>NZ_KB894114.1 GCF_000374305.1 Actinomadura flavalba DSM 45200 | reverse complement strand
ATGACCTTGCCCTGCTCGCCGTGAGGGACCTTCAGCGAGGTGTCGCGGACCTCGCGGGCCTTCTCACCGAAGATCGCACGCAGCAGCCGCTCCTCCGGAGTCAGCTCGGTCTCGCCCTTGGGCGTGACCTTCCCGACCAGGATGTCGCCGGGAACCACATCGGCGCCGATCCGGATGATGCCGCGCTCGTCCAGGTCGGCCAGGACCTCTTCGGAGACGTTCGGGATGTCCCGCGTGATCTCCTCGGGCCCCAGCTTGGTGTCCCGGGCGTCGACCTCGTGCTCCTCGATGTGGATCGAGGACAGGACGTCGTCCTGCACGAGGCGCTGCGACAGGATGATCGCGTCCTCGTAGTTGTGGCCCTCCCACGGCATGAACGCCACGAGGAGGTTCTTGCCGAGCGCCATCTCGCCCTGGTCGGTGCACGGGCCGTCGGCGACGACCTGGTTCACCTCGACGCGCTGCCCCTCGGCCACGATCGGCTTCTGGTTGAAGCAGGTGCCCTGGTTGGAACGCTTGAACTTGGCGACGCGGTAGGTGGTGCGGGTGCCGTCGTCGTTCATGACGGTCACGTAGTCGGCCGAGACCTCCTCGACCACACCGGCCTTCTCCGCCACGATGACGTCACCGGCGTCGACGGCGGCACGGTACTCCATGCCGGTGCCGACCAGCGGCGCCTCGCTGCGCAGCAGCGGAACCGACTGACGCTGCATGTTCGAACCCATCAGCGCACGGTTGGCGTCGTCGTGCTCCAGGAACGGGATCATCGCGGTCGCCACCGAGGTCATCTGGCGCGCCGAGACGTCCATGTACTGGATCTCGTTCGGCGGGACCAGCTCGACCTCGCCGCCCTTACGGCGGACGAGGACCTTGGGGTCGATGAAGGTGCCGTCGTCGTTCATCAGCGAGTTGGCCTGCGCGATGATGAAACGGTCTTCCTCGTCGGCCGTCAGGTAGTCGACCTGCTCGGTGACGCGGCCGTCCACGACCTTGCGGTACGGCGTCTCGACGAACCCGAACGGGTTGACCCGGCCGAACGCCGCCAGCGAGCCGATGAGGCCGATGTTCGGGCCCTCCGGCGTCTCGATCGGGCACATGCGGCCGTAGTGCGACGGGTGGACGTCGCGGACCTCCATGCCGGCCCGCTCACGGGACAGACCACCGGGGCCGAGCGCGGACAGACGCCGCTTGTGCGTCAGGCCCGCGAGCGGGTTGGTCTGGTCCATGAACTGGGAGAGCTGGCTGGTGCCGAAGAACTCCTTGATGGAGGCGACGACGGGCCGGATGTTGATCAGGGTCTGCGGCGTGATCGCCTCGACGTCCTGGGTGGTCATCCGCTCGCGGACGACGCGCTCCATCCGGGCCAGGCCCAGGCGGACCTGGTTCTGGATCAGCTCACCCACCGTGCGCAGCCGCCGGTTGCCGAAGTGGTCGATGTCGTCCACCTCGATCGGCACGGAGACGGCGCCGAGGGTGCCCTCCTCCTCACCGGCGTGCAGCCGGACGAGGTACTCGATCGTCGCGACGACGTCGTCCTCGGTGAGCGTGCCCTGGTTCATCTCCAGGTCGAGCCCGAGCTTCTTGTTCACCTTGTAGCGGCCGACCTTCGCCAGGTCGTAGCGCTTGGGGTTGAAGTACAGGTTCTCCAGGAGGGTCTGGGCCGACTCACGCGTGGGGGGCTCGCCCGGACGCAGCTTGCGGTAGATGTCCAGCAGCGCGTCGTCCTGGCCGGTGGTGTGGTCCTTCTCCAGGGTGATGTTGATCGACTCGTAGTTGCCGAAGCGCTCGCGGATGCGCGCCTCGTCCCAGCCGAGCGCCTTCAGCAGCACCGTCACGGGCTGCTTGCGCTTGCGGTCGATGCGGACGCCGACGTTGTCGCGCTTGTCGATCTCGAACTCCAGCCAGGCGCCACGGCTGGGGATGACCTTGCAGCCGTAGATGTCCTTGTCGCTGGCCTTGTCGAGGGCGCGGTCGAAGTACACGCCCGGGGAGCGGACGAGCTGGGAGACGACGACACGCTCGGTGCCGTTGATGATGAAGGTGCCCTTCGGGGTCATGAGCGGGAAGTCGCCCATGAACACCGTCTGGCTCTTGATCTCACCGGTGGTGTTGTTGATGAACTCCGCCGTGACGAACATCGGAGCGG
>NZ_KB894113.1 GCF_000374305.1 Actinomadura flavalba DSM 45200 | reverse complement strand
ATGACCTTGCCCTGCTCGCCGTGAGGGACCTTCAGCGAGGTGTCGCGGACCTCGCGGGCCTTCTCACCGAAGATCGCACGCAGCAGCCGCTCCTCGGGCGTCAACTCGGTCTCGCCCTTGGGCGTGACCTTCCCGACCAGGATGTCGCCGGGAACCACATCGGCGCCGATCCGGATGATGCCGCGCTCGTCCAGATCCGCCAGGACCTCTTCGGAGACGTTCGGGATGTCCCGCGTGATCTCCTCGGGCCCCAGCTTGGTGTCGCGCGCGTCGACCTCGTGCTCCTCGATGTGGATCGACGTGAGCACGTCGTCCTGGACGACCCGCTGGGAGAGGATGATCGCGTCCTCGTAGTTGTGGCCCTCCCACGGCATGTAGGCGACCAGCAGGTTCTTGCCGAGCGCCATCTCGCCGTGATCCGTGCACGGACCGTCGGCCAGGACGCGTCCCGCCTCGACCCGCTCGCCCTCGCTCACCAGGGGCTTCTGGTGGTAGCAGGTGCCCTGGTTGGAGCGCTTGAACTTGATGACGCGGTAGGTGGTGCGGGTGCCGTCGTCGTTCATGACGGTCACGTAGTCGGCCGAGACCTCCTCGACCACACCGGCCTTCTCCGCCACGATCACGTCACCGGCGTCCACGGCCGCCCGGTACTCCATACCCGTGCCGACCAGCGGCGCCTCACTGCGCAGCAGCGGAACCGACTGACGCTGCATGTTCGAACCCATGAGCGCGCGGTTGGCGTCGTCGTGCTCCAGGAACGGGATCATCGCCGTCGCCACCGACGTCATCTGGCGCGCCGAGACGTCCATGTACTGGACCTCGGCGGGCGGGATCAGCTCGACCTCGCCGCCCTTCTTGCGGATCAGGACCTTGGACTCGGTGAACCGGCCCTCGTCGTCCAGGCGTGAGTTGGCCTGCGCGATGACGAAGCGGTCCTCCTCGTCGGCCGTGAGGTAGTCGATCCGGTCGGTGACGCGGCCGTCCTCCACCTTGCGGTAGGGGGTCTCGACGAACCCGAACGGGTTGACCCGGCCGAACGCGGCGAGCGAGCCGATGAGGCCGATGTTCGGGCCCTCCGGCGTCTCGATCGGGCACATGCGGCCGTAGTGCGACGGGTGGACGTCACGGACCTCCATGCCCGCCCGCTCACGCGACAGACCACCCGGGCCCAGCGCCGACAGCCGCCGCTTGTGCGTCAGGCCGTCCAGGGGGTTGCTCTGCTGGAGGAACTGCGAGAGCTGCGACGTGCCGAAGAACTCCTTGATGGAGGCGACGACCGGCCGGATGTTGATCAGCGTCTGCGGCGTGATCGCCTCGACGTCCTGCGTGGTCATCCGCTCCCGGACCACGCGCTCCATCCGGGCCAGGCCCAGCCGGACCTGGTTCTGGATCAGCTCACCGACCGTGCGCAGCCGCCGGTTGCCGAAGTGGTCGATGTCGTCCACCTCGATCGGCACCGGGACGCCGCCGACCGGGGACTGCTCCTCGCCGGCGTGCAGGCGGACCAGGTACTCGATCGTCGCGACGATGTCGTCCTCGGTGAGCGTGCCCTGCTCGGTCTCCAGGTCCAGGCCGAGCTTCTTGTTCACCTTGTAGCGGCCGACCTTCGCCAGGTCGTAGCGCTTGGGGTTGAAGTACAGGTTCTCCAGCAGCGTCTGCGCCGACTCCTTGGTCGGCGGCTCGCCCGGACGCAGCTTGCGGAAGATGTCCAGCAGCGCGTCGTCCTGGCCGGTGGTCTGGTCCTTCTCCAGCGTGACGTTGATCGACTCGTAGGCGCCGAAGCGCTCGCGGATACGCGCCTCGTCCCAGCCCAGCGCCTTCAGCAGCACCGTTACCGGCTGCTTGCGCTTGCGGTCGACGCGCACGCCCACGTTGTCGCGCTTGTCGATCTCGAACTCCAGCCAGGCGCCGCGCCCGGGGATGATCCGGCACCCGTAGACGTCCTTGTCGGACGCCTTGTCCAGCGAGCGGTCGAAGTACACGCCCGGGGAACGGACGAGCTGCGACACCACGACGCGCTCGGTGCCGTTCACGATGAAGGTGCCGACGTCGGTCATGAGCGGGAAGTCGCCCATGAACACCGTCTGGCTCTTGATCTCACCGGTGGTGTTGTTGATGAACTCCGCCGTGACGAACATCGGAGCGG
>NZ_KB894112.1 GCF_000374305.1 Actinomadura flavalba DSM 45200 | reverse complement strand
CTCACCACCACGGACGGACGACCCCCCGAAACCACCACCGAACACGCACTGGCCGACATCTTCCGCGACGTCCTCCACCTGGACCGCGACCCGTCCGTGGACGACGACTTCTTCCGCCTCGGCGGGCACTCGCTCCTCGCGACCCGGGCGGTCGCGCGGGTGAACGCCCGCCTGGGCTCGGCGCTCTCGCTGCGGGACGTGTTCGACGCCCCGACGATCGCGGCCCTGGCGCGGGTCGTCGGCGCCGCGCCCGCGCCCGCGCGCGGCGCGGAGCCGGTGCGGGTGGGCGAGATGCCCCGTCCCGCCGTCGTCCCCGTCTCGTTCGGGCAGCAGGCGTTGTGGCTGGTGGACCAGCTCGGCGGCCCGGGCGGGCGGTACGTGGTCCCGGTCGTGCTGCGGCTGTCCGGGCACGTGGACGAGGCCGCGCTGCGGGCGGCGGTCCGGGACGTGGTGTCCCGCCACGAGGTCTTGCGGACGCTGCTGATGGAGTGGGAGGGCAGCGTCCGTCAGGTCGTCGTGCCCGCCGAGGACGCCGCCGCGCGGCTCCCGATCGCGGTGGAGGAATTCAGCGAGGCGCGGCTGACGCAGATCGTGCAGGCCGGGTTCGCCCTGGGGTCGGAGCTGCCGATCCGGGCGGCGCTGCTGCGCGTCTCCGACTCCGAACGGGTGCTGGCGCTGGCCGTGCATCACTCTGCCGTGGACGAGTGGTCGTTCCCCGCGCTGCTGGGCGATCTGTCGTCGGCCTACGGCGCCCGGCTCAAGGGCCTCCCGCCGGAATGGGCGCCGCTGCCCGGCCAGTACGCGGACTACGCGCTGTGGCAGCGCGCGGTGCTCGACGACGCCGAACTGGACCGTCTGCTCGGCTACTGGCGCCGAGCATTGGCCGACGCACCACCCGAATCGGGCATCACCCCCGACCGGACGCCCCCCGCCGCACCCTCCCACGTCGGCGCCGACATCGAGTTCGACGTCGACCCGCGTACGGCGGCGGCGCTGCGTACGCTGGCCGAGGCGCGGGGTGCGACGACGTTCATGGTCGTCCAGGCCGCCCTGGCGCTGACCGTGTCCGCGCTCGGCGGCGGGGACGACGTCGTGATCGGCTCGCCCGTCGGCGGCCGGACCGAGGACGGCCTGGAAGACCTGGTCGGCTACTTCGTCAACACCCTGCCCTTCCGCCACCGGCTCCACCCCGCCGACCGGCTGACCGACGTCCTCACCCGGACCCGCGACGCGGTCCTCGACGGCCTGGCCCACCAGGCGGCGCCGTTCGAGCAGATCGCGGCGACGATCGACGGCGAACGGGCGGTGAACCGGAACCCGGTGTTCCAAGTCCTGCTCACCTACCGGCACCTGGCCGATCACGCCGTCCTGGAGCCGGAGTTCCCCGGCGTGCGGGCGCGGATGGAGCGGTCGTCGCTCGGCGCCGTCAAGACGGACCTGGACGTCTACCTGACCGAGACGCCCGACGCGCTCACCGGCTTCTTGTCCTACGCCGTCGACCTCTTCGACGCGGCCACGGCCGAACGGTTCGTGACCGTGTTCCGCAAGGTCCTGGACGCGCTCGCGAGCGACCCGCAGACCCGCGTCGCGGAACTGGACCTGCTGCCCGCGCCTGCGCACCCCGTGACCCCCGCCGTCTCCTCGGAGGCGTCGGTGGACGGGCTGTTCCGGCGGCAGGTCGCGTCGCGTCCGGACGCGACGGCGGTGCTGGCGGACGACGGAACCGCGCTGTCGTATGCGGAGCTGGACGCGCGGGTGCGGGCGTTCGCCGGTGCGCTGGGGAACGCGCCGGGCGACCGGGTGGCGCTGGTGCTACCGCGCTCGGTGCACCGGGTCGTCGCCGTGCTCGGCGTGCTGCGAGCCGGAGCGGTGTGCGTACCGGTCGATCCGGCCTATCCCGCCGAGCGCATCGGCCAGATCCTGGAGGACTCCGGCGCGGCCATGGTGGTCACCGGCTCGGATGAATTCCAGAAGACCGGCCGTGCTGCGCCACCGTCCGGAGACGCGGCCTTCGTCATCTTCACCTCCGGTACCACGGGCCGACCGAAGGGCGTGGTGCTGTCCCACCGGGCGGTCGTGAACCGGCTGGCGTGGGGCGCCGAACTCCTCGGCTTCGGCCCCGGCACGCGTGCCCTGGCCAAGAGCAGCGTCGCCTTCGTGGACGCGGTGACCGAACTGCTCACGCCGCTGACCGCGGGCGGCACCGTCGTAATCACCGACGACGAGGCCGCCGGAGACCCGATCGCGCTGGCCGGGACCGTGCGCCGTCACCGGGTCACGCACCTGTTGACGGTGCCGAGCCTGGCCGACGTCCTGGCCCGCATTCCGGACGTGGCGGACTCGTTCGCGTCGCTGCGGCAGTGGGTCTGCTCGGGCGAGACCCTCGCCCCGGCCACCCTCGACGCCATCCGCCAAGCCGCCCCCGACGCGCAGGTGCGCAACTTCTACGGCTCGACCGAGGTCACCGGCGACGCCACCGCCGACACCGACGGAACCACCATCGGCACCCCGGTCCCCGGCGTGCTGGTCCGGGTGCTGGACACCTGGCTACGGCCCGTCCCCACCGGCGTCGTCGGCGAACTCTACGTCGGCGGAACACAACTCGCGGAAGGCTACGCCGGACAAGCCGCCCTCACCGCCGACCG
>NZ_KB894111.1 GCF_000374305.1 Actinomadura flavalba DSM 45200 | reverse complement strand
CCACGAAGACGTCTCCGCCGCAGCCGTCATCGCCCTCGACCACCCCGCAGGCGGCAAATACCTCGCCGCCTACGTGATCGCGTCGGTACCGCCGGAGACACTGCGCGCCCACACCGAGGCGCGCCTCCCGGACTACATGGTCCCCACCACGTTCACCTCCCTCGCCGCCCTCCCCGTCACCGCCAACGGCAAGCTCGACCGCCGCGCCCTCCCCACCCCCGACCTCGGCGGCACCACCGGACGAACCCCCCGAACCGCCACCGAACGCGTCCTGTCCGAGGTGTTCCGGGAGGTCCTGCGGCTGCCGGACGACGCCGCGCTGTCGGTGGACGACGACTTCTTCCGCCTCGGCGGGCACTCGCTGCTCGCCACCCGCGCCGTCTCCCGCGCCGGCGCCCGGCTGGCCACGGGCCTGACGCTGCGCGACGTCTTCGACCGCCCGACGATCGCCCGGCTGGCCGAACTGGTCGACGGCGCCGCCCCGGACGCCGCGCCGCCGCTCCGCACGGTGGGCGAGGTCGCGCGGCCCGCGCTGCTGCCGGTGTCCTACGGGCAGCAGTCGCTATGGCTGATCGAGCAGCTCGGCGGCCCCGGCTCCCGCTACGTCGTGCCGCTCGTGCTGCGCCTCACCGGCACGCTGGACGAGGCCGCGCTCGGCACCGCACTGCAAGACGTCGTGGCCCGGCACGAAGCACTGCGAACCCTGATCACCGAGGAGGACGGGCGACTCCGGCAGATCGTCGTCCCCGCCGAAGACGCCGCCGCCCGGCTCCACCTGGACGTGGACGCGTTCAGCGACGCACGGGTGGACGAGACCGTCCAGGGCGCGTTCGACCTGGGGACGGACCTCCCCGTCCGCGCGGCGCTGCTCCGCGTCTCGGACGCGGAGTGGGTCTTCGTCCTGGCCATCCACCACCATGCGGTGGACGAGTGGTCGTTCCCGCTCCTGCTGGGCGACCTCTCGACGGCCTACCGGGCACGGCTCGCGGGCGCGGCGCCCGCGTGGGAGCCGCTGCCCGTGCAGTACGCCGACTACGCCGTCTGGCAGCGCGACGTCCTCGGCGACGCCGCCGACCCCGACTCGGAGCTGGCGCGTCTTCTCGGCCACTGGCGCACGGCGCTGGACGACGCCCCGGCGGAGTCGACCATCGCGCTGGACCGGCCCCGCCCGGCCGAGCCGACCCACGGCGGCGCGGACGTCGGCCTGACCGTCGCCGCCGAGACCGTCACGGGCCTGCGGGCGGTCGCGGACGACCTGAACGTCACCATGTTCATGATCGTCCACGCGGCGACGGCGCTCACCGTGTCGGCGCTCGGCGGCGGCGACGACCTGGTGATCGGATCGCCCGTCGCCGGACGGACCGAACACGAACTCGAAGACGTCGTCGGCTACTTCGTCAACACACTCCCGGTCCGGCACCGGCTCAAGCCCGCCGACACGATCACCGACCTTCTCCTGCGCACCCGGCAGACCGTCCTGGACGGCTTCGCCCACCAGACCGCGCCCTTCGAGGAGATCACCCGGGTCGCGGGCGTCGAGCGGGACCAGAGCCGCAACCCCCTCTTCCAGGTCATGCTGACCCACCACGCCGACCCGCAGACCGACGACATCGCCCTCGACGGCCTCACCGTCGAGAACATCGACGCCACCCTCGCCGCCGCGAAAACCGACCTCGAACTCGACCTCGCGGAGACCCCGGCCGGACTCGACGGCCACCTCACCTACGCCACCGACCTGTTCGACGCCGCCACCATCGACCGGTTCATCACCACGTTCCAGCAGGTCCTGGCCGCCATCGCCGCGACCCCGGCGCTGCCGGTCGCGGAACTGACGCCGCCGTCCGCAGCGACCGTCGGCGCGGTGACCGGCGAGGCGCTGGACGTCCCCGACGCGACCTTGGACGGGCTGATCCGGCGGCAGGTCGCCGCGACGCCCGAGGGCATCGCGGTGGTGGACGACGACGGCGCCGAGCTGACGTACGCGCAGTTCGACACGCGGGTGAACGGCGTCGCCCGGGTCCTGCTGGACCGGGGCGTGGGCATCGGTGACCGGGTGGCGGTGATCCTGCCCCGGTCGGTGGATCTCGTAGTGACGCTCGCCGCCGTCGTGCGGGTGGGCGCGGCGTTCGTGCCCATCGACACCTCATATCCGGCGGGCCGCATCCAGACCATTCTGGAAGACGCCGCCCCAGCCCTGGTGATCGAAGAACCGTTGCCGGGCCTCCCCGGAGAACCCGTTCTGTCCCGGCCGCTGTCGCCGCTCGACACCGCCTACGTCATCTTCACGTCCGGGACGACCGGGCGGCCGAAGGGCGTGGCGGTTCCGCATCAGGCGATCGTCAACCTCATCGCCTGGCGGCAGGAAACGTTCCCTATCACCGACACCGAACGCGTGCTCCAGAAGACGTCGGTGGGCTTCGACGTCGCCGTTCCGGAATTCTTCTGGCCGCTCACCATCGGCGCCGCCGTCCGCCTGATCCGGCCCGCCGGTGAGCGTGACCCGGAATACCTGGCCGCGATTCTGCGCGACGAGCCGATCGGTTTCGTCGAGCTGGTCCCGACCGTTCTGCAAGCGATGCTCGACACCGACTTCGACCTCGTCGCCTCACCGCTGCGGCACCTGTCGGTCGGCGGCGAAGCCCTGCCCACCGCACTGGGGAACCGTCTCCAGAACACGCCCGGCGT
>NZ_KB894110.1 GCF_000374305.1 Actinomadura flavalba DSM 45200 | reverse complement strand
GGGGACAGGATTTGAACCTGCGACCTCTGGGTTATGAGCCCAGCGAGCTACCGAACTGCTCCACCCCGCGGTGATGTCTTAACTGTATGGGGTGGTGGGCGGGTGTGCAAATCGGGGGCGGGGCGTGTCAGCCCATGTGGGGGTAGCGGTGGTCGGTGGGCGGGACGAGGGTCTCCTTGATGGAGCGCGGGGACGTCCAGCGCAGCAGGTTCTGGGCGGAACCGGCCTTGTCGTTGGTGCCGCTGGCGCGGGCGCCGCCGAAGGGCTGCTGGCCGACGACGGCGCCGGTGGGCTTGTCGTTGACGTAGAAGTTGCCCGCGGCGAAGCGCAGCGCGTGCTGGGTGCGGGCGATGGCGGCGCGGTCGGTGGCGATGACGGCGCCGGTGAGCGCGTACGGCGACACCGACTCCATCTGCGTCAGCATCTCCGCGTATTGCGCGTCCTCGTAGACGTGGACGCCGAGCAGCGGCCCGAAGTACTCGTCGCGGAAGATCTCGTTCGCGGGGTCGGTGGAGGCGATGACGGTCGGGCGGACGAAGTAGCCCGTGGAGTCGTCGTAGGTGCCGCCCGCGACGATCTCGCAGGACGGGTCGTCCCCGGCGCGGTCGATCGCGGCGGCGACCTTGGCGAACGCGCGTTCGTCGATGACGGCGCCGAGGAAGTTGGCCAGGTCGGTGACGTCGCCCATGGGCAGCCCGTCGACGTCGGCGGCCAGCTCGTCGCGCAGGCCGCCCTCCCACAGCGATCGGGGCACGTAGGCGCGGGACGCGGCCGAGCACTTCTGGCCCTGGTACTCGAACGCGCCGCGGATCAGCGCCGTCTTCAGCACCGCCGGGTCGGCCGAGGGGTGGGCGACGACGAAGTCCTTGCCGCCGGTCTCGCCGACGAGCCGCGGGTACGTCCGGTACGTGGCGATGTTGGCGCCGACGGTCTTCCACAGGTGCTGGAACGTCGGCGTGGAGCCGGTGAAGTGGATTCCGGCGAGGTCGGGGTGGGCGAGCAGGACGTCGGAGACGTCGCGTCCGTCGCCGGTGACGAGGTTGACGACGCCGTCGGGCAGGCCCGCCTCGCGGAGCAGCCGCATGAGCAGCACGGCGGCGAACGTCTGCGTCGGCGACGGCTTCCACACCACGACGTTGCCCATGAGCGCGGGCGCGGTGGGCAGGTTCCCGGCGATGGCGGTGAAGTTGAACGGGGTGATCGCGTAGACGAACCCCTCCAGCGGCCGGTGGTCGCTGCGGTTCCACACGCCGGGCCCGCTGACCGGCTGCTCGGCGAGGATCTGCCGGGCGAAGTGGACGTTGAACCGCCAGAAGTCGACCAGCTCGCAGGGGCTGTCGATCTCGCCCTGCTGGACCGTCTTGGACTGGCCGAGCATGGTCGCGGCGAGGATCGTCTCGCGCCACGGCCCGGCGAGCAGGTCGGCGGCGCGCAGGAAGACGGCGGCGCGCTCGTCGAACGGCAGGTCGCGCCACGCGGGCGCGGCGGCCAGCGCGGCCTGGACGGCGTCGCGCGCGTCGTCGCGGGTCGCGGTGCCGAACGTGCCGAGGACGGCGGCGTGCCGGTGCGGCTGCACCACGTCGATCTTCGTGCCCGCGCCGAGCCGCTCGGCTCCCCCGATCGTCATCGGGAGGTCGGCGGGCGCGGCCGACAGTTCGGCCAGCCTGGCCTCCAGCCGGGCCCGGTCGGGGCTGCCGGGGGCGTAGTCGCGGACCGGCTCGTTCACCGGCGCGGGGACCTGGGTGACGGCGTCCATGGGAGACCTCCTCGAAGGGTTCAGCGGGACAGGAAGGAGCGCAGGAAGAAGCCGAGGTTGGCGGGGCGCTCGGCGAGGCGGCGCATGAAGTAGCCGTACCAGTCGGCGCCGTAGGGGACGTAGACGCGCACCGTCTCGCCCTCGGCGGCCAGGCGGCGCTGCTCGGTCGCGCGGATGCCGTAGAGCATCTGGAACTCGTAGCCGTCGCGGTCGCGTCCGGCGTGCCGGGCGAGGGCCTGCGCGATGTCCAGCATGCGCGCGTCGTGCGTGGCGATCATGGGGTGGCCGGCGCCGTCCATGAGCGTCCGCATGCCGCGCACGTAGGCGCGGTCGACGTCGGCCTTCGCGGTGAACGCGACGGAGGCGGGCTCGGCGTAGGCGCCCTTGACGAGCCGGACGCGCGACCCCGCGCCGGTCAGGTCGCGCAGGTCGCCGTCGGTGCGGCGGAGCATGGCCTGGACGGCGACGCCGGTGCGGGGGAACTCGGCGCGGAGCTTGCCGAGGATGCCGAGCGTGGAGTCGACGGTGGTGTGGTCCTCCATGTCGACGGTGACGGTCATTCCGTGCCGGTCGGCCTCGGCGCAGACGGCGAGGGCGTGGTCGAGCGCGAGCGCCTCGTCGAACGCCTGCCCGAGCGCGGACAGCTTGACGGACGCGTCGTTGCGCGTGGCGAGCCCGTGTGCGCCGAGCGCGGCGAACAGCGCGCGGTAGGCGTCGCGGGTGGCGTCGGCCTGCCGGCGTTCGGTGGTGTCCTCACCGAGGTGGTCGAGCGTGACGAGCAGCCCGGTCCCGTTCAGCTCCGCCACGGCGGCGAGCGCGTCGGGCAGTCCCTCGCCGGGCACGAACCGGTCCACGACACCGCGCGTGAGCGGCAGCCGCGTCACGGCGGAACGCAGCCGCGGGCTGCGTGCGGCGGCGAGCAGCACAGAGTTGGCCACGGGTCCTCCAGACGTAGGTCGTGGCTCCACGTTAGAAACCGGCACCGACCTGGGGATACCGTCAATCGTCACGTCCACGAGCCCAAAGGGTCAGACAAACGTCACATGGACCTTCAAGACCTCACCGAAGAGGCCGCCGACCTCCTCCAGGCCCCCGCGACCCTGGAGGACCGCGACTTCCACCTGGTCGCCTACGCGCCCCACGGCACGACCATCGACCCGGTCCGCATGAACTCGATCCTGCACCGCCGCTCCACCAGAGAGGTGCGCGAGTACTTCGAACGCTTCGGCATCACCAGAGCGACGGACCCCGTCCGCATCCCAAGGGACGAGAAGGCGTCCCTCCTGGCCCGCCTCTGCCTCCCCGTCCGCTGGAACGACGTCACCTACGGCTACCTCTGGCTCCTGGACGACGAAGAGAAGATCACCCCCAAGGCGGCCGCCCAGACCACCGACCTCCGAGCCCAAGCCGGCCTCCTGATGGCCCGCCAGGCAAGAGAACGAGGCGACCAAGCCCTCCGCTTCGCAGAACTACTCAGCCCAGACCGGGAGATCAGCCAACGAGCGGCAACAGACCTGAACCCGGAAACCCCGGCAGTAGTAGCCGTCCTGAGAACGACAACACCCGAAATCCTCAACCCCTGGCAACTCCCCAAGGGAGTCCTGACCACCACAAAAGACGAGGACCACGTCCTCCTGATCCCCCAATCAAAAACCCCGAAAAGAGTGACACAAAAAGCAAGAAGCCTCCTAGAAGAACGAGGCACAACAGTGACAACAGGAACCAGCGCCCCAGCCAACACCCCCCAAGACATCAAAGAAGCCTGGCACCAGGCAAGAACAGCAGCCCACACAACACCCACAGGCGAAACCACAACATGGAACACCCTGGGCACACGCCGCCTCCTACGCTGGTCAGAAGAGACCAACCTGAGAACAGCACTAGAAACCCCAGAAATCAAGGCCCTACAACAAAACCCAACCCTAACAAGAACAGCACTACTCTACCTAAACAACGCAGGCAACATAAAACAAACAGCCGCCACCCTAAAAATCCACCGCCAAACCCTCTACCACCGCCTGACAAAAATAGAAGAACTAACCAAAACATCCATGACCAACGGCCAAGACCGCCTAACCCTCCACCTAGCCCTAACCCTGCTCCCCCACCTATAAAAACGGCAAGAAGCCAAAAACAGCAACGCGAGAGCGAACAGCACCACGCACGATGGGGGCGTGGGGGCGAAGAGCCCCCACCCCGGGGGGCTCCGGGGGGTCGTCCCCCCGGGCAAAATGCGAAAGGGCCG
>NZ_KB894109.1 GCF_000374305.1 Actinomadura flavalba DSM 45200 | reverse complement strand
GCCGGACGGGCGGTGTGGGGTGTGGTTAAGTGAATATCGAGCCTGATGCTCGAACGAGGATTTCCCGCCCCGGGAAGACCGTCTGGTCTTGAGGGGTTGGGGGTTGGTCGTTCGGTGGTTTTGGCGAAAGGGAAACACCCGGTCCCATCCCGAACCCGGAAGTTAAGCCTTTCAGCGCCGATGGTACTGCATGGGAGACTGTGTGGGAGAGTAGGACACCGCCGGACTCAACATAACGAATGGCCCCACCTGTCACGGGTGGGGCCATTCGCATTTCTGCGACTGTTTTCCTGCTGCCTTGCCGGTTGTTAGCGGTTTTGCAGGGAGTCAGCGATGGTGAGGGCGCTCGGGGTGAGGGTCGGGTAGCCGTCTTCGATGTCCCAGAGGGCGTTCTGTAGGAGGCGGGCCAGGGTCCAGACGGTCGCGCGGGCGCGGTCGAGGTCCAAGGTCTCGGTGAGCAGGTCGAAGCGGCGGCGGACGGTGCGCCGGGCGTCGCCCTTCGCGACGACGTCGTCCCAGCGGCTGTTGAGGGCGGGCCACAGGTCGAAGCCGGGGTCGCCTGCCAGGGGTTCCGGGTCGATGGCGAGCCAGGGTTCGCGGTCCGCGGCGAGGACGTTGCCGAAGTGCAGGTCCCAGTGGAGCATTCGGTCGCCGGTGTCGTCGAGCAGTTCGGCCACCGCTGACGCCCAGGAGCGCAGGCGTCGCCGGTGGGCCGGGTCGGGCAGGGCGGTGACGGCCCGGGGGACCTGCTCCACCATCGCGCCGGCGACGTCCGCGAGCCTCCGCAGTCCGTCCGGCGCGGGGACGGTCACCAACCGGGCCAGGAGCCCGGCGATGACGCCCATCGCGGCGTCGTCGTCTTCGAGGGACGTCAGGGAGCGGGCGCCGTCGAGCCGTTCGAGGAGCATGGTGCTGCTCTCGGGGTCATGGTCGAGCAGGCGCACGATTCCGTCGCCGTCCCAGGTGCGCAGCCCGATGAGGGCGGCGGTGGTCTCCTCCCTGGGCATCTGGAGTCTGAGGGCCGCGCGTACGCCGTCGCCGCGCGTCACCGGCAGGACGAGCGAGGCTTCCCCGCAGCGGGACGGGCCGTCCAGCGTCAGGTCCCAGCGGTCCAGGAAGTCCGCGGCGAGCGTCGGCAGCGTCGCCAGCCAGGCCGTTCCCGGCTCTCCGAACCCCCGGGCGTAGGAGGCCGCCAGGGCGGCCGGAACCTCGATCGTGTGCGGCGCGCTCATACCGGAGTTCTCTCAGGTCCCGGTTCTGCTGCGCAAACTCTTTGACGTGGGTGGACGGCCGCTAAATCAGGTGCTCCCGTACCTCCGCGAGCTGGTGTTCACCGAGGACGTGGAGGCCGTTGCGGCGGAGAAGTGCGGCGGTGACGCCCGTCCCGGGGCGCGCGGCGCCGGTGAAGGTGCCGTCGTGGACGCGGTGGGTGCCGCAGGAGGGGCTGCCCTCCTTGAGGAGCGCGACGACGGCGTTCCACTGCCGGGCCGTGGCCAGGGCCCGGTGGGCGCCGCGGACGAAGGCGTCGGTCACGTCGTCGCCGGCGTCGGTGAGGATGCGCGCGGTGCCGTCCAGGACGGCCTCGCCCGGGTCGCCGGAGCCCGCGTGGACGATCTCGGCGGGCGGCCGGGGCACGCCCAGCCCACCGGCGACCTCCGGGCAGACCGGGACGATACGGCCCTCGGCCCGCCAGCGGTCGAGCAGCGCGTCCTCGACGGGCTTCGCGCGACCGTCGTAACGGACGGGACGGCCGAGCAGACACGAGCTGACGAGAATCCGCTTCACGTTCACAGCGTAGGCGAGGCCCACGACGTAACACGACGATAACAATCCCGTGCCCGGTCATAAGTATCCACATACGGCGCAATCGCCCGCGATAGCGTCCGAATCCATTCAGGTGGGTGGGCTGGGCAGCAGGTCGCGGGGGTCAGGGATGGTCGGCAGGATACGGGGCCGGACGACCCAGTCGGTAAAGGCGAAGATCTTTCTTCTTCTGTTCCCTCCGCTCACCGCGCTGGTCGTGCTGTGGGGTTTCGCCGCGACGACCGCGCTCTCCGACAGCCTTCGGCAGACGCGCGCCCGGACCTTCGCGACAAAGGTCGCGGAGCCGACCGACGCGCTCATCGCCGCCCTCCAGGACGAGCGCCGCATGTCCCTGTCGTCCCTCGGTGACGACGCCACGATCGGCCGCGCGGGCTTCGTCGCGCAGCGGGTCCGCACCGGGCAGGCCCGCGACGCCTTCCGCCGCTCGGCCGCCGACCCCGCGATCGAGGGCGCGACGCGTCCGGAGACCCGCCGCCGCATGGACCGGCTCGCGTCCGGTCTGTCCGGTCTGGACGCCCTGCGCCAGGCGGTCGACCGCCGCACGATCGACCGCGCGAACGCCATGGCGCGCTACGGCGCCTACATCGACCTGGCGGCCGACGTCTACGACGACGTCCCGTCCAACGACCGCCAGGTGGTCCGCAACACGCGCCTGCTGATCGGCCTGGAGCGCGGACGCGAACAGCTCGCCCGCGAGGACGCGCTCATCACCGGCGTGCTGGCCGCCGGGAAGATCACCGACGAGGAACGCGTCGAGGCGATGCGGCTCGCGGGTGCCCGCCGGGCGATGTACGAGGCGGTCATCCGCGGCCTGGGCGCGCGTGACGCCGCCCGCTACCACGAGATCACCACCGGCGCGGACGCGCTCCGCTTCGAGGAGCTGGAGCGCCGCGTCATGAGCGGCCCCGCCGGCAAGGCGCCGCAGGTGGACGTCGGCGCGTGGCACACGGCCACGGAGGCGATCAGCCGGGAGCTGGCGGACCTGTCCGGGCAGATCCGGGCGGACACGACCGAGCGGACGCAGGAGTCGGCGCGGACGTTCCTGTGGCGGGTGTGGCTCGCGGGCGGCCTCGGCCTGGTCGCGGTGCTGGTCGCGCTGGTGCTCGCCGTCCGCATCGGCCGGACGCTGATCCGGGAGAGCCGGGACCTGGCGGCCACGGTGTCGGCGTTCGCCGCCGAGCGGCTGCCCGCCCGTCTCGACGACGACGCCCCGGCACCGGCGGGCGGCAGCGGCTACACGGTGACCGAGATCCGCCGCATCGGCGACGCGTTCGCCGAGGCGCGCGTCGCGGTGGAGCAGGCGGCGGCGAACGAGCAGGCCGCGCACCGGCGGCTGAACGACGTGTTCGTGACGCTCGCCCGGCGCAACCAGTCGCTGCTGCAACGTCTGCTCGGCATGCTGGAGACGATGCAGCGCCGCACCGAGCGTCCCGACGAGCTGGAGGCGCTGTTCGCGCTCGACCATCTCGCGACGCGGATGCGGCGGCACGCGGAGGGCCTGGTCGTCCTGTCGGGACGGTCGGCGGGCCGCACCTGGCGCGACCCCGTCCGGACGATGGACGTGGCCCGCGCCGCCGCGGCCGAGGTCGAGGACTACATGCGGGTGGACGTGGCTCCGATGGGCCGGACGGCGCTGCGCGGCGCCGCCGTGGCCGACATGATCCACCTGCTGGCGGAGCTGATCGAGAACGCGGCGACGTTCTCGCCGCCGAGCACGACCGTCCGCGTGACGGGTTCGCGGGTGGGCCGGGGTTTCGTGTTCGAGGTGGAGGACGGCGGGCTCGGCCTGGACGCGACGGCGCTGGCCGCGTGCAACGAGCTGCTGGCGACCGACCCGGACGGCGACCTCGGCGACACCGCGCGGCTCGGCCTGTTCGTCGTGGCGCGGCTGGCGGCCCGGCACGGCGTCCAGGTGACGCTGCGGCCGTCGCCGTACGGCGGGGTGACGGCGATCGTGCTGGTCCCGGTCGCGTTGATCGTCGAGCCGGACCGGGTGGACGCGCCTCCGGCGGATACCCCGGCGGGCCTGCCCGCGCGGCGCCGGTACGCGCAGCTCGCCGAGCCGCCGCGCGCGGAGACCGGCCCGCTCGCGGCGCCGGCGGGGGAGACGCGGTCGCCGGAGGCGGCGCAGCGGATGCTCGCGATGCTCCAGAGCGGCTGGGAGCGGGGCCGGGCGGAGACGTCCGACGCGCAGGTGGTGTTCAACGAGCGTCCGGGCGATCCGCAGCCGCCCGCGCCCGGTGGTGAGTGATGCCGGACGGCCCGGACGACCTGTTCGTCGACGACATGGCCGGTCCGGTCGTCCGCCCGTACGCGCTGGCGAAGGGCCGGGCGAGCCACGCGGGCGGCGCCGCGCTGGACCTGGTCGCGACGGTCGGCGCCCGGATGCCGCCGCCCGACCCGGACCTGCTGACGCCCGAGGAGGAGACGATCCTGGCGCTCGTCCCGGCGTCGGTGGCGGAGGTCGCGTCGGAGCTGGCGCTGCCGCTCGGCGTCGTCCGGGTGCTGCTGGGTGATCTGCTGGAACGCCGCCTCATCTCGGTGCGGCGGCCCGACACGACGGGTCAGCCGGACATGACCCTGCTGAAGGACATGATCAATGGTCTCCGTGCGCTGTGACGCGGCGCGGTTGAAGGCTTGGCTCGCGGGGCTGGCGCTGCTGGCGTCGGTCGCGGGCTGTTCGCTGGTGACCGGGGACGCGAACGCGGCCCCGGTGCCGGGCGTGACGGAGCGGCCCTGCCCGTCGCCGGTCAACGAGGGCAACGGCTGCATCTACCTGGGCACGCTGTCGGACCTGTCGACGGGCCCGTTCCGCGCGCTCGGCGTGCCGGTGACGCACGCGCAGCGGGCGTTCTGGGACCGGGTGAACCGCGACGGCGGCATCGGCGGCTACGACATCGACGTCACCACCTACGTCCGGGACACCGGCTACGACCCGCGCCGCCACCTCCAGGCGTATCTGGAGATCAAGGACCGGGTGCTGGCACTGGCGCAGACGCTGGGGACGGCGACGACCGAGGAGATCCTGGGCGACCTGCGGGCGGCGCGGATGCTGGGGGTTCCGGCGTCGTTCTCGTCGCGCTGGGAGTTCGAGGACGTGATGCTGGAGTCGGGTCCGTCGTACTGCTTCCACGCGATGAACGCGATCGACTACATGGTCCGCGAGCATCGGGTGCGGCGGGCGATGAGCGTCCATTTCGCGGGTGACTACGGCAAGGACACGGCGGCCGGGGCGCGGGTCGCGGCGCGCGCGAACGGGCTGCGGTTCCGTGAGGTGGAGACGCCGCCGGGCGAGGGGGCGCAGCGTCCGGCGGTGCGGGAGATCCTGCGGTTCAAGCCGGACGTGGTGATGGTGTCGGCGGGCCCGGCGGAGACGGCGGCGATCGTCGCGCAGGCGTCGGCGGCGGGGTACCGGGGCCGGTTCGCGGGGGAGTACACGACGTGGCACTGGTCGGTGCTGCGGACTCCGGCGGGCGCGGCGATGAAGAAGCACTTCTACGTGCTGGGCTCGTGGAAGCCGTTCGCGACGGACGCGCCGGGGTACGCGGCGATGCGCGGCGCGCTGGGCCGGGTCCGGCCGGACGACACGTTCACGGCGGGCTGGATTCTGTCGTATCCGCTCAAGGCGGTGCTGGAGCGGGCGGCCAAGGCCGGGGAGCTGAACCGCGAGGGCCTGTATCGGGCGCTGCGGCAGACGACGTTCGTCGACTACGAGGGGATCATGCCGGAGGTCGCGGGGAACTTCGCCGGGACGGCGAACACGGCGGCGTTCCGGCAGTCGGTGGTGGCGCGTCCGGACGACCGCCAGTACACGGGCCTGAAGGTGCTCACGGACTACTTCACCGGCCCGACGGCGCGCGCCTACCGGCTGGACGCGCCGTGCAGCCAGAGCTGAGGGGCGGGACGCGGAGCCGTCCCGCCCCGGTACGTCACTTCTGCTGACCGGCGATGCGGCCGACGGCGAGCTGCGCGACGCGCACGGCGCCGCCCGGGTTGAGGCGGACGCCGCGCCAGGCGATGCGGCCGTGCGCGGGGGCGACGATGAGCGCCTTGTTGCGGTCGACGCCGCGGACGATGTCGCGGGCGAGCTTCTCGGCGGTGTAGAGGCGCGGCGACGCCTTCTGGATGTCCTTCTTGGCGTTGCCGCTCATCGGCGTCTCGGGCAGGTCCGGGTTGACGTTGGCGAGGAGCGGCGTGTCGACGAAGCTCGGGCAGACGACGCTGACCTTGACGCCGCGTCCGGCGGCCTCGGCGCGCAGGCCGAGGGACAGGCCGACGACGGCGTGCTTGGTGGCGGTGTAGGGGATGCCGACCGGCATCGGGACGAGCCCGGCGAGCGACGCGGTGTTGACGATGTGCCCGGAGCGCTGCTCCAGCATGATCGGGTAGGCCGCGTGGACGCCGTGCACGACGCCCTTGAGGTTGATGTCGATCGCGCGGTTCCAGTGGTCGAGGGTGAGTTCCTCGGCCAGGCCGCCGATCGCGATGCCCGCGTTGTTGAACACGAGGTCGAGGCGGCCGTGCTCGGCCTTGACCGACCGGTACAGCTCGGTGACGGCGTCGGCGTCGGTGACGTCGAGGGGCAGCGCGGTGGCCTTGCCCTTGCCGAGGGTGTTGAGCTTGTCGGCGACCTTGCGGGCGCCGTCGGCGTTGATGTCGGTGACGACGACGGTGTCGCCGCGGGCGACCAGGGAGGTGGCGATCGCCCGGCCGATGCCGGACGCGCCTCCGGTCACGATCGCGATGCTCATGGGCGGTGCTCCGCTCGTTGCAGGCCGGTGCGCGGGACGCGGTCCCGCGGCGGCGTATTGGATGAGGCGTTCAATTGTGTGGCTGGAGTCTACGTGAGGTGCCGGGAGGTGCGCAGGCTGCCCCTCCCGGCACGTCAGCGCGCCGCGCCGACCTCGAAGTCGCCGGGCGACAGGCGGCGGGTGCGCAGCCAGTAGTTGACGGTCGAGGCGGGCCATGCTGCCCGGTTCGCCCCGTTCTCGTCCAGGTACCAGGAGTCGCAGCCGCCCTTGACCCAGACGGCGCCCTCGGACTTGGCCTGCACCCACGCGTTGAACCGGTCCTGGACCGAGTCGCGCACCGCGATGCGGCTGCCGCCGCCGGACGTCATCATCTCCAGGCAGCGCAGCACGTACCGGACCTGCGCCTCGATCATGAAGATCATCGAGTTGTGGCCGAGGCCCGAGTTCGGGCCGAGCAGCAGGAACAGGTTCGGGAAGCCCGCCACCGAGACGCCCAGGTGCGCCTTGATGCCGTCCCGCCAGGCGTCCTGGATGCGCAGGCCGCGCCGGCCGACGATGTGGGCGTCGGCGAACGCGTCCGTCACGTGGAAGCCGGTGCCGAAGATGATCGCGTCGACCTCGTACTCGGTGCCGTCCCGGGCGACGATCGAGTTCTCCCGGATCTCGGCGATGCCCGCCGTCGTCAGCTCGACGTTGGGGCGGGTCAGCGCCGGGTAGTAGTCGCTGGACACCAGCGTCCGCTTGCAGCCCATCGTGTAGTCGGGCGTGAGCTTGCGGCGCAGGTCCGGGTCGGGGATCTGGCGCCGCAGGTGCCACTGCGCGATGCCGCTGGCCGCCTTGAGCAGGCCCGGGTTCTTGAAGCCGAGGACGAAGCTCTCCTGGAGCAGGTAGATCCCGTTGCGGTAGCCGCGCTGGACGCCCGGCACCCGGCGGAACAGCGTCCGCTCCACCGCCGTGACGCGCCGGTCGGGCTTGGGCATGATCCACGGCGGCGTCCGCTGGAACAGCGTCAGCGAGCCGACCTTCTTCGCGATCTGCGGGACGAACTGGATCGCCGACGCGCCCGTCCCGATCACCGCGACGCGCTTGCCCGTCAGGTCGTAGTCGTGGTCCCACTCCGCCGAGTGGAACGTCGTGCCCCGGAAGGACGACAGGCCCTTCAGGTCGGGGACGGACGGCCTGTGCAGCGGCCCCATGCCCGCCGCGAGGGCCCGTCCGCGCACGACCTCGCCCGGTTCGGCGCCCTCGCCCGCGACGGTGACGCCCCAGGTGTCGGTCGCGTCGTCGTACTCGGCGCCGGTCACCTCGGTCTCGAACCGGATGTGCTGCGCCAGGTCGTACTTGTCGACCACGTGCTTGATGTACTCCAGCAGCTCCGCCTGCTTGGGGAACATCCGCGACCAGTCGGACTTCGGCTCGAACGAGAACGAGTACAGCAGCGACATGATGTCGCAGGCGCAGCCGGGATAGGTGTTCTCCCGCCAGGTGCCGCCGACCTCGGCGGCCTTCTCCAGGATGACGAAGTCGTGCATGCCCGACTTCTTCAGGCCGATCGCCATGCCGAGGCCGGAGAAGCCCGTCCCGACGATGACGACCGTGTACGGGCCGCCGGGCCCGGCGGCCGGCGTCACCACGCCCGCCACGTCAGGCGGCCTTCGCGTGGTCGCTGCGCACCGGGCGGCGCCGCCCCGGCTCGTCCCAGATGCCGAACAGCTTCCACACCCGCTTGTTCACCGGGTTGATCAGGCGCAGCTCGCCCATCAGGTCGCGGATCTTGCCGACCGAGTTGGCGACCTCCGCCATGTGGTCGGGGTCGTCCCGGTACGCGGCGCGGACGACGTCCGCCGGGATGTGGAACCGGCGCACCATCGGGCCGGGCGGCGACAGCATGATCCGCGCCATGACGCCGAGGATGATCGGCGTGGTGAACCCGAGGATGCGGCGCTGCGGCCCGCTCAGGTTCGGCACCCGGTGCTTGAGGTAGTGCCGGGCGAACGAGATGTGCCGGGCCTCCTCCGCGATGTGGATCTTCATGATCGTCTCTTCGAGCGGGTGCTTGATGTGCCCGCCCTTGAGCGACTTGCGCTGCACGTAGTCGATCGGGTCCTCACCGCCGAGCACGAACACGAAGAACAGCTCGGTGCTGACGAGCGGGATCAGCGGCGCGAGCTGCGCGACGAGGTTCAGCGCGCGCGGCATCCCCTTGATCGGCATCTTCGTGCGGTTCACGAACTCCTGGAACATCATCCCGTGGTGACATTCCTCGGTCGTCTCGTGGTAGACGTACCGGAACTCGGGGCGGTTGTTGGGCAGCCGGTAGGCGTAGTTCAGCAGCCCGCGCTTGAGCAGGTTCTCGAACTGGAGCCCGATCTTCATCGCGGTGCCGACCCGCCACAGGCCGATCTGCGCCTGGATCTCCGGCGGCTGCGACTGGTACCACTCCGTCGCGCCCAGCCGGTCGAACTTCGGCAGCGCCCAGCGCGGGTCGTTCTTGTCGACCTGGAAGTCGGGGTCGTCCCACGGGACGTCGGCGTACGCCTCCCAGTGCTTGTCGACCGACGCCTTGTTCAGGCGCTCGATGACGGCGCGGTACGCCTTCTTGCTCTGGACCTGCTCGCGGACTTCCTCGGCGAGCTCGGTGGGGGCCTTGGTCATGGTGACGCTCCCTCGGGGGTGGTGCGGTCGGCGTCGTCGCCGGTCGGGGATGCCGGTGGTGCGTGGCCCGGCTCGGCCGGGTCCACGGGCACCATCAGGCGGGCGATGTTCTTGACCTGGACGAGGACCGCCGCCTGGTGGCCGTCGGCGTCGTCGTCGAGTGCGTTCTGCACGGACAGGCCGACGTACATCGCGAACATGGCGCGGATCAACGTCGGGATGTGGTCGGGCGGCAGGGCGTTGCCGGGGAACAGGCGCTCGAACGTCTCGATGATGACGTCGAGGATGCGCTCGTTCAGGTCCCGGCAGAGGGGACGCAGCTCGGTGTCGGTGCGCGCCGCCACCGCCAGTTCCAGCAGGGCCCGCGCGGGCCGGCCCCGGAAGACCTCCCACAGCAGGTCCAGGGCGCCCTCGACGTTGCGGCGGCCCGGGGGCAGCAGCGCGAACGCCGACTCGTAGGCGACCCGCTGGGCGTCGAGCGTGTGCTCCAGCGCGGCGGCCACCAGATCGTGCTTGGTGCGGTAGTGGTGCTGCTGCGCGCCGCGCGAGACGCCCGCGCGCCGTGCGACCTCGGTGGTGGACGTGCCCGACCAGCCGAGGTCGACCAGGCACTGCATGGTCGCGTCCAGCAGCCGCTGCCGGGTGCGTGACCTGCGCTCCTGCTGGGTGCGGCGCCCGTCGGGCGACCGCCGCGACGCCGAACGATGTCGGCGAGTGCTTACTGACACGTCCCCGACGGTAAGGCCGCGCATACATGCAAGCAAGCCTGCATGTATGTCTCGCGGATCACATCCGATCGGTGCGGTGAACATGCGCGGGAGAAGAGCGGAACGGGCGCGGCGGCTTGATCGGGCGCGGATAGGGTGTGTCCATGCAGGTCACTCAGTCGGCAAAGCTCACGAACGTCGCGTATGACATCAGGGGTCCGGTTCTCAAGCGCGCCAAGCAGCTGGAGGCCGAGGGGAACCGCATCCTGAAACTGCACATCGGCAACCCGGCGCCGTTCGGCTTCGACGCCCCGCCCGAACTCCTCCAGGACATCGTCCGCAACCTGCCCGACGCCCACGGCTACAGCGACTCCAAGGGCATTCTGCCCGCGCGCCGCGCCGTCGTGCAGCGCTGCGAGGAGACCGGTGTCACCGGCGTCGACGTCGAGGACGTCTACCTCGGCAACGGCGTCTCCGAGCTGATCGTCATGACGCTCCAGGGGCTGCTCAACAACGGCGACGAGGTCCTCATCCCCGCTCCCGACTATCCGCTGTGGACGGCGGCGACGTCGCTGTGCGGCGGGCGGCCCGTCCACTACCTGTGCGACGAGCAGGCCAGGTGGGCACCCGACCTCGCCGACATGGAAGCCAAGATCACCGACCGCACCCGCGCGCTCGTGATCATCAACCCGAACAACCCGACCGGCGCCGTCTACCCGCGCCCGGTGCTGGAAGAGATCGTCGAGCTGGCCCGGCGGCACAACCTGATCATCTTCGCCGACGAGATCTACGACCGCATCCTCTACGACGGCGCCGTGCACACCTCGATCGCGTCGCTCGCCCCCGACCTGCTCTGCCTCACCTTCGGCGGGCTGTCCAAGAACTACCGCGTCGCCGGGTTCCGCTCCGGCTGGGTGGTGCTGTCGGGGCCCAAGGAGCACGCCGAGTCCTACATCGAGGGCCTCGACATCCTCGCCAACATGCGGCTGTGCCCGAACGTCCCGGGCCAGCACGCCATCCAGGCCGCGCTCGGCGGTCACCAGAGCATCGACGAACTCGTCCTGCCGACGGGCCGGCTCGGTGAGCAGCGCGACCGCGCCGCCGGGCTCCTCAACGACCTGCCGGGCGTGAGCTGCGTGCGTCCCGACGGCGCCCTGTACGTGTTCCCGCGCCTCGACCCCGAGGTCCACCCGATCGACGACGACGTCCAGTTCGCGTTCGACCTGCTGGAACAGCAGAAGATCCTCGTCGTGCAGGGCACCGGGTTCAACTGGCCCGCGCCCGACCACTTCCGCGTCGTCACGCTGCAGCACGCCGACGAGCTGGAGGAGGCCATCGGCCGCATCGGGGACTTCCTCGCGGCGCGGCGCCGCTGAGGGATGAGGGGTCCTGCTTCGGGGAAGGAGGACCGTTGTTCGTGATCAGGGAGGCCAGTGATGCACACGTTCTCCGGTGAGGGCGCCGTCCCCGAGGAACTCGACCGCGCCGAATGCCTGCGGCTCGTCTCCCCGGGCGGCGTCGGCCGGGTCGCGTTCGACGACGGCGAGGGACCGGCCGTCCTGCCCGTCAACTACGTGGTGGACGGCGAGCGGATCATCTTCCGCACCGGCCTCGGCGGCCGGATCGACTTCAGCCTCACGTCGGTGCTGCGCGGCGCCCGCGTCCGCGTCGCGTTCGAGGTCGACAGCATCGACTTCGACGCCCGCGAGGGCTGGAGCGTCATGCTCCGGGGCGGTGCCTACCACCTCGGCGCCGACGAGATCGCGGAACTGCCCGTCCTCGAACCGTGGCCGAAGGGCGAGAAGGAGTCCTACATCGCCATCGACCCCGTCGAGACGCACGGCCGCCGTCTCGCCCGCTGACCCCTACGCGGACGCCGTCGCGTCCAGGCGGCGCAGGGCGCCCCGGACGACCTGCGGGTCGGTCGTCGCCCAGAACGGCGGCAGCGAGTTCTTCAGGAACGCGCCGTAACGGGCCGTGGCCAGGCGCGGGTCGAGGACGGCGACGACGCCGCGATCGTCCATCGAGCGCAGCAGCCGGCCCGCGCCCTGCGCGAGCAGCAGCGCCGCGTGCGTGGCCGCCACCGCCATGAACCCGTTGCCGCCGTGCGCCGCGACCGCGCGCTGCCGCGCCGACGCCACCGGATCGTCCGGGCGCGGGAACGGGATGCGGTCCATGATGACGAGCTGGAGCGACGGGCCCGGAACGTCCACGCCCTGCCACAGCGACAGCGTGCCGAACAGGCTGGTGCGCTCCTCCTCGGCGAACCGCTGCACGAGCAGCGACGTGGAATCCTCGCCCTGGCACAGCAGCGGATGCGACAGGTGGTCCTTCAGCTCGTCGGCGGCCTGCCGGGCGGCGCGCATGGACGAGAACAGCCCGAGCGTCCGGCCGCCCGCCGCCTCGATCAGCTCGGTGATCTCGGTGAGGTAGGCGTCGGCGAGGCCGTCGCGGCCCGGCTGCGGCAGATGCCGCGCGACGTAGAGGATGCCCGACTTCGGGTGGTCGAACGGGGAGCCGACGTCCAGGGCGGACCAGACGACCTCCTTGGCCGGTTCGCCGTCCTCGGTCGCCGTCGCGGCCAGCCCCTCGGCGGCCGTCCTGGCGTCCCGGGTGGCGGCCTCACCGATCGGCGGCAGGCCCCACTGCCGGGCCAGCGGCTCGAACGAGCCGCCGAGCGTCAGCGTCGCCGACGTCAGCACCGCCGTGCGCCGCTCGAACAGCGTCGTGCGCAGCAGCCCGCCCACGCCGATCGGCGCCACATGCAGGGACGGCGGCCGCTTCGGGCGGCCCTCGGGCGCGAACGGCTTGGCGAGCCACACCACGTCGAACCGGGCGGAGAACTCCGGGACGAACGCCTCCAGCAGGCGGCCCGCCGTGTCGTGCACGTCGTCCAGCGCCGACCGCGCCGCCTTGCGGGCGCCCGCCGCGGCCGGGTCGGCGTCGCGGCTCTCGGGGCCGATCGCCGTCCGGCACGCGTGCGCGGTGTCGCGGACGACGGCGAGCGTGGTGGCCAGCGGATGCGGCAGCACGTCCATGCGGCCCTCGGAGGCGTCGTCCAGCAGTGCGCCGAGCGCCTCGCCCGCCTCGCGCAGCCGGTCGGCGACGGACTCCTCGACCAGCCGCCCGCAGCGCTTGGCCGCCGCCTCGACGCCGGGGCCGCTCAGCTCGCCGGTCGCGACGGAGGTGACGCGGTCGACCAGCTCGTGCGCCTCGTCGACGATGACCACGTCGTGCTCGGGCAGGACCTGGAACTCCTCCAGCGCGTCGATCGCCAGCAGCGCGTGATTGGTGACGACGATGTGCGCCTCGCCCGCGTCGGCGCGGGCGCGTTCGGCGAAGCACTCGGTGCCCTGCGGGCAGCGCGCCGCGCCCAGGCACTCGCGCGCCGACACCGCGACCTGCCGCCACGCCTGCTCGCTGACGCCGGGGACCAGCTCGTCGCGGTCGCCGGTGGTGGTCTCGTCGGCCCAGTCGTTCAGGCGGGCGACCTGGCGGCCCAGGCCGGAGAGCTGCTGGGGGTCGAACAGACCCGCGTCCTCGGGCTCGTCGGGCGCTCCGGTCTGCACGCGGTGCAGGCACAGGTAGTTGCGGCGGCCCTTGAGGATCGCGAACTTCGGCTCGGCGGCCAGGTGCGGGCGCAGCGCCTCGGCCAGCCGGGGGAGGTCGCGGTCGACGAGCTGGCGCTGGAGCGCGATCGTCGCGGTGGACACCACGACCGTCGTGTTCTTCGTGATCGCGTGCAGCAGCGCGGGGACCAGGTAGGCGAGCGACTTGCCGGTGCCCGTCCCGGCCTGCGCGGCGACGTGCTCGCCGGTGGCCAGGGCGTGCGCGACCGCCTCGGCCATCGCGACCTGGCCCTTGCGTTCGGTGCCGCCGACGGCGTCGACGGCGGCGCCGAGCAGCGCGGACAGGTCGGGCGGGTCGGTGCTGAGCAGGTGAGGGGCTGGCACGTCGGCCAACGCTACCGGCCCGGAGCGCGCGGCGCGCGCGGACGCCGTGAGCTGGATCACGTGGCCACACGGTCATCCCGCCCGGAATACTGCAAGTGTTCGCTTATCGGGGGGTCATCGGGAATGTCCGCATCATCGCTGTCCGCCCGTGCCCGGGCCAAGTTCGCCGCCATCGGCGCGGGCGCGATCCTGGCCGCCGCCGCGCTCGTCGTCGTCCCGTCCCTGCCGGACGGCGGGCAGGCCCGCTACACCGCGACGTTCGGCCGGGCCGGGCAGGGGCTGGACGAGAAGTCCGACGTCAAGGTGCGCGGGATGGCCGTGGGGCGCGTCGAGGCCGTCGAGCTGCGTCCTGACGGGCGGGTGCGCGTGCGGCTGCGCGTGGACGGCGACCTGCGCGTCCCCCGCGCCACCGAGGCCCGCGTCGACCCCGTCTCGGTCTTCGGGCCCAAGGAGATCTCCCTCGACTTCGGCGACCGCGCCGGACCCGCACTGCGGGACGGCGAGGCCATCGCCCGCACCCGCGACGCGTCCGACCCCGCCGACACCGCCTGGCCCGCCTACCGGCTCACCCGCGCCCTCGACCCGCAGGACCTCGCCACCCTCACGCACACCTTCGCCGCCGGGCTCTCCGGCCGCGGACCGGCACTGCGGCGCACGATCGGCAACACCGCGACCGTCGTGGACGGCACGCACGCCAACCGGGCCGTCCTCCAGGGGCTCATCCGCGACATCACCGGCGTCTCCGGCGTACTCGGGACGCGCGGCGACGAGATCGTCCGCACCACCGGCGACCTCGCCGACCTCAGCAGCCTTCCCGACGACCGCATGGGCGCGCTGCTCGACGAGACCGCCCGGCTCGCCGCCACCGTCGGCGGCACGCTCGACCGGCGCGGCGCCGACCTCGGCCGCCTCGTCGACGGCGCCGCCGGGGCCGCCGGCGTCCTCAACGCCGCCGGGCCCGACCTGATCCAGCTCATCGCCGGGCTGGAGGGCTTCTTCGGCGGCATCGCCGCGATCATGCACGTCGACGGGCCCGCGCGGACGAGCCCCGCCATGCTGCGCGTGCCGCTCTCGCCGGACATCTGCTCGCTCATCGTCGACCTGTGCCCCCGCAGCCCCGCCGCGCCCTGACATCGGCCAGGATGGGGGCGTGTCCGCTGAGAGAGAAGTCCTCACCTGGGACCTGTTCGGCATCGCCGCCCGCGAGCTGGCCCGCTCGGTCGCCGGCAGCGGATACCGGCCCGACCTGATCCTGTCGATCGCGCGCGGCGGGCTGTTCGTCGCCGGAGCCCTCGGCTACGCGCTCGACGTGAAGAACCTGCACGTCATGAACGTCGAGTTCTACACCGGCGTCGACCAGCGTCTCGACATGCCCGTCATGCTGCCGCCTACGCCGAGCGCGGTGGACCTGTCCGGCGCCCGCGTCCTGGTCGCCGACGACGTCGCCGACACCGGGGCCACGCTCCGGCTCGTCCGTGACTTCTGCGCCGACCACGTCGCCGACGTGCGCTGCGCCGTCGTCTACGAGAAGCCGCGCTCCGCGGTCAAGTGCGAGTACGTCTGGAAGCACACCGACCGGTGGATCAACTTTCCCTGGTCGACCGAGCCTCCGGTCGTGAGCCGCGACGGTCAGGTTCTCGACGCCTAGGACGAAGCACCCGATGGCGGGCGGCTTGCGACGGTCGGGTTCGGGGTGCGGCGGGCGGGATCGGCGGTGGCGTCGGGGGATCGGGGCGTGAGCGTCCGGTCCCGTCGTCCACAGGTGCGGATCGGGTTTCGGAATCGTGTGACGGCTGCGTCACGCTCGGTGCATGAACGAGATCCTGAAGATCCGCAACGCGCAGGACGCGATCGCCGCCATCCCGTACCTGCTGGGGTTCCATCCGTCCGACAGCCTGGTGTGCCTGGCCTTCGACGGACCGCGCGGCACGTGCGCCGTCCGGCAGGACCTCGACGACGCCGACGACCATGTCGCCGCCGTCGTCGCGCGCAACGGGTTCCGGCGCGCGCTCCTGCTCGGCTACGGCGACGCGGCCCGGGTGTCGGCCGCCGCCGACGTCGCGCGGCGGGCGCTCGGCGCGCGGGGCGTCGAGGTCCTCGACGCGCTGCGCGTCGCGGACGGCCGCTGGTGGTCGCTGCACTGCGCCCGTGAGACATGCTGCCCGCCCGAGGGGCGGCCGTGCGCCCCGCAGGAGACCGAAGTCGCGGCGACGGCCGTCTACGCGGGCCACGTGGCGCTGGCCGACCGCTCGTCGCTCGCGTCGACCCTCGCGCCGGTCACGGGTGCGTCCCGCGCGGCGATGCGCGCCGCCACGGTCGCGGCCGAGGCCCGGCTGACGGCGTGGGCGAACGCGTCCGGCGGCGCGCCGCTGTCCGACGCGGCCGAGGCCCGGCTGACCGGCTGGGCGAACGCGTCCGGCGGCACGCCGTTGTCCGAGCGCGTCGTCGCCGAGGGGGTTCCGCTGGTCGCGCGCCTCACCGACCGCTGCCGCGCGGGCGAGGCTCCGCCGCCGGACGCCGAGGCGGCCTGGCTCACGGTGCTGCTGACGTCGATCCGCGTTCGCGACGAGGCGTGGGTCCGCATCGACCCCGACGCCCCGTCCGCCGACATCGCCTTCTGGCGCGACCTCACCCGCCGCGCCGAACGCCGCTACCGCGCCGCCCCGGCGTCCCTCCTGGCCTTCGCCGCCCACCTGGCGGGCGACGGCGTCCTCGCCAACCTGGCCCTCGACGAGGCCACCAAGTCCGACCCCGCCTACTCCATGTCCGCCCTCCTCCGCACCGCCCTGACCCACGGCCTCCCACCCAAGTCCACCCGCCTCAACCTGACCCCCACCGACCTCGCCACCCTCTACTCAACAACCCCCGACCCCCCACCCACCTGACACTCCAAGGAACACACCACGAGCACTGCCACCACGAGCCGAGGCCACAGCCCCACCGAAAGGCAACAAAGCACCGGCGAAACGGCAAACGTCCCTGCGCACTCGGATCATCGCAGCGACGAGCGACGAGCGACGAGCCAAGAGCGCCAGCGCTGACCGCCGAACGGCCCCACCAAGGCAGGCGCTCTGCGTCGGCGCGCCCCGGTGCCGCCGCCCGCCGGGGCCTAGGCGCGAACCGCAGGGGCAGCGGGCGTGGCCGGGGGCGGGGCGGCGGGGTCGAGGGAGAGGCGGCGGAAAGCGGGGAGGGGCTGTGGAGGGCGGAGAGGGAGGGGTTAGGAGGAGACGGCTTCGCCGGGGGTGCCTGGGTCTAGGCGGCGGGTGGGGTTGCGGGCGTTCCAGGCGCGCATGCGGGGTGGGTAGCCGACGATCTGGACGTCGTAGACCGGGAGGCCGAGGTCGTGGGCGACCTTGCCGATGACGCGGGGGGAGCCGACGCGGCGGCGGGTCCACTCGCCGTCGTGGGCTACGGCGACCGCGGTGGTGTCGGTCGCGAAGGTGGCGGGCTCGACGAAGAACTCGACGCCGCGTCGGTCGCGGGCGAAGGCGATCAGCGCCTTGACGTCGTCGTCGGTGGCCGTGCGGTCGAACTTCGTCACCGACGCGCCACGGTTCTTGCGGAGCCCGAATCGGTCACGGAACCTCATCGCGTTCCCGTCCCTTGCGCCGCCGCCCCGGACCGGCTCCGGGGTCACTGAGCGAGTACGAAGATAACGATGCGAGTTGACCAAATGGTTCCCGACACGCCCCATTCGTCACCCGTCCGACGATCTACACTTACCCGGTCTCGCTTGATCACCCAGGGAGTCGGACTGTGGCGCGTGTCCCTCGGCAAGGGCTGACCGCCCTCCCCCTGATCACCTGCGCCGCCCTCAGCGCCCTAGCCCAGCCGACCTCACCCCTCCCCACCCCGCCCACGACGACCCGGCCGACGTCGGCCCCCTCCACCACCCCACCGTCGACAATCCCGCCCCCGAACGCCCCGCCCGCGACGACACCGCCCCCGAACGCGCCTCCCGTTGACGCGCCTCCTGTAAGCGCATCGCCCCCACCGCCGCCGCCCGGAACGGCACCGTCCGCGCAAGCTCCGCCCGTACCCGCGCCGCCTGCGAACACGCCGCCCGTGAGCGCGTCGGCTGCGAGCACGCCGCCCGTGAGCGCGTCGGCTGCGAGCACGCCGCCCGTGAGCGCGTCGGCTGCGAGCACGC
>NZ_KB894108.1 GCF_000374305.1 Actinomadura flavalba DSM 45200 | reverse complement strand
GGGGGGGTGGCGGGGGCACGGCCCGGTGGGGAGGGGGTCAGGGGGTGGGGTGGTCCTGGTCCGGGGCGGGGAGGGTGGGCTGGCTCGGGATGCCGAGGGTGTCTTCGACGAGGGTGACGAAGACGTCGGCGTCGCGCATCAGTTCCTCGGCCTCGCGGGCCGTGACCGCTCGCGGGAGGCCGGCTTCGGCGGCGGCGCGCTTGTCGGCGCCGGCGGCGAAGAAGGCGGCCCACTCGCGCAGGGCCGGGTCGGCCTCGGGGAGCAGGACCCAGACGCTGCGCGGACGGCCCCGCTTGCGCGGCTCGACCGGTTCGCGGGCCGTCAGGACGGCCGCCGCCGCACGGAGCGCCGCCAGGTGGGCGCAGACGTACCGGACGCCGGGCGACGTGGCGTCGGCCGCCTCGGCAAGGCTCATGCGGGCCGAGTGGAGCTGGTTGACGGCGGTGTGCGCCGGGCGCGGCGCCGGGTGCGCCCTCGGACGGGGCGCCGGTACCGCGTCGGGCACCGGGTCCGCCGACGGGTCGGGCGCCGCTCCGGGCGCCGTGCCGGGCAGCGTGCCCGTACCGGCGCCGTGGGCGACGGTGTGGGCGGCTCGGCTGCCGCGCCGCGTGGTCGTTCCGGACATGTGGCCTCCTTCCGGGGCTCGGGCCCGGCTCGGGCGGAGAGCTTCCCCTCTCCCCGCCCGGGCCGGTCGCCCCGCCGCCGTCGCGCGCCGACGGCGGGAACGCTGCCCTGGTGCGGTCCGCGAGTCCCGCACCAACATCGAACATACATTCGATGCAGGACCCAGTTAACCCCCTGAACGACGATTCGTCAATGTGTTCGAAAGCATCCCGCCACCCTCCGCGATCATGGTCGCCGTCCCGTCCGTCACACCTCCCCCACGCACCTCGTCCCACCTGCGCGTTCGCGTGGCCCGGCGCCGGACCCGGGAGGGGTCCGCCGCCCGTTCGCGACCACCGTCGAGCTTCACGCGGAACCGATCACCCGGAGAAACGCGTTCAAACACCGACCGTCACACCCGACCCTCGAACACCCTCCCTGACCTGGTCTTTCACCCGCCTCACGCGGGTCACCCGGCGCACGCGACCGGCGCTCTACTCCTGTTCGAACGCCGAGTAGTACGCAGGAGGCGCCCAGAACCCGTCGCCGCCGGGCACCCGGACGGAAGGCAACCGGCGCAACAGGGCGTGCAGCCGCGGCGAGCGGTCGTCCCGCCGCCAGACGGCGCACCAGGGCGCCAGCGGAACGGGACCGGTGAGCGGCAGCCGCACCAGCGGGCCGTCCTCCGGCATCTCGGTCCCGAGTTCACCGAGCACCACTTCCGGACGGTCCCGGACGACCTCGGCATAATGCCGCAGCCCCAGCGCGGGTTCGAGGAACCGCAGCGGCACCCCGAAGTGCCCCGCGAGCGCGGCGAGGAAGGCCCGCGACTCGGCGGCGACCGGATCGGGCATGGCGACGGCGGGCAGCTCGGCGGGCCGCAGCGACCCGCGCCCGGCCAGCGGATGCCCGGGCCCGACGAACGCCGCCATCGGCTCCAGATGGACGAGCCGCCGCGCCAGCCGCCCGCGCAGCGCGACCGCGTCCGGCAGCTCGTGGTACTGCCCGAACGCCAGGTCGATCTCCCCGCCGAGCAGCGCGGGCACCGCGTGTGCGAGCCCCTGCCGCATGCTCGCCTCGACGGGCACGCCCAGTCCGCGCAGCAGCCGCAGCGGCGAGAACCGCTCGTCGTAGACGTCGACCCGCAGCCGCGCGGTCGGCGCCCGCACCGTGGCGACCGCGGCGTCGAACGCGTCCAGCGCCGCGCGGGCGGCGGGCAGCAGGCGCTCCCCCGCCGCCGTCAGCGCGACGCGCCGCGTCGTCCGCGCGAACAGTTCGGCGCCGAGCGCGGTCTCCAGCCGCCGGACGCGCTTGGACAGCGCCTGCTGCGTCAGGTGCAGCCGCGCGGCGGCCCGGCCGAAGTGCAGGTCGTCGGCGGCGGCGACGAACGCCCGCAGGCCGGGAATGTCGGCGTCCACCCACCTCATCCTGCGACGACAACCGACGGTTGTCAATCAGGCCGGATCTTTCGTTGGACGCCGCGCCGGACCCCCGGATGAGCTGGCCCCATGACCCACGAACCCGCACCGGACGTCTTCGACCGCCTGCTCAAGGAGCGCATCGTCTTCCTCGGCCAGGAGGTCGACGACGCCATCGCCAACCGGATCTGCGCCCAGCTCCTCCTGCTCTCGGCCGAGGACCGCCGCCGCGACATCCACCTCTACATCAACTCCCCCGGCGGCTCGGTCACCGCAGGCATGGCCATCTACGACGTGATGCGGTTCGTCCCCAACGACGTCGCGACGCTCTCGCTCGGCTTCACCGCGTCCATGGGCCAGTTCCTGCTGAGCGCGGGCGCGCCGGGCAAGCGCTACGCGCTGCCGCACGCGCGCATCCTCATGCACCAGCCGTCGGGCGGCATCGGCGGGACGGCGTCCGACATCAAGATCCAGGCCGCGAACATGCTCGCGACCAAGCGCCTCATGCAGCGCCTCATCGCGGAGCACACGGGGCAGCCCGTCGAGCGGATCGAGGCCGACTCCGACCGCGACCGCTTCTTCACCGCCGAGGAGGCCCGCGCCTACGGGTTCGTGGACGAGGTCGTCGCGGAGACCCCGCGCCTGGCGGCGTAGCGGCTACTTACGGACGTGCACGGGCACGTCGTCACCGACGATCTTCGGGAAGTACGCGGCGATGTGCATCGGCATCCGCACGCACCCGTGCGACGCGGGCCGCCTCGGCACGTCGAGCGCGCCGTGGAAGGCGATGCCGCCGTTGAAGTAGACCGGGTTGTACAGCCGTCCGAGCGGCGAGACCTCCCAGCCGGAGGCCCGCCGCCCGGTGCGGAAGTCGCCGGTGCCGGTGGTGGCGTACCGGCAGCGCTTCGCGGTCGCGCCGGGGTCGCGGGAGCAGAAGTACTCCCCCGAACCGGACGAGACGTGCGTGATCAGCCGGGGCCTCCCGTCCCGGTAGACGACGAGGTACTGCCCGCCGAGGTCGACGTCGACGCGGTTCGCGGACCGCTTCCGCGACACCGGCTTCGGCGCCTTCGGATCGTCCAGCGCCCGCCACACCCGCCCGGTCACGACCCCGTTCTCCGGCAGCCCGTTGACCCGCTGGAACGCCCACACCGCCAGCCGCGTCGACGTCCCGAACCGCCCGTCGGCCTTCCCGGGGTCGTACTTCAACGCCGCCAGCCGCCGCTGGAGCACCTTGACGTACGCCCCCTCGGACCCGTTCTTGAGCCGGGGCGGCGGCGCGGGCGACGACGGCGGAGCCGAACGCGAAGGCGCCCCGGACGAGGGCGCGTCTCCGGCGGACGTCACCCCCTCCTCACACCCGGCGGCCAGCACCGCCACGGGCAACACCACCACGACGACCGACCCCCGGAACCCCATCCCGCACCTCCCGAGCCGTGTCCGCCAGTGTGCCCGCGGACCACCCCGCCCGAACGTCGCGATCCGGCTAGGGTTCGACCATGCACGCGAACGTTGAGAAGGTCGCCGCTGTTCTGCGCGAGCGCGGGGCGGGCGGGGAGATCGTGGAGCTGGCGGAGACGGCGCCGACCGCGCAGGCCGCCGCCGGGCAGCTCGGCTGCGACGTCGGGGCCATCGCCAACAGCCTGGTGTTCGACGCGGACGGGGAGGCGCTGCTCGTGCTGACGAGCGGGGCGCATCGCGTCGACACCGCCAAGGTCGCCGCGATCGTCGGGGCCGCGCAGGTGAAGCGGGCGACGCCCGAGTTCGTCCGGGCGGCCACCGGGCAGCCCATCGGCGGCGTCGCGCCGCTGGGGCACCCGGCGCCGGTGCGGACGCTCGTCGACGTCTGGCTCGACCAGTACGAGCGGGTGTGGGCGGCGGGCGGGCATCCGCACACCGTCTTCCCCACGTCGTACGCCGAACTCCTCCGCATCACCGGCGGACAGTCCGTGGAGGTCGCGTGACCGAGATCTGGCACAACCCGCGCTGCTCCAAGAGCCGCGCCGCCAAGGCCGCGTTCGACGAGGCCGGCGTCGCCTACACCGAGCGCCGCTACCTGGACGATCCGCCCACCGCCGAGGAGCTGGACGCCGTCCTGACCAAGGCGGGCGTGCAGCCGTGGGACGCCGCGCGCCTCACCGAGCCGGTCGCCAGGGAACTCGGCCTGAAGACGCTGGAGCGCGACCGCGCCACCTGGCTGAAGATCCTCGCCGAGCACCCCGTGCTCATCCAGCGCCCGATCGTGGTGACCGGCGCCGCCGCCGTCGTCGCCCGCGACCCCGAATCGGTGCGCGCGGCCCTCGACAGCGCGTGATGACCCGTGTGATCCTGGGGAGTCGTGGCGTCCGCCGGCGGCGGCGGACGAGGATCGCCCCACCGGACAGACCCGAGTGATCGTCGGAGGCGCCATGACCGCGCAGATGCGCACCGGGCCCGCCGCCCGCAACGCCGACTTCCGCGGCATCGACCCGCCGGCGCTGAACCACCTGTCGAGGCAGGTCCAGGACGCCCGCGTCACGATCATCGGATGGCTGACGGCGCACCAGCCGCCGCCGGGCGTCGCGCACACCGGCCGCCGCCAGGCGGAGGAGGTCGTGCTGTGGATCGCCGACGCGCTGTCGATGCTGGAGCGCCGCTACAACTTCGCGATCACCAACCCCGACCCGGGCGGCGGCATCGAGGCGCCGCCCGCGTCCCCGCCTCCGGCGTCGGGCGGCGGGGCGCCGCCCGGCGGCACCAAGACGACGCCCCCGGCCGTCCCGGCACCGCCGCGCGGCGCGCGGCCCGGCAGCCCGCCCGGCGGATCGCCGACGACGCCGCCGGGCGTCCCCGTCCCGCCGCGCCGCGCGCAGCCGCCTGAGCTGGTGCCCGTGCAGCGCGGCGCGGGCGACCTCGGCGCCTACCCGACGCGCGGCGACGCGCTGCGCGCCGGACGCTCCGACGCCGCCGCGATCCGCGCCGACGGCCCCGTCCCGGCGTCGGTCTGGGCGAACCTCAAGGCGAGCGCCGACGACCCCGACTACACCGAGGCCCTGTACGACCGGCTCGGCCCGCACGAGGCGGCGGGCCTGCTGGCGGCGGCCGGGCACGACCCGGCGCGGGTCGCGGTGATCCAGCAGTCGATGGGGATGGCCAGTCACCACATGGTCATGGACGAGAAGTGGCTCCGCGCGTTCCTGGCGAGCGCCGACGCGGCGGGCGCCGGACCGGTCGCCGTCCAGGTGCTCGCCGGCGCCGACTTCGGCGCGAAGACGAGCGCCGCGCTCGCCCGCATCGACCTGCGGGCGGTCCGTCCCGCCGACCTCCGCCCGGCCGCCGCGCCGGGCCCGACCGGGAGCTGACCCGCGATGGCCCCTCCCCCGCCGCCCGGCATCCTGCCGCCACCGCTGGACGCGACGGCCGCCGCGCTGCTGTCCCCCGACCACCGCCCCAATCCCGAGTACCACACGCTCTACCAGGCGTACGTGAGCGCCTACGGCGACGTGGACCGGCTGCGCGGCGCGCTCGACCCGGCCGTCCGGACGATGGGCGGCACCGACGCCTGGCTCGGCCCCGAGGCCCGGAGCTGGCAGGGCGACCTGGAGGCGGAACGGGTCAAGCTCCGCAAGGCCGCCGATCGCTTCCTGTGGGACATCTACGACCGCCTCAGCGTCACCACGCGCACCATCACCCGCGCCTAGGGCGGGTCCTCTAGTCTTGGCGCGTGAAGGACCCGAAGCTCCGTGAGCTGGACCAGCGCGCCTTTCTGCGCCGGCTGAACCCGATGCTGCGGGTGTACGCCGCCGCGATGCGCCCGCCCGGCGACCAGCTCCCCGGACGCACGACCATCATGGCCCGGCACGCGCGGCATCCGGGCTTCCGGGCGCTGGTCGCCGAGGAGCCGTCGCGGGTGCCCGGGATGTCCGGCCGGTTGCAGGGCTTCACCTACGGGTTCCGGGGCGTGCCCGGCCAGTGGTGGCACGACGTGGTGTACGACGCGCTGCGGCGGCGCGGCGGGCTCGACCACGCCGAGGAGTGGATGGCCGACGGGTTCGAGGTGGCCGAGCTGCACGTGCGCCCGGAGGCGCAGGGGCGGGGGCTCGGGCGGCGGCTGCTGTCGGCGCTGTGCGAGGGCCGCACGGAGGCGACGGTGGTGCTGTCGACGCTCGATCCGGGTGCGGAGACCCCCGCCCGGGGGCTGTACCGGTCCGTCGGGATGACCGACCTGCTGACCGATTTCGCCTTCCCGGGCGGGGGGCCGCCCTACGCGGTGATGGGCGGCGCGCTGCCGCTGCGGGCGTACCGGTCGGCGTCGAGCAGCTCGTAGACCTCGCGCGTCGCGGTGGAGCGGTTGAACGTGATGAAGTGGATGCCGGGGACACCCTGGTCGAGCAGGTCGCGGCAGAGTTCGGCGGCGTGCTCGACGCCGAGCCGCCGCACGGCCTCGGGGTCGTGCGCGACGGCCTCGAACCGGCGCCGCACCTCGTCGGGGAAGGGCGCGCCGGACAACTGCTCGGAACGTTCGATCGTGCTCATCTGCGTGACGGGCATGATCCCGGGCAGGATCGGGGTGTCGCACCCGGCGGCGGCGACGCGGTCGCGCAGGCGGTAGTAGTCGTCGGCGCGGAAGAACATCTGCGTGATGGCGTAGTCGGCACCGGCGCGGCACTTCTCGATGAGGTGGCGGGTGTCGCTCTCGATGTCGGGCGAGCGCGGGTGCTTGTAGGGGAAGGCGGCGACGCCGACGCAGAAGTCACCGTAGGAGCGGATGAGCCGGACGAGTTCGGCGGCGTACTCGACGCCCTGGGGGTGCTTGATCCACTCGCCCATCGGGTCGCCCGGGGGGTCGCCGCGCAGCGCGAGGACGTTGCGCACTCCGGCGGCGGCGAACCGGCCGATGAGGTTGCGGACCTCGGCGAGGGAGTGGTTGACGGCGGTGAAGTGCGCGACGGGGGTGAGGGTGGTCTCGGTGGCGATGCGCTCGACGATGTCGACGGTGGTGTCGCGGGTGCCGCCCCCGGCGCCGTAGGTGACGGAGACGAACGCGGGGTGCAGCGTCTCCAGTTCGCGTACGGCACGCCAGAGGTTGCGCATGCCGTTCTCGGTCTTGGGGGGGAAGAACTCGAACGAGAAGGTCCGGCCGCCCGCGGCGAGCAGTTCGCGGATGGTGGGTGACCGGTCGGGACGCACGTGTCGCATTCGCCCACTCTACCGCCGTCCGGGCCGGTGACCGGCCGCGACCAAACAACCACGAATACCCGAATTAACTACAAATACATAATCTAAGGACTTCATCCGTTGTGAGTGCCGTGTCTGGTCTGGATACGATCACGTCATGTCGCTGATCCGTATCCGCAAACAGGTGGACGACGCGCTGACCGCTTTCGTCGAACGGCAGCGTCCCGTCCTGTGGGCGATCAGCGAGGACGTCACGCCGCTCATGGAGGCGCTGGAGGCGCTTCTGTCGGGCGGCAAACGGCTGCGCCCGGCCTTCTGCTACTGGGGCTGGCGGGCGGCCGGCGGCGGCGCCGACGAGCCCGGGTTGATCGACGCCGCCGCGTCCCTGGAGCTGCTCCAGGCGAGCGCGCTCGTGCACGACGACGTCATGGACTCCAGCGACACCCGGCGCGGGCTGCCCTCGGCGCACCGCCGCTTCGAGGCGATGGCCGCCGGGCAGGGCTGGGCGGCGGGCGAGGCGTTCGGGCTCGGCGCGGCGATCCTGCTCGGTGACCTGTGCCTGTCGTGGTCGGGCGAGATGTTCGAGACGAGCGGGCTCGGCGCCGAGCGGCTGGCGCGCGGCAGGCGCGTCTACGACCTGATGCGCACCGAGGTGATGTTCGGCCAGTACCTGGACCTGCTCGCGGGCGCGCGCGGCGGCGCGACGGTCGAGCAGGCGCTGCGCGTCGTCGAGTACAAGGCCGCCAAGTACACGATCGAGCGCCCGCTGCACCTGGGCGCGGCGCTGGCCGGGGCCGACCCCGACGTCGCCACCGCCCTCACCGGCTACGGCCTGCCGGTCGGGGTCGCCTTCCAGCTCCGCGACGACGTGCTCGGCGTCTTCGGCGATCCGGAGGTCACGGGCAAGCCCGCCGGGGACGACCTGCGCGAGGGCAAGCGCACGGTGCTGGTCGCGCTGACGCTGGAGCGCGCCGGTGCGGCGCGGGCGGCGACGTTGAACCGGCTCTTGGGCGACCCGGAGCTGGACGCCGCGGGCGTGGCGGAGCTGCGCGGCATCATCACCGACAGCGGCGGCCTGGCGGCGTGCGAGGCGCTGATCGACGGGTACGCGGCCGAGGCGACGGCGGCGCTGGACGCGGCGCCGATCGCGGCGGACGCGCACGCGGCGCTGGCGGACCTGGCGGTGGCGGCGATCACGCGGCGCGCGTGAGCCGCCGACCGCAGAATTGACACAAACCGGCCAATTAGCGCCGATGGGGTAGCACTCTCCCACCATTTGGTGGCAGAAAGAACCCATGTCCGCCGAGCAGCCCATCCCAGCGCGCATCCCACCCCTCCCGGAGGCCGAGTGGGACGACTTCCTCCAGGCCGTCGCCTCCTCCACCGGCAAACTCCACGTGTTCTCCACCCTGGGCCGCCATCCGGCGCTGTTCCAGGCGTGGATCGGGTTCGCGTCCCAGCTCCTCATGCGGGGGTCGCTGAGCGCCCGCGACCGTGAGCTGGCGATCCTGCGCACCGCCCACCTCCGCGCCTGCGCCTACGAGTGGTCGCACCACCGGAGTCTCGCGCTCGACGCGGGGCTGACCGACGAGCACCTGGCGGCGCTGCGCGAACCCCTGGACGCGTACCCGTGGGACGCGGCCGACCGCGTCGTCCTCACCACCACCGACGAGCTGCACGCGACCGGCACCGTGGGCGACGCGACATGGGCGGCGATCACCGGCCGGTTCTCCGACACCGAGGCCATCGAGCTGATCATGCTGATCGGCAACTACCAGATGACGGCGTTCACGCTGAACGCGCTGCGGGTCCAGGACGAGACGGGCGAGCACCCGTGAGCGTCCGCGCCTGGCTGGCGGCGGCCGGCGCGGCGGCGTCGGTGCTGGCCCTCGCGGCCGTGCCCGCGCAGTCCGCGCCGGGCCGCTGCGGCGATCCCGCGCAGCGGCCGTGGTGCGACCCGCGCCGCTCCCCCGAGGACCGCGCGGCGCTCGTCCTGGCGAAGATGACCGAGGACGAAAAGATCGCGCTGCTGTCCGCCGACGACCCGCTGGGCGGCCCGCTCGGCGGGTACGTCGAGACGGCGCACGCCGACACCAACGGGGGCATCGAACGGCTCGGCGTCCCGCCGCTGTACATGGCCGACGGCCCGGCGGGCGTCCGGCAGGGCCGGGCGACGGCGCTGCCCGCGCCGATCGCGCTGGCCGCCGGGTTCGACCCGGCCGCCGCCGCCCGCTACGGCGGCACGGTCGCGTGGGAGGCGCGGCACCGGGGCAACGACGTGATCTTCGGCCCGTCGGTGGACGTGCTGCGCACGCCGCGCAACGGCCGCGCGTTCGAGGGGTTCGGCGAGGACCCGTACCTGTCGGCCGGGCTCGGCGCGGCCTGGGTCCGGGAGGCGCAGCGGCAGGGCGTGCTGGCGTCGGTGAAGCACCTGGCCGTCTATACGCAGGAGACCGACCGCCTGCAACTGGACATGAAGGTCGATCCGCGCACGTTGCGGGAGATCTACCTGCCGCCGTTCGAGGCGGCGGTCAAGGACGGCGGCGCGGCCGTCGTCATGTGCGGGTTCGGGAAGCTGAACGGACGCTGGGCGTGCCAGGACGGGTCCGTGCTGAACGGCGTGCTGCGCGGCGAGTGGGGCTTCGGCGGCATCGTCGCGTCCGACCACTTCGCGGCCAAGGACGGGGCGGACGCCGCCAACGGCGGGCTGGACCTGGAACTGCCGATCGGGATGCGGTACAACGCCTGGACGCTGAAGCGGGCCGTCGCGGAGAAGAGGGTCACGCAGGTGACGATCGACGGCCACGCCCGCGCGGTCCTGCGCACGATGTTCCGGCACGGCGTGTTCGACCGCCCCGCCCACGCCAACGACCTGACCCGCGTGGACCGGTCCGCGAGCGAGACCGCCGCCCGGGAGCTGGCCGAGGGCGGCATCACGCTGCTGAAGAACGCCGGGGGCGCGCTGCCGCTGGCGAACCCGCGCTCGGTGGCGCTCATCGGGCGGGGCGCCGACCAGGTCCCGGCCGGGCACGGCTCGGCGAAGGTCGAGCCGTTCGCGTCCGTGTCGCCGCGTCAGGGCATCGCGGCCCGCGCGAAGGGCGCCTCCGTCTCCTACACCGACGGCTGGAACCACGGCGCCGCCGCCGACGCCGCCCGCAAGGCCGACGTCGCGATCGTGTTCGTCACCGACTCGACCGGCGAGTTCATGGACAGGTCGTGCCTGACGCTGCGCTGCGGCGACCCCGTCCGGGGCGACCAGGACGGCCTCGTCTCGGCCGTGGCGAGGGCGAACCCGAACACGATCGTCGTGCTGGAGACCGGCGGCCCGGTGCTGATGCCGTGGGCGGACGAGGTGAAGGGCATCGTGGCGGCCTGGTACCCGGGTCAGCAGGCCGGGCAGGCGCTCGCGCGCGTGCTGTACGGCGACGCCGACCCCGGCGGGCGGCTGCCGGTGACGTTCCCCGTCCGCGAGCAGGACGTCCCCGCCGTGCCGGGCGAGGGCAAGACCGCGACGTTCAGCGAAGGCGTGCTCGTCGGCTACCGGCACTACGACGCGAAGGGGATCGCGCCCAGGTACCCGTTCGGGCACGGGCTGTCGTACACGACGTTCCGCTACGGCGGGCTGGCCGTCCGGCCGGACGGCGTGCAGGTCACGGTCACCAACACCGGGACGCGGCCGGGGTACGCGGTGCCGCAGCTCTACCTCGGGCTGCCGTCGTCGGCGGCGGTGCCGCAACCGCCGCGCCAGCTCCGGGGATACCGGAAGGTGGCGCTGGCTCCCGGGCAGAGCACGCGGGTGACGTTCCCGTTGACGACGCGGTCGCTCAGCCACTGGGACGTGCGCGCGAACGCGTGGAAGGTCGCGCCCGGCTGCTACCGGGTCGGCGTCGGCGCGTCCTCGCGGAACCTGCCGCTGACCGGGGCGTTCGCGGTGGGCGGGGGTGCCTGCTGACCGACGCGCGAAGCGATTCCGGCAACGGGCTGCCGGAATCGCCAGATTCCCGATAGAACTAAGGCAATCTTCGTCCGCCCCCCGCCGAGTCGGAGCCCCCCTTGTCCTCACGCACGTCCGTGCGCCCCGCGCCGCGCCTCGTCCTGCCGGTCCCCTCCCGGCTGGGCGAGCACACCGTCCTGGAGCGCCTCGGCGCCGACTACCTGGCCCGCGACGCCGACGGCGGGCTCGTCGTCCTCTCGGTGCTGCCGTGGGTGCGAGGGCCGCGCTCGCGGGCCGTCGCGCAGGCGCGGCTGGAGGCCGCCGCGCAGGCGTCGTCCAGGCACCTGGCGCGCGTCGTGCACAGCGACGTCGGCGGCGACAAGCCCCACGTCGTCGGTGAGTACGTGGACGGGCCGTCGCTGCGCGACGTCGTCGGCGCCGACGGCCCGCTGCCCGCCGCCGAACTCGCCGCGACCGCGCGGCGCACCGCCGCCGCCCTCGCCGCCCTGCACCGCGCCGGTACCACGCACGGCGCGTTCGAGCCGGGCCGCGTCCTGTACCCGCGCGGCGGCGCGAAGGTGACCGGCGCCGGGACCGCCGACCCGGACGCGCGGGAGGTCGCGCACCCCGCCTACCAGGCGCCCGAGCACATCGAGGACGAGCCCGTCGGCGCCCCCGCCGACGTGTGGGCGTGGGCGGCGACGCTCGTCTACGCCGCCACCGGCCACCCGCCGTTCGGCTTCGGCGCCGGGGACGTGCTCGCCCGCCGGATCACCTCCCGGCCGCCCGACCTCGGCGACCTGGACGGCCCGCTGCGCGACCTGCTGCTGCGGTGCCTGGACAAGGACCCCGAGGCGCGGCCCACCACGTCCCGGCTCGTCCGGGTGCTGCGCGACGAGGCGCCGCACGAGGAGCGCACCGGCCCGCGCCGCATCCCCCGGTACCGGTGGCGGATGATGGTCGCGCTCGGCGGCGTCGTCGGCGCCGGGTTCGGCGTCGGGATCGTCTGGTAGCCCGCTACCAGTGCGGCGGGCGCTCGGCGAGCAGGCGCTCGTCGTCGTCCGGCTCGCGCCACTCGCCCCAGCCGACGTCGGTGTCGTCGCGGGTCTGCTCGTCCTCGTCCGTGCGGTCGTCGTCAGGTCCGGTCATACGACCATTGTCGGTGATGGGGATCAGTCCTGCGCCGGGGGCAGCGCGGCGGCCAGCGCCGCCGCTGCGGCGCGCGGGTCGGCGGCCTCGGTGATCGCGCGGACGACGACGACGCGGCGCGCGCCGGTGGCCAGGACGTCGGGCAGGTTCGCGGCGTCGATGCCGCCGATGGCGAACCACGGCCGGGTCTGCGGCGTCCCGGCGACCGCGCGGAGCAGGCCGGGGCCGGGCGCCGCGCGGCCGGGCTTGGTCGGCGTCGGCCAGACGGGGCCCGCGCAGAAGTAGTCGACGCCGGGTTCGGCGGCGGCGGCCGCGGCCTGGCCCGGGTCGTGGGTGGAGCGGCCGATGAGGACGTCCGGCCCGACGATGGCGCGGGCCGCCGGAACGGGCAGGTCGTCCTGGCCGAGGTGCAGGACGTCGGCGCCGACCGCGTGCGCGACGTCGGCGCGGTCGTTGACGGCCAGCAGCGCGCCGTGCCGGTCGCACGCCGCCCGGAACGTCTCCAGGTACGCGATCTCCTGCCGGGCCTCCAGGCCCTTCTGGCGGAGCTGCACGACGTCCACCCCGCCCGCCAGGGCCGCGTCGAGGAAGGCGGGCAGGTCGCCCCGCGCCTCGCGCGCGTCGGTGCACAGGTAGAGGCGGGCGCGGGCCAGGCGCGCGCGCAGCGCGACCGCGCGGTCGGAGGGCAGGTGGCGGGTCACGCGGGGCCTTTCAGCGGGAACACGAGGGCGGGGCCGCGCGCCGACGCGCACGGCCCCGCGCAGTGTACGGGTGTGGGAAGGGGCTAGAAGGCCAGCGCCTGGGCGCGGCGGCGGACCTCCGTGCCCCGGTTCTCGGCGAGGGCCTGCACGGGCGTGCCGGGCAGGGTGTCGTCGGCGGTGAAGAGCCAGCGCAGGGTCTCGACGTCGTCGAATCCGGCGTCGGAGAGCAGGTTCAGGGTGCCGGACAGGCCCTTGATGACCTGGCCGTCACCGACGAAGTCGGCGGGGACCTCCGGCTTGCCGCCGCGCCGCACGGCGAGCAGCTTGCGCTCGCTGAGGAGCTGCCGGACGCGGTTGGGCTTGATCCCGAGCCGCTCGGCGGTCTCCTCCAGGGAGAGCCAGGTGCCGATGAGGCCGTCGGTCTGCGGGTCGAGAGCGCTGTCAACGGTTGCGTGCGTCTGCGTCACGCCCCCTTGCTACCACGCCTGAGAAGCGCGCAAACCCAGCGCGGGGGCCCGAACGATCTTCGCAAGGTAGATCATTTCAGGACGGCTTCCCGGACCGGCACGGCGGGATCGGCCAGAGCGGCCGCGTCCACGGGGGTTCCGGACGCCATGACCCGTTTCGCCTGGACGAGATCGCGCGGCCGGTCGACGGTGAGGATCGCGTCGAGCCGGTCCCCGGTGAGCCACGCCACCGACCAGGACGGCCCGCCCGGATCGCCCCGGTCGATCCGGCGGGAGCCCGCGTCGTGCAGCCCCGCGTACTGGACCATCCGCCCGAACTGCTCGGACCAGAAGTACGGGACGGCGTCGTAGGCGGCGTCCTGCCCGAGCAGCGTCGCGGCGGCCGTGTCGGGCGCGTTGAGCGCGGTGTCCCAGTGCTCGACGAGCAGGCGGCGGCCGTACCGGCCCGACCACCACGCCGCGCAGTCCCCCACGGCGACGATGTCGGAGCGGGCCGCGCCGCCGATCGAGACGCGGAGCGCCGCGTCCGTGACGACGCCGCGCTCGACGTCCACGCCCGACCCGTCCAGCCACCCGGTCGAGGGCCGCACGCCGACGCCGGTCAGGACCACGTCGGCGTCGATCCGGCCGCCGTCCGCGAGCGCGAGCCCGCCCGGTCCGACGGCCGCGACCGTGACGCCGGTCCGCAGTTCGACGCCCGCCTCGGCGTACCAGGCGGCGGTGCGCGCGCCGACCTCCGGCCCGAGGACGGACGCCAGCGGCGTGTCCCCGGCCTCCACGACCGTCACCGCGCAGCCCTTCGTCGCGGCGGCCGTCGCGACCTCGGCGCCGATCCAGCCCGCGCCGACGATGACGACCCGCGCCCCGGGCACCAGCCCGGCGCGCAGCGCGCGGGCGTCCTCGATGGTGCGCAGCACGTGCTGGCGGCCGTCGCCGGGCAGCGTGACCGGGGCGGCGCCGGTGGCGATGACCAGGCCGTCGAACGGCAGCGCGCCGCCGTCGGTGGCGAGCGTGCCGCCGCCGTCCGGGGACGGCGTGAGCCCGGTGGCGCGGACGCCGAGCAGCGCCTCGCAGCGCAGCGCGCCGAAGTCGGCGGCCACGGTGGTGTCGTCGGTGTCCCCCGCGAGGACCGCCTTGGACAGCGGCGGCCGGTCGTAGGGCCGGTGCGGCTCCCCCGCCACCAGTGTCAGCGCCCCCTCGAACCCCCTGGCGCGCAGGGCCTCCACGGCCCGCACCCCGGCGAGCCCACCGCCCACGACGATCACCCGTTCCATGAGCGCACCCTAGCCGGACGGCGTCCGGGCGCCCGCCGGGACGTAGGCTTGAAGCGGACAAAGCACGGGAGTCTGGTGAAACCGGGCTGAGAGGGTGGCTGGGGAGCCGCCGACCGTCGAACCTGATCCGGATCATGCCGGCGAAGGGAGCGCGCATGGAGATCGTCGTCATCGGGGCCGGGATCATCGGCCTCGCCACCGCCTGGCGGACCGCCGCGCGCGGCGCGGCCGTCACGCTGGTCGACCCCGACCCGTGCGGCGGCGCCACCGCCGTCGCGGCCGGGATGCTCGCGCCCGTGGGCGAGCTGGCGTACGGCGAAGAGGAACTGCTGCGGCTCGGGCTGGAGTCGCGCGGCCGCTACCCGGACTTCGTCGCCGAACTGGAGGAACAGACGGGCCTGAACGCCGGGTACCACGGCGCGGGCCTCGTCCAGGTCGCCTACGACGCCGACGACTTCGCACAGCTCACCGAGCTGCGCACCTTCCAGGAATCGCTCGGCATCCCCGTCGTCGCCCTCACCGGCCGCGAGGCGCGCGAACTGGAACCGATGCTGGCGCCGGGCGTGCGCGGCGGCCTGTTCGCCGCCGACGACGGCTCGGTCGACCCCCGGCTGCTGGCCCCGGCGCTGCTGGCCGCCGCCGAGAAGCTCGGGGCGCGCGTCGTCCGGCGGCGCGCCGCCGAGGTGATCGTCACCGGCGGCCGGGCGGCGGGCGTCCGCCTCGACGACGGCACGGAACTGTCCGCCGACCGGGTGCTGCTGGCCGCCGGGGCGTGGTCCGGCGACGTCGGCGGGCTGCCGCCCGGCACGCTGCCGCCCGTCCGGCCCGTCAAGGGACAGGTGCTGCGGCTGCGGGCGCGCGGCCCGTTCCTCACCCGCACCGTGCGCGGGCTGGTGCGCGGCTCGCACGTGTACCTGGTGCCGCGCGCCGACGGCGAGATCGTCGTCGGCGCCACCCAGGAGGAGCTGGGCTTCGACGACCGCGTCACCGCCGGCGGCCTCTGGGAGCTGCTGCGCGACGCCCGCGACCTGGTGCCGGGCGTGACCGAGCTGGAGTTCGCCGAGGTGCGCGCGGGCCTCCGTCCCGGATCGCCCGACAACGCCCCCGTCATGGGGGCCGCCGAGGGCGTGCCGGGGCTCGTCCTGGCGACCGGCCACTTCCGGAACGGCGTCCTGCTCGCCCCGGTCAGCGCCGACGTGCTGACCGCCGCGCTGCTCGACGGGACCGTTCCGGACGTCGGCGTCCCGTTCCTGCCGTCCCGATTCTGAGGGGTGACGTACGTGAAGGTGATCGTGAACGGCGAGCCGCGCGAGGTGCCCGAGGGCGCCAGCGTGGCCGACGTCGTCGGCGCCGTGAGCCCGGCGGCGTCGGGCGTCGCGGCGGCGCTCAACGACGAGGTGGTGCGGCGGTCCGCGTGGGCCGCGACGCCGCTGCGCGACGCGGACCGCGTCGAGGTGCTGACGGCGGTCCAGGGAGGGTGAACGCATGAGTGACGACCGGCTGGTGATCGCGGGCGAGGAGTTCGGCTCGCGACTGATCATGGGCACCGGCGGGGCGCCGAGCCTCCAGGTGCTCGCCGAGGCGCTGACCGCGTCCGGCACGGAGCTGACGACGGTCGCGATGCGTCGCGTCGACCCCGCCGCGCGCGGCTCGGTGCTCGACGTGCTGCGCGACTGCGGGGTGCGGGTGCTGCCGAACACGGCGGGCTGCTTCACGGCGGGCGAGGCGGTGCTGACCGCCCGGCTGGCGCGCGAGGCCCTGGGCACGCCGTGGGTGAAGCTGGAGGTCATCGCGGACGAGCGCACCCTGCTGCCCGACCCGGTCGAGCTGCTGGACGCCGCCGAACGGCTCGTCGCCGACGGGTTCGTCGTGCTGCCCTACACCAACGACGACCCGGTGCTGGCGCGGCGGCTGGAGCAGGCGGGCTGCGCGGCCGTCATGCCGCTCGGCTCCCCCATCGGCTCGGGCCTCGGCATCCGCAACCCGCACAACATCGAGCTGATCGTCGAGAGCGCGGGCGTCCCGGTCGTCCTGGACGCGGGCATCGGCACCGCGAGCGACGCGGCCCTGGCCATGGAACTCGGCTGCGACGCCGTCCTGCTCGCCACCGCCGTCACCCGCGCGCAGCGCCCGGCGACGATGGCCACCGCCATGCGCCACGCCGTCGAGTCCGGCCGCCTGGCCCGCCTGGCGGGCCGCATCCCCCGCCGCCACCTCGCCCAGGCGAGCTCTCCTGGCCGCGCTCTGCCTGTTGGCCGCGCCTCCGCGCGGCCGGGGTCAGGGCCTCTTTAGCATCGCCTCGGGAGCAAGATCACCCGCCGCTGCGCGGCGGGTGATCTTGCTCCCGAGGCGATGCGGCCCTGACCCGTGTGGTTCGCGTGTATACGGCCGTGCGGGTCTTGATCGTTCAGCGCCGCTAAAGGGTTGAGTCGACAAGAAGTCGCTGGACCCTGGCGACCCGCGCGAGCAGGGTTGATCGCATGAGTTCACGCCTGTCCCCCGAGCGTCTGGCCGTCGTCGCGGCGACCGTCACCGTCGTGCTGTGGGCGTCCGCGTTCGTGGCGATCCGGCAGGCGGGCGCCGAGTACTCGGCGGGCGCGCTGGCGCTCGGGCGGATGCTCGTCGCCTCGGCCGTCCTCGGCCTGTACTGCCTCGTCCGGCGGGAGAAATTGCCGCCCCGCGCCGCGTGGCCCGCGATCGCCGTGGCGGGCGTGCTCTGGTACGCGGTCTACATGGTCGCGCTGAACTGGGGCGAGCAGCAGGTGGACGCCGGAACGGCCGCGCTCGTCGTCAACGTCGGGCCGATCCTCATGGCGCTGCTCGGCGGCTGGCTGCTCAAGGAGGGGTTCCCGCCCCGCCTGTTCGCCGGGATGGCCGTCGCGTTCGCCGGGGCCGCCGTCGTCGGCCTGTCGATGTCGGGCGACGGGCACGCGCCGCTGCTCGGCGTCCTGGCGTGCCTGCTGTCGGCCGCGACGTGGGCGACGTCCGTCGTGGTCCAGAAGCCCGCGCTGCGGTACGCCTCGCCGCTCCAGGTGACGACGTGGGGCGCGACGATCGGCGCGGTCGCGCTGCTGCCGTTCACGCCGTCGCTGGTGTCCGGCGTGCGGGAGGCGTCGTTCACGGCGACCGCCAACGTCGTGTACCTCGGCGTGTTCCCCACCGCCGTCGCGTTCACCACCTGGTCGTACGCGCTGGCCCGCACGTCCGCCGGGAAGATGGGCGCGACGACCTACGCCTCGCCCGCCATCGTCGTCCTGCTGTCGTGGCTGTTCCTGCGCGAGGTGCCCGGCTGGGTGACGCTGCTCGGCGGCGTGCTGTGCCTGGCCGGCGTGGCCGTGACGCGCAGCCGTCCCCGCCGCGCGGCCGAGGTCCCCGCCGGAACCGGTCCGGAGGTCGGGGACGGCGTCACACAGCGGAGCGATATCGCTTCATCCTCCCGGCCGATGGGCTCCACGCGGAATCGCCCGTAAACTCACTTCGATGGACACGACGGTTGCGGACCCACTCGTCGGGCGCGTGCTCGACGGGCGGTACCGCGTGGAGTCCCGCGTCGCGCGGGGCGGCATGGCCACGGTCTACGTGGCCCGCGACATCCGGCTCGACCGGGTCGTCGCGCTCAAGGTCATGCACGCGCACCTGGCCGCCGACGACGACTTCGTCCGCCGCTTCATCGGTGAGGCCAAGGCCGCCGCCGCGCTCTCCCACCCCAACGTCGTCGCCGTGTACGACCAGCGCACCGACGGCGAGCACGCGTTCCTCGTCATGGAGTACGTGCGCGGCCGCACCCTGCGCGACCTGCTCGACGAGCAGGGCCGCATCGGTCCGCGCGCCGCGCTCGGGCTGCTCCAGCCGATGCTGGCGGCGCTCGGCGCCGCCCACCGGGCGGGGCTCGTACACCGCGACATCAAGCCGGAGAACGTCCTCATCGCCGCCGACGGGCAGGTGAAGGTCGCCGACTTCGGGCTGGCGCGCGCCGAGACCGCGTCGAAGATGACCCGCACCGGCATGATCATCGGCACGGTCGGGTATCTGGCGCCCGAGCAGGTGCTGTCCGGGCACGCCGACGTCCGCTCCGACGTGTACGCGGCGGGCGTCCTGCTGTTCGAGCTGCTGACCGGGCGGCTGCCCTACGAGGGCGACACCCCGCTGGCCGTCGCCTACAAGCACGCCAACGAGACCGTCCCGGCGCCGTCGGCGTTCACGCCCGGCCTGCCCGCGTCCGTCGACGCGCTCGTCGCGCGCGCCACCGCCCGCGACGCCGACGCCCGCTACTCCGACGCGAACGCGTTCCTGGCCGCCGCCGCCGAGGTGCACGGCGGCCTGTCCCCCGACTTCGACCGGCGGCTGGCCGAGTCCGCCCGGCACGACGCCACGTCCGTGCTCCAGGCGCCGCCGCCGAACCGCACGGCCGTCCTCGACGCCCGCTCCGCGCGCGGTCCCGAGCCGCCGCCCGAGCGCCCGGCGGGCGGCGCGCTGTCCGCGCTCACCGGCCGGTACGCGCTGATCGCGCTCGGCGTCGTCGCGGCGGTCGTGCTCGGCTGGGCCGTCTGGTACCAGGTCTCCGGGCAGTACGACCACGTCCCCGAGAAGATCATCGGGATGGAGGCCGCCGCCGCGCAGCGGGCGCTGACCGATGCCGGGCTGAACGTCCGGCGCGGCCCGCAGATCTTCAACGACCGGGTCGACCGGGGCGAGGTCGCCGCGACCGACCCCGCGCCCGGCGCGCGCGTCTCGCAGGGCGCCACCGTCACGATCCAGATCTCCAAGGGCCGGGTGCCGCGCGAGATCCCCGACGTGAAGGGCAAGTCCGAGGCCGACGCGCGCAGCGAACTGGAACGGCGCGGGTTCGAGGTCGGTGACGTCACCTCGGTCCCGTCCCAGACGGTCGCCAAGGGCGAGGCGCTGCGCACCAAGCCCGCCGCCGGTGAGGAGCACTCCCCCGACCGCCCGGTCGACCTCGTGCTCAGCAGCGGCATGTCCGTCCCCGACCTGACCGGCCGCCCCACCAAGGACGCCCAGGACCAGCTCACCTCGCTCGGCCTCAAGGTCGACACGCAGGAGCGCGAGACCGAGGGCAAACCCGCCGGAACCGTCGTCGACCAGGACCCCGAGCCCGGCACGGGCGTGTCCCGGGGTGACAAGGTGACGCTGTTCGTCACCCCGCGCGACTGCCTCATCGGCCAGTTCTTCTGCTCCGACGGCGGATCGGAACAGGGCAGCCAGATCCCGGTGCCGTCGGTGGTGGCGCTCACGTTCGACGAGGCGCGCCGCTCGATCGAGGCGTCCGGCTTCCGCGTCAAGATCGGCAGCCGCGTCGGCAACCACGTCCTCGGCCAGAACCCCCTCCCCCGCACCCAGGCCCCCCGCAACAGCGAGATCACCATCTGGGGCTGAATTTGCTCTTGCCGCGCCTTCGGCACGTGACTCTCGGGGCGGCGGCGGCATGGCCCTGACCAGTGGGTTCGGCCAGCAACTAGGCTCGTTGGCCTATGACGACTACGTTGAGCCCCGTCGGGGGGCATGTGCCGGTGGCCGGGGGGCTGGCCACCGGCGGGTTGAAGTACGCGGCCGAGATCGGCGCCGAGACGATCCAGGTGTTCACCTCGAACCCGCGCGGGTGGGCGCTGCCCGAAGGCAAGCCCGCCGAGGACGCCAGGCTGCGCGAACGCGACGACGTGCCGGTGTTCGTGCACGCGCCGTACCTGGTGAACTTCGGGTCACCGAACGCCGAGACGGTCGCCAAGTCCGTCGCCACCGTGCGGCACGCGCTGTCGCGCGGGCACGCGATCGGGGCGCGGGGCGTCGTCGTGCACACCGGGTCGGCGGTCAGCCAGCCGTACGACGCCGCGATGGACCAGGTCCGCGAGCACGTGCTGCCGCTGCTGGACGAGATCCCCGAGGACGGCCCGCGCCTCCTGTGGGAGCCGATGGCCGGGCAGGGCAAGATGCTGGCCGCCAAGGTCGGTGACCTGGGCGCGTTCTTCGAGCGCCTCGACCACCACGCCAAGCTCGGCGTCTGCCTGGACACCTGCCACGCCTTCGCCGCCGGGCACGACCTGGCCGCCGACGGCGGCGTCACCGACATGATCGGTGAGCTGGTCGCGGCGGTGGGCCCGGGCCGCCTCGACCTCGTCCACGCCAACGACTCCAAGGACGCCTGCGGCTCCTTCAAGGACCGCCACGAGAACATCGGCGCGGGCCACATCGGCACCGACGCGTTCGCCGAACTCCTGCACCATCCCGAGGTGGCAGGCGTCCCATTCGTCATCGAAACGCCGGGCCCCGGCTCAACCCCACACGCCACCGACATCACAACCCTCAAGAAACTCCGAGACACACCCCACTAGCCCCGCCCACGCCACCCACGAGCCCCGACGCACCCCGCGACCCGGCACGGCACACATCGGCACGAAGCACGACGGACGGCGAGGCGCGCGGCGCAGCGCATGGCGGGCTCGGGGCGCGGCGCACGGCTCGGGGCACGGCGCAGCGCGGGGCGCGGGGCGCGGGGCGCACACGGCGCGGCACGGCGCGCGGCGCGGCGCGGCGCACGAAGCGGCACGAAGCGGCACGAAGCGGCACGGCGCACGGCGTGGCGCACGGCGCGGCGCGGAGCGGCGCAGGGCGGGACGCGGGGCGGGCGGGGCACAGCGCGGCGCACGGCGCAGCGCGGAGCGGCTCAGGGCGGGGCACGGCGAGGCGCGAGGCGCGGCGCACGAAGCGACGCGGGGCACGGCGCAGCGCGGGGCGCGGGGCACGCGCGGCGGCGCGGGGCACGCGCGGTGGGGCGCGGCACGAGGCGCGGCACGGCGCGAGGCGCGGGGCGGGGCGCGGGGCGGGGCGCGGGGCGGGGCGCGGGGCGAGGCGCGGGGCGAGGCGCGGGGCGAGGCGCGGGGCGAGGCGCGGGGCGAGGCGCGGGGCGAGGCGCGGGGCGAGGCGCGGGGCGAGGTACGGCGCGGGGGGGGCGGGGCGGGGGAAGAAAAGGGTCCGGGTATCGCTGAACAACCCCCCGACTGCTCAGCGATACCCGGACCACGGTCGCCGCATCCCACCCCCCCGGTACGGGATGCGGTGACTGATCCCGGTGCGATCGCTCGCACCGTGGATCTCCAGTGTTGTCCTGTGGGGCGCCACCTCAGCCACGGGGATGTTCTGGCGCCACTGAGAACACTAGAGGGAGATGAGTACCGTCCGGCACTCAGAAAACACAAGGCTCGGTAAACGGTCAGTAGTCAGCGATATACGCACGGTGATCGTGCGACGAGCGGACGGTCCGGCGCGACGAACGGCGCGTCCTCACCGCGCGGCGTCCTGCCGGAACCCCCGGACGAGCAGGTCGCGCACGGCGCGGGTGTGCCGGCGGCTCACCGGCAGCAGCGCCGGGCCCACCTGCACGGCCGCGCGGCCCCCGTCGAACCGCAGCTCGCTGATGTGCGCGAGCGACACCAGCGTGCTGCGGTGGATGCGCACGAACCCCGCGCCCTCCCAGCGTCGCTCCAGCGCCGCCAGCGGCATCCGCACCAGGTAGCGGCCGTCGGCCGTGTGCAGCCGGACGTAGTCGCCGTGCGCCTCGACGTACGCGACCGAGCGCCGCGAGACCAGCTTGGTCCGGCCGCCCAGCTCCACCGGGACGGTCTCGTCCTCCTCCTCGGCGGGCGCCGCCGCCGCGGGCCGCTCGGCGCGGCCGATGGCGCCCGCCACGCGGCGCACCGCCTCGGCCAGCCGCTCGGGGCGCAGCGGTTTGAGCAGGTAGTCGGCCGCGCCCAGCTCGAACGCGGCGACCGCGCCGTCCTCGTGCGCGGTCACGAACACCACCTGCGGCGGCGCCGCGAACCCGGCCAGCAGGCGGCTGAAGTCGAGCCCGGACAGGCCGGGCATCCGGACGTCCAGGAAGATCGCGTCGAGCCGTTCGCCCGCCGCCAGCAGCGTCGACAGGTCGCGCAGCGCCGCCGCGGGCTCGCTCGCGCCGGTCACCTCGCCGACGCGCGGGTCACGGCGCAGCAGGTACGTCAGCTCGGCCAGCGCGGGGGCCTCGTCGTCGACGGCCATGACGCGCAACATGCGCCGGGCCTGCACCGGACCGGACGGGTCCGCCGACGGCTCCGGGGAGATCGCGCCGCGCGTCACGACCGTCCCCCCGCCGGGCGCGGCCGGTGCTTGGGCACCCGCAGCCGGACCCGCGTCCCCGCGCCGCGCTCGCTGTCCACGACGAGCCCGAACTCCTCCCCGTAGACCTGCCGCAGCCGCTCGTCCACGTTGGCCAGGCCGATGCCGCGCCGGCCGCCGTCCACGGCCCCGGCCAGGATGCCGCGCAGCCGTTCGGGGTCGATGCCGACGCCGTCGTCGCGGACGCTGATCGCGGCCTCGGTGCCGTCGTCGCGGGCCTCGACGGCGATGTGGAACGGCCCCGACGAGCCCGCCATGCCGTGCCGGATCGCGTTCTCCACGAGCGGTTGCAGCGACAGGAACGGCACCTCGACCGGCAGCACCTCCGGCGCCACCTCGACCGTGAAGTGCAGCCGCTCCCCGAACCGGGCCCGCTCCAGCAGCAGGTAGCGGTCGATGGAGCGCAGTTCGTCGGCGAGCGTGGTGAAGTCGCGCGGGTTGCGGAACGAGTAGCGGGCGAAGTCGGCGAAGTCGACCAGCAGGTCGCGGGCCCGCTCGGGGTCGGTCCGGACGAACGACGCGATCGCCGTCAGCGAGTTGTAGACGAAGTGCGGCGAGATCTGCGCGCGCAGCGCCCGCAGCTCGGCCTCGGCCGCGCGGGTCCGGGCCCGGTCCAGCTCGGCCAGTTCGAGCTGGCCGCCGAGGAACGCGGCGGCCTCGGCGACGGCCCGCAACCGCGCCTGGGACAGTTCGTGCCCGTATACGGCCAGCGTCGCGGCGACGCGGCCGTCCACGGCGATCGGGACGATGACGCCGACGTTGACGCGGCAGCCGCGCACGTCGCAGCCGAGCAGTTCGGGCGGCAGCACGCGCGGGCGGCCCGTGGCCAGCACGGGCCCGGCGTCGGCCGGGGCGTGCCGGGCGTGCGGGTGCGCGGCGGTGCCCTCCCACGCGAGCAGCCGGGCGCCCGCCTCCCCGGCGGGGGGCTCGCGGCGCGGGCCGTCGTCGTCGCGTCCCACGGCGCCCGCCGCGACCAGCGCGACCGCCTCCGCGCCGAGCAGCGCGCGCAGGTGCCGGACCGCGCGGCGCGCCGTCTCGGGCGTCAGCCCGGTGCGCAGCTCGGGGGCGGCCCGCGCGACGGCGTGCAGGGCCGCGAACACGCCCTCCTCGGTGCGGGCGCCGGACCGGCGCCGCGTACGCGGCCACCGGCGCGGCGACCGGGCGCCGGGGTGGGAGACGGAGGGTTCGGTCATGACGACTCACCGTAAACCGGCGGCCGGGGAAGTGAGAGAGTTTCGCGGTAAAGAGGCCGATTCAGAGGGGCGGGGCTTCGCCCGGGTCCTCCTGGTACGAGTACCGCTGCTCCCGCCACGCCTCACCGACGTTGTGGTAGCCGCGCTCCTCCCAGAAGCCGCGCCGGTCACCGATCATGTACTCGACGGCCCGCACCCACTTGACGCTCTTCCACGCGTACAGGTGCGGGACGACGATGCGGACGGGGAAGCCGTGGTCGGCGGTGAGGCGCTCCCCGCCGCGATGGGTGGCCAGCAGCGTCCCGGCGGCGAGGAAGTCGGCCAGCCGCAGGTTCGCGCTGTAGCCGTAGTCGGCCCACACCATGACGTGCGTGACGTCCGGATGCGGCGGCGCCAGCTCGGCCAGCGCCGCGCACGCGACGCCCGCCCAGCGGTTGCCGGGCAGGGAGAACTTGGTGACGCAGTGGAAGTCGGCGACGGTCTCGGTCACCGGCAGCTCCTGGAACGCCTCCCAGTCCCAGCGGTACTCGCCGCCGTCCGCCGTCATGCCGATGACGCGCAGGTCCCAGTCCTTCGGGCGGAACTTGGGCACCGGCCCGTAGTGCAGCACCGGCCAGCCGCGCGGAACGTACTGGCCGGGCGGCAGCACCGCGTCGGACGGGCGGTCCGAGGGCTCGTCGGCTGCGGGGGTCTGCGCGGAGGAGGCCATGACGCGGCCATCCTGCCACCCGGCGTGAGCTGAGCCATATCCGGCCCCCGGTCCGGACCACGGCCGTCATGGGCTACGCTGTGCCGCATGCGCAACCTCGTCTATCTGTTTTGGTACGGCCAGCCCGGGCGGCTGGTCTGCCAGACGTTGCGCTGACAGACCACGAGTGAGAGCCCCGGGCCCGGCGCCCGGGGCTTTCGCCTTTTCTCCGGGGTCCGTGGCCGGGGTCCAGCCCACCCAGCGAGCACACGAGCCCGCGGGCGCCGCACGGCGCCCGCACCCACGAGGGAGAAGCACACATGGTCGTCGTCATGGCCCCGGAGGCCACCGCCGCCGATGTCCAGCGGGTCGTCGGACTGGTCGAGGCCGCCGGCGGCGCGGCGTTCGTCAGCCGCGGCGTGGAACGCACCATCGTCGGCCTGGTCGGCGACGTCCAGCAGTTCGGCACGCTGAACCTGCGCGGGCAGCACGGGGTGTCCGACGTCGTGCGGATCTCGGCGCCCTACAAGCTCGTCAGCCGCGAGAACCACGCCGAGCGGTCGGTCGTGCGGGTCGGCGGGGTGCCGATCGGGCCCGGGACGATGACGCTGATCGCCGGGCCGTGCGCGGTCGAGACGCCCGAGCAGACGCTGGCGGCCGCGCAGATGGCGCAGGCGGCGGGCGCGTCGCTGCTGCGCGGCGGGGCGTTCAAGCCGCGCACGTCGCCGTACGCCTTCCAGGGCCTCGGCGAGGCCGGTCTGAAGATCCTCGCCGACGTGCGGGCCGAGACCGGCATGCCGGTCGTGACCGAGGTGGTGGACGCGGCCGACGTCGAACTGGTCGCGTCCTACGCCGACATGCTCCAGATCGGCACCCGGAACGCGCAGAACTTCGCGCTGCTCCAGGCGGCGGGCGAGTCCGGCAAGCCGGTCATGCTCAAGCGCGGGATGAACGGCACGATCGAGGAGTGGCTGATGGCCGCCGAGTACGTCGCGCAGCGCGGCAACCTCGACATCGTGCTGTGCGAGCGCGGCATCCGCACGTTCGAGAAGGCGACCCGCAACACCCTCGACATCTCGGCGGTCCCGGTGGCGCAGCGCCTCGGCCACCTGCCGGTGATCGTCGACCCGTCGCACTCGGGCGGCAGCCGCGACCTCGTCCTGCCGCTGACCCGGGCCGCCATCGCGGTCGGCGCCGACGGCGTCATCATCGACGTCCACCCCCACCCCGAGACGGCGCTGTGCGACGGCCCGCAGGCGCTCGTCAACGGCGACCTGCGCGAGCTGGCCAAGGTCTGCCGCACCCTGCCCGGCGTGGTCGGCCGCACGCTGGCCGCCGCCGACGACGCCGTCCCGGCCTGACGTCCGCCGCGGACGCCCACGTCCCGGCGTGGGCGTCCGCTATCCTCCCTGCATGGACTACTGGACGCCGAACTGCGGACCGCCCCGCTCCTAGCCGGGGCGTGGTGAGCTTCTTCCGCTGAGTCCTGCGACCCGGCGCCGTGCGCGCCCGTCGCTCCTCTGCTGCGCCTCGGACACGGATCAGTTCGTCATCGTCCGTGTCGTCCGCCGTCGTCGGCGGACGAGGATCGCATCCAGGAGTTTCCTCGTGTCCGAAAGCACTGTCGCGCGCCCCGTCACGCGCGCCGCGAACACCTCGCCGTCCCCGCGATCGGGCGGGACGGCCGCCATCCTCACCGCCGCGTGCCTGTGGGGCACCGCCGGGCCCGTGTCCACGCTCGCCGGAGGGTCGTCGGTCGCGGTGTCGTCCGCGCGGATCGTCGTCGGCGGGCTGCTGCTGCTCGTCCTCGCGCTCGCGACCGCGCGGGCGCCGCTCGCCGCGCTGCTGCGGCGGGGCCGGCGGGGCGTGGCCGTCGTCGCCGTCGGCGTCGGGTGCGCCGCCGCGTACCAGACGGCCTACTACGCCGCCGTCGGGCGGACCGGCGTCGCCGTCGCGACCGTCGTGTCGCTCGGCAGCGCGCCCGCGTTCGCGGGGCTGATCGTGCGGCGCGGGCTCGGCGGGCGGTGGCTCACCGCCACCGGCGGCGCCGTGGCGGGCTGCGCGCTGCTCGTCGGCGGCGGCGCCGACGCGGGCGCCGAGCCCGGCGGCGTGCTGCTCGCGCTGCTCAGCGGGTTCGTCTACACCGTCTACACGGTGATCACCGCGCGGCTGATCGCCGCCGGGGTCGACGACCGCGCCGTCACCGGCGCGCTGTTCGGCGGCGCCGCGCTCGTGCTGCTGCCCGTCCTGGCCGTGTCGGGGACGGCGTGGGCGGCGTCCGGGACCGGCCTCGCCGTCACCCTCTACCTCGGCGTCGTCACGATCGCGGCCGCCTACCGGCTGTTCGCGCGCGGCCTGCGCACCACCACGGCGGCGACCGCCACCACCCTCACCCTCGCCGAACCGGCCGTCGCCGCCCTGATCGGCCTCACCCTCCTAGGCGAACACCTCGGCGCCCCGGCCGTCGCGGGCCTCGCCCTGCTCACCGCGAGCCTCGTCCTCCTCGCCCTCCCCCGCCGCCGCCCGCGCGGGTACCCGGCAGGCCCGGATACCCGCACCGCGGGGTAACGAATTGGTCTTTATCCACCCCTTCTACGCGTTTCGACGGGCGCGGACGTGGGATCGCGCGCCCGCGCGTGCAGCGGGATCGGTCCAGATTCAAGGGCTTGATTCGCCGGTGGCGGTGGCCGCATGATCTGCCCAAGCAGCTGCTCGGCTGGCCTCCCGGGAAGCCCCGACCCCGGGACCAGCACCCGCCCCCGTCATGACACCGCGCGTACGGGAGCACGCAGCATGACTCAGCACGGGCACACCTGGTATGGCAACGACGCCGCGTTGGTGCAGGAGTACACCGCCTGGATGCGGCTCGAAGGCAACGCCGACAGCACCATTCACAACTACCGCAACCAGATCATCCGGCTCGACCGCTGGCTCCAGGAGCAGCAGGGCGAGCAGCGACTGGGCCTGATGGACGTCGACGGCCCCACGTTCGTCACGTGGCGTGCCAGCCTCACGATCGCCGACGTCACCATCACGACCTACGTCGCCTACCTGCGCAGCTTCTACAGCTGGGCCGTCAAGGCCGGACACCTCGCCGAGAACCCCGCGCTCGGCGTGCCGCTGCCTCGGCTGCCGCGTCGGCTGCCTCGGCCCATCGCCGACGATCGGCTCGAACACGCCATCGACTGCGCGCCGCCTCGTATCCGGCCCTGGCTGGTGCTGGCCGGATACGTCGGCCTCCGCTGCTGCGAGATCTCGGTGCTGCGCCGCCGCGACGTCTACGACACCTCACCGCAGCCGTTCATCCACATCACCGGCAAGGGCCAGCACGAACGTCAGGTCGCCCTGAGCGACTACGTCCTGGCCGAGCTGGAGGAAACCCTCCGCACCCGCCGCCTCTGGCTCTTCCCGCGACTCGACGGCTCCAACGGCCACGTCTCCCGCAACAGGGTCAGCTACCTGGGCAACCAGCACCTGCACCGCTGCGGTGTTGTGGAGACGATGCACCAGCTCCGGCACCGGTTCGCCACGGCCGTCTACGCGGTCGACCGCGACCTGCGGCTCACCCAGGAGCTGCTCGGCCATCAGGACCCCTCCACCACCGCGCGGTACACCGCGATCGGCGACACCGCCGCCAGCGCTGCCGTCGCGGCGATCCAGCCCGGTCGCCGCCTCCGCGCCGTCCGCCGCCGCCGCAAGAGCAGCTGACCCACCACCGGGCCCGCCTGCGGGCGGGCCCGGCGCCCCTTCCCCGTACCTGGAGTCCAGATGCGCCTGCTCGCCAGTGATCACTATTTCCGCACGCGGCCGTTCGCCGAGCACGACAAGGAGTGCTCGCGCGTCGGCACCTCCCTGTGGGAGGTCTCGCAGCACGAGCAGCTGCGGCTGCGAGTCGCCGAACGCGGCGGCAACTACACCGAGACGACCACCCGGTACCTGTGCCGGGAGTGCGGCGTAGCGTGCCTGGTCCGCACGGACAGCCGCCCGGACGAGACCACGCTGACCACCACGGCCGCCATGGGGTACGGGTCGCCGCCGGTCCGCCAGCACGGGGTGTGGCTGCACCCCGGGCCGCTGCCGGCCTACCGCCCCGGCGACGGCCCGGACCTGTACTACCTCACCGAGCACCAGGACGCACCGCGCACGCCCGCCGCGGTCCTCGGGCTGGTGTGCCACCACCGCACCCAGCGCGGGGCGCTGCGGTGGAGCGCTGGCGTCGGCCTCACCTCCGACACCTACTCCGTCCGCCGCAACGCGGGCGACACCACGTTCCCCTCGCGGGGGGCCGCGGTGCGGTGGGTGGTGGCCGAGGCCGCCGCCGACCGCGCCCTGGCCGTCAAGGCCGCCGAGGCGTTCCGGTGACCGCGAACGCCTCGGCGCCGGGCCTCGCGGCGTGCCCGTCGTGGTGCCGATTGCCGAACGGACACGACTCCGGCCTCCGCACGCTGCGCGTCCATCGGGTCCTGGTCACGGACGGCAACGACGGCGGCGAGTACCTGGAGGTCAGTGTGTTCCAGGTCGTCACGGCGGGCGAGGCGATGGCGCCGAAGCTCCACCTCGTCCGTGACGGGCAGGCCAACCCGTTCCAGATCACCCGCCCGACCGAGGCACGGCTGCTGGCGTACACCCTCCAGCGCAACGCCCCGGCCTGGCTGACGGACGGCCTTCTGGCGGCGGCCGATGTGCTGGCCGAGGCCCGCGGTGACCAGCCGAGCTTCATGTGCCCGCGCTGCTGCCGTGACTCGTACCACCCCGACGACGTCGCGAACCGGTACTGCGGCGCCTGCCACACGTTCAACGCCGACCGTGCGTGACGAGACCCGCCGGATCATCCGGACGGCGGCCCGGCGCGCTGGCGACCTGGTCGTCGCGCACGCCGTGCTCGCCGCCGTGATCATCGCCAGCGACGCCGTCGGCTGGCTCCGGCACTGATCATCTACGACCGAGAGGAACGTCTGCATGACGAACATCGCCAGCGCGACGCGACGAGGCGTCCGCCCCCACAACGCCGACGCGGCGGCCTCGTTCACCGCCGCCGACGGCACGACCGCCGCCGTGGTGATCGACGGCATCGGCAACAGCGGCCACCTTGCGGACACGATGCGGCTGGTCGCAGCCGCGGTCGCGAGGGTGGCGGCGCAGCGCGGCGGCCTGGCCGGGCTGATGACCGGTCACCAGATGATCGCGTCCCCCGACGCTGATGGCTGGGCGCCGGACGGGGTCGCCGTCGTCGCGATCGACCACGGCGACGGCGACCCCGTGGACATCTACTGGATCGGGGACGCCGTCGCCTACGGTTGGGACGGCAAGGAGCTCGTGCAGGCCACCACCGTCCACACCATGGGCCAGTTCTTGCGCCACAACGGCGCCCCGCTCGAACTCGCCGCCGAACACGACAACTGGGTGCGCACGACCCTGCGGCGCGCGACGCCGGCGACGATCTGCCAGGCCGAGATCTCCGCCTGGCAGACCATCCTGCTCACCTCCGACGGCGTCCCCGACGGCCTGCCCGACGGCGCGTTCGAGCGGCTGCTGCGCGATCACGGCGACGGCGAGCCGCAGGCCCTAGCCGACGCGCTCGTCGCCGCCGTGGAACCGGACGCGGACGAGTACCGCGACGACGCCACCGTCATCGTCCTCACCCCCTGAACAGGAGTCCCATGGCCCCCAAGAGTGTGCGCCCGGTCCAGCTGCGGATGGTCGGCGACCCCGACGACGTCGCCGAGGTGAAGCGGCTGCTGGACCTGCTGCCCGCCCTGGCGCAGGGCCAGGTCGACGTCAACATCACCCAGCCGCCGAGGCCCTCGCGGAAGGTCGACGGCCAGGTGCTCCAGTACGGCGACGTCTACCTGCTTGCGGACCCGCCGACCACGACCGCCACGGCTGGCGAGCCCCGCCCGACGCCGCAGCGGCAGCTGCCCTCGGGCCGCCGCCGGAGGCTCACGTGACCGAGCAGGACCAGCGCTGCGAGATCTGCGACGACGACGCCGACACCTACACCTGCAGCTGGTGCGAGGGCAGCGGCGACCGGAACGAATACGGCGACGTCTGCGACGCCTGCGGCGGCCGCGGCGAGGTTACGCCCGACCACTGCTGCTACTGCGGCGGCAGCCCGTACTGCAACCGGTGCCACCAGTGCGGCGCCGAGTGCGCAGCCGACTGCAACCACCCGGCCATCATCCAGCTGGCCGACGGGCGTACGCACACCCTCTGAACGACACGGGCCCGGCGGCTGCGCGCCGCCGGGCCCGCCCGGAAACCCAGATCACCAGATCACAGACACGGAGAACCCTACACATGACCGAGTCCCACCGCCCGATCGTCATCACGCTCGGGATGCTCAAGGGCGGCAGCGGCAAGACCACGTCCGCCATGTTCATCGCGCTGCGCTACGCCCGGAGCGGGCGCCGCGTCGTCGTCCTGGACGCCGACCCGACCTCGCAGAGCGCGCACGACTGGGCCCGCCTGGCCGGTGACGCGCTGCCGGTCACGGTCGTCCGGCACACCTACGACGACATCGCCGACGAGATCGGCCGCCAGGCCCAGGCGCACGACGTCGTCGTGGTCGACGTCGGCGGCGGCGCCCCGCACCTGCTGGAGGCGGCCGCGTCGGTCTCCGACGTGCTGCTGATGCCGCTCGCGCCGGCGGCCGCCGACGCCCGCCGCGTCGCCGCGACCCTCGCGTCGGCCGAGCGCGGCGCCGCCCGCAACCGGCGCGGGCTGCTCGCCTACGTCGTCATCGTCCGGGCCGACGGCCGGTCGGCCGAGCCCGCCCGCTGGCGCGAGCAGATGCAGCGCGACGGGCACCCGCTCGTGGAGACCACCATCGGCGCCCGCGTCCTGTACTCCCGCGCCTACGGCACCGCGCCGTCCGACGTCGGCGAGTACGAGGCCCTGCTGGCCGAGGTCGAGCAGGACCTGGCGGTGAACGCGTGAGCGACCAGCCCCGCAAGGGCCGCCGCCTCGGCGCCCCGCCCACGCCGTCCACCGTGGACGACACCACCCCGCCCACCGCCCCGACCCAGCCGACGCCGACCGAGGCGTCCGGGGGAACGCTCGCCGTCGTGCCCGACGCGGCGGCCCCGGCCTCGCCCCCGCACGACCCGCCGCCGCCGGAGCACGGTCCGGTCCGAGCGTTCGGGTACCTGCCCCAGCCGACGCTCGCCGGGGCGACCGCGCCGGACGCGCGGGACGTGCTCCGGCCCATGGAGCGTGAGGAGACCGAGCAGATCAGCGTGCGGGTGCCCGCCGTGCTTAACCTGCGGCGGCGCAGCAGGCAGTACGCCGCGTTCAACGACGTCGAGCAGCGCGTCCAGATCGCCCTCGCCCTGGACGAGTGGCTGCGCGCGCGGGGCTTCTGATCAACTAGTTGGCTAGCTGGCCAGCTAGCCAACTAGTCAGATCGTGTCAGAAAACGCCCGCAAGAAAACCATCCCGGAAGGAACATTCGGGTCTTTGTGCCCTAGTACTTGCCTGCGGACAAGCTACGCTCGTGAGTGCAAAGTGGGAGGGCCCCGGCGGCAGCACCGCCGGGGCCCTTTGCGTGAGGGCTACAGGTCGTACGCGCCAGCGCGGATCGCCACGGCCGTCGCGCGCCAGGCGGACGCTCGCAGGAGGATGGGCGGGGCCGCTGGGCGCTTGGAGTCACGGATGGCCATGAGGGCGACGACCTGCGCCAGTTCGACGCAATTTTCGCCTGTGCCAGATCGCCGACTTTTGCGCCATTGGGCGCGTGATAGCTCATGCAGCATGAGCACTCCGTTCATCGCAAAGTGGGTTACGCGTTCGCCAGTCCGGCGAGCATCTCCCGGCTTGCGTCCGGGGACATCGCCGCACTCGCAACATCCGCGAGAGTAGCGCGGGCGCGACCCACCGCGTCGGCACTCTCCAGGTAGACCGGGCCGGCTTGGCCCTCGACGTGGGCGACGTCCAGCTCTGGGTCGTCATCATCGAACGTGAAGAGCGTCACGCTGCCATCCAGGCCGAGATGTCCGGGGTGTGAGAACGGGACGATCTGAATGGTGATGTGCGGCTGGCACGCCGCTGACCACAGCTCCGCGAGCTGACGGCGCATCGCCTCGGCG
>NZ_KB894107.1 GCF_000374305.1 Actinomadura flavalba DSM 45200 | reverse complement strand
ATTGGGGAGCCGGATTTTGTTCGGGAGTCCGGTCGGGGGTTGTTCATCGTGGACAGTCTTACGGGCGGTTTGTGGGGCTGGCAGTGCCTCGCGGATGACAAGGGAAAGGTGACGTGGGCGGCGATTCGGTGCAGATGATGAAGACGAAAGAGGTCGCGCGGTTGTTCGGCGTGACCTCGTACACGGTGGTGCGGTGGACGCGGAGGGGGTTGCTGGCGGCGGGGACGACGCCGTCGGGGCACCTGCGGTTCGACCGCGCCGAGGTCATGCGGTTGTACCGGGGAAGCAACGGAGACCAGGTGTGACCGGTTTCAGGGCGCTGGTGGCCTGGTTCGTCTGGGTGCGTCGCCGTGCGGCGGCCGCGTCCTACCTGCGGGTTCTGGGCGGGGAGATGACGGCTCGGGGCTGGTCGTGTTCGGTGGCGCAGTCCGCCGTGCCGACGCTGTGGATCACCCCCTCCACCCCGGGTGACAGGTCCATCGGCTACGGCGTCACCGCCGTGGTGATCCACGGTCAGGCCGTCGTGTTCAGCCGGGACATGGAAGAGCTGTGTTCCTGCGGCGACCCCTCCAAGGTCGCGGACACGCTGTCCGAACGGCTCGGCGCCGCGCACCTCTAGACCGGAACACGACGGTGTTCCATGCGGGCCGGTCGCGCGCCGGGTAGCCGACGAGCGGGCGCGCACCGTACAGACGGACCCTGGTGCCCCGGAGGGGTGGGCACCAGGGTCCTTCGCGTTCCGCGCGGGATGTTCGGGACGGAATCCCGAGAACGCCCGGTGGTGGAGCGAGTGCGGGGCGTAATGTCGGCGCATGGACGGGAATCTGGCGGGAACGCTCGCGCGCCGGGCGGTGACGCACGGGTGGTGGGAACGGACGGTGTTCCACACCGCCCGGGGCGGCGTCACCCACGGGCAGGTCCATGACGGGGCGGCACGGGCGGCGGGGGTGCTGCGGGCGGCGGGGGTGCTGTCCGGACGGCGCGTGCTGCTCGTCCTGCCCGACGGGGTCGCGTTCGTCACCGCGTTTCTCGGGGTGCTGCGGCTCGGGGCCGTCGCCGTCCTCGCGGGGCCGGAGCAGACCGCCGGGGAGCACCGGCGGCTGGCGGGGGAGGCGGGGGCCGACGTCGTCGTCTGCCCGCCGGAGCTGCTGGACCGCTTCCCCGACGCCTGCGCGCTGACGCCCGGCGACCTCGCCGACGACCCCGGCACCGTGCCCGACCCCGTCACGCCCAAGGCCCCCGCCTATCTCCAGTACACGGCCGGGACGACCGGCGCACCGCGCGCCGTCGCGCACGGCCACGGCGACCCGGAGGTCTTCGCCTACGCGTTCGCGCGCGGCGCGCTGGCGCTGACCGCCGCCGACACGACGCTGTCGGCGGCGAAGGCGCACACGCCGCTCGGCCTGGGCGCGTCGGTGCTGTTCCCGCTGCTGTGCGGGGCGTCGGCGGTGCTGTGGCCGGACGCGCCGACGCCGGAGGGCACGGCCGTGCAGCTCGGCCGCCACCGGCCGACGCTGCTGTTCGCGGTCCCGGCGCTGTTACCGGGCCTCGTCGAGACGCCCCGGGCGACGTTCGCGTCCCTGCGCGCCGTCGTCTCGGCGGGCGAACCCCTGCAACCCACCCTGGCCGACCGCGCCGGCGCCGCGTTCGGCTGCCCGCTGCTCGACGCCTTCGACACCGCCGAGACCGGCACGGCCGCCATCGCGAACACCCTGACGCGCCGCCGCCGGGGCACTCTCGGCACGCCCCTGCCGCCCTTCGAGATCGACGTCCGCACCCCGGACGGGCGCCGCATCCGTCCCGGCGAACGCGGCCTGCTCCACCTGCGCGGACCGTCCGTCGCGCACCCCGGCGCCCTGCCGACCGTAGGCCCGCACGTGCCGGAGGCGCGGGAGAGCGCGGAACGGCTCCCCGAGGCCGGGGTTCCGTGGGCGGGCGTGCGATCTCCGGGTGCTCCCTGGGCGCGGGGCGGGGAGCCGCGCCCGCGCGAAGACCCGGAGGCCGGGGAGAGCGGGCGGTTCGTCCAGGTTCCGTGGGCCCGGCAGGGCGAGGACGACGGGTGGGTGCGCACCGGCGACGTCGTGCACGTCGACGCCGACGGGTTCGTGCACCACCACGGGCGGGCCGGGGAGCAGGTGGACGTGCGCGGCGCCGTCGTCGTGCCGGTCGAGGTGGAACGGGTGCTCGCCGGGCATCCGCTGGTGCGCGAGGTGGCCGTGGCCGTCGACGGCGACGGCGACCTGTGCGCGTTCGTCGTCGCGGCGCGCGCCGCGCCGGGACGGGACGCGGGCGACGAGCTGATCGCGTTCGCGGCCGAGCGGCTGCCGGAGTCGTCCGTGCCGCGTTCGGTGGTGTTCCGGGAGGAACTGCCCCGTTCGTCCACGGGGAAGGTGCTGCGCCGTGCGCTGGATGGGACAGAACGGGCGAAAGTGATTTAACATCCCAGGCTGGCTATAGTTCCTTGTTGCGATCAGTGTGCAACAAGGAGACGTATGCATAGGCCAGTGCTGGTAGTCGGTGCGATGGCGGGGGCGGTGGCGCTGCTCGCGTCCGCCTGCGGCGGGACGGGGGACGCCCGCAAGGCCGGCGGCTCGTTCACCTACGCCGTCAACGACGAGCCCGACACGCTCAACCCGGCACTCCAGGACGAGCACACCGACCCGGTCACCGAACTCGTCCACCGGGGCCTCACCCGGCACGACGCGGACAACAAGGTCGTTCCGGGCCTGGCCGCGTCCTGGCAGGTCTCGGCCGACCACCGGACCTACACCTTCACCCTCCGCAACGGCCTGACCTGGCACGACGGCAAGCCGATCACGTCCGGCGACGTGAAGTACACGGTCACGGCCGTGCGCGACGCCGCGTCGGACTCGCCGCGCGGGCGCAACTTCGCCGAGGTCGCCGCCGTCGAGACCCCGAACCCGCTGACCGCGACGATCAAGCTGAAGCGGCCGTTCGCGCCGCTGCTGGACGCGCTGTCGATGGGCCTGCTGCCCCGGCACGTCCTGGACGGCAAGAAGCTGACGGACGCCGCGTACGGGCAGAACCCGGTCGGCGCCGGGCCGTTCCGGCTGGCGTCCTTCAAACCCGGGCAGTTCGCGGAACTGGTCCCGTTCTCGGGCTACTACGAGGGTCGTCCGAAGCTTCCCAAGATCGTGATCAAGTACGTGCCGGACGACTCCGCGCGCCTGCTCCAGCTCCGCAACGGCGAGGTGGACGGCGCGGTCGTGCAGCCGCAGCAGGTCGCGCGCGTCAAGGGCTTCGACGGGCTGCGCGTGGAGAGCTACCCGACCGCCGACTACCGCGCGCTGATGTTGAACTTCGCGAATCCCGTCTTCGCTGACAAGAAGGTGCGGATCGCGATGAACCACGCGGTCGACCGGAAGGCGTTCGTGGACAGCGTCCTGGCCGGGCAGGGCACGCCCGCGACCGGGCCGCTCGACCTCGGGCCGTACAAGACGGACGCGCCGTTCACCTTCGACCCGGCTCGGGTGGCCGCGCTCATGGGTGAGGCCGGATACACGAAGAATGCGCAGAACCTGTGGGCGAAGGACGGGAAGACCGTCCGGTTCGAGCTGTCCACGTTCGCCGAGGACTCCGCCCGCGTCGCGATCCTCAACGTCGCCGCGACGCAGCTCAAGCAGCAGGGGTTCGACGTCGTGCCGAACCCGCGCCCGCGCGACTGGGTCCGGGCGAACTGGGGCAAGCTGGAGGCGTTCGTCGTCGGCTGGGGCACCCCGTACGACCCCGACACCTCGGTGTTCGGGCCGTTCCACTCGTCCGAGGCGCTGGCCGAGGGGGGTTCCAACTACGGCACGTACCGCAACGCCGAGGTGGACGCCGCGCTGGAGCGGGGGCGCAACACCGCCGACCCGGCCGAGCGCAAGGCCGCGTACGCCGACTTCCAGCGCGCTCTCGCCGCCGACCCGCCGTTCGTGTGGATCGCCTACCTTCAGGCGGACAACGCCGTTCCGGCCGCGCTGACCGGGCCTACCAAGCGGACGCTCGGTCATCACGGGTACGGGTTCTTCTGGAACGCCGAGACGTGGGCCTGGTCGTGACGCCGTTTGCCCTCGCGCGAGCACGTGAACTGCCCGGCGAGGGCGGGCCTCGCCGGGCGGATCGCGAAGCGATGCGTGCTCGCAAAGGGTCGGTCAGGCCGGGACTTTGAATAGGCGCAGCCTGCTCGTGCGGGCGGCGACGGCGTGCGGGGTCGTCGCCGTCCTGTCCGTGCTGTGCTTCGCCGTGCTGGACGCGGCGCCCGGCAGCGCGGCGGCGTCGATCCTGGAGGCGCGCTCGGGCGGACGGCCCGCGCCGCCCGCCGCCGTCGCCGCGCTGGAGCGCGAGATGGGGCTGGACGACCCGATGCCCGTCCGGTACGTCCGGTGGGCGGCCGGGGTGGCGACGGGTGATTTCGGCGTCTCGTACCGGTCCGGGCGGCCGGTGGCGGACGTGCTCGCCGAGACCGCGCCGTGGACGCTGCTGCTGACGGCCGTCGCGACGCTGTTCAGCGTCGTCGGCGCCATTGCGGCCGGGCTCGCCGCCGCGCTGACCCGCAGCCGCCGGGTGCGGCGCGGCATCGAGGGCGTGCTGTTCACACTGGGCGGGATGCCCGGGTTCGTGACGGCGCTGCTGCTGCTCTGGATCTTCGCGGGCTGGCTGCGGGTGCTGCCGTCCGGCGGTCTGCACCGGCCGGGGGAGGCGCTGACGGTGGGCATCGTGGCGACGCACCTGCTGCTGCCCGCGCTCGCGCTGGCGTTCGGGCACCATTTCGGGGTCTACGCCCGGCTCGTGCAGACGGGTGTCGAGCGGCTGCGGGCCGTCCCGCACGTGGACAGCGCCCGCGCACGCGGCCTGCACCGCCGGACCGTCGTGCTGCGGCACCTGCTGCGGCCCGGCCTCGTGCCGTTCGCGGCCCGCTTCGGCGCGGGCGTCGGCACGCTCGTCGCCGGGGCGTACGCCACCGAGGTCATCTTCGCCTGGCCCGGCGTCGGCCGCGAGGCCATCGCCGCCGCCCGCGACCAGGACCACGCCCTGCTGGCGGCGATCGTCCTGCTCACGGGCCTCGTCGTCGTCCTGGCCACCCTCCTCGGCGACCTCGCCGTCGCCTGGCTGGACCCCCGCGTCCGCCTCGGAACACCGACCCATGACTGACACCACGCGGGTGTACCCGACCCCGACGCGACGGAGCCCGGCCCGCAGACGGCACGCTGCGCCCGAGGCGACACGGGCGTGCGCGGCCTCGGCGCGCCGGTGCCCGGGTTGCTGCCCGGTCGTTCGCGGGTGCGGCTGGGGCGAGGTGGCGGGTGTGTGCGGGGCGGGGCGTTGTTCGGTTCGTGGGTGGTGTGCCTTGGGCGGGGCGGCTTGGTGTGGGTGAGGGGACGCGGGGGTTGCTGGCTGTTCGGGTGCGGGTGCGGCGGCCGGGGGTGTGGGTGGCGGGGGTCGTGCTGGTGGTGATGGTCGGGGCGGCCGTTCTGGCGCCTTGGTTGTCGCCGTATGACCCGATCGCCACCGACACCGACGCGCTCGGGCTGCCGCCCGGGGCGCCGGGGCATCCGCTCGGGACCGACCTGCTCGGGCGGGACCTGCTCGCGCGGTTGTTGCACGGGGCGCGGACGTCGCTGCTCGTCGGACTCGCCGCCGCCGCGCTCACCGTCGCCGCCGGGGTGCTGCTCGGCGCGCTGGCCGCCGCCGGGCCGCGCTGGCTGGACGAGCTGATCGCGCGGACCGCCGACGTGCTGCTCTCGCTGCCGATGCTGCTCGTCGTCCTCGGGCTCGCCGCCGTGCTCGGGCCGTCGCTCGGCACGGTGATCGTCGCCGTGGCCTGCACCGGCTGGATGGCCGTCGCGCTCGTCGCCCGCGCCGAACTGATCAGCCAGCGGGAACGGCTGTACGTGCGGGCCGCGTACGGGCTCGGGCTGACGCGCGGCCAGGTGCTGCGCCGCCACCTGCTGCCGGGGGCGCTGCCGCCGGTCGCGTCCGTCGCGGCGTTCGAGGTCGGGCACGCGATCCTCACCGAGTCGACGCTGAGCTTCCTCGGCCTCGGCGTCCCGCCGCACCGCCCGAGCTGGGGCAATCTGCTCACCGAGGCACAAGAGCACCTGCTGACGGGCGCCTGGTACACGGTCGCGTTCCCGGCGGGCTGCGTCGTCGTGACGATCCTCGCCGTCAACGTGCTGGCGTCGGCGGCGAACCGGGGCGAGGGGCGGGCGTGGTGAGCGGGCTCATGATCGAGAAGCTGACCGTCGACGTGCCCGGCCGCCGCGTCGTGGACGGGCTGACGCTGTACGTCCCGGCGGGACGCGTCGTCGCGCTGGCCGGGCCGAGCGGCGGCGGCAAGAGCCTCACGGCGCGGTCGGTGCTGCGGCTGCACGATCCGGCCGCCGGGGTGCGCGTCGGCGGGCGCGTCCTCGCGGGCGGCACCGACGTGCTCGCGCTCGGCCGCCGGGCCCTGCGCGAGCTGCGCGGACGCCGCGTCGGCCACGCGTTCCAGGACGCCGTCGCCAGCCTCAACCCGACGATCACCGTCGGACGGCACCTCACCGAGACCGTCCGCGCGCACGGCGGCGCCGACCCGGCCGCGACCGGCGCGGCGGCGCTGGAACGCTGCGGCCTCACCGCCCGCGACGTCTGGGACGCGCGCCCGCACGAACTGTCCGGCGGCCAGGCGCAGCGCGCCGCGCTCGCGGTCGCGACCGTCCTCGACCCCGAGATCCTCGTCGCGGACGAGATCACCACCGCGCTCGACCCCGTCACGCAGGCCGAGGTGCTGGACATGGTCGCCGCGCAGGCCGCCGAACGGAACCGCGCCGTCCTGCTCATCACCCACGACCTGGCCGCCGCCGCCCGCTGGGCCGACGAGATCGCCGTCCTCGGGGACGGACGCGTCGTCGAGCACGGCCCGTCCCGCTCGGTGCTGGCGGCGCCGCGCGCGCCGCTCACCCGCGCGCTGGTGGACGCCGCGACCCGCGTCGAGGCGGCGACGGGGGCCGCCTCGACGCCGGACGCCCCGCCGCCCCGCGCCACGCGCGACGTCCGCCGCGTCCTGCGCGGCCGGGGCCGCACCACGGTCGCGCTGGACGGCGTCACGTTCGAGGTAGCCGCGGGCGAGGCCGTCGCCGTCGTCGGCCGCAGCGGATCGGGCAAGTCCACCCTGATCGGGACGCTCGCGGCGCTTGACCGTCCCGACACCGGCCGCGTCCTCGCCTCCGGCGACGACCTGTGGGCGCTCCCCGCCGCCGCCCGCCGCGCGGCCCGCCGCGACGCCGGGCTCGTCTTCCAGGACGCGCTGGCCTCCTTCGACCCCCGCTACACGGTCGAGCAGGTCGTCGCCGAAGCCGCCGGGGGCGAGCGGGTCCCCGATCTGCTGGAGCGGGTCGGGCTCGACGCGGCGTTCGCCGCGCGGCGTCCCGGGACGCTGTCGGGCGGGGAGCGGCAGCGGGTCGCGCTCGCGCGGGCGCTGGCCGCCCGGCCCAGGGTGCTGCTCGCCGACGAGCCGACCACCGGGCTCGACCTGCCCGCGCAGGAACGCGTCCTCGCCCTGATCGACGGGCTGCGCGCCCGCGACGGGCTCGCCGTCGTGCTCGTCACCCACGACCTGCGGGTGGCGCGGCGGGTCGCGCACCGCGTCGTCGTGCTGGACGCCGGGCGCGTCGTCGAGGACCTCCCGGTCACCGGCCTGGACGACGCCCGCCACCCCGTCACGAGAGCACTGCTCACAGCGTCTCCCCTCGGAGCAAATGATCCGTAAGGACTCGGCGCACCCCCCGCGACGTCCCCGAGCAAGATCACTCCGCCTGCCAGCGTGGACACCGGAGTCCGGGATCTCGGGGGGTTGCGTTGGCGACGATGCTGGTCAAGTCGGTCGGCGTGATGGCCGGGGCGGTCCTCGTAGCCGTCGCCGTCCGCGAGAGCGGGCTGCTGCGCGGCGAATCCTCGGGCACGCCCGCCCAGGCGGGCCGCCCGGACGCCGCGTCGACCGAACGCCCGGTGCGCAGGCTGATCGGTGACGGCTCGACCGCCGACACCGGCCCGCAGCCGTCCCAGCCCACCCCGCGCAGGCTCGCCCCGGGGCAGCGGCCCCCGCAGTTCGTCGTGTTCTCCTGGGACGGCGCCGGAGAGGACTCCGCCCGGCTGTTCTCCAAGTTCCTCGACCTCGGCCGCCGCCACAACGCCGCGCAGACGTTCTTCCTCAGCGGCCTCTACGCCCTGCCCGAGGCCGGAAAGCACCACTACCGCCCGCCCGGCCGCGAACGCGGCGCGTCCGATATCGGGTACCTGCGCACCGCCGACGTCCGCCGGACCCTCGCGCAGGTCCGCCGCGCGTGGCTGGAGGGCCACGAGATCGGCACCCACTTCAACGGCCACTTCTGCGGCCCGGGAGGCGTGGGGACCTGGACGCCCGCGCAGTGGCGCTCGGAGATCCGGCAGGCCCGCTGGTTCGTCAAGAACTGGAAGACGACGACCGGCTGGAAGTCCCTGCCGCCGCTGCCGTTCGACTACGACCGCGAGATGGTCGGCGGCCGCACCCCCTGCCTGGAGGGAAGCGCCAACGCGCGCGAGGCCGCCCGCGAGATGGGGTTCCGGTACGACTCCAGCGGCGTCGGCACGCAGGTGTGGCCGGGCAGGCGCGCCGGGCTCTGGGACCTTCCGCTCCAGCAGGTGCCGCTGCCGGGCCGCGGCTTCGAGGTCCTGTCGATGGACTACAACTACCTCGCCAACCAGGGCGGTTCCGGCGGGAACGCCGCGCGGGGGCGGCAGATGCACGAAAGCCTCATGCGCGGCTTCGAACGCGCCTACGACGGCAACCGCGCGCCGCTGATCATCGGCAACCACTTCGAGCAGTGGAACGGCGGCGTCTACATGGACGCGGTCGAGGACGTCATGCGCGACACCTGCGGGCGCGAGGAAGTGCGCTGCGTCTCCTTCCGCCAACTCGTCGACTGGCTCGACGTCCAGGACCCGGCCGTCCTCGCCGAACTGCGCGGCCTGGACGTCGGTGTGCGTCCCGCCGCGTGGCCGGGCGGCGCCGGTCCGATATCGGGGTGACGCAGCAGGTCAGGGCGCGTTACGCTCGGCCGCGTGGTGCAGATCGATCAGCTTCTCGCGTTCTCCGTCGTGGCCTTCGCGATCATCCTGGTGCCCGGCCCGAACGTGCTCTTCGTCATCGGGCGCGCGCTCGCGCACGGACGGCGGGTCGCGCTCGCCGGTGTCGCCGGGAGCACGATCGGGGCGCTGGTGCTCGCGTCGCTCGTCGCGCTCGGCGTCGGGTCGATCGTGGCGCGGTCGGCGGTGGTGTTCACCGTGCTCAAGCTCGCGGGCGCGGCGTATCTCGTCTACCTCGGCGTGCAGGCGATCCGGCGGCGGCGCGCGTTCGCCGAGCTGACGCAGACCGACGCCGGACGCGGCAACGCGCTCGGCCAGGGCGTGCTCGTCAGCCTGACGAACCCGAAGCTGCTGGTGTTCTTCGCGGCCGTCCTGCCCCAGTTCGTCGACCCGGCGCGCGGCTCGTCCGGCGTCCAGATGATGGTGTTCGGCGCCGTCTTCTGCCTGATCGCCCTCGCCTGCGACGGCACCTGGGGCCTCGCGGCGGCGACGGCCCGCACCTGGCTCGCCCGCTCCCCGCAGCGCCTGGCCCTCCTCGGCGGCACCGGCGGCCTCATGATGATCGGCCTCGGCGTCACCATCGCCGCGACCGGCCGCAAGGACTGACCTCAGCGCCGAAGCACCGCCACGTCGGTGACCGGGGGGCGGCGGCCGTAGCGGCGGCGCAGCGGGTAGAGGGCGGCGACGATCGCGAGGCTGGCGAGGGACGCGAGGAGCTGGGTGCGCTGCCCGGCCATGAACGCCATCGAGACCAGGACGGCGACCAGCGCGAGGATCACCGCGACCGGCAGGTATGGGAACAGCCACATGCGGTAGGTGAGGCTGGACGGGTCCTCGCGTTCGAGACGCGGGCGCAGCCGCAGCTCCGAGACCATGATCGCGATGTAGACGAAGGCCAGGATCGAGCCGATCGAGTTCATCAGGAAGCGGAACACCTGGTCGGGCGAGACGTAGGACGCGATCACCGCCAGCCACGCCGCGACCGTGCCCAGCAGGATCGCGCGGACCGGGACGCCGCCGGAGTTCAGCTTCACCAGGCCCGCCGGGGCGTCGCCGTCGCGCGTGAGGACGTACAGCATCCGGGACGACACGTAGATCGCGGAGTTCAGCACCGACAGCACCGCCGTCAGGATCACCGCCTCCATGATCGTCGCGGCGGCGGGGACGCCGATGCGCTCCAGCGCGCTCACGAACGGGCTCGTCAGCACCTGCGCGTCGTCCCACGGCAGGATCGCCACCACCAGGAAGATCGACAGGACGTAGAACAGCGCGACCCGGTACAGGACGTTGCTCGTCGCCCGCGCCACGGCCCGGCCCGGCTCACGGCTCTCGGCGGCGGCGATCGTCACGATCTCGGTGCCGCCGAACGCGAACATGACCGCCACGATCGCCGTGAAGATCGACGTGACGCCGTTCGGGACGAAGCCGCCGTTGCCCGTCAGGTTGCCGAGGCCACCGGGGGAGTCCGGCCACGCCCCGAACACGTACAGCAGGCCGAGCACGGCGAACACGGCGATCGCCGCCACCTTGACCGACGCGAACCAGAACTCGAACTCGCCGAACGACCGCACCGACACCAGGTTCACGGCCGTCATCACGACCAGCAGGACCGCCGCCAGCAGCCACGCGGGCAGCCCCGTCCAGGACGCGAGGATCGCCGCCCCCGCCACCGCCTCCGCCCCCACCAGGACGACGTACAGGTACCAGTACAGCCAGCCGACCGTGAAGCCCGCGCCCGGCCCCAGCGCCATCCGCGCGTACTCCGCCAGCGACCCGGCGACGGGCCGCGCCACCACCATCTCGCCGAGCGCCCGCAGTACGCACAGCACCAGCAGCCCGGCCGCCGCGTAGGACAGGACCGCCGCCGGACCGGCCGTGCCGATCACCGCGCCGCTGCCGACGAACAGCCCGGCGCCGATCGCGCCGCCGATCGCCAGCATCGTCATGTGCCTGCGGCGCAGCCCGGCCCGCAGGCCGGGTTCCGCGGCGGGGGACTCCTTCGACATCGCGGGACGTTTCCTCGTCGGTCGGGTGCGGACGGAACCGATCCACCCTAGTTGACCTCGGGAAACGTCGCGTCACTCCACCTCGTTGAGCGCGTAGTCGTCGAACGCCGCCCACGCCTCGGTGTCCTGCGACGAGCTGTTCGGCCGGTTCACGATGATGCCGGTTCCGCCCTTGCGGTACGGCTTGTCCTCGTCGTCGTAGCTGAACGCCTTCGCGCCGTTCGCCCACACCGAGACCGTCGTCCGGTCGTCCTTGCCGTGGTAGTCCAAGAGCACCTGAAGACGGTTCGGGCCGGTCGAGGTGAAGTCCTTGACGCGGGCCTCGGCGACGTCGGTGGACCGCTTGGCCACGACCTTGCGGAGCCGGACGCTGCCGTCGGGGCGGAACACGACCTCGTAGTAGTTGTCGTCGTCGACCGCCGACAGGTAGGCGCCCGCGTCCCACTCGCCGTTGCCCGGGCCGCCGGTCAGCCGGACGACCACGTCGATCAGGTACTTGCCGGACGGGGAGACCCGCTGGTTCGGCGCCGAACAGGACCTGGAGTCGTCGAACGAGGCGACGCCGACGACGTAGCGGCCCTTCTCGTACTTGCCGCAGTCGAACTGGCCGTTCGGCCAGCCCGAGCCGACGTTGGAGAAGTTGTCCCGCTGCGTGATCGCCGACCCCGGCGAGGGCGGCGGGTCGCGCAGCACCCACCACGCGAGCACCGCGATGACGAGCGCCCCCGCGATCCCGGCGAGCACGGCCGGACGCCGGACGAGCCGCCGCACCGCGCCGCCGCTGCCGCCGGGAACCGCGTCGGCGCGCGTCTGCGCGGCCCGCCCGTCGTCGCCGTCCCGCCCCGCGACGGTCGGCGCGGCGTGCCCGTGCATCGCATGGGTGCGGGCGCTCGCGGCGCCGTTGGGCGTGGCGTCGGGTGTTGCGGCGCCGTTGGGTGTGCTGTCCGGCGTCGTGCCGGGGGTGGCGGGGGCCGTTTCGGTGGGGGACGGGCCGGGGTCGCCGGTGAGGCGGGCGAGGATTTCGCGGGCCGCGGGGCGGCGGGCCGGGTCCTTGTCCAGGGTGGCGGCGACGAGGTCGTGCAGGGCGGGGTCGAGGCCGTCGAGGGTCGGCGCGTCCGTCATCACGCGGTGGATGATCTCCGGGACGGTCGCGCCGCCGAACGGGGCGCGGCCCGTCGCCGCGTACACGACGACGCAGCCCCACGAGAACACGTCGGCGGCCGGTGACACCTCGCCGCCCCGGGTGATCTCCGGTGCGATGTAGGCGGGCGTGCCGACGAACTGCCCGGTCCGGGTGGGTCCGTCCACGGCGTCGAGGGCGCGGGCGATGCCGAAGTCGATGACGCGCGGTCCAGTCGGCGACAGCAGGACATTCGCGGGCTTGAGGTCGCGGTGCACGATGCCCGCGCCGTGGATCGCCGCGAGCGCGGTCGCGATGCCGACGGCCAGGCCCTCCAGCGTCCCGCCGTGCATCGGCCCGTTCTGCCGGACGGCCTGCTCCAGCGACGGCCCGTCCACGAACTCGGTGACGATGTACAGCGGCTCGCCGTCCAGCCGCGCGTCCAGCACGGCGGCGGTGCAGAACCGGCGGACCTGCCGCGCCGCCGTCACCTCGCGCCGGAACCGGGCGCGGAACGCCTCCTCGTCGGCCAGCTCGGCGTTGATCACCTTGACGGCGACCGGGCGGCCGGTCGCGTCTTCGCCCCGGTACACCGTGCCCATGCCGCCGCGGCCGAGGCGGCCGGTCAGCCGGTACGGCCCGAGTTCCTGCGGGTCGGTCGTGCGGAGGGGGGACGTCACGCTTCGCTCCGAATGGGGGGAGAGGGGAGGTGGACAAGAATAGGGTGATCTGTCCCCGGCGCCGACCTAGTTCCTGATCTCCGAGATGTCGAAGTCGTCGAAGAGGGCGGTCGACGGCGCGCTGGCCTGGCCTGCTCTGGCCACGACCAGGCCCGAGTTCGCGTCGCCCAGCGGCCGGTCGCGGTCGGTGGCCGACGCGGCCTCCTCGCCGTCGATCCACATCCGCAGCCGGACCGCGCCGTCGTCCTCCTCGCAGGCGACCTGGACGCGGTTGGGCTCGCCCTCGTCGTAGCCGGACGGCTTGTCCGAGCGGGCCAGCTCGACCGCGCCGCCGCCCGGCACCGCCTTGCGGATCACGGCGGCGGCGCCGTCCTTGCGGAGCAGGAACTGGTAGCCGGCGGTTCGGGTACCGGCGTCGGTGCCCCGGCAGAACAGGCCCGCCTGCCCGTTGGCGGGGCCGTCGCCGAACGTCACGGTGGCGCTGACGAGCTGCCGCGCGGGCAGCTTCTGCTCGCGGACGCGGAACGGCGACTCGGACATCTCCACGTTCTGGGAATCGCGCAGATCGGCGCGGTACTGGTTCTCGAAGTAACCGCGGCCGCCGGTGAACGCGCTGCCGGGCCAGCCGGACCGGGTGTCGGCGAAGTCGTCGGAGAAGACGATCTGGGTGTCGTCGGGCGGCCCGCCGCCGAACAGCCCGACCAGGCCGACGCCGACCAGCACGACCACGGCGAGGACGGCCGCGCCCGCCGCCAGCGCCCGGACCGGGACGCCGCCCCTCCGGGACGGCGGCGGCGGGGGCGGCGGCGCCTCGGGACGCGTCGGCTGCGGCGGCGGGCTCCACGTCCGCTGGACCGTGTCGGCGAGCCGCGCCGGGTCGGGCCGGGCCGTGCCGACGAGCCGTCCCAGCAGCTCGTCCACGGTCGGGCGGCGGCGCGGGTCCTTGTCGAGCGCGGCGGCGACGACGTCGCGCACCGCCGGGTCGAGCCGGGACAGGTCGGGCGTCTCGTGCGCGACCCGGTAGAAGATCTCCGGCATCGTGGCGCCCGCGAACGGCGCCGCGCCCGTCCCGGCGTAGGCGATGACGCAGCCCCAGGAGAACACGTCGGACGCGGGCGTGATCGGCTCGCCGCGCAGCAGCTCGGGCGGCAGATAGCTCGGAGTGCCGACGAAGTGGCCGGTGCGGGTCGGGCCGTCGCCCGGCGCGGCGTCCAGGGCCCGCGCGATGCCGAAGTCGATGACGCGTGGTCCTGTCGACGACAGCAGGACGTTCGCGGGCTTGAGGTCGCGGTGCACGATGCCCGCGCCGTGGATCGCGGCCAGCGCCGTCGCGACGCCGACGGCCAGGCCCTCCAGCTCCGATCCCGGCAGCGGGCCGCGTTCGGCGACCGCCTTCTCCAGGCTCGGGCCGTCGATGAACTCGGTGACGACGAACAGCGGATCGCGTTCCAGCTCGGCGTCCAGCACCGGCGCCGTGCAGAACCGCCGCACCTGCCGGGCGGCGGTCACCTCGCGGCGGAACCGCTCGCGGAACGGGGCCTCGCCCGCCAGCTCGCGGTTGATCACCTTGACCGCGACGCGGCGTCCCCGCTCGTCCTGGCCGAGGTAGACGGTGCCCATGCCGCCCTGGCCGAGCCGCGACAGCAGCCGGTACGGGCCGAGTTCCCGGGGGTCGCCGGGGCGCAGGGCTTCGGTCGGGCTGACGTGGGAGGTCATGGTCGTCCTGGGTCGGGCGGGCGGGAGGCGGGGTCGTAGAGCACCCTAATCCCTGGACGGGCTGCGCATTTCCCCGCAGACCACGCCGGTCGCGGCCACGTAAGCAAGACGTGACCCCTGGTGAACTCGCGGCGACAGAGCGTGGGGGCGACAATGGGACGGCGACCCACCCCGCGCCTCTGCCGGTCACCCCCCGCCGGAGCGGCTCCTGATATGAAGGCGGCTGATCCGCGGTGTCTCTGGCCCCCGCGCATGATCCGGCGCATGTCCGCCGGCACCATCTGTCCCTCCTCGCCCGGGAGGTCGGCGCCCGCGGCCTCGGCTGGCGGCTGGCGGGCCCGCAGGCGTCGGTGCTCGCCGTCGTCGCGCCCGTCTCGGGACGGCAGGTGATGGTCGTCGCGATGCCGTCCGGCGCCGGCTGGTCCTACCTGTGGACGGGCGGCGGGTTCGCCGACGTGACCGCCGCCGCGGGCGTCGCCGACCAGATCGCACGGCAGTTGAGCTGAGGTTTCGCCGGGTTGCCTCCCGGCGGACGGTGTCTCTAGACTCGCCGTTGCGAACACACGTTCGATCCGTATGACTTCCCCCGTGCGGTGCATTCAGGCGTTTTACGACGGGGGAGCGGATGGCGCACGGCTCGGGCGACGCGGTCGAGGTCGACACGGTGAACGGGAGGCCCGTCCGGTTCGTGTGGCGCGCACGCGCCTACACGGTCCAGCGGGTCCTCGAACACTGGGTCACCACCCGTGACTGGTGGCTCGAACACGCCACCGCCTCCGACGCCGAACTCACCGAACGCGAGTTCTGGCGCGTCGAGGCCGTCCGCACCGAGGACGCGCCCCGTGGCGTCGGGGTGTGCGAGTTGCGTTACGAGGCCGCCGCCGGAACCTGGACCATCACGCGGGTGTGGGACTGAGAGCGCTCAACGGTCGGAGAGGACCTGGAGACGGGTGATCTGGTAGACGGGCACCATGCACAGCGCGGCGGCCAGGGCGAGGCAGGCCGCCGCGGCGACGCCGAGACCGACGTCGAAGCGCGCGTCGGAGAGGGTGTCCAGGCTGCCCACGGTGAACAGGCGCGCCAGGAGCGCCGCCATCAGCGCGCACCCCCACCAGCCCGCGACGACGAGCCCCGCGAACTGCCGCTCCGTCGTCCGGTACCGGCCGCTGTTGACCCACACCTCGTACACCATGCGCGGCGGCAGCCACAGGTTCACGAACGGGCACAACCACCCGAACACGACCCACGCCCGGTGCCGGCTCTGCGGCCCCGGCGCCTGCCGGTGCGCCCGCCACAGCCAGCCGAGGTAGAGGAACCCGGTCAGCCCCGCGAGGACGGCGCAGATGACGAACATGTCCGCGTACGGCTTCAGCGTCGCCGCCGTGACGACCGGATCGTAGGTGTCGTGCGTGTCGGTGCGCAGCGGCGCCATGACCCGCAGCAGGCTGATCCCCGCCGCGAGCGCGACGAACGCGTTGAACCCGAGCAGCATGAACACGGCCACCCCGACCGCGCGGAAGTCCCGCCGCCGCGCCCACGCCCCGCAGTGCGGGCAGCGCGCGATCTCCCGGGGGATGATGTCGCCGCACAACGCACACGGCATGACTCCACCTCCGGCAGTCTTTATCTCCTCTTGCCCTGATTCTAGGGAACCTCTGACGACCGGCGCTTCAAAGGATCAGCAGCGTGGAGACCGCCAGGCCCGTCGCGGTGAGGACCAGGAACGCGGCCAGGCGGGGGAGGCCGCCGTCCAGGAGACGGACGGGACGGAAGGCGGTGGCCGTCAGCAGCGACCACCAGGTGACCGCGGCGCCCGTCGTCACGAGGAGGGAACCGAAGCCGACGAGGGCGGGGAGCGCGAGGAACGCCAGCGGGGTCAGCGTGTGGGCGAAGACGGCGGGGCCGCGGACGTCCTCGGGCAGATCGCGGCGCAGCGTCGCCAGGACGAGCGCCCAGCCCGCCGCGAACAGCCCCCACACGACGATGACGAGCGCGGGCAGTCCCGCCAGCGACTCCGGTGCCAGTGTCCGTCCCCTTCCGCGCGGCCCGCGTCTCAGCGGACCAGGCCGGACTCCCACGCCCACGCCGCGATCTCCACCCGGTTCCGGGCGTCGAGCTTGCGCTGCACGCTGCTCAGATGCGTCTTCACCGTGGACAGCGACACGAACAGTTCGGCGGCGATCTCCTCGTTCGTCCGGCCACGGGCGACAAGACGGACGACGTCCAGTTCGCGGTCGGTCGGGGACTCGCGGGGACGGCGCGGCTCCGCCGCCGGCACCGCCAGCCGCTCCAGCAGCCGGACCGTGATCGACGGCGACACCAGCGCCGCGCCGCTCGCCGCCGCCCGCACCGCCTCGACCAGCAGCGCCGGGCCGCTGTCCTTCAGCAGGAAGCCGGTGGCGCCGCCGCGGATCGCGCCGTAGACGTACTCGTCCATGTCGAACGTGGTGACGATCACGACGCGGAGCGGATCGGAAACGCCGGGACCGGCGAGCAGCCGGGTCGCCTCCAGGCCGTCCATGCGGGGCATCCGGACGTCGAACAGGCACACGTCCGGGCGGAGTTCGCGCGCCAGCTCGACCGCCCGCGCGCCGTCCTCGGCCTCGCCGACGACGGTCATGTCCGGCTGGGATTCGAGGATCATGCGGAATCCGGCGCGGACCATCTGCTGGTCGTCGGCGATGAGCACACGCAGGGTCACGTCGTTGATTCTCGCAGGCTCAGCGCGCGGGCAGCACCGCCGTCACCGTCCAGCCGCCCGCCGGGCCCGGCCCGGCCATGAGCCGGCCGCCGAGCGCGGCGATCCGCTCGTCCAGCCCGGCCAGGCCGAAACCCCCGGCGGGCAGGCGGCGGCCCCGGCCCTGGCCGTCGTCGGTGACCTGGACGGCGTACGCGCCGTCGCGTCGTTCGATCATGACATGCACGGTGGTGGCGTCGGCGGCGTGCTTGCGGACGTTGGTCAGCGACTCCTGGACGACGCGGTGGATCGTCGTGGCGATCTCCGGCGGGGGCGTGCCCAGGTCGGGGGCGATGAAGAGGGCGGCGGGCGGGGAGGTGAAGGCGTCCGTCAGGTCCGCGACCGCGTCGAGGCCGGTGCGGCGGGGCGTCGCGGCGGGCGCGTCCTGCGCGTCGCGGAGCAGGCCGACCATGCGGCGCATCGACGTCAGCGCCTCGCCGCCCGCCTGCTCGATCCCGGCGAGCATCGTGTCGAGCTGCTCGGGGCTCTGCGCGGCGCCCGACCCGGCCGCGAACCGCGCCGCCTGCGCCTGGACGACGATGCCGGTGACGTGGTGGGCGACGAAGTCGTGCAGGTCGCGGGCGAGGTCGAGGCGTTCGTCGCGGCGGGCGGCCGTGAGCGACCGGGCGCGCCGCTCGTCCAGCGCCCGCCCGTACAGGCCCGCGCCGACCGCGACCGCGACGAGCACGGCGAGCGGCGCGGACAGCAGGACGGGCAGGAGCAGCCCGCCGCGCAGCGGCAGCAGCACGACCGCCGAGCCGAGCAGCGTGGTGAGCGGGACGAGCCGGTCGCGCGGCGCCTTCCACGCGACCCGCAGCGCGAGCAGCAGCAGGCCGCACGCCTCCGGGACCACCGCGGGATTGCCGTCGTGCATGCCGGAGAACGCCAGCGCGCCGGTGAGGAGCAGGGACGCGCCCGCCACCCCGGCCGCCCAGCGCGACAGGTGACGCGGCAAGAGCGCGCCGATGGTCGCGGCGGCGGCGACGGCGTACAGCACGATCTCACGGGGGCCGAGCCCGTAGGTGAGGACGCACGCCAGCAGATACAGGGACGCGCCGCCCCAGATCGCCACCCGCACGACGCACCCGCCCACCGTGTGGACGCGCTCCAGCCCGCCGGGGTGCTCGGTCATGCTTCGAGGCTACGACCTGCGACGCAGTCCCGGATCGGCCGATCGGCCGACTCGCGCGCGGCGGAAACCGCACCGGCGGCCGATACCGCGCGAGGACCCGGGCGAGCAGGCTAGACCCATGAACCCGATGCTTCTGATCTACGTCCCGGTGGCGGCCCTGTTCGTCGCCTTCGTCGTCTACGCGGGCCTCGTCACCCCGGCCATGGAGATCACCGACTCCCTCCGCAACCGCCACGACGAAGCCCCACCCGACCGACCCGCCGAGGAGAGGAGCCCGTACGCGTCCCAGAGCTGACGTCCCGCCCCTGAACTGTCCGGGGTCGGCCTGGTGTCGGGGCCGATCCGTTGGTGGATGTTCGAGGTGGGGGTGCGCGTTCCCGGTGGGGTTGGAGGTGTCGCTTGTTGGCTCGTAAATGCGTCGCGTGTTCGTTGTGGCCTCTGCCAGCATGATGTCTGCGCTGATCAGGAGGGTGAAGGCCCGTTCGGGCGGCGTTCTCGGTGGCGCAGCGCGGCGGCGCCTTGCTTCCGGCCGCGTGAAGGCGGTGGTGCCGCGCCGGGGCGTCGCGGGCGGACGTCTCGTAGGTCCCTTCTGGAGGTGGCATCCGGTGTACGGAGATATGGGGTGCGCTTGATGCTTGCGGTGGTCTGACTCGGGGAAATGTCACAGGCACGGCGTAACTTCCGAGGTGAAGGAAGGCACGTCGAGGAATACGGGTCGAACCGGGGAGCTTGTTCGATCCGTACGACCGGGCACGGCCCGGCCGGCGGGACGGAGATCGGCCTCGCCGGTTCTGAAAGGGGTACCAGTGAACGACACGACGTTCCACCTCACCCACTCGCACTTGCACGGCCCGGCCGAGCGGACGCTGGTCGAGATCCGGCTGAGCGCCCTCTCCGACCAGCCCCTCAACACCTACACCGACCCGGCGCCGCCGCACCCGCGCCCCGTCACCACCCTCGACCCGGCCCCGGCCCGCCCGCGCGCCCACCGCCCGCACCGCCGCAAGGCCCTGGCCGCCTAACCATAACCCCGCCCCCACACCCGGGGGCGGGGCCCGCCCCGTGCGCCGCCCCACCGTGCGCCGCCCCACCGTGCGCCGCCCCACCGTGCGCCGCCCCACCGTGCGCCGCCCCACCGTGCGCCGCGCGCGCAGTCTCTCCTACCATCACGCGCGCCCACCGTCCGCGCTGCGGTCCCGCGCGCCCACCGCTCACACCGCCGCCACCGAGCCCCTAGCCGCTTGACCGCGCGCCCCCACCCATACCCAGCGTGGAGACGGCCCTGCGCAATGCCCCGCCGGGCGCGCCCCTTCCGATGCCGCGCGCGTCTCGCCGCCCTCGACCCGGCGAGACGCCCCGCGCGCCGCCCCACCGGGCGCGGCCCCTCGTGCCACACACAACGCGCGCCCACCGTCCGCGCCCCGGCTCCGCTCGCACCGTCGCACCCGAGCCCTAGTCCCTTGACCGCACGCCCCCGCCCCATACCCGGGGTGGGAGCCCCTCCGCGCACTGCCCCACCGGGCGCGGCCCCTCCTGCCACCACGCGCGCCTCCGCGTCCGCGCCTCGGCCCGCGCGCCCGCATGTGTCGAGACCGTGTTGTTTGTGCTGCTTGTGTCGCGTGGGCTGCTCGCGTTGGTCGGGTCGGGTTGGTCTCGTTGTTGTTGGCACTGTTGGGGGCGAGTTCGCAGGTCGTGGGGTTGAGTGTTCATTATGTGGGACTGAATTCTCAAATGTTGGGCGGGGATCTAGGGTTTGGGTGGGTTGGATTCGAAGTGGGGGTTGGTGGCTGTGGGTTCTTACGCGCAGGGGCATCACGACACCGTGCTCAGTGCGCATCGGTGGCGGACTGTGGAGAACTCGGCCGGGTATCTGGTGCCGTTTCTGCGGGACGGGATTTCCGTGCTGGACGTCGGGTGCGGGCCGGGGACGATCACTGTGGAGATCGGGGCTCGCGTCGGGGACGGGCGGGTCGTCGGGGTCGACAGTGCGGCGGGGGTCGTGGGGGAGGCGGTGCGGCTCGCGGCGGAGCGTGGGGCCGGGAATGTCGCGTTCGAGGTGGCCGATGTGGGGGCGCTGCCGTTTCCGGACGGGGCGTTCGATGTCGTACACGCTCACCAGGTGCTCCAGCACGTTTCCGATCCGGTCGCGGCGCTGCGGGAGATGCGCCGCGTGGCCCGTAGGGGCGGGATCGTCGCCGTGCGGGACGCCGACTACGGCGGGATGATCTGGCATCCGCGCCCGCCGGAGATGGAGCCGTGGCGGGACCTGTACACGGCCGTCGCGCGCGAGGCCGGGGGCGAGCCGGACGCCGGGCGGCGCCTCGTCTCCTGGGCCCGTCAGGCGGGGTTCACCGACGTCACGCCCTCGGCGTCGATCTGGTGCTTCGCCACCCCGCAGGACCGCGCCTGGTGGAGCGCGTCCTGGGGCGGACGCATGGTCCGCTCCGACATCGCCGACCGCGTCGTGGCGGCGGGGCACGCCACCCGCGCGGACCTGGACCGCGTCCATGCGGGCTGGACCGCCTGGGCCGCCGCGGACGACGGCTGGTTCGCCGTCCCCCACGGCGAAATCCTCTGCCGCACGTAACCGCCGGGCCGTGCCGCCCGCCGGAGCCGCCCGCCGGAGCCGCCCGCCGGAGCCGCCCGCCGGAGCCGCCCGCCGGAGCGGTGCGAGAGCCGCCCGCCGGAGCTGCCCGCCGGGGCCGCGCGGGGGAGCCGCGCGCTGGAGCGGCGCGCTGGGGCGGCGCGGGAGGCGCCCGCCGGAGCTGCCCGCCGGGGCCGCGCGCCGGGGCCGCGCGCCGGGGCCGCGCGCCGGGGCCGCGCGCCGGGGCCGCGCGCCGGGGCCGCGCGCCGGGGCGGCGCGGGAGGCGCCCGCCGGAGCGCGCCACGGTTGCGCGGCGGGGGCGCGCCACGGCTGCGCGCCCCGCTGCTGTCGGCCGGGCAGGTCAACCGCGCCGCCCTGGGTCGCCGCTTGGTCCCGCCACGGCTGCGCGTGACGGCTGCGCGTCACGGCCGCGTGCCGGGGCCGTCCGCCGGGGCCGTCCGCCGGGGCGCGTACTGGGCCGCGTACCGGGGCCGTTCGCCGGGCCGTTCGCCGTGGCCGGGTTCCGGGGTCGCGGGTCGGGGCTGCGCGCTCGGTGCGTTGCCGTTGGTGTGGGGTTGGGCGGGTGGTGTGGGAGGGGCTAGAAGGGGCCGGTCAGTTCTCCGAGTTTGCGGGTCAGTTCGAGGTTGTGGGAGTAGTCGACCGGGACGGTGACGACCGAGACGCCTTCGTCGGACAGGGCCTTGCGGAGCGTGGGGAGCAGGTCCCCGGCGGACTCGACGCGGTAGCCGCGTGCGCCGAAGCTCTCCGCGTACTGGACGAAGTCGGGGTTGCGGAACTTCACGTGGGAGCTGCGGCCCAGATCGAGGTCCATCTTCCACTCGATGAGGCCGTAGGCGGAGTCGTCCCAGATCAGCACCGTGATCGGGATGTTCTCCCGGACGGCCGTCTCCAGCTCCTGCGAGTTCATCAGGAACGCGCCGTCCCCGGTCGCGGCCAGGACGCGGTGCTCGGGGTGCGCGAGCTTGGCGCCGAGCGCGCCCGGCACCGCGAACCCCATCGACGACAGCCCGTTCGAGACCAGTAGCGTGTTCGGCTCGTACGTCGGGTACATCCGCGCCATCCACATCTTGACCGCGCCGGTGTCGGCCAGCACCAGGTCGTGGCGGCCCATCGCCTCGCGGATGTCGCTGACGATGCGGCGCGGGGACAGCGGGAAGGCGTCGTCGGCGCGGCCCTGGTCGAGTTCGGCGCGCATCATCTCCCGGATGCGCTGCCCCTCGGCGGCGCCGTCGAAGCGGCGGTGCACCGACTCGGCCAGCAGTCGCAGCGACCGGGACAGGTCGCCCTGGACGCCGACCTCGACGGGGTAGTGGTCGTCCACCTCGGCGGGTCCGTGATGGATGTGGATGATCTTCTTGTCGGCGTCGGGGTTGATCTTCACGGGGTCGAACTCCTGGAGTTCGTAGCCCACGGAGATCAGCACGTCGGCGGAGTCGAAGCCGAAGTTCACGTAGTCGTGCCGCATGAACCCGACGGCGCCGAGCGCGAGCCGGTGGTCGTCGGGGAAGACGCCCTTGCCGTTGAACGTCGTCGCGACGGGAAGCCCGAGCGTCTCGGCGAAGTGCACCAACGCGTCGCTCGCGCGGGCGCGGGCGGCGCCGTGCCCGGCCAGGACGATCGGACGCCGCGCCCGCGCGAGCACGTCGGCGGCCCGCGCGATCTGCGCCGGCGACGGCTCCTGCGGACGCACGACGTCCACCTTGAGCGGCCGCAGCGCCGGGTCGACGGGCGCGTCCTCGACGTCCTCGGGGATCGCGAGGTACACGGCGCCGGGCCGTTCGGTCTGCGCGACCTTGAACGCCTTGCGCACCATCTCCGGCAGTGCCTCGGCGGTCGGCGCCAGCTCCGACCATTTCGTGATCGGCCGGAACAGCGACACCAGGTCGACGATCTGGTGCGACTCCTTGTAGATGCGGTCGAGCCCGACCTGAGCGGAGATCGCGACCACGGGGACGCTGTTGGTGGTGGCGTCGGCGACGCCGAGCTGGAGGTTGATCGCGCCGGGTCCTAGCGTCGCGGACGCGACACCGGCCTTGCCGGTGAGACGGCCGTAGATCTCGGCCATGAACGCCGCGCCCTGCTCGTGCCGGACGAGGATGTACCGGATGGGGGAGTCGTTCAGCGCGTCGACGAAATGGATGTTCTCCTCACCCGGAATGCCGAAGACGTACTCGACGCCCTCGGCCTCCAGCGTGCGGACGAGGAGTCGGGCGGCATCCGTCTGGGTGGACATCGGTGTCCTTCCGGTCGCAAGAGGCTGACGATCAGGACAGCACGCGGCGCCGCCCGATCATTCCGCCGCCCCCTACCCCCGGACGAGATCGCGCAGTGCGCGCAGCGTCGGTTCGTCCCGGACGCCCGCGAAGAGCAGTGTCGTCACCGGGCTGTCGCGCCACAGGGTGAGCCGTTCGCGGATGCGGTCGAGCGGGCCGAGCAGCGAGATCGCGTCGGCGAGCGCGTCGGGGACGGCGCTGATCGCCTCGGCGCGGCGGCCGTCCAGGAAGAGTTCCTGGACGCGGGCGGCGTCGTCGGCGAAGCCGAGCCGGCCGATGAGGTCGAGGTGGAAGTTGCGGTCCTTGGCGCCCATGCCGCCGATGTAGAAGGCGAGCGGGATCTTGGCGAACTCCAGCGCGGCGGGGAGGTCGTCGGTGACGATCGTCGTGACGGTGGCGGCGATCTCGAAGTCGTCCGGCCGGCCGGTGAGCGACGCGCCGAACAGCGCGTCGATCTGCGCCGGGTCGACGAACAGCGGCAGCCAGCCCTGCGCCACCTCGGCCGCGAGCGCGATGTTCTTCGGCCCCTCGGCGCCCAGGTAGACGGGGATCTCGGGCCGCACCGGGTGCACGATCGACTTCAGCGGCTTGCCGAGCCCGGCGCCGCCCGGATACGGCAGCGGGTAGTGCGGGCCGGGCGCCGTGACGGGCTCTTCGCGGCGCCAGATTCTGCGCATGATGTCGATGTACTCGCGGGTCCGGGCGAGCGGCTTGGGGAACGGGACGCCGTACCAGCCCTCGACGACCTGCGGCCCGGACGCGCCGACGCCGAGGATGACGCGTCCGCCCGACAGCGCGTCCAGGGTGAGCGCCTGCATCGCCGTGGCGGCGGGGGTGCGCGCGGAGAGTTGCGCGACGGCCGTGCCGAGCCGGATGCGCGACGTCCGCGCGGCGTACCAGGCGAGCGGGGTGAAGGCGTCGGAGCCGTACGCCTCGGCGGTGAAGACGGCGTCGTAGCCGAGCCGTTCGGCGGCCAGGACGGTCTCGGTCTGGTCGTCGGGGTCGCGCTGCCAGTAGCCGACGTTGATGCCGAGCTTGAGATCCGCGGTCACGGGCCACCCTCCGTCGAGAATCGGACGCAGGGCCACACTAGAACAGGTTCTACCGCGGGGGCGAGGCCCTCGGGGAGCACGATCGGAGACCGCCGCAGCGGGTGACCATGCTCCCCGAGGGGTGACGCTAAAGCAGTCCCGGCCTGGATCGCGCGGGGGAGGGGTCGGTCAGGCAGGTGTCGACCAGCGCGCGCCAGCCGGTGCGCGACACGACGAGGACCGGTCCGGACCGGTCCTTGGAGTCGCGGACGGCGTGGCGTCCCCCCGTCATATCGGCCACTTCCACGCACTGGTCGCCGCTTCCGCTGTGGGAGGACGTGCGCCAGGACGCGCCGATGAGTTCGCGCCGGACTTCGTTCATGGGCCGCTCCTTGCTGCCTTGACGATGAGGTGCGCGGATTCCTCGGGGCTGAGGGCCGCTTCCTCGATCCGCTGGAAGCGGTCCACATGCTTTGCTGTTTCCGCGAGGCTTTCGAGGTAAACGTCGCCCATAGTGCCTTCCACGTAGGCGATATCGGGGTCGGCCGGGTCAGGGTACGACAGGATCGTGAAACGTCCGTCGAGTCCGGCGTGCTCACGCCGGGCGAACGGCATCACCTGGATCGTGATCGTCTCCCGCTCGGCCAGCAGCCCGAGCCGGGCGAGCTGCGCCCGCATCACGCCCGGCCCGCCGATCATGCGGTGCAGGACGGCCTCGTCCACGATCATGTGCATGTGGGGCGCCGACTCGCGGTCGAGGAGCGTCTGCCGGATGCGGCGGGCGTCGATGCGCCGCTCGATCTGCCCGGTGTCGGACAGCAGCCGCCCGGCCGTGATCACGGTGCGGGCGTAGTCCTCGGTCTGGAGCAGGCCGTGGACGAGCTGCGGGTCCCACGTGCGGATGCGCGAGGCGTCATCCTCCAGCGCGACGTAGCTGCCGGTGAACACGTCGGCGTAGGCGGTCCACCAGCCGCGCCGGCTCGTCTCGCCGGCCAGCGCGATGAGGGCGTCCCGGTCGGGGCTGGGGACGCCGTACAGGTTGAGGAGTCCGGCGATGTCGTCGGTCTTGGGACGGGTCTGGCCCGTCTCCAGGCGGGACACGGTGGCGCGCGACCAGTCGAGCCGGTCGGCCACCTCCTGGAGGGTCAGGCCCTGGTCCTCCCGGAGCTTGCGCAGTTCCCGCGCCAGCCGCCGGCCGCGCACCGTGGGGCGGTAGTTCATGAGAAGGAAGTCTCTCCGTCAACGGCGCCTCGCACAACGTGATTGCCGGAATTCACGAGGTTCCCGGAGCAATCCGGTGAAGGCGCTTGCGCGCGTGAGATTCTCAGGAGACGCTGACGCGTGACGGTTCGGGGACGCATGGTGACGAAACCCCGTCCGCACAGCCGAGAGCGGAGGCCCCGTGAAGGTCGCGCCAGAGATAGCCCACGACCGGCAGCCCGGGGGGACGGCCCCGACGGCCGCCCGCCCCGGCTGGGTCTGGGACCTGCCCACCGGCCCCGAGGGCGCCGGGTTCGCGCGGCGCGCGCTGGACGGCGCGCTGACGGCCCTGGGCGTCGGCCGCGACGCCCGCGCCGACGCCCGTCTCATGGTCAGCGAGATCGCCACCAACGCCCACCGGCACGCGGCGGGCCTCGGCCCCTACGAACTCTGGCTGCACGACACCCCGGACGGCCTGCGCGTCAGCGTCTTCGACCGCGACGCCCGGGTCGACATCACCGGCTACTCGTGGACGTCCGGCGACCACGGGCGCGGCCTCGGCATCGTCGCGGAGCTGTCGGGCGGGCGCTGGGGCGTGGCCGCCGCGCGGGCGCGGCTGGGCGACCGGGCGGCGGGCAAGGCGGTGTGGTTCGCGGTCCCACCGGGCTGACGCCCCTCGATGGCACGGCCGCACGCGTTTCGCTAGCGTGCTCGGCCGGTGCGGCGAAGGAGGCGGGATGAGCGCGGGCGGGTTCGGCGCGGACGTGCGGCTGGCCGGGGAGGGCGTCGTCGTGCGGCCGTTCGGGATGGACGACGCCGCCGGGTACATCGAGGTGCTGCGGGCCGGGGAGGACTGGCTGCCGCCGAACTTCCCCCGCGAGCTGGACGCCGAGCGGCTGGCGTGGTGGTTCGAGACCGGCGTGCACCAGCCGATGCGGCTCGGTCTCGGCGTCCACCTGGCCGTGGTGGCGGACGGGGAGCTGGCCGGGACGATCGGGCTGTTCCGGGTCGACTGGGGGCAGCGCACCTGCGAGGTCGGCTACGGGCTGCGGCCCCGGTGGCGCGGACGCGGGCACGCGACGGCCGCGCTGCGGCTCGTCACCGGCTGGGCGCTGGGCGGGCTGGGCCTGCACCGGGTGGAGCTGCGGGCCCTGACGTCCAACGCCGCGTCGATCCGCGTCGCGGAGAAGGCCGGTTTCCTGCGCGAGGGCCGCGCGCGCGGCGCCGAGCGCACCGCCGACGGCGTCCAGCACGACCAGTTCGTGTTCGGGCGGCTGGCCACCGATCCGGCCGCGCCCGGCGCGCCGGGCCGCGCCGCGCCGCTCTCTTCGCCAGGCTCGGCGCCATGACCGTTGAAAGCATCGACGCCGCCGCCCGCCTCGCCGCCGCGGGCGAGTCCTCGCTCGTGCTGTGCGCGGGCGACGGCACGCCCGCCGCGGCCCGCGCCATGCTGCCGCGCCTCCCCGAGGTCTGTTTCGTCCACGCCGGTCCCGCCGACCTGGCCCCGGCCGCGCGGGCGGCCGCCGCGCACGGACTGCGGCAGTTCGTCGTGGTCGGCCGGTTCGCCGAGCTGGCCGAGGCGGCGGGCGGGGACGCCGCGCTCGCCGACATCACCGCCGCGATGGGCGGCGACGCCGCCGGAACCGCCGACTACTACGCGTTCTGGGAGGAGACCGGCCTGCTGGGCACCTGCGGCCGGGAGCTGTGCCGCCGCGTCACCGACGGGCTGGACGCCCCGGTCGCCGCGCAGGTCGTCCTGGTCGGCGGGGCGGACGGCCGGATGGTCGGGATGTACGGGCGGCTGGCCCCGGCGCGATGATCGGTCCCGCCGTCCGCGCGCTGGAGCGCGCCGGGATCGACGCCGCCGACGCGCTGGTCGTGTCGGCGGCGACGGGCGGGCTGCGCCGCGCCGCGAACGCGTGCCGCGCGCACCGCAAGGTCGCGGTGCTGACCGGGCCGGGGGCCGGTCCGGCGGAGCTGGCCCGTGAGCTGTTCCCGCAGACGCCGCGCACGTTCGTCGTCTGCGAGGACCTGGACGGCCCCGCCGAGCGGATCGTCCGGGTCCGCCCGGCCGAGGCGACGACGCGGCCGTGGCACGACCCGTCCGTGGTGCTCGTCCTGGACCCGTTCGAGCGGTTCGACGGGCCGTCGTGGCTGGCCGGACGTCCGCCGGGTCCTCCCGGGTGGGCGCTGCCCGCCGAGGCGTTCACGCGCCCGGCGCCGCCGCCGGAGGTCCGGGCGCTGGCCCTGGCCTGGCTCGGGCCGCGCGTGGGCGACCTGGTCTGGGACGTCGGCCCGGCCGCCGGTCCGGTCGCGATCGAGTGCGCCCGGCTGGGCGCGGCGGCGGTCGCCGTCACCCCCGACCTCGCCTCCCGCGCGGCGATCCGCGCCGACGTCCGGGCGCACGGCGTCAAGGTCGCGGTGGCGCGGGGCGCCCTGCCCGGCGTGCTCGACCACCTGCCGGTCCCCGACGCGGTGCTGGTGCCGCCCGGCGCGGCGGACGCGCTCGCCTGCGCCGCGCACGCCCTCCGCACCGCCGTCGCGATCACCCACGACCCCGGCCCGGTGACCGCCGCCTTCGAGCGGGCGGGACTGGCCTGCACGACGGCCGACCTCGGCGGCCTCGTCGTCGTGCGGGGCGACCGGGCCGTCCCGCTCCGCCCGCACGCCGAACCCCCGCCCCGCCGCCGGATCGACACCCTCGACCCCCCGCCGTGACCGATCGGCCGCTCCGGCGCGGCGACAACGGGCACTTCGGTGGCGGGCCGTTCGTTGGGTGAGGAGACATGATGCGTTCGGATCGGCCCGTCGCGCCGCCGGTGTGGCCGGTGGGGCGGGGGCGTGCGAACCTTGCTGCGTCGAATTTCGGGCGGAGCGCTAGGAGAGCCGGTGGCCGTGCGTCAACCTCATCCCATCGAGGTCCGGTCGTACGAGATTCTGCGGACGAGGGTCGATCTGTCCCCGATGCCGCCGCTGTGGCGGGCCGTCACCGAACGCGTCGTGCACGTCAGCGCCGACCTGGAGTACGCCGTCGACCTCGTCACCGGCGAGGAGCACCTGGCGCGCGGACTGGCCGCGCTGCGGGCGGGCGCGCCGATCGTCGCCGACGAGCAGATGGTCGCCGCGGGCATCACCGCGCGCCGCGCGTACTGCGCCCTGACCGAGCCGGAGACCGCGCGGACGGCCCGCTCCGCGGGCATCGACCACGCCGCCGCGGCCGTCCGCGTCGCCCACGCCGAGGTCGGCCCCGGCGCGGTCTGGGTCGTCGGATCGGCGCCGCCCGCCCTGCTGGAGATCATCGCGGCCGACGTCCGGCCCGCCCTGGTCATCGGGCTGCCCGTCGGGTTCGTCGGCGCGGCGCAGGCCAAGGAGGCGCTGCGCGGCTCCGGGCTGCCGCAGCTCAGCAACGTGTCCGAGAAGGGCGGGTCCGTGGTGGCCGCAGCCGCCGTGAACGCCCTGCTCTACTACGAGGGAGACGTCCCGTGATCGACCTTCGCCACCACGGCGACGCCGAGGTGGGCGGCGGTCTCGCCGATTTCGCCGTCAACGTCCGCTCCGGCACCCCGCCGGACTGGCTCGCCGAGCGGCTGCGCGCGTCCGTCGCCGACCTCGCCGCCTACCCCGACCCGGCGGCCGCGCGCCGCGCCGTCGCCCGCCGCCACGGCCGCGCCGTGGACGAGGTGCTGCTGACGGCCGGGGCCGCCGAGGCGTTCGTGCTGCTCGCGCGGGTCCTCGCGCCGCGCCGCGCCGTCGTCGTGCACCCCCAGTTCACCGAGCCGGAGGCCGCGCTGGCCGCCGCCGGGCACCCCGTCGACCGCGTCCTGCTCGCGCCCGGCTTCACCCTCGACCCGGCCGCCGTGCCCGCCGACGCCGACCTCGTCATGATCGGCAACCCGACGAACCCGACGTCGGTGCTGCACCCGGCCGCCGTCGTCGCCGCGCTGGCCCGCCCCGGCCGCACGCTCGTCGTGGACGAGGCGTTCATGGACTGCGTCCCCGGCGAACCCGACAGCCTCGCCGGGTCGCTGCCACCCGGCGTCGTCGTCCTGCGCAGCCTCACCAAGACGTGGGGCCTGGCCGGGCTCCGCGCCGGATACGTCCTCGCCGCGCCGCCGCTGATCGCCCGGCTGGCCGCCGCGCAGCCGCTGTGGGCCGTGTCCACGCCCGCGCTCGTCGCGATCGAGGCGTGCTCCGAACCCGCCGCCGTCGCCGAGGCCGACGCCTGGGCCGCCGCGATGGGCGCCGAACGCGACGCGCTCGCCGGGGAACTGCGCGCCCGCGGCCTCTACGTCGTGCCGGACGCCCGCGCGTCGTTCCTGTGCGTCCGCGTGCCCGACGCGCTCGGCATCCGCGCGCTGCTGCGCCAGCGCGGCTTCGCCGTCCGGCGCGGCGACACCTTCCCCGGCCTCGGTCCCGACTGGCTCCGGCTCGCCGTCCGCGACGCCCCCGCCCACGACGACCTCCTCAAGGCCCTCGCCGACCTGGGCATCTGACCCCCCGGAAAGGACTCCGTTGAACCTCATCGAGGAGACCGTCGCCGCCGTCGTCCCCCTCGACGACGCGGCGCTGCGCGACGCCCGCGACCTCCAGGGCCGCCTCACCAAGCCGCCGGGGTCGCTCGGCGTGCTGGAGGACGTCGGCGTCCGCCTCGCCGGGCTGGCCGGGCACTGCCCGCCGCCGCTGCCCGAACCCGCCGCCGTCGCGGTGTTCGCCGCCGACCACGGCGTCCACGCCCAGGGCGTCTCGCCGTGGCCGCAGGAGGTCACCGCGCAGATGGTCGGCAACTTCCTGGCCGGGGGAGCGGTCGTCAACGCGTTCGCGCGGCAGGTCGGCGCGTCCGTCACCGTCGTGGACGTCGGCGTCGCCGCCGACCTGCCCGCCGCCCCGGCCCTGCTCGACCGCAAGGTCGCGCGCGGCACCGCCGACATGACGCGCGGACCGGCCATGACGGACGCGCAGGCCCGGCAGGCCGTCGAGACCGGTGTCCAGGTCGCCCGCGACCTCGTCGGCGGCGGCGCCCGCTGCCTGCTCACCGGCGACATGGGCATCGCCAACACCACCGCGTCCGCCGCGCTCATCGCCGCGTTCACCGGGCTGCCCGCCGAGCGCGTCACCGGCCTCGGCACCGGCATCGACGCCGCCACCCACGCCCGCAAGATCGACGTGGTGCGCGCGGCGCTGGCCCACATCCCGGACGGCGCCCCGCCGCTGACGGTCCTCGCCCGCGTCGGCGGCTTCGAGCACGCCGCGCTCGCCGGGTTCATCCTCGGCGGCGCCGCGCTGCGCGTGCCGGTCGTGCTCGACGGCGTCATCGCCGGTGCCGCCGCGCTCGCCGCCGTCGCGCTCTGCCCGGACGCGGCGGGCGCCTGCGTCGCCGGGCACCGATCCGTCGAACCAGGGCATTCCGCCGCCGTGGAGCATCTCGGGCTCCGGCCGCTGGTCGACCTGGAACTCCGGCTGGGCGAGGGCACCGGCGCGCTGCTCGCGCTGCCGCTCGTCCAGGGCGCCGCCCGCGTGCTGCGCGAGGTCGCCACCTTCGACGCCGCCGGGGTCAGCGACAAGGGGGCTCCCGCGTAACGACCTGATCACGGTCTGAGTCACCGTCGGCTATCGACTGGGCGGGCGCCCTCCTCATGCGCTCGCCGTTCCGAGTACCTTTGAGTCGCAACGTCACCTCCGTCGAGAGACCATCGCCCGTGCCCCCGTACCTGCTCGGCCTTCGACTCGCCGGTCGACGCGTCCTCGTCGTCGGCGGCGGACGGGTCGCCCAGCGCCGCGTGCCCGCGCTGCTGGCCGCCGGCGCCGACGTTGTCCTGGTGTCGCCCGAGATCACGCCGTCGCTGGAAGACCTCGTCGACGCCGGACGCCTCACCTGGCACCCCCGCCCCTACGCCACCGGCGACTGCGCCGACGCGTGGCTCGTGCAGGCCGTCACCGACGACGGCAAGGTCAACGCCGCCGTCGTCGGTGAGGCCGAGGCGCTGCGCGTCTGGTCCGTCCGCGCCGACGACGCCGACGCCTCGCCCGGCTGGACGCCCGCCGGCGGGCAGGTCGGGGAGACGACCGTCGGCGTGCTGTCCGGCGGCGATCCGCGCCGCGCGGCGGGCATCCGCGACGCCGTCGTGTCCGGACTGCGGGACGCGACGCTCGAATCGCGGCAGTCGCGGCACAAGCCCGTCGGCGTCGCGCTCGTCGGCGGCGGCCCCGGCGACCCCGGGCTCATCACCGTCCGGGGGCGCCAGCTCCTCGCCCTCGCCGACGTCGTCGTCACCGACCGGCTCGCGCCCCGCGAACTGCTGGACGAGCTGGCCGCCGACGTCGAGGTCATCGACGCCGCCAAGATCCCCTACGGCCGCACCGTCACCCAGGACCGCATCAACGAGCACCTGGTCGAGCACGCGAAGCAGGGCAAGTTCGTCGTGCGGCTCAAGGGCGGCGACCCGTTCGTCTTCGGGCGCGGCGGCGAAGAGGCGCTGCACTGCGCCGAGCACGGCATTCCGGTCATCGTCGTCCCGGGCATCACCAGCGCGGTCGCGGCGCCGTCCGCCGTGGGCATCCCGGTGACGCACCGGTCGGTGTCGCAGGAGTTCCACGTGATCTCCGCGCACGTTCCGCCCGGCCACCCCGACTCCACGGTCGACTGGCCGTCCCTGGCCGCCTCGCGGGGCACGCTGGTGCTGCTGATGGCCGTGGAACGGATGGAGCTGATCGCCGGAACGCTCGTCGAGCACGGGCGTCCGCCCGAGACACCGGTCGCCGTCATCCAGGAGGCCACCCTCCCGGGCCAGCGCTCGCTGACGACGACGCTGGACGCGGTCGGCGCCGACATGCGCGCCGCCGAGGTCCGCCCGCCCGCGATCGTCGTGGTGGGCGACGTCGTCGCCGTGGGCCGGGAGATCGACCTGGGGCGGAGTCCGTGACGCCGCCGCCCGACCACGCGGACTCCGCAGGAAGCCCCCGTCCCCGTTCCGCCCCCGCCGGACCCGGAGAGGCCGACGCCGTGAAGCGCCAGCCCGCACCACCGAACCAGCCCACCCCCGACGAAACACCCGCGCCCCCGTCGACCGGCTCCGGCACGCCCGGCACCCCGGACGAGTCCGGCATCCCGGCCGCCGCCGGTGATTCCGGCGAGCGCAACGGTAGTTCCGGCGGTGGAGCGGGTAGCGGTACCCGGGTGGAGGAAGCACGCGCGCCGACACCCTCCGGCGCCACCGACCCAGGCCCCCGCCCGGCCCCGCCCGAACCCGGCGGCACGCCCGGCGCCCCGGGCGGCGACGACTCGACCGGCGTCCCCGGCGACCCGGCTTCGGCTGCGCCGTCCGGTGTTCCCGTCGGCGGCTCGGCTTCGGCCGCGCGGTCCGGTGTTCCTGACGGCAACCCGGCCTCGGCCACGCCGTCCGGCATTCTCGGCGGCGGCTCGGCTTCGGCTGCGCCGTCCGGTGTTTCCGGCGGCGGCCCGGCTTCGGCTGCGCCGTCTGGTGGTCCTAGCGGCGATCCGGCCTCGGCTACGTCGTTCGGCGTTCCCGGCAGCGGGTCGGCCCCGGTTGCGTCGTCCGGTACTTCCGGCGGTGACCCGGCTGGGTCGTCCGGCTTCCTCGGTGGCCCGGCCTCGGCTGTGCCGTCGGGCGACGAGGTCTCGGGTCCGTCCGTCCGGGCGGACGGGTTCGGGCTGGTCCCGCCCGCTTCGGGCGACGAGCCGACCGGCGATTCCGGCATGTCCGGCGTGCCGTTCGGGGACGAACCGGGCGAAAGCGCGAGCGGCGGGTCCAACTCGGGTGCCGCCGCGGCGTTGATCTTCGGGGACGCGTCCGAGGACGCCCCGGACGCGTCCGAGCGGAAGCTGTTCACCGGAGCCGCACCCGCTCCGGAGGCGGAGGCCCCCGAACCGGCGCCGCCCGAGACTCCCGAAAATCCGGAAGAGGCCGAGGAACCCCGGCGGGCCGTCCGGACCGAGGCGGTGCGGCGGCCGGACCGGTCCGCGCTGGCGCTCGCGGGCACCACGATGCGGCAGAGCGAGCTGACGCGGGCGCTTGGCGAGCTGCGCGACCGGCTCGGCGCGTTCGAGTTCGTGCTCGACGTGCCCGGCGTCGAGGAGGCGCGCGAGGCGCGGTCCGAGCTGCGCAACCAGCTTGAGGACTACGTCCTGCCGCGCATCCAGGCCGTCGAGACCCCGCTGCTCGTCGTGCTCGGCGGGTCCACCGGGGCGGGCAAGTCCACGCTGGTCAACACGCTCGTCGGCACCCGCGTGTCCGCGACCGGCGTGCTGCGGCCCACGACGAGCAGCCCGATCCTGGTCTGCCACCCCGACCACGCCGACTGGTTCCTCGAAGGGCCGCTGCTGCCCGGCATGGGACGCGTCCGCGGCCCCGCGCCCGACGCCATCGCCGGCGACCAGCTCGTCATCATCGCCAGCGACGCCGTCCCGCGCGGCCTCGCGCTCCTCGACAGCCCCGACTTCGACTCGGTCTTCGAAGACCACTACGAGTTCGCGACCAAGCTCATGGCCGTCGCCGACCTCTGGCTGTGCGTCACCACCGCCGCCCGCTACGCCGACGCGCAGGTCTGGCAGATGCTCCGCCGCGCCAGCGAGAACGGTGCCACCATCGGCGTCGTGCTGTCGCGCGTCCCGCAGGGCGCGGGCGCCGAGGTCGTCGGGCACTTCGGTGACATGCTGGACGAGCACGGCGTCGGTGACACGCGCCGCTTCACCGTCCCCGAGACGCGCATCGAGGACAGCCGCCTGCCCGAGGAGGCCGTCGAGGAGATCCGCGGCTGGCTCGTCGGCGTCGCCGACAACGCGGGCGACCGCGAGTTCGTCGTCGGTGACACCCTCGGCGGCGTGCTGGACAGCTTCCGCACCCGCGTCCCCGAGGTCGCCAGGCACGTCGAGGCGCAGGTCGAGCAGCGCGACGAGCTGGCCCGCATCGTCGAGTCGTCCTACGGCACGGCCCTCGCCGAACTCGACGAGGCCACCCGCAACGGCTCGCTACTGCGCGGCGAGGTCCTCGCCCGCTGGCAGGACTTCGCCGGCACCGGCGACCTGCTCAAATCGCTGCACATCCGGCGGACCAAGTCCGGCAAACGGCACGGGGCGGCGCGGCGGCAGCGCGGCCCGACCCGCGTCCGGGCGCTGAAGTCCGCGCTGCGGGCGGGGCTGGAGTCGCTGATCGTCTCGTCGGCCGAGCACGCCGCCGAGCAGGTCATCGCGGGCTGGCGGGAACATCCGGCGGGCGGTCCGGTGATGGCCGAGGCGTCGGCGTCGCTCGGCACCGCGTCGCCCGAGCTGGCGCGGCGCGTCACGCGGGCCGTCAGCGCCTGGCAGGACCACGTCCAGGACCTCGTGCGCACCGAGGGCGTCACCAAGCGCTCGGTCGCCAAGCTCGTCTCGTTCGACCCCGAAGCGCTCGCGCTCGTCCTCATGGTCGGGCTGCTCGGCTACGGGACGTCCGACGTCGCCGTCTCCGGCAACAGCGCCGTCCCGCAGCGGCTGCTCAAGGCCCTGTTCGGCGCCGAGTCGCTGCGCGGCATGGGCGCCAAGGCCCGCGCCGACCTGCGCAGCCGGATCGGCATGCTCTTCGACGAGGAGGCGATCCGGTTCGGGCAGGCGCTCGACGCCGCCGGCATCCCCGACCAGACCGTGCCCGCGCAGTTGTACCAGGCCACGCACAATCTGGAGGTCGCCCGATGACCACCTCCGCCATCCCCGCGAGCACCGGCGGCGTGGCACGTCCCGCGCCGTCCGCCGCCGCGCCGGAGGAGTCGTCCGCAGTCCTGCTCGCGCGCCTGGACGCCCTGGACCGCATGGTCCAGGCCGGGACGGGACGCCTGGACGAGCCGCTGCTGGCCGACGCGCGGACCCTGCTCGACCGCGCCGGGGAACGGCTCCGTCTCTCCGGCGACCACACCGTCGTGACGTTCGCGGGCGGCACCGGGTCCGGCAAGTCGTCGCTGTTCAACGCCGTCTGCGGGCTCGACCTGTCCCCGACCGGGGTGCGGCGGCCGATGACGTCCAAGGCGCACGCGTGCGTGTGGGGGCTCGACGGCGCCGGGCCGCTGCTCGACTGGCTCGACGTCGACAAACGCCACCGGTACGCGCGGGCCAGCGCGCTCGACAACAGCGCCGACCAGTCGTTGCAGGGCCTCGTCCTGCTCGACCTGCCCGACCACGACTCGATCCAGGCCGTGCACCGCGCCGAGGTCGACCGGTTCGTCACCATCGCGGACCTGCTCGTGTGGGTCGTCGACCCGCAGAAGTACGCCGACGCGGCGCTGCACCGCAACTACATCGTCCCGTACGCCCGGTATGCGGCGGTGACGTTGATCGTGCTGAACCAGGTCGACAAGCTCCAGCCCGGCGAGGTGGACGACTGCGTCGCGGACCTGCGGCGGCTGCTGGAGGCCGAAGGGCTGGCCGAACCGCGGATCGTCACCACGTCCGCCGTCGCGCCCGACGGCGTCCGGAACCTGCGGGACGTGCTCGTCGCGACCGTGGCCGAGCGGCAGGCCCGCAACGCGCGCCTCGGCACCGACGTCGAACGGCTCGCTGAACGCTTCGCCGCGTACCGGGGCGAGGCGGCGCCGCCGTCGGCCGTCCCCGCCGCGCGGCGCACCGAGCTGATCGAGGAACTGAGCGCCGCCGCCGGCGCCCCCGCCGTAGCCGAGGCCATGGAGAGCGCCTACGAGCTGCGCGCGGCCGACTTCGTCGGCTGGCCCGTCCAGACGATGATCACGCGGCTGCGCAGCGACCCGCTGCGCCGCATGCGGCTGACCGAGCTGCGCGAGGAACTGCGCGGCGCGTTCACCGGACCGGTCGGCGCGCAGCAGGGCGACGTCGACAACGCGCTCGCCGGCGTCACCGCCGGCTTCACCGACGACCTGCCCGACGTGTGGGCGCGGTCGGTGCGCGCCGCCGCCCGCACGCACGCCGCCGAACTCCCCGAAGACCTCGGGGCCGCGCTGCGCGAGGCGGTGCCGACGTTCAACCAGGTGCCGCGCTGGTGGTGGCTGGTGAAGACGTGGCAGTACTTCCTCGTCCTGGTCGCGGTGCTGGGCGTGGCGTGGATCGGGCTGCTCGTCGCGTTCGGGCTGTTCGAGCTGGGCGGCGCCGACCCGCATCCGCTGCTGGGCGAGGCCGGGCTGATCCCGTACGTCGCGGTCGTGGCGATCTGCGCGCTGGGGATGGGCTGGCTGACGTCGTCGGCATGCCGGAACATGGTCGCGCTGTCGTCGGGCAAGCACGGCGACCGGATGGAACGGCACATGCGCGAACAGATCGAACAGGTGGCCGACCACAAGGTCATCCGCTGCGTGGCGGACGAACTAACGCACTACACCCGCTTCCGCGACGACGTAGAAGCCGCCCGGGGCTGAGGCAGCGGTCCTCGATCGGGCTGCGGGCGCTACGTCCGCTTTCGCGATGATGGGTAGCTGCCCGGATCGGAGTTATCCACAGCCTTGGTTTCCGGCTTTCCTTGGTGGTAACGGTGCGTCATCGTGAGGGGAGCCGAGGGTCACGGGGGTCCTCGGGCGTCCTGAGCGGAGAACGCCGTGAACGAAGCGCACATCACCCTCGCCGGGTGGACCGCCACCGAGCCCTTCTACCGGCTGACCGGCGGGGGCGTCCCGTGGTTGAGCTTCCGGGTGGGTTGCACGCCGCGCCGGTTCGATCGGTCGTCGGGCGACTGGCACGACGGCGACACGATGTTCCTGTCGGTCAACTGCTGGCGTGCTCTCGCCGAGAACGTGTACGCCTCCGAGCTGCGTCGCGGGCATCCCGTCCTCGTGACGGGCCGCCTCCGCATCCGCCAGTACGAGAAGGACGGCGACTGGCGGCTCTCCGTCGAGATCGAAGCCTCCACCCTCGGCCACGACCTCACCCGCGGCACCGCGACGTTCCACCCTCGCGCCCGCGCCGACCCCGCGGCCACGCCCGACGATTCCGCGACCGCACTCCCGCCGCTCACTCCCATCGACGCCCGGGAGGCCGCCTGACGTCGCACGCTGGTGCTCCAGCTCCCCGACATAGCACGTGAACGCGGAGAGTGTCGACACGACTTCTCTGAGTTCTGGACGAAACCTTTCGCGGGGGTAAATGAACATGTACTCTCGGTAATCGTGCACCAAAGTCGAGAGGCGCACCCGGCCCTCCCCGGCACCGGCGAACCCGCCCTGCCGAGGCCGCCGGCCGCCGCACCCGGTCCGCCGGACGTACGCCCACCCGCGACGTCCAGCGACCTCGTCCCCGACGACCGGCGACACCGACGACGGGAGACCGAACCCGACCCCGCCACACGGCACACCCACCAGCACCCGACGTCAGACCGCCCCACCCGGCGCGCACGAGACCTGAACGCAAGGACCAAGCCCCACAAGGACGACCCTCGCGCAAACCGTCCCAGCACGAGCTGCCTCGGCACGGACCGTCCCGGCGAGGACCGTCCCGGCGGGGACCGCCTAAGCGTGTGCCGCCCCGGCGTGGTTCGCCTCGGCGTGGTTCGCCTTAGAGCGGGCCGCCCCGGCGTGGGCTGCCTGAGCTTGGGCCGTCCTTGCGTGGGCCGCCTAGGCGTGGGCCGACCTTGTGTGGTTCGCGTAGGCGTGGGCCGCCTGACCGTGGGCCGTCCCGGCGTGGGCCGCCCCTGCGTGGTTCGCCTTGGCGCGGGCCGTCCCGGCGTGGGCCGTCCCGGCGTGGGCCGCCTAGGCGTGGGCCGCCTAGGCGTGGGCCGACTTTGTGTGGGCCGACTTTGTGTGGTTCGCCTAGGTGCGGGCCGTCACGGCTGCGGCCATCTGAGTGCGGGCTGCCCTTGTGCGGGTCGCCTTGGCAGGGGCTGCCTTGGTGCGAGCCTTCTCGCCGGGCACGCTCTTGGGCAGTGTGGCCATGGTCCTGGGAGGCGGAGTCTTGCGGGGCGCGGTCTCGGGGAGGTCGGCGCTGAGGGGCACGGTCCTGCGAGGCGGGGCCTTGGGAGGTGTGGTCCTGCGGGGCGGGGGCTTGGGAGGTGCGGGCTTGCGGGGGTTGGTTTGTGTGGGGTGGGTGGGTCGTGGTGGTTTGGGGGTGGGGGGTCTTCGGTCTGGGGGGCGGGGACGGCGCTTGGGCGTCGCCCCCGCGCGGTAGGGGTTGCGGGCTGCCTTAGATCCAGGAAACGCCGCGCATGATGTTCGCCCCCTCCGGATCTGCTGAGGCCAGCGGTTTGGCTGACCCTGTGGTGGATGGCCACCTTGGCCACCGACTTGTGCGTTATCGACGCTACCGGTTTCGGAACCGGATCGCACACGTTGCAACTATCGTGTTACCCAACGTGAGGCATAAGGGGGAAGGATGACGGCCGTGCAGTCGTCCGCCGAGGACCGTGGCGGCGAGCTCCTGCGAAAGCCCCGCTGGCGCGCGGTTTCCGGGCGTCCGACGGTGCTGTCCGCATACGTCGTGGTAGTCGTCGTCGTGCATCTCGCACTGACGGCGACGGCGCTGTTCTTCGCCCCGCTGCGCCTGAATGATCTATGGACATTTGGCGCCCTCTTGGCCTGTGGCGCCGTCTGCATCGAGGCGTCGCGCCGTCTCGGCATGCCGGCCGGTGTCGCCCGCGACCTGCTGTCGGCGTGGTGGCTGCCCACCGCGCTGCTCCTGCCGCCCGCGTACGCGCTGCTCTTCCCGATTCCGCTGCAACTGCTGTTGCAGTTCCGTGTCCGCCGCACCCTGCTGTACCGCCGCATCCTGGTGACGGCCGCGCTCGGCATCGCCGGGGCCTGCGCGTCGGTGGTGTTCCACGCGGTCATCCCCGAGCCGCTCGGCGGCATCGGCTGGATCGTCGACGGCTGGCCCGGCGTGCCGCTCGCCGTCGCGTGCGCCGTCCTGTTCACGGTCGTCAACACGTTCATCGTCGCGCTGGCCGCGCACGCGTCCAACCCCGAGACGCGCTGGCGCGACGTGCTGTGGACGCGCGAGTCCCTGCTGCTCGACGTGGTCGAACTCTGCGTCGGCGTCATCGTCGCGATCAGCGCCGCGCTCTCGCTCGGCCTGCTGCTGCTCACGCTGCCGCCGGCCGTCCTGCTCCAGCGCAGCCTCATGCACCAGCAGCTCCAGGCCGCCGCCCGCACCGACGCCAAGACGGGGCTGCTCAACGCGGTCGCCTGGCAGCGCGAGGCCGACACCGAACTCGCCCGCGCCCAGCGCACCCAGGACCCGCTCGCCCTGCTCCTCATCGACATCGACCACTTCAAGCGGGTCAACGACACCTACGGGCATCTCATCGGCGACCAGGTCCTCGTCGGCATGGCGAGCACGCTCGTCCACCAGCTCCGCGAGTACGACGTCGTCGGCCGCTTCGGCGGCGAGGAGTTCGTCGTGCTGCTTCCCGGCGCCGACACCGTGGAGGCGTGCCGCGTCGCCGAGCGCCTGCGTAACCGCGTCCGCCGCCTGGCCGTCCCCGCCGAGGACAGCACGGTCGGCGTCACCGTCTCCGTCGGCGTCGCGCTGCTGCGCCTGCACGGCGACGACATGATCGAACTTCTCGCCGCCGCCGACCTCGCCCTCTACCGCGCCAAGCAGTCCGGCCGCGACCGCGTCTGCCTCCCCGCCCTGGACGGCCCGAGAGCCACCTGACCATCGCGCAACGTCCGGCCAAGCTCAGCGTCCGCACCCAGTCCCGTTGCTCCCGGTCGTCCGCTCGGGCCGAGGTCATGGGTGTGTCGACGGCGAGCGTTCGCGCCGGGCCGGTTGGCCCGGCGCCTGCCGTGGTCGGGCCGAGGTCGTCGGTGTATCGACGGCGAGAGTTCGCGCCGGTCCGGCGCCTGTCGTGGTCGGGCCGAGGCCGTCGGTGCATCGGCAACCGAAGTTCGCGCCGGTGCGCCCCGGCCGCCTCGGCGTCCGGGCCGGGCGGGCTGGACTGGCGCCTGCCGACGCGGGGCCGAGGTCGTGGTGGTGTCGACGGCGGGAGTTCGTGCCGGTCGCCGGTGACCCGGCCGCCTCGGCGTGCGGGCCGGCCCGGCGTCTGCTGACGCCGGGCCGTTCGCGGGTGCCGAACGCGTGGGTGGGACGGCAACAGGGGCCACCGGCGAACCATCGGTAACACCGGTCACCCAAGGCCGCGTGGAGGGGGCGGCGAGGGAAACGGAGCAGTGCCCCGGAGGCTCTAGGCTTGACGATATGGCCGAGTACATCTACACGATGCAGCGTGTGCGCAAGGCGCACGGCGACAAGGTCGTCCTGGACGACGTCACTCTGAGTTTCCTTCCCGGTGCCAAGATCGGCGTCCTGGGGCCGAACGGGACGGGTAAGTCGACGCTGCTGCGGATGATGGCCGGTCTTGATCAGCCGTCCAACGGTGACGCGAAGCTGATGCCCGGGTTCACCGTCGGGATGCTCCAGCAGGAACCGCCGCTCAACGAGGAGAAGACGGTCCTCGGGAACGTCGAGGAGGGCGTCGCCGAGACCAAGGGCATGCTCGACCGGTTCAACGAGATCGCCGAGCAGATGGCGACCGACTACTCCGACGAGCTGATGACCGAGATGGGCCGGTTGCAGGAGCAGCTCGACCACCGCAACGCGTGGGACCTCGACAGCCAGCTCGAACAGGCGATGGACGCGCTGCGCTGCCCCCCGCCGGACGCCGACGTCACCAAGCTGTCCGGTGGCGAGCGCCGCCGCGTCGCGCTGTGCAAGCTGCTGCTGGAGGCGCCCGACCTGCTGCTGCTGGACGAGCCCACCAACCACCTCGACGCGGAGAGCGTCAACTGGCTGGAGCAGTTCCTCGCCAAGTACGAGGGCACCGTCCTGGCCGTCACCCACGACCGGTACTTCCTGGACAACGTCGCCACGTGGATTCTGGAGCTCGACCGGGGCCGCTGCCACCCGTACGAGGGCAACTACTCCACCTACCTGGAGAAGAAGGCCGAGCGGCTCAAGGTCGAGGGCAACAAGGACGCCAAGCGCAAGAAGCGCCTGGAGGACGAGCTGGAGTGGGTCCGCTCCAACCCCAAGGCCCGGCAGACCAAGAGCAAGGCGCGTCTGGCCCGGTACGAGGAGATGGCGGCCGAGGCCGCCAAGACCCGCAAGCTCGACTTCGAGGAGATCCAGATCCCTCCGGGCCCGCGCCTGGGCAACACGGTGATCGTGGCCGACGACCTCACCAAGGGCTTCGGTGACCGGCTCCTCATGGACCATCTGTCGTTCAACCTGCCGCCGAACGGCATCGTCGGCGTCATCGGCCCGAACGGCGTCGGCAAGACGACGCTGTTCCGCATGGTCGTCGGTGAGGAGAAGCCCGACTCGGGCACGCTGCGGGTCGGTGAGACCGTGCAGGTCTCCTACGTCGACCAGGGCCGCGGCGGCCTCGACCCGAAGAAGTCGGTGTGGGAGGTCGTCTCGGACGGGCTCGATCACATCAAGGTCGGCCAGGTGGAGATGCCGTCGCGCGCGTACATCGCGGCGTTCGGCTTCAAGGGCCCCGACCAGCAGAAGGCGTCGGGCGTGCTGTCCGGCGGTGAGCGCAACCGCCTGAACCTGGCGATGACCCTCAAGCAGGGCGGAAACGTGCTGCTGCTGGACGAGCCCACCAACGACCTCGACACCGAGACGCTGTCGAGCCTGGAGAACGCGCTGCTGGAGTTCCCCGGCTGCGCCGTGATCACCTCGCACGACCGCTGGTTCCTCGACCGCATCGCCACGCACATCCTCGCGTGGGAAGAGGGGTCGAGCTGGTTCTGGTTCGAGGGCAACTTCGCGGACTACGAGAAGAACAAGATCGAGCGCCTGGGCGCCGACGCGGCCCGCCCCCACCGCGTCACCCACCGCAAACTCACCCGCGACTGACCGAACGCACACCTCGGCCGCGCGTCCCACCAGGGACGCGCGGCCGAGGTGTGCGTGCCGAGGTGTGCGTGCCGAGGTGTGCGTGCCGAGGTGTGCGTGCCGAGGTGTGCGTGCCGAGGTGTGCGTGCCGAGGTGTG
>NZ_KB894106.1 GCF_000374305.1 Actinomadura flavalba DSM 45200 | reverse complement strand
GAGGCCGTGCACACCCTGCGCGGTCTCCTGCACGCCCGCTCCCACCAGGAGATCGGCCCCGTGGAGGGCGGCTTCGACGCCAAGGTCGAGGCGGCGGTCAAGGCCGTCCAGAAGTGGGGCGGCGTCCCCGCCGACGGCATCGTCGGCCCCCAGACCTGGCCCATCCTCCTGCGCGTCCACAAGTGACGCGGCGAGCTCAGGGTTCGTCGCGGATCTGGTAGCACCTACCGCGCGAGAGTCCGGCGGCTGCGGCGATGTCGCCGGCGCGTGGCCGGTGGGCGCGTGGCTGGGTGAGCGCGCGGCGGATGGTGTCGCGCAGGTGCTGCTCGGCTGCGTCGCGGGCGGCGCGTGCGGCTGCGACGTCGTCCACCGTGATGGGGCGTGGCCCCCGCTGGGGGCGGGGGCCACGCTCGTCGTCGGCCGTCATCGCACGCCCTCGCCGGCGTAGTGCTCGGCGTAGTGCTCGGCGATGGTGGTCAGGATCTCGGTGACGGCCTGGACGGTGGCGGGCTCGGTGATGGCCTCGACCGGGTTGGGCCCCCACTGGGACGCGCCCGGCTCCCACGTCTGCGGGCTGCACAACACGTTCCCGATGAGCCCCCAGCCGAGCACCTCGACCGGCTCGCTGCGCGACGCGCCGAGGGTGATGAGCACGCCCCCGGCAACGGGGTGAACCCCGAAGCGGGCGGGCTGGACGTGCAGGCTCCCGTGCCAGGTCTCGCCGCTCACCGCCTCGTAGGTGCGGTGCGCGGGCGCCGTCCCGGATCGGATCTCGACGGTCTCGCCGGCGAGCTGCACCGTCTGAGTGATCATCATCCCGCACCTCTTGGTGTCTAGTTGATTTGACACTTTGAACGGTACGGGCCCACGCGATGACTGTCAAGCCGATTAGACAAATAGGGGGTGAGCATGGGCGATGTAGACGAGATCGCACGCGAGGCGTACGCCCGCTACTGCACGACCCGCGGCGGCGGCCTTGCCTGGCAGGACCTGTCCGCGGACGAGCGGAAGGCGTGGCGCGCGGTCGTCAACCACGTCGTGGACCGCGCGCGGCCGCCCGAAGATCCCTGACCCTTCACGACCTCCCAAAGGGGGAACGTCATGCCCTCCCATGACACCTGGACGATCCACCACGGCGACGCCCTCGCCGTCCTGCCCACGCTGCCCGACGGCAGCGTCGACCTGATCCTGACCGACCCCCCGTACAACAGCGGCGGCAGGACGGCGACTGCGCGCCGCGGCGACTCCGCCCGCGGCAAGTACGTCAGCGGCGACGCCGCCCACGACCTGGCGGACTTCGCCGGCGACAACCGCGACCAGCGCAGCTTCGGCTACTGGCTCACGCTGGTGCTGTCAGAGTCCCTGCGCGCGGCGACGCCCGGCGCGTCCGCGCTCGTCTTCACAGACTGGCGGCAGCTCCCGGCGACCAGCGACGCGCTGCAGGCCGCCGGGTGGACGTGGCGCGGCATCATCCCCTGGCGCAAGCGCATCTCGCGCCCGTGCCGGAACGGATTCAAGAGCGAGTGCGAGTACGTGCTGTGGGCCAGCAACGGGCCGCCGCTCCGCCACGTCGAGCCGATCTATCTACCCGGCCTGGTCGAGGGCTCGCAGCCCCGCGGCCGCGAGCGGCGACACATCACGCAGAAGCCGACGGATGTCCTGCGGCAGCTCGTCCAGGTCTGTCCGGTCGGCGGGATGGTGCTCGACCCGTTCGCCGGCGCCGCGTCCACGGGCGTCGCGGCCCTCGCCGAGGGCCGCCGGTTCGTCGGCATCGAGGTCACTGAGCACTACGCGACGATCGGGGCCGAGCGGCTCGCGGCGAGCAGCTCGGCGCCGGTCACGGTCTCGGGCTAGGCCACGGCGCGCGGCCGGACGGCCCGCGGCCGCGCGCTGATCAGCCCGGCGGCGTACAGGGCCTCGACCACGGCGGCCGCCCGGTCGGCGGCCGTCGCGCTCGGCGTCCAGACCATGCCCGCCAGGGCGCGCTCGGCGACGAGCTCGGCGCGGCGCACGGCAGCGACATCGCCACGCGCGGGCAGCAGCCGCGGGCGCCGCGCCTCGTCCTCGTGCCGCAGGTCCGAGGCGGCGCCGACGACGGGACGGCCGCAGACGCTGCACGCCGGGCTCGTCGCATCGGGCGAAGTGTCCAACCGGGCGAGGTGGTCCATGCGATCACCGCCTGCAGGTAGATCGACTACTACGAGTGTAGACACGGCGATGACGCTGGTCAGCGCCATTTTGGAGGCATCATGTCCGACCTCATGACCTCGATCGTCCGGGACATCGCGGGCAAGATCGTCGGGGGCGGTGTCGGCCTGGCGCTCGGCGCCGGCGTCGCCGTGCCCGCCGACCTGTCCGACCGGCTCACCGTCGCCCTGACCATCGCGCTCGCCGTCGCGGCCCAGACCGTCTACTACGTCGGGGTCCGGCTGCTGGAACGGCGGTGGCCCGGCGCCGGGCGGCTGCTCGGCCTGGCCCGCCAGCCCGTCTACCCGGGCGGTGGCGTCTCGGACGCCGAGCTGGCCCGGCTCCGTGCGGCCGCGCACCGCTCGACCGGGACCAACGGCACGCCGTAGGCTGGAACGAACTGCTCGGGCGTGCCCGGGCGCCACTCGGTACGACTTGCGATACGGCCGTCTGCCTGCTGGAGCGGCGGCCACCTCACATCCAGCGCAGTCCCGGCGCGGCCCTCGGCAGCGCCGGGACGCGAACGCCCCCGCCCTTTACGGGCGGGGGCGTTTCGTCATGCCCTAGGCGATCTTCTTCACGCGCAGGACGACCAGGGCGTGGGGCTCGATGCGGCTGCCCGCGTCCGGCGTCTGGCCCACGACGCGCCAGTTGGCCGGGAGGATGACCACGCTCGCCGAGGGGTCAGCGCTGGAGAACTGGACGTTCGTGACGCCGAGCTGGCTCAGCTTCGACTCCGCCGTAGCGCCGTCGAGATCTTCCAGGTCGGGCACCTTGACCTTCGTCACGGGCGTCGGCACGGGGGTGGGCGACTTGGCCGGAGCCGACTGGGTGGGCGACGCCGATGCCGGGATCGAGGCGGGCGAGGTCTCCGCTTGCGTGGGCGTGACCGTGAGCGTCGCGACCGGCCGTGCCTGTGGGTCCGGCGTCGAGGCGATGCCGACGCCGACGACGCAGCCGCCCATCGCGCCTAGTACCAGGCCACCCATCGCGAGCAGAGCGCCGGCGTAGCCGGGCAGGCCATGCCGGGCGGGAGGCGGGGGTGGGGGCATGGGCGGCTGGTACATGGGGTGTGACTCCTGGGATCGGGGGTTTCCGCTGTGAGACGCCGCGCGTCCCGAACGCGTTGCCGTTGGCGACACTCGTGTCACCATCCGGCCACCCCGCCCGGGACGCGGTGCCTCCCCGCCGGGGGTGGAGAGGCACCGCGCGTACAGTGGGTGGGGACCGCCCCGCCCCGGGTTACGGTCCCCACCCGCCCCCGCCCGGGTGCGTGCCCCGACAGCCCCGCACCCGGGCGGGGGTGCGGTTGTGGCCGGCCCATGGACTGGCCGGCCACGTGGTGACCGCTGCCCACCAGGCCCTCCGCTCTGGCAGGCAGCGGCGATCATGGGCCCGACACGGCGTCGAGTTCGACGCCGAGGAAGCGGGCCAGGACCGCGCGGACGTTTTCCGCGTCGGTGTCCAGGCCCGGGTTCTCCTGCTTCTCGATCGGGCCGTTCGGCAGACGCCGCGTGGCCCAGCGGCCGTCCTGCTCTCGCTGGGTGCTCGCGGCGGGCACACCCGTGGAGCTGCCGGGCTGCGTCCGGAGGACGAAGTAGTAGCCGGGCTGGTGGCGCTTGATGAGGTACGTCGCCATCAGGACGGCCAGGCGAGGGCCGAGCGGATCGCCGCGTGCATCTCGGCCGGCGTCGCGGCCTCCAGCAGGCGATCCCGCTGGCGGCCAGCCGCCGACACCACGACGGCCAGGTACTTGCCGGTGGCGGGGCCCCACCAAACGCGCACGGTCGGCGGGGACTCGCGGTCGAGGCTGCGCGCAGCTCGCGCCGCGTATTCCGGGCTATGCGTTCCTGCATTATCGTCCGCGACCGTCGTGATGCTCGGCATGATGGACCTTCCGCTAGTGCAGATGATCACCGTGCGTGTCAGGCTGTGGTGATGTTGTTAGTGTGCGCCGCAACGTTGCATGGTCGCAAGCAACGGTGCAGAAATCGCTGCAACGTTGCGGCAAAGAGACTGACCGAATATCGACGTAAGGTGACCGCCCGTGCAGGCTGTGCTCCCGACTGTCCGTCTGCGGAAACTCGTTGCCGCGCTCCGCAAACACCGCGAGGCGACGGGACTTTCGATCACTAAAGCTGCTCGCCAGCTCGGATGGTCGACCGCGAAATTGTCACGGATCGAGTCCGGAACCAACCGACCGAAACCCACCGACGTCGAGAAGATCATGGAGCTGTACGGCGTCCCAAGCCCAGAGCGCGACGCGCTCCTCGCCCTCAGTCGAGAGACGGATCGGCGAGGGTGGTGGACCGCGTTCGACCCGCTCTTCGGCAGCTCGTTCATGGCGCTGGAGGACGAGGCGGTCGCGATCACGAGCTGGGAAGCGATGCTCGTGCCGGGACTGCTGCAGACCGAGGAGTACGCCGCAGCGGTCATCAGCCGTGCGGCCGCGCTCGGCGTCGACCAGGCGGAGGTCGCTCGCCGCCAGGCGGAGGTCGCTCGCCGCGTCGAGGCTCGCATGCACCGCACGCTGCTGCTGCGCGGATCGTCGCCGCGGTTCCACGCACTGCTCGGCGAGGCGGTGATCCGGCAGCAGGTCGGGGGCGCCGAGGCGATGCGCCGTCAGCTCGCGGAGCTGTGGTCAGCGGCGTGCCAGCCGCACATCACCATTCAGATCGTCCCGTTCTCACACCCCGGACATCTCGGCCTGGATGGCAGCGTGACGCTCTTCACGTTCGATGATGACGACCCAGAGCTGGACGTCGCCCACGTCGAGGGCCAAGCCGGCCCGGTCTACCTGGAGAGTGCCTACGCGGTGGGTCGCGCCCGCGCTACTCTCGCGGATGTTGCGAGTGCGGCGATGTCCCCGGACGCAAGCCGGGAGATGCTCGCCGGACTGGCGAACGCGTAACCCACTTTGCGATGAACGGAGTGCTCATGCTGCATGAGCTATCACGCGCCCAATGGCGCAAAAGTCGGCGATCTGGCACAGGCGAAAATTGCGTCGAACTGGCGCAGGTCGTCGCCCTCATGGCCATCCGTGACTCCAAGCGCCCAGCGGCCCCGCCCATCCTCCTGCGAGCGTCCGCCTGGCGCGCGACGGCCGTGGCGATCCGCGCTGGCGCGTACGACCTGTAGCCCTCACGCAAAGGGCCCCGGCGGTGCTGCCGCCGGGGCCCTCCCACTTTGCACTCACGAGCGTAGCTTGTCCGCAGGCAAGTACTAGGGCACAAAGACCCGAATGTTCCTTCCGGGATGGTTTTCTTGCGGGCGTTTTCTGACACGATCTGACTAGTTGGCTAGCTGGCCAGCTAGCCAACTAGTTGATCAGAAGCCCCGCGCGCGCAGCCACTCGTCCAGGGCGAGGGCGATCTGGACGCGCTGCTCGACGTCGTTGAACGCGGCGTACTGCCTGCTGCGCCGCCGCAGGTTAAGCACGGCGGGCACCCGCACGCTGATCTGCTCGGTCTCCTCACGCTCCATGGGCCGGAGCACGTCCCGCGCGTCCGGCGCGGTCGCCCCGGCGAGCGTCGGCTGGGGCAGGTACCCGAACGCTCGGACCGGACCGTGCTCCGGCGGCGGCGGGTCGTGCGGGGGCGAGGCCGGGGCCGCCGCGTCGGGCACGACGGCGAGCGTTCCCCCGGACGCCTCGGTCGGCGTCGGCTGGGTCGGGGCGGTGGGCGGGGTGGTGTCGTCCACGGTGGACGGCGTGGGCGGGGCGCCGAGGCGGCGGCCCTTGCGGGGCTGGTCGCTCACGCGTTCACCGCCAGGTCCTGCTCGACCTCGGCCAGCAGGGCCTCGTACTCGCCGACGTCGGACGGCGCGGTGCCGTAGGCGCGGGAGTACAGGACGCGGGCGCCGATGGTGGTCTCCACGAGCGGGTGCCCGTCGCGCTGCATCTGCTCGCGCCAGCGGGCGGGCTCGGCCGACCGGCCGTCGGCCCGGACGATGACGACGTAGGCGAGCAGCCCGCGCCGGTTGCGGGCGGCGCCGCGCTCGGCCGACGCGAGGGTCGCGGCGACGCGGCGGGCGTCGGCGGCCGCCGGCGCGAGCGGCATCAGCAGCACGTCGGAGACCGACGCGGCCGCCTCCAGCAGGTGCGGGGCGCCGCCGCCGACGTCGACCACGACGACGTCGTGCGCCTGGGCCTGGCGGCCGATCTCGTCGGCGATGTCGTCGTAGGTGTGCCGGACGACCGTGACCGGCAGCGCGTCACCGGCCAGGCGGGCCCAGTCGTGCGCGCTCTGCGAGGTCGGGTCGGCGTCCAGGACGACGACGCGGCGCCCGCTCCGGGCGTAGCGCAGCGCGATGAACATGGCGGACGTGGTCTTGCCGCTGCCGCCCTTGAGCATCCCGAGCGTGATGACGATCGGGCGGTGGGACTCGGTCATGTGTAGGGTTCTCCGTGTCTGTGATCTGGTGATCTGGGTTTCCGGGCGGGCCCGGCGGCGCGCAGCCGCCGGGCCCGTGTCGTTCAGAGGGTGTGCGTACGCCCGTCGGCCAGCTGGATGATGGCCGGGTGGTTGCAGTCGGCTGCGCACTCGGCGCCGCACTGGTGGCACCGGTTGCAGTACGGGCTGCCGCCGCAGTAGCAGCAGTGGTCGGGCGTAACCTCGCCGCGGCCGCCGCAGGCGTCGCAGACGTCGCCGTATTCGTTCCGGTCGCCGCTGCCCTCGCACCAGCTGCAGGTGTAGGTGTCGGCGTCGTCGTCGCAGATCTCGCAGCGCTGGTCCTGCTCGGTCACGTGAGCCTCCGGCGGCGGCCCGAGGGCAGCTGCCGCTGCGGCGTCGGGCGGGGCTCGCCAGCCGTGGCGGTCGTGGTCGGCGGGTCCGCAAGCAGGTAGACGTCGCCGTACTGGAGCACCTGGCCGTCGACCTTCCGCGAGGGCCTCGGCGGCTGGGTGATGTTGACGTCGACCTGGCCCTGCGCCAGGGCGGGCAGCAGGTCCAGCAGCCGCTTCACCTCGGCGACGTCGTCGGGGTCGCCGACCATCCGCAGCTGGACCGGGCGCACACTCTTGGGGGCCATGGGACTCCTGTTCAGGGGGTGAGGACGATGACGGTGGCGTCGTCGCGGTACTCGTCCGCGTCCGGTTCCACGGCGGCGACGAGCGCGTCGGCTAGGGCCTGCGGCTCGCCGTCGCCGTGATCGCGCAGCAGCCGCTCGAACGCGCCGTCGGGCAGGCCGTCGGGGACGCCGTCGGAGGTGAGCAGGATGGTCTGCCAGGCGGAGATCTCGGCCTGGCAGATCGTCGCCGGCGTCGCGCGCCGCAGGGTCGTGCGCACCCAGTTGTCGTGTTCGGCGGCGAGTTCGAGCGGGGCGCCGTTGTGGCGCAAGAACTGGCCCATGGTGTGGACGGTGGTGGCCTGCACGAGCTCCTTGCCGTCCCAACCGTAGGCGACGGCGTCCCCGATCCAGTAGATGTCCACGGGGTCGCCGTCGCCGTGGTCGATCGCGACGACGGCGACCCCGTCCGGCGCCCAGCCATCAGCGTCGGGGGACGCGATCATCTGGTGACCGGTCATCAGCCCGGCCAGGCCGCCGCGCTGCGCCGCCACCCTCGCGACCGCGGCTGCGACCAGCCGCATCGTGTCCGCAAGGTGGCCGCTGTTGCCGATGCCGTCGATCACCACGGCGGCGGTCGTGCCGTCGGCGGCGGTGAACGAGGCCGCCGCGTCGGCGTTGTGGGGGCGGACGCCTCGTCGCGTCGCGCTGGCGATGTTCGTCATGCAGACGTTCCTCTCGGTCGTAGATGATCAGTGCCGGAGCCAGCCGACGGCGTCGCTGGCGATGATCACGGCGGCGAGCACGGCGTGCGCGACGACCAGGTCGCCAGCGCGCCGGGCCGCCGTCCGGATGATCCGGCGGGTCTCGTCACGCACGGTCGGCGTTGAACGTGTGGCAGGCGCCGCAGTACCGGTTCGCGACGTCGTCGGGGTGGTACGAGTCACGGCAGCAGCGCGGGCACATGAAGCTCGGCTGGTCACCGCGGGCCTCGGCCAGCACATCGGCCGCCGCCAGAAGGCCGTCCGTCAGCCAGGCCGGGGCGTTGCGCTGGAGGGTGTACGCCAGCAGCCGTGCCTCGGTCGGGCGGGTGATCTGGAACGGGTTGGCCTGCCCGTCACGGACGAGGTGGAGCTTCGGCGCCATCGCCTCGCCCGCCGTGACGACCTGGAACACACTGACCTCCAGGTACTCGCCGCCGTCGTTGCCGTCCGTGACCAGGACCCGATGGACGCGCAGCGTGCGGAGGCCGGAGTCGTGTCCGTTCGGCAATCGGCACCACGACGGGCACGCCGCGAGGCCCGGCGCCGAGGCGTTCGCGGTCACCGGAACGCCTCGGCGGCCTTGACGGCCAGGGCGCGGTCGGCGGCGGCCTCGGCCACCACCCACCGCACCGCGGCCCCCCGCGAGGGGAACGTGGTGTCGCCCGCGTTGCGGCGGACGGAGTAGGTGTCGGAGGTGAGGCCGACGCCAGCGCTCCACCGCAGCGCCCCGCGCTGGGTGCGGTGGTGGCACACCAGCCCGAGGACCGCGGCGGGCGTGCGCGGTGCGTCCTGGTGCTCGGTGAGGTAGTACAGGTCCGGGCCGTCGCCGGGGCGGTAGGCCGGCAGCGGCCCGGGGTGCAGCCACACCCCGTGCTGGCGGACCGGCGGCGACCCGTACCCCATGGCGGCCGTGGTGGTCAGCGTGGTCTCGTCCGGGCGGCTGTCCGTGCGGACCAGGCACGCTACGCCGCACTCCCGGCACAGGTACCGGGTGGTCGTCTCGGTGTAGTTGCCGCCGCGTTCGGCGACTCGCAGCCGCAGCTGCTCGTGCTGCGAGACCTCCCACAGGGAGGTGCCGACGCGCGAGCACTCCTTGTCGTGCTCGGCGAACGGCCGCGTGCGGAAATAGTGATCACTGGCGAGCAGGCGCATCTGGACTCCAGGTACGGGGAAGGGGCGCCGGGCCCGCCCGCAGGCGGGCCCGGTGGTGGGTCAGCTGCTCTTGCGGCGGCGGCGGACGGCGCGGAGGCGGCGACCGGGCTGGATCGCCGCGACGGCAGCGCTGGCGGCGGTGTCGCCGATCGCGGTGTACCGCGCGGTGGTGGAGGGGTCCTGATGGCCGAGCAGCTCCTGGGTGAGCCGCAGGTCGCGGTCGACCGCGTAGACGGCCGTGGCGAACCGGTGCCGGAGCTGGTGCATCGTCTCCACAACACCGCAGCGGTGCAGGTGCTGGTTGCCCAGGTAGCTGACCCTGTTGCGGGAGACGTGGCCGTTGGAGCCGTCGAGTCGCGGGAAGAGCCAGAGGCGGCGGGTGCGGAGGGTTTCCTCCAGCTCGGCCAGGACGTAGTCGCTCAGGGCGACCTGACGTTCGTGCTGGCCCTTGCCGGTGATGTGGATGAACGGCTGCGGTGAGGTGTCGTAGACGTCGCGGCGGCGCAGCACCGAGATCTCGCAGCAGCGGAGGCCGACGTATCCGGCCAGCACCAGCCAGGGCCGGATACGAGGCGGCGCGCAGTCGATGGCGTGTTCGAGCCGATCGTCGGCGATGGGCCGAGGCAGCCGACGCGGCAGCCGAGGCAGCGGCACGCCGAGCGCGGGGTTCTCGGCGAGGTGTCCGGCCTTGACGGCCCAGCTGTAGAAGCTGCGCAGGTAGGCGACGTAGGTCGTGATGGTGACGTCGGCGATCGTGAGGCTGGCACGCCACGTGACGAACGTGGGGCCGTCGACGTCCATCAGGCCCAGTCGCTGCTCGCCCTGCTGCTCCTGGAGCCAGCGGTCGAGCCGGATGATCTGGTTGCGGTAGTTGTGAATGGTGCTGTCGGCGTTGCCTTCGAGCCGCATCCAGGCGGTGTACTCCTGCACCAACGCGGCGTCGTTGCCATACCAGGTGTGCCCGTGCTGAGTCATGCTGCGTGCTCCCGTACGCGCGGTGTCATGACGGGGGCGGGTGCTGGTCCCGGGGTCGGGGCTTCCCGGGAGGCCAGCCGAGCAGCTGCTTGGGCAGATCATGCGGCCACCGCCACCGGCGAATCAAGCCCTTGAATCTGGACCGATCCCGCTGCACGCGCGGGCGCGCGATCCCACGTCCGCGCCCGTCGAAACGCGTAGAAGGGGTGGATAAAGACCAATTTGTTGTCCTCGGCATCGGGAACGTCACCCGTGCGGGGAGGCCCCTCGGTGTCGCCCAGGAGGCCGAGGGCGCCGGCGCCGGCGAAGAAGGTGCCGACCGGCACGCGGAAGATCTCGCTCAACTGCGAGACCTCGGCGACCGTGAACGCCTTCTCGCCCTTCAGGCGGTTGTACACCTGGCCGGCGCTGAACCCCATCACCTCGCCCAGCTGCGCGCCCGTCATGTCGCGCGCTGCCAGCAGCGCGCGCACCACCTGGCGCACCGCGGCGTCAGCCGGATGCTCCTCAACCGGCGGCGGCTTTCGGCGGCCGCGCTGCACGGTGCCTGTCGTCGTCGTCATGCCCCGCACGCTACCGCCGCCGCAGTCGACTTGCAAAGCTTCTTCCGAAGGTGGTTGTAAATTCCTGTTGCGAGTTCAGATTTTCTGAACTAGCTTGCGTCAGCATGGAAACGACGAGGAGCGCCACGTACCAGCTCGCCGACCTTCGGATCGACGGCGGCCTGGAGGGATTCGTGCGACCTCGGCGGGAGAACGGGGCGTCGTGGCGTCAGATCGCAAATGATCTTCGCGACCAGCAGCGTGTGGATGTCACCGAGGTAACCCTGCGCGCCTGGTTCGGCGACCAGCCGTGGGCCGCGCGCAAGCGACGTCGCGCCTCCGGCCGACGGGACCGAGCGCGGCGCCGTCCGCTGGAACACGCGCCGCCGTCGGCTGGCCGCCAGCTCGGCCTGGACGACTAGGGCCCGCCCGGCGGGCCCGCCGGGCGGGCCCGCCTGCCCCATCCCACCCCGAGACGAGGACGTATGGAGAGTATCGGTATCCGTCGACGGCGACGTCGACGGATCGACCCGGCTGGACGGTGGTTGCCGGACGGCCGACGCGAGTTCGACGCGGCGACGTTGCCGCGCCGGGTGCGGTGCGGTGCGGCCTGCGTGGTGTGCGACAAGAGCTGGCCGGCGCCTCCGGTCAAGATCGGCGCGACCACCGAGGGCGACCAGGTGCGGGCGTGCCGAGGGTGCGCCCAGGTGCTGCCGCCGCCCCCGCCGCCGGTCGCCGAGCTGCCGCCCGCTGAGCCGGTGGCGGTGGCGGCGACGTTGCTGGACGCCGCGCGCTGGTATCACCTGCGCGGACCGCAGTGGCTGCCGGACGGGCTGCCGTGCCCGTCGCAGGCGCTGCGCCTGGTCCGGCCGGACACCCACCCCGCTGGGCACGCCGCGTGCACAACGTGCGCGACGGCGGCCGCGGCGCAGATGGAGCTCGCCCGGCACATCCAGCGGGACGAGCTGCCGCTGGCGGACCCGACGCTGCCCCAGGAGATCACCGGTGAGTCCGACGCTCGCGCCTGGGTGCGGGCGTGGGCCTCGGACGTCGGCGGCATCCCCGGCTCGGAGGTCGTCGCGGTGCTGCGCACCGTGGCGGCGGCCGTGCTCGCCCGCCCCCCGGAACTGACGTGAAGGGCCGCCTGCGCCGGGTCGGCGCTGCGGTGATCACGCTCTGGCAGTACCTGGGGTGGGGCTCCATCCCCACCTCCACCACCCCCCGAAGAAGGAGACGGTGATGACGATCGCGATGAGCGACGCCGAGTACGAGACCTGGCTGCGCGGGCAGGCCGAGGGCGCCGAGGCGCGCGCGGCCGACGCCGAGCAGGCGATGCTCCGCGCCCGGGCCCTGGCCCGGCGGCTGCGCGACGAGCTCGCGCAGCGCGCCACGACCGCGCCCACCCACCGGGACCGCACGCTCGTGCCGGTGAGCCCGGCCACGCCGCCGCCCGCCCCCGCGGGGCACGCCCTCGGAACGGTCATGCCGACGAGGCCGTCCGCGCCGGACCTGCCCGAGACCAACGGCCAGGCGCAGGGCGAGGCGCGGCCGTGACGGCGGCGATCGAGGGCCGACACGAAGGCGAGCGCCGGTCACGGCTGACCTCGGAACTGCAGATCGTGGCGCACGGCCGTCACCGCCGCCGGTGGAGCATCTCGCCCCGGCAGCGGCTGCTGCTGCGGCGCCTGGCGGCCGGTGCGCTGCTGGCGGCGTGGGGCGCCGGGATCATCGGTCTGGGCGTCGCGGCGGTGCTGTGCGCCGCGCACATGGCGGCGGCAGCGTCGTGGGCGATGTGGGACACCGCCGCCGTCTCGGCGGTCGCCACGGTCCTGTCCGCCAGCGTCGCCGCGTGGTGGACCATCCGGGCGCTGGACGAGCTGGCGCTGCGGCGGCCCCGGTGACCGCGTACCTGGTCGCGATGGCGGCCTCCGGGGCGGCGGTCTGGTGGACGTTCCGCGCGGAGGACCAGCGCGCGGCGCGGCGGGCCCGGCGGCGTCCGTGAGCTCCGCGCGGTGGACGGCGCCCGCGCCCGCCGTCCACCGCGCGGCCGTCGTCCTGCCTCTCGCTCCCGTGAGGCAGGACATCCCGCGCCGCCCCCTCGCGACGCGCGGACCCGGCTCCTCCCGGGCCCGCGCGAGGGCGGCGCACGGCGCCCCCGCCCCTCTCCTTCCGGGGCGGCGGGGGCGCCCCATCCGTCCGGCCTCGCTGCCCCCAGGGGGGAGGGCAGCGGGGCCGGACCCATGCCAGCAGGAGGTGCCGATGATCCGCCGCGTCACCAGCCGTGACCTGCACGGCCTGGACCGGTGCCCGTGGGGCTGCGAACAGCCTGTACGGCGCACCACCAACACCCGCGGCCTGACGGTCTGGGTCGACGCCGCGCCGCACGACGGCGGGAGCATCGCCGTCTGGCGCGACGGCGCCGTCTGGCGCTCCCGGCACCTGCACCGCGGCGAGTCCATCGGCCGCCACGAGCAGCGCGCCATGATCCACGTCGCGACGTGCTGGCGGTACGCGATCCAGACCGGCCGCCCGTACTCCCCGCCGCCGCGCCGCCTGGGCGTCGCCCCCGACCCCGGCGGGCCGCCGCCGGACGGCCTGCTGGACGGCGTTCGTGACCTGCTCGCCCGCCTGCGCCGGGGCCGGACGTGACGGGGCAGGAGGCGCCGGGGGCGCAGCCGCCGCTCGCGCCCCGACACCACGCGGTCCTCGTCGCCGCGTGCCGCGGCGTGCAGGACAGCCAGCTGGCCCGCCGCTGGTGTGTGAGCCAGAGCCTGATCCGCTCGACCCGAAGCCAGGTCCTCGGGCTGCTCGGGGCACGGACCACGGCGCAGGCCGTCGCGCTCGCGCTCACCTCCGGGCTGCTGACGCCGGACGACGTCCACGGCACGACGCTGCCGCTGCCGCCGCTGTCGCCACGCCGCTCGTCCAGGCAGGCCGAGCGGCGCATCCCGCCGCAGCAGGCCGCGCGAATCCGCGCCTGGGCCAAGCAGCAGGGCATCCCTGTCAGGCCGACCGGCCGCTTCGCCGCCACGCTCCTGCAGCAGTACGCCGCCGCCCACCCGGACGACGCACCCGGCGGCCAGCGATGACCGCGCCCCGGCGCCGCGCGGCGCCGTACTCGCGCCCCTGCCGCCAGCCCGTGCCCGGCGGCCGCTGCGGCGCCACCCCGACCCGCCTGTTCGTCAACGGGCCCAGGTGCCAGCCGCACGCGCCGCCGGCGCCGCCCGCCCCGCCCCGGCCCCTCACGCCCAACGGCACCACCGTGCCCCACCCCATCCAGGAGCCGCCTGCCGCCTGACCAGCCGCCGCCGACCGGCGGCCCCCGCGAGACCTGACACGCCCACGCGCCGCGCGGCGGCGCGCAGGCGCAGCCCTTCCGGCCGCGCCGACGGGCGATATGAGCATGCCCACGATCGGGAGGACCCAGGATGGACACTGGGACACGGGGCACCGCAGCCCCGCACCGCGCCGCCCGGCAGCAGCGCGCCGCCGGGCACGGCCACGACGGCATCGCCCCCGCCCGCACCGGCCAGCGCACGCCGCCGCTGCTGCGCCGCGTCGCCAGGGACCGCCGCCTCACCCGCGCCGCGCTCGGCTTGGTCGCCGAGTGGTGGACGCACGTCGACGGCTGGACCTGGACGGCTCAGGCGCTGTGGCGGGCGACCCGCCACGACCCCGCCGTCGAGGGCCGCGACGCCCTCGCCGGCCTCCTCCGTGAGGCCGTGGCCGTCGGGTACGCGGTCGCGGTCGCCGGCCGGTCCGAGGACGACCTGGTGTACGCGCTGAACCGGAGCGCGGCGCCGCCCGACGACGGCTCGGGCTTCCTCCACGTGCCGTGGGCGACGGCGCGGGACCGGCGCCTGTCCTACCGGCAGCGGGGCCTGCTCGTCGCCGAGCTCGCCGACGGCGCGACCGTCGGCGGGGTGACCGTGCGCGTGCGCCGCGGCGGCGCCGCCGCGCTCGCGGGAGAACGGCGCGGTGAACGCCTGCACGCCACCACCGGTGACCTGCACGCCCTGGCCGCCGCTGGCTACGCCACCAGCGAGCCCGAACGCGACGACGCAGGACGCGTCCTGACCTGGCGCACGACCCTGCGATCCGCCCCCGCCACCCTCCCCGCCCCTGTGGAAAACCCGGCGCCGGACGCGCCCGCTCCCACCTGCGACGACACCGAATCCCCGCAGGTCACCGCCACTCCCGGAAATCCCGTCCGCGAATCTCAGAATGTGGACACACTCGCTCCCACCTGCGCCGACGCCGAGTATCTGCAGGTCAACGCCACTCCCGGAGATCCCGGCACTACAGGGGGGTTCTCTCAGGGGGGTGAGTTCAGGGAGGTGAGTGCTAAGCCTCGCGGCAGCGTGCACGTAGGTGACGCGCCCGCGAAGGAGACGCTGCGCGAGCCGAAAAACGATCATGCTCCCGATCCCGACGCACGCCCCGGGAACGCACCGGCGCCGGTGCGGCCGCCGGACCGCGCCGACGGCCGCCACCCCGGCGCCGGTGCCCCGCGGCCGCGAGCCTCCCGCGCCGCCTGGACCGCGCTGGCGGCCATGCCGCGCGCCCTGCGCGATGCCCCGCCCTGGGTGCGGGCCGAGCTCGCCCGCCGCCTGGACCGCCTCCTGGACGAGCAGCGACCCCGCATGTCCCCGTGCGCCGCGCTGACCTCCGACGTCCTGGCCGCCAGCGTCGAACGCATCGCCGCCGCCGAACCGTGGCGGCTCACCGGCCGCCACCACCTGGACCTGCTGCACGCCGCCGCCGCCCGCGCCCGCGCCGACCTGGCCGCAGGCGACATCTGCCCCACCTGCGGCGCCCCCACCGTCCACGACGGCCGCTGCTGGCCCTGCACCTGGCACGCCGCGGCGCCGCCCACCGACCACGAGCAGCGGCAGCTCGCCGCCGCCCACGCCCACCTCACCGGAAGGACACCATGACCGACCACCACGACGACGCGTTGCCGTCCCGCTTCGCGGCCTACGACCTGCCCGCCACCTGGGACCTGGACCAGCAGCTGGACATGCTCGCCGACAACCGGGCCCGGCACCAGCGCAGCCCGCGGACCGCGCTCGTCCAGGCGCAGGCCGACACCGACGCCGCGTTCCTCATGCAGCGGTTCGAGGCGGCGTTCGGCGGCCGCCCCGTCGGCGTCGGCGAGGCGATGGTGTGGGCCACATCCCAGCTCGGCTCGCTGCTGATCCACGGCGTCGACCCCGCCGAGATGCTGCTGGTCTTCGGCGAGTTCGCCGGCCGCCTGTGGGAGGCCGAGCCGGAATACCAGCGGTTCATCAGCGACGACATCGACCTGGACGCCATCCGCGCCCGCCACGCCGCCGCCAGCCGCGGCCCCCACAGCTTCACCTCGTCCGCCGTCATCTCACCCGTGGGAGACAGCGACGGCGGCCCGGCACCGATCGCCTACGTCGTCCCGCCCCCGCCGGGCGGCGACGACGAGCGCCGGGACCAGGTGGCCACCGCCAACCGCGCGTTCTTCGCGCACGCATGGGGTGACATCCGCGACCTGATCGAGACGCTCGACTCCATCGCCGCTGACCTGCAGGACGCCATGGACCGCACCCACCACATCCGCTGACCACCCAAGGGAAGGAACAACAACCCATGACCCTCCACAGCCACACCTGCACTGACCACGCCGCCTGCGACGAACGCCGCACGCGGGTCTACGACATGGTGGCGAACCTGCTCGGCGTGGACCAGGACGGCGCGACCGTCGGGCGCCTGGACGCGAACGGCGTCGGCGACGCCTGGGACCTGCCGCGCCAGCTGCAGGCCCTGGACGACAGCCAGCGTGCGAGCGAACTCATCCCCGAGGCCCGGCAGGTGATGGCGCAGTGCCTGGCCGACGTGGGCGACCTGCAGGCCCGCCTCATGCGGCAGGCTCCCCACGCCTCCATCGGGGAGACTCTGGTCTGGGTGTCCGCGCAGCTGGCCGCGCTGAGCATGCTCGGCGCCACCCAACCCGAGGTGATCATCATCCTTGGCGAGCTCGGCCGCGCTCTGATGCCGAACCCGACGGACCCGACGGACACGCCCGACGAGCCGGCCGCGGTCCAGGCGATCCGGGCGCGGCACGCCGCCGCCAGCCGAGGGCCGTGGCGACAGCACGGCGGCGCCATCATCGCCGACCACGGCGCCGACGAAGAGACGCCCGTGGCCTACGTCGCCCCGCCCCTATCGGTGCAGGACCCGATCCAGCGCGACGACCTGTACGCGGCGAACACGGCGTTCATCGCGCACGCCTGGGGCGACATCGAGGCGCTCCTGGAGCTGCTGAACCGCGCGAACCTGGCCCTGAACTACATCGGTGGCCGCTGATGGACCTCATGGTGTTCGCCCTGCTCACCCTTCACGGGTGGACGCTGGCCGCGTCCGGGCTGATCCTCATCGGCCGCGGCGCCGTGCGGGCCGGTCTGCTCTGCGTCCTGGTCTCGGCGCACGCCCTCCTGACGTGCGCCGTCCTGGGCCCGACTGCGCAGGCCAGGATCGTCCAGCTGGCGCTCGGCTTCATCGGAGCCCTCGCCTCGGCGTGGTTCCTGGCACCCCATCTGCATCTGCGTCACGAGGCCGATACCGGCCGGTGTCGGCCGTGCGGCTGGCTGACGACGGCGCCCGCCGACGAACATGAGCAGCAGACCACGGCCGCCCACTCTCGGGAGCAGACATGACCGACGACCGCCCCGCAGCGAGATCGCTGCAGGAGGCGCTGGACTGGCACGAGGAGATCACCCGACAGCTCCGGGAGCTGGGTGTCCCCGACGCCATCGACGTCCTCGCTGGCAGAGAAGCCCCCGAGTGGTCAGCCGCCGCAGCGCTCGAACGGGCCCGGTCGATGCGCACCCAGAGCCTCGCGGCGTCGGACCCCGAGCTGCGCGAGCAGGCAATGGATCACGACAGTCTCGCGCGCGTCTACGCCGAGATGGCCGTACAGGTGCTGGGCACTGAACCGAGCTTCTTCGAGGCCGCTACATGGATCACGAGTATGGTCACCGGCCTCGCAATGCGGGAATTCTCCGCCGCGCAGACATTGCACATCATGAACCTCTTCGTGTACCACCTCGATCCGCAGTGAGGGCTACCGTGCCCTCACGGTGTGGCGCCCGCCGACGAACATGAGCAGCAGCAGACCACGACCGCCACACGCACTGGAAGCAGACACCCATGACCGACAAGACCGACGCCAACGACGACCGCCCTCATCCAAGGACGCTGCTCCGGGAGGCGCTGGACCGGCACGACGAAATGACCCGTCGCCTACGCGAGGGAGGCTTGTCCCACTCCGACGGATGGACAGCCACCGGGTGGACGGCCGCAGCGACGCTGGACCGTGTCCGCATGATGCGCCCCCAGATCCTCGCAGACCCCGACCCCAAGCTGCGCCAAGCGGCCTCGCTCCACGACGACGTCGCCCGCAGCTACGCCGACGTGGCCGCGCGGGCGCTCACCGGCGCCACCCCCGTCGACATGGCCGCGTGGATCACCGCCATGGTCACCGACCTCGCCCAGCACGCCTCCCCCCAGGAGACCATGCGCATGCTGGACCTGTTCGTGTACCACCTGGATCGCGGCGGGGGCGAGCAGCGCCCCCGCCGCGATCCGCTTTGAGGGCTACCGTGCCCTCATGACCCGTGCGCCGAGCTCACCGCCCACCGGTGGTGAGCTCGGCGCCCGCGCCCTGGCGGCCGAGCTCGGCGGCGACCGGCCGGCCGCGGCCGCGGCGCTCGCCCGGCTCGCCGACGGCGACGTCCAGGCCGTCCTCGACGGCCTCGCCGCCTGCGCCGGTCTCCTGTTGCTCATCGCCCGCGCACGCGGGGTCCCGCTGCGTGATCCCGTGACCGGCGACACCCGACCACACGATCGCTAATACGTTCGACCGCCCTGCCTTCGGCGTACGATGACGATCATCATCGTCGCTGGTAGCGAGGCGCTTATGGACCCTGTCTGCGGCTGCGGCGCCCCCGCCCCGAACGCCACCCTCTGCCCCTCCTGCGCCTACCGGCTGGACGAGCACCTGGCGCGGATCGCCGAGCATCACGGCCTGGCGTGGGACCTGGACATCGCCCGCGCCGGCGAAGCCCGCATTGTCCGCAACAGCCGCGGCCGCCGCGCCGCATCCGACGACGTCGACCAGGCCCCGCTCGCCCGCGCTCCGCTCACGCTCCACGCAGGACGCTCGCCCGGCGACGCCCGCGCCTCCGACGCCGCCGCCCAGCTGCACGCCGTCCTCGCCCGCTGGGCCGCTCGCGTCGCCGACGAGACCGGTGTGCGCAGCCACCGGCCCACGCACGCCGGGCCCACCTGCCACACCCGCTACGGCACGTGCCGTCACCCGTCCTGCGCGCTGGCCCGCCGCATCCCACCGCCCCCGACCACCCTTCCCGGCCTGGCGGCCTGGCTGCGCCCCCGCGTCGGCTGGCTCCGCCACCACGCCGACGGCCAGACCGCCTACGACCAGATCGTGGAAGCCGTCCGCGCTGCCCGCCGCGCCGTCGACCGGCCCGCCGAGCAGGTGTACGCGGGCCCCTGCGACGAGTGCGACGAGGACATGTACGGGCGCCCGGGTGCCCTCATCGTGGAATGCGACGGCTGCCACCTCGTCTACGAGATCGAGGCGCGACGGGCATGGTTGCTGTGGAGCGCGGAGGACGTGCTGGCCACGGCGCCCGAGATCGCCCGCGCCATCACCCGCCTGGGCCAGCCCATCACCGCCGCCACCATCCGCGGCTACGTGCACCGCGGCCGCCTCATGCCCTACGGCCAGCGCCTGCAGAACGGCCGCCTCGTCCCGCTCTACCGGCTCGGCGCCGTCCTGGACGTCCTCACCCCACGCCACCAGCCGACCGGCCCCGTCTGCATCACCTGCCCCCACCCCAGCTGCGCGAGCATCCGCGCCACCCATCGCCATCCCAGCTAAGGACAGCATGTGCCTGACCGAGGACGCATGACCGTCGCGTGCTCTCATCACCGCGCCGTCCCCGTCGAGTCCGGCGGGGCGGTCGTCGCCGCGCTCTGCCCCGACTGCGACCAGCAACTGCCCGCCGAGTGGCTCACCTGCAGTCACATCGCCACCGTCGACGTCACCGGCCTCGGTCAGCGCCACGCACAACGGCGCTGCCTCGGCTGCGGCGCGCAGTACTCCGAGAGAGGATGAGCGGCATGGACCTGATCGAGTTCGTCCTCGCCCGACTGGACGAGGACGAAGCGGCAGCGCGAGCAGCGGTCGACTTCGACCACGGCGTTACCGACTGGACCGACGACGGCGACCCCACCGACGTCCACATCGCCCGCCACGACCCAGCGCAGGTGCTACGCAGCGTAAGCGCCACCCGGCGGCTGCTCACGCTGCACCCCCACATCACTCACCGGCAGGACCTGGAACGCAACCCCTTCCCGCTGTCGGAGAGGGATCTGCAGCTCTCCTACCTGGACAAGTGGTACTGCACGCGCTGTGACGTGGACGACGGCATCCTCACGCGCGTCGGCGGCGCGTGCGAGACCGTGCGCGCCGTGGGCGAAGCGTGGGCCACGCACAGCGAGTACGACGAAGCGTGGAGAATCGACGCAGCCAGAGACGACGAGTGACCTCGCGCTCGACGTCGACCTGCGCGAACGCTACTCTCTGATCCACTGGGAGATCTGCAGCCGAGGCCCGCCGCGTGCGGGCCTCACCCATGTCCGGGAGGTGCCATGCCGACGCCGGGTTCGACACACGCGCGCGGCTATGGCCACGCTCACCGCCAGCTCCGCGAGCAGCTGCTGCCCCAGGCGTACGGCCAGCCCTGCACCCGATGCGGTGAGGTCCTGGTCGAAGGCGAAGAGCTCGACCTGGACCACACCGACGATCGCGGCGCCTACAACGGCTTCGCGCACCGCAGCTGCAACCGCCGTGCCGGTGGCCGCAAGCGCGCCCGCCAGGCCGCCGAGGCAGCGGCGGCGGCCGAGCCCGGCGGCTCGGGCCGCTGGTGACAGTCCGTCACCGCCACCGGCTCACGCTCCCGTGCTCCCCGCGCTCGCCACGCGGCGCTCGGATTCACCGTCCGGCGCTCTGACCTGCTACGACGTGGCGCGGCACCCCCGGGGGTGATGTTCCGTTGCTGGTCGGGGTCAGGGACCCCGCCACCAATCAATCTCTCTCCCCCCGCGTAGGGGGTGGGGGTCCGAGCGTCACGCAGGGTGGTGATCGCCGGTGGGCCGACGTCTCACGCCCGCGCCCGAGCCCGAGCCGCGGCCGCCCGACCTGCGCGACGCCGTCGCCGAGGCCCTCGAGGAGATGCCGTGGCTGCGCCCGTCGGACCGCGCGGTGGCCGCGCTGGCGCTGCGGCAGGCCACCGAGATCGAGCGCGCGGCCGACCGTGCCGCCGAGCTTGCCGCGCTGCGCCGCGAGTTCGCCGGTGAGCAGCACGCGATGCAGCGGCTCAAGGCGCTGGAGGCCGAGTGCGAGGTGGCCAAGCTGGTGGGGTGGCTCGGCCCGCAGTTGCAGCTGACGCTGCGCGACCTGGGCGGTACCCCGGGCGCTCGGCGCAAGATCCAGCCCGAGAAGAAGGCGGAGGGTCGGCTTGCGCAGCTCCGCGCGGCTGCTGGGCAGCACGACGCCTAGGCTCTGGACGCCGCCGCTGGCCACCGGACCGTCGGGGCCGTGCGGGTGCGGGTGCGCGTTGACGCCGGCGACGTCGCTGGGGTTCTCGGCGATCGACTTCGCCGAGAACCCGGTAGGTGTGCCGCCGCTGCCGTGGCAGCGCTGGCTGCTGATCCACGCGCTGGAGCTGGCGCCCGGCGGCAAGTTCCGGTTCCGCACGGTGTTGATCATGGTGGCGCGGCAGAACGGCAAGACCACGATCATCGAGCTCAAGAACCTGTGGAAGATGTCGGTGCTGCAGGTGGGCCTGGTGCTCGGTACCGCGCAGGACCTCACGACCAGTGAGGAGTCGTGGGAGCACGCGGTGGAGATGTGTGAGGCCACCCCGGAGCTGGCGGCCGAGATCGCGCGCGTCGACAAGACCAACGGCAAGAAGACCCTCAAGCTGACCAACGGGGCGCGGTGGAAAGTGGCCGCACCGACCGGTGGTGCGGGCCGCGGCCTGGCCGTCGATGATGTGAACCTGGACGAACTGCGCCAGCATCACACCTATGCGGCCTGGGGCGCGGTCACCAAGACGACCATGGCGCGGCCGCGGGCGCAGATCTTCGCGTTCAGCAACGCCGGCGACGACCGCAGCGTGGTGCTGAACGAGCTGCAGAAGAAGGGCCGCGCGGCGGCCAAGCACCCGGCGGCGGCCGACCCGACGCTGGGACACTTCGAGTGGTCGGTGCCGGACGACGTAGCGTGCACGTGCGGGCGGCCCGACGATGCGCACACCGATGAGTGCCAGCTGGCCGACCGGCGGTTGTGGGCGATGGCGAACCCGTCGCTGGGCTACACGATCACCGAGCAGGCGCTGGCATCCGCGCTGAGCACTGACCCGGACGCGGTGTTCCGCACCGAGTGTCTGTGCCAACGAGTGCCGTCGCTGGCGCCGGACTGGTCGGTGATCGGTGAGGCGTCGTGGTCGGCGCTGGCCATCCAGCCGCCCAGCAAGCGTGCGATGCAGCCGATCGCGATCGGGGTGGACACCACTCCGGAGCGGTCGCACACCTCGATCGCGGTGGCGGGCGAGGTCGACGGCCGCCTGGTCGTGGAGGTCACCGAGCACCGGCGCGGGACGGCGTGGGTACCGGCGTGGCTGCAGACCAGGGTGGACATCTACGGGTACGAGGGCCGCGTGCCGGTGCCGGTCGTGATCGGCAAGAGTTCGCCGGCGTGGTCGCTCATTCCGGCGATCGAGGCCCTGGGCGTCGAGGTCACCAAGCCGTCCAGCGCGGATGAGGCGCAGGCCGCCGGGGCGTTCGCCGACGACGTCACCCCGGACAGCGACGGCGTCGTGGTCCTGGCACACCTGGACCAGCAGGTGCTGAACGACGCGGTGAAGGGCGCGGTGAAGGGCCCCGTCGGCGACGGCGCGTGGCGCTGGTCGCGGAAGAACAGCGCGGTCATCTCCCCGCTGGTCGCCGCGACCCTCGCCCGGTGGGGATACGAGACCCGCCCCCGCGAGACCAAGCCGCCCCCGGCGACCGCACGCCAGCCCGGCACCCAGCAGGGCGACCGAGCCGCCGACATGTTCCGGCCCGTGCAGCGACTGGTCCTGTGACCTGTGAGGAGACCCACGTGAAGATCACCGTGCACGTGCCGAGCGTTCCGCCCGGGGCGCTGTCCAACCTGGTCGGCCTGGCCGGTGTCGCCGCCGTGGTGGCGGCGGTGGGCGGGCTGACCGGCACCTGGTGGTGGTCGTTGCTCGCGGGCGGCCTGGCCGCCGTCGCGTTGGCCGCCCTCGCCCAGATCGGTGCCGAGCCCCCGACTGCGGCGGCCGCCGCGACGACGCCCCCGACGTCGCCTGCGGCCGCCGCTCCGCCCGCCCGCGAGCCCGAGCAGTCGCGGCCGCTGGCTGAGGAGTTCGACGCGGCCGAGCGGGCGGCGGCGCTGGCGCGGCTGAACGGCGCCCGCTGACGTGCGTAGCTGGTTCGCGCCCGCCCGCCGTCCCGCGCCCGCTCCCGTGCGGGCGGTCGAGGGGACGCTGGACACCGTCGTGGCCACCGGCGCCGCCGGAGGCGCGTGGGGCACCGACCCGATCGACAGCGACCGCGGCTGGCGCCCGGCGGGCAGCACCGGCCGCCAGGTGCCCGAGTGGACGCTGGAGAAGGCCCGGATCTACTCGACGGCGGCCTACCGGTCGAACCCCATGGCGACCGCCATCGTGGACACCTACACCTCGTTCTGTGTCGGCGACTCCGGGCTCACCGTGCAGGCCGCGAACCCGGACGTCGCGGCGGTGGCGGATGAGTTCTGGGCCGACCCGCGCAACGATCTGGCGGCCCGGCAGGAGCTGCTGTTCCGCTCCCACCTGATCATGGGCGAAAGCCTGTACGAGCTCATGACCGGCAAGGTCAGCGGAGTCGTGCGGTACGCGCCGCTGGACCCGGGCCGCATCCTCGGCATCGACCTGGACCGCGGGAACCCGCTGTGGCCCGCCCGGGTGCGGTTCGCGCAGAGCGATCGTGATGACCTGACCGTCGCGCAGGTGTCCGACGTGACCGGCCTGCGCACCGGCGACGCCATGTTTTGGCCGTCCTTCCAGGCCCTGGACACCGATGTCAGGGGTGCCCCCTTCTTGCTGTCGGTGTTGGACCAACTCGACAGCTTCGACACCATCCTGTCGAACTTGATCGACCGGACTGCGCTCGCCCGCTACCTGGTCTGGGACGTGACCGTGGACGGCGATCAGGACGCCGTGGATGCCTTCGTGTCGGCGCGCGGTGGGCTGCACGTCCCCCGCTCCGGATCGGTCGAGGTGCACAACTCGGCGGTGACGTGGGAGCCGCGGCACGTGCAGACCGGCGCCTACGAGGACAGCGCGGCCGCGCGGCAGATCCTCACCCAGGTCGCCGCCGGCAGCGGGCTCGCCAAGACTTGGCTAGCCGACCCCGAGGACAGCAACCGCGCGACCAGCGTGACGATGGCCGAGCCGGTGCGGCGCCGCGTCGGCGGCGTGCAGCGCATGTGGCTCGCCCGGCAGACCGAGTTCGTCCGGTTCGCGGTCGACCAGGCGGTGGCGGCGCGGCGGCTGCCGCGCACGGTGACGGCGACCGACCCGCGCACCGGCGCCGAGTGGCAGGTCCCGGCGGCGCAGGCCATCACGGTGACCGGCCCGGAGATCGCCGCCGCCGACGCGCAGCTCAACGCCCAGGTGCTACTCAATTTGTCCACGGGCTTGGAGAAGCTCGTGGAGGTGGGCGTCCTGTCCCGCGAGGCCGCCCGCGTCGCCGCCCGCAAGGCGTGGGAGAGCTACGTGGGCGTGCCGTACACCGCGGAGCTGGACGTCCCGGACGGAGACGCCGACGACCGCGACGAACTGGCGACCGCCATCGAGGAGGCCGCCGAAGCGCGACGCCGCGGCGGCCGCGACGCGGGCGCCGAGCGGCTGCACCACTACTGGACCAAGGGCAAGGGCCGCGCCAAGTGGGTGGGCAAACCGCACCCCTGGACGGAGCTGTACAAGCACCTGCTCAAGCACATGCACGGCGACGACGACCTGGCCCGCCGCACGGCGGCCACCTGGTACCACGACGTCCACGGCAAGTGGCCCACCGAAGGCCACCGACGATCGAAGGTGAGCACGTGATGAACGACGACATGCGGGCCGACATCGCCCGGGTCATGGGCATGAAGCCGTCCGAGATCCTGGCGGCCGAGGATCACGACCACGGGTGGCTGGTCACCACCCACGACGGCCAGCACACCTACGTCACGGCCGACGGCAGGGTCCACCCCTACGAGCCGGGCGGCCTCGTCCGCGCGGCGCGCACACAGACCGGCGTCCCCTACCAGCCGAGCGACCCGACGCCGAACCCGAAGCCGGGCCCGGTGCCGGGCGGCGAACCGACGCCGCCGCCGGTGGTGGACCCGGGGGCACCGGCGCAGCCGCCCAGCCCGATCCCGCAGGACCCCGAGGACCCCGCCGGTCTGCCGCCGGACGGGCCGGTCGAGCAGGTCCTCACCTGGGTCGGTGAGGACCGCGGCCGCGCCGAGACCGCCCTGGTCGCCGAGCAGCAGCGGCCCACCCCCCGCAAGTCCCTGATCACCCAGCTGCAGCAGATCATCAGGGACTGATCACGATGACCATCGGGCACGATGCCACCCGGTGCGGCGGCCCCGCCCTCTGCCAGGAGTGCGCGCAGGCCGCCGCGACCGAAGCGTTCAACGCCTCACAGGGGCAGGGTCGGCAGGAGGTGACGTGCCCGAACTGCGGCCACCGCTTCGTCCCGGACGCGCCCATCCGGGCGACCGAGGCTGCGGCCCCGTCGGCGCCGGCGTCGACGGCTGAGACCGTCGCCGCCGTCGAGGCCCTCGTCAACGGCCGAATGTCGTTCAGCGACATCGGCGACGCCGTCCAGAGCGCGCTGCGGCAGCGTCTCGCCGCAGAGCACCAGGGCCGCTACGCCTGGGTCGGGCTGGTCGACCTCACCGCGTCCGACGTCGTGTACGCCCCACACGTCGACGGACAGGACCGCACCGGCCTGCCGACGCTGAACGAGTGCTCGTACTCGATCACCGAGACCGGCGAGGTCACCCTGGGCACGCCCCGCCAGGTCGTCCGGTCCTACGCCCCCGCACCTGCCTCGGCCGACGACGGCGACGGCGACGGCGGCCAGGCCGCAACCGAGAGCGAGCGGGTGAGGCACTTCGGCCGCGTGGTCGAGGCGCTGGACGACGACCCCGACGGCGGCAGGGTGTTCAGGGTCCGCATCCTGGCCTACGGCACTTCGAGGAACGGTCGCCGCTACACCGAGTCGGTGATGAGCGAAGCCGCCCCGATGTACGAGGGCGCCCGCGCGTACGACCACCACCGCACCGCCGAGGAGATGCAGTCCTCCACGATCGCGGGCCTGGTCGGCTACTACCGCGACGTGGAGGCGGAAGCGGACGGCCTGTACGGCGACCTGCACCTGCTGCCCTCGGCGGTGCATGCGGCCGAGGCGCTGGACGCCACCCTGGCCGCGCAGGAACGCGGCCTCCCGCCGCTGCTGGGCGTCTCCCACGACGTCATGGCGCACTACCGGCCCGTCATGTCCGGCGGCCGCCGCGTCCAGGAGGCCACCGCCATCGCCCGCGTCCACTCAGCGGACCTGGTCGCCGACCCCGCCGCCGGCGGGCAGGCGACCCGCATGGTCGCCGGCGGAACCGACGACCCCACCACCACGGGCACGCAGCCCGACGACACCCAGGAGGACGACGTGCCCCCGACCCCGAAGGACGTCCTCGCCGCGCTGCGCGAGGCCACCGCCGACGACCTCGCGTCCGTGGGCCTCGTCCGCGCGCCCGAGGCCGACCCGCCGACCACGCCGCCCGCCCCGGCGCCGACGCCCGCGACCGAGAACGAGCAGGGCGGTCAGCAGGGCGAGCGGGCGACCGAGTCCACGCCCAAGACGGGCTGGCTCGCCGCCGCGATGATCCGCGCGAAGGTGTCCGACGCGGGCCTGCCCGAGGCCGTCACCGAGTCGCTGACCGAGGCCCTGCCCGACCGCATCACCGAGGCCGACGTGGACCGCAGCATCGCGGCCCTGAAGGCGACGCTCGGCACGATCGAGCGGGCCGGTCTCGCGCCGACGACCGGCAACGTCCAGGTCACCCAGGAGGCGCGGGACAAGAAGATCGCCGCGCTCGACTCGTTCTTCGCCGGCAACTTCGTCGAGGGCTACCGCAGCTTCCGGCAGGCATGGTCGGACTTCACCGGGCACCGGCCCGGCGCCTGGGACGAGGACATCGCCAAGCGGATCATGCGCGAGTCCGTCGGGTCCTACGACTCCGGCGACCGCCTGGTCCGCGACGGCGACGCCGTCCGGCTGCGCGAGGCGATGGACACGGCGACGTGGAACCTGGTCCTGGGCGACTCCATTACGCGCCGCATGGTCGCCGAGTACGCGCGCCCGGACCTGGGCACCTGGCGCCAGATCGTCAGCTCGATCGTGCCGGTGAACGACTTCCGGACGCAGCGCATCGACCGGATCGGCGGGTACGGGCTGCTGCCGAGCGTGCCCGAGGGCGCGCCGTACCAGCCGCTGACCTCGCCGCCCAACGAGGAAGCCAACTACCAGCTCGGGAAGAAGGGCGGCACCGAGAGCATTACGTTCGAGATGATCGCGAACGACGACATCCGCGCGATCTCCCGCATCCCGGCCAAGCTCGGCCTGTCGGCGTCCCTGACCCTCTACAGGTTCGTGTGGGACTTCCTGGTCTTCAACGCCGCCACCTCCTACGACGCCACGGCGCTGTTCCACGCCAACCACAACAACACCGGTAGCAGCGCGCTGTCGCACTCCGCGCTGAGCACCGTCCGCGCGGCGATGCGCCGCCAGGCCAGCTACGGAGACGCCGTCGACATCCTGTCGATCGTCCCGCAGACGCTCGTCGTGCCCGCCGGTCTGGAGGACCTGGCGTGGCAGATCGCGACGTCGGCGGTCGCGATCCCCGGCAGCGGCTCGTCGTCGGACCTGCCGAACATCCACAACCGGATGAACCCCCCGGTCGTGATCGACTACTGGACCGACCCCAACGACTGGTTCACCATCGCCGACCCCTCGCGCGTCCCGACGATCGAGATCGGGTTCTACGGCGGCCGCCAGGACCCGGAGCTGTGGACGCAGTCCGACCCGTCGATCGGCTCCATGTTCGACGCCGACAAGATCACCTACAAGCTGCGGCACATCTACGGCGGCACGGTCCTGGACCACCGCGGGTTCTACCGCAACGTCGTCGCCTGACCCTGAGCCGCCGTGTCCCCGGGGCCGTCATCCTCGCCGTCCCCGGGGGCGCGGCCCCACCGGACCCCACCGATCCCGGACCGCTCCGGACCGGACCACTCGTCCCAATGACCTGTTCAGGGAGATGACACAGATGACCCAGATGCGAGAGATCCGCGGCGACCACGCCGTGACGATCGCCGTCCCGGCGGCGGCCGCCGGCTCGGCGGTCGGCGGCGCGTGGATCGCGCCGTTCCGCGCCCGCATCGCCGCCGCCCGGTGGGTGCCCGGCGGCGCCATCACCGCCCACGCCACCAACTACGCCACCCTCAGCTTCCGCAACCGGGGCGCCGCCGGCGCCGGGTCGGTGCAGTGGGCGACCGCCCGGTCCTACGCCTCGGGAAACGGGGCGCTCTCGACGCCGGAGACGCTGACGCTTTCGGGCACCGCGGCGAACTTGGAGGTCGCCGAGGGCGACGTCCTGGCGGTCGAGGTGACCCACTCGGGTACGGGTCTGGCGCTGCCCGGCGGCGCGGTGCTGCTGACGCTGCGGTCGCTGGGCTGATGGGGCGCGTGATGGTCACCGCCGTGGGCGTGACCGGCGCCGACCAGGTCGTGTCCACGACCGGCGCCGTCTACGCCGGATACGCCCTGACCGCCACCGGCGGGCAGGCCGCCACCGTCAAGATCTGGGACAACCCGGCGACGGGTGCTGGCGTGCTGCTCGACGTCGTGCAGCTCGCGTCGGGTGAGACGGCGTCGACGTTCTACCCCGGCGGCATCCGCGCCGCGACCGGCATCTACGTCGACGTGACGGCCGGTGCGGTCGAGGGCAGTGTCCGGATCGCGTGATGGGACTGGCCCGGGTGCAGCGCACCCTGCCCGCGCGGCTCACGCACCAACTCGAAGTCGGCGAGGAACTGGTCGACGCCGACGGGCCGGTCACCGTCACCGTCACCGACGCCGACGGCGACGTCCTCGCCGAGGAGACCGCCGCCCGTACGGCCCTGGGAACCTACTCCGTTGTGCTGTCGGGCCAGCCCGACCTCGGCGTCCTCACCGCCACGTGGTCGGCCGACGTCACCGGCTCGGCGATCACGATGACCACGCACGTCGAGGTGGCCGGCTCGTTCTTCTTCACCCTGGCCGCCGGACGCACCAGCGACGAGAGCCTGGCCGACGTCGACCGGTACCCGGCGTGGCTGCTGGAGCGGGCGCGGCTGGAGACCGAGGCCGAGGCCGAGGCGATCTGCGACCGCGCGTTCGTGCCGCGCGGCGTTCGCATCGTCGCCGACGGGACCGGGGACGGGCAGCTGGTGCTGTCCCATCCGGACCCGGGCCGCACCATGGCGCACGTCCGCCGGATCGTCGCCGGCACCGTCACCGCCTACCCGGGCGCGGTCCCGCGCGTGCTGCCCTCGTGGGAGCTGGCGGCGTTGACCGTCGGCGACGACGCCACCGTGCGGCGGCCGCCGGGCCACGTCTGGCCGCGCGGCCGCGGCAACGTCGTCCTGGACGTCGAGTACGGCCTGGACACCCCGCCGCCGGATCTCGTCAGGGCGGCGTTGGTCGCGTTCCGCGCCCGCGTCCACCAGCCGCGCAGCAGCATCCCTGACCGGGCGAGCTCGTTCACCTCGTCCGAAGGCGGGACGTACCGGCTCGACATGCCGGGCGCCACCAAGACCGGCATCCCGGCGGTCGACTCGGTGTACGCGCGGTACTCGCGCCGGTCGACGTCGGGGCCCGGCGGCCGCAAGGTCGCCGCGTCCCGGACGATGGACTACGACCCGCAGCGCGGCTCGCTGTTCCACGGCGGCCGCCGATGATCCCCGGCGTCGACGTCGTCGCCGTCAAGCGCGCCGTCATCGCCGTCGCGGCCGCGCTCGCCGACGGCGGTCCCCTGGACGGCGTGCAGGTCGCCTACGCCTGGCCGGGACGGCGGATGGACCGCGAGTGCGTGCACGGCGGCGCGATGGACTGGGAGACCTCGCCGGCCAGCCTCGCCAACGGCGAGGACGTCGCGCTCGTCATGGACGTGCACATCGTCATCGTCCGGCCCGGCGGCACCGTCGAGGAGACCGACGCGCGCGCCGCCGAGCTCGGCGCCGCCCTGGCCGCCGCGGTCCACGCCGATCCGTCGCTGGGCGGTCAGCCCGGGGTCCTGGACGCCGCGGTGGTCGGCGGCGACCTGGACCACGGCGCCGACGACGACAGCGCGACCAGCGTCCTGACGCAGCGGATACGCGTCGGCTGCTACCAGCAGTAACCACTCCGCGCCCGCTGCGGGCGCACCATCCACAGGGAGATGCGCATGACCGTGAACAGTCGCGTCGCGCTGGATCTGATGGCGCTGCTGACCGGCGCCCACGATTTCAGCCCGCCGTCGGCCCAGATGCAGATCGCGCGATCCTGGCCGCTGGCGCCCGGCACCGGTGCCCGCCAGGCCGACCGCGTGTTCTCCGACCGCCGCACCCTGGCCGCGTCGGCGTCGGAGAACCTCGACCTGGCGGGCGTGCTGACCGACGCGTTCGGCGCCGTGCTCACCTTCGCGCGCGTCCGCGCGCTGATGATCGCGGCCTCGGCCAGCAACACCAACGCCGTCGTGGTCGGCGGCGCGGCCTCGAACGCGTGGGCGACGCCGTTCGGCGACGCCTCCGACAAGGTCAACGTCCGGCCCGGCGGCGCGCTGCTGCTCGTCGCGCCCGACGCCACCGCCTACGCCGTGACCGCCTCCACCGGCGACGTGCTGCAGGTCGCCAACGGCGGATCGGGCACCGGCGTCACCTACGACGTGGTGATCCTGGGGGCCAGCGCATGAACACCGAGCGCATGAACACCGTTCGCCTGCATCACCCCGGGATCGACGCCTACTACGACGCGCCGGAGTCCGCAGCCGGTGTCCTGGCCCGCTCCGGATGGGTGCCGGCCGACTCCGCCGTGCCCATCGTCACCACCCCGCCCGCCCTGCCGCCCGCCCCGCAGGACGACCCACCCAGCCCGCGCCGCGTTCGGCGCGGCAGCACGGAGGAGAAGTAGATGGCGCCGCCGCCGCTGAACCCGCACACCCGCTACGTCGCCAAGGGCCGCACCAAGTGCTACTGGGTGCCGTTCATCGCGAACATCCTGGCGCCGACGCGCACCGAGATCGACGCCGGGATCGACCTGTCGCCGCAGCTCATGTCCGCTGAGGGCTGGCAGATCGAGTCCGAGGCCGCGCCGACGCCGAACCTGGCGACCGAGTTCACCGGGTCGATCCCCGCCGGCACGAGTGCGGAGGACTCGTCCATCACGATGTACCAGGACCGCAACGGGCAGGACGTCCGGCAGGTGCTGCCGCGCGACACCCCCGGCAACATGGTGTGGATGCACGGCGGCGACATCCCGGGAAACCCGACGATGGACGTGCACCCGGTGCGGATCGGCAGCCTGGGCAAGCCGGTCACCCTGGACGCCGAGGCATCGTCCATCCAGGTCAACTGCAACATCACCGACGAGCCCGCCGAGAACCTGGTCATCCCCGCATGACCGGCGAGCCGGGTCCGGAGTAGATCGTGGACCAGGACCTGCTCGCGGTCCACGGCGCCGAGCAACTGCGGCGCCTGGCCCGCGACCTGCGCAAGATCGAGGGCGGCAAGGAGATCCGCCAGCAGATGGTCCGCGAGATGAAGGACGCCGCGCGTCAGCTCGCCGCCGCCGAGAAGACGGCCGTGCTGGCGTTGCCCTCGCGCGGCGAGAACGCGCGGCGCGGACGGCGGTCGCTGCGGCGGGCGATGGCGACCGCGACCGTGGCGCAGGTCCGCAGCAGCGGTGACCGGGCCGGCGTCAACGTGCGCATCAACCCCAAGCGGATGCCGCCGGGCCAGCACAACCTGCCCGCCTACCTGAACGACGAGCCCGGCTTCGGGCGGCTGCGGCACCCGGTGTTCGGGACCGATACCTGGGTGCAGCAGGCACCCACTCCGTGGTTCTACGCGACCGCCGCGCCCTACGAGCGCGTCACCCAACAACGGCTGCTGGCGATCCTGGACGGGGTCGCCGCACAGATCGAGCGAGGATGATCATGAGTAAGGCGCCTGACGACAAGCCGTTCGACTTCAACCTGGACTCGGTCCGGGTCGAGAAGGATCTGCGGCCGTTCCGGTTCCGCTACGACGGCCAGCGGTTCGAGATGGCGCACCGCGAGACGCTCGACCAGATCAAGATGATGGAGGCGGTCGAGGCCGCCGGTGAGGCCGGGGGGACGCTGGCGTCGCTGCGCCTGGCCCTGGGCGACGACCAATGGCGGGAACTGCGCAAGATCGGCCTGCGCGGCACGCAGCTGCAGAAGCTGTCGGACGCCTACGACGCGTTCTGCGGCACGACCACGGGGGAATCGCCGGCCTCTACGGACTCCTGACCGAGTTCGGCGAGGCCGTCGACTTCGACCTTCGGTCCCTCTGGCCCGGCTACCGGCTCGCCGACCTGTGGGAGCCGCCCGCCGGGCGGCTCACCCACCGGGCCCTGATCTCCTTCATCTGCCATCTGCCCCGCAGCTCGGCGACGTTCCGGGCGGTGAACGGCGAGGCGTCGCTGTGGTCGCCCGAGATGTGGCGGCTGACCGACCTGGCCGACCTGATCAAGGCGGGGAACTGGCAGCGGGGCGGCGGCCGCGGGCAGCGGCCCAGGCCCGAGCGCCGCCCGAGCATCCCGCAACGCGCTGACGACCACGACGACGATCCGGACGGCTAGCCGTTCAGGCGCCGAGGGGGTGAGCCGTGGCCCGCTCGGTGATGCTCAACCTGATCGGCAACAACCGCACCTCGGCGGCGTTCCGCGGCGTCGCGCGGGACGCCGACCGTACCGCGGACCGCGTGGACCACCTCGGCGGCCGCGCCGACAGCACGTCGGGCAAGCTCTCGGGCCTGGGCCGCGTCGCCTCGGCCGTCGGCCCTCGGCTGCGCGGCGCGGCCAGCGGGACGACGGCGCTGGTCGCCGGGCTGGTCGCGGTGGCACCCGCCGCGCAGGCCGCTACCGCGGCCGCCGTCGCGGGCGCTGGCGCGATGGTCGCCGCGTTCGGCGCGGCCGGTGTCGCCGTCGGCGCGTTCGCCGCGGCCGCCGGGCCACAGTTGGGCGCGGTCGGTGAGGCGGTCAAGGCGGCGGAGAAGGGCAGCGCCGAGTACGCCGCGGCGCTGGCCAAGCTGTCACCCGCCTCGCGGGAGACGGCCAAGGCCCTGATGGGCCTCAAGCGTGAGCACCGCGAATGGTCCGACGCGCTGTCGGCCGACACCATGCCGGTGTTCACGCGCGGGATCAACGTGCTGCGCGTCCTGATGCCCAAGCTCGGCGGGCTGGTGTCCTCGGCCGCCGACTCGCTGCACGACTTCATGGGGCAGCTCGGCCGCGACGTCAAGTCCCGGTCGATGGACCGGTTCCTCGGCCGCCTGGAGGACGCGTCCCGCAAGGTTCTGCCGCCGCTGCTGCGGTCGGTCCGCAACGTCGCCGCCGGACTGGCCGGCGTGGTCGACGCGTTCCTGCCGCACGCGCCCGGCATGGCCCGCGGCGTGGAGAGCCTCACCGCCCGGTTCGCCCGGTGGGGGCAGAGCCTGCGCGGCTCCGAACGCTTCGCGGCGTTCATGGACTACGTGCGGGCCCACCTGCCCGCCCTGTCCACGACGTTCGGGAACCTGGTCCAGATCGTCGTCAACCTGGCCACGGCGTTCGCGCCGATGAGCGGGCTGTCGCTAGAACTGGTCAAGGGGTTCACGGCCATGCTGGCGGCGTTGCCGCCGCCGGTCGTCACCGCGCTGGCGACCGCGTTCGTCGCGGTGACCGCGGCGCTGCGGATCTGGATCCCGCTGCAGACCGCGCTGAACGTGCTGCTGTCGGCCAACCCGATCGGATTGGTCGTCCTGGCCGTGGCCGGACTGGTGACCGGGCTGGTCCTGGCCTACAAGCACTCGGAGACCTTCCGCCGCATCGTCGACGCCGCGTGGAAGGGCGTGCAGGGCGCGGTGTGGACGGCGTGGACGCAGTTCATCCAGCCCGCTCTGCGCGGGATGGGCCGCGGGCTGCGCGCGGTGCGCGACGCGTGGACCGAGGTCTGGGACAACCACCTGCGCGGCGCGGTCGCCGAGGCCGGCGTGTGGTGGCGCGAGAGTCTGGTGCCCGCGCTGGACGGCATCGCCGACGCGCTGAGCGGCGTTGCCGACAAGGCGGGATCGGTCGCCGAGAAGCTCGGCCTGGTCGGGTCAGGGTTCGACGGCGCGAAGAGAGGCGGCAACGACTTCCTGTCGTGGAGCACGCTGTGGGGTGCCGCGATCGGGGCGGCGTTCATGGGCCCGCTCGGCGCGATCGTGGGCGCGGTGGTCGGCGGGTTCTGGCCCCAGCTCAAGCAGGGGTTCAGCGACGGCTGGTCCAACGTGCGGGGCGGCATCACCGGCCACTACGACTGGTGGAAGCGGCAGAGCGCCACCAAGGGCCGCGAAATCGTCACGGCCACCGGCGTCATGCTCGCGCAGCTGCGCGAGCGGCTGTTCGGCGGGCTGCCGCCCCTGCGCGCGAGCTGGTCGAGCCTGTGGAACTGGATGATCGGGTTCACCCGCAACGCCAAGGACGTCGTGCTCGACGTCGTGCATCAGCTGACCAGCGGCGTCCGCACCTCGACCTCCCGCGGCGTCGACGCGATGAAGTCGGCGTGGAGCCGCCTGCCCGGCGCGGTGAAGATCCCCGTGAACTGGGTCATCGAGCGGGGATACAACGCCGGAATCCGGCGGCTGTGGAACCGGGTGATGTCCTGGCTGCATCTGCCCGGGGGGCTGCAGCTGGGCGAGATCCCGGCGCTGGAACGCGGCGGCACCCTGGCCAACCCCGCCCCGGCGCGGCCGATGAAGACCCGCGGTGCGATGGCGATCGTCGGCGAGGGCCGCAAGGCGTGGCCGGAGTACGTGATTCCGACCGATCCCCGCTACCGCGACAGGGCGCGCGGCCTGTGGGCGGCCGCGGGCGGCGACCTGCAGATGCTGGAGCGCGGCGGCGTCCTGGGCGACGTCCTGGGCGGCATCAAGCGCGCCGCCGGGAAGATCCTCGACGTCGGGCGCGGCGGCCTGGCGCTGCTGGACGACCCCCGCCGGATCTGGGACCAGCTCACCAAGACCATGGTCCCCGACGCCGGTGGGCTGGCCACCGACGCCTGGGGCACCGGAATGTCCCGCGTGCCGCAGGCGCTGCTGGCCCAGGCGTGGACCGCGGCTGACGCGATCATCCGCGCGTTCAAGGACGGCTTCGGCGGTGGTGGCGGTGCGGGCGGCGTGGTCCGCGCGGCCCGCACCCAGATCGGCGTCCCCTACGTCTGGGGCGGCACCGCGTGGGGACGCGGTCTGGACTGCTCCGGGCTGACGCAGGGCGCCTGGCTGCGCGGCGGGAAGCAGCAGATCACCCGCACGACCTACACCCAGCGCGCCCACATGAAGACCATCGCGGGCCCCCGCCCCGGCGCGGTCGGCCAGCCCCACGCCGGGCACACCTACCTGGCCAGCCGCGTGCAGGGCGGCAAGGTCTGGGTGGTCGAGGCCCAGCGCACCGGCACCCGCATCAGCGAGCACCTGCTGACGCGGCCGACGCCGTGGTGGGGGTGGCCGCCGGGCCTGGCGACCGGCGGCGTCCTGGGCCGCCTGATCACCCCCGTCGGCCGCGACCTCCTCGGCCGCCGGTTCGTCGCCGGTACCGACCGCGACGGCCTGGCCAAGGCCCTCGGGGTCGCGGGCGACCCGGGCGGGATCTTGCCCGGGTACGGGCCGCTCGGCGCGATCCGCACCGCAACCTACGATCGCGGCGGGCTGCTGCAGCCCGGGTGGACGCTGGCGTTCAACGGCACGGGCGTCGCCGAGCCGGTCGTGGCGATGGCCAAGGGCGGCCTGGTCCCCGGGACCACGCCGTTCTCCGGGCCCACCACGTCGCGGACGGCGCGGGCCAAGGCCGGGGCCGCGCTGCGGTCGGCGCTGCCCGGCGCGCTCGGCGACGCGGGCAAGCTGACCGCGTGGTTCGCGGACCTGAACAAGCAGATCCGGGCTGCGTTCGGCGGCGCCGCCGAACGCAGCCTGCTGAAGTGGTCGAGCAGCATCCAGAAGGCGATGAGCGCCGCCGCCGCCAGCGCGTCGCAGGTCGCCTCGCAGATCGCGGCCGCCAAGGAGTTCGCGGGCAGCGTCACCTCGGCCGCCAAGGAGTTCGCGAACCTGTCGGGCCTGTCGGCCAAGGGCACCGCCGGCGACATCGTCGCGGGCCTGTCCGACCGCGCCGCCGCCCTCACCGGGTTCGATCAGCAGATCGCCCAGCTGGGGCGGCGCGGCCTGAACAAGAGCCTGCTGGGCCAGATCATCGGGATGGGAGCGGGCGAGGGCTCCAAGGTCGCGGCCGCGCTCCTGGCCGGGGACCAGAACACCCTCAACCGCGCCAACCAGCAGCAGCTGCGCATCGACTCCATCGCGACCAAGCTGGGCCTGACCTCGGCCGACGCCATGTTCGACTCCGGCGCCAAGGCGTCGCAGGGGTTCCTGACCGGCCTGTACGGGCGCCAGGCCGAGCTGAACAAGCTGATGGACCAGCTCGGCGGACGGCTCGGCGCCGGAGTCGCCAAGGCGTTCGGGCTGCCCGCACCCGGCAAGAAGCCCGCGCTCATCCCCGTCACCAAGCCGGGCCCAGCCCCGTCCAAGAAGCCCGCGCTCATCCCGGGCAAGATCCGGATCGCCAAGTTCGACAGCGGCGGCATGCTGCTCCCGGGCGCGACGCTGGCGATCAACGAGACCCGCCGCCCCGAACCGGTGTTCACCAGCATGGACGCGGCGGCGCAGTACGCCGCGGACGGGGCGCCGACCATCGTGATCGAGAACCTGAACGTCAACCACGTCCCGGGCTACTCCACCCCCCAGGACCTGCAGCACGGCATCGCCCAGGCCGAGCGCGAGCTGCGCCGCCACCGCCGCAGCTGACCCACCCGTTCCCGAGGAGGTGTTCGTGCCGATCCTGGCCGGCGTTCCCACGCCACCACCGCCGCCGGTGCCCTCACGCCGTCCACGGCGGCCGCCCAAGCGCATCATCTGGACCTCGACCACCGGCGACGTGCTCGACCTCACCGGCGGAATGGGCTACGAGATCATGCCGGGCCGATCCGGGTTCGGCCTCGGACCGCGGGAGAACGTCCACGACCCCGACCCCGACGGCGGCGCGCAGCTGCGCGCGATCGTGGACCAGGTCCGCCTCATGGCCGTCCCGCTGGCCGTCCGCGGATCCACCCCGGAGGAGTACCTGGAACGGCGGGCCCGGCTGCACGCGGCGATGCGGCACCGCCGCGGCGGCGTCGACGTCCCCGGCACGCTGACCGTCGAGCTGCCCGACGGCACCCGCCGCCACATCCTGGCCTTCTACAACGACGGCCTGGACGGCGAGGAGGACGTGCTGGACGACGTCATCCTGACCTACCAGCAGTACCCGCGGTTCGAGCTGCTCGCGATGAAGCCGTGGTTCACCGGGGACGAGACCGTCGCCCAGTCCTGGACGTCGGACGCAGGCGTGCCCTGGCTCGGGGCGCTGCCGCTGCGGCTGTCTCCGGCTGCGGTGCTGGGCGAGGTCACCGTGGTCGTCCCGGGCGACGCCGACGCCTACCCCGTGTGGACGATCACCGGCCCCGGTGCGCCGATCGCCCGCAACCTCACCACCGGCCGCGAGTGGGTGTGGAAGCCCGCCGAGCCGATCGCCAGCGGCCGGACGGTCACGATCGACACCCGCCCGTCCGAGCTCACCGTGGTCGATGACCTGGGCAACGACCTGTACACGCAGCTGGAGCCCTACCCCGACCTGTGGGAGCTGGAGCCCGGCGTGAACAACCTGCAGATCGAGATCACCGACTCCACCGCCGGATCGTCGGCCGGACTGCACGCGCAGGTGCGGTGGCAGGCGGGATGGTGACCGGCCCCCTGGACCCCGGCACGGCCGCCGGCACCGGGCAGGCCGCCGGGATCCGCACGTTCCTGCGCGGCTCCACCCTCGCCCTGGCCGGAGAGATCCGCGGCTGGACCCGCCTACAGGTCTCCCTGCTCTACCGGCGCGCCGGATCCTGGCTGATCGAAGGGCCCGCCGACGGACCGCTGTCGCGCATGGAGCCCGGCATGGGCCTCATCGTGGTCGACCACCGCGGCATCCCGATCTGGGATCCCGACGGTGTCCTGATCTCCGGTGACCTGGACACCCAGGGGCCCTGGTCGTGGTCGGCCGAGGGCGGCGCCGCCGGTGGCGGCACCCTCCAGCTGACCGGCGGCGACGACCTGCAGGTGGTCGCCGACGAGCTCGCGTTCCCCGTGCCGACCGCGCCGGTGTCCTCGCAGACCGCCGCCGCCTACGACGCCCGCAGCGGCACCGCCGAAGCCGTCATCAAAGCGTTCGTCGCGGCGAACGTCGGGGCGGCGCGGCACGCGAGCCGAGGCGACGCCGACGTGCCGAACGCCCGGACCCTGACCGTGGCGACCAACCAAAACCGCGGGTCGGCCACCTCCTTCCAGGCCAGGTGGGATCCGCTGATGGACATCGTCCGGCAGCTCGGCTCCACCAGCACGCCCGAGCTGGGCGTCCGCGTCACCCAGTCCCCAGGCGGGCCGCTGACGTTCGAGGTGTACGAGGCCGTCGACCGGTCCGACACCGTCGTGTTCTCCCCGCGCCGGGGCCTGCGCTCGGCGACCGTCCAGCGTGCCGCGCCCACCGCCACGCACGTCGTCGTCGCCGGCGCCGGTGAGGGGTCGGTGCGCGCGTTCCGCGAGCGCCGCGACCTCGCCGCGGCGCAGCAGTGGAGACGGATCATCCGCACGTTCGTGGACGCGCGCCAGACCGATGTGCCCGCCGAGCTCGACGCCGCGGGCGACGAGGAGCTAGCGCGCGGCCGCCGCACCGGCGTGATGGCCGCCACCGCCATCGACCACCCGCGCTGCCGGTTCGGCCGCCACTTCACCCTCGGCGACTGGGTCACCGTGCTGGCCCCGTCCGGCGTGGCCTACGTCGAGCAGGTCACCGGCGCCACGATCACTGTCACCGACAAGGGCCGCGACCCCACCCAGCTCATCCTCGGCAACCCCGACGGCGCCGAGGACACCCCCGAATCCTGGGCCAAGGCCGACCGCGCCTTGGACCTCATCGGCGCGCTGCAAAGGAGGTACTGAGTGACCGAGATCAGCGGACCGTTCGACGCCGGCGAAGGCGCGAGCCTGACGGAAGCCGACTGGGAGCTGATGCTGCAGGAGCTCGTGGACGGCGTCATCGGCGTGCCCGGCTCCAGCGCGCTGGCCGTCACCGCCACCGGCACCCGCGGCGTCAGCCTGGCCACCGGCAACTCCCTGGCCCGCGCCCACTGGTACAAGAACACCGCCGCCAAGACCTACTTCTCCGACTCCAACCCCGCCGGATCGGCGCGCGTCGACCGGCTGGTGCAGCGCGTGGACCGGACGGCGAACACCGTGCGGTCGGTCCTGGTGAAAGGCACGGCGGGGGCGGGCGCACCGGCGCTGACCTCGACCACGACCGTGACCGACCGGCCGCTGTGGCGCTGGACCATCGCCCCGGGCGCCACCGCGATCTCCGGCCTGGTCGACGAGCGCCAGTGGATCGGATCGCTGATCCGGCCCTGCACGTCCGGCAACCGCCCGTCCGGCCCGCGCCCCGGGCAGATGGCCTACGAGACCGACACCGGCCGGTGGATCGGCTACACCGGCACGACCTGGAAGATCCTGCACGGCGACACCGACCCCGTCGCCCTGCCCGTCAGCTGGACGACCGTCTGGGTCTCGGCCGGAACGATGGAGGCGCAGATCCTCGGCGGCCTCATCGTCGGCACGGTCGAGGTCACCCGGATCGGCAGCACCTATTCCCGGCTCGACAGCGACGGGTCGCTGCTGACCGTGCTGCCCCCCGCCGTGCGCCCCGGCAAGTACCGGTACTGGACCGCCCAGGCCACCGGCTCATCCACCAGCGGCGGCGTCACCGTGCGGATCATGTTCAACCCCACCAACGGCGAGGTTCGGCTCGGCGCTGCCGACGCCGACATCCCCGTGGGCCGCCACATTCGTTTCTCCTTCTCCATCGCGCCGTAGGGGGCCTTGTGACACGACACATCTTCGGTGGCGGTCCGGCCGACTGGACGTTCCTGGTCGGCGGCGACGGCGTCACCCCGCAGCTGTACTCGGTCGAGCTGACGCTGTGGTCCGCGCAGACCGCCGGCGAGCAGTACACAGACCTGCTCTCCGCATCCGGCGCAGCCATCACGACCGTGACCAGCAGCGACGGCAGCGTGCTCCCGCTCGGGACGATCCCGCCGTTCTTCGGACCGGACCGCCCCGACGGCCAGGACGTCACCGTGCTGTGGGCCGACGCCGGTACCGGATCACGGCTGGCCCTGCAGGCCAGCACCGCGGCCGCGCTCGCCGCCCAGGCCCGCACCCTGGCCACCCAGGCGCAGGCCACCGCCCAGGCCGCCCTCGCCGCCGCCGGGTCAGGCGGTGGTGGCGGCGCGGTCGCGAGCGTCAACGGGCGGGCGGGCAACGTGATCCTGGACGCCGCCGCGGTGAGCGCCGTCCCCACCGGCGGCGGCGGCATCATCCGCGTCGCCGAGGGCGACACCACCACCCGGGCCCTGGCCGTCCGCATCCCGGCGGGCAACCGCGCGACGGCGCCGGACACGATCGCGATCGAGCTGAACGTGGGCACCGCCGAGGCACCGGTCTGGCGCCGGGTCACGTTCGTCAACGAGTACGGGCTGCCCCGGGTCATCGCCGCCACCCCCGCCGACGTCATGCTGCGCCTCAAGCTGTACGGGCCGTCGCACAGCGCGGACGCCTTCCAGCTGACCGACCTGGACAACAACCCGCTGGCCGGGCTTCGCGCGGACGGCCGCTGGTACGGGCCGAACGTAGGCAACGCGAGGCTGAACCAGGGGATGAGCCAGCCCGCGTCCCCCTCGGTGGGAGACGTGTGGGTGGACCGCACCGCGTCCCCGCCGGTGCTGCGGACGTGGACCGGCGCGCAGTGGGTCATCGTCGCCGCCGCGACGGGCGGTGAAGCACCCGCGCCGCCGGCCGCGGCGCCCGCGTTCATGGCCAAGACCCAGCTGTACGCGAACGCCACGACGTTCACTCCGACGATGCCCGCGGCCGACACGGTCCTGGCGTGCCTGTCGTGGGGCACCGCCGAGGCGCCGACGGTCCCGGCGGGATGGACGCTGGTCTCCGAGCTGGTCACCTCGGCGGCCCGGTCGGGGATCTGGGTCGCGTCCGGATCGGTCTCCACGCTGACGTGGAGCTGGGCCACGGCGACGAAGGCGTCCGGGGTACTGGCCGGGTACGAGGCGTGCAGCGTGGGAGCCGTGGTCGAGGCCGCCGAGACGCTGGTGGACAACATCCACACCGCACCGGCGGTCGCGGCGGCGGTCGCGCCCGTGCGGGCGGTCCGCGTCTGGTGGGACAAGGCGTCCACCACCACCGGCGTCTCGCTGCCCGGTGGCGTCACCTCCCGCGCGGTGCAGTACGGCACCGGCGGCGGCGCGCCGTCGATCGCCGTAGGCGACGAGCTGGTTTCGGCGACCGGCACCGTCCCGGCGCGCGACGCGACGTTCACGCCGGCGAACTCGGCGCAGTCCGGCGGGCACTCGATCCTGCTCGTCAAGACCTGACAGAGGGTGACAGCTTGTGGAGTCCATCGACGCTGCGCGCGGTGCGCGAGATCGTCCGCGACCTGGTGTTATTGGCCGTTGGGTCTTTCGGGATCTTGTGGCAGCAGATCACCGGCGACTACAACGTCACCCTGCTGATCGTCTTCACGGGCATGGTCGGGGTGCCCGGTGGTCAGGGCCTGCTGCGCCTGGTCCTGCGCGCGGCCGCAGTCGAAGCGGAGCAACAGCAGTCCGTGCCGGGATCGCCGTCGTCTCCGCCGCCCTCACCGCCTGGGGCGCCTGGGCCGTGATCGAAGCGGTCAGCCGGTGACGGGGCCGGTTCGCCGCGCGCAGCTCGTTCGCACCGCCGCCTCGATCGCGGCGTCGCTGCTGCTGCTCGGCGTCTGGGTGGTCGTCTACACCGCCCACGCCCAGCGCGAGGCCGACCGCCGCTGGTGCCGCACCCTGGCGGCGCTCGACTCCCCGGATGCACCCGCGACCACACCGCGCGGCCGCCGCGTCCAGGAGGAGATGCAGCGCCTGCGCACCGACTTCGGGTGCCGGTGACGCGCCCTGCCCGCCCCTCCGTCGCTGTCGGCCTGGCCCCCGCCACCCGAGCGGCCGATCACCCCCGCCGGCCGCGAGGTCCTGGCCGTGGTCGACCGGCTCGCGCGGCTGCCCGCTCTGACCGCACCTCAGATCGCCGCCCTCACGTTCGCCCATTTCACGGGAGATCAGCATGGACATCGTCAGCCGTAGCCAGTGGGGCGCCGCCCCACCCCGGTCCCGAGTCACCACCACGTGGTCGGCCCGACGCTACTTCGTCGTGCACCACAGCGAGGGGCCGATCACCCAGACCGTGAAGTCCATCCAGTCCTTCCACATGCGCTCCACCCGAAGCGGCGGCCGCGGCTGGAGCGACATCGGATACAACTTCCTGGTCGACCACACCGGCCGTATCTACGAGGGCCGCGGCTGGACCGTCGTCGGCGCGCACGCCACCGGCTACAACACCACGGGCATCGGCGTCTGCGTCATCGGCCGCGACGGCACCGACATCACCGCCGCCGCCCGACGCGCCGTGCGGTGGTTGTACGACGAGGCGGCCCGGCGCGCCGGCCGCCCGCTCGCCGCCCGCGGCCACGGCCAGCTCGTGCCGTCGGACTGCCCCGGGGACACGCTGCGCGCGTGGATCCGCGACGGCATGCCCGCCACCGGCGCCGCACCGGCGCCGTCATCCTGGATGGAGAAGGCTGTGAAGAACCTGCCCCAGCTCAAGCGCGGCTCGACCGGTGAGGCCGTGCACACCCTGCGCGGTCTCCTGCACGCCCGCTCCCACCAGGAGATCGGCCCCGTGGAGGGCGGCTTCGACGCCAAGGTCGAGGCGGC
>NZ_KB894105.1 GCF_000374305.1 Actinomadura flavalba DSM 45200 | reverse complement strand
GCGCGTTCGACGGGTCCGTACTCGATGATCACGCAGCAGCCGCTGGGCGGTAAGGCCCAGTTCGGCGGCCAGCGGTTCGGCGAGATGGAGGTGTGGGCGCTGGAGGCATATGGCGCCGCCTACGCCCTCCAGGAGCTGCTCACCATCAAGTCCGACGACGTCCTGGGCCGCGTGAAGGTGTACGAGGCCATCGTCAAGGGCGAGAACATCCCCGAGCCCGGCATTCCCGAGTCCTTCAAGGTGCTCATCAAGGAGATGCAGTCGCTGTGCCTCAACGTCGAGGTGCTCTCCAGCGACGGCATGTCCATCGAGATGCGCGACACCGACGAGGACGTCTTCCGCGCCGCCGAAGAACTCGGCATCGACCTGTCCCGCCGCCCCAACGAGGGGACGATGAGCGTCGACGAGGTCTGATCAGGGATTGACCACCGCCATCCAGATCGGCTCGTCGCGGGAGCGCATCGCCGCGACGGCCCGGTCGGCCTCGGCCAGCGGGAAGCGGTGGGTGATCAGGTCGTCGGCGTGCAGCGTGCCGCGTCCCAGCAGGTCCAGGACCTGCTGGGCGTCGGCGCGCGTGCAGGAGCGGGTGCCGACGAAACGCCAGCACTTCGCCATCCAGACGCGCGCCGGGACGGGCAGCGGTGCCGGGTTGGCGCCCATATGGACGAGGGTGCCGCCCGTCGCCATCGCCGCCGTCGCCTGCGTCAGGACGGGGCCCTCCGGGACGAAGTCCAGCACGGCGTGCGCGCCGTCCGGGACGAGCGCGCGCAGCCGCCGGGTGAGGCCCTGCGTCTGCGCCCAGTCGTCCGGCAGTTCGTCCAGCGCGACCGTCTCGACGGGCACGCCGCCCGCCAGCGGCGCGACGGCGGCGAGCCGGTCCGCGCTGCGGCCCACCAGGACGAGCCGCGCGACGCCGAAGTGCGCCGCGAGCCGGATCGTGGCGGTGCCCATCGTGCCGGTCGCGGCGGTGACGACGAGCGTCGCGCCCAGCGGCAGATCGGCGCACTTGAGCGCCCGCACGGCGTTGGCCAGGTCGTGCACCTTCGCGCCGACGTCGAAGCCGACCCGGTCCGGCAGCGGGTCGAGCAGCCAGTGCGGGACGCGCACGTACTCCGCGAGGCCGCCGTCGTGGTAGGCGTCGTAGAGCGGCATCGGCACGTCACCGAACGCCGCGTGCCCGATCATGGCCTGCTGCGCGCACATCATCTCGCGGTCGGTGCGGCAGTACACGCAGCTCCGGCACGTCAGGTTGGGATGCACCCGCACCCGGTCGCCGGCCGCGAACCCGGGCACGTCCGCGCCGACGGCCGCGACCGTCCCGGCGGCCTCGTGCCCGAGCGTGGTCGGCAGCCGGGTGAACGCGCCGAGTTCGAGCAGCTTCATCATGCCGGGCGCGAGCCCGGCCGACGCCACCCTGACCAGGACGTCGGCCGGACCCGGCTCGGGCACCGGCGTCTCCACCAGGTGCAGCGCGGCCGAACCCTCCAGCGCCCGCGCGGCGAGCATGCCGGTCATGGCGCCGTCACGCCCAGGTGACGGTCCAGGAACGCGTGCGTGCGGCCCCAGGCGGCGGTGGCCGCGTCCGCGCGGAACATGTTCGGGCGCGCGTCGCAGGCGAACGCGTGCCCGGCCCCCGCGTACACGTGCTGCTCGAACGCGACGCCCGCCTTGCCGAGGGTCTCGTCGATCGCCGCGACCTGGTCGGCCGGGATGGTCGGGTCCTCGCCGCCGACGTGCAGCAGCAGCGGCGCGTCGATGGACCCGGCGCGGTCCAGCACGGCGTGCGGTCCGGCGGCGATGCCCGGCCCGTAGAAGACGACCGTCGCCGCGAGCCCCGGAATCGCGGTGGCGGCCGTGAACGCGGCCCGTCCGCCGAAGCAGAAGCCGACGACGGCGGTGCGCGCGGCGCCGACGCCCTCCTCGACGGCCAGGTGGTCCAGGACGGCGCGGACGTCGGTGGTGATCGCGTCCGGTCCGATGGCGCCGATCAGCGGCATCGCCTCGGCGTGCTGGTCGTAGCCGAGCGTCCCGGCGCCGGTGCGGTGGAAGAGGTCGGGGGCGAGCGCGAGGAACCCGCGCGCCGCGAACCGCCGCGCGATGTCCTGGATGTGCTCGTTGACGCCGAACGCCTCCTGGAGCACGACGACGGCGCGGTCGGCCGGGGACGCGGGCCGCGCCGCGTACACGCGCATCGGCCCGTCGCCGGTCTCCACGGTGATCCAGTCCTGCATGGGTGGTCCTCCTTCAGCCGTTGGTCAGCGCGTCGTAGTAGCGGGCGGCGCCCGGGTGCAGCGGAATGGGCGCGCGGCCCATCGCCACCGGGTCGAGCGGATAGGTGATCGGGCTGCGCTCGGGCGGGATGTGGCGGTACTGACGTTCGATGAGGTCGCGGGTCTCGCCGAGCACCCAGGCGATGGCGTAGGCGACGTCGTCGGGCAGGTCGGCCCGCGTCACCAGCAGGAAGTCGGAGAAGTCGAGCGTGGTGAAGCGCGGGCAGCCGGGGAAGAAGCCCTCCTCGACGACGGCGGACGGCCACCCGAGGTCGTTGCGCAGCCCGGTCAGGACGTCCGGCTCGACCTCCAGGAAGTGCAGGTCGCCGCCGAACTCCTGCCAGTACGGCAGCATGACGGCCTCGTGCACGATCGCGTCGGCGCGTCCGGCGAGCACGTGCCCGAAGCTCTCGAACGGCCGCTCGTCCGCCAGGAACGTGCCGCCCCACGCGCGGACGTCCACGCCGGACCGTTCCAGCAGGGCGTGCGCGGCGACCCCGACGTGGTTGACGCCGTCGTTCACCGACGTCGCCACCGTCAGCGCGGGCGCGGCGGCGCGCAGCTCGGCGAACGAGGTGACGCCGAGCGAGCGCCGCACGCCGACGACGAGCCGGTCGCGCTGCGGGACGACGCCGAGCGCCCGCAGGTCGGGGTAGTGCTCATCGGCGTAGACGCCGCGTCCGTCCAGCGCGGCGGCGGCGAACGCGGCGGGCGTCGTCAGCGCGGCGTGCACCTCGCCCCGGCCGACCGCGCGGACGGAGTCGGAGAAGCCCCGGCCGGTCCACGTCGCGACGCGGGTGTGCGGGCCGCACCGGTCGGTCAGCTCCTGGGAGATCCAGCCGCAGACGCGGTGCAGGTTGGCCATGCCCCAGTCGCCGCGCAGGTGCAGGGTGAGCGACCGTTCGATCCTCGGTTCGGGCGGGCGGGTCATGCGGTCTCCTCTCGTGGCCGCGACGGCGCGACGCCGTGACGGCCCAGGACGGTTCCGACGCGGGCGGCGTCGGCGGCGGCGAAGACCGCCGCGACGTAGCGGTCGGGTTTCACCAGGACGAACCGGCCCCGCGCCCCGGCCAGGGCGGCCTCCAGCCGCCCGTCGGCGTCCGCGACGGCCTGCCGGGACGCGTGCGGCCGGGGAAGCCGTTCACCGAGCCGCACGTCCACGTGCGTCAGGTGCGCGGACGCCGGGAGCGCCGCCGCCGCGCGCTCCCAGTCGGCGGCGCCGACGTCCACGCCGAGCAGCGCCAGGCCGGTGCCGAGCACGTCGTCGAGCAGGCGCGGGTGCAGGCTCGGCGGCACGAGCACGCGCGGCTGGGGGAACTGGGCGCCGGTGAGCCGTTCGTCGCCGGAGCCGGTCCGGACGACGAGCCCGGCGGCGTGCACGGCGCGGGGCCGGAACCGCATCTCCGCGAGGTAGCGCCGCCCCCACGGGGTGAGCAGCAGCGTCCGGACGGCGGCGTCGCGGAGCCGTCCCCGCATCGGGTCGACGGTCATGACGACCCGGCCGAGCCGCTCGGAGAACGCGACCATCGCGGTGGCGTGCGGGCGGCGCTCGGGCTCGTAGGTGTCCAGCAGGGACGCGGCGGCGCGGCCGTGCCACACCTCGGCCAGCTTCCAGGCGAGGTTGGCGGCGTCGCGGACGCCGGAGTTGAGGCCCTGCCCGGCGAACGGCGGCATCATGTGGGCGGCGTCGCCGAGCAGGAAGCAGCGTCCGTCGCGCCACCGGTCCGCGACGACCGCGTTGAACGTGTAGTTGGTGCAGCGTTCGACCTGGTCGGGGGTGATGTCCCGGTACGGGGCGACGAGCCGCTGGATCGTCGCGAAGTCGGGCCGGGTGCCGCCCGCGCCCTCGCCGGGCCGGAGCCGGAACTCGTAGCGGCACCGCCCGTCGCGGCCGGGCACGATCACGGTGGGCCGGTCGGGGCGGCCCAGGTGCATGCCGTAGCGCTCGTCGTGGTCGTCGCCCACGGTGTCCGCGACGAGCCACACGTCGCGGTGGCTGGTGCCGGTCATGTCGATGCGCCGCAGCTCGCGGACGGTGCTGCGCCCGCCGTCGCAGCCGAGCACCCAGCTCACCCGCAGGTCGGTGACGTCGCCGTCGGCGCCGCGCAGGTGGGCGAGCGCGCCGTCGGCGGTGTCCGCGACGGCGACCAGCTCGGTCGCGAACCGCACGTCCACGCCGTCGCGCTCCTTGAGCGACTGGAGCAGCAGGCGTTCCAGCTCGGGCTGGGCGAACTGGTTCTTGAAGGTGTAGCCGAGCCGGTAGGGCTCGGGGCCGCGCGCGTGGAACAGCGGACGGCCCTTGCGGTCGTAGTAGCGGGTGCCGGTGCCCGGCACGACGATGCCGAGCACGGCCTCGGCCAGCCCGGCGGCCTGGAGGGTGCGCAGCGACTCGTCGTCGAGGCTGATGGCCTTGGCCTCGTCGCTGGTGGTCGCGTTGCGCTCGACGAGGACGACGGGCACGTCCCGGGCGGCGAGCAGGTTCGCCATCGTCAGCCCCACGGGACCGGCGCCGACGATGAGAACGGGGAGGACGGGGAGGGGCATGTCAGACGTCCTTCCGCGCGAGGTGGTCGAACCCCGCGTCGAGCTGGGCGGGGGGCCAGCACTCGGTCCGCTTGGCGGCGGCCTCGGCGGCGTCGGACCACACCCGCACCGGCCCGGCCGCCATCGCGGCGAGCTGCACCTGGCAGGCGCGGTCGAGCAGCACGGCGTGCATCACCGCGGCCTGGACGGTCGCGCCCGCCGCGACCAGGCCGTGCTTGGGCAGCAGCGCGGCGGGCGCGTCGCCGAGCGTCTCGGCCAGCGCGGCGCCGAGCGCGGGCGTCCGCACGAGGCGGCCGGTCAGCGTGAAGCGCGGGACGTCGGCGCCGCCGAACAGCGCGCCCTCGTGCGAGATCGGCAGCAGCGGCGTGCCGAGCGCGGCGAACGCGACGGCCGCCTGCGCGTGGGTGTGGACCGAGGCGTGCAGGGCGGGGTTCCGGCGCAGGATCTCCAGGTGGATGTGGCACTCCTTGTGCGGGGCGCCCTCGCCCTCCAGGACCTCGGCGTCGAACGAGACGAGCTGCGTCCGGTCGTCGTCCACCTCCGCGAAGCCCCAGCCCGGCGCCTTGGTCCAGACGCCGCGGCCGCCGGGGTCGCGGACGGCGGCGTGCCCCCACACCAGGTCGGACTGGCCCGCGGCGGCCAGCGCGCGGTGCGCCCGCACGGCGAGGGCCCTGGCCTCTTCCGGCGTCACGGCCGCACCACCGCCATCCAGATCGGCTCGCCGCGCCGGTCGAGCGCGGTCAGTGCGTCGTTGACGTCGGCGAGGGCGTACCGGTGCGTGACCAGGTCGGACGCCTCCAGCGCGCCGGACGCGAGCAGGTCCAGCACGGCGCCGGTGTCGCGGCGGGTGCAGCCCCGGGTGCCGGCGACGCGCCAGCAGTGGTGCTGGAGGTCGCGGGCCGAGTAGGGGAGCGGCGTCCGGTTGCCGCCCATGTGGACGAGCGTCCCGCCGGGAGCCAGCGCCGCCAGCGCCTGGGCGGTGCCCGCGCCGTGCGGGAGGAAGTCCAGGACGGCGTCGGCGCCGTCCGGGACGAGCGCCCGCAGCCGCGCGGTCAGCGCGTGCGCGCTCTCCCAGTCGCGGCCCAGCTCCTCCAGCGCGACGGTCTCGGCGGGCAGCGTGCTGAGCGCGCGCACCGGGGCCAGCCGCTCGGCCGAGCGGCCGACGAGCACGAGCCGTCCCGCGCCGAAGAACGGCGCGAGCCGGACGGTCGCGGTGCCCATCGTCCCGGTCGCGGCCGTGACGACGAGCGTGCCGCCGGGCGGCAGGTCGGCGCAGCGCAGCGCGCGGACGGCGTTGCCGAGGTCGTGGACCTTGGCGCCGACGTCGAAACCGACGCCGTCCGGCAGCACGTCCACCAGCCACGACGGCACCCGCGCGTACTCGGCGAGGCCGCCGTCGTGGTACCGCTCGTACAGCGGCATCGCGCCGTCGCCGTGCGCGCCGTGGCCGATCATCGCGGCCGACCGGCACATCTGCTCGCGGTCGGTGCGGCAGAACCGGCACGTCCGGCAGGCCAGCACCGCGTGCACCCGCACCCGCGCGCCGAGCAGCGCGGCGTCGGCCGCCGCGCCGACCTCGGCGACCGTGCCGGCGATCTCGTGCCCGGGGACGGTCGGCAGGTGCCGGAACGACCCGCGCGCGAGGAGCTTGGTCAGGCTCGGCGCCAGCCCGGCCGCCGCGACCTTGACGAGCACGTCGTCCGGGCCGGGCGCCGGGACGGGCACCTTCTCCAGCCGCAGCGGCCCGGTCCGGCCGTGCGCGCGGGCCGCGAGCATGAGCGTCATCGCAGTTGCTCGATCTCGTCGGCCGACAGCCGCTCGGCCTTCTTGGTGGTCTCGGAGACCTGCGGCGCCTCCCGCGCGGACACGACCGTGATGTGCGCGCTCGGCTCGTGGTGAACGCTGGTGAACGCCAGGCCGACCGGGACGCGGACGAAGTCGCCGGGCTCCAGCAGCACGGTGCCGCGCTGGGTGACCAGCGTCCGCTGCCCGCTGATCTGGTACTGGATCTCCTCGGCGTTGCGGATGCGCCGGTACACGCGGCCGTCGGACGCCTCGGCGAACGTCCGCCCGATGAAGACGTGCGACGACCGGTAGAGCCAGGTCGTGCCGGGGGTGTCGTCCGGCTTGAGGACGCGCAGCCGCTCGGGCTCCTGCTTGGCGTGCTCCAGCAGCGCCAGTTCGTCGGTGGGGGCCATGACGACGTCGTGGCCGGGCCCGCCGAGGCACTCGGTGATCAGCTCGTTGGTGATGACCGGCTCCCAGCCGTCGAACGGCGGGATGACGACCTCCGACGTCCGGTACTCCGCGTACGCCTCGGTGACCGGGGCGGGCACGTAGAACAGGATGTGGATGTCCTCGCGGCCGAAGTTGTCGTGCGCGACGCCGACGGGCAGCCGGGAGAAGTCGCCCGGCTGAAGGTCGACGCTGCCGAGGTCGGTCATCAGCGACCGCACCCCGGTGACCTGGAAGGACATCTCGTCCACGTCGCAGTTGCGGTGGTAGAACGGCTGCCGGTTGTTCATCGTCTGCCACTCCAGCCGGATGAACTCGCTCTCGTAGACGCCGCGCGGGTGCGCGAAGGGCTGCTCGACGTAGTGCGGCGGGAAGTGGACGACCTGGATCTCGGGGTGGTCGCGCCAGCGCTTGCGCCCGTCGGGCGGCAGCAGCGGTTCGCTGAGCAGCAGGTCCTCGCGGCGCTCGAAGACGCGCGGCGGCGCGTCGAACGGGAAGGTCTCGAAGTGCTCGTGGACGGTGCCCATGGTCAGTCCTCCTCGATAACGGCGGTGTCGTCCAGGTGGCCCTGTTCGCGGTAGTACGCCGCGGCCCCGGGGTGCAGGGGCACGGGCAGGTCGCGGCCGGTCGCGCGCAGGTCGACCGGGGCGGTCATGGCGCGGGTCGGGCCGGTGAAGCGGGCGGAGATGGTCTCGCGCTGCTCGTCGATGGCGCGGACGGCGAGGTGGGCCAGCTCGTCGGGCAGGTCGGCGGCGCAGTAGAGGATCCAGCCGGAGAAGTCGAGGGTGGGGACGTCGCGGTCCAGGCCGCGCAGCCGTCCCTTCTCCAGCACCCCGGCGGGCATGCCCAGGGCGGCGCAGTGCGCCAGGACGTGCTCCTCCAGCGGCAGGAACCGCAGGTCGTACTGCGTGGTGAGCTTCCGCCAGCGGTGCGTCATGATCGCCTCGTCGAAGACCGCGTCGAACGAGGGGTCGGCGGGGACCGCGTCGGGGGAGTTCTGCGAGCGCGGCCGGTCGCGCAGCACCTCGCCGCCCCAGCTCTCCAGGTCCTCCTGGGAGAAGCCGTGGCAGGCCAGGATCTCGTCCATGACCCAGCGGGCCGGGTGCCCCATCTCCCGCGTCGGCATCGAGATCTTCAGCGGGAGCCGCCGGGCGGCGATGTCGGACAGGCTCGTGATGCCGGTCTCCGCGCGGACGGCGAGCGCGAGCCGGTCGTCGTGCGGGAACGCCGCGACGGCGCGCAGCGGCAGCGGCTCGGTGTAGGGGCCCTTGCCCGCGCAGGCCAGGGCGAGCGCCCAGTTCGGCGTGGTGATGCCGAAGTGGTAGCGGCCCCGGGCGACCAGCCGGGGGCCGTCCATGCCGAGCGCGGCGGGCGGCGTGCCGGTGACGGCCGCGATCGTGGAGCCGTCCGGCAGCGGGCTGCCGTAGCCGCCCATGCCGTTCGCGATCAGGCTGCCGATGTTCATCCAGTTCTGGCCCGGACACAAGATCCGGACGTCCACTGCCCGCATGTCCCGTCCCCTCCTCATGCCTCGGCGCGCACGGGGTTGCGCAGCGTGCCGATGCCGTCGATCTCCACCTCGACGATGTCACCGTCGGTGAGGAAGACCTGGGGATCGCGACGGTACCCGACGCCGCCGGGGGTGCCGGTCAGGATCACGTCGCCGGCCTCCAGCCGGGTGAACTCCGAGGTCACCCGGATCAGCTCGGCGACGTCGAAGATGAGCCGGTCGGTGGTGGACGACTGGAGCTCGCGGCCGTTGAGCCGGAGCGCGATGCCGAGCTCGGCGGGGTCGATCTCGTCGGGGGTCACCAGGACGGGGCCGAGCGGCGTGCAGGCGTCCCACGCCTTGCCCTGCATCCACTGGTGGGTCCGGTACTGGAAGTCGCGCATGGTGACGTCGTTGCAGATCGTGTAGCCGAGGACGTGGCCGAGCGCGTCCGCGCGGGAGATGCGGCGGCCCGGAGTGCCGATGACGACGGCGAGCTCGGCCTCGTAGTCCACCTGGTGCGACTCGGGCGGCAGCGTGATGGGGGCGCCGTGGCCGATCAGGCCGGAGGCGAACTTGGGGAACAGGACCGGGTACGTGGGCAGGTCGCGGCCGGTCTCGTCCACGTGCGAGCGGTAGTTGAGCCCGACGCAGAAGATCTTCTCCGGGCGGGCGACGGGCAGCAGTTCCAGGTCGTCCAGCTCGACGCCCGCGCCGTCCGCGCCGGCCTCAGCGAGCGCGCCGGGGGCGAGGTCCCGGTCGATCCGGGCGACGTCGCGCAGCCGGTGGACGCGCGTGCCGTCGAGCCTGCCGACCGCCTCGGCGCCGTTCTCGTCCCGATAGGCGACGAACCGCATCCCGGGCCCCCGTTCTCGTTGGTGTCCTGTTTTGCAGGGCGAGCATCCTGTATATCGAAACAGCTTAGGTCTGGAGGCCGCCCGGGTCAATGCGTTAGCCTTGTTTCAGAAATCAGGATTTGACTCCTGAAATTCAGGACAAGGAGGGTTCCATGGCCATCGCCGAACTGGGACACACCGGCCTGTGGGTCGACGACCTCCCGCTGATGCGGGACTTCTACGAGCGCGTGCTCGGCCTCACCGTCACCGACGAGGACGCCGGCCTCGGCATCGTGTTCTTCAGCTCCCGCCCCGAGGAGGAGCACCACGAGTTCGTCCTCCAGAAGGGCCGGACCGCCGCGCCCGGCGCCAAGCAGCAGCACCAGATCTCCTGGCGGGTGGAGTCCCTGGAGGACATCCGCGCCTTCCACCGGGCGTTCCAGGAGCAGGGCATCGAGGTCCAGCAGGAGGTCACCCACGGCAACGCCTTCGGGATCTACTTCTTCGACCCCGAGGGCAACCGCAACGAGGTCTACCTGCGCCTCGACCGCGACGTCCGGCAGCCGTTCCGCAAGAGCATCGACTTCGGCCTGCCCGCCGAGCAGATCTACGCCGAGGCCGACCGGCTGCTCGCCGACGACGGGCCGGCGTACCAGCCCGTCCAGTGAGCCACCGGAACTGAAGGCGCGGTGCCACCGGCACCGCGCCTTCCGCCTTTCCGGCACCGTCCGGCCCGTCAGGCGATGACCGAGATCCGGTCGGCGGGCAGCTCCAGCCACACGCCGTCCCCGCTGCGGGCGGCCAGCCCCGGGTCCTGGCGCGTCACCCACACCGCGTCCCCGACGCGGACGTGGCAGTCCACGCACTCGCCCACGAACATCACCCGCTCGACCTCGCCCTTCACCACGTTCGGCGTGCCGACCGGCTCGTCGGTGTGCAGCCGGACGGACTCGGGACGGACCGCGAGCACGACGTCCGCGCCCGCCCGCCCGCCGTCCCCGGCGACGTCGAACGCGCCCACGGTCGTCTCGACCCGGCCGCCCGCCGCGCAGGTGCCGTCCAGGAAGTTCGTCGTCCCGACGAAGTCGGCCACGAACCGCGTCGCCGGACGCTGGTAGACGTCGCGCGGCGTGCCCTCCTGGACGATCCGTCCGGCCTGCATCACCGCGATCCGGCTGGACATGCTCAGCGCCTCGTCCTGGTCGTGCGTGACGAACAGCGTCGTGACGCCCAGCTCCTGCTGGAGCGTGGCCAGTTCGGCGCGCATCGCCTGGCGCAGCTTGGCGTCCAGGTTCGACAGCGGCTCGTCCAGCAGCAGCAGCTTCGGGCGGCGGACGAGCGCGCGGGCGAGCGCGAGGCGCTGCTGCTGCCCGCCGGAGAGCTGCGTCGCCATCCGGCCCTCGTAGCCCGCCAGGTGCACGGCCGCCAGCGCGCTCTCCACGCGCTGCCGGACCTCCTTCTTCGGCACCTTGGCGCGGCCGACCTTGAGCGGGAACGCCGCGTTCTCGAAGACGTTCATGTGCGGCCAGATGCCGTAGCTCTGGAACACCATGCCGATGTCGCGCCGCTCGGGCGGCACGAAGCAGCCCGTCTCGGTCACGACCGTGCCGTCGATGACGATGCGGCCCTCGTCCGGGCGCTCCAGCCCGGCGACGGCGCGCAGCGTCGAGGTCTTGCCGCAGCCGGACGGGCCGAGCAGCGTGTAGATCTCGCCCTCGCGGACGTCGAACCCGACGTCGTCGATGGCCTGGACGGTCGTGCCGCGGTCGGCGAACCCCTTGCGCAGCCCGTGGACCGCCAGCGGCGTCCCCGTCATGAGATCGCCTTCCCTTCGTTCTTGCGCGTGAGCAGCAGGAACAGCACCACGACCGGGGTCATGAGACCGATCATCAGCAGGGTCAGGGCGGACGAGGCGCCCACCTGACCGGTGTTGAAGAGCGTCCACGACGCCACCGAGAGCGTGAGCGTGTCCTGCCCGCCGATCAGTGTCGGCACGGTCAGGTCGCGGAGGCTGAGCAGGGCCAGCCACAGCCACGTGTAGGTCACGACGGGCCGCAGCAGCGGCAGCGTGATGCGGCGGACGGCCGTCCAGGTGGACGCGCCCGACATCGCGGCGGCCTCCTCCAGCTCGGTGTGGATCTGGAGCAGCCCGGCGTTGAACATGCGGGTGCCGAACGCGAGCTGGATCAGCGCGGTGACCACGACGAGCAGCGTCAGCGTGCCGTACAGGCCGTACCAGCCCTGCGTCCAGTACAGCGCCGCGATCATCGCGCCGAACGCGAAGACCGTGCTCGGCACCGCCTGCGGCAGGAACGCGACCAGGTCGTAGACGAACCGGCCGCGCGACCGCGACCGGACGACGACGAACGCGAACGCCAGGCTCATCAGCACCGCCAGCGTCGGCGCCAGCACCATCAGCTTGATCGACGTGGTGAGCCCGCGCCCGACGAACGACCAGTCCAGGTTCGCGTAGTTGTCCAGCGACACCACGTTCATCGCGGCGGCCGACGGCTTCTGCACGAACGGCAGCAGCGAGATCCAGACGACCATGAGCATCGGCAGCACGATCGACCAGAGCACGTAGCCGCCGACGAGCAGCCACGCGGCCCAGCGCCACCGGCCGAGCCGGACGCGGGCCGGGCGGTAGCCCTTGCCGGAGACGACCTGGTACTTGCGGCCCGCGCGCAGCGTCCGCTGGTACCAGAGGCTGAACCCCAGCGCGAGCAGGATCATCACGGCGCTGAACGCCGCCGGGACGCCGTACTCCGGCTGGCCCGCCGAGGGGTTCGTCGCGACGTACAGGTAGCTGCTGAACACGTAGATCCGGTTGGACAGGCCCATGATCAGCGGGATGTCCAGCGACGAGATCGCGATGGTCCCGGCGAACAGCCCGGCGCCGAGCAGGCTCGGGTAGATCAGCGGCAGCGTGACGCGGCGCAGGACCGTCCACGGCCGGGCGCCGGACGCGCGCGCCGCCTCCTCCAGCGACCCGTCCAGCGAGCGCAGCCCGGACGACACCATGGTGAAGACGAGCGCCGACAGCGCCAGCCCCTCGACGACGCCCATGCCGACGAGCGAGACGATGTTGATCGGCGCGCTCGCCAGCCCGAGCCCGTCCATGGCCCACTGGTTGATCGCGCCGATGCGCGGGTGGAACAGGAAGATCCAGCCCATCGCGGTGAAGAAGCCGGGGATGAGCAGGCGCAGCACCATGATGGTGCCGATCGTGCGCTCCCAGCCGAAGTCGGTGCGCTCCACCAGCAGGGCGATGGCGGTGCCGAAGAACAGCGCCACGACGAGCGTCACGCCGACGTAGACGACCGTGTTCTGCACGACGTCCCACACCTGCGCGTTCCCGAACAGCGCGCGGTAGTTTCCCAGCGTGAACGCGCCGTCGGGCGAGCCCTGGACGCGGAAGCCGAGGTAGCCGACGAGCGCGAGCAGGCCGACGACGCACAGCGCCGGGATGCTGATGAGCGCGGTGAGGACGCCCAGGGCGCCGGGGCGCCGCCGGGACGGCCGGGTGTCCGGCGGTTCCGGCGGCGCCGCGGGAGCGGGGGCGGTGGTGAGCTGCGTCATTTGACCGTCAGGAGTTTGACCAGCTCACCCTTGAACTTCGGGTTGTACACCTTGGGGTGGGACAGGGCGAACTCGTAGTCGACCCGGGTGAACTTCACGCCCTGCGCCTCGTACTCGGCGAACTGCTGGGCGGTCCGGCTGCCGGGGATCCGGGTGTTGTCGGCGAAGTCGTGCTCGAAGACGATCTTCTGCGCCTCGGGCGTCAGCAGCCACGTCACCCACAGCTTGGCGGCGTTCGGGTGCTGGGCGTGCTTCGGCACGGCGACGTACCGGGTGGAGGTGATCCCCGCGTCCTTGAGCACGGCCGTCTTGAGCGGCGCCCCCTGCGCGGCGAAGACCTCCGCGATGTTCTTGCCGCACGAGATCCACATCGCGGCGAACTCGCCGGAGGCGATCCGGTTCAGCTCGCCGCAGCCGAGGAACCCGGCGGCCTTGTAGTTCCTGAGGTAGGTCCGCAGCTTGTCCGGGCCCATGATCTCGTCGGTGGCGAGCACGTTGAACTGCGCGGCGTAGGGGGTGCTGGCGACGGGCTTGGTGACCTTGAGGACGTCCTGCGCGGTGGCGGGCACCTCGTTCTCGGGGAGCTGCGTGGTGTTGTAGGTGAAGCCGGGGATCAGGTCCACGAACGTCAGCGCGGCGCCGTTGTCGCTCGCCAGGCCCTTGGTCCAAGGGGCGAACGACGCCCAGTCGACCTTCTCCAGGACGTCGTCGTTCTCCGGGCCGAGGCCGAGGACCAGTTCGGGGCTGCCGACGTAGGCGTCGGTGGAGGCGGGCGACTTGGCCTTGTACTCCTGGGAGAGCTTGGCGGCGTTGCCCGGCTGGTTCTGGTTGGGCGTCAGCGTGACCTTGATGTCCAGGCCGTACGCCTTCTTGAACATGTCGATCAGGACCTTGCCGGTGTCGCGGCCGTCGAAGCCCCAGTTGAGGTTGAGCGCGCCCTCCTTCTTGGCGGCCTCGACGAGTTCGGCGAGGGCGGGGTTGTCGGCGAGCCGCGCCTTGGCGGCGTCGGCCGCCTTGGCGATGGCGGCCTCGTCCCCGCCGTCCGAGCCGCAGGCGGCCGTGGCCCCCGCGAGCAACGTCAGCAGTGTCGCCGCGACGACGGGCTTCCACGGCCGGCGCGTGCCCGGCCGCATGGGGTGGAGCCTCATCCGATCCCTCCTCCTCGGACGTGTCTCGCTTTGCGGGACACTGGTCCTGAATTATGCAACTGGGATGAGGTCGCGACAAGGGGTCGCTGTTGTCCGCGTCACATGACCATGTGACGGGGGACACGCGTCCAAAATAGGCGATAAGCCGCTGAGCTGGTAAGACGTGCCCTTCGCGCTGGTCCGGAGGGGGTCGGCGCGAGGACCGAAAAAAAGACCCCGGAGAGGGCTCTCCGGGGTCTCGGCGGGGGTGCCCGCAGGTCAGGACGCGACGACGGCCAGCCGCTCGGTGATCGTCGCGGCGGCGGCGCGGACGGCCGCCGCGACCTCCGGCACCCGCTCCTCGGGCACCCGGTGCGACAGCGCGGCGATGCTCACCGCCGCGACGACGTCGCCCCGCTCGTCCCGGATGGGCGCGGCGACGCCGAGCACGTCGGCGTCCAGCTCGCCCCGGGTGACGGCGACGCCGGACGCCCGGATCTCCGCGAGGCGTTCGCGCAGCACGTCGGCGTCCGTCACGGTGGCGCCGGTGAAGCGCGGCAGCCCGCTCTGCTCGATGACGTCCGCGACCTCCTTCTCGGGCGCCCAGGCCAGCAGCACGAGCGCCGCCGCGCCCGCGTTGATCGGCAGGACGTGGCCGCGCTCGTAGGAGAGACGCACCGGATGGTCGGTCTCCTCCCGTTCGAGGCAGACGACCGTGGCGCCCGCGCGCCGGGTGAGCAGCGCCGCCTCGCCCACCGTCTCGACCAGGTCGCGCATCACCGGACGGGCGATCTCCGACAGCCCGACCCCCTTGCGGGCCAGCCGCGCCAGCTCGAACACCCGCGGCCCCAGCCGGTATCCGGCGGGCCGCTGTTCCTCGATGAACCCCGACGCCACCAGGCTCTGGAGATACCGGTACGCCGTCGAGCGCGCGACGCCGAGCTGGTCGGCGACCTCCTGCCCGCCGACCACGAGCCGTCCGTCGTCGAAGAGCAGGAGGATGTCGAGGGCGCGATCGGCCGTCGAATTGCGCTCTCGGTACCCGCTCGCCCGCTGTCCTGTCATGCAGGAGACTTTACACGCGGGTCAGGTCAGGGGAGGTGGGGCGGGAAACTTCGTCGCCGTATTATTAGAGGCACGTCCAATTTGGTTCCTGTGTGCCTAGTCACACCGCGAGGGATGCCCGAGAGTACGTCTGCGTCTCTGGTGCCCGGCCGTTCCCGGGTGCTCCCTCCCCCGAAGGGCCGAGTTCCATGAGCAACCACCCCGTGCGGCGCCGCCGCGTCTCCCGTCTGGTGCAGGCGGCCGTCCTGGCCTTCGGCACGGCGGCGGCCGTGCTGCCCGCGACCTCCGCGTCCGCGGCGCCGGAGCCCGTCCTGCCCCAGGACGACCCGTTCTACCAGCCGCCGTCCCCGCTCCCGGCGGGCAAGCCCGGCGACGTCATCCGGTCGCGTCAGGCCAAGTTCGCGCTCGCGCCCTCGGTCAAGTCGTGGCAGGTCCTCTACCGCTCCGAGGACGCCAAGGGCGCGCCGACCGCCGTGTCCGGAACCGTCCTGGTGCCCGACAAGCCGTGGACGGGCAAGGGCAAGCGGCCCGTCGTCTCGTACACGGTCGGCACGCGCGGCATCGGCGACCAGTGTGCCCCGTCCTACACGATGACGACCGGCCTGGACTACGAGCAGTTCACCATCAACGACCTGGTCAACAAGGGCTGGGCCGTCGTCGTCACCGACATGCAGGGCCTCGGCACCCCCGGCCCGCACCCCTACATCGTGGGCCGCGCCGCCGGACGCAACGCGCTGGACGTCGTGCGCGCCGCGCAGCGCCTGCCCGAGGCCGGGCTCGACCCGGCCGGGCCGGTCGCGGTCGCGGGCTACTCCCAGGGCGGCAGCACCGCCGGATGGGCCGCCGAGCTGGCGGGCAGCTACGCGCCCGAACTGAACCTCAAGGGCGTCTCGGCGGGCGGCGTCCCCGCCGACCCGGTCGCCATGGGCAAGTTCCTCGACGGCGGTCTGGGCGCGGGCCTGATGTTCATGGCCGGTCTCGGCTTCGACGCCGCCTACCCCGAGCTGAACATCGACGGCGCCCTCAACGACGCCGGCAAGAAGCTGAAGCAGGACTTCCAGAACCTCTGCCTGGTCAGCTTCGACGTCGTCCCGGCCCTCGGCGCCACGGTCTTCCGCCGCATCGCGGACTTCTCCACCCGCGACATCCTCAACGACCCGGCCTGGAAGGCGCGGTTCAACGAGAACAAGCTCGGCACCGTCAAGCCCACCGTGCCGGTCTTCCAGAGCCACGCGTTCGTGGACCAGCTCGTCGGCTTCGAGCAGGGCGACGCCCTGCACCGCGACTGGTGCAAGCTCGGCACCAACCTCACCTGGAAGACCTACGGCGCCGCCGAGCACGCCACCGGCTTCCTCCGGGCGTGGCCGGACGCCGTCAACTTCCTGACCGACCGCTTCCAGGACAAGCCCGCCAAGAGCAACTGCTAGTCCGCCCGGCCAGAGCCCGCCTCCACCGCAGCCCGGTGGGGGCGGGCTCTTCTCATGCCCGCCTTCGTCCGCTCGGCCTCTGGACATCCGGCGCAGTTAGGTTAGGTTAACCTCTGTTAGGTTAACCTAACCTAACTGCGCCAGCATCCGTCGGGCACTCGTGGAAACCCCCCGTTCCGTGACAAGTGAGGCTGAGAAACGATGAAGTTGTGCGTGGCGACCGTGTCCCTCGGCGGAAGTCTCCTTGAGAAGATCGACGCCATCGGGGCGGCGGGCTTCGACGGCCTGGAACTCCTCGACGACGACCTGCGCAAATCCGGCATGACGCCGCGCGAGTGCGCCCGCCGCTGCGCCGACCAGGGCCTCACCATCGACCTCTACCAGCCGTTCCGGCGCGCCGAGGGCGTGTCCGCGCAGGAGTTCCGCGGCGTCCTGACCCGCTTCCGGGGCGAGCTGGACGTGATGCGCGCACTCGGCGCCGACGCGATCTTGGTGGTGTCCAACACCGACGCGGACGCCGACCCCAGCCGCGACCTGACGGCGGGCCAGCTCGCCGCCCTGGGCGACGCGGCGGCCGAGCACGGCATGACGGTGATGTTCGAGGCGCTGGCCTGGGGCACCCACATCAGCCGGGTCGCCGACGCCTGGGACGCCGTCCGGCGCGCGGACCACCCGAACGTCACCCTCGTCGTGGACACCTTCCACCTGTACGCGGCGGGGGAGGACGCGTCGGTGCTGACGGGCCTGCCGCGCGACGCCGTGAGCTTCCTCCAGGTGGCCGACGCGCCGTGGCTGGAGATGGACGTCCTCCAGTGGAGCCGCAACCATCGCTGCTTCCCCGGCGAGGGGGAGTTCGACGTGCTCGGCCCGGTCGCGGCGGTGGTCGCGTCCGGCTATCGCGGGCCGCTGTCGCTGGAGATCTTCAACCCCGGCTACCGGGAGCGTCCGGCGGCCGAGATCGCCAAGCTCGGCGCCGACTCCCTGCGCCACCTCGTCGGCGAACTGGAGCGGGCCGGGACGATCGTTCCCGGCGACGCTCACCGCTGAGCCCGGTAGCGGTCGAGGTATTCGGCCGGCGAGATGCCGAAGTGGCTCTTGAACACGCGGCGGAACGCGTTCGCGTTCGTGTAGCCGACCCGGTGCGCGACCGCGCCGGGGGAGGCGTTCGAGCGCAGCAGGATGGCGGCGGCCTCCATCCGGTTGCGGATGCGCCACTGCCGGAGCGTCATGCCGGTCTCGGCCTGGAACATCCGCTCGACGGTGCGCACGGACGTGTGCACCGACTCGGCCAGCTTCTCCACGCTGCGGATGTCGCCCGGGTTGAAGCGCAGCGCCTCGGCGATGGTCCGCGCCGGTTCACCCGACGGCATCGGGAGCACGGCGGACAGCACCGGGCTCTCCTCGATCAGGGCGAGGATCTGCCGGGCCAGGTTCGGCGTGGGTTTGATGATCGTGTTCCACGACACCGTATACGCCAGCATGAGCGTCTGGAGGTCGCGGTCGACGGTCACCAGCGTGGGCTCGGTCAGCGTGGTGGCGGTGTTGGCGGCCTCGAAGAACAGCGGCATCGTCACCGAGTTGGCCGCGACCGTGAACTCGTGCCGCACGCCGACCGGAATCCACAGCGCGTGCCCGGCCGTCAGCGCGTGACCACGGCCTCCGACGACGAGATCGGCGTCACCGCACACCTGCCACAGCAGGACGTGCAACTGCTTCTCGTGCTGCTCGGGGACGGCGACCGCCGGCATCCAGATGCGCCAGGGCGCGGCCGAGTCCCCGTAGGTGCGCTGAAACACGTCCACCCGCCTCTGGATCGGTCCTGTCGCATTCTGCGCGACGTCTGTCGGAATCGGTGCACCGGAGAAGTTAGGTTCGCCTAACCTTAGACGGGCGCATGTCGCGTGCGTACACCCCGCCCCCGCTGCCCGACCCCGAGAGGACACATCCCCCCATGCACAGCTCCACCCTGCGCCGCGGCAGACGATGGCGACTGGCCCCGGCCGTCGCGCTGACGGCCCTCCTCGCGCTCACCGGCTGCGCCTCGACCGACGACGGCCCGGCCGCCGCCAAGAGCAGCGGACCGCAGGGACCGGTCCCGGCGGCCGAGGGCACCACGACGTACCCGCTCAAGCTGACGACGTGGGCGGGGGAGACGACCCTTCCGAAGCGCCCCGAGCGGATCGCCGTCATCGGCATGTCGCCCAACGCCGACGCGCTCCAGGCGCTCCAGGTGACCCCGGTCTACGCCCTCACCGACGAGCCCCGCGTCGGGTGGCGCGACGCGGCCTGGGTGAAGAAGATCGAGAAGGTGGACGAGGCCACCCGCAAGGACCCGATCAACTTCGAGGGCATCGCCGCGGTGAAGCCCGACCTGATCGTCGCCCTGGGCGCGATCTTCGAGAAGCCCGAGTTCAAGAAGCTGGCCGACATCGCGCCGGTGCTGGACGCCCCGAAGAACGAGGAACTGCCCTGGCAGGAGGTGCAGCGCCTGGTCGGCAAGACCCTGGACCTCGGCGCCGCCGCCGACAAGGCCGTCACGACGGCGGAGCAGGCGCTCGCCGACGCCGCCAAGGCGCACCCGCAGTTCGCCGGGAAGACCATCACCATCGCCAACGACTACGGCGCCAACGGCGGCCTGTCCTACTACACCGTGGCGGGCAGCATCACCGAGGGCGTCATGACCAAGCTGGGCTTCACGCCCAACCCCAACGCGAAGAAGTTCGTCGACGAGGACGTCGTCCCGGACGAGAACCTGAGCCTGCTGGACGCCGACCTGCTCGTGGTCACCTACAGCAGCGAGGCGGTCCGCAAGGCCCGCGAGGCCAAGCCCCTCTTCAAGGCGCTCAAGCCGGTCACCGAGGGCCGCTACATCGCGCTCACCCTGGTGGAGAACGACCCGACCAAGCTCACGACCGCCGACGGCAAGCAGGTCGAGAACGCGGTCTGGATGCTGCGGATGGGCGCGAGCCCGGCCAGCCTGACCTGGGGCGCCAAGGTCCTCAGCGAGCAGTGGCTGGCGGGCGCCAAGCTGTCCTGACCGCAGCCCGCCGCCGAGGACGCGGGGACCGGGGCCGCGCGCGGCCCCGGTCCCGGCGCCCGTCCACGATCCGTAGAGGAAGTCCGTGCCGCCAACCCCCACCCGGCAGCAGCAGCCCGCGCGGGCCGTTCGCGCCGACGCCCCGTCCGGGAGCGTGCTGTACCGCCGCCGCGCGGCGGGGCTGCTGGTCATCCTGGCGGCGCTCGCGATCGTCGCGCTGTTCAGCGTCTCGTTCGGCGCCAACCCGCTGTCCCCGGCGGAGGCGTGGCGGGTGCTGTGGGAGCGGGACGGGAGCGAGGCGTCCGACATCGTGTGGACCGTCCGGCTGCCCCGCACCCTGCTCGGCGTCCTCGTCGGCGCGGCGTTCGGGGTGGCGGGCGCGCTCATCCAGGCGCTGACCCGCAACCCGCTGGCCGACACCGGCGTCCTCGGCATCAACTCCGGCGCCGGGTTCGTCATCACCGTCGGCGTCGGGATCTTCAGCCTGTCCAGCATCCAGGGCTACATCTGGTTCGCCTTCCTCGGCGCGGCGGCGGCGACCGTCCTGGTCTACCTGATCGGCTCCGCCGGGCGGGCCTCGGCCGCGCCGGAGACGCTGGTGCTGGCGGGCGTCGCGCTGAGCGCCGTCCTGGACGGGGTCTCGACGTTCCTCATGCTGATCGACGAGGAGACGTTCCGGGCCCTGCGCGCCTGGGGGCTCGGCTCGATCGCCCGCACCGGCGCGGACGAGACCCTCGCCGTGCTGCCGTTCATCGCCCTCGGGCTGGTGCTCGCGATCCTGCTCTCCGGATCGCTGAACTCCATCGCGCTCGGCGACGATCTGGCGGCCTCGCTGGGCACCCGGGTCGTCCGGGTCCGCGTCCTCGGCATCACCGCGGTCGCCCTGCTCGCCGGGGGCGCGACGGCGCTGACGGGCGGGATCGTGTTCGTCGGGCTGATGGTGCCGCACGTCGTCCGCTGGTTCACCGGCCCGGACCAGCGGTGGATCATCCTGTACTCGGCCCTGGCCTCGCCGGTCCTGGTGCTGGCGGCGGACGTCCTCGGGCGGGTGATCGTCCGTCCCGGGGAGATCGAGGCGGGCATCATCACGGCGGTGATCGGGGCTCCGGTGCTGATCGTGCTGGTACGGCGACGGAATGCGAGCGGCCTGTGAACAAGGAGAGCGTCGCCTTCGGGTACCGCACCCGGACCCTGCGGTTCCGCTGGGGCTCCGGCCGCGTGGGCGTCCGGCTGCTGACGGTCTCGGCCGTCCTGTTCCTGACGGCCGTGGTCCTGGCCACGGTCTCCCTGACCTACGGCGACTATCCGCTCACCCTCCAGCAGGTGTTCGCGACGCTCACCGGCGGCGAGCAGGGCTTCGAGCGCACCATCGTCGTCAAGTGGCGGCTGCCGATCGCGATCGCCGCCGTCGTCTTCGGGGCGCTGCTCGGGATCGGCGGCGCGATCTTCCAGTCGCTGACGCGCAACCCCCTCGGTTCCCCCGACGTGATCGGGTTCGACTCCGGCTCGTTCACCGCCGTCGTGCTCGCCATCATCGTGGTCGGGACGAACAGCTACTGGTGGCTCGCCTTCGCGGCGATCGCCGGTGGGCTGGTGACCGCGTTCGCGGTCTACGTCCTGTCCTACCGGCGCGGCATCCAGGGCTTCCGGATGATCATCATCGGCATCGCCGTCTCGGCCATGCTCGTGTCGGTGAACCACTACCTGATCTCCCGCGCCGAGATCAAGGACGCGATGACGGTCGGCCTCTGGAAGGCCGGCACCATCTCCCGCGTCACCTGGCCCCCGATGATCCCCGCCCTGGCGGTCGCCGCGCTGATCGTCGTCGCGGCGGCCCTGCTCGCCCCCGCGATGCGGCGGCTGGAGCTGGGCGACGACGCCGCCGTCACGCTCGGCACCCGGTCCGGGCCGGTCCGGCTGGGGCTGATCGTGGCGGGCGTCTCGACGGTCGCGGTCGTCACCGCCGCCGCCGGGCCGATCAGCTTCATCGCCCTGGCGGCCCCCCAGCTCGCCCGGCGGCTGACCCGCTCGGCCGGGGAGAGCCTGCTCGCGTCGGCCGGGATGGGCGCCGCCCTGCTGGCCGGCGCCCACCTGCTCTCCCTGTACATCGCCCAGTTGTACCGGCCGGTGCCCGTGGGGCTGATCACGGTGTGCCTGGGCGGCGGCTACATGATCTGGCTGTTGCTCCGCGAGGCCCGCCAACGGTACGGGCTCGTCCGATGAACCCCGCGAAACCTGTGAGGGACGAGATGAAGGACCCATCCGGAACGGCGGACCCCGCGCCCGGCCGTCCCCGCGTCGTCGTCGAGGACGCCACCATCGGCTACGACCGGCGCACCATCTCCGAGCGGCTGTCCGTGGCGATCCCGGACGGCTCGTTCACCGCGATCATCGGCCCCAACGGCTGCGGCAAGTCGACCCTGCTGCGGGCGCTCGCCCGCGTGCTCACGCCCAGCACCGGGACGGTGCTGCTCGACGGCAAGGAGATCGGCGCCTACAAGCCCAAGGAGGTCGCCCGGCGCATGGGGCTGCTGCCGCAGACGTCGCTGGCCCCGGACGGCATCCGCGTGGCCGACCTGGTGGCCCGGGGCCGCGCGCCGTACCAGAACCTCATCCACCAGTGGCGTCCGTCCGACGAGGCCGCCGTGGTCGCGGCGCTGGCGGCGACGCGCCTGACCGAGCTGTCCGGACGGCTGGTGGACGAGCTGTCGGGCGGCCAGCGGCAGCGGGTGTGGGTGGCGATGCTGCTGGCCCAGGACACCCCGATCATGCTGCTCGACGAGCCCACCACGTTCCTGGACATCGCCCACCAGTACGAGCTGATGGAACTGCTCCGCACGTTCCACGACGAGGGCAAGACCGTCGTCTGCGTGCTGCACGACCTCAACCAGGCCGCCCGCTACGCCGACCACCTGATCGTCATGCGCGACGGGCGGATCATCACCGCCGGGGCGCCGCACGACGTCATCACCGCCGAACTCGTCGAGGACGTGTTCGGGCTGCGGGCGCTGGTCACCCCCGACCCGGTCACCGGCACGCCCAGCGTCATCCCCCTCGACCCCCGCACGGCGGCGGTCCGCCCGGTGGAGCCCGACGACGATCCGCACGGCGAACCGGCACTGCCGCGCCGACACGAGAAGGAGAACATCCGTTGAACCGCGACAAGCTCCCGAGGTTCACCGGCCCGAACCGGACCGGTGAACTCCAGTTCAACTACATGGACCGGCTCGTCCGCCGCGACCTGCGGGTGGCGCGCACCGAGGACATCACGCCCCGGTACCGGCGCGTCGTCCTGGTGGGCGACGACCTGGCCGACGGGTTCCCGCTCGCCAACTTCGCGCCCGACCACGTCCGCTGCTTCTTCCCCAACCCCGAGACCGGGGAGCTGGTCGCGCCGCGCGAGCAGCCCGACGGGAGCTGGCCCAACGAGGGCGGCACCGGCGACCCCATCCACCGCGACTACACGGTGCGCGGCTGGGACCCGGCGACGCGCGAGCTGTCGCTGGACTTCGTCCTGCACGGGCACGGGTTCGCGAGCCGGTGGGCGAGCCGGGCGACGGCCGGTGACCCGCTGGTGGTGAACGGCCCCAGCTCGAACTGGCTTCTCCCCGAGGACTACCCGCGCTACCTGGCGCTCGGTGACGAGACCGCCCTGCCCGCCATCGCGCGGATCATCGCCGAGGCGCCCGCAGAAGCCCACGTCACGGCGCTGATCGAGATCCCGGACGCCACCGAGGAGCAGAAGCTGACCGGCGCCGCCGACCTCGACCTGCACTGGATTCACCGCGACTCCGCCCCGGTGGGCGACGGGCACCTCAGCGCCCTGGAGACCGCGCTGCGGGCGTGGGAGCCCCCGGCGGACCCGGCCACGCTGTTCGTGTTCGCGGCGGGGGAGACCGAGTCGATGAAGCCGATCCGGCGGTTCCTGCGCCGGGAGGCCGGGCTGACCAAGGACCAGGTCGTCGTCGACGGGTACTGGCGGCGCGGCGTGGACGGCTTCGACCACCACGACGCCGACATCGATGACAACTGACACCCGGGAGGAGCGGCGGTGGGGCCGGTTCGAGGCCCCCGCCGTCCCCGACGACGAGCCGCGGCTGCGCGTCGACCCGTCCTGGTCGCCCGCCCGGCTGACCCGGGCGATCATCGCGTCGGTGTGGCGGTACGTGCTGGCGGGCGCGAGCCTGCGGACGCTGTTCAACGTGACGAGCGTGCTGCTGCCCGTCGCGGTCGGCAAGCTCATCGACACCGTCATCGCCCCGGCGGTCGGCGGCGCGAGCGCCGGGGACGTCGCCGGGCCGCTGGCCGTCTGGACGAGCGCGCTCATCGCCCTGTACGCGCTGATGAACCTCGGCTTCCGCTTCGGCGGGCGCCTGGGCTGGTACGGGGTGCAGCGCGCGCAGTTCGAGCTGTCCCAGCACACGCTGAAGCGGGTACTGGACGAACGTGACCTCGGCACGGCGGCGCACCCGCCGGGGCGGCTGCTGTCGCTGACGACGTCGGACACGTTCCAGGCGTGCCAGGCGGTGTACGTGGCCGTCTACCCGCCCGGTGAGCTGGTCGGGCTGCTGGCCGCCGCCGGGGTGCTGTTCTGGGTGCATCCCGCGCTCGGCGTCGGCGTCATCGTGGTGCTGCCGATCGTGCTGGGGCTGATGCACCTGGCCGCCTATCCGCTGCGCCGCCGCAGCAAGACCGAGCAGGCGGGCCTGGCCGACGCCGCCGCCGAGGCCGCCGACCTGGTCGCGGGCTTCCGCGTCGTCCAGGGCCTGCACGCCCAGCGCACCGCGACCGGCCGGTACCGCAAGGTCAGCCGGGACGCGCTCCGGGCGAGCCTGGCGGCCCGCTCCACCGAGGCGGCGTTCGACGGCGCCAGCGCCGCGATCGGCAACCTGTTCGCCGCCGCCGTCGCGGTCGCGGCGGCGCTGCTGGCCTTCGGCGGGCACATCACCGTGGGGCAGGTGGTCATGGTGTCGTCCATCGCCATCACGCTCATCGGCCCGCTGGACGCGCTGATCTCCGTCCAGCAGGCGATGTGGGCGATGTCGCAGGCGTCGGCGGAACGCGTGCTCGACCTGCTGCGGACGCCCCGCAAGACGGCCGGTCGGGCGACCGCCGCGACCGGTCCCGCCGACGCGCCGGTCCTGGAGTTCCGCGACCTGGCGCTGGCCGACGGCGTCGTCCTGGACGGGCAGGTCGAGCCGGGGGAGTTCGTCGTCCTGGACCTGCCGCACGCCTCCCGCCGCGCCCTCGGGGACCTGCTGTCGCTGCGGGCCGCGCCCGCCGCCGGGACGCTCACCTACGCGGGCCTGCCGCCGGTGGAGCACGTCGAGCCCCGCTGGCGCGAGCGGGCGCTGATCGCCCCGCACACTCCGGCGCTGCTGCCCGGGACGGCGCTGGACAACGTCCGCGCCACCGGGGACGAGCCCGTCCCGGCCGACGCCGCGCGGTCGGCCCTGGAGGTCGCGGCGCTGGGCGCCGCCGAGCTGCCCGACGGATACGACACGTCCGTGGGCTACGGCGGCTGGCAGCTCTCGGGCGGGCAGCGCCAGCGCATCGCGCTGGCCCGCGCGGTCGCCGCCGAGCCCGAACTGCTCGTGCTCGACGAGCCCACCACCTCGGTCGACGCGGTCACCGAGCACGCGATCGCCCACGCCGTCCGGGCCCGCCGGGCCGGACGGACCACCCTCGTGCTGACCTCGGCGCCCGCGTTCCGGGCGGCGGCCGACCGGGTCATCACCGTCAGACGGGAAACGACGAGCGATGTCTGAGCCGATCACCGCGGACGCGCACCGGATGCTGCCGGTCGCGTCCGGCCGCACGGTCGCGGCACGCATCTGGGCGATGCTCGCCGGACGCCGCCTGGCGCTGTGCGGCATCGTGACGCTCTTCCTGGCCGAGGCGGGTCTCGCGCTCGTCTTCCCGCTGGTGGTCGGCAACCTGGTCGACACCGTGGACGACGCGGGCGGGTCCGGCGTGCCGGGGTCGTTCTGGTGGCAGGTCGCCCTGCTGGCCGCGACCGCGATGGCGGCGGGCGCGGTCGCCTGGGTCGCGATGCGCGCGGTGGCGCGGCTGGCCGAGACCGTCGTCGCCGAGCTGCGCGAGGAGTACGTCGGGGCGGCGCTGGACCTGCCGCGCGCCACGCTGGAGGCCGCGGGCACCGGCGACGTGGTCACCCGCGCGTCCGACGACATCGCACAGGTCTCGGGCACGCTGCCCGAGGTGCTGCCGCAGCTCAGCGTCTCGGTGCTGACGATGACGCTGGTCGCGGCGGCGCTCGTCGTCCTCGACCCGTGGTTCCTGGTGGGCTTCGCCCTCACCGTCCCGCTGTACGCCGTGACCGTCCGGTGGTACCTGCGCACGGCGCCGGGCGTGTACGTCGCCGAGCGCACGGCGGAGTCGGCCCGGGGGCACGACGTCCTCGGCACGCTGACCCAGTTGCCGACGGTGACGGCGCACCGGCTCGAACGCCGTCAGCTCAACCGCATCAAGGCCGCGACCTGGCAGACCGTCCGCTGGGCGATGCGCACCCGGATCGTGCAGAACCGGCTGTTCGGGCACCTGAACGTCACCGAGGCCCTCGGCCTGCTGGCCGTGCTCGGCATCGGCCTGCGCCTCGCCCTCACCGGCGAGACGACGACGGGCGAGGTCACCGCCGCCGCCCTCCTGTACCTGCGCACGGTGGCCCCGATCGCGGAACTGCTGTTCCTGCTGGACGAACTCCAGTCGGCCCTGGCGTCCCTGGCCCGCATCATCGGCGTCACGTCGACCCGCGCGGCCGACGCCGCCGATGAACCCGCACGGACGGAGTCCGGCCCGGCCGTCGAGCTGTCCGGCGTCCATTTCGCCTACCGCCCGGACCGCCCGGTGCTCAACGGCATCGACGCCCGCATCGACACCGGCTCCGTCCTCGCCGTCGTCGGCGCGACCGGCTCCGGCAAGTCCACCCTGGCGGCACTGATCGCGGGGGTGCACGACCCGACGTCGGGCGAGATCGTCCGCCGTGTCGACCGGCGGCGGATCGTCACCGTCACCCAGGAGACGCACGTGTTCGCGGGTACCGTCCGCGACAACCTCACCCTCGCCGCCCCCGAAGCCACCGACGACCAGGTGACGATGGCGCTGAAGCAGGTCGGCGCCGACCACATCGTGGAGTCGCTGCCGGAGGGCCTGGACACCGAGGTGGGCGACGGCGGCCACCCCGTCACCCCGGCCCAGGCCCAGCACCTGGCCCTGGCCCGCCTGGCCCTGGCCGACCCGCTCCTGGTCATCCTGGACGAGGCCACGGCCGAGGCCGACACCGCCGACACCGCCGTCCTGGACCGCGCGACGGCCGCCGTGACGGCCGACCGCTCCGCCCTGGTCATCGCCCACCGCCTCTCCCAGGCCCGCACGGCGGACAAGATCATCGTCTTGGACGGTGGTCACCTGGCGGAAACCGGTACCCACAACGCCTTGGTCGCCGAGAACGGCCGCTACGCCGCCCTGTGGTCGGCCTGGGACACCGGCCGCTCCTGACAGCGGGCGGAGTAGGGTGGTGCGGTGACCTTGAACTCGGCCGGGCTGATGGCGTTCCTCCCCTCGTCGGACCTGGACCGGGCCCGTGCGTTCTACGAGGGGGTCCTGGGCCTGACGGTATCGGGCACCAACCCGGCCGCGGTGGTCTTCGGCCGCCTCCGAGTCACGCTGGCCGGCGCGTTCACCCCGCAGCCCTTCACCGTCTTCGGCTGGGAGGTCACGGACCTCCACGCCGACCTGGCCCGCCTCCGGAACCAGGGCGTGACCTTCCTCCGCTACGACGGCCTGGAACAGGACGACGACGGCGTGTGGACGGCCCCGAACGGCGACCGGATCGCATGGTTCCACGACCCCGACCACAACGTCCTCTCCCTGGCCCAACTGGCCTGACCCCGCCTGAGCGACCGCCGAGCCCACCGCCTCACCGGACGCCACGGGCTCTGCGGGGACGTCCGGGCCCGTCCAGGCGGGCGTGCACGCGGACCGTCAACGGGGCCACGCTGCGGCGGACCTCGTCGACGAGCCCGGGCAGGGCGCCCAGGACGGGCGCGGGCGACGCGCGCACACGGACGCGGAGTTCGACCTCCAGCGCCCTGCGGCGGCGGCGCACGACGGCACGGCACCCGGCGACGCCCTCGACCGTCCGGACGCGCGCGGCCAGGGCGTCCGACAGCGCGGACACGCGCAGGAGCCGCGAGTCGCGGGCGAGCGGAACGGTGCCGCCCCGGGCCGCCAGGCGGCGGACCACCCGCAGCAGCACGCCGACCGCCACCGCGAGCACGACGCAGCACACCGCGACGACTGCCGGCGTCCACCAGTCCTGCGCCCCGAGACGTTCGAGCAGCGCGCGGTCGGCGAAGACACGTCCCGTGGGGGCGGCCGGCCAGCCGGCGGGCAGGCGCTCCGCCACCGGCGTCCACGCGGTGAGCAGCCAGCCGCCGCCGCCGAGCAGTGCGGCTCCGACTCCGCCGAGCAGCGCCCGGTTGCGCACCATGGGAAGGGGAGAGGGATGGGTCACGTGTCCTCGTCCTCCGTCGATCGGGTGGGCTGCCATGACGGCGCGGGCCGCACCGACACCCGCAACCGGGGCTCGGCGCCCAGACGGCATTCCGTCAGGGCCTCCCGGGCGGCGCCCCGGACCCGCTCGCGGGCCGCGTCCCGGTCACCGAACGTCAGCGACGCCCGCACGCGCACCTTCTTCCGGCGCACGCGCACGTTGGCCGCGTTCACCCCGGGCACCTGCCGGACCTCGTCGCCGACCAGTGCCGCCACCGTGCGGCGTCCGACGTCGGCGCGCACCGCGTCCGGGCCCGCGGCGAGCCGCCCGCGCCCCGGCGTCACGGCCAGCGCGACCAGCCAGCACCCGACGGCGACCATGACGACGGCCGCCACCGTCACGGCCGCGTCCCCCGGCCCGTACCGGTAGAGCAGATCGACGGCGGCCGCGCGCCCGCGCCAGGGCCGGTGGCCGGGCAGGCGCGCCACCAGCACCTCGACCGCGAGCAGTGCGACGGCGACTCCGGCCGGCACGGGCACGACTCGCGCCGACGGGCGGGCCGACCACCAGCGCCGCCGCGCCACCCCCGGCGCGGCCGAGGGCCGCGTCCTGCGGACGTTCCCCTCCCGAAGGTCCAGACGGTCCACCGTGACCTTCGCAGCGCGGACGTCCAGGCCCGTCAGCCGTCCGGTCCGTTCCCGCACGTGGTCGCGCACCCGTCCGGCCTCCGGTCCCAGCCGCGCCGGATACGGCAGGCCGACCCGCACTTCCACGCGGGCACGGCGGCCGGTCACCTCGGCATGGGCGCCGGTGGCCCGCACGCCCGCCTCCGACGCCGCGCCCTCGGCGATCCTCCGGACGGCGCGCGGCGCGATCTCGGTCGCGCCGCGCTCGGCGGGCGCGGTCACCGCGGCCTCCGGCCCAACGCGTCCCGGAGGGCGGCGACGCGTCCGGGTTCGTCCAGCCACAGCCCCGCGGCCAGACCCGCGCCGCCCAGACAGGCCACCAGCAGGAACCCTCCGAAGCCGCCGACCAGGACACCGAAGGCCAGCGCGATCCCGGCCACCATGCCGGTGAAGGCGTTCGACGGGGACATCACTCGACGCGGGCCGTCTGCTCGGCGGCCTCGTCGTCCCCGGGAAGGTGGACGTCGTTGACCATGATGTTGACCTCCACGACGTCCAGGCCGGTGATGCGCTCAACGGCGTCGATGACGTTCTCCCGGACGGCCCGCGCCAGTTCGGCGATCTCCACGCCGTACTCCACGACCAGGTCCAGGTCGATCGCCGTCTGCCGCTCGCCCACCTCGACCTTCACGCCGCGCCCCACGTTCGGGCGTCCTCCCGGAACCCGGTCGCGGACCAGGCCGATCGTCCGCGACAGGCCACCGCCCATGTCGTACACGCCGGGGATCTCCCGCGCCGCCATACCGGCGACCTTCACCACGACGGTCCCCGCGATCGAGGTCTGGCCACGGGTCGCCGCAGGCTGATCGGCCCCGGAGGTCCCGGTGACGATCGCCGCGTCGGTGCCCGCCCGCTGGACGGCCGTGCCGCCCGCGGGTGTCGTCGTCGTGGACGTCGGTGCGGTGTTCATGACGCTCTCCTTGGTCTTCGGGGGGTTGCCGAACGTAGGACACGGCCCGGGGCAGGCCCGTTACGCGTTCGTTCCGAACTTCCCGGGAGACGCGTAACAGAACGGGGAGACCAGGTGTCCAACGCACAGACCATGACGACGGCAGGAGACGCGACGGTGATCCAACCCGCAGCGGACGCGGTCGGCTCCGGGCACGACGACGTCCTGCTGACCGCCCGTGCCGCCGAAGGAGACCAGGACGCGTTCGCGGTCCTGGTCACCCGGCACGCCCCGCGCCTCGTCCGGCTGGCCGTCCGGCTGCTCGGCGACAAGGCCGAGGCCGAGGACGCCGTCCAGGAGTCGTTCATCAACGCCTGGCGGCGGCTGCCGGACTTCCGGGGCCATTCGGCCTTCGGTACCTGGATGTACCGCGTGGTCACGAACCGCTGCCTGAACGCGCTGCGCGCCCGTCGCCCCACGACACCGCTGCACGAGGTCCTGGACGTGGCGGCCGCCGACCACTCGTCCTCCCCGTCGCGCATGGCCGAGTCCCGGGCCATCGCCGCCGACCTGCGGACCGCGCTGGCCGGTCTCTCCGCCGAGCAGGCCGTCTGCTGGGTGCTGCGGGAGCTGGACGGACGGTCCTACGAGTTCATCGCCGACGCCGTCGGCATCACCGAGAACGCGGCCCGCGCCCGGGTCTTCCGCGCCCGGCGCGGCCTCACACACGCACTGGGGGACTGGCGATGACCACCGACCCGGACCCGGCGGCCCGGCGGCCCGGCCCCGACGAGGAACAACTGCCCTGCGGACGGCTGCTGTCGCAGGCGTGGGACGCCGACCCCGGCGACGACCATCCGGCGCACTGCCCGTCCTGCGCCGACGCGCGGCGGCGGCTGGCGGGCCTGCGGCAGGCGGTGCTGCACCTGCGCGACGCGTCGGGCCCGGCCCTGCCGGACGCGGGCGACGTGCTGCGCCGCGTCATGGACGTGGTCCGCCTGGAACTGCGACCGGGTGCCCCGCTGCCCCTCGGCACGCCCGACGAGGACATGTGGATCATGGAGAGCGCGGCGGCGCGGGTCCTGCGTTCGGCCGCCGAGAACGTCCCCGGCGTCCTGGCGGGCTCGTGCCGGCTCGTGCCCGGCGACCGCCGCCCGGACGCGACGGCCGACATCACCGTCACGATCTCGATCCACGCCCCCGCCACCGCCCACCTTCCCTCGGTGGCCGACGACGTCCGCCGCGCCGTCGCCACGGCCGCCACCGACCGCCTCGGCCTCGGTCCGACCCGCGTCGACGTCCACGTCACCGACCTGACCGAGGAGGACCGATGACCGCCCCCCGCGACCACGCCGACGCCGAATCCCTCGCCGCCGCCGTCCTGTCGATCCCCGGCGTGGCCTGCCTGAAGCCGGGCGTCAAGAGCCTCCTGTTCTCCCACCGCGACCGCACCGACCTGACGGGCCTCCGCATCACCGAAGGACCCGGGACGACACGAATCGACGTCCAGATCATCGCCCACACGAACCGCCCGATCATCGCCACCACCCGCCACGTGCGCCAGGCCCTGCTGACCCGGACCGCTCCCGACACCCACGTCACCGTCACCGTGACCGGCACTCTCGAATAACGGCCAGAACTGGCGGACGGGTCTCCGAAGGCGTCCGGCGGGTTCGACCGTGGCGGGGGCGTCGGTCGGTCGTGGCACCGTGGTGACACTCTTTGGGGGGATCGCGGTGTGCTGTCGGTGCGGAGGGGCGGCCGGTGGAGGTGGGTGAGGGGGCGTTCGCCGAGCATCGTGAGCTTCTGTTCGGGGTCGCGTACCGGGTGCTCGGGCGGGTCGTGGACGCCGAGGACGTCGTTCAGGAGTGCTGGTTGCGGTGGGCGAAGGTCGATCCGGCGGAGGTCGGGGACGCGCGGGCGTTCCTGCTGACGGTCGTCACCCGTCTGTCGGTCGACCGGCTGCGGCGGGTGAGGGCTCGGCGGGAGTCCTACGTCGGGGAGTGGCTGCCCGAGCCGGTGCCGACGATCGCGGGTCCGGACGGGCTCACCGACCCGGCCGAGTACGTCGTGCGGGCCGAGTCGGTGTCGTTGGCCCTCCTGGTGGTGCTGGAGTCGCTGTCGCCGCTGGAGCGCGCGGTGTTCGTGCTCCGGGAGGTGTTCGCGTTCGGGTATCCGGAGATCGCGCGGCTGCTGGACCGGCGGGAGGCGGCCGTCCGGCAGCTCGCGGTGCGGGCGCGGGCGCACGTCCGGGAGCGGCGTCCGCGGTTCGAGGTGGACCCGCTGGTGTGGCGGCGGCTGACCGACCGGTTCGCCGCCGCGTGCCTGGAGGGGCGGATCGAGGGCGTGATGGAGCTGCTCGCGCCCGACGTACGGCTGGTCGCCGACAGCGGCGGCAACGCGGTCGCGCCGCGCCGCGTCATCGTCGGCCCCGAGCCGGTCGCCCGGTTCGTGTTGCAGGTCATGCGGCTCCGGAAGCCGTTCCTGTCCTCGGTCGGCGTCGACGGGGACACCCAGACCGTGGAGTACCGGCTGGTCGAGGCCAACGCCGGTCCGGCCCTCCAGGTGACGGCGGACGGGCGCCCCATCGTCCACTTCCAGCTCCAGGTGGCCGATGGACGGGTCGTCGCCTGCCATCTGGTGGTCAATCCGGAGAAACTCGGCGCGGTGATGTCACAGGACGGCGCGGTGCTGCGTCTTTGACGGCATGACCACGACCATCACTGTCATCGGCGGCGGACTCGCCGGTCTGACCGCCGCCATCGCCTGCGCCGAGACCGGCGCCGACGTCGTCCTGCACGAGGCCCATCGGACGCTCGGAGGACGCGGCCGGGCGACGCCCTCCCCGTACGTCGCGCACGAGGGCGCGCACGTCTTCTACGCCGACGGCCCGCACTACCGGTGGCTCGCGCGGCGGGGCCTGGTGCGGGGGCTCGGCTGGCCGTCACCACTCGCCGCCGCCCGGCTCGGCTTCCGCGTCGACGGGCGGGTCCGCCGGACCCCTCCGCTGCGGATGCTCGCCGCTCAGACGCGGTCGCGGCTCGCCGCGCCCGTCGACCAGGACTTCCACGGGTGGGCGTCCGGCCGCTGGGGCGAGACCACCGCCCGCCACATGGCGAACGCGATCAGCGTCGTGACCTACGACGCCGACACCGGACGGCTGTCGGCGGCGTTCGTCTGGGACCTGTTCCAGCGGGTCCTGGGCCCGAGGCCACCCGCCGTCCGGTGGGTACGCGGCGGCTGGCAGACCGTGCTGGACCGCATGGCCGCCCGCGCCGCGGAACTGGGCGTCCGGATCGAGACCGGCTCGCGCGTGGACGTCCTGCCCGGCGCCGGTCCGGTCATCGTCGCGACCGACCCGGCGTCGGCGTCCCGGCTGCTGGCCGACGACCGCCTGCTGTGGACCTCCGGCCACTGCGCCCTGCTGGACGTCGCCGTCCGCGCCGACCGCCGGGACCGCACCCTGGTCTTCGACCTGGACGAGGGAGGCTTCCACGAGTCCTACACGATGCAGGACGCCTCGATCGCCCCGCCCGGCGAGTCGCTGTACCAGCTCCAGATGCCGATCCGGGCCGATGAGTCCCGCTCGTCGGCGCACGCCCGGCTGGACGCCTTCGCCGACCTCCTGCTGCCCGGACGCGCGGACCGGACCACCTTCCGGCGCACCGCCACCGCGAAGGACCGCAGCGGCGCCCTGGACCTCCCCGGCCAGACCTGGCGAGACCGCTCCCCGATCGACCGGGGCGACGGGGTCTACGTCGCCGGGGACACCGTGGCGGCACCCGGAATGCGCGGCGAGATCTCCATCAACAGCGCCATCGAGGCCGCCCACCTGGCCACCGCCCAACCCGCCACCGCGGCACACCCAAGTCGCCCTCCCTCCCGCAGGGCGGCCACCCGACGTGGTGCGGGGTCTGATCAGCGTCGGAGCCGGTGGACGGGTTGATCGCCCGGTTGTGGCTCGCTGAGGGCGCCTGCGTCGAGTGGCAGCGGGGCACGGCGGCCTCAGCGGCACCGTGCACCGAGGCCGACCCGATGGCTTCCGTTAGGCGCCCTGGAGCTTGTGCAGGAGGGTTAGCCAGGCTTCTATGCGCTGGTCTTCGGCGAGCATGATGTAGTCGATTTCTGGGATGCCTGCTGCTCGCCAGGTTTCTACCAGTTCCATGAGGCGGACGGAGTCCATGCCCTGGTCGCGTAGATCGGTGTCCTGTTCCAGGTCGCCGGGTTCTACGTAGAGGGCGTCGGCTATGTCGGCCAGGGCCTGGTCGGTGGTGACTTTCATTTGGTCTCTCCTTCGGTGAGTAGTTCTACGAGCTGCGGCACCCAGCGGCGGGTGTGCTCGTCCTCGACGACGACCTCCAGGTGCCCGGCCGCGACCGGGATCGTGCGCAGGTCCGGGAGGAACGTCGACCACATGCCGGCGAGCTGTTCGGGGTAGTCCTCGTGCTCGCCGTCCTCGGTGGCCGCGACCAGGAGGGCCGGGACGTCGAGGACGCCCTCGGTCGGGGTGAGCAGCAGCGAGTCGGTGCGGGCGGCGGCGACGGCGACGGCGCGGCGCTGGGCGGTGCTGAGGTCGCCGAAGATGCGCTTGCCGAGGTCCAGGCCCTCGTTCGCCTCCAGCTCGTCGGCGACGCGGTCCTGGAGGTCGACGTCGGAGATCAGGTCGGCCATCTTCACGCCGACGACGTCGACCTCCTCCTGGAGCGGGCCCGCGGCGATCGGGATCGCGTCGACGATGCCGAGGCCGCGCACCCGGTGGCCGCGCGCGATCAGCTCGCGGGCCACGCCGTAGGCCAGGTGCCCGCCCCACGACCAGCCGAGCAGGTCGTACGGGCCCTCCGGCCGCGTCTCGACCACCACGTCCGCGTAGGCGCGGCACATGTCCGGGAAGTCGGAGAAGTCGACCTGCATGCCGCCGTGGGCGGGGTCCTGGAGGCCGTAGACGTCCCAGTCGGACGGCAGCAGGTCGAGCAGCCGCCGGTACATCGTCGCCAGGCCGGTGTACTCGTGGAAGCAGAACAGCGTCCGGCCGCCCGCCCCCTCGCGCAGCGGGAGCGCCACGGCGTCGTGCAGGGTGGGGCCGGGCGACGCCGCGCGCTCGTCCATGCTCGCGGCCAGCTCCGTCACGGTCTGGTGGGCGAAGACCTGCTTGACCAGCAGTTCGTGGTCGCCCGTGGCGTTCACCCGCGCGACCAGGCGCATCGCGAGCAGGGAGTTGCCGCCGATCTCGAAGAAGTTCGCCGCCACCGACACCCGCTCGACGCCGAGGAGTTCTGCGACGGCGTCCGCGAGCAGGGCCTCGGTGCCGGTGGCCGGCGCGACGTACTCCGCCCCGGCGGTCTGGATCTCCGGCAGGGCCCGCGCGTCGATCTTCCCGTTCACGGTCAGCGGGATGTCCGCGACCGCCGCCAGGCCCGCCGGGACCATGTAGTCGGGCAGCACCCCGCGCGCCCGCGCGCGGACGGCGTCCAGGTCCACCGCGTCGGGGTCGCCGGAGGCGGGCACCACGTAGCCGTAGAGCTGCACGGCACCGGACGCGTCCTTGCGGGCGATCACGGCCGCGCGCACGACCTGCGGGTCGGCGGCGAGGACGTCCGCGACCTCGCCCGGCTCGATCCGGTAGCCGCGGATCTTCACCTGGTCGTCGGCGCGGCCGAGGAAGTCGATGTTCCCCTCCGGCGTCCAGCGGGCCAGGTCGCCGGTGCGGTACATCCGCTGGCCGGGCTCCCACGGGCAGGCGGTGAACCGCTCGGCGGTCAGCGCCGCCTGCTCCCAGTAGCCCCGGGCGATGCCGTCGCCCGCCAGGTACAGCTCCCCGGCGACGCCCGGAAGCGTCGGCTGGAGGTTCTCGTCCAGGATGTAGGCGCGCGTGTTGAAGATCGGCTTGCCGACGCTGGACGTGGGGCTGTCGGCCAGGTCGGCGCCGAGCGCGTTGATCGTGTACTCCGTGGGCCCGTACAGGTTGTACGACTCGACGCCCGGCGCCTCGCGCAACTGCTGCCACAGCCGCTCGGGCACCGCCTCGCCGCCCAGCGACACGAACACCACGCCGGGCGCGTCGGCCGCCACCGACCGGCCCGCCGGACGGTCCCGCTCCAGCAGGCCGTCGTCCACGAGCAACTGCCCGTAGGACGGGGTGACGTCGAAGCCGTCCATCCGCGTCCGGTCGTAGTAGGCCAGCAGGCGGGCGGGCTCGCGGCGCAGCTCCTCGTCGATGACGTGCACCTCGTGCCCGTTGAGCAGCCAGAACAACTGCTCCCAGGACGCGTCGAAGGAGAACGACGTGGTGTGCGCGATCTTCATCCGGCGGCCGCCCTGGTGGGCGACGACGCGGTCGAAGATCTCCTCGACGTGGTTGGCGTACATGTTCGTCAGCCCCCGGTAGCCGACCGCGACGCCCTTGGGGCGCCCGGTCGAGCCGGAGGTGAACAGGACGTAGGCCAGGTTGTCCAGCGAGACCGCGCCGCCGCGTTCGGCGGACGTGATCGGGCCGGTGCCGTGCCGGGCGATGCCGTCCCGGACGGCGGCGTCGTCCAGGTTGACGGCGCGTCCGGCCGGTGCGCCGATGCGGTGGGCGTCGCGGTCGGTGACCAGCGTGACCGTGGGACGGGCGATCTCCAGCATGTAGCCGATGCGGTCGTCGGGGTGCTCGGCGTCGACCGGGACGTACGCCGCGCCGACGGCGAACACCGCGAACATCGCGATCACCATCCGCTCGTCGCGCGGGAGCAGCAGCGCGACGCGGTGTTCGGGACGCACCCCCTGCTCCAGCAGCATCCGGGCGTACCGGTGCACTTCGGCGGAGAACTCGGTGAAGGTGTAGCGGCGGTCCCCGGCGACCAGCGCCGTCTCGTCCGGCGACACCGCGACCTGCCGGGCCAGCAGGTCACCGACCGTGACCTCCTCGACGGAGCGCGCCACGCCGTGGCCCCCCGGCGCGTCCGCCTCGCCCGCGAGCAGCGCGGGAACGCGGCCGACGGGTTCGGCGAGATGCCCGGCCAGGTACCGCAGCACGTGCAGATAGCGGTCCAGGACGGTACCGGCGGCGTCCGGCGCGTAGGCGTCACGGCGGAACGAGAGCCGCACGTGCACCGACGGCGCGTCCCCCGACTCCCACGGGTTGACCGCGAACGTCAGGGGATAGTGCGTCGCGTCGTTCAGGCCGCCGCCGGTCACCTTCGTGTCCGACCCGGCGTCGTCGTCCACCTCGTAGGGGAAGTTCTGCACGACGAACAGCGTGTCGAAGAGGGTGCCGAGGCCCACGTCGTCCTGGATGCGGCTGAGCGAGGCGTAGGCGTGGTCGACCACGGCCGCCTGCTCGATCTGCATCCGGGACAGCAGGCCGCCGACCGTCTCGAACGGGTCGAGGCCGACCCGCAGCGGCAGCGTGTTGAACAGCAGCCCGACGATCCGCTCGGCCCCGGCGAGTTCGGGCGGACGGCCCGAGACGGTGTTGCCGAACACCACGTCGCCGCTGCCGGTGAGGCGGCCCAGCGTGATCGCCCACGCCGCCTGGAGCAGGGTGCCGACCGTACTGCCCGCGCTCCGGGCGGCGGCGAAGACGCGGGCCGCGTCCGCCGGGTCCAGGTCGTGGTGCAGGTCGCCGGTCTCGACGCGGCCGTCCGCGTCGCCGGCGGGCCACACGATCGACGGGCCCGCCAGGTCGGCGAGGTAGTCCCGCCAGGCCGTGTGCGTGGCGTCGGCGTCGCGGCCGGCGAGCCAGTCCAGGTAGGCGCGGAACGGCACGGGCGGGACGGCGTCCGCCTGCGCGGGCTCGTGGTAGGCCGCGATCACCTCGGCCATGACGAGGTTCAGCGACCAGCCGTCCATGAGGATGTGCTCGAACGTCATCGCGAGCGTCCACGACGACGGCGCGACCTCCAGCAGCACGAACCGCAGCAGCGGCGGCCGCTCGTGGTCGAACGGCGCCTCCCGCTCGGCCGCCAGGAACGCCGCCGGGTCGGCCGCCTCCGCCCGCCACGCGTCCCGGGTGACGACCCGGTACGGCAGCGGCGTCTCCGCCGGGACGACCTGCACCTCGCCCGCCCCGAGCGCGACGAAACCCGCCCGCAGGTTGGGGTGGCGCCGCAGCACCGCCGCGACCGCCGCGCCCATCCGGTCCGGGTCGACGGCACCGGACAGGTCCCGGGTCACCTGCGAGACGTAGGCGTTGTGGTCGTCGGTCTCCCGCGAACGGACCATGTGGTAAAGAAGCCCGCTCTGCAACGGCGAGAGCGGCATCAGCTCGGCGTCGGCCCCGTACCGGTCGCGGACCTGCGCGGCCTCGGCCGCCGTGAGCGGCAGCCGATCGGCCCGCCGCAACGCGGGCGCGGCGGACGCACCGTCACCGACGAGCACACCGATCGCCGCGAGGTCGTCAAGAACCGCCCCGGCGACCCGCGCCGCGTCGATCCCGGTCCCTCCGCCCGCCTCGACGCGCACCGAAACCCGCCCACCCGACGCGGCGAGCACCGTGACGGCCACCGGCACGCCCCCACCCGGCACGGCCCCGCCCGAGGCGGTGCCGGGTGGCACGGCCCCGCCCGGGGTGGTGCCGCCTGGGGTGGTGGCGCCCGGCACGGTGCTGCCCGGGGTGGTGGCGCCCGGCACGGTGCTGCCCGGGGTGGCAGCGCCCGGCACGGTGCTGCCCGGGGTGGTGCTGTCTGGGGTGGTGGTGCTCGGGGTGGTGGGTTCGGCGTTGGTGTGGAAGAGGGTGATGCGTACGGTCGGGTCGGGGACGTCGTCCAGGAGGCGGTTCAGGGTGGTGTCGCGGAGGACGGCCGCGTACTCGTCGGCGCGGTGGGTGTCCCACGTCAGGGCGGATTCCAGTTCCGGTGCCGCGTCTTCGCCGTCCGAGAGGCGTTCGCACAGGTCGGCCGGGACGACGGACGGGAAGCGCCGCAGCGCACCGGCCGGGCCGGGCTCGGTGAACTCGATCACCAGGTCGTCGGTGATCTCCAGGGCGCGCACCACCGCCGCCGCGAGGCGGGCGCGGACGGCGGGCAGGGTGCCCGGACGCACCGGTGCCGGGGCCGTGGCGGTGCCGGTCGTGCCGGGGGTTCCGTCGTCGGACGGTTCCCAGGGTTCGGCGTCGGCTAGGGCGTCCAGGTGGTCGTCCCAGAACGGGTCCTCCAGCGCCTCGCGCAGCGCGTCGCCGTCCGGGGCGGCGGGCCGTTCCGCCGGGACGACCGTGTGGACGGCGCCCTCCCGGTACGCCTCGACCAGCCGGGCGGCGGCCGGGAGCAGCGCGTCCAGCACCTCGGGGTTCGGGTGCGCGGTGGTGAGCCCGCCGCGTCCCGCGTCGTCGATGCCGACGGCCAGCGGCCCCGTGCCGGGCGACGCCAGCGACAGGTGCTCGGCGGCGGCCCGCCACAGCGGCGCGTCCGCGATGTCGAAGCCCGGGATCGCGTGCCGGTAGACGGGGATGAAGCCCGCTGCGGGAGCGGCGTCAACGCCGTCGCGGGCCAGCCGCACCAGCTCCGCGAGCTGCGCCACCGGCAGCGACGGGTGACGGCCGCCGAGCACCAGGAACAGCCGCGCGGTCGCCAGCAGCCGCCGCGTCGTCGCGGCGGACAGCAGCTCGCGGACGGCGTCCAGGTACAGCCGGTACCCGCCGCCGGTCTCCCGCGCGAACGCGAAGACCAGGTCGAACAGCGCGGGCGGGGCGTTGTCGTCGTCCAGTTCGGTGTACGCGGCCTCGTCGGGCGTGTACGGCATGAGGTGACGGCCCGCGACGGCGTTCGACTCGTCGGCGAGGTCGAAGAACGCGGCCATCACCTGGAAGAGCGGGCTCACCCCCGGCAGGCGCGGCGGGTTCACGGCCTCCACGACGCTCTCGAACGGCACCAGCTTGTGCTCGCCGGCCTCGATCGCGCGGTCGCGGACGGCGCGCAGCGTCCGGTCGAAGCCGCCGTCCGCCGCGATGTCGGCGCGGACGACGGCCGTGTTCACGAAGTAGCCGATCAGGTCGTCGAGCCCGGGGTCGTCGCGCAGGTCCACCGGGGTGCCCACGGGGACCGTCGTGCCCGCCCCCTCGGACCAGAGGGCGAGCGCGAGCGCGCTGACGAGGGCGTGCAGCGGCGTGGCCGCGCGCTCCGCGAGGAGGTCCAGCAGGTCCCCGATCTCGTCGGCGGCCAGCTCGACCGAGACCGACCGGACCGTCCGGTTCTCGACGTCGGCGCGTGCGGCGTCGAGGGGCAGCGGCGTCTCGGCGGGCAGGCCGTCGAGGGTGTCGCGCCAGTGGGCCAGCTCGGCGGCGAACAGGGAGCCCGGGTCGTCGCGCTCACCGAGGACCTGCCGCTGCCACACGGCGAAGTCCGCGTACTGGCCGGTGAGCGGGGCGAGGGCGGCGGGTCCGCCGCCGGTCTCCTCGGTGTAGAACGCGTCGAGGTCGCGCAGCAGCGGCGCGCTGGACTGCTCGTCGGTGACGATGTGGTGGCCGTGCACGGCGAGGACGTCGGCCTCGCCCGTCCGCAGCAGCGTGAACCGCATCCCGAACGCGGCGGTGATGTCGACGGGTTCGTCCAGCAGGGCCGCCATCCTGTCCTGGACGGCCTCCGGCGCGACGTCCTCCACGCCCAGCAGGCCGGACGCGGGCGCCGGGTGCACGACCTGCGTCAGCGCGCCGGACCCGTCGAACGCGAACGTCGTCCGCAGCACCTCGTGCCGTTCGACCAGACGGACGATCGCCCGCTCCAGCGCGTCGGCGTCGGCCTGGTCCCGGAACCGGAACGCGTCACCGGCGCGGTAGGCGCTGTCCCCGGAGACCTGCTCGGTGACCCAGAGCGCCTGCTGTCCGTAGGAGGCGGGCGGCTCGGCGGGACGGGCGACCTCGGTGAAGCGCAGCGTCGGGGCGGCCGCCGCCGACGCCTGCGGGAGGGCGGCGAGCTTGGCGATGGTGGGGTGGTCGAACAGGTTGCGGAGGGTGAAGGACGCGCCGAGGCGGGCGTTGGCGCGGGTGACGGCGCGGGTCGCGAGGAGCGAGTGCCCGCCGAGGCGGAAGAAGTCGTCGTCCGCCGAGACGGCGGGGACTTGCAGGACTTCTTGAAACACTTCGGCGAGCAGGTGTTCGGTCTCGCCCTGGGGGGCTCGTCCGGTGGTGTCGCCGAGGTCGGGGGTGGGGAGGGCGCGGCGGTCGAGCTTGCCGTTGGCGGTGACGGGAAGGGTGTCCAGGTGGGTGATGGCCGTGGGGACCATGTATTCGGGGAGGCGTGCTTCGGCGTGGGCGCGGAGGACTTCTTCCGGCGCGGATGCGATGACGTAGGCGGCGAGGTATTTGCCGCCTGCGGGGTGGTCGAGGGCGATGACGGCTGCGGCGGAGACGTCGTCGTGGTTCTCCAGGACGTTGCGGATCTCATCGAGTTCGATGCGGAATCCGCGGATTTTCACCTGGTCATCGACGCGGCCGAGGAATTCCAGTTGTCCCTGGTCGTTCCAGGCGGCCAGGTCGCCCGTGCGGTAGAGACGTTGACCCGAGTCGTGAGCGATGAAGCGTTCGGCCGTCAGGCCGGGGCGGCCGATATAGCCGTCGGCCAGTTGGACGCCGCCCAGATACAGTTCGCCCACGACGCCGGGTGCGGTCGGGCGCAACCAGGAATCCAGCACGATCGCCCGCACATTGGCGACCGGGCCACCGATGGGGACGACGGGAATGCGGCTCAGGTCAACGTCGGTGAGGTCGATTCCGGTGGCGTCCACGGCGGCTTCGGTGGGGCCGTAGGTGTTCCAGACGTTGACGCCGGGAACCGTTTGCAGGCGGCGGCCCAGCGCGGTGGGCAGGGCTTCGCCGCCGACCGACAGGTGCCGCAGCGGTGAGGCGACGAGGTCGAACCCGCCGTCCAGCATGGCTTGCAGAACGGTCGGGACCAGCTCGACGAACCCGATCGGCTCGCCGGTGAGGATCGTGGAGAGGTAGTCGGGATCTCTTTCGCCCTCGGGCCGGATCAGGCGGACCGCCGCGCCGATCGTGAGCGGCCAGAAGAATTCCGGAACGGCGACGTCGAAGCCCACTGACGTCTTCTGGAGCACGCGTTCCGTGGCGGCGATCGGGAACGTCTCCTGCCGCCAGGCGATGAGGTTGACGATCGCCTGATGCGAGACCGCCACGCCCTTCGGCCGCCCGGTCGTCCCGGACGTGAAGATGACATACGCGGTGTCGAGCGGCGACAACGCCCGCGACAGAACCGGCTCTCCCGGCAGACCCGGCAACGGTTCTTCGATCACCAGGGCCGGGGAGGCGTCTTCCAGAATGGCCTGAATCCGCCCCGCCGGATAGGCGGTGTCGATCGGCACGAACGCCGCGCCCACGCGCACGACGGCCGCGAGCGTCACGACCAGATCCACCGATCGCGGCAGGATCACCGCCACCCGGTCCCCGATCCCGACACCCCGCTGGATCAACGCCTGCGCCGTGGCGTCTACGCGCGCGTCGAACTGCGCGTACGTCAGCTCGGCGCCGTTGTCGTCGAGCACCGCGATGCCCTCGGGCGTAGCGGCGACCTGCCGCCGGATCAACCCGTCCAGCGTCAGATCCGGCACCGCCAGCGGCGTCCCGGCCCGCTCGATCGCGGTGTCGGCGGGCAGCAGCGCGAGGTCCGCGACCCGCACGTCCGGCGTGGTCGCCACGGCCGTCAGCACCCGCTCGAACATCGCGGCGAACCGCTCCACCGTCGCCCGGTCGAGCAGGTCGGGCCGGTGGGAGAACTCCAGGACGGTCGAGTCGGGGCCCGGCGTGACCGAGAGCGCGAGCGGGTGCGTGGTGGCGTCCCGCCCTTCGACGTCGCGCAGTGTGACGCCGGTGCTCCGCTGCGCCTCGTTGAGCTGCTCCTCGTCCACGGGGTAGTTCTCGTAGACGACGAGCGTGTCGAACAGCGGGTTGAAGCCGGTGGCCCGCTGGACGTCCGCGAGCGGCACGTGGTGATCGTCCAGCAGGGCGGTGTTCTGCTCCTGGACCCGGCCGATCAGCTCGCGGAGCGTCGGGTTGCCGGTCAGCGTGACGGGCGTCGGGACGGTGTTGATGAACAGCCCGACCGCGTCCTCGATGCCGTCGATCTCCGGCGGGCGGCCGGACACGGCGGTGCCGAACACGACGGTCTCCCGGCCGGTGACGCCGTTGAGCAGGACGCCCCACGCCACCTGCACGAGGCTGCTGAACGTGGCGCCGGTGGCCTGGGCGACGCGCTGCAACGCGGCGTGGGTCTCGGGGCCGACGACGACCTCGAACTCGTCGGGGAACGCCGGGGAGGTGAGCGAGGCGCCGGGGGCGACGAGCGTCGGTTCGTCCACGGCCGCCAGCGCCGCCGCCCAGCGCGCCAGCGAGGCCCGCTCGTCCCGGGCCGCCAGCCACGACAGGAACGCCGGGTAGACGCGGTCGGGCTCGGGCCGCGCGGCGGGATCGCGGTAGGCGTCCAGCAGCGCTTCGACCAGCCGGGGGCTGGACCAGCCGTCGGCCAGCACGTGGTGCATCGTCCAGACGAGGGTGTGCCGACCGGGCGCGGTCGTCACCAGGACGGCGCGGGTCAGCGGCGCCGACCGCAGGTCGAACGGCTCGGCCCGGTCGCGGTCGAGCACGTCGTCCAGGGAGACGCCGGGGCCGACCGCCGTGAACGGCGTCGTCGCGGTCGCGGGGAGGACGGCGACGAGTTCCCCGGCGGCGGTGGGGACGATCGCGGCCCGCAGGTTCGGGAACCGTTCGAGCACCCGGTCCAGGGCGGCCCGCAGCCGGCCGGGGTCGATGTCGCCGTCGAGGTGCAGGACGTTCTGCGTGACGTAGACGTCCACGGCCCCGTCGTCGGTGCCGAGCAGGGTCTCGAACGTGATGCCGCGCTGGAGGGCCGTGAGCGGCTGCACGTCGGTCAGCTCGCCGTGCCGCGCCTCCCACCCGTCGATGTCGGCCTGGGTGAGGCCGGGGGCGGTCAGGTCGGAGGGGGAGCGGCGCGGGTGCGCGGCCGCGTCCGCGTAGCGGGCGAGGGCGGTCAGCGCGGCCGTCCACAGCTCGACGAGTTCGCGGACGTCCCGCTCACCGATGACGCCGGGGGCGTAGGCGAACGTGCCGTCCAGGACGAGCCCGCCGTCGCCGGGGACGGCGGCGGTGTTGATGTCGATCGCCGCCGCGAGCGGCAGTTCGGCGGGGGAGTGCCCGTCGAGGCCGCCGGTGCCGGGCGCCGCGTCCCACGCGACGGCCCGCTCCGGCTCGTCGGCGCGGAACTGGCCCAGGTAGTTGAAGCCGAACTGCGGGACGTTCCCCGCCGCGAGCGCCGGGGCGGGGCCGAGGTGGCGGAGCAGTCCGTACCCGGCGCCGCGCTCGGTGACGCGGCGAAGCTGCTCCTTGACGCGCAGCACCGCGTCGGCGGCGAGCCGGGGGTCGTCCAGCGCGAGCGCCGGGTCGACGTCGTCGCTGGACAGCGCGGCCGGGTACCAGCTCGTGAACCAGCCGACCGTGCGGGACAGGTCCGCGCCGGGGACCAGGGCCTCGTGACGGCCGTGCCCCTCCAGCCCGACGACGGCGCGCCGGTGGCCGGTGCCGCGCCGGGCGCGCCAGGCGCCGATCGCGATCGTGAGCGCGCCGAGCAGGACGTCGTCCACCTCGGCCGACAGCAGGCGGGGCACGTCGGTCAGGACGGCCCGGGTCACGTCCGCCGGGACCGCCACCTCGACCGTTCCGGCGGTCCCCTCGGTGTCCCGTGCGGGGTCGAGGGGGCGTGAGCCGATCAGGGGGTCGTCGGCCTGGACCACGTCCGTCCAGTAGTCGAGCTGCGCGGTGACGTCGGCGTCGGCGGCGCGCTCGGTGAGGGCGTGCGTCCACGTCGGCACGCCCGTCCCGGCGGGTGCCAGGGGCTCGGCGGTCCGGCCGGTCTCCAGCTCCCACGCGTGCTTCAGGTCGTCGCCCAGGATGCGCCAGGACACGCCGTCGACCACCAGGTGGTGGATCACCCACACCAGCCTGCCGCCGGACGCGGCGTCGCCCGGGAACCAGCGGGCGCGCCAGAGCACGCCTGCCGTCAGGTCCAGCGACTCCGACAGCTCCGCCAGGTCGGACGGGGCCTGCCCGCTCGCCGTGGACGTCTGGCGGGCGACCGCCTCGGCGTCGAACGGCCGGACCTCGAAGCGCCATCCGTCGCCGCGCGCGAGCCGTCCGCGCAGCGCGGGATGGTGCTCGACCACGCGGCCCAGGACCCGGTGCAGGGCTTCCTCGGTCAGGCCGGGCGGGGTGACGAACGTGAACGCCTGCGTGAACGCCCCGAACCCGGGCAGATCGACCTCGGCGGCGGCGATCGGCCACAGCCCCGACTCCGCCCGCTCGGTCAGGGTCACCTCCGGCCCGGCCGACGCGGCGTGCCGCTCGGCCGCCCGCGCCAGCGCGGCGACCGTGCGGGCGGTGAACATCTCCGCCGCCGTGACCGTCACCCCGGCGCGGCGGGCCCGCGACACCGCCTGGATCGACAGGATGCTGTCCCCGCCGAGACGGAAGAAGTCGTCGTCGGCCGACACCGACGGCACCTGGAGGACGTCCCGGAACACGTCGGCGAGGACCTGTTCGGTGCGGGTCTGCGGTGCCCGTCCGGTGGTGCCGCCCAGCTCTGGGGTGGGGAGGGCGCGGCGGTCGAGCTTGCCGTTGGCGGTGACGGGGAGGGCGTCCAGGTGGGTGAACGTGGTGGGGACCATGTATTCGGGAAGGCGTGCTTCGGCGTGGGCGCGCAGGGTTTCCGCCGATGCCGATCCGATGACGTAGGCGGCGAGGTATTTGCCGCCTGCGGGGTGGTCGAGGGCGATGACGGCTGCGGCGGAGACGTCTTCGTGGGTCTCCAGGACGTTGCGGATCTCGTCGAGTTCGATGCGGAATCCGCGGATTTTCACTTGGTCGTCGACGCGGCC
>NZ_KB894104.1 GCF_000374305.1 Actinomadura flavalba DSM 45200 | reverse complement strand
CCACCCCATACAGTTAAGACATCACCGCGGGGTGGAGCAGTTCGGTAGCTCGCTGGGCTCATAACCCAGAGGTCGCAGGTTCAAATCCTGTCCCCGCTACTGGTCCGAGGGTCGCCTGTTCGCAAACGGTTGTTTGCTCCCAGGCGGCCCTTTCGCATTTTGCCCGGGGGGACGACCCCCCGGAGCCCCCCGGGGTGGGGGCTCTTCGCCCCCACGCCCCCATCGTGCGTGGTGCTGTTGGTGGCCCCTGCCTGGTTTGGTCTTTATGCTTGGGCTATGCGGATTTTCTTTGCGGCTGTTTTTGATTTGGTGTTCTTGGTTTGTTTTGTTGTGGTTGGGCGTTCTACGCATGAGGGGGTTGGGTCTGTTTTTTCTGTTCTTGGGACTCTTTGGCCCTTTCTTGTTGGGTTGGTCGTTGGGTGGGTTGTTCTTCGGGTCTGGCGTGATCCCCTTGGTGTTTGGCCTGTGGGGGTTGGGGTTTGGGGGGTTGTTGTTTTTCTTGGGCTGGGCTTGCGTTGGTTTTCTGGGGAGGGGGTCGCTTTTGCGTTTGTTGTTGTTGCTTCCTTGTTTACGTTCTTGACGCTTGTGGGGTGGCGGGGGGTCTTTCGGGTTCTTGTGCGTTAGGCGTGGAGGGTGCGCATCATTGCGGGCCAGGAGCGGTTCAGTTCGTCCTGCCAGTAGCGCCAGGTGTGGGTGCCTCGGTCGTAGAGGTGGGTGGTCACCGGGATGTCGAGTTCTTCCAGGCGGTCCAGGAAGGGCTTCGTCGTGTAGTAGCAGAAGGCTTCGGCCGGGTCGGCGAAGTGGCCGTCGGGTGGGTCCAGGGGGCCGGGGAGGCCGTTCTTCGCCACGGCCACGTAGAGCTTGGTGCCGCGTAGGCGTTCCGCCTGCGTGACCGGGTCGTTGGCCTCCCAGATGTGGCGTTGCAGGACCGGGTCGCCCCACATCGACCATTTGTCGGTGAGCCAGCCCAGGCCCGTCAAGCCCGTCAGGAGGACGCGGTCCACGCCCGGCGTCAAGATCGACGCGAAAGGGCTGTAGGCCGCCGCGTAGCGGAACATCCCGGGGTTCCTCGCCGCGTAGATGAGGGCGCCGTAGCCGCCGGTGGACTGGCCGAAGACCGCCCGCTTCGGACCCGCCCGGTACTCCTGCTCCAAGATCGGGAGCAGTTCGCGCAGGTGGAAGGTCTCCCACGCGTAGGAGCCGCCGAAGCCGTAGTTCCACCAGTCGGTGTAACCGCCCGCGTAGCCGCCCTCGGGGAGCGCGACGATCACCTGGCGGCGGTAGGAACGAGCGGCGATGTCCGTGTAGGTCGTCCACGCGGAGTAGTTCTCATTGCCGCCGTGGAAGCCGAAGACGAGCGGCCAGGTCCGCTCCGCGTCGGCCGACCAGCCGCGCGGCAGCAGGAGGCGGACCTTCAGGTCGCGGTTCATCGCGCCCGAGTGGACGGTCAGGTCCACGGTCCGCTCGTTCTGCTTCTTCACGGCCACCACGCGGGTCGTGCCGGCGTGGGCGGGGGCCGTCAGGAGGGTGGAGCCGATCGTGGCGGCTCCCGTCGTGACGGTCGCTGTGCGGAGGAAGGCACGGCGGGACTGCATGGCGGCTCCTCGGGGCCTGGGGCGGGGGCCGGAGGAGCGCGGAGGGCCGTTGCCCCGGCCGCCTCGTCCCCGGCGACGTGAAGGTAACAACGGCGTGAACGGAGCGGCAGTGGTCTGGATGAACATCTTTCACGACGTGGTTGTAACGAACTTCACAGACTCGCGGAGTGTGGCCGGGTCGCTGCGGGGTCGTTTTCGGCCGTCCCGGTTGACGTGAATGTCGCGTCGCTGGTGAAGTTACCCATTGGTCACGTGTGTGACCGTGAGCACGCTTGAAGGGGACACGATGGCATCTGCGCTGCGGGATTGGCTGGACAAGCCGAACACCGGTCGCGGCGTTCACCTGGCGACCGACGACGGCGGCTGGGAGTACCGCGACTACGGTGCGATCGCGTCCGCCGCGCGCCGGACGGCCGCCGCCCTCATCGAGGAGGGCGTCGAGCCGGGCGACATCGTCTGCGTGGTGCTGCCGACCGACTTCACGTGCATCGAGACCTACTTCGCGGTCTGGGCCGCGGGCGCCACCGTCTGCCTCATCACGCCGCCGCTGTTCCAGAGTGGCGAGGACTACGTCAACCACGTCGCGGCCATCTTCAAGCAGGCCGAGCCGAAGCTGACGATCGCGTCCGCCGGACTGGCGGCCGAGGCGGGCGAGGCGATGCGCCGCGCGGGCGTTCCCGGCGAGCCGTGGGAACCGCGTCAGGCGGCCACCGAGGCCGACGTGCAGCCCGCCGGGGAACTCGCGCTGCTCCAGTTCACGTCCGGGTCGAGCGGCGCGCCGCGCGGCGTCATGGTCACCTGGAAGAACCTGGAGGCCAACAGCGAGCTGATCGCGCGCGGCGCCGACTACCAGGACGGCGACATCGTCGCGTCCTGGCTGCCGCTCTACCACGACATGGGCCTCATCGGCGCGTTCCTCACGCCGATCGCCCGCCAGGGCACGCTGCGGCTCATGCGGCCCGACCACTTCATCCGCGACCCCGCCCGCTGGATTCGCTGCTTCGACGAGGCCCGGCACACGGCCGCGCCGCCGTTCGCGTACGCCTACGTCGCGCGCCGCGTGAAGCCCGAGCAGTTGGAGGGCATCGACCTGTCCGGCTGGAAGACCGCGCTGATCGGCGCCGAGCCGATCGACCCGCACTCGCTGGAGGTGTTCGCGCAGCTCCTGGAGCCGTTCGGGTTCTCCCGCGCGACGTTCAAGCCCGCGTTCGGCATGGCCGAGACGACGCTGCTCGTCACGCTCGACCAGGTCCGCCGCGACCCGCTGGCGATCCGTCCCGACAGCGAGTCGCTGGCGTTCGGCGAGCCCGTCCGGGTGCTGGAGCAGCACACGCTGGGCGCGAACTCGCTCGGCGCCAAGGCGGGCTGGGTCGTCGGCTGCGGCACGCCCGAGGAGGACGTGCCCGTCTCCGTCGTAGACGACGACGGCAACGAGCTGCCCGCCGGGCGCCTCGGCGAGATCGTCGTCGGCGGCGCGTCGGCCTGCCGCGGCTACTACGCCGGTGCCGAGGGCAAGTCGACGCGGTTCGAGAACGGGCTGGTGTACACCGGCGACGCCGGGTTCTTCCACGAGGGCCAGCTCTTCGTCCTCGGCCGGATGGGCGACAGCATCAAGGTGCGCGGCCGGTCCGTCTACGTCGAGGACCTCGAATCCAAGATCGCTGAGGTGACGCGGCTCGGCAAGGGCCGCATCGTCGTCGTCGGCGTTCCCGGCGCGGGGACGCGCGGCCTGGCGCTGTTCGCTGAGACGCAGGACGCGCCGTGGGCCGCCGACGTCCGGGAACTGCTGCGCCGCCGCGTCGGTGAGGATGTGGAGGTGACGATCGTCGTCGGCGGCGGCCTGATCCAGCGCACGTCCAGCGGCAAGCCGCGCCGCCGCTACATGTGGGAGCGGCTCCAGTCCGGGAAGATGGAAGGCGCTCGCGTCATCGACTGACCGTGTCCGACTTTGTCACCTACGTATTGAAAACCGCGTGGATCATCGGACACGATGTCGTTGACTCTGTGGAAGGTCGACGATGCCTCCTGTTGCTAGAACGCTCCTGCGCCTCGGGTCCCGGGTGGGCTCCACCGCCCAGAACGCCCTGGAAGTGGCGCGTTTCGGCGGGCTGGCCACGGACGAGGACGCCACGCCCTACGAGGTGGCGGCCGAGCACCGCGTGTACCGGCTGCGGCACTACCACCCGGAGGACGCGTCGTCCGGGCGTCCGGTGGTGCTGCTCGTCCCGCCGCTGATGATCACGGCGGAGGTGTACGACATCGCCTCCCACGTCAGCGCGGTGGGCGAGCTGCACCGGCGCGGCGTGGACTGCTGGGTCGTCGACTTCGGCGCCCCCGAGCGCGAGCCCGGGGGCCTGGAGCGCACCGTCACCGACCACGTCGTCGCCGTCAGCGACGCGGTGGACCACGTCCGCGAGGCGACCGGACGCGACGTGCACCTCGCCGGGTACTCGCAGGGCGGCATGTTCGTCTACCAGACGGCGGCGTACCGGCGCGGCAAGGGCCTCGCCTCGCTGATCACGTTCGGCAGCCCCGCCGACACCAGCGTCGGGCTGCCGTTCGGGGTGCCGACCCGGTTCGCGGCCGAGGCCGCCGAGCGCATCCCGGACGCGCTGCTGCGCGCCATCGACGTGCCCGGCTGGGTGACCCGCACGGGCTTCCAGCTCCTCAGCCCGGTCAAGTCGGTGCGCAGCCGGGTGGAGTTCGTCCTGCAACTGCACGACCGGGAGCGGCTGGCGCCGCGCGAGCGGCAGCGCCGGTTCCTGGAGCGGGAGGGCTGGGTGTCGTGGCCGGGCCCGGCGCTCGCGGAGTTCATCAGAATGTTCATCCAGCACAACAGAATGATGACCGGCGGTTTCGTGATCGGAGACCGGCTCGTCACGCTCGCTGACATCAAGGTGCCGGTGCTGGCTTTCGTCGGTGAGGTGGACGAGATCGCGCCGCCGGCGATGGTGCGCGGCATCCGCAGGGCGGCGCCGCGCGCCGAGGTCTACGAGGCGTCGCTGCGGGCCGGGCACTTCGGGCTCGTCGTCGGTTCGGCGGCGCTGGAGCAGACGTGGCCCGCCGTCGCTGAGTGGATCAACGGCGGCATCCCGGACATCGCGCACACGCTGTCGTCGGACGGTGAGCCGACCTCGCCGCCGCTGCCCGGCGGCACCGCCGGTTACGGCCTCAAGCTCGCCGCGGGCATCGGCGGGAACACCCTCCGCTCGGTGGCCGCCACGACGGCGCGGGCCGTGCGCGGCAGCCGCCAGATCACCCGGCACGCCGCGCAGAACCTGCCCCGGCTCGCCCGGCTGGAGCGCATCCACTCCACCACGCGGGTGTCGCTCGGCCGCATGCTCGACGAGGCCGCCGCGCGCCGCCCCGAGGACGTCTTCTTCCTCTACCAGGGCCGTGCCCACACGCAGACGGCCGCCAAGCGGCGCATCGACGCCGTCGTGCGCGGGCTCGTCCACATCGGGGTGCGGCAGGGCGACGCCGTGGGCGTGCTGATGCACACGCGTCCGTCGGCGCTGGCGCTGGTGGCGGCGCTGAACCGGCTCGGAGCCGTGGCGGTGCTGCTGCGGCCGGACGGCGACGTCGTCCGCGAGGCCGCGCTGTGCCACCTCACCCGCGTGATCACCGATCCCCACCACGCCGCGCGGGTGCTCGCCCTGCCGGACGTCGAGCCGTACCTGCTCGGCGGCGGTCGCGACCGCGACCCCCGGCTGACCGATATGGAGCTGATCGACCCGGACGAGGTCGAGCTGCCCGGCTGGTACCGGCCCAACCCGGGACGTGCCGGTGACGACGCGTTCGTGCTCTTCACCGGCGACGGCGACCAGGTGCGCGCCAGTCGCGTCACGAACCGGCGGTGGGCCTTGTCGGCGTACGGAACGGCGTCGGCGGCGTCGCTGACCCCGGCCGACACCGTCTTCTCGATCACGCCGCTCCAGCACCCGTCGGCGCTGCTGATGAGCCTCGGCGGCGCCGTGGCCAGCGGCGCGCGGCTCGCCCTGGCCAGCGACTACGACCCCGAGACGTTCTGGGACGAGGCGCGCCGCTACGGCGTCACGGTCGCGTCCTACACCTGGTCGCTGCTGCGCGAGCTGGTCAACGCGCCGCCGCATCCGGGGGAGCGGCACCACGCGGTGCGGCTGTTCATCGGGTCGGGGATGCCGCGCGGGCTGTGGCGCCGGGTGGAGGAGCGCTGGGCTCCGGCGCGTGTCCTGGAGTTCTACGCCTCGACGCGCGGTGAGGCGGTGCTGGCCAACGTCAGCGGCAAGAAGCCCGGCGCGCTCGGTCGTCCGCTGCCCGGCAGCGCGCCCGTCCGGCTCGCCCGCTACGACCTGGAACGCGGCGAACTGGTGCTGGGCGCGGACGGGTTCGCGAGCGACTGCGAGCCCGGCGCGATCGGGATGCTGCTCGCGCGGGTCCGTCCGGCGGCGCTCGGCACCGCGCCCCGGCTGGTGCGCGGGGTGTTCGCCCCCGAGGACGCCTGGACGATCACCGGCGACCTGTTCCGCCGCGACGCCGACGGCGACTTCTGGCCGGTCGGCCGCGACGCCGAGCTGATCCGCACGGCGGCGGGCATCGTCCCGCCCGGCCCGATCCGCGACGCGCTCGGTGACCTGCCCGCCGTGGACGCCGCCGCCGTCTACGGCATCCCCGGCGTGGGCGACGCGGAGCTGGCGGCGGCGGCCGTGAGCCTGCGCGAGGGCGCCGACCTGCGTCCGGTGGACCTGTCCGAGGCGCTGCTCCGGGTCGAGCCGGAACTGCGCCCGGCGATCGTCCGGATCGTGCCGGAGATCCCGGTTTCGGCCGGTCACCGGCTGCTGACCGGACCGCTGGGCGAGGAGGGCATTCCGCCCGTGGCGGAAGGTCGTACGTACTTCCGCGACAAGGCGGGCGGGTACCGTCCGCTGACCGAGACGGCCCGCCGCAGGCTGCTGAACGCGTCGTCGGGACGGGCCGCGCGGTAGGTCCCGGTTCAGCGCCGGATGTGCACGGGTGTGCCGTTCTTCACGATCCGGGCGAACCGGTTCGCCGTGGACATGGGGATGCGGACGCAGCCGTGCGAGGCGTGCCCGCGCGGCACGCTCCGCGCGCCGTGCACGGCGTAGCCGCCCTGGAAGTACAGCGGCTTGTACAGGCGGCCGAGGCGGGCCTCGCGCCAGCCGTCGATGCGCCGGATGACCCGGAAGTCGCCGGTCGGTGTGCGGGCGATCGTGCAGCGTCCTCCCGCGCAGTACCGCTTGCCGCTTCCGCCCGAGATATGCGAGATGAGGGCGACGCGCTTCTTGCGGTAGACGACCATGACGTGCCGCTTCAGGTCCACCTCGACCCGGTCCGCGCGGCCCTTCGCCTTCAGCTCGCGCGGCGGCTCGGGCGCGGCCAGCCGGGACCACAGGGGCCGGTCCACGACGCCCGTCCGGCGGAGCCCGTGCACCGCCTGGAACGCCCAGACGGCCCGCAGCGTGGAGACGCGGAACCGTCCGTCGGCCGCGCCCGGGTCGTAGTGCAGGGCGCGCAGCCGCTGCTGGAGCCGCTGCACGTCGGTCTGGGAGGCGAGCAGGCCGGTCGCCAGCACGGCGTTGCCGAGAATCATGCCCGGGAGGTTAGGGCGGGGCCGTCCGGGCCGGGCGGGGAACGCGGACGGGTAACGGGAACTTTGCCGTGCGCTTGGTAAGTCTGGACTTACATCACCCGGTTGGGCTACAAACGGACGGACAGGTTCCTCGCCGCCGCACCGCTCGCACGGAGGCCCCCATGACGACCCGCGTCCTCGCCGCGCCACCGCCGGGCAGCGACCTCAAGCCCGTCGTCGGCGCCCCCGGCCTGCCCTACGTCGGCAACACGCTCCAGGTCATGCGGCGCCCCTTCGACGTCGCCACCGCCCGCTACGACCGGTTCGGGCCCGTGAGCTGGAGCTGGATGCTCGGCCGCCGGACCGTCACCGTGCAAGGACCCGAGGCCGCCGAGACCGTCCTGGTCAACCGGGACAAGGCGTTCGCCAGCGGACCGTCCTGGGGCTACTTCATCGGCCCGTTCTTCCATCGCGGCATCATGCTGCTCGACTTCGACGAGCACCTGCACCACCGCCGCATCATGCAGCAGGCGTTCACCCGCGATCGGCTCCGCTCCTACATGGCCGCGATGGCGCCGGGCATCGGCACCGGCCTGGACGGCTGGCAGCCCGGCCCCGCCTTCGCCGTCTACGACCACGTCAAGGAACTCACCCTCGACCTCGCCACCGACGTCTTCATGGGCGTCGAGCTGACCCCCGGCGAGGCGTGCCGGATCAACGGCGCGTTCATCGACGCCGTCCGCGCCGGCACCGCCTACGTGCGCTACCCCGTGCCCGGCCTGCGCTGGCACCGCGGCCTGCGCGCCCGCCGCGTCCTGGAGGAGTTCTTCCGCACCCACCTGCCCGCCAAGCGCCGCGACGGCGGCGACGACCTGTTCGCCGCGCTGTGCGCCGCCGAGACCGACGACGGGCACCGCTTCACCGACGACGACGTCGTCAACCACATGATCTTCGCGCTGATGGCCGCGCACGACACCACCACGATCACGCTCACGACCATGGCCTACTACCTGGCCAAACACCCCCAGTGGCAGGAACGGCTGCGGGACGAGTCGCGCGCGCTCGGCAAACCCGCCCTCGACTTCGCCGACCTCGACGCGCTCACCGGCATCGACCTGGTGATGAAGGAGTCGCTGCGGCTCGTCGCGCCCGTCCCCGCGCTGCCGCGCCTCGTCGTCAAGGACACGCAGATCCTCGGCCACCACATCCCCGCGGGCACGCTCGTCGTGGTGCCGCTGCTGACCAACCACCACATGGCGGACTGGTGGCCCGACCCGTCCCGGTTCGACCCCGAGCGGTTCGCGCCCGACCGCCGCGAGGACAAGGCGCACCGGTACGCGTGGTCGCCGTTCGGCGGCGGTGCGCACAAGTGCATCGGGCTGCACTTCGCCGGGATGCAGGTCAAGAGCGTGCTGCACCAGTGGCTGTTGCGGTACCGGTGGAGTGTCCCCGGCCGGTACACCTGGCCGCTGGACACCACGTCGCTTCCGTCCCCCAAGGACGGGCTGCCCGTCCGCCTCGTCCCCCTGGAGCGCCCATGACCACCGTCGCGATCACCGGCGCCGCGCGCGGCATCGGCCTGGCCACCGCCCGCGCCCTGCGCGCCCGGGGCGCCACCGTGGTCATCGGCGACGTGGACGCCGCCGCGGCCGAGGCGGCGGGCGCCGAGCTGGGCGCCAAGGCGCTGCCGCTCGACGTCACCGACCGCGCGTCGTTCACCGCGTTCCTCGACGCCGCCGCGCCCGACGTCCTGGTGAACAACGCCGGGATCATGCCGATCGGCCCGGTCACCGCGGAGAGCGACGCCGACGCGCGGCGCTGCCTGGACGTCAACGTCCACGGCGTCATGCTCGGCACCAAGCTCGCGCTGGACCGGATGCTGCCGCGCGGGCGCGGGCACGTCGTCAACATCGCGTCCCTGGCGGGCGTCCTGCCCACGCCCGGCCTCGCCCTCTACAACGCCAGCAAGGCCGCCGTCGTCGCGTTCACCGAGGCGACCCGGCTGGAGGTTCTCGACAGCGGCGTGCACGTCAGCGCGGTCCTGCCGTCTTTCACGAATACCGAGCTGGTCGCGGGCACGCGCTCGCCCAAGGGGCAGCGCAACAACGACCCCGCCGAGGTCGCGGCGGCGGTCGTCGCGCTGATCGCGCGCCCGCGCCCGCAGGTCGTCGTCCCCGCCAAGCTGACCGCGCAGGTCCGCCTCGGCGCACTCTTCCCCGACCGCCTCAAGCGCGCCGTCGCACGCCGCTACGGTCTCGACACGCTCTTCCTCGACTACGACCCCTCGGCCCGCCAGGCTTACAACACCCGCATCCGCGACTGACGCCGGGTGCGCACGTCCCGCGCGGAGGTGTTGCCGACGCGTCTGTTCCCGAGTTGGACGCAGGCAATAACCTGCGTGGTTGGGTGATATGCCCGCTTTAGAGAGCTTGGAGGCGGAATGGCGGCTGAGGTCGTGACGACGGCGTACGGCAGCGTGCGCGGCACCACACGGGACGGCGTGACCGCCTTCCTGGGCGTGCCGTACGCGGCGCCGCCCTTCGGGCCGGACCGGTTCGCGGCGCCCCGTCCGCCCGAGCCGTGGGACGGCGTCCGCAACGCCCACGCCTACGGCCCCACCGCGCCCAAGCCGCCGTACGCCAGGCCGTTCGACGTCCTGCTTCCCGACCCCGACATCCCGGGCGAGGACATTCTCAACCTCAACATCTGGACGCCCGAGCCCGGCAGGGCCGGACTCCCCGTCCTGGTGTGGATTCACGGCGGCGCCTTCCGCAACGGCTCCGGTGCCGTACCCGTCTACGACGGCACCCGCTTCGCCCGCGACGGCGTGGTCTGCGTCACGATCAACTACCGGCTCGGCGTCGAGGGCTTCGCGCACCTGCCCGGCGCCCCGGACAACCGCGGCCTGCTCGACCAGATCGCCGCACTGGAATGGGTCCGCGACAACATCGCCGGATTCGGCGGCGACCCCGGCAACGTCACCGTCTTCGGCGAGTCCGCGGGCGGGATGAGCGTCACCACGCTGCTCTCCCTCGACCTCGGCCTGTTCCACCGGGCGATCGCGCAGAGCGGCGCCGGCGCCGTCGCGCAGGCGCCCGAGGACGCCCTGCGCGTCACGCGCGAACTGGCCGCGCGGCTCGGCGTCGAACCGACCGCCGAGGCGTTCGCGGCCCTCGCGCCCGAGCGGCTCATCCCGGCCCAGACCGCCCTGTCGGCCGAGGTCGCCGCCCTCCCCGACCCCGGCCGGTGGGGCGCCACGACCGCGTCCTGCGCCATGGCGTTCATCCCCATCCTGGACGGCGAACTCCTGACCCGGCGGCCCGAGGACGCGCTCGCCGCCGGAGCCGGACGCGACGTCGACCTCCTCATCGGCTACACCACCGACGAGTTCCGGCTGTTCCTCGTGCCGACGGGCCTCGCGGCGCTGCTCACCGACGACTTCGTCGGCCCCATCGCGCTCGGCATGGGCGTCCCCGCCGACGTGCTCGCCGCCTACCGCGACCGGCACGCGGACCTGTCCGCCGGGGACCTGCTCGGGGTGCTCATCACCGACCACCTGTTCCGCGTCCCGGCGCACCGCTCGGCCGAACGGCACGGCGACCGCACCTGGATGTACGAGTTCGCCTGGCCGTCGCCCGTCCCCGGACTCGGCGCCTGCCACGGGCTGGAGATCGGGTTCGTCTTCGACAACCTGGACAGCCGCGACACCGTGGGCCTGGCCGGGGACGCGCCGCCGCAGGCGCTCGCCGACGTCATGCACCGCGCCTGGCTCGACTTCGCCGTGCACGGCGACCCGGGCTGGGCTCCGTACGAGCCCCGGACCCGCCGCGTGCGGCGGTTCGACGGCGCGGACAACGCCGTCGTCGCCGACCCGGGCGGGGAGGACCGCAAGCTCTGGGGCTGAGCCTCGCCGGGGCCTCCCCGACCTGCGGCTTACTCCGGCCGTCGCAGTTGGCGGGGCGGAAATCCTCCTCGGGGAGGTCTCTCAGTGTCACTGAACGGGTGCACTCTGGAGTCGTGCCGTTCCGCTCGGGGCGGCGGTGACCCGAGGGGATTCAGTGGGTGCGTTCGCCGTCCAGCAGCAGCGTCGTCAGGTGTTCCGCGATGGCCAGGGAGGAGGTCGCGGCGGGGGAGGGCGCGTTGCGGACCGTCACGATCGGGCCGAGGTGACCGACGCGGAAGTCGTCCACCAGCGACCCGTCGGCATCGACGGCCTGGGCGCGGACGCCCGCCGGAGCCGGCACCAGGTCGGCCGCCTTCAGGCTCGGGACGAACGCGCGAGCCCGCGCGGCGAACGCCCGCTTGACCGCAGAGCCGTAGACCTCCCTGATCCCTGTACGCCAGTGGCGGGCCGCGAGCCTGCCGAACCCCGGCCAGCGCAGCGTCTCCAGCACGTCGGCCGGACGCACGTCGCGGCGCCGGTAGCCCTCGCGGGCCAGCGCCAGGACGGCGTTCGGGCCCACGTCCACGCCGCCGTCCACGCGCCGGGTGAAGTGCACGCCGAGGAACGGGTAGCGGGGGTCGGGCACCGGGTAGATGAGGCCGCGCACCAGGTCCGTGCGTGCGGGCGTCAGCCGGTAGTACTCGCCCCGGAACGGGATGATCGCCGGTTCGGCCGCGTCCCCGGCCATCCGGGCGACCCGGTCCGACTGGAGCCCCGCGCACACCACGACCCGGTCGAACGTGTGCTCGCCGCCCGGGGTGAGCACCCGGACGCGCGTCCCGTCCCGGCGCAGGCCCGTCACCTCCTGCCCGAGCCGGATCGTGCCGCCCGCCGTCTCGACGTCCTCCGCGAACGCCCGCGCGACGGCGCCGAAGTCGACGATCGCGGTGGCGGGGGAGTGCAGCGCCGCGACTCCGGCGGCATGGGGCTCCACGTCCCGCAGCGCGGCGGCGTCGAGCCTGCGCAGCCCCGGCACCCCGTTCGCGCGTGCCCGCTCCTCGATCGCGGCGAGCCCGTCCAGCTCCCGCCCGTCCCGCGCCACGACGACCTTCCCGACCTCCGCGTAGGCGAGCCCCCGCTCCCGGCAGTACGCCCGGAGCAGCCCCGCCCCACGCCGGCACAGCCGCGCCTTCAACGACCCGGGCACGTAGTACAGCCCAGCGTGCACGACACCGCTGTTCCGCCCGGTCTGATGCGCCCCGACCCGCCCTTCCTTCTCGAAAACGCACACCTCCGCGCCCTCGACCACGAGCCCCACCTGCCGAGCCACCGCCAGCCCGAGAATCCCGGCCCCCACCACACCAACCCGCATAACCCCGAACCCTACGACCCACCACCCCACCCACCCACAGGCCCCAACCCACACAAGACCCCCAGAGCACCACCAAGCCTCAAAGGCGAAGACGCCCACACCCGGAAGAACCGACAACACGCACATGCCGCACGCCACCCGGAACGCCAACCGAGAAACCCGACACCCACCAGCCCGCGTTCCAAGGCAGAGAGACCCCGTGCCGAGGGACGTCAGCGGCCCCGCCACACCCCGCCCGGGACGCCAACGGGCGAGAGCCGACACCCACCAGACCGCGTTCCAAGGCGGAGACGCCCCGTCCCCAGGGAGGTCAGCCGCACGCCGCCCGCGACGCCTGCGGGCGAAAGCCCGACACCGACCAGACCGCCGAAGCAACGAAGAGGAGCGCGCCGCCACACACCGACACCACCGCCCGACGCCCCAAGCTAGGGACGCGCACTACGCGGGCCGACGCACTCCGGACACTCCGGCAAGACGACCCAGACGACGGCACGAGCACAGACCGAACCTGCGCGCCCGTTCACGCGCGCACGACGAGAAACGAGGTACGCGGACGGCCAACGGTCGAGCGGCCACCACGACCACAACGGCCTGCGACGCGGGCGGCCCCAGCACGAGCTCACGGTTCGAGACGGCCAGCGATAGGAGTCCTCGGACGAACTCCGCCACCACCGACCGCCGAAGCAGAGCGAGCGATCACACGCCGACGGCCACAGCCGACGTCCCAGCACGCCATCACAGACGTGCGGACGACTCCCAGCCGGGCGGACGCACTCCGAACGCCCCGGCAAGACGACCCAAACGATGCGCGCAACCACAGCCGAAACCTGCACGCGCAACCACACGTTCACAACGAAAGCGAGGCACATAGACCCGAAAGCCGGACAACCGACAAGCAGCCATCGCCGACTGCAACAGCCCACGACACGGCACCTCTAGTCCAAGCCCGCGACCCGACGCAGCCCACGATGCGGCCGCCTTCAACACGACACCGACTAAGTACGAGCAGCTAGTGCCCGTGGTGCGTACTCGTGGTGCACGTTCGAGGGTGCGTGCCCGTGGTGCGTGCTCGTGGTGGGTGCCCGTGGTGCGTGCTCGTGGTGCGCGCTCGTGGTGCGTGCTCGTGGTGGGTGCCCGTGGTGCGTGCTCGTGGTGCGCGCTCGTGGTGCGTGCCCGTGGTGCGTGCCCGTGGTGCACGTTCGAGGTGCGTGCCCGTGGTGCGTGCCCGAGGTGTGCGCGTGGTGTGTGCTTGGGAGTGGCTACGCCCCTCGGCGCCGGTGTGGGCGGCGAGGGGCGCGTGGTCGGGCGGTGGCCGGTCAGCTTCCGATGCGCTTGCGACCCTGAGCGCGCAGGCGGCGGCGCTGCGAGGGATCGAGCATCAGGTAACCGACCACGGGAACGGCCACCAGGCCGAGAATGATCAGCGTGGCCACGATATTGGGCAGCAGCCAGAAGAGCAGCAGCCCGACGCCGACACCGCCGATGATGACCTTGGTCTGGGTCGACATCTGCACCCACCTTTCATCGCGATTTCCCGCCCACCTGCACAACGAGCGAGCATCCGCCGTCGTTCCGACCACGATATGTCGCGAGTCCCACCGACGCCAGCCACCCCCACCCCGACACCACGAGAGCCCCACACACCACCCCCACACCACGAGACGCCACCACGTCACCCCAGGCACCCGCCAAGGGCGCCGGAGTTCGTGAAGCGGCACCGTCCGGAAGCGGCGGTGACGCTGGGCAAGCGGAGTCCCCGGGACACCACCGTCGCACGGCAAGGCCCGCTGCCCCTCCACGAAACGAGCCCCGCTGCGCCGCGGCAACCGCCACCCACGCCGAGGTCACCGCCGCTCCACGCCGGGGCGCCACCCCCTCCACGCCGGGGCGCCACCCCCTCCACGCCGGGGCGCCGCGCGCTCCACGCCGGGCCACCGCCGCTCCACGCCGGGGCGCCCCGCCCCCACGCCGGGGCGCCGCGCGCTCAACAACGGCCGCCACCCGTTCCAAAACGGACGCCGCGCTCCGCGACGGGCGCCACCGCTTCACGAATCGGATGCCGTCCATCACGGCTGGGCCGCTCCTCGACGGCGCGGGGCGCCGCTGCGCCACGGCATGGCACTACCACGCCGCGACGGGCGTCACTGCTTTGTGACGCGGGTGCCGTCCGTCAAGGGCGGGCCACTCCTCGACGTCGCGTGGGTGCCGCTGCGGCACGGCTCAGCGTCATCGCTCTGCGGCGGGGTGCTGTTGCTCCACGGAGTGGATGTTGCCGCTACGCGATGGGCTGTGTCCCGTCGTACGCGCCGCATCATCGGGGCGCCGTCGCTCCACGGCGGGGTGTTCCCTTCCACGGTGCGAGCATGGCTGCTCGATGGCGCGGGGGCGGGGCGCGGCGGGTCGCGGTGCTGTGTCGGGGCTTGTGTTGGTGCTGTGGGTCGGTTTTGGGTGGGTGGGGTCAGACGCGGAGGGAGAGTTGGCCGCCGCCCAGGGTGCGGAGGACGTCGGCGTGGAGGTGGCCGTTGGTGACGACGACGCTGCCGCCGTCGGGGCCGGGGACGCCCGAGAGGTCGGTGAACATGCCGCCGGCCTCCTCCACGATGACCTGGAGGGCGGCCAGGTCCCAGAGGGAGACCTCCGGTTCGGCGGAGATGTCCACGACGCCCTCGGCGACCATCATGTGCGACCAGAAGTCGCCGAACGCGCGGGTGCGCCACACCGACCGCGTCAGGTCGAGGAAGCGGTCGAGGCGCTCCTGCTCCTCCCACCCGGACAGGCTGGAGAACGACAGCGACGCGTTCGCCAGGTCCGTGACCGACGACACCTGGATGCGGCTCGCGCGGGTGAGGCTGCGGCCCGTCCACGCGCCGTTGCCGCGCGCCGCCCACCAGCGGCGGTTCAGCGCCGGCGCCGACACGACCCCGACGACGACCTCGTCGTTCTCCATCAGCGCGATCAGCGTCGCCCACACCGGGACGCCGCGCACGAAGTTCTTCGTCGCGTCGATCGGGTCGATGATCCAGCAGCGCTGCCCGTAACCGGTGCGGCCGTACTCCTCGCCGAGCACGGCGTCCCGCGGCCGGGCCCGCTTGAGCGTTCCACGGATCTGCTCCTCGACGCTGCGGTCGGCGTCGCTGACCGGCGTCAGGTCCGGCTTGGTCTCGATGTCGAGATCGAGCGCGCGGAAGCGCTTGGTCGTGATGTCGTCGGCCCCGTCCGCCAGCACATGCGCGAGACGAAGGTCATCGGAATAGCCCGCCACGGCGGGTCAGGCTACCGGAACGGGGCCGCGCCCCGTCGTCGCCGCCCGCTTTCGGGCGGCGACGCCGGGTGTGGCACCCGGCGCGCGGGCCGTCCGGATGGGAACATGAGCGCATGGCGCACGACCTTCCCGGCTGGGTGGCCGAGCTGACCGACCCCCGCCGGGCCACGACCGTCGACGAACTGGCGGACCGGCTCGTCCCCCTGGCCGAACACGCGATCGACGTCTCGCGGCGGTTGCAGGCGCAGCTCAGCGAGCTGAACGACCCGTTCCGCCGGGAGGCCCTGTACGGCCGGGTGGACCGGTTGAAGGCACGCGCGGGCGACGCCCTCGACGAGATCATCGCGGAGATCGCGGGCTCCGGGGACGCCCGCATCGAGCGGCTGTGGACGGCGTGGGAGCAGTCGGCGGCGCCGGCCGAACGCACCGGCCCGCGCGCCCGTGAGCTGCGGCGCAGGCTCGACACGGAGGTGGTGCCCGCGCTGAACCGTCGGCAGCGGGGCGTCGCCGAGCAGGTGACGGTGCACGCGTCGGCGGCGCTGGAGGAGGCGACCCAGACGCTCCTGACGCGGGTGGAGGAGCTGGCGACGGCCGTCACCGACCTCATCCACGACGTCCTCCCGCTCGCCCGCGAGGGCCTGACGCTGGCCAGCCGCATCTCCGCGCTGTCGCTGCGCGCCCGCCGCTCGGGCGGCGGCGAGGTCCCCGCCGAACTGCGCACCGCGTCCGACGAGACGGCGCAGGCGTTCGACGAGGCCGTCGGCCGCCTGGAGCTGGAGTGGTCGGCGCTCGGCGCCCGCTCCGCCACGGTCCGCGCGGCCCTGCGCGGCGCCGAGGAGAGCGCCTACAGCCAGGTCACCGACGTGATGACCCGCTGCGTCGAAGAACTCGCCTCCGAACATGTGGACGCCCTCAAAGACGCCGAGGCCCGCGCCCGGACCTTCCTCGAAGAGGCCCCCGGCTGAATCCACTGAAACCGGGTCAATAGCCCACGCGAACCGAACATGCCCGAACGGCCATCCCAAACGACGTGCACGCCCACACGACGATCGTCTCGGTCGTCGGGCTGGGTCGTTGGGGTCAGTCTGGGGCTTCTTCTCGGGCTTTGAGGAGGCGGCGTAGGGAGGTCAGGCGGGCCTCGGAGGCGTGGCCTTCGGCCACCCAGGCGTCGAGGCCGCAGTCGGGGGAGAGGTGGTCGCAGTTCGGGGGGCAGCGTTCGGCGGCGCCCTCGGCCAGGTCCTCGAAGGCGTTGATGACGTTCTCGGGTTCGACGTGGGCGAGGCCGAAGCTGCGGACGCCCGGGGTGTCGATGATCCAGCCGTCGCGGCCGGGGAGTTCCAGCGCGAGCGCCGACGACGACGTGTGCCGCCCCCGCCCCGTGACCGCGTTGACGTGGCTCACGGCGCGTTCGGCGTCCGGGACGAGCGCGTTCACCAGCGTCGACTTCCCGACGCCGGAGTGCCCGACGAGGACGCTCATCCGCCCCGACAGCAGCTCCCGCAGCGGGGCGAGGTCGCCGCCGCGCTCGGTCACCACGTACGGGACGCCGAGCGGCGCGTACTCCGCGACGAGCGCCGCCGGGTCGGCCAGGTCGGCCTTGGTGAGCGCGAGCAGCGGTTCCATCCCCGCGTCGTAGGCGGCGACGAGCGTCCGGTCGATCAGCCGCGGTCGCGGCTCGGGGTCGGCCAGGGCCGTGACGATGACGAGCTGCCCGGCGTTCGCGACGATGATCCGCTCGAACGAGTCGGTGTCGTCGGCGGTGCGCCGCAGCGACGACGTGCGCGGCTCCACCCGGACGATCCGCGCCAGCGTGTCCGGCAGGCCCGAGGTGTCACCGACGAGCGCGACCCGGTCACCGACGACGACGCCCTTGCGCCCCAGCTCCCGCGCCCGCATCGCCGTGACGGGCCGCTCACCGGCCGTCCCGGCGCCGACGAGGCACCGGTACCGGCCGCGATCGACGGCGAGGACCATCGCGGGCACCGCGTCCTCGTGCGCGGGCCGGATGCGCGTGCGCGGACGCGACCCGCGCTTGCCGGGCCGGACCCGGACGTCGTCCTCGTCGTAGTCGCGCGTGCGCCGAGCCAGTGCCCTACCCCTGTCCCGTCGGGCGGGCGGCGAGCAGGTCCGCCCACAGCCCGGTGAAGCCCGGCAGCGTCTTGCCGACGGTGCCGGGATTCTCCACCTCGACGCCGGGGACGGCGAGGCCGAGCACCGCCGCGGCCATGACCATGCGGTGGTCGTCGTAGGTGTGGAAGACGCCGCCGCGCAGGGGACGCGGGCGGATCTCCAGCCCGTCGGAGAGTTCGCGGACGTCGCCGCCGAGCCCGTTGATCTCGGCGGCGAGCGCGGCGAGCCGGTCGGTCTCGTGCCCGCGCAGGTGCGCGATGCCGGTCAGCCGCGACGGCGTTCCGGCGAGCGCGGCGAGCGCGGCCAGGACGGGCGTCAGCTCACCGACCTCGTGCAGGTCGGCGTCCAGCCCGGTGAACGTGCCGGTGCCGCGCACGGTGAGCCCGTCCGGGGACGAGGTGACCTCGGCGCCCATGGCGGCGAGCAGGTCGCGGAGCCGGTCGCCGGGCTGCGTGGTGGCGGCGGGCCAGCCGGGCACGGTGACCGAGCCGCCGGTGACGAGCGCGGCGCCGAGGAACTGCGCGGCGTTGGACAGGTCGGGTTCGATCTCCCACCGGCGGGCGGTGACGGGGCCGGGGGCGACCCGCCACAGGTCGGGCCCGGTGTCGACGGTGGCGCCCGCCGCGCGCAGCATCGCGACGGTCATCTCCAGGTGCGGCGCGGACGGCACGGGCGGCCCCTCGTGCCGGACCTCGACGCCCTTGCCGAACCGGGGCGCGGCCAGCAGCAGCCCCGACACGAGCTGCGACGACCCGGACGCGTCGATCGTGACGGCCCCGCCCGCCAGCCCGCCGCGCCCGCGCAGCGTGAGCGGCAGCAGCCCGCGCCCGCCGTCGTCGAGGTCGGCGCCGAGGGCCCGCAGCGCGGCGATGAGCGGGCCCATGGGACGTTCCCGGGCGCGCGGGTCGCCGTCGATCTCGACGGTGCCCGCGGCGAGCGCCGCGACCGGCGGCACGAACCGCATGACGGTTCCGGCGAGGCCGACGTCGATGCGCGCGGGCCCGGCCGGTTCGGCGGGGGTGACGGCCCAGCCGCCGGACGTCTCGGCGACGCCGATCCCGAGCGCGCGCAGCGCGGCGGCCATGAGGTCGGTGTCGCGGCTGCGCAGCGGACGCTCGATCGTCACCGGCCCGTCGGCCAGCGCCGCGAGGATCAGCGCCCGGTTCGTCATCGACTTGGACCCGGGCAGCGCCACCCGGGCGGCCACCGGACGGTCGGCGGTGGGCGCGAGCCAGGAGGCACCAGAGGTCATGCTCCCCAGATTATCGGTTCGCCCGCCCCCACCGCGTCGCACGCGCACTGCGGAGACCCCGGCTCAGGTGGTGTCCTGGCGGGCGTCGCGCTCCTCGCGGAGACGGGCGGCGGCCGGGGCGAGGGCCGCGAGTTCGTCCCGGCAGCGCGCGCAGGAGGCGAGATGCGTCTCGAAGGCGGCGCGGTCGCCGGGTTCCAGGACGCCGAGCGCGTAGGCGGCGACGTCGGTGTGCTCGACGGGTGGGTTCATCCAGCCGATCTCCAGCCCCGGTCCTCCAGCGCGGCGCGCAGGGCGCGCAGCGCGTAGTAGACGCGGGACTTGGCGGTGCCCACCGGGATGCCGAGCGCCGCCGCGGCCTGGTTCACGGTCCGGTCCCGCACCACGGTCTCGGTCAGGATAGAACGGTGCGCGGCCGACAGCGAGGCCAGCGCCTCGTCCAGGACGACGCGGCCGAGCAGCGCGTCCAGCTCCTGGGCGGCCTCACGGGCCGCGAACTGCTCCAGCGGCGTGTCGCCGGACTCGGCGGGACGCACGGCGCGGCGCCGCCGGTCGTCGATGACGATCCGCCGCGCGACGGTCGCCAGCCACGGCATCGGCGACGCGGCGGGGTCGAGCCGGGCGGCACTGCGCCAGGCGCGGATCATCGTCTCCTGCACGACGTCCTCGGCCCACGGCCGGTCGCCGCCGGTGAGCCGCAGCACGAACGTCAGCAGCGTCCCGCCGTGGTCGCGGTAGAGGGCGGCGACGACGGCGTCGGCGTCCACCGCGGGACGGGACGGCACGGGCCTGGACACGGCGGGAACGGTCATCGCGGCCTCCCAGAGCGGCGGGAAAGGGGCTTCACCTGGCATTACGCCCCCTGCCGCGCCGGTCCGCAATCGGCTTCAGCCTCCGTTAAGGCGCGCTTGGGGAACCCCGCCGCACGACGCCGCCGCGCGGCTCCGCCGAGGACGGAGACCGCGCGGCGGAGGAGGCCGTCAGCGCGAGACCTTGGCGCGGGCCGCCTTGGCCGCCTTGCGGGTGGACTTGGCCGACTTGCCCGCGGCCTTGCCGATCGACTGGGTGGCCTTCCCGGCACCCGCCGCCTTAGCTGCCTTGCGCCCGCCCGCCCGCTTGGCCTCGCGCACCTGGCGGACGGCCTCGCGGCGCGCGTTCTTCAGCTCGGCGCGGGTCTGCGCGCGCAGCACGCGGGTCTCGGCGCCGGCCTTGACGCGGGCGTCGTGCAACTGCGTCTTCAGCGCCGCGATGTGCGCGGACCGGCGCGGCTCGGACGCGACGAGCAGCAGCGCCCCGAGCAGCCCCGCGTTCTTCAGCAGGTGCGAACGCTCGTTGGCGCGGCGCTCGGGGTCGTCCTCGGTCCAGTAGCGGTGCTCGGTGGCCAGGCTCGGGACGAGCTGCGCCGCCAGCAGCAGCGACGTCAGGCGGCTCGCCTTGCCCGCGAGCAGCAGCACGCCCGTGCCGAGGCTGACCGCCCCCTCGACCCGGACGAGCGTCACCGGGTCCTTGGTGGGGAGCCAGTCGAGCCGGTCGGCGACGGGCTTGAGGACCGGTTCCACCTGCTCGGCGCGCTCGCGCGGGTTCCGCAGGGTCTCCAGTCCGGTGACGATGAACGGGGCGGCCGCGAGCGGCCGGGCCAGCGTGGTGATGGGTCGCATGCGGGCTACATGCCCACGCGGATCGCGGTCAAGCACACGGAATGTCGGCGGCGGCGGGCAGTATGGACGCCATGTGCGGTCGATACGCCACAGCCCGAGCCCGCCAGGAACTCCTCGACCAGTTCGGCGTCGTCCTCGACGACTCCGGCGGCGACCTGGAACCCGACTACAACGTCGCCCCCACCAAGCAGGTCCCCGCCGTCCTCACCCGCCCGGCGGACAAGGCCGCGCGGGACGCCGAGGAGGCGGGCGCGGCGCCGCCGGAGAACGGCGATCCCGTCCGTGAGCTGCGGACGCTGCGGTGGGGTCTGGTCCCGTCGTGGGCGAAGGACCTGTCCATCGGCAGCCGGATGATCAACGCGCGGGCCGAGACCGTGCACGAGAAGCCCGCCTACCGCCGCGCGTTCAAGCGCCGCCGCTGCCTGCTGCCCGCCGACGGCTACTACGAGTGGTACACGCTGGAGGACGACCCGGCCGAGGGCCAGAAGAAGGGCAAGAAGCGCAAGCAGCCGTTCTTCATCCACCCCAAGGACGGCGGCGTGCTGGCCATGGCCGGGCTCTACGAGCTGTGGAAGTCGCCCGACGACGCGTGGGTCTGGACGTGCACGGTCATCACCACCGACGCCCCCGACGACCTCGGCCGCATCCACGACCGCATGCCGATGGTCGTCCGGCCGGACGCGTGGGACGCCTGGCTCGACCCGGAACTGACCGACACCGACGAGGTCCGCGGCCTGCTGGTGCCCGCGATGTCCGGCGAGATGGACGCCTATCCGGTGTCGCCGCTGGTCAACAACGTCCGCAACAACGGCGCGCAGTTGCTCCGCCCCGCCGGGGAGGACGACGACCCCGCCTGACCGGCCTCCGCGTCAGTCCGCCGGACGCCGCGCCGACGCCAGCAGGTGCACGCCGAGCGAGTCGTCCCCGGGCGGCGCGGCCAGCTCGGTGCGCACCAGGCCCTGGAGCGCGCCGGGGGAGCGCGACAGCATGTGCTCGACCGTGGACGGCGACAGCGCGGTGCGCGGCCTGATCCACTCCACGTCCAGCCCGGCCTCGGTCAGCAGCTCGCGGAGCTGGTCGATGCCGAAGCAGCGGGTGATGGACCCGTCCGGCCACGGCACCAGCAGCACCTCGGCGGCGGGCACGTCCGACAGGTGCGCCCACCGGTTCTGCTCGGCGAGCAGCGCCATGCCGAGCGTGAGCGAGTCGACCGACAGCAGCACGCGCCCGCCGGGCCGCAGCACGCGGGCGATCTCGGCGACGGACGCCTCGGTCACCAGATGGCGCGACAGCGCGCGGTTCTCGGCGACGACGGCGTCCACGGACGCGTCGGCGAGGAAGTCCAGCCGTCCCGAGTCGGCCACGACCCGCCGCACCGACCCGCCCGGCCGCGCCCCGGTGAACGCGCCGCCGTCGCGCGCGCCGTCGCCGTCCGGGCCGCCGTGCCCGTCCTGCCCGGGGGGCGGCTCGGCGTCGGCGCGGCCCTCCTCGGGCGCCGCCTCGATCACCTCGATGACCCGGTGCCCGCACGCCGCGGCCTGCCCGGCGGTACGCCCGGTGTCGCCCGAGACGTCCAGCAGGCGGGCGGGCCGGCGGGGCAGCCAGCGGACGAGCTGCGCCTCGGCGACAGCCCAGTAGAACGCCCAGTAGAGCGCCAGCGGCTCCGCGTCGCCGGAGGCGTCGCGAAGTCCGGTGGAACGGGTGGGCTCGGGAGGTCGCGCCGGCACCGGTAGCACCGCTTTGCTCCTGTTCTCGCCGTGTACGTCACTTCTTCCCCCATCGGGCCCCGGGCCACCCCTCCGTGTACGGGGTCGCCCGGGTGGCGGGTCCGTGGCGTCGGTTCGACGCACGGGGCCCGCGGTCGCGTTTCGCGCCCGGTCGGGGAATCGGAACGCGGAGTCCGGTGTTGCACAGTCTCACAACCCACAGTGCGCTCTCATCGGTCCGGAGGTTGCGTCCATGTCCACAGTCGTCGCAGAACGCCCACGGGGCCGCGCATCGGCCGCGGCCGGGCGACTGCGCGCCCCCGACGGCGTGTTGCGACGTCGCGGCCCGCTATCGTCGGTGCAGGACGACGCCGCCGGCGTCGGTTCAGGCGAGGGGGTGGGTCAGGTCGCGGGGACCACGGAGACCGTCGAGGAGCGCCAGGAGCGGTTCGAGCGCGATGTGCTCCCGTATCTGGACCAGCTCTACTCGGCCGCGCTCCGCATGACGCGCAATCCGGCCGACGCCGAGGATCTCGTCCAGGAGACCTTCGCCAAGGCGTTCGGGTCCTTTCACCAGTTCAAGCAGGGCACGAACCTCAAGGCTTGGCTGTACCGGATTCTGACCAACACGTTCATCAACTCCTACCGCAAGAAGCAGCGGCAGCCGCAGCAGTCGGCCACCGAGGAGATCGAGGACTGGCAGATCGCCCGCGCCGAGTCGCACACCTCCAGCGGGCTGAAGTCCGCGGAGGCCGAGGCGCTGGAGCACCTGCCCGACTCCGACGTCAAGCGGGCCCTCCAGGAACTCCCGGAGGACTTCCGCATCGCGGTGTACCTCGCGGACGTCGAGGGCTTCGCGTACAAGGAGATCGCCGACATCATGAACACCCCCATCGGGACCGTGATGTCGCGTTTGCACCGCGGCCGCCGTCAGTTGCGGGGCATGCTGGAGGACTACGCCCGGGATCGCGGGATGACCCGGGCCCAGGCACCCGCTGAGCGGAGAGGGTGAGTAGGGGATGAGCTGCGGCGAAGCCCATGAGACCCCCTGTACCGAAGTGCTGGCCCGGGTCTACACCTATCTCGACGGTGAACTCGACCAGGGCGGATGCAGCGAGGTCCAGGTCCATCTGGACGAGTGCGGGCCGTGCCTGCGCGAGTACGGCCTGGAGGAGTCGGTCAAGAAGCTCGTGAACAAGTCGTGCGGGTGCGAGCCGGTCCCGGCCGACCTGCGCGCCAAGGTCCTCGGGCGCATCAGCCGCATCTGCGGCGAGCTGAAGGACGCCGAGCAGGGCCCGGCGGCCGAGCGCGCCTGAGCGCGCCGCCCGCCCGATATCGTGCGGGCATGCGCGTCATCGTCACCGGCTCGGCCGGGTTCATCGGCTCCCACCTCGTCGATCGGCTGCTCGCCGACGGGAACGACGTCGTCGGGCTGGACGACCTGTCCGGCGGCGTCCACGTCCGCGACGGCGTCGAGCTGTGGGAGATGGACGTCGCAGACCCGGCGCTCGCCGGGCGGATGGCCGCGTTCCGGCCGGACGTCGTCTGCCACCTGGCCGCGCAGGTGAGCGTCCGCGTCAGCGTCGCAGACCCGGCGGGCGACGCCCGCGTCAACGTGCTCGGCACCGCGAACGTGCTGGAGTCCGCGCGGCTCGCGGGCGCCCGCAAGGTCGTGTTCACGTCGAGCTGCGCGGTCTACGGCGTTCCGGACGCGCTGCCCGTCCCGGCGGACGCGCCGCTGCGGCCCGCGTCGCCCTACGCCGCGTCCAAGGTCACCGGCGAGGTCTACGCGGGCATGTACCGCGCCCTGCACGGCCTCGACTTCACCACGCTGACGCTGGCGAACGTCTACGGGCCGAGGCAGACGCCCGAAGGCGAGGCCGGCGTCGTGTCGATCTTCACCGACGCGCTGCTGTCCGGCGCCCCGACGCGGGTGCACGGCGACGGCGGGCAGACCCGCGACTACGTGTACGTCGCCGACGTCGTGGACGCCTTCGCCCGCGCGGCGGGCGAGGCCGGCGGGGGAGGCCGCTTCAACGTCGGCACCGGCCGCCAGACCACCGACCGCGCGCTGCACACCCTCGTCGCGGAGGCCGCCGGGGCCCCCGACGACCCCGCCTTCGCGCCCGCCCGCCTCGGCGACCTGCCCGCCATGGCGATCGACCCCTCCGCGACGGCGGACGCCCTCGGCTGGACGCCCCGGGTCGACCTCGCGGAGGGCCTCGCCCGGACCGTCGCCTGGGCGCGCGAACGCGCCGTCGCGCGTTCCTGAAAAACGTTTTCCCGGCCCCGTCCGGAACGCCGCCCGGAATGCACGTGCAGCGGGCTTGTGCAGGCGCGTTGTGCGTGTACGGCGCGTGGAGAAAAGGCCCGTCCACCTCACGCACCGTGGAGCGAAGTTCACGCTTTGCCCAGGATTTGTGGCACGCCTGTGTGAGCCGTGCCCATCGCGTTAGGCTGACTCCCGGAATCAGCGACGGGGACGACCGGGACGCGCCCGAGGGGGGAGCGTCCGCCCGCATCCAGCCAGCCCGGTGCGGGCCGTCCCCGGGGTCATGTGGGGGAGACAGCGGCATCATGATCGACCACAGTGGGCAGGGACACCGGCCGCGCACCGCGCGCCGGGGCGTCTCCTGGGTGTAGCCCCGGTCCGCGCCGCCCCAGCGGCGCGGACCCCGGCATCCCGCACGTGGTCCGCCCGGCCGCCGCGGCCGTCGCACGGTTCCATGGTTCCGGCCCATGCGGGACGAACCCCCGCAACCCCCGGCGCACGCACCGGGGCCGTCAGTCCCGAAGGGGGCGGCACATGCGCGAGCTACCGCTTGCCGCGCGGATCTACGTCACCGGTGTGATCGCGCTCGCGGCGGGCGTCCTGGTGACCGTTCCGCGCGCCGAGCTCGACTGGAAGGCCCTCGCGGTCCTGGCCGTGCTGTTCTTCGTGTGCGATTCGGTGCCCGCCCAGCTCACCGTCGAACGGGCCCGGGTGTCGCTCGGCTTCGCGGCCAGCCTCGCCTCGGTCGTGCTGCTCGGCCCGGCGGGTGCCGCCGTGCTCGGCGCCACCGCCGTCATCACCGGACAGCGGTTCTTCGCGCCCGTCAAGCGACTCTTCAACGGCGCCCAGTTCGCGCTCGGCGGGTTCATCGCCGCGCACGTGTTCGCGCTCCTCGGCGGCTACGACTACGCGCCCGGCGAGGCCGCCTGGGTCGAGCACGTCATCGTGCCGTTCGTCGCCGCCGCCGTCACGTTCGTCGCCGTCAACCTCGCGCTCACCACCGGCGTCCTCGTGCTCGCCCGGCAGTCGACGCTGCGGGCGATGGCGCGCGAGAGCGGTCCGCTCGCGCTCGGCTGCCTCGGCTACGGCATGTTCGGGCTGCTCATCGCCGGGCTGTGGCCCGGCATCACGATCTTCGCGCCGGTGCTGGTGCTGCTGCCGCTGTTCATCGCCCGCTGGGCGCTGGAGCAGGCCCACGACCAGAAGCGCGCGCACAGCGCCACCCTCGCCGCGCTCTGCCAGGCCGTCGAGACCAAGGACTACTACACCCGCGGCCACTCCGAACGGGTGTCGCGCGGCTCGGTGCTCATCGCGCAGGAGATCGGCATGCGCGCCGACCGCGTCGAGGCCATCCGCTACGCGGGCATGCTGCACGACGTCGGCAAGCTCGGCGTGCCGACGACCGTCCTCCAGAAGGAGGGCCCGATGACCGAGGAGGAGTTCGCCGCCATCCAGCTCCACCCGATGCGCGGCCTCCAGATCGTCAAGGAGATCGGCTTCCTCGACGAGGCCCTCGCCGGGATCATGCACCACCACGAGAAGATGAACGGCGGCGGCTACCCGATGGGCCTCGCCGGCGACGAGATCCCCGAGTTCGCCCGCGTCATCTCCGTCGCCGACGCCTTCGACGCCATGACCTCCACCCGCTCCTACCGTGCCGCGCGCAGCAAGGAGGAGGCCGTCCGCGAGCTGCGCCGCAGCGCGGGCGAGCACTTCGACCCCGTCATCGTCGACGCGTTCCTGCGCGCCCTCGAACGCGAGGGCTGGGAGCCGCCGAGCCCCGTCGTCGTCCCCGGCGACGGCGTCGCCCAGACCACCGCCCAGGACCACGACGACCCCGCCGCCCCGCTGCGCGTCGCCCGCGACGGGGCCGCGCGGTGAGCAGCGGCGCCGAGCCGCGCCGCGCGGGCTGGCAGACCGTCGACTCCGGGCAGGCGCTGCTCATCGCCTCGGCCGGGCTCATCGTGCTCGTCGCCGTCACCCAGGTCGCCGCCGTCGGGATCGTGCAGACCGAGCCCGCCGTGTTCTTCGGCGTCCTCATCGCGCTCGGCGAGCTGTTCCGCATGGTCATGCCCGGCAACCGGGAGGTCGCGCCCGTCGCCACCGCGGGCGCCCTCGGTTACGCGCTGCTCGTCGGCGTCGGGCCCGGCGCCACCGGCGCCGTGCTGGACGTGCGGCCCGCCGAGCACTCGCCGTTCCAGGTCATCGCCGTGGCCGCCGTGGGGATGCTCGTCGGAACGCTCCCGCACATCGCGGTCGGCCGCACGCCCCGCCTGGACGCGCTGGCCCGGCGGCTGTTCACGGTCGCGCTCGTCGCGCTGTGCTTCCGGCCGGTGCTGGCGCTCGGGCTCGGCTGGCTGCCGCTGCTGCTGGTGATGGGCGCGGTCGTCGTCGGGTCCTGCTTCCTGGACGTGCTCGTCGCCGCGCTGATCCGCGCCGAGTCCGTCCGGTTCGGCATCGCCGTCCGCGACGAGATCCGCGCGAAGATCGCGCTGTGCGCGGCGACCAGCGCCACCGCGATGCTCATCGCCGTCGCGACCACGCTGCTCGGCCCCGCCGCGCTGCTGGTGTTCACCGCGCCGATCCTCGTCACGCAGTTCGCGTTCCGCCGCTACGCGGGCATCCGCGCCACCTACCTCCAGACGGTCCGCGCGCTGTCGAAGGTCACCGAGGTCGGCGGGTACGTCGAGGCGGGGCACTCGCGGCGCGTCGCCCGGCTGTCGGTCGCGATGGGCCGCGAACTCGGGATGCCCGAGGAGGAACTGCTCGAACTGGAGTACGCGGCGCTCATGCACGACATCGGGCAGCTCTCCCTCGGTGACCCGATCCCCGGCGGCGCGACCGTGCTGGCCTCGCCCGCCGAGCAGCGCCGCATCGCTGACCTGGGCGCCGAGGTCATCCGGGAGACCGGCGTCCTCGACCGCGTCGCGGACATCGTCCGCCAGTCGTCCCACCCGTACCGGACGGGCCATGACGAACCGGGCGGCGACGGGCGGCCGGTGCCGCCGCCGCTGGCCGGACGCGTCATCAAGGTCGCCAACGCCTACGACGACCTCGTCGGTGACTCGGCCGACCGCGACCGGGGCGCCGCCGTCCTGGAACGGCTCCGGCTCGACTCGGCCGCCGAGTACGACCCGGCCGTCGTGGAGGCGCTGTCGCGGGTCGTCGACCGTCGGCCCCGGCTGTGAGAGCGGCCGGTTTGCACGGCTTCGCACCGGGGATCGGGTGAAGCGCGGGTAGCGACAAAACCACGCGCGGGTATTTGTCGTCCGGACCGCCGCCCGGCCGGTGGCCGGAGGGCTAGGGTCGGCGCAAAGGCAAGGCCATCGGTACGAAGGGGTGTCGGCAGGTGTTCGAGTCCGTCCTCGTGGCGAACCGCGGCGAGATCGCCGGACGGATCATCGCGACCGTCCGCGCCATGGGGCTGAAGGCCGTCGCCGTCTACTCCGAGGCCGACGCCGACCTGCCGTTCGTCGCCGAGGCCGACGAGGCCGTCCTGCTCGGCCCCGCCGAACCCGCCAGCAGCTACCTGGACGCCCCCCGCGTCCTGGAGGCCGCCCGGCGCGCCAACGCCCAGGCGATCCATCCCGGCTACGGGTTCCTGGCGGAGAACGCCGAGTTCGCCCAGGCCGTCCTCGACCGGGGCCTGGTCTGGATCGGGCCGTCGCCGCTCGCCATCGCCCGCATGGGCGACAAGATCAACGCTCGGAACCTGATGAAAGAGGCCGGGGTGCCCGTCTGCCCCGGCGTCTGGGAGCCCGTCCCCGACGAGGAGACCGCCGTCGAGGAGGCCGAGCGCATCGGCTACCCCGTCATGGTCAAGGCCGCCGCGGGCGGCGGCGGGGTCGGCATGGGCGCCGCCCGCGCCGAGGAGGCGCTGCGCGCCGCCTACCGCACCGCCCGCAGCCGCGCCGACCGGTTCTTCGCCGGGTCCGACATCCTGCTCGAACGGTTCGTCGAGGGCGCCCGGCACGTCGAGATCCAGATCCTCGGCCTCGCGGACGGCACCGTCCTGGCCCTCGGCGACCGCGACTGCTCGGTGCAGCGCCGGCACCAGAAGCTCGTCGAGGAGACGCCCTCGCCCGGCATCGGGGACGAGCTGCGGCAGCGAATGATGGACGCCGCCGTCCGCGCCGGCGAGGCCGTCGGCTACCGGGGCGCGGGCACCGTCGAATGCCTCGTCGCGCCCGACGCGCAGGAGTTCTTCTTCATGGAGATGAACACCCGGCTCCAGGTCGAGCACCCCGTCACCGAGATGGTCACCGGCATCGACCTGGTCGAGCAGCAGATCCGCATCGCGGCGGGCGAGCCGGTGTCGTTCACCGGCGTCCGGCCGCGCGGGCACGCGATCGAGTTCCGCGTCTACGCCGAGGAACCGCGCCGCTTCCTGCCCGGCCCCGGCCGGATCAAGGTGTGGGAGGAGCCCGTCGGCGACGGCATCCGCATCGACGCCGGATATGCCGAAGGCAACACCGTCACGCCGTTCTACGACCCGCTCATGGCCAAGCTGTGCGTGCACGCCGAAGACCGCCCCGCCGCGCTCGCCAAGGCGCGCGCCGCGCTCGACGCGTTCCGCATCGAGGGGCCGAAGAACAACCTCCCGTTCCACCGGGAGCTGCTCGACCGTCCCGAGTTCACCGGCGGCGGCTACGACACGGGGCTCGTGGAGCGCATGCGCACCCCGTGAGCACCGCTCGTTCCTCGTTCGCCGGCGCGAGGCCGGCGACACCGTTCGAAGGGAGCCGCCGTGGCCGAGGTCCGTGCGGAGATGGTCGCGAACGTCTGGCAGGTCACGGTCGCGGAGGGCGCCGAGGTCGCCGAGGGTGACACGCTCGTCATCCTGGAGTCGATGAAGATGGAGATCCCCGTCCTGGCCGAGGACGGCGGCACGGTCGCCACGCTCGCCGTGACCGAGGGCCAGGTCGTGCAGGCCGGCGATCTCCTCGCCGTCATCGAGTGACGGTAGGGTGCCGCCCGTGGAGACCTACTGCGACCGCTGCGGCGAGCCCGCCGCGTCCGGCGCCCACGACGCCTGCCGCGCCGCCCGCGCGATGGAGCCGCCGCGCTACTGCGCCCAGTGCCGCCGCCGCATGGTCGTGCAGGTGACGCCCGTCGGCTGGGAGGCCCGCTGCTCCCGCCACGGCACCCTCACCTCCGCCTGATCGGTCAGAACGCCAGCGCGTAGGTGACGAGGAGCAGGCCCGGCACGGGCGACCAGTCGTCGTCCGGCGTCCGGTGGAACCCCAGGCGCTCGTAGAGGCGGTGCGCGGCCGTCATGTTCGGCTGCGTCGAGAGGCGCACGCCGCGCAGGCCCGCCGCGCGGGCGCGTTCGACGCACGCGCGGACGAGCGCCGAACCCGCGCCGCGGCCCTGCGCGGACGGCAGCACGGCCAGCATCCGGAACTCGCCGTCGTCCGGCCCGGCCAGTTCTGCGAGCGGGCTCTCCGGCGGGCAGTAGGCGACGGCGCCGACGAGCGTGCCGCCGAGCTCTGCGACGAGGATCTCCGTCGTCGCGGCGCGGGCCGCCGTGTCGCGCAGCGTCGCGATGTACGTCGACTCCGGGTTCATGTAGCCGCCGCCGACGTAGACGTCGACGGTGAGCGCGCCGACCGCGGCGTACTCGTCGGGGCGGGCGGTGCGGACCGTCAGGCCGGACGGCGGGGCGGTGGTCGGCGGGGACATGCGCTTCACGATATCCGGCGAAGACCGGCGTAGCGGTTAGTCGTCAGGGTCTTGACGACTAACCAAGTAAGGGATTGATTATGTGGCATGCCGATTCCCCGAACCCTCCTCGGCCGCGGCGACCTCCACGACCTCCCCCTCACGGTCGTCGCCGGCACCTGGCCCGGCGACCTCTCCGGCCACTACGTCGTCAGCTCCTCCGACCAGCGCACCCGCCCCCGGCACGCCTTCTTCGGTGACGGCGTCCTCGCGCGCCTCGACCTGCGCCCGGACGCCGCCGGACGCTTCACCTGGCACCCGCACGTCCTCGACACGCCCTCGGTGCGGCTGCGCCGCGCCCGCCCCGACCTGTTCGTCCCCGGCCCCGTCGGCACCGACTCGCCCTGGGGCTTCTCCAACGCCGCCAACACCGCGCCGCTGCCGTGGGGCGACCGCCTGTTCGCCACCTGGGACGCGGGCCGCCCCGTCGAGGTGGACCCCGTCACGCTCGGCTTCCTCGCCGAGGTCGGGCACCGCGACGACTGGAAGCCCGCGCTCGACCACCCCGTCCTGCCGCTCGTCGCCACGACCGCGCACCCCGTGATCGACCCCGAGCGCGACTGCCTGTGGAGCATCAGCCGCGACGCGCTGACCGGCGCCGTCGCCGTCGTCCGCTACGACGGCACCGGCACCCGCGTGCACCGCTGGGACGTCGACGGCGCAGTCCTGCCGCAGGCCAGCCACACCATCGCGCAGACGCGGAACTGGCTGATCCTCGCCGACACCGCCTACAAGCTCGACCCCGACGAGATCTTCGGCGGGGACCGGACCGTCGCCAACAACCCCGACGGGCCGTTCCTGCTCATCCGCAAGGACGACCTCCACCCCGCGCGGGCGAGCGTGCCGTGCCGCGAGTTCCGCATCGCACCCGAGGTCAACCACTTCTACGCCCGCTACGACGACCGCGACGGGATCGACCTCGTCCTGGAACACTCCGAGGGCGTCGACATCGGCATGTACCTGCGCGAGGACGACATGGACGTGCGCGGCGAACCGGTCGATCCGGCGCTGCGCGGGATGTACTGCCACGGGATGACGCCCGCGCTCACCACCGTCCTGGTGTTCGACCCCGAGAAGGGCACCGTCCGCGAGCGCGCCCGCGCCACCGAACCCGGCCGCTGGTGGCAGGCCGAACTGTCCGCCGTGGACTGGAGCGACGCGGGCCTGGCCCGGCCGACCCGCCACCACCTGATCTACCTCGGCTTCCACCCCGAGGCGATCAGCCGGCGGGTGCTGAAGAACTACGCGGGGCGCGTCGACCCGGCGGTGTTCCCGGCCGAGGAGACGCCCGCGACGCTCGTCACCCACGACCGCGAGGACCTGCGGCCCCTCTCGGAGTGGACGTTCGCCCTCGACGACTACCCGACCGCGCCCGTCTTCGTCCCGCGCGGCGCGCACACCGACCCCGGCGGCCACGACGGGTACCTGCTCGTCGCCGTCCACAACGACGACCGCTTCCGCCTCGAACTCTTCGACGCCGCCGCCGTCACCCGCGGCCCCGTCGCCGTCCTGGCCGCCGCGCCGGGCACGACCCTGCCCTACCTCATCCACGCCGCCTGGACGCCCGACGCGCGCCCCGCCGACCCGTCCCTGGAACGCCTCCGCTTCCGCGACGACCTCGACACACGCCTCGACACCCTGCCCCCCGACCTCGTCGCCGTCACCCACCAGGTCGCAGACGATCTCGACACTCCGGCGATCCACTGACCGGCCCTGACGGGACGTCCCGGCCGACCCTCACGAGCAGGGGCGTCCGCCCGGCGGTCGCGGTGAGCGGCCGTCGTACAAACCGGGTCCGGTCAAGACTGTGGGTTCCTGCGCAGAACCGGGGGCGGGGCGCGCGCTAGTGTGCCGCACGTGAGTGTGCTCGTGGTGACCGGGACGTGTACCGGCGTCGGCAAGACCGTCGTCACCGCCGCGCTGGCGGCGCTGGCGGCGGCGCGCGGCACCGGCGTCGCCGTCGTCAAACCGGGACAGACCGGCGTCGCGCCGGGGGAGGCCGCCGACCTCGACGAGGTCGCGCGGCTCGCCGGCGTCACCGACCTGCACGAGTACGCCCGGTTCCCCGACCCGCTGGCGCCCGCCGCCGCGGCCCGCGCCGCCGGGCTGCCGCCGGTGCGGCTCGCGGACGCGGCGGGCCGCGTCCGCGCCCTCGCCGACGTGCGGGGGCTCGTCCTGGTGGAGGGCGCGGGCGGGCTCCTCGTCCGCTACGACGACGAGGGCGGCACCGTCGCCGACCTCGCCCGCTGGCTCGGCGCCGCCGTCGTCGTGGTGACCCGCCCCGACCTCGGCACGCTCAACCACACCGCGCTCACCCTGGAGGCCATGGCGCACCGGGGCGTCCAGCTCGCCGGCGTCGTCGTCGGCTCCTGGCCCGCCGAACCCGACCTCGCCATGCGCAGCAACCTGCGCGATCTGGAGACGATCGCGGCCCGCCCGCTCGCCGGGGTCCTCCCGGCGGGCGCCGCGGCCCTCGACCCGGCCGAGTTCCTCGCCGTCGCCAGCGCGGGGCTCGCGCCCGCGTTCGGCGGCGTCTTCGACCCGGCCGCGTTCCGTGCCGTCCACGGCCTGCCCTGAAGGAGAACATCCGTGACCGACATCCTCGACGTCGCCCGCCGCCAGGTTCTGGAGGAGGGCCGGGGCCTGACCACCGCGCAGGCACTGGAGTGCCTGACGCTGCCCGACTCCCGGCTGGAGGAGCTGCTGGCCCTCGCCCACGACGTGCGGATGCGCTGGTGCGGCCCCGAGGTCGAGGTGGAGGGCATCGTCTCGCTGAAGACGGGCGGCTGCCCGGAGGACTGCCACTTCTGCTCCCAGTCGGGCACGTTCGAGTCACCGGTGCGGTCGGTGTGGCTGAACATCCCCGACCTCGTCGAGGCCGCCAAGGAGACCGCCAAGACGGGCGCGACGGAGTTCTGCATCGTCGCGGCCGTGCGCGGCCCGGACGAGCGGCTGATGAAGCAGGTCCGCGCGGGCGTCGAGGCGATCAACGCCGCCGTCGAGATCAACATCGCGTGCTCGCTCGGCATGCTCACCCAGGAGCAGGTGGACGAGCTGGCGGCGATGGGCGTCCACCGCTACAACCACAACCTGGAGACGGCCCGCTCGCACTTCGGCAGCGTCGTCACCACCCACTCGTGGGAGGAGCGCTGGGACACGCTCCGCATGGTGAAGGAGGCCGGCATGGAGGTGTGCTGCGGCGGCATCATCGGCATGGGCGAGTCGGTGGAGCAGCGCGCCGAGTTCGCGGCGCAGCTCGCCGAACTGGAGCCCGACGAGGTCCCGCTGAACTTCCTCGCCCCCCGCCCCGGCACCCCGTTCGCCGACCTGCCCCTGGTCGAGGGCGCCGAGGCCCTGAAGACCATCGCGACCTTCCGCCTCACCCTGCCCCGCACCATCCTCCGCTACGCGGGCGGCCGCGAACTCACCCTCGGTGACCTCGGCACCCGCGAAGGCATGCTCGGCGGCATCAACGCCATCATCGTCGGCAACTACCTCACCACCCTGGGCCGCCCCGCCGAAAAGGACCTGGACCTCCTCACCGAACTCCAGATGCCCATCAAGGCCCTGACAAAGACCCTCTGACACCCGAAAGGCCGGGCCCACCCGGGCCCGGCCTTTCCCATCACGTCACCAGGTGCGCCAGGGTGCGGTGTCGATTTCTACGTTGAAGGGGTCGGGGAGGCGGATGGTTTCGCCGAAGAGCCAGGATTCGTTGTTCAGGTAGGCGCGGGAGCCGCCGTCGGGGATGGAGTAGAGGGTCGTCGTGGCGGCCTTGGGGGAGCGGTCGACGAGCAGGTAGTAGGGGATGCCCGCGTGGGCGTACTCGGACCACTTCGTCCGGCGCGACTGCGGCGGGTCGGCGGGGCGGTCGTCGGCGGCGTTGCTCTTGGAGGTGATCTCCACGACGATCTCGATGTTCTCCGGCAGGACGATGGCGGCGTCGGCGTCGTAGGTCTCCAGGCACGCGGTCTGATCGAGCACGATCAGGTCGGGAATGCACCCGCTTCCGCTGCCGAGCCATTGCAGCGCGGACCCCTGCACGGTGACCCACGGGTTCGCCGGGTCGTGGACGCGCGCCTGAGCGAAGGCGTCCGCGATGTTGCTGACCATCAGATTGTGACGGAACATGGGCGGGGGTGACACGACGATCCGTCCTCCAATGACCTCGACACGCGTGCCGTCGTGAGGCAGATGGAGGAAGTCGTGCAGCTCGCCGCCCGCCCAGAGCTCTTCCAGCGGACGCGGCAGCACCACGGGATGGGCCGGGTCTTCGACGATGTTGGTCACGTCGGGTGTCTCCTCCCTCACGATCTGCTCCGGTCATCGTAGGGAACACGTGGTCGGAGCGTACCCAGAACGAGGAGGGCCGTAGCTCTCAGTTCCGCGCCGGTCGTGAGTCGCCGGTCGGCGGGATCACCAGGTGCGCCAGGACTCGGTCTCGATCTCGATGTTGAAGGGCTCGGGGAGGGAGATGGTCTCGCCGAAGGGCCAGGACTCCTCGTGAAGGTAGGCGGCGGTGGCGCCGTCCGGGATCGTGAAGAGGAAGGTGCGGGAGATCTTCGGGTCGCGGTCGACGAGGAGATAGAAGGGGATCTCCGTGGCGGCGTAGGCGTTCCACTTGGTCCGCGGCTTGTCCCTGGGAGGGCAGCGATCGTTCCGGGCGTTGCCGTACGACGTGACCTCCACGACCATCTCGATCTCGTCCGGCAGATAGTGGCGGGCGGCCGGATCGTTCGTCGCCTGGTACACCTCGTGGTCGACGATCACAAGGTCGGGAACGAAGCCGTTGGCGCGCTCACTGAGCGCCACGTTCGAGTTCTGTAGAGCCTCCCAGCGGAACTCGCGGCTCTGCGCTCGCACGAACGCCTTGGATACCTCGTGCACGATGAATCCGTGCGTCGGGAGTGGCGGGGGTGACACGACGACCTTGCCTCCGATGACCTCGACCCGAGAGCCTTCCGGGACCTGGAGGGAGTCGCCCAGCGTGCCGTCGGTCCACAGCGCCCACGGGGTGTCCGTCAGCTCCTGCGGCATCGACCATTCCACCGTCGTCGTCACGTCGGGTGTCTCCTCCCTCACGATCTGCTCCGGTCATCGTAGGGAACACGTGGTCGGAGCGTACCCAGAATCGGGGAGGTTCTAGTGGCGGCGGAGGCGGGTGGTGAATTTGTAGCGGTCGCCTCGGTAGAGGGACTGGGCCCATTCGACGGGCTGGCCGGTGGAGTCCAGGGCGTGGCGGGAGAGGAGGAGGAGGGGGAGGCCGACGTCGACGCCGAGGAGCTGGGCGTCGTGGGGGGTGGCGAGGACGGTCTCGATGGTCTCCTCGGCCTCGGTGAGGTGGACGTCGTAGGCCGTGGCGAGGGTCTCGTAGAGGGAGTGGTGGCGGGGCAGTTCGCGGCGCAGGCCGGGGAAGCGGCGGGCGGGCAGGTGCGAGGTGTCGATGGACATGGCCTCGCCGTCGGCCAGGCGGAGGCGGTGGATGCGCAGGACGCGGCCGCCGGGGCGGATGCCGAGGAGGGCGGCGAGGCGTTCGTCGGCGCTGACGTAGCCGATGTCGAGGATGCGGGTCTCCGGGCGGAGGCCGTGGTGCTTCATGTCCTCGGTATAGGAGACGAGCTGGAGTTCCTGCGCGACCTTCGGCTTGGCGACGAACGTGCCCTTGCCCTGGATGCGTTGCAGGCGGCCCTCGACGACGAGTTCGGCGAGCGCCTGCCGGACGGTCGTCCGGGACGTCTCGTACTTCTCGGCCAGCGCCCGCTCGGGCGGCAGCGGGCTGCCGGCGGGGAGCGACTGGATCAGTTCGACCAGCAGTTCCTTGAGCTTGTAGTACTTGGGGATGCGCGGCGCCTGCGCGGAGTGGTGTTTGCCCAGCTCGGTGAGCGGGACGCGTTCGTAGGCCCGCCCGTGCCGGGGCCCGCCCCTGACCTCCGTCACGGTCTCTCCTCACGTTCATCACCGGTTTCCCCGATGTTATGGCGCAAGACTACGTTCCGTAGAACGTGCCACGGCGGTCAGCGCCTCCGCCAATACCGTGAATTCCGACTCTTCGAGGGTGGCGCGGGCGGTGATGCGCAGGCAGGCGCGGCCCTTGGGCACCGACGGCGGGCGGAAGCAGCCGACGCGGGCGCCGTGGTCGCGGCAGACGCGCTGCGCGGCGACGGCGGCGTGCGGTTCGCCGACGTAGACGGGGACGACGGCCGCCGCCGGGTCGGCGGTCTCCAGTCCGACGCCGCGCGCCAGGTCGCGGACGCGCCGCGCCGCCGCGCGCGCCCGTCCGGGCAGGTCGGGTTCGGCGTCGAGGACGTCCAGTGCGGCGAGCGCGGCTCCGGCGGCGGCCGGGTTGAGGCCGGTGTCGAAGATGAACGCCCGCCCGGTGTCGACCAGGTGCTCGATCACCTCCGGCGCGCCCAGCACCGCGCCGCCCTGGGCGGCCAGCGACTTGGACAGCGTGAGCGTGAGCACGACGTCAGGATGCCCCGCGAGCCCCGCCTCATGCGCGGCGCCCCTCCCACCTGGGCCGACGACGCCGAGCGCGTGCGCCTCGTCGATCACCAGCAGCGCGCCGTGCGCGCGGACGACGGCGTGCAGCGCGGCGAGCGGCGCGACGTCGCCGTCGACGGAGAAGACGGCGTCGGTGACGACGATCGCGTGCTCCTCGTCCCGTCCGGCGAGCGCGGCGGCGACGGCGCCGACGTCGCGGTGCGGCGTGACGACGACGCGTGAGCGCGACAACCGGCACGCGTCCACGATCGAGGCGTGGTTGACCTGGTCGGACACGACGAGGACGCCGGGTCCGCCGAGCCCGGCGACGGCGCCGAGGTTGGCCAGGAACCCGGACGAGAACACGAGCCCGGCGGCGCTGCCGGTGAACGCGGCGAGACGCCGGTCCAGCTCGGTGTGCAGCGCGGTCGTCCCGGTGACGAGCCGCGACCCGGTCGAGCCCGCGCCCCAGGCCCGCGCGGCGGCGACGGCCCCGGCGACGAGCCGGGGGTCGCGCGACAGCCCGAGGTAGTCGTTGGACGCCAGGTCGAGCAGGCCGTCGTGGTCGGCGGTGCGGGGCCGCAGCGTCCGCCGCAGCCCGGCGTCCTCCCGGCGGGACGCGGCGGTGCGGAGCCGGGCGAGGGGGTCGGGTGGGAAGGACGGCGCGGTCATGGGCGCATCCTGCCAGGCCCGGGTGCGCGGGGCGGCCCCGGCCATGGGTGATGATGGGGTCGTGCCGACGTTGAGCGACCTGGTCCGCGACCACACCGACCTGACCGACGAAGACCTGGAGTGGCTGCACGCCCTCGTCTCGGACTGGCAGCTCCTGGCCGACCTGTCGTTCGCCGACCTGCTGCTGTGGGTGCCGCTGGCGTCCGGCGGCGCGCCGCCCGACGATCCCGGCCGTCCCCGCCCCGCTCCGGCGAAGGGCGCGGTGCCGGGCTGGGTGGCGATCGCGCAGATGCGCCCGACGACGGGCCCGACCGCCTATCCGAAGGATCTCGTCGGACGGGTCGTCCGCACCGGCCGCCGGGGCCTCATCGACGTGGCGTGGCGGGAGAAGCGCATCGTGCGCGAGGGCGATCCGGAGTGGGGCAGCGGCATCCCGGTCCGGGAGGAGTCGATCCCGGTGCGGCGCGGCAGCAAGATGCTCGGCGTCATCCAGCGCAGCACGAACCTCAGCTCGGCCCGCACGCCGAGCCGCCTGGAGCTGACGTACTTGCAGAGCGCGAGCGACCTCGCGCAGATGATCTCCGACGGCCGGTTCCCGGTGCCGGGCGAGGAACCGAACCTGGTGCGGTCGCCGCGCGTCGGTGACGGCCTGGTCCGGCTCGACCGGGCCGGGCGCGTCACCTACGCGAGCCCGAACGCGCAGTCGGCGTACCGGCGGCTGGGGTTCGCCGCCGACCTGGTGGGGGAGCCGCTGGGCGAGATCACGGCGGCGGTCACCGACACCGGGGAGCCGCAGGAGGAGGCGCTGAGCGTCGTGCTGAGCGGCCGGGCGCCGCGCGAGGTGGAGGTCGAGGCGCACGGGACGATCCTGCAACTGCGCACGATCCCGCTGGTGGTGGGCGGCAACCGCATCGCCGCGATCGTGCTCTGCCGGGACGTCACCGAGCTGCGCTGGCGCGACCGCGAGCTGATGACCAAGGATGCGACGATCCGCGAGATCCACCACCGCGTCAAGAACAATCTCCAGACGGTCGCGGCGCTGCTGCGGCTCCAGGCGCGGCGGTTGCAGGTCCCGGAGGGACGGGCGGCGCTGGACGAGGCCGTCCGCCGCGTCGGGTCGATCGCGATCGTGCACGAGACGCTGTCGCACACCCCGGACGAGTTGATCGACTTCGACGACATCGCCGACCGGGTGATCATGATGGCGGGGGAGGTGTCGGCGGCGGAGACGCAGGTGGAACCGAAGCGCACCGGCAGTTTCGGGGTGCTGCCCGCCGAGATCGCGACGCCGCTGGCGATGGCGCTGACGGAGCTGTTGCAGAACGCGCTGGAGCACGGCCTGGCCGACCGGTACGGGACGCTGGAGGTCGTCGCCGTCCGCTACGGCGAGGGCCCGCCCGACCGGATCGCCGGGGGTGTGCAGGTCTGGGGCGACTGGCCGGGCGGCGCGGACGCCTCGCCGCATCCCGGCCCGGAGGCCGACGAACGCCGTCTCGTCGTCGTCGTGCTGGACGACGGCGTCGGCCTCCCGGAGGACTTCGACGTCGAGAGCAGCGACAGTCTCGGTCTCCAGATCGTCCGCACGCTCATCGTCGGAGAGCTGGGCGGGCGCCTGGAGTTCCGCCGCCGTGACGGCGGCGGCACCGAGGTCGTGGTGGACGTCCCCCTCGACCATCACCGCCCGCCGCTCCGCTAGCCGGAGACGCCGCGAGCGCCTCCCGCGGGGGAGGCGCTCGGAACGGTGCGGCGGGGCGTGCTCTCCGGCCGGGGAGGTTCGGAGGCGGTGCCCCGCCGGTCAGAGCCCGGCGGCGGCCCGGGAGCGGGCGCGGGCGGCGCGGCGCTTGACGGCGCGGCGCTCGTCCTCGCCCATGCCGCCCCAGACGCCCGAGTCCTGGCCGGACTCCAGCGCCCAGCGCAGGCACGCGTCGGTGACGGTGCAGCGACGGCACACCTGCTTGGCCTCTTCGATCTGCAACAGCGCGGGCCCGGTGTTTCCGATGGGGAAGAAAAGCTCGGGGTCCACGTCACGGCAGGCAGCGCGGTGGCGCCAGTCCATGCGGTCCACTCCTTCGTCGCGGTGGTGCAAGACACTCAACTTGTGAACGGTTTCACATGTCGCGAACACCCCGAGACGCAAAAGATTTGGTCAGGTGGATTGTTCGGCGGCGACGGTTCCGTTCCCGGGACAGCGGCGTTGAATCCCGTTCGGCCGACGCTCTTTGAGCCTGTCAGGGGCACCGAGAGGGACGCAAGACCTCGGAGAAGTGTTTCTCAAGGGTTGGGTGTCGCATGTGTCACAGTGGCGGGTCCGGGGTGTTGCTTTCCCGTAAACACATACCGTGACGTGCGTCATATGACGATGCGTATCGCCTTCGGAACCGAACGGAACGTGATCGCGGACTGTTCGCCCAGGTAGTCGCCGTCGAGCTGGAACGCCATCGGCCGTTCCGCACGCACCGTGACCTCCGCCGCGTCGTGCACGTCCACCACGCGCGATCCCCGCACCGGCCGGTCGCGCGGCGCGAGCATCTGCGCCGCCGCGAACGCGAACGGACGCAGTGCCATCGACCGCATCCCGAACACGTCGAGGCCGAGCGTGAACGACGCGCGCGGGCTCGGATTCAGCGGAAGGGGACCGAGGAACGTCCACGGCGTGGTGTTGGAGACGAAAGCGAAGAACACTCCCGGAATCGGCGGACGGCCCGGCGTCTCGATCGTGAGCGCCGGACGGCGCCGATCCGTTCCGGTCGCCAAATGGCGCAGCGCCGTGCGCACATAGAGCGACGGATCGGCGCGCAGTCCGGCCCGCCGCCGCCGTTCGACCTCGCGCACCACTTCGGCGTCCACGCCGACGCCCGCGCAGAAGGTGAAGTACCGTTCGCCGCCGTCGGGAAGGGACGCGGTGCCGAGCCCCACCGTGCGGTACCGGCCCGCGCGCAGCGCCTCCAGCACCGCCCGCGTCGCGCCCAGCGCGTCGCCGGGCAGGCCGAGCGCCCGCGCGAACACGTTCGCGCTGCCCGACGGGAGCACCGCCAGCGCGGGCAGCCCGTCCCCGGGGCCGTCGGCGAGCAGCCCGTTGACGGCCTCGTTGACGGTGCCGTCGCCGCCCAGCGCGATGACGACGTCGAAACCGCGCCGCACCGCCTCGCGCGCCAGCTCGGTGGCGTGCCCCCGGTGCCCGGTCTCGGCCAGCACGAGGTCGAGATCGCCCGCGAAGGCCCGGACGAGCGTGTCCCGGGCCCGCCGGGAGGTGGAGGTCGCCTTGGGGTTGGCGATCAGCATGGCGCGCACGGCGTCAGCGTATCCACCGTTGGACAGGCCAACCCCATGCCGGGGTGGGAGCCGGGGAACGGCAGGTGGGGCGACGCAGTAGGGTCGGGACCGTGTCCAAGCGTCCCGCCACCGTGCTCGCCGCCGCCGTGCTCGTCGGGCTCCAGGGGCTCGTCGCCGTGGGCGGCGGGGTCTTCGTCGGCGTCGAGACCGCGCTCGGCCTCGCCGTCGACCCGGTCAGCGCGATCGGCGTCACCGTGCTGGCCCTCGCGGGCGGCGCCGGCATGCTCGTGGTCGCGCGCGGGCTGCTGCTCGGCGACGCGCGCAGCCGCGCGCCCGCCGTCCTCACGCAGCTCTTCTGCCTGCCGGTCGCGTGGTCGCTGTGGCAGAGCGAGCAGCCGCTGATCGCCGTGCCGCTCGGCGTCGTCGCGGTCGCCGCGCTCGTCCTGGTGCTGAGCCCGCCCAGCACGGCGTGGCTCGCCCGCGACTTCGAGCGCGAGGACGCCTGACCCCACACGCGAAACGGCCCCCCGGGATCGTCCGGGGGGCCGTCGCGTCGTCTACTCGTCGGCGGTGAGACCGTCGCGGAGTTGCGCGAGCGTGCGGGCCAGTAGCCGGGACACGTGCATCTGGGAGATGCCGAGCTCGGCGGCGATCTGCGACTGCGTCATGTTGCCGAAGAAGCGCAGCAGCAGGATCTTCTTCTCGCGGGCCGGAAGCTTCTCCAGCAGCGGCTTCAGCGACTCGCGGTACTCGACGCCCTCCAGCGACTCGTCGATCATGCCGAGCGAGTCGGCCACGGCGGGCGCGTCCTCGTCGCCGGAGTCGGGCGCGTCCAGCGAGACCGTCGAGTAGGCGTTGGCGGACTCCAGGCCCTCCAGCACCTCCTCCTCGGTCATCTGGAGGTGCTTGGCCAGCTCGCTGACCGTGGGCGCCCGGCCCTCGCGCTGCGCGAGGTCGCTGATCGCCTTGGTGAGCGACAGCTTCAGCTCCTGGAGGCGGCGCGGCACGCGGACCGCCCAGCCCTTGTCGCGGAAGTGCCGCTTGATCTCGCCGACGATCGTGGGCGTGGCGTAGGTGGAGAACTCCACGCCGCGGCCGAGGTCGAACCGGTCGATCGACTTGATCAGCCCGATCGTGGCGACCTGGATGAGGTCGTCGAGCCACTCGCCGCGGTTGCGGAACCGGCGCGCCAGGTACTCGACGAGCGGCAGGTGCAGCTCGACGAGCTCGTCGCGGATGCGCTGGCGTTCGGGATCGCCCTCGGGCAGTTCGGCGAGGCGCTCGAACAGCCCTCGGGCCCGGGCGCGGTCGGGGACCGCGCTGTCGTTGCGCTCGCTGCCGGTGCTGGTGCCGGCCACCGTCGTCTTCTCCGTCACGGGGCCCCCGCCGCGCCGCCGCGGCGCTTCTGCAGCGTCACGGTCACCCTGTCGTCCGGCCCTGCCTTGGCGTCGACCTCGCCGGCGAGCGACGACAGGACGGTCCAGGCGAACGTGTCGCGGCTGGGCTCGCCGCCGTCGACCGTGAGGACAGACACGGCGATGCTCATCGCCTCGTCGTGCAGTTCGAACTCGCAGGTGAGGTCCGTGCCGGGCACGGCCTGGGGAAGCAGCATCGCGCACGCCTCGTCGACGGCGATGCGCAGGTCCTCGATCTCGTCCAGCGTGAAGTCGAGCCGGGCGGCGAGCCCCGCCGTCGCCGTGCGCAGCACCGACAGGTACGCCCCGGCGGCCGGCAGCTTCACCGTCACGACGTCACGCACGGACACCTTCGTACTGGCCGCCATGGCGGCGGTTTCCTCGGTCACGTCACTCCTCGTGGGATGGTCCCGCTGCCATCGAAACTACCGCGCCCGGGGCCCCGAACGAGCCTGCGGCGCGCACGGCTTTCGGGGCGATGTCCGCGACGGGGTGAATCGTCCGGACGTAAACCTCCGTGAGACGAGAAAAACGTCACGCCTCCTTGGCGACGCGCCGAAGCGTCTCGCCGGTCAGCCGGTAGACGGACCACTCGTCCTGACGGGTGGCGCCGAGCGCCTCGTAGAAGCCGATGGCGGGATCGTTCCAGTTCAGCACGGCCCATTCGACGCGCCCGTAGCCGCGCTCGTCGGCGATCCGCGCCAGCTCGGCCAGCAGCGCCCGGCCGTGCCCGCCGCCGCGCGCCTCGGGCCGCACGTACAGGTCCTCCAGGTGGATGCCGTGCCGCCCCAGCCACGTCGAATAGGTCAGGAACCAGAGGGCGAAACCGACGGTCTCGCCGTCCTGCTCGGCGATGAGCCCGAACAGCGCGGGCGCGGGCCCGAACAGGTGCGCGCGCAGGTCGTCCTCGGTGGCGACGACCTCGTGCGGCACCCGCTCGTAGGCGGCGAGGTCACGGATGAGCCGGTGGATCGTCGGAACGTCGTCGGGGGCGGCGGTACGGATCATGCCCGCCAGGCTAAACGCTCCCGGAGAGCCGAAAGCCCGCCCCTGGTGCGGGACGGGCCTGGTGGCGCGATGGGTCAGGCGGCCTTCTTGGTCTCCCAGAAGATGTCCGAGATCTCCTGGATCTTGGCCAGGAGGTCGTCGGCGACCTTGACGTCGAGGCTGGACTTGGTGCCGCCTCCGCCGCCCGCGAGCTTGGTGGCCTCGTTGAAGAGCTGGTGGAGCTGCGGGTACTTCTCGAAGTGCGGCGGCTTGAAGTAGTCCGTCCAGAGCACCCACAGGTGGTGCTTGACCAGGTCGGAGCGCTGCTCCTTGATGACGATGGCCCTCTCGCGGAAGGCCGGATCGTCGTTGGCCGCGTACTTCTCCAGGATCGCCTTGACCGACTCGGCCTCGATCCGGGCCTGCGCCGGGTCGTAGACGCCGCACGGCAGGTCGCAGTGCGCGGAGACCGTGGTCGCGCGGCGCAGAAGGTTGACGAACACCTGAGAATCCCTTCCCTTGTCACGGATCATGCTCAGGGCTCCGACACTACTCTGATCAACCCCGGCCGGTCCGGCCAGGGCACTCGGTCTTCCGTCCTAAGCCCCTGGGGTTCCTGTGACCGCTGGGACGCGGATCATGCGAGAGTGGGGCGATGAACTGGCCGAAGCCGCGCCGGGCCGTCGGGCCGGCGCGGGTGCGGGGGGAGTCGATGCTGCCCGCGCTGCGGCCGGGGACGTGGCTGCTGGTGCTGTACGGCGGGCGCGTCGCGGCCGGTGACGTCGTCGTCGCGCGGCCCCCGGGCGAGGCGGAGCTGCTGATCGTGAAGCGGGCCGCGTTCCGCGACGGCGGCGGCTGGTGGCTGGAGAGCGACAACCAGGCGGCCCCGGGCCGCCGCGACTCGTGGGACTACGGCGCCGTCCCCGATGACCGCGTCGTCGGGCGCGTCGTGTGGCCGCTCCGGCTGCGCGCCGACGTCACGCCACCGTGACGTGCGACGGGCAGTGGTCACGGCGGTGGTCGTCGCCGGTGCCGAAGTAGGCGCGGTCGCAGCCGTCGGCGGTGCAGAGGCCGAAGCAGTGCAGACCCGTCTGGTTGATCTTGACGGCGAGGCCCATCGCGGCGCGCGCCGCGTACATGTCGGGCGCCGAGCCGCTCTCGTTGAGGTGCAGGTGCCAGTTCTGCCCGTCGTGCCCGCTGATCTGCGGGTGGACGGGGTGCTGGATGAGCATCGCGTTGAGCCGGTCGACGGCGCGTTCGTCGTCGCCGCGCGCGGCGGCGGCGAAGATCTCCCGGATCTGGTCGCGCAGCTCGCGCATGGTGCCGAGGTCGCGTTGCAGGACGCGCCCGCCGAAGTGCGGGTGCAGCGCGAGGACGGCGCGCAGCCCGTCGAGGTCGCGCAGGGCGTCGTGCCCGCCGGCGCCGGTGTTGACGAGACCCAGCGCGAGGTCGGCGTAGGAGGAGAGGTCCACGATCACTCCCGCGAGTTCGTCTCGGCGCGCCGTTCGTCCCGGTCTGCGCTCATCCCATTCCCCCGTGGCGAGTATGACACCTGTTGTGCCGCAAGAACGTCGTTTCCTGGGAGTCCCACTCGGGAGATCATGCGGCCGTACATCGGTTTCGCGGGCAATTTAGAGGTTCTGTCGGCAATGGGAGAAAAAAGGCCCGCGTCCCGGGAACCGGGACGCGGGCCGAGTCACACCGGGATCAGATCCGGCTCACGCCCTCCCGCCGCGCCTGCGCGGCGACCGCTGCGGTGACCGCCGGGGCGACCCGCTCGTCGAACGGGTTCGGGATGACGTAGTCGGCGGACAGGTCGTCGCCGACGATGTCGGCCAGCGCCGTCGCCGCCGCGAGCTTCATGCCCTCGGTGATCGTGTGGGCGCGGACGTCCAGCGCGCCCCGGAAGATGCCCGGGAACGCCAGCACGTTGTTGATCTGGTTGGGGAAGTCGCTGCGGCCCGTCGCGACGACGCGGGCGTGCCGCCGCGCCACCTCGGGGTGGACCTCGGGCGTCGGGTTCGACAGCGCGAACACGATGGCGTTCTCGCTCATCGTCGCGATGCAGTCCTCGTGGACGGTGCTGCCGGACAGGCCGATGAACACGTCGGCGCCGCGCAGCGCCTCCTCGGTGGAGCCCGAGCGCAGCGAGCGGTTGGTGATCGCGGCGATGCGCTGCTTGACGGGGTTGAGGCCGTCGCGGCCCTCGTAGATGAGGCCCTTGCTGTCGGACAGAGCGATGTCGCCGATGCCCGCCTCGATGAGGATCTGCGAGACCGCGATGCCGGACGCGCCCGCGCCCGCCACGACCGCGCGCAGCTCGGACAGGGGCTTGCCGACGAACCGCGCGGCGTTCTTCAGCGCGGCCAGCGCCACGATGGCGGTGCCGTGCTGGTCGTCGTGGAAGACGGGGATGTCGAGGGCGGCGCGGAGCCGGTCCTCGATCTCGAAGCAACGGGGGGCGCTGATGTCCTCCAGGTTGATGCCGCCGAAGCTCGGGGCCAGCCGGATGACGGTCTCGATGATCTCGTCGGTGTCGGTGGTGGCGAGCGCGATCGGCACCGAGTCGACGCCGGCGAACTCCTTGAAGAGCAGCGACTTGCCCTCCATGACCGGCATGGAGGCGGCCGGGCCGATGTCGCCGAGGCCGAGCACGGCGGTGCCGTCGGTCACGACGGCGACGACCTTGGACGTCCAGGTGTAGTCGTAGGCCAGCTCGGGCTGGTCGGCGATCGCGGTGCAGACGCGGGCGACCCCGGGCGTGTAGGCCAGGGAGAGGTCGTCGGCGTTGCGGACCGGGATGGTCGACCGCATCTCCAGCTTGCCGCCGCGGTGCAGGCGGAACGCCGGATCGTCGTCGAGTGAGTGCGGTTCGGTGGGAATGGGCTCAGCAGCCACAGCGACCCCTGTCAGTGAAATGGTTTCCGGGCGATGCCGCCGCGTGGTGGAGGACTGGTGTGCCTGCTCACCGGGTGGACATCTCGCGACGTACGGGGGTCACCCGTTGTCCGATTGTGCCACAGCGAGCCCGGAGGTCCCGGGGAACTCCGGGGTGGCGGCGGTCACGTGGCCGTCTCGCGGACCGGGATTGCGCAGGTGGCCGGGCGCGGTCAAGCGCTGGTTTGGTGTCCGAATCGTTTCGCACCCTTAATCCGAGTTGCACCTACACGCCGGAATCATGTGGCGGGACGTGAGGATCGATCCCCGCGATCCCTTGGACCGATCTGGAGGGGGACCTGTGCTGACTGGTTCTCTGCGCCGCCGCGCCATCTCCGCCGCGGCGCTCGTGCTGACGGGCGCCCTCGCCCTGTCGGCCTGTGGTGAGAAGGAATCGGGCGCGGGTGACGCGATCACCCCCGCCGGCGGCCCCGACGCGCGGCTGGCCGGGCTCGTCCCGGACGCCGTCAAGAGCGACGGCAAGATCGTCATCGGCGTCGACGCGACGTACGCGCCCAACGAGTTCCTCGACACCGACGGCAAGACCGTCATCGGCTGGGAGCGCGAGCTGTTCGACGCGGTCGCCGCCAAGCTCGGCCTCAAGACCGAGTGGGTGCCGAGCAAGTTCGACGACATCGTCCCCGGCGTGCAGAGCGGCAAGTACGAGGTCGGCGTCTCGTCCTTCACGATCAACGACGACCGCAAGAAGGCCGTCGCCATGATCAGCTACTTCAACGCCGGCACCCAGTGGGCGACCAAGAAGGGCAACCCGGCGGGGATCGACCCCGACGACGCCTGCGGCAAGAGCATCGCCGTGCAGAAGGGCACCGTGCAGGCCGACGAGGACCTGCCCGCCCGCCAGAAGAAGTGCAAGGACGCGGGCAAGCCCGAGATCAAGGTCTCCCCGTACCAGGGCCAGGACCAGGCGACCAACGCGGTCGTGTCGGGCAAGGAGGACGCGATGCTCGCCGACTCCCCGATCACCGCGTACGCCGTCAAGGAGACCGGCGACCAGCTCGCGACGCTCGGCTCGATCTACGACGCCGCCCCGTACGGCTTCATCCTCGGCAAGGACCAGGCCAAGTTCGCCGAGGCCGTCCAGGGCGCGACCAAGGCCCTCCTGGACGACGGCACGTACAAGAAGGTCCTGGAGAAGTGGAACGTCCAGGCGGGCGCCATCACCGACCCGGCCGTGAACCCCTGACCCGATGACCGAACCCGACAAGACGCCGGACGCCGGTCCGGCACGGCCCGCACCCATCAAGGCCGTGCCGGTCCGGCACCCGGGCCGCTGGATCTCGGTGGCGGTCCTGGCCGTGCTCGCGGCCATGTTCGTCCACATGCTGCTCACGAACGACAAGTTCGGCTGGGCGTTCATGGTGGACAACATGTTCCGGCCCCCGGTCATCGAGGGGCTGCTGCGCGGCACGATCCTGCTCACGGTCCTCGGCATGGTCATCGGCGTGTCGCTGGGCGTCGTCGTCGCGGTCATGCGGCTGTCGCCGAACCCGGTGCTGTCCGGCACGGCGTGGCTGTACACGTGGTTCTTCCGCGCCGTGCCGCGCATCGTGCTGCTGGTCCTGTTCGGGAACCTCGGCATCCTGTACCAGTCGTACGGGCTCGGAATCCCGTTCGACGAGCAGATCGCGGACCTGTTCGGCGTCTCGTTCGACGGCCGCTTCCTGGAGGTCGAGGCGCGGTCGCTGCTGACGCCGTTCATCGCGGCGCTGCTCGGGCTGGCGCTGTCGGAGTCGGCGTACATGGCGGAGATCGTGCGGGCGGGCATCCAGTCCGTCGATCCGGGCCAGTCCGAGGCGGCGCAGGCGCTCGGCATGTCGCGGACGCAGATCATGCGCCGCGTCGTGCTGCCGCAGGCGATGCGGGTCATCATCCCGCCGACCGGCAACGAGACGATCGCGCTGCTCAAGGACACGGCGCTGGTCGCGTTCGTCCCGCTCAGCGTCGAGCTGTTCTTCCAGCTAGAAGCGGTCGGGAAGCGGACGTTCCAGGTGTTCCCGATGTACGTCTCGGCCTGCCTGTGGTACCTGGCGCTGACCAGCGTGCTCATGGTGGGGCAGTACTTCCTGGAGCGGCGGTTCGGACGCGGCGTCGCCGTCTCCGGGCGGACGCGGCCGAGGATCTTCACGGCGGGGAGCGGGCGATGAGCGAGACCGCGGGGCCGATGGTGCGGTCCGAGCAGGTGCACAAGAGCTTCGGGCGGCTGGAGGTGCTGAAGGGCATCGACCTGGAGGTCGCGCAGGGCGAGGTGATGTGCCTGATCGGGCCGTCCGGTTCGGGCAAGTCGACGTTCCTGCGGTGCATCAACCACCTGGAGAAGATCGACGCCGGGCGGCTCTGGGTGAACGGGCATCTCGTCGGCTACCGCCAGAAGGGCGACAAGCTGTACGAGCTGCGGGACCGCGAGGTGTCCGCGCAGCGCCGCGAGATCGGCATGGTGTTCCAGCGGTTCAACCTGTTCCCGCACATGACGGCGCTGGAGAACGTCATGGAGGCGCCCGTCCGGGTCAAGCGGACGCCGAAGGCGCGGGCGCGCGAGCGGGCCGGGGCGCTGCTGGAGAGCGTCGGGCTCGGGGACAAGGTGCGCACGTACCCCTCGGCGCTGTCGGGCGGGCAGCAGCAGCGCGTCGCCATCGCCCGCGCGCTGGCGATGGAGCCGTCGCTGATGCTGTTCGACGAGCCGACGTCCGCGCTCGACCCCGAGCTGGTCGGTGAGGTGCTGGACGTCATGAAGCGGCTCGCGCTCGACGGCATGACGATGATCGTCGTCACCCACGAGATCGGCTTCGCCCGCGAGGTCGGTGACTCGCTGGTCTTCATGGACGGCGGCGTCGTCGTGGAGAAGGGCGTCCCGCGCGACGTCATCGCGGACCCGAAGCACGAGCGCACGCGGAGCTTCCTGTCCAAGGTGCTGTGAGACCGTAGCCCCATGTTCGCTGTCACGGCGTCGCGATTCGACGCAGCCGACCCCCTGTCCGGTCTCACGCTGGGCGAGCGGCCCGACCCGGCCCCGCCCGAGGGGTGGACCACCGTCACGGTGAAGGCCGCCGCGCTCAACCACCACGACCTGTGGTCGCTCCAGGGCGTGGGGCTGCGGGAGGAGCAGCTTCCGATGGTCCTCGGCTGCGACGCCGCGGGCGTCGACGAGGACGGCAACGAGGTCATCGTGCACGCCGTCATCGGTGATCCCGGGGCCGGGTTCGGCGACGAGACCCTCGACCCCAAGCGCACGCTGCTGTCGGAGAAGCACGACGGCACGCTCGCGGAGAAGGTCGCGGTGCCGCGCCGCAACCTGGTGCCAAAGCCCGCCGAGCTGTCGTTCGAGGAGGCCGCCTGCCTGCCGACGGCGTGGCTGACCGCCTACCGGATGCTGTTCACCAAGGCGGACGTGGCGCCGGGCGGGACCGTACTCGTGCAGGGCGCGGGCGGCGGCGTCGCCACCGCCGCCATCGCGCTCGGCGCGGCGGCGGGCCTGCGCGTCTACGCCACCAGCCGTTCCCAGGACAAGCGCGACCGCGCCCTCGAACTCGGCGCGCACGCCGCGCTGGAGTCCGGCGCCCGCCTGCCCGAGCGGGTGGACGCCGTCATCGAGACGGTCGGTGAGGCGACCTGGTCGCACTCGCTGAAGTCGCTGCGCCCCGGCGGGCGCGTGGTCGTCGTCGGCTCGACCAGCGGTCAGGCGCCGTCGGCCGAACTCCAGCGGATGTTCTTCCTCCAGCTCTCGGTCATCGGCTCCACGATGGGCACCCGCGACGAACTCGACCGTCTCGCCCGCTTCCTGGTCACCACGGGCGTCCGGCCGCAGATCGACCGCGTCCTCCCGCTCCGCGAGGCCCGGGAGGGTTTCGCGGCGATGCGGGAGGGCGACCTGTTCGGCAAGATCGTCTTCACGCCCTGACGGCTCAGCCGCCCTGGGACAGGTCGTCGTGCAGGCGGCTGCGGGTCTCGTCGAGGTGGTGTTCGAGGCGGGCCAGGGCGGCGTCGGTGAGGCCCGCGTCGGTGACGGTCGTGCGGACGTCGTCGAGGAACGTGCTCAGCAGGCGTTCCAGGTGGAGGCGGGTGGGGTCGGGACGGGCGCCGGTGGCGGTGCGCCACGCCTCGTCCCAGTTGCGGCGCCACTCGTCCTTCCACACCGACGCCTGGTCGCGCCAGTGGTCGCGCTGGCGGCGGAACTCGTCCTTGGTGGTGTCGGTGGCGTCGCGCCAGGCGTCCTTGGCGGTCCCGGCGGTGTCCTGGAACGCCTCGCGGCCGGTGCGGGCGGTGCCGCGCAGGGCCTCGCGGGTGGCCTCGGCGGTGTCGTGCCAGGCGTCGCGCCCGGCGGTGGTGGCGTCCTGCCAGGCGTCCTTCCCGGCGTCGGTGCTGTCGCTCCAGGCACCCTTGGCCGACTCGCTCGACCCGCGCCACGCCTCCGACGACGCCGCGCGTCCCTGCTTGCGGACGGTCCGCGCCGCCTGCGACAGCTCCTCCCGCAGCGAACGCACCGTCTGCCGCACGTCCTGCTGGACATCGCGGGCGATCTGCTGCGCCGACGCCGTCAGCTCGTCCTCCAGGTCGGCCAGCTCCTCCTCGCGGCGCGCGAGTTCGGCGCGGCCCGCGTCGGTGATCGAGTAGATCTTCTTGCCCGCCGCGATCTCGTGCGTGACGAGGCCCTCGGACTCCAGCCGTGACAGGCGGGGGTAGATCGTGCCGGGGGAGGGCGAGTAGACGCCCATGAAGCGGTCCTGGAGGAGCCGGATCACCTCGTAGCCGTGGCGGGGGCTCTCCTCCAGGAGCTTCAGCAGGTACAGGCGCAGGCGGCCGTGGCCGAAGACGGGACTCAACGGGGGCTCTCCGATCCGGGGACGGTGATCTGCGGTTCGTCGGGGCGGCCCAGCAGCGCGACGGCGCCGGACACGGTCGTGACCGACAGCCGGCCGGAACCGTCGCCGATCGTGCCGCTGATGTTCTTCATCATGCCGACGTTCTGCCGGTGCAGTTCCGCGAACGAGGTGCTGAGCGACCCGGCGGCCGAGTTCAGCGCGACGGTCGCGCCGGTGCTCTCCGGGACGCGCAGCGCGATCTCGCCGGAGACGGCGTGGACGTCGACGGCGGCCGGACCGGCGAGGTCGACGTCGGCGGCGACGCGGCCGCTGACGGTGCGGGCCGCGAGCCGCTGCACGGTGCCCCCGGCGAGCGCCAGGTCGCCCGAGACGGACGTGAACGACACGGCGCCGTCGACGGCCAGCGCCTCGACCGCGCCGGACACGGTGTTGACGTCCACGTCGCCGTCGATGCCGTCGAGCGTGACCGTGCCGGACGCGGTGCGGATCGAGGCGCGCGCGCCGAGCCCCGCGACGACGGCCTCGGCCGACACCAGGGTGAGCGAGACGGGGCACTCGCGCGGCACGGTGACGGTGACGTCCGCGCGGACCTTCTGCTGCCGCAGCCAGCCGAACACGCCCTCGATCATCTTCTCGTGGGACACGCTGAGCAGGCCCGCCTCGTGCGTGACGATCAGCGGCGGCCCGCTCAGCTCGTGCACGACGACGGACGGCGCGGCCGCGCCGTCGGCGACGAGCACCGAGACGGTCCCGGCGATGAGCGTCACCCGTAGCGACACCACGCCGTCGAACTCCAGACTGCCCGGTTCGTCCACCGTCCATCGGCCCACGCGACCCACCTCCGTCAGGGAAAGCCTACCGGGAACACGATATGTCGCGTCTCGGTAAAGTCAAGATGTATCGCGTCTTGGCTCGTTAGAGGAAGTCGACCAGCCGGGACAGGCCGTCGCCGCCGTGGCCCGCCTTGACGGCGCGGCGCAGGAGCTCGGCGTGGGGATCGAGGAGAGCGGTGGAGACCCCCGCGTCGCGGGCGGTGCCGAGCAGGTTGGGCAGGGCGGCGAGGTTGGTGGCGAGGGTGGAGACGTCGGTGGCGTGCTCGTCCCGGTCGAGCGCGGCGGCGTCCTGGTCCACGGAGGCGAGCATCGCGGCCAGCCAGTCCCGGACGAGCGGCGCCGACTCGGCGGCCGGGACGCCCTCGGTGCGCAGCAGCGCGAACGCCTGGAAGACGCCGCCGAACATGCCGTACATCGCGCTGAGCAGGGCGACGTCGTACAGCGACGCGCGGCCGGGGTCGGTGCCGAGGTACCGGGCGGCGCCGAGGACGCCGAGCGTGCCGGCGTGCCCGTCGAACGCCTCCCGCGCGCCGCTGTAGAGGACCAGCGAGCCCTCGGTGCCGATCATCGGCGGGACGGCCATGATGCCGCCGTCCAGGTAGGCGGCGCCGCGCGCCCGGACGGCGTCGGCCATCGCCCGCGCCTGACGCGGCGTGCCGTTGGTGAGGTTGACGACCGTGCGGGCGGCGAGGGCGTCGCCCGCCGCGTCCAGGACGTCGTCGACGTTCGCGTACACCGACACGCAGATGAGCACGAGCGGGCTCGCCGTGACGGCCTCGGTGACCGTCGCGGCGCGGTGCGCGCCGTCCGGAACGGGGCGGTCCGAGCGGTTCCACACGGTCGTGGGGTGTCCGGCGCGGACGAGGGCGGCGGCGAGGGCCGCGCCCATGTTGCCGAGGCCGATGACGGTGACGGGTGTCATGATCGTTCTCCTTCGGTGGACGGTGCCCCCACTCTGCGGCGCGGGGGTTCGGGTCTCCTTCGGGTGCGCTTACGGTGTGACCATGCGTTTCGGGGTGCTCGGCCCGCTGGAGGTCCGGACGGACGCCGGGAAGCCGGTCCGCGTCCGCGACCGCAAGGTCCGCGCGCTGCTGGCCGACCTGCTCGCGCACGGCGGCGCGACCGTCCCCGCCGCCCGCCTCATCGACGACCTGTGGGGCGCCGCTCTCCCCGCCGACCCCGCCGCGACGCTCCAGGCCCGCGTCTCCCAGCTCCGCCGCGCCCTGGACGACGCCGAGCCCGGCGCCCGCGCCCTCGTCGCGTCCCGCCCGCCCGGCTACGCCCTCGCGGCCCGCACCGACGCCGCCGCCTTCACCGACCTGGTCGCGCGCGGCGCGCACGCCGAGGCGCTGGCGCTGTGGCGCGGCGAACCGTACGAGGAGTTCGCCGACGAGCCCTTCACGGCCGCCGAGCGCGCCCGTCTGACCGACCTGTACCTGACCGCCGCCGAACGGCACCCCTCCCTGGACCTGGCACCGCTCGTCGCCGCGCATCCGCTCCGCGAGAGCCTCGCCGCCGCGCACCTCCGCGCCCTCGCCGCGTCCGGCCGCCGCGCCGACGCCCTCACCGCCTACGAGACGCTGCGCCGCCACCTGCGCGACACCCTGGGCGTCGACCCGAGCCCGCCGCTCCGGGCACTGCACGCCGCCCTCCTGCGCCAAGACGAGGCGGCGGCCGTACGGGGAGCGCCGGTGGCGGTCAGCTCGCTGGTGGGGCGGGACGGGCTCGTCGCCGAGGTGCGCGCGATGGTGGACGCCGGACCGCTGGTGACCCTCGCCGGGGCGGGCGGGGTCGGCAAGACGCGGGTGGCGATGGCCGTCGCCGGGGCGGTGGGGGCGCACTGGGCCGATCTCGTGCCGCTGTCGGCGGGCGCCTCGGGCGGGGACCTGCGGACGCTGCTCGCGCGCACACTCGGGCTGCGTGACGAACCCGGGCGGGACGCCGTGGCGGCGGCGCTGCGCGGACGGGTCCTGGTGCTGGACAACTGCGAGCACGTGCTCGACGCCGTCGCGGCGGTCGTCCCGGGGCTGCTGCGCGGCGGCGTCACCGTGCTCGCCACGTCGCGGGAACCGCTCGGCGTCGAGGGCGAGCGGGTGCGTCCCGTCCCGCCGCTCGCGCCGGACGACGCGGGTGCGCTGTTCCGCGAGCGCGCCGCCGCCGCGGCACCGGGCTTCGACGCCGAACCCGGCGTCGTCGCGCTGATCTGCCGCCGCCTGGACGGGCTGCCGCTCGCGCTCGAACTCGCCGCGTCGCGCGTCCGGGGCCTGTCGGCGGAGGATCTCGCGGCCCGCCTGGACGACCGGTTCGCGCTGCTGTCGGCGGGCCGCCGCGACGCGCCCGCCCGGCAGCGCACGCTGCGCGCCGTCCTGGACTGGAGCTGGGAGCCGCTGCCCGAGCCGGAACGCGCGGCGCTGCGGCGGCTGGCCGTGCACGCGGGCGGCTGCACGCTGGACGCCGCCGAACGGGTCGGCGGCGCCACGGCGGACGTTCTGGCGCGCCTCGTGGACCGCTCGCTCGTCGTGCACGCCGACGGGCGGTACCGGCTGCTGGAGTCGGTCGCCGCGTACGCGCTGGAGCGCCTGCGCGAGGCGGGCGAGGAGGACGCCACCCGCGCCCGCCACCGCGCGTACTACGCGGATCTCGCCGCACAGGCCGACCGGGGCCTGCGCGGCCCCGGCCAGGGCCGCTGGCTCCGCCGCCTCGACGCCGAGGCGGGCAACCTCGCGGCCCTGCGCGACGTGGAACCGCTCTGCTGGTACTGGTTCCTGCGCGGACGCGTCCGCGCGGCCCGCACCGCCCTCACCGAACCGAAGACCGCCCGCCAAGTGGTCTGGGCACTGGCCTTCGCCCTCCTGGACGCCGACGCAGAGGACGCGCACGGCGACCGGACGTCGCCGGGGCGGGGGGTTGAGCGCGGGGGCGCGGCCGGACGTCGGGCGGGGCGGGTCGCGGCGGCGCTGGCGGGGGTCGCGGACGCCGACCGGGCGTGGGCGCTGTGGCTGCTGGCGTCGGTGCGCAGCGCCTACGGTGACACCGGCGCGGTGGCCGAGGACGCCGGGCGGGCGCTGGAGGCGTTCACCGCGTCGGGCGACCGATGGGGGACGGCCGCCGCGCACACGCTGCTCGCCGCGCAGGCGCACATGTCCGGCGAACTGGCCGAGGCCGCCCGGCACGGGGAGCAGGGCGCGGCGCTGTTCGCCGACGTCGGGGACGGCTGGGGCCGCATGCAGGCGACCGAGACGCTGGCCGCCCTGGCCGAGACGACCGGCGACTACCCGCGCGCCGCCCGCCTCCACGAGGAGGCCGTGACCATCGCCGGGGACCTGGACCTGCCGCTGGAGCGCGCCGACCGGCTGGCCCGGCTCGGCCGCGTCGCGCTGCTCACCGGCGACGGCGCCCGCGCCGACGACCTGCACCGCCGCGCCGCCGCCCTGGCCGCCGCGCACGGCGACGTCCGGCGCGAACACTTCGCAGACGTCGGCCTGGCCCTGGCCGCCCGCCGCCGCGGCGACCTGGACACCGCCGAGACGATCCTGACCCGCTGGCTGCCCTGGTGCCGCGCCATCGACGGCCGCCACGGCCTCGCCCTGCTGCTCGCGGAACTCGGCTACGTCGCGGAACAGCGCGGCGACACCGACCGCGCGGGCGACCTGCACCGGGAGGGCCTGGCGACCGCCCGCGCCACCGGCAACCCGCGCGCCGTCGCGCTCGCCCGGGAGGGTCTGGCCGCCGTCGCCGCACGCACCGGCCATCCCGAAGAGGCCCGCCGCCTCCTGGCCGCCGCCGCCCGCGCCCGCGCCGCGTCCGGGGCGCCGCTGCCCCCGGCGGAACGCCACGACGTCGACCGCACCCTGGCCCGCCTCGCGCGAGGCGGGCCAGGGCCGGATCAGCGCAGGTCGAGTCCCACCAGGACCGGGTCGTGGTCGGACGAGCGGTAGGCGTCGGGGCGGTAGAGGCCCGGCGGGTTGTACTCGGTGTTGTAGTCGAGGATCAGCGGTTCGTCGGCGTTGATGTGCCAGATCGTCGCGCCGGAGACCTTCCGGGTGAGGCCGCCGCCCGCCAGGACGTGGTCGAGTTCGCCGGACTGCCCGTCGAAGACGTAGCTGTACCGGTCGGCCGGACGGACGTACCGCTCGGTCTGCGAGACGAACCCGGCCGCCTTGAGGATCTTCACCGGGTCCTCGGCGGCGTAGGCGTTGAGGTCACCGAGGACCAGCGGGTTCGGGACCGACGCCGCGAGGTCGCGCAGCGCCGTGGCCTGCGCGACGCGGCGCGCGTTGTAGCAGCCCTGCCCGTCGCCCTGGTCGGCGTCGCCGCCGGTGGCGTCCGTGCAGCCCTTGGACTTCAGGTGGTTGACCAGCAGCGTGAACGGCGTCCCGCCCGCGACGGGCGCGAACGTCTGCACCAGCGGCGGACGGTCGTACACCGGGTCGTCCGACGAGATCGCGTCGCCCTGCGGGCGCACCTTCGCGGTCTTGTAGATCGCCGCGACGTGGATCTGGTCGTCACCCGGATACGGGTGCCGCACCCACGCGTACGTGCCCGCGCCGACCGCCGCGTTCAGCGCCTCCACCAGCGCGCCGATCGCCGTGTCGCCGTTGTTCTCGACCTCCATGAGGCCGACGACGTCGGCGTCCAGCCCGCGCAGGGCCGCGACGAGCTTGGCGAGCTGCCGGTCGCGCTCGGCCTCGGTCGTCGCGCCGCGCGAGCGCAGCGTCGTGAACCAGTTGAGCGTGTTGAAGCTCGCGACCTTCACGTTGCCGCGCACGGCGGCGGGCCGGGCCGGACGCGCGTTCAGCGGGGCGAACGTGACCTTGCGGGTCGGCTGGAGCCGGTGCAGGCCGAACGCCTCGCTGACGACGCCGGTGACCCCGGCGGTCACGTCCCCGATCCGCACCGCGCGCGGCGCGGTGAACGGCACGGACGCGGGGTTCTGCACGGTGGAGCCGTCGTCGAGCAGCAGCCGGCGCGCGTTGTTGGCGGCCTGCGTCACGCCCGGCCGGCCGTCGGTCGGCTGGTAGAGCCGTCCGCCCGCCGCGAGCGTCACTTCGCCGTAGCGGCCGAGCTGGTAGGTCTCGGTGGCGGTGAGCGGCTGGAGGAACGTGGTCAGGACGCCCTCGTACCGCTCCAGCGTCACGCCGGGCGGCAGCGGCAGGCGGACGGGCGCGGGCCGGATCGAGCCCCGCCCGCACGCGTCGACGGCGGTCGGCGTGATCTGCGTGGCGCCGCTGTACTCCGACACGCGGCCGGTGACGCGGACGCGGTCGCCGGGGGCGACCGGCTGCGTGCCGTAGACGAAGATCCCGTCGGAGGTGGCGGGGTCGCGGTCGGGGGTCGGGTCCTGGACGAAGAAACCCTTGAGCTGGTCGGCGTTCTGGAAGTCGCCGGTGACGACGCCCTCGACGCGGACGGTCTGCCCGGCGAGCGGCGTCGCGGCGCCGGCGCCCTGGACGTCGGCGATCTGGTGCGTGACGGGGTCGCCGCACGCGGCGGGGGCCGCCTGGGCGGGGACGGCTCCGGCGGCGAGACCCGCCGCCAGCGCCCCGGCGATCACTACGGCTCTGAGCTGCATGATCAGGAGGGTAAGCCGCACCGAGTGCCCGGGGGTGTCGCGTTGGCGAAGTCTCCACCAACATGTAACGGTCGAGGAGCGATGCCCGCGAAAATGAGTTGAACGAGACGGATCGTCTCGTTATGGTGGGCCGCATGACTCGCTCCCACATCGCCATGGTCAGCACGCCGTTCCCCGGGCACGTCAACCCCGGTCTGGAGGTCGTGCGCGAGCTGGCGGCGCGCGGACACCGGGTGACGTACGCCAACGACCCCGCCTACGCCGAGCGCATCGCCGCCACCGGCGCCGAACCGCTCCCCGTCCCCTCCACGATCCTCGGCAAGGAGGAGTGGCCCGACGACGCGGTGGGCGCGATGGACGTCTTCCTCACCGACGCGATCGCGATGCTGCCGCGCCTGCGCGAGCTGTACGCGAACGACCGCCCCGACGTCTTCCTCTACGACATCACCGGCTACGCCGCCCGCGCCCTCGCGCTGAACCTCGGCGTGCCGTCCGTGCAGCTCTCCCCGTCGGCCGTCGCCTGGGACGGCTACGCCGACGACATGGCCGACGCGCTCAAGGACATGCACGAGACGCCGCAGGGCCACGCGTTCCAGGCCAAGTTCACCGGCTGGCTGGCCGACAACGGCATCGTCATGGACGACTTCCTGGAGTTCGGCGGCCTGCCCGACCGGGGCCTGGTCCTCATCCCGCGCGCCATGCAGCCCAACGCCGACCGCGTCGACACCGGGCGGTTCACGTTCGTCGGGCCGTGCCTGCCCGTGCGCGAGACCGAGACGTGGACGCGGCCCGCCGACGCCGGGAACGTCCTGCTCGTCTCGCTCGGTTCGTCCTACACCGACGTGCCCGACTTCTACCGCGCCTGCCTGGCCGCCTACGGCGACCTGCCCGGATGGCACGTCGTCCTCCAGATCGGCGGCCGCGTGGACGAGGCCGCGCTCGGGCCGATCCCGGCGAACGTCGAGGTGCACCGCTGGGTGCCGCAGCGCGACATCCTGCGCCAGGCCGACGCGTTCGTCACGCACGCGGGCAGCGGCGGCTGCAACGAGGGGCTGGTCTCGGGCGTCCCGATGATCGCGGTGCCGCAGGCCGTCGACCAGTTCATGAACGCCGACCGGCTCGTGGAACTGGGCGTCGCGCGGCGGCTCGACTCCGCGACGGCCACGCCGGACGAGCTGCGCGCCGCGCTCACCGACCTCACCGCCGACCCGGCCGTCGCCGCCCGGCTCGCCGCGCTCCGGGAGGAGACGCGCGCGGAGGGCGGCACCCGGCGCGCGGCCGACCTCATCGAGGAACTGGTGCCGTGACCTGGCGTCCGTCATGGCGCGGGTCAGGTGCGAAGCCGGTGATGGGACGGTTTCCGGCCGGTCATCGGAGCGCGGGAATGTCAGAGGTTCGCGCGAGAATGGAGCCATGACCGAGACACCCGCCGCCGCGGCCGAGATCGCCGACCAGGCCGCGTACGCCGCCGCCGTCCAGACCGCCGTCGCCGCGTCCGCCGCCTACTACGGCGCGGGCGACTCCACCCTCGACGACGACGCCTTCGACCGGCTCGTCCGGGGCATCGCCGCCTACGAGGAGGCGCACCCCGGGCACGTGCTGGCCGAGTCGCCGGTCGGGAAGGTGGCCGGGGGAGCGGTCGTCGGGGACGTCCCGCACACGGTGCCGATGCTCTCGCTCGACAACGTGTTCTCGCCCGACGACCTGGTGTCGTGGGCGGCGGGCCTGGAACGGCGGATCGGGCGGCCGGTCGCGCGGTGGAGCGTCGAACCCAAGCTCGACGGGCTGGCGATCTCCGCGCGGTACCGGGGCGGGCGGCTCGTCCAGCTCGTCACGCGCGGCGACGGCACCGCCGGTGAGGACGTCTCGCACGCCATCGGGCTCGTGCGCGGCCTGCCCGACCGGCTCACCGAACCCGTCACGGTCGAGCTGCGCGGCGAGGTGCTGATGACGCACGCGCAGTTCGAGGCGGCCACCACCGCGCGCACCGAGGCGGGCGGCACCCCGTTCGCCAACCCGCGCAGCGCGGCGGCCGGGTCGCTGCGCACGCGCGAGCGCACGTACGCGGTCGAGATGACGTTCTTCGCCTACGGTGCGCTGCCGCTGGGCGAGGCGCTGCCCGCGCACGACCTCCCGCACAGCGAGATCATGACGTGGGTCGCCGCGCTCGGCGCCGCCACCACCGACTCCACGCCCGTCGCGGGCACCACCTGCGCGTCGGTGCGGGAGATCCAGGCCCGCGTCGACGCGATCGCCGCGCTGCGCGCCGAGCTGGCGTTCGGCATCGACGGCATCGTCGTCAAGGCCGACCACTCCGCCGACCAGCGCGACGCCGGGCTGTCCTCGCGCGCGCCGCGCTGGGCCGTCGCCTACAAGCTCCCCGCCACCGAGAAGATCACCAAGCTGGTCGGGGTGGAGTGGAACGTCGGGCGCACCGGCGTCATCGCGCCGCGCGCCGTGCTGGAGCCCGTCGAGGTCGACGGCTCGGTCATCACCTACGCCACGCTGCACAACGCCGCCGACATCGCCCGCCGCGACCTGCGCGTCGGCGACCACGTCACCGTGTACAAGGCCGGCGACGTGATCCCGCGCGTGGAGGCGCCCGTCGTGCACCTGCGCACCGGCGACGAGCAGCCCATTCCCGCGCCGGAGTGCTGCCCGCGCTGCGGCGACGCCATCGACGACTCCCAGCAGCGGTGGCGGTGCGTGCGCGGGCGCGGGTGCCACGCGGTCGCGTCCGTCCGATACGCGGTCGGCCGCGACCAGCTCGACATCGAGGGCCTCGGTGAGAAGATCATCGACCAGCTCGTCGCGGCCGGGCTCATCACCGACTTCGCCGACCTGTTCACCCTCACCCGCGACGACCTGCTCACCCTCGACCGCATGGGCGAGACCAGCACCGACAACCTTCTCGCCGCCTTCGACGCCGCACGCCGCAAGCCGCTGAACAAGGTCTTCTGCGCGCTCGGCATCCGGGGCACCGGGCGGTCCATGTCCCGCCGCATCGCCCGCCACTTCGGCACCATGGACGAGATCCGCGCCGCCGACGCCGACGCGTTCCAGGAGGTCGAGGGCGTCGGCCCCGAGCGCGCCGCGCTCCTCACCGCCGAGATCGCCGACCTGGACGCCCTCATCGGCAGGCTCGCCGCCGCGGGGCTGACGATGACCGAACCGGGCACCGTCCCGCGCTCCGCCCGCCTGGCCGCCGAGGCCGAGGCCGCCGAAGCCGCCGCCGAACCGGGCGAGGCGACCCCCGCCGAAGCGGACGCCGACCTGCCGCTGGCGGGCCTGTCCGTCGTCGTCACCGGCTCCATGACGGGCCCTCTAGCGGCCCTCACCCGCAACGAGGTCAACGAACTGGTCGAACGCGCGGGAGGCCGCGCCGCGTCCTCGGTCTCCGCCCGCACCTCCCTGCTCGTCGCGGGTGAGAAAGCGGGTTCCAAGCGCACCAAGGCCGAGTCCCTCGACGTCGAGATCGTCACCCCGGAAGAGTTCGCCGCCCGCGTCGCGGCCTACCTCTGACGGTTTCGGTCTGACCTGCCTCGCGTAAAGGGAGAAGTAAGGCGGGGGAAACGCGGCGGGGGGCGTTCTCCTTTCGCGTCCACACCTGGCCGCGTGGCGTTCCGGCGGTGGCGGGCCGGACGGTCGCCGCGCGGCGACCGGTCCAGATTCTCGCAGGTCAGCGGGGTGTGCGGCGGAAGTGCTCGGTGGATAGGTAAATGAGTCTTCGGTGGGAGGGCAGGAAGTCACCGGCCGTGCTAACGGCCCTCTGCGCGGCCTATCCGACATATTTCGCGCGTCGGTAATCTGCGGCGCCGGACGGGTCGGATGCAGGGAGCGCGGATGGCCGAAGTACTCGTGGTGCCGGTACGGCTGGCGGCGCTGCACCTCGACACGGCGGTCGGGGTGGTGGAGCCGGTCGACTTCAGCCGCCTCCCGTACGTGGACCCCGTCACCGGGCGCGACGTCCGGCCGGGCGTGCCCTACCTCAGCGACCAGGTCCTGCCGGACGCGTTCACCGACCAGGACTTCCTGCTGCGGCCCGGCGTCCACCTGCACTGGTCGCTGCCCGACGCGCTCACCCGGCTGACGCAGCGCGACGGCGCCACCGACGTCCCCGCCGTGCCGGACCGGTGGCTCGTGACGCGCAGCCGGGACGGCAGATCGGAACGTTCCTGGGTCGTGGAGAGCGACTTCCTGGCCGCGCCCGGCGACGCCGCCGCGACCGGCGTCGCGTTCCCCGTGCCCGGCGACGTCCCCTACCGCAGGCTCGGCCGCGCCGTGCCGCTGGAACAGTGGCGCCGCGACGCCCCCGGCGACCGGCTCGCCCCGCTCACCGCCATCGGCCACGGCGACCCCGCCTTCGCCGCGTTCTACCCCGGCTGCCACAGCGTCTTCGGCCTGCACGACCCCGACCACGCCACCGCGCGCCCGCCCAGCGGCACCCGCTACGACATCGTCGGCTGGTTCACCGACCCCGACCGCGACGCCCTCGCCCGCCTCGCCACCGGCGACGGCTGGCGCGCCGCCCTCGCCGACGGCCGGGGCTGGGGCGTCCCGGACGGCAGCGCCCGCCCCGGCTCGGCCGTCTGCCACGCCGCGCTCGTGTTCCGCCCCGACGGTCGCACCGTCAGCCCGCTGCTGCGCCCCGACGACGCGGGCGTCTTCGTCGGCGCCACCGCGACCGAGGCCCTGGCCGCGCACCTCGGCGCGGTCCTGCCCGGCGTCTCACCCGACGAGGCCGAGAACCTCCTGGAAGCCCTCGCGCACGCCGACGAGCTGGAGACCAGGCCGCTCGACGCCGCCGTGCGCCTGGCCGCCGAACGGCACGCCGACGGGTTCCGCCCGGTCCCGTCCGGGCAGGCGTGGACGATCCGCCGCGAGGACCGCCCCGGCGCCGACCCCGCCACCCGGCAGCTCCGCGAAGCCCTCACGCTGCCCCGCTCGATCGGTGACCTGCTCAACCGCCTCAACGTCGCCCAGGAGGCCCTGGACCGTGCCGGGGAGGAGTCGGTCAGCCTGCGCGAGCGGCTGTTCGCCGACTGGCACCGCTACCAGCAGAGCGCCCACCCGGGCGCCGGGCTGCGCGAGAGCTACCCCGATCCCGACGAGGTCCGCGCCTACCTGGAATGGCAGATCGACCACCTCGACGACCGCGCCGGGCTGCTGCGCGGCCTGGACGACGCCGTCACCGCCGCCCGCGCCGCGCTCGACAGCGCCCTCGCCGCGTTCGACCGGGACGCCGCCGCGCCCGCCGGGGCCGCGTTCGTCGTGCAGCCCGTCCCGGCGCCGGTGTTCCACCTGCCCGCCGAACCGGTCGTCCTGCTCACCGGCGACCCGGCCACCCCGTCCGACCGGCACGGCCGCGACGGCGCCGGGCGGCCGGACGGGCTGCTGCCCTGCCGCGTCGTCACCGCCGCCGACCCCCGCGACCCCGCGGCGCTCGGCACCGCCGTCACGGCGGGAGCGCCCGCCCCGGACGTGTGGGCGCACAACCCGTGGCACCCCGTCCTGCTGCACTGGGAGGCCGAGTTCCTGGCCCTCGGCGGGCCCGGCGACAACGACGACGCCGCCTACGCGCCCACGTTCGTCACCGACGCCTACGAGCTGCCGCCCGGTGCCGCCGACCTGCGCGCCCGCCCCGGCTACGAGGCGCCGACGCGCCCGGCCAGCGTCTACACCGGCACCACCGTCCTGTCGCAGAGCGCCGGCCCGGTGCTGGCCGCGCGCGTCCTGCGCTACCTGGCGGGCGCGCTGCCGCCCGAGTACACGAAGGCGACCGGCACCGCCCTCGACCCCGCCGACGTCCAGAAGGACCCCGACGCGCTGCTCACCTGGTACGCCGAGCACGGCGCCGACGCCCGGCTGCGGACGCTCGTCGCCCTCTACCGGCACCTGGCCGAGCACGAGAACGCCACCCTCGCCCAAGTGCTCGGCGGGTTCAACGACGCGCTGGTCATGCGCCGCCTCGTCCGCCAGCTCCCCGTGCAGGACCCGCACGCCTTCCCCGACTACCGCGACTTCGCCCGCGACGTCGCCCGCGCCACCGGAGACGACACCCGGCACGCCCCCGACCCCCTCTCCGGCTTCCACCCGGTGCGGGCGGGTGCGATGCGGCTCACCCGGCTGCGGATCGTGGACAACTTCGGCGTCGCCTGCGACCTGGACGCCTCCGACGTCGCCACCACCGCCCGCACCCGCGTCGAGGGCCGCCCCGGCTGGGCCGCCATGCCGCCCCGGCTGGCGCAGCCGTCCCGGCTCACGTTCCGCTGGCTCGACTCCGACCACGGCGAACGGGAGATGAACGACGTCCCCGTCACCTCGCCCGTCTGCGGCTGGGTCGTCCCCGACGACCTGGACGACGGCCTCGCCTTCCACGCCGACGACGGCACCCCGCTCGGCCTGCTCACCGCCGTCCCCGACCCGGACGCCCCCGCGCTCGCCCGCTGGCGGCCCGCCCCCGGCGGCGGCGTCCCCACCGCCGAAGCCATCCCCAACCCGCACCTGCGCGCCGTCGCCGCCCGCGTCCGCGCGGGCGGCCCCGACGCCCTCGCCGCGTTCGTCGCCGCCCTCGACGACCTCACCGCCGGCGTCGAACCCGAGGACCACGACCTCGGCGCGTTCACCGTCCGGCCCCTGGCGGTGCTGCGCGCCCGGCTCGACCTGGAGCTGATGGGGCTGCCCGCCGTCCACCAGGACTGGAACGTGTTCCGGCAGGACATGCGGCGCAGCACCCGCGACACCACCGGCTTCCCCGCCGTCGCGCTGCCCGTCCGCGTCGGCGCCGCCGACCGGCTCGGCGACGGCCTGGCCGGCTACTGGCGCGAGGACGACGCCACGGGCGCGTTCCGGCCCGTCACCACCGCGCCGCCGCTCACCGTCGCGGCGGACCTGCCGCCCGTCGTCCTCACGCTCCTGGCCGACCCGCGCGCGCCGATCCACGTCACCTCCGGCGTGCTGCCCGGCCAGGCCGTGAGCGTCCCGCCCGCCCAGTACCGCACCGCGCTCGACGCGCTGCGCGTCACCGCGTTCACCGCGCCCGTCCTGCTGGACGGCGAAAGCCTCGCGCTGCCGCTGCCGGACGTCGCCGGGCACCGGTGGAGCTGGCGCGAACGCAACCCGGCCGGGTGGACGGACCGTCCCCCCGACCCCGTCCACGACGACGCCGGCGCCCCCGCCCGGCTCGTCGCCCGCGAGGGCTGGCTGACCCTCCTGCCCGACGACGCCTGATCCCGACCCCCCGAGGAACGCCATGCAACAGAAGATCACGCTCACCCTGACCCTGCCCGAGATCAACCAGATCCTCGACGCCCTCGGCACGCTGCCCTACGCGCAGGTCTACGAGCTGGTCGCCGCCGTCCAGAGCCAGGCGCAGACCCAGCTCGGCGTGCTCGGCTCCGTGCCCGAGGAACGCCACGGATGAGCGACGCGCTGGTCCTGCACTGGCCCCTGGACGCCGTCGCGCCGCAGGACGCGATCCTCGACAGCGGCCCGAACGACGTCAAGGGCGCCTGCCGGGGCGTCCCGGCCGTCGTCACCGACCCCAAGTTCGCCTGCCTGCGCTTCACCGGGCGGCAGTACCTCATCGTCCCGGCCGGGCACCCGAAGCTGGCGCTGGGCACCTACACGGTGTCGGCGTGGGTGCGGTGGCCGGGCGGCAACGGCACCTACGGCGTGTTCGGCAAGCAGTCGCCGAACCTGCGGCTGCGGGTGGAGCCCTCGGGCCGCCTGGAGCACCTGTGGCGCGGCGCCTCCGGCGAGCTGGACAGCGTCTCCACCGGCACCGGCGCCCTGGCCCCGGACGTGTGGCGGCACCTGGCGATCACCCACGACGGGTCGCGCGCCCGCATCCTGATCGACGGCGAGGTCGTCGCCGAGCGGGCCGCGCGCGGCCACGCCACCGACACCGAGGAGTTCTGGGCCGCGGGCGGCAACGGCTGCTCGAACTTCGAGGGGCTGCTCGCGCAGTTCCGCGTGTACGACCGGGCGCTGTCCCCGGCCGAGGTCCAGCGCGACATGGCCGACGACGAACCGCCGCTGGAGCAGTTCGTCCGCAGCCACCCGCTCGACTTCGCGCTGCTCAACGTCGACGCTCAGCCGGTCCTGTACATCGACGACCTGCGCCCCCAGACGCTGACGCTCCGGCTCACCAACAGCTCGCGCGCCACCGTCGAGGCCGTGCCGCTGACCGGGGTGTCGTCCAGCACCTACCACTTCGCGCTGCGGCTGCGGCCCGGCACGCTCGCCGCCGGGCTCACCCCCACCGTCACCACCGCCGGATGGGCGCTCGCCGCCGCACCCGACGGCACCGCGCTGTACCTCCAGTGGAAGGACCCGAAGCCCCTCCCGGCGGGCGCCGCCATCGCGATCGACCTCGCCGGGCTCAACGCCGACGGCACCGAGGGCACCCACGGCACGCAGGTGGAGCTGGAGCACCGCAACGTCCGGTACGCGGGGCAGTCCGCGCCGCTGGAGGGCTCCCGCGTCCAGTACCTCGACGTCGTCAACCACCGGGGCCGGTACGACATCCCGCTCGACATCCGGTTCGTCAACGGCGACCGCGTCCTCAGCGACGGCGTCACCCCCAACCGGCTGGTCCTGCACATCGCCAACACGATGCGCACCGGGGCGGGCATCCCGCTGCGGACCGGCGCCGTCGCCTCGACGTTCCGCGTCTCCTTCGACGCCGAGGCCGACGCCGACGACAAGACCCCGTGGGCGCTGACCAAGGTCGGCGCGGCCGGAGGCGTCGCGATCAACGCGACCGGGACGCGCTGGCTGGCGCGCCGCGCGTCCGACCGGGTCCGCACCTGGGAGATCGTCCCGGCGGCGGACACCGTGCTGGCGCCCGGCGAGGTCATCGAACTGACGCTCACCGGCATCGTGGCGCTGCCGCGCGCCGGGCACGCGCCCGTGCTGGTGGAGTACGTCAACATCCCCGGCTACGCCGACGGCTCGCAGACCGCCATGGTGGACCGGACGCCGCTGCTGTTCACGCAGTCGTCGGCCGGGGTCGGCATCGCCGCGTCCGCGCTGGAGGCCCGCTTCCAGGTCGTCCACACGCCGCAGAACGCCAACGGCGACGCGCTCGTCCTCGGCCGCAAGAGCGCCCCGAACCTGCGGCTCGGCTACGACACGACCTACACGTGGATCCAGTCGCACGGGTCGAGCCCGCTGGCGATCAACCCGATGGGCAACCACGTCGCGATCGGCGGCACCGCGCCCGAGGGGCGCCTGCACATCCTCAACGACCAGCAGGACGCCACCGGCAACACGCTCATCCTCGGCCCGACCGGCCGGACGCACCTGCGGGCGGGCTACCACCGCGACTACGGCTGGCTCCAGTCCGGCTCGGGGCCCCTGCTGGTCAACCCGCGCGCCGAGAACGTCGGCATCGGCCCGGTGCCGTCGCCGAAAGGGAAGCTGCACGTCCTCGGCACCGAGTCCGACTCGCTCGGCGGCGCGCTGTGGGTCGGCCCCGCCGACGGCGCCCACCTCCGGTTCGGGCACCACCGCGACTACTCCTGGATCCAGTCCGGCGGCGCGAAACCGCTGCTCATCAACCCGCTCGGCGTCGACCGGGTCGGCATCGGCACGCCCGGCCCGCTCGGCGCCAAGGTCACCATCGGCTACCGGGAGCGCGACGGGCACCTGCAACTGCGCCGCGACACCGCGTTCGGCGCGGCGGGCGAGATCCTCTACCTGGAGCTGTACCAGGAGAACACGGCGGGCAGCGAGGTCACCTACCCGTCGCTGCGGTTCCACCACGCGTCCAAGTTCTGGCACCGCATCGAGGGCCGCCCCGAGGGCTTCTTCTTCAAGGACGGCAACATCCCGTCCAACACGCTCATCGACGTGTTCGCCCGCAAGGTCACCGCGACCCAGGTCGTGATCGACGGCGTCACCATCGGCCAGCGCGAGGCCCGCGTCCTCCAGCGCCTCGCCGACGGGCAACTGGAGTTCGACCTCCTCAACACCTACCAGGGGGAGTACATGTACGCCGCCAACTACGAGCCGCGCGACAACGACCGCCGCTACGTCTACACGTGGCGGCGCCGGAACCGCGTCGCCGAGGGCCGCTGGCGCCTCACCGACCCGAGCTGAGCGGCCATGGTGAAGAAGGAGAAGGTCGAGAAGGAGCCCCGCGACCGGCTGAAGGGGCCGACGGGGATCACCAAGCGGTCCACCCGCAGCCAGACCAAACCGGGCCGCGACGCCGCGCTCGCCGCCCGCCTCCTCGCGGACGAAGAGGCGGCGCAGGCCCTCGCCGACGCGCGCGCGGAGCAACTGCGCAACATTCCGCGCCCGCCGGACGGCAACCGCGGCGACGAGCACTTCCACGCCGCCTTCATCCGGATGGGCATGGGCGACTGCGCGATCTTCAGCACGCCCGGCCGCCGCATCGTCATGATCGACTGCGGTACCGACTCCTACGGCGAGGTCATCGGCCGCGCCCCGGACGCCCCGTCGACCGCCGCCGACCAGCTGGCGTTCACCGCGCGGGTGCGCGACACCATCTACAACGACTCCAAGTTCATGCTCGGCACCGACGTCGTGGACCTGCTGATCCTCACCCACCCCGACGGCGACCACTACAACCAGCTCGCCCAGATCCTGAAGCCGACCACCCAGATCCACCGCGTCTACCACAGCCGGGCGCGGCGCGAGTACGCCATCGGCCAGACGAGCAGCTGGCTCCTCGGCCACGTCGTCGGCGGCACCGAGGAGGTGCGCTCCCGCCGCATCAGCCAGGTCGAGAACCACCGCAACGGCGGCGTCCAGGTGTTCCGGCTCAACGACCAGGACGTCACGGCGACGACCGGCGGCGAGGCCGACGCGTTCCTGGACGGCGCGGGAGGCATCCGGGTCCTCACCGAACCCGACTGCAAGATCACCCTGCTGGCGGGCGGCGTCGAGACGAGCACGCTCCCCGACAGCAGCACGCCCAACAACCGGTCGAGCATCGTCGTGCTCATCGAGGTGCACGGCAAACGGCTGCTGCTGTCGGGCGACGCCACCCTCAACACCGAGCGGTACGTCGTGGACCGGCACGCCGGGCGGATCGGCGGCGTCGACCTGGCCAGCGCCAGCCACCACGGCAGCGTCAACACCTCGTCGCTGGACGCCTACGTCACCGCCGTCCACCCGAAACAGCTCGTGATCAGCGCCGGGAAGGAGATCACGATGCACCACCTGCCGTCCCAGGCGGTGATCGACCGCTACCTGGCGGCCATGCCCGCCGCCGTCGACATCCCCGACCACACCCTCTACTACTGGGCGCCCGGCGGCATGGGCAGCTACCTGGCCTCCTACCGGGTGACGCGCAAGCCGATCTACATCACCGGGTCGCGCGGCACCGTCCAGCGCACCTTCTTCAAGAACGGGACCGAGGGATGACGCCCGGCGAACTGCGGGCGGCGCTCGTCAACACGCGCGGGAACGCCTCCCTGGACGTCGCCGCGCTCGGCTCCGCGCCGCTCGCGCACCTGCTCGGCCCGTCGTTCGCGCTCACCGGCGCGGACGACGCCGTACCGGACGCGACCGGCTTCACCGTCACCGGAACCGGCGCGAGCGCCCCCTTCACCGGGCTGGACGTCACCGCGCGGTTCACCACCGACGGCACCGCCGTCACCGCCGCGATCACCGGCCGCTCGGCGCGGCCGTGGTCGCTCGCCACGCCGTTCCCGGTGCTGCGCGGCACCGTCCTGGAGAGCCTGACGTTCCAGGACGCCGCGCTCACCCTCGAACCGGGCGCGCAGACCGCCGCGTTCACCGGCGAACCCGTCATCACGGCCCGGCACGCGCTGCTCGACCTGCTCATGCCCGGCACCGACCACGCCGTCCACGGCACGGTCGGGATGCTGCGGGCCATCCCCGGCGTGGACGCGGACCTCACGCCCGTCCCGGACATCCTGCTGTTCGGTCCGGAGGGCGCGTCGTACGACCTCGGCCTGTTCCGGCTCACCGGCCTGCGCTACGAGATCTTCGCCGACCCCCGCGCCGACTACGCCACCGGCGACCTCACCACCGACGTCCGGCTGGAGCTGACCGGCGCGATCCCGTTCACCGCCGGGGGGACCGACCGCGAGATCCTGCTCGGCGCCGACATCGTCGGCTGGGGCGAGAGCGCGCTGTTCACCGCCGACCTGTCCGACCTGGGCGAGGCCGCCTTCGCCGAGATCGCCGCGTTCCTCGGCCGGGACTCCATCGACGCGCCGTTCGACCTGGAGATCACCGCGCCCGTCGTGCCGCGCACCCTGAAGGCGCTCGTCCAGCCCGGCGCGGCCGAACCCGTCTCGTACGTCGCGCTGACGCTGGAGACCGCGCACGAATGGGACACCCCGCTGTTCACCGTGCAGGCCGTGGACCTGACCGTCCGGGTGGACACGCCGCTGTCCGCGCCCGCCGTCAGCGTGGCGCTCGACGGGCTCGTCGGCCTCGGCGAGCACGCCACCCTGGAGGTCTCGGCCGGATTCGGCGACGAGACCGGCATCGGCGGCGGGCTCCGCCACGACCACGCCCCGCTCACCGTCCGCGAGATCTGGACGGGCTTCACCGGCGAGGACGCCACCGCCCACCTGCCCGACGTGGAGGTACGGCACTTCGACCTGTCCGTCGCGCTGCCGCCCGGCGGCGCGCCGCCCGAGGCGACCGGCGTGCTGGAGGCCGCGGGGACCTGGCCCGTGCTGGACGGCGTCGTCCTGGAGGACCTGCGCTTCGCGTTCGCCTACGCCGACGACGTCACGTTCACCGCCGACGCCGCGCTGCTCGTCGCCACCGCCGCCGTGCACGTCGGCGCCACCTACGGCACCGCGCGCGGCTGGACGTTCGAGGGCTCCACCCCGCCCGGCACGCTGCTGCCCGCCGGGGAGCTGGCCGCGTCGCTCGCGGCCCGCTGGGGGATGCCCGCGCTGCCCGCGCCGCTGGCCGGACTGACCGTGCACGACCTCGACGTCGCCTTCTCCACCGGCGACGGGCGGTTCCTGTTCACCGCCGCCGTCCGGTTCCCCGTCGACACGACCGAGGTGGACCTGTCCGTCGCGATCGACACCGGCGCCGGGACGTACGGCGGCGCCGTCGCCGTCGTCGTCCGGCCGGGGCTGGAGCTGGACTTCGCCGTCCGGTTCGCGTCGGCCGGGAACCGGTACGCCGTGGCGTACGTGCGGCGCGGCGCCGCCCCCACCGTGCGGGAACTCGTCGCCGCGCTGGTGCCGTCGGCCGCCGAGGCGATCCCGGCGAGCCTGGTCGTCGGCATCGACGACGCGCTGCTGGCCGTCGAGGGCGACACCCACGTGTTCGAGGTGGACCTGACCGCGACGGTGGACCTGACGTCGCTGCCCATCGTCGGCCCCCACCTCGGCGGGGACGGGACGGTCGGGTTCGACCCGCTGCGCGTCGTCGCGGCCACCGGAGCGCTGACGGCCGAGCAGGTCACCGCGCTCAAGGCCGCGCTGCCCGTCCTCACCGGACTGGACGCCGCCGAGTACCCGGCGGGCTTCTCCTTCGGCGGGCACCTGCGGCTCGGACCGCTCGACCAACCTGTCACGCTGCCGGTCGGCACGCCGCCGCAGACCGCCGCCGCCCAGGCCAAGACCGCCGACGACGTCGTCTGGTACCGGGCGCAGGCCGACTTCGGGCCGCTGCACGTCGAACGCGTCGGCCTCGCATACCAGCACCCCGCGAACCGGCCCGCGCGGCTGGCCGTGCTGGTGGACGCCTCGATCACCGTGGGCGGGCTGACGCTGTCGTGCGACGGGCTGGAGGCGGCCGTGTCGCTCGCCGACCCCGTCGCGCTCCCGTCGTTCGACCTCGCCGGGCTCGGCGTCGACTACAGCGGCGGGCCCGTCCACGTCGCCGGGGCGTTCCTCAAGGGGCACGTCACCTACGGCGGGCGGCAGCTCACCGCCTACAGCGGCAAGGCCGTCATCGGCACCGACGCGTTCACCGTCGGCGCGCTCGGCTCCTACACCGAGCTGCCCGAAGGGCCGTCGCTGTTCGTCTACGCGTTCCTGGACTACCCGATCGGCGGGCCCGCGTTCTTCTTCGTCGAGGGGATCGCCGCCGGGTTCGGCTACAACCGGCGCGTCGTCGCCCCGGCGGTCGACCGGATCGCCGCGTTCCCGCTCGTCGCAGAGGCCCTGCACACCGTCGCGCCCGCCACCACGCTCCAGGACGAGATGGCCCGGCTGGAGGAGGTGCTGCCGCCCTCGCCCGGCGACCTGTTCTTCGCGGCGGGCGTCCACTTCACCTCGTTCAAGATGATCGACTCGTTCCTGCTGGTGACCGTGCAGGCCGGGCACCGGTTCGAGCTGGACGTCCTCGGGCTGTCCACGCTCGTCGTCCCGGTGCGCGACCGGGCGAACGTCACGCCCGTCGCCGAGATCCAGCTCGCCCTCAAGGCCACGTTCGCGCCCGACGACGGCTACTTCGCGCTCACCGCCCAGCTCACCGCCGACTCCTACCTGCTGTCGCGCGCCTGCCGGCTGCGCGGCGGATTCGCCTTCACCACCTGGTTCGGCGACGAGCACACGGGCGACTTCGTCCTCACCGTCGGCGGCTACCACCCGCACTTCGACCGGCCCGGCCACTACCCGGTGGTGCCCCGGCTCGGCTTCGACTGGCAGGTCTCGCGCCAGCTCAGCCTCACCGGCTCGGCCTACTACGCGCTGACGCCCGGCGCGCTCATGGCCGGGGCCGCGCTCAGCGCCGTCTACGAAGACGGGTCGCTGCGCGCCTGGTTCGACGCCGCGATGGACTTCCTCATCGCCTGGCAGCCCTACCACTACGAGGCCGGGCTGCGGATCAGCGTCGGCGCCTCCTACACCTTCGACTTCTTCGGCACGCACACCATCTCCGTCCACGTCGGCACCGACGTGCGCTTCTGGGGCCCGGAGTTCGGCGGCACCGCCCACATCGACCTCGACGTCATCTCCTTCACGATCTCGTTCGGCTCCGGCGGCGGCGCCGACCCCAAGCCCGTCCCGTGGGACCGGTTCGCCGCCGCGCAGCTCCCCGCCCCCGGCGACGCGGTCACCGTCGTGCTGCGCGGCGGCGCCCCCAAGAACCCCGACGGCGCCCACCTCGGCAGCGTCAACGCGGCCGACCTGGAACTGCTGACCGACTCGATCGTCCCCGCCACGGCGGGGTCGGCGGCGGGCACCGGCGCCGCGTCCTTCGGCATCGCGCCGGTCGGCGCCGCGCCCGGCACGTTCACCTCCGTGCACACCGTCACCGTCAGGCGCGGCGACCAGGTGGTGAACTCCGCGTTCCGCTTCGAGCCGGTCGGCAAAGACCTGCCCGCCGCGCTGTGGGGCGAGGAACTGCGCCCGTCGCTCGGCGCCCCGGCGCTGCGCGCGAACCTGCACACCGGATACGTCGTGCGCCCCCGGCCGCCCGCCGAACCGGCCGCCGCCCAGACGCTGCCGCTGTCCGCGCTGAAGGCCGCCGAGGCCATGTCCAGCGAACCCGCCTTCTCCTGGACGGCGCCCGCCCGGTTCGTCCCGGCGACCGGACGGCCCTTCGACCCCGCCGCCGGAGCCGCGACCCGCGACGCCATCGCGGCCAAGCTGCTGCCCGGACTCGACCCCGACCCCGCCGGCCTCACCGCCGCCGACTTCCTCGCCACCCCGGAGGCAGGCGCATGGACGACCTGACGTTCCTCGCGTACCGGCGGCCCGCGCTGCCGACCGGCGACTACAGCGTGACCGTCGCGCAGGACCTCTCGAGCGTCGCGCCCGCCACCGCCGTCCCCGCCACGCGGTACACCGCGACGCGGACGTTCAGCGTCGCGTCCGACCGGTTCACGCTGCCGCCCGGCACCGTCCGCTCGGTGTTCCCGCCCGACGGCGGCCTCGGCGAGCACTCCGCCGTGCTGCCGCACGCGGTGCTGTCGCGGGCGACGCTGCCCTGGGAGCGGGCCGCGTCGCCCGGCGAGGGGGCGCCGCCGTGGCTGGCGCTGCTGGTGTTCAGCGGCGACGAGCAGCCGCGCCCCGCCACCGTCACCGTCGGCACGCTCGCCACCGGCGGCGCGCACATCCCCGCGCCCGGCCCCGAACGCGCCCAGCACGCCGACGACCCCGTCCAGGTCATCGACGTGCCGCGCGCCCTGCTCGCCTCGATCCTGCCGTCCGCCGCCGACCTGGCCCGGCTCGCGCACGTCCGGCGCGGCGCCGACGACACGGCGGTCGTCATCGCGTCCCGGCCGCCCGCGCCCGGCGTGTCGTCCACCGCGCACCTGGTGTCGGTCGAGGGACGCTACGGCGCGGACGGCTTCGGCCTCGGCCCCGACGCCCCCGGCGCGCTCGTCCGTCTCGTCACGCTCGCGAGCTGGCGGTTCTCCTGCCTGTCGGCCGAGCACACGTTCCCCTACCTGGCGCGGTCCCTCGCCCACGACGGCCGCCCGTTCACGCTGCCCGACAGCGGCGAGCCCGCCGCCGACGCGTTCCTGCGGCAGGGCTACGTGGCCGTCCCGCACCTCCTGCGGCAGGGCGGCACGACCGCGTCCTGGTACCGGGGGCCGTTCGCCACCGGCGCCACCGGCAGCGACGCGCGCTTCGGCGTCCGCACCGCCGACGAACTCCTGCGCTACCACCCGGCCGCCGGGATGCTCGACCTGTCGTACGCGGCGGCCTGGCAGCTCGGCCGCCTCCTCACCCTCCAGCACCCCACCGTCGCCCGGAGCGTCGCCGCGTGGAAGCGGCGGCGCGCCATGGACGAGGGCCGCGACGACCCCGCCGGCCATCCGCTCGACGTCCCCGCCCTCGACACCGCGATGCCCGCCGACGTCGCCGACTTCCTCGCCGGGCTCGCCGCGCTGCGCGGCGTCCCGTACCGGTACCTGGTCCCGGACGAGCGGCTGCTGCCGCCCGAGTCCGTCCGGTTCCTGCGCCTGGACCCGCAGTGGACGGCGCACCTGCTCGACGGCGCCACCAGCGTCGGCCGCGTCACCCGCGCCGACGCCGACCGCGACCGGCGGCGTCCCGTCCCCGTCGACACCGCCCCGGTGACCGGCGTGCTGATCCGCTCCGACCTGGTCCCCGGCTATCCGAACCTGATCGTGGACGGCTACGCCACCACCGGCGACACCGAACCGCTGGACCCGCTCCGCCGCGAGACGCTGTCGCCCACGGTGCTGCTGTGCCTGTTCCGGGGCGTCCTCGGCCGTCTGGACCTGCGCCAGCCGCCGCAGGAGCAGCACTTCGGCATCGAGCCGACCGGCGCGGGACGCTTCCGCAAGACGCTCCGCACCGCCTCCGGCGGGCCGGGCGCCGCGCTGGAGCCGCTGGCGTTCGGCCCGTCCGGGACGGTGCCGGTGGGGAGCCTGGCGGCCGCGATGGCGACGGCGCTCGGCGTGGGCCCGACGGCGGTGGACGCCGCCGTCTTCGCCCGCCAGATGATCGAGACCGCCGACCGGGTGACGTTCCTGCGCTACTGAGCACCCGTCAGGTAGCGCTGGAACGTCGGCGCGAGCCAGGCGACGGCCTCGGCGGGGGAGAGCGCCGCGACCGGCGGCATCCGGAGCAGATGGCGGCAGAGCACGAAGCCGAGCGCCTGCGTGCCCGCCGTCTGGCCACCCGGCTGTCCGGGCTCGCGTACGCCTGAACCATGCGCGTGGGGACGAAGTGACGCCGGGGAATGCTGCGTCACCGACGAATCGACCGGCCCGCAAGCGCGCATACGGCCCGCCGAATTCGAGGTTCTCCGGCCCGGCCGGACGGTTTCACCTACATTACGGAGGCGGTGTGACGGCAGGGGGCGATCCGCCGGGGCCTTCTCCTGCCAAGCGAGGTGCCAGTGCCAGGACCGACCACCGCGCGGCGCCGCCCGCGCATCCTCGCCGTGCCGCTCGTGCTCGCCGCCGCCCTCACCGTCACCGCCGGGCTCGGCGTCCACCACATCCGCGCCACCCTCGCCTGCTCGACCGCCCACCGCACCACCCTGCGCGTCGCCGCCGCCCCCGAGATCGAACCCGTCGTCACCCGCGCGGCCGGACGCGTCAACGAACGGCGGCGCCGGATCGGCGGGCGGTGCCTGCACGTGGACGTCCGCGCCGCCCGGCCCGCCGCCGTCGCGGGCGTCCTCGCCGGACGCGAACTCCCGCTGCCCGGCACCCGCCGTCCGCACGTCTGGATTCCCGACACCCGGCTGTGGGCCGGGACGGTCCCGCCCGGCGCGGGCGTCCGCGACAGCGGCGTCCGGTTCGCCACCAGCCCGCTCGTCGCGGCGCTGCCCCGCCCGATCGCCGGACGCAGCGCCGGACGCGGCCTGCTGTCCGAACCCACCTGGAACGCCCTGCTGCGCGACGCCGAACCGCGCCTGCGCATCCCCGACCCCGACCGGGACGGCGCCGGGCTCACCGCGCTGCTCGTCGCGTCCGCGCTCGCCCCGTCCCAGGCCGCGTTCACCGGCGTCGCCCGGGGCCTGCGCGAACGCGTCACCGGCTCGGTCCCCGAGGCGCTGCGCGGCGGACACGTCGCGGCGGCGCCCGAGCAGGCCGTCTTCGCGCACAACCGGGAGGCGCCCGCCGTGCCGGTCGTCGCGCTGCAACCGCTCGAAGGCACGCTGTCGCTGGACTATCCGCTGCTGCTCACCGACGCGTCCGCCCGGCCGTCCGCCGACGTCCTCGCCCGCGCCCTGGGCGGTCCCGCCACCCGCGCCGACGCGCTCGGCCAGGGCTTCCGCACCGCCGACGGCCGCGCCCCCGACACCTTCGACGCGATCATGGGCATCAGCCCGCAGCGGCCGCAGCCGCTCCCCGACCCCGACCCCGGCGCCGCCGCGCGCGTCCTCCAGTCGTGGGCGCGGCTGTCGCTCGGCATCCGGCTGCTCAGCGTCGTCGACGTCTCCGGCTCCATGGCCGAGGAGATCGAACCCGGCCAGACCCGGTTGCAGGCCGCCGTCCGCAGCGGCCACCTCGGCATGACGCTGCTCCCCGACGACTCCGAGCTCGGCCAGTGGGCGTTCTCCACCGACCTCGACGGCAAGCAGGACTGGACGGAGCTGGTGCCGCTCGGCCCGCTCGGCGAACGCTTCGGCTCGGCGACGCGCCGCCAGCTCATCCTGTCGGGCACGAGCGCGCTGAAGGCCGAGCGCGACGGCGACACCGCCCTGTTCGCCACCGCCCTCGCCGCCTACCGCGAGATGAAGCGCACCTACAAGCCCGACTTCGTCAACACGATCGTCTTCTGGACCGACGGCCGCAACGAGGACCCCGGCGGGCCGTCGCTCGCCGAGACCGTCGAGGCGCTGCGCGCGGAGGTGGACGAACGGCGGCCCGTCCAGTTCCTCATGGTCGGCATCGGGCCGGACGTCGAGATCGCGGAGCTGCGCGAGATCGCGTCCGTCGTGCGGGGGCGGGCGGTCGTCGCCCGCACCCCCGCCGAGATGCGCGAGATCGTCCACACGACGATCTCGCGCCGTCTCTGCGCGCCGCGCTGCTCGTGACGTCCCGCGTCTCAGCCGAGCGCGACGGTGTCGCCCGGGGCCGTGGCGGGCGCGTGCGCGGCGGTGCCGGGGAACACGGCCCGCCAGACACCGGCGCCCTCCGCCGGGACGCTGCCGGCGAACGTCCCGTCCTTGGCGGTGACCGCCGTCCCCATCGGCGTCCAGGCGCCGCCGGTGCCGCGGAACTCGAACCGCACCTTCGCGTTCTGGTACGGCACGTAGGTGTTCGCCCACGGGTCGAGGCGGGTGAGGACGCCCTTCAGCGCGACCGGCGTCCCCTTGGCGGCGGGCTCGGGCGACGCGTCGAAGCCCGTGATCCTCGTGTCCCGCTTGACCTGGACCGTCGCCGCCTTGCGCTGCGTGACGAGCCGCCCCGTCGCGCAGTCGGACCCGCTCACGGTGACGTCCCAGACGCCGCGCACCTCGTCGTTGGTCAGCGCGAACGTCGCGGTGAACCGCCCCTCGGCGTTGCCCGGCAGATCCTGGTAGTCGTACCCCTCGCCCCCGGCCGACTCGATCTCGACCAGCGCGTGCTCCATGCACGTCCCGTAGTCGGCCTGCACCGTGAGCGGCGCCGTCGCCGCCGCCACGAGCCGCACCGTCTCCGGCGCGGCGCTCACCCGCGCCTTGACGGCCGCCGCCCCCGCGGGCACGGCCCCGACCGCCACCCCGGCGACGACCACGGAAACAACGGCAGAAACCCTGCGCACCATCGCACACCCCACCCGCCGGCCCCCGGCCATGACAGGCGAAACCCCCGGACGACCGGCACCAACCCCCGGGTCGCACATGCCACGACACATCCCCTTTGATGATCATGGCATTTCCCCACCCCAACCCGCGTAACCCCAAGACCCCGGCACATCACCCCCACCCCCCAAGACCAGGACCCCAGGGACAAACAAGCTGTCCAGCCGCACACGGCCGAGCAGGGGAAGAAACGGACGCCAACCGGTTCACACCCCACCGAGCGGTGGGCGCAGCGGGGCGCGACGATCGGGACTACACTGCTCGCTACGCCGCCTGTCGGTGTGCGGGCTGTAGCGCAGTTTGGTAGCGCACCGGCTTTGGGTGCCGGGGGTCGTGGGTTCAAATCCCGCCAGCCCGACCGCTCCCCGTGGTCACGAACCCGGGCTCCGGCGAACTCCGCCCCCGGGAGCAGACGCGCGCCTGAACCAGAACCCCCACCAAGGCGCTATCCTATGAACCGCGCGCCCCACCGCGCGCACGCGGGTGTAGCTCAATGGTAGAGCCCCAGTCTTCCAAACTGGCTACGCGGGTTCGATTCCCGTCACCCGCTCCACCATCCCGAAGGCCCAGGTCAGAGACATTCTCTGGCCTGGGCCTTCGCTGTTTTCGGGGTGGTCTTGTCTCTGCTCAGGTTCGCGGGTGGGGCGTGGTCGGTGTCGGTGGGGTCGTGTCGTCGGTTGGTGCGCTGTCAGAATCGAGCCATGGCTGGGGGCTCGGCGCGTTATGACAGCGGTCGGAACATGGGGTGGCGGCTTGTTTCGTTCGATGATGGTGACGAGCGGGTTCGGGGAGTCTTTCCGGTCAGTCGGGAGCAAATCGTCATGATTCGTGGGCTTTGCGTCTTTGATCGCGGTGATGACGAGTGGTTCGCGGCGGGGTCGTACGAGGTCGCGGACGAGCACTGGGGGGCGCTCGTCGCCGTGCTGGGGTGCCAGCCTCCGGAGGCTGGCAGGTCCTACTTCATCGAGGGGTACGCCCTGGGCCTGTAGCCGTGTGGCCGGGCCTGGCTCGGAGGTGGGGCGTCGTCGTCAGGGCTTCTTCTGCTGGGTGAGCCAGGTGTCGAAGGTGGTTGGGGTCAGGCGGGCGTTGGGGGAGGGGAGCATGGTGTTGCCGGACATCTCCAGGCCGAAGGCGGTGGACCAGGTGGGGATCAGTTTGAGCTTGTGGCCTCTGGCCTCGTTCAGGCGGCGGGCCATGTCTACGAAGTCCTCGGGGTCTGGGCCCGCTATGTCGGTGTAGCGGCCTTGGGGGGTTCCTGTGGCTAGTTCGGCGAGGATGTCGGCTACGTCTGCTGGGGCGATGGGCTGGATCAGGAGGGGGGCCAGGGTGGCCGCGCCGTTCTTCTCCGTCCAGCTCGTGACCATGGCGGGGAAGTCGTGGAACTGGGTCGCCGGGACGATAGTCCAGGGGACGGTGTCGTTGATGACGAGGCGTTCCTGTTCCCGCTTTCCGGCGTAGTGGGCGTTGCCCTCGACGCGGTGGACGCCCGCGATCGAGAGCAGGACGTGGTGGCGGACGCCCGCGCGCCGCTCGGCGTCGAGCAGGTTGCGGGTGCAGGTGCCGAAGAAGGGCACCGTCTCGGACGGGTCGGCGGCGGGGCTGCTGATGACGTCGACGACCGCGTCGACGCCGGTGAGGGCGTCGTCCAGGCCGCTCCCCGTGAGCAGGTCCACGCCGTGCGAGCGGCTGATGCGCACGACGTCGTGGCCGTCGCGTTCGAGGGCGGCGACGGTGAGGGTTCCGATGTTCCCGGTGGCACCGGCAACGGCGATCCGCATGGTGGTCTCTCCTTCTCGGTGGACGCGCCGACCGTATCATGGACTAAATAGGTCCATGATGTCTGCGATATGATCCTCGGGTGAAACTGCCCGGAAGCACCGAGTGGATGCTGCACTGCGCGACGACGCTGGCCCAGCTCGACGCCGGTGAGTCGGCGTCCACGGCCCAGCTCGCGGAGTACTACGACCTCCCCGCGCCCTACCTGGCCAAGCAGCTCAAGGCGCTGGTCAGGGCCGGTCTGCTCGCCGCCGCACCGGGCCCGGGGGGCGGCTTCCGGCTCGCCCGGCCCCCGGCGGGGATCACCCTGCTGGAGATCGTCGAGGCCGTGGACGGCACCTCCGCGCCGTACGAGTGCCGCGAGATCCGCCAGCAGGGCAAGGGCGCACTGCCCGCCGACGAGTGCCGCCGCACCTGCGTCCTCGCCGTGAAGATGGCCGACGCCCACCGCGCCTGGCAGGACAGTCTCGCCGCCGTCACCCTCGCCGACATCCTCACCCAGATCCCCCCGACGGCCCCGGCCCGCACCCGGCGCCGTCTCCTGGGCACGTCCTGACACCGGGTCGGTCGCGCACCCCGAACTGAGTCGTCGTACTCAGGACACGGCGGACGGACCGGGGCACGCTCGGAGACATGAGTGGTTCTTCGGTAAAGGCCGGTACCAGCGCAGCGTTCTTCCTCCAGGCCGCGATCTCCTTCGCGGTGTCGGCGGCCGCGGTCGGCCTCGGCGTCGCCTACCTCCCGGTCGGCGGCTGGGTGCGGGCGTTCCTGGCGCTCGGCATGTTGTACGTCGTCACGTCGACCTTCACGCTCGCCAAGTGCGTGCGCGACCGTCAGGAGATCGAGAGCGTCAGCCGCCGCGTCGACCAGGCCCGCCTGGACAAGCTGCTGGCCGAGCACGATCCCTTCGCCGGACCCGCCTGACGGTAGCCTGCGCGGCATGGGGCAGGCAGACGCGCGGACGCTGGGGGAACTGGTCGGAGACCGGGACACCGTCGGCGCGCTGGAGTGGCTGGAGGCGCGGGCGCCGCACGTGATCGCCGACGAGCTGGCCCGGATGGACGCCGCCGGCGCGCGCGTCGCGTTCCGCCTGCTCGACCCCGACCGCGCGCTCACCGTGTTCGAGGAACTGGAGCCCGTCGACCAGCGGGACGTGCTGCTCGGCCTGCGCGAACCGCTGTTCCACCGCGTCATCGAGGACCTCGACCCGGACGACCGCGCCCGCATGCTCCGCGAGGCGCCCGACGCCGTCGTGGAACGCGTGCTGGCCGCGCTGAGCCCGGACGAGCGGCGGATGACGGCGGCGCTGCTCGCCTGGCCCGAGGGCTCGGTCGGACGCTTCGCGTCGCCGGAGGTCGTGACGCTGCGGCAGCACCTCACGGTCGGGGAGGCGCTCGACGTCGTCCGGCGCGAGGGCACCGACGCCGAGACCGTCTACACGCTGCCCGTCGTGGACGGCGACCGGCGCCTCACCGGCGTGGTCGAGCTGCGCGAACTCGTCCTGAACCCGCCGGACGCGCCGGTCACCGACCTCGTCGTCAGCGCCCCCGCGCACGCCTACGCGACGGACTCCGCCGAGCACGCGGCCCGCCTCATGCGCGAGACCAACGACGTCAACCTGCCCGTCGTGGACGCCGACCGCCGTGTCGTCGGCCTCCTCACCAGCGATGACGCCCTGGAGATCATCGAGGCGGCCGACACCGAGGACGCCGCCCGCCAGGCCGGAACGCGGCCGTGGGCGGGCCACTACATGGCGGCGACGGTCTGGCAGCTCGCCCGCTACCGGGCGCTGTGGCTGAGCCTGTTGCTGGTCGCGGCGACGCTCACGGTGACGGTGACGCAGGTCTTCGAGGGCACGCTGGAGCAGGTCGCCCAGCTCGCGGTCTTCATCCCGATGCTCATCGGCGCGGGCGGCAACGCGGGCGCCCAGGCCGCGACGGCCTGCGTCCGCGCGCTGGCGGTCGGTGAGGTGCGCGGCAGCGACCTGTTCCGGGTGATCTGGCGGGAATGCCGGGTCGGTCTGGTGCTGGGCTCGCTGCTGGCCGTCCTCGGCGTCATCGTCGGCAGCCTGTTCACCGACGTCCGCATCGCCGTCGTCGTCGGCATCACGCTCGTCCTCATCTGCGGCTGGGCGGCGACGATCGGCGGCACCATGCCGCTGCTCGCCAAACGGCTCGGCATCGACCCCGCCGTCGTCTCCGCGCCCATGGTCACGACGCTCGTGGACGCCACCGGACTGATCCTCTACTTCGTCACCGCGAAGGCGATCCTCGGCATCTGAGCATCACTCGCCCGGTGTCGGACGGCCCGCGATCAGGTCACCGAGGTGGGTGCCGAAGCGGCCGATCGGACCGCGCAGGCGACGTTCGCGGCGCTGCGCGCGGGCGAGCTTGCGCGAGTCCTCCGGATAACGGCGCAGCGCCCACGGCGAACCGGGACGGGCCAGGCGGATCGCGCCGACGATCGAGAAGAGGCCGATGAACAGGCCGAGCAGGCCCGTCCACACCTTCCCCTTGAGCAGCGTGACCACCGACAGGGTCAGGTTGACCAGCAGGACGACGGTGACGTTCGCGACGGCCTCGCCGCCGGCGCCCAGCTCGTCCAGCCCGAGCGGGCGCAGCCCGACCAGGAGCAGGCCGACGATCGCGATCGCCACGAAGACGACCTGCACCGACAGGCGTCCGCGCGGCGACCAGTAGACGTCCTGGAGGTTCAGCACCAGGGCGAACTCGTCCAGCACCAGCGCCGTGCCCGCGCCCAGCACCGCCGCGAAGAAGCCCGCCCAGCCGGACGTCTCGTCCGCCACGGCCAGCCCGCCGACGCCGCCGACGCACATGAACACCAGGCCGAACACGACATGGTGGATATGCCGCCCGCCGGGGGTGACGTTCCCCGGCCACCAGCGGATCCGCGCGCGGATCATCCGGACGCTGAACCGGATGAACAGCCACGTGACGATGAACGCGGCGAAGAAGAGGAACAGCCGCAGGCGTCCGGCGTCGGTGATCTCGCGGGTGAACCAGTCGGCCATGTCCCCTGACCTGCCCACGGACGTACCGGGGCAAGGTCAAGAAAACGGTCGCCCGTCTTGACTCCCCGGGCGGCCGGGTAGGGCGGCGGTGGACGCGTCCGGAAGGGGAGTGCGATGAAGGCCGTGCAGTACCGCGAGGTCGGGGGCAAGCCCGAGATCGTCGACGTTCCCGAGCCGGAGCCCGGTCCCGGTCAGGTCCTGCTCAAAGTCTCCGCCGCCGGGGTGTGCCACTCCGACTTCGTCGTCATGGGCTTCTCGCGCGACGAGATCACCTTCCCGCTGCCGCTCACCCTCGGCCACGAGGGCGCGGGCACGATCGAGGCGGTGGGCGAAGGCGTCGAGGGCGTCGAGCTCGGCGCGTCCGTCGCCGTCTACGGACCCTGGGGCTGCGGACGCTGCCTGCCGTGCTCGCGCGGCGCCGAGAACTACTGCCGCCGCGCCACCGAACTCGGCATCCACCCGCCCGGCCTGGGCGCCCCCGGCGCCATCGCCGAGTACATGCTCGTGGACGACGCCCGCCACCTCGTCCCGCTCGGCGACCTGGACCCGGTGGCCGCCGTCCCGCTCACCGACGCGGGCCTCACGCCGTACCACGCGGTCAAGTCGGCGCTGCCGGTGCTCGTGCCGGGTTCCACTGCCGTCGTCATCGGCACCGGCGGACTGGGCCACGTCGCGATCCAGATCCTCCGCGAGCTGACGCCCGCCCGCGTCGTCGCGCTCGACGTGTCGGAGGACAAGCTGGCCCTCGCCCGCACGGTCGGCGCCCACGAGACCGTCCTGTCCGACGAGGACGCGGCGAAGAACATCCTCGACCTCACCGGCGGTGTCGGCGCGCAGGGCGTGTTCGACTTCGTCGGCGCCCCGCCGACCGTCGCGACGGCGACGGCGTGCGCGTCGGTCGAGGCGCACGTCTCCATCGTCGGCATCGGCGGCGGCGCCGCCGAGGTCGGCTTCGGCCGCCTCGCCTACGACGCCTCCGTCCGCGCCCCGTACTGGGGCTCCCGCGACGAACTCATCGAGGTCCTCGACCTGGCCCGCTCGGGCGTCATCGACGTCCACGTCGAGACCTACCCCATGTCCGCCGCCCTCGAAGCCTACGACCGCCTCCACACCGGAAGGGTCACCGGCCGCGCCGTCATCCTCCCGAACGCGTGACGGAGGCCGCCGCGCGGGTGTCGTAGGCGGCGCGGGCGGCCTCGACGTCGGGGAAGTGCGTGTCGGCCCAGGTGACGAAGGAGGCCGCCAGGTCGAGGAGGGTCGTGCCCAGGGGTGTCAGGGCGTACTCGACGCTCGGCGGGGCCGTCGGGAGGACGGTGCGGGTGGCGATGCCGTCGCGTTCCAGGGCCCGGAGGGTGACGGTCAGCATGCGCTGGCTGACGCCCTCGACACGGCGGCGGAGCTCGCCGAAGCGGAGCGGGCCTTCGGCCAGGCACGCGATGACCTGAAGCGACCACTTGTCCGCGATGCGGTCGAGGATCTGGCGGACGTTCCGGGCCGCGGGCGCGTCGCAGGCGTGCGCGGCAGGCGGGGACGCGCCGGCGTGCATGGTTACCTCCGGGTCACCACGGCAGGTGAAAGTGCCTTCTTGTCGGGTCCTGCGGCGTGCTCGCAGGATGGTGGCAATTCAAAGGAGACACCATGACGACTGGAATTGTCGAGATCCCCGGCTATGTCGCGGGAACGTGGGTCATCGACCCGGCCCACAGCACCGTCGGGTTCACCGTCCGGCACCTCGGGATCAGCAAGGTGCGCGGGCGGTTCGGGGCGGTGGACGGGACGATCGTCACCGCTGCCGATCCGCTGGAGTCGTCGGTGACGGCGACGATCGACGTGGCGTCCGTCGACACCGGCACCGCGCAGCGGGACGCGCATCTACGCAGTCCCGACTTCTTCGACGCCGCGCGCCACCCGGCGATCACGTTCGCGTCCACCGGACTGCGCGCCGACGGCGACGCGTTCGCGCTCGACGGCGACCTGACGGTGCGCGACGTGACCCGCCCGGTGACGCTCCGGCTGGAGCTGGACGGCATCGGCCCCGACGCGTTCCTGCCCGACCCGTCGCAGGGCGCCCGCGCGGGGTTCACCGCGACCGGTGAGGTGGACCGGTTGGAGTTCGGCGTCGGTGACAGCGCCAAGGGGCCGGCGGGGGGTCTGTTCCTCGGTCAGAAGGTGCAGGTCACGCTGGAGATTCAGGCGGCGTTGCAGAGAGCAGGGTGAGCAGGGCGCGGAGGTCGGTGATGCGGGGGACGTCGTCGGCTTCCTGGCCGAGGGCGGGGCGGTCCAGCCAGATGCCGTGGAGGCCCGCTGCGGTGGCGCCGCGGGCGTCGGTGTCGAGGCGGTCGCCGACGTAGGCGACGCGGTGCGGGGGGAGGGCGAGTGCGTCGCAGGCCGCGTGGAAGATCGCGGGGTCGGGTTTGGCTCGGCCGAACTCGTGCGAGGTCAGGACGTAGGGGAGGGCGGGTGTCAGGCCGAGTGCGGCGAGCTTGGCGCGTTGCTGGAAGGTGTCGCCGTTGGTGATGACGCCGAGCCGTGCGCCCGACAGGGCGGCCAGTGCGGGGGTGACGTCGGGGAAGGCGCGCCAGGCGGCCTCGTAGGCGTGGACGTAGGCGGCGAGCCACGTGTCGTAGGCGGTGTCGTCGAGCGGGGGCAGGCCGAGTTCGGCGCGCAGGGTCGTGATGCGCCAGCGGCGCTGCTGCGGGAACGTCCATTCGCCGGACAGGAAGCGGTCCATGCCCTGGTCGGTGAGCGCGGCCCAGCGTGGTGCGAGGACGTCCGGGTCGGCGTCGGGGAGCGTCGCGGCGATCGCCGCCGTGGACGAATGGGCGTGGTCGAGCAGCGTTCCGTCGAGGTCGAACAGCACCGCGTCCACGTTCAGCACGCCGCCGATTCTAGGGGCCGCCGAACCAGCCGGGGAGGTCCAGGCGCCAGGGGTCCTCGGTCGTCATCGTGCGCAGGGCGTCCTCCAGGTCGCGGACGCGGGCGGTGCCGAGTTCGGTCGTCCAGCGGTCCCGGGCGCGGGCGAATCCGGCCTCGGAGCGGGCGAGGGCGTCGTGGGCGCGGGGGGTCAGCCGGACGGTCTTGCGGCGCGCGTCGGCGGGGTCGGCGGCGCGTTCGAGGTAGCCGTCGCGGACCAGGGCGTCGATCGTCTTCCCGGCGGCCTGCTTGGAGACGCCGAGGCGGCGGCCGAGGTCGGCGGCGGTGGCGCCGTGCGGGCCGATCGCCTGGAAGACGAAGCCGTGCGTGGGGCGCAGCCGGTCGTGTCCGGCGGCGGCGAGTTCGGCGTGGACCTCGTCGACGATGGTGCGGAACGCCAGGAACAGGCGCAGCGGCAGCTCGAAGCCGGGCGGATCGCTTGACATGAAAGACAACCTCGTTGACTATTTAGGCAACCTGGTTGTCCATCCTACGAGGAGTACCCGTGACCGTCATCCGCCGCGCCGACGCCCGCCGCACCACCACTCACAACGGCACCATGACCACGCTGGCCTCGCCCGCGCAGGGCGGCGCCGCCTGGGCCGTCTGGCACGTCGAGATGCCACCGCGCGCCGCCGGGCCCCGGCACGCCTTCGACACCGAGCAGGTCTGGACGTTCCTCACCGGCTCCGCCGTCGTCGACCTGGACGGCGTCCCCGCCGAGGCCGGCGCGGGCGACACCGCCGTGCTGCCCGCCGACGTCCCGCGCCGCGTCACCGCCGGTCCCGGCGGCTTCACCGCCGTCGTCACCGCCCCGGCCGGAACCCGCGTCTACGACGCCACCGAGACCCGCGACGACTGCGACATCGCGCCCAAGCCGGGCGAGCGTCTGGTCCCGCCGTGGGCCGTCTAGGGCAGCACGACCGGATACGACAGGGTCAGCTCGTCGGCGGACACGCCCCGGATGCCCCAATTGACCGGCGGCGACTCGACGATCGTCAGCTCCAGGTCGTCCCGAGCCAGGCCGAGCGCCGCGAAGCGCTCGTAGAGGGCGCGGATCAGGGCGCGCTTGGCGTCGTCGCCCCGGCCGGAGAAGCAGACGATCTCCAGGATCAGGTAGTCGTCCGAGCGGCCGGGGCAGACCCAGTCGTCGGCGTCCAGCAGCAGGAACCGGTGGAACCGCTTGTCCGGCGGCAGCCGCCACGCCCGCACCAGGCAGTCCTGGACGGCGTCGGAGACCTCCCGCCGCCGGTCCGACCAGCGGTCCCGCCGCCCGTACACCTTCACCTGCGCCACGCGGTCATCCTCCGAGGTAGGCCAGCACGGCGAGGACGCGGCGGTTGTCGTCCTCGGACCGGGTCAGGTCGAGCTTGCCGAAGATGCTGTTGGTGTGCTTGCTGATCGCCTTCTCGGTGACGAAGAGCCGGGCCGCGATGGCGGCGTTCGACCGGCCCTCCGCCATCAGCCCCAGCACCTCGCGCTCGCGCGCGGTGAGCCGTTGCAGCGGCTCCTCGCGCGCGTGCCGGGTGAGGAGCTGCGCGACGACGTCGGGATCGAGCGCCGTGCCGCCCGCCGCGACGCGCTGCACCGCGTCGACGAACTGCGCGACGTCGGACACCCGGTCCTTGAGGAGGTAGCCGATGCCGCCGGAACGGTCCGACAGCAGCTCGCGCGCGTAGAGCTGCTCGACGTGCTGCGACAGCACCAGCACCGGCAGCCCCGGGTGCTCCCTGCGGGCGTCCAGCGCGGCGCGCAGCCCCTCGTCGGTGAACGTCGGCGGGAGCCGGACGTCCACCACGGCGACGTCGGGACGGTGCTCGGAGAGCGCCCGCCGCAGCGACGGGCCGTTGTCCACGGCGGCGACGATCTCGAACCCGAACGCCTCCAGCAGCCGGATCAGCCCGTCCCGGAGGAGGGCGAGGTCTTCGGCGAGGACAACGCGCACGGCAGCTCCAGGGTCACGACGGTCGGCCCGCCGGGCGGGCTCGTCACGGCCATCGTCCCATCGAACGCCGCCAACCGGCGTTCGATGCCCGACATGCCGGACCCGGCGGCGGGATCGGCGCCGCCGCGCCCGTCGTCCCCGACGATCACCAGCAGCCGCCGCCCGTCGTGCTCGACCTGCACCCACGCCCGCGCCGCCCCGCTGTGCTTGACGACGTTCGCCAGCATCTCCGCGACCGCGAAGTACGCCGCCGACTCCACCGGCGCCGCCGCCCGTCCCGGCAGGTCCACCACCACGTCCACCGGGACGGGCAGCGCCATCGCCAGCGCCCGCACGCCGCCGTCCAGCCCGCGTTCGGCCAGCACCGGCGGGTGGATGCCGCGCACCAGGTCGCGCAGCTCGGTCAGCGCCGTGCCGCTGGCCGAGCGCGCCTCGGCGAGCAGCCGGGCCGCCATCTGCGGGTCGCGCCCGATCATCTCCTCGGCCAGCCCGATGTTCATGCTCAGCGCCACCAGCCGCGCCTGCGCGCCGTCGTGCAGGTCCCGCTCGATCCGGCGCAGCTCGGCGGCCGAGGCGTCCACGGTCTCGGCGCGGGTCGCGGTGAGGTGCCGGACGCGGTCGGCCAGCGCCGCCCGCGTCGGCGCCAGCAGCGACCGGGTGAACACCGCGTGCGCCCACAGCAGGGACGGCGCGGCGGGCAGGGCGACGACGGTCAGCAGCGCGCCCAGCACGATCGGCCCGGCGACGCCGAGCGCGCCCCAGTCGCCGAGCATCCAGAACGGACCCCACCCGTAGTCGGTGACCAGCCCGACCCACCACGCCACGAGCACGCCCTCCAGCCCGTAGACGACGAGGGCGCCGGGCAGCAGTCCCAGCAGCAGGCCGAGCGGGATGTTGAGGAACGTCCACAGCAGGTCGCGCCACGTCGCCGGATCGCGGACGAGCCAGCCGAACAGCGCCAGCGGCGACCGGCTCCGCGGCGCCGCCCGGTAAGGCGCCGGGATCTCCACCCCGGACCACTCCGCCGCCCAGGCCCGCTGCCGCTCGGCCAGCGCCCGGATCGCCAGCAGCGGAGCCGGGGCCAGCAGCACGCCCACGCCGATCGGCACCAGCGCCAGCGACACCACCACCAGGACGAACAGGGCGATGTTCACCGCCTGCGACAGCACCGCCTGCACCAGGCCCCGCAGCACCGCGACGAGCCCGGCACGCGCCCCGCGGCGGAAGTATTCGATCATGACGCCCTTTCTGCCTCCCGCGTCCCATTCTGGACGCCGCGCGCAGGTCGCGCAGGGGGCCTAACTCCACTTCCGGACGGCGCCCCTCCCGCGCCGAGGCGACAACCGGCCCCGGCAGGCGGAACAATGCACGGGCGACATCCAGGGGAGAAAGCGAATCGACATCGTGACAGCGACCATCAGCCAGAACGCCGGACAGGCGCCGCCGCCGGTCACCGAGCGGATCGCCACCGAACTCGGCGTCCGCGAGAACCAGGTGCGGGTCGCGGTCGACCTGCTCGACGGCGGCTCGACCGTCCCGTTCATCGCCCGCTACCGCAAGGAGGCCACCGGCGCCCTCGACGACGCGCAGCTCCGCGCGCTGGAGGAGCGCCTGCGCTACCTGCGCGAACTGGACGAGCGCCGGGACGCGATCCTGGAATCGGTCCACGGCCAGGACAAGCTCACCGACGAGCTGCGCGCGCAGATCATGGCGGCCGACTCCAAGGCGCGGCTGGAGGACATCTACCTCCCGTACAAGCCCAAGCGGCGCACCAAGGCGCAGATCGCCCGCGAGGCGGGGCTGGAGCCGCTGGCCGACCTGCTGATCGGCGACCCCGGCCAGGACCCGCAGTCCGCTGCCGCCGGCCACGTCGACGCCGAGAAGGGCGTCGCGGACGCCACCGCCGCGCTGGAGGGCGCCCGCGCGATCCTCGTCGAGCGGTTCGCCGAGGACGCCGACCTCATCGGGTCGCTGCGCGAGCGCATGTGGACGCGCGGCCGCGTCTCGGCCAAGGTCCGCGAGGGCAAGGAGGAGGCGGGCGCCAAGTTCGCCGACTACTTCGCGTTCTCCGAGCCGTTCACCAAGCTGCCCTCGCACCGCATCCTCGCCCTGTTCCGGGGCGAGAAGGAAGAGGTGCTCGAACTCGACCTGGAGCCGGAGGAACTGCCCGAGGGCGCCCGCCGCACCACCTTCGAGGACGAGATCGCCCGCCGCTTCGGCATCACCGACCAGGGCCGCCCGGCCGACGGCTGGCTGAACGACGCCGTCCGCTGGGCGTGGCGCACGCGCATCCTCGTCCACCTGGGCATCGACCTGCGCACCCGGCTGCGGCAGGAGGCCGAGGACGAGGCCGTCCGCGTCTTCGCCGCCAACCTGCGCGACCTGCTGCTCGCCGCGCCCGCCGGAACCCGCGCCACCATGGGTCTCGACCCGGGCCTGCGCACCGGCGTGAAGGTCGCCGTCGTGGACGGCACCGGCAAGGTCGTCGCCACCGACACGATCTACCCGCACGAGCCGCGCCGCCGCTGGGACGAGTCCCTGGCGACGCTGGAGAAGCTGGCCCGCGCGCACAAGGTCGACCTGGTCGCCATCGGCAACGGCACCGCCTCCCGCGAGACCGACAAGCTCGCCGCCGAGCTGGCCGCCCGCGTCCCCGGCGTCACCAAGATCATGGTGTCGGAGGCGGGCGCGTCGGTGTACTCGGCGTCGGAGTTCGCCAGCCGCGAGCTGCCCGAGCTGGACGTCTCGCTGCGCGGCGCGGTGTCCATCGCCCGCCGCCTCCAGGACCCGCTCGCCGAGCTGGTCAAGATCGACCCCAAGTCGATCGGCGTCGGCCAGTACCAGCACGACATCTCCGAGGTGAAGCTGTCGCGGTCGCTGGACGCCGTCGTCGAGGACTGCGTGAACGCGGTCGGCGTGGACGTCAACACCGCGTCGGCGCCGCTGCTGACCCGCGTGTCGGGCATCAGCGGGGGACTGGCGGACAACATCGTCGCCCACCGCGACGCGCACGGCCCGTTCCGGTCCCGCACGGGGCTGAAGGAGGTGGCGCGGCTCGGGCCGAAGGCGTTCGAGCAGTGCGCGGGCTTCCTGCGCATTCCGGGCGGCGACGACCCGCTCGACTCGTCCAGCGTCCACCCCGAGGCGTATCCGGTGGTGCACCGCATCCTCGCGGCGGCCGGGTCGGACGTGCGCGGCCTCATCGGCAACACCGCCGTGCTGCGCGGGCTGCGCCCGGCCGAGTTCGTCGACGGCGCGTTCGGCCTGCCGACCGTCACCGACATCATCGCGGAACTGGAGAAGCCCGGACGCGACCCGCGTCCGGCGTTCCGGACGGCGGTGTTCAAGGAGGGCGTCGACAAGCTCGGCGACCTGGAGAAGGGCATGCTGCTGGAGGGCGTCGTCACGAACGTGGCGGCGTTCGGTGCGTTCGTGGACGTGGGCGTGCACCAGGACGGCCTCGTCCACATCTCCGCCATGTCGGACAAGTACGTTGCGGACCCGCGCGAGGTCGTCAAGCCCGGCGACATCGTCCGGGTGAAGGTCCTCGACGTCGATCTGCCCCGCAAGCGCATCTCGCTGACGCTCCGCCTCACCGACGAGGCGCGCGGCGCCGACCGCGAGCCGCGCGGCGGCGGCCGTCCCGAGGGACGCCAGGGCGGCGGCCAGCGGCGCGGCGGCGGCAACCGGCAGGGCGGCGGTCAGCGCGGCCAGGCCGGTCAGGGCGGCCAGCGCGGGCAGGGCGGTGCGCGCGGCGGCCAGGGCGGCGGGCAGGGCGGCGGGCAGGGCGGCGGCGCCGGAGCGATGGCCGACGCGCTGCGCCGCGCCGGGCTCGGCGACGGCCTCCCCAAGCAGGACGACCGCAAGCGCCGCTGACGGCGCCCGGCACGGACGAAGGGCCCGCACTCCAGACGGAGTGCGGGCCCTTCGACGGTCCGAGGCTCAGGGCCGGTCGCGGCGCTCGTGCTCGTGCTCGGGCCGCCCGGCCTCGTCGCCGGGGCCGTAGGGGCCGCGCCCGAGCGGGTCGCGGCCGAGCGGCCCGGGGTTCAGCGGGTCCGCCGACCCGGACGGGTACTGCCCGGAGGGGTGCTGCTGCGACGGGTACTGCTCCGAGGGGTACTGCCCGGACGGGTACCCGCCCGGCGGCTGCCGGGGATACCGCCGGTCCGGTTCGGCGGGCGGCACGTCGAACGGCGTCGGCGCGGACGCCAGCCCGTACTCCAGCCGGGAGACGCCCGTCGTCGGCCGGCTCAGCGGCGGTTCGCCGAACGGGTCGCGCGACAGCGGCGGCTCGGGCGCGTGCGGCAGGTCGAGTTCGGTCGCGGGCCGGTGCCGGGGGAACTGGAGCACCGCCGCGAGCCCGAGGACGAGCGCCAGCACCCGCAGGGCCGCGTTGCGCTGGTCGGTGGGCCAGGGCTCGGCGTACATGAACGTGCCCATGAGCAGCAGGTAAGACTTGGCGCTGACCGTCATGACGGCCGCGACCACGCTCACCCGGCACCGCTGGAACGCGGTCACCAGGATGCCGAAGCCGAGCGCCGCCGCCAGCACGGTCACGTACGGGAAGGGCGTGGTGAGGATCGCGAGGCCGGGCGCGTCCGCGTCGCTCCAGCCCTTGATGGCCAGCTCGGAGGTGCCGACGGGGAACCCGGAGATGAGCCCGTAGGCGATGCCGGTGACGGGCCGCGCGTGCCGTCCGTCCGGGCGGTGGTCGCCGAAGACCATGAGCGCGAGCGGCACGAGCACGGCCGGCAGCACGACGACGGCGAGCTTCCACAGCGGCACGTCGGCGCCCTCGGGCGCGGGCGCGTTGCCGGTGGAGGCCACCAGCAGCAGGATCGCGGCGCCGATGAGCAGCAGGCTGAGCCATTCGCGGGCGGTGAGCCGGTCGCCGAAGAAGATCATCGCGATGAGCAGCAGCGGTACGACGCCCGACATGAAGATGGGCACGGCGACGCCGAGCGACAGCGTGGTGAGCGCGACGATCTGGAGGCTGAGCCCCATCAGCACCATGGCCAGGGCGACGAGGAAGACCCAGTTCGACAGGATCGTCCAGGCCATGTGGACGATCCGGTTTCCGCGCAGTGGCTCCATCCGGTCGGCCGCGATCTTGAAGACGGCGAAGCCGAGGTAATACAGAGCGGTTGCGCCGAAGGCCGCAGCTATCCCGTTCATCCCGGAAGAGTATGAAGGGTCCGGGTGCTCCATGTCACATGCCCAGGTCGGGGGCGTCATGGAGCCGTCATCCGGCCGTCACACCCCCGTCACGTCCGGCCCCCGGTCGCCATGTCGGCAGTCCTTGCCGCGACCCTCTAGACTTGACGGGCACGGGTTCGGAGCCGTTCTGTCGGCGTGCCCGCGCCCATGAACGAAACGCCGGTGAGGCCCGCGCCGAGCAGCGCCGTGGCCGGACGGCTCCCGATCAAGGAGACCTACCCCAGTGAAGACCGATGTCGAGGAGCTGACCCCCACGCGGGTCAAGCTCACCGTCGAGGTTCCGTTCGACGAGCTCAAGCCGAACCTCGACAAGGCGTACAAGGAGATCTCGCAGCAGGTGCGGATCAAGGGCTTCCGGCCCGGCAAGGTCCCCGCCCCGCTGATCGACAAGTACGTCGGCCGCGGCGCGGTCCTGCAGGAGGCGGTCAACGACGCGCTGCCCGAGCTGTACGGGCGCGCCGTCGAGGAGACCGAGATCTTCGTGCTCGGGCAGCCGGACGTCGAGGTCACCGAGCTCGACGACGGCAACCAGTTCGCGTTCACCGCCGAGGTGGACATCCGGCCCAAGTTCGACGTGCCGGACTACGACGGCCTCGAAGTCGTCGTGGAGACCTCCGAGGTCACCGACGAGCAGATCGAGGAGACCCTCGGCAACCTGCGCGAGCGGTTCGCCTCGCTCACCACCGTCGAGCGCGCCGCCGCCGAGGGCGACTTCGCCACGATCGACCTGGCCGCCGCCATCGACGGCGCCCCGATCGACGACGCCTCCACCACCGGCTACTCCTACGAGGTCGGCTCCAAGTCGTCCGTCGAGGGCCTGGACGACGCGCTCACCGGCCTGTCCGCCGGCGAGAGCAAGACCTTCACCGCCCCGCTGGCGGGCGGCGAGCGCGCCGGCGAGGACGCCGAGATCACCGTCACCGTGCAGAGCGTCAAGGTCAAGGACCTCCCCGAGGCCGACGACGAGTTCGCCCAGATGGCCTCGGAGTTCGACACCGTCGAGGCGCTGCGCGACGACGTGCGCACCCGGCTCGGCCGCCAGGTCAGGCTCCAGCAGCTCTCCGACGCGCGCGACAAGGCGCTGGAGGCCCTGCTGGAGAAGGTCGACATCCCGCTCCCCGACAAGGTCGTGGACGAGGAGATCACCCGCCGCAACCAGCAGCTCGAACAGCAGCTCGCGATGTCGGGCGGCTCCAAGGCCGACTTCCTCGCCGGTGAGGGCAAGGACGAGGAGGAGTTCGACAACGACGTCGCCAACGCCGCGCGCCTCGCGGTCAAGGGCGGCTTCGTGCTCGACCAGCTCGCCGTCCAGGAGGAGCTGAGCGTCGAGAACGAGGAGCTGTCGGAGTACGTCGTCACGCAGGCGATGCAGATGGGCGTGGCGCCGCAGCAGCTCGCCGAGTACCTGACGCAGAACAACCAGCTCCCCGCGATCGTCGCCGAGGTGCTGCGCAACAAGGCGCTCAACCTCATCGTCGAGCACGTCACGATCAAGGACGAGGCCGGCAACGAGATCGACGCCGCCGCGCTCCAGCGTGAGCTGAACGGCGAGACCGTCGAGGTGGAGTCCGAGGCCGACGCGGAGGCCGAGACGGCCGCCGAGGCCCAGGCCATCGCCGACGACGCCGCTGACGCCGCCGCCGCCGACGAGGCGGACGCCAAGGCCGCCGAGCAGGCCGACGCCGAGGCCGAGAAGAAGGCCGACAAGAAGTAGCGACGCCGCCGCGCCCCCGGCGCACCGGCGTTCCCGAAGGGCCGCGCACCCGCGCGGGCGGCCACCCCGGCCCCCGCGCCCGAGCGCGGCCCTTCGCGCGTCCGCCGCGACGAACGTGACAAAGGCCGCGCAGGCGGGCGAAGCGGGTGCGGTGGGGCGGCCGTTATCCGATGGGACGGGTTTTCAACCCCCTTCGCGCCGAGGTACGCCCCTGGCGAAAAGGGGGGTCTCGCGGCTTAACCCGGGCGTGCGGCGCGTTAATGTCCAAGCATCCGAACCGATCAAAGGACCGGAGGAACACCCGGTGAGCATGCCTCCGACTTTCGACGAGTCGACGGTCCACGCGCGGGGGGCCGAGGCTCCTCTGCTGCCCTTGGGCGACCAGCTCTTCCAGCGCCTGCTGCGCGAGCGCATCGTCTTCCTCGGCCAGCAGGTCGACGACGACATCGCCAACCGCATCTGCGCCGAGCTGCTGCTGCTGAGCGCCGAGGACGGGCGCCGCGACATCACGCTCTACATCAACTCGCCCGGCGGCTCGGTCACGGCCGGCATGGCGATCTACGACATCATGCAGTACGTCCCGAACGACATCGTGACGGTCGGCATGGGCCTCGCGGCCTCGATGGGGCAGTTCCTGCTGTGCGCGGGCACCACGGGCAAGCGCTACGCGCTGCCGCACGCGCGCATCATGATGCACCAGCCGTCCGGCGGCATCGGCGGCACCGCCTCGGACATCAAGATCCAGGCCGAGCAGATGCTGTACGTGAAGAAGACGCTCGCCGAGAAGATCGCCGAGCACACCGGTCAGCCGCTCGACCAGATCGAGAAGGACTCCGACCGGGACCGCTGGTTCACCGCCGACGAGGCCAAGGACTACGGGTTCGTGGACCACGTGGTGCTGAGCGCCACCCAGGTGCCCTCCGAGGGCACCGTCTCCTGACGAACCCTGACGCAGAACCCGGAGGCACCAAGTGAGCGATCTGATCCGTCCCCAGATCCAGGCGGGCGGCGTGATGCCCGTCGACAACCGCTACATCATTCCGTCGTTCGTCGAGCGCACCACGTACGGGGTCAAGGAGATGAACCCGTACAACAAGCTGTTCGAGGAACGCATCATCTTCCTCGGCGTGCAGATCGACGACGCCTCGGCCAACGACGTGATGGCGCAGCTCATCACGCTGGAGTCGATCGACCCCGACCGTGACATCAGCATCTACATCAACTCGCCGGGCGGCTCGTTCACCGCGATGACGGCGATCTACGACACGATGCAGTTCGTCAAGCCGGACGTGCAGACGGTGTGCATCGGCCAGGCCGCGTCGGCGGCGGCGGTGCTGCTGGCGGCGGGCACGGCGGGCAAGCGGGCGGCGCTGCCGAACTCGCGCATCCTGATCCACCAGCCGGCGACCGAGGGCACCTACGGCCAGTCGAGCGACATCGAGATCCAGGCCCGCGAGATCATGCGCATCCGCGACCTGCTGGAGGAGATCCTCGCCCGGCACAGCGGCAAGAGCATCGAGGACGTCCGCCACGACATCGAGCGCGACAAGATCCTGACGGCGGCGGAGGCCAAGGAGTACGGCCTCATCGACGACGTCTTCTCAAGCAGGAAGCGTCAGGCGGAGGTAGTGTCGTCGTAGGACGACCTCGCCGACGGCTTCGCACGGACGCGGGAGACCCCCGCCCGGTCGTCATACTTCCGGGCGAGGGGCTTACCCAGTCCGCCGGAGGCGGTAACGTCGAAGCACTCCGGGACTCAATCCGCGCCGCGCCGCACTTTCCAGGTGGCGGCCCCACGTAAAGGAGACAGCCGGGTGGCTCGCATCGGCGACGGTGGTGACCTGCTGAAGTGCTCGTTCTGCGGGAAGAGCCAGAAGCAGGTCAAGAAGCTCATCGCGGGTCCGGGCGTGTACATCTGCGACGAGTGCATCGATCTCTGCAACGAGATCATCGAGGAGGAGCTCTCCGAGACCTCCGACCTCAAGTGGGACTCCCTGCCCAAGCCGCGCGAGATCTACGAGTTCCTCGACGGCTACGTCATCGGGCAGGAGACGGCGAAGAAGGCCCTGTCGGTCGCCGTCTACAACCACTACAAGCGCGTCCAGTCCGGTGAGTCGGGGTCCGCCCGCGACGACGCGGTCGAGCTGAGCAAGTCCAACATCCTGCTGCTCGGCCCGACCGGTTCCGGCAAGACGCTGCTCGCGCAGACGCTCGCCAAGCTGCTCAACGTCCCGTTCGCCATCGCCGACGCCACGGCGCTGACGGAGGCCGGCTACGTCGGCGAGGACGTCGAGAACATCCTGCTCAAGCTGATCCAGGCGGCCGACTACGACGTCAAGAAGGCCGAGACGGGGATCATCTACATCGACGAGGTCGACAAGGTCGCCCGCAAGAGCGAGAACCCGTCGATCACCCGGGACGTGTCCGGCGAGGGCGTGCAGCAGGCGCTGCTGAAGATCCTTGAGGGCACCACGGCGAGCGTGCCGCCGCAGGGCGGCCGCAAGCATCCCCACCAGGAGTTCATCCAGATCGACACCACCAACGTGCTGTTCATCTGCGGTGGCGCCTTCGCGGGCCTGGAGAAGATCGTCGAGTCGCGGGTCGGCAAGCAGGGCATGGGCTTCGGCGCGGTGATCCGCTCCAAGACCGAGTTCGGCGAGTCGGCGGCGATGCTGGGCGACGTCATGCCGGAGGACCTGCTGAAGTTCGGCATGATCCCCGAGTTCATCGGCCGTCTCCCGATCATCACCAGCGTGCACAACCTCGACCGCGAAGCGCTGATCAACATCCTCACCGAGCCGAAGAACGCGCTGGTCCGCCAGTACCACCGGCTGTTCGAGATGGACGGGGTGGACCTGGAGTTCACCGACGACGCCCTGGAGGCGATCGCCGACCAGTCCATCCTGCGCGGCACCGGTGCCCGCGGCCTCCGCGCGATCATGGAGGAGGTGCTGATGTCGGTCATGTACGAGGTGCCCTCCCGCGAGGACGTCGCCCGCGTCGTCATCACCCGCGAGGCGGTCCTGGAGCACGTGAACCCGACGCTGGTCCCGCGCGAGCGCACCAAGCGCGAGCCGCGCGAGAAGTCCGCCTAGCCGTCCGCAGCGCCGCCGAGCGTCGTTCCCCTCGCGGGGGAGCGGCGCTCGCCGTGTTCCCCGCCGCGAGTACGGACCGGGAAACGCGAATCGCCCCCGCCGCGATGGCGGGGACGATGGTCGTGCGGGGGTCCGTTCTACAACGTGTCGGTCAGGTCAGTCGGCCGTCCCGGCGTGCACGGCGATGATGCGCCAGCCGTGCTCCTCGTCGTGCAGCCACGTGCGGGTGTAGCGCATCCTGGCCTTGAAGGGCGCCCCGGAGACGGTGCCCTCGACGGTGCCGAGGAACCAGGTCACGCCGGTGGTGCCGTCGGCGAGCACGGTCAGGTCCTCCTCGACCAGCTTCGTGACCACCTGTGTGCGGGTGCGGTGCACCTCAAGGTCGTCCGCCTTGGTCTGAACGGCCGCCCCGAAGGTGAAGATCAGCCGATCGTCCAGCAACCGGTCCAGTGCCTCGACGTCTCCGGCGAGCTGCGCGGCCTGAAGCCGGCGTTCTGCGTCACGCAAGTCTTCCATGCGGCCCACCCTGCCAGGCGGCACCGCGTCCCGACCAGGACGTTCACGCTCGGCTGATCTTCGTCTCCGGGCGGCCTAGGCGCGGGTGGACTCGCCGAGCCCGGCTTCGCGGGCCAGCACGATCGCCTGGGCGCGGTCGGCGACGTGCAGCTTCATGAAGATGTTCGACACGTGGTTGCGGACCGTCTTCTGGCTGAGGAACAGCGTCGCGGCGATCTCGGCGTTGCCGCGACCCTGCGCGATCAGCTCCAGCACCTCCCGCTCCCGCTCGGTGAGCTGCGGGAACGCCGCCTGCTTCGGGTCGGGCATGTCGGTGAAGTACGTCAGGACGCGGCGCGCGATGTCCGGCCCGTAGATCGCCTCACCGGCCGCGACCGCCCGGACGGCGCGGCCGATCTCCTCGGCGCCCGACTCCTTGAGCAGGTAGCCGCGCGCGCCCGCGCGCATCGCGGCGAACACCGAGTCGTCGTCGCGGAACATCGTCAGCACGAGGACGCCGATGCGGGGGCTCGTGCGGGTGATCGTGCGGGTGGCCTCGATGCCGTTGCCGCCCGGCATGTGCAGGTCCATCACGACGACGTCCGGCTGCAACTCGGCGGCGAGCTGCACGGCCGCCGGGCCGCACTCGGCCTCCGCCACCACCTCGATGCCGCCGAGGGCCTGGAGCAGCCCCTTCAGTCCCTGACGGAACACGGGGTGATCGTCGGTGATGAGGACGCGGATCGCCTCGCTGGTCATGGTCGGCCACCTCTTCCGGGGGGAGCCCGATGGTATCCGGCGGCCGGCAGCGGCAGCCGGGCGGCGACGACGGTGCCGCCGCCCGCTCGGGAGTTGAGCGCGCAGTAGCCGCCGAGTTCGGCGGCCCACTCCTTCATCGCGGCGATGCCGCCGCCGGGCGGCGGCTGCCAGCCCGGCCGCACCGGCTCGGGCAGCCCGGCACCGGAGTCGGCGACGACCAGGTGCAGGTCGGCGCCGCGCGTGAACAGCACCAGCAGCGTCGGCGCCTGCGCGTGCTTGCGGACGTTCGCCACCGCCTCCTCCACGATGCGGTAGGCGGCGACCTCCACGGCGGCGGGCAGCCCGTCCGCCGATCCGTCGAAGCGGATCTCGACGCGGGCCGCGCAGCCCTCGGCGAGCGCCCGCACGGCCGCGACGAGGCCGAGGTCGTCCAGCGCGGGCGGGCGCAGCCCCGAGGCCAGCTCGCGGATGCCGCCGACCGCGACGGTCAGCCGGTCGCGCAGCTCGGCCAGCGCGGGCGCCATGCGCTCGGGATCGCGGGTGAGGGTGAGGCGGGCGGCGTCCAGCGACAGCGCCAGGCTGGCCAGGGTCGGGCCGAGGTCGTCGTGCAGGCCCCGGCGCAGCCGGCGGCGCTCCTCCTCGCGGGTCGCGACGAGCCGTTCCCGCGACCGCTGCAACTCGGCGGTGAGCCGCACCGTGCGCGGCGCCCCGGCGAACCGCGCCACGACGGCCCCGGCCGCGAACGCCCCCGCGAACGCCCCGGCGCGCCACATGACCGGCCGAACCACCCGACGCCTCCCCACTCGCCCTCAGCGCGCCCACGGCGCGGTGGTCGATCATCCTCTCGGACGAGGTGACCCGGTGTCAGGTGACCTGTGTCCCGGCGAGGGCGGGAAACCGGGACTGGCCGTGGCGGGGCGCGCGGGGCCGTAGAATGCGGTGGCGTGACACACCCCAGCCATGAGCGCGGCCCCGTCGCCGCCGACGTCGACCTGCCCACCCAGTACCAACCGGCGAACGTCGAGGGCAGGCTGTACGAGCGCTGGGTATCCGAGGGGCTGTTCACGGCCGATCCGGCGCGCGACCCGGAGCGTCCGGCGTACTCGATCGTGATCCCGCCGCCGAACGTCACCGGCTCGCTGCACATGGGCCACGCGCTCGACCACTCCATCCAGGACACGCTCGTCCGCCGCCGCCGCATGCAGGGCTACGAGGTGGCCTGGGTTCCCGGCATGGACCACGCGGGCATCGCCACGCAGAACGTCGTCGAGCGCGAGCTGGCCAAGGAGGGTCTGTCCCGGCACGACCTCGGCCGCGAGGCGTTCGTCGACCGCGTCTGGAAGTGGAAGGGCGAGTCCGGCGGGCGCATCCTCGGCCAGATGCGCCGCCTCGGCGACAGCGTCGACTGGACGCGCGAGGCGTTCACCATGGACGACGCCCGCGCCCGCGCCGTCCGCACCATCTTCAAGCGCCTCTTCGACGACGGCCTCATCTACCGCGCCGAGCGCATCATCAACTGGTGCCCGCGCTGCCTGACGGCCCTGTCCGACATCGAGGTCGAGCACTCCGACCGCGACGGCGAACTCGTCTCGATCCGCTACGGCGACGGCGACGACGCGATCGTCGTGGCCACCACCCGCGCCGAGACGATGCTCGGTGACACCGCCGTCGCCGTCCACCCGGACGACGAGCGCTACGCGCACCTGGTCGGCCGCGAGATCGAGCTGCCGCTGACGGGCCGCCGCATCCCCGTCGTCGCCGACGAGCACGTCGACCCAGCGTTCGGCACCGGTGCCGTCAAGGTCACCCCCGCGCACGACCCCAACGACTTCGAGATCGGCCGCCGCCACGACCTGCCGTCGCTCGCCATCATGGACGAGCGCGGCGTCGTCACCGCGCCGGGCCCGTTCGCCGGGCTCGACCGGTTCGAGGCGCGCCCGGCCGTCGTCGCGGCGCTCCGCGAGGAGGGCCGCATCCTCAAGGAGATCCGGCCCTACGAGCACTCGGTCGGGCACTGCTCGCGCTGCTCCACCGTCGTCGAGCCGCGCGTGTCGCTCCAGTGGTTCGTCAAGGTCGCGCCGCTGGCCGAGGCGGCGGGCGACGCCGTCCGCGACGGCTCGGTCGCGATCCACCCGCCGGAGATGGGCGCCCGCTACTTCGCGTGGGTCGACGACATGCACGACTGGTGCATCAGCCGCCAGCTCTGGTGGGGCCACCGCATCCCCGTCTGGTACGGGCCGGACGGCGAGACCGCGTGCCCCGGCCCCGACGAGGAGCCGCCCGCCGGATGGACCCAGGACACCGACGTCCTCGACACGTGGTTCTCCTCGGCGCTGTGGCCGTTCTCCACGCTCGGCTGGCCCGGCGACAGCCGCGACCTCGACCGCTTCTACCCGACGTCCACGCTGGTCACCGGCTACGACATCCTGTTCTTCTGGGTCGCCCGGATGATGATGTTCGGCCTGTACGCGATGGACGGGCGCCCGCCGTTCCGCACGATCGTCCTGCACGGGATGGTCCGCGACCAGAACGGCAAGAAGATGTCCAAGTCGTTCGGCAACGTCGTCGACCCGCTCGACTGGATCGAGCGGTACGGCGCCGACGCGACCCGGTTCACGCTGCTGCGCGGCGCCAACCCCGGCGGTGACGTGCCCGTCGCGGAGGACTGGGCGCAGGGCTCGCGCAACTTCTGCAACAAGCTGTTCAACGCGACGCGGTTCGCGCTGCTGAACGGCGCGCACGTGCGCGGCGCCATGCCGGAGACCGTCAGCACGGTCGACGCGTGGATTCTGTCGCGGCTGCACACGGTCGCCGCCGAGGTCGACGCCCACCTGGAGACCTACGAGTTCGCCAAGGCGTGCGAGACGCTCTACCACTTCGCGTGGGACGAGGTCTGCGACTGGTACGTCGAGCTGGCCAAGGTGCAGCTCGCGGACGAGCGCGCCGAGCCGACGCGCCGCGTCCTCGGCGAGGTGCTCGACACGCTGCTGCGGCTGCTGCACCCGGTGATCCCGTTCGTCACCGAGGAGCTGTGGACGACGCTGACGGGGGAGAAGACGATCGTCACGGCGCCGTGGCCGCAGGCCGACGCGGCCCGCCGCGACGCCGCCGCCGAGGCCGAGATCGGCGCGGTGCAGCGGCTCGTCACCGAGGTGCGCCGGTTCCGCTCCGACCAGGGCCTCAAGCCGGGGCAGCGCGTCGTCGCCCGCATCGACTGGAACGGCGCGCCGCTGGCCGCGCACGAGGAGGGCATCCGCACGCTGCTGCGGCTCACCGTCCCCGGCGACGGCTTCACCGAGACGGCGTCGCTGCCGGTCGAGGGCGCGGTCGTCCGGCTCGACACGGCGGGCGCGATCGACGTCGCGGCCGAGCGCAAGCGGCTCGACAAGGACCTGGCCGCCGCCCGCAAGGACGTCGAGCAGACCCGGCGCAAGCTCGGCAACGAGGCGTTCATGGCCAAGGCGCCCGAGGACGTCGTGGCCAAGAACCGCGACCGGCTCGCGCGGGCGGAGGCCGACATCGCGCGGCTGGAGGCGCAGCTCGCGGCGCTGCCCGCCGGGTGATCCCGATCGGTCCGCCCCGGGCGTGAACCCGGGGCGGGTAGGGCGGCGTCTCATCCCTGTGGGGTGTGCTCCGGTGTCGCGTGGCCGACGTGATCCGCGGGACGCGCCTTAGACTGATGAGGTCGCCGGTCCGGCGCGTCCGGCGGCTGGGCGGACGGCCGACCGCAGGGGAGCGCGATGTTCGACAAGCAGCCACGCCGGCCCGGGTCGATGGCCCGGCCCCCGGCGACCGGGGCCTTCCCGCCGCCTCCGCCCGCGCCTCCGGTTCCGCCGCCGGTGACCGGCCCGCCCGACGCGCGGTCGCGTCCGACGCCCGGCGCCGATCCGCACGGCGGGACGGTGCCGCCGCGCGAGGCGCCGGTCCCGCCGCCGCCTCCGCCGGTGACCATCAACGTGCACCACGCGCCGCCGGGCTCGGCGGACGCGGGCATCCACGTCATGCACGGCGTCCTGTCGGTGGTGACGTGCGGCCTGTGGATACCGGTGTGGATCGTGCACGCGATCGTCATGGCGTCGCGCGACCCGGTGCCGCCGCCGATCCCGCCGGTGCTGCCGGTCCCGCCGCCGGTGCCGCCGCCGACCGCCGAGCAGCGCAACCACGCGGCCGTCCAGCACGTCGCCGCGCGGGCGCACCGCCGCCGCGAGGCGCGGGCGCTCGCGCACACCAACCCGCTGATGGCGCGGGAACTGCTCATCGGCCGCACCGACGTGCCGCCCTACCGGCGTCCCTACGACGACGGCGGGCTCATCGACGTCAACCTCGTCCCGGCGGGGGAGCTGACCCGGTTCGGGCTGGAGGCCGGGGCCGCCGAGGCGGTCGTGGCGCTGCGCGAGCAGATCGGCCCGTTCAGCTCGGCGGAGGAACTGGCGACCGTCGCGGACCTGGCGCCGAGCCTGCTGCCCGAACTCCTGGAGTACGGCCTCTACCTGCGTTGAGCGCCCGGACGCGCGATCTCCGTCGGCGAAGAAGGGGCGGAGCCCTGCCCCGGCGGGCTACGATTTCGGCTGTCTGCGGGCTTTAATGCGAATGATGCTCTCGGGAGTGCAATGGCCGACTCGTCCTCTTCCCCCGACGCGGACGTCCTCACCGGCACCGAGCCGGGCTCCGAGGGACTGTTCGGCGCCGCCCGGCCGTGGTGGGCCGACGTCCCCTCGGCCGTGACGTCCGGGTCGCTGCCCGTGCTCGACATCCCGACGCTCGAAGAACTCGGCCTGGACGAGCCGGACGCCGAGCCGCTGCCCGAACGCCCCGCCGAGCCGGTCCCGGCGGCGCGGCCCGCCGAGCCCGCGGCCGCCGAGCCGTCCGTCCGCCGCCGCCTGGTCTACGGCTCGGTCATGGCGGCGGGCACGGCCCTGGTCCTGACCGTGGGCGCCGTCGCGGTGACCGCGAACGGCGAGGAGACGACCCGCCGCGTCGCCGCCGCCCCCACGGCGGGCGGCCTGACCCGCTCCGCGCAGGACCCGATGAGCGCCGCGACCTACCCGTTCCTGGCCGCCGCCGCGCACAACGGCGGCATCACCGGCGCCCACACGGTGAAAGCCGTCTACACCGGCCCGAAGGGCGAGGTGCTGGTCCTGGCGGGCAACGCCCCGATCGGAGACCCGTCCGGCTTCCTGCGCAACGCGCGCCCGTCCACCCTCCTGGGCCAGGCCCCGGCAGGCGACGAGACCGTGTGCGGCACGTTGGCCGTCCTCACCGAGTCCCGCCCGTACTGCGCCTGGGCGACCCCCACCACGTACGGCTTCGTAGCGGCCGAGAACCCCACCGAGAACCTGGCCGCGACCACCAAGGCCCTCCGCCAGAGCCTGGAACGCCACTAGCCCCTGCACCCCGACCCGAACCCCGACGGCCCCAACCCGTACGTATACACGCGAACCCCGCGGGTCAGGGCCGAGAAGGGCACTGACCCCGCCGTGCCGAAGGCGCGGCCAGGTAATAGAGTTTCGAGGTGGCTGCTTCCGCGAATTCCGACTATGCCTCCGCCGTCGCGGCGATCGACGCCCGTGGCGTCGAGTGGGACATCGACCCCGCGCTGGACCGGGTGGCCGACCTGGCCGACGTGCTGGGGTCGCCGCAGCGCGCCTATCCGGTGATCCACGTCGCGGGCACGAACGGCAAGACGAGCACGGCGCGGCTCATCGCCGCGCTGCTGATCGAGCGGGGCCTGCGGGTCGGGTTGTACACGAGCCCGCACCTGGTGTCGCCGCGCGAGCGCATCGCGATCGACGGGGAGCCGCTGAGCGAGGAGGCGTTCGCCGCCGCGTACGCGGACGTCGAGCCGTACCTCGGGCTCATCGACGACAAGCACGGCGTGCGGCTGTCGTACTTCGAGGTGCTGACCGCGATGGCGTTCGCGGCGTTCGCGGACGCGCCGGTGGACGTGGCGGTCATCGAGGTCGGCCTGGGCGGCACCTACGACGCCACGAACATCGCGGACGGCGCGGTGGCCGTCGTCACGCCGATCTCGCTCGACCACACCGGCGTCCTCGGCGACACCGTGGAGGAGATCGCGGAGGAGAAGGCGGGCGTCATCAAGCCGGGGGCGATCGCGGTGGTCGCGCAGCAGCCGGTGGAGGCGGCCGAGGTGCTGCTGCGCCGCGCGGCCGACGTCGGCGCGGTGGTGGCGCGCGAGGGCATCGAGTACGGGGTGCTGCACCGCGACGTCGCGGTGGGCGGCCAGGCCATCGGCGTCCGGGGCCTGCACGGCACCTACGACGAGATCTTCCTGCCGCTGTTCGGGGACCACCAGGCGTCCAACGCCGCGACGGCGCTCGCAGCGGTCGAGGCGTTCGCGTCGGGCGGCCCGACGGCGGGCGAGGCGGGCCTGGACGCCGCCACCCGCGTCGCGCCTGGGGAGACCTACACCGGCGGCGACGACGGCCAGCTCGACCCGGCGCTGGTGCGCAGCGCGCTCGCCAAGACGGCGACGCCCGGCCGGCTGGAGGTCGTCCGCAGCGGCCCGACCGTCCTGGTCGACAGCTCGCACAACCCGGCGGGCATGGCGGTGACGGTGCAGACGCTCACCGAGTCGTTCGGCTTCACCCGCCTGGTCGCGGTCTTCGCGGGCGCGGCCGACAAGGACGTCGCGGGCGTCCTCGACCAGCTCGAACCGGTCGTCACCGAGCTGGTCGTGACCCGCAACTCGTCCCCGCGCTCCATGGCGCCGGAGGAACTGGCCGAGCTGGCCGAGGGCATCTTCGGTCCCGACCGCGTCCACGCCGCCGACCGGCTGGACGACGCCATCGACCGCGCCATCGGCCTGGCGGAGGAGACCGGCGAGTATCGCGGCGCCGGTGTCCTGATCACCGGTTCGGTCGTCACCGCGGGCGACGCCCGCATCCTCCTGCGCGCCCAGGACGCGTCATGACCGCAGCGAACACGGAGACGAGCACGGTGGAGAAGCGGGACCGGACGTCCGGGGGCCGGGGTGCGCGGTCGCTGCTGGCGGCGGTGCTGACGGCCGAGGCGATCATCATCGGGCTGGCGGTCCCGGTGGCGATCCAGGTGAACGACGTGTCGCCGGGGCGCGCCGCCGGGGTGTGCGGCGGGCTGGCGGTGCTGGCGCTGCTGGTGGCGGGGATGCTGCGGCGGTCCTGGGCGGTGCATCTCGGGACGGCGCTCCAGGTGGCGATCATCGGCACCGGATTCCTCGTGCCGACCATGTTCTTCCTTGGCGTCCTTTTCGGTGCTTTGTGGGGTACGGCGCTTTGGCTCGGGCGTAAGGCGGAAAGCGCGCAGGCGCGCTAAATTCTCCGGGACAGCGCCGCATCCGCCGCTTCCGCACCATAGGTCAATTCCGACAATATGAAAAATTCGGAATTGTCGCCCGGTGGGGGAGCGGCTCCGAGGAGAAGCCGTGACGTCCCACGCCCGCCGCCCCCCGGCGCTCGTCCCCGCCGACGCCGCGGTCCCGGTGCCCGCCGTCCGATCCGTGCGGGCGGTGCTCGGGCTGCTGCTCGTCACCGTCGCGGGCGTCCCGGCCGCCGTCCTGACCCTGCCCGACACCGTGGCGGGCGTCCTGCCGCGCGCCGCCGCCGACCTCGGCCTCTCCGCCGACGGCCACGCGCTGCTGCGCGCCACCGGCCTCACCCTGCCCGCGCTGCTGCTGGCCGTCCCGCTCGGCGCGCTGGCCGCCCGCACCTGGCCCGCCGGACGGGTGCTCACCGGCGGGCTCGCGCTGCTGGCGGCGGGCGTGGCCGCCGCGCCGCTGGCCGCCTCGGTCCCGGTCACGGCCGCGCTCCGCGCCGCGCAGGGCGCGGGGGCGGGGCTCGTCCTGTCCGCCGTGCTCGCCCTGATCACCGCCGCCGCGACGCCGCGCGCCCGGACCCTGCTCGGCGCCGTCTGGGCGGGCACCCTCGTCGCCGCCCTGCTCACCGCGATGCCCCTCGCCCTGGCCGCCGTCCCGTCCACCGGCGCGTCCGGGCCCTGGCAGGACGCGCTCGCCCCGCACCCCTGGCCCGTGCTCGCCGCCCTGGCCGCCGTACCGCTGCTGCTCGGCGCCGGACGCCCCGTCCTGCCGCCCGCCGCGCGCCGCCGCGCGGAACGCGGCCAGCTCGTCCTGCCGCTGGTGCCCACCACCGGGTTCGCGTTCCTCGCGCTGCTCACCGGCTACGGCTGGTCGCCCGGCGGCCGCCTCACCCTCGCCGTGCTGACGCTGCTCGCCCTCGCCGGGCTCGCCTTCGCGGGCGGACGCGACGCGATCACCGGCAGCCCGCACGGCTGCGCGATCGTCCTGGTCTCGACCGGCCTGCTCACCTATCCCGTCGCCGCCCCCGCCGCGGGGCTGCTCGCCGAGCACGGCACCGGCCCGGCCGCCGCCGCGTTCGCCGCCGCCGGAGCCGCCGCCTTCGCGGGCGCGGCGGCGGGCGCGCTGCTCGCCCGCCCGCGCGTCGCCGTCCTGGCGGGCCACGGCCTAGCCGCCGCCGCGCTGCTGCTCGCCGCCACGACGCCCGCGCCCGCCGTGCTGCCGCTGCTGCCGCTCGCGTTCGGCGTCGGCGCCGCGCTGGCCGCCGCGCTGCGGGACGCGACGCCCGGCGCCGCGCTGTTCGGCCTCGCGCTGTGCTTCCCCGCCGTCCTCACCGGTCAGCTCCTGGTCCAGGCGTTCCAGCTCGGCGCCCTGCGCGCCGCCGCACCGGCCGCGCAGCTCGCCGCGCTCACCGCCGGATACCGCACCTGGCTGCTCGGCGCGGCGGCGGGCGCGGCGCTGCTCGCCGTCGCCTCCCGCTGGGCCGCGCAGCCGGGCGGCGACGTTCCCGGGGACCGGTAAACTTCGCGGCCGAAGGTGCGCCGCACGCCGCGCCGAAATTCCCACTTCGCTTCCGAGGAGAACCCGTGTCCGAGCGCACTCTTGTCCTGGTCAAGCCCGACGGCGTCCGCCGCGGCGTCGTCGGCGAGGTCATCGCGCGGATCGAGCGCAAGGGCCTGCGGCTCGCCGCGCTCGAACTCAAGCGGCTCCCGCGCGAGACCGCCGAGGCCCACTACGAGGAGCACGCCAGCAAGCCGTTCTTCGGCGAGCTGGTCGAGTTCATCACCGGCGGCCCGCTCGTCGCCCTCGTCGTCGAGGGCCCGCGCGCGATCGAGGCGTTCCGCGCGCTCGCCGGCGCCACCGACCCGGTCAGCGCCACGCCCGGCACGATCCGCGGCGACTTCGCGCTGGAGATCGGTGAGAACATCGTGCACGGCTCCGACTCCACGTACTCCGCCGAGCGCGAGATCAAGCTGTTCTTCCCCGAACTGGGCTGAGCGTCGCGCCGGGACACGCGGGCCGGAGATCTCCGGCCCGCGTCGTCTTTCTCGCTAAACCCCAGGTCGGTCCAGCATTTCCGGGAAACACGCGACGTGTCCCGGGCTGCCTCGCCCCCCGCGGGCACGTTACGATGGTGAACGCCGCTCCACCCGCCCGCCGAGCATGAAGGGCTCCCTTTCTTCATGGGTAACAAGCTGTCGTTCCTCGGCCGTGACATGGCGGTCGATCTGGGAACCGCCAACACTCTCGTCTATGTGCGCGGGCGCGGCATCGTCCTCAACGAACCCTCTGTCGTCGCGATCAACACCAATACCGGCAAAATCGTCGCGGTCGGCATCGAGGCGAAGCGGATGATCGGCCGCACCCCGGGCAACATCGTGGCCGTCCGCCCCCTCAAGGACGGCGTCATCGCCGACTTCGAGGTCACCGAGCGGATGCTGCGGTACTTCATCCAGAAAGTGCACAAGCGGCGGCACTTCGCCAAGCCGCGCATCGTCGTCGCCGTGCCGAGCGGCATCACCGGCGTCGAGCAGCGCGCCGTCAAGGAGGCCGGCTACCAGGCCGGCGCCCGGCGCGTCTACATCATCGAGGAGCCCATGGCCGCCGCGATCGGCGCCGGGCTCCCCGTCTACGAGCCCACCGGCAACATGGTCGTCGACATCGGCGGCGGCACCACCGAGGTCGCGATCATCTCGCTCGGCGGCATCGTCACCAGCCAGTCCGTCCGCGTCGGCGGCGACGAACTCGACCAGGCCGTCATCTCGTTCTCCAAGAAGGAGTACTCCCTGATGCTCGGGGAGCGCACCGCCGAGGAGATCAAGATGGCCATCGGCTCGGCGTTCCCCGGCGGCGACGAGGAACCGCACGCCGAGATCCGCGGCCGCGACCTGGTCAGCGGCCTGCCCAAGACCGTCGTGATCTCCGCCGAGGAGGTCCGCCGCGCCATCGAGGAACCCGTCAACTCCATCGTCGACGCCGTGAAGACCACGCTCGACAAATGCCCCCCGGAACTGTCCGGCGACATCATGGACCGGGGCATCGCCCTCACCGGCGGCGGCGCGCTGCTCAAGAACCTCGACGAGCGGCTCCGCGAGGAGACCGGCATGCCGATCCACCTCGTCGACAACCCCCTCGACTCCGTCGTGCTCGGCACGGGCAAGTGCGTGGAGGACTTCGAGTCCCTGCGCCAGGTGCTCGTCCCCGAACCGCGGCACTGAGGACCGGCCGGACGTCCGGCCGGGTGGGACGCGAACGAAAGGTCGGTCGGTGAAGGACACCCGGCGCAACCGGACGGTGCTCGGCGCGCTGCTCGCGGTGGCCCTCGTGATGATCACGGTGGACTACCGGGGCGGGGACGACTCGCCGCTGCGCGGCCTGCGCGGCGTCGGCGCCGCCGTCTTCGGGCCGGTCGAGCGCGCCTCGGCGTCGGTCGTGCGGCCCGTCGGCAACACCTTCGACGCCATCACCGACGCGCCCGACCAGCGCCGCCGCGCCGAGCGGCTGGAGCGCGAGAACCAGCGGCTGCGCGAGCAGGTCCGCGCGCAGCGCCTGGACGCCTCGCGCGCCGGGCAGCTCCAGCGGCTGCTGGGCACCGCCGGCATCGGCGGCTACAAGATCGTCGCCGCGCAGGTGATCTCGTCCGGGCAGGGCTTCGAGGACACCGTCACGCTCGACGTCGGCAGCCGCAGCGGCGTCCGCCGCGACATGACGGTCATGAGCGCCGAGGGGCTCGTCGGGCGGATCGTCCGGGTCGGCCCCGCGACCGCGACCGTGCTGCTGGCCACCGACGTCACGTCCACGGTCGGCGCCCGCCTGGAGGACTCCAAGGAGATCGGCGTCGTCCAGGGCCGGGGCCGGCGCGGGCTCGGCAACGGCGGAACGACGCCGCTGCGCCTCCAGCTCCTCGACGCCACCGCCCCGATGCGCGTCGGGCAGCGGCTCGTCACGCTCGGCTCGCAGGGCGAGAGCCCGTACGTGCCGGGCGTGCCGATCGGGTCCGTGCAGAGCATCGACCAGTCCGTCGGCGGGCTCACCCGCACCGCCTACATCCGGCCGTTCGTGAAGTTCAGCGGCCTCGACGTCGTCGCCGTCGTCGTGGCGCCGCCCAAGTCCGACCCGCGCGAGGCGCTGCTGCCCAAGCCGCCGCCGTCCCCGAAGGCGTCGCCGCGCCCGACGCGCAGCCCGTCGCCCGGCACCCGTCCGTCGAACCCGGAGGGCTGATCCCGTGCTGAACGCTCCCGAGCCGTCTCCGGCGGGGCGGCACCTCAGCGCCGCGCTCATCCTGCTCGTCGCGCTGGTGCTCCAGGTGTCGGTCGCCAACCGGCTGCCGCTGCCGGGCGGCGTCACGCCCGACCTCGTGCTGCTGACCGTCGTCGCGCTGGCGCTGGTCTACGGGTCGATGACGGGCGCCGTCGCCGGGTTCTGCGCGGGCCTGGCCGCCGACATCATCCCGCCCGCCGACCACACCATCGGCCGGTACGCGCTGGTGTACTGCGTGATCGGCTACGTGTGCGGCATCGCCTCGGCCGAGATGGACCGGCAGTCGCTCGTGCCGTTCTTCGCGGTCGCGGCGGGCGCCCTGGCGGGCACCGTCCTGTACGCGCTGACCGGCATGCTCCTCGGCGATCCGCGCGCGAGCTGGACGATCGTGTCCCGCATGGTGCCGCTCCAGGTCCTCTACGACGTGATCGTCAGTCCGTTCATCGTCTGGGCCGTCCTACGGGTGTCGCGCCGCTACGAGCGCGGCGACCGGGGCCCCTCGCGCGGCGACCTCTCCGTCGCCTCGCCCGCCCGGTTCCGCGCCATGTCCGGCCGGGGGCCGGGCCGGTGAACGCGCGCACCCACTTCCGGCTCGTCGTCCTGTACGTGGTCGTGGGCGCGCTGCTGCTCGTGCTGACCGGACGCATGTGGACGATGCAGGTCCTCGACGGCGAGCACTACCGGCAGGTCGCCGCCCAGAACCGGACGCGCGACATCGTCGTCCCGGCCGTGCGCGGCTCCATCCTCGACTCGTCGGGCCGCCCGCTGGTGCGCAACCGCACCGCGCTCGTCGTCTCCGTCGACCGCACGTCGCTGTCCCGCCAGAAGGACCGCGGCGCCGCCGTGCTCGCCCGGCTGGCGGCGACGCTCGGCACCAGCCGGGACGAGCTGGAGAAGCGCGTCCGGCTGTGCGGGCCGACGGTGAAGCGCCCGTGCTGGCCCGGTTCGCCCTACCAGCCGATCCCCGTGGACGACCGCGTCGACCCCAAGCGCGCCATTCAGATCATGGAGCGCCAGGAGGACTTCCCCGGCGTCACCGCGCAGGTCCAGGCCGTCCGCGAGTATCCCGAGCCGGAGGGGGCCAGCGCCGCGCAGGCCCTCGGCTACCTCCAGCCCATCACCCAGGAGGAACTGGACAAGCGCAAGGGCCTCAAGGTCACCGGGTACAGCGCCGTCGACCTCATCGGCCGCGACGGGCTGGAGGCCGCCTACGACGGCGACCTGCGCGGCGCGCCGGGGTTCCGGCGCGTCCTGGTCGACAGCCAGGGCCGCGTCACCGGCACCGCCCGCGAGCAGCCCGCCGTCGCCGGCGGCCACGTGGTGACCAGCCTCGACGCGGGCGTCCAGGGCGCCGCCGAGAACGCGCTGGAGAAGGCCGTCAAGGCGGCCCGCGCCCGGGGCGAGAAGGCCGACTCGGCGGCGGCCGTCGTGATGGACGTCCGCACCGGCCGCGTCGCCGCGATGGCCAGCTACCCGACCTACAACCCCGCCATCTGGACCGGCGGCATCTCCCAGGACGAGTACGACGCGCTGCTCGGTAAGAAGAAGGGCGAACCGCTGACCTCCCGCGTCACCCAGGGGCAGTTCGCGCCCGCGTCCACGTTCAAGATCTCCTCGGTGGCGGCGGCGATCCGCGACGGCTACCCGCTCAACGGCACCTATCCGTGCCCGGGCTCGTTCAACGTCGGCAGCCGCGCGTTCCGCAACTTCGAGGGCCAGGCGCACGGCAGCATGAACCTGCACCGGGCGCTCGTCGTCTCCTGCGACACGATCTTCTACAAGTTCGCCTACGAGCAGTGGCTGCGCGACGGCGCCACCAAACCGAAGAAGAACCCCAAGGACCCCATGGTCAGGATGGCGCGCGACTGGGGGTTCGGCGCCCGCACCGGCATCGACCTGCCCAGCGAGGCGTCCGGCCGCATCCCCGACCGTGCGTGGAAGCGCCAGTACTGGGAGGCGACCCGCGCGACCGACTGCAAGGCCGCCAAGACCGGGTTCCCGGAGCTGGCCCGCACCGATCCCACCCGGGCCGCCTATCTCAAGGCCATCGCGGCGGAGAACTGCGCCGAGGGGTTCAACTGGCGGGCCGGTGACGCGGCCAACCTGTCCATCGGGCAGGGCGACATGCTCGTCACGCCGCTCCAGCTCACCCGCGCCTACGCGGCGCTGGCCAACGGCGGGTCGCTGGTGGTGCCGCGCGTCGCGCAGGCGATCGTCCGCCCGGACGGCGGCGTCATACGGACGATCGACGCGCCGCCGCCGCCGAAACTCCCGGTGGACGGCAAGGTGCTCGCCTACATGCGCAGCGCGCTGGCGGGCGTGACCAAGGAGGGCACGGCCGCCGGGGTGTTCAACGGGTTCGACTCCGGCAAGGTCGCCGTCGCGGGCAAGACGGGCACCGCCGAGGTGTACGGCAAGGGCGACACCTCGTGGTTCGCGTCGTTCGCCCCGGCGAAGAAGCCGCGCTTCGCCGTCACCGTCATGATCTCCCAGGGCGGCACCGGCGGCTCGTCCGCCGCCCCCGCCGTCCGCGAGATCTACGAGGCCATGTACGGGCTCGGCGGCAGGAAGGCGCTGCTCAAGAACGGCCGGCTGCCCGAGGAACTGCCGCGCCTCACCCCGCAGGGGGCGCCGTGACCGCGCACGGGATGTCGCTCGACGGCTACGGCGAGACCGCGGCGTGGCGCCGCAGGCTCGCCGTGCTGCGCCGCCTCGACTGGACGCTGATCATCGCGGTGCTGGTGCTGTCGGTGCTGGGCGCGCTGCTGGTGCGTTCGGCCACCTTCCAGATCCTCACCGAGCAGGGCCGCGACCCCGAGGGGTTCCTCAAACGGCACATCTTCAACCTGGTCATCGGCTTCGGGCTCGGCGCGCTGGTCAGCTTCCTGGACTACCGGCTGCTGCGCGCCTACGTCCCGATCATGTACGTGCTGGCCTGCGTCGGCCTGCTCGTCGTGCTGACGCCGCTCGGCTCGACCGTCAACGGCTCGCACTCGTGGATCGTCCTCGGCGGCGGCTTCCAGATCCAGCCGTCGGAGTTCGCCAAGGTCGGGCTCGTCGTGCTGCTGGCGATGCTGCTCGGGGAGCCGCGCGACGGCGAGGACGGCCCCGCCACGCGGGACGTGCTGCTCGCGCTCGCCCTCGCGGGCGTCCCCGCCGCGATGATCATGTTGCAGCCCGACCTCGGCACCACGCTGGTGTTCATCGCGGTCGTGCTCGGGATGCTCACCGTCTCCGGCGTGCAGAAGCGCTGGCTGGCCGGGCTCGTCGGCGGCGGCGTGCTGCTCGCCGTCGCCGTCTGGTTCTTCGGGCTGCTCAAGCCGTACCAGATCGCCCGCTTCACCGCGTTCCTCGACCCGTCCGCCGACCCGCGCGGCGCCGGCTACAACGCCCAGCAGGCCCGGATCGCCGTCGGGTCGGGCGGCGTCACCGGCAAGGGCCTGTTCAGCGGCGAGCAGACCGGCGGCCACTTCGTCCCCGAGCAGCAGACCGACTTCATCTTCACCGTCGCCGGGGAGGAACTCGGGTTCATCGGCGGGGTCCTCATCGTGGCGCTGCTCGGCGTCATCCTCTGGCGCGGCCTGCGCATCGCCTCCCAGGCCGCCGACCTCTTCGGCACCCTGGTCGCCACCGGGGTCGTGTGCTGGCTCGCGTTCCAGACGTTCGAGAACATCGGCATGACCCTCGGCATCATGCCCATCACGGGACTGCCGCTGCCGTTCGTCTCCTACGGGGGGTCGGCCACGTTCGCGAACATGATCGCGCTCGGCCTGCTCCAGGCCGTCCACCTCCGCAGGCGCCCCTTCGACTAGCGCGCGGTACCGGCGGTGCACGCCGCCCCGCCGGTAGTCTGGACGATCGACCTGTCTGACTCCCTGGAGGACACCGCATGCCCATCGAGTCGATCTTCCCGCGGCTGGAGCCGTTGCTCCCGCGCGTGCAGAAGCCGATTCAGTACGTCGGCGGTGAACTGAACTCGCAGGTCAAGGACTGGGACGAGGCGCAGGTCCGCTGGGCGCTGATGTATCCGGACGCCTACGAGGTCGGGCTGCCCAACCAGGGCGTCCAGATCCTCTACGAGATCCTCAACGAGCGCGCCGGCACCCTCGCCGAACGCACCTACTCGGTGTGGCCCGACATGGAGGCGGTGATGCGCGAGCACGGCATCCCGCAGTTCACCGTGGACGGGCACCGGCCCGTCGCCGCGTTCGACGTGTTCGGCATCTCGTTCTCCACCGAACTCGGCTACACCAACATGCTCACGGCGCTCGACCTCGCGGGCGTCCCGCTGGAGGCCGCCGACCGCACCGACGACCACCCGATCGTCCTGGCGGGCGGGCACGCCGCGTTCAACCCCGAGCCGATCGCGGACTTCCTCGACGCCGCCGTCCTCGGTGACGGCGAGGAGATCGCGCTGGCGATCACCGAGGTGATCCGGGAGTGGAAGGGCGAGGGCCGCCCCGGCGGACGCGACGAACTGCTCGAACGCCTCGCCCGCTCCGGCGGCGTCTACGTGCCGAAGTTCTTCGACGTGAGCTACCTGCCCGACGGCCGCATCCAGCGCGTCGCGCCGAACCGTCCCGGCATCCCGTGGCGCGTCGACAAGCACACCGTCATGGACCTCGACAAGTGGCCGTACCCGAAGAAGCCGCTGGTGCCGCTGGCCGAGACCGTCCACGAGCGGTTCAGCGTGGAGATCTTCCGGGGCTGCACGCGCGGCTGCCGGTTCTGCCAGGCGGGCATGATCACCCGCCCGGTGCGGGAGCGGTCGATCACCACGATCGGGAACATGGTCGAGGAGGGCCTGAAGCAGTCCGGCTTCCAGGAGGTCGGCCTGCTCAGCCTCTCCAGCGCCGACCACAGCGAGATCGGTGACGTCGCCAAGGGCCTCGCGGACCGCTACGAGGGCACCAACACCTCGCTGTCGCTGCCGTCCACCCGCGTCGACGCCTTCAACATCACGCTCGCCAACGAGTTCTCCCGGGGCGGGCGCCGCTCGGGCCTGACGTTCGCGCCCGAGGGCGGCTCGGAGCGGATGCGCAAGGTCATCAACAAGATGGTCTCCGAGGACGACCTGATCCGCACCGTCACCACCGCCTACGAGAACGGCTGGCGGCAGGTCAAGCTGTACTTCATGTGCGGCCTGCCCACCGAGGAGGACGAGGACGTCCTCGCCATCGCCGACATGGCGCGCCGCGTCATCAAGGCGGGCCGCGACGCCACCGGCCGCCGCGACATCCGCTGCACGGTGTCCATCGGCGGGTTCGTGCCCAAGCCGCACACGCCGTTCCAGTGGGCCGCCCAGTGCGACCACGAGACCGTCGACCGCCGCCTCAAGGCCCTCAAGGACGAGCTGCGCGGCGACAAGGAGTACGGCCGCGCCATCGGCCTGCGCTACCACGACGGGCAGCCGTCGGTGATCGAGGGCCTGCTGTCGCGCGGCGACCGCCGCGTCGGCCGGGTCGTCCGCGCCGTCTGGGAGGACGGCGGCCGGTTCGACGGCTGGACCGAGCACTTCTCGTACCAGCGCTGGCTGGCCTGCGCCGACGAGGCCCTGGCCGACGAGCCCGTCGACCTGGACTGGTTCACCGTCCGCGAGCGCGAGGAGGTCGAGGTGCTCCCCTGGGACCACCTCGACGCGGGCCTCGACCGCGAGTGGCTCTGGCAGGACTGGCAGGACGCCGTCGACGAGACCGAGGTCGAGGACTGCCGCTGGACGCCCTGCTACGACTGCGGCGTCTGCCCGACGATGGGCACCGAGATCCAGATCGGCCCGACCGGCCGCAAGCTGCTTCCGCTCAACGTGGTGTGAGAGACGTTCGCGATTCGAGGGGACTCCTGCGCCTGACGGGGTAGGGGATAGGGCATCCGGCGGGGAGGCCGTGGCGCGCCGCGACGGTCGAGCCTCCGCCGGAGAGCCGTATTCTGTTCGGAGACGTTTCTTGTCAGCACGCGACGAGTAGGAAGGACTACAGCCCTGGCACCCATGCCGGAGGGCCCGGCACCGGCCCCCGTGATCCACCGTCTGCGCGTCCGCTATGCCAAGCGGGGCAGGCTGCGGTTCACGAGCCACCGCGACATCTCCCGGGCCGTGGAACGCGCCGTGCGGCGCGCCGGGATTCCGGTCGCGTTCAGCGCGGGCTTCTCACCGCACCCGAAGATCTCGTACACGGGCGCGGCGGCGACAGGGGTGGCCAGCGAGGCGGAGTACCTCGAACTCGGGCTCACCGAGATCCGCGACCCTGCGCGGGTCCAGGCCCAGCTCGACGCGGCCCTGCCGGACGGTCTCGACATCTGCGATGTCGTGGTCGTGCCGCCGGGGTCGGGCAAGCCGAGTGCCCTGGCGGAGCGGCTGGAGGCGTCGGAGTGGCGCGTCCGGCTCGACGGCGTCGCGCACGATGACGCCGCCGCGGCCGTGGCCGCGTTCCTCGCCGCCGGCACCGTCGAGGTCGAACGCCTCACCAAGAAGGGCCGTCGCCGCTTCGACGCCCGGTCCGCCGTGTCCTCCTTCGAGCTGGACCGGCGTGCCTCGGAGGCGGCGGATGCCCCTTGTGCGATACTTCGCATGGTTGTCCGGCATACCACTCCTGCCGTACGACCCGACGACATCCTCACCGGACTGCGCCAGGTCGCCGACCTCGCGCCGCCGTCACCGCCTCTGGTGACCAGGCTGGCGCAGGGGCCTCTGGACGCGGCCACCGGTGGCCTCACGGATCCACTCGGACCCGATCGGGCCTCGCCCGAGCGGGAGACCGCCCACGCCGCCGGCGACGTTGCCGGCGCGGAGCGGTCCGACGTGGTCCCGAGCGCGGATGCCGTCATCAGCGCCCGCTCGTAGCGCCGGTCCCGTGCCGTCACGGAACCGGAGCGCAGGGCAGGGCGGGCGCGCCCCCGACGACTTCGTCGGCGTGCCCGGGCCATGGCCCGGGCGCACCGGCACCGAGAACTGAGGAGTTCCCGCGCGGCGCACCGCACCGTTCCGCCCGAGAAGGCGGACGGCGAGGTCGCGCCCGGGAACCTGACGGGAGACACCCGCATGCTGGAGAACGAGGCCGAATCGGCCACCGAGTCGTCTGAGGACGCCACCGCGACGGCCGCCGCACCGGGCGGGGGCGCGGTCGTGCGCACGCCGCGCCGCCGCGCGAGCCGCCCGGCGGGCCCGCCGCCGGACGTCGACGACGCCGCCGGGGCGCCCGCCCCGGACGAGGACGCCGCCCGCGCCGCCAAGCCCGCCCGCACCCGTGCGACGCGGTCGCGCAAGGCCGCGCCCGCCGCCGGGTCCGACGGCGCCGAGGAGGCCGCCGCCGAGAGCGCGGGCGAGGCCGCCGCGCCGCCGCCCGTCGTGACGTCGACGCCGCGCGCCCGCAGCCGCAAGCGTCCGGCCGGTCCGCCGCCCGAGCCCGCCGAGACGTCCGCCGCGCCCGAGGCCGCCGCCGAGCCGGCCGAGCCCGCCGAGGCGCCCGCCAAGCGCAGCCGCTCGCGCCGCAAGACCGCCGCGCCCGCCGAGCCGGAGGCGCCCGCCGCCGACACCCCCGGCGAGGACGACGCCGCCGTCCCCGCCGCGACGTTCCAGCCGCCGATGGTCGTGTTCCAGCCGCCGCAGCCCACCGCCGCGCCGCCGCGCCGCGAGCGTCCGGCCCCCGCACCGGCCGCCGAGCCGGAGGAGACCGACGACGCCGCCGACGACGACACCGACGACGAGTCCGGTGACCGTCCCGCCCGCCGTCGCCGCCGCCGCGGCGGCCGCGGCCGGGGCCGCGCCGCCCGCGACGGCGACACCGACGACTACGGCGACGAGGACGACGCCGAGCAGGGCTCCCGGCAGGCCAAGAAGGAGCCCGCCGAGGCCAAGAAGGAGTCCGGCAAGGACGCCAAATCCAAGCAGCCGAAGGCCAAGGAGGCCAAGGAGCCCGCGAAGGAGTCCGCCAAGGACAAGGCCGACCGCGCGGCCGACGACGACGCCGACGACGAGGGCACCGGCAGCCGTCGGCGGCGCCGCCGCCGTCGCCGCTCCGGCGGCGAGGACGGCACCGTCCAGGACGACCCGCCGAACACCGTCACGCACGTCCGCGACGCCCGCGCCGTCGAGGACGAGGTGCAGTCCGTCCGGGGCTCGACCCGGCTGGAGGCCAAGAAGCAGCGCCGCCGCGAGGGCCGCGAGCAGGGCCGCCGCCGCCCGCCGGTGATCACCGAGGCCGAGTTCCTGGCGCGCCGCGAGTCGGTCGAGCGGCAGATGGTCGTCCGCCAGCAGGGCGAGCGCACGCAGATCGCGGTGCTGGAGGACGGCGTCCTCGTCGAGCACTACGTCAACCGCGCGACGCACCAGTCGTACGTCGGCAACGTGTACCTGGGCAAGGTGCAGAACGTGCTGCCGTCGATGGAGGCGGCGTTCGTCGACATCGGCAAGGGCCGCAACGCCGTGCTGTACGCGGGCGAGGTCAACTGGGACGCGTCCGGCCTGGTCGGCCAGCCGCGCCGGATCGAGGTCGCGCTGAAGTCGGGCCAGTCGGTGCTGGTGCAGGTCACCAAGGACCCGCTGGGCCACAAGGGCGCGCGCCTGACGAGCCAGATCTCGCTGCCGGGCCGCTACCTGGTGTACGTGCCGGACGGCTCGATGACGGGCATCAGCCGCAAACTGCCCGACAAGGAGCGCAGCCGCCTCAAGCAGATCCTCAAGAAGATCATGCCGGAGAACGCCGGGGTGATCGTGCGGACGGCCGCCGAGGGCGCCACCGAGGAGGAGCTGACGCGCGACGTGACGCGGCTGTCGGCGCAGTGGGAGAACATCCGCAAGCAGGTCAAGACGGCGTCCGCGCCGTCGCTGCTGCACGGTGAGCCCGACCTGACCGTCCGCGTCATCCGCGACATCTTCAACGAGGACTTCACCAAGCTCGTCGTCTCGGGCGACGAGGCGTGGGACACCGTCGCCGACTACGTGCACTACGTGGCGCCGCACCTGGAGGACCGGGTCGAGCGCTGGGACGGCGACACCGACGCGTTCGCGGCGTTCCGCGTCGAGGAGCAGATCGCCAAGGCGCTGGAGCGCAAGGTGTGGCTGCCGTCGGGCGGTTCGCTGGTCATCGACCGCACCGAGGCGATGACGGTCATCGACGTCAACACCGGCAAGTTCACCGGGCAGGGCGGGAACCTGGAGGAGACGGTCACCCGCAACAACCTGGAGGCGGCCGAGGAGATCGTCCGCCAGCTCCGGCTGCGCGACATCGGCGGCATCATCGTCGTCGACTTCATCGACATGGTGTTGGAGAGCAACCGCGACCTGGTGCTGCGCCGCCTGGTGGAGTGCCTGTCGCGGGACCGCACCAAGCACCAGGTGGCCGAGGTGACCTCGCTCGGGCTCGTGCAGATGACGCGCAAGCGCGTCGGGCAGGGCCTGCTGGAGGCGTTCTCCGAGACGTGCGACTGCTGCAACGGCCGCGGCGTCCACGTGCAGCTCACCCCGGTCGAATCCGCCGAGAAGCCCGCCGCCAAGGAGGGCAACGGCCGCAAGCGCAAGCGCAAGGGCGACGTGGAGAAGGCCGTGGAGGAGAAGGTCTCCCGGCAGGGCAGGGCGGGGCGCAACGGCGACGGCCCCGACCCCGACTCCGACGAGGCGGCCCCGCAGCAGGCGGTCGTGGACGCCGAGGAGGCCGTCGCGGAGAGCAGCGGCACGGCGCCCGGCACGCTCACGGCCGACGAGCCGGTTCCGGCCGACCTGAACGGCTCCGGCGCGGACACCGCCGAGGAGCCCGCGCCGCGCCGCCGCCGGTCGCGCCGTCCGGCCAAGCCGAAGGCGGGCGCGGACGCGGCGGAGACCGAGCAGGCGGCGACGGCCGACCAGGTCGCGGTCGAGTAGCCCCGGTGCCCGGCCCGGGCGCGGTTCGCGTTCGGGCCGGGGCATCCGGTATTCTTCGGTGTCGGCGTGTCGTGACGCGCCGTGCAGACGTGCCCCCGGTCCCCGGGCCGGGCGTGCAGTGCCCGCCGTCAGGCGGGGTCCACAGCAGAGAGCGCCGGCGGGTCTCCCGCCGGCGTGCCGCCCTCGGCCGCGTGCCGGGGGTAGGCCCTCGGCCGAGGGCTGGGTCAACCACGTGCGGGGCCGGTTCGTTCCGGAAGCGCGCGCAACACGAGAGGTTTCGCGGTGTACGCGATTGTCCGCGCAGGCGGCAGGCAGGAGAAGGTGGCCGAGGGCGACGTCCTCACCGTCGACCGGCTCACCGGCGAGGCCGGTGACACGCTGAAGCTCCAGGCGCTGCTGGTCGTCGACGGCGACAACGTCGTCAGCAAGGCCGCCGATCTCGCGAAGTTCGAGATCACCGCCGAGATCATCGGTGCCGTCAAGGGCCCGAAGATCAACATCATGCACTACCGGAACAAGACCGGGTACAAGCGGCGGATGGGTCACCGCCAGCCGTACACCGAGGTCAAGATCACCGGTATCAAGTCCGGCAAGAAGTAAGGGGAGCGGACCATGGCACACAAGAAGGGCGCATCGTCCAGCCGTAACGGCCGCGACTCCAATGCCCAGCGTCTCGGCGTCAAGCGGTTCGGCGGCCAGCGCGTCAACGCCGGCGAGATCCTCATCCGCCAGCGCGGCACGCACCACCACCCCGGCCCCGGCGTCGGCCGCGGCGGTGACGACACCCTGTTCGCGCTGATCGCGGGCACCGTGCAGTTCGGCCGCTACCGCGGCCGCAACGCCGTGAGCATCATCCCGCCGGCGGAGTAATTCCGCCGTAGCAGTACTTGTACAAGGGGGCGGACCACCTGGTCCGCCCCCTTTGCTCTGTTTCGGCGGGGCAGTCAATCGAGAGGACGGGATCGTGGCCGCAGGAGCCGGATCGGGCGCGCAGTTCGTGGACCGCGTGGTGCTGCACGTCGCGGCGGGCAACGGCGGCAACGGGTGCGCCTCGGTCCACCGGGAGAAGTTCAAGCCGCTCGGCGGGCCGGACGGCGCCAACGGCGGGCGCGGCGGGAACGTCGTCCTGGAGGTCGACTCCAACGCGGCGAGCCTGCTGGAGTACCACCGGCGCCCGCACCGGCGCGGCGGCAACGGCAAGCCCGGCCAGGGCGGGCACCGCACCGGCGCCGACGGCGCCGACGTCGTGCTGCCCGTGCCGGACGGCACCGTCGTCAAGGACGCCCACGGCGAGGTCCTGGCCGACCTCGTCGGTGAGGGCACCCGCTACGTCGTCGCGGAGGGCGGCAAGGGCGGGCTCGGGAACGCCGCGCTGGCCTCGGCCAAGCGCAAGGCGCCCGGTTTCGCGCTGCTCGGTGAGCCCGGCCTCGAACTCGACGTCGTGCTGGAGCTGAAGAGCGTCGCCGACGTGGCACTCGTCGGGTTCCCCAGCGCGGGCAAGTCGTCGCTGATCGCGGCGCTGTCGGCCGCCAAGCCGAAGATCGCCGCCTACCCGTTCACGACGCTGGTCCCCAACCTCGGCGTCGTCAGCGCGGGCGACACCACGTTCACCGTCGCGGACGTCCCCGGCCTCATCGAGGGCGCCAGCGAGGGCCGCGGCCTCGGCCTGGAGTTCCTGCGGCACATCGAGCGGTCCTCCACGCTCGCGCACGTCCTGGACTGCGCGACGATGGAGCCCGGCCGCGACCCCGTCAGCGACTTCGAGGTCATCGAGAAGGAGCTGCGCGCCTACGACCGCGTCCTCGGTGACCGGCCCCTGTCGGACCGGCCCCGCATCGTCGTCCTGAACAAGGTGGACGTCCCGGACGGACGCGAGCTGGCCGACATGGTCCGCGGCGAGTTCGAGCAGCGCGGGCTGAAGGTGTTCGAGGTGTCGGCCGCCAGCCACGAGGGCCTGCGCGAGCTGTCGTTCGCGATGGCCGAGATGGTCACCGAGTACCGCGCGTCGCTGCCGCCCGCCGAGCCCACCCGCATCGTGCTGCGCCCGGCGCCGGTCGGCGGCGACGCCGACTTCGAGATCAAGACGATGGGGGAGAACACCTACCTCATCACCGGCGTCAAGCCGGTCCGCTGGCTGCGCCAGACCGACTTCGCCAACGAGGAGGCCGTCGGGTTCCTCGCCGACCGGCTCGCCCGGATCGGCGTCGAGGACGCCCTGGCCAAGGCGGGCGCCAGCGCGGGCGCCACCGTCCTCATCGGCACCCCCGACGACGCCGTCGTCTTCGACTGGCAGCCCGACGGCGAGGACGACGCCGAGGGCGGCACCGGACCGCGCGGCACCGACCGCCGGCTGGACCGGCACCGCTGACCCGCGTCCGCACCTCCCCCTAGAGGAATCCTCGTGAGCGAGACCCGTACCGAGATCGAGAAGGCGCGGCGCCTGGTGGTGAAGGCGGGCTCGTCGTCGCTGACGACCCCGCAGGGCACCATCGACGGGGACCGCATCGACGCGCTCGTCGACGTGCTCGCCGCGCGCCGCGCCGCCGGGACGGAGATCGTCTTCGTCTCGTCCGGCGCCATCGCGGCGGGGCTCGGCCCGCTCGGGCTGGCCCGGCGCCCGTCCGACCTGGCCACGCAGCAGGCCGCCGCGAGCGTCGGGCAGGGCCTGCTGTTCGCCCGGTACACCGCGTCGTTCGCCCGGTACGGGCTGACGGTCGGGCAGGTGCTGCTGACGGCCGACGACATGATGCGCCGGTCGCACCACCGCAACGCGCAGCGCACGCTGGCGCAGCTCCTCGCGCTCGGCGTCGTTCCGATCGTCAACGAGAACGACACGGTCGCCACCGACGAGATCCGCTTCGGTGACAACGACCGGCTGGCCGCGCTCGTCGCGCACCTGACCCGCGCCGACGCCGTCGTCCTGCTGTCCGACGTGGACGCCCTCTACACCGGCGATCCCCGCAAGCCGGGCGCCCGGCGCGTGGACGAGGTCCGCACCCCCGCCGACCTGGCCGGGATCGAGCTGGGCCGGTCCGGGCGGGTCGGCACCGGCGGCATGGTCACCAAGGTCGAGGCGGCGCGCATCGCGGGCCTGCCGGTCGTGCTGACCGACGCCGCGTCCGCCGCCCGCGCCCTCGCGGGCGAGCCCGTCGGCACGCTGTTCCACCCGCAGACGGCGCGGCTGCGGTCCGGCCGCCACCTGTGGCTGGCGCACGCCACCACCGGCCACGGCCGCGTCCTGCTCGACGCGGGCGCCGTCGAGGCGGTCGTGCAGCGCGGCAAGTCGCTGCTGCCCGCCGGGGTGACGGGCGTCCAGGGCGACTTCGCCGCGGGCGACCCCGTCGACCTGTGCGGCGCGGACGGACGCGTCGTCGCGCGCGGCCTCGTCAACTACGACGCCGCCGAGATCCCCGACCTCATGGGCCGCTCGACCCGCTGGCTGGCCCGCGAACTCGGCCCCGAGTACGAACGCGAGATCATCCACCGCGACCAACTGGTGATCCTCACATAGGAGCTGTCATGACGGACGAGCAGGAGCGCGACGACTTCCTCCGGGTGGCCCGGCGGGGCCGGGCGGCGGCGGCGGGGCTGGCGCCGCAGCCGCGCGCGGTGAAGGACGCCGCGCTGCACGCGATCGCGGACGCGCTGGTCGCCGCGACGCCCGAGATCGTCAAGGCCAACGAGGGCGACGTCGCCCGCGCCCGCGAGGCCGGCACGTCCGAGTACATGATCGACCGGCTGAGCCTGACGCCGGAGCGGATCGCGGCCATCGCCGACGCCGTCCGCAAGGTCGCCGCGCTGCCCGACCCGGTGGGGGAGACGGTGCGCGGCAACGTGCTGCCCAACGGCCTGGACCTGCGGCAGATCCGGGTGCCGCTCGGCGTCGTCGGCATCATCTACGAGGGCCGCCCCAACGTCACCGTGGACGCCGCCGCGCTGTGCCTCAAGAGCGGCAACGTGGCGCTGCTGCGCGGCTCGTCGTCGGCGATCGACTCCAACACGGTGCTCGTCGGCGTCATGCAGGGCGCGCTGCTCGGCACGCCGGTCCCGCCGGACGCGATCCAGCTCGTGCCCGGCACGAGCCGTGCGTCGGTCCGGCACCTGATGCGGGCGCGCGGCCTGGTGGACGTGCTGATCCCGCGCGGCGGCGCGTCGCTGATCACCTCGGTGGTGGAGGAGTCGACCGTCCCGGTCATCGAGACCGGCGTCGGGAACTGCGCCGTCTACGTGGACGCCGCCGCCGACCTGGACATGGCCGTCGACATCGTCGTGAACGCCAAGACGCAGCGTCCGTCGGTGTGCAACGCGGCCGAGACGCTGCTCGTGCACGCCGACGCGGCCGACGCGTTCCTGCCGCGCGTGCTGGACGCGCTGCGCGCCGAGGGCGTCACCGTGCACGGCGACGAGCGCGTCGCGGCCGCCGCCGACGACGTCGTTCCGGCGACCGCCGACGACTGGGCCGCCGAGTACCTGTCGCTGGACATCGCCGCCCGCGTCGTCGGCTCGCTGGACGAGGCCGTGGCGCACATCCGCGAGTACGGGTCCGGGCACACCGAGGCGATCGTGACGACGTCGCAGCCCGCCGCCAAGCGGTTCGTCGCCCTGGTCGACTCCGCCGCCGTCATGGTCAACGCCTCGACGCGCTTCACCGACGGCGAGGAGTTCGGCTTCGGCGCCGAGATCGGCATCTCGACCCAGAAGCTCCACGCGCGCGGCCCGATGGGCCTCCCGGAGTTGACGTCCACCAAATACGTGGTGACCGGAGAGGGACACCTCAAATAAGTGACATTCCGGCTCTTGTTGTCACGTAGGTGGCTGTGATCTGATTCACCGTTGTGACAGCAGAGATCAGCCGCCGCGGCGTGCTGCGCGGAGCCGCGCTCGGCGCCGGGGTCGTCTCCACCGGCCTCCTCCTGCCGACGCGGCCCGCGACGGCGGCGCCGCCCCCGCTCCAGGGTCCCGTCGCCGGGACCACCCTCGACCGCACGCTGCGCCTCGGCACGCCCGGCGCGGGCGGCTACCGCCTGATCACCGGCGGGCCCGGCGAACCCCACATCGTCCGGAACGACCTCGGCGGCGTCGCCGCGCCCGCCCGCGCCGCGCGCCGCCGCGGCGTGGTCGCGTTCGGGCACCTGACGGACGTGCACGTCCTCGACGCCCAGTCGCCCGCCCGGCTGGAGTGGGCCGACCGGTTCACCGACGTGCTCGCGTTCCTGCCGTTCTCCAGCGCGTGGCGCCCGCAGGAGACGCTGAGCACCCACGTCGGCGACGCCATGGTCCGCGCCATGAACCGCGTCGGGGCCGGGCCCGCGACCGGGCTGCCGCTCGCCTTCACCATCAACACCGGCGACACCACCGACAACGCCCAGTACAACGAGGTCCGCTGGGTGATCGACCTGCTCGACGGCGAGCGCGTCACCCCCGACTCCGGCGACCCGCGCCGGTTCGAGGGCGTCCAGGACCACACCGTCTACGACGACCGCTACTGGCACCCCGACGGCCCGCCGCCCGGCGGCAAGCGCGACGTCGCGCTCACCGAGCACGGGTTCCCCGTCGTCAAGGGTCTTCTGGACGCCGCCCGCAAGCCCTTCGCCGCGACGGGTCTGGAGTCGCCGTGGCTGGCCGTGTTCGGCAACCACGACGGCCTCGTGCAGGGCCTCATCCCGCCGAACCCCCTCGTCAGCGGCCTCGCCACCGGCGGCATCAAGATCGGCGCACCGGGCAGCGACCGGCAGGCCAAGGAGGTCGCGAACCTCCTGACCGGCAAGGACCCCGGCGCGCTGGTGCGGCTCGCCCGCGAACAGAACGGGTCGGCCGGGCTGTTCCGGCAGGTCACCCCGGACCTGCGGCGCCGCACCCTGTCGCGCGCCGAGGTCGTCCGCGAGCACTTCACCACGACGGCGAAACTGCGCGGCCACGGCTTCACCCAGGCCAACCTGCGCGACGGCACCGCCTACTACGCGTTCGACCGGGGCGTCATGCGCGGCCTCGTCCTCGACACCGTCAACCCCGCCGGGTACTCCGACGGCTCGCTGGACAAGAGGCAGCTCGCGTGGCTGGAGGCCGAACTGAAGGCCGGCAGCCGCCGCTACCTCGACGCGAACGGCGGGGCGGCCGGGCACGACGTCCGGGACCGGCTGTTCGTCCTGTTCAGCCACCACCCCATCGGGTCGCTCGGCAACCCGCTCGGCGGGAACCGCGTCCTCGGCGACGAGATCAAGGCGCTGCTGCTGCGCTTCCCGAACGTCGTCCTGTGGGTCAACGGCCACACCCACCGCAACGAGGTCATCCCGCACCGCCGGGAGGGCGGGCCGGGCGGGTTCTGGGAGGTCAACACCGCCGCCCACATCGACTTCCCGCAGCAGAGCCGCATCGTCGAGATCGCCGACAACACCGACGGCACCCTCTCGATCTTCGCGACCGTCCTGGACTCCGCCGCCCCCGACGCCTTCGGCGGACGTCTCGGAGACCCCGTCCACCTGGCGTCCCTGTCCCGCGAACTGTCCGCCAACGACTGGCAGGACCGCAGCGAGGACCGTCCCGGCACACTTGAGGACCGCAACGTCGAGCTGATCCTGCCCGCGCCGTTCTGACCCCGGCACGAGCACGAGAGGGCCGCCCCGGCGCCGGGGCGGCCCTCTCGTCGTGCGGTGCTAGTTGTCGGACGGACGCGTCGTCGTGCCGCCGTCGCCGCCCCGGCGGTTGAAGCGGTCGAACAGGCCGCCCGCCGCGCCCGCCGCCGCGTCGGCCACGTCGCGGACCTTGCCGATGAACGGGTCGGCGCTGCGCTCCCACGAGTCCTTGTAGGAGCGGGCCGCGTTGCGGACCTCGTCGGTGACCTTCGCGCGCGAGTCGTCGTCGCGGCGCGGGTAGTCCCCGGCCATGATGCGGGCGTACTCGCCGCTCGCCGCCCACTTGTCGATCTCGGCGAACCGGATCACCGCGAACGGGTGCGACTGGCCCAGCAGGTTCATGAACTTCAGCAGGCCGTCGCGGACGTCGCCCGCCGCGTCGTACTCGCGGGCCTGCGCGTGGAACGCCTCGGCGTTCATCTCCGACAGCCGCGTGCCGCCCGCCATCTTCATCATGACGCGCTTGGCCGCCGCGAGGTCCTGACCGGCCAGCAGGCCCGCGCGGTCCGAGGAGAGCTCGGCCTTGCGGAACCACTCCTGCAAGCCCATGATGATCGCCGCGATGCCGATGTTGCCCAGCGGCAGCCACGCCAGCCGCGACCCGAGCTGCACCAGGATCTGCATCATCGTCTGGTAGACGACGTGGCCGGACAGGATGTGCCCCACCTCGTGCCCGATGATGAACCGCAGCTCCTCGTCGTCGTGCAGGTCGAGCAGACCCGTCGTGACCACGATGAACGGCTTGTCCGACCCGATCGCCATCGCGTTCGCGACCGGGCTCTGCTTCACGTACAGCTCGGGGACGTCCGGCATGTCCAGGATGTAGGACGCGTCGCGCACCATGTCGTGCAGGTTGCGGAACTGGCTCTCGCCCGCCCGCACCGACCCGCCCAGGAACATCAGGCGGAACGCCCGCTCGTTGAACAGCCCGGAGAGCCGCCGCAGGACGACGTCGAAGCCGGACAGCGAGCGCAGCGCGACCAGCGCCGAGCGGTCCGCGGGGTGTTCGTAGGCCCGGGAACTGATCCCGGGAAAGCGGGTGCGCGCTCGATCCGGAGTGTTCGTCGTCATATCAGACATGTTAGTTGTGACGAACGCGGACGCCCGGAGGTTCCGGCCGGAGCCCGGGTGACCCCGATGATCGGCGCGCTGACTATTCTCGTCGGCATGACGCAAAAGCGGCGGCTCGGGATCATGGGCGGGACGTTCGACCCCATCCACCACGGGCACCTGGTCGCGGCCAGCGAGGTCGCGCACGTCTTCGACCTCGACGAGGTCGTGTTCGTGCCGACCGGGGTCTCGTCCCACAAGGACCGGCGGACCACCTCCGCCGAGGACCGCTACCTCATGGCCGTCATCGCCACCGCGTCCAACCCGCGCTTCTCCGTCAGCCGCATCGACATCGACCGGCCCGGCCCCACCTACACCCGCGACACCCTGCGCGACATGCGCGAACTCCACGGCCCCGGCACCGACCTGTTCTTCATCACCGGCGCCGACGCGCTGGAGAAGATGCTCGGCTGGCACGACACCGACGAACTGTTCGGGCTCGCCCACTTCGTCGGCGTCACCCGGCCCGGCCACCGCCTCGCCGACCCCGGCCTGCCCAGCGGCCGCGTCAGCCTCATGGAAGTTCCCGCGCTGGCGATCTCGTCCACCGAGTGCCGCGACCGCGTCCGCGCCGACGAGCCCATCTGGTATCTCGTCCCCGACGGCATCGTGCAGTACATCGGCAAACGCGCCCTCTACAGCGCCTGACGCCGCACCGCCGCCCGCCGCCTACCCTGGAGGGGTACAGCGCCCGGAGCGGCTTCCCGGCGGCGCACCTCATCTCCGGCGAACCGGTCGGGCGGCGGGTGTCCGTGAGAAGCTTGACCCGGGACACGACCCCGACCGGGAGGACCGCGAGAGCACCGTGACCGCATCCGACAGGGCGGCGCAGCTCGTCCAGATCGCCGCCGAGGCGGCGGGCGACAAGCTGGCCGACGACATCCTTGCCTACGACGTGAGCGACCAGCTCGTCATCACCGACGCGTTCGTCCTCTGCTCCGCCTCCAACGACCGCCAGGTCCGCGGCATCGTCGACGAGATCGAGAAGCGGCTCCGCGAAGAGGCCGACGCCAAACCCGTCCGCCGCGAGGGCGAACGCGAGGGACGCTGGGTCCTGCTCGACTACGCCGACATCATCGTGCACGTCCAGCACCAGGACGACCGCGTCTACTACGCGCTCGAACGGCTCTGGAAGGACTGCCCGCTCATCGAGCTGCCCGAGCACGTCAACATCCACAACGCGCCCGTGGGGAGCTCCGGTGAGTGACGCGGTCAACGAGCGGCCCGCCCGCGAACCCGGCAAGCGCCGCCTCGTCCTGTGGCGGCACGGCCGCACCGCCTGGAACGTCGAGAACCGCTTCCAGGGCAAGACCGACATCCCGCTGGACGAGGTCGGCGTCGAACAGGCCGAACGCGCCGCGTCGCTGCTCGCCGCGCTGCGCCCCACCGCGATCCTGGCCTCCCCGCTCCAGCGCGCCGCCGACACCGCCGACGCCCTCGCCGCCCGCACCGGCCTCACCGTCACCCACGACGCCGACCTCATCGAACGCGACGGCGGCGCATGGGAAGGGCTCACCGGCCCCGAGATCCGCGCCCGCTACCCCGCCGAGCACGCCATCTGGCAGCCGCCCGGCGGCGAGACCAGCGCCCAGGTCGCCAAACGCGTCGGCGCCGCCCTCGACCGAGCCGTCGACGACCTGCCGCCCACCGGCCTCCTCGTCGTCGCGTCCCACGGCGCCGCCCTCCGGCTCGGCATGTCCCACCTCCTCGGCATCCCCGAGAACATCTGGGAACGCTTCGGCGGCCTGTCCAACTGCTGCTGGTCCGTCCTCGCCGAGATGCGCGACGGCGGCTGGCGCCTCGTCGAGCACAACGCCGGCACCCTCCCCGAACCCGTCCTCGGCGACGACCGCACCGAGAACGGCGCCTAACCCGTTCGAGCCCACCCCCGAACTCCGCTAGACTGACCGAACGCTGCGGGATGCACGTCCACGCAGCGGCGGGGCTATGGCGCAGTTGGTAGCGCGCCTCCATGGCATGGAGGAGGTCTGGGGTTCGAATCCCCATAGCTCCACTCGAATAGGGACCCTCTTGTCCGCAAAAAGCGCGGACTAGAGGGTCTCGCTCATGTTGACCCAGGGGGACGACCCCCTGGAACCCCCGAGGTGGGGGCTCCCCGCCCCCACGCCCCCATCGTGCGTGGCCGGGGTCTTCGTCTCCTTGCCCCGTCGTGCGTGGCCGGGGTCTTCGTCTCCTCGGTTCATCTTTCGTGGGTTGGTCTTCTTTTATGTGGGTTGGCTTGTTTTCTCGTTGAGGGTTGCCAGGGCTTGGATGGCTGGGGTTTCGGTTTTTGTTAGCCAGATCGGGGTTATTTGTTTTGGGGGTGTGTCTCTGATGGGGGTCAGGGTCAGGCCGGGGAAGGGGAAGCGGTCCAGGAGGACGGTCACGGTGATGTAGAGGCCGCGGCCTCTTGCTATGAGGATCATCAGGTCTTCTGCGGTGAGGTCCTGTCTGCCCGTCATCGTGGTGACGTCTTCGGTGGTGTAGCGGAGGGGGAGCCCCGACGGGGTTCTGCTCGGGGTCCATAGGTCACGGATCTGCTGGGGGACTGTGTTGCTGAGGTTGAGCAGTTCGTAGTGGGTCAGGTCGTTCATTGAGACCGATGTCCGGGCGCTCAGGGGGTGGGTGGCCGGGGCGATGACCGCTCTTGGGATCTTTGCCAGGGGTGGGCCCAGGGTGAGGCCGCAGGCCCTCACCTGGGCCGGGTCGGCGTCGGGGGACCAGGTGAGGGCTACGTCGCAGGCACCGGTCGTCAGGGACTCGTAGGGGAGCAGGGCCTCGGGGAGGCTCAGGGCGGTGGCCCTGACCTCGCAGCCGGGGTGCAGGTTCTCGAAGGCCGTGATCGTGCGGGTCATGGAGCCGCCCATGCCGGGGAGATAGCCGATCTTCAGTTCGCCGCCCACCTCCCGGGCCTCCTGCCGCGTGGTCCGCAGGGCCTCGCCGAGGGTTCGGTAGCCGGGGGCGGCGCGGCGCCGGAAGCGGTCGCCGAGCGGGGTGAGGCGGACGCTCCTGCTCGTCCGCTCGAAGAGGGGGGCGCCGATCTCGTGTTCCAGTTCGCGGATGAGCTGGCTGACCCGGCCCTGGCTGACGTGCATCCGGGTGGCCGTGCGGCGGAAATGCAGTTCTTCGGCCAGGGTGAGGAACGCCTCGACGTGGCGCAGTTCCATGGACGCCTTTCTGGATGGTCCGGGCGGCCTCTCAGGTCGCGGCCCCGCCTGTTCAATAAGTCTCGCTAAAGTGGATATTAGCCGGTCTCATTCATTCGATGGACCGTTGCTGTTTTTCTGCTAAATCCGGCGCCGGATGCGGGGAAAGTGAAATTGAGCGCTTAGGGTCGAGGGACGTTCGGAATTCATCGAAGGGCGTCTCCCATGCTCCCTGTACCTTCCATCGCGCGCCGGTGGGTCCTGACGGTCGTGTCGCTCGGTGCCCTGCTCGGCGTGGTCCCCGCGGGGGCGGCCCACGCCGTCGCCGGGAATCCGGTCCTCGTCGTCGGGGGCTACCAGGCCGACCAGGCCAAACTCGACGACCTGGTGGCCTACCTGTCGAGCCAGGGCCATCCGGCGTACTCCACACAGCTCGCCGGTAATCCGGCCGGGACGGCCGGGATCGCGCAGTCGGCGCAGGTCGTGGCCGACCGGGTCGCCGCGATCCGCGCCGCGACCGGGGCGGCGCGCGTCGACGTCGTCGGGCACTCCATGGGCGGGCTCGCGCAACGCCATTACATCAAGTTCCTCGGCGGGCTCGCGCAGACCGGCACCTACGTCAGCGTCGGCACCGCCGAGAAGGGCGACGCGCTCGGCTGGGCCTGCTACGTCTACCAGGGGTGCCGTGACCTCGTGCCCGGCTCGGCGTTCCTCAACCAGCTCAACGCGGCCCCGGCCGTCCCGCCGGGACTGCCCGCCTACCACCTGTACAGCGAGCAGGGCACCGGCGAGAAGGAGCCGCTGCCCGGCGCCGCCAACGCGAGCGTCCAGGCGTACTGCGCGGGACGCGTCGTCCAGCACGCCGACGAGCCGGTGGACCGCGCCATGCAGCAGCTCATCGTCTCCGCGCTGCGCGGCGGCCCCCTCGCCACCACCTGCCCCGCCTGACCGTCCCCCGAAATAGGAGTCTCGTGCGCGTCCTTCGTCGTCTCCGCCTGCCCGCCGCGCTGTCCGCCGCCGGCGCACTGGCGCTCGGCCTCCTGACGGCGCCCCCCGCCGTCGCGAACGCCGCCGCGCCGCACGTCCTGCCCCGGCCGAACTCCCACGGCATCACCCTGCACAGCCTGCAACAGGTCGACGGCGACCCGCGCATGCTGGACGCCGTCGTCGGCACCGCCGCGATCTTCCAGCCGGTGCACGTCCGCATCCACCTTCCGGCGGGCTACAACAGGTCCGGCAACGCGTCCCGCTACCCGTCGCTCTACCTCCTGCACGGCGCCAACGATCCGCTCGACGACGCCAAGCCCTGGGCCGCCCCGGCGCCCGCCGTGTCGGGACGGATCGCCGAGACCGTCGCCGCGACCCCCTTCAACGGCATCGTGGTCATGCCCGACGGCGGCAAGTCCGGCTTCTACACCGACTGGGCGACCGGCGACGCGGCCGGGCGCCGCCCGCAGTGGGAGACGTTCCACATCCAGCAGCTCCTGCCGTGGATCGACGCCAACTTCCGCACCGTCGCCAACCGGGGCGGACGCTCCATCGCGGGGTACTCCATGGGCGGGTTCGGCGCGCTCAGCTACGCCGGGCGCCACCCCGGCCTGTTCTCGGCCGTCGCCGCGTTCTCCGGCATCACCGACATCGTGGACGACATGCTCGTGCAGCAGACCGTCATCGCCAACAACCTCACCCTGCTCACCGGCTCCGCGATCACCGAGGCGCAGCGGGCCCGCGCGGGTCAGGACGGCCACCTCGCCCGCGACATCGTGGACGTCTTCGGCCCCTACGGCACGTGGCGGCAGCGCAACCCCTGGGACCTCACCGGCGTCTACGCCGCCGAGCGGCCGACGTTCGCGCTCTACACGGGCACCGGCGGCCTCGACGTGCTCGAATCGCTGGCGCTGGGACAGAACAACAAGCTCCACACCAGGCTCCGGCAGCAGGGCTCGGCGCACCGGTACTGCCGGGGCGGCGGAACCCACACCTGGTCCTACTGGCGCGAGGACCTGAAGGACTTCCTGCGGTACGCCTTCGGCCCGACGCCGTCGTCCTGCCCCAACGGCTGGGGCGCCCCGGTCTCGTGACGGCCGAGGGGACCTAGAGGGGGAAGGTGGTGCGGAAGAGCCCGCCGGGATCGTAGGCCGCCTTCACGGACCGGAGGCGGGCCAGAGTCGCCGGTGGGAAGGCGCGGGTGAGCGCGGCGTCGTCCGGGTGGCTCTCGAAGGCGGCGTACAGGGCCGTGGCGCCGAGCGCCGTCCAGCGGGCGGCGGCGCGTTCGCGGCGCTGCTCGCGGACGATCGCCGCCACCGAGAAGTTCTGCGTGCGGTGCGCGTAGGCGGTCGCGTCGGCGGCGAGGTCGTTGACCGCGCCGCCGACCGACCGGACCGCGATGATGCCGACGTCGCCGTCGTCGAGCATCGCGGCGAGGCCGGCGGGGGCCGGTCCGTCGAGGTGGTCGAGCAGGGCCGAGTGGCTGCGCATGGGGGCCGACGACGTGTGGGGGCCGCCGTGCGGGATGAGCAGCGCCGGATACGGGGCGAGCTGGGCCTGTTGTCCCCGGAGCGGCGTCAGGTCCGCGAACGGCTGGATCGCCTCGACGGCGGCGTCGGTGCCGTCGCCCGCCCAGACCAGGATGCTCTGGGCGGCCGTGGGCCTGCCGGGCGTCAGGATGAGCCAGGGTGTCAGCGCGCGCGGGGCGCCCTCCACCAGGGCGCCCCACTCGGCCAGGAAGCGCGGCGTGTCGGTGACGTGGTGCACCAGGACGGCGATCACGACGTTGCCGACCTCTGCCGCCTCGATGTCGAAGGACGTCACGACGCCCATCGCGCCGCCCGCCCCGCGCACGGCCCAGAAGAGGTCGGGGTGGTGCCCGGCGTCGGCGCGCACGAGGGTGCCGTCGGCCAGGACGACGTCGGCGCCGACGACGCGGTCGACGGTGAGGCCGTAGGAGCGGGCCAGGAAGCCGTGGCCGCCGGAGGTCGCCAGGCCGCCGACGCCCACGCCGCCGTGGTCGCCGGAGCTGATGGCGAGTCCGAGCGGGGTGAGTGTGGCCGCGACGTCGCCCCAGCGGGCCCCGGCGCCCAGCCGGACCAGGCGGCGGTCGCGGTCCAGGACCTCGACGGTGTCGAGGGCGCCGAGGTCGACGACGGTGCCGCCGTCGTTGGTGGAGCGGCCGTTGATGCCGTGGCCGCCGCTGCGCACGCTGAACGGGCCGCCGCGCGCGGCGGCGAACGTGACAGCCTCGGCCACCTGCTCCGGCGTCCGCGGGCGCAGCACGAGACCCGGCTCACCGGGCCAGACGTAGGTGGAGCGGACGTTCCGGTAGGCGGGGTCGCCGGGGTGGACGGCCGTGGGCGCCAGTGACGCCGGGACAGTCGCGTCAGGCCGCATCGCGTTCCTCCGGGGGGAAGGTGGATGTGTCAACCTTAGACCATCGACCGGGACGTAAGCTGCGTGCCATGACCGTGTCCGACCCGACCACCCGCGCGGCGGAGATGGCCGCGTGGCACGCGCACACGACGGCCCACGCCCACCTGGCCGCGCACCTGGCGCGCGACCTCGCCGCGCGCACGGGCCTCTCGGAGGCCGACCACGTCGTCCTGGACGCGCTGCTGGACGAGCCGGACGGGCGCATGCGGGCGCTGCGGCTCCGGTGGGCGTTGCAGTGGGAGAAGAGCCGCCTCTCCCACCAGGTCGCCCGGATGGCCAAGCGCGGCCTGCTCGTCCGCGAGTCGTGCCCGGAGGACGGGCGCGGCTGGGACATCGCGCTCACCGAACCGGGCCGGGAGGCCGCCCGGCGGGCGCGGCACGTCCGCGAGGAGGCGGTGCGGACGCTCGTCCTGGACACGCTCGGCCCCGAACGGCTCGCCGGGCTCGCCGCCACCGCCGCCCTGCTGACCCGCGCCCTCACCGCCGCGGCCGACGCCGACGCCGCCTGCCGCGCCGCCCGCGCCGCCGCCCTCGCGGACGAGTGACGGCCCGGCGCGGTGGCGTCCGCGCGCTCAGCCCGCGAGGCGCAGGATCGTGTGGTGTTTGACGATGTGCCCCGCGCCCGCCGGAGGCGTGGCGCCCTCCGCGTTGCGCAGGATCGTGAGGGACGGGGCCGGACGAGGGTCGCGCAGCGTCTCGGTGAGGGCGGCCACCAGGTGCGGGGCGCGGTGGCCGCGCACGCCGAGTTCGGCCGTGCCGTCGCCGGTGCGGCGCGCGACGACGTAGGCGAGCCCGGCGGCGTCGGCCAGCGCGGGCGTCATCGGCGGGATCGCCGGGGACGCCTTCGTCGCCGTCGCGTCGGCGGTGATGCGGCAGGCGTCCGGGCGGGACGCGCAGAGGCGCAGCCAGCCGCCGGTGAGCACCGCGTCCCAGTCGGGGACGCGCAGGCCCGTCCACGTCTCGTCGGCGGGCGCGTCCAGGACGCCCGCCAGGTCACCGGCGGGCTGGTCGGCGTCGTGGACGACCCGCACGCCCGGCGCCGGTTCCCGCACCACCTCGCCGTCCGCGCCCCGCATCGGGATGAAGCCGCAGACCCGGGCGGAACGGGCGGCCAGGACGTCCGGCGCGGCCCGGTCGAGGGCCAGTGAGCGCGTCATGCCCCGCCAGCGGAACGGCACCACGAGACGGCCGTGCGGGGCGAGCTGGTCCCACCAGGCGGGCGGCAGGTCCCACGCGCCCGCCGTCACGATGATCCGGTCATAGGGGGCGCCGGACGGCACGCCCGCGCCGCCGTCGCCCGTCACGATCCGCGCCCGGTGCCCCGACGCGGCCAGATGCGACCGGGCCTCCGCCGTCACGTCCGGGTCGATGTCGATCGTCGTCACCGTGCCCGCCGGACCCGTCAGCTCCCGCAGCAGCGCCGCGTTGTAGCCGGTGCCCGCGCCGATCTCCAGCACGCGGTCGCCGGGCTCGACGGCGAGCTGCTCCAGCATCATCGCCACGATCGTCGGCTGCGACGCCGAGCTGAGCGCCCGTCCCGCCGCGTCACGCCGCGTGACGAACGGCTCGTCGGCGTAGGCGTCAGGCAGCGCCGCACCGGGCAGGAACAGATGCCGGGGCACCCTGCGCAGCGCGGCCTCCACCCGCGCGGAGGTCACCCCGCCCGCGGCGCGGATGCCGTCCACCAGACGTGCGCGCAGCGCGTCGCTCATCACCGCAGCGTAACGCGGCGAGGGCCGCCGGGTAACGACGATCTTGGAGGGGCACATGACACGGGCACGGGAATGGCACCTGGTGACCAGGCCGCACGGCGAGCCGAAGGCGTCGGACTTCGCGCTGGTCGAGACCGAGGTCCGCGAGCCGGACGAGGGCGAGATCCTCGTCCGCAACGATTGGATCTCCGTCGACCCGTACATGCGCGGCCGGATGAACGACGTCAAGTCCTACGTGCCGCCGTACGCGCTGAACGAGCCGATGGACGGCGGCGCCGTCGGCACCGTCGTCGCGTCGGCCAGCGCGGACGTGCCCGTCGGCGCGACCGTCGTGCACGGGCTCGGCTGGCGCGAGTACGCCGTGGTGTCCGCCCGGTCGGCGCGCGCGGTGGACGCCGACGCCGCGCCGCCGCAGAGCTACCTGGGCGTCCTCGGCATGACCGGCCTCACCGCGTACGCCGGGCTGGTCGAGGTGGCGCCGGTCCAGGTGGGCGACGTGGTGTTCGTGTCGGGCGCGGCGGGCGCCGTCGGCAGCGTCGCCGGGCAGATCGCCCGGCACCTGGGCGCGTCCCGCGTCGTCGGCTCGGCGGGCGGGCCGGACAAGGGCCGCAAACTGACGTCCGACTACGGCTTCGACGCCGCCATCGACTACCGCGAGGGCGACCTTCCCGGGCAGCTCGCGCGGGCCGCGCCCGACGGCATCGACGTCTACTTCGACAACGTCGGCGGCGACCACCTGCAAGCCGCCCTCGGCGCCCTCAACACCCACGGCCGCGTCGCGCTGTGCGGGGCGATCTCCCGCTACAACGACACCGAACCCGCGCCCGGCCCCGACAACCTGTTCCTCGCGGTCGGCAAGCGCCTGACGCTGCGCGGCTTCATCGTCGGCGACCACTCCCGCCTCATGAAGGACTACGTCACCCGCGCCGCGGGCTGGCTCCGCGACGGCACGCTCCGCACCGACGAGACCGTCGTGGACGGCATCGACAACGCCGCCGACGCCTTCCTCGGCCTCCTGCGCGGCGCCAACACCGGGAAGATGCTCGTCCACCTGACCTGACGAAGTACCGACCATCCTCCACGGTGCACTAAGCTTCTAGACGTCCACCTCCCGAGGTGAACAGCAAGGGGCTATGGCGCAGTTGGTAGCGCGCCTCCATGGCATGGAGGAGGTCTGGGGTTCGAATCCCCATAGCTCCACTCGAACAGCAGACCCCTGTCCGCAGAAGGCGCGGACAGGGGTCTCGTTCATGTTGACCCCGGGGGCTGGAGGGCCAGGTGCGCACTGGTGCCGAGCGCGCCCCGCGTCGGCCGCGGCTGGCCGGCGACGGTGCCCGGTACGGGCTGGCGATGGCGATCACCGCCGTCTTCGGCGTCGGCCACGGCGTCGTCGTGAATGCCGTCAGCCCCGGGCAGGTCGACTCCTTGACCTCCGTCGCCACCAGGTATTTCGGCGCGTGGGCCGTCTACTCGATCGCCTACATCGCTCTCACGGTGTGGGTGCTGCGGCCCGCCGACGGAGCCACCCTCCGGACGTGGCTCACCGAGGACAAGGCCCGCCGGCGCCGCCGCCGGGCGGCCGAGCGGGTCGCCGCGAGCGGTGGCCCCTTCGGCGCCGTGTCCTTCTGCGCGGTGGCCATCGGCGCCGTGGTCGCCGCGGCGGTCGTCCCGGCGCTGCGCGACAACGTCACCGTGATGATCCTGGCGATCGTGGTGGTGGTGACGTCCTGGCTCCTCATCGTCGTCGTCTTCGCGGTGCATTACGCCCGCGAGGACGCCCGGGTGCGCGGCTTCACGTTCCCGGGAACCGACGAGCACGACCTGCCCCGGTTCAGCGACTACTGCTACCTCGCGGTCCAGGTCAGCACCGCCTTCAACGGCGCCGACGTGACCGTGACAAAACGCGAGCTGCGCAGGGCGCTCACCGCCCACGCGCTCGTCGCGTTCGTCTACAACACCGTCCTGATCGCGCTGCTCGTCTCCCTGCTCATCGCCATCAATACCTAGACGGCGTCCCCGGCCGTCTCAGCGGCGGGGGAGGGCGAGGGCGCAGAGGGCGAAGGTCACCGCGAACGCGGCCTGGACGATCATGCAGATCGCCAGGGCCGTCGTGGGGGCGGGGCCCGCCGGGGTCGTGGCCGCGCCGAGCAGGCCGCCCGCCACCGCTACGCCCAGGCCCATCGCGGCCTGCTGGGTCGTCTGGAGGACGCCCGACGCCGCGCCCGCCGAGGCCGCGGGGACGTCCGCGATCAACGCGCCGACCAGCGGGCCGAACATCAGGGCCTGCCCGACGCCTACGCCGACCAGCAGGGCGGCGAGCGTCCACGAGTTCACCCCGTCGTCCCGCGCGAGCAGGGACGCCGCCGTCGCCGCCAGCATCGCCGCCTGCACCGCGCCGCCGATCGTCAGCAGCCGCCGGAAGCCGAACCGGGGCGCCAGCCGTCCCGACGCGATCGACACGGCGAGGAAGCACAGCGCGAACGGCAGCAGCACCAGCGCCGCGTGCAGCGGCGACCAGCCCAGGCCCGTCTGCGCGGCGAGCGCGTACACGAACGTGAACGCGCCGAACGCCGACTGGAGCAGCAGCGCCATGATCAGGCCGATCCGGTACGACCGCAGCCGGAACAGCGGCGGCGGCACCAGCGGGACGCGCTCGCCCCGGTGCAGCCGGAGCTGCCCGAGCCAGAAGACCGCGAGCAGCACCGGGGACGCGACCAGCAGCGCCCAGCACCACGCGGGCCACCCCAGCGCGGCGCCCTGGGACAGCGGGACCAGCAGGGCGAGCAGCGCCGCCCCCAGCAGCGCCGTGCCGAGCAGGTCGAGGGAGCGGTGGCCGGGCGCGTGCGTGGCCGGCATCCACCGCAGGGCGGCGAGGAACGCCAGGACGCCCATGCCCACGCTCATCGCGAAGACCAGCCGCCAGGGGGCGTCCACGAGCGGGACCGACAGCAGGACCCCGCCGACGACCTGCCCGATCGCCGTGGCCCCGCCGGCCGTCGCGCCGAACAGGGCGACGGCGCGGGCCCGCTCGCGTCCCCGCGTCGACGCGGTGATCGTCGCGAGCACCTGCGGCACCATCGCGGCGGCGGAGACGCCGGTCAGGGCGCGCGCGGCGATCAGCGTCCCGATGTCCGGGGCGAGTGCCGCCACCAGCGAGAACAGCGTGAACCCCGCCATTCCGGAGAGGAAGAGGCGGCGTCGTCCGTGCAGGTCGCCGAGGCGTCCGCCGACGACCATGGGCACGGCGAAGCCCAGCGCGTACACGGAGACCACCAGCGACTGCTCGGCCGCCGAGGCGTGCAGCGACGCCCCGATGGCGGGCACGGCGATCCCGGCGGCGGCGAAGCTCACCACGGACAGCAGCAGGGCCGAGAGCGCGGTGAGCAGCCCGGCCGTTCCCAGCGTCGGCGGGGCCGACGTGCTCGGTGCGAGCGATGTCGTAGTCACGGGCCCATCGTGGAAAGACGCGTCCCGCGCTGCCAGGAGCCCCCTCATCCTGGTACCGGACGAACCTGGCTACCGGTCCGCGCGTACTGCACGATGGAACCCATGACGACCAGGCGATCCGCGACCCGGCGCGAACTGGGCGGCTTCCTGCGCACCCGCCGCGAGCGGCTCACCCCGGAGCAGGTCGGCCTCCCCTCCGCCGGACGCCGCCGCACCCCGGGCCTGCGCCGCGAAGAGGTCGCCGTGCTCGCCGGTGTCGGCGTCACCTGGTACACCTGGCTCGAACAGGGCCGGAACATCAACGTCAGCGTGCAGGTCCTCGCCGCCGTCGCGCAGGCCCTGCGCCTGGACGACGCCGAGCGGCGGCACCTGCACCGCCTGGCCGGTGCGCCGCCGCCCCGGGCGCGGCCCGTCGCGTGCGACCCCGCGCTGGCGGCGGCGTTCCAGCCCGTGCTGGACAAGCTCGACCCCTATCCCGCCTGCCTGCGGACCCCGCTGTTCGATGTCGTCGCCTACAACCGCGCCTACCGGTTCCTGTTCACCGACCTGGACGAGATCCCGCCCGGCGAACGCAACTGCGCGGTGCGTTTCTTCACCGACCCCGACTGGCGCGGCCGCTACCTCGACGCCGAGATCGTGGCGCCGCGCATGGTGGCGCAGTTGCGCGCCGCCGTTGGCGACGCGGCCGCGCACACGGTCGGGGAGCTGCGCGAGCGTTCCGCGGAGTTCGCCGAGCTGTGGAGCCGCCACGACGTCCTGCCCCAGCACCACGAGGCCAAGCGCCTGCACAGCCCCCTCGCCGGCGTCCTGAACCTCACGTTCGTCTCGACGAGCGTCACCGAGACCGGCCACCGCATGACGGTGATGACCCCCGACGACGACGCCACCGCCGAACGCCTGACCCGCCTCACCTGAACACCGGACATCCGTCGCCTTTAGCACGTTCAGGACGCCGTCGACGCCCGCATCCCCGCTTCCGGTCCTTCCGGTTCCGGCCGCTCACGGCCGGTGGCCCGCGCCGTAGGCTACGCCGCAGCGCAACGCCGGAGCCGGGAGCGGATGAGTGCTCGATTCACGCAATCACCAGGGCAAGTTCGCCGAGGACTACGTCCGCGTGCTCGCCTCGGCCGCCGGGCTGCTCGTCTACCGCGACGACCTCGACCACGACGGGATCGACCTCGGCTTCCGCTATCCGGGCCGCGCCGGGCGCGTCTCGTCCCCGGCGCTGGAGGCGCAGGTCAAGTCGTGCTCGGCACCGCGCGTCGCGGCCGGTGAGCTGCTGTTCGACGGCCTGACCGAGGTCCAGTTCAACAAGCTCGCCGACGGGCCCTTCACCGTCCCCCGGTACCTGTTCGTCGTGATCGTCCCGTCCGATCCGCACGACTACACCCGCTTCGAGACCGACGGCATGCTGCTGCGCCAGCTCGCCTACTTCCTCCCGTTCGAGGACGAGCGGCCCGTCGCCGCGCCCGGCCGCGCGCGCCGCCGCGTCCGCGTGCCGCTCGGCAACGTGCTCACCGCCCGCACCCTGGCCCGGCTCGTCACCCACCAGGTGCCCCAGCCGCACCCCGCCGCCGCACCGGCCGTGCCGGTGGCATGACGGCCGAGCCGTCGGTCGCCGACATCACCAGCTACCTCGCCGCGTCCGGCTGGGTCCGCGCGCCGGGGGAGTGGCGCGGCGCCGCCACCTGGACGCACGCCGCCGACGCCGAGGTCCTCGTCCCCGCCCGCGACGGCATGGGCGACGGACCCCGCCGCGTCCGTGAGATCCTCGGCGTCCTCACCGCCGTCGAAGGACGGACGCGCGACGCGATCGCCGCCGACATCGCCTCCCCGATGGCCGACCTGCACTGGTACCGGACGGCGGGCGACGCCGCCGGGCAGCCCGCCCTCGGCGCCGCGCTGACCGCGCTCGAAGGCGCCCGCGACGTCCTCGGCGCCGCCGCCCGCGCCACCGTCACCGGCCCGCGCGCCGCCTACGACGGTGCCGCGCCCCGCGCCGTCCGCGACCTGCTCGACCAGGTCCGGCTGGCCCCCGCGGCCGGGGGCACGCTCGCCCTCCGCCTCCCGCTCACCGGCGACGCCGAGCCGATCGCCCGCACCGTCCTGCTCCGTCTGCACGACGCCCTCCTGCACGTCCACGACGCCGCGCGGACCCGGGACGCCGCCGCGTTCGACCGGGCCGTCCCGGCGGGCGTGTCCGCGGACCTGTGCGCGGCGCTGGCCCGCTTCGCCGGACCCGGCGACGGCCTGCCGTTCGAGATCGGCTTCCGCTGGGCGCGCGGCCGTCCGGCGGCGGTCCCCGCCCGCGCCGTCGCGTTCGACGCGGGCACCGGCGCCCTGCTGCGCCGCGCGTCGCACCGGCTGCGGCGGCTCCGCTTCGCGGGCGCCGCCCGGGTGACCGGCGCGATCGGCATCCTGCACGACGACGGCGCCCACGACCGCTACCGCGTCCGCGTGCACGGCGAGGTGACGATGCCGCACGGGCCGCCCCGCCGCGCGCTGTGGGTCCGCCTCGCCGACGCCGCCGGATACGACCTGGCCATCGCCGCGCACCGCACCGCCCGGACCGTGCACGCGCGCGGAACGCTTGCGACCGTCGACGGCCGCCTCGAACTGATCACCGCTCCCGGCGACTTCCGCATCATCTGAAAACCCCAGCGAGGAGACAGACCGTGGCACACATCGCACTCGGAGCACCGGAAAGAGCGGCGCTCCTGGTCCTGATGCGCCTGGGCGGCACCGCGTCCAACGCCGAGCTGCGCGACGCGGCCGGGCTGACGCTGGACGGCGCCCCCCGCCGCAAGGCCGAGGACCTCGGCCTCATCGAGTGCACCAAGGTCGGCCGCTCCTTCAGGCACGAGCTGACCGAGAAGGGCTGGGGCTGGTGCGTCGGGGAGCTGCGCGCCGCGCCGCCGCCCCGCGCCGGATCGCTCGGGCGCGCCCTGTACGCGATCCTGCCGATGATCGCCGACCACCTCGACCGCGCCGACCTCGGCCTGGCCGACTTCGTCGTCCCGCCCGCCGCCCCCGAGCCCGCCGACCTGGAGACGCAAATCCGCGACGCCTACGCCAAGGCCGCCGACGCCCCCGGCGCCTGGGTGCTGCTCACCGCCGTCCGGCCCCTGCTCGGTGACGCCCACCGCGACGACGTCGACGCCGAACTGCGCCGCATGGAACGCCTCCCCGACGTCTTCATCGCCCCCGAGGCCGACCAGAAGACCCTCACCGCCGCCGACCGCGACGCCGCCGTCCGCCTCGGCGGCACCAGCAAACACCTGCTCGCGATCGAGGCCCGGTGAACGACGCCGAACGGCGCGCCCTGCGCCACATCGCCTCCGGCCTCGACTGGGCCGCGACCGCCGAGCACGCCTGGCGGCCCCCGCCCTTCCACGTCGAAGGACTGCACCGGTCCGCCGAGAACCTCATCCTCGACGGCATCGCCGACGCCGCCGCGTCCCGCGACGCCGGACCGCTCGGCGTCGTCGTCCAGGGCGAGGGCGGCAGCGGCAAGACCCACCTGCTCGGCTGGGTCCGCCACCGCGTCGAACGGGACGGCGGCTACTTCTTCCTCGTCGACTTCAGCGCCGGCGGCGGCTTCTGGGAGCCGACCGCGCGCGCCATGGTGGCCGACCTCGGCCGCACCACCGAGACGACCGGCGACCCGCAGGCCGTCACGCTGCTGCGCCGCCTCTCCGACCTCGCGAAACTGAACGAACCGGCCACCGCCGCCGTCACCGGCGTCGCGCGCTGCACCGCCGCCGACCTCGACGCCCTCGTCGGCGGCCTGCTGCCGCTCGACCGGCGCCTCGTCCTGGACTTCGCCGACACGCTGCGCGCCCTCGTCCTCTACATGGCGCCCGACCTGCGCGCCTCCCAGATCGGGCACGCCTACCTCACCTCCGCCGAGGAGACGGCCGAGGGCGACCGCGCCGCCTACGGGCTCAACCGCCGCGCCCGCACCCCGCAGGACGTCGTCCGCGACCTGTCCGCGATCCTCGCCCTCACCGGCCCCAGCGTCATCGCCGTCGACCAGATCGACTCGCTGCTCGCCCACTCGGCCAAGACCACGGGCGACGCCGGGACGCCCGAGGACCCGCAGGACGACGTCATCGAGGAGGTCGCGGGCGGCCTCATGGCGCTGCGGCACTCCACCCGGCGCACGCTGTGCGTCGTGGCGTGCCTGGGCTCGTCCTGGCGCCTGGTCGAGAACCGCGCCGTGAACACCGTCAAGGACCGGTTCCGCACCGCGCTCCGGCTCGGCACCGTCGGTGACGCCGCGACGGCCCGCGCCCTGGTCGAACGGCGCGTCGCCGCGTCCCTCGACGGCACCGGCTTCACGCCGCCGCATCCGACCTGGCCCGTCCACCCGGACGCGTTCGCCACCGTGACCGGCTACACGCCCCGGGCACTGCTCAAGCAGGTCTACGACCACGTCGGCCGCTGCCGCAGCGCCGACGAGATCCGCCTCCTCGACCGGTTCGGGGACACCGACGAGACCGCGCCCACGCCCGCGCCCACGCCCGCGCCGCGCCCGGCGCCCGTCTCCGCGTCCGCCCTGGCCGCCCTCGACGCCCGCTTCGCCGGCCTGCGGCGCGGCGCCGAGACCGCCGCCGCCCTCACCGCCGACACCGAGGACGAGGCCGTCCCGCCGCTGCTGGCCGCCGGGCTCGCCGCCTGGATCCGCGAGGCGGGCGAGGCCGGACGCGCGTTCTCCATCGACCCGCCGCCGGGCCGCCGCCCCGACCTGCACGCCCGTCTCCGCCTCCTGCTGGACCCCGTCACCGACGCCCAGCGGCACTGGACGTTCCGCGCCATCGGCGCCACCCACCACCGCGCCGCCCACGCCCGGCTGAGGACCGCCTGCGTCGCCGCCGGGGTGGGAACCGACATTCCGGACCGCACCCTCGTCGTGCTGCGCAACATCGAGTGGTCCAGCGGCGAGAAGACCCGCGACCTGGTCCGGTACCTGTACGACAGCGGGGGCCGCTCCCTCGCCGTCACCGCCGACGACCTGCGCACCTTCGCCGCCCTCGCCGTCCTGCTCGCCGAACGCCCCACCGACCTGGACGACTGGCTCCGCACCCGCCGCCCAGCAAGCCGCACCGAACTCCTCTCCACAACCCTCACCGACGCCCTCCCAACCGACACAACGAAAACACCCCCAGGCAACGCGCCCACATACGCCGGGCCTCCGAACAAAGCGAACGCGAACGGCGCACCTCCGCACACTGCGGGCGATCCGCACCCAACCGGTGCCCTCGCCCGCAGCGCAACGGACAACACCCCAGACACCGCGACCTCCGACACCGAGCCTCCGAACAACGCGAACGCGACCGGCACGGCTGCGACCGGCAACGCGCAAAGCATCGCAAGCAGCACACCTGCGCCCGCCGGGGATACGACCGGTGCGGCTACGGCCAGCACACAAGACCTCGCAGGCGGCACGCCCACAGGCGACGAGCCACCAAGCGACGCGGGCACGCCCGACGCGACTGCGAACGGAGGCACGGCTGGCACGCCCACGGGCGGCGGGCCGCCGGACGGCGCGGCTGCGGGCAACACACAGGGCTTCGCCGCCGACGCGCCCACGGGCGGCGGGTCTCCGGGCGACGCGGGCACGCCCGGCACGGCTGCGAACGGCGGCACGGCTGGTGCGCCCACGTCCGGCGAGTCTGCGGGCGGTGCGGCTGCGGGCAGCGCGCAAGGCTTCGCCGGTGGCGCGCCCACGGACGGCAACCCCGCGAGCGCCGAGGGTGCGAGCGGTGTGGCTGCGGGCAGCCCGGAACGCTTCGCAGGTGGCGCGGCCACGGGCGGCGTGCCTGCGGTCGCCGGGGGCGCGAGCGATGCGGCTATGGGCAGCGCGCAAGGCTTCACGGGCGGCGCGCCCACAGGCGGCGCGAGCGTGGCCGATGCGGCTGCGGGTGACGCGCCCACGTCGGGCGGGTCTGCGGGCGGTGTGGCTGCGGGCAGCGCGGAAGGCTCCACGGGCGGCGCGCCCACGGGCGGCGCGCCTGTCGCCGGGAGTGTGGCCGGCGCGGCTGCGGGCAGTGTGCAAGGCCCCGCTGGCGGCGAGCTTGCGGGCGGAGGGTCTTCGGGCGGCGCGGGCGCGGCGGATGCGGCTGCGGGTGGTGCGCCCACGTCCGGCGGGTCTCCGGCCGCGGCGGGCGAGCCTGGCGCGGCGGCGGGTGGTGGGGCGGAAGGCTTCATGGGCGACGGGCCTTCGGCCGCCGCGGGCACGGCTGGGGAAGCGGAGGGCTTCGCGGGTCGCGCGCACATGGGCGGCGGGTCGCCGGGCGATGCGGGCGCGGCTGCGGGTGGTGTGCCCATCGGCGGGTCTGCGGGTGGTGGCGCGGGGAGGTTCGTGGGAGGCGTATTCCCGGAGGGCGAGGCAGACGCTGTCGCGCGGGACGTGTCTGTGGGTGGTGCGTTCGCTGGGAGTGGGGCGCCTCCGGAAGTTGGTCCGGGCGCGAAAGGCGGGGCCTCTTTGGGTGGATTCTCCGGGGTGGCCGTTGGGCGGGCCGCGCCGTCCGGTGGGGTCGGGCCGCCGAAGCAGTTCGGTGCGGCTCGTCCAGCCGGTGGCGTGACCGGGCTTCCCGCGCCGGACGACCGCATTCGCGTCGGCGTCGGCCTGCGCACGGGGAAGCCCGTCGAGATCGACCCCGCGCTGCTCACGCGGCACACCGTCGTCTTCGCCGGGTCCGGCTCCGGTAAGACGGTCCTCATCCGGCGGCTGGTCGAGGAATGCGCGCTGCGCGGCGTCTCCGCGATCGTCCTCGACCCCAACAACGACCTCGCCCGCCTCGGTGACCCCTGGCCCGCGCCACCCGGCGGCTGGTCCGACGACGACGCCGCCCGCGCCGACGCCTACTTCCGCCACACCGACGTCGTCGTCTGGACCCCCGGCCGCGCGGGCGGACGCCCGCTCAGCTTCCAGCCCCTGCCCGACCTCGTCGCCGTCCGCGACGACCCCGACGAGTTCAACTCCGCCCTCGACATCGCCGTCGAGGCGCTGACGCCCCGCGCCGCGATCCTCGGCTCGGTCCGGCGCCTCCCGCTCGGCCAGGCCGTCCTGCGCGAGGCCCTGCGCCACTTCGCCCACCGCGGCGGCGGCGACCTCTCCGCCTATATCGGCCTGCTGGCCGACCTGCCGCCGGACGCCAGCCGCATCGACGGCGCCGACCGGCTCGCCGCCGACATGGGCCAGGCCCTCACCGCCGCGATGATCAACGATCCGCTGTTCGGCGGCAGCGGGGAGTCCGCCGACCCGGCGGCCCTCCTCACCCCCGCCGACGGCAAACGCGCCCGCGTGTCGATCATCAGCCTCGCCGGCCTCAACGACGTGCGCGGATTCGTCAACCGCCTCCAGATGGCGCTGTTCGCGGAGATCAAACGCAACCCCGCCCGCGACCGCCCCCTGCGAGCGCTGTACGTGATGGACGAGGCGCAGACCCTCGTCCCGGCCATCGGGCGCACGGCGGCGACGGCCAGCACGCTGATGCTCGCCTCCCAGGCCCGCAAGTACGGCCTTGGACTCGTCTTCGCGACGCAGGCCCCGAAGGGCCTGCACAACCAGATCGCGGGCAACGCGACGACCCAGTTCTTCGGCAAGCTCAACAGCCCCAACCACATCGGCGTCGTCAAGGAACTGGCCCGCATGCGCGGCGGCAACGCCGACCGCGTCGCGCGCCTGGACGTGGGCGAGTTCTACGTCTCCACCGAAGCCCTCCCGCCGACACTGGCCCGCGCCCCCCTCTGCCTGACGCACCACCCCGGCGGCCCCCTCACCGACGAGGAGGTCATTCACCGCGCCCGCACCGGAAGACCGGAACGCTGACCGGAGAATGAGGGACCGCGACCCCTACTCGTCGTCAGCTCGCGACCCGCAGCACGGCCCCGCGCCCGGTTCGGCGTCGGGGCCGTCCACGGGCAGTAGCACCAGGCCCCCGCACGCCAACTGGGCGTATGCCGCTCACCCCGGGAGGCCCGCAGGACGTAAGGGAGCGGGGACGCCCGTGCGCGCACCTACCTCGGAGCGCGGCCCTTGTGCTTGTCTCGTCTTCGGCGCAGGACCAACCCGCCGCCGGTCGGTCGGCTCGTCGCGAACGACCTCGTTCCCCAGGGGCGGTGCGGCTTCGGGGCCGTCTTGCCGGGCCAGCTCCGCGCCCCAACGCAGTCCCGTGGCGTTGGCCGTCTTCGGCGGATTGGAAGGGGTCGGATCTATACGCCCGCCGTACCCGGTCAGGCGTCGTCTCGCGGTGGCACGATGACGCAGAACTCGTTGCCCTCCGGGTCGGCGAGGATGGTCGTGGCCCACCCCTCGTCGTCGAACGGCCCGCGCAGCACCCGTGCTCCGAGTCCGATCGCCCGGTCCACCTCCGCCGCCATATCGGGAACGCGGAGATCGAGATGCATGCGGTTCTTGCCGGACTTCGGCTCGGGCACGCGCTGGAGGAGCATGCGCGTGCTCCCGTCCTCGGGGTCGGCCAGGCCCGAATAGGGCGCACTGTGCGGAAGTGCCTCGAATCCGAGCAGCGGGGCCCAGAACGCGGCGAGACGTTCGGGGTCGGCGCAGTCCAGCACCCAGACGAGCCGATGCGGCGGTGTGGTCGGCATGTTCACCCTCTCGCTCGCGTTCGCGTCAGCGTGTTCTCCCTCACCCGAAGGCAAGCACACCATGTCGGCCCGCCATGCGCGGAGTGCCCCGGCGAATAGGTCATTTCGCTGATGATCAGGGCATGACCAGCACCGACGCGCTCGGTGATCGCCCGACCGGTACCCCGATTTGACGACTCCGCACGGTGAACCTAATGTTCATCTCACCCGAGGGGATGCGGGATGCCGCGAGGTGGACGGCCCCAAGGGACCACGTGAGAGAAACGGAACGAAGTCCTCTTCGGACCGGGTACTCTTGGGTGAACAGCCCGCGACGGGATGCAGGACACCGCGAGGTGGCCGGCCCGGAGGGCGAACCTCCTGCTACGTGTGATGGTCGGTCTTCAGATCGGTTGTCGTGCTGTTGTGCGGGAGCTGGTCGAGGCTCCGTTGTCGAAGTCGGTCCGGTTGGATCGGTTTGACACGGGGGTGAGGCCGGGTAAGGTTGAAGGGTTGCCCCGGAGCGAGGCTCGCGTGAGCGGGTGGAGCGCGGTGGGTGTCCGTTTCTTGAGAACTCAACAGCGTGTTAAAAGCCAGTGCCTTTATAGCGGTCCGGATTGTTCCGGGCCGTACCCCCGA
>NZ_KB894103.1 GCF_000374305.1 Actinomadura flavalba DSM 45200 | reverse complement strand
CCGCCCCGCCACGTCCCCCAACGCGGCCAGCTCGCGCTCCCGCCCAACGAAAAGCCCACCCCCCGACACGCCCGCCCCCACACCGGACGCCCCCAACCCCGCCCCCGCACTCCCACCCACGCCCACGCCCGCGCCTGTGCCCGCGCCTGTGTTCGTGCTCATGTTCGTGCCCGTGCCTTGGCCCGTGCCCGTGCCCGTGCCCGCGCTCGTGCCCATGCCCGTGCTCGCGCCCGTGCCCGTGCCCGTGCCCGTGCCCGCGCTCGTGCCCATGCCCGTGCTCGCGCCTGGGCTCGTGCCCGCGCCCGCGCTCGTGCCCATGCCCGTGCTCGCGCCTGGGCTCGTGCCCGTGCCCGAGCCCGCGCTCATGCCCATGCCCATGCCCGCGGTCGTGCTCGCGCCTGGGCTCGTGCCCGTGCCCGCGCTCGCGTCCGTGCCTGCGCTCGCGTCCGTGCCTGCGCTCGCGTCCGTGCCTGCGCTCGCGTCCGTGCCTGCGCTCGTGCCCGTGCCTGCGCTCGTGCCCGCGCCCGCGCTCGCGTCCGTGCCCGTGCCCGTGCCCGCACCCGCGCTCACGCCCGCGCCCGCGCTCGTGCTCGTGCTCGTGCTCGTGCTCGTGCTCGTGCTCGTGCCTGCGCTCGTGTTCGTGGCCTTGGTCTCGTTTGGGGGTGTTTTTGGGTCTGTGCTCGTGCTCGTGTTCGGGGCTGTGTTGTTGGGCGGGTGGGGGGTGGTTGGGATTGGGGGGAAGGTGTCGGGGGTTTGGTTGAGGATTGCGGATTCGAGGGTGGTGAGGGTCGGGGAGGGGTCCAGGGCCAGGTGGGTGGTGAGGGTGGTGCGGGCCTGGCGGAGGGTGGTGAGGGCGTCGGCCTGGCGGGAGGAGCGCCAGAGGGCCAGGGCGTGGAGGCGCCAGGGTTCCTCGCGGAAGGGGGCGTCCTGGGTGAGGCGGGCGGCCTCGACGGTGGCGGTGGTGGTGTCGCCGGTGGCGAGGAGGGCGGTGGCGCGGAGTTCGCGGGCCGCCCAGTGGAGCTCGGTCAGGCGGGTGATCTCCGCGCGGGACCAGGGCTCGTCGGCGGCTTCGGCGTACGGGTCGCCGCGCCAGAGGGCCAGGGCGTCGGACAGCAGACGCAGGGCCTGCGCGGGCGCCGCCGCCCGCGCCTCGGTGAGCAGGTCCTCGAAGCGCCAGGCGTCGACGGCGTCGGACGGCAGACGCAGCGCGTAGCCGGGCGGGACGCTCACCAGGACGCGGGCGGGCGTGCGTGCCGGACGGTCGGGTTCCAGGAGCCGGCGCAGGTTCGAGACGTAGGCGTGCAGGGACGTGAGCGCCCGCGCGGGCGGCGCGCCGTGCCACAGGTCCTCGATGAGGCGGTCGACGGAGACCGTCCGCCCGCGCGCCGCCGCCAGGACGCCCAGCACCGCGCGCTGCCGCGGCCCGCCCAGGGCCAGCGGCCTGCCGTTCCGCTCGGCTTGGAACGCGCCGAGCACCCCGATCACCACCATGGTGACGATCATCGTATGTCACCCCAAGTGGCCTCCAAGTGCCGTCCAGGTCGCCTCCAATCGGCACCCTCCATCGTGAAGGGCATGAACACCAACGAAGCAACGACGTCCGCCGCGAACCACCTCGCATCCCCGTCAGGCGCCGCGAAAGCGGATCGGCCCGACACGCACTCCATGGTCGTCATCCACCGGGGCCTGCGCCGGGAGGCGCGGGTGCTCGCCGAGCAGATCGGAGCGGTGCGCGACGGCGACGCGCGCCGGGCGCGGGTGCTGTCCAAGCACCTGCGGGACTACCTGATCGGCCTGCACCACCACCACACGGGCGAGGACGAGCTGATCTGGCCGCTGCTCCTCGCCCGCGTCGACCTGGACTCCGACGTGGTGCTGCGCATGGAGGAGCAGCACGAACGCGTCGCCGCGACGATCGCGACCGTCCGCGAGAAGGCGGCGGGCTGGCGCGGTGACAAGGCCGGGAGCGCCGCCCTGGTCGCCGCCCTCGACGAGCACCGCGCGGTGCTGGCCGAGCACCTGGACGACGAGGAGGCCAACCTCCTCCCCATCGCGGAGCGCCACCTGACCGCCGCCGAGTGGAACGCGCAGGGCGAGCACTTCGCCCGCTCCGCCCGGCACCGGGCGCCGCTGTTCCTCGGCATCGTCCTGGAGGACGCCACGCCGGAGGAGCGCGCCGCGTTCCTGGGCGGGCTGCCCGCCCCCGTCCGCTGGGCCTGGAACGCCGTCGGACGGCCGCTGCACGCGCGCCGGGTCCGCCGGGTGCGCACCGACGAGCGCGTGTCCCGCGTCGGCCGCGTCCTGGCCGCGCTGACCGGCGTCGGCATCCTCTACGTCGGCGCGAGCTACCTCGCGGCGCCGGAGGCGACGGCGGCGGGGTTCGGCCTGCCCGCGTGGCCGACCGGTGACGCCGCCGCGTTCCTGACGCTCAAGGGCCTGCGCGACGCCGGGACGGGCCTGGCCGTGCTCGCCCTGCTGGCGGCGCGGCAGCACCGGGCGCTCGGCTGGGTGATGCTCGCGTTCGCGACGATCCCGGCGGGCGACGCCCTGACGGTCCTGGCGCACGACGGCTCCGTCGCCCGGGCGCTCGGCGTGCACGCCGCGACGGCGGTCGCGGTGCTGGCGTCGGGCCTGCTGCTGCTCCGGCGCAAGTGACGGGGGGTCCGCCGCGGGTGGGGCGGGCCGTAGGGTGTCGGCGTATGGGAGATGGCGCGGGTGCGCGCGACCGGGCGCTGGCGGAGCAGCTCGGCCTGCGGCTGCGGGGCGTGGTGCTGCTGCTGCGCAGGCTCACGGCCGACGAGGAGATCACGACGCAGCAGCTCGCGGTCCTCGGGTCGCTGGAGCGGGGCGGGCGCCGGATGACCGAGCTGGCGGACGAGCACGGCGTGCGGCTGCCGACGATGACCGCGCTCGTCAAGCGGCTGGAGCGCGACGGCCTGATCCGCCGGGGCCGGGACGCCTCGGACGCCCGGGTCGTCACCGTCGAGCTGACCGAGCGGGGCGGGACGGGCCTGCGCACCGCGCGTGATCGCCGCACCGCGATCCTCGCGGCCCGGATCGGCGCGCTCCCGGACGAGGAGCGCGCCGCCCTGGAGGCGGCGCTGCCCGCGCTCGACCGCCTCTTCCACGGACCCTGACCGCCACCGGCCGACCGCCGGAAAGGGCCTGGCTCCGCGCGGTTCGCGTCCCTTCCCGTGCCGCGCCGCCCGGAGCGGCCGCCGGTGGCATCCTCCGGCAGCCGGTGGCGGTGTGGGCGACGGCGTTCGCCGCGGTCGTCGCGTTCATGGGGATCGGTCTGGTCGATCCGATCCTGCCCGCCATCGCCGTGCACCTGGAAGCGTCGGCGAGCCAGGTGTCGCTGCTGTTCACCAGCTACTTCCTCATCACGGCCGTGGCGATGCTCGGAACCGGCTGGGTGTCGAGCCGGATCGGCGGAGAACGGACGCTGCTGCTCGGCCTCGGCATCGTCGTCCTGTTCGCCGGGCTCGCGGGGACGTCGGGCAGCGTGGGGGAGCTCGTCGGATTCCGGGCCGGTTGGGGGCTCGGGAACGCGCTGTTCGTCGCGACCGCGCTGGCGGTGATCGTCGGGGCGGCGAGTGGCGGGACGGAGTCCGCGATCATCCTCTACGAGGCGGCGCTCGGGCTCGGCATCTCGCTCGGCCCGCTGGTCGGCGCGCTGCTCGGGGACGCGAGCCGGCGCTACCCGTTCTTCGGCACGGCCGCGCTGATGGCGGTGGGCTTCGTCCTGATCGCGACGCTGCTGCGCCCGACGCCGAAGCCCGCCACGCCCACGGGCATCACCGCGCCGCTGAAGGCGCTGCGGCACGGCGGCCTCGCCACGACGGCCTTCACCGCGCTCTTCTGCAACTACGCGTTCTTCACGATCCTGGCGTTCACCCCGTTCATCCTCGGCATGGACGCGCACGGCATCGGCCTGGTGTTCTTCGGCTGGGGCGTGCTGGTGGCGGTGGCGTCGGGCTGGCCGCCGCCGGCGGCGCGGGCGTCGTCGTCTTCGCGATCCTGTCCGGCGTGCCGATCGGCATGAACAACACGGCGTTCACCGAGGCCGCGATGGAGGTGTCCGCGCACCCGCGCCCGGTCGCGTCGGCGGGCTACAACTTCGTCCGCTGGACGGGCGGCGCGCCGGCGCCGTTCGCCGCCACCCGGCTCGCCGGGGAACTGAGCGACGCGGTGCCGTACCTGGTCGGCGCGGCGTCCTGCCTGGTCGCGACGGCGCTGCTGGCCGCGCGCCGCCACCACCTCGGCGCGCTGGCCCGGGTGGACGCCGACGTTCGCCCGGAACCGGCGCCCGCATAGAAAAGCGGCGGGCGGCCCGCGCTGGGACCGCCCGCCGCCTCGCCGCCACGTCAGGACTGGCCGTTGAGCTTCAGAATCCGGTTCTCGTACATCCTCAGCACGTCCGGACGGGCCGCGTGCTTGCTCTCGTACTCGCGCAGCAGCTTGACCTGCTCGGACGAGAGCCCGCGCAGCCGGGCGCGGAGCTGCGGCAGCGTCGCGGCGTCGTAGTCGGGGACGGGCAGCTTGGCGGCGAGGGACGCGGCCTCGGCCGGAGCGGCGGGCTTGTTCTCCGCCTTGGGCTCGAAGACCTCCTGCGGCGTCGGCTCGGGCTCGGGCACCGGGGCGGGGGCGGGACGCGGGCGCGCGGCGGGCTTCGGGCTCGGGGCGGGCTTGCCGACCGCGATCTCCCGGTCGCCGGGCTCGGGCCGGGTCGCCTCGGGCCGGACGGGCGCGCGGCGCGGCGCCGGACGCGGCTTCGGCGGCTCCTCGACGCGCTCCTCGGGCCCGCGCACGCGCTCGGTCACGCCGGTGACGACCTTGCCGGCGGTGGACTGCACGTCGGTGCGGAGCCGCCCGAGGACGGGACGCACACCGCCGCCCTCGGTGATCTCCTTGTAGTCGCGGGTGACGCGGTCGCTCAGCAGCAGGGCCCTGCCCACGCCGAACATGGCGAGCCGGACGGCGTGCAGCGGAAGATCGCGGACCTGCTCGCCCACCGTGTCCTGGACCTGCTGCTTGAGGCGGCGCGGCGATCTCGTCATCGTCTTCCTTCCGTCGCGTTCCGGCCGGACACCGGACCGGCATCGTTCGGGGCACCGTAGGTTCGTCTTCAACTCTGCCCCATCGGTGCGAGGAGGGTCACCCCGGGTCAAGGGATTTCTGGCCGGGAACGGGGTGCGGTGGGTCACACTTTGCGGGCTTCACCTGAGCTTTGCCCGGTGCTTGCGGCTCCGGGGCCACCGATGGCGCACGGTGCGGTAGGCCGGGACGGCTCGTACCATGGGCGCATGACCTCCAACGACCAGCGCCGTGTCCTGCTCGCCAAGCCGCGTGGTTACTGCGCCGGTGTCGACCGTGCCGTCGAGGCCGTCGAGGTGGCCCTGGAGAAGTACGGGGCGCCGATCTACGTGCGCAAGCAGATCGTGCACAACGTCCACGTGGTGAAGACCCTGGAGGAGAAGGGCGCCATCTTCGTGGAGGAGACCGAGGAGGTGCCCAAGGGCGCCATCGTGGTGTTCTCCGCGCACGGCGTGGCGCCGGTCGTGCACGAGGAGGCCGCCGGGCTCGATCTGCGGACGATCGACGCGACCTGCCCGCTGGTCACCAAGGTGCACAAGGAGGCCGTCCGGTTCGCCAAGGACGACTACGACATCCTGCTCATCGGGCACGAAGGGCACGAAGAGGTCATCGGGACGAGCGGTGAGGCGCCCGACCACATCCACCTGGTCGACGGCCCCGACGACGTCGCCAACGTCCAGGTCCGCGACCCCGAGCGCGTCGCCTGGCTCTCGCAGACCACGCTGTCGGTCAGCGAGACCCTGGAGACCGTCGCCAAGCTGCGCGAGCGCTTCCCGCACCTGACCGACCCGCCCTCGGACGACATCTGCTACGCCACCCAGAACCGCCAGGTCGCGGTGAAGGAGATGGCCGCCGACTCCGACCTGGTCATCGTGGTCGGCTCCCGGAACTCGTCCAACTCGGTGCGCCTCGTCGAGGTCGCGCTGGAGCACGGCGCAGCCGCGTCCCACCTGGTCGACTACGCCGACGAGATCGACGAGTCCTGGCTCGACGGCGTCACCACCGTCGGCGTCACCAGCGGCGCGTCCGTCCCGGACGTCCTGGTCCAGGGCGTCCTGGCCTGGCTCGCCGAGCGCGGCTACGCCGACGTCACCGAGGTCGAGTCCGTCAAGGAGAAGGTCCACTTCTCCCTGCCCAAGGAACTCCGCCGCGACCTGCGCGCCCCCCTCCCCATCACCCCGGTCGGCTAGATCGCTGGAGCGTCGCGCGCGGCGTCTCGCCGAACCGCTGCCGGTAATGGACGGCGAAGCGGCTCATATGGACGTACCCGCACGACTGCGCGACGGCGCTGATGATCCCGGCGGCGGGCGTGGCCGCCAGCAGCCGCGCCCGCGCCCGGTCGAGCCGGATGCCCCGCAGCAACTGGGTCGGCGTCACGCCCCAGGTCTCCTGGCAGACGACCTGGACCTGCCGCACGCTGACGTTCACCGCCCGCGCCATGTCGGCCACGCCGATCGGCCCGTCGTGGTGGGCGTGCACCCACTCGCGGAGCCGTTCGGCGACCTGCGGCGGCGTGCGTCCCGGCGTGCGGACGAGGCGGGGCGTGGCGGTGTGCGGGAGGCCGAGGAGCAGCGCGGTCAGCAGCGCGTCCTCCAGCGAGCGCGCCGCCAGCGGGTGGAGGCCGTCCCCGGCGGTGGCGTCGAGCGTCGCGCACACGTACCGCCAGGTGTGCTCCACGACCTCCTCGCCCAGCACGGGCGGACCTTTGACGCCGTAGAAGCGCAGCGGCGGCGGGCTCTCGTCGTCGCCGAGATACCGGGACAGGTGGTCGGCGAGGTGCCCGGTGGACGTGGCGATGACGAGGCAGCCGCGCTCCGGGTCGGGCGTCATGCGCATCGTCTCGTCGTGGGACAGGACGAGACTGCCCTCCGCCGTCTCCTGGCCCGGCCGCCGCGCGTACCGGACGCCCATCGGGGCGATCGGCGCGCACATCGCGAACTCGCCGCCGGTCGGCGGGGTCTCCACCACCACGCCGTCGCCCCCGTACCGCACCCACACCAGGTTGACGGACCCGACGGTGAGCCCGTGCACGGCGCCGTCGAGCCTCCCGCCGGGCGTCCGGTGGATCAGGTCGTGGCCGACGGCGAGGGGTTCGACGGCGTCGTGCAGCGCGTCGATGTCGGTGCTGGCGATCCGCCGGTGCGCGCCGAGCAGTGCGTCCGTCACGGGCCCGCCACCGCCGCCGGGCCGGTCGGGACGCCCCGCGCGGCGAGCCGGGGGACGACCTCGGCCGCGAAGTAGCCGAGCTCGTCGGCGTAGTCGAGGAACGACAGCGCGATGCCGTCGAATCCCGCCGCGGCGAACGCGGCCAGGGCGTCGGCGACGTCGTCGGGGTCGCCGACGAGCGGGCAGCTCCCGTGCCCGGCGGCGAACCGGTCGCGGTGGACGGCGAGCATCTCGGGCGTGAACGACTGCGCGTGCAGCCCTTGCAGGCGCATGACCTCCTCCACGGCGGGCCAGTCGGCCTGCTCGTCGGCATAGTAGGCCAGCCGGGCCCGCGCCTCGTCCCGCGTCGGGCGGCACACGACGTGCCCGAGCGTGAAGACGCCGACCTCGCGTCCGTGCCCGGCGGCCTCGGCGCGGATCGCGGAGACGACGCCGGCGCCGTCGTCCGGGCCGCCGACGACGGTGAACGCGCGGTCGGCGTTGCGGGCCGCGAAGCTCCGCCCCTGCGGCGACGATCCGGCGTTGATCGTGGGGATGTGCCCGCTGAGCGGCTTCGGCGCCCCGACGACGTGCCGGAGCTGGAAGAACCGGCCGTCGACGTCGAACGGGTCCGGCTCGGTCCACAGCCGCCGGACGACGTCCCACCACTCCTGCGCGAGCGCGTACCGGGTGTCGTGGTCGGAGGGCAGGTTCAGCCCGAACATCTCGTATTCGGGGGCGTGCCATCCCGCGACGATGTTCAGGCCCGCCCGCCCGCCGCTGAGGTGATCGACGGTGGCGAGCTGTTTGGCCGCGACGACCGGATGGTGAAAGGCCGTGTGCAGTGTCGTGAAGATGCGGATTCGCCGCGTCTGCGCCAGCAGCCCGGACGCCCAGACGAGCGGATCGAGCGCGCTGCGATGGAACTCGGTCTCTTTCCCCCAGTCGATCCAGCGCGCGACGGGAAGCAGGAAGTCGATGCCCGCCTCGTCGGCGATCCGGGCGAGCCGCAGATTGTTGTCCCAGGTCGCGCGCCATCGTTCCGGCGCGTTGGTGATGGCGAGACCCGATTCGGTGTTGGGGGAGAAGAGGCCGAGCTGGAATGCCATGCGGTCCACCCTCGCTGACGGCGTGTCGTCGCCGCCCAGTATCGAGAGGAGAAAGGCCGCCCGGCAACGGGTTCGCATTGATCGCCGCAAAATGGCACACGATGCCACGATCGACCGCACGCGATTCCGGCGCTTCACCCGGAACACGTCGGTACCGGCACGATGCCGACCAGGTGGCCGTCGAACGCCTCGGGCGGGCGGTCGGCCGGGTGGTGCCGCGGCTCGATGGCGTAGACGACGACCTGCGCGGACGAGAGCGGGGCGCGGCGGGCCTGCTCGTTCACGACGTCCTGGACGACGTCGGCCAGGTGCAGCCCGCACGCGTCGCGGTTGTGCGCGGACGCGGACGGCTCGACGCGGGCGGTGAAGCAGACGGGCCGCTCGCAGCCGTCGATGTGGCAGGAGGGAGGGGGCATCGCGGTCTCCGGGGACGGTCACCGAAATCGAGGGGACGGACCCGGTGGCCGGACGGCGGACCGCCCGGCCACCGGGGTTCACGGCGTCACGGAGATGCCCCGCGTTGATGGCCGCCGGACGTGCCCGGTTCCTCCTTCGCGGGAGATCCGGGCTCGTCGCGTGGGTCGCTTGCCGGTGGTCGACGCGCGCTGTCCTGCCGTTCGGATTCGCCGCCGCGATGCCAGGGGAGCGCGGAGACGAGGACGTTGATCAGCGCGAGCCGGTCGTCGAACGTCTCGCCCGAGCGGTGCGTCCGCACCGCGATGTAGACGATGCCCGCCACGAGCAGCATCAACGAGATGCCGACGAGGACGGCCGCGGTCTGGGCCGGTGTCGGAGACGGCAGGTTCGCGAGGCCGGTCATCGGGTGCGGGCGAGGGTCGATTGGAACATTGTCGCCCTGTCGAATAAGCTTCAGGGCAGCCTGGTCCACAGGCTCCACAACGTGTCCTTTCTGCTGCGAAGTGGATCAAAGGGCACAGGGAGGGCCGTCGTCTCGCGTACTGATTAGGCCCAGCTGCGAGATGGGCGGCCCTTCCGCTTTTCCCGATCATCGCGCGCGGACGGGAAATCCCGTCCGATGATCTTCGCGATGATCGTTGGAATGCGCCTGCGGCGCGGATGCTGCGAGTGGTCCGGAGCCTCCGGGGCGGGGAGCTGGAGAGAGGACGCGCGCCCGTCGCCGGTTTCCGGGTCGGAGGATCGCGCCATCCAGAGTCTGCCGCGCCCGCGACCTTTGTGCAAATTGGCTACTTCCGAGGTTGCGTACGCTTATGGGCCACTAAAGCGCCAAATAGGGCGCAAATATGGCAAAACGGTCAGTACCAGTGGTTGCGTTGCCAGAAGGTCCAGGCGCCGCAGGGGTCCTTGTAGCGGGCCTTGATGTAGCCGAGGCCCCAGGCGATCTGGGTCGGGGAGCTGGTGCGCCAGTCGGAGCCCGCTGACGCGAGCTTGGAGGCCGGGAGGGCCTGGGGGATGCCGTAGGCGCCGCTGGAGGGGTTCTCCGCGCGTTCGTTCCAGTTCGACTCGCGCGTCCAGAGCTGCTCCAGGGAGGGCCAGCAGCGGTCCCAGCCGCGCAGGGCGGCCATTTTGCGGCCGTACGCCTTGTTCTGCGCGGATGAGGGGTTGGAGCGGGCGATGCGCTCGCGCTCCCGCTGCTCCGCCAGCTTCTTGCGGGCGGCGGCGTCCTTCTTCGCCTGTTCCTCCAGGCGTTTCATCTCGCGCTCGTGCTCCACGTGAGCGCGCTGCTTGGCCAGCGCGACGGCGTTGGCGGAGATCGGGTCCATGTCGGGGACGGTGATCTGCGCGATCATGTCGTTGGCCGACAGGTCCCGGACGGACGCGTCCGGGCGGGTGTCGTGGCCGCCGAGCGACTCGGGCTCCAGCAGGACGACGCCGCCCGCGACGGCGGCGAGGCCGACGACGCCGATCGTCACGTTGTGGGTGAGGACCTTCCCGGCCAGGCGCAGCCGCGACCGGCGCGGCGGCGGTTCGGCGGGGTGCTCGCCGGACTCGTAGGGGCGCGGGCCGTACGTGCTCGTCAGGTACGGGTCGGCCGGGGGCGGGGGCGTCCGCGGCGCGTCCGCGAGGGGCGGGCCGCCCTTGCGGCGCCTGCCGGGCTCGCGTCGGCGGCCTGGTTCGCTCTTCGGCATGACAGTAGGGTGCCTCATCCCGGGGCGGTCCGTGGTTCAGGCGAGGGTACGCGGCGCGGCTCCGGGGCGGTTCACAGCTCGTCGTCGCCGAGTCCGAGGCGGGCGGGCTGGAGCGCCTCGAAGATCTCGCGGTGGTGGCCGTCCAGCGCGGCGAGCGGCCCGCCGGGGGCCTCCAGCGCGGCATTGACGGCGCGGGTGACGTCGCGTCCGGCGTCGGTGATCTGGACGAGCGCGGCACGCCGGTCGCGCGGGTGCGGGGTCCGGGTGACGAGCCCGGCCCGGCGGAGCTGGTCGACGGTGAGCGTCACCGACGTGGGGTGCATCATCAGCATCCGGCTGAGCGTCGTCAGCCGGGCGCGCCCGGTTCCGGTCAGTGCGAGCGTGGTGAGCAGGAAGTAGCCGGTACGGGTGAGCCCGTGCTCTTTGAGGTGGCCTTCCAGGGCCTTCTTCATCATGTGGTGCAGCCGCCCGATCGAGCACATGGCCAGGAACGGCCAGGGGTCGCCGGGCAGGCCCTGCCCCTCCCACCGGTCGTGGATGCCCTCGAACAACGGGTCTCCGGCCGGCTCGGCGGCCGTGACCTCGGGGGGCGTCGGTCGTTGAGCGGGGGTGTGCACCGGTCGATGTTAACCGGTGCCAAAAGCTGAGGTAAGTACTCGCTTTTTAGACATGTTTCCAATAGAGTGCGTGCTCCAGATCACAGACGTGCCCGCTGTGGGAGGCCGCGTGACCCTGCACACCACCCCCGAGGGCGAGGTCTCCGGCTGATGGCGCTCAGCCTCGGCCGGGCGCCCGACCTCGCGCGCAGGCGTGTCTCGACGGCCCTGGACGAGACCGGCCTGCTGTGCGTGACCCTCCTGGAGGGGCTGCGCCGCACCTGGGACGTCCGCCAGTGGTGGGGCGAGTTCGTCGAGCAGTGCTGGTTCCTCGCCCGCGTGACGAGCGTCCCGGTCATGCTCATCGCGGTGCCGCTCGGCGCCACGATCTCCCTCCAGGTCGGCGACATCGCCCGCCAGCTCGGCGCGCAGAGCGGCACCGGCGCGCTGCTCGTCGCCGCGATGATCCAGCAGGTGGCGCCGCTGGCCGCCGCGCTGCTGGTCTCCGGCGTCGGCGGGTCGGCGATCACGTCCGACATGGGCGCCCGCAACATCCGCGACGAGCTGTCGGCGATGGAGGTCATGGGCATCAACCCCATCCACCGGCTGGTCACCCCGCGCCTGTGGGCGGCGAGCACCGTCTCGGCGCTGCTGTGCTCGGTGGTGATCCTCGCGGGCGTCATGGGGGGTTACTACTTCAACGTCATCCAGCAGGGGGTGAGCCCGGGCGCGTTCTTCGACGGCGCCACCACCCTGCTCCAGTTCCCGGACCTGGTCATCACGCTGTTCAAGGCGTGGGTCTTCGGCTTCATCGCCGCCGCGGTCGCCTGCTACATGGGCATGAACTGCGACTACGGGCCGGTGGGCGTGGGCCGCGCGGTGAACAAGGCGGTGGTGGTCACCTCGATCGTGGTGTTCACGGCGAACTACGTGCTCACCATGATCTACCAGGTCCTCTTTCCCCCGAGGTTCTGAATGGTCGCGATCTCTCCTGTGCGCAGGATCGGCCGGGCGGTGCGGCACCGCACGGCCGGCTGGTCGGATTCGCTCCAGCTCCCGGTGTTCCTCGGCCGGGTGCTGTACCACCTGTTCTTCGACATCATCCTGCGGCGCAAGTACGGCAGGACGCTCGCCAAGCAGGTCAGCGACATCACGGTCGGCGTCGGCGCGCTCGTCATCGGCGGCGGCATGATCTTCGTGATCGCGACGATGTCGCTGGCGACCGGCGCGATGGTCGGCCTCCAGGGCTATCCGGGGCTGGAGCGGATCGGCGCCGAGGCGTTCACCGGGCTGGTGGCCAGCTACTCCAACGTGCGCGAGGTGACGCCGATCATCGCGGGCGTCGCGCTCGTCGCCCAGGTCGGGACGGGCTTCACGGCCGAGATCGGCGCGATGCGCATCTCCGAGGAGATCGACGCGCTGGAGGTCATGGGCATCAACTCGCTGGCCTACCTCGTCTGCACGCGCGTGGCGGCCGGGGTGATCGCGCTGGTGCCGCTGTACCTGGTGTCGCTGTTCATGGCGTTCTTCGCGACCCGGTTCATCACGATCCAGTACTTCGGTCTCTCACCGGGCATCTACGACTACTACTTCCATCTCTACCTGCCGCCGATCGACGTGTTCTACAGCGTCATCAAGGTGGCGGTGTTCGCCTTCATCATCATGTTCGTCCACTGCTACCGCGGCTACTACGCGGCGGGCGGCCCGGTGGGCGTCGGCGTCGCGGCGGGCCGCGCGATCCGCGAGTCCACGATCCTGATGATCCTGATGAACCTGGTGCTCTCCTACATCTTCTGGGGTCACGGCAGCACGGTGAGGTTGACCGGATGAGCGACGAATCCCTCTCGGCACGCTCGCGCCTGACGTTCGGGCTGGCGGGCATCGGCGTGATCGCGGCGGCGGCGACGCTGGTGGCGCTCGGCTCCACCCCGTCGCACGGCGGCTCCACCTACTACGACGCGACGTTCCCGCGCGCCGGTCAGGGCCTCGACCCCGGCAAGTCGGACGTGAAGATCCGCGGCATCACGGTCGGGACGGTCGACGGGGTCCGCCTGAACAGGGACGGCCGCGTCGCGGTCCGGCTGCGCCTGGACGAGGGCGTGCGGCTGGCCCGGACGACGAGCGCGACCGTCGAGCCGGTGTCGGTGTTCGGCCCGAAGGACATCGCGCTCGACCTCGGCACCGGCGAGACGTCCGGCCCTTACCTGCCGGACGGCGCGACGATCACGAGGACCAAGGGCCCCGAGGACCTGTCCGACACCGCCTGGCCCGCCTACCGGCTGACCCGGGCGATCAACCCCGACGAGGTCGCGACGCTGCTGCACACGTTCGCGTCCGGCCTGAACGGCAAGGGCCCCGCGCTGAACCGGACGTTCCGCAACCTGAGCACGGTCGTGGACGGCACGCACGCCAACCGGGGCGTCCTGCGCGGCCTGCTGAACGACGTGACGGGCGTGTCCGGCACGCTCGCCGCGCACGGCGACGCCTTCAACCGGACGGTGTCGGACTTCAACCGGCTCGCGCCGGTCGTCTATGAGCGTCCCGACAAGGTGTCCCAGCTCCTGGACGAGGGCTCGCGCCTGGCCGGGACGGTCGGCGGCACGCTGAACCGGCGCGGCGAGGACATCGGCTCGCTCATCGACGGCGCGGGCGGCGCGGTCGCGGTGCTGGCCGGGGAGCGCCGCAACATCCCGGTGCTGATCGACGGCCTGAACGGCTTCTTCAACCTGCTGGCCGCCATCATCCGCACCCCCGGCCCGCAGGGCACGCAGCTCGCGCAGGCGCTCAACACGCTGCCGCTGGACATCTGCAAGACGCTGATCGACCTGTGCGGCCCGATTCCGGAGAACCCCCGCGGGAAGGCGAACCCATGAGCAGGACCGGGCGGGGCCCGCAGTGGTCGGTGATGGGGAAGTTCGGCGTGTTCGTCGCGCTGACCGGGCTGCTGACGTTCTTCATCGGCCAGCAGATCCTCGGCGCGAGCTTCGCCGACCGGTACCGGCTGACGGCGACGTTCGACGACGTGACCGGCCTGCTGGAGGGCGACATCGTCAAGGTGGCCGGCACGCCGGTGGGCCGCGTCGAGGCGATCGAGGTGGTGCGCGGCAAGGCGGTCGTGGAGATGAGGGTCGACCGGGACGTCCGGCTGCCGCGCGACTCGACGGCGGCGATCCGCTGGCGCAACGTGATGGGGCAGCGGGTCGTCTACCTGGAGCCGGGGCGGGAGACGGCGATGATGGGCGACGGCGCGCGCGTCCCGCACACGCGGTCGGTGGTCGACCTCGGCGCGGTCGTGAACAGCCTCGGCCCGCTGACGCGCAACCTCGACCCCGACCAGATCAACAAGATCCTCTTCACGTTCACCCAGGCGCTCGACGGCAACGAGCAGAACATCGGCCAGATGACGAACCATCTGGACCTGCTGCTCCAGACGCTCGGAGCGCGGCGGGCGACGATCGCGCGGATGATCGACGACTACGAGACGGTCAGTTCCGCCGTCGCCACCCGCGACCGGCAGATCGCCGCGAGCGTGGACAACCTCGCTGACCTCGCCCAGGTGTTCGCGAACAACCACAAGCTGCTGGAGAACGCCGTCGTGGAGATCGGCGGCGTCACCCGCAACCTCAACCAGGTGCTCGGCGGCCGGGACGCCGAGCTGTCCCGCATCATCGACAACCTCGGCAAGTTCAGCACGACGTTCCGCCTCAACGTCGACAAGCTCGAACAGATGGTGCAGAACCTGCCGGTGACGCTGCGGCAGCTCTTCGCCGCCGCCAACGGCGGCCACTTCCTGCGCACCAACGCGCTGTGCCTCAACCTCGTCCAGGGCCCGTGCCCGTTCCCGATGCACCTGCCCGCCGCGCCCGGCGAGGCGCCCAAGAGCAACGCCCCCACCCCGGACGAGCTGACCAGGCTCAAGGCGATGCTGACGGGAGGCAAGTGATGGCGCTGAAGTCCCTCAACGACGCCAACCGCAAGACGGTCGCGATCGTCACGCTGGCCGCGCTCGGCGCCGCCTGCGTGTTCGCGTTCGCCGTCGGCCAGCTCCGGCTGTTCGACCGCGGCTACACGATGACCGGCGAGTTCACCGACACCGCCGGGATCAAGAAGGGCCAGGACGTCCGCGTCGCGGGCGTCAAGGCGGGCCGGATCACCGGCGTCGAACCCGACTTCCGGCGCGGCCGGGTCATCGTGACCTGGCACATGAACGCCGGGATCGACCTCGGCCCGCAGACCCGCGCGGAGATCCAGACGACGACCCTGCTCGGCGGCCGGTACCTGCGGCTGTCGGGCCCGGTCGCGCGCCCCTACATGGCCGATGTCGGGGAGAACCGGCGCCGCGTCCCGCTCGACCGGACGTCGGTGCCGTTCACGGTGCCCGAGGCGCTGGAGGGCGCGCAGAACATCGTCGGGCGGCTCGACCAGAAGAGCATCGACAAGCTGCTCGTGCAGGTGGGGAAGCTGGAGTCACCGAGCGCGGCCAAGCTCAACCGCATCCTCACCAACGTGCAGGACGTGTCCCGGACGCTGAACGACTCGATGCCGCAGATCCAGCGGCTCATCGAGAGCAGCAAGTCGATCACCGGGACGCTGGCCGCCAAGGACGAGGAACTCCGCCAGATCATCACCTCCAGCCAGGTGCTGCTGAACACGCTCGTGCAGCGCCGCAACGAGCTGGCCGCCACGATCGGGGACGGCAACCGGACCGTGCGGACGCTGTCGAACACGATCTCCCGCAACCAGAAGCAGATCGACACGCTGCTGGAGAACCTGCACCTGCTGACGACGCGGCTCGCGCCGAACATGGACGCGCTGAACACGAACTTCTCGCTGCTCGGCCCGACATTCCAGCAGATCGCGACCTTGAAGGGAAACGGACCGTGGATCGAGGGGTTGCTGACGGGTCTCGGCCCGCTCCAGCCGCCGGGCCCGATCTCGACCCGCCGTCCGCCCGCCGACGCCCGGGGAGGCAACTGATGCGGCTCCGGACCTGCGTGATCGCCGCGCTGGGGCTGGCGATGGCGACGTCGCTGGGAGGCTGCTCGGTGGGGTCGTCGCCGGGCACCCGGACGCTCACCGTCGAACTGCCCAAGGCCCGCTCCTTCTACAAGGAGTCGAAGGTCAAGGTGATGGGCGCCGACGTCGGGCTCGTCGACAGCGTGGAGAGCCGCGGCGACCGCATCCTGGTCCGGTTCCACATCGACCGGGAGGTGCCGCTGCCGGAGAAGGTGCACGCGTCGGTCGTCCCGCTGAACCTGGTGGGGGAGCGCAACCTGGTGCTGCACCCGGCGTGGAAGCCCGGCGACGCGCGCTTCACCGGCGACCGCATCCCGATCGAGCGCACGCACGTGCCCGTCGAGGTGGACGACGCGCTGTCGTCCTTCACCAACCTGGCCAACGCGCTCGACCCGACGAAGGTCAACGACGCGCTCGGGGACGCCGCCGGGACGCTCAACGGCAACGGGAGGACGTTCAACGCGACGCTGGAGCAGAGCGCGCGGCTGGTGGAGAACATCGCCGGGCAGGACCGGGAGCTGATGGAGGTCGCGCAGAACCTGGACCGGCTCGCCGGGGTCGTCCGGGGACGCGAGCAGGTCCTCGGCCAGGTCATCCGCGACTTCGGCGAGGCGAGCCGGGTGCTGAGCGCCGAGCGCGGCGAGATCCAGCAGCTCATCTCCGGGGTGCTGGAGCTGTCGAAGAACGGCGGCAAGCTCATCGACCGCTACGAGGGGCAGCTCCCCTACGACCTGATGGTCCTGACGAAGGTCGCGCTGACGCTGAAGGGCAACGCGAAGGAGCTGGCGCAGCTCATCGACGTCCTGCCGGGCATCAGCGACGCGTTCATCGGCGGCTTCAACCCCGACACCAAGTCGCTCCAGCTCCGCTTCGCCACCGACGCGTTCCTGCGCACCTGGCTGAAGGGCCTGCTGGGCACCGACGCGGTCAACTGCCCGCTGCCCGCGCCGAACTCCAACTGCCCGTGGAAACCGTTCCCTGAGGGAGGCCGGCCGTGAGACGACGGCTCCTGATCCTGGCGCTCACCGCCGTGCTGGCCGTGCCGGGCTGCTCGCTGCGGACGGCGGGCGCCCCCAAGGGCGACCTGACGCTCACCGCGACGTTCGACGACGCGCAGGGCCTCGTCGCCGGGCACGCGGTGAAGATGTCGGACGTCAACGTCGGCAGCGTCGCCAAGATCGAGCTGGCGCCCGGGTACAAGGCGAAGGCGACGCTGTCGATCCAGGACGACGTCCGGCTGCCGCGCGGCACCCGCGCCGAGATCAAGGTGACGTCGCTGCTGGGCGAGAACTACGTGGACCTGGTGCTGCCGCCGGGCGGGCGGCTGGACACCGGGCCGTTCCTGGCGGACAACGCGGCGATCACCGACACGAGCGTGCAGCCGGCGTTCGAGCAGGTCGTCGGGCAGGCGGGGCCGCTGCTCCAGGCGCTGGCGGGCGACGACGTCGCGACCGTCGTCAACGCGGGCGCGGCGGCGCTGGACGGCAACGGGGAGCGGCTGAACTCCACGATCGCCAAGTCGGCCGACCTGCTGCGCCTCTTCGCCGACGAGCGCCGCAAGCTCGGGCAGGCCGTGGACGACTTCGCCAGGCTGGGCCGGTCGCTGGCGAACGGCTCGGGCGAGCTGAGCCGCGCGCCGGGCGAGCTGGAGCGGGCGACGCGGCTGCTCCGGCAGAACAAGACCAAGATCCTCGACGCGGTCGAGGAGCTGACGAAGATGTCGCGGGAGCTGAACGACAAGGTGCTGGAGGGACGGGTCGTGCGGTTCCGCACGCTGCTCAGCGACCTGGACCCCGTGCTGGCGCAGCTCGGGAGCAACCGGCGGCGGCTCACCGGGCTCGTCGAGGGGCTCGTCACCTTCAGCGACAAGCTGCCCAAGGCGACCTGGGACGGGCAGATCCTGCTGTATCCCATCCTTCGCCTCACCTGGCCGGACGGAAGTCCGCTCATCCCCGGACAGAACGTTCCCGGCCGTGATCCGAAGTCCGCTCAGAACCCCGCGAAGCCGAAGAAGAGCACGGAGAAGCCCACCGAGGAGAAGAAGGACGAGCCGCCCGCACCGCCTCCGGGCGGCGGCGTGCGGCTGCCCGAGGAGATCCGCCGGGCCTTCCCCGACCTGGCGCGCATGCTGGAGCAGGCCAGATGACCAAACGCGTGACGATCAACCTCGTGGTGTTCGGCGCCCTGGCCGCGCTCATGGTCGCGTGGGCGCTGACGAACGTCATCCGCTTCGACCTCTTCACCCGCCCGTACAACATCAGCGTCGAGTTCGCGTCCTCGCCGGGTCTGCACCCGGGCTTCGAGGTCGACTACCTCGGGCTGCGCATCGGCAAGATCGACTCGGTGCGGCTGGCGGGCGACAAGGTGGTCGTGAAACTCGACATCGACAAGGACGTCGAGGTGCCGCGCGGCGTGCACGCGGCGGCGGCCCGCAAGTCGGCCGTCGGCGAGCCCGTCGTGGAGCTGACCCCCGCGCCGGGCCAGGCGAGCGCGGCGCCGATGCGGCCCGGCGAGCGCATCCCCGTCGAGCGGACGACGGTGCCGCCCAAGTACGGCGACCTGTTCGGCGCCGTCGTCCAGTCGCTCAAGGCGATCGACCCCGACGACGCCAAGGTGCTCGTGCACGAGCTGGCCGAGGGCTGGAGCGGGCGCGAGGGCTCGCTGCGGCAGATCATCGACGGCGGCGACCAGCTCACCGCCACCCTCGCGGAGAACAGCGAGCTGCTCGACGGCCTCACCAAGGACTTCGGCCGCATCACCGGCGTCCTCAACGAGAACCGGGGCAGCCTCGGCGCGGGCATCGACAACGTCGCCGCGCTGACCGCCGCGCTCGCGCAGGTGCGCGGGGAGCTGGCCGAACTCCGCGACCGGGGGCCGGGCCTCCTGCGGACCGTCAACACGCTGTTCGACAAGACCGGGCCCGACTTCGAGTGCACGATCGCGTCGCTCGGCGACGTCAGGCTCGGCGCCCGCAACCCCGACTACCTGACCGACCTGCGCCGGGTGCTGCGCGCCGCGCCGGAGCTGAACACCGTCCTGCGCGACGTCATCGGTGAGGAGGGCGGCAAGCCGGTGCTGAACGTCGTCTTCCAGATCACGCTGACGCGGACGGCGGCGCTGGAGTACAAGTACCCGCTGGCCCAGCCGGGGGTGAACAAGAAGCTCACCTGCCCGGGCGGGCGCGACCCGGCCGTCGGCCCGCAGAAGCCGTACCGGGCCAAGGACCCCGGCGCGACGATCCCGACGCACGACCCGTCGATCGGGCGGGACGCGCAGCTCAACGCGAAACCGGCCGCCAACAATGAGTCCGAGGGGACTTCTACGGGTCCGCCCCGTTGGCTAATGTTCGTTCCCCCGGTGCTCGCCCTCGCGGTGCTGTACCGGATCGTCACGGGTTCGGTGCCCGCGTTCGCGCGGCGCGCGCGTCCGTCCCGGCGCCGGCGGCGCGGGACGAAGGACTGACCTACCCACCCCGAGGAGTGCGACAGTGACAGCCAAGACCACGCGGGACGCCGCCGGGGACGACACCCCGGCGGAGGAGGTCGCGGCCGAGCAGGACGCCGAGACGGCGGAGGCCGCCCCGAAGGCCGCGCCCGCCAAGCGCAAGCGGCGGGTGCGGGTCATCGAGGTCATCGAGGACGACGACGATGACCTGGAAGAGGTCCTGGACGCGCTGGACGCCGAGGAGGCCGCGCCCGCCAAGCCCGCCGCCAAGGCCAAGGCCAAGGCCGCCAAGCCCGCCGAGGTCGTCGAGGACGAGGACGACGCGGAGCCCGAGCCCGTCGCCGCCGCGCCGAAACCGCGCCCCAAGCCCAGGAGCAGGCCCGAGCCCGAGCCGCCGTCCCGGACGGTGTTCGGCCTCGCCGTCCCCGCCGCCGTCGCGATCGTCGTCGTGGTGGCGCTGCTGGCGTCGCTGGCGCTGTGGCAGTGGCAGCGGGCGAGTTCGGCCGCGTCCGAGCGGGACGCGCGCGGCGAGGTGGAGAAGGTCGCGCTGGCGTACGGGAACGTCGCGGTGAACTACAGCGCGGGCACCTACCGCGCGCAGATCGCCAAGGCCGAGGCGCTGATGGCGGGCGACCTGCTGGAGCAGTACCGGCAGACGACCGTGCCGAACCTGGTGAAGCTGTTCGACCAGGACAAGTCGCAGGCGGCGATCTCGTCCAAGGCCGTGCAGGCGTTCGTGGGCGACGTCAACGAGCGGTTCGCGACGGCGGTCGTCCAGGTGGACATCCAGGGCGGCGACGGCAAGACGGGCACGACGGAGGTGCCCGCCAACCTCATCCGGCTCGCCCTCGCCAAGATCGACGGCTCGTGGAAGGTGACGCGCCAGTACGCGTCCGGCCAGAATGACCAGACGCAGACGGGCGGCGGGGGACTGCCCGCGATCCCGAACCCGTCCCCGTCCGCGACGGTAGGCGAGAAGCCGAAGGACTGAGCCCCCGCCGGTCGCAGGGGAGGGGTGGTCGGCCGTGGGGCACGAGGGCGCGGGTGACGTCGTGCGCGAGTTCGGCGCGCTGCTGGGCGCGGCGGCGCTGCTGGAGCGGCTGGCCGCGCGGGAGCTGGAGCGGCGCTGCGGGCTGCGGCACGCGGCGTTCGAGGTGCTGCTGCGGCTGTCGCCGCGCGGCGAGCGGTGCCCGTCGATGGGCGATCTGGCGGACGAGCTGATCCTGACGAGCGGCGGCATGACGCGGCTCATCGACCGGATGGAGGCGGGGGGCCTGGTCCGCCGGGTCCGGCCGCCGTCCGACCGCCGCCGTCAGCACGTCGAGCTGACCGAGGCCGGGCAGGCCAAGCTGGACGAGGCGCTGGTCGTCCACGAGGAGACCCTGACCCGTCATTTCGCCGGTCCGCTCACCGCTGAAGAGCGCGCCGCGCTCGTCGCGTCGCTGACGACCCTGCGCGCCGCCGCCCGCGCCGACCTCGGCGCGTTGCCCTAGCGCGTCACAGGTAGCGGGCGGCGGCGGCCTCGGCCGGGGCGTCGTGGCCGGTGACGCCGTCGACGCCCTTGGGGACGCCGTCGTCGACGGCGTCGGGGCAGTTGACGGTGACACGGTGCATCTTGCGGCGCTGGGTGTAGTCCGCCACGGCATAGTGCTGCGTGGGCCGATTGTCCCAGAACGCGAGGGTGCCGACGCGCCACTTGAGGCGGACCTGGAACTGCGGGTCGCGGACGGCGTCGAACAGCAGCGGCAGCAGCGCCTCGTTCTCGCGGCGGGACAGGCCGATGAGCCGGGTGACCGACGAGCGGTTCACGTACAGCGCCTTGCGTCCCGTCTCGGGATGGACCCGGACGACCGGGTGCACGACGGGCGGGTTCTTCTCCTGGAGTTCCCGCAGGTCGATCCGGTGGCCCTTGTCGATGGCCTTGGTGACCGACATCGTCAGGTCGTGCTCGGCGTACAGCTCGTCGGCGAGCCGCTGGAGCCAGGGCGCGAGCGAGTCGTAGGCCAGGTACATGTTGGCCCACAGGGTGTCGCCGCCGACGCCCGGCAGGAGGACGGCGCGCAGCAGCGAGCCCATGGGCGGGCGCGTCATGAACGTGTTGTCGCTGTGCCACTGGTCGCCGCCCTCGCCCTTGGGGTCGGTCTGGTCCAGGACGTGGACGGGGCTGCCCGAGGTGTCCATGGGCGGCAGGTTCGCGGTGCCGAACTGCTTGGCGAAGACGACGTGCTGCTCGTCGGTGATCTCCTGGTCGCGGAAGAACAGCACCAGGTGCTCCAGGAGCCCGTCGCGAATCCGCTGGATCTGTTCGGCGTCGAGCGGTTCGCGCAGCTCGACGCCGGTGACCTCCGCGCCGATGTTCCGCGTCATGGGGTGGAATTCGATCATTGCGGTGGCCTCCATCGGTGACCTAGCCAAGCAATCGCTAGGTTGATGCTAACCGATGGAGGCGCACCCCTGTCCAGACCCCCGGAACCGGGTCACCGCGAGTAGTACTCCACGACGAGCTGCTCGTCGCAGATCACGGGGATCTCCTTGCGCTCGGGAAGGCGGACGAGGCGGGCGACGAACGCCTCGGGACGCGACTCCAGGTAGCCCGGGACGTTCTCGGCGTGCGTCCCCGTCGCGGCGACCTGGAACGGCACCATGCTCCGGCTGCGCTCGGCGATCGTGATGACGTCGCCCTCGCGGAGCCGGTACGACGGACGGTCCACCCGGCGGCCGTTGACCAGGACGTGCCGGTGCACGACGAACTGGCGCGCCTGGTAGATCGTCCGGGCGAAGCCGGCGCGCAGGACGAGCGCGTCCAGCCGGCGCTCCAGGTCGATGATCAGCGCCTCGCCGGTCTTCCCCTCGACCTTGGCGGCCTTGTCGAACGCGTTGCGGAGCTGCACCTCGCGGATGTTGTACTGCGCGCGCAGGCGCTGCTTCTCGCGCAGCCGCACCTTGTAGTCCGACTCGGTCTTGCGGGCGCGGCCGTGCACGCCGGGCGGGTAGGGGCGCGCCTCGAAGTACTTCACGCTCTTGGGCGTCAGCGGGATGCCGAGCGCCCGGGACAGCCGCACCTTGGGCCGGGGGTTGTTCATGACCCTCCTCAAGTGGTTAGGTAAACCTTAGTTAGGCAAGCCTAACCTATAACGAACCCGAGGAGATCCTGGTGGCCGACACCGAGCAGGCGGCGAACCGCCCCACCCCGGCCGAACGCGCCCGCACCCTCGCCTACGGCGTCGCCGACGGCGTGCTCGTCACCCCCGGCGTGCCCTACGCGCCCGTCCCCGCCCACATCACCGGCGACGACGGCGTCCCGCTGCTGCTCATGCCCACCGCGTCCCCCGTCGTCGCCGCCCTCGTCGGCAACGAGGACCTGCCCGCCACGCTGCGCATCTCCGACGTCGCGCCCGTCGCCTTCCCCGACCGCGTCCGCGGCCGCGCCTGGCTGCACGGCTGGATCTCCCAGGTCCCCGAGGACGAGCGGCGCGCCGCCGCCATCCGGCTGTCCCGGCTGCACCCGCGTCCCGAACTGCTCGACCTCGGCCGCCCCGGCCACGAGGACGGCGCCTGGACGCTGCTCAGCCTCGACATCGCGCAGATCGAGATCGACGACGCCTGGGGCGGCGACACCCTCGAACCCGAGGACTACGCCGCCGCGTCGCCCGACCCGTTCGTCGCCATCGAGGCCGGCGTCCTCGCCCACCTGGACGGCTGCCACCGCGACGAGCTGCGGGCGCTGCTGCCGCGCCTGGCCGGCAAGGACCCCGACATCCGCCCGCTCGGCCTGGACCGGCACGGCATGTGGGTCCGCTGCGCCATCCCCGGCGGCGAGCCCCGCACCGCCGACCTGCGCATCGCGTTCGCCGAGCCCGTCGAGGACATGGCCGGGCTGCGCGCCGTCTACCGGCGCCTGTTCACGCCCGCCGGGAAAAGATGAACCGGAGCTGCGCATCCCCCGATGCAGCACAGCCCCGGTCCGTTGTGCGCCGGCCCGGCAGGGTCCTGACGGTTCGTCCACCCCGCAGAGGAGAACCGGGAGGCCCTGCCGTGACCGACACGAGAAGCATCCCGCGCCGCGGACGGCCCGCACATCGGGGAAAACACTGACTTCCCCTGAGTACGTGCCCCTACGTAGCGGCCCCTACAGGTAGAACCCGGTGGCCGTGCCCGCCGGAGCCGGGACCTTGCGCCGCTCACCGCGCCGCAGCGCGACCAGCTCGGCCAGCGTCGCGCCGTCGGCGTCCAGCGCCGCGTCCGGCGCCGCGCCGTCCAGCCACGTCCGCGACTCCTGCGCCGTCAGCCGTCCCACCTCGATCTGCGCCAGGCAGCGGCCCGGACGCACCACCGCCGGATGCAGCCGCGCCAGGTCCTCGTTGGTCGTGATCGCCACGAGCACCTTCTGGCCCTGCCCGAGCATCCCGTCGGTCAGGTTCAGCAGCCGCGACAGCGCCTGGCCCGTCGACTGCTTGGCCTCGCCCCGGATCAGCTCGTCGCAGTCCTCCAGGATGAGCAGCCGCCAGCGGTGCTCGTCGTCGTCGTGGTCGCCGAGCGCCACGCCCATCAGGTAGTTGGTGTTGCCGAACAGCGACTCGGGGTCGAGGACGCAGTCCGCGCGGCACCACGCGCCCCACGCCCGCGCCAGCGCGCGCAGCGCCGTCGTCTTGCCGGTGCCGGGCGGGCCGTGCAGCAGGAGCAGGCGGCCCTGGACGTCGTCGGGGCGCACCGCCATGACCTCGTCGAGCCCGGCGACGACCGGCGCCGTGTAGTTCCGGCGGATCTCCGCCCACGGGTCGGCCGCGATGGCGCGCTCGGTGCGCAGCGGCCCGTGCGTGCCGAGCCGCCAGAAGCCCATCTCGATGTTGGTGTCGTCGGTCTTCGGCGGGTCGGTGGCGTCGTCGGCGCACTCGTCCAGCACCGCGTCGGCCAGTTCCGCCGACACCGCGTTGACGAGCACGTGCGCCCGGCCCGTCTTCCACCGGTGCGACACCAGCGTCCAGCCCTCGCCCTCGGCCAGCACCGACGTGCGCTCGTCGTCGCCGTAGGAGCGCAGCACCGTCGCCGCCGACGGGAGCAGCGGCGCGTCCGGCTTGACGTGGTCGAGCGAACGGGTCCGCGCGCACGGCTGCTCGCCCGCCGCGAACGGACGCAGCGCGAGCATGCCCATCACGTCCGGCGGTGTGCAGGTGTCGTCCACGCTCAGGACGACGGGCAGCGTCAGGTCGGCGCCGGAGGCCGTGGCGACCTCCGGGGCCTCGACCAGGTGCAGGAAGTCCCGGGGGCGTTCGGTCATGGACTCGATCATCGGGCCGGGCCGCCGCCCCCGTCCACCGATTTAGTCCTGTCCGGCGGCCTTCTGCGCACGCCGGGCGGCGCGGGCGTCGGCCTCCTCGGCGTCCAGCCGCTCGGCCTCCTCCGGCGTGGGGGCGGTGCCGCCCAGGTAGGCGGGCTGCCACCAGCCCTCGCCCTTGGCCGGGACGTCGGGGTACTCGCGCTGCGCGCGCTCCAGCAGCTCGGACATGCGAGCCCGCAGGTCTTCGGTGACCTGGTTGTAGTCGTCGCCGCGCTTGGGGTACATCGGTTCCCCGATGAGGATCGTCACCGGCACGTTCCGCTGGAACAGCCGCTTCTTGCGGCCCTTCGTCCACAGCCGCTGCGGACCCCAGATCGCGATCGGGAGCAGCGGCACGTCGGCCGCGACCGCCATCCGCACCGCGCCGCTCTTGATGTCCTTCACGGTGAAGGACCGGCTGATCGTCGCCTCGGCGAACACGCCGATGATCTCGCCGCCCTTGAGCGCCGTCAGCGCCGCCTTGTACGACGACGCCCCGGACTCCCGGTCGACCGGGATGTGGTGCATGCCGCGCATCAGCGGTCCCGAGACGCGGTGGTCGAAGACCTCCTTCTTCGCCATGAAGCGGGTCAGCCGCCCCGCCGGATGCACGGCGAGCCCGGCGAAGATGAAGTCGAGATAGCTGACGTGGTTGCTCACCAGGACCGCACCGCCGGTGGCCGGCACGTTCTCGGTGCCCTCCAGGCGGAACTTCAGGTTCAGCGCCTTGAACATGCCGAGGGCGGCCTTGATGACCGGCGGGTAAACGATTTCCGACATGGCGCCACAGTATCGCGCGCCCGCGCGCGTACCGAGGGCGTGTGCCGGAGGGCGTGGAGCCTCAACCCGGGGATGGGTCACACAGAGCGGGTGAACTTTGAGAGGGTAGGAGCGTGGCCCGGCTCGGAAGGAAGGGGAGGATGCGATGAGCGTGGAACCGTTGGACGCCGCGGCGGACGTGCACGCTCTGATCCGCGAGCTGCTGCCCGCCGTGTCACCGTCGGCGTGGTTCGACGGCGGCACCTCCGAGATCGTCCTGCCGATCGGCCGGTCCGAGGCGCGGGCGTCCACGTGGACCGTCCTGGAGCGCTGCGCCCGCGAGGAGCGGATGCAGTGGCCCGAGCTGGTGTCGGAGTGGGTGGAGGAGGTCGGGCACCGCGCGTTCCTCGCCGTCGGCGAGATGGAGCTGTTCGGCGACGTGCGCGAGCTGCTGCGGCTGCGGATCGTCCCCAAGCTCGATCCGCGCGACCGGGAGGGGCTCGTCGTCGTCCCGGCGGGCGACCACTTCGACGCGATGGTCATGATCGAGCACCCCCGGTACGGCGGGCCGCTCACGCGGGCGCGCGCGGGCCTGCTCGGGCTCAGCAAGCTCGGGTACGTCATGACGAACACGCGCGACCGCGAACTCGCGGACGTCGCCGTGCACGACCAGCCGCTGCTGCCCGGGCAGGACGTCCGCGTCGTCACCAAGCCCGGCAGCCGCTACGTGTCCGCGCTGCTGTCCCAGGTCGACCGGTTCCTCCCCGAGCCGACCGAGCACGGCGCGCTCGTCGGCGTCCCGTGTCACAGCACGCTGCTGCTGTACCCGATCACCGCGACGTCGGTCCGCGGCGTCCTGCCCGTGTTCGCCGAGGTCATCGCCGAGATGCACGCCACCGCCGACGACCCGTGCGCCCCCGGCGTCTACTGGAGCCACGGCGAGCGGCGCCTCACCCCGCTCAACCCCGGGCACCTCCCGAACGACGGGGAGTTCGCCGCGATGCTGCGCCGCCTGCCGCGCTGAGCCGCCCAGGTCGGGTCAGGGGAGTTTCCAGTCGATGGGGGCGGCGCCCTGCCGGGTGAGCAGGTCGTTCGCGCGGGAGAAGGGGCGCGAGCCGAAGAAGCCGCGGTCGGCGGACATCGGGCTGGGGTGGGCCGACTCCAGGGCGGGGACGTCCGGCATGAGGGGGCGCAGGTTGCGGGCGTCGCGGCCCCACAGGATCGCGACGAGCGGCCGGTCGCGCGCGGCCAGGGCGCGGATCGCCTGTTCGGTGACCTCCTCCCAGCCCTTGCCGCGATGGGACGCGGGCTTGCGGGGGAGCACGGTGAGCGAGCGGTTGAGCAGCAGCACGCCCTGGTGCGTCCACGGGGTGAGGTCGCCGTTGGACGGCGGCGGCAGGCCGAGGTCGTTGCCGTACTCCCGGAAGATGTTCACCAGGCTGCCGGGCAGCGGCCGGACGTCGGGGGCGACGGAGAAACTGAGGCCGACCGCGTGGCCGGGGGTGGGGTAGGGGTCCTGCCCGACGACGAGGACCCGCACCTCGTCGAACGGCTGCTGGAACGCCCGCAGGATGTTCGCCCCGGCCGGGAGGTAGCTGCGTCCGGCGGCGACCTCGCCGCGCAGGAAGTCGCCCATCGCGGCGATCCGGTCCGCGACGGGTGCCAGGGCGGACGCCCAGCCCGCTTCCATGATGTCCGTGAGTGGTCGCGCCATGGGCGACCACCCTAATGCCGCGAACCCGGGACGTTTCCCGGAATCGGCACTCCGGCCCGGAGCGTTCCGAACGGCCGCGAACCGAAGATTCTCCGCCGGGCCGGGTCGAACGTGGGGAAAGTCTCCGTCATGGAGGGGTCCATGCCGGAGATGAACGGAGCAAAACGTCCCGTTAAGGCCCTGTTAATCCACTACTGCCGGGATTGACCTACTCACCGGTAGTCCGTAGTTCCTTAGAGTGATGCCCGCGACGATCCAGACAGGACGGCCCGAATGAGCCAGCTCTCCGCCGTGGACGCCACCTTCCTGAACGTCGAGACCGCCACCCATTCGGCGCACATCGCGGGTCTCGGACTGCTCGATCCGGCGTCCTGCCCCGGCGGGCGTTTCACCCCGGAGGCGGCGGCCGAGCTGATCGCGCGGCGCGCGCACCTGGCGCCGCGCCCGCTGAAGCGGCGGCTCGTCGCGGTCCCGTTCGGGCTCGACCACCCGTACTGGGAGGACGACCCCGACTTCGACCCCGCCCGGCACATCTCCGAGATCACGCTGCCGGCCCCGGGCGACGACGAACAGCTCGCCCGCGCCGTCGCGCTGCTGCACGAACGGCCCCTCGAACGCGACCGGCCGCTCTGGGAGATGACGATCGTCCAGGGCCTGTCCGGCGGCCGGGCCGCGCTCTACGTCAAGGTCCACCACGCGGCGATCGACGGCGTCCTCGCCGCCGAGACCATCGCCGCCCTCCTCGACCTGTCGCCCGAGCCGCGCGACGTCCCGGCCGACGACGCCGCGCCCCGGCGCGGCCCCGGCCCGCTCGCCATGGCGGGGACCGGGCTGCTGCGGATGGCGACGCAGCCGGTGTCGGCGGCGCTGGCGGCGGCGCGGTCGGTGCCCTACCTGGACGAGATCCCGGGCCTGGGCACGGTGCCGGGCGTCGGCGCGGTCGCGCGGCTCGCGCAGAGCGCCCTCGGCCACGAAGAACCGCCGCCCGCCCCGGCGGCGGCGCCGCCCACGCCGTTCAACCGGCCGATCGGCGCGGGCCGCGCGGTCGCGTTCGGCTCTCTCGACCTCGCGGAGGTCAAGGCCGTCAAGCACGCGCTGGGCGGCAGCGTCAACGACGTCGTGATGGCGCTGTGCGCGTCGGCGCTGCGCACCTGGCTCGACAAGCGCGGCGACCTGCCGGACGTCCCGCTCGTGGCGGGCGTCCCGGTGTCGCTGCGGCGCGCGGGCCGCGCGTCCGGCGGCGACGCGGGCAACGAGGTCACGATCATGACGACGCCGCTGGCCACCCACGTCGCCGACCCGGCTTCGCGCTACGCCGCCGTCCGCGCCGACCTGACGGCGATGAAGCACCGGTTCGCCGCGTCGGCGGGGGCCTGGGCCCGCGACATCGCGGGCATGGTGCCGCCGCCGCTGGCCGGGCCGCTGACGCGGCTCGCCCTGCGCGCGGCGCCCGCGACGGGGGTCCTGCCGCTCAACATCGTCGTCTCGAACGTGCCCGGTCCGCAGTTCCCGCTCTACCTGGGCGGCGCGAAGGTCCTCGCGTACTACCCGATCTCCGTCATCACCGACCTCACGGGCGGTCTCAACATCACGGTCTTCTCCTACGACGGTCACCTCGACGTCGGGATCGTCTCCTGCCCCGCGCTCGTCCCGGACCCGTCCGACCTGCTCGACCACCTCACCGACGCCCTGGACGAGCTGAAGCACCTCGCCCGGGAGTAGGGTCGCCCGCATGCGGGTGCCGGGGGACGACGAGATCCGGCGGTTGCACGAGCGCTGCGCGCCGACGCCGGAGGCGTTCGCGCTGGTGTACGCGCACTGCGCGATCGTGTGCGCCGTCGCAGAACAGCTCATGGCGCGGCGCGACGACGTGGACGCGGCGCTCGTGCGCGCCGGGTGCCTGCTGCACGACCTCGGCGTCTACCGGCTGTTCACGGCCTCCGGCGAGCTGGACCATGCCCGTTATATCCGGCACGGGGTGCTCGGGCACGAGATGCTCGCGGAGCTGGGGTTCGCTGAGACGCTGTGCCGCTTCTGCTCGCGGCACACGGGCGTCGGCCTCACCGCCGCCGACGTCCGCGACCAGGGGCTTCCGCTCCCGCCCGGCGACTACCTGGCCGAGACGCCGGAGGAACGTCTCGTCATGTACGCGGACAAGTTCCACACCAAGACCCGGCCCCCGGCCTTCGTCGCCCCCGAGACCGCCGCCGCGAGCCTCCACCGCTTCGGCCCCGCCAAGGTCGCCGCCTTCACCGCACTGCGCGCCGACTTCGGTGACCCCGACCTCCCGGCGCTCCAAGCGCACTACGGCCACGCCCTCGTCTGACCGGGCGGGCCGCCCGCACCCGCCGGGCCAGGGCGTTGCAGGGCGCGTCGGGGGACCGGCGCCCTGGGTGCCGGGTCGTGCGCAAGCGCGGCGTTCCTTGATCGGGTGGCGTCGAGGTCGTGTCAGGGGAGCAGGGCGGCGCGGTGGTGGCGGGTCAGGGTGAGGGCCGCCGCACCGGCGGGTTGCAGGGGGGACGGGTCGGGGTCGTCCAGGTGGCGGGTGGAGACGCGGCCCTCGTCGTTCTCGGGGACGAGGGTGTCGAGGGCGGCGTCGTCCACGGTCAGGACGGTGAGCAGGTCCACGGCCAGGGTGAGGGGGTCGACGCCGAGCCCGAGGACGTGGACGGGGCCGGGCGGGACGCGCAACGCGGACGTTTCCGCCTCCGGGACGCCGTGCAGTTCCTCCGCGTACTCGCGGGCGATCAGGGCGCCCAGGTCGAAACCGGGCGGCTGGAAGACGCCCACTGGCATCACCTGGAAGAGGCCGCCCGCGTGCGCGACCTTCGCCGGGTCGCGCCAGTGCGCGACGTACCGGCCCGAGCGCGTCAGCGTCACCGTCGTCACGGCGAGCAGCGCGGGGCGGCGCGCCAGATCGCACGGGTCACCGATCCGCGCGCGCAACGGCAGCCCCGGCACTCCGGCGGCCAGTTCGTGCGCCACCGCCTCCCCGACGTTCACCCCGTCGAAGTACCGCGCGGCCCCGAAGCGCAACGCGCCATCCGCGCTTTCCGCCTTGTCGACGCCGTTCGTGCCGTCCGTGCCGTTCGTGCCGTCCGTGTCGTACGCGCATTCTGTGCTTTTCGTGCTTTCCGTGCTCTTCCCGGTAGGGAAAGTGGCTGACAGGAGGCGGTGGGCGGGGCGGTTCTCGAAGATGCGCGGGGGGTCGAGGGCGGCGAGGGCGGCGGCGTAGGTGGTGAAGCCGGGTGGCAGGTCGTTCGGAGGGTCGGCCACGGCGGGAGGAATCGGGTGTTCGTCCCAGGCCAGGGTCACCGCGTCCAGGGGCACGGGGTGCGGGAGCGTCCATTCCGGGCGGGTCAGGAGCGTCGTGCCCGCGACGCGTGGAACGTCCGGGTACAGGGACGCCGCGCGGAGGCCGAGGTCGGCGCGTGCGGTGGTGAGGAACGCCCGTGCCGCCCGCCAGTCCGTCATCCGTCCCACTCTACGGCCGGGCCGGACCGAGCCCGCGAAGTGCCGCATATCCTGGTCAACCGTGATTCACGAGCGGACCAAGCGGACCGCCTGGGCCGTCTGGGGCGTGGGCGTCGCGGCCTACGTCGTCGCGATCCTGCACCGGACGTCGTTCGGCGTCGCGGGCCTCGACGCGGCCGAGCGGTTCGGCGCGTCCGGCGGGATGCTCGCGACGTTCGCGGTCGTCCAGCTCCTCGTCTACGCGGGCTGCCAGATCCCCGTCGGGCTGCTGCTCGACCGGCTCGGGCCGCGCGTCATGGTGGCGGGCGGCGCGCTCGTCATGGCCGCCGGGCAAGGGCTGCTGGCCTGGGCGCCGGACGCGGGGACGGCGCTCGCCGCGCGCGTCCTCGTCGGCGCCGGGGACGCGATGACGTTCATCAGCGTCCTCAACGTCGTCACGATGTGGTTCGCGTCCCGGCAGATCCCGCTCGTCACGCAGCTCACCGGGATGCTCGGCCAGCTCGGGCAGATCCTCAGCGCGATCCCGCTGCTGGCGCTGCTGCACGGCCCCGGCTGGACGCCGGCGTTCGGCTCGGCGGCCGCGCTCGGCGTCCTCACCGCCGTGCTCGCGCTCGCGGTGCTGCGGGACGTCCCGGGCACGGTGCGGGCGAAGGCGCCGTCCGCGCGGGAGGTCGGACGCGGCCTCGCCGAAGCCTGGCGCAACCCCGGCACCCGCCTCGGCCTGTGGTCGCATTACGTGACGCAGTTCGCGCCGAACACGTTCTCGCTCATGTGGGGCTACCCGTACCTGGTGTCCGGGCACGGTCTGCCGCCCGCCACCGCGAGCACGCTGCTCACGGTGTTCGTCGTCGCGACGATGACGAGCGGCCCGCTGGTCGGACGGCTCGTCGGACGCCACCCGCTGCGCCGGTCGTGGCTGGTCCTCGGCATCGTCGGGGTGATCGTCGCCGCGTGGACGGCGGTGCTCGCCGTCCCGCCGCCCGCGCCGACGTGGCTGCTCACGGTGCTGGTGCTGTGCGTCGCGCTCGGCGGCCCCGCCGCGATGATCGGCTTCGACTTCGCCCGGACGTTCAACCCGCCCGCCCGGCACGGCACCGCGACGGGCATCGTCAACGTCGGCGGCTTCGTCGCCGCGCTGCTGACGATCCTGCTCATCGGCGTCGTCCTGGACGTCCTGTCACCCGGCGCCACGTTCACGCCCGAGGCGTTCCGCGCCGCGTGGACCGTACAGGCCCTCGTCATCGTGACGGGCGTGGCGGGCGTCCTGCGCACCCGCACCCTCACCCGCCGCCGCATGATCGCCGAGGGGCACCCGGACGCGGCGGTGTTCGCCCGGACGCGACCGTCGGCACAGCCCCCGGTCAGCCGGTGAGGCCGGTGCGGACGCGGTCCAGCAAGGCGTCGTCCGCGCCGAGTCCCGCGCTCAGGAACCCGTCGAAGGACCCGTACCGGGCCGTGGCCTCGTCGAACGCCGCCTCCAGGTAGGCCGGACGCTGCTCCAGGAGGGGGCGCAGGAGTTCGGGGTCCTTCATCTGGCCGGTGCGGCCCAGGTAGTCGAGGAGCTTGCCGAAGCCCTCGCGGTGATAGTCGTTCGAGCGCAGGTAGTCGGCCATGATGACGTCGCCGGAGACGCCGAGGATCGTCAGCACGATCGCGGCCATCCATCCCGTGCGGTCCTTGCCGGCGGTGCAGTGGAACAGCAGCGGCAGCGCCTCCGCGTCCCCGATCGCGCGCAGCGCGGCGGCGAACGCGGCGCGTTCGGCGTCCACGGCGACGAAGTCGCGGTTCACCTTGACCAGGATGCGCTCGGTGCGCCCGCCGCCGAACACCTTCTCCTGCTCGCCCGGATCACCGGCGGCGATCACCTGGTAGAAGCGTTCGAGGTCGCCGCCGCCGACGGGCAGCGCGACGTGCGCGGCGCCCGGCGGCAGCCGGTCGGGCCCGTTCGCGGCGGTCTCGTGGTCGGTGCGGAAGTCCACGACGGTGCGCAACCCGGCGAGCCGGTCGACGTCGGAGTCGGTGAGGGTGTTGAGCGCGTCGGCGCGCAGCAGCCGCCCGGCGGGCAGCGTGCCGCCGCCGGGCAGCGGCAGGCCGCCGAGGTCGCGGACGTTGGCGGCGCCGTCCAGCCGCAGATGGCCGTGTTCGTCGTCGGGGTGCATGATCCCCATGGTGGCGCACAGGACGGGCGCGGCCGAGCGCGGGTCCGTCCTGTGCGCCGACGGTGCCGACTACAGGTTGATCATGTGCCCGGCCAGGCCGTGCACGGCCTCCTTGACGGCCTCGCCCAGCGTCGGGTGGGCGTGCACGTTGCGGGCGACCTCGTGGACGGTGAGGTCCCACTGCTGGGCCAGCGTCAGCTCGGGCAGCAGCTCGGTGACCTCGGGGCCGATGAGGTGGGCGCCGAGCAGCTCGCCGTACTTCGCGTCGCTGATGATCTTGACGAAGCCGTCGCCCTCGCCCATGCCGAGCGCCTTGCCGTTCGCGCTGTAGGGGAACTTGGCGACCTTGACGTCGAAGCCCTTCTCGCGGGCCTGCGCCTCGGTCCAGCCGAAGCTGGCGACCTGCGGCTGGCAGTACGTGGCGCGCGGGATCATGACGTAGTCGAGTTCCATCGTCTCGGCGTCGGCGATGGTCTCGGCGGCGACGACGCCCATCGACTCGGCGGCGTGCGCGAGCATCAGCTTCGCGGTGACGTCGCCGATGGCGAAGATGTGCGGCACCGACGTGCGGCAGAACCCGTCGATCTCGACGGCGCCGCGCTCGGTGAGGGCGACGCCCGTCTTCTCCAGGCCGTAGCCCTCGACGTTCGGCGCGAACCCGATGGCCTGGAGCACCTTGTCGGTCTCCAGGACGCGCTGCTCGCCGTCCTTGCTGATCGTGACCTTGACCTTCTCGCCGGAGTCGTCGATGGCGTCGACGCGGGTGCCGGTGAGCACCTCGACGCCGAGCTTGCGGTACCGCTTGGCGAGTTCCTTGGAGACGTCGGCGTCCTCGTTGGGGACCATGCGGTCGAGGAACTCGACGATGGTCACCTTCACGCCGTAGTTGTGCAGGACGTACGCGAACTCGACGCCGATGGCGCCCGCGCCCGCGATGACGATGCTCTCGGGCAGCTCGGAGCTGAGGATCTGCTCCTCGTAGGTGACGACGCGCTCGGACAGCGACGTGCCGGGCAGCAGCCGCGTGTGGGCGCCGGTGGCGAGGATGCAGTGGTCGAACGTGACGGTCTCGCCCGATCCGTCGGACTTGGCGACTTCCAGGGTGTTGGGGTCGGTGAACGTGCCACGCCCGTCATAGGCCGTGATCTTGTTCTTCTTCATCAGGTACTGGACGCCCTTGACGAGCTTCTCCGACACCTGGCGGCTGCGCTCGTAGGCGACGCCGTAGTCGAAGGACACCGATCCCTCGACGTTGATGCCGTACTTCTCCGTCTCGGTGGTGAAGATGTGGGCCAGCTCGGCGTTGCGCAGCAGGGCCTTCGAGGGGATGCAGCCGACGTTGAGGCAGACCCCGCCCCAGTACCGCTCCTCGATGATGGCCGTCTTGAGCCCGAGCTGTGCCGACCGGATCGCGGCGACATATCCACCCGGGCCCGCGCCGAGGACCACGACGTCAAAGTGTTCGCTCATATCCGGCAACGATATTCGCCTCCGGCCGGTCGCCGCACCTCGTTCGGCCCGGCGGGGATACGCCGTCGGCGGACTGTTAGTGTCGGAGGTTCCGGCCGCGTTCGACGACGACGCGGCCTGGCGGGACGGATCGGCCCACGAGTCCCGGCCGTCGACGCACGGCGCGCGCCCCGCCTGGAACACATCACGAGACCGGTGACGTTGTGGCTACGTCGGCCGTCCGCGTCGCCGCACGGCTCCCCGGCGCGGGCCCGTCCACGGCAGAGGAGATGCACGCGTGAGGATTCCCAAGCCCGTCAACGCCGCCCTCGACTGGGTGGAGCAGCACCGCAGCGCCGTCGCGAGCGTGCTCGCGCTGGTGCTGGCCGCGTGCGCGGGCCTGGCCGCCCCTCCGGCGATCGGGTATCCGGCGGCGGCGTTCATCCTCGGGCTGGCGCTCGGCGGGTTCATCGTGCACGTGCGCGGCACCCGCCGCGTCGGCCGCTACCGCGCCGAGGTGGACGAGCTGCTGCGGCAGAACGGCCGGCTGCGGCACCGCAACACGATCCTGGCCAGCGGCGTTCTGACCCGCGAGTCGCAGGTGACGCAGGCGCTGCCGTCGATTCCCGAGGGCGGCGGGCCGATCCGCGTCGACACGCCCGACGCGCACGCGACGCAGTCGCTCCCCGAACTGCCCGACGACGCGCCCGGCGAGCTGACCGGCGTCCTGCCCGACGACGTGATCCGCCAGGTGGTCGCGCCGGCCGAGGAGCGCGAGCGCGACCTGACGACCGACCTGCTCGGTGAGCGCACCGGCGAGCTGCCCGCGCTCGACGAGGGCGGCAAGAGCCCGGCCCGCGACACCGCCGAACTGGACGACGCCGACCTGCCCGACGCGCACGGCTCAGAGCCGCAGCACCGCGCCCCGGCGTCCCGCGCGCCGCACAAGGGCAGGCCGCACCGCTCCCGCAAGGCCCGCAAGGAGGCTTAGGCCCCCCGCGGTAGTTAAACCCGTTCGATCCCGGGGGATCGAGCGGCGCATGACCAAGGCGCCCGATCCCCCCGATCACGAGCCCGACGAGCGGACGGTCCGCAAGGCCGTCCTGGCCTCGGCGATGGGCAACGCCGTGGAGTGGTTCGACTTCGGCGTATTCAGCGCCGGGGTGGTGACCGCCATCGTCGGCACGGTGTTCTTCCCGCCCGACGACGGCGGCGGCGCGACGCTCCGGTCGTTCGCGATGATCGCGGCGGCGTTCCTGGCGCGTCCGTTCGGCGGCCTGTTCTTCGGGCCGCTCGGTGACCGCATCGGACGCAAGCGCGTGCTGGCGATCACGATCATGCTGATGTCGGGTTCGACGTTCGTCATCGGGATTCTGCCGGGATACTCGACGATCGGGTGGTTCGCCCCGCTGGCGCTGCTGCTGGTCCGGCTCGTCCAGGGGTTCTCGACGGGCGGCGAGTACGGCGGCGCCGCCACGATGATCGCCGAGTACGCGCCGACGCGCCGCCGGGGCTTCTTCGGCAGCTTCCTGGAGTTCGGCACGCTGGCCGGATACGCGGCCGGGGCCGCGCTCGTCCTCACCGTCCAGCTCGTCCTGGGCGACGACGCCATGCACGCCTGGGGCTGGCGCATCCCGTTCCTGCTCGCGCTGCCGCTCGGCATCGTCGGCCTGTTCATCCGCAGCCGCATCGAGGACACCCCCGAGTTCCGCCGGATGGAGGAGCGCGGCGAGAAGGCGCGCACACCGGTCCGCGAGACGCTCACCGGGCACTGGCGGACGATCCTGCGGCTCATCTGCATCGTCATCCTGCTGAACGTCGGCGTCTACACGCTGCTGACGTTCATGCCGTCGTACCTGATCGACGACCTGGGCGTCAGCGAGGTGACCGCGCAGCTCATCACGATCGGCGTGGAACTGGCGATGATCACGGTGATCGTGCCGCTCGGCGCGCTGTCGGACCGCGTCGGCCGCAAGCCGCTGCTGCTGTTCGTCGCGTTCGGGTTCCTGCTGCTGTCGTGGCCCGCGTTCCGGCTCATGCAGACCGACCACTGGCTCGGCGTCGCCGCCGGATACGCGCTCATCGGCGGACTGCTGGTGCCGATGCAGGCGGTGATCGGCGCGACGTTCCCGGCGATGTTCCCGACGCGGGTCCGGTACGGGGCGTTCGCGATCGGCTACAACGTCTCCACGTCGCTGTTCGGCGGGACGGCGGCCGTCGTGGTGGGGTCGCTGATCAGCGTCACCGGGTCCAACGACGTCCCGGCGTTCTATCTGATGCTCGCCGCGCTGATCGCGCTCGTCCCGCTGCTGACGCTGCGCGAGACGGCGGGCGTGCCGATCGACCGGGCGGGCGAGCCGGACGCGCCCGCGCCGGAGGGGCTGCGCCGCCGCGCCGGGTAGCCTTTCCCGCGCGGAGAGTTAACGAAGTCGATCTTGCGGGAATCACCGCGCCCGTGAGCACCGACGTCGCACCCCGGCCCGACGAGCGGACGGTCCGCAAGGCCGTCCTGGCGTCCGCGCTGGGCAACGCCGTGGAGTGGTTCGACTTCGGCGTGTTCAGCGCGGGCGTCGTGACGGCGATCGTCGGCACCGTGTTCTTCCCGCCGGACGACGGCGGCGGCGCGACCCTGCGGTCCTTCGCGATGATCGCCGCCGCCTTCCTCGCCCGCCCGTTCGGCAGCCTGTTCTTCGGGCCGCTCGGTGACCGCATCGGCCGCAAGCGCGTCCTCGCGATCACGATCATCCTCATGTCGGGCTCGACGTTCGTCATCGGGATTCTGCCCGGGTACGCGACGATCGGCTGGTTCGCGCCGGTCGCCCTGCTGCTGGTCCGGCTCGTCCAGGGGTTCTCGACCGGCGGCGAGTACGGCGGCGCCGCCACGATGATCGCGGAGTACGCGCCGACGACCCGGCGCGGTTTCTTCGGCAGCTTCCTGGAATTCGGCACGCTCGCCGGATACGTCTGCGGCGCCGGGCTCGTCCTGCTCACCCAGCTCGTCCTCGGTGACGCGGCCATGCGCGACTGGGGCTGGCGGCTGCCGTTCCTGCTCGCGCTGCCGCTCGGCGCGGTCGGCCTCTACGTGCGCAGCCGCATCGAGGACACCCCCGAGTTCCGCCGGATGGAGGCCACCGGCACCAAGGCGCGCTCGCCGCTGAAGGAGGTCCTGCTGCGCCACCGCGCGACGGTGCTGCGGCTCATCGGCATCGTCGTCCTGCTCAACGTCGCGGACTACACGCTGCTGACGTTCATGCCGAGCTACCTCATCGACTTCCTCGGCACCGCCGAGATCACCGCGCAGCTCATCACGATCGGCGTCGAACTCGTCATGCTGACGGTCATCCTGCCGCTCGGCGCCCTGTCGGACCGCATCGGCCGCAAACCGCTGCTGCGCACCGCCGCCGTCGGGTTCCTGCTGCTGTCGTGGCCCGCGTTCCGGCTCATGCAGACCGACCACTGGCTCGGCGTCGCCGCCGGATACACGATCATCGGCGGGCTGCTCGTGCTCATGCTCGCCGTCGTCGGCGCGACGTTCCCGGCGATGTTCCCCACCGAGGTCCGCTACGGCGCCTTCGCCATCGGCTACAACGTGTCCACGTCGCTGTTCGGCGGGACGGCCGCCGTCCTGGTCGGCTCGCTCATCGAGCTGACCGGCTCCAACGACGTTCCCGCGTTCTACCTGATGCTGGCCGCCGCCGTCGCGCTCGTCCCGCTCGGCCGCATCCCCGAGACGGCCCGCGTCCCCATCCACCTCGCCGGACGCCCCGACGCGCCCGAGCCGATCGGGCTCGGACTGCGCCGCCGCTGAGCCTCCGGGGACGGAGGTCGCCAGTGCGGGCGGGGTGACGAAAGTGCTCCGGGAGGTGAGGGAAACCTTCTATTGTGATCCCGTCATCACGGTCGGTAGTGTCGCCTGTGATCGCACGCCCACACAGCGTGCACCGCGCCCCCCGGCGCGGCCACGTCACCACTGAGGATCCCCTCCTCCTACACGGAATCGGCGGTGTGAACGTGACCGAACAGCAGCTCAGCCTGAGTACCTCCGCGGCACGGAACCTGGCGACGACGACCAAGACCGTTCCGCAGATGCAGGGCATCTCCTCCCGGTGGCTGCTCAAGCTCCTGCCCTGGGTGGAGGCGCACGGCGGCGCCTACCGCGTCAACCGGCGGCTGTCCTACACGGTCGGCGACGGCCGGGTGACGTTCGTGCGCACCGGCGCCGACGTCCGCGTCATCCCGCTGGAGCTGGGCGAGCTGCCCCCGCTGCGCGGCTTCGCCGACGAGGAGCCGCTCACCGCCCTCGCCGGGCGGTTCACCCAGCACGAGTACGGGCCCGGCGAGGTCATCGTCAGCGAGGGCGACCCCGTCGACGACGTTCACCTCATCGCGCACGGCAAGGTCCAGCAGCTCCGCGCGGGCGAGTACGGCGGCGACGCCGCGCTCGGCGTCCTGGCCGACGGCGAGTTCTTCGGCGCGAGCGCCCTCGTCGACGACGACGCCACCTGGGACTCCACCGCCCGCGCCGCCACGGCCGTCACGGTCCTGACGCTGAGCCGCACCCAGTTCGCCGAGGCCCTCGACCGCTCCCCGGAGCTGCGCGAGCACATCGACGCCTACCGCGACGCGCCCTCCCGCGCGACCGACGACAACGGCGAGGCGGCCATCGACCTGTCGTCCGGCCACCGGCAGGAGGACGACCTGCCCGGCACCTACGTCGACTACGAGCCGTCGCCCCGCGAGTACGAGCTGAGCGTCGCGCAGACCGTGCTGCGCGTGCACACCCGCGTCGCCGACCTCTACAACGAGCCGATGGACCAGACGCAGCAGCAGCTCCGGCTGACCATCGAGGCGCTGCGCGAGCGGCAGGAGAACGAGCTGCTCAACAACCGCGACTTCGGGCTGCTGCACAACGCCGAGTTCTCCCAGCGCCTGCACACCCGCACCGGCCCGCCCACCCCCGACGACCTGGACGAGCTGCTCACCCGCGTCTGGAAGGACCCGGCCTTCTTCCTCGCCCACCCCAAGGCCATCGCCGCGTTCGGCCGCGAGTGCAGCCGCCGGGGCGTGTACCCGACGGCGATCGACGTCGGCGGGCACCGCGTCCCGAGCTGGCGCGGCGTGCCGATCTTCCCGTCGAACAAGATCCCCGTCAGCGAGACCCGCACCAGCTCGATCCTGCTGCTGCGCACCGGCGAGTCCGAGCAGGGCGTCGTGGGCCTGCACCAGACGGGCCTGCCCGACGAGGTCGAGCCCGGCCTGTCCGTCCGCTTCATGGGCATCGACGACAAGGCGATCCTTTCGTACCTGGTCAGCGCCTACTACTCCGCCGCCGTGCTCGTCCCCGACGCGCTGGCCGTCCTGGAGAGCGTCGAGATCGCCGGCGGCGCCGATGCCGCCTGAGCTCGACCCGCCCGCCTCTCCCCGCAAGGACGGTGACCCGTGACCGAGCACCAGTTGTCCCTGTCGACCTCCGCCGCGCGCAATCTGGCGACCACCACCAAGACCCGCCCGCTCATGCAGGCGATCACGCCGCGGTGGCTGCTCGGGGCGCTGCCCTGGGTGGAGACGCGCGGCGGCACCTACCGCGTCAACCGGCGGCTGTCCTACACCGTCGGTGACGGCCTGGTGACGTTCGTCGCCACCGGCGCGTTCGTCCGCGTCGTCCCCGCCGAGCTGACCGAGCTGCCGCCGCTGCGCGGTTTCGGCGACGCCGACGCGCTCGCCGCGCTCGCTGACCGGTGCGTCCAGCGCGAGTACGCGCCCGGCCAGCCGCTGGCCACGGCGGGCGCCCCGGTGGACGAGGTCTACCTCATCGCCCACGGCAAGGTCGAGCAGGTCCGCGCCGGTGAGTACGGCGGCGAGGCGTCGCTCGGCGTGCTGGCCGACGGCCGGTTCGCCGGTGAGGCCGCGCTGCTCGGCGGCAGCCCCGCCTGGGACCGCACCGTCCGGGCCGTCACCCCGGCGACCGTGCTGGCGCTGCCCGCGTCGGCCGTCGCGGACCTGGCCGCCCGGCACCCCGGGCTGCGCGACCACCTGGAGGAGTACCGCAACGCGCCGCGCCCGCCCAGCAACCGGCAGGGGGAGGCGGCGATCGAGCTGGCGTCCGGGCACGACGGCGAGGCCCTGCTGCCCGGCACCTACGTCGACTATGAGGGCTCGCCGCGCGAGTACGAGCTGAGTGCCGCGCAGACGCGGCTGCGCGTCCACACCCGCGTCGCCGACCTCTACAACGGCCCCCACGACCAGACCCGCGAGCAGCTCCGGCTGACGATCGAGGCGCTGCGCGAACGCCAGGAGCACGACCTGGTCAACGACCGCGACTTCGGCCTGCTGCACAACGCCGACCTGCGGCAGCGCATCTCCACCCGCACCGGCCCGCCCACCCCCGACGACCTGGACGAGCTGCTGTCGCGGCGGCGCGGCTCGCGGTTCTTCCTCGCCCACCCGCGCGCCATCGCGGCGTTCGGCCGCGAGTGCACCCGGCGCGGCGTCTATCCCGAGCCGGTCCCGCACGAGGGCCGGACGTTCCAGGGCTGGCGCGGCGTCCCGATCCTGCCCTGCGACAAGATCCCGGTCAGCGCGGGCGGCACCAGCTCGATCCTGGTGCTGCGGACGGGGGAGTCCGAGCAGGGCGTCGTCGGCCTGCGCCGCACGGGCGTCCCCGACGAGGTCGAGCCCGGCCTGTCGGTGCGGTTCATGGGCGTGGACGACAAGGCGATCCTGTCCTACCTGGTCAGCGCCTACTACTCCGCCGCCGTGCTGGTCCCCGACGCCCTGGGCGTCCTGGAGAACGTCGAGATCGCTTCCTGAGAGGAACCACCATGTCCGCCGCACCGGAGACGACCGCCGGACGGTCCGTGCCCGACGTCCTGGCCTGGAGCCGCGCCCTGCTCGACCCCGCCCTGCGGGCGGCGGTCGGGGAACTGTCGGGGGAGATGCGGCGCATCGCCGAGTACCACTTCGGCTGGCGGGACGAGCTGGACCGTCCCGCGTCGGCCCCGGCGGGCAAGGCGCTGCGCCCGACGCTGGCGCTGCTGTCGGCCGAGGCCGTCGGCGCGGACGCGGCGGACGCCCTCCCGGCGGCCGTCGCGATCGAGCTGGCGCACAACTTCTCGCTGCTGCACGACGACGTGATGGACGGCGACGTCACCCGCCGGCACCGCCCGACCGCGTGGACGCTGTTCGGCGCCAACGCGGCGATCCTGGCGGGTGACGCGCTGCTGGCCTGCGCGACCGAGGGGCTGGCCGCCGACGAGGTCGGGGGCGCCGCCGTCCGCACGTTCGGCCGCGCGGTCCGCGAGCTGGTCGAGGGCCAGTGCGCGGACGTGTCGTTCGAGGAGCGCACCGACGTGACGCTCGCGGAGTGCCAGGCGATGGCGGCGAAGAAGACCGGCGCGCTGATCGGCGCCGCGTGCGCGCTCGGCGCGATCTTCGGGGGCGGCGATCCCGCCCGCGTCACGCATCTGCGCCGGTTCGGTGACCGGCTCGGGCTGGCGTTCCAGATCGCGGACGACCGGCTCGGCATCTGGGGCGACCCGGCGGTGACGGGCAAGGCGGTGCACGCCGACCTGGTCCGGCGCAAGAAGTCCCTGCCGGTCGTGGCGGCGCTGAACGCGGAGACCCCGGCGTCGGCGGCGCTGGCCGAGCTGTACCACGGCTCCGAACCGCTCACCCCGGACGACGCCGCCCGCGCGGCCGTCCTGGTCGAGCAGGCGGGCGGGCGGGCCTGGGCCGTCGCCCGCACCGGCGAGCTGCGGGCCGAGGCGCTGGCCGAGCTGGCCGAGGTGGGCGCGCCTCCGGCGCCGCTGCACGAACTGACGCTCCTCGCGGACCGTCTCGTCCACCGCGACCACTGAAGGTCCGGTGTCGCCGCGCGGTCTCAGGGCCGGGCGGCGACGCCGGTGCGGACGGCGGCGTAGAAGGCCGTCAGCGCGGTGATGAGGGCGTCGGTCGCGGCCGGGTCGGCGGGGTCGGCGTCCAGCAGCCAGTCGGCGATGAGGTCGAAGAGGCCGCCGATGAGGCCGATCGCGGCGCTGCGGGCGGCCGGGGGCGCCGGGGCGAGGCCCTGGGACCGCCAGAGCGCCTCCACGAAGGAGGCCGCCCAGCGGCGGTTCTCGCGGCGCTGGCGTTCGACGGCGGGGGAGACCGCGACGCCCTGCCCGAACGTGACGGCGGCGATGCGGGGGTCGTCGATGAGGGCGTGCGCGAGCGCCGACAGCAGCGCGTGCTCGGCGTCCTCGCGGTCGCCGGTGACCGTGGCCAGCCGCTCGGTCATGCGGGTCTTCAGGTGCTCGGTGGTGCGGCGCAGCAGCGCGAGGTAGCAGTCCTCGCGGCTCTCGAAGATCTCGTAGAAGCCCTTGGTGCCGACGTAGGCGTGCTGGCAGAGCTGCTCGATCGAGGTGTTGGGGTAGCCCTGGCCCGCGAACAGTTCCAGCGCGGAGTCGAGCAGCCGTTCGCGGCGCTCGGCGCGGCGCTGCTCGGCGTCCAGGCCACGGATGCGCCGCCGCTGCGGGGACTTGGGGGCGGGCGGTTCCGCCTGCGCGTGGCTCATCCCTCGAATTTACCGGTGAACACGCGGCGCGCCAGTTATCAACAAGGTTCCTAGTTATGAACAAGATGCCGTGTTGTAATCGAGGCTCCCACCCTCTCCCGTGGAGGCCACGATGCTCCTCCGCTCGTTCCGTACTCTCCTGCTCCTCGCGGTCGCGGCGCTCGCCGTCGCGCTCGCCGGGCCACCGCCCGCGTCCGCCGCCGCGCCGGGCGGCGGGTTCAACGACGACCGCTGCCGGCCGTCGGCCGCGCATCCCCGGCCCGTCCTGCTCCTGCACGGGCTGGGCGGCAACGGCCCCGGCAACTACCTGCGGCTCGGCCCGCAGCTCGCCGCCGACGGATACTGCGTCTGGGCGCCCACCTACGGGATGCCGCTGCCGCCGATCCCGGTCGGCGGGCTCAACGCGATCGACGCGTCCGCCCGCGAGGTCGCGGGGATCATGGACGGCATCCTGGCCCGCACCGGCGCCGCCAAGCTCGACGTCGTCGGGCACTCCGAGGGCGGGTTCCTCTCGCTGTACGTGCCGAAGAAGATCCCCGGCCAGGCCGCCAAGATCGACCGCGTCGTCGCGCTCGCGCCGCCGACGCACGGCACGTCGTTCGCCGGGCTCGTCGATCTCGGGCACCGGCTCGGCATCATGAAGCAGGTCAACGAGATCATGGCGGCGGTCGGCTGCGTCGCCTGCACCGAGCTGACGACGGGAGCGCCGACGATCGCGCGGCTCAACGACGGGCCGATCGCGCAGCCCGGCATCTCGTACACGGTCATCGCGTCCACGTCGGACGCGCTGGTCACGCCGCGCGGCGTCTCGTTCGTCCGGGAACCGGGCGTGACGAACCTGGAGATCCAGGACCGCTGCCCCGCCGACACGGTCGGGCACATCGGCCTCGCCTACAGCGGCACCGTCGCCGCGCTCGTCGGCAACACGTTCGACCCGGCGCACCCGAAGCCGGTGCCGTGCGAGCGGGGGCTCCCGTTCTGACGTTCGCTCATATGTTCGACTAGAGTGACGTGCGTGGAGACCGAGAGCCTCGATGCCGCACCGTCCGCCTGCCCGTACGGGCACCGGCTCGAACCGGGGCGGGTGCTCGTCGGCTGGTCGCCGTGCGTGTGCCCGCCCTGCGCGAACCGGGCGCGCGGACGGCGCGGCCATCGGACCTACCTCTGTCTCGCCTGCAAGGACGAGCACGTCACGACGGTGTGCTACCGCCCGCACCACGTCCCGGCGTGCGAGCCGACGCACCGCTGGCCGTGATCACGCCGCCGCGCGTCCGGCGGCGTGCGCCATGCCGAGCCAGGTGTGCGGATTGCCCTCCCAGCACCAGCCGAGCTTGGGCGCGCGCTCGCTGATCCACAGGGCGGGCACCCGGCGGTCGCCGCAGCGCGAGCCGCCGAGCGAGAAGCACTTGTTCTTCTCCAGCAGCTCCGGGAACTGCGTGACGAGCGCGACGCCCTCCTCGATCGTGAGCAGCGTGCGGTCCTTGCCCGCGATGGCGGCCATCGCGTCGTTCGGCACGGCGCCGCAGAACTCCTCGCCCCGGTCGGCGTCGAACAGCACGTGCGCCGGATCGCCGGGCGGCCGGGCCTGCTCGGTCGGGACGAACGCGGGCAGCTCGCCCTCGGCGTAGTGCCGGTCGACGAGGCCGGGCTTGCGGCCCCGGGCCAGCCGGAGCAGCGGCACCGTCCGTTCGGCGGGGGCCAGGTCGCGGCCGGGGACGAGCACGAACGGCGCCCGGCCCGGCGCGGCGGGCGGCAGGTCGCGGCCGGTCACGACGGCGCGGAGCGGGGCGAGCACGGCGGCGAACTCCTCGTCCGTGCGTCCCGTCAGCGCGGGGTAGCCCTTCTCCAGCAGGACGGCGACCTGGCGCTCGAACTCGGTGACGGCGGGGGACTCGGGCATGGGCGGACCACCTCTCGGACGACTAACACCGTACAACATACGGAGTTTCACGCCGTATTCCCACCCGGGCGGAGAGAAGTGGTGAGCGGCCCGGAACGGCCGGAAGGTGGGGCGGCGCGCCGTCTCAGGACGGCGGGCGGCCCCGGCCAGGGTGGGAAACGCGCCTCGCGGCGCTCCGCGCGGCCCGTGGCGGGCGGCGCGGCCGGACGTCCGGCGGCCCCGTGCGGGGACGGCCGGGCACGTCTGCCGAGGTCAGGAGACGACCTGCTCCTCGTCGGGGGCCGACGGCACGGCGTCCCCGGTGCGGACGGTCTGCTCGGCGTCCTGGTCCTGCGGGTGGCGCGTCGGCCAGGTCGCGAGCCGGGTACGGCGAGGGTTGGCCAGAGGGGTGCTCATGGGTGTCGCTGTCCTCCTGTCGGGCCGTCGTCGCGGCCGTCCGCGCGCGGACGACCAGACGGAGTGGTGAAGAGAGAATCTTCCCCGATACCCCTACCCCGTGCGCAAAATGGTCTAGACCGCGCCCGGACGGGGCCTCGGAGAAGGAGGCGCCGCGCCGCCCGGAAAGGCGATGCGGTGCCGTCTCCCGGAGAGGTCTCGCCTGGTCGGCGCACCGGCCGGACGAAAACCGCTCTGCCGTCGATCATACGCGCGGAACGGAGGGAAAAGGAACGGCCGATGATTCAAGACGCATTGGCCCCGATGTGACGCAGGCCACTCTTGTTTGGCTGTTAATTGGCAAAGAAAAGGGTGCCATTGAAGGTCCGGCGGGTTTATGGGCGCGGTCGCCCCGATGATGATCACCGGTTGCGGGCGGGACGGGTGGGGCGCGGTACGTCCGGCGAGGCGCGCCGGATGGCGGTGAGCAGCGGAGACGAAGCCGCGCCGGGAAAAAGGCGATGCGTGCGCCGACGCTTGATTTCGGGCGGACGGGCCGGGAGGAGTCACCCCATCCTGTCGGGCCGTAAACAATTACGAACCGCCACACTATGGACTCGCGCGGTACTGCTCCCTAGTCTCGTTGGCGTCCCCCGAAGGCACGGCACGTGTCACACAAAGGAGTGTCGCCATGGCCACGGCACGGCAGATCCCCGACCTTCTGTCGCCGGAATTCGCACGTGACCCCTATCGCGCCTACCGGGCCTACCGCGAGGACGCGCCGCTGCTGTGGCACGAGGCCATGCAGAGCTACGTCGTCTCCCGGTACGACGACGTCTCCCGCGTCTTCCGCGACCCCGTCTTCACCACCGCGAACTACGACTGGCAGCTCGAACCCGTGCACGGCCGCACGATCCTCCAGCTCTCCGGACGCGAGCACTCCGTCCGGCGCGCGCTCGTCGCCCCCGCCTTCCGCGGCGACGAACTGCGCTCCACGTTCCTGCCCGTCATCGAGGCGAACTCGCGGCGCCTCATCGACGCGTTCCGCGACCGAGGCGAGGTCGACCTCGTCACCGGCTACAGCACGCACTTCCCGATCAACGTCATCGTCGACATGCTCGGCCTCGACCAGGCCGACCACGCCCGGTTCCAGCGCTGGTACACCTCGATCATCGCGTTCCTCGGCAACCTCGCCCAGGACCCCGGCGTGACGGCGGCGGGCGAGCGGACGCGCACCGAGTTCGCCGCATACATGCTGCCGGTCATCCGCGACCGCCGCGCGAACCCCGGCGACGACCTGCTGTCCACCCTGTGCCGGGCCGAGATCGACGGCACGTCGATGAGCGACGAGGACATCAAGGCGTTCTGCAGCCTGCTGCTCGCCGCCGGCGGCGAGACGACCGACAAGGCCATGTCCGCGCTGTTCGCGAACCTGCTCGCGCGGCCCGAGCAGCTCGCCGCCGTCCGCGACGACCGCTCGCTCATCCCGCGCGCGTTCGCCGAGACGCTGCGGTACACCCCGCCCGTCCACATGATCATGCGGCAGCCCGCCGAGGACGTCGAACTGTCCGGCGGGACCGTCAAGGCGGGCCGCACCGTCACCGCGCTCATCGGCGCCGCCAACCGCGACCCCGACCGCTACGCCGACCCCGACACCTTCGACGTGTTCCGCACCGACCTCTCGGCCACCACCGCGTTCTCGGCGGCGGCCGACCACCTGGCGTTCGCGCTCGGCCGGCACTTCTGCGTCGGCGCGCTGCTCGCCAAGACCGAGGTCGAGGTCGGCGCGAACCAGCTCCTGGACGCGATGCCCGACCTGCGGCTCCCCGCCGGGTTCACGCCCGTCGAGCAGGGCGTGTTCACGCGCGGCCCGGCGTCGCTGCCGCTGCTGTTCACCCCCGGCGCGCGGATCGTCAGCGGGGCGGCGTAGCGGAGCCGAGGCGCTGCTGGAGAAGCTGCCCGGGCCACTCCCCGACGGTGAACGGACGGACCCGCGTGAAGCCGTGGCGCTCGTAGTACCGGACGAGCGCGCCGTCGTCGCCCGCGTAGCAGTCCACCCGCAGCAGATCCGCGCCGACGCGCGCGGCCTCGGCCCGCGCGTGCTCCAGCAGCGCCGCCCCCGCCCCGCCGCCCGGCCGCGACCGGTCGGTGACGAGCAGCGAGACGTACACCTCCGGCTCGTCCACCGGCTCGACGTACGGCATCGGCTCCCGCGTCAGCACCATCGCGCCCACGACGTCGCCGTCCCGCTCGGCCAGCCACACGTCGCCGTCGCGCGTCAGCCCCTCGATCCGCGCGACCCGTGCGGGCACCGTCGACCACGGCTCGGTGCCCCACTGCCCCGTCCGCTCCTCCCGCGCCAGCCACGCGACGGCCGTGTCGAGCAGTTCCAGGACGATCGGCGCGTCACCGCTGCCACCCGCTCGAATGCGCATGAACGGGAGCCTAGGGGGTCAGTCCAGCTCGTCCTCCTCGAAGAGGTCCGGGTCGTAGGAGAGCAGGTCATCGTCGGCGGCCGGGCTGAACCGGACGGGCAGCGCGAAAAGGCCGCGCATCCACAGCGACGGCCGCCACTCCAGCGTTTCCGGGCGAACCGCGATCTCCACGTCGGGCAGCCGGTCGAGCAGCACCTCCACCGACGTGCGCGCGATCAGCTCGCCCAGCTCCGGCCCCGGGAACGGGCAGCCGTGCTCGCCGTGCCCGAACGACATGTGCGCGCGGTTGGCGTCCGGGTTCTGCGCCGACCGCGAGCGCGGGCACACCTGCGGGTCGGTGTTGGCCGCCGCGAACCCCAGCACCAGCAGGTCGCCGCGCCGGATGCGCTGCTCACCGAGCATGCAGTCGTGCACGGCCCAGCGGCCGATGAAGTTCTGCGTCGGCGTCGTCTCCCACAGCACCTCGTTGAGCGCCTGCGTGATGCTGCCCCGGCCGCCCTGCAACGACATCGAGAACCGGTCGTCGACGAGCATCAGCCGCAGCGTGTTGCCGATCCAGTTCCCGACCGGCTGCTGCGCCGCCGCCAGCACCACGAGCAGGTCGATGACGATCTCGTCCTCCGACAGGCCCGCCGGATGCGCGATCAGCCGCGACGGCACGTCCAGCCCGGGGCGCCGCGCCTTCGTCCGGACGAGGTCCTGCATCCGCGCGTGAATGCGCTGGTGCGCCGCGACGGCCTTCTCCGCGACGTCCAGGGAGTCCGCGACGTCCTGCACGAGCGCCGGGATGTCGGCCTCCGGCAGGCCGAACAGCCGCGCCATCACCTGCAACGTGATCTGCGCCGAGTACTCCGCGATCAGGTCGGCCTCGCCGTTGCCGGAGAACCCGTCGATGAGCCGGTCGCAGATCGCCACGCACAGGTTCGTCAGCTCGGTGCGGTCGGCCGCGTCCAGCGCGTCCCCGATCGCGCCCGCCCGGCGCCGGTGCTCGGGGCCCTCGGCGAACATCACCGACGGCGTCCACCCCACGTACGGCATCAGCGGCCAGTCGTCGGGCACCAGGTCCCAGGCGTTCCACCGGCGGCAGTCGCGCGCGAACAGCCGCGGGTTGCTCGTCACGTGGTTCACCTCGCGGTAGCCGAGGACGAACCACGCCGGGATGTCGCCGTCGAGCAGCACCGGCGCCACCGGCCCGTACCGGTGCCGCAGCTCGGCGTACAGCGCGTCCGGGTCGCGGGCGATGGCCGGACCGTACAGCCGCGTCGGCCGCGGATGCCCCGGGTGAGCGGGGGCCGCGGGCTCGGGTGAGGTGGTGGAAGAGGTCACGGCGTCGTCTCCGGGAAGTGCAGCGAGGTGAGGTGCTGGACGAGGTCGATCAGCACGGACTTGCAGGACGGCCGCAGGCGCGCGTCGCACTCCACGAGCGGCACGCCCGGCGGCAGGTCGAGCGCGGCCCGGACCCGTGCCAGCGACGGCGCCGCCCGCGCGGGCGGCGCGTCCGGCGCCGGGCCCGGGAACCGGTTGACGGCCACGATGAACGGCGTCCCGTGGTGCTCCAGCCGGTCGATCGCGTAGAACGAGTCCGCGAGGCGGCGGGTGTCGACGAGCACGACGGCGCCGAGGCTGCCGCCGAACAACTGGTCCCACAGGAACCAGAACCGCTGCTGGCCGGGCGCGCCGAACAGGTACAGCACCTTCTCGTCGTTCAGCGTGATCCGGCCGAAGTCGAACGCGACCGTCGTCGCGTTCTTGTCCGCGACGGCGGACGGGTCGTCGATGCCGACGCCCGCCCGCGTCATGATCTCCTCGGTGCTGAGCGGACGGATCTCGCTCACCGCGCCGACCATCGTCGTCTTGCCGACGCCGAACCCGCCGACGATGACGATCTTCAGGGCGTCGCGGGCGGTGCTGCGCAGCGGGACGTCGTTCCGGTCAGAGGTCATGGAGTCCAACGAGCACCTGCCTCAGCGTTTCCAGGTCGGGCAACTGGTCGCGCGGCGGCGCCGACACCGGCGGGCGCACCGTGACGCGCCCCTCCCGTGCCAGGTCCCGCAGCACGATCTTGACGACGCTGACCGGCAGATCCAGATGCGCGGACAGCTCCGCCACCGAGACGGGGAAGTCCCGGCAGCGGGCGAGCACCCCGGCCTGCTCGGACGGCGTTCCGGGCGGCGCCGCACCGCCGCCGACGATCAGCGAGACGAGGTCGAGGACCGGGCCGTCGGTGTCGGCGCGTCCGCCCGTCACGATGAACAGCCGGTCCGGGTCCTCGCGGCCGACGTCGCGCGGGTTCACGGGGTCGACGCCGCGGGACGGCGCGGCGCCACCGTCATGTGGACGCCGATCTGCTCGACCATCTCGTTCATGTAGTGGGCGACCATGCCGACGTCGGCGTCCTCGGCGGCGACGACCGCCAGGTGCGCGCCCTCCCCGGCCGGGACGATCAGCAGCACGCCGCCGGGGAACTCCACCATCGCCTGCCCGGCGCCCAGCCCGCTGCCGAACTCGGCGGACGCGCTGAGCGCCAGCGCGGCGATGCCGGCGGCGATGGCGGAGAGCTGGTCGGCGGCGTCCACGTCGAGGCCCGGGCTGTGGCCGACCTTCAGCCCGTCCCGGGACAGCATCAGCACGTGCCGGGTGCCGGGCGCCCGGTGCAGCAGGTTCTCCAGCACCCGGCCGAGGTCACGGTCGTCAGAGCTCATCGCGGTCTCGGGGCGGCGGAACGCCCCTGCCTCCTGTTCGTCAGCCGATCGGGGAACGGGCATCAGGCCGGGTCCTTGGGGCCGTCGTCGCGGCGTCCGGCCTGGCGGAACGCGGCGAACCGGGCGGCGGAGTCGCGGCGCGGCGCCGGGGCGTGCTCGGGGGCCGCGAGGTCGGGTCCGGACACCGGATACGGCGAGGCGGCGAGCGTCTCGCCGCGGCGGCGCTGCGGGAGGAGGTCGTCGTCGGGCTCCGCCTCGGCCTCCGCCGCCGGCGCGGAGGCGGGGATGTCCCAGGACGTCGCGTCGGCGGGGACCTCCTGGGTCTCCGTCGTCGGCGCGTCCCACCGCGACGCGTCGGCGGGCGGCGTGGACGCCGGGACGCCGCGCGGGGACGTGTCGGTCCAGGACGGCGGGTCCGCTGCGGGCGCGGGCGCCGGGATCTCGGTGGGGAGGGCGGCGGCGGGCAGGACCGTCGCCGGGACCGGGCGCGGGGCGGCGTCCGTGAGGATCGGGAAGCCGTCCGTGCCGGGGCGCGGGCTCTCCAGCGGCGACGGGACGTTGTCGTAGAAGTCCTGCCGGGGCTGGGTGAGCAGATGGCGGGGGATCATCAGCACGACGCCGATGCCGCCGCGCGCGGACGGCCGGAAGCTGACCCGCAGCCGGTGCTTGCGCGCCAGCCGTCCGACGACGGCCAGGCCGAGGCGGCTGCCCGGCAGGTTGTCCAGGCCGGGCGGCCTGGACACCATGCGCTGCGCGCGGTCGCGTTCGCGTTTGCGCATCCCGAGGCCGCTGTCCTCGACGGTGATGACGATGCCCGCGTCCTCGTCCTCGACGTACACGTGCACGACCGTGTTGCGCGCGGAGAACGACGTGGCGTTGTCCAGCAACTCGGCGAGCGCGTGCATGACGCCCTCGGCCGCGTAGCCCGCGACGGCGGCGGTGCTGGTGGAGTGCAGCTTCACGCGCCGGTAGTCCGCGATGCGGCCCTGGGCGCCGCGCAGGATGCTCTCCATCCGGATCGGCTTGGTCCACCGGCGTCCGGTGCGTCCGCCGGACATGAGCGCGATGCTGTCGGCGAGGCGGCCCATCTGCGAGGCGCGGTGGTCGAGGTCGAGCAGGTCACCGAAGACGGCCTGCTCGTCGTAGCGGTGCTGGAGTTCGCGCAGCTCCGCGAGCATGCTCGTCACCATCGCCTGGAGCCGCGCGGCGGCGCTGGCGCACGCCGCCATCGTCGCGCCGCTCATCCGCTCCCCGGCCGACAGTCCGTGCACGACGTCGTGCAGCAGCTTGTCGACGGTCGCGTTGGCGGGCCGGGACGCTTCGAGCAGCACCCGGTCGGCGCCGGTCTTCTCGCGGCGGATGCGGCGCACGGCGGTGGGCAGCGTCTCCTCGATGATGCGCTGGAGCTCGTCCTCGACGGCGGCGGTGAGCGCCTGCCCGGTCGCGGCGCGCCGCTCGGCGGCGGCCACTTCGTGCGCGACGGCCTGGAGCAGCCGCTGGAGCCCGGTGTTGGCGGGGCGCGGCGACGACGCCAGCGCGCCCTCGGCGGACGCGCCGTCGTGCACGGCCCGCACGACGCGGGGGAGCGTGTCGTCCAGCAGCGTGGACAGTTCGGCCTCCAGCTCGTCGGCGCCGCCGCGCAGCGCGGCGAGCCGCGTCCGCGCCCGCCGCGCGACGGCCGCGTAGTACGCGGCGACGGCGATGGCGAACGCCAGCAGCAGCCCGCCGACGCCTCCGCCCCACGCGACGGCGTCGGTGTGCGCGGGCGGCGCCGTCACGAGCGCCGCCAGCCATCCCGCCCCGAGCAGCGTCACCGTCCCGAGCCACACGAGCAGCGCCCGCTCCGCCGGTGGACGAACGTTCCCAGCACCAGCCCGACCCATCCCACGCCCCTCGCCCGTCGAAAGCCGTACCCCCGTCCGCCCCGCCCCGGCACAGACCGTGCCCACCGGGTCACGCGACGTCCGGCCACGGTACGTAGGATGCATCACACGCATTGTGGAGACACGGGATTCCCAAGATTCCTTACCCCCCGCCCCCTAACGATCTTGCAAACCCTGCCGCCCGCTCCCGCAGAATGGGCGCTCACCTGCGCTAATGCATTTTTATGAGTTAAGTGCGCTAAGTACCAAAAGCCCGCTATGGCCCATTTCGGGCTCCTGTTCCGGATCGGATGACGGGCCACGACGACGCGCGGCGGCGCGGGAAAACCGTTCGCGTGGGGCCGGGCGGGGGTGCGAGGGTCGGGGGATGGACGTTGGGGAGCTCGTGCGGGTGGTGGAGCGCGCGGGGCGGGTGAAGTACCTGTTCTTCTGGGGGCATCGGGCGGGGCGGGCCGGGGCCGGGCCGTGGTGCCTGAGTCAGTGGTGGCCGGCGGCGTTCGCGGTGGACGGGGTGCGGTACGCCACGGCGGAGCACTTCATGATGGCCGAGAAGGCTCGGCTGTTCGGCGACGCGGCGACCCGCGCGGCGATCCTCGCCGCGCCCCACCCCGCCCGCGCCAAGGACCTCGGCCGCCGGGTGCGCGGCTACGACGACGCGGTCTGGGACGAGCACCGCTACGACGTCGTCGTCCGCGCCAACCTCGCCAAGTTCGGCCAGGACGAGGACCTGCGCCGCTACCTGTGCGAGACCGGCGACCGCGTCCTCGTCGAAGCGAGCCCCGTCGACCGCGTCTGGGGCATCGGCCTCACCGCCGACGACGCCCGCGCCACCCGTCCCGCCGACTGGCCCGGCCGCAACCTCCTGGGCTTCGCCCTCATGGACGTCCGAGACCACCTCCGCCGAGCCGCCTAGACACGGCCCGGCGCAGGCGCTTCCGGACGCGGCCGCACGACACCGGACGCCGGTACGGGTGGGGCGCCGCCGGCCCGCCGGGGGGTGGGCGGGTCGGCGGCGGGTCTCAGCGGGTCGCGGTGCGGAGGGTGGCGGCCAGGCGGGTCGCGGAGGTGCCCAGGCCCGTGGGGGCGTGGGGGGTCGAGCCGCGCAGGGTGTTCTCGTCGTAGCGGCGGGTGGCGTTGTGCCAGACGAGGATGGCGGCCATCCAGTCGCGGAGTTCGCCGACGTAGGCGTTCAGCGCCGCGCGGGCGGTGTCGTCCACGTCGAGCTGGGGGACCTCCGTCGCCGCCACGTGCTCGAACTGGTGGATGCGCGCCGTCATGAGGTCGTTGAGGACGGTCACCGCCGTCTCCTTCGGGCAGTCCAGGAAGTGCTGGACGGCCAGGACGCCGTTGTTCAGCTCGCCCTCGAACTGGATCTCCTTGTGGTAGGAGAAGATGTCGTTGATGATGCAGCCGACGTCCATCGCGGACGCCTCCAGCTCCCGAAGGGTCCGGGTCCGGAAGATCTCGGGCGGAACGGCGCCCTCGTGCTCGATGCGGGCCAGCGTCGTCGTCAGCTCCGACCCGAACGTGTGGCGGCGCATCTCGATGTAGTCGATCGGGTCGGGCACGCGGCCCTGGATGTGGTTCTGGAGCTCCCACGGCCAGCTCTCGACCATCGTGACGACGGCGCGGTGGAACTCCTCCCGCGCGGACGCCGACATCGGCGCGGCCGTCCGGCGCCACAGGTCGGTCAGGCCGGCCTCGATCGGGTCGGACGGCGGCGGGGTCGGGCCGAGGTCGAGCGGCATGAACAGCGGGATGCGCGCCACGAACGCCTTCGCCCCGGCCATGTCGCGGTCGCGGTTGAAGACGGCGGGGAAGTAGTCGTCGCCGTAGGTGCCCCAGGCGAGCCACTGGGTGGCGAGGTCGAGCGCGTCGGCGGACGCGTCGGGGTCGATGGCCGCCGCGCAGGTGGCGAAGTCCATCCCGGCGAGGTACTGCGGCGTCCACACCGGGCCGGGGTGGCGGGGCGCCGGGCCGTACATGCCCATCCGCCCGCACCAGGCGACGCACGCGCGCCGCGCCTGCTCGCGGTGCGGGTTGATCGTCGCCGTGTACGGCATGTGGAACTGCGGCAGCCGCGTCGGCCCGACGGGCTCGTACGGGACGTACCCGTACCCGCGCGCGAGCCCGGCCGCGACGGCGGGCAGCCGCGACGCGACGAGCGCGACGCCCTCGGGCTCGTCCTTCTTCATGTACCGGCTGGAGCGCAGGTGCCATTCGTGCCCGCCGGACTGCCAGTCCTGGAGGCCCTTGACGTAGGCGAGCACCCGCGCCTGCTCGGCCGGGTCGAGGGCGTGTTCGGCGAAGACGGACGGAAGCTCGGTCAGCGTCGTGTTCTCGAACTGCCGCAGCCGGGACGTGAGCAGGTCGTTGACGGTGTTCGCGGCGTCCTGGAGTTCGCAGCCGAGGAAGTGCCGGAACACCAGGACGGCGTTGTTGATCTCGCCTTCCTGCTCGGTCTCGCGCTGGTAGGAGAAGAGGTCGTTCCGCATGTGGACGCCGTCGGAGAAGGTGTCCTTGAGGACGCGCAGCGGCCGCGTGCCGACGACCCGCGCAGGCAGCTCGGCCCCGGCGGCGTGCTCGACCAGGTCCGCCGACCAGGGCGCCCCGCCCACCTTCCGCCGCATCTGCACGTACTCGACGGGGTTCGGGATGCGCTCGTCGGTGATGTTCGACAGTTCCCACAGCGACTCGCGCAGCAGCGCGTCGGTGCTCTGCGCGAACCGTTCGCGCCAGGCGTCGGACATGGCCGGGACGGTCCGCGCCCACAGGTCGGCGAGCCCGCGTTCGCAGGCGTTCTCGGGCTCCAGCGCGCAGCCCGGTTCCATGAACGCGGCGAGCCGGTCGAGGTAGGCGCGGGCGCCGTCCTGGTCGCGGGTCTTCTTGTAGACCTCCAGGAAGTGGTCGTCGAAGTAGAAGACCCAGACGTACCAGTCGGTGACGAGGTCGAGTTCGGCGGCGTCGCAGTCGGGGTGGGTGTAGGCGCACAGCAGCGCGTAGTCCATCGCGTCGAGCTGCGCCTCGGTCCAGATGTCGGGTGTGCCGGGGTCGCGGGAGTCGTCCAGCATGCCCATCTGCCGCGCCCAGACGGTCGCGTGCGCGCGGGCCGTCTCCAGATGGGGGTTCAGACGGGCGGGGTAGGGGACGTAGAAATCCGGCAGCTCGTACGGTCGCATGTACCGACCCGGCCTCTCTGTGCGCGTCGCGGAAGGGGTTCCCGGGGGACCGGGACGGCGTTCCCGAACCTACAGCGCACGATCGGCTACCAACAGTCACAGTCGCCTTACCGGCACCTCCCGTCTCAGGGCGGCGGCGCGTACCGGGCGGCGAGCGCGGCGGCGCGGTCGTGCAGGTGGTCGCGCAGCCACTGCGGGGCGACGACCTCCGCGCCGGTGGCGAGTTTCCAGGCGGCCCACCGGGCGTGCCGCGCGTCCTGGAAGGCGGCGTCGAGGCGGAGCCTGCCGTCGGCCTCGGTCCGCTCGGCGTGGACGGCGAGGGCGGTGGCGGCGAGTTCGTCCCGCCGCGCGGGATCGAGCAGCAGGTGCACGGTGACCTGGTCGCCGCCGCTCCGGAACCGGGCGCCGCGTTCGCGCCAGGCCCGGTCGAGGTCGATCCGGTCGGCCCGCAGCGCCGGTTCGGGCAGTTCCTCGGCGGCCAGGACGCGGGACAGCCGGTAGGTGCGGTCGGCGCCGGACCGCTGGGCCAGCAGGTAGCCCTGGCCCCGCACGGTCACCAGGCCGATCGGGTCGACCGTGCGCCACTGCGCGTCGCGGCCGGGGGCGGCGTAGCGGAGGCGCAGCCGGTGCCCGTCGACCACCGCGCGCCGGATCTCGGCGGCGATGGCGTCGGGCACGTCGTCCTCGACGGTCTGCGGGCGTTCGAGCAGGTCGGTCCCGGGGTCGACGAGCAGGCGGCGGGCCGCTCCGGCGGCGGTGGCGCGGCGGCTCTCGGGCAGGGCGTCGACGACCTTGCGCATGGCCGACGCGAGCGCGCCGCCGAGGCCGAACGCCTGCGCGCCGTGCCGCGACCCGGCGACGATCAGCGCGAGCGCCTCGTCGTGGTTGAGTCCGGTCAGCTCGGTCTGGAAGCCGGGCAGCAGCGCGAACCCGCCGTGCCGCCCGCGTTCGGCGTAGACCGGGACGCCCGCGACCGACAGCGCCTCGATGTCGCGCAGGACGGTGCGGGTGGACACCTCCAGCTCGGCGGCCAGCGCGGACGCCGTCATCCGCTCGTGCTGCCGGAGCAGCAGCACGAGCGAGACCAGCCGGTCGGCGCGCATGGCCGGAACTCTACTGAAATACACGACAGAGGATGTCGTGATTCGTTGGAAGGCTGGTCGGCAGGCCGTCCGGGAGGAACCGGACGGGAACGAAGGGGGCAGACATGACGGTGGAGCGAACGGCGATCAACCCGTGGCCGTGGTCGGGGAATCTGGGGTACAGCCAGGGCGAGGTGGTGTCCGGAGCCGCGCGGACCCTCTACACCGCCGGGCAGACCGCGATGAGCGGCGACGGCGAGCCGCAGCACGCGGGCGACATGGCGGCGCAGCTCGCGCTGAGCCTGGCGAACCTGGAGGCGGTGCTGGACGCGGCGGGGATGTCGCTGGCGAACCTCGTCCGGCTCAACGTCTACACCACCGACGTCGACCTGCTGTTCCAGCACTACGGCGTGCTCGCGTCGCGGCTGGGCGCCGCCGGGGTGGCCCCGGCGACCACGATGCTCGGCGTGACGCGGCTGGCGATCCCCGTGCTGATGGTCGAGCTGGAGGGCACCGCCGTCGCCTGACGCGCTCCCGTCGCCGCCCGTGCCAGACGAACCGGCACGGGCGGCGACATGTCCGGAGGGGCTTGACCGTTAAACCTATATTTCCTACCCTTTAAATAGGTAATAACCGTCGACGCCACGCCCCGGCACCCCCACCGGAAAGGCCGGTACGCCCCATGCGCACCACCGTCCCCCCGATCGCCCTCGCCGCCGCGGCCCTGCTCCTGGCGGCCTGTGGCGGCGGGACGTCCGCGGGCGCCGGCAGTCCCGTGGACGGCGGCACGCTCGTCTACGGCGTCAACAACGAGCCGATCAACCTCGACCCGCACGCCAGCCCGCAGGACGTGACCGCCTCGTTCGCGCGCCCCGTGCTGGACTCGCTCGTCGCGCTGGACGCCGAGGGCCGCGTCCATCCGTGGCTGGCGAAGTCGTGGAAGATCTCCGCCGACCAGAAGACCTACACGTTCCGGCTCCGCGACGACGTCACCTTCAGCGACGGCACGAAGTTCGACGCCGAGGCCGTCAAGGCGAACCTGGAGCACATCGTCGCCCCGGCGACGAAATCGCAGCTCGCCGCGTCCTGGATCGCTCCGTACGCGGGCACGGAGGTGGTCGGCCCGCACGAGGTGCGGGTGACGTTCGACCGCCCGCACGCCCCGTTCCTCGCGGCGCTGTCCACGGCGTACTTCGGCGTCCAGTCACCGACGTCGCTCCGGGCCGGGCCGGAGGCGCTGGCCCGCAGGATCGTGGGCTCGGGCCCGTTCGTCCTGGACGCGTTCACCCCGGGCAAGGGCGTCACGTACCACCGCAACCCGGACTACCGGTGGGCGCCCGAGGGCGCCGCCCACCAGGGCCCGGCGCGGCTGGCGAAGCTGGAGTTCAAAGTGCTGCGCGAGGACTCGGTCCGGCTCGGCGCCCTCACCAGCGGCCAGGTGGACGTGATCGCGTCGGTCCCGCCCGCCAACGTCGCCCGGGTCCGGGCCGACGACCGCGTGACCGTGACGTCCCGGCAGGCGCCCGGCGGCGTCTACTCCTACTACCTGAACAACCAGAAGGGCCCGTTCACCGACGTCCGGCTCCGCACCGCGTTCCGTGACGGCATCGACTTCGCCGCGATCGTGAAGAAGCTGTACTTCGGCGTGTACGCGCCCGCCGACAGCCCGCTGTCCCCGGCCACGCCCGGGTACACCAAAGTGGACCGTAAGTACGACCCGCAGGCGGCGGCCCGCCTGCTGGACGAGGCCGGGTACACGGCCCGCGACGGCGAGGGCTACCGTGTCAAGGACGGCAAGCGGCTCACGGTCCGCTGGCCGTTCGTGCGGGCGGTCGTCCGGGAGCAGCGCGACACCCTGGCGCAGCAGGTGCAGAGCGAGGCGAAGAAGCTCGGCTTCGACGTCCAGATCCTCGACCTGACGCAGCCGGAGTACCTTGAGCGCGTCCCGTCGGGCGACTACGACATCGCCGACCTGAGCTGGCAGCGCGCCGAGGGCGACGCGCTCGGCAACCTGTTCGGCACGGCGAGCATCCCGACCGCGCAGCGGTGGGGTCAGAACATCGGCCGCCACTCCGACCGCGAGCTGGACGGCTGGCTCGACGCCGCCCTCGCCACGACCGACGCCGGACGCCGCGCCGCCCTGTACGGGCAGGTGCAGCGGAAGGTCACCGCGCAGGCCGCGTCGGTGCCGGTGTACGTGTACAGCGCGGTGCTCGGCGTCCGGAAGCGGGTCGGCGGCCTGGCCTGGGAGGCGCAGGCGTTCCCGACGTTCCACGGGGCCTGGACGGCGAAGCCGTGAGGGCCCGCCGGGTCGCCGTCCGCGCCGGGACGTCGGTGCTGGTGCTCTGGGGCGCGCTGACGCTCGCGTTCGCGGCCCTGCACCTCACCCCCGGCGCGACGGTGGACGCCATCATCGGCTCCACGACGGTCGGCCCGCAGGTGCGGCAGCAGATCATCGACGACTACGGGCTGGACCGGTCGATCCCCGCCCAGTACGCCTCCTACCTGGGCCACGTCGTCACCGGCGACCTCGGCCGCTCCTACCAGCTCCACGAGCCGGTGACGGCGGCGATCGGGGCGCGGATCGGGCCGTCGCTCCAGCTCACGCTGGCGGCGGTCGGGCTGGCGGCGGTGACGGCGACGACGCTGGCGCTGCTCACGGCGCGCCGCTCGCGCGTGGTGCGCGGCCTGGCGTCGGGCACGGAGCTGGCCGGGGTGTCGATCCCGGTGTTCTGGGCGGGCATCCTGCTGCTGACGGTGTTCTCGTTCCAGCTCGGGTGGTTCCCGGCGGCGGGCGACGACGACCTGCGCGCGCTGGTGCTGCCCGCCGTCGCGGTCGCGATCCCGCTGACGACGATGCTGGCGCAGGTGCTGCGCGAGGGCCTGGAACGCGTGCTGGACGAGCCGTTCGTCCTCACCGCCCGCGCGCGCGGCATGGGCGACGCGGCGGTCCGCCTGCGGCACGCGCTCCGGCACGCGGCCCTGCCGGCGATCACGCTGCTCGGCTGGATGCTCGGCATGCTCATCGGCGGCCTGGTCGTCACCGAGACGGTCTTCTCCCGCCAGGGCGTCGGGCAGCTCATGCTCGGCGCCGTCGCGGGCAAGGACCTCCCGGTCGTCATGGGCGTCGTGCTCCTCACGGCGACCGTCTACGTCGTGGTGAACATCGTGCTGGACCTCGTCTACCTCGCGGTGGACCCAAGACTGCGGACCACGGCGTGACGGCCGCGCGGGTCACCACCCCGGCGCGTCGCGCCGTCCGGCTCGCGCCGGACGTCCGGGCGGCGTGGCCGTTCCCGGTGCCGCTCGTGCCGGTCGTCGTCCGCCGTGGGGCGGACCCGAGGCCGGGGGCGACGGCGTGACGGCCGCGCTGGTCGCCGCGCCCGCGCGGCGGGGCCGGTTCGCGCCCGGGGTGTGGGCGGCGGCGGTCTTCCTGGTGCTGCTCGCGGTGGCCGCGCTGGCGCCGGGGCTGCTCGCGCACGGGTCGCCGAACGACGCCGACACGATGGCCGCGTTGCAGGGGCCGGGGGCCGGGCATCTGCTCGGCACCGACGCCAACGGCCGGGACATCGCGACGCGGATCGTGCACGGGGTGCGGCCGTCGCTGCTCACCGGGCTCGGCGCGGTCGGGCTCGCCGTGACGGCCGGGACGCTGCTCGGGCTGTCGGCCGGGCTCGGCGGGCGCGTCGTCGACGAGATCGTCATGCGGGCCGTGGACGTGCTGCTGTCGCTGCCGAACCTGCTGCTCGCGCTCGTCGTGCTGACGATCCTCGGCCCCGGCACGGTCAACGCCGTCTACGCCATCGCGCTGTACCTCGTGCCCGGCTATGCCCGGCTCGTCCGCGTGCAGGTCCGGGTGATCCGCACGTCCGGGCACGTGGAGGCGGCGACGTCGCTCGGCCTCACCCGGCTGCGGATCATCCGTCGGCACATCCTGCCGAACGCGTTCGCGCCGCTGCTCGTCCTCGTCACCGTCGAGATCGGCATCGCGATGGTGGCGGGCGCGTCGCTGAGCTTCCTCGGGTTCGGCGCCCGGCCGCCCGACCCCGAGTGGGGCGCGATGCTCGCGGCGGGCCGCGACTACTTCTCGGTCGCCTGGTGGGTCGCGGTGTTCCCGGGCCTGGCGATCACCCTCACCGTGCTGGCGTTCACCGTCGTGGGACGCCGGTTCCAACTCCGTCTGGAAGGCAGGACCGCATGACCGCGCTCGTGGAGGTCGAGAAACTGACCGTGGCGTTCGGCGGGACGACGGTGGTGCGCGACGTCGCCCTGCGCGTCGACCCCGGCGAGTGCGTCGCGATCGTGGGGGAGTCGGGGTCGGGCAAGAGCGTCACCGCCCGCACGCTGCTCGGGCTGACCGGCGACGGCGCCGACGTGCGCGCCGAGACGTTCCGCGTGGACGGCGAGGACGCCACCTTCCACACCGAGCGGCAATGGCGCGCGATTCGCGGCGCCCGGATCGGGTTCGTCCTCCAGGACGCGCTCCAGTCCCTCGACCCGCTCCGCCCGGTCGGCCGGGAGGTCGCCGAGACGCTGCGGCTGCACGGCCTGCTGCCCCGCAAGGAGGCGCGCGCCCGCGCCGTCGAGCTGCTGCGCGCGGTCGGCGTCCCCGAACCGGAGCTGCGCGCGACGCAGTACCCGCACGAACTGTCCGGCGGGCTGCGGCAGCGGGCGCTGATCGCCTCGGCCATCGCCGCCGACCCGCCGCTGCTCATCGCGGACGAGCCCACGACGGCGCTCGACGTCACCGTGCAGGCGCAGATCCTCGATCTGCTGGAGGCGCGCCGCCGCACCGGCACCGCGCTGCTGCTGATCAGCCACGACCTCGCCGTGGTGTCCCGGCTCGCCGACCGCGTCCTGGTCATGAAGGACGGCGAGGTCGTCGAGGAGGGCGCCACCGCCGACGTCCTGGACCGTCCCGGGCACCCGTACACGCGGACGCTGCTCGCCGCCGTCCCGGACGGCACCACGCGCGGCACCCGCCTGTCGGCCGCCGGACGGGCCGCGCCGCGCCCGCCGCGCGAACCGGGCGACGTCGTGCTGGAGGCCCGCGACCTCACCAAGCGGTTCGGTGACCGCACCGCCGTGGACGCGGTGTCGTTCACGCTCCGCGCCGGGGAGACGCTCGGCCTCGTCGGGGAGTCCGGCTCGGGCAAGACGACGCTGGCCCGGCTCGTCCTCGGCCTGCTCGACCCCGACGGCGGCGAGGCCGCCGTGGACGGGCGGCCGTGGGGCGAGCTGACCGCGAAGGAGCGGCGGGCGCTGCGCCGCCACGTCCAGGTCGTCTACCAGGACCCGCTGGGCTCGTTCGACCCGCGCTGGAACGTCCGCCGCGTCCTGCACGAGGCGCTGGAGGTCGGTGACGTGCCGAAGCGGGACCGCGACGCCCGCGCCGCCGCGCTGCTCGACCAGGTCGGGCTGCCCGCCGCGACGCTGGACCGCCGCCCGCGCACGCTGTCGGGCGGGCAGCGGCAGCGCGTCGCCATCGCCCGCGCGCTCGCCCCCGGCCCGCGCGTGCTCGTCTGCGACGAGCCGGTGTCCGCGCTCGACGTGTCGGTGCAGGCGCAGGTCCTCGACCTGCTCGCGGACCTGCGCGACGAACTCGGCATGGCCTACCTGTTCGTCTCGCACCACCTGGGCGTCGTGCAGCACGTCAGCGACCGCGTGGCCGTCATGAAGGACGGCGTGATCGTGGAGACCGGCCCGGTCGCCGACGTGTTCGCCGCCCCGCGCGCCGCCTACACCCGCGCGCTGCTCGCCGCGATCCCGCGCATCGAACCGTCCCGCACCTCCCTGGAGGCCACCACATGACCGTTCCCCCCGCCGCGCGGCCTCCCCGGCCGCGCAAACAGGTGCATCTCGCCGCGCACTTCCCCGGCGTCAACAACACGACGGTCTGGTCCGACCCGCGCTCGGGCAGCCAGATCGACTTCGCCTCGTTCGTCCACCTCGCCCGGACCGCCGAGCGCGGCAGGTTCGACTTCCTGTTCCTCGCCGAGGGGCTGCGGCTGCGCGAGATGAAGGGCCGCATCCACGATCTGGACGTCGTGGGCCGCCCCGAATCGCTGACCGTGCTGTCCGCGCTCGCCGCCGTCACCGGCCGCCTCGGCCTGGCCGCCACCGTGAACTCCACGTTCAACGAGCCCTACGACGTCGCCCGCCGCCTCGCCTCGCTCGACCACCTGTCCGAGGGACGCGCGGCGTGGAACGTCGTGACGAGCTGGGACGCCTTCACCGGCGAGAACTTCCGGCGCGGCGGCTACCTGGCCGAGTCCGAGCGGTACTCCCGCGCCCGGGAGTTCCTGCGGACGGCGCGGGAGCTGTGGGACTCGTGGGCGCCCGGCGACCTGCTCGCCGACGCCGCCGCCGGGACGTTCCTGCGTCCGGGCGCCGGGACGTTCGCGCACACCGGCCCGCAGTTCGACATCGCGGGCCGGTTCGCGACGCCGCGCCCGCCGCAGGGCCACCCGGTGATCATCCAGGCGGGCGACTCCGACGAGGGCCGCGAGTTCGCCGCCCGCGACGCCGACGTGATCTTCAGCCGGCACAGCCGCCCGGACGAGGGCCGCGCGTTCTACAAGGACGTCAAGGCCCGCCTCGCCAAGTACGGCCGGACCTCCGCCGACCTGAAGATCCTGCCCGCCGTCACCTACGTCCTCGGAGACACCGAGGCCGACGCCGCCGAGCGCGCCGCCGAGATCCGCGCCGCGCAGGTCGGGCCGCGGACGGCGCTGGCCTTCGCCGAGGGCGTCTGGGGCCTCGACCTGTCCGGGTACGACCCGGACGGCCCGCTGCCCGACGCCGAACCCGACCCGGGCGAGGGCGTCTCCAAGGGCCGCGCCCAGTTCCGGGGCGACCGCGCCGCCGTCGTGAAGCAGTGGCGCGAGACGTCCGCCGCGCACGGCGGGCTCAGCCTGCGCGAGACCGCGATCGAGCTGTGGGGACGGCACACGTTCGTCGGCACCGCCGCGTCGGTCGCGGACCAGATCGACGCCGCCGTGCAGACCGACGTCGCGGACGGGTTCATCTTCGTCCCGCACCTCACGCCCGGCGGGCTGGACGACCTGGTCGAACACGTCGTCCCGATCCTCCAGGACAAGGGCGTGCACCGCACCGAGTACACCGGCACGACGCTGCGCGACCACCTCGGTCTGGCCGCGCCGCGCCGCGTCCGCGAGGAGGCAGCCCGGTGAGCACGCTCCATCTCGCCGCCGCGCTGAACGGCGCCGGCTGGCACCCCGCCGCGTGGCGGCACCCGGCCGCACGCCCCGCCGCGCTGTTCACCGCCGGATACTGGACGGACCTGGCCGCCGAGGCCGAACGCGGCCTGCTCGACCTGGTCACCATCGAGGACTACGTCGCGCTCCAGTCGTCGCTGCCGGACGGCCCCGACGACCGCGTCGACCGGGTGCGCGGCTGGCTCGACGCCGTCCTGGTCGCCGCTCGGGTCGCTCCGGCGACGTCGCGGGTCGGGCTCGTCCCGACGACGAGCACCACGCACACCGAGCCGTTCCACGTATCGATCGGCATCGCGTCGCTGGACTACGCGTCCGGCGGCCGGGCGGGCTGGCGGCCCCAGGTGACCGGCCGCGCCGACGCCGCCGCGCTGTTCGGCCGCCGCGACATCGCCGGGTTCCATCCCGGCACCTACGGCACGCCCGAGGCGGAGCCGATCGCGACCGAGCTGTTCGGTGAGGCCGCCGACGCGATCGAGGTCGTCCGGCGGCTGTGGGACTCGTGGGAGGACGACGCCGAGATCCGCGACGCCCCCACCGGCCGGTTCATCGACCGCGACAAACTGCACTACATCGACTTCGAGGGGCCGTTCTTCTCGGTGCGCGGCCCGTCGATCACGCCGCGCCCGCCCCAGGGGCAGCCGTTCGTCGCCACGCTCGCGCACGACACGCTGCCCTACGAGCTGGCCGCGCGCGGCGCCGACGCGGTGTTCGTCACGCCGCACTCCACCGGCCACGCCCGGTCGATCCTGGCCGAGGTGCGGGCGGCCGAGGAGAGGGTCGGCCGGGCACTGCCGCCGCTCAAGGTGCTGGCCGACGTCGTCGTGTTCCTGGACGACGAGCCCGGCGCCGCGCGCGCCCGCAAGGAGCGGCTGGACGAGCTGGACGGCGCCGCCCTCGACTCCGACGCCGAGATCTTCACCGGCACCCCCGCCGAACTGGCCGACCTGCTGCTGGACCGCCGCGCCGCCGGGCTCGACGGGTTCCGGCTGCGTCCCGGCGTCCTCCCCCACGACCTGGCGAAGATCAGCGGCGGTCTCGTTCCCGAACTCCGGCGCCGGGACGCGTTCCGCACGGAGTACGCGGCCGCGACGCTGCGCGGGCACTTCGGGCTGGAACGCCCGGCGAGCCGCTACGCGGGGAGCCCGGCGTGAAGTTCATCGCGCTGACCCTCATCGGCGACCTCCCCGATCCGGACACCGGCGAGCGCACGCCGCCGTGGGTGCGGCTCCGCGAGGTCGTGGAGCACGCCGTGCTCGCCGAGGAGCTGGGGTTCGACGGCATCGCGGTGGGGGAGCGGCACGAGCGGCCGTTCCTGTCGTCGTCGCCGCCCGTCGTGCTGAGCGGCATCGCCGCCCGCACCTCCCGCATCCGGCTGTTCACCGGCGTCACGACGCTGAGCCTGCTCGACCCCGTCCGCGCCTACGAGGACTACGCCACGCTGGACCACCTGTCCGGCGGACGGCTCGAACTCATCATCGGCAAGGGCAACGGCACCGCGCAGGCGCGGCTGTTCCACGTCACCGAGGCCGACCAGTGGGACCGCAACCGCGAGGGCTACGAGCTGTTCCGGCGGCTCTGGCGCGAGGACGCCGTGACCTGGTCGGGCCGGTTCCGGCCCTCGCTCACCGACGCCGAGGTCTTGCCGCGCCCGCTGCCCGCGCCGCCGCGCGTCTGGCACGGCAGCGCCACCAGCCGCGCGTCCGTCGAGCTGGCCGCCGAGTACGGCGACCCGGTGTTCTCCGCCAACGTCACCCACCCCATCGAGCCCTACGCCGAGCTGGTCGCGCACTACCGCGAACGGTGGGCCGCGCACGGCCGCGACCCGGCCGACGCGCTCGTCGGCGCGGGCACCGCCGGGCTGTACGTGGCGCCGCGCTCGCAGGACGCGCTCGCGGCGTACCGGCCGCTGTTCAACGCCCGCCTCAAGATGTTCGCGGACCGGGGCATCGACCCCGTCTTCCCCACCCTGGAGGACGCCGTCGAGCGCGGCTCCATCCTCGTCGGCAGCCCGCAGCAGCTCGTGGACAAGCTGCTCGCGCAGCACGAACGCCTCGGCCACGAGGTCGTCCACGTGCAGGCCGAACCCGACGGCCTCGGCGCCGCCCGGCACCGCGCGTCGCTGGAACTGTTCCAGGCCGAGGTCGCGCCCGCCGTCCGCGCCGCGATCCCGAGCCGCCCCTTCCCGGAGAGGACCCCATGACCCGCGTCCCCCTCTCGATCCTGGACCTGTCGCCCGTCCCGTCCGGCGGCACGCCGGGGCAGGCCCTGCGCGACTCGCTCGACCTCGTCCGCCGGGCCGAGGAGTTCGGCTACCACCGGTACTGGTTCGCCGAGCACCACCTGGCGGCGGGCGTCGCCGGGTCGGCCCCCCAGATCCTCATCGCGCTCGCCGCCGCCGCGACGTCCCGTATCCGCGTCGGCTCCGGCGCCGTGCAGACCGGCCACTGGACGCCGCTCGCCATCGCCGAGCAGTTCGCCACGATCGACGCCCTGTACCCCGGCCGCGTGGACCTGGGGATCGGGCGTTCCGGGCAGCGGCGCAAGGAGATCACGGCCCGCGCCGCCGCGCCGCCGCCGAGCAGGGAGCGGCACGTCGTGGACGGCCTGCTCATCCCCGAGCCGTTCGACTTCCGCTACCTGGCCACGTCGCCGGTGGTCGAGGTGTACCAGGCGGCGCTCCAGCAGCCCGGCGCCGAGGCGCCGCAGTTCGGCGATCTCGTGGACGACCTCGTCGGCCTCCTCGACGGGACCTACCGCTCGCCCGCCGGCACCCCCGCCCGGTCCGTCCCCGGCGCGGGGCACGCGCTGGAACTCTGGATACTCGGCAGCACGGCGGGCGAGAGCGCGCGGGTCGCGGGCGAACGCGGCCTGCCGTTCGCGGCGAACTACCACGTGAGCCCCGCGACCGTCCTGGAGGCCGTGGACGCGTACCGCTCCGCGTTCAAGCCGTCCGGCGTCCTGGACGCGCCGCACGTCCTGGTCTCCGCCGACGTCGTCGTCGCCGGGACCGACGCGGAGGCCCGCGAACTGGCCACCGGCTACGCCGCCTGGGTGCACAGCATCTGGACCGGCCAGGGCGCCGTCCCCTTCCCGACCCCGCAGGAGGCCGCCGCCCACCCGTGGGACGAGGAGTCCCGCCGCCTCGTCAAGGCCCGCGTCGACACCCAGTTCACCGGCGCCCCCGCCACCGTCCTCGAACGCCTGGAAACGCTCCGGCGCGTCACCGGCGCCGACGAGCTCCTGGTCACCACCATCACGCACGACCATGCCGACCGCGTCCGCTCCTACGCGCTCCTCGCGGAGGCGTGGCGGGAGGGTTGATCGGGGCTTGGGGTGAGGGGGCCGTGATCCGGGGTAGGGCGCGGGCATGGAGAGTGCCGACTCCGGCGCGCCGGTAACGCGCGCCGACATCACCCTGACCGTCAACGGGGACCTGCTGCGGATCGACGTGGACACCCGTTCCTCCCTGCTGGACGTGCTGCGCGAGGGGCTCGGGCTCACCGGGGCCAAGAAGGGCTGCGACCACGGGCAGTGCGGCGCGTGCACCGTGCTGGCCGACGGACGGCGCGTCAACGCGTGCCTGCTGCTGGCCGTCGCGGCCGACGGGCTGGAGGTCACGACCGTCGAGGGGCTCGCCGACGGCGACGTCCTCAGCCCGGTGCAGGAGGCGTTCCTGGGCCGCGACGCCTACCAGTGCGGCTACTGCACGCCGGGCCAGCTCTGCTCGGCGACCGCCGTGCTGGACGAGGCCGCCCGGGGCTGGCCCAGCGCCGTCACCGCCGACGTGGCCGACGCACCCGACCTGGACGACGCCGAGATCCGCGAGCGGATGAGCGGCAACCTGTGCCGCTGCGGCGCGTACGTCAACATCGTCGCCGCCGTCCGCGAGGCCGCGAGCCCCGAGCCGGTGCAGGAGGTCGTGCGGTGAGGTCGTTCACCTACGCGCGCGCCGCCACCGCGCAGGACGCGCTCGACGCCTGCACCGGCGAGACGCGCTACCTCGGCGGCGGCACCAACCTCGTCGACCTGATGCGGCTCGGCGTCGAGACGCCCGGCAAGCTGGTGGACGTCACCCGGCTGCCCCACGACGCGATCGAGCACCGCCCCGACGGCGGCGTGCTCATCGGCGCCGCCGTCCGCAACAGCGACCTGGCCGCCGACCCCGGCGTCCGGGAACGGTTCCCCGTCCTCTCCGAGGCGCTGCTGGCCGGGGCGTCCGGGCAGATCCGCAACCAGGCGACCGTGGGCGGCAACCTGCTCCAGCGCACCCGCTGCGCCTACTTCCAGGACGTCTCCAAGCCCTGCAACAAGCGCGCCCCCGGCTCGGGCTGCCCGGCGATCGAGGGCGAGCACCACAACCTGGCCGTCCTCGGCGCCTCGCCGTCGTGCGTGGCGACGCACCCGTCCGACATGGCCGTCGCGCTGTCGCTGCTCGACGCGCGCGTCCGCGTCCGGCGGCGCGACGGCGAGGACGTCGTCGCGCTGGACTCCCTCTACCGCGATCCGGGCGACGACCCGTCCCGCGACACCACGCTCGACCCCGGTGACCTCATCACCGGCGTCGAGATCCCGGGCCCCGCCGGTATGCCCGCCAAGTACCGGAAGGTCCGCGAGCGGGCGTCGTTCGCGTTCGCGCTCGTCTCCGTCGCCGGAGGCATCGACGTCCGCGACGGCCGCATCCACGACAGCCGCATCGCGCTCGGTGGCGTCGCGCACCGCCCCTGGCGCGCCCGCCGCGCCGAGGACGTCCTGCGCGGCGCGCCCGCCACCGAGGAGAGCCTGCGCCGCGCCGCCGCCACCGAACTGGAACGGGCCGAACCGCTGCGCGACAACGGATACAAGGTCTCGCTGGCCGCGAACCTCATCGTGGCCGTGCTCGGCGACCTGATCGGAGGACGGTCATGAGGGTCGAGGGACGCGCCAAGATCACCGGCGCCGCCCGGTACGCCTTCGAGTACCCGGCCGACGACGTCGCCTACGTCATGCCCGTGCAGGCCGCCGTCGCCAAGGGCGAGATCGTGGACGTCCGCGTCCCCGACCTGCCGGGCGTGCTGTCGGTCCTGTCGTGCCTGAACGCGCCGGAGCTGAACGAGGTCCCCGACGCCGAGCTGATGCTGTTCCAGTCGCGCCGCGTCTCCTACCGGGGCCAGCTCGTCGCGGCCGTCGTCGCCGACACGCTGGAGACGGCCCGCGAGGCGGCGCGCCGCGTCGGCGTCACCTACCGGGAGGACGACGCCGACGTCCTGCTCACCCCCGACCATCCGGGCCTGTACGCGCCCGACCAGGTCAACGGCGGCTTTCCGACCACCGAGGAGACCGGCGACGCCGACGCCGCGTTCGCCGCGTCCGACGTCACGGTCGACGCCACCTACCGGACGCCCGCGCAGCACAACAACGCGATGGAGCCGCACGCCGCGCTCGCCGAGTGGACCGGCGCGGACGAACTGCTCGTCCACGACTCCAGCCAGGGCGCGGTCACCGTCCAGAGCACGCTGAAGAAGCTCTTCGGGATCGAGCGGGTGCGGGTGGTCTCGTCGCACGTCGGCGGCGGCTTCGGTTCCAAGGGGACGCCGCGCCCGCACGTCGTGCTCGCCGCGATGGCCGCGCGCGGCGTGGGCCGTCCGGCCAAGATCGCGCTGACGCGGCAGCAGATGTTCGCCGCCGTCGGCTACCGCACCCCGACCGTGCAGCGGCTCCGCCTCGGCGCCGACGCCGACGGGCGGCTGCGCGCGATCACCCACGACGTCGTCGTGCAGACCTCGACGGTCCGCGAGTTCACCGAGCAGGCCGCCACCGCCACCCGGCACATGTACCGGACGCCCAACCGGTACACGACGCACCGCGTCGCGGCGCTGGACGTGCCGTCGCCGTCGTGGATGCGGGCCCCGGGCGAGACGCCCGGCATGTTCGCACTGGAGACCGCGATGGACGAGCTGGCGCACGCCGCCGGTGTCGACCCCGTCGAGCTGCGCCTGCGCAACGAGCCCGACCGCGATCCCGAGACCGGGCTGCCGTTCAGCTCCCGGAACCTGGCCGCCTGCCTGCGCGAGGGCGCCGAGCGGTTCGGCTGGGCGCACCGCGACCCGCGTCCGCGCGCCGAGCGGCGGGGACGGCTGCTGATCGGCACCGGCGTCGCCGCCGCGACCTACCCGGCGACGACGCTTCCCGCGCGGGCCCGCGCCCGCGCCGACGCCGACGGGTCGTTCACCGTGCAGATCGCCGCCACCGACATCGGCACCGGCGCCCGCACCGCGCTGACGCTCGTCGCCGCCGAGACGCTCAAGGCCGACCCGGGCGCCGTCACCGTCGAGATCGGCGACAGCGACCTGCCGAAGGCGCCGCTGGCGGGCGGCTCGATGGGCACCGCGAGCTGGGGCCACGCCGTCGCGCGGGCGTGCGAGGCGCTGCTGCACAAGCTCGACGACCCGCTCCCGCAGGAGGCGTACGTCGACACCAAGCAGGAGCTGTCCGAGCGCGCCGACTACGCCCGGCACGCGTTCGGCGCGCACTTCGCCGAGACGTCGGTCGATCCGGACACCGGCGAGGTCCGGGTGCTGCGGATGCTGGGCGTGTTCGCCGCCGGGCGCATCGTCAGCCCCACCACGGCCCGTTCGCAGTTCCTCGGCGGCATGACGATGGGCCTCGGCATGGCCCTCATGGAAGAGGGCTACCTCGACCCGCTGTTCGGCGACTTCGCCAACCACGACCTGGCCCAGTACCACGTCGCGGCCTGCGCCGACGTGCCCGAGCTGGAGGCGCTGTGGATCGACGAGGCCGACCCGCACCTGAACGCCATGGGCTCCAAGGGCATCGGTGAGATCGGCATCGTCGGCGCCGCCGCCGCGATCGGCAACGCCGTCCACCACGCGACCGGGGTGCGCTTCCGGGAGCTTCCGCTGACGCCGGCGCGCGTCCTGCCCGGTCTGGAGGACCGATGATCATCACCGCCGAGCACGTGCAGCGGCTGCTGGACGCCGAGGGCGAGGAGGCGGCGCTCGTCCTCATCGGCGGGCGGGCCGAGGTCGTCGCGGACGCGGCGGACTCCGGCGGCCTGCTCGTCACCGACCGGCAGGACCTGCTGCGCCGCGTCGAGGCCGAGGGCCGCACTCCGGCGACGCTGGAGCGCATCGCGGCGGGCCTGGACACGGCCGTCGCCGACCTCGGCGGCTAGGCGTCCGGGGCGTGGGTCCGCGCGATCCACGCCCAGACGCGCCGCCGGTGCAGGAGCGCGCCCGCGACGGTGAGGGAGAGCGCGCCCGCGATGAGCAGGACCGCGCCCGCCGCCGCCAGCGCGGCCACGCCCGTCGCGGCCGACATGAGGTGGATGGCGAGCAGGCCGACCGTGAGCAGCGTGCCGAGGTTGAGCCCGGTCAGGGCGAGCGCCCACGTCGTCAGCGGCGCGCCCGCCCACACGCGGCGCAGCACGGCGACGACCGCCGGGGGCACGGCCAGCAGGGCGAGCAGGGGCAGCGGGTGCGGGCCGTGCCCGTCCCGCGCGGCGGCGACCGTCCCGGCGCCGAGCTGGAGGGTGCACGCCAGCGTCCAGCCGCCGAGCACGATGACGACCGCGACGACCTCGCCCGGGCGCCGTCCGGCGCGGCGCTCGTCGTCCTCGCCGCGCCGCAGGTAGTGCCCGATGCTCCACGGCGACCGGCGTGCGGCCAGGTCCCGGACGAGCGTGCGGGGCCCGTCGCCGCGCCGGACGTGCGGCGCCCGCGCGTGCACGGCCGCCAGGAACGGCCGCCAGTCCTGCCCGCGCGACGCGGTGCGCAGCCGGTACGCGCCGTCCGCCGCCCACAACCCGGCCATCTCGGGATGCCGGGCCCCGAACCCGGCATCGGCCGGGAACAGGCTGATGACGCCCGGCGCGGCCACGACCGCCGCCAGCTCGCCCCAGGGCACCGACCAGCCCTCCCCGGCGATCCCGTCCCCGCGCACCGCGACCCGCACCGGCCCACCGGCCCGCCGCACCAGGAGGCAGACGCCGAGCGCCGCCGCGAGCAGCACCGCCCCGGCCCCGCCCCACGCGACGGCCGCATCCGGCTCTCCCGCGACCTGCGCCAGCGCGGCCCCGAACACGCCGACGCCCCCCGCCCATGCCGAGCCCGCCGCCACCGGCCCCCACCGCGCGGCGGCCACCGGATCGAACTCGAACGCCGTAACGTCCTCGCGAACTGTCACTCTCCGTAAATACCCACGGATCGGACGTCACGCCCCCCGGGTGCGCCGGGCCGCCCGAACTTTCTGCGAAACGCACCCATCCGCCCCCGCCGGGGCTCCGAATGACCGGCATGACGCAGACGGGACAGCGGGCGGGAAGGATCACCGCCGCGGGCGCGGGCATCGTGGCCGCGGCCGTCGCCCTCGGCGTCGCCGAACTGTGCGCGGCGTTCGTGCGCCCGCAGGCGGCGCCGCTCATCGCCGTGGGCGGCGCCGGGATCGACCGCACGCCCGAGTGGCTCAAGAGCTGGGCCATCCGGACGTTCGGCGAGAGCGACAAGGCCGTCCTGCTCGGCGGTCTCGTCGCCGGAGTCGCCGTCCTCGCGGCGCTGCTCGGACTGCTGGGGCGCACCCGGCCGCGCTGGGCCGCCGCCGGATTCGCCGCGTTCGGCGCCGTGGGCGCCGCCGCCGCGCTGACCCGCCCGGACGCCGGGCCCGCCGACGCCGTCCCCGTCGTCCTCGGCGCGTGCGCGGCGACCGGCGCGCTGCTGCTCATGCTGCGGCCGCCGCGTCCGGTGCTCGCGGGCTCGCAGCGCCGCGCCTTCCTGATCTTCACCGGCGTCGCCGCCGGGACGGGCGTCCTCGGCCGCGTCCTCAACGCGCGCCGCGACGTGGCCGCCGCCCGCGACGCCATCCGGCTGCCGCCCCCGGCCGACCCCGCCAAGCCCCTCCCGGCGGGCGCCGACCTGCGCGTCAAGGGCCTCACGACCTTCACCACGCCGAACAAGGACTTCTACCGCGTCGACACCGCGCTCACCCTGCCGCAGGTCGACCCGTCCGACTGGACGCTGCGCGTGCACGGCCTCGTCGACCGGCCGTTCGAGATCACCTTCGACGAGCTGCTGCGCCGCCCCCTGACCGAACGCGACATCACGCTCACCTGCGTCTCCAACGAGGTCGGCGGCCCCTACGCCGGGCACGCCCGCTGGCTCGGCGTCGACCTCGCCGACCTGCTCCGCGAGGCGGGCGTCCGTGCGGGCGCCGACCAGATCTTCAGCCGCTCCGCCGACGGCATGACGATCAGCACGCCGCTGTCCGCCGTCCTGGACGGCCGGGACGCGCTGCTGGCCGTCGGCATGAACGGCGAGCCGCTGCCCGTCCGGCACGGCTTCCCGGCCCGCATGGTCGTGCCCGGCCTGTACGGCTACGTCTCGGCGACGAAGTGGGTCGTGGACCTCAAGGTCTCCCGCTTCGCCACGGACCGGGCGTACTGGACGCGCCGCAGGTGGGCCGAGCAGGCGCCGATCAAGACCATGGCCCGCATCGACGTGCCCCGCGCGTTCGGCGAGGTCAAGGCGGGCCGCGTCCCCATCGCGGGCGTCGCGTGGGCGCAGCACCGGGGCATCGACGCCGTCGAGGTCCGCGTCGACGGCGGCCCGTGGCGCCGCGCCCGCCTCGCCCCCGTCCCCAGCTCCGACACGTGGCGGCAGTGGTTCCTGGAATGGGACGCCACCGCCGGCAGCCACCGTGTCGAGGCCCGTGCCATCGACGGCACGGGCGCCGTCCAGACCGAGCGCCGCGCCGACCCGATCCCCGACGGGGCGTCGGGGTGGCACTCGGTCGTCATCACCGTCACCTAGAGGAGAAGTGTCATGAACGTCCGCATTCTCGGTTCCGTCGCCGTCGCCGCCGGTCTCACGCTCGGCCTGGCCGCCTGCGGCGGCGGTGACTCCGACGACGCCGCGACCGCGCCGACGTCCAGCGCGCCCGCCGCCACCTCCAGCGCCCCGATGGCCGACGGCCCGTTCGGCCCGGCCTGCGCGTCGGTGCCCAAGGAGGGCGCGGGCAGCTTCCAGGGCATGGCCGCCGACCCGGTCGCCACGGCCGCGTCGAACAACCCCGCGCTGTCCACGCTGGTGACCGCCGTCGGCAAGGCGGGCCTGGCCGACACGCTGAACTCGGCCCAGGACATCACGGTGTTCGCGCCCACCAACGACGCGTTCGCCAAGCTGCCCAAGAAGGACCTGGACGCCGTCCTGGCCGACAAGAAGAAGCTGACCGACATCCTCACCTACCACGTGGTGAAGGGGAAGCAGGCCCCGCAGGCCATGGGCGCCGGTGAGTTCACCTCGCTCCAGGGCGGGAAGGTCATGACGACCGGTTCGGGCGAGTCGTACACGGTGAACGACTCGGCGAAGGTCGTGTGCGGCAACGTGCCCACGCGCAACGCGACCGTGTACATCATCGACTCGGTCCTCATGCCGAAGTGACACCCATCCGGGACGACGCACCGCGACGAAGGAGGAACGTGGACCTCTCACCCGTTCCCTCCGCGCGCCGCCGTGAAGCCGACGACGGCGACCTGACCGACCTCTTCCGGCACGTCGCCCGCGGCGACGAGGACGCGTTCGCCCGCCTCTACGACCGGGTCTCCGGACCCGTCTACGGGCTGGTCCTGCGCGTGCTGCGCGACCCCGCGCAGTCCGAGGAGGTCGCGCAGGAGGTGATGGTCGAGACGTGGCGCACGGCGGCCCGTTTCGACCCGTCCCGGGGGAGTGCGATGGGGTGGGTGCTGACGCTGGCCCACCGCCGCGCCGTGGACCGGGTCCGTTCCGCGCAGGCCGCGACCGACCGCGAACTGCGCTCCCACCGGGGCGACGGACCGGCGTTCGACGAGGTGACCGAGGCGGTGGAGCACCGGCTGGAACGCGAGCGGGTGCGCCGCTGCCTCGGCGGCCTCACCGAGATCCAGCGCGAGTCGGTCACGCTGGCCTATTACGGCGGCTACACCTACCGTGAGGTCGCCGAACTCCTCGGGGCCTCACTGGGCACCGTGAAGACGAGGATGCGCGACGGCCTCATCCGGATGCGCGACTGCCTGGGGGTGGAGAGATGACCCATACCCTCGCCGGGGCGTACGTCCTGAACGCGCTCAGCGATGAGGAACGCCGCGAGTTCGAGGCGCACCTGGCCGGCTGCGAGACCTGCGCGGAGGAGATCCAGGGGCTCCGGGAGACCGCCGCGCGGCTGGGGATGGCGGCGGCGCGCCCGGCCCCGGACGGGCTGCGCGCCCGGGTGCTGGCCGAGGCGGGCCGGACCCGGCAGGAGCCGCCCCGGCTGCGCGACGTCCGCGCCGCCCGGTTCCGCCGGGCCGGACCGGCGCTGCTCGCGGCGGCGTCGCTCGTGCTCGCGGCGCTGTTCGGCGCGGGCTGGTTCGGCGCCGAACGCCGCGCCGACCAGGTCGAGGCGCGGGAGCGGCGGACGGCGGCGCGCGAGGCCGCGCTGAACGCCGTGCTGTCCGCGCCCGACGCCGTCGCGGTCACGGCGTCGGTGCGGGACGGGGGCCGGGGCACCGTCGTGATGTCGCGCTCGCACGACCGGGCGGTCGTCGTGATGAGCGGCATCCCGCGCGCCCCGCACGCCCACACCTACGCGCTGTGGCTGATGGGGGCGGGCGTCCCCGAGCCGGTCGGCACGATGGAGCGGGCCGCCGGGCCCGTCATGATCGACAACGTGGGGCGGGCGCGTCAGGTCGGCATCACGATCGAGCCCGCCGGGGGTTCGCCCGCGCCGACGACCCGTCCGATCTTCGCCGCCGAGCTGCCCGCCTAGCCGGTGCGGCGGTCCACCACGGGGATCTCGTGGCGGGCCCGGATGGCCTTGACCAGGGCGGGGAGCGGGACGTCCCAGCCGGGCCCGACCGGCAGGCACCACCGGGACGCGGTCTCCGCGCCCTCGGGCAGCGCCGTCTTGGGGACGTCGGGCAGCGTCAGCGCGACGAGATGGGGACGTCCGGCGGTGCGGACCATCTCCTTCATCTCCTCGGTGGGCAGGAAGACGAGGTAGTCCTGCTCGCCCTTGCTCGTGCCGTCCACGCCGCGCCGCAGCGCGCCGAGCGCGGACACCTCCTCCCAGCGCAGCCGGGGGCCGCGCGCGGCGGGCAGCGGCCACGACGCCGGGCGCAGCACGCCCTCGTCGTCGACGACGAGCACCGGGCGCCGCACGAACAGCCGCCCGACGGCGACGAGCAGCCCCGCGCCGAACAGCACGACGCCGACGAGCCCCAGCCCGGTGAACACCGCGCCGCCGAGCCCGAAGCCGCGCAGCACGCCGCCGGTGACGAACGCGACCGACGCGGCCACCAGGATGAGCGCCGTCACCACCTGCGTCAGCGCGCGCCACCGCTCGGCCTTGGCGCGGACGACGAACGGCTCCATCAGTCCCTCTTGACCGCGCACAGCAGCCCGTCGCCCACCGGCAGCAGCAGCGGCACCAGGCGCTCGTCGTCGCGGACGAGCCGCCCCACCTCGCGGATCGCCTCGGTGTCGGGGTCGACGTGGGCGGGGTCGGCGACGCGGTCGTGCCAGAGCGCGTTGTCGAACGCGACGACGCCGCCCGGCCGCAGCAGCCGCAGCGCCGCCGTCAGGTACTCGGGGTACTCGCGCTTGTCGGCGTCGCAGAAGACCATGTCGTAGGCGCCGTCGGTGAGGCGCGGCAGCACCTCCAGCGCCCGGCCGACGATCATGCGGGTGCGGGACGCGCCCAGCCCCGCCTCGCGGTAGGCGATCTTGGCGAGCCGCTGGTTCTCGTGCTCGACGTCGACGCTGGTGAGCACCGCGTCGCGGGCCATGCCGCGCAGCAGCCAGATGCCCGAGACCCCGCAGCCGGAACCGACCTCCACGACCGTCCGCGCCCCGATCAGGGTGGCGACGAACCGCAGCGCGGCGCCTCCGGCGGGGCTGATGGGCGTGGCGCCCGCCTCCTGCCCGCGCCCGCGTGCGCGCTGCAACGCCTCGTCCTCGGGGAGGTACTCCTCCACGTAGGCCAGGGTGGCCGAAATGGCGTCGATGGCTGCCTCCTCGCGGAACCCCGCCTGGCTCATGCTGGAAAGACCATATCGCTGACCGGGAACCAACCGCGGTTCCAGCGCGTTCTAGCCGGTGATGACGTCAGCGGTGCGCGCACCCAGCGCGCGCCGGTGGCACGAGCACGACGCCCCAGCCCAGGCGCGACCGTGTCCTACCGACGGCAGCGTGTCGGTCATCAGAGAGGAACCGCCGCAGCATGGGAGTGGCAGCACTGAGCTTCAAGGGCGCCGCCGGAGTCGCCCGCGCGCCGGGCGTCCGCGAGAACGCGCCCGAGGCGGAGTGGGCTCCGCCCTCGTGGGACGAGGTCGTCCGCGAGCACTCGGCCCGCGTCTACCGGCTGGCCTACCGCCTCACCGGCAACCAGCACGACGCCGAAGACCTCACCCAGGAGGTCTTCGTCCGCGTGTTCCGCTCGCTGTCGAGCTACACGCCGGGCACGTTCGAGGGCTGGCTGCACCGCATCACCACCAACCTCTTCCTCGACGGCGCGCGGCGCCGCAAGCGCATCCGCTTCGAGGGCCTGGCCGACGACGCCGCCGACCGCCTCCAGGGCCGCGAGCCCACCCCGGCGCAGACGTTCGACGACCGCAACTTCGACGCCGACGTCCAGGCCGCGCTCGACGCGCTGGCGCCCGAGTACCGGGCGGCGGTGGTGCTGTGCGACATCGAGGGCCTCTCCTACGAGGAGATCTCCGCGACCCTGGATGTCAAACTGGGAACGGTGCGGAGCCGCATCCACCGGGGCCGGGCGCAGCTCCGCGCGGCGCTGGAGCACCGCAGACCGCGCGGCGGCGTCACCGGCGGCCCGCGCGGGTGACGCGACCCGTTCGCGACTGAACCATTCGGATCGACGAGGAGCCACGTGAGCTGTCTGGGGGAACGCCTGACCGCGCTGGTCGACGGCGAACTCGACCACGACGAGCGCGACGCCGCGTACGCGCACCTGACGGGGTGCGCGGCGTGCCGCGCCGAGGCCGTGATGCTGCGCGGGCTCAAGGGGCGGCTGCGCGGGCTCGGCGACGGCCCGGCCGAGCAGCGGGACACCCCGTCGGGCGACTTCCTCGCGCGGCTGCGGGCGCTGGCCGAGCAGACCCCGCACGACACGCCCGATCCCGTCCGCGACGCCGTGCCGGTGTCCGCGTCGGCGTTCCGGCCGCGCCGCGCACCGTCGCGGCCCGCCGGGCACGCGCGGGTCCGGCCGGGCGACGGCCGTCCCGCCGCGCGCGTCGGCGCGCTGCGCGATCCGCGCCGCGCGGTGGTGGCCGTGGGCGCCGCGACGCTGTTCCTCGGGCTCGGCAGCGCCACCTACCTCGCGGGCGACCGCGACGACGCGCCCTACGTGACGCCCGCCTTCGACCGGTTCGCGGTTGAACACGCGCTGGTGTCCGGCGATGTACCGGTCTCCGATCCGCTGACCGACCCCCGCACGTTCCAGACCGCCGTGCCCCTTCCACCGGGGCCGTGACCGGGCGCTTCCGCGTGCCGTACGGCCGGGGCTGCGCCCTGGCCGCCGGCGGTCTCGCGGCCGTCCTCACCGTGGCGGGCGGCACCGCCGCCGAACCCCGCGACCGCGTCCGCCGCACCGACGACGCCGACGCGCAGCGGCTGCTGCGCGCCGCCGCCGACGCCGCCCGCGACCTGCGCTACGAGGGCCGCCGGTTCCTCACCACGTGGGGGAACGGCCCGACGACCGCGCACGTCGCGGTCGTGCACGAGCCCGGCGTCGGCACCGGCTACGCGTCCGCCCGCACCCCCGACCTCGCGAGCGAGCCGATCGCCGCGACCTTCGACCTGCTCGACGGCAACTACACGCTCGTGCGCGCGCCCGGCACCACCCTGCTCGGCCGCCGCGTCCACGTCGTCGAGGCGTACCGGCCGCACGGCGGCGTCGCCGGGCGCTTCTACCTCGACGCCGCGACCGGCCTGCTGCTGCGCCGCGAACTGCTGGACGCCGCCGGAGGCCCGGTCTGCACGAGCGGGTTCAGCAGCATCCGCGTCGGGACTGCGGGCACGGTGCCGCCCTCGGCGCGGGTCGAGACGCCGTGGCCGGGCCGCCTCGACGCCGCCGCCCGCGCCCGGCTGCGCGACGGCGGCTGGCCGGTGCGCGAGGCGCTGCCGGGCCGCCTGCGGCTGTACGACGCGCGCCGCGCCGCCGACGGCACCGTCCATCTCGGCTACTCCGACGGCCTGGCCACCGTGTCGGTGTTCGTGCAGCGCGGCGAGCTGGACGCCCGCGAGCTGGCGGGCTGGCGACGCTCCGGCGGCGACGGCCGTCCGGTGTTCCGGCGCGACGGGCTGCACCGCTGGGCGGTGACCGGCGGCGGCGGGTACGTCGTCACGGTCGTCACCGAGGCGCCGGAGTCCACGGCGGCGGGCGTCGCCGCGCTGCTGCCGCCGCGCGGCGAAGCCCTCCCGGCCCGGCTGGCGCGGGGCGCGCGCAGGCTAGGCTCATGGGTCAATCCGTTCGATTGAAGGCTTTACGTTCGTCACATGCCCGCCGGGGCACGATGGGGCGCGACGATGAGGACCATGCTCGGTAGGAGAGATGGGGATGACGGAGAAGAACCACGGGCCGGCCGGATCGCCTGCGGATGACGGCCCCGTCCCCGGGTTCGGGCGCGACCGGCACGACGAGGAGCCCGGCGCGGCCCCGGCCGACGGTCCCCCGCGCACGGTGTTCGACCAGGAGATCCCGGCCCCCGAGACGCCCGCGGACAACGCCGAGACGGGCGACCGCCGCGTCGCGGGGCCGTCCGCTCCGGGCGACGACCAGGGGCGGCAGGGCGGCTGGGCGTCGCCCGAGAAGAGCCCGTCGGCCGCTGCGGCCGACGACCAGGGGCAGCGGGGCGGCTGGACGTCGCCCGAGAGCGGCCCTCCGGCGGACGACGAGGCGCCCGCCCGCTGGGCGGCGGCGGAGCACGGGCAGCCGCCCGCGCAGCACGGCGCCGTACCGGCCGACCAGGCGCCCGGCGACGGCCGCCACCGCCCGGCGTTCGTGCCGTACAACCAGCCGCCGGCCGCCGCGCCGTACGGCTGGCCGCAGCACGGCCACGGGCAGCCGCCACCGGCGCCGCCCGGCCCGCCGCACGGCGGTCCGCCGCCCGCGCCGCCCGGTCCCCGGCCGATGGCCGGATACGGGCAGCCGCCCGGCGGGCCGAACTGGGCGCCGGTGCCGCCGGTGGCGCGGGAGCCGCGTCGCGGGCCCGGTCTGGGGCTGCTCGTGCTGATCGTCGCGATCGTCGGGCTGGTGTCGGCCGGGGTCGGGGCGGGGATCGCCGTCCTCGCGACCGACCGCGACTCGGGCACCGTCAGCCTCGGCGGCTCGCCGGGCGCGGGCCCGGCCGCCAAGAACCGCCCGCCGGACTCCGTCGCCGGGATCGCGCAGAAGGTGCTGCCGAGCGTCGTGATGATCCGCGTGTCGGGCGGCGGCGAGCAGGGCGCGGGCACCGGGTTCATCGTCAAGAACGGCTACATCGTCACGAACAACCACGTGGCGGCGCCGGGCGCGAACGGGCAGATCCAGGTCATCTTCAACGACAAGAAGACGCTCACCGCCAAGATCGTCGGCAACGACCCGAGTTCCGACATCGCGGTGCTCAAGGTGGACGGCGCGCACTCGCTGCCCGCGCTGACCCCCGGCAACTCCGACGAACTGGCCGTCGGCGACCCGGTCATCGCGATCGGCTCCCCGCTGGGCCTCCAGGGCTCGGTGACGACGGGCATCGTCAGCTCGATGAACCGCGCCGTCCCGACGCGCGGCGACGGCGGCGACACCTCGTTCCTCAACGCCATCCAGACCGACGCCGCCATCAACCCCGGCAACTCGGGCGGTCCGCTCGTGGACGCCCGGGGCAACGTGATCGGCATCAACACGGCGATCGCGACGGTTCCCAGCCAGGGGCTCGGCGGGGGACAGGCGGGCAACATCGGGCTCGGCTTCGCGATCCCCATCAACCAGGGCATCCGCGTCGCGGAGGAGATCATCAACACCGGCAGCGTCAAGCAGGCGAAGATGGGCGTCATCCCCGACCCCCAGTCGCAGAACGGCGCCAAGATCCTCGACCGCGAGATCCAGGGCCAGAAGCCCGTCACCCCGGGCGGCCCGGCGGACAAGGCGGGCCTCAAGCCCGGCGACGTCATCACCAAGGTCGACGACCGCCCCATCGAGGACGCCTCCGACCTCATCGCCCTCATCCGCAGCAAGGCCCCGGGCGCGAAGATCAAGGTCACCTTCCAGCGAGGCGGCCAGGAACAAACGGTAGAGGTCACCCTCGAAGCAGGCTGACCCTCACCCGATCAGGCGGGCCGGTGGATTTCCCACCGGCCCGCCTCGCCGTTTCCGCCGGGCGGGGGAACGTGGGGGAGCGGGTGGGTGAACGCACGTTCGGGGGGCTGCCGGTAAGGCGTGAACGGGCGATACGCTGGTGCGGAACCGGCCCCGGTGCGGGGACGGGTTCGTCGGGAGTGTGGAGGACCGGGGTGTTCGACGTCGGAATCGGCGAGATGGCGGTGCTCGTCGTCCTCGCCCTGGTGATCTTCGGCGACAAGCTCCCGCAGGCGGCGCAGCAGCTCGGGCGCACGCTGCGCCAGATCCGGCTGATGGCCAACAACGCCAAGGCCGAACTCCAGGACAACCTCGGGCCGGAGTTCAAGGACTTCGACGTCAACGACCTCAACCCCAAGGCGTTCGTCCGCAAGCACCTGCTGGAGGACGACCCGAACGACTTCCCCCGCCCGTCCCGCCCCCTGGACGACGACCCGCTCTACGCGTCCACGGCGTCCTCGCCCCCGCTCGACTACGGCGAACGCCCCCCGTTCGACAACGAGGCCACCTGACCCGGAAGGGTCGAGAACGCACGACGCCCCCCGCCCCGGACCGGGACGAGGGGCGCGCGGAACGCGGGTGTCAGCGGCGCTTGGGCGAGATGCCCAGGGACATGCCCGCCAGGCCGCGCGAGCGGCCGCCGATCTTGTCGGCGATGGTGCGCAGCTCCTTGGCGGCCTCGGCGTCCGGGTCGGACAGGACGAGCGGGGTGCCGTTGTCGCCGCCCTCGCGCAGCCGCGCGTCGATCGGGACCTGGCCCAGCAGCGGCACGCGGGTGCCGAGCGTCGTCGCCAGCGCGTCCGCGACGGTCTGCCCGCCGCCGCTGCCGAAGATGTCCTGCCGCTCGCCGCAGTGCGCGCACGTCAGGTACGACATGTTCTCGATGACGCCCACGACCTGCTGGTGCGTCTGCGCCGCGATGGCGCCCGCGCGCTCGGCCACCTCGGCGGCGGCCTGCTGCGGCGTCGTCACGACGAGGATCTCCGCCGACGGCAGGAGCTGCGCGACCGAGATCGCGATGTCGCCCGTGCCGGGCGGCAGGTCCATCAGGAGGATGTCCAGGTCGCCCCAGTAGACGTCGGCGAGGAACTGCTGGAGGGCGCGGTGCAGCATCGGCCCGCGCCAGACGACCGGCTGGTTGCCCGCCGTGAACATGCCGACCGAGATGACCTTCACGTCGTGCGACGACGGCGGCATGATCATGTCTTCGATCTTGGTGGGCGAGTGCTCCACGCCCAGCATGCGCGGGATCGAGTGCCCGTAGATGTCGGCGTCGACCACGCCGACCTTGCGGCCCTGCGCCGCCAGCGCCGCCGCGAGGTTGACCGTCACCGACGACTTGCCGACGCCGCCCTTGCCGCTCGCGACCGCGTACACCTTGGTCAGCGAGTTGGGCTTGGCGAACGGGATCTCCTTGGCGGCCTCGCCGCCGCGCAGCTTGGTCTGGAGGTTCTTGCGCTGCTCGTCGCTCATGACGTCCAGCTCGACCCGCACGGACGTGACGCCGTCGAGTCGCTGCACGGCCTCGGTGACGTTGCGGGTGAGCGTGTCCTTCATGGGACAGCCGGCCACGGTCAGGAAGATGCCGACGTGCACGGCGCCGTCCGGCGCGATGTCGACGTTCTTGACCATGTCGAGCTCGGTGATGGGCTTACGGATCTCAGGATCGTTCACCGTGGCGAGCGCCGCGGTCACCTGCTCGGTCGTCAACTGGAGGGCCATGCCCCCATGGTATGAACTGTTCGGGGATGCCCGCGAACCCGGCCCGCCGTACGATCGGGACGTGACCTCCCCGCCCGCCGCCGAACCCGCGTTCTGGCGCTCGATGCTGCGCGCGCAGGCGCAGATCAGCCGCCGTCTCCAGGCCGATCTGGCCGGTTCCCACGATCTGGCGCTGGCCGCCTACGACGTGCTCGCCCATCTCGGTGACGCCCCGGGCGGACGGCTGCGCATGAACGATCTGGCCGACCGGGTGCTGCTGTCGCGCAGCGGGCTCACCCGCCTCGTCGACCGGCTCCAGTCCGAGGGGCTGGTGTGCCGCGAATCATGCGCCAGCGACGCGCGCGGCCTGTTCGCGGTCCTCACCCCGGCGGGACGGTCGCGTCTCGCCGAGGCCACCCCCACCTATCAGCGGGGCGTCCGCGACTACGTGCTCAGCCGCCTGGACGAGCACGACCTGCTCGTCGTCGGCGCCCTCCTGGACAAGCTCGCCGACGGCGCCTATCCGTTCGACGGCCGCTGATACCGCTCGTCCAGCTCCTTCACGATCGACTGGAGCTCCGACCGCAGGAAGTCGCGCGTCGCGACCTCGTTCAGCGCCAGCCGCAGCCCCGCGATCTCCCGGGTGAGGTACTCGGTGTCGGCGATGGTGCGTTCGTTGCGGCCCCGGTCCTGCTCGTACTGGACGCGGTCGCGGTCGTCCTGCCGGTTCTGCGCGAGCAGGATCAGCGGCGCCGCGTAGGACGCCTGGAGCGACAGCATCAGCGTCAGGAAGATGAACGGGTACTCGTCGAACCGCCACGACGCGGGCGCCAGCACGTTCCACGCCAGCCACACCCCCACGAAGATCGTCATGTAGACGATGAAGCGGGCGGTGCCGAGGAAGCGGGCGATGCGCTCGGAGATCTGCCCGAACGACTCGGGGTCGTAGTGCGGGCGGGGCAGCAGGGCGCGGCGCAGTTCGCGCGGCTGGTCCAGGCGTGGTGCCATCGTCATGGGTTCCCCCCGGGGAGCAGGCGGTCGTCGTCGGCGCGGCGCAGCGCCTCCTCCTCCGGGTCGGCCGGGTGCGCCGCCGAGAGGTCCATCACGGCCTCCCGCCAGTTGTCCGGCAGGAGGTGGTCGAGCACGTCGTCGATGGTGACGGTGCCGAGCAGGTGGCCGTCCTCGTCCACGACGGGACCGGCGACGAGGTTGTAGGTCGCGAGGTAGACCGCGACCGACGCCAGGTCCATCGTGGGACGCAGCGGGTCGAGGACGGTGTCCACGATGCCGCTGACGAGGGTCGGCGGCGGTTCGCGCAGCAGCCGCTGGAAGTGCACGACGCCCAGGTACCGGCCGGTGGGCGTCTCGGTGGGCGGGCGGCACACGTAGACCTGCGCGGCCAGCGCCGGGTTCAGGTCGGGGTTGCGGATGGACGCCAGCGCCTCGGCGACGGTCGCGTCCGGCGGGACGACGACGGGGTCGGTCGTCATGAGGCCGCCCGCGCTGTCGTCCTCGTAGGTGAGCAGGCGGCGGACGGGGGCGGCCTCGCGCGGCTCCATCATCGTCAGCAGCCGCTCGCGCTGCTCGACGGGCAGCTCGCCGAGCAGGTCGGCGGCGTCGTCGGGGCCCATGGCCTCCAGGACGTCGGCGGCGCGGTCGACGCCGAGCTTGCCGAGGATCTCGACCTGGTCGTCCTCGGGCAGCTCCTCCAGGACGTCGGCGAGGCGTTCGTCGTCCAGCGCTGCGGCGACCTCGGCGCGGCGCTTGGCGGGCAGCTCGTGCACGACGTTGGCGAGGTCGGCGGGCTTCATCCGCTCGAACGCCGCGATGAGCCCGGCGGCGCCCTGGCCGTGCTCGACGGCGGAGAAGCCTTCGACGCCCTCCTGATCGACCACGAACGTCTCGCCGCGCCGCCGCAGCCCGCGCGTCGTCTTCCGGCGCACGGCGATCTTGGAGATGAGCCAGTCGCGGGTGCGGGTCGGCTCCATGGCGACGTCCACGACCGAGACGACCGAGTCGTCCTCGCGCAGCCGCACGGTGCGGTCGAGCATCTCGGCGATGACGAGCGTCTCGGACTCGCGCTGCTGGAAGCGCCGCACGTTGAGCCGCCCGTCGAAGATGATCGCGTCGGGTTCGATGACGGTGACGCGCGTGATCGGCAGGAAGACCGGGCGGCGCGGGGACACCTCGACGACGAGCCCGAGGACGCGGGGCGGGCGGCCGCCGAGGCGCAGGCCCACCACCACGTCGCGGACGCGTCCCACCTGGTCGCCGACGGGGTCGAAGACCGCGATCCCGGCCAGCCGGGCGATGAAGACCCGTGTGGGAGATCCGCTCATGGCGAGGACACTACCCACGATCTTGCCGGTCATCCGGTGGCGTGCTTCACGTGGCGCGTCAGCGGTCGACGGCGCGCTTCTTGGAGCCGCGCAGGCGCGGCGGGGGACCGGCGGTCGTGGCGGGGCTCGGCACCGGCCGCACGGTGGCGTAGTCGGCGGGCTGCTCGGCGGGCCCGGCGATCTCGGCGTCGGGGGTGAGCCGGACGACCCACGACTCGGTGCGCCACCGTTCGGCCTGGTCGGAGGTGCCGTTGAGGCGGGCCTTGACCAGGAGCGGGACGACCTCGTCCCACAGGTCGGTGCCGGGCTCCACGATGGAGCATTCGGTGTCGAAGGTGACGAGCCGCCCGCCCTTGTCCTTGCTGGGCACGATCGCCCGGATGCGGTCGGACTCGGCCAGGCCGGGCAGCGGCTGCTCGCCCTCGCCGCCGGTCAGCACGTACAGCGACCCGTCGTGCCAGACGTGCCAGGCGGCGCGCGGCTGCGGCAGGCCCGGCAGCTCCAGCCAGAGCAGGCCGGACTTCTTGACCGCTTCCTCGACCAGCGCGATGCTCTGCTCACCCATGCCGGTCAGGGTCTCACACCCGCCGATACCATCCCGCGCATGAGATCCCGTCGCACGATCCTCGCGGTCCCCGGCAGCAACCCGCGCTTCATCGCCAAGGCGCAGGGGCTGGCCGCCGACGAGATCTTCCTCGACCTGGAGGACGCCGTCGCCCCGGCGAAGAAGGAGGAGGCGCGCGGCGAGATCGTGCGGGCGCTGCGCGAGGGCGACTGGACGGGCAAGGTGCGCGCCGTCCGCGTCAACGACCTGGACACGCCGTGGGCGTACCGGGACGTGATCGACGTCGTCGAGCACGCGGGCGCCCACCTGGACGTGATCATCCTGCCGAAGGTTCAGGAGGCGTCGCACGTCCAGTGGCTGGACCGGCTGCTCACCCAGATCGAACGGGCGCACGACCTCGAACCGGGACGGATCGGGATCGAAGCTCAGATCGAGGACGCGCGCGGCATGGTGGAGATCGACGCGATCGCGGCGTCGTCGCCCCGGCTGGAGGCGCTGGTCTACGGGCCGGGCGACTTCATGGCGTCGATCAACATGAGGACGCTGACGGTGGGCGACCAGCCGCCCGGCTACACCGAGGGTGACGCGTATCACTACATCCTCATGCGCATCCTCGTCGCGGCGCGGGCGCGCGGCCTCCAGGCGGTCGACGGGCCGTACTTCAACGTCCGCGACGTCGAGGCGTTCCGCCGGGTCGCGCGCCGGTCGGCGGCGCTCGGCTTCGACGGCAAGTGGGTGCTGCACCCCGCGCAGGTCGAGGCGGGCAACGAGGTCTTCTCCCCCGAACAGGACGACTACGACCGCGCCGAGCTGATCCTGGACGCCTACGAACACGCCACGACCGTCCAGGGACGCGGCGCGGCGACGCTCGGTGACGAGATGATCGACGAGGCGTCCCGCAAGATGGCCCTCGTCGTCGCGGCGAAGGGCCGGGCGGCGGGCCTCACCCGGACCAGGACGTTCGACCCGCCGGGCGGCGACGCGGAGTGAGGAACCGGCCCCGGGCGGGCAGGACGCCCGGTGACCTCGGACGGCGGCAGGACGGAGCGACCGGATGACCCGACCCTCGGACGACCACGGCTGGACCCCGCCCGACCCATCCCCGGACGAGCCCTCGCGCCCCGATCCGGCGCCGACGGGGGATTCCGCGCCGTCCGTCCCGCCCGCACACGACCCCGGGCACTCCGAGGGTTCTCGTCCCGGTTACGCGCCTTCCGAGGGTGGCCGTTCCGGCTATGTGCCTTCCGAGGGCGAGCGCCCCGGTTACGCACCCTCCGAAGGCGACCGTTCCGGTCATGTGCCCTCCGGGGGCGATCGTCCCGGTGCGGGGGCCTCTGTGGGTGAGCGCCCTGATTCTCCGTGGGGCGGCGACGTCGGGCAGCCGCAGCGGCCCGGTCCCGCGCCGGCGCCGTACGGGGCGCCGTACGGGGCGTGGGGCCCGCCCGGGGCCGGGTACCAGATGGCGTACGGGCCGCCGCAGGGCAGGCGGGCGTGGGTCGTGGAGCCCGAGCCGGACGTCCCCTACCACCGGATGGCGCGCACGCGCGTGCACCGGTGGTGGCGGCCGCTGCTCGGCACCCTGCTCATCGTGGGCGTGTGGGTGGTCGTCGCCGCCGCGCTGATGATCGTCGTGTTCATCGGCCTCGTCGCCGTGAAGGGCGTGCCGGAGGAGTCCGACGGCGACCTGCTGGAGTTCTTCGGCCCGCTCGGCGGGCTGGTGGTCAACCTCGGCCTGCTGGCCCTGCTGATCCCGGTCGTGTTCCTGGCCGCGTGGGCGGTGCAGCGCCGCCGTCCCGGCACGCTGTCGTCGGTCACCGGGCGGCTGCGGTGGCGGTGGACGGCGGTGTGCGCCGGGGTCGCGGTGGTGTTCTGCGCGATCACGCTCGGGACGTCGCTGCTGGCGGCGGGCCAGGTGGACGACCCGCTGATCGAGGCGGGCTGGGCCGGGTGGGACGAGTTCCTGGTGCCCGCGCTGCTCATCCTGCTGCTCGTGCCGTTCCAGGCGGCGGCGGAGGAGTACGCGTTCCGGGGCTGGCTGCTCCAGGCGGTCGGCGCGTGCACGCTGGAGAACAGCACGAACCGGGTCGGACGGGCGCTGAGCACCGTGTTCCGGACGCCGTGGCCAGCCGTGCTCGTCGCGTCGGCGTTCTTCACCGCCGGGCACGGCTACACCGGCTGGGGCATCCTGGACATCTTCGCGTTCGGGTTCGTCGCCGCGTTCCTGACGATCCGGACGGGCGGCCTCGAAGCGGCCATCGCGCTGCACGTGCTCAACAACCTGATGGCGTTCTGGCTGATGGCCGCCGCCGGCGACCTCGACATCGAGCAGGGCGCGGTGCCGTGGCAGTACGTCCTCGGCGACCTGGTCGCGCTCGCCGTCTTCGCCGCCGTCGTGCTGCTGCTCGCCCGCAGGCTCGGCGTGCGGCGGGTGACGCCGGAGCCTAGAGCGGTGGGCTGATCTCCCAGCCCGCCGCCAGCAGCGCGTCCACCGCGACGACGGCCTTCTCCAGCCGCTCCTCGTGCGCGCCGCGCACGGTGACGTGCGGGAGCCGGTGGCGGGCCAGCTCGGTGCGGAACCGGACGTCCATCCACGACCGGACGGACTCGCCGTCGCGCCAGCCGTCCTGCTCGAACGGCACGCCGTCGGCGGACGTGTGAATCCACAGGTGGTGCGGGGCGCGCTCGTGCACCCGCTCGACGTCCGGGGCCGGGGCGTTCAGATAGCGCTCGTGCCACAGCGTCGTGGCCAGCGCGTCGGTGTCGCAGAACAGGACGGGCGACCCGGCGCGGGCGGCGGCGTCCTCCAGCGCGAGATGACGTTCGGCGATCGTCGTGAACTCGGCGGACTCCCAGGCGAGGTCGTCCAGCCAGAGGCCGGGGTCGCCCGCCGCGCGCCGCACGGCGGCCAGCTTCTCCGTGCAGTACGTCCGCCCGTACTCGGGCACCCACCGCGTCGCGGCCCAGACGCCGCCGCGCGCCGCGTAGTGCGCCGCGAGCGCGCGGGTCAGCGTCGTCGTGCCGGTGGACTCCGCGCCGGTGACCACGACGCGCCGGGCCAGGTACGCGCGGACGGGCGGCGCCAGGTGCTCCCACGTCGCGACCGGGTCGGCGCGCACGGCGGTGCCGCTGACCGGGAACCGCGCCCGGTCGGGGTCGACGGGCACGTGCGCGGCGCCGAACCGGCGCGCCAGCTCGGGGCCGTAGTCCTCGGAGCTGAACACGGCGTCGACCGGCGGCCAGATGACGCCCAGGCCCTCCATGAGGCGCAGCGCCGCGCGGAAGGCGTTAACGTGCGTCGCCCAGGCGGCGTCGGAGCCGTAGTCGACCTCGGCGTCGTCCATGACCGGCACGATCTCGACGTGCGGCTGCGGATGCGTCTCCCGCAGCCACGCGGCGCGCAGCGCGAGCGGGACGCTCTCGGCCGTGGACGCGGCCACGACGACCGTGACCCGCGCGCACCGCGCGGCGGCCGTGTCCACGAGGTGCCGGTGCCCGGCGTGCGGCGGATAGAACTTGCCGATGACCAGGCCGTGCGCGAACGTCACGCGACCGTCTCCGCGACGGGCGCCCGGCCGGTCAGGTCGCGCCGCCAGGCGATCAGCCCCGACACGCACAACGCCAGGAAGAGCACGTAGAGCACGGACGTCAGGTGCAGGTCCTTGTGCCAGTAGAGCGGGATGTAGATCAGGTCGGCGGCGATCCACAGCCACCACGACTCCAGCAGCTTGCGCGACATCCCGTAGGTGGCCATGAGCGACAGCGCCGTGGTGACCGCGTCCCAGAACGGGACCGTGGAGTCGGTGAAGGCGACGAGGACCCACGTCATGACGGCCGTCGCCACCGCGCCCGCGACGCCGACGCCCGCCCACTCGGCGCGGCGGGTGCGGCGCACCGGCAGCGCGTCGCGTTCGGCCCCGCCGTACATCCAGACGTACCAGCCGTAGCACTGGAGCGCGACGTAGACGACCTGGAGCGCGGCGTCGGCGTACAGGCCGCCGTCCAGGAAGACCAGGCCGAGGAAGATGACGTTCACGGCGCCGATCGGCCAGTTCCAGATGTTCTGCCGCACGACCAGGTACACGTTCAGCGCACCGGTCGCGAAGCCGATCAGCTCGGCCCAGCTCGTCGGGACGGCGCCGAGGTGGAAGGCGGGGCGGAGCAGGGGTTCGAGCAGGTCGTGCAGGGTCACCGGGACCTCCGGGGGGAAGGAGCGTCAAGATCCTAGGCGGTCGCGGCTCAGGCGAAGCCCCAGGACTCCAGCGCGGCCAGCACGCCGGGGGCGAGGTCGGCGGCGCGCAGCTCGGCGGGGGTGAACCAGCGGGCGTCGTCGGCGTCGTCGCCCGGGGTCAGGACGCCGCCGGTGACGGTCGCGACGTAGTCGTGGATCTCGTAGACGACGCCGGGTTCGGCCCGTTCGACGGTGCCCGCGAGCGCGCCGGGTTCGACCGTCAGGCCGGTCTCCTCGCGGAGTTCGCGGATGACGGCGGTCCGGTCGTCCTCGCCCGGTTCGACCCGGCCGCCGGGGATCGACCAGGTGCCCCGCGCCGGTTCGTGACCCCGCAGGATCAGCAGGACGCGGCCGTGGCCGTCCCGGACGACCGCTCCCGCACATCGCACGCGCATGACCCGATCATCGCCGAACCTTGGCAGTGCGACGGCGTGGAGGGCTTGACGTACCGCGTTCGACGACGCACTGTAGGTAACCATGAGCGCCGAGGTCACCTGCCCGCGGTGCGCCGCAGAGCTGCGACCGCCCGACGCCCGCTCCGCCGACTGGACGTGTGGCGAGCACGGCGCCGTGCTGCCGCGCCGCCCGTCCGAGCAGCCCGGCCAGGACGCGCTCGACGAAGTGCTCCGGCACACGCACGTCCCCGTCTGGGCGCCGTGGCCGCTCCCGCGCGACTGGCTCGTCACCGGGTTCGGCTCGGTCGGTGACGAGCGCGGCGGCGCCCGCGCCGTGGCCGTCGCGCTGTCGGGGCCCGGCCTGCTCACCGGCTCGCACGACCTCATCCTCGTCGCCGAGGAGCCCGGTATCGGGCTCGGCGCGCACTTCGCCGGACTGCCCGGCACCGACCCGGGCCCCGGCTTCGACCGGGGCGCCGCGCTCACCAAGCTCGCGGCGGCGGGCCGGTCGGTCCCGCTGTGGCCGGTCGCCGCCCCGTCCGACCGCGCCGCCTACGTCGGTGAGGCCCTGGGCAACTGGCTGTGGGCCGTGCTGTGGCCCGCCGAGGCCGGGGTCCTGCTGCTGGAGGCGTCCGCCCTGCTCGACCTGCGCGAGCCCGGTTTCGCCCTCGACCTGCCCTACGGCCCGCTCAGCCCCCGCCTGACCCACCTCCCCTGACCCGCGCGCACCCGGCGGGTGTAGCAAGGGGTATGCGCATCGACCTGCACGCCCACAGCGACGTCTCCGACGGCACCCGCCCGCCCGCGCAGGTCGTCGCCCGCGCCCACGCCGCCGGGCTCGACGTCGTCGCGCTCACCGACCACGACACGGTCGCCGGGGTCGCCGCCGCCGTCGCGGCGCTGCCCGCCGGGACGACGCTCGTCGCCGGGGCCGAACTGTCCTGCCAGGTGGACGGCCGAAGCGTGCACCTCCTCGGCTACTTGTTCGATCCGGAGCACCCCGAGCTGGCGGCGGAGATGGCGCGGCTGCGCGACGACCGCGTCATCCGCGCCCGCCGGATGGTGGACAGGCTCCGCGAACTGGGCGCCGACGTCACCTGGGACGCCGTCCGCGCGCTGGCCCGCGGCGACGCCGTGGGACGCCCGCACATCGCCCGCGCGCTCGTGGAATCCGGCGCCGTCGCGACCGTGGACGAGGCGTTCGGCCCGGCGTGGATCGCCGAGGGCGGACGGGCCCACGTCGGCCGCTACGCGCTCGACCCGGTCCGTGCCGTGCGGCTCGTCCGCGCGGCGGGAGGGGCGACCGTGCTCGCGCATCCCCGGGCGGCACGCGGCGGCTACCACGCCGACGACGCGCTGATCGCGGACCTCGCCGCCGCCGGGCTCACCGGCCTGGAGGCCGACCACCCCGACCAGCCCGCCCGCGACCGCGCCGCCCTGCGCGCCCTCGCCGGGGACCTGGACCTCGTCGTCACCGGCTCCAGCGACGACCACGGCGCGCTCACCGGCGACCGGCTCGGCGCCGAGACGACCGCGCCCGGCGCCTACGAGGCGCTGCTCGCCGCCACGTCCGGCGCCGTCCCGCCCGTCCGCCGCTGACCCGCCGGGCCGCCCGGCCGCCGCGCGGAGGCGCGCCGAGGGCGCCGCAGCGGTAGGGTGCGGGCGTGGATGCGCGCATCGAAACCGTGGTGACGTCGGGCGAGACCTCGCTGTACGGCACCGCCTACGACGTCGAGAACAACACCTACATCGTCGGGAACGACGACGAGGCCATCGTCATCGACCCGGGCTTTGACGCCGAGAAGGTGCTGAAGAAGGTCGGTGACCGCGAGGTCATGGCCGTCATCCTCACCGACGGGCACGAGCACCACCTGCGCACCGCGCTGGAGGTCGCCGCCGCCGGCGAGGAGGACGAGGACGACTGGGCCCCGATCGCCCTGCACCGCGGCGACCGGCCGCTGTGGCGCGACTACTTCGCCCGCCTCGCCAAGGAGGAGGACGACGAGGACGACGCCAAGGCGCTGCGCTCGCTGGAGCCCGACATCTGGCTGGAGGACGGCGGCGTCTTCCAGATCGGCGACGCCCAGCTCGAGATCCTGCACACGCCCGGCCACACGCCCGGCAGCGTGTCGATCGTCAGCGACCAGCTCGGCGTCGTGTTCTCCGGCGACACGCTGCACCGGGGCCAGCCCGGCTCGATCGGCGGCCAGTACGAGGACCGGCGCAAGCAGATCAACTCGATCGGCGCGCTGCTCACCCCGCTGCGCGAGCAGGACCCGCGCGTCCTGCCCGGCCAGGGCGAGGAGACGACCGCCCGGGAAGAGGACGCCCGCTGGGAGACCTGGGGCGCGTTCGCCGAGGAGGACTGACGGCGCCGGTGAGCGGTGAGCAGCTCGGCTTCGGCTTCGAAGAGATGCCGCGACGGCTGTACACGTGCACGCCGTCGCGGCTGAACACCTGGCTGGACTGCCCGCGCCGCTACCGGATGACCTACCTCGACCGCCCGGCGCCGCCCAAGGGCCCGCCGTGGGCGCACAACAGCGTCGGCGCGAGCGTGCACAACGCGCTGGCGGCGTGGTGGCGGCTGCCCGAGCACGAGCGGTCGCCCGCCGCCGCCGTCGCGCTGCTGCGGCGCGGCTGGCTCACCGACGGGTTCCGCGACGCCGCGCAGTCGGCCCGCGAGCGCGACCGCGCCGCCGAGATGGTCGAGCGGTACACCGCGCGCCTCGACCCGTCCGACGAGCCGCTGGGCGTGGAGCGCACGGTCGCGACCCGCACCGACCGCATCGCGGTGTCGGGCCGCATCGACCGGCTGGACGGGCGCGGCGGGGAACTGGTCGTCGTCGACTACAAGACGGGCCGCCACGTGCTGACCTCCGACGACGCGCGCGGCTCGCTGGCGCTGGCCCTGTACGCGATCGCCGCCGGGCGGGTGCTGCGCCGCCCGTGCCGCCGCGTGGAGCTGCACCACCTGCCGTCCGGCGAGGTCGCCGTCTGGGAGCACACCGACGAGTCCCTGGCCCGGCACCTGCGCCGCGCCGAGGCCATCGCGGACGAGGCGGCCGACGCCGACGCCGCCTACCGCGACCGTCCGCCGGTCCCGCGCCCGCGCTCCGGCGAGGCGCCCGACCACGCCCCGTTCGACGCGCAGTTCCCGCCCCGGCCCGGCAACCTCTGCTCGTGGTGCGACTTCGCCCGGCACTGCCCCGAGGGCCGCGAGGCCGCCCCCCGCAAGGAGCCCTGGGCCGCCCTCCCGGCCGAGGTCTGACGTGGGGCGGAATTGACGCGGGGGGTGCCCGTGATGTCACGATGGCGGCGTGATCGTCGTGGAGAACCTGACCAAGAGTTTCGGGCCGGTCCGTGCCGTGGACGGGGTGAGCTTCGTCGCCCGCCCCGGAACGGTGACCGGCTTCCTCGGACCGAACGGCGCGGGAAAGACCACGACGTTACGGATGATCCTCGGGCTGGTGGGCCCGACGTCGGGCCGGGCGCTCATCGAGGGGAAGACCTACGCCGACCTGGAGCGGCCGCTCGCGACCGTCGGCGCCGCGCTGGAGGCGACCGGCTTCCACCCGGGCCGCACCGCCCGTGACCACCTGCGCGTCACCTGCCTGGCGGCGGGCCTCCCGCTCGCGCGCGTCGACGCGGCGCTCGCGCAGGCCGGGCTGACCGACGCCGCGGGCCGCCGCGTCGGCGGGTTCTCGCTGGGCATGCGGCAGCGGCTCGCGCTCGCGGCGGCGATCCTCGCTGAGCCGCCGGTGCTGATCATGGACGAGCCCGCCAACGGCCTCGACCCGGCGGGCATCCACTGGCTGCGGGCGTTCCTGCGGCATCTGGCCGAGCAGGGCTGCACGGTGCTGCTGTCCAGCCATGTCCTCGCGGAGGTCGAGCAGACCGCCGACCACATCGTGATCGTGGCGAACGGCCGGGTCGTCCGCGACGCGTCCGTCGCGGAACTCACCGGCGCGGGCAGGCTCCGGGTGCGGATCGCCCCGCAGGACGCGGAGGCCCCCGGCACCCTCGCCGGGCTCGCCGCCGCCCTGGAGCGCACCGGCGCCGAGGTCGAACACGACGACGGCGGCCTGGTCGTCGCCGGGGTCGAACCCGCCGACGTCGGACGGGCCGCGCTCGCCACCGAGACCGTGCTGACCGAACTCGCGCCCGAGAGCTCCGGGCTGGAGAAGATCTTCCTGGAGCTGACGATGGCGCAGATGAGCGTCCCCGAGGAGAACCCCGCATGATCGCGCTCGTCCGCGCCGAACTGCTCAAGATCCGCTCGACCCGGATGTGGATGGGCATGCTCGCGTTGACCGTGGGCTACACCCTGTTCAACCTGGTGTTCTACCTGGCGCTGGCGGGCGTCGAGCTGAACGGGGAGGCGGCGGCGCTGCCCCCGGTCACCGACGAGAACACGCTCCAGATGATCTACGCGGTGGGCACCGGCAGCGTCCTGTTCATGATGATCCTCGGCATCATGGGCATCACGTCGGAGTACCGCTTCCAGACCATCACGCAGACGTTCCTCGTCACGCCCCGCCGTGGCCGCGTGCTGGCCGCCAAACTGCTGTCCTACCTGGTGGTCGGACTGGTCTTCGGCGTGGTGACGGTGGTGCTGACGGTGGCGGTCGCGCAGGCCGGGCTGGCGATCCGGGGCGGCCCGGCGACGCTGCTCGACCACGAGATCCCGATGATCCTGCTCGGCACCGTCGCCGCGTTCGGCCTGTACGCGCTCGTCGGGCTCGGCCTCGGCGCGCTCGTCCGCAACCAGATCGCCGCCATCATCGTGGCGATCATCTGGGTGCTGCTGGTCGAGCAGCTCGTCACCGTGATCGTCCCGGTCGTCGGCCAGTGGCTGCCGATGGGCGCGGTGCGGTCGCTGACCAGCATGGACGGCCCCATGTTCAGCGGCACGGGGTCGCTGGACACGCTGCCGCCCTGGGGCGGCTTCCTGCTGCTGCTGTTCTACGGCGTGCTGTTCGCGGCGATCGCCGCGTTCACCACGACGCGCCGCGACGTCACCTGACGGACGCGACGGCCCGCCGCGACGGCCAGCGGCGCGGATCGCGCAGCCCGTACAGGCCGCGCGACAGGTCGTAGCCCTCGGCGTCGAGGGTGCGGCGGGCGCGTTCCAGCATGTCGCGGGTGGGCTTGGCGAAGGCGCGGTCGTGCAGGCGCTCGGGGACGGCGTTGAGCGTCGTGCGGAACGAGCGCAACGCGGCGGTGACGACGGGCTGCGGCAGCTCGGGGAGCGTGCCGTACATGCGCCGGGCCCAGCCGGGCAGCGCGTAGTAGCACAGCGCCCCGAACGGGAAGTAGCCCGGCTTCCCGGCGTTGAGGAACCGCATGTCGTCCGGCAGGTTCGGCCACAGCAGGAACCGGACGGTCGCCGCCGCCTCCTCGGTGACCCGCAGGTGCGGCCGCATCGCCGCCATGTACTCCTCCATCTCGGCGACGCTGCCCGGGACGTCCTCGGCGTGCAGCCCGACGTAGGTGGCGGTCCGGCGCTGCTCGTCCAGGTACCGGTCGGCCATGGCGCCGGTCATCGGCAGCCCGCACCGGCGCGCGACCTCCAGGTAGGAGTACACCTCGGCGCAGTGCACCCACAGCAGCAGCTCGGGCTGGTCGAGCCGTTCGGTGCGGCCGGTGTCGTGGTTGAGGATGCGCAGGCTGCGGTGGATGCCGCGCACCTTCGCGGCGAGCGTGTCGATCTCGTCCCGCGACCCGTAGGTGGCGACGCCCACGAAGTCGGCGGTGCGCTGGAGGCGCCCGATCGGGTCCTCCTGGAAGTTGGAGTTCTGCCACACCCCCCACATCGCCATCGGGTGCAGCGCCTGCAACATCAGGCCGCGCACACCGCCGACCCACATGGACCGGTCGATGTGGACGCGCCAGGTCACGCTCTCCGGGGCCACGACGGGCATGACGCCAACCTCCGCACACGATGAGACAAACTCAAGTAAGTGTGTCATTACATTCGTGCGCGCGACACCCCGAAGTGACGACGATCACGTCCGCCGGCCTCAGTGCAGGGTGCGTTCGGCCTGGTTCCAGAAGGCGGTGAGCGCGCTCGCGCACGTCTCCGGCGCGTCCACGGCGGGGGAGTGGGCGGCGCTCGGGATGACGACGCGGCCCGCGTCCAGGCGTTCGGCCATCAGCGCCTGCTCGCGCGGGTCCCAGACGTCGTCGTCCTCGCCGTACAGGACGAGTACGCCCAGGCTCGTGCTCCGGGCGTGCTTGGCCAGGTCCTCCACGCGGTCGGGCGCGGTGAGGAGTTCACCGGCCATCGCGACGAGCCCCGCCGGGGCGTTGCCGAGCGTCCGTTCCCGCAGGAAGGCGATGATGTCGGGCGGCACCCCCCGGGCGACGGCGTCCGGTTCGATGCCGAGCGTCCAGATCTGTTCCAGGCCGATGGTCGGAACGGCCTCGCGCAGCGCGTTCGCGCGTTCGGCGGACGGCCCCGTCACCGCCGCCGGGCCGCTGCTCATCAGCGTGACCGACGCGGGCAGCATCGGCGCCGACAGGATCGCCTCGCGCGTCACCAGGCCGCCGAACGAGTGCCCCACCAGGTGCACCGGCTCGGGCCCGAGCGCCTCCACCAGGGCGACGACGTCGGCGGCCAGCTCCGCCAGCGTGTAGGCGGACGGGTCGTCGGGCCCGGGCGTCTCGTGCTGGCCGCGCAGGTCGATCGCGACGACGCGGCGCCCGGACGCCGCCAGCGTCTGGAGGACGGCGATGAAGTCCTCCTTGGAGCCGGTGAATCCCGGCACCAGGAGGGCGGGGCAGCGCTCGGAGACCCCCGACCCCGGCAGCGCCTCCAGCGCGGCGAAGGCGCCGCGCGAGGTCTCGACGGTCGTCCGGCGGACGCCGGCGGGCAGGCTCAAGAACGGGGGCGTGCTCACAGAGCGCCACCATACTAAATACCGCCGCGAGAACACCGGTGAAGAAGGTTCGGTGGTAGCGTCCGGGACGTGGCACCGGAGATCTCCGCCCATCGCCGCGACACCGCCGGTCACACCGGCCTGCGCGACGCGGCCGCCACCGGCGCCGAGTACGTCGAGATCGACGTGCGCCGCGCGGGGGACGGGCACCTGGTCGTCCAGCACGACGCGGCGGTCCGGGGCAGACCCGTCGCCGAACTCGACCGGACGCGCCTGCGCGAGCTGTCCGGCCGCCCGGTCGTCACGGTCCCCGAGGCGCTGGCGGTGATCGCGGGCCGCGCCCGCGCCCATCTGGACGTGAAGGAGCCCGGTGTGGGGCGGGAGGTCGTCGAGCTGGCGACGGAGACGCTCGGGCCGGACGGGTTCATCGTCACCACCGGTGACGTCGCGCTGATCGCGGCGCTCAAACGGGAGTTCCCCGGGACGCGGGCGGCCCTGTCGGTCGGGCGGAACTGGCGCGATCCCGGCGTCGTGGGCGATCTGGCGCCGCTGCGGGCGTTGCGCGCGTCCGGCGCGGATCTGGTCGCACTCAACCATCGGCTGGCGCGGGTGGGCGTTCTGGGGCAGTGCGCGCGAGCGGGCTATCCGGCCATGGTCTGGACGGTCAACGCGGAACGGACGATGCGCCGGTTCCTGCACGATCCCCGGGTGGCGGTGCTGGTCACCGACCACCCGAAGACGGCACTGCGCCTCCGTCGCGCGTGAGCGCGACGGGCCGGGGCGCGCTGAGCGCTGCGCCCCGGTCTGCGCTGGAACGTCCCGGAACGGGGGTTCCTGCGGGGCAACCGCGAGATCACGTGGGCCGTGATCCCGCAGTCGCGGTCAGGTGGGACTTCAGGAGTTCCACGGGTCGCGCTCGGTCGGCTGACCGGCGCGGGTGCGGCGGCGGGACCGGCCGCGCTTGCGTTCGGTGACGACCGTGTCGCCGCCGGACGCGGCCGGAGCGGCCTCGGCGACGGGCGCCGGTGCGGCGGCCGGTTCGGGCGCGGACGGAGACTCGCTCGCGGCGGCCGTACCGGCGGCGACGGTCTTGCCGCCCCGGGTGCGGCTCCGGTTGCGCTTGCGCTTGGGACGCGCGGGACGCTCCTCCGCGGCCGGTGCGGCCTCGGCGGGCGTGCGCTCCCGGCGGGCCGGGCTGCGCGTGCGGCCGGTCTCGCCGATGTCCTCCAGCGCCTCGGACTCCAGGCCGGTGCGCTCGCCGCGCTTGGCCTTGGGCAGCGTGCCGGTGGTTCCGGCGGGGATGCCCAGGACCTCGTACAGGTGCTCGGAGGTGGAGTAGGTCTCCTCCGGGACGGCGAAGTCGAGCCCGAGCGTGCCGTTGATCAGCTTCCACCGGGAAAGGTCGCCCCAGTCGATCAGCGTGATCGCCGTGCCCTCCTTGCCCGCGCGGCCGGTGCGGCCGATGCGGTGGACGTAGGTCTCGGCGCTGTCGGGCGTCTCGTAGTTGACCACGTGGGTGACGTCGTCCACGTCGAGCCCGCGGGCCGCGACGTCGGTGGCGACGAGCACGTCGATCTTGCCGTTGCGGAACGCGCGCAGCGCCCGCTCGCGCTGGCTCTGGCCGAGGTCGCCGTGCACGGCGGCCGCGTCGAACCCGCGCTGGACCAGGTCGCCGGCGACGCGGTCGCAGGCGCGCTTGGTCTGGCAGAAGACCATGGTCAGGCCGCGGCCCTGCGCCTGGAGCACCCGGGCCAGCAGCTCGGGCTTGTCCATCTGGTGGGCCTGCCAGACGTGCTGGACGACCTGCGGCGTGGCCTCGGACTCGTCCCGCGACTCGGCGCGGACGTTCGTCGGCCGGGTGAGGTAGCGCCGCGACAGCGACACGATCGGGCCGGGCATCGTCGCCGAGAACAGCATCGTCTGCCGCTTGGCCGGGATGCGCTCGATGATGCGCTCGATGTCGGGCAGGAAGCCCAGGTCGAGCATGCGGTCGGCCTCGTCCAGGACGAGCGTGCCGACCTCGGACAGGTCGAGGTGCTTCTGCTTGACGAGGTCGAGCAGCCGGCCGGGGGTGCCGACGACGACGTCCACGCCGTCGCGCAGCGCCTGCACCTGCGGTTCGTAGGCGCGTCCGCCGTAGACGGCGAGGACGCGGGAGCCGAGCTTGCCACCGGCGACCACGAGGTCTTCGGTGACCTGGCTCGCCAGTTCGCGGGTCGGAGCGACGACGAGCGCCTGCGGCTTCTTGCCGCCGTGCTCGCTGCGCTGGAGGAGCGCGATGCCGAACGCCAGCGTCTTGCCGGTGCCGGTGCGCGCCTGGCCGATGATGTCGTGGCCGCCGAGCGCGATCGGGAGCGCCAGCTCCTGGATCGGGAAGGCGTCCACGATGCCTTCGGCTTCGAGTGCGTCTGCTATCTCGGGGACGACCCCGAGTTCACGAAAGGTAGTCAGGGCTTTCAGCCTCCATAGTGCGGGGTCCTCACTCGGGGTCGCGGCGCTGCGCCCGGACCGGCCGCGAGATCGCGGCCGGGTGGTCGCACACGTCCAGGGACGTGGCCGCGCGCTCGCGCGAGAGGGACCAGCCGTCGTTTGTCCGGCGACCGCAGTCAGGGGTTGAAAGCAGTCACCCGTTGTGGCTGCGTGCGGTCACACTCCGCGACGCAGTGTACCGACCTTGGAAACCTTGCACCAATGGCCGATCACCGGTGATAACGGTTCCCGCCCGGCGGGTATTCCATGCACGCCCCGCAGAACCGATGTCACCGGCGTTTTTTCCGTTTCGTGGCCGCATGCGGCCACCTGTCCAGCATCCGGGACGGGACGTCCCGGGCGCAACCCGGACGGGTCCTGTCATCCTTGTCGGCGGCAGATTCGGCAGGCGATATCGGGGCGGAACATGCGGGCACGCGTGGCGGGTGTACTGGTGGCGGCTCTCCTGGCGGGGGCGGCGTGCGGGGGAGGGGAGGACGGCGGCGGCGACGGGCCGCGCGCGGTCGTCGTCGCCGAGAACGCCGACCGGCCCGCGCAGAAGGTGGTGTTCCGCGGCGCCGAGCGCGTGGAGGTCCAGGGACTGGACGCGGCGGCGGCCCGGCGCGTGAACGACGCCTTCCGCGCCCCGCTGGAGTGGGCGGCCACCTGGGCGGCGGCGACGCTGCTGCCCGAGCAGAAGGCCGAGTGCGGCGACCGGTCCAGCGAGATCCGGGGCAAGGTGCGCTTCGGGCTCAAGGGCGAGCTGGTGTCGGCCGCCACGGCGATCGAGATGGCGCCCTGCTTCGAGGGCGAGGGCGGGCTCCCGACCGTCCCGGTCACGGTCGACACCAAGACCGGGCGCGCGCTGACCCCCGAGGACGTCCTGGCCGCGAAGACCCTCACCGCGCCGGGCCTGGCGCAGCTCTGGCAGCGGCTGGACGGTCCGCGCGGCGACTGGGCCGACTGCGAGCTGGAGCCGCTGCGCCGCGCCGACCTGTTCCCCGGCCGCCGCGACGGCGACCCGGCCGACTCCCCGGCCCCGGCCGGGCTGCTGCTCGCCCCGGGCGGCCTCGAACTGATCTGGTCCACGACCGGGACCGACTGCAACAACTTCACCTTCAAGGCGCCCTACGCCAAGGTCAAGGATCTGCTGAACCCGTCCCTGTACGGGCGCCTGGCCGCGTCCGGCGCGACCGGGACGTGAAACGGGAGCGACCCCCCGCCCGGAGTCCGGGCGGGGGGTCGCTCCCCGGCGCCCGCGCGAGGCGGGCGCGTCATGTCTGAACGTCAGTGGCTGCGGCCGAAGCGGCGGCCACGGGCGGCGCCACCGTGCTTCGGACGCTGGAGGGCGGTGAGCGCGGCGACACCGACGGCGGCGATCACGAGCGCGAACACGAACTCCAGCACGTTCCCGACGCCGAGGGCGTTGGCGACGACGCCGCCGAGGACGGCGCCGACGATACCGACGAGGATCGTCAGCACGATGCCGATCGGGTTACGGCCGGGGATGATGAGCCGCGCCAGCGCACCGACGATGGCGCCCACCACGATGAAACCGAGAACCGTCATGACCATTGTCGATCACCATTCCGCGTCGGGGTCGCACCTCGGGGCGGCGCGACCGTTCGGTCGGTGATCGGTATGCCCGTGTCGTCCGGTTGAAACGTGGAGGACCTTCGCGATTCCCGCACGCACCGAGATCCGCGCAGGTCAACGCCGTGGTATCGGGTCTTGAAATCGGCGCCGTAAAGCGCTAGATGGACCCGCCGAAGCCCACCGAGCGGCCCTCGTCCTCGCCGAACTCCAGATAGCCGATCCGCGCGGCCGGGACGACGACGCGCCCGCCCTTGCGGTCCTGGAGGACCAGGACGCCGCCGTCGAGCGCGAGCGCCGTCGTCAGCGCCTGCTGGACCTCGTCCGCGCTCTGCGCGGTGTCGACGACCAGTTCCCGCGCCACGTACTGAACCCCGATGCGCACCTGCACGCGCTCTCCCCTCACCGGCCCGCCGTGGCACGGCGGGGCTCGCCTGCTACCAGAGTGACACGGGGCACAGGCGTCCCGCGCGCCGGCCGGTTCGCCAGAAGCGAACACCGGCGCGTGGCGGGGACGCCCGCGTCAGTTCGTGCGGGGGAAGCCGGAGATGCCGCGCCACGCCAGCCGCGCGATGATCGACTCGGCGGTGTCCTTGGAGATGGCGCGCTGCTGCCCGCCGCCCAGCCAGTACCGGGCCGAGACCTCGGCCATGCCGACCAGGCCCATGCCGAGCAGGTGCGCCTCGTCCTGCGGGCAGCCGGTGTCCTCCATGATCACCTGGGCGATCATCTCGGCGCACTGCTGGTTGGCGCGCTCGACGCGGGCGCGCACCGGCGCCACGTTCCGCAGGTCGGACTCGAAGACGAGCCGGTACGCCTCGCCGTCACCGGCGACGAAGTCGTAGAACGCCTGCATGCTGGCCTGCACGCGCATCTTGTTGTCGGAGGTGGAGCCGAGCGCGTCGCGGACGGCCTTCACCAGCGCCTCGGCGTGCTCGTCCAGCAGCGCCAGGTACAGCTCCAGTTTGCCCGGGAAGTGCTGGTAGAGCACGGGCTTGCTGACCCCGGCCCGCTCGGCGATCTCGTCCATCGCCGCGGCGTGGTAGCCCTGGGCGACGAACACCTCCTGGGCCGCGCCGAGCAACTGCCTGCGGCGCGCCAGCCGCGGCAGTCGCGTGCCACGGGGGCGGGCGTCCGGGGTCGCGGTCACCACACACTCCGATCACCGAATCAGTGCGACGGAAGGGGTACCCGTCGCGCGAACCAACGTGCACAGTCTACGCGCGGGTAACCTCCCGGTCACCAACATCACGCCGGGGTCATCGTCTCAGCCCGCCGCCCGCCCCCGTGGCAGAACCGCAGGAAGAGCCCGCCGCGCGGGCGTTTCCGACGGTTCGCGACGGCTAGCGGTACTCCTCCTCGCCGTCCGCGATCTCGTGGCTCTGCTCGGCCACGTCGCCCTCGTCGGCCTCCAGCGGGACGCCCTCGGGCCAGCGCGCCGGCTCGGCGTCGCCGTTGAGGCCCGCGCGCTGCTCGGCCGCGTCGGCCTCCGGCGCGTCGTCGGCGGGCGGCTCCCGGTCGGCTCCGCCGCGTTCGATCCCGTTCGTCTCGCTCATACGTGTGTCCCCTCCAGACGTTCGGCCAGGTCGCGGAGCGGCGCCTCGATCGCCTCCCCGTAGGTCGGGAAGGCGTGCACGACGTCGGTGAGCAGGCTCAGCGGCGTCCCCGACCTGATCGCGAGCGCGATCTCGCTCATCCACTCCTCGGCGTCCGGCCCGGCCGCGGCGGCGCCCACCAGCACCCCGGCGGCCCGGTCGGCGTACAGCTCCACCCGGCCCCGTTCGTTGTCGTCCACCACCGCGCGGGCGGTCGCTGCCAGGTCGTACCCCGCGCACAGAAGGTCGATTCCCCCCGCCCGCGCCTCGTTCGGGGTCAACCCCACCGCATACACCGTCGGGACCGTGTAGACGACGCGCGGGATCGCCCGGTAGTCGGCGGCGCGCGGCCGTCCCAGCAGGTTCGCGACGACGACGCGCGCCTGGTAGCGGGCGGCGTGCGCGGTGCGGGCGACGCCCGTCACGTCCCCGGCCGCCCAGACGCCCGCCGGGCCGTCGGCCGGGACGCGGCACGCGTCGTCCACCGGCAGCCCGTGCCCCGGCGGCACCTCGATCCCGAGCGTCTCCAGCCCGAACCCGGCGACCCGGGGCCGCCGCCCGGCCGCGACGAGCACCCGGTCGGCGTCCACCCGGCCGCCGTCCAGCAGCCACGTGCGCACACCGGTCTCGCACCGCTCGATCCGCGCCGGGCGGGCGCCGAAGCGCAGATCGACGCCCATCCGGCGCAGCGCGTCGGCCAGGATCTCGCCGGTGAACGGCGCTTCGTGGATCAGCAGCCCCCCGGCCGGTTCCACGATCGTGACGTGCGAGCCGAACGCCGCGTACACCTGCGCCAGCTCGCAGCCGACCGGGCCGCCGCCGAGCACCACCAGGCGGCGCGGCAGGTCGGGCAGCGTCAGCGCCTCGTCGGGCGTCCAGGCGGGGACGTCGGCGAGACCGTCCACGTCGGGGATCGCGGGTTCGCTGCCGGTCGTCACGACCAGGTCGCCGTACGTCCACTCGGCCCCGTCGATCTCCAGCCGGCCCGGTCCGGTGACCTGGCCCCAGCCGCGCACCACGCGGACGCCGTCGGCGGCGAGCCCGGCCACGCCCGCGTCGTCGTCGAGGTGGCCGGTGACCTCGTCGCGGCGCGCGACGGCCAGCTCCCACGTCTCGCCGCGCCGCGCCGAGGCCAGCAGCGACTTGGACGGCACGCACGCGAAGTACGGCGACTCCCCGCCGACCAGCCGGTTCTCCACGAGCGCGACGTCGCGCCCGGCCCGCGCCAGTTCCCCCGCGACGAGCCCGCCCGCCGAGCCCCCGCCCAGCACCACGACGTCGTGATGTCGTCTCTGCGTCACCTGGTCGTCCCCCTCCGTGTGCGTCCCCGCGCCCCCATGGTGGCGGACGGGGACGCCGGAGAGTGGCGCTTTCGTCACACTGGAGTGCCATCGCTCAGGGGACGGCGGCGGTGTGCTCCTCCAGCAGCGGCGCCAGCAGGTCGCCGTCCTTCCCGACGCGGGCGAGCACGTCGGCGGGGGAGAACGTGAGGTCGGCCAGGGTGGACGCGGCCTCCAGCTCGTCCCAGGTGACCGGCGTGGAGACCGACGCGGCGGGCGCCGCGCGCAGCGAGTACGGGGCGACGGTCGTCTTGGCCGGGTTGTTCTGGCTCCAGTCGACGAAGACCTTGCCCTTGCGCAGCTTGCGCTCCATCTTCGCCACGACGAGCGCCGGGTGCTCCTCGGCGAGCCGCTGCGCCGCCGTCTTGGCGTACTCGGACGTGCGGTCGCTCTCCTTGACCGGCACGTACAGGTGCAGGCCCTTCTTGCCGCTCGTCTTGACGTAGGCGGTGAGCCCGGAGGCGGCCAGCACGTCGCGGAGCAGGAACGCCACCTCGCGGGCCTGCGCGATCGTCGCGGGCTCGCCCGGGTCGAGGTCGAAGACGAGCAGGTCGGGGCTGTGCAGCCGGCCGCGCGGGCCGACCTTCCACTGCGGGATGTGCAGCTCCAGCGCGGCCAGGTTCGCGAGCCACACCAGCGTCGGCAGGTCGTTCACGACGACGAAGTCGAGCGTGTCGCGGCCGCGCGAGCTGCCCGGCGTCGGGATCGTGACCGTGCGGACCCAGCCGGGGGTGTGCGAGGGCGCGTTCTTCTCGAAGAACGAGCCGCCGTCCACGCCGTCGGGGTAGCGCTTGCGCGTCGCCGGGCGGGCCGCGAGGTGCGGCAGCAGCACCGGGGCGATCCGGGCGTAGTAGTCGATCACCTCGCCCTTGGTGAACGACGGGTACAGCTCCTTGTCGAGGTTGGACAGCGACAGCTCGCGGCCCTCCACCTCGACGGTCGTCTTCTCACGGCTGCTCACGGGTCACCTCGTGGGGCTCCTTGTCGTCGCGCAGACCCCGCCACGACGGGAAGCGCAGCCGCCCGTCCCTGGTCAGGGCGCTGTAGGCCACGTCCCCGACCAGGCGCGGTTCAACCCACTGGGCGTCGCGGGCGACGTCGGGCGGGACGGCCTCGTCGAAAGGGCTCGCCGGACGGCGAAGCGGCCAGAGCAGGCGGTACAGCTCGTCCAGCCCGCGATCGGTGAATCCCGTGCCGACATGGCCGAGAAAGCTCAGACCGCCCTTGTCGTCGTAGGCGCCGAGCAGCAGGGAGCCGACGCCGCCCTCGCGGCGGCCCCGGCCGGGCTGCCAGCCGCAGACGATCGCCTCCCGGGTCAGGAAGTTCTTCACCTTCCGCCAGAAGTCGACCCGGCGGCCGGGCCGGTACGGCGAGTCGAGCCGCTTGGCCAGCAGCCCCTCCAGTCCCTGCTCGCGGGTGAACCGCAACAGGTCGGTGACCTGCGCGGCGTCGCCGCCGTCCAGGTAGGGGGGCACCTCGACGGGGCCCGCCGCGCCGAGTTCGAGCCCGTCGAGCAGGGCGCGGCGCACGGTGTAGGGCTGGTCGAACAGGGACCGGCCGTCCAGGCCGAGCAGGTCGAAGACGACGTACCGGACGGGCACCTCGCGGACGAGCCGGGCGGGGGGACGTTCGAGGTGCATCCGGCGCTGGAGCCGCTCGAAGCTCGGGTGGCCGTTCCGGAACGCGACGATCTCGCCGTCCAGGACGGCGTCGTAGGCGGGCAGCAGGTCGGCGAGCGAGGACAGCTCGGGGTAGCGGCGGGTGACGTCGGCGCCGGAGCGGCCCAGCGCCCGCACCCCGCCCGGGCCCGCGCGCGCCACCGCGCGGACGCCGTCCCACTTGAGTTCGTAGGCCCATTTCAGACTGTCGTCGGGAAGATCGCCGGCGACGGCCGTCATCGGCTCGACCGGCCACGGCAGGCTCATGCCCGGAGGTGTACCCCGCGCGGGCGTCCCGGAAAAAGGATGCAGAACCAATCGTGGTCTAACCGGGGGATCGGCCCGGGTATGCGGCGATCATGCGCAGCATCTGGAAGGGCGCCATCTCGTTCGGGCTGGTCACCATCCCGGTGAAGGTGTACGCCGCCACCAGCCAGAAGGACGTGTCGTTCCACCAGGTGCACCGCACCGACGGGGGCCGCATCCGGTACAAGCGCGTCTGCTCGGTGGACGGCGAGGAGGTGCCCTACGCCGAGATCGCCAAGGGCTACGAGCTGTCCGACGGCGAGGTCGTCGTGCTCACCGACGAGGACTTCGCCGACCTGCCGCTCACGTCCAGCCGCCAGATCGACGTGCTCCAGTTCGTGGAGTCGCAAGAGGTCGACCCGATCTACTTCGCCAAGTCGTACTACCTCGAACCCGACAAGCAGGGCACCAAGCCGTACGTGCTGCTGCGGAACGCGCTGGACGACTCGGGCCAGGTCGCGATCGTCAAGGTCGCGCTGCGGCAGCGCGAGTCGCTGGCGACGCTGCGCGTCCGCGAGGGCGTGTTCGTGCTGGAGACGATGCTGTGGCCCGACGAGGTCCGCGCGCCCGACTTCGCGTTCCTCGGCGAGGACATCGAGGTCCGCAAGCAGGAGCTGACGATGGCGACGTCGCTGATCGACTCCATGTCGGGCGACTTCGACCCTTCGCAGTACAAGGACGCCTACCGCGAGGCCCTGGAAGCCGTCATCGAGGCCAAGATCGAGGGCCGCGAGGTCACCCGTCCCGAGCCCGCGACCGACGAGGCCCCGGCCGCCGACCTGCTCAGCGCCCTGCGCGCCAGCGTCGAGGCCGCCAAGCAGAGCCGCGGCGACAAGAAGCCCGCCGCCAAGAAGCCGGCGAGCAAGTCCCGCTCCCGCAAGTCGGCCTGACGCCGGGGTTCCGCGCGCCGGTCAGGAACCGAACGGGACGGTGGTGCAGAGCAGGCGGGCGCCCGCGTCGCCGGTGTGGTGGTCGGTGCCGCGCTCGTGCACCACGACGGAGTTGGCCGCGCCCTGGGCGATCGTCCACGGGACGTAGGTGTCGGCGGAGCCGCTGCCGTCCGCGCGGATCGTCAGGTCCAGCCAGATCTCCCGCGCCGCGAGCGGGACGTCCTCCGGGAGGGCCGGGTTCCGGTAGTGCGGGCCGGAGGCGGCCGGGTCCTCGCCGCAGCGCCCGGTGTGCACGTGGGCGCCGAAGCGGCGGCCCGCCGCCGACTCCGGGAAGCCCGTCACCTCCAGGCGGACGGTGCCGACGTCGTGCGGGAGCGTCGTCGTCGTGACGCGGGTCGTGGCCCGGGCGTAGGCGGCGTCGTGGACGAACGTCGGGCCCCGGACGTCCAGGCCGGGCGCGGCGGAGGCGGCGGCCGGGACGGCGAGCGCGGCCCCGAGCACGGCGGCGGACACGACGGCCCTGCTGGTCGGCGACATGGTTCCCCCTGAAGTGGCGTGGGTTCGATCATGCCGCCGCGCGGCGCCGGAACCCGGCTTCCCCGACTCGGGCGATTCACGGCGGTCCCGCCCGGGTGACCGTGGCGGCACGGGCCCTCCGCACCGCGCCGCCACGGAGTCATCACCCCTCAGTCTCCGGGTGGGTCCGCGCAGATCACAAGCACTTTCCGTGATGTCACACCGACACACGGTCCGTGCTGAACGTGCTCTCGGTCCCCGTCTGAGCGGGAGCGGCCGGTTCCTCCTTGATGCCGTACCGCCGGTAGAGGCGGGCCAGCGGGCCGGGCGCCCACCAGTTGAACCGCCCCATCAGCCGCATCGCCGCCGGGACCAGCAGGAGCCGGACGATCGTCGCGTCCAGCGCGATCGCCAGGACCATCCCGATACCGGTCATCTTGATGAACGTGATGCCCGACGTCGCGAACGCGCCCATCACCACGATGAACAGCACCGCCGCGCCGGTGATGATGCGGCCCGTGTGCTGAATGCCCGACGCCACTGACGCCGCGTTGTCGCCCGTCGCGTCGTAGCGCTCCCGGACGCGCGACAACAGGAACACCTCGTAGTCCATCGTCAGGCCGAACAGCATCGCCAGCATGAGGATCGGCATCGCGGGCGCGAGCGCGCCGGTCGCGGTGAAGCCGAGCACGCCCGCGCCCCAGCCCTCCTGGAAGATCAGCACCAGGACGCCGAACGTCGCCGCCAGCGACAGCGCCGTCATCGTCATCGCCTTGAGCGGCAGCACCACGCTCCCGAACGCCAGGAACAGCAGCACGAACGTCGCCAGCCCGATCGTCAGCGCCAGCCACGGCAGCCGCTCCCCGATGCCGGTCAGCGTGTCGGTGAGCATCGCGGTGGAACCGCCGACGGCGGCGTGCGCGCCCGGCGGGGTGGGCAGCGCGCGGACGTCGTCGACGAGCGCGCGCGTGGCGGGCGCGTAGGTGTCGCCGTCGTAGCCGACCGCGACCTCCGCCGCGCCGCCCCGCGACCGGACGACGTTCGCCTCGGTGACGCCGTCGAGGTCCGCCGCGCTCCGCGCGAACGCCGTCGCCTCCTGCGGGCCGCGCAGCCCGGTCAGCACGACGGTGATGGGGGCCGTCGTCGTGGTGAACCCGGTCTCCAGCCGCTCGGCGACCACGCGCGCCTGCGTGCCGTCGGGCAGGACGCGCGCGTCCACCTCGCCCCACGTCAGCCGCAGCAGCGGCGCCGCCATGATCAGCAGCACGGCGGTGAGGCCGACCAGCACGGCGACCGGGCGGCGCATGACCGCGCGGGCCGCCCGCGCCCACCGGTCGGTGACCGGCGCGGGACGGCGGCGCAGGCTCAGCGCGTTGACGCGCGGGCCGAGGACGGCCAGCAGCGCGGGCAGCACGGTCAGCGCGCCGAGCATGCAGACCAGCACGGTGGCCACGCCGCCGAAGCCCATCGAGCGCAGGAACATCTGCGGGAACAGGACGAGCCCGGCGAGCGACACCGCGACCGTCACGCCGGACACCAGGACGGTGCGTCCCGCCGTCGCCATCGTCCGGGCGAGCGCGCCGGAGGTGCCGCCGGGGCCGTCCAGCTCCTCGCGGAACCGGGACACGATGAACAGGCCGTAGTCGATCGCCAGGCCGAGGCCGAGGAACGTCGTGATGTTGATCGCGAAGACCGAGACGTCGGTGACGAGCGTCAGCAGGTGCAGCGCGGTGAACGAGCCGAGGATCGCGACGCCGCCGACGACCAGCGGCAGCGCCGCCGCGATCAGCCCCCGGAAGATCAGCACCAGCAGCACGAGCAGGATCGGCAGCGACAGCATCTCGGCGCGCGCGATGTCGGACCCGACGCGGTCGTTCACCGCCGTCTGCGTGGCGACCTGGCCGCCGAGCGCGACGCGCACGCCGCCGTCGGCGCGTTCGAGCCGGTCGCGCAGGTCGGCGTAGTGGTCGGAGCGGGCCTGGTCGTCGGCGCCCGCGAGGCGGATCGCGGCGTAGGTGGCGGTGCGGTCGCCGCTGACGAACGCCGGGGAGCCGGTGGACCAGAACGTGGCGACGCCGGCGACCTTGTCGCGCGGCAGCCCGGCCAGCGCGCCGGTGACGGCGGCGCGGACCTTCGGGTCGTCGATCGTCGTGCCGTCCGGGGCCGTGTACAGGGCGATGACGTCGACCTGGTTCCGGCCGAGGTGGCGTTCGGCGAGCGCCGTGGCGCGGTCGCTCTCGCTGCCGGGGGTGTCGAAGCCGCCGGCGGAGGTGAGGGCGCCGAAGACGCCGGTGCCCCAGAGGGCGGCGACGACCAGCGCGAGGGCGGAGAGGACGAGGACGGGGCGGCGGCGCCGGTGCAGCAGCCGCCCCCAGGACTCCAGCATGGGGGGACCTTTCGTGAATGCTGTTCGTTTTGGTTAACACCGTTAACTCGTGAACGGTGTTAACCTCGCATGAGCCGCCCCGGTTCGTCAAGCCTCCGAAAGGACGCCGCATGGACACCCGTCGCGACCGCCGCCGCGCCGCGACCGTCGAGGAGATCACCCGCACGGCCCGCCGCATCCTGGTCGAGCAGGGGCCGTCGGCCGTCACGCTGCGCGCCATCGCCCGCGAGATGGGCATGACGGCGCCGGGCCTGTACCGCTACTTCGCCAGCCACGCGGAACTCGTCCGGCACCTGGTGGGGGAGCTGCTGACCGAGGTGACGGCGGCGATGGTCGACGCGATGCACGCGCTCCCCGACCCGGACATGAGCGCCAAGTTCCTCACGGTCTCCCGCGAGTTCCGCCGCTGGAGCCTCGCCCACCCGCAGGAGTTCACGCTCGTCTACGGCGCCCCGCTACCGCCGCTGGGCCGCCCCGACGAACCCGACGCGGCCACCGAGCAGGGCCGGCGGTTCGGCTGGGTCTTCCTGGAACTCTTCCTGGAACTGTGGTCCAAGGCCCCGTTCCCGATCCCGTCCGACGACGAGATCACCCCGTCCCTCCGCGACCAGCTCACCGAGTACCGAACCCGCGTGGCCCTGACCGACGTCCCCCTGGGCCTCCTCCAACTCTTCCTGGAATGCTGGGCCCGCCTGGAGGGCGCCGTGAGCCTGGAGGTCTTCGGCCACCTGGACTTCGCCCTCCAAGACCCGTCCCCCATGTTCGAACTCATGCTCCAGGACGTAGCCCCCCGCCTCCACCTCACCTACCACCCCGAAACGCCGTGACCGCCCGCCACCACGCACCCGAGCCGGTCGTCGTACAGATGCTCGAAGTCCGCGAGCAAGCGGGGGAGAGGGCTGTATGCATCATGCGGGGGCTCGACGGGGTGTTCTCCGTGGGCACGGTCTTCACGGCGGTGGCCCCCGAGATCCGCGTCGCCGGGAATCTGGCGGTCGGTACGCCGGAGCCGGTCGCGTTGCGGGTCGACGGGCTGTGGTTCTACGAGAGACCGCTGGTCCAAGCCGACCCGGGCCTCACCGTAAAGGTCGTGCTGGTGGGCAGGGGCGCCGGGCGTCTCACGGACTACGTCCGACTCTTCACGGGCGGGACCGCCGACTAGAGCCCGCCCGGTAGATCATGGCTGCGCGCTCTGGGACGGATGCCAAACCTCCGCCAGATCGACGTCCCAGAAGGACACGGGCCGTCGAGGATCAGGGACGGGCTTGGCGGGAAAGGCGCGATACGCCGCGTACCTGCGATATTCCTCGTGTGGCACTTCGCTCACCCGGGTGATCCATGTCGTGGGCATGGTGAAGGACAGTCCGTCGATCAACTCGATGGCCAGCACGACGCCACCGGTGACCAGGATGATCTCGGCGAGTGTCGTCCAGGACCGGCCGCGTGGATCACGAACGTCGAGTCTGCGGACGTTCCCGTTTGACAGCTCGGCCGCCGCCGCGCGCAGCACGGCGATCTTGTGCGGTTCCCGAGCCGGCGGGTTCGGGTGGCGGTCGGCCTGACGCCAGGCGTGCACGATCAGCGCACGTTCGGCGTCGTCCGGCTCCCACCGTGGCTCCGGCCGGTACCGTCTGCTCTCCGGTTCCGGCACCGCGTACCGCGAGGCATGGACACGCCGCTCCCGCAGATCGGCGAGCGCGGCGGCCGTGCGCGGTTCCCGTCGTGGGGGGCGCACGATGGCGGGAAGCAGGCGGTCGAGTGCGCGCAGGTCGGTATCGCCGCTCAGCAGCCCGCGTGCGTAGGAGGTCAGGGCATCCCGGCCGATGAGCCCCAGCGCGGCGGCTTCTTGAGCGGCTTGCAGGACACGGGCCGGGGCGTCGTAGCGATAGCAGGTGTTGCGCCAGTCCAGGAGCGCGACGACGCGGCCGGGCGCTGCCGCGTGGCCGGGCAGCAGTTCGGCGAGCACGCCCAGCAGAGCCCGCCGTTCGCCGGGATCAGTGCTGCGAACGGGACCCAGGACCGGCCCCTCGTCATCGGCGGCGGTGCTGTGGTGCGTCGAGCGACGCATGTCGATCCACGTTCGCGCCAGCATGGTCCAGCGGGCCGACGGACGGTCACTCAGCCACGTCTCGTGCGCGGGTGTGGGCAGCCACATCTCCTCGTCGGGTGTCAACGTCAGCAGACCGGCCTCGGCGCATACCTCCAAGAGCAGTGGCAGGACACCCGTGTCGATACCGGTGGCCGCGGCGAGACGGTCCAGTTCCCGTTCGTCGATGCCAGCGGACGGGATGGGCTCCCGATCGTGCGGTCGGCGGCGCCACCTCCGGTTGGTAGGTGGGTCAGACCCGCACACCGCCAGCAACCGGGCGGTCGTCTCCAGCGTCGCGAGGACTTCGGCGGCGCCGGCTCGATCCACGATCCCCACGCCGACGTCCACCGCGTCCAGCGCGGGCGCGCGCGGATGCAGCCGACCGTAGGGGGACGGCCCACGCAACGCCAGACCCACCTCACGAGGGAGTTCCACGTTCAGCAAGCGCGCGCCGAAGTCGGCGACTTTTTCCCCGGAGCCGGGTACGGGCAGCAGCAACGCCCGGTCGGCCAGTTCATCGACGAGTGAACGGGCATCGCGGCCGTCTACCTGGTCGAACAGCGCCTCCTTGCCGTAGTTCGAGAACTCGTCACCGTGGAGCCAGCACGAGGACTGTGCTTCCGTCGTGGCCAAGACCTCCACCAGTTTCCGCGCGCGAGGATCCAGCGCGGCCACCAGACGGCGCACCGCATCGGCGTCGGTGAACGCGATGGCGATCGCGTCCACCGGATCTTCCCCGTGCAGACCTTGGGCGCGGGCGATCCTGTCGAGCCGCTCGCGCGGTTGTACGGCCAGTAGGGCCCTTACCGGACGGCCCAGTCCGGCCATCTTGCGGTCCTGGATCGTAGGGTCGGCGTGGACGTCGAGCAGGTGCACGCCGTCGGCGTCCTCCCAGGCCAGCCCCGAGCCGAGAAGACGGCCGATCACCTCGTTCAGCGCCCGCCGGTCGCAGGTGGGCCCGAGCTCCGCCGCGAGTTCGCCACGCGGTACGCCGCGTGGCCCGAGAATGCGCAGGCAGTCGCGAACCTCCAGTTCGAACCGGTTGAGGCGCGGTTCACTCCCGAAGCTGAGCCCGAGACGGACCATTTCGGCGGCCAGCCTGGGGAACGTCTGTGGGACGGGCGGCGAGCACAGCAGCCAGTGCTCGGCGAGCAGGGCGACGAGCGCCCGGTCGGGGAGCGAGCGCAGATGGTCGATATAGGCGGGCGGAGGCGGGGGCGTCTTCTCCACGTTGCCAGATTATGCAGAGACCGCCGGGCCGCGAAGCCGTTCGCCGCAAGCGGCGGGTGCGGGCGTGCGAGAGCCCCGGCCCTTGCGGGGCCGGGGCTCTCGGGTTTGGGTCAGTAGGAAGGCTGGGACGGGTCGATTTGGTTGACCCAGGCCAGGACGCCGCCGCCTACGTGGACGGCGTCGGCGAAGCCGGCGTTCTTGACGACGGCCAGGGCCTCGGCGGAGCGGACGCCCGACTTGCAGTGCAGGACGATCTTGCGGTCCTGCGGGAGGCGCTCCAGGGCGCTGCCGTTGAGGAAGTCGCCCTTGGGGATGAGCGTCGCGCCGGGGATCGACACGATCTCGTACTCGTTGGGCTCGCGGACGTCCACCAGGAAGATGTCGTCGCCCGCGTCCTGCATGGACTTGAGGTCGCGGACGGAGATCGTCGCGTCCTTGGCGGCCTCGGTGGCCTCCTCGGAGACGGCGCCGCAGAACGCCTCGTAGTCCTCCAGGAGCTCTGTCTGCGTGGGGTTCTTGCCGCACAGCGGGCACTCGGGGTCCTTGCGGATCTTCACCGAGCGGTACGTCATCTCCAGGGCGTCGTAGATCATCAGCCGCCCGACCAGGGGCTCGCCGATGCCCGCGAGCAGCTTGATGGCCTCGTTCGTCTGGATGGAGCCGATCGACGCGCACAGCACGCCGAGGACGCCGCCCTCCGCGCAGGACGGCACCATGCCGGGCGGCGGGGGCTCGGGGTAGAGGCAGCGGTAGCAGGGGCCGTGCTCGGCCCAGAACACCGACGCCTGGCCGTCGAACCGGTAGATGGAGCCCCACACGTACGGCTTGCCGAGCAGCACGGCCGCGTCGTTGACCATGTAGCGCGTGGCGAAGTTGTCGGTGCCGTCCACGATCAGGTCGTACTGACCGAAGATGTCCATGATGTTGTCGCGGTCGAGCGCCGTGTTGTGCACGACGACGTCGATCAGCGGGTTGATCTCGCGGACGGTCGCCGCCGCCGACTCGGCCTTGGGCAGGCCCAGTGTGGACTGGCGGTGGATGATCTGCCGCTGGAGGTTGGACTCGTCGACGACGTCGAAGTCGATGACGCCGAGCGTGCCCACACCGGCGGCGGCGAGGTACATGAGGGTGGGGGAGCCGAGGCCGCCCGCGCCGACGCACAGCACGCGCGCGTTCTTGAGGCGCTTCTGACCGGACATCCCGACGTCGGGGATGATCAGATGCCGCGAGTAACGATTGACCTCGTCGCGGGTGAGCTCCGCTGCGGGCTCGACCAGAGGTGGCAACGACACGGTGCTGGCTCCTGTGCTGGCGCTTGGGGCGATTACGGGGGCGGACTCCATCGTCCTGTCACGGCACAACCTTCCCACGAACCGTCGCATTCCCGAACCCCGTCCGCGCATGTCACAGGGCATCTGCGCATGAACCGCCATAAGCGGGGCACCCCGCCTGCCGAGCGGAAGGAGCGGACATGCGTCTGCGAGGTAAGGGCAAGTCGGCCGAGCGACGAGCGGCGCGGAGCGAGCGCCGGCGGACGCCGAGCCTGCGGGAGATGCGGGCCCGGCTGCGGACCGAGAAGGCCGAGGCCAAGCTGCTGGACACCGAGGTGCAGATCCACACCGAGGCCGCGAAGATCAGGCGCGATCTCCGCTCCGGCGCCCTCTGAGGCGCACCGCGACAGACCGCCGCACGCGAGACAGGGAGAGAGACGATGAGCCTCCTCGACAAGATCAAGAACACCGCCCAGCGCGCCAAGGGCCGCGGCAAGGAGCGGGCCGGCCGCCAGTCCGGCGACCCGTACCTGGAGGCCGAGGGCAAGAAGGACCGGGTGTCCGGCGGCGCCAAGCAGGTCGGCGAGCGCATCAAGGACGCCGGCAAGGAGGCCCGCCGCACCACCGAGCGGTGAGGCGAGCCGAACGCCGTACGCGCGGAGCGGCGGGCCCGGACGGGCCCGCCGCTCCGCGCGTACGGGGTGTGTCATCCGAGAAAGAGAAGATTGGTCTTGCTCACGGCTAATCTTGGTTCTTGTGGCGTTCCTGCCTCCCCCTTCGCAGCTCCCGGCACCCCCGCCCGGAGCCCCGCCGCGACCCCGGCCGCCGACGAACCGGCGCCTCGGCCTGACCGCGCGCGCCTGGGCGCTGCTCGCGGGCGCGCTGGCCGTGCTGCTGCTCGTCACGACGTGCGTCGCGCTCGGCGCCGGATACCGCGAGTACACCCGCGCCCCGACCGCCGCCGAGGTGGAACGCGCCGCGAACGCCGAGGTGGCGCGCCGCTGGCGGACCTGGGCCACCGGACGCGTCTTCCCCGACGTCCTGCGCTACCGCGCCGGTGACAAGACCGAGGAGGCGACGCGGCTCGGCGTCGTCCCCGGCACCGAGTGCGCCGAGGCCGTCGACTCCGAGATCGGGTCCGTCCTGGACGAGAACGGCTGCCGCGCCGTGCTGCGCGCCACCTACGCCGACCGGCTCCAGGGCGTCGTCACGACGATCGGCGTCGTCGCGCTCCCCGACCCGCAGCGCGCCGACCGCGCCCTGCGGGCGCTGCCGCAGCCGGCCGACACGCCGAACGGCGCCAAGGGCCCGGCCGTCCGCGCGGCGGCCTTTCCCGGCACGGCGTCGGCCCGGTTCAACGACGCCGCCCGCCAGGGCCGCACCCAGACCCGCGCCGGCCCCTACCTCGTGCTGACCACGTCCGGCCAGTCCGACGGACGCGCCGCCGCCGCGATCGTCAAGAGCCGCCCGGGCCGTCTGTTCGCGCACGCGGACCAGCTCGCCGCCGGGGTGCTCGCGCCGCTCGCGGCGCGCGGCCTGCCCCGCTGCGGCGCGAAGGAGTGGACGTGCTGAGACGCGCCGCCGCCGGGGCCGTCGCCGTCGCGCTCGCGGTGGTTGCCGCGCCGCCGCACGCCGCCGCCGACGAGGTCCGCGAGGGGCAGCAGGACGCGCTGCGCCGGTTGCAGACCGAGCAGGCGTGGCGGACGACGCGCGGCACGGGCGTGACCGTCGCCGTCGTGGACAGCGGCGTGGACGCGGGCCAGCGCGACCTGGCGGGCGCCGTCACCACCGGCCCCAACATGATCGCCTCGATCGACCGGGGCGCCGCGCCCGCGCGCCTGCACGGCACCGGGATGGCGTCGCTGATCGCCGGGCGGGGTCACGGCCCCGGCCGCCGCGACGGCGTCATCGGGGTGGCGCCGCAGGCGCGGATTCTGGCGATCCGCGCCATCGCCGAGCCCGAGGACGCCGGATACGCCCGGTACCGGGTCGCGGACGAGGCGCGGGACTCGGTCGCGCGCGGCATCCGGTACGCGGTCGACAACGGCGCCGACGTCATCAACCTGTCGCTGGGCAAGCAGCGGGAGGGCCCGGCCGAGCGGGAGGCGATCGGCTACGCGATCTCCAAGAACGTCGTCGTGGTGTCGGCGGTCGGCAACGACGGCGACGAGACGTTCCGCCTCGATTCCGACGGGTTCGCGCCGTACTCCTACCCGGCGTCCTATCCGGGGGTGATCGCCGTCGCGGCGACCGCCGGGCCGGACGACCGCGCGCCGTTCTCCAACCGGAACTACTCGGTGCTGGTGGCGGCTCCGGGCGTGGCGCTGCCCGTCGCGGCGCCGGGGAACCGGTACTTCCGCAGCAGCGGGACGAGTTCCGCGAGCGCCATCGTGTCGGGCGTCGCCGCTCTCATCCGGTCGAAGCACCGCGAACTCGCCCCCGCGCTCGTCGCGCAGGCGCTCGTCGAGGGCGGCCGGGCGGGCGCCGACTACAAGCCCGACCTCGGCTACGGCGAGATCAGCGCGTCCCGCGCGCTCGCCGCCGCCGACCGCATCGCCGCGTCCCCGCCCGACGCGGGCAAGAAGCCCGGCGACCGCTTCGGCGCGACGGCGCCGGGCCCCGTGGCGATCATCGAGCGTCCCGCGTGGACGAAGCCGCTCCTGCTGGTCATCACGATCGGCGGCGTCCTGGGCGCCGCCGCGGCCGTGATCGTCGCGCTGACCCTCGTCCGCCGCCATCCCCGCACCCGCCGCGCGCTCGCGCCGCCGCCGCACGCGGGCGGCCCGCCCCGCTGACCCTCGATCCGTGGTTTTTCATGGGTCTGTGCCAAGTGTCGGGGATGCGGCGGGAGATGGCTGTCCGGGGGACGGCCGGTCGGTTACGCTCCGGTCGTGTCGCGCGTCGAGATCACCGTTCCCCCGCTCGGCCCGGAGGCTCCGCCGGACCAGGACGGACCGGACGGTCGCGCGCTGCCGCGCACGGTGCTCGCGGTGCTCGCGGCGGGCTGCGCCGCCGTCCTCGTCGTCGCGGGCGCGCGGCTGGCCGGTGAGCTGACCCGCGCGCCGACGCCGGGCGAGGTCGCCGCCGCCCGCGTCGCGGAGGTCGCCGCGCGGTACCGCGCCTGGCCCGCCGGCCGCATCTTCCCCGCGACGCTCGGCTACACCCTCGACCTGGGCTCCGCCGAGCACGCCCGGCGCGTCGGCATCGCGCCCGGCACCGGCTGCGCGGACGGCGTGGACGCCCCGCTCGGCGAGTCGCTGACGGCGCGCGGCTGCCGCGCGCTGCTCCGCGCGACCTACCTGGACCAGCCGCAGGGCCTCGCCGTCACGGTCGGCGTGATCGTCTTCCCGGACGGCGGCGCCGCCCGCGACGCCGCCAAGTGGATCGCCCCCGGCGGCGTGCGGCCCGGCCTGCGGGCGCTGCCGTTCCCCGGCACGGCCGCCGAGCGCTTCGGCGACGCCGCCCGGCAGACCGCCGCCGTCCGGCACGCGGGGCCGTACGTCGTCGCCGCGACCGCCGGTTACGCCGACGGCCGCCCGGCCACCCGCGCCCCCCGGCAGGCCGACCTGGCGAGCATCGCCCCCCGGCTGGCGGCAGCCGTCCTGGACCCGCTGGCGACCCCGGGAACCGTCGACTGCGACGCCCGGGAGTGGGCATGCTGAGCGTCCCGCGACCGCTGGCGACGCGGGGCGCCGTCGACTGCGCGGCGGCGGAGCGGGCGTGCTGAGCGTCCTCCGACTGCGGGCGGCGACCGCTGGCGACGCGGGGCGCTGTCGACTGCGCGGCGGCGGAGCGGGCGTGCTGAGCGTCGCGCGGCTGCTGGCGGTGGTCGTCCCGAGAGCGCCGGCGACGCGGGGTGCTGTCGGCTGCGCGGGAGCGGTGTGGGCGTGTTGAGGGTCGTGCGGGTGTTGGCGGCGGTGCTCCTGCTCGTTGGTGTCGGGGCGGTTCCGGCGTGGGGTGATCAGGTGCGCGATGACGCGGCGGCGGTGCTCGGCGCGCTCAGCGTGCCGCGCGCGTGGGGCAGTACGCGCGGCGCCGGGGTGACGGTCGCGGTGCTCGACTCGGGCGTCGACGGCGAGCAGGCCGACCTGGCGGGCGCCGTCACGCAGGGGCCCGACCTCACCGAAGGGGCCAACCCGCCCGGCGTCGCGCCCCGCCGCGTGCACGGCACGAGCATGGCGTCGATCATCGCGGGACGCGGCCACGGCCCCACCGGCGCCGAGGGCATGGTGGGCGTCGCGCCCGAGGCGCGGGTGCTGGCCGTCCGCGTCATCCTGGAGCGGGACGAACCGGGCTTCGCCGCTTTCACCGGTGACCGCCGGTACGAGTCCACCATCGCGCGCGGAATCCGGCACGCGGTCGCACACGGCGCGGACGTCATCAACCTCTCCCTCGGCCGCTCGTATCCGACACGCGCCGAACGCGAGGCCGTCGCGTACGCGATCGGGCGCGGCGTCGTCGTGGTGGCGGCGGCGGGCAACGGCGGCGCCGACGCGACGGTCCGCAAGGCGCGCGGCGGGACGTTCACCTATCCGGCGTCGTTCCCCGGCGTGATCTCGGTCGCGGCGGTCGACGGCCAGGGCCGCCATGCGGGCTTCTCCAACCGCAACTCGGCGGTGAGCGTGTCGGCGCCCGGGGTGCGGATCGTCGGCGCGGGCCCGGGCGGGCAGTACTGGGTCGGCGACGGGACGAGCCCGGCGACGGCGTTCGTGTCGGGCGTCGCGGCGCTGGTCCGGGCGCGGCACCCGAAGCTGCCGCCCGCGCTGGTCGCGCAGGCGATCACGCGCGGCGCCCGGGAGCGTCCCGCCGGAGGCTACGACCTCGGCGTCGGGTTCGGCCGGGTGGACGCCTGGGGCGCGCTGGCCGTGGCCGACCGGATCGCCGCGAACCGCGCCGACGGCGCCGGCCTGGCACCCGGCCGCCGGTTCGCGGCGGGCGAGGCGCCCGCGACGCGGGTCGTGCACCGCTCGCCGGGGCTGATCATCGTGTCGCTGGTGGCGTCGGCGGCGGCGCTGCTCGGCCTGGCGTTCGCGGCGCTGTCCCTGACGCGCCGCCGGGGCGCCGCGCGACAATGGCCCGATGGACCCCGCTGAGGACGAGCTGGACGACTACTCCGACGCCGTCCTGGAGATCGTCGAACAGATCCCGCCGGGCCGCGTGCTCGCCTATGGCGACATCGCCGAACTGCTCGGCAGCGGCGGCCCCCGCCAGGTCGGCCGCGTGATGGCGCGCTTCGGCGGCGCGGTCCCGTGGTGGCGGGTGCTGCGCGCGGACGGCACGCCGCCGCCCGGCCACGAGGTGCGGGCGCTGGAGGAGTACCGAGTGGAGCGGACGCCGCTGCGCCCGGACGGCCGCCGGGTCGACATGCGGCGCGCGCGGTGGCCGGGTCCGTCCTGATTCGCGCGTCTTGTGAAGCATGTTGCACAGGCGTAACAGCTCGGGTGTTTTCGCTGAACATCCGTTCTGTACGTTCCTCCCATGAAGACCGCCGACCTGCTCGCCGACCCTGATCTCCGGCTCCGTCCCCTCGCGTGCGCGGACGCCCTGGACCGTCCCGTCCGGCAGGTCTTCGTCACGGACCTTCCCGATCCGTCCCGGTACCTGGACGGCGGCGAACTCGTTCTCACCGGCCTGATGTGGCGGCGCGGCCCCTACGACTCGGTGCCGTTCGTCGCGGCGCTCGCGGCCCGGCGCGTGGCGGCCCTCGCGGCGGGGGAGGCCGCCGCGCCCGTCCCCGGCGACCTGGTCGAGGCGTGCGAGCGGTACGGCGTCCCGCTCGTGGCCGTCCCCGCCGAGACGACGCTGTCGCGCGTGATGGCGATCGTCGTGCGCCGCCTGGACGCCGAGACCGCCGAGGGCGACACGGCCGTCCCGGCGTCGCACGCGGCGCTGCTCGCCCGGCTCCCCGAGGACGCCCGCCGCCGCTTCCGGCAGCAGGTCCTCGGCGCCGTCATCGGCTACGACCGCCGCCACCGCAGCGACCTGCTCGGCACCCTCACGCAGTTCCTCGCCTGCTCCTGCTCGTGGACGGCCGCCGCCCGCGCCCTCAACCTGCACGTCAACACGCTGCGCTACCGCGTCCGCCGCATCGAGCAGCTCACCGGCCGCGACCTGTCCCGGCTGGAGGACCGCGTCGACCTGCTGCTGGCCGTCTCGCTCGCCGCGTCCGCCCGCGAGGGCGTCCGGGCCTCCTGAAGCCCGCGCGGTAGCGACCGTCACACCGGTACCGATCCGCGACATCCGGGCGATGTGGTCCGACCAACCCCGATGATCTGCTGGAATCATCTGTTGTGCCGGCAGGGTCGTATCGTCTCGTGCGCCGCGCCGGTCCCGCCGGGGCCGGAGCGCCACCGCTCGACGCCCGCCAGCGGGCGGTCGTGGACCATCCGGGCGGGCCGCTGCTGGTGCTGGCGGGTCCGGGCACCGGCAAGACGACCACGATCGTGGAAGCCGTCGTCGACCGCATCGAGAACCGGGGAACCGACCCCGAACGCGTCCTCGTGCTCACGTTCGGCCGCAAGGCGGCGGGCGAACTCCGCGCCCGCATCACCGCGCGGCTGCGCCGCACCACCCGCACCCCGCTCGCGCTGACCTTCCACGGCTACGCCTACGCGCTGCTGCGCCGCGAGGCCGTGGAGGCCGACGGCCCGGCGCCGCGCCTGCTCTCGGGCCCCGAACAGCTCCTGGAGGTGCGGCGGCTGCTGGACGGCGAGCGCGCGGACGGCCCGCACGGCTGGCCGTCCCGGCTGCACGAGGCCCTCGCCACCCGGGGGTTCGCCGAGGAACTGCGCGACTTCATGTCCCGCGCCGCCGAACGCGGCCTGGACGGCGCCGACCTGGCCGCGCTCGGCCGCGTCCACGGCCGCGAGGAGTGGCCCGCCATCGGCGGTTTCGCCGACCGCTACGCCGACCGGTTCGCCGTCGATCCCGTCCCCACGTTCGACTACGGCGAGCTGCTGTGGTTCGCCGCCGCCGTCCTGGCCGACGAGGAGGTCCGAATCCGGGAACGCGACGCCTACGACGTCGTGTTCGTGGACGAATACCAGGACACCGACCCGGCCCAGGAGGAACTGCTCAGACACCTCGCGGGGGAGGGCCGCGACCTCGTCGTCGTCGGTGACCCCGACCAGTCGATCTACGGCTTCCGCGGCGCCGACGTGCGCGGCATCCAGGAGTTCCCGCAGCGCTTCCGCACCCTGGACGGCGAGCCCGCCCCGGTCGTCGCGCTCGACACGTGCCGCCGCATGGCCCCGGCGATCCTGGCCGCGTCCCGCCGCGTCGCCAAGAAGCTGCCCGGCGAGGCCCGGCACCGCGCGCTGCGCCACCCCGAGGACGCCGAGGACGGCGACGTCCGCGCGATCGTCGCGGACTCCGAGAGCCAGGAGGCCGCCCTGGTCGCGGACGAGCTGCGCCGCGCGCACCTGCTCGACGGCGTCCCGTGGTCGCGGATGGCGGTGCTGGTGCGCAGCGCGGCGCGGCAGGTCCCGGCGCTGCGGCGGGCGCTCGCGCAGGCGGGCGTCCCGGTCGTGGTGGCGGGCGACGAGGTCCCGCTGATGGCCGAGCCCGCCGTCCGCCCGTTCCTGCTGCTGCTGCGCGCCGCGCTGACCAAGGGCTTCCTGGACGAGACCGTCGCGGAGGACCTGCTGACCGGCCCGCTCGGCCGCGCCGACGCGCTCGCGCTGCGCCGCCTCAAGCGGGCGCTGCGCGACCTGGAGGAGATCGCCCGCGCGGGCACCGGCGTCCCCGGCCGCCCGTTGGGCGAACTGCTGATCGCGGCGGTGAGCGACGGCCGCGAGCTGACGCTGGTGCACGAGAAGGTGCGCGCCCCCGCCGAACGCGTCGCGCACCTCGTGGCGGTCGCGCGCGAGGGCGCGGCGGCGGGCGGCTCCGCCGAGGACGTCCTGTGGGCGGTGTGGGAGGCGAGCGGGCAGGCCGACGCGCTGCTGGAGCAGAGCATGCGGGGCGGGGCGCGCGGTGCGTCCGCCGACCGCGACCTGGACGCCGTCGTCGCCCTGTTCGACGCCGCCGCCCGCTTCGTGGACCGCCTCCCGCACGCCGGGCCAGAGCTGTTCGTGGACGACATCGCCGCCCAGGACATCGCGGGCGACACCCTCGCGGACCGCGCCCCCGACGGCGAGGCCGTCCGCATCCTCACCGCGCACCGCTCCAAGGGCCTGGAATGGGACGTCGTGGTCGTCACCGGCGTGCAGGAGGGCGTCTGGCCCGACCTGCGGCTGCGCGGCTCGCTGCTCGGCGTCGAGGAGATGGTCGAGCACGCCGCCGGGACGCGGATCGACGGCGACGGTCCGGCGGGCGCGGCGCTGGCCGCCAAGATGCTCGCGGAGGAACGCCGCCTGTTCTACGTCGCGGCCACCCGCGCGAAACGCCGCCTCGTCGTGACGGCGGTCGGCGGCGACGACAGCGAGGAGCGCCCGTCCCGCTTCCTCAACGACCTCGTGCCCGGCGCGATCGAGACGTCCCGGCTGGACGAGAAGACCCGCTGGCTGTCGCTCCCCGCGCTCGTCGCGGACCTGCGCTCGGCCGTCTCCGACCCCGGCCGTCCCGAGCCGCTGCGCCGCGCCGCCGCCGCGCACCTGGCCCGGCTGGCCCGCGCGGGCGTGCGCGGCGCCCGGCCGGAGAACTGGTACGCGATCACGGCCCTGTCGGACGCGGGCCCCGCGTTCTCCGACGACGAGCAGATCACCGTGTCGCCGTCGCAGGTCGAGACGTTCACCACCTGCGGTCTGCGCTGGCTGCTGACGTCGGCCGTCGGCGCGCAGGAGGGCGGCCCGAACGAGTTCAGCACGCTCGGCAAGGTCGTGCACGCCGTCGCGGAGATGGCCGGGGCCGACGAGGGCGTCACCGAGGTGGACGTCGCCCGCCGCCTCGACGAGATCTGGAACGACCTGGACTTCCGCTCGTCCTGGTACTCGGAGAAGCAGCGCGAGCAGGCCGCCGCGATGGTCGACAAGTTCCTCTCCTGGCACCACGACAACCCCAACGAGATCGTCGCGCTGGAGGAGGCGTTCCGCGTCGACCTGGGCCGCGTCGTGATCAAGGGCCGGATCGACCGCGCCGAACGCGACGCGCAGGGCCGCGCGGTGATCATCGACATCAAGACGTCGAACACGGCCGTCCCCAAGGAGGAGGTCGGGCGGCACCCGCAGCTCGGCGTCTACCAGTACGCGGTCATGCTCGGCGCGTTCGAGCGGCACGGGCTGATCGAGCCCGGCGGCGCCAAGCTCGTCCAGGTCGGCAAGGCGTCGTTCACCGCCAAGGCGCGCGAGCAGGCGCAGGAGCCGCCCGGCGACGACCCCGACCCCGACTGGCCGAAGAAGCTGATCGACATCGTCGCGACGGGGATGGCCGGGGACGTCTTCCAGGCCCGCGTCAACGCCAAGTGTCGGTCGTGCCCGGTACGGTCGTGCTGCCCGGTCCAGGACGAGGGGGGACAGGTCGGTCCATGATCACTCCGGCGGAGCTGGCGCGCCTGCTGGGGGTTCCGGAGCCGACCGCCGAGCAGGCCGCCGTCATCGCCGCGCCGCTCGCGCCGATGGCCGTCGTGGCCGGGGCGGGGTCGGGCAAGAGCGAGACGATGGCCGCGCGCGTGGTGTGGCTCGTCGCGAACGGGTTCGTGCGGCCCGAACGCGTGCTCGGCCTGACGTTCACCCGCAAGGCCGCCGCCGAACTGGGCATCCGCGTCCGCAAACGGCTCGACACGCTCGCGGAGTCGCTGCCCGCCGCCGACACCGAACGCCTCGGCGGCGACGCGATCTTCGACGGCGAGCCGATGGTCTCGACGTACCACTCCTACGCGTCCCGCCTCTTCGGTGACCACGCGCTGCGCGAGGCGCTGGAGCCGACGACGCGGCTGATCTCGCCCGCCGTCGCCTGGCAGCTCTGCTCGCGCGTCGTGGACGCCTACGACGGCCCCATGGACCGGATCGAGTGGTCGCCCGACACCGTCACCAAGGCCGTCATGGAACTGGCCGGGGACCTGTCCGAGCACCTGCGCTCCACCGAGGACGTGCGGCGCGTCGGCACCTGGCTGGACGAGCAGTACGCCCACGTCCCCAAACCGCTCAAGGCCCAGCGCGACATCCTCGCCAAGCAGGGCGTGCGCGAACAGCTCCTGCCGATCGTCGAGGCGTACCGCCGCGCCAAGCAGGACCGCGAGGTCATGGACCACGGCGACCAGATGGCGCTGTCGGCGCGGATCGCGTTCCGGCACACCGAGGTCGGGATGATCGAGCGGTCGCGGTTCTCGGTCGTGCTGCTCGACGAGTACCAGGACACCAGCCAGGCGCAGCTCGTCCTGCTGCGGTCGCTGTTCTCCGGCGGCCATCCGGTCACGGCCGTCGGTGACCCCTGCCAGTCGATCTACGGGTGGCGCGGCGCCAGCGCGGGCAACCTGCGCCGCTTCGCCCACGACTTCCCGCGCGCCGAGGCGACCGCGAACCGCCCGCTCGACCCGGCGCCGGTGCGGCAGCTCTCGCGCAGCTTCCGCAACGGGGAACGCGTGCTGCACGCGGCGGCGCGGGTGCAGGCCGAGCTGCGCGCCGACACCGCCGAGGTGCCGGTGCTCGTCCCCGGCACCGGCCGGGAGGGGCGCGGCCGCGTCGAGTGCGCGCTGTTCACGACCGTCGAGGAGGAGGCCGAGACGATCGCGCTGCGCGTCCAGGGCCTCATGTCCGGCTATCCGGGCGTCGCGCCGGACGGCGGGGAGGCCGCCGAGCCGCTGCGGTACTCCGACGTCGCGGTGCTGGCCCGCAAACGCTCGCAGTTCCCGCTGATCCGGCGGGCGCTGGAGGCGCGCGGCGTCCCCGTCGAGGTCGTCGGGCTCGGCGGGCTGCTGACCGTCCCGGAGGTGCAGGACGTCGTCGCGACGCTGCGCGTCATGCACGACCCGAGCGCGGGCGCGTCGCTGGCCCGGCTGCTCACCGGGCCGCGCTGGCGGCTCGGGCCGCGCGACCTGGTCGCGCTCGGCCGCCGCGCCCGCGAGCTGGCCCGCGACGCCGCCCGCGACATCACCCCGCCCGAGGGCGCGGCGGCGCCCGCCGCCGACGCCCCCGCCGACGCTGACCCGCTGCGGCAGCTCGTCACCGAGCTGAACCAGGAGACGGGCAGCCTCGTCGACGCCCTGGACGACATCGGTCCCGCCGAGGGGTTCTCGCCGGAGGGGTTCGGGCGGCTGCGGCGGCTCGCCGCCGAACTGCGCGGGCTGCGCTCCCAGGCCGGGCTGCCGTTGCCCGACCTCGTGCACGAGGTGGAACGCGCGCTCGGGCTCGACATCGAGGTCGCCGCCCGCTCCGGCCTCGACCCGGTCACCGCCCGCGCCGACCTGGACGCCTTCGTCGGCGCCGCCGCCGCGTTCGCCGGCGACGCCGAGGACCCCACGCTCGGCGCCTTCCTGGCCTACCTCAAGGCCGCCGAGTCCGAGGAGTTCGGGCTGGAGGCCGGACGCGTCGGCGAGACCGACAGCGTCAAGCTGCTGACCGTGCACGCGTCCAAGGGCCTGGAGTGGCCGGTCGTGATCGTGCCGGGGCTGGCGTCGGCCGAGCAGCGCAACGGCGCCCCCGCCAAGGGGTCGGTGTTCCCGTCGCCGCCGCAGAACGCGACGCGGTGGACGGCGAACCCGCGCGTGCTGCCGTTCCCGCTGCGCGGCGACCACCGCGACCTGCCCCCGCTGCGCGGCCTCGACAAGGACGACCTGGCCGCGTTCGACGCCGCCTGCACCGAACGCGACCTGCGCGAGGAACGCCGCCTCGCCTACGTCGCGGTGACGCGGGCGTCGAGCCTGCTCATCGCGACGGGCTTCCGGTGGGGGACGTCCGGCCGCGTTCTCGGCCCTTCCCCCTTCCTGGACGAGATCCGCACGGTCTGCCTCGAAGGCGCCGGAACCGTCCTGATTTGGGCGCCGCCCCCCGAAGAGCACGAAGCGAACCCGCTGCTGGAACGCGGCGAGGAGGGCGCGTGGCCGCCGCCGCCCGAGGGCGGCGACCGGTACGACGCGATCGTCGACGCCGCCCGCATGGTCGAGGACGCGATGCTCGGCCGTTCCCGCCCGTGGGCGGGCGACGCGGGCCTCGCCGACGCCGACCGCGCCCGCATGACGGCGTGGGCGCGCGACGTCGAACTGCTGCTCGCCGAACGCGACCGGGGCCGCGGCGGCGACGGCCTGCTCGTCGAACTGCCCGGGAACCTGACCGTGTCGTCGCTGGTGACCCTCGCCCGCGACCCGGCCGCGCTCGCCCGCCAGATCCGCCGCCCCATGCCCCGCCCGCCCGCGCCCTACGCCCGGCGCGGCACCGAGTTCCACACCTGGCTCGAATCCCGCTGGGGCCAGCAGCGCCTCCTCGACCTGGACGAACTCCCCGGCATGACCGACGAGACCGCCGAGGGCACCGAGATCGACGTCCTGAAGGAGCGGTTCGAGCGGTCGGAGTGGGCGTCCCGCGAACCCCTCGACGTTGAGGTCCCGTTCGAGACCCTGCTGGGCGACCGCCTCCTCCGGGGCCGCATGGACGCCGTCTTCCGCGACGCCGACGGCCACTACACCGTCGTCGACTGGAAGACCGGCCGCCCGCCCACCGGCCCCGACGCCGACGCGGCCGCCGTCCAGCTCGCCGCCTACCGCCTGGCCTGGTCCGGCCTGGCGGGCGTCCCCCTCACCCACGTCAGCGCGGCCTTCCACTACGTCCGCGCCAACGTCACCGTCCGCCCCGTCGACCTCCTGGACGCCACCGGCCTCGAAGCCCTCCTGACCACCGTCCCGGCGATCTGACCACGATCTCAACACCGCACGCGCGCGACGACGGCCACTTCGCTCACTTCGCGCGCGGATACATCCCTGACTCTGGCCATGACTCCCGCCCCGGGACATGCTGCGCCCACAAGAGAAACGGGGTGCGGTCCATGGTGCTGCGACGGTTGGTCGTCTTGCTGGCTCTGCTACTGGCGGGTTCGCTCGTCCCCGCCACGGCCACGGCCGCCGCACCGTCGAATCCGCCGAGCAAGCCGGACAGGGTCTGGGCCTATCTCACGCCGCGCACGGCCGACCTGCGGTGGAGCCCGTCCACCGACGACCAGGGCGTCACCGGCTACGACGTCTACCGCGACGGTGCTCTGATCGGCCGTGCCCCGAGTGTGAGCGGAGTGCCGTGGGGGGAGTTCAAGATCACGGGGCTGGCGCCGCGCACCAAGGCGACCGTGACCATCACGGCCCGTGACGCCGACGGCAACACCTCCGCGCCGAGCGACCCGTACACGTTCACGACGCCGGACGGGACGTCGGGCATCCTGGACCAGGTCTACGTCTGCCCGTTCCCCAAGTACGGCGATCAGGAGGTGACCGTCCGGAGCGACGCAGACTTCCCCAGCGCGATCTACCAAAGCCATGAGCGGGTTCCGTTCTCGGCGACCATCGGCCTCGGCGCGGAACTGACCGCGGCACTGGCCCGCGAGGGCGCGCACCGGCTCCGGGCCACCGGCTGGCTCTACAACACGCTTTACCAGCGTTACTGGTCGCGGACCAACTCCGCCGCGATGGCACTCGCCACCTTCGACGTGCCCGCGTCGGGAGGCGCCGAGTTCTCCAGCCCTGTGACGTTCCGGCTGGAGGCGGGTTCCGCGCTCGGAGCGACCGAACTGCACGTGGACGGCCTCTTCCTTCAGCTCCGCGCGCTGGACGCCGAGGGCGAGCCCGTCGGGTCGGCCGGCATCTCCGCCAGGTGCAAGCCCAAGGCGGGGACGCCCACGCTGCTGGCGACCTTCGGCATCGGCTGGGAGGGCACGCCTTGGGAAAGGACGGACGCGTACAAGGCCGTTGGTAAGGCGACGCTGCGCACACCGGCGGCCGACGCGAAGGTGTCCGGGCGCCTCGCCGTCACCGACAAGTTGCTCTCGCTCGAAGGCGAACTGACCATCGACCCGGCCCGTTTCGACTTCAAGCTCCTCGGCTTCCTCCCCTCGACAGCCGGGTTGCACCTCCAGCCGGGCAAACTGACCGGCGAGCGGGATTCGTCACCCCTGACGAAGCTGAGCGGCACCGCGACCGCGCGCGTCACGGAGGTCACACTGTTCGGTTTCGCGATCGCCGTGGGGGAGACGTGCGTCGCGGCGGGACCGGTTCCGATCACGGCCCAGGGCGAGAACCTGGCCTTCCAACGTGACCTCAGCGTCTCGTTCACGTTGCCCGAGCTGACCGGGTGCGGGCCGCTCACGCAGCTCGTGAGCGGCCTGCTGGCCGGGCCGGGCAGCGCCGAACTCCAGCTCACACCGACGGGTTGAGGGCTGGTCAGGGCGACCCGATTCGGGGATGATCCCGGCAAGCACCCCCGGAGGAGGCGCCCGTGGCGGCGACGCACGACGAGAAGATCATCGCGGAGTTCTCCAAGCAGGCCGCGACGGTGGTCGATCCGAAGCTGAATCTGGCGTTCGTGCGGCACATGGACCGGCTCGTCCGGTTCGCGGCGCCGGAGCTGGACCTGGACGACGTCGTGCTGGAGGTCGCCGCCGGTACGGGCCTGGTCGCGCGGGCCATCGCGCCGCGCGTCCGGCACGTGACGGCGCTCGACCTCACGCCCGCGATGCTGGCGCAGGGCAAGCGGGACACCGACCGCGCCGGGCTCACCAACGTCACGTTCACGCACGGCGACGCCGCCGCGCTGCCGTTCGTGGACGCGTCGTTCACCCTGGTCGTGACGCGGTTCTCCACCCACCAGGTCGGTGACCCGGGCGCCATGCTGGCCGAGATGGCGCGGGTGGGGCGGCCCGGCGCGGCGCTGATCGTCGCGGACATCGTCCGGCCGGACGGCCTGGACGGCGACCCCGACCGCATCGAGCGGCTGCGCGACCCGTCGCACGGCGCGCTGCTGACCGAGGCGCGGCTGCGCGAGCTGATCGAGGCGGCGGGCGCGGAGGTGAAGCGGGCGGAGCGGTTCGAGTTCGTCCGCCCGCTGGAGCCGTGGCTGGCGATGGCGCGCACGTCCGAGGAGAACGCGGCGCGCGTCCGCGCCGAGCTGACGGCCGAGCTGGACGGCGGGCCGGTGACGGGCATGCGGCCGGTGCGCGAGCGCGGCGAGATCCACTTCACCCACACCAACCTCTACCTTCAGGCGATCGTGGTGTGAAACGGGTGAACTTCTCGGGCGAACGTTCGACTCCGCTCGCTCGTGTGTTCTATGTTGTCGAACATGAGTTCTAGCACGGCCCTTCCCCTCGACCGCGAACCCGCCGCGCTGGCCCTGCGCATCGGCGTCGTCGCGGCCGAGGCCGCGCTGGCCACCTTCGCCCGCAACCTCGACCTGGACGACCTCGACTCCGGCGACGTCGACTTCCAGGGCGCCATCTCGCCCGCCGAGTGGCCGCTGTTCTCCCTGGTCATCGACACCCTCGCCGAAGCCGCCCCGGACGACTCCCGCACCCTGGACGAACGCCGCGCCGAGGCGCTGAACGACCTCGCGCGCATCTGCATGGCCACCCGCTGACGCGGCGCGTCCGGCGGTGACGCGACATATCTGGTGATGAGCCGGGTATGTCGTTGATCCGCCCCCCGACGCGAGGAGTGCAGTCGTGCCGTTCGAGCGTGTCCGGACGTTGGCCGGTCAGGGAACGCGGGCGGTGCGCGCCGTCGCGGAGGTCGGGGCGCTGCGGCCCGTCCGGCCGGACCGGCTGGTGCGGCTCCCGCTCCAGTACTGGCGGTTCGGCCCGGTTCCCGGCACCGTGAGCGCGATGTCCGCGCTGCGGTTCCCGGGCCGCATCGCGCTGATCGACGAGCGCGGCCCCCTCACGCACGCCTCGCTGGAGGCGAGCGTCGCCGGGCTCGCGACGGCGCTGTGCGACCGCGTCGCGCCGGGCGACCGCATCGGCGTGCTGGCCCGCAACCACCGGGGCTTCGTGCAGGCCGTCCTGGCCGGTTCGCGCACCGGCGCCGACGTCGTGCTGCTCAACACCGACTTCTCCGGCGCCCAGCTCGGCGAGGTCGCCGGCCGCGAGGGCGTCACGCTGCTCGTCCACGACGCCGAGTTCGACGCCGTCGTGGACGACTCCGGCTACACCGGCGACCGCGTCCACGCCTGGCACGACGACGACGGCGGCGCCCTGCCCACGCTGGACGAGCTGGCCGCCACCGACGCCGAGCCGCTGCGTCCCGGACGGCACGGACGGGTCGTCATCATGACGTCCGGCACGACCGGGACGCCCAAGGGCGCCCAGCACGACATCTCGCTCGGCGCGCTGCTGCCCGCGGCCGCGAGCCACCTCATGCGGGTGCCGGTCCGCTCCGGCGCGCCGATCGTCATCGCGCCGCCGCTGTTCCACGTGCTCGGCTTCGCCTACCTTAACGTCGGTCTCGGCCTCGGCGCGCCGCTCGTCCTGCGGCGCCGCTTCGACCCGGCCGCCACGCTGCGCGACCTGGACCGGTTCCGCGCCGAGACGCTCATCGCCGTACCGGTCATGCTGCGCCGCCTGCTGGACGTGCCGGACGGCCCGCGCCCGGCCTCGCTGCGCGTCGTCGTCTGCGGCGGCTCGGCGCTGCACCCGCACCTGTCGGAGGCGTTCATGGACGCGTTCGGCGACGTCCTGCACAACGTCTACGGCGCCACCGAGACCGGCTGGGCCACGATCTCGACCCCGCGGGACCTGCGCGAAGCGCCCGGCACGGCGGGCCGCCCGTCGTTCCGCCTCACCATCAAGATCCTCGACCCGGACGGCCGCGAGCTGCCGCCCGGCGAGAGCGGCGAGATCCACACCGGCGGCGGCCTGAACTTCGCGGGCTACACCGGCGGCGGGAGCAAGGACGAACGCGACGGCCTCTACAGCACCGGCGACCTCGGGCACTTCGACGACGCGGGCCGGCTGTTCATCGACGGCCGCGCCGACGACATGATCGTCTCCGGCGGCGAGAACGTCTTCCCCGGCGAGGTCGAGGATCTGCTCGGCCGCCACCCCGAGATCGCCGATGTCGCCGTGCGCGGCGTGGACGACGAGAAGTGGGGCCAGCGGCTCGCCGCCCACGTCGTCCGCCGCGAGGGCGCGGACCTGTCCGAGGACGACGTCCGGGCGCACGTGAAGAAGAACCTCGCGCGGTACAAGGTGCCCCGCGACGTGACGTTCGTGGACGAACTGCCCCGCACCAGCACGGGCAAGGTCCGTTCCAAGGCCCTCGGCGGCTAGTTCGCCAGCGGGTTCCGCGCCGGGACGTACGTCGCGGCCCGGTCGGCGCTGCGCGCCCACCGGGCCCGCAGGTTCGCCTTGGCGGGGAACGGGACGCCCGCCAGCAGCGCCCGCACCTGCGGCCGGTCGGCGTGCGGCGACGCGTCCAGCTCGCGCCGCACCGTGCCCCACAGCTCGCGTTCCAGCGTCGGGTGCAGGTCGGCGACGGCCGCCGCGACCTCGGTCAGGTGGTTGACGAACAGGCAGTACACGACGCGGTTCCAGCCGCGCTCGGCGTCGTAGGTGAGGGCGTCGCGCACCCCGGCGGGCAGGTGCGCCAGGTTCCAGCGCCCGGCGGTGAGCTTGGTGCCCTCCAGGTCGCGGAACACCGCGCGCACCGGCATACCGCCCGAGTCCATGACCATCAGCACGTTCTGCACGTGCGGTTCGAGCACGACGCCGTGGTCGAGGTACGCGGCCAGGACGGGACGCAGCACGAGCCGCGCGTAGGCGTCCCACCAGGCCGCCGCGCCCTCGGGCGTCGCCAGCGGTGCCAGCGCGGACAGCGCCGTGCCGTACGGGTCCGCGAGCGCGGCGGCGAGCAGCGGCGTCCCCGGCAGATTCCGGACACCCTCCCGCAGGATCACCCCGAAGCCCTCATAGAGCGCACGGTCGGCCAACGCGACGGTCCGGTACGCGGGCTCCGCGAGCAGGGCGGCCCCGTCATGACCGGCGAACACCTCACCGAGCAGCCGGTTCAGATGAACGGCACCGTCCAGCTCGTACCAGGAGTTCTTGCGCACGCAGTTCGTGATGCGCACGTCCAGGCTGAACTTGCAGAAGACGTCCGCCGACGGGACGTACACGGTCCGGACGGACGCGGTCGGGAACACCTCCGGCCCCGCCGTGCCGAGATCCCGCACCCCCCCCGACGCCAGCGCCCGCCGCAGCAGCGGACGCCCGGACAGCAGCGAGAACTGCCACGGATGCACCGGAAGCAGCGTGTACTCCGGCGGCACGGACGGCCCCAGCGCCTCCAGCTCCGCGAACGCCGCCGCGTCCCCGCCCTCGGCGAGCACGTCGGCGCGGACGGCCAGCCAGCGCGGCCGGAACCGCGTCCGCGCCTCGGGCGCGTACGGCAGCCACTCGCCCGGCGCGCCCTGCCGCGCCTTGGGCGCCGGATGGAACCGGTGCCCGCTCACCAGCGACTGCTCCGACGCCAGGAACGCGTCCGCCGAGCCCTCCGCCGTCTGCTCGCGCGCCGCCAGGATGGCGCGCAGCGCCGCGTGGCTGTCGCGGACCTGCGCCGAGAACTCGGGGTTCGCGCGGCCCGTCGCCAGCTCCAGTTCCCCGGCGGCCAGGTCGGCGATGCGTTCCCAGCCCGCCGGAATCCACGCGTCCGCGCGGCGCTCCTCCACCGGCGCCCGCAGCCGGTACGTCGGCCCGACCGGCGGGCGCGCCAGCCCGGCCCGCAGCAGCACCCCGGCGCGCGGCAGCCGCAGCACGAGCCGCCCGCCGCCCGCCCACACCTGCCGGTCGGGCACGCAGACCTCGCGCACCAGGCAGTTGAGCAGCGACGTCGTCGTGGCGTCGTCCGCGGTCACGATCCGGCGAGTCAGGAGCACGTTCCGTCCCGGAGGTAGTTCGGCCCGTCGGGGCCGTAGTGCTTGTTGATGTCGGCGGCGCCGGTGCGGGCCTTGGCGACCAGCGTCCCGGCGGTGAGCATCGCCTTGCCCGGCAGCCGGGCGGCGTCGAGGGTGCGGGCGCGCAGGAACGCGTCGCCGCCGCCCAGCGCGGCGTCGAGCCGGTCGCGGACCATGCCCAGCGCGGCGCGGAGCGGCAGCAGCCCGCGTTCGGCCAGCCCGAAGGCGGGCGCGGCGGCGCACAGGTGCAGGGTGATGGTGACGAAGACGCGCGCCAGCGCCTCGGGGTCGCGGGTGAGCATGCGCGCGTCGTCGAAGCGCACCGGCTCGGCGTCGGGGCCGAGCCGGGCGGCACAGCGCGCGGGGTCCACCATGGCTCCGTCATTGTCCTTGATCAGCAACCGGAGGTCCGGGCCGCGCAGGACGAGTGAGACGTTCTGCTGATGGGCCTCCAGGGCGATTCCATACCGGAACAGCGTGACGTTCCAGGCGAAGAGCGCGTCGAGGTAGCGGCCGAACAGGTCGGGCACGTCCCACTGGGCGATCACCGGTCCGCCGTCCGGATGCTCGGCCAGCAGCGCCGCCACCGGCACGACGTGCGCGCCCAGGGTCTCGGGCGGGAACCGGCGGACGAGGTAGCCGAGCATCGGGTCGCCCGCGTGGCCGTACGTCTGTTCGTCGGCCAGCAGCACGGGCAGCCCCGGTTCGCGTGCCAGGACCGCGCGCAGCAATCGTTCCGCGCGGGCGCCGTCGGCCAGCGTCGCCGGGGCGATCGTGCGGCGGTTGCGCAGGCCGAGGGTGCTGGTCGGCAGCGGGAGCTTCAGATGGGTGAGCGGCCCGGCCGCGACCGTCCGCATCGACAGCGTCGGCCGCACCGCCGGGCCCGGCCACGGCAGGACGCCCCCGACGCGCGGGGCGGTGAGCGGATGGACGGGGAACACGTCGTCGCCCGCGTCCGCTTCCGGCCACCACGCCGGGCGCGTCCCGGCGGTCTCGGCGGCCGAGCGCGGGACGCGCGCCCAGCGCAGCGTGAACGACGGGGCGTGCTCGGGCGCGTAGCGCTCCAGCTCGGCGTCGGACAGGCCCGTGCGGGCGTGGCCGAGCGGGTGGACGGGATGCCCGGCGTACGCGGCGAGCGTCTCGTAGAACACGCCCGGCCCGAGGGGGCCGCCGAGCGCGCGGCGGACCGTCGGCGCGGCGGCGGCCAGGCGCCCGCGCGCCGCCAGGGCCGCGCGGCACTCGTCCGCGAACGCGGCCACGTCGTCGGACGGGTCGGCCAGGGCCCGGACGGCGGCGAGCACGTCGTCCAGCCGCAGCCCGGCGGCGTCGATCTCGCGGTCGCGGACGAAGCCGGGGGAGGGGGTCGTCAGCGCGACGTCGCGTCCGGGCAGCCGCAGGACGTCGCCGTCCACCCGGCTCCGCAGCCCCGCGTAGTCCTCCTGGAGCAGCGTCGCCAGGACGCGCGCGGCCAGCGCCGCCTCACCGGCGGACGGGGGTCCGGTCACGCGACCACCCAGTCGTGCGCGGCGCGGAACGCGGCGACGGCGGCGTCCACCGCGTCCCGGCCCGTGCCGATCGCCCGGATGGTGCCGAGGTAGTCCCGGTTCGTGCGCGTCAGCGGGAAGGCGTCCCCGACGTTCCGCTGCGGCCGGTACATGACGCGGACGCCGCCGGAGTCGAGGTCGGCGGCGTCGGGCGCGGCGACGAGCGTGCCGCCGCGCGTCGCCAGCACGGGTTCGGCCACGGCGTGCAGCCCCGGGTCGGAAACCGGCGCGGGCAGCGGCTCGCCCAGATGCACGCGCAGCACGTCCGCGAACAGCGGGACGCCGAGCAGGTCGGCGAGCAGGAAGTCGCAGTGGTCACCGATCAGCCGGTAGTTGACCTCGATGATCCGCGCCCGGCCCGCGTGCACGACGAACTCGGTGTGGCAGGCGCCGAATCCGACGCCGAGCGCCGCCAGTTGCTCCAGCACCTGCGGCGTCTCCGGCGGCGGAGGCGTCCACTCCAGGCGTTGCTCCACGAAGTGGGGCGGCGGGCACAGCCGGGTACGGAACGACCCCAGCACCCGCGTCTCGCGGCCGTCGCCCAGCGTCTCCAGCGTGTGCAGCTCGCCCGGCAGGTACTCCTCGACGATCAGCGGATCGGGCCGCCGCGCGGCGATCTCCGCCCGCCGCGCCGCCAGCTCGCGGGCGTCACCGACCAGGAACACGTCCTCGCTCGCCACCCCCTCGCGGGGCTTGAGGACGAGCGGGTACGGGGCGTCGTCCGGGACGCGCGCGGCGTCGGCGGTGAAGACGGGATCGAGCGCGCGCAGGTGGCGCCGCGTCAGCGCCTTGTTCTTCGCCCGGGTCGCCGCGCGCCAGTCCTTGCCCGGCAGCCCGAAGTAGCCGGCCGCGAGCGCCACCGGCGCCTGGAGGAAGTCGCTGTTGGTGAAGACCGGCGCGCCGTCACCGAGCGCCGCCACGATGGCCCGGTAGTCGGTGACGTCGCATTCCACGACGTTCCCGGTGTACTGGCCGGGCCGGTCGGTGAGCAGCGTGACGTCCAGGCCGAGCCGCGCGGCGGCGGGCAGGAAACCGTGCGTCAGCGCGTCGGTCGGCTTGCCCGTGGCGATGAACAGCGCGGCGGGGGCCACGGGCGCATCCCTTCCCATCAAGTGAGGTAAGCCTTGCCTAACTCTGCGTGAGAGTGTTCATCTTGGCGCGGCCTCCCGGTGCGCGCAAGGACGGCGGGCGCGGCGTGTCCGCGAGGATGGGGGCATGGATCTCGTCGAACGGTGGATCGCGCTCGCCGGTGCGCAGACCCGGCACATCGGCGTCGAACTCGACGCCCGCTACGGAGAGCCGCACCGCCGCTACCACACCCGCGCGCACCTGGTCGCCGTCCTCGACCTGGTGGACGAACTGGCCGCCCACGCCGCCGACGCCGACACCGTCCGGCTCGCCGCCTGGTTCCACGACGCCGTCTACGACCCCGAGCGCGCCGACAACGAGGAGCGCAGCGCCCGCCTCGCCCGGCGCATGCTCGCCGACACCGACGTGCCGCCCGCCGTCATCGACGAGGTCGCCCGGCTCGTCGTCCTCACCGTCACCCACGCCCCGGACGCCGACGACCGCGACGGCGCCGTCCTGTGCGACGCCGACCTGGCGATCCTCGGCGCCGAACCGGCCGTCTACGCCGCCTACGCGGCCAGTGTCCGGGAGGAGTACGGCTTCGTCCCCGAGGAGATCTTCCGCGCCGGGCGCGCCGAGGTGCTGCACGGCCTGCTCGGCCTTCCCGCGCTGTTCCACACGCCCGAGGCCAGGACCCGCTTCGAGGAACGGGCCCGCGCGAACCTGCGCACCGAACTCACCCTCCTGCGAGCCTGACCGGCACCGACGCCTTGCGGCGGCGCAGCCCCGCCGCCGTGAGCCGCCGCAGCAGCTCCTGGCAGCCGACCGGGTCGGCTCCGGCGGCCAGCGCGGCCGCGTACAGTTCCTCCGGCACGTCGTAGTGGTCGCGCTCGAACGCGCGCGGCGGCATGCCCAGCTCCGCCGCGAAGGCGTGCAGCTCGGCGAACGAGACGTCGCTGACCATGTGCGACCACACCCGGCCGCGCGCGGGCCACAGCGGCGGATCGATGAGAATCACGGCACCTCCGAGGCGGTCCGGCGGGACCTCCTACAGTGCCATAGGCAACGAACTGCGAGGGAGCAGTGCACATGACGGACGTGCGGGGCTATATCGCCGAGCACCGGGACGAGTTCCTGACGGACCTCAAGGAATGGCTGGCGATCCCGTCCATCTCGGGCGACCCCGCCCACGCGCCCGACGTCCGCGCCAGCGCCGATTGGCTCGCCGCCCACCTGCGCCGCATCGGCTTCCCCGTCGTCGAGGTCTGGGACACCGGCGGCCACCCCGCCGTCTTCGCCGAGTGGACCGCCGCCGACCCCGGCGCGCCCGCCGTCGTCGTCTACGGCCACCACGACGTGCAGCCCGTCGAACCCCTCGGCCAGTGGGACACCGACCCGTTCACGCCCGTCGAGCGCGGCGACCGGCTCATCGGGCGCGGCACGTCCGACGACAAGGGCCAGGTCTTCTTCCACACCCTCGGGCTGCGCGCCGGAATGGCCGCCACCGGCGCCACCGCGCCGCCCGTCACGATCAAGCTGCTCGTCGAGGGCGAGGAGGAGTCCGGCTCCGTCCACTTCGCCGACCTGCTGCGCGCCCGCCGCGACCGCCTCGACTGCGACATGATCGTCATCAGCGACACCACGATGTGGTCCGCCGACGTCCCGTCGATGTGCACCGGCATGCGCGGGCTCACCGAGGCCGAGCTGACGCTGCGCGGCCCCGCCTCCGACCTGCACTCCGGCTCGTTCGGCGGCGCCGTCCCCAACCCGCTGCACGCCATGGCCGCGATGCTCGCCGGGCTGCACGACGCCGACGGCCGCGTCACCCTGCCCGGCTTCTACGACGACGTCGTCCCGCTCACCGCCGAGGAACGGGCGCTGTTCGCCAAGCTCCCCTTCGACGAGGACGCCTGGCTGCGCACCGCCGGGGAGAGCCGCGCCGCCCACGGCGAGGCCGGATACACCACGCTGGAGCGCATCTGGGCCCGCCCGACCGCCGAGGTCAACGGCCTGTGGGGCGGGCACACCGGACCCGGCGGCAAGACGATCGTGCCGAGCGAGGCGCACGCGAAGCTCTCCTTCCGGCTCGTCGCCGGGCAGGACCCGGCCACCGTAGAGGATCAGTTCCGCGCCTGGGTCGCGCAGCGGACGCCCTCGGGCGTCGAGGCCGAGGTGCGCACCTCGGGCGGTGGCGTGCGGCCCTGCTTCTCACCGATCGACGCGCCCGGCGTCCGCGCCGCCCGCGCCGCGCTGGAGAAGGCGTTCGGCACCGAGGTGCTGTTCACCCGCGAGGGCGGCAGCGGCCCCGAGGCCGACCTGGCCGACATCCTCGGCGCGCCGCTGGTGTTCCTCGCCGTCGGCCTCCCCGGCGACCGCATCCACGCGCCCAACGAGAAGGTCGAGATCCCGCTGCTGCTCAAGGGCGCCGAGGCCGTCGCGCTGCTCTGGGAAGACCTCGGGAGCGCGCCGCGTTGACGCAGCCCATGGACGACACGCCCCTCGAATGGCTCGCGCTCGCGCGCGGCACCCTCGACCGGGCCGCGCAGCACCGGCGCGACCCGGCGTGGACGGCCGCGGCGTGGAAGGACCCGCGCGCCCGCGTCGTCGTGGTGCGCGACGGGCAGGCGCTCGTGACGTTCGAGCCCGAACCGCGCCTCGTGCTCGTCCCGGCCGCGCGGGCGCCCGAGGGCGACCCGTGGCTGCTCGGCGTGGACGAGACCGGAACGCCCTACTTCGGCATCGCCGGTGACCTCCCGGCCGTCGACGGCGCGGAGGCGGCGGGCCTGCGCCGCGTCGGCGCGCTCCTCCCGGACCGCGATTCGGGCCTGCTCACCGAGGCCGTCTCGCTGGAGCACTGGCACGGCACCCACGCGTTCTGCCCGCGCTGCGGCGCCCCCACCGAGGTCACGGCGGCCGGGCACGTCCGCGTCTGCCCGCGCGACGGGTCCGAGCACCATCCCCGCATGGACCCGGCCGTGATCATGCTGGTCCGCGACGACGCCGACCGCGTCCTGCTCGCCCGCGGCCCGCAGTGGCCCGCCGACCGGCGCTCGATCCTCGCCGGGTTCGTCGAGCCGGGGGAGTCGCTGGAGCAGGCCGTCGCGCGGGAGGTGCACGAGGAGGTCGGGCTGCGCGTCCGCGACGTCCGCTACCTCGGCAGCCAGCCGTGGCCGCTGCCGCAGAGCCTCATGCTCGGGTTCTTCGCCCGCGCCGACGATCCGTCCGCGCTGCGCCCCGACGCCGAGGAGATCGTCGACGCCGCCTGGTACACGCGCGACGGGCTCGCCGCCGAGATCGGCGACGGACGGCTCGTCGCGCCCGGCCCGCTGTCGATCGCCGCGCAGCTCATCATGCGCTGGTACGGCGGACCGCTGCCCGGGATGCCCGCCTTCTGACGCGACGCGAGGAGCGCCCGGCGCGGGCGCTCCTCGTCGTGGGCCGTGGTCAGGCGCCGAGGGCGGCCAGGTGCGCCTTGACCTCCTTGGCGCTGGGGTTCGTCAGCACGACGCCGTCGCCGATGGTCACGGTCGGGACGGTCTGGTTCCCCCCGTTGACCTTCATGACGAACTCGGCGGCGGCCGGGTCGCGCTCGATGTCGACCTCCACCATCTCGATGCCGTCGCGGGCGAGCTGGGACTTCAGGCGGCGGCAGAAGCCGCACCACGTGGTCGTGTACATCGTGAGCCGGGCGGCCTCGGGGCCGGTCGTCGCCATCGGTGCGTCGTCTCCCTTGTCGCGTTCGGTGGGGCAGTCGGGTCAACACGCGGAATCCGTGCCGCATTCCGAAGTTATCCACAAGCGTCACACGCGGCTTGCCCAGCCCCGTCCGGCTGCCAGGATGGACCCATGGACGTTCAGGCGGTGCTCGACGGGCTCGACCCCGAGCAGCGCGCGGTCGCCGAGGCCGTGCGCGGCCCGGTCTGCGTGCTGGCCGGGGCGGGCACCGGCAAGACCCGGGCGATCACGCACCGGATCGCCCACGCCATCCTCACCGGCCACGTCACGCCGCAGCGCGTCCTCGCGGTGACGTTCACCGTCCGCGCGGCGGGCGAGATGCGGTCCCGGCTGCGCACGCTCGGCGCCCCCGGCGTCCAGGCCCGCACGTTCCACGCCGCCGCGCTGCGGCAGCTCCTGTACTTCTGGCCGCGCGTCGTCGGCGGCGAGCCGCCCGCCATCATCGACTCCAAGATCCGGCTCGTGGCCGACGCGGCGGCGGCGTGCCGGCTGTCGTTCGGCCGCACCGAGCTGCGCGAGATCGCCGGTGAGATCGAGTGGGCCAAGGTCACCCAGCACCGCCCCGAGGACTACGCCGACGCCGCCGCCCGCACCGCCCGCCGCACGTCCGTCGACGTCGCGCACGTCGCCGGTGTCTACACCCTGTACGAGCAGCTCCGCCGTGAACGCAACCTGCTCGACTTCGAGGGCATGCTGGAGCTGACCGCCGCCGTCCTCACCGAGCATCCCGAGGTGGCGCACCAGGTCCGCGAGCAGTACCGCTACTTCGTCGTCGACGAGTTCCAAGACGTCAACCCGCTGCAACGGATGCTGCTGTCCACCTGGCTCGGGGACCGCGACGACCTGTGCGTCGTCGGCGACCCCAACCAGACCATCTTCTCCTTCACCGGCGCCACCCCGTCCTACCTGCTCGACTTCTCCCGCGACTTCCCCGCCGCCAAGATCGTCAAGCTCGTCCGCGACTACCGCTCCACCCCGCAGGTCGTCGCGCTCGCCAACGGCGTCATCGGGCAGGCGCGCGGCGCTGCCGCGCAGCGGCACCGGCTGGAGCTGGTCGCGCAGCGCGCCGACGGCCCGGCGCCGCAGTTCACCGAGTACGCCGACGAGGTCGCCGAGGCCGAGGACGTCGCCCGCCGCGCCCGCGCCCTGATCGACCAGGGCGTCCCCGCCCGCGAGATCGCGGTGCTGTTCCGCATCAACGCCCAGTCCCAGACGTATGAGGCGGCGTTCGCGCAGGCGGGCGTCCCGTACGTGCTGCGCGGCGCCGAACGGTTCTTCGAGCGGCCCGAGGTGCGGCAGGCCGTCGTGCAGTTGCGCGGCGCGGCCCGCGCCGGTGCCGACGCCGACACCGACGGCACCGGCTTGATACTGACCGTCCGCCACGTGCTGTCGGGCGTCGGGTTCAGCGACACGCCCCCCGAGGGCTCGGGCCCCACCCGCGCCCGCTGGGAGTCGCTGGCCGCGCTCGCGCAGCTCGCCGAGGACATGGCCGCCGACCACCCCGGAGCCACCCTGCCCGACTTCGTCGCCGAGCTGGAGGAACGCGCCGCCGCCCAGCACGCCCCGCCGCTCGAAGGCGTCACGCTGGCGTCGCTGCACGCCGCCAAGGGCCTGGAGTGGGACGCGGTCTTCCTCGTCGGCGTCGTCGAGGGCACGCTGCCGATCATCTACGCCGAGAGCCCCGAGCAGGTCGAGGAGGAACGCCGCCTGCTGTACGTGGGCGTCACCCGGGCCCGCGCGCACCTGCACCTGTCGTGGGCGGTGGCCCGCTCGCCGGGCGGCGGGCGGCGGCGCAACCCGTCCCGCTTCCTCGACGGCCTGACGTCCAAGACGTCCACTCCCACGCCCGGCCGCGCGCCCCGCGCGGCCCGCCGCACCGCCAAGGGCCCGCAGCCCTGCCGCGTCTGCGGACGTCCCCTGACGGCCGCCGTCGAACAGAAGCTCGGCCGCTGCGAGGACTGCCCCGCCGAACTCAACGAGGACGTCCTGCTCGCCCTCAAGGACTGGCGCGCCGGGATCTCCGCCGAGCAACGCGTCCCCGCCTACGTCGTCTTCACCGACGCCACCCTCCAGGCCATCGCCGAACGAGCCCCCGAAACCCTGGAAGACCTAGCCCAGATCCCCGGCGTCGGAAAACGCAAACTAGACCGCTACGGCCCCGAAGTCCTCACCCTCTGCACCTCCTGACGCCACAGACCAGGCACAGGATTCGACGCGCTTCGCAGGGGTAGCCGGGGCGTCATGGACATCACCCGGTTCACGACCGCGCGGAAGACGGCCGCCGTCATCGTCGTCGAAGCGCTCGTGGCCGCCGGGTTCGCCGCCGTGGCCCTCGCGTCGTTCGAGAAGGACCTTCCGGTGGTCGGCGCGCTCCTGACGGCCGTGGCCGGCGGGCTGTTCATCCTCGCCATCGCGCAGGCGGTGCTCACCCTCCAGCCCACGCCCGCGCTGCGCGCCGCCGGAGTGCCGCAGGACGCGGCCCGGGAACTGGACGAGGCCGCCCGGCGGGGCCGCAGGTCGGAGGACGCCGCCCACGTACCGGCCTACGTCCGCGTCCATCGGTCGTTCGCCCGGCTGCGCATGGCGATCCAGGCTCCGGTGCTGCTCGTCGTCGTCGCGCAAGTCTGGGTCGTCGTGTCCGGCGAAGGGGGCTGGGGCGCGCTCTCGACGCTGTGGATCGCCATCCTCGCCGGTCTCGGGCTGCTCTCGGAACGCCGTCGCATGCGTCGGCTCGCCGCTTTGGAGGCCGCCGTGGAGCGCACCGCCTCCCGGGTCTGACCGGGTCAGGCTTCGATGACGCGGGTTCGGGCTACCTTGTCGTTGAGGGACTGGTGGAGGGGGCGGTCCCAGAGGGGGAAGAGGGCGTTCAGGAGGCTGAAGAGGCCGAAGATCCAGCCGATGAAGGCCAGGTTCGACAGGTTGCCCGGCAGGTACCAGGTGAGGGCGCGCACGAGGGCCGTGTCGGTGCGCAGGCCCGGGCCCTGGATGCCGTCGAGCGGGACCACGCGGACCTTCACCGCCATCTTGCCGAGCGTGGCGCCGCGGCGGTGGAGGAAGTACGTCTCGTAGGCGACGCTGATGACCAGCCCCGCGATCGTGATGAGGAACTGCGCGAGCGGACGGCCCTCCTCGACGTTCCCCGACCGGACGCCGGGCAGCGGCGTCGCGCCCGTCGCCGTCCCCATGACGACCGCCGCGATGACCAGGCTCAGCAGCGCCGTCGGAATGAACACGATGACGCCGTCGATGATCCGCGCGAGGACGCGGCGCCACCATCCGGCATGCCGGACCTGCGCGCCCGCTCCCAGACGCTCGTCGCCCGTCCGCGTCATCCGTCCCACCCCCGTGAAGAACAGTGATCGTGTGAAGATCAGCATTTCCGCCGCGCGTGCGCGGAAACCCGCAGGTGGGGCCGGGTTCTCCGCGCCGCCGCCGCTGCCGTGGGGGCGGCCGCTCACCGAGAGATGATCTTTTGGGAGACTGGCGCGTGTGAAGGAGTCTCTGAAAGCACTGCTCGACCTGCTGGACCTCGAACAGATCGAGAACGACATCTTCCGGGGCCGCAGCCCCGAAGACCGCCAGCAGCGCGTGTTCGGCGGCCAGGTCGCGGGCCAGGCGCTCGTCGCCGCCGGACGGACCGTCCCGGTGGACCGTGCCGTCCACTCCCTGCACGCCTACTTCATCCGGCCCGGCGATCCGCTCGTCCCGATCGTCTACACCGTCGACCGCGTCCGCGACGGACGCTCCTTCACCACGCGGCGCGTGCTGGCGATCCAGCACGGCAAGGCGATCTTCAGCCTGTCGGCGTCCTTCCAGATCACCGAGGACGGACCGTTCCACCAGGCGCCCATGCCGGACGCCCCCGCCCCCGAGACGCTGCCGACCAGCATGGAACGCTTCACGCCGCTGTTCGGCGAGCGGTTCGCGCGCGAGTGGGTGAGCCGCCGCCCGTTCGACGTCCGGCACGCCACCCCGCTGACGTGGGAGGCCGCCAAGGACCCGTCGCTCACCACCCCCGAGTCGCGGGTGTGGCTGCGCGTGGACGGCGAGCTGCCCGACGACCCGCTGCTGCACGTCTGCCTGATGACGTACGCGTCGGACATGACGCTGCTCGACACCGTCCTGCTCAACCACGGCCTGGCCTGGGGCGACAAGCGCACGATGGGCGCCAGCCTCGACCACGCGATGTGGTTCCACCGCCCGTTCCGCGCCGACGAGTGGCTCCTGTACGCCCAGGACACCCCGTTCGCGGGCGGCGCCCGCGGCCTGGCCCGGGGCCAGGTCTTCACCCGCGACGGCGATCTCGTCGTCTCGGTGATGCAGGAGGGGCTCGTCCGGGTCACCGGCTGACGCCGTGGGCCGACCCGTGACTTGGGACGCGGATCGGGGCCGGGAAGTTCGCCGCGACGCCGGTGAAACGGACCACGAAACCGCAGGTCAAAAATAGCTTGCCGATCTTGCGCCGGGCGCCGTACGCTCGTCGCGAGCAATCAACCGGCCGAGCCGTCCGAGCGACGACCCGGCCCGACACGCGAGAGGTGGTGTGCAGTCCGGTGAAGAACACGATGTTCCAGACGGGACGTTCCCTGACGTGCGCACGCCCTGGCGTGTCCGCCTTCGCCCTGTACGCCGGGCAGCCCAGCGCTGACACGGCGGTCCTCGGCGGCACGGACGTCCGCGGTCTGACGTACGGCGAACAGCGGTGGCGGGGTCATGTCCCCACCGTCGCCACGTCCGAGCGCGACTGCGCGCAGCGAATCCAGGACCGTCAGGGGCGTAGTGGGCCCGGCGGCGCCGTCATCGGCGTCCTGCCGCTCATCGCTCCGGTCATGGCCGACTTCGGCAAGCCGTCGAATGACGGGACGTCGGGTCCGCGCCCCTGGAGGCATCCGGTCTAGTTTCAGCACCGGCAAGCCCCCAGGCCGCGGATTCCGATACCGGAACCCGCGGCCTTTTGCATTGCCCGACACCAACGACACACCCGTTGAGATCCACCGAGAGGACACAGGGTGACCGCGATACAGGGGGCTCTCGCCATGAGCGAGGAGGACCTGACCCTTCCCTGCCGGACCGAGCCGGAGCTGTTCTTCGCCGAGGCCCCCGCCGACGTCGAGCTGGCCAAGGCGCTGTGCCTGGAGTGCCCGCTGCGCAAGCAGTGCCTCGCGGGCGCCGTCGAGCGGCGCGAGCCGTGGGGCGTCTGGGGCGGCGAGCTGTTCGTCCGCGGCGCGATCGTCGCCCGCAAGCGGCCGCGTGGCCGTCCGCGCAAGCACCCGCTTCCCGACGACGTGACCGTCTGATGATTCCGGCCACGACGCGGGGGCACGGCCCCCGGACCGGCGAGGAGACCACGATGACCAGGCTCGATCTGGAATACGGGACGGGGCGAAGACCCGACCCGGCCCGGACGGCGCCCGCCGTCCGGGCCCTGGCCCGGCGCCGGGCCGCGCACGCCCGCGCGGCCCGCGTCCGCCGGGTGCTGCTCGCGCCGACGGCTCCCGCGCCCAGCGGGGGAAGGGGCCGCCGGGCGCGGCACTGACCGGTGCGGACGGTCCGGGAATGCGGGGGCTTCCCGGACCGTTCCACCAGAGCACTACGATCCCGGCCTCGCCCGGCCGGTCGCAGGCGCCGCCCGCCCTTCTTTGGATGGTTTGGCGGGGGTTCGCGCGCCTCCCGGCCGGGCGTCCCCGCGCCGCACGGATTCCCTCCCGTCGGCGCACGCACAGGGCCCGCGCACCTCACCCATGCGCGGGCCCTGTCACGTTCACGCGGAGATCAGCCGGACGGGGCGACGAGTTCGCCGTCCTCCTCGTCGGCGAAGCCCGGAATCCAGCGCAGCGACTCGGCGCGCGCCGGGATCTCGCATTCGAGCTGGCACAGCACGCCCGTGCCCGCCGACAGCACGCGGTGGACGATCACGTACTCCGGCGGCAGGTTGAGCTGCCGGACGACGTTCGTCGGCCGCAGGTCGGTGACGCGGGCCGCCATGTCGCGCAGCCACTCCCGGTTGAACCGGAACGTCTCGGTGACGAACGGCTCGGTGATCGGCGCCAGGAACGCCTGGAGCGCCTCGGTGTCGATCGCGACGTCGGCGCGGATGAAGTCCTCGTCGCGCAGCGCGTCCTCGACGGCGTCGATCTCGGCGAGCGTGCCGATGCGCAGCAGGCGGCCCATGCGGTACAGGAACTCGGGCGGGATGCGGTCGACGGCGCCGAAGTCCAGCACGCCGAGGCGGCCGTCCTCCATGAGCCGGAAGTTGCCGGGGTGCGGGTCGCCGTGCAGCATCCCGGCGCGCTTGGCGCCCGACAGCAGGAAGCGGCAGTACAGCAGGGCGGCGTGGTCGCGCTGCTCCTGGTCGCCCTCGCTGATGACCTTGGACAGCGGGATGCCGTCGATCCACTCGGTGACGAGCACGTCACCGGCCTGCGCGATGACCTCGGGGACGTAGAAGTCGGGGTCGTCGGCGGGGTACGCGGCGCGCATCGTCGTCTGCGACTCGGCCTCGATCGTGTAGTCGAGTTCCTCGACGACGCGTTCCTTCAGCTCCGCCAGCATCGACTTGACGTCGAGGCCGGGCATGAGCACGCCGAACAGCCGGCCGAGCCGCGCGAGCTGGTTGAAGTCGCTGATCAGCGCCTTGCCCGCGCCGGGGTACTGCACCTTGACGGCCACCGGGCGGCCGTCCTCCCAGACGGCCTTGTGCACCTGCCCGATCGACGCGGCGGCGGCCGGGCGGTCGTCGAACGAGACGAACCGGTCGCGCCAGCCGGGGCCGAGCGCCTTGGCGAGCACCTGGTGGACGGACGAGGCGGGCAGCGGCGGCGCGGCCTCCTGGAGCTTGGTGAGCGTGGCCCGGTAGGGCCCGGCGATCTCCGGCGGCAGCGCCGCCTCGAAGATCGACAGCATCTGGCCGAGCTTCATCGCCCCGCCTTTCAGCTCCCCGAGGACCTTGAAGAGCTGTTCGGCGGTGCGCTGCTGGATCTCCATCGCGACGGCCTCGGCGGGCCGGCCGAACGTCCGTTTCCCCACACCCAGCGCTGTTCGCCCCGCGAACCCGAGGGGGAGGGACGCCAGCTTGGCTGACCGCGTCACCGCGCGGCGCGGAAGATCGCTCACCCGTTCATTCTCAATGATCGGCCGCTCCACCGCCACAGCCGACCCGGACAAAACCGAGCGGCCGCTTTGGTGGCGGTCCCGCCACCTGGGACTCTGGAGTAAGTGTGCGCTTTCTCACCCTCGTCGCGGGGCGGTGCGACGGCGCGCGGTACCGTGCGGCCATGCCAGATGACCGCACCGATGTGCTGACGGTGGAGCGCCGCGACTACGGAATCGTCGTCCTCACGCTCAACGACCCGGACCGGCGCAACCCCATGACGGACGCGATGACCGCCGCGTGGACGGCCGCGCTCGCCGGGCTGCGCGCCGAACCCGGGCTGCGCTGCGTCGTGCTGACGGGTGCGGGCAAGGCGTTCACCTCCGGCGGCGACCTCGGCTGGCTCGCCGAGACGGGCGAAGGCACGGTCCCGGCGACGCGCGACCGGATGCTCGCGTTCTACCGCGCCTGGCTGGCGATCCGCGACCTGGAGGTGCCGACGATCGCCGCCGTCAACGGCGCGGCCGTCGGCGCGGGCCTGTGCCTGGCGCTCGCCTGCGACCTGCGGTACGCGGCCGACGACGCCAAGCTCCTGGTGCCCTTCACCTCGCTCGGCCTGCACCCCGGCATGGCCGCCACCTGGCTGCTCCCCGAGGTCGCCGGGCTGCCGCTGGCCCGCGAGATGCTGCTGACCGGCCGCGTCCTCACCGGGACCGAGGCCGAGCGGTACGGGCTCGTCAACGGCGCCGTGCCGCGCGAGGACGTCCTCGGCACGGCGCTGGCGGCGGCCGAGCGCGTCGCCGCCCAGGCCCCCGTCGCGACGCGCCTCACCAAGGTGGCCCTGTCGGGCGGCGGGCACGCCGACATGGAGTCGGCGCTGCGCTGGGAGTCGCTGGCGCAGCCGGTGACGATGGCGTCCGCCGACCTCCAGGAGGGCATCGCCGCGGCCCGCGAGAAGCGACGCCCGGACTTCACCGGCACCTGACCCCCGGGCGCGGGGTCAGTGGTGGTGTTCGTAGGCGCGCGTCCGGCGGGCGTTCGCGTAGTCCTCGTGCGGTGCGTCGTCCGGGGTGAGCGCGACCGGGCCCGGCGCTTCGCTGCGGGCGCGACGGCGCCGCGCCGCCCAGGCCATCGCCATGCCGAGCGCCACCGGCGCCAGTGCCTCGACCACCCGGGTGGCGGCGCGCGTCCTGACCCGGCCGCCGCCGGACGCGCGGCGGACGAGCGGACGCGACGCCCGCGCGGCCACCGAACCGGCCACCGTGCCCGCGACGCCGCCGAACAGACGCCGTGCGCCGGAACGGCCGCGCGGACGGGACGACACGCCCTTGGATCGGTTTCTTCGCAACCCCACGGCAACCCCCGTCGTACAGTTTTCCGACCGTCACGTTGCGTACCCGAATGGATGCCGAGAGAAACGACGGAGGCCGTGTGCGACGGCGCTAGCTGGGCGGACGGCGCGTCCGGGCCCTGACCGGCCGCGTGGAAAGCATGTGATGATTTTGTGGAATCAGCCGGTACAAAAGTAAAAAGATGCGGGTTGACCTGGGTCTATGCTAAATGCCCTCTATGGCGGCGGCCAATGATTGGGTACGGTTCAGATGTGCCCCCAAACGTTGAGGTCCGCCGTAGCAGCCGACGCCGGCGGACGGTGTCCGCCTACCGCGACGGGGAGAAGGTCGTCGTGATGCTGCCGTCCCGGCTGAGCAAGGCCGAGGAGGAGCAGTGGATCGAGACGCTGCTCCACCGGCTGGCGGAGCGCGAACGACGGCGGCGTCCCTCCGACGCGGACCTGCACGCCCGGGCGCTCGACCTGTCCCGCCGCCACCTCGGCGGCCGGGCCGTCCCCGCCAGCGTCCGCTGGGTCGACAACCAGCACGCCCGCTGGGGCTCCTGCACTCCCGACGACCGCACGATCCGCCTCTCCACGCGGTTGCGCGGCATGCCGTCCTGGGTCCTGGACTACGTGCTCGTCCACGAGCTGGCGCACCTGCTGATCCCCGGCCACGGCCCCGACTTCTGGGCGCTCGTCGGCCGCTACCCCAAGTCCGAGCGGGCCCGCGGCTACCTGGAGGGCGTCGCCGCCACGGCGCACCTCCCGCTGGCCGCCGCCGACGACGAGCCCGACGTCCTGGCCCCCACCCACCACAGCGCCGCCGGCTGACCCGTCCCGAGCCCGCCACCGATCACTCCGCGTGCCCATCGCCCGGCCGGCGACGCGCCGAGCGCGAGCCCGCCGTGGTCGCGCCGGACGGTTGCGAGCACCCGAAGAGTGCGCCGGATCGGGCGTTCTACGTGTTGAAATCCGGTACCGGCAGGACCGTGCGGACGGTCAGTCGTGCGCGAGGGGCGCGGTGTGGCGTTCGCGGGCCGCGCTGGCCAGGCGGCGGACGGAGTCGTCGGTGTCCGGGGGAAGGGCGTCGAGGGGGAACCAGCGCAGGTCGTCGGACTCGTCGCTGATGACCGGGACCGCGTCCGGCGGGGCGAACACCGCGAACTGGACGTCCAGGTGCCAGGAGCCGCCCGGATGACACGGCACCGCGTGCCGGTCCAGCAGGACGGGCGACGGGTCCGCGCGCAGGCCCGGAATGCCCGACTCCTCGGTGGCCTCGCGCAGCGCCGCGTCCGTCAGCGTCGCGTCGCCCGGCTCCAGGTGCCCGCCGAGCTGGAGCCACATCTTCAGCTTGCGGTGCAGCGTCAGCAGAATCCGGGCACCGGACGCGTCCAGGACCGCCGCGCTGGCCGTGACGTGCCCCGGCGCGCACGCGCGCCACACGCCGTCCGCGTGGCGCGCCAGGTGGTCGAGGTAGTCGGCGCGCAGCGCGTCCTGCGCGGGCCCCGGCGCGGTCCACCGCGTCAGGGCCCGCACCACGTCGGCGTGCAGCGTCGCGTCGTCCGGCGTCACGTCCGGCCGACGCGCGGATAGCGGGAACCGTCCGGGTGGCGGCGGCGGCGCTCGTGGTCGGTCGGGCGCTGCCAGCACAGCGCCCGGCGCGCGACCCGGCGCCGTACCGCGACCGACGCCGAGGCGGGGTGGAGCTGACAGCAGCCGAGCCAGGTACGCCTGCGCGGCGCCCTCATGCGCGGGTCTCCGGGCCGTTCTCGCCCGGCTCGTCCCCGTCGCTCCCGGCGTCGGACGGCTTGGTGTCGGCGTCCTTCGCGTCGGACTCGGCCGCCTTGTCGCGGGCGGCGTCCGACAGCAGCGAGTCCAGCCCGGCCGCGATCTCGTCGCCCTTGCCGCCCCGCGCGAACCCCTCGGGGTCGGCGAGGTCGTCGGCGGACGGCATCAGGTCGGGGTGCTCCCAGAGGGCGTCGCGGCCCTCGGCCCCGCGCTCCTTGGCCAGCGCCCGCCACAGCGACGCCGCCTCCCGCAGCCGCCGGGGCCGCAGCTCCAGCCCGACGAGCGTCGCGAACGTCCGCTCCGCGGGACCGCCGGTGGCCCGGCGCCGCCGCACCGCCTCGGCCAGCTTCACCGCCTCGGGCAGCCGCCCCTCGGCGACGTCGTTGACGATCGTGTCGACCCAGCCCTCGACCAGCGCGAGCACCGTCTCCAGCCGCGCCAGCGCCGCCTTCTGCTGCGGCGTCTCCTCCGGCTGGAGCGACAGCTCGCCGCCCAGCGCGTCCTGCACGGCCTCGGGGTTGGACAGGTCGAGGCCCTGCACGGCCTGCTCGATGCCCGACAGGTCGACGGTGATGCCGCGCGCGTACTCCTCGACGGCGCCGAGCAGGTGCGACCGCAGCCACGGCACGTGCGCGAACAGCCGCTGGTGCGCCGCCTCGCGCAGCGCCAGGTACAGCCGGACCTCGTCGGCGGAGACCTCCAGGCCCTCACCGAACGCCTCCACCCCGGCGGGGAGCAGCGCGCCCACGCCGTCGGGCGCGAGCGGCAGCCCGACGTCCGCCGAGCCGACGACCTCGCGGGCCAGCGCGCCGAGCGCCTGCCCGGCCTGGCCGCCCACCATCGCGCCCGCCATCTGCTGGACCATGCCGATCAGCGGCCCGGCCATCGCCTGCATCTCCGGCGGGATGTCCCCGCCGGACAGCGCGCCGCCCATCGACTCGACCATGCGCGTCGCGATCGGGTCGCAGACCTTCGACCACACCGGCAGCGTCTGCTCGATCCACTCCGACCGGCTCCACGCCTTCGGGCTGCGGATGCCGGCGGGCAGCGTGGTGCCCTCGTCGAGCCAGAGGTCGGCCAGGCGGAGCGCCTCCTCGACCTGGCGGCGTTCGGCGTCCACGATCGAGGGGTCGCCCTGCTCGACGACGGCGTGCCGGGCGATGTTCTTCGCCATGTCCCAGTTCAGGGGACCTCCGGCCGCGCCGCCGGTGCCCTGCGCACCGATCATGTCCGCGAAGCGGTGCAGCATGTCGGCGAACTGCCGCATGTCGCCGCCGCCCAGGCCGAACGGGTCCTGCGGCCTGTCGTCGTCGCCGTCGCCGCCCGGACGGTTGAAGCCGAAGGGAGTGTCACTCATCGGTGGCCCCCGGGATGCATGATGGGCTCATGTCCGCAACGTTAGCCGGTCCCGGCGACGTCGCGTACCCGAGGAAGGGGGCACCTCCGTGGCAACGGCCAAGGTTCGCCCTCGGCGTAGCAAGGGCCCCGTGGTCGCCGTCACCGGCGCGGCCGACGGGGCGGGGCGCCTGCTCGCCGCCCGGCTCGCCGAGAATCCCGCGATCGGCACGGTCGTGGCGATCGACGCCCGGCGCGGCGACGTCGCCGACGTCGTCTGGCGCGTCGCCGACGTGCGCGATCCGCTGCTGTCGACGCGACTCGCGAACGTCGACGTGATCGTCCACCTGGACGTGCTCCAGTCGCCCGACCTCGACGCCCGCGAGCGCCGCGCCCACAACGTGCGCGGCGCGCAGACCGTCGTGCTGGCCGCGGCGGCGACGCGGGTGCGGCGGGTCGTCCTCGTCACCAGCGCGATGGTCTATGGCGCCGTGGAGGGCAACCCGCTGCCGCTGCCCGAGGACGCGCCGATCGCGGCGGAGCCGAGCGACAGCATCGCCGGCGACTTCCTGGAGATCGAGGACCTGGCCGCCACCGCGCCCGCCGTCCATCCGGGGCTGGACGTCACGGTCGTGCGCCCGGCGGCGCTGGTCGGCCCCGGCGTCGACACGGTGATCACGCGGCACTTCGAGGCGCCCCGGCTGCTGTCGGTCAAGGGCGCCGAGACCGGCTGGCAGTTCTGCGCCCTGGACGACCTGGTGAGCGCGCTCGACGTCGTCGTCACCGAGGGCCTGCCGGGCCCGGTGGCGGTCGGCTGCGACGGCTGGCTCAGCACCGCGCGGGTCGCGGAGCTGGCGGGCAAGCGCACCCTGGAGCTGCCCGCCGCGCTGACGTTCGGCACGGCGCAGCGCCTGCACCGGCTGGGCATGACGCCCGCCCCCGCCACGGACCTGCACTACGTCGCCTATCCCTGGGTCGTGGACTGCGCGGCCCTGCGCACGGCGGGCTGGCGACCCGCGCACGACAACGCGGACGTCCTGGCCGCGCTCATGGACGAGACGTCCGGCCGTCACGCCGTCGTCGGCCGCCGCGTCGGCGGCCGCGAGGCCACCATGGCGACCGCCGCCGGAGCCACCGTCGCCGCCCTGGGCGCCGCCGCCGCCATCCGCCGAGCCCGCCGACGCCGCCGCCCCTGACCACCGAGGGCGGGCCACCGGTTGGTGGCCCGCCCTCGGTGGTGCGGGACGGTCAGCTCGTCGGGGACGGGCTCGGGGACGGGCTGGCCGTGGGGGAGGCGGCAGGGGCCGCGTTCGCCCGGTTGAGGGCGTCGCGGGCCTCCTTGATGCGCTGCCACGCCGTGCCCATGGCCGGGTAGTCGCCCTTCTTCTGGGCCTCCTCGTACTCGTTGACGGCCCGCTGGAGGTCGGCGATGGCCTTGCGCGCCTCCGCCGTCAACTGGACGTTGCCCTGTTGCGGCGGCTGGTCGCCGCCGTCGTCGGGCGGTGGCGCCGCCGACGCCTCACCGAAGATGCGTTCCAGCGCGTCCGGCAGGTTGTCCGCCGAGGCGATCCGATCGCCGAAGCGCACCAGCACCTGCCCGAGGATCGGGTACGGCTGCTGCTCGGCGCCGCCCGCCGCCTTGGCGTACATCGGCTCGACGTACAGCAGGCCGCCCGCGAACGGGATCGTCAGCAGGTTGCCCGCCACCGTCTGCGTGTTGCCCTGCCGCAGCCGGAACAGCGACTCCTTCACCTGGGCGTTCGTCTCGAACGAGTTCTGCACCTGCCCCGGGCCCTGTGTCGGTGGCGTCCGGGGGAGTTGCAGCACCTGGATCTTGCCGTGGTTCGGCCCGGGCGCCGAGTTCACCGCCATGAACGCCGCCAGGTTGGGGCTGTTGCGCGGATTGAACACCGTGGTGAGCGAGAAGTCCTTGGTGGTGGAGCCCGGCATCTGGAGGCTCTGGTAGTACGGCGGCTGCCGCTTGCCCTGGGCGCCCGGGTCCTCCGGGACGTCCCAGAAGCCCTCGCCGTTGTAGAACGCGGCCGGGTCGGTCACGTGGTACTTGGCGAGGATCTGCCGCTGGACCTTGAAGATGTCCTGCGGGTAGCGGAAGTGGGCCTCCAGCTCCTTCGGGATCGCGTTGCGCGGCTCGACCGTGTTCTTGAAGACCTTCATCCACGTCCGGGCGACCGGGTCCTCGGTGTCCCACTGGTAGAGCTTCACGGTGCCGTCGTAGGCGTCGACCGTGGCCTTCACCGAGTTGCGCATGTAGTTGATGTTGTCGTTGGCCTGCCGCGCGACCGCCGAGCGCGTGTCGGTGATGGTGTCGCGGGTGGCGTCGCCCAGGCTCGTGTTCTCCGAGTACGGGTAGCCCGACGCCGTCGTGTAGCCGTCGACGATCCACTGGATCTTGCCGTTGATGACGGCGGGATAGGGGTCGCCGTCGAGCGTCAGCCACGGCGCGGCGCGCTGGACGCGCTCCCGGGGCGTGCGGTCGTACAGGATCTTGGCGCCGTCGTTGATGGCGCCCGACAGCAGGATGTTCTTCTCCTGGAACTTGGTCGCGTACAGCAGCTTGTGCAGGAACGAGTCGACGGGGACGCCGTCGCCCTCGTACGTGCTGTTCTGCTGCCCGGCCTCGCTGTTGTCGGGATAGTCCAGCTCCTGCTGGCCCCGGCCGCCGACGATCGAGTACGACGGCGACCGCTCGCCGAAGTAGATCTGCGGCCGGTCGACCTTGATCTTGGACTGCGGCGTGACCGGCATGTCGCGGGTGAGGAAGTTCGGCACGCCGCCGTTGGCGAACTCGTCGCCGGTGGCGGACACGAAGCCGTAGCCGTGGGTGTAGACCATGCGGTCCTTCACCCAGCTCTGCTGCCCGGCGGGGGCGCCCGACAGCTCCCGCAGCGCGACGATGGTGTCGACCATCTTCCCGTCGATCTGGTACCGGTCGACGTCGAGCGTGTCGGGGAAGCGGTAGAACGGCCGCACCTGCTGGAGCTGCTGGAACGTCTCACCGACGACGTTGGGGTCGAGCAGCCGCACCCCGTCGATCGTGCCGGACGCCTGCTGGAGCTTCTTCTCGTCGGTCTCGACCTGGGTGCCGTACCCGGCGACCTGCGCGTTCGCGACACCGTAGGCGTCACGCGTCGCCTTGATGTTGCGCTCGATGAACTGCCGCTCCTTGGCCAGCTCGTCCGGGCGGACCTGGAACTGCTGGATCAGCAGCGGGTACACGCCGCCGAGCAGGATCGCCGACAGCACCAGCAGGGTGAACCCGACGCCCGGCAGCATCATGCCGCGCCGCAGGATGTTGCTGACGAACAGCCCGGCGCAGATCAGCGCGATGATCGCGAGGATCGTCTTCGCGGGGAGCAGGGCGTTGATGTCGGTATAGGACGCGCCCGTCGAAACACCCCGTTCGGAATGGACGAGCCCGTACCGGTCGAACCAGTACGCGAACGCCTTCAACAGCACGAACAGGCCGACCAGCACCGACAGGTGCGCCCGCGCCGACGGGCTCGCCTTGTCGCCCGGGCCCTGGAGCCGCAGCCCGCCGTACAGGTAGTGCACCATCACCGCGGCGAGGATCGACAGGATGACCGTCGCGAACACCACGCCGAGGACCAGGCGCAGGAACGGGTAGGTGAACACGTAGAACGAGACGTCCTTGCCGAACTGCGGATCTTCGACGCCGAACGGCGTGCGGTTGAGGAACGCCAGCCACGTCGGCCACTGGCCCGCCACCGACGAGCCCGTCAGCAGCGCCAGCAGCACCAGCGACGCGGCCGCGATCAGCTTGCGGCGCGGATCGATGATCAGCCGGTAGCGCTCCAGGCCCTGCTGCTCGACCGACAGCGGCCGGTACGCCGGGCGGAGCCGGTAGGCGATCATCATGTTCGCGCCGACGACCAGCGCCATCAACGCGCCCGCGCCCAGGAACAGGATCACCTTGGCGGAGAGCTGCGTGGTGTAAACGCCGGAGAAGCCGATCGAGCGGTACCAGAGCAGGTTCGTCCACACGGCCGTGAACACCAGGAAGGCGATCAGCAGCACGCCCAGTGCGACCAGCACGGGCAGCACGAGCCTGCTCCGGCCGGTCCCGAGCCTGCGCCCGGTGCCGGGGGTCCGGAAGGTCAAGGGGCTCTCCGTTTCAGCGTTGGGCCACCGGCGGCCCCGCCGGTTCCTGTCTATGCAACTTATCGACTCGGCCGGGGGTTCCCGCACACACCCGATCCGTCTGTGGAAAAGATGGAGCGGTGAGCCATCTGGAAGAAGTCGTCCTCGATCTCGAACGCCACTCCGCACAGGAAGGATGGGACGCGCCACCGAAACTCTATGCGCTCGTGCGCTCGGCCGAGCTGCGCGCCGCCGAGCCGAACCTGGCCGACGACCTCGGCCTGGGCGAAGCGCCCGACGCGCTCGCCGCCCTCGAACAGCCCGAACTGCCCGACCAGGGCAGCGTCGAGGAATCCCTGGCCGGTATCGCCTGGCCGGACGCCGTCACCGGCTGCGCGATCATCCTCGAACGCGTCGTGCTGCCCCCCGAGGCCGAGGGCGACATTCCCGAGGACGAGGCGGAGGCCGCCGCCTGGGTCGCCCAGCACCCGCAGCGCGACGACGTCCGCATGGTCGTCGGGGTCCTGCGCGACGGCACCCGGCACAGCGCGCTGCGGCTGCGCCGCCACGACGCCGACGACGAGGTCCTGTCCGGCCCCGACCTGGTCCCCGCGCTGGCCGACGCACTGGAGGCCACGCTGGAGCCGGACGAGCCGGACGGCCCCTCCGCCGGGTAGCCTGCGGGCGTGAGCCACGCCAACGCGACCCCGCCGGGAACGTCCGCGCCAGCGGAGGTGATCCGGCTCGCGACCGTCCGCGAGACGCCGCTGTCGGTCGACGAGGTGTACGCCGCCGTCGGCGATCCCGCCGCCGGCGGCACCACCGTCTTCGTCGGCACCGTCCGCGACCACGACCACGCGCGCGCCGTCGCCCGCCTCTCCTACAGCGCCCACCCGAGCGTGGTCGCCGAGCTGGAGACGGTGATGGCCAGGGTCGCCGGAGACGTCCCGGTACGGGCGCTGGCCGCCGCCCACCGCGTCGGTGACCTGGAGATCGGCGACGTCGCCGTCGTCGTCGCCGCGTCCGCCGACCACCGCGCCGAGGCGTTCGACGCGTGCCGCCGCCTCATCGACGACCTCAAGGCCCAGGTGCCGATCTGGAAGCACCAGACCTTCGCCGACGGCGGCGACGAGTGGGTCGGAGCGTGCTGAGCGCGGCACTCGCATAGAGTTCCGGCATGTCCCGACGCGCCCTCACCCTGACCGTCGCGAGCACGCTCGTCCTGCTGCTCGCGGTGGTGGGTTCGGTCCTGCCCGTGCCCTATGTCGCGCTGATGCCGGGACCGACGACCGACACCCTCGGCGCCAACGCCAAGGGCGAGCCCTACGTCAAGATCGAGGGGCGCGAGACCTTCCCCGACGACGGGCACCTGAACTTCACCACCGTCACCTACCGGGGCGGCCCCGAGAACCGCATCGACCTGTTCACCGCGCTGCGCGGCTGGCTCCAGGACGACGTCGCGATCGTCCCCGAAGAGACGATCTTCCCGCGCAACGAGTCGCAGCAGCAGGTGGACGAGGAGAACAGCCGCCAGATGCGCGACTCGCAGTACAACGCGGAGGCCGCCGCGCTGCACCACCTCAAGATCCCCACCACGACGCAGGTCGTCGTGGACGCCGTCCAGAAGGGCAAGCCCGCCGACGGCCACCTCAAGCCCGGCGACGAACTGCTCAACCTCGACGGCACCAAGGTCACCAGCGTCTCCGAGGTCACCCGCCGCATGGGCGACCGGCGCCCCGGCTCACCCGCCGAGCTCGAATACCGGCGCCAGGGCAAGACCGAGAAGGTCACGCTCACGACGACCCCGTCCGACGACGGCAAACGCGCCGTCATCGGCATCGTCCTCACCGAACGCCACAAACTCCCCTTCAAGATCGACATCAGCGTCGGTGACGTCGGCGGCCCCTCCGCCGGCCTCATGTTCTCCCTCGCGATCATCGACAAGCTCGACCGCGCCTCCCTCACCGGCGGCAAGTTCATCGCCGGCACCGGCACCATCACCGCCGAGGGCGTCGTCGGCCCCATCGGCGGCATCCAGCAGAAGATGCGCGCCGCCGCCGACGCCGGAGCCACCGTCTTCCTCACCCCCAAGGACAACTGCCCCGCCGCGGCCGCCGCCCGCCCCGACGGCCTCCGCCTCATCCGCGCCGACACCCTCGACGGCACCGTCGGGGCACTCCGCGCCCTCGCGGCGGGCCGCACCGACCTCCCCGCCTGCTCCTGACCCACAACCGATTTGCACACGCCACCCCCACCCCATACAGTTAAGACATCACCGCGGGGTGGAGCAGTTCGGTAGCTCGCTGGGCTCATAACCCAGAGGTCGCAGGTTCAAATCCTGTCCCCGCTACTGGTCCGAGGGTCGCCTGTTCGCAAACGGTTGTTTGCTCCCAGGCGGCCCTTTCGCATTTTGCCCGGGGGGACGACCCCCCGGAGCCCCCCGGGGTGGGGGCTCTTCGCCCCCACGCCCCCATCGTGCGTGGTGCTGTT
>NZ_KB894102.1 GCF_000374305.1 Actinomadura flavalba DSM 45200 | reverse complement strand
AGGGGTTGGGGGTGAGACGTTCGGTGGTTTTGGCGAAAGGGAAACACCCGGTCCCATCCCGAACCCGGAAGTTAAGCCTTTCAGCGCCGATGGTACTGCATGGGAGACTGTGTGGGAGAGTAGGACACCGCCGGACTCAACGTAACGAATGGCCCCACCCGCCATGGGTGGGGCCATTCGCATTTCTACGGTTGTTTTCGGGCAGGCGGGCAGGCGGGCTCGCCCCTGGCTGGGGCACCCCCGAGAGTCCAGGATTTCGGAGTCGCGTCTTCGTGGGGGACGCGAACCTTGTTCTGTGGATAACTCGCTGGTGTCAGGGGGTGGTGACCGCGTGCTGGTGTCACGGAGTGATGACCGCGTGGTCCTCTAGGGCGTCGTCGCGGAGGAGGCCGTATACCGCTGGGGCCTTTTCCAAGGGGAACGTTGTGACGCGCGGGACGATCGTGCCCGCCGCCGCGAGGTCGAGGACGTCCGTCAAGGTGTCGCGCGAACCCCACGTCACCGAGCGCAGGGCCGTATCCGAAGGTAGGGCGGCCACGTCCAGGGTGCCGGACGCCCGGTGGTGCAGCCTCACGATCGTGCCGCCCGCGCGGACGACGGCCGCCGCCGTCGCCGGTGAGCCGGCCGTGCCCGCCGCGTCCAGGACGAGATCGGCCCCGCGCCCCGCCGACCACAGCGTCAGCGTGCCGGACGTGACCTCGCCCGGCGGCAGGGCCAGGTCGGCGCCGGCGAGGCGCGCGGCCGCCAGCGCGCCGGGGCGCGCGTCCACGACTGCGATCCGCGCGGACGTCAACGCCCGCAGCAACTGGACGGCGAGCTGCCCGACGGTGCCCGCGCCGACGACCACGGCGACGGCGTCCGGCGGCGGCTCCCAGCCGCGCACCGCGTGCAGCGCCGCCGACCCCGCGCAGACGAGCGGCGCCGCCTCCGCCGGGTCGAGGCCGCCGGGCAGCGGGACGAGCCACCGTACGGCCGGGACGAGCAGGAACTCGGCCATGCCGCCGTCGCGCCCGCGACCGGGGCCGGGCGGCGAGGGCGCCGGGCGTCCCTGCTCGCAGGACGCCTCCCGCCCCGCCGCGCAGCGGACGCAGGAGCCGCAGCCCCAGGCGGCGCAGACGGCCACCGGGTCGCCCGCCTCGACGCCGGTGACGCCGGGCCCGGTCTCGTAGACCCATCCGGCGTTCTCGTGCCCGAGGGTGAACGCGGCGGCGCGCGGGCCGCCCGGCAGGAGCAGGTCCGTCCGGCAGACGCCCGAACCCCCGACGCGCACGACGACCTCGCCCGGCCCGGGACGGGGCCGGGGGACGTCGGCGAGCACGGGTTCGGAGCGTCCGGGCAGGAGCCGTAGCGCCCGCATGATCGCCTCCTCCGGGAACGGGACGGGTAGGCGTCTCACTCCACTTGCATCCGCCGTTCCGCACCACGGGCATTAGTCCCGGCGAAAGTCCCTAAACGGACATTCTGTCCGACGCGGCGGGGCGGTTGGTGGACGCGCCGGGCCGCCGTAGGCTGCTCGGATGACCGACAAGCTGTGGGAGATCGAGCCGTCCGGACCGCTGCGCGGCGACGTGACCGTGCGCGGGGCGAAGAACGCGGTCAGCAAGCACATGGTCGCGGCGATGCTCGGCAGCGAGCCGAGCACGATCCGCAACGCGCCCGATGTCGGCGAGGTCGGTATCACCGCCGCCATGCTGGAGCACCTCGGCATGACCGTGGAGCGTTCCGGCGGGGAGATCACGCTCGTGCCGGGCGAGGTCGTCGACAACAACGTGCCCAAGGCGTTCACCGGCCTGAACCGCATCCCCATCCTCATGCTCGGGCCGCTGCTGCACCGGGCGGGTGAGGCGTTCGTCCCGCTCGTCGGCGGCGACCCCATCGGCCGCCGCCCGGTCGACTTCCACGTCGAGGCGCTGCGCGCGTTCGGCGCCGAGGTGACGATCGCGCCGGACGGCATCCACGCCCGCGCCGGGCGCCTGGTCGGCACCCGCATCGAGCTGCCGTACCCGAGCGTCGGCGCCACCGAGACCGTGCTGCTGGCGGCCGTCCGCGCCAAGGGCAAGACGGTCATCCGCAACGCCGCCACGGAGCCGGAGATCATCGAGCTGGCGCTGTTCCTGCAACGGATGGGCGCGCGGATCTCGTTCAGCCCCGACCGGCGCATCGTCGTGGAGGGCGTCGACCGGCTCACCGGCGCCGAGACCAGGCTCGGCGGCGACCGCATCGAGGCGTTCTCCTACCTGGCGGCGGGCCTGGTCACCGGCGGCGAGGTGCGGGTGCACGGCTGCCAGCAGGACCGGCTCGTCACCGCGATCACCACGCTGGCGCGCATGGGCGCCCAGTTCGAGATCACCGACGACTGGATCACCGCGTCCGCGCCGGACGGGCTGCGCCCCGCCGCCGTCCAGACCGACACGCATCCCGGCTTCGCGACCGACTGGCAGACGCCGCTGATGGTGCTGTTCACGCAGGCCGACGGCATGTCGGTGCTGCACGAGACCGTCTACGAGAACCGGCTGGCCTACGTGCCGGCGCTCCAGGCGATGGGCGCCGAGATCGAGGTGTACGACACGTGCCTCGGCGGCCCGGCCTGCCGCTACCACGACACCGCCGCGCTGCACTCGGCGGTGGTGCGCGGGGTGTCCAAGCTGCGCGGCGGCGAGGTCACCATGCCCGACATCCGCGCCGGGTTCTCCGCCGTGCTCGCCGCCGCCGTGGCCGAGGGGCCGTCCCGGCTGCGCGGCGTCCACCACATCGAGCGCGGCTACCACCGGCCCGTCGAGCAGTTCCGCGCGCTCGGCCTCAACCTCAAGACGCACTGACGCCCGCCCCGATCCGATAGGAATGGGGCGTGATCGATCCGACGGCCCCGCTGCCGAAGTACCTCCAACTGAGGGCGATCCTGCTGGAGATGATCGAGCAGGAGCGGCTGGGGCCGGACGCGCCCGTGCCGTCCGAGCGGGAACTGTGCCGCCGGTTCGGGGTGTCGCGGATGACGGTCCGCCAGGCCGTCGACCAGCTCGTCGCCGAGGACCGGCTGCGCCGCATTCCCGGCGTCGGCACGTTCGTGGCGCGGCCCAAGGTGCAGATGCCGAAGGAGCTGGTGTCGTTCACCGAGGACATGCGGGCGCGCGGGCTGCGGCCCGCATCCCGTGACCTGGGCGCCCGCACGGTCCCCGCCGACGCCGAGATCGCCCGGCTGTTCGGCGTCGACCCCGGCACGCCCGTGCACCAGATCGAGCGGCTGCGGCTGGCCGACGGCGAGCCGATGGCCGTCGAGCGCTCCCACATCCTCGCCGCGTTCGCGCCGGACCTGCCCGAGCGCCGCACCCCGGAGGGGTCGCTGTTCCGCGAGTTGCAGGACGAGTACGGCGTCGTACTCGACGCGGGGGAGCAGACGATCGAGGCCGGGCCGGTCGGGGACGCCGACGCGGCGCTGCTCGGCGTCCCCGCCGGAAGCGCCGTCTTCTTCCTCCTCCAGCGGACGTTCAGCCGCGACGTGTGCGTGGAGGTGGCGCTGGCGACCTATCGCGCCGACCGGTACCGCATCCACCTGGGCCTGGAGCCGCGGAACGGCGTCCCGGGGGCGTGGCGGGCCCGCTGACACGTTCACCCCGGCCGGTTGCGGGCATCACCCCTGGGGAGGAAGGGGCCGTACATGCCGGGCGAAACGAACATCGTGCTGGTGGGCGCGGGACCGACCGGGCTGCTGCTCGCCGGTGACCTGGCCGCCGCCGGCCTGGACGTCACCGTGCTGGAGCGCCGCGCCGACGAGTCGAACCTGACGCGGGCCTTCGCCGTCCACGCCCGCACCCTGGAGCTGCTCGACATGCGCGGCGTCGCCGGGGAACTGCTCGCCACCGGCACGAAGGTGCCCCTGCTGCGGCTGCCCGGCGGCGCCCGCCTCGACCTGTCGCGGCTGCCCGGCCACTTCCCCTACGTGCTGATCACCCCCCAGTACGAGACCGAACGCGTGCTCACCGACCGCGCGCTGGCGGCGGGCGCGCGGATCGAGTACGGCACCCGCGTCACCGGCCTGCGCCAGGACGACGACGGCGTGACCGTCTACGCCGCCGGGCGCGACGGCCCCGCCCGCGGCCGCCGCGCCGCGTACGTCGTCGGCGCCGACGGCGCGCACAGCACCGTCCGCGACGCGCTCGGGCTGCCGTTCCCCGGCCGCGCCGCCGTCCGCTCGGTGATGCTCGCGGACGTCCGCCTCACCGACCCGCCCGGCGACGTCCTCGCCGTCGGCGCGGCGCGCGGCGCGTTCGGCTTCCTGGCCCCGTTCGGTGACGGACGGCACCGCGCCATCGCCTGGAACGACGACGCCGACCTCGACGACGACGTCCCCGTGGACGTGGACGACCTGCGCGCCACGCTGCGCCGCGCCCTCGGCACCGACCACGGCCTGCACGACCCGTCCTGGACGTCCCGGTTCCACAGCGACGAGCGGCAGGTGCCGCGCTACCGGGTGCACCGCGTGTTCCTGGCGGGCGACGCCGCCCACGTCCACTCGCCGGTCGGCGGCCAGGGCATGAACGTCGGCCTCCAGGACGCCGCGAACCTGAGCTGGCGGCTCGTCGCGGCGGCGCGCGGCGACACCGGGCTGCTCGACGGCTACCAGCGCGAACGGCACCCGGTCGGGCGGGCCGTGCTGCTGGGCAGCGGCGCGATGCTGCGCGGGGCCAGGCTGCGGGCGGCTCCGCTGCGCGCCGCGCGGGACGCGCTGCTGCGCGCGGTGACCGGTACCCCGCCGCTCGCCCGGCGCGTCGCCCGCGCCGTCTCCGGCATCGGCATCGCCTATGACGCGCCGCGCGGCTCGCACCGCCTCACCGGCCGCCGCGCCCCCGACGTCGCGCTGGACGGCCCGCCCGGACGGCTGTTCGCCGCGCTGCGCGAGGGCCGGTTCGTGCTCGTCGTGGCCGCCGACGACCCGGCCGTCACCTACCTGGCGACGCGGCTGTGGGCGGGCCGGGTCCACTGCGCCGTCGCGGGCGCCGCGACCCGCACCACGGCGCTCGTCCGCCCGGACGGCTACGTCGCCTGGGCCACCGACGCGACCGCGCCCGAGCACCGCGCCGCCGAGATCCGCGCCGCCCTCACCCGCTGGTGCGGGCCGCCGGTGCACGTCCGCCCGGCCGCCTGACGAACGCGCGAAGGGCCGCTCCCGGGGGAGCGGCCCTGCTGCGCCGGGATCAGTAGCGGCGCTCCTCGCGGCCGTAGCCGAGTTCCTCGGCCACGTCGCCCAGGCTCGCGTACTCGCGGTCGGGGAGGGTCTCCAGAGCCGTGATCGCCTCGTCGGAGGCGTCGGGGGAGATGTGCGCGACCAGGTCGGCGCGGGTGGCGGGGTAGCGGAGGCCGGACAGGGCGCGGGCCAGGTCGCTGCGCTGGTCGACGTCGGACGGGCTCATGCCGGGGGGCGCGCCGCGCGCGGGGTCCACGGCGCTCTGCGCCGGGTCGGGCGCCCCGGCCGGGTCCCAGATCGGGCCGTCGGACACCGGCTCGACCTCCTTGAAGTCCTCCGCGTGGGTGGCGTGGTTGCCCGTCGTCATGCCGCGCGTGGCGGCGCGCAGCTCGTCGTCGAGCCGGGGGCCGTTCTTGTCGCTCTGCTCGCCCATGGAAGCCTCCTGTCTGTCGTCCGTTCCAGACGCGGCACCTGCCCGTTCGCGACGGTTCTGAACCTCGTGATAGGCATACTTGACCCTTCGCCGATCTCCTGGAGGCACCCTTTGCTGCCCGACGACGCCCTGGGTGTGCTGCGCACCGTCGTGGCCCTGCTCGTCCACGGCGAGTACGCCGAGATCGAGGCCCTGACCGAGGGGCGACGGCTGTTCGCCGAGGAGATCGAGGCCGCCGTCGGCGGCCGTGAGCTGACCGAGCCGCCCGAGAGCGCGTTCGAGGGCGCGGAGGGCACCGAGCTGGAGACCGGCGGCGAGTACGAGCGCGGCCTGCACGTGGCGTTCCCGCTGTGGACGGCCGCCGGGCGCAGCGACCTCGTCGCGGAGTTCACGCTGCTGGAGGTCATGGAGCGCGTCTGGACCGTCGAGCTGGTGAGCCTGCGGGAAGCCCCGGCCGCGCCGTGAGCGGGCACATGACGCCGGAGGAGTTCCGGCGTCACGGGCACCGCGTCATCGACTGGATCGCCGACTACCAGGAGCGGGTCGCGTCGCTGCCGGTGCTGTCGCAGGTCGCGCCCGGGGACGTGCTCGGCGCGCTGCCCGCGCGCCCGCCCGAGCGCGGCGAGGGGTTCGACGCCGTCCTCGACGACCTGGACCGGGTCGTCCTGCCCGGCATCACGCACTGGCAGCATCCGAGCTTCTTCGCCTACTTCCCCGCCAACGCCAGCGGCCCGGCGATCCTGGGCGACCTGCTGTCGGCCGGGCTGGGCGTGCAGGGGATGCTGTGGGCGACGAGCCCCGCGTGCACCGAGCTGGAGACGCGGGTCATTGACTGGCTCGCGGACCTTCTCGGCCTACCGGACGCGTTCCACGGCAACGGCGTCATCGAGGACTCGGCGTCCTCGGCCGTGCTGGTGGCGCTGCTGGCCGCGCTGCACCGGGCCGCGCCGGACGCCGTCCGCGACGGGCTCACCGGGCGGCACACCGTGTACGCGAGTTCGCAGACGCACTCGTCGCTGGAGAAGGCCGCGCGGATCGCGGGCGTGGGCGCCGCGAACGTCCGCGTCGTGGACGTCGATCCGGACACGCTCGCGCTCGACCCCGACCATCTCGACCGGACGATCGCGGCGGACGTCGCCGCCGGGGCGACGCCCGTCCTGGTCTGCGCCACCGTCGGCACCACGTCGACCACCGCCGTCGACCCGGTCCCCGCGATCGGCGCCGTGTGCCGGGAGCGCGGCGTCTGGCTGCACGTGGACGCCGCCTACGCGGGCGTCGCCGCCGTCTGCCCCGAGTTCCGCTGGGTCAACGACGGCCTCGATCTGGCCGACTCCTACTCCACCAACCCGCACAAGTGGCTGCTCACCAACTTCGACTGCACCGCGCTGTGGGTGCGCGACCGGGCCCCGCTGGTCGGCGCGCTGTCGATCCTGCCCGAGTACCTGCGCAACCAGGCGACGCTGTCGGGCGGCGTCGTCGACTACCGCGACTGGCAGATCCCGCTCGGGCGGCGGTTCCGGGCGCTGAAACTGTGGTCGGTGATCCGCTGGTACGGCGCCGAGGGGCTGCGCGAGCACATCCGCGCGGGCGTCCGGCTCGCCGCGCTGTTCGCCCGGCTGGCCGGAGCCGACGACGGGTTCGAGGTGCGCGGCCACCACCCGTTCGGGCTCGTCTGCTTCCGGCCCCGCGACGTCGACGCGCTCACGCTGATGGAACGTCTCAACGCCTCCGGCGACCTGTACCTCACCCACACCCGCGTCGCGGGCGAGGTGTGGCTGCGGCTGGCCGTCGGCGCGCCCGCCACCGGCGAACCGCACGTCCGGGCCGCGTGGGCGCGGATCGCCGCCGAGCGGGACGCGCTCAGCGGCGCAGCAGCCGCCGGATGAACCGGCGTCCGGGCGACGGGCCGCGCGCCGCGGCGGGCTCGGCGGCGGGCTGCGCCCGGACCGGCGCGGCCTCCAGCTCGTAGCGGACGGGCAGCGCCGCCAGCGACCGCAGGTGCGGGGTGACCCGCCAGGTCAGCTCGTCGCCGGGGACGTCGAGCCGCAGGTCGGTGAAGCGGTGCAGCAGCCGCTCGACGGCCAGCACCGTGATCGTCGTGGCCAGCTCGCGGCCCAGGCAGGCGTGCGCGCCCGCGCCCCAGGCCAGGTGGGCGCGCGAGCTGTAGATGGCGTCCGGCGGGCGGTCGCCCGCGAAGGCCGGGTCGGTGTGCGCGGCGGCGGGGGACAGCAGCACCGGGTCGCCCGCCGCGACGAGCGTGCCGTCCACGCGAGTGTCGGCGCGCGCGAAGCGCAGCGTCAGGTTCGTCATCGGCGGCGTGTTGAGCGCGGCGCGGTTGACGGTCTCCTGGAGGTGCGCGGCCGACAGCTCGTCCCGGTCGCCCGCGCCGAGCGCCCCGGCGATCGTGGCGGAGATCAGCGCGCCGGTGCCGTCGCCGAGGAGACCGACGAGCATGAGCATCTCGCGGGCGACCTCGTCGGCGGTCAGGCCGGGGACGGCGGCGAGCATCGCCGAGGGCAGGTCGTCGGCCGGTTCGGCGGCGCGGGCCGCGCAGGCCCCGGCGACGGCGGCGCGCAGCCGGGCGGCGGACTCGGCGGCCTCCGGCCCGGCGTCCAGGGTGCGCCACATGTCGAGCAGGAGTTCGTCGTTGTCGTCGTCGGGCAGGCCGAGCAGGCGGTGCAGGACCAGGAGCGGCAGCGGGCGGGCGTACTGGACGGCGAGGTCGGTGGTGCCGGTGCGGCCGCCGTGCTCGGTGATCGCGGTGATGAGGTCGTCGGCGTGCCGGAGCGCGGCCTGTTCCAGGGCCCGGGCGGACGGGCGGGTGCGGTCCTGGAACGGCTTGAGCCCGGCGCTCCACGCGGCGCGCAGCCGGTTGAGGTCCTTACCGTCGCGGAACAGTGACGTCTCCATCGCGTACACGTGCAGCAGCGGCCAGTCCGCGGGCAGCCGCCCCTCGGCGTGGGCGCGCCAGGCGTCGGGACGCTTGCTCCAGACGCCGCGCGCGTCGCGCAGGATCTCCAGCGTCTGCGGGTAGCCGAGAACGAGCCAGACCTTCACCCCGTACAGCTCCACGGGCGCGACGGCGCCGTGCGCGGCGCGCAGCCGGGCGTGCGCGGCGGCCGGGTCGCGCTCGTACGCGGGCGTCAGCAGGGGCTCGGCCGGCAGCTCGGCGAGCGGGGCGGCGGCCGGTGGCGTCGGAGGCTCCATCGGGGCCGACTCTAGAGGACCGGCCCCGCGACCGATCGGGCAAGTGCGAAAAATCCGGAAGGCCGGATGTCCCGGCGTGCCGGGTGACGTGCGAGGCTGGGACCGTACCGACCAGACTGGAGGTCACCATGGCCGACTCTTCGACCGACCCGTCGACCGACCCCTCGCCGGAGGGCTCGGCGCCCGACGACGTCAAGCGCCGGTTCCGCGAGGCGCTGGAGCGCAAACGCGGGGTCACCGAGGAGAAACACCAGCAGGGCGGCGCCCGCAGCGGCTCCAAGGTCCGCGGCGCCACCGATCGCGCCGCCCAGCAGCGTCAGTTCCGCCGCAAGAGCGGCTGAACCCCCGGGCGGGTCACGGCCGCGCCGCGACCCGCCCCTCCCGTCAGCCCGCGTACAGCTTCTTCCCGTACGACTCGGGCGCGTAGTACGCCTCCAGGTCGGCCAGCGGCGTCGCCTCGGCCGAGGTCTCCTTGACCAGCCGCGCGTGCGACGGCAGCGCGTCCGGGGTCCAGGTCTCCGGGGTCCACAGCTTGGAGCGCAGGAACGCCTTGCCGCAGTGGAAGAAGATCTGCTCGATCTCCACGACGACCGCCAGCACCGGCCGGTGGCCCCGCACGACGAGCCGGTCGAACCACGGCGCGTCCCGCACCAGCCGCGCCCGGCCGTTGATCCGCAGCGTCTCGTCGCGGCCCGGCACGAGGTAGATCAGGCCGACGTGCGGGTTGGACAGGATGTTGTGGAAGCCGTCCGCGCGGCGGTTGCCGGGCCGCTCGGGCAGCGCGATCGTGGTGTCGTCCAGGACGAGCGTGAACCCGGCCGGGTCGCCCTTGGGGGAGACGTCGCAGTTCCCCGCCGCGTCGCCGGTGGCGACCAGGCAGAACGGTGAGGCGGCGAGCCAGTCGCGGTCGCGGGCGTGCAGCGCCGCGCGCTCCTTGGTGATCGCGCGGGGCATCGGCTCCCCGAGCAGCTCGCGCAGCTCGGCGGCGGAGGTGATCTCGTCGGGCATGAGGGGACGTCCCTTCCCCGGCCGCGCGGCCGGTCGGCCCCATCCTCCCCGGTCCCGCGGCGCCCGTCGACGGCGGGCCGGGCGGTCAGGCCCCCAGGCTCTTCGCGGCCCGGGCGATGTCGGGGAAGCGGGCGGCGTCGCCGGGGACGGCGCCGGCGAGGGCGAGGGTGGCGTAGCCGTGGGCCAGGGACCAGGCGGCGAGCACGGCGTCCTCGTCGTCGCCGCCCACGGCCGCGCGCAGCGGCGCGTAGGCGTCCTGCTTGGCGGCGGTGAGGGCGGGGTCGTCGGTGTGGACGAGGTCGCGCCGGTACATGATCGCGAAGTGCGAGGGGTGGTCCAGCGCGAACGCGACGTAGCGGCGGCCGAGGTCGCGCAGGCCGGACGGGGGCCCGCCGAGCGCGGCGGCCAGCAGGGTGAAGCCCTCGGTGGCCAGCGCGGTGAACAGGCCCGTCTTGTCACCGAAATGGTGGGCGGGCGCGGCGTGCGAGACGCCGGTGCGGCGGGCGAGGTCGCGCAGGCTGAGCGCGGCGGGGCCGCGCTCGGCGACGATCTCGGCCGCCCCGGCGAGCAGGGCGCGGGGCAGGTCGCCGTGGTGGTAGGGCCGGTCCTCGGTCATGCGGCGTAGTCTACCGTGATCTTTCCATTGACAAGTTCCCGGCGTGTGCGGCAGTCTTGTCGATGTCAAGTTCAAGGGGGAATCGATGGAACCCAAGGAGGCACGGGGGCTCTGGCACCTGCTCGAACCCGTGCACGCGCTCGTCTACTACGCGCCCGAGGTGGCCGCCGCGACGGCCGCGCTCGGCTACGCCGCCGAGCCCCGGTGGCCGGGATACTTCCCGCTGCGCGCGGCGCCCCTCGGCGCCGCGTCGCCGGAACTCGTCACGGCGGTGTTCTACAGCTTCGCGCCGGACATGGTCGCCGCGTACCTGGCGGACGCCTGGACGACCGCCTCCCCGGCGGACGTCCTGGAGGCCCGGCTGCGCGGCGTCCGGGCCGCCTACCGGCGCCTGCTCGACACCACCGGCGGCCTCACCGAGGCCGCCGACCTGGCCCGCGCCGCCGCCGAGCAGGCGCTGGTCGCCGGCCGCGCGCTCGCCGCCGCCAACGCCGCGCTGCCCTGGCCCGACGACCCGATCGCGACGCTCTGGCAGGCCGCGACGATCCTGCGCGAGCAGCGCGGCGACGGCCACGTCGCGGCGCTGCTCACCGAGGGCCTGGACCCGGTCGAGGCGCTGGTGTCGTTCGCGTCCGTCGGCGCCGCGCCCGCCGGGGTCTTCGCCAGCCGGGGCTGGACGGACGAGGAGTGGGACGCGGCGGCCGTGCGGCTGCGCGACCGGGGCCTGCTGGCGGCCGACGGCATCGCCACCGAGGCGGGCCGCGCGCTGCGCGCCGCCGTCGAGGACCGCACCGACGCCCTGGCCGCCGAGCCCTGGAAGGCCCTCGGCCCGTCCCGCACCGCCCGGCTGGCCGACCTGCTCGGCCCGGTCTGGGTCGCGGCGGTCGGCAGCGGCCTGCTCCCCGCCGAGAACACGCTCGGCATCGGCAAGATCTGAGAAGGAGACCTTCGATGGAGATTCCGTGGAGCGTTCCCGGCGCCGCGACCGGCGACGACGCGCTCATCATGGCCTCGCGGTTCGAGCTGGCCGGACGGTGGCGCGGCCCGGCGTTCCTGGTCCACGCCCTGCGCGTGTGGCGGCAGGCCCGCCGCTCGCCGGGCGCGCTCGGCGTCGGGCTGCGCGCGCATCCGCTGCGCGGCGAGTACTGGACGCTGTCGGCGTGGGACGGCCGCGCCGCGCTGACCGCCTACTCCCGCGCCGACCCGCACGCCGCCGTCCGCGACCGCACCCGCGCCTGGACGGCCGACTCCCGGTTCGTCTTCTGGACCGTCCCGGCCGCCGACCTGCCCACCGGCCGCGACGCCGCCGCCCTGTGGGCCGAGGCCGGACGCCGCGTCGCGTCCGACGGCGTCCGTCCGGGCTGACGCCGCCGCGTGACCGGCCCGGCGGCCCCGGCGGGGGCGGCGGCCGACCGGCGGGCGGCGCGCCGGGCAGCCCGCCCGGGCGGCGGCACGACCGGCGGGCGGCGCCGTCGGTCACGGTGGCGGCGGACACCGACCACGGGGGCCTCGCTCAGGCGCGTGTCGCGAAGTGGCGGACGCCGTCGGTCTCGGCGGCGTCCAGGAGACCCTGGTCGACCAGGACGTCGAGGTGGGCGTCGATCTCCAGGACGGCGAGCATCCGGCTGAACACGTCCAGGTCGCCCAGGGCGCGGCGGCGGCGCGTCCAGCGCATCGCCTCGGCCACCGCGCGGGCCGTGGTGTGCCCGGCGCGGACCTGCTCGGCGGCGGTGTCGAGACGTTCGGCGTGGTGCTTGAGGAGTTCGTCCACGCGGGTGTGGACGCTGGCGGTGACCGGGCCGTGCGCGGGCAGCAGCAGCGTGTCGGGCATGTCGCGGACGAGCCGCAGCGAGTCCAGGTAGCTGCGCAGCGGCTTGGGCTCCGGCTCGATCTCCAGCCCGATCGAGGGGGAGATGTGCGGCAGCACGTGGTCCCCGGCGAACAGCAGGCCCGCCGCCGCGTCGCGCAGCACGACGTGCCCGCGCGTGTGGCCGGGCGTGGCGAAGACGTCCAGGTCGCGGCCGGTCAGGCCGACGCGCTCGCCGTCGTCCAGCCAGGCGTCGGGGAACGCGTTCGTGATGGAGCGTTCCGGATCGTTCCGGGCGTACGCGGCCATCTCGTCGGCGATGTCGGCGGCGTCGCAGCGGTACAGCAGCTCGCCCTGCCGGGACCGGCGGCCCTCGCCGGTCGCCGTCGGCCCGAACGCCTCGATCGACGGCCGCTCCCCGCGCCCGATCCGCACCCGCGTGCCGTACTCCTCCCGGAGCGTCAGCGCCTGGGAGTAGTGGTCCCAGTGGGCGTGGGTGACGAGGAACTGCGTGACGTCCCGCACGTCGTGGCCGAGCAGCCCGAGCGCCCCGGTCAGCGCGGCGGTCGTGTCGGGCATGGCCCAGCCGGAGTCGACGACGACGAGCCCGTCCGGCTGCTCGATGACGTAGACGTTCACCGCGTGCAGCGTCGGGATCGGCAGTGCGAGCGGGACGCGGTACACCCCCGGCACGACGGCGTGCGCCCCCGGCTCGGTCCAGTCCTCGGGCTGTCCGCTCAGCGGCTCCGCCAACGTCGTCCCCTTCCGTGCCGGGCCTTCCGCGACGAACCTACTGCACCGGCCGAGCGCCGTTCGGGTTCGGGGTCGGTGTCCGCTGACACGCGGCCGGGGTTTCACCCCCGGTCAGGGGGTAGGTCGGCGCTCAGGGGGGTGGTCCGTGGACGTCGAACGACGGCTGCGCGAAGTGGTCCGCGACGCGCTGCCGCTGCCGGGGGCGGGGGAGACGCGGCGGCGCTTCGCCGCGCTCGCGGATCTGGGCGGCGAGGACCTGTCCCTGGCCCGCCTCGCGGAGGGACACTTCGACGCGCTGGCCATCCTGGCCGAACTCGGCGGCCCGGCCCCGGCGCCGGACAGCGTGTGGGGCGTGTGGGCGGCCAAACCGGACGCCCTGGAACTCGGCAACGGCCGCGTCACCGGCGTGAAACCGTTCTGCTCGGGCGCGGCGCTGTGCACGCACGCGCTCGTCACGGTCGGCTCGGGCCTGTACATCGCCGCCCCCGGCGAGCCGGTGCCCGGCACCTGGCCCGCGACCGGCATGGCCGCCAGCGACAGCCGCGACGTCCGCTTCGACGGCGAACCCGCCGCGCGCCTCGGCCCCTACACCGACCGGCCCGGCTTCCACCACGGCGGCGTCGGCGTCGCGGCCGTCTGGTACGGCGGCGCCCGCGCGATCGGGCGGCGCCTGCTGGACGCGCGCGGCCCGCACGCCCTCGCCCACCTGGGCGCCGTCGACCTCGCGCTGCGCTCGGCCCGCACCGCGCTGGACGAGGCCGCCGACCAGATCGACGCCGACCCGCTCGACCGCAAGGGCGAGGCGGCGGTGCGGGCGCTGCGCGTCCGCGCGCTGGTCGCGCGGGTCTGCGCGGACGTGCCCGACCGCGTCGGCCGCGCGCTCGGCGCCGGGCCGCTCGCGCACGACGCCGCGCACGGCCGCCGCGTCGCGGACCTGGCCGTCTACGTCCGCCAGCACCACGCCGAACGCGACCTGGCCGCGCTCGGTGAGCAGGTCGACGGGCGCGGCTGGTGAACCGCATCGACGCGCCCGGCACCGCCGAGGCCGACTGGCGCGCCTGGCCCGGACTGGACGCGCTGCCCGAACTGGACGTCACCCGCTGGCGCAGCGCCGTCATCGTCGCCGCCCACCCCGACGACGAGGTGCTGGGCGCGGGCGGCCTCATCGCGGTGCTCGCAGAACGGGGCGTGCGGCTGCGGCTCGTCGCCGTCACCGACGGCGAGAGCTCGCACCCGGACGAACCGCCCGCCCGCATCGCCGCCGTCCGCGTCGCGGAGACCGAGAAGGCGCTCACCCACCTCGGCGCCTGCGAGACGATCCGGCTCGGCATGCCCGACGCGGGCGTCGACGAGATCGCGCTCACCCCGCGCCTGCGCGAGCTGGCCGCCGGGTTCGACGTCTGCCTGGCGCCCTGGGAGCACGACGCGCACCGCGACCACGAGGCGGCGGGCCGCGCCGCCCTCGCCTGCGGCGCTCCCGAGGTGCTGCGGTTCCCGATCTGGGCGTGGCACTGGGCGCGCCCGGCCGACGCGCGCGTGCCGTGGGACCGCGCCGTCCGCGTCCCGCTCGGCACCGGCCTCCAGGCCCGCAAGCGCAGCGCGATCGGCTGCTTCGCCAGCCAGCTCGGCACGATCCTGCCGCCCGCCACCGTCGAGCACTTCACCCGCGACGCCGAGGTGCTGATCCGGTGACGCTCGAACCCGGCTACTTCGCCGCGATGTACGCCGCCTCGCCCGACCCGTGGGGCTTCACCGACCGCTGGTACGAGCGGCGCAAGTACGACATCACGCTCGCGACGCTGCCGCGCGCCCGGTACGCCGCCGCGTTCGAGCCCGGCTGCTCGGTCGGCGTCCTGACCGCGCGCCTGGCCGAGCGCTGCGACGACCTGCTGGCCTGCGACGGCTCGGCCGCCGCCGTCGCGCAGGCCCGCCGCCGCGCCCCCGGCGCCCGCGTCGAGCGCCGCACCCTGCCGGACGAGTGGCCGGACGGCGCGTTCGACCTCATCGTGCTCTCCGAACTCCTCTACTACTTCGACGACGCCGACCTGGCCCGCGTCCTGGACCGTGCCACGGCCGCGCTCCGCCCGGACGGTACCGTCGTCGCCGTCCACTGGCGGCACCCCGTCTCCGACTACCCGCAGACGGGCGACGCCGTGCACGCCGCGCTGGCCGAGCGCCCGCTGCACCTCGCCGCCGCGCACGTCGAGCCGGACTTCCGCTGCGAGGTCTACACGGCGCGGCCCGTGCCGTCCGTGGCCCGCGCCGAGGGACTGGTGTGATCGCCGGAGTCGTCGTCCCCGCGCACGACGAGGCCGACCGCATCGCCGCGTGCCTGGCCGCGCTGCGGGTGCTCGGCGTCCCGGTCGTCGTGGTGGCCGACGCGTGCGCCGACGCGACCGCGCCGCTCGCCCGGAGTCTCGGCGCGACCGTCCTGGAGATCGACGCCCGCAACGTCGGCGTCGCCCGCGCCACCGGCACCGAACACGTGCTGCGCGCGGGCGCGGAGTGGGTCGCCACCACCGACGCCGACACGCTCGTCCCGCCCTGCTGGCTGCGCGCCCAGCTCCGCCTGGCCGCGCGGCGCTTCGACGCGGTCGCGGGCGCCGTCCGCGTCACCGACTGGAGCGAGCACCCGCCGCAGGTCCCGGCGCTGTACGCGCGGCGGTTCGCCGGGCCCGGACTGCACGGCGCCAACCTGGGCTTCTCCGCCGCCGCCTACCGCGCCGCCGGTGGCTTCCCCGCCCTGCGCACCGGCGAGGACCGCGCCTTCGTCGCCGCGCTCCAGCGCGCGGGCGGACGGGTGCTGCGCACCGCCGCCGTCAGCGTCGTCACCTCGGCCCGCCGCCGCCACCGCGCACCCGCCGGCTTCGGCCACCTGCTCACCACCCTCGTAGAGTTGGGGGATGGCACGTCGCACCCGCAGCCCGCGTGAACCCGTCCCCGGCCCGCACCCGCTCGGGCACGGCGAGGCGGAGCTGCTGCGCGACACCGACCGCGACGGCGGCTGGGTCCTCGCGGTGGACGGGGTGCCGCAGTCCTACGTGCACCTCGGTGACCCCACCCACCTCGACTTCGAGTACATGCGGCTGCTCGGTGACATCGTCGACCACCTCGGCGCGCCGGGGGAGCCGCTGGACGCCGTGCACATCGGCGGCGCGGGCTGCACGCTGCCCCGCTACATCGCCGCGACGCGGCCCCGGTCGCGGCAGGTCGTGCTGGAACCCGACGCGGCGCTGGTCGGGCTCGTCCGCGAGCAGCTCCCGGTGCGCGACGTTCCCGGGCTCAAGATCCGCGTCACCGACGGCCGCGCCGGGATCGCGGCGCTGCCCGAGGCCGCCGACGACCTCGTCGTCCTGGACGCCTTCGCGGACGCGGCCGTCCCCGTCGAGCTGGTGACGCAGGAGTTCACCCGCGACGTCGCCCGCGTGCTGCGCCCCGGCGGCGCCTACCTGCTCAACATCGCCGACGGCACCCGGCTCGCCTTCGCCCGCCGCGTCGCCGCCACCCTGCGCGCGGTCTTCCCGCACGCGCTGCTGCTCGGTGACCCCGGCGTCCTGCGCGGGCGCCGCTTCGGCAACCTCGTCCTGGCCGCCTCCCGCGCGCCGCTGCCCGAGGCGCCGCTGCGCCGCCTGGCCGCCGGGGGACTCGCCCGCGCCCGGCTGGTGGCGGGCGACGACCTGGGCGCCTTCGCGGCCGGGGCCGCGCCCGTCCGCGCGGACGAACCGCTGGTCGCGCCGCGGCCGCCCGAACGCGTCTTCGGGAAATTCTGACAGTGACTGAAATTCTCTCGAACGAGGCTGCGCGTATCCCCTCCCGGCGGACGGCCGCTGTCTCATAATCGACCGATGGAGTCGTCCACCCGCATCCTCATCCTCGGCACGGACGCGTCGGGCAAGGTCGTGCAGTCCGACCGCAACGCGACCGCCGTCCTGGAGACCGAGCTGGGGACCCCGCTGGACGACGTCGTCCCCGGCGCCCACGAACAGCTCCGGGCCGCGCTGCACACCGGCCGCGAGCGGACCGTCATGCTGACGCTGGAGACCCCCGGCGGCACCCACGACGCCGTCGTCACCCTGCACCCGATGTGCGGCGGGCCGGACGGCCCCGGCGTGGCCGCGCTCGCCGTCATCAAGATCCCGGTGCCGCTCGCGGACCGCTTCATGGACCCGGCCGTCGTCCGCCGCGCCCTGCTGGACGACGCGCTGCCCCGCATCGGCTCCACCCTCGACCTCGACATGCTGGCGCGCAGCCTGATGGACGTCGTCGTCCCGCACCTGTGCAACTCCGGCGCGCTGCTGCTGCTGGAGAGCGCCCTGGACCCCGACGACGAGGCCCCGCTCAACGGCCAGCCGCCGCTGCGCCGGATGGCCGTCGGCACCGACGACGGCGACCCCGCCTGGGACGCGGCGTTCCCCACCGGCGAGACGGTCGTCTATCCCAAGGACTCGCCCTACAGCCGCTGCCTGGAGTCGGGCCGGCCGCTGCTGGTCGAGATGTCGGCCGCCGAGGCCGCCGAACTCGCGGTGGCGTGGCGGCGCCCGCCCGTCGAGGCGCTGCTGGGCGACGTGTCGATGCTGATGCTCCCGGTGCTGTGCGAGGGGCAGGTGCTCGGCCTGTTCGTCTGCCTGCGCACCCGGACGCACCGCCCGTTCGACGCCTACGACCTCGACATCGGGATGGACTTCGCGAACCGGTCGGCGATCTTCATCGAGAGCGCCCGCCGCTACGGCCGCGAACGCGCCACCGCGCTGACGCTCCAGCGGAGCCTGCTGCCGACCGGGCTGTCCGCGCCGTCGTCGGTGGAGGTCCGGCACCGCTACCTGCCCGGCGGCCGGATGATCGAGGTCGGCGGCGACTGGTACGAGGCGATCGCGCTGCCCGGCGCCCGCGTCGCGCTCGTCGTCGGTGACGTCGCCGGGCACGGCGTCCGCGCCGCCGTCACGATGGGGCGGCTCCGGACCGCCATCCACACCCTCGCCGGGCTCGACCTGCCGCCCGCCGAGGCGCTGGAACGGCTCGACTCGCTCATGCGCACCCTCGGTGAGCGCGAACCGCACTTCGCGACGTGCGCCTACGTCGTCTACGACGCGGTCACCGGCCGCTGCGAGGTCGCCAGCGCCGGGCACCTGCCGCCGCTGCTCGTCCCGCCCGAGGGCGCCTGCTCCTACCTGGACGTGCCGCCCGCGCCGCCGCTGGGCGTCGGCGGCGGCGAACCGGTCGTCGCGCGGGAGTTCACCGTCGCGGACGGCACCCTGCTGTTCCTCTACACCGACGGGCTCGTCGAGCACCGCGCCCGCGACATCGACGACGGCCTGGACCGGCTGCGCGGCGTCTTCGACCGGGGCACCGCGACGAGCCTGGACGACCTGTGCCGCGCCACCCTCGACGGCGTCTACGACGACCACAAGCGCGACGACATCGCGCTGCTGCTGGCCCGCCTGCACCGCATCCCCGCCACCGACCACGTCGCGTTCACGCTGCCCGCCGAACCGGCGGCGGCCCGCCGGGCGCGCGGCCTGGTCCGCGAGCGGCTGGACCGCTGGGACCTGAACGCCCACAGCGACACCGCCGCGCTGCTGGCGTCCGAGCTGGTCACCAACGCGCTGCGGCACTCCACCGGCCGCGTCACGCTCCGCCTCGTCCGCGAGGCCGGGCTGGTCTGCGAGGTCTTCGACTCCGGCGACGGTCATCCCCGCGTCGTCACCGACGCCGAGCCGTTCGCCGAGACGGGCCGGGGCCTGCACGTCGTCGCCCGCCTCGCCCACCGCTGGGGCACCCGCCGCACCCGCTCCGGCAAGGCGGTCTGGTTCGAACTGGCGGTGCTCTAACCGCGCATAGCGGCGGCGTGAAGATCCGCACGGGCCGCGTAGGGAACGCGTCAAGATCGGCGGTGTGACGGCCGTCCGGGTGCAGGCTCGGGAGCGGCCGGCCGGGAACGCATCCGGCGGCCCGCCCGCGATCGGGCGTTCCACCTCGCAGGGATGCAAACCATGGCGGATCTCGTCCTACTCGGATTGACGCTCGCGGTGTTCGCGGGTCTCGGGCTGCTGGTGCGGGCGGTGGAGAGGCCGTGAGCGACACCCAGGCGGCGGTCCTGTTCGCGGGGTCGCTCGTCGTCGCCCTGGCCGTGCTGCACGTGCCGCTCGGTGACCACCTGCACCGCGTCTTCACCTCGCCGCGCCACACCCGCGCCGAACGGCTCGTCTACCGGGCCGTCGGCGTGGACGCGGACGCGGGGCAGCGCTGGGGCGCGTACGCGCGCGGCGTGCTGGCGTTCTCGCTGGTGTCGGTGCTGTTCCTCTACCTGTTCCAGCGGGTGCAGAGCCGGCTGCCGCTCGCGCTCGGGCACGACGACGTGCCAGCGCCCGTCGCCTGGAACACGGCCGTCAGCTTCGTGACGAACACGAACTGGCAGGCGTACGCGGGCGAGAGCACGATGGGCCACCTCGTGCAGATGGCCGGGCTCGCCGTGCAGAACTTCGTGTCGGCGGCGGTCGGGCTCGCGGTGGCGATCGCGTTCGTGCGCGGCTTCGCGGGCCGGGGCACCGGGGACCTCGGCAACTTCTGGGTGGACCTGACCCGGGCGGTGCTCCGCGTGCTGCTGCCGCTGTCGGCGGTCGCGGCGGTCGTGCTCATCGCGGGCGGCGTCGTGCAGAACCTCGACGGCGCGCACACCGTCACCACGCTGACCGGCGGGACGCAGACGCTGCCCGGCGGCCCCGTCGCCTCACAGGAGGCGATCAAGCAGCTCGGCACCAACGGCGGCGGCTTCTACAACGCCAACAGCGCGCACCCGTACGAGAACCCGTCGGCGTGGACGAGCTGGGTGCAGATCCTGCTGATGACGGCCGTCCCGTTCGCGCTGCCGCGCACCTTCGGGCGCATGGCGGGCGACCGGCGGCAGGGCCACGCCGTCGTCGCGGTGATGGCCGCGCTGGCGCTGCTCAGCGTGACGGCGCTCAACGCCGCGCAGCTCGCCCACCACGGCACCGTCCCCGAGGCGGTGACGGCGGCGGCCGAGGGCACCGAGGCGCGGTTCGGCGTCGCGGGCTCCGCGACGTTCGCCGCCGCGACCACCCTCACCTCGACCGGCGCCGTGAACTCCGCCCACGACTCGTACACCGGCCTCGGCGGCATGGTGGCGATGCTCGACATGATGGTCGGGGAGGTCGCGCCCGGCGGCGTCGGCACCGGCCTGGTCGGGCTGCTCGTGCTGGCCGTCGTCACCGTGTTCGTCGCCGGGCTCATGGTCGGCCGGACGCCCGAGTACCTCGGCAAGAAGATCGGCCCGCGCGAGATCCGGCTCGCCGCACTGTACTTCCTCGTCACCCCCGCCCTCGCGCTCGGCGGCACGGCGCTGGCGATGGGTCTGGACGGGCCGCGCGCGAGCATGCTCAACACCGGCCCGCACGGGCTCTCGGAGGTGCTGTACGCCTTCACCTCGGCGGCGAACAACAACGGTTCGGCGTTCGGCGGCCTCACCACCGACACGCCCTTCTACACGACCGCGCTCGGCCTGGTCATGGTGCTCGGCCGGTTCGTCCCGATCGTCCTGGCGCTGGCGCTCGCCGGGTCGCTGGCCCGGCAGCGGCCCCTGCCCGCCACGGCCGGGACGCTGCCCACCCACCGGCCCCAGTTCGCCGCGCTGCTGGCCGGGGTCGCCCTCGTCCTGGTCGCCCTCACGTTCCTTCCGGCGCTCGCCCTCGGGCCGCTGGCAGAAGGGATGCACTGACATGCCCACCCCCTCGACCCTCGGCCCCCGCGTCCTGCTCCCCGCGCTCCCGGGCGCGCTGCGCAAGCTCGACCCGCGCACGCTGTGGCGCAACCCCGTCCTGTTCATCGTGGAGCTGGGCGCCGCCTGGACGACCGTGCTCACCGTCCGCGACCCCGGCGTCTTCGCGGCGGCCATCACCGCCTGGCTCTGGCTGACCGTCCTGTTCGGCACCCTCGCCGAGGCCGTCGCGGAGGGACGCGGCCGCGCCCAGGCCGCCTCGCTGCGCCGCGCCCGCCGCGACACCGTCGCCCGGCGGCTGCGCGACGGGACCGGCGCCCCGGAGGAGGTGCCCGCGACCGAGCTGCGGCGCGGCGACCTCGTCGTGGTCGAGGCCGGGGGGACCGTGCCCGGCGACGGCGAGGTGATCGAGGGCATCGCCACCGTGGACGAGTCCGCGATCACCGGCGAGTCCGCCCCGGTCGTCCGCGAGTCCGGCGGCGACCGCAGCGCCGTCACCGGCGGCACCAGGGTGCTGTCGGACCGGATCGTCGTCCGGATCACGCAGCGGCCCGGGGAGTCGTTCGTGGACACGATGATCCGGCTCGTCGAGGGCGCCGCGCGGCAGCGGACGCCCAACGAGATCGCGCTCAACCTGCTGCTGCTCGCGCTGACGGCGGTGTTCCTCGTCGCCGTCGTGACCGTGCAGCCGCTCGCCGCGTACGCGGTCGGCGGCGACCACGGGCTGGGCGACGACCCCGCGCTGGGCGAGCACGGCATCAACGGAGTGGTCCTGGTGTCGCTGCTGGTCTGCCTCATCCCGACGACGATCGGGGCGCTGCTGTCCGCGATCGGCATCGCGGGCATGGACCGGCTCGTCCGGCACAACGTCCTGGCGATGTCCGGCCGCGCCGTCGAGGCGGCGGGGGACGTGGACACGCTGCTGCTCGACAAGACCGGCACGATCACGCTCGGTGACCGGCACGCGTCGGCGTTCCTGCCCGCCGACGGCGTGCCCGCCGCCGAGCTGGCGGACGCGGCGCAGCTCGCCTCGCTCGCGGACGAGACGCCCGAGGGCCGCTCCGTCGTCGTCCACGCCGAGACCGCGCACGGCCTGCCCGCCCGCGCCGCCGGAGACCTGGACGGCGCGCACTGGGTGCCGTTCGCCGCGAGCACCCGCATGTCCGGCGTGGACCTGCCGGACGGCGACGGCACGCGCAGCCTCCGCAAGGGCGCGGCGGCGGCCGTCACCGGCTGGGTCCGCGAGCGGGGCGGCGCCGTCCCCGCCGCGCTGGACGCGGCCGTGGACGGCATCGCCGCCTCCGGCGGCACCCCGCTCGTCGTGGCCGAGGCGTGCGGCGGCACCGCCCGCGTGCTGGGCGCCGTCCACCTCAAGGACGTCGTCAAGCCCGGCATGCGCGAGCGCTTCGCGCAGATGCGCGCGATGGGCATCCGCACCGTCATGGTCACCGGCGACAATCCGCGCACCGCCGCCGCCATCGCCGCCGAGGCGGGCGTGGACGACCACGTCGCCGAGGCCCGGCCGGAGGACAAGATCGCGCTCATCCGGCGGGAGCAGGCGGGCGGGCGCCTGGTCGCCATGACCGGCGACGGCACCAACGACGCCCCCGCCCTCGCCCAGGCCGACGTCGGCGTCGCCATGAACACCGGGACCGCCGCCGCCAAGGAGGCGGGCAACATGGTCGACCTGGACTCCGACCCGACCAAGCTCATCGAGATCGTCCGGATCGGCAAGCAGCTCCTCATCACGCGCGGCGCGCTGACGACGTTCTCCATCGCCAACGACGTCGCGAAGTACTTCGCGATCGTCCCGGCGCTGTTCGTCGGCCTGTACCCCGGGCTCGCGGCACTGGACGTGATGCGGCTGCACAGCCCGCAGACGGCGATCCTGTCCGCAGTGATCTTCAACGCGCTCGTCATCGTCGCGCTGCTGCCGCTGGCGCTGCGCGGCGTCCGGTACACGCCGGGCGACGCCTCGGCGCTGCTGCGCCGGAACCTGCTCGTCTACGGCGTCGGCGGGGTCGTCGCGCCGTTCGCCGGGATCAAGGCCATCGACCTGCTCCTCCAGTTCGCTCCGGGGTTGTCATGAACGTCTTCCTGCGCCGCCATCTCGCCGCCGTCCGGGCGCTGCTCGTCCTCACGCTGGTGTGCGGGCTGGCCTATCCGCTCGCCGTCACCGCCGTCGCGCAGCTTCCCGGGCTGGACGAGCGCGCCGCCGGTTCGCCGCTGCGCGCCGCCGGGCGCACGGCGGGCAGCACCCTGATCGGGCAGGCGTTCACCGGCCCGGACGGCGCGCCGCTGCGACAGTACTTCCAGGGCCGTCCCTCGGCGGCGGGCGACGGGTACGACGCGTCCGCCAGCGGCGCGAGCAACCTCGGCCCCGAGGACGTCGTGGACGCCGCGCCCGGCGCACCGTCGCTGCTCAGCACCGTCTGCGCCCGCAGCCGCGCCGTCGGCGCGCTGGAGGGCGTCAGCGGCGCGCGGCCCTACTGCGCGCCGTCCGGCGCTGGCGCCGTGCTGGCCGTGTTCGGGCCCCGCGAGCGCGGCCGGGTCACCCGGGTGGACCGGGTGGTCAGCGTGAACGAGTACTGTCCGACCAGGCCGTTCACGGCGACGTACCGGGGGGTGCGCGTGGAGTGCAGGAAGGCCGGCGAGGACGTCGCCGCCGGCAGGATCGTGCCGGTCCGGGGGGACGCACCGGCGCGCCCGGCGGTCCCCGCCGACGCGGTCACCGCGTCCGGCTCCGGCCTGGACCCGCACGTCTCGCCCGCCTACGCGCGGCTCCAGGCCGCGCGCGTCGCGGCGGCCCGGCACCTGCCCCGCGCCCGGGTGGACGCGCTCGTCGCCGCGCACACCACCCGCCCCGCGCTCGGCCTCCTCGGCGCGCCGGTGGTGAACGTCGTGACGCTCAACGCCGCCCTCGACCGGATCTGAGAGGGGGACGGCCATGGCGCGCGGGCGGCTCCGCGTCTACCTGGGGGCCGCCCCCGGCGTGGGCAAGACCTACGCGATGCTCGCGGAGGCCCACCGCCGCGCCGGGCGCGGCACCGACGTCGTCGCCGGGCTCGTCGAGACCCACGACCGGCCCCGCACCGCCGCGCTGCTGGACGGCCTGGAGGTGCTGCCGCGCCGCGCCGTCCGGCACCGGGGCGCGGAGTTCGGCGAGCTGGACGTCGACGCCGTGCTGCGCCGCGCCCCGGACGTCGTGCTCGTGGACGAGCTGGCGCACACCAACGCGCCCGGCGGACGGCACGCCAAGCGCTGGCAGGACGTCGCGGAGATCCTCGACGCGGGCATCGACGTGGTCACCACCGTCAACGTCCAGCATCTGGAGTCGCTGAACGACGTGGTCGAGACCGTCACCGGCGTGCCGCAGCGCGAGACCGTGCCGGACGCGTTCGTCCGCCGCGCCGACCAGGTCGAACTGGTCGACATGGCGCCGGAGGCGCTGCGCCGCCGCCTGGCGCACGGCAACGTGTACGGGCCGGAGAAGATCGACGCCGCGCTCGCGCACTACTTCCGCGTCGGGAACCTGACGGCGCTGCGCGAACTGGCGCTGCTGTGGGTCGCCGGGAAGGTGGACGAGCAGCTCGGCCGCTACCGCGCCGACCACGGCATCGAGGGCACCTGGGAGGCGCGGGAGCGGATCGTCGTCGCGCTCACCGGCGGCCCGGAGGGCGAGACGCTGCTGCGCCGCGCCACCCGGATCGCGGCCCGGTCCAAGGGCGCGGACCTGCTCGCCGTGCACGTCGCGCAGGGCGACGGGCTCACCGCCGCGGGCCGTCCCCGCAACCTGGCCCGCCAGCGCGAGATCGTCGAGGGGCTGGGCGGCACGTTCCACCAGGTCGTCGGTGACGACGTGCCGCGCGCCCTGCTCGACTTCGCCCGCGCCGTGAACGCCACCCAGCTCGTGCTGGGCGTCTCGCGGCGCGGACGGCTCGCGCAGCTCCTGCGGCCGGGCATCGGCGTCACGACGACGGCGCGGTCCGGCCCCATCGACGTGCACATGGTCACGCACGACCTCGTCCCGGCCGGGCGGCTGCGGGCTCCGGCGCGCGGCCGGGCGCCCGGCCTGTCGCGGACCCGGCGGCTCGCCGGGCACGCCGCCGCCGTGCTCGGGCTGCCGCTGCTGGCGCTCGTCCTGCTCGGCGTCCGCGCGCACGTGTCGCTGCCGGGCGACATCCTGTTCTTCCTCGCGGCCGTCGTCGGCGTCGCGCTGCTGGGCGGGCTGCGGCCCGCGCTGGTGGCGGCCGTGTCCGGGTTCCTGCTGCTGAACTTCTTCTTCACCCCGCCGGTGCGGCGGCTGGCCGTGGCCGAGCAGCGCAACCTGGTCGCGCTGCTGGTGTTCGTGCTCGTCGGCGTCGCGGTCAGCGCCGTCGTCGACCGCGCCGCCCGCGCCACCCGCCGCGCGTCGCGGCTCGGCGCCGAGGCCGAGGTGCTGGCCACGCTGGCGGGCGACGTGCTGCGCGGCGACCACGCGCTCGACACGCTGCTGGCGCGGCTGCGCGAGACGTTCGCGCTCACGTCGGTGACGCTGCTGGAGCGGACCGGCGACGACTGGCGGATCGTGGCCACGGTCGGCGGGCGCCCGTGCACCCGCCCCGGCGAGGGCGACACCGCGCTGCCCGTCGGTGACGACCTCGCGCTGGCGATCCGGGGTGGCCCGCTGCCCGCCGGGGACCGCCGCGTGCTGGAGGCGTTCGCGCTCCAGGCCGCCGGGGCGCTGCGGCAGCGGCGGCTGGCCGCGCAGGCCGGGCGGGCCGCGCCGCTGGAGGCCGCCGACCGGGCGCGGACGGCGCTGCTCAACGCCGTCGGGCACGACCTGCGCACCCCGCTCGCGTCGGCGAAGGCCGCCGTGGACAGCCTCGCCGGGACGGGCGTCGCCTGGACCGCCGCCGAACGCGCCGAACTGCTCGACACCGCCGCCGTCTCGCTGGCCCGGCTCGACCGGCTCGTCGCGGACCTGCTCGACCTGAGCCGGTTGCGGGCCGGGGCGCTCGGCGTCCACGCCGTGCCGGTCGCCGTCGAGGAGGCGATGCCGCGCGTGCTCGACGAACTGGGCTCGCACGGCGACGTGACCGTCCGGCTGCCCGCCGACCTGCCGGACGTCGCGGCCGACCCGGCGCTGCTGGAACGCGTCCTGGCCAACCTGGTCGGCAACGCCCGGCGGTTCAGCCCGCCCGGGCGGCCCGTGCTCGTCACGGCCGGGGCCGTGCGCGACCGCGTGGAGATCCGCGTCGCCGACCGGGGCCGCGGCGTGCCCGAGCAGGAGCGCGACCGCATCTTCCAGCCGTTCCAGCGGCTCGACGACCGGCACCCGGGCGTCGGGCTCGGCCTGGCCGTCGCGCGCGGCCTCACCGAGGCGATGGACGGAACGCTGACGCCCGAGGACACCCCGGGCGGCGGCCTGACGATGGTGGTGGACCTGCCCGCCGCACCGAGAACGGAGGCCCATGCCGACGCAAGCCCGGGTCCTGGTCGTTGACGACGACGCGCAGATCCTGCGGGCCCTGCGCGTCAACCTGCGCGCCCGCGACTACGCCGTGGACACGGCCGAGACCGGCACCGCCGCGCTGCGCGCGGCGGGGGAGCGGCACCCCGACCTGGTCGTCCTCGACCTCGGCCTGCCCGACATGGAGGGCGTCGACGTCGTGCACGGCCTGCGCGGCTGGACGCGCGTCCCGATCATCGTGCTGTCGGGCCGTGCGGGCAGCTCCGACAAGGTCGAGGCGCTGGAGGCGGGTGCCGACGACTACGTCACCAAGCCGTTCGACATCGCCGAGCTGGTGGCCCGCATCCGCGCGGTGACCCGGCGGGCGGTCCCGTCCGACGCCGCGCCCGTCGTCGCCGTCGGCCACGGCACCGTGGACCTGCCCGCCCGTACCGTCCGCGCCGCCGACGGCACGCCGGTGCGGCTCACCCCGACCGAGTGGCACCTGCTGGAGATCCTGGTCCGCAACCCGGGCCGCCTGGTCACCCAGCGGCACCTGCTCACCGAGGTCTGGGGCCCGTCGTACACGGCCGAGACGCACTACCTCCGGCAGTACATGGCCCAGCTCCGCCGCAAGCTCGAACCCGACCCCGCCCGTCCCCGCCACCTGCTCACCGAACCGGGCATGGGCTACCGCTTCCAGCCCTGACGGTCAGCGCTGGACCGAGATGTGCACGTGGTCGAAGTGGTTCTGGGTGATGCTGCCGCGGTTCTCCATGGGGCGCCAGCCGCCGCCGCGGATGTTCCAGATGTGCTGCTTCCAGATGACGTAGGAGATGCCGAGGCGGCGGGCGTTGGCGACGGTGTACTGGGCGACCTCGTCGCCGTGGCGCATCGCGGCGGCGCTCGGCATGGCGCCGGTGGTGCCCTCCATGAAGTCGCAGGCGCGGCCCTTGCCGTGGTCCTGCGGGTCGCCGGTGGTGCGGAAGCAGCCGATCACCGGGAACGGGCCGAAGTTCTGGTTGACCTCCATGACGACGGCGCGCATCGTCGGCGTCATCATGTTGCCGGTGATCGTCGTGGCCCGGCCGGTGACGCCGTCCGGGCGGCCGGTGAAGCGCGGGCGCTTCTGCGCGCGCGGCTTGGCGCCGGACGCCTCCTCGCGCTGCTGCGCCGTCAGCACCGAGATCTTGGTGCCCTTCGGCAGGACGGTCCGCAGCTTCTTCTTCAGCGTGGCGGCGTCGGCCTTGGGCGCCGACACCACCATCGCGTTGCCCACCGGCATCCCGAGCGCGCTGGCCTGCTCGCGGGAGACGACCGCGTCCACGTCGGGGATGCCCATCGACGCGTACGCGCCGATCCGCACCTTGCCCTGCTTGCGCTCGCTGCCCGCCGGAACGGTCTGCCCGAGCGGCAGCGCGTTGCGGCCGATCTCGAACGACACCGCGACGCCGCCGCCCGCGACCGTCCGCCACAGCTCGTCGGACTCGGCGGTGTGCCGGGGCGCGAACGCGCGGAACGCCGACGGGTCGACGCCGAGCAGCCCGACGGGCCTGCCGCCGATGTGCGTCTGCGCCGCGTCCACGACGGTCACGCCCGCCACGCCCTTGATCTTCTGCGCGCGCTCGACCACCGGCGTCGGCAACGGCGCCGAACTCGCCACGAGCACGTGCGGGACGAGCCGCTTGCGCAGCGGCAGCACGGCGCTGGCCTGCTGCGCCTCCTGCGGCACCGACACCAGGCTGGCCGGATCGGCGCGGACCGGACCCTCCCGGTCCAGGGAGCGCGCGGCGAGGACGACCACGTTGGCGGCGATCGTGACCGCGATGGCGCCGCCGATCGTCGTCGTGAGCGCCGAGTTCACGCGCCCCGGTGAACCGAGCATCCCGTCCCTTCCCCTGGTGGGCGGGATCGTCGTGGATCACCCCCCGGTCCCGCATAGTAGACATTCCGGCGAACGCGCGGCCACCGCCGCGAGGTTCCCGGCGATCAGGCGATTGCAAGTTGATAACGCGTCCGGTGCGGGTGTGGCTCGATGATCAGTCGGGGTAGGGCTAGGCGGAGGCGCCGTGAACTTCTGGGAGTACCTGCACAGCCGCCGAGAGTTACTGCTGTTCGAGACCTGGCAGCACGCGAGCATGGTGCTCCAGTGCGTGCTCGCCGCCCTCATCCTCGGCGTCGCGCTGGGCGTCGCCGTCTACCGCAGCCCCCGCTGGTCGGCGCTGGCCGCCGGGTCGGCCGGGGTGCTGTTCACGATCCCGTCGCTGGCCCTGCTCGGCCTGCTCATCACCCCGCTCGGCCTCGGCGTCGCGCCCAGCGTCGTCGCGCTCACCCTGTACGCGCTGCTGCCGATCGTGCGGAACACGATCGTCGGGCTGGCCGGGGTGGACCGCACGCTCGTGGACGCGGCGCGCGGCATCGGGATGTCGCGCGCCGCGACGCTGGCGCGCGTGGAGTTCCCGCTGGCCTGGCCCGTCATCCTCACCGGCGTCCGCGTCGCCGCGCAGCTCGCGCTCGGCATCGGCGCCATCGCCGCCTACGTGTCCGGTCCCGGGCTCGGTGAGCAGATCTTCTCCGGCCTCGGCCGGCTCGGCGGCGCCAACTCCGTGAACATGACGCTCGCCGGCACGCTCGGCATCGTCCTGCTGGCCCTGCTCTTCGACGGCTGTTTCCTTCTGGTCGGCCGCCTGACCACACCGCGAGGCATCCGTGACTGACGCCGAGACCGGTTCCTCCGGCATCGAGATGATCAACGTGACGAAGCGGTTCCCCGGCCTTTCCGCCCCCGCCGTGGACGACGTCACGCTCACCTTCCCCGGCGGCGAGATCGTCGTGCTGCTCGGCCCGTCCGGCAGCGGCAAGACGACGACGATGCGGCTCATCAACCGGCTGGAGGAGCCCACCTCCGGAAAGATCGTCGTCGCCGGGCGGGACGCGCTGAGCCTCGACCCGACCGAGCTGCGCCGCCACATCGGCTACGTCATCCAGGACGCCGGGCTGTTCCCGCACATGACGGTCGCGGCGAACATCGGCCTCGTCCCCAAGATGCTCAAGTGGGACAAGCAGCGCATCTCCGACCGCGTGGACGAACTGCTCGACCTCGTCGACCTGCCGCCCGCGACGTTCCGCGACCGCTACCCGCGCGCCCTGTCGGGCGGGCAGCGGCAGCGCGTCGGCGTCGCGCGGGCGCTCGCCGCCGACCCGCCCGTCCTGCTCATGGACGAGCCGTTCGGCGCCCTGGACCCGCTCACCCGCGAACACCTCCAGGACTCGCTGCTCGCCCTCCAGGAACGGCTCCGCAAGACGATCGTGTTCGTCACCCACGACATCGACGAGGCCCTGAAGATCGGGGACCGGATCGCCGTCCTGGACAAGGGGTCGCGGATCGCCCAGTACGGGACGCCGCAGGAGATCCTGCTCAACCCCGCCGACGACTATGTCGAGCAGTTCCTCGGCGGCACGTCCGCGATGCGGCTGCTAACGTTCGGCCGGGTCGCGGACGTCCCCCTCGAACAGGTCGTCTCGGCCCGCCCCGGCGACGACGCCGCCGAGTTGCGCGCCACGCTCCGGGAGGACGGCCGCTGCGGTGTCGTCCTGGAGGACGGCGACCGCCCCCGGCGCTGGATCACCGCCGACGAGCTGACCGGCGTCACCGGCCCGGTCGGTGAGCGGGGGAGCCCCACGGCGCCGCCGATCCGCGCGCACGACACGCTCCAGCGCGCGCTGGAGGCGCTGATCCAGGTGGACCGCGACCGCGTCCCGGTGGTCTCGGCGTCCGGCGCCTACCGGGGGACGGTCACGCTCGCCACCGTCCAGGCCGCCGTGCGCGGCATGCGCGACGAGGCCGACGCGTGACCGCGCCGGTGGCCGAGCGGCAGCGCGAGGGCCTGCACGCGCCGACCGCGCGGTCCTGGCGGACGCTGCTGCAACCGGCGATCATCCTGGCGGCGGGGCTGGCGTGGATGGTCTACATCGAGACCTCGTCGCTCGACTCGATCGAGAGCCGCGTCCTGGCGCCCGGCTACGTCGCGACCAAGACGTGGGAGCACGTCCAGCTCACGCTGGTGTCGACGCTGCTCGTGCTGGCGATCGCCGTCCCGCTGGGCGTCGCGCTGTCGCGGCGGTGGGCGCGGCGGGCGGCGCCGGTCGTGCTGGCGTTCGCCAACATCGGCCAGTCGGCCCCGGCCATCGGCGTCGTGGTGCTGCTGGCGGTGCTGTGGGGCGTCGGGTTCTGGACGGCGATCGTCGCGCTGGTCGCCTACGGGGTGCTGCCCGCGCTGCGCAACACCATGGTCGGGCTGCGGCAGGTCGACCCGTCGCTGACCGACGCGGCGCGCGGCATCGGGATGCCGCCGGTGACCGTGCTGCGCCGGGTGGAACTGCCGCTGGCCGCGCCGGTGATCCTGGCGGGCATCCGGACGACGCTCGTCCTCATGGTCGGCACGGCGAGCATCGCGTCGTTCATCAACGGCGGCGGCCTCGGCGACCTGGTCACCACGGGCGTCACCACGCAGCGGACGCCCGTGCTGCTCACCGGCTGCGTCCTCATCGCGCTGCTGGCGCTGCTCATCGACTGGCTCGGCGGCGTCGCCGCCCGGCTGCTCGCACCGAAGGGGCTGTGATGCGCGCACGCACGACCGGGGCTGCGCTGGCCGCGCTCGTCCTCACGGCGGGGCTGGCCGGGTGCGGGCTGAAACCGGCGTCGGCGTTCGTGCCGGACGTCGAGCCGGGCTCGATCCGGCCCGTCGCCGGGCTGAAGGACGCCGAGATCCGGGTGACGTCCAAGGAGTTCACCGAACAGCTCATCCTCGGCAAGATCGCCGTGCTGGCGCTGACCGTCGCCGGGGCCAAGGTCGAGGACCGCACGAACGTGCAGGGCAGCGCGACGGCGCGGCGGTCGCTGACGCGCGGCGCCAACGACCTGATGTGGGAGTACACCGGCACCGCGTGGATCTCCTACCTCGGAGAGGAGGACCCGCTGCCCGACGCGGACGAGCAGTTCCGCGCCGTCCGCGACGCCGACGCCCGCCGCAACGACCTGGCCTGGCTCGCGCCGCCCGCGCCGCTGAACAACACGTACACGCTCGTCGTCACCGCCGCGAACGCCCGCAAGTACGGCCTGAAGGACCTGGCCGACATCAAGAAGGTCCCGGTCGCGCAGCGGACGTTCTGCGTCGAGTCGGAGTTCTTCTCCCGCAACGACGGGCTGCGCGGGATGCTGAAGGCGTACGACCTCGCCTACGGGTCCAGCGTCCCGTCCGGGAACGTGTTCCAGATGGCGACGGGCGTCATCTTCAACGCCACCACGGCGGGCCGCTGCGTCTTCGGCGAGGTCACCGCCACCGACGGCCGCATCCCGGGCCTCAACCTCACCGCGCTGGCCGACAGCCGCCGCTTCTTCCCCAACTACAACCCGGCCATCACGATCCGCGCCCCACTGCTCCGCCGCCACCCGGAGATCGAGCAGATCTTCGCCCGCATCGCCCCGAAACTGACCACCAAGGTCATGATGGACCTCAACAGCAAGGTCGACGTCGGCGGCGGCGACCCCGTCTTCGTAGCCCGCGACTGGATGCGCAAAGAGGGCTTCGTCCGCTGACGGACGTGCATGGTCGGCCTTTCACCGGGTAAGGCGCTCTGGGGCAAGGCACGGTGCCGCCGGGGAAGGGCTGTCTCCGGCGGCACCACGCATTTTCACGGTCGGTTCCGGCGGGCGGCCCAGACGCGGCGTTCGGTGCGGACGGACAGGTCGTCGCGGCGCAGGAGGCCGTCCGGGTCGTCGGGGTCGAGCAGGCGGTCGAGGGCCGCGAGGTCGTCGGGGGACAGCGCGTCCTCCACCGTGGTGCGCAAGCGGCGCAGGCTGCTCAGCGCGTACCGGCCGACCGACGCCGAGGCGGCCTTCTCGATGTTCACCGTGACGGTCCGCTCCGCCTCGACGGTGAATCCGGCGGCGGCCAGGCGCGGCCCCCAGTCGGCGCCCCGATGGGGGACGTGCTCGGCGTGGTGGCGTTCGCTCGCGGCGTGGGCGCGGTCCTCCAGGCCGGGCCGGTCCGCCGGGGCGTCCGGCGGGAGGAAACGCGGGAAACCGTCCAGTTCGACCAGGGCGAAGAGGCCGCCGGGCGGGAGGAGGTCGTGGACGCGGCGCAGGGTCGCGTCCGGGTCGGCCATGTGGTGCAGGGACGCCGACGCCCACACCAGCTCGGGCGCGCCGAGGTCGGGCCAGTCGTGGTCGAGGTCGGCCTCCACGATCCGCACGCCGCCGCCGGCCTTCTCGGCCAGGCGGCGCAGGTGCGCGGGGGAGGCGTCGACGGCGGTCACCCGCGCGTCCGGGAACCGGGCGAGGAGCGCGAGGGTGCCCGCGCCCGTCCCGGAGCCGAGGTCCACGATCGCGCGGGGCGCCGCCGGGACGGGCAGCCACGCCACGATGGACGCCAGGTGCTCGGCCAGCACCTCGGCGTCGAGGTCGAGGATCTCGGCCTGGTCGTGGTCGTGTCCGTGCCGGTGGGAGCCGTGTGCGTGGGTCATGCCCGCCACGCTAGGTCGCGCGGGCGGCCGTCGCGCCCCCGCTTGCGCATAGGGCAAGGCAAGGACGCGCCGGGCGGCGCGGCGCGCAAGGCTCAGCGCGGCTCAGCGTCCCCGTGGTGGCCCCGGCGGGCGTCGCGGTCGAAGATGCCGAGGACGTCGCACGGGCCGCCCTCGGCGCCGAGCGCGTGCGGCAGCATCGTCGGGAACTCGGCGGCCTGGTTCGTCTCGACGCGGATGCGGCGGTCGCCGAGCAGCAGGACGGCGGTGCCCGACAGGACGACGAGCCATTCCCGGCCCGGGTGGGCGCGCAGCCGGGACGGGCCGTCCGGCGGCGGGCCGGTGAGGCGCTGGCGGATGACGGTCAGGCCGGGGTCGGCCTTGACGGGCCAGCGCAGCCGGTCGTGGGCGCCGTCGATCACCGGGCTGGTGATGACGTCGTCGGTGGCCGTCTCGACGAGCTGGTCCAGCGACGTGTCCAGGGCGCGGGCGAGCATGACGAGCTGGTCCAGCGCGAGACGGCGCTGCCCGTTCTCGATCCGGCTCAGCGACGACTGGCTCATGTGGGCGCGGCGGGCCAGTTCTTCGAGGGACCAGCCCTGCGCGACCCGGAGGGCACGGATGCGTTTGCGTACGAGGCCGTCCAGATCGCCATTGTCTTGCGTCATGCGCAACACCTTATGCTGCTGCTGCAAAGCGTACGTACGGTGGCCCCATGGCTGCGAACGAACTTCCCACCGGAACCGTCGACGCCGTCGTGATCGGCGGCGGCGCCGCCGGGCTCAACGGCGCCCTGATGCTGGCCCGCTCGCGGCGTTCCGTCGTCGTCATCGACGGCGGCGACCCGCGCAACGCCCCCGCCGAGGGCGTCCACGGACTCCTCGGCCTGGACGGGACGCCGCCCGCCGAACTGCTGCGCCGGGGACGCGACGAGGTCCGCCACTACGGCGGGCACGTCGTGCCGGGCGAGGTCACGTCGGCCGCTCCCGCCGAGCCGTCGCCCGAGGGCGACCCGCGCTTCGCGGTCGCCCTCGCCGACGGCGGGCGCCTCCGGGCGCGCCGACTGCTCGTCGCGACGGGGCTGCGCGACGTCCTGCCCGACATCCCCGGCCTCGCCGGGCACTGGGGCCGCGGCGTCGTGCACTGCCCGTACTGCCACGGCTGGGAGGTCCGCGACGAGCCGATCGGCGTGCTCGCCACGAGCCCCGCGTCGGTGCACCACGCCGTCCTGTTCCGTCAGCTCACCGACGACCTGACGTACTTCGCCCACGGCACCGATCTGGACGACGACACCAGGACCCGCTTCACCGCTCGCGGCATCCGCGTCATCGACACCCCGGTCGAGCGCGTGGAGTCCGGCCCGGACGGCGTCACGGGCGTCCGGCTCGCGGACGGGCGGACCGTCGCCCGCCGCGTCCTGGCCGTGGCGACCACCCTGCTCGCCCGCACCGAGGGGCTGGCCGGCCTGCGCCTGCCCATGGAGGATCTTCCGAACGCCATGGGCAGGCGCTTCGTCGCGGGCATGGCGGGCACCACCGACGTCCCGGGCGTGTGGGTGGCGGGCAACGCCACCGACCTCACCGCCCAGGTCGGCGCCTCGGCGGCGGCGGGCGCGCTCGCCGCCGCCCACATCAACGCCGACCTCGCGACCGCCGACACCGACGCCGCCGTGCGGCTCACTCCGGCTCGTTGATCCGCCGGTAGACCCGGACGCGGCCGCCGTCGAACTCGAACGCTGCGCCACCCGGGTCGGCCACGTCGGCGCGATGCTCCACGGACGCACCGGCGACCGCACCCTGGACGACCCCGCCTATGACGACCTGCTCGCCACCGCCGCCCGGCTGGGTCAACCGCTCTTCATCCACCCGCAGATCCCCACCGGCGCCCAGCGCGACGCCGCCTACCGGGGCCTCGGCGCCGACCTCGACCTCGGCCTGGCGACCTTCGGCTGGGGCTGGCACCTGGACACCGGCCTCGCCGCGCTCCGGCTCATCCTCAGCGGCGCGTTCGACCGCCACCCCGGCCTTCGAATCGTCCTCGGCCACTGGGGCGAGATGCTGCTCTTCTGGATGGAGAAGCTGTTCGGGCTGGACGGCTGGACGGCTGGTCCGGGCCGGGTCAGGGCTCCCGGCGCAGCAGGTAGGTGTCCATGATCCAGCCCTTGTCGGCGCGGGCCGTGGCGCGGGCCGCGCGGATCTCGTCCGCGACGTCGGCGACGCGGCCGGAGATGAGGATTTCGTCCGGGGTGCCCAGGTAGGCGCCCCAGTAGATGTGGACGTCGTCGTCGGCGTCGGTGAACGAGCAGTGCGCGTCGAGCATGACGAGGACGTCGTCGGCGGGCATGCCCTCGGCGGCCAGGCGGCGGCCCGTCGTCACGTGGACGGGACGCCCGACGCGGGTCAGGCCGACGCGGTGCCGGGCGGTGAGGGCGGCGATGCTCGTGATGCCCGGAATGACCTCGTAGTCGAACGCGACCCGTTCTGCGACCTCGTCCAGCGCGGCGAGCGTGCTGTCGTAGACGCCCGGGTCGCCCCAGACGAGGAGGGCGCCGGTCTCGCCGTCGGTGAGGTCGTCGCGGAGGAAGTCCGCGTAGAGGGCGGCGCGGCGCGAACGCCAGTCCGCCACGGCGGCGGTGTAGGCGGGGGTCGTCCGGTCGCGTTCGGGGTCGTCCGCCTGCACGACCCGGTACGGGCCGGTGGCGTGCGCCGCGATGAGGTCGTGCCGGAGCCGCGCCAGGTCGTGCTTGGTCTCGCCCTTGTCGACGATGAGGAACGCGTCGGCGGCGGCGATGGCCTTCGCACCCTGGAACGTCAGGTGGTCAGGGTCGCCCGCGCCGATGCCGATGATGAGGAGCCGCTTCACCCGGTCATAGTCGCATAACGCCAGGTATATAGACTTCTCGCCGTTTCGCATCGGGGGAGGGCATGTGATCACCGTCGTCGGGATCGGCGCGGACGGCTGGGACGGGCTGCCCGCCGCGTCGCGCGCCGCGCTGACGGACGCCGAGGTGCTGTTCGGCGGCGCGCGGCAGCTCGCGCTCGTCCCGGAGTCCGGCGCGGAGCGCGTGGCGTGGCCGTCGCCGCTGCTGCCCGCTTTGCCGGGACTGCTCGAACGCCACGCGGACCGCGCGGTCGCGGTCCTGGCGAGCGGCGACCCGATGCACCACGGCATCGGCGCGACGCTCGCCCGGCTCGTCGGCCCCGAGCGGCTGCGGGTGCTGCCCGCGCTGTCGTCGGTGGCGCTGGCGTGCGCGCGGCTGGGATGGGCGCAGGAGCGCGTGGACGTGGTGTCGCTCGTCGGCCGCCCGCCCGGCGTGCTGAACGCGGCCGTCGCGCCGGGACGGCGGCTGCTGGTGCTCAGCGCCGGGCGGGAGACGCCGTCGATCGTGGCGGCGCTGCTGGTCGGGCGCGGGTTCGGGCCGAGCGCGCTGCACGTGCTGTCGGATTTGGGCGCCGCGTCGGAGACGGTCGAGCGCGGCACGGCGGCGGCGTGGACGGCGCCCGCCGCGTCGGCGCTGAACATCGTCGCCGTGGAGTGCGCGGCGGGGCCGTCCGCCGTGCCGCTGCCGCGCGCGCCCGGCCTCGCCGACGACCTCTACGAGCACGACGGGCAGCTCACCAAGAGCGAGGTCCGCGCGGTGACGCTGGCGAAGCTGGCGCCGCTCCCCGGCGAGCTGCTGTGGGACGTGGGCGCCGGGGCGGGGAGCGTGGCGATCGAGTGGGCGCGGGCGCACCCGTCGTGCGCGGCGGTGGCGATCGAGAGCCATCCCGGACGGGCGGAGCGGATCACGCGGAACGCGGACACGCTGGGCGTTCCGGGCGTCTCGGTGCTGACCGGGACGGCGCCGGACGCCCTCGCCGGGCTGCCCGCCCCGGACGCGGTGTTCGTCGGCGGCGGGCTCACCGTCCCGGGCGTGCTGGAGCGGTGCTGGGACGCGCTGGCGCCCGGCGGGCGGCTGGTCGCCAACGCGGTGACGCTGGAGTCGGAGGCGCGCGTGGCGCAGGCGCGGCACGAGCTGGGCGGCGACCTGGTGCGGCTGCACGTCGAGCGCGCCGCGCCGGTGGGCGGCTTCACGGGGTGGCGTCCGGCGATGCCCGTCACGGTGTGGACGGCGCGGAAGGCGGCGCCGTGAGGGACGCGCGCGCGACGGCGCCCGGCGGCGTCCGGGAGGAGCGGCCATGACGGTCTACTTCGTCGGCGCGGGGCCGGGGGCGGCCGACCTGATCACCGTGCGCGGGCTGCGGGTGCTGGAGCGGGCCCCGGTGTGCCTGTACGCGGGGTCGCTGGTGCCGCGCGAGCTGCTGGACGCGTGCCCGGACGGGGCGCGGCTTGTGGACACGGCGAACCTGACGCTGGACGAGATCGTCGCGGAGCTGGTCGCCGCGCACCGGGCGGGGCACGACGTGGCGCGGCTGCACTCGGGCGACCCGTCGGTGTTCAGCGCGGTCGCGGAGCAGGTGCGGCGGCTGGACGCGGCGGGCGTGCCGCACGCGATCGTGCCCGGGGTGCCGGCGTTCGCTGCGGCGGCGGCGTCGCTGGGGCGTGAGCTGACCGTGCCGGGCGTCGGGCAGACGGTCGTCCTGACGCGGACGTCGGCGCGCGCGACGCCGATGCCGCCCGGCGAGGATCTGGCGACGCTCGGCGCGAGCGGCGCGACGCTCGTCCTGCACCTGGCCGTGCAGCGGATCGACGCGGTCGTGGCCGAGCTGGCGCCGCACTACGCGCCCGGCACGCCCGTCGCCGTGGTCGCGCGCGCGTCCCGGCCGGACGAGCTGATCCTGCGCGGCACCCTGGCGACGATCGCCGCGCAGGTGCACGAGGCGGGGGTGCGGCGAACGGCGGTGATCGTCGTCGGCCGCGTCCTCACGGCCCACGACTTCCCCGACAGCCACCTCTACAGCGCCGCCCGCGACCGCCCCTGCACGCCGCCGTGACCCACCGACGCGGCAGGACGCCGGGCTCCGCGCCGCGTGGGCGCGCCTGTGCGGTGCCGCGTGGCCCGGCCTGCGCGGTGCCGCGTGGACGGGTCTGTGCCGTGCCGCGCGGACGGGCTTGTGCGGTGCCGCGCGGACGAGGATGTGTCGTGCCGCGCGGACGGGCCTGCGCGGTAACGCGTAGACGGGCCTGCACGGTGTCGCGTGGATCGGTCTGTGCGGTGTCGCGTAGACCGGCTTGTGCTGCGTCGCGTGGATCGGCTTGTGCGGTGGACGCTCGGGTGGGGTGGGACGTGGTCGTCGGGTGGGTGGAGGGGTGGGCGTTGTGAGGCGGGTGTTGATTCTCGGTGGGACGGCGGAGGCGCGGGCGCTGGCGGCGCGGCTGAGCCTCGTGCCCGGGGTGGCGGTGGTGTCGTCGCTGGCGGGGCGGGTGAGCGATCCGAAGCTGCCCGTGGGGGAGGTACGCGTCGGGGGGTTCGGCGGTGCCGCCGGGCTCGCGGCGTGGCTGGTCTCCGAGCGCGTCGACCGGCTCGTGGACGCCACACATCCGTTCGCGGCCCGGATGAGCGCGTCCGCCGCCGAGGCCGCGTCCCGGACGGGCGTCCCGCTGCTGGCCCTGCGCCGCCCCGGCTGGACGGCCGGGCCGGGCGACGACTGGACGCGCGTCCCGTCCCTGGAGGCGGCGGCGGGCGCCCTGCCGTCCGGCGCCCGCGTCTTCCTGACCACGGGCCGCCGCAGCATCCCGCTGTTCGCCGCCCGCACCGACGCGTGGTTCCTCGCCCGCTCCGTCGACCCACCGGACCCGCCGACCCCGCCGAACGTGCACGTCCTCCTGGCACGCGGCCCCTACACCGTCGAGGGCGAACACGCCCTCATCCGCACCCACGCCCTGACCCACCTGGTCACCAAGGACAGCGGCGGCCCCCTCACCCGGGCCAAACTCACCGCCGCACGCGAAGCCACCCTCCCCGTCCTCCTCATCGACCGCCCACCCACCCCACCGGCCATCACAACGACCCACGACCTCGAAACGGCCGCCACCTGGGCCACATCCTGAAAGGCGCCCCGTGAACCTGCCTGAACTCGCCGTCCGGCTGGCGGGACGCGCCAACGCGGCCCTCTTCCACCTCACCCGGGGCCGCGTGCTGCTCCTGACCCACGAGGACCCACCGGGCCTGACCGTGCACCGCCACGGCGCCGAGAGTGCCCGCTTCGCCTACTTCCGCGCGCGCGGCGCGCTCGTTCTCATCGGCTCCCGCGCGCCGGGACCGTCCGGCCCGGAGCCCGTGACCGTCGAGCTGGACGGCCGGACGTTCACCGCGTCCGCGTCCTCCCTCGGCCCCTCCGAGGCGGACCGGCTCGTCCGCGCGGCGCCGCCCGCCCTCCGCGTCTGGATGCGGGCGCGCGGCGTGACCGCCGTGCGGACCCTGACGCCGTAGGGCTCAGGGGTGGGGGACGAGGCGGAGGGTTGCGGCGGCGGCTTCGGGGTTGACGACCGTGCCGACGATGCGGGGGCCGTAGTGGTCGTATTTGGTGTGGTAGGCGGTGTCCAGGCGGGTGTTGAGGGACTGGTCGGAGCCGGACTCCTCGAACGTGACGTGCTTGTCGACGCCGCCGGCGTGGATCTCGCCCTCGTGGCGGTCCTCGGTGCCGTGGAACCAGGCGCCGTCGCGGCCGTTCATCGAGCGGACGTACAGGTCGTCGCCGTCGCGGACGACCCAGATCGTCACCGGGTCGCGGAGTTCGCCGTCGGCGCGGGCCGAGGCGAGGTGCAGTTCCTCCGCGTCGCCGATGCGGGCGAGTTCGTCGTCGGTCCAGGTGGTCGTCATCGGTGGCTCCTCCGGTCGGTGCGGGTCAGAGGTCGGGGTCGTCGAAGGACAGCAGGCTGCCCAGGCCGCGTGACTCCTCGGCCTCCAGGCTCAGCTCGGACGCCTTGTTGAGCGCCGTGGCGATGGCGTCGTCGCCCGCGACGAAACGCAGCGGCGGATGCTCCAGGGCGGCGACGCCCAGGAGCGCGCGGGCGATCCGGGCCGGGTCGCCGGGCTGGTCGCCGTGCAGGGCCTTCCAGGACGCGAGCTGCTCGGCGGTGCGCTCGGCGTAGTCGTCGATCGCCACGTCGGGCCACGTCGTGGACGCGTCCGCCAGCAGTTCCGTGCGGAAGAGGCCCGGTTCGACGATGGTGGTGTCGATGCCGAACGGTTTGACGTCGTAGCGCAGCGACTCCATCCAGCCTTCGACGGCGAACTTCGACGTCGAGTAGGCGGCGCAGAACTCCTGCCCGACGAGTCCCGCGAACGACGACAGCGTCATGATGTGCCCGGAACGCTGTTCGCGGAGCGTCGGCAGGACGGCGCGGGTGACGTTCATCGGGCCGAACAGGTTCGTTTCGAGTTGCGCCCGCATCCGCTCGGGCGAGACTTCCTCGAAATGCCCGGCGCAGAAGGTGCCCGCGTTGTTGACCAGCACGTCGATGCGGCCGAAGCGGTCGAGGGCGGCGGCCACGGCGTCCTGGGCGTCCTGCGGTTCGGTGACGTCGAGTCTCGTCACCAGCAGGTCGTCGCACGGCCCGCCGACGGCCTCCTCGACGGCCTCGGGACGGCGGCCCGTCGCCACGACGCGGTGCCCGTCCTTCAGCGCCGCCCTGGCGATCTCGGTGCCCATACCGCGTCCGGCGCCGGTGATGAGGAAGACCTTGCTCACGGAAACGCGCCCCTTTCGGCGACCAGAGCCGCCGAGCGGCGGCGGGACGCGCCCCTCCTGCCCGGGAGCCCTTCGCGGAGAACCGTGAACGGAAGGGAAACCGGCGTTCCCATGGAGCAGAATTTACGAAGACGGCGCCCCCGTCATGTTCAATCTCGCTCTTGCCGACGTTTCTTTTGTGTTAACGCATTCGGAGGTAGGTCCCGGGGCCCACGGAAATGGGCCTGCCGCTCGAAGATCTGTTGTGTCACAGTCGATTCGGTCATTCAGATTCCGCGCTCCCCCTCGCACAGCGGAGGTCATCGAATGGTACGAATCGGCACAAGATCCACAGTGCTCGCAGCAGCGGGCGCCCTCGCCGCCGCAGGGACGGTGGCCGGAGCCCCGGCCGCGTCCGCCGCCCCCGCCTTCCAGGTGCCCTTCACCTGCGGCACGTCCGTCACGGCGGCGACGTTCGCCGGGCACAACCCGGCGAACTCCGTCGACTTCCAGAAGTCGGGCATCACCGGGATGCCGGTGCTGGCGTCGGCGGGCGGCACCGTGTCGCGCGTCGCCAACGAGGGCTCCACCAGCTACGGCCGGTGGATCGAGATCAACCACGGCGGCGGCTGGACGACCCGGTACGCGCACCTGTCGTCCCAGGCGGTGTCGGTCGGGCAGAGCGTGTCCGTCGGCAAGCGGATCGGCGCGGCCGGCGCCACCGGCGGGGTGACGGGCCCCCACCTGCACTACGAGCAGCGCCTCAACGGCACCGCGCAGCGCGCCGTCCTCGGCGGGCGCGCCGTCCCGTACTACGCCAAGACGACCTTCACCAGCAACAACGGCTGCGGCGGGAGCACCAACCCGTACACCCCGGCGGAGGTCTGCGGTTCCGGCTTCGCCGTGATCAACTCGCGCGCGCTGACCGGCGGCCGCGTCTACCTGCTCTACAAGTCCAGCACCGGGCAGAACTGCGTGACGACGCTCAAGAGCACGTCGCTCGGCACGCCGTCGGCGGTCTCGGCGCACCTCCAGGTGCAGGGCGGCGCCAAGACGACCGACTCGGGCAACTTCGCCTACTACGCCGGACCGGTGACCAAGTCGGCGGGAAGCACCTGCGTCAAGTGGGGCGGGTCGGTCGGCTCGTCGTCCTACACCAGCCCCTACGAGCACTGCGGATGAGGGCCGCGACGACGGGTCTCCGGCTCGCCACGGCCGCGCTCGTGGCCCTCGGCCCGCTCGCGGTGCCCGCTGCGGCGCGCGCGCTGCCGTCCGTCGACATGGAGGCGGTGATCAAGGCGGCGCAGATCGACCCGCGCCGCTCCGGAACCGCACTGACGCCGGGTGCGAAGGCGAGCGTGCAGCAGGTCGAGTCGGCGCTGCGGGCGCGCGGGCTGCTCGCCGCGTCGTACGTGGACGGGCACTTCGGCACCAAGACGATCGAGGCGTACGCCGCGTACCAGCGGTCGCTCGGCTACACCGGCCTGGACGCCTCCGGGCTGCCCGGCCTCACGTCGCTGCGGAGCCTCGGCGCCGACACCTACACCGTCGTCCGCACGCTCACGCCGGGCGCGCGGGTGACCTACCGGGGCGCGACGATGAACGCGCGCACCAAGGCCATGCTCGGCCGGGCCGAATCCCTGCTCGGGCGGAGCCTCGTCGTGACCCAGGGTTCCTACAACCCCGGCGGCGATCCGTCGTCGGCGGGAACGCACGACGGCGGCGGCGCGCTCGACCTGTCCGTCTCGGGGATGTCCGCCGCGACGCGGACGACGGTCGTCCGCACCCTGCGGAAGGTCGGCTTCGCGGCGTGGCTGCGCACGGCCGCGCAGGGCGACTGGGCCGACCACATCCACGCGATCGCGATCTCCGACACCGACCAGTCGCCCGGTGCGCGCAACCAGGCGGGCGACTACTACCTGGGCCAGAACGGCCTGTCCGGACGCGGCCCGGACGATGGCCCGGCCGTCACCCGCGTGACCTGGGAGGAGTACCTGCGCGGTTGAGCACGCCGCGGCGCGCGGGCGCCCCGGCGGCAGACCGGGCGCCCGCGCGCCGCGTCATGGGTAGCGGCGGGGCGTGTGGACCGCGCCGGTGGGGCCGACGCGGGTGGTGGACGAGCCGATGATCAGCAGGCAGCGCATGTCGACCGTCTCGGGGTCCAGGTCGGCGAGGGTCGTCACGGTCACGGACTCCTCGGGGCCGCCGACGTCGCGGCCGACGATCACCGGCGTCTCGGGCGCGCGGTGCTTCAGCAGCAGGTCGCGGGCGGCCGGGAGCTGCCAGCGGCGGCGGCTGGACGCAGGGTTGTAGAGCGCCAGCACCAGGTCCGCCTCGGCGGCGGCCGTGAGGCGGCGTTCGACGGCGTCCCACGGCTTGAGGATGTCCGACAGGGACAGCACGCAGAAGTCGTGGCCGAGCGGAGCGCCCGCGCGGGCGGCGACGGCCTGCGCGGCGGTGAGACCGGGGACGACGCGCACGGGAACGTCCGGGAAGTCCTCGGCCACCTCCAGGACGGCCGCCGCCATCGCGAAGATCCCCGGATCGCCCGAGGAGACCACCGCCACGCGCGCCCCCTCGCGGGCCAGTTCCAGGGCGTGCCGGGCCCGGTCGGCCTCCACGCGGTTGCCGGTGACGTGGCGGCGCTGGCGGGCGTTCGGCGGCACGCGGTCCACGTACGGGCCGTAGCCGACGAGGTCGGTCGCCGCCGCCAGCGCCTCCTGCGCCTCGGGCGTCAGCCACGGGCGGCCCGCCGGACCCAGCCCGACGACGACCACACCGCCGCCGTCGCGGGGGACGTCCGGAACGGGGGACGGCGCGACGTACGCGCGGTTCGCCGGGCTCGTCAGCAGTGCCAGCGACATGTACGGCACCTCCGCCGGGTCCACGTCCGCGAACGGCACGGCGCGCTCGGCGCCCGTGGAGGCGCGTTCGACGTACCAGGCGTCGTCCAGGCGGCCCGCCTCGGCGAGCGCGTCGCGGACCTTCGGGAACGTGCGGCCCAGCTTGAGCACCGCCGCCGCGTCCGCCGACCCCAGGCGCGCCGCCAGCTCGGCGGGCGGGAGCGTGCCCGGCAGGACGGTCAGCGTCTCCTCCCGCTCGACCAGCGGCAGGCCGACCGCCGCCGACGCCGCGCTCACCGACGTCACCCCGGGCACCACCTCGGCCGGGTAGTGCGGGGCGAGGCGCTTGTGCAGGTGCATGTACGAGCCGTAGAACAGCGGGTCGCCCTCGCTGAGGACGACGACCGTGCGGCCCGCGTCCAGGTGCGCGGCCAGCCGGGCGGCGCAGTCGGCGTAGAAGTCCTCCATGGCGCCGAGGTAGCCGCCGGGGTGGTCGGTGCTCTCCGTCGTGACCGGGTACAGCAGGGCCTCCTCGACCTGCCCGTCCCGCAGGTACGGGGCGGCGATCGAGCGGGCGATGCTGCGGCCGTGCCGGGCCGCGTGGTAGGCGACGACGTCCGCCGCGCCGATGAGCCGGGCCGTCTTGACCGTGACCAGCTCGGGGTCGCCGGGGCCGACGCCCACGCCGTACAGCCGTCCCGCCATCACTCCGCCTCACTGGCGAGGGCGTTGACCGCCGCCGCCGTCATCGCGCTGCCGCCGCGCCGCCCGCGCACCACCAGGTGCGGCAGGTCGCTCGCGGCCAGGGCGTCCTTGGACTCGGCCGCCCCGATGAACCCGACCGGGATGCCGAGCACCGCCGCCGGGCGTCCCGCGCCCTCGGCCACCATCTCCAGCAGCCGGAACAGCGCCGTCGGCGCGTTCCCGATCGCCACCACGGACCCTTCCAGCCGGTCCCGCCACAGCTCCATCGCCGCCGCGCTGCGGGTCGTGCCCAGCTCCGCCGCCAGCGCGGGGACGCCCGGCTCGCGCAGCGTGCACACGACGTCGTTGCCCGCAGGCAGCCGCGACCGGGTGACGCCGGACGCCACCATGTGCGCGTCGCACAGGATCGGCGCCCCGGCCAGCAGCGCCGCCCGTGCGTGCTCCTCGACGCCCGGCGAGGCGCCGAGGTCGTCGACGAGGTCGGTCATTCCACATGCGTGGATCATGCGGACGGCGACGCGCGCCAACCCCGGCGTCAGGCCCGACAGGTCGGTCTCGGCGCGGATCGTCGCGAACGACCGCCGGTAGATCTCGGCGCCGTCCCGGATGTAATCGCTCAAAGCAGTCTTTCTCGGTAACCATCGACGGTCGCCACACGCTGGACGACCCTTCCGCGCGGCGTCCCGCACCCGCGCTCGCATCCCGCCCAGTGCACGGGCACCTCCGGGGCGCGCTCCAGCCCCGACGTCCACCGCCGGGCGTCCCGCTGCACGTCGGCCAGCGACTTCGCGCATCCCGGGCTGCCGGTGCACGCCGTCACGCCGAGCCACGGCGACCCGTCGTCCACGGCGAACCCGGCCTCGCGCAGGACCCGCACGACGTCCTCGGCCGCCGGGAGGTCCAGCACCATGACGCTCCGCCACGGCGTGAACCGCAGCACCTCCCCGCACCCGGCCAGCACCTCGGCCTGCGCGGCGGACATCCGCCCCAGCGGCGGCACCGCCTGCACCCCGAACCGCCCGTCCCGCTGCACGAACACCCCCACCCGCCCCCCGACCACACCGTCGCCCCGCGCCGCGAGCACCCCCGGCGCGGGGCGGTTCTGCCCTGCGCGGGAGGCCGCACCCGGTGCGGAGGGGTCTCCCTCGCGCGGGGGTGTGCTCGGCGCGGGGCGGCTCTGGCTCGTGGGGGCGGGCGTGCCTGGGACGTGGCGGTCCTGCTTTACGCGGGAGGTCGCACCCGGCGCGGAGTCGTCCGCTTCGCGCGGGGGTGCGCCCGGCGCGGGGCGGTCTTGGCTCGTGGGGGAGGGCGTGTCTGGCGTGTCGTTGGTCGGGGGTTCGGTGTTGGGCGTGAGGGCGGTCGTGATGCGGGTGGGGGCGTTGGAGAGTTCGGTCAGGCGCCAGGCGTTTTCGCGTAGAGCCAGGAAGGTTTCGGCCACGGCGAGGAGCAGGGGGATCGGGGGGCCGGTGAGGGGGGTGGGGTGGCCCGCGAGGAGGAGGCCGTCCGGGGTGAGGGTGACGTCGGCGTCGAGGGGGGTCACGTCGTTCGAGCCGTCGTCCAGGGCGAAGAGGAAGCGGCCGGGCAGGGCGGCCAGGTCGGGGCGGGCGCACAGGGCGGCGTCCAGGGCGCGGACGAGCGGGTCGGTCTCCAGGGCTCCCGTGGTCCGGCCGCCGAGCGGGGACGCCACGATGTTGCGGACCCGCTCGTGGGCCGGGGACGGCAGCAGCCCCGCCGACGTCATCAGCGCCGTCAGCGCCGCCGGATCTCGGACGCCGCGCACCTGCGCGTTCGCGCGGGACGTGAGTTCGATCACGTCCGTCCCGAGGTCCCGCGCGGCGGTGGCCAGCGCCCTGAGCTGGGCCGGGGAGACCGCCCCGCCGGGCGTGCGGACGCGCGCCAGCGGCCCGTCGGCCGCCGGGTGCGTCTGCACCAGGCCCGGACAGGCGTCGGGACGGGAACGCCCCGCGGCCTCGACATTCGACACGGGGAGGATCGTAACCCCAGTTTTCGACCGGCTCGCGCTGCCGTACGCTTCTGGTCAGACGATGGCAAAGGGAGGAAGCCGGTGCGAATCCGGCGCGGTCCCGCCACTGTGACCGGGGAGCGAACCCCACCGCACGGCCACTGCCCGAAGGGGCGGGAAGGCCGGGGTGAGCGTCGATCCGGGAGCCAGGAGACTCCTGCCGTCGCAACACCCGCGACCGGGGCGAGGACCCCAGGGGAGGCCACACCGTGTCCGTTGACGCGTCCGCGCAGGACCGCACCGTCCTGCTGCTGTCGACCTCCGACACCGACCTGCTGAGCGCCCGCGCCGCCGGAGTCGCCTACCGGCTGGGCAACCCGGCGCGGCTCGGCGTCGAGGACCTGCCCGCGCTCACCGACGGCGCCGACCTCGTCGTCGTCCGGCTGCTCGGCGGGCGCCGCGCCTGGGAGGACGGCCTGGACGCCCTGCTCGCCGGGCCGCGTCCCGTCGTCGTCCTCGGCGGCGAGCAGGCGCCGGACGCCGAGCTGATGGAGCTGTCGACGGTGAGCGGCGGCGTCTGCGCCGACGCGCACGCCTACCTCGCGCACGGCGGCCCCGCCAACCTCGCCGAACTGCACCGGTTCCTGTCGGACACGGTGCTGCTGACCGGCCACGGCTTCGCGCCGCCCGAGGCCACCCCCACCTGGGGCCGCCTCGACCGCGCGCCCCGCACGTCGGAGGGTCCGACGGTCGGCGTCCTGTACTACCGGGCGCACCACATGGCGGGCAACACCGGCTTCGTGGACGCGCTCTGCGCCGCGATCGAGGACGCGGGCGGCCAGGCCCTCCCGGTGTTCTGCTCGTCGCTGCGCACCGCCGAACCCGAACTCCTCGCCACGCTCGGCGCGGCGGACGCGCTCGTCGTGACCGTCCTGGCGGCGGGCGGCTCGCGGCCCGCGACGGCCGGGGCGGGCGGCGACGACGAGGCGTGGGACGTCGGCGCCCTCGCCGCCCTCGACGTCCCGATCCTCCAGGGCCTGTGCCTGACGAGCAGCCGCGCCGACTGGGAGGCCAACGACGACGGCCTGTCCCCGCTGGACGCCGCCTCGCAGGTCGCGATCCCCGAGTTCGACGGCCGCATCATCACCGTCCCGTTCTCGTTCAAGGAGATCGACGAGGACGGCCTGACCGTCTACGCCGCCGACCCCGAGCGCGCCGCCCGCGTCGCCGGGATCGCCGTCCGGCACGCCCGGCTGCGGCACACCCCGCCCGCCGAACGGCGCCTCGTCGTGATGCTGTCGGCGTATCCGACCAAGCACTCGCGGGTCGGCAACGCGGTCGGGCTGGACACGCCGGTCAGCGCCGTCCGGCTGCTGTCGCGGCTGGCGGACGCGGGCTACGACCTCGGCGACGGGTTCCCCGGCGTCGCCGAGCAGGACGGCGACGCCCTCATCCACGCGCTCATCGCGGCGGGCGGCCAGGACGAGAACTGGCTCACCGAGGAGCAGCTCGCGGGGAACCCCGTCCGCATCGCGGCGTCGGCCTACGAGCGCTGGTACCGGACGCTGCCCGCCGACCTCCGCGCCGAGATGGAGCGGCACTGGGGGCCGCCCCCCGGCGAGCTGTTCGTGCACGAGGGCGACATCGTGCTGGCCGCGCTGCGCGCCGGGAACGTCGTCGTCATGGTGCAGCCGCCGCGCGGCTTCGGGGAGAACCCCATCGCGATCTACCACGACCCCGACCTCCCGCCCAGCCACCACTACCTGGCCGCCTACCGCTGGCTGGCCGACGAGTTCGGCGCGCACGCGATGGTGCACGTCGGCAAGCACGGCAACCTGGAGTGGCTGCCCGGCAAGTCCGCCGGGATGTCGGCGTCGTGCGGCACGGACGCGGCGCTGGGCGACCTGCCGCTCGTCTACCCGTTCCTCGTCAACGACCCGGGCGAGGGCACGCAGGCCAAGCGCCGCGCGCACGCCGTCCTGGTGGACCACATGGTGCCGCCGATGGCCCGCGCCGAGACCTACGGCGACATCGCCCGCCTCGAACAGCTCCTGGACGAGCACGCCAACATCGCCGCGATGGACCCGGCGAAGCTGCCCGCGATCCGCGCCCAGATCTGGACGCTCATCCAGGCCGCCCGCCTCGACCACGACCTCGGCCTGGACGACCGCCCGCACGACACCGAGTTCGACGACTTCCTGCTGCACGTGGACGGCTGGCTCTGCGAGGTCAAGGACGCGCAGATCCGCGACGGCCTGCACGTCCTCGGCCAGGCGCCCGAGGGCCAGGTCCGCGTCGATCTCGTCCTGGCCATGCTCCGCGCGCGCCAGATGTGGTCGGGCCGCGAGACCCTCCCGGGCCTGCGCGAAGCGCTCGGCCTCACCGAGGACGGCACCGCCGGCCTCGGCGAGACCGACGCCGCCGAGGCCACGGCCCGTTCCCTCGTCCAGGCCATGGAGGACGCGGACTGGGACGTGACCGCCGCCGCCCGCGTCGCCGCGAGCGCCCCCGAAGAACGCACCGGCACCCTCGCCCGCGGCCTGCCGCTCGACACGGCACCGGGCGAGGACGCGCGCGGCCTGTCGGACGGGGCGGCGGGAGAGCGCGACTCCGGTCTCCGTGACGCCGGTGGGGACGGCGTCGCCGCCGGGTGGGTGCCCGAGGAGCGGCGGGCGCTGGTGGCGAGTGTGCTGGAGTTCGCGGCCGCGGAGGTCGTGCCCCGGCTGGCGCGGACGACCGACGAGATGGATCACGTCCTGCACGCGCTGGACGGCGGGTACGTTCCGGCGGGGCCGAGCGGGTCGCCGTTGCGGGGGCTCGTCAACGTGCTGCCGACCGGGCGGAACTTCTACTCGGTGGACCCGCGCGCCGTGCCGAGCCGGCTCGCCTGGGAGACCGGGCAGGCGATGGCCGAGTCGCTGCTGGAGCGGTACCGGGACGAGCACGGCGACTGGCCGCGCTCGGTCGGGCTGTCGGTGTGGGGCACGAGCGCGATGCGCACGGCCGGCGACGACGTCGCCGAGGTGCTGGCGCTGCTCGGCGTCCGGCCCGCGTGGGACGAGGCGTCCCGCCGCGTCACCGACCTGGAGCCGATCCCGGTCGCGGAACTGGGCCGCCCGCGCGTCGACGTGACGGTCCGCATCAGCGGGTTCTTCCGGGACGCGTTCCCGCACGTCGTCGCGATGCTCGACGACGCCGTCCGGCTCGTCGCCGGGCTGGACGAGCCCGACGACGCCAACTTCGTCCGCGCCCACGCCCGCGCCGACCTGGCCGAGCACGGCGACGAGCGCCGCGCGACGCTGCGCGTCTTCGGCTCCGCGCCCGGCGCGTACGGGGCGGGGCTGCTGCCGCTCATCGACAGCCGCAACTGGCGCGACGACGCCGACCTCGCCGAGGTCTACGCGGTGTGGGGCGGCTACGCCTACGGCCGCGACCTGGACGGCGTCCCGTCGCGTCCCGACATGGAGGCGGCGTACAAGCGGATCGCGGTCGCGGCGAAGAACGTCGACACCCGCGAACACGACATCGCGGACTCCGACGACTACTTCCAGTACCACGGCGGCATGGTCGCCACCGTCCGCGCGCTGACCGGCAAGGCCCCGGCCGCCTACATCGGTGACAGCACGCGGCCCGACGCCGTCCGCACCCGGACGCTGTCGGAGGAGACGTCGCGGATCTTCCGGGCGCGGGTCGTCAACCCGAACTGGCTCGCCGCGATGCGCCGGCACGGCTACAAGGGCGCGTTCGAGCTGGCCGCGACGGTGGACTACCTGTTCGGCTACGACGCCACCACCGGCGTCATGGCCGACTGGATGTACGACAAGCTCACCGAGACGTACGTCCTGGACGAGCAGAACCGCGCGTTCATGGCCACGTCGAACCCGTGGGCGCTGCACGGCATCGCCGAACGCCTCCTCGAAGCCGCCGAACGCGGCCTCTGGGAACACCCCGACCCGGAGATCTTCCAGGGCCTCCAGGAGGTCTACCTGAAGACCGAGGGCGACCTGGAGGACGACACCGACGGCTAGGGCGTCCGGGCGGCCGACACCAGGCGGTGCGCCAGGTCCGGCCGCCCGGCCCAGTGCAGGTGCAGGTAGGACGCGGTGACGCGGGCGTCGCCGTACCCGTCGGCGCCGTCGCGCCAGCGGAACAGCGGCGCGTGCGCGCCGTCGACGGCGGTGCGGTGGAACTCGTGGCCGTGGAACCGCTCCCCGGCGCGGGTCAGCGGGGAGTCGGTGACGGCGACGGCCTCGCGGTAGCCGAGCGTCAGCCGCCCGGTCATCCGGGCGCGTCCCGGCACCCGTCCGGCCATCGCGCGGCCGTCGATCTCCTCGCACAGGTAGAGCAGCCCGGCGCACTCGGCCGCGATCGGCCCGTCGAACGCCGCGACCTCCGCCAGCAGCGGCGCGTTGGCGGCCAGCTCGGCGGCGTGCATCTCGGGGAACCCGCCCCCGATCACCAGCGCCCCGGCGCCCTCGGGCAGCGCCTCGTCCCTCAGCGGGTCGAACACCGCGACCTCGGCCCCGGCCGCCTCCAGAAGCTCGGTGTGCTCGGCGTAGGAGAACGTGAACGCGGCCCCTCCGGCCACGGCCACCACCGGCCGCGCTCCGCCGCCCGCGCGGCCCGGCCCGACCCGCACCGCCGCCCCGCCATCGGCCGTTCCCCGCGCGAACGCCTCCGGTCCGGACGTGATGGCCAGGGCGTCGGCTGCGCTCCACGGGGTGCCTGGAAGCGGGGGAGCGGAGGACGCCAGGCGCAGCAGGGCGTCCAGGTCGCAGGACGCGGCGATGAGGGCGCCGAGCCGGTCGACGGCCGACACGGCGTCGGCGCCGCGCTCGGCCGCCGGGATCAGGCCGAGGTGCCGGGACGGGGTCATCACCGCGTCGTCGCGGCGCAGCGCGCCGAGCACCGGGATGCCGGTGGCCTCCAGAGCGGTGCGGCACAGGGCTTCGTGACGGTCCGAGGCGACGCGGTTGAGGATCACGCCGCCGAGACGGACACCGGGCTCGAACGTGGCGAAACCGTGCACCATCGCCGCGACCGACCGGCTCTGCCCCGACGCGTCCACGACCAGCACGACCGGCGCGGACAGCAGCCGCGCGACGTGCGCCGTGGACGCGAAGCCCGTGTCGCCCCGGCCGTCGAACAGCCCCATCACGCCCTCGACCACCGCGACGTCGCAGCCCGCCGCGCCGTGCAGGAACAGCGGCAGCACGCGCGACTCGTCCGTCAGCCACGGGTCCAGGTTGCGGCCCGGACGGCCGGACGCCAGCGCGTGATAGCCGGGGTCGATGTAGTCCGGCCCGACCTTGTGCGGGGAGACGGCCAGGCCGCGCGCCCGCAGCGCCGCCATCAGCCCGGTCGCGACGGTCGTCTTGCCGCTGCCCGACGACGGCGCCGCCACGACGAGCCGGGGAACTACCACTCGATGCCTCGCTGCCCCTTCTGTCCCGCGTCCATCGGGTGCTTGACCTTGCCCATCTCGGTCACCAGGTCGGCGGCGTCGAGCAGGCCCGCCGGGGCGTCCCGGCCGGTGATGACGACGTGCTGGTCGCCGGGCCGGGACGTGAGCGCGGCGACGACGTCGTCCAGCTCGATCCAGCCCCACTTCAGCGGGTAGGTGAACTCGTCCAGCACGTAGAAGCGGTAGGTCTCGGCGGCCAGGTCGCGCTTGATCTGCTCCCAGCCCTCGCGGGCGTCGGCGGCGTGGTCGGCGTCGGTGCCGGGCCGCTGAATCCACGACCAGCCCTCGCCCATCTTGTGCCAGGCGACGGTGCCGCCCTCGCCGCTGTCCCCGAGGACGCGCAGCGCCCGCTCCTCGCCGACCTTCCACTTCGCCGACTTCACGAACTGGAACACCCCGACCGGCCAGCCCTGGTTCCACGCCCGCAGCGCCATGCCGAACGCGGCCGTGGACTTCCCCTTGCCGGGACCGGTGTGGACCATCAGCAGCGGCCGGTTGCGGCGCTGCCGGGTGGTGAGGCCGTCGTCGGGCACGTGCTCGGGCTTTCCCTGGGGCATGTCAGGCCGCCTTCCGGTGATCGCGCACGACGGCGCCGAGATCCTGTAGCGGGACGAGCCGGGCGCCGAGCCGCGCCGCGAGCCGTCCGGCGAGGCCGAGCCGCACCGGCCCGCCCTCGCAGTCCACGACGACGCCGGCCGTGCCGCGCAGCAGCCCGGCGGCGCGGTCCACGTCGCCGCCGGCCGTCGCGCGGCCGTCGGTGACGACGACGAGCAGCGGGCGCCGCGCCGGGTCGCGCAGCCGTTCGGCGCGCAGCACCTCGGCGGCGCGGACGAGCCCGGCGGCCAGCGGCGTCCGCCCGCCCGTCGGCAGCGACCGCAGCCGCGCCGCGCCCGCCTCCACCGACGACGTCGGCGGCAGCACCAGGTCGGCGGTGCGGCCCCGGAACGTGATGAGGCCGACCTTGTCGCGGCGCTGGTAGGCGTCCAGCAGCAGGCTCAGCACGGCCGTCTTGACCGTCGTCATGCGGCGGCGGGCCGCCATCGAGCCGGACGCGTCCACGACGAACAGCACCAGGTTGCCTTCACGGCCCTCGCGGACGGTCTCGCGCAGGTCGTCGCCGCGCAGCACCAGGCCCGCGCCGGTGCGGCCCCGGCCGCGCTGGTGCGGCGCGGCGGACAGCAGGGTGGCGGGCAGGTGCAGGTCGCGGACCGGCCCGGACGGGCGGCGCGAACCGGTGGCCCGGCCGCGCGTCGTCCGCGACCGGGACCGCCGTCCGGCGACGCCGTCGCCCACCCCCGGCACCTCCAGGAGCGGGACGGCGTGCGGCGCGGCGACGGCGGCGACCCGGCCTGCGCCGTTCGCGCTTTCCGTGCCGTTCATGCTCTCCGAGCCGTTCGTGCCCTGTGAGCTTTTTGTGTCGTGAGGGCTGTTCGTGCCTTGGGAGTCGTCCGTGCCCCAAGGGCTGTTCGTGCCCCATGGGTCGTTCATGCCTGATGGGCCGTTCGAGCCCGAGGCGCTGTTCGTGCTCTCAGAGCCCTTCATGCCTTCGGCGTTGTTCGTGCCCTCTGTGCCTTCTGAGCTTTTCCTGCCGTCGTCGGTGCCGCTGTCCGGCCCGGGGGTGCGTGCAGCGCCGTCCCGGCCGTCGGGCGGGGAGCCGGGGCCGTCGCCGGGGGAGCCGCCTTCGGGCGGCTCGGGGTCCTCGTCGCCGGACGTCTCGTCGAGCAGCCGGTTCAGCAGGTCCTCGTCCAGGCCGGGCGCGTCGAACGGGTCGCGGCGGCGCCGGTGCGGCAACGACAGGCGGGCGGCGGCGCGGACGTCCTCGGTCGTCACCGCGGCGCGGCCGTGCCAGGCCGCGTGGGCCAGGGCCGCGCTCGCGGTGACGAGGTCGGCGCGCAGCCCGTCCACCTCGAACGCCGCGCAGACGGTCGCGATCTGCTCCAGCCGCGCGTCCGGCAGCCGGACGCCGGGCAGCCGCCCGCGCGCCGCCGCGACGCGGGATGCCAGCTCGGCCTCGGCCGCCGCCCAGCGCGCGGCGAACCCGGCGCCGTCCGCCTCGAAAGCCAGCCGCCGCCGCACCACCTCGGCGCGCTCGCCGGGCTCCCGCGACGCCCTCACCTCGACGGTCAGCCCGAACCGGTCCAGGAGCTGCGGGCGCAGCTCGCCCTCCTCCGGGTTCATCGTGCCGACGAGCAGGAACCGCGCCGCGTGCCGCACCGACACGCCCTCGCGCTCGACGTAGCAGGTGCCGAGCGCGGCGGCGTCGAGCAGCAGGTCGACCAGGTGGTCGTGCAGCAGGTTGACCTCGTCCACGTACAGGACGCCCCGGTGCGCCGCCGCCAGCAGGCCCGGCTCGAACGCCTTGACGCCCTCGGTCAGCGCCTTCTCCACGTCGAGCGACCCGGCCAGCCGGTCCTCCGACGCCCCGACGGGCAGTTCGACCAGCGCCGCCGGGCGCCGCGTCCCCGCGCCGCCCGGCTCGTGCGGCCCGTCCGGGCACGCCGGGTCGGGCGCCGCCGGGTCGCACGCGAACCGGCAGCCGGGCACCGTGTCCACGGCGGGGAGCTGCGCCGCGAGCGCCCGCACGATCGTGGACTTGGCGGTGCCCTTCTCGCCGCGCACGAGCACGCCGCCGACGCGCGGCGACACGGCGTTGAGGACCAGCGCCAGCTTGAGGTCGTCCAGCCCCACGACGGCGCTGAACGGATATGTGGCGGTCAAGGACCCACCTTCCGGTTGACATGGGAGACGCGCCGGGCAGGCCCGGCGGTCAGTTCCGTGGTGGACAGCGGCGCGACGTCGAACCGCGCGGTGGCGAGCGGCCCGAGCCCGAGCACGTGCCCCAGCGCGGCCCGGATCACCCCGGCGTCGCACACGACGACGCCGTCCGGGGCGTCGTCGAGCCACGCCCCGACCCGCGCGGCCAGCGCCGCCGGGCTCTCGCCGCCGTGCGGCGCGGCTCCGGGCTCGGAGAGCCACCGCCGCAACGCCTCCGGCTCCGCGCCCGCGACCTCGGCGAACGCCCGTCCCGCCCACCGCCCCGCGTCGGCCTCGGCCAGGGCCGCGACGGGCCGCGCCACGAACCCCAGCGCCTCCGCCGTGGCCACCGCCGCCCGCGACGGCGCCGTCCACGCCCACGCCCCGAAGCCCGGCGCGGCCTCCGAGGCCGTGCGGCCGGTTCCTGGCGTGTCCGACGCGGGTGTCGGGCTGCCCGACGGCGCCGTCCACGCCCACGCACCGGAGTCCAGCGCGGCACCAGAGGCTGGGTGGCCGGTTTCTGACGTGTCCGACGTGGGTGTCGAGCGGCCTGACGGCGCCGTCCACGCGGACGCGCCGGAGTCCGGCGCGGCTTCAGGGGCCGGGTGGCCGGTTTCTGGTGCATCCGACGTGGGTGGCGGGGTGCCTGACGGCGCCGTCCACGTCCGGATACGGCCCGGCGAGGCGGAATCCGGTGTGGCCGCAGCGTCGGGGGACCCGTTCGGGCGGGGCGGTGTGGACGTCGCGGGCTGGGTGGGGTGGCCCGCCAGGGTGAGGATCGTGGGGGCGAGGGTTCGGGCTCGGGACAGGGACGCGGGGTCGGCCGGGGCGTCGGCGGGGAAGCGCGCTTCGCGCATCCCCGCCGATGTCGCGTGGCGGACGAACAGCACTCCGGTCAGGCGGACGCGGGCGCCGCCGCCGGGGCCGGGGCGGACGCCGGGCGCGCCGCCCGGTCGGCGGCCCAGCCGAACAGGGCGCCGAACGCGGCCCAGAACACGGCCTGCGTGCCGAGCGAGGAGATCCGGAACTGCCAGAGCAGCGTCGCCGGGAACTCCGCCGGCACCTCGTTGACGGTCGGCAGCAGCAGGTACGCCACCGCCACCGGCACGACGAACGCCGCCACCGCCGCCGCGCCGCGCGGCCAGGCGCCGCCGGGGACGCGCCGCGACGTCGTCACCGCGATGGCCGTCGCCAGCAGGCCGACGCCGATCATCGCCAGGTAAAGCAGCGTGCGGCTGGTGATCGTCTCCGGGTCGCCCACGGCCGGGGGATTGGCCGGATACTTCAGGAACGGCACGAGGATCACGGCCGCGAACGCGGTCCCGGCGGCGGCCAGCGCGAGACCGCCGTCGGTCCGGGGACCGACGCGTCCGCGCAGGCCCGCGAACGCCAGCGCGAAGATCCCGCCGATCGTCAGGCCGTACAGGCCGGTGGCCAGGAAGAGGCCGAACTTCTGCTGGCCGCGCGTCACGTTGGCGCCGTGCTCGTGCGAGTGGCCGTCGTCGGCGGGCGCGGGCTCGGCCGCCGCGGCGGCCTCCTCCAGCGCGATCGCGTCGTCGATGCGGGGCTCACCGATCGCGAACGCGAACGCGCCCGCGAGAAGACCGGCCAGCAGGCCCAGGAGCAGACCTCTGACCAGAAGGGTGCGGACCATTCCGGCGGCCCCTAGTGGCACGGGACGCCGAGAAGGTGGCGTCCGTCGTGCATGAGTTCGTGCAGGAGGTCACCGGTCTGCGACACGGCGCCGTTGTCCATCAGGACGAGGTAGCCGATCAGCAGCAGCACCGGCACGGCGAGCAGCCAGGGCCGCAGGCGTGGAAAGGGAACGGACGAGGGAGCGGAGAGATCGCTCACGGGGGCCTCCTCAGGGATGTCAAGCGCGTCCCGAACGGTGAGGTCGCGGCTGCCCGAGTGACCTGGCTCCCGGGATCGTCGTCCCGGATACAGTGGCGCGTCCGCACCGGCATCTCACCGGATTTCCCTCGGACAACCGTGAAATCCACCGAAACGTATAGCTGAGGGACGAACCCGTCAAGGTGACGCTGGTCGCGGCTCCGGAACGGTCCTGCGGCGGCGCCGGTGCCGCAACCGGTCCAGGTAGGCGAGCGCGGGCGTCGAGGTCACGCCGTGCACGCACACCGACAGCATGACGGTGAACGTCACGATCGCCCACAGCTCCTCCGCCGGGACGCCGAAGCCCGTCTCGCCCAGCGCGTACGCGAGATAGAACAGCGACCCGATGCCGCGGATGCCGAAGAACGCGACGGCGCGCCGCTCGCGCGGCTCCACCGACCCCCCGCGCAGCGCCAGCCAGCCGATCACCGGACGGAACACCAGCACCAGCAGCACCCCGACCAGCGCGCCCCGCCAGCTCAGCGCCGCCAGCCCGCCGACCGCCGCGAACCCGCCGACCAGCAGCAGCAACCACACCGTCAGCAGCCGCTCGGTCTGCTCGATGAACCCGTGCAGGACGCCGTGGTACCCGTGGGACCGCTCCACCGACCGGATCGCGCACCCGGCCGTGAACACCGCGATGAAGCCGTATCCGTGTGCGACCTCCGCGACGCCGTACGCCAGCAGCGTCGCCGCCAGCGCGACGAACCCCTCGCTGCGCTCGGCCAGCCGCCGCGCCGACGGACGCTCGGACCGGAAGAACATCCGGCCGAGCAGCCGCCCCACCACGACGCCGACCAGCACGCCGACCGCGCACGCGTACAGCACGTCCTTCAGCAGCCACTCACCCAGCCACCCGCCCGACCAGCCCGCGCCGCCCAGGCCGAGCGCGACGGCGGCGTACACGAACGGGAACGCCAGGCCGTCGTTCAGGCCCGCCTCGGAGGTGAGGCCGAAGCGGACCTCGTCGTCGTCGTGCTCCTCGTCGTCGGCGGGCTCACCGACCTGGACGTCGGACGCCAGCACCGGATCGGTCGGCGACAGCACCGCGCCGAGCAGCAGCGCCGCCGCGGGCGGCCAGCCGAGCAGCCCGCCCGCCACCGCCGCGACGGCGAGCGTCGTCAGCGGCAGCACGATGATCAGCAGCCGTCCGGTCGTGGACCAGGCGCGCCGCCCGAACGGGCGGTTCAGCGCCAGGCCCGCGCCCATCAGCGACACGATCAGGCACAGTTCCGTCAGGTGCAGCAGCGCCGAGCGGTGCGCGACCGGGTCGGGATCGGGCAGGCCGAGCGGCAGCAGGAACAGCAGCACGCCGCCGCCGAGGAACAGCATCGGCAGCGACACCGGCCACCGGCGGACGGTGCCGGGCAGGACGGCGGCGCACACGGCGGCGCCGCCCGCCAGGGCGAACGCGAGATCGAGGGCTTCCACCGCCCCCCGTTGCCCGGCCCCGGCCGATCGAACCGCCCGCCGGTGTCCGCGCAGGTCAGGGCTTGCGCCCGACCCCGCCGGTCATGAACCGGACGTCGACCGTGCTCGCGTCGATGATCGTCGCGGCGGGACGCCACAGCGGCAGCGGCACCAGCCCCGGCGCGAGGATCTCCAGGCCGTCGAAGAACGCCGCCAGTTCGGCCGGAGTGCGGACGCGGCCGGTGCCGAGCTGCGCGAGGAGCTGCCGCTCCAGCTCGACGGACTCGGGCGCGTCGCCGAGCCGGGTGAAGTTGGTGATGAAGAAGAACGACCCGCTCGGGACGGCGTCGCGCAGCGCCGCGACGATGCCGCCCGGGTCCTCGTCGTCGGACAGGTGGTGCAGGATGCCCGCGAGCAGCACGCACACCGGCTGCTCGAAGTCGATGAGCGCCCGCACGTCGGGGTGGTCCAGGACGGCGCGCGGGTCGCGCAGGTCGGCGGTGACGACGCGGGTGCCCGCGTTGTCGGCGAGGATGGCGCGGCCGTGCGCGAGCACGATCGGGTCGATGTCGACGTAGACGACGCGCGCGTCGGGCGCGGCCTCCTGCGCGACCTCGTGGGTGTTGCGCGCGGTCGGCAGCCCCGAGCCGAGGTCGAGGAACTGGCGGATGCCCTCCTCGGCGGCCAGGTGCGCGACGACCCGGTGCAGCATCTCGCGGTTGTGGACGGCGATGGCCCGCAGCTCCGGCATGATCGCCAGGCTGGCCTCGGCGACGGCGCGGTCGACCGCGAAGTTGTCCTTGCCGCCGAGCATGACGTCGTAGACGCGTGCCGCCGTGGGCACGTCCGAGGGGATCTCCGGCGAAGAACTCATGACACTCCTGATCCGCAGCGGGGGCGACGCTTCGGAGCGTAGTCGCGGCCGGGCGGTCAGGAGGGGCGAAAAGCCTTATTCGGCAAGGGTTTTCGGCCCGCCCCCGGATCGTTCCGGAGGCGGGCCGGGATGCGGTCAGGCGTCCTGCCGGGAACCCGACGGGACGACACCGGCGAGGTCGGTGTGGAGCGTGTCCCAGAACCGCAGGTCCTGGTCGTCCTCCAGCGTGGACACGCGGCCCCAGAACTCGCGGTCCTCGGCCTCGGCCGCGACCGCCGCGGTGACGGCGGGCATGACCAGCGTGCCCGCGTCGGCGGAGTCCAGGTCGGCGGGCGTGACGTCGGCGGGCAGCGCGACCGGCGTGCGGTGGTGCTTGCCGCGCCGCCGGACGCGCACCGGCGACTGCGCCGGCATCCGCGCGGCCAGCGACCGGCCGGCGCCGAGCGCGACCGTCCCGCACACGGCGAGGGCCAGGGCGCTGCCCACCACCAGGTCGGGGGAGATCGCGGGGCCGTCGGCGGGACGGGCGCCGGAGCCGGTCCGCGTCGCCGGAACCCCGGCGTTCGGCGCGACGGCCATCGCGTCGGTGCCCGGCGCCGCGTGCCTGGGGGTGTACGCGGCCTCGGCCTCGGCCTTGGCCTGCGCCTTCGCCTCCGGCGTGCCCGGCACGGCCTTCCCGGCGACCTCGACCCTGCCGGGGTAGCCGTAGCCGACGATGGTGCCGGGGTCGCGCTCCTTGCGCTTGAGGTGCACGCCGTCGGTGTTGGCCTCGATCGTGTGGATCGTCGAGCCTTCGACCTTCTCGACGATGCCGACGTGCTGGATCGAACCGATGCTCTTGGAGCCCGACCACGCGAAGAACACGATCGCGCCGGGCTCGGGCTTGGTGCCCCAGGCGTCGTTCTCCTCGAACCACCGGGCGTGCTGGATCGTCGCGGCGAACTCGCCGGCCCACTCCTGGACGCCCACCTGGTGCGCCGCCCACGCGAGGAACATGTCGCACCAGGGCGCCGTGGTGAAGTAGGAGTCGCCGTCCTCGAACTTCTTGCCGTACCACTCGCCGTACTTGGTGTAGCCGCCGCTCTTCTCGCGGTACCCGAGTTCCTTCTCGGCGACCGCGAGCAGTTGCTTCCCTACCGGGTCCATCTGCGCTCCTTCGTCCGCCTACCGGGTTAGCTGACGGGTTCGGGCCAGGAGCGGCCCTACCGCGAGCGGGCTCGCGGATTCACCCCGAGGGACTGATGGGTCCCCGGCTCCCGGACGGGCGTCCGGGACTCGGCGGTCGGCCGTGCACCTCCCGGACGGAGGTGGATCACGGACCGATTGCGAAGCAATGTAGGAGCAAAGTCGACGCGTGGCAAACATGACCTTCGGGGAGAACCCGCTGGCCACGCCGCGTGCGGACGGTCCCGGGCCCGCCGCCGCTACCGTTCCGGGCGGCCGCTGGGCGCCGGGGCGAGGGGCGGCGGCGTCTTCGGGCGGTACACCGTCAGGCCCGTGACCGTGAAGGAGAACGGGAGGCCGGGAGCGGGCCGGGCGTGCAGTTCGCCGTCGTCGGCGGACAGGCTCACCACCAGGTGCGCGTGGAAGTCGGGGCCGACGCCCTTGCGGTCGGTGTGGACGCGGCGCAGCGGCTGGCCGGGTGTCGCGACGTACCAGCTAACACGCTTCTCGCCGAGGCGGACGGCGGCGTCGAGCCACATGCCCCGGTCGACCGCCGGATGGCTCCAGAACTTGCCGCTGCCCCCGGCGTGGTTGGCGAACTCCAGCGTGTCGGGCCGGTCGGAGTGCCACTCGAACAGGTCGACCTCGTTGCGGCCGTCGCGCCACGTCCAGATCGCGGGCCAGGCCCCGGTGCGCACGGTCGGCAGCCGCACGCGCGCCTTGATGACGTCGCCGGTGCGGACCTCGAAGCCGTTGCCGCCGCTGCCGCAGGCGTCGCCGGTGGCGAGCAGGCCCGTCCGCCAGTAGCCGCGCGCCCCCGGCGTCGCGGTGATCGTCAGGCGGCCGTCCCGCACGTCGAGCGCGCCGGTGCTGAGCCGGTCGAGCTTGAACCCGTCGGGATTGGTGTGGCAGTGCCGGTAGGCCCCGCTCTGCCACCCCCACAGCTTGCCCGGCCCGACCCGCAGCCGGTCGAACGGCTCGTGCAGCACGACCCGGCGGCCCTGGCGCGGCGTGAACGTCGTCCCGGTGAAGCCGGGCACCGCCTGCTTTCCCGGTTCGTCCGTCGCCGGTTCGTCGTCCCGCCACGCGTTGCACCCGGTGGCGCTCACGCACAGCAGGACGGCGACGGCGGCCCGCGCCCAGCGCTCCGGCAGTTCTCTCCTCACCAGCGACCCCCGCGTCTCCCCACTCCACAGAACAATGCCGGGCGGCCGGAATCCGGGCCGCACCGCCGGATTCTCGCAACCACCGCCTAACGAGGACGCCCGATCGGCGCGACCCGTTGAGCCACCTGTCGATTCCAGGCCGTGACTTGACGCGGACGTGACCCTTGGCGAGGTCGTCGCTGGTGGATGTCCTTTTCGTGCCGCAAAGACATACAAATACGAAATTAGTGCATCCATTGCTCCGGGCTGTCGACAATGGCGCCTGAACATATTTCGCCATTCGCCGCACATGATCGGTTCGGTGCTGTCACGATGGGCGCATGTCGACCGATTCTGTCGCTCCCCCCACCCGTCCCGACGAGCAGCGGCTGCGCGAGACGCTGGAAGCGCTCGGGGTGCCGATCCCCGCCGGGCTGCCGCTCGCCGCCGACACCGAGCCGCACCTGCGTGAGCTGCTGCTGACCGGCCTGCTGGCCCGGGAGGCGCACCTGCTGATGCATGCCAAGATCGACGAGGGCGACCCCGGCGCGGGCGAGCGCCTGCGCCGCCTCAAGGCGGTGTTCCCGCACGGGTGGGCGCTGCCCGAGGACCACATGCAGCGGGCCGGTACGGAGCTGAGCTTCCCCATCGACCGGTGCCGGGAGATGCGGCGCGACGGCACCGCCGACGGCGCCGTGCCGGTCGTGGCGTCGCCGGACGGGAACGTCATGGCGCTCACCGGCATCCCCGACGGCGTCGACGCGATCGGTGAGGGCTCGGCGGTCGAGGGGCACGCGCACGGTGCCGCGATCGCGCTGGAGCTGGCCCTCACCCTGCTGCGCCTGCGCCACGATCCGCGCCACTTCCCGACGCACAACGCCTACATGACCACGTTGCAGGAGAAGCTGACCGGCCTGCACACCACGCTCAACGCCCTGGCGTGCGCGCGGGAGAACGCGGGCCTGGCGATCGAGACCCACGACCATCCCGAGATCGGGATGTCCCCCGCCACGGCGGAGCGCGTCCGCGCCGCGTTCGGTGAGGGCGTCGACCTCGGCCTGGCGGACGCGTTCCTCGGCGCCGCGCTCGACCAGTGCGAGAGCTGCCGGGGAGCCAACCAGACGCTGGTCGCAGAGTCCCCGGCGACGGTCGCGTGGGTCGTCGTGACCGCCTGCGACATGGCGGCCGAACTCCTCGGCTCGCTGCCGCCCGAGATGACCGACCTGGACCATCCCGGCACCGCCGTCCCGTCCGGGTTCCGCCGCATCGCCGCCGGTCCCGACGAGCGCGCCAAGGTCGACGCCGCCGCGGGCCTCACCGCCGCCGAGCGCGTCGCCGCCCTCGACACCTCCGTCGCGATCCTCTCCGGCCGGCCCCTCGGCTAGCGCTTCTCGAAGGTCGGTTCGGCATGGAACGAGGCCCGCCGGGCGGCGCGGCGCAGCGTGGCCAGCAGCGCGGGACCGAGGACGAGGATCGCGACGGTGTTGGTGATCGCGCGGCCGGTGTCCCAGCCGCCCGTGGACGTCAGCAGCGTGAACACCGCGAACCGGTGCAGGTTCTCCAGCACCGGATCGCCGGGCACGTAGGAGATGTGGCCGTCGTGGTAGGGGACCTCGGCGTCGGTGATGAACGGCCAGAACCACAGGTTCATCAGGAAGCCGAAGACGTAGGCGACGACGATGCCGTAGCCGACGAGCATCGCGATCTCGGCGCGGCCGGTGACGCGGCGGGGGAGCAGGCCCGCGCCCATGCCGATCCACGCCGAGCAGAGCATCTGGAACGGCAGCCACGGGCCGACGCCCGCCGTGAGCAGCGCCGACGCGAACAGCGACGTGCAGCCGAGCACGAACCCGAACCCCGGCCCGAACACACGCCCGGACAGCACGAGCAGGAAGAACACGGTCTCGATCCCGCCGGTGCCCGCGCCGAGCGGGCGCAGCGCCGCGTTCACGGCCGACAGCACGCCGAGCATCGCGAGGGCCTTGGAGTCCATGCCGCCCTCGGACAGCTCCGCGAGCACCACGGCGATGAGCACCGGCAGGATGCCGAGGAAGACGAACGGGGCGTCGGGCCCGTGCTGCATCGACTGCGGCTCGACCCGGACGAGCAGCGGCCACACGAACATCATCAGCCCGGCCAGCGACGCCAGCGTCAGCACGGCGGCCGAGCGCGGCCCCACCCGGACGGCCGGGACGAGCGCGGGGAGCGTCATCGGACGGCCTCCGGCAGCGCGGCCCGCACGTCTGCGACCGTGAGCCACGGTTCCCCGAGCACTTTGGCGACCTGCGGCGCGAACGCGGGCGAGCCGCCGAGCACGTCGGCGGCCCGCCCGTCCGACACGATCTCGCCCTCGGCCAGGACGACGACGCGGTCAGCGACGGTGGCGACGAACTCGACGTCGTGGGTGGCGATGACGACGGCGCGGCCCTCGCCGGCCAGCGTCCCGACGATCCCGGCGAGCGCGGCCTTGGCGGTGTAGTCCAGGCCGCGCGTGGGCTCGTCCAGCAGCACGACGGGCGGCGCGGCGGTGAGCTGGACGGCCAGCACGAGCGACAGCCGCTGCCCCTCCGACAGGTCGCGCGGATGCCGGTCGCCGTCGATGCCGGGCGCGAGCCGGTCCAGCAGCGTCCGGCAGGTGCCGGGCGCGGCGGCCGACTCGTGGTCGGCGGCGGCGCACTCGGCCGCGACCGTCTCCAGGTACAGCAGGTCGGCGGCGCTCTGCGGCACGAGGCCCACCAGGGCGCGGGCCGCGCCCGCGCCCAGGTCGCCGGGGTCGCGCCCGTCCACGCGGACGGCGCCGCCCTGGCGCGGCCCCGACCCCTGGAGCGCCCACAGCAGCGACGACTTCCCCGACCCGTTGCGGCCCATCATCGCCAGCGTCCGTCCGCCGTGCAGGTCGAGGTCGACGCCGCGCACCGCGACCGTCGGCCCGTACCGGACGACGATCCCCTCGGCGCGGAGCACGGGCGCGGCGGCGGGGGCGTCCGGACGCGCGGGCGGCGGGCCGAGCGCGGCGCGCAGCGGCCCGGCCCGGCGGCGCGCGTCCCGCACCGACAGCGGCAGCGGCTCCCACCCGGCCAGCCGTCCCAGCTCGACGATCGGCGGCGCGACCGGGGTGCCGCGCAGCACCTCGGCGGGCGTCCCGTCCACCACGCTCCCGTCGCCGGGCAGGTAGAGCATCCGGTCGGCGAACGGGACGACCCGCTCCATCCGGTGCTCGGCCAGCAGCACGGTCGCGCCGAGGTCGTGCACGAGCCGCGCGAGGGTCGCCAGGACGTCCTCGGCGGCGGTGGGGTCGAGCGCGGACGTCGGCTCGTCCAGGACGAGCACGCGGGGGTGCGTGGTCAGCACCGAGCCGATGGCGGCGCGCTGCTGCTGCCCGCCCGACAGCGTCCGCAGCGCGCGGCGCCGCAGGTCGGCGATGCCGAGCAGGTCGAGGGTCTCCTCGACGCGGCGGCGCATCACCTGCGGCGCCAGCCCGAGCTGCTCCATGCCGTAGGCGAGTTCCTCCTCGACGGTGTCGGTGACGAATCCGGCGAGCGGGTCCTGTCCCACCACCCCGGCCAGGTGCGCGAACTCGCGCGGCGGCCGGGTGTGCGTGGCGACGCCCGCGACGGCGACGGTCCCGCCCAGGTGCCCGCCGGTGAAGTGCGGCACGAGCCCGTTGACGGCACCGAGCAGCGTGGACTTCCCGGCGCCCGTGCGACCGGCGACGAGCACCAGCTCGCCTTCGCCGACGGTCAGCGACACGTCGGCCAGGACGGGGTCGGGCCGGTCGTGGTACCGGAACGTGACGCGGTCGAACTCGATCATGCGGCGACCTTCTCGGCGGCGGCCGGAACGGCGCCGTAGGGGTGTTCGGGCGGAGGGGACAGGAACGCGGGGAGGACGCCGAGCAGCACGCCGAGCAGCGGCGGCCACGACAGCAGCGGCCAGGACAGGTGCGTCAGCGACGGGTTGAGGTTGGTCGGGTCCACGCTGGAGGTCGCGAACAGCACGACGGCGACGCCGACGCCGGACGCGGCGACGACCAGCTCGGGGAGCCGCCACCGGTCGGGCCGGTAGCGGCTGCGGCGCACCCGGCGCCCGGCCAGCCGGAACCCGGCGAGCGCCACGAGCAGCCCGGCTACCAGCACGGGCGTGGCGAGGAAGCGCGGCGTGCTGCCGTCCAGGGTGGCGTAGACGCCGACGCACACCCCGATCAGGCCGGTGATCATGAGGGAGCCGGTGACGAACCGGGCGCCGGGCGAGGCGGCGCCGGAGCGTCCGTAGCCGCGCGCGTCCATCGACGCGGCCAGCTTCAGCGAGCGGTCCAGCGCGTCCTCCAGCACCGGGACGATCACCGCCCGGAGCACGCGGACGCGGCGCCGCCGCCCCCGTCCGCCGGACGCGCCGCCGCGCAGCCGCCGCGCGCGGGCGACGCGCTGCACGCTCTCGGCGAGCTGCGGGAACACCGACAGCGCGACGATCACGGCGGTGCCGACCTCGTACAGCGCGGGCGGCAGCGCCTTGAGCAGCCGCTTGGGGTTGGCGAGCGCGTTGGCGGCGCCCAGGCAGATCACCATCGTGGCCAGCCGCAGCCCGTCGTACAGCCCGCCCAGCAGCGATTCGGCGGATACGGCGCCGAACAGCCGGATGCCCGCCGCCCACGCGGGCAGCGGGATCTCCGGCAGCCGGACCAGGATCGTCTGGCCCTCCGCGCCGCCGAACACGAACCGGAACCCGACGCGGAACGCGACGATGACGGCGCCGAGCCACAGGTAGATCCGGAACGCCGCCGCCCACGGCGCGTCCGGCCGCCGCGCCACCACGACGTGACAGACGACGGCGAGGATCGTCAGCAGCAGCCACGGGTTCGTGGTGCGGCTCGCGGCGACGGCCAGCCCCAGCGTCCACGCCCACCACGCCGCCGGGTGCAGGTCGCGGGGGAGGAAGTAGGTGGTCAGCGCCGCGCGGCGCATCACGCGTCCCGGGCGCGGCGGCGCCGCCGGGCGGTCAGCCAGGCGCCGAGGCCGAGCGCGGCGGCCAGCCCGGCCGCCGCCCACGGGGCGACGTCGCTGGCCCCGGACTGCTCCTTCACCAGTTCGTTGACGTCGCGCGCCCTCTCCCCGCCGTCGAACGCGACGTTGTTCGCGGGGTCGTCGGCGCCCGGCGACGGGCTGGTGAGCGTGCGGCGCCGGGGCGGCGGCAGTTCGCCGTCGCGGCCGGGCGGCCGCGCGGCGTCCAGCGGGTCCTCGGTCGTGCCGCCCGCTCCGCCGTTCCCCGCGTCGCCGCCGGGAGCCCGGCCGCCGGGCTGCCGCTCGTTCGGGTCGTTCGTCGTCGGCTCGGGCTCCTCGCGCGCGACGCACGGCCGCCCGGCCGTGCCGGGCCGGACGGCCGCGATGCGCGGCCTGGGGTTGCTGGCGGCGGTGGCGTTCAGCGAGAACGACCAGCCCTCGAACCCGCCCGGTACGAAGTCGCGGTTCTTCACGCCCCACTGGCTGTACTGCCAGGCGCAGTTGTTCCCGGCGTGCCAGTACGACCAGTACGCGCCGCCGGGCGGGGTGTCCACGCACGCCTCCCGGTAGCCGTCCCGGCCCCGGACGGGCAGCTCCTCGACGGCCGAGGGGCGGTTCTCGATCCGGCAGATGAACCCCTCGCCCCACCGCTGCACTCCGGCGATCTGGAACCCGGCGCCCTTGAGCGCGTCCAGCCCGGTGCCGCGCGTGCGGCGTGGGTTGCACCGGACGATCGTGGTGCCGCCGAGCCGCTGGAAGTCCACGACGACCGTCACGCCCGCCGCCGTCTTGCAGAAGCCGGGATGGCCCTTGCCCGGGTCGATGGCGTGCGCGGGCGCGACCGGCCCGGCCGCCGCGGCGATCAGCGCGATCGCCGCGGCGGCCGGAAGGGAACGGCGCATCCTCATGTGACGGTGAGGGTGGCGGTGGAGTACACGGTCCCGCCGGTGCCCGTCGCCTTGATCGTGTACGTGTAGGTGCCGCGCGCGGTCGGCTTGATCGTCTTGGACCCGGACGGCGCGGTGAGCGAACCCGACCAGGCGCCGCCGCCGGTCGCGGGCGCGGTGGCGTGCGCCGTCAGCGCCGTCGCGTTCGTGGACGTCCACGCCAGCGACGTGCTCTGCCCCAGCGTGATCTTGCGGTCCAGGTCGGTGATCGACAGCGCGACCGTCGGGTTGTTCGACCCCACCGCCGGGTTGCGCGGCGTGACGCGCGGCACCGGGTTGGTGGACGCGCCGCGGTTCAGCGAGAACGACCAGCCCTCGAACCCGCCCGGGGTGACGTTGCGGTTCGACGCGCCGTAGCTGCTGTAGGTCCAAGTGTTATTGGCGCCGGTCGCGTGCCAGTACGACCAGTACGCGGCGCCGGGCGGCGTCACGACGCACGCCTCGGTGTAGCCGGGGTTGCCGGACACCGGGAGCGGTTCGCCCGGCGCGGGCCGGTTCTGGAGGCGGCAGACGAAGCCGAGGCCCCACTGCGCGACGCCGGTCACGGCGATCCCGGCGTCCTGGAGCGCCTTGATCCCGGTGCGCTGCGTGCCGGGGCTCGGGTTGGGGGAGCAGCGCGTGATCGTCGGCGCCGGGTTGCCCGCGTTGCCGTTCAGCTCCTGGAAGTCGATCACGACGGTGACGCCGGTGAGCGCGTCGGCGCCGGTGCAGATGCCGTCGTAGGGGGCGGCCGAGGCCGTCTGCGCGGGAACGACCAGCGCGGCGGCGACGAGCGCGGACAGGACGAGGATGCGTCTCATGGCGTGTCCTTGGGGGAGGGGGTGCCGAAGCCGGGGGGCGGCTCCGGGCCGAACGGGACGTTCTGCCGGGCGACGGGCGCGGGCGCGCGCCGCCGGGCGAGCAGGGGACGCAGCAGGAAGCCCGCGCACGCGGCGAGGAGGCCGACGAGCACGGTGATCGTCCAGCTCTCGCGCGCCGACGCGGGCGCCGCGCGCCGCTCGACGACGGACGCGGCCTCGCCGGACAGCGGCAGCCGCACCGCCGCCGCGACGGGCGAGCCGGGCGCGCTCGTCCACGCGCGCCCGGCGATGCCGGGGGCGGCGGCGATGCTCGCCGGGACGTCGCTGCGCTTGGTTTGCGCGCCGGGCAGGCCGCCGTCGCGCAGCAGCAGCCCGCCGAGCGTGCGGGCGGTGGCGGTGGCGTCGAGCCCGGCGCCCTGCCGTCCGGCGGCGACGTGGGCGCTGGCGGCGACGTCGAGACGTCCGCCGGTGCCGCGCACGGCGCCGTCGAGGGCAGACCGGGCGCTCAGCGCGGACGCGGCCCGGGTGAGCGCGGCGGCGCGCCCGGCGGGCCAGCCGTCCCCGGTGCTCGCGGCGGGCACCGTCTGCGGCAGCGCCGGTCCGGGCGGGTCGCCGGGGCGGCCGTTGAGCGCGAGGATCGCGGTCGCGGTGGCGGCCGCGTCGCCGGTCCGGCAGCCCTTCGCGTCGACCTCGGCGGGCATCCCGCCGTCGGCGCACCGGGCGCGGGTCAGCGGCTCCAGCGGCGCGTCGCCGCGCGCCGCGACGGTGGCCAGGGCGGCCCACGCCTGGCGGCGGGTGGACGCGCCCGGATCGGCGTACCGCCCGGTGTCCCCGAAGCGCCCGTCACGGCCGCGCAGCCCGCGCAGGTCCTCGTCGAGGCGGCTCACGGTCGGTGCGACGCCCTTGGGCGGGCGGCGTTCGGACTGGAGGAAACCGCCGACGATCCGCAGCTTGGCCAGCGGCTCGGTGTAGGCGGCCTGGCCCTTCTCGTACGGGGCGCCGTTGGCGTACGCCTTGATCGACGCCGGGTGCAGCAGGAAGCGCGAGGCGTTCCGGGCGGCGCGGGGCTGCTCGTCCAGGGCGCGCAGGGCCAGCACGAGGTCGGCGGTGAGGTCGTAGTCGACGTACTTCGTGCGTCCGTCCGCGACCTCGATGTGGTCGCCGTCCACGAGCCGTCCGGCCAGGTAGCGGCCCAGCCGTCCGGCGGGCGTCGGTGATCCCGGCTCGGTGAAGGCGCGCGGCGGCGTCACGACGGTCCCGCCGGAGGACCCCGGCACCGGCGCGGGCGCACCGGCGCGCGGGCTCAGCGGCTTCTCCTTCGCGGGCGGCCCCGCCGGGTCCTTGCCGCCGGGCGGGCGGGTTCCCGGCGGGGGCGTGCCGCCACCGGGCTTCTCGCCGCGCGTGAGGCCGTGGAACCCGACCTGGGAGAGCCCCAGGGACGCCTGCGCCGACGCCCGGATCCACGTGTCGATCCCGGCGATGCCCTCCGAACGGGCGGTCCGGTACTCGGCGGGCGTGTACGCGATGGCGCCCACGTGCTCGGCGAGCCGGTTGCCCGCGTCGGCGGCCGTGGCCTGCGCCGACGTCAGGTACGCCTGGCCCCTGGCCACCGCCGCCTTCGCGCCGCCCGCGTCGGCGAGCGCCTGCACGATCAGGCCGGTGCTGTTGGTGTTGGGGGCCTCGGTGCTGACGCCGCCGCCCCAGCCGCCGCCCGCGTCCTGGCGCTTGCGCAGCCAGGCGACGGTCCGCGCGATCGGCGCGTCCAGCCCGCGCGCCCCCGCCCGGCGGGCGGCCACCAGCGCCGAGAGCGCGAGGCCGGTGGCGTCGCCGTCCGGGGCGGACTGGTCGTGCGCCTTGCCCTCGTCGCAGGTGGAGACCTTGCGGCCGTTGGGGGTGACGTGGTCGCCGGTCTCGTCCGTCGGGACGTAACCGAAGTAGATGCGGAAGTACCCCTCCGAGCACTGCTGCGTGACGAGCTTGTCGATCGCGAGCCGGTCGTTGCGGCCGACGCCCGCCAGGCCGATCACGCCGAGCGCCTGGCCGAAGACGTTGGCGTTGTTGCTCACCGAACTCGCCAGGTCGGGGTCCTTGGAGTAGTCGCTGACCCGCCCCTTGTCGGGGCCCGACCGCATGATCGCGCCCTCGGTCTCGGTGACCAGGTCGTAGCCGCCGAAGGAGCGCGGGTCACGGCGGGCGACGAGCGCGGCGACGAGCGTCTTGGCCGCCGCGCCGCCGACGATGACCTGGTCGTAGCCCTGGCCGGGGACGAGGCCGTCCCAGGTGAAGTAGTCGCTGGCGTGCTTGCCCTCGTCCAGATAGCGGACGATCGGCCTGGCCAGGTCGCCCTCCCCGGCGGCGTACATCGCGTACAGCGCGTCGATCATCAGGCCGTGGTCGGGCAGGGCGCCGCCGAGCGGGTTCTGCAGCGTGCCGTCCTCGCTGAGCTGCCCGGCCAGCCAGCCCGCCGCTTTGCGGGCCGCCGGGACGTCGGCCGCGAACGCCGGGGCGGGGAGGACGACGGCGGGTCCGGCCGCGCAGAGAGCGGCGAGCAGCGCGGCCAGACGGCGGGGGGAGCGGCGGGAGTTCACTTCGGGTCCTCTGGATGCTGCGGAGAGGACCCGGCACGGGGGCGCCGAGAAGGTCCACCCCTGCAATCGCGACAGTGGGTCTGACATTGACCCGTCCGCGCGATAGACCCGACTCGCCGCCTCTCGGGCGGCCCACGGTTGCGCGACAGTGCCGGACTTTGACCGGCTTCTTCGAGCGGACGGAAGCATTCAGTTGTGCACAAACGGGCGAATAGTAACACGTTCAACGCGGGAGTCGCGTTCTCCGCATCGGTCAGGAATCGAGAAGCGGGCCGGTTCCGGGCGCGCCTAACGTGATCTTCATGGGCCTCACCATTCACGCGAGCTTCCTGCCGCACGCCGACGCGGAAGCGTCCCTGGCGTTCTACCGCGACGTCCTCGGCTTCGAGGTCCGTGCCGACGTCGGCCACGACGGCCTGCGCTGGATCACCGTCGGGGCGGCCGGGCAGCCCGGCACGGCCGTCGTGCTGCGGCCGCCGGTCACCGACCCGGGCGTCACCGCCGCCGAGCGGCGCACCGTCGCGGAGATGATGGCCAAGGGGACCTACGGCGGCATCCTGCTCGCCACCGCCGACCTCGACGGCGTCTTCGCCCGGCTGGAGGCCGCCGGGGCCGAGATCGTCCAGGGGCCGGGCGAGCGGGACGACGGCGGACGCGACTGCGCCGTCCGCGACCCGGCGGGCAACCTGATCCGCATCCGTGAACTGCGCTGACCGGCGGTAGCATCACCGTCCCGGTCACCGGGGAGGGACAGGGCGGGGGCCCGGCCGGGCGAGACTCGAAGATGGAGACACGATGGGCAAGGCCACGACGAAGGACGCGAGCGGGCACGACGTCATCCGCGTGCGGGGCGCGCGGGAGAACAACCTGCGGGACATCAGCGTCGAGATCCCCAAGCGCCAGCTCACGGTGTTCACGGGGGTGTCGGGGTCGGGCAAGAGCTCGCTGGTGTTCGACACGATCGCGGCCGAGTCGCAGCGGCTGATCAACGAGACCTACAGCGCGTTCGTGCAGGGGTTCATGCCGACGCTGGCGCGGCCCGAGGTGGACGTGCTGGAGGGCCTCACCACCGCGATCATCGTCGACCAGCAGCGGATGGGCTCCGACCCCCGCTCCACGGTCGGCACCGCGACCGACGCCAACGCGATGCTGCGCATCCTGTTCAGCCGCCTGGGCGAACCGCACATCGGCTCGCCCAACGCGTACGCGTTCAACGTCCCCTCCGTCCGGGCCAGCGGCGCCATCACCGTCGAGCGCGGCGCCGGCACCAAGACCGTCAAGGAGACCTTCAACCGCACCGGCGGCATGTGCCCGCGCTGCGAGGGCCGGGGCGCGGTCTCCGACATCGACCTGTCCCAGCTCTACGACGACACCAAGTCGATCGCCGAGGGCGCCTTCACCATCCCGGGCTGGAAGTCCGACAGCTACTGGACCGTGCGCATCTACGCCGAGTCGGGCTTCCTCGACCCGCACAAGCCGATCAACAGGTTCACCAAGAAGGAGATGAAAGACTTCCTGTACCGGGAGGCGACCAAGGTCAAGGTCGAGGGCTCGACCCTCACCTACGAGGGGCTGATCCCCAAGATCCAGAAGTCGTTCCTGTCCAAGGACAAGGAGGCGATGCAGCCGCACATCCGCGCGTTCGTGGAGCGGGCCGTCACGTTCGCCACCTGCCCCGAGTGCGGCGGCACCCGGCTCAGCGAGGCCGCCCGCTCCTCGAAGATCCGCAAGGTGCACATCGGCGACGTGTGCGCGATGCAGATCAGCGACCTGGCCGAGTGGGTCCGCGACCTGGACGAGCCGTCGGTAGCGCCGCTGCTCACCGCCCTCGGCCGGACGCTCGACTCGTTCGTGGAGATCGGGCTGGGCTACCTGTCGCTGGACCGCCCGGCGGGCACGCTGTCCGGCGGCGAGGCGCAGCGCGTCAAGATGATCCGCCACCTCGGGTCGTCGCTCACCGACGTCACCTACGTCTTCGACGAGCCCACCGCCGGGCTGCACCCGCACGACGTCCAGCGCATGAACGACCTGCTGCTGCGGCTGCGCGACAAGGGCAACACCGTGCTGGTGGTCGAGCACAAGCCGGAGGTCATCGCCATCGCCGACCACGTGGTCGACCTCGGCCCCGGCGCGGGCACCGACGGCGGCACGGTCTGCTTCGAGGGCACCGTCGAGGGGCTGCGCGGCGGCGGCACGATCACCGGCCGCCACTTCGACGACCGCGCCGCGCTCAAGGCGTCGGTGCGCGAGCCGTCCGGCGCGCTGGAGATCCGCGGCGCCGACGCCAACAACCTCCAGGACGTCAGCGTGGACGTCCCGCTCGGCGTGCTGTGCGCGGTGACGGGCGTCGCGGGCTCGGGCAAGAGCTCGCTCGTCCACGGCTCGCTGGAGTCCGACGAGGGGATCGTCTTCGTCGACCAGACCCCGATCCGCGGCTCACGGCGCAGCAACCCGGCGACGTACACGGGCCTGCTCGATCCGATCCGCAAGGCGTTCGCGAAGGCCAACGGCGTCAAGCCCGCGCTGTTCAGCGCGAACTCCGAGGGCGCCTGCCCGGTCTGCAACGGCGCCGGGGTGATCTACACCGATCTGGCGATGATGGCCGGGGTCGCGTCGCCCTGCGAGGAGTGCGAGGGCAAGCGGTTCCAGGCGGCGGTGCTGGAGTACGAGCTGGGCGGCAAGGACATCAGCGAGGTGCTGGCGATGCCGGTGACCGAGGCCGCCGCGTTCTTCGGTGACGGCGACGCCAAGACCCCGGCCGCGCACCGCGTCCTGACCGCGCTGGCGGACGTCGGCCTCGGCTACCTCACGCTCGGCCAGCCGCTGACGACCCTGTCCGGCGGCGAGCGGCAGCGCCTCAAGCTGGCCACCCACATGAACGACAAGGGCGGCGTCTACGTTCTGGACGAGCCCACCACCGGCCTGCACCTCGCGGACGTCGAACAGCTCCTCGCCCTGCTCGACCGCCTGGTCGACTCCGGCAAGTCCGTCATCGTCATCGAGCATCACCAGGCCGTCATGGCCCACGCCGACTGGATCATCGACCTCGGGCCCGGCGCCGGGAACGACGGCGGCCGCGTCGTCTACGAGGGCACGCCGGCCGAACTGGTCGAGGCCCGCTCGACCCTCACCGGCCGGCACCTCGCCGGCTACGTCACCTGACGTCCGACGTCGGCCAGCGCGCGCGGGGCGTTCGCTCGGCGTGGATCGACTCCGGTGCTGGTGCCGACCTCCGTGCCGGAGCGGGACGGAGGCGGCCGCTCCTATCATGTTCGTGGTGCTCACATGGTGTGGACGCCACGAACCGGCGGGGAGTCCGAAACCGTGTCGCGAGCCAGTGCCTCCTACCACCACGGCGACCTGCGGGCCGCCTGCCTGCGCGCGGCGCGCGAGCTGCTGGAGGAGGACGGCGACGCCGGGCTGTCGCTGCGGGCGGTGGCGCGGCGGGCCGGGGTGTCGGCGACGGCGCCCTACCGCCACTACGCCGACCGCGACGCGCTCGTCTCGGCGGTCGCGGCGGAGGGGTACCGGGAGCTGGCCGGGCACCTGGCCGCCGCGCATCCCGCGCCGGAGACGCCCGACGACCTGGCCGCCGTCGCCGTCGCCTACGTGCGGTTCGCGCTCGACCACCCGGCCCTGTTCCGGGTGATGTTCGGCGGGCCGTGCGATCCGGGCGATGCGGAGCGGGCCGCCGCGACCGCCGCCATCACCGGGTACGTGGACGGCATCGTCCGGGCCGCCTTCCCCGGCCGCGAGCCGGGCGCGCTGCCGACCGCCGTGTGGGCGCTCGTGCACGGCCTGGCGTTCCTGCACCTGGACGGCAAACTCGACGCCTCGACGCCCGAGGCCGTCGCCGCGCAGGTCCGGGACGCCGTCCGGGCCGTGCTCGACGTCCCGCCCGCCGGCCGGGCGTAGTCCCCGCCGTCAAAGTTGACGCTGTTTACTTCACGACCTAATGTACGCGCTGTAAACATTAGGCGGAGCTGGGCGTACCCGGGTAGGGAGCGGACATGAAGGCGATCACGATCAGGGAGCCGGGCGGCCCCGAGGTACTGGAGTGGACCGACGTCGAGGACCCCGTCCCCGGCCCCGGCGAGGTCATCGTCGACGTCGCGGCGAGCGCGCTGAACCGCGCCGACGTCATGCAGCGGATGGGCCTGTACCCGGTGCCGCCGGGCACCTCGCCGTACCCGGGGCTGGAGGTCTCCGGCCGCGTCGGCGCCGTAGGCGAGGGCGTCACCGGGTGGCGGGCCGGCGACGAGGTCTGCGCGTTGCTGACGGGCGGCGGCCACGCGCAGAAGGTCGCCGTTCCGGCCGGGCAGTTGCTCCCGGTTCCCCGGGGCGTCGGCCTGGCCGAGGCGGCGGCGCTGCCCGAGGCCGCGGCGACGGTGTGGTCCAACGTCGTCATGACCGCGCGGCTCGGGCGGGGCGAGACCTTCCTGATGCACGGCGGGGCCGGGGGCGTCGGGACGATGGCGTTGCAGATCGCGAAGGCGCTCGGGGCGCGCGTCGTCACGACCGTCGGCGGCCCCGAGAAGGCCGCCCGCGCGCGGGAGCTGGGCGCCGACCAGACGATCGACTACCGCTCGGACGACTTCGCGGAGCACGGCCCCTACGACGTCATCCTCGACGTCATCGGCGGCGGCTACTTGGAGCGGAACGTCCGGTCGCTGAACACCGACGGGCGCTTGGTCGTCATCGGCCTCCAGGACGGTTTCGAGGCGCCGCTGAACCTCGCTGACCTGGTCTTCAGGCGCCTGTCGGTGCAGGGCACCACGCTGCGCACCCGGTCGGCCGCGCAGAAGGCCGCCATCGTCGCGGAGGTGCGGAAGAACGTGTGGCCGATGATCGAGAGCGGCGCGGTGCGGCAGATCATCGACCGGACCGTGCCCATGGCGAACGCCGCCGAGGCGCACCGGCTGATGGAGGACGGCGGGCACGTCGGCAAGATCCTGCTGGTCGACGGCTGAGCCGTCCGGTTCACAGCCAGCCGCTGCGGCGGAGCAGCCGGTGGACGACGGCGACGGCCGCGACCATGAGCGACATCGCCAGCGGATATCCGAACGTCCAGTGCAGTTCGGGCATGTGGTCGAAGTTCATCCCGTAGATCCCGGCGATCATCGTGGGGACGGCGATGAGGGCCGCCCACGCCGAGATGCGGCGCATGTCGGCGTTCTGCTGCATCGCCACCTGGTTCTGGCGGCTGCCCACCAACGCCAGGTGCGCGGTGAGGGCGCTGGACAGCAGTTCGTTCTGCGCGTCCACCTGTCCGTCGATGCGCAGGAGATGGTCCAGGACGTCGCGGAAGTACTCCTTCGTCCCGTGCAGCGACGCGACCCGGCCCCGCAGGATCTCCTCCAGCACCGGGATGAGCGGGTCCTGCGCGCTGCGGAACTCCAGCACCTCGCGTTTGAGGGAGTAGATGTCCTCGGTGACGTCGCGCTGCTCGGGACTGAACACCGCCCGTTCCAGCTCCATCAGGTCGACCTCGACCTCCTGCGAGATCCGCGAGTAGGTGTCCACGACCTGGTCGCACACCGCGTACAGGACGCCCGCCGGACCGGCGTCCATCAGCTCCCGGTCGGCCTCGACGCGGGCGCGGACCGCGCGCAGCGGATTGGCCTCGCCGTGCCGGACCGTGATGACGAAGTCGGCGCCGAGGAACAGCATGATCTCGCCGGTCTCGACGTCGGACGTCTCGTCGAGGTAGCGCAGCGTCTTCAGCACCAGGAAGACGGTGTCGCCGTACTGCTCCAGCTTGGGCCGCTGGTGGGCGTGGATGGCGTCCTCGACGGCCAGCGGGTGCAGCTCCAGCTCGGCGCTGACGAGGTCGAACTCGTCCTGCGTCGGTTCGTGCATCCCGATCCACACGAAGCAGGTGCCGTTGGCGCGCGCGGCGTCCAGCGCGTCGCTGATGTCGCCGGTGACGGTCTCGCGGTCGCCGTCACGGTAGATCGCCATGTCCACAATCACAGGCGGCAGTCTCCCGCATTTCTCCGGCGCGCACACCGCCGGCCGCCCTTCCCGGCGCTCCGGCCGGGCACCCCAGGATTCGCGCCGTCCCGGCTCCGGGCACTGGCCAATGCGTCCGGCCGCCGTAATCATCCTTTTATGAGATCCGGGAGGAACGGAGGGAGCCACACTTCCCATGACGGTGGACTCCGCTTTTCCGCGCCATTCCCGGACCGTCGATCCGGAAGACCGGAAGGAGAACCGATGAAGAAGACCGGCCGGCTCGGCACCCTGCTCCTCATCGCGGGTGCGCTCACGTTCGGCGCGGCGGCCCCCGCCGTCGCGGCACCGGGGGCGGAGGCGCCCGCCGCCAAGGCGCCGCAGGCCGACACGTGGGAGTTCGTCGGCTACTACTACTGGGTGTCGGACTGCATGAGCGACGGCCAGCAGGGCCTGCGCCACCACATCTGGAAGAAGTTCCGCTGCGACGACGGGTCCTGGTTCCCCGGCGACGACTACGAACTGTGGGTCGTCTACTAGGAGGCCGCAGAGCGCGGTCGCAGAATACGATCACGGCCCGGCGGGAATTCTGGGGTACTCGTCCCGCCGGGGCGGGCGAATGCTCCTACGCTGAACGCATGGAGAAACGCCGGGTCGTGGTCGTCGGTTATGACGACGCCGAACTGATCGACATCGCCTGCGTGACGTCCGCGCTGGCGCTGGCCGGACGGCTCGGCGCCGCACCGGCGTACGAGGTGCACGTCGCTGCCGTCGCGGGCACCGGCATCCGCTGCGAGACCGGGCTGACGCTGGGCGTCCATGGAGAACTGGCCGCCGTCCGCGACGCCGACACGCTGATCGTCTCCGGCGGCCGGGGGCACCGGGCCGCCGCCGACGACGCCGGGCTCGTCCGGCAGGTGCGGCGGCTGGCGGCGCGGTCCCGCCGGGTCGCGTCGGTCTGCACCGGCGCGACCGTCCTCGCCGAGGCCGGGCTGCTGGACGGGCGCCGGGCCACCACGCACTGGCTGTACGCCGAGGAGCTGGCGGCCCGCTACCCGGCGGTGACGGTCGACGCCGCGCCGATCTTCGTCCGGGACGGGCGGGTGTCCACGTCCGGCGGGGTGACCGCCTCGCTCGACCTGACGCTGGCGTTCATCGAGGAGGACCACGGCCCGGAGCTGGCGCGCCGGGTCGCGATGGGCATGGTCACCTACCTGCAACGGCCCGGCGACCAGGCGCAGATGAGCATGTTCACCACCGCGCGGCGGCCCGGCGACGCCGTCGTCCGCGAGGTGGTCGACCACGTGCTGGCCCACCCGGGCGCCGATCTCAGCGTCGCCGCCCTGGCGGACCGCGCCAGCACCAGCCCGCGTCAGCTCACCCGGCTGTTCCGCGAGCACCTGGGGGAGTCCCCGGCGGCGGCCGTGCGCCGGATGCGGATCGAGATCGCCGCGCGTCTGGCCGCGACCACCGACCGTCCCCTGTCCCAGATCGCGCACGGTTGCGGCTTCGCCTCCGCCGAAAGCCTCCGCCAGGCGTTCGTGGCCCGCTTCGGCGTCAGCCCCCAGACCTTCCGCGCGAGCCGGACCCGTCCCCGTCCCCTCGCCGTGCCGGACGCGGGCGTCTCCCGGGCGCGGGGCTGACGACGCGGCGGCGGTTCCCGGTCAGTCCGGCCGGGACGCCCGCGCGATGGCGGCGATCACCTTGTCCAGCCCGTGGTCGGCCGCGCCGGGCGGCAGCGCGCCGCTCACGGCGAGGCCGACGTATCCGTGCAGGGGCGCGAAGACGGTCAGGGCGACGTGTTCCACCGGCCCCGCGCGCACCTCGCCCCGCCGCTGCCCGTCCGCGATCAGGTCCAGGAACCGCCCGACCCAGCGACCGGCGGCGGCGCCCACCGCCCCGGACGCCTCGGGGCCGTGCTTGGCGGAGAACATCAGGTCGAGCAGCGCGGGATCGGCCAGGGCGAACGCTACGTAGGCGCGGGCCACGGCGTCCAGCCGCGCGGCGAACGTGGCGTCGGCGTCCGCGCGGGCCGCGTCGAGCGTCGCGGTGAGCCGCTCGAAACCGTCGAGCGCCAGCGTGTCCAGCAGCGCCCGCTTGGTCGTGAAGTGCCGCCGGGGAGCGCCGGGGCTCACCCCGAGGTCGCGCGCCAGTTCCCGGAGCGACAGGCTCTCCTGGCCCCGCTCGCGCAGCGTCCGCGACGCGCGCGCGAGCAGCGCGGCGCGGAGGTCCCCGTGGTGGTAGGCGCGCTTCTGCATGTTCTCAGCCTATTTGACCCAACGCATACGGAGTATTCATCGCCTACATTGTTGTCACTGCATACTTTCGGTCCGGGCATCACCGCTGGAGGTTCACGTGCCACGCAGGAACATCGACATCACCGTGCCCGACCTCTCCGGACGGCGTGCCGTCGTCACCGGCGCCAGCGACGGCATCGGGCTCGGGCTCGCGACCCGGCTCGCCGCGGCCGGGGCCCAGGTGCTGCTACCCGTGCGCAATCCCCGCAAGGGCGAGGCCGCCGTGGAGAAGATCCGCGCGACGGTCCCCGACGCCGACGTCTCCCCGCGCACCCTCGACCTGGCGTCGCTCGACTCCGTCGCCGCCCTCGGCCGGACGCTGCGCGAGGAGGACCGGCCGATCGACCTCCTCGTCAACAACGCGGGCCTGATGACCCCGCCCCGCCGGGGAACGACGCAGGACGGCTTCGAGTTGCAGTTCGGCACCAACCATCTCGGTCACTTCGCCCTGGTCGCCCACCTGCTCCCGCTGCTGCGCGCCGGACGCGCCCGGGTGACCTCGCAGATCAGCGTCGCGGCGAGCCGGGGCGGGATCAACTGGGCCGACCCGAGCTGGGAGCGCTCGTACGACGGCATGCGGGCCTACCGCCAGTCCAAGATCGCGCTCGGGCTCTTCGGCCTCGAACTCGCCCGTCGCAGCGCGGCGAACGGCTGGGGTCTCACCAGCGACCTCGCCCACCCCGGGGTCGCCCCGACGAACCTCCTGGGCGCACGCCCCGAGATCGGCCGCGACCGGCGGACGCTGGGCGGGCGCGTCATCGGCGCCCTGTCCGCGCGCGGCCTCCTGTTCGGCACGGTCGAGACGGCCGGGCTGCCCGCCCTGTACGCCGCGACGGCCCCCGACGCCCGCAACGGCGGGCTCTACGGGCCGAGCGGTCCCGGGCACCTCGGCGGACCGCCCGCCGAGCAGGCGCTCTATCCCACGCTGCGCGGCACCGAGGACGCGCAGCGCCTCTGGCGGCTCTCCGAGGAGCTGACGAAGGTGACCTTCCCCGTCGGCTGAGGCCGCGTCCCGCCGCCCCGGCGGCGGGTCAGTCCCACCAGAAGGACCAGGACGTGCGGCCCCGGATCTCGTCGGCGTAGCCGGCGAGGTCGCCGGGGCCCTGGAAGAGGATGTCGGGGCAGAAGGCCCAGTGCTCGGCGGCCACCTGGAGGGCGTGACGGGCCGTGACGGGGGGCGCGGCCACGCTGAGTTCGAGGGTGTTGAAGCCGAGCCCGACGACGCGGGCGGCGAAGCGGTCCTCCCAGCTCCGCACGACGGCGGCGAGCGGGGCCGTCCACTCGTTGTGGTTCAGGGCGCCCTGCCAGCCGACGGCGGCGATCGCGTCGGCGCCGCGTTCGACGGCGACCAGGCCGAGCGACAGGCCGCGTCCCTCCAGCAGGCGGGCGTGCCGGTCGGCGACGAGCCCGGGGTCCTCGGTGGCGGCGCCGCGCGGGGCCGGGCCGGGGCATTCCAGCCCGAAGGGGGCCAGCTCTTCGGCCTCCTCGGCGGTGGCCTGCTCGGCCCACTCGCTCCACACCTCGGACATGAAGGCGATCGGCGCGTAGTTGCCGATCTCCTCGACGGGTTCGGGGGCGACCTGCCCGGCGGCCCACGGCTGGTCGGAGTCGTCGAGCAGCAGCGGCCACAGCCCCGAGCGCGGGTGCTCGGCGCGCAGCCGCGCCCACAGCTCGCCGCTGACGGGTTCCTCGCTCACCCAGAACGCGGGCCCGGTCTGGATCCGGCGCTGCGGATACCCGGGGTCGGGCCAGACGACGTCGCCGGGCGGCAGCGGTGTGCCGAGCACGCGTCCGGCGGCGCCGTCGCCGAACAACTGCGGCAGCGTGCCGGGGAGCCGGGGCCGCAGATCGAGGTCATCCATTTCACGCCGTTCCGGTACAGACCATGCCAACGAGATCTTGACACTCCGGGAATGGTAACCGCGCGAAGCGCGCGAGGGGGACGCCGCGGTGGGTTCGGTGCACCGCCCCCGCACCACCCCAGGTCAGCCCCGATCACGATCTGGTCGCGGTCGGACACGGCCGACCCCGGACCGGACCATGACCCCCCGAAGGGTGACCGGAGAAACGCGAAGGGTAATCATCGTACGTAGCGATCCCTTGACCCGAAAGGGCACGATGATCTTCTCAAGACGGCGAGGCGCGGCGCTCGCCGCGCTCACCCTCGCCACGTCCGGTGTCGCGCTTCCCGCGCACGCGGCGCCGTCCCCGGGCCACAGGCCGCAGTGGATCCTCAAGGTCCGGTCCGGATACGCCCTGGCCAACGGCCGCACGGCGCCCCGGCTGAGCGCGGAGATCGTCACGCACATCAGCAACAACGGCTTCCCGCTCTGCGGCGACAACCCGTGCGTGATCGTCCAGGGCGACCACGTCAACGCGTGCGGGCAGTCCACCGACCGTTGGTTCCGCTGGTACGACCCGGTGATCGAGAAGACCGTGTTCTTCTCGCAGACCTGCGCCGTCATGGTGCGCGAGAACGTCTAGGGGCGCCGGACGGCGGGCGGGGGTAGAGTCCGCGCAGGCCAGGAAAGGACCGTGCGCATGACCAGGCTCGACGCCGCCGACCCGCTGCCCACGCTGCGCGGGGAGTTCCTCGTCCCGCCCGCCCCCGGCGGCACGCATCCCGAGGCGGCCTACTTCGCCGGGAATTCGCTCGGCCTCCAGCCGCGCGCCACCGCCGCCCGCGTCACCGAGGTGCTGGACGACTGGGGCGCGCACGCCGTGGAGGGCCACTTCGCGGTCGACCGGCCGTGGACGCGCTACCACGAGCCGCTGCGCGCCCCCACGGCACGGCTCGTCGGCGCGCTGCCGCACGAGGTCGTCGTGATGAACGCGCTGACGGTCAACCTGCACCTGCTCATGGCGAGCTTCTACCGCCCGGCGGGGGTGCGGACCCGGATCGTCATCGAGGACGCCGCGTTCCCGTCCGACTCCTACGCGGTCGCCGGGCAGGCGGCCCTGCACGGCCTGGACCCAGCGGCGACGGTCGTCCGGCTGCGTCCCCGCGACGGCGAGGACGAGCTGCGCACCGAGGACGTCGTGGCGTTCCTGGAGCGCGAGGGCGCCACGGTCGCGCTGGTGCTGCTCGGCGGCGTGAACTACCTGACGGGCCAGGTCATGGACATGGCCGCGATCACGGCGGCGGGCCACCGCGCGGGCGCCGTCGTCGGCTGGGACCTGGCGCACGCCGCCGGGAACGTCCCCCTCGACCTGCACGACTGGGACGTCGACTTCGCCGCCTGGTGCACCTACAAGTACCTCAACGGAGGACCGGGCGCCGTCGCGGGGGCGTTCGTGCACGAGCGGCACGCGCGGGACACCTCGGTGCCGCGCCTGGCGGGCTGGTACGGCGCCGACCTGTCCGTCCGGTTCCGGATGGACCCCGTCCTGGACCCGCCGCCCACCGCCGACGGCTGGGCGGTGTCCAACCCGTCGATCCTGTCGCTGGCGCCGGTCGCGGTGTCGCTGGAGATCTTCGACCGGGTGGGGCTGCCCGCGCTGCGCGCCAAGAGCGAACGCCTCACCGGCCACCTGGACGCGCTGCTCGCGGGCGTCCCGGGCGCGCGGGTCGTCACGCCGGAGGCGCGCGGCGCGCAGCTCTCGGTCCGCGTCCCGGACGCCAAGGCGATCGTCCGCCGCCTGGCCGCCGAGCACGGCGTCGTCGCCGACGCCCGCGAACCCGACATCGTCCGCCTCGCCCCGGTGCCGCTCTACAGCACCTTCGAGGACTGCGACCGCGCGGCGGCGGCGCTGGCGGCCCTGCTCTAGGTCCGCACCCGGCGGACGCGCAGCGCCCGCCGGGCGGGCCGGAAGATCCGCAGCAGCTCGCCGCCGACGTACACGCCGGCGCCGATGGCCAGGGCGGTCGCCAGCGCCTCGACGAGGATCAGCGCGCCCCGCCCGGTGTCGCCGGTGCTCAGCTCCAGCATGCCCCGGTACATGAGCGTTCCGGGCATCAGCGGCGCGATGCACGGCGTCACGCAGACCAGCGCCGGGACGCCGCGCAGCCGCGCGTACGCGGTGCCGGCGAAGCCGACGAGCGTCGCGGCGAGCGCGGTGGCGGGCGCGGCGGGCAGGTCGAGGCCGCGCAGCTCGACGTAGGAGCCCCACGCCATGACGCCGCCGAGCGCGACCGAGAGCAGGAACCGGCGCGGCACCAGGTGCAGCACGGCGAACGACATCGCGATCAGCGCGGCGCCGAGCGTCTGCGGCCCCGCGACGGTGGACGGCGCCAGCGGCAGGTTCCGCAGCGAGACCGGGACGCCGAGCCGCGCGCCGACGTAGGTGACGGCGCCGATGCCGCTGAGGATCGCGGTGATGGTGAACAGCACCTCGGCCAGCCGCGTCGTGCCGGTGACGAGGTCGCCGGCGATGCCGTCCTGCATGGACACCACCAGCGCCCGGCCGGGGATGTGCGCGATGACGACGCCGATGATCACGCTCCCGGCCTGGAGGTCGGCGCCCGTCGCCACGAGCAGCACGGTGACGAGCGAGCCGATGGCGGCGGCGACCCCGGCCTGGAAGAAGTCGGTGATGCCGCGCCGTGCGAGCCAGGCCCCGGCGCGCTCGCCGAGCAGCGTGGCGACGAACGCGGCGAGCATCGCGAACGGCCCGCCGCCGACGAGCACGGCGCCCGCGCCGCCCAGCAGCGACAGCGACAGTGGGGACAGCCAGGACGGATAGGCGGTGGGGCGGCCGATGATGTCCCCGAGCGTGAACTGCGCCTCGCGCAGCGGCAGCCGCCGCGCGGCGGCGGCGCGGACGAGGTCGTGCACGGCGACGAGCCGGGCGTAGTTGGGCAGCCGCCGCCGGACGCGCCGCTCGGCGGTGACGGGCGGGCGCCCGCCGCGCGGCCGGTAGGAGATGCCGACGGCGGCGAGCGTCACGTCGATCTCGGTGTGCGGCAGGCCGTAGGCGCGGGTGATGCGGCCCATGGCGAGATCGACGGCCTCGGCGGTCTCACCGCCCGCGAGCATGAGTTCGCCGACGCGCAGCGCGAGGTCGAGCGCGGCGTACGCCTCGGGGCCGACGCCGGGTTCGGCGCCGCCGCGCAGGGCGCTCTCCATGGCGGCGTAGGCGTCCGCGCCGCCCTGCTCCGCGCCCGCCCCCGGCCCCGCCGCCCACTCCGCCACGGCGACCGAGCGTAGTCAGCCGGATGCGGCGCCGGTCGTGGGCGGCGTGTGAATGGACGAGTCTTTGCCCTGGCAGCGGCACCGGTCCCGGTGATAGAAATCAGTCACTTATTTACATGATCGACCGGGAGCCACCCCCCATGCCCTCACCCCGCTCGCTCGCCGCCACCCTCGCGGCCGGGCTCCTCAGCGTCCCGCTCCTGGCCCACCCGGCCGGAGCCGCGGCGCCCGCGGACCGTTCCACCGAGGTCGCCTCCTTCGACGGCACCAAGATCGTCACGCACTTCTTCGCCGCGCGCGGCGTCCCCGCCGGGGCCAAGGCGCCGACCGTCCTGCTCGGCCACGGCTGGGGCGGACGCGGCGCCACCGACCCGGCCGCCGGGGAACTCGGCATGCTGCTCGGCGCCGGGTACAACGTCGTCACGTGGAACGCGCGCGGCTTCGGGTCGCCGGGCGAGGCGCACGTCGACCGGCCCGAGGTCGAGGGCCGCGACGTCCGGAAGCTCATCGACTGGACGGCCGCGCAGCCCGAGGTTCGGCTCGACGAGCCGGGCGACCCGCGCCTCGGCATGGCGGGCGGCAGCTACGGCGGCGGCATCCAGCTCGTCGTCGCCGGGATGGACGCGCGCGTGGACGCGATCGTCCCGACCGTCGCGTTCTCCAGCGTGCGCCGCAGCCTCTACCGCGACGAGGTGTTCCGCGCGGGCTGGGGCCTGTCGCTGTGCCTGGGCGGGATGCTGAACGGCAACAGGATCGCCGGACCCGTCGTCCAGGGCTGCCTGGAGGGGCTGGTGTCGGGCACGCTGTCACCGAAGATCGACCAGTGGTTCCAGGGCGCCGGAGCGGGCGACCTGGTGAAGAACATCAAGGCGCCGACGCTCGTCCTCCAGGGCACCGTGGACACGCTGTTCACGCTCCGCGAGGGCCTGGAGTTCTCCGAGCGGATCAAGAAGAACGGCGTCCCGGTCAAGACGGTCTGGTTCTGCGGCGGGCACGGGCAGTGCGTCACCAAACCCGGCCCGGCCGACCACCTCGGGAAGCTGACGCTCGCCTGGTTCGACCGGTACCTCAAGAAGAACACCGCGACCGGCACCGGCCCGGCGTTCGAGTACGTGGACCAGGACGGCGTCTACCACGGCGCCGCCGCCTACCCGCCGCCCTCGGCGGGCAAGCTCACCGGCACCGGCAAGGGCGGCCTCGTCCTCACCCCGTTCGACACCTCCGGCACCCAGCAGGCCGCGCAGCCCGCCAAGACCGCGATCACGATCCCGATCCCGGGCGCGGCGGGCCACGCCGTCGGCGTCCCGCAGCTCAAGGTCGGCTACCAGGGCAACGCGGTCAACGACCGCACGGCCGTCTACGCGCAGATCGTCGACACCGAGACCGGCGTCGTCCTCGGCAACCAGGCCACCCCCATCCCGATCATCCTGGACGGCAAGGCCCGCACGGTCACCCGCGACCTGGAGGCCGTCGCCTGGCGCATCACGCCGAACAGCAGGCTGGCGCTCCAGATCACGCCGGGCACGGCCCTGTTCACGGGCCAGAAGTCGGTCGGCTGGATCAACGTCACGAACGCGACGGTGACGGTTCCCCGAACCCCGTAGGCGGCACTACAGGGGCCCTGACTCCCGCCGCGCGGAGGCGCGGCCATCAACACGCGCCAGCCGTTCGCCGCCGCGCAGGCGGTCCAGGCCCAGCCAGACGAACTCCAGGGCCATCGCCTCGGCCTCCTCGCGGGGCGTGTCGGGGTGCTCCAGCCACCACGACACCGACGACAGCATCGACCCGTACATGAGCGGCACCAGCAGCCGGGCGCGGCGCTCGTTGACGGCGAGCGCGGCGGGCGACAGCGTCGGGTCGGCGCGGCGGCGGCGCAGCAGCAGCGCCGCGAACGCCTCGCCGAGCCGGTCGCGCAGCTCGCGCAGCTCGGGGCCGGTCTCGGGCTTGTCCAGGTGCCGGATGACGAGGTTCCACGCGTCGGGCTCGGCGGTGGCGTAGTCGAACAGCACCCGGACCATCGCCGCGATGCCGGCCACGCCGTGCGGCTCGGCGTGCACGGCCGCGTTCAGCCGGTCGGTCAGCTCGCCGACGATCGCGGCGGTGACCTCGGTGAACAGCTCCTCCTTGGCGGCGAAGTGCTGGTAGAGCAGCGCCTTGGACACCTGCGCGGCGGCGGCCACGTGCTCCATCTGCGTCAGGTGGTAGCCGCGCCGCCCGAACTCCTCCAGCGCGACCCGCAGCAACTGCTCCCGCCGCCGGGCGTGCGGCATCCGCCGCCGCACGCCCGGCCCCGCGTCCCCCGTGGTCTCGGTCACTTGCCGGTGTACTTGCCCAGCTCGGCGCGGGCGACGGAGCGGACGTGGACCTCGTCCGGCCCGTCGGCCAGCCGCAGCGTGCGGGCGCCCGCCCACATCTGCGCCAGCGGGAAGTCGTCGGAGACGCCGCCGCCGCCGTGGATCTGGATGGCGCGGTCGAGCACCTGGAGCGTGACGCGCGGCACGACGACCTTGATCGCGGCGACCTCGGAGCGGGCCGCCCGCACGCCGTGGTTGTCGATGAGCCACGCGGTCTTGAGCGTGAGCAGGCGGGCCTGCTCGATCGCCATCCGCGACTCCGCGACCTGCTCGCGGACGACGCCCTGCGCGGCCAGCGGCTTGCCGAACGCGACCCGCGACACCGCGCGCTCGCACATCATCTCCAGCGCCCGCTCGGCCATGCCGAGCGCCCGCATGCAGTGGTGGATGCGGCCGGGGCCCAGCCGCGCCTGGGCGATGGCGAAGCCGCCGCCCTCCTCGCCGACGAGGTTCTCCACCGGGACGCGCACGTCGGTGAAGGTGATCTCGCAGTGGCCCTGCTGGTCGTGGTACCCGAACACGGGCAGCGGCCGGACGATCTCCACGCCGGGCGTGTCGAACGGGACGAGCACCATCGACTGCTGCTGGTACGGGTGGCCGTCCGGGTCGGTCTTGCCCATGAGGATCATGACCTTGCAGCGCGGGTCGGCGGCGCCGGTCGTCCACCACTTGCGGCCGTTGATCACGTAGGAGTCGCCGTCGCGCACGATGCGGGTGGCGATGTTGGTGGCGTCGGAGCTGGCGACGTCCGGTTCGGTCATCGCGAACGCCGAGCGGATCTCGCCGTCGAGCAGCGGCGTCAGCCAGCGCTCCTTCTGCCCGGGCGTGCCGAACAGGTGGAGCACCTCCATGTTGCCGGTGTCGGGGGCCGAGCAGTTGAGCGCCTCGGGGGCCAGCGCGGGGGAGCGGCCGGTCAGCTCCGCGAGCGAGGCGTAGTCGGTGTTGGTGAGGCCGTGCTCGGGGTTCGTGCTGTCGGGCAGGAACAGGTTCCACAGTCCGCGCGAGCGCGCCTCGGTCTTCAGTTCGGACACGATGGGGGGAAGGTCGTGTTCGCGGCCCGCGGCGATCAGCTCCCGGCGCTGCGCGGCGTACACCGGCTCGGCCGGATAGACGTGCTCGGCCATGAAGTCCTGGAGGCGCCCGTAGTACTCCTGGGCGCGCCCGCTCAGTGCGAAGTCCATGGCTGTACAGTAACTGACGGGTCAGTTACTTGCGAGAGTGAGGGTGCAGATGTCGTACGACGCGCAGGGCAGGGTCGCACTGATCACCGGGGGCGCCAACGGCATCGGCGCGGCCGTCGCCCGCCGCCTGGCCGCCGCGGGCGGACACGTCGTGCTCGCGGACGTCGACACCGAGCGCGGCACCGCGCTGGCCGCCGAGCTGGACGGCGTGTTCGTCCGCTGCGACGTGCGCGAGCCCGCCGACAGCGCGGCGGCCGTCGCCGCCGCCGTCGGCCGCTTCGGCGGCCTCGACCTGGCGTTCCTCAACGCGGGCGTCGCGAGCGGCTTCGGCCTCGGCGACGACTTCGACCCGGACGCCTACCGCCGGGCGATGGCGATCAACCTCGACGGCGTGGTCTACGGCGTGCACGCCGCCCTGCCCGCACTGCGCGCGCGAGGCGGCGGCGACATCGTCGCGACGGCAAGCATGGCCGGGCTCACCGCCACCCCCTTCGACCCGGTGTACGGGGCGAACAAGGCGGCCGTGGTCGGCCTGGCCCGCGCCCTCGGCCCCGCGCACGAGCCCGAGGGCATCCGCGTCAACGCGCTCTGCCCCTCGTTCGCCGACACCGACATCATCGTCCCCATCAAGGACCACCTGGAGCGGACGGAGTTCCCGATCCTGGAGGTCTCCGCCGTCGTCGACACGTTCTTCGCCATCCTGGCGGGCAGGGGCGCGGGGGAGGCGTGGTTCGTCGTCCCCGGCCGCGAATCCGCGCCGTTCGCCTTCCGCGGCGTGCCCGGCCCCCGCTGACCCGTTCCACTTCCGACTGAGGAGACAACGTTGCGCGCGATCCAGATCACCGAGTTCGGCGGCCCCGAGGTCCTCGGCCTCGTCGACCTGCCCGACCCCGAGCCCGGTCCCGGCGAGCTGCTGGTGCACGTGTCCCGGGCGGGCCTGAACTACGCCGACACCCACCAGGCCGAGAACAGCTACCTGTCCAAGACCGAGCTGCCCTTCGTGCCCGGCGGCGAGGTCGTCGGCCACACCCCCGACGGACGCCGCGTCGTCGCGCTGCCCGGCGCGGGCGGCTACGCCGAGAAGGCCGTCGTGCCCGAGACGATGGCCTGGGACGTACCGGACGGCGTGGACGACGTCGCCGCGCTCGGCATGATCGTGCAGGGCGCGTCGGCGTGGGTGCTGCTGCGCCGCAGCGTGCACCTGGCGCCGGGGGAGTCCGTCGTCGTGCACGCCGCCGCCGGGGGCGTGGGCACGCTCGCCGTGCAGCTCGCCAAGGAGTTCGGCGCCGGACGCGTCATCGCGACCGCGTCCACGCCGGAGAAGCGCGAACTGGCGCTGGAACTGGGCGCCGACGTCGCGCTCGACCCGGCCGAACCCGACCTCAAGGCCGCGCTCATCGAGGCCAACGGCGGACGCCGCGTGGACACCGTGCTGGAGATGACCGGCGGCACCGTCACCGACCAGAGCCTGCGCGCGCTGGCGCCGTTCGGGCGGCTGGCGTTCTACGGCATGGCGTCCCGCGAACTGCCCGAGGCCGTGCAGCCCGCCACGCTCATGTCGCACTCCACGACGATCGCCGGGATGTGGCTGGCGCACATCTTCCGGCTGCCCGGCGACGTCATGGGCACCGCGCTGAACGAGCTGTTCGGCCTGGTGCGCGACGGGCGCCTGCGCGTCGTCGCGGGCGGCGAGTACGCCCTGTCGGACGTCCGCCGCGCCCACGAGGACCTGCGCGCCCGCCGCACCACCGGCAAGCTCGTCGCCGACCCGTCCCGCTAACCCGCCAGCCCGTTCTCGTAGGCGTAGACGACGGCCTGGGTGCGGTCGCGCAGGCCGAGCTTGGTCAGCACGTGCCCGACATGCGTCTTCACGGTCTGCTCGGCCAGCACGAGTTCCGCCGCGATCTCGGCGTTGGACAGCCCGCGCGCGATGAGCCGCAGCACGTCGCGTTCGCGCGGCGTCAGCGCGGCCGTCGCGGCGGGGCTCGGCCGCTGGTGCCGGCGGCGGCGCGCGAAGTCGCCGATGAGCCGCCGCGTGATCGACGGCGCGAGCAGCGCGTCGCCGGACGCCACGATCCGCACGCCCCGGATCAGCTCGGCGGCCGGGGCGTCCTTGAGCAGGAACCCGCTGGCGCCCGCGCCCAGCGCCTCGTACACGTACTCGTCCAGGTCGAACGTGGTGAGCACCAGGACCTTGGGCCGCAGGTCGGCGGGGTCGACGCCCTCGGGCGCGGCGCCGGTCAGCTCGGCGGTCGCGGCCAGGCCGTCCATGCCCGGCATGCGGATGTCCATGACGATGACGTCCGGGTCGAGCGCGCGGGCCATCTCCACGGCCTCGCGGCCGTCCCCGGCCTGCCCGACGACCTCGATCTCGGGGTCGGAGGACAGCAGCGCCGCGAGGCCGTCGCGGATCATGACCTGGTCGTCGGCGATGAGCACGGTGATCGTCACGGTCCCGACCTTAGTAGGGCAGAACGGCCTCCACCTGCCAGCCTCCGTCCTCGGTGGGGCCGACGGTCAGCTCGCCGCCCAGCATCGTGACGCGCTCGCGCATCCCGACCAGGCCGTGCCCGCCGCCGTCGCGCGCCTCCGGCCGCCCGTCCGGCGCCGCCGCGCCGGTGTCGGTGACCCGCACGGTCAGCGCCGCCGCGCCGTACCGCAGCTCGACGGCGGTGCGGGCGCCCGGCGCGTACCGGGCGGCGTTGCTCAGCGACTCCTGCACGATGCGGTACGCCGACAGCTCGACACCGGTCTCCAGCGGGCGCGGCACCCCGACGACCGCCGTCTCCACGGTGAGCCCGGCCTGGCCCGCCGCGCCCACCAGCTCCTCCAGCCGGTCCAGGCCGGGCTGCGGGGCGCGGTCGGCGCCCTCGTCGTCGGCGCGCAGCAGACCGACGACGCGGCGGGTCTCGGCGAGCGCGTCACGGGCGGCGTTGCGGACGACGCCGAACGTCTCCCGCGCGGCGTCCGGCAGGTCGGGGATCTTGTAGGGGGCGGCCTCGGCCTGCATGGCGATGACCGACATGTGGTGCGCGACGACGTCGTGCAGCTCGCGCGCGATGCGCGCCCGTTCCTCCAGCACGGCCTGCCGGGCCAGGTCCTCGCGGTGGCGTTCGGCCTGGCGGCGCAGCTCGGCCTCGGCCGAGGACCGCCCGCCGATCGCGTCGCCGAAGATCAGCACGGTGGCGGCGCCGAGCGAGAGCAGCAGCGCGTACCAGCCGGGCATGCCGAGCAGCGCGACCGGCACGATGATCCCGGCGATCGTCACGGTCCCGACGCCGAACGTGGCCTCCCGGTGCCCGGCCAGCGCGACGAAGAACAGCAGCAGCATGAACGCCAGCCAGCCGGTGACCGGCCAGGGCCAGAAGTAGCGGTCGTGCAGCAGGACTCCGCCGAGCAGGAACGCCGGGGCGCTGATCCGCCAGGCGGCCAGCGGCCGGAACGGCGCGTACAGCAGCGGCAGCACCTGCGCGGCGGCCAGCAGCCAGGCGAGCGTGACGCCCGGCGGCGGGTCGAAGACGTTCAGCGGGATGGCGATCGTGCCCGCCATGGCGCCGATCGCGGCTCCGGCGAGCAGCGCGAGCAGCGCCATCCGGGTGCCGAAGCCGACCGGCGGGACGAAGCCCGGCGGGTCGTGCGGGCCGGGGCGGACGGCGGCGCGCACGCCGTCGAGGAGCCGGACGCGGGCCGGGCGGTGCGGTGGTGCGTTCATCAATGCTGAGCCTAGGCGGCGCGCGAGGCCGCGGCATGCCCCGCCGGGTGGAGATCGCAACCGGCGCCGCAGGTAGCGGTCCCGTCCGTAACCCACTTAACCAGTATTGTCGATTGACTTAGTGGGAAATATCGGTCAGGGTGGAGCCCGTGGAACACCCCTCCTCCCTTCTCGTCGCCCGCCTGCACGTCGATCTCCGGCGCCAGGCGAGCTGCCTGTGTCGGCTCTGACGCGCTCACATCCGGCCTGCTCCGCACCCGAAGGGTTCCCCGTGTCCACCTCCTCCCTCGACCTCGCGCGCCCCGCGCCGCGCGCCGGACTGGCTCCGCGCGCCCCGCGCGCACCGCGTCCGGCCGTCCTCGCCCGCTGGATCAGCCCGCTCGCCGTCCTCGTCCTGTGGCAGGCGCTGTCCAGCGCGGGGCTGCTGCCCGAACGGCTGCTCGCCGCGCCCGTCACGATCGCCGCGACCGGCGTGGAGCTGTTCCGCGACGGCACGCTCACCGAGGCGATCGGCGTCTCGGTGCGGCGCGCGGCCCTCGGCTTCCTGCTCGGCGGCGCCGCCGGAATCGGCCTCGCCCTCGTCGCCGGGCTCGGCCGGATCGGGGAGAACGCCGTCGACCCGATCATGCAGATGCTCCGCGCGCTGCCGCTGTTCGGCCTCATCCCGCTGTTCATCCTGTGGTTCGGGATCGGTGAGACGCCCAAGGTCGGGCTCGTCGCGCTCGGCGTGGTGTTCCCGCTCTACCTCAACACCTTCGCGGGCATCCGCGGAGTGGACGGCAGGCTCGGCGAGGTCGCCCGGGTGCTGGACCTCGGACGCGGCGCGCTGATCCGGCACGTCGTGCTGCCCGGCGCGCTGCCCCAGGCGCTCGTCGGCCTGCGGCAGAGCCTCGGCATCGCCTGGCTCGCGCTGATCGTCGCCGAGCAGATCAACGCGTCGTCCGGGCTCGGCTTCATGATCAACAACGCCCGCGAGTTCCTCCGCACCGACATCGTCGTGCTCGGCCTCGTCGTCTACGCGGCGCTCGGCCTGGCCACCGACGCGGTCGTGCGGCTGCTGGAGAGGAAGGCCCTGTCATGGCGCGCGACGTTCCTGCGCTGACCGGCGAGGCCGTGGCGACCGTCACCGGCTTCTCCCGCCGCTTCGGCGACCGCACCGTTCTGGACGGCGTGGACGTCACGATCGGGCGCGGCGAGTTCGTCGCGCTGCTCGGCCGCAGCGGCTCGGGCAAATCGACGCTGCTCCGGGCGCTGGCCGGGCTCGACCCCGCACCCGCCGGTGAGCGGGACGGCATCGCCGTGGACGGCACCGTCGCCGTCGCCTTCCAGGAGCCGCGCCTGCTGCCGTGGAAGCGCGTCCGCGCCAACGTGGCCCTCGGGCTGCGCACCCCCGACCCGGGCGCCGCCGCCGACGGCGCGCTCACCGAGGTCGGCCTGATCGACCGCGCCGGCGCCTGGCCGCTGACGCTGTCGGGTGGCGAGGCCCAGCGCGCGTCCTTGGCCCGCGCGCTGGTCCGCCGGCCCGACCTGCTGCTGCTCGACGAGCCGTTCAGCGCGCTCGACGCCCTCACCCGCATCACCATGCACCGGCTCGTCCTGGACCTGTGGGAGCGGCACCGCCCCGGCATCCTGCTCGTCACCCACGACGTCGACGAGGCGCTGCTGCTCGCCGACCGCGTCCTGGTCCTGGACGGCGGCCGCATCGCGCACGAGTCCCGGGTCGGCCTGGACCGGCCCCGGCACCGCGACCACCCCCACCTGCTCGACCTCCGCTCCACGCTGCTCGCCACGCTCGGCGTCACCCCCGAAGGAACCGCATGATCCGCACGATCCGTCCCCGCGTCCTGCTGGCCGCCCTCGCGCTCGTCCTGGCGGCGGGTTCCGCCGCCTGCGGCGGGGACGACGAGCCCGCCGTCGCGCTCGGCCCCGACGGCAAGCCCGACCTGACCAAGGTGACGCTGCGGATCGGCGACCAGAAGGGCGGCCTCCGGGCGCTGCTCGGCGCCGCCGGGGAACTCGCCAAGGTGCCCTACAAGATCGAGTGGAAGGAGTTCACCTCCGGCCCGCCGCTGCTGGAGGCCGTGCACGCGGGCGCCCTGGACGTCGGCCCGGTCGGCAACGCCCCGCCCGTCTTCGCGGCGGCGGCCGGCTCGAAGATCAAGGTCGTGGCCGTGTCGGACCTCGGCCTCAAGGGGCAGGCGATCGTCGTCCCGGCGAACTCGCCGCTCCGGAACCCGGCGGAGCTGAAGGGCAAGCGCGTCGCGGTCGCCAAGGGCAGCTCGGCGCACTACCACCTGCTCACCGTGCTGGCCAAGGCCGGCCTGTCGTTCAAGGACATCGAGCCGCAGTACCTGGCGCCGCCGGATGCGCTCGCCGCGTTCAGCTCCGGCAAGCTCGACGCCTGGGCCATCTGGGACCCCTACACCGCCCAGGCCGAGGCGCAGACCAAGGCCCGCACGCTGGTGGACGGCACCGGCTACACCACCGGCTACAACGTCCTGGTCGCGGGCGACCGCGCGCTGGACGACGCCGGGCGCGAGGCCGCGATCCGGGATCTGGTGACCCGCCGCATCCGCGCGCTGGCGTGGTCCACCGACAAGCACAAGGAGTGGGCGAAGGTCTGGTCCAAGGACACCGGCCTGCCGCTTCCCGTCGCGGAGGTCGCCGCGCAGCGGCGCATCGCCAAGGCACTCAAGATCGATGATGAGTTCGTCCGCAACGAGCAGGCGCTCGCGGACGCCTTCCACGAGCAGGGCCTGATCCCCACCGAGATCGACTTCGCGAAGTTCGTCGACCGCCGCTACAACACGATCGAGGTGACCCCGTGACGCTGCGCTTCCACTGGTTCCTGCCCACCAGCGGCGACGGCCGCACGCTGATCGGCGGCGGCCACAACGCGCCGCTGCTGCTCAACGGCGGCGGGCCCGGCGCGTCCGCCAACGCCAACCGCGCGCCCGACATCGACTACCTCGCGCAGGTGGCGCGGTCGGCCGAACAGCTCGGCTTCGAGGCCGTCCTGACCCCCACCGGCACCTGGTGCGAGGACGCCTGGCTCGTCACCGCCGCGCTGCTGCGCGAGACGTCCCGGCTGAAGTTCCTCGTGGCGTTCCGGCCCGGGTTCGTCTCACCGACGCTCGCCGCGCAGATGGCCGCCACCTACCAGCGCATCTCCGGCGGGCGGCTGCTGCTCAACGTCGTCACCGGCGGCGAGGCGGCCGAGCAGCGCCGGTTCGGCGACCATCTCGACCACTCCGCGCGCTACGCCCGCACCGACGAGTTCCTGCGGATCGTCCGGGGCGCCTGGACCGGCACCCCGTTCGACTTCGAGGGCGAGCACTACCACGTCGAGGGGGCCACGACCGCGCGCCCGCCGGACCCGCTGCCGGAGATCTACTTCGGCGGCTCGTCCCCGGCCGCCGGGCCCGTCGCGGCCCGCAACGTGGACGTCTACCTCACCTGGGGCGAACCGCCCGCGCAGGTCGCGGAGAAGATCGCGTGGATTCGCGGCCTGGCGGCCGAGCAGGGCCGCACCCTGCGCTTCGGCATCCGGCTGCACACGATCTCCCGCGACACCTCCGAGGCCGCCTGGACCGAGGCGGGGCGGCTGCTGGACGGCCTGGACCCCGAGGTCATCGACGTCGCGCAGAAGGCGCTGGCCTCCAGCGACTCGGTCGGCCAGTCCCGGATGCGCCGCCTGCACGAGAACTACCGCACCGGCGGCGGCTCCGTCCGCGACCTGGAGATCCACCCGGGCCTGTGGGCGGGCGTCGGCCTGGTGCGCGGCGGCGCGGGCACCGCGCTGGTCGGCAGCCACGCCGAGGTCGCGGACCTCATCGAGGAGTACGCGGCCCTCGGCATCGAGGAGTTCGTGCTGTCGGGCTACCCGCACCTGGAGGAGGCGTACTGGTTCGGGGAGGGCGTCCTGCCCGAACTGCGGCGCCGGGGCGCGGCCACCGCCCTGCGCGCCACCGCCTGACGCCTCCCGGCGCGGGGAGAGCGCCGCCCCGGGACCGGTCCGCGTCCTTGCGGACGGCCCCGGGGCGGCGGACACTGCCGGGATGACCGATGATCGCAGGCACCCGATCTTCGCCCGGCTCTATCCCCGCATGGACGCGGCGTGCGCGAGGGCGGGCGGCGGCGAGCTGCGCGACGAGCTGCTGGCGAGCGCGCGCGGCCGCGTCCTGGAGGTCGGCGCCGGGCACGGCGCCAACTTCGCGCACTATCCCGCCACCGTCACCGAGGTCGTCGCGCTCGAACCCGAACCGACGCTGCGCGCCCGCGCCGAGGCCGCCGCGCGCGACGCGCGGGTGCCGGCGACCGTCCGGCCCGGCCTCGCCGAAGACCTCGACGTGGCCGACGTCTCCTTCGACACCGCCGTCGTGTCGCTCGTCCTGTGCTCGGTGCGCGACCCCGGCCGCGCCCTCGCCGAACTGCGCCGCGCGCTGCGGCCCGGCGGCGAGCTGCGCTTCTACGAGCACGTTCGCGGCGACACCCCGGCCATGGTCCGCTACCAGCGCGCCGTCGACGTGGTGTGGCCCTACGTCGCCGCCGGATGCCGGCTGACCCGCCCGACGGCCGACCGGATCGCCGCGTCCGGCTTCACCATCCGGCGGCGCCGCGACTTCCGTTTTCCCGGCGAGCGCAGCCTCCACCCGGCCGCGCCCTGCGTCATCGGCGTCGCCACCCGCGACTGAACGGAAACGAGGGTTCGAGCCGGGCATAGCGGCGCGGGAAGAGGGAAGATCACCGTCATGGCTACAGACGGTGATGGTGGCGTCGCTCGCGCGCCCGAGGAGGATCGGCAGCCGGACCACTCGGCCGCCACCGCGATCCTGCTGGCCGGCGCCGCCGCGCTCGGCGGATTCCTGTTCGGCTACGACTCGTCGGTCGTGAACGGCACGGTCAACGCGATCGAGCGGCAGTTCGGCCTGAGCGACCTCGCCATCGGCTTCGTCGTCGCCTCCGCGCTGCTCGGCTGCGCGGTCGGCGCCTGGTTCGCCGGGCCGCTGGCCGACCGGTACGGCCGCGTGCGGATCATGCTCGTCGCCTCGTTCATCTTCTTCCTCAGCGCGATCGGCTCGGCGCTGGCGTTCAGCGCCGTCGACCTCACGCTGTGGCGGCTGTTCGGCGGCCTGGCCGTCGGCGCCGCCTCGGTGATCGCGCCCGCCTACATCGCCGAGATCGCCCCGGCGGCGCTGCGCGGCCGGCTCGGCTCGCTCCAGCAGATGGCGATCGTGCTCGGCATCTTCGCCGCACTCGTCGTCGACTACCTCATCGCCCGCGCGGCGGGCGGCGCGTCGGAGAGCTTCGGCCCCGGCGGCTCGGCCTGGCGGTGGATGTTCGCCAGCGCGGCGATCCCCGCGATCCTCTACGGAGTCGTCGCGCTGACGATCCCCGAGTCGCCCCGCTACCTGGTCAAGAAGAAGGACATCGGCGCCGCCCGCGAGGTGCTCGCCAAGCTCATGGGCCGGCGCGAGGTCGAGCGCAAGATCGGCGAGATCGTGAAGTCGATCAAGGTGGAGCGGCCCGTCCACCTGCGCGACCTGCGCGGCAACCGGTTCGGGCTGCTGCCGATCGTCTGGATCGGCGTCCTGCTGTCGGTGTTCCAGCAGTTCGTCGGCATCAACGTCATCTTCTACTACTCGTCGACGCTGTGGCAGGCCGTCGGGTTCAACGAGGGCGACGCGATGCTCACCTCCGTGATCAACTCGGTGGTGAACGTCCTCGGCACCGTCATCGCGATCCTGTTCGTGGACAAGATCGGCCGCCGCCCGCTGCTGCTGATCGGCGCCGCCGGCATGACGGTCACGCTCGGAGTCCTGACGTACTGCTTCGCCACCGCCAACGTCGTGAACGGCGAACCGTCGCTCGGGGACATCACCGGCCCGGTCGCGCTCGTCGCCGCCAACCTGTACGTGTTCTCGTTCGCCGCCACGTGGGGCCCGGTCGTGTGGGTCATGCTCGGCGAGATGTTCAACAACTTCATCCGCGCGTCCGCGCTGGCCGTCGCCGCCGCCGCGCAGTGGATCGCGAACTGGATCGTCACCACGTCGTTCCCCGGCCTGTCGGGCTTCTCGCTCGGCCTCGCCTACGGCATCTACTGCGCGATGGCCCTGCTGGCGTTCGTCTTCGTCTTCCGGGCCGTGCCCGAGACCAAGGGCCGTGAGCTGGAGGACATGGACCAGCTCCGCGGCCCGCGCGAAGCGACGTCCTGAGCTACACTGACGCCCATGATTCACGCCGCGAGCACGACGACGCCGGGCACGCCCCGGCGCCCCGCTCGCACGCGCTGAGTCGCGACGTTCGCTGAGGCCCCGGGAGCGATCCCGGGGCCTCACCGCGTTCCGGGTCGTCCCACGATCACGAGGAGATCTCCGTGTCCACCGTGTCTGAGCTGCGCATCACCCTCGACGGGAGCGAGCGGGTGGTGCCCGCCGGCACGACCGCCGGGCAGGCCCTCGACGCCGACGGCCGCACCGTGATCGCCGCCCGCGTCGGCGGTGAGCTGCGCGACCTGGCGCACCCGGTCGCCGACGGCGACGCCGTCGAGCCCGTCGAGATCGGTTCGCCCGACGGCCGCGCCATCATGCGGCACTCGGCGGCGCACGTGATGGCGCAGGCCGTCCAGGAGCTGTTCCCCGACGCGAAGCTGGGCATCGGCCCGCCCGTGGAGAACGGCTTCTACTACGACTTCGACGTCACCGACCCGTTCACCCCCGACGACCTCAAGCGCATCGAGAAGCGCATGCGCGAGATCGTCAAGCAGGCGCAGCGGTTCGAGCGCCGCCCCGTCTCCGACGACGAGGCCCGCGCCGAGCTGGCGGGCGAGCCCTACAAGCTGGAGCTGATCGGCCTCAAGGGCGGCGCCGCCGACGCCGGTGAGGGCGCCGACGTCGAGGTCGGCGCCGGTGAGCTGACCATCTACGACAACCTCGACGCCAAGACCGGCGACCTGCGCTGGAAGGACCTGTGCCGCGGGCCGCACGTGCCGACCACCCGCGTCATCCCGGCGTTCAAGCTGATGCGCACCGGCGGCGCGTACTGGCGCGGCAGCGAGAAGAACCCGCAGCTCCAGCGCATCTACGGCACCGCGTGGGAGTCGCGCGAGAGGCAGGACGAGTACCTGCACCTGCTCGCCGAGGCCGAGAAGCGCGACCACCGCAAGCTCGGCGCCGAACTCGACCTGTTCTCCTTCCCCGACGAGATCGGCTCGGGCCTGGCGGTCTTCCACCCCAAGGGCGGCGTGATCCGCCGCGTCATGGAGGACTACTCGCGGCGGCGGCACGAGGAGGAGGGGTACGAGTTCGTCAACACCCCCCACATCACCAAGGGCCGCCTGTTCGAGACCTCCGGCCACCTCGGCTCGTACAAGGAGGACATCTTCCCGCCGATGGAGGTCGACGGCAGCGAGTACTACCTCAAGCCGATGAACTGCCCGATGCACAACCTGATCTACCGGGCGCGCGGCCGGTCCTACCGGGAGCTGCCGCTGCGGCTGTTCGAGTTCGGCTCGGTGTACCGGTACGAGAAGTCCGGCGTCGTGCACGGCCTCACCCGCGTCCGCGGCATGACCCAGGACGACGCGCACATCTACACCACCCAGGAGGACATGGGCACCGAGATCAAGCGGCTGCTCGACTTCGTCCTCGGGCTGCTGCGCGACTACGGGCTCACCGAGTTCTTCCTGGAGCTGTCCACCCGCGACGACTCCGACAAGTTCATCGGCTCGGACGACATGTGGGAGATGGCGACCGGCGCACTGCGCGAGGCCGCCGAGGAGACCGGGCTGGACCTGGTCCCCGACCCGGGCGGCGCCGCGTTCTACGGCCCGAAGATCTCCGTGCAGGCCAAGGACGCCATCGGCCGCACCTGGCAGCTCTCCACCATCCAGGTCGACCCGAACCAGCCCGAGCGGTTCGGGCTGGAGTACCAGGCGGCCGACGGCACCCGCAAGCGGCCCGTCATGCTGCACCGGGCGCTGTTCGGGTCGATCGAGCGGTTCTTCGGCGTGCTGCTGGAGCACTACGCGGGCGCGATGCCGCCGTGGCTGGCGCCGGTGCAGGTCGTCGGCATCCCGATCGGCGACGCGCACGTCGCGCACCTGGAGAAGGTCGCGGCGCTGCTGCGGGCGCGCGGCGTCCGGGTCGAGGTCGACACCTCCTCCGACCGGATGCAGAAGAAGATCCGCAACGCGCAGAAGCAGAAGGTGCCGTACATGCTGCTCGCCGGGGACGACGACGTCGCCAAGGACGCCGTCTCGTTCCGCTACCGCGACGGTGAGCAGAAGAACGGCGTGAGCCCCGAGGCGGCGGCGGACGAGATCGTCGCCGCGATCGAGTCCCGCGCCCAGGTCTGATCCCGCCCGTGATCGCCCCGGACCCGCGCGGGCTCGGGGCGATCCGGGTGGCTTGCCCCGTCTTGGTAGCCTCGGCGGTCACGCCACGAACCGGGAGACAGCACGCATGAAGTCCAGCAGGCCCGCCGGTACCGGAGGCTCGCCCTGGTGGCGGTTCCTCGGCTACGGAGGGGCGCTGCTCCTGGTGGTCGCCGCGATCGGTGTGCTGCTGCTCCCGCTGCTGGACGACCCGGGCGGCTCCCGGGCGGCCGTGAACCCGACGCCCGGCCAGGTCCCGCAGGGCCAGGTTCCCGGGCAGGTCCCCGGCACGGTCCCGACGAATCCCGCGCCGCAGACCGTCCCCCCGGGCCAGCCCTCCGGGCAGCCGTCCGGGGCGCCGCAGCAGCCGCCGGGCGACGACGGCTCGGGCCCGCAGATCCCGCAGCCGAACGGCGGCGGCAGCGGCGGGACGCCGTGCGCCGACGGCGTCGCGATCTACCGGCCGGGCGCGGGCGGCCTGGAGGTCGTCGTGAAGCCGCAGGACAACGTGGCGGCCCGCGTCCTGGTCACGCTGCGCGGCAAGTCCCCGCAGCAGCAGATGGAGATGGTCCGTAAGGGCCAGACCAGGACGTTCTCCTTCGCCGGGGTCATGGTCACCGAGGTCGAGTCGGTGACGCTGACGACGGTCGCCCCCGGCGGGGGCGGCGGCGCCACCTGCGCCGCCCGCCCCGGCGCCTAGGCGGGGGAGCCGGGCAGCCGGACGTCCTCGACCGCGACGTTCACCGCCTCGACCCGCATCCCGAGCATCCGGCCCACCACCCGGGCCACGTTCGCCCGGACGATCGTGGCCACGTCCAGGACGACGCTCCCGTACTCGACGGTCAGCGCCAGGTCCAGCGACACCTGGTCGTCGTGGGTGCGGACCCGGACGGGCGCGCGCCGCTCACCGGCCGCCGCGCCGCCGGACCCGGCCCGGCCCTCGACGGCGATGACGCCCGCGATCTCCTGCGCGGCCAGCAGCGCGATCTTCTCGATGACCTCGTCGTCGATCGTGATGCGGCCCGGCACACCGTCCGCGGCGGCGGGCCGCTCGCCCGCCGCGCCCAGGCGCGGCGGCGGGACGGTCACGGGCGGCGGCGCGGACAGCGGCGTCCCGAAGCCGGGCGTCGGCCCGCCGGGCGTCGGTCCGCCCGGCGGCGGATCGGCGGGCGGTGTCAGCAGCGGCGGCAGCGGGGCGGGCGCCCCGGGGGAGCGTCCCGCGTGGTACGGAAGGGCGCCGAGGTCGGGCGGGGAACCCTCGCCGCCGGATCGGCCCTGCTCATAGTCGGTCATCGGTGCGGGTCTCCACGGGGTATCGACACGATCCGGCGCGGGAGGGCGGGGGAGCGGCCTCCCTGCCGCAGGGAGCACGGCCGCGCTCTTCTATGCTGCTGGTCAGGCCGTGAGCAAAGGAGAGCGCCGCCTTGAGCGTAGAGCCGGAGAAGCCCGTGGTGCAGGAGGCGCGCGAGGACGCCGGGGTCGAGGAACAGCGCGGCGCCGGCTCCCCGGACAACTTCCAGCGGCTCTGGACGCCGCACCGGATGGCCTACATCAAGGGCGAGAACAAGCCTCGCGGCAGCGGCTCCGAGGACGGCTGCCCGTTCTGCGAGATCCCGGCCATGTCCGACGAGGAGGGCCTGATCGTCGCGCGCGGCACGGCGGTGTTCGCGGTCCTCAACCTGTATCCGTACAACTCGGGGCATCTGATGGTCGTCCCGTACCGGCACGTCGCCGACTACTCCGAGCTGGACGAGGCCGAGTACACCGAGCTGGCCGTGCTGACCCGCCGCGCCCTCGGCGCGCTGCGCAAGGCCAGCGGTGCGCAGGGCTTCAACGTGGGCATGAACCTGGGGCAGGTCGCGGGCGCGGGCATCGCGGCGCACCTGCACCAGCACGTGGTGCCGCGCTGGGGCGGCGACACCAACTTCATGCCGGTGGTGGGGCACACCAAGGTGCTGCCGCAACTGCTGGCCGACACGCGGCGGCTGCTGGCCGACGCGTGGCCCGAGGGGGTCTGAGCATGGCGCGGCCGGTCCTGGTGTTCGACGGCGACTGCGGTTTCTGCACGTCGTCGGTGGGGTTCGTGCGGCGCCGCGTCCCGACCCCGGCCGCGATCGTCCCCTACCAGCGCGCCGACCTGGCCGCGCTCGGCGTCCCGCGCGAGCGCGCGGCCCGCGAACTGCTGTACGTGGACGCGTCCGGGCGGGTGAGCGGGGCGGCGCAGGCCGTGGCGCGGCTGCTCGTCGGCGCCGGAGGGGTGTGGCGCCCGCTCGGGCTGCTGCTGCGGGTGCCGCCGGTGTCGTGGCTGGCGCTCGGCGTGTACCGCCTCGTCGCCGCCAACCGGGGCAGGCTGCCCGGCGGCACCCCGGCCTGCGCGCTGCCCCCGGACGACCGGCGCTAGCCGGACGGCACGCGCCCGGCCAGGTGCGTCGGCAGGGGTTCGTACCGCAGGAACGAGCGGCGGAACGAGCCGGTGCCCTGCGACAGCGACCGCAGGTCCACGGCGTACCGGACGATCTCCAGCTCCGGCACCTCGGCGCGGACCAGCGTCCGGCCGCCCGCGATCGTCTCCGAGCCGAGGACGCGGCCCCGCCGCCCGGTCAGGTCGGACATGACGGCGCCGACGTACTCGTCGGTCACCAGCACCGCGACGTCGTCCACCGGCTCCAGCAGCAGCATCGGCGCCCGGCCCGCCGCGTCGCGCAGCGCCAGCGCGCCCGCCGTCTGGAACGCCATGTCCGAGGAGTCGACGGGATGGTGCTTGCCGTCGTGCAGCACGACCCGGACGTCCACCACGGGATGCCCGGCCAGCACGCCGCGCTCCATCTGCTGCCGGACGCCCTTCTCCACCGACGGGATGAACTGGCGCGGCACGACCCCGCCGACGACCCGGTCGGCGAACTCGAACCCCTCCCCGGCGGGCAGCGGCTCCACGTCGATCGCACACACGGCGTACTGGCCGTGCCCGCCGCTCTGCTTGACGTGCCGTCCCACCCCGGTGGCGGGCGCGCCGAACGTCTCGCGCAGCGCGACCCGCAGCTCCTCCCGCTCGACGGTGACGCCGTGCCGGGACGCCAGCCGCTCCACCAGCACGTCGGCCTGCGTCTCGCCCAGGCACCACAGCACGAGCTGGTGCGTCTCGGGGTTGTTCTCCAGCCGCAGCGTCGGGTCCTCGGCGACGAGCCGCGCCAGCGCCTGGCCGAGCTTGTCCTCGTCGGTCGTGGACGCGGCGCGCACCGCCACCGGCAGCAGCGGCTCGGGCATCGGCCACGGCGCCATCAGCAGCGGCTCGCCCGGGTCCGACAGCGTGTCCCCGGTCTCGGCCCGCGTCAGCCGCGCCACCGCGCAGATGTCCCCGGCCGCGCACGACCCGACGAGCCGCTGCCGCCTGCCGAGCGGCGAGGTCAGCGCGCCGACGCGCTCGTCCACGTCGTGGTCGGCGTGGCCGCGCTCCGCCAGGCCGTGCCCGGAGACGTGCACGAGCATGTCCGGGCGCAGCGTCCCGGAGAACACCCGCACCAGCGAGATCCGCCCGACGTAGGGGTCGGTGGTGGTCTTGACGACCTCGGCGACCAGCGGCCCGTCCGGGTCGCAGGACACCGCGCGGCGGGCGCCGCCGGTGATCCCGGTGACGGGCGGCACGGGATGCTCGGGCGGCGACGGGAACGCCTGCGTGACGACCTCCAGCAGCTCGGCCATCCCGACGACCGGCCCCGCCCGGTCGCCGTGCGGGACCGACGTCGTCAGCACGGGGTGGAACGCGCCGCGCGCGACGGCCGTCTCCAGGTCGGTGATGAGTGCCTTGACGTCCAGGTCCTCACCGGCGAGATAGCGGTCCATGAGCGACTCGTCCTCGCTCTCCTGGATGATCGCCTCGATGAGCGTGGCCCGCCGCTCCTCCACCTCGTCCGACCGCTCCGGGTCGGGCGCGCACTCCACCCGGCTCCCGCCGGAGTAGTCCAGGCAGCGGCCGGTGAGCAGCCCGATCAGCCGGTCGCCCGGCAGCGGGTAGTAGAGCGGCACGACGCCCTCGCCGAACGTCTCCTGGCACGCGGCCATGGCGGCGGCGAAGTCGCCGCGGCGCTGGTCGATCTTGGTGATGACGACGGCGCGCGGCATGCCGACGGCCGCGCACTCCTCCCACAGCAGCCGCGTCTGCCCGTCCACGCCGTCCACCGCCGACACGACGAACAGCGCCGCGTCGGCCGCGCGCAGCCCGGCCCGCAGGTCACCGACGAAGTCGGGGTAGCCGGGCGTGTCGATCAGGTTGACCTTGACGCCGCCGTGCTCGAACGGCGTGAGCGCCAGGTTCACCGACCGGTGCCGCCGGATCTCGGCCTCGTCGAAGTCCGCGACGGTGGTGCCGTCCTCGACGCGGCCCGCGCGCGGCACCGTGCCGGTCGCGGCGAGCAGCGCCTCGGCCAGCGTCGTCTTGCCCGTTCCGGAGGGGCCGATCAGCACGACGTTGCGCACCGCCCCGGGCTCGCCGGCCGCCGGTGCCCCGCCGGGGCCTCCTCTGTCCGCCATCGTTGCCTCCTCGGCTTGGGGGAGCCGGCCCGCACCGTGACGTGACCGACATCACACGCGTACGTCCAGCCTTGACCGGACCGCGCCCGAGCACAAGGGGCGGCGGGCTGCGCCGCTGATCACTCACGACGCGGGGGAGCACTACGATGAGCGCCGCCGGGTAAGCGGCCCGGCCCCCGGAAAGGAAGTAATGCTCAAGTCTCTGCGGCCCGCGCTGGGCCGTGTCCTGACCCCGGTCGGCCGGGCGGTCGCACGCACCGGACTGTCCCCGAACGTGATCACGGTCGTCGGGACGGTGGGCGTCGTCGCCGGGGCCCTCGGGTTCTTCCCGCGCGGCGAGTACTTCTGGGGCACGATGGTGATCACCGCGTTCGTGCTGTTCGACATGCTCGACGGCGCCGTGGCCCGCGTCACCGGCAAGATCTCCAAGTTCGGCGCCTTCCTGGACTCCACCATGGACCGCGTCGCCGACGCCGCCATCTTCGCCGGGCTCATGATCGGCCTGAACCGCGACGGGGAGACCGTCCTGGCGGGCCTGGCGCTGTACTGCCTGGTCTCCGGCGTCGTCGTCTCCTACGCCAAGGCCCGCGCCGAGGGGCTCGGCTACACGTGCGACGTCGGCGTCGCGGAACGGTCCGAGCGGCTGGTCATCGCGCTGGTCGCGGCGGGCTTCCACGGCCTGGGCGTCCCCTTCATCCTCGCGATCGCGCTCTGGGTGCTAGCGGCGCTCAGCACCGTCACCGTCGCGCAGCGGTTCCACACCGTGTGGAAGCAGGCCGCCGACGCCGCCCGCGCGCCGGAGCGCACGCCGTGAGCGGGCTGCGCGACGAGGCCGCCGACGCCGCCTACGCGCTCGGCTGGGGCGTCGTCCGCAAGACGCCCGAGCGCGTGGGCCGCCTGGTGTTCGCCGCCCTGGCCGACCGCACCTGGCAGCGGCACGGCGGCGGCGTGCAGCAGCTCGAACGCAACCTGTGCCGGGTGCTGGGCAAGAAGGAGGTGGACGACGAGGTCCGCGTCCTGTCCAAGCGGGTCCTGCGGTCCTACTTCCGGTACTGGCTGGAGGTCTTCCGGCTCCCCGAGTACGACCGCGACCGCATCCTCGGCAAGATGCGCGTCACCGGCCACGAGAAGCTGTTCGCCACCCTCGACTCGGGACGCGGCGCGATCGTCGCGCTGCCCCACATGGGCAACTACGAGCAGGCCGGGGCGTGGCTCGTCCACAGCGGATATCCGTTCACGACCGTCGCCGAACGCCTCAAGCCCGAGTCGCTGTTCGACCGGTTCGTCGCCTTCCGCGAGAGCCTGGGCATGGAGGTGCTCGCGCACCGGGGCGCCTCGGCCTACGGACGGCTCGCGCAGCGGCTGCGGGCCGGGCGGCCCGTCTGCCTCGTCGTCGACCGCGACCTCACCGCCGGCGGCATCGACGTCGACTTCTTCGGCGAGACCGCGCGGATGCCCGCCGTCTCCGGCGCGCTCGCCGTGCAGACCGGCGCCGCCCTGTACCCGGTCACGCTCTGGTACGAGGGCGACTACTGGTGCGCCCGCGTCCACGACGAGATCCCGGTTCCCGAGTCCGGCGGGCGGCAGGACAAGATCCGCGCCATGACGCAGGATCTCGCGGACGTGTTCGCGGCGGGCATCGCCGCGCACCCGCAGGACTGGCACATGCTCCAGCGCGTCTGGGTCGCGGACTTCACTGAGAGGCCCGCGTGAGGATCGGCATCGTCTGCCCGTACACCTGGAACGTCCCCGGCGGCGTCCAGCAGCACATCCGCGACCTGGCCGAGGCGCTGATCGGCTACGGCCACGAGGTCTCGGTGATCTCCCCGGCCGACGAGGACGCGCCGCTGCCGTCCTACGTCGTGCCCGCCGGGCGCGCGGTGCCCGTCCCCTACAACGGGTCGGTGGCGCGGCTGGCGTTCGGGTTCCTGTCGGCGGCGCGCGTCCGGCGCTGGATCAACGACGGCGGCTTCGACGTGCTGCACGTGCACGAGCCCGCCGCGCCGTCGCTCGGCCTGCTGGCCTGCTGGACGGCCGACGGCCCCATCGTGGGCACGTTCCACGCCTCCTACGACAAGTCGCGCATCGTGTCGGTCACCGCGCCGATCCTGCGGTCGGCGCTGGAGAAGATCACCGGCCGGATCGCGGTGTCGGTCGCGGCCCGCACGACGCTGGTGGAGCACCTCGGCGGCGACGCCGTGCTCATCCCCAACGGCGTCGCGACCGAGCGCTACACCACCGCCGAGCCGCTGCCCGGCTGGCCGGGCGAGGGCGGCGCGCTCGGGTTCCTCGGCCGCATGGACGAGCCCCGCAAGGGCCTGCCGACGCTGCTGCGCGCGTTCGAGATCCTCGGCCGGGAACGGCCCGGCCTGCGGCTGCTGCTCGCCGGGCCCGGCGACGTCGACGAGGTCCTGTCCCGGGTCTCGCCCGAGTTGCGCGACCGCGTCGTCGCGCTCGGCCTGGTCAGCGAGGAGGACAAGGTCCGCGCCTACCACTCGGTGGACGTGTTCGTCGCCCCCAACACCGGCGGCGAGAGCTTCGGCATCGTGCTCGCCGAGGCGATGTCGGCCGGGGCGCCGATCCTGGCCAGCGACATCGAGGCGTTCGACCGCGTGCTGCGCGGCGGGCGCGCGGGCGTCCTGTTCCCCGTCGGCGACGCCACCGCGCTGGCCGCCGCCGCCGGGGACCTGCTGGACGACTCCGCCCGCCGCAAGCAGCTCTCGGCCGAGGCCCGCACCGCCGTGCGCGACTACGACTGGTCGTCGGTCGCCCGCGACGTCCTGCGCGTCTACGAGACCGTGGCGGGCGGCGCCGGCGGCGTCATCGCCGCCGACCGGACGCAGGGGGTCCGATGACCTACGGCTGGATCATCGACGTCCTGTTCTGGATCGCGCTGGTCTTCCTGATCGGCGTGTACGTGTCGTGGCGCGCCACCCGGCTCGACCGGCTGCACGTCCGCGTCGAGACGGCCCGCGCCGCGCTGGACGCCGCGCTGGTGCGCCGCGCCGCCGTCGCGCTGGAGCTGGCCGCCTCGCGGCTGCTCGACCCGGCGACGAGCCTGGTCCTGGCCACCGCCGCGCACAGCGCCCGCACCGCCGACTCCGAGCGCCGCGAGTTCGCCGAGAGCGACCTGTCGCGCGCGCTGCGCGCCGTCGTCGACCAGCCCGACTTCGCCGCCACCCTCAACGGCGACGTGGAGGGCGTGACCGTGCTGGACGAGCTGAGCGGCGCCGCCGCCAAGGTCGTCTACGCCCGCAACTTCTACAACGACGCCGTCGCCTCGGCCCGCACCGCGCGCCGCAAGTACCTCATCCGCGTCCTGCCGCTGGCCGGGCGCGCCCCGCTGCCGGGGTTCTTCGAGATCGACGACGACCCGCCCCGGATCTGACCCGCCGCGATCCGGGGCCGGGCCGTCACGACGGGACGCGGACGGTCCGCAGGAAGACCGGCAGCAGCCACGGCCGCCGCCCGCCCACCCGGACCCGGCGGCTGAGCAGCACGCTCGTCCGGCTGCGCATGCCGAACAGCATCATGACGAGCGCGGTCGGGTCGCACGTGACGCGGACGTCGGGCGTGCGGCCGGGCACCTCGGCGGTGACCCGCCCGTCCGCGAGCACGAGCGTCACCGGATCGGTGTGATCGGAGTGCAGTTCGACCGTGATGGGCCGGTCGCGCGGCTTGCCGCCTCCGGCCAGCAGGTCGCCCGGGCCGTGCCGGGTGAGGCCGATGATGAACTGCTCCAGGAACCGCGCCGCCACGAACGGATCGACCGGCCACGGGGCCCCGGCGCGCCGGGCGATGTCGTATCCGTGCAGCGTCAGCTCGTTGGTCAGGTGCGCGAGCAGCCCGCACAGCGGCACCTGCGCGCCGCCGATCCAGTCCACGGTCTCCTCCGGGTCGCGCCCGGACGTCGCCGACAGGACGGCGTCGACGTGCTCGTCGAGCATCCGGGCCAGCGCCTCGGGGTCGCGCTCGGTGAAGTGCGCGAGCGCGATCCGGTTCAGCTCGTGGATGTCGTCCACGTTCGCCGCGCGGCGGCGCTCGGCCAGGCCGGGCACCGGCAGCGGCGCGCCGCCGGGCACGGTCAGGCTCGTCGCCAGCCACGCGACGATCGCGACGTGCGCCGCCGTGTCCGCCATCGACCAGTCGTCGGTGGCGGGCTCGGCGGCGTCCGGCACCGAGCACAGGAGACGGCCGAAACGCTGCTCGGTCTCCTTGAGCGACGTCCGGATCTCGTCCCAGTAGGTGGGCGGGCTCGGTGCCGGGTGGGGTGGGGTCATCGGTGCTCCCGCACGGTCGTCTCGTCGTGGACAGGGTGGCCGGCCCGGCGGGCGGGCAGGCCGCGCCGCACGCCCCAGCCGAGCAGGCCGACGCCGACGGCGATGAGCGCCGCCGTCGGAATCCACTCGCGGGTGCCGCCCGGCGGGTAGACCAGGCTGCGGCGCCCGGTGTCGCGCGCCTCGGTGCGGGCGCCGGGACGCAGCCCGGGGCCGCTGCCGTAGAGGGCGACGCCGGTGCGCTCCGGCGCGTCGGTCGCGGGCCGGAACGTTCCCCGCCAGCCGCACGCGCTGTGCCCGGGGTGCTCGATGCAGGAGCGCTCGGTCGCGGTGAACGTTCCGGGGACGCCCACGTCCGCCTGCGCGGAGCGCCACACCAGGCCCACGTTGGGCAGGCCCAGGTACAGCAGGAAGGTGCCGGCGACGATCGTCAGCAGGACCGGCGGGGTGATCCGCAGACGGCGCCGCGCGGCGCTCATCCGCGTCCCGCGCCCGCGCCCACCGGCTCGCGCCGCTCGGCGCACGTGCACGCCGCGCGGTCCGCCGCGTCGCCGTCCTCGGCGGGGACGGCGCGCCGGTGCAGGATCATGGCGACGACCATCGGGGCGAAGACGATCGCGTTGTAGAACAGGTGCAGCTCGACGCGGGGGAAGATGAGCTGCGCGATGCTGGTGGGCGCGGGACGGCCCGCGAGGTTCGACCCGACCTGCGACTGGATGAGCAGCAGGAGGTGCTCCAGGTGGTGCCAGATCTGGATGCCGAGGGCGATGTTCCACCAGGTGCGCGAGCGGCCGGTGAACCCGGGCCGCAGCAGGAACAGGAAGACGAGCATCACGAGCGCGTAGCCGTAGTGCAGCCACTCCGACTTGATGAGCCAGGGGAAGGGCATCCCCAGCACGCCGCGCGCCTCGGGAACGGGCCAGCCGAGCACCCAGATCTGGATCGCCTGGGTGACGTGCTCGGCCCAGTGCGCGATGACGACGACCATGAAGAGGGCCAGCGCGGGGCGGTGATGGCGCGTGTTGAGCGTGGTGACGGTGGTGCGGAGTGCGGACACGGAAAACATCCTTTCGTCCGTTCTGTAACACTGTGATTTTTTACAGTGGCCGACCCGGGTGGGAAGGGGAGGGCGATGGCCGATAGCGGACGGGGCGCCGCACGCTCGGAGACGGCGCGCGCGGACCGGCTGGTTAGTGTCGGGAGTACGCATGCCGACGAGGGGACGAGCATGAGCTGGCCAGGCGCGCGGACCTCCGCGAGGGACCGTGCACAGCGGGCGCTCCCGTGAGCCCGCGTCGATCCGACCCGGAGGTCCGGCCGCTGCTGCTGGAGATCGCGGCGCGGCTGCTGCACGAGGAGGGGCCGCGCGCGCTGTCCACCCGGCGGCTCGCGGCCGAGGCCGGATGCTCCACGATGGCGGTCTACACCTATTTCGGCGGCATGAGCGGGCTCGTCCGGCACATGGTGCACGAGGGCTTCGCCCGTCTGGAGGCGTGCTTCTCGCGCGTCGCCCGGACCGCCGACCCGGTCGCCGACATGGCGCTGCTGGGCCGCGCGTACCGGCACAACGCGCTCACCAACCCGCACCTGTACCGCGCGATGTTCGGCGCGCTGTCGCTGTCGGGCTTCTCGCTGTCGGAGGAGGACCGCCAGCACGGCCGCTACACGCTGACCAACGTCGTCGAGTGCGCCCGCCGGTGCATCGAGACCGGGCGGTTCGTCCGGCGCGACCCCGAGATGGTGGCGCACCACATGTGGATCACGCTGCACGGGCTCGTCACGCTGGACCTCGGGGAGTACCTCGTGCCGCCCTACGACGCGGACCGCTGCTTCGAGGAGCAGCTCACGATGCTCATGGTGAGCGTCGGGGACCGGCCCGAGGCCGCCCAGCGGTCGGCGCGGACCGCGGCCGGACGCTTCGACGTCGAGATCAAGTCCGGGTGAGCGGAGCGTCCGGCCGCGGGTCACAGCGGTACGTTGCCGTGCTTGCGCGCGACGGGCACCGCGCGCTTGTCGCGCAGCGTGGCGAAGGCGCGGGCGACGACCGCGCGGGTCTCCGCCGGGTCGATCACGTCGTCCACCAGGCCGCGCTCGGCCGCGAAATAGGGGTGCGTGAGCTGGTCGGCGTACTCCGCGACGAGGCGCTCCCGCAGCGCGGCGGGGTCCTCGCCCCGGTCGGTGACGGCGGCGAGCTTGCGCCGGTGCACGACGTTGACGGCCGCCTCCGCGCCCATCACGGCGATCTCGTTGGTCGGCCAGGCGAACGACAGGTCGGCGCCGATCGACCGGGAGTCCATCACGATGTGCGCGCCGCCGTAGGACTTGCGCAGGACGACCTGCACCCGGGGCACCGTCGCCTCGCAGTACGCGTACAGCAGCTTGGCGCCGTGCCGGATCACGCCGCCGTGCTCCTGTGACGTCCCGGGCAGGAAGCCCGGCACGTCCACGAGCGTGAGCAGCGGAATCCCGAAGGCATCGCAGAACCGTACGAACCGGGCGGCCTTCTGCGCGGCCTCGGCGTCCAGCACCCCGGCCAGCGCCTGCGGCTGGTTCGCGACGACGCCGACCGTGGCGCCGTCGAGGCGGCCCAGCACGCACAGCACGTTCGGCGCCCAGGACTCGTGCACCTCCATCTCGTCGTCATCGTCGAGGATCTCGGCGATCACGGCGCGCATGTCGTAGGGCCGGGACGGCTCGACCGGCACCAGGTCCGCGAGCCCGGGCCGCACGTCGTGCGCCGCGCCGCGCGACGGCCCGGCCGGGGCGGGGTCCAGGTTGTTGGACGGCAGCAGCGACACCAGGTAGCGGACGTCGGCCAGGCAGGAGTCCTCGTCCTCGTGCAGGAACGAGGCCAGGCCGGTGCGGGCCGCGTGCACGTCCGCGCCGCCCAGGGCCTCGTGCGTGACCCGCTCGCCGCTCACGGCCTCGATCACGTCCGGGCCGGTGAGGTACATCTGCGAGACGCCCCGGACGACGAACGTGAAGTCGGTGAGCGCGGGGGAGTAGGCCGCGCCTCCGGCGCTCGGGCCGAGCACCACGCTGATCTGCGGGATGACGCCGGAGGCGCGGACGTTGCGGGCGAAGATCCCGCCGTAGCCGTCCAGCGCCTGCACGCCCTCCTGGATGCGGGCCCCGCCGCTGTCGTTGATGCCGATCAGCGGCGCGCCGGTGGAGAGCGCGAGGTCCATCACCCGGTGGATCTTGGCGGCGTGGGTCTCGCCGAGGGAGCCGCCGAAGACGGTGAAGTCCTGCGCGTAGACGAACACGACGCGGCCGTCGATGGTGCCCGAACCGGTCACGACGCCGTCGGTCGCCGGGCGCGACGCCTCCAGGCCCAGGCCGTGCGCGCGGTGGCGCCGGAACATGCCGAGTTCGGTGAACGAGCCCTCGTCGAGCAGCGCGGCCAGCCGCTCCCGGGCGGTGCGCTTGCCCGCCCGGTGCTGTCGCTCGACCGCCGCCTCGCCGCCGGCGGTGATCTCGGCGTGCAGCCGCTCGCGTTGGGCGCGCAGCGCCGCCATCGAGCGCGGCACGGCCGCCGGACGGGCGGGGGCGGCCGGAGTTCCGGCCGGGCCGCGCGGGGCGGGACGCGGGACGGGCACGGGGACGTAGTCGACTTCGGAGGTGCTCACACGCTGCCCTTCGCAGGGGACGGGTCGAACCCGACGGTTCGTCCGTGCCGGGTTCGATCTTCAGTCTGTGCGGGGCTGCGGGAGGCGGCATCTCCGCAAGTGCGGTCGCGCGGCCCCTCATTCGATAACACCGTCATCGAAAGTGCCGTCCGGCATGACGGTATGTTCGGCCTCCACGTTCCAGCGCCGCGAATAACACTGTTGTGCAACCGTTTCGACGGTCCCCGGGGTGGCTCCGCACGACGATCCGGCGGCACGCGACGGCCACCGCGGCGCCCGGTGCGAGACCGGCGATCCGTCCGGTTCCGCCGCGCGGGGTACCCTCGGGGCGCAATTCCCGCAGAAAGGTCGATCGTGCGCCTCGTCGTCCGCCGTACCGTCCGCGGCCCCCTGGCCGCCGGCGGCGCGCTGTCCCTGCTCCTCGGGCTCGTCGCGTGCAGCGACGGGCGGCGCGAGGGCGGTTCCCCGCCGCCCTCACCGGCGCCGAGCACGACGACGCCCGCCCCGGCGCCGCGCACGCATCCGTTCACCGGCGGGTCGAAGGGGCTCGGCAACCCCGTCCTCGCGGTGAAGATCGAGAACACGCGGCCCGCGATGCCGCAGACCGGCGTGTCCGCCGCCGACGTCGTCTACGTCGAGCAGGTCGAGGGCGGCGAGACGCGGCTGATGGCCGTCTACTCGTCCCGGCTGCCCAAGCGGGTGGGGCCGGTGCGCAGCGCCCGCATCTCCGACCTGCACCTGCTCAGCCAGTACGGCAGGCCCGCGTTCGCGTTCTCCGGCGTGCAGAGCAAGATGAAGAAGTACATCAGGAAGGCGCCGCTGTACGAGGTGTCGCAGGAGAGCAGCGGCGGCGCCTACTTCCGCGCCGGACCCAAGCCGATCCCCTACAACCTCTACGCCGACCCGCGCCGCCTGCTGAAGGAGGCGCCCAAGGCCGGAGCGCCCCGCGACATCGGGTTCCGCTTCGGGGCCGCGCCCAAGGGCGGCAAGGCGCGCACGTCGGTCACCGCCCGCTGGCCCGCCGCCAGCATGGGGTTCACCTGGTCGGCCAAGCAGAAGCGCTGGCTGGCGTCCTTCGGCGGCAGCCCCGACCGCGCGGCCGAGGGCGGCGTGCTCGGCGGCGCCACCGTCGTCCTCCAGTACGCCAAGACGACGCGGTCGAAGTTCCACGACTTCCTCGGCGCCTACACACCGCTCATCCACACCACCGGCGAGGGCAGGGCGCTGGTGCTGCGCGACGGCCGCGCCCACGACGCCCGCTGGTCACGGCCGTCCGAGGACAAGGGCACCACGTTCACGACCGCGGGCGGCGAGCCGATGACGTTCGCGCGCGGGCAGGTCTGGGTCGTCCTGGTGAACGAGGGCGGACCGAAGATCCCGTGAGCGCGCAAGCCGGGTGCCGCGTCGGGACGGCCCGCGAGCAGGCAATATCATGGAAGTTGACAAGTCGTCCGTTCACGTGAGGAATGCCCGTGTCTTCTTCCAGTCCTGAGACCACCGCCCCCGCCACCGGCACCGCCCGGGTGAAGCGGGGCATGGCGGAGATGCTCAAGGGCGGTGTGATCATGGACGTCGTCACGCCCGAGCAGGCCAAGATCGCCGAGGACGCGGGCGCCGTCGCCGTCATGGCGCTGGAGCGCGTCCCGGCCGACATCCGCGCCGAGGGCGGCATCTCCCGGATGAGCGACCCGGACATGGTCCAGGGCATCATCGAGGCGGTCTCGATCCCGGTCATGGCCAAGGCCCGCATCGGCCACTTCGTCGAGGCACAGGTCCTCCAGTCGCTCGGCGTCGACTACATCGACGAGTCCGAGGTCCTCACCCCGGCCGACTACGAGAACCACATCGACAAGTGGGCCTTCACCGTGCCGTTCGTCTGCGGCGCGACCAACCTCGGCGAGGCGCTGCGCCGCATCACCGAGGGTGCGGCGATGATCCGCTCCAAGGGCGAGGCGGGCACCGGCGACGTCTCCAACGCCACCACGCACATGCGTCAGCTCCGCCGCGAGATCCGCCGCCTGGAGAACCTCGCCGAGGACGAGCTGTTCGTCGCGGCCAAGGAGCTCCAGGCGCCGTACGAGCTGGTCAAGGAGGTCGCCACCGCCGGGAAGCTGCCCGTCGTGCTGTTCACCGCGGGCGGCATCGCCACCCCGGCCGACGCCGCGATGATGATGCAGCTCGGCGCCGAGGGCGTCTTCGTCGGCTCCGGCATCTTCAAGTCCGGCAACCCCGAGCAGCGCGCCGAGGCAATCGTGAAGGCCACCACCTTCTTCGACGACCCCGACGTCATCGCGCGCGTGTCGCGCGGCCTCGGCGAGGCCATGGTCGGCATCAACGTCGCCACCCTCGGCGACGACCAGAGGTTCGCCGGCCGCGGCTGGTGATCGGGGCCGCGGGAGGTTCCCGGCGGACCCGCCGGTAACTTCCCGGCGCGCTCTCGCCGTCGCCGCCCGCCGCGGTTTACGCTGGCCGGGCGGCCGGACGGCGCCCCCCGAGCACGGCCGCGAAAGGGGAACGGATGGCCTGGTCGGTCGCTCTCGCCTGCGCTACGACGGGAGATCCCGCCGAAGTGTTCGGGACGGGGGTGCGGACCGACCACGGCGCGGCGGCGCGGTTCGTCCGCGCCCTGTATCCGCCGGGCGCGGTGACCGAGGCGGGCGACACCGTCCTGGACTTCGCCCTGTGGCCCTACGCGGACGAGGTCTTCGCCGGCGCGTTCGACGGCGCGGTGCTGCTGTGCGACCGGGGCCTGTTCCGGCTCGACGAGGACGCCCGCCGCCTCGCCGACAACGTCGCCGCCGCGCTGCCGGGCGCGCACTGCGGCGTCCTGGTCCTGCACCCGGTCGTCTCCGGCTGCTGGTTCCGCTGGTACGAGTCCGGCAGGCTGCGGCGCGACGTCTTCGTCACCGCGCAGGACGGCGTCGTCGTCGACCAGGGCGACCGGCTGCCCGCCGAGCGCCCGTTCTGGAAGGCGCTCGACGCGGGCGAACCCGACGTCCCGCTGCCGTTCTCGCCCGAGGAGTACGGGCTGGCGCTGTCGCGGTGCATGTTCGGCCGCGGCCTCGCCGAACGCGGCGCCGACGGCTCGCTGCTGCTGGAACTGCCGCTGCGCCGCTTCAAGCTGAACTGAGCGCGGGAAGCCCCTCCGGGTGCGGTGCGTTGTCCCTATGTCTAGGGTTTCCTCCTGATTCCCCTCCCGGAAGGTGTGCTGTGACGACCGTGCCCACGATCGGAATCCTCGCGCTCCAGGGCGACGTGCGCGAGCACGCGCGGGCGCTGGAGAGCGCCGGGGCGCGGACGGTGCGCGTCCGGCGGCCCGAGGAACTGGAGCGGATCGACGGGCTCGTCATCCCCGGCGGCGAGTCCACCACGATGATCAAGCTGGCGGCCGTGTTCGACCTGCTCGAACCGCTGCGCAAGCGGATCGAGGGCGGGCTGCCCGCCTATGGCTCCTGCGCCGGGATGATCATGCTGGCGGACCGCATCGAGGACGGCGTCACCGGGCAGCAGACGATCGGCGGCATCGACATGACCGTCCGCCGCAACGCCTTCGGCCGCCAGGTCGACTCGTTCGAGTCGCCCGTCCCGATGCCGGAGGTCGGCGGCGCGCCGTTCCACGCCGTGTTCATCCGCGCGCCCTGGGTGGAGAGCGTCGGCGACGGCGTCCAGGTCCTCGGCCGTGCCGAGGGCGGCCCGGAGGTCGATAGGATCGTCGCCGTCCGGCAGGGCCGCCTGATGGCGACCGCGTTCCACCCTGAACTGACGGGCGATCACCGCGTGCACCACTACTTCGCCGATCTGGTGCGCCGGGCGACGGAGGAGGAATAAGGATGTCCGGCCATTCCAAGTGGGCGACGACCAAGCACAAGAAGGCCGCGCTGGACGCCAAGCGCGGCAAGCTCTTCGCCAAGCTGATCAAGAACATCGAGGTGGCGGCGCGCACCGGCGGCGGCGACCCCGACGCCAACCCCACGCTGTACGACGCCGTCTACAAGGCCAAGAAGAACTCCGTCCCCAACGACAACATCGAGCGCGCGCGCAAGCGCGGCGCCGGTGAGGAGGCGGGCGGCGCCGACTGGCAGAACATCACCTACGAGGGCTACGCGCCCGGCGGCGTCGCGGTGCTCATCGAGTGCCTCACCGACAACCGCAACCGCGCCGCCTCCGAGGTCCGCGTCGCCCTCACCCGCAACGGCGGCTCCCTCGCCGACCCGGGCTCGGTCGCGTACATGTTCAACCGCAAGGGCGTCGTCGTCGTCCCGAAGAAGGACGTGGAGGAGGACGACGTCATGCTGGCCGTCCTCGACGCGGGCGCCGAGGAGGTCAACGACCTCGGTGACGACTTCGAGGTCGTGTCCGAGGCCGGTGACCTGCTCGCCGTCCGGTCGGCCCTCCAGGACGCCGGCATCGACTACGACTCGGCCGAGAGCAAGTTCCTCCCGACGATGAGCGTCCCCCTCGACGAGGACAACGCCCGCAAGGTCTTCCGCCTGCTGGACGCCCTGGAGGACTCCGACGACGTCCAGGAGGTCTACGCCAACTTCGACGTCTCCGACGACGTCATGGCGGCCATCGACGCCTGATCACCGCCGGGGGCTAGGGTCGGGTCATGGAGATCCGCGCCCTCGACCTGGACGAGTTCGACCGTACTCGTGAGCTGCGGCGGCAGGCGTTCGGACCGTTCCCGGACGCCTGGGAGCGGGTGCGCGAGGCGAACCGGCCGCTGGCCGAGGCCGGGCGGCTGCTGGGCACGGTCGAGGACGGCCGCGTCGTCGCCACCACGACGCTCCACGAGCAGACCCAGTGGTGGCACGGCAGGGCCGTGTCGCTGGCGGGCTTCGGCGGCGTGACCGTCGCCGCGGAGCGGCGCGGGCGCGGCCTCGGCCGCGCGATGGTCACGGTCGCGCTGCGCCGCGCCGTCGACCTCGGGCACGCCCTCGCGATGCTGTATCCCGCGACGACCCCGATCTACCGGTCGCTCGGTTGGGAGCACGCCGGGGCGCTGGACGAGGTCGAGCTGAACCCCGAGGCGCTGCGGCGCCTGGCCGCGGCGCCCCTGGAGGCCCGCCGCGCCGGTCCCGGCGACGCCGCCCGCGTCGCCGAGCTGGTCGCGCGCCTGCACCGCGACAACGGCGACTGCGGCCCCGTCGGCTGGACCGAGGACCGCTGGCGCTACCTGCTCTCCCGCCCGGAGACCGACTCCTACCTGGCCGAGGACGGCTTCCTGTCCTACCGGTGGGGCCCCCGGCCCGGCGAGCTGGAGGTCTCCCGCGTCGTCGCGGGCTCGGAGGAGACCGCCCGGGGCCTGTGGGCGCTCGTCGGCTCGGGCTCCTCGATCGCGGACCGCGTCCGCGCGAACGTCGCCGCCGACGACCCCGTCCTGTGGCTGGTCTCCGAGCGGACCGACGACCGCGTCCGCCGTCAGCGCTGGATGCTGCGCGTCCTCGACGTCCGCGCCGCGCTGGAGGGTCGCGGCTATCCGCAGGGTGTGTCCGCGTCGGTGACCTTCACCCTCGACGACCCGCACGTCCCCGCCAACGACGGCACGTGGCGCCTCAGCGTCGCCGACGGCGCGGCGACCGTCGAGACCGCCGCCGCCCCGGCCGACGTGCGGCTCGGCGCGCGCGGCCTGTCCGCCCTGTACGCGGGCGTCCCCGCCGCGACCCTCCGCCGCACCGGCCTGCTCGACGGCGGCGAGAAGGCCCCGCTCGACGCGGTCTTCACCGCCCGCGCCTTCTCCCTGGACTTCTTCTGAGGGTGCGGCGTCCTGCGTACGCGGCTCCGACTCCGGTAGCGTGACCGGGACCGAACAGGTGATCGAAGGAGCGGCGTGCGCGTGATGGGGGTGGACCCCGGGCTGACCCGGTGCGGGGTCGGCGTGGTGGACGGTGCCCCCGGGCGCGCGTTGAAGCTCGTGCACGTCTCGGTCGTGCGCACCCCGCCCGACGCCGAGATCGCGCACCGGCTCCTCGGCGTCGAACAGGGCCTGGAGGCCCTGCTGGACGAGTACCGGCCCGACGCCGTCGCCGTCGAGCGGGTGTTCGCCCAGCACAACGTCCGCACCGTCATGGGCACCGCCCAGGCCGCCGGGATCGCGATGCTCGCCGCCGCCCGGCGTGGCCTGCCCGTCGCGCTGCACACGCCCAGCGAGGCCAAGGCCGCCGTCACCGGCAACGGCCGCGCCGACAAGGCGCAGGTCACCTCCATGGTCACCCGCCTGCTGCGGCTCGACGCGGCGCCCAAGCCCGCCGACGCCGCCGACGCGCTCGCGCTGGCCATCTGCCACGTCTGGCGCGGCGGCGCGCAGGCGCGCCTCGCCGCCGCCCGCGCCGCCGCCCCCGGCACCCCGCCCCGGCCCCGAGGAGGACCCGCGTGATCGCGTTCGTCAGCGGCACCGTCGCCGCCACCGGCCCGGACGGCGCCGTCGTCGACGTCGGCGGCGTCGGCTACGCCGTGCAGTGCACGCCCGCCACGCTCGCCGCCCTGCGCGTCGGCGAGGCCGCCAAGGTGCCGACGTCGCTGGTCGTCCGCGAAGACTCCATGACCCTGTTCGGCTTCGCCGACGACGACGAGCGCCAGGTCTTCGAACTGCTCCAGACCGCCAGCGGCGTCGGTCCCCGCCTCGCCCTGGCGATGGTGGCCGTGCACACCCCCGACGCGCTGCGCGCCGCCGTCGCCACCGAGGATCTCACCGCGCTGACGAAGGTCCCCGGCATCGGCAAGAAGGGCGCCCAGCGCATCGTCCTGGAACTCAAGGACCGCCTCGGCCTGCCCACCGGCGCGGGCGCCGCCGACGTGCGCGCCGCCGCCCCGGCCGCCGCCTGGCGCGACCAGGTCCAGGCGGGCCTGGTCAACCTCGGCTGGTCCGCCCGCGACGCCGACGCCGCCCTGGACGCCGTCGCCGCCGACCTCGGCGCCGACGAGCCCCCCGCCGTCCCGATCCTGCTGAAGGCCGCGCTCAAGAAGCTCAGCCGATGACCGATCCGCTCGTGTCCGGCAACGTGGACGGCCCCGACGAGGAGATCGTCGAGGCCGCGCTGCGGCCCAAGCGGCTCGACGACTTCGTCGGCCAGCAGCGCGTCCGCGAACAGCTCTCGCTCGTCCTGCACAGCGCGCTCAAACGCAACCGCACGCCCGACCACGTACTGCTGTCGGGCGGGCCGGGCCTCGGCAAGACGACCCTCGCCATGATCATCGCGGCCGAGCTGGGGCAGCCGCTGCGGATCTCCTCCGGCCCCGCCATCGAGCGCGCCGGCGATCTGGCCGCCATCCTGTCCACGCTCGCCGAGGGCGAGGTGCTGTTCCTGGACGAGATCCACCGGATGGCCCGCCCCGCCGAGGAGATGCTCTACATGGCGATGGAGGACTTCCGCGTCGACGTCGTCGTCGGCAAGGGCCCCGGCGCCACCGCGATCCCGCTGGAGATCGCCCCGTTCACCCTCGTCGGCGCCACGACCCGCGCGGGCATGCTGCCCGGCCCGCTGCGCGACCGGTTCGGGTTCGTCGCCCACATGGACTTCTACGAACCCGCCGAGCTGGAGACGATCGTGCGCCGCTCGGCGCGGCTGCTCGACGTCGAGATCACCGACGCGGGCGCCGCCGAGGTCGCCGGCCGCTCGCGCGGCACGCCCCGCATCGCCAACCGGCTGCTGCGCCGCGTCCGCGACTACGCCGAGGTCCGCGCCGACGGCGTCGTCGACGAGGACCGCGCCCGCGCCGCGCTCGATCTCTACGAGGTCGACGAACGCGGACTGGACCGGCTCGACCGCGCCGTTCTTGCGTCATTGATGCGTAAATTCGGCGGCGGCCCGGTCGGATTGTCGACGCTCGCGGTATCGGTGGGGGAGGAGCCCGAAACCGTCGAGGTCGTGGCCGAACCCTTCCTGGTCCGGCAGGGACTGCTGGCCCGCACGCCGCGCGGACGCGTCGCGACCCCTGCGGCCTGGGCGCATCTGGGCTTGACTCCGCCGCCCGCGGCGCCGCTGTCCGGCACCCTGTTCGACGTGGGAGAAGACGCCCCTGACACCCCATAGGTGATCAACCGGTAACGGGTTGGGAACTTCCCGCGCCACTCGTCCGTCACCTCGTTGCCGGGGTCTCGCATACTCTCTAGACTCCGGCCTTGGTCACGTCTCCAGCCGACGTTCCTAAGCCGATCTGGCGTAAGGCTGGGCTCAACCACATCGGAAGGACGCCCTTCATGGGCAGCGACATGATTCTTGCGGCGGATAACGCCGGTGGCGGCGGCGGCATGAGCCTGCTGTTCCTGCTCGCGGTGCCGATCATCTTCTACTTCCTGCTCATCCGCCCGCAGAACAAGCGGCGCCGCGAGCAGCTCCAGATGCAGAGCTCGCTGGAGCCGGGAGCGAAGGTCATCACCACCGCCGGCATGCACGCCACCCTCGTCGCCATCGACGACGACGGCATCGAACTGGAGATCGCGCCCGGCGTGACCGCCCGGTTCCTCAAGCAGGCCGTCATGCAGGTCGTCCCGGAGGAGACCGCTGACGAGCTGACCGACGACGACGATGACGACGACGCCACCGACGGTGCCGCCGCCAAGATCGACCTCGCCAAGGACGACGCGCGCGCCACCGCCGATGCCGACGACGCGGATGAGACCCGCTCCGTCTCCACCGGCAAGGGCGCGGACAAGCCTTCGGCCTGACGGCCCGGCACCGAACTCAAGACGGGAAAAGACGACCAGTGGCTCCGCCTCCTAGCAACGTCTCCAGGCCCGGACGCACCCTGCTGGTGCTGTTCGCGGTGCTGGCGGCCCTGACCGGCGTGATGTTCCTCCAGGGACAGGCGACCCCCAAGCTGGGGCTCGACCTCGCCGGCGGCACGACCGTCACGCTCACGGCCAAGACCGAATCGGGCAAGAACCCGCCGGCCGAGCAGATGGACCAGGCCGTGCAGATCATGACGCAGCGCGTCAACGGTCTCGGCGTCTCCGACGCGGAGGTCGCCAAACAGGGCAGCAACAACATCGTGGTCAACGTGCCCGGCGAAGGCCAGGACCGCGTCGTCCAGATGATCGGCACGACCGCCAAGCTCCAGTTCCGGCAGGTCTTCGCGGTCGCCGACGGGCGGCCCCAGGGGGCGGAGCCCACCCCGAAGCCGTCCGCGTCACCGACGGGCAAGCCGACCGACCGGGCGCCGCCCGGCATCTCGCCGTCGGCCAAGCCGTCGGAGACCGCGACCCCGCGCGGCCGCGCCGTCGACGGCGCGCTGGCCGCCGCGCCCACGCCGAACCCGTCGCCGAGCACGCCCGGCCAGGTGCAGCTCCCGCCGGAGCTCCAGGGCCAGCTCCCCGGAGCGGGCGCCGGAGCCGACCTGTCGGACGTCAAGGACAAGAAGGTCGTCGAGCAGTTCGAGAAGCTCAACTGCTACGTGCCCGACAAGCGCGTCCCCGGCTCCAACGACCCGGCCAGGCAGTGGGTCGCCGCGTGCGACCAGCGCACCGAGGGCGGCCGCGTCAGCAAGTACGTCCTCGGCCCGGTCCGCGTCCTCGGCGAGCAGATCAGCAAGGCGACCGCGCTCCCGCCGAACGCCCAGCAGGGGCAGTCGAGCTGGACGGTCGGCCTGGAGTTCAAGCGCGAGGGCGCCCGCCAGTTCGCGGCCGTCACCGGTGAGGCGTACCAGTCGCCGGCCGGAGGCCCGCAGCGTCAGGTCGCGATCGTGCTGGACGGCCAGGTCGTCTCGGCGCCCAGCATCGACAACGGCGCCATCACCGGCGGCAGCGCCAACATCTACGGCCCGCCGGAGAGCTTCACCCAGGCGTACGCCTCCGATCTGTCGAACGTGCTCAAGTACGGCGCGCTGCCGCTGGAGTTCACCCAGAGCTCCATCGACGAGGTCTCCTCGACGCTCGGCTCCGACCAGCTCCGCGGCGGCATGATCGCCGGTGGCATCGGGCTGGCGCTCGTCGTCCTGTACTGCCTGTTCTACTACCGGGGCCTCGGCGTCGTCGCCGTCACCAGCCTCGTCGTCGCGGGCGGCATGACCTACCTCGCCGTCGTCGTGCTCGGCGAGAACATGGGCTTCCGGCTCTCCCTGCCGCACATCATCGGCCTGATCGTCTCGATCGGCATCACCGCCGACTCGTTCATCGTCTACTTCGAACGGCTCCGCGACGAGCTGCGCGACGGGCGCAAACTGCGTCCCTCGGTCGAGACGGCCTGGAAGCGCGCCCGCCGCACGATCGTCGTCGCGGACGCGGTCACGTTCCTCGCGGCCTGCACGCTGTTCTTCCTCGCGGTCGGCGGTGTCGCCGGGTTCGCGTTCGCGATGGGCCTCACCACGCTCATCGACCTCGCGGTCGTGTTCTTCTTCACCAAGCCGCTCGTCGCGCTGCTGGCCCGCACGACGTTCTTCGGCAAGGGACACCCGCTGTCGGGCGTCGACCCCCGCAAGCTCCACAAGCCCGCACCGCCCGCTCCGGTCCCCGCGTCGGCGGCGCCGGTCCGTCAGGAGGTCTGACCATGGCACTCGGCGGAGTCGTCGCCCGCATCTACCGGGGCGAGATCAGTGCCGACATCGTCGGCCGGCCCAAGATCTGGTACGGCATCTCGGGCGTGCTGCTGGTGTTCTCGATCGCCGGCCTGCTCATCCAGGGCCTGAACTTCGGCGTGGAGTTCAAGGGCGGTTCGGTCTTCACGTTCAACGCGCCCAAGCACTCCATCGAGGACGTGCGCGGCGCCGTCGCCGAGGGCGGTGCGCACCAGGTCATCGTGCAGCAGGCGGGCAGCGACTGGCGCGTCACGACCGAGAGCCTGCCGTCGACGGGCATCACGGAGATCAAGAACAGCGTCGCGGAGAAGCTCGACGTCCCGGCGGCGGAGGTGTCCACGCAGGTCGTGGGCGCGTCGTGGGGCGGTGAGATCTCCAAGAAGGCGTGGCAGGCGCTCATCGTCTTCATGGTCCTGATCATCATCTACCTGTCGCTCGCGTTCGAGTGGCGGATGGCGGCGGCGGCGATCGTCGCCCTCGTCCACGACCTGGTGATCACGGCGGGCATCTACGCCTGGTCGGGGTTCGAGGTCACACCCGCGACGCTGCTCGGCTTCCTGACGATCCTCGGGTACTCGCTGTACGACGCGGTCGTCGTGTTCGACATGATCAAGGAGGTCACCAAGCCGCTCACCCCGGCCTCCAAGATCACCTACAGCCAGGCGGCGAACCAGGCGGTCAGCAACACCCTGATCCGCTCGCTGAACACCACCCTGGTCGCGATCCTGCCGGTGGCGGCGATCCTGTTCATCGGGACGACGCTGTTCGGCGCCGGCACCCTGAAGGACCTCTCGCTCGCCCTGTTCGTCGGCATGATCGTCGGCACGTACTCCTCGATCTGCGTCGCCACACCGCTGCTGGTGCAGCTCAAGGAGCGCGAGCCCCGCTACCGTGAGCTGCGGGCCAACATCGAGCGCCGCGCCAACAGCCCCAAGTGGCAGGCCAAGTCGGCGCGCACCGCCGTCGCGGCGGGCGCGGGCGGCGGCACCGCCGCGGCCGACGACGCGGCCGAGCCGTCCGCCGACGCGGACACCGACGCCGACGACGACGCCCCGGCGAACCCGGTCGTCACCCGCAAGGTCGTCCAGTCGGGCCCGCGCCAGCAGCCCCGGCGCGGCACCCGCAACCAGCGCCGGGGCAAGTAACCCGCCCCGCGCATCGCACCATCGGCCGTGCCCGCGTCCCCGCGGGCACGGCCGTCGCATGTCCGAGACCGCAAGGAGATCAGCACCGTGGACCTCGACCGCCTCATCCAGGAGCGCATCCGCGACATCGCCGACCACCCGAAGGAGGGCGTGGTGTTCAAGGACATCACGCCGCTGCTGGCCGACCACGTCGCGTTCGCCGGGGTCGTCGACCGGATCGTGAACCATCACGGCCGCGGCACGATCGACAAGATCGTCGGGATCGAGGCGCGCGGGTTCATCCTGGCGGCGCCGGTCGCGTACCACTTCGGCGCCGGCTTCGTCCCGGTGCGGAAGAAGGGGAAACTGCCCGCGCGGACGCTGGCGGAGTCCTATGATCTCGAGTACGGGTCCGAGACCATCGAGGTGCACGCCGATGCGTTCTCGCCCGGCGAGCGCGTCCTCATCGTCGACGACGTGCTCGCGACCGGTGGAACCGCCCGCGCCGCGGCCGATCTGGTGACGCGCGGCGGCGCCGACGTCGTCGGCGTCACGGTGCTCATGGAGCTGTCGTTCCTGGGCGGGCGCGACCGCGTGGGGAATCTGGACGTCCACGCGCTCGTTACGGTCTAGTACGAAACCGGTGCCGGATAGACTGACGGCACCCACGCGGTCCGGTGGGGACGGGCGCTTCCCGCAGGGCGAGCAGGGGAAACGCGCCCGCGACGCCCTTGGGGAGGCTGAGTGCCCGGTGAGGTGGTATCGACCGAGGCGGTGAACGCCGCGCTCGCGCGCGCCAAGGACACCGCCGCCCAGTCGGCCGCGACCGAGGCGTCCGCGGCCGAGACGGTCACCGGCGCGCAGCCCGCGCCCGCCGAGGCCGTTTCGCCCGCGTTCTCCGAGCCCGCCGAGGCGCCCACGCCGTCGTCCGAGGCCGCCTCGCCCGCCGAGGCAGCCGTACCCGCCGAGGCAGCCGCGCGCGCCGAGGCATCCGCGCCCGCCGAGGCGTCCGCGCCGTCGCGGGCGGACATGCCGCCCCAGCCCGAAGCCCCGTCCGGCGCCGAGCCCGACGCCCAGCCCGACGATCCGACCCGGCCGAGCCCGGCCACGATCCCGCCGTCCGCCGCCCGGGTCCGCCGCAGGCTCGCGCGGCTGGGCGCGCAGCGGGGGACCGCCATGAACCCCGTCCTCGAACCGCTGATCAAGACGGTGCGCAACACGCACCCGAAGGCCGACCTCCGGCAGATCGAGCGCGCCTACGACGTCGCGGCGCACTACCACCGCGACCAGAAGCGCAAGAGCGGCGATCCGTACATCACGCACCCGCTGGCCGTCACCACGATCCTGGCCGAGCTGGGCATGAACACCGAGACGCTGTGCGCGGCGCTGCTGCACGACACCGTCGAGGACACCGACTACAAGCTGGACGAGCTGCGCGCCGACTTCGGTGAGGAGATCGCGAACCTCGTCGACGGCGTCACCAAGCTCGACAAGGTCAAGTACGGTGACGCGGCCGAGGCCGAGACGGTCCGCAAGATGGTCGTGGCGATGGCGCGCGACATCCGCGTGCTCGTCATCAAGCTCGCGGACCGGCTGCACAACATGCGCACGCTGCGCTACATGCCCCGGCACAAGCAGGAGAAGAAGGCCCGCGAGACGCTGGAGGTCTTCGCGCCGCTGGCCCACCGGCTCGGCATGAACACGCTGAAATGGGAGCTGGAGGACCTCTCCTTCGCCACCCTGTACCCCAAGCGGTTCGACGAGATCGCGCGGCTGGTGTCCGAGCGGGCGCCGCGCCGCGACATCTTCCTGCAAGAGGTCATCGAGAACGTCTCGGCCGACCTGCGCGACTCCAAGATCAAGGCGACGGTCACCGGCCGCCCCAAGCACTACTACTCGATCTACCAGAAGATGATCGCCCGCGATGTCGGGTTCGACGACATCTACGACCTGGTCGGCATCCGGGTCCTGGTGGACAGCGTCCGCGACTGCTACGCGGCCCTCGGCACGATCCACGCGCGGTGGAACCCGGTCCCCGGCCGGTTCAAGGACTACATCGCGATGCCGAAGTTCAACATGTACCAGTCGCTGCACACGACGGTCATCGGCCCGGAGGGCAAGCCCGTCGAGCTCCAGATCCGCACCTGGGGCATGCACCGCCGCGCCGAGTACGGCGTCGCCGCGCACTGGAAGTACAAGGAGGAGACGGTCGGCAGCCGCAAGGCCGCCGACATGCAGTGGCTCCGCCAGTTGCTCGACTGGCAGAAGGAGACCGCCGACCCGGCCGAGTTCCTGGAGTCGCTGCGCTTCGACCTGTCGGTGTCGGAGGTGTTCGTCTTCACGCCCTCCGGCGACGTCATCGCGCTGCCGCAGGGCGCCACCCCGGTCGACTTCGCGTACGCGATCCACACCGAGGTCGGGCACCGATGTATCGGCGCGCGGGTGAACGGACGTCTCGTCCCGCTGGAGTCCACGCTGGACAACGGCGACGCCGTCGAGGTGTTCACGTCCAAGTCGCCGGACGCCGGGCCCAGCCGCGACTGGCTGAACTTCGTCAAGAGCGCCCGCGCCCGCAACAAGATCAAGCACTGGTTCTCCAAGGAGCGCCGCGACACCGCGATCGAGTCCGGCAAGGAGTCGATCGCCCGCGCGATGCGCAAGCAGAACATGCCGCTCCAGCGGATGATGTCGGGGGAGGCGCTGCTGGCCCTCGCCCGCGACATGCGGTTCCCCGACGTCTCGTCGCTGTACGCGGCCGTCGGTGAGAACCAGGTGTCGGCGCAGACGGTCGTGCAGCGTCTCGTGGACGCCCTCGGCGGCGTGGAGAGCGCCGAGGAGGATCTCGCCGAGATCGCCCTGCCGACGCGCCGCAAGCGCACCCGCCCGGCCGGTGACCCGGGCGTCGTCGTCGCGGACGACCCGGACGTCTGGGTGCGCCTCTCGCGCTGCTGCACGCCCGTCCCCGGCGACGACATCCTCGGTTTCGTCACGCGCGGGCACGGCGTCTCGGTGCACCGCGCCGACTGCTCGAACGTGCAGAGCCTGCGCGAGGAGCCCGACCGCCTCATCGACGTGAAGTGGTCACCCGGCGAGGACTCGGTCTTCCTGGTGGCGATCCAGGTCGAGGCCCTGGACCGTCCCCGTCTGCTGTCGGACGTCACCCGCGTCCTGTCCGACCAGCACGTCAACATCCTGTCGGCGTCGGTCACCACCACGCGCGACCGCGTGGCCGTCAGCCGCTTCACCTTCGAGATGGGCGACCCCAAGCACCTGGGGCACGTCCTCAAGGCCGTCCGCAGCATCGACGGCGTCTACGACGTCTACCGCATCACCAGCGGCGCCGCCCGCTAGGGCGTTCCCACCGGACGGGCGGGCCGTCCACCGTCCGGTGATCACCGCCGAGAGCGCGGTGATCCCGAATCCGGCCGCGAGCGCGACCGGCCCGAACGCGAACGCGACGTCCTCGGAGACCTGGCCGGTGTCCGTCAGCAGGTTCACCAGCGCCCGGCCGAGCACGTAGGACGGCGCCACCGCCAACGCCGGGGCGGCGACCGCCTCACCGGCGATCAGCCACCCGGGCCGCGCCGGAGCGCCGCCGCCCGGCGGCCGCAGGGCGGACACCAGCAGGTACAGCCCCCAGCCGCCGACCACGCCACCCAGGATCGTCAATGTCACCGCGTCCACCCCGGCGGTGCGCGCGGCGGTGTCCAGCAGCGCGGCTGCCGCCGTCACCATCGTGGCGCCGAGCGGGAGCAGGAGGCCGCCCGTCTTCGGGGACGCCGGAATCCCGCTCGTCGTGGCGCCGAGTGCGCCGTCTGCCGGCCGGTATTCCACCATGAACGATCCTTCGCGGGGAGAACAGGCGTCGGCTTCGCGGGCGGCGTCGCCCCCGCACCACCGACTCGGCACGTGCCGTGCCGTTTCTGTGCGCTCAGAATGGACGAACGGGCACGCGAGTGTCAACACGGCACGTGCCGTGCCGTATGGTGGTGGTATGGCAGACCGACGCGCCGCCCGTGCCGCGGACCGGACCGAAGCGATCATGCGAGCCACGCTCGACCTCGCCCGGGAGACCGGCTACGCGAAACTCAGCATCGAGGCGGTCGCCGCCCGCGCCGGTGTCGGCAAGCACACCGTCTACCGCCGCTGGTCCTCGCGCGGGCTGCTCTTCCTCGACGCGGTCCTCTCACTGAACGAGCAGGGCCTCGGCTACCGCGACACCGGTGACATCGCCGCCGACCTGCGCGAGCAGATGGTCCGTGCCGTCACCCTGCTGGGCAGGCCCCCGTGGGGACCGCTGTTCCAGGCCCTGGTCGGCGAGGCACAGCACGATCCCGAGGTCGCCGCCGCGCTGAACCAGCGCTTCGTCGAGCCCCAGACCGCGGACACCGTGGCCCGCCTCGACGCCGCCAAGGACCGGGGGCAGCTCGCCCCCGACTTCGACGCGCACCTGGCCATGGAGATCCTGTCGGGCCCGCTGTACTACCGGCTGCTCGTCACCCAGCAGCCGTTGACGGACGCCTACATCGACCGTCTCCTCGACGCCCTCTTCGCCGGGATGACGCCCCGGCCGAGCTGACGACGCGAGAGCGGCGGCACACGGTCCCGTCCGTGTGCCGCCGCTCGTCGCGCCGGTCAGGCTTCGATCTCGTCCTGGTCCTCGGGGACGACGTCGACGCCGGCCTCCTCGCGCTGCTGGACGGTGATCGGCGTGGGAGCGGCGGTCAGCGGGTCGTAACCGGAGGCGGCCTTGGGGAACGCGATGACGTCGCGGATGGACGCCTCGCCCGCCAGGAGCATGACCATGCGGTCCCAGCCGAAGGCGATGCCGCCGTGCGGCGGCGGGCCGAACTTGAACGCCTCCAGGAGGAAGCCGAACTGCGACTCGGCCTCCTCTTTGGACAGGCCCAGCACGTCGAACACGCGCTGCTGCATGTCGGCGCGGTGGATGCGGATCGAGCCGCCGCCGATCTCGTTGCCGTTGCAGACGATGTCGTAGGCGTTGGCCAGCGCGCTGCCCGGGTCCTCGATGAAGGTGTCCGCGAACTCCGGCTTGGGCGCCGTGAAGGGGTGGTGGACGGCCGTCCAGCCGATCCGCTCGCCCTTGTCGTCCTCGACGGGCTCGAACACCGGCGCGTCCACGACCCAGAGGAACCTCCAGGCGGACGCGTCGATGAGGTCGCAGCGGCGGCCGATCTCCAGCCGGGCCGCGCCGAGCAGTTCGCGGGTCGCGTGCGGACGGCCCGCGCCGAAGAAGATCGCGTCGCCGGGGGAGGCGCCGGTCGCGGCGGCCAGGCCCGACTTCTCCTCGTCCGACAGGTTCTTGGCGACCGGACCGCCGAGCGCGCCGTCCGCCTGGACGAGCACGTACGCCAGGCCGCGCGCGCCGCGCGCCTTGGCCCAGTCCTGCCAGGCGTCCAGCTCCTTGCGCGTCTGCGAGGCGCCGCCCGGCATCACGACCGCGCCCACGTACGGCGCCTGGAACACCCGGAACGAGGTGTTCGCGAAGTACCCGGTGAGGTCGGTCAGCTCCTGCCCGAACCGCAGGTCGGGCTTGTCCGAGCCGTAGCGGGCGAGCGCGTCCGCGTACGTCATGTGCGGGATAGGGCGCGGGATCTCGTGCCCCGCGACGTCCTTCCACAGCCGCGCGACGAGGTCCTCGGCGACCTTCAGCACGTCGTCCTGCTCGACGAACGACATCTCGATGTCGATCTGGGTGAACTCCGGCTGCCGGTCGGCGCGGAAGTCCTCGTCGCGGTAGCAACGGGCGATCTGGTAGTACCGCTCCAGCCCGCCGACCATCAGGAGCTGCTTGAACAACTGCGGCGACTGCGGCAGCGCATACCAGTGGCCCGGCTTGAGCCGCACCGGCACGAGGAAGTCGCGCGCGCCCTCGGGCGTGGACCGCGTCAGCGTCGGCGTCTCCACGTTGACGAACCCGTGCTCGCGCAGCACGTCGTGCACCAGATAGGACGCCTGGGACCGCACGCGCAGCGTCTCGGCGACGGCCTCCCGGCGGATGTCGAGGTACCGGTACTTCAGCCGGATCTCCTCGTTGACGTTGACGTCGCCCTCGATCGGGAACGGCAGCGGCGCCGACTCCGACAGCACGTCCACCTGGGACGCGGCGACCTCGATCGCGCCCGTCGGCAGCTCGGGGTTCTCGTTGCCCTCCGGACGGACCCGGACCTCGCCGACCACGCGCACGCAGTACTCGGCGCGCAGGTCGTGGGCGGCGTCCTCCTCCCGGAAGACGACCTGGGCGGAGCCGGAGGCGTCGCGCAGGTCGATGAACGTGACGCCGCCGTGGTCGCGGCGCCGCGCCACCCACCCGGCCAGCGTCACCTGCTGCCCGGCGTGCTCCGCGCGGAGCGTCCCCGCCTCATGCGAGCGGATCATCGTGAAAGCCTTTCCCTGAGCGTCGAAGTGAGGTCGGTGAGCGGGACGGCGGTCTGGTCGCCGGTGGCCAGCTCCTTGAGCTGCGCCTCCCCAGCGGCCAGGTCGCGTTCGCCGAGGATGACGGCGAAGCGGGCCCCGGAGCGGTCGGCGTCCTTCATGGCGCCCTTGAGCTTCTTGCCGCCGAAGGCCGTGTCGGCGGCGATCCCGGCGCGGCGCAGCTCGTCCGCGAGGGCGAACAGTCGCCGTTCGGCCTCCGCGCCGAGCGGGACGCCGAACACCTCGCAGCGCGGCGCGGCCTCGAAGCCCGCGTTCTCCGCCTCCAGCGCGAGGATCGTGCGGTCCAGGCCGAGCCCGAAGCCGATGCCGGGCAGCGCCGGGCCGCCGATGTCCTCGGCGAGCCCGTCGTAGCGTCCGCCGCCGCCGATGCCGGACTGGGCGCCCAGCAGCGGGTGGTCGAACTCGTAGGTCGTCCGGGTGTAGTAGTCCAGGCCGCGCACCAGGCGGGGCGTGTCCTCCCAGGCGATGCCGAGGTCGGCGAGCAGTTCGCGGACGCGGTCGTGGTGCTCCTGGCAGGCCGCGCACAGGTGGTCGGCCATCAGCGGCGCGCCGGTGAGCTGCGCCTGCACGGCGGGGCGCTTGTCGTCCAGGACGCGCAGTGGGTTGATCTCGATGCGCGCGCGGGTGGCCTCGTCGAGGTCGAGTCCGCGCAGGAACTCCTGGAGCAGCGTCCGGTAGCCCGGCCGGCACTCGCGGCAGCCCAGCGAGTTGAGCAGCAGCCGGACCTGCGTCAGCCCGAGCGAGGCGTACCAGCGGGCGGCGAGCGCGATCGTCTCGGCGTCCACGCGCGGGTCCTCGGTGCCGATCGCCTCCAGGTCGAGCTGGTAGAACTGCCGGTACCGGCCCTGCTGCGGACGCTCGGCGCGGAACGCGGGCCCGGTCGTCCACACCTTGACCGGCAGCGCGCCCTGCTTGTGCAGATTGTGCTCCAGTACGGCGCGCAGCACCGTCGCGGTGAACTCCGGGCGCAGCGTCAGCGACCGGCCGCCGCGATCCTCGAAGGTGTACATCTCCTTGCTGACGACGTCGGTGGACTCCCCGACGCCGCGCCGGAACAGGTTGGTGTCCTCGAACACCGCCAGCTCCAGGTAGCCGTATCCGGCCAGCCGGGCCTGCTCGGCGAACGCGGAGCGGATCGCGGCGAACAGGTCCGCGCGCGGCGGGACGTATTCACTGACCCCCTTGGGGGCCTGGAAGCTCGAACTCATGATGTGGTGGCTCAGAATCCCTTGTGCGGACCGTCCGCGGGCGCCAGGTCGGCGAGGAACGGGTTGGTGGCGCGCTCGTGGCCGATCGTGGTCTGCGGACCGTGACCGGGCAGGACGGCGGTCTCGTCCGGGCGCGACAGGCACACCCGGGAGAGGCTGGTGAGGATCTCCTCGTACGATCCGCCCGGCAGGTCGGTGCGCCCGATCGACCCGGCGAACAGCAGGTCGCCGGTGAACATGACGTCCGGTATCTCACCGGACGGGGGTGTACGGAACGTGACCGAACCGGGCGTATGGCCCGGAGCGTGGTCGACGGTGAAGCTCAGTCCGGCCAGCGTCATCTCCGCGCCGTCCGACAGTTCCTTCACGTCGTCGGGCTCGCTCAGCGTCAGCCCGCCGAACAGCTCCTGCCCCGCGCCGAGGGACAGGCCCTTGGCGGGATCGGTGAGCAGGTCGCGGTCGTCGGGATGGATGTAGGCCGGGACGTCTTTGGCGCCGCAGACCGGGGCGACCGACCAGACGTGGTCGAGATGGCCGTGCGTCAGCAGGACGGCGACCGGCTTGAGCCGGTGTTCGCGCAGGATCTCGTCGATCCCGGCCGCGGCGTTCTCGCCGGGGTCGATGATGACGCACTCCTCACCCGCGGCGGGCGCCACGACGTAGCAGTTCGCGGCGAACGATCCGGCGGGGAACCCGGCGACGAGCACGGTCGTCCTTCCTTCTGGCGGGGAAATGCCGACGGGGTCGGCAAGTAGGTCACCGAGCGTACCGGCGGGATGGCCGCCCCCGCGAACGACATCCACACGTGCGGCGGCGAATCCCGTCCGTTGTCCACAGGGCACGGGCGGGCGGCGCGGGTGCCCTCCGGGTACCGCTACTATGCGCTGCACGTTCACCCGATCAGCGAGAAAAGGCAGGCACCGTGGCGGGGAAGGACCGCAAGAAGGAGCTCGCGCGGCAGCGTTACGCGCGCCAGCAGGCACGCCTGGAGGCCGAGCGCGCCCGGGCCCGTCGCGTCAAGGTCATCGGTTCGGCGGTCGCGGTCGCGGTGATCGCGGGCGGCGCCGGCGCGATCTTCGCGCTGACCCGGGACGACGGCGACGGCGAGGCCAAGGCCAACGCGGCGGCGTCCCCGTCGGCCAAGCCCGGCGAGTGCGCCTACACCGCGGCCCAGGAGGCCGGTGCCCCCAAGGACCTCGGCACCCCGCCGGCCAAGCCCGCCCACACCGGCACGGTCAAGGCCACCCTGAAGACCAGCCAGGGCCCGATCGAGCTGGAGCTGGACGGCGCCAAGGCCCCGTGCGCGACGAACTCCTTCGCCTTCCTCGCCGAGAAGGACTTCTGGAACAAGAGCCACTGCCACCGCCTGTCCACCAGCGAGGGCCTGCGGATGCTCCAGTGCGGCGACCCGACCGGCTCGGGCAGCGGCGGCCCCGGCTACCAGTTCGGCAACGAGAACACCGAGGGCGCGAAGTACGGCAAGGGCACCCTCGCCATGGCCAACGCCGGGCCCGGCACCAACGGCAGCCAGTTCTTCCTCGTCTACGGCGATTCGCAGCTCCCGCCCGACTACACGGTGTTCGGCAAGATCACCAAGGGGCTGGACACGCTGGAGGCCGTCGCCAAGGCGGGCATCGACAAGCCCGGCCAGGACGGCACCGGTGAGCCGAAGAAGAAGGTCACGATCCAGGACGTCGCGATCGCCGGGAAATAGGCGTTCGGGATACTAAGGTGTGGAGGGTCCGGGGGTGGTATGACCCCTCCGGGTCCGCGACTCAGGAGGCAAGGGTGTCCAGCGCGACCGATCCGTGGGGCCGGGTGGACGACGACGGCACGGTCTATGTGAAGACCGCCGAGGGTGAACGCGTCGTCGGGTCCTGGCAGGCGGGTGCGCCCGAGGAGGCACTCGGGTACTTCAAGCGCAAGTTCGACGCGCTGGCCACCGAGATCGGGCTGCTCGAACAGCGGATCAAGACCACCGACCTGCAACCGCAGCAGGCCGAGCAGAGCGTGCAGCGGCTCCGCGAGTCCGTCACCGGCGCCAACGCCGTCGGCGACCTGGCGGCCCTGGAGCGCCGCCTGGACGCGCTCGACGCCCTCGTCGGCAAGCGCCGCGAGGAGGTCAAGGCCAAGCGCGAGCAGTCGCGCACCGAGGCCCGCGAGGTCAAGGAGCGCATCGTCGCCGAGGCCGAGCGCATCGCCGAGCACGAGACGCACTGGAAGAACGGCGGCGAGCGGCTGCGCGCCCTGGTCGAGGAGTGGAAGGCCGCCGACCGCATCGACCGGCCCACCGAGACCTCGCTGTGGAAGCGGCTGTCGGCCGCCCGCAACGCCTTCACCAAGCGCCGCAAGGCGTACTTCGCCACCCTGGACGACCAACGCGATGCGGCCCGCCGCGACAAGGAGCGCATCGTCGCGGACGCCGAGGCGCTGAGCGGCTCGACCGACTGGGGCGACACCGCCGCCGCCTACCGCGACCTCATGCGCCGCTGGAAGCAGGCCGGACGCGCCTCCCGCGAGACCGAGGACGAGCTGTGGGCCCGCTTCAAGGGCGCCCAGGACACCTTCTTCGCCGCGCGCGGCGCCGCGTTCGCCGAGCGCGACGCCGAGTTCGCGGGCAACGCGGAGGAGAAGGAGCGCATCCTCGCGGACGCCGAGAAGCTGCTGCCCGTCCGCGACGCCCGCCAGGCCCGCGCCTCCCTGCGGCTCGTCCAGGAGCGCTGGGAAGCCGCGGGCATGGTCCCGCGCGAGCAGCGCGACCGCCTGGAGGGCCGCCTCCGCAAGATCGAGGAGGCGGTGCGCGGCGCCGAGGAGACCGAGTGGCGCCGCACCAACCCCGAGGCGCGCGCCCGCGCCGAGGCGACGGTCGCCCAGCTCCGCACCTCGATCGAGCAGTTGGAGAAGCGCCGCGACAAGGCCCGCGAGAACGGCCGCGAGAAGGACGTCAAGGAGGCCGAGGAGGCCCTGACGGCCCGCCGCGCCTGGCTCACCGAAGCCGAACGCACCCTGGCTGAATTTTCTTGATTCCCGGCCTACGGCCGCTCGCCTGGGGGCTCGCGGCCTAACCGGGAATCTGGCGGGCGCGGCATCGCTTCGCGATCCGGTCCCGCGCGGCTCGCCTTCGGCTGCGCCGCGCGGGCCCGGTCTCCGCGCCCGCGCGGTGGCTGATGCACGGCGGTTCAAGGTGCGGGCCATGGCATCCGGTCTTCGCGCCTGCGCGGTGGCTGAGGCGTGGCGGTTCGGGGTGGGGGCATGGCATCCGGTCTTCGCGCCTGCGCGGTGGCGGGAGCATGGCGGTTCGGGGTGGGGGCATGGCATCCGGTCTCCGCGCCCGCGCGGTGGCTGAGGCGTGGCGGTTCGGGGTGGGGGCATGGCAGCCGGTCTTCGCGCTCGCGTGCGGCCGAGGCGTGGCAGTTCAGTGTGGGGCCATGGCATCTGGTCTCCGTGTTCGCGGGGTGGACTCGGGCGGGCGGAGTTCGGTCTAGGCGGGGCTTGTGCGTTCGGTGAGCATCTGTTGCATCAGGTCGATTTCCGCCTGTTGGCCGCGCACCATGGCGCGGGCCAGGCGTAGGACGTGTTCGTCCTCGGCGCGGGTCTGGGCTGCTCTCGCCATCTCCACGCCCGCCTTGTGGTGGGTGAGCATGAGGCGCAGGAAGACGATCTCGGCTGCTCTGCCGTCGGCCTTCTCCAGTTCGCGGAGTTGTTCGGGTGTGGCCATGCCCGGCATTGCTTTTGTCCCGGACGCGTCGCCGTGGCCGTGGCCGTTCATCCAGCGCATCGGGCCGCGCGGGTCGGTGTGCGGGACGTTCCAGGCGTCGAGCCAGGCCGTCATCATGCCGATCTGGGCGGACTGCGTGGCGATCATGTCGTAGGTGAGGGTGCGGACGCGCTCGTCGTCGCTGCGGTCGCGGACGAGGAACGCCATCTTCACCGCCTGCGCGTGGTGGGTGCTCATGTCGCGCGCGAACCCGGCCTCCGCCGAGTCGCCGGACACGCCGCCGCCCGGGCGCAGCACCAGCAGCGCGGCGGCGGCCACGGCCAGCGCCGCGAGGACGGCGGCGATCCGCCGTCCTCGCGGCGCGGTACCGGCGGCGCCGGTCACGCGGTCTCCTTGCCGCCGTTGCACGGCGCGCCCTTCTCCGGCGTCTGCGGCCCCTTCACGAACGCCTGGAGGAACCGCCCGATGCGCGGGTCGGAGGCGTCGTCGACCTTGAGCTGCCTGCCCCACGCGGTCAGCACGATGGGGGAGTCCAGGTCGGGGTAGGGGCTCATCATCGTGTAGTCGACGGCCTTCACCCGCTGGGAGAGGGCGGCGAGCTGGGAGATGTGCAGGTCGGGCCGGTGGGTGATCCAGACGGCGCCGTGCTCCAGCGAGTGGACGGCGTTCTCGTTGCGCAGCGGCCGGTCGTAGACGCGGGCGTCGCAGCTCTGCCAGGCGGGGTCGTGGTCGCCGCCCATCGGCGGCGACGCGTCGTACTGGACGGGGCTGGTCGTGTGCCCGTCGGCCAGGCCGTCCTTCTCGACCAGCCCCGCGATCTCGGTGGACGGCGGCCGGGACGACAGGTAGGCGAACGTGACGGCCACGGCGGCGACCAGCCCGATCACGGTGAAGAAGATGATCCCGCCCCACGGCGTGTGCCGCTCGGTGAGGGCGTTCTTGCGCTGCTGCTGGGCGCGGTTGCGTGTGCTCTTGGACATGCGAAGGCTCGTTTCGGTGCTGGAAGGGGACGGACGCGGAACGCGGCGCGCGTTCTACACCCGCAGCACCTGGAGCGCGGCGAGGGAGGGCGGGCCGGGGGCGCGGGCCGTGGGCGCGCGCGCCGCGCGGCGCGGCCGTCCGGGGCCGGGCGGCAGCGGACGGACGCGCGGCAGCGCCAGTGCCAGCACCATCAGCCCGAGCAGGACGGCGAGCCCCAGGCACGCCGTGGCCGGGTCGACGGGCGCGTCGCCGGGAGCCGCGACGGCAAGGACGGTTCCGCCGCCGGACGGCGCCGCGAAGGCGGGCACGTCCGCCGGGGCGTGCAGCGCGTGCGCGGTGCAGACCTGCGGCGGCGGCGGATGCCCGAGCCCGTAACTGAACACGAGCCCGGCCACGACGAACAGCGCCACGAGCAGCCCTGCGGGCCCGTGGCGCGGACGTGGTGTCATGCCAGTCACCGCACGCCGCCTCATCCGTCGTGTCCGATCGCGTTGCCAACGCCGGAACCCGGCCGGGAGTTCCCTCCGGAACCGGGCGAGACGGAGAATACCCGCGATCAGGCGGAACACGTGGCTTGTCCGGGTTCATGGTGATGGTGCGTGCCGGTCCTGTCGGTACCGCCGGATAGTCTCGGAGCGTGACCAGCGGTGAGCCGGAAGGGCTGTTCGACCACCCCGCGGCGGCGTCCTCCGGCGGGTCGGGGCCCGGCGCCCCGGCGAACGGGGCGCCCCCGGTGAGCGCGGGCGAGCAGGCGTCCCAGCCGCTCGCCGTGCGGATGCGCCCCCGCTCGCTGGACGAGGTCGTCGGCCAGGGCCACCTGCTGGGCCCCGGCACCCCGATCCGCCAGCTCGTCGACCGCGACGTCCCCATGTCGCTGCTGCTGTGGGGCCCGCCCGGCACCGGCAAGACCACGCTCGCCACCGTCGTCAGCCGCGTCACCAGCCGCCGCTTCGTGGAGATCTCCGCCGTCAGCGACGGCGTCAAGCGCGTCCGCGCCGAGATCGACCTGGCCCGCCGCGAACTCGGCATGTCCGGCCGCCAGACCGTCCTGTTCGTCGACGAGGTCCACCGCTTCAACAAGGCCCAGCAGGACGCGCTGCTGCCCGCCGTCGAGAACCGCTGGGTGTCGTTCATCGGCGCCACCACCGAGAACCCGTTCTTCTCGGTGATCAGTCCGCTGCTGTCGCGGTCGCTGCTGCTCACCCTCGAACCCCTCGCCGACGACGACCTGCGCGAGGTCGTGCGCCGCGCCCTCACCGACGAACGCGGCCTGGACGGCGCGGTCACCCTCGATCCCGCCGCCGAAGACCACCTCGTCCGGCTCGCGGGCGGCGACGCCCGCCGCACCCTCACCTACCTGGAGGCGGCGGCGCTCGTCGCCCCCGAGGACGCCCCGATCGACGTGGCCGTGCTGGAGAAGGCCGTCGACCGCGCCGCCGTCCGCTACGACCGCGAGGGCGACCAGCACTACGACGTCATCAGCGCGTTCATCAAGAGCATCCGCGGCAGCGACGCCGACGCCGCCCTGCACTACCTCGCCCGCATGATCGAGGCCGGCGAGGACCCGCGCTTCGTCGCCCGCCGCCTCATCGTGCACGCCAGCGAGGACATCGGCATGGCCGACCCGACCGCTTTGCAGACGGCGATCGCCGCCGCGCAGGCCGTCGAGTTCGTCGGCCTGCCCGAGGCGCGCATCAACCTGGCGCAGGCCGTGATCCACCTGTCGCTGGCGCCCAAGTCCAACGCGGTCATCACCGCCGTCGACGCCGCGCTCCGCGACGTCCGGCAGGGCCTGGCCGGTCCCGTGCCCGGCCACCTGCGCGACGCGCACTACAAGGGCGCCGCCCGCATCGGGCACGGTGAGGGGTACAAGTACGCGCACGACCATCCCGGCGGGGTCGTCCGGCAGCAGTACGCGCCCGACGCCGTGGACGGCCGCGAGTACTACCGTCCCACCCGGCACGGCGCTGAGGCGCGCTTCACCGACGTGCTCGCCCGCATCCGCTCGGTGCTGCGCGGAACGGGCCGCCGGAGTGGCGACTGACCTGGTGATCATGGCACTCTGGCCGGACCGGCGTCCGGCCGCGCGAGGCGCGCCTCCGTGCGCGGTAGGGTTCGATCTCTGGCCCGGCCGGATCACACGCAACCGAACGGAAAGCCCTGATGCTCACTGGTGGACAGCTCGCGGGTCTCATCGTGGCCGTGTTCTGGGCGGTCCTCGTCTCGTTCCTGGCCTACACGCTGCTGAAGCTGGCCCGTCTCCTGCGCGAGGCGGGCGAGGTCGTCGCGGAGATCGGCGAACAGGCCGGTCCCCTGCTGGACGACATGAACCGCACGGTGCGGCGCGCGAACGAGCAGCTCGGGCGCACCGACGTGATCACCAAGCAGGCGGCCTCCGTCACCCAGAACGTGTCGGCCGTCACCACCGTCATGACCTCCGTGGTCGGCGGGCCGCTGGTCAAGGCCGCGGCCTTCTCCTACGGCGTCCGCAAGGCCATCGGCAACGCCGGGCGTCCCGCCCCCGAGCACCCGCAGCTCCCGCGCGGGCAGGCCAGGGGCAAGGGGAAGCGGTGACCCGATGAGACGTCTGTTCTGGCTGTCGGTCGGCGCGGGCGCCGGCGTGTACGCCACCCACCGCGTCAAGCGCCGGGTGGAGCGCATCGCGCGCGCCTGGTCGCCCGAGGGCGTCGCCCACCGCGCCGTCACCTCCGGGCAGGACGCCGGGCAGCGGCTGCGCAACTTCGCCGCCGACGTGCGCGAGCTGTCGGCCGCCCGCGAGGAGGAGCTGCGGGAGGCCGTCCGGACCGACCAGGCCCCGCCCCCGCCGCGCCGGGTCCTCAGAGCCCGCTACACGGTCGTCGACGACGACCCTTCCCACGATGTTCCCGAGACCAAGGATGGCCACTGACATGGAGTCGGCAGAGGTCGCGCGCCGCTTCCTCACGTTCTTCGCCGACCGGGGGCACACGATCGTGCCGTCGGCCAGCCTGATCGCCGAGGACCCGACGCTGCTGCTGGTCCCGGCCGGCATGGTGCCGTTCAAGCCGTACTTCCTCGGCCAGCGCACCCCGCCCGCGCCGCGCATGACGAGCGCGCAGAAGTGCGTCCGCACCGGGGACATCGACGAGGTCGGCAAGACCACGCGGCACGCCACGTTCTTCCAGATGCTCGGCAACTTCTCCATCGGGGACTACTTCAAGGAGCAGGCGATCCCGTTCGCCTGGGAACTCCTGACCCGGTCCCGCGAGGACGGCGGCTTCGGCTTCCCCGAGGAGAAGCTGTGGGCCACCGTCTACCTCGACGACGACGAGGCGTACGACATCTGGCGCCGGGCCGGTGTGCCCGACGAGCGCATCCAGCGCCGCGACCTCGCGGACAACTACTGGCACATGGGCGTTCCCGGCCCCGGCGGCCCCTGCTCGGAGATCTACTACGACCGCGGTCCCGAGTACGGGCGCGAGGGCGGCCCCATCGTCGACGAAGACCGGTATCTGGAGGTCTGGAACCTGGTCTTCATGCAGAAGCAGCTCAGCGCGGTCCGCTCCAAGATCGATTTCGACGTCGCGGGCGACCTGCCCGCCAAGAACATCGACACGGGCATGGGCCTGGAGCGGATGGCGGCCGTACTCCAGGGCGTGGACAACATCTACGAGACCGACACGCTGTGGCGCGTCCTCGACCGCGCCGCCACGCTGACCGGCGCCAAGTACGGCGCCGACGCGCGCGCCGACGTGTCGCTGCGCGTCATCGCCGACCACGTCCGGGCCGGGACGATGATGGTCGCCGACGGCATCCGCCCCGGCAACGAGGGCCGCGGCTACGTGCTGCGCCGCATCCTGCGCCGCTCGGTCCGCAACCTGCGGCTGCTCGGCGGCCAGGAGGCCGGGCTGCTGCACGAGCTGACCGACGCGGCCATCGGCGCGATGGGGGAGCAGTACCCCGACCTCGTCCGCACCGCGGCCAACATCCACACGGTGATCGACGCCGAGGAGGAGTCGTTCCTGACGACCCTGCGCACCGGCACGACGATCTTCGACACCGCCGTCGCGGAGACGCGCCGCACCGGCGGCAAGGCCCTGGCGGGCGAGCAGGCGTTCAAGCTGCACGACACCTACGGCTTCCCCATCGACCTCACGCTGGAGATGGCGGCCGAGCAGGGCCTCACGGTCGACGAGGCCGGGTTCCGGCGGCTCATGACCGAGCAGCGCGACCGCGCCAAGCAGGACGCCCGCGAGAAGAAGACCGGCAACCTGGACGTCTCGGTCCTGGACGAACTGCTCATCGCCTCCGGCGGCCGGGTCGAGTTCACCGGCTACCGCGACGTCACCGGCGACGCCCGCGTCGCCGGGCTGCTCGTCAACGGCGCCAACGTGCCGACCGCGCCCGAGGGCACCGAGGTCGAGGTCGTCCTGGACCGCACCCCGTTCTACGCCGAGGGCGGCGGCCAGCTCGCCGACCACGGCACCATCACCACGTCCGGCGGCGCGGTCGTCGCCGTGCACGACGTGCAGAGCCCGCTGGCCGGGCTGATCGTGCACCGCGGCACCGTCCGGCGGGGCGAGGCGCAGGTCGGTGACACCGCCTTCGCCGAGATCGACATCGAGCGGCGCCGGGCGATCTCCCGGTCGCACACCGCGACCCATATGGTCCACGCCGGGTTCCGCCGCGCGCTCGGGGAGTCGGCGGCGCAGGCCGGGTCGGAGAACTCCCCGGGCCGGTTCCGGTTCGACTTCACCGCCTCGGGCGCCGTCCCGCCGACCGTCCTGCGGGACGTGGAGGACGAGGTCAACGCCGTCCTCATCGACGACCTGGACGTCCGCGCCTTCCACACCTCGATCGACGAGGCCCGCGCCATGGGCGCGCTCGCGCTGTTCGGCGAGAAGTACGGCGACGAGGTCCGCGTCGTCGAGGTCGGTGACTACTCCCGCGAGCTGTGCGGCGGCACCCACGTGGCCACGTCGGGGCAGCTCGGCCTGGTCAAGGTGCTCGGGGAGGCGTCCATCGGCGCGGGCGTGCGGCGCGTCGAGGCACTGGTCGGCATCGACGCGTTCCGGTTCCTGGCGCGCGAGAGCGTCCTGGTCGCGCAGCTCTCCGAGCAGATGAAGGTCCGCAAGGAGGAGCTGCCCGAGCGCATCTCCGGCGTCGTCACCCGGCTGCGCGACGCCGAACGCGACCTGGAGCGGCTGCGCTCCCAGCAGGTGCTGGCCGTCGCCGGGTCGCTGGCCGACGGCGCCCGCGACGTGAACGGCGTCGCGTTCGTCGGGCACCGCGCCCCGGACGGCACCGGCGCCGACGACCTGCGCAAGCTCGCCGTCGACGTGCGCGGGCGGCTCGGCGGGCGGCCCGCCGTCGTCATGGTCACCGGCGTTCCCAAGGACCGTCCGGTCGTCGTCATCGCCGTCAGCGAGGGCGCCCGCGACCGGGGGCTCAAGGCCGGGCGGCTGGTCGGCGTGGCCGCCAAGACGCTCGGCGGCGGGGGCGGCGGCAAGGACGATCTCGCCCAGGGCGGCGGCGCGGACGCCGGAAAGATCGGTGACGCGCTGAACGCCGTGGAACAGGCCGTAGGGGCCGCGTGAGCAGCGCGCCGGCCGGGCATGATCATCCCATGAGACCCGGTGTCCGGCTCGGCGTCGACGTCGGGAGCGTCCGCATCGGGGTCGCCCGCAGCGACCCCGGCGGCGTCCTGGCGTCGCCGCTGGAGACGGTGCGCAGCGGGAAGGGCGACGTCGACCGGCTCGTCGAGCTGGTGGGGGAGTCGGCGGCCGTCGAGGTCGTGGTCGGCCTGCCGACGTCGCTGTCGGGCCGGGAGGGCCCGGCGGCGGAGTCGGCGCGCAGGTTCGCGCGGCTGCTCGCCCGCCGGTTGCCCGAGGGCACGGTACGGCTGTACGACGAACGCCTCACCACCGTGAGTGCTGAGGCGGGACTGCGCGCGGGGGGCGTGCACGGCCGGGCACGGCGCAAGGTCGTGGACCAGGCCGCGGCGGCCGTGCTGTTGCAGGCCGCCCTGGAAGCCGAACGGTCGACGGGGCGACCGGCCGGCGAGATCGTCCGAGGAACGCGCACATGAGTGATCTTGATTTCTTCCCGGAGCCGCGTGACGAGGGCGGCCGGGGCCGCCCGCAGGCGCGGCGCCGTCCGCCGCCCCGCAACGGGCAGCAGCGGCAGCGGCAGCAGCGCCAGAAGCGGCAGCGGCGCAACGGCAAGGCCGCGTTCCTGTTCGCGCTGGCCTTCCTCGTCGCCATCGTCGGCACCGGCGGCGTCCTCGGCTACGCCTGGCTCGACAACCGCATGAACCCGCCCGACTACGCGGGCGCGGGCAAGGCGAATGTCACGGTCCAAGTGAAGGAGGGCGCGACCGGCCAGGCCATCGCCAACACCCTCCAGTCCCACGGCGTCGTCAAGAGCGTCGCGGCGTTCATGAAGGTGTACGCGGGGGAGACGCGCGCCTCGGGCATCCAGCCGGGCTTCTACCAGCTCCGCAAGCAGATGTCGTCGCAGGCGGCGATGGCATTGCTGCTCGACCCCAAGTCGCGGTCCGGCAACCAGATCACGATCCCCGAGGGCCGCCGCGCCGTCGAGGTGTACGAGCTGCTGGCCAAGAAGACCGGCATCTCCGTCAACCAGTTCAAGAAGGCGGCCCGCAACGGCAAGGCGCTCGGCCTGCCGTCGTACGCGAACGGCCGCGTCGAGGGCTACCTGTTCCCGGGCCGCTACGACCTGGACCCCAACGCCGGACCCGCCGAGATCCTCAAGGCGATGGTGGCGCGGTTCAAGCAGGAGGCCAAGAACCTCGACCTGGAGAGCCGGGCGTCCGAGGTCGGCCTCAAGCCGGGCGAACTGGTCATCCTGGCGAGCCTGGTGGTGGCCGAGGGCGGCACCGACGAGGACTACCCGAAGATCGCGCGCGTCCTGTACAACCGGTTGAAGAACGGCACCAAGCTCCAGCTCGACACCACGGTGCTGTACGCGATGAACAAGCGGACGCTGCACGTCTCCTACAAGGACACCGAGATCAAGTCGCCCTACAGCACCTACTACGTCCCGGGCCTGCCGGTCGGCGCCATCGCCAACCCGGGCACCGTGGCGCTGCGCGGCGCGCTGGAACCCGCCAAGGGCTCCTGGGTGTTCTTCGTGACCACCAACCCCGACACCGGGTACACCGAGTACGGCACCACCGACGACGAGTTCCGGAGAATGAAGGCCAAACTCGACAAGTGGCTGGCGGCGAACCCCGAATGACCGGCGGCTCCCCGCGGGCGGCGGTGCTCGGCTCACCCGTGGTCCACTCGCTCTCGCCCGTCCTGCACCGTGCCGCGTACGCGGCGCTGGGGCTCGGGTGGGAGTACACGGCGATCGAGTGCGACGAGGAGCGTCTGCCCGCCCTGCTGGACGGCCTCGGCCCCGAGTGGGCGGGGCTGTCGCTGACGATGCCGCTCAAGCGCACGGTGCTGCCGCTGCTGGACGACGTGACCGAGCTGGCCGAGCGCGTCGGCGGCGCCAACACCGTCGTCTTCCGGGGCGGGCGCCGCTACGGCGACAACACCGACGTCGGCGGCATCGTCGCCGCGCTGACCGAGGCCGGGCTGGGCCGGCCGAACTCGGCGCTGGTGCTCGGCGGCGGGGCGACGGCCGCGTCCGCGCTGGCGGCGCTGTCGGAGCTGGGGCTGACGTCGGCGCGGCTGGCCGTCCGGGCGCCCGAGCGCGCGGTGGACACGGTCGTCGTCGGCAACCGCTTCGGCCTGGACATCGAGATGCACATGCTCGACGGCGTCCACGACGCGCTCGGCGTCGACCTGGTCATCTCGACACTGCCCGGCACCGCCGCCGACGCGTTCGCGGCGCCGATCGCCGCGTCGGGCGCCGCCCTGTTCGACGTCCTGTACACGCCGTGGCCGACGACGCTCGCCACGGCGGTGACGGCGGCGGGCGGCACGGCCGTCGGCGGCTTCCCGATGCTGCTGCACCAGGCCGCCCGCCAGGTCGCGCTGATGACCGGCCGCGAGGACGTCCCCCTCGACGCCATGCGCGCCGCCGGTGAGGCCGAACTGCTGCGGCGCCTCACCGACGCCTGACCCTCACACCGTCTCGCGCACCTCGCGGACGTCCTTGCGCCGCCGTCCCGCCTCCTGCCCGGCGGCCAGCAGCATGGGCAGGATGACGCTCAGCCAGAAGTCCTTCCACTCCCAGGTGCGGGTGGCGACACCGCCGAGACTGCCGACGGCGACCAGCACGAGCAGGCCCGTGCCCCAATGCCGCCGCAGCGTCGCCCGCAGCCGTCGTGGTGAGCCGCGCACGACCCGCGCGAGCGGGATCTCGCGGGCGTGGGCGTGCTGGACGACGGTCGCGCCCGGCAGCCAGTGCAGCAGGTCCCGGGGACGAGTCAGCGGGCTGCGGACCAGGGCCGCCAGCACCTCCAGCCGCCACCACAGCGCCCACAGCGAACCGGCGCCCTCGCCGGACGGCTCGTCGCGCAGCATCGTCTCCAGCGCGCGGGCCAGCAGCGGGCCCGGCGCGCCGCGCGGGTCGCGCAGCAGGGCGGCCACGGCGATCGGCAGCCCGTGGTGCCACAGCGCCAGCCGGCAGACGGCGGCGCCGGACGTCACCTCGTAGGTCTCGATCCAGCGGTGGTCGTCGCCGGGGTCGAGGTGGGCGCGCAGCCAGGCGTAACCGTCGCGGACGCGGCGGCGGTCCTCCCAGGGGCGGGCGTCGGCGAGCGCGATCAGCGCGAAGGCGGTGTGCGTGACGGTCGGCCGCGCACCCGGCACCACGCCCCACGGCCCGCCCGCGCGCAGAATCCACTGGACGCCGCGCTCGACCGCGCCGCCGTACGGGTCGAGCCGCGCCAGCGCCCGGACGGCCAGGCACGTGGACCAGACCCGGGACGGGCAGCCGCGCACCGAGCCCCAGCCGCCGTCGGCGTTCTGGTGCCGCAGCAGCCACCGGTGCGCGCGGGCGAGGTCGGGCGCGTCGTCACGGGCGGGGCATCCGGCCCGCGCCAGCAGCATGACGATCCACGCGGACGCCTCGACCACGGGAATGCCGAGACTGGTGCGGGTCGCCCACCCGCCGTCGCGCGACGGATCGCGCGTTCCCGCCTGTCTGCGGGCGAGAAACGAAAGTGTTTCGGAGAATTGCGGAATCGGGTGTCCGGCGACGGCGAACGCCAGCGCGCCGACCGCGGTGGCCGTCGACCCGGGCGCGTCGCGCCCTAGGTCATGGCACCAGCCGCCGTCGCGGCACGTTCGCCGCAGTACGTCGAGGGAGGAGTTCAACCGGCTTTCCAGCCGGGCGATGTCCACGGGGGGAGAAAGAGATTTCACGGGAGCCACCTTCTGTCGGTGGTTGTTCCCGCTTTGTCACTTTTCTTACCCTCGGAATACGCGGCTTTTCAGCACTGTTACATAGGGGAGTCGTACTCTCGGCGCCTCCCGGCGATGTGCCGTCGGCGGTGGCCCCGGTTCTCCCGAGCGAGTGGTAGAGTTGGTGGTCGACCGGCCTGGCGCATGCAGTGGATGCTCCGGGCGCTCAAGCGGAGGCCACCTCCCACCTGACCGGCGTTCAGCCGGTGGGTTCTGGTCAGGCTTCGGGCTCTGTACCCGAGGCCGCGCCTCCGGCGTCCCCTTCGGGGTTCGCCGTGGCGACCTGACTGAGGTGGCCCCGTATGCGAGTCGTACGGGGCTTTTCGCATGAGGGCTCCGGGGTACGACCGGTCACAGAACCACGAACGGCCCCTAGGAGGTCCCATCAGCGCCGAACCGCGTATCAACGACCGCATTCGCGTGCCCGAGGTCCGGCTCGTCGGCCCGAACGGCGAACAGGTGGGCATCGTTCCCATCGCCAAGGCCCTTGAACTCGCGCGCGAGTCCGACCTCGACCTCGTCGAGGTGGCGCCGACCGCGCGCCCGCCCGTCGCCAAGCTCATGGACTACGGCAAGTTCAAGTACGAGTCCGCGATGAAGGCGCGTGAGGCGCGGAAGAACCAGGCGCACACGATCATCAAGGAGATCAAGCTCCGGCCCAAGATCGACCCGCACGACTACGAGACCAAGAAGGGTCACGTGGTGCGGTTCCTCAAGGCCGGGGACAAGGTCAAGGTGACGATCATGTTCCGTGGCCGCGAGCAGTCCCGGCCGGAGCTCGGCTTCCGGCTGCTCCAGCGGCTCGCCGACGACGTCGAGGACCTCGGCTTCGTCGAGTCGCGGCCCAAGCAGGACGGCCGCAACATGATCATGGTGATCGGTCCGCACAAGAAGAAGGCCGAGGCCAAGGCGGAAGCCAAGGCCGAGCGCGAAGCCTCCCGCGCGGAGGAGCAGACCGCCGGCTGAAACCGGGCCGGCCTCCGCCGGCCCGATGCCGGTCCCGTCCCGGACGGGGCCGAGACGCACGTACATTGAAGCCTGTCCAGGCGCGGTCCACGGTGACCGGTGGAGCGCGCCCGTTCAGGTACGCCCGCTCGTCAGCGGGCGGCGATTGAGGGAGACGACGGCGACCATGCCGAAGACCAAGACCCACAGTGGTGCCAAGAAGCGCTTCAAGCTGACCGGCTCCGGCAAGGTGATGCGCCGCCGCGCCAACAAGAACCACCTGCTCGAGCACAAGCCCTCCAAGCGCACCCGCCGCCTGGACGGCCCGGCCGTGGTTTCGCCGGCCGACGCCAAGAACATCAAGAAGCTGCTGCGCAAGTAGTTCCAGGACACCCACCCGTACGACCTGCCGGCGCCCGACAGGGCCCGGCCCCCACGAAGGAGTTCAACACGTGGCACGCGTGAAGCGGGCGGTCAACGCCGCCAAGAAGCGTCGGGTCGTCCTGGAGCGGTCGAGCGGCTACCGCGGCCAGCGGTCGCGCCTGTACCGCAAGGCCAAGGAGCAGCAGCTCCACTCGATGACCTACGCCTTCCGGGACCGCAAGGACCGCAAGGGCCAGTTCCGCCGGCTGTGGATTCAGCGCATCAACGCCGCGGCCCGCGCCAACGGCATCACCTACAACCGGTTCATCCAGGGCCTCAAGGCCGCGGAGATCGAGGTCGACCGCCGCATGCTCGCCGAGCTCGCGGTGAACGACCCGACCGCGTTCGCCGCCCTGGTGACGCTGGCCAAGGACGCGCTGCCGGAGCAGGGCAGCGAGGCCGCCTGAGACTCGCGAGAGTCTCCGGCGACGAACGAGAAGAGACGTACGCGTACATGGCGGGCCGCGAGCTGACCTCGATCCGATCACCCCGGGTGAAGGCCGCTCGACGGCTCGCCAAACGTGCGTTCCGGCGCCGTGAGCGGCGCTTCCTGGCCGAGGGGCCGCAGGCCGTGCGCGAGGCGCTCGGCATCCCCGGCGGCCTGGTGGAGCTGTTCGCGACGGCCGAGGCCGAGACCCGCCACGCCGATCTGGTGGCGGCGGCCGAGCAGGCGGGCGTGCCCGTCCTGCGGGTCAGCGGCGAGGTCATGGCCGAGCTGGCGCAGACCGTCACCCCGCAGGGGCTGCTGGCGGTCTGCGGGTTCCTGGACGTCCCGCTGGAGGACGCGCTGGCCCCCGAGCCCCGGCTCGTCACCGTGCTGGCGCACGTGCGCGATCCGGGCAACGCGGGCACGGTGCTGCGCACCGCCGACGCGGCCGGTTCGGAGTCGGTGGTGTTCACCGACGCGTCTGTCGACCCGTACAACGGCAAGTGCGTGCGCGCGTCGGCGGGCAGCCTGTTCCACCTGCCGGTGGTGGTGGGCCCCAGGTTCGACACGCTGATCCCCGAACTGCGCAAGTCGGGGCTGACGGTGCTCGCCGCCGACGGCGCGGGAAGCCGCACCCTGGACGCCCGCATCGACGACGGCACGCTCGCGCGGCCGACCGCGTGGGTGTTCGGCAACGAGGCGTGGGGCCTGCCCGCCGAGATCCTGGAGCTGGTGGACGAGGTCGTCGCGGTCCCGATCCACGGCCGCGCGGAGAGCCTGAACCTCGCGACGGCGGCGGCGGTGTGCCTGTACGCGTCGGCGCGAGCCCAGCGGAGCGCCGCTATATAACCGGCATTACTGGCAAAGCGGAAGTGGTTGACGGTCAAGTTGACCGGATACGGCCGCGCCGTGCACCTCCCGGCGGGTTCCGGCCTGGAAGGATGAGATCTTCCGGGGGAAGCGGAGACGATGGTCGGTGCATGACCTCCTTCGCAGGTAGGAGCCGGATACCGGTCCGGCGGTGGAGACGACACGTCACCGCACACACGTACGGTGGTGATGCAGCGCGGCGACGGTGCCGCGCGGATGGGGGCTGGTCATGGCCGAGGAGAACACGACGGCGGCGCGGCGGCCGCTCCGGCGGGGGGCCGGACTGCGCTGCCGCGCGGGCGCGCCACTACCGGGCGCGCAACCGGCGACGGTGCCGCAGCGCGGGCTGGAGATCACCCTGCGGGAGGTCCGGCCGGACCTCGCCGTCGCGGTGGCGCGGGGCGAGATCGATGTGCACACCGCCGACACGCTGCGCGCCCGCCTGATCGAGGCGCACGCCGGCGGTCACCGCGGCGTCGTGGTCGACTTCGCCGACGTGCTGTTCTGCGACGCCGCCGGTCTGGGCGCGCTCGTCGCGGCGCACAACCACGTCGCCGAACGCGGCGGGCACATCCGGCTGGCCCGCATGCGGCCCGCCCAGGAGCGGCTGGTGCGCATCACCCGGCTGCACCGCCTGTTCGCGCTGCACGACTCGCTCGACGAGGCCCTCACCGAGGCCGCGCGGGCCCTGCCGTAGGGGCTTTTCCGGGTCACGCGACCCCCTGCGGTGCGGATAGAGTCTGAAGTCGGCAGGCCGCGTTCCGACCGCTGTTCTGGAGGCCGTTGTGGGCGGAGAGAACCCCTCGGACGTGCCGCCGCGTCCGCCCGGGGAGACCCCGGAGGCAGACTCGCTGCCCGACGGGCTGCTCGTCGCCGACGCCGACGCCCGGGTCATCGTCTTCAACGCCGCCGCCGTCCGGATCACGGGCGTGGCGGCGGCCACCGCGCTCGGCGGCGACTTCCGCGACGTCCTGCCCCTGCACGACGCGCAGGGCCGCGACTGGTGGACGTGCGTCGACCCCTACGCGGGCCTGGCCACGCGCACCCGCCACCCCGAGCGCTCGCTGTTCCTGCCCGACGGCACCGAGCTGCTGGTCACCGCCGCCTACCGGCGCGACGGCGAGGGCCGTGTGGAACGGTTCACCGTCGCCCTGCGCGACGCCGCGCACCGCGCCCGCCAGGAACGCGACCGCGCCGACCTGGTCTCCACCGTCGCGCACGAGCTGCGGTCGCCGCTCACCAGCGTCAAGGGCTTCACCGCGACGCTGCTGGCCAAGTGGCACCGCTTCAACGACGACCAGAAGCGCGTCATGCTGGAGACCGTCAACGCCGACGCCGACCGCGTCACCCGGCTCATCACCGAACTGCTGGACGTGTCGCGCATCGAGGCGGGCCGGCTGGAGATGCGCCGCCAGGTCGTCGACCTGCCGGGCGCCGTCCGCCGCGTCGTCGCGGGCCGGGTCGCGGCGGGCGACGCGGCCGAGCGGTTCCGCGTCGAGGAGCACGGCGCGCTGCCCGAGCTGTGGCTCGACCCCGACAAGATCGACCAGATCCTCGGCAACCTCGTGGAAAACGCGGTGCGCCACGGCGCCGGAACCGTCACCATCATGGTGGAACCGGACGCGCACAAGGAGGGGGCCGCCGTGTCGGTACGCGACGAGGGCGAGGGCATCCCGCCCGACGCGGCCCAGCGCGTCTTCCGGCAGTTCTGGCGCGGCCCCGGCGGCAACCGCCGCGCCGGCACCGGCCTCGGCCTGTTCATCGTCAAGGGCCTCGTCGAGGCGCACGGCGGCCGCATCGTCGTCCGACGCGCCCCCGGCGGCGGCGCCGAGTTCCGATTTACCGTGCCCGCCGGAGCCCCGGACCACGCGGTCTGACGCGGACCGTCCCGGCGCCCCGCGCGGGCCTTCCCCAGCGTTCCGCCCTTTCCGGGCTTCGTCCGTCCGCCCACTAGAATGCGGACGTCCCAGACTGACCGGAGTCTCATACCACCATGTCTGCACCCAACAAGTCCTACGACCCCGTCGAGGTGTCCACGTTGCAGCCCGAGGCGCTCGACCGGGCCCGTGACGAGGCGCTCGCGGCGATCGCCGCCGCGGCCGATCTCGACGCGCTCAAGCAGGTCCGCCTGGCCCACGCCGGCGACCGTTCCCCGCTGGCCCTGGCCAACCGCGAGATCGGCGCGCTGCCGCCGGCGGGCCGCGCCGAGGCGGGCAAGCGCATCGGCGCCGCGCGCGGCGCGGTGTCGGGGGCGCTCAAGCGCCGCCAGGCCGAGCTGGAGGAGGAGCGCGACCAGCGCGTGCTGGCCGAGGAGGCCGTGGACGTCACCCTCCCGTGGGACCGCGCCCCGCGCGGTGCCCGCCACCCGCTGACCACCCTCCAGGAGCGGATGGCCGACGTCTTCGTCTCGATGGGGTTCGAGGTCGCCGAGGGCCCCGAGGTCGAGGCCGAGTGGTTCAACTTCGACGCGCTGAACTTCCCGCCCGACCACCCGGCCCGCTCCATGCAGGACACGTTCTTCGTGGAGTCGGAGGAGACGGGCCTGGTGCTGCGCACGCACACCTCGCCGGTGCAGATCCGCTCGCTGCTGAGCCGTGAGCTGCCCGTCTACGTCGTGGCCCCCGGCCGCACGTTCCGCACCGACGAGCTGGACGCCACGCACAGCCCCGTCTTCCACCAGCTCGAAGGGCTCGCGGTCGACGAGGGCCTGACGATGGCCGACCTGCGCGGCGGCATCGACGCGTTCGTGCGCGGCATGTTCGGCGAGGGCCTGGTCACGCGGATGCGGCCGTCGTACTTCCCGTTCACCGAGCCGTCCGCCGAGGTGGACATGCAGTGCTTCGTGTGCCGGGGCGCGTCGGTGGAACCGGGCGCCGCGCCGTGCCGCACCTGCTCGTCGGAGGGCTGGATCGAGCTGGGCGGCTGCGGCATGGTGAACCCGCGCGTGCTGGTGGCGTGCGGCATCGACCCCGACCGCTACAGCGGCTGGGCGTTCGGGCTCGGCGTCGAGCGGACGCTGATGTTCCGCCACGGCGTCGAGGACATGCACGACATGGTGGAGGGCGACGTGCGCTTCACCCTTCCGTTCGGGATGGAGATCTGATGCGCGCCCCGCTTTCCTGGCTGCGGGAGTACGCGGCGCTGCCCGCCGAGGCGACCGGCCGCGACGTGGCCGCCGAGCTGATCGCGGCGGGTCTGGAGGTCGAGACGGTCGAGCGCGCGGGCGCCGACCTGCGCGGCCCGCTCGTCGTCGGTGAAGTGCTCGCGATCGAGGAGCTGACCGGGTTCAAGAAGCCCATCCGGTACTGCCAGGTCGACGTCGGGCGGGCCAACGGCACCGGCGAACCGCAGAACATCGTGTGCGGCGCGACGAACTTCTCGGTCGGTGACCGGATCGTCGCGATCCTGCCCGGCGGCGCGCTGCCCGGCGGGTTCGAGATCGGGTCGCGCAAGACCTACGGCAAGCTGTCCGAGGGCATGATCTGCTCGGTGTCCGAACTGGGCATCGGTGAGGACCACTCCGGCATCCTGGTGCTGCCGGGCCGCCCCGAGGTCGGCGCGGACGCGATCGAGCTGCTCGGCCTGCGCGACGACGTGCTGGACATCGCCGTCACCCCCGACCGCGGCTACGCGCTGTCGATCCGGGGCGTGGCGCGGGAGGCCGCCACCGCGTACGGCGTCGCGTTCACCGACCCGGCGGGCGACGCCCCGTCCGACGACGGCCCCGCCTACCCGGCGAGCATCGCCGACACCTCCGCCTGCGACCGGTTCGTGCTGCGCGAGGTGCGCGGCCTCGACCCCGCCGCGCAGACGCCGATGTGGATGCGCGTGCGGCTGTCCCGCGCGGGCGTGCGCCCGGTGTCGCTCGCCGTGGACGTCACCAACTATCTGATGCTGGAGCTGGGCCAGCCGCTGCACGCCTTCGACCGGACGAAGCTGTCCGGCGAGATCGTCGTGCGGCGGGCCCGGCCGGGGGAGACCCTGGAGACGCTCGACCACGTCCGCCGCGAGCTGGACGCCGAGGACGTGCTGATCACCGACGCGTCGGGCCCGATCTCGATGGCGGGCGCGATGGGCGGCCTGGCCACCGAGATCGACGAGAAGTCCACCGATCTCGTGCTGGAGGCGGCGCACTTCGACGAGATCGCGACCGCGCGCATGGTGCGGCGCCACAAGCTGCACAGCGAGGCGTCGTACCGGTTCGAGCGCGGCGTCGACCGCGAGCTGCCGGTCCGCGCCGCCCACCGCGCGGCGGCGCTGCTGGCCGAGCTGGGCGGCGCCGAGGCCGTGCCGGGGGCGACGGTCGCGGAGGCGCCCGTCGCGCCGCGCGCGATCACGATGGCCGCCGACCACCCGGACCGGGTGGCGGGCGTCGCCTACGGGCGCGGCACCGTCGTGTCCCGGCTGGAGCAGGTCGGGTGCGCGGTCGAGGGCGGTGACACGCTGACGGTGACGCCGCCGTCGTGGCGTCCCGACCTCACCGACCCCAGCGACCTGGCCGAGGAGGTCATCCGGCTGGAGGGCTATGAGGCCATCCCGTCGCGGGCGCCGCGTCCGGCGGCCGGGCAGGGGCTTACGCCCCGGCAGCGGCTGCGCCGCCGCGTCGGCCGCGCGCTGGCCGGTGCCGGGTACGTCGAGGCGCTGAACGTGCCGTTCGCGTCCGCCAGGGACTGGGACTCCCTCCAGCTCCCCGCCGACGACGCGCGGCGCCGCGCGCTGCGGCTGGCGAACCCGCTGTCGGAGGACGAGCCGCTGCTGCGCACGACGCTGCTGCCGGGCCTGCTCAAGACCCTGGCCCGCAACGTGGGGCGCGGCTTCGGCGACGTGGCGCTGTTCGAGCGCGGCGTCGTGTTCCGCCCGGACGGCGACGGGGTGCCGGCCGCGCCGCGCCTGTCCGTCGACCACGGCCCGTCGGCCGACGAGATCGCCTCGGTGGACGCGGCGCTGCCCGACCAGCCCGAGCGCGTCGCGGTCGTCCTGGCGGGCGACCGCGAGCGGCCGGGCTGGTGGGGCGCGGGCCGTCCGGCCACCTGGGCGGACGCGATCGAGGCGGCCCGCACGGTCGCGCGCGAGGCCGGGGTGGAGCTGCGGGTCGAGGCCGACCGCCACGAGCCGTGGCACCCGGGCCGCTGCGCCGCCCTGTACGCGGGTGACACGCTGGTCGGGCACGCGGGCGAGCTGGCGCCGCGCGTCATCAAGGCGTACGGCCTGCCGCCGCGCGCCTGCGCGATGGAGCTGGAGCTGCGCGGCCTGGACGAGCCGGGCCTTCCCCGCGCTCCGCACGTCTCGACGTACCCGGTCGCCACCCAGGACGTCGCGCTGACCGTGCCCGCCGACGTCCCGGCGGCGTCGGTCGAGTCGTCGCTGCGCGCGGGCGCGGGCGAGCTGCTGGAGTCGCTGCGCCTGTTCGACGTCTACACCGGCGAGCAGGTCGGGGAGGGGCACAAGTCCCTGGCCTACACGCTCCGCTTCCGCGCGCCCGACCGCACGCTGACCGCCGAGGAGACGACGGCGGCCCGCGACGCGGCGGTGGCCGTCGTGTCCGAACGCACGGGCGCCACGTTGCGCGGCGCCTGATCCGCTCGACGGGACGGCCCGTGACCCTGGGGTCACGGGCCGTCCTTGCGTCGGGTGGTCGGCTCATATAGGATCACTGGGTCTCATTGCCGTCCGGTTGGGGAGTCCATTGAGGAACTGAGGTCGCAGGCACCGCGCGATGTGCCGCCGTTTCGACGCCCGTGTCAGGGCTCCGGCTGGTTCCGTGCGACGCGATCTCGGTGGGCTTCTCGACGTCCCGGACGGTTTTTCGCTGTCCGGCGGGCGTGCCGTACGGTCCGCGGTGTCTCCACGAGTCCGCTCTTCCGCGAGAACCCTGGAGCCGCCCCATGTCCTTCGCCATCGTCTGTTCTGATCTGTCCTTCTCCTGGCCGGACGGCACCGTCGTCCTGGACGGCCTCGACGCCGCGTTCGGCACGGGCCGCACCGGTCTCGTCGGCGTCAACGGCGCGGGCAAGTCCACCCTGCTCAAGCTGATCGCGGGCGAGCTGACGCCGTCGGCCGGGACGGTCAGCGTCGCGGGGGAGACCGGTTACCTGCCGCAGGACCTTCCGCTCGGCACCGCCACGACCGTCGCGGACCTGCTCGGCATCACCCCGGCGCGCACCGCGCTGCACGCCATCGAGGCGGGCGAGGCGACGGAGGCGAACTTCGCCGCCGTCGGTGACGACTGGGACGTCGAGGAACGCACCCGCGCCCAGCTCGACCGCCTCGGCCTCGCGCACGTCGAACTGGACCGCACGGTCGGCACGCTGTCGGGCGGCGAGACCGTCATGGTGGGCCTGGCCGCGCGGCTGCTCGCCCGTCCCGACGTCCTGCTGCTGGACGAACCCACCAACAACCTCGACCTGGCGGCCCGGCACCGCCTGTACGACGCGATCGACGCCTGGAGCGGCGTGCTCGTCGTCGTCAGCCACGACCGCGAGCTGCTGGAGCACGTCGACGCCGTCGCGGACCTTCGCGGCGGCGGCGTCCGCACGTTCGGCGGCACCCTGTCGCAGTACGAGGAACTGCTGGCCGTGGAGAAGGAGGCGGCCGAGCGCACGGTCCGCGCCGCCGAGACCGACGTGCGCCGGCAGAAACGCGAACTGGAGGAGGCGCAGGTCAAGCTCGCCCGGCGCGAGCGGTACGGGAACAAGATCCAGGCGAGCCGGAGCCAGCCCAAGATCGTCATGGGGGCGTGGAAGCGGGCCGCCGAGGTCTCGGCGGGCAAGCACCGCAACCTGCACGAGGACCGGCTCGCCGACGCCCGCGACCGGCTGTCCGAGGCCGAGGACGCGGTCCGCGAGGACGAGGAGATCCGCGTCGCGCTGCCGCGCACCCGCGTCCCGGCGGGCCGCACGGTCCTCACGCTGGGCGGCCTGGACGCCCCCGAACCGGAGCCCGAGACGCTCACCGAGCTGATCGTCCGGGGGCCGGAGCGGATCGCGCTGACCGGCGACAACGGCGCGGGCAAGACGACGCTGCTGCGCCGCGTCCTGGACGGCGGCGACGACGTCCGGATCGGCGTGCCGGGCGTCCGGTACCTGCCGCAGCGCCTGGACGTGCTCGACGACGCCGCCAGCGTCGTCGACAACGTCCGCGCCGTCGCCCCGGACGTGCCGCTCACCGAGATCCGCGCGGGCCTGGCCCGGTTCCTGTTCCGGGGCCGCCGCGCCGAGCAGCCCGCCGGGACGCTGTCGGGCGGCGAGCGGTTCCGCGCCGTGCTGGCGTCGCTGCTGCTGGCCGACCCGCCCCCGCAGCTCCTGCTGCTGGACGAGCCGACCAACAACCTCGACCTGGCGAGCGCGGCCCGCCTCGGCGCGGCCCTGACCGGCTACGAGGGCGCGCTGCTGGTGGTGAGCCACGACGTGCCGTTCCTGCGCACGCTGGGCATCACCCGCTGGCTGCGCATGGACCGCGCGACGGGCCTGACCGAGGGCGAGCCGCTGTAGAGCGCGCCCGGGGGCCGCGCGCGGCCTCCGGGCGTCTCAGGTCAGCACCCGCTTGGTGAACGTCCGCGCGGACGCCCACACCAGCAGCACCGTCCCGATGAGGATCACCGGCCCGTACACCCAGAACGACATGTGCCCGACGTCGGGCGTGAGCGCGGCGCGCAACCCCTCGTTGACGTAGACCATCGGGTTGATCAGCGTCGCGATCTGGAGCCAGCGCACGTTCTCCAGCGCGGCCCACGGGTAGTAGACGCAGCCGAGCATCGACATCGGCATGAGGACGAGCCCGAACAGGATCTGCACCTTCTGCGGGTTCATCAGCGTTCCCATCAGCAGCCCGCCCGCCGACGACAGCAGCGACCCGGCCACCAGCACGCCGATGAGCAGCGGCCAGTTCGCGACGGTGATCTGCGGCGCCTGCCCGTCGGCGTGGATGAACAGGACGGCCGGGAAGACCAGCAGCCCGGCCAGCAGCGCCTGGAACCCGGCGGCGGCGATCTTCTGCACGGCCAGCAGCGGCACCGGGATGGGCGCGAGCGCCCGGTCGGTGATCGACTTCTGCCAGGACAGCTCCATCATCAGCGGGAACACCACGGCCATCACGCCCTGCATGATGATCGAGGAGCCGACGAGGCCGGGCACGAGGATGGTGGAGAACGTCTCGGCCCCGGCGGCGCCCCCGAACCCGCCGGAGCCGAGCTTGGGCAGCACGTAGGCGAAGACGAACACGAACAGCACGGGCTGCACGAGCACGCGCACGAACGTGGAGATGAAGTTCTTGCGCAGGACCCGCACCTCGCGCGCCATCATGGCGAGGAACGTGCGGCCGACGGTGACGCGCTGGGCGGCGGTGCCCGCCCCGGCGGCGGTCGCGGTGGTGGTGGCCATCAGTCGCGGTACTCCCGTCCGGTCAGGCTGAGGAACACGGTCTCCAGGCTGGGGCGGATCTGGCTGGCGTCGGTGACGACGGCGCCCGACCCGGCCCCGGCGGCGACGAGTTCGCCGAGCAGCCCGTCGGCCTCGCGGGCGAACACGCGGACCTGCCCGTCGGTCACCTCCACCTTGCCGACGCCGTCCCGGCCGTCGAGCCGCTCCCGCAGGCCCGCGGGCGGAGCGCCCTCGTAGGTGACGGTGACGACGGTGTCGGCCCCGGCCGTCGCGGTCAGCTCGGGCACGGTGCCCTGCGCGAGGACGCGGCCGTGGTCGACGACGGCGATCCGGTCGCAGAGGACCTCGGCCTCCTCCATGTAGTGCGTGGTCAGCAGGATGGTCTGCCCCTCCTTCTGGAGGCCGCGCAGCAGGTCCCACAGGTTGACGCGGTTCTGCGGGTCGAGACCGGCGGTGGGCTCGTCCAGGAACAGGACGTCGGGCCGGTGCACCAGCGCCCGCGCGATCATCAGCCGCTTGGCCTGCCCGCCCGACATCTCGAACGGGTTGCCCTTGCGCCGGTCGGTGAGGCCGAACAGCTCCAGCAGCTCGTCGGCGCGGCGGCGCGCGTCGCGGGCGCCGAGGCCGAAGTAGCGGCCCCGGAACTCCAGGTTCTCGAAGGCGTCCAGGTCGCTGTCGAGCGTGTTGTTCTGCGACACCATGCCGATGCGCCGCTTGACCTCGGTGGAGTCGCCGACGACGTCGTGCCCCCACACGCTCGCGGCGCCCGACGTGGGCCGGACGAGCGTGGTGAGCATCCCGATCGTCGTGCTCTTCCCGGCGCCGTTCGGGCCGAGCAGCCCGAAGAACTCACCGGGCGGGACGGCGAGCCCGATGCCGCGCACGGCGGGGACGTCGCCGCCGGGGCTCTTGTAGGTCTTGTGCAGGTCGGTGGCGTGGACGGCTAGTTCGGGGGGTTCGGGCATGTCGGGTCTCCGTCGTGGTCGGTGTAGGCGCGGAAGCGGTCCAGCAGTCCGAGCAGGAAGCGGCGCACGGCCGGTTCGTCGGCGGGGTCCACCGCGTACAGGCGCGCCAGGTCCGCGCCGATCTCCGCGACGGTAGCGTGCACGACGCCCCGTCCGGAGTCGGTGAGGTGGAGCCGGACGGCGCGCCGGTCGGCCGGGTCGCGGCGGCGCTCGACGTGGCCGTTGCGTTCGAGCGTGGAGACGACGGACGTGAGCGTGGCGGGTGTGACCATGATCTGCCGCGCGGCCTCACCGGCGCGCAGGCCGTCCTGGACGGTCAGGGCGCGCAGCAGGAAGAAGCCCGCCGGGCTGGTGCCGTGCTGCTCGACCAGCCGCCACATGACGGGTCCGGACATGCGGGCGATGATCGAGAACAGGCGCCCGATGGGCCAGTCGTCGGGCGGGCCGAAGCCGGAGAGGCCGTCCGTCAAAGGTTCCACGGGCTAAGTATTAGAGAGCTAATTATTAGGTGTCAAACGACTTCTGTCCGGTCTCGACCCCAGCGTCCCGGATCGTGAGAGGTTTCGGGTTCTGGATTGAATACTCTTCCACTCTCATGCATACTCTTGCTGTCTCCGTCGAAGGGCAGTGAGAAGCAGATGGGAATCCGGGCCGCCGTCGCCGGCGCCAGCGGGTACGCGGGCGGCGAAGTCCTCCGCCTCCTCGCCGCGCACCCCGAGTTCGAGATCGGCACCCTGACCGCCGGGTCCAACGCCGGGTCCGAGCTGGGCGCGCACCAGCCGCACCTGCGCTCGCTGGCCGGACGCGTCCTCGCCCCGACCACGCCCGACACCCTCGCCGGGCACGACGTCGTCTTCCTCGCGCTGCCGCACGGCCAGTCCGGCCCGCTCGCCGCCGACCTCGGCGACGACGCGCTCGTCGTCGACTGCGGCGCCGACTTCCGGCTCACCGACGCCGCCGCCTGGGAGCACTTCTACGGCTCCCCGCACGCGGGCACCTGGCCCTACGGCCTGCCCGAACTGCCCGGCCAGCGCGACGCGCTGCGGCAGGCCCGGCGCATCGCCGTCCCCGGCTGCTACCCGACGACCGTCACGCTCGCGCTGTTCCCCGCGTTCGCCGCCGGGATCGCCGAACCCGACGTCGTCGTCGTGGCCGCCTCCGGCACCTCCGGCGCCGGCCGCGCCGCCAAACCGCACCTGCTCGGCAGCGAGACGATGGGCTCGATGTCGGCCTACGGCGTCGGCGGCGTCCACCGGCACACCCCCGAGATGATCCAGAACCTCAGCGGCGTCGCGGGTGAGCCCGTCACGGTCTCGTTCACCCCGACGCTCGCGCCGATGAGCCGCGGCATCCTCGCCACCTGCAACGTCCGCGCCCGCCCCGGCCTCACCGCCGCCGCGCTGCGCGACGCCTACACCGCCGCCTACGCCGCCGAGCCGTTCGTCGAACTGCTGCCCGACGGCCAGTGGCCCGCCACGGCGATGACGCTCGGCTCCAACAGCGTGCTCGTGCAGGCCGCGCTGGACGAGCGCGCCGGACGGATCGTCGTCGTCGCCGCCCTGGACAACCTCACCAAGGGCACCGGGGGAGGCGCCGTGCAGAGCGCCAACCTCGCCCTCGGCCTCCCCGAAGAGACCGGACTCACCACGATCGGAGTGTCCCCGTGAGCGTCACCGCCCCCCTGGGGTTCCGCGCCGCCGGCGTCGTCGCCGGGCTGAAGGACAGCGGAGCCCGCGACCTGGCCATCGTCGTCAACGACGGACCGTCCCGCGCCGCGGCCGGCGTCTTCACCGCCAACCGCGTCAAGGCCGCGCCGGTCCTGTGGTCGCAGCAGGTCGTGTCGGGCGGACGCCTGCACGCCGTCGTGCTGAACTCCGGCGGCGCCAACGCGTGCACCGGCGCGCCCGGCTTCCAGGACACCCACGCCACCGCCGAGAAGGCCGCCGAGCTGCTCGACGCGTCGGCGGGCGAGATCGCCGTCTGCTCCACCGGCCTCATCGGCGTGCGGCTGCCCATGGACAAGCTGCTACCCGGCGTCGGCGCCGCCGTGGACGAACTGTCGCGCGGCGACGGCGGCCTGGCCGCCGCCGACGCGATCCGCACCACCGACAGCGTCGCCAAGATCGCCTTCCGGCAGGGCGAGGGCGGCTACCGCGTCGGCGGCATGGCCAAGGGCGCGGGCATGCTCGCCCCCTCGCTCGCCACGATGCTCTGCGTGATCACCACCGACGCCGACCTGCCCGCCGACGTCCTGGACCGCGCGCTGCGCGCCGCCACCGGCGCCTCGCTCGACCGGCTCGACGCCGACGGCTGCCTGTCCACCAACGACACGGTGCTGCTCATGGCGTCCGGCGCGTCCGGGACCACCCCGGACGAGGCCGGGTTCACCGCGCTGCTCACCGACCTGTGCCTCGACCTCACCCGCCAGCTCCTGGTGGACGCCGAGGGCGCCGCCAAGGCCATCGCGATCGAGGTCGTCGGCGCCGCCAGCGTCGCCGACGCCGTGACGGCGGGCCGCTCGGTCGCCCGCAACAACCTGCTCAAGTGCGCGATCCACGGCGAGGACCCCAACTGGGGCCGGGTGCTGTCGGCCGTCGGCACCACCGACGCCGTGTTCGAGCCCGACCACCTCAACGTCGCGATCAACGGCGTGTGGGTGTGCCGCAACGGCTCGGTCGGCGACGACCGCGACAAGGTCGACCTGCGGCCCCGCGACGTGACGATCACCGTCGACCTGGCCGCGGGCCCGCACAGCGCGACCGTCTGGACGACCGACCTCACGGCCGAGTACGTCCACGAGAACTCGGCGTACTCGACATGACCGCCGCCACGGGAACTACGCTGCGCGGCGGCCGGGCCGGCGCGCTGGCCAAGGCCGAGACCCTGATCAAGGCACTGCCGTGGCTGGAGCGCTTCCACGGCAAGACCGTCGTCATCAAGTACGGCGGCCACGCCATGACCGACGAGAGCCTGCGGCACTCCTTCGCCGAGGACATCGTGTTCCTGCGCTACGCCGGGCTGAAGCCCGTCATCGTGCACGGCGGCGGCCCCCAGATCAACGCCGCGCTGACGCGCGCCGGGATCGAGTCGACGTTCACCGCCGGGCTGCGCGTCACCACGCCCGAGGCCATGGAGATCGTCCGGATGGTCCTGGTCGGGCAGGTCGGCCGCGACGTCGTCGGGCTCATCAACCGGCACGGCTCCTTCGCCGTCGGCATGTCCGGCGAGGACGCCAACCTGTTCACCGCCGAGCGCAAGCACGCCCTGGTGGACGGCGTCCCCGTCGACATCGGCCAGGTCGGTGAGATCGTCGAGGTGCAGGTCGGCGCCGTGCAGGCGCTGCTGGACGACGGCCGCGTCCCGGTCGTGTCCAGCGTCGCGCGCGGCGACGACGGCGAGATCTACAACGTCAACGCCGACACCGCCGCCGCCGCGCTCGCCGTCGCGCTGGACGCGAGCAAGCTCGTCGTCCTCACCGACGTCGAGGGCCTGTACGCCGACTGGCCCGACAGCGACGACGTCATCGACAGCCTCACCACCGACGAGCTGGCCGCGCTGCTGCCCACGCTCACCTCCGGCATGGTGCCGAAGATGGAGGCGTGCCTGCACGCCGTGCGCGGCGGCGTCCCGCAGGCGCACGTGCTCGACGGCCGCGTCCTGCACTCGCTGCTCCTGGAGATCTTCACCGACGAGGGCATCGGCACGATGGTCGTGCCGAGCCCGCTGCGCGCCGCCACCCCCGAGGCGCAGGCCGAGGAGGCCCTGGCATGACGAGCAACGCCGACCTGCGGGCGCGGTTCCAGGCCGCGTTCATGCCGAACTACGGGGTGCCGCCCGTCGCGCTGGTGCGCGGCGAGGGCGCCCGCGTGTGGGACGCCGACGGCACCGAGTACCTCGACCTCATCGCGGGCATCGCCGTCAGCTCGCTCGGCCACGCCCACCCGGCGCTGGCGCGCGCCGTCGCCGCCCAGGCCGCGACGCTGGCGCACACCTCGAACCTGTTCGTCAACGAGCCCGCCGTGCGGCTGGCCGAACGGCTCGTCGAGCTGGCGGGCGGCGGCGCGCGGGTGTTCCTGTCCAACAGCGGCACCGAGGCCAACGAGGCCGCGCTGAAGATCGCGATCAAGTACGGGAAGACGCACGGCCGCCGGTTCTTCGTCGCGACCGAGAACGGCTTCCACGGCCGCACGCTCGGCGCGCTGTCGCTCACCGGCAAGACCTCGATCCGCGAGCCGTTCGGGCCCTACGCGCTCGACGTCCGGTTCGTCCCCTACGGCGACGCCGACGCCCTGCGCGCCTACGTCAACGACGACTGCGCCGCCGTGTTCCTGGAGCCCACCCAGGGTGAGGCCGGCGTCGTCCCGCCGCCGCACGGCTACCTCGCGGAAGCCCGCGACATCTGCGACCTCACCGGCACCCTGCTGGTCGCGGACGAGATCCAGTCCGCCATCGGCCGCACCGGCGCCTGGTTCGCCTTCCAGCACGAGGACGTCCGGCCCGACCTGCTGACCCTCGCCAAGGGCCTCGGCGGCGGCCTGCCCGTCGGCGCCTGCCTGGCTTTCGGTGACCACGGCGCGATCCTCGCCAAGGGCGACCACGGCAGCACCTTCGGCGGCAACCCCGTCGCCGCCGCCGCGGCCCTCGCCGTCCTGGACACCATCGAGGCCGAAGGGCTGCTCGCCCACGCCACCGCCGTCGGTGACGTCCTCGCCGAGGGCCTGAACGACGTCGACCACCCGCTGCTCGCGGGCGTCCGGGGCCGGGGACTGTGGCGCGGCCTCGTCCTGGCCGACGCCGTCGCCCCCGCCGTCGAGGCCGCCGCCCGCGACGCCGGATTCCTCGTCAACGCCGTCCAGCCCGGCGCGATCCGCCTCGCCCCGCCGCTCATCCTCAGCCCCGAGCAGGCCCGGTCGTTCACGGCCGCGCTGCCCTCCGTGCTCGACGCCGCGCAGAAAGCGAGCTGACCCATGGCCCGGCACTTCCTCCGCGACGACGACCTCACCCCCGCCGAGCAGGCGCAGGTGCTCGACCTGGCCGCCGAGCTGAAGGCCGACCGGTTCGCCCGGCGCCCCCTGGACGGCCCGCGCTCCGTCGCCGTCCTGTTCGACAAGCCCTCCACCCGGACCCGCGTCTCGTTCGCCGTCGGCATCGCCGAACTCGGCGGGCACGCCCTCATCATGGACGCGGGCGGCAGCCAGCTCGGCCGCGGCGAACCCGTCTCCGACACCGCCCGCGTCCTGGAGCGCCAGGTCAGCGCGATCGTCTGGCGCACCTCCGGGCAGCGGCGCATCGAGGAGATGGCCGCCGGCACCACCGTGCCCGTCGTCAACGCCCTCACCGACGAGTTCCACCCCTGCCAGGTCCTGGCCGACCTCCAGACGATCCGCGAGGCCAAGGGCGCCCTCGCCGGGGTGACCCTCGCCTACTTCGGCGACGGCGCCAACAACATGGCCCACTCCTACCTCCTCGGCGGCGCCACCGCCGGAATGCACGTCCGCGTCGCGGCACCGTCCGAGCTGCCGCCCCTGCCCGACGTCGTGGAACGCGCCACCGCCATCGCGAAGGAGACCGGCGGATCGGTCGCCGTCACCACCGACGCCGAGCACGCCGCCACCGGCGCCGACGTCCTCGCCACCGACACGTGGGTGTCCATGGGGCAAGAAGGCAAGGACACGGAGCTGTACGAGCCGTACGCTGTGCACGAGGCACTGGTCGCCCGCGCCGCGTCCGACGCGGTCGTGCTGCACTGCCTGCCCGCCTATCGCGGCAAGGAGATCGCCGCGTCCGTCCTGGACGGTCCGCACAGCCGCGTCTGGGACGAGGCCGAGAACCGTCTGCACGCACAGAAGGCGCTGCTCACGTGGCTCCTGGAGAGATCCCCATGACGACCCCGGTGACCAAGGCCGCCCGGCACGCCAAGGTGATCGAGCTGCTCACGCGCCGCCCGGTGCACTCCCAGGCGGAACTGGCCAAGCTCCTCGCCGACGCCGGGCTCGACGTGACCCAGGCCACGCTCTCGCGCGACCTGGTCGAGATCGGCGCGGTCAAGCTCCGCGCCGACGACGGCAGCCTCATCTACGCCGTCCCCGGCGAAGGCGGCGAGCGCATCCCGCGCACCCGCACCGGCGCCGCCGAGACGTTCGACGGCCGGCTCACCCGGCTCGCCGCCGAACTGCTCGTCTCCGCCGAGGCGTCCGCCAACCTGGTCATCGTGCGGACCCCGCCGGGCGCCGCGCAGTACCTCGCGTCCGCCATCGACCACGCCGAATGGACCTCCATCCTCGGCACCGTCGCCGGCGACGACTCCATCCTCGTCATCGCCCGCGACCCGGACGGCGGCGAGGACGTGGCCCGCTCCCTGCTGCGCCTCGCGGCCGGGCGCGAACGACGAAGTTAGGGGCTCGCCGCCCCAGCCCCCGACAGCACCGCCCATCCGACCTTCCACCATCCCTTTTCAGGAGCACACAGCATGAGCGAGCGCGTCGTACTCGCGTACTCCGGCGGCCTCGACACCTCCGTCGCCATCCCCTACCTCGCCGAGCAGACCGGCGGCGAGGTCATCGCGGTGGCCGTCGACCTCGGCCAGGGCGGCGAGGACATGGACGCCATCCGCGAGCGGGCCCTGGCCTGCGGCGCGGTGGAGTCGGTCGTCATCGACGCCAAGGAGGAGTTCGCCGCGGACTTCTGCGTCCCGGCCCTCCAGGCCAACGCCCTCTACATGGACAAGTACCCGCTGGTGTCCGGCCTGTCCCGGCCGCTGATCGTCAAGCACCTGGTGTCGGCGGCCAAGAAGTTCGGCGGCACCACCGTCTCGCACGGCTGCACCGGCAAGGGCAACGACCAGGTCCGCTTCGAGGCCGGGCTGTCCGCCCTGCACCCCGAGCTGAAGGTCATCGCCCCCGCCCGCGACTACGCGTGGACGCGCGACAAGGCCATCGCCTTCGCCGAGGAGAAGGGGCTGCCGATCGACGTCACGTCCAAGTCGCCCTACTCCATCGACCAGAACCTGTGGGGCCGCGCCGTCGAGACCGGCTTCCTGGAGGACATCTGGAACGGCCCCATCGAGGACCTGTACGCCTACACCGCCGACCCCGCCCAGCCGCGCGAGGCCGACGAGGTCGTCATCACCTTCGAGGGCGGCGTTCCCGTCGCCCTCGACGGCCGCGCCCTCACCCCGTACCAGGTCATCGAGGAGCTGAACCGGCGCGCGGGCGCCCAGGGCATCGGCCGCATCGACATGGTCGAGGACCGGCTCGTCGGCATCAAGAGCCGCGAGGTGTACGAGGCCCCCGCCGCCATCGCGCTCATCACCGCGCACATGGAGCTGGAGAACGTCACCGTCGAACGCGACCTGGCCCGGTTCAAGCGCTCGGTCGACCAGCGGTGGGGCGAGCTGGTCTACGACGGCCTGTGGTTCTCGCCGCTCAAGGACTCCCTGGACGCCTTCATCGCCGACGCGCAGAAGCAGGTGTCCGGCGACGTCCGGCTCACCCTGCACGGCGGCAAGGCCGTCGTCACCGGACGGCGCAGCGAGGCGTCCCTGTACAGCTACGACCTGGCCACCTACGACACCGGCGACACCTTCGACCAGAGCCTCGCCAAGGGCTTCGTCGAACTGTGGAGCCTGCCCAGCAAGATCGCCGCGATGCGGGACCGCGCGCAGGGCTGAGCCCCTGCCGTCCGCGCGCCGGGATCGCCCGATCCCGGCGCGCGGTTTGGCGTAAGCCCCGCGCCGGGTGTAATCCGGTGCGGTACAACGACCTGGCATCAGCGGTGGGAAGAAGAGGAATCTCGTGACCAAGGCACCGACGCGTCTGTGGGGCGGCCGGTTCGAAGGCGGCCCGTCGGACGCGCTCGCCCGGCTGTCGGTGAGCGTCCAGTTCGACTGGCGGCTCGCCCCCTACGACCTCCTGGGCTCGCGCGCGCACGCCCGCGTCCTCAACCGGGCGGGGCTGCTCACCGACGACGAGCTGGAGCGCATGATCGGCGCCCTCGACGACCTGGAGACCGCCTGCCGCGCCGGCGACTTCCGGCCCACCGTCGCCGACGAGGACGTGCACACCGCGCTGGAGCGCGGCCTGCTGGAACGTCTCGGCGCCCTCGGCGGCAAGCTCCGCGCCGGCCGCAGCCGCAACGACCAGGTCGCCACCGACCTGCGCCTGTACCTGCGCGACCACGCCCGGCAGATCGTCTCGCGGCTCGTCGAGCTGGAGACCGCGCTCATCGCGCAGGCCGAGCACAACCTCGGCGTCGCCGCCCCCGGCATGACCCACCTCCAGCACGCCCAGCCCGTGCTGTTCTCGCACCAGCTCCTCGCGCACGTCCAGCCGCTCACCCGCGACATCGACCGGCTGCGCGACTGGGACCGCCGCGCCTCGGTGTCCCCGCTCGGCTCCGGCGCCCTGGCCGGATCGTCGCTGCCGCTCGACCCGCAGGCCACCGCCGCCGAACTCGGCTTCGACGCCGCCGCGCCCAACTCCATGGACGCCGTCAGCGACCGCGACTTCGTCGCCGAGTTCCTCTTCGCCGCCGCCCTCATCGGCGTGCACCTCTCGCGGCTCGGCGAAGAGGTCGTCCTGTGGGCCTCGCAGGAGTTCCGCTGGATCGAGATGGACGACACCTACGCCACCGGGTCGTCGATCATGCCGCAGAAGAAGAACCCCGACGTCGCCGAGCTCGCGCGCGGCAAGGCCGGGCGGCTCATCGGCCACCTCGTCGGGCTGCTCACCACGCTCAAGGGCCTGCCGCTCACCTACAACCGCGACCTCCAGGAGGACAAGGAGGGCGCCTTCGACGCCGTCGAGACGCTGCTGCTCGTCCTGCCCGCGATGTCCGGGCTGATCGCCACGATGCGCGTCAACACCGAGCGCCTCGAAGCCCTCGCCCCCGACGGGTTCGCGCTCGCCACCGACCTGGCCGAACTGCTCGTCCGGCGCGGCGTCGCCTTCCGCGACGCGCACGAGGTCGTCGGGCACCTCGTCGTCTGGTGCCAGGTCAACGACAAGGACTTCGACGACCTCACCGACGACGAGCTGGCCAAGGTGTCCCCGCACCTCACGCCCGACGTCCGCGAGGTCCTGAACGTGCAGGGCGCGCTGGCGTCGCGCAAGGCGTACGGGGGCACCGCGCCCGAACGCGTCCGCGAGCAGATCGCGACGCTGCGCGGGCAGGTCGACGAGCACGCCGCCTGGGCCGCGGAGTCCTGAGCTTGACCCGTCCGCCGCTGCCGCGCGGCTTCTTCGACCGCCCGGTCGAGGAGGTCGCGCCGGCGCTGCTCGGCCACGTCCTCGTGCACGACACCCCGGGCGGCGCCGTCGCGGCCCGCATCACCGAGACCGAGGCGTACGCCGGGCCGCTCGACCCGGCGTCGCACGCCTACCGGGGGCGCACGCCGCGCACCGAGGTGATGTTCGGGCCGCCCGGCCACGCGTACGTGTACTTCACCTACGGGATGCACTTCTGCGTGAACCTCGTCTGCGGGCCGGACGGCACGGCGTCGGCGGTGCTGCTGCGCGCCGGGCGGATCGTCGCGGGGGAGCCCGTCGCGGTGGAACGGCGCGGGCGGTCGACGGTCCGCGACCTCGCGCGCGGCCCGGCGCGGCTGTGCAAGGCGCTCGGCATCGCCCGCGAGCAGAACGGGCTGGACGTCTGCGCGGCCGGACCGCTGCGGATTCTGGCGGGCGACGAGATCGACCCGGCGTCCGTCGCGTCCGGACCCCGCGTCGGCGTCACCGGCGCCAAGGACACCCCGTGGCGGTTCTGGATCGACGGCGACCCGACCGTCTCGCAGTACCGCGCGCACGTGCCGCGGCGGCGTCCGGCGCGTCCCTGAAAACTCGATAGCGTTCCCTGACGTCCGTCCCCGATCCTGGGACGGACCCGACCCCGACAAAGAGAGCCACCGTGACCGACATCCTGGACGATCTCGCCTGGCGCGATCTCATCGCGCAGTCCACCGATCTGAGTGAACTGCGGGCCCTGCTCGCCGCGGGGCCGGTCACGCTCTATTGCGGGTTCGACCCGACGGCGCCGTCGCTGCACCTCGGCAACCTCATCCAGATCCTCACGCTGCGACGCTTCCAGCAGGCCGGGCACAAGCCCATCGGGCTCGTCGGCGGCGCCACCGGCCTCATCGGCGACCCGAGCGGCAAGAGCGCCGAACGCGTCCTGAACTCCGAGGAGACCGTCGCGGGCTGGGTCGAACGCATCCACGGCCAGGTGTCGCGGTTCCTGCGGTTCGACGACGGGCCCACGGGCGCGCTCATGGTCAGCAACCTCGACTGGACCGGCCCCATGACCGCCATCGAGTTCCTGCGCGACGTCGGCAAGCACTTCCCGGTGAACCGCATGCTCGCCCGCGAGACCGTCAAGTCGCGTCTCGACACCAGCGGCATGAGCTACACCGAGTTCAGCTACGTCCTGCTCCAGTCCATGGACTTCCTGGAGCTGTACCGGCGGTACGGCTGCCGCCTCCAGACCGGCGGCAGCGACCAGTGGGGCAACCTCACCGCGGGCGTCGAACTCGTCCGGCGCGCCGACGGCGGCTCCGCCCACGCGCTGACCACCCCGCTGCTCACCAAGGCCGACGGCTCCAAGTTCGGCAAGACCGCCGGCGGCGAGACGTACTGGCTCGACCCCGAGCTGACGTCGCCGTACGCCTTCTACCAGTTCTGGATCAACGCCGACGACCGGGACGTCGAGAAGTACCTGAAGGTCTTCTCGTTCCGCTCGCGGGAGGAGATCGAGGCGCTGGTCAAGGAGGGCGCGGAACGTCCGGCGGCGCGGGCGCCGCAGCGGGCGCTGGCCGAGGAGATGACCACCCTCGTCCACGGCGCCGACGAGACGGCGCGCGTCATCGCCGCGTCCCGCGCCCTGTTCGGCCAGGGCTCGCTGGACGAGCTGGACGAGCGCACGCTGCGCTCGGCGCTGGCCGAGGTGCCCCGCGCCGCACTGCCGTCCGGCGCGCTGCCGCCGGTCGCGGACCTGCTCGTCGCGTCGGGCCTGTGCAAGAGCAAGTCCGAGGCCCGCCGCGCGATCCAGCAGGGCGGCGCGTACCTGAACAACGCCAAGGTCGAGGCGGAGGACGCCGTTCCCGCCGCCGACGACCTTCTGCACGGGCGGTACCTGGTGCTGCGGCGCGGCAAGCGCAACGTCGGCGGGGCGGAGCTGGGCACCCCCGCCTGACGCCTACGCCACCGGCCGCAGATCAGCGTCCTCATGCCGGGTTCCCGTTCGCCTTCGGGCGGTCGGGAACCCGGCATTTCCGTCTGGTCCGCCCGTCCGTCCCACGAAAGGATGACCACCCCGGGTATGACTTCCCGTGACGGGTCAACCCTTCGGTGTAGTCGAAGTTCCTCCTTGCGCATGTAGCTCTGAGTAGTCGTACGAACCCAGAATATGAGTACAGGTTCAACGACCGCAAGGAGCGCATCCATGCACGTGATCAAGCGCCCGCGCACCAGGTCGGCCGCCCTCTGGGCGCTGACCGCCGCGATCGGGCTCGCCACCGCCGTACCGCCCGCCGCCCACGCCTCGGCACCCGCGACGGCCAAGGCCGATCGGCGCGGCCACTTCGTCGTCGACGGCGTCAACATCCGCAACGGGCCCGGCACGAACTTCCGCGTCAACGGCAAGGGCTACGCGGGGGAGGCGTTCACCTCGCACTGTTACGCCCACCCCGGCCACTCCGGGCCCTACCGGTGGCTCTACCTGACGACCGACCGCGGCAGGGTCCGGGGCTATGCCGACATCAACCTTCTGCTGCACGACGACGCCGGCCCGCTGGGGCCGTGCCCGTGACCACGCGCGCGCTCCGGCGCGACACCGGCCGCATCTCTCCATCGGAGGAACACACCATGAACCGTGCGCGCGTCATCGTGCTCGCGGCGGCGTCGCTCACCGTGGGAACGGCGCTCCTCACGCCCGCCCCGGCGAACGCCGCACCCGTCCCGCTCCGCCCGGCCCCGGCGGCCGTGCCCGACGGCGCCATGGCCGGGCCGCCCACCGGCGACTTCACCGTCCGCGGCGTCAGGATTCGCGCCACGCCGCGCCGCGACGGGCACGTCCGCGGCCACGGCAACCCGGGCGACCGTTACACCTGGAACGGCGGGCAGCACTGGGCCGACCAGGTCACCTGCCCGAACGGCGAGGTCAAGGACCACTGGACGTACGTCATCAACAACCGCACGAAGGTCGAGGGCTACGTGTCGGACTGCTATATCCGCGAGGACTGACCGTCTGTCCCGCAAGCCGGGCCGGAGGCGAGGCGTGCGCGCCTCGCCGAAGGTCGCCGGGGCACGAGACCTGCGCTCCGGTTCCGGGGCGCGCGGACCGGTGTGCGGGCGGGCCGCGCGCCGTCCGCGCCGTCGATTTGACGAAGGTCGAGGAGGACCCTAATGTTCTACACGCCCCACGGGGGAGCGGGACGCCGACAAGGCGGCCGACTCCGGGGGAAGCCCTGATGAACTCCTCGGAAACGAGTCGTTGACGCGTGTTCGGAGAGTGAAACAGGACGAGACGCCCAGATTTGGCCTAACAGGACGAATCGGGTAAGATTGAAGGGTTGCCCCGGAGCGAGGCTCGCGTGAGCGGGTGGAGCGCGGTGGGTGTCCGTTTCTTGAGAACTCAACAGCGTGTTAAAAGCCAGTGCCTTTATAGCGGTCCGGATTGTTCCGGGCCGTACCCTCGAGGTCGGTCGCGTTTGAGTGGCTGGCTGGGGATTTCTTTGAGGCAATACGCTGGGCCCGGGTTGTTCGGGTTTGGTGTTTGCTGGGATTTCGATCCTTCAAGGTTTGGT
>NZ_KB894101.1:212655-221622 GCF_000374305.1 Actinomadura flavalba DSM 45200 | reverse complement strand
AGGGGTTGGGGGTGAGACGTTCGGTGGTTTTGGCGAAAGGGAAACACCCGGTCCCATCCCGAACCCGGAAGTTAAGCCTTTCAGCGCCGATGGTACTGCATGGGAGACTGTGTGGGAGAGTAGGACACCGCCGGACTCAACGTAACGAATGGCCCCACCCGTCACGGGTGGGGCCATTCGCATTTCCGGGGTTATGTTCAGCCTTGTTCTCGGTCGAGCCCCGGAAGTTCGTGTCTCGTGGTGGTGCTGCCTAGGGCGGGGAAAGATCTGACGTCATCCGGTGCGGCGCGATGAGTCCTGGAGCGGTCGGCAGTCATAGTGGCGAACCCACTTCAGAGGAGAACGCTATGCGCACCGTGACCTACTCGATGAGCATGTCCCTCGACGGCTACATCGTCGGCCCGGACGGCGGCTTCAACTGGTCGGTGCCCGACGAGGAGGTCTTCCGGCTCTCCATCGACGAGATTCAGCAGGTTAACGTCCACCTGATGGGCCGCCGACTCTACGAGACGATGCTGTACTGGGAGACCGCCGAACAGGACCAGTCGCTGGACGACGCGGAACGCGAGTGGACTCGGCTCTGGAACCCCCTCCCGAAGGTGGTGTTCTCCACCACGCTGTCCTCGGTGCAGGGCAACGCCCGCCTCGCCTCCGGCACCTTGGCGGACGAGATCGAGCGACTGCGCGCTGAACCGGGAGACGGCGACATCGCCATCGGCGGCGCGACCCTCGCCGCCCAGGCAGCCGACGCGGACCTGATCGACGAGTACCTGGTCCGCGTCTACCCGGTCCTGGTCGGCGGCGGCATCCCCTTCTTCGCCCACCACGAACACCGCGTTGATCTCGAACTCATAGAAACCCGGACCTTCGCCTCCGGCGTCGTCTACCTCCGGCACCGCGTCAAGCACCCGACCACGCCATAGGCGCACACCGACAGCCGGACTCACCGCCGGCCGCGGCACCCCCGAATCTCCAGACTCCCGGAGCCGCGCGCCCCAAGGAACTCGAACCACGTTCTGTGGACAACCACCCCAGCCCCAGCCCGACCTAGCCTTAGCCCCGTCCTCACCCCGGCCCCGGCCTGACCCCGCCCCCTGCTCCCGGGCCTGCCCTGGCCCCGGCCCCGGCCTCAACCTGGCCCCGGCCTCACCCCGGCCCCTGCTCCCGGGCCTGCCCTGGCCCCGGCCTCAACCTCAACCTGGCCTCAACCTCAACCCGGCCTCAACCTCAAGCTGGCCTCGGCCTCAACTGAGTCATCGGGTCGTGGTTACGCCAGGGCTATCAGGGCCTCACGCAGGGGGACGGAGAGCGCGTGGTCGTTCGGGAGGCGGGCGGTGGTGGCGGCGACGAACTCGTCGGGGGAGAGGTCGGCGGATTCGGCGCCCCACAGGATGTGGTAGCCGCCCTTGGTCTCCCGGACGAAGACGCCCGTGCCGCGTTCGGAGAGGGCGAGGATGCCGACGCGAGCGCGCCAGGCGGTGCGGCCTTCGCGTTCGCCGGGTTCGACCGGGGCGCCGATGTCGTCGGCGTGGGTGGCGTACTCGGAGGCGTAGTGGAGCGTCTGGAAGCCTACCGAGTACGGGCCGGATCGGGTGACCAGAGACCCGTCGTAGCCGCGGTCGCGCATGCGGCGGCGCGTCTCGGAGCTCTTCGCGCGCCACTCGGTGAGGACGTCGGACACGGGCAGGTCGCGGCGGGTCTCGACCGACCACTGGTTGAACGCTTCGAGGCCCTGGACGCCCTCATCGTGCAGGAGCAGGATGAAGCCCTCCATGTCGTCGTTCAGGCAGGCGTGGTTGTACAGCTCCTCGCCCGCCAGATGCGCGAGGACGTCCCGCACGGACCAGCCCTCCGCCCGCGACGGGCGGTCCCAGTCGCCGGCGTGCAGCAGGGTGAAGTGGGCGTCGAGGCGGGCCGCCTCGCTGTCCAGGAGATCGAACGGGTCGAGGCCGTCCACGGCGCTGCTGTACATGCAGGGGTCGTGCCCGGTACGCGCCCGGTGAATCAGGTGTCGACGAACGACTGCGGCACCAGTACCCGCAGCGCGTTCCCGTGCAGTTTGATGTGGACGGGCGTCTGCCCGCGTACCTCGCCGTCCACGTCGACCGACGTGGGGGGATCGGTGGTGATCCGCACGTCGCGCGTCGTCGTGAACTGCTCCTCGTTCAGCGACCGCCACTGCCCGGTCAGGACATGCCGGACGGTCGCCGCCGCCAGCCGGACGCGGCGCCGGTCGCCGAGCCGGTAGAGGGCGAGCAGCCGGTCGTCGGGGCCGGCGTCGCGGGCGATGCGCTGCCCGCTCTGGTGCCCGCCGTTGGCGACGTTGAGCTGGTGGGTGGTGAGCGTGAGCGTCTCGTCGCCGAGTTCGCAGGTCGCGGTGAACGGCTTGTGCCGCAGCAGCAGCCACGCGGCGGTGAGGCCGTAGGCGGAGCGGCCGAGGACGCGCTTGAGCTTGTGCGGCACCTGCTCGGCGACGTGCACGGACAGCCCGACGCTGACCATGTTCGCGAAGATGTGCCCGTCGGCGGACCCGACGTCCACGTCGGCGACCTTGCCGTCGCGCAGGACGCCGACGGCGCCGCGCACGTCCAGCGGGAGTTCCAGGCCGCGCGCGAAGTTGTTGGTGGTGCCGAACGGCAGCACGCCGAGCGCGATGTCGCGGTGCGCGAAGTGACCGACCGCGGCGGCGATCGTGCCGTCCCCGCCGCCGACGACGACGAGGTCGGGCGCCTCCTCGGCCAGCTCCGCGAGGATGCCGTCCAGTTTCTCCGGGTCGGTCACCTCGATGACGCGGGAGAAGCCGAGCCCGGCGTCCTGCAGGGCTTGCTGGGCCGTCTCCGACTGGCGGCGACCGCTGCGCGACTCGACGTTGACGACCAGCACCGCGTTGCAGCGATCCGGGTCGCGGATCGCCGCTTCCAGTTCCGGTTTGCTGCGCATTGCACCCCTTAGATCATGTGCACTCTACCGGGCGGCCCGCACCGGTCCGGAGGGGTCGCGTAAGGTCCCGTCCGTGACCGCACCGCTGACCGACGAGGACGTCCCCGCGTTCTGGGGCGCTCTGGGGCTGCCCGGCCTGATCGACGCCCATGTCCATTTCATGCCGCCTCGGCTGATGGAGTCCGTCTGGGCGTACTTCGACGAGCCCGGCCCGCTCATCGGACGGCATTGGCCCATCGTCTACCGCGAGCCGGAGGACGCGCGCGTCGAGCGACTGCGGGCGTTCGGCGTCCGCGCGTTCACCGCCCTGCTCTACCCGCACCGGCCCGGCATGGCGGCGGGCCTGAACGCGTGGGCGCTGGAGTTCGCCGCGCGGGTGCCCGAGGCGGTGCCGACCGGCACGCTGTTCCCCGAGCCGGGCGTCGCCGCGTATGTGGAACGCGCCATCGAGGACGGCGTCCGCGCGTTCAAGGTCCATCTCCAGGTCGGCGGCTTCGACCCGCGCGCGCCGGAACTCGACGCGGCCTGGGGCGTCCTGGCCGAGGCGGCCGTGCCGGTCGTCGTGCACGCCGGATCGGGTCCGGTCGCGCACGGGTTCACCGGGCCCGAGCCGTTCGGCGCGGTGCTGACGCGGCATCCGGGGCTGACGGCCGTCGTCGCGCACCTCGGCGCGCCCGAGTACGACGGGTTCTTCGCGCTCGCCGAGACGTACTCGCGCGTCCACCTGGACACCACGATGGCGTTCACCCGCTTCTTCGAGGAGATGGGCGCGTTCCCGCCCGCGCTGCTGCCGCGCCTGCGCGACCTCGGTGAGTCGGGACGCGTCCTGCTCGGCACCGACTTCCCCAACATCCCCTACCCGTACGCGCACCAGCTCCAGGCTCTCGCCGGCCTCGGCTTCGGCGACGCGTGGCTGCGCGAGGTGTGCTGGCACGCCCCGGCGCGGGTGCTCGGCGTCGGCTGACGCCGTCAGTGGCCGCATCGGGTGCGGGGAGAGTGCTCGTGCGTCTCGACGTCGGAGGTGTGGCGGGGGCCGTGCGGGTCCTCGCAGTGGAAGCCGTCGTCCACGTGGTCGACCTCCAGCGTCGTGTGCGTGATGCCGTAGGCGTCGCGCAGCAGTTCCTGCAGGTCGCGGCGGACGCCGTGGCAGTCGCCCGCCGGGTCGACCAGGACGTGCGCCGACAGCGCCGGATAGCCGGACGAGACCTCCCAGACGTGCAGGTCGTGGACCTCCTGGACGCACGGCCGCTCGGCGAGCTGCCGGCCCAGCTCGCCCGGGTCGACCCCCGCCGGTGCCGCCTCCATGAGGACGCGTCCCGCGTCGCGCAGCAGGCCCCAACCCGCGTAGACCATCAGCCCGGCGACGACCAGCGACGCGATCGCGTCGGCGCGGGTGAAGCCCGTCACCCACACGACGAGGCCCGCGACGGCCGTGGAGATGAACGCGTACAGGTCGTTCAGGATGTGCTGGAACGCGCCCTCGACGTTGAGGCTGCGCCGGTTCGCCTTGCTGATCAGCCACGTCGCGACGACGTTGACGGCGACACCCGCGAGCGAGGTGAAGAAGACCAGGCGGCCGTCCACGTCGGGCGGCTCGATGAGCCGGTGCACGCCCTCGTAGACGAACCACGCCGCGAGCAGGATCAGCGTGAGGCCGTTGAGCTGCGCCGACAGGATCTCGGTGCGGCGCAGCCCGTAGGTGTAGCCGCCGCGCGGCGGGCGGGCCGCGATGCGCATCGCGATGAGCGCGAGCGCGATGGCGAACGCGTCGGTCATCATGTGGGCGGCGTCGGTGAGCAGCGCGAGCGAGTCCGCCATCAGGCCGATGACGACCTCGCCCGACATGAAGACGACGATGAGGACGAGCGCGGCGGTCAGGTAGCGGCGGTCGGAGGACGCGGAGACACCGTGCCCGTGGCCATGGCCGTGCCCGGCGCTCACGCGTCGTCCCGGCGGTGGCCGACGTGGGCGAGCGCGAGGTCGAGCAGCATCCGGACGTGGGCGTCGTCGAGCCGGTAGTAGGCGCGGCGGCCGTCCCGGCGGGCCCGGACGACGCGGCTGGTGCGCAGCAGCCGCAGCGCGTGCGACACCGCCGACTCCGAGTGCCCGCAGGCCGCGGCGATGTCGCAGACGCACATCTCGCCGCCCTCGAGCAGCGCGGTGAGCACGCGCAGCCGCCCGGGATCGGCGAGCAGGCCGAAGACGTCGGCGAGTTCGGTGACGGTGTCCGCGCCGGGCATGGTCGCGATCACGACGGCGACCTTCTCGGGGTCGACCATGCGCACCGTGCAGTCCTCCGGCGGCGCGGGGGCGGCCGCCGGAGGAACGACGTCTGAATGGTTGCTCATATGAGCAAGGATAGGCCATCTCCCGGCGGCAGCGCCAGCGGCCTCACCCGGTGGACGTGCCGGGGGAGACGCGTCGGGAGGCGGTCCCACCGGGCTGGCGTGGTGGTCGCCTGGGGTTCCGGTTCGAGTGGATTCTCGACGGGCGGCGGCGCGGGCGTGGGCGCGGGGCCCGGGTCCGGCGGCGCGGTCGGGCCGGGGGTCGGGGTCGCGCGGGTGTCGGGCGTGGGCAGGGCGGGCGGGGGGACGGGCGCGGACGTCCTGGGGGCCGGTGGCGCCGGAGGCGGCGGTGCGACGGACGGATCGCCGGGGGCGGCGGGCGGTGTGACGGGCGGGACGAGCGGCGGCGTCGTCGGCGGGCCGTCCGCGGCGCCCGTCGTGGCGGCGGGGCGGTCGAAGCCGGCGGTGCCGTCGGGGGCGACGAGGACGAAGACCGTGACGCGGCCTTTGTGTGCTTCGCGGGGGAGGATGCGCGTCACTGTTGCTTTGCCGAATTCCGGCCACGAAGTGCCGGTATAAGAAGCCTTCTTCGGGTTGGTGCTCTTGGGGGCCGGTGTCAGTGGGTTGCCGGAATTGCATTTGACGGCCGGTACGCCGTAATCATTCACCAGAACGGCGATTCCGGCCTGGAGTACCGTGATGGTGCGAATGGGGCGTCCGTCCCGGAAGCCGTGGTCGGTCACCAGGGTGTCGGTGCGCAGCAGGACGGGCGTCAGCCGCCGGACGAACGCGGCGATCTCGGGCACGTCCACGCCCTGGGCCGCCGCCCACGCGCGGGCGCGCGCCGGGTCGGCCGACACCGCCGCCGTGATGCGGGCCGGAACGCACCGCGACCTGCGACGTGTCCCCCCGTACAGGCCCGGTGTGTCGCCCGGCCGGGCCGAGCCGCCGGGGGCGCGGGCGATCGCCGCGCGGTCGGCGCCCGGCAGCGCCGCGTACGGCGCTGCGCCGGGCGAGCCGACGGTGAGGCGGGTGATCGCGGCCGTCGCGCTCTCGCACGCCGCCACCGGCAGTACCAGGAGTGCCGTCGCCACGACGGCCGTTCTGGGAATGATGCGGCGGCCTTTCCCGATGGCATGATCGGCCATGAAGTCCCCCGTTCGTTGTGACCGTTCCTATACTGTGCGAACGGAGGCGGCGGGGGCCGCCCCGACGCGATGATTCGCGAATTCGTTACCGGCGGGGGCCGGAATGCGCACGGGGACGGCACATGGTGGAACCGCGACCGCTCGAACCGTCCGATCCCGCCCGGCTCGGCGGGCACCGGCTGCTCGCGCGGCTCGGCGCGGGCGGGCAGGGCGTCGTGTACCTGGGCCGTCCCGAGGCGGGCGGTGCGCAGGTCGCGATCAAGCTGCTGCACGCGGAACTGACCGGCGACGCCGACGCCCGCGCCCGGTTCGTCCGGGAACTGGCGCTGCTGGAGCGGGTTGCGGGGTTCTGCACGGCGCAGGTGCTCGGGGCGGAACTCGCGGGCGCCCGTCCCTACATCGTCTCGGAGTACGTGCGCGGGCCGTCGCTGCGGGCGGCCGTCCTGGCCCACGGGCCGCGCTCCGGGTCCACGCTCGACCGGCTGGCCGTCGGCACGGCGACGGCGCTCACCGCGATCCACCGCGCGGGCGTCGTCCACCGCGACCTGAAACCGCACAATGTGCTCCTCGGCCCGGACGGCCCCCGCGTGATCGACTTCGGTATCGCCCGTGCGCTCGACGCCCGCGCGACCGCGCCCGGCCCGCTGCTCGGCACGGCCGCCTACCTGGCGCCCGAACAGATCGACGGCTCGGCCGCCGGGCCCGCCGCCGACCTGTTCGCGTGGGCCGCCACCCTGCTGTTCGCCGCCACCGGACGCGACGTGTTCGCGGGCGGGCCGCTGCCCGTCGTCCTGCACCGCATCCTGCACACGCAACCCGACCTGCGCGCCCTCCCGCCCCGCGCGGCCGAGGTCGCCGCCGCCTGCCTCGCCAAGGACCCCCGCGACCGCCCGGACGCCGAAACCGTCCTCCTCTGGCTCCTGGCCGCCCCCACCCCGTCAACCCCCCGCCCGACCCCCCGACCCCCCGACGGCACCCACCACGACCGATCCTCCGAAAACGGAGCCTTCCGCGACCCAGGCGCCGGGCCGGACAGGCCAGCGCCCGCGCCCGCCGCACGTTCAGCCTGGGGAAGCGACGGGCAGCCCTTCGGAGGCGGTTCGGGGCGTGATCACGGCGTCGGGCAGGGCGGACGGGGCGCGTCGGCGTGCGCCGGGGATGCGGACGGCGACGTCGCGGGCGGCGCGGTCGATCGCGCGCCCGGCGGGTGTGCCCGACAGCCGGTCGAGGGCGCGGCCGACGGCGACGTGCGCGGCGGGGAGAGCGACGAGCGGGCCTTTGGAGGCGGTCCGGGCGGTGATCGTGGCGTCGGCCGGGGTGCGCGGTACGGGTCGGCGGCTGCCGGGGGCGCGGGTCAGGGGAGCGATGAGCAGTTCTCTGGAGGCGGGACCGGGCGCGGTCATGGTGCGTCGGGTGGGGCGGCTCTGGGCGGGTGGTCTGCCGGGCGCGTGGAGGGGCGGGACGGTGGGTGGGCCTCCGGTGGGGTGGCGGGTCGTGGTGGGGCGGCGGGTCGTGTTGGGGCGGCGGGTCGTGGTGGGGTCGAGTCCGGTCCGGGAGTGGGGCAGGGGCTGCCGGGCGGGTCGGCGCCGGGCAGGTGGCCCGCTGAGCGTGACGAGGGGGAGCACGGGGGCGGGGCATCTGGCGGCGGGGCAGGGCGTGATCGGGGCGGGGCGGAGCGGGGTCGTGGCGGCGGGCGGGCTGCTTCGGGGCGGTCGGTTTCGGAGCGGTCGGATTCGGACTGGCGCCATGGGGAGCGCGAGGGTGTGCGTGGCGGGGATGAGCGGAGTGCTGGGCGCGCGGGTCGGGACGTTGGGTGGTCCGCCGGGGGGAGGGCGGGCCTGAGTCGTGGCGTGGGGCGGGGCGCGTCGGAGGGGTTGGACTCTGGCGGACGGTCGAGGCGGGAGGTCTGGGGCGTTGAGGGTGGCGCGTCGCGTGGTTCCGGTTCCTCGGGCCGCGGGGGAGCGCGCGAGCGGGAGCGCTCGGACGCGCGGGGTCATGCGTCGAGTGGGCGGGGTTCGGGAGTCGGGACGTCGGAGCCCGCTGGGCGGCGGGTGCGGGGTGCGGGCGGTGGGGCTGGGCGTCGGTCTCCGGGCGAGGGCACGGAGAGCGCGGCGGCCTGGGCGGTGACGGTGCGGATGCGGCCGTCGCGGTGGGGATGGGTGCGGACCGGGCTCGGGGTCGCGGGGGCGCTCGCCGTCGCGGACGTCGCCGGGATGGCCGTCCTCGTCGGGGACGCGCGGTTGACCGCGCAGCCGGGGGCCGGGGCGTTGCCGGTCGCGGCGGCGTCCTTCTGCGTGCTGGCCGTCGTGACGCTCGTCGCCGTCGTGCTCGGCTGGCGGGGGAGCCGCGCCGCGGCGTGGACCGTCGTCGCCGTCCGCTCCGCCCGCCTGATCCTCTGGGGCGTGTGGAGCACCGTCGTCGCCGTGGACACCGCCGTCTTCGCGGGCCACGCCGCCCTGACGATCCTCCTCGTCGGCGCCATCGCCGGCGGCCTGGGCTTCGGCACCCGCACGCGCGACCCCTCGACGAGCGCACGGCGCTGACACCTCGACGGACGCACGGCGCTGACGCTTCGGCGGGCGCGCGGCGCTGAC
>NZ_KB894101.1:0-212460 GCF_000374305.1 Actinomadura flavalba DSM 45200 | reverse complement strand
GTGGGCGGCCCGGCTCCGAGGCACGTGCATGCGTGGTGGGTGGTGCGGGGCGTTGATGGTGTTCGTGGTCGGCGCCATTGTGGCGGCCTGGGTGTCGGGGTGGGCGTGGGTCGGTAAGGCGCGGCGTCCTGGCGGGTGGGTCCGGCTCTAGGGCACACGCGCGTTGGTCGTGGGCGGGTACGCCTCCCTGACGGTGCGTCTCGTCGGGTCGGCTTAGAGGACGGATGCCGGGTCGCGGGCGGTGTGGCGCGTCGCGGCGCGGGGTCGGATGGCTTCGGTGGTGTGGCGTTGAGGGCGTTGTTGGCGCTGGCGTGGGCGGGTGGTTGAGGCCCAGGGGGCGTGGTCGGGTTCGGCGGCATGCGGGGTTCGCAGGTCGTCGGTGCCGTCGCGGGTTCGGTGGTTTCTGGGTGGGTTTGGTTGGCTTTTAGGCTCGTCTTCGTTCGTGGGTCAGGGTGGGGGGTCGGTGAAGTGGGTGAGGTCTTGGCGTTGGATGGCTGCGGCCATGAGGTCGGGGAAGTGGTCGGGGGTGCAGGCGAAGGCGGGGATGCCCAGTTCGGAGAGGGCTGTGGCGTTCCGGTGGTCGTAGGAGGGGGCGCCGTCGTCGGAGAGGGCCAGGAGGGTGATCACCTGGACGCCCGCCGCCGTCATGCGTGCCATGCGGCGTAGCAGCTCGTCCCGTACGCCGCCCTCGTAGAGGTCGCTGATCAGGATGAAGATCGTGTCGGTGGGGCGGGTGATCAGGCTCTCGCAGTAGGCGACGGCGCGGTTGATGTCGGTGCCGCCGCCCAGTTGCGTCCCGAAGAGCACTTCGACCGGGTCGTGCAGTTCCGGTGTGAGGTCCACGACGGACGTGTCGAAGACGACCAGCGACGTCTTCAACGCCCGCATCGACGCCAGGACCGCCCCGAACACGCTCGCGTAGACCACCGACGACGCCATCGAACCGCTCTGGTCGATGGCGAGCACGACGTCGCGCTTCACCGCGTGCTGGCGTCGTCCGTAACCGGCGAGGCGTTCCGGGACCACCGTCCCGTGTGACGGGAGGTAGTTGCGCAGGTTCAGGCGGATCGTGCGGTTCCAGTCGATGTCGGCCAGGCGGCGCGGGCGGGACGTGCGCGACGAGCGGTCCAGCGCGCCGGTGATCGCCGACCGCGTCCGCTGGGCGACGCGCCGTTCCAGCTCCGCGACGACGCGCGTCACCACGGCTCGCGCCGAGGACCGTGCCCGGTCGGGCAGCACCCGGTTCAGCGCCAGGAGCGTCCCGACGAGGTGCACGTCGGGTTCCACCGCGTCCAGCATCTCGGGTTCGACCAGCAGGCGCGTCAGGTCGAGCCGTTCGATGGCGTCCTTCTGCATCACCTGCACGACCGAGGACGGGAAGTAGGTCCGGATGTCTCCGAGCCAGCGCGCCACGGTCGGCGCCGAGTCACCGAGTCCGGCGCCGCGACGGCCGGTGCCTTCGCCGTAGAGCTTCTCCAGAGCGGAGTCCATCTTGGCGTCCGCGCCGCGTAGCGCCACGCCGGTTCCGTCCGCGGCGCCGCCGCCGAGCAGCAGCCGCCAGCGCCGCATCCGCTCGTCCACGTCCTGCCCGTCACTCATGGCCCGACCTTCCGCTCAACATCACAAACCATCCAAATTCGTGCGCCTGTGAAGGCTCCGGTCCGCTGGGACGTCGCTCCCGGGTCTGCGGCGCGCCGGTTCCTCGCTGACGGCCGGGCCACCGAACGTCGGCGTGGACCGTGGGACGTCGCCGTCCCCACTTGTCTTCCGGCGGGTGTCCGGGCCGTTCGGTGTGCGGGCGGCACGGTGACGCTGCGACACACCTCTTCCCTTTCTTGGACGTCTTCCGGTGTCTGTGCGACGTCTCGTGGGCGTCCGGGTGACCGGTGGGGTGGTGCGCCGCGCTGTCGGGAGTTCTCCGGCGGAGCGGGGTGGCGGTCATGTCGGGACCTTCCAGCCGAGAAGGTGCAGGGCGGTGGCGACGGCCGGTTCGGCTAGGGCCGGGTCGGGGGCGTTGACGGGGGCGGGGCGGGCGGTCGGGGCGGGGGATCGGAGGCGGTCGCCGATGGAGCGGCGTTCGGCCGTGCCGAAGGTGCCGAAGGTGCGGCGGAGCAGGGGGAGGACGTCGGTGAACGTGGCGGGCGGGAGGTCGGTGACCCACGCGTCCAGGAGCGCCAGGAGGTCGGCGTCGTGGACGAGCACGAGGCCGCCGCCCGCGAGGAACCCCTCCACCCACGCGGCGGCGCGGGACGGGGGCGCGCCGACCGACACCGCGCGGGCCATGCGGGCGGGGGTGTCCTGGGGGCGGCCCGCGTCGAGCAGCAGGCGAGTGAAACGGCCGCTGAGCAGGCCGTGCAGGGAGTCGCGGTCGGCGAGGCCGTGCAGGGTCGTGAACCAGCGGTCGCGGTGGGCGTCGTCGTCCAGCAGGGCCAGAGCGCCGTGGACGTCGTCGGTGTGGGCGAGCAGGGCGCGGGCCGCGTCGTCGTCGAGGGTGGTGACGGCCGGGGGCAGGCCGACGCAGATCCGGACGACGAGCCCGTCCACCACCGTGCGCAGCGGTCCGGTGGCGGTGCCGCGCACGTCGCCGTAGCGCAGGGAGCGCACCAGGGCGGGCAGCGCGGACATGAGGTGCGCGACGTCGGCGTCGACGGCGGCCCGGTCCGCGACGGCGCGCATCACCTCCGCGAGCGCGCCGCCGAGGTCGGCGAGCAGGCACTGTTCGGCGAGGGCGGTGAGGTCGGCCAGGGTGCCGGCGTCGCGCGCGCGGGCCTTCGCGCGGGCCGTCGCCGCCTCCGCGACGGTGACGCCCCACACGCCCGCCTCGATCAGCTCGACGTCGAGTTCGGGGCGCCACTCCAGCGTCCACGTCTCGCGGAACGTGCCCTTGGAGCGGACGGCGTCGGCCGCCGGGACGCCCCAGCCGACGCCCAGCAGGCGCAGCCGGTGCAGCAGGCGGCTGCGCTCCCGGTCGTTGGGTCGGCGCAGGTCGAACTCGTGCTCCTTCACGAGCGCGGACGGTTTGAGCCGCAGCCGCCGCTGCGCGGCCTGGAGGTCGCGTTGCAGCGGCACCATCGGCGTCGCGTCGGGGACGGCGCCGAGCCGTTCGCCGAGCAGCATCCGGCGCTGTACCAGCGCGAGCGGCACCTCGTCGCCCTCGCAGAGCACGGCCAGCGTCGCCTCGGTGACCTCGTCGAGCCCGGCCAGCGGACGGCCGCGCAGCACGGCGAGCGTCTCGGCCAGCCGGACGGCCTCGATGACGTGCGCCGACGACACGTGCAGGTCCTCGTCGCGCAGGACGCGCGCCGCCTCGGTGAGCCAGCGCTCGACGGGCCGGTCGGCCGCCGCGAACAGGTGCGCGTACCAGCCGGGGGACCGGACGCCGGCGCCGTACCCGGAGCCCTCCGCGAGGCGGCCGTGCGTCCACGGAACCCAGGTCATCGCGACCTTCGTCTTCGGCAGGCCCCGCAGGACGCGGTCGTCCTCCGCGACGGGCACCCGCGCGAGGACGGCGGGCACGTGCCACGCGCCGCAGACCACGGCGATGCGGGTGAATCCCTCCCGCTTCGTCTTCCGCAGGACGCGCCGCATGTGCGCTTCGCGCTGTTCCTCCCGTGTGAGGTAGCCGGGCGGCAGACCGGCGGCGACCTCCTCGGCGGGCAGCTCGGCCAGGCGCGTCCGCAGCTCGCCCATCGCCTCCGCGATCGCCGGGAACGGGGACGGCCCGCCTTCCCGATGCTCGACGACGTCGTCCCACCACCGCTCCGCATCGTCGTACCCGGCCGCCTCCGCCAGCCACGCCAGCGGATCGAACCGCACCGCCCGCGCCGCCCCCTCACCCCGCACCACCGAAGGCTCACCACCCCCGGCACCCGCACCGGAGGCCACGTCGCCATCCGCGCCGTCACCGGCGTTCCCGCCCGCCCCGGCGTTCGCGTTCTCACCGGCGTGGATGCTCGTACCGGTGGCGGTGTTGCTACCAGCGCGCGCGCTGTCACCGGCGGTCGTGCTCCTGGTGGCGCCTGCGGCGTCACCGGCGTCCGTGTCCACACTGGCGGTCGCGTTCTCACCGGCGTGTGTGCTTGTGCCGGTGGGCGTGCTGCTGCCGGTGTTCGCGCTGGTACCAGTGGCCGTGTTGCTACCGGCGTCCGTGTTGTCGTTGGCGGTCTTGTTCGTGTCGGTGTTCGTGTCCTCGCCGGTGGGCGTGCTCGTAGCGGCGGGGGTTGCTAGGAGGTGGGTGGCGGGGAGGTCGAAGAAGCGGGTGGGGGCGCCGGTTTTGAGGGCGTGGCGTAGGGCCTGCCATTCGGGGCTGAAGTCGGCGAAGGGCCAGAAGGCGGCGTTGCTCGTGCTTGCGCCCGTGGCGTCGGACGGGGTCGGGTCGACGGTGTAGGCCAGGAGCGCGACCGGGGGCGTCATGCCGGGGTCGGCGGCCAGGGGGACGAGGGCGTCGGCCTCCGGCGGGCCCTCGATGAGGACGACGTCGGGGCCGAAGTCCTCAAGGGCGCGGCGCAGGGCGCGCGCCGAGCCGGGGCCGTGGTGGCGGATGCCGAAGACCTCTACCACCGGGTCGGGGACGGGCGTCACGAGACCTCCCGGCAGGCACGGTAGAAGTCACGCCACTCGGGGCGCTCGCGCACGACCGTCTCCAGGTACTCCTGCCAGACGACGCGGTCGGACACCGGGTCCTGGACGACGGCGCCGACGATGCCGCCCGCGACGTCGCCCGCGCGCAGGACGCCGTCGCCGAAGTGCGCGGCCAGCGCCAGCCCGCTCGTGATCACCGAGATGGCCTCGGCGGTGCTCAGCGTGCCGCTCGGTGACTTGAGCTTGGTGCGGCCGTCGCTGGACAGCCCGCCGCGCAGCTCACGGAAGACGGTGACGACCCGGCGGATCTCCGCCAGGCCCGCCGGTGTCTCGGGCAGTTCCAGCGACGACCCGATCTGCTCGACGCGGCGGGCCACGATCGCGACCTCGTCGTCCACCGACTCGGGCAGCGGCAGCACCACCGTGTTGAACCGGCGGCGCAGCGCGCTGGAAAGCTCGTTGACGCCCCGGTCGCGGTCGTTGGCGGTCGCGATGACGGTGAAGCCACGCCGCGCCTGCACCTCGGAGTTCAGCTCCGGCACCGGCAGCGTCTTCTCGGACAGGATGGTGATCAGCGTGTCCTGGACGTCGGACGGCATCCGGGTCAGTTCCTCGATGCGGGCGACCGAGCCGCGCCGCATCGCCCGCATCAGCGGGCTCTCGACCAGCGCGGCCTCGGAAGGCCCCTCAGCGAGCAGCCGGGCGTAGTTCCACCCGTACCGGACGGCCTCTTCGGCGGTGCCCGCCGTGCCCTGGACGAGCAGCGTCGAGTCGCCGCTGACGGCCGCCGCCAGATGCTCCGACACCCATGTCTTGGCGGTGCCGGGCACGCCGAGTAGCAGCAGCGCCCGGTCGGTGGCGAGCGTGGCGACGGCGACCTCCATGAGGCGGCGCGGCCCGACGTACTTCGGCGTGATCACCGCGCCGCCGGGCAGTTCGCCGCCGAGCAGGTACGTGGTGACGGCCCACGGCGACAGCCGCCAGCCGGGCGGGCGGGGCCGGTCGTCATGCTCGGCCAGCACGGCGAGTTCGGCGGCGAACTGCTGCTCGGCGTGGGGCCGCAGCACGGCGTCTTGGCTCACGGGATCAGCTCCTTGATCATGGCGTGGCGGGTGCGCAGGACGGCGACGAGCGCGTCGCGCCGGGATTCCTGCGCGGGGGCGGGCAGGTCCGCGAAGCGATCGGCGGCGTCCGCCGCGAGGGCGGGGTCGAGCCGGGTCTCCACCAGGTGGCACAGGCCGGGGAAGGACCGGCGGTCGTCGTTGCCCGGCCGTTCCGCGAGGGCGGCCAGCGCGGCGGTGACCGTGGCGGCGAGCTCGCCGCTCCACGGCCCGGGAACGCGGTGCAGGACGCGGCACAGCAGCGCCGGATCGGTGAGGCGCCGCGCGAGCACGGCGGCGGCGCCGTCGCGGTCGGCGGGCGGCAGGACCGTCACCAGCTCCCCGAAGATCTCGGGCCGCTGGCTCGCCTCCCCGTGCGCGAGCAGCGCCCGCGCCCACCGCGCGTCGCGCTGCCGCAGCGCCGCCTGCGCCCACGAGACGTGCACGTCGTGGACGGCGTCCTCCGCGTCGGCCCCGCTCCGCCCGCCCCGGCGCGCCGCGACGGGCCCGTCGGCGGCGTCGGTGACGGGGAGTGTGACCAGTCGTTCGGGCGGAAGGCCGAGATGGTCGGGCCAGGTGGCGAGCGGGGTGCGGGAGAGGATCTCGCGGAGCCAGCCCGCGCGGGTGCCGACGTTGCGGCCGGGCAGGAACGTGCCGCCGGGCTGGAAGGGGACGCCGTCGCGGGCCAGGGCGTCGTCGTGGGCGTCGGGTTTGCCGGTGACGAGACGGTCGTCCTCACGGCGGAGGCAGTCGCGGGCGCGTTCGGCCATGCGGGCGCCGTAGGCGGTGCCGGGCAGGGCGGCCAGGAGGTCGGCGGCGTGCTGGCGGACGTCCTTGCCGCGGTCGGTCAGCGCGTCCTCCAGGAACGCGGCGTCGGCGAGGGAGAGGCCGGTGGCGAACGTGGCGAGGAACGCGGCGCGCGCCGGGGCGGGCTCGGACTCCCACACCTCCAGCAGGGCTTCGCGCGCGGCGGCGGGGTCGGTGCCGCGCAGGTTCTCCAGGTGGGCGGCGCGCTGGTCGCGGGTGCCGGTCTGCCAGATGTCGTCGGCCTCGGGGGCGTCGCCGGTGTACCCGAGGAGATAGGCCCAGCGCGGGTTCTGGAGGGCGAGCCAGACGCCGCGCCGCCCCGCGACCCGCGCGATGACGGGACGCAGCGGACGCCCGGCGCCGTCGCGGCCGAGATCGAGGACGGCGGGCAGCAGCGCGGGCGGGACGCGCAGCCCGAGCCGCGCGGCGGTCTCCAGCCATTCGGCGCGCGACGGATCGGCGCCGGGCGCCTGCAACAGCCCGTCCAGCCGCTGCGCGGCCGCGGCCGGGACGACCGGCAGTTCCTCCGGCGGCGCCGGGGCGAGGACTTCGACGTCGTCCGGCACGTGCGGCAGCAGCCCGGCGCGCCGCCCGACGGCCAGGACGGCGGCCTGATCGAGCAGCCTCCCGGCCGCGTCGCCGTCGGGTTCGGGTGCCTCGGGCAGCGGCGCGGGCGTGCGCCGCCCGGTGCCGAGCAGCGCCGCACCGACATGATCGTCCCAGGCGTTCTCGCGGGTCACACGATCACCGTTCCTTCGGTGGGGTGGTGGCAGGCCAGGACGGTGAGGCCCTGCGGAGTCCACTCGCCCGTCAGGGTGACGGGCTCGCCGCCGGAGACGGCGGCGAGCCGCCAGAAGTCGGCCGTGCGCAGGGGCACCGTGCCGGTGGCGTCCTGCGCGCAGGGGTTGTCGGCGGAACGGGCGAGGTGGACGCCGGTGAGGACGACGGGCCAGGCGTCCAGCCAGGGTTCGGCGGCGAGGGCGGCGGCGAAGGCGGCGCGGGCGTCGGCGACGGTGCCGCCCGGCGGAAGGGCCGGGACGGGGACGCCGTGCTGCTCGGCGACGACGGCGCGGAGCGGCGCCGCGCCCGGATAGAAGGCCAGCTCGGCGTCGAGCGCGGTGCCCGTGGGCGGCGCGGGCTCCACCGCGCGGCCGGGCGCGGCGAAGGCCAGCAGCAGCGCGGGGCGCCCCTCCTGCGACGCCAGCCAGGTGCGCCGCACGGTGAGCTGCTCCTGTTCGGAACTCCGGGTGCCGAGGACGTGCCAGCGGCCGCGGACCCGCTCGCCGGAGGCCAGCACCTCCTCCTGCGGGACGGTGAAACCCGTGCGGGAGCGGACGGTGGCGCGCAACCCCGTGGGCAGGTCGGGACGGCGGGCGGCGCGGGTGAGCAGCCGCAGCAGCGCGTACTCGGTGAGCAGTTCGTCCGGCCAGCCGGGCCGTCGCGGCAGCGCCGCGAGCGACCGGACCTGACCGGCCAGCGCCCCGGCCTGCGCGTCGACGAGGCGCCGGGCCAGATCGTCCCAGAGGCGGTAGGGGGCGCTCTCGGTGGCGGCGAGCCCCTGCGCGACCTGGTCGCAGAGCCAGCGGTCGAGGTCGTCGAGCCCGGCGGCGACGCGCGCCTCGCGGCGCTCGGCCGTCTTCGGATCGGCCGCCTTCGGCTTCGCCGGGGCAGCGGCGGTCCGCTCTCGCCGCCGGTCGAGCCACTCGGCGGCCCACGGCGCCCGGCCGCCCTCGGGGACGGTGCCGGCGCTCCACAGCAGTAGCAGCCCGAGCACGTGCTTGCACGGGAACTTGCGGCTGGGGCACGAGCAGCGGTAGGCGGGCTCGGTCAGATCGGCGCACGCCTGATAGCCGCGTTGCCCGCTGCCCTGGCACTCGCCCCAGACGGCCTCGCCGTCGCAGCCCAGCCCGGACCATTTGGCCGGCTTGGCGACCGTCGCCGCCGCCTTGGCGGACGCGGCGTCGGGCGCCAGCCCGCGCACGTGTTCGGAACTCCAGCGCTCGCTCACGGAACCGAAACTAGCCCCCGCGTCCGACACTTTCCGGCCCTCACGCAGGCTGTGGATAACTTCAGCCCGGCAGCTCCGGCGCGAGCAGCAGGACGCCGAGCCCGAGCGAGCCCAGCGCGACGACGAGGAACAGCCCCACCCACGTCAGCCCGGGTACCCCGGTGAGGTGGGCGAGCTGGTCGGCGTCCGACGTCGGGGCCATGCGGCGCTTGCGCATCCGCTGGAGTTCGATCACCGGGCGGGTGCCCGCGAACAGCAGGAACCACGCCGCGAGATAGGCGAACGCCGCCTGGATCTGCGGCCCGGTCACCCATGACACCACGAAGATCACCGCGCCGGTGCCGACGACCGACAGCACCCCGTACACGTTGCGGATCATGATGAGCATCGCGCCGAGCAGCGCCAGCGAGAACCACAGCATGAGCGTGATCCGCCCGGCGGCCAGCAGCGCCGCGAAAAGCAGTCCGAGCAGCGGCGGCGTGACGTAACCGGCGAGCGCGGTGAACACCATCCCGGGACCGTGCGGTTTGCCGCGCGAGACCGTCACGCCGGACGTGTCCGAGTGCAGCTTGATGCCGTCCAGCTTGCGCCCGGTGAGCAGCGCGGCGAGGGCGTGCCCGCCCTCGTGCGCGATCGTGACGATGTTGCGCGTGACCCCCCACAGCCCCCGGTGCGAGACGGCGCCGAGCGCCAGCGCCCCCACCAGGAGGACCAGCCACCAGTCCGGTCCCGGCTGCGTGCTCGTCAGGCGGTCGAACAGGTCCGCCTCGTTCGTGTTCAGATCGGTGCCCAAGCCCCACTCCGGATTCCTCGCCGCGATGACACAGACTAGGACGTCCGGGATAAGGCTCGCGTTCAGTCGCGCGTTATCGCTGGACCCGGCCGCGCTCGGGGCACCAGTCGGGGTGCAGTTCGTCGTAGGGCCAGCCCGCCGCCACGGCGCCGGCCTCGTAGGCGCTCTGCAGGAAGTCCAGCAGCGTCCCGCGCGGGTCGGCGGCGTCGCGGACGGGGGTCCACGCGACGCGGGCCTGGTGCGTCGTGCCGGTGGGCGTCCAGGCGGCGTCCCCGGGCAGGAGCGGCTGCCCGGTCAGCCTGGCGGGCTCGGGGTGGGTGTAGGAGTAGAAGGCCGGTTCGTCGAGGGCGGCGTCGCCGGGCCACCAGCCGAAGCTGATCACCTCGTGGCTGTACGCCTCGCGGGCGACGGGGTCGGCGCCGGCCATCGGGGGAGCGGCGCGGCCGGAGAAGCGGGCGGTCGCCAGGTCGAAGCTGTGCCAGAAGAGCTGCACCGGGCTGGCCTTGCCGCTGAACCAGCCCTGGAACTCGCGGAACGCGCCGTCCACCCAGGTGAGAGCGCGGTGGAAGTCCTCGACGGCGGCGCGGTCGTAGGACGCGTGCTCGATGTCGTCGGCGAACGGCGTCGTCATCGGGACGCCGTACGGCTCGGCCTTGATCGCGACGTCCACGCCGAGTTCGCGCAGCAGCGCGAACAGCTCGTCGTGGAAGGACGCGACGGACATGCCGTCGCGCAGCGGGATCGCGTCCTCGCGTCCGGCGGTGTGCACGACGACGCGGTGCCGCACCAGGTCGAACGCGATCCGGAAGCTGATCCCGGCGTGGACCATGCGGCCGGTGGTGTACCCCTGCTCGTCGACGCGCAGCGTGGTGTGCCACCAGTGGTTGCGGCGGGGCGCGGCGGCGAGCTGCACCTTGCCGACGATCTGCGTCCACAGGTGCAGGGTGTCCTTGGTGGACGACCACGCCGGATAGGGCAGGGCGGGGAGCTTGGACGACGACGTGTCGGTCATGGTGCGGGCGTACCCCTTCTCGGCTTCGGCTAGCCGCAATGATCCCACCGGCGCCTCCGTGCCCCCGACTTTGGCTCAGCCGGTTTGTGACCCTATGGTGGGGCACGCTGTGGAGATCTCACCTCGTGCGCCTTTGTCCCCCGCCCACCGCCTGGCGTGGCTGGACGTGCTGCGCGGGATCGGCGCCCTCGCCGTCGCCTTCCACCACGGGACGTTCCACTACCTCCCGGAGCTGCGCAGGGGCTATATCGACCAGTTCAGCCCGGGCATCTGGGGCGTGCTGGTCTTCTTCCTCGTGAGCGGCTTCATCATCCCGGCCTCGCTGGAACGCACCGGTTCGGTGCGGCGGTTCTGGATCGGCCGGTTGTTCCGCATCCATCCGCTGCTGCTGGTGGCGCTCGGCGGGTTCGTCGTGCTCGGCGTGACGGGCCTGTCGCCGATGGAGGAGCGGCTGGGGGAGGGATTCGACCCGGTGGCGGCGGTCCTGGCCCATCTGACGATGCTCCAGGACCTGCTGTCGGTGCCGAGCGCGCTCAACGTGCTGTGGACGCTCTCCTACGAGATGATCTTCTATCTGCTGGTCGTGGGCCTGTTCGCCTTGCGGGTGCACCGCAGGTCGGCGACGGTGACGCTCGCCGTCGCGGGCACCGCGCTGGCGATCGGGCCGCTGCTGCCGACGCTCGCGCTGACGCGGGGCCTCGGCCTCCGTCCGGCGGTCGTGGTCGTGACGGTCGCGGTGGTGCTCTCGATCGTGCTGGCGTGCTCGCGCCGTCCGGGCGTGGCCCGGGCGGGCGCCCTGCTGGGCGGGGCGACGGGCCTGGCCGTCGTGCTGTTCAACAGCCGGATCGAGGCGTGGCAGGGCCTCGTCCTGCTCGCCATGATGTTCCTCGGGACGGCCGTGCACCGCGCCGACCAGGGCGAGCTGGCCTGGCGCTGGGTGGCGCTGGCCGGAGTCGGGACGGTCACCGCCGCCCTCGTCCTCGGCCGCTGGGGCAGTCCCGACATGGTGGACGACAACGCGGGCCGCGCCTGGAACTCGGCGGTGCTGTTGGCGGTGGCCGCGTTCGCCGCCGCGATGGCGCTGCGCGACCGGCGGATGCCGCGCGTCCTGGCCTGGCTGGGCGTGATCAGCTACTCGGTCTACCTGCTGCATCCGCTCGTGCTCGCGCTCAGCGACGGGACGATCTGGCGTCCCGAGCGCGACAACCCGTGGTGGATGGCGGGGTACCTGGTGGCGGTCGTGGCGCTCAGCGCCGTCACCCACCGCCTCGTGGAGACGCCGATGCAGCGCCTCGGCCGCCGGGTGGCGCGCCGCGCCGACCCCGGCCCGCCCTCGCCCGGCGCCGTCCCGGCGTCCTCGCCCGCGCCGGAGCCGTCGGCCCGGAGCTGAACCGGCGGCGAATAAAAAGGGCATTCCATGAAATGCCGTCCGTCTCGGTTCAGCGTTCCCCCAATTCCCCGCCGCGTGTGCTCTCACCTGCCTAATCTCGGTTCCGCCGATGTCGGGGGAACGGAGGAGAGGCGCGATGCCGGAGAAGAGACCGGTGGCCGGGACGCGATACGGCGATCTGGTGTGGCTCGCGTATCTCGTACTGCCGGCCGAGGGCCGCCGCACGTACCGGATCGCGCTGGCCCGCCGCATCGCGGACGCCGCCGTCACCGGACGCCGCCGCTCCCCGCACGTGCGGCGGACGCGGGTGCTGCGCCGGGCGCTGCGCCCGCCGCGGCGGCTGCGCGCGGGTCTCGGGCCGTGGCTCCGCGCGCTGCCGCTCCCGCTGCCCGAACCGGAGGTCAGCGCGCTGCTCGCCGCCCTCGCCCCGCACGTCCGCGTCGCCTACGTGCTGGAGCGGCTGGCGGGCCTGCCCCCGTTCGAGGTCCGCGACCAGCTCACCGCGCTCGGCGTCCGCGACCCGCAGGCGGTGATGGAGGAGGCGGCCCGCGTCCCCGACCCGCCGTCGTGGCCGGCGCCGTTCCCGCCCGGCCGCGCCCGTCCGGTGCGGACGCGCTCGATGATCCCGCTCGCGGCTGGGGTGGCGCTGCTGGCGACGCTCGCCGGGGCGCTGCTGGCGGGCGAGGGCGGTCCGGGCGGCGAACGGTCGGCCTCGGCGGGCGGCCTCACGCTCGTCAGCGCCGCGCCCGACGCCTGGCGGCACGGCCACCGCACGCTGGACGCCTGGCCCGCGCGCGGCGAACTCACCGGCGACCGCGCGCTGACCCGGCGCGCGCTGGCCGCCTTCGCCGCGACGGGGGCGGGCAAGGGCGAGGTGCGGCTGCTGTACGCGGGACGCCTGGACGAGGTGCCGGTCGTGGTGCTGCGGCGCGGCGGGCGCATCGCCCGCTACGCCGACCCCGCCGGGGTGGCCGACATCGCGACGGGCGGCACCGACCGGGACGCGCCCGTCGCGGTCGGCTCCGGCCGGTACCTGCTCGCCCCGTGGGACACCCGGGCGACGCTGTCGTCCGGCCGGGCCGTGCCGCTGCGCTTCGGTGTGACGGCGCCGGTCGTCCCGCCGACCCGGTGCGGGCGCGGCCCGCTGTTCGAGCTGCACGGGCCGGACGGCGTCCGCACCGTCGGTGAACTGGGCGGACCGCGCCCGGTCCGGCTCACGTACCGCACCGGCGGGCGTCCCGGCGACCGGCTGGACGCGGCGGGGATCGCGCGGTGGCAGCGGCTGGGCTGCCTGCTGCCCCGGCCCGCGCGCCCGGTGACGGCCGCGGCGGCGTGGTCGTTCTGGTCAGGGGAGCTGCCGCACGGCGGCGGCCGGGCCGACTGGTCGTGCACCCGGCTGACGTTCACCGGTGGCGGCACGACCGCGCAGGCGGCGCTGCTGGCGCCGCACGGCGACCAGCCGACGGGCTGGTGCGACGACCGGCGTCCGGTGGCGGGGACGTGGTGGCAGGCGCCGTCGCGGCGCTGGTACCACCTGTCGGCCGCCGCGCCGGGGTTCGTGCCCGACGCCGAGGGCGCTCCCCGCGAGCGGACGCGGGACGGGCGGCTGCTCGTGGCGCGCGGCCCGGCCGGGGGAGCGCGCCCCGAGACACGGGTCGCCATTTCCGCCCGAATGGGCTGACCGCGACAATTCTCTAATCACCCCGCATTCTTTCTTTCTCCTTCGTCGGGGAGGAAAGGCGCGGCACGATCGGACCTTCCCGTCCCCCGCAGCCGAGGAGTTCCCGACCGTGCCCGACACGCACTACCGGCGGCTGGTCCGGCTGGCCTACCTCGTCCTGCCCGGTGATCTGGAGCCCGAGGACCGGCTGGCCGCCGCGCACCGGATCGTCCACCGCGCCGCCCCGCAGGAACTCACCGACGAGACGTACCCGGCCGCGCGCGACCGCGTCCTGCGCCGGGCGCTGCGCGGCCCCGGCCGCCGCCGCGCGCGGCTCGGCCCGTGGCTGCGCGCCCGTCCCGCCGCGCCCCGCGACGACGACCTGCGCCTCACCGGCGGGCTCGCCGCGCTGACGCCCGGCCAGCGGGCCGCGTTCGTGCTCCGGCACGTCGAGGAACTGCCGCCCGAGGCGACGCACGTCCGGCTGTCCACGCTCGGCGTGCCCGACCCGGCGGGCGCGCTCGCCGCCGCCGACGCGCTCGGCGGCGAGCAGCCCGCGCAGGACGCCGCGACGCGTTTCGCCCGGCCGCCGCTCGACCCGACGATCGCCCGGCTGTCGGCCGCGCCCCGGCGCAGCCGGCTGCCGCTCGGCCTCGGCGCCGTGGCCGCCGCGCTGGTCGTCCTGGCCGGGCTTGCCGTCGCCACCGGCGGCCTCGGCGGCGACGGCGCGCGCACGGCGTTCGGCGACACGCGCCTGGAACGTCCCGCGACCGTCGCGGCGGGCACCTGGCGCCGCACCACCCGCCTCGACCTGCACGCGTGGAACCCGCGCGGCGCCGGGACCGGCGACGCGGAGCTGACCGGCGCGGCCGTCCGCGCCTGGCGGGCCGACCCGGGCGGGCCGCCCGCCGAACGCCCGAGCCTGCTGTACGCGGGGGAGCTGGACGGGCGGCGGATCGTCCTGCTGCACGACGGACGCCGCGTCGCCCGCCGCACCGGCGCGAGACTGGAGACCTTCCCGGCGGGCCGGACGCTGCCCGGCGGCGCGAGCCCGCTGGAGCTGGCCCCCGGCCGCTACCTGGTGCCGCCGTGGGTGACCGGCGTCCGCACCGCGGAACTCGCCGGGACGGCCCGCTGGCGCACCGTCCCGGTGCGCGGCGGCGTCACCGCGCCGATCCCGGCGGCCGGGGGACGCTGCTGGCGCGGGCCCGTCCTCCAGCTCCGGCAGCCCGAGATCGCGCACGGGCGCCCCTACACGATGACCGATCTCGGTGCGCTGACCTCGGCGAACCTGCTCTACCAGCCGCCCCCGCCCGCTCCCGTCCGCCGCCTCGGCCCGCACCAGATCGACGGGGAGCCCGAGGCGCGCCCGGAGGGCTTCGCGCTGTGGGCGCGGCTCGGCTGCACGGCCGCCGCGCCGACCACGCTGCGCGAGCGCGCGGACGTGGAGTCCGCGACGGCGTTCGAGTTCTGGGCCGGTCGGCTGCCCGACGGGGGCGGCACGGGGCGCTGGGTGTGCGTCCGGTACGCGTTCACCGACGGCGGCAGCGCCGTCCGCGCCGTTCTGCTGGACGCGCGCGGCGGCACCGTCACCGGCGCGCGGTCGGGGACGTGGGACTGTAGCCGCCTCGCCCGTGACGTCGCCAGCGGTGCCTGGTGGCGGTCGCCGCAGGGTCGCTGGCACTATCTCGCGGCGGGGAGCCGCCGCGTCACCGTCCTGGCGGCGCGGGGCCCGTTCGCGCGCCCGGCGGTCGCCGGGGGCCTGCTGACGGCGCGCGGTCCGGTCGCGGTACGGCCTCCGGCCGGTGCCGTGACGCTCACCGCCCGCGCGGGGGGCGAGGCCGTGCCCGTGCTGCAATGACCCGGTCAGCGCGCGCTTACGGACATCGGGCACACTGGACCCCGTAACCGAACCAGATTCAGCGCCGGTGCAGGGAAAGGGGTGGCAGATGGGCAAGGGTCCGCTGTCCGGGATCAGGGTCATCGAGCTGGCGGGGATCGGGCCGGGGCCGTTCGCGGCGATGCTCCTGGCCGACCTCGGCGCCGACGTGATCCGGGTGGACCGGGCGTCGGCGGTGGGGGGCGGTGGACGCTTCGGAGGCACCGACTTCACGAACCGGGGCAAGCGCTCCATCGCGATCGACCTCAAGAGCGACGCCGGACGCGACGTCGTGCTCCGCCTGGTCGAGCGGTCCGACGTGCTGCTGGAGGGCTTCCGTCCCGGCGTCACCGAGCGGCTCGGCCTCGGCCCCGACGCCTGCCTGGAGCGCAACCCGCGCCTGGTCTACGGCCGGATGACCGGCTGGGGCCAGGAGGGCGCGCTGTCGCAGAGCGCGGGCCACGACATCGGCTACATCGCCGTCACCGGCGCGCTGCACGCGATCGGCCGCGCGGACGGCCCGCCGCAGGTGCCGATGAACCTGCTCGGCGACTTCGCCGGCGGCAGCATGTACCTGGTCACGGGCGTGCTGGCGGCGCTGCTGGAGTCCAAGGTGAGCGGACGCGGCCAGGTCGTGGACGCCGCCATCGTGGACGGCACCGCCCACCTGTCCACGTTCATCCACGGCTTCATGGCGGGCGGCCTCTGGCAGGACGAGCGCGGCGTCAACATGCTCGACACCGGCGCCCCCTGGTACGACGTGTACGAGACGGCCGACGGCGGGCACGTCGCGGTCGGCGCGATCGAGCCGCAGTTCTACGCGGCGCTGCTCAAGGGCCTCGGCCTGGACGGCGCCGACCTGCCCGGCCAGCACGACCGCGACCGCTGGGGCGAGCTGCGCGACCGCTTCGCCGCGACGTTCAAGGAACGCACCCGCGACGAGTGGGCGCAGGTCTTCCTGCCCGGCGACGCGTGCGTGGCGCCCGTCCTGTCGCTGCGCGAGGCCGCTGAGCACCCCTACAACACCGAACGCGACGTCTTCGTGGAACGCGAGGGCCACCGCCAGCCCGCCCCCGCGCCGCGCTTCTCCCGGACCCCGGGCGACACCGACGGCCGCCCGGTCCTCCCCGGCGGCCAGACCCGCGCGATCCTGGACGACCTCGGCTTCACCGACGCCGACACGCTCCTGGACGGCGGCGCGGTCGTCCAGGGCTGACGAACTCCGCAGGCCCGCCCGGCGCGCGGGCGGGCCTGCGGTCCATCCTCCGGCCGCTTCAAGGAGCACGAAGAGGTACGAGAACCCGATGACGGTCTCTCCGCCACGGCCTCAAGGATCTGGACGGTTACAGTGCCGGTGACGTCCGCCTATTCGGATGCTGGTGGACAGGAAGCCGAACAGGTGGAATTCGGCGCGTGATGCAGGCCGAGGAGATCACGTCCGCGTCGCGGACATGGGAGCCGGTGACGAACCCCGTGGGGAGCGTGCCTCGGCGTCGGGTTCGCGGTGACGGCGGCGCCGCTGCGCCAGTGCGGGGCACCGATGGCCACGGCTGAGGCAAACTCGCGGGCGCGGTGATGAAATCGGACATCGCGCCGTGGTTCCTGCGGTCTTCGAGGGGGCGGCGTTGATTTGTTTGCCAAGTGATTGCCGGTGTGTGTCGCTAGCATCACCACCATGGAGCTTTGGTTCGTCGTCCTGGCGATGGTGCTGGCGTACCCGGCATACCTGGTGATCCGGGAGATCCGCAAGTACCGGTATTTCAACGGCGAAGAGTTTCTTGCCCACAAGGCCGAGGTCGCCGCCGTGGTCGTTGACCATAACGAGGTAGCGGAGTATACGTCGGAGATTCGGCGCAGCGGTTCGTTTCAACTCGGCGTGTCGTCTACGGGAGGCCAGGCGAGCCTGGCGCTCTTCGAGAACACGAGCCGCTGGAACTACCGCCGCGACCGGAACGTGGCCGACTACGCAGCCCGGAACGTGCACAACTGTTCGCTGAAGGTCCGCACCCACCTGCGCAGGACCAACGGTGTCTGGGCCGCGAATCGCTGAGCAGGGACAGACGTACAAGCCCGGCGCGGTCTACCTGAACTACACCAGCGGCAGCAGTTCCGGTGCCCATCCCTTCACCGTGGCCGGCGGCGAACGGCGTCAACGGGAGGATGGCCGACGACATCATCGCGCTCAACTCGTTCGGCCCCGACCCCCTGGCCGTCAACGGTGGTGACGACGGCAGCACCCGCCCGGCCGCGTCCGGCGACTGCCGCCCGGACGGGCTGACTCCCACGGTCGGCGTCTCGACCCCGGAGCCGACGGACGGGACGGCCCCGGGACGGGTTCCCGGGGCCGTTCTCGGCGTGATGGGGCTCGTGGCCTGCACTTATAGACAACGTTGTTCTTTTGACCTACCGTCGGCACCTGTCGTTCCCTCTTCTCGGCTCCCACCGAGCCGTTCCGCCGGAGCGGCCCGAACTTCGAGAGACAGGTGGTACTGATGCGTCTCCGGGCACTGAATCGGTGCGCTGTGCTGGCCCTGGCGGCCGTGACCGCGACGGTGATGTCACCGCCGTCCGCGAACGCCGACGGGCGGTACTGCGGCCGTCCCTACGACGTCCTGGGCGCGATCCAGGCCAAGTACGATGAGATCGGCGGCCCCGGCAGTCCGCTCGGATGCCCGCGATCGTATGAGCAGACCACCCCGAACGGGCGCGGCAAGTTCACGACGTTCGACGGTGGAACGATCTACTGGACCTCCGGCACCGGGGCGCACCCGGTGTGGGGCGCGATCGGTGACAAGTGGGGCCAGTTCGGCTGGGAGGGCGGCAAACTCGGCTTCCCCAAGAACGACGAGTTCACCAACTCCGACGGCGCCGGCAAGCGCCAGGAGTTCGAGGGCGGCACGATCTACTGGCATCCGAGCCGCTCCAACGGCGCGCACCCGGTGTGGGGCAAGATCGGGGAGAAGTGGGGCGCCGCGGGCTGGGAGAACGGCCCGTACGGCTATCCGGTCACCGACGAGGCCCCCAGTACGAGCCCGGAGCATGGGTTCGGGCAGAATTTCGAGAGAGGCCCGATCGGCTGGGCGCCGAACGAGGCCGTGAACCCACAGTGGCAGCGGGCCAAGTCGAAATACCTCGACGGCGGCGCGAACCCCGGTGACCAGGCGGCTAACGCGGTCCTGCTGCCCAAGGGGGCCGATCGCGGAATCGTCCTGGCGCGCGGTTTCATCGCCAACACCACGCAGTTCTACAACGAGATCGGCGAGCACCGCTCGTTCAGCACCAACCCCGAGGCCGGCGCCAAGGGAACCATCGCCTGGGACACCGCCACCGGCCGGGTGGGGGTCTACGTCGAGCATTCGTGCTTCCGGTGGGTCAACTGCTGGAACGCCAAGCCCCTGGTGCGGACTCCGCACGCCAAGGTCATCAGCGAGAGCAACGACCTGGAGCAGAACGAATACTGGGTCGAGCCCGACGGCAACGGAGGCGCCCGCATCGACATCTCCCTGGTCAACGGCTTCTCCCAGTCGGGCTACCCCGAACTGTCCAACTTCGGACGGATCAACGCGACCATCTGGCTGACCCCCCACACCTACATTCCCGGTGGCCCGGTCATCCAGAACACCTCCACCTTCGACGTCAAGACCACCAAGGACAAGTTCCCCTCCTGGGAATTCCTGCGCTACCCGAACCTGAAGGCCACCTCCGACGCCCCCGAGGTGCACTGGCTAGGCCGCGTCGGGCAGACCGACATCGGTGACCTCAAGGGCGCCCAGCACACCTGCACCCGCTACGGCGAGGGAACCGACGCCGCGATGAACTGCGGCTGACCCCGCCCCCGCCGCCGGCCCACCGGCGCCCCGCCCGCTCGTCCGAACCCGACGATCCGGACCGGGGCGCCGGCCCCACTCGCAACCGCGGCGACCCCGGCAACTCGACGCCCCTCAGCCACCGTCCCGCGTCGCCTGCGTGGACGGTTTCACCGTGGTGCCCGGGACAGGGGGCGGGGGTCAGGAGAAGCGGGGGAACAGCGTGCGGGCGTTGCCGGAGCCGATCTCCTCGTCACCGGCGATGGCGTCGTCGAAGTGGGCGACGGCGGGTTCGGGCGCGAAGGGCCAGTCGCTGCCGTACAGGATGTGGCCGGGTGCGGCGAAGGCGCGCAGGGTGGGGAGCGCGGCGGGGCTGGAGGACAGGGCGGTGTCGAAGTAGAAGGAGGCGAGGTCGTGGAGGATCTCGCCGGGGTCGCGGCCCGTCTCGGCGAACGCCGCTGCGGCCAGGCGGTGGGAGGCGTAGGGCACGAAGCCGCCCGCGTGCGACAGGACGAACCGGATGCCGGGGTGGCGGCGCGGCACGTCGTTGCGGACGAGGTTGAACGCCGCCCGGGTGGTGTCGAGCAGGAAGTCGGCGGCGAACGGCGGGATGCCGGGAACACCGGGGACGCCGGGAAGTTCGGCGGGATGCACGAACACCACGGCGTTCCGCTCGTCCAGCACCCGCATGAGCGGTTCCAGCGCCGGGTCGCCCAGGTAGAGGCCGCGGCTGTTGGCGAGGATCACCACGCCGTCGGCGTGCAGCTCGTCCAGGGCGTGGACGGCCTCGGCCGCCGCGGCGTCCACGTCGGGCAGCGGCAGGGAGGCGAACACCCCGAACCGGCTCCCCTCCTCGCCGGCCAGGGCGGCGCCGAACCGGTTGATCTCGCGCGCCATGGCGCGGGCTTCGGCGGGGTCACCGAGGTGGACGCCGGGGGTGGTGAGCGACAGGATTCCGGTCGCGATGCCCCGGCGGTCCATCAGGTCGGCGGCCTCGGACGGGCTCCAGGACGGCAGGTCGCGGCCACCGGGGGCGTCGACGCCGCGTTCGCGCAGCCAGGCGGCGTAGAAGCCGGGGATCATGTGCTGGTGGACGTCGATCCTGCCGGTCACGGGGCCTCCTCGGCGGCGATCCGCGGGCCGTCGTCGGCGCGGGCGAGATCGAGCGCGATGTCGATGATCATGTCTTCCTGGCCGCCCACGTACCCGGCCTCGCCGACCTTCTGGAGGATGGCGTGGGCGGGCACCCCGTACCGGACGGCGGCGCGCTCGGCGTGCAGCAGGAAGCTGGAGTACACCCCGGCGTGTCCCTGGACGATGGAGGACCGGTCGGGCCACGGCAGCCGCGGGACGAACGGCCGGACGACCTCCTCGGCCGCGGCCAGGGCGGCGGCGACGTCGACGCCGGTCGGGACGCCGAGCCTGTCGAAGGTGGCGTTGAGGATCTCGGTGGGGGCGTTGCCCGCCCCGGCGCCGAGCGCGCACAGCGCCCCGTCGATCTGGGTGGCGCCGTTCCGGTAGGCCAGCACGGAGTTCGCGACGCCGAGGGAGAGGTTCTGGTGGCCGTGGAAACCGATCTCGGCCTCGTGCCCGATCTCGGCGGCGACCGCGCCGACCCGTTCCTGGGCGTCGCCCAGGACCATCGCCCCGGCGGAGTCGACAACGTAGACGCACTGGGCTCCGGCGTCGACCATGATCCGGGCCTGGGCGGCGAGCCCGGCCGGGTCGGCGCGGTGGGAGAGCATCAGGAATCCGACGGTCTCCATGCCGAGGGCGCGGGCGGCGGCGAAGTGACCGGCGGAGATGTCGGCCTCGGTGCAGTGCGTGGCGATCCGGGCGACCGAGGCACCGGCGCCGTGGGCGTTCCTGAGATCCTCGACGGTGCCGACGCCGGGCAGGCACAGCACGGCGATCTTCGCCCGCGTGGCCTCGTCGACGGCGGCGGCGATCAGCTTCAGCTCGTCCACGAGCGAGAACCCGTAGGTGAAGGACGAGCCGCCCAGCCCGTCGCCGTGCGCGACCTCGATGACCTGCACTCCGGCGCCGTCCAGGGCGTGGACGACGTGCCGGACCTGCTCCTCGGTGAAGCGGTGCGCCATGGCGTGGCTGCCGTCGCGCAGGGTGGAGTCGGTCAGCCGCACCGGCTTCGCGGTCGGCGTGGGGCCGGTCATGCGGTCACCGCCCGGCGTTCGGACAGCAGCGCGCCGACCCGGGCGGCGGCCGCGGTCATGATGTCGAGGTTCCCGGCCCATTCGGGCAGGTGGTCGCCGTTCCCGCGAACCTCCAGGAAGACGCCGACGCGGCCGTCGCCGTCCCAGTCGTCGCGCGGCTCGTCGAACTGGGGGTCGGCGCGCAGCGCGTAGCCGGGCACGTAGGTCCTGATCTGGTCGACCATCGCCACGATGGACGCGCCGACGGCGTCGGTGTCGGCGCCGGGCGGGATCGCGCAGAACACCGTGTCCCGCATGATCATCGGCGGTTCGACGGGGTTGAGGACGATGATGGCCTTGCCCCGGGCCGCGCCGCCGACCTCTTCGATCGCGCGCGCGGTGGTCTCGGTGAACTCGTCGATGTTGGCGCGGGTGCCCGGCCCCGCCGACCGGGAGGCGATGGAGGCGACGATCTCGGCGTAGGCGACGTCGACGATCCGGGAGACGGCGTGGACGATCGGGATGGTCGCCTGCCCCCCGCAGGTGATCATGTTGAGATTGGGAAGCCCGGCGGTGGCGTCCAGGTTGACCGGCGGGCACACGAACGGGCCGATCGCCGCCGGGGTCAGGTCGACGGCCTTGACACCGGCCTCGCGGTAGCGGGGCGCGTTGGCCAGGTGGGCTTTCGCGGACGTCGCCTCGAAGACGAGGTCGGGCAGGTCGTCCTGGGCGAGCAGCCAGTCGACGCCGCCTGCGGAGGCGGTGACGCCGAGTTCGGCGGCGCGGGCCAGGCCGGCGGAGGCGGGGTCGACGCCGACCATGGACGTGACGTCCACGGCGCCGTCGCGGCGGAGCTTGACGAGCAGGTCGGTGCCGATGTTGCCGGGACCGACGATCGCGGCGGTGAGCGTCACGCAGTGCCTCCCCGCGACGCGGTGCCGCCGGAGAAGTCGGCGGTGACCGACCCGAGCCCGGCGAACGCGGCGGTGACGGCCTGTCCCGGGGCGACGGGGATCGCCGCGGTGACCGAGCCGGGCAGCACCACGTCCCCGGCGCGCAGGACGACGCCGCGTTCGCCGAGGGTGTTGGCGAGCCAGACCAGGGCGTTGAGCGGATGCCCGAGGACCGCGCCGCCCGCGCCGGTGTCGGTGATCCGGCCGTCCACCGACAGCAGGCAGCCGGTGAGCGCCAGATCCAGGCCGTGCGGTGGCGTGGGGGTGGAGCCGAGGACGACACCGCCGCAGGAGGCGTTGTCGGCGACGGTGTCGGTGAGGGTGATCTTCCAGTCCCGGATGCGGGAGTCGATGATCTCCAGGGCCGGGAGGACGAAGTCGACGGCGGCGGCCGCGGCGGCGGCGGTCACGCCGGGCCCGGCCAGGTCCCGGCGCAGGACGAACGCGATCTCCGGTTCGATCCGGGGCTGGAGGAACGCTCCGGCGTCGATGGGGGCGGCGTCCAGGTGGAACATCGTGTCGAGCAGGTGGCCGTAGTCGGGCCGGTCGACGCCGAGCTGGCGGCGCATCGCCGCGGAGGTGAGCCCGACCTTGTGGCCTTTGACGGTGCGGCCGTCCCGCTGCCACCGCTCCACCTGGGCGAGCTGGACGGCGTACGCCTGCTCCAGCGTCAGGTCCTGGAAGGGGTCGACCGGCACGCCGGTGGCGTAGGCGCCCAGCAGCAGGTCGGCCGCCTGGTGTGTGTCCATGGTCATCAGCGAAGTCCTAAGAGGCCGGGTGCACCGGCCGGAGGAGGGGATCAGCGGCCCAGCGATACTGGACCGATCAATACACTACGGACCGATCAATACAGAAAGTATGGAGGATGGCGAGCGCGGAGGACAAGACTTCCCTGGAACGAGCGGTCCAGACGGCTCGGCGGAGCTGCGATAATCGGTGCGGGAGGCGGACACGATGGCGGGACCGAAGACCGACCGGCGGCAGCAGCACGGCGAGGTGTCGCGCAAGCGCATCCTGGACGCCGCGGTGGAGATCGCCGCCGAGCGGGGGTACGAGGGCACGAGCATGTCGCTGGTGCGGCAGCGCTCCGGCCTGCCCAACAGCTCGATCTACTGGCACTTCAAGGACAAGGACGACCTGTTCGCCGCCGTGATCGAGCGCAGCTACCAGCTCTGGCGCGAACGGCTCATGGCGGTGTGGAACCAGTGGCCCGCCGACGCCGACCGACGGGCCAAGGCCCGCGCGATGGCGCGGGCGATGACCGCGAGCCTCCAGGACCGGCCGGAGTTCCTGCGCCTGGGCCTGATGCTCACCCTGGAGAACCGGCCGGTGGAGACCAAGGCCCGGGAGCGGTTCGTCGCGATCCGCGCCGAGGTCCTGGACTTCGCCCGCACCGAGTTCCGGACCGTCCTGGACGAGATCCCCGAAGACCGCCGCGAGGAGGTCGCCGACCGGCTGGCGACCCTGACCCTGGCCGCCTCCGACGGCCTGTTCGTCGCCTACCACCTGGCCCCGGGCACCTTCGACCTGGCGGCCGGGTTCGCCGAGCTGGGCGACACCCTGGAGTCGTCGATCGACCGGTGGATCGCCCGCACACGCGCCTAGTCGGGGATGCCGGGGCCGCTGAGCTGCGGCACGGTCCGTTCGCGGCGGGCCAGGGAGGCGGCGGCCGCGCGGAACTGGGCGAGTTTGCCGATGATGGTCTGGCCGTGGGGTCTGTGGCCCCAGACGCTGATGCCCTGGTGGGTCGAGGGCTCCCAGGTGGCTTCGTCGATGACGATGGGGTTCCAGCCGACCTCCCATTCGAAGCCCGAGGGGGTGCGGGCGTAGTAGGACAGCTCCCTGTCGTTGGTGTGCTGGCCGATGGTCAGCGCCATGCCGAAGCCGAGTTCGTGGACGCGCTGGTAGCTCTGTGCGACGTCGTCGAGATGGGCGGCCTGGATGTTGAGGTGCTGGACGCGGGTGCGGATCGGGTCGGCGGGCAGCCCCCGGACGGCGGCGACGGCGACGGAGTGGTGGCGTTCGTTGACCCGCAGGAACCGGATCTTGAGCTTGGCGCCGCTGATGGTCTCGTCGATGAAGTCGGTGAGGCGGGCGTCGAAGACGGTGGAGAAGTAGCCGCGGATCTGAGTGGGCCTGGTGCTGGTGAGGGCGACGTGTCCCATGCCGGACGCCCCGGTGACGAAGCCGCGGGCGACCATCCGCAACGGCTCGTCGGCCGTCTTCGGGGTGGTGTAGATCTCCTGGGTGATGCCCTTGGGGCCGGGGAAGCGCAGCAGGCGCTCCACGCCGCGCGCGGCGGCCTGCTGTTCGGTGCCGGGGACGGCGCGCAGGCCGCCGGCGCGGACGCGCGCCTCGATCTCCTCGAAGTCGGCGTGGTCGTCGACGTGCCAGCCGAGCGCGACGACGTCCTCGGCCGGTCCGCGCCGGAGCAGGAAGCGGCACTCCTGGTCGTCGAGGCGGAACCGCATCCGGTCGGAGCCGAGGGCGTCGTGGTGCATGCCGATGGCGTCGGCGCCGAACCGGCGCCAGTCGGTGAACCGTTCGGTCTCGATGACGACGTAGCCGAGGTGGACGGCGCCGAAGACCGAGCGCGCACGGGCGGGATCGGGGAGGGTCATCGGCCTTCCTCCAGGAAGGCGGCGCACAGCCGGTTGAACAGGGCGGCGCGCTCGAACTGGACCCAGTGGCCGGTGTTGGCGACCGTGTACAGGTCGCAGTCGGGCATGCGGTCGGCGAGCATCCTCCCGCCGGAGGGCCGGTTGACCTTGTCGTCGGCGCCCCACAGGACCAGGGTCGGGACGCCGAGGCGGGCCAGCCGCCGGTCGCGGGTGACGTCCATGCGCCACAGGGTGCGGGGGGCGTTCGGCCCGGACGGGCGGCGCAGCGGCGGCGAGGCGACGACCTCGGGGTCGATGCTGGCCCGGTAGCGCTCGTCGATGAGCTCGGCGGGGATCTGCGCGGCGTTGAAGACGAGGTAGTCGCGGATGAACTCCTCCAGCTTGGCGCGGGACGGTCCGCTGCCGCCGTAGTAGCCCAGCAGCTTGGACAGGCCCGGGGTCGGCAGCGTGCGGGTGGTGCCGACGCCGCCGGGCCCCATCAGGACCATCCGGTGGACGCGGCCGGGGGTGTCCAGGGCGAGGCGCAGCGCGCAGGCGCCGCCGTAGGAGTTGCCGACCAGGTGGGCCCGGTCGATGCCGAGCCGGTCGAGCAGGCCGCGCATGTGGTCGGCGAGGTAGCCGAACGGATCGTCGCCGTCGACGCCCTTGCTGCTCTGCCCGTAGCCGGGAAGATCGGGGACGATCACCCGGAAGCGCCGGGCGAGAGCGGTGATGTTGCGGCCGTAGTTGGAGACGCCGGACGCGCCGGGCCCGCCGCCGTGCAGGAGCAGCAGCGGGGGCCCGTCGCCGGTCTCGGCGACGAAGATCTTCTTTCCGGCGACGTCGATCAGGGACTCGCGCAGGCCGGACGGAGCTGGCGTGGTCATGGTGGCGTCCTTCAGGAGCTGGTGGGCTGGGACTGGGGCGGCCGGACGGCGAGGTCGTCCGGCGGTGCGGGCAGCGGGCCGCCGGGAGCGGCGGCGGCGTAGACGTAGCCGTCCGGCCGCAGGGCGAGCACGCTCGCCCGGTGCAGCGCCATCCAGGCGAGCAGGACGCCGTCGTCGTCGACGATCGTGTGCGGTCCGGGATCGGTACCGGCGCGCGCCACGGTGATCGACGGGACGCCCAGGCCGTCCCAGCCGGGCTGCGGACGGGCGGCACCGGCGTGCAGGAGGAGCCATCCGCCCCCGAGCGCGTCGTCGAGCGGGACGCGCGCACCGGCCGCGACGGTGACGAGCGGCTGCGGGACGAGCCTCCCGGACGCGCTCGCGCGGTTGGCGGACAGGAACCCCGCCCCATAGCGGGCCTCGGGAATCCAGGCGGCGTTCTGCAACCGCCGCGCGAGGGGCCGGGTCCGCATGAGCAGGCGGCCCACCGGATTCCGCAGCAGGGTGACGACCTTGCGTCGCTCGGTGATGATCTTCCCGACCAGCACCGCCCGCCGCGTGATGCCCCGCACGTGCGGCTTGCGCTCGGCCTCGTAGGAGTCCAGGACCGCGTCGCCGAGTTCTCCGCGCACGACCGCCGCGAGCTTCCAGCACAGGTTCGCCGCGTCCCGGACCCCGGCCGCCATGCCCTGCCCGATCCACGGCGGCATCGCGTGGGCGGCGTCACCGGCCAGGAAGACGCGGCCGACCCGCCAGCGGGCGGCGAACCGCACATGGTGGCTGTAGACGGTCGCCCGGAGGATTCGCACCTGGTCGGGGCCGATCCCGTACCGCGCCAGGAGCCTCCAGACGGCGTCGTCGGTCACCAGTTCGGCCGCGTCCTCGCCGGGCAGGATCGGGAACTCCCAGCGGTGGTGGCCCAGCGGGGTGGGGCAGTCCACGGCCGGGCGGGCGGGATCGCAGTGGAAGCGCAGCCGGTCGTGGCCCGGCCACGGTTCGATCATCTCGGTGTCGATGACGACCCAGCGGTCCTCGAACGTGCGGCCTTCGTAGCCGACGTTGAGCTGCGCCCGGGTCAGGCTCGACCCGCCGTCCGCGGCGATGACGTACGACGCCCTGATCCGGCGGACGGTGTCGTCGCGCACACCGAGAAGGCGCAGGTCGACTCCGGCGCCGTCCTGCCGCACCTGAAGGCACTCCTGCTCCAGCAGCAGGTCGACGCCGGGGTAGCGGCCGGCGCCCGCGCGCAGGACCTCCTCCAGCGCCGGCTGGTAGAGGAACATCTGCGGCGGGTGCCCGTGGCCGCGCGAGACCGGACGGGCCGACACGAACGGGCGGCCGCGGTCGTCGACGAACTCCAGCGGCAGATCGCCGAGCATGTCCCGCTTGAGCCGGTCGGCCAGGCCGATCCGCTGCCAGATCCGGAGCACCTCCTCGTCGGTGGAGATGGCCCGGGCCCGGGAGAAGATCCCCGCGTCGCGCTCCACCACCGCCACCCGCAGGCCCATCGCGCCCAGCAGATTCGCGGCGGTGACGCCCGTGGGCCCGTATCCGATCACCGCGACGTCGTAGGCATCGGCCGCGTTCGACATCGGGTCCTCCCCTCCCAGCGAGCCGGTCGCCCTGCTCCGGCGGCGAACCGTCGGCACAGGGATGGACTCATCGGTCTACAGTGGACCGATCGTTACGGGGAAGTATGCGGCAAACGCTCCGCAGAGCACAAGCGAGCGGTGCGGTGCGGAGCGTCCGGCCGTCGAACCGGGTCGGCGGTGAAGCAGGTCGGGCTACATTTCGAGGCGCTTCGCGATGATCTCGTTCATGATCTCGTTGGTGCCGCCGCCGATGCCGAGGATGCGGGCGTCGCGGTAGTGGCGTTCCACCTCGGACTCGCGCATGTAGCCCATGCCGCCGTGGAGCTGGACGGCTTCGTGGACGACGTGCTCGACGGCGTACACGGCGGTGTTCTTGGCGTAGGCGGTTTCGGTGAGGACGTCCTCCCCGGCGATGTACCGGTTCGCCACCGACTGGGTGTAGGCGCGGGCGACGTCCACCTGGCGCGCCATCTCGGCGATCTTGTGCCGGACGACCTGCCGCGACCACAGCGCCCGGCCGAACGTCTCGCGGGTGCGGACGTGGTCGAGCGTGAGGTCCAGGCAGCGCTGCGCGGTCGCGTACGCCTGGACGGCCAGCGACAGCCGCTCGGTGACGAAGTTCTGCACGATCTGGAGGAACCCGCTGTTCTCGGCGCCGACGAGGTTGGCGGCGGGCACGCGGACGTCGCTGAACGACAGCTCGGCGGTGTCCGAGCAGAGCCAGCCCATCTTGTCCAGCGCCCGCGACACCGTGAACCCGGGCGTGCCCTTCTCCACGACGAGCAGCGAGATGCCGCCGAAGCCGGGCTCGCCGGTGCGGACGGCGACCGTCACGAAGTCGGCGCGGACGCCGGAGGTGATGAACATCTTGGCGCCGTTGACGACGTAGGAGTCGCCGTCGCGGACGGCGGTGGTGCGGATGCCCGCCACGTCGGAGCCGGTGTCGGGCTCGGTGATGCCGAGCGCGCCGATCTTCTCCCCGGCCAGGACGGGCCGGGCGAACCGGTCGATGAGGTTCTTGTCGCCGGACATAAGAATGTGCGGGATCGCGATGCCGTGCGTGAACAGCGACGCGACGACGCCGCCCGAGCCGCCCGCCTGGATGATCTCCTCGGCGACGATGAGCGCGTCGATCGGGTCGCCGCCCGAGCCGCCGCCCTCCTCGGGGAACCCCGCGCCGAGCAGCCCGGTCTCGGCGGCCTTGCGGTGCAGCTCGCGGGGGAGCGCGCCGTCCCGCTCCCAGCCGTCCAGGTGCGGGGCGATCTCCCGGGCGGTGAACTCGCGGACCAGGGCGCGCAGCGCGGTGCGCTCGGGCGTGTTCCAGGGATTCAACGGACGGCCTCCAACGCAAAACAGAACGAGATTCGGAATCTAACAGGTAAGTGGCCACCGGGTCACCCGGTGGCCACCCCCTGCGTCCCGTCTCACACGCTCGCGGCGACGGCCTCCGCCCAGATCGTCAGTGCCTCGTCCACCTGGGCGGCGGTCACGACGAGGGGCGGGATCATCCGCACGACGTTGCCGTACGCGCCGCACGTCAGCAGCAGCAGCCCGCGCTCGACGGCCGCCGCGTGCGCGCGCTGCGCCGTCGCCGGGTCGGGCGCGCCGTCCGGCGTGGTGAACTCGCCCGCCTGCATGAGGCCGAGGCCGCGCACGTCGCCGATGACGGGGTGGTCGGCGGCGACCTTGCGCAGCCCCTCGTGCAGCCGCAGGCCCGTCGCGGCGGCGTTGCCGACCAGGTCCTCGTCGCGGACGACGTCCAGGGTGGCGAGCGCGGCGGCGCACGCGACCGCGTTGCCGCCGTACGTGCCGCCCTGCGACCCCGGCCACGCCTTGGCCATCAGCGCCTCGGGCGCGGCGATCGCCGACAGCGGGAACCCGCTGGCCAGGCCCTTCGCCGTGATGAGGACGTCCGGCGTGATCGCGCCGTGCTCGTGCCCCCAGAACCGCCCGGTGCGGCCGACGCCGGTCTGCACCTCGTCCACGATGAGCAGCAGGCCGTGCCGGTCGGCGCGCTCGCGCAGCCCCTGGAGGAAGGCGGGCGGCGCCGGGATGTAGCCGCCCTCGCCGAGCACCGGTTCGACCAGCAGCGCGGCGGTGTCGGACGGCGGGCTGGACGTGGCGAGCAGGTAGTCCAGCTCGCGCAGCGCGTGCGCGGTGGCCTCGTCCTCGGTCCAGCCGTGCCGGTACGCCTGCGGGAACGGCGCGACGGCGACGCCGGGCATGACCGGCCCGATCCCGGCGCGGAACTTCGGCCCGGCCGTGGTCAGGGCGGCGGCGCCCATCGTCCGGCCGTGGAACGACCCGGCGAACACGACGACGCCCTGCCGCCCGGTCGTGTGCCGGGCCAGCCGCACCGACGCCTCGACGGCCTCGCTGCCGCTGTTGAGGTAGAACACCGAGTCGAGCCCGGCGGGCAGCACCTCGCCGAGACGTTCGGTGAGCCGCAGCAGCGGTTCGTGCAGGACGGTCGTGTACTGCCCGTGGATGAGCGTCCCGACCTGGGCCTGGGCGGCCCGGACGACGCGCGGGTGGCAGTGGCCCGTGCTCGTGACGCCGATGCCGGCGGTGAAGTCCAGGTGCCGCCGCCCCTCGGCGTCGTACAGGTACACCCCTTCGCCCCGCGCGGCCAGCACGGGCGTGGCCTGCTTGAGCACCGGTGACAGCTTCGCCATGGCCCCTCCCGGGGTCGATTGTCGACAATCTACCGCCCATGGCACCATGCGACGGCCGCCCTGTCCAGGCCCGTCAGACGCGCAGGCGCTCGATCGAGTCGGTCATGTGCTCCTCGATGAGCCGGAGAAGGCGTTCCTCCTCGCCGTCGCCGATGGCGTCGACGAGGCGGCGGTGCTCGTCCACCAGTTCCTCCGGCTCGGGGTAGGTCTCCTGGAGGGCGTTGAGGCACATGCGGGTCTCGACCAGCAGGGTGCGGGCCATCCGCTCCAGGCGCGGGCTGCCCGCCGCGCTGACCAGCACCTCGTGGAACGCCTGGTCGGCGTCGCTCATCGCGACGCGATCGCGCTGCCGCGCCGCCTCGACGAGCGCGTCCAGCGCGGTCGTCAGCCGGGCCAGCGCCTCGCCCCGGTTGCGGGCCATGACGAGCGTGCACGCCGCCCGCTCGATCGCCAGCCGGGACAGGTAGACGTCCTCGACGTCGCCCTCGTCCAGCGTGATCACGAACAGGCCCCGGTGGGGCTCGCTGTGCAGCAGGCCCTCCTGGACGAGCCGCTGCATCGCCTCGCGCAGCGGACCCCGGCTGATGCCGAGCCGGGCCGCCAGGTCGGCCTCACCGAGCTGCGCGCCCGGCGCCAGCGACCCGTACATGATCGCGGAGCGCAGCTCGGCCGAGACGATCTCGACCGTGGACTTGCGGGGAACCGGTTCCAGTTCGCCCAATCGGCCCATGACAGGGCCCCTTTCGGTAGGGGATCGACGGGGGTGCCCACGGGGATCATGCCGCGAACAGGCGGCCGAGGCCGGAGCGGGGGCGGGTCTCGCCCGCCAGCCGCAGGCCCTCCCAGACGCTGACCTGGTTCGCGGTGAGGACGGGCTTGCCGGCGGCGGCGTCCAGTTCGTCCAGCCACGCCACCGTGTGCAGCGCGGTGTCGGGGACGAGGATCGCGTCGGCGTCCGGGTGGTCGTTCGCGGTGACGAACTCCAGCACGGCGTCGCGGCCGAGCGTGCCGACCTCGGCGGCGGTGACGATGCCCCGGCTGCTCAATGCGACGACCTCGATTCCGGCGTGCCCGAGGAAGGCGGCGAACCGCTCGGCGACGTCGGCGGGATAGGTCGCGGCGACGGCGACGCGCGCCAGCCCGAGGTGCCGGGCGGCGTGGACGAACGCGAACGACGTGCTGGACGCGGGCACGCCCGCCTCCACCGTGACCCCGGCGACCTGCGCCTCGGCGCCCTCCCAGCCGAAGACGAAGCTCCCGCTGGTGCACGCCCAGACGGCCGCGTCGACGCCGAGCCCGCGCAGGGCGGCGGCGCCCTCCGCGAGGACGTCGGCGCCGCCGATGTCCAGCAGCGCGTCGACCCGGTGGGCGTCCTCGCGCATCAGCGTGTGGACGACCGGGAGGGCGACGTCGCCGAGGGCGGCCTCGATGACGGGATAGTCGTCTTCGGCGCTGTAGCCGGGATAGAGAAAGCCGACGCTGCGTCCCACCGGACCTCCCCAGAGGTAGATTGTCGACAATCTTACCATCAAGGAGGCCCGGCGCCTCAGGCCGCCGTCACCCCCGGCTGCCGCACCAGGCACTGGTCGGCGCCGGCCGCGCGCCACCCCATCCGCCGCAGCGCCGTGCACATCGTGACCTGGTTGGCGGTGAGCACGGGCTTGCCGAGCATCCGCTCCAGCGGCGCGATGATGTCGTACGTCGGCACGTTCGTGCAGGAGATGAACACGGCCTCGGCGTCCGGCCGGTCCACCGCGCTGACCGCCTGCACGATCTCCTCGTAGCCGACCTTCCAGATGTGGCTGAGCAGGCCCAGCCCGACCTTCGAGACCACGCCCACGCCGTGCTCGCCGAGGAACGAGACGAGCCGGTCGGTGACGGCGTCGATGTAGGGCGTGACGACCGCGACGCGCCGGACGCCGAGCAGCGCCAGCGACGCGATGAGCGCGCCGGACGTCGTGGTGGCGGCGGGCGCGCCCGCGTCCGTCATCGCCGCCGTCAGCGTCCGCTCGCCCGCCGCGCCCCCGATGAAGCTGCCGGACGCGCACGCGTACACGACGCCGAGCGGTTCGGGCGCGAGCACGTCGCGGGTGGCCTGCCGGACGATCGACTCGTCCGACAGGGCCGTGGCCATCTCGACGGTGACCGGTACCGGCACGTACGGCAGGCGGGTCATGAACAGCGAGACGTCGTCGGGCGTCCACCGCCACAGCTCGCGGTCGAGCGCGAAGTCGAACGGCGCGACGACGCCGACGCCGTGCTGCGTGAGCAGCGCGGGACGGGCGACCGCGGCCGGGTCGAAGGTCATCGCGAGGCCGCCGATCACGGCTCGTACCGGCGGTACACGAGCCGCTCGCCGACCGCGCCCGAGCGCCACACGTCGTTGCACGCCTCGGCCATCGGCGCCAGGCCCTCCACGACGGTCGCGTAGACGTTGCCGGGCACCCAGCCGACGTCGCCGTTGAGCAGCAGGTTGTTGCGGCCGTAGAAGAGCGCGAGGTCGACCACGCCGGGCAGGTGGTCGATGCCCTTCTCCTCCTTGAAGCGGCGGTCGAGCATGCCGCCGGGGAAGGAGAAGTACACGACGTCGCCGGGGATCGGGGTGACGGTGGGGTTCTCCTGGCCGACCTCCTCGGCGGCGAAGCGTTCCACCATCGTGTAGACCTCGTTGCGCGCGTACTTGGCGTGGTAGATGTCGCCGCCCTGGGGCAGTGCGTCCCAGACGGCCGCGCAGGTGCGCGGCGCGTCCTTGTCGAGCAGCTCGGCCACGCAGGACACGCCTCTGCGTTCGAGCGAGATGGAGATGAACCTCGACATGCCGGATCTCCCGCGAACAGGGGTGGGCGACGCGTCGCGCACCCGGAAGGGACTCTGGTGTTAGAGCGCCTTGGGACCCGCCCTGGCCTTGGCTTCGGTTGCGACGGTCTTGCAGCACGTGATCGCCGGAGGACCAGTGTCCACTGATCCCGTTGATTGTTGACAATCCTACGAGCGCTTCCTAGCGTGTCAATGCCCCCCAAGTTGCATCGCCGTAAACTCGGGCGACGCAGGAAGTGAGGCACGGCTTGCAGCAGCCCACGGTGGTCGTCCTGCACGACGGAGACCTGCCGCCCGGCCGGGAGGCGTACGAGCGGCTGGCCGACGTCCGGTACGTCCGGGCGGACGAGCTGGCCGCGGCGCTGCCCGGCGCGGACGCCCTCTTCCTCTGGGACTTCTGGTCCACGGCCCTCGCCGCCGCCTGGCCCGCCGAGGGCGGCCCGTCCTGGGTGCACATCGCGAGCGCGGGCGTCGACCGGCTGCTCTTCCCGGCGCTGGTCGACGGCGACGCCATCGTCACCAACTCGCGCGGCGTCTTCGACGCGCCGATCGCCGAATACGTGCTCGGGCTCGTGCTCGCCTTCGCCAAGGACCTGCCCGCCACCGTCCGGCACCAGGACGGCCGCGACTGGCGCCACCGCGAGACCGAGCGGATCGGCGGCAGGTCCGTGCTCGTCGTCGGCACCGGGCCGATCGGCCGCGCCACCGCGCGGCTGCTGCGCGCCGCCGGGATGCGGGTGCGCGGGCTCGGCCGCACCGCCCGGCCCGGCGATCCCGACTTCGGCGAGGTGCTGCCGTCGCCCGCGCTGCACGCCGAACTCGCCCAGGCCGACTACGTCGTGCTCGCCGCGCCGCTCACCGACGCCACGCGCGGCATGATCGACGCCGCGGCGCTCGCGGCGATGCGGCCGGGCGCGCGGCTGATCAACGTGGGACGCGGGGGACTGGTCGTCCAGGACGACCTGGCCGCCGCGCTGCGCGCCGGGACGATCGCGGGCGCCGCGCTCGACGTCTTCGCCGTCGAACCGCTGCCCAAGGACGACCCGCTCTGGGAACTGCCGAACGTGCTCGTCTCCCCGCACATGTCCGGCGACGCGCGCGGCTGGCGCGAGGAGCTGACCGCGCTGTTCGCCGCCAACCTGGAACGGCGCGTCGCGGGCCGCCCGCTGCGCAACGTCGTCGACAAACGGCTCGGCTACGTCCGGGAGGACCCGTCATGACCGACCCCGCCGACCTGGCCGCCACCGACCTGCTCGCCGCCTACCGCGCCGGGACGCTGTCGCCGGTCGAGGCCACCCAGGCCGTGCTGGCCCGGATCGAGCGCGCCGACCCGGCGCTCAACGCGTTCTGCCTGGTCGATCCGGACGGGGCGCTGGCCGCCGCGCGCGCGTCGGCGGAGCGCTGGGCGCGCGGCGCGCCGGAGGGCCTGCTGGACGGCGTCCCGGTGTCCATCAAGGACGTGCTGCTCACGCGCGGATGGCCCACGCTGCGCGGCTCCCGCTCGATCGGCCCGGAGCAGGCGTGGGACGAGGACGCCCCGGCGGTGGCGCGGCTGCGCGAGCACCACGCCGTCGCGGTCGGGAAGACGACCACGCCCGAGTTCGCCTGGAAGGGCGTCACCGACAACCCGCTCACCGGCGTCACCCGCAACCCGTGGAACCCGGCGCTGACGCCCGGCGGGTCCAGCGGGGGAGCGGCGGCGGCCGTCGCGGCGGGCATGGCGCCGCTCGCGCTCGGCACCGACGGCGGCGGTTCGGTCCGCATCCCCGCCGCCTTCACCGGAACGTTCGCCCTCAAGCCGACCTACGGCCGCATCCCGCACTATCCGGCCAGCCCGTTCGGAACGCTCGCGCACGTCGGGCCGATGACCCGCACCGTCGCGGACGCGGCGCTGCTGCTGGACGTCGTCAGCGACGCGGACGCGCGGGACTGGTCGGCGCTCGCGCCGCCCGCCGTCCCGTTCGCGGGGTCCGAGCCCGATCTGTCCGGATTGCGCGTCGCCTACAGTCCCGCGCTGGGCTTCGCCGCCGTCGATCCGGAGATCGCGGCGCTGGTGGCCGCCGCCGCCAAGGCGTTCGAGGAACTGGGCGCCGTGGTGGAGGAGGCCGACCCCGGGTTCACCGACCCCGTCACCGACTTCGAGGTGCTGTGGTTCGCGGGCGCCGCCAAGGTCACCGAGCACCTCACCGGGCCGCAGCGCGCCGCGCTCGACCCGGGCCTGCGCGAGATCTGCGAGCAGGGCGCGCGGTACTCGGCGTCGGAGTACCTGGCCGCCACCGCCACCCGCATGGACCTCGGCCGCCGCATGGGCCTCTTCCACGAGACGTACGACCTGCTGCTCACCCCGGCGCTGCCGATCGCCGCGTTCGAGGCGGGCCGGGAGAGCCCGGACGGCCGCCGCTGGACGTCGTGGACGCCGTTCACCTACCCGTTCAACATGACCCAGCAGCCCGCCGCGAGCGTGCCGTGCGGACTGACGGCGGCGGGCCTGCCCGCTGGGTTGCAGATCGTCGGCCCGCGCCACGCGGACGCCCGCGTGCTCGCGGCGGCGCGCGCCTTCGAGGCCGCCCGGCCCTGGACGGCGCCCGCCCCGGCCGCGTAGTCCCACGACCGGGCGCCTCCGCGGCTCAGGCGCCGCCGAGCTTCTTGCGCTGTTTGCGGGCCTTGCGGCGGGTGTTGACGCCGCCCCAGAACGCCAGGCCGCTGATCACCACGCGCGGCGAGCCCGCCGCGCCCGCGCCGCTGGCCCGGCCGTCGAACCCGCCCATGAAGCCGACGCCCCGGACGTGGACCGTCATGTCGTCCGGGACGATGATGTCGATCCCGCCCATGATCGCCCAGGCGCGGATGCGGACCTCGCCCGGCGGCAGCACCGCGTCACGCAGGTCGATCTTGCCGCCGCCCCAGAACGCGAACGCGGTGAACGTCTCCGGGACCGCCCAGACGCCCTCGCGGCGGAACTCGCTCATCACCGCGACGCCGGACTTCCAGGTGGGCGCGTCGACGCCGCGCGGACCCTGGTAGCCGAGGTCGCGGCCCAGGTCGTCGGTGACGGGCAGGTCGCGGGTGATCGGGGCCAGCTCGCCGTACGTCTTGGCCGCGTACACGGCCTCCAAGCGGCCCTCCAGCTCGTCCATGCCCAGCCGGCCGTCGCCCGCGGCCTCGCGCAGGACGCGCGCGACCCGGTCGCGATCGGCGTCGGACGCCCGCATTTCGTGCGGCGCGGGCTGACGTTCCGGGAGATTGCTCATGAAACCGAGCCTAACCCGGCGGCGGCGCCCACGCTTTGATCTCCGTCCGCGCCGTGAAGTTGAGTTTGCCGAGGATGCGCTCGATGTGGGAGTCGACCGTCCGCTTGCCCAGCACTAGCCGGTCCGCGATCTCCCGGTTCGTCAGGCCCTCCGCCACCAGCGCCGCGACCTCCCGCTCCCGCGCCGTCAGCGTCTCCGGCGCCGGAGCCGGGCCGGGCGCCGCCACCGGCTCGCCGCGCGCCAGCGCCAGCGCCTCGTCCAGCGTCAGCTCCCGGCCGCGCCGCTTGGCCGCCTCGAACCGGTCCGGGGGCAGCCGCCGTCGCAGCGCGTGCTCCGACATCGAGCGCCGCTCCATGTAGTGCGGGCCGTACTGGAGCTGCGCGCCGAGCTGCTTCCACATCCGCTCCGTCGCCCCCAGCAGCATCGCCGCCTCCTCGTAGCGACCGCGCACCACCGGCGCCGGGGTGAGCAGGTCCAGGGCGAGCGTGATGCCGAGCTGGTCGCCCAGCTCCTCCTTGACCCGCAGGCACTCCAGCAGGTCGGTGACGGCCTCGTCCCGGCGATCGAGCCACCACAGCGCCGCGCCCCGCGCGTACAACGCGAACGAGTGGTGCCACTTCTCGCCGCCGTCGCCGTCCCGCGCGACCGCCTGCTCCGCGACCGCCAGCGCCTCGGGCCACTGGCTGAGCAGCGCCAGCACCGACGACAGGTGCGGGCCGCTGAGCAGCGCCATCGGGTCGCGGTGCCCGAGCCGGTCGAACTCCGCCCGAGCCTCCTCGATGCGGGCGCGGGCGTCCTCCAGCCGGGCCTCGAACAACGCGATGAGGCCGCGGCCGTGCAGCAGGTGCGCGCCGAGCGCCGGGTCGTCGGCGGCGTCGGCCGCCTCGAAGCAGCGCCGGGCCGCGTCGGCCGCGCCGCACTGCACCTCGATCATCCCGCGCGCGTAGGCGACCCAAGCCCGCTGGCGGTGCGCCTGCGGGAGCCCGTCGGTGGCCTTGAGCGCCCGGTCCTGCCAGCGGCGCGCGTCCTCGAACTTGCCCAGGCACATCCAGTAGTTGCGCAGGACGTCCGTCAGGTGCAGGCCCGTCTCCTCCTCGCCCGGCGTCGTCAGCGAGAACTCCAGCGCGACGCGCAGATGCGCGTTCTCGTCGCGCAGCCGGGCCAGCCACTCCAGTTGCCGGGCGCCCAGTTCCTCGCGGCGGGCCTCCTCGGCGAGGCGCAGATAGTGGTCGCGGTGCCGCAGCATCACCGCCGCGCGCTCCCCGCCCTCGGTGAGCCGCTCGGCGCCGTATTCGCGCAGCGTGTCGAGCATCCGGTAGCGGCGGCCGTCCCGCTCGCACAGCACGATCGACTTCTCGACCAGGCGGGTCAGCACGTCGAGGACGTCGGCGGCGCTCAGCGGCCCGCCCGTCGCGACGCTCTCGGCCGCCGCCAGGTCGAAGTCGCCCGGGAACACCGACAGCCGCGACCACAGCAGCCGTTCCTGCTCGTTGCACAGCTCGTGGCTCCACTCGATCGCGGCGCGGAGCGTCTGATGGCGTCCGTCGGCGGCGCGGGTGGTGCCGAGGACGCGGAACCGGTCGTCGAGCCGGTCGACGAGCTGCTCCACCGACATGCCGCGCAGCCGGACCGCCGCCAGCTCCACCGCGAGCGGGATGCCGTCGAGCTGGCGGCACAGCCGCGTGATGACGTCCCGGTTCGCCGGGGTCAGCGTGAAGCCGGGGACCATCGCCTCGGCGCGGTCGGCGAACAGCGCGACGGCGTCGTCGGAGGTGCCGACGTCCTCGTCGGTGACGGGCAGCGGCGGGATGACGAACGTGTGCTCGCCCATCACGTCCAGCGGCTCGCGGCTCGTGGCGAGGATCTTGAGCTTCGGCGCGGCGCGCAGCAGCGTCTCGGTGAGGTCGGCGCAGCCGCCGACCAGGTGCTCGCAGGTGTCCAGGACGAGCAGGAGCTGCTGGTCGGACAGGTGGTCGCAGAGCCGGTCGGTCTGGTCGCCCGCGGCCTGGCCCGGCAGCCGCAGCACGTCCGCGACGGTGCGGGCGAGCAGGCCCGGGTCGCGCAGCGACGACAGCTCGACCAGCCAGGTGCCGTCGGGGAACGAGCCGCGCAGGTCGGCGGCGACCTGCACCGCCAGCCGGGACTTGCCGACCCCGCCTACCCCCGTCAGCGTGACCAGCCGCGCCTGCGCGAACGCCTGCCGGGCGGCGGCGATCTCCCGCCGCCGGCCGACGAACCGCGTGACCGACGCGGGCAGGTTGCCCTGCGTCTCCGACGATCCGACCATCACGACAACCCGCCTCCGCACACCACCGACGACGAGGCCACCGGCATCGTACCCACGCCGCCCGGGCGCCGTCCGGAGGTTGCGCGGGTCAGCTCGACGACGTGGTGGTGGTGACGGCGACGACGGCGGTCATCGTCGCCGCCTGCACCTCCTGGACGGCCTTGCGCACGGCCTCCCCGCCCCACTCGGCCTCGCTGATCTCCTTGGCGCGCCGCTTGAGCGCCTTGCGGTCGGCGTCGGGGTAGAGCTTCTTGAGCACGTCGACCGCGAACAGCAGCGCGATCAGCGCCGCCGTCCGGGGGTCGGGCTCCGCGCCGTCGACGACGGCGGCCCGCACGCGCTGCACGATCTCCTGCTCGACGCCCGGGTCGCCCTGCTTCCACGCGGTCGTGGGGAAGAGGCCGAGCGCCTTGCCCTTCTCCTCCACGAGCAGCCCCTGCTCGGCGAGGTCCTGGAGCAGCGCCTCCTTGAGGTCCTTGGACCGGTTCCGCCACGCGCTGACGCCGGACACCTTGGACACGGCGTCCTTGGGCTTCCGGCCGTCCACGACCTCCAGCAGCGAGGCGAGGCGCCGGTCGCGCGGCGTCCCGCCGGTGACGATCAGCCGCCCCTTCTTGACCCCGGGCTCACCCTCGCCGCTCAGCCGCAGCGCGCCGTCCATCGTCAGCTCGACGACGGCCGCCCCGGCCAGCCCCGCCGCCGTCTTCTGCCCGTCCACCATCGGCTTCCCGGTCTCGTCCTTGAGCACCAGAAGCAAGAACTCTTCCGCCAACGTCAACGTCGTCATCCCGCCGAACTACCCACCTGACACTGTTCAAGCCAAAGCCGGGCGGTGATCTCACCACCGCCCGGCCCCGGCCCCGGCTCAGCGCTCCGCGATCACCTCGTCGGCGGTAGCGGCCGTCGCGGCACGCTTCACCCACGTGTCGAGAAGCTCCGGATCTGTGGCGGCGAGCACCTCCTGACGCACCCGCTCGGGCACCTCGATGTTCCGCGCGTTGAGGAACGCCAGCACGGCTTCGGCCTTGCCCTCGGCTCTGCCCTCCGCCTTGCCCGCGGCCCTGGTGTCGATGAAGAGGTCCATGAAGTTGGACGATTCGGTCTGCATGAGCTTCTCCAAGCGGCGATTTGGGTGCGCTGGATCTCGACGATCACGCCCAGGCGGGATTCCTCCGTGTCGTCGCCCTGGTGTAGGAGGACGGCGGCGTCCGAGGTGAATTCGGACGTTTTGAGGTCGGAGGCGGACTCGGAGACGTCCCTCGCGCGTTTCAGGTCGCCGAAGGGGAGGCCCAGCCGCCTGATGATCGGGACGGTGATCTCCGGGGAATGGCGGAAGACGTCCGCCAGAGCGTCGTGCTGTTGCGTTGGCATGGGAGCGACATTAGGGAACTCGTGCCGTGGTGAAGAGGTGTTCGGAGAATTGTCGGGCTATCTTTTAACAGGGGGAATTCGAGGCGGGTGATGGGGTTCGAGGTGAATGGTCAGGGACTTTGAGGTTGGGGTGTTGCTGGTTTCGGCGGTGCTGTCCAGGGGGACCAGGACGTTGGTTTCCGGGAAGTAGGCGGCGGTGCAGCCGGGGGCCGTGGGGTAGGCGATGACGCGGAAGGCTTCGGCGCGGCGTTCGGTGCCGTCGGTCCATTCGGAGACGATGTCGACCGTGGTGCCGTCGTCGATGTTCAGGTTCTTCAGGTCGGCGGGGTTCACGAAGAGGACGCGGCGGCCCGCCTTGACGCCTCGGTAGCGGTCGTCCAGGCCGTAGACGGTGGTGTTGTACTGGTCGTGGCTGCGGATCGTCTGGAGCAGAAGGCGGCCGGGGGGCACGCGCAGGATCTCCAGGGGATTCACCGTCAGGTTCGCCTTGCCCGTCGCGGTGGGGAAACGGCGTTCGTCGCGGGGTGCGTGCGGGAGGGCGAATCCGTCTTCGGCGCGAATGCGGGCGTTGTAATCGGTGAAGCCGGGGACCACGCGGGAGATGTGGTCGCGGACGACGTCGTAGTCGGCGCGCATCGACGGCCACGGGATCGTCGGCGGAAGCGTCGCCCCGGCCAGGTCGCAGACGATCGCGACCTCCGAGCGCAGCGCCGGGGACGCGGGCTCCAGCCGCCCCCGGGAGGCGTGCACGAGGCTCATCGAGTCCTCGACGGACACGAACTGCGGCCCGGACGCCTGGACGTCGCGTTCCGTGCGTCCGAGCGTCGGCAGGATCAGCGCCGTCTCCCCGGCGACCGCGTGCGAGCGGTTCAGCTTGGTGGAGATCTGGACGGTCAGCCGGCACGAGCGCAGCGCGGCCTCGGTCACCGCCGAGTCGGGGGTGGCGCGGACGAAGTTGCCGCCCATCGCGACGAACACCGAGGCGCGGCCGTCGCGCATCGCGCGGATCGCCTCGACGGTGTCCAGGCCGTGCGCGCGGGGCGGGTCGAAGCCGAACTCGGCGCCGAGCGCGTCGAGGAACGCCGCCGGGGGCTTCTCGTTGATGCCCATGGTGCGGTCGCCCTGGACGTTGGAGTGCCCGCGCACCGGGCAGACGCCCGCCCCCGGGCGCCCCACGTTGCCGCGCAGCAGCAGGAAGTTCACGACCTCGCGGATCGTCGCGACGGAGTTGCGGTGCTGCGTCAGGCCCATGGCCCAGCAGACGACGATCCGCTCGGACGCGACGACGTCCCGGTGCGTCGCCTCGATCTCGGCGCGGGTGAGGCCCGTCGCCTCCAGCACGTCGTCCCAGGGCACCGTGCGCGCGTGCGCGGCGAACCCCTCGAAGCCGTGCGTGTGCGTTTCGAGGAAGGAATGATCGAGCGCGTCACTTTCGAGGAGCAGCCGGTTGAGGGCTTGGAAGAGCGCCAGGTCGCCGTTGAGCCGGATTTGCAGGAAACGGTCGGCGAGTTCGGTGCCGCGGCCGACGAGCCCGGACGGCCGCTGGGGGTTCTTGAAGCGCAGCAGTCCGGCTTCGGGCAGCGGATTCACCGCGACGATCCGCGCTCCGGCCTTCTTCGCCTTCTCCAGCGCCGAGAGCATCCGGGGATGATTGGTCCCGGGATTCTGCCCGACGACGAAGACGAGATCGGCCCGGTGCAGATCCTCCAGCGTCACCGAGCCCTTTCCGACGCCGAGCGTCTCGGTGAGCGCCGACCCGGACGACTCGTGGCACATGTTCGAGCAGTCCGGCAGGTTGTTCGTCCCGAACGCCCGCGCGAACAACTGGTAGGCGAACGCCGCCTCATTGCTCGTCCGGCCCGAGGTGTAGAAGACGGCCTCGTCCGGCGAGGAGAGCGCGTTGAGTTCCGCGCCGACGAGCGCGAACGCGTCCTCCCAGGAGATCGGCGTGTAATGCGACGCGCCGGGCCGCCGCACCATCGGCTCGGTGAGCCGCCCCTGGCGGCCGAGCCAGTGGTCGGACCGCACCGCCAGTTCGTCCAGCGCGTGGGACGCGAAGAACTCCCGCGTGATCCGCCGCGTCGTCGCCTCCTCCGCGACGGCCTTGGCGCCGTTCTCGCAGAACTCGGCCCGGTGCCGGTCGGTCCCTTCCGGCCACGCGCATCCGGGGCAGTCGAACCCGTCCTTCTGGTTGACGCGCGCCAGCGTCAGCGCCGTCCGCCGCACCCCCATCTGGCCGGTGGCCTCGCGGAGCGCGGCCGTCACGCCGGGCATCCCGGCGGCCCACCGCTTGGGCTCGGTGACGTTCAGGCGGGCGTCCTCGTCGTGCGACATCGGCGGTTCCTCACTGCAAGGGGCTGCCCCGCCACTGTCGCACGAACGCCCGGCTACTGCGGCGGGCCCTCGACCAGCCGCACGTCGGCGGCGTGGCGGCGGCCGTCCCGCGTCGTCCACTCCAGCCGGACGACGTCGCCCGGGTGCTGGTTGAGCATCAGCGCGGTCAGACGCCCCGGGGTGTCCACGGGCTGGCCGCCGAGCGCCACGATGACCATGCCGGTCCGCAGCCCCGCGTCGGCCGCCGGGGTGTCCGGTACGACCGTGTCGACCAGCGCGCCGAACGCCGTCCCGTTGCTGCGCACCTGGACGCCCAGCAGCGCGGTGCGGCCGATGTGGACCGTCGCCGACGGCTCGCGCCGCTGGATCTGCCGGGCCACCTCCAGTGCCCGCGCCGCCGGGATCGCGTAGCCCCGGTGCTCGGTCGTCGCCGTGGGCGTCGGCGCGCCCGCCGACTGCGCGTCCGGCTCGGGCTCGGGCCCGGCCGACGCGGCGGTGTTGATGCCGACGACCTCGCCGTCGGTGTTGAGCAGCGGACCGCCCGAGTCGCCCGGCCGGATCGGCGCCGACGTCTCGATCAGCCCGGTCAGCCGCTCGGAGCCGCCGTCGGTCTGGTTCCGCGCGGTGATCGTCTGTTCCAGCGCCGTCACCGCGCCCGTCACGACGGACGGCGTGCCGCCCTTGCCGCCCGCGTTCCCCACGGCCGTCACCGGGTCGCCGACGAACACCTGGCCCGAGTCACCGAACTTGGCGGGCTTGAGATCAACGGCGCCGTCGAGCTTCAGCAGCGCCAGGTCGCCGCCGTGGTCGTAGCCGAGGACCTGCGCGGTGTAGGTGCGGCTGGTGTCGGTGACGGTCCCGGTGATGGACGTCGCGCCCGAGATGACGTGGTTGTTGGTCAGCACGAGCCCGCTCGCGGACAGCACGATGCCGGTGCCCGCCGACCGCAGGCTCCGCAGTCCCTGCTCGGTCTCGATGTTGACGACGCCGGGCTTGCGGCCGCTCGGCTTCTGCCCGGCGCGCGTGCTGGTGGGCGCCGGGGCCGGGGCGGCGGCCTCGCCGCCGTCGCCGGAGTACTGCGCGAGCAGCGGACGCCCCAGCAGGACGGCCGCCGCCGTGAGCAGCACCGCGAGGACCAGGATCGTCACGCCGCCCGTCGAACCCTGCCGCCCGGGGCTCTCGTACACCGGCGTGCCTCCTCGGGTCGCGGGGGTCCGTCCCCCCGGTGGGGACCGCCCATAGGGAGAATGATCCATGGTGCGTGGATGATCCGGTATCCCCCCAGGGAAAGAGGCGAACCCTGGTGACTCAGCCGGTGGCGAAATAACGGGCGGGGTTGGTGGTGAGCATCTGCTCGATCTGGCCCGTGGTGACACCCGCGGCGGCCAGCGCCGGCAGCACGTCGTCGCTGATGTGGGTGTAGATCCAGTTCGGCGCCAGGCTCCGCAGCAGCTCGGGATCGGGCCCGAACCAGTCGATGTAGCAGGACGTGTCGTGGCTCAGCACCATCCGATCGGCGTAACCGCGCTCACACAGCGCCGCGACGGTCGCGACCCGCTCGTTCGTCGGGTTGATGACGTCCAGCCCGAACCGGTCCATACCGAGGATCACCCCGGAGTCGGCCAGCTCCATCAGGTAGTCCAGGTCGTTGCTGTCCCCGGCGTGCGCGACGACGACCTTGGACAGGTCGACGCCCTCGGCCGTCAGCACCTCCAGCACGACCCGGCCCGTCTGCGACCCGGCGCTGTCGGTGTGGACGGTGACGGGCGCTCCCGTCACCCGGTGCGCCCCGGCCACGGCCCGCAGGACGCGCTCCACGCCCGGCGTCAGGCCGGGCGCGTCGACGGCGCACTTGAGGAACGCCGCCCGCACGCCCGTCCCGGCGATGCCCTCGGTGAGGTCGCGGACGAAGTCGTCCACCATCGGGTCGGGGCCGCCGAGCAGCGTGCCGGGGCCGCGGTGGTGGAACTGGAACGGCAGGTCGTTGTAGGTGTAGACACCGGTGGCGACGATGATGTTCAGCTCGGGGACCTGCTCGTTGATCCGCTGCACGCGCGGCAGGTACCGGCCGAGCCCCCACACGGTCGGGTCCGCGATCGTGGTGACGCCGCGTCCGGCCAGCTCCCGGAGCTTGGCGACGGCGTCGGTGACGCGGGCCTCCTCGTCCCACCAGGCGCCCGCGCCCTGGTTCTGCACGTGCTCGGTGTCGAGGATGAAGACGTGCTCGTGCATGAGCGTGCGTCCGAGCGCGTCGAGCGCGACGGCGCCCCGGACGGTCTCCACTGTGGCCATGCCCTGCCTCCTGCTGCCGCGCTTCCGTACCGACCGGTCGGTATGTGGCAAAGTAGACGGGCGGGAGTCCCGCGTCAACGCATCCGGGAGGAGAACGCGTGTCCGCGACGGAGACCGGCGTGCCGCCGGTGCGGCGGCGCATCCTGGACGCCGCCGTGCGGCAGTTCGCCGCGCGCGGCTTCGACGGCGCGTCCGTCCAGTCGATCTGCACCGACGCCCACGTCACCAAGGGTGCGCTCTACCACTATTTCGACTCCAAGGACGCGCTGCTCTACGAGATCTACCACCGGCTGATCACCCGCCAGCTCGCCGACCTCGACCGGGTCGTCGCCGCCGGGCTGCCGCCGCGCGAGAGCGTCCGCGCGGTGCTGACCGGGCTGATCCTCAGCACCGCCGAGCACATCGACGAGGCCAAGGTGTTCGGCCGCGAGATGCACCGGCTCGACGACGCCCGGATGCACGCCGTCCGCGCCGACCGCCGCCGCTACCACGTGACGTTCCGCGCGCTGGTCGAGGCGGGCCAGCGCGACGGCGCGTTCGCGGACGGCACCCCGGCCGAGACGGTCACGATCGTCGCGCTGGCCATGGTCAATCAGATGACGTCGTGGTACCGGGCCGACGGTCCGAAACCGGCGGCGGAGCTGGCCGGCGAGGTCGCCGGTTTCGTCCTGGCCGCACTGACCCCGCGCTGACGGCGACGCCCGCCGCGACGGCGGCGGCCCCGGTCGCGGCGGCGATCGTCACCGCCATCGGCAGCGCGGTGCCCGCCCCGCCCAGACCCGCCAGCGGCGCGGCGGCGCCGCCGATGGCGAACTGCGCGAGGCCCATGAGCGCCGAGGCGCTGCCCGCGACGTGCGGCGGGCGGTCGGCGAGGGCGAGCGCGGTCGCGTTCGGCAGGATGAGCCCCTGCCCGGCCACGACGAGGAACAGCGCGGCCAGCACCCAGGTCGCCCCGGCCCCGGCCAGGACGGCCGCGACGAGCCCGGCGGCGCCCGCCGCGACGACGCCGAGACCCGTCCCGAGCAGCGGCCCGAGCCGCACCCGGCCCGCCAGCGCCCGGCTGAGCTGCCCGGCGGCCACGATGCCGACGGCGTTCACGGCGAACGCGGCGCTGAACGCCTGCGGTGACAGCCCGTAAATCTCCTGGAGGACGAACGGGCTGCCGGAGATGTAGGTGAACATCGCGGCGAACGACAGCGCGAGCGCGAGCGTGTACCCGGCGAACGCGCGGTCGGCGCACAGTCCGGCGAAGGTGCGCAGGGTCGCGGTGACGCCGCCGGTGGCGCGCTCGCCCGGCGGCAGCGTCTCGGGCAGCCCGAACAGCGACGCGACGAGCAGCAGCAGCCCGAGCCCGGCCAGCACGGCGAACACGCCCGGCCAGGGCGCGAACCGCAGGAGCTGCCCGCCGACGACGGGCGCGAGGATCGGCGCGAGCCCGTTGACGAGCATGAGCGTGCCGAAGAACCGGGCGGCGTCCGTCCCGGAGTACAGGTCGCGGACGACGGCGCGCGCGATGACGATCCCGGCCGCCCCGGCGGCGCCCTGCACGAACCGCAGCCCGACGAGCACCTCGACGGTCGGCGCGAACGCGCACAGCAGCGAGGCGAGCGCGTAGGCGGCGAGGCCCGCGAGCAGCGGGCGGCGGCGTCCCCACCGGTCGCTCAGCGGGCCCGCGACGACCTGCCCGAGCGCGAGCCCCGCCACGCACGCGGTCAGCGTGAGCTGGACCCGGAGCGCGGTGGTGGACAGGTCGCCCGCCATGTGCGGCAGCGCGGGCAGGTACATGTCCAGCGCGAGCGGCGCCGTCGCCGTCAGCGCGCCGAGGACGACGATCAGCGCGACGCGGCGCCGGGGGGAGAGGGCGGGCATGTACGGCTCCTGCCGGGGTGGTGCGGGCGGCGATCAGATCTCGCGGACGGCCTCGTCGTACTCCAGCCGGGGGAGCCGGTCGAACCAGGCGTCCGGACCGGGGCGGCCGACGTTCACGACGGCGACGACCTGCTCGTTCGGGGCGAGGAACTCGCGCTTGACGCCCTCGGCGTCGTAGCCCGCCATCGGCCCGGCGGCGAGCCCGGCGGCGCGGATGCCGAGGATGAGGTAGCCGAGCTGGATGCTCGCGTTGAACCGGGCCATCGCCGGGCGGCCGGGGTTGGCCGCCATCCGCTCCCGGGCGCCCGCGCTGTGCGGGAACGTGCGGGGCAGGTGCTCGTGGAAGTCCTCGTCCGCGACCGCGATCAGCGTGAGCGGCGCGCCGGCCGTCTTGCGCCGGTTGCCCTCGCTCATCTGGGCGACGAGCCGTTCCCGGGCCTCGGGGGACCGCACGGCGACGATGCGCAGCGGCTGCGAGTTCATCGCCGACGGCGCCCACTTCACCAGGTCGTAGATCGCGGCGAGCTGGTCGTCGGTGACGGGCTCGTCGGTGAAGGCGTTGGCGGTGCGGGCCTCGCGGAACAGCAGGTCCTGCGCGGCGGCGTCCAGGGCGAGCACGTCGGCGGTGGTCGTGACGGTCATCTCGGCCTCTCGGTGCGGGGACGGTTCACCGCGGTACAACCGGCGCACACCGAGTTATCTGCCACGTCAGACAGTGGGTTCCGTCACACCCCGAACCACTCGGCCGGGCGTCCGAAAACGCCGCCGTCAGAACGGGAGCCGGGCGGAGACCGCGAACGCCGAGACGGTCGCGGCGGCGGCCGTCAGCACCGAGACGCCGACCAGGACCGTCCAGCGCCCGACCTGGTAGCCCGCCGGGACGAGCGCCGCGTCCCGGCCGCGCACGGGCCACGGCGTGCGCAGCGGCGCCGTGCCGGGGATCTCCTCGCCCGGGTCGGGCGGCGACGACGGCTGCTGGTGCGCCGACAGCCCGCAGACCCAGCCGAGCAGGTCGGCGACCTCGCCCGGCGGCGTGGCCAGGCCCGAGCCGAAGTAGCGGACCTCGGCGGCGAGCTGGTCCAGGGCGCGGACGGTGTTGCCGAGGCCGACCGAGCCGAGCCAGCCGCGCAGGTCGGCGTCGCCGGTGAGATCGCGGCCGATCTCGGTCGCCACCAGCAGGTCGGTCTTGGTGACGACGACCGCGACCCGCTTCTGCCGGCCCCGGTCGGGCCGCGACCGCAGCTCGTTCAGCACCCGCTGGAGCGTGTCGGCCGGGTCCTCGCCGGACGCCGCCGCGTCCGCGAGCAGGTCCCGTTCGGCGTCGCTGAGCGAACGCGCCACGTGCGGCAGCGCGAACGGGTCCACGACGAACAGCAGCGTCTCGCCGTGGTCGAGGTAGCGCAGCGACTCCACCTCGGTGGCGCCGCTGAAGTGCTCGCCCGCCGGGTCGAACAGGTACAGGATGCGGCGGGCGCGGCCGGGCAGCTCGACGTCCAGCATCGTCGCCAGCGGCAGCTCGGGGCCGGTCTTGGCGGCCCGGCCGCCGCTGCGGAACGCGCGGACGGCCGCCGCGTACGCCTGCGCGTGCCGCGCCTCCACGAACGCGAGGGTGCCGCGCTGCGCGCGGGCGCGGGCGTGCAGGGCGCGGATGCCGAGCATCATGAACGTCGTCTTCCCGGCGGCCGGTCCGCCGACGAACGGCAGCGGCTCGACGCGGACGCGGCCGATGCGGGGCGGGAGCCGTCCGTCGCAGTGCGGGCAGTAGGCGGCGAGGCGGAAGCGGCCGAGCAGGACGGTCGTCGGCAGCCGCGTCCCGCACCGGCACACGTGCCGGAACGCGCCCGCCGGGCCGGGGACGAGCCGGGCGTGCCGGGCGCCGCAGCCGGGGCACGCGTACACCGGCAGCCCGATCCGCTCGTAGCAGAACGGATGCGGGCAGGTCTGCAAGATCCGGTTGGAGACGGTGAAGACGCGCTCCACGACGGCCAGCACCGCCGCGCACACCAGCCACACGGCCAGCCCGGCCGCCGCGACGAGCCCGTACAGCGCGGTCAGCGCGACGCCGAGCGCGGCGGCGGGGACGGCGGCCAGCGCGACGCCCGCGACGAGCGCGAACCAGACGGGGAACAGGAACAGGCCCCACAGGCCGCCGAGCAGCGTCCGCGTCAGCCGCAGCACGACGTCGCGGGCGAGCGTCCACACGCGCGGCCCGGCGGCGCGCGCGATGGCCCAGCCGTCCCGCCAGACCTGGCCGAGCAGGTAGTGCCGGTAGGCCAGGTCGGGCGCGGGCACCGGCGACATGCCCGTGCGCGTCGCCGGGGTCAGCGCCCGGTAGGCGTACAGGTAGGCGAGTCCGAGCGCGGCGAACCCGGCGACGACGAGCGCGACGGGGAACAGCACCGGGAACACGAACACGAACCCGATCCACATCGCGGCGAGCCAGATCACGAACAGCAGCAGGATCAGCAGCGGATGCACGTCAGCGCCCCCGTCCCTCGGCGACGAGCGCCCGCAGCGCGGCCCGCAGCGCCGGGTCTCCGGCGAAGCGCGCGTCCAAGCGCCGCCCGCGGAGCCACCCGGCGGCGGTGTCCCGTGCCCAGTCCTCCAGGCCGGGCGCGCGTCCGCCGGAGGCCCGCAGCCGCAGCACGACCTCGACCAGTTCCCCGCGCCGCTCGGCGTTCCCCCGGCCCGCGAGCCGCCGCATCCAGGCGGCGGCGAGCCGGTCCCGGGCGTCCGCCGGGAGCGCCGCGAGCAGCGCCGCCCGGTAGCCGGGCGTCCGCCGCTCCGCCCGCTCCGCGACGACCCCGAAGGCGGCGGCGACCACACCCGCCCCGGCGCCCGAGCCGCGACCCCGGTCGGCACCATCGGCCTCAGTGCCGGGGAACCGCTCAGAGCCGTCGTGGGCGGGGTTCGTCAGAGTGGTGAGGGCCTGTGCGGCGGTGCCGGGGTCGTCGGCGGTCGCGGCGGTGGCGCAGGCGCGGACGGCGTGGGCGTCGCGGGCGGCGGGGCCGTCCGGCCGCACGGCCAGCACGCGGGCCGCGAGGCGCAGGACGTCCGGCGAGGTCAGGTCGAGCGCGGCGGCGAACGCCCGCGAGGGCAGCGCCGCGAGCACCGGATGGCCCGGCGGCCCGGTGAGCAGGTCCAGGCACTCGGCCGGGGTCGGCTCGGCCGCCCACACCCGCTCCAGGACGGGCGCCAGCTCCTCGGCGCTCACGCGCACCCGGAGCAGTTCGCCGGTCAGCGCGACCCGGCGATCCGGCCGCCGCCCCGCCACGGCCGCCAGCACGGCCACCGCCGTGCCGGGCGCGGCGTCGAACCGCGCGGGCCGCTCCCGCAGCACCGCGTGCAGCAGCGCGGCGGCCCGCGCGTCGAGCGCCGCCGCGCGGGTGCCGTCGTCGGTCGCCTCCAGCCCCGCGACGACCCCGTCCACCAGGGCGTCGCGCAGTTCCCCGGGACACCGCTCGACGGCCTCCGCCAAGCGCAGGCCCCCGTGCCCGGCTGCGCCGCTGTGGTCGTCCCGTGCCCCCGGGCGGGTCGAGTCCGGCGCGCCGGCTCGATCGGCCGCCGGGTCCGCGCGGGCGTGCTCGTCCACTGCGTGGCCGGAGCGAGTGAGGGCGCGGGCGGCGTCGGTGACGTCGGCGGGTCGGGGCGGGGCGCCGGACGACGCGGCGATGCCCGTGATCTCCGCGATGTCGGTCAGCGTGCGGGCACGGGCGAGGGCGTCGCGGGCCGCCGTCGTCAGGTCGAGGAGCAGGGCGTCCGGAAGGACACGGCGGGGGAGACGGGGACGGAGCGCGGGTTCGGCGAGGGCGACGACGGCGGCGCGCAGCGCGCACTGCCCCGCGACGTCGGCGGCGCCCGCGGCGCGGGCCTGGTCGTGGACGGCGACGGCCAGGTCCAGGCCCATCGACGGGACGCCGGGGACCAGGTCGCGCCACACCCACTCGGGGAGCGTGCCGTCGCCGCGCAGCAGGGACGCCGCCGCGCGCTCCTCCTCCGGCGACACCCCGGACTCGCCCCGGCACAGCGCCAGCAGGGCCGCCGCGCGGGCGAGGGCGTCCGCGCCGGGCGGGGCGTCGTCGGCCGGGGCGGCGAGCGCGGCGAGTTCGGCGAGGGTGTCGAGCGTCGCGAAGTCCGAGGTGCGCCAGCAGTCGGCGGCGGCGCGGGCGTAGCGGCTCGGCGGGCCGCCCGGCGGCAGGCCCCGCGCCGGTACGTAGACGGCGTCGCCGAGGTACTGCGCCGCGCTCCAGACGCCCGGGGTGGTGCCGACGAGACGCTGCGTGGAGCCGTCCGGGTCGGCGGTGTAGGTGAGGAACGTCAGGTGCGCGGCGGTCGCGGGCGGCAGGGAGTAGGCGACGACGGCGATCCAGCGGGCGAGCGCGGCGCTGTCGGCGTCCACCAGGACGATGCGGCCGTGGCCCCGGTCCAGCACCGCGACGACCGAGTCCAGCAGCGTGGGCAGCACGTCCGGATGGTCCTGCGCGGCGAGCCAGTCGGCCAGGACGTCCGGCGCGAGCGCCGTCCCGGGCGTCAGCTCGGCCAGCTCCGGCAGGTCGGGCACCCCGGCCGGTTCCGGCGCCCACACCGGCGCGTCCCACAGCTCGGCCGGGCGCAGCCCCTCCAGCTCGTCGCGCTCCGCGACCACCGCGTGCGCGAAGAAGTTCCCGTACCGCCCCGAGTAGTCCTGCCCGAGGTACCGCGACCGCAGCAGCAGCACCCGGCCCGCGACCCGGTCGTACAGCAGCGCCACCGGGAACGCCGCCAGCTCGTCCGGGCCGGGCGACAGCGGCGCCTCCGGCGGCGGCCGGTACGCCAGGAACGGCGCCACCGCCGCCCGCAACCCCTCCGGCAGCCCCGGCGTCTCGGCCGTGAACTGGAAGCCCGCCCGGCCGGTCGGGCCCTGCCGCGCCGACGTGTAGTGCAGTTGCCAGGCCATCACGTCCCCCGGCGGACGCCGTCGAGCATCCCGAACCGGTGCAGCAGCCACAGCAGCGGGTCCTCGGCGCGGTACGGCCGGACGCCGCCCGCCCCGACCCGCCCGTCCTGCGGGACGCCGCCCAGCGCCGACAGCCCGAACAGGCCGTAGTCGGCGTACTGCTGCCCGAGGTAGGTGTCGAGCTGCCCGGCCTGCCAGGTGTGCAGCAGCGACCGCACCTGCTCGTGCACGGCGTCGCGGTCGTCCAGGTCGAGGACGCCCGCGCCCGGACGCGGCCGGTGCAGCGCCGACTGCCGCGCCAGCTCCGGCGCCAGCACGTCGATCTTGGTGAGCGCGACCGCGACCGGCACGTCCAGGCGGTCGCCCGGCTTGACGTCGTGCCGCGACCGCAGCGCCTCGGTCACCCGCGCGATCACGTTGATCGGCTCGCTGTCGGGGTCGGACCCGGGCCGGTCGCCCGCCAGCACCGCCACCGACGCCTGCGCGCCCGGCAGCTCCAGCGGATCGACCAGGAACACGATCGCGTCGGCCGCCTCCAGGTACCGCAGGTGCAGGTCGCGCACCTCGCGGCTGCGCAGGTCCTCCCCGGCGGTGTCGAACAGCACCAGCGCCAGCGACGCCGTGCTCTCCCGCGCGAACCGGGTGCGGCGCGTGCGGGTCAGCAGGTAGACGAGCGGCTCGCGCGGCGAGGTGACGGCGCTGGCCGTCGTCGGCAGCAGCCGCTTCTCCTCCAGCAGCGGGCGCGCGAAGTCGCGCTTGTAGCGTTCGATCGTCCGGTCGTCGCAGGCGACCAGCGAGGCGTCCAGCTCGGTCCCGACGCGGTTCATCAGCTCGTGCAGCAGCACGGCGATGTAGGTGCTCTTGCCCGCGTTCTTCGCGCCGACGAGCGCGACGATCCGGCCCGGCGCGTCGCAGTACCCGGCGGGCAGCGGATTGTGGCACTCGGGACAGACGCGGCTGCCCGTCGCCTGCCCGCAGCCGGGGCAGTCCGCCCGGCCGCCCCGGCCCGGCGCCGCGAACACCGGCGGCAGCGACGCCCCCGCCGACGAGCCCGTGTAGGCGGCCAGACGCTCGTCCAGCACCGGCGCGCAGCCGGGACGGCGCCCCGCCTGCCCACGGCAGCGGAACGGCACGCGGCGCGGGGACAGCGCCGCGAAGCAGTACGGGCAGGTGATCGACCGCCGGGACGGCGCGAGGGGCACGCTTCCTCCTAGACCGGCGCCGCTACCGGCCGGACCGGAGACTGCGGACGGGGGGATCGCCGAGTTCGATGACATCATCTTCGGCGAAGCAACGCAGCCAGTACGGCCCCGTCGCCTTGGGCAGCGGCAGCGTCACCGCCCCGGGCGCGGCCACGTCGTGCCAGGCGCCGACGGTCTCGCCGTCCCCGGCCGAGTACGGCTGCACCTTGCCGGTGCGCAGCACCAGCGCCAGCCGCGCCAGCGTGACGGGCCGCGCGGCGGTGAGGTGGATCGTCAGCGTCCGGTTCCACGGCGGGCCGCCGCGCTCCAGGTCGTAGGCGACGACGGTCCGGGACGGAATCCGCGTCGCCGCCGCCGGGCCGAGGACCCGCGCGCCGCCCGACGCGCCCGCCGCCGCGACCGTCACCTCCACCGGCTCCTCGGGCGGCACGGCGAGCCGCAGCCCGCCCTGGGTGTCGTAGTAGGCGCGGGTGACGCTGCGCTCGACGGCCCGCCCGGCGCCGATCCGGTAGCCGACGACGACCTCCGGCACCCCGTCCGGCCAGTCGAACCCCAGATGCACCTGGCCGCCGCGCCGGTCGGCGACCAGCCGGCGGGGCGGCGGCAGGTTCACGTACCGGTGGTGGGCGCCGATCGCGGCCGTCGCGCCCGCGACGCTCACCGCGACGACCCAGCCGCCGCCGCCCGGCCGCACCGCGACGCCGCCGGGCGACGGCCGGGACGGCAGCCGCCGCGCCTCCCGCCACACCTCCTCGGCGGGCACCTGCGCGCTGCGCGGCCACGGCGGCGGGCTCTCGGTCAGCACGAACTCGACGGTGCCGTGCTGCGGCGGCGCGAACCGGACGCGCAGCAGCCCCGGGTCGGCCGGGTCGGCGGCCGCGTCGATCTCGTAGACGGGCTGCGGCGGCGCGGTCGGCGTCGCGGAGACCGTGACGCCCCGGGTGACGGTCTCGCCGCCGTCCTCGCCGAGGTAGACGGCGGCGATGCGGTAGTGCCGGGTCGTCTCGTTCGGGACGGCGTCGCGGAACCAGTCCCGGGTCGCCGGAATCGGCACCCCGTCGCGTTCGACCAGCACCCGGGCGGCCTCGCGCGGTATCCGCCAGCGCCCCGCGACCGTGCCGTCCCCGGCGGTCAGCGTCACGTCGCGCGGCTCGGGCCGGACCACGACCGGCCCGGCGACGGCCGGGGGAGCGGCCGCGTCGCCGCGCTGCGCGACGACGGCGTAGAACAGCGGCACGTTGATCGGCGGCCGGTCGTCATGGCCGCCCGGCAGCACCTTCCCGTCGGCCGGTCCGCGGGGCGGGCGGCCCTGCCGCCGCACGACCGCGTACGTGATCTCCCCGGCCGTGGACGGCGACGGCTCCCACGTGAGCGTCACCCCGCCGGGGCCGCTGTCGGCGTCGGCGCGCAGCGCCGGGACCGGCGCGGGCGCCAGCCGCCGCTGGTGCTCGGCGGCGCCGGGCAGGTCGCGGACGAGCCGCAGCGCGTCGGCCAGCAGCCGCCACGCGCGGTCGGGGTCGCTCTCGCGGGCGGCCTCGTCGCGCAGCGCGCGGGCCGTCGTCACGCGCTGCCGGGCCTCGGCGGCGAGCACCGCGACGTCCTCGGGCGGTTCCTCGGCGTCCCACGCGGCGGCGGCGAGTTCGGCGGCGGCGTGCACGTCGCCCGCGTCCAGCAGGGCGCGCAGCCGCCCGGCCGAGCCGCCGCCGGGCGCCGACTCGCGCAGCACCGCGAACACGAGCCGGTACGCGTCGTGCTGGTCGATCCGCAGTTCCTCCTGGACGAACCGCAGCAGCCCCCGCTCGGACGCGCGCTGCCGCGCCCGCTCCCGGACGCGGTCCACGACGTCGTACCGGAGGAGGTCGGGGAGCGGCGCGTCCGAGCGCAGGCACGCCAGGACCGTCGCGGCGTGCGTGGTGCTGGTGTCGCGGCTGCGCCGCGCCCACTCGGCGGCGGTGGCCTCGACGGCGTCGGCGCCGAGCGTCACGCCGGGGGCGGTGACGTCGTCCAGGACGCGCAGCGGGCCGGTGAGCCGGTCGCCGAACACGAAGTCGGCCAGGTGCCGCTTGCCGAGGACGTCGAGCGACTCGCGCACCTTCGGATAGGCCGCGTAGGGGGCCGCGCCGGGCAGCCGGTCGGGGGCGCGGATCTCGATGCGGTCCTGCCGGGCGAGGTCGGTCAGCTCGGCGGCGGCGATCCCGGCGGCCCGCGCGATGCCGTCGATCTCGCCGGGGGTGACGGCCCTGAGCAGCCCGGCGGCGTCCACCAGCCGCGCCCGCGCCTGCCCGCGCCGCCGCTCGTCGCGCTCCCGCCCGCCGCGCAGCCGCTCGGCGAGCGGCCGCAGGTCGCCGCGCTCGGCGGCGGTGAACACCCCGGCCAGCTCCCGGTGCTCGGCCTCCAGCCGGTCCACGAGCCGCCGGTACTTGAGCTGCCCGCGCGCCCGCCGCCAGACCTGCCGCACCTCCTTGACGGCCGCCGTCACCGCCGCCGCGTCCAGCGGCTCGGCCAGCCGGTACCGCACCCGCAGGTCGCCGGGCGGCTGGTCGCCCGCCGCCCGCGCGGGCTCCAGCACGTCCCGCCGGTACTCGTCGTCGGCGTTCAACGGCCTCGCCTCCGGCGAGGCGGGTCCGTGGCCTCAGTAACGTGGCGGCTTCCCTCGTCGCGCGCGCCGCTTCGCGACCCGCGCTCCTCGGTCCAGCCGCCACGCGGCCCCGAACAGTGGTTCGCGCAGCGGGCGGGAGGCATCGGGCGTCAGCTCACCTGGACGCGGGAGAGGGCCGTGCGGGAGCGCTCGACCTCGGCCTCCGTCATGCCGCCGACGTCGATCTTGAGGTCGAGGCGGGCGGCGGTCTCCTTCTCGACGGCGGTGACGTTGAGCAGGCCCGAGGAGTCGAGCGCGAACGTGACCTCGATCGGCCAGCCCGCCTGCTTGCCCTGCGGGATGCGGATGTCGCCGGAGGCGATCTCGGAGTTGTCGATCAGCTCGGGCGACTCGACGCTGCCCGCCTGCTCCATGACGCGGACGTCGGCGGAGTCCTGGTCGTCGTAGACGGTGAAGAAGTCCTCGCTGCGCGCGGCGGGCAGCTCGTCGTTGGCGTGCACCAGGTGCGCGACGCTCTCCGCGCCGGTGTCCCGGTCGACCACGACGATGCCGAACGCGTGCGAGGCGACCGTCCGGATGCGGCGCCCCGCGATGTGCCGCTGCTGCTCGGCCGACAGGCCCGCCCGGTTCGCCATCTGCGACGCGGCCTCGGTGTCGCCCTCGCGCACCAGCCGCCGGTAGGTCTCCTCGAACGCGTACAGCGCGGCGCCCTTGGCCACGGCGAGGTCCGGGTCCTGGAGGCGGGGACGCAGCCCCAGCTCGATCTCCAGCCGCGACGTCACCACCGGCATCTTGGTGGAGCCGCCGACCAGCACCAGGTCGTCGTAGTCGTGCACGCCCTTCTCGGCGGCGGTGGCCAGCGTCCGGCCGGTGATCTCGATCGTGCGGTCGAGCAGGTCGCGGGTGAGGTCCTCCAGCTTCTCCCGCGTCACCTCCACCGCCGCGACGCGTCCGTCGTGCATGACGCGGACGGTGTGCGTCGTGCGGGTCGTCAGCGCCTTCTTGGCGTCCTCGGCGTCGCGGCGGAGCTGCTGCTCGGTCTGCTTGTCGTCCAGCGGGTCGGCCGCCTCGGGGTGCTCGGCCAGGAACCGCTCGGCGAGGTACTCGACGAGCCGGGCGTCCCAGTCGGCGCCGCCCAGCTCGTGGTCGCCGTCGGTGCACACGACCTCGATGTGCCCGCCGCGCAGCGCGATGACGGTGGTGTCGAACGTGCCGCCGCCGAGGTCGTAGACGAGGATCGTGCGGTCGGCGTCGGGGTTCAGCACGCCGTAGGTGATCGCCGCCGCGATCGGCTCGGACACGATGTCGATGACGTTCAGGCCCGCGATGCGGCCCGCCTTGTGCGTGGCGTCGCGCTCGGCGGCGCCGAAGTAGGCGGGCACGGTGATGACGACGTCGCGCGCCTCCTCGCCCGCGCTGGTGCGGGCGTCGGTCGCGAGCTTGAGCAGGATGAACGCCGACAGCTCCTCGGGCTTGAAGTCGATCCCGTGGATGGTGCGGCTGATGTCCCGGCCCATGTCGCGCTTGATGAGGCTGACCACGTTGTCGGGCTCCAGGACGGCGGTGTCCTTGGCGGTCGCGCCGACCACGACGTTGTCGCCGCTCTCGAAGTACACGACGGACGGCGTGGTGTCCGTCCCCTCCAGGTTCCGCAGCACCGCGGGACGCCCGACGTCGTCGATGGCGGCGATGCAGGAGTAGGTGGTTCCCAGGTCGATCCCGTAGACAGCCATATCCCTCTTCACCTGTCGGTCCCGCGGTCGGCGACCGGAGCGGGGAGCTTACCGACGCGGACCTCCGCTTTGCGGACGATCCGGCCGTTCTGCTCAAAACCATCGGACAAGACACCCCGGACGGTCTCCGCCAGCTCCGGGTCCGTCACGGTCTCCACGGCCACCGGACGGTGGCGCGTCACGTCGTAGGGGGCGCCCGCCGCCACCGTGAACCGCTCCACGCCCGACCGGGCCAGCGCGTCGGCGACGTCGTCGGCGAGCGCGGCGAGCAGCGGGGCGGCGTACCCGGCGTCCGGCGGGTCGGGCTCGGCGAAGCGGCGGGCCTCGCGGCGGGCGTGGTCGTGCAACCGGTACAGGGCCGCGCGCAGCGGCGCGAGCGCGGATTCCAGCTCGCCGCGGCGCAGCCGCTGGTTCTCCTCGTGCAGCCGGTCGATGACGGCCTCCCGGTGCGCGGCCCGCTCATGCTCGCGGTCGAGGCGGGCGCCGAGCGCGGCGAGTGCCGCGACGACCTGCGCCGACGCCGTCCCGGGCACGGGCGCGTCGCCCGGGTCCGCGCTGACAGGGGGTTCCGGCTCGCTCGACACGTGCAGTAACCCTAACGCCCAGGGCCGCGCAGGGGTAGAGAACCGGCAAGGACGCGCAAAGTCGCGCGTTGCGCGAACGCGGTTTCGCGCCGGTGTCATGGTTCGGTAACACGACGGAAACGCAGGTGGCCGAGGGTGGTCGCAACGCCGCGTCGCCGACGCGGTGACTGGAGGTGACGATGTTGCTGCGCGTGCGCGTACGGCTCCCGGACCGGCCCGGTTCGCTGGGACAGGTCGCGAAGGTCCTCGGAGCCGCCGGGGCGGACGTGGTGCAGATGGCCGTGCTGGAGCGCGACAGCGGACGGGCACTGGACGACTTCACCGTCCAGTGGCCCGCCGGAGCGGGCATCGACCGGCTCTGCGACGGGCTCGCCGCCGTCGCCGGCGTCGAGATCGTCGGCATCTGGCCGACCGCCGAGCCGCCCGGCGCGTTCCCCGACGTCGAGCTGGTCGGCCAGCTCGCCGCCGACCCCGGACGCGGCCCGATCACGCTCGCCGACGCGGTGCCCGCGCTGGTCAGCGCCGACTGGGCCGCGCTCGTCGAGACCGTCCCGGACGGCACGCGCGTCATCCACCTCAGCCTCGGCGCCGACCGGAGCCTGGACCTGCCCGACCTCGAACCCGTCCGCGCCCGCGCGATCACCGCCGGGGACGGCACGCAGTACGCGCTCGTCCCGATGCCGGACGGGTACGCGCTGCTCGTCGCCCGCGCCGGCGCCCCGCCGTTCCACCGCACCGAGATCGGGCGGCTGGAACAGCTCGTCGGCGCGGCCGAGGCCGTCTTCGCGGCGGACGCGCTCCGCCACGCCGAAGCGGGCGGGTGAGACCGGCGCCGGAAATGTTCACCGCGCGGAAACCAACGCCGCGCGGCCCGCGTCTAGATTGACGGAACCCTCGGGTGCGGCGGCGCGGTCGCACCCGGGGGTTCCACCGTGCCGGGGGTCAGGGCAGCAGGGCCTTGAGGGCGCCCAGCGTCGCCAGGCCGGTGCCCGAGCCGAGGTCGGCGGCGACGAGCGCCGCGGCGGCGGTGCCCCACTGGGCGGCGTCGCGGACGGCCAGGCCGTGCAGCAGCCCGGTGATGAAGCCCGCGCAGTAGGCGTCGCCGCAGCCGGTGGTGTCCACGACGTCCACCTTGTGTGCGGGCAGGCGGTCGACGCCGTCGGGGCCGACGAGCAGGCTGCCGTGCTCGCCGAGCGTCACGACGACGGCCCGGGGGCCCCGGTCGCGCAGCCGCCGGGCGGCGGTGACCGGGTCGGACGCGCCCGTCATCGCCAGCGCCTGCTGCTCGTTCGGCAGGAAGTAGTCCACGTGCGGGAGGAACGCCGACGCCGCCTCCAGCAGGTCCGGCGCCTCCGACAGCACGTCCATCGTGACGATCGTGCCGGAGGCCCGCGCCGTGTCCAGTGTGTGGAAGAACGCCGGATCGGACAGGCCCTCCACCACGTCGGGACCGCCGACGTGCACGGCGTCGGCGGCGACGAGCAGGCCCGGGTCGACCGCGCCGGACGTCAGCGTGCGGTTCGCGCCGGGGGCGTGCAGGACGGGGCGTCCGCCGTCCGAGCGGATCGGCAGGATGGACGCGCTGGTCTGGTCGGCGGTGCGGCGCACCAGGCCGCTCACGTCCACGCCCTCGCGGGACATCATGCGGGTGAGCAGGTCGCCGAGGTCGTCGTCGCCGATCGCGCCGACCGACACCACGTCGTTGCCCAGCCGCGCCAGCGCCACGGCGGTCCCCGCCGCCGACCCGGCCGCCGCCAGCCGCACCTGCTCGACGACGACGGTGTCGTGCCCGGCGGGCAGCGCGTCCACCGGACGGGCCAGGACGTCCACGATGTGCGCGCCCAGCGTGACGACGGTCATGCCACTCTCCCCAACGGTCGCGAATCCGCTCAGCGTACGCGCTCGGAGATCATGAACATGAGGGACCTTCAAATGGCGCGGAAACCGGTCCGCCCTCGGACGGGCGGACGCCCGGCGGTTCCCGCCGGGCGCCCGGTCCGTGCGCGTCAGCTCGTGGCGGCGCGGAACTTGTAGGCGAGGTTGGCCGTGTAGGTGCCGGTGAAGGTGACTGTCTCGCCGTGGGTCAGCAGCCCGGCGCAGTTGGTGGCGGGCGAGTTGGAGGCGAACGTGACCTTGCCGGTCGTGGAGGTGAAGGTGGAGGCGACGTTGCTGTAGCGGAACTTCACGTCCCCGAGGAAGAACGTGCATCCGGGCTTGCCGTAGACGAGGACCTGGCCGGTCTGGCCGGTCCACGTGAAGTCGGCGGCGTCGGCCGCCGCGTCATAGGCCGTGGCCCGGAGCCAGAGGTGGTAGTTGCCGCTGAGCGTCCCCGAACCCCAGGCGACCCCGTCGGGCGCCTTGCAGCCCGCCGAGAAGCTTCCGCCGTGGACGGCGGCCTGGTAGGCGGCGCCCGGCGCGAGCGTGCGGGAGGCGCCGGGCTTGGCGAGGATGGCCGTCTTGTCGCAGGTGAAGACCGTCTTCCCCGCCTTGTTCTTCAGGACGTTCGGACCGGACCAGGCGAGGAGGTCCTTGGTCGCGTCGGGGTTGGTGATGGTCCAGGTGAGGGTGGCGGCCTGGGCGGGGGCGGCGAGGGAGAGAGCGAGCGCCGGGACGGCGGCGGCGGCGAGCAGACGGCCGGTGAGACGAGGCATGGGAGGTCCTTCCATGATCAGCGACGGCACGACGCTAGATCAGCGGGATCGCTCCAGAAATGGAGCACTTACGCGCGCAGGGTCGCTTTACAAGATCATCGAAACCGGCTAACGGGTCCGTGCGTGGCACGTCGCGGTGGCGGGAATCATGGCGGTATGCCCAAGATCGCGGCATCGGAGGCGCGGGAGCTGCTGGCGTCCGTGCCGGTCGTGCGCCTGGCGACCGTCGGGGAGGACGGGCGTCCCCATCTCGTCCCGGTGACGTTCGCCGTCCATCGCGGCACGCTCTACACGGCCGTGGACCACAAGCCGAAGTCCACCCGCGACCTGCGCCGTCTGGCCAACGTCCGCGCCGACCCCCGCGTCACCCTCCTGGCCGACCACTACGACGACGACTGGACCCGCCTCTGGTGGGTCCGCGTGGACGGCCACGCCCGCGTCCTCACCGACCCCGCGTCCCGCACGGAACCCACCGCCTTACTGACCGCCCGCTACCCCCAGTACCGCGCCCACCCACCCGAAGGCCCCGTCATCGCCATCACCATCGACTCCTGGACAGGCTGGACGGCCACCCCGAACACCCCCTCGGGCGCGTCGGAGTCCGTGCCGGGAAGCTAGCGTCCGGCACCGACATTCACGGTCGGTTCAGTCCCAGGTGGTGGAGACGTGGGTGAGGCGGTCGGCGTATTCGATGGTGGTGCGCCAGTGGGCGGGCCAGGCGGGCATGCCGTGGTGGGCGCCGGCGTAGGCGCCCGCCAGGCAGGCGATCGAGTCGGAGTCGCCGGAGGTGACGGCGCCGCGGCGGAGGGCGGCGACCGGGTCGTCCGGGAAGAGGAGGAAGCACAGGAGGGACGTCGCCAGGGCCTCCTCGGCGATCCAGCCCTCGCCGGTGGCCAGGCACGGGTCGGCGTCGCGGTCGGGGGAGCGCAGGGCGGCGTCGAGACGGTCCAGGGCCGTCAGGCACTCGTCCCACCCGCGCGCGATGAACTCCTCCGGGGAGGAAGTGCCGGGCCGCTGCCAGAGCGCGCCGAGCCAGTCGCCGTGGTACGTCGTGCGCTGCGCCCGGGCGTGGTCGCGGAGCGCGGCGGGCAGCGCTGACGGGGCCAGGCCGTCCGCCAGCCACCACACCGCGAAGGCCGTCAGCTCGCTCGCGGCCAGGCCCGTCGGGTGGCCGTGGGTCAGCGCGGCCTGGAGCTGTGCCGCGCCCGCGCGGACGTCGTCCGGCAGTCCGGGCACCAGGCCGACCGGCGTCACGCGCATGTTCGCGCCGCAGCCCTTCGACCCGGCCTGCGTCGCCTCCACCCACGGGACGCCCTCGGCCAGGCCGCCGCACGCGCGCAGGCACGTCATGCCCGGCGCGCGGTCGTTGTCGGGGCTGTGCGCCCACTGCACGAACCGCCGCGTCCACACCGGCGCCAGCCGCTCGGGCGAGACGTCGCCGACCACCTCGACCAGCCCCTCGGCGACCGCCAGACCCATCTGCGTGTCGTCGGTGACGCGCCACGGCGTCCCCGACGGCCCGTCCGGGCCGAGTGCCCCGAACCGGCTCGTGATCTCCGCGACCGGCAGGAACTCGGTCGGAGCCCCGAGCGCGTCGCCGTACGCCAGCCCGAACATGGAACCGCTTGCCCGCATGGACGCAGTATGCCAACCATCCGGACCGGCCCGCTCCTGGCGGGCGGTCACGCTGCGGCGTAGGCTGGTGACGATCTCACTCGATCTCACGATTCGCACACGGAAGGTGGCGCTCTGCGTCTAGGCTCGTCGCGACGAGGAGAGGAGCAGGGCATGACCGTCATGGCTCATGGGCAACCGCACACGCATGAGGAGCAGGACGTCCTCCTCGATGGCTTCCTCGCGCTGGACACCCCGGAAGGCTTCCGGGCCGAGCTGATCGATGGAGAGATCGTCGTGTCCCCACCCCCCTTGGGCGATCATGAGGACTACCTGTCCACCATCTTCCGGCAGATCTACCGGCATTCGAGTGCCGAGATGGACGGTTCCGGGAACAAGGGCCTCAGCCTGCGCGGTGCGGACGGCAAGCCCTACCGCGTGATCCCCGACGGAGTCTTCGCCCCCCGGCAACTGCGCCTGTTCCTCGGCGCGGAAGCGTGGATGCCGTCGCGCGGCGTGGAACTGGTCGTGGAGGTCACGTCCTCCCACGCCCAGCACGACCGTGACAAGAAGCGCCGCGCGTACGCGGCGGGGGCGATCCCGCTCTACCTCCTGGTGGACAGGGACGAGCGCTTCACCGTTCTGTTCTCCTCCCCGGAGGGGGGCGACTACACGCGCATTGCTAGGGAGCCCTTCGGCAAGCAGATGGACCTGCCCGACCCCTTCGGGTTCGCGCTGGACACGTCCGAGTTCGACTGACGCGTCAGGCGGACCGGTCGTGGGGGCCGAGAACGTAGCCGTCGGGGGTGGAGTGGACGTGGTCGGCGTCGACCAGATGGCTCAGGGCGGCCCAGAGGTCTTCTTCGGGGAGGGCGAGCCGGTGGGTGAGGGTCTCGATGTCGGCGGCGCCGCCCGACGCGTCGATGGTGGCGACCGCTTCGTAGACCTGGAGCTGGACGTCCGACAGGGACGGGACGTCGCCGCGTTCATCCGTCATGCAGGACGCCTGCCCGCGACGACGTCACTCTAAGCGTCAGCCGTACCGCTTCATCTCGTGGAAGAAGCCCGGGATCTCCGTCAGGTCGCCCGACTCGGTCACCCGGTCGTACACGTAGCGGGCCACCGCCAGGTCCAGGACGCCCAGCCCGAACGGCGAGAACACCACCGGACGGTCGGCGGGCGGCACCGTCGTCCCGACGAGCACGTCGTACAGCGTCCCGGCGACGAAGTCGCGGTGCCCGACCCGCTGCTCGGCCAGGTGCGGTGAGGTGTTCGCCTTCATGCAGTGCTCGACGTCGTCGACGATGTTGTACGACGCCAGGATGATCTCCGGCGACAGGTCGCGCAGCGACACGTGCAGCACGAGCGGGTTGTGCGCGAACCAGGCCGGGTCGGTCACGTGCGGCTCGCCCGCGACGGTCGCGAAGACGATGAGGTCCGACGAGCGGACCAGGCCCTCGGCCGTGTCGTGGATCGTGACCGTGCCCTTCTCGGTGCGCTCCAGGTAGCCCCGGAACCCCTCGGCGTGCTCGCGCGACAGGTCGTGCACGTGCAGTTCGTCGAAGTCGAACCCGTTGCCCGCCAGGTAGGTGTGGAGGTAGCGGGCGATCAGCCCGACGCCGAAGAACCCGACGCGGCGGGGCCGCTCGCCGCGCGCGTCGGCGAGGCGGGCGGCGGCCAGCGCGGCGGACGCGGCGGTCCGCGCCGCGCTGATGATCGACGACTCCAGGCACGCGAACGGGTAGCCGGTCGCGGTGTCGTTGAGGATCAGGACGGCCGACGCCCGGGGGATGCCGTTGGCGACGTTCCCGGGGAAGCTGGAGATCCACTTGATGCCGTGCACGTCCACGTCGCCCTGCACGGACGCGGGCAGCGCGATGATCCGGTTGGCGGGCTCGTCGGGGAACCGCAGGAAGTAGGAGTCGGGGTTGACGGTCGCGCCTTCGCCGTGCAGCCGGTACGCCGCCTCGATCATGTCGGTGACCTGGGCCTCGCGCCCGGTGACGGCCTCGTGCACCTGGGCACCCGAGATCACGGCGAAGGAGGGGGACTGCGTCATATCCGGTTTCTCCAGAGAACGGGTGGTGTTGATCAGACGCCGAGGATATCGGCGCCGGGGAGCCGCAGTTCCGGCGTGAGGTCGCCGAAGTTCTCCCGCAGCCAGCTCTCCTCGTAGATCGAGTCGAGATAGCGTTCACCGAGGTCGGGGGCGATGGCGACGGCGACGGGCTGCTCGCCGGGGTACTTGGCGGCCAGCCAGCGGGCGGCGCCGGAGACGACGGTGCCGGTCGAGCCGCCGAACAGGAACCCGCGCGACGACAGCGCGTGCACGGTCCGGATCGTGTCGGTCTCGGGGACGTGCACGACGTCGTCCACCAGCGACTCGTCGACGAGCGCGGGCCGGGTGCTGGTGCCCAGGCCGGGGACCATGCGGCGTTCGGGGATGCCGCCGAACGTCACCGAGCCGACGGCGTCGATCGCGACGATCGTGACGGGCCTGCAGTGCTCGCGGAAGTAGCGGGCGCAGCCCATCAGCGTCCCGGTGGTGCCCGCGCCGACGAAGAGGATCTCCAGGTCGGGGAACTGCCGGTCGATGGCCGGGGCGGTGCCGGTGTAGTGCGCGAGCCAGTTGTTGCGGTTGGCGTACTGGTTGAGCCAGACGTGGTCGTCGCCGGCGGCGCACAGTTCCTCGACGTACCGGATGCGGCTCTCCAGGAACCCGCCGTTGCCGTCCTGGTGGGAGATGACGCGGACCTCGGCGCCGAGCGCGCGCATGAGCCGCTTGGACGCGGGGTTGCAGCGCGGGTCGGTGACGCAGACGAACCGGTAGCCCTTGGAGGCGGCGATGATGCTGAGCGCGATGCCGAGGTTGCCCGACGACGACTCCACGATCGTCGAGGACGGCGTGAGGACGCCGTCGCGTTCGGCCGCGGCGACCATGGCCGCCGCCGCCTTGAGCTTCACCGAGCCGGCGAAGTTGAAGCCCTCGCATTTGAGGAAGAGGGGGACGTCGAGAAGCGGACGCAAGTCCACATAAAGGTCATCGACATTGAATTCCTGCGGCGAGGTGATGATGGGCACGCTGCCACCCTTGAACGCTGAACAATGGAGGGATGTGGTGGAAGTGGAGTTCCATTTATTTTCTGGACTTCCCCCATCTTCCCCGAGTTCGCCGCTGATTCCGGGACGGACGAGGCGAAGCATCACCGTACCTGCGGCCCTGACCTGTCGCAACCCCCTACTTACCCGTCAGTAGGTGGCAAAGAGGTTGATTCGGCAAGCCTGCGGTCTCGGCTGGACATAAGCTATCCCAGCCGGTCATACACTGCTCATTCGGTGATGACGGTGGAGAAGGTCGACCTCACGGAGAGTCAAGATGAATGCTGGCGGACGCGTCGCGGAACGGCTGCTGGACCGATCCGCGCTGCCCGCGCTGACGGTCGCTCCGGGTGAGGCGGCCCGGGCCCGGGAGCTGGCCGCGCGGCACGGCATGACGGCCGAGCGCGAGATCGACCTGGCCGACGCCGTGATCACCCGCGTGGAACGCTTCGCCGCCGCCGGCGACCCGGTCGCCGTGGTGGACGCGCGCCGCACGCTCAGCTACGCCGACCTGGCCGTCGAGGCCCGCAAGCTCGCCACGCTGTTCGAGGCGCAGGGCGTGCGGCCCGGCGACGTCGTGGGCGTCGGCGGGGAGCGGTCCGCCGTGGTCGTGGCGGCGTTCCTGGCGCTGGAACTGCTCGGCGCCCTCTACGTCCCGGCCGACGAGACGTGGCCCGCCGCGCGCGTCCGCGACGTGCTGGCGCAGGCGGGCGCGGCGCTGCTGCTCACCGTGGACGCGGGCGAACCGGCGTCCGCGCTGGTGGCGGGCGCCGCCGAGGCGGGCGTCCCGATCGTCCGCGCCGACCTGGCGGCCGACTGCGCGCCGTGGGCGGGGCACGCCCGGCTGGAGTCGCTGGACCAGCCCCGCTACGTGCTGTTCACGTCGGGTTCGACGGGCAAGCCGAAGGGCGCGGTCGTCGAGCACCAGGGCATGATCAACCACCTCTACGCGAAGATCGTGGATCTGGACATGACCGGCGCGGACGTGCTCGCGCAGACGGCGCCGCTCGGCTTCGACATCTCGGTCTGGCAGATGCTCTGCCCGCTGGTGCTCGGCGGCCGGGTGGAGATCGTCGGTGACGACGTCGGGCACGACCCGGTGGCGTTCGCGCGGCTGGTGGACGACCACGGCATCACGATCGTGGAGCTGGTCCCGACGATGGTCCGGCACCTGCTGGACGACCTGGCCGACGCCGCGCCGGGCTCGCTGGGCGCCCTGCGCTGGATGATCGCCACCGGCGAGGAGCTGCCCGCCGAGCTGTCCCGCCGCTGGCTGACGACGATGCCGCACGCGCGGCTGCTCAACGCCTACGGCCCGACCGAGTGCTCCGACGACGTCACCCACCACACCGTCACGCTCGGGGACCTGTCGCTGCTGCGGCTCCCGATCGGCGTCCCCATCGTGAACGCGCAGCTCTACGTGCTGCGCGAGGACGACGACGGCGCCTGGCACGCCTGCGACCTGGAGGAGACCGGGGAGCTGTTCGTCGGCGGCGTCTGCGTGGGCCGGGGCTACCTGGGCAACCACGAGCGCACCCGGGACGCGTTCTACCGCGACCCGTTCGCCGGCACCCCGACCGGCCGCCTGTACCGGACGGGCGACGCGGTGCAGTTGCTGCGGCCGGGTGCGGGCGGCGACGCGCGTCCGACGTTGCAGTACCTGGGCCGCGTGGACCGCCAGGTGAAGATCAACGGGGTGCGGCTGGAGCTGGGCGAGATCGAGGCCGTGCTCCAGCGGCATCCGGACGTCGGCGCGGCGGCCGTGGTGGTGCACGAGTTCCCGGCGGGCGGCCGGTAACACGCCCGACGCGCGCGCCCGCGAACATGATCACCGAGCGTGACCGCGCTGACCGGGGACGGCTCCCGTGCGTTGTCACATGACGCGCGTCCCGGGGGTCCGAACGTACTCACCTGCCTGCAACTTTTGTCACTCCCGTGAGCAATATGCAGGCGCAAGTTCTACATTCGGGGGGATTGCGAGGCATGTGACAGGCTGGTTAACTGTGGCTCCGCTACTCCTGAGTAGAGACGTGGCGGCGGACGGCTCCGCGCCGGGCGACGAATGCGGCGGACGCCCGGCGCGCCGGCGGCCGTGCACCGACCGGGATCGCGACCCGCGGACGCGATCCAGGAGGGGACTCGGGGAAAGGGGACGGGGAAAGTCCTTTCGTTCTTTCGGCACGCTTCACTCCCGTCCTGGCCGCCGAACGCGGGCGGCGTTTCCGGACGCAAATGCACACCCTCCGACCGGGAAAGTACCGCTTGATGTCGTCCTCCGAGTACGTTCCTCTTTCGGCCGCTCAGCAGAGTGTCTGGTACGCGCAGCAGCTCAATCCCGAGGTGCCGATCTGCATCGCGCAGTACATCGAGATCGAGGGACCGCTCGACCCCCATCTCTTCGACGAGATCGCCCGCGCGGCCGGCCACGAGTTCCCCGGCATGCAGATGCGGATCGTCGAGCGGGACGGCGAACCATTCCAGTCGATCGCGACCGACCGGACCGTCCCCATTCCGGTCACCGACTTCTCCGCCGCCGCCGACCCGATGGCGGCGGCACGGGAATGGATGCGCGCCGACATGGCGGCGCCGATGGACCTGTTCGGTGAACGGCTCTACCACCTGCGCGTGCTGCGCCTGGCCGCCGACCACCACCTCTGGTACCTGCGCGCGCACCACATCAGCGTGGACGGGTTCGCCGGGACGCTCGTCAACGCCCGCATGGCCGAGCTGTACACGACGCTCGCGACCGGCGGCGTCTACGAGCCCGCCGAGCGCGGCGACTACCGCGCCCTGCTCGCCGAGGACGCCGAGTACCGCGCGTCCGAGCGCTTCGCCAAGGACCGCGCGTACTGGACCGAGCGGTTCGCCGACCTCCCGGAGATCAGCGGGCTGACGTCGCGCACCGCGCCGCCCACGATGGACTTCCTGCGCAGCAGCACGACGCTCGGGCCGGACGAGAGCGCCGGGCTGGCCGCGTCCGCCCGCCGCCTGCGCACCGCGACGCCCGGCCTGGCCATCGCCGCGACGGCCGCCTACCTGGCCCGCGTGACCGGCGACGACGACATCGTGCTCGGCCTGGCCGTCACCGGCCGCACGACCGAGCTGGCCCGGCAGACGCCGACGATGCTGTCCAACATCGTCCCGCTGCGGGTGCGGGTCGACCCCGCGATGACGCTGGACGAGCTGACCCGCACGGTCTCCCGCGCGACCGCCCGCGCACTGCGCCACCAGCGGTACCGCCGCGAGGACCTGCTGCGCGACCTGCGGCTGCTGCGCGAGCAGCGCCGCCTGTACAGCGCGATCGTCAACATCATGCCGTTCGACTACACGGCCGACTTCGCGGGCACCCCGGCCCGCGCGCACGCGCTGGCCCTCGGCCTCACCGAGGACATCGCGTTCAACATCCACGACGGCCTGGACGGGCGCGGCACCCGCGTCGACATGGACGGCCACCCCGCCCTCTACACCGCCGACGAGATCGCCGCGCACCACGCCCGGCACGTCCGGTTCCTGCGGGCGATGGCCGACGCCGACCCGGCGTCCCGCGTCAGCGACCTGCCGCTGCTGGACGACGCCGAGCGCGCGGCCGTCCTGGACGACTGGAACGCCACCGCGACCGACCGTCCGCGCGGCGCGACGATCGTGGAGGCGTTCGCCGCCCGCGTCGCCGCGGCGCCCGGCGCGCCCGCCGTCGCGACGGCGGGCCGCACGGTGCTCACCTACGCGGAGCTGGACGCCCGCGCCAACCGGCTCGCGCACCGCCTCGCCAAGCTCGGCGCGGGCCCGGAGATCCCCGTCGCGACGCTGCTGGACCGCTCGCCGGACCTGGTGACGGCGTCGCTGGCGATCCTCAAGACCGGCGCCCACTACGTCCCGGTCCACCACACCTATCCCGCCGACCGCGTGGCGTGGCTGATGCGCGACACCGGCGTGAAGCTGCTGCTGTGCGACCGGGCGACGCTCGCCGAGCGGCCGTGGCTGGCCGACGCCGAGCAGGCGGGCATCAGCGTGCTCGTCGTGGACGACGCCGACTGGCCCGCGACCGAGCCGGACACCGACCCCGGCACCGTCCCGCACCCGGACGCGCTCGCCTACGGCATCTTCACCTCCGGCTCGACGGGCACGCCGAAGGCGGTCGGCGTCCGGCACCGCGACGTCACCGACTTCGCCACCGACGGCCGGATCGCGCTGCGGCCCGGCGACCGGCACCTGTTGCACTCCACGCACGCGTTCGACGCGTCCACGCTGGAGCTGTGGGCGCCGCTGCTGGGCGGCGCGACGATCGTCCTGGCCGCGCCCGGCGCGCTGGACACCGCCGGGCTCACCGACGTCATCGCGCGCGGCGGCGTCACGCACCTGTTCATCACGACGTCGCTGTTCAACCTCGTCGCCGCCGAGCACCCGGAGGCGTTCGCGCCGGTGCGCGTCGTGCAGACCGGCGGTGAGGCGGGCTCGCCGACGGCGATGCGGCGGGTGCTGGACGCCTGTCCCGGCGTGGACCTCCAGCACGTCTACGGCCCGACCGAGACGACGACGTACGCGGTGGGACGGTCCGTGCGCGGCCGGATCGCGCCGGACGCGACGGCCGTCCCGCTCGGTACCCCGCTGGACGACATGCGGGCCTACGTGCTGGACGAGGCGCTGCGCCCCGTCCCTCCCGGTGTGACCGGAGAGCTGTACCTCGCCGGAGCGGGCGTCGCGCGCGGCTACCTGTCCCGGCCCGCGCTGACCGCCGCCGCGTTCGTCGCCTGCCCGTTCGGCGCGCCGGGCGAGGTCATGTACCGCACGGGCGACGTCGTCCGCTGGAACCTGGACGGCGAGCTGGAGTACCAGGGCCGCGCCGACCAGCAGCTCAAGGTGCGCGGCTTCCGCATCGAGCCGGGCGAGATCGAGAGCGCGCTCGCCGCGCACCCGGACGTCGAGCTGGCGGCCGTCGTCGCGCGCGAGGACGCCCCCGGCGTCAAGCGGCTCGTCGCCTACGTCGTCGGCGCGCCCGACCCGCGCGAGCTGCGGACGCTGCTCGCCGGGCGGCTGCCCGACTACATGGTCCCCGCCGCGATCGTCCCGGTGGAGACGCTGCCGCTCACCGCCAACGGCAAGCTCGACACCCGCGCGCTGCCCGCGCCCGACTACGCCGCCGCCGAGGACACCCCCTACCGGGCCCCGCGCACGCCGCAGGAGGAGATCCTGTGCGGGCTGTTCGCCGAGATCCTCGGCCTGGACCGGGTCGGCGTGGACGACGGCTTCTTCGACCTCGGCGGCGACTCGATCATCGCGATGCGGCTGGTGTCGCGCGCCCGCCGCGCCGGGCTCGCGCTGTCGCCGCGCGACGTGTTCGCCCGCCCGACCGTGGACGAGCTGGCCGCCGTCGCCCGGCCCGTCGAGGACGCGGCCGCGCCGGAGGCCGACGAGCCGCTGGGCGAGGTGCCCGCGACGCCGATCGTGCGGTGGTTCCGCGAACTGGGCGGCCCCGAGGGCGGTTTCAGCCAGAGCGTCCTGCTGCGCACCCCCGCAGGGCTCGGCACCGACCGGCTCGCCGCCGCGCTGGCGACCGTCCTGGACCACCACGACGCGCTCCGGCTCGTCGCCCGTCCCGACGGCACCTTCCACGTCCCGGCCGCCGGGTCCGTGGACGCCGCCGCGTGCGTCCGCCGCGCCGGCGCCGCCGGGCTGGACGACGCGGCGCTGACCGCGCTGGCCGCCGCCGAACTCGCCGCCGCCCGCGACCGCCTCGACCCCGCCGCCGGGGTGAACGCGCAGCTCGTCTGGCTGGACGCGGGCGACGCGCCCGGCCGCCTGCTGCTCGTGCTGCACCACTTCGTCGTGGACGGCGTCTCGTGGCGGATCGTGCTGCCCGACCTCGTCGGCGCCTGGGCCGGGACGACCCCGGACCCGGTCGGCACGTCCTACCGGGCGTTCGCGCGCGGGCTCGCCGCGGAGGCCCGGAAGCGGGCCGGCGAGCTGGACCTGTGGCGGGACGTGCTCACCGGGGACGACCCGCCGCTCGGCGACCGCCCGCTCGACCCGGCCCGCGACACGCACGCCACCGCCGCCCGCCTCACCGTCGAACTGGACGCCTCCACCACCGGCGCGCTGCTGACGTCGGTGCCCGCCGCCGTGCACGGCCGCGTCAACGACGTTCTGCTCACCGGCTTCGCCCGCGCGTTCGCCGCCTGGCGCGGCACGCCCGGCGCGCCGGTGCTGCTCGACCTGGAGGGCCACGGCCGCGAGGACGTCCTGTCCGGCGCGGACCTCACCCGCACCGCCGGATGGTTCACGAGCAAGTTCCCGGTGCGGCTCGACGGGACGAGCGTCCGCGCGGTCAAGGAGACGCTGCGGAGCCTGCCCGACCAGGGCCTCGGCTTCGGCCTCCTGCGCCACCTGAACGAGGACACCGCCGCCGAGCTGGCCGCGCGGCCCGCGCCGCAGGTCGTCGTCAACTACCTCGGCCGCGTCGAGTCCGGCGACGGCGACTGGAGCGTCGCCGCCGAACCCGGCGCGCTCGGCGGCGGCGCCGACGACGCGCTGCCCCTCGGCCACACCCTCGCCGTGGACGCCCACGCGCAGGACGGCCCGGACGGCCCCCGCCTCGTCGCCACCTGGACGTGGGCGGGGCAGATCCTCGCCGAGGCCGACGTCCGCGCGCTGGCCGACGCCTGGTTCGCCGCGCTGCGCGATCTGGCGGCGGGCGACGAGCACGGCCACAGCCCCTCGGACTTCCCGCTCGTCGCGCTCGGCCAGGACGAGGTCACCGAGCTGGAGCGCGACCATCCCGCGCTGGCCGACGTCTGGCCGCTCGCCCCGCTCCAGCAGGGCCTGTACTTCCACGCGCTGCTGGACGCCGAGGCCACCGACGTCTATACCGGCCAGCTCGTGCTGGACTTCGCCGGAACCCTGGACGTGGCCGCGCTGCGCGCCGCCGCCGAGCGGCTGCCGTCCCGGCACGCCGCGCTGCGCACCGCGTTCACCCAGACGGCCGGGGGCGATCCCGTCCAGCTCGTGCTGAACGACCTGACCGCCGGGCTCGCGGGCCTCTGGCGTGAAGGGGACCTGTCCGGGCGGGACGAAGGCGCGCTGACCGATCTCATGCGGTCCGAGCGGACGCGCCGGTTCGACCTCGCCCTGCCGCCTTTCCTGCGGTTCGTCCTGGTCAGGTTCGGTGACGACCGGTACCGGCTGCTGCTGACGTTCCACCACATCGTGCTGGACGGCTGGTCGATGCCGTCGCTGGCCGGGGAACTGCTCGCCCTCTACGGCGGGCAGGAACCGCCGCGCGCCCCCGCCTACAAGGAGCACCTGGCCTGGCTCTCCCGCCGCGACGCGGGCGCCGCCGAGGCCGCCTGGACCCGCGCGCTCGACGGCGTCACGCGCGGCACGCTCGTCGCCCCCGGCGCCGCCGACCGCGCCCCCGGCCTGCCGGAGAAGATCCGCACGGTGCTGCCGGGCGCGTTGTCCGACGGCCTGGCCGCCACCGCACGCGCGCACGGCGTCACCGTCAACACGCTCGTGCAGGCCACGTGGGGGCTGCTGCTCGCCCGCGTGCTGGGCCGCGACGACGTCGTGTTCGGCGCGACCGTCTCCGGCCGCCCGCCCGAACTGCCCGGCGTCGAGCAGATGGTCGGCCTGTTCATCAACACGCTGCCCGTCCGCGTCCGGCTCCGCGACGACGAGACCGCCGCCGGTCTGCTCACCCGGCTCCAGGCCGAGCAGGCCGACCTGTTCGCGCACCACCACCACGGCCTCGGCGACCTGCACCGCATCGCGGGCGTCGCCGCGCTGTTCGACACCATGACGGTGTTCGAGAACTACCCCTTGGACGCCTCGCTGCTCGGCGCCGAGTTCGGCGGCGCCCGCCTCACCGGCGCCGACCTGCTCGACGCCACCCACTACCCGCTGACGCTCGACGCCGTCCCCGGCGAGCGGCTGCAACTGCGGCTCGGCTTCCGGCCCGACGTGTTCGACCGCGCGACCGCCGACGCGCTCGTCGCGCAGCTCCTCGGCCTGCTGGAGAGCCTCGCCGGCGGCGCCGACCGGCCCGTCGCCGACCTCGACCTCACCGGCGAGGACGCCGCCCTGCTGCGGTCCCGGTTCGCCGCCCTGGCCGCGCCCGAGCCCGCGCAGCGGACCGTCAAGCGGCTCGTCGCGTACGTCGTCGCCGCGCCCGGCGCCGAGCCCGACCCCGACGCCATCCGCGCGCACGTCCGCGCCAACCTGCCGGACGCGATGGTGCCGTCGGCGGTCGTCGTGCTGCCCGAACTGCCGCTCACGCCGAACGGCAAGGTGGACACCAAGGCGCTGCCCAAACCGGCGCTGACCGTCACACTCACCGACTACACCGCCCCCCGCGACGAGCGGGAGAAGGCGATCGCCGCCGTCTTCGCCGAACTCTTGGACGTCGACCGGGTCGGCGTCGACGACGACTTCTTCGAGCTGGGCGGCAACTCGCTCGTCGCGATGCGGATCGTGGCGCGGGTGCGCCGCGCGCTCGGCGTCGAGCTGCCCGTCCGGGCGATCTTCGAGGCGCCGACCGTCGCGGCGCTGGCCGCGCTCGTCCGCGACACGGCGCCCGGCGGCGCCCGGCCCGCGCTGACGGCGGGGGAGCGGCCCGCGCAGGTGCCGCCGTCGTACGCGCAGCAGCGGCTCTGGTTCCTCAACCGGTTCGAGGGGCCGTCCGCGACGTACAACATCCCCGTCGCGCTGCGCGTCCAAGGGGAACTGGACACCGGCGCGCTGCGCGCCGCGCTCGGCGACGTCGTCGCCCGGCACGAGGCGCTGCGCACGATCCTGCCCGACACCGGCGGCGTCGCCCGCCAGGTCGTGCTGGACCCGCGCGCGGCCACGCCCGAGCTGGAGACGGCCGCCTCCACCGAGGCCGAACTGCCCGCCCGCCTCGGCATGGCCGCCGCGCACGCGTTCGACATCACCGCCGAACCGCCGCTGCGCGCGCACCTGTTCACGCTCGGCACCGGCGAACACGTCATCCTGCTGCTCCTGCACCACGTCGCGGGCGACGGCTGGTCGATGGCGCCGCTGGCCACCGACCTCATCACCGCGTACGCCGCCCGCGCGGCCGGGGAGGCGCCGGGCTGGGCGCCGCTGCCCGTGCAGTACGCCGACTACACGCTCTGGCAGCGTGACCTGCTCGGCTCCGAGGACGACCCCGGCAGCCTCGCATCCCGCCAGATCGCCTACTGGCGCGACGCCCTGGCCGGGCTGCCCGAGGAACTGGAGCTGCCCGCCGACCGGCCGCGCCCGGCCGAGGCGTCCCACCGGGGCGGCACCGCCCGCTTCACGCTGCCCGCCGACACCCGCGCCGCGCTGCTCGCGCTCGCGCGCGAGACCGGCGCCAGCCCGTTCATGGTCGCGCAGGCCGCGTTCGCGGCGCTGCTGACGCGGCTCGGCGCGGGCACCGACGTGCCGATCGGCTCCCCGATCGCGGGCCGCACCGACGAGGCGCTGGACGACCTGGTCGGCAACTTCGTCAACATGCTGGTGTTCCGCACCGACACGTCCGGGAACCCGACGTTCCGCGAGCTGGTCGCCCGCGCCCGCGACACCGGCCTGGCCGCCTACGCCCACCAGGACGTCCCGTTCGAGCGCCTGGTCGAGGTGCTGAACCCGCCGCGCCACCTGGGCCGCCACCCGCTGTTCCAGGTCGGCCTGACGTTCCAGAACAACCCGGACGTCCGGCTCGACCTGCCCGGGTTCAGTGCCCGGCCCGAGCCGCTGCACGCGGGCGTCGCCCGGTTCGACCTGCTCATGGTCCTCACCGAGACGCCCGGCGCGCTGGAGGGCGAGCTGGAGTACGCGCTCGACCGCTACGACCCCGCCACCGCGCAGAGCCTCGTGGTCCGCTTCGAGCGGCTGCTGACCGGGCTCCTCGCGGACCCGGACGCGCCCATCGCCGTTCCGGAGATTCTGGCGGCGGGGGAGCGGGACACGCTGCTCGGCGACTGGGCCGGGGGCACGCTCGACGCCGCCGCCGACGTCACGATCCCCGCGCTGTTCGAGGCGCGGGCCGCCGCTGCGCCCGACGCCCCGGCCGTCACCTTCGAGGGACGCACCCTCACCTACGGGGAGCTGAACGCCGCCGCCAACCGGCTCGCCCGGCACCTGGCCGGACGCGGCGTCGGTCCCGAGCGGTTCGCCGCCATCGCGCTGCCCCGCTCGGCGGACCTCGTCGTCGCGATCCTCGCCGTCCTCAAGGCGGGCGCCGCCTACGTCCCGGTCGACCCCGACTACCCGGCCGACCGCGTCGCGCACATGCTGGCCGACTCCGCGCCCGTCGTCGCGATCACCGCGTCCGGCGCGGACGCCGCGCTGCCCGAGGGGCTGCCGCTCGTCCTGCTCGACGCCGCCGACCTGTCCGGGTTCGCCGCCGACGACCTCACCGACGCCGACCGCACCGCGCCGCTGCGGCCCGGCCACCCCGCGTACGTGATCTACACGTCGGGTTCGACGGGCCGTCCCAAGGGCGTCGTCGTCCCGCACCGCAACGTGGCGCGGCTGCTGTCGGCGACGCAGCCGTGGTTCTCCTTCGGGCCGGACGACGTGTGGACGCTGTTCCACTCCTACGCGTTCGACTTCACCGTCTGGGAGCTGTGGGGCTCGCTGCTGCACGGCGGCCGTCTCGTCGTCGTCCCGTATCTGACATCGCGCTCGCCGGAGGACTTCCTGCGTCTTCTGGCGGATGAGCGCGTGACGGTGCTGAACCAGACGCCGTCGGCGTTCTACCAGCTCATGGCCGCCGACCGGGACAACCCGGGCCTGGACCTGGCTTTGCGGTACGTGGTGTTCGGCGGCGAGGCGCTGGAGCTGGGCCGCCTCGATGACTGGTACGCCCGGCATGCCGACGACGCCCCGACTCTGGTCAATATGTACGGCATCACCGAGACGACGGTGCACGTCTCGTATGTGAAGCTCGACCGGGCCTATGCGGCGACGGCCCCCGGCAGCGTGATCGGTGTCGGTATCCCCGATCTGAAGGTGTACGTGCTGGACGCCCGGTTGCAGCCGGTTCCGGCGGGGGTCGTCGGTGAGCTGTACGTCGCCGGTCCCGGTCTGGCGCGGGGTTACCTCAACCGTCCCGACCTGTCGGCGGAGCGTTTCGTCGCGGACCCGCACGGCGGGCCCGGAACCCGCATGTACCGGACGGGCGACCTGGGCCGCTGGCTGAGCGACGGCCGTCTGGAGTATCTGGGCCGTTCCGACCAGCAGGTCCAGCTTCGCGGCTTCCGCATCGAACTCGGAGAGATCGAGGCCGTCCTCGCCCGGCACGACGGCGTGACGGACGTGGCCGTCGTCGTCCGCGACGAGCGCCTGGTCGCCTATGTCGTCGGCACCGGAACCGACCCGGTCGAACTGCGCAAGTTCGCCGGGCAGGACCTGCCCGAGCACATGGTCCCCGCGACCGTCGTCCCGCTGGACGCCCTGCCGCTGACCGTCAACGGCAAGCTCGACCGCCGGGCGCTCCCCGCGCCCGACTTCGCCGCCGCCGTCTCCTCCCGCGCCCCCGGCACCCCGCAGGAGGAGGTCATCGCCGCGCTGTTCACCGAGGTCCTCGGCCTGGAGCGGGTCGGCGTGGACGACGGGTTCTTCGACCTGGGCGGCGACTCGATCATCGCGATCCAGCTCGTCTCCCGCGCCCGCCAGTCCGGCCTGGCCATCGCCCCCCGCGACGTCTTCCAGCACCAGACCGTGGAAGGGCTCGCCGCCGTCGCCCGTCCCGTCGGTGAGGGCGAGACCGTCGAGGCCGAGCCGCCCGGCGCGGGCGTCGGGCCGGTGCCGGTCACGCCGATCGTGGCGTGGCTGCGCGACCGCGTGGGCGGCGACGCCGGGCTCATCGCGGGCTTCACCCAGGCGACCGCGCTCGTCACCCCGCCCGCCGCCGGGCTCGACGCGCTCACCGCCGCGTTCCAGACGCTGCTGGACCACCACGACATGCTCCGGCTCCGCCTCGACGTGGACGGCGACGCGTGGCAGCCCGTCGTCCGCCCCGCCGGGGACGTGGCCGCCGCGCCGCTCGTCGGCCGCGTGGACGTCGCCGGGCTGGACGCCGACAAGCTCGCCGCGACCGTCGCCGAGCAGGCCGCCGCCGCCCGCGACCGCATCGACCCCGTCGCGGGCGTCACCGCGCAGCTCGTGTGGCTCGACGCCGGGGACGCGCAGGGGCGGCTGCTCGTCGTCCTGCACCACCTCGTCGTGGACGGCGTCTCCTGGCGCGTCCTGCTCCCCGACCTGGTGGCCGCCTGGGCCGGGATGGAGCTGGAGCCCGTCCCGACGTCGTTCCGCCGCTGGGCGCAGAAGCTCACCACGGCCGCCGACGCCGACGAGCTGGACACCTGGCTCGACATCGTGGACGGCCCGCCGCAGCGGCTCGCCGACCGCGCGCTGGACCCGCGCGTCGACATCGCCGCCCGCGCCGCGTCCCTCACCGTCGAGCTGCCCGCCGACGTCACCGGCCCGCTGCTCACCGACGTGCCCGCCGCGTTCCACGGCCGCGTCAACGACGTCCTGCTCACCGGCCTCGCCCTCGCCGTCGCGCAGTGGCGGCGGCACCGGGGCGGGCGCGGCACCGAAGTGCTGCTCGACCTCGAAGGCCACGGCCGCGAGGACGACGCGGTGCCCGGCGTGGACCTGTCGCGCACGGCGGGCTGGTTCACCTCGCTGTTCCCGGTCCGGCTCGACGCCGGGCCCGCCGACTGGTCCGACGTCGTCGCGGGCGGCCCCGTCGCGGGCGCCGCCGTGAAGCGGGTCAAGGAGCAGTTGCGCGCCGTGCCCCGCAACGGCATCGGCTACGGCCTGCTGCGCCACCTGGACGAGGACGCCGCCGAGGAGCTGGCCGAGCTGCCGCCCGCGCAGCTCGCGTTCAACTACCTGGGCCGCGTCGCGCAGGGCGACGCCGGAGCGGACTGGAGCGTCGCCGCCGAGCAACCGCCCGCCGGGGACGACCCGCGCATGCCGCTGGCGCACGTCCTGGAGGTCAACGCGCTCACCCGCGACCTGCCCGGCGGCCCCGAGCTGGCCGTCACCTGGACGTGGCCGGACGGCCTGCTGACCGCCGACGCGGTCCGCGAGCTGGCCGACGGCTGGTTCGCCGCGCTGCGCGGCCTCGTCGCGCACGTCGCGGCGTCCGCCGCCGGCGGCGCCGCCCCGGCCGGCGGATTCACCCCCTCGGACCTGCTCGTCGAGCTGGACCAGAACGAGATCGACAGTCTTCAGGACGCGTGGAGGAAGCAGCAGTGAACCGGGGGGACCTTGAGGACATCCTGCCGCTGTCCCCGTTGCAGCAGGGCTTCTTCTTCCACGCGGTGTTCGACGAGGACGGCGCCGACGTCTACACCGCCCAGCTCGTCCTGGACCTGGACGGGCCGCTCGACGCCGCCGCGCTGCGCACCGCCGCCGACACCCTGCTGCGGCGGCACGGCAACCTGCGCGCCGCGTTCTGGCACGAGAACCTGTCCAAGCCCGTCCAGGTGATCCCGCGCGCCGTCGAGCTGCCGTGGGAGGAGATCGACGCCGCCGACGCCGCCGAGGCGGACGCGATCGTCGCCCGCGAGCGGCTGCGGCCGTTCCCGGTGACCGAGCCGCCGCTGCTGCGGTTCACGCTGGTGCGGCTCGGCGCCGAACGGCACCGGCTGATCTTCACCAACCACCACATCCTGCTGGACGGCTGGTCGACGCCCGTCCTGGCGACCGAGCTGTTCCTGCTGTACGTGCAGGGCGGCCACGACACCGGTCTGCCGCGCGTCACCCCGTACAAGAACTACCTGGCCTGGCTCGCCGGGCAGGACCGCGACGCCGCCGCGAAGGCGTGGGCGCACGCGCTCGACGGCGTCACCGAACCGAGCCTGGTCGCGCCCGAGGCCGCCGACCGGGCGCCCGTCCCGCCGCGCCGGGTCACCGCCGCGCTGGACGAGCGGTTCGCCAAGAAGCTCACCCGCGTCGCCCGCCGCCACAACGCGACGCTGTCCACGCTGCTCCAGGCCGCCTGGGGCGTCGTGCTCGGCCGCGTCCTCGGCCGCGACGACGTCGTGTTCGGCGCGACCGTCTCCGGCCGCCCGCCCGAACTGCCTGGCGTCGAGCAGATGATCGGCCTGTTCATCAACACGCTCCCGGTCCGCGTCCGGTTCCGCCCGGACGAACCGCTGGGCGCCCTGCTGGAACGCCTCCAGGACGAGCAGACCGACCTGCTCGCGCACCACCACCTCGGCCTCACCGAGATCCAGCGCGCGGCCGGGCACCGGGGCGCGCTGTTCGACACGATGACCGTGCTGGAGAACTACCCGTTCGACCCCGGCTCCATGGAGGGGTCGCTGAACGGGGTGCGGATCACCGGCGCCGACGCCTACGACGCCACGCACTTCCCGCTGTCGTTCGTCGCCGCGCCCGGCACCGAACTCCGGCTCCGGCTGCACTACCGGCCCGACGTCTACGACACCGCCACCGCCGAGGCGCTGCTGGCCCGCGTACGGCGCGTCCTGGAGGCCGTCGCGGCCGACCCGGACCGGTCCATCGGCGCGCTCGCGCTCGCCGGGCCGGACGAGATCGCCGCGCAGGAGGCGTGGAACGCCACCGGCACGGCGGCGCTCCCCGGCACCGTCGCGGACCTCTGGGCCGAGCGGGTCGCCGCCACGCCCGGCGACGTCGCGCTCGTCGCCGGTACCGAACGCCTCACCTACGCCGAGCTGGACGCCCGCGCCGCGCGGCTCGCCCGCGAGCTGATCGTGCGCGGCGCCGGAGCCGAGGACCGCGTCGCGCTCGTGCTGCCGCGCGTCCCGGAGATCGTCGTCGCGATCCTCGCCGCGCACAAGGCGGGCGCCGCGTACGTCCCGGTCGACCCCGGTCATCCCGCCGACCGCATCGCCTACATGCTCGACGACGCCGCGCCGATCCTCACGCTGACGCTCGGCGACCGCGTCCCGGACGCCCCCGGCCGCCTGGCGCTCGACACGCTCGACCTGACCGACGGCCCCGTCGAGCCGGTCCGTCCCGCCGCGCCCGGCAACGCCGCCTACGTCCTCTACACCTCCGGCTCCACCGGCCGCCCCAAGGGCGTCGCCGTCTCGCACGCGAACCTGCTCGCCTACCACGCCGCGCACCGCGCCGACCTCTTCGACCCGGTCGCCGCCGAGGCGGGGCGGCGGCTGCGGTTCGCGCACCTGGCGTCGTTCTCGTTCGACACGTCCTGGATGGGCCTGCTGTGGATGTTCCACGGCCACGAACTGCACCTCCTGGACGACGCCACACGCCGCGACGTCGAGGCGTTCACCGCCTACGTCGGCGCCGAGCGCGTCGACCTCGTGAACACCACGCCGTCGCACTTCCAGTCGCTGCGCGAGTCGGGACTGCTCACCGGGGACGGCCGCCACGTGCCGTCGCAGCTCCTGCTGGGCGGCGAGGCGATCGGCGCCGCGCTCTGGGCGGAGCTGCGCGCGCTGCCGGGCGTGACGACCCGGAACTTCTACGGGCCGACCGAGGCCACCGTCGACGTCCTCAACGCCCGGCTCGACGCCGCCGAACGCCCCACGATCGGCGCCCCGCACCCCGGCGCCCGCGCCTACCTGCTCGACGCCGCGCTCCAGCCCGTCCCGGTGGGCGTCCCCGGCGAGCTGTACCTCGCCGGGGGACAGGTCGCGCGCGGCTACCACGGCCGCCCCGGCCTGACCGCCGAACGGTTCGTCGCGGACCCCTACGGCCCGCCCGGCTCCCGCATGTACCGCACCGGCGACCTGGCCCGCTGGGTCGAGGGACCGGACGGTGCCCGGCTGGCCGAGTACCTCGGCCGCGCCGACGACCAGGTCAAGATCCGCGGCTACCGGATCGAGCCGGGCGAGATCGAGAACGTCCTGGCCGCGTTCCCCGGCGTCACGCAGGCGGCCGTGGTCGTCCGCGACGACCGGCTGTACGGCTACGCCGCCCCCGCCTCGGCCGACCCCGCCGCGCTGCGCCGCCACGCCGCCGCGCACCTGCCCGAGTACATGGTCCCGGCGCTCACCGTCCTCGACGCGCTGCCGCTGACCGTCAACGGCAAGATCGACCGCGCCGCGCTGCCCGCGCCCGGCGACGCCGCCGCGACGCCCGGCCGCGCGCCGCGCTCGCCGCAGGAGGAGATCCTGGCCGGGCTGTTCGCCGACGTGCTCGGCGTCCCGTCCGTCGGCGTGGACGACTCGTTCTTCGACCTCGGCGGCGACTCGCTCACCGCGACCCGCCTGGTCAGCAGGGTCCGTTCCGCGTTCGGAGCCGAACTGCCCGTCCGGGCGCTGTTCGAGGCGCCGACCGTCGCGGGACTGGCCGTCCGCCTCGCGGACGCCGCCGGCACCGCCCGGCCCGCGCTGGAGCCGCGCGAGCGGCCCGCCGCCGTCCCGCTGTCGTACGCGCAGCAGCGGCTCTGGTTCCTCAACCGGTTCGAGGGGCCGTCCGCGACGTTCAACATGCCCGTCGCGCTGCGGCTGCGCGGCACCCTGGACGCCGCCGCGCTCGACGCCGCCATCGGTGACGTCGTCGCCCGGCACGAACCGCTCCGCACGATCTTCCCCGACACCTCCGGCACCGCCCGGCAGCTCGTCCTGGACGCCGCCGCCGCGCGACCCCGGCTCACCGTCACCGAGACCGACGAGGCCCGGCTGCCGATGGCGCTCGCCGCCGTGGTCGGGCAGGGCTTCGACCTGTCGGTGGAGCCGCCGCTGCGCGCGCGGCTGCTGCGGCTCGCGCCGGACGAGCACGTCGTGCTGCTCGTCCTGCACCACATCGCGGGCGACGGCTGGTCGATGGCGCCGCTCGCGCGCGACGTCATCCTGGCCTACGCCGCCCGCGCGGCCGGGGAGGCGCCGAGCTGGGCGCCGCTGCCCGTGCAGTACGCCGACTACACGCTCTGGCAGCGCGAGCTGTTCGGCTCCGAGGACGACCCGGACAGCCTCGTCTCCCGTCAGCTCGCCCACTGGACCGAGGCCCTGGCCGGGCTGCCCGAGGAACTGCCGCTGCCCGCCGACCGGCCCCGCCCGGCCACCGCCTCGTACCGGGGCGGCACCGTCCGGTTCGAGCTGGACGCCGCCGCGCACGCCCGGCTGCGCACGCTCGCCCGGGAGACCGGCGCGAGCCTGTTCATGGTCGTGCAGGCCGCCTACGCGGCCCTGCTCACCCGCCTGGGCGCCGGAACCGACATCCCGATCGGCTCCCCGATCGCGGGCCGCACCGACGAGGCGCTGGACGACCTCGTCGGCATGTTCGTCAACATGCTCGTGCTCCGCACCGACACCTCCGGCGACCCGTCGTTCCGCGACCTGGTCGCCCGCGTCAAGGACGCCGACCTGGCCGCCTACGCCCACCAGGACCTTCCGTTCGAGCGCCTGGTCGAGGTGCTGAACCCGGCCCGGTCGATGGCCCGGCACCCGCTGTTCCAGGTCGCGCTGTCGTTCCAGAACAACCCCGAGGCCACGCTCGAACTCGACGGCCTCACCGGCGGCCCCGAGAACCTCCCGCTCGGCACCGCCAAGTACGACCTCTCCCTCTACCTGGAGGAACGCGCCGAAGGCGGCATCGACGCCGGGCTCGAATACGCCCTTGACCTGTTCGACGCCGACACCGCGCAGACCCTCGCCGACCGGTTCGTCCGGCTCGTCACCGAACTCCTGGACGCCCCCGACGCCCCCATCGGCACCGCCGACCTGCTCGACCGCGCCGAACGCCGCACGCTGCTGCGCACCTGGCCGGGCGGCAAGGGCGTGCCGTCGTCGGTCACGCCGGTGCTGACCGCGGACACGATCCCGGCCGCGTTCGCCGCGCGCGCCGCCGCGACGCCGGACGCGCCCGCCGTCACGTTCGAGGGCGCCTGCCTCACCTACGCGCAGGTCGAGGCGCGCGCCAACCGGCTCGCGCACCTGCTCGTCGAGCGCGGCGCCGGGCCCGAGCGGTTCGTCGCGCTGGCGCTGCCGCGCTCGGCCGAACTCGTCGTCGCCGTCCTCGCGGTGCTCAAGTCGGGCGCCGCGTACGTCCCGGTCGATCCGGACTATCCGGCCGACCGCGTCGCGTACATGCTGGCCGACTCCGCGCCCGCGCTCGCCGTCACCGTCGCCGAGTCGGCCGACGTGCTGCCCCCCGGCGTCCCGCGCGTGCTGCTGGACGACTGGGAGGAGACCGCCTACCCGTCGTCGGCGCCGGACGTCGCGCTGGACCCGGCGCACCCGGCGTACGTCATCTACACCTCGGGTTCGACGGGGCGTCCCAAGGGCGTCGTCGTCCCGCACGCCAACGTGATCCGGCTGCTGCGCTCCACCGAGCCGTGGTTCTCCTTCGGCCCCGACGACGTGTGGACGCTGTTCCACTCGTTCGCGTTCGACTTCTCGGTGTGGGAGCTGTGGGGCTCCCTGCTGTACGGCGGCCGCCTGGTCGTGGTGCCGTACCTGACATCGCGCTCACCCGAGGACTTCCTGCGCCTGCTGGCCGCCGAGCGCGTGACCGTGCTGAACCAGACGCCGTCGGCGTTCTACCAGCTCATGGCCGCCGACCGGGAGAATCCGGACCTGGATCTGGCGCTGCGGTACGTGGTGTTCGGCGGCGAAGCCCTGGAGCTGGGCCGTCTGGACGACTGGTACGCCCGGCACGCCGACGACGCCCCGACCCTCGTCAACATGTACGGCATCACCGAGACGACCGTGCACGTCTCGTACGTCGCGCTCGACCGCGCTTATGCGGCGACGGCCCCCGGCAGCGTGATCGGTGGCGGCATTCCCGATCTGAAGGTGTACGTGCTCGACGCCAGGTTGCAGCCGGTTCCGGCCGGTGTCGTCGGTGAGCTGTACGTCGCGGGCGCGGGCCTGGCCCGTGGCTATCTCAACCGCCCCGACCTGTCGGCGGAGCGATTCGTCGCGGACCCGCACGGCAAGCCCGGAACCCGCATGTACCGGACCGGCGACCTCGGCCGCTGGCTCAAGGACGGCCGTCTGGAGTATCTGGGCCGTTCCGACCAGCAGGTTCAGCTTCGCGGGTTCCGCATCGAACTGGGCGAGATCGAAGCCGTCCTCGCTCGGCACGCCGCCGTCACCGACGTGGCCGTCATCGTCCGCGACGACCGGCTCATCGCCTACGCCGTCCCCGCCGACGGCGCCGCGCTCGACGTCCAGGAACTCCGCCGGTTCGCCAACCGGGACCTCGCGGACCATATGGTCCCCGCCACGGTCGTCCCGCTGGACGCCCTGCCGCTGACCGCCAACGGCAAGCTCGACCGCCGGGCGCTGCCCGCGCCCGACTTCGCCGCCGCCGCCTCGTCCCGCGCCCCGCGCACCGCCGAGGAGGAGACGCTGACCGCCCTCTACGCCGAAGTGCTCGGCCTGGAGCGGGTCGGCATCGACGACGGGTTCTTCGACCTGGGCGGCGACTCGATCATCGCCATCCAGCTCGTCTCCCGCGCCCGCCAGTCCGGCCTGGCCATCACGCCCCGCGACGTCTTCCAGCACCAGACCGTCGAGGAACTGGCCGCCGTCGCCCGCCCGGTCGCCGAGGGCGCCGAGGCCGAGCCGCCCGGCGCGGGCGTCGGGCCCGTCCCGCCGACCCCGATCCTGCGCTGGTTCACCGAACTGTCCGGCCCGACCGCCTCCTACAGCCAGCGGATGCTGCTCCAGGTGCCGCCCGGCCTCGGCGCGGACCGGCTCGCCGCCGCGCTCCAGACGCTGCTGGACCACCACGACGTGCTGCGCCTGCGCGTGGACGGCGACCGCTTCGAGATCCCCGAGCCCGGCACGGTCGACGCCGCGCCGCTCGTCCGCCGCGTGGACGTCGCGGGGGACACCGACCTGGACGCCGCCCTCGCCCGCGCCTCCCGCGAGGCCCGCGACGGCCTCGACCCCGCCGCCGGGATCATGGCGCGGCTCGTCTGGTTCGACGCCGGGCCGGACGCCTCGGGCCGCCTGCTGCTGACGCTGCACCACCTCGTCGTGGACGGCGTCTCCTGGCGCATCCTGCTGCCCGACCTCGTCGCCGCCTGGGCGGGCCAGGAACCCGAGCCCGTCCCGACGTCGTTCCGGCGCTGGGCGCAGCGGCTCACCGCCGAGGCCACCGACCCCGCCCGCGCCGCCGAGCTGGCGCTGTGGACCGACGTCCAGGCGACGCCCGACCCGCGCCTGGCCACCCGCGACCTCGACCCCGCCGCCGACACGTTCGGCACCGCGCGCCACCGAACGGTCGAGCTGCCCGCCGACGTCACCGGCCCGCTGCTCACCGACGTGCCCGCCGCGTTCCACGGCCGCGTCAACGACGTCCTGCTCACCGCGCTCGCGCTCGCCGTCGCCGCCTGGCGCCGCGACCGGGGCGCCGGCGCGGAGACCGCCGTCCTGCTCGACCTGGAGGGCCACGGCCGCGAGGAGATCGTGCCGGGCGTGGACCTGTCGCGCACGGCGGGATGGTTCACCTCGATCTTCCCGGTCCGGGTCGACGCGGGAGAGACCGCCTGGGACGAGGTCGAATCCGGCGGACCGGCCGTCGGCACCGCTCTCAAGCGCGTCAAGGAGCAACTGCGCGAACTGCCCGACAACGGCATCGGCTACGGCCTCCTGCGGTACCTGCACCCGGACGGCGCCGCCCTGGCGGGCCGCACCCCGCAGCTCGCGTTCAACTACCTGGGCCGCACCGCCTCCGCCGAGCACGCCGACTGGTCGCCCGCCCCGTCCGACGCGCTCGCCGGGGGCCAGGACGACGCGCTCGCGCTCGTCCACGCGATCGAGGTCAACGCCCACACCCGCGACCTGCCCACCGGGCCCGAACTGTCCGCCACCTGGACGTTCGCCGGGAACCTGTTCACCGAAGCCGAGATCGCCGATCTCGCCGGCCGCTGGACCGCCGCCCTGCGCGGGCTCGTCACGCACGTCACCGAGGGGGCCGCCGACGGCCCGGTCGGCGGGTTCACCCCGTCCGACCTGGCCCTGGTCGACGTCGACCAGGACGAGATCGACGAGCTGGCCGCCGAACTCGACGGAGATTGGGAGCTGGACTGATGTCCGAACCGAAGAAGCAGTCGCAGCTCCAGGACATCTGGCCGCTGTCCCCGCTCCAGCAGGGCCTGTTCTTCCACGCGCTCTACGACGACGACGCCGACGTCTACACCGCGCAGATCGTGTTCGAGCTGCACGGCGCCCTCGACGTCGACGCGCTCCGGGCCGCCGCCGCGACGCTGCTCGCCCGGCACGCCAACCTGCGCACCGGGTTCCGTCAGCGCAAGGACGGCACGCCCGTCCAGATCGTGCACCGCGACGTGAAGCTGCCGTGGGAGGACGTCGACCTGTCCGGCCACCCCGACGCCGAACGCTCCGCCGACGACATCGCCGACCGCGAGCGCGCCCGCGGCTTCGACCTGCGCCGCCCGCCGCTGCTGCGGTTCACGCTGATCCGGTTCGCGCCCGACCGGCACCGGATGGTCTTCACCAACCACCACATCCTGCTGGACGGGTGGTCGACGCCCGTCCTCCAGACCGAGCTGTTCGCGCTGTACCTGACGGGCGGCGACGACACCGGCATGCCCCGCGTCACCCCGTACAAGAACTACCTCGCCTGGCTCGCCCGGCAGGACCGCCCCGCCGCCGAGACCGCCTGGCGCACCGCGCTCGCGGGTGTGGACGAACCCACCCTCGTCGCCCCGGGCGCCCCCGAGCCGGACGGGGACGCCGAACCCGGCCGCGTCCGCCGCGAACTGGACACCGCGCTCACCGCCGCCCTCACCGCCCGCGCCCGCGCGCACGGCGCCACCCTCTCCACCCTGCTCCAGCTCGCCTGGGGCGCCGTGCTCGGCCACCTCACCGGCCGCTCCGACGTCGTCTTCGGCGCCGCCGTCTCCGGCCGTCCCGCCGACCTGCCCGGCGTCGAGCAGATGATCGGCCTGTTCATCAACACGCTGCCGATCCGCGTCCGGCTGCACCCCGCCGACACCGTCGCGCAGGCCCTCACGCGCCTCCAGCGCGAGCAGACCGACCTGCTCGCCCACCACCACCTCGCCCTCACCGACATCCAGCGCCTCACCGACGCGGGCACCCTCTTCGACACGATGACCGTGCTGGAGAACTACCCCTTCGACCCCGACGCGGCGGGCACCGACCTCGGCGGCCTGACCCTGCACCCGGTCGGCGGCTACGACGCCTCGCACTACCCCCTCGCCCTCGCGACCGTCCCCGGCGAACGGCTGGCGCTGCGCCTCGACCACCGCGCCGACCTCTACGACGAGCCCGCCGCCGGACGCGTCATGGACCGCCTCGTCCGCGTCCTGGAGACCATCGCCCACGAACCCGACCTGCCGCTCGGCCGCGTCGACGTCCTGTCCTCCGACGAACGCACGACACTCCTCACCGCCTGGCAGGGCGTCCGCCGCGCCGGACACCCGGCCTCGGCCGGGGTACATGAGGCCGGGCACGACGGCCCGGCCGGTCGTCCTTCCGAGGCTGAGCCGGTGAGCGACGGGATCGGCGGTCACGAGACCGTGACCGGCCGTCTGCGGGCGCTGGCCGCGTCGCAGCCCGACGCCGTCGCCGTCCGGGTGGCCGGGGAGCCGGGCGAGGACATCACCTACGCCGAGCTGGACGCCCGCGCCAACCGGCTCGCGCATCGGCTGCGCGCGCTCGGCGTCGATCGCGAGACCCGCGTCGCGATGCTCGTCGAGCGCTCCGCCGACGTCATCGTCGCGACCGTCGCGATCCTCAAGGCGGGCGGCGCCTACGCGCCCATCCACCACAGCTACCCGGACGACCGGGTCGAATGGGCCGTCGGCATGGTGGACGCCCCCGTCCTGCTCACCGACGCCGGAACCGCCCCGCGCCTGGAGAAGCTCGCCATCTCCGCCCAGATCGTCGTGGTCGACGACGACCCGGAACTCGCGGCCCACCCCGCCACGGACCCGGACATCCCCGCGCACCCCGACCAGCTCGCCTACGTGCTGTTCACCTCCGGCTCCACCGGCCTGCCCAAGGGCTCCATGCTCCGGCACCGCGACTGCGTGGACCTGGCCCGCGAACCGTGGATGCGGACCGGCGCGCACGACCGCGTCCTCGTCCACTCCCCGCACGCCTTCGACGCCTCCACCTACGAGCTGTGGGTGCCGCTCCTGGCGGGCGGCACCGCCGTCGTCGCGCCGCCCGGACGGCTGGACGCCGCCGCGCTCGAACGGCTCGTCGCCGCCGAGGACGTCACCGGCCTGTTCATCACCACGACGCTGTTCAACCTCGTCGCCGAGGAGCGCCCCGAGGCGTTCGCGGGCCTGCGCGAGGTGCTGACCGGCGGCGAGGCGGGCGCGCCCGGCGCCATGCGCAAGGTCCTGGCGGCCTGCCCGGACACCGCGCTCGGCAACGTGTACGGACCCACCGAGGCCACCACGTACACCACGATCGTGGACATGCGGGCCCCGCTGGACGACCCCGCCGAGCAGACCCCCGTCCTCGGCCGCCCCATCACCGACATGCAGGTGTACGTGCTCGACGCGGCACTGCGTCCCGTTCCGCCCGGTGTGACCGGAGAGGCGTACGTCGCCGGGGCCGGGCTCGGGCGCGGCTACCTGCACCGCCCCGACCTCACCGCCGAACGGTTCGTCGCGAACCCGTTCGGCCCGCCCGGCTCGCGCATGTACCGCACCGGCGACCTGCTCCGGTGGCGCCCGGACGGCACCCTCGAATACGTCGACCGCGTCGACTTCCAGGTCAAGATCCGCGGCTTCCGCATCGAGCTGGGCGAGGTCGAGACCGCCCTCGCCGCGCACCCCGGGCTCGCCCACGCCGCCGTCCTCGTGCACGCGGACGGCGGCGTCAAGCGGCTCGTCGCCTACGTCGTCCCCGCCCCCGGCGTGCCCGCCGGACCCGCCCTCACCGCCGAGCTGCGCGCCCACGCCGCCGCCCGGCTCCCCGAGTACATGGTCCCCGCCGCGTTCGTCGAACTGGACACGCTGCCGACCGGCCCCACCGGCAAGCTCGACCGGCGCGCCCTGCCCGCCCCCGACTTCGCCGCCCTCGCCGCCGGACGCGACCCGCGCACCGAGCGCGAGGAGGCGCTGTGCCGCGCCGTCGCGGACGCGCTCGGCCTGGACCGCGTCGGCGCCGACGTCTCGTTCTTCGAGCTGGGCGGCGACAGCGTCACCGCGCTCAAGCTCGTCACCCGCGCCAAGCAGGCCGGGATCGAACTGACCCCCCGCGACGTGTTCACCCACCAGACCGTCGAGGCGCTCGCCCGGCTCGACGAGCCCGGCGCCGACGGGCTCGGCTTCGACGTCCTGCTGCCCATCCGCACCGAGGGCACCCGGCCGCCGCTGTTCTTCGTCCACCCGGCGGGCGGCCTGGCCTGGGGCTACTTCCCCTTCCAGCGCCACCTCGGCCCCGACCAGCCCGTCTACGGCCTCCAGGCCCGCGCGTTCACCCAGGACGAACTGCCCGGCTCCGTCGCCGAGATGGCCGCCGACTACCTCCCGCTCATCCGCGAGGTGCAGCCGCACGGCCCCTACCACCTGGCCGGATGGTCGCTCGGCGGCCTCATCGCCTACGAGCTGGCGCTGCTGCTCCAGGCGGCGGGGGAGAAGGTCGCCCTGCTCGCCATGATCGACTCCTACAACGGGCTCGACCTGGACTCCGAACGCCGCGAGGTGCTGCCCGAACTGCTCGGCGGCCTCGGCATCGACGCGTCCATGGTCGACGCCGACGGCGAGCCCGACGTCCCCCGCATCATGGCCGCCCTCGCCGAACGCGGCGACGCCCTCGCCACCCTCGACGCCGACGCCCTGCGCCGCGTCTACACCAACTACGCCAACGGCATCCGGCAGGCCGAGGAGTACGTCCCCGGCCGCTACACCGGCGACGTCCTGTTCTTCACCGCCCTTCAGGGCCGCCGGGCCGACGCCCCCACGGCCGCCGCCAACTGGGGCCGGCTCGTGGACGGCACGATCGAGGACCACCCGGTCGACGCCGAGCACCACGCCCTCATGGAACCCGGCCCCGTCGCCGCGATGGGCACCGTCCTGGCCGCCGCGCTCACCGAGCTGCACGGCTGAACCACCCGGAAAGGAAACCCCCGATGAGCAACCCCTTCGAGGACGCCGACGCCACCTACGTCGTGCTCGTCAATGACGAGGGCCAGCACTCCCTGTGGCCGTCGTTCGCCGACGTCCCCGCGGGCTGGACCGTCGCCAAGGCCGAGGACACCCGGCAGGCGTGCGTCGACCACATCAACGAGAACTGGACCGACATGCGCCCCAAGAGCCTGATCGAGGCCATGGGTGGTTGACCGGCCGGTGCGCGGGGGCGCCGCGGCGCAGGTGATCCCGGCCGTCACCGAATGGACGATGGAGATGCACGATCCGGGCGAGCTGCGCCCGGCGCCGGGACCGCGCGTCCCGATGACGTTCACCCTGTCGCGCGTGCCGTCGCCGGACGTCGGCCGCGCGCTGTACGCCGCCGTCGGCGCCCGCGTCTGCTGGACCGACCGGTTCTCCTGGACGTACGACGACTGGCGCGCCTGGGTCGAACGGCCCGAACTCGGCGTGTGGCTCGCCCTCGCCGAAGGCACCCTCGCCGGGTTCTTCGAGATCGAGGCGCAGCCCGGCGGCCACACCGAGATCCACCTGGTCGGGCTCACCCCCGCGTTCGTCGGGCAGGGCAACGGCGGGCACCTCGTCGAGCAGTGCGTCCGGCGCGCCTGGCAGCGCGGCGACACCTGGGCCGAGGGCACCGGACCGGCCCGCCGCGTCTGGCTGCGCACGAGTACGCTGGATCACCCGGGCGCCCTCGCGAACTACCGGCGGCGCGGCTTCACGCTCGCCGGTGAGACGACCGGGCCCAAGTCCGTCCCCGATCCCCGCGTCGCCCCCTGGCCGCTGCCCGACGACCCCCGCACCACCCGCCGCGCCGCCGCGCAGGAGTTGATGTCGTGACCTGGTTCCGCTGCCCCGAGCCCCGCCCGTGGGCGGCCCTGCGGCTGTTCTGCCTCCCGCACGCGGGCGGCTCCGCCGTCGCCTACCGGCCGTGGGTGAAGGAGATCAGCCCGGCCGTCGAGGTGCAGGCCGTCCAGTACCCCGGCCGCGCCGACCGCATGGGCGACGCGCTCGTCTCCGACGCGGGCCAGCTCGCCCGGCTCATCGCCGGGGCGATGGCGCCGCTGATGGACCGTCCGGCCGCGCTGTTCGGGCACAGCATGGGCGCCGTCCTGGCCTACGAGGTCACGCGGCTGCTGGAGGAGCGCGGGCACCGGCCGCTGCACCTGTTCGCGTCCGGCACCCGGCCGCCGCACGCACGCGGCGACCGGGAGGACGTCCCCATCTGGCAGCGCGACGACGACGGCGTCGTGGCCGCCATGGCCGAACTGGGCGGCACCGACGCCGACGCGCTCCGCGACCCCGAACTGCGCGAACTCGTGCTGCCCTACGTCCGTAACGACTTCCGGCTCATCGAGGAGTACGAGCACCGCCCCGGGCACCGGCTGGCGGTCCCGGTCACGGCGTTCGCCGGGACCGCCGACACGCACGCCGGTCCCGACCAGGTCGCGGCCTGGGCCGAGGTCACCGAGGGGCCGTTCGCGCTGCGCGTCTTCGAGGGCGACCACTTCTTCCTCGTGCCCCGGCAGTCGGGCGTCCTCGCCGAGATCCAGCGGACCCTGGACGTCCCGGCCTGATCCGCGGATCTCGGCTCACCGGCCCGGACCCGCCCCGTCCCGGACCGGCGCCCAGCCGGGGCCGCGCACCACGTGCGCGGCCCGGTGCCGCCAGGTGCGCGCGTGCCGCACGTCGCGGCCGAGCGCGGCGAACTCGTGAAAAGCGACGCGCACCGGGTTGTAGGTGTCGATGTTCCTCGTCAGCCCGTAGACGACGCGTTCGCCCTCCGGCTCGAACGTGCCGAACAGCCGGTCCCAGACGATGAGGACGCCGCCGTAGTTGCGGTCGAGGTAGCGGGTGTTGGACGCGTGGTGCACCCGGTGGTGCGACGGCGTGTTGAACACCCACTCGACCGGGCGCGGCAGCGTCCCGATCCGCTCGGTGTGCAGGAAGAACTGGTACACCAGGCTCACCGACTGCTGGAACAGGATCATCCACGGCGGAACGCCCAGCAGGGCCAGCGGCACCCAGAACGGAAGCCCCGTGATCGGCGTCCACGGCTGCCGCAGCGCCGTCGTGAAGTTGTAGAACCGGCTGGAGTGGTGCACCACGTGGCTCGCCCACAGCACCCGCACCTCGTGGTGCGACCGGTGGTACCAGTAGAACGCCAGGTCGTCGGCGACGAACAGCAGCACCCACGTCCACGCGTTCGACGGCGACAGCTCGAACGGCGACAGCACGTACGCCACCGACAGCACCGCCACCAGCAACAGCTTGTAGACGACGCCGACGAACACGCTGCCGAGCCCCATCGACACGCTCGTCACCGCGTCGCGGGTCTCGTAGCCGCGCTCGTCGTCGTCCGGCAGGTACCGGAACGACGCGACCTCCAGCGCGATGCACAGCAGGAACACCGGGATCGCGTACAGGACGGGGTCGGGGATCTGGTTCACAGCGCCTCCAGCGCTTCCACGACGGTGCCGAGCACGTCCCACGCGGCCCGGTAGGAGCCCTCCTCGTCGCGGGCGGCGAGGCGCGCGGCGAGCAGGTCGTGCTTGGCGCGGTCGGCGTGCTCGGCCGAGAGCCCGGCGATGGCGGCGGCGCCGACGCGGTTCACGCCGTCCACGAGGGTGTTGAGCGCGAGCCGGTAGGCCAGGTTGCCCGAGCCGTCGACGACCGCGTCCCAGAACGCGACGTCGGCGGCGTGCAGCTCGTCGGGGCCGGCGCCGCCCGGCGGGTAGCTCCGTGCCGCGACGGCGACGCGTTCGAGCGCCGCGTCGTCGGCGAGCCGGGCGCAGCGCCGCGCGGCGTCGGCGCCGATCGTCCGCCGCATCACGACGATGTCCCGCAGCACCGCGACCTTGTCGATCGCCCCCGTCCGCGCCAGCTCCAGCAGCAGCTCCAGCCCCGCGTGCCGCCGCCAGTCGAGCACCTGCGTCTTCCCGCCCTGCGCGACCCGCACCACCCCGGCCTGCTGCAACCGCTTGATCGCCTCCCGCACGGCGTGCCGGTTGACCTCGAACACCTCGGTCAGCTCCCGCTCGGCGGGCAGCGCGTCGCCCGGCGCGAACTCCCCGACCAGAATCCGGTGAATGAGCTGCGCGAACACCCCATCGGACACCACACTCCGCCGCACGGCGGTCATCTCCGGCATGCACCCAGCATGACCGATAGGTGCCCACTTATCAACTGGTTGGACCACCTGATGTCTAACCATCGAGGTCCAAAGCGGTGCATGCCGCCCTACGCTGGACGCCTCGCCACGCGCCCCTGACAGGAGGCCACCCATGCGCCGCGTCCCCCCACTGACCTACCTGGGCGCCCTCCAGATCCTCGGCGACGAGGACGACGATTCGTGACACGCGGAGTCGTAGGGTGACGACATGAAGATTGCGGCGACGTGGCGGTATCCGGTGAAGTCCATGCTGGGCGAATCCCTCGACGCCGCCGAGGTGACCCCGGCCGGGGTGGGCGGCGACCGCGCGCGGGCGCTCGTCGACCTGGAGACCGGGCGGGTCGCCAGCGCGAAGAATCCCCGGCTGTGGCGGGACCTGCTGCGCATGCGGCCCGCCGGGGACGGCATCGTCCTGCCGGACGGCACGTTCGTGGACGACGACCTGGACGATCACCTCTCCGAAGCCCTCGGACGCCGGGTCACCCTCGCCTCGACGCCACCGGACGGCGCGGTGCTCGACCGTGCCGTCCCCGACCAGGTACTGGCGGAGGGCATCGAGGCGCGGGTGGCCACCGAGGACACGCACCTTCCGCCGAACGCGTTCGTCGACTTCGCGCCGGTGCACCTGATCACGACGGCGACACTCGCGACGATCGGCGCGGCGACGCAGGCAGGAAGCGTCGATCCCCTCCGGTACCGCCCGAACCTGGTCATCGACGTGCCAGGGGAGGGCCACCCCGAGGCGTCATGGGCCGACCGTGAGCTGGAGATCGGCGACGTCGTCCTCCGAGTGATCGCCCAGACCCCGCGCTGCGCCGTCCCCACTCTGGAGCACGGCGACCTGCCCCGCGACACCGACGCCCTGCGCGTCCCCGCGAAGCAGAACCGCGTCGCCCCCATGGACGGCATGACGCCCCAGCCGTGCGCGGGCGCGTACGCCACGGTCGTCCACCCGGGCACGATCCGCGCAGGCGACGACGTGCGGTTCCGCTAGGAAGCGGATCTACGTCCGGACACGACGGCGGGCGACGAACCGCGGTCGCGCTGGCGGGTTCCCGGGTGCCCCTGGGAGCGGCGGACGGCCGGGAACCCGTCAGCGGGTCAGTACAGCGTCACGCCGTACGCCGACAGTGCGGGGCCGACCGGCTGGAAGAACGTCGTTCCACCGAGGGTGCAGTCGCCGCTGCCTCCGGAGGTCAGTCCGAGGGCCGTCGGGCCGGTGAAGAGCGGGCCGCCGCTGTCGCCGGGCTCGGCGCAGACGGTCGTCTCGATGAGGCCGCTCACGGTGGCGCCGTCGTCGTAGTTGACGGTCTTGTTCAGCGCCGTCACCGTGCCCGTGTGCACCTGGGTGGTGCTGCCGCTGCGGGTCACGGACTGGCCGACCGTGGCCGAGCCCGCGCCGGTGATGTCCTGCGTGCCGCCGTACAGGCTCACCACGCCGCGCGTGTCCGCCGGGGCGGAGGAGTACTTCACGAGGCCGTAGTCGGTGCCGGGGAAGTCGCTCCCGGCGGTGTCGCCGAGCTTGCTGGAATTGGCCGCGTCCGCGTACCAGGCGCCGCGTCCGTCCGTGCAGTGCCCGGCCGTGAGGAAGTAGTACTCGCCGCCCTTCTCGACGTTGAAGCCGAGCGAGCAGCGGCCCGTCCCGGCGTAGATGGCCTCGCCGCCCGCCGTGTACGTCCGGTACGTGCCCTTGGTCTGGCGGACGTGGACGGCGTCGCCGAGCGCGGCGGCGGTCTTGCGCACCTGGGCGAGCCGGGCGCCGGTGACGGTGGCGTCGAGCGTGACGACCACCTTGTTCGCGGCGGGGTCGACGGCCCAGGCGCTGCCGGGCACCGACGCCCGCCGCTTCAGCGCCGCCTCGGCCTTCTTCAGGTCGTCGCCGCCGCGCGCGACGGTGCGGGGCCGCGCGCCCGCCGCGCGGACGGCCGCTGCGGCGCCGGAGTCGGTGACGGTGACGACGAGCGCGCCCCCGTCGAGGTAGGTCCCGGCGCTGCGCGCGCCGAGCTGGGCGGTGAGCGCCGCCGCGACCCGCGCCGGGTCGGCGGGTGCGGCGGGGGACGCGGCCGAGGCCGCGCCGGGTGTCGCGGCCAGGGCCGTGAGGGCCAGGCCGGTCGCCGCGACGATCGCGGCGGGCCCGCGCAGGCGGGCGGAACGGTACTTCACGACGCCTCCAGTGGGGGATTGGGCGCGTGGGGGACGCGCCGGAGGTGACGCCATGGTTTCAAGCCCGCCCCGGTGCCGGGGAAGCCGAGATTGTGCCCAACCGGGCCGGGGATGTTGGCACGATGGGTGCGCGATGCGCCGCCGGTCACGGGGCAGAGTGACCCGTTTGGGTAAAAGGGACGAATTGGGCCTTTTTCCCGTCCGGTGTTGGACGTAGCGTCGAAAGCGGCGGGGGCCGGACACCGGGCGCGGACCCCTCGCCGCCGGGGCCCGCCCAGGGAGTCGCCATGGGCATCGAGATCCGGGTGGAGGGCCTGCGCAAGTCCTTCGGCCGCCAGGTCATCTGGGAGGACGTGACGTTCACGATCCCCGCCGGGGAGATCTCCGCGCTGCTCGGCCCGTCCGGAACCGGCAAGTCGGTCTTCCTCAAGAACCTCGTCGGCCTGCTCCGCCCCGATCGCGGCCACGTCTACGTCGGTGACCAGGGCGACGTCCCGCGCCTGCACGAGAAGCAGCTCTACGAGATGCGCCGCAGGTTCGGCGTGCTGTTCCAGGACGGCGCCCTGTTCGGCTCGATGAACCTGTACGACAACATCGCGTTCCCGCTGCGCGAGCACACGCGCAGGTCCGAGTCGCAGATCCGCTCCATCGTGCTGGAGAAGATGGAGATGGTCGGCCTGTCCGGCGCGGAGGAGAAGCTGCCCGGCGAGATCTCGGGCGGCATGAAGAAGCGCGCCGGCCTGGCCCGCGCGCTCGTCCTCGACCCGGAGATCATCCTGGCCGACGAGCCCGACTCCGGCCTCGACCCCGTCCGCACCGCCTACCTGAACCAGCTCTTCGTCGACCTCAACGCCGAGCTGGGGGCGACGTTCCTCATCGTCACGCACGACATCGGCACGGCCCGCGTCCTGCCCGACAACCTCGGGCTGCTGTTCCGGCGCGGCCTGGTGATGTTCGGCCCGCGCGAGATGGTGCTGTCGAGCACCCACCCGGCCGTGAACCAGTTCTTCAACGCCCGCCGCAAGGGCCCGATCGGCATGGCCGAGGAGAAGGACCAGGCGCAGATCGCCGAGGAGGGCACCGACCCGGGCGTGCGCCCGGCGCCGATCCAGCCGCAGCTCATGCCGAGCGACGGCCGTCCGCGTCCCGCGATGCGCCGGCCGGGGGAGTGGCTGCGCGCCCACCGCGTGGAGGCGCCGCCCGGTTCGTTCATCGACGACGAGGGCCGCGACTGGCGCACCGACTGGGACCGTCTCGTGGAGGCCCGGCAGCGCCCGAAGTGACCGATGATGACGGTATGACGATCCTGCTGAACCGGTCGGCGCTGACCGCCCTCCTGGACGTCCCCGCGTGCCTGGACGCCCTGCGCGCGGGCTTCGTCGCCGCGCCCGCCGGAACCGACGCGCGCCGGATCATCGCGCCGTTGCCCGGCCCGGGCACGGCCACCGCGCTGATCCCGGGCCTGCTGCCGGGCGTGCCCGCCTACACCGTCAAGGTCAACGCCAAGTTCCCGGACGCGCGTCCGGCGCTGCGCGGCGTCGTGTGCCTGCACGACCTCGCGACGGGCGAACTGCTGGCGCTGCTGGATTCGGCGACCGTGACGGCCTGGCGCACCGGTCTCGCCGCCGCGCTCGGCACGCACGCGCTGGCACCGCCCGAAGCGGGCCGCGTCGCGGTGATCGGGGCGGGCGCGCAGGCGGACCTGGTGCTGCGCGGCCTCGCGGCGCTGCGGACGGTCACGGCGCTGACGGTCTGCGACCTGGACGCCGGGCGGGCCGAGACGTTCGCCGACCGGCACGGCGTCGCGCTGAACGTCCCGGCGGTGACCGCGCCCGATCCGCGGGCCGCCGCCGGCCGCGCGGACATCGTGGTCACGGCCACGTGGGCGCGCACCCCGCTGCTGGACGCCGTGGCGCCGGGCACGCATGTCACCGCGCTGGGCGCCGACGAGCCGGGCAAGTCGGAACTCGCGCCGGGGCGACCGTGTACGCGCCCGTCGGGCTGCCCTGGCAGGACCTCGCGCTCGCGTGGCTCGCGCACGGCCGCGCCGGTGCCGACGCCCCGACGTTCACCTTTCTCGCCTGATCCATGGCCGTTTGCCGCAGATAAGACGGGTAGGGGCTCCACGAGTCGTTTGACCTCAGCGAACGGGAGGAACCCATGGCGAACGTCCCCGTGGTCACGTTGAACAACGGTGTCGAGATCCCCCAGCTCGGCTTCGGCACGTTCCAGATCGACCCGGACGACACGGCGGACGCGGTCGCCACGGCCCTCGACGTCGGCTACCGCCACATCGACACCGCGCAGATGTACGGCAACGAGCGCGGCGTCGGCGAGGCAATCGCCCGGTCCGGCCTCGACCGCGACGAGGTCTTCGTGACCAGCAAGCTGAACAACTCCTTCCACGCCTACGACGACGCGCTCAAGGCGTTCGACCGGACGCTCGCCGACCTCGGCACCGACCGTCTCGACCTCTTCCTCATCCACTGGCCGATGCCGGAGGTGGGCGACTTCGTCCAGACGTGGCGCGCCCTGGAGGAGGTCTACGGTTCGGGCCGCTCCCGCGCGATCGGCGTCTCCAACTTCCAGCCCGCCCACCTGCGGCGCATCCTGGAGTCGGCCGAGACCGTCCCGGCCGTCAACCAGATCGAGGCCCACCCCTACCTCACCCAGGACACGGTCCGCGCCTACGACGCCGAGCACGGCATCGTCACCGAGGCGTGGTCGCCCATCGCGCAGGGCGCCGTCCTCCAGGACCCGGTGATCACCCGGATCGCCGAGCGCCTCGACCGCACTCCGGCGCAGGTCACCCTGCGATGGCACATCCAGCGCGGCGACGTGGTCTTCCCCAAGTCGTCGTCGCGGTCGCGCATGGAGGAGAACTTCGCCCTCTTCGACTTCGGCCTGAGCGCCGACGACATGTCCGCCATCTCGGCACGCAACCGCGACCACCGCGTCGGCCCCGACCCCGACACCTTCAACGTCACCGGCTGACCGGCCTAGCCGGGCACGGGCAGGGCGGCCCGGACGGCCGTCCAGTCGAGGTGCGCCGGTGCCGATCCCGGGGCGCCGGGAAGGCGGTCGGGGTCGTAGACGACGTGGACGCCCCAGGACCGCAGGTCGGCGAGGCTGCGCCGGAAGGCCGGATGCCGGGCGAGCGGTGCGTTCGGCCACGGAGCGACGACGATCGGACGGCCCAGCCCGAGCCCCTCGTTGAGCAGCCCGGCCGCCAGCGTGTCACTGATCCCGCACGCGAACTTGTTGACGGTGTTGAACGTCGCGGGCGCCACGACGAACGCGTCCGCGGGAGGCAGGACGTCCGGTTCGTCGGGGCGCTTGTAGGCACTCCGCACGGGGAACCCGGTCGCCTCCTCCAGCTCCGCGACATCCGCGAACCTCACCGCCGACGGCGTCAAGATCGCACAGACGGTCCACCCGTCCTCACGTACCGTCCGCACGAACCCCGCCACCTCGGCGGCGGGCGTCGCCCCGCACGCCACCGCATAGAGCACCGGCACTACGCATCTCCCTGTCGATGGGCCAGCGCCGCCGCCGCGGTGCGGCTGGTGACGCCGAGTTTGGCGAGGATGTTGGAGACGTGGACGCTCGCGGTCTTCGGGGAGATGAACAGGGCCCCGGCGATCTCCTTGTTGGAGCGCCCGTCGGCCACCAGCTTCAGCACCTCGCGCTCGCGCGCCGTCAGGCCGCCGAGGCCGTCGCCGCTCGCGGCGCCGGAGCCGCCGAGCCGCGCCCGCGTCCCGAGGTCGCGCAGGGCCGTCACCAGGGGAGCGGCGCCGAGGCGTTCGGCGTCGTCCAGCGCCTCCCGCCACACCCGGCCGGCCTCCGCGCGCTCACCGGCCGCCGCCAGCGCCTCGGCGAGCCGCCACCGCGACCGGGCCACCTCGTACACGAAAGCCTCACCGCCGTACCTGAACGCCTCGACCGGACGCCGCCACACCTCCGGCCCGTCCGTCCCGTGCGCCCGCGCGTGCTCGGCCTCGGCCCGCGCGAGGAACGCCTGCCCCTCCCACCCGAGCCACTGCCGCGACTGCCCCCACATCGTGGTGGCCGCCGCCGTGCGCGCCGCCGCGGCGAGCGCGTCGGCCTCCGCCAGGACGTCCGCGAGCGCCGCCGCGTCCCCCGCCTCCCGCGCCGCCGCCGCACGCTCGGCCTGCGCCCACAGGCCGGTCGCCGCGAGCCGGATCATGCCGGGTTCACCGGCGCCGAGCAGCTTCATCGTCGCCGCGATGTGCTCCAGCGCCGCGTCGGGGCGCCCGTTCCACAGTTCGTGCTCGGCCAGCAGCCCGCGCGAGACATAGGCGAGGAAACCGTCCTCCGGCCACAGCGGCTCCAGCCAGCGGGTCCGCTCCGCGACGGCCGACGACCCCCGCGCGACGTCGAGGAACAGCGCGTACGCCGACAACTGCCCCTCGAACGGACGCGCCACCCGCACCGCGAACCCGTCCGCGATCGCTCCCGCCGCCGCCCAGTCTCCCGACGTGTAGCGGATCAGCAGCCGCAGGCACCGCAGCGAGACCCCGTAACCCGCCCAGAGCAGCCCGTTGTCGCGCAGGTAGCCGAGCGTGTCGTCGGCGAGCGCGGACGCGCCCGCCAGGTCGCCCCGGTCGAAACGGGCCCGCGCCCGGTGGAACGCCGCCCGCGTCGCGGCCTGCACGTCGCCCGCGCCGCGCGCCAGCTCGTCCGCGCGGCCGAACAGGTCCTCGGCGTCATCGGCGTCGGTCGCCGACTCGCGGATCAGCCCCAGCGACACCAGCGCGCTCGCCTCCGCCTCCACCGCGCCGGACGCGCGCGCCGTCGCGATGGCCTCCTCGGCCAGCGCGGCCAGGTCCGTACCGTCCACCGCGAGGGAGGTCCGCAGCCGGGTGGCGAGCACGCGCGCCCGCTCCCGCGTCGTGCCGGGCGGCAGCAGCTCCAGCGCCTCGGTGGTCATCGCGAGCGAGTCCCGGTGATGGTCCAGGTCGTCGAGGTAGTAGGCGAGCTGCTCGCGGACGGTCGCCGCGAGCCGTGCGTCGCCCGGCGGCAGCTCGCGCAGCACCCGCCGCAGCCGGGACACGGCGCGGACGGTCTCGCCCGCCCGGACGGCGGCCCGCCCCGCCGCCAGGTGCAGCGCCACCCGGTCGGCGTCGCCGTGGTCCGGCACCGCGTCCCAGAGCGACAGCGCCCGGTCGTAGTGGTCGTGCGCCTCGTCCGGCGCGCCCATCCGCTCGGCCTCGCGGCCCGCCGCCACCGACGCGGCGAACGCCGTGGGCAGATCGTGCGAGGCCAGCGAGTGGTGAGCGAGCAGCGCGCGCGAACGGGGCCGCTCGTCGTCGCGCAGCAGCGCCGCGAACGCCGCGTGCAGCCGCACCTGCTCACCCGGCAGCAGGTCGGCGATGACGGCCTCGCGCAGCAGCGCGTGCCGGAACCGGTAGCCGGCCGTGCCGTCGGGCACGAGCAGCCGCTGCGAGACGATCTCGCGCAGCGCCGCGCCCGCGGCGGCCTCGTCCAGCCCGGACGCCCGCCGGACCAGCTCGTCGTCCACCCGCACGCCCGCGACGGCCGCCACCCGCACGACCCGCTGCGCCTCCTCGGGCAGCCGCTCCATCCGGGCCAGCAGCAGGTCGGCCAGCGCGGCGGGGAGCGCGTCGCCGTGCCGCGCGGCCGAGAACAGCTCACCGGCGTAGAAGGCGTTGCCCTCCGAACGGGCGTGCACGGACGCCGCCACGGCCGGGTCGGCGGGCTCGCCGTCCGACAGGGACGCCAGGTACGCCGCCGTCTCGTCGGCTCCGAACGGCCGCAACTCCACCGACGTGACGTTCGGCAGCCGCAGCAGCTCGGCCACGACCGGGCGCAGCGGATGCCGCCGGTGCAGGTCGTCGGTGCGGTAGGTGCCGACGAGGCAGACGCGCTCGCGGTCCAGGACGCGGCTGAGGAACGTCAGCAGGTGCCGGGTGGAGCGGTCCGCCCAGTGCAGGTCCTCCAGCACCAGCAGCACGGGCCCCTCGCCGTCGAGCGCGCCGAGCAGTCCGAGGGCGGCGCCGAGGAGCTGCTGGCGGGCCAGGTCGCCCGCGTTCCCGGGGTCGGCGGCCTCGCCGTCGGGCAGCAGCCGTCGCAGCACCGGCCGCGCCTCGATCGCGTCGCGGACGTGCGGCAGCGTGCGGGACGCCGTCCAGAGGGCGTCGGCGAGCGGCAGGTAGGGCATGCTCTCGCCCAGCTCGGCGCACTGCCCGACGAGCACGGTCGCGCCGCTCTCGGCCGCGGCCCGTGCCAGCGCCCCCACCAGGTGGGACTTGCCGACGCCGGCGTCCCCGCCGACGAGCACGATCCCGGCCGCACCGCCGGCCGCGCGGCCGAGCACGTCGCTCAGCAGCCCGAACTCGGTCTCCCGCCCGATCAGCCTCTGTGCGCTCACCCGGTCAGTATCACCTGTTCCGGGCGCTGTCCCGGACGCGACGAGGCCCCGGCCCGTCACCGGGCAGGGGCCTCGTCGCGTCCGGGGACCGGGCGGGTCAGCTCGCGAGCGCGGCGGCCAGGTCGTCGGCCGGCTCCTCCACCGGCTCGGGCGTGGGCAGCAGACGCTCGTACGCGCGGGCGGTCTCGGCGGCGATGCGGTTCCAGGCGAACCGCGAGTGCGCGCGGTCCACGGCCGCGATCGACCAGCCGTTCAGGGTGGTGTCCTCGGCGAGCAGGCGGCGCAGCATGCGGCCCACCCCCGCCGGACGGCCCGCCGGGACGTGCAGTCCGGTGATGCCGTCCAGGACGCTGTCGGCGTTGGCGCCCGCCGGGGTCGTGACCACCGGGACGCCGCAGGCCATGGCCTCGATCGCGATCGACGGCGCGGGCAGCGTCGGCGCCAGGCTCAGCGCCAGCCGCGCGGTGCGCAGCAGCTTGGGCAGCGACTTGCGCGGCACGTCGCCGAGGAAGACGACGCGGTCGGCGACGTGCAGCTCCTTGGCGAGCACCGTCAGCCGGTGCACGACCGGGTCGCTCTCCAGCTCCTCGCGGGCCGGGCCGCCCGCGATGGTCAGCTCCGCGCCGGGCACGTGGGCCAGCGCGCGGATCGCGGACTCGACGCCGCCGTCGGCGAGGTCGCGGGTGACGACGACCATGCGGTCGCGGTCGCCGCGCGGCATCGCCGGACCGGCGGGGGTGAACAGGGTGTCGTCGATGCCGGTCGGCAGGACGCGGGTCAGCGGGCGCGGCACGCCCATCCGGGCGAGCGCCTCGGCCTCGGAGGTGTGCGCGGCCAGCACGATGTCGGCGTCGCGGCCGACGGCCGTCTCGACCCGCATCCGGGCCGGGTGCACGGTGCGTCCGGCGCCGCGCTCACCGGCGGCGAGGCCGTGGTAGCTGAGCACGAACGGGATGTCCATCTCGCGGGCGACGGCGCAGGCGGCGAGCCCGGCGATCCAGCCGTGGGCGTGGACGACGTCCGGGCGGGCGGCGCGGCTCCAGCGGCGGCGCAGGGCGTCGGCGAACTCGCCGATGTGCGCGAGGATCTCGTCGTCGCTCAGCTTGGCGGCGGGCCCGGCGTCCAGGAGCTGGAGGGCGGCGCCGGCGGCGATGCGGGAGCGGAGCTTGGCGTTCTCGTCCTGGCGGCGGGCGTAGACGGTGACGCGGTGGCCGAGGCCGCCGTCGTCGATCGGGCGGGCCAGGGAGCGGGCCAGCTCACGGACGGCGGTCGCGTGGGAGGTGCCATCGGAAAGGTCGGCGGCGGTGACGAGCGCGATGGTGTGGGTGCGACGCATGACAGTCCTCCGGGACAAGGCAGGGGTAATCCGGAGGTACCTGCGTCTTAGGCACCGAACAACGAGCAGTTGGGCTGTGCTCGAACGCCCCCTGGGGAGGAGCGGTGCGGTGGGGGTTTGCTTTCCCGCCGCGATCGAGCGAACTGCTCGACATGAGTATTAACCACCCGCCGCTTTTCGCAAACCCTGTCCGGGGAAAGTCTCGGAACCGTTACGGTCAACGGCGCGTCGAACCGGTTATGGGTTCCGTCACCGCGGCCGCTCTGACCTGCTCCTTCGTGCTGATCGCCGCGTCGGCGTGCGGGTCGGAGCCCGCGCCGCCACCGGTCCCGGAGAAGCGGGGAAAAGTGATCGCGGTCACGGCGGCCGACCCCCGCGTCGCCGCCCGCGCCGACACCGCGTTCGGCCTGGCGGTGCTGGACCGCTGGTGCCGTGCGGAGCCCCGGCGAAACCTCGTGCTCTCGCCGAGCAGCCTCGCGGCCGGGGTCGGCATGGTGGCGCTGGGCGCGCGCGGCGAGACCGCGCTCGCGATGACCCGCGCGCTACGCCTGCCGCCCGGCGATCCGGTGCCCGCGCTGCACGCGCGGCAACGGGCGATGCGCGGCCTGAACACCGAGGGCGTGACATGGCGCGTGACGGACCAGGTCTGGACGCCGTCGGTCGCGGCACTGGAACCGTCCTATCTGGACCGCGTGACGACGGCCTACGACGCCGGCGTGCGCACCGCCCCGTTCGGCGCCGACCCCGAGGGCGCCCGCCGCCTGATCAACCGCCACGTCGAGCAGACGACGTCCGGCCGCATCCGCGACCTGATCCCCGCGGGCGCGGTCACCCGGGACACCGGGTTCGTCCTGACCGACGCCGTCTATCTCAAGGCCCAGTGGAAGCGGCGCTTCGACCCCGACCGGACGGCGCCATCGCCCTTCACCACCGCCGCCGGGGCCCGCACGTCCGTGCCGATGATGAGCGCCGACGTCCGGGCCGGATTGGCGCGGGCCGCCGGGTGGACGGCCGTCGCCCTCCCGTACGAGGGCGGACGGCTCAGCCTGACCGCGCTCCTGCCCGACGCCCGCGCGGGAGGATGCCCGGACCTCACCACCGAGACCCTGGATCGGCTCGACGCCGCGCGGAAAGAGACACACGTCGCACTGCGCCTGCCCAAGGTGGACCTCAAGTCCCGTCTCAACGCGGGAAACGTGCTCACCGGCCTCGGCATGGGCATCGCGTTCTCCGACCGCGCGGATCTCACGGGCATCTCCGCGCATGCGGATCGCCTCCAGTTCGTGCATCATGCAGCGATGATGCGAGTGGACGAGAAGGGAACCGAAGCCGCCGCGGGAACCGCCGCCGGTGTGACGGCCGTCTCCGCCGGCCCGAGCGTCGCGTTCGACCGGCCCCACCTGCTGCTCGTGCGCGAGCAGCGCACCGGGGAACCGCTGTTCCTGGCCCGCGTCGCCGACCCCGGGCACGCATGAGGCTCTGGTACGCCGCCTACGGAAGCAACCTGTACCGCGAGCGTTTCGCCTGCTATCTGGCGGGCGGGCGCCCGTCCGGCGCCGCCGTGCACTACACCGGCTGCCGCGATCCGCGCCCGGCCGCCGCCGACCGCGCGGTCACGCTGCCCGGCGGGATCTACTTCGGCGCCACGTCGGCGACGTGGGGCGGCGGCGTCGCGTTCTACGACCCGGCGCTGCCCGGCCGTGCCGCCGCCCGCGCCTATCTGCTGACGCTCGGCCAGTTCAGCGACGTGATCGCGCAGGAGATGCACCGCCCGGTGAGCGACGACGTCGACCTCACCGAGGTGTTCGCCACCGGACGCCAGCGCGTCGGCCCCGGCCGCTACGAGACGATCCTGCGCGTCGGTGAGCACGAGGGCCACCCGGTGCTGACGTTCACGGCGCCGCACGGCATCGACGGCGCCGCGCTCAACGCCCCGGCCCCCGCCTACCTGCGCATGCTCGGCAACGGGCTGCGCGAGGCGCACGGCTGGTCGCCGGTCCGGGCCGCGTCCTACCTGCGCGGACGTCCCGGCGCGTCCGGTACCTGGACCGTCTCGGCGGTGCGGGCGCTGCTCGCGGGACGTCCCCAGCCCGCCTGAGACCGGGGGGCCGCGCTACGGTCGGGCGCATGAGGATCGGTGACCAGATCGACGATTTCGAGCTCCCCGACGAGACGGGGACCTCGCGCAGCCTGACCGGCCTGCTGGAGGCGGGCCCGGTCGTGCTGTTCTTCTATCCGGCGGCCATGACGCCCGGCTGCACGGCCGAGGCGTGCCACTTCCGCGACCTGGCGCGCGAACTCGCCGACGCGGGCGGCCAGGCCGTCGGCATCAGCGCCGACGACGTCGCGAAGCAGAAGGAGTTCGCCGACAAGCACTCCCTCGGCTACCCGCTCCTGTCCGACCCGGAGGGCGTCGTCCGCGAACGCTTCGGCGTCAAGCGGGGCCTCGCCCTGCTCCCCACCCGGCGCCAGACGTTCGTCATCGGCACCGACCGCCGCGTCCTGGAGATCATCAAGAGCGAGGTGAGAATGAACGTCCACGCCGACCGCGCCCTGGCGGCCCTCAAACGCCGCTGATCCCGACGCGGGGGAGCACGATCGCCGACGGACGGTCCGCCGTGTGGAAGATCTCCTGATCGGCCGTCAGCAGCTCCGAGGCGGTCCCCAGCGGCTCACCCGTGCCCGGATTGCGCGCGACGCGGGGATACGCGCCGCTGCACACCTGCACGCGGACGCGGTGCCCCGCGGCGAAGCGGTGGCCCGCCGGCCACAGCTCCACCTCGACGCGGCGCACACCGTCCGCGTCGGGTTCCGGCGTGCCCGGCACCAGCCGCCGCATGCCCTCGCACAGGTTCAGCGACGTGCCGTCCGGCGCGACGTCGCACAACCGCACCACGACGTCGGTGTGCTCGCGGTTCGACCGCAGGAAGATCTCCGCCGCGACCGGGCCGATGATCTCGACGTCCTCGGCCAGCGGCGCGGAGGTGAAGGTCAGCACGTCGCGGCGGCGTTCCAGCCGCCGCTGGTCGGTGACGGGACGGCTGCCGCCCAGGAGCGTCGGCCCGCCGAGGAACGGCGTCGGGTGCGCCGGGTCGTAGCGGTACCGGGTGGGCTCCGACACCGGCGGCGTACCGGTGCCCAGACCGCCGTCCGGCTGGAGCCGCCACCGCTCCTCCGTCATGCCGGGCACCGGCCACTCGGGGAACTCGCGCCACTCCCGCGCCCCCGTCACGAACAGCCGGACGGGCATCTCGCGCAGTTCCGACGGATCGTCCAGCAGGTGCGCGCGGAACCAGCGCAGCGCCTCCTCGATCGAGCCGCGCATCATCTTCTGGTCGGCGTGGAACCACGGGCCGATCGTCAGATACGGGCGGTGCCCGGCCGCGCGCAGCGCCGCGTAGTCCTGCATCTGCCACGGCAGGAAGATGTCGTACCAGCCGCCGGTCATGTTCACCGGCGCCGACACCCGCGAGACGCCCGCGCTGAAGTCGCGGCGGTCCCAGAAGGGGCTGTCGGGGCCGTGCTCCAGCAGGTCCTGGAAGAACCGCTGCGGCGCCCCGGTGGCCAGCGCGTCCAGTTCGGCGATGGGACGTCCCGACAGGGTCGCCCGCCGCGCCCGCCGGGGCGACAGGACGCCCGTCGTCAGCCCCGACAGCGGATGCTTCATGCGGGCGGTGAGATCCACCCAGATCAGGGTCGACTCCAGCGCGAACGTCCCGCCGACGTTGATCGCCTCGCGGAACTGCGACGCGGTGACCTGCATGGACAGCGCCCTCAGCGACGGCCCGGCGTCGGCGGCCACGGCCCACTGCACGTACCCGAGGTAGCTGGGGCCGTGCATCGCGAACGTCCCGCCGAACCACGGTTGCCGCTCCAGCCACGCGATCGTGGCGAGCCCGTCGTCGCGTTCGTCGAGCGCCTCGAACTCGCCGCCCGAGCCGAACCCGCCCCGCACGCTCTGCACGACGGCCTGGAAGCCGTGGGAGGCGAACGTCTGCCCGCACATCAGCCCGAACGGGCCGCGCCGCCCGTAGGGGGAGCGGACCAGCACGGTCGGCGGACGCTCGACGCCGTCCGGCACGTAGCGGTCGGCGAGCAGCGTCACGCCGTCGTCGACCGGGACGCGCAGATCGCGTTCGACCGTGACGCGGTGGGGGCCGTTCGGCAGCCCGAGCGCCGTGACCCCCAACCGGCGCAGCAATCCCGCACCCACCATTCTCCCGATCGTAATCGGGGGCCGGCCGATTCCCGCACCCGGCCCCGGCGCCCCGGCCGGGTCACTACGATCTTGGGGTTCGGCGGCCCGCGCTCGGCAGGCGGGCTCGCAACGCTGAGAGGAGCGCTGACCCCCATGCCTGACTCGGTCGACTGGAGCCGGGTGATCACCGCCGCGATCCTGTTCGCGGTCGCCGTCGCCATCGCGATCGTCCTGCGGTTCGCGTCCGGGCGGCTCACCAAGCGCGCCGGTGACACCCGCTGGGCGTGGGACGACCTGTTCGCCAAGCTGCTGCACGACCTGGCGCTGCCGCTGTCGGTGCTCGGCGGCCTCTGGCTCGCCGCCGAGGTCCTCGCCCCCGACGCCAAGACGCTCGACTACATCGGCAAGATCCTCACGGCCATCACCGTGTTCGTCGTGACGCTGGCGCTGGCGCGGCTCATCGCGGGCGGCGTCACGTCGATCGCGACCGCGCGGCAGGGCTCGGCCGCGAACGTGACGATCTTCGCGAACATCACGCGCGTCATCGTGCTCGGCATCGGCATCCTGATCATGCTGCAAAGCCTCGGCGTCTCGATCACGCCGTTGCTCGGCGCGCTCGGCGTCGGCGGTCTGGCCGTCGCGCTGGCCCTCCAGGACACGCTCGCCAACCTGTTCGCGGGCGTGCACGTGCTGGCGTCCAAGACGATCGAGCCCGGCGACTACATCCGGCTCAGCAGCGGCCAGGAGGGGTACGTCGTCGACATCAACTGGCGCAACACCTCGATCCGGACCCTGTCCGACAACGTCGAGGTCATCCCCAACCAGCGCTTCTCCGACACGATCCTGACGAACTACCACCGGCCCGCCCAGGACATGGGCCTCGTCCTCCAGGCGCAGGTGCCCTACGACGCGGACCTGGACGCCGTCGAGGCGATCGTGGTCGAGGTCGGCAGCGCCGTGATGAGCGAGGTCGAGGGCGGCGTCGAGGACGCCGACGTCCTCGTCCGGTTCCACACCTTCGGCGACTCGGCGATCAAGTTCAGCGTCATCCTGCGCACCGGCGAGTTCGGCGACCAGTTCCGCATCAAGCACGAGTTCGTGAAGCGGCTGCACCGCCGCTTCCGCGACGAGGGCATCGCCACCCCGTTCCCCGTCCTGCGCCTGGCCGCCGCGGACGACGCCGTTCCGGACCTCCCCGGCATCCCGCGACAGAGCCGGGGCTGACGGCTCAGCCGCCGGGCCGGGCGACCGGGAGCGGCCACGCGTCGCGGCCGATCACGCCGAGGGCGAGGCGCGCGATGTTCCAGGCGTCGTCGACACCGCTGTGATGCCGTCCCTCCAGCGGCAGCCCGTCGTGCCGGAGCGCCGCCGCCATGCCGAGCCGACGCGGCAGTGCGTGCGCGGCGGCGTGCGCGGCCTTGACGTTCACGTGCCGCGCGCCGAACGGGTAGGGCACGCCGGACGCCGCGCACTGGCGGGTGAACTGGAGCCGGTCGTAGTCGCCCCAGCTCGCCCAGACCCGCGCTCCCGCCCGGTGCTCGCGTTCCAGCAGCGCGCACGCCTCGCGGAAGCCGACGCCGGTGGCGACCTCCTCGGCCGTCAACCCGGTCAGCTCGGTACAGAACGCGCTGACCTCGGACCGCTCCGGGCGCACGAGGACCCGGTGCCGCGCGACGCGCTCCCGCGCCACCACGTCCACGACGCACAGCCCGATCTCGATGATCTCGCCGGTCTGGCCCTGGGGCGTCGGACCGCGCCAGCACGTCGCCTCGATGTCCACGACGTTGATCAGCCGTTCGTCCTCGTCCATGGCCGAACGCTACGAAGGGGAGGAGCATTGCCGCCAGTGGTTTTCGGGGCCTTCATCCGCTGCGCCGGGGTGCGTAGGCGTCCACGTACTCCTGGCCGGACAGCTCCTGGATCGCGGCCACGATCTCGTCGGTGATCGCCCGTACGTCGTCGGCGGACCGGCCGGAGACGTCGATGGGCCGACCGAAGCGGACGTCGACGCGTCCCGGGCGGGGGAGCGTGCGCCCGGCGGGCTGGACGCGGTCGGTGCCCGTCAGCGCCACCGGGACGACGGGCGCGCCGGTTCGCAGCGCCAGCCGCGCGACGCCCGTGTGGCCCCGGTACAGCCGCCCGTCGGGGGAGCGGGTGCCCTCCGGGTGCAGCGCGAACACTCCGCCCGCCTCCAGCACGCCCGCGCCGGCGTCCAGCGCGGCCGTCGCGGCCCCGCCGCCGGACCGGTCGACGGAGATCGCCCCGACGCCCCGGAAGAACGCCGCCATCGCCCGGCCCCGGCGGCCCGGACAGGTGAAGTACTCGTGCTTGCCGAGGAAGAACACCTTGCGCCGCACCATCAGCGGCAGCACGAACGAATCGACCACGGCGAGGTGATTGGCGGCGAGAATGACCGCCCCCTCCACCGGAACGTTCTCGACACCGCGCACCCGGGGCCGCAACAGCACCCGGAGCGCCGGACCGAGCACGACGTACTTCATCAGCGGATAGATCACACGGTCCGAAGCCATGCGACCGAGCGTAAGAGCGCCGCACCGCACGCACGCCTACACGCAACCGTCAAAGGACCACCCGAACAATTTGAAGACCCCAACCCTTGCCCTGAGCGCCTTACCAAGAGACCGCACGCCCACTCGCCCCACCCCGCACGACCCCGCGCCCCGGACGACCGCCGCCACCTGAACGCCCCCACCCCCAGGCCACAGCCGACCAACCAACCAGAGCACCAGCTCCCACAGCGCACCACCGGTCCGAACGCGCGCGCCCCGAACGCGCGCGCCCCGAACGCGCGCGGCTCGAACGAGGGTGCTCGAACGCGGCCGATGGGCCGTCACGACGAAGAGAACACAGCCGATAAGCCGCAACGGCGGCCGTCCAAGCAGAGCACTGCATCCCGCGGCACGTCGCCAGTTCGCGCGCCGGGCGCCCCGGGCGCGCTCGATGGGCCGACGCGGCGAGCAGGGCAAAGCCGGTAGGCCGCAGCGGCGGTCGACCGGGTAGGGACGCTGGATCATGTGGTGCGTCGTCGGTTCGCGCGCGGGTGGCCCCGGCACGGTCGGTGGGTCGGCGTGGGGAACTCGGCTCAGCGGGAACTCTTCAAGGGCACGGTTTGCTGTCGGGTTCGGGTAGCTCTGGCCGGGGCTCGGCTGATGTGGCGCGGCGGTAGCTCAGCCGAGTTGTGACGTCATCCGGGCGCGCAGTTCGTCGTCCGGTTCGCGTGCTGCGGCGGTGGCGAGCGCGGTTCGCGCGTCAGCGGGCCATGCGTCCGCGCCCCAGTCGTCCAGCGTGCGGACGGCCAGGTTCCGGGCGCGCGGCAGCGGACTGGCCAGTGCCGCAGCGACCAGTGGCCAGCCGACCGGGCCGTCGGGAAGGTTCTCGACGACCGTGGCGAGCGCGTGCAGGGCGTCCGACGGCTCGGCCTGACCGGAGGGGCCGGTCGCGAGCCGATCGAGGGGCAGCGTCCGCTCGGCGAGCCGGACCGCTTCGGCGGCGGTGTCGTCATCCGCGCCGTGCAGTGCGCCGCGCCAGTGATGGGCGTCCAGCGGCCGGGTGGCCAGCCAGCGCAGATGGGCGGCGTGGGTCGGAATTCCCATCAGGCTGCACGCGCGGTCCACGATCAGGAACTCCTCTCGATCCGCCGTGAAGTACCCCTCGACGGCCAGATCCCGCCAGTCCGGACGTTCGAGGAACGCGGTGGCGCGGGCGGCGAGCGCGGGCCACGCCTCCTCGGCGTAGGTGCGGATCGACCAGACGGCCACGAAGTGCCGCAGATTGCCGGGCCGGGTAGCGACATGATCGAGATAGCGGGCGGTGGCACGTTCGCCGTCCGGATAGTCCGGCATGCCACGCATCGGGCCGGAGGTATCCGCGAGCGCGACCAGGAGATCACCCGCCGCGTCGAGTAGGCGGTCGTCCGGTCGTTCCGCGGCGAGGGCTCCGGCCAGGTCGCCGGTCGTCGCGGCGACGCCGGCCAGGTACTGGTCCAGGACGTCGTTGCGGAACCCCTCGCGCAGCATCCACGCGCGCACCTCGGGGTTGCTCGCGTCCGCCAGCCGCTCGACGGTGTGTACACGGCCCCAGCCGGTCACGTTCCGCGCCACGTCCCACAGTTCGCGTTCGGGGTCGTCGGCGCCGTTGAGCAGCGCGACGACGGCGAACAGCGTGAACTCGTCGTGCCTCGCCAGCGTCGTCAGGACGTCCCGGTGAGGTGCCGCCTTGAACAGTCCGAGCAGCGCCAGCCCCGCCTTGACGGGCTCGCGCCGCGCGGACCGGGTCGCCAGCCGGTGCGCCAGCTCGTACACGGCCCGGTGGTCGGTGGCCTCGGTCGCGACGCGCCGCAGCAGGTCTTCCACCACCACGACGACCCGTACGCTTTCCAGCGCCGCCTCGACCGTCGCGGCGTCACCGCTGAGCACGGCCCGCACGACCCGGTCCACCTCGTCCGCGTCGGCCTGCCCCGCCCAATGGTGCGTGAGCACCCCGTCCCTGGCGCCCGCTGCCCAGAGGGCCCCGTGCTCCTCGTCCGGAAGTCTCGCACCGCCGTCCCGCAGCCCGGCCCCGGCCGCCGGCAGATGCGCCCGCACATGGTCGTAAAGGGACTCGGTCTCGTTCCCACGGTGCTCGAACACCCCGCCACCGTAGAGAGCCACCCGCCCCACCGCACCCGAATTGTCCACCCACCCCTTCACCACCGAGCCGACTCTCACCCAGACCGCCCACGCCGATCAGACACACCGAATGCCATGATCTCCGCCGAGACCACATGAGCCCGAGCTGCGGCCGCCCGACGCACTTGCCGGAAACGGTGATCTCCGCCGCGAAGATGTGACCCCGCGCTGCGCCCGCCCGATGCCCCCGCCGGGAACGGTGATCTCCGCCGAGACTGCGTGCCCTGTGCTGCGCCCGCCCGATGCCCCTGTCGGGAACGGTGATCTCCGGTGCGAAGATGCGGCCCCGTGCTGCGGCCGCCCGGTGCACCTACCGGGAGTGTCTGGCGTGGCTCAGGCCGCCGCTGCCGCGGTGTTCGCCTCGATCACCTTGCGCACGGCCTTCGGCGCGGGACCGGAGCGAGCGGACAGGTCGGCGATGCGGCGCTTGTGCCGACGGCGTTCGGACCGGGGCAGGAACGTGGTGATCTCGCCAGCCGCCGCCAACGCGACTACCGCCGCGTCGAGGCTGTTGACATGGGCCACCGGCTGCCCCCACAGTGCCGACGACGCACCGCGCCACAGCGACTTCACGACGCGCGGGTCGCGCACGGTGACCCGCGTCGCCGGGAAGACGCCGAGCACGCGGTGCTCCTGGACGCGGATGAGACCGGCGTCGACCAGTTCGCTCTGGACCCGGCGCTTCATCGCACGGCTGTCCTTGCGGACCCAGTGCTGCCACGTCCGCGGACGCGACGACGCGATCTGGGCGAGCAGGCCGTAGGGGTCGTTGCCCGGAGTTCCGGGCACCGCCCTCTTGCGCTCGTCCAACAGCCGACCGTCCAGGAAGAGCTCGGTCAGCGCGGCGGCCCGCAGCACGTAGCCCAGCCGACTACCCGCCGTCATGCGCTGACGGCGCGGATCATGGGCCAGCAGGTACATGCGCGCCGGCAGCGAGTCGGGAACGTTCACCATGTCACGCCACTTCCCCGTCGTCTTCCCCGTCCTGTACGGACGGGTCGGGTGGTTCCTCGTTCTTGGCCGGCCGCCCCGGGCGCCGCATCCGTCCGGCGGAGCCCGGCATCCGGCCCGCGTCGATCAGCGCCCGGCGCAGCAGGTATTCGACCTGGGAGTTGGTGCTGCGCAGCTCGTCCGCCGCCCAACGGGCGAGCGCGTCGTGCACCGCCGGGTCGAGCCGCAGCAGCATCTTCTTGCGTTCGTTCGGCACGGGCTACTGGTACAGCGACCCGGTGTTCACGACCGGCTGGGCGTCCCGGTCGGCGCAGAGGACGACGAGCAGGTTGCTGACCATCGTGGCCCGCCGCTCCTCGTCCAGATCGACGACGTGCTCCTGGTCGAGCCGGTCCAGGGCGAGCTGCACCATGCCGACGGCCCCGTCCACGATCTGCTTGCGGGCTGCGACGACCGCGCCGGCCTGCTGCCGCCGCAGCATCGCCTGCGCGATCTCCGGCGCGTACGCCAACCGCGTGATCCGCGACTCGATGATCCGTACCCCGGCCGACTCGACGCGCTGCGACAGCTCGTCGGAGAGCTGCGCGGTGATCTCGTCGGCGTTGTCCCGCAGCGACGTCCGCTCGGCGGAGTCGTAGGGGAAGCTCCCGGCGATGTGCCGGACGGCCGCCTCGGTCTGGAAGGCGACGAACTCAACGAAGTCGTCGACCTCGAACACCGCCCGCGCGGTGTCGCGCACCTGCCACACCACGACCGCGGAGATCTCGATCGGATTGCCGTCCAGGTCGTTGACCTTGGACTGACCGGTCTCGTGGTTGCGGATTCGCGTCGAGATGCGCTGCCGCTGCGTGATCGGGTTCACCCACCGCAGCCCGTCCGTGCGAACCGTGCCGGTGTACCGCCCCAGAAGCTGGAGGACACGGGCCTCGCCCGGCGCGACCGGCGTCAGCCCCGCCGCCAGGACGAGCCCCGCGAGAAACAGCACTATGCCGACGACGATCCCCACTACGATCCCCGCGCCGCCCGCGGCGACACCCCCGGCCAGCACACCGGCGCCCGCCAGGACCAGCACGATCGAGACACCGAGCATGCCCCAGCCGCCGATGTCCTTGGCCTGACGCTCCTCCACCTGCGGACGCGGCATCTCCACGTTCGCCACTGCGTTCTTCGTCATCTCTCCTCCTCCGCCATGGCACGAGAATAGCAAAGTGATATCACTTTTCCAAGTCGCGACTCCACCTGCCCCCGACGCGGGCGGCCGGGAACGCGGTGGACCGGCCAGGAACATCCGGCGCATCCGGCGCGTTCTACCTGATGCGCCCCTCAAAAGGCGCGCGCGGTGCGGGGACCACCGGGGGGATGGCTCCCCGCACCGCCGCCAACATGACGAGACGGGCGCCGCTCATGCTGAGCGGCGCCCGTCTCGTTCTGTCCTCGATCAAGTGTCGTGACTCGTCCCAGCCGTCCCGCGGCGGCACTCCCGCCTGGGACCGTCCGGAAACTCCTGCGCGGCTCCGAATCGGCGGTCTCGGACCGCTGATCAGTGAGGGTCCTGGAGGGGCGGGGCCTTCCGGGTCGAGCCGCGATAGGTTCCGGCGTCGTAGCGCAGCGCGTTCTCATCGAGCTTGACCTGCGCGGCCTGCGTCAGGTCGATGCCGAGGACGTCGGCGAGGCGGATCAAATACAGGAAGACATCGGCGATCTCGGCGCGGACGCGGCCGGCGGACGCGGGATCGTCCATGACGGTCGCGGCCTGGTGGGGCGTCAGCCACTGGAACTCGGCGACGAGTTCGCCGACCTCGCCCGAGAGGGCCATGGCCAGGTTCTTCGGGGTGTGGAACTGCTCCCAGTCCCGCGTGCGGGCGAACGCACGGAGGCGTTCGGCCAGCTCTTCCAGTTCTCGCATCGCGCCAGCGTACGCGCGCTCACCCGGCGCGGGCCGACCCATGATCACGTTGCGTCGATTTGTGGCATTTCAACGGTGAGAAGTAACAAATCGCCGGGAAACATTGAGGCGGGCGCTGCGCGCCGAGCGGAGTTATAAACAGAGCACCCGTTCGGTCTGCCTCACGGAGTGCTGATGCGACGTCCCCGCCAGTCCTCGGCCATCCTCGGAATCGTGGCGTTCTGCGCCGCCTCTCTGCCGTTCACCCCCGCCTTCGCGGCCGGGCCCGACTATGTCGCGCTCGGCGACTCCTACTCCTCGGGCACCGGCGCCGGTGCCTACGATCCCGCGAGCGGCACGTGCAAGCGCAGTGCCAACGCCTACCCGCGGCTGTGGGTCGCGGCCAACGCGACCTCCTCGTTCCGGTTCGCCGCCTGCTCCGGCGCGACCACGGCCACCGTCCGCAGCGGACAGCTCGGCTCGCTCGCCGCCGGTACCGACCTGGTCAGCATCACCGTCGGCGGTAACGACGCCGGATTCGCGAAGGTCATGGAGACGTGCGTGCTCCGCTCGACGGCCGACTGCCAGAGTGCGGTCGCCGCGGCCCGGACGACAATGACCTCCACGCTGCCCGGCAGGCTCGACGGCCTGTACACCGAGATCCGCGGCAAGGCTCCGTCCGCGCGGGTCGTCGTGCTCGGCTATCCGCGCCTCTACACGATCGTCAGCGGATGCGTGGGCCTGAACAACACCAAGCGGACGGTCCTCAACCAGGCCGCCGACGTGCTCAACGACGTGGTCGACAAGGCCGCCGGACGGGCCGGATTCACGTTCTCCGACGTCCGTGACGAGTTCGCGGGCAAGGAGCTGTGCTCGGGGCAGGGCTACCTCAACGCGGTGACCGTGCCGATCGGGGACTCCTACCACCCCACGGCCAAGGGGCACGCGCAGGGCTATCTGCCCGCCTTCCGCTCGGCGCTGACACGCTCGACCGTCGGCTGAGCCCGCGCGGCATCCGCCTACCGGGCCGGTCCCCACGGGCCGGCCCGGTTCGTTTGCGTACGGTGTGCCGTCTTGCCGGAATTAGCAGAACATGCCGCCGGACTCCTCCTCGTCGTCGTGGTCGGCACCCGCTGTATCGAAGTCCAGATACTCGTCCTCCGGCCAGAGCTGATCGGCGAGCCAGGCGAGGAACTCCTCGTCGCCTGGCTCGAGTTCGGCCGTCATGGATTCGGGATATTCGGTGGCGGCAGGTTCCGCTGGCGGCCTGGTGCGCCGGAGGCACAGCGCGAGCAGGCCGATGAGAGAGACGAGAGCGAGGGCCGTGATCACACCGCGTCGTCCTTCCGCGTTCGTGTCCGGGCGTCCGTGATCACTGTGCGTGATCGGGGCGTAAGGAGCAAAGCGCTTGAACGCTACTAGGACGAACTGTCGGATGTGGCGCGACATGCCGCGTGGGAGACGGAGTGATTCCGTGGACTTTGTTGGGAGTTGAGCGAGGTCACGGTGGGTGAGTGACGCGTTGCTGACGCCCTGACCGTCACGGTGGCACCCCCGTCCGCCGGTGTCGTTCGGACACGCGGTGTGATGGAGGTGAAATTGCGAGAAAGATTCGGGGTCGACGGTTCTCGGGAGAAGTGCGACGTCGGCCGTGCGCGAAGTGGTGGAAATGGGCGATGATCCGTGCGAGGTCATGGCATTGGTCACGCCGGGGGTCTTGACCGCGGGCGGGTGACGCGTCTAGACATGCCGGGTGTGCCGACAATGTCCTACTGATCCAGTGGTAAACGCGGGATCGGTGGAGGTGTAGGCTGATGATCAATGTTCCGCGTCCGCCGGCGTCTTGGGGAAGACGTCGCGGGGATGTCCGATTCAATGGACGCGCGCGACCACCGCGCGTGCGTCGAGGGGGACGGTAAGCGCGTCGTTCTGTTCGTTCGGGGGCAACATCCATGTTACGCATTCGTTTTACCGGAAATGATCTCGCACGCGTGCGGATGTCGGAAGCGCATCCGCTGTGGGAGGCCGCACTGAGCCTGCGGGCCCTCCGCTCGCGTTCCCAGGCGGGAACGCTCGGCGACTGGCGGATCAAGGTACGCACGCGGTTTCCCGAAACCGCCCGTATCCTGCTGACCCTGTGTCCCGCCCGCGGTGACCTCGTCTCCTTCCTGATCCCCCGCAAAGGCGCCTGCCACTGGCGGTCGAGCGTCGAGGCGGTGCAGGGAACACCGCGTGATCGTCTGCATCGCGACATCACGGTGCTCGGCGCCGGAAAGCGCACCCCCGCAGAGATGCTCGCCCTGGCCGCCGGTGAACCGGCCGCCCGGATCGAACTCGGCAGGGCTCTGCGTGACTATCATTCCGTGGCCATCGCGCCCTATTGGGAGCGCATCCAGGCACGTATCGACGCCGAAAAGGCGCACCGGCTGCGCGGCGTGGCCGAGGGCGGGCTTGAACATCTGCTGTCCACACTCGTGACTCCCTCAAACTGGAACTCGGGAGTCTACGAGATCAATTACGAGATGGATCGTGAGATCCGGCTCGATGGGCGTGGGCTGGTTCTCGCCCCGTCCGTGTTCTGCGGGCGCCGCACGGTCGTCGTTGAAGATCCCGAGGAACCTCCGGTTCTCTTCTTTCCCGTCTCCATGGCGTTCACGGCGCCGTTGCACGAGACGGAGACGGCCTTCACGGGGTCGCTGTCGGCGTTGCTCGGTCCCACCCGGGCGGCCGTGCTCGCCGTCGCCGTCGGTGGAATCACGACGACCGAGCTCGCCCGCCGCCTGGACGTCGCGCCCTCGACCGCGAGCGAGCACGTCAAGGTGCTGCGCAACGCCGGGCTGATCACCACGGGCCGGGCAGGGCGTCACGCGGTGCACACGATCACGCCGCTGGGGTCCGAACTCACGCGGCGCCGGGAGGCGGGGTGACCCCCGCCAGGTCGCCGAGCACCCGCATCGACCGGACGGGCTCCGCGCGGCGGACCCGTCCGGCCTCGACCAGGACGGCGAAGGGCGTGCCGGGCACACGGTAGTCGTCCAGCAGCGCACGCTCACCCGTCCGGATCGGAATGAGCCCGGCCGCGCCGTTCATCGGTAGCGGATCGCCCGAGAACACCAGGCGCATCGGAACCGCCCGGCCGCCGGCCGCCAAGGCCAGCGCTTCCTCCAGCACGGCGGGGCACCCCCCGCACCCCGAGCTGAGGAAGAGGAGCAGCGTCGGTCCGTCCGGCGCGACGTCGAGCCGGTCGAGCCCCGGTGCCTTGGCGCCGACGGGAAGCCCGAGTTCGGGAAGCCGCGCCGCGACCGCATTCGTCCTCCGGTGTACGCGGACGATGGCCACGGCCGTCAGCAGCAGGGCGGCCCACAGAGCTAGATCCGCTGACGTGGCGAAGTCCATGATGATCAGTCCCTTCGAGAATCGTCGCCGGTAACTCCGAGGGTCAGCCGACGGCCCGCGCCGGCCGGTCGGCCAGCGCGGGCGCCTCCCACAGCAGGGCCGCGAACACGGCGCCCGCCAGTGCGGTCACGACCGTTTCGCTTCCGGTGGCGCGAACCGCCGCGTCTGCGCCGAGCGCTGCCCCCGCGGCAATCGCCGCGAGCACGCCCGCGCGCAGCGCGACCCAGCCGGTCAACGTCCCGCTCGCCGACGAGCAGCCGCACGGCACGTTCTCCCGGGTTCGTGCGATGTAGCCGGTGTAGATCGCGTAACCACCGGTCAGCACGGCGGCGGCGACCAGAGCCGCACGGAGCACGCCGCCGCTCCCGGCGGCGAACGCGCAGAGTGCGACACCGGTGATAGCCGCCTCGGCAGCGGGCACGGCCACGGCCAACGGGCGTACGAGGAAGGACGGAAGGGCGCCGTGGGTCCGCAGGGCGGCGCCGAGGACACCGGGTGAGCGGACATGTCCGGCGGCGCCGGCCGCGAGGACGAGGACGACCAGGAACGTCCCCGCCGCACTCAGGAAGATCGTCATGGAGCATCACCTGCTTACCGTGCCATTCATGGGCGAATCTCGCCGGACGGAACAGCGCGGGTGCTTCTCGTACCCGCGTCGCCTGCGACGATACCGCGTTTCCCGTCGAATGGTTCCTTGATGCAGGACAAGCGCCTATGTGGGCTGGTCGTTTCGGTGCTGGCCGAACAAAGGGAGAGTACGCTTCGGTGCGTGCCGAAGAATGTGGCGATGTGTGGGCGGGTGGCGCAGGATGGCGGAGGCGAAACCGCCACGTGCTCGGATCGAGGTTGCGATGGATCTGCGATATCACGCCTACGGCATGGCCGACCCGGTCTTCTATGACTCACCGTCGGCCGAACCGTCCGGCATCGACGGATATGCCGTTGACCTGCCGGTCCCTCGCGGCTGGATGAGGATACCGCGCGGCGTCTGGATGATGCAGGGACGCCCCGAGGTGACGCTGGCCGATCAGGGGTGGAAGATCCACGTATCCGCCGGCCTCGACAACGCCGAGCACATCCTCGGCATCGTCGCCGAATACTGCGTCGACCGGGAACTGCCGTTCAAGTTCCTGCGGAGCAGGCGTGTTCTTCTCGCCCGCAACAGCAAATACGCGGAACGCGGGGGCAGTGGCAAGTTCATCACGATCTATCCGCCCGACGATCGCGTTCTCGAGAAAACGCTGGCAGAACTCGGCGGCATGCTCGAAGGACAGCGAGGTCCGTACATTCTCAGCGACCTGCGCTGGGAGTCCGGACCGCTCTACGTGCGCTACGGCGGCTTCCGCGAGCGGCTCTGCCGCGCCGACGGCGGCGAGATGGTCCCCGCGATCGAGACTCCGGACGGACGTCTGGTCCCCGACGACCGGGAACCGGTCTTCCGCGTGCCCGCATGGGTCACCGTGCCGGATTTCCTCACGCCCGCCCTCACCGCCCGCGACCAGAACGTTTTTGACGACTTCCCCTACACGGTCGAGAAGGCGCTGCACTTCTCCAACGGGGGCGGCCTCTACCGCGCGACCGACACCCGCACGGGAACGCCCGTCCTGCTCAAGGAGGCGCGCCCCCTCGCCGGCCTCGACCGGGCCGGGGAGGACGCCGTCATCCGGCTGCGCCGAGAGGCGGACTTCCTGGAGCGCATGGCCGACCTCGACGCGATTCCCGATCTCGTCGAATACCGCGTCTGCTGGGAGCACCACTTCCTCGTCCGCGAGTACGTCGAGGGCGAGACGCTGTCGCACCACATGGTGCGGCGGAACCCGATGCTGCACTACGGCGCCACCGAGCAGGAGATCACCGACTACACGGCCTGGGCTCTCGCGGTCGTCGACCGGGTGGAGCGCGCCCTCGACGGTCTGCACGCACGCGGCATGATCTTCGGTGATCTGCATCCGGGCAACATCATCGTCCGGGAGGACGACTCCATCGCCTTCGTCGACTTCGAACTGGTCGCCGACCTCGACGGCGCCGTCCACCCGGCGCTCGGCGCGCCCGGCTACCAGGCGCCGTCCCATCTCACCGGGGCCGCCATCGACCGGTACGCGCTCGGCTGCATCCGGCTCGCGGTGTTCGTGTCGCTGACGGCCGCGCTCCGCTGGGACGACTCCAAGATCGACCAGTTCATCGGGTTCGTCACCGAGCAGTTCCCCGTCCCGGCCGACTACGCCGCCAGGGTCAGGGCCGACCTCGGTCACGAACCCGCGACCGGTGCACCGACACTCTGGCCCACGCCGGAACCTCCGGGCTGGGAACGGCTGCGCAGTTCGATCGCCGCGGCGATCCACGCCACTGCCGCACCGAGCCGCACCGACCGGCTCTTTCCCGGTGACATCGAGCAGTTCTCCGGACCGACCGGCGGCCTCGGCTTCGCCTACGGCGCGGCCGGAGTGCTGTGGGCACTCGACGAAGCCGGTGCGGAACGCACCGAGGAGCACGAGCGCTGGCTGCTCGACGCCGTCGGGCGCGTCGAACGTCCCCCACCGGGCTTCTACGACGGCGCCGCCGGGATCGCCTACGTGCTCGATCGTCTGGGTCACAGCGCCGAGGCCCGCGAGTTACTCGACCGCGCCCCGGCCGACACCGCCACGACCGATCACACGCTGTTCCGCGGGCTCGCCGGCATCGGGCTCGGGCAGCTGCACTTCGGCGACACCACCGCCGCCGAGCGGACCGCCGAACACCTCATCGAACGGCTGCGCCGACCAGAGGAGGGCCGTTACCGCGCCGGGCTCATGCACGGCTTCAGCGGGCCCGCGCTGTTCTTCCTCCGGCTCTACGAGCACACCGGCGAGCGTGACCTCCTGGACGAGGCCGAACGCGCCCTGCGGCGCGAGCTCGAAGCCTGCAAGTGGACCCAGAAGGACAGCACGCTCCAGGTCGACGAGGGCTGGCGCGTCCTGCCCTATCTCGCGACCGGCAGCGCGGGCATCGGGACGGTGCTGCACGAGTACCTGCGGCACCGCGATGACGACGCGTTCACCGAGGCGCAGGAGGGCATCCGCCGTGCGGCCTGGTCGCACTACTACGTGCAGGCCGGGCTGTTCAACGGGCGCGCGGGCATCCTGTCGTACCTCCTGCACACGGGATTCGCCCCCGGTGACGAGATCGTCCGCAGGCACCTGCGCCACTTCGGCTGGCACGCGGTGCCGTACGCGGGCCCGGGAGCCGAAGCGTACGAGCGGCCCGTCGCCTTCATCGGCGACCAGTTGCTGCGGCTGTCCACCGATCTCGCCACCGGCTCGGCCGGCGTGCTCCTCACCCTGGCAGCCGCCCTCGGCGGGCGGCCCCGAGAACTCCCCTTCCTCGCCCCTGGGGCAGGGGACCGCACGACCCTCCAGAGGAGGTGAGAACAGACCATGGCCTCGATCCTCGAACTGCAGAGCCTGGAGGTCGAGCGCGCGAGCTCGGCCGCCGACAGCAACGGCAGCGTCTGGGAGTGCTGCTCCCAGGGCAGCTGGGTGCCCTTCACCTGTGGCTGCTGACCGGCGGCCGCACCCGAACGCGCACGACCCGACGCGACACCGGAAGGAGGTGGACAACCGACATGGCACAGATCCTCGACCTCCAGTCCATGACGATCGACCGTGCTCCCGGCGCCGAACCCAACAGCGTCGCGAGCTGGTGGGAGTGCTGTAGCAACGGCAGCCTCTTCAACTGCTGCTGACCACCATTCCGTTCGCCGTGAGAGGCGCCCTCACGGCGAACGGAAGGCCGGCAGCCCCCAGGCTGCCGGCCGAGGTGGCGTTCCTGTGAGGTGGCGTTCCTGTGAGGTGGCGTTCCTGTGAGGTGGCGTTCCTGTGAGGTGTGGAGGCATTGAGGGAGGTGGATGGGGCGTGCGGATTGTGAGGGACGCGGGGGGACGGCGGGCGGTTCTTCGGGGCGTGTGGGGGAGGTCGCTGGGCTGGGGGGCGGTGGTGCTGGTCGGGGCGACGTTGGTCAATTCGGTGTGTGCGTTGTTGTTGCCCGCGGTGCTCGCCGGGGCGGCCGACGCAGTGTTGCGGGAAGGCGGGAGCGCGTGGGCGGCGGGAATCTGGCTCGGGGTCGTGCTGATCGGCTCACTGGCGGGAGCGTCCCTGGTCAAAGTGGGAGAGGTCGCCTGTACCTCCGCAGCGACGCTGCGAATCCGCGATCTGCTGATCGGACATGTGCTCGCGCTAGGGCTGCCGGGCGAGCGGGCCTTCTCGGCCGGTGATCTCACCAGCCGTGTGGTGAGCGGTGCACCGCAGGTCGCGGCGGCGATGCCGGTACTCGTCGGAGGGGCCTCCAATCTCGCCGTCTCGATCGGGGGATTCGTTGCGCTCGCCCTCATCGACTGGCGCCTTGCCGCGACGGTCGTCCTCGCCGTGCCGCTCGGACTGGTGCTGATGCGGGTCTTCGTCCGGCGCGCGTCCGACCTGGCCACCCGGTACCAGGAGATTCAGGGCGAGATCTCCGCGCGGATGCTCGACGCGCTCGCGGGTGTCCGCACCATCCGCGCCTCCGGTACCTGGCGGCGCGAGGCTGACCGCATCCTCGCCCCGCTGCCTGAACTGTCCGCGTCGGGCCGTGACCTGTGGCGTGCCTACGGGCGTATTCAGGGGCACGGAACGCTCCTGCTCCCGCTCACCGGGCTCGCGGCGCTCGCGGTGGCGGGCCAGGGCGTACTCGCCGGACGGCTCACCCCGGGACAGATGCTCGCCGTCGCCGGATACGCGCCGATGGCGCTCGGCGTGCTGGGCCAGACGTCCCTGTTGCTGCGCCTCGCCCGGTTGCGTGCCGGTGCCCGGAGGATCGGCGCCATCCTCGACCACCCCGTCACCGCGCCGGGCGTCCGCCCGCTCCCTCCCGGCCCCGGCGAACTGCGGCTCCGAGGCGTGACCGTCGAAGGCGACGGCGGACCGCTGCTGACCGCCGTCGACCTCACAGTCCCGGCGGGGTCCTCGGCGGCGCTCGTCGGCCGTTCGGGCGCGGGCAAGACCACGCTCGCCGCCGTCGCCGGAGGTCTGCTCGCCCCGGACCGGGGCCACGTGCACCTGGACGGCGTGCCGATCGACGCGATCTCACCCGGCGAGCTGCGTCGCGCCGTCGCCTACGCCTTCGAACGACCGCACCTGCTCGGCGCCGACATTACGGGGGCCGTCTCCTACGGGTCCGACGCCTCGCGGTCCGCAGTGGAACGAGCCGCGGTCATCGCGGGCGCGGACGGTTTCGTCCGTCTGCTTCCGCACGGATACGCGACCCCGCTTGACGAGGCGCCCCTGTCCGGCGGCGAGCGGCAGCGTCTCGGGCTCGCCCGCGCGTTCGTGCGTGACGCGCGACTGCTCGTCCTCGACGACGCGACCTCCAGCCTGGACACGGTGACCGAGGCCCAGGTGAGTCAGGCCCTGACGGCCGGCGCCACCGGGACACGGCTCATGGTGGCGCACCGTGCGTCGACGGCGGCCCGCGCCGACACGGTCGTGTGGCTCGACACCGGGCGCGTCCGCGCGCACGGCCCGCACGACGAACTCTGGGCCGACCCGGCCTATCGGGCGCTCTTCAGCCCGGCGGCGGCGCCGTGAGGGCCGGGGCGACGGTGGGCGGGCTGCTGCGCGAGGCACTGCGCGAGCGGCGGGCGATCGCGCCGGTCCTGCTGTGGTCCGCGGTCGCGGTGCTGCCCGCGCTGGTGTCGGGCCGCCTGGTCGCGCTCGCCGTGGACCGGGGCTTCCTCGACGGACGCGGCGACGTGGGGCTCGCCTGGCTGGGCGGTCTCGGTTTGGCCATGGTCGTCGGAGCGGTCGGCGCCCGGCGCATCCCGCCCGCGCTGGGCCGCGTCGTCGAGCCGCTGCGCGACCGGCTGGTGCGGCGCGTCGTCACCGGGACGCTCCGGCGGGCGGCGGGCGGCGGGCGGAACCCCGACCTGACCGTCATCACCCGGATGTCGGAGCACACGGAGGTCGTCCGAGACACCGCGGGCGGGCTGTTGCTCGGTCTTCAGCAGGTCGCCTTCACCGTCGCCGCTGCGTTGATCGGCCTCGCCTTCCTCGCGCCGATCGTCGCGTTGCTCGTCGTGCCGCCGGTCCTGCTCGTGGCGGTGCTGCTCGTGCGGCTGCTGCCCATGCTCGTGGAGCGGCACCGCGAAAGCCTGCTGGCCGAGGAACGGGTCGCGGGCACCGTCGGCCGCCTGCTCGGAGCCGTCCGAGACGTCGTCGCCTGCGGCGCCGAACCGCAGGCCATGGCGGCCTCCCGCACCGACCTGCACCGCCAGGCACGGGCCGAACGGGCACTAGCGCGCGCCCACGCGCTGCGTCTCGCGCTCGGCCTCGCGGGCGGCCATCTCGCCCTGGTCACCGTGCTCGTCGCGGCACCCTGGCTGGTGGCCGGTGGCCATCTCAGCACCGGCGAAATCCTCGGCACCCTGACGTACGTCACCGCCAACCTGCAACCCGCCCTCCGAGCGGCGGTCCAGACGACCGGCGGCGCGGGCGTCCAACTCGCGGTCACCCTGCACCGCCTGGAGACGACCACGACCACCCCGCCACAGCCACCACCGGACCGGCCGGACACGACCTCCGCCGTCCCGCCGAAGCGCCGCCGCAGCGCCGTCCACGCACACCGAACAAGCGACGCCCACGCTCACCGACCAGATGTGGAGTCGACACCGGGCAGTGGAGGGTTGCCGACGTTGAGCGGATCGACGGCGACCGAGAGACATGCCGTGAGCATGGGAGGTAACGCAGAGCAGGAAGCAGGAGACACCGCGGGGCACGGAATGGGGGTTGGGGGAGGGCAGAGAGCGGGCGATGCCGCGAGGCACGGAATGGGAGGTGGGGGAGGGCAGAGGGCGGGAGATGTCGCGGGGCATGGAATGGGGGGAGGGCAGGGCACGGGAGGCAAGGCGGGGCTGGGGCGGGGCTTGGACGCGGGGGAGTTGGGTGGTTTTCGGGTTGGTGTTGAGGGGGTGACGTTCGGATACGGGGCTGAGCCGGTCTTGCGGGACGTGACGTTCGGGGTGGATGAGGGGTTTCATCTTGCAGTCGTGGGGTTGAGCGGGGTTGGGAAGTCGACGCTGGCGAGCGTGCTCGCTGGGTTGGTCCGTCCGCAGCGGGGAGGGGTCTTCCTCGGTGGGGTGCCGTTGGAGGAGGTGGAGCCGACTTGGCGGTACGCCACGGTGGCTCTCATTCCGCAGGAGGCGTACATCTTCACCGGGACGCTCCGGGAGAACCTCGTCTATCTTCGGCGGCCCGCTTCATCACGCGGAGAGGACGGAGAACTCCCAGACCCTCGGTCGTGGTCCGGCGGCGTCGGTGATACCGCCACCGCATCTGGCACGCGTGGTGACCTCGGTATCTGCGCCTGGCCGGGAGACGGCCTGGACGGTCGAGGGGCGGGCGACGGCGTGGCGGACGCGGAACTGGACGCCGTGGTCGAGGTGCTGGGGCTGGGGGAGCTGGTCGGGCGGGTCGGGGGATTCGCGGGACGGATCGGGCCACGGTGCGGGTTGACGCCGGGGGAGATGCAGCTCATCGCGTTGGCGCGGGTGTGGCTGTCGACGGCGCGGGTGGTGATTCTGGACGAGGCCACCTGTCATCTGGACGCCGGGGCGGAGGCGCGGGCCGAGGAGGCATTCCGGCGACGGCCCGGCACGCTCATCGTCGTGGCGCATCGGCTGACGTCCGCGCGGCGAGCCGACCGGATCTTGGTGCTGGACGGGGGAAGGGCGGTCGTCGGGGAGCATGACGGGCTCTTGCGCGAATCCGCTTTGTATGCGGATCTGTTCGGGCGGTGGACGGTGCCGGAGGCACCCTCCGGGAAGTCGACGGTGGGGTGACGGTGTCACGGGTGTGACGTCCGAGACTCACGGGGTCACTGGGTTCGCCGGGCCTTGACGCTCGGTCAGTGCCGGTGGTCGTCGTCCTCGCGGTCCGGGTCGGCGGGGTCGGCGACGTCGAGGCCGACGACCGTCGCGCAGCCGGTGCAGAGCCACTCGCCGGTGACCGGCTCGGTGTTCGCGCCGAGCGTCCAGTACGGGTCGACGACGGGACGGTGGCGCACCCCGTGGCCGCACGAGGGGTGCAGGAGACGACCGCAGTCGGGGCACGGCCAGACGGCCTCGTCGTGCAGGTCGCAGTGCGGGCAGCGGGGGAGGTCGCTCACGGGCGCGCGCTCCAGGGCGCGCCACTCGCGTTCCAGGTCGAGGTACTCGTCGGCCGGCCAGTGGTGGTCGGCGAGCCACGCCAGGTACTCCTCCTCGGGCGCGGCCAGCGATGCCGTCAGCGACTCGGCGCGCACCGGGGCCGGCCGTCGGCGCGGAACGGCGCGCGACATCAGCAGGCACAGCAGCGCGAGCGCGGCCAGGCCGATCAGCGTGGCCATCGTGGAAGTCCTTTCATGATCTTTCAAAGGGGGAAGAGCGGATCATGAATTCGACGGGAGAAAACGGTGGGCACGCTACAAGAAAGCCGCCGTGGCGAAAAGTCGATCAGCTGACAAAGTTCGGCGCCGCCTGACTGAGCCGGGGCGCGGACGGCTCGCCAACGCCGCGATGGCCGCGCGGCACGACACCGACTGGGCCGCAGGCACTTGGGCGGCTCCGGGCCGAACCTGGCCGTACCGTTGACTGGTCGGCTGGCTGGGTCGTGGGTGCGCGGGCAGCTTCGAGCCGAACTCGGCGAGACGCGTTGAACGGTGTGCTGGGCGCGCGGGCGGCTCCGGGCCGAAGTCGGCGGGACGCGGCGGAGGTGGGCTGGGTCGTGGGTGCGCGGGCAGCTTCGAGCGAACTCGGCGAGACGCGTCGATCGGTGTGCTGGGCGCGCGGGCGGCTCCGGGCCGAAGTCGGTGGAACGCGTTGGAGGTGGGCTGGGTCCTGGGTGCGCGGGGCGGGTCCGGGCCGAATCCGGCGAGACGCGTTGACCTGTGAGCTGGGCCGAAAATGCGTGGGCGGGTCTGGGCCGAACTCGGCTGGACGCGTTGACCGGGGGGCTGAGCCGGTTGACCGGTGGGCTAAGCCGAAGGTGCGTAGGCGGGTCTGGGCCGAATCCGGTTAGGCGTGTTGGCTACGCAGCCGCAGCCGCAGCCGCAGCCGCAGCCGCAGCCGCAGCCGCAGGTGCGGGGCGGTTCCCGATGCTCGTCATGTGGTGGCGATGGGGCGATGGGGTGCTCAGGTGTCACGGCGGGGGTGGGGGCGGTGCGAAGGCGGGCCGCCACCGGCGGCGGCGCGGCCGTAGACGCCGCCGGTCAGGCGCAGCTCGGCCTCCACGATGTAGGGCGTGGGGAATGGCTCTGCTTTTCGCGTGCTGGGTGGTGGTGCGTGTTGGGCGGTGGGGGTGCCTGGTCAGGGGGCGGTCGTCGCTGCACAATCGAGGGACGATCAATCGAGGAGGCGTGCGATGGGGCTCTTTCCGTCCCCGTTCCGGCTGGTCGGGCAGGGGGTGCGCGGCACGGTCGCGGTGGCGGGCGCCGTCGGCGGGGCGGTGGCGGCGTTGCCGCGGCTCGCGGTGGCGCTGGAGCGGCTGGCCGAGGCCGCCGAGAGCATCGACTCGCTGGCGGGCGCGGCCGGCAGCCTGGAACCCCTCGCCGGGGCGGCCGCTTCACTCGACCGGCTCGCCGGGGCCGCTGAGTCCCTGGACCGGCTCGGCGGGGCGACCGCCGACCTCGGCCGTCTCGCCGACGTGGCCGAGCCGCTGCCGGGCGTCGCCGCCGACCTCGAACGGCTCGCCGCGGTGGCTCCGGCGCTCGCGGACCTGGCCGAGAGCATCACCGAACTACGGGAGCTGGCGCGGGTCGTGCCCGTCCTGGAAGATCTGGGCGCCACCGTGGGTCCGCTGGCCGAGACGGTGCACGGGCTGCGCCCGCTCGCCGACGGCGTCGCGCAGATGCAGGTCGCCATCGAGACGCTCAACGCCACGATCACCCCGCTCCAGGGCACCGCCGAGCGGCTGGGCCGGTTCGTGGACCGGCTGCCGCAGAGCCGCCGCCCCTCCCGCCGGGGACCGGCCACGGCGACGTGACCGGCGGCGGGATCGGCCAAAGATCCCCGGGTGCGGTTTTCCGCAGGGTAGGGTTACGGCCGTTGCTATTGGTCTGAGTTGCTCGGGATTCGTACTCTTATCATCATGATCACATTGGCGAACGGCGAACAGGTGGGCGGAATCGCCGGCTGGGCGACCGACCTCATGGAGAAACTCGGTGCGCCCGGTGCGGGCCTGGCCATCGCCCTGGAGAACATCTTCCCCCCGCTGCCCAGCGAGATCATCCTCCCGCTGGCGGGCTTCACCGCCGCGCGCGGCGACATGAACCTCTACGCGGCACTGTTCTGGACGACCTTCGGCGCCGTCGCCGGCGCGTTCGTGCTGTACTGGATCGGCGCCCTCATCGGCCGCGACCGCATCCGCGCGCTGGTCGACAAGATGCCGCTCATCAAGCTGTCCGACCTGGACAAGACCGAGGCGTGGTTCGCCAAGCACGGCGGCAAGGCCGTGTTCTTCGGCCGCATGATCCCGATCTTCCGCAGCCTCATCTCGGTCCCGGCCGGTGTCGAGCGCATGCCGCAGGCCAAGTTCCTGCTGTACACGACGACCGGCAGCCTCATCTGGAACACGATCTTCGTGCTCGCCGGCTACGGCCTCGGCGACCAGTGGCACAAGGTCGAGGAGTACGTCGGCATCTACTCCAAGATCGTCCTCGCGGTCGTCGTGGTGGCCTTCCTGGTCTTCGTCGTGCTCCGCGTCCGCAAGGCCCGCCGGGGGCGCGCCGCCGCCGGCCCGGAGGGCCACGATCGTGAGCCGATCGGCTGACCGCCCGGTCGGCGCGGCGGCCCGTGCGGTCGCCGGGCTCGTCCTCGGCGCGGTGAGCGCCGTCCTGGAACTCGTCCTCGTGGCGCTGGCCGCGCCGCTGCTCGGCGTCGCGGCCGTCCGATCCCGGGGGCGCGCTCCGCTGCCCGCCCCGGTGGCCGGGCCCGTGCTGGCGGTGACGCGGCTGGAACGACGCCGGTTGCGCGTCCTCCTCGGCTACGCCGACGCGGCCGAGTACGGCCCCAGGCAGGCGCTCGCCTACCTCGCGCAGCGCGTCCCCGTGGGCCTGCTCGGCGGGACGATCCTCGCGCTCATCGCCTTCGGCGCCACCGGGGGCGTGCGGCTGGCCGTCGGCTGGTGGGTCACCGGCGAGCATCTCGACGACATCCCGCCCGACGCCTGGATCGTCGCCTACACGGCGTTGTTCGGCGCGATCCTGCTCTACATCGCCGTGCAGGGACTCGTCGGCGTCGTCGCGCTGGAGCGGCGGACGGCGCGGGCGCGGCTGGGGCCGAGCCCGCTGGCGGAGTACGAGCGGCGCATCGCCGAACTGGCCACGAGCCGGGCCGCCGTCGTGGAGGCCATCGACGACGAACGCCGCCGCATCGAACGCGACCTGCACGACGGCGTCCAGCAGCGCCTGGTGGCGCTCGGCATGCTGATCGGCCGGGCACGACGGTCGGGCGACGTGGAACGTGCCCGGGACCTGCTGGTCCAGGCGCACGAGGAGTCCCAGCGGGCGCTGGCGGAACTGCGCGAGGTGTCGTGGCGGGTGTACCCGGCGGCGCTGGACGGCGAGGGCCTGCACAGCGCGCTGGAGACGGTCGCGGAGCGGTCGGTGCTGCCGGTGCTGATCGAGTACGCGGTGCCCGCCCGTCCACCGCACGCGGTGGAGACGGCGGCGTACTTCGTCGTGTGCGAGGCGGTGACGAACGCTGCGAAACACGCCGGAGCCGCCGCCGTACGGGTGCGCGTCGCGGGGAACGGACGGAGGGTCGGGGTGCGGGTGGAGGACGACGGGCGCGGCGGCGCCGACGCGTCCGGCGGCGGGCTGGCGGGCCTGGCCCGCCGCGTGGCCGCGCTGGACGGGACGTTCGCGGTGACGAGCCCGCGCGGCGGCCCGACGGTGGTCACGGCGGAGTTGCCGTGCGGGTGATCCTGGCGGAGGATTCGACGCTGCTGCGCGAGGGCTTGGTCCGGCTGCTCGCGGAGGAGGGCCACGAGGTCCTGGCGGCGGTCGGTGACGGTGACGCGCTCACGGCGGCCGTCGCCCGCGACACGCCCGACGTGGTGGTGGTGGACGTCCGGATGCCGCCGACCCACACCGACGAGGGACTGCGCGCGGCCCTGGAGGTGCGCGGCCGGTGGCCGGACGTCGGGGTGCTGGTGCTGTCGCAGTACGTCGAACGCCGCTACGCGACCGAGCTGATCACGGCGGACGCGGCGGGCGTCGGCTACCTGCTCAAGGACCGCGTCGCCCAGGTGGACGAGTTCCTGGACGCCCTGGACCGGGTCGGGGCGGGCGGCGCGGCGTTCGATCCGGAGGTGGTGCGCCGCCTGCTGGCGGCCAGCTCGCACACCGATCCGCTGGCGCGCCTCACGGCCCGCGAACGCGACGTTCTGGATCAGATGGCGCAGGGCCGGACGAACGCCTCGATCGCCGAGCAGCTCTACATCTCGCAGAGCGCGGTCGAGAAGCACACCAACGCGATCTTCGACAAGCTGGACCTGTCCCGCTCCGGCGGCTACAGCCGCCGCGTGCTCGCCGTCCTGCGCTATCTCGGTTCTTAGGACCGGACCGGAACACAAAGGGGAACCTCATGGTCGGCAGCCTCACGTGGCAGCCCGCGCGCGAGCGGACGGACCTGCTCGCCGCGCCGGTCGCCGCGGTGATCGGGCGGATCACCGGCGCCCGGGTCGCGGAGATCGACCCGGACCTCGCGGACACGGCGGAGTTCTGCGCCCGCTATGACGTCCCGCTGGAGGTCAGCGCGAACTGCGTGGTCGTCGCCGCCAAGCGGGGCGGTGAGACGACGTTCGCGGCCTGCATGGTCCTGGCGACCGACCGCGCCGACGTCAACGGCGCGATCCGCCGCCGCCTCGGTGCCCGCAAGGTCTCGTTCGCCCCGATGGACGAGGCCACCGGCCGCACCGGGATGGAGTACGGCGGCATCACTCCGGTGGGCCTGCCGGCGGACTGGCCCGTCCTGGTGGACGAGGCCGTCGCCGCTCTGCCCGAGGCGGTCGTCGGCGGCGGTGTGCGCGGCTCGAAGCTGCTCGTCCCTGGCGCGGCGCTGGCCGCTCTGCCGGGCGCGGAGGTGCTCGCGCTGACGCGCCCGCCCACCGGCTGACGTGACAGTGACGTATCTCACACCTCATCCCCGACGCGCACGGAGCGATCGCCGGGTCGGCCGGAGAATGTCCGCTGGTCGGCCCGCCTTCGCGGCTCGGCCGTCCGCCGGGCGAGTGTCCCCTGGCGGCCATGGCTGCGCAGAGTCACCGTTCCGGGCCGGTTGCCGCGGCCGTGACGGGGAACACGTGGTCGCGATCTTCGGTCCCCATCCGCGTCGGAATCGCCGCCCATCGTCACCATGATCAACGTTCGTGCAGGTCAGCGTTTTGGGGCGGCGGAATCACACATTCCTGCCGTGTCCGTACGTCACCGACGGTGATCGGAGCGATCCACGGCGAGGGGGCCGGTCCGCAGACCATCCCCGGTCTGACCTTTGATGTCGTGCAATCAGGGCAGAATGACCGCAAGCTCCAGATCTTCGTTTCTGAGCATGATGATCTCCAGGGGTGCCTGGGAGAGGCGGGTCGTGGGTGTCGCGCGAGAGTGAGTTCGTGGTCGTGGCCAACCGGCTTCCGGTCGACCGGGATCGGGACCGCGGTGGATGGCGACGCAGCCCCGGCGGACTGGTCAGCGCCATCGCGCCGGTCATGCGCAGCCGTCAAGGCACATGGGTGGGATGGTCCGGCGCGCCGGACGAGATGCTGGACCCGTTCGTCGAGGACGGCATGCACCTGTGCCCGGTGCGGCAGTCGGCCGAGGAGGTCGAGCTGTACTACGAGGGCTTCTCCAACGCGACGCTCTGGCCGCTGTACCACGACGTCATCGCCCCGCCCGTCTACGACCGGGCGATGTGGGACGCGTACGTGCGCGTCAACGAGCGCTTCGCGACGGCGGCCGCCGACGTGGCCGCCGAGGGCGCGATCGTCTGGGTGCAGGACTACCAGCTCCAGCTCGTCCCGGCGATGCTGCGCCGGCTCCGCCCCGACCTGCGCATCGGGTTCTTCCTGCACATCCCGTTCCCGCCGCTGGAACTGTTCTGGCAGATGCCGTGGCGCCGTCAGATCCTCGAAGGGCTGCTCGGCGCCGACCTCGTCGGTTTCCAGCTTCCGGGCGCGGCGGCGAACTTCGTCCGGCTCTGCAAGCGGCTGCTGGACGCCAAGTCGGTCAAGCAGGACGTGCACTGGGAGGACCGCGTCGTCCGCGCCCGCGCGTTCCCGATCTCGGTGGACGTGGGCGAGCTGCGCGAGCTGATCGCACGCCCGGAGGTGCGGTGGCGGGCCGACGAGATCCGCGCCGACCTCGGCGGCGGCACCGTCCTGCTCGGCGTCGACCGCCTCGACTACACCAAGGGCATCACCCAGCGTCTCCAGGCTTTCGGCGAGCTGTTCGCCGACGGCGAGCTGAAGCCGGGGGAGGCGGTGCTGGCGCAGATCGCGACGCCGAGCCGCGAGCGCGTCGAGCAGTACCAGATCCTGCGTGAGCAGATCGAGCAGCAGGTCGGGCGGATCAACGGCCAGCACGCCGAGCTGGGATCGCCGGTGATCCACTACCTGCACACGTCCTATGACCGCGAGGAGCTGGCCGCCCTCTACCTCGCGGCCGACGTCATGGTCGTCACGCCGCTGCGGGACGGTATGAACCTCGTCGCCAAGGAGTACGTCGCCTGCCGCGAGGACCTGCGCGGCACCCTCGTCCTGAGCGAGTTCGCCGGGGCCGCCGAAGAACTGCGGCGCGGGGCTTATCTGGTGAACCCGTACGACATCGACGGGTTGAAGGAGACGCTGCTCGCCGCGGTCCGCGCCGAGCCCGCCGAGCAGGCACGGCGGATGCGCGTGATGCGCAAGCGCGTCATCGAGCACGACGTCGACCGCTGGGCCGCCGACTTCCTCGCGAGCCTGGAGCAGCCGGCCGGGGCGCCCGCCGTCTGAGGAATCCCGCCGCCGCGGACCGCCCGCCCGGACGTCAGTCCGTGGCGGGCGGGAGGCCGAACGCCGCCCAGACCGCCTTGCCGCCGCTGCCCAGCGGCGCCCAGCCCCACGCCTCGCTGACGGCGCCGACGACGAGCAGGCCCCGGCCGCCCTCTGGGAAGTCGCCGCCGGTGCGGTTCGGCTTGGGGTTCGCGGCCGAGGGATCGGTGACGACGGTGACGAGCCGCCGGGCGTGGCGCAGCAGGACGAGCTGAAGCCGTCCGGCGGTGCCCGGGGCGAGGTCGCGCAGCCCGTGCTGGACGGCGTTGGTGACCAGCTCCGAGACGGCCATGACGGTGTCGTCGCGGGTGGCCTCCAGGCCCCAGCCGGCGAGCGTCGCGGTCGTGAAGGCGCGTGCGGCGCCCGGAGCGGCGGCGTCGCCCGCCAGGACGAGCCGCGCGGTGTCGGGCGTCCCGTCGTGCGGGGTGGGCCAGAAACCGCGCAGACCGGACGCGGCGACCGGTTCCGTCCACGCGGGGGCGGCCGGTGCGGCGGGCCGCGGGGCGGCCTCGACGTGGTCGGCGTCGGGCCGGTGGCGCCGCCGGGGCACATCGGCGACGGGAAGGGCGACGGCGTGTGCCTGGTCAACGATCATTGTCAGAACCCCAAGGCGAGCGGGTGGGTCGGGGGCGGGCGTTCGCTATCTTGCTCCCCAAGCCGTGCAGATGCAAGACCGTCTGCATGAACGAATGCACGTGCATCTCGTACCATCCTTGGGGGACGGGGCGAGATCGCAGCCTCCCGGCAGGGAGGCGGACACGCCTGAAGGGGGCATGATGAACGGCCAGGAACGGGCGTCCACCGCACCGAACGAGCTGGTGTGGCAGAAGAGCCGGCGGAGCAATCCGTCCGGCAACTGCGTCGAGATGGCCGAGCTGCCGGACGGGGACATCGCGGTGCGCAACTCGCGGTATCCGGACGGGCCGGTCCTCGTCTACACGCGCGCCGAGGTGGAGGCGTTCGTGGGGGGAGCCAAGGACGGCGACTTCGACCACATGCTCGTCGGCTCCGCCGGATGAACCGAACGCCATTCCAATCAGGGGTTCCGGCCGGTAGCGTCCGGGGGCATGCACCTGGGGCAGATCGCTGAGCAGACGCCCGACAAGCCCGCCGTCATCATGGCGGGCTCAGGGCGGGTCATCACCTACCGCGAACTGAACGACGAGTCCAACCGCCTCGCCCGCCTGCTGCACGCCGAGGGGCTGCGTCCGGGCGACCACATCGCCTTCATGCTGGAGAACCATCCGCTGTTCCTCGCCGTGGCGTGGGCGGCCCAGCGGTCGGGGCTCTACTACACGCCGATCAGCTCGCGGCTGGGCGCCGACGAGCTGGCCTACATCGTCGGCAACTGCGGGGCGCGCGCCTTCATCACCAGCGCCGCGCTGCGCGACACGGCCGCCGCCGTCGCCGAGCGGACGCCGCAGGTGGACCTGCGGCTCATGCTCGACGGCACGGCGCCCGGCTACGGCTCCTACGAGGAGAAGGTCGCGGCGCAGCCCGCCCTCCCGCTCGACGACGAGCGCGAGGGCGTGGACATGCTGTACTCCTCCGGCACGACCGGCCGCCCTAAGGGCGTCAAACCAGTCATTCCGCTCACGCCCATGGGCACGCCCGGCCCGCTCTTCCAGCTCATCTCGCTGCTGTTCGCGCCGGGCGACGACGCCGTCTACCTCTCACCCGCGCCGCTCTACCACGCCGCGCCGCTGCGCTACTGCCTGACGTTCCAGCGCTTCGGCGCGACCGTCGTCGTCATGGAGCGCTTCGAGCCGCAGGAGGCGCTCGCGGCCATCGAGCGGTACGGCGTCACGCACAGCCAGTGGGTGCCGACGATGTTCATCCGGATGCTCAAACTGCCCGAGGACGTCCGCGCCCGCCACGACCTGTCGACGCTCAGGTACGCCGTGCACGCCGCGGCGCCCTGCCCCGTCCCGGTCAAGGAACGGATGCTCGACTGGTGGGGCCCGGTGATCCACGAGTACTACGCGGGCACCGAGGGCAACTGCTTCGTGTACGCCAGCCCGCAGGACTGGCTCGCGCACAAGGGCACGGTCGGCCGCCCGCTGCTCGGTGAGGTGCACGTCTGCGACGAGGAGGGCCGCGAACTGCCCGCCGGCGAGTCCGGCACGCTGTACTTCGGCAACGGCCTCGACTTCGAGTACCACGACGACGACGCCAAGACCGAGGCCGCCCGTGACCCGCTCGGCCGGGGCTGGACGACGCTCGGAGACATCGGCCACGTGGACGACGAAGGCTTCCTCTACCTCACCGACCGCCGCTCCTACATGATCATCAGTGGCGGTGTGAACATCTACCCGCAGGAGGCCGAGAACGTCCTCGCGGTCCACCCCAAGGTCGCGGACGCCGCCGTGTTCGGCGTCCCCGACCCGGAGATGGGCGAGGCCGTGCAGGCGGTCGTCCAGCCCGTCGACCCGGCTGACGCCGGGCCGGAACTCGCCGCCGAGCTGATCGCCTACTGCCGCGACCGGCTCGCGCACTTCAAGTGCCCGCGCGCCGTGGACTTCCGCGACGAGCTGCCCCGGCATCCCACCGGGAAGCTGCTCAAGCGGCTGCTGAAGGACGAGTACTGGGACGCCGCCCGCGCCTGAAACGCGTGACGCCCCGTCTCCCGGAACGTTCCGGGAGACGGGGCGTCGTGTTCCACGCGGACGTCAGTGCATCGGCACCTTGGTCAGATCGGGCTGCGACGCGTCCACCGGAGGGGTCTCCGGACGGCGGCGCGGCAGCAGCAGCGCCGGGATGAACGCGAACGCCAGCAGCGCCAGCGACCACCAGTAGGTGGTCTGGAAGGCGTCGGCCATCTTGGCGAACACCTGCTCCATGATGTGCGGGGGCACCTGCTGGACGCCCTCTGCCGGGCCCTCCGCGGCCATGCCGCCACCGCTGTCCAGACCGCGGTCGCGGAGCTGCGTGGTCAGCAGGACCGCGATGAACGCGGTGCCGACGGACGCGGCGACCTGCTGGATGATGTTCAGCGCCGTGCTCGCGCGGGGCACCTCGTCGTGCTGGAGCGTCTGCATCGCGGCCGACATCGTCGGCATCATGGTGAGGCCCATGCCCATGCCCATGACGAACAGCGCGACGCCGAGCGTCCAGTACGAGGCGTCCGGGGTGATCTGGGCGGCGAAGCCCGCCACACCGAGGCAGATGACGGCCAGACCCGCCAGGACGACCTTGCCGGGGCCGAGCCGGTCGGTGAGCTTGCCGCCGATCGGCATCGTCACCATCGCGCCGAAGCCCTGCGGGGCGAGCAGCAGGCCCGCCGAGAACGCGGACGCGCCGCGCACCGACTGGTAGTACAGCGGCAGGATCAGCATCGCGCCGAAGAACGCGCACGCGAACAGCACCATCGTGCCGGACGCCGCCGCCACCGCCCGCCGCTTGAACAGCCGCAGGTCGATCAGCGGGTTCTCGTTGCGCTTGCTGAGCGCCCGCACGGCGAACAGGAGCACCAGGGCCAGACCGCCGATGGTGCAGGCGAGCACGTCGGCGCGGGTGAAGTCGTTCTTCTCGGCGCCGGTCGCGAGACCGTAGATGAGCGCGGCCAGACCGGGGGACAGCAGCGCCAGGCCGAGGACGTCGAGCTTCTCGCCCGCGTGGCCGGTGTCCTTCTTCAGGATGAGGACCGACATGACGAGCGCGACCGCGCCGATCGGCACGTTGATGTAGAAGATCCAGCGCCAGGACACGTCGTCGACGAGCCAGCCGCCGAGGATCGGGCCCGCGATGGGGCCGAGCAGCATCGGGATGCCGACGATGCTCATCACCTGGCCGACGCGCTGCGGACCCGCCGCCTGCGTCAGGATCGTCATGCCCGCGGGCATGATCATGCCGCCGCCGAGGCCCTGGAGCACGCGGAAGGCGATCAGCGACTCGGCGTTCCACGCCAGACCCGCGAGGGCGGAGCCGAGCACGAACAGCACGATCGAGATGATGTACAGCCGTTTGGTGCCGAACCGGGCACAGGCCCAGCCCGTGACCGGGATGACCGTGGCGAGCGCGAGCGTATAACCGGTCGCGACCCACTGGATCGTGGCGAGGTCGGTGTTGAAGTCCTCGGTGAGGTGCTTGAGGGCGACGTTCACGACGGTCACGTCCAGGATGGACATGACCGCGCCGAGGACGACCACGGCGGCCACGGCGAGCACGCCGCGGTCGAGTCCGCCGGCGGGGGCCGCGCCGGCCGGACTTCCGTCCTTCGCCGAGGGGGACGGGGGAGCGGTCAAGGAACTTCCAATCGTTGAGGCCCGCGGCACGCGAGCATGCAGGTCACAGGGCCGGGCGCGGGTGGGTTCGGCGAAGGTACTGGAAAAGCCGTCACTTTCGCGAACCAATTAACCGTGCCAGGACCCGGGATATTCCGGTGATGCGGGTCACAACGCGCCGCCCAGCGCGAACCCGATCGGCGTCTCGTCTAGCTCATGCCACGACCGTACGGGAGGGGTCTGACAGAACGCGCACGAGGGCGTTGGTTGATCTTGAACGTCCCGGGTACACGCAGGTCGCCCCCGAGCTTCTGGAGCCGATGCATGTCCCCCTCGACGGTGGAGTCCGAACTCACCACGGCCGAACAGGCCACGCGCCGCCTGCGCCGCAGGCTGGAGCGCCTCCTCGGCGTCGCCGCCACTGAGGGCAACGCGGTCGAACCGCTCACCAACGGTGACGAGATCTTCCCCGCGATGCTCGACGCGATCGAGAACGCCGAGAACACGATCGACATGATGACCTACGTCTACTGGCGCGGCGACATCGCGACCCGGTTCGCCGCGGCCCTCGCCGAGCGGGCCGCCGCGGGCGTGCGCGTCCGGCTGCTGCTGGACGGCCTCGGCGCCCGCCTCATCGAACGCGACCTGCTGAACGACATGGAGAAGGCCGGCGTCGCCATCCAGTGGTTCCGCAAGCCGATCTACGTGTCGCCGTTCAAGCAGAACCACCGCTGCCACCGCAAGGTCCTCATCGTGGACGAGGACGTCGCCTTCACCGGCGGCGTCGGCATCGCCGAGGAATGGAGCGGCGACGCCCGCGACGAGTCCGAATGGCGCGACACGCACTTCCGCGTCCGGGGCCCCGCCGTGGACGGCATCGCCGCCGCCTTCGCGCAGAACTGGTCGGAGTGCTGCTCGGACCTCTTCGACGACCGCGACCGCTTCGACGAGCAGGAGCAGGTCGGTAACGCGATCGTGCAGGTCGTGCGCGGCTCGGCCAGCCTCGGCTGGCAGGACATGCAGACGCTGCTGCGCGTCGTCCTGTCGTCCGCGCAGGAACGCATCCGCATCACGACGGCGTACTTCTCGCCCGACGACTTCTTCCTCAACGAGCTGTGCGAGTGCGCGAAGCGCGGCGTCAAGGTGGAGGTATTGGTCCCGGGCCCGAACATCGACAAGCGCGTCAGCCGCCTGGGCAGCCAGCGGCATTACGAACAGTTGCTGGAGTGCGGCGTGGAGGTCCGCCAGTACATGCCGACCATGCTGCACGCCAAGATCATCACCATGGACGGCATCGCCTCCCTCATCGGTTCCACCAACTTCAACCGACGGTCGCTCGACCACGATGAGGAGATCACCCTCGCCGTCCTCGACCGCGAACTCACCGCGCGCCTCGACGCCGACTTCGACCGCGACGTCGAGCGCGCCGAGCGCATCGACCTGGCCCGCTGGAAGCGTCGTCCGGTCCTCCAGCGCGCCGCCGAGCAGTCGATCTCCCCGATCCGCCGCTTCCTGTGACCATCGCGCGGCACGCCCGGTAAGTCGTCGGCGTGCCGCGCATCGCGGCGGGCACGATCAACCCGTGCCGGACCTGCGCCTGCACGAGATCGCCGAGGGCGATCACCGCATCCTCAAGCCGTTCAACCGGCGTGTTCGTACTTGCGGTGGCCTGACCGCGCCAGCGCCTCCGACGCTGGTGAATGAGCGCCGATGGGGCGGGCTGAGCGGCGAGTAGTCATGCGCCGGGTCCAGACGAACCTTGAGCTTCCGCTGCCCGCCAGCGGGACAGGTCGCGAGGTTGACGAGTTCGGGGAGATTCCTGACCGCAGAAGTATGTCCGTCGGCTTCGTAAGGCTGTGCAGGAATGAGAGGTTTCGCGGCCCGCAGTCACAGCATTCGCCAACATTACTTCGTAAAGGCGGGCGCCGATCTCACCGAGTTGGGCTTGTGTACTCCGCCCCGGAAACTGCGCATGAAGCCGACGCGCGAGCTTCGCGGGATCGACGTCATCGACGAACAAAGCGTCGTCGGAGAGGTCAGCCGGTCTTGATCAGCTCGATGAGGTCCTTGCCCTGCGCGGACCGGCCTGACCGGGTGGCCATCCAGCGTCCGGCCGCCGTCTGCACCACGGCGCGGCCCGTGTTGATTGCGGCGAGTTCGACGGACACGCTGCCTCCGGCGACGACAGCTCCGAGCGTTGGGCGCTCGGAGCCGTCGTGCGGTTCGCCTCAGACGGAGGGCGGAAGGCCCAGGGCGCGGGCGATCAGGATGCGCTGCACCTCCGACGTGCCCTCACCGACTTCGAGGATCTTGGCGTCGCGGTAGAAGCGGCCGACGGCGTACTCGTTCATGAAGCCGTAGCCGCCGAAGATCTGCGTCGCGTCGCGGGCGTTGTCCATCGCGGCGTTGGAGGCGACGAGTTTCGCGATGGACGCCTCCTTCTTGAACGACCGCCCGGCGAGCATCTTCGCCGCCGCCGCGTAGTACGCGACACGGGCGGTGTGCGCGCGGACCTCCATGTCAGCGATCTTGAACTGGAGCGCCTGATAGCGGCCGATCTCGCGGCCGAACGCCTCGCGCTCGCGGACGTAGCGCAGCGACTCGTCCACGCAGCCCTGGGCGAGGCCCACGGAGACGGCGGCGATGGCGATGCGCCCTTCGTCCAGGATCTGGAGGAACTGCGCGTAGCCGCGTCCACGCTCTCCGACGAGATTGGCGGCGGGCACCCGGACGTCGTCGAACGACAGTTCACGCGTGTCCGACGACGACCAGCCGACCTTGGAGTACTTCTTGCCCACGGTGAATCCGGGCGTCCCGTTCGGCACGATGATCGTGGAGATCTCCTTCTCCCCGGTCAGCGCGGTCACGGTGACGAACTCGGTGACGTCGGTTCCGGAGTTGGTGATGAACGACTTGGAGCCGTTGATGACCCACTCGTCGCCGTCAAGGCGCGCGGTCGTCCGCATACCGCCCGGAACGTCCGATCCGCCGCCGGGCTCGGTCAGCCCGAACGCCGCCAGCCGCTCACCCGACACCAGGCGGGGGAGATACCGGGCCTTCTGCTCGTCCGTGCCGAACCGGTAGATCGGCATCGCGCCGAGCGAGACCCCGGCCTCCAGCGTGATCGCGACGGACGAGTCCACCCGCGCCAGTTCCTCCAGCGCGAGGCACAGAGTGAAGTAGTCCCCGCCCATCCCCCCGTGCTCCTCCGGGAACGGCAGCCCGAACAGCCCGAGCTTGCCCATGCCCGCGACGATCTCGTAGGGGAACGCGCCGCGCTCGTAGAGGTCACCGATCACCGGGGCGACGGCCTCGCGGGCGAAGCGTTCGACGGTGCGGCGCAGTTCCTCCTGCTCGTCGGTGAGCGAGAAGTCGATCATCGGGAGTCTCCTTGTGCGAGGGCCTGGACGACCTTGGAGGGGCTGGGGCGGCCGAGCCGGTCGGCCATCCAGCGGCTGGTGGCGGCGAGGGCGGGCAGGTCGACGCCGTGGGCGATGCCGAGGCCGTCGAGCATCCACACGAGGTCTTCGGTGGCGAGGTTGCCGGTGGCCGATCCGGCGAAGGGGCAGCCGCCTAGGCCCCCGGCCGCCGCGTCGACGGTGGTGACGCCGGCGCGGAGCGCGGCGAGCGTGTTGGCGAGGGCCTGGCCGTAGGTGTCGTGGAAGTGGACGGCGACCTTGTCCAGGCCGATGCGGGCGGCGAGGGCGTCGATGAGCGCGGTGACGTGGCCGGGCGTGCCGACGCCGATAGTGTCGCCCAGGCTGAGCTGATCGCAGCCGAGGTCCATCATGCGGGTGGCGACGGACACGGCCTGCTCGACCGGGACGGCGCCCTCCCACGGATCGCCGCACACCATCGACACGTAGGCGCGCACCCACATCCCGTGCTCGCGTGCGCGGGCGACGACGGGCGCGAACATCTCCAGCGACTCGTCGACGGTGCGGTTGAGGTTGCGGCGCGCGAACGTCTCGGTGGCGCTGCCGAAGATCGCGATCTCGGTGACGCCGAGGTCGAGGGCGCGGTCGAGGCCGCGTTCGTTGGGGACGAGGACGGGCCGTCCGGGCTCGCGGGGGAGCGCGGTGAGCAGCGCTTCGGCGTCGGCGAGCTGCGGCACCCATTTCGGGTGGACGAAGCTGGTGGTCTCGATGGTGCCGAGCCCGGCGGCGGCGAGCCGGGTGACGAACTCGGCCTTGACCTCGACGGGCACGACGGTCTTCTCGTTCTGGAGTCCGTCGCGGGGCCCGACCTCGTAGATCGTGACGCGGTCGGGCAGTCCGGGCAGCGGGGTGGTGGCCATCAGTCCTCCTCGATGACGGCGAGCACCGCGTCCAGCGCGACCTGGGCGCCGGGGCGGGCGGTCAGGCTCGTGACGGTGCCGGCGACGGGCGCGGTGACGGTGTGCTCCATCTTCATCGCCTCGACCACGACGACGGCTTGTCCCTCGGCGACGGTCTCGCCCTCGGAGACCTTGACGGCGAGGACGGTGCCCGGCATGGGACTGCGGAGCACGCCGTCGCCGGTCGCCGCGCCGCCGCCGCGCTCGTCGGAGGGGACGTGCTCGGTCAGCGCCCAGGTGTGCCCGTCGCGGCCGAGCCACAGGACGTCGCCGTCGCGGACGGCGGCGAACGCGGACGTCCGTCCCGCGTAGGTGAGGACGGCGGGGGAGCGCAGCGAAGCCGCGACGGGTTCGGCGTCGCCGACGCGGACGAGCGCGTCGTGCGCGCGCCCCCGCACGGCGACCTCGACGGGCGGGGCCCCGGCGGGCGCGACGAGCCACCGCGTCCAGGCGGGCCCGCCGGGGCGCCAGCCGTCGGGGATCGCCCACGGGTCGGGGTCGGGGGTCTCCAGGGCCGCCATGCGGTGCAGCGCCGCGGCGGCGTGGACGTCGGCCGGGACGCCGGAGTCGGCGGTGAGGTCGTCCAGGGCGCGTTCGACGAGGCCGGTGTCGAGCCGTCCGGCGACGACGTCGGGGTGCGTGAGCAGTGCGCGCAGGAACGCGACGTTGGTGGGGACGCCGAGCAGCGTGTATCCGGCGAGGGCCCGGTCGAGGCGGCGCAGCGCCTCGGCGCGGTCGGCGCCCCACGCGATGACCTTGGCGAGCATCGGGTCGTAGGCGCCGCCGACGTCGGTTCCGGTGTCGAGCCCGGAGTCGACGCGGACGTGCAGGCCGAGCGGTTCGGTGAGGGCGAGGACGCGTCCGCCGGTGGGCAGGAAGCCGCGGGCGGGGTCCTCGGCGTAGACGCGGGCCTCGACGGCGTGGCCGTGGAAGCCGATGGCCTCCTGGGCGAACGGGAGAGGTTCGCCGGCGGCGACGCGGAGCTGGAGTTCGACCAGGTCGACGCCGGGGCGGACCGCCATCTCGGTGACGGGGTGTTCGACCTGGAGACGGGTGTTCATCTCCATGAAGAAGTACTCGCCGGGCCGGTCGGCCGAGACGATGTACTCGACGGTTCCGGCGCCGACATAACCGACGGATCGGGCGGCGGCGACGGCGCTGGCGCCCATCCGCGCGCGGGTGGCGGCGTCGAGCAGCGGCGAGGGCGCCTCCTCGACGATCTTCTGATGGCGGCGCTGGAGACTGCACTCGCGTTCACCGAGGTGGACGACGTCGCCGTGCGCGTCGGCGAAGACCTGGATCTCGATGTGCCGGGGGTTCTCGACGTACCGTTCGGCGAGCAGCGTGTCGTCCCCGAACGCCGTGGTCGCCTCGCGGCGGGCCGACGCGATGGCCTCGGGCAGGTCGGCGGCCTCGCGGACGAGCCGCATGCCCTTGCCGCCGCCGCCCGCCGAGGGCTTGAGCAGCACGGGCAGGCCGACCTCCAGGGCCGCGATGGCCAGTTCCTCGTCCGACAGGCCCGGTTCGTCCCGGCCGGGGACGACGGGGACGCCTGCGGCGGCGACCGTCCGTTTGGCGCGGATCTTGTCGCCCATGGCGTCGATGGCGTCGGCGGGCGGGCCGACGAACGCGACGCCCGCGTCGGCGCAGGCTCGGGCGAACGCGGAGTTCTCGGCGAGGAACCCGTAACCGGGATGGATCGCCTCGGCGCCGGTGTCGCGCGCGGCGTTCAGCACGGCGTCCGCGTCGAGGTAGGACGGGACGAGCACCGCGACGTCGGCCTCGCGGACGTGCAGCGCGCCCGCGTCGGCGGCCGTGTGCACGGCGACCGACCGGACGCCGAGGCGGCGCAGCGTGCGGAACACGCGGACCGCGATCTCTCCGCGGTTCGCGACCAGGACGCGTCCGTACATGTCCGTCCTCACATCCGGAAGACGCCGTAGCCGACCGGCTCCAGCGGTGCGTTGGCGGCGGCGGACAGGCCGAGGCCGAGCACGCGCCGCGTGTCGCGCGGGTCGATGACGCCGTCGTCCCACAGTCGTGCCGTGGAGTAGTAGGGATTGCCCTGGTCTTCGTACTGTTCCCGGATGGGCGTCTTGAACGCCTCCTCCTCGGCGGCGGACCAGGCGTCGCCGAGCTGGTCGCGGCGCACGGTCGCGAGGACGCTGGCGGCCTGCTCGCCGCCCATGACCGAGATCCGGGCGTTCGGCCACATCCACAGGAAGCGCGGTGAATAGGCGCGCCCGCACATCGCGTAGTTCCCGGCGCCGAACGAGCCGCCGATGACGACGGTGAACTTGGGAACGCGGGCGCATGCCACGGCCGTCACCATCTTGGCGCCGTGCTTGGCGATGCCGCCGGCCTCGTACTCGCGTCCGACCATGAAGCCGGTGATGTTCTGGAGGAACACCAGCGGGATGCCGCGGCGGTCGCACAGTTCGATGAAGTGGGCGCCCTTCATGGCCGACTCGGCGAACAGGATGCCGTTGTTGGCGATGATGCCGACCGGGTGGCCGTGAATGCGCGCGAACCCCGTGACGAGCGTGCCGCCGTACTCCTTCTTGAACTCCTGGAAACGACTGCCGTCCACGACGCGGCTGATGACCTCGCGCACGTCGAAGGGGGTGCGGGAATCGGCCGGGACGACGCCGTACAGTTCACCGGGATCGGCGGCGGGTTCCTCGGCGGGCGCCGTTTCCCAGGGGCGCGGCGTGCGCGGCCCGAAGGTGGCGACGATGTCGCGGACGATGCCGAGGGCGTGCGCGTCGTTCTCGGCGAGATGGTCGGTGACGCCGGAGACGCGGGCGTGCAGTTCGCCGCCGCCCAGCTCCTCGGCGGTGACGATCTCGCCGGTGGCGGCCTTCACCAGCGGCGGGCCGCCGAGGAAGATCGTGCCCTGGTTCCGGACGATGACGGCCTCGTCGCTCATCGCGGGCACGTACGCGCCGCCCGCCGTGCAGGAACCGAGGACGGCCGCGATCTGCGGAATGCCGCGCCGCGACATCGTGGCCTGGTTGTAGAAGATGCGGCCGAAGTGCTCGCGGTCGGGGAAGACCTCGTCCTGCTCGGGCAGGAACGCGCCGCCCGAATCGACGAGGTAGAGGCACGGCAGGTGGTTGTGCAGCGCCACCTCCTGCGCGCGCAGATGCTTTTTCACCGTGAGGGGGTAGTAGGTGCCGCCCTTGACGGTGGCGTCATTGGCGACGATGACGCATTCGCGGCCGGAGACACGCCCGACTCCGGTGATGATACCGGCACCCGGGGCGTCGTCGCCGTACATTCCGGTGGCGGCGAGCGGCGACAGTTCCAGGAACGGCGAGCCCGGGTCGAGAAGGGTGTCGACGCGGTCGCGGGGGAGGAGCTTGCCGCGCGCGACGTGACGTTCGCGTGAGCGTTCCGGGCCGCCCCGGCCCGCACGGTCGATGCGTTCGCGCAGTTCGGCGGCGAGCGCCTCGTGGTGCGCCGCGTTCGCCTCGAACGCGGCGCCGCCGGGATCGGCGCGCGTGCCTGGTTCCGTCATCACCCGTCCTCGTCGACGCAGTTAACAAGCGTTAACATGGCCGATGTTAGTGGTCGTTAACCGGGGCGTCTACACTCGTGGCCATGATGTCGCGGCCCCCGGTGGCGAGCCCGCGCCGGGCCGAGATCCTCGGCGCCGCCGCCGCGCTGTTCGCCCGTCACGGATACCACGGCGTCTCCATCGGCGAACTCGGCCGCGCCGTCGGCCTCACCGGTCCCGCCCTCTACCGCCACTTTCGCGGCAAGGAGGCCGTTCTGGCCGAGATGCTGCTGGACATCAGCGCCCGGCTGCGCGCCGAGGGCGCCCAGCACGCCGCCGACCCCGACCCGGCGGGCGCACTGGACGCGCTGCTGCGCTGGCACATCGCCTTCGCTCTGGACAATCCCGCGCTGATCACCGTGCACGGCCGCGAACTGGACAACGTGCCCGAGCCCGAACGGCACGAGATCCGCCGCACCCAGCGCGCCTACGTCGAGGAATGGGTCGGCGTGCTGCGGCGGCTGCGCCCGGACGTTCCCGACGCGCGGGCGCGCGCCGCCGTCCACGCGTGCCTCGGCCTGCTCAACTCCACGCCGCACAGCGCGTCCGCGCTGGACCGGGCCGCCATGGCCGACCTGCTGCACGCGATGGCGCGGGCCGCGCTCACCGGCGCGCTCGACGCGCCGCACTAGTCTCCCGCCGCGTCGAACGCTTCGCCGCATCGGCGCGTACTACGGGACATGACGGACGTGAAGGTCGCCCCGGTCGGGGCCGACGGCGCGGTGCTCCCGCTCGGCGTCACCGGCGAACCCGTGACGGTCGTGTCGTGCGGCGGCTGCGGGAGGCCGGTGGCGCAACCGCCGGACGCGGCGCGTCCGTGGCGCTACTGCGACGCCGAGTGCGCCCGCGAGGCGCGCGCACGCCGCGACCGCGGACGCGACCATCCCGGGCTCACCGGACAGGTCGCCTGGGCGTGGGAGATGGTCGAACGCCTCGACCAGGTCGCGGAACGGCTCGCGTGCTCGCTGGACGGGGAGCTGAGCGTCGCCGGAGTCGAAGCGCGGATCGCCGCCACGCGCGCCGAGGCGCACGCCGAACTCGCCGTCGCCCAGCGCGAACGCGACGCCTCCCAGCGGCAGGCCGCGTCCGCGTGGCGGGAGGCCGCCGCCGCGCGGGGCCGCGCCGACGCCGCCGTCCACGACGCCGCCGGGGCCCGGGCCGACGCCGAGCAGGCCCGCGCCGACCGCGACGCCTCCCGCGCCGAGGCCCGGGACGCCCGCGACGCCGCCGAGCACGCCGTCGCCGCGCGGCTGGCCGCCGAGGACGAGCGCGCCCAGGTCGTCGCCCGCGAGGGGGATCTGCTCGCCGCCCTGGAGAACGCCCGCGCCGAACTCGTCACGCTGCACGCCCGCCTCGCGCGGAGCGACACGACCGCCGAGGGCCGCCGCGTCGAGGCCGCCGCCGCGCTGCGCACCGCCGACGACCTGCGCACGGCCGTCGCCGCGCTGACCACCGAACGCGACGCCGCCCGCGCCGAGGCCGATCGCGCCCGGCGCAGCGTCGACGCCCTGACCCGTCCGGCACCGGGGCCCCGGCCCGATGTCGAGGAGGAACCCCCGACCGGACTGCACTCGGTGAACGGTCTGCGGCTCCCGCACGCCGGCTGACCGGCCGCCGCGACCTGGAGAGGAGGTGGCGGGACACCCGTGCGAGGCGCGCATGCGGGCGTCCCTGTGAGCGAACCGCGTCGAACGGCCCATGGAGGGGCGGATCGCGGCCGTCGTGGTGACTCCGGACCACGGCGGCCGCTCCCGTCTCAGAGCCCGCCCGCCGCCAGCAGCCGCGCGTAGTCGAGGGCTCCCGCGTGCACCGCGCCGTGCACCGCGCGCGCGATCCGGGCACCCCACTCCGAGCGCGGCCCGGCGAACGGTTCCGCCGCACCGGACGGTTCGGGGCACGCCACGCAGATCGCGTCGGACGCGGTCCCGGTGCACGGGTAACCGGCCTCTAGGAGCGCCTGCGTCTTGGCCTCCGTCGCGGTCATGACCGCGTTGACCAGCGCCGCGTCCGACAGCGCGGCAGGCACGGCGACGACGATGTTGATCGTGCCCGGCCGCAGCGGCACCAGCTCCGGATCGGCCGTTCCCGCCGGGGCGGCGGCCCAGGTCGGGACGCGCAGCCCGACCGTCGCGCTCGCCTCCGCACCGACGTCCGCGTGGTGGCGGACGCGCTCCACCGACGCCGCCGTCAGCATCCCGACGCCGGGTCCGCGCAGATCGTGCAGTGCCGCGAGTTCGTGCAGGTGCGCGAGCGGGTCCATCCGCCGGTACAGGCCGCTGACCTGGGCGTTCAGCACCCATTGCGCGGCGGTGATGCCCCCGCCGAGCATCGCCGAGGAGATCATCCGCAGGCCGGGGCCCGGCCGCCACGCCAGCGCGGGCAGGCGGGCGCCGTCCTCCTCGCGCCACAGCACGTCCTGCGTCAGCACGGGCGCTCCAGCGACAGCACCGGACGGCCGCCCGCGCCCGTCGTGACCCGGACGTTGGCGGCGAAATGCCGCGCGATCGTCGCACGGGTCAGCACCTCGGCGGGCGTTCCCGCCGCCGCGACGCGGCCCTGCGCCAGCAGGACGAGCGCGTCGGCGTACTGACCGGCCAGCGTCAGGTCGTGCAGCGTGGTCACGATCGTCAGGCCGTCCGCCAGGCGCAGCGCGTCGATCAGCTCCATGACCTGCTGTTGGTGGCCGATGTCCAGGGCCGTCGTCGGCTCGTCCAGCACCAGGACCGGCGACTGCTGGGCGAGCGCGCGGGCCAGTACGACGCGCTGGCGCTCGCCGCCGGAGAGGTGGGCCAGGTCGCGGCCGGCGAACGACGTCAGATGCAGACGTTCCAGGACGTCCGACGCGATCGTGCGGTCGCGGACGCTCTCGCGGCCCAGGTACGGAATGTAGGGTGCGCGGCCGAGCAGCGTGTAGTCGAAGACCGACATGCCCGGCGGAAGCTCCGGATTCTGCGGCGCGTACGCCACCAGACGCGCACGGTCGCGCGCCTTGAGGGCGCGCAGGTCGCGGCCCGCGACGGTCACCGAGCCCACGCCGTCCAGCAGGCCGAGGACGGCGCGCAGCAGCGTCGACTTGCCCGCCCCGTTCGGGCCGATCACCGCCGTCCAGGAACCCTCCGGCACGTGCAGATCGACGCCGGTGAGGATCGGGCGGCGGTCGAGTTCGACGCCGAGTCCGGCGACCTTGACCGTCATGTCCGCACCTGTCCGCGCGTCGCCCGCAGCACCATGACGAAGAACGGGGCGCCGATGAACGCCGTCACCACGCCGAGCGGCAGTTCGCCCGGGGCCACCACCGTCCGGGCCAGCAGGTCCACCAGCGTGAGGAACGCCGCGCCCGCCAGCAGCGACAGCGGCAGCACGACCCGGTACGAACCGCCCGCGAGTCGTCGCACCACATGTGGCACCACGATCCCGACGAAACCGATCAGACCGCTCACCGCGACCGCGCACGCCGTCGCCAGCGACGCCGCCACCAGCACCACCAGCCGGACGCGCGCCGCCGACAGGCCCAGCGCGGACGCCTCCTCGTCCCCGACCGCCAGCACGTCCAGCAGCCGCCCGTGCGCCAGCAGGACCAGCGTCGAGACCAGCGCATACGGCGCGATCATCGCCAGTCCTCGCCAGTCGGCCGCGCCGACGCCGCCCAGAATCCACGAGTAGATCCGCTCCAGCTCCTGCACCTTGAGCTGCTGGAGGAACGTCTGCACGGCCGCCAGGAAGCTCGACACCGCGACGCCCGCCAGCACCAGCGTCGCCGCGCCCGGCCCGTTGCCGCGCCCGGCCATCGACCCCAGCGTGTACGCCAGGAGGACGCCGCCGAGCGCGCCCACGAACGCCGCCAGCGGCACGCCGAACTCCGGCGCGGCGGGCAGCGTCACGATCACCAGCGTCGCGCCGACGCCCGCGCCCGCCGCCGCGCCCAGCAGGTACGGATCGGCCAGCGGATTGCGGAAGACGCCCTGGTAGCCCGCACCCGCCAGCGCGAGCAGGCCGCCCACGAGCGCGCCCATCAGGACGCGCGGCAGCCGCAGCTCTACCAGGACGTTCCACTCGATCAACGACAAGCCGGACTCGACGTCCACACCCGGCACCAGGTCCAGCAGGGCCTTGAGCACGCCCCCCGCCGGCAGGTCCGCCGCGCCCGACAGCAGCCCGGCCAGCACGCTCACCGCCAGGGCCGCGCACGCGACCGCCAGCGGCAGCGGCCGCAGCCGTGCCGGAACCGCCGCGGTGCCGGGCTTGCGCACGCTTAGGCCGCGGCCTTCTCGACGGCCGCGCCGATCGCCGACACGAACTCGGGCAGGCGCGGGCCCCAGCGCGAGGCGACGTCGTCGTCCAGCTCAACGACGCCCCCGTCGCCGACCGCCTTGAGGTCCTTCCAGCCCGGACGCTGCGCGACCTTGGCCGCGTTCTGCCCGCAGCACTTGGTGTCGGACAGGAAGATCAGGTCGGGGTCGCTCTTGAGCAGGCTCTCCTTGGACAGCTTGGGGTAGCCGCTGCCCGCCTTGTCGGCGTCGTCGGCGATGTTGCGCAGGCCGAACAGGCCGTAGACCTGGCCGATGAACGTCTTGGACGTCACGGTGTGGAGCTGGTCGTCCAGTTCGTGGAAGTAGGTCAGGTTCTTCTTCGGCGTGTCCGCGACCGTCTTCTCGATCTTGGACTTCATGTCAGCGGTCAGCTTCTTCGCCTGGTCGGTGCGGCCGGTGGCCTGGCCGAGGTCGAGGATCTCGTCGTACGCCTCGTCCAGCTTGGTCGCGGCCGGTTCGACCAGGACCGGGATCTTGACCTTCTCCAGCGCCTTGACGATGCCGTCGATGTCGTCGGACAGCACCACCAGGTCGGGCTTGTAGCCGATGATCGCCTCGGCGTTCGGCTTGAAGCCCGACAGCTTGGTGCGCGGCGCCTCGGCCGGGAACGTCGAGTACTCGTCCGCCGCGACGACCTGTTTCCCGGCGCCGAGCGCGAACAGCGTCTCGGTGTGCACCGGCGCCAGCGACACGATGCGTTCCGGCGTCGCCGGGATCGTCACCGCGCCGTTGGCGGCCTGGACGACGACGCCGCCGGACGGCGCCTGCTCCTTGTCGTCACCACCGCAGGCCGACGTCAACGCCAGCACACCGGTCAGGACGAGCGCGCCGAACGCGCGTGCGGATCTCACGAGAAGCCCTCCAGGCTCCGGGAAGGCGCGGACCCGGGAGAGACGGATCGCCCTGCCACGGGGTCGATGGTCGTCGGCGCACCATGAGGCGGCCTGACTCGACCCCTCACCCGAGGGGCATCACAGTTGCGGGACAGTGCCGGGATCTCACCGGACTTCGCTCAACGACGCGCGCGACTCGCCACGTTACCAGGACGTTCATTCCCGAACCGCCCACGCGGGCCTCCCGGCGGGCGCGCGGGTCTCACCACCGATTTCGGTGGTCTGCTCCTCTCGGTTCGAGCAGCCGTGGACCTTCGGCGGGTGGGCGATGATGGTGATCGTGACCGAGTTCGAGCCCCTCACGCTCTTCACGTCCGACCACGTCCGTCTCGACGCCGGGCACCTGGTCGGAGACGACGACCTCTGCTTCGTCCTCGCGCACGGGTTCACCTGCTCGTGGCGGCAGCCGCCGCTGCGGCGCATCGCCGGGCGGCTGCACCGGCACGGCGGCGTCATCGCGCTGGATCTGCGCGGGCACGGCCGGTCGGGCGGCCTGTCCACGGTCGGAGATCTGGAGATCCACGACGTCGCCGCGGCGGTGGCCGCCGCCCGGCGCCGCGGGTACCGGCGGGTCGTCGTGCTCGGCTTCTCCATGGGCGGCGCGGTGGCGGTCCGGTTCGCCGCGCTGATCGGCGGCGTGGACGCCGTGGTGTCGGTCAGCGCCCCGGCCCGCTGGTACTACCGCGACACGGTGCCGATGCGGCGGGTGCACTGGGCGATCGAACGCTCGGCGGGGCGTCTCGCCGTCCGGCTGGCACGCCGGACGCGGATCGCCTCCGGCGGCTGGGACCCGCTCCCGGAGGCACCGCACGCCGTGGCCGGGCTCATCGCCCCGGTGCCGTTGCTCGTCGTGCACGGCGACGCCGACGCCTTCTTCCCCCTCGACCACGCCCACCAGCTCTACGACGCCGCCGCCGAACCCCGCGAACTCTGGGTCGAGCACGGCTTCGGCCACGCCGAGGTCGCCGCCACCCCGGGCCTCATCGACCGGATCGCCCGTTGGTCCGTCGATGCCGCTCACACACGCGGCTGACCTGCGTCGATGGGTCGGCGAGAAAGTTATCCACAGCCCCTCGAAGCCGCTCGCGCCGCGCTCGCCCACCCGGCACCATCGAAGGCATGAGCGAACACGAGATCACCTGGCACCGCACGTCAGACGGCACCGTCCGTCCCCTCGTACCAAAGAGCCCGAACGGGACACCGAACAACGTCACGCGTGTGTCGGCGCGCCCAGCCTTGCCGGGGGCTCCGCCGCAGGGGTGCGTCGGAGAGACACCGGACGGCGAAGTTTCTGCGCACGTCACGCGTGCGTCGGCTCGCTCAGCTCAGCAGCAGGCTCCACCTTGCGGTGTGGTCGGAGAGACGCTGGAGGGCGAGGTTCTCGCGGATGTCGCGCATGCATCGGATCGCCCGATCCGATCGTGGCCGCCACCGCGGGTTCCGGGCCTGGAGGGCTTGGCTTCCGCCGACCTCGTGCGTGCGTCCGCTCTGCCGACTCCGCCGAGGGCTCCGTCACCGGCTTCGAGCATGGAGACGCCCGAGGGCCGGGCTCGGCTGCTCAGTGGTGCGTGTGCGGGGGATTTCGTCGTCGCGGGCCGCGCGGCGGCGTGGGTCTGGGGGCTCGACGTGCTACCGGCGGGCGTCGGTGAGATGCGATGTCCCGCCGACGACCCCGCCTGCGGGCAGAACACGGAGGGCCGTCCCGTCCCCGTGCCGGACGGCCATGTCGAGACGCTGGCGGGACTCCGCGTCACGTCACGCTCCAGAACGGCACTGGACTGCGCCCGCTGGCTCCCCAGACTCCACGCGGTCGCCGCCCTGGACCAGTTCCTCCGCCTGGGCGTTGACCGAGGAGATCTTCGCGTGCTGGCCCGCGAACTGGACGGCTACCACCGGAACAAGCGGCTGAGCGCCGTCCTACGCGCCGGTGACGAGGGAGCCCAGTCACCGGGCGAGAGCTGGACGCGCACCCAGATCATCGACGCGGGCTTCCCGCCTCCGGCGACCCAGTGCCTCGTCCCCGGCCCTCGCGGCTCCCCGTACCTGATCGACCTCGGCTACGACCACCACCGCGTCGGCCTGGAGTACGACGGCGAGAGACACCACACCGGCCGCACCGCCCGAGCCCACGACGACGCACGCCTCCGCTGGCTGCGAAAGGAACAGGGATGGACCGTCATCACCGTCACCAAGGACGTCCTCCACCGCCCAGCGCCCTACCTGGAGGCCCTGCTCACCGCCCTTCTCGACCGCGACTGGAAACCCGACGAACCCACCCTCGCCCGCATCACCCTTCACCTCCACCGCTTGCGCCGCCGCCCCTTCCACTGACACGGCCCACCCTCAGCCAGATCCGGGCACACGCCCGAGATACCCAGGCACACGCCCGAGGTGCCCAGGCAAGGCCGGGGTGCCTGAGCAAGGCTGGGGTGCCTGAGCAAGGCCGGGGTGCCTGGACACGGCGGGGGTGCCCGGGCGCGGGCGGCGGTGCCTGGGCGCGGCCGGGTGCCTGGGCCTGGCCGGGATGCCTGGGCTCGGCTGGGGTGCCCGGCGGGACCGGGGTGTCTGGACAGGGCAGGGATGTCCAGGCACGGCTGGGCTGTGGCCGCAGGTCGTCCAACAGGAACGTGGTTCGTGGGAGGTGAGAGCGGTTGGGCGGATTCGTCAGCCGGATCGCTCGCTCATGCGGGCCATGGGTGCGGCGCCGCGTTCGCCCATGGCGACGGTGGCATCGACGTGCGGGCCGCGCCAGGCCGTGCCGCGCCGTGCCGTGCCGCGCCGCGCCGTGCCGCGCCGTGCCGCGCCGCGCTGTGCTGTGCCGCGCCGCGCTGTGCTGTGCCGCGCCGCGCCGTGCCGTGCCGTGCCGCGCCGTGCTGTGCTGTGCTGTGCCGGGCCGCGCTGTGCCGCGCTGTGCCGCGCTGTGCCGCGCCGGGCCGCGCCGGGCAGGGCCAGGCAGGGCAGGGCCAGGCAGGGCAGGGCCAGGCAGGGCAGGGCCAGGCAGGGCAGGGGCGGTGGTGGTGCGCGTTATTGCGTCAGAGACGAGCGTTAGGCGGCGGGGGTGTAGCGAGTGGGGCGGGTTTGGGCGCCTATGTAGCGGAGGGTGTTGCGGAGGGCCCAGTGGTTGAGGGCGGTGGGGATCATGCGGTAGCCCTGCCGGTTGGCGGCGGTCAGGGCGGCGAAGCGGGCCTGGTCGAAGGGGCTCCAGGGGATGTCGAAGCGCGTGCGCAGGATCGGGGGGAGGCAGCCGAAGGTGATCAGGCGCAGGGGGCGTTCCGCGATGAGGCGGCTCGCGCGGTCGGCGCGCCGGCCGCCGACGGGCAGGAGGGTGACCGTGTCCGAGCCGTAGCGGGCGATGTCCAGGGCGCGAGCGGCGGCGGGCGTGAGTTCGAGGTCGTGGGCGCAGACGCGCCAGAACTCCGACTGGAACGTCGCGTAGTCGGGCGGGACGGGCCGCATGCTCACGCCGTAGCGCGAGTACCACGTGACGGTCTCGGCGTAGAGGATCTCGCGGTCCTCGGCGTTGAGCACCGCCGGGTGGAACAGCTCGGCCGCCTTGAAGATCTCCCAGGTGAACGTCGCGTGCGCCCACCAGAACGTCTCTGGATTCAGGGCGTGGTAGCGGCGTCCACGCTCGTCGGCGCCGGTGATGCCCCGGTGCAGGTCCCGGATCTCCCGCGCCCGCGCGTCACCGTCCGGGGCCAGGATCGTGGCCCAGATCTGCGGCACCGAACGGTGGATGCGATCGAACGGGGCCTCGAAGAAATCCGAATGCTCGAACACTCCGGCACCGATCCCTGGATGCATGAGCTGCATCAACCCGGCGGCCGCCCCGGGCAGCAACGACCGCACGTCACCCGCGTACTTCCACAGCAGCGACCCCGGCCCGACCGGCCGAGAGAGCGGAACGGACATCAGACCTCCGAATGCTCCTCACCCACCAGGCTAACCGCGCTGAGACGCGAGTCAATATCCGTCTCACGTCTAAACCACACCCGCGCCACCTCAACCCGCGCCCACCCGACCCAACCCCGCTCGGTTCCGCGCGGTTCGGTTCCGCGCGGTTCGGTTCCGCGCGGTTCGGTTCCGCGCGGTTCGGTCCCGCGTCGCACGGTGCCGCGCTCGCCCCGTGCAGCCCGCCCGGTTCAGCGCTGCTCGGTTCCGTGGCGCCCGGTTCCGTTCCGCCAGGCTCCGCGCACGATCGGTTCCCAGGTCGTGTCGCCGCCCTCGGCGGCCGCCTCTGCACCTGGCCCCGCCCCGAAGGCGGCTCCACCGTCCGCGCCGAACTCGCGCACGATCGGTTCCGCCTGCTCGGTTCTGCCCCGCCAGGTTCCGTGCCGCTCGGTTCTGCGACTCGGTCGGTTCTGTGCCTGGTTCTGCGGCTGGTCAGGGGGTGGTGGCCGTGTGCTGTCGGCGGGTCTGAGTGTGGGCGTGCCAGTGGGGCGCAGCGTGCGCGTTGGGTGGGTTAGCCGGAGATGGTTTTGGTGAAGAGGGCGACGTCGGTGGGGGTGGTGGTGAAGGAGCACATCCAGCGGACTTCGCCGGTGGCCGGGTTCCAAGGGTGGAAGGCGTAGAACTCGGACAGGCGAGTCGTGTGGGACGGGGGGAGGGTCGCGAAGACGGCGTTGGACTGGACGGGTTGCGTCAGGCGGACGTGCGGGAGGTCGCGGACGGCGGTCGCGAGGTCGTGGGCCATGGAGTTGGCGTGGCGAGCGTTGCGGAGCCAGAGGTCGCCGTCGAGGAGGGCGATGAGCTGAGCGGAGACGAAGCGCATCTTGGACGCGAGCTGCATGTTCATCATGCGGAGGTAGTCCAGGCCGCGCACCGCGTCCGGGTTCAGGACGACGATCGCCTCGCCCATCATCAGTCCGTTCTTCGTGCCGCCGAAGGACAGGACGTCGACGCCCGCGTCCGTGGTGAAGGCGCGCAGCGGCAGGTCGAGGGAGGCCGCCGCGTTCGCGACGCGGGAGCCGTCCATGTGCAGGGACATGCCGTGGCCGTGGGCGAAATCGGCCAGGGCGCGCACCTCGTCCGGGGTGTACACGGTGCCGAGTTCGGTCGACTGCGTGATCGTGAGGACACCGGGCGGCGCGTGGTGAACGTCGTCGCCCCAGCCGAGTACGTGCGGTTCGGCGAGGGCGGGCGTGAGCTTGCCGTCCGGCGTCTCCACCGGCACCAGCTTGAGCCCGGCGACGCGCTCGACGGCGCCGCACTCGTCCACCTGGACGTGCGACGTCGCGGTGCAGACCACCGAGCTCCACCGGTCAGCCATCGCCTGGAGGCCGACGACGTTGGCCCCGGTGCCGTTGAAGACCGGGAACACGCGCGCCCGCTCCCCGAAGTGCCGGCCGAAGACCTCGTCCAGCCGCGCCGTGTACGGGTCGCCGCCGTACGCCGCGACGTCCCCTTCGTTCGCCGCCGCGAGCGCCGCGAAGACCTCCGGATGGACCCCGGCGTGATTGTCGCTGGCGAAACTCTGGTTCAACCCCGGCGAGAACGACCCCACGCGACTCCTCCGTCCTTCGCGACGCGACGCGCCCTCCCCGGGCACGCGCGGTCCCGACCGCCGCAGCTCACACCGAAACCCGCACCATCCGCCGATACGGCCACACCAGCGGCCACCGCCCGACGCCACGACACAGTAACCACACCACATCAACGGCCAGCCCCACCAACCGCACCCGCCCATAGCCGAACTGAACGAAACTCCATCCCCGACCCCAGCCGCCACCGCCATCGCACGTGTTGCTCGCTGCTTTTGCCTCCGCCGCTACTGGTAGCCACTGCTGCTTCTGCTTCTGCTTCTCCTTCTGCCGCTGCCGCTGCCGCTGCCGCCGCTGCCGCTGCCGCTGCCGCTGCCGCCGCTGCCGCTGCCGCTGCCGCTGCCGCCGCTGCCGCTGCCGCCGCTGCCGCCGCCGCCGCCGCTGCTGCCGCTGCTGCCGCTGCTGCCGCTGCTGCCGCTGCTGCCGCCGTGCCGCCGCTGGCGCTGTTGCCGTTGTCGCCGCTGCTGCCGCGGCCGTCGCGTCGGTGCTGGCTCTGCGGTTGTCACCGGGCTGTTGCTGCCCGCTGGCGCTGCTGCTGTCGCTAGCTAGGTGCTGCCGCTGGGCTGGCGCGGCTGTTGCTCGCTGCCGTTGTCGCGTCGGCGCTGGCTCTGCCGTTGTCGCCGGGTTGTCGCTGCCCGGTGCCGGTGCTGTTGTTGCTGGCGCGGCTGCCGGAGGCATCGGAACGGGTTCGGTCGTCGACGACAGATCGTCGGTCACCTCGTGGACGGTCCAGCCGACGGCCTTGCCGCAGAACCGCGCCATGGCGCGTGGGTTGGCGCGCTGCCGTTGCTGGCTGGCGCGGTTGGTGTCGTTCGTTGGTGCTGGGCTGTTGCCGCTGTTGTTTGCGGCGTCGTCGTTGGCTCTGTCGTTGTCGCCGGGTTGGCTTTGCTGTTGTTACTGGTGTCGCGGACTTCGTTGTTGGCAGTCGGTGTTGGGGTTGGCGCCGTCGTTGGGATGGTGCCGTTGTGACCGGTGTTGGCGGTGTGTGCTGGTGCTGGTGGTCGGGGTGGGTTAGGTGGTGGTGGGTTCGGGGGTTGCGTGGGGGAGGGGGAGAGGTTGGGGTGGGGGGAGTGGGAGGGTTGCGCGGAGGGTGTCGACGTCGTCGCCGAGGCGGGCGAGGGTGGCTTGGAGTTCGCGCCAGAGGGAGGCGCGCTGGTCCAGGCCCGCCAGGCGGGTGCGCAGGTCGGAGACGCGGCGGTCGAGGGCGTCCAGGCGGGACGTGTGGTCGCCCGCCGCGCGGCCCGTGCGGAGCAGGTCGGTGGTGATGGCGGCGACGTCGCGTTCGGTGTCGTCCATGCGTTCGTCGAGGCGCGGCAGCAGGCGCTCGTTCAGGTCGGTGACGATGAGGTCCAGGTCGGCGCGCAGCGAGCGCAGGCCCGCGTCCTGGCGGGTCAGCGCGCTCTCCAGGCGGCGGAGCCGCTCGTCGTAGAGGGCCAGTGACCGCCGCGCCTCCGCGCCGGGGCCGTGTTCGCGGGTCAGTCGTCCGAGGCGTTCCAGTCCGTCGCGTACGTGGCGTTCGGACTCGGACGCGACCCGGAGGAGGAGGCCCGGAAACACGGTCATGATGCTCCTTCGCGCGGGGAGTCGTGACGTGGGCTACCTACCTAATTCTAGGCGAACTACTTCGAAACGGCTCATTAACGGCGACTGTCGTCGGGTCGTTTCGGCGGCGCGCAGACGCACAGTCCGTGCAGCGTGATCAGCCGCGCACGCTCGGCGGTGTAGTCCGCGCGTGTCAACGCCGGGCGGACCCGGTTGCAGTTCAGGCACAGCATGTCGAGACGCCCTCCCCTGGCGCGCACCGCCCCCCAAACCCCCACGGTCGCGTGGAGCGTGCATCCGCACGGTAGGCACCGTCACGTTGCACGCACGTTGCGACGAGTCCGTCACGACCGGTGGCAAAGAGGAGGTAGATCGGTTCTCCCGAACCGGTTGCGCGCGACGAGGTGCGCCCCGATCCTTACGGAAGAGCCGAGCGCGCGGGGGACGCCATGGACAGCGGAACGAACGCCGACCGGCGCCCGCCGCCGCACGTCTGCGCCGAACCGCGCGACCTGCTGACGCTGCTCGCGGACGCGCACGACCGGCAGGACGCGCTCCGCGCCACGATCGCCGCGTCCTGGCGGCGTTCCGGCGCGCACGGCGTCGACGTGGACGTCCCGTCCGCGCCGGAGGCGCTCGACGCCGACCGCCTCGCCGAGTCCCGCGCCGCGCACCCGCTGGAACCGCTGCTGCCCATGGTGCGGGACCTGCTGCGCGGCGGGGCGGCCGACGCCGACCAGTACATGGTCGTCACCGACGCCGCCGGGCACGCCCTGTGGGCCGAGGGCCCGCGGCGCATCCGCGCCGTGGCCGACCGGGTCGGGCTCGCGGCCGGGTTCTGCTGGTCGGAGGCGTCGATCGGCACCAACGGGATCGGGACGGCCCTCGCCACCGGCCGCCCCGAGTACGTGTACGCCGCGGAACACCGGGTGCGGGCGCTGCACCGGTGGTCGTGCGCGTCCGCGCCGGTCACCGACGCCGACACCGGGGACGTCATCGGCTGCCTCGACATCAGCGACACCGTCGACCGGCTGCACCCGTCCACGGTCCGGCTCGTGCGCGCGGTGGCGCGGCTCGCCGAGACGGCCCTGGAATCGCGGATGCGGCGCCGCGACGAGCGGCTGCGCGAGACCTACGGCCGGCACCTGCGCGAGCTGCGCGGCGAGGACGGCCTGCTCGTCACCGCGACCGGCCGGGTCCTGGTCGCCGAACCCGACCGGTGGCGGGGTCACCGGCTCGCCGTCCCCGTGTCCGGCGCCCACGTCCTGCTGCCCGACGGGCGTCACGCCGTGGCCGAACCGGTCGGTGAGGTGTACCTGCTGCGTCCCACGGGACGGGGAGAGCACCGTCCGCTGCTGGCGCTCGGACTGCTGGGCGACGAACAGCCCTGGGCGCGGCTGGGCGGCGTCCGCGTCCCGCTGTCGCTGCGGCACGCGGAGATCCTGGCGCTGCTCGCGCTGCACCCGCGCGGCCTCACCGGCGAGCGCCTGGCGCGCTACCTGTACGGCGACGACGGCAGCTCCACGACGGTCCGCGCGGAGATCCACCGCCTCCGCGCGCGGTTCGGCCCGATCATCGGCGCCAAGCCCTACCGGCTGCACGGCGACGTGGACGCCGACTTCCTCGCGGTGCGCCGCCTGCTCGGCGACGGGGACGTCGCGGGCGCGGCCCGGCTGTGGACGGGCGAGCTGCTGCCGGCGTCGGAGTCGCCGGTGCTCCGCGCGGAACGCGACGACCTGACGGTCCGCCTCCGCGACCGCCTCCTGCGCCACCCCGACCCCGAACCCCTGTGGACCTACACCCGCACCCTCCCGGGCGCCACGGACGCCGAGGCGCTGCGCCGCCTCTCCGCCCTGCTCCCGCCGAGCGATCCCCGCCGCCCCGCGAAGTCGGCGGGAAGTGAGGTGCGCGGGCGGGTGTAAAGGGCGGTGGGTCGGTCACCTCGTCTGGGTGGGCTCCGGTCAGTGGGCGGTGAGGTGGGTGGACAGGTGGGAGTGGTCGTTGTAGGTGGTGCGGGTGAGGTGGCCGTTTCGGTTCTGCCAGTGGCTGACGGAGGCGTTGACGACGGGGGTCTTCTCGATCTGGAGGATCTCGGCCTCGGTGAGGTCTTCCACCACGTAGCGGCTCATCACGATGATGGCGTCGTGGGCGGTGACGAGGACGTGCTCGCCCGGGGCGTCGTCGGCGAGATCGCGGTAGAACGAGCGGAGCCGCAACGCCAGGTCGCACCAGGATTCGCCGCCGGGCGGCCGGAAGTAGAACTTGCCGACGCGGCGGAGGCGCGCTGACTCCTCGGGGTAGCGGCTGCGGATGCCGTGGACGGTGAGGCCCTCCCAGGCGCCCTGGTCGCGGTCGCGGAGGCGTTCGTCGACGCGGTGCGGCGGCGGGTCGGGCAGGTGGTCCAGGGCGATGCGCAGCGTCTCGCGGGCCCGCAGGTAGGGGGACGTGATCGCGAGCGTGGGGTGCTCGGCGGCGGGCAGCGCGGCGAGCCGGGCGCCGAGCGCGGCGGCCTGGGCGCGGCCCAGGTCCGACAGGGGGATGTCGGCGTCGCGTTCGGCGATCCCGGCCTCGTGCGCGTCGGCGGCGGAGGCCGTGTGGTGGGCGACGTTGCCGGTGCTCTCGCCGTGCCGGGCCAGGGTGAGGGATGCGAACGCGTTCACGCCCTCATGCTGCCATGCCCGGCCGGGCCGTCGTCCTCTACAGGCGGTAGTACTCTCGGGGTCCATGACGACCGTCCTGTCCACCTCGATCATCGTGGTGGCGCTGCTGGCCGCGCTGGTCAGTGCCGTCACCGCGTTCCGGAACCGCCCGATGGGCGTGGCCGACCTCGTCGCGCTGGGCGCGCTGGAGGTGCTGCTGATCGTGCAGGTCGTCGTCGGGTTCGTGAAGCTGTCGGGTGACGGCGGGCCGGAGGACGGCGCGACGTTCGTCGGCTATCTGCTCGGTGTGCTGCTCGTCCCGCTCGCCGGGGCCGCGTGGGGGCTGCTGGAACGCACCCGGTGGGGCCCCACGGTGATCGTCGTGGCGGGGCTGGCGGTCGCGGTGATGGTCGTCCGCATGAACCAGATCTGGGACGGCACCGTTGGCTGAGACGGCGCGGACGACGGGCGGCGGGCCGGGACGGCTCCTCGTCGCCGTCTACGGGATCTTCGCGCTGGCGGCCGGGGCGCGGGCGGGCGTGCAGATCGCGACCCGCTTCGAGGAGGCGCCCGTCGCGTACCTGCTGTCGGCCTTCGCCGCCGTGGTGTACGTGCTGGCGACGGTGGCGCTGGCCGTCGACGGGCCGGTGTGGCGGCGCGTGGCGCTGGCGGCGTGCGGCGTCGAGCTGGCCGGGGTGCTGATCGTCGGGACGCTGAGCCTGGCCGACCCGGCCGCCTTTCCCGACGCGACGGTCTGGTCGCAGTTCGGCCGCGGCTACGGGTTCATTCCGCTGGTGCTTCCCGTCGCGGGCCTGCTCTGGCTGCGGCACACGATGCGGGCCGCGCGCCGGGACGGGTGAACGCGGGCCCGGGGGAACCCGCGCGGGAACCCCCGGGACGTCCGGCTCAGGCCGCCGTCATGGTGCGGCCGCCGATGGGCAGCCGGTGCACGGCGACGCGGAGCAGGTTCTCGACGTCGTCGGACGACAGGTCGGCGGTGGGGTTGCGCCGTATCCACCGCGGCAGCCGCAGCGGCGTGGTGAACACGATGCCGTCGGCGACGAACGGCGTGTGCTTGATCTGCCCGCCGTGCACGATCATCACCGGCGTGACGGAGACGTCCCGCCCGGCGTGCGCGCTGAGGACGCGGGCGATCTCCTTGGCGGTGTCGTGCGTGCCGCCGATGAGCTTGGACGGGGTGCGCCCGTCGATGAAGATCTTGCCGCCGTGCTTCTCGATCTCGGTCTCGGGATGCCAGGCGTCGTTGTGCAGCAGCCAGACGCCGCCGGGGCCGATGACGATCTGGTCGACGACGCCGTGGCCCGGCACCATGCGGGCGTGCAGCGTGCGGTGACCGCGCCGTTCCAGGGTGTGCCGGAGCAGCCGGTTGGTGCGCTGGTCGCCGCGCAGCCCGCGCCGCCAGACGCTGGAACGCTGATATCCGTACCAGTGGAAGAAGAAGTCGAGAGACGCCACCACGAGCGCGGCGACGATGCCGAAAACGGGGTTGACGAGCAGTCCGCACAAGAGCAACGTCAGGCCCGCGAAAATTGCACGGGTGCGGATTCTGCTACGCCGGTCACGCTGCCACAACTCCGCGTATACGGCCTGCGGGGTGCCGCCGGTGAAGGCGGCCCGGTCCCGGAGATAGATGGAGCTTCCGAACATCGTGCGTTCCTCCTCGCACCTGCGCCGACGACTCCGATTATGGCGATACCCCGCCCATTGCGTCATCCCACCAGGGGTGAGTAAAGACAGGCGGCAAAGCAACGCGTCGACGTGGCTATTTCCGCATGGTATGGCCTGGAGTGGCCCGGCCCGACCTGCGCTTGTCCTGTCTTGGCGTTTCTTTTAGTGCGGTGCGCCGAAAATGATGAAAGCGGCGGTGCAACTATCACCCGGCTATCGGGGGTGGCGTTTGTCACACTGTCCCGGCGCGGGCACGGACGGCCGCGCGCCAGACTGGGGCCATGCGTCCCGATCGCGCCCGCGCCGCCGACCTCCCGGTACGCGCGGCGGTCCCCGGGCTGACGGCCGCGCTCGCCGCCTCCGGCGCCGCCGTGCTGTCCGCCCCGCCCGGCACCGGGAAGACCACCTACGTCCCGCTCGCCCTGGCCGGGCTCACCCCGGACGGCGCCGCGCCGGACGGGACGGTCGTGGTGGTCGAGCCGCGCCGCCTCGCCGCCCGCGCCGCCGCCCGCCGGATGGCGTGGCTGCTGGGCGAGCGCGTCGGGGAGTGCGTCGGCCTCACGGTGCGCGGCGAGCACCGGGCCGGGACGCACGTCCAGGTGATGACGACGGGCGTGCTGCTGCGCCTCCTCCGCGAAGACCCCGAGCTGCCCGGCGTCGGTGCCGTCCTGCTGGACGAGTGCCATGAGCGGCACCTGGACGCCGACACCGCGCTGGCGTTCCTGCTCGACGTCCGCGCCGTGCTGCGTCCCGGGCTGCGGCTGGTCGCGGCGTCCGCGACGGCCGACACCGGGCCGTGGGCGCGGCTGCTGGGCGGCGACGGGCCGCCCGCGCCCGTCGTGGAGACCGCCGCCGCGCTGCATCCGGTGCGGGTGGTGTGGGCGCCGCCGGGCCGTCCGCCCGCGCCGCCGCACGGGCTGCGCGTCGATCCGGCCCTGCTCGGCCACGTCGCGGACACCGTGCGACGCGCGCTGGCCGAGCGGGACGGCGACGTGCTGTGCTTCCTGCCGGGCGTCGCGGAGATCGGCCGGGTGGCGCGGGCGCTGGCCGGAGCCGCCGAGATCCTCCAGGTGCACGGCGGCGCTCCGCCCGCGGTGCAGGAGGCGGTACTGGCGCCGGGGGAGCGGCGCCGGGTGGTGCTGGCGACGTCGGTCGCCGAGTCGAGCCTGACCGTGCCGGGCGTACGGGTCGTCGTGGACGCCGGTCTGGCGCGCGAGCCCCGCACCGACCACGCGCGCGGCCTCGGCGCGCTGACGACGGTCGCGGCGTCGCGGGCCGCCGCCGAGCAGCGCGCGGGCCGTGCCGGACGCGAGGCGCCCGGCACGGTGTACCGCTGCTGGACCGAGGCCGAGCACGCCCGCCGCCCGGCCCGTCCCCGCCCGGAGATCGAACTGGCCGACCTGACGGCGTTCGCGTTGCAGGCCGCCTGCTGGGGCGATCCGGACGCGTCCGGCCTCGCCCTGCCCGACCCGCCGCCGCCCGCCGCGCTCACCGCCGCCCGCGCGACCCTCGCCGCGCTGGGCGCGACCGGCCCGGACGGCCGGGTGACCGGCCGGGGCCGCGCGCTGGCCGACCTCGGCGTCCACCCCCGCCTGGCCCGCGCCGCCCTGGACGGCGCCGCCCGCGTCGGCGCCCGCCCGGCGGCGCAGGTCGTGGCGCTGCTCTCCGAACCCCCGCCGCCGGGAGCCGTCGACGACCTCACCGCCCTGTGGCGCACTCTTCACGGAGGCCGGAGAGCGGACGGCCACGCCGCCCGCTGGCGCGACGAGGCCCGCCGCCTCGAACGCGCCCTCACCGCCGCACCGGCTCCCAGCGCCGGGGTGGCCGATCACGTGATCGCTCCGCGCGACGTGGCGGGTTCTGCGGCGTGCGCGGGCGGTGCGCCGGGTTCGGTGACCGGCGCGGATGGCCGGGCGGCCGGGGACAGGCTGGGCGATGACGCGGTGGCCGGGCTCGTCGTGGCGCTGGCGTTTCCGGAGCGGGTGGCGCGGCGGCGGGCCGGAGGGTATCTCATGGCTTCCGGGACCGGGGCCGGGCTCGGGGAAGGCTCCGCGCTGGCGGGGGCCCGGGCGGAGTGGGTGGCGGTCGCGGTGGCGGACCGGCCCGCCGGAGCCGCGTCGGCGCGGGTGCGGCAAGGCGTGGTCATCGACGGTGAGATCGCGGAGTGGGCCGCGAGCGCACTGCGGGAGGAGACGGACGAGGTCGTCTGGCGGGACGGTGACGTCGTCGCCCGCCGCGTCGACCGGCTCGGCGCCATCGAGCTGACCGCCCGCCCCCTGCGCTCGCCCGACGCCGAACGGGTGGCCGCCGCCCTCGCCGCCGGGCTGCGCGCGGAAGGGCTCGCCCTGTTGCACTGGACGGCCGCCGCGTCCGCGCTGCGGGAACGGTTGACGTTCTGCCGTGCCGCGCTGGGCGAGCCGTGGCCCGACGTCGGTGACGCCGCGCTGCTCGCGCACGCGCGGGACTGGGCGCGGGCCGCCGGGGCGCGCGACCGGGCCGGGCTGCGCCGCATCGACGTCACCGCGGCGCTGCGCGGCCTGCTCCCGTGGGAGTGCGCGGCCGAACTGGACGACGTCGCGCCCGAACGCGTCCGGGTTCCGTCCGGGTCGAACGTCCGGGTGGACTACTCGGGCGAGCGGCCCGTCCTGGCCGTGAAGCTCCAGGAGCTGTTCGGCTGGCGCGCGGCCCCGGCGCTGGCGCGCGGACGGGTGCCGCTGGTCGTGCACCTGCTGTCCCCGGCGGGCCGTCCGGCGGCCGTCACCGCCGACTTGGCGTCGTTCTGGGGCGAGGGCTACCGCGCCGTCCGCGCCGAGCTGCGCGGACGCTACCCCAAGCACCCCTGGCCCGAGGACCCGGCCACCGCCGAGCCGACCCGGCACACGGGCCGCCGTCTCAGCGGGAGGTGATCAGCGCCTCCACGCCGTCCAGGATGCGGTCGAGGCCGAACGCGAAGGCGTGGCCGGGGTCGGCGGGCGCCTGGTGCTCCTCGCCCGCCGCCGAGCCGACGCGGGCGGCGAGCGGGTAGCGGCCCGGGTCGACCACCGTGGCGAGGACGGGGCCGGTCGCGTCCCACCACTGCCGGTCGGTGAGCCCCGTGCGGCGCTCGGCCTGCGCGGCGTCCACGGACGTGCGCGCGGCGCTGGCCGCGAAGCCCTCGACGAGCGCGACGACCGAGTCCATCTCGACGTCGGTGAGGCCGAGCCCCTCGACGGCGCGCAGCGCGTTCTCGTAGCGGGCGAGCGCGTGCGGGCCGAGCGGCGGCCGGGCGGTGACGACCTGGAGCAGCCAGGGATGCCGGTGGTAGAGCCGCCACGATCCGGACGCGACGTGCGTCAGCGCCGCGCGCCATGACGCGCCGTCCGGCGGTGGTTCCAGTTCGCCGTAGGCGCGGTCGAGCATGAGGTCGATCAGCTCGGCCTTGCCCGGCACGTAGGTGTAGAGCGACATGGGGGAGACGCCCAGCTCGTCGGCGACCCGCCGGATCGACAGCGCCTCCAGGCCCTCGCCGTCGGCGACGCCCACGGCCCGCCCGACGATCTCGCGGACGGTGAAGCGCGGCTTGGGCCCGCGCCGGGGAGGCGGCGCCGCGTTCCACAGGAGCCGCAGCGTGCGCGCGGGATCGCCGGTGCCGCTGTACTCGGTCGTCACGGTGTCCGTCCTCGCGCGGCGGCGGTCAGGGCAGCAGCGCCAGGCGCTGACGGGCGAGCGTGACGGCCGGGTACACGTCCTCGGGGAGGGTGACGGACGGCTCCAGCGCCGTGCGCAGGCGCGGGCCGACCGCCGCCGCCGAGTACGGCTGGACGACGCACAGCTCGGCCTGCATCGCCTGGCGGGCGGCCGTCATCAGCGCGGGCACGTCACCGACGATGACGACCTCGGACGGGATGTCGCCGTAGCTGAGCCGGACGGCGACCGCGTGCGGGGAGCGGCCCTCGGGGTAGCGGAACTCACAGACGAGGCGGTCGCCGTCGAGCGGGCCCTCCTGGATGAGCCAGACGAGCCCGGCGGTGACGTCACCGAGGTCGCCCGCCCACGCGGGCAGCGGCACGTCCGCCATCTGCGCGGCGGCCTTGCCCGCGATGGCGCGGCCCTTGTCGGGCCCGATGGCGGCCAGCGTCCGCAGGAACACCCGGGCGCCGGGCGTCCCGGCGGCGCGCAGGCAGGTCATGAGGTCGCCGAGCGCGGCGAGCCGCCCTCCGGCGTGCGGGGCGGCGGCCTCCAGCCCGCCGAGCCGCGCCGACGTCCACACCTCGGCCTGGAGCGCGTGCGGCAGACCGGGCAGCTCCTCGGCCTCGCGGACGAGCGTGGCGTACACGTCGCGGAGGGCGGGCAGCATCAGGCGGGGCTGGGTCGGGCTCACGCCGTTCAGCCTAGGCGACCGGCGCCCGGCACCGGTCACGCGGGCAGGGTGAGCAGCGGGCGGCCGTCGTCGCTGCGGCGGATCTCGAACCGCGCGATCCGCCCGGGGTCCAGCGCGGTCCCGCCCTCCAGCAGCAGCGGCCGGGGCGAGCCGGGCCGCCCGTATCCGGCGGCGGGCACCGACCAGCCCGCGACGGCGTGCGCGCGCCCGACGCGGTCGATCGCGACGAGTTCGCAGTCGACCGGGCCGGTCGCCCGGGTGAGCCGCAGCCCGACGCGGCTGCCCCACGCCCGCCCGCGCACCGCCACGGCCCCCGCGACGCCGGACGCCGGGTCGGTGGCCGCGACCGTCCGCGCCTCCCGGAACAGCGCGGCGGTGCCCGTGTCGGGCGGGGCGTCGCCGAGCGCCGCGCCGGTGGCCAGCGCCGTCGCCAGCAGCGCGACGCCCGCCGCCGCGCCGAGCAGGACGCGTCCGCGTCCGCGCCGTGGCGCGGCGTGCCGGGCGCGGCCGGGCGCCGGGGGCGGCCCGAGCCCCTGGAGGGCGGCGGCGATGCCGCGCAGGGCGGCCAGTTCCTCGCGGCAGGGCGGGCAGGCGGTCAGGTGCGCGTCGAACGCCCGCCGCTGCGGGCCGTCCAGCAGACCGAGCGCGTAGGCGCCGACATCGGTGTGCGCGACGTCCCCGGTCACGGGGTCACGCCCTTGTCCTCCAGGGCGGCCCGCAGGGCGCGCAGCGCGTAGTAGACGCGGGACTTCACGGTCCCGACGGGGATGCCGAGCGACGCGGCGGCCTCGGTGACCGAACGGTCGCGGAAGAACGTCTCGTCCAGGATCTCCCGGTGCGCGGGCGACAGCGCCCGCAGGGCCTCGGACACGACGACGGAGCGCAACAGGTCCTCCATCCCGTCGGGGGCGCGCAGGCCGGCCAGCGGCCCGTCGCCGGTCTCGCGCGGCCGGGCGCTGCGCCGTCGCCGGTCGTCGATGACGATGCGGCGGGCGACGGTGGCGAGCCACGGCAGCAGCGAGGGTGCGTCGGGGTCGAGCCGGTCGGCGCTGCGCCAGGCGCGGATCATGGTCTCCTGGACGACGTCCTCGGCCCAGTGCCGGTCACCGCCGGTGAGCCGCAGCGTGAGCGTGAGCAGCGACCGCCCGTAGGCGCGGTACAGGGCGGGCGCGCTGACCCTGTCGTCGACGGGGTCGCGCGGAACCGGCACGACGGTCATCGGGGGCTCCTCCGCTGGGCGGGCGTCGGGGAGGAGTACGGCGTGCGGGACGGGTCGGTTCAGCCGTGGCCGCGCCGTCGCCCGCAGTAAACCGGCTGACTTGTTCGCCACGTTTGGCTTACTCTCGGGGCGGGTGCGGCCGGGCGGACGTCGAAGGGTCGATCGTTTCGGGAGAGCACGCTCGTTCCGGTGGTGGCGCGAGCGGGAGCATCGGGCTCCGGCCGCTCCCCGACCGAAGGGCGATCGCGAGTGAACGGGACGGTTTCGGACGACCAGCCGCTGCTCTACCGCCTCATGCTGGCGGTGGACATCCAGGGTTACAGCAAGCGCAGCACACGCGACCAGCTCAGCGCGCAGCGGCAGCTCTGCGCGGCGCTCGACACGGCCGCCCGCGCCGCCGGCACGGATCGCGCGCTGTGGGACAAGCAGGTCGGCGGCGACGGCGAGCTGGCCACGCTGCCCGAGGGCGTCGACCCGGCGCCGGTCGCGGGCGACTTCGTGCTCGCGCTGGAGGAGGAGCTGGGCGCGCTCAACACCGGCGTCGGCACGCCGCTGCGGGTGCGCGTCGCGCTGCACCACGGCACGCTGACGGCGGGCCCGTTCGGCCCGGCGGGCGACGCGCCGATCGTCGTCCAGCGGCTGCTGGACGCCGCGCCGCTGCGCGCCCTGCTGCGCGACGATCCCGCCCGCGACGTCGCCTACGTCGTGTCGGACTCGCTGTTCGACGACGTCGTGCGCACCGGCTTCTGCGCGTTGTCGCCGGCCGAGTTCACGCCGGTCCGCGTGCAGGCCAAGGGCGCCGTCTTCCGCGGCCACATCCGCACGGGCAGCCTGGACGGCGCTCCGGGCCGCCCGGCGCTCGCGGCCCGGAGCTGAGCGGCGCAGGTCACCGTACGATCGGGAGCATGGCGGAGATCTCTACCAAGTCGGGTTCCTGGACGTTCGACGGTGAAGTGCTGCGGATCGTGCCGGGAAGCGACCGGAGCGTCCACAAGCTGCGCAAGGCGCTCGGCGAGGTCGTCGTGCCCGTCCGCGCCATCGCGGGCGTCGCCTACGAGCCCGCCAAGCGCGGCGGCCGGATGCGGCTGCGCACCCGCGACGGCGCCGACCCGCTCAGCCACGTCGTCGCGGGCCGCCTCACCGGCGACGCCGACCCGTACGCGCTGGACGTCCCCAGGGACCGTTCCGGTGCGGGGGAGTACTTCGCCGACGAGGTCCGCAACTTCCGCACCGTCTGGGAGGTCCCCGACGGCCCCGCCGACCGGTACCTGCTGACGGGGCCCGGCGTCCCGATCACGGCCGCCGCCGGAGACGGCACCGCGTCGTTCGACGGGCAGCACGTCACCTTCCAGTGGAACTGGCTGGCCGAGGACGTCAAGTCCGACGCGGGCGCCCAGCGGTTCGCGCTGGACGAGATCGCCTCGGTGGAGTGGGCGCCGCAGTCCGGCATGGGCTACGGCTACCTGCGGGTGTGGCTGCGCGGCGACCGGAACCCGCCGCAGTCCGCCGAGAAGGACCCGCGCTGCGTCTCCTGGGGCATGGTCAAGGAGGGCGGGACGATGGTCCTGCTGGGCGCCGCCGTCGCCGCGCGGCTGCCGCATCCGTCCGGTCCGCCCAAGGAGATCGAGGCGCCCGCCGCGCCCGAGCCCGCCCCCGACGCCACCGACGCGATCCTGCGCCGCCTCCGGGAGCTGGGCGAACTCCGCGACACCGGCGTGCTCACCGAGGACGAGTTCGCCACCGCCAAGCAGGCCCTGCTGCGCCGCCTCACCGGGGACGCACCGGGATGAGACCCCGGGGCAGGGAGAAGGGCGTGGAGCGAGAGCACCCCGCAGTTCTCTCGCTCCACGCCGTCCGAGGGGCCCCGATGATCAGCGGAGGTCGGGGCCGTACACCTCCCAGAGCTGGCCGGCGAAGAACCGGCCGAACTCGATGAGCGCCTTCGCGCCGTCCGGGCCCGTGGTCCGGAACGTCGTGAGCTGGCGCGCGAAGTCGGGCAGCTTGATGGTCAGGACGCCGGCGGCGAGCACGTCCGCCGCCTCGTCCTCCTCGACGTGGCCGTCGAAGAGCCAGGTGTAGAGCGTCGAGGTGTCGGACCAGATCCGCGACGGCGGCCCCGGCCGCACGCGCTTGCGGCCCGTCAGCGTCACCGGCCGTCCGGCGTCGGTCAGGAACAGCCGGTACCGCATCTCGCGGTGGTCCTCGGCGCCCGCCGGGGCGAACAGGTTGAACGCGGCCCGTTCCACCGCGAGCCGCCGCCCGTCGCCGAGGTCGGCCCAGCCGGTCGCGGACGCGGTGTGGTCGGGCTCGGCGAGGAACGCGAACACGTCCGCCGCCGTGATCGTCAGCCGGAACCGGGCCGGGCGCCGCTCCGCCCCCTGCCGTCCCGCCTCCGGATCGACGGCGCCCGGCGTGAGATGGCCCGACATCTCCTCGGTGAAGGACAGCGACGTACGGCCGGTCCCGGTGCCGGACTCCCCGTCCCCCGGGGGCACCGCCGGAACCGGCGCGTACGTGCCGTCCGCGCGCACCCCGCCGGACGTGCCGGTCCGCCGGACCGGCTCGGCCCCCGTGGCCGTGGGCGTGGTGTCGAGCATCCGGTCGCTCATCCGGTCCGCGAACGCGGCGATGGTCAGCGAGGGGTTCGGGCCGACGGGCCCCGGCATCGCGGCGCCGTCGGCAATGAACAGGCCGGGATGGCCGAACACCTCGCCGTGGCCGTCGCAGACGCCCCGGCCCGGATGGTCGGCCATCGGCGCGCCGCCGAGCGGGTGCACGGTGACGACCCGCTTGCGGAACCAGAGGGGGTTGTCGGAGTACTCGGCGCCGAGCACGTCGGCGATGCGGCCCATCGTGCGGCGCAGCCGCTCGAAGTGCGCCCGGCTGGTGTCCGACGACCAGTCGGCGGTGAGCCGCCCGCCCTTGAGGGTCAGCCGCCCGTCGGCGGTGTCGCGGCCCATGCCGAGCAGCGGCAGCGAGCTGACCGACAGCGCGCCGTCGCCGACCAGCTCGGCCAGCTCCGCCGACAGGTTCGTGTCGGGCGCGTCGGCGAAGAAGTTCGTGAAACGGTCCCACAGGAACCGGACGGCGCGCTCGACCTGCTCGGACACGTCCAGCGGCTGCACCATCCAGTCGACGAACCCCGGGTAGCCGCCGTCCTGGATGTAGGCGCCGCGCGCGCCGGGCGGGCCGGACGGCGCGTCGTCCAGCTCGTCCGGCAGCCGGATCGCACTGGTGATCACCGGGCCGCGGCTGGCGTCCAGCGGGCGGACGCTGTCGCGGTCCTTGGCCTTGCGCAGGAACGTCAGCAGGTCGCCGTTGCCGCAGAAGCGGGTGCCGAGCGCGGCGCCGATGCCGGGGAACGCCGCGCGCGACCGCAGCAGCAGGAACGTCGTGCCGTAGGTGCCGGCCGCCAGGACGAGCCGGTCGCACGACAGCGTCCCGCGCGCCGGGGGCGCCTTGGGGTCGTCCGGGTCGTGGCGGGCGAAGTCGACCTCGTATCCGCCGCCCGGGCGCGGCCGGACCTGCTTGACCTCGTGCAGCGTGCGCAGGTCGGCGCCGTGGTGGGCGGCGGCCGACAGGTAGGTGTGGTCGAGGCTGTTCTTGGCGCCCTCGTTGCACCCGACGTTGCACTCGCCGCACAGCGTGCACGTGCGCCGCCGCTCGCGGTGCAGGTTGCCGAAGACCGGGTCGGCGATCGGCAGGCCCCGGGCCGGGCCCTCGCCCGGTCCGCCCGCGAAGCTCACCGCGAGCGGCGCCAGGCTCCAGTCCAGGCCGAGCTGCGCCGCCGCGTCCTGCATCGCGTGCGTCTTCGGGGTGTCGGCGTAGCCCGGACGGTCGAACGGGAACGTCGTGACGCCGAGCATCCGCTCGACCTCGTCGTAGTGCGGGTCGAGGTCGGCGCGCGTCACCGGCCACGACTCGTAGCCGCCGCCGGGGAGTTCCTGCTCGTGCACGAACCAGCGCTCGTCCTTGCGCAGCATGACGTTGGCGTAGATCAGCGAGCCGCCGCCCAGGCCGCTGGAGACGATCGAGTCGCAGCCCTTGAACCGCCACACGTCGAACATCCCGTACAGGCGCTCGTCGGGGTCCCAGAACGCCCGGCCCATCTGGCTCGGGGAGCGCGGGAAGCTGCCCGGCGGATACGCCCGGCCGCGTTCCAGCACGACCACCGAGCGGCCCGCCTCGGCGAGCCGGTAGGCGGCGACCGAGCCGCCGAACCCGGACCCGACGACGACGGCGTCCACGTGCTCCATCACGCCACCTGCCGGTCGCGGCCGTGCGCCCGCAGGTGGGCGAGCATGTGCGGGAAGACGTCGCGGTCGGCGTGCCGCCCGACGATCGGGTCGACGTGCGAGTACCGGTCCAGGACCCGCAGCTCGTGCCGTCCCGGGGTGCGCGCGTCCAGGACGCGGTGCGCGACGATGTTGGAGTCGAGGAAGACCCGGTTGTCGGCCCCGGTGAGGAACAGGCAGGGCGGCAACCGGTCGCCCGCCGCCGCCAGGTAGTCGTCGGGCAGCGTCGCGTACTCGTCGGTACGGCGGTGCTTCACCGCGTGCCCGGCCCCGACCATCCGGCGGATGTGCCGGTAGTACGACAGGCCCGCGACCGGGAACAGGTCGGCCCAGCGCTCGTGCGTCTCCGGGGCGAGACTGTCGTGGTCGTAGAACATCGCGGGACGGCCGCTGCCCCACATGAAGCTGACCATGTGGCAGTCGCGGCTGGCGCACTCGCGGTGCCCCATCGACACCAGCCGGGAGATCATCCAGTTGCGGCCGGGGAACCGGGCCGCGTCGCCGTAGGCGTTCAGCACCGGCAGGCCGAACCCGTACTCGACGACGGGCGGGCCGAACCGCAGCTTGAGCCGCGACCACGACGGCACCCGCAGCACGAGCGAGACGCTGTTGCACGTCACGCTCGCGATGTCGTCCACCAGGCCCGCCGCCATGCTCATGAAGAACGACACCGACCCCAGGCACTGCGCGATCACGTGGACGCGCCGGTCGCCGACGTGGCGGCGCAGCTCGGTGAGGGCGGCCGGGTGGTCGTACAGCGCGACGTCGTCGAGGCTGAAGTCGGTGGACTCGCCGTTGTAGGGCAGCCGGTTGCTCATCCGGAAGTCGAGCGCCCACACGTCGCCGTACCCGTGGTCGTGCAGGAAGTTCACCAGGTTGCCGTGCTCGGGCATGATGAACATGTCGCTGGAGGCGGGCAGCCCGTGCAGCAGCAACACGACGTCGTCGCTGTCGGCGCGGTGGAACCGCGTGAGCGTGAGGCCGAGGCCGTCGGCGGTCGAGAACGGATGCACGGAGACCGCGGCGTCGTGGACACCCGTGTGGGTGTAGCGCGCGATGCGACGTGTCATGACGGGTACCTCCAGGACTGACGGCACCCACGATGCCGGTCCGGCGGGACGGGCACCATCGTGGTAAACCCTGAGTTCTCCGGGCGATCCGGCTACGTAGGTGGCGTGCGGCGATGCGGTGGGACGTTCCCCACCCCTACGACGCACGTGGAACGGACGGCGTTCAGCCCTCGTCGCGGGGCCGGTCGAGGTCGGACAGCGCGCGGACGAGCGAGACCCGCGAGGTGACGCCGAGTTTGCCGAAGGTGTTCGACAGGTGCGTCTCGACGGTGCGGACGCTGATGAACAGCGTGTCCGCGATCTGCTGGTTGGTGAGCCCCTCGGCCACCAGTGCCGCGACCTGCGACTCGCGCGGCGACAGCCCGTGCGCGCCGCCGTCGCGCCGCCGCGAACCGGCACCGGCGGTGCGGCCGAGCCGCTCGGCGGCGCGGGCCTGGAAGACCGGCGCCCCGCACGCGGTGAAGATGCCGTCGGCGCGGTGCAGGTCGGCGCGGGCCGCCTCGGCGTCCCCGGCCCGGCCGGCCGCCGTGCCCGCCGCCAGGTGGGCGCGGCCCGCGTCGAGCCGGGCGCCGCAGGCGGCGAACTGCTCGGCGGCGCCGCGCGCGACGGCCGCCGCGGCCGCCGGGTCGGGCGCCGTCAGCGCGTGCGCCCGCGCCAGGCCGCTCAGCGCGAGCTGGTAGCCGAGGTCGGGACGGGCCAGGCGTTCGGCGCGGGCCGCGTGCACGGCGGCCTCCGCGTTCCGGTTCGCCGCCGCGTCCACCCCGGCCAGCACCTCGCAGGACGCCACCAGCGTCGTCGGGTCGAGCATCGCGGGCGGCTCGAACCCCGAGCACGCCTCCACGATCGCCTTGACGCCCTCCTCGGTGCGGCCCAGATGCAGCAGCGCGCGTCCCCGCGCGTAGGTGGCGTGCGTGCCCTGCCACTCGCCCGAGCGCGCCGAGATCGTCTCGGCCTCCTCGGCCAGCCGCAGCGCGCCCGCCGCGTCCCCCGACCATCCGCACGCCAGCGACTGCTGGATCAGTCCCATCGTGAGCTGCTGCGCGGCGCCGAGCAGCCGGGCGTTCTCCGTCGCCTCGTCGGCGGCGGCGACCGCGTCGGGGAGCCTGCCGAGCACCGTGTAGGTCTGCGCGAGCCCCGACAGCAGGCTGCCGAGGATGTAGGTCTGGCCGGTCGAGCGCGCCACCGTCACCGCGCGCTCGAAGTGCCGCCGGGCCGACTCGAACCGGCCCATCATCTGCTCGCTCCAGCACATCCACGCGATCGTGTCGAGCCATTCGGCGAGCCGGTCGTCGGGCGCCTCGGTGACGATCCGGTCGGCGGCCTCCAGGTAGCGCACCGCCTCGGCCGTGCGGCCCGCGATGTGCGAGGCCATCGGCCGCAGCACCGCCACGGCCATCCGCGCGCCCGGCGTCCAGCGCGCGTCGGTGGCCTCCTCCATCGCGTCCAGCATCGCCAGCCCGGCCTTGTGGTCGCCGCGGAACAGGTTCTCGGCGACGAGCCGCAGCCGCAGCGGCACCGCGACGGGGGAGCGGGGGTCGGGCAGCCGGCGCAGCTCGTCCAGCAGCAGCGTGCGCGCCTCGTGCGGGCGGCCCAGCAGCCGCTCGATGAGCGCGCAGAACCGGGCGGTGCGGGCCCGTTCGTCGTAGGCGTCGGGCGGCAGCAGCCGCAGCGCGGTGCGGGCCGTCTCGCGGCCCTCGGTGAGGTGCCCGGCGACCGACTGCGCCTCGGCCAGCTCCATCAGCAGGTCGAGCCGGGACGGCAGGCCGTCGACCGGCGCGGCGGCCGGGTCCTCGGGGACCAGCCGCAGCGCCGCCGTCAGCCAGCGCGCGGCCGTCGCCGGGGCGTGCCCGGTGAACGCCCGCGCCGCGCGGACGAGCGTCGCGACGGCGTCGGGGTCGCCGGGCGCCCCCGCGCGTTCCAGATGCCGCGCGCGCTGCACGGGCGGGGCGCCGATCGTCGCGAGGAACGCGGCGATCCGGCCGTGCGCGGCCAGCCGCCAGCCCGCCGCCGCCGACCCGTACACCGCGTGCCGCACCAGCGGGTGCCGGAACCGGAACCGGCCGCCGGTCGCGCGGACGAGGTCGCGGGCGACCAGCTCGTCCAGCGCCGCCAGCGTCCGCGCGTCCGACACGTCGGCCGCGGCGGCGGCGAGCTGCGGGGAGAACTCGTCGGCGGCGACGGCGGCGCCCTGCGCGACCAGCAGCGCGTCGGCGGACAGGCCGCTCAGCTCCAGCAGCAGCGCCGCCTGGACGGCCTGCGGGAGGTCGCCGTCGGGCGCGCCGGGCGTCAGCGGGACGGGGCCGCGCGCCAGCGCCTCCAGGTAGAAGGGGTTGCCGCCACTCATCGCGTGCAGCTCGGCGCAGCGGGCGGACGGCAGCCACGGGCCGAGCAGTTCCACGACGTCGGACTCCGACAGCGGGCCGACCGGGACGCGGTGCCCGGCCGGATTGCTGACCGTCGCCTCGACCAGCGCGGCCAGCCGGGGCGACGCCTGCGCGGGACGGTACGCCAGCGCGATCATCACCGGGCCGCGCGGCGGATGCCGGACGAGGTGGTCGAGCAGTTCGACGGTGGCGTCGTCGGACCAGTGGACGTCGTCCAGGACCAGCACCAGGCCGCCGTCGGCGGCGACGTGCTCCAGCAGCGTCCGCACCGCGCGGTGCACCGGATAGCGGGCGACGGGCGTGGCGGGCGCGGCGGCGGGCGCGTCGAGCGCGGCCAGCGCGGGGAACACCGCGCCGAGCAGCCGCGTGACGCTCGGGGACAGGCCCGGGACGCCGTCCTCCAGGTGGTCGTCCAGGGCGTCGACGACGGCGCCGAAAGGCATCTCCTGCTCGAACTCGGCGGCGCGGCCGGTGAGGACGGTGAGCTTGCGGGCGGCGGCGCCCTCGGCCAGCTCGGCGAGCAGCCGGGACTTGCCCGCGCCGGGCTCGCCGACGAGCGCGGTGAACCGGGGCGCGCCGTCCGCGACGGCGTCCAGCACGGTCTCGAACTCGCGGAGCGCCGCACCCCGGCCGACGAGCGGAAGGTGACCGGGCAGATCGCGCGGCGACGGGTCCGTCCGACCCTCCACGTTCACTCCCCAGGTCTGACGGGCGGCGGGCACGCCGGGGCGGCTATTGACGCTACGTTGAGTATCTGGATCACCTTACCGACGCGAGGACGGGCGGAACAGGACTTCCGCTGTTCCATCAAGCGGGGCCGCGGTGACGCGTGTCAACCGTTCGCAGCGGAAAGGTCCCCTCACCGTCACCCCGGCGCCCGGGGTACGACGGCGGGCCGGGCGCGCAGCCGGGCCCGCGCGCGGCGCGGCGCGTCGGCCGCGCGGCTGAGCGCGACGAGGGCCGGATGCGGACGGCGCACGCGCTCCCCGCGCAGCGCCGCCATGAACGCGATCTGTTCGAGCGACGGCGGGCCGACCGCGAGCGCGGCCCGGGTCGCGGCGGCGGCGCCCGCGTGTCCGCCGCCGACGAGGTAGGCGGCGACCATCGAGCCGGTGCGGCCGACGCCCGCGCCGCAGTGCACGAACACCGGCCCGTCCGACCGGGCCACGACGTCGAGGAACCGCGCGACCTGCTCCGGCGCGGGCGCCTGACCGTCGCGGACGGGAAGTCTGACCAGCCGGAGCCCGGCGCGGGCGGGCCGTTCCCAGGTCTCGCCGGGAAGCCGCTCGGCGCGCAGGTCGACGACGGTGCGCACGCCCCGCGCCGCCAGTGCGCGATACCCCTCGGGCGTCGGCGCCGCACCGCGCCACAGCCGGGCATCGACGCGGACGACGTTGCGCACCCCCGGCAGCCTCCCGGCGGGACGGCGGACGCGCGCCGCCGCGCTCGCGGCCAGGATCGCGGCGCTCACCAGCAGCCAGGTCAGCCCGTAGGCGCCGGCCGCTCCGGCGAGGACGCGCGGCGGCGGAACGGGCATGAGGCGACCCTAACCGCGCGGCGACCGGCCCGGGCCGTCCCCGGCGGTCACGTTCCAGGGGACGTGGCGTCCGCCGGGACGTTCAGCGCGAGCAGGGCCGTGTCCGTGCCGCTGATCCGCACCTGGGTCACCGCGCAGTTGTCGATCCGGGGGAACACCGTCCGGTAGCGGGCGGCGGGGATGCCGAGCAGCGCGCAGAGCGTCAGCCGCAGCAGCGTGTTGTGGGCGACGACGAGGACGCGGCCCTCGGCGTGCTCGGCGGCGACGCGGCGCAGCGCCCGCACGCCGCGCGCGGCGGCGCGCAGCGGGTCCTCGGCGCCGTCGAAGGCGCCGGTGACCGGGTCGGCGCGGAACGCGGCGGCGATCTCGGCGGGCAGTTCGGCGAGCGTGCGGCCCTCGGCGGAGCCGAAGTCGACCTCGGCGAGGTCGGCGGCGACGGTGGCGGGCCGCCCGACGGCCCGCGCGGCGGGCGCCGCCGTCTCACGCGCCCGTTGCAGCGGTGAGCACCAGACGGCCTCCAGTTTCGCGTCGGCCGCCCAGGCGCCGAGCCGTTCGGCCTGCCGCCGCCCGGTGTCGGTGAGCGCGATGTCGCTGACTCCGGCGTACCGGTTCTCGGCGTGCCAGACGGTCTGCCCGTGCCGCGCGAGGAAGAGTGTCGTACCCATACGCCCCGTAACCCCGAGTTTCGTCCTGCCCGCGAGCATTGTCGCAGCGGATGCGCTCCCGCACCGGGCATTCAGCCGGATCGTTCCATCCGCAACGTGACCCGGTAGTCGCGGGGCTCGACGGCGGCGCCGCTCCGGCGCTCGGGCGAGAGCGCGACGAGCCGCAACCGGAACGCCCCCACCACGGCCGACGCGGGCCGTCCGGCGGTGTGCAGCTCGTGCGCGGTGACCGCGTCGGTCTCGCGCGTCTCCACGCGCACCGTGGCGTCCCCCTGCCAGACGCACTGCACGTCCGCCGGGCAGCGGCTGTCGGCGGTGACCCGCACGAACTCCACGTCGAGGCCGGAGTCGGCGTGGCGCACCGACGTGCCCGGGGCGAGGGTGAACGGCGCGTCCCCGCGCACGTCGGCGCGCGCCGACGGACCCGCCGCGCAGGTCGTCAGCAGCGGCGCCAGCACGGCGAGGGTGAGCGCGCGGAGCACCGGGAGTCTCGGCATGGGGTCACCCTAGCCCGCGCCGGTGACGAACCGTCGCCGGGACGTGACCGACCGTCCCGACGTGGCACGATGCCGTCATGGATGACGTGGTCGTCGTGGGATCGGTGAACGCCGATCTGGTGGTCCGGGTGGAGCGGTGGCCGGGACCGGGGGAGACCGTGCTCGGATCGGACTACACGCTGCATCCGGGCGGGAAGGGCGCCAACCAGGCCGTCGCGGCGGCGCGGCTCGGCGGCCGGGTCGCGCTCGTCGGACGGGTCGGCGACGACGCCCACGGCCGTTTCCTGCGCGACGCGCTGGACGCCGAGGGCGTGCGGTTCGCCGCGCCCCCGGGCGTGTCCGGTGCGAGCGGGGTCGCGTTCATCACCGTCGGGCCCGGCGGCGAGAACGGGATCGTGGTCGCGCCGGGCGCGAACGCGCGGCTCACGCCGGACGACGTCGTCGCCGCGCGGGACGTCGTCGCCGGGGCCGCCGTCGTCGCGCTGCAACTGGAGGTGCCGGTCGCCACCGTGCTCGCCGCCGCGCGGCTCGCGCGCCGCGCCGTGCTCAACCTCGCGCCCGCCGCCGGCGTGCCGGACGAACTGCTCGCGCTCGCCGATCCGCTCGTCGTCAACGAGCACGAGGCGCGGCACCTGCTCGGCGGGCCCGCCGAGGCCGGGGGACTGCTGGCGCGGGGCGCGCGGTCGGTCGTGCTGACGCTCGGCGGGGACGGCGCGGTCGTCGCCGACGCGTCCGGCGAGGTGCGCGTGCCCGCGCCCCGGGTGGACGTCCGCGACACCACGGGCGCGGGCGACGCGTTCACCGGCGCGCTGTGCCTGCGGCTCGCGCGCGGGGACGCGCTCGCCGCCGCCGCCCGGTTCGCGGTGCGCGTCGGGGCGGCGGCCGTCCGCGCGGACGGCGCGCAGGGCTCCTATCCGCGTTCGGGCGACGCGCTGCCCGCCTGAACGGGCGCGCGCGTCCGGCGGCGGCGCAGCACGAGCACGAGCGCGAGCGCCGCGACCACGGCGGCGGCCAGCCCCGCGACGGCGAGCGGGGACCGGCCGAAGACGCGCAGCCAGCCCCAGACGACGGCGTACCCGCCGACGATCCACGGCGGCGTCCACAGCGCCGCGCCGACCACGGTCGCGAACGTGTACCGGCCGAACGGCATCCGGGCGACGCCCGCGCAGACCGGGATCGCGTGCCGCAGTCCCGCGACCCAGTGCGCGCCGACGACCGCGAGCACGCCGCGCCGCGCGACCACCCCCTCGACCCGCCGCAGCCGGTCCGCGCCGACGCGGCGCCCGAGGCGCGAGGCGTAGACGCGCGGCCCGGTGCCGCGCCCGATCCAGTAGTAGACCTGCCCGCGCACGACGATGACGAGCACGGCGAGGACGACGACGAGCCACACCGGCATGCCCAGGAATCCGTCGCGCATGACACTCGATGTTAGGCGTACCTAACTTCCCGCCGGAACCCCGCCGGTCAGGTGCCCGGTGCGAGTCCGTCGCGGAGGCGGGTCAGGTCGGTCTCGACCTCGGCCGGGTCGGTGCCGAGGTCGTAGGCGCTGAGCAGGTGCAGGTCGTCCTCGGTGCGCAGTTCCAGCAGGCGCGAGCGGACGAGGAGACGGCGCCGGTCGTCCACCCGGATCTCCCGGATCTGGGCCCAGGGAATCCGGACGTGCCCGACGAACCCGGACACGACGGTGACGCCCTCGGCGTCGGCGGCGAGCCGGACGGGGGCGAGCAGGTCGCGGACGGCGACGCCCGCGAAGCCGAGCGCGGCGACGCCGGTGAGCAGGGAGCCGCGCGCGTCGTCGGCCAGGACGGCGAGCGCGACGAACAGCGCGGCGGCGGCCAGTTTCAGCCCGATGTGCCATGGCGGCACCCGCCAGCTCCGCGTCTCCATGCCCGCCACGGTAGCCGCCCGGCGCGACCGGCTGTGACGGCCCCCACGGAGCCGGTGAGTTGTGATTTCCAACTGACGGCGCATAATGAGAGGCAGTTAGTTGGAGAATCCAACCGAGGAGGCCGCCATGCGCGACGCCGTGCTCGTCGAAGCCGTCCGCACCCCCGTCGCCAAGGGCAAGCCGAACGGCGCCCTGCACGACGACCACCCCGTCGACCTGCTGGCGCGGACGCTGACCGCGCTCGTGGAGCGCGCCGGGATCGACCCCGCCCTCGTCGACGACGTCGTCGGCGGCGTCGTCACCCAGGCCGGCGACCAGGCGCTCAACCTCACCCGCAACGCGGTCCTGGCCGCCGGGTTCCCCGAGAGCGTGCCCGCGATGACGGTCGACCGGCAGTGCGGCTCGTCCCAGCAGGCCGCCCACATCGCCGCGCAGGGCGTCATCAGCGGCGCCTACGACATCGCGATCGCCTGCGGCGTCGAGTCGATGTCGCGCGTGCCGATGGGCGCGGCCGTGCTGCCCGGCAGCGACCCGTTCGGCCCCGCCGTCGCCGCCCGCTACCCCGGCGGTCTCGTCGGCCAGGGCATCGGCGCCGAGCTGATCGCCGCCCGCTGGAAGATCTCCCGCGCGGAGCAGGACGCCTTCGCCACCGAGTCGCACCGCCGCGCCGCCGCCGCGTGGGACGCGGGCGCGTTCGACCGCGAGGCCGCCTGGCCGGGACAGCGGGACGAGACGATCCGTCCCGGCACCACGCCCGGCGTCCTCGCCGGGCTCAAGCCCGCCTACTACGACGCGCTCGTCGAGGAGCGCTTCCCCGAGATCGGCTGGACGGTCACCGCCGGGAACGCCTCCCCGATCAACGACGGCGCCGCCGCCCTGCTCGTCATGGAGGCCGCGACGGCGAAGCGGCTCGGCCTGCGCCCCCGCGCCCGCTTCCACTCCTTCGCCGTCGCCGGGGACGACCCGCTGCTCATGCTCACCGCGATCGTCCCCGCGACCCGCAAGGTCCTCGCCAAGGCGAACCTGACGCTGGACGACATCGGGCTGTTCGAGGTGAACGAGGCGTTCGCGTCGGTCGTCCTGGCCTGGCAGCGGGAGACCGGCGTGCCCGCCGACCGCCTCAACGTGCGCGGCGGCGCCATCGCCATCGGCCACCCGCTCGGCGGCAGCGGCGCCCGCCTCATGACCACCCTCCTGCACGCCCTGGAGGACACCGGCGCCCGCTACGGCCTCCAGACCATGTGCGAGGCGGGCGGCCTGGCCAACGCGACCATCATCGAACGCCTCTGAGTCCGGTTGAATGGAACCCATGGCCAAGACCGCCCTGCCCCGCGCGTGCTCGGTCGCCGACGCGCTGGAGATCGTCGGCGAGCGGTGGACGCTGCTCGCCGTGCGGGAACTGAGCCACCGGTTCCACCGGTTCGACCAGATCGCCCGCAACACCGGGGCGTCCCGCGACATCCTCACCGTGCGGCTGCGCAAGCTGGAGGCGGCGGGCGTCGTGCGGCGCGAACGCTACAGCGAGCACCCGCCCCGGTACGAGTACCACCTGACCGAGGCGGGCTGGGAGCTGTGCGACGTGCTGCTCCCGCTGATGCGCTGGGGCGACCGGCACCTCAACCCGGCCGATCCGCCGATGACGTTCACGCACGCGTGCGGTGAGCGGCTGGAGCCGCGCGTCGTCTGCGCGCACTGCGGCGAACCCGCCCGCGAAGGCATCCGGGACGCGTCCGGCCGAGGGCTGATCCCGCACGAGTGAGGCCGGGGACGCCGCGCGTCCCCGGCCCTCAACGGCTCTCGCGCGGCGCGTACCGGGACAGCACCGCCGCCTCCAGCACGCCGACCAGCGCGTAGACGGCCAGCGACGCCAGCGTCACCGCGACCACGCTCGCCCACAGCTCGTCGTAGCGGAAGTTGCTGCCCGACGTGAGCATCGCGTAGCCGAGGCCCCGGCCCGTCGCCAGCCACTCGGCCAGCAGCGCGCCGATCAGCGAGCCGGGCGCCGCGATGCGCGCGGCGGCGAAGAACGACGGCAGCGCGCTCGGGATCTGGACCTTGCGCATCGCCGTCCACGCCGACCCGCCGTAGGCCGCGACGAGGTCGGCCGCCTGCGGCGACGCCGACCGCAGCCCGAACACCAGGTTCACCAGCGCCGGGAAGAACACCACGATCCCGCTGATGACGGTCGTGGCGAGCAGGTCCCGCCCGAACGCCAGCGTGATCACCGGCGTCATCGCCACCAGCGGCACCGACCGCACCACCATCGCGATCGGCATCAGCGACCGCTCGGCCGTCCGCCACAGCACGAACGACATCGCGACCGCCGCCGCGGCGAGCAGGCCCGCGACGAGCCCGACGCCCGCGTCCCTCAGCGTCACCGCCAGCCCGGACAGGATCGTCTCCCGATTCGCGGCGGCCTCTGGGACGGTGAACAGGTACGCCCACACGTCGCCGGGGCTCTTGGCCACCAGCTCGCTGACGTTCAGCACCTCCAGGAACACCGTCCAGCCGACGCCGACCAGCGCCAGCGACAGCACGAGCGACAGCAGCGTCGTGCCGAGCCGCCGCAGCCCGGGTCCGAGACTGGCCCGCGCCCCCTGCACCGCGCTCATCGGCCCGCCTCCCCGGCCGTCCGCGCCCACGGCGTCGCGAACCGCGCCACCAGCGCGATGACCGCGTACCCGGCACCGGCCAGGGCGCCGGAGACCAGCGCGACGCCCCACGTCCGCTCCACCGCGAGCTGCTGCTGCGCCACGATCATCGCCAGGCCCAGCCCTTCCGGGACGCGCCCCATGAACTCACCGATGATCGCGCCGAGCACCGCCGCCGGGGCGGCGATCTTCAACGCGGTGAACGCCGACGGCAGCGCCGCCGTCAGCCGGACGCGCCGCAGCATCGCCCACCGGCCGCCGCCGTAGGCCGCGACCAGGTCCAGGCTGGCCCGGTCGGCGGCGCGCAGCCCCGCCAGCACCCCGATCAGCGTCGTGAACACCACCGACAGCGCCGACAGCGCCACCATCGGGGTGTCCCCGTCGAACACGACGGTGAGGATCGGGCCGACCGCGATGATCGGCAGGCAGTAGCTGGCCACCGCGAGCTGGGTGACGACGCGTTCCAGCGGCGGCACCAGGACGACCAGCAGCGCCATGCCGAACGCGATCGCGTTGCCCCACAGGAACCCGCGCAGCGCCTCGCTGCCCGTGCCGCGCAGGTGCGGGCCGTAGAAGCCCCAGCCGTCGTCCAGCAGCGACGCGGCCACGCCGTGCGGCGTCGGGACCGCCTGCCCGCTCGCGAACACCGTCAGCGCCAGCAGCTCCCACAGCGCCAGCACCCCGGCCAGACCGGCGACGGGGCTGACCCAGCGGGGCACCCGCCCCGTCACGCGTCCTCCTCCTGGCCGAAGAGCATCTCCGACAGCCGGTCCTGGAGGGCGTGGAACTCCGGCGTGCGCAGCATCTCGGGGGTGCGCGGACGCGGCAGGTCGATCTCGACCAGCGCCAGGATGCGGCCCGGCCGCGCGCTCATCACCGCGACGACGTCCGACAGGAACACCGCCTCGGCGATGCCGTGCGTGACCATCAGCGTCGTGGTGGCCCGCTCGGACCAGATCCGCTGGAGCTCCAGGTTGAGGCGCTGGCGGGTCAGGTCGTCCAGGGCGCCGAACGGCTCGTCCAGCAGCAGTACCCGGGGCTCGACCACCAGGGACCGGGCGATCGCGACGCGCTGCCGCATCCCGCCCGAGAGCTGCGCGGGACGCGCCTTCTCGAACCCCTCCAGCCCGACGAGCCGGACGAGGTCCTGGATCTGCTCCGCCGACGGCCTGATCCCCGCGACCTCCAGCGGCAGCCGGATGTTCGCGGTGACGGTCCGCCACGGCAGCAGCGCCGCGTCCTGGAAGGCGATGCCGAGGTGGTGGCCGCGCCGCGCCACCTCGGGCGACTCGCCGTGCAGCAGCGCCTCCCCGGCCGTCGGCTTCTCCAGCCCGGCCAGGATGCGCAGCACGGTGGACTTGCCGCAGCCCGACGGGCCCAGCAGCGACAGGAACGAGCCCTGCGGGGTGCGCAGGTCGACGTCGTCCAGGGCGGTGATCGTGCGCCGGCCGAGACGGAACTCCTTGCGCAGCCCCGCGAGCCGGATGCCGTCGCCCGCGGGGGCGGCGGTGACCGGCGCGGCGGGCTCCGCGGAGGTGACGTCAGACAAGGGAGGCGTCCTCCTTGTAGATCTCTTCCAGGACGGACAGGTCGAAGAGCCGCTCGGCGGTGACGTTCACGCCCGCGACGGCCAGCGTCTCGATGTTGCGGCGCAGCAGGTCAGGGCTGAGCGTGAAGAGCCCGTTCTTCTTGGTGTCCTCGGTGAGGATCAGGTCGTTCTGCGTCTTGGCGTGCAGGACCTGCTCCTCCATCTCCAGCCCGAGGCCCTTGCCGTAGACCTCGACGGCGAGCTTGGCGGCGGCCTCGGGCTCCTTGATGCAGTCCTTCCAGCCCTTGATCTGGCCGCGCAGCATGCCCTTGACCTTGGCGCGGTCCTTCTTCAGCGCCTCGGTCGTCACGAAGATCGCCTCGCCGACGAGCGGGTACCCCTGCTCGGCGAAGAGCATCGTCTCGACCTTGTGGCCCTTGAGGCGCAGCACGTTCGGCTCGTTGGTGACGTAGCTCATCCAGCCGTCGACGGTGCCGGTCGTGAGCGGCAGCGGGTCGAACTGGACGGGCACCTTCGTGATCGACTTCGGGTCGATCTTGGCGGACTTGAGGAAGGCGTCCCAGACGGCCTCGTTGGTGGCCTGCACGCCGATCTTCTTGCCGACCATGTCCTGCGGCGTCCGGATCGGCTTGTCGGCCATCGAGGTGATCGAGAACGGGTTCTTCTGGTAGTGCGCGCCGATGATCTTCAGGGGGGCGCCCTTGAGGACGGCCGCGCCGACGCGGTCGGGGGAGGACAGCCCGGCGAACGCCTTGCCGGTGACGACGTCGGTCTCGGCGGGCGTCGCGTTCGGCCCGCCGGTGATGAGGTCGACCTTGGAGAAGCCCTCGGCCTTGAAGTAGCCGCGCGAGTCGGCCATGAACTCCCCGCCGAACTCCACGTTCTTGATCCACGCGAGCCGGATGCCGAGCGTGCCGAGGCCCGAGCCCGACCCGCCGCCGGAGGGTTCGTCGTCCCCGCAGGCCGCCAGGACGGGCGCGGCGAGCAGGAGGCCGCCGGCCTGGAGGCCGCGGCGGAGGAGGGTACGGCGGTCGAGCTGGCTCATGGGTCTCCGATCTAGCGTTTCAGCGCCGGTGCCGGACGCGTCCGGAAGTGCCGCGACCGACCGGCCTGCGCCGAACGTAGGGACGGGACGTTGCCGAGGGATGCCGGGATTTTTTCCGGCTTGTTACCGGCGCCACGCCGTAGGAGCGCCCGCACAAACGCCACCGCCGCGCCGCGCGCCGGACTGTGCGTTCCTCCGATGGCGCGCGCCCGCGTCCTGTGCTGCGCCAGGGTTCCCGAGCCTCCGCACCGGGTAAAGCGGGGACCGTGGACCGGTCACCCCAGCGGATTCGGTAGCGTTCCCGCCATGCGACTCGGCGTGCTGGACGTGGGCTCCAACTCGGTGCACCTGCTGGTGGTCGACGCCCACCGCGGCGCCCGCCCGCTGCCGGCGTTCTCCCACAAGGCGGAACTGCGGCTCGCCGCCCACCTGGAGGACGGCGACCGGCTCTCCGCCGAGGGCGAGGGACTGCTGCACGCGTTCGTCGTCGAGGCCCTCCAGGTCGCCGAGGACAAGGGCGTGGAGAACCTCGTCGCGTTCGCCACCTCGGCCGTCCGCGACGCCGTCAACGGCGAGGAGGTGCTGGCGCGCGTCCGCGCCGACACCGGCGTCGACATCGCCGTGCTGTCCGGCCCGGACGAGGCCCGCATGACGTTCCTCGCCGTCCGGCGCTGGTTCGGCTGGTCCACCGGGCGGCTGCTCGTCGTCGACATCGGCGGCGGCTCCCTGGAGATCGCCGCCGGGATCGACGAGGAACCCGACGTCGCCGTCTCGCTGCCGCTGGGCGCCAGCCGCCTCACCCGCGCCATGCTCACGGCCGACCCCGCCCCGCCCGAGGAGATCCGCGCGCTGCGCAAGCACGTCCGCGCCGAGATCGCCCGGCACGCCGGGGAGATCACCCGCTACGGGCCGCCCGACCACGCCGTCGCCACGTCCAAGACGTTCAAGCAGCTCGCCCGCATCGCCGGTGCCGCCGCCACCTCCGAGGGCCCCTTCGCGCAGCGGGTGCTGCGCCACGCCGACCTGCTGGAGTGGGCGCCCAAACTCGCTGAACTCGACCCGGCCGAACGTGCCTCGCTGCCCGGCGTGTCGGAGTCGCGGGCGCCGCAGCTCCCTGCCGGCGCGATCGTCGCGGACGCCGCGATGGACCTGTTCGGCCTCGACGAGCTGGAGGTCTGCCCGTGGGCGCTGCGCGAGGGCGTCATCCTGCGGCGGCTCGACACCCTCGGCGGCTGATCACGCCACCGGCCCCCAGGCGGGATGCGCGATGACGTGCCCGTCCGGGGTGACCGGCCGCTCGCCGGTGCCGTCCTCGCGGACGGCGTAGACGCGCGGCTCCTCCCACGGCCCGCGCACGAACGTGAGCCATGAGCCGTCGCGCGACCAGGCGGCGTCGCTCTCGTTCTGCGGGTCGCGGGTGAGCCGCCGGTCGTTGCGTCCGTCGGCGTCCACCACCCAGATGTCGCTGTCGGGCGACCGTCCCCGCGTGTAGGCGATCTGCCGCCCGTTCGGTGACCACTCCGGGTCGCCCGCGTCGACGTCGGCGCGGGTGACCTGCCGCCAGTCGGCCGGGGACGCCGGGTCCAGGACGAAGATCTGCCGGGTGCCCTCGCGGTCGCTCCAGAACGCCAGGCCGTTCTCCGACCAGACCGGGTCGTCCTTCTTGGAGTCGTCGTTGGTCAGCACGGTCGGGGTGCCGCCCGCGACCGGCACGGTGAAGAGCTGCTGGACGCCGTCGCGGCGCCCGACGAAGGCGAGCCGCCCGCCGTCCGGCGACCACGCCACCCGGCTGCCGCCCGCCAGCCCGCCGACGACCTTGCGGGCGCCGCCGCCGTCCTTGTTCATGACCCACGCCTCGCCGTCGCGGCCGAGTTTGCGGGTGAACGCGATGCGGTCGCCGTCCGGGGACCATTCGGGCAGGACGTCGCAGGTCGGGCCGGTGAGCAGCGGCTTGGGCGCGGCGTCGCCGGGCGTGTAGGTGCCGATGTCGGCGTGGCAGGCGCTCGGCCAGCCGGGCGCGGTGTCGATGCGGACCGCCATCGTGTCGGTGGGCATGCCCGCCGGGCCCTTGCCGTCCTCGGGCCACAGCGCCCACACCGCTCCCGCCGTGACGGCCGCGGCGGCGAGCGCCGCCGTCCCGGCGAGCAGGCCCCGCGACCGGCCGCGCCGCGCGTCGCTCGCGCGCGTGGGCGCCTCGGGCGAGGGGGCGTACCGGGTGGGAGACCCCGCCGCGAACCGGGCGGACGCGTCCTGCCGCTCGGGCGCGAGCGGCTGCGGCGAGCCCACGCGGTTCGGCGTGTCCCCCGGGGCGGGTGGCGCCGTGTGCGAGGAGGCCGCGCGGGTCGGTGCGTCGCCTGGGGCGGGGGGTTCGGTCGCCGGGACCGGGGCGGCCGGGGCCTCCAGCAGCGTCGGTGACCAGGACGCGTCCAGCGAGGTGTTCACCGCCGCCTCCGCGCCCCCGCCGCCGACGAGCGCCAGCAGCAGTTCCCGCGCGGACGGACGGCCCGCCGGGTCCTTGGTGAGCGCGCGCCGCACCAGCCCCGCCATCGGCTCGGTGAGCGCGCCCAGCTCGGGTTCGCCGTGCAGCGCCCGCCCGATGAGGACGTGCAGCGACCCGGTGCCGAACGGGTTGCGGCCGTTGGCGGCGTAGGCGACCAGGCAGCCCCAGGCGAACACGTCCACGGCGGGGGTGACGTCCTGCCCGGCGACCTGCTCGGGCGCGATGTAGCCGGGGGTGCCGACGACCTGCCCGGTGCGGGTGTGCACGCTGGCCTCGTCCATCGCCCGCGCGATGCCGAAGTCGATGACGCGCGGCCCGGAGATCGACAGCAGCACGTTGCTGGGCTTGAGGTCGCGGTGCACGAGCCCGGCCGCGTGGATCGCGACGAGCGCCGCCGCGACGCCGACTGCCACGCCGTGCAGCATCCCGGGCGTCAGCGGCCCGGACGCGTTGATCTGGTCGAGCAGCGAGGGGCCCTCGATGTACTCGGTGGCCAGGTAGGCCAGGCCCTGGTCGTTGCCGTGCGCGAGCACCTGCGCGGTGCAGAACGACGCGACGCGCTCGGCGTTGCGGGCCTCGTCGTGGAAGCGGGACAGGAACGCGTCGTTCCCGGCGAGGTCGGGACGGACCACCTTGACCGCGACGGGCGTGCCGTCCTGCGCCCGGCCCCGGTAGACCGCGCCCATGCCGCCCTCGCCGATCCGGGCCTCGATGCGGTAGGGACCGATCCGGCCGGGGTCGCCGGGCCGCAGCTCACCGGCGGGGGGACCGGCCGTGCGCGGGCTGTCCATCGACGTCGTCACCTCTCGCCGGGGCCGCCCGCGCGGGCGGCCCGTTCCGTCTTCAGGGTGTCAGAGGCGCGCGGGAGGCACCAGGTTCGGAAAACATTAAAGGAACTATCAAATCCGCCGGTCACGGCGGGGAAGATCAGTGGAAGTCGCGGGACTTCAGGCGGCCCGGCACCGGCAGCCGCCGCAGCCGCGTCGCGCGGACGTGGCTGACGCCGTCGGCGCGTTCCAGGCGCCCGTTGACCAGGAGCGCCTGGGAGTCGACCGCCAGGACGCGGAACCGCTCGAACACCGCCTTGGTGCAGACGACGTTGACGACGCCGGTCTCGTCCTCCAGCGACAGGAACACCACGCCGCCGGCCGTCCCCGGCCGCTGCCGGTGCGTGACGAGCCCGGCCACGACGACGTTGCGGTCACCGGGCACCGCCGCCAGGCCGGTCGCGGTCAGCGCGCCCATCTCCTCCAGTGCCGCGCGCACGTGCGTCATGGGATGCGTGGCCGCGACCCCGGTGGACCACAGGTCGGCCAGCGTCTCCTCCGCCGGCGTCATCGCGGGCAGCGGCGGCGCGACCGCGCCCGGCGTGACGCCCTCGAACTGCCCCGGCCGCGTCCCGGCCAGCGCGCCCGCCGCCCACAGCGCGGCCCGCCGGTCCAGCCCGAAGCAGCCGAACGCGCCCGCCGTCGCCAGCGACTCCAGCGCCGCCGCCGACAGCGGCACTCGCCGCGCCAGGTCCTCCATGCTCGCGTAGGGACGGCCCGCCGCGATCGCCTCGGCGGCGTCGTCGCCGAGGTCGCGGACGCCGATCAGCCCGGCGCGCAGCGCGGGCTGCGGCTCGCACGGCGCGTGCCGGTGCGCGACGAGCGGCGCGACGGGCTCCTCCAGCGTCGGGTGCGCCGCGCTGGCGTTGACGTCCACGCCCCGCACCTCGATGCCGTGCCGCTTGACGTCCTCCAGCAGCGACATCGTGTTGTAGAACCCCATCGGCTGGTTGCGGATCAGCGCCGCCGTGAACGCCGCCGGATAGTGCCGCTTGACGTACGACGACGCGTACACCAGGTGCGCGAAGCTCTGCGCGTGCGACTCGGGGAACCCGAACCCGGTGAAGCCGAGGATCTTCTGGTAGACGTCCTCGGCCACGTCGTCGGGGATGCCGCGTTCGGCCATGCCGGTCAGCAGCCGCCCGCGCAGCCGCTCGACCCGCTCGGGCGCCCGCTTGGCGCCCATCGCCTGCCGCAGCTCGTCGGCCTCGGCCGGGGTGAAGCCCGCGCAGGAGATCGCCAGTTCCATCATCTGCTCCTGGAACAGCGGGACGCCCAGCGTGCGCGCCAGCGCCGCCTCCATCAGCGGATGCGGGCACGTCGTCGGCTCCAGCCCCTTGCGGCGCCGCAGGTAGGGGTGGACGGAGCCGCCCTGGATCGGGCCGGGCCGGATCAGCGCGACCTCCACCACCAGGTCGTAGAACGCGCGGGGACGCAGCCGGGGCAGCGTCGCCATCTGCGCCCGCGACTCGACCTGGAACACCCCGACGGTGTCGGCGTCGGCGAGCATCTCGTACACCAGCGGGTCGTCGGGCGGGATGTTCTGGAGGTCGTAGCGGTGGCCGTGGTGCGCGGCGACGAGGTCGAACGCGTCGTGCAGCGCGGCGAGCATGCCGAGGCCGAGCAGGTCGAACTTGACCAGGCCCGCCGCCGCGCAGTCGTCCTTGTCCCACTGGAGGACGCTGCGCCCCGGCATGGACGCCCACTCGATCGGGCAGACCTCCCCGACGGGCCGGTCGGCGATGACCATGCCGCCGGAGTGGATGCCGAGGTGGCGCGGCAGCCGCAGCATCCGCTCGGCCAGCGCCCGGACGGGAGCGGGCACCTCGGCGTTGGAGCCGACGGGTTCGCGCGAGTCGACGCCGCGCGACCAGGCGTCCTGCTGCCCGGGGGAGTGGCCGAGGGCGCGGGCCGCGTCGCGGACGGCCATGCGCGGCCGGTAGCTGATGACGTTGGCGACCTGCGCGGTGCACTCGCGTCCGTACTTGTCGTAGACGTGCTGGATGACCTCTTCGCGGCGGCGGTGCTCGATGTCCAGGTCGATATCGGGCGGCCCGTCGCGGCCCGGGGACAGGAACCGCTCGAACAGCAGGCCGTGGCGGACGGCGTCCACGCCGGTGATGCCGAGCGCGTAGCAGACCGCCGAGTTCGCCGCCGATCCCCGGCCCTGGCACAGGATGTTCTCCTGCTCGCAGAACGTCACGATGTCGTGCACGATCAGGAAGTAGCCGGGAAAGCCGAGCCCCTCGATGATGTCCAGTTCTCGGGCGATCTGGGCGTACGCCCCGTTGACCCGCTCCCGTTCGGGCGGCCCGTACCGCTTGCGGGCCCCCTCGGCCGTCAGATGCCGCAGCCAGCTCGCCTCGGTGTGCCCGTTCTCGACGGGCCAGTCCGGCAGCCGCGGCGCGACCACGTCGAAGTCGAACGCGCACGCGCGGGCCAGCTCGACGGTCCGCTCCCGCACGCCGGGGAACCGGGCCAGCCGCGCCGCCATCTCCGCGCCGTCGCGCACGTGCGCCGTGCCGCTGGCGGGCAGCCGCCCGACCATCGCGTCCAGGCTGCGGCGGGCGCGGACGGCCGCCAGCGTCTCGGCGAGCCGCGCGTCCGGGCCGGGCGCCGCGAAGTGCACGTTGTTGGACGCCACGACCCCCACCCCGGCCCGCTCCGCGAGCGCGAACAGCGCGTCGTTGCGGGGGTCGTCGCCGGGCAGGGCGTGGTCGATCAGCTCCACGAACACGTTGCCGCGCCCGAACATGCCGATCATCCGGTCGAGTTCGGCCGCCGCGCCGCCGGACTCCAGCGCCGCCGGGACCGGCCCCTTGCGGCAGCCGGTCAGCACCGCCCAGTGCCCGTCGTGCGCCGCCGCCAGGGCCTCCAGGTCGTAGTGCGGACGGCCCTTCTCCCCGCCCGCGAGCTGCGCCGCCGTGATCGCCGAGCACAGCCGCCCGTACCCCTCGGCGTCGCGGGCCAGCACCAGCAGGTGACGGCCCTCCGGGTCGGGCGAGCCCGCGCGGGGGCCGGGTCGGTCCAGCGACAGCTCGGCGCCGAACAGCGTCGCGACGCCGGTGCCCCTGGCGGCCTCGGCGAACCGCACCGCCCCGTACATGCCGTCGTGGTCGGTGATCGCCATCGCCTCGACGCCGCGCCGCGCCGCTTCTGCGACCAGCGCGGACGGGTCGCTGGCCCCGTCCAGGAAGCTGAACGAGGAGTGGCAGTGCAGCTCCGCCCACGCCGGGCCGGACGGGGGAGGGGCGGGCCTGCGCACCTCGCGCCGCACGGGCGGCGGCGGCGCGGGCGGACGGGGGTTGCCCCAGGTGAGGTTGCGTTCGTACTCACTCCAGGGCACGGCCGGGTTGAACCACCCCATCGTCGTTCCTCTCAGTCATAGACCGCCTCGATCCGCCAGTCGCCGTCCTCCACCGCCAGCAGGTAGGCGCGGCCCCGGTCGGTGACCACCTGGAACCGGGCGCGGCGCCGCGCCCGCGCCGGGTCCCACCAGCGCTCCGCCACCGGCCATGGACCGCTCCACGCCGCCACCCGCTCGGCGTCCCCGCCCGGCACGGTGATCCGCGCGGGCGGCGAGGACACCTCGCACCGCGCCGACACCCGCACCGCGCGGCCCCGGGCGTCCACGACGTCGGCGCGCGGCGCGGCGGCGGGCACCACCGCCGGGGCCGGAGCGGGCACCCGGCCGGGCCACGGCCCGTCCGGCAGGTCGTGCGGCGGCAGGTCACCGACCGGCACCCGCACCACCTGCTCGCCGGGATCGCGCCCGCCGACCATGAACGGGCGGGTGACGCCCCGGTGCCCGAGCAGCGCCTGGATGCGGTCGGCGGCGCGGGCGACGCGGTCGGTGACGCCGGACCGGCCCCACAGCGACTCCTGCCGCCCGGTGTCGGGAACGACCTGGTCGGGCGTCAGCTCCAGCCACGCCACCCCGCCCCACACGGCGTCCTCCGCCGGGGGACGCCACGCGGCGAGCTGCCAGCGGACCCGCTCGGCGACGGCCTGCGCCGACAGCCCCCCGTCGTGCCGCCACAGCCGGTGCAGCACCCGCCCGTCGACGAACCCGACCTCCACCGCGAGCCGCACGCACGTCAGCCCGCCCGCCGCGAGCCCCGCGTGCAGGTCGCCCGCGAGCCGCTTGGCGGTGAACACCACCTGCTCGGACCGCTCGGCGGGCGGGTCGAACGCGGCCCGGACGGCCAGGTCGCCGCCCGCCGCGCCCGGCGCCACCGGGCGCGGCTCCTCGCCGCGCGCCAGCCGGTGCGCCCGCGCGCCGTCCGCGCCGAACCGGCCCGCGACGTGCCCGGCGGGCAGCGCCGCGAAGTCACCGAGCGTCCGCACGCCCAGCCGGGCCAGCAGCCCGGCCAGCTCGGGCCGCTCCAGCACCGCCAGCGGATAGGGCGCCAGGAACGGCGCCGTCCCGCCCGGCGGGACGATGACGCCGCCGTCGCGGCGCGCCGCCAGTTCGGCCGCGAACAGCCCGTCGGCGACGCCCGCGCCGCAGTCGAACCCGGCCTCCACGACGGCGTCCTGAACGTGCAGCCGCAGCGACTCCTCGCCGCCGTAGAACCGGGACGGGCCCCGGGCGGGCACCGCGCACATCCCCGGCCGGACGACCTCCACCTTCGGGATCAGCTCGGCGACGGCCTCGGCGACCCGCTCGAACAGCCGCCCCTCGGCGTCGGGGTCGCGGTCGGCGACGACCAGGTCGGGGCAGCGGCGCTGCGCGTCGCGGACCCGCTGTCCGCGCCGCACCCCCTGCGCCCGCGCGGCGGCGGTGCAGGCGGCGACCTTCCCGGCCGCGAGCACGGAGCCGGGGACGGCGGCGTCGATGCCGAGGGCCGTCGCGGGCCAGTCCGGGCACCACACGACGAGGACCCTCACGCGACGACCTCCAGCCGGCGGCGGTGCGGCGTCACGGGGGCGACCCGGCCGTCCGGGCCGGGCAGCCACAGCCAGGCGCCGCCCCGTCCGTCGGCCGACACCCGCGCCCGGCGCGCCCGCAGCACGCCGTGGCCCGCGCCGACGCCCTCCCAGTGCGCCTCCTCGACGCGCAGGCGCAGCCGGGTGCCGGGCCACGCCACGTCGGGGACGACCAGCACGCAGCCGTGCTTGCGGGCCAGCGCCGACAGCCGCCGCACCACCGGCGGCCCCGGGGCCTCGGGCGGACGGACCAGCACCAGGTCCACGGCCTCGACGAGCGCGGCGACGACGTCCGGCCACCGCTCGCCGGGTTCGTCCACCAGCAGCAGCCGTTCGGGCGCGGCGCCCATCCCGGCCGCCGCGACGACCCCGAACTCCGGCATCCCGACCACCCCGCACCAGCCGCCGGACTCGTCCGTCCCGCCGTGCCGCACGACCCCCGCGACGAGCGCCAGCCCCAGCGACCCGGCCCCCGGCCCCGCCACCCCGACCGCCGACCCGGGCCACAACCCCCCACCGGGAACGACCTCCCGCAACGCGGGCAGCACCGGAACCCGACCCTTCAGCGAGGCGGCCGAGGGCAGCGCGAAGACCGTCCCGCCGTCCACCCGAACGACCTCCCCCACGCCCCCTCCCTCCACCGCACTCCTCGAACAGAGGTTCGATTTGTACCACGTTAGACCAGGTCACACCACAGGTTGCATACTGGGGTGGAAGTCCGGAAGGTGGAGCTAGAGCCCGGAAAGAGGCGTGCGGCCGGGCTTCCGTGCCCGCCGCTCGACGCGAAAAAATTCTGTCCGGTAACGCGCACGCCCCGGCGCCGCGATCGAGCGGTCACCGGGGCGAGCGGGTGGCGTCAGGCGACCCCGAAGGTGAACGTCGTCGTGGAGCGGTAGGTCTCGCCTGGGCGCAGGGTCGTGGACGGGAAGTCGGGGTGGTGCGGGGAGTCCGGGAAGTGCTGGGTCTCCAGGGCCAGGCCCGCGTGCTTGGCGTAGCGGACGCCGCCGGTGCCCGTCAGTGAACCGTCCAGGAAGTTGCCGGTGTAGACCTGTACGCCCGGCTGGGTTGTGGTGACGTCGAGGGTGCGCCCGCTGCCCGGGTCGGAGACGTGCACCGCCGGGCCCGGGCCGTCGTCCAGGACGAAGGTGTGGTCGTAGACGTGCGGGCCGATCGGGCGGGCCGCGGTCAGGTCGAACGGGCCGCCCGCCACCGGGGCCGTGCCGCCGGTCGGCAGGCCCGCGTCGTCCACCGGCACGTACCGGGACGCCGCCACCCGCAGCACGTGGCCGCGCACGTCGCCCGCGCCCTCACCGGCCAGGTTCACGTACGTGTGGCTCGTCAGGTTCACGACCGTCGGGGCGTCGGTCACCGCCGTGTAGTCCAGCGTGAGCGCGCCGTCCGCCAGCGTGTAGGTGACGGTCGCGGTGAGGCGGCCCGGGAAGCCCTCCTCGCCGTCGGCGCTGACGTACGTCAGGCGCAGCGCCGAGCCGTCCGACTCCGCCGCCCACACCCGCCGGTCGAAGCCCTCCGGGCCGCCGTGCAGCGTGTTGCCGCCGTCGTTGGCCGGAAGCCGGTGCTCCACGCCGTCCAGCATGAAACGCGCCCCCGCGATCCGGTTGGCGAACCGGCCGATGAGCCCGCCGAAGTGCGGGTCGGCGTTGTGGCGGACGTAGTCGTCCAGCGACCCGAACCCCAGCACCACGTTCGCGGTGCGGCCGTCGCGGCCGGGGACGTCCGCGCTCTGCACGATGCCGCCGTAGGTGAGGACGCGCACGCGCACATCACCGTCCGTCAGCAGGTACCGCTGCACGCCGGTGCCGTCCGGGAGCGTGCCGAACGGTTGCGCGGTGATGCCCATCGTCGCCTCCAGCGGGTCAAGATCATGAGTCTAGTGCCCGCCCCGCGCGCGCTCGGGCGGATGATGCGAATGCGCCGTCGTGCGCGGCCGGTAGGGCGTCGCGCCGACCTCGGCGGCCGACGCGTTCTGCTCGGCGGCGTCGGCCGCGGCCCGCGCCGCGCGGCGCAACTGGTCACCGGCCCGGTTCACCACCTGCGCCGGACGCTCGGGCAGGTGCCGGGCGGCACCGCGCTCGCGCCGCCACACCTCGCGCGCCCGCGTCCGATGCTCGACCCGCACGTCGTCGATGAGCCGGTCGAGGTGGGACAGGATCTCCCCGTACAGCGGCCAGCTCACGTCCCCGGCCGCCGCCTCGCGCAGCCGCTCGGCGACCACGTCGCGGTGCCGCGCCGCCGCCGCGATCGACGCCGCCAGCTCGGCCTCCAGCTCGGCCGGGACCGCGTCGCGGGCCACGTCCGAGCGGGCCAGCCGCGCGTAGATCGCGACGCTGGTGGCGACCTCGGCGAGCGTCGAGGCCAGCGGATCGCTGATCTCGGGGCGTTGCAGCACGCGGGCCTCGGGCGCCAGGTGGGCGACGTCGTTCAACGCCCGGGTCAGGCCGCGCAGCGACACCGCGAAGTGCTCCAGCGTCTCCACCCCGTTGCGCAACGCGACACCGGCGTCCACGACGCGCAGCGCGCGCGGGTTCAGCCGGACGCTCTGCTCGGCCTCGCCCAGCGCCTCGTCGGTGCGGCTGATGTCGCGGAAGAGCTGCTCGGTGGACGACCGCCAGTGCGAGGTGCTGTCCGGCTCGATGCCGTTGTTCAGCGTGCCCGACATCGTCCCGACGAGCGTGGCCAGCCGGCCGCCCAGGTTTTCCACCGCGTCCTGCGCGGGACGGATGCGCACGGACGGCACCAGCACCGTCACGGCCAGGCCCGTCCCGGCGCCGATCAGCGTCTCCAGCACGCGGTCGGCGGCGGCGCCGCCGCTGGCCGCGCCCAGCGCGAAGATCAGCATCGCGGAGATCGGGACCTCCAGGAGGTGGTCGCCGAGCCGCAGCACGGTGCCGATGACCAGCGCGGCGAGGATCGTCAGCGACAGGCTCCACCAGGAGAAACCCACCGTGTGCCCGAACAGGACGGCGACCAGCACCCCCGACGTCACCGCCAGGATGCGGCCGATGCCCGACTTGATCGTCTCGTACAGCGAGTACTGGACGACGAGCAGCGCCGTCAGCGGCGCCAGCAGCGGCGCCGGGCCGCCCTCGCGCAGCATGTCGGCCAGCACGTACGCCGCCGTCGCCGTCAGGACGAGGCGGGCGATGCGGAGGGCGGTGGACTGCCTCTCGGAGGCGACACCGAACGGTTCACGGGCGAGACGGGTCGACACGGTGGTCAGTGGCTCCAGGAGTGGATCGGGACGGCCCAGACGAAACCGGGCACTGCACTCTCACTCAAGCCGATGCGGACCCGTCGAAATTTCGACTGCGGGCAAACAGCGGACAAAACCTCAGCGAGTGCGGCGCCGCGCGCGGAACGCGGCCACGTTCGTGCGGTTGGCGCACGCCTCCGAGCAGAACCGCCGCCGCCCCGACCGCGACGCGTCGGCGTACACGCGCTCGCACCCGCCCGCCGCGCAGACGCCGGTGCGGTCCAGCCCGTGCGCGCAGACCAGCTCCGCCAGCCGCATCACCGTGGCCGCCCGCACCCGTTCGGGCAGGTCCGCCGCCGGGGGAGCGAAGTGCAGGTGCAGGCCGCCGCCGTCGTGGTCGGTCAGGTGGGGGCGCAGCGGCGCGGCGAGCAGCAGGCCGTTGAGCAGCGCGACGGCGGCGGCCACGTCGGTGAGCGCGAAGAACGACCGCAGCGTCCGGCCCCACTCCCGCAGCCCGGCGGCGTGCTCGGCCGCGTCGAACTCCCGCCACGCGAACCCGTGGTCGCGCAGCAGCCCGGCCAGGGCGTCGGCACCGTCGGCGCCGTCCACGACGGCGTTGACGAGCGCGACGGCGGCGGCGAGGCCCGCGCTGCGGTACCCCGTCTCCTGCCCCGAACCCGGCATCGCGTCGCCCGTCCTCTCCGCCCTCGCGAACCCGCCCAGTATCACCGAGACCGCGCCGCGTCCCGCTACGCTCGACGCAACGGACATCACGGGGGTGGCGCCGACATGGCGGAACGGCTGCTGGTCATCGGCGGGGACGCGGCGGGCATGAGCGCCGCGTCGCAGGCGCGGCGGCTGCGCAAACCGGACGACCTGGTCATCGACGTGCTGGAACGCGGGCACGACGTCTCGTACTCCGCGTGCGGCATCCCCTACTACGTGAGCGGCACCGTCGCGTCGGCCGCCGACCTGGTGGCCCGCACCCCCGCCGAGTTCGCCGAACGCGACATCGGCGTGCACGTCGGCCACGAGGCCGTCGAGATCGACACCGCCGGGGGGCGGGTGCGGGTCCGCACCGAGGACGGCGAGCGGTGGGAGGGGTTCGACCGGCTCGTCGTGGCGACGGGCGCCGTCCCGATCCGGCCCGAGCTGCCCGGCGCGGACGCCGCCGGCGTCCACGGCGTGCAGGTCCTCGCCGACGGCATCCGGCTGCGCCGCGCACTGGAGGACGGCGAGCCCGCCCGCGCCGTGGTCGTCGGCGGCGGTTACATCGGGCTGGAGATGGCCGAGGCGCTGGTCGTCCGGGGCCTGGACGTCACGCTCGTCGACGCCGCCGAGCAGCCCATGAGCACGCTCGACCCCGACATGGGGGCGATCATCGCCGACGCGATCCGCGACATCGGCGTCACGCTGCGCCTAGGCGAGAAGGTCGAGGGGTTCGACACCGAGAACGGCCGCGTCACGGCCGTGCGCACCGAGTCGTCGGTGCTGCCCGCCGACCTCGTCGTGCTCGGCCTCGGCGTCAAGCCCAACTCGGGTCTGGCCGCCGCGGCGGGCATCGCCACCGGCCCCACCGGCGGCATCGTCACCGACCGGCGGATGCGCACCCGCACCGAGGGCGTGTGGGCGGCGGGCGACTGCGTCGAGACCCGGCACCTCATCTCCGGCGAGCCCGTCGCGATCGCGCTCGGCACCCACGCCAACAAGCAGGGCCGCGTCGCGGGCATCACGATCGGCGGCGGCTACGCGACGTTCCCCGGCGTCCTCGGCACCGCGATCTCCAAGATCTGCTCGGCGGAGGTCGCCCGGACCGGCCTGAACGAGCGCGAGGCCGAGGCCGCCGGTTTCGTGACGCTCAGCGCGACCGTGGAGTCCACCACCCGCGCGGGCTACCACCCCGACGCCAAGACCATGCACACCAAGCTCGTCGTGGAGCGCCGCAGCGGCCGCCTCCTCGGCGCCCAGATCGTCGGCGAGGAGAACGCCGCCAAACGCATCGACGCCCTCGCCATCGCCCTCTGGAACGGCATGACCGTCGAGCAGATGACCGCCCTCGACCTCGGCTACGCCCCACCCTTCTCGCCCGTCTGGGATCCCGTCCTCATCACCGCCCGCAAGGCCGCCGAACTAGTCGAATCCGACATGCGCACCCCCTGACACCCCGCACGCCGACGTCAGTGGAGCGCAAGCCGGAACGGCCCGTCTCCGCCACGGCGCCCCGGGTGTGTCGGTGCCTTCGGCTTGGCGGGCGGTAGGTCGCCCGGGAACGAGTGGCGAGTTTTCGGCACGTCGGGCGGCTTCGGATCGGCCGGGCGGTGGCCGCCCGCCGAGGGGTCGGTGGGCGGCCTGGTGTCATGTGTCGGTGTGCTCGTGGCGGGGGCTCTGGAGTGGCCGGTTCACGCGTCGACGTACTCGCGCAGGTGGCGGGCCGTGAGGGTGTCGGCGTCGGCGATCAGGTCGGCGGGCGGGCCGGTGAAGATGACCTCGCCGCCGTCGTGGCCGCCGCCGGGGCCGATGTCGATGATCCAGTCGGCGTGCGCCATGACGGCCTGGTGGTGCTCGATCACGATGACCGAGTTGCCGTCGTCGACGAGCCGGTCGAGCAGGCCGAGAAGCTGGTCGACGTCGGCCATGTGCAGGCCGGTCGTCGGCTCGTCCAGCACGTAGGTGGACGACTTCTCCGCCATGTGGATCGCCAGCTTGATCCGCTGCCGCTCACCGCCCGACAGGGTGTTCAGCGGTTGCCCCAGCCGCAGGTAGCCGAGGCCGACGTCGTTGAGCCGGTCGAGGATGGCGCGGGCCTGCCCGGAGCCGAAGAACTCCCGCGCCTCCGCCATCGACATGCCCAGCACGTCGCTGATGTTCTTGCCGTTCAGCGTGTAGCCGAGGACCTCGGGCGTGAACCGCTTGCCCTCGCACTGCTCGCACACCGACGCGACGCCCGCCATCATCGCCAGGTCGGTGTAGACGAGCCCGAGCCCGTTGCAGTTCGGGCAGGCGCCCGCCGAGTTCGCGCTGAACAGCGCCGCCTTGACGCCGTTGGCCTTGGCGAACGCCGTCCGGATCGGGTTCAGCAGCCCGGTGTAGGTCGCCGGGTTACTGCGCCGCGACCCTCGGATGGGGGACTGGTCGGCGACAACGACGCCGTCGCGCCCGGACAGGTAGCCGTGGATCAGCGAGCTCTTGCCCGACCCGGCGACGCCCGTCACGACCGCGAGCACGCCGAGCGGCACGTCGACCGACACGTCCTTGAGGTTGTGCAGGTTCGCCCCGGTGATGGCGATGTGCCCGTTCGGCTCGCGGACCTTCTCCCGCAGCCCGACCCGGTGCCCGAGATGCCGTCCGGTGAGGGTGCCGGACGCGCGCAGCCCCGCGACGTCGCCGGAGTAGCACAGCCGCCCGCCCGCGGTGCCCGCGCCGGGGCCGAGGTCGACCACGTGGTCGGCGATGGCGATGACCTCCGGCTTGTGCTCGACCACCAGCACGGTGTTGCCCTTGTCGCGCAGCCGCAGCAGCAGCTCGTTCATCCGCTGGATGTCGTGCGGGTGCAGGCCGATCGTCGGCTCGTCGAACACGTAGGTGACGTCGGTGAGGCTGGACCCCAGGTGCCGGACCATCTTCACGCGCTGCGCCTCACCGCCCGACAGCGACGCCGACGTCCGGTCGAGGCTGAGGTAGCCGAGGCCGATCTCCACCAGCGAGTCGAGCGTCTCGCGCAGCGTGGCCAGCAGCGGGGCGACGGACGCGTCCTCGATGCCGCGCACGAACGCGGCCAGCTCGTTGATCTGCATCGCCGAGCACTGCGCGATGTTGACGTCGCCGATCCGGGACGACAGCGCCGCCTGGCTGAGCCGCGTCCCGCCGCAGACCGGGCACTCGGCGAACACGACGGCCCGGTCGACGAAGGCGCGGATGTGGCCCTGCATGGTGTCGCGGTCCTTGGAGAGGTAGATCCGCTGGACCTTCACCACCAGGCCCTCGTAGCTGAGGTTGTTCGACCCGACCTTCACCTTCGTGAGGGGCTTGTGCAGGAACGTCTCCCACTCCTCGGCGGAGTAGTCGCGCAGCCTCTTGTCCGGGTCGAAGAACCCCGAGTGCGCGATGACCTGCCAGTACCAGGAGTCGACGGCGAACTGCGGCACGGTGATCGCGCCCTCGTTCAGCGACAGGTCGCGGTCGACGAGCTGGTCGATGTCGATCTTGGAGACCTGGCCGAGCCCCTCGCACTCGGTGCACATGCCCTCGGCGCTGTTGAAGCTGAACGCGGTGGACGTGCCGATGTGCGGCTGCCCGAGCCGGCTGAAGATGATCCGCAGCATCGTGTAGGCGTCGGTGGCGGTGCCGACCGTGGACCGCGAGTTCGCGCCCATGCGCTCCTGGTCCACCACGATCGCGGCGCTCAGGTTGTGCAGCGCGTCCACGTCGGGCCGCCCCAGGCTCGGCATGAACGACTGGATGAACGCCGTGTACGTCTCGTTGATCAGCCGCTGCGCCTCGGCGGCGATCGTCCCGAACACCAGCGACGACTTGCCCGACCCCGAGACGCCGGTGAACACGGTGAGCCGCCGCTTGGGCAGGTCGAGCGAGACGTCCGTCAGGTTGTTCTCCCGCGCCCCCCGCACCTGGATCACGTCATGGGCGTCTGCGGCCGGACGGCCGGACTCGGCAACCATTTCGAGCACTCCTCGCTAGAACGAACGTTCGTGACCCCGGACCCCGCGCGGCGCCGTGCCGTCGCCGAAACCCCGTACCGGCCACTCTTCCATCCGGGTGTGACAGAACCTGTCCGCGACCGCGCGGGCGGGGTCAGGCGCCCAGCTCGTCGAGGTGCTCGTCCATGGTCGTGCGCAGGTGGTCCAGGAACGCCTCGAAGCGCTGGAGCAGTTCGGGCGGGTACTGCGCCATCATCGCGTCGAGACGGTCGGCGAGCGGGTCGAAGAACTCCTCGGCGAGCGCCTGCACCTCGGCGCTGCTGCGCAGCGTGACGACGCGCCGGTCGGTGTGCTCGCGGCTCCGCACGATGTGCCCGGCCTGTTCGAGCCGGTTGAGCAGCGCCGTCGTGGCGCCCGACGACAGCGAGATGCGCTCGCTGAGCCGCGCGGGCGACAACGGCGTGCCGCGTTCCTCGGCGGTCAGCAGTTCCACGAGCGCGACGGCGTCGGTGGAGTGCAGGCCGAGCCACGCCGCGAACCGGCGGCTGAACTCGGCGTAGGTGCCCCCGTAGGCGCGCAGCGCCTCCATCAGCCGGTCGCGCTGGGTCTCCGCGTCGCCCGCTTCCATTCCGGCCGTCCTCCCGTCGCCCGATCGCTTTGACAACCTACCGCCGTCCGAACTAACTTCATCATAAAATAACTTCACCATGGAGGTATCTGGGATGGCCCTCTCGCCGTCCGCCCGCCGATGGCTCGGCCTGGTCGCCATCGCACTGGGTGTGGCACTGATCGTGGTGGACACCACGATCGTCAACGTGATCGTCCCCTCGATCATCGAGGATCTGGGCGTCACGTCCGTTCAGGCGCAGTGGATCCAGGAGTCCTACGCGATCGTCTTCGCGGCGCTGCTCCTGCTGGCCGGACGGTGCGCCGACCTGGTCGGCGCCCGCCGGATCTTCCTCGCCGGCGTCGTCCTCTTCGGCGTGACGAGCGTCCTGGCGGGGCTCGCGCCCAACGGCGGCCTGCTCATCGCCGCGCGCTTCCTCCAGGGCGCGGGCGCGGCGATGATCCTGCCGACGTCGCTCGCCCTGCTGAACGCGACGTTCACCGGCAAGGCGCGCGGCCAGGCGTTCGCCGTCTGGGGCTCGACGATCGGCGCCGCCGCCGCGCTCGGCCCGCTGCTCGGCGGCTGGCTCTCCGAGCACGCCTCCTGGCGCTGGGCCTTCGGCATCAACATCCCGCTCACCGTGGTGATCTGCGTGGGCGTCGCGCTGTTCCTCGCCCCCTCGCCGCGCACCGCCGGACGCGTCGACGTGCTCGGCGCCGTCCTGTCGGTCCTCGGGCTCGGGCTGCTGGCGTTCGGCCTCGTCGAGGGCCGCACCTACGGCTGGGTCACCGTCGTCCGCCCGCTGGAGATCGGCGGGTTCTCCTGGGACGGGGGAGTGTCGCCCGTCCTGGTCGCGCTGCTCCTGGCGGCCGTCGCGCTCGCCGGGTTCGTCCGCAGGCAGGCGGTGCTGAGCCGGGGCGGGCGCCGCGCGGAACCCCTGATGGACGTGCGCCTGTTCGCGCTGCCCTCGTTCCGGGGCGGCAACATCGCCACGCTGATCATCGCGCTCGGCGAGTTCGGCATCGTCGCCGCACTGCCGCTGTGGCTCCAGTTCACGCTCGGCTACAGCGCGCTCCAGGCCGGGCTGGCCCTGGTCCCGGTGGCGGTCGGCAGCTTCTTCGCCAGCGGCGCGAGCTTCGGGATGGCCGGGAAGATCTCGCCGCTCGGCATGCTGCGGATCGGCCTGGTCCTGGAGGCCGTGGGCCTCGCCGGACTCGGCCTGATCGCCACCACTGACAGTTCGTGGTGGTCGGTCTCGGGCGTCCTGTTCGTCTACGGCATCGGCGTCGGCTTCGCCACCGCCCAGGTCACCAACGTGGTCCTCGCGGACGTCCCCGACACCAGCGCCGGTCAGGGCTCCGGCATTCAGAGCGCCTTCCGCCAGCTCGGCTCCGCCCTCGGCATCGCCCTGCTCACCACGGTGTTCTTCACGACGCTCGGCTCCCGGCTGGGTGAACGCCTCACCGGCGCGGGGCTGCCCGCCGAGCAGGCCGACCAGATCACCGGCGCCGTCACCGACAGCGCCGGAGCGGCCATCGGCGCCCTGGCCGCCGACCCGCGGACGGCGTCCGCCGCCGAGGCGGCCCGCTCGGCGATGACCGAGGGCATCGCCTACGGCGGCTACCTCGCCGCGGGACTGATCGTCCTCGGCCTCGTCGCCACCCTGCTCATCCCGTCCCGCCCGGCGTCCCCGACTACCGAGGACGCACCGGCCACTCCCGCCACCGTCTGACGGCCCTGGGGCCCGGCGCCGCCGGGCCCCAGGGGAGCGGCACAACGAAAAGACCCTGTTCCTCGGCCGAGGAACAGGGTCTGCCATCGAAGATGGTGGGCGATACTGGGATTGAACCAGTGACCTCTACCGTGTCAAGGTAGCGCTCTCCCACTGAGCTAATCGCCCGCGCGTACTTCCGGGGAAGACGGCGTTGAGGTGGAGACGGGATTTGAACCCGTGTACACGGCTTTGCAGGCCGTTGCCTCGCCTCTCGGCCACTCCACCGAGTGAGACCTCATGCGGCAACAACCAAAAGGCCCCTCAGAGCGGAAGACGGGATTCGAACCCGCGACCCTCACCTTGGCAAGGTGATGCTCTACCCCTGAGCCACTTCCGCGTGCGCTGCCCGGTTCCGTTCTCCCCTTCCGGGGCGGTCCCTCGCGGCGACATGGAAAACACTAGCGCGTTCTCGCGCGTTCCCCAAACCGGATTCGCGCACGGACGGCACCGTCCGGCGTTCACGCAGGTCACGGCACCGATCGGTGCCCGTCCGGCGTGGCCCGGCCGGACGCGCGGCAGACTGGGCACCATGCGGGAGTTCGCCTACGCCGGGGGCATGCTGGCGACCGGGCTGGCCGAGGTCACCGACGACCCGGCCGCCCTGGAGACGCACGGCTGGTGGGCCGTCGTCGTCACCTACGAGGGCCGGGTCACCTGCGCCCGCTTCACCGACGTGCGCCCCGCCCCGCACCCGGACGGCCCGTGGCGCGCCCCGGGCGCCTGGACGACCTCGCTCGACGAGGACGCCTACGTGCAAGGCGTCCACCGCATCCGCGCCGCCATCGCCGACGGCGTCGTCTACCAGGCCAACCTGTGCCGCGTCCTCACCACCGCCCTGCCGTCCGGCGCCGACATCGCCGGCCTCGGCGCCCGGCTGCGGCGCGGCAACCCCGCCCCCTACGCGGCGACGCTGCGGCTGCCCGGCCTCGCGATCGCGTCCGCCTCCCCGGAGCTGTACCTGAGCCGCGACGGCGACGTCGTGGAGTCCCGCCCGATCAAGGGCACCGGACGCACCGCCGCCGACCTGCTCCCCAAGGACCGCGCCGAGAACGTGATGATCGTCGATCTGGTCCGCAACGACCTCGGCCGCGTCGCCGCCCCCGGCTCGGTCACCGTCCCCGAGCTGTGCGGGGTCGAGGAGCACCCCGGCCTCGTCCACCTCGTCTCGACCGTCCGCGCCCGCCTCGATGCGGGACAGGGCTGGCCCGCCCTGCTCGCCGCGACGTTCCCGCCCGGCTCGGTCACCGGGGCGCCCAAGTCCAGCGCGCTGACACTGCTCGCGGAACTCGAACCGGTGCCCCGGGGGCCGTACTGTGGGGCCATCGGCTGGGTGGACGCGGACTCCGGGCGCGGAGCCCTCGCGGTCGGCATCCGCACCTTCTGGGCCCAGGACGGCCTGCTGCGCTTCGGTACCGGCGCGGGCATCACCTGGGGGTCCGATCCACACCGGGAATGGCGGGAGACCGAGCTGAAGGCGGCTCGGCTGTTGGAGGTGGCATCCGGTGACGGAGCAGGGCAAGGTCTGGCTCAACGGCGAACTGCTCGCCCCTGAGAACGCGCGCGTCTCGGTCTTCGACCACGGCGTCCTCGTCGGCGACGGCGTCTTCGAGACGGTCAAGGCGATCGCGGGGGAGCCGTTCGCGCTGACCCGGCACCTGCGCCGGCTGGCGCGGTCCGCCGCCGGACTCGGCCTGCCCGAACCCGACCAGGACGCCATCGCACGCGGCGTCCAGGAGACCCTGGCGGCCTCGCCCCCGTACGCGCTGGCCCGCATCCGCATCACCTACACCAGCGGCCCCGGCCCGCTCGGCTCCGACCGCGGCGACGCCGGGCCGACCGTGTCGGTGATCGTCGCCGAGCAGCCGCCGTTCCCGCCGACGTCGTCCGTCGTCATCGTGCCGTGGCCGCGCAACGAGCGCGGCGCGCTGAGCGGCCTGAAGACCACGTCCTACGCCGACAACGCGCTCGCCCTCGCCCACGCCAAGAGGCACGGCGGCGGCGAGGCGATCTTCGGCAACACCGTCGGGGAACTGTGCGAGGGCACCGGCACCAACGTGTTCCTGGTGCGCGGCGGCCGGCTCGTGACGCCGCCGCTGACCTCGGGCTGCCTGGCGGGCGTCACCCGCGAGCTGACGCTGGAGTGGTGCGGCGGCGAGGAGGAGAGCGTCCCGCTGGAGGCGCTGCGCGACGCCGAGGAGGCGTTCCTGACGTCCACCACCCGCGACGTCATGCCGATCGCGCTCGTCGACGGCGTCGCCCTGCCCGCCGCGCCGGGCCCGGTCACCGCCAAGGCGATGCAGACGTTCGCGGCCCGCGCCGCCGAGCGGCTCGACCCCTGATCAGAGCCGTTCGGCCGTCATCGCCGCGCCGACGATGCCCGCGTTGTTGTGCAGCGCGGCGGGCACGACCGGCGCCCGCACGCCGCTCAGCAGCGGGACGAACTTCTCGGACTTCTTGCTGACGCCCCCGCCCAGCACGAACAGGGCGGGGGAGAAGAGCATCTCCACGTGCCGGAGATAGGTGCTGAGCCGGTGCGCCCACTTCTCCCACGACAGGTCGTGCTCCTCGCGGACCCGGGACGCCGCCCGCGTCTCGGCGTCGTGGCCGTGCAGCTCCAGATGGCCCAGCTCGGTGTTGGGCAGCAGGTTGCCGTCGGTGAACAGCGCGCTGCCGATGCCCGTGCCGAGCGTCAGCACGATCACCGTTCCCCGCACGTCGCGGGCCGCGCCGAAGCGCACCTCGGCCAGGCCCGCCGCGTCGGCGTCGTTGATGACCGTGACCGGACGCCCGGCGGCGTCGCTGAACAGCGCCGCCGCGTCCAGCCCGATCCAGTGCTCGTGCAGGTTGACGGCCGTCCGCGTGACGCCGTCCACGACGACGCCGGGGAACGTCACGCCGACCGGCCCCGCGCCGCCGAAACTCCCGGTGATCTCGGCGAGCACCGCCGCGACCGCCTCCGGCTCGGCCGGATCGGGCGTCTCGATGCGCAGCCGCTCCGTGGCGAACTCTCCGGTGGACAGGTCGACCGGGGCGCCCTTGACGCCCGATCCGCCGATGTCGATGCCCAGCACGCTCATGCGGGGGTTCCTTCCCGTCCAAGACGTCTTCAACAGCGCCCCGTGTAACGGCTCGGGGAATACCGCCGCGAAGCCTTACAACGGGCGCGCGGGATTGCGAGACTGGGACGCGTGAACGATTTCGACGTGCTCGTACTCGGATCGGGTCCGGGCGGCCGCCGCGCCGCCATCGCCGCGGCCAAACTCGGCCGCCGTGCCGCCATCGTCGACAGCCGCACCATGCTCGGCGGCGTCTGCATCAACACGGGAACGATCCCGTCCAAGACGCTGCGCGAGGCCGTCCTCTACCTGACGGGCCTCAACCAGCGGGAACTGTACGGGCAGAGCTACCGGGTCAAGGACGACATCACGGTCGCCGACCTCGGCATGCGCACCCAGCACGTCATCGGCCGCGAGATCGACGTGATCCGCAGCCAGCTCGCCCGCAACCACGTCACCGTCCTGACCGGCACCGGCCGGTTCCTCGACCCGCACACCGTCGGCGTCAGCGGCGGCGAGGACGGCGAACGCGAGCAGAAGTACACCGCCGACAAGATCGTCATCGCGACCGGCACCCGGCCCGCCCGGCCCGGCACCGTCCAGTTCGACGACCGCACCGTCATCGACTCCGACGGCATCATCAACCTCGAACGCATCCCCGAGACGATGGTCGTCGTCGGCGCCGGGGTGATCGGCATCGAGTACGCGTCGATGTTCGCCGCCCTCGGCACCAAGGTCACCGTCGTCGAGCGCCGCGAACGGATGCTCGAGTTCGCCGACCTGGAGATCGTCGAGGCGCTCAAGTACCATCTGCGCGACCTCGCCGTCACCTTCCGGTTCCGGGAGGCGGTCGCCGCCGTCGAGCAGCACCCGCGCGGCGCCGTCACCGTTCTGGAGAGCGGCAAGCGCATCCCCGCCGACACCGTCATGTACTCCGCCGGGCGGCAGGGCCAGACCGACGACCTCGGGCTCGACGCCGCCGGCCTCGCCGCCGACCGGCGCGGCCGCATCAAGGTGGACGACCACTTCCGCACCGACGTCGAGCACATCTACGCCGTCGGCGACGTCATCGGCTTCCCGTCGCTGGCGGCGACGTCCATGGAACAGGGGCGGCTCGCCGCCCACCACGCGTGCGGCGAACCCGTGCCCGGCATCCTGGAACTCCAGCCGATCGGCATCTACACGATCCCCGAGATCAGCTTCGTGGGACGCACCGAGGACGACCTCACCGAGGCCAAGGTGCCCTTCGAGGTGGGCGTGTCCCGCTACCGCGAGCTGGCTCGCGGGCAGATCATCGGGGACTCCTACGGCATGCTCAAACTGCTGGTCTCACCGGAGGACCGTTCCCTGCTGGGCGTCCACGTCTTCGGCACGGGTGCGACCGAACTGGTGCACATCGGGCAGACCGTGATGGGGCTCGGCGGCACCGTCGACTACCTGGTGAACGCGGTGTTCAACTATCCGACGCTGGCGGAGTCCTACAAGGTGGCGGCGCTGGACGCGATGAACAAGATGCGCCACATCGCGCGGCTCACCGACTGACGCGGACGGGGATCACGACGACCAGAGCAGGTTCTCCAGCTCGTTGTCGATGTCGATGAACTCCGACTCCTGCCCGGCCGGGACGGCCCGGTAGGTGCGGTGCAGGAACTCGGCGAGCGCCGACAGCGGCACCTCGAACAGGGCGTCGCCGAACGGCGAGGAGAGGGCGAGGTTCAGCGTGTCGTCGTCCTCGGGGCCGGCGGGCCAGACCTCCACGTCGCCGTCGCCGACGCGGCGGACGATGCCGACGGTCAGCAGCTCACGGGCGAAGATCCACTCCACCGGCTCGTCGTCGCCCACGTAGAACGCCATGCGGATGGCGTAGGGGTCGTCGGCGGCGTACTCCAGCCCCGCGAGCAGCGGGACGGAGGAGCGGTCGGGTACGACGAGACGCAGGCCCAGCTCGGCCGACACGGTGGTACTGCTGTTCATGGCCATCCTTCAGACGTCGGGCCCGGCAGTCGCGCGGGTGTTCCGGTGGGAACCTCTCCTCTCACGGATGTCCCCTCGTTCTGTGACGCGTAACGGAGCCAACTTGTGGGAACATTCCGTCTCCCTGGCTCTGTGTGATCTATCTCACAGGTTCAAAAGTGCCCCCTGACCTGCACAAAAGCGGACATCCAGCCCGGTGCGTCGTCGGCTTCCCGGTACGGAGCCCTCCTCCCTGTGTGACGATCGAGGGTCCTCGTTCGTTCGCGAGGAGTGGGCGGCGGAACCCAGGCACAGCGCTTTCTCTCGCATAAGGTAAAAACGTGGCGATCAACCAACACGACGACCTTCCGCCGGCGGGGCCCCCGGCGAAGGTCGACATCCGAGCAGGCCGCTTCAGCCGCCTCAGTCGCATCCGCGAAGTGATCCGGCGCAACGCCCTGCTGAACACGACATGGCGCATCGGCGTCTTCACGGTCGGCATCACGGTCCTCACCGGGGGCCTGATCATGATGGTGACGCCAGGCCCCGGCCTGCTCGGCATCGTCGTCGGCCTGGCCATCCTCGGCACGGAGTTCGCCTGGGCGCGCCGCGCCCTGCACCGCGCCAAGGCGGCGGCCGACCGAGCGAAGGAGAAGGCGCTCGACCCCCGCAAGAAGCGTCGCAACACCATCCTGGCGGTGATCGGCGGCATCCTCGTCGGCGCCCTCGTCATCGCCTACCTGGTCGTCTACGACTTCCGCCTCCCGTGGAACGTCGCCGACTGGACCCCCTGGGCCTGACGCCCCCTCGGCCGGGGGCGCGCCCGGACGGCCCACCGCCGCGCGCCCCCGCACCCGAAACCCTGGCGCGAACCCCCGCGCCGATGCGCTAGAGTCTTCCCGTCGGCAAGCACCACGCCGACCCGAGCACCACCTCGGGCGATTAGCTCAGTGGGAGAGCGCTTCGTTCACACCGAAGAGGTCACTGGTTCGAACCCAGTATCGCCCACCACGACACAGCGAAGAGGGCCCCGGATTCGTCCGGGGCCCTCTTCGCGTTCCGCCCGTCAGGTGGTCACTCGGGTGATCCAGGTCAGCAGGTCGGACTCGACCTCGTCGCGGTTGGTCTCGTTGAAGACCTCGTGGCGGGCTTCCTTGTACGTCGTGTAGGTGACGTCGGTCAGGCCCGCGTCGCGGTAGCGCTGGACGAGCAGGTCGCTCAGCGTGAGGTTCGCGTTCAGCGGGTCGGCGGTGCCGACGACCACGTAGACGGGCAGGTCCGCCGGAACCGGCGAGGGGTCGGCCAGGCGCGGGGCCGCGGTGAACAGTTCGCCCATCGCCTGGTCATCGAGGCTGAAGCCGCACCACGGGTCGGCGACGTAGGCGTCCACCTGGGCCTCGTCGCGGCTGAGCCAGTCGGCCTCGGTGCGCGCCGGGACGAACGGCTCGTTGAACAGCGCGAGCACGTCGGCGTCGGGGTTCTCGGTGAGGGAGGCGACGAACTGCGCCAACAGGCCGTCCACGGCCGTCGTCCCGGAGAGGACCAGGCCCGCGAGCAGATCCGCGTGGTCGAGGACGTACTGCTGGGCGGCGAACGAGCCCAGGCTGTGCGCCACCAGGACGAGCGGGAGCCCGGGATGCCGCTCGCGGGCCAGCTCCGACAGCGCGACCATGTCGGCGACGAGCAGGTCCCACCCGCCCACGCCCAGCGTGCCGGGATCGCCCTTCATCGTCCGGCCGTGCCCGCGATGGTCCGACGCGTACACCACGTAGCCGTGGTCGTTCAGCGTCCCGGCGAGGTGCGCGTACCGGGCGGCGTGCTCGCCCATCCCGTGCGCGATCTGCACGATTCCGCGCGGTTCGCCCGAGGGCTCCCACACATGGACGTGCACCTCGACGCCGTCGGTGCTGGTGAACGTGAACATCGCGACTCCTCGGGAACGCCTGGCCAGTGCTGGCGAGCGTAGACGAGCCGGACGCCCGCGGCCCACCCCGGAGACGCGACCGCGCGGCCCCGCGTCAGGGGGGGCCGCGCGTGGAGCGGGTCGCGGGTGGGCGCGTCAGGGGTTGCGGCGGCGGCGACGGCCGCCCAGCAGCTTGCCGAGTACGCGGAAGGGCAGCGTGATGACGTTGACGATGGTGGAGACGATCGAGTTCACCGCCGCGGAGATGCGACCCATGGTCTTGCTCCTCACTGATAGGGACAACACCGGTCTTCCCGCTGGTATCAGGTCAAACGTCGCCGGTTCGTCGCCCGGTCCAACGGGCAGCAGGGAAGCATGATGAGAGTCGTCGTCCTGTCCGACACGCACGCGCCGCGCTTCTGGAAGGCCACGCCGCCGCGCGTCGCCGGCCACCTGCGCGACGCCGACGTGATCCTGCACGCGGGCGACGTCTGCACCGCTGGCGTCCTGGACGACCTCGCCGCCTTCGCGCCCGTGCACGCCGTCCGCGGCAACAACGACGGCCCGGACGTCGCCGCCTGGGGCGCCCCCGAACGGCTCGAACTCGACCTCGCCGGACTGCCCGTCGCGATGATCCACGACGCCGGACGCGCCGACGGCCGTCCCGAACGCCTGCACCGCTGGTTTCCGCGCGCGGCGCTCGTCGTCTACGGCCACTCGCACATTCCCATGGACGTCACCGGCGAGCACGTCCGCATCTTCAACCCGGGCTCACCGACCGACCGCCGTCGCCAGCCCCACGGCACCCTCGGCCTGCTCGACATCGAGGACGGTCACCTGCGCGACGTCCGGATCGTCCCGGTCACCGACTGAACGGCTCCCGGACGCCCGGCCGCGAGGCCGGGCGTCCGGAGTTCAGGCCGCCAGGAAGGCGCCGAACGGCAGGTTGCGCACCAGCCAGAACAGCATGACCAGTACGAACAGCAGCCAGATGAGGCGGGGATCGCCCGCCTTCGTCCGGGTGGGGCGGTCGCGGGCGCGCGCGACCGTCCACCGCACCCAGAAGAACGCCAGCACCGGCAGCATCGCGAGCACGAACACGTTCAGCGTGAACGCCGTCCCGAGATCGCCGTGCGCCAGCGCGTGGAAGGTGCGCAGCGCCCCGCAGCCGGGGCACTGATACCCGGTGAGGGAGAGGAACGGGCACGTCGGATAGTGCCCGGCCTCGTTCGGGTCGACGACGCCCACGAACACGACCCCCGCCATGGCCAGCGCGGCCACGCCGAGCGGCGGCAGCACCCGGACCAGCCGGTTCCCGCTGCGCGGGGAGCCGTTCGTCGGGGGCGCGTCGTGTACGGACGCCGAGGGCCCGGTCCTCATGGAACGATCACCGGCCCGATCAGGCGCTGGCCGCGGCGACGTTCACGATGATCGCGAAGATGATCGCGATGATGCCGAGCACGCCGGAGACGATGGCCCACGTCTTGGCGTTCTTGGACGCCTTCAGGGCGCCCGCCTGGTCGCCGGCCTGCCACTTGGAGTTCACCTGCGTCGCGAAGACGATCGAGGCGATACCGGCGGGGAGGCAGCACAGCACCGTGGTGACGATCGCCCACACGAGGTAGTTCGGCGGGGGAGCCGACTGCGGCACACCGGCGCCGCCCTGCGGCGGGGGCGGCGGGGGGTAGTTGCTCAAGGAGAACCTCCGGGAACGGTGCGGGGACGTGGTGGCTCGGGCGGTTGCCGTCGGAAGCCGCGTCCCGCGTCTAACGGACGGATGGCCGGGAGTTCCGGACATCGTGGGGAACACCTTCCCATGGGACGGATTCAGCTTCCACGCGAGGAAGAAACAGTACGAACACTCTTTGGTAGCGGCGCTGGACGGTCGCACGGCCTGCGAAACACCTGTGACCGTGGTCATCGACACGTCGAAACCGGTGCGGCCGTCGTGCCGGGCCGGTGTGCGCGCCGCCGAAGATGGTCCCGTGATGGCCCTTCGAGCTGCACCGTTCGTTCACCCGCTCGTTCATCCGCGCGGTGAGCACGGTGACGGCCGTGGCGTGCGGGCTGCCTGTGGCGCCGTGCTCGGCGACGGGAGGCCGGGCACGACTTGACGCGGCGCGCGCGGTGGCGTATGTTGTCTCTTCGTCCCCAATGGGATGCAGGACGCTGCGCGTGTGCGGTGGCCGGCCCGGGGGAACCCTCCATGATCAATTCGTTGGCGTGGCTTTGTCGCGTCTGGATGGTTGTGGGCTGTCTGCTGTGGTGCGGGAATTCGTTCGGTTTGACAATCGGGCGGGATCTGGTG
>NZ_KB894100.1 GCF_000374305.1 Actinomadura flavalba DSM 45200 | reverse complement strand
CACCAGATCCCGCCCGATTGTCAAACCGAACGAATTCCCGCACCACAGCAGACAGCCCACAACCATCCAGACGCGACAAAGCCACGCCAACGAATTGATCATGGAGGGTTCCCCCGGGCCGGCCACCGCGCACGCGCAGCGTCCTGCATCCCGCTGGGGACAAGTGAGAAACTTATGCGGTCCCGGCGGCGACGTCAAATCGAACGGCCGGTGCGGCCGGACACGGTCGCCGTCCAGACGACCCGGCCCCCGTCGTCCCGCCCGGGGAGGGCGGCAGCTCGCAAGACGGCAGTCCCCACGACGGTCCGCGTCCGAGCGGTCCGGGAAGGCCCGTCGTCCATCAGCATGCGACTTTTCGGAAGCACCCGTCTGTTCAAATGACCTCCTGGTCACTTACGCTCGGGACGAAACGGACGGACGACCTCGGGGAGCTAGAGACGATGGGCGCTCCGCGCGACGTGGTGATCATCGGTGCCGGGTTCGGCGGCATCGGCATGGCGGTCACGCTGAAGCGGGCCGGGATCGACGACGTGCTGGTGCTGGAGAAGGCGTCGGGGCTCGGCGGGACCTGGCGCGACAACACCTATCCGGGCGCGGCGTGCGACGTCCCCTCGCACCTGTACTCGTTCTCGTTCGCGCCCGAGCACGGCTGGTCGCGCCGGTTCTCCGAGCAGCCGGAGATCCTGCGCTACCTGGAGCGGGTCGCCCGGGAGCACGGCGTCCTCCCCCACATCCGGTTCGGCACCGAGGTACGGGGCGCCCGTTATGACGCGGACGCGGCGCTTTGGCACGTCGACACCGACGCCGGTCAGGTGGACGCCCGCGTCCTGATCTCCGCGTGCGGTCAGCTCAACCGGCCGGCGCTCCCGGCGATCGAGGGACGCGACACGTTCACCGGCCCGAGCTTCCACTCCGCCCGCTGGGACCACGGCGCCGACCTGGCGGGCAAGCGCGTCGCGGTGCTCGGGACGGGCGCGAGTGCGGTGCAGATCGTCCCGGAGATCGCCCGGACGGCGGCGCACGTGGACCTGTACCAGCGGTCGGCGCCGTACGTGATCGCCAAGCCGGACCGGCGGTACCCGGGGTGGACGCGGGCGCTGCTCCGCGCCGTCCCGCCGGTGCAGGCGCTGAGCCGGGCGCGCGACTACGCGCAGTACGAGTCGCGGGCGCTGGCGTTCATCCAGTACCCGAAGCTGATGAAGGTGATGGAGCGCCGCTTCCACCGCACGCTGGCCGGGCAGGTCGCCGATCCGGGGCTGCGCGCCGTCCTGACGCCCGGCTACCCGATGGGCTGCAAGCGCATCCTCATCTCCAACGACTACTACCCGGCGCTGACGCGGCCGGACGTGGACGTCGTGACCGCGCCGATCGAGCGGATCGTGCCGGACGGCGTCGTCACCCGCGACGGCATCCGCCGCCCTGCCGACGTGCTGATCCACGCGACGGGGTTCGCGGCGTCGGGGTTCCTCGCGCCGATGCGGATCACCGGACGGGACGGCCGGGAGCTGAGGGAGGTGTGGCGGGACGGCGCGGAGGCGCACCTGGGCATCACCGTGCACGGCTTCCCGAACCTGTTCCTGCTGTACGGTCCGTACACCAATCTCGGGCACAACAGCATCATCTACATGCTGGAGTCGCAGTTCCGGTACGTGCTCGGCGCGCTGACCGCGATGCGCCGCCACGGGCTGGAGTGGATCGAGGTGCGCGCCGACGCGCAGCGCGCGTTCGGCCGCCGCATGCAGGACCGGCTCCGCACGACGATCTTCGCTGCGGGCTGCGAGAGCTGGTACCAGACGTCCGACGGCAAGGTCGTGAACAACTGGCCGGGCTTCACGTTCGCCTACCGGCGCGCGACCCGGCGTCCCGACCCCCGGCATTTCACGGCGGGGCGCAGCGCTTAGGGTCGGGGGCATGCCGACTGCCTTGATCACCGGAGCGACGGCCGGGATCGGTGCCGCGTTCGCGCGCCGGCTCGCCGCCGACGGATTCGACCTCGTCCTGCTCGCCCGCGACACCGCCCGGCTGGAGGCGGCCGCCGCCGACCTCGGCGGACGGTACCGCGTGCGGGTGGAGACGCTCACCGCCGACCTGTCCACCGACGCGGGCATCGACGCGGCCGCCGCGCGGGCCGCCGCCGGGGTGGACCTCGTCGTCAACAATGCCGGGTTCGCCAACAAGGGGACGTTCCTCAACGTTCCGGTCACCGACGAGCAGACGATGCTGAAGGTGCACTGCGAGGCGGTGCTGCGCATCACGTCGGCGGCGCTGCCGGGGATGCTGGAGCGCGGACGGGGCGGCGTGATCAACGTCGCGTCGGTGGCGGCGTTCCTGGCGCGCGGCACCTACGGGGCGTCCAAGGCGTGGGTGGTGGCGTTCAGCCGGGGCGTCGCGCAGGACATCGCTGCGCAGGGCGCGAAGAACGTTCGCGTCATGGCGGTGTGTCCCGGGTTCGTGCACACCGAGTTCCATGATCGGGCGGGCATGAAGATGGATGGGATGCCGGAGTTCATGTGGATTCCGCAGGATCTCGTCGTGGACGAGGCGCTGCGCGACCTGCGGCACGGCGTCACGGTCAGCGTTCCGAGCGCGCGCTACAAGGCGCTCGTGGCGCTGGCGCGGATGGTGCCGCCGAGCCTGCTGGAGCGCACGTCGTCGCGCGCGGGCCGCAACTACGACTGACCGGTTCCCTCGGGCGGCAGGGGGTCGAGCAGACCGGGCGCCGTTTCCCGCGAACGGGAGGGCTCGTCGGCGTCGGGCGCCGTGTGGACGGCCTGGCGGCCGTTGTCGCCAGGACGCGTTCCTGCGCCGCACCGACGAGCCCTGAGTCCTGCCGGAGGACTCGGCGGCTCTGCTGCTCGGCGGCGTCCCCGCCGCCCCCGGCCTGCTCACCGAGGCACGCGCTCGCGTGCCCGGCGGGGACCGGCGCAGCGCGATCGTGCCCGCGGCGCCCGGATCGGGGTATTCGTGCGTCTTGCGCCGGGGAGCGGGTGGTGGCCGAGCCGCAGGCGGCGTAGCACCGACGTGGATCGGCCGAGCGTCGCCGCCTTCGGTTCCGAGCGGCAACCGGGGATCACCCCTGTGGGTGGCCGGAAAGGTCGGAGATCGTCGCTTCGTCCTCGGGCGCTCTGACCGGCGCGTCCGGATAAACTCCCGGGCGTGCCGGAACCCCAGTTCGAAGTCCAGATGCTGCACGACCGCGTCATGATCCGGAGCGACCGGGACAGCGGCGAGCGGCGCAGCACCGGCGGCATCGTCATCCCCGCGACCGTGTCGCAGACGAACCGCCTCCAGTGGGGCGAGGTGTGCGGTGTCGGGCACCATGTGCGCACCGTCAAGGCCGGCGACCGGGTGCTGTTCCACCCCGACGACCAGTTCGAGGTCGAGATCCAGGGCGAGAACTACCTCGTCATGCGCGAACGCGACCTGCACGCCGTCGCCAACGAACGCCCCGAGCACGGCACCGGGCTGTACCTGTAGCGCCTGGGTCCTTCTTGCGGTCGTCGAAGGTGCGGAACCAGTCGCGGTAACTGGCAGGGAACGGTGTGACCGGCGCAGGTTCCGCTGCTGTGGCGGCCAGGTGAGTTTGCGAAGTGGTTGTCATGGGAGCCTTCACGCGCTCCGGGCGCGGCGCCTAGTGTCACCTTCGGTAGTCGACCCCCCACCGAAAGGAGTCGGAGGTGACGAGCGAAACCGGCGTCCACCCGTTCGTGCGCGCCAAGATCGAGGCGAGCTTCCGCTGGATGGACGACGACGAGGACGGGTACTTCACCGAGGCCGAGCACGCCGAGATGGGCCGGCGGGCGGCGTCCGCCCTCGGCCACGAACCGGGCGGCGACGCCGAACAGCGGATGATCGACGCCTACCTGCACATCTGGCAGCGGCTGCACGCCCCGCTCGACAGCGACGGGGACGGCCGCATCAGCAGAGCGGAGTACATCGCCGCGACCACCGCCGTCGCCGGCGACCCGGCGCTGGCCCAGCGCACCCTGGGCGAGCTGGCCGACGCGGTGATGACCGTCGCCGACCAGGACCGCACCGGCACCCTCACGCTCCCCGAGTACCTCGCCTTCATCAGCGGCCACGCCCCCGGCCTTCCCAGCGCCGTCGTCACCGAGGCGTTCACCCGTCTCGACCTCGACGGCGACGGTGCCATCGACCACGCCGAACTCACCCGCTGCGTCCTCGACTACTACACCAGCCCCGATCCGGCCGCCCCCGGCAACTGGTTCTTCGGCCCGCCGCCCGCCCCCGTCTAGAAGGGTTCAGGGCCCGGCGCGGAAGTCCAGGCGACGCATGACGCGGTCGACGACGTCGGGCGGGACGCCGGGTTCGCGGCGGGCGTCCAGGGCCTCGCGGCGGCCCGCCGCCTGAACGTCACGCTGGATCTCGCGGAACCGGCCCGCGCGCTGCCAGGCGCGGCGGGCCGACTCGGTCTCGTCGGCGTCGGCGGCCTGCGGGTCGGCGTGGGTGAGGCGTTGCAGGAGGCCGGTGCGCAGTCGCTCGTAGACGTCGTCGGGCAGGTCGCCGGCGGCCGAGACGCGTTTCAGCTCGGCCAGCTCGGCGCGCAGCACGCGGTTCCACAGGTCGAGTTCCATGCGGCGTTCGGCGGCCGTGTCGGCGTGCACGCCCGTCCAGCGGACGACGAGCGGCAGCGTCGGGCCCTGCACGAGCAGCGTGAACAGCACGACGGCGAACGCCGTGAACAGGATCTCCGCGCGGAAGGGGAACGGCCTCCCGTCCGCGACGGTGAGCGGCAGCGCCAGCGCGAGCGCCACCGTCGCGACGCCGCGCATGCCCGCCCACCACGTCACCACCGTCTCCTTCCAGGTGTACGGCTCGTCCATGAGGTGGTCGCGGTGGGCGGTGCGGAAGATCCGCAGCGTCGCGAGCAGCCACACCAGCCGCAGCGCGACGACGACCACGATCACCACCACCGCGCCGCCGAGCATGCGCGGCCACGACGCGCCCGCCTCCCGCAGCACCGTGCTCAGCTCCAGCCCGATCAGGCCGAACGCGAACCCGCCGACGAGCAGCTCGATGATCTCCCAGAACACGTCCCCGACGAGCCGGTAGCCGCTGTCGTCGGTGCGGGTCGCGGCGTCGGTCAGGTAGAGCGCGCAGACCAGCACGGCCAGCACCGCCGACGCGTCCAGCCACTCGGTGACGGCGTAGGCGGCGAACGGCACCAGCAGCGTCAGCGCGACCTTCCAGGCCGCCTCGTCGAGCCGGTCGACAAGACGGCTCGACGCCCAGCCGAACACCCCGCCGACCAGCACCGCGACGACCGCCGACACCACGAACCGCCACGCCGCGTCCCACGCGGAGAAGTGCCCGCTCACGACCGCCTCGATCGCGACGCTGTAGACGACGATGGCGGTGACGTCGTTGAACAGCCCCTCCCCCTCCAACACGGAGGTGAGGCGGCGCGGCAGCCCGAGCTTGGACGCCATCGCCGTCGCCGCGATCGGGTCCGGGGGCGCGACGACCGCGCCGAGCGCCACGGCTGCGGCGAACGGCACCGCCGGATGCACGAGCGAGAACGCCGCCGCGACGGCGGCCGCCGTCACCAGCACGAGCCCGACCGCCCGCAGCGTGATCGCCGCCCAGTTGACGACGAACTGCCGCCAGGACGTGCGGCGCGCGGCGGCGTACAGCAGCGGCGGCAGCACCAGCGGCAGGATCAGGTGCGGTTCCAGCGAGATGTCCGGCACGAACGGCAGCACCGCCAGCACGAGGCCGAACACCGTCATCAGCACGGCCGACGACAGCCCGATGCGGCGGCTCAGCGGTTCGGCGAGAACGGCCGCGAACAGCACGACGAAAAGGAGTCCGAGCTGTTCCATGGTCTCTCCCGTCTCCGATTCATGACCGACCCTAGGCGGCCCGCCGCACTTCCCGGCGCGGGACGCGGCGACGGAAAAGCCTTTGCCCATTCCTGGCCGCCGCGTTATAGTCACCCCATGACTGCCGGGTCGGCCATGCGCCGCGCACGAGTGAGGCACCCGGCCACGGCGTGATCGCCGGGCCGGCCCGAGGGCCGCCTTCTCCTTCGCATTGAACGTCGAGCGCTCTTGGGCGCCGATGGGGCCGCCGTCTGGACGTACCGTCCGTACGCGATCAGCGGGGCCGGTTCGGTGCCCGGATGTCCAGGTGGCACGCACGGCGGACGATGCGCCCGCGCGGCCGATCTGGCCCCCGTGTGCAGGCGGGCCAGGAGCGAATTCGGTAGTACCGATGCTCCCGTGGTGGGTACGAGTCGCCCATGGTGCTCGCTGCCGGTGCGCGGTGGAGCCCGGGCTTGGTGTCGTCCGGGGTGCGTTCTCCTGTTGATGCACCGGACTTTTCACGCGCCGGACATCGTGTGCGCCCTCCGTTCATGAGGTCACTTTCCCACGTATCTGTTGCGTGTTCACTCTCGGCACGGCGGGTCTTTTTCGCCTGCCCTCGTACGACGAAAGAAGAGAATGCCCAACCCTTTCAACGACCCGATCATCAGCGAGTTCCGCGCCAACAACGGCCGCGTCGGCGGTCCTTTCGAGGGCAGCCGGTTGCTGCTGCTCACCACGACCGGCGCGCGCTCGGGGGCACCGCACACCACGCCCGTCGGCTGCCTGCCCGACGGCGACCGCGTACTCGTCATCGCCTCGGCGGGCGGCGCGGACCGGCACCCCGCCTGGTTCCACAATCTCGTCGCGCATCCGGAGGTCACCGTCGAGGACGGCGTCTTCACCTACCGGGCCCGCGCCGACGTCCTCACCGGCGACGAACGGGACCGGCTGTTCGCCCGCGCCGTCGAGGCCGACCCCGGGTGGGCCGAGTACCAGGCGGGCACCGACCGGGTGATCCCGGTCATCGCCCTCACGCAGGTGGACGGCGGGCCTCCCCCGGGACCGCTCGGCGACGGACTCGTCGCCCTGCACGGCGCGTTCCGCCGGGAACTGGCCCTGATCCGCGCCGAAGTGGCACGGTCGGGCGCGGCGGTCGGCGCGCAGCTCCGCGTCAACTGCCTCACGCTCTGCGAGGGGCTGGGCGTGCACCACCGGCATGAGGACGGCGGCCTGTTCCTCTTCCTGGAACAGCACCACCCCGACCTGGCTCCGGCGCTGGCCCGGATGCGCGACGAACACGCCGCGATGACGGCTCTCCTGGACGAGCTGCGCGCCCTGCTGTCCCAGCCGTCCCCGGACCCGTCCGCCCTCGCCGCCGAGGTCGACCGCCTGACCGCCCAGGTCGAAGCCCACCTCGACTACGAGGAATCCGAACTGGTCCCGATCCTCAACGCCGTACCGACACCCGGCTGACCGGCGGACGACGCGGGGCGCCGCCTGCTCGCGCGCCGGTTCCTTCGCTGCCCGCGCGCCCGGCCACAGGCGGCGACCCGGCGAGTCCAGCGCTCGCCGACGTAGACCGGCGCGCGACCTCCAGGTAGGAGCACACCTCGGCGCAGCGACCCACAGCAGCAGCTCGGGCTGGTCGAGCCGTTCGCTGCGGCCGAACGTCGCTCGCGTGCGCGCCGGGTACCCGCACCGGCGCGCCGGGCAGACGCCCTCGGCCTGCCCTGCCGACGCCCCCGGCCTGCCCTGCCGACGCCCCCGGCCTGCCCGGCGGACGCCCTCGGCCTGCCCGGCGGACATCCTCGGCCTGCCCGGCAGGCATTCTCGGCCTGCCGGGCGGGCGCCCTCTGCGTAGCGGGCGGGCGCCCCGGCGCGCCCGGCAGGCGCCCTCGGCCTGCCGGGCGGGCATCCTCGGCGTACCGGGCGGACATCCTCGGCGCGCCCGGCAGGCGCGCCCGGCGCGTCTGCCCGGTACGGCCGGACGTCGCACGCGTGCACGCCGGGTACCCGCCTCGGCGCACCGGGCAGACGCCCTCAGCCCGCCGAGCAGGCACCCTTGGCTTACCGGGCAGGCACCCTTGGCTTACCGGGTAGGCACCCTCGGTGTGCTGGCAGGCGTTCCCGGCGTACCGGGCAGGCGCCCCCGGCCTGCCGGGTAGGCACTTTTGGCGTGCCGGGCGTGCGTCCTCGGCCTGCCGGGCGGACATCCTCGGCGCGCCCGACGTGCACCTTTGGCTTACCGGGCGGGCATCCTCGGCGCGCCCGGCGTGCGTCCTCGGCGCGCCCGACGTGCACCTTCGGCTTACCGGGCAGGCGCTTTCGGCGTGTCGGGCGGGTGTTGGCGCGGTGGTGGTCAGGTCTCCGAGTGGTCGTCCAGGTAGGCGGCGAGGGCGGCGGAGGCGGTGAGGCGTCGGCGGCTGCGTGCGGTCAGGTCGTGTTCGCGGGCGTCGAGTTCGGCGCGGACGCGGGCGGGGTCGCCGGTGGCGCGAAGCTCGCGCAGGACCGCCGCGACGATCGGGAAGGGGTAGCCGCCGCTGCGCAGCAGGGCGGCGATGCGCGCGTCGCGGAGGGCGGGCCCGTCGTAGCGGCGGTGACCGTCCGCGTCGCGCGCGGGACGCAGCAGCCCGCGCCGTTCCCACGCCCGCAGCGTCGTCGCCCGCACCCCCGTCACCCGCGCGACCTCCCCAATCCGCAACGGCTCCCGCCGCCCAAGGCCCCGCGCCGCAGAACGGAAGCCACGCTCTCCGTAACCCATCGTCCCGGCACCCGCGGCACCCGGTGGTCTTGGTGGGGGGTGGCTGGCGGTTTGGGCGGGGAGTGGGGTGGTGGGTTGGTTTGGGGAGGGGTGCGGGTCGTCGGGGGTGGGTGGGGTCTTGGCGGCTGCTGTTACGGCGGCGCGGACGGCTTGGATCTCGGCGCGTTCTCGGTCCAGGGCCGCGTGGCTCGCGTCGGCGTGGGCGAGGGCGGTCGCGGGGTCGCCCGCGTAGAGGGCGGCGAGGATGGCGCGGGTGCGGGGCCAGCCGTGGCCGGCGGCTAGGGCGCGCAGGAGGCGGAGGGCGGCGGCGTGCTCGCCGGTGAGGACGCGGTAGCCGTTCGCGGCGCGGTCGGCGGGCGGCAGCAGGCCGGTGTCGAGGTAGGTGCGGAGCTGCTGCACGGAGATGCCCGCCGAGCGGGCGAGGTCGGCCGCGCGGAGCCGTCGGGCGGTCATCCGCCGAGCGTAGCCCTTGCACCGTCACTTGAGACTTTGGCGCCCCCGTCCTCGACGTTCACGCGGAAAAGTGCCACATAGGGGTCCAAGCCCAGAATGGAAGGGCAGCCACTCGACGGAGGTCCACCCATGCCAGCCCTTCCGCTCCGCACCCTCCGGGTGCTCCAGACCCGCCGCGTCACGCCCCGCATGGCGCGGATCACGTTCGGCGGCGACCTGCACGACCTCGTCCTCGCCGGACCCGACCAGCAGGTCAAGCTCTACTTCCCGCGCCCCGGGCAGGCGGCGCCCGTCCTGCCCGACGGCGGCGACGGCGACCTGACCCGCTGGTACCGGGCGTTCGCCGCGATGCCGGAGGACGAGCGCCCGTGGATGCGGAGCTTCACCCTGCGCGGCCACGACGCGACGACGGGCACGCTCGCGATCGACTTCGTCCTGCATGGTGACGCGGGGCCTGCCTCCCGCTGGGCCGGACAGGCCGAGCCCGGGGACGTGCTGGCGATGTTCGGCCCGTCGGCGGCGTTCGCGCGTCCGGTGCCGCTGCTCGACTCGGCCGTCGCCGCCGACTGGGTGCTGCTCGCCGGGGACGAAACGACGCTCCCCGCGATCGGCACCCTCCTTGCGGCGCTGCCCGCGCGGACGCGCGTCCTGGCGTTCCTGGAGGTGGCCGATATCGCGGAGGAGCAGCGGTTCACCACGTCCGCCGACGTCACCGGCCGCTGGCTGCACCGCGACGGCACCGCTCCCGGCGACCCCGGGCTCCTGACGCGCGCCGTCGCGGCGGCGGCCTTCCCGCCGGGCGCCGTCTTCGCCTGGCTCGGCGGCGCCGCCCCGACCGTCCGCGCCCTGCGCCGTCACCTGGTCGGTGATCGCGGCGTCCCGAAGCACGCGGTCGACTTCACCGGTTACTGGCGTCCCCGCCTCACCCAGGACGACGCCCCCACCCCCGACGACCACGCCGACGCCGCCGCCCTCCTCGAACAGGCCCGGGCCCTCACCCGAACCACCTGAGAGGAAGCGGCGTCCGACCTGGCCCCGGACTGGCCCAGGCCCGCACACACCGATTCAGACACTGGACCGTGACGGTCTACGGTGACTCGAACCACCCCGGACACGCTCCCGGTGAGGCTCGCGCCGGGCCAGGCGCTGACCTCGGCGGCCAAGCCGTGGCATCCCCCGGTGACCTCGAACAGGTCCGAAGCACCCGGTGAGGCTCGCGCCGGGTCGGACACTGGCCTTTGGCGGTCGAGCCGTGGCGTCCGACGGTGACCGCGAACCGCCCGAGACCCGCAGCCGGTGAGGCTCGCGCCGGGCCAGGCGCTGACCTTGGCGGTCGAGCCACGGCGTCCTGCGGTGGCATCGAACAGGTCCGGGGGCTCAGCCGGTGGGGTGGGCGTCGGTCAGGCGTTGATCTTGGTGGTCGAGCCGTGGCGTTCCTTGGTGATGTGGAGCTGGGTGGGGACGCGGGCGCGGAGTTCGGCGACGTGGCTCACGATGCCGACGGCGCGGCCGCCGTCGCGGAGGCCGTCGAGGACGTCCATGACCTCGTCGAGCGTGTCCTCGTCCAGGGTGCCGAAGCCCTCGTCCACGAAGAGGGTGCCGATCTCGGTGCCGCCCGCCTCGGTGGTGACGACGTCGGCCAGGCCGAGCGCGAGGGCCAGCGACGTGATGAACGACTCGCCGCCGGAGAGCGTGGCGGGCTCGCGGACGCGGCCCGTCCAGGCGTCGGCGACGCGCAGGCCGAGGCCGCCGCCGCTGCGGGTGCGGTCGCCGGCGGCCTTCTCGACGGTGTGCTCCAGCACGTAGCGGCCGGACGACATGCGGCCCAGGCGCTCGTTCGCGGCGGCGACGACCTGCTCCAGCCGCGCCGCGAGGACGTACGCCGACAGCGACATCGCGCGCCGGTTCGCGGTGTCGGTGCCTGACGCCAGCCCGGCGAGGCGGCGGGCGACGGCGTGCTCGTCCGCGGCGGGCCGCCACCGCGCGACGGCGGCGGCCAGCTCGGCCCGCAGTTCGGCGAGCCGCGCGCAGCGGACGCGGGCACGGTCGGCGGCGGACGCGGCGGCGGTGTGCACGGCCTCGGCGGCGGCGAGCGCGGCGTCGAGGGCCGGGACGTCGGGGGCGGGACGGGCGGCGGCGCGGGTGAGCGCCGGTTCCGCCAGCTCACGCTCGACGTTGCCCTTCTCCACGTCGTAGCGGCGTTCCTTGTCCCGCAGTACGCCCTGCTCCTCGTCGTCCAGGGCGGCGGCGTGCGCCGCGTCGCCGGACGCGAACCCCTCGGCCGCGACGGTCTCGGCGGCGGTGGCGCGGGCGGCGGCCAGTTCCCGTCCGGCGACGATCGCGTCCCGCGCGGCGTCGGCGGCGGCCCGCAGCGCGTCCGCCTCGCGCCGCAGCCGCTCGGCCCGCGCCTCCAGCGACGGGTCGTCGCCGCGCGCCTCGGCCAGTTCGGCGCGCAGCCGGTCGTGCTCGGCGGCCAGGTGCTCGACGCGCGTACGACGTTCGGCGAGCGTGCGGGCGAGGGCGTCCCGCCGCTCCCGCGCGGCGTCGAGCGCCTCCTCGTCGTCCCGCAGTGCGGCGGCCAGCCCCGCGGCCTCCGCCCCCTGCCGCTCGGCCTCGGCCAGCGCCTGCCGCGCCGCCCGCACCTCGGCCTCCACCTCACCGACGGCGACGTCCCCGACGACCTCGCGCAGCGCCGCCAACTCGGCCCGCGTACGCTCAACGACCCCGCCCGCGACCTCCCGCGCACTCTGCGCCCGATCAGCGGCCGTCTGCGCCGCCTCGATCTCCTCGACCTCCGGCACCCGCCCGGCCACCGGCTCCGCCGCCTCGACGTCCCCCGCACCCGGCATCCACGCGGCCCGCACCCGACCGTCCGCCGACTGCGCAGCCTCGGTGCTCGGCGTCCGTGTGGGGTCTGTCCGGTCGGGTGCCGGGTGCGGGGTGCGGGGATCTTCTGTGGCCGATATCTGTGTGGTGTGGTGGGTTGCGGGGGCGGGGTGGTCGGGGGAGCCGCAGACCGTGCAGGGTTCGCCGGGGACGAGGCGGGCGGCTAGGACTTCGGCCATGCCGTCCAGGCGGGACTGGCGGAGGGTCAGGACGTGGTCGCGGGCGGTCTGGGCCGCGTCGGTGGCCGCGCGGTGGGCGTCCTCGGCGGTGGTCAGTTCGGGGATCAGGGCGTCGCGGCGGCGGGCGGACGTCAGGCGGCGGGTGGCGTCCTCCGCCGCGCGGCGGGCGCCGGGTTCGGCCGCCGCCGCCTCGCGGGCGGCGGCGAGGGCCGTGCGGCGCGACTCGACGCGGGCGGGAAGCTCGGTGAGCGCCGCCCCCGCCCGCTGCTCCTCCGCCGTCAGGCGGGTCAGCTCGCCGTCCAGCGCGGTGCGTTCGCGGGCGAGTTCGGTCAGGCGGTGGGCGTCGGCGCGGCGGGTGTCGAGCTGGGCGAGTTCGTCGCGGCGGTCGCGTTCGGCCTTGCCGAGGACGTCGTCGGCGGCGCCGGGCGGCAGCAGCGCGGCGACGCGGGCGCGGGTGTCGTCGGCGCTGCGGCGCGCCTGCGTCAGGCGGCGGCCCCGGTCGGTGACGGCGTGCAGGTACGGCAGGACGCGGTCGGCGCGGGCGGCGGCGTCCAGCCGCGAGCCCAGCTCGGAGCGTTCGTCCAGCCGCGCGGCGAGCGCGTCGCGGCGGGCCGTCGCCGCCGCGTGCCGGGCCTGGAGGTCGGCCAGCGCGCGGGCCTCGTCGACGGACGCCCGCGCCTGCGCCAGCCCGGCGCGGGCGCCCTCCGCCAGCGCGGTCACGGCGTCGCGGGCGGCGTCCAGGTCGGCGGCGAGCCCGGCGGCCCACCCGGGCAGCACCTCGACGCCCGGCACCAGCGCGGGTTCGGCGGCGCGCGGCCCCGGCACCGGGCCGCGCGGCGCCAGCGGCGACACCGTCCCGGCGGTCTCGGCGACGCGGTCCGCGACGGACGCCGCCGACGCCTCCAGCGCGTCCACCGCGCGGCCCGTCGCGGCGCGGCGCTCGGCCAGCCACTTCTCCACCTGCGTGAACACCTCGGCGGCGAACAGCTTCTCCAGCACCTTGCGGCGTTCCTCGGCGCCCGCGCGCAGGAACCCCGCGAACTCGCCCTGCGGCAGCAGCGCCACCTGGCAGAACTGGGCGGCGTTCATCCCGAGCAGGCTCAGGATGACGTCACCGGCCTCGTCGTTGCGCGTGGCCAGCGCCGTCCACGCGCCGTGCTCGTACTCCTCCAGGATGACCTTGGCCTTCTCGGTGGTCGTCCCGGTGCCGCGCAGCTTGGGACGCTCCCACGCGGGCGCCCGCATGACGCGCAGCCGCCGCCCCCGGATCGTCGTCTCCAGCCGCACCGACGGCCCGGTGCCGGGCGCGGCGTGGTCGCTGTGCAGGCCCTTGGCCGCGTTCCGCACCCCCGGGACCTGCCCGTACAGGGCGAAGCAGACGGCGTCGAGCACGGACGTCTTCCCGGCGCCGGTGCGTCCCCGGATGAGGAACAGTCCCGCGTCGGAGAGGGTGTCGAAGTCGATCGTCTCGGTGCCGGAGAACGGCCCGAACGCGGTGACCTCCAGCCGGTGCAGCCTCACGCGCGGGCCTCCTTGGCGCGGACGTCCTCGAACGCCTCGTGCAGCAGCGCCGCCTCGCGCGGCGCGGGGACGGCGCCGGTGACCTCGGTGACGAAGTCGCCCGCGAGGTCGAGCGGCGACCGTTCCCGGGTGCGCTCGGTCCAGGAGCGGTGCGGCCGGTCGGTGCCGCGCGGCTCGTAGGCGAGGACGAGCGTGTGCGGGAACCGGCGGCGCAGCCGTTCCATGGCGGCGGACGGCCGGTCGGGGTCGGTCAGCGTGACCTGGAGCCAGTGGTCCTCGACGGCGTCGTGCCGGGGGTCCGCGAGCAGGTCGTCCAGGTCGCCGTGCAGCCGGGCGAGGCGGCGCGGGACGGGCGCCTCCGCGAACTCGGCCGACACCGTGCCGTCGGCGGCCAGATCGACCAGCCACGAGCCCTTGACGTGCCGGGTCTCGGAGAAGGAGTACGCCAGCGGCGAGCCCGAGTAGCGGACGCGGTCGGTCATGCGCTGCCGTCCGTGCAGGTGGCCGAGGGCGGCGTAGTCGACGCCGTCGAACACCGACGCGGGCACGTGCGCGGCGCCGCCGACGCTGATGTCGCGCTCGCTGTCGCTGGCCTCGCCGCCGGTGACGAACGCGTGCGCGAGCACGACCGACCGGGTGCCGGGCCGGGTGGCCAGGTCGGCGCGGACGCGGCGCATCGCCTCGGTGAGCGCGGCGGTGTGCCCGCGTTCGTCCAGTTCCCAGGGGGCGCGGACGAGTTCGGGTTCGAGGTAGGGGACGCCGTAGACCGCGACGCCGTCGATGACGACGGGTTCGCCGACAGCGGCGAACGACGTGCGGACGTGCACGCCCGCCGCGTCCATGAGCGCCGACCCGAACCCGAGGCGGCGCGTGGAGTCGTGGTTGCCGGCGATGAGCACGACGCGGACGTCGCGCGCGGCGAGCCGGGCCAGGGTCTCGTCGAACAGCCGCACCGCGTCGACCGGCGGGAGGGCGCGGTCGTAGACGTCGCCGGAGACCAGGACGCAGTCGACGCGTTCGTCGCGGACGGTGGCGAGCAGGTGGTCGGCGAAGGCGGCCTGGGCGCCGAGCAGATCCTCGCGGTGGAACGCGCGGCCCAGATGCCAGTCGGACGTGTGGAGGAAGCGCATGTCGCACGCAACCCTAGAGGCGGCCACCGACACACGCGTGGCAGAAACGCCGGTACGCCGCAAAGCGTCCCTCTACGGTGAGGAACATGACACCGCCCCCTCAGACCACGCGGATCGCCGACGACGTGTACGCCTTCGTCCAGCCCGACGGCACCTGGTGCCTCAGCAACGCCGGGTTCGTCGTCGGGCCGGACGCGGTCACGGTGATCGACACGGCGGCGACCGAGCGGCGCGCCCGCGCGCTGCGCGCCGCCATCGAGGGGGTGACGCCGCTGCCGCCGCGCGTGCTGGTGAACACGCACTTCCACGGCGACCACACCTACGGCAACGCGTTCTTCCGCGACGCGACGATCGTCGCGCACGCGAACGCGGCGCCGCAGATCGCCGAGCAGGGCCTGCTGCTGACGCAGATCTGGCCGGACGTGGAGTGGGGCGCGATCGAGATCGTCGGCCCCGACGTGACGTTCACCGACCGGCTCACCCTGCACGCGGGCGACCTGGCGATCGAGCTGATCCATCCGGGCGTCGCGCACACCACCGGCGACGCCGTGGCGTGGATTCCCGAGCGGGGCGTGCTGTTCGCGGGCGACCTCGTCTTCAACGGCGGGACGCCGTTCGTGGCGGTCGGGTCGATCCAGGGCCTGCTGGACGCGCTCGCGGAGCTGCGCGCGCTCGGCGCGGAGACGATCGTCCCGGGTCACGGCCCGCTGTGCGGCCCGGAGGTGTTCGGCCCGACGGAGGAGTACCTGCGGTGGATTCAGGCGCTGGCGCGGGACGGCGTCGCGGCGGGCCGTCCGCCGCTGGAGACGGCCCGCGCCGCCGACCTCGGCCCCTTCGCGGCCTGGACCGACCCCGAACGCCTGGTGGGCAACCTGCACCGCGCGTACTCGGAGGAACGCGGCGAACCGCTCGGCGCCGCGCTGGACGTGATGACCGCGATGCTGGAGATGGCCGAGTACAACGACGGAAAGATCCCGACCTGCCGGGCGTGAGCCGCGCACTCCAGTAGGTTGACCCGCGTGAGCGAACGCCCCTACGTCCTGCTGAGCTGCGCCATGTCGGCGGACGGGTACATCGACGACTCCTCGCCCGAGCGGCTGCGGCTGTCCAGCGCCGCCGACTTCGACCGGGTGGACGGGGTGCGGGCGACGTGCGACGCGATCCTCGTCGGGGCGGGCACCGTCCGGGCCGACGACCCGAAGCTGACGCTGCGGTCGGACGCCCGCCGTCAGCGGCGCGTCGCGCGCGGGATGCCCGGCGACCTGACGAAGGTGACGATCACGGCGACGGGCGACCTCGATCCCGGGTCGCGGTTCTTCACGCACGGCGACGTCCCCAAGATCGTCTACACGACGCCGGCGGCGGCCGGCGGCACGGCCGCGCGGCTCGGTGACCGGGCCGAGGTGGTCGCGGCGGGCGACCCGGTGAGCCTGCCGTATCTGCTGGCCGACCTGGCGGGGCGGGGCGTGCGGCGGCTGATGGTGGAGGGCGGCGGCGCGGTGCACACCCGGTTCCTCACCGAGGGGCTGGCCGACGAACTGCACCTGGTCGTCGCGCCGTTCCTCATCGGTGACCCGTCCGCGCCGCGCTTCGTCGGGCCGGGCGTGTTCCCGCAGAGCCCGGCGCGTCCGATGCGGCTGGGCGAGGTGACCCGCATCGGGGACCTGGCGCTGCTGCGCTACCTGATCGGCGGCGCCCGTGGCTGACGGCCCGCCGCCCGGCCCGGCGGGCGACCCGTACTGGCTGGGCCTGGCCTGCGACCTGGCCGCGCTCTGCCCGCCGTCGGAGACGGCGTTCTCGGTCGGCGCCGTGATCGTCGCGGCGGACGGGACGGAGCTGGCGCGCGGGTACTCGCGCGAGTCCGGCCCGCGCGACCACGCGGAGGAGGCGGCGCTGGCCAAGCTCGGCCCCTCCCCCGCGCTGCGCGACGCGACGATCTACAGCAGCCTCGAACCCTGCGGGCGCCGCGCCTCCCGGCCCTCTCCCTGCGCCGACCTGATCCTGGCGGCGGGCCTCCCCCGCGTCGTGCAGGCGTGGTCCGAACCGGACCTGTTCGTCGCGGCGACCGGAGCCGTCCGCCTGCTCGCGGCGGGCGTCGAACTCCGCGAGCTCCCCGAGCTCGCCGACCGCGCCCGCCGCCCCAACCGGCACCTGCTCGACTAGGACGGGTCGGGCTTCCCGCGCGGGTGGACCTTCAGCTCGTTGAACGTGGCGACGGACGCGGCGAGCCGGACGCCGTCCCACAGCCGCAGCGCCGCCTCGCCGCGCGGGATGGCGGAGACGACCGGGCCGAAGAACGCGACCGGGTCGCCGGTGTCGGTGGTGGTCGCGATGATGGGGCTGCCGACGTCCTTGCCGACCAGCGCGACGCCCTCGGCCGTCGACGCGCGGACGGCCGGTTCCCACGCCGCGTCCCCGGCGGCGTTGGCGAGGTCGCGGGGCAGCCCGGCGTCCTCCAGCGCGGCGGGGAAGGTATCGTCGGACCAGCCGTCCTCGCGGTGGATGCGCTCGCCCAGCGCGGTGTAGAAGCGGCCCAGCGCGGCCTGCCCGTGCCCGGCCTCGACCGCCGCCGCGAGGCGGACCGGGTACCAGAGGTAGCCCTCGGTGTCGCCCTCCGGGTCCTCGTCGAGGTGCTCGTTGAGGACGGACAGGCTGAGGATGCGCCAGCGGATCTCGACGTCGCGGTGCGCGGCGACGTCGAGCAGCCAGCGGGAGGTCAGCCAGGTGTAGGGACAGGACGGGTCGAAGTACAGGTCGGCGGTCCGCACAGGAGTCATGGACCCTCTCTACCCCGCGTTCGGATGAGACGGCAGTCTCATCCGACCCTGGCGGTGCCCGGGGCGGCCGTGCCATGCTGAGCCAAGCAAGCATTCGGTCAATTGATCGAGGAGAGCGATGCGCGAGCACGACCGGCTGTTCATCGGCGGCGACTGGACCGCCCCCTCCGGGACCGGGACGATCGACGTCGTCTCCCCGCACACCGAAGAGGTCGTCGGGCGCGTCCCGGACGGCACGGCGGCCGACATCGACGCCGCCGTCGCCGCCGCCCGGCACGCCTTCGACCACGGCCCCTGGCCCCGCATGACGCCCGCCGAACGCGCGGAGATCATCGGCCGGCTGGCGGCGATCTACGCCGAACGGCAGCAGGAGATGGCCGACCTCGTCACGGCCGAGATGGGCTCCCCCATCCTGTTCTCGATCTTCGGGCAGGCCGCGCTGCCGCAGATGGTGCTCCAGTACCACGCCGACCTCGCCGCGTCGTTCACCTGGGAGGAGGAGCGCGCGGGCATGCTCGGCCCGGTCACCGTCACCCGCGAGCCCGTCGGCGTCGTCGCCGCGATCTACCCGTGGAACGTCCCGCAGTTCACGCTGATGCTCAAGCTCGCCCCCGCCCTCGTCGCCGGGTGCACGGTCGTCGCCAAACCGTCGCCGGAGGCGCCGCTGGACGGCTTCCTGCTCGCGGAGTGGATTCGCGAGGCGGGCGTGCCGGACGGCGTCGTCAACATCGTCCCGGCGGGCCGGGAGGTCGGCGCGCACCTCGTCGCGCACCCCGGCGTCGACAAGGTCGCGTTCACCGGCTCCACCGACGCCGGACGCAGGATCGGCGCGGTGTGCGGGGAACGGCTCAAGGCGTGCACGCTGGAACTCGGCGGCAAGTCCGCCGCGATCATCCTGCCCGACGCCGACCTCGCCGCCACCGTCGAGGGCCTGAAGATGGCGTCGCTGATGAACAACGGCGAGGCGTGCGCCGCGCAGACCCGCATCCTCGCGCCGCGCGCCCGCTACGACGAGGTCGCGGACGCGCTCGCCGCGATGGTCGGCGGCCTGGCCGTCGGTGACCCCGCCGACTACGGCACCGAGATCGGCCCGCTGGTCGCCCGGCGGCAGCGGGAACGCGTCGAGGGCTACATCCGGATCGGCCAGGAGGAAGGCGCCAAGATCATCACCGGGGGCCTGTCCCGCCCGCACGACCGGGGCTGGTACGTCACGCCGACCCTGTTCGGCGACGTCTCCAACGACATGCGCGTCGCCCGCGAGGAGATCTTCGGGCCCGTCCTCGCGCTCATCCCCTACGACGACGAGGACGACGCCGTCCGCATCGCCAACGACAGCGACTACGGCCTCGGCGGGTCGGTGTGGACGGCCGACGTCGCCCACGGCGTCGAGGTCGCCCGCCGAGTCCGCACCGGGAGCTGCGGCGTGAACCTGTACGTGCTGGACCCCAACACCCCGTTCGGCGGCTACAAGGACAGCGGCCTGGGCCGCGAACTCGGGCCCGAGGGAGTGTCCCCGTACCTGGAGTACAAGGCGATCCCGCGCCCGTCGTGAAAAGGAGGGCTGACCTCCCCCGCCGCCCCCCGCGGCGGAGGAAGTCAGCCCAGCGGAACGACCGTCCAGCCGTGCCGCACGCGGCAGGCCGCGAGCGTGTCACGATCGGGACGGCCCGTCACCAGGAGCCGCACGCCGCCCACCGGAAGTTCGGCGGTACCGGCGTCCAGCGCCCGCAGATCGGCGGGAGTCACCACCGCCATCGTCGCCCGGCGGCGGCCGACCTCGGCCAGCAGCTCGGGCAGGCCCGGCCCCTCGACGGTCGCGAGCGTCGCGCCGTGCGTGAGGCACAGGTCCACCAGCCCGGCCCACACGGCGGACGAACAGTCGCCGGGGCGGCAGGCCAGAACGTCATCCACGCCGAGCCCGACCGTGGCACCGAGACGGTGCAGGTCGGCGAAACGCTCGGCGTGGGTGATCCCCTCCGGTGGATCGCACAGGTGCAGCGCGAGATCGCGCAGCGGGTCGGCGGGAGGCGGCGGCTCGGGACCGGGGTCGGGGGCGACCGGGGGTGCGCCCGCCTCCACGAGCCGCGCGAAGGACGTCGCGCCGGGGACGTTCCCGAACGCGAACACCTGCCGCACGTAGGCGCGCTCGGCCGCCGCCAGCGACTCGGCGGCCGTGGCGGCGCCGGTCAGCAGGAACCGGGCGCCGCACTTTTTCATCAGTTCGGCCAGCGCCGGGACGTCGGCGCCCGCGGGCAGCGGCGCGGGGATCGCGCCCGCCGCAGAGACGGCGTGCACGGCGAGCGCGTGGTCGCACGCGCCGGTCACGAGGATGGCGGCGACGTCGCCGGTGCGGACGCCGAGCCGGCGCAGGCCGCCCGCGGCGGCCGGGATCGACGCCGCGAGCCGCCCGTAGTCGAGTTCGCGGTGCGGGTCGATGAGGGCGGGCCGCGCCGCGCCGCGTTCGGCGTGGGTGCGGGCCGCCGCGAGGACCGCCTCCGTGACAGTGGTCGCGGAGACGGCCGGGTGGCCGAGCTGTCCGTCGAGCATGGGCCGAACGTAGGTGCGGCGCCGCTGCCACCACATCCGAAGATGTGTGTAGGGGGATGTGTAGGTCATGTCGCTCATGTGGTCAGCCCCGCCCTGCGCAGCAGCGTGCGCCGCCGGACGCGGCCGGTGTCGGTGCGCGGGATCGCGTCCACGACGTGCACGGCGGCGACGCGGCGGCTCGGCGCGACCTGCGCGTTGACGAACGACAGCAGGTCGCCGCGCGGGGTCTCGGCGAGCACGACGAACGCGTGCGGGACGAGCCCCAGGTCGATGTCGGGGGCCGGCGCGACGGCGGCGTCCCGCACGGCGGGATGCGTGGCCAGGACGCGCTCGGGATCGGCGGGCGGCTCGGGGGTGCCCTCGCCGGAGCGGCCGAGGACGTAGACGCGGCCGTGCTCGTCGGCGAACGCCGCGTCCCCGGCGGGAAGCCACCGGGACTTCGCCGCCGGGGCGGGCACCGGCACGCGGACGTACAGGTCGCCGGGCTGGTAGGCGGCCTGGTCGGTGCCGGTCGCCGGGTCGACGATGCGCCAGGAGACGCCGGGCAGGCCCCGGCCGACCGAGTCGGCGGTGCCCTCCTCGCAGCCGCGCAGGTTGAGGTGGGTGAAGCCGCCCGCCTCAGCGAGCCCGTACGCCTGCCGGACGGTGCAGTGCAGCCGCTCGGCGCAGGCCCGCGCGGAGCGGGCGTCGAACGGCCCGCCGGTGACGACGACGGCGCGCAGGGCGGGCAGGTCGTAGCGGGCGGTGGCGCGGTCCACGGCGAGGGCCTCGGCCTGCGCGGGGTCGAGCAGCGCGACGGTGACGCCGAACTCGCGCAGCGCGCGCAGCAGCTCGTGGCGTCCGCCGCCGGGCCGCGCGACGACGGTCGCGCCGAGGCGCAGCGCCGGGTTGAGCAGCCCGTTGAGGCCGAGGACGTGCGCGAGCGGCAGGCCCGACAGGACCACGTCGGTGCCGCCGATCATGCCGGAGTCCGCGACGCGGGTGATGCCCGAGACGACCTCGGCGTGGCTGAGCCGGACCGGCCGGGGCGGCGCGCCGGCACCGCGCGTGCACACCAGGAGCGCGGTGCCGGTCGCCGGGTCCACGTCGACGTCGGGAGCCGCTCCACCCGCCAGGAACGCCCCGAACGGCTCGGCTCCGGGCTCGGCGCCGAAGCACACCACGCGCGGCGGCGTCCGCGCCGCCTCGATGGCGTGCCGGACCAGGCCGAGCAGCACGGGCCAGGTGATGACGGCCACGGCGGCGGAGGCGTCGAGCAGCCGGGTCAGCTCGGCGGGCGGGACGGTGACGCGGATCGGGAACGGCACCAGGCCCGCCGCCGCGACCGCGTGCAGCGCGAGGGCGAACTCGGGGCCGTCGGGCAGGTGCAGGGCGACGACGCCGCCCGGCGGCAGGCCGGCGCGGGCCAGCCCGGCGGCGCCGGAGCCGACGAGCGCGGCGAGCTGGGCGTGCGTGGGGCCGCGCCCGGTGGTGGCGTCCAGGACGGCGGCGCGCCCGCCGTGGCCGAGGTCGTCCGCGGCGCCGAAGACGGTCTGCGCCATCGTCATCGCGGTGCGGGCCGGGCCGCCGACCCCGAGGGACAACATCATGCTCCGGACGTTAGGCGCGCACGGGGGCGGCGCACATGCTCCAGAGTGTGCACACGGGGTCGTATCCGTGCGGGCCGGTGTGTGTACACATACCCCGGCGGTCATGCCCCGGCGTCGTCCGGGATGGCGTCCACCGCCCACGCCGCCACCTGGGCCCGGGAGGTGAAGCCGAGCTTGGTGAGGATGTTGGTGACGTGCCGGGCGACCGTCGCCGGGCTGATGAACAGCTCCTCGGCGATGCCCCGGTTGCTGAGGCCGCGCGCGACGAGCAGCGCGATCTCGCGTTCGCGGGCGGTGAGGGTGCTCGGCGGGGACGCGGGGGCGGCGGCGCGCGGCCGGGGCACGCTGGGCCGGTCGGCGGCGTCGGCGGCGTCGGCGGCGTCGGCGGGATCGCCGGGGCCGCGCAGCGCGAGCGTGACGGCCTCGTCGGGGGTGACGACGCGGCCCTCGGCCCAGAGCCGGGCGACGGCGGCGTCGCCGAGCGACCGGCGCAGCGGTTCCAGGACGCTCTCCAGCCGGGCTCCGGCGCCGGGGCGGCGGACGTGGCCGGAGGTGGCGGCGGCGTCGTCCAGCCCGGCGGCGGCTCCGGCGAGCACGACGGCGCCGCGCTCGTCGCCTTCGGCGGCGAGCAGTTCGGCGCAGGCCGTCAGGGCGCGGGCCAGGTCGGCGCGGATGCCCGCGGACCGGCACAGCCGCAGCGCCTCGCGCAGGCTCTCGCGGGCGTCGGCGGGATCGCCCTGGGCGAGCGCGACGCGGCCGATGCCGAGCAGCGCGCGGGCGCGTTCGGGGCGGGCGCCGATCTCCTCCAGGGCGGGCAGCGCGGCGGTGAAGCACGAGCGTCCGGCGGCCAGGTCGCCGCGCAGCACCGCGACCTGCCCGAGCCCGATGAGCGCGGACGCCGCGCCCCACTGCTGGTCGATCTCGCGCATGACCGCCAGGCCCTGTTCGAACAGCTCGCGGGCGTCGCGCAGCCGGTTCTCGCGCATCCGCATCCGGGCGCGGACGAGCAGCACGTAGCCGCGGTTCCATTCCTGGCCGGGGGCGCGGGCGATGGCGGCGGCCTCGTCCAGGTGGACGGTCGCCTCGTCGAACCGGCCCGCGACGATCTCGGACTCGGCGCGGGTGGTGAGGGCGACGGCGGCCATGAAGTCGTCGCCGGACTTTCGGCACGGTTCCAGCGCGCGCGCGGCGAACTGGCCTGCCTGCGTGAAGTCGCGTCCGCCCGCGGCGAGCTGCGCGCGTCCGGCGAGGCCGGGGCCGTGCACGTAGGCGGGCAGGCCGGTGCCCGCGACCAGGAACCGGTCGGTCCACTCCACCCACTCGCCGACGCGGCCCCGCACGATCCAGTACGTGCGCAGCGCCGTGCAGAGCCGCAGGCCCTCCTCGAACTCGCGGCGTTCCAGCGACCACTGGAGCGCGGCGCGGACGTTGCCGAGTTCGGCGTCGTAGCGGCGGAAGAGGGCGACCCGGTCGGCCCAGGTGGCGGGGATCTCGCCGAGGGCCAGTTCGGCGTCGCGTTCGGCGGTCTCCAGGACGGCGTCGCGGTGCCGCCGCCGGACCTCGGCGTCCTCCCCGGCGGCGGCCAGGTGCTCGGCGGCGTACTGGCGGATGCTGTCGAGCAGCCGGAACCGCGTCTCGCCCGCGACCTCCCCGGCGACCGCGGCCAGCGAACGGTCCGACAGGGCGGTCAGCAGGTCGAGCAGGTCGTCGCCGCCCAGGCCGGACAGGGCGGGCGGGTCGTCGGCGCAGACGCGCTCGGCCTGCGCGAGCGTCCAACCGGCGAAGACGGCGAGGCGGCGCAGCAGCACGCGTTCGCGCGGGCCGAGCAGGTCGTGGCTCCAGTCGATCGCGGCGCGCAGCGTGCGCTGCCGGGGCGGCGCCGTCCGGTCGCCCGCGCTGAGCAGGTTGAACCGGTCGGTGAGGCGCGCGGCGATCTGCTCGGCCGACAGCACCCGCACCCGGGCGGCGGCCAGTTCGAGCGCGAGCGGGACGCCGTCCAGCGCGCGGCACACCTCGGCGACGGCGGCCGTCGCGGCGAAGTCGGGGCGGACGGCGACGGCCCGCTCGGTGAACAGGCGTTCGGCCTCGGCGGGCTCCAGCGGCGGCACCCGGTAGACCGTCTCGGCCGACATCCGCAGCGGCTCGCGGCTCGTGGCGAGGATGCGCAGGCCCGGGCAGCGGGTCAGCAGCAGACCCGCCAGCGTGGCGGAGTCCTCGACGAGGTGCTCGCAGTTGTCCAGGACGAGCAGCGCGTCCCGCGAGCCGAGCGCGTCGGCGATGACCCCGGCGACGAAGCGCCCGTCCTCCTCCACGATCTCCATGGCGGCGGCGACGCGGCGTCCGACGGCTTCGGGCGGGCCGCCCGGCGGGGCGTCGGCCAGGTCCACGAACCACACGTCGCGCGGGGCCGCCTCCAGGACGGTGCCGACGACGCGGACGGCGAGGCGCGTCTTGCCGATGCCGCCGGGGCCGCACAGCGTCACGACGCGCATCTCGCGGAGCAGGCCGACGACGTCGGTGACGTCGCGGTCACGGCCGACGAAGGCGTCCGACTCGGCGGGCAGGGGTGTTCCAGGGGAACGTCGCGTCGTCATTCTCGCGGTGATGGCCTCTCGGTCAGCCCCGTCTGGTTGATCCTTGACCTGAGTTTGTCATCACCGGAGCATGGGCGTCCGCGCTTTGCTTGACCGAACCCGGACTGTGATGTCCCGGCGGGCCGATTCCCGGTCGGGGGGCCGCTGGCCGTACGGTAGGTCGCCGTGTCCCCCGCCCGCGAAACCGCCGGACCCGCCGCCGCCAGCCTCGACGACCTGCTGGAGGGCGAGGCCGTCCTCGGCGTCTACCGGCAGATGTTCGCCGCGCTGGCCCGCGACAGCGGCGCCGTCGTGGACGACCCCGCCCTCGTCGACGTCGCCGAGACGCTGCTCGCCGCCTTCGCCGACGCGGGCGAGGACGGGCTGAGCCGCGAGCAGATGCGGCACGTGTGCCGCCGGTACCCGGCCGAGGTGTTCGAGAACCGGCTGCGCGTCCTGCGGGGGCTCGGCGCGATCCGGGAGGTGTTCCCCAAGCCGCACCAGCTCCGGTACCGGGCGTCGTTCACCAGCGTCGTCGGGCTGATGTTCGTCCGGCGGATGATGCTGGACGGCGGGCAGAGCGAGATGCACCGGCTGCTGGCGCTGGAGCAGCTCAACGTCGCCGACCCGCGCATGACGGCCGCGCAGGCCCGCGCGGGCGCCGACGGGCTGGCGCGCGCGTTCCGGCTGTGGAGCGTGGAGCTGCTGACGCTGACGCACGGCACGATCGAGGAGCTGCGCGAGCAGGCGCCCAAGCTGTGGGGCAGCGAGGAGATCATGCTGCGCGCCGAGCGGCTGCACGGCGCCGTCCTGCGGCGCTGGCCGGAACTGGACCGGTCCTGCACCGACCTGCGCGCCGCGCTGTACGCCTACGGCGACGCGTCGCGGCGCGCGGCGGCGCGGCTGTCGGACTCGGCGGGCACGACCCGCAACCTGACCCTGCTGCCGCCGGAGACGTGGCGGACGTTCGCGCGGACGGCGACGCGCGACGAGCTGGCCGCCGTGCTCGACGGGTTCGTCTTCGACGCGCCCGCCCCGTGGCACGAGTCGTCGGCGGTGGTCGCGGCCGTCGCGGACGCGCCGCGCGCCGTCCCGGCCCGTCCGGCGCCGCCGCGCGCGTCGGCGCCCGACCGGGGCCTGGCCCGCGACGTCGGCGCCGCCACCGCCGAGGACGACCGGCTCCGCGAGGTCGCCGAGGAGGTGCTGCGCGGCCGCGACCGGGTGGACGTGCGGGCGGTGCTGACGGGCGGCTGGCCCGCCGCCCGGCGCCTGCTGGCCGACCTGTCGGCGGCGCACCTGCACCCGGGACTGCCGTACCGGCTGGTCTGGGCGGACGGCCTGAAGGCCGACCCGTCCGGCTCCCCGACCTGGCTCTCGTCCGGAACCTTCGAAAGGCACCCACGATGAACCCCCACCCCACTCCCCGAGCCCGGCCCCGGATGGCGGACGGCCCTGCGGTGTCGCCCGGCGCCTCGTGGGCGTCGGCCGGGGCGTTCGCGGGGTGGGCGTGGTGAGTGTCGACGTGGGCGTGCTGGCGCGGGCGCGGGCGCGTGCTCGGGTGCTGGGTGCGGTGGCGGTGCCGGTGACGGCGCCGGTGCCGTCCGGGTTGAGCGGGGTGCCCGACGGGGACCGGGTGTGGTTGCTGCCGGTGTGGCCGGACGGGGCGACACCGGCCGTGCTGGAGCAGTACGAGACGCCGCCGATGCCGCTGGACCGCGCCGGTCAGCAGCGGCGCGTCCTGGCGGCGGCGCTGCGCTGCTGCTGGACGCGGCTGGACGACGCGCCGTGGCCGGGCGAGGCGGCGCCCGTCGCCGACGTCCTGTCCGTCTACGCGCACCTGGCGCGGGGCGACGCCGACCTGGCCCGCCGCTGGGCCACCGGCGAACTCCGCCGCCTCACCGACACCGGCTGGCTCCTGCTGGACGAGGACGCCGCCACCGTCCGCACCGGCCCGCGCACCGCGCAGTGGCCCGCCGAGACCCTCGCCTCACTGCGCGACCTGCTGCGCCGCCTCCCCGGCCCGGAGCCGCTCCATGCCTGACCCGCAGGCGGCCCGCCCGGCCAGGCGCCTCCAGGCCCGGAGACCGTCACCGGCGGCGGGGCGGTGTTCCCCGGGAGGCGGCAGGCGTGTCATCGCCGGGCCGTCGGTGCGGGCCGGGTGCGCGCGATGAGCGACCTCTTCGAGGGACTGCTGCGCCCCTACGACGAGCGGCGGCGGGCCGAGCTGGTGGCCGCGTACATGGCCGTGGAGCACGCGGCCGAGCCGGTGCCCGAGGTGCGGTTCCCGGCACTGCGGGAGCCCGCGCTGCGGCGGGCGCTGGAGGAGATGCTGGCGCTGACCGGGCGGACGCTCGTGCGGGCGGCGCCGAAGGAGTGGACGTCCGGATACCGCGACGACGTGCACGCGGCGCTGGCCGCCGACCCGTCCTGCACGCCGCCCGCCGAGGACCGCGCCGTGCTGACGCTGGTGCTCGTCCACAGCGTCGCGATCCCCCGCGCGGCCGGGCTGCTCGGCGAGGACACGTGGCGGTCGGCGCACCCGGCGGGCGCCGACGAGCTGCGGCGGCGGTCGCAGCTCCCGGTCGGGGAACTGGACGCGGCGCTGCGGCGGCTCCGCGCGGCCGGGCTCGTCACGCAGGTGAAGGCGGGGGCCGGCGACGCGGGCGGCTACGTCCCCGGGCCGCAGTTCCACCGGCTGACCCCGGCCGCGCGGCGGCGGCTCCAGGAAGAACTGATCCTCGCGGCGGGGCCCGACTCGCCGCTGGCGGCGGCCGTCCGGACGCGGCGGGCCGCCGAAGCACAGCAGGGAGACCCCGCATGACCGCCCTCCTCGCCCCGGCGACGACGGAGAACGTCGTCGGCGACCGCACGCTCGTCGCGGTGCAGGCGGTGAACATCTCGCGGCTGTCCACGCACCCGGTGCCGACCGTGCCGGGGACGCTGATCGTCGTGGCCGGGCAGGGGCCGAAGGACTCCAACGGCGCGGGCAAGTCGTCTTTTATCGCGTCGATCACGGCGCTGCTCGGGGACGAGCAGTGGCGGTTCGCGTCGGGGGCGCGGGCCGTCGCCGAGCTGCTGTTCAACGCCGAGCTGGCCGCGCAGGGCGACAGCACGTGGGCGAGCGCCGCGCACGGGTACATCGCGGGCGTCTTCGACTACGCGGCGGGCGACGAACGCCCCGACGAGGACGACGCGGGCCCGGTCACGGTGTGGCTGCGGGTGAACGCGGACGCGCCGCACCTGGAGATCCGCTGGCGCGCGGGCGTCCACCTGGCGGCGGCGCCGTCGGAGGCCGAGCGGGTCGCGCTGGCCGACCGGCGCTGGGCCGAGCTGCCGCGCAGCGCGGGCCGCCGCGACTTCCTCGCCAAGGACCTGGGCCGCGTCCTGTACGGGGGGCGGGTGCGGTGCGTGTCGTTCCTGTCGACGTCGGTGCGGTCGAAGGTCGCGACGAACCTGCTGTCGCAGCCGCTCAACGAGATCACCCCGGACCGGATCTTCAGCGCCATCGCGGCGCTGACCGGGCTGGACCGCGAGCTGGAGGCCGAGCGGACGTCGCGCGCCGAGGAGCATCGCGAGCGCGCCAAGGCCGCCGAGGCGTCCGACCGGCTCGCCGGGTGGGAGCGCGACGCCGCCGCGCAGCTCCGCGCGTTCGACCGGCGCGACCGGGCCCGCGCCGACGCCGCCGAGGCGCGCCGCTGCCACCGGGGGCGCCGGGCGCGGCTGCTGGCCGACGCGCTCGCCGCCGATGCGGGGATCGCCGCCGAGCTGGACGCGCTCGCCGCCGACGACGAGGCCGCCGCCGTCGCGGTGAAGGCCGCCGACGCCGAGATCGACCAGCTCACCGGCGGCGCGCTGGAGGCCCGGCTCGGCGAGGCCGGCGCGGCGCTGGCCGAGCTGCGCGGGCGGGCCGACCGCCTGGCCGCCGACCAGGCCGTCGCCCGCAGCGGCCTGGAGGAGCTGCGCCGCCGCGCGACCGCGCTGGAGGACCGCCGCCGCACCGCCGACGGCCGCGACGCCGCCACGGCCCGCGCCGAGCTGGCCGCCGCCGAGACCCGCCGCGACGAGGCCCAGCAGCACCTGGGCATGGCGCGCGGCGCCGCGACCGCCGCCGAACGCGCCGTGGCCGACGCCGAGACGGGCCAGAGCAGCGCGCCCGCCCAGATCCGCGCGCTGACCGCCGCCGGGATCACCGCCGTGGGCCTCCTCGACGCGGTCGAGCTGGACGAGTCCGTCCGCGACCGGTGGGAGACGTCGCTGTGGCCCTACCGCGAGGCGGTCGTCGTCGCCCCCACCGACCTCGACGCCGCAGCCGAAGCCCTGGCGACACTGCCCGGCTCAATGATCGTCCCCGCCGACCCGAACCGGCAGCGCACCGCCCCGAGCGAGCGAGCCCCCACGAGCGAGCAAACCGACGCGAGTGAGCGAGCCATCGCGGGTGAGCAAACCGACGCGGGTGAGCAAACCGACGCGGGTGAGCAAACCGACGCGAGTGAGTTGCCGGACGGTGTTCGGTGTTCTGTCGCGTTGGCGGCGTTCTTCGCGGGGTTGGCCGGGGGTGGCGCGGGTGTGGTGGTCGTCGGAGGGTTTCCCGAGCCGGTGACCGGGCGGGTCGCGCGGGTGCGGGCGGCGCGGGCCGCGCTGGACGAGGCGCGGGCGGCCGTCGAGGCGGCGCGGGAGGCGGCCGAGGACGCCGCGTCGGCCGTGACCGTCGCGGGACGGCGGCTGGCGGGGGCGCGGGCCGGTGACGAACTGGCCGAGGTGCACGAGCGCGTCACCGAGGCGCGGGCGGAGCTGACCGAGCTGGCGGCGTCCGAGGCGCGGCTCGGGCCGCGGCTGGCCGCCGCCGAGCAGGCGCTGCGGCGCGTCCAGGCCAAGGCCGACACGCGGGCGCTGGAGATCGACCGGCTCCGGGGACGCCGCGCGGGGCACGAGCGCGAACGCGCCCGCGTCCGCGCGGCCGTCGCGGAACTGGCCGGGCGCCGCGCCGCGCTCGGGCTGGCCGGGCTGGAAGAGGAGTGGGGCGACGACCCCGCCACCGCCGCCGCCTGGCTCACCGAGCAGGGCGACGACGCCGCCACCTGGACCGCCGACGAGTGGTGGCGCAGCGCCGAGGCGCGGCTCGCCGAGGCGCTGCGCCGCGCGTTCCCCGACGGCGCCGCCGACGCCGACATGCCGGAGGAGGTCCGCTTCCTGCTGCGCGAGCGCGCCGAGGGCGAGGGCCGCCGCAGCGAGCGCGAGCAGGCGACGTTCCCCCGGCTGGCCGCCGCGCTGGACGGCTACCTGGGCCGCCAGGAGGACTACGAGCGGCACCAGCGCCGCCAGATCGAGGTGCAGCTCGCGGCGCGGCGCGGCGACCTGGTCACCGCGCAGAAGGGCGCCGAGGAGGCGGCGGGCGCGGCCGAGGCGCACCGCACGGCGCTGACGGCGGCGATCCGGGCGCGGCTCACCCGTGTCGCGGACGAGTTCGCCAAGCTCGACCTGGCGTTCGGCGGCTACGGCGCCACCCTCGACTTCCCGACGCCCGAACGGCCCGGCGACCCCGAGCAGGAGTGGCGCTGGCGCGTCACGCCCAAGTGGCGCCGCGCCGAGGGGCAGCGCTACGTCCCCTACGACCGGCGCGCCAACACCGCGCTCATGGACGAGAAGGCCGTCAAGCTCGTCTGCGCGGCGGCGCTGGCGAGCTCCGGCGGCGGCCGGCTCTGCCTCGTCCTGGACGAGCTGGGCCGCAACCTCGGCAAGGAGCACCGCAAGGAGGCCGTCGCCCTGTTCCGCAAGATCGGCGAGACGCACGGCATCACCGTGATCGGCGCCCTCCAGGACGACATGGAGCCCTACGCCATCGACGCCTGCGGCCAGTACGTCAAACTCCGCCGCTCGTCCGACGCCATGCCCTACAACGAGCCCCCGGTCGTCGTCGGCTACGACGCCCACGAACCCCGCGTCCGCCTACTGGCCGAACAGGTCCTTGGAACCCGCCCCGCACCGGACGAGGACTGACGACGGAGACGAGGTGGTCGCGCGTGCCCCGGACCTCCTTGATCAGCGTCGCGACGCTCAGGGAGCGACCACCGAATCGGGTCACGCGCCGGAACATGGCCCGGCGCCGGACGTCGAAGACCGCTTCCAAGTGGGAACGCCGCCGCGCGCCCATGGCCGCGATCCAGGTCAGCACACGCACCGAGCCACCGGCGAGCGGGCGGATCTCGCTGCCCGGCCACCGGGCGCGCCGGAGCAGGCCGGGGGGCGGCCGACCGGCACGCCGGGCCACCGACTAGCGGGCGGTCTCGCCGCCTGGCCACCGGGCGCGCCGGAGCGGGCCTTGGCGGTGGCCGAGTCGACCGGCGACGGCGTACAGCTCATCGACGGAGGGTCGTGGTCAGGGGTTGCAGCAAGCGTTAGGTTGTTGTCATGCGGGTGTTCGTTTCCGGGGCGTCGGGATATGTCGGGTCGCACACGGTCGCGGCGTTGCTGCGGGACGGGCATCGGGTGCGGGCGCTGGTGCGCGATCCCGGGAAGGCGACCAAGGTGCTCGGGGCGCTCGGGGTGCCCGCCGAGGGCGTCGAGCTGGTGCCCGGGGACATGCTCGATCCCGGGGCCGTCGCGGACGGGATGAGCGGGTGCGACGCCGCGATCCACGCGGCGGCGGCGATCGGGGTCACCGGGGGCGGGGGCGACGTCGTCGGCGTCAACGTGGCGGGGACGCGCAATGTCGTCGGCGGTGCCGTGGCGGCGGGGCTGGCGCCGGTCGTCCACGTGTCCACGGTCGCGGTGTTCGTGCCGCCCGCCGCGCCGGTGATCACCGTGGACGCGCCGCCGGCCGTGCCGCGCACCGCCTACGGACGGTCCAAGGTCATCGCCGAACGGTACGCGCGCGGGTTGCAGGACGACGGCGCGCCCGTCGCGATCGTCTACCCCGGCGGCGTCTGCGGCCCCGGCCAGCCGTCCCCGGACGCGCTCATGCAGGGCCTCGCGGCCGGGATGACCTGGGCGTGGCCGCTGCCCGGCGGCGGCGTCGGCGTGCTCGACGTCCGCGACCTCGCCGCCGTGCTCGCGCGCGCCGTCACCGCCGACGCGGCCGGGCGGCGCTGGCTGCTCGGCGGCCACTACCTGACCTGGCGCGAACTGTCCGCGCTGTGCGGCGAGGTGACCGGCGTGCCGTGCCGCCGGTTCCCGCTGCCCGACGGCGCGCTGCTGGCGGCCGGGTCACTGCTGGACGCCGCCAGGCGCGTCCGCCCGTTCGGCTACCCGCTCACCCGCGACGCCGCCGAGTTCATGGTGCGGCTCGTCCCGACCGACGACACCGCGACCTACACCGACCTCGGCCTCGCGCCGCGTCCCGTCCGCGTGACCGTCGCCGACTCGGTGCGCTGGCTGGCCGCCACCGGGCGGCTCGCCCCGCGCCGGGCCGGGCGGCTCGCCCCGCAGAACACCGTGAAGGAGACGTCCATGCCGAACGCCGCCCAGCGCGTCGTCGCGCCCGCCGTGCAGAAGATGGCCGGTTCCGCCTGGTTCGCCCGGGTCGGGCCGAAGGTGGTGCCGCGCCTCGACCGCGTGATCAGCCGCGTCACGAAGGGCCGGTTCCTCATCAGTCAGACGATGGTGCCGTCGCTGGTGCTGACCGCGCGCGGCGCCGTCAGCGGCGCCGAGCGCGCCGTCCCGCTGGCGTGCCTGCCCGAGCCGGACGGCGGCTGGCTCGTCGTCGGGTCCAACTTCGGCCGCGAGAAGCACCCGGCGTGGACGGGCAACCTCCTGGCCCACCCGGACGCGTCCGTCCTGTTCCGGGGCCGCACCACCCCGGTGACCGCGCGGCTTCTCGACGGCGCCGAACGCGCCGAGGTCTGGCCCCGCCTCACGGCCGTCTGGCCCGTCTACGCCCGGTACGGCGAGCGCTCCGGCCGGACCCTCCGGGTCTTCCGCCTCTCCCCCCGTTAGCGGCGGCGGCCGCGCAGCACGTGGGAGAGCTTGCGGCCGACCAGGAGGTAGGCCAGGACGACGCCGAGGGTGTTGAGCATGACGTCGTCGACGTCGAAGGCGCGGCCCATGACCAGGAGGCCCTGGGTCGTCTCGATGACGAGCGACACCAGGCCGCCGATGAGTAGCAGGCGCACCGGGCCGCGCAGGCGGCGGGAGGCGATCGGCAGCAGGACGCCCAGCGGGGACAGCAGGACGAGGTTGCCGCCGAGCTGGAATATGGCCTCCTTGGTCGGGCGGTCGAGGTAGAAGCGCAGCGACCGGCCCGGGTCGGTGTTGCCGCCCGCCTGCCCGTTGTCGTTCACCGGCGTCAGCGTCAGCTTGAACGCGTAGTAGAAGAAGACGACGAGCCCGGCCAGCGCGACCAGCACGGCGAGGACCCGGAACACGGTCACGTACCAGGGCTTCGGTTCCCGCTGGGTCACCGGCGCGTCCTGCCGGGTCTCGGTGGTGGTCATGTCCGCCCTCTTCTGTTCGATCTTCACGTCGCCCGGACCGCTTGTCCCCCGTCCCCACCGGATTATGTCGGAGTCCCGGCGTAACGTCCGTGACGTCGACGAACCCGCGCGAATCCCCCGGGAAAGCGGAACACCCCCGCCGGGGGCGGGGGTGTTCCAGGGACGGGGGTCAGGCCGCGACGGGGGTCGTCGCGGGTTCCAGGGCCAGGTCGAGGACTTCGCGGACGTCGCTGACCGCGAAGACCGTCATGTTCTCCAGCACTTCGGCCGGGACGTCCTCAAGGTCGGGCTCGTTCCGCTTGGGGACGATCGCCGTCGTGATGCCGAGCCGGGACGCGGCCAGCAGCTTCTGCTTGAGGCCGCCGATCGGCAGCACCCGCCCGGTCAGGGACACCTCGCCGGTCATCGCGACGTCCGCGCGCACCGGGCGTCCCGACAGCAGCGACGCCAGCGCCGTCGTCATCGTGATGCCCGCGCTCGGCCCGTCCTTCGGGATCGCGCCGGCGGGGACGTGGACGTGCACGCCCCGGTCCTTCAGGTCACCGACGGGCAGCTCCAGCTCGGCTCCCCGCGACCGCAGGTAGCTGAGCGCGATCTGCGCCGACTCCTTCATGACCTCGCCGAGCTGCCCCGTCAGCGTGACGCCGGTGCCGCCGGTCTCCTTGTCGGCCAGCGACGCCTCGATGAACAGCACGTCGCCACCCGCCCCGGTGACCGCCAGGCCCGTCGCGACGCCCGGCACGGCCGTGCGGCGCTCGCTGCGGCTCAGCTCCGCCTCCGGCGTGAACCGGGGACGGCCCAGGTAGTCCTTCAGGGTCGCGGCCGTGACCGTCACGGGCAGCGTCGCCTTGTCCAGCGCGACGTTCGCCGCGACCTTGCGCAGCACCCGCGCGACCGACCGGTCCAGCGCCCGGACGCCCGCCTCGCGGGTGTACTCGGCCGCCAGCAGCCGCAGCGCGTCGTCGGTGACGGTCACCTCGGCGGCGTCCAGGCCGGACTTGTCCAGCTCGCGCGGGAGCAGGTGGTCGCGGGCGATCGTGACCTTCTCGTCCTCGGTGTAGCCGTCGAGCTGGACGAGTTCCATGCGGTCCAGCAGCGGGCCGGGGATCTGCTCGACGACGTTCGCGGTGGCGACGAACAGCACGTCGGACAGGTCGAGTTCGACCTCCAGGTAGTGGTCGCGGAAGGTGTGGTTCTGCTCGGGGTCGAGGACCTCCAGCAGCGCCGCCGTCGGGTCGCCCCGGTAGTCGGCGCCGACCTTGTCGATCTCGTCCAGCAGGACGACGGGGTTCATCGACCCGGCCTCGCGGATCGCGCGGACGATCCGGCCCGGCAGTGCGCCGACGTAGGTGCGGCGGTGGCCCCGGATCTCGGCCTCGTCGCGGACGCCGCCGAGCGCGACCCGGACGAACGACCGGCCCATCGACCGGGCGATCGACTCGCCCAGCGACGTCTTGCCGACGCCGGGCGGGCCGGTCAGCGCGAGGACGGCGCCGCTGCGGCGCCCGCCGACGACGCCGAGGCCCCGGTCGGCGCGGCGCTTGCGGACGGCGAGGTACTCGATGATGCGTTCCTTGACGTCCTCCAGGCCGGTGTGGTCGGCGTCCAGGACGGCGCGGGCGCCGGAGATGTCGTAGGCGTCCTCGGTGCGCTCGTTCCAGGGGATGTCGAGGACGGTGTCGAGCCAGGTGCGAATCCAGCCGCCCTCGGGGGACGCGTCCGACGACCGCTCCAGCTTGTCGACCTCCTTGAGCGCGGCGTCGCGCACCTTCTCCGGCAGGTCGGCGGCCTCGATGCGGGCCCGGTAGTCGTCCTCCTCGTCGGCGGGGTCGCCGTTGAGGTCGGCCAGCTCCTTGCGGATGGCCTCCTGCTGCTGGCGCAGCAGGAACTCGCGCTGGGTCTTCTCCATGCCCTCCTGGACGTCCTTGCGGATGGTCTCCGCGACGTCGAGTTCGGCGAGGTGGTCGCGGACCCAGCCGATGACGAGCGTCAGCCGCTCGTCGGTGTCGGGGGTCTCCAGCAGTTCGACCTTCTGGTCGTCGGTCAGGTAGGGCGCGTATCCGGCGTTGTCCGCCAGGACGGACGGGTCGTCGATCTGCTGCACGACGTCCACGACCTGCCACGCGCCGCGCTTCTGCAAGATGGCGCTGACCAGGCCCTTGTACTCCTTGGCCAGTTCCTGCGTGCGTCCCGTCGCCGGGGGCACGGGCACCTCGGCGCCCTCGACCCACAGCGCCGCTCCGGGGCCGGTGGTGCCGGTGCCGATGCGGACCCGCGAGACGCCCCGCACGACGGCTCCCGGCTCGCCGCCGGGCAGCCGCCCCTCCTGCTCGATGACGCCGAGGGTGCCGACGGCGGCGTACTGCCCGCCCTGCCGGGGCACCAGCAGCACACGCGGCTTGGCGGCCGACCGGATGCCGGGCCCGCCGCCCTGCGCCACGGCCCGCGCCGCCTCGATCGCCGCCCGCACCTCGTTCCCCTCGGACAGGTCGAGCGGCACCACCATCCCCGGCAGCACAACACCGTCGTCGATGGGCAGCACCGGCAGCGTCAGGTTCTCACTCATGCTCAGCTCCGTTCGTTCTCCGCGTGCGACCCCACCCGAAGGGTTGAGTCATACTCACTCAAGAAAACGGAGCACCAACAAATTTCCTCAGCAACGTTCGCTCTAGGCGAACCCGCCGCGCGAACTCCGCTCAGCGATCCGCGACCGGATAGCGCGTCGCCGCGAGGTCTTCGGCCAGGGAAGCCAGGACGGCCTCGGCGTTGAGCGACGAGACCACCTCCGGCGTCAGCGGACGGAGCGCATGGAGGTGACGCACCCCCTCAAGGTCCACGGGAACCTCGTAGTAATCCTCGGCGAACCGCTGGAACACCTCCGGCGACGGGTCGACCAGCAGGCCGAACAGCGTCGCGGACCCGTCGGGATCGCCCGCGCCCGGCGGATAGGCGATCTCGCCCACCCGCCACCCGGCGTCGCCGGTCTCGCGCCACAGGCAGGCCGTCACCACCGGAACGCCGTCCTCGTCACCGAACGCCGGTTCCTCCACGCAGGGCCGGAACACCTCCGGGACGGAGTCGAGCACTCCCGGCCACGTCCGGTGCCGCCCATCGGCGTACGGGCTCATCGGTGACCCGTGGTCGAAGCCCCGGACGTACGCGCCCGCCGCGCTGAAAACGATCGAGTACTCGGCGCCCGAACCGTCCCTCATCGACGCCATCTCCTCGCCGGGCGACCAGTCCCCGTCGAAGGAGTGGCAGCGGCTCTCCCAGTCGGGGTTCAGGATCGCCTCCAGCATCGCGATCGACCGGCAGAGATCACGGAGCCGGGGGACGTCCGGCAGCAGGGCGGCCACGTCATGAGCGTTCACGGGCCACATCCAACCGGAACCGCCGCGAGCGGGCGGGCGCGAGGTGATCTTTACTCCGTGCCGGGGTTGTCCGGGGCCGTCCCGGCGAACGAATCCTCCGGGGACATTCGACGCGAAGGGGGCGGAAATGGCGCTGCACAGGGTGGCGACGAAGGACAGCGCCGGGTTCGACGACGTGTTCGCGTCGCCGCTCAGCGAGCAGGTGCTGCCCAAGTACCGGATGCCCGAGGGGCAGGCCGACCCGAAGGTCGTCCACGACCTCATCAGCGACGAACTGCTCCTGGACGGGAACTCGGCCCAGAACCTCGCCACGTTCTGCACCACGTGGAACAGCGACGAGGTGCGCCGCCTGATGGCCGCGTCGCTCGACAAGAACATGATCGACAAGGACGAGTACCCGCAGACCGCCGAGATCGAGCGGCGCTGCGTCCACATCCTCGCCGACCTGTGGAACTCCCCCGCCGAGGGCGACACGATGGGCTGCTCCACGACCGGCTCCAGCGAGGCCGCGATGCTCGCCGGCCTCGCGCTCAAGTGGCGCTGGCGGCAGGCCCGCGAGGCCGCCGGGCAGCCCGCCGACAAGCCCAACCTGGTGTGCGGGCCGGTGCAGGTCTGCTGGGAGAAGTTCGCCCGCTACTTCGACGTCGAACTCCGCCAGGTCCCGCTGGAACCCGGCGCCACCGGCCTGCGCCCGCACCAGCTCGCCCATCACGTCGACGAGAACACCATCGGCGTCGTCGCCATCCTCGGCGTCACGTTCACCTGCGACTACGAGCCCGTCGCCGAGATCGCCAAGGCGCTCGACGCGATCCAGGCCAACACCGGGCACGACGTCCCCGTCCACGTGGACGCCGCCAGCGGCGGCTTCGTCGCCCCGTTCCTCCGGCCCGACCTGCCGTGGGACTTCCGGCTGCCGCGCGTCGCGTCGATCAACGCGTCCGGCCACAAGTACGGGCTGGCGCCGCTCGGCTGCGGCTGGGCCGTGTGGCGCTCGGCCGACCTGCTCCCCGAGGAGCTGGTCTTCCAGGTGAACTACCTCGGCGGCGACATGCCCACGTTCGCGCTGAACTTCTCCCGTCCCGGCGGCGAGGTCATCGCCCAGTACTACGCGCTGCTGCGGCTGGGCCGCGAGGGGTACCGGCGCGTCCAGCAGGCGTGCGCGGACACCGCGCAGTACCTCGCGGACCGCATCCGCGACATGGGCCCGTTCGAGCTGCTCTACGACGGGCGCGGCGCGCTGCCGGCCGTCTCGTACACGCTGAAGCCGAACGCGGGCTTCTCCCTCTACGACCTGTCCGAGCAGCTCCGCACGCGCGGCTGGCAGGTGCCGTCCTATCCGCTGCCCGCCGCCCGGCAGGACACCACCGTCCAGCGCGTCCTGGTGCGGCACGGCGTCGGCCGGGACGAGATCGCGCTGCTCGCCGACGACATCGAACGCTCGCTCACCCGGCTCGGCGACGGCGGCACCGGCGCCCCGCACCAGCCCGGATTCCACCACTGACGGGCCTCACGGCCGCGCCGCGACGGGACGTTCGGCCGCGACGCCCAGCGCGGCGGCGTCGCGGCCGGGACGGATGAGGAGGGCGGCCAGCAGCCCGCCGACGATCATCATGACGGCGACGACGTCGAAGGCCACGCGGAAGCCCGCCGCGTCGCTCGCCGCGCCCTCGATGATCGCGCCGGTGACGGCCGGGCCGAAGGCGCCCGCGCTGGACGCGAGCGCGACGACGACGCCGAGCAGGCCCGCGCGCTGCCGCACCGGCGCCAGCTCGGCCAGCGCCGCCTGGCCGAGGCCCTGGAACGCGTTGGCGATCGTGAACGCGACGAGCATGACCAGGATGATCGCGAACCCGCCGCCCACCCGGGTCAGCCCCAGCATGGCCGTGCCCGACACGACGACGGCCGCGCCGCCCAGGGCGCCGCGCGCCACCCGGCTCGGCACGCCGCGCCGCAGCAGCCGTTGCGACAGCGCGCCGAGGCCGAGGATGAACGTGATGCCGAACACCTGAACGCCCGCCGCGACGATGCCCGCCCGTTCCAGCTCGTAGCCGTGCACGCGCTGGAGGAACTGCGGCAGCCACGTCATCGCGACCGCCAGCATCCAGAACACCGCGAACCCGGCGGCCAGCCCGCCGAGGACGCTGCCGCACGTGAGCAGTCTCCGGTACGGGACGGCCGGTCCCCCACCGGCGTCCTTGAGGCTGCGCGCGGCGTAGGGGCCCTCGGCGCCGAGGCGCAGCCAGAACGCGATCCACACCAGGCCGAGCAGGCCGGTGAACGCGAACGCGGCCCGCCAGCCGAACTGGCCGATGAGCACGGCGAGCACCGGGGCGCCGACGGCGACGCCCGCCGCGCCGCCGACCGTCAGAACGCTGCTGGGCAGCGTCCGCTCCTTGTCGGGGAACCAGCCGAACACGGTGTTGTTCGCCAGCGGGAACGCCGGGCCCTCCGCCGCGCCGAGCGTGACGCGGGTGAGGACGAGCGTGAGGAATCCGGCGACGGGCAGCGCGACGACGAGCTGCGACACGCTCCACACCAGGACGAGGACCGCGAGCAGCCGGCGCGCGGGGAACCGGTCGGCGAACAGCGCGATGGCGGCGCCGGACAGGCTGAACAGCAGGAAGAACGAGCTGCCGACGGCGCCGAACTCGCTGTCGGTCAGCCCGAGGTCGTCCCTGATGTCGGCCCCGGCCAGGCCGAGGACCATCTTGTCCATGAAGTTGACGACCATGAAGAAGAACAGCAGCAGGACGATCGTCCACGCGCGGCGGGGGGACGCGGCAGAGGGCATGCGGGGGCTCCGATCGGAGGGGACGCCACCCGGTCACTCTCGCCGCCGCCGCCCCGCCGGGCAAGCGGTGGACGGCACCGGCCCCCGATTCGTGATCTTGAGGGTGCCGCTTTGCCCGCACCGGGATGATCACTGCCGGTCATCTTTTCTTCTTGACCTGCGTTTACGCGCGCGTGGCACGTGGGTACCTTACGCATTGAGATCGTGACCCTAAGTGACGATCCCGGCAAAGTCCCCAGATCGCCCAGGAGTCACCGTGCACGTTCCACCCTCGCCGTCCGCGCCGAGCAGTCCGAGCGCGGCCCGGCCGCCACCGCGCGGCGCGGCCGCACGCGGATGACGGCGCGCTGACGGGCGCATCCATCCGGACGGCCGAGGACGCCACCACCGCCGATGTCCCGGGGCCTCCCCTGTTCCCGGGACATCCGGCCGCCCACGGTGGCACACCTCGGGTCCTCGGCCGTCCGGCCTCCCTTGAAGACCGGTTCGCCGTCGCGCGTGCGCGGAGCGGCGGCGAACCGCCCGTCCCGCACCCCGGGCCACCGGCGCCGCGCACCCACACCGGGCCCCGCAGACGCCGGGCCGGCGACTCTCCTGCCCCGGGCAGCCGCCGGCCCGGCCCCCCGCACCCCCCATCAGCGCACGACGTCCAACTCAGCGACTCTCCTGCCACCGGCCCGGTCTTCCGCACGCCCGACCAGGGCACGGCGTCCAGCTCAGCGGCTCTCCTGCCAGGGCACCCACCGGCCCGGTCCGCCGCACGCCCGATCAGCGCAGGGCGTCCAGCTCAGCGACTCCCCTGCCGGGCAGCCACCGACCCGATCGCCCGCACGCCCCATCAGCGCACGACGTCCAGCTCAGCGACTCTCCCGCCCGGGCACCCACCGGCCGGATCGCCCGCACCCCGATCAGCGCAGGGCGTTCAGCTCGGTTACCTCGTCCGCCGTGAGTGCCATGGAGGCGGCGGCGGTGTTCTCCGCCAGGTGTGCCGTCGAGGACGTTCCGGGGATCAGCAGGGTGGACGGCGAGGTCGCCAGCAGCCAGACCAGGGCGATCTGGGCGCGGGTCGCGGCGTGGCGGGCGGCGATCGCGTCGAGCGTCCCGGACTGTGACGCCGTCGGGCCCATGCCCGGCGGGATCTGGGCGGGGTCCAGGTCCGTGCGCAGCAACCCCGCCGCCAGCGGGAAGTACGGCACGAAGGCGACGCCGTGCAGCTCGCACGCCCGGAGGACGTCCTCCCCGGCGCGGTCGAGCAGGTTGTAGCGGTTCTGCACCGCGACGACGGGCGCCATCGTGCGGGCCTCCGCGAGTTGAGCCGCGTCGACGCCGCTCAGTCCCAGGTGGCGGATCAGCCCGTGCCCGCGCAGGTCGATCAGCGCCTGGAACGACTCCGTCCACGGCGTCTCGTCCGGCGGCAGCAGGCCGTCACCGCCGACCCGCAGGTAGACCAGGTCCAGGACGGGCAGGTGCAGGCGGCCAGGTTGTCCTCGACCTGCTCACGCAGCGACCTCGGTGACGCGGACGGGTTCCAGGCGCCCAGCCCGTCCCGTTCGACGCCGACCTTCGTGGCGATGACGAGACCGTCCGCGTACGGGTGCAGGGCCTCGCAGATCAGGTCGTTGGCGACGTGCGGCCCGTAGAAGCCGGCGGTGTCGACGTGATCGACGCCGCGCTCGACCGCCTGCCGCAGCACCGCGACGGCCTCGCCGCGGTCCTTCGGCGGCCCCCAGGCACCGGGCCCCGGCAACTGCATCGCCCCGTACCCGAGACGACCGGCGCTCAGCCCCTCGGCCAGTCCGATCCGCCCGGCGGCGGTCGCCGCACCCGCCGTCCCGGCGGAACGCGGCCCTCCAGCGGCCGAAGGTACGGGGTCATCGTTCGGGTGCATGGCCGGCCTCTCGTCGTCGGGTGCGCAGGGCGGCGCCCGCGCGCTGGTCGATGCGGTCGCGGACGGACGCGGTGGTGACGCCGCCGGACGGATGCCGGGCGAGCTTGCCCCGGGTGACGAGGTCGTGGACGCCCTGACGGGTGACGCCGAGCATCGCGCCCGCGACGGCGTACGAGACGGCCTCGGCGCCCGGATGCCCCACGCGCCAGGCGACGACGCGGCCGAGCGGGGTCGCCCACCACGCGGCGGGCGGGTCGAACGGCCCGTCGCCCGGATACAGCGCGGCCACCAGGCGGGCGGCGGTGAGCGCGGCGGCGGGGCCGTCGTCGCCCAGCAGCCGCTGCGCCCAGGTTCCGGCGCGCGCGGCGAGCCGGGAGCGGACGGTCGCCAGGTCGTCCTCCAGCAGGATCTCCAGCGGATCGACCAGCCGCGCCTCCACGAGCGACAGCAACTGCGCGGTCAGTTCGCCCCACGCGGGCATCTCGGCACCCATGCCACCTCCTACTTGACGCTAACTGTCAAGTACTGGACGACTGACGTCAAGTAGTGGGCGATGGAAAAAGGGCGGGCCGTGGCGCAGTGCCACGGCCCGCCCCTACGGCGGTGGATCAGGGGGTCTTGACCGGTTCCGGGCCGTCGGCGGCCTGCCGGGAGGCCAGTTCGGCGCGGGCGTCCGCGACGACGCGGCGTTCGATGAAGAAGGCCAGGAAGGGGATGAGGCCGGCCGAGACCATGACGAGCATCTTCTTCAGCGGCCAGTTCGCCTTGCGCCACAGGTCGTAGGCGATGCCCAGGTAGACGATGTAGAGGGCGCCGTGGATCGGGGAGATGATGCCCGACGGCGTCGGGTTGCCGCCGATGTAGCGGACCGGCACGCCCACGAAGCAGACCAGGAGCAGCATCACGCCCACGATGAGCGCGAGGACGCGGTACCGGTTGATGGCCGCTTCCACAGATCACACCTTTCAGAGCACGCCGGGAGCGTGGCGGGGTCGGTCAGTCGCGCCGGTGGGTCTCGGAGTTGAGCCGGGCGAGGTAGCGGTTGTAGGCCGCGAGCGACGGGTCCTCGGTCTCCTGCCGCCGGATGATCTCGCGGGTGACCTCGGCCTCGGCGGGCTCCTCGATGACGGCGGGGGCCGTGCGGGACTCCTCGCCCGCCAGCTCGTCGCGCATCATCTTGATCCACATGACGATGACGAACAGCGCGAAGATCGGCCACTCGAAGGTGTAGGCCCAGCTCCGGTCGTTGCCGGCCTGCGCACGCTCGTACTGCCACCAGCCGAACCCGAGGAACGACGCGCACAGCGTGATCGCGATCGCGTGGAGTCCGAGCCAGCCGGGAGTGAGGAACCTTCGCACGTCATCGAGCGTACCCCCGCCGCCCGGACGCCCGCGCCCGCCCCCGCTCTCGCGGCTTCCGCCCGGGAAGGGGACGAGACGGGCCTATCATCCCCTGAGCATCTGCGGAGGGGACGGACGATGGCGGTCACCGGCGAGCACGGCACGGACACCGGGCGCGACCCCGCGCAGGGACGCATCGTCGCCGTCCTCACCGCGTCGCAGATCCTCGGCGGCCTGGGCGCCGGAACGGGCGTCGCGATCAGCAGCCTCGCCGCCACGTCCCTCTCCGGCTCCGAGGCGGTCGGCGGGCTGTCCCAGTCCATCGCGGTCGCGGGCGCCGCCGCGCTGGCCGTCCCGCTGGGACGGCTGACCGCGCGGTACGGACGGCGCCCCGCGCTCACGTTCGGGTACGGCGCGGCGGCGACGGGCGCGGCCGTCGCGACCCTCGCCTGCGCGACCGGGTCGTGGCCGCTGCTGCTGGCGGGGCTGTTCCTGTTCGGCGGCGGCACGGCGGCCGGGCTCGCCGCCCGCTACGCCGCCACCGACCGCGCCGGGACGCGGCACGCGGCGCGCGACCTGTCGATCGTCGTCTGGGCGACGACGGTGGGCTCGGTCGCCGGGCCGAACCTCGCCGAACCGGCGGACGCGCTCGGCCGCCGCCTCGGCCTCGACGCGTGGTCGGGCCCCTTCGCCGCCACGGCGGTCGCCTTCACGCTCACGGCACTCGGCCTGTTCGCCCTCCTGCGCCCAGACCCGATGCGCACCCCGAACCCACCACCCGCGAAAGCGGCGGTGAAGGGGGGCGGGTCGGGGCGTGGGGGGTGGGCGGTGCTCGTGGCGGTGTCGCGGGCGCGGCTTGCCGTTGCGGCGATGATCGTCAGCCACATGGTGATGGTGGCCGTGATGACGATGACGCCCGTCCATCTGCACCACGGCGCGGCGTCGCTCACCGTCGTCGGCGTCGTCATCAGCCTGCACATCGCGGGCATGTACGCGCTGTCGCCGCTGCCGGGCTGGCTCGCCGACCGGGTGGGGCGGCTGCCGGTGCTGATCGCCGGGATGGCGATGCTCGCGGTCGCGTGCGTGCTGGCGGCGGTGTCGTCGCCGCACGACGTCGGGCGGCTGACCGTCGCGCTGGTGCTGCTGGGCGCGGGCTGGTCGTTCGGGCTGGTCGCCGGGTCGGCGCTGCTGACCGACGCGGTGGAGCGGGACGAGCGCCCGGCCGTCCAGGGCCTGTCGGACGCGCTGATGAACGCGGGCGCGGCGGGTTCCAGCCTGCTCGCAGGGGTCGTGGTGACGGCGTTCTCCTACGGCGTGCTGGCGACGGTCTCGCTGGCGCTCGTCGCGCCGATGACCGTCGTGCTGCTGCGGGCGGGGACGCGCCGCCCGGCGTGAGGCTCATGCCGACGGCTCGTCGGCAAACGTAGAATGGGCAAGTGCCGAGAATCAGCGAACGCACCGTGGCCGAGCACCGCGCCCGCCAGCTCCGCAACCTCCTGGACGCCGCCCGCGCGCTGGTGGCCGAGGAGGGCATCGAGGCGCTGTCGCTCGCGGCGCTTGCGCGGCGCGTCGGGCTGTCCCGGCCGAGCCTGTACGAGTACTTCCGCTCCAAGGACGACCTCGTCGCGGCGATCGTCGAGGAGGAGCTGCCCCGGTGGGCGTCGCTGGTGGAGGCGGCGCTCGCGGGCCCGCCCGACCTGGTCGGCAAGGTCGAGGCGTACGTGCGCTCGCAACTGGAGGTCATGACCGACGGGCGGCACGCCGCCGCCGTCGCGCTCGTCGAGCACGCCCTGGCCGAACCGGCGCGCGAGCGCATCCGCGACGGCCACGCCCAGCTCCTGCGCCCGCTGGCGCGCGCGTTCGCCGAGGCGGGCGTGCCCGAGCCGGAGCTGCGCGCCGAACTCGTGCAGGGCATCGTGGACGCCGCCGCGAACCTGGCCCAGCGCCGCCCGGGCCAGGCCGAGGCGATCATCGCCGCGACGCTCGACCAGGCCGTCCACGGCCTGACGCTCCCCGGCCGCCTCGCGGCGTCCTGACGTCAGGGGTAGGAGACGCCGGTCAGGTCGGCGGAGATCTCCCAGAGGCGGGCCGCGTCGGCGGGGTTCTTGGCCGCCGGAGGCAGCGGCGCGCGGGACGGGGTGCCGCGATATTGCAGGACTCTCGGACCGTAGCAGGCGCCGGTGGTGACGTCCGGCGAGGTGGCCGCGTACAGGGTCGGGAGGGCGCCCGCGGCGGCGGGCTGGGCGATGAGCGCGTTACCGAGCCCGGCGACGCGGTCCTGGAGGGCGCTGCCGGCCATCTTCGGGCCGGTCTGCTGGAGATTCGTGGACGCGTAGCCGGGGTGGGCGGCGGCGCTGACGACCTGCGGGACACGGCGGGCCAGCTCGCGCGTGAACAGCAGGTTCGCCAGCTTGGACTGGGCGTAGGCGACCCACTTGCGGTAGCGGCGCTCGCTCTGGAGGTCGGTGAAACGCATCCGGCCCAGCCAGGCTGCGCCGCTGGACACGGTGATGACGCGCGGGGCGTCGGCCTTCAGCAGGGCCGGGAGCAGCAGGCCCGTCAACGCGAAGTGGCCGAGGTGGTTGGTGCCGAACTGCATCTCGAACCCGTCGGCCGTGGTGCGGTGCGGCAGCGCCATGACGCCCGCGTTGTTGACGAGCAGGTCGAGCGGGGCGGTCTGGTCGGCGGCGAACGCCCGCACCGACGCCAGGTCGGCGAGGTCGAGTCCGGCCAGGGCGGCGTCGCAGCCCGGGGCGGCGGCGCGGACGCGCTTGAGCGCCGTCTCGCCGCGTTCGGGGCTCCGGCAGGCCAGCACGACGGACGCGCCGTGCCGGGCGAGCTGCAGCGCCGCGTGGTAGCCGATGCCGCTGTTGGCGCCGGTGACGATCGCGCGCCGTCCCGCCAGGTCGGGGATGTCGTCGGACGTCCAGCCCATGCGATGACCTCCAGGTCGGGAGGCGGCGCCCGTGCGGCGCCGCCCGGGACGGCCGGTCAGCGGGGAAGCTGACCCTCCACGGCCGAGACGACCTCCGCCGACTCCGGCTCGGCCTGCGGCGCGAAGCGGGCGACGACGGCGCCGTCGGGAGCGACCAGGAACTTCTCGAAGTTCCACCGGATGTCGCCGGTGTGGCCCTCGGCGTCGGCGACGCCGGTCAGCTCGTCGTACAGGGGGTGCCGGGCGGGGCCGTTGACGTCGACCTTCTCGGTGAGGGGGAAGGTGACGCCGTAGGTCGCCGAGCAGAACTCGGCGATCTCCTCGGCGCTGCCGGGCTCCTGGCCCATGAACTGGTTGCAGGGCACGCCGAGGACGGTGAAGCCGCGCTCGGCGTACCGCTCCTGGAGACGCTCCAACCCGTTGTACTGCGGGGTGAGGCCGCACTTGGAGGCGACGTTGACGACAAGGACGGCCTTGCCCCGGTACTGCCCGAGGTCCGCGGCACCGCCGCGCAGACTCTCGATCTCTACGTCGAAGACAGACATGGAGCCGATCTTAGGCGGACCGGCCCGGCACGGTCACGTGGCGATGGCGGTCACGAAGGCCGAGAGCTGCCCGCCGGCGTTGCCGAGCTGGTCGATCGCGTTGTTCACCACGTTCGCCGCCGAGTTCGGAGAGCTCAACAGGTAGAAGATGACGAAGGCGATGGCCACATAGCGGAGGTTCTTCTTCATCCGTACGCCCGTCCCTTAGTAAGCGCAGCGACACACTGAATCCATGAACAGTGTGCCCTTCTGCTCCGACCCGCAAAGCGGATTTTACTGTGACGGTACGGCCAGCGCTTGCTCTCCCCGGATTCGGCGGCGGGCGGCCGCAGCGGAGGCTCCGGGCGTGACAAGGCCCCGTACCACTGGCAGGGTACGGGGCTTGCGTCAGTTCCGCACTAAGGGATGGCGCTCACGAATTGGGACAGCGACTCGGCGGCGCCGCCCAGCCCGCCCAGCGCGCTGTTGACCAGGTTCGCCGCCCCCTCGGGCCGGCTGATCACGTACCACGCGACAAAGGCGATCGCACTGAGTTTCAGATACTTCTTGTTCACGTCCCCCACCCTCTGCGGTGACTTGCCTACACAGAGTAATTCCCCGCAGGGAGGCGGAGGCGATCTCTCCGGAGTAAAGACACGCCCAGGGCACGGCCGGGAACCGGGGTGTCATCCCAGGTCAGCGGTGATCTCCGGCATGTTCGGTGAGATAGGTCACATAGACGGGCCGCAGGGCGTCCGCGAGATCGCTGTCGCCGGCGTTGCGGTACTCCTCCAGCAGCGACAGCGCGTGCAGCATGTCGAACTGGGCGCGGTCCGTCTCGCCCTCGGCCGCCGCCGCGGCCGGGATCGCCTTCAGCAGCTCCCAGACGAACTTCACGTCGCGCCGCTCCCGGGCGAGGGAGACGGCGCGATCGTGCAGCACGGAGGTGGGCAGCCGGTCCAGCTCGGCGGCGGTGTCGGCACCGGTGTTCGTGTCGTCGGCCATGCGACCGACTCTATATTCCGGCGATCTTCTACTTGGTCACGACGTCGGCGGGGACGCGCTCGTCGTTGGCCAGGGCGCCGAACAGGCGCCGCGCCTTCTGCCGGTCCCAGGTGATGTAGGCGCCGACGCCGGGCGCCGAACCCTGCCCGCCCAGCGGGACGGTCGTGGTCAGCCCGTCGTCGCCGGTCACGTCGCGCATCGCCCACATCATCCGCACCAGGTGGTGCAGGTGGTCGCCGTCGTCGACGGTGAAGTTGCTGGTGGCGTGGAGCGCCAGCGGCACGCTGCGGAAGGGGTTGAACAGCACGCCGGGGCTCGTGGACTTCTTCATCAGCGCGCCGAAGAACGCCCGCTGGTTGTCGACGCGGTCCAGGTCGGCGCGGGCGGTGGCGCGGGTGCGGACGAAGCCGAGCGCCTGCCCGCCGCTGAGCGTCTGGCAGCCGCGCTTGAGGTTCAGGCCCGCCTTGGGGTCGCGGATGGGGCGCTTGACGCAGATGTCGACGCCGCCGACCGCGTCGACCACGCCGACGAACCCGCCGAAGCCGACCTCGGCGTAGTGGTCGATGCGCACGCCGGTGGCCTGCTCCAGCGTCCGCACGAGCAGCTTGGGGCCGCCGAACGCGAACGCGGCGTTCAGCTTGTTGGACCCGTGCCCCGGGATGGGGACGAACGAGTCGCGCGGGAGGCTGACGAGCGTGGTGCCGCCCGCGCCGTAGTGCAGCAGCATCATCGAGTCGGTGCGGCGCCCCTGCGCGCGGCCGGTGGCGAACTCGCGGCGCTGCTCGCGGGACAGGCCCTCGCGGCTGTCGGACCCGACGATGAGCCAGGTGGTCCCGGGCGTGTCGGCGACGCGGCCGGCGTAGTCGGACAGGACGTCCTCGCGTTGCAGCCGCGTGTCGAGGTAGAAGGCGAACCCGGCCGTGCCGACGAGCAGCAGGGCGAGCACCAGCGCGAGCACCCGGGGCCAGCGGCGCCGCCGGGGCCGCCGCACCGGGGCGGGCTCGTCCCCGTACCGGCCGCCGTACCCGTCGTCGTAGCCGCCGCCGTGCCCGCCGCCGCGCCCGTCGTTCCCGTAGCCGCGGAGCTGATCGCCTGCGTAGCCGTACGGGTCGTCCGGGGGGACGGGGGCGGACCTGCTGCGCGCCACGGGTCTTCCTTTCGGGCCGGTTCCGCCGCCGGGGCGGAGCGTGTGCCTAGACACTAGACACTGCGGGGCGGTACTCGCGTCCCTCCCGCGCATGATTGTCGTCCGCTCGCGGTCACCGCGGAATGTGACGCCTTGTCCGACTAGAGGTAGGGGCCGGGGTCGGGACGGCGGACCGGACCGGTACCGGTGACGTCGGCGGGGCGCAGCAGCCGGACCTCGTCGTGCGCCAGGGCCTCGGCGGCGGTGATGCGCTGGGCCTGCCGGGCGACGGCGGCGTCGAGCAGGTTGCGGACGAAGCGGGCGTTGCCGAAGGACGTGCCGCGCGCCTCCTCCTCGATGCGCCGCCGCAGCACGGGCAGCACGGCGGGGTCGAGGGTGAACCCGGCGGCGCCCGCCATCGCCTCGAAGATCGCCAGCAGTTCCGCGACGGAGTAGTCGGGGAAGCGCAGCACCTTGGGGAACCGCGACGCCAGGCCCGGATTGGACTCCAGGAACGCGCGCATCTCCGCGTCGTACCCGGCGACGATGACGACGAGGTCGGACCGGTGCTCCTCCATGAGCCGCAGCAGCTCCGCGACGGCCTCGGCGCCGTAGTCGCGGTGCGCGGTGCCCGTCATGGTCAGCGCGTACGCCTCGTCCACGAACAGCACGCCGCCGAGCGCCCGGTCGACGGCGGCGCGGACGCGCGGCGCGGTCTGCCCGACGTACTCGGCCACGAGGTCGGCGCGGGTCACCTCGACCAGGTGCCCGGACGACAGCAGCCCGAGCCGGGCGTACACGGCGGCGACGAGCCGGGCGACGGTGGTCTTGGCGGTGCCGGGGTTGCCGAGGAACACCATGTGCCGGGTCGGCGCGGCCAGCGGGATGCCCGCGTCGCGGCGCAGTTGCTCGGCGCGGGCCTCGGCGACGAGCGCCTGGATCTCCTGCTTGATGTCGCGCAGCCCGATGAGCCGTTCGATCTCACCGAGCGGGTCGCCGGGGCGCGTCCGGACGGGCAGCGGCGCGTCCGGGACGTCGACCAGCAGGATCTCGTGCAGCGACTCGGTCTCGTCCACGACGCCGTCGGCCAGGACGCGGCGGCCCTGTTCCGCGACGGCCCGGTCCAGCAGCCCGAGCGCGAGCCGGGCGCCGCCGGACGCGCGGTCGCGGGGGGCGTCGCGCAGCACGCCGCGCACCTTGTCCAGCACGCCGTCGGCGAGGGTGAAGCCGCCGTCGGCGGCGCGGGCGGCGAACACCTCCGCGAGTTCGGCGGCCGTGAGGTCCGCGAAGTGCAGCCGCCGGTCGAACCGGCCCGCGAGCTGCGGGTGCGACTTCAGCAGCCCGTTCAGCTCGGCCTCCGGCCCGGTGAGGATCACCACGAGGTCGTCGGCGTGGCCCTGCACGGCGGTGAGCAGCACGTCCAGTACCTCCCGGCCGCGTTCGGCGTCGGCGCCGGCCGCGCCGAAGGCGTGCGCGTCGCGGACGAGCAGCACGCCGCCCAGCGCCCGTTCGACGGCGCGCCGCACCCGCAGCGCGCTGTCGCTGGCGTACTCCCCCAGCAGGTCGGCGCGGTCGACCTCGACGACGTGCCCTCCGGCGAGCACGCCGAGGTCGGCGTAGAGGCGGCCGAGGATGCGGGCGACCCTGCTCTTGCCGGTGCCGGGGTTGCCCGCGAACACCAGGTGCCGGGAGCGTTCGGCGGCGGCCATGCCCGCCTCGCGGCGCAGCCGGGCGGCGCGGGCCTCCGCGACGAGCGCGTGCACCTCGCGCTTGACGGCCTCGATGCCGACGCAGGCGTCCAGCTCCGCGAACGGGTCGGGGTCGCCGGTCCCGGCGGCGACGAGCCGCTGCGGCAGGTCGGCGGCGGTGACCTCCGGCGGGCCGTCGCCGCGCTGGGCGGCGGCGGTCACGGCGTCGAGGGCGAGGTGGGCGGCGAGCCGGGCGCCGCGCAGGTTGCGCAGCGGCGGTGTCCGCGACAGCAGGACCCCGGCGGTGCGGGCGGCGCCGGGGTCGACGGTGGCGCCGCGCGCGGCGACGGCGCGGGTGAACAGCTCGGTGAACCCGTCCTCGGTGAAGTCGACGGTGCGGGCGGCACGGAACGCGCGGGCGAGCGCGGGGTTGAGGTCGAACAGCCGCCGTTCGCCGCCGGGCCGGCAGAGCACGACGACGTCGAGCCCGGCGGTGCGGGCCAGCAGCGTGCGCAGTTCCTCGGCGACGGCCGCGCCGCACCGCTCGTTGCCCGCGAGCCGGTCGATCTCGGTGACGACGAGCAGCAGCCGGTCCTCCGCGCACTCGCGGACGCGGGCCTGGAGCCACAGCACGGCGTCGCTGACCGGCAGGGACGCGAACACCTGCTCGGAGATCGTCAGGGCGCCGCGCAGCACGCCGGACTGGACCAGCGACGTCTCGGCCAGCTCGGCGGCGGTGCTGCGGCCGGTGCCCTCGGGGCCTTCCACGAGCAGCCGCACGGCGGGGCCGTCGTCGAGCCGGGCGCGCAGGACGTCGCGCAGCACGGCGGTGAGGGCGGGCTGCCCGACGAGCGCGGGCACCGGCGGCAGCGCCGCCCGCGCCGCCGTGGCGCGCGGCTCGGGCCGGGGCCGGGGGCGCAGCGTGCGGGTGAGGGGGTTGGCGACGCGGCGGACGCTGAACAGGTTGTGCACGTCGATCTGGAACTCGCGCACGGGCAGCGGGCTGCGCGGCGCGATCGCGGCGCCGGGCAGCCCCTGGACGCAGCCGGTGACGCGGGCGGCCATGTCGAGCCAGGCGCGGCACGCGTCGATCTCCCCGGCGACCAGGCCGTCCGCGAGCCGGTCGCGGACGCCGCGCCGCCACGCGGCGGTGGTGAGCGTGGAGCGGCGCGCGCGGAGCCGTTCACCGATCTCGGCGCGGGCGTCGGCGCCGAGGACGGCGGCCGTCTCGGCGGGGACGGCGGTGAGCCCGGCCGCCAGCAGCAGCGCCGCGACGGCGTCGGGGAACGGCTCGTCGTCACCGAGCCGGGCGTGCGCGGCGCGCAGCCCGTCCAGCGCCCAGCCGAGGTAGCCGACGGGGCCGCCCAGTTCGGGCAGCGCGGCCAGCGTCGCGTCGGACGCGCCCTTGGCCCAGTCGGCGGGCAGCGCGTCGTGCGGGAGGTCGCGGTCGCGGGTGCGGGCTCCGGCGTCGGCGCGGCGGGCGTCGAACAGGTCCAGCAGGGCGCGGCGGCGCGGCTCGGCCGGGACGAGCCCGGCGAAGACCTCGACGCCGTCGCGGGCCAGGTCGACCATGACCTCGCGCGCCCCGGCGTCGTCGTCGGCGGTGTCGGTCAGCCACAGGCCGGGGGGCCGCCAGCGCCCGGCCGGGGCGGACCAGCCGAACCGGTCGCGCTGCGGCGGTTCGGGCGCGGCGAGCAGGCCGGGCAGCAGTTCGTGCTCCACGTCCGCCCGTGCTCCCCCGCGCAGGGCCGCCGCGCCGGTCAGGAACTCCAGCAGCGGCCACAGGTCGGCCCCGGCGGCGGTGGTGCCCTTGCGGTGGTGGGGCCGCCGCACCGGGTGCCCCTGGGCGCGCGCGTCCCCGTTGTGGGCCAGGCACCGGTCGCGCAGTTCCTCGAACAGGCCGTCGGGGACGCGCCACGGCCCGGTGGCGTAGACGTCCAGGACGGGTTCGTCGATGAGGAGCGCTTCGAGGTGGTCCGGCAGCCGGAGGGTGCTCACCAAGGGGGTCCTTCGCATCGCGGGGGGCGGGGGCGCGGGGGCTCGCCAGCACCCTATGACGCGGACGGCCCACGCGGTGCGACGCCGCAGGCCGGTTCGCCCAACCGGCTTGGCACCGGGACCGGCGTCCGCGATAGTTGCCACAGGGAAAGCTTCCGTCGCGCCCGTGACGGCGGCCTCTCACGGAACGTAAGGGGAGAACCCCGTGGCGCAACCCCTGCTGGAGATCACCGCACGGTCCGAGCGCGGGCGCACGGTCGTGCGGCTGCGCGGCGAACTGGACCTCGCGGTCGCCGACGACCTGCGCGCGCGGCTGCGCGCCGCCCGCCGCGAGCACGGCGAGCATCTCGTCGTCGACCTGGCCGGGCTGGAGTTCATGGACTCGCACGGCCTGTCGGTGCTGATCGGCTGTCACAAGTCGGTCCAGGCCGCGGGCGGCAGCCTGACGCTGGCGTCCCCGCGTCCGCTCGTCCGCCGCACCCTGGAGATCACCGGGCTGGCCCGCCGGATGACCGTCGTCGCCTCGGTCGCCGAGGCGCTGCGCGCCCCGGCCGGGCAGGAGACGTCCGACGGCGCCCCCGCCTGACGCGCCGGTGCCCCGGGGCCGTCACGACCCCGGGGCACCGGACGGGCGGCGCTACGTCCAGGACGGCGAGACCGTGCCGACCGACCCGGCGGGCGGGCCGCCCGCCGTGTGCATGGTCAGCGCGTGCTGCACCAGGGTGATGAGCACCTGCTTGGTCGACTCGCGGCTGCGCGCGTCGCACTCCATGATCGGCACGTGCGCGCTGATCGACAGCGCCTCGCGGATGTCCTCGGCGGCGTACTGGAACTCGCCGTTGAAGCCGTTGACGCCGACGACGAACGGCAGCCCCAGCTCCTCGAAGTAGTCCACCGCCGCGAAGCAGTCGGCCAGCCGGCGCGTGTCCACCAGCACGACGGCGCCGATCGCGCCGCGCACCAGGTCGTCCCACATGAACCAGAACCGGTGCTGGCCCGGCGTGCCGAACAGGTACAGGATCAGCTCGCGGTCCAGGGAGACGCGGCCGAAGTCCATCGCGACCGTCGTGGTGGTCTTGTCGGGGACGGCCGACAGGTCGTCCACCTCGGCGCTGGCCGCCGTCATGACGGCCTCGGTGGTGAGGGGCATGATCTCCGACACCGAGCCGACGAACGTCGTCTTGCCGACGCCGAACCCGCCGCCCACCACGATCTTGACGGACGTCAGCTCCACGTCCTGGCCCGCGGGCGGCCCGGCCGGCGGCCGGTCAGAGCTTGCGAAGTCCACTGAGCACCCTTTCCAGCAGCCGGACGTCCGGCTGCGTGCCGGCGGGGCGCGACTGGTGCAGTCGCAGCAGCCCCTCCAAGGCCATGTCGGCGACCAGCACGCGGGCCACGCCCAGCGGCAGCCGCAGCAGCGCGGAGACCTCCGCGACCGACCGCGCCGACCGGCACAGATCCATGATCGCCCGGTACTCGGGCGTCAGTACGGCGACGTCACGCGGCGGGTAGGGCGCCGCGGTGACCAGCGCCTCGACCGCCAGGTCGTAGCGCGGTTTGGTGCGTCCGCCCGTGACCGCGTACGGACGCACCAGGGAACTGCCGTCGCCCGGGGCGGGCCGCCCGGGGGCGTCCCGCCAGCCGGGACGCCCGCCCGCACCGGGCCCGTAGGGACTGCCGTGATCCATCGCGCTGGCCTCCGTCGATCATCCAGGTCAGTACCGGGCCGCGCCGGCCCCGTAGGGCGGCTGCTTCTCCTGGCCGCGCAGCGCGGGCGTCAGCGCCCGCCCGACGCGCTCGACCAGCAGCGTCATCTCGTAGGCGACCAGGCCGAGGTCGCAGTCGGGCGCGGCCAGGACCGCGAACACCGAGCCGTTGGCGATCGCCATGACGAACAGCAGCCCGCGGTCCATCTCGACGACGGTCTGGTTGACGCCGCCCGCCTCGAAGATCTTGGCGGCGCCCTGGGTGAGGCTCATCAGCCCCGAGGCGATCGCCGAGAGCTGGTCGGCCCGCTCGGGCGGGAAGCCCGCGGAGTAGGCCATCGGCAGCCCGTCGGAGGACACCACCACGGCGTGGGCGACCTTCGGAACCCGGTCCGCGAAGTTCGTCACCAACCAGTTGAGATCCTGCCCGCTCACCGGGAGCCTCCTGTCTCTCCGTCGTCGTGCGACGGTCCTTCGTTGCCCGCGGGTCCGGACTCACCGCGTGTCTCGGTGCGTCCACGCTGGACACCGCGTTGCAGGCTAGCGAAACGGTTCCGTACGGTATCGGCCGATATGCCCTGTTCCGTTTCGGGCCGTCGTTCGGCCGTCACCGGAATCTGGGGCTGCGGCTGCGGGCTGACCGCACCGGGCACCCGGTTGCGACCGGGAACCCGCTTGGGCAGGCCCACGGCCGTCCGCTCGCCCTCGACGGGGCTGCGCAGCGACTCGGCGGCCTGGAACCCGGCGTCGGCCGGGGACTCCCAGCCCTTCGCCGGATCGTCGGTCGCCGAACCGGACCGGCGCTGGAACCACTCCGACTGCATGGCGTCGAAGATCGGCGACGTGCGCCTCGGGGGCGCGGCGGGGGGCGTGGGCGGTCGGACGGGCCGCGGCGGCGGAGCCGGTCGCCGGGGCGGCTGCTCGGCGGCGCCGTCCTCGGACGGCGGCCGGAGCGGGCCGGTGTCCCAACTGAAGGGGCGCCGCTGCCCCTCTGGCACGGGCGGCACCGGCTCGGACGGGGGCGGGAGCGGCCCCGTCGTCGTCGGGTCCGCCGCCTGCCGCCGGGCCGGGCTCGGCTGGAACAGGTCCTGGTCGGGCGTGGTGCTCCGGGACGCGCGGCCCGGGAGCTGCGCGCCCGGCGTGCGGACGGGCAGGTCGCCGCCCGGGGCCGGACGGTCCGGCGCGTCCGGGCGGACGGCCGGGATCGGGCCGGTCTCCCCGCGCTGGACGGGGATCGGTCCGGTCCCGCCGCGCTGGACCGGGAGCGGCCCCGTCTCCCCGCGCTGGGGCGGGAGCGGTCCGGTCTCCCCGCGCTGGACGGGCGGCGGACCGGTCTCTCCGCTCTGGACCGGCAGCGGGCCGGTCCCGTCGTGCCGGGGCACGGCCGGGCGGGACGGCGGCGCGGGCGGCACCGGCTGCTCGGCCGGAGGCCGTCCGGTGGCGCCGATCGCCGGGAACTGGCCGGTGTCCGAGCGCCGGGGCGGCGGACCGTCGGCGGCGTGCCGCCGTCCGCCGCCGAGCGCGGGCAGCGGCCCGGTCTCGCCGCGCACGGCCGGGAACTGGCCGGTGTCGCCGCCGCCGAGGGCGGGGAACTGGCCGGTGTCGCCGCTGATCGCGGGCAGCGGCCCGGTGCCGCGCGGGCGGGGCGGCTGGCCGGGGCCGCCGAACGCGCCGAAGCCGCCGGTGTCCTGCGGCGCGTGGTGCGGGGCGGCGGGGCCGCCGTTGAGGCGGGGGTCGCCCGCCAGCGCCGGGACGACCTCGTGCATGCCGCTGTCGCGGCCGAAGGCGCGGCTGCCGATGCCGCCGGGGTCGCCGGGGCTGATCACCGGTTCGGGCAGCAGCACGAACGCGGTGAGCCCGCCGCCCTGCGCGGCGCGCAGCTCGACGCGGACGCCGTGCCGGACCGCCAGCCGCCCGACCACGAACAGGCCCATGCGGCGGGCCGCCGAGAAGTCGATGACCGGCGGGTTGGCGAGCCGCCAGTTGGCGTCCTCCAGCTCCTCCTGGGACATGCCCACGCCGTTGTCGGTGATCTGGAGCATGGCCCCGCCGCCGCTGAGCGCCTGCCCGGAGATCGTCACCTTGGTGCGCTCGTCGGAGAACACGGTGGCGTTCTCCACCAGCTCGGCGAGCAGGTGGACGAGGTCGTTGACGACGGGCCCGGCGACGGTCATGTCACCGGCGACGCGCAGCGCGACGCGCTCGTACTGCTCGACCTCCGACAGCGACGCGCGGACGATGTCGATGAGCGGCACCGGCCGGTTCCACCGGCGCACCTGGTCCTGGCCGCCGAGGACCAGCAGGTTCTCGCAGTTGCGGCGCATGCGGGTGGCCAGGTGGTCGAGGCGGAACAGGTTGGCGAGCTGCTCCTCGTCGCGCTCGCTCTGCTCCAGTTCCTCGATGAGCTGGAGCTGCCGTTCGATGAGGGTCTGGCTGCGCCGCGACAGGTTGACGAACATCGCGTTGATGTTGCCGCGCAGCACGGCCTCGTCGGCGGCGAGCCGGACGGCCTCGCGGTGGACCTCGTCGAACGCGCGGGCCACCTGGCCGATCTCGTCGGTGGAGTGGACGTCGATGGGCTCGACCTCGATGCCGCCGCTGGCGGCGTCGGGGTCGCGGAGCCGGTCGACCAGGCTCGGCAGCCGGTTGTCGGCGACCTCCAGCGCGCCCACCTGGAGGCGCCGCAGCGGGCGCACCAGCGAACGGGCGACGACGACGGTCGCGATCCCGGCCAGCAGCAGCCCGACGATGAGGACGGCCGCGTCGGTGAAGGCGCGGCGCCAGGCGCCGTCCTTCAGTTCGGTGGCGCGGGTGCCGATGGCGGCGGCGAGCCGCTGCTCGGCGCCGCGCATCTGCTCCAGCCGCGCGGTGGCGACGCGGTTCCACTCGACCGAGTCGCGCGGGCGCAGCGGGCGGACCGACAGGTTCGGGTCGTTGCCGGAGCGGATCAGCGCCTGCTGGTAGGTGCGCTCGACCTGGCCGATCTCGGGGCCGGTCACCAGGTCCTCGAAGATCTGCCGTTCGGCGGGCGTGGCGATGGCGCGGAACAGCGCGATCTGGCTGTCCTGCTGGGAGCGCAGCGCCTGGAGCCCCTCGCGGTCGGCGGGGTTGGCGAACCGTCCGGCGAGCAGTGTCATGTCGACGCGGGCGCGTTCCTGGGAGGCGTGGTCCTTGGCGCGGGCCAGCGCGGCGAACGCCCGGGTGCTCTCGGCGAGGCCGGGGTCGGGGCTGCCCTGCGCGACCAGGTCGTCGACGCCGATCAGCGACGCGACGAGCTGGCCGTAGACGTCCAGCGTGGACGACGCGGACGCGCTGCGGGTGCCCGAGAGCTGCCGGACGGTGCCGAGCGTGTCGAGCCGGTAGGCGATGTCGCGGAGCTTGGCGGCGATCTGCTCGTTGTGCGCGGCGGGGTCGAGCGCGCCGAGCGCGCCCCGGACGTTCTGGGCGGAGCGGTCGGTCGCGGCGTACTGCTCGCGCAGCGTCTGGGAGAGGTCGTCGCGCTTCTTCCGGGACAGGCTCAGGAACCTGACCGTGACGTCCCGCTCGTCCTCCAGTTCCTGGACGAGACCCGACGTTCGGTCACTCAGCGTAGCCAACTGCTCGATGCGCGTGTACACCTGAACCTCGGTCGCGGCGTCGCGCAGACGCAGCCCGGCCAGGATGCCGGCGACCGCCACGGGGATGGCGATCAGTGCCACCAGCCGCGTCGCGACCCGCCGGTCGGCGAGCCGGAAACCACCTCTTCTCTTCGGGTGTCGCTCCTGCTCAGCAGCGCTCTTGCGGAGGGATTCCGCATCGGGACCCGGGGGCCGGTCCCGCTCCGTCGCCGGTCGCACTTCCCTCCATCACCTCTCACGGCAGTGGGCCCGGGCCGGGGTGTTCGGGGAGCCCGGCCAGTCGGTGCCCATGACCACTGATGCCTCTGGGGCGTGGGTCATTGGAGCACAGAGTAATCCCTGTGGCCAACCTGATGACTGTCATTCAGTACTTTGCAGGATTTGACAGGGTGTCGCCCTATTCGTCCCGTTTTGTCTGGTTCACATCTCACTCGGATAAACAACCGGAAACCAGACGATTCGTACAGGTGGCTGCGCTAGAGTCCCCGACGATCAAGCTGTGCGCACGGCTCCCCCCGTCATGACCCCCCGTCATCTCACACTCGAAGGAGCGTTCATGAAGTTCGCTCGCCTGCGCCGCGTCACCCTCGGCGCCACCCTCGCCACCGTGCTGGGCGTGTCCCTGGCCGCCTGTGGCGGCGGTGAGGAGAAGTCCGCCACCGGTCTGGAGAAGACCTCCATCAACGTCGGCGCGATGCCCATCACCGAGGGCGCCGCCGTCCAGATCGCCATCACCAAGGGCTTCTTCAAGGCCGAGGGCCTGGACGTCAAGCTCCAGACCGTCAACGGCTTCGCCGCCGCGCTCCCGCTGCTCAAGGGCGGCAGCATCGACTTCGCGCACGGCGGCCACGTCGGCACGATCAAGGCCCAGTCCGAGGGCGTCGCCAAGCTGCGGATCGTCGCCGAGGCGTCGGCCATGACCAAGAACCTCAACGGCGTGCTCGTCCCCAAGGACTCCCCGATCAAGACGCCCGCCGACCTGGCGGGCAAGAAGATCGGCACCAACTCCAAGGGCGACCAGATGAGCCTGCTGCTGCGGGCCACCCTGGAGCCGCACGGCGTGAAGATCGACGAGGAGAAGAACGTCGTCGTCGCGCCGTTCCCGAACCAGGAGCAGCTTCTCAAGACCGGCAAGGTCGACGCGATCGTCGTCCCCGAGCCGTTCATCTCCGGCGTCCAGCAGTCCCTCGGCGCCCGGCTGCTCACCGACTTCTCCTCGGGTCCGACCAAGGACTTCCCGATCACCGGCTACGTGACGACCGACGAGTTCGCGTCCAAGAACCCCAAGACGGTCGCCGCGTTCCAGCGGGCGTTCGCCAAGGCCCAGGCGCTGGCCACCGACCGCGCCGAGCTCCAGGACGCGATGCCGCGCTTTACCAAGATGGACCCGAAGGTCATCAGCACGATCACGCTGAGCGCCTACCCGACGTCCACCAACGCCAAGCGCATCCAGCGCGTGGCCGACGTCATGCGGCAGTTCGAGTACCTCAAGCAGGACTTCGACATCAAGCCCATGGTGGCCGAAACCGGATGAGGCACTCCCGACTCGCGCTCGGCGCGGTCGGCGTGGCGGGGGCGGTCGCGGTCGCCGAACTGGTCGTCAGGACCGGTCTGGTCGATGCCGAGGCCGTCCCGCCCGCCTCCACCGTGCTGCGGCGCGCCGCGGAGATGAGCGTCGACGGCGCCTACCTCGCGCAGGTCGGGCAGACGGTCCGCGTGTGGTTCGGCGGGCTGCTGCTCGCCACCGCCGCGGCCGTCCTGCTCGGGCTCGTGCTGAGCAGCGCGCCCTGGCTGAACCGCGCCGCGCGCCTCGTCGTCGAGGTGCTGCGGCCGATTCCCGCCCTGGCGCTCATCCCGCTGGCGCTGGTCAGTTTCAGCTCCCAGTCCCAGGGCCGGACCGCGCTGGTGTTCTACGCCTGCACGTGGCCCATCCTGATCAACACCCTGTACGCGCTGCGCGACGTCGACCCGGTCGCCAAGGAGACGCTGCGCAGCTTCGGGTTCGGCAAGGTCGCGGTGCTGCTGCGGGTCTCGCTGCCCAGCTCGGCGCCGTTCGTCGCGACCGGCGTGCGGATCGCCGCGTCCGTCGGGCTCGTCGTGGTCGTGTCGACCGAGCTGATCGCGGGCGGCGCCGACGGCGTCGGCGGCTTCCTCAGCCAGAGCCAGACCGGCGGCGGGCAGCCCGACTACATGCTGGCGGGCGCGGTGTGGGCGGGGCTGCTCGGCCTCGTCGTCAACGCCGTGCTGACCGCGCTGGAACGGCGCGCGTTCCGCTGGCACCTGGCCGGAACGGAGGCCGCGACGTGAGCACCGCGACCGTGGAACGTCCCCCCGCCGCCGAACCCGCGCGGCGCGGGCGGCGGCGCCTGCTCGGGGCGCTGTCGGGGATCGCGCAGGTGTGGCTGCTCGTCCTGCTGGTGATCGCGTGGGAGCTGGTCACGCGCGCCGTGGACGACGAGTTCTTCCCGCCGCCGTCCGCGATCCTGCCCGCGCTGCGCGACATGTGGTTCTCCGGCCCGGCGGGCGACCTGTTCCTCACCGAGAAGGCCCGCGCCGACTTCGGGCCGAGCTTCCGCAACCTGTTCCTCGGCTGGGGGCTGGCCGGTGTCATCGGCGTCGCCGGGGGCGTGCTCATCGGACGCTCCCGTGCGCTCGGGCACCTGGTCGAACCCGTCCTGCACTTCCTGCGCTCGGTGCCGCCGCCGACCCTCATCCCGTTCCTGCTCGCGCTGCTGGACCTCGGCACGCAGATGCAGGTCGCGACGATCGTGTTCGGCGTCGTGTGGCCCGTCCTGCTCAACACCATCGACGGCGTGCGGTCGGTGGACCGGCTCCAACTGGAGACGGCCCGCGTGTTCGGCATCACCGGATGGCTGCGGATGCGGCGGGTCATCCTGCCGTCGGCCGCGCCGAAGATCTTCGCCGGGCTGCGGGTCAGCCTCGGCTTCGCGCTGATCCTCATGGTGATCTCCGAGCTGGTCGGCGCCGGGCAGGGCATCGGCGCGCACATCCTGCTGGCGCAGCAGGCGTTCGAGATCCCGCAGATGTGGGGCGGCATCGTGCTGCTCGGCGTGCTCGGCTGCCTGTTCAACCTGGTGTTCGCGCTCGTGGAGCGGCGTGCGCTGGCGTGGCACGACAACGCACGCCGTAACGACTGAGACGGGAGTCCACGAATGTCCGAGAACATGCTGGAGATCGACGGGCTGACGCACTCCTACGGCGACCACACCGTCCTGGAGAAGATGAGCCTGCGGGTGCCGCGCGGCGAGCTGGTCAGCATCGTCGGCCCGTCCGGGTGCGGCAAGTCGACGCTGCTGCGCTGCATCGCCGGGCTCGTCCGGCCCACCGGCGGGCGGGTCGTGCTGGACGGCACGGCCATCGACGGGGTGCCGGACGAGCTGGCCGTCGTCTTCCAGGACTACAGCCGGTCGCTGCTGCCGTGGCTGACCGTCCGCGACAACGTGGCGCTGCCGCTGCGCCGGCGCGGCGGCTCGCGGGCCGAGCGGCGCGCCGCCGCCGAGGAGGCGCTGACGTCGGTCGGGCTGGACGGCGCGGGCCGCAAGTACCCGTGGCAGCTCTCGGGCGGGATGCAGCAGCGCGTGTCGATCGCGCGGGCGCTGGCGTACCGTCCGTCGCTGCTGCTGATGGACGAGCCGTTCGGCTCGGTCGACGCCCAGACCCGCGAGGACCTGGAGGATCTCGTGCTGCGCGTCCACCGCGACGAGGGCATGACGATCCTCCTGGTCACCCACGACATCGACGAGTCGGTCTACGTCGGCGACCGCGTCGTCGTCCTGGGCCGCGACCCGGGCGGCGTCCGCGCCGAACTCCCCGTCCACCTCCCGGCCCCCCGCGACCAGACCACCACCCGCGCCCACCCCGACTTCGTCTCCCTCCGCACCGAGGTGAGCACCCTGGTCCGAGGCGCCGCCGCCCCGACGAAGACCGTCGTCCACGAGTGATCCCCGGCATCCCCACGGGGCCGGTCACTTGGCGTCGGCGTAGGAGTCGACGGTGGTCGTCTGCATGGGGAAGCGGACGGTGGTGGCGCCGAACAGGAGGTGGCGGGCCTCGTCGGCGGCGGCGTGGACGGCCTGGGCGGACTGCTCGGCCAGGTCCGCCGGGGTGTGGACGATCACTTCGTCGTGCTGGAAGAAGACCAGGTGCGGGGCACCGAGGGCGTGCAGGCGGCGGCGCAGGCCGCCGAGGAGGGCCAGGGCCCAGTCGGCGGCGGTGGCCTGGACGACGAAATTGCGGGTGAAGCGGCCCCGGCTGCGCAGGGCGGAGGCGGCGCGGGCGTCGCCGGTGGCGGTCAGCTCGCGCCAGCCGGGCGACGGCGGCGGGCAGGTGCGGCCGAGCAGCGAGCGCACCAGGTGACCGCGTTCGCCCTCGCGGGCGGCGGCCTCGACGAAGCCGAACGCGTCCGGGAAGCGGCGGCGCAGGACGGCGAGCAGTTCGACGGCCTCGCCGGTGCCGCCGCCGTACATCGCTGACAGCAGCGCGATCTTGGCCTTGTCGCGGGCGGACGTCGTGCCGCCGGACGGGAACGCGTCCGACAGCGCGGCGTACAGGTCGCCGTGCGCGGCGGCCTCGGTGAACGGCCGGTCGCGGGCGAGCGCGGCGAGCACGCGCGGTTCGAGCTGGGCGGCGTCAGCGACGACGAGCTTCCAGCCCGGGTCAGCGACGACGGCCCGGCGCAGCGTGCGCGGGATCTGCAACGCGCCCCCGCCGCTGGTCGCCCACCGGCCCGACACGACGCCGCCGACGACGTACTCGGGGCGGAACCGTCCGCCGCGCACCCAGGTGTCGAGCCAGGCCCAGCCGTGCGCGGTGTGCAGCCGCGCCAGCTCCTTGTACTCCAGCAGCAGCGGGATCGCCGGATGGCCGATGCCCTTGAGCACGTGCGCGCGGGTGCTGGTGACGGGGTGCCCGGCCGCCGCGAGCGCCTTGACGATCTGCGCGGGCGAGTCGGGGTTGACCGCCGAGCGCGGCCCGAACGCGGCGTTGATCCGGTCGGCGAGGTCCTGGAGGCGGCGGGGCCGCAGCCCGCCGGACGGACGCGGCCCGAGCAGCTCGGTGAGCAGCGCGTCGTGCCGCTCCACCGACCAGGGCACCCCGGCCCGGGTCATCTCGGCGGCGACGAGCGCCCCCGCCGACTCGGCCGCCGTCAGCAGCGCGAATCCGGGCAGCGCGGCGGCGCGGCGCCGCTGGTCGGCGTGCACGGCGACGGCCCGTTCCAGCGCGCCCGCCGTGTCGTCGGCGGGCGGCGGCGCGGGATCGAACAGCGACGCCTGCGGCGGCGGCGCGGCGGCGGGGACCGGGTCGTCGGGGACGGGCGCGCCGGTGAGCCGCGCGTGCGCGGCCTCGACGGAGCGCGGTTCGCCGTACCGTCCGGCGTGGCCGAGCAGCAGCGACTCGGTGAGCTCCAGGTCGTGGCAGCGCGCGACCCGCACCCCGGCCGTCAGCAGCGCCGGGTAGATCCGCGCCGTGGACGCCCACACCCAGCGCGGGGCGTGCTCGCGCTCGGCGGCCGCCACCGCCGCCGCGACGTCGGCCGCCTCATGTACCGGTCCGGCGGGTGCGCCGTCGTCGTCGAGCGGTGCGAGCAGCCCGCCACCCGCCCCGTCGGCGACCACCGCGATCCTCACCCCGCCATTCTGCCGCCGCCCTCCGACAGAAACACGGCCCGCGCCCCGGAGCGGGGCGCGGGCCGTGGGCGAAGGTGTCAGCCCGCCAGGGAGACCTGCTGGCCGGGGGCGATGGTGCCGTACCGGTCGGTGATCTTGTTGAGCTGGATCTGGTAGTACAGCGTGCCGAAGCCGATGAGGCCGAGGAGGAAGCCGACGCCGCCGCTGCACGTGGGGGCGAGGCCCGCGCCGCGCTGCGCCTGGGCGATGCGCCCGCCGAGCTTGACCCACATCACCAGCGGCCAGATGCCGAGCGTGATGAAGCCGAAGATCAGCGACAGCAGCGCGTTGGTGGCGGCGTCGCCAGTGCGGCGGTCGTAGCCGAACAGCTCGCTGTGCACCTTGTAGAACCACACGATGCCGTAGATGCCGAACGTGATGAGCGGCAGGCCGAGCCAGGCGGCGACGGGGTTGCGGCGCTTCATGTTGTAGCCGGAGCCGACCGGCGCCGGGGCGTGCTGCGGCGCGTGGGCGGGCACGCCCCCGCCCTGCTGGTACTGCTGGTACTGCTGCTGCCCCTGCTGGGGGTAACCCATCGTGTCTCCTGGTGAGGATGCGTCCCGGTACGTCATGCCGACGGTGCGTGCGGGGGTACATCCGTGGCGACGGCAGAACTGTAGCCCGATCACCCCATTTGCGGGCGAATTAGAGCTGAATCGTCACTTCGTCCTCGACGGGCGGGGCGTCCTCGTGCTCGCCGCAGCCGCTCACCCCGAAGCAGCGGATGCGCAGTTCGCCGTCGGACACGTCCAGGCGCAGCACGCTCTTGAAGAACGGCGGACGGTCCCAGTCGGCCAGCTCCGAGCGGAACCAGCGCGGCACCCGCCGCACCGGCAGCCGCAGCAGGCCGGTGCGCTTGCGGTTCCCGCGCGGGACGCCGAGCAGGGCCGCGACGAACTTGGCCCGCGCCGACGGCGGCGTCGGCGCGTCGCCGTACCCGCGCGCCGGGCGGATGCCGAGCCGGTGCCTCGCCGCCGCCGTCGCCTCCTGGGGCGTCAGCTCGAACAGCTTCGGCAGCCGCGTCCACGCGCCGTACAGCTTGCTGTAGCGCGACAGCGAGTCGCCGCGCAGCGGGTAGCAGCGGAACGCGTCCTCGTCGACCGAGCGGGTGCGGCGGATCGTGTGGGTGGCGTGCATGAACGCGCCTCCCCCGCCCGCGACGACGTAGTGCAGCGTCCGGTCGCCGACCTTGACCGGGTAGCGCTGGTAGTTGTGGATGTCGCCGCCGATCGCCGCGACGTAGTGGTGCGCCGGGTCGCGGACGATGTCGTCCACGGTCCCGCCGCCCTCGATCGGGCCGGGCCTGCGCTCGTCGTCCACCAGCAGCGGCTTGCCGGTGATGAGCAGCTTGGGCTTGGGCCCCGCCGAGACCTCGCGCAGCCACGCGCCCTGGTCGCGGTCGATGCCGCCGGCGATGCCGGTGTCGATCGCGATGATCCGCAGCCGCGGCGTGTCGACGGCCCAGTACGGACCGGGCTGCACGGCCTGCTGGCCGGGCGCGCCCCGGTACCGGGCGCGGGCCGCGTCGAGCGCGGCGTCGTCCACCGCGCCGGGCCTGCGCCACAGCAGCCGGGCGAGCGGGCCGAAGAAGCCGGTGAAGACGGGCCTGGCGTGGTCTTCGCGCAGGTCGCAGAAGACGCGCAGGAAGCCGCGCAGCCCGTCGTACCAGTCGTGGTTGCCGGGGATGGCGTAGATCGGCCCGGGATAGTTCGTGTAGGGGCGGAAGAACTTGTCCGGGTAGTCGGCGGTGTCGCCCGCCGGGTAGATCACGTCGCTGGCGATGACGAGGAAGTCGGTGCCCGCGCCGATCCGGTCCAGCGCCGGGACCACCGCCCACTGCGACCGGTCGCCCTCGCCGGTGTCGCCCATGAGGACGAACGACACGTCCTCCTCGCGGCGCTGCACCGTGAACGCCGCCGGGACGCCGCGCTCGGTCAGCGCCGCCAGCGACGCGCGCCGGATGTCGTCGGACGGGTCGCCGAACACGTGCGCGAGGACGTCGTTGCGCGATCGCAGCAGCGTGCCGGGCCGCCACCAGGAGAACGCCCGGGTGCGCGGTGGCACCAGCGCCTCGTACCGTCCAGGGGTTCCGCACGTCCACCCGGCCCCGGCCTCCGACGACCGCGAGTTCCCGGACGCGGGCTGGGGGACGGCGTCCTGGGCACGCACCGAGCAACCTCCGGGGGTAGAGGGGCCGAAAACGCCACAAGGTGACGGAGCCCGGACGGACCGGGCACCGCCACCCTATTCTCTTGCCGCGCCTCCGCGCGGGGGCTAGTGGGCTCCCTTTCCGGTGAGGGCGCGGACCTCCAGTTCGGCGTACTTGCCCGCGCCGCTCGTCTTGTCCTTGCTGAGCACCGTGCCGAGGTAGGCGCACAGGAACCCGATCGGGATGGACAGCAGGCCCGGGTTCTGGAGCGGCACCGGGGCGACGGCCGTCGTGCTGAACAGCGCGTCGGCGTTGCCCTTGGGGATCGTGCTGGACGCGCCGCCCCAGCAGACCGGGCTGAGCAGGACGAGCCCGACCGCCGAGACCAGACCGCCGTAGATGCCCGCGACGGCGCCCGAGGTGGTGAACCGCTTCCAGAACAGCGACAGCAGCAGCGTCGGCAGGTTCGCCGACGCGGCCACCGCGAACGCCAGCGCGACGAGGAACGCGACGTTCAGCCCGCGCGCGAAGATCGACAGCACGATCGCGATGGCGCCGATGACCAGGGCCGCGATCCGCGCGGTGCGGACCTCGTCCCGCTCGCTCGCCTTCCCGCGCCGGAGCACGCTGGCGTAGACGTCGTGCGCGAACGACGAGGAGGACGCCAGCGTGAGGCCCGCGACGACCGCGAGGATCGTCGCGAACGCGACCGCCGCGATCACCGCCAGGAACACCGCCCCGCCGGTGGAGCCCTCCCCGCCGCCGAGTTCCAGCGCGAGCTGGGGCGCGGCGGTGTTGCCGCCCTTGTCCTGGGCGGCGATGGCCTTGCCGCCGACGAGCGCGGCGGCGCCGAAGCCGATGACGAGCGTCATCAGGTAGAACGCGCCGATGATGCCGATCGCCCAGTTCACCGAGGAGCGGGCGGCGCGCGCGTTCGGCACCGTGTAGAAGCGGATGAGGATGTGCGGCAGCCCGGCGGTGCCGAGGACGAGCGCGAGGCCGAGCGACAGCAGGTCCAGCTTGGACCACAGGTCGGTCGCGCCGTACTTGAGGCCGGGTTCGAGGAACGCGTCGCCCTTGCCGCTGGCGTCGGCGGCGGCGCCGAGCAGGCTGGACAGGTTGAAGCCGTACTTGGCCAGCACCCAGACCGTCATGACGAACGCGCCGCTCATCAGCAGCACGGCCTTGACGATCTGCACCCAGGTGGTGCCCTTCATGCCGCCGACCGTGACGTAGAAGATCATCAGGGCGCCCACGACGATGATCGTCACGATCTTGGTGGACTCGCTCTGCGAGCCGAGCAGCAGCGTGACGAGCGCGCCCGCGCCGACCATCTGCGCGAGCAGGTAGAAGATCGACACGACGATGGTGGAGAGCCCGGCGGCGGCGCGCACCGGACGCTGCCGCATCCGGAACGCCAGCACGTCGGCCATGGTGAACCGGCCCGAGTTGCGCAGCATCTCCGCGACGAGCAGCAGCGCGACGAGCCACGCGACGAGAAACCCGATCGAGTACAGGAACCCGTCGTAGCCCGACAGCGCGAACATGCCCGCGATGCCGAGGAACGAGGCGGCCGACATGTAGTCGCCGCCGATGGCCAGGCCGTTCTGGACGGCGGAGAACGAGCGTCCGCCCGCGTAGAAGTCGGCGGCGGTGCGCGTCTGGCGGCTGGCCCAGATCGTGATGTAGAGGGTCAGCGCGACGAACGCGCCGAACAGGGCGAGCGAGAGCGTCCGGTGGCTGCCCTCGGCGGCCGCCAGCACGGGGGCGGCGAACGTGCCGGTCATCGGCCCTCCTCCTCGCGGCCGTCACCGGACGCGTCATCGTCGTCGGCGCGGGTGGCGCCGCCGGGGGGCGTCCCGCCCGCGCGCGTGGCGCCGGTGCCGGGAGACGTGTCGTCCGCGTGGTCGGCGGGGGGCGTCGCGGTGGGCGCGTCACCGGCGCGGGTGACGCCGCCGCCCGCCGCGGGGGCCGCGTCGTCGGCGCGCGTCGCGCCCGCGCGTGTGGCGCCGCCGTTCTCGGCGGGGGCGTCTCCGGCGGCGTCGGTGTCGACGGCGGCGGCGAGGGGTTCGAGGGTGCGCCGGGCGTACCGCTCGTACAGCCAGGCGATGAGGAAGGTCGAGAGGAACTGGAGCAGGCCGAAGACCAGCGCCACGTTGATCTCGCCGATCACCTTGGTGCCCATGAAGCCGCGCGCGTACGCCGACAGCACGACGTAGAGCAGGTACCAGGTGAGGAAGGCCGCGGTCATCGGGAAGACGAACCGCCGGAAGGCCGTCCGCAACCGCTGGAACTCGGGGCTCTGCTGGATCTGGAGATAGGCCGCCTGGTCCGGCCCACCTCCGGCGGGCCCGGGAGGGGGCCCGGACGACTCGGTTGTCACACATACCTCCGGCGAGGGTTAGCCCAGTGTCACCGCGCGACGCGTTCGCGTCACACCGGCGGACACACTGCCCGGCTAGGAGAACCGGCGGAGGTCATTTGACCAAAAGGTTGGTTGGGAAGTGGAGGGACAACGCGCCGAAACACGTGGGTGATACACAAATGTGATGTAGGTCACTACTCGACCGCGAAGCGCTGCCGGTCGTCGGTCGGCACGATCTCCCGTCCGAGCGGCACCAGCGAGACCGGGACGAGCTTGAAGTTCGCGATGCCGAAGGGGATGCCGATGATCGTCAAGCAGAGCGCGATCCCGGTGGTGATGTGCCCGAGCGCCAGCCACCATCCGGCCACCACGATCCAGATGACGTTGCCGACGGCCGATCCCGCCCCGGCGCCCGGCCGCCGCACCACCCGGTTCCCGAACGGCCACAGCGCGAACACCGCGATGCGGAACGACGCGATGCCGAACGGGATGGTGATGATCAGGACACAGCAGATGATTCCGGCGATCACGTACCCGATCGCCATCCAGAACCCGGACAGCACCAGCCACAACACGTTCAGCAACGTCCGCATCACACTCACCCTAGGGCGCTGCCCGCCCCACGACCCGCAAAACCTCCACACCCCAATCGACTCCTCCCGAAACACCCCATAAATCCCCCGACCTGGGCACGAACGACACGGGATCGAGCAGGCACGGACGACGCGGATTCGCACGGCCGCGTGCAGCGCGGCAGACCAACGCAGCCTCCGCGCCACCCCCGGGCCCGCCCACCTAACACGGACGACGCGGATTGCACCGCCGCTCGCAGCACGGGCAGAACGGCGGGAACCGCGTGATGGCGCCCCCGGCGGTTGCTCAGGCGTGGGGGCGGGCGACGCAGGTTCGCACGGCCGCGCGTCGCGCGGGCGGGGCGACGCGGCCTCCGCGACACCCCCCGGGCCCGCCCACCTGGCATGGACGACGCGGATTCGCGCCGCCGCTCGTAGCGCAGGCGCGGGCAGACGGACGCGGCCTCCGTGGAGGCCGCGGGAACCGCGTGGTGGTGCCCCGGTGGTCGCTCAGGCTTGGTGGTGGGCGACCGGGTCAGGGCTCGCGTTGCGAGTGTGCGCGGTCACGGCTCGGACGGGACGGGCCGGGGGCGCGGAACGTGCCACGCCTCCCCCGGCCCGGACGGCCGTGGCCGCCGGTGCCACCCCCGTAGACACCGGCGCCGCCACGACGGGCCTGTCCGCGGGCGTCATGAGTCCCCCCAGAACGGCGTAACACGCCTTCTCATGACGCCTCCACGAACAGCCGTAAGCCCCTGAATCGGGACTTGTCCATCACGCTAGCCCGAGCGGCGTAATCGGCGCGTAAACGGCAGTGAAGATCGTCTTCAATCCACCGGCAGCAGGACGTTCAGCGCGCCGGGCAGCACCTTCGCGGTGACCGGCAGCGTGCCGGGCAGCTCGCCGTCGGCGCCGTAGGGCAGCGTGCGCCCCGGCGTCAGCAGCTCGATGCGCACCTCGCGCCCGCGCAGCACGCGGACCTGCGGGCGGCGCAGGTGCGCGCCGTCCTCCAGTTCGTTCATCACGCCGAGGAACATGCGCTTGGGGCCGTCCGCGACGATGACGACGTCGAGCAGCCCGTCGTCCACCCGGGCGTCCGGGGCGATGTGCCGCCCGAAGCCGTAGAACCCCGAGTTCGCGGCGACGACGGTGAAACCGCGTTCGCGGTGCTCGGCGCCGTCCACGGTGACGCGGTAGTCGGCGGGCCGCCAGCCCAGCACGGCGCGCGCCGCGCCGACCGTGTAGGAGATCCGGCCGCGCAGCAGCCGGGTCTCGTTGGCGTACTGGTTGGCGACGGCGTCCACGCCCGCGTAGACGCTGCCGAGCACCGGCACGCCGTTGGCCTCGATCACGTCCACCGGCCGGGCCGCGCCGTCCAGCAGCACGGCGGCGAGCCCGGCCGGGTCGGCGGGCAGGCCGAGCTGGCGGGCGAAGTCGTTGCCGCGCCCGGCGGGCACGACGCCGAAGACCGCGTCCGTCCCGGCCAGGGCGCCGCCGACGCAGCCGACCATGCCGTCGCCGCCGACGCCGAGCACGGCGCGGCCGTCGCGGGCGGCGGTACGCGCCAGCGTGCGCGCGTGGTCCAGCCCGCGGCTGTACTCGACGGCGACGTCCGCGCCGGCCTCGCGCAGCAGCCGGGCCAGCGGCACCAGCAGCGAGGCCGCCGCCGCGCCTCCGGCGGACGGGTTGACGATCGCGGTGAAGCTCCGGGGGGTGGGCATCGGCGGCTACTCCTGCGACACGGGCGGGACGAGCACCCCGGGGTTGAGGATGCCGGCGGGGTCGAGCCGGTCCTTCACGGCGCGCAGCACGTCCACGCCGAGCGGGCCGATCTCGCGGGCGAACCAGTCGCGGTGGTCCGCGCCGACGCCGTGGTGGTGGCTGATCGTACCTCCGGCGGCGAGGATGGCGTCGTTGGCGGCGTGCTTGGCGGCGGTCCACCGGTCGAGGCCCTGCGCGGTGACGACGGTGAAGTACAGCGATGCCCCGGTCTCGTACACGTGCGAGATGTGGCAGAGGACGAGCGGCCCGGCGCCGTCCACGGTCAGCGCGGCGGTGAGCGCGTCGCGGACGGCGGTGTACACGGCGGGGATCGCCGACCAGAACGCGGCGGTCTCCAGCGTCTCGACCAGCGCGCCGACGTCCAGCAGCGCGTCGCGCAGGTACGGGGCCTTGAACCGGCCGTGCTCCCACTTCTCCCCCGGCGCCGCGCCGAGCGGTTCGCCGCCCGCCGCCGCGAGCCGTTCGCGGGCGCCCTCGACGCCGGGCCCCTCGAAGCCGAGGACGGCCAGGCAGCCGGCCGCGCCGGACGCGCCGCCGCCGATGGCGCCGGGGTCGGCGAGGCCGATCATCGTCTCGGTCTCGTCGGAGAGCCGCAGCACGGCGGGGCGCGGGCCGTCCTGGGCGACCGAGCGCAGCGCGGCGGCGCCCGCCTCGAAGGACGGGAACCGCCAGCCCTCGTACGCGGTGTGCTCGGGCAGCGGCCGGACGCGCACCCGGACGGCGGTGATGACGCCGAACGCGCCCTCGGAGCCGAGGACGAGTTGCCGCAGATCGGGCCCGGCGGCCGACTTGGGCGCGCGCCCGAGGTCCAGCGTGCCCTGCGGAGTGGCGACGGTCAGCCCGACGACCATCTCGTCGAAGCGCCCGTATCCGGCGGACGCCTGGCCGCTGGAGCGGGCGGCGGCGAACCCGCCGATCGTGGCCCACTCGAACGACTGGGGGAAGTGGCCGAGGGTGTAGCCGCGCTCGCGCAGCAGGTCCTCGGCGACCGGGCCCTTGAGGCCGGGTTCCAGGACGGCCGTGCGGGAGGTCTCGTCGAGTTCGACCAGTTCGTCCAGGCGGCCGACGTCCAGCGCGATCACCGCGTCCACGCCCTGCGGGGTGAGGCCGCCGACGACGGAGGTCCCGCCGCCGAACGGGACGACGGCCACGCCCGCCGCCGAGCAGATCCGCAGTACGGCCAGGACGTCGTCGTGGGTGCCGGGCAGCACGACGGCGTCGGGCGCGTCGGTGACGTCCCCGGCGCGGATGCGCAGCAGGTCGGGCGTCGACTTGCCGCGCGTGTGCCGGATACGGCTCTCGTCGTCGGCGCGGACGCGCGCGACCTTCTCCAGATCCGCCACAATGCCGGGGGCGAGCCGGGACGGCCGCACGCGGATCTCGCCGAGTTCGGCGGGCGGCGCGGCGGCGGGACGGACGCCCAGCAGGTCGCGCAGCAGCCCGACGACCGCGTCGGGCAGCGGGGCGGCCTCGTCGGGGTCGCCCCATCCGCTCCACAGCATGTCCGCGCTCACTGGTGCCTCCTCGGGTCTCGACCGTGGCTTACACTGTGACACATGACGTCGAATCGTCACAACAGAACCGCGGACGACGCGGTGCTGGACGCCGCCCGCGACTGCGTCCTCGCCGTCGGCGTCCGCCGCACCACGCTCACCGACATCGCCCGCCGCGCGGGCCTGTCCCGGATGACGCTCTACCGGCGCTGGCCGGACGTGCGCACCATCGTCACCGACCTCATGACGCGCGAGTTCACCGCGCTCGCCGCCGACGCCGACCCCGGCGCGGGCAGCGGCCCGGTGCTGGAGCGGTTCGTGGACGCCGTCGCCGACGGCGTCGCCACGTTCCGCGCGCACCCGCTGCTGCGCAAGATCGTCGAGGTCGACCCCGAACTGCTGCTCCCCTACGTGCTGGACCGCCTCGGCGGCACGCAGCGGCGCCTGCTGGAGGTGTTCGAGGCGGCGATCGCCGCCGGGCACGCCGACGGCTCGGTCCGCCCCGGCGACCCCGTCCGGCAGGCGCGGGCGGTGCTGCTGGTCGTCCAGTCGTTCGGGCTGTCGCTGTCCACGATGACCGACCCGGCCGCGCCGGGCCTGTCCGACGACGCCTTCACCGCCGAACTCCGCCACATCCTGCTGACCAGCCTGCAACCCTGACGCCAGGAGTCCCCGTGAGCATGACCCCCGCCCGCTCCTCGCTGAACGCGGCGCGGCGCGCCCGCGAGCTGGCCGCGCTTCCGGACGAGGTCGTGGACGTCCTCGTCGTCGGGCTCGGCGCGACCGGCGCGGGCGTCGCGCTGGACGCCGCCGCGCGCGGGCTGTCGGTCGCCGCGATCGACGCGCACGACCTGGCGTTCGGCACGTCCCGGTGGAGTTCCAAGCTGATCCACGGCGGCCTGCGCTACCTGGCGTCCGGGCAGCTCGACGTGGCGCACGAGAGCGCGGTCGAGCGCGGCGTCCTCATGACCCGCACCGCGCCGCACCTGGTGCGGGCGCTGCCGTTCGTGCTGCCGCTGACGCCGCTGGTGTCGCGCCGCCAGGAGGCCCTGACCCGCGCGGGGCTGCGGGCGGGCGACGCGCTGCGGGCGGCGGCGGGCACGCCGCGCCGGGTGCTGCCCGGCCCGCGCCGCCTGTCGGCGGTGGAGACGCGGCGGACCGCGCCCCCGGTGCGCGGCGCGGGGCTGCGCGGCGGGCTGCTGTCCTTCGACGGGCAGCTCGCCGACGACGCCCGGCTCGTCACCGCGCTGGCCCGCACCGCCGCCGCGCACGGCGCGCGCGTCCTGACCCGCTGCCGGGCGCTGACGCTCACCGGTGACGGCGCGCAGGTCCGCGACGAGCTGACCGGCGCCGAGTTCGGCGTCCGCGCCCGCGCAGTGATCAACGCGGCGGGCGTGTGGGCGGGCGGGCTGGTGGACGGCATCACGCTGCGCCCGTCGCGCGGCACCCACATCGTCGTCCGCGCCGCGACGCTGGAGGGCCTGGCCACCGGCCTGCACGTGCCGGTGCCGGGCTCGACGAGCCGGTTCCTGCTCGTGCTGCCGCAGGGCGACGGCCGCGTCTACGTCGGGCTGACCGACGAACCGGCCGACGGCCCGATCCCCGACGTGCCCGAGCCGACGGCCGCCGAGATCGGGTTCCTGCTGGACATCCTCGGCACGGCGCTGGACGTGCCGGTGCGGGCGTCCGACGTCGTCGGGGCGTTCGCGGGCCTGCGCCCGCTGCTGGACACCGGCGTGCCCGGGGAGACCGCCGACCTGTCCCGCAGGCACGCCGTGCTCACCTCGCGGGACGGTGTCGTCACGGTCGTCGGGGGCAAGCTGACGACCTACCGCCGGATGGCGCAGGACGCCGTGGACGCGGTGGCCGCCCGGTTCGCGGCCCCGCCGTCGCGCACGGCGCGCGTCCCGCTGGTCGGCGCGGCCGGCCCCGACCGCCTGGCGCGGCTGGACGCGCCCGCCCGTCTCGTCCGGCGCTACGGCGCCGAGGCGCCGCTGGTCGCCGCGCTCGGCGCCGCCGACCCGGCCCTGCTGGAGCCGGTGGCCCCCGGCCTGCCGGTGCTGGGCGCGGAGCTGGCGTGGGCGGTGCGGCACGAGGGCGCGCTGGACGCCGCCGACCTGCTCGACCGCCGGACCCGCGTCGGGCTCGTCCCCGCGGACCGCGCGGCGGCGCTGCCGCTGGCCGAGTCCCTGGTGGGAGCGGTGGGACGAAGGTGAAGAAGATCGCCCCGTGGGTATGACGTGTTGCACTTGCCCGATGCGGTGATACTTAGGTTACCCTTACCTAATTCTTCGCCGCAGGAAGATCACGAACACGGGGGCCTTCGTTGACCACGCGCCGCACGAGCTGCGACCACTGCCCGGGTAGCCACTCGGGCGAGCGGCCCTGCCTCGCCAGCGCGACCGTCAAACCCCGGAGCTGGCTGCTGATCGAGCACCCCGGCCCCTGGCCCGAGCGCATCGAGGACCTGCCCGGCGACGGGCCGGTGGCGACCGCCGTCCGCGCCGCGCTGGCCGCCGGGGTGCGGCCCCAGCTCATCCGGCGCACCGGGCGGCGGCGCGGCGTCCCGCCCGTCCAGGTCTACGCGGTCTGGTCGCACGGCGCCGCCGTGTGGATCGAGGGCCGCGCGCTGGACGACCCCGCCGAGCTGGCCGGGCTCGACCTGGCCGCGCTGGCGGCCGGGCGGCGGCCCGGGCTCGGCCCGCTCGTCCGCGACCCCGTCCTGCTGGTCTGCACGCACGGGCGCCGCAACGCCTGCTGCGCCCGCACCGGCGCGCCGCTGGCCCGCGACCTGGCGGCCCGGTTCGGTGACCTGGTGTGGGAGACCACCCACGTCGGCGGCGACCGGTTCGCCGCCAACCTCGTCTGCTTCCCGCACGGCCTCTACTACGGCGACCTCGACACCGCCGCCGCCGTGCGCGCGATCGAGGCGTACCGGCGCGGCGAGGTCGCGCTCGACCGGCTGCGGGGCCGCGCCGGGCTGCCCGAGCCCGTGCAGGCCGCCGAGCACTTCGCCCGCGAGCACACCGGCGTCCTCGGACTGGACGGCGTGCGAGTGGAATCGCTGATCGGTACTTCTCCGTATGAAGCGGTCGTTTCCGTGGGCCCGGCGCGTTATCGCGTCGTGCTGGAGCGGACGACGCCCGGCCGCGCTTGCGCCACGGACTGTCAAGAGAATCTCGAAACCTACACTGTTAGCGACCTCACCCTTCTCAACGAGGCCGCCCTCGTGTAATCTCTCGAAGGCTCCTTTCGCGAGCCCTCCTGCCGCACGACCACCCCGCGCTCCCGGTGCATCCGGACGGGGAACAAGAGCGGCAACTCCAGACGTTGGACCATTCGGCGCTTCGGACGCATCTCTGACGAAGCACGTCGAGCGTCCATGTCCGCAATGGCTCAGTAAGAAAACTAATCAAGGTGGGTGTTCCATGGCTCAGGTACGTCGGCAGGCAAACCTCCCTCGTCCCAGCTGGGGCTGGCAGGACGCCGCGGCGTGCCGGGGAGAAGACCTCGTGCTCTTCTTCGGCCCCGACGGCGAGCGCCAGCCCGAGCGTGAGATCCGCGAGCGCAAGGCGAAGCAGATCTGCATGGGCTGTCCGGTCCGTTCGGAATGCCTGGACTACGCCGTGTCCCGGCCCGAGAAGTACGGCACCTGGGGCGGCCTGAACGAGGACGAGCGCGCCTCCGAGCGTCGTCGCCGCATGCGCCGCGCCAACGCCGCCTAGCTCTCGCGGTCTCATCGGCACCGACGGTCCCTACACCCCGGCACGCCACCCGGAAACGTTACGGCCCCGCCCCGCGGGGCCGTTTGCGTTCTCCGGGGCCCCTTAGCCGATCAACGGCGCGCGCGCACGGTCGTCACCGGTTCGTGATGAACGCGCAAGACGTCGATCAACGGCGTCCGATACCGCACCGCTTACTGACGCGCACACCTTTTCACGGAATCGGAAGAAGACCTTTTCCCGATGCCTCACCCGGATACGGTCAACGGCCCGATCGCGTCCTTGTCCGGAAACGGGACACGAAGGGACACCGGCGGACATGACGAAGGCGCCGCCCCGGCCTCGGGGCGGCGCCTTCGTCGTACGGGTCAGGCGGACGTGGTGAGCCAGCGCAGCGGGTTGGCGCGGACGATGCCGTCGAGCGTGGCGTCGTCGGCGCCGGCGGCGCGCAGCGCGGGCAGGAACTCCTCGAAGAGGTAGCCGAAGCCGTGGCCGTCGTAGCGGCGGATCTGGGTCATGCGGGCGATGCCGGTGCTCAGCAGGACGCGGTCGGCGTGCCCGGCGTCCAGCAGCTCCAGGACGGCCCGCACCCGCGTGCCGAGCGCGGCGGGGTCGCCCGCCGCCAGGCCGAGCGAGCCGAACGTGACGTAGGCGCCGCTCTCGGCGATCTTGCGGGTGACGGCGGGGTCGTCGACGAGGTCCTGGCGGCCGACCGCGATCCGCGCCGGGTTCAGCCCGGCCGTGGTCAGGATCTCCAGTTCGGCCAGGCCCGCGCGGCCGTAGGTGGCGACGGGCAGGCCCGAGTAGCGGGCGGTCTGCGCGGCGGCGCGCAGGCAGCGCTCCTCGGCGGCGCTCGGGACGTCGCCCCACGCGCCGACCTCCCCGATGACGCCGGGCAGCGCGCTGGTGCCGTCCATGCCGAAGCCGATCTCCGCGAGCAGCCGTTCCGCGAGGCGGTCGACGTCGGCGTCGGCGACGAACGCCGGGTGGAAGGGCTCCCCGAAGTAGCCGGTGGCGGCGACGACCGCGACGCGGGAACCGGCGCTCATCCGCGCCAGCGCGGCGGCGTTGCGGCCCATGCCCGCGCTGGTGAGGTCGACGACGAGACCGAGGTCGCGCTCGTTGCGCAGCGCCGTCAGCTCGGCGGTGACCGGCTTCTCCTCGTCCAGCCAGCGGCGGGGATCGGAGTCGAGCAGCGCGGGGCGCGCGGGCCAGCGCAGATCGAGCTGGAGGTGCTCGTGCGGGAGCACCGCGCCGGTGATGGCGGACGTCGGGATCGTGCCGGTCACGGTGCGCAGCCGCCCGGTCTCCTCACGAGGGGTCATGTATCCCGAGATTACGACATGTTTAGGCATTACCGGCGGTGGTCAGGGGTAAGTTTTACGGTTCGTCTCGTTGCTCGCGGTCCGCTTGAACCGCCGCTTGCACCGCGCGGGCCCGCGCGGTGTCGGCGCTCGGCCAGCGCCGGTCGATCTCGGCGTTGAGCGCCGCGCCGATGAGCACCGCGAAGGCCGCCACGTACAGCCAGGCCAGCACGGCGATCGCCGCCGACAGCGATCCGTAGACCGACACCCCGCTCATCGACCCGGCCAGGTAGAGCCGGAGCAGGAAGCTGCCGACGACCCAGATCACCAGCGCCAGCACCGCGCCCGGCGCCTCCCGCCACCACGCCGTCCGCACCGGGACGCTCGCGTGGTAGAGCAGCGTCAGGAACAGCACCGAGACCGTGATCACGATCGGCCAGTACAGGTTCTCGATCACGCTCCCGCTCTCCGGGACGGCGGCGCGCGCCAGCGTCGGCCCGGCGACGAGCAGCGGGATCACCAGCAGCATCGCGACCAGCCCGACCAGGTAGAGCAGGAACGCCCGGATGCGGGTGCGGACGACGCCGCGCAGCCCCGACAGGCCGTAGGAGATCGTGATCGTGTCCACGTAGACGTTGGTCGCCCGCGACCCCGCCCACAGCGAGATCAGGAAGCTGACCGACACGATGTCCGGGCTGCCGCCCCGGATCACCTCGTCCACCAGCGGCACGACGACGGAGTCCACGGCCTGGCCGGTGAGCGCCGTCCGCGCCTGCTCGATGATCCACGTGCGGATCTCCGCGATCGACTCGTCGCCGAGCACGCCCGCGAAGTGGCCCATCGTGCCGACCAGGCCGATCACCAGCGGCGGCAGCGACAGCAGCGCGAAGAACGCCGCCTCGGCCGCCAGGCCGGTGACGCGGTTGTTGAAGGCGTTGACCGTCGTGTCCTTGACGACGCTCCAGACCGTCCGCAGCCACGGCGGCCGGGGCACCCAGGCGGGCAGCGCGCGGCGGACCCGCGCCCGGCGGCGGCCGTCCCGTCGCTCCCTCCCCGGGCGCTCCTCCGGTTCCGGCGCGCGGGCGGGCGGCACGGTGCCCTCGGACGCGACGGCGGGCACCGCGCCGTCGGCGGCGCCGGGGGTGGCGGGGGTCGGATGGGCGGCGGTCACGTCACCTCACGGTAGGGGTCGCGGGACGGGACGTCACCGAACCGTGCCGCTCGGTGACGCGGGGGCCGTCCACTGGATCAGGCTTACCCGCTTCGACGCCGCTCATCGACCCCGCGCCCATGATCGTTACCTGGTCGGTCCGGGGTCGCGTGCGGGGCACCGGCCGGCATCGGTGACAATGGGTACATGATCTGCGCAGCGTGCCGTGAGCGGCGCCACGACGAGTGCCGCGAGGGCTCGTGGTGCGACTGCCAGCATCAGCCACCCCAGGGGCGGGCCGAGGAACCCGCGCCGCGCGGGGAGCCCGCCGAACCGCCGGTGAACTGGAGGCGGCAGGGATGAGGATTTCCGGTAAATTGGGTGGGAAAAGCCTTGAATGTCCGCATGCCGGACGCGACTGGACAGCCCGCGGAACCGCATGTCAGAGTTCAGGCATGACTGCTGCGGACCCCCTGCTGGTGATGCGCCGGCACGTGGACTTCCTGCGCGTCCGCAGCGCGATCTGTCCGTGACGCCCCCACCACGCCCCAGCTTCTGAACTCCGGGCGCGTGGCGTATCGGCGTCACTTCTCCCATTTTCTCCTGCTCACCGTCGAGCCGGCCTGCGAGATGCCGGTGCAGCCACGCGTCCTCGACACGATGAGGATCGCGCCGTGCCACCTGCGACCAAGCGCAAGCGGGGTGAGGGCCAGTGGGCCCTCGGCTACCGTGAACCGCTCAACAAGAACGAAGAGAACAAGAAGAACGACGACGGGCTGAACGTCCGCCAGCGGATCATCGACGTCTACTCCAAGGCGGGCTTCGACTCCATCGACCCCGCCGACCTGCGCGGTCGCATGCGCTGGTACGGGCTCTACACCCAGCGCCGCCCCGGCCTGGACGGCGGCAAGACCGGCGCGCTGCCCGACGAGGAGCTGGACGACCGCTACTTCATGCTGCGCGTCCGCATCGACGGGGGCCAGCTCGACCCGGCGCAGCTCCGCGTCCTGGCCGACATCGCCACAAAGTATGCGCGCGGCACCGCCGACGTCACCGACCGGCAGAACATCCAGTACCACTGGATCCGCATCGAGGACGTCCCCGCCATCTGGGACGCGCTGGAGGCCGTCGGCCTGTCCACGATGGAGGCGTGCGGCGACACCCCGCGCGTGATCCTCGGCTGCCCGCTGGCCGGCATCGCCGCCGACGAGGTCATCGACGGCACGCCGCAGATCCGCGACATCCACGACCGCTACATCGGCCTGCCCGAGTTCTCCAATTTGCCGCGCAAGTTCAAGTCCGCGATCAGCGGCTGCACCGCGCACTGCACCGTCCACGAGATCAACGACGTCGCCTTCGTCGGCACCGTGCACGAGGACGGCCGGGTCGGCTACCAGGCGTTCGTCGGCGGCGGCCTGTCCACCAACCCGATGTTCGCCAAGAGCCTCGGCGTCTTCATCGAGCCCGAGCAGGCCCACGAGGTCTGGAAGGGCATCATCTCGATCTTCCGGGACTACGGGTACCGGCGGCTGCGGCACCGCGCCCGCATCAAGTTCCTCATGAACGACTGGGGCCCGGAGAAGTTCCGCGAGGTGCTGGAGCGGGAGTACCTCGGGTACGCCCTGCCGGACGGCCCCGAGCCGGCCGCGCCGCTCCCCCGCCGCGACCACGTCGGCGTCCACCCGCAGAACGACGGGAACTTCTACGTCGGGTTCGCGCCGCGCGTCGGCCGCCTCAACGGCGAACTGCTCGGCGTCATCGGTGACCTGGCCGACCGGTACGGGTCGGGCCGCGTCCGCACGACCGTCGAGCAGAAGATGGTCATCCTGGACGTCCCCGCCGAGAACACCGAGGCGCTGGCCGACGCCCTGGCCGCGCACGACCTCCAGGTGCACCCGTCCACGTTCCGGCGGCAGACGATGGCCTGCACCGGCATCGAGTTCTGCAAGCTGGCGATCGTCGAGACCAAGCAGCGCGGCATGGACCTCATCGAGGACCTGGAGAAGCGGCTGCCCGACTTCGACCAGCCGCTGACGATCAACATCAACGGCTGCCCGAACGCCTGCGCGCGCATCCAGGTCGCGGACATCGGCCTGAAGGGCCAGCTCGTCATCGACGAGGACGGCCGCCAGGTCGAGGGCTTCCAGATCCACCTCGGCGGGCAGGTCGGCGCGTCCTTCGGCAAGAAGGTGCGCGGCCTCAAGACCACCTCGGCCGGGCTGACCGACTACGTCGAGCGGGTCGTCCGCAACTTCGACGCGCAGCGCTCGGACGGCGAGACGTTCGCCGCCTGGGTGCAGCGCGCCGACGACGCCGACCTGAAGTAGGGGCTCCCATGAGTGAGCGTGCCGCTCCCTTCTACTGCCCCTACTGCGGCGACGAGCACCTCGTCCCGCGTGAAGAGGAGGGGGCGTGGTTCTGCGAGGACTGCGTCCGCTCGTTCCGCCTGAAGTTCCTCGGTGTCGGAGCCCCCCGGCCTGCGAAGGAGACCACCGGTGACCCTGCTGGAGACTGACAGACCGGCCCTCGACTTGGAGGACATCGTCGCGTCGGCGGCGACCGCGCTGGAGGGCGCGTCGACGCTGGAGGTGATCCGCTGGGCGGCGGCCACGTTCGGTGACCGCATCTGCCTCACCTCGTCCATGTCGGACGCGGCGCTGATCCACCTGGTGTCGAAGGTCAAGCCCGGCATCGACGTGCTGTTCGTCGACACCGGCTACCACTTCGCCGAGACGATCGGCACCCGCGACGCCGTCGAGGCCGTCTACCCGGTCAACGTCATCAACGTGACGCCGTCGCGGACGGTCGCCGAGCAGGACGCGGCGCTGGGCCCGCGCCTGCACGGCCGCAACCCGGACCTGTGCTGCCACCTGCGCAAGGTCGAGCCGCTGGGCCGGGCGCTGGAGGGCTACATGGCGTGGTTCAGCGGCATCCGGCGGGACGAGACGTCGTCGCGCAAGGACCGCCGCGTCGTGGAGTGGGACCGCAAGCGCGGGATGGTGAAGGTCAACCCGATCCTGGACTGGTCGCAGGACGACATGGACAACTACATGTCCGACAACGGCGTCCTGGTGAACCCGCTGCACTACGACGGCTACCCGTCGATCGGGTGCGAGCCGTGCACGAGCCCGGTGGCGCCCGGCGAGGACCCGCGCAGCGGCCGGTGGGCCGGCATGGGCAAGACCGAGTGCGGGATTCACCTGTGACGATCCCGCTGGTGGCGGTGGCGCACGGGAGCAAGGACCCGCGCGCCGCCGCGACCGTGACCGAGCTGCTGTCGGCCGTCCGGGCGCTGAACCCGGACGTGCCGGTGCACGCGTCGTTCCTGGACCACGCCGCGCCGGACCCGGCGCGCGTGCTGGGGCGGCTCGCGGCCGACGGCGTCTCCGAGGCGGTGGTGCTGCCGCTGCTGCTCACCGCCGCCTACCACAGCAAGACCGACATTCCGGGCGTGCTGGCGAAGGTGCGGCAGGCGCGTCCCCGGCTGGCGCTGCGGACGGCGGACACGCTGGGGCCGTCGCCGCTGCTGGTCGCCGCGCTGGAACGCCGGCTCGCCGAGGCGGGCGTGCCGCCGGGCGACCCGGACACGGCGGTCGTGCTGGTGTCGGCGGGGTCGAGCGACGCGGCGGCGAACGCGACCGTCCGCGAGCTGGCGGCGGGCTGGCGCGCGCGCGGCTGGCGCCAGGTGACGGCGGCGTACGCCTCGGCGTCCGGGCCCCGGCCCGACGAGGCCGTGGCCGCGCTGCGCGCCGGGGGCGCCCGCCGCGTGGCGGTGGCGTCCTACTTCCTGGCGCCGGGCCACTTCGCGGACAAGGTCCGCCGCGCGTCGCTGGCGGCCGGGGCGGACGTCGTCTCCCCCGTCCTCGGCGCGGCCCCGGAGATCGCGGACCTCGTCCTGCACCGCTACGCCGAGACCCTGCGCGCGCGCCGCCGCGCCCACGCGGGCTGACCCCTCCCCCTCCGCACCGAACCGGACGCCCGGCCACGTGCGGCTGACCGGCTTGACCTTGACACGGTGGCAACCTCTTCACTGGGGTGAGGAGGTGGTCACGATGGTCACGGAGACGGACGTCCGGCGGGCGCTGCGCGGACTGGAGCACGAGGACGCGTCGGTGCGGCTGCGGGCGGCGCTGGCGGTCGGGACGCACCCGGACGCGGAGTTCGTCGGGGCGCTCATCGAGCGGAGCGCGGTGGAGCCCGAGTTCTACGTGCGCGACATGCTCACGTGGGCGCTCACCCGGCACCCGGCGGCGCTGACGCTGCCGGAGCTGCTGGCGGAGGTGCGGTCGGAGCGGGCGCAGGCGCGGAGCCAGGCGCTGCACACGCTGTCCAAGCTCGGGGACCGGGCGGCGTGGCCGGTGATCACCCCGGCGCTGCTGGCCGACGCCGACGACGAGGTGGCGCGCAGCGCGTGGCGGGCGGCGGTCGTACTCGTCCCCGACGACGAGAGGCCGGAGCTGGCCGCCGCGCTCGCGGCGCAGCTCGGCCGGGGCGGGCGTGACGTGCGGCTCAGCCTCAGCCGGGCGCTGGTCGCGCTCGGTGAGGTGATCATGCCCGCGCTGCGGGCGGCCGCGACGCGTCCCGGCCCGGAGGCGCGCACCCACGCGATCGCCACCGAGCGGCTGCTGCGCGACCCCGACGCCGGATTCGAGTCCGCCGTCGAGGAGGCGAAGCGGATCGTGGCGCTCGGGGGTAGGTAGCGGGAGAGGGGGACGCGATGCTCATCGGTGAGGTGGCCCGGCGGTCGGGCGTCAGCGCGCGCATGCTCCGGCACTACGACGCGCTCGGACTGGTGCGTCCGACGGGCCGGAGCGGCGGCGGCTACCGGGAGTACTCCGACGAGGACATCCGGCGCATCTTCCACGTGGAGAGCCTGCGGTCGCTGGGGCTGTCGCTGCGGGACGTCGGGCGCGCCCTCGACGAGCCCGGGTTCGAGCCCGCCGCGCTCGTCGCCGACCTCGTCCGCCGAACGCGGGAGCGCATCGCGGCCGAGACCGAACTGCTCACCCGGCTCGACCGGATCGGCGCCGCCGAACCCGCCGGGTGGGAGGACGTGCTGCGCGTCGTCGCCCTGCTCCAGGGGCTCCGGTCCCGGAGCGCCGGAACGCGGCAGCTCGCGGCGCTCGCCTCGGCCGAGGACGCGCCGGTGCCGGTGGAGGCGCTGGTCGAGGCGGCGCTGACCGAGACGGACGCGAACGTCGCCGGGGCCGTGCGCTGGGCGCTGGCCGGGTCGGGCGCGCGCGGCGCCGCACTGCTGGCGGAGGGGCTGGGTTCCCCGTCGGCGCGGGTGCGGGAGCGCGCCGTCCGGTCCCTCGTCGAGATCGCGGACGACGCGGCGGGCGCGCCGCTGCGGGACGCGCTCGCGCATCCCGACGTCGTGGTCCGCCGGGTGGCGGCGCTGGCCCTCGGGCCGCGCGGCGTCGCCGCCGCCGTGCCGGTGCTGATCGACATGGTGGCGGCGGAGGCGAACGACGTCGAGGCGTCCGACGCCCTCGGCGCGCTGGCGTCCCGCCCCGCGCTGGCCGACCGGATCACCGCCGGTCTCGTGGACCGGCTCGGCTCCGGCCCGGCGTCCGCCCGGCGCCGCCTCGCCCAGGCCCTCGCGGAGATCCCGGGGGACGCGGCCACGGGCGCCCTCACCCGTCTGGCACGCGACGACGACCACGCCGTCGCCCTCACCGCGACCTACGTGCGAGGACTGCGCACCCGGCCCGACGACGTTCCGCGCTGAACGGGGTCGGCACCGCCGCGCCCGGTCGGCCGCCGGGCACGGTCGGTCTGGACGTGAGGGCGCGCGGTCGGTGGGTAGGGCGGGGGCATGACGAAGCGCGATGATCTCGGGCGGGAGCCCGAGCAGACGGACGACGAGTACTTCGGGCCGGTCAACGAGGGGGCCGACGCACGCGGGCGGACCGAGGCCGGGGCGGGAGAGCCCGGCACCAGCGGAACGGGCGTGCCGGGGAGCGGGAGCGCCCACCCCGACTCGCTGCCGCCGGACGAGGCGGGCGTCGAGGAGGCCGAGCGCACCGACGACTCGCGCCGCACCGCGTAGACCCCGGCTGTGCGAGACCGCCCCGTCGCTCGACGCGACGGGGCGGCCGGGGCGTGTCACCGTCCGGCGTGGACCGGGTCCGGCCGGACGGTGCCGGGAACGCCCTAGGCGGTCTCCTCCTGGGGCGTCCGCACCTCCATGCGTTGCAGGGCGATGCGGCGCGCGTCCAGCAGCGCGAGCAGGACCGGCGGGTCGATGCTGCGCATCGACCGCAGCCGCAGCTCGACGTTGCTCAAGATCATGTCACCGCGCACGGTGAGCGGCCCGTGGGCCGCCACCGTCGGAGGCGCGTCCCCGATGACGCGCTCCTCGCCGTGCGGGACGGACTGGGCGAGCAGGAACCAGGTGCCCTGCGGAACCCGGTCCAGCCGGAACCGGCCCGCCCGTTCCAGGACCGTGCAGCGCGCCGGGACGCCCTGCGGGATCGTGTCCGGGAACAGGCCCAGGAACACGGTGCCGGGTTCCTCGTCGTGGGACGGGACGACCTCGCCCTGGACGATGGCGGCGTGGCCGCCCCGTACCGGCCCGTGGTCGGTGATGCGCGGGGCGAACCCCCGGCGCTCGCGGTACGTCGTCGGCGACATGCCGACGCTGTTCTTGAACCGCGTGCTGAAGGTGCCGACGCTGTTGTAGCCGACCCGGTAGGTGATCTCGGTGACGCTCATCGACGTCGTGAGCAGCAGTCGCTTGGCCTCCTCAAGGCGGACGGCCGACAGGAAGCGCCCCGGGGAGACGCCCGTCACCTGCCGGAAGAGGCGCGAGAAGTGGAACTTGCTGAACATCGCCGTCCGCGCCAGGTCGTCGATGGTGATGGCCTCGCCGATGTTCTGATGAATGTCGTCGATGGCGCGTTGAATTGCGGCGGCGGCGCTTCTTTCCATTGTTTCCATTAACACAGCCCTCCCCTGTGAATGGCGATGGATGACCCCTGCGGTTGCCGGGCCGACAGCACGAGGAATGACCGACCGGCCAGGTACTGCCCGCATGGCAACATTTTTGTCACCCTTCCGGAGCCGACCTACACATACCGCGCAGACGGTATCAATCGTGGCGCCGTCTGCCTATACGTGGTCTGAACAAAAATTACCATGCGCACTTCACCCATGACGGAAAGTAACAGCATTGGCCCTACTATTTGCGGGAGATGTTCACCGCATATTGAAAATTGCTGTGTCCTTCGGCGGATCAAAGGTGCTCAGTGATCACCCGGTCGGCCGCGTAGTTCCACCGCGCGAGCGATGCCGTTCCAGCTCTCGGCGCACCGGCGGGCGACGACCGCGACGGCGTCGATGCAGTGCGGCGGGATCGCGTCCACCAGGTCCCGCCACTCCGTGCCGATCAGGGCGCGCGAGTACAGCAGTTGCAGCAGTTCGCGTCCCGGCTCGGTCTGCCGCAGCGCCGGGTCGCGCGCGAGCCGCCGCAGCATCACCGCCATGTCGGTCAGCGCCTCCTCGTCGGGCGGGGCGTCGGCGGACGCCCCCGCCTGCGCGGCCGGCTGCGACCGGTCCGCCCCGGCGGGCAGCGGGCTCTCCCCGCGCCGCATCCGCACGCGCACGTCGTGGGCCGTGCCGAGGGAGACCCGCGCCCGGCGGGCGATCTCGCGCAGCGACGCCGTGGGATCGGCCGTCATCGCCTCGGCCGCGCGGCGCCGCCCCTCCGCGGCGTTCAGCGGACGGGCGCGTCCGTCGATGCCGACCCGGGTGTTCGTCTGCGGAAAAGACTCGCTCGAACGGCGGCGCAGGGACGCCACCGTCCGGGCGGCGAGCCCGGCGACCTCGGCCACGGCGCGGTCGGACAGCTCGGGATGGGAGTGGATGATGCGGACGGCGGCCTCCTTGCGCTCCGCCAGCGAGAGCGGCAGTCCGTGCCAGGTGTTCTCCGCCACCGCCAGCAGGAACGCGTCCCGCTCGCTGCCCTCGAAGAATTCGACGTCGATGGTCTCCGAACGGCGCAGCCGCGCCGCCATCACGCGGTGCAGACCGTCGATCACGAGCATGGTGGAACGGTGGACCAGAATGGGCGGCAGCGGATGCTCGGTCTGCGCCAGCCGCCGAATGTGCTCCTCGTCCGGAGTCGCGCGCGGCGAAACGCCCAGGCGCAGCGCGGACAACGGCACCGACTGCGGCGGCGCGTCGACCGGCACGTGCATCAGACGGTTTCCGGGTCGTCGTACCGGGGCGGGACTCGTATCGACGCGATCGTCGCCCGACCTACCTGAATCGGCCTCATCCACGTGCACAGCCCGGTACACCCCATGTCAGACGGTCAGCCGCTACCACCACGGTAGTAATGACCAGAAACGAGGAAGCTGACCCATCCGGATGCGGAGTTAACGCACCGGTACACCCGCACGCTGAGCACCCGGACGATGACGCTGTGCCAGACAGAGGAGGTGACGATGGGGCGCGGCGAATATCGGACGTTATGGCCGCAAGCGGACAGGAGAATCGGTCGTGAACGCTTGACAGCCCGGCGCACGGGGCGGTCCGCGCCCCGTACGCCCGCCGTTCACCGGATCGCCTGCCCGATTCCGTGCAGGTTTCCCTCGCTGTCATAGAACCAGACGGCCCGTTCGCCGACCCCGCCCTCGGACGGATAGTGCCCCTTGACCTCGACGATCCCGTCGTCGTCCAGGCCGGGCATGTCGAACCGCTCGAACCGCACCCCGCGCTCGCGCAGCTCCGCCACGACCGCCGCCAGGTCGGCCACGCTCCACCCCATCTGGGTGTGCTCGCCGGACGCCTCGCCCTGCGACTCGAAGATCGCGAAAGACCCCGCGCCGCAGCGGTAACGAAGCCCGCCCGGACGCGATTCGGCGGGCTCCAGGCCGAGCTTCTCGGCGAAGAACCGGCGCGCGCGGTCGAGATCCTGCGCGGGGAGCCGCGTCGCGACGCCCGCCGCCGCCAGGCCGCCCGCCCCGAGGCCCAGCCGCTCCCGGCGGAGCGACCAGTACGCGGGCGTCAGCTCGATGATCTGGACGTGGTTGCCGTCCGGATCGGCGACGGTGCCGAACCAGGCGCCGGAGTCGTCCCGGTACTCCAGCGCCGCCACCCACGACACCCCGGCGGCGTCCAGGTGGCGCGCGGTCGCCCGCGCGTCCGGGACGTGCAGGTTGAGCAGGACCCGGCCCGGCTCGGGGTTGCGCGGAGCGACGTCCTGCCGGGGGTCGATGAGGACGCCGACGCCGCCGAGCCGCAGGAAGCCGTCGCCGTCGGGCACCGCGCCGAAGCAGCGCTCGTACCAGGCGAGGAGGCGTCCGGGGTCGCGGGTGCCGAGCAGGATGCTGCCGAGTTCGGGGACGCCTCCGGGCGCCGCGGTCACGACTGGGCCGGCGGGTCGCCGAGGTCGCCGGGGAAGCTGTGGTGCTCGTGCGCGATGAGCCACTTGCCGTCGACCTTGCGCAGGCCGAGGGTGAGGCGGCAGCGCTCGGTGACGATGCCGAGCAGCGCGGTGCAGTAGGCGACGGTGTCGGATGCGAAGATCTCCACGTCGATCAGCTCGAAGCTGCCCTCGCCGCCGGGACTGTACTGGAAGAACAGCTCCCACTGCTTGCGGTACTCGGCCTCGCCGCGGATGCGCTGCGGCGGCACCACGTCGTACATGAGGACGTCGTCGGTATGCCCGGCGAGCACGCCGTCCATGTCACCGTCGCGGACGGCCTTGGCCCAGCGGTAAATGACCTCGCGTACCTCGGCCGTGTTCGTGTCCTGCGCCATGTCGCACTCCGTTCCCGGCCGCCCCCGGACGGCCGTCAGTTGGGTTGCGGGGCCCCGCCCGGGGCCCCCGGGATCGTGCTCTCCAGCCAGATGGACGGGCGCCGCTCGTGGAAACGGCGCAGTTCGGCCATGCCGCTGAGCCATCCGAGCCAGCCCGCGTAGGGCGTTCCGCCGTCGTTGAAACGGCTGTGCACGAACGTCAGGCGCGTCCGGCCGCCGGAGCCCTCCAGCTCCCACGTGGACGCGAACGATCCCCAGTCCAGCTCGACGCGGCGGCCGGGCTCCAGGCTGAGGACCTTGGCGGCGGACGGGCCGGTGTCGGCGCCGTCCATGTGCCAGTGGCCGCCCTCGCGCAGGTCGACGTCGACGACGGCGCCGAGCCAGTTGCGGATCTTGTCGGGGTCGACCAGGGAGTCGAACACCTCCTCCGGCGGCCCGGCGACGACGACGCAGTCGGCGAGGCGGGGGGAGGTGAAGTCGCAGCGGGGGGTGAGGGGACGGCCCTCGACGTAGTCGACGAGGTTGGCGATGGACAGCGACCAGAAGGTGGCGAGCACCGACCGGGCGCCCTTCTCGCGGACGACGTCGCGCCAGTCGGGGACGTGGGTCTGGGTGAGGACGACGTGGGCGCAGCCCGGCCCCTCGTCGGTCACGCTGATCTCGACGGTGGTCTCGGCGCCGCCGATCGACCACGCGAAGCGCAGGGTGCCCGAGTCGGTGTGCAGCGGGCGCTGGCGCGGGACGTCGCCCTCGGGGGTGTAGCGGCCCCAGAAGGAGAAGGCGCGCGGCAGGTCGACCTCGGCGTGCTCGGCCAGCCAGACCCGCAGGGCCTCGGCGTCGGTGATGGCCCGCCACACGTCGGTGGCGGGGGCCTCGACGCGCGCGCGGAGCCGCAGCGGCGCGGTCATGGGGCGGCCTCCTCCCGGGGGAAGGCCGGATAGCAGGCGACGGCGAGCTTGAACGCGTCGCCTTCGGCGCCGCCGTAGCGGGTGAACAGGTCCTGGAGGGAGGACTGGAGTTCGTCCAGGAACTGCTGGCGGCGGTCGGGCGGGACGCGGATCTCGCCGGAGATGCCGATGGAGGGCACCTCGGGGGCGATCTCGGTGCCGACGGTCGCGGCGACGATCGCCAGGTCGGACTGGACCTCCTGGACGAGGTCGAGCACGTAGCCGAGGCTGAACTGGTCGCGCGCGGTCTGCGGCCCGATCTGGCCGACCAGCCCGGGTGAGAGCCAGTAGGAGCGGGCGGCGGCCTGGTAGATGCCCTCGTGAATGCCGCGCACGCGGCGCTGGGCCGTCTGCGTGACGAGCCCGGCCGCGACCAGGCGGGTCACGTGGTAGTACACCCACTGCGGCGTCTGGCCCAGCCGCTCGGCGACCTCGGTGCACGAGCGAGGTTCCGCGAGCTGCTTGAGCACCTCGACGCGCTGCGGCTTGAGCAGGGCCTCGGCCTGCTCAAGCCGCTCCATGACAAGGACCTCTCGCATACGATGAAGTCTGTACGTAAAAAAGGTTCTTGTCAATGGCGGTACCGCGCCGTCAGGCGCAGCGCACGTCCGTCCGGGGACGCTCCCCCGTCACCAGGAACCGGGTGACGATCGCGTCGGCGCAGGCGCTGACCCCGTAGAGGTAGACCAGGTGCCCGCCCTGGTCGACGCTGACCAGCCGTGCCCGCGCGCCGAGCGCCCGGCGCATCGCCGTCGCTCCCACATAGGGCGTGCCCGGATCGCGCAGGTTCGACACCAGCAGGACGTTGGACGGGCCGTTCTGGCCGATCCGCACCGGCGGCTCCGCCCGCTGGACCGGCCAGAACGCGCACGGCCACAGGTTCGCGCCGGACGCCCCGAAGATCGGGTACCGGAGGCGGTCCAGCGCGACGGCGCGCTGGTAGTACCCGACGTCGCGGCGCCAGTTCCCGTCGTTGCAGGCCAGCGAGATGAGCCCGGAGAAGTCCATGACGCCGGTCGAGGGCGGCGGCTCGGCGGCGGTGCCCCGGTCGAGTTCGCTCCACGTCCGGGCCAGGTCGGGGAAGATCGCGTCGGCGAACAGCGAGCTGAACGTGAGGTACCGGAACCCCGGCCCGTCATAGCCCCCGGCCGGGCGGCGCTCCAGCTTGGCGGCGATCCGGTGGAACGAGGCGCGGACCTGCGCGGGCGTGCGGCCGAGCCCGTACTCGGCGTGCCGCGCCGCCGCCCAGCGGGCGAAGTCGGGGAAGCGGTCCTCGACGCCGCGGCCGAGCCGCCGCGACCACGTGTGGTCCATGCCGCCGGGGCCGACGACGCTGTCCAGGACGACGCGGTCGGTGCGGTGGGGGAACAGCGTGGCGTAGACGGCGCCGACGTAGGTGCCGTAGGAGTAGCCGAGGTAGGAGATCTTGCGCTCGCCCAGCGCGACGCGCAGCCGGTCCACGTCGCGTGCCACGTTGGCGGTCGACTGGTGCGGCAGTTGCGCGCCGGTCGCGGACGCGCCGCACTGGCGGGCGATGACGCGCAGCTCGGCGGCGCGGCGCGCGACGGCCGCCGGGCCGGACGCCGCCTGCGACGCCGGGATGCTGAGGTCCTGGCCGGGCCGCAGGTCGCAGGTCACCGGGCTGCTGCGGCCGATGCCGCGCGGGTCGAAGCCGATGAGGTCGTAGCGTTCCCGGACGCTCGCGGGCATGCCCTGCGCGGCGAGCCGCGCGGGCAGCGCCAGTTCGGAGCGGTCGGTGCCGCCCGGCTCCAGCACGAGCACGCCCCGGCGCAGCTTGCGCGACGTCGCGGGCAGCATCGAGACGGCGAAGTCGATCGTGGGGCCGGACGGCCGGGCGTGGTCGAGCGGCACGCGGAGCGTCGCGCACCGCAGGCCGGGCGCGGGCTCGCCGAGGTCGGGGCAGGCGCGCCAGACGGGCGGCGCGACCGGCGCCGCGCCGGGCGGCGGCCCGGCGGCGGCCGGGGCGGCGGTGGGCAGCAGGGCGGCCGTCACCGCCGCGACGAGCAGCAGCGGGGGGATTCGGCGGGGGGATTTCCGGAATGCGCGCATGGATCACGTCCGCGTGGAGGAGACGGTGGGCGTGTCCCACTCTCACCGCCGTGCGGACGGCGCGCATCTCCCGCCATGCGACGGTGGCGGCTCGGCACGAGCGGAGATGCGCCCGGGTCCGGGGAGGCGGAAGCATCCGATGTGCGGTTCCCCCCATCCACGGACAGGAGTGACGCCGTGCAGAGCAAGACCGTTCTGGACGTCTGGGTCGTCGACCTCACGTTCCCCGGCTACATGGACTGGTGGGCCGCCCGGGCGGCCGAGTTCGAGGAGCGCCATCCCGAGTACACCGTCGCGATCACCGCGCTCGGCTTCTTCACCGCGCCGCGCGAGATCGCGGCGGCGGTCGCGGACGGCCGCGTCCCGGCGGTGGCCGAGTACTACTTCTATCTGAACCAGGTGGCGCGCGACATGCGCACGCCCGACGGCGCGCCCCTGTACGCCTCGCTGGAGAAGGCGCTCGGCGGACGGACCGAGGTGCTCGGGGAGCCCGTCGTCGCGGACGACGTGATCCCGGCGCTGCGCGACTACTACACCTTCGGCGGCGAGCTGCTGTCGATGCCGTCGGTCGGGACGACCAGCGTCCTGTACGGGAACACCGACGCGCTGGAGGCGGCCGGCGTCGCGGAGATGCCGCGCACCTGGGCGGAGGTGCGGGCGGCGTGCGAGGCGCTGGCCGCGCGTCCCGGCGGTCCGGAGCACGGCGTCACGTGGTCGAACCACGGGATGTTCTTCCAGCAGGCCGTCGCGTCGGCGGGCGGGGCGCTCACCGACCACGGCAACGGCCGGACGGGGCGGGCCACGGCCATCGACCTCGCGACGCCCGAGATGCTCGCCTGGGCGACCTGGTGGCAGGAGATGCACGGCGCGGGCCACTACCTGGACACCGGCGGCATCCCCGACTGGCAGCAGACGTTCCAGGCGTTCGCCGAGCGGCGCACCGGGCTGCGGCTCAGCTCGTCCAACGACGTCAACTACACCGTCCAGGCGGCGGGCGGTTCGGGCTTCGGCCTCGCCGTCGGCCCCTACCCCTACGACGACCGGCGGCCGTACGCGGGGAACGCGGTCGCGGGCAGCTCGCTGTGGCTCGCCGACGGCCTCGACGAGCCCGTCCGCGAGGGCGCGCTGGCGTTCCTCCAGTACGTGCACGGCCCGCGCATCGCGGCGGACCGGCACCGGGACAACAGCTTCCTGCCGCTCACGCACGCGGCGTACGCGCTGCTGGACGAGGACGGCTGGTTCGCCGCGAACCCGCACCACCGGGTGCCGAGCGACATGCTCGCCGGGCCGCCGTCGCGCGGCGCGGTGTACGGCGACTTCGCGGGCATCCAGGACGTCATGACCCGCGCGATGGCCGACGTCCTGGCCGGCCGCGCCGACGTCGGGGCGAGCTTCGCCGCCGCGACGCGGGAGGCGCAGCGCCTGCTGGACGCCTACAACGCCGGTGCTCCGGGCGTCTTCCCGGGCGGCGCCGAGACGTTGCGGGTGGAGTTCTTCACCGACGCCAAGGCGTACTCGGGCGCCGACATGGACGACGTCGCGCGCGCCGAGCGGCGCTGAGCGAGAGGACGGCCCCGGGCTCGCCGGGGCCGTCCTCCGCTTCAGCCGGGGGCCGACAGGCCGCTGTCGTCCTGGGCCAGCCACCACGGGTTGCGCCGGGCCCAGTCGATCGTGTGGGCCAGGCCGTCGCGCAGGTCCGTCGAGCACGTCCAGCCGACCCGCTCACCGATCTTGCGGGTGTCCGGAATGCGGCGGCGCAGGTCCTGGTAGCGGGCGCCGAGCGCGTCGGCGGTCGCGACCGGCGCGGGCGGCGCGGCGCCCGTCAGTTCCGCGATGAGGGCCGTCACCTCGCCGACCGAGGTCTCGGTGTGGCTGCCGACGTTGAACGCCTCGCCCGTCGCCGCCGGATGCCCGGCCACGGCGATCGTCGCGTCGATCGCGTCCTGGACGTAGGTGAAGCAGCGCGTCTGGCCGCCGTCGTCGTAGAGCACCGGCGGCAGGCCGTTCAGCGCCCGGTGCACGCCCCGGCTCACCACGAACGCGGGCCGCTGACGCGGGCCGTAGACGTTGAAGTACCGGACGATCGAGGCGTTCAGCCCCTTCTCCCGCACGTAGCCGAACACCAGGTGCTCGGCCAGGGCCTTGCTGGAGGAGTAGCACCAGCGGTCCACCGAGGTGGAGCCGAGGACGCGGTCGGCGTCCTCGGCCCACGGCACGGCCGGGTTCTTCCCGAAGACCTCGCTGGTGCTGGCGACGACGACGCGCGCGCCGGTCCGCGACGCCCGCTCCAGGACGTTGCGGGTGCCGAGCAGGTTGATGTCGATGACGTCCAGCGGCCGGTCCAGGTACCGGTCGACGCCGACGACGGCGGCGAGGTGGTAGACGACCTCGACGTCGTCGGGCAGTCCCGCCGTGACGTCGGCGGGGTCGCGCACGTCGGCCGGGACGTAGTGGACGCCGTCGGTCTTCTGGTCGGGCGGCGGGGAGCCGCCGTCGAGCACGGTGATCTCGTGGCCGCGCGCCGCGAGCGCGTCCACCAGGTGGCTGCCGAGGAACCCGCAGCCGCCGGTGACCGCGACCTTCGTGCCGCTCGTCACGCCGCTCACCGCCCGATGCCCCGGTAGGCGTAGCCGAGCCCCCGGAGCCGTTCGACGGTCGCCGCCGGGTAGTGCGCCCGGCCGTCGATCACGACGCAGTGCTCGGCCACGTGCGGGCGCAGCTCGGCGAAGTCCAGCTCGTCGAAGACGTCGTGCCGGGCCAGCACCGCGATACAGTCCGCGCCCGCCAGCGCGTCCCGGACGTCGGGCACGGGCGTCTGCCCGAACAGCTTGGCGACCTCGCCGGGCTCGGCGAGCGGGTCGTGCAGGACGACGTCGGCGCCGCCGTCGCGCAGCGCCGCGACGACCGGGAGGGTCGGCGTGGCGCGCAGGTCGCCGGTGTTGTTCTTGAACGCGACGCCGAGGACGGCGATGCGCGCCCCGGCCAGCGGCCGGTCCAGCAGGGCCAGTTCCCGGGCGACGAGGTCGGCGGTGTAGCCGGGCATGGTGTCGTTGACCTCGCGGGCGACGGGCACCGTGCGCAGGTCGATGTCGTGGTCGCGTCCCGCCTGCCACACCATCCACGGGTCCTTGGTGAGGCAGGAGCCGCCGACGCCGACGCCGGGCAGCAGGATGTTGACGTTGCCGCTGTTCTTGCGCATGGTGTTGGCCGCCGCGATGACCTCCAGGACGTCGACGTCCAGGACGCCGCAGAGCTTGGCGAGTTCGTTGGCCATGGCGATGTTGTGGTCGATCCACCAGTTGTTGGCGAGCTTGACCATCTCGGCGGCCTCCAGCGATCCGCACGGCAGCACCTCGGCGCCGAGCGTCCGCCGCCAGAACGCCGCCGCCGCGGCGGCGGCGTCGGGGTCGTGCCCGCCGATCGCGATCGGGAACGTGCGCAGCTCGTGCAGGGCCTGGCCCTCCGAGAGGCGTTCGGGGCAGAACACGACGCCGAAGTCCTCGCCCGCGCGCAGCCCGCCGCTCTCCAGCACCGGCACGGCCAGCGACCGGGAGACCCCGGGCGGGACCGTGCTCTTGAGGATGACGAGCTGCCCGGGGCGCAGCCGGCGTCCCACCTCGGCGCAGGCGCTGCTGAGGTAGACGTCCACCAGCCCGCCCTCGCGGACCGGGGTGTTCACCGCGATGATCACGACGTCGACCGTACCGACGTCGTCGAAACCCGTCGTGGCGCGCAGCCGCCTCGAGTCCAGCGCCGCGTTCAGCAGCTCCGGAAGCCCGGGTTCGCTGAAGTGCACCCGCCGTTCGTTCAGCCGCGCGACCACCTCCGGGTCGATGTCGATGCCCACCACGTCGACGTCGCCGTCGGCCAGCACCGCCGCGACCGTCGATCCCACATATCCGAGCCCGATGACCGCGACGGAGATCCGTTCGCGGTCGGAGAAGAAACGCATGTGCCGCCCATCTGCCGAAGAAGTGTTATGGACCACCGTCAGCGTGTCCCCGGCCCGCGCGACCGCGCATCTTCGGCGATGCCCTCGAAAGCGGTCGAATGCGGCCACCGCATTCTCGGAGATGCGTCCGCGCGGCGCCCGGCGGAACCATGAGTCGGAGCCGTCCGCGGAAGGGGACCGATGACGCACCGCTTTGACCCGGGCGACGACGTGGCGCTCACCGACTGGCTCACCGCGAAACGGGAGCGCCCCTTCGGCGTGACGCGCATTCCGCTGGCCGAGGTCGAGCACTGGGGCTACGTTCCCGAGAACGGCTCTTTCGAGCACCGCACCGGACGCTTCTTCACCGTCGGCGGAATTCACGTGGAGACCGACCACGGCGCCGTCCGCGAGTGGTGGCAGCCGATTCTGATCCAGTCCGACATCGCCATTCTGGGAATCATCGCGCGTACGTTCGGCGGGGTCCGGCACTTCCTGCTCCAGGCGAAGATGGAGCCGGGCAACACCGACGTGGTGCAGCTCTCCCCCACCGTGCAGGCGACGTCCAGCAACTACACGCGCGTGCACCGGGGGCCGCGCGCGCCCTACGTCGAGTTCTTCACCGAGCCCGAGCGCGGCCGGGTCCTGGTGGACGTGCTCCAATGCGAGCAGGGCGCCTGGTTCCACCAGAAGCGCAACCGCAACGTCGTCGTCGAGGTCGACGGCGACGTGCCCGAGCACGACGACTTCTGCTGGGTGACACTGGAGCAGGTGCACCGGCTGCTGCGCCGCCCGGACGTCATCAACATGGACTCCCGGACCGTGCTGGCCTGCCTGTCGGCCGTCGCCGCCCCCGCGCCGGGCGGGGAACGGGCGCTGCACACGCCCGAGGAGATCCAGAGCTGGTTCACCGGGCGCAAGGCCGCCTACCGGATGCGGGTGCGGCCCGCCCCCGTCACGGCGCTGCCCGGGTGGCGCGCCGACGGCGCGCGCATCGCGCCCGAGAACGGCGGCGGCTTCGACATCGTCGGCGTCCGGGTCCACGCGCAGACCCGCGAGGTGACGGCCTGGTGCCAGCCGCTGCTGGCCCCGCGCGGCGTCGGCCTGGCGGCGCTGCTGGTCCGCGACATCGGCGGCGTCCGGCACGTGCTGGTGCACGCCGAGGTGCAGCCGGGGCACCGCGACACCGTGGAGATGGGACCGACCGTCCGCTGGACGCCCGGCGCCGGCGACCCCGAGCCGGACTTCCTGGAGCACGTGCGGCCCGAGCGCGCGACGCTGCACTACGACGTCGTCCAGTCGGAGGAGGGCGGGCGCTTCCTGCACGGCCGCACCCGCTACGTCGTCGCGGAGGTCGGCGACGACTTCCCGGTCGCGGTGCCGGACGACTACCTGTGGATCACGCCCCGGCAGCTCGCGGACCTCCAGCGGCACAGCTACTACGTGACCATCGAGAACCGCAGCCTGCTCTTCCTGCTGTCCCGTTCACCGCTCACCGAGAACGACTCCTGAAGGAGCCCCGAGATGCGCGTCCTGATCGCATCGGTCCCCCATCCCGCCCACCTGTACATCGCCGTCCCGTACGCGCAGGCGTTCCAGCTCGCCGGGCACGAGGTCGTGTTCGGCACGATGCCCGGCGGGGACGCCGACGCGGTGGCCGCCGGGCTCCCGGCGGTGTCGTTCGGCGAGCCGACCCCGCTGTCGCTGGCGAACTGGAAGCGCCTCGGGCTGCTCCCCGACCAGGAGAAGCGACAGCGGTACACCGAGGTGCTCGGCCTGAACGAGGACGAGCAGGACTGGTGGGACACCTACTACCAGTACTACGCGTTCAACGCCCGGTTCTTCCTCCAGCGCGAACCGCGCGCCGACATCGACGGCCTGATCGAGTTCGCGCGGAAATGGAAGCCCGACCTGGTGCTGTGGGACGCCTGGTTCCCGCTCGGCGGCATCGTGGCGCGCGCGTGCGGGGCGCCGCACGCGCGCATCCTCATCGGGCCGGACTACAGCGGCTGGGCGCACAAGGTCCTGGCCGAGCGGGGCGGGCCGGAGACCGACGCGCTCGGCGGCGAACCGCTGCTGGAGGCGCTGCGCCCGGTCGCGGAACGGTACGGGGTGCCGCTCGACGACGACCTGGTGCTCGGCGCCCGCTCGCTGGACCCGCTGCCGCCCGCGCGCAGCCTCACCCCCGGCCCCGACACGCTGCCCGTCCGCTGGATCACCTACAACGGCGGCGCCGTCAAGCCCGAGTGGCTGCACACGCCCCCGGCCAAGCCGCGCGTCGCGGTGACGCTCGGGCTGTCGGTCCGGCTGTGGCAGCGCGGCGGCGACCCTCGGCTGACCAAGGTGCTGGAGGCGCTCGGGGAGCTGGACGTCGAGGTGATCGCCACCTGCGACGAGGAGCAGCTCAAGCAGGTGCCCCGGCTGCCGGACAACGTCCGCGTCGTGGAGTACGTGCCGCTGTCGCAGCTCCTGCCGACGTGCTCGGCGGTGGTGCACCACGGTTCCAGCGGCGCGTTCCTGTCGTCGATCGCGGCGGGCGTCCCGCAACTCGTGTTCCACACCGACGAGAAGCTGCGGCAGATCTTCAGCGGCGAGGGCGACGCCATCTCGGTGACCAACGCCGACCGCGACACCGACTCGTGGCTGTCGGGCTACATCGCCGAGCGCGGCGCCGGCGCCGCGCTCAACCACCAGACGGACTCGGTGACGGAGATCCGCGCCACGATCGCCAAGGTGCTCGGTGACCCGTCGCACCGGGCGGCGGCGCTGGAACTCCAGCGCGAGTGGCGGAGCCGTCCGGGCCCCGCCGACATCGCCGTCGAACTCGAGAAGCTGACCGCGACGGAAGGGTGAGGGGCCGATGCCGACACTCGTATGGGACTACGTGGGCGAGTACGAGAACGAGAGAGAGGACATCCTCGACGCGGTCGACACGGTCTTCCGTTCCGGCCGGCTCATCCTCGGGGAGAGCGTGCGCGGCTTCGAGACCGAGTTCGCCGCCTACCACGGGATCGGGCACTGCGTGGGGGTCGACAACGGCACCAACGCGGTGAAGCTGGCGCTCCAGGCGATCGGGGTCGGACCCGGCGACGAGGTCATCACGGTGTCGAACACCGCGGCGCCGACCGTCCTGGCGATCGACGGCGTGGGCGCGCGGCCCGTCTTCGTGGACATCGACCCCGAGACGTACCTGATGGACACCGCGCAGGTCGCCGCCGCGATCACCGAGCGGACGCGCTGCCTGCTGCCGGTGCACCTGTACGGGCAGTGCGTGGACCTCGCGCCGCTGCAACGCCTCGCCGAACAGCACGGGCTGAAGGTGCTGGAGGACTGCGCCCAGGCGCACGGCGCCCGGCGGCACGGCCGGCTCGCCGGGACGACCGGCGACGCGGGCGCGTTCTCGTTCTACCCGACCAAGGTGCTCGGCGCCTACGGCGACGCGGGCGCGGTCGTCACCGCCGACGACACCGTCGAGGAGAACCTGCGGCGGCTGCGCTACTACGGCATGGAGGAGCGCTACTACGTCGTGGAGACCCCGGGCCACAACGCCCGGCTGGACGAGGTCCACGCCGAGATCCTGCGCCGCAAGCTCGGCCGCCTGGACGACTACATCGCCGCGCGCCGCGCCGTCGCCCGCCGGTACGAGGAGGGCCTCGGCGACACCGGGCTGCTGCTGCCCGGCCCGGCCGAGGGCAACGACCACGTCTACTACGTCTACGTGGTCCGCCACCCGCAGCGCGACGCGGTGATGGAGGCGCTGCGCGGCCACGACTTCCACTTCAACATCAGCTACCCGTGGCCGGTGCACACGATGACCGGCTTCGCCCACCTCGGCTACGGGACGGGCGACTTCCCCGAGACCGAGTCGGCGGCGGACGAGATCTTCTCGCTGCCGATGTACCCCACGCTCGACCCGGGGCTCCAGGACAAGGTGATCTCGACGCTGCGCGACATCCTCGCGCGCGGCTGAGACCCCCCGCGACCGGAACCGGCCGGGACCTCGCGCGAGGTCCCGGCCGGTTCCGGTCGTCTCAGGGCCGGACGGCGACGAACAGCCCCGGCCGTCCCGGCCCGGTGTCCAGGAACTCCAGCCGGGCCGCGCCCGCGTCGGTGAACGCGCGCTCGTACTCGGCGCGGCTGAACAGCGCGAGCATGTGCAGGTCGGTGAAGTGGTCGATGCCGGACGCGGCGTCCGCGACGAGGTAGTGCACGGTCATCCGGTGCCCGTCCCCCTCCCGGACGGTGTGCGACATCCGGGAGATGGTGCGCCCGTCCACCGCGACGGTGTCGCCCGTGACGTGCCCGGACAGCGCGTTCTCGGTGAAGTGCCACGGCTCGATGAGCATGACGCCGCCGGGGTTGAGGTGGGCGACGCAGCGTTCCAGGGCGGCGGTGAGCTGCGCCAGGTCGTCCACGTAGCCGATCGAGCTGAACAGGCAGGTGACGGCGTCGAAGCGGCGGCCCAGCTCGAACGAGCGCATGTCGCCCTCGTGCAGCAGCGCGCCGGGCAGCCGTTCCCGCGCGACGCGCAGCATGTCGGGCGCCAGGTCGACGCCGGCGACGTCGGGGAAGTCGGCGGCGAAGTGCGCGAGGTTCGCGCCGGTGCCGCAGGCGACGTCGAGCAGCGACGACGCGGCGGGGTTGCGTTCGCGGACCAGGGCGGTGAGCCGGGCGGAGTCGGCGCGGTAGTCCCGGCCCCGGCCCCGGTACACCGCGTCGTAGATCTCCGCCCGCGAGTAGATCGGGGAGACGCCGCGCACTCAGCTCACCCTGACGTCGGGCACGTACCCGATCCACTTGCCGCCGGAGGCCCGGAAGCCCTCCTCCTTGGCCATGATCTCCTCGGCGTGGTTCCAGGCGAACAGCAGCGCGTAGTCGGGGTAGCTCCCGGCGAACGTCTCCGGCGGCTCGACGGGGATGTGCATCCCTGGCGTGACGCGGTGCTGCTTGGCCGGGGTCGTGTCGCAGACGTAGGAGACCAGGTCGGGCCCGATGCCGCAGTAGTTGGCGACGGTGGCGCTCTTGGCCGTGGCGCCGTAGGCGGCGACGGTGCGTCCCTCGGCGCGCAGCGTGCGCAGCAGCGCGACCAGGTCGTCGCGGATCGCCGCGACCGACGTGGCGAAGCCGGTGAGCACGTCCGGGGCGGTCAGCCGCCGCGCGTCCTCGGCGGCGCGCGCCTCGGCGACCGCGGGCGAGGGCGTGCGGGCCCCGGCGCGGGCGAGCGTGTAGCGGATCTCGCCGCCGTGGACGGGCAGCCGTTCGATGTCGACGAGCGCGAACCCGAACCGCTCGGCCAGCTCCGACACCGACCGGACGGTGAACAGGTAGAAGTGCTCGTCGTAGATCTGGTCGAAGGAGGTCTTGGCGACGATGTCGCCCCAGTACGGGTCCTCGAAGACGAAGACGCCGTCGGGGCCGAGCAGGGCGTCGGCGCCGCGCAGCACCGAGTCCAGGTAGGGGATGTGGCAGATGGTGTTGGCCGCGAAGATGACGTCGGCGGGCCCCTCGGCGGCGCGGACGGCCGCGGCCGTCTCCTCCTCGAAGAACTCGGTGCGCACCCGCACCCCGGCGGCGGCGGCGAGCGCGGCGACGCCGCCGGACGGCTCGAAGCCCAGGTGCCGCACGCCCGCGTCAGCGACGGTGCGTAGCAGCACCCCGTCGTTGCAGCCGATCTCGACCATGAACGCGTCGTCGTGGTCCAGCTCGGTGCCGAGGAAGCCGAGGGCCGTGCGGGTGAAGTGCTCGCGCATCACCGCCGAGCCCGACGAGTGGTACGGGTAGTCCTCGTGGAACATCCGCTCGCGCGGAACCTCCTCCATCAACTGCACCATCGTGCAGTCGCCGCACTGGCCGACCGCGAGCCGGTAGAAGAACTCCTCCGCGTCGTCGTCCGGACGCCGGAACGCGTCCGAAAGGGGCTGTCGGCCGAGGTCGAGGAACTCCTCGACGGCGCCTCCGCAGATCCGGCATCCGGTCACGCGGCACACCCTTTCTCCGTGGTCTCGTCGGCCGCGCCGTCCGCGCGGCGGGGCCGACCCGCGGGCCCAGCTTCCGACGCCGCGACGGCCCGCGCATCTCCGGGGTTGCTCGGCGGCGCGACCCCTGTCGCGCCGCTCTTGACAAGATGTTTTTTACGTACAAGCATATTTGTTAGACCGTGATCGCGTCCGCGACCGGAGCCGCATGACGAGAGAAGCGCGGCTCCGCGCACCGGCGTAGACACGGAGGCGGATCTTCGCGCAGCGCGGCGGCGTCCCGGCGTTCGCCCCGTTCCAGAGAGGAGCACCCATGGACGTCCCCGCAGCCGGTTCCGCTGCACCACGCGCAGGCCGGCGGGAGTACATCGGGTTGGCGGTGCTGGCCCTGCCGACCCTCCTGCTCGCCCTTGACATGAGCGTGCTCTACATGGCGCTGCCCCACCTGGCGGCCGATCTCGACGCCAGTGCCGTGCAGCAACTGTGGATCACCGACATCTACGGCTTCATGGTCGCCGGCCTGCTCATCACGATGGGCCGCATCGGTGACCGCATCGGCCGCCGCCGCCTGCTGCTCATCGGCGCGGCGGCGTTCTCGGTCGCCTCGATCCTGGCGGCCTACTCGCAGACCGCCGAGATGCTCATCGTGACGCGCGTCCTGCTCGGCATCGCGGGCAGCACGCTGATGCCGTCCACGCTCACGCTGATCAGCAACATGTTCCGCGACCCCAAGCAGCACGCCATGGCCATCGGCGTGTGGATGGGCTGCTTCCTCGGCGGCACGACGTTCGGGCCGGTCATCGGCGGCGTCATGCTGGAGTTCTTCTGGTGGGGCTCGGTCTTCCTGCTCGGCGTCCCGATCATGGTGCTGCTGCTGATCGTCGGGCCGCGCACCCTGCCGGAGTACAAGGACCCCGACGCCGGGCCGATCGACCCGACCAGCGTCGCGCTCTCGCTCGGCGCCGTCATCGGCATCGTGTACGGCCTCAAGGAGGTCTCCCGCGACGGCTTCGTCCTGTTCCCGACGATCGCGATGATCGTCGGCGCGGTGCTGGCCGTGCTCTTCCTCCAGCGCCAGCGCACGCTCGCCCACCCGCTGCTCGACCTCTCGCTGTTCCGCATCCGCACGCTCAGCTCCTCGGTGACGATGTCCGCCTTCGCGGGGCTGCTCGCCGGTGCGCACCTGTTCGTGTACCTGTACCTCCAGCTCGTCCAGGAGCTGCCGCCGATCCAGGCCGCGCTGTGGATGCTGCCGTCCGGCCTCACCACGCTCGTCAGCCTCATGGTCGGCCCGCTGATCGCGGCCAAGATCCGGCCCGCGTACGTGATGGCGGCCGGGCTGGTCATCGTGGCCTTCGGCTACCTGCTCATCACCCAGGTCGGCGGCGACGGCGACCTGGCCCTGCTGGTCAGCGGGCTCGTCGCGGTCGCGGCCGGCATCGGCCCGGCGGCCGGGCTCAGCGCGAGCCTCGCGCTCGGCTCGGTGCCGGTGGAGAAGTCCGGCACGGCGGCGGCGGTCAACGAGACGGCGGCCGAGTTCGGCATCGCGATGGGCATCGCGCTCATGGGCGTCGTCGGCACCGCCGTCTACCGGCACCAGATGGACGAGACCATCCCGGCCGGTCTGCCCGGCGACGTCGCCGCGACGGCGCGCGAGAGCGCACCGGGCGCCGCGTCGGTGGCGCAGGACGCGGGCGCGCAGGCGGCGCAGCTCATCAACGCCGCGCACGACGCGCTGGCGGCGGCGCTCAACTCCGCCGCCTGGGTCAGCGTCGGCATCGCGGTCGGGCTGACCGTCCTCGCCATCGCCGGTCTCCGGCACGAGCCGCCGACGGGCGAGAAGGAGGCCGAGGGCGCGGCCGCCGACCCGGCCGCTCCGGCCGCCGTCGCCGCCGACGCCGACGTCCCGCCCGCCGAGACCGCCGGTCCCGCGTCCGACCGCACCGGAGCCCAGCCGTGACACTCTCGCCCACCGACTGGGACGCGCTGCGCCGGACGCTGTCCGGCGCGCTCGTCCTGCCCGGCGACGCCGACTACGAGCGGGCCCGGCAGTCCGCGCTGCGCCAGTACGACGACATCCGACCGCAGGCGGTGGCGTACTGCGCGTCGCCCGCCGACGTGGCCGAGGTGCTCGCGTTCGGCGGCACGCACGCGCTGCCGACGGTGCCGCGCAGCGGCGGGCACAGCTACGGCGGCTACTCCTCTACCGAGGGCCTGGTGCTGGACGTGTCGCGGATCAACCACATCCGCCGCGAGAACGGCAACGTGGTGGTCGGGGCGGGCACCCAGTCCGTCGACCTGCTGCGCACCCTCGACCCGCACGGCGTCGCCGTCGTCGCGGGCGCCTGCCCGAACGTCGCGATCGGCGGGTTCCTCCAGGGCGGCGGCATGGGCTGGCTGACCCGGCGCTACGGGCTGGGCAGCGACCGGCTCGTCGCGGCGACCGTCGTCCTGCCCGACGGCCGCGCCGTGCGGGCCTCCCCCGACGAGCACCCCGACCTGTTCTGGGCGCTCCAGGGCAACGGCGGCGGCAACTTCGGCGTCGTCACCGAGTACGAGGTCCGGCCGGTCGAGCTGACGTCGATGGTGATGTACGCGCTGTCGTGGCCGTACGACGCGGCGGCGCGGCTGCTGGAGGTCTGGCAGCCGTGGGCGCTCGGCGCGCCGGTCGAGCTGGGCGCCGGGATCACCGTCACCGACGGCGACCCCGAGCGGCCGGGCCCGCAGGTGGACGTGCACGGGAGCTGGCTCGGGTCCGTGGAGGACCTGGACGCCCTGCTGGACGCGCTCGTCGCGGAGGTCGGCGTCAAGCCGCTGTTCCGCGGCGTGGAGCACAAGTCGTTCTACGCGGCGATGATGGAGACGTTCCTCTGCCAGGACCTGGAGGCCGACCAGTGCTACCGGGTCGGCTACTCGCCCGAGGCGGCGCTGCCCCGGGAGAACTTCTTCCAGCACCGCAACCGCATGTTCGACCGGACGCTGCCGGCCGCGCAGATCGGTGACCTGCTCGACCAGTTCGCGTCCGGGCGGCCCGAGCACCAGTTCCGCCTGATGTACGTGGACGCGTTCGGCGGCGTGGCCAACGAGCCCGACCGCACCGCGACCGCGTACGTGCACCGCACCACGCAGATCCTCGCCGGGTTCGGCGTCTCGCTGACCGACGAGAACTTCACCGGCGAGGACGTCACGGCCGCGAAGACGTGGCTGGCGGGCGGGTTCGGCCGGCTCGACCCCGGGTCGCTCGGGGAGAGCTACCAGAACTTCATCGACCCCGACCTGGAGGACTGGAAGACCGCGTACTACGCGGAGAACTGGGAGCGGCTGACGCAGGTCCGCGAGCAGTACGACCCCGAGGGGTTCTTCCGGTTCGCCCGCGCCGTCGACTGACGGCGACCCGAGACCCGCGGTGACCGGCCCCGCACCCCTCCGGGGGTGCGGGGCCGGTCATCGTTCCGGGCGGCCTCAGCGGGCCGGGCGGCGGGCGGTGATGATGACGAAGGTGCCGGGGCCGCCGTCGTCCTCGACGACGAGACCGGCCCGGTCGAGCCAGCCGTCCACCTGGTCGCGCTCGAACAGGTGCAGGCCGTCGGCGTGCTGCGGGAAGTGGTGGCGGCCGACGAAGTACCGGTAGACGGGGTCCTCGGAGTTGCGGAAGGTGAGCAGGGAGAAGGTGCCGCCGGGGCGCAGGCAGCGGCCGACCTCCGCGACGGTCGCCGCCGCGTCGTGCGGGAACGCCTGGAGCGCGTTCCAGCACAGGGCCGCGCCCAGGGACGCGTCAGCGAACGGGAGGCGGGCCGCGCTGGACAGCACGGCGGGCAGCGCGGGCAGCCGCCCGCGCAGCGTCGCGAGCATCGGCAGCGCCAGGTCGAGCGCGACGACGCGGTCCGGGCCGACGGCGTCGGCCAGCACCCGCGTCCAGCGGCCCGCTCCGGCGGCGACGTCCAGCACCGGCCCCTCGACGGGCCGGACGTGCTCGGAGATGTAGGCGTCCTCGTCGGCGGGCGTCACCGCACCGCCCCAGTTGGACCCGCACAGCCGCAGGAAGTTGGGGCGGGCGTGCGCCTCGTAGAAGAACCCCATGGTGGGGATCTCCGCGAGCTTGAACAGGAAGTCGGCGCCGCGGTCGGGACCGTCGCCGACGGCGGCGGTGAGGTCGAGGATGCCGCCGTCGACGGCGTAGGCGCGTCCGTCGCGGGTGCAGCGGGCGGTGGCGCCCGCGAACGCGAGCGGGCTGCCGCAGTCGGGGCAGCGGAACGCCGACGCGTGCCGGGTGAACAGCTCGGTTCCGGCCTTGGGCGGCCGGGGCGAGCGCGGCGGGACCGAGTCGACGACGACCGGCACGGGGGCGCCGTTGCGGACGGCCCAGTACGCCTTGGCGCCGAGGTGGCCGAGGACGGTCTCGGTGTCGTTGTCCCAGTGCCGGGCGATGTCGTCGGGGCCGAGCGCGTCGATCCAGGACTGGTCGAACGCCTGCTCGTCGTCGTCCAGGTCCCAGGCGGCCGGGGACGGGAACGCCCGGCCGAGGACGGGCGCGGCCGGGTCCAGGGTGTCCAGCGCGCGGTCGAGGCGGGACCGGTCGCCCGGGTCCACGCCGATCGCGTCGGCGGCGGCCAGCACCCGTTCGCGTTCGGCGGGCAGGTGCGCCAGCAGGTAGAGCAGCGCGAGCGAGGCGGGGCTCTCGGCGGGTTCGCGCCGCCACCGGTCCAGCAGCGCGTCGGCGTGCGCGGCGACCAGGGCGGTGACCGCGTCGGCCGTCGCGGCCGGGCGGGCCTCGATGAGGAGACCGAGCAGGACGGCCGCGAACGGCAGCCGCTCGGGGCCCGCCCCGTCCAGACCCTCGACGATCCCGCGCGCGACGGGCACGGCGTGCTCGCCCGCGGTCCCGGACTCCCAGACGGCGGTGATGAGCGTGGGCAGGTCGTCCGCGAGCCGGGCGGGCGGCGCGCCGGTGAACGCGCCGACCAGTTCCGTGACCGTGTGCGGCACGTGTGAGACCGTCATGGCCGTTCCCTCTCGATCGACAGATCTTCGGTCCCACTGTGCACATCCGACCGGCGTATCACTTCTCCGTGGGTGCGAGAACTCCCGAGCCCGTGGAAAGCGATTCTCCGCAACGCGAGAGATGTCGCGCGAATTCTTCCTTGTGACGCTGGATTCGAGCATGTCTTCAGTGCGGCAGAAGAGGAGTCGAAGGTGACCGAGACACAGACCTCCGCGACGATCGGCAAGTCCGGCGAGGAATTGGAGCGGCTGGACGTGCGGCATCTCGTCCACCCCCACCAGAGCGGCGCCGTCAAGGACCGTTTCGTGATCGTCCGCGGCGAGGGTTCGGTGGTGTGGGACGCCAACGGCGTCGAGTTCCTCGACGTCTCCGGCGGCGGCAACTGGATCGCGCAGGTCGGGCACGGCCGCGCCGAGCTGGCCGCGGCGGCGGGCGAGCAGGCGGGCCGGCTGGGCTACTTCTCCTGCTTCTTCAACTTCTCCAACGACAAGGTCGTGGCGCTCGCCGAACGGCTCGTGTCGATGGCGCCCGACCACCTGGAGCGGGCGTTCTTCGCCTGCGGCGGGTCCGAGGCCGTCGAGTCGGCGATGAAGTTCGCCCGGATCTACCACCACCGCACCGGCCAGCCCGAGCGCACCTGGTTCATCTCCCGGCACTACGCCTACCACGGCGCCAACTTCGGCAGCGGCACCGCCACCGGCTTCCCCGGGATGCACGACGGCATCGGCCCGCACCTGCCCAACGTGGAGAAGGTGAGCCCGGCCTACGCCTACCGCGTCCCGGACATGCTGGGCGAGGGCGACCCGACCGACCTGCTGCTGCGCGAGCTGGAGGAGACGATCGAGCGGATCGGCCCCGGCAAGATCGCGGCGATGATCGGTGAGCCGGTCATGGGCGGCGCCGGCGTCATCGCCCCGCCCGACGACTACTGGCCCCGGGTGCGCGAACTGCTCTCCAAGCACGGCATCCTGCTCATCGCGGACGAGGTCGTCACCGCGTTCGGCCGGACCGGGCACTGGTTCGACTCCACCGAGCGCGGCATGAAGCCCGACATGATCGTCACCGCGAAGGGCCTGACCAGCGGATACGCGCCGCTCGGCGCCGTCCTGATGCGCGACGACATCGCCGAGGTCGCCGCCGGTGAGGACGCCTACCTGTTCCACGGCTACACCTACTCGGGGCACCCGGTCTCCTGCGCCGTCGCGCTGGCCAACCTGGACCTGATCGAGAAGGAGGGCCTGGTCGAGCGGTCCGCGCTCGTCGGCGAGTGGCTGCGCGAGGAGCTGACGCCGCTGCTGGAGCTGGACTGCGTGGGCGACATCCGCGTCGAGGGCGCCACGGCGGGCGTCGAGCTGGTCGTCGACAAGGCGACGCGGGAGCCGATCATGGGCCCGAACGTGTCGACCGAGCTGCGCGACCGGCACCGGGTGCTGCTGCGCGACTACGGCCCCACGCTGGTGCTGTCGCCGCCGCTGGTCATCGAGCGGGCGCAGGTCGTCGCGGCGGCCCAGGCCATCGCCGAGGTCCTCGGCCGGCTGAACGCCGACGGGACGCTGCGGTGAGCGACGCCCCCTACGACTACGTGATCGTCGGGGCGGGGTCGGCGGGCTGCGTGCTGGCCGCCCGGCTCAGCGAGGACCCGGACGTGCGCGTCTGCCTCATCGAGGCCGGGCCCGCCGACACCCACCCCGACATCCACCTGCCGCTGGGCGCGGGACGCCTGTTCCGCACCCGGCTCGACTGGGACTACGACACCCACGACGAACCCGTCCTGAACGGCCGCCGGCTGTACCTGCCGCGCGGCCGGGTGCTGGGCGGGACGACGGCGCTGAACGGCATGGTCTACATCCGGGGTCACCGCTCGGACTACGACGGCTGGGGCCGTCCCGGCTGGGGCTTCGACGACCTGCTGCCCTACTTCCTGCGGTCGGAGGACAACGAGCGGGGCGCGTCGGAGCACCACGCGACCGGCGGCCCGCTCAGCGTCTCCGAGGGCCGGTCGCGGAACCCGATCTCGGCGGCGTTCGTCACCGCCGCCGTCCAGGCGGGGCACGCCGCGAACGCCGACTTCAACGGCGCCGGGATGGACGGGTTCGGCCTCTACCAGCTCACCCAGCGCGACGGCCGCCGGTGCAGCAACGCCGTCGCGTTCCTGCACCCGGCGCTGGACCGTCCGAACCTGACGGTCCTCACCAACGTGCAGGTGCACCGGGTGCTGCTGGAGCAGGGCCGGGCCCGGGGCGTCGTCGGGGAGCGGCTGGACGAGCGCGTCGAGGTGCGGGCCGAACGCGAGGTGCTGCTGAGCGCGGGCGCCTACAACTCGCCGCAGCTCCTGCTGCTGTCGGGCGTCGGCCCCGCCGACGAGCTGCGCGCGCTGGACATCACGGTGACCGCCGACCTGCCGGGCGTGGGCCGCAACCTCCAGGACCACCCGGCGGTGAACCTGGTGTACACCCACTCCCAGCCGGTCAGCCTGCTGGCCGCGAGCGAGCCGGAGGCGCTGCGGCTGTACGAGGAGGAGCAGGCGGGCCCGCTGACCTCCAACGTGCCGGAGGCGGGCGGGTTCGCCCGCACCCGTCCCGATCTGGACGTCCCGGACGTGCAGTTCCACGCGTCGCCGCTGATGCTGCTGAACGGCGGGCTGTCGGCGCCGACCGAGCACGCGCTGTCGTTCGGGCCGTGCGTCCTGGCGCCGCGCAGCCGCGGCGACGTGACGCTCGCGTCCGGCGACCCCACGGCCAAGCCGCGCATCCGGCACGCGTACTACACCGACGACGCCGACCTGCGCACGATGACCGAGGGGCTGCGGATCGGGCTGGAGATCGCCCGGCAGGAGGCGCTGGCCCCCTACACCGAGAAGGCGTACCTGACGCCGGAGTCCACGTCGGAGGAGGACCTGCGCGACTTCGCGGTCCGCAACACCCAGACGCTGTTCCACCCGGCCGGGACGTGCGCCATAGGCGACGTCCTGGACGACGAGCTGCGCGTGCGCGGCGTCGAGGGGCTGCGGGTGGTGGACGCGTCGGTGATGCCCGCGCTGGTCCGGGGCAACACCAACGCGCCGATCACCGCGATCGCCGAGCGGGCCGCGGACCTGGTCCGCGGCCGCGCGGCCCGGCCGTCAGCGGGCTGAGACGTCCGGCAGGCCCTCGGGGTCCGCCACGGCGGAGCGCAGGACGCGTTCGTACGCCGCCACCAGGTTCCACATGGTGGCGGCGTCGAACGCGCGCGCGTCGAACTTCAGGCTGCCGCCGGTCGCGCCGGAGGGGAGCAGGTCCATCGCCCACAGCCCGCCGTCGGGGATGTCGCAGCTCAGCTCGGCCGGGAGGGTGCGCTCGCGCAGCTCCTCGTACTCCAGGCCGCCGACCGGGCCGTCCTCGGCGGCGGGCGGGAACTGAAGCACCTCGAACGCCACGATGTGCCGGTCGGGCAGCTCGGCGGGGTCCATCAGGCCGGGCGCCTCGGCCTCGATGAGCGTGAACGGGATGTCGTGCTGGTACGCCTCCAGGCACGTGGTCCGGACGAGCGTGACGACGTCGCGGAACGTCCGGCAGCCGCGCAGGTTGACGCGCAGCGGCAGGAAGTTGAGGAACGGCCCGACCGTGTCGCGGAAGCGCGGGTCGGCGCGGCCGGAGCTGAACGTCGACGCGGTGACGTCGTCGTCGCCGGTGTGGTCGCGCAGCAGCAGCACGTAGGCGCTGAGCAGGATCATGAACGGCGTGCTGCGCAGCGATCGGGCCAGCCGGAGCACGCCCTGCGTCGTGGGCGCGTCGATGAGGTAGCGGTGGTCGGCGAAGACGGCGGCGCCGCCCGGGTCGGGCACCCGCTCGGCGGTCAGCGCGGCCATCCGCGCGCCCGCCAGCTTCGAGCGCCAGTAGGCGCGCGACGCCCGCACGGCGGGCCCGTCCAGCAGCTCCGGGACGCTCTCGGCGTACTCGCGGTACTGGCGGGCGGGCGGCAGCTCGGGGGCGGGCAGCCCGCGCCGGACGGCGTAGCGCACCGACAGGTCGCGCAGCAGCAGCCGCATCGACCAGCCGTCGCCGGCGATGTGGTGGACGACGAGGACGAGCACCGCGTCGCCGTCGGCGAACCGGCCGAGGGCGGCGCGCAGGTGCGGCAGCTCGCCCACCGGGTAGTGCCCGGCCTCGACCTCGTTGAGGAACTCCTGGGCCCGCCGGTGCCGGTCGTCGGGCCCGGTCGGCAGGTCGTGCACGGTCAGCTCGACCGGCACGGGCGGATGCACCCGCAGGTCCCGGTTCTCGCCGGACCGGGCGATCGAGGTGCGGAGCATCTCGTGCCGCTCGACCAGGTCGTCCAGGGCCTCCTGGAGCACGGCCACGTCGAGCGGGCCGCGCACCCGCCAGGTCGAGGTGACGACGTGCCGGGAGCCGAAGGCCCCGGTGACGTCGCCGAAGTCGAACGCGCAGAAGAACTCGTGCTGCAACGACAGCGGAATTCCGGTGATCGTCGGTCCGTCCACCATGGGACCACTCCCCCAACCGTTCGGTTCGCCGTTAACACAGGCCGACACACAGGTTCCCTCCCGGACCGTGCGTCGCACATCTCCCGCCGTGCGAACTTCACGGGCGGGCCGTGCGAAACGTCCGCATCATTGGAGTGGCGGCCATTCGACGAGCGCCTGACAATGAAATCCGTGTGAATACGCCGTGGCGACGGACAGTGGCATCGACGATCCGCCGTCCGGGGTTTTCCGCGTCCATTCATTCTGCATGGAAGGTGCCGTCGCATGAGCGGTAAGGGCGGACGCAAGGCCGTGGTGCTCGGCGGGAGCATCGCGGGACTCCTCGCGGCACGGGCCCTCTCGGAGGGCTACGACGAGGTGCTGGTGGTGGACCGCGACACCTACCCGGACGAGGCGGTGCCGCGGCGCGGCGTGCCGCAGGGCCGGCACATCCACGGGCTGCTGGCCCGGGGCAAGGAGGCCCTGGAGGAGCTGTTCCCGGGCTTCGTCGACGAGCTGCGCGACCACGGCGCGCTCACCTGCGACCTCGGCCACGGGGTCCGCTGGTACTTCCACGGGCGGCGGCTGCGCCGCGCCGAGACCGGCCTGGCGGCCATCGCCGCGACGCGGCCGCTGCTGGAGCACGTCGTCCGGGGCCGGGTCGCCGCGCTGCCGAACGTCGTCCTGCGGGACCGGACGGAGTTCACCACGCTGCTGACCGACCCCGACCGGACCCGGGTCACCGGCGTCCGGCTGCTGCACGACGGCGCCACCGAGGAGGTCACGGCCGACCTGGTGGTGGACGCGACCGGCCGGGGGTCGCGGCTGCCGGTGCTGCTCGCGGAGCTGGGCTACCCCAAGCCCGTCGAGGAGCACATGAAGATCGACCTGCGCTACGCCACCCGGTTCTACCGGCAGGGCGACAAGGACCTGTTCGACGGCGACCAGTCCATCAACACGGTCTCGACGCCGGTGACGCCGCGCGGCGCGTTCTTCTCCAAGATGGAGAACGGGAAGATCATCCTGTCGCTGACCGGCGTGGTCGGAGACCGCGTCCCGACCGACCCGGAGGCTTTCACCGCCTACGCCCGGTCGCTGCCGGTGCCCGACGTCCACGACATCATCAGCGAGGGCGAGCCGATCGACGACCCGGTGCCGTTCCGCCACCCGACGAGCGTGTGGCGGCACTACGAGGACCTGGACCGCTTCCCCGAGGGGCTGCTGGTCGTCGGTGACGCCGTGTGCAGCCCCACGCCCGTGTACGCGCAGGGCATGACGATCGCCGCCGTGGAGGCGATCACGCTGCGCGACCACGCGCACGAGGGCGCCGACCCCCGGGCGGCGGCGTTCTTCACCGACATCGCCAAGACGGTCCGCGCGGCGTGGGAGAGCTCCACGACCGGCGACCTCGGCTTCGCCGGGGTGCCCGGCGACCGCCCGCTGAAGATCCGCGTCGGCAACGCCTACGTCCGGCGCCTGCACGCCGCCGCCGGGAAGGACGGGTCGCTGACCGCCGCGTTCATGCGCGTCGCCGGGATGGTCGACCCGCCCGAGGCGCTGATGCGCCCCGCCGTGATGCTGCGCGTGCTGCGCCACGGCCGCCGCTCCGCCGCCCCGTCCGACGCCCGCCGCTGAGAACCGCGAGGAGAACCATGCGCCCCTTCCGCATCGAGGTCCCCCAGGACGACCTGGACGATCTGAACCGGCGGCTCGCCGCGACCCGCTGGCCGGACGAGCTGCCCGGCGAGGGCTGGGCGCGCGGCGTCCCGGCCCGCCACCTGCGCGAGCTGGCCGACCACTGGCAGCACAAGTTCGACTGGCGGGCCGCCGAGGCCGAGCTGAACCGGTACCCGCAGTACCGCACCGAGATCGACGGCGCCACCGTGCACTTCCTGCACGTGCGCTCGGCCGAGCCGGGCGCGCTGCCGCTGCTGCTCACCCACGGCTGGCCCGGCTCGGTCGCCGAGTTCCTCGACGTCATCGGGCCGCTGACCGATCCGCGCGCGCACGGCGGCGACGCCGCCGACGCGTTCCACGTCGTGGTGCCGTCGATCCCCGGGTTCGGCTTCTCCACCCCGCTGCGCGACACCGGCTGGAACGCCCGCCGCGCCGGGCGGGCGTGGGCGGAGCTGATGCGGCGGCTCGGCTACGAGCGGTACGCGGCGCAGGGCACCGACGCGGGCGCCGTCGTGTCGCTGGAGCTGGGCCGGGCCGCGCCCGAGCAGGTCGCCGGCGTGCACGTGAACCTGCTGCTGACGTTCCCGTCCGGCGACCCGGCGGAGCTGGAGGGGCTGTCGGAGTCCGACCAGCGGGCGCTGGCGCGGCTGGGCCGGTTCGACGCCGAGCTGTCCGGCTACATGAAGCTCCAGTCGACCCGCCCGCACACGCTCGGCTACGCGCTCAACGACTCCCCCGTCGGCCAGCTCGCCTGGATCGTGGAGCGCTTCCACGACTGGACGGCGTCGCGGGACGAGCCCGGGCGGGACGAGACCGTCCGGCGCGACCGCGTCCTCACCACCGCCGCGCTCTACTGGTTCACCGGGACGGCCGCGTCGTCGGCGCAGCACTACTTCGAGGGCGCCGCCGACCTGAGCGCCGGGGCGGCGCCCGAGCCGCTGCGCGTCCCGGTCGGCGTGGCCGTGTTCCCCGACGACGCGATGCTGCCGCTGCGGCGGCTGGCCGAGCGCGACGTCCCGACGCTCGCCCGGTGGACCGAGTTCGACCGGGGCGGGCACTTCCCGGCCCTGGAACAGCCGGATCTGCTGGTGAACGATGTCCGTGCGTTCTTCCGTCCGCTGCGTGAGGAGACGAGCCCGTGAGAGCAGCCGTGATTCCCGAGGTCGGTGCCGCGTGGGAGCTGCGCGAGCTACCGACGCCCGAGCCCGCCCCCGGCGAGGTGCTGGTGCGCGTGCAGGCGTCCGGCGTCTGCCACAACGACGTGCTGGCGACGCGCGGCGTGATCCCGTTCCCGACGGCCGACCCGGCCGTGCCGGGGCACGAGCCGGTCGGTGAGGTCGTCGCCGTCGGCGAGGGGGTGACGTCGCGGCGCGTCGGCGACCGCGTCGGCGTGACGTGGGTGCGCGGCACCTGCGGGCGCTGCGACTACTGCTCGCTGGGGCTCCCGGTGACGGGCACCGCCGCGTTCCTGTGCGCGGCGCCCGTCACGACGGGGTTCAGCGTGCAGGGCGGGCACGCCGAGTACCTGACGGCCGCCGCCGACCAGACCGTGCCGATCCCGGCGGGCCTGGACCCGGAGGTCGCGGCGCCGCTGATGTGCGCCGGGTACACCGCCTGGTCCGCGCTGCGCGCCGCCGACCCCGCCCCGCACGCCCGCGTCGCGGTGCTCGGCATCGGCGGCGTCGGCCACCTGGCCCTCCAGTACGCCAAGGCGTGCGGGTTCGGCACCGTGGCGGTCACCCGGTCGGCCGACAAGCACGACGCGGCCCGCCGGCTGGGCGCCGACGAGGTCGTGTCCGACGGCGCCGGGCTGCGCGCCGCCGGGGGCGCGGACGTGCTGCTGGTCACCGGGCCGTCGCACGCCGCCGCCGGGGACGCGATGGCGGGGCTGCGGCCCGGCGGGACGATGGTGCTGTCGGGCATCGACGCCGCCGCGCCGCTCCAGCTCCCGCCCGCGGCGGTGTACCCGTTCTTCGGCCTCGGGCAGCGGATCGTCGGGTCGACGCACGACGGCCCGCACCTGCTGCGCGAGGCGCTGGCGGTGGCCGCGTCCGGCGCGGTGACCCCGGTGGTGGAGACCTTCCCGAAGGAGAAGGTCTCCGACGCGTTCACCCGGGTGGCGGACGGCGCGGCGCGCTTCCGCGCCGTCGTCACGTACTAGCGCTGCGATCCTTCGGGCCGGCCGCCCGCCGGGCGACACCGGCGGGCGGCCGGCGCACGGCGTGCCGGAGCACCCGCGCGACGGTCCGGGGCCGCATCAGCGCCGTGGGCGGGTCCATCAGCCCGGCGACGCGCATGAACGCCTCGGTCAGCCGGGCGTCCTTGGTCGCCGCGTACTGGAGCCGGGCCACGTAGGCGTTGCCGACGCGGATCTTGGTGGTGCGGTGGCCCTCGACGCCGGGGAAGTCCAGGTCGCCGCCCGCCGAGACCTCCCAGGGTGCGTCGATGACGCGGGCCACGTCGCTGAGGAACCCGGCGGGCTCGGCGTCGCCCTTGCGGAGCCGGTCGCGCAGCGCCGTCGCCTGGAGCGCGGCCACGCTCATGCCCTGCCCGTAGACGGGGTTGAAGCTGCACAGCGCGTCACCGATGACCAGCAGCCCCGAGGGGAAGCGGTCCAGGCGCTCGTAGCGGCGCCGCTGGCTGGCCGGGAAGGTGAAGCGGACCGGCTCGTCCAGCGCCTCGGCGTCGTGCATGGCCTCGTACACGTCCGGGACGGGCAGCGAGCGGGTGAACTCCAGGAACCCCTCGTGGTCGGTGGGCGGGTGGTCGCCGAGCAGGCCGGTGAGCGACAGGATGCAGGTGTCGGGGCCGACCTGGCCGAAGAACGCGCCGCGCGGGTGGTCGGGCGTGGCGACCGGGTTGATCGACTGGACGCCGTCGAACATGCCGGGCCGCGTCCGGTAGTGCCGCGTGGTGTAGGCCAGGCCGACGCGGACGCGCTCCTCCTCGGGCCGCTTGTACCCCATCGCCTCCAGCCACGCGGGGGTGCGCGAGCCGCGCCCGGTGGCGTCCACGACGACGTCGGCGTCGAGCGTGAACGCGTCGGCGCCCTCGGCGCGGGGCCGGACGGTCACGCCGCGCACGCTGCCGCCGCCGGGCGCGGCGACGGGGGCGAGCACGTCGTGCCGCTGGAGGACCTGGACGTTCGGCAGGTCCACGACCCGCGCCCGGACGTGCGCCTCCAGGACGGGGCGCGGCGCGGTGACCGAGAGCAGCCCGGTGTGGGCGGGCTGGATGCGGCGGGCGTTGAAGAACCAGCGCATCTCGCCGAGGTCGCCGGTGGGAATTCCGGCGTCCTGCAATTCCTTGGTGATCCCCGGAAAGAACTCCTCGACGGCCAGATGGCCGCGCGCGTGCAATCCGTGCGCGTGCACGGTGTGCGGTGCGCCCGAGCGCGGCCCGCGCACCCCGACGACCTCGTCGCGCTCCACGATGGTGACCTGGTCGTAGTGCTCGGCGAGCACGCGCGCGGCGAACAGTCCCGCCATGCTCCCGCCGAGCACGACCGCGTGCGCGCCATTCCTGCTGTTCACGATGGCTGCCTCCCGCGCCGACGACCGTCGCGTCGGCCTCACGCCAGCGTGGCGGCGGCGGTGCCCGTCGCGCATCTTTGCGCGTGCGTTTTCTCCGCGCTCGCGCAATCTGCGAGATGTCCCGTTCGCGTGGCGGCGGAAAAATGAATTCGGCAACCATCGAGGGAGGACGCGCGAAGTGGACGTCACCGAAAAGGCACCGGCCAGGTCCGAGCTTTCCCGGCGCGCCGCCGACATCGTCCCGCACCTGCGGGAGAAGTCGGCGTGGGCGGAGGAGAACCGGCGGCTGCACGACGAGACGATCGAGGCCCTTGCCGGAGCCGGCGTGTTCCGGCTGCGCGTTCCCCGCCGCTACGGCGGCTACGAGGCCGACACCCGCACGCTGGTCGAGGTGGCCGCGCAGCTCGGCCGGGGCGACGGCTCGGCCGCGTGGACCGCGTCGGTCTACTGGATTCCGACGTGGATGGCGTGCCAGTTCCCCGACGAGGTGCAGGACGAGGTCTTCTCCACCCCGGACGTGCGGATCTGCGGCACGCTCAGCCCGAGCGCCATGGCGGCCCCGGCCGACGGCGGCGTCGTGCTCAACGGCTCGTGGGGCTTCCAGAGCGGCGCGCACCACGCGCACTGGCAGGAGGTCATCGCGGTCATGCCGGGCGAGGACGGCTCGATGCAGCCGATCATGGCCCTGGTGCCGCTGTCGGACCTGACGATCGTCGACGACTGGCACACCGCCGGGATGCGCGGCAGCGGCAGCGTCACGACGGTCGCGCAGGACGTGTTCGTGCCCGGCATCCGGGTGCTGCCGCTCGGCGCCGTGCTCGCCCAGCAGGGCGCGTCGCGGGCGAACGCCGACACGCCGATCTACCGGCCGCCGCTGCTGCCGGTGGCGTCCGCGTCGTCGGTCGGCACCGTGCTGGGCCTGGCGGCGGCGGCCCGGGAGGCGTTCTTCGAGCGGCTGCCCGACCGCAAGATCACCTACACGGCGTACGAGAGCCAGCGGGAGGCGCCGGTCACGCACCTGGAGGCCGCCGAGGCCGTGCTGACGGCCGACGAGGCCGAGTTCCACGCCCACCGGCTCGCCGACCTGGTGGACGCCAAGGGCGTCTCCGGCGACCCGTGGACGCTGGAGGAGCGGGTGCGGGCGCGGGCGTCGCTCGGCCGCGTCGTGCAGCTCGGCAAGAAGTCCGTGGACATCCTCGCGGGCGCGAGCGGCGGCTCGTCCATCTACAACGCGCAGGTGATCCAGCGCGTCCAGCGGGACGCGCAGGCGATCAACCAGCACGCGCTCATGCACCCGAGCACGAACGCCGAGCTGTACGGCCGCGTGCTGTGCGGGCTCGACCCGAACACCCTCTACCTGTGACGGCCGGAGCGCAGGCGCCGGGGACCGGGACGCGTCCCGGCTACCCCGGCGAGCGCGCCTACGCCACGGCGACGCGCGTGTTCAACCTGGCCGCGCCCGCGCGGCCCGCCGCCGCGGTCACCGTCACGTCGGTGGCCGAGGTGCGGCGGGCGCTGGACCACGCGCGGGCCGAGGGGATGGGCGTGCGCGTGCACACCACCGGGCACGCGTCGGCGGCGGTCGCGCCGCCGACGGGCGCGCTGCTGCTGCGCACCCGGTTCGGCGATCCGGTGACGGTGGACGCCGCCGCCCGCGTCGCGCGCGTCCCGGCGGGCGCGACGTGGGGCGACGTGGTACCCGCCGCCGCCGAGCACGGTCTGGCGGCGGCGCACGGCTCCTCGGCCCTCGTCGGCGCCGTCGGCTACCTGCTCGGCGGCGGCGTCAGCTTCTACGGGCGCCGCGCCGGGCTGGCCGTGAACACGGTGCGGGCGGTGGAGCTGGTCACCGCCGACGGCGCGCACCGCCGCGTGGACGCGTCGAGCGAGCCGGAGCTGTTCTGGGCGCTGCGCGGCGGGGGCGGCGGCTTCGGCGTCGTCACCGCCGTGGAGATCGAGCTGTTCCCGGCGGCCGAGGTCGTCACCGGCGCGGCGTTCTGGCCCGCCGCGCAGGCCCCGGAGCTGCTGGCGCGCTGGCTCTCCTGGACGCGCGGCGCGCCGGAGGAGGCGGCCACGTCGCTGCGGATTCTGCACTTCCCGGCGGACGCGCCGCTGCCGCCGTCGCTGCGCGGCGGCCCGCTGGTGTGCGTGGACGGCGCGGTGCTGGCGGCGGAGAGCCGGGACGCGGGCCGCGCCCGGACGATCGCGGCCGACCTGCTGCGGCCGCTGCGCGCCGTCGCCGAACCGGTGCTCGACACCTGGCGTCCGGGCCCGGCGGCGGCCGTGCTGTCGGCGCACATGGACGCCCCGGAGCCGCTGCCGTTCCGGGGCGACCACCTGCTGCTGCGGGACGTGGACGGCGACGCCGCCGCCGCGTTCCTGCGGCTGGCGGGCGAGGGCTCGGGCTCGCCGCTGGTGCTGGCCGGGTTCCGCCAGCTCGGCGGCGCGTTCGCGCGCCCCGCCCCGGGCGGCGGCGCGCTCACCCACGTGGACGCCCGCTTCGCCTACCTCGGCTCGGGGGCGCCGTTCGGCGGCGTCACCGAGGACGACCTGCGCGACCACTGCACGGCGATGCGCGCGGCCCTCACGCCGTGGGACAGCGGCTGGACGATCCCGTCGCTGGTCGAGGACGCGGCCCGTCCCCAACGCCACCTGGACGTCCCGGCGGCCCGAGCGGTCCACCGCGTCCGCACGTCCACCGACCCCGACGGCCTCTTCACCGGAGACATCGCCAGAGGAGCCCGAACCCCCCTCTGACCCGGCACCCCGCCCGGCCCCTCGGCCCCCGCCGAGCGGGCCGCGCGGCATGCCCCCAGAACCCCGAACGACAATCTGACCCGAAAGCCGCCGGGTCCCCGCACCGGCCCCACCGCACTCCCGCCGAGCGGACCTGCGGCCCGCCGGGCCGTGAACGGCCCAGCGGCCTGTCCGCCGGGGACATTGCGAGAGGAGCCCGAACGGCGGTCTGCGCCGCAAGGCGCCGGGTTCTCGGCATTCCCGCTGGGCGGGCCGGGTGGTGGGTCGGAAAGGCGAACGGCCCCGGCGGCGGGCCGTCGGGGCCGTTCTCGGGTGGTCAGGGGGTGTGTTCGGGGGTCTGGGTCGGGCCCTGGCCTGCCAGCATGCGGGCGACGACCGAACGGACGACCTTGCAGTCCAGGACCAGGACGCCCCGGCGGCCGTCCGCGTGCCAGGCGCGGACGGGGGCCAGGTCCTCGACGGTGCGGACGGTCGCGGCGGTGGCGCCGAGGGCGCGGGCCGTCCCGGCGAAGTCGGTGTCGGTGAACACCGTCGTCGGGCTGGCCGCGCCCGCGTCGCCGTACATGTGGACCTCGGCTCCGTAGGCCGCGTCGTCGTAGATCACGACGAGCGCGGACGGGACGGTGCGGATCAGCGTCTCCAGCTCGGGCAGGCCCATCAGCGCGCCGCCGTCGCCGAGCGCGGCGACGACGGTGCGGTCCGGGCGCGCCACGGCGGCGCCGACGGCGCCCGCGAAGCCGAGCCCGATGGTCTGGAAGGCGGCGCCGGTGAAGACCAGCGCCGACGGGTCGGCGGACGGCCAGTACATCGCGGGCCAGGCGATGAAGTGCCCGCCGTCGGTGACGAGGGTGCGGTCGGCGGGCAGCAGGTCGGCGAGCGCGAGCGTCAGCGTGCGCGGGTCGATGCGGGTGCCTGTCCCGGCGTCGGTGTAGGGCTGGTCGCGCCAGCCGGAGCGGGCGACGAGCCCGGCGAGCCCGGCCCGCCGGCCGCTCGGCGCAACGCCGCGCGCCTCCACGCCCGCGAGGAGCGCGGCGGCGACACGCGCGGCGTCGCCCGGCACGGCGAGGTCCACCCGCCCCGTCGTCGGCGCGGCCAGATCGACCTGGACGAGCGTGGTCCCGGCCCCGAGCATGGCGCCGCCGTGCAGCGTCCAGTGCCCGAGCCCGGCCCCGAACGCGACGACGACGTCGGCTTCGGCGATCAGCTCGGCGGCCGGCGGCGCGGAGAACCCGCCGCAGATCCCGAGCGACCAGGGGTTGCCCGCGAAGATCCCGTCCGCCATGACGGTCGTCGCGAGCAACGCCCCGACCCGCTCCCCCAGCTTCTCCAGCAAGGCCCCGGCCCCGGCCCGCCACGCCCCCAGCCCCGCCAGCAGCAAGGGCCGCTCGGCCCTCACAAGAACCTCCACCACCGCGTCCACCGCGACGGCATCGACCTCCCCCGCCACCGCCGGAACGGAACCCGGCGTCGGCGGCGGGTGGGCGGTCCTGCGGGTGGAGGGCGTGGGAACGTCCCGGGGCGGGGTGGGGACGGGTTGTTCGAGGAGGTCGCCGGGGACGGCGAGGATGATCGGGCGGTTCTCCGCGCGGGCGCGGGTGAGGGCCGCGACGGCCGTCGTCGTGGCGGACGCCGGGTCCGTCACGACGACGGTCTCGGCGCCGAGGGCCGCCGCCAGAGCGGGCTGGTCGACGTCGATGCGGCGGCGGCCCGCCGTGGGCGCGTCGCCGCACACGACCAGGACGCCGCTGCCGTGCTTGGCGGCCTCGGCGAGCCCGGTCGCGGCGTTGGTGAACCCCGGCCCGTAGGTGGTGGTGCAGACCGCGACCTGACCGCTGACCCGGTGGTGGGCGTCCGCCATCGCGACGGCCCCGCCCTCGTGCCGCGCCGGGACGTACCGCGCCCCGGCGGCGGCCATGCCGTCGGCGATGTGGAAGTTGCCGTTGCCGACGACCCCGAAGACGTGCGACACCCCGTGCTCGACGAGCACGCGGGCAAGCTGCGTGGCCAGCACCGTCGTGTTCCCTTCTCAGCCCAGCTCGAAGATGGTCTCGCCGACGAGCATGTCGATGCGGTGGGTGCGCAGGTGCGTCCAGCCGCTGTCGGGGAACACCGACTCCCAGTCCGCGACGGTCGGGATGAAGGTGCCCATCAGGTCGTGGCCGACCTCGAAGCCGAGCGTGAAGACGGGCAGGTCGGTGTCGGGGCCGTCCGGCGTGCGGGTCGCGTCACCGATGACGAGCCTGCGCGCGGCGGGGAACGCCTCGCGCAGCCGGCGCAGGCTGCGCACGCACGACTCGCGGGGCCAGAAGTCGTGGCCCATCATGAAGCAGGTGACCAGTTCGACGTCCGCGAACTCGGGCCTCGGTTCGAGCCGGAGCGCGTCGTCGACGACGGCCGTCGCGCGGTTCCCGTGCCCGGCCTCGTCGAGGTTGGCCCGCGCCACCTCCACCGCCGGGGCGGCGATGTCCACGCCGATGCCGTGGGTGCCCGGGTAGCGGTCGAGCAGGCTCGCCAGCCGGGCGCCGCCGCCGCAGCCGAGGTCGGCCACCCCGGCGCCCGGGGCGACATCGATGCCGTCCAGGACGGCGCGGAACGCGGGCTCGTAGGTGATCTCGTTGATCTCGCGGCAGGCGTAGGCGATGGCGGCGGCGTCGCGGTGGTAGAACCGGCCGATCCGGTTCTCCAGCGGCATCACGTCGGCCATGGCGCGGAACAGGTCGGCGCTGCCCCGGCCGAGCCAGTGGAAGAACGACCGATAGTGCCGTACGTCGGTGAAGGCGGGCCCGACCGTGACGTCCAGGCCCTTGCGCTCGACGGCGCCGATGGCGGCGAGCGACCGGAACATGGCGAGGGTGGAGGTGCGGTCCAGGCCGCGCCGATCGGCGAATTCGTGCGCGTTGACCTTTCCGGTGTCGTGCAGTTCGTCCAGCGCTCCGAGTTCCCACGCGGCGCAGATCGCGAAGGCCGCGACGGCGGAATTGAACATGTCCTCGACGCGTAGCGGCGCGGTCGGCTGACGGGTTTCGATGACCATCGGTGGTGCCCCTTTCATCACCCCAATCGTCAGTTCGGCGCGGACGGGGGGGCATCTCCGGAATTGCCCTGCACGGGGTCGGCGGCGAGATCGGGAACCGTCCAGCCGTCCAGGTCGTACTCGCTCATGCACTGGTCGACCAGTGCTTTGTAACCGTCCATGCGGCCGTTGCCCAGTTGCGACATGAGCAGTTCGACGCGGGTGTTCTCATGGTTTCCCGCGTAGTTCCGCTCGTAGAGTTCGTGACGGCCGGCGAACTCGGTGCCGACCGCGTCCCAGAGCAGCTTCATGATTTTCACGCGATCGGTGGCGACGACGCCGTGCGATCCGCGCAGATACTGGTCGAGGTAGCCACGAATATCGGGATTGCGGAAGTCGGCGGCGCTGGAATTGACATAGATCAACCCGCTGGCCACGTCCTGCAACACGATTTCCCGCACGCGCGGATAACCGATCTGCATGAACCACCGGTAGGCCATTCCGTACCGGGCGTCGGGCAGCACGGCGCCGTCGCGCCACGGCACCGGGTTGCGGGCGGCGGCGTCCGACAGCGACTGGAACAGGTCGCGCCAGGCCAGCACCTCGCCCAGCCGCGCCTGGACGCCCCGGAAATCGGCGGTCCCGGTCACTTCGAGGGCCTTGGCGAGCAGCCCGGCGATGAACTCCAGCTTGACGACCAGGCGCGTGCAGCCCTGGAACGTGAACCGCTCCAGGAACCCCGACTGGCCGGTGAAGAGCTGCACCTTGCCGATGTCGCCGTAGATGAAGACGTTCTCCCACGGGATCAGCACTTCGTCCAGGACGAGGATGGAGTCGTTCTCGTCCAGCCGGGAGGACAGCGGATAGTCGAACGGGCTGCCGGTCGCCGCCGCCGTCGCCGTATAGGACGTGCGGCAGATCAGCTTCACGCCCCGCGCCCCGGTCGGGACGGTGGCGACCAGCGCGAACTCGCGCTTCTTGATCGGCAGCCCGTAGTGCGCGATGAAATTGTGGTGGGTGAGCGCCGATCCCGTCGCCACGACCTTCGCGCCGCTGACAATGAGCCCGGCGTCGGTCTCGCGCAGCACGCGGATGAAGACGTCACCGACCTCGTCCGGCGGCCGGTGCCGGTCGACGGGCGGGTGGACGATCGCGTGGTTCCAGTACAGGACCTTCTCCTGCGCCTCCCGGTACCAGCGGCGCGCGTTGTCCTGGAACGGCGCGTAGAACTCGGCGTTCGCGCCGAGGGTGCCGAGGAAGGACGCCTTGTAGTCCGGCCCGCGCCCCATCCAGCCGTAGCTCATCCGCGCCCACTCGGTGATCGCGCCCTGCGCGGCGACCAGGTCCTCGGCGCTGCGCGGCGTGGTGAAGAACCGGTGGGTGAACCCGGGTCCGCCGCCGGCGTCGGTGGGGGCGCACAGCACGTCCCGGCGGGCCGGGTCGTGCAGGGCGTCGTAGAGCCGCGCGGTCATCCGGACCGGGTTGCGGAAGGCGGCGTGCTCGGTGACGTCCTTGACGCGCTCGCCGTACAGATAGATCTCCCTGCCGTCCCGCAGGCTCTCGATGTACTCGTCGCCGGTGAGCGGCCGGGTCTCCGGGGCACTGTCTTCCACTGGTTCCTGCCTTCCTGCGTGGGCGGGCCGGTTCGTCACGCCTGGCCGAACCGCAGCCGGGCCAGGTCGCGGTTCGCGATGAGACTGAGGAAGACGCCGAGCCCGCCGTGCCCGTGCAGCATCGACAGGTCGCGCCAGACGCGGGCGAAGCGGGCGCCGTCGACGAGCGCGCTGGACCCGGCGGTCGGGACGAGCTGGCTCTCCACCGCCCGCCAGCACAGCCGGACGGCCTCGCGGGCGACCAGCGCCAGCCGCAGTTCCTCGTCCCGGGTGAAGGCGGCGGCGCCGCGCGCGCACGCCTCGTCCCACTCGCGCGCGGCGTGCAGGACGGCCGCCTCCGCGGTGTGGATCATCGCGGCGGCCTCGCCGTAGCGGAACTGGTAGTCGGGGTCCTCGGTGCGCGGCACGATCGGCGGGTACAGCGTGGTGCGGGTGCGCATCAGCTCGCTGTAGGCGTCCAGCGCGCCGTAGGCGATGCCGACGGCGAGCGCGCCCAGCTCCAGCAGCATGAAGCTCAGCGGGCCGCCGCCGTAGCCGGGGCCGTGCAGGCTGCGGCCGGGGGCGTCGTCGGTCACGCTGAGCTGGCTGAGGTGGCCGGGCAGCGTGTACCGGTCGGGGACGAACGCCCGTTCCAGCACGACGGTGTTCGAGCCGCTGCCGCGCAGGCCGAGCTGGCCGCCCCAGTCGTCCTCCAGCCGCCACCGGTCGCGCGGCGCGATGAACATCATCGGCACCGGCTCGTCGTCCGCGTCGCCGCCGGGCGGGGGGACGAGGACGTGCCCGAGGAAGTGCGTCGCGTACGGGGAGCCCGACGCGTACCGCCATGAACCGGTCAGCGTCCAGCCGCCGTCGGAGCGTTCGGCCGTGCCGCTCGGCGCGACCGTCGCGGGGCACAGGAAGTGCCCGTCACCGAACAGCTCGTCCTGCGCCTCGGGCGGGAACAGCGTGGCGACCGGCAGCGCGTGCGCGGAGGCGAACAGGTACATCCAGCCGGTCGACGGGCAGCCGCGCGCGATCGTCGCGGCGACCCGCAGGAAGGTGTGCGCGCCGAGCCCGTAGCCGCCGTACCGGGGCGGGACGAGGATGCGGTACAGGCCCGCCTCGGTGAACGCCTCGTGCACGTCGGGCGCGTACCGGGTGCGCCGCTCGGTCTCCGCCTGCCGCGCGACCAGCGCGTCCGCCAGCGTCCGCGCGCGCTCGATCACCTCGGCGGCGCCGGTGGCCTGCACCGTCCCCGTCATGACGCTCCCTCCAGGGCGGTCTCGATGACCGCGTCGAGTTCGGCGACCGTGGGGGCGTTGAACAGGTCCGCCACGGTCAGTTCCACGCCCAGTTCGGCCTCGATGCGGCTGACGAGCTTGAGCGCCAGCAGCGACTGGCCGTCCAGGTCGAAGAAGCTGTCGTCCAGGCCGACGGTGCCGATCTCCAGCACCTCGGCGAACAGTTCGCACAGCAGCGCCTGCCGTTCGGTGCCCGGCGCGCGGAACGGCGCCGCGCCGTCGTCGGCGGGGCTCGGCGGGTCGGGCAGGGCGCGGCGGTCCAGCTTGCCGTTGGCCGTCAGCGGCAGCGACGCCAGCGGGACGAGCGCGGACGGCACCGCGTAGCCGGGCAGCCGCGCCGCCGCGAGCCGCGCGACGGCGCCGAGGTCGGCGTCACCGACGACGTAGGCGACGAGCGACGGACCGGCCGCGCCCGCGTCGCGCACGACGACGGCGACGTCCACGACCCCCTCCCCCGCCGCGACGACGCTCTCCACCTCGCGCGGGTCCACCCGGTAGCCGCGGATCTTGACCTGGTCGCCGCGCCGCCCGCGCAGCTCCAGCGCGCCGCTCGCGTCGCGGCGGGCCAGGTCGCCGGTGCGGAACATGCGGGCGCCCGGCCCGCCGGACGGGTCGGGCAGGAAGCGGGCGGCGGTCTCGTCGGGGTCACCGAGGTAGCCGCGCGCGACGCGCGGGCCGCCGACGTACAGTTCGCCCTCGGCGCCGTCGGGCACCGGGCGCATCTGTTCGTCGAGCAGGTGGCAGCGCACGCCGTCCAGCGGGTGTCCGACCGGGACGACGGGGCCGTCCACCGGGGTGCGGATCGTGCCCATGGTGGCGAAGGCGGTCAGTTCCGTCGCGCCGTACAGGGTGCGGACGACGGTGCGGGGGCAGTGCTCCAGCACGCGCCGGACCGCGCCGGGCGCGATGACGTCGCCGCCGGTCAGCACCTCGGCGAGCGGGGCGAGCAGGTGCGGCGCGCTCTCGGCGACGACGCGGAACAGCCCGGCGGTCAGGTGCACGGCGGTGATGCGCTCGGCGGTGATGAGGCGGCCGAGCGCGGTGACGTCCACCGGACCGGGCGGCGCGATGACGATGTGCGCGCCCTGGAGCAGCGGCACCCAGTACTCGTAGGCCGAGACGCCGAACGCGTACGGCGCCAGCGACAGCACCCGCGTGTGCGACCCGTGCGCCCAGACGGGGTCCAGCGCGAAACTCAGCACCGACCCGTGCTCGACGGCCACCCCCTTGGGCCGCCCGGTAGACCCCGACGTGAACATCGCATACGCGAGATCGCTCGCCGCGACCTCCGGCCGCTCCCCGGCGTCGCGCGGCGGCGCCGACTCCGGCGGGGCGCTGTCGGCCGTCGCGTGCTCGGTGTCGGGCGGCGCTGACGCCGGGGTCGGTGCGGGGCTGGGCGACCCGCGCTCGGGGGCGCGGGGTGGCGTGGCCGGGTCCGGTCGGGCCGGGGGCGTGTCGGAGACGTCGATGATCGTGAGGCCGGGGACGTCGGGGAGGCCGCGGGCTCGCATCGTGGCGTCGGTGACCAGGACGGGGACGGCCGTGTCGGTGAGGATCGCGGCGTTGCGGTCGGGGGGCCAGGACTCGTGCAGCGGGACGTACCAGCCGCCCGTGCGCACGGCCGCGAGCAGCGCCACCGGGACGTCGGCCGAGCGGTCGAGCAGCAGCGCGACGGGGCGGCCCGGTCCGCCGCCTGCGGCCTCGATCCGGCGGGCGAGCCGGTCGGCGCGGCGGTCGAGTTCGGCGTAGGTCAGCCGTACCGCGCCGCAGGACACGGCGGGGGCCTGCGGGACGCGGTCGCGCTGCGCCCGGAAGGCCGCGTCCAGGGACGTGAAGGTCATGCGCTCGCCTCCGCACCGGCGGTGATGATCGTGGTCCGGTCCTCATCGTCGGCCGGTGCGGGGCCCCGCGCATCTCCCGGCGTGCCGCGCCCTGCGACCGTTCCATTGCGCAATATCGGAGATGCCGGATAACGGTGATCTCGTCATGCTGGCGCAAGTCCCCTGCGGCCGAAGGAGCCCGGTCATGACGTCCTCGCCTCTGGCGTCCCCTGTATCACCACCGAACCGGCACGGACGTCTCGGACGTCCGGTGCACGGGGCCGCCGTCGCGGGCATCGTCGTCGCGTGCGTCTGGTTCCTCAGCTATACGCTGCCGCTGTACATCCCGCGCATCTTCGACCCCGAGATCGCCGCGGTGCGCATCGCGCACGGCGGCAGCGGCATCCTGGCCCTGTTCACCGCCGTCGTCCAGATCCTCCCCGGCGTCCGGCGCCGCTTCCCGCGCGTCCACCGCTGGAACGGGCGCGTGTACGTGTTCGCGGGCGTCATCCCGAGCGGGCTGCTGCTGTTCGGGGCGCTGTTCGCCATCGGCAACCCCGCCGCGACGGCGTCGTTCTTCTGGGGCTCGGTCTGGATCTGGGTGACGGTCATCGCCTGGCGCGCCGTCCGCAACCGCGACTACGCCCGGCACCGCCGGTGGATGGCCTACAGCATCGCGATCACGCTCGTCGCCGCCACCAACGCGATCATCGCGGTGAACTCGGGACGGGTGCCGTTCGTCAGCCAGGCCGTCATGCTCGACACGCTCGACTGGCTTCCCTGGGTCGCGCACCTGGCCGTCGCGCACTGGTACGTCACGCGGTTCACCAGCGTCCCGTACCCGGCCAAGCGGCGCCGCGTCGTCGTGCCGCCGCCTCCGGAGGAGCCCCCCGCCGACGAACGCCGCCCGGAACTGAGCGGCGCGTGAAGGCCCTGGTCCTGGCGGGCGGTTCCGGTTCGCGGCTGCGGCCCTTCAGCCACTCCGCGCCCAAGCAGCTCCTGCCGATCGCGAACCGGCCGGTGCTGGAGTACGCGCTGGAGAACCTGCGGGCGGCCGGAATCCACGACGTGGGCGTCATCGTCGGTGACCGCGGCGACCAGATCCGGGACGCGCTCGGTGACGGGTCGCGGCTCGGGCTGCGCCTCACCTACCTGCGCCAGGACCGGCCGCTCGGCCTCGCCCACTGCGTGCGCGTCGCCCGCGACTTCCTCGCCGCGGACGACTTCGTCCTCTACCTCGGTGACGTCATGCTGCTCGACGGCGTCGGCGCGCTCGTCTCCGACTTCGGCGCGTCGCGCCCGGCGGCGCAGCTCGCGGTGCACCGCGTGGACGATCCACGGGCCTTCGGCGTCGTCGAACTCGACGCCGAGGGCCGCGTGGCCGCGCTGGTGGAGAAGCCCGAGGAGCCGCGCAGCGATCTGGTGCTCAGCGGCGCGTTCGCGTTCACGTCCGCGATCCACGCGGCCGTGGACGCGATCACCCCCAGCCGGCGCGGCGAGCTGGAGCTGACCGACGCCGTGCAGTGGCTCGTGACCGGGGGCGCGGCCGTGCGCGTCACCCGGCAGCCCGGGTTCGTCGCGGACACCGGCCGCCCCGAGGACGTCCTCGCCTGCCACCGGCGCGTGCTCGACGCGCTGCCCGTCGCGGCCGCGCCGGACGGCGCGGTGGAGGCGTCCGAGCTGACCGGCGCGGTGCGGATCGAGCCGGGCGCGCGCGTCACCGCGTCCCGCATCACCGGGCCCGTCGTCATCGGCGCGGGCGCGCGACTGCACGACTGCGTCGTCGGCCCGCACGTCTCGGTGGGCGGCGACTGCGCGCTGACCGGCGCCGGGATCACCGACTCGATCGTGCTGGACGGCGCGTCCGTCAGCGACGTGCGCGGCATCCGGGGTTCGATCATCGGCCGGTCGGTGCGGATCGCCGGCCGCGCCGACGCGGCCCATCGCCTGCTGGTGGGCGACCACGGCCACGTCGACGTCGGCTCGGGCGACGCGGTCTAGTCGGTCTCGGCGCCCGCCGTGATGTTGATCGAGGCGCCGGTGATCGAGCGGGCCAGGTCGGACGCGGCGAAGACCGCGACGTTGCCGACGTCGGTCAGGTCGGCGGCCCGGCCGAGCAGGGTGCCCTCGACGAGGCCCTCGGCTATCTCCTTCTCGTCGTCGGGCAGGCTCTCGGGCAGCCCGCCGCTGTGCAGCGTGACGACGCGGATGCCGTTCTTGCCGAGTTCGGCGGCGAGCTGGCGGCGCATCGCGTCCAGCGCGGCCATCGCCACGTAGAAGCCGCCGATGCTGTAGTCGTGGACGGGCTCGTTGTGCCCGCCGCCGCCGAACGTGAGGATGACGCCGGACCCCTGCGGGATCATGTGCCGGGACGCGGCGCGCGTGGTGAGGAACGTCGAGCGGGTGGCGTTGTGCACCGGCGCGAGGAAGTCCTCGACGTCCATCTCCGCGAGCGGGGTGCCCTGGATGTCACCGACCGAGATGACGTTGGCGGAGATGTCCAGGCTGCCGAACTCGCGCTGGACGGCGTCGGCGTGCGCGTCGACCTGCTCGGCGTCCAGCGCGTCGAGGACGACGGTCTCGGCGGCGCCACCGGCGGAGCGGATGTCCGAGGCGACCTTGTCGAGGGTGGCGGCCGTCCGTCCGGCCAGGTGGACGCGGGCGCCGGCGCCGGCGAAGCCACGGGCCATGGCGCCGCCGACGAGTCCGCCGCCTCCGTACACGATGGCGTTGCGACCTTGGAGAAGCACGGGTGACCTCCTGGGAGCGGTGGGGTTCCCAGCCAAGCGCACCCGTGCCCCTCCTGTCCGCTCACTCGCGCCGGAACTCCAGAAGTGTCAGGTCGAGGTGGAGGTTCCCGGCGTCGTCGGCGTGCGCGGCGAACGCGGGGTCGGTGCCCATCGCGGCGTGCGGCACCTCGGTGACGAGCTGTTCGGCGACCCGTCCGGCCAGTCCGGCGGCGTGCCCGAAGGACAGCAGCCGGTCCAGGTCGCCCACGGCGGTGCTGAAACCGAGGAACACGCGGCCGGTTTCGGTCAGCCGGGACGGGGCCTCGGCGAAGAACGCGCGGTGCATGGCGTAGCCGGGGTCGAAGACGGCGTACTCCTCGTACGACGCCGGCGTCCCCTCGGGGCCCTCGATGAACGGCGAGTTCCAGAAGATGAGGTCGAACGTCTCACCGGCCGGGACGGCGGCGAACAGGTCGCTCTCCAGCGCGCGGACGCGGTCACCGACGCCGTGCCGCTCGGCGTTGGCGGCGGCGTTGCGGGCCGCCGCCGGGTTGATGTCGCAGGCGGTCACCTCCGGCACGCCCGAGAGCGCCGCCATGACGGCGGTGACCCCGGCGCCGCAGCCCATCTCCAGGAAGCGGCGGCAGCCCTCGAAGGGCAGCAGCGAGGTGAACCAGCCGGTCGGCTCCAGGTAGTCGCCGCCGCCGAAGACCTCACCGAACTTCTCCCACTCGCGGTCGAGCAGGGTGAAGGTCTGCGGTTCGCGGTGGCCGAGCACGCCGAGGGTCTGGCGGCCGATCACGAGGCCGAGTTCGTTCATGACGGGCTCTCCTTCTCCAGTGCGGGTGCGGGTGCGGGGGCGTGCACGGGTTCGGCCGGAGGCCCGGCCTCCGGCGCGGACCCGACGGGCGGTTCGTGGCGCAGCCCGAGGGCCGCGACGGCGGCGCCCGCGAGGGCGAGCACGACGCAGATCACCGCGACGGCGGACAGGCTCGACGCCAGCGCCTCTCCGGCCCGCGCCATCAGGTCGGCGGCGGTCGCGGGGGGCAGCGTCGGCGCGGTCGTCGCCGCGCCCACGATGCCGTCGCGGGCCGCGGCGGCGGCCTCGGCGGGAACGCTCGCCGGCAGCACGTCCATGCCGCCACGGTAGACGGCCGTGCCGATCGTGCCGAGGACGGCGATCCCGGCGGCGATGCCGAGCTGCCCGGCGGTCTCGTTGAGCGAGGCGGCCGAGCCCGCCCGTTCGGCCGGGGCCGAGCGCAGCACCAGGTGCGCGGCCGACGCCGACAGCGGCCCGATGCCGAGGCCCGCGACGACGAGCCCGGCCATGAGCAGCGGCCGCTGCCCGGCGTCCTGGACCAGGACGATCAGCGCGTATCCGGCGGCCACGACGACCAGGCCCGCGCCGATCGTCGGCCCGGGCCGGAACCGGCGCGTCAGCGACGGGACGAACTGGAGCGCGATGACCGTCGCGAACGTGGACGGCAGCAGCCACACGGCCGTCCGGAACGGCGTCATGCCCTCGACGAGCTGGAGGTAGAGCTGCACGAAGATCTGGACGCCGACGAGCAGCCCGGCGACGGTCGTCAGCGAGATCGCGGCGCGCAGCGTCCGGTTCCGGAACAGCCGCAGGTCGAGCAGCGGCCGCTCCAGGCGCCGCTGGACGATCACGAACGCCGCCCCGCACGCCGCGCCCGCCACCAGGGCGAGCAGGGCGGGCGCCGTCGCGGCCTCCTCCCGGGCGATCTCCTTGAACCCGTAGACGAGCGGCAGCACGGTCGCCAGCGACAGCACGACGCTGGGCAGGTGCAGCCGCCGCGCGCCGTCCTCGCGCCGCTCGGGCAGCACGGTGAGGGCGAGCGGGACGAGCAGGGCGACGACCGGCACGTTGAGCAGGAACACCGATCCCCACCACAGGTGGTCCAGGACGGCGCCGCCCGCGACCGGGCCGAGGGAGGCGCCGAGCATGAAGCAGCCCATCCAGACCGCGATGGCGCGGGCGTGCCGCCGGGCGTCGGGGAACATGACGCGGATCAACCCCATGATCGACGGCAGCAGCGCCGCCGACGCCGCGCCGACCAGGGCGCGCGCGGCGATGAGCGTTTCGGGGCTGGGGGCGTAGGCGGCGAGCAGGGAGGCGCCCGCCAGGGCGATCGAGGCGCCGACGAGCAGGCGCCGCCGTCCGATGCGGTCCCCGAGCGCGCCCGCCGTGACGAGCAGGCCCGCCATGACGAACACGCTGATGTCGGCGATCCAGAGCTGCTGCACGCTCCCGGCGCGTAGGTCCACCGCGATGCGCGGCAGGGCGAGGTAGACGATGGAGCTGTCGAGTGCGATGAGCAGGGTGGGGAGTCCCAGCACCAGGAGTCCGGCGGTCTCGCGACGGCCGGAGCGGACGGGGGGTCCGCCGGTGCTCACTGCCTCCATGGAGGTTCCTTTCGCTGGCCGCGTGACGGCGGCAGTGAACGGTCAGTAGTCGACGGTGCGCCAGAAGTCGTACTGGTGGGCGCGGCCGATGTCGGCGGAGCGGATGCCGCCGTGGCCGGTGGCGAGGACCTGCGCGCGGTCGGGGTGCCGGTTGGCGGCGGGCCAGGCGGGCAGGCCGGGCGCGTTGGGGTTGCCGCGCGCGGCGAACCGGGTGAAGTAGCCGATCATCGACCGGGACAGCTTGAGCTGGGCCGGGTTCAGGACGCGGCCCTCGAAGAACTCGGTCGCGAAGAGGTACTGGAGTTCGGCGTCCTGGTAGGCGCCGGTGGAGAAGCTCGGCTCGTCGACGTTGGAGTACCAGGGCGCGGTGCGGTCGGCGAACTCGTACCCGTAGACGGGCAGGACCCGGGCGAGGGCGCGGGTGGTGTCGAGCATGGGCCGGACGAGCAGCGCGTCGGTCGTCAGCGCCGACCAGGCCACCGAGGGCGCCTCGTACTTGTCGAGCGGGTAGCGGCGCAGCACCTCGGCGGCGCGCTCGGGCCCGACGAAGTTGTGCACGCGCTCGACGTACTTCTCGGGGGTGAGCTTGCCGAAGCCCCACACCTCCAGGAACGCCTCGGAGGTGCGGTAGGCGTCGCGGTTGACGCCCATCAGCAGCGGGACGCGGTGGACGCGGCCCTCCCGGAACGCCTTGATCGGGTCGCCGGGCAGCACTCCCCCGCCGCCGTGCACCGGGTTGTACGTCAGCGGCTCGGCGGTGTCGAGGAGCAGCTTGGTCGGCTTGGCGCGCAGGCACGCGGCGACCTTGCGCGCGTCGGTGCAGCCGAGTTCGGCGGCCAGTTCCCTACCCTGCGCCTCGGCCTCGGCGCGGGGGCGCGGCATGCCGAGCGGGGTCGGGTCGTAGGAGCCGTCGGCCTCGGGCACCCGGTGCAGGAGGCACGGGTTGCTCATCGTGATGGCGCGCTGAAAGAGCCCGGCCGCCGACGGCGAGGTCATCTGCACGCAGACGCCCTTGCCGCCCGACCACTGCCCCGACAGCGTGACGTTCCCGGCGTCGCCGCCGAACGCGGCGGCGTTGCGGCGGACCCAGCGCAGCGCGTGCTGCTGGTCCTCCAGCCCGAAGTTGCCCGACCGCATCCGGGCGGCGCCGCCGTCCAGCGCGGGGTGGGCGAGGAAGCCGAAGACGCCGAGCCGGTAGTTGATCGTCACGACGACGGCCTGGCCGCGCGAGGCCAGCTCGGTCGCGCGGGTCTCGGTGCCCGCTCCGGCGCTGAACCCGCCGCCGTGCAGGAACACGATGACGGGCAGCTTGCGCGCGGCGGGCCTGCGCGGCGTGGTGACGTTGAGGAACAGGCAGTCCTCGGCCTCCCCCGCCACCGACGGCGGCAGTTCGAGCTGCGCGCAGATGGGGCCGGGGCGGGTGGCGTCGCGCGGAGCGCTCCACCGGGCGTGCTGAACGGGCGACGCCCAGCGCAGCGCGCCGACGGGCGGCGCCGCGTAGGGGATGCCGAGGAAGTCGCGGCGGTCGGCGGTGAGCAGGCCGCGGACGGGCCCGCGGTCGGTCCGCACGACGGCCTGCCCGGACGCGGGCGCCGCGGCGGCGGCCGGGACGGCGACCGCCCCGGCACCGAACGCGGCGAGCGGCAGACAGGCGGCCGAGATGGCCGTAACGGCGGCCGTCCGGGGTGATCGGCGACGTAGACGGGTGCGCAAGCGGCTGAACATGGCGTATCGCTCCCTGTAGACCGATCCGGACGGTCCCCTTCGGACACGCCGCCCGATCAACGAGCACCAGTGTCGTACGCCGCGCCGCGACCGGCTTCTTCGACCGTGCGCCGCTGCCGTCCGCGCGGTCCTCAGCCCGGCCGCACGACCTCCTCGGCGGCGCGGGCGGGCGGCGTGAACGGCCCCCAGGTCAGGGCGGGCAGCCACGGCGCGGGATCGGTACTCCAGGCGAGCCGGGCGACCTGGTCGAAGGTGCGGCGGCCGGTGAGCGTCCGGAACAGGTCGTGCGGCGCGGCGGACAGCGTCGCGGCGGCCTGGCCGCGCCCGGCCGTCCAGTCCCGGCCGTCGGTGACGACGTGCAGCGGCGGCAGGTCGCGGGCGGCGACCTCGGCGGAGAACCCGCCCATGACGACCTCGATCATCGGCAGGTAGGCGGGGTGCTCGGCGGGCGGGAGCAGCCCGAAGCACTGCCGCAGGTCGAGCCAGTGCGTGAACGCGTCCATCACCAGGATGCGGCTGAGCCGCGTCTCGCCGGTGGCGAGCAGCCGGTCGAGCAGCGCGCCGTCGCGGCGCCACTTGGCGAGCAGGTCGGCGACGGGCGCGCCCCCGGCCGGGACGGCGGCGGGCTCGGGGCCGCCGGTGAGCCGCCGGGTCGCCCGCGCGCAGATGTCGACGACGTGGCCGAGCACGTCGCGCACGTCCCACTCGGGGCAGGCGGGCACCGTCCGGTCGGCGTCGGTGGTGCGGCGGGCGAGCATCTCGATCGTCTCGTCGCGGATGCGCCGGTAGAGGGCCTCGGGTTCCATGCGCGTTCCTCTCAGCGTTTCGTGGTCCGTCCGGCCGCGGTGCCCGCCTGCCGGTCCGTCAGCAGCCCGGCGCCGTGCAGCCAGCCGACGGTGTCGGCGACGGTCTCGGCGAGGGGCCGCCGTCCGTCGGCGGCGGGGGTGCGCACGTCGCGGGCGCACACGTACAGCGCCCCGTACTCGACGGGGATGTGCCACGGCCACCAGCGCTGGGCCGTGTCGGCGAGGACTCCGGCGGGCAGCAGCGCCCGCGCGGGCAGCCGCAGCGCGGGCAGCGCCCGGCCGGTGGCCGCGCGGACCGCCGCCAGGTAGGCGTGGGTCGGCACGTACCGGCCGGGGGTGAGGTGGCGGGCACCCGGCTGCGGCCCCCCGGTGAGCAGGTCCGCGTGCGTCTCGGCGGCGTCCCGCACGTCCCCGAGGGGGAAGCCGCCGGTGGGCCACAGCGGCGTCAGTCCTCGCAGGACCGCCCGCAGCCGGGTGGTCTGGTCGCCGAGCGCCGGGTCGGCGGGGCCGAGCAGCGCGGGCGGATAGGTGATCGTGACGGGCGCGCCCGCGTCCTGGTGGCGGCGGGCGACCCGGTCGGCGGCGGCCTTGGACGCCAGGTACGCCTCGCGCGGCCGGGCGACCGGCGAGCCCGGCGTGACGCGCCGCGCGGCGTCGGGTTCCAGCACGCCGAACGTGGAGACGTGGACGATCGGCCCGGCGACGGCGCCCACGGCGGCGTCGAGCACCCGCCGCGTCCCGGCCTCGTTGACGCGCCGTACCTCGGCCCGGCGCCGGGGGTGGAAGGAGTAGACGCCCGCCGCGTGCAGGACGGCGTCGGCGCCGCGCACGAGCCGGTCGGCGGCGCCGGGGTCGGTGACGTCGCCGGTCACCCGCTCGACCTCGTCGTCCTTGACGCCGAGGACGGCGAGCGCGCGGGCGGCGCGGTGCTCGTCGCGGACGAGCAGCCGGACGCGGTGCCCGCGCCGGAGCAGTGCGGCGACGGTGTGGCCGCCGAGCAGGCCGGTTCCGCCGGTGACGCTGACGAGCATGCGAGTGACCCTTTCCCCGGAGGCGGGACGCGGCGGGCGGGCGCCCGCCGCGCGCCCGGCCTCATCCCACGTGCAGCGGGCTGTTGTGGTAGGCGGTGATCAGCCAGTCGTCGCCGTCCTTGGCGAGCACCCACGTCGCCCGGATCGCCTGCGGCGCCGAGACCTCGGTCTCGCCGGGGAGCAGCACGCCGCCCTCGGTGACCATGATCGCGGTGCCCGGGACGGGGAACCGCAGGCTGAGCGGGGTGCCGGTCACGCGGGTGCCCTTGAGCTTGCCGGCGTACTCGCCCGCCATGTACTCGCGGATCTCGTCCCGGCCGCGCAGGCAGACGTCACCGGGCAGGATCATCGTGGCGTCCTCGGTGCAGGCGGCACCGAACGCGGTCGCGTCGTTGGCCTCCCACGCGGCGATGATGCGCATCGGGGCCTGGACGACGGCGGCCTGGTCGGCGGCCGTTCCGCTCGTGTCGGTGGTCATGGGGACTCCTCCTACGGAAATCGGTGATCGGTCCGCGCTCTGGCATCGTGGCCCGCCGGGGAAGTCCGCGGCATCTTTCGTCGTGCCACACCGTGCCATTTCCGGATCAGCACATCGCGAGATGCCGGGCCGTGGAATTTCGCCCAGCATTCTCGGCAGGAATGCACTCTGGAAAGGAGAGGGTCGTGACCGATCTCCAAGAGGTCTACGCCGATCTGGCCGCCGAGGGGGAGGAACTCGACCGGGTCCTGTCCGGGCTGGACGACGCCGCCTGGGCCACGCCCACCCCGGCGCCGGGCTGGACGATCGCGCACCAGGTCGCCCACATGGCCGCGACCTTCCGGATGGCGGCGATGTCGGCCGCCGAGCCGGAGGCGTTCACGGCGATGGTGGACGGGCTCGGGCCCGACTTCGACGCCAACGTGGCCGGCGCGATGGCGCCGTACCTGGCCGAGCCGCCCGCGCGGCTGCTGGAGCGGTGGCGGGCGGAGCTGGCGGCGTCGGTGAAGGCGCTCGGCGCCGTCCCGCAGGACCAGGTGGTGCCGTGGCTGGTGCGCCCGCTTCCGCCCGCGATCCTCGCCTGCGCGGGGATCATGGAGCTGATCGGGCACGGCCAGGACGTGCTGGACGCGCTCGGCGTGCAGCGCACCTGGACCGACCGGGTCAAGCACCTGGTGGGCTTCGCCGTCGTCGTCAAGGACTTCGGCTACGAGGCGCACGGGCTGACGCCCCCGGCGGAGGAGTTCCGCTGGGAGATCATGCTGCCGTCCGGGACGCCGTGGGAGTTCGGGCCGCAGGACGCCGCGAACCGCGTGAGCGGACCGGCCGCCGACTTCTGCCTGCTGGTGCTGCGCCGCCGCCACCGCGCCGACGTCGCCGTCCGTGCCGAGGGCGCCGAGGCCGACCGCTGGCTGGACATCGCCCAGGCGTACCGGGGACCGGCCGGGCCGGGCCGCGCCGCCGGGCAGTTCGCCCCGCTGGGCGGCTGACCGAGGACCCGCCGCCCGGTGCCGCCGGAGGGGACGGCACCGGGCGGCCGCCAGAAACGGTGCCCCCGGCCGAGATTCGGCCGGGGGCACCGTTTCGTCGTCGGTCAGACCGCCGCGCCGACCCGGCACGCGGCGGTGAACGCCGACCAGGCGACGGCCTCGACGAGCGTCGCGTCGTCCGGCGCGGTCGCGCGGAAGTCCGCGACGACGCGGTCGTCCACCCGGTAGGCGGCCAGGGCCGTCAGCAGCGCGAGGCGGCCCGCCGGGCGGTCCGCCTCGGGCAGCGCGTCCAGGGCGCCGCCGAGGGGGTCTCCGGCGAGCGGGGGCGCCTTGCCGTCCCAGGCCGCGACGCGCTCGGTGACCAGGGCGCGCACGGTGCCGGGCAGCGACCGTTCCCCGGCCGCCGCAAGGACGGCCGCGACGCGCGCGAACGTCTCGGTGATGACCGGGTCGCCCGCCGCCCAGACCGCCCCGGAACCCGCCGGGGCGGCCGTGTCGGCGGGGAGCAGCGGCAGCGCCGCGCCCGGCGGGTACGCCCGCCGGGCGCTGCTCCGCATCGTCCGGCCCACGACGCGGCTGAGCCCGCCCCGCACGCGCGGTGAGGCGCCCGGCGGGAACGGCGAGCCGGGCAGGAAGACGCTCACCATCCGGTTGTAGTAGTGGAAGGCCAGGGCGACCCCGGTGGTCTCGGCCCGGTGGGCGTCCTCCACCGGGGCGGGGGCGCGCGGGTCGGTGCCGGTGCGGGCCGCCCAGGTGACGGCCTCGCGCAGCCGCCGGTCACCGACGGCGTCGAACCGGCCCGCCGCCACGGCGGCGGCGTCGGCGTCGCGGGCGAGCCCGAACAGCATGGCGCCGTGCACGTCGACGCAGTACGGGCAGGTGTTGGCGCGGGACACGCCCGCCGCGACGGCCTCCTTGACGGCGCGGCGGGCCGGGTCTCCGGCGACGAGCGTCTCCCGCAGCAGCGCCCACGCGGCGGCCAGGACGTCCGGCGCGGGCGCGTGCAGGATGACGGGCGGCGCCAGCAGCCCGAAGTCCCGTTCCACCTGCGCGTACACGTCCGCGACGAGGCCGTGTGCCGCTTCGTAGCGGATCGGTGCCACATACGAGATCTGGCCGGGCGCCTGACGGCGCGTGGCGTGGGCGAACAGTCGCGTCACCGGGTCTCTCCCGTGGTCAGCGCCGGGCGGCGGGGACGAGGGGCAGGACGGCGTCGCGCCCGGACGTCTCGCCGCCGGGCCCGGGGGCGCCGTAGACGACGTCGACGCCGCGTTCGCGCGCCGCCGCGACGATACCGGGCATCGCCCGCTCCGCGAGGGCCGCGATGGTCATCGCCGGGTTGACGGTGAGCCCGGCCGGGACGGCCGATCCGTCGGTGACGAAGATCCCGGGGTGGCCGCGCAGCTCGTGCCCGTCGTCCAGCGCGGAGGTGGCCGGGTCGTCGCCGATGCGGCAGGACGCGAGCGGGTGCACGGTGTAGGCGCCGACGACGTCGTTGGTCCACGGCATGACCTTGCCGATGCCGTCGCGTTCGATGATGCGGCGGACCTCGGCGTCGGACTCGGCCCAGCCGCGCAGGGTGTTGACGGTCGGGTCGTAGCGCAGGTTGCCGCGGCCGAGCATCTGCTGGGAGAGCCGGAGGGCGTTGCCGGTGGCGGGCGGCGGGCCGAACACGCCCTCGTTGTCGTCCTCGGACATGGTGAAGATGGTGAGCCAGGACTGCCAGCGGCTCAGCATCTCCTTCTTCTGCGGCCCGAACCAGCTCGGGCCGACCGCGTCGGGGACCTGGGCGAGGATCGTGCCGAGGCCGGGCGGGAAGTAGAGCTGCTCCAGCGAGAACCGGGAGTGCTCGGGCAGCGAGCCGTCCAGCTTGTCCCAGTTGGCCACGACGGGGCCGCGCCCGATCTGGTTGGCGGCGTAGCCGATGCCGTCGCCGCGGTCCAGGCCGAGGACGGACCGGACGCGCTCCTCGTCGATCACGGCGGTGTTGAGCCGTTCGCCGTTGCCGGAGAAGTAGCGGCCGACGGCGTGCGGCATCCGGCCGAGCGCCGCCTCGGAGCGCTGGAGGATGACGGGCGTCGCGCCGGCCCCGGCGGCGAGGATGACGATCTTGGCGTCGATGACGCCGGTGCCGACGTGGACGCGGTAGTCCTCGTCGTCCACGACGTTGTAGTGGACGGTGTAGCCGCCGTCGTCGGTGCGGGTGAGGTGCTGGACCTCGTGCAGCGGGCGGATCTCGGCGCCGTGCGCGACGGCGGCGGGCAGGTAGTTGAACAGCAGCGAGCGCTTGGCGTCGAACTTGCAGCCCGCCATCATCCAGTTGCAGTTGACGCACTTGGCGTTGTCGACGGCGACGGGGACGGGGTTGGCGGTGCCGCCCGAGTGCGCGCACGCCGCCGCCCACAGGCCGCCCGCGTAGGTGATCTCGTCCCAGTCCTGGCGGACGACCGGCAGGGCCTCCTCGACGCGGTCGTACCAGGGCTCCAGCGCGTCGCGCGACAGCGAGCGCGGCCACATGCGGCGGCCGATGCTGCCGTGCCGGTCGAAGACGAAGCGCGGGGCGCGCGGCATCGCGGCGAAGTACACGACGCTGCCGCCGCCGACGCAGTTGCCGCCGAGCAGGCTCATGCCGTCGCCGACGACGAAGTCGAAGATGCGGGTGTAGGAGGAGCCGAGCTTGAAGTCGTGGTCGAAGTCGTCCCCGGCCAGCCAGGGGCCGCGCTCCAGCATGGTGACGCGGGCACCGCCGGCCGCCAGGTGGTAGGCGGCGATGGCACCGCCGAAGCCGGTGCCGATCACCAGGACGTCGGTGCTTTCGCGGCTCGTCGTCATTCGGGGCTCCCTGAGGGCGTGGTCCGGGGGTGGACGGAGGCGAGAGGACGGCCGTAGGAGAACTCGGGGAAGCGGTGGAGCCCGTCGGCGTCTGGGGGGAACAGGCCCATCGTGCGCAGGCCGGGGTGACCGGCGTCGAGGGCGTCGGTGGTGTGCAGGTGCGGGGCGGTGTCGAACGCCATGTTGCTGAACAGCGCGAGCGACACCCACATGTCCTTCTCGGGGTGGCCGGGGGCGACCAGCGCCCGGACGAGGGCGGTGCGCTCGGCGAAGTCCAGCGCGACGAACGGGGGCACGTCCCGGTCGAGGACCAGGTCGTTGATCCGCGCGTGCAGCTCGGCGTGCTCGTTCAGCAGCCCGGCGAGCACGCCGAGGTCGTCCACGATGCCGACGGCCGGGGTCTCCAGCAGTTCCACGGCGCCCGCCGCGACGGCGCCGGGGCCGGGCGCGGCACCGGCGACGCTGCGGTCGTCCGGACCTCGCCGCTCGCCGGGAATGATCGTGTCAGCGAACGCCTCCAGGGTCGTTCGTCGCCTGTCGTCTTCCGCGTCCGGCGTCATGGGCGCGCCTCCTGTCCTTGACATCGGAAGGGCCGCCGCGCCGGCGGCCCATTTCCGGGGTAAAGCTGATGAAAAAAGCGCAGTGAAGAAACGGCTCCATAATCGAACCGGGCAAAGCGGCGACGCATCTCCGAGCGTGCGACGCGGAAAACACAAAGGGTCAGCAGCTCGATTGCCGCACATTTCGACATAGCCGGTGAAAAACCAACACCGGGCCACGCGTGCGCGTGACCCGGTGCCGGGGGCGGGACGGAGCCCGCCGGTCTCAGGCGGCGTGGACCGTCATCGGAAGCCCGCCGCGCACGCGCAGCGACAGCATCGGCTCGGCGACGACGCGGTGCTCGGGCACCTTGGTCAGCCGCAGGTCCCGGAGGACCATCGCCAGCACGAAGGCGGCCTCCATCATGCCGAGCTGGTTGCCGACGCAGAAGCGCGGCCCGGCGCCGAACGGCAGGTAGGCGTACTTGGGCCGCTGCGCCGCCCCCGACCCCTCGAACCGGGACGGGTCGAAGCTCTCGGCGTCCGGCCCCCAGAACTCCTGGTTCCGGTGCATCGCGTACGGCGACACCAGCACGTCGCGGCCCGCCGGGACGTGGTAGCCGCCGACGACGTCGTCCTCCTGGGAGATCCGCGACAGCAGCCACACCGGCGGATAGAGCCGCATGACCTCCTGGAGGACGGCGTGCGTGTACGGCATCCGGTGCAGGTCCTCGAAGGTGGGCGTGCGGTCCCCCAGGACCTCGCGCACCTCCGCGCGCAGCCGCCGCTGCACCTCCGGATGCCGGTCCAGCAGGTAGAACGACCAGCCGAGCGTGCTGGCGGTCGTCTCGTGCCCGGCCAGCAGCAGCGTGACGAGCTCGTCGCGCAGCCGCCGCGCGGCCAGCTTGCGGTCGCTCTCCTTGCGGACCGACACCAGCAGCCGCGACAGCGCGTCGTCGCCGCCCTCGACGGTCCGCTCCGCCGCCAGCAGCCCGACGACGCGGTCCAGCTCCCGGCGGGCGCGGCGGAACCGCACCTGCTTGGGCAGCGGCGACCACAGCGGCACCACGCCCTGCGTGACCATCTCGAACATGGCCTGGTCCTGGACGGCCTCGAACGCCCCGGCCAGGGAGCTGTGCGCGCCGAGGTCGGCGTCGAGCAGGGTGCGGCCGAGGACGCCGAGCGTGAGCCCGGTCATCTCGTGCACGACGTCCACCGGGCCGCGCCCGGTCTGCGCCCGCAGGCGCTCGACGAGGTGCGCGGCCTCCTGCGCGACGACGTCCGCCTGCGCGTTGATCCGCCGGGACTGGAACGCGGGGCGGACGACCGAGCGCTGCTCGCGCCACAGCGCGCCCTCGCTCGTCAGCAGCCCGTCGCCGAGCGCGCGCCGCGCCTGCCGCAGCCCGACGCCCTTGTGGTAGTTGCCGGGGTTGTCGGCGAGGACGTGCTTGGCGTGGTCGGGATGGTTGAAGAAGTACATCGTGCGCGGCCCGATGACGAGCCGGACGGCGTCGCCGCGCCGGGCCGCGTCGGTCATCATGCCGAGCCGGTCGAAGACGAGCTGCCGCAGCAGCTTGGGCGCCTCGGACACCGAGGTCCCCGGCGGCGTCTTCCCGATCCCGCTCGCGCGGGGCGGCGCGGTGGCCGTCATGCCGTCACCTCCTTGGTGGCGCCGAGGCGGCGGAAGCGGCCCCGGTAGAACAGCAGCGGATCGCCGTCCGCGAGCGGTGCCATGCCGAGCAGCCGCGCCACGAAGATCGTGTGGTCGCCGCCGTCGCAGGTCTTCCACAGTTCGCACTCGAAGTGGGCGAGCGCGCCGTCGATGAGCGGCGCGCCGGTCAGCTCGCCGGGGGTGTGGTCCACCCCGTCGAACTGGGCGGCGCCGAGCGGGCGCCAGCGGTCGGCGAACCGCCGCGCCACCTCCTCCTGCCCGGCGCCGAGCACCGAGACGCCGAACGGCCCGTCCAGCCGGTCGTGCATGACCGCGTCGCGGCGCACGCAGATCAGCACCAGCGGCGGGTCGAGCGAGACGGAGGTGAACGCGTTGGCCGTCATCGCGTGCGGGGAACGCCCGCCCACGGTCACGACGGTCACGCCGGTGGCGAAGGCGCCGAAGGTGCGGCGCAGCTCGCGCTGGTCCTCGACCGAGGGACGCGGGTCGCTCATGCCGGGCTCCTCGCCGGCGCGGCCGGCCGGTAGGGTTCCAGCGCGCGGACGAGCGCGTCGGGCACCCGCGCCGGGACGGTGCGCGTGTTGGGGCCGCGCATGCACGCGACGCGCTGCCGGCCCCGGGCGATGAGCAGTTCGGTCCCGCCGGTCACCCGGACGTAGTCGAAGCCGAACTCCAGTTGCGTCTGCCCGAGTTCCAGCAGCCGCATCCGGATCGACAGCTCGTCGAACGCGGTGATCTCGGCGAAGAACTCACAGTCGACCTTGAGCGTGAACAGCTTCAGGTCGTCGGCGATGTCGGCCAGCACCTCCGGCGCCTGGTCGCGCAGGAACATCTCCCGGCAGCGGCCCTGCCAGCGCAGGTAGTTGACGTAGTAGACGTTCCCCACGATGTTGGTCTCTTCGAAACCCACCACGTGGTGGATCTCGTAGTAGCGGTCCATGTCTCACGACCTTCCTTCCACGAGGACGGCGACGACGACCGGGTCGGGACGGTCCCGCACGGTCGTGACGCACGTCGCGACGCGCAGCGCGCCGGAGGCGAACACCGTCCAGGCGCCCTGCCGGGCGCCCGCCAGGGTGAGCGGCGCGTCGTCGGGCAGGCCCGCCTTGCGCAGGCACTCCCACGCCGACCAGGTCCGCGTCGCGGCGGCGTCGAACGGTTCGCCGGAGTCGTCGGCGACGGCCCGCGCGACCCGGTGGTGCCGGCCCAGCAGCCCCTCCCAGTCGGTCCCGTCCCGCCCGACGACGCTCTCCACGTCGCAGGCGAGCGGTCCCGGTGCCGCCGTGCCGAGGGTCAGGCCCGCGCCGTGCGACGCGGACACGGTCGGCCCGTCCGGCAGTTCGGGCCGTCCGTCGGGCCGGTGCCGGACCCCGGCGGGACGTCCCAGCGCCCGCGTCAGGGTCAGCTCCGTCGCCGCCCGGCGCTCCCCCGCCGGTTCGGTGTCGGGTTCGGCGGCGACCGCGACGCGGGCGCCGGTCACGTCCTCCAGGACGCGTTCGACGTAGCCGCCGAGCAGCGGGACGGGCCACGGCCCGGCGCCGTCGCCCTTGCGCACGGCGTGCAGGCGCAGCCCCTCCCACCGCTCGACGAGGTCGCCGTCCTCGGTCCGGACGGCGATGTCGTACACGTAGACGTCGCCGTCGCGGCTGCGCTCGGTGGCGCTGTAGCGCAGCGGCCCGTACGGGGTGCCGTCCGGGCGCAGCCAGACCCGCTCGATCCCCGAGGGGAGCAGCGTGGCGTGCGGGACGCACACCTGGTTGCCGTGCATGAGCGCGTCGCGGGCGCCGGGGTCGCCGAGCAGCAGCCCGGCGGGCAGGTAGGCCGCGAACCAGTCGGCGGCCTGCTCGGCGGCGACCTCGGCGTCCACGTGCCGGGCGGCGGCGCGGTGGTAGCGGCGCAGCCGCTGGAACCGCGCGCCCTGGAACAGCAGCCCCCCGTACAGGTCCCGCGCGGGGTCGAGCGGGACGGGCGGGACGCCGGGCCCCACCTGGTCGGGCGCGCCCTCGGGGATGGCCGCGTCCCCGTAGCGGAGCCGGGCGCGGAAGTGCTCCACCGCGTATCCGGTCTCGGCGCTGCGGATGACGGCCTCGACGGTGTCGTCGGCGGTGGCGACGGCCGCGATCCGCACGGTCGTGCCGCCTTCGGGCGGGACGAGGATGGGCCGGGAGAACTCGACGTCCTCGAACACCGGCGCGGTCATCTCGCCGCGCAGCGACGCGGCGACCTGCGCCAGCGCCTCCAGTCCGAGCACCGCCGGGAACAGCAGGTTGCCGTCCAGGAGGTGGTCGGCCAGGTAGGGGTCGGTGCCCGCGTTCAGCTCGACCTCCGCGACCATCTCGACGCCGTGGTAGCGGACGAGCGGACGTTCCGCGAACCGCAGCAGCGGCAGCGCCGGGCGGTCGTGCCGGACGGTGTCGATCGTCCCGGTCCGGCCGCTGATGACGACGACCGGCGGCGTCTCCGGGTCGGCCAGCAGCCGGTGCAGGATCTCGATGCCCTGGTCGGGGGTGACGGCCGTGATGCCCTCGCGGGCCAGGCCCTCCACCACCGACAGCCGCTCGCCCATCCCGACGCCCGACCACACCGACCATTCCAGGCACAGCGCCCGGCAGCCGGGGTGCTGTTCACCGAACTCGGTGGTGAGGTCCGCGAGCCATTCGTTGGCGGTCGCGTAGTGCGCCTCGCCGCGCAGCCCGGCGCGGCCGATGATGCTGCCGAACGTGACCAGCAGCTTCAGGTCGCCGGGGTCCACGGCGTCCAGCACCGCGCGCAGCCCGTCGATCTTGGGGGCGAAGGTGGCGCGGACGTCCTCGGGCGTCAGCGCCGCCAGCGCGGCGGGCTCGTTCCGGCCCGCGCCGTGCAGGACGGCGGTGACCGGCCCGGTGGCGGCCGTCAGTTCGGCGACGGCCGCGCGGACGCGGTCGGGGTCGGTGACGTCGGCGCGCGCGTACGCGACGCGGGCGCCCGCGTCGCGCATCCGGCGCAGGTTGGCGGCCAGTTCCTCGTCCTGGTCGGGGTCGGAGCGGCCGAGCAGCGCCAGCGCCGCGCCGGTGGAGGTGGCGAGGGCCAGCGCGCATTCGGCGGTGATGCCCTTGCCGCCGCCGCTGACGAGCAGCACGTCGGTGCCGTCCAGCGGCGGTTCGGTGCGCCCGGCGGCGACGGGCATGGCCCGCAGCACCGGGACGCGGCGGACGCCGTCGGCGCCGTGGTGCGCCTCGGAGAACTCGGTGGTCGCGGCGACCTCCGCGAGCACGAGCGCGGTCACCGCGTCGGGCTCGGGCGCCTCGTCGGGCAGGCCGACGATCGTCACCCGCAGGTGCGGCGCCTCCTGCCGCAGGGTCCGCGCGAGCCCGGCCGCGCCCCGGCCGCCGTGCTGCACGAGCACGAACCGGGTTCCGGCTTCGCCGCCGAGCGTGCCGCGCGCGGCCTGGAGCGCGGCGAGCACGTCGCCCTCGCCGCAGCCGGGCGGCAGGCACAGCAGCGTGCCGGTGCCGCCCTGGGCGCGTTCCAAGGCCCGTCGCAGGGGTTCCGCGAACGCGACGCCCCCCGGGTCGTGCAGCGACCACCGCCCGGCCGCCGCCGCGCCGGACGTCCCGGTGTGCGGGGCGAGCGGTTCCTCGTCGAGGTCGACGCGGAACGCCCGCGCCCACGCCGCCGCGCCCACGACCACCTCGGTCGCGCCCGCGTCGCCGCCCGCCGCCGCGGCGGCGTCGAGCGCCTCCGCGAGCTGGCGGAGCGTGGCGGTGGCGAAGTTCATCGGCGTCTGGGCGACGGGCAGGCCGAGCTTCTGCGTCGTCCGGTTGACGATCTCACCGACGGTGATGGAGCTGAGGTGCAGTTCGTCCAGCAGCCCGGTGTCGTCCCCGATCAGCTCGGGCGGCAGCTCCACCCGCTGGGAGACCATCCGGCGCAGCAGCTCCAGCGTGGATTCGCCGTCGCCGCCGTCCTCGTCGGCGTCGGCGCCGCCCGTGCGGGCGGGCGCCGGAGCCGACGCGGCGATCTCGGCGGGCGGCCGGGGCAGCGTCTCGCACGGGTTGGTGAGGAACGCGAACTCCTGCCCGACCTCCAGCGGGCGCAGCAGCCGCCCGTGGAACAGCGCCTCGGCCCGGACGGGGGCGCCGAGCACGTAGGCGGCCCCGGCGACGCCGAGCAGCCCGGCCAGGGACTCCTGGTCGGTGTCGAGCGCGAGCGCGGGCACGTCGGAGACGGCCGTCGCGAGCCCGGTCAGGACGCGTCCGGGCCCGGCCTCCACGAACAGGTCGACGTCCTTGGCGGCCAGCGCCACGGCGGGCGCGAACAGCACCGGGTCGGTGATCTGGCGGCGCAGCAGCGCCGCCAGGTCCTCGGTGGCGCGCAGCGTCTCGCCGGTGACGGTCGAGATGACGCGCCGTCCGACCCGGCCGAACCGCTCCTCGTCCAGCCGGGCGCCGAACACCTCGGCGGCCGGGGCGACGAGCGGCGAGTGGAACGCGTGCGAGACCGGGAGCCGCGTCCAGGTGATCCCGGCGCGCTCGGCGTTGGCACCGGCCGCCGTGACGGCCTCCTCGGTCCCGGCGATGACCGTCTGCTCCGGGCCGTTGTGCCCGGCGATGACCACGTCGAGCCCGGCGATGACGCCGTCCACGGCGGCGGGCGGCGCGGCCAGGCCCGCCATGGTGCCGGGCAGCCCGTGCTCGGTCATGGCGCGGCCCCGCTCGGTCGCCAGCCGCAGCAGCGCGGACTCCTCCACGGCCCCGGCCCAGTGCAGGGCCGACAGTTCACCGAGGCTGTGCCCGACGGCCGCCTCGCCCTCGATGCCGAGCACCGCCAGCGCCGCGAGCGCCGCCAGCGAGCCGGTGACGATCCGGGGCTGCGCGACCGCCGTGGCGACCATGTCCCCGGCGTCCGGCAGCTCGGCGTTCGCGTAGACGTCCTCGACCTCGGGCAGGCGGCGCCGCAGCGCGCCGCCGCTGGTGCCGGTCCCCGATCCCTGCCCGGGGAAGAGCAGCCCGATCCGGGCCCGCCCGGCGCGGGCCAGGTGGGAGCGTCCGTCGGCGCTGTGGTGGCGGGTCTCGCCTCCGGCCAGCACGTCGGCCAGCGCGCGCAGCCGCCGCTCGGCGTCCTCCGGGGAGGACACCACGACGGCCGCCCGGTGCGGGCGGTCGCGCAGCTCGCGGTGCAGGGTCGCGGCCAGGTCACCGATCTGCGCGTACGACAGCGTGAGCGCGAAGTCCGCGACCGACGCCAGCCGGTCGCGCAGCTCGGCCGGGGAGTCGCCGTCCACGAGCAGCAGTTCGGTGTCCTGGAGCGCGGACGTCAGCGTCCGCGTCCGCGAGTCCATGGCCACCCGGCGGCGCGGGCCCGCGCCCTCCACGACGATGTGGGTGTTGATGCCGCCGAAGCCCATCGCGGTGACGCCCGCGCGCGGCGCGGCGTCCTTGGGCCACGCCTCGGCCCGGCGCAGCGCGCGCAGCGCCGGGTCGTCGTCGGTGAGGACGGGGTGCGGGTCCACGCAGCCGAGCGTCGGCGGCAGGAGCTGGTCGTGCACCGCCATGACGGCCTTGATGAGCCCGGCGACGCCCGCCGCCGCCTTGGTGTGCCCGATCATCGCCTTGATCGAGCTGATCGCGGCCGGCGGCGCCGCGCCGTCGGCGGCGCGGCGCGCCTCCGACAGCGCGGTCAGCTCGGTGCGGTCACCGACCTCGGTGCCGGTGCCGTGCCCCTCGAACATCGGCACCGACGCGATGTCGAACCCGGCGCGCTCGTAGGCGCGGTCGAGGGCGAGCCGGTAGCCGCTCACCTCGGGACGGGTGATGCCGCCGTGCCCGTCGGAGGAGATGCCCCACCCGGCGATCGTCGCGTAGACGCGGTGGTCGGCGGCGCGGGCCTCCTCCTCCCGCATCAGCACGATCATGCCCGCGCCCTCGCCCGGCCAGAAGCCGTTGGAGCGCCGGTCGTACAGCTTCATCTCGCCACGGGCGAGCGCGCCGGTCTTGGCGAATCCGATGATCTCGAACGGGTCGATGGACAGGTCCACGCCGCCCGCGACGGCGACGTCGATGTCGCCCTCCAGCAGCGCCTTGCACGCGGTGGCGACCGACAGCAGGGACGAGGAGCAGGCCCCGTCCACGGTGTAGCCGCCGCCCTTGAGGTCGAAGAAGTTGCAGACGCGCCCGGCGATGGTGTTGGACAGCCCGCCCGCCAGCGAGTCCTCGTCGATCTCGGGGAACGGGTCCTTGTAGACGGCCTCCAGCTCGGCCAGGTACTCACCGAGCCGGGCGTCGTCCCAGCCGTCCCGGCCCGACAGCGTGGCGGCGACGGCGCGTCGCACGTACGGCCAGCGCAGCCGCAGCACGTTGGCGCGGGTGAACTCGCCGGTCAGCGTGTTGCCGACGACGACGCCGGTGCGCTCGCGCGGCAGCCCGTCCCCGGCCGGGAACCCGGCGTCGGCGAGCGCGCGGCCCGCCACGTCGAGCGCGAGCCAGTGCGTGAGGTCGGTGGAGCGGTACGTGCTGCCCGCCACCTTGTGGGCGACGCGGTCGAACGTCCAGTCCGTGATGACGGCGGCGTTGCGCGCGTAGAACTTGTCGGGGGCGGCCGGGTCGGCGTCCCAGTAGTCGTCGGGGTTCATCCGCTCGGCGGGGAGGCGGCGGAACGCGCGCCTGCCCGCCAGGGCGTTCTCCCACAGTTCGCGGGGCGACGTGGCGTCGGGGTACCGGCACGCCATCCCGACGACGGCGAGCTTGCTCATGCGGAGACGACCTCCTTGTTGGGAAGGGTCGCGATCTCGTTCGCGGTGGTGGCGCGGGTGGCGCCGTCCTGGACGGCGCGGCGTTCGGCCGCGCGCTGGGAGAAGTGCAGCGCCCACAGGTAGGCGCCGCGGATGAGGCAGACGGCGGCCGTGGCGAAGAACAGGCCGTAGGCGATGCCGGTGCCGGTGAAGTAGCCGTAGAGGATGGCGATCCCGGCGCCGAACGCGAACTGCGAGGCGGGCGCCGACGGCGAGGTCCCCGGGTCGGTGACCATGTAGTTGGTGTAGAGGACGAACGCGACGCCCGACATCATGACCAGCGCCGCCGAGATCGACGTGCCGTACACCAGGCCGCGGAACACCGCCTGGAGGATGTAGAACGACACCCAGCCCATGATCAGCCAGGTGCGGCCGGTCAGCTTGGCGTTGAGCATCGTGCCCGCCATGAGGATGCCGGCCGGGATCAGCCAGTCCCACGCGCTGTCGATCGTCTCGGTGAAGTGGTATGGCGGGGCGATGCTCGCCCACGGGAACACCAGCAGGATGACCGCGATGCCGAGGTTGGACGGGTTCATGAAGTGACGCATCCGGCCGCGCACCGGGGCCCGCAGCACCCACTTGGCGCCGACCGCGACGACGACACCGAAGATCATCACGCCGATCTTGTCGTTGACGTAGGTCAGCATGTTCACGGCCAGGGCCGTGATGTGCGCCGGGTACAGGAACTCGACGACGCCGCGCACGCCGCGTCCCCGGAACCGCTCGGTGCGCCGCTCGACGCGGGCCGAAATGACCTCCAGCCCCATCTCCAAGCTGTAGGCGGTGGCCAGCGCCGCGAACGGCCAGGACCACGGCTGCTCGAACCCGAGGATCAGGTAGCCGAGGATGTTGAAGACGGTCATCGACATCGCGAAGTTGCGCAGCGCCATGACGACCTTGGGGTCGTGCCTCGGCGGGGCCGCTTTCTCGGTGGTCGTCATGTCGGTCACTTCTCCTTCGCCTGGGCCCCGAGGCGCAGCGTGTGCCACCCGGGTGCGAGCGTCATCTTCTGTTCGCGGAAGGCTCCGGTCCTGCGGTCGCGCCAACACACCATGACCGCGACGGGCTTGGCGCTGTCACCGAGGCCGATGTGCACCTCGCTGCTGCGCTTGCCGCCGTGGCCGCTGCCGCCGTCGACACGGCCGAGGTGCTTGCGTCCGTCGGCGGTGGTCACCATGACCTGGGCGCCGACGGCGGGCGATCCGGCCGCGCCGAGCGCGCCGCCCTTGCCCGGCTCGGCCGGTGCGTCGTCGTGCTGGAGGCGCAGGCCGAGGAAGTTCCCCGCGCCGGGGCTGTCGTTCTTGTAGAAGACGGGCGCGTCCCACTGCCGGGCCACGGCCATCTCCAGCCGTCCGTCGCCGTCCACGTCGCCCACGGCGATGCCGCGCGTGGGGACGGGGATGTTGATGCCGAGCCGTCCGGCCAGGTCGGAGTAGCGGCCCTTGCTGTTCTTGACGAAGAAGTGCAGCCGCTGGCTGCCCGCGATGTCGTCGCCGGCGTTGATGTTCGGCCACAGGCCGGGGTGCTCCACGATGAGGTCGTTGGAGGCGGCCAGCTCCTGGAGCTGCGGCCAACGGTTGTGGCGGCCCTTGACGAAGCCGGTCGTCTGCGCGATGGCGGGTTCGCCGCTGTTCACGAAGTCAGCGATCTTGACGTCCCAGCCCCAGCCGGACCAGGCGGTGCCGAGCGCGCTGCTGCGGTCGGTCCACGGCGCCTCGCCGTCGTGCAGCCGCCGGGTCAGCTCCCGGTTGCTGCGGGTGTCGTTCACGAACTGGTAGTTGCTCTCCTGGATGCCGAACGACGTGGTGATGTTGCTGACGAACATGTCGTACATGCCGTCGTGGTTGAAGTCACCGAAGTCGATGCCCATGCCCTTGAAGGAGTCGACGCCGAGCCGCTTGGACTTGGGCAGGCCGGGCGTGCGGTTCGCCTTCACCGGGCTGAAGCTGATCCGGCCCGGCACCGAGGTGTTGAACAGCAGGGCGTCCTTGCCGTGGTCCTGCGCGAGGTACAGCTCGGGCAGCCCGTCGCCGTTCAGGTCGTTGGCGGCGGCGGCCAGCACCCAGCCCTTGGAGAGCTTCTCGGGGATGACCTTCGGCACCGGCTCGTACTTGACGGTCGGGTTCGCGCCCTTGGTCGCGCCGGTCCAGCGGAAAACGTGGTCCTCGCCGCCGTTGGAGGCGTTGGACAGCGACCGGTTCATCTTCACGCCGCCGCGGACCCGGTCGTCGAGGACGGGACCGTCGGGGAAGTAGTTGCCCAGGTAGATGTCCAGGTGCCCGTCGCCGTCGAAGTCGTCCAGCGCGACCGCGTTGGAGTTCCACTGGGGCCCGGCGTAGCCGCGGGTGCCGACGCCCGGCACCAGCTCGGTCGGGACGTAGGCGTTCTTGTCGAGCTTCGTCGCGCCCGGCTTGGCCAGGTACAGGATCGGGCTGCGGCCCCAGAAGTAGACGAGCAGGTCCATCCGCCCGTCCTCGTTGAAGTCGGCCGGGGCGCAGCCCATCGGGGCGATGGCGTAGCCCATCGGCAGCGGCGCCGGGTCGAGCGCGAACGGCTCGTACCGTCCGGGCTTGGCGCCCGGCGCGGGCGTGACCGCCACCTGGTCGATGCGCGGGTCGGTGACGCACAGGTCGTTGGGCAGGCCGTCGCCGTCCAGGTCGTTCATGGCGATGCCGGCGCCGACGGAGGAGATCCAGGCGTCGATCTTGGAGTAGGACTTGTTGACGCGCCGGATCGTCTGCTGCTTGAACCCGCTCGGCAGCGCGATGGCCAGCGGGGTGAAGCGGTGCTTGTCCGCGAGTTCGTCGCTCTCGGCGGCCGGTTCACCCGGCAGCCGGACCACGACGAACAGTGCGGCCACCAGCAGGACGGCGACGACTCCCGGCAACTGCCTGCGCAGCCACCCGAACATGCTCGGCATCGCTAGTTCCTCCCAAGGGAAACGAACGTGTCGGCGATGCGGCGCCGCCACGCCTCATAAGCCGGGACCTCGGCGGTCTCCGGTCCGGTGTCCCGGTCGCGGGTCCGCACGCACACGGCGGCGGCCTCGGCCGGGGTCATGCCGCAGAACACCTCGGTCGCGACCTCGGTGTGCTCGGTGACCAGCCCCGCGCGGTGCCGGGCCTCGGCGGCGAACGCCGAGCCCTGGGCCACCTGGGGCCGGTACTCGCCCGCGCGCTTGTAGAAGCCGCGCAGCTCGCTCTCCTCCGCGCCCGCCGCGTACGTGGCGGCCAGTCCCGCGCCGCTGTACAGGTCGGGGCGCCGGGCCGGTTCGAGCGACTCGATCAGGCCCGCGACCACGTCGGGGTCGGTGCCGCCGACGAACCACAGCGCCCGGCCGATGCCCTGGTCCAGGGCGTTTGGCCCGTACGGGTGCGGCCGGCCGTCCGGCCAGCGCAGCGCGGTGTCGCGGCGTCCGCCGCGCACGTACGCGGCGGTCTTGAAGTACGCCTGGTGGAAGCCGTAGCCGTCCAGCACCAGCCACCGCAGCAGCGGGTCGAGCTCGTTCTTCGGCCAGAGCATCCGGGGCAGCCGCGCCATCGCCCAGCCGATGCCGACGTAGGCCATGTACAGGTGCGGCTCACCCTCCTCTGCGAGGAACGTGTCGAGGTTCCGGCGACCGGAGAATGGCATCGAGCCGACGACGGCGTAGCCCATGGCGGCGCCCTCGAAGGCAAAGCCGCGGAACCTTTCCGGCAGTTGGTCCAACTGGGCCGCCGCGGCGGCGGTCGTGGGCTGCTCCACCGCTGCGGCATAACCCGTCAGGAAGGACTTGCCGACCGTCTCCAGCAATTCCTTGGAGGCTTCGTTCTTGACGTGGAATCCTCGGGTATCCATCCGCGTTGCGGAGATGTCGGGGGTGATGATGCGGCGCTGAAGTGCGCGCAGTGCGTGCACCGGGGCTCCTCCGTTCACGAGCGGGCTGCCGTCGTGAAGTACGCGACCTCACGCGGGCGGACACGGCGCCAGACAGTTCAATTTTCATCGAATCGTCTTACTACCGCCGCCCACACTGTAATTCCAATACCAGATACCGCACCTACTCCACGCTTGCTCTATATGCACCGAAAGCGCGCAGCACGGAATCCCGCGACACATAACTGTGTCTCGGGATTGCCGTGCGTAAATCAATCGGCGTTATTGAATAGGCGGGCCTTCTTCGGTGGGAGCCGTCATCGGTGGAGTGCTGCGGGCAGGCCGGCGGCGACCGCCCGGCGCCAGCCCTCGTAGGCGGGGAGCCCGTCCTTGGGACGGTCGGTCGCGCTCGCGTCGGCGAGGGCGAGCGCGGCGGGCACCGACAGCCCGGTGAGCGCCGCGACGGCGGCCTCGGTGCCGTCGGGCAGGGGCCCGGCGTGGTCCCGCGCGCGGAGGGCGAACACCGAGCCCTGCGCCAGGCCCGGCGCGTGCTCGCCCGCCTCGTCCGGCAGCGCGGCGAGGGCGTCCGGCGCGGCGCCCCCGGCGAACGTCGCCGCCAGCCCGACGCCGCTCCACAGATCGGCGTGCCGGTGCGCGGCGTAGGCCCGCACGGCGGCGGCGACGGCGGGCACCCGCGCCCCGCACAGGAACCACAGCGCGCGCCCGACGCCCTGGTCGGCGGCGCGCGGGAAGTAGTCCGGGTGGCCCTGCCACGGATAGGGCGCGAAGACCTTCTGCGCCTTGACCGTGCGGTCGGTGTCGAAGTAGGCGCGGTCGAACGCGTACCCGTCCACGGCGAGCCACGACATCGTCGGGTGGTACGGCGACGGGTCCAGGTCGGGCAGCACCTTGCGCCACAGCGGGCGCGGCAGCCGCGCCATCGCGAAGCCGATGCCGATGTAGGCGAGCAGCAGGTGCGGGCGGCCGGGGCCGTTGAGCAGTTCGCGCGTCCGGTCCGAGCGCCGTCCGGGCATGACGTCGAGGATCGTGCACGCCATCGTGGCGCCCTCGTAGGCGAACCCGCGCAGTTCCGGCGCGACCAGCGCCAGGCGGCGGACCAGCTCGGGCTGGGCGCAGCCCTCGATCGCCCACTCGAACCCGGCGACGACGCTCTCGGGGATGGCCTCCAGCGCGGGCGCCGCCGGGCTGGACGCGCCCTCGAAGCCGCGCACGGAGAACTTCACGTCGGCGAGGGAGGGCGCGAAGACCAGCCGGCGCATCGATCCGATGACTGTGGGCATCGTCTGACTCCCTGGTTCTCGATCTTCACCGGTGCTGTCATCGTCACATGCACGCCTTGCCCGGACACCTCCCCGAATGCCCTGCGAAGCCGCACACCGGGAAAAGCGCGCCCGGACGGAGCGCGGGAGCATCGCGGGAGGTCCACGTCTATTGACGAACTGTCTAATTCGTCGCTACCGTCGGGGCGTGATCGATCACGAGGTGGTGGTCGTCGGCGCCGGATTCTCCGGCATCGGCATGGGCATCGCGCTGCGCCGCCACGGGCTGCGCGACTTCGTCCTGCTGGACGCCCGCGCCGACGTCGGCGGCGTCTGGCTCGTCAACACCTATCCGGGCGTCGCGGTGGACATCCCGTCGGCGTCCTACAGCTTCTCGTTCGAGCCGAACCCGGACTGGTCGCGGGTGTTCGCGCCCGGGGCGGAGCTGAAGGCGTACGCGGACCGCTGCGTCGCCAAGTACGGGCTGCGCCCGCACCTGCGGCTGGGCACCCGGGTCGAGCGGGCGGACTGGGACGAGGACGCCCGGCTGTGGCGCCTCACCACGTCGTCCGGCCCCCTGACGGCACGGTTCCTGATCACCGCGAACGGCGTCCTGCACCAGCCCAAGCGCCCCGACATCCCCGGACTGGACACGTTCGCGGGACGGGTCGTCCACACGGCCGAATGGGACGACTCCCTCGACCTCACCGGCCGCCGCGTCGCCGTCATCGGCACCGGCGCGTCCGCGCTCCAGGCCGTGCCCCGCATCGCCCGCCGGGCCGGGCACCTGCACGTGTTCCAGCGGACGCCGATCTGGGTGGCGCCCAAGCCCGACTTCCGGATGCCCGCGTGGGCGCGGACGCTGTTCCGGCGCGTCCCGGTGACGCAGCGGCTCGTCCGGGCGGTGACGAACGCGGTCGTGGAACTGTTCCTCGTCACCGGCGTGACGCAGTACCGGCGGTTCCCGTTCCTGGTGGGGGTCATCGAGGGCGTGTGCCGGCGGCATCTGCGCCGCCAGGTGCCCGAGCCGGAGCTGCGGGCGGCGCTGACGCCGTCGTACGGGTTCGGGTGCAAGCGGCCGTCGATGTCGAACTCCTACTTTCCGGCGTTCCGGCGGCCGAACGTCACGCTGGTGACGTCGGGGATCGCGCGCGTCACCCCGTCCGGCGTCGAGACCGTGGACGGCGCCTCGCACGCCTTCGACACGCTGGTCCTCGGCACCGGCTTCAAGGTGATCGAACCGGACAACCTGCCCCCGTATCCGGTGCGCGGCGCGGACGGCGTGGACCTGGGCGAGCACTGGGCCCGGCACCGCTACCAGGCGTACGAGGGCACGTCGGTGCCCCAGGCGCCGAACCTGTGGATGCTGATGGGCCCCTACGCGTTCACGGGCTACTCGTGGTTCGGCATGATCGAGTACCAGAGCACGCACATCCTGCGCTGCCTGACCGAGGCCCGCCGCCGTGGCGCGACCCGCGTCCAGATCAGCCCGGAGGCCAACGCCCGCTTCTTCCGCTCGATGCTCCGCCGCTCGTCCCGGACGGCCCTGAACCGTCCGGCCTGCGCGGGCTCGAACTCCTACTACGTGGACGCCGCCGGGGACACCCCGCTGCTGCGCCCGACCTCGACGCTCCAGGCGCTGCGCCGTTCCCGGCGCTTCGACCTGGACGACTACCGTTTCTCCGCTTGAAAGGTCGCCTCACCATGGCCCTCGCCCGCACCGCCGGAATCGCCCTCGCCGCCACCGGAGCAGCCCACTTCGCGGCGCCGCAGGCGTTCGTCCCGATCACCAAGATGGCCTTCCCTCACGACACGAACGCGTGGATCCAGCGCAACGGCGCCACGGAAGTCGCCTTGGGCGTGGCGTTGACGTTCGCGAAGACCCGCAAGCTGGGCCTCATCGGCGCGGCGGCCTACACGGCCTGGCTCGGCGCCCGCACGGTCTCGAACGCCCGCTGACCGCATCCGGCTAGAGCGGGCGATTCCCCGGACGACGACGGCCCGGCTTGGGATACTTCGGTCTCCCCCGACCGGTAGGTGACCGTTGGATCCCGTCGCGTTCAAGGTGGCGTCGCCCGCCGCCGGACAACTGATCAAGGCCCTCTTCTTCAAAGAGCCCGTCCCCGGGGCGGGACTGGTCGACAAGCCGGTGCGGCTGGCCGGATGGGTGAAGTGGCGCGGCGGCAAGAAGGAACTGGCCGAGAAGGAGATCCGCAAACTCGTCCGCCAACTCGAACGCGACGTCACGGACGAGGACCCGGCTCTCCGCATGATCGGAGTGCCGGAGGGCGAGGCCGTCGGACGAGCCGTCACCGCCGCACTGCTCGCCTTCGACAGGCTCGCCATGGACGACGTCCAGAACGCCGGGCTCGATCCGACCCGGCTCATGGAAACCCTGCTCGACACGGCGGGCGACACCGGCCGCGACGCGCTGACCGAGCCCGGCCGCACGGCCCACGACCGCGTCCTCGCTCTCGCCTGCCTGCACGTCCTGGAGTTCTTCACCCGTCGCCCCGAGTTCTCGGCACGTACGGCCGTCGACCACACGCACCGGTTGGAGGCCCTGCACGCGGCCGTCGAGGAGCTGAACCGCAAGGCGGACAAGGACGAGAGCTTCCGCGCGGAGTATCTGGACGCTGTGGCGACGCAGGTGGATCAACTGCGCCTGTTCGGGCTACAGCTCCCGGTTACCGAGCAGAGCTACGCGATGAGCACCGCGTACGTGACGCTCTCGGTGCACGCCGACAAGCGACCCGGCGAAGCGGACCGGCACCGGGCGTCCGCCGAGTTCGAGGACCTGCTGCGCGACTCCGACCGGGTTGTGCTGGAAGGTCCGGCGGGCGCGGGGAAGACGACGCTGCTGCAACGGCTCGTCCTGCACATCTGCCGGGGCGACCTCCCCTCCGGTCTGTCCGACTGGCAGACGCGCGTGCCGTTCCTGCTGCGGCTGCGCGAGTTCGTCAGATCCAACGAGCTGAGTCTGCCGTCGGTGGAGAAGTTCGTCGGGCTGACCACGCCGCTCCTGGACGCGACACAGCAGCCGGGCTGGACGCTGCGGATGCTGCGGCGCGGCCGGGCGGTGGTCCTGCTGGACGGGGTGGACGAAGTCCCCCAGGCGCACCGCCAGCACGTTCTCCGCTGGCTCACCGACCTCACCCGCATGTTCCCGACCGCGAAGTTCGTGGTGACCTCCCGCCCCCGCGTGATCGGTGACGAGTGGCACGCCGTCCTCGAACGGGACGGCTTCGCCCGAGCCCGGCTGGAGCCGATGACGCGCGACCAGGTCCACGACTTCGTGGACCGCTGGCACGCGACCGTCCTGCCCGACCGGGAGGACGACCGCGACCGCCTCGCCGCCTCACTGCGCGACGCGCTCGTCGCCCGCCGCGACCTCGCCCGCCTGGCGACGAACCCGCTCCTGTGCGCGATGCTGTGCGCCCTGAACCGCAACAACAACGCCTACCTCCCACACGGCCGCACGGCCTTGTACGAGGACGCGCTGACGATGCTCCTCGAACGTCGCGACAGGGAACGGCGGATGGAGGCCGCCCCGATCCACCTCTCCCGCAGCCAGGCTCAGTTGTTCCTGGCCGCGCTCGCGGAGTGGATGATGCTGAACGGCCAGCGCGTCATGGACCGGAAGACCGCGCTCGATCGGATCGGTGACCTGACGCCACTCCTTCGAGGCGTCGATTCCGTCGCGCCGGAGGACCTGCCGGAAACGGTTTTCACCCATCTGACGCAACGCTCCGGCCTGCTCCAGCTCCCGGCGATGGACCAGCTCGAATTCTGCCATCCGAGCTTCCAGGACTACCTGGCCGCCGGAGAAGTGATCCGTAAGAACAACATCTCCCACGTCCTGCGAAGAGCCCACGATCCGCTCTATCACGACGTCATCATCATGAGCGTCGCCCAAGCGCAGAACGATCCCGGCCGACAGCGCGAACTGTTGAGCGGCCTCATCGAACAAGCCGAGGCGGGCGGCGAGGACGCACGTCGGCTCTGGCTGCTCGCGGCGGCGTGCGTCGCGGACGTCGACGTGGTGGACCCGGAGATCGCCGGACGCGTTCACGCCGAGACCGCTTCACTGCTGCCGCCGCGGGGCCGCGACGAGATCGGCGCGGTGACGGCGTGCGGCCCCTTCGTACTGGACCTGCTCGCTGACGCGGCACGACGTCCCGGCCTCACCCATGGACAGGTGGAGGGCATCGTCCGGGTCGCGGGCGCATTCGGGGACGAATCCGCGCTCGCCTTGATCAGACGCTTTTGCGAGTACCCGGTTCGCCGGGTACAGCGCGCACTCACCGATGCCTGGGAACAGGCTCAGGACCCGGAGCGGTACACGCGCGAAATCCTCGCCCATTCGAAGGTGACGGCGATCACCGTCCGGCAGCCGCATCTCGTGCCGCTGCTCCGACAGGTCCCCGAACTCACCGAGGTGGACGTCTGGTGTCAGCCCTCGTCCGTCTCCCGTGAAAGCTGGGAGACACTGCGTGGAATCACGGTGGAGCGCTTCGGGATGCGGGTTCCGTCGTCCATCGACTGGTCCATGCTCACCGAGTGGGCCGGACTTCGCCGCCTGACACTCGACGGTGACGGGGGGATCGACTGGCGCTGTCTCGCCACGTTGCGCGGACTGAACTCCCTGGTATTGCGGGATATTCAGGACGTGGATTGGGAAGCGCTCGCCTCCCTGCCTCATCTGGTCAGCTTGCAGGTGATCTTCCCCCCGGACAGCCCAGGCCGGGTGAAACTGGCGCCGCTCACCCGACGTAACGGCCTCACCAGCCTGGCCCTGAGGCGCTTCGACGCGGCGTCGTTCCCCGGCCACGAGCTGGCCCGGCTGACCGAGCTACAAGACCTGCGCCTGGAGAATGTCGAGACGATCGACCTGACCCCGGTGGCAACATTGCCGAAACTGCACGCGCTTGGCCTGATGGCCGCCGGAGTCCGGGACGTCACACCGCTGGGAGCCCTGCGCGACCTCCGCTACTTGAACCTGTCGAGCAATCCGATCACTGACCTACGGCCGCTTCGGGGCTTTCCCTCGGAAGGGTATGTGAACGTGACTCATACCGAGGTGGCCGACCTCTCTCCGATCCGCCACATCAGCCTGATCACCGACCCGAACGGCCGCCGCATTTACGGCCGCCAATAGATCCCGAAGGGTGAACCCCGGCGCTCTCCCCTCCAGAGCGCCGGGGTTCGGTCATCGGGGTCGGGTCAGCGGTCGTCCTGCACCGACTTCCACAGCTCCATGACCTCGGCGCGGTCGAAGATGAAGCGGCCGGTGGGGGTGTGGCCCCTACGGAGAAGGCCCCTGTTGGTCCAGCGGATGACGGTGTAGGGGGTGACGCCGAAGAGGCGGGCTACTTCGGCGGTCTTCATGGGGATCATGCTCGTCATAGGGGTCACGCTCCTGTTCCGAGGGCGGGGGCCAGGTCGGCCGCGACGGGCGTCGCGGCGGTGCGGGGGTCGTGCGCGCGGCACGCGGCTCTCGTTCGGTTCGGTCTCGTGTGGTTCATGAGTGCTCTCCGATCGCGGCCCAGACGGCCTTGCCGCCGTTGGACAGGGGGTTGACGTCCCACTGGAGCGCGAGCGCGTCGACGATGGCGAGGCCCCGGCCGTGCTCGTGGTCGGGGTTCGGGGCGCGGAGTTCGGGGCGGCGGTCGCCGGCCGCGTCCCAGACCTCCACGACCGCGCCCGCGTCGCCCCGGTAGAGGCGGAGCAGGACGCCTTCCGTTCCCGCCGCGTGCTGGACGGCATTGGTGACGAGTTCCGAGACGATCAGCCGAACGTTGTCGATCACCTCGGCCGCGAAACCTTCGTTCCTCGCCCACTTCTCGGCGATCTCCCGCGCCTCGGCCACCCACGCCGTCCCCGAGCCCGCCCCGCCATTGGGCGGTTCGCACTCGGTGATTCCGTTCGTGATCATCGTCCGGTCCTTCGATTCGCTCGTCCGCCGTGCGCCTTCCCGCGCTTTTTTCTGTCGTTCGCATCACATTTAGCCAGTCGACGGCCTACAGTGACAGCAAGACCACGGAGTGCAAGAACCGCAGTCAATCGGTCACACCGACCGGGTTCAAGGTGGTTCAAACGCACGCGGACGCAACGGGAGGTGCACATGGGAAAGATCGACCCCACTCCGGGAACCCTGCGCTTCGGCGTGATCCTCGGAGACGCGATGGAGGTCGCCGGATTCAACAACTCGGCCCTGGCCCGCAAGATCCCCATCAGCAACACCTGGGTCGGCCAGGTCCTCAAGGGCACCACCCGCTGCACGCTGGAGCGCGCCACGCGAATCGACGAGGTCCTGGAGGCGGACGGCCGGATCCTCGAAGAGTGGGAGAAGTACGTCAAGGACAGCGACCGCCCCCGCCCCTTCGTGGACTACGAGGTCCGCGAGCCGGACGCGGACGTGATCCAGATGTACGAGACGATGTACATCTCCGGCCTGCTCCAGACCCCCGCGTACGCCGCCGCTCAGCTCAACAGCGAGAGGGACTTGGCAAAGCGGCTCGCCCGGCAGAAGGTGCTCGACAGGGAGAGCCCGCCGACACTATGCATGATTCTCGACGAGAGCGTGCTGTACCGCCAGGTCGGAACCAGAGAGGTCATGCGCGAGCAGTTGGAATACCTACTGGAGATCTGCGAGCGGTTCAACATCACGATCCAGATCGCCAGGTACAACGCGGACACCAGAACCAGCAGCTCGTTCAACCTCGCCACCCTGCCGGACACGACGATGGTCGCGTTCATCGACACCTTGCTGGACGGCGAGACCGTACACGCCACGAAGCGTCTGACCCACCTCAGCGCAGTGTTCACTAGGCTCCAGGGGCAAGCACTCAACGCCGAGGACACTCGCGCGTATATCCGGAAGGTGATCGAGGAAGTATGGAGCTGAGCGACAACCTCACTTGGCGCAAGTCACGGCGCAGCGGTCCGGAAGGTAACGCCTGCATCGAACTCGCCAGCGCCCCCGGTACCGTCGCCCTACGAGACAGCAAGGACCCCGACGGCCCGAAGCTGCTCGTTGACCGCGCCGACTACCACCGCTTCACAGACGCCATCCGCGCGCTCTGACCCAGTCCAACCACCCCGCCCACGCGCACAGCCGCCCCTCCCCGACCTCCACCCGGGACGAGAGGCGGCTTTCCGCTTATCTTGGCCAGGTCACCCAAAGGAGGACGCCCCCATGAACAACCTCAAATGGCGCAAGTCATCCCACAGCGACCCCCAAGGTAACAACTGCATCGAACTCGCCAGCGCACCCGGCACCATCGCCGTACGCGACAGCAAAAACCCCGAAGGCCCGAAACTCCTCGTCAACCGAAACGACTTCCGCCGCTTCACGGAAACCCTCCAAGCCCTCTGACCCGCCGGACTACCACCGCCTCACCACCGCCATCCGCAACCTCTGACCCGCCCCACACCCCACCCCGAGGCCGCTCCCCGCTCCGCAACCTCTGACCCGCCGGACCCTCCACGCCGAGGCCGCTCCCCGCTCCGCAACCTCTGACTCGCCCCACCCTCCACGCCGAGGCCGCTCCCCGCTCCGCTACCGGTCGATCCGCTGTTCCTCGACGTCGAGCCAGACGAACTGCCCCTCCGGAGTCACGGTCAGCCCCCACCGGTCCGCCGCCGGTCGCCCCAGCCCCTCCCACCACCCGTGCGCGGCCTCCACCTCGGTCCACAGATCCCGGCCGCCCCACTGACGCACCGAGAATTTCTCCACACCAGGCGCGCACTCCAGGCCAGCCCACGCCCCCGACCACGGGTCGACCAGCCACACCGTGTACCCACCGTCGTCCTGATGGCTGACGATCAGCTTGCACCGCGGCACCCGGAGCCCGACCGCCAACGAGGCGTCGTACTCCCCGATCGCCTGGGAGGGATGCAGATCGGTGGACGACAGGCGGGCCTGATCGACCCCCTGAACGTGACGGCCCAGCGAAGCCCGCCTACCCCGCTGCGCACGCAACGGCATGAAAGCCACGTTCCCCACGACCCGCCCTCTCATCATGGGAACGCCGCCTTCCCTCTCCACGACGAACGCGACCAGCGCACCGTTGTGAAAGTCGGTCGTCCACGGCACCAGCACCCGACCCCCGGGCCGCGTCTGCTCAGCCCACGCATACGGCACCCGATCCGCGGCGACCGTGGCGATGACCCGGTCGAACGGCGCGCGCGACGGGCACCCGAGCACCCCGTCCCCGTCCAAGACGGTGACGGCATGCCCTTCACCCAGCAGCGTCCGGCGAGCACGGCCGGCCACGTCCGGGTCGACCTCCACCGACGTCACCCGCCCGGCGCCGAGCCGTTCGGCGAGCAGGGCCGCGTTCCACCCCGTCCCCGTGCCGATCTCCAGCACGTTCATCCCGGCCTCGACCTCCAACGCCGCCAGCATCATCGCCACGACATCGGGACGACTGGCCGAACTGGTGATCTGACGCCCAACCCGCCCCGGCCCGACAGGAGCACCGTCGTCAACCTGCGTGATGACGAAGTCGTTGGCGTAGCACCTCTCCAGCCACGCCCCCTCGTCGTCGTCGCGGTCCAGGGGAACGAGCCGTCCGCCGTCCTCGACCCACACCGTGCGGGGAATGAAGCGGTGCCGTGCCACCCTCTCGAACGCCCCGCGCCACTCCGACCGAAGTTCCCCCGCGCCGACCAACTCAGCGACCATCCGAGCCGACAACTCACCAGGACCGGCCACCGCTACTTACCCTTCTCGTGCTTACCGCCGCCCGGCGGATTAGCAGGAGGGATCGGCTTGTCCCACTTGCCGTCGCCTTCCTTCTTGTCGTCGTCATCGTGCTTACCCACTCCGGACTCCCCTCCCTGGTCTACCGCTTCCGCGCACTGCGTTACCCGACACGCTAGGTTCACGGCGCCCTCAAGTCCCACAGGTGTGCACGAACTTGTACGTCAGTCCTGACCCAGCGCCGAGATCGCTCCGGTGACGAGACCCCGGGCGGCCCTTCCGTAGACCGCCGAACGGGCGAGATCGTCGAAACACTTCGCGTACAAGGCGATCTCACGCGGCTGGGTAACGCTGACAAGAGCGGAGACAAGCTCTATCGAGACGTTGTGTTCGTCGTAGATGTGAAACGTCTCAGTGGGTTCTTGCTCCCGCCGCGCCCCGAGCGGGATCACCCCCAGGGAGACGTTCGGCCGATCCATCATCGACAGCAGATGGTGGAGCTGTCCCGCGATGATCTCGTCATCGAAGACGCGACCGCGCATCACCGCCTCTTCCATGATCAGCGCGCAGCGCCGGGCCGGGTCGTTGAGAAGCCGGAGCCGGTCGACCCGAGCCGCGACCGCAGCGTCGATATCGGGCGCCCCGGCCGAACGGAACGCATCGAACCGGGTGATGACGGCCCGCATGTAATCCGGCGTTTGAAGAGGCCATAGAACGGACGCCGCCACTCGACGTAGGCGTTCTCGGCGTTACGGCTCGCGGCGATCAGGTTCGGGATCTCATCAGGCACTCCGCAGACCGTGCACCACGTGCGAATGTCATCGTCCGAGGGCGGGGTCCGGCCATGGATCAGGCGCGAGCACTTCGACTCGTCCCAACCCGCTTGACGCGCGACGGCCCGCGAGGTCAGCCCGGAGTCCCGCAGGATCTCCCGGAGACGATCGGCGATGACCTGGCGAGCCGCCGCTACAGACGACGATGGATGCGTGGCCATGACACTGAGCGCTGTTCTAGGCGGGCCGGTACTCCGCGTGCTCGATCCCGCGATCCCACACCGCTTCGAACGCCATGCTGCACAGTTTCACCACGGAAAGATTCTCGGTCAGTTCGTAGCCCGCTGGTTCACCGTCACCACTCTGGAAGACGAAGCAGACCGTGCCGTCATCGATCTGCCAGAAATCCGCACCGGGCAACGCCAGATCGGCTGCCTGCCGCCGAGAAAGCCAGCGGACCTGCTCACCTGCCGCGAGATTGGAGTAGCCGGTCACGGCGTGCTCGAAGCGAATGTAGTCACTGACGGGCTCGGAAACGACCCGCGCTCGGCGGAAGGTCACGCCGCGCGCAACGACGCTCCCGACCAGTTCCACCCAGGGCACGACCGACCCTGAACGAGCTAGCTGATCAACACTCGCGCCCTCGCACCACGCCCGGTAATCGGGCTCGCTCACGCCGTACCCGTCCCGCATCTCCAGATGGGTCACCGAGCGCTCCGCCCTGGCGAACAGCTCACTCAAAATCTGGATCATGACCCCCGCACGCCTCCCAGATCGCCTTCCGCAGCTCACCCGGCACCCGGAACACCCGCTCCCCGGGGTCGATGTGGCTGTACTGCTCGATTTCAGCGATCACGCTCGGATCGTCCTCGGGGTACCCCACGAAGACGAAACTGCCGTCAGCCTCATCCACCGACACCGACGGGCAACTCCCGGTCTGACTTCCGCCTTTGCCGTGAAACCGTAGCGCCACGAAGACTCCCCGCCAAGAAGACGTGTACGTACCTACACTCTTCACCTTCGCGCGAACGGCGCTCATAGCCAAGGGGTCCAGCGGGGCTGGCCAGATTCCCACATGATCTGAGGAGCCTTACCCCAGCGGGCTCCTCGTACCGGTCAGCGACAAGCCGCTATCGGCGTTCGCTGGAACGCCGCCTCCCGTACAAGGCATCAGCGCTGCGCGGACGCGGCGGTGTTCAGGAGTAGTTCCGCCAGGCGGGTACCGGCGTCGGGACGGCCGTGTTCGCGGGCGCGGTGGGCCATCTGGGCGCGGTGGGCGGCGTCGGCGAGCAGCGGGCCGAGCGCCGAGCCGAGGTGGTCAGGGGTGATGTCTCCGGTGAGCGCGACGGCGGCGCCGAGCCGTTCGAGGTGTCGGGCGTTGGCCGCCTGTTCACCGCTGGTGACGTCGACTGTGGGCGGGACCGGGGCGAAGTCCGGCAACCTCGGTGTCTCGACGGCTCGGGCCGCCCGCCCGTTGATGACGTCCGACCGAACCGGGTGGCCCGTGACGGTCTCGGTGGCGCGAAAGGCCCCAGGCAGAAGGCGCCACGTGCCGACTGTTCCGTGTGGCCTGGGGCGCACCGGCCGACCGAGCCGATGAAGGTGACGCCGAGCGGTGACGCTGACTGTGGATCTTCCCTGAGCACATGGGTGGTGAGAAGACGATCGTTGCGCGATCTTGTAGTTTGTGGCGATGTCGGTTGATTCGTACAGCCTGCCCAATCCCGTGGTCTGGTTGATCCTTATCGTGATCGGTTTGGGGTCGCTGGCTTTCTTCGCCGGGTGCCTTTTCTGGCTGGGGGTGCGGCGCCTGCGGAAGCGGCAGCGGCCGGGGGACGGGTTGTGGGCGTTGGCGGTGCTCGCGTGGTCGGCCGCCGTCTGCGTGTACGGATGGGGGCTGCTGCATCTGATGATGGACGAGACCGCCGCCGCCGAGACGTGTGGAGCGGCCGTCGGCGCCGCGCAGGTGACGGCCTATTCGTCCTCTTTTGTGCCGTTGCGGTTCACCTGCCACACCGTCGGCGGCGGTGCGGACGTCGCCGTGCCGCCCTACGTCAACCGGATGGCGCTCGTGGCGGTGCTCGTCGCCGTTCCGTTGAGCGTTCTCGCTCCGATGGAGAAGGGGCCGCACGCGCGGAACGCCTGACGGGGCAACCGCCTGGTCGTGGGTGGCGGTAGGAGTTAGGGTGAGCGCGTGAGCGCCGTGTCGGACGTTGAGCGGGATCGGGTCGTGCGCCGGGTGCAGGAGGCGTACGCGGCGGGAGCCATCTCGCATGAGGAGATGGACGCGCGGCTGGGGCAGGTGTTCGCGGCCGGGACGCCCGGCGAGCTCGAACCGGTGCTGGCCGCGCTGCCCGCCGAGGACGAGCCCGCGACCGCGACGATCGCCGCCGTGAGCGGACGGATCAGACGGCGCGGCGCGTGGCGGGTGCCCCGGATTCTCGCGGTCGAGTCGGCGCTCGGGTCGGTGCGCCTGAACTTCGCGCGGGCGGTGATCGAGCATCCCGAGGTGGACGTCCGCCTCGCGCTCGGCACCGGCGGCGGCACGATCATCCTGCCCCGGGACGCCACCGTCGAGTTCGACGACCTCCAGACCCCGTGGAAGCCCACGATCTACACGCCTCCGCGCCGCCCCGCGTCCGGCGGGCCGACCATCCGCGTCTCGGGGACGCTCGGCTTCGGCCGCCTCAGAATCCGCCACGCCCGACGCTGACCCCCGGCCACCGCCGCTGGCCTGCGTGTCGGTGTGCTGTGGCAGGGTGGAGGGGTGGATCTGGAAGATCTCGCCCGCCTGCGGCGAGCGAAGGACGCGATGGACCGCGACTACGCCGAGCCCCTCGACGTCGAGGCGCTGGCGCGCGTCGCGTTCATGTCGTCGGGTCACTTCTCGCGCAGCTTCCGGGCCGCCTACGGCGAGACGCCCTACAGCTACCTGATGACGCGCCGCATCGAACGCGCCAAGGCGCTGCTGCGGCGCGGCGACCTGTCCGTCACCGACGTCTGCTTCGAGGTGGGCTGTACGTCGCTCGGCTCGTTCAGCTCACGGTTCACCGAACTGGTCGGTGAGACGCCCAGCGCCTACCGGGCTCGCGACCACGGCGACGGCGCGGCGATCCCGGCGTGTGTTGCCAAGGTCTTCACCCGGCCGATCAGGAACGGAGAAGCGAAGCCCGACCGGCGCGCGTAGCGTGACCTGCATGGACATCAAACTCTCAGATTGCTTCATCGCCGTCGACGACCACGACAAGGCCCTCGCGTTCTACCGGGACGTGCTCGGGCTGGAGGTCCGCAACGACGTCGGCTTCGAGGGGATGCGCTGGGTGACCGTCGGCTCGCCCGCGCAGCCCGACGTGAACATCGTGCTCGAACCGCCGCTGGCCGACCCGAACGCGTCGGAGGCCGACAAGCAGACCATGGCGGAACTTCTCGCCAAGGGCCTGCTGCGCGGCATCCTCTTCGCCACCGACGACTGCGACGCCACGTTCGAGCGCATCAGCGCGGCGGGCGCCGACGTCGTCCAGGAGCCGACCGACCAGCCCTACGGCGTCCGCGACTGCGCCTTCCGCGACCCGGCCGGCAACATGCTGCGCTTCAACCAGCGGAAGAAGTGACCGCCATGACGCGGCCGGGGTCGGCGTGCGTCACCTCGCCCGCGTAGCGGGACGCGGCGAGGGCGACGGCCCGTTCCGGCGGCAGCGCGCGGGACACGTGCGTCACGACGAGACGGGCCGCGCCGGCGGCGTGCGCGGTGGAGCCCGCGTCCTCGGGGGTGTGGTGGACGCGGGCGCCGCCGGACGGGCCGTCGGCCTCGCACAGCAGCAGGTCGGTGCCCTTGGCCAGCTCCACGAGGTTCGCGCAGGGGGCGGTGTCCCCCGAATAGGTCAGCGTGCCCGAACCGTCCTCGAAACGGACGGCGAAGGCGGGCATTCCGTGCTGGACTTCGCGCGACGTCAACGTCAGATCACCGATTTCCGCTCGATGACCTTCATACAGCTCATGGATGTCGAAAGCGTCCTCGACCGGGCTACGAACGGACGTGTTGGTGAGAAAAGCTGCAAGACGGTCGGCAACCCCGGGAGGCGCATAGAGAGGTAGCGGCGCCTCACGACGGACGTCCGCATACAGAAGCGCGTAATACGCCGTCAACAGGTCGGCGCAGTGATCGGCGTGCAGGTGCGAGATCCACACGGCCGACAGCTCGGCCAGCGGGACGTGCCATTGTAGCGGGCCGAGGGTGCCGGTGCCCGCGTCCGTCCAGACGGTGGTCGCGCCGGACGAGACCAGATAGCCCGAGCAGGGATTGTCGGGGCTCGGATAGGGCGTCGCGCTGCCGAGGACGGCCAGCCGCATCAGTCGCGGTCCTCGTGCCGGTCCCACCAGGTGTGCGCCGACTTGCGCCTGGAGCCGTGGTGCTCGTCGTCGAGGATCTTGATGTCACCGAGGACGGCCTGCGCCCGGATGCGCACGACGGGCGCGGGGCCGTCGTGGTCGGGCTGGCGGACCTTGACCCTGCGGTCACCGAGGACGGCGTAACCGGTCATCTCGACGCGGACGCCGTCCGGCACGATGATCTTCACGTCACCGAGGACGGCGGTCGCGGTGATGGCGACCTCGCACCCGGGCACCTGCGCGCCGCGCAGGTCGAGGACGACGTCACCGAGGACCGACAGCGCTTCCAGCTTGCGGTCGACGCGGCCGGACACGCGCTCGCGGCAGTCACCGAGGATGGCGGTGAACCGCTGGGCCGACTGCGAGGGCGCCGGGCCCGCCGAGGGGGCGCCCATGGCGGGCAGATCCTGGGTGACCCGGTCGAGTTCGGCGCGGGTGCGAGCGGCGTAGGCGGCGTCGGTGCGCTCGCTCAGCTCCTCGAACGTGAGCCGTCCCTCGACCGACGCGACGCGAAGCCGCTCCACCACCGCTTCGCGTTCGGCGTCCGACACGCGCACGGACGACTCGTCCAGATGCGGAGCCGACGGCCTCGGCTCCTGCTGCGGGGTGGGTTGGTTCATGATTCAAAGGTATGCCCGCCGCCGTCCACAACAATCCGCCCTCCGGATGAGATGAGCATCCTCCGCAGGACGCGTCGCGCGGGCGTTCCCGTCCTTCCCGGAGAATGCCGAAACGACCGGCGCCCGCGTGCCCGCCGCCGGGCGGTCCGGGGGTTGCGCGCAAGGAGTGAACCGGGATTCAATCCTTGCATGGCCTACCGGAGGACCCCCGGCGTCGAGGCGCGGCTGACCGCCTCGCGCGACCGCGTCGTGCGCGCCGCGCTGGAACTCGTCGCCGAGCACGGCTACCGGGGGTGCGTCGTGAGCGCGGTGGCCGAGCGGGCGGAGATGGCGACCGGCAGCGTCTACCGGCACTTTCCCGGCAAGGCCGACCTGATGGCCGAGGTGTTCCGGACGGCGTCGCGGCGCGAGGTCGACGCCGTCGCCCGCGCCGCCGCCCTGGAGACCGACGCGCGAGCGCGCGCCGCCGCCGTCGTCGAGACGTTCGCGGGCCGCGCCCTGCGGGCGCCGCGCCTGGCGTACGCGCTGCTGGCCGAGCCCGTCGACCCCGCCGTCGAGGCCGAGCGCCTGGTGTTCCGCCGCGCCTACGCCGACGTCTTCACCGCCTTCATCGCCGCCGGCGTCGCCTCCGGCGAGCTGCCCCCGCAGGACGCGGCGCTCACCGCGACCGCGCTCGTCGGCGCCATCGGTGAGGCCCTCGTCGGCCCGCTCGCCGCCGGGACGGCCGACACCGGCACCGTGCCCGACCTGATCGCCTTCGTCCACCGCGCGCTGGGAGTGCCCCGATGACGACCCACACCGTGTTCAACCAGGTCCCCCCGCTCGTCGGCCACGACCTCGCCGACGACCCCGCGCTGCTCGCTGGCCTGGCCCGCGAGGGCGCGGGCTGGGCGGCCGACGAGGTGCACGCCCTCGGCCGCCTCGCGGGCACCGAGCAGGCGCAGGAGTGGGGGCGGCTCGCCAACGAGTACCCGCCCGTCCTGCGCACCCACGACCGCGTCGGCCGCCGCGTCGACGAGGTCGAGTTCCATCCGGCGTGGCACGAGCTGATGAACGTCGCCGTCACGCACGGCCTGCACGGCGCGCCGTGGGCCGACGACCGTCCGGGCGCCCACGTCGCCCGCGCGGCCAAGTTCTACTCCTGGCGGGTGGACGCGGGCCACGGCTGCCCGATCTCGATGACGTACGCGGCCGTCCCGGCGCTGCGCCGCTCCCCCGAGCTGGCCGCGCAGTACGAACCGCTGCTCACCCGCCGCGAGTACGACTTCGGCCTCCGCGCCCCGCTGGGCAAGACCGCGCTGCTGGCGGGCATGTCGATGACGGAGAAGCAGGGCGGCTCGGACGTCCGCGCGAACACCACACAGGCGACACCGCAGGCGGACGGCACGTACCGCCTCGTCGGGCACAAATGGTTCACCAGCGCGCCGATGTGCGACGTGTTCCTCACCCTGGCCCAGGCGCCGGACGGCCTGACGTGTTTTCTCGTCCCCCGCGTCCTCCCGGACGGCGCCTTGAACCCGATGCGGTTGATGCGGTTGAAGGACAAGCTCGGGAACAAGTCGAACGCGTCCTCGGAGGTCGAGTACGAGAACGCCATGGCCTGGCGCGTCGGCGACGAGGGGCGCGGCGTCCGCACCATTATCGAAATGGTCAACATGACCCGGCTGGACTGCGTCATCGGCGCCGCCGCCGGCATGCGCCAGGGCGTCACGACCGCCGCCCACCACGCGACGCACCGCCAGGCGTTCGGCAAGTACCTCATCGACCAGCCGCTCATGCGCAACGTTCTGGCCGACCTCGCGATCGAGTCCGAGGCCGCCACCGTCCTCATGACCCGTCTGGCGGGCGCCACCGACCGGGCCGTCAACGGCGACGCCGAGGAGAACTCCTTCAAACGCCTCGCCCTGGCCGTCTCCAAGTACTGGCTCTGCAAGCGCTGGCCCGCCCACGCGGCAGAATCCCTGGAATGCCTGGGCGGCAACGGCTACGTCGAAGAATCAGGAATGCCCCGCCTCTTCCGCGAAAGCCCCCTGAACGGAATCTGGGAGGGCTCAGGAAACGTCGCCGCCCTCGATTCCCTGCGCGCCATGATACGCGAACCTCAGACGATCGAGGCGTTCTTCACCGAGGTGGAACTCGCCCACGGCGCCAACCCCGCCTTGGACGCCGCCGTCCAGGAGGTAAAGGACTCCCTCACCGACGTCACCACCCTGGAGGTCCGCGCCCGCCGCGTCGTCGAACGCATGGCCCTCACCCTCCAGGCATCGCTGCTGGTCAGACACGGCCACCCCGCCGTAGCCGACGCCTTCTGCACCACCCGCCTGTCCGGCGACTGGGGCCACGCCTACGGCACCCTCCCCACGGGCTTGGACCTCTCCTCCGTAATTGAGCGAGCGACCCCGAAAACTCCATGACGAGTCGACTGGAGAAGGGAGCACAGCCCTCACCCGGTCCACATCGCCACGCTCAATCAAAATCATCGGTTGAATAGCTCGTCAAAACAGCCCTTCGACCGAACCGGTACGGTCCTGTGGCGTCCTGCGCACTGGCGTGGAGGGTGACTCTCTTTCGTCAGGCGGCGAGAGCCGATGGCACGCCCACCCAAGCGAGGCCGCCAGAGCCCCTGGCGCGGTGAGGTACTGACAGCCCAAGCCCTTTATGTCACCACCATCCCCCGACCCACCGCTCCCGGCGCACGCCGGTCGATGAGGGGTGTCGCGTACTCCAGGAGAAGGTCGAGGGGGCGGGGGTCTCGAAGAAGCTGGGGAGGTCGTCGCCCGCGCCGCGCGCGGACAGCAGTGTCGCGAAGGCCGCCTGGACGCCGAAGCGCACGACCTCACCTACGTCACTCCGAGTCGCGCTCGCGCGACAGCGGCCGTCGCCATGACGGGCCGGCCTTCGGTCGGTGACCGCAACTCCAGGACGGGACGGTGACGCCGACCAACACTTTCCTCTTGCGCTAAGTGTTACGCCGTGCGATGCTATGCCTTGTGGCAAAGTATGGTGCATTGGACGAGGTGTTCGTCGCTCTCGCTGATCCAACCCGGCGTGCGGTGATCCGACGGCTCGGGGAGGGCGCCGCGAGCGTGGGCGAGCTGGCCGAGCCGTTCACGATCACGTTGCCGTCGTTTATGAAACACGTGCGCATGTTGGAGAGGAGCGGCCTGATCCGCACGAGCAAGTCCGGCAGAGTGCGTACCTGCGTGCTCAACCGCGACCGTCTCTCGCTCGTGGACGACTGGCTCGCCGAGCAACGTCGCCTCTGGGAAGAGCGCACCGACCGCCTTGACCAGTTCGTCACCCATCAACAGGAGGATCAATGACCTCGATCAACCCCCGGCTCGACCTCACGCTCCAACGGATGATCCGCGCACCACGGTCCGCGATCTGGCGGGCGTGGACAGAGCCGACCCAACTACAACAATGGTGGGTGCCCGCGCCGACCGTTGCCCGCATCGACCGGCTCGATGTGCGGCCGGGCGGCGGTTTCGTCTCCAGCATGAGCGATGATGGCCAGGCGTTCGTCCCTCACACGGACTCGATCTTCCTCGTCACGGAGCCGGAAACCCGCCTCGTGTTCACCAATGCCATCAACAGCGCGTGGCGGCCCGCTGCTCCCGCCCCTGTCGCGATGACGGCTGAGATCACGCTTGCCGATCACCCCGAGGGCACCGACTACAGGGTCGTTGTACGACATGGCGACCCCGCCAACCGTGACCGTCACGAACAACTCGGCTTCTTCGACGGATGGGGTTCGGTGACCGCCGCCCTCGCCGCCCTCGTTGAGGGAGAGGAGACGACATGAAGGTCGTCATCACGCAGTTCGTGACGCTCGACGGAGTCTCCCAAGGGCCGGGATCGGCCGAGGAAGACCCGAGCGGCGGCTTCACCCATGGCGGTTGGTTCGTGCCGTACCTGGACGAGGCGTTCGTGCGGCAGGCATCGGACTGGCTCGACCGAGCCGACGCGCTCCTGCTCGGGCGACGCACCTACGAAGCATTCGCCCGCGACTGGCCCGGGATCACCGAACCCGATCCCTTCACGGTGCGTATGAACACGCTGCCGAAGTACGTTGTGAGCAATACCCTCGATCACGGGAACTGGAACCCGACCACCGTGTTGCGCGGTGAAATCTCCCAGACGGTCAAGGCGCTCAAAGAAGCGCCGGGGCGAGAAGTCCAGGTGCATGGCAGCTCCCGCCTTGCCGCTTCACTCCTCGACGCGGGCCTCGTCGACGCACTCCGGCTCGCCATCGCTCCCGTCATCGTCGGCCAGGGCAGACGGCTTCTCACCGGCCAGGCCGACGCCGGACTGCGGCTCAGCGAACATCGGACAACACCATCAGGGATCACCATCCTTGAATTCGAGGTCACCGGAACCGCACCCCTCGCCGACTATCAAGGCGTTGAACCACCTGCAAAGTGACACTGGGCTTCTCGATCGTCCAGGTATCGCACTGTCGAGTCGAGGCCAGTTCACCTCCGATCCCGTCGTTGGGCGCTGTCACCGCGTCATCGCCCACACCGTGCCCCGGTGAACCCGAACTGACGTGCCGGCGTCTTCACGCCGATCCCTTGCTCACGGGCTGTTCGCATAGCGTCCACTTCCTCGTCCGCGATCGGCGAAGCACCCGCGAATCCGACTCACGCCGACATCGTGCCCGCCCATCCGAGCACCGGCCCGGAGCCCACGCCGTGCCCGAGGGACGCGGACTGGTTTCGGTGGTCGGAACCGACTTGGCCTGGCCCATGCCGCGCCCGCTCGTCGCTGCCTTGTTCAGCGCGCACCTATCCGGCGTGGACCCACGCGGTGACGCGGACCTGCCCGGCGCGGATCTGCCCGGCGCGGACCTGCCCGGCGCGGACCTGCCCGGCGCGGACCTGCCCGGCGCGGATCTGCCCGGCGCGGATCTGCCCGGCGCGGACCTGCCCGGCGCGGACCTGCCCGGCGCGGACCTGCCCGGCGCGGAGCCGCGCGGTGTTGTGCGGGATGGATTTCGGGCGTGAACGGCACGGCTCGGCCGACGGGGCACTTTGGGGAAGTGTCCTGTCGGCCGAGCCGTGCCGTGCCGTGCCGTGCCGTGCCGTGCCGTTGGAGGCCGTCCGCGCGTCGCGCGGGTGGCTAGTGCGCCGCCTCGAACCGTTCGATGACGATCGCGGGGATGCGGCCACGGTCGTTGAGGTTGATCCCCTGCCGTCTGGCCCACGCGCGGATGTCGGCCGACCGCTCGCGGTTGTCCTGTGTCCGGGCGTTTCGCGCGCTCTTCACCGCACCGGGCCGGGCGCGGCGTCCGGCCCGGACGAACGGCTTCAGGCCGGCCCGAAGCCGCTCCGCGTTCTCCTTGTTCAGATCGATCTCGTACGAGACGCCGTCCAGTGAGAACGTGACGGTCTCGTCCGCCTTTCCACCGTCCATGTCGTCGACAAGGAGGACCTCGACCCTCTGCACCATGCGGGAGCTCCCTTTGTCATGTATCCGGCTTGATCCGTAATCCGCTTTCGATGAACGCGTTCCCGACCTTACCAATGGTTTCCGCCCCCGGAGGCGTCACCACCGAAATTCACCCGCACCGCCACCCCCGACCCCGGCGCGACCCGGATAACAAGCCCCTCTTGCGGGCAGATTATCCCGATTAATACTCCCACGGTGATCAAACCCGCCCATCCCAGCGGCACCAGATGACGAGGACGCCCGAGTAGCTCAAGCAGGTCGCACCGGGCATCCCGCACACCATCGGCAAACCACCATGGGCCCCACCACCGGCACGACCCGGCCCCGCCCGAATCTCCGTTCCCAGCGGTGCCCCGTCGCCTTCCCGACCCGCGACCCGGCGCCGCCCGGCCCGCGATCCGGCGCCGCCCGGCCGCCTACCGGGCCTCTGCCGTGAGGTCGATGTACGCCGTCAGGGCGTCCGCATCACGAACGAGACTCACGCCCCTGCGGGCCATCAGCGCGCGCACCGCCGCGTTCTGAGGGTCGGTGCTCACATACAGCGAAGTGAACCCTTCTTCGCGGGCTTCGGCCAGGAGAAGTTCCAGCACCGCGCCGCCGACGCCGATCCCGCGATGGGAACGCCCGATCCACACTCCCGCTTCGGCCGAACCCGCACGCTCCAGCGGAAACAGGCGCGCGGCTCCCACCACTTTCCCGGCCGCGACGATCGTAAAAGTGATCTCCACCGGGTCGGCCGCGAGCGATCGCGAGCGGTGGAACCGCAAGAATGCCGCCTGACGGTCGGCCGTCCAGCCGTCGGGCCCCTCGACGGGCGGCATGACCTCCGGCGGATCGGCGTCCTGGATCGCGGTGTGCAGCAATTCCGTGAGCGAAACCTGATCAAGTCGGCGCAACGCGACGTCAGAGCGCATGACCGCATTCTGCCGCACACTCCGCGCGGACCGAGGCCCGACGAAGACGCGCGCGACCCGGACGCGGAGCCCGTTCCGCCCTTCGTCCCGGTTCGTGCCGAGCCGGTCAAGCCCGCCCACGCCGTTCGCCGCCGCGTACGAGGTGCTGGACGTGCTGCCGCCCGCCGCCTCTCGACCGGAGGCCGCCCGTGGCCGACCCGGCCCTGAGCCAGACCTCGCGGCCTCCCCTCCCGCACGGCCCGCCATCGTCCGCCGCCACGGACCGCCCCCCGCTCTTCCAAATGATTATGATTACCGTTATCTTCGAGACTCCTGATCCTTCCCTCCGAGGAGACTCATGCGTGACGTGCCGTCCACGCCCCTGACGGTCGATGACGTGGGCAAGGTGGTGGCCGAGGTGCTGGGGCTGCCGTCCGTGCCCGACGCCGACGCGACGCTCACCGTGCTCGGGCTGGAGTCGTTCACCGCCGTGCGGTTGCGGCGGCGGTTGCTGGAGCTCGGGGTCGACCTGCCGATCTCGGAGTTCCTCGGTGCGGCGACCGTGCGCAGCGTCGTCGAGGCCGGGGTGTCCGGGGCCGGGGCCGGGGGTGACGACGGGTTCGCGTTGACGCCGCTCCAGACCGCCTACTGGATCGGGCGCGACGCGGCGTTCCCGCTCGGTGGCGTCGCGACGTTCTACTACCGGGAGTACGACCGGGTGCCGGAGGGCGAGCCGTCCGGCGACCTCGCCCGTCTGGCCGACGCGTGGAACCGGCTCGTGGCGCATCACGCCATGCTGCGGATGGTCGTCGACGGCGACGGGAGGCAGCACGTCCTGCCGTCGGTGGAGCCCTACGTCATCGACGTGACGGACCTGCGCGAAGCGGGCGACGATGCGGCCGCCGCGCGGCTGGACGAGATGCGCCGCGTCTGCTCGCACCAGGTCCGCGACGCGTCGCGATGGCCGCTGTTCGACATCCGCGCCGCGTTCCTGCCCGACGGGCGCACCCGGCTCTTCCTCGGCATCGACGTGCTCGCGCTGGACCTCGCCGGATGGATGCAGGTCCTCGCGGAGTGGGGCGCGCTCGTCGCCGATCCCGGCACCGCGCTCCCGGCCGCGCCGCTGACGTTCGCCGAGGTGGTGGAGCGCCGCGCCGCCGACCCCGAGGAGGCGAAGCGCCGCGAGCGCGACCGCGCCTACTGGGACCGGATCGGCCCGGACCTGCCCGCCGGACCCGCGCTCCCGTGGGCCGCCGACCTGGCCGGACTGCGCTCCCACCGGTTCACGCGCCGCTCGTCCGAGCTGGACGCCGAGAGCTGGCGCGCGCTGCGGGAACGGGCCGCCGAGCACGGGCTGAGCGCCACCGGCGTGCTGCTGGCGGCGTTCGCCCTGGTCCTGGCGCGGTGGGGCGCGGACGCGCCGTTCGCGCTCAACACGACGCTGTTCGACCGTCCGGACGACCCGGACCTGGCCCACCTGGTCGGTGACTTCACGTCCACGATCCTCGTGGAGATCCCCGACGCCGATCCGGCGGCCGGTTTCGCCGCCTACGCGGCGCGGGTGAACCGGCGGTTCTGGACCGACATGGACCACCGCACCGTGTCCGGCGTCGAGGTGCTGCGCGAGCACGGCGACGGCGGGCTCGTCCCGACGCATCCGGTCGTGTTCACCAGCGGCCTCGGGCTCTCCGAGCCGGGGTCGGCGCCCGCCGCCTGGCTCGGAGAGGAGGTGTTCGGCGTCTCGCAGACACCGCAGGTCGCGCTGGACCACATCGTGCACGACGAGGGCGGGCGGCTGCGCGTCGCCTGGGACACCGCCGACGGCGCCCTGCCCGGCGACTACGTGGACGCGCTGCGCGACGCGCACCTGCGGCTGCTGCGCCGCCTCGCCGCCGACCCGGACGCCTGGACCGATCCGGCGTTCGGGGCCGACCCCGCCTTCCTGCCGGACGAGCCCCTCACCGCCCGCCCGTTCGGCGACGTCGGCCCGCTGATGGACGCGCCGCTGCGCGCCGCCGCCCGCGAGCACCCCGACGCCCCGGCCCTCCTGGACGCCGCCACCGCCCTGACCCACGCCGAACTCGACGAGCGCGCCCGCCGCATCGGGCGGCTGCTGTCCGGGCTCGGCACCGGCCCGGGCGACCTGGTGGCGGTGGCGTTCGAGAAGGGCGTCGAGCAGGTCACCGCGCTGGTGGGCGTGGCCGCGAGCGGCGCCGGATACGTGCCGGTCGAGCCGTCCTGGCCCGCCGAGCGGATCGCGTCGGTGTGCGAGCAGGCGGGCGTCGCGCGGGCGCTCGTCCCGGCGGGCTCGGCCGTTGCCTGGCCGGACGGCGTGACCGTCCACGCCGTGGACCCGTCCGGCGCGCTCGACGGCGCGGACGACGAGCGCGAGCCGCAGAGCGCGGCGCCGGACGACCTCGCCTACGTCATCTTCACGTCCGGCTCGACCGGCCGCCCGAAGGGCGTGGCCATCGAGCACCGCGCCGTCCGGACCACGATCGACGACCTCGTCGACCGCTTCCCGGTCGGCCTGGACGACCGGGTGCTCGGCCTGTCCGCGTTCAGCTTCGACCTGTCCGTGCACGACGTCTTCGGCGTCATGGCCACGGGCGCCGCGCTCGTCCTGCCGGACGCGGACCGGCAGCGCGACCCCGGGCACTGGCTCGACCTGATGGAACGGCACCGTGTCACCGTCTGGAACACCGCGCCCGCGCTGATGGAGATGCTCGTCGAGTACGCCGAGATCGAGCCCGAGCGGGCGCGCGCGGTGCTGGCGCCGCTGCGGGTGGTGTTCCTGTCGGCGGACTGGATTCCGGTGACGCTGCCCGACCGGGTCCGCGCGCTGGCGCCCGAGGCGACGCTCGTCAGCCTGGGCGGCGCGACCGAGGCGTCGATCTGGTCGATCTGCCACCCCATCGGTGACGTGTCGCCGGACTGGGCGAGCATCCCGTACGGGCGGGCGCTGCGCGGGCAGTCGTTCCACATCCTCGACGCGGCCGGGCGGCCCGTCCCGGCGGGCGTGCCCGGTGAGCTGCACATCGGCGGGGCCGGGCTGGCGCGCGGCTACATCGGTGACGAGACGCAGACGCGGGAGCGGTTCGTGCACGACCCGCTGCTGGGCCGCCGCGTCTACCGGACCGGCGACCTGGGCCGGTGGCGGACGGACGGCACCATCGAGTTCCTGGGGCGGCTGGACCGCCAGGTGAAGATCCGTGGGCACCGGATCGAGCTGGGGGAGGTCGAGTCGGCGCTGAACCGGGCGCCGCGCGTGCGGCAGTCGGTGGCGTCGTCGGTGCGGGGGCCGGACGACCGACCGCGCCTGGTGGCGCACCTGGTCGCGTCCGACGCCGGTCGGCCGCCGTCGGACGACGAGCTGATCGGGCACCTGCGCGAGCGCCTGCCGGACTACATGGTGCCGACCCGCCTGGTGTGGCTGCCGGAGTTCCCGGTGACCGACAACGGCAAGATCGACTACAGGGCACTCGGCAACCCGTTCCGACGCGCGAACGACCCGACGACCGCGCAGCCCGCCCCGACAGCGCCCGCGACTCTGACCGAGCCACGGCGCGCGACGGCGGCCACGGACTCGACCGGCCCGTCACGCGCGGCGGCGACCAAGGACCTGACCGACCCGCTCCCCGCGACCTCGGCCGGGAACCTGACCGGCCCGCCTCCCGCAACGGCGGCCACGGACCTGAACGCCGCGCTCCCCGCGACGGCGACCGGGAACCTGACCGACCCGTCGCACCCGGTGGGGACCAGGAACCTGACCGACCCGCTGCGCGCGGCGGCGGCCAACGGCGTATCCGACATGCTGCCCGCGACCTCGGCCGAGGATCTGGCCGACCCGCTGCCCGCAACGGCGGCCACGGACCTGAACGCCGCGCTCCCCGCGACGGCGGCCGGAGACCTGACCGACCCGTCGCACGCGGTGGCGGACGAGGATCTGACCGACCTGTTGCGCGCGGCGGCGGCCGAGGGACTGGACGTCTCGCTGCGGCTGTCGGGCGGCGCGCTGGCGGCGGTCGAGGCGCTGGACGCGGCCGGGACGTGGGCGTCCCGACTCACGAGGTTCGCGGAACGGCAGGGCCTCGCCGTTCAGCCACTGCTCCCGGCCGACGCGCTCGTGGAATTCACCGTGCTCCCCGACCCGAGCCCAGGCGTGACCCCCCACCCACGCCCGCTATCGGCGGCTACGCCCGCGCCGGACACGTTCGGCCCGAGCGCGACGAACGTCCCCGGCTCGGACGCGATACCCGGGCCGGACGCGATGAGCACGCCCGGGTCAGGCGCGATGCCCGCGCCGACACCAGGCACGGTGAACACCACCGGCTCGGACGCGATGAACACGAGCGGATCGCGCGCGATGCCCGGACCGCGCGCGGCGCATCCCGCTGGCCCGGGCGCGATGGACACGGCCGGAGCGGGCCCCACGTCCGCGCCGGGCGCGGTGAACACCACCGGGCCGGACGCGAAGCACCTGACCGGGCTGGGCCCGATATCCGCGCCGGGCGCGATGAACACCACCGGGCCGGGCGCAGTGGACACCGCCAGGCCGGGCGCGGTGGGCACCGCCAGGCCGGGCGCGGTGCACGCCGCCGGGCCGGGCGCGACGGACGCCGCCAGGCCCGGCTCGACGGACGCGGGCGGGGCGGGCTCGACTTCCGCGCCGGGCGCGGTGCACGTCGCCGGGCCGGGCTCGATGGGCACGGCCGGGGCGGGCTCGATGTCCGAGCCGGGTGCAGTGGACGCCGCCGGTACAGGGGCGACGAGCGCGGCCGGGGCGGGCTCGATGTCCGAGCCGGGTGCAGTGGACGCCGCCGGTACAGGGGCGACGAGCGCGGCCGGGGCGGGCTCGATGTTCGCGGCGGGTGTGGTGGGCGGTGTCGGGTCGGTCGGGATGGATTCGGGTGAGGGTGGCGCGCTGGGGGGTGGACTGGCCGGAGTCGGGGCCGGAGTCGGGGCCGGAGTCGGGGCCGGAGTCGGGGCCGGAGTCGGAGTCGGGGCCGGGGTGGGCGGGGGTGGGGTTGATGTGGCGATCGAAAGGTTGGTCGTGCGTACGTTGAGTGAGTTGCTCGGGGGTGCGCCTGTCGATGTCAGCACGCCTTTTCTGCGGCTCGGTGCGACCTCGTTGACTCTGGTGCGGGCTCACGCGCGGATTGTCGCGGCGCTCGGGGTCGAGCTTTCGGTCGTCGAGTTGTTCACGCGGCCCACCGTGCGGCAACTGGCGGAGTTCCTGACCGGGCTCGTCCACGGCGCCGCGCCGCCCGTCGACGCCGCGCCCGAACCCGAACCCGTCGAGGACGGCTCCGCCCGCCGTGCCGACGCGCGGCGTCGTGCGCGCCGGCGTGCCGAGGAGGTCGCCCGATGAGCGGAGCCGACGAGAACGCGGTGGCCGTCGTCGGCCTGGCGTGCCGTTTCCCCGGCGCGCCGGACGCCGAAGCCTTCTGGGACCTGCTGACCGAGGCCCGCAGCGGCCTCACCCGGCTCACCGACGACGACCTGGCCGCGCGCGGCGTCGCGCCGGGCCTGCGCCGCGACCCCGCGTACGTGCCGGTCGCCGGGCTGATCGACGGGCAGGACCTGTTCGACCCCGTCCCGTTCGGCCTGACCGACGCCGAAGCGGCGCTGCTCGACCCGCAGCACCGGCTGTTCCTGGAGTGCGCCTGGCGGGCGCTGGAGCAGGCGGGGCACGGCGGCGGGCGCGGCGCCGGGGCGGTCGGGGTGTTCGCGGGCGCGTCGCAGAGCGCGTACCTGGCCGCGAACCTGGCCGGACGCTGGGACACCACCGGCGGCGGCGCCGACCCGGCGGGCAGCCTCCAGACGGCGATCGCCACGCAGACCGACTACCTGCCGTTGCAGACCGCGTACCGGCTCGACCTCACCGGCCCGGCCGTCGCCGTCAACACGACGTGCTCGACGTCGCTGGTCGCGGTGCACATGGCCGCGCAGTCGCTGCTGTCGGGCGAGTGCGACACCGCGCTCGCGGGCGGCGTCTCGCTGATCGTCCCGCAGGGGCACGGCTACCTGTCCACGCCGGACGGCATCTACTCCGCCGACGGCACGGTCCGGCCGTTCTCCGCGCGCGGCACCGGCATCGTGTACTCGCAGGGCGTCGGCGCGGTCGTGCTGCGCCGCCTGGGCGACGCGCTGGACGACGGCGACCCCGTGCTGGCCGTCGTCCACGGCTCCGCGATCAACAACGACGGTGCCGCCAAGGCGGGCTTCACCGCGCCGTCCCTCCCGGGGCAGGCGCGGGTGATCGCCGAGGCGCACGCGGTCGCGGGCGTCGAGCCCCGGCAGGTCGGCTACGTGGAGGCGCACGGCACGGCCACGCGCATCGGAGACCCGATCGAGGTGGCCGCGCTGCGCCGCGTCTTCGGCGGCACCGGCCCGGCGTGGTGCGGGCTGGGGTCGGTGAAGAGCAACATCGGCCACGCCAACTCCGCCGCCGGGATCGCGTCGTTCATCAAGACGGTGCTGGCGGTGCGGCACGCGACGCTGCCCGCGTCCCTGCACGCCCGCCCGGTGAACGACCTGCTGGGGCTGGACGGGTCGCCGTTCGAGGTCGTGGCGGAGACGCGGCCGTTCGACGGGCCGCCGTTGGCGGGCGTCAGCTCGTTCGGCATCGGCGGCACCAACGCGCACGTCGTCGTCGGGCCCGCGCCGGAGCGAGCGCCGTCGCCACCGGACCGGCGTCCGCACCCGGTCGTGCTGTCCGCGCACAGCGCCGCCGCCCTACGACGCGCCGCCGCCGACCTGGCAGCCTGGCACGACACCGCGCCCCACCAGACGCCGACCGCCGCCACCGCGCCGCCCGGCGCGCAACCCGACCTGGCGCACACGACGCAGGCGGGCCGGACGGAACTACCCCACCCGACCTCGATCGCCGCCGGGGGCGGGCTCGCGGAGACGCAGCGCACCGCCGGCGTCACCGGGCCGCCATCGGTGGCGGCCGAGCCGGCGCGCAGCACGCGGGCGGGCCGTGCCGAACCGGTCCACCCGACGTCGATCGCCGCGATCGAGGGCGGCGGCCTCGCGGAGGCGCAGTGCGCCGTCCCCTTCACCGGGCCGCCGTCGGCGGCGGGGGCGTTGGCTGATTTGGCGTATACCTCGCAGATAGGGCGCGCGGAGTTGCCGTATCGGATGGCGGTCGTGGCCGCTGAGGGCGCCGATCTCGCGGAGGCGCTGCGGACGGGGTCCGTCACCGGCCCGGTGACCGGCCCGCCGCGCGTGGTGTTCGCGTTCCCCGGCGGCGGCAGTGCCCGGCCCGGCATGGGCGCGGGACTCTACGCGGCCGAGCCGGTGTTCGCGGCCGTCGTGGACGAGTGCGCGAAGCTGTTCGACGACCTGCTCGGCCTCGACCTGCGCGACGTCGTTCAGGGCACCGCCGGTCCCGAGCGGGCGCACGGGCCGGTGCACGGGCTGCCCGCGCTGTTCGCGGTGTCGCTCGGCACGGCGCGGCTGCTGGAGTCCTGGGGCGTCGCGCCGTCCACCGTGCTCGGCCACAGCCTCGGTGAGTACACGGCGGCGGTCGTCGCCGGGGTGCTGCCGCTCACCGACGCGGTCCGCCTCATCGCCGCGCGGTCCACCGCGATGCGGGACGCCGCCGGGGACGGCGCGATGCTCGCCGTCGCGCTGCCCGAGGACGACGTCCGCGCCCTCCTGGACCGGCACCCGGACGTGGACCTGGCGGCCGTGAACGCGCCCGCGTCGTGCGTGGTGTCGGGGCCGCGCGCCGCCGTCGCCGCGCTGGACGCCGCCGCCCGCGCGGCCGGTGCCGAGACGACCCGGCTGCGGTTCGACGGCGCCGCGCACTCGCGGCTCATCGACGGCGCGCTGCCCGCGATGCGGGCGGCGGCGCGCGGGCTGGCGACCGGTGCCGCGCCCCGCGTCCCGATGATCAGCACGGTCACGGGGGCGCCGATCGGCGCGGAGGCGGGCACGGGCGAGCACTGGGTGCGGCAACTCCGCGACCCCGTCCTGTTCTCCCCCGCCGTGCGCGCCGCCGTCGGGGACGCGCCCGCCGTGCTCGTCCAGGTCGGGCCGGGCGCCGCGCTCGCGACCCTCGCCCGCGCGCACGGCCTGCCCGCCCTCGCCGGGACCGTGCCCGCGCTGGCGGTGGACGACGGCGACGACCTCACGGCCGTCCGCGCCGCCGCCGGGCGGTTGTGGGCGCACGGCGTCCCGGTCGAGTTCGGCGCGCTGCACGCGCCCGGCCGCCGCCGCATCGCCGCGCCCGGGTACGCGTTCCAGCGCCGCCGGTTCTGGATCGACCCGCCCGGACCGGCCGCCGACACCGGCGGCCCGGTGCCCGACGCCGCCGAGCCGTTGCAGGTGCCCGTCTGGCGGCAGGTGCCGCCGCTGGACGCGCCCGGACGGTTCACCGGCCGCTGGCTCGTCACCGGCGCCGGCGCCGAACCGGTCGCCGCCGCGCTGCGCGCCGCCGGGGCGCGGGCCGAGACGGCCGTCGAGCCCGGTGAGTGGACGGGCGTCGTCGTCCTGATGGGCGAGGACGCGGACGTGACCGAGGACGTCCTCGCCCACGCGCGCCTGGCCGCCGCGCTGACCGTCCCGCCGGACGTCCTGCTCCAGGTGACCCGTTCGGCGCAGCGGGTCGAGAGCGGCGACCGCCCGGACCCGGCCCGCGCCGCCGCGCTCGCGCTGCCGCGCGTCCTGGCCCAGGAGCATCCCGGCCTGCGGTGGCGCACCCTCGACCTGGACGGCCCCGCCGACCCGGCGACCGTCCTGACGGAACTGTCCGACCTGCACCGCGCGGGCTCGGGCCAGGACGTCGCCCTGCGCGGCGGCGTCCGCCGGTTGCGCGGCCTCCGGGCCTGGCAACCCGCACGCGAGGCGCCCGGAGACGGCGCCGCAATGAGGGACGCCGCGACCGCAGAGCACGACGCGGCAACCGAGCACAGCACGACGGCCGGGCGCAGCGCGGCGGCCGGGGGCGGCACGGCAGCGGAGCACGGCGCGGGAACCGAGCACAGCACGCCAGCCGGGGACGGCCCGGCGGCCGGGCACAGCGCGGCAACCGGGCACGGTGCGGCGGTCGGGGACGGCGCGGCAGCGGAGCACGGCTCAGCAGCCGGGCACAACACGACGGCCGGGCACGGCGCGGCAGCGCCGGACCCCGACGCGCTGCGGGCGCTGCGCGTCGCGGACGAGCGGCACCCCGGCGCGGAGCACGGCGCAGCAACCGGGCACAGCATGGTAAGCGGCCACAGCGCAGCGGCCAGGGAAGGCACGGCAACCGGGCACAGCACGCCAGCCGGGCACAACACGACGGCCGGGGAAGGTACGGCGGCCGGGCACAGCACGCCAGCCGGGCACAGCGCGGCGGCCGGGGACGGCACGGCAGCGGAGCACGGCTCAGCAGCCGGGCACGGCGCGGCGGCCGGGGGCGGCGGGGCCGGGGAGATCGCGTTGGTCACCGGTGGGCTCGGGGACGTGGGGCTGACCGTCGTCGCGCATCTCGCGCGGCGGGGGTTGCGGGTCGTGGTCACGTCGCGGGGCGGCGTGCCGCGTGCGGGCGCGCGGGCCGAGGCGTTGCGGCGGCTCGGGGCGGAGGGGCTGGACGTCGAGGTCCGGCGGGTCGACGCCGCCGACGCCGGGGCGACCGGCGCGCTCGTGCGGGAGCTGGACGCCGCCGGGCGGATCGCCGTGGTCGTGCACGCCGCCGGGGTCGTGGCGTCCGCCGACCTGCAACCGCTGCGGCGCGTCACGGCCGAGCACGTCGCCGGGCACGTCGCGTCCAAGATCGGCGGGGCGCTCGCGCTGCGGGACGCGCTGGCCGCGCTGCCGCCCGGACGCGAGCCCGCGACGGTCGTGCTGATGTCGTCGGCGGGCACGCTGCTCGGTGGCATCGGCATGGGCCCGTACTGCGCCGCCAACCGCTACCTGGACGCGCTCGCCGAGGCGTCCACCGGCACGACGCGCTGGGTCAGCGCCGTCTGGGACGCGTGGAAGGTCGGCCCGCTGGGCGGGGAGCGCCAGGTCCGCCTGACGTTCGCGCTCGACGCCGCCACCGGAATGGACGCGCTGGACCGCGTCCTGGCGGCGAACGGCCCCGGCACCCCGCCGGTCGTCGCCGTCTCCACCACCGACCTGCGTGAGCGCGCGGCGGCGTCGGCGTTCACCGAGCCCACCGCGCCGGGCGCCGCCGACGACGCCCTCGACGGCGACCAGCGCGCCGTCGCGCGGCTGTGGAGCGACCTGCTCGGCGTCCCCGTCACCTCGCCCGACGCCGACTTCTTCGCCCTCGGCGGCCACTCCCTGCTCGCCACGCGCATGCTCACCCGGCTCCGAGCCGCCTTCGGCGTCGAGCTGCGGCTCCGGGACCTGCTAGCCGCCCCCACGCTCGCCGGGCTGGCCGCCCTGCTCACCCACGGCACACCGGCGCCGCCGGACGCCCCCGCCCCGACTAACGACACCACCCTGACCGGTGGCGGCACCCCGACCAACAGCGCCACCCCGGCTAACGGCACCGCCCCGGCTGACGTCCCGGCCCCGACCGACAGCGCCACCCCGACCGGTCGCGCCGACCAGGCCGACGTCCCCGCCCCGACCGAAGGCACCGCCCCGACGAGCGACACCACCCCGACCGACGGCACCACGCCGACCGGCGTCCCGGCCCCGACCGGTGGCACCACCCCAGCCGACGGCACCGCCCTGACTGGCGTCCCGGCCCCGACCGACGGCGCCACCCCGGCCGGGGGCGCCGCCGGGGACTCGTTCCCCATGACGCGCGTCCAGCACGCCTACTGGGTCGGGCGCGGGGGCGGCTACGCGCTCGGCGACGTCGCCTGCCACTTCTACCTGGAGTACGACTGCCCCGACCTGGACCTGTACCGGTACGAACGCGCGTGGCGCACGGTCATCGACCGGCACCCCATGCTCCGCACCGTCACCACCGCCGACGGACGCCTGCGCACCCTGGCCGACGTCCCGCCCTACCGCGTCCGCGTCCACGACCTCACCGAGATGCCCGGCGACGCCCGGGAACGCCGCCTCGCCCGGCTCCGCGACCGGATCTCCCGCGACCCGGGACCGTCCGACCGCTGGCCGCTCGTCCAGATCCAGGCCGCCCGGCTGCCCGGCGGGCGGACGCGGCTGTTCCTCGGCGTGGACGTGCTGATCTGCGACGCCGGAAGCTACTGGATCATCGACCGCGAGGTCCGGCGCCTGTACGAGGACCCCGGCGCGGAGCTGCCGGAGATCGGCATCGACTTCGCCGCCTGCGTCCGCGCCATGGAGCCCGACCGCGGCGGCGACGCGTGGCGCTCGGCCGCCGCCTACTGGCGGGACCGGCTCGACACACTCCCCGGCCCGCCCGCCCTACCGGTCACCGGGGCGGCCGTACGCGCCGACGCCGGGGCTCCCGCGACCGAGCCGCACGAGCGGGACCGACTCGACACACTGCCCGGCCCGCCCGCCCTACCGGTCACCGGGGCGGCCGTACGCGCCGACGCCGGGCCTGCCGTGACCGAGCCGCACGAGCGGGACCGGCTCGACACGCTGCCCGGCCCGCCCGCCCTTCCGGGCACCGGCGCGGCCGTGCGTGCCGGTGCCGTGACCGAGCCGCACGAGCCGCCGGTGTTCGTCCGGCGCACCGCGCGGCTGACCGCGCCCGAGTGGGACGCGCTGCGCGCGGAGACCGCCCGGCGCGGCGCGACCCCCACCGCCGTCCTGCTGACCGCCTACGCCGAAGCGCTCGCCGGGTGGTCCGAAAGCCCGCACTTCACGCTCACCCTCACGCTGTTCGACCGTCCTCCCGTGCACCCCGACGTGGACGCCGTCGTCGGCGACTTCACCTCCCTCCTGCTGCACGAGGCGGACCGGCGGACGCCGGGCACGTTCGCCGACCACGTCCGGGCCACGCACACCCGCCTCTTCGACGACCTGGACCACCGCGCGTACTCGGCCCTCGACCTGCTCGCCGAACGCGCGACCCGGACCGGGCGGGTGGACGGCGTCCCGGTCGTGTTCACCAGCGCGCTCGGCCTGGAGGACCTGGTCGGCGGCGACCCCGACCTCCAGTGGATCGGGGAGCAGACGCACGCGCTGAGCCAGACGCCGCAGGTGTGGCTCGACCACCAGGTCCTCGTCCAGCGCGGGGAACTGCTCGTGCAGTGGGACGCCGTGGACGGCGTGCTCCCCGCCGCCGAGGTCGACCGGGTGTTCGCCGGGTACGCCGAGCGCCTGCGAACGCTCGCCACCACCCCCACCACCTGGGACGCGCAGCCCCCCGGAGACGATGCCCTCGCCCCCCAACACAACAACACCGACGACCACACGCCCCCGCCCAACGACGACGCACTCATCCCCACCGACGACCACACGCCCCACCTCTCCAGCCCGCCCAGCGACGACGACACCCTCGCCCTCCGACACGACAGCACCGACAACGGCACGCCCCACCACGCACACCCGCCCAACGACGCCCTCATCCCCCCGCACAACAACACCGACGACCACACGCCCCACCTCCCCAGTCCACCCGGCGACGACGACACCCTCGCCCTCCGACACGACAGCACCAACAACCACAAGCCCCACCCCCCACACCCGCCCAGCGACGACGACGTCCTCGTCCCCCTGCGCGACGGCACCGGTGACCGCACGCTCTACCTGCTGCACCCGTCCGGCGGCGACGTGATGTGCTACGCCGACCTGGCGTCCGCGCTCGACGCGTCCGTGTCCGTCGTCGCCGTCACCGATCCCGGCCTGCTCGGCGCCGCCGCGCCGGAGGGCCTGCCGGAGCTGGCGGCCCGGTACGCGGCGGCGCTGACGCGGCGCTCCCCCGGCCCGTACGCGCTCGGCGGCTGGTCGATGGGCGGCAGCCTGGGCCAGGAGGTCGCCCGGCGGCTCGTCGCCGACGGGCACCGCGTCGACCTGCTGGTGATGCTCGACGCCAACGACCCGACGTACATCACGCCCGTCGACGGCGACGGGGAGACGACCGTCCGGCTGCTCGCCGCCTACGAGGCGTTCGGCGGCGTCGACCTCGGCGTCGGCACCGAGGCCGGTCGCGCCGCGCTCCGCGCGCTGGACCGGGACGCCCGCGAGGCGGAGGTCGCGCGGCGGCTCAGAGCACGGCGGCTGCTCGGCCGCCGCGACGACGTCCGCGAACGCGTCGCCGTCTTCGCCCGGCACCTGCGCGGCCTGGCCGCGCACACCCCGGCGCGGATCGACGATCCGCGCGTGCGGACGCTGCTGGTCCGCGCGGACCGTCCCGCGTCCCGCAACTCCGGCATCGGCATGGGCGTGGACGACACCCCGCCCGGCCTGCCCGACCTCGGCTGGTCCCGCCACCTGGCCGGGCCGCTGGACGTCCACGGCGTCGACGCCGACCACTACGGCCTGCTGCGCCCGCCCGCGCTGGCGCGGCTCGCCGCCCTCATCGACCGCGCGCCGGGCCTCGCCTGACCCGCGGCACCCCCATCCCTTCCGGCACCGAGAGAAAACCGATCATGAAACTCCTTCACGCCCCCTCCGGCGTGCTCGCGCTCGGCCTGGCCGTGTCGCTGTCCGCCTGCGGCGGCGACGAGCCCGCCGCCTCCGGCGCCGCCCTGCGCTACGTCACCGTGGGCGCGCCCGCCACCGCGACGCACGATCCGCACGGCGGCATCATCAACCAGTCCGACCTGGTCCGGTTCGGCCTGCTCTACGACGTCCTCACCAAGCCCCGGCCCGACGGCACCACGGAGATGCGGCTCGCCACCTCGTTCACGCCGGACGCGAAGCTCACCACCTGGACCGTCAGGCTGCGCACGGACGCGACGTTCTCCGACGGACGCCCCGTCCGCGCCGCCGACGCGCTGTTCTCGCTGCGCCGCGTCCACGCCAAGGCCGCCGAGAACTTCGGCCGACTGCTGATGTTCGACGTCGCCCGGTCGCGCGCGGTGGACGACCACACCCTCGAACTGCGCACCACCGCGCCCTACGCCGAGGTGCCGCGCGCGCTGGAGTCGATCAGCTTCGTGGTGCCGGACGGCACGCGCACGTTCGACCGGCCCGCCCCCGGGTCGGGGCCGTACGCGATGACCGGCGGCGACCTCCAGAACACCGTCCTGGAACGCAAGGACGCGTGGTGGGGCGAGCGTCCGCCGACGCGCCGCATCGAGGTGCGCGCCGTCATCGACCCGGGGGCCCGCGCTCAGGCGGTGCTGTCCCGGCAGGCGGACGTGGCGATCGGCGTCAACCCCGCGACGGCCCGGCAGGTCAAGGGGAACGAGGACGTCACGATCGTGCACCGCCCGGCGATGACGATGTACCCGTTCGTCATGCGGCTGGACCGCGAGCCGTTCGACGACCCCCGGGTGCGCGAGGCGATCAAACTGGCCACCGACCGGCGGGAACTGCTGGACAAGGTCTTCCTCGGCTACGGGAGGCTCGGCAACGACCTGCTCACCCCGGCGGACCCGAGCAGCCCCGGCGACGTCCCGCAGCGCACCCGGGACCTCGCCCAGGCCAGGGACCTGCTCCGCCAGGCCGGGCACGGCGACGGGCTGACCCTCACGCTGTCCACCACGACGTCCTACCCGGGCATGGACACCGCCGCGACCCTGTTCGGCCGCCAGCTCGGCGAAGCGGGCATCACGGTCAAGGTCGTGAACGAGCCGCCGGACACCTACTGGACCGAGGTGTTCGCCAAGAAGGACTTCTACACCGGGTTCTTCGGCGGCATCCCGTTCCTGGACGTCGCCCGGGTGTCGCTGCTCGGCTCAGCGCCGACGAACGAGACCGCGTGGAAGCGTCCCGCGTGGGACGAGGGCTTCGCCGCCGCGCTGGCCACCGCCGATCCCGCGAAGCGGCGGGCCGCGCTCGGCGCGCTCCAGCGCGAGATCCACGACGAGGGCGGCTACGTCGTCTGGGCGGCCGGCGACGGACTGGACCTGACGTCGGCCAAGGTCGCGGACCTGCCCACCGGGGCCGGGTTCGGCAGCAACTTCATCGAGAGGACGCGGCTCCTCCCGTGACCGTTCCGCGCATCCTGGCGCGCCTGTCGGCGGTGGCGGCGCTCGCGTCGGTCGTGGTGTTCGGCGCGACCGCGCTGCTGCCGTCCGACGCGGTCGACGCCCGCACCGGCGGGCGCGCCACCGCCGCCGAGCAGGACCGGCTCCGCGCCGAACTGGGCCTGGACCGTCCCGTCTGGCGCCGCTACGCCGACTGGGTGACCGGGCTGGCGCGCGGCGACGCGGGACGGTCGCTGCTCACCGGCCGTCCGGTCGGCGACGTGGTGGCCGAGCGGCTGCCCGCGACGCTGACGCTGGCCGGAGCCGCGATGGCGCTGACGGTGCCGCTCACGGTGGCGCTGGCGTGGCTGCTCGGCGCGACGGCCGGACGGCGGTCGCGCGCCGCCCGGCCGGTCGGCGGGCTCGTCACCGTCGCGGCGGCGCTGCCGCAGGTGGTGCTGGCCGCGCTGCTCGTCACCGTGTTCGCGGGCCTGCTGCGGGCGCTGCCGCCGGTGTCGCTGCTCCCGGCGGGCGGGTCGCCGCTGGACGATCCGGCGCTGCTCGTGCTGCCGGCGCTGACGCTGGCGATCCCGTCCGCCGCCTACGGCGCGACGATGCTCGGCGGCGCGGTCGCGGACACGCTGCGCCGTCCGCACGTCGCCGCCGCCGTGGCGCGCGGCGTGCCCGCGCGGCAGGTCGCGGCGCGGCACGTCCTGCCGTTCCTGCTGGCGCCCGCGCTGCGGATCTTCGCGCTGCTGGCGGGCGGGACGCTCGCCGCGACGGCCGTGGTGGAGACGTTCTTCGGCTACGCGGGGCTGGGCGAACTGCTGGCCGGGGCGGTGGCGTCCCGCGACGTCCCGGTCGTGCAGGCGATCGCGCTGGCGGCGACCGGCGTCGTTCTGGCCGGGTTCCTGGCGGCCGACCTGGCGGCGGCCCTGACCGACGAGGAGCGCCCGTGCTGAGACGGCCCGCGCTCGCCGTCCCGGCCAGACGGCTCGGCGGCTCCTTCCGCGGGCGGCCGGGGTTCCTCGTGGCTCTCGCCGTGCTCGGGGTGGCGCTGTTCGGCGGATGGTTCGCGCCGCACGATCCGGGCGTCTCGCTCGGCATCCCCTGGGAGCCGCCCGGCGGCGCGGCGGTGCTCGGCACCGACGACGCCGGACGCGACGTCCTGTCCCGGGTGCTCGCGGGCGGCCGCGACCTGACGCTGCTCGCCCTGGTCGCGGCGCTGGCCGCCGCCGTGCTGGGCACGGTTGGCGGGCTCGTCGCGGGCTGGGCGGGCGGGCGGACCGACCGGGTCCTCACCGGTGCCGCCGACGTCCTGCTCGCCACGCCGTTCCTGCTGCTGGCGCTGGTGCTCGCGGTGTCCCTCCCGGCGGACGCGGCGGTGGTCGCCGCGACGGCCTGCGGGGGCGCGCCGCTCGGCCTGCGGCTGACGCGGGACCTGACGCGTCGGGCGCGCGGCACCGGGTACGTCGAGGCGGCGCGCGGGCGCGGCGAGACCACGGCGTCGCTCCTGGTCCGCGAGGTGCTGCCGTCGCTGGCGGGCGCGGCGGCGGCCGACCTGGTGGCGCGCTTCGTCATGGCGCTCCAACTCACGGCGGCCTTCGCCGTCTTCGGCCTCGGCCCCGACACCCACTCCCCCGACTGGGGCGTGATGCTCCACCAGAACCTGCCGGGCACCCCACTGAACCCGGCGGCAATGGCCGCCCCCGCAACCGCCCTCGCAACCCTCGCAGCAACGGCAGCCCTACTAGCCCACACCCTCCCCAACACAAACCGACCCCGCCCACCCGACAACGACCCACGCCACCACGCCCCGCCGCTCACAGCCGCCCTCCCCCACACGCGACCAGGCGCCGCACCCGGCGACCGCACGCACGAGCAGCGCACCGCCTCCCTCGGCACGAGACCGGACCACGCCCACCGCGCGCCCGGCGACCGCCCACCCCGCCGCGCCGCGCTGCTCGCGGCCGTCCTCCCGCACACGCGACCGGGCGCTGCGGGACCCACGCCCCGCGACCGCGCGGCCGTCTTCCCCCGCACGCGACCCGGCGCCGCCGGGGCCGCACCCGACGACCGCACGCGCAGGCGGCGCGCCGGCCTCCTCGGCACGAGACCGGAGCGCACCCGCCGCGCCGCGCTGCTCGCGGCCGTCCTCCCCCGCACGCGACCAGGCACCGCTGGGGCCGCACCCGGCGACCGTGCGCGTCAGCGGCGCGGCGCGCTGCTCGCGGCCGTCCTTCGCCGCACGCGGCCGGGCACCGCCGGGGCCGCGTCCGGCGACCGTACGCGCAGGCGACGCGCCGACCTCCTCGGCACGAGACCGGGGCGCACCCGCCGCGCCGCGCTGCTCGCGGCCGTTCTTCGCGGTGCGCGAGTGGGGTCGCTTGGGCGGGTGCGGTGTGAGTCGGGGCTCGGGGGTGGGCTTGTCGTGAACGGGTTGACGGTGTGGGACGGGGGTGGGCGGGTGCTCGTCGCCGGGGTCGATCTGTGTGCCGCGCCCGGGGAGGTCGTCGCGGTCGTCGGGGCGTCCGGGGGTGGGAAGACGACCGTGTTGCGCACCGTTCTCGGGCTGCTGCCGCCGAACCTCGCCGTGGACGGGACGGTGTGCTGGCACGGTGCGCCGGTTCCGGGCGGACGGGCGGGGCGGCGCTGGCGGCGGGCGCACGTCGCGCTCGTCGAGCAGGACCCCGTCGCCACCCTCGACCCGCTGCACACCGCCGAGCGGGCCGTGCTCGACGGCCGCCGCGTCCCGGTGGAGCGGGCGCGGTCGGCGCTGGCGGCGCTCGGCCTGCCCGCCGACGCGGGGACGCGCCGGACGGGCCGCCTGTCCGGCGGCCAGGCGCAGCGCGTCGCCGTCGCCCGCGCCCTGCTGGACGACCCCGACCTGCTCGTCCTGGACGAGCCGACCACCGGCCTGGACGCGGGCGCGCTGGAACACGTCGAGGCGGCGGTCCGGTCCCGGCGCGGAGGAACCGGCGTCACACTGCTCGTCTCGCACGACCGCGCGTTCGTGGAGCGCGTCGCCGACCGCGTCGTGGACGTCGGCCCCGAGCCCGTCCCCCGGCCCGCGCCCCGCGCCGCCACGCCGACCGGCGCACCGGTCCTAGAGGTCACCGGCCTCACCCTCGCGCGCGGCACCGCCACGCTGCTGGACGACGCCTCGTTCACCATCGCGCGCGGCGAACTCGTCGCCCTCACCGGCATGTCCGGCAGCGGAAAGACCACCCTCCTCCGCGCCCTGGCGGGCCTGGACCCTCCGGCCACCGGCCGCGCCCACCTGAACGGCCGCCCCCTCCCCTGGGCACTACGCGACCGCGCCCGCGCCGACCTGCACGCCGTCCAACTCGTCGCCCAGGACCCGGCGGGCGCGCTGAACCCCGCCCACCGCATCCGAACCACCCTCACCCGCGCCCTGCACGCCGCCCGCGTCGCAGACGCACCCAAGCGACGGCCGCCGGGCCGCGACCCGGCGGGCGCCTTGAAACCCATCCGCCGCATCCCGACCACCCTCGCCCGCGCCTTGCGTGCCAGCCGCGCAGCAAGCACCCGTGAGTCCGAACGTCAGCGCGCAGGCCACCGCGTCCGGGCCGTGCTCCGCCCCCTGGGCGCGGTGGGCGGGCGGGGGCGTGTTGCGCGCGTGGACGCCGACGTGGCCGGGCTTCTGCGGCGGGTGGGGCTCGATTCGGGGGTGGCGGGGCGGTGGCCCGGGGAGCTGTCGGGTGGGCAGCGGCAGCGGGTCGCCGTGGCGCGTGCGCTGGCGGCCGGGCCCGTGCTGCTGCTCGCCGACGAGATCACCTCCGCGCTGGACGCCGCGTCCGCCGCGTCCGTCCTGGACCTGCTCGCGGAGCTGCGCGCCGCCGGGCTCGCGGTGCTGCTCGTCACCCACGACCCGGCCGTCGCCGCCACCGCCGACCGGGTCCTGCACCTGCACGACCAGGCCCTCGTCCCCCAGGCCCCGCCTCGAACGGAGAAGTCCCATGTCCGTCCCCGTTGACCCCGCCGTCCTGCGCGCGCACCCCTGCATCGACGACGCCCGCCTCGACCCCGACGGACGCACGCTCCGGATCTCCCCCGCCCCCGCCGCGACGGCCGTGGTCCCGGAACCGGGCGCGCTGGTGCGGGAGTTCCTGGAGAGCTGGAGCGAGGTCTACGACTGGACCTACGGCAAGGCCGAGCACCGCCACGCCGCCGACCTCGACCTGTCCGGGTGGCGCGCGTCCGACACCGGGCGGCCCCTTCCCGCCGAGCACATGCGGGAGTGGGCCGACCACACCGTCGCACTCATCCTCGCGGCCGAGCCGTCCTACGTCCTCGAACCCGGCTGCGGGACGGGCCTGCTCGCGCACCGGCTGCGCGGCCGCGTGTCCGGCTATGTCGGCACCGACGTGGCCGAGACGGCGGTCCGGCGGCTCGCGGACGGCGCGGCGCCCGGCACCGCGTTCGTCCGCGCCGCCGCCGACGCGCTGGCGTCCGGGCCCGTCCGGGCGGCCATGACCGAGGCCGGGTTCCCGGACGGGCGGCCCGACTGCGTCGTCCTCAACTCGATCACGCAGTGCTTCCCCGGCGTCGCCTACCTCGACGCGGTGCTGCGGGCCGCGATCGGGCTCGTCTCCCCCGGCGGCACCGTGCTGGTCGGGGACGTCCGCGACGCCCGGCTGCTGCCCGCCTTCGCACGCTGGATCGAGCGCTCGGCCGCCCCCGGGCCCGGGATCGACGCCCGCGCGGCCGAACGCGCCGCCCGCGACGCCGAGTTCCTGTTCGACCCCCCGCTGCTGGCCCGCCGCGCCGCCGCGATCGGCGCGTCCCTCGGCCGCGACGTCCGGATGAGCGTCCACCCCAAGACGATGCGCGCCGACACCGAACTCACCCGCTACCGCTTCGACGCCGTCCTGTACGTGGACACCCCCGAACCACCCACCCCCGAAAACATCGCCTGGACCGACCTACCCACCGACCAGGCCGCCGTCCCGGCCACCAGCCCGCCCGCCGACCGGCCCGACGACGCGCCCGACGACCAGGCCGCCGCCCGGACCACCCACCTGCCCCACGACCCGCCCGCCACCCGGGCCACCGACCAGCCCACCAGCCCGTCCACCGGCCCGCCCGACGACCGGGCCGTCGGCCTCGCCGTCGACCGGGGCGCCGTGTTGGCGTCGTTGCTCGGCAGCGGCCCGGTGCGCGTGTGCGGTATCCCGCTCGCGCCGCTGTCGGATGTCCCCGGTGCCGTCACGGCCGCGCGCCTGCGGGCGATCGCCCCGGATGCCGCCGTCGTCGCTGATCCGCGCGATCCGGCGCGCGCCGAAGTCGTGCGGCCCGCCGGGGCCGCCGCCGTGCCCGTGGCGCGGATCGCCGGCGCGCCCGGGACCGTCCACGATCCGTTCGCCGCCTTCGTGGAACGTCGCCTCACCGAGATCGCCCGGCTGACGTTGCGGCGTGCCGGGCACCCCGGCGACGTCGCCGTCACCGTGGAACCGGGCCTCCCGCAGCGCGCGGCCCGCGCCTACGAGGCGGCGGCGACTCCCGACCCCGCGCCGCTGCTGACGTTCCTGCGCCGCCTGGACGAGACCGCGCTGGACGCGATGTGCGCGGCGCTGCGCACGGCCGAGATCGCCCGCCGCGACCGGGGCTTCGACGCCGCCGCGCTCGCGGACGCGCTCGGCGTCGCGGACCGGCACCGCTGGCTCCTGCGCCGCTGGCTCGACGCGCTGGTCCGGCACGACCGGCTGCTGCGCCTGGACGGCGACCGCTACACGGGCCTGCGCCAGGGCGCCCGCAGGCGGCTCGGGGCCGCCCGCGCGGGCCTGGCCGACGAGGGCGAGGCGGTCGGCTACCCCGCCGCGACCACCGACTTCCTGCTGAACGCGATGGCGCGGCTGCCGGAGATCCTGCGCGACGAGCTGCCGGTGCAGAGCCTGCTGTTCGACGACACCGCCACCGCCGACGGCGCCTACCGGGAGAACCCGGTCAACCGGCCGCTGAACGCCGGGGTCGCGGAAGTGCTGCGCTGGGCCGAGGCCGGTGCCCCGCCGCGCGTCCTGGAGCTCGGCGCGGGCGTCGGCGGGACGACGGCCGCCGCGCTGGACGCGCTCCGGGGCCCGGTGAACTACCTGTTCACCGACGTCTCCCGCTACTTCCTGTCCCTCGGCCGCGCCCGGTTCGGTGACCGGCCCGGCACGCGGTTCGCGCCGTACGACGTCAACGACCCGGCCGAGCAGGGCGTGCCGCCCGGTTCGATGGACGTCGTGCTGTCGGCGAACGTCCTGCACAACGCCCGGCACACCGGCGACATGCTGGCCCGGCTGGCGCGGCTGCTCGCGCCGGGCGGGCTGCTGGTGTTCGTGGAGACCGGGCGCGAACTGCCGTCGATCCTGGCGTCGATGCAGTTCCTCATGTCCGGCCCGCCCGGCGAACTCCGGCTGGACCCGCGCGACCCGCGCGCGGCGCGCGACCGCGTCTTCCTCACTCCGGACGAGTGGAACGACGGGCTGCGCGCGGCGGGCCTGGAACCGTGGTTCACGCTGCCCGACGCGCACCACCCGCTCGCCGCGGCGGGCCTGCACCTGTTCGTCGCGCGCCGCCCGCGATGACGTCGCGCGGACGGGACCGGTCCGGGGGCCGGGTGCTCGGAAGACCCCCGGACCGGCGTTCAGGGGGCGGCGGCCAGGTCCGCCCGGAACAGGTCGCCCTCCATCCACAGGGCGGCGCGGACGCCGTCGGCGGCGCCGAGCGACACGAGCGTCGCCGCGTCCGGCACGGCGGGCAGCTTGGCGGTGTCGCCCGCGGCGGCCACACCGGGCACGGTGGTCTCCTGGAGTTCGTTGACGCGGACGGTGCCGTCGTCGAGGATCTCGCAGCCGAGCTGCGCGGCGAGGCCGGAGTGCTGCCGCGTCGGCGCGCGGTGGTAGATCGCCTCGCGGTCGAGCGTGCCGCCGTCCGCGAATTCGAGGCGCAGCGCGCCCGCCTCGCCGGTGACGGCGGTGATCGGCGCGGAGCGCACCTCGACGCCGCGCGCGGTGAGCTTGGCCGCGATCTCCGCCGGGATCTCCCGGGGGCCGTGGGTGCACAGGACGACGTCGTCGCTGAACCGGTCAGCGACGTAGAGGGCGAGCATCGCCTCCTGCGGCACGGTCGTGACGACGGCGAGCGTCTGGCCCGAGGTCTCCCAGCCGTGGCAGAACGGGCAGTGGAAGACGCTGCGGCCGAACCGCTCGGCCAGGCCGGGGACGTCGGCGTACGGCTCGTCGACCTGCCCGGTCGCCAGCACGAGGCGCCGGGCCTTCTCCACGGCGCCGTCGGCCAGCTCGACGGTGAAGTCCTCGCTGGCCCCGCGCGCGGCGACGACCACGCCGGGGCGGATCTCCACGGACGGGTACGCGGCGATCTCGTCGCGGCCGAGGGCGAGGAGCCGGGCGGGCGGGAAGCCGTCCCGGCTGAGGTACATGTGCATCGCGTCGGCGGGCTCGTTGCGGACGCTGCCGCCGTCCACGAGCAGCACGCGGCGGCGCTGCCGCCCGAAGACCAGCGCGGCGCTGAGCCCGGCCGGGCCGCCGCCGATGACGATCACGTCGTACATGTCGACCTCCTCATAGGAATGATTATCATGCCGGAAAACGGATGGCTATGGCGTCCGGACCCGAATCCCGCCGCCGCGCTGCGGCTCGTCTGCCTCCCGCACGGCGGCGGCGGGGCGTCGTTCTTCGCGTCGTGGGCGGCGCTGCTCCCGCCGTCCGTCGAGCTGGTCGCCGTGCGGTACCCGGGCCGGGAGGAGCGCGCCGGGGAGCCGCCGCCCGCGAGCATGGACGCGCTCGCGGACGCCGTGGCCGCCGCTCTCGCGCCGCTCACCGCCCGCCCGTACGCGCTGTTCGGGCACAGCATGGGCGCGACCGTCGCCTACGAGGCCGCCCAGCGTCTTGCCGCGCCGCCCGTCCACCTGATCGCCTCCGCGCGGGAGGCCCCGCACGACGAGCGCGGCGGCGACGTGCACCGCCGCGACGACGCCGGGCTGCACGCCGAGCTGACCCGCCTCGGCGGGACCGACCCGGAGGTCCTGCGCGACCCGGACCTGCGCGCGCTGATCCTCCGGTACGTGCGGGCCGACTACCGCGTCATCGAGACCTACCGGCCCGGCCCGCACCCGCCGCTGCGCTGCCCCGTCACGACCTTCATCGGTGATCGCGACCCCGACCTCACCCCGGCCGAGACGCTGCGCTGGCGGCACGCGACCACCGGCCGCGTGGAGGCGCGGGTGTTCCCCGGCGACCACTTCTACCTCGTGCCGCAGCGGGCCGCGGTCCTCGCCGCCCTGCGCCGGATTCTCACCGCCGCCACACGTGCAGACCGGGCGGGGCGGACGGGACGGCGGTGAGCCCGGCGGCGGTCAGCTCCCGCGCGAGCACGGCGTCGGAGACGACGTGGCAGTCGAACGTCGCCGTCTCCGCGCGGATCAGCCGGTCGCCCTCGAACGTCCGGTAGGTGTTGGTCCAGCGGACCCGGCCGGCGTCCAGGACGTCGGCGCGGGACAAGGTCTCGTAGCGGTGGCGACCGAGGGCGCGGCCCGGCAGGACGACGGGCGCGACGGGCTCGGCCGTCTGCGGGTGCTGCGCCTCGACGACCAGCAGGCCGCCGGGGCGCAGCGCGTCCGCCCACCGGCGCCACAGGCGGGCGCGCTCGTCCGGGCCGAAGTGCATGACGAGGTTGAGCAGCAGCACCGCGTCCAGATCGGTGCCGGGGTCGGCGGTCAGGGCGTCCTCGGGCAGGACGGTCACGGCGCGCTCGGCGGCGGGGTCGGCCGCGAGGCGGGTGACGAGCGCGGCCCGCATGACGCGGGCCGGTTCGATCGCGCGGATCTCGGCGTCCGGGCCGAGGGCGCGCAGCAGCGCGGCGGTGAAGTGACCGGTCCCGGCACCGATCTCCGCGACCCGGCGGGCGCCTTTGAGCAACCCGGTCACGGCGTCCGCCACGGAGTCCCAGTGCTCGCGGGGGATGATGAGGTCGTAGTAGGGGGCGTTGACGGCGTAGCCCTCGCCCCGCTCGGCCCGCGTGCTCTCGTCGGTCATGGTCGTGCCCTTCTCGGTCAGGTCAGTTCGACGCCGGTCACCAGCGGGTCGCCGCGCAGCGCGGCCAGGGTGGCGGCGGGGTCGAGGACGTCGGCCGCCAGGTGCGCGCCGGGCGGGATCGCGCCGTCCGCGAGGGCTCGGGCGGTGAGCGCCGCGACGACGCCGCTGAGCGCATAGGAGTCGGGGGTGCGCAGGACGAGCCGCCGCGGCCGCCCGGGGACGTGCTCGCGCGGGACGGCCTGGAACAGCAGCGTGTAGTACGGCCCGGTGGCGGCCAGGTCCGCGTCGGCGGCGGCCACCACGGCGGGGACGTGCGCGTCCACCGGCCCTTCCTCGTCGGCCCACGCCGCCGCGAGGGCGCGCGGGATCTCCTCGGTGACGTAGACGGTGTGGTTGCGCAGTTCGTCCACGCCGAGGGCGGCGGCGAGCCCGGCCGCCTCCGCCGACAGGAACGGCCACGCGTGCACGCGGCCCCGGAACCCGGGCAGCGCGACCGACCGCAGCGGGCGCAGCGCGTTCGGCACGACCGCGCCGCCGCGCCAGGCGGCGAGCGCGGTGCCGAAGCGGGGGCCGCGCGTCAGCAGCGCGTCCACGGCCGACAGCGGGCCGATCGCCGCCGCTCCCCCGACGTAGACGTCGAGCCGGGCGAGCGGACCGGCGGCGGCGAGCACCCGGGGCAGCAGGCCGGACAGCCCCGGCATGAGCCCGGCGGAGAACACGGCCGCCCGGTCGGCCAGGCGCGCGGGCGGGCCGTCCGCGAGAGCGTCGAGCGCGACGACGTCGCCCGCCGCGTCCACGTAGTGCGCCCCGGCCGCCAGGGCGGCGCGCGCCACCCGGTCGAGCACCCGGTAGGACGGCCCGGCGCAGTTGACCACGACGTCGCAGCCCGCGCAGAACGCGGCCAGGCCCGCCGCGTCGGCCAGGTCCGCGCGGACCGGTTCCGCGCCGGGGTGCGACGCGCAGACCTCCGCCGCACGGCCCGCGTCGCGTCCGCCCACCCGCAGCGGCCCCGCCCCGGCCAGCCGGTCCACGACGACGCGGCCGACGGTGCCCGAGCCGCCCAGCACCCCGAACCGCGTCACGCCGTCCCTTCCCGGACGGCGTCGGCCAGGCCCGCCACGGTCGGGACGTCCAGGAAGCGGCGGACCCCGACCGCCCGGCCGGTCTCCTTCGCCAGCCGCGCCACGGCGCGCACGGCCAGCAGCGAGTCGCCGCCGAGGGCGAAGAACGTCTCGGCGCGGTCCAGGACGGGCGCGTCGAGCAGGTCCTCCCACAGCGCCGCGATGCGCTGCTCCAGCTCGTCGCGCGGCGGGCCGGGCGCCACGGCGGCCTCGGCGCGCGGCTCGTCACCGACGCGCAGGCCCTCGGCCGGGCCGGGATACGCGGCGTCCGGCAGCGCGAGCGCGCGGTCCCGTCCGTGGCCGTCCGCCGGGCCGGGGCGCGCGGCGTCCGGCAACGGCAGGACGCGGTCCCACCCGTAGCCGTCGGCCAGCGCGCCGATCAGCTCGACCAGCTCCGCGAAGGCGTAGTCGACCTCGCTCGGGTCGAACAGCTCCCCCACCAGCGAGAACGCGACGGCCATCTCGTCGTTCATCTCCCAGAACCGCGCCTCCAGCGCGACCTGCGGCGTGCGGAGCTGGTGGTAGAAGTCACCGAAGTCCAGTTCGCCCAGCGGACCGGCGGCGGTGGCCTGCCGCTGCCCGATCGCGGCGTCCATGCCGAGCGTGCTCTGGAAGACGATCGGCGCGACCGGGCGGACCGTGCCGCGCCGCCGCGCCAGCTCGCGGGAGACCTCCACGCCGGTGACGAGGTTGTGCGCGGCGTGCTCGGTGAACGTCCGCTGCTGGGCGCGGACGAGGTCGGAGAAGGCGGCGGCGCCGTCCAGGTCCACCGGCACCAGCATCGTCGCGGCGAACGCGCCGATCGTGCGGTGGATGTCGGGGTGCAGCGGCAGCCGGTTGAGCTGGAGGGTGTTGAGCAGCATCGCGCGGTGCCCGGCCCAGCGCGCGAGGACGACGGCGAACGCGGTGAGCATCGCCGCCGACGGGGTGACGTCGTGCTCGGCGCAGCGGCGTTTCAGGGCCGTCCAGCGGTCGGCGGCCAGCCGCGCGTCGCGGGTGTCCATCAGGTCGGGCGCCACGTCGCGGGGGTCGGCGAGCAGCGGCAGCGCGGGCGGCGGCGGGAACGCGTCCAGCCGGTCGTGCCACCAGTCGCGGTCGGCCTGCCACGCGCCGGTGTGCCGCAGCCGCTCGATCGCGGCCACGTAGTCACCGAAGTCGACCTCCAGCGGGGCCGGGACGGCGTTCCAGTCGGTGGCGAGGGTCAGCAGCTCCCGGTTGAGCACCGTCGCGGACCAGCCGTCCATGGCGATGAGGCTCATCGCGGTGTGCAGGCGGCCCCGGCCGCCGGGCAGCAGCGTCAGGCGGACGTCCACGCCCGGCCCGGTGAGCGGGTTCGGGCCGGACGTGCTCATCTCGGCGCGGGTCGCCGCCAGCGCCGCCGCGATCTCGGCGTCGGCGGCGTCGCGCAGGTCGAGGACGCGCGGCCCGGGGATCGCGCCCGGCGCGTCCGGCGGCAGGACGTACTGCTCGCCCTCGGGCGTGATGCGGGCGCGCAGCGTCGGCTGGTGCAGGGCGAGGCGGTGCAGCGCGTCGGCCAGCGTCTCGGCGGCCTCGTCGGCGTCCATCCGCGACAGCGCCAGGTCGCCGTAGAAGTGGGCGGAGGCGTAGGACAGCTCCCAGCCGTCGTGCTGGCCGACGAAGTAGCCCTGCTGGAGCGGCATCAGCGGGAACGGCGCGGACGGGTCGGGGCGGCGGACGATCTCCACCGGCAGGGCGCGGGCGCCCGCGCCGTCACCGGAGGCGCGGTCGCGGACCAGGTCGGTGAGGGCGGCGAGGCTGATCTCCACGGTGACGTCGGCGAGCGCCAGTTCGACGGCGAGGCGGCGGCGGACCAGCGCGGACATGCGCACGGCGAGCACCGAGTCGCCGCCGAGCCGCAGGAACGTCGCGTCGGGGGCGATCGACGCGGGGTCGAGGTCGAGCAGTTCGGCCCAGATCGCGGCCAGGTCGCTCTCCAGGGTGGGGGGCACGGTCAACGGTTCTCCTAGGTCGTCCGGACGGCGGCCAGCAGGCGCTGCGAGAAGGCGGCGAGGGGGTGGCCGGGGTCGGGGAGGTCGTGGGCGACGGCGAATCCGGCGCGGCCGAGCGCGGCCGTCCACTCGGCGCGGGTCAGGTAGGTGCGGCCGGTACCGGCGCGCACGTCGGTGCGGACCGTCCGCTGCCCGCCGGGCGGCGCCGACAGCAGGAACGGCATCGAGGCGAGCGACTGGTGGTGCTCGTGGCAGGTCTCGACGAGCAGCAGCGTCCCGCCGGGACGCAGCGCCGCGCGGACCCCGGCGAGCAGCGCGCCGGTGTCCCGGGCGTTGTGCGCGGCGTTCACGGCGACGACGAGGTCGAACGGCTCGGCGCCGCAGGACGCGGCGAGCGGCGCGTCGAGGTCCGCGACGGCGGTGCGCAGGAACGGGTGCGCGGTGAAGCGGCGCCGCGCCGCGTCGAGGAAGAACGGCGACAGGTCGGTGAACAGGTACGCGTCGGTGTGCCCGTGCAGGACGGGCAGCAGCGCGGCGGTCAGCGACCCGGTGCCCGCCCCCAGCTCCAGCACGCGGCGCTTGCGCGGCAGCGCGCAGACGACCTCCACCGCCGCCGCGTTCAGGTACCGGTTGACGAGATTGTCCCGGTAGGCGGCGTCCGCCGTGGCGAAGTCGCCGCCGGGGAACAGCAGCGCCTGCGCGCTCACCCGGTCGGTGAGCAGGCCGGGCAGCTCGCGCAGCGAGCCGAGGAGGTAGCGGGTCAGCGCGTCGGGGTAGCCGAGGCGCGCGCGAGCGGCGTCCAGGTCGCGGCGCAGCGCGATCAGCTCGCCGCGCCGCCGACGGACGGGCCGCTCATACCGCCCGTCCGGACGGCGGGCCGTCAGACCCTCGCCCTCCATCGCGGCGAGCCAGCGCCCCACGATCCACCGGTGACGCGGCACCGCACCCAGCTCGGCAGCGAACTCGGCGGCGGTGCCCGGGCTCGCGAGCGCGTCAGCGAGGTGGGCGGCGATGCCGTTGAGGACTGCCAGGTCCAGGGTGTGGACGGCGGCGGGGACCGCGTCGAGTGGCGCGTCGCCGAGTGCGGCCAGGCCCGCGCGGTGCGCGGCGGTCATCCGGCGGCCGGGCGGGCCGGGCCGCGCGCGACCCGCGCGGTCAGCTCGGGCGCGAACAGCGCGCCGGGCTCGTCCAGCATCATCATCACGTCGAAGAACGTCCGGTTGACGTCGGCATCGACCAGGGCCAGTTCTAGGAGCCGCTGCATGTACGCGGCCGTCTCCGCCGCCGCCTCGTCCGCCGCCCCGGTGCCGAGGTGGGCCAGGTCGGCGCCGGTGGCGACCTGCCAGGCGCGCTCGTTCCCGGCCGCCAGCCGCTTCTGGAGCGTGCGGCCGTCCGCGCCGCCCTCGGCCAGGAGGCGGTCCAGCAGGACGGCGGTCATCGCGGCCATCGACATGCCCTGCGCGTACACGGGGTTGACGGCGCACAGCGCGTCGCCCGCCACGAGCAGCCCGTCCGGCCACGCGGGCAGGTCCTCGCCGTGCCAGCGGCGGTTGGCCATGTTCCGGAAGCCGTGGATCGGCCCGGCGGGCTCGGCCGACCGCAGGACGTCGTGCAGCACGGGATGCCGCAGGCTCGCCGCGAAGGCGAGGAAGCCGTCCTCGTCGGTCGGCGGGTGGTCGTCCAGGTAGCCGTACAGCGAGACGAGCCGGCGGCCGCCCTCCACCGGGACGAGCGCGCCGCCGCGCGTCGGCTGCCCCGGACCCGGCTGGATCGAGATCACCCGCCACTCGTCGGCGGACCCGCCGGGGATCTCGTAGAGGCGGCTGCTGTAGCCCGCGCGGGAGTCCACCACCGTGGTCTCGGCCGTGCCGTGGCCGCGCTCGGTGAGCCACGCCGGGACGCGCGACCGGCGGCCGGACGCGTCCACCACCAGGTCGGCGGGCAGCCGCTCGGGGGCGCCGCCGTCGCGCGGTGCCGCGTGGACGCCGGTGACGGCGCCGCCGGGCTCGCCGTCCAGCCCGGTGACCTCGGTCCGGTGCCGGACCGCGACGCCGTGCCGCTCGACCGCCGCGCGCCGCACGACGGCCTCGATCAGCTCGCGCGACGCCGACGGCACGGTGTGCGAGGGCGGGAAGCGGTGGCACCATCCGGCGGGGCTGAACCACAGGTGGTCGTAGGGCGTGCGCAGCGGGATCGCGCCCGCGTCGTACAGCCGCCCGGTGAAGCCGGGGACCAGCTCGTCCAGCGCGCGCTGACCGGCGCCCATGAGGGAGTGCAGGTGCCTGCTCTGCGGGACGCCGGGCCGGAAGACCGGTTCGTCCGGGAGCGCGTCCCGTTCCAGCACGGTCACGCGGTCGAAGTGACCCGCGAGCGCGACGGCGGCGGTCAGCCCGGCCATTCCGGCGCCGATGACGACGGCGTGCCGTCGAGCTTCCAGGTCCGTCACTGCGCGCGCCTCCTCGGCTGCTCGGCCGCGCGGGAGGTGTACGGCAGCAGGGCCATCTCGCGGGCGTTCTTGATCGCGCGGGCGAGCAGCTTCTGCTGCTGGACGGTGACGCCGGTGACGCGGCGGCTGCGGATCTTGCCGCGGTCGGAGAGGAAGCGGCGCAGCAGGTCGGTGTCCTTGTAGTCGACATAGGTGACGCCCTGGAGCGGGTTCGGCCTGCGACGGCGGTCCGGGCGCGGACGCGGCGAGGTCACGCGGCCTCCTTGGCGTCCAGGAGCGGCGCGAACGGGTCGTCGGCGATGGCCTCGCCGTCGTCGAGCAGGCAGCCGTCCAGCAGCGCGTGGATGCGGGCGCGGTCGAGTTCGGAGCCGGTGAAGACCAGGTGCTGGACGCGGTCGCCGTGCTCGGCGTGCCAGTCCAGCGCGGCGGCGGCCCGGCGCAGCGGGGAGATCATCTCCCAGGCCGCCGACGGCAGGGACACCAGCCACGGACCGGCGTCCTCGACGGTCACGACCCCGGCCGCCGCGTCCCACACCAGCATCCGGTCGGGCCGGTTGCCGAGCCAGAAACGGCCCCGGCTGCGCACCGACTCGGACGCCAGCGCGTCCACGACGTCGAAGAAGCGCGCCGGGTGCAGCGGCGCCGTCCGCCGCCACACCACGGTGTCGGCCGCCGGGGTGCTGGCCTCGGGCGGCAACTGGGCGGTGGCCGGATCGACCCGCGCCGCCAGGTCGTGCGGGCAGATCGCCGCACCGGCCAGGACGGGAAGGGGGTCGCCGGGCAGATGCACGGGCGTCATCGGCGCCAGGTGGCCCATCAGCTCCCGGCACAGCTCCACGTCGTCGGGATCGACCGGCGGCAGCGGGGCGGGCAGCAGATCGGGCACCACCAGCGCGGTGGCGTACTCGATCTGACGGGCCAGCACCTCGGCGAGGTACCGCTCGTCCCCGGCGGCGCCCGGCTTGCCGATATCGGCGAGCGGTTCGCCCCGGCACAGGTCGAGCGGCGTCAGTTCGGCGTCCAGGGCGGTGAACACGCCCGCGAGCCGCAGTTCCCCGCCGGACTCGTGCGCCAGCACCTCGGCCACCGACTGCGGCTCGACGGTGTCCCACAGCTCGACGATCAGCAGTTCGGCCCTGGGCGCGTGCCGCAGGAGCTGCGGCAGCAGGTCGTAGCGGACGGTGCACGTCACGCAGCCGTGCTCCAGCCGGACCACCGCGCGGTCGCGGACCGCCTCGGCGTCGCGCACCACCCGCACGACCGCGCCGCCCGCCACCGCGCGCAGGTCGTGGTGCACGGCCAGCGCGCCGGGATGTTCGCGCAGCAGCCGGTCGACCACGACGCCGCGCGCCGGTCCATGGAACCCGGCGACCAGAACCACGGGGACGGACATCCCCACCTCCATGTAGAAATGAAAATCATTCCCAACATGGATACCACGCCGGACGCGCCGACGTCGAACCGGCCGCGCCCGGCGGTGACGGGGCGCCGCGCGTGGCGCCCCGTCACGCGGTTCAGCGGCGCAGCAGGTGGTCGACCACCGGGGAGCCGACGAGGTAGGCGTTGGTGACCGACGTGGCGAAGCCGCCCGAGTTGGAACTGAGATGCTGGGCGACCGTCTGCCCCGGATAGGGCTGGTCGAAATTGCTCGCCGTGCGCAGGTTGAGGTAGCGGCCGAGACGGCCGAAACGGTTGAGGACCGTCGCGGTGGCGTTGTCCTCCATCTGCGTCGTGCAGTAAGTGCCCTTGCCCTTGGTGCGCAGATCGGTGATGTACTGGGCGCGCCGCGACTGCCCGGCGCCGGACCAGTAATTGTCCCCGGTGACCGTGTCGCACACGGCGACGAAAGGCTTGCGGCGGGCGTTCTTCTCGGTGTACCGGCTGCGGACCTGCTGCGAGATCTCGCTGTCGGTGAGCTTGACGTTCCGCGTCAGGCGGTAGGCGAGGTCCACGAGCCGGTCGTCGAGCCGGAACACCGCGCTCTCCGCGCCCATCTCCTGGTAGCCGTACGGGACGTCGGGCGCCTCCTCGGTGAGCAGGTGGTGGCCGAGGTCGTAGTCGACCACCCACCGCGCCCACGCGGCGAAGCCGAGCGTGCCCTGGCCGGGCGGCGTTCCGGCGATGCCCGCGGACAGGAAGTACGCCCGGCGCAGGTCGAGCCGGGTGCTGTTGAGCACGGCGGTCATCGTCGCGGCGGTGGCCGACTTGCCCATGCCCGTCGTCAGGACGCACAGGCCCCTGCGGTCACAGCGGACCGGCTTGTACGCCCCCGGGACCTCCACGGTGAGCGGCAGCTTCCGCCGCTCCAGCCACGGCCGGGTCTCGGCCTCGAACATCGTCAGGACCAGCACCTTGACCTGCACCGCCCGGTGCCCGGGTGCGCGGTCGGTGGCCGTCGCGGTGGACGACGCGACGAGCCCGGCGAGCGATCCGGCCGCGACGAGACAGGCGACCAGCACCGCCGGCCGCCACCGCCCTGCGCGCATGCGAGAGAACATGAGGGGTTCCCCTTTGTGATGAGCGGCGCAGACCTTTTTCGGCGCCACACAAAACCCTAATAAAGGGGATTTCACACACGTTCCCGCCAAGTAAATCGCAGATCTCACTTCGCCCGCACCAGCGGTTATCCGCTCCTTCGATTGAGTCGTCCGCATGTCGCCGAAGTAACACCGCGATGCCGCAGCGTCCTTATTGTGCTTTCCTACGAATCCGCGCACGACGCGAGGCGTCCGGGCGGACGATTCCGCGCGGACGCCTCGCGGGGCCGCTCAGACGCCGGCGATCTCGTTGGGCGCCTGCGGCAGGTCCACGGTCGTCTCCACCTCGCCGGACTCGATGTCGACGGCGTGCAGCTTCTTGGCCGCCGGGTCGGTCACGTAGGCGGTGTCGTCGACGTCGTCCGCGACCGTGCGGCGGCGGGCCGCGCGGCCCGCCGTCTTCTCCGGGGGGCAGGCCGGGCACGCCGTCTCTGGTGTCAGGGCCGAGGCGGGTGGGGCTTGGTCGTGTCGGTCACAATTTCTTGGCCGAGCAGGTCGCGCACTTGCCGAAGATCTCGACGGTGTGCTCGGTCTCGGTGAAGCCGTGGCCGGTGCCGACGCGGGCGACCCAGTCCTCCAGCTCCGGGCCCTCGACCTCGACCGTCGTGCCGCAGGAGCGGCAGACCAGGTGGTGGTGATGGCCGGGGCGGCACTTGCGGAAGACGGCCTCGCCGCCCGGCAGGTACGTCATGTCGATCTCGCCCGCGGCGGCCAGGGACTGCAACGTCCGGTACATGGTGCTCAGGCCGACCGACGAGCCCTGCGTGCGCAGCCGGTGGTGCAGCGTCTGGGCGCTCTGGAACTCCGGCGTCTCGGCGAGAAGCCGCTGCACCGCCAGGCGCTGCTTGGTGGTCCTCACCTGGGTGCCGCTCAACGTCTCTCCTCCTGATCCGCCGTCGCCCTGTCCTCTCTGGAACAGCGCGGACCCGGCGGGACTTCCCGGCGTGGGGAATCGCCCGCCCACCGGCCCGCGCGCCTCGAGATGAGCCGCGTCCATTCTGACGCACACCGCGTGAACGCGCGCGCAGGGGCCGACGGGCGGCCCGGCCTCGCCGTCGAAGCCGGGCCGCCCGCACGCCGGGCCGGGAGGGCTAGTCGCGGATCAGGCCCCGCTCGTACGCGCGGACCAGGCGGCGCGGCACCCGGCGCTCGCGGCCGTCGACCACGACGGGCACGAGGCCGGGCGCGGACGCCTTCCACTGCGCACGCCGCTTGCGCGTGTTGCTGCGCGACATCTTCCGTTTCGGAACGGCCACCGGAACCTCCTACCAGCTCGACTTGGTGACGCCGGGCAGCTCGCCGCGGTGCGCCATCTCCCGGAACCGGACGCGCGAGAGCCCGAACTTCCGCAGATGCCCGCGAGCGCGCCCGTCGACGGCGTCCCGGTTGCGGACCCGGGTCGCGCTGGCGTCCCGCGGCTGCCGCCGCAGCTCCCGGACGGCCGCCTCGCGCGCCTCCGCGCCGGTGTCCGGCGCGGCGATGACGGCCTTCAGCTCGGCGCGCCGCCGCGCGTACCGCGCGACGACCGCCTTGCGTCGCTCGTTCGCCGCGATCTTGCTCTTCTTGGCCATCAGACCTTCTCTCCACGGGCACGGACGCGCGCCACCGCCGCCTCGATCCCGATCTTGTCGATCGTCTTGATCGCCCGTGCCGACAGCGTGAGCCGCACGGTCCGGCCCTCGCTGGGCAGGAAGTACCGCTTGGTCTGGATGTTGGGATCGAACCGGCGCGACGTGCGCCGGTGCGAGTGCGAGACCCGCCTGCCGAACGCGGGCGCGGCCCCGGTCAACTGGCATCGCCGCGCCATCACCGCTCCTCTCGGTACAGGACGTGCCTGCGCACGACCGGGTCGTACTTCCGCAACGTCAGCCGGTCCGGATCGTTGCGCCGGTTCTTCCGCGTCACGTACACGTGCCCGGTCCCCGCCGTCGACCGCAGCTTGATCACCGGCCGCAACTCGTTACGCGCCATCCGCCCTCCTCACTCCATCCATAATGGGAACGGTTATCATTATAGCCACGAGGACGGCACGGGGCGCGCAAGCACGGCGGGATGTGCGTGATCTACGCCCGCACGAGCACGCGGGCCAGCCGCACCGCTACCTCGGCAACCCCGGTGCTCAGCCCCACACCCACACGGGACACGAACGACGGCGACGAGCCCGACAAGTCACCGAGCGCGCAATCCACGCCCGCACGGCGACGCGCTATCGACGCCCCGGTGGCCGACCCGACCGCGCGAGCCATGCCCCGCACGGCGACGCGCTAGCGACGCCCCAGTGATCGACCCGGCCGAGCGCGCAAGCCACACCCCCACACGGGGGCGCGCTATCGACGCCCCGCTGGTCGACCCGGCCGCGCACGAGCCACGCCCGCGCGGGGGCGCGGGTCAGGTGTCGTTGGTGCGGCGGAGGCCGGTGTTTTTGCCTCGGTCCGCCGCGTGCGTGGGCCATTCCCTCATCGGGTCGGTGCCGTCTGGGCGGGGGCCGCATTTCGGGCTCGTCGGTGGGCGGGACAAGAAAGTCTTCGAGGGGGCGAGGCGCCGGAAGTGTTCGCCGGGCGCCTTCGGTCGTGCCGCCGGCGGAGGCGGCGGCCGGATGGGCGGGCCGCTTACTCGGTGAACGCGGCGCTGGGAAATGCGGGTGACATGGTGGGGGCGGCGGCCCCGCCTCGTCGCATTCCGAACTCGCGACAAGGCGGGGCCGGTTCGCCTCCGCCGCCGTTCTAGTGGGCGGACTCGTACTGCTCAAGGACGGTACTGGGGATGCGGCCGCGGTCGTTGACGCTGATGCCCTGCGCCTTCGCCCACTCGCGGATCTCGGCCGACCGCTCACGGGTGTCCTGGGTCCGGGCGAGACGGGCGCCCCTCCCCGGCCTGGGCCGCGCGCGGCGGGCGGCCTGGACGAACGACTCCAGGTCGGCACGCAACTGCGCCGCATTCTTCGTATTGAGGTCGATTTCGTACGCTACGCCGTCCAGCGAGAAGGTGACCGTCTCGTCCGCCTTCCCGCCGTCGATGTCGTCGACGAGCAGAACCTCAACCCTCTGTGCCATGCGGGGACTCCCTCAGCGGTGCATTCGACTTCTTCCGAATGAGTCTACGCCGAAGGCATCATAGGCGTTACCGAACAGCACTAAATTCTGCCGCCCCCACGCCCGGCGAACTCCGTCTTCGCAGTTGTCCGCGTCTTTCTTGGCCCAGTCGGCACGACGAGGACCGGCACCCAGAGCGGAGCGACGGCGACCGGCGGACGCCCGCCGGTCCACAAAGCGAGGCCGCCCGTCGCGCCACCGCGCCCGGCCACCGCCCGATCCCGGAAGGCCGGACGCCGGGGCGCGGCAGAGGTTCACGCATTCCGAACCACAGCGGCCCGAAAAGATCACCACAGGGCCGGTGATCTCCGTCTCACCCCGGCCGGACGGTCCGCGCGGACGGCGGTACAAGGCCAGCTCGGCGCCACATTTGACGCGATCGTAACCCCTGCGACACAGGAAAAGTCGGGGCTTGACGGTGCGACACCGGCATCCCAAGATAGGCAAGGCTTACCTAACTATGGGAAGCCAAGGCGCCCCGGTCCTGTGACCGTCTTCCTCGCTGCCACCGAACCCCCCGCACAAGTACACAGGGAGGAACCATGTCCCGGAACCCCTTCGACGACGACAGCGGCACCTTCTACGCCCTCGTCAACCAGGAGGAGCAGTACTCCCTCTGGCCGACCTTCAAGCCGGTGCCCGGTGGCTGGACGATCGCCTTCGGCGGCCCCGAGGGAGCGCCCCGCCAGGACGTCCTCGACTGGATCGACCGGACCTGGACCGACCTGCGCCCCAAGTCCCTGCGCGACTTCATCGCCGAGCAGGAGGGTGCGCCGCAGCACGCGGCCCCCGCCGGCAACTGACCCCCCACACCAGGAGAACCCCATGTTCCGCACCGTCCTCGGCGGAAAGATCCACCGTGCCACCGTCACCCAGGCCGACCTGCACTACGTCGGTTCGATCACGATCGACGAAGACCTGCTCCGGGCCGCGGGCGTCGTCGAAGGCGAGAAGGTCCAGGTCGTCGACATCACCAACGGCGCCCGCATCGAGACCTACGTGATCACCGGGCAGGCGGGCGGGGGGCAGATCTGCATCAACGGCGCCGCGGCGCACCTGGTGAACCCCGGCGACCTGGTGATCATCATGTCCTACGTGATCGCCGAGGAGGCCGACCTGATCACGCACGAGCCGCGCGTCGTGCACGTCGACGGCGACAACCGGATCGTCGCGCTGGGCAACGACCCGGCCGAGCCGGTGCCGGGCGCGGTCGACCAGATCTCGTCCAGGCAGCTTTGATGCCGGTCCTCGAACCGCTCGACCTCGACGGTTTCGTGCCGTATCCGGCCGAGACCGCCGCCCGCTACCGCGACGCCGGGTACTGGACCGATCAGACGCTCCCGGAGCCGCTGTTCGCCACCGTCGCCCGGATTCCCGGGAAGACGGCGCTCGTCGCGGGCGAGGCCGAACTCACCTACGGGCAGCTCGGCGACCGGGTCCTCCGGGTCGCCGCGGGCCTGCGCCGTCTCGGCGTCGGCCGCGGCGACCGGGCGGTGGTACACCTGCCGAACATCCCCGAGTTCATCGTGTTCGTCTACGCGTGCTGGGAGATCGGCGCGATCCCCGTCTTCGCCCCGGCGGCGCACCGGCGGACGGAGATCGAGCACTTCGTCGAGGTGACCGGCGCCCGCCTCTACGTCACCGTCGCCAAGCACGACGGCGCCGACCTGGCCGCGCTGGCGGCGGAGCTGAAGGCGGCGTGGCCGAGCCTGGAGCACACCGTGGTGCTCGACGCCGACGGCGGCGGCGCCGACCTCGACCGGCTGCTGGCGCATGACCCGCTCCCCCACGAACGGCGGTCCCTGCCGGCCGACGTCGCCCTGCTGCAACTGTCGGGCGGCACGACGGGACGGCCCAAGCTGATCCCGCACACGCACGAGACCTACCTGCACTCGGTGCGGCGGAGCATCCCGCTCTGCGGCATCACCGAGGCGTCCGTCCAACTGACGGCGGTGCCGCTCTGCCACAGCATGTCGGTCCGGTCCCCGGGCTTCCTGAGCGTGCTGAGCGTCGGCGGAACCGTGGTGCTCGCGCAGGACGGCAGTCCCGACACGGTGTTCCCGCTCATCCAGCGGCACCGGGTCACCCAGTCGTCGATCGTCCCGCCGCTCCTGCTGGCCTGGCTGAACTCCTCGCTGCGGGACCGCCACGACCTGTCGAGCCTGGAGAGCCTGCACGTCGGCGGGGCGCGCCTCAGCGTCGAGGCGGCGCGGCGCGTGCGGCCCGAGCTGGACGTCGTCCTGCAACAGGGCTTCGGCATGGCCGAGGGGCTCGTCAACTACAACCCGTTCGACGTCGACGCGGAGACGAGCGTCCGGTGCCAGGGCCGCCCCATCTCCCCCGGCGACGAACTGCTCATCCTGGACGACGAGGGCGAACCCGTGCCGCCCGGCGTGCCGGGGCACCTGCTGACGCGCGGCCCGTCCACCATCCGCGGCTACTTCCGCAATCCGGAGGAGAACGCCCGGAGCTTCACCCCCGACGGCTTCTACCGCACGGGCGACATCGTCGAACGTGACGAGAACGGTTTCCTGGCCGTGGTGGGCCGGTCGAAGGACCAGATCAACCGGGGCGGGGAGAAGATCGCGCCCGAAGAGGTGGAGAACCTCATCCTCGGGCACGCGGACGTGCACGACGTGTCCGTCATCGGCATCCCCGACGCGGTGCTGGGCGAGCGCGTCAAGGCGTTCGTGGTCCCGCGCGCGGACGCCGACCCGGCCACGCTCAAACTCCCGGCGATCCGCAGGTTCCTGCGCGACCGGGGCCTGGCCTCGTACAAGCTGCCGGACGCGCTGGACGTCGTCGCGGAGTTCCCGCAGACGGCGGTCGGCAAGGTGAGCAAGCGCCTGCAACGGGCCCCGCAGAACTGAGAGGACGAACATTCCCGGTGGACGCTGACGAGCGGGTGGCCCTGTCCGCCAGCCAACGTGGCATCTGGGCCGCGCAGAGGTTGTTCGCCGCACCGGCGTTCCGCGCGGCCGAGATCACCTGGCTGCCGGGCCCGGTGGACACGGCCGCCTTCGCGGCCGCCGTCGACCGCGCCTTCGCGGAGACCGACGCGCTGCGCGTCCGGTTCCACGAGGACCAGGGCACCCCGTTCCAGCGCGTCGACGCCGCGCGGCGCCTCGGCACGACCGTGGTCGACGAGCCGCGCGGCGACGCGGAGATCCGCGCCCTGGTGCGCGGCTCGTTCGACGCCCCGCCCGCGCCCGCGGAGCTGTCCACGGTCTCGTCGCTGCTGCGGCGCGCGGACGGGACGTGGGCGTGGTTCTTCGCGGCGGACAACGTCCTGCTCGACGGCTACAGCGTCACGATGTTCATCCGCCGCGTGGCGGAGATCTACTCGGCGGCCGTCCGCGCCGAACCCGTCCCCGAGGCGTGGTTCGGCCGGCTGGTCGACGCCCTGCCGCCGTCGCACGACTCCGAGCCCGGCGCGGTGGAGTACTGGCGCCGGGTCCTGGACGTGGACGTCGCGCCGGAGCGGTCTTCGGGCGTCGCGGATCTCTTCGCGTTCTCCTACCGTCCCGTCCGGCTCGCGCTGGCCGAGGACGCGTTCGACCGGGTGCGGACGTTCGCGCGGGGCGTCCGCACGAACTGGACCGACGCGCTGATCGCCCTGTGGGGCCTCTACACCGCGCTCGCCGAGCGGCGGGACGACGTCGCGCTGCGGGTGCCGTTCATGATGCGGGACACCCCCGCCTCGCTGCGGACGCCCAGCGCGCTGTCGCGGGTGCTGCCGGTGGTGGTCCCGCTCGATCCGCGCCGCACGCTCGCGGAGCTGGTGGGCGCCGTGGGCCGGGGCATGCGGGACGCCAAGGCGCACGCGGCGGTGGAGGACCACCACATCGCCCGGAGCTGGCCGGGGAGCGAGGAGTCCTTCTTCACGCTGCCGTCCGTCAACGTCAAGCTGTTCGAGTTCGTCGCCCGGTTCGACCGGCTGGTCTGCCCGGTGGAGACCGTCAACCCCGGCCAGATCGGACGGCTGGACCTGTCGGTCTACCGCGACCCGGAGGCCGGGCTGCGGCTGGAGCTGGCCGGGCACGAGTCGGTCATCCCGGTGGCGGACGTGGAGCGGCACGCGTCCGCGTTCGTCGCGTTCCTCAACCGGGCGCTCGGCGCGGGCGCGGACACGACGCTGCACGACCTCGCCGACGCGGCCCTTCCCGTGCGGAGCGTCCCGGCCGGTGCCGGACGGACGCCGGACGTCGCCGGGACCTCGGTGGACGGGCTGTTCCGGCGGCAGGTCGCGGCGCGTCCGGACGCGACGGCGGTGCTGGCGGACGACGGGACCGCGTGGTCGTACGCGGAGTTGGACGCGCGGGTGCGGGCGTTCGCCGGGGCGCTGCCGGACGTGCGGGGCGGCCGGGTGGCGCTGGTGCTGCCGCGCTCAGTGCACCGGGTCGTTGCGGTGCTCGGCGTGCTGCGGGCGGGCGCGGTGTGCGTGCCGGTCGATCCGGCCTATCCGGCCGAGCGCATCCGGCAGATTGTGGAGGACTCCGGCGCGGCGGTTGTGGTGACCGGTCCGGACGAGTTCCGGGTGACCGGCCGGACTGCGCCGCCGTCCGGAGACGCGGCCTTCGTCATCTTCACCTCCGGGACCACAGGCCGTCCCAAGGGCGTCGTCCTGTCGCACCGGGCCATGACGAACCGGCTGGCCTGGGGCGCCGAACCGCTCGGACCCGGGGACCGCGCTCTGGCGAAGAGCGGCGTCGGCTTCGTGGACGCGGTGACCGAACTGCTCACGCCGCTGGTCGCGGGCGCGGCCGTGGTCGTCGCGGACGACGACGCGGACCCGGCGGCACTGGCCGCGATGGTGGAGCGCCATCAGGTCACGCACCTGCTGACGGTGCCGAGCCTGGCCGACGTCCTGGCCCGTATCCCGGACGCGGACAAGGCTCTGGCGTCGCTGCGGCAGTGGGTGTGCTCGGGCGAGATCCTGGCCCCGGCCACCCTCGACGCGATCCGCCAAGCAGCACCCGACGCGCAGGTGCGCAACTTCTACGGCTCGACCGAGGTCACCGGCGACGCCACCGCCGACACCGACGGAACCACCATCGGCGGCCCGGTCCCCGGCGTGCTGGTCCGGGTGCTGGACACCTGGCTGCGGCCCGTGCCTACAGGCGTCGTCGGCGAACTCTACGTCGGCGGAACACAACTCGCGGAAGGCTACGCCGGACAAGCCGCCCTCACCGCCGACCGCTTCGTCGCTGACCCGTTCAGCGACACCGGCGAACGGCTCTACCGCACCGGCGATCTGGTCCGTTGGAACGGCAACGGCACCCTGGACTTCCTCGGCCGCACCGACGATCAGGTGAAGATCCGCGGGTACCGGATCGAACTCGAAGAGGTCCGCAACGTCCTGGAACGGCACCCGGCCGTCACCGGCGCAGCGGTCGTCGCGCTCGACCACCCGGCCGGGGGTCACTACCTCGCCGCCTACGTCACCGGCACCACCGACGACCTCCGCGCCCATGCCGCCGGGTTCCTCCCCGACTACATGGTCCCCACGACCTTCACGGCACTCGACGCGTTCCCCCTCACGCCGAACGGCAAGCTCGACCGGCGGGCGCTTCCCGTTCCCGCGCTCGGTGACGCGGGCGGGCGCGCGCCCGAGAGCGCGACCGAACGCGAGCTGGCGGAGCTGTTCCGGGACGTCCTGCACCTGGACCGCGACCCGTCCGTGGACGACGACTTCTTCCGCCTCGGCGGGCACTCGCTCCTCGCGACCCGGCTGATCGCGCGGCTGGGTTCGGGGCTGTCGCTGCGGGACCTGTTCGACGCGCCCACGATCGCCGGTCTGGCGCCGCTCGTCGAGGCCGGGCGGACCGTCCGTCCGGGAGACGTGCGGGTGGGTGAGATCGCGCGGCCCGACGCGCTGCCGCTCTCCCACGGGCAGCAGGCGCTGTGGGTGGTCGACCGGCTCGGCGGGCCGGGTTCGCGGTACGTGGTGCCGCTGGTGCTGCGCATCTCGGGGAACCTGGCGGAGGCCGCGCTGCGGGCAGCGGTGCGGGACGTGGTGTCGCGGCACGAGTCGCTGCGGACGCTGCTGCTGGAGCGGGACGGGGACCTCCGCCAGGTCGTCGTGCCCGCCGAGGACGCCGCCGCGCGGCTCCCGGTGACGGTGGAGGATTTCAGCGAGGCGCGGCTGACGCAGATCGTGCAGGCCGGGTTCGCCCTGGGGTCCGAGCTGCCGATCCGGGCGGCGCTGCTGCGCGTCTCCGACTCCGAACGGGTGCTGGCGCTGGCCGTGCACCACTCCGCCGTGGACGAGTGGTCGTTCCCCGCGTTGCTGGGCGATCTGTCGTCGGCGTACCGGGCGCGGCTCGACGGCGACCCGCCGGAGTGGGCGCCGCTGCCCGTCCAGTACGCGGACTACGCACTGTGGCAGCGCGCGGTGCTCGACGGTACGGAACTGGACCGGCTGCTCGGCTACTGGCGCCGAGCACTGGCCGACGCACCACCCGAATCGAGCATCACCCCCGACCGGACACCCCTCGCCGCACCCTCCCACATCGGCGCCGACATCGAGTTCGAGGTGGACCCGGTACGGGTCGCCGCGTTGCGCGAGCTGGCCCGGACGCGGGGCGTGACGATGTTCATGGTCGTGCAGGCCGCGGCGGCGCTGGCGGTCTCGGCGCTCGGCGGCGGGCGGGACGTGGTGGTCGGCTCCCCGGTGGGCGGCCGGACCGAGGACGGCCTGGAAGACCTGGTCGGCTACTTCGTCAACACCCTGCCCTTCCGGCACCGCCTCCGGCCCGCCGACCGGCTGACCGACGTCCTCGCCCGGACCCGCGACCTCGTCCTGGACGGGCTGGCCCACCAGGCCGCTCCCTTCGAGCAGATCGCGGCGGCCGTGGGCGGCGAACGCGCGACGGGCCGGAACCCCGTGTTCCAGGTGTTGCTGACGTATCGGCACCTGGCGGACCGTTCCGTGCTGGAGCCGGAGTTCCCGGGCGTGCGGGCGCGGCTGGAGCGGGCGTCGCTGGGCGCCGTCAAGACGGATCTCGACCTCTACCTGACCGAGACGCCCGACGCGCTCACCGGCTTCCTCTCCTACGCCGTCGACCTGTTCGACGCGGCCACGGCCGAACGTTTCCTGACGGTGTTCCACGGAGTCCTGACGGCGCTCGCGAGCGACCCGCAGACCCGTGTCGCGGACCTGGACCTGCTGCCCGCGCCCTCCCCCGCCGTGTCCCCCGCCGTCTCCTCGGAGGCGTCCGTGGACGGGCTGCTGCGGGAGCGGTGCGCGAAGACGCCCGATGCCACGGCCGTGATCGGGGACGGGTTCGCGCTGTCGTTCGGGGAGCTGGACGTGCGGGTGCGGGCGTTCGCCGGAGCGTTGCCGGACGTGCGGGGCGGACGGGTGGCGCTGGTGCTGCCGCGCTCGGTGGACCGGGTGGTCGCGGTGCTTGGTGTGTTGCGGGCCGGTGCGGTGTGCGTGCCGGTCGATCCTGCGTATCCGGCCGAGCGCGTCCGGCAGATCTTGGAGGACTCCGGCGCGGGCGTCGTCGTCACCGGTCCGGACGAGTTCCGGGTGACCGGCCGGACTGCGCCGCCGTCCGGAGACGCGGCCTTCGTCATCTTCACCTCCGGGACCACGGGCCGTCCCAAGGGCGTCGTCCTGTCGCACCGGGCGATGGCGAACCGGCTGGTCTGGGGCGCCGAACTTCTGGGGTTCGGTCCCGGGGACCGGGCCCTGGTGAAGAGCAGCGTCGCGTTCGTGGACGCGGTGACCGAACTGCTCACGCCGCTGGTCGCGGGCGCGGCCGTGGTCGCCGCCGACGACGACGCGGCCACGGACCCGGCGGCGCTGGCCGAGGCGGTGGAGCGTCACCGGGTCACGCACCTGCTGACCGTGCCCAGCCTCGCGGACGTCCTGGCCCGTATCCCGGACGCGGACAAGGCCCTGGCGTCGCTGCGGCAGTGGGTCTGCTCGGGCGAGATCCTCGCCCCGGCCACCCTCGACGCCATCCGCCAAGCAGCGCCCGACGCGCAGGTGCGCAACTTCTACGGCTCGACCGAGGTCACGGGCGACGCCACCGCCGACACCGACGGAACCACCATCGGCACCCCGGTCCCCGGCGTGCTGGTCCGGGTGCTGGACACCTGGCTGCGGCCCGTCCCCACCGGCGTCGTCGGCGAACTCTACGTCGGCGGAACACAACTCGCGGAAGGCTACGCCGGACAAGCCGCCCTCACCGCCGACCGCTTCGTTGCCGACCCGTTCAGCGACACCGGCGAACGCCTCTACCGCACCGGCGACCTCGCCCGCTGGACCACGCACGGCACCCTCGACTTCCTCGGCCGCACCGACGACCAGATCAAAATCCGCGGGTACCGGATCGAACTCGAAGACGTCCGCAACGCCCTCGAACAGCACCCCAACGTCACCGGCGCCGCCGTCCTCGCCCTCGACCACCCCGCCGGGGGCCACTACCTCGCCGCCTACGTCACCGGCACCACCGACGACCTCCGCGCCCACACCGCCGCACTCCTGCCCGACTACATGGTCCCGGCGACCTTCACGGCGCTCGACACCTTCCCCCTCACCCCCAACGGCAAGCTCGACCGCAAAGCCCTCCCCGCACCCGAACTCACCACCACGGACGGACGACCCCCCGAAACCACCACCGAACACGCACTGGCCGACATCTTCCGCGACGTCCTCCACCTGGACCGCGACCCGTCGGTGAACGACGACTTCTTCCGCCTCGGCGGTGACAGCATCCTCGCCGCGCGTCTGGTGTCCGCCGCCCTGGCCCGTGAGCTGACGCTGACGCTCCAGGACGTGTTCGAACACCGGACCGTGGGCGGGCTGGCCGCCGCGCTGCCCGCCGCCGAGCCCGCCCGCGCCGCCCAGGAGCCCGTCCCCGCCCCTGCCTCCGCCGCCCTGGACCGTCTCCGCGAGTCGGGCGCCGACCCGAACGCCTGGGTCTACACCGAGACCTTCGACGTCCCGGGCCATCCGCCGCTCCGCGCCGCCTACGCCGCCGTCGTCGCGGGGACGGACGCGCTGCGCCTGTCCGTGCAGTGCGTGAACCGGCGGCTCTGGCTCGGCCACGTCCTGCCGGTGGCGTCGGCGGCGCCGGCGGTCACCGAACTCGAACCGGCCGGTGCGGCCGACCCGGCGGCGCTGCGGGCGGCGGCGACGGAGCTGGTGGACATCACGGCGGGGAAGCCGTCCGCGCTGGCGTTCGTCCGGACGCCGACGCACACGGTCGCCGTCCTCGCCGTCCACGCCGGAGCGGCGGACCGCGCCTCGATCCACCGCCTCACCGTCGCCCTGCGGTCCGGCGGGACGGCGGAGCGGACGGGCACCGGCCTGGCGCCCGCCCTCGAAGCCGTCGAGCAGGCCGGTGCCGCCGCCGACACCGCGCGCCTGGACGACTGGGCCGCCCTGCTGAACCGTCGCACGGACGTCGCCCCGGACGTCTTCGAGCCGGGCCGCGCCGAGACGTTCGCGCTGACGGGCCCGGGCACCGAGGACACCGTCCGGAACGCCCTCCGCCGCGCACTGACGGTGAACACAACCGGCGGCCTCATCGATGCCGAGGTCGCACTGGCCGAGACCGCGCCGCCGGGGCCGTTCACCGCGACCGTGCCCGTGCCCGTGGACGGCGAGGACCGGACGGTGACGGCCGAGTTCCCGCTGTTGCGCCACCACAGTAAGGCCGGGCGCCGCGCCCTGAAGCGCGCCCCGACCCCGCACGTTCTCGTCACCCGCGTCCACGGTCCGGCGCCGGACCGGCCGGAAGGCCCCGAGACGCTGTACCGCGCGGTGATCCGCTATCACCTCGCCCCGGACGCCACGACGATCACGATGCTCGGTTTCGCCGCCCCGGTCAGCGCGGCCGTGCGCGACGCGCTGACCGGAACCGCCGGGACCTCGCGCTGAGCGCCCCCGGCACCGCTTCAACCCTGGAGGATTCATGTCTGGCCGACTTGTCCCGCTGACCCGGGCGCAGCACGGCGTGTGGGCGGCGCAGCGGCTGGTCCCCGAGGCGACGGCGTTCCGGATCGGCCAGCTCGTGTGGCTGGACGGCCCGATCGAGCCCGCGGTCCTCGCGGCGGCGGTCGAGCGGGCGTTCGCGGAGTCCGAGGCGCTGCGCACGCGGTTCACCGAGGCGGACGGCATCGCGTACCAGCGCGTCGACGACGCCGCGACGCTGGCGACGACGGTCGTGGACGAACCGGCCGACGACGCCGCCATCCGGAGCCGCGCCCGGGATCGCTACCGGCGGGTCGTGGACGTCACCGCGCCGTCTCGCACCGAGTCCGCCCTGTACCGGCGGGACGGCGGCGGCTGGGCGTGGGCGTTCACGACGCACCATCTCGTGCTGGACGCGTACGGGCTGTCGCTGTTCACCCGCCGCGTCGCCGAGATCTACACGGCCCTGCTGGACGGCGCCGCGCCCGTGGCCCGCTGGTTCGGGAGCTGGCCGGACGTGGTCGAGGCCGAGCCCGCACCGGCCGCCGCCCACCGGCTGCCCGACGAGTGGACGGCCCTGTTCGCGGAGGCCGAACCCCTAGGGCACGCGGCGAACGTCGGCGTGGACGAGCTGTTCACGCTGTCGCAGCAGCAGGTCGCCGTGTCACTGCCGGCCGACGCGTGGGGACGGATGCAGGACCGCGCCCGGCGGTCGCGGGTGAGCTGGGCGGCCTACCTGACGGCGCTGTGGGGCGTCTACGCGGCGCTCGGCGCGAACCGCCGCGAGCTGATCGTGCGGGTGCCGTTCATGATGCGCGACGGCGCCGCCGCCCTCCGCACCCCGGGCATGCTGGTGAACTCGCTGCCGGTCGTGGCGCGGCTGTCCGCGTCGTCGTCGCTGGACGAGATCGTGCGCGGTGTGGCGGAGGGGCTGCGCGCGGCGGGCCGCGACCGGAACCTGACCGAGGAGCAGGTGGCCCGCGCCTGGCCGGGCGGCGAGTTCGACTTCCTGTGCCTGCCGGTCGTCAACATCAAGGCGTTCGACTACACGGCCCGGTTCGGCGCCGTGACCGGCCTCCAGGAGACCGTCAACGCGGGCCCGGTGGGACGGCTGGAACTGGTCGTCTACTCGGACCCGGTGCACGGCTCCCGGCTCGAACTCGCCGGTCACGAAGCCCTGATCGGCGCGGCCGAGCTGGCCGAGCACGCGGAGCGCTTCGCGGCCTTCGTGGCCGCCGCGCTCGACGCCGACCCCGCCGCACCGCTCGTCGCATTGCCCGCCGGGGTGACGCCCGCCGAACGGGCACTGCTGGACGTTTCCGGCGCGGGTGCAGAGCTGGCGGTATCCGATCTGACGCTGGACGGGCTGATCCGGCGGCAGGCGGCCGCGACGCCCGACGGCGTCGCGGTGGTGGACGACGACGGCGCGGAGCTGACGTATGCGCAGTTCGACGCGCGGGTGGACGCCACGGCGCAGGCGTTGATCGAGCGGGGTGTGGGCATCGGGGACCGGGTGGCGGTGATCCTGCCGCGATCGGTGGACCTCGTGGTGACCCTGGCCGCCGTCGTGCGGGTCGGCGCGGCGTTCGTGCCCATCGACACCGCCTATCCGGCGGGGCGGGTTCAAGCCATTCTGGAGGACGCCTCCCCGGCCCTGGTGGTCGATGCGCCGCTGGAGGGTGCGGCGGGGAAGCCGATGTTGTCCCGGGCGTTGTCGTCGCGTGACGCCGCCTATGTCATTTTCACGTCCGGGACGACCGGGCGCCCCAAGGGCGTGGTGGTGCCGCATCAGGCGATCGTGAACCTGATCGCCTGGCGGCAGAAGACGTTCCCGATCGCGGCGGCCGAGCGCGTCTTGCAGAAGACGTCGGTGGGCTTCGACGTCGCCGTTCCGGAGTTCTTCTGGCCGCTGACGATCGGCGCGGCGGTCCGCCTGATCCGGCCCGAAGGTGAAAAGGACCCGGAGTACCTGTCCGCAGTTCTGCGTGACGAGCCGATCGGCTTTGTCGAACTGGTGCCGACCGTGTTGCAAGCCATGCTGGACGGCGGATTCGACCTCGTGGCGTCACCGTTGCGGCATCTGTCGGTCGGCGGCGAAGCCCTCCCCGCAGGGCTGGGCCGCCGCTTGCAGAACGTGCCCGGCGTGAACGTCTGGAACACCTACGGCCCCACCGAAGCCGCCGTGGACGCCACCGGAATCGACCTCACCCACGTGGACCTGACCCACGTTCCGGTCGTGCCGATCGGCGGGCCGGTCGCGAATGTGCGGGCGGTCGTTCTCGACGCCTGGCTGCGACCGACCGCGCCCGGCGTCGCAGGAGAGCTGTATCTGGGCGGCGTACAATTGGCCGATGGCTATATCGGCCGTCCCGGCCTGACGGCCGAACGGTTCATCGCCGACGATTCCGGTGAGCGTCTTTACCGCACCGGTGACCTCGCCGCCTGGAATCACCGGGGACAACTGGAATTCCTCGGCCGCGTCGACGACCAGGTGAAAGTCCGTGGCTACCGCATCGAGCTCGATGAGATCCGCAACGTCCTGGAAGACCACACGGACGTCTCCGCCGCAGCCGTCGTCGCGCTGGACCACCCCGCAGGCGGCAAGTTCCTCGCCGCCTATGTGATCGGCGCGGCTCCGGCCGAAGCCCTGCGCGCCCACGCCGAAGCGCGGCTCCCCGAGTACATGGTCCCCACCACATTCACCCGCCTGGAGGCCCTGCCGGTCACCGCGAACGGCAAGCTCGACCGCCGCGCCCTCCCGGCCCCCGACCTGGGCGACACCACCGGACGAACCCCCCGAACCGCGACCGAACACGTCCTCGCCGAGGTGTTCGCGGACGTCCTCCAGGTGCCCTCGGTGTCGGTGGACGACGACTTCTTCCGCCTCGGCGGGCACTCACTCCTGGCCACCCGCGCCGTCACCCGCGCCAACGCGCGCCTCGGCGCGTCCTTCACCCTCCGCAACCTGTTCGACCACCCCACCATCGCCAAGCTCGCCGCGCTGCCGGAGGCGTCGGCGGCGATGGCGTCGCGCTTCACCGGGGTCACGCGCCCCGACGTCCTCCCGGTCTCCTACGGGCAGCAGTCGCTCTGGTTGATCGAGCAGCTCGGCGGCCCGGGTTCCCGGTACGTCGTGCCGCTGGTGCTGCGCCTCACCGGCGCGTTGGACGAAGCCGCGCTCGGCGACGCACTGCGGGACGTCGTGGCCCGGCACGAAGCGCTGCGCACACTGATCACCGAGCGGGACGGGCAACTGCGGCAGGTGATCGTTCCCGCCGCCGACGCGGTCTCCCGCGTCACGCTGCCCGTGGACGCCTTCACCGAAGCGCGGGTCACCGACGTCCTCCAGGGCACGTTCGAGCTGGCGACCGACCTCCCGGTCCGCGCCGCGCTGCTCCGCGTGACGGACGCCGAGTGGGTCTTCGTGCTGGCCATCCACCACCACGCGGTGGACGAGTGGTCGTTCCCTCTCCTGCTGGGCGACCTGTCGGCCGCCTACCGGGCCCGGCGTGCGGGCGAGGCGCCCGCCTGGGAGCCGCTGCCGGTGCAGTACGCCGACTACGCCGTCTGGCAGCGCGAGGCGCTGGGCGACGCCGCCGACCCGGAATCGGAACTGGCCGCGCTGCTCGGACACTGGGGCGCCGTGCTGGACGACGCCCCGGCGGAGTCGACCATCGCGCTGGACCGGCCCCGCCCGGACGAGCCGACGCACCGGGGCGCCGACGTCCGGCTGTCCATCGCCCCGGACACCGTGACGGGTCTCCGGCGGGTCGCGGACGAGCTGGGCGTCACCATGTTCATGATCGTCCACGCGGCGACGGCGCTCACCGTGTCGGCGCTCGGCGGCGGCGACGACCTGGTGATCGGGTCACCCGTCGCGGGCCGGACCGAACACGAGCTCGAAGGCGTCGTCGGCTACTTCGTCAACACGCTGCCGGTGCGGCACCGGCTCAAGCCCGCCGACACCCTCACCGACCTTCTCCTGCGCACCCGGCAGACCGTTCTGGACGGCTTCGCCCACCAGGCCGCGCCGTTCGAGGAGGTGACGCGGGTCGCCGGGGTCGAGCGGGCCAAGAGCCGCAACCCCCTCTTCCAGGTCATGCTGACCCACCACGCCGACGCGCAGACCGACGACGTCGCCCTGGACGGCGTGACCGTCGAGAACATCGACGCGACCCTCGCCGCCGCCAAGACCGACCTCGAACTCGACCTCGTGGAGACCGGCGGCGGCCTCGACGGCCACCTCACCTACGCCACCGACATCCTCGACCGCGCCACGATCGACCGGTTCATCGCGGCGTTCGACCGGGCGCTCGCGGCCATCGCCGCGACCCCGGCGCTGCCGGTCGCGGACCTGGCGTTGCTGCCGACCGGCACGACCGGCGCGGTGGCCGGAGCGGCGCTCGACGTCCCGGACCTGACGCTGGACGGGCTGATCCGGCGGCAGGTCGCCGCGACGCCCGAGGGCATCGCGGTGGTGGACGACGACGGCGCCGAGCTGACGTACGCGCAGTTCGACGCGCGGGTGAACGGCGTCGCCCGGGTCCTGCTGGACCGGGGCGTGGGCATCGGTGACCGGGTGGCGGTGATCCTGCCGCGATCGGTGGATCTGGTCGTGACGCTCGCGGCCGTGGCGCGGGTCGGCGCGGCGTTCGTGCCGATCGACACTTCCTATCCGGCGGGGCGTGTCCAGACCATTCTGGAAGACGCCGCCCCGGCCCTGGTGATCGACGCACCGCTGGAAGGCGTGCCGGGCGAACCCGTGCTGCCGCGACGGTTGTCGCCGCTCGACACCGCGTACGTCATCTTCACGTCCGGGACGACGGGCCGTCCCAAGGGTGTCGCGGTCCCGCATCGGGCGATCGTGAACCTCATCGCGTGGCGGCAGGAGACGTTCCCGATCACGGACACGGAACGCGTCTTGCAGAAGACGTCGGTGGGCTTCGACGTCGCCGTTCCGGAATTCTTCTGGCCGCTGACGATCGGCGCGGCGGTCCGCCTGATCCGGCCCGAAGGCGAAAAGGACCCTGAGTACCTGTCCGCGATCCTGACCGGCGAGCCGATCGGTTTCGTCGAGCTGGTGCCTACCGTTCTGCAAGCGATGCTGGACGGCGGGTTCGACCTCGTCGCGTCGCCGCTGCGGCACCTTTCGGTCGGCGGCGAAGCCCTGCCCACAGGGTTGGGCCGTCGTCTTCAGGACGTGCCCGGCGTGAACGTGTGGAACACCTATGGCCCCACCGAGGCCGCCGTGGACGCCACCGGAATCGACCTCACCGACGTGGACCTGACGCACGTTCCCGTCGTGCCGATCGGTGGGCCGGTCGCCAATGTGCGGGCCGTCGTGCTGGATTCCTGGCTGCGTCCGACCGCGCCCGGTGTCGTGGGAGAGCTGTATCTCGGCGGCGTGCAATTGGCCGACGGCTATGTGGGGCGCCCCGGCCTGACAGCGGAACGCTTCATCGCCGACGATTCCGGTGAACGCCTTTACCGCACCGGCGACCTCGCCGCCTGGAACCACCGGGGACAACTGGAATTCCTCGGCCGCGTCGACGACCAAGTGAAAATCCGCGGATTCCGCATCGAACTCGACGAGATCCGCAACGTCCTGGAGCCCCACGAAGACGTCTCCGCCGCAGCCGTCATCGCCCTCGACCACCCCGCAGGCGGCAAATACCTCGCCGCCTACGTGATCGCGTCGGTACCGCCGGAGACACTGCGCGCCCACACCGAGGCGCGCCTCCCGGACTACATGGTCCCCACCACGTTCACCTCCCTCGCCGCCCTCCCCGTCACCGCCAACGGCAAGCTCGACCGCCGCGCCCTCCCCACCCCCGACCTCGGCGGCACCACCGGACGAACCCCCCGAACC
>NZ_KB894099.1 GCF_000374305.1 Actinomadura flavalba DSM 45200 | reverse complement strand
AAGGCCCAGTTCGGCGGCCAGCGGTTCGGCGAGATGGAGGTGTGGGCGCTGGAGGCATATGGCGCCGCCTACGCCCTCCAGGAGCTGCTCACCATCAAGTCCGACGACGTCCTGGGCCGCGTGAAGGTGTACGAGGCCATCGTCAAGGGCGAGAACATCCCCGAGCCCGGCATTCCCGAGTCCTTCAAGGTGCTCATCAAGGAGATGCAGTCGCTGTGCCTCAACGTCGAGGTGCTCTCCAGCGACGGCATGTCCATCGAGATGCGCGACACCGACGAGGACGTCTTCCGCGCCGCGGAGGAGCTCGGCATCGACCTGTCTCGGCGCCCCAATGAGGGTGCGATGAGCGTTGACGAGGTCTGACCAAATCAAGGGGAACAAAGTTGCTTGACGTCAACTTCTTCGACGAGCTTCGCATCGGTCTGGCGACCGCCGACGACATCCGCCAGTGGTCGCACGGAGAGGTGAAGAAGCCGGAGACGATCAACTACCGGACCCTCAAGCCGGAGAAGGACGGGCTCTTCTGCGAGAAGATCTTCGGCCCCACCCGGGACTGGGAGTGCTACTGCGGTAAGTACAAGCGCGTCCGGTTCAAGGGCATCATCTGTGAGCGCTGCGGCGTCGAGGTGACCCGTGCCAAGGTGCGCCGTGAGCGGATGGGCCACATCGAGCTGGCCGCTCCGGTCACGCACATCTGGTACTTCAAGGGCGTCCCCTCGCGTCTGGGCTACCTGCTGGACCTGGCCCCGAAGGATCTCGAAAAGATCATCTACTTCGCGGCCTACATGATCACCAGCGTGGACGCGGAGCGGCGTGACCGCGACCTGCCCACGCTGGAGGCGCACATCTCGGTCGAGCGTCAGCAGATCGAGCAGGCTCGCGACGCCCAGATCGAGGGTCGCCAGCAGAAGCTCGAAGGCGACCTGGCCGAGCTTGAGGAGGCCGGCGCCAAGGCGGACCAGAAGCGCAAGGTCCGCGACGGCGCCGAGCGCGAGATGAAGCAGCTCCGCGACCGCGCCCAGCGTGAGCTGGACCGGCTCGACGAGGTGTGGAGCCGCTTCAAGGGCCTCAAGGTGCAGGACCTTGAGGGCGACGAGCTGCTCTACCGCGAGATGCGCGACCGCTTCGGCAAGTACTTCGAGGGCGGCATGGGCGCCGCGGCCATCCAGGCCCGGCTCCAGAACTTCGACCTCGACGCCGAGGCCGAGAAGCTCCGCGAGATCATCCGCACCGGCAAGGGCCAGAAGAAGGCCCGCGCCCTCAAGCGGCTCAAGGTCGTCTCGGCGTTCCTCAACACCCGCAACAGCCCGCTCGGCATGGTGCTGGACTGCATCCCGGTCATCCCGCCGGACCTGCGTCCGATGGTGCAGCTCGACGGCGGCCGTTTCGCGACGTCCGACCTGAACGACCTGTACCGCCGCGTCATCAACCGGAACAACCGGCTGAAGCGTCTGCTCGACCTCGGCGCGCCCGAGATCATCGTGAACAACGAGAAGCGGATGCTCCAGGAGGCCGTCGACGCGCTGTTCGACAACGGCCGCCGCGGCCGTCCGGTCACCGGGCCGGGCAACCGCCCGCTCAAGTCGCTGTCGGACATGCTCAAGGGCAAGCAGGGCCGGTTCCGCCAGAACCTGCTCGGCAAGCGCGTCGACTACTCCGGCCGTTCGGTCATCGTCGTCGGCCCGCAGCTCAAGCTGCACCAGTGCGGTCTGCCCAAGCAGATGGCGCTGGAGCTGTTCAAGCCGTTCGTGATGAAGCGCCTGGTCGACCTGAACCACGCGCAGAACATCAAGAGCGCCAAGCGGATGGTCGAGCGGGCCCGTCCGGTCGTGTGGGACGTGCTGGAAGAGGTCATCACCGAGCACCCGGTGCTGCTCAACCGCGCCCCCACGCTGCACCGTCTGGGCATCCAGGCGTTCGAGCCGCAGCTCGTCGAGGGCAAGGCGATCCAGATCCACCCGCTCGTCTGCACCGCGTTCAACGCGGACTTCGACGGCGACCAGATGGCGGTGCACCTGCCGCTGTCGGCCGAGGCCCAGGCCGAGGCGCGGATTCTGATGCTGTCGACGAACAACATCCTGAAGCCGTCGGACGGCAAGCCCGTCACCATGCCCACCCAGGACATGGTCATCGGCCTGTACTGGCTGACGACGCAGCAGGACGGCGCCGCGGGCGAGGGCCGCTCGTTCGGGTCGATCGCCGAGGCGATCATGGCCTACGACCGCGAGGAGCTGACGCTCCAGTCGACGATCCAGATCCGGCTCAAGGACGTCCCGCCGCCGCGTGGCTGGCAGGCGCCCGAGGGCTACGAGCCCGGCGCGGCCTACCGGCTGGAGACCACGCTCGGCCGTGCGCTGTTCAACGAGACGCTGCCCGCCGACTTCCCGTTCGTGAACGCGGAGATCGGTAAGAAGCAGCTCTCGGCGATCGTCAACGAGCTGGCCGAGACCTACCCCAAGGTCGAGGTCGCGGGCGCGCTGGACGCCCTCAAGAGCGCCGGGTTCCACTGGGCGACGCGGTCCGGTGTCACGATCTCCATCGAGGACGTCGTGACCCCGCCGCGCAAGCAGGAGATCCTGAGCGCCTACGAGGCCCGCGCGGACAAGGTGCAGCGCGAGTTCAACCGCGGTCTGATCACCGACGACGAGCGCAAGCAGGAGCTCATCGAGATCTGGAACAACGCGACGCGCGACGTCGCCGAGGACATGGAGACGGCGTTCCCGAAGGCCAACCCGATCTGGATGATGATCCAGTCGGGCGCCCGCGGCAACCCGCTCCAGCTCCGCCAGATCGCCGGTATGCGCGGCCTGGTCTCCAACCCCAAGGGCGAGACCATCCCGCGGCCGATCAAGTCCTCCTTCCGCGAGGGCCTGTCGGTGGTCGAGTACTTCATCTCGACCCACGGCGCCCGCAAGGGCCTGGCCGACACCGCGCTGCGCACCGCCGACTCGGGTTACCTGACCCGTCGTCTGGTGGACGTCGCGCAGGACGTCATCGTCCGCGAGGAGGACTGCGGCACCGACCGCACGATCCCGTTCGAGGTCGCCGACAAGCTGGCCGACGGCACGCTCGTCAAGCCGGCCACGACCGAGACGAGCCTGGTGGGCCGGACGATCGCGGAGGACGTCGTCGTCGACGGCACCGTGGTCTTCCCGGCCGACACCGACCTGTCCGACGCCGTGGTGTCGCGCCTGGTCGAGGTCGGCGTGGAGCGGGTCCGCACCCGCAGCGCGCTGGTCTGCGAGGCGAAGATCGGTGTCTGCGCGGCGTGCTACGGCCGCTCGCTGGCCACGGGCAAGCGGGTGGACGTCGGCGAGGCCGTCGGCATCATCGCGGCGCAGTCCATCGGTGAGCCCGGCACGCAGCTCACGATGCGCACCTTCCACACCGGCGGTGTGGCGGGCGGCGACATCACGCACGGTCTGCCGCGTGTCCAGGAGCTGTTCGAGGCGCGCATCCCCAAGGGTGTCGCCCCGATCTCCGAGGTCGCCGGCCGGGTCAAGATCGACGAGACGGAGAAGACCCGCAAGGTCGTCATCGTCCCGGACGACGGCTCGGAGGAGATCGCCTACCAGGTCCCGATGCGGTCCCGGCTCGAAGAGGGTGTTCGCGAGGGCGCCCACGTCGACGTCGGCCAGCAGCTCATCCGCGGTGCGCAGAACCCGCACGAGGTGCTGCGCATCCTCGGCCCGCGCGCGGTGCAGCTCCACCTCGTCCACGAGGTGCAGGAGGTCTACCGCTCGCAGGGTGTGTCGATCCACGACAAGCACATCGAGATCATCGTGCGGCAGATGCTCAAGCGGGTGAACATCCTGGAGGCGGGCGACACCGACCTGCTCCCGGGCGACCTGGTCGAGCGTCCGATGTTCGAGGAGCGCAACCGCTCGGTGGTGGCCGAGGGCGGCGCGCCCGCCGCCGGCCGCCCGGTCCTGATGGGCATCACCAAGGCGTCCCTGGCGACGGAGTCGTGGCTGTCGGCCGCGTCCTTCCAGGAGACGACCCGGGTGCTCACCGAGGCCGCGATGCACGCCAAGAGCGACCCGCTGCTGGGCCTCAAGGAGAACGTCATCATCGGCAAGCTCATCCCGGCCGGTACGGGCATGCCCCAGTACCGCAACGTCCGGGTCGAGCCCACGCAGGAGGCCAAGGAGGCGGTGTACTCCGTCGGCTACGACGACGGCGCCGAGTACGCCTTCGGCCAGGGCTCCGGCGAGGCCGTCCCGCTGGAGGAGTACGACTTCGGTCAGTACAACCGCTGATCCGGTCGTTCGAGAGGCCCCTTCCCGCTCCGGCGGGAGGGGGCCTTTCCCCTTTCTTGGCCCGGCGCGGGCCGACGCGCGGGTTTTTCGGGGTACGGCAGGAGGGCGACCGTACGAGGAGGTGGCATGGAGAAGGGGACGCGGAGTGCCGTGCGGGTGCTGCTGGTCGCCGTGACGCTGGGCGCGCTCGCGGCGAGCGGATCGTCGGCGGTGGCGCAGCCGGCGCGGACTCAGGTGGGCGGGCAGAACTGCCGGACGTACGCGGGGGAGACCGTCTGCGGGACGCTCCGGTTGAGTCCGGCCGAGCGGGCGTGCGTCCGGGACGCGGTGAGCGCGGGGATGACACAGCGCCGGGCCGAGGTGGAGTGCCACCTGGACGGCTGAGCGTGTCGATGACCCGGGAAAAAGGGGTAAAGGGGGTCAGGGGCGAACTCGGGGGAGGTTTTCCGCGTCGTACCTGGGTGGTGATTTGCGCTTTTGCGAGCGGCAGAGGCAGGCTTGGGGCGGGAACGACCCCGGGAACGGCAGTTGAAGGAGCCCGACGATGACCGAGCAGGACGGTACGCAGGGACCGCGGCGGCCGTTGTCCGATGACCAGGAACCGGCTCCGGCCGGGAACGCCGAGGAGCAGGCGCCCGCGGCGCCGCCCCGTCCCGTGGGCGACCGGACGGTCGTGTTCGGCGCGCCGCAGCTTGGCGGGTCCGGGCAGCCTCCGCCGCCGCCCGCCCCCCAGCAGCCGCAGCAGCAGGACGAGCCGTCCCGGCCGTCCGACGAGCGGCCCGCGGCGCCGCCCGCGCCCCCCACGATGATCGAGGGCATGGGCACCGTCGGCGGGCACGAGCAGCCCGCGCCGCCGTACGGGCAGGCGCCGCAGAACCCCTACGGGCGTCCTCCGGGCGACGAGCCCACGCAGGAGCACGCGTACGGGCAGCAGCAGCCGTACGGACAGCCGCAGGGCCAGCCGCAGCAGGGCTACGGTCAGGCCCCGCCGCCCTTCGGGCAGCAGCCCGGCCAGCAGCAGCCGTACGGTCAGCCGCCCCACGGGCAGCCGTACGGGCAGCCCGGCCAGGCGCCGTACGGTCAGCAGCCCGAGCAGCAGTCGTACGGTCAGCAGCCGGAACAGCCTCAGTTCGGCCAGCAGCCCGAGCAGCCCCAGTTCGGGCAGCAGCCGGAGCAGCCGCCGTACGGGCGGCAGCCGGAGTTCGGGCAGGCCGAACAGCCGCAGTTCGGGCAGCGGCAGGACGTTCCGCCGACCGAGCCCGACGCCGGGGGAGACCGGACGCTGATCGTGCCCGGCCCCGGGGACGACGCCGACCGCGGCCGGCCGCAGATCGACGACCAGGCGACGCTGCACTGGTCGCCCGGCCCCGACGTGCCCGTCGCGCAGGGCGAGCGCCGCGCCGCCGAGCCGCCGCGCGCGGAACGCGCCGAGCAGCCGGAGCAGGGCGCCGACCACGAGCGCACGATGATGGTCCCGCCGCCCGACTCGGGGTTCGGCGCGCCCGCGCCCGCCGCCGTCGAGGAGGCGCCCTACGGCGAGCAGCGCCGGGCCGCCCAGGGCGACGACGAGCAGGCCACCCAGGCGTTCGACCCGTCCGCGCAGCAGCAGTCCCCGGCGGGCGACCAGCCCTACGGCGACGCGACCCGCCTCGACGTGGGCCAGCAGCAGTGGGGCGCGCCCGGCCAGGAACAGCCGCAGAGCCCTTACGGCCAGCAGCAGTCCCCGCAGAGCCCCTACGGCCAGCAGAGCCCGTACGGGCAGCAGCAGGGCCAGCAGTACGGCCAGCAGCAGCAGTACGGACAGCAGTACGGGCAGCAGGGCTACGGCCAGCAGGGCCAGTACGGCGGTCAGCAGGGTGACGCTCAGCAGTACGGCCAGCAGCAGGGCCAGTACGGCGGCGGTCAGCAGGGCGAGCACCAGCAGCAGTACGGCCAGCAGGGCGAAGCCCAGTACGGCCAGCAGCAGTACGGCCAGCAAGGGCAGCAGGGCCAGCAGCAATACGGCCAGCAGCAGTACGGGCAGCAGGGTCAGCAGCAGTACGGGCAGCCGCAGCAGTACGGCGGCGGCTCGGAGGCGGCCCCCAAGGACGGCAAGAAGCTCTACCTGATCGTCGGCGGCGTCGCGGCGCTCGTCGTGCTGGCGATCATCGCGTTCGTCATCTTCGTCCTGTGACCGTCCGGGCCGGCGGAGTTCCCCCGGGAACATCCGTCGGCCCGGCGCGGTTGACGTCAGGTGGGGAAGTGGGCGTTTCGGACACCTCCGGGCTTGCGCCGGACCACCTGATCACGGTAGTGCGGCCTTCGCTTTGACCTTTGCGGCGGGGCTCGGTAATCTCTCTCTTCGTGCCCGCATCTGCGGGCCGCTCTGCGTGCGTTTAGGCCGGGCCCCTCTTCGGGCCGGGCGCAGCGCCGCGGCACACTCCCCGGCTTGATTCGGCCCGATTTGGGGCCGGGCGGTCCGTGTCGGTTCCGTATGCCTGTTGGCAGAGGGAATGACGACACGCCCGACCGCGTGGGTCGGAGAGGTCGGGAAACCGGCAGGTCACAGCCTCACATGGGGTGGTGATGACGGGTCTCACGTGAGTGCGATCCAGCAAACAGGACTTACCGGCTCGGTACGAGGAAGACGGAGACGCGGTGCCCACGATCCAGCAGCTGGTCCGAAAGGGCCGCCAGGACAAGGTGACCAAGAACAAGACGCCTGCGCTGAAGGGCAGCCCCCAGCGCCGGGGTGTCTGCACGCGCGTCTACACGACGACGCCCAAGAAGCCGAACTCCGCGCTTCGCAAGGTCGCCCGTGTTCGGCTCACCAGCGGGATTGAGGTCACGGCCTACATCCCCGGTGAGGGACACAACCTTCAGGAGCACTCGATCGTGCTCGTGCGCGGTGGCCGAGTGAAGGACCTCCCCGGCGTTCGGTACAAGATCATTCGCGGTTCGCTGGACACCCAGGGAGTCCGCAACCGCAAGCAGGCGCGCAGCCGCTACGGCGCCAAGAAGGAGAAGAGCTAATGCCGCGCAAGGGATCACCTGGCAAGCGCCCGCTGATCGCCGACCCGGTGTACAACTCGCCGCTGGTCACCGCCCTGATCAACAAGGTGCTGCTGGACGGCAAGCGGTCCATCGCCCAGGGCATCGTCTACGACGCCCTGGAGGGCGCTCGCGAGAAGACCGGCAACGACCCGGTCGTCACGCTGAAGCGCGCGCTGGACAACGTGAAGCCGACCCTGGAGGTCAAGAGCCGCCGCGTCGGTGGCGCGACCTACCAGGTCCCGGTGGAGGTGCGGCCCGCGCGCAGCACCACCCTGGCCCTGCGCTGGCTGGTGCAGTACTCCCGCGCCCGCCGCGAGAAGACCATGACCGAGCGGCTCATGAACGAGCTGCTCGACGCGAGCAACGGCCTCGGCGCTTCCGTCAAGAAGCGCGAGGACACGCACAAGATGGCGGAGTCCAACAAGGCCTTCGCTCACTACCGCTGGTAATCCCGGCGAACGACGAACGACGACGAGACGCGAGGGCACAGTGGCTACCAAAACCGGTGTAGACCTGGCCAAGGTCCGCAACATCGGGATCATGGCCCATATCGACGCGGGCAAGACCACGACGACCGAGCGCATCCTCTACTACACGGGGATGAGCTACAAGATCGGCGAGGTCCACGACGGCGCCGCCACGATGGACTGGATGGAGCAGGAGCAGGAGCGGGGCATCACCATCACCTCCGCGGCCACCACCTGCGAATGGTCCGTCGAGGACGTCAAGCACACGATCAACATCATCGACACCCCGGGCCACGTCGACTTCACCGTCGAGGTGGAGCGCAACCTGCGGGTGCTCGACGGTGCGGTCGCGGTGTTCGACGGTGTCGCCGGCGTCGAGCCGCAGTCGGAGACCGTCTGGCGTCAGGCCGACCGCTACAGCGTGCCCCGCATGTGCTTCGTCAACAAGCTGGACCGCGTCGGCGCGGAGTTCCACCGCTGCGTCGACATGATCGAGAACCGTCTCAACGCGATCCCGCTGGTGCTCCAGCTCCCGATCGGCGCCGAGTCGGACTTCAAGGGCGTCGTCGACCTCGTGGCGATGAAGGCCCTCGTCTGGAACGAGGAGGCCAAGCTCGGCGAGATGTACGACACGGTCGACATCCCCGAGTCGCACGCCGACGTGGCCCGTGAGTGGCACGACAAGCTGGTCGAGACGCTCGCCGAGAACGACGACGAGCTGATGGAACTGTTCCTGGAGGGCACCGAGCCCACCGTCGAGCAGCTCCACGCCGGCATCCGCCGCGCGACGATCGCCGCCAAGCTCACTCCGGTCACGTGCGGCACCGCGTTCAAGAACAAGGGCGTGCAGCCCCTGCTCGACGCGATCGTCCGGTACCTGCCCTCCCCGCTGGACGTCGAGGCCATCGAGGGCCACGCCGTCCGCGACGAGGACAAGGCGCTGCTGCGCAAGCCGAGCGAGGAGGAGCCCTTCTCCGCGCTGGCGTTCAAGATCGCGAGCGACCCGCACCTCGGCAAGCTCACGTTCATCCGGGTCTACTCCGGCGTCCTTGAGTCCGGCACCTCGGTGCTGAACTCCGTCAAGGAGCGCAAGGAGCGGATCGGCAAGATCTACCGGATGCACGCGAACAAGCGCACCGAGATCGAGCGCGTGGGCGCGGGCGACATCGTCGCGGTCATGGGCCTCAAGCAGACCACCACCGGTGAGACGCTGAGCGACGAGAAGAACCCGATCGTGCTGGAGTCGATGAACTTCCCGGCGCCGGTCATCCACGTCGCGATCGAGCCCAAGACCAAGGCCGACCAGCAGAAGCTGGGCACCGCGATCCAGCGGCTGGCCGAGGAGGACCCGTCCTTCCAGGTCCGCAGCGACGAGGAGACCGGCCAGACGGTCATCTCCGGCATGGGCGAACTCCACCTGGAGATCCTCGTCGACCGGATGAAGCGCGAGTTCAAGGTGGACGCCAACGTGGGCCGCCCGCAGGTGGCCTACCGCGAGACGATCACCAAGGCCGTGCAGAAGGTCGAGTACACCCACAAGAAGCAGACGGGTGGCTCGGGCCAGTTCGGTCGCGTCATCATCGACCTGGCGCCGCTCGGCGGCGGGTCGGACGGTTACGAGTTCGAGAACAAGGTGACCGGCGGCCGCATCCCCCGGGAGTACATCCCGTCGGTGGACGCGGGCTGCCAGGAGGCCGCCGAGTTCGGCGTCCTCGCCGGCTACCCGATGGTCGGTGTGAAGGTCACCCTGCAGGACGGCGCCTACCACGAGGTCGACTCGTCGGAAATGGCGTTCAAGGTCGCCGGTTCCATGGCGTTCAAGGAGGCGGCCCGCAAGGCGTCTCCGGCGCTGCTGGAGCCGATGATGGCCGTCGAGGTCACCACGCCCGAGGCGAACATGGGCGACGTGATCGGCGACCTCAACAGCCGGCGCGGTCAGGTCCAGTCCATGGACGAGCGGCACGGAATGCGCATCGTCAAGGCACTGGTGCCGCTGTCCGAGATGTTCGGTTACGTGGGTGATCTGCGCAGCAAGACCCAGGGCCGGGCTGTGTTCACCATGCAGTTCGACTCCTACGCCGAAGTTCCCGGGAACGTCGCGCAGGAGATCATCGCGAAGGCGCGGGGCGAGTAGCACCCGGCCTGCCTAGATCACCAGACATACATCGAAGCGGTCGGTACGCCCGGCCGAGGATCGCAACAAGGAGCAACAGTGGCGAAGGCCAAGTTCGAGCGGACCAAGCCGCACGTGAACATCGGCACCATCGGTCACATCGACCACGGTAAGACCACCCTTACCGCGGCGATCACCAAGGTGCTGCACGACGCGCACCCGGACATCAACCCCTTCACGCCGTTCGAGGACATCGACAAGGCGCCGGAGGAGCGCGAGCGCGGTATCACCATCTCCATCGCGCACGTCGAGTACCAGACCGAGTCGCGTCACTACGCCCACGTCGACTGCCCCGGGCACGCCGACTACATCAAGAACATGATCACCGGTGCTGCGCAGATGGACGGCGCCATCCTGGTGGTCGCCGCCACCGACGGCCCGATGCCGCAGACCAAGGAGCACGTGCTCCTGGCCCGCCAGGTCGGCGTCCCCTACATCGTCGTCGCGCTGAACAAGTGCGACATGGTGGACGACGAGGAGATCCTGGAGCTCGTCGAGCTCGAGGTCCGCGAGCTGCTCTCCGAGTACGAGTTCCCGGGCGACGACCTGCCCGTCGTCCGCGTCTCGGCCTTCCAGGCGCTCCAGGGCGACGAGAAGTGGGGCCAGTCCATCCTCGAGCTGATGGCCGCCGTGGACGAGAACGTCCCCGAGCCGGTCCGCGAGACGGACAAGCCGTTCCTCATGCCCATCGAGGACGTCTTCTCGATCACCGGCCGCGGCACCGTCGTGACCGGCCGCATCGAGCGCGGTGTCGTGAACGTCAACGAGACCGTCGACATCATCGGCATCAAGGAGACCTCGACCTCCACCACGGTGACGGGCGTCGAGATGTTCCGCAAGCTGCTCGACCAGGGCCAGGCCGGTGACAACGTCGGCCTGCTGCTGCGCGGCATCAAGCGCGAGGACGTCGAGCGCGGCCAGTGTGTCATCAAGCCGGGCACCAACACCCCGCACACCTCGTTCGAGGCGCAGGTCTACATCCTGTCCAAGGACGAGGGCGGCCGCCACACGCCGTTCTTCAACAACTACCGTCCGCAGTTCTACTTCCGCACCACGGACGTGACCGGTGTGGTGAACCTCCCCGAGGGCACCGAGATGGTCATGCCGGGCGACAACACCGAGATGAGCGTCGAGCTCATCCAGCCGGTCGCCATGGAAGAGGGCCTGAAGTTCGCCATCCGCGAGGGTGGCCGGACGGTCGGCGCCGGTCGCGTCGTCAAGATCAACAAGTAACACCCTCGTAGGCGCGGCGGCCCGGCCGCGCCCCCGGCTCAGCCCGGGAAGCGGCCGGGCCGCCGCCCCACGACTCGCAAGCATCAGCGGCACTACCAGCAAAGGACACCGAGGCCACCATGGCGGGACAGAAGATCCGCATCCGGCTCAAGGCCTACGACCACGAGGTCATCGACACCTCCGCGAAGAAGATCGTTGAGACGGTGACGCGGACGGGCGCCAAGGTCGCGGGCCCGGTGCCGCTGCCGACCGAGAAGAACGTGTACTGCGTCATCCGCTCGCCGCACAAGTACAAGGACTCGCGCGAGCACTTCGAGATGCGCACGCACAAGCGGTTGATCGACATCATCGACCCGACGCCCAAGACGGTCGACTCGCTGATGCGTCTCGACCTTCCGGCCGGCGTTGACATCGAGATCAAGCTCTAAGGGACGCACCAGATGAGTACGCAGAGGAAGGGCGTCCTGGGCGAGAAGCTCGGCATGACCCAGGTCTTCGACGATGAGGGCCGGATCGTTCCGGTGACCGTCGTCCAGGCCGGGCCGTGTGTCGTCACCCAGCTCCGCAGCCAGGAGACCGACGGCTACACCGCCGTCCAGATCGGCTACGGGCAGATCGACCCGCGCAAGGTGAACAAGCCGCGCACGGGTCACTTCGAGAAGGCCGGCGTCACGCCGCGCCGCTACCTCGTCGAACTGCGGGCTGACGACACCACCGAGTACGAGCTCGGCCAGGAGATCACCGCCGGCGTCTTCGAGACCGGTCAGCGCATCGACGTGACCGGCACCAGCAAGGGCAAGGGCACCGCGGGTGTCATGAAGCGCCACGGCTTCAAGGGCCTCGGCGCGTCGCACGGCACCCAGCGCAAGCACCGTTCGCCGGGTTCCATCGGCGGCTGCGCGACCCCCGGTCGCGTCTTCAAGGGTCTGCGCATGGCCGGTCGGCTCGGCAACGCCCGCACCACGGTCCAGAACCTGACGATCCACGCCATCGACACCGAGAAGAACCTGCTGCTCATCAAGGGCGCGGTTCCCGGTCCCAACGGCGGCGTGGTCCTCGTCCGCGACGCAGTGAAGGGGACGGGCAAGTGAGCAAGCTCGACATCGACCTGCCCGCCGAGATCTTCGACGCGAAGACCAGCGTCCCGCTGATCCACCAGGTCGTGGTGGGCCAGCAGGCCGCCGCCCGGCAGGGCACGCACTCCACCAAGACGCGCGGCGAGGTCGCCGGCGGCGGCAAGAAGCCGTACCGCCAGAAGGGCACCGGCCGGGCCCGCCAGGGCTCGATCCGCGCGCCGCAGTTCGCCGGCGGCGGCATCGTGCACGGCCCCCAGCCGCGCGACTACACCCAGCGCACGCCCAAGAAGATGAAGGCCGCAGCGCTGCGCGGCGCCCTGTCGGACCGGGCCCGCCACGACCTCGTGTTCGTCGTGGACCACCTGGTCACCGGTGACGTCCCGAAGACCCGCGAGGCCGTCAAGGCGCTGCGCGAGATCACCGACGTGCGGCGCGTCCTGGTCGTGCTCGACCGCGAGGACGAGCTGACCTGGAAGAGCCTGCGCAACGAGCCTTCGGTGCACCTGCTGGTGTCCGACCAGCTCAACACCTACGACGTGATGGTGAACAACGCCGTCGTCTTCACGCAGAAGGCGTACGACGAGTTCATCGCGCGCGCGACGAAGAAGTAAGGAGGGTCGTCATGGCCAAGATCGCCGACCCCCGCGACATCATTCTCGCGCCGGTCGTCTCGGAGAAGAGCTACGGGCTGCTCGACGAGGGCAAGTACACCTTCCTCGTCCGCACCGACGCCAACAAGACGCAGATCAAGCAGGCCGTCGAGGCCGTGTTCGGCGTCAAGGTCGCCGGCGTCAACACGATCAACCGGCAGGGCAAGCGCAAGCGCACCCGCGCCGGTTACGGCAAGCGCAAGGACACCAAGCGCGCCATCGTGAGCCTGGCCGAGGGCGAGTCGATCGACATCTTCGGGGGCGGGGCCTGAGCCCCGGCGCCGTCCGAAGCGAATAAGGGATGAACGAATAAGATGGGCATCCGTAAGTACAAGCCGACGACCCCGGGTCGTCGCGGCTCGAGCGTGGCCGACTTCGTCGAGGTCACGCGCAGCGAGCCGGAGAAGTCGCTGCTGCGTCCTCTCCCCAAGAAGGGCGGCCGTAACAACCACGGCCGCATCACGACTCGCCACCAGGGCGGCGGGCACAAGCGCGCCTACCGCGTGATCGACTTCCGTCGCCACGACAAGGACGGCGTCCCGGCCAAGGTCGCGCACATCGAGTACGACCCGAACCGCACCGCCCGCATCGCGCTGCTGCACTACGCGGACGGCGAGAAGCGCTACATCCTCGCCCCGCACAACCTCAAGCAGGGCGACCGCGTCGAGAACGGCCCGGGCAGCGACATCAAGCCCGGCAACTGCCTCCCGCTGCGCAACATCCCGACCGGTACGGTCATCCACGCCATCGAGCTGAAGCCCGGTGGCGGCGCGAAGATCGCCCGCAGCGCCGGCGCCGGCGTCCAGCTCCTCGCCAAGGAGGGCAAGTACGCCACGCTGCGCATGCCCTCCGGCGAGATGCGCATGGTGGACGTCCGCTGCCGCGCCACGGTCGGCGAGGTCGGCAACGCCGAGCAGTCGAACATCAACTGGGGCAAGGCCGGCCGCATGCGCTGGAAGGGCAAGCGCCCGACCGTCCGCGGTGTCGCCATGAACCCGATCGACCACCCGCACGGCGGTGGCGAGGGCAAGACCTCCGGTGGTCGCCACCCGGTCAACCCCAAGGGCAAGAAGGAAGGCCGGACGCGCCAGGCGAACAAGTCCAGCGACCGGCTCATCGTCCGTCGGCGCAGCAAGAAGAAGCGGTAGGAGTCCGTCATGCCACGTAGCCTGAAGAAGGGCCCCTTCGTGGACGACCACCTTCAGAAGAAGGTCGACGTCCAGAACGAGAAGGGCACGAAGAACGTCATCAAGACGTGGTCGCGGCGCTCCATGATCGTGCCGGACATGATCGGTCACACGATCGCCGTGCACGACGGCCGCAAGCACGTGCCGGTGTTCATCACGGACGCCATGGTGGGTCACAAGCTCGGCGAGTTCGCGCCGACGCGCACCTTCCGCAGCCACGTCAAGGAAGACCGTCGCAGCCGTCGCGGCTGAGCGGGCAGTAGATCGTAGGAGAGAGGTAGCGATGGAAGCCAGGGCCCAGGCGCGGTTCATCCGCGTCACGCCCAGGAAGGCCCGCCGCGTGGTGGACCTCATCCGCGGCCTGCCCGCCGCGGAGGCTCAGGCGGTGCTGCGGTTCGCCCCCCAGGCTGCGAGTGAGCCGGTGGGCAAGGTGCTGGCGAGTGCCATCGCCAACGCCGAGCACAACTTCAAGCTCGACACCGGCACGCTCGTCGTGAGCCGTGCGTGGGTGGACGAGGGGCCGACGCTCAAGCGTTTCCGCCCCCGTGCCCAGGGCCGGGCTTACCGCATCAACAAGCGCACGAGCCACATCACGGTGGTTGTCGAGTCGCGGGAAGAGGCGGCGGCCGGCGGCGGCAAGAAGACGAGGAGGGCCCGGTAGTGGGTCAGAAGATCAACCCGCACGGGTTCCGGCTCGGCATCACCACGGACCACAAGTCCGTGTGGTTCGCCGAGAAGCTCTACAAGGACTACGTCAAGGAAGACGTCCAGATCCGGCGCATGCTCCAGAAGGGCATGGACCGGGCGGGCATCTCCAAGGTGGAGATCGAGCGCACCCGGGACCGTGTCGAGGTCAACATCCACACGGCGCGTCCGGGCATCGTCATCGGCCGCCGCGGTGCGGAGGCCGAGCGGCTGCGCGGCGACCTGGAGAAGCTCACCGGCAAGCAGGTGCGGCTGAACATCCTCGAGGTCAAGAACCCCGAGATCGACGCGCAGCTCGTCGCGCAGGGCGTGGCCGAGCAGCTCTCCAGCCGCGTCGCGTTCCGCCGTGCCATGCGCAAGGCGATCCAGTCCGCGATGAAGTCCGGCGCCAAGGGCATCAAGGTCCAGTGCGGCGGCCGTCTCGGCGGCGCCGAGATGTCGCGGTCGGAGTTCTACCGCGAGGGCCAGGTCCCGCTGCACACGCTGCGCGCCGACATCGACTACGGCTTCTACGAGGCCCGGACGACGTTCGGACGCATCGGCGTCAAGGTGTGGATCTACAAGGGCGAGGCCGCCCCGACCCGCGCCGAGCGCGAGGCCAAGGCCGCGCAGCAGCGCGCGTCCGGTGGCGGCGGCCGTGGCGACCGTGACCGGCGCGGCGGCGGCGGCGAGCGCCGTGGCGGCGGCGGTGCCGGTGGCAACCGCGGCGGCCGTGGCGGTCGCGGCGGCGAGCGCGGCGGCGCCCGTCAGCAGCAGAGTTCCGAGCAGCAGGCTCCCGCCTCGGCCGAGGCCGGCGCACCCGCTGCGAGCAGTGAGGGGAGCTGAAGTAGCCGATGCTGATCCCTCGTAAGGTCAAGCACCGCAAGCAGCACCACCCGAAGCGCCGGGGGATGGCCAAGGGCGGCACGAAGGTGACGTTCGGCGAGTACGGCATCCAGGCCGTCGAGCCGGCGTACGTCACCAACCGGCAGATCGAGGCCGCGCGTATCGCGATGACCCGCCACATCAAGCGTGGCGGCAAGGTCTGGATCAACATCTTCCCGGACCGCCCGCTGACCAAGAAGCCCGCCGAGACCCGCATGGGTTCCGGTAAGGGTTCGGTCGAGTGGTGGGTCGCGAACGTGAAGCCGGGCCGCGTGCTGTTCGAGATCTCCTACCCCAATGAGGAGATCGCCCGGGAGGCGCTCACCCGCGCCATCCACAAGCTGCCCATGAAGTGCAAGATTGTTAAGCGAGAGGTGGGTGAGTCCTGATGGCCAAGGGTCTTGCCGCCGACGAGCTGCGTACCGAGCCCGCGGACGTCCTGGTCACCAAGCTGAAGGAAGCCAAGGAGGAGCTGTTCAACCTCCGCTTCCAGGCCGCGACCGGCCAGCTGGAGAGCCACGGGCGGCTGCGCACCGTGAAGCGTGAGATCGCCCGCATCTACACCGTGATGCGCGAGCGCGAGCTCGGCATCGTCACGGTCGAGGACGCCGCGGAGGACGAGAAGAATGACTGAGCAGACCGAGCAGCGGCCCACCCGTAAGGTGCTGGAGGGTCTTGTGGTCTCCGACAAGATGGACAAGACCGTGGTCGTGTCCGTCGAGGACCGCATCACCCACCGCCGGTACCACAAGGTGATCCGTCGCACGACCAAGTACAAGGCGCACGACGAGGCCAACGAGTGTGGCGTCGGCGACCGCGTCCGTCTCATGGAGACCCGGCCCCTCTCGGCCAGCAAGCGCTGGCGCGTGGTCGAGATCCTCGAGAAGGCCAAGTAATCACTGGTTCCAGCAGGCTCTGCCGACAGGTGGAGAACCGCTGTGACGAACAGGAGTCAACGTGATCCAGCAGGAGTCGCGACTCAAGGTCGCCGACAACACGGGTGCGAAGGAGATCCTTTGCATCCGGGTTCTCGGCGGCTCGGGTCGGCGCTACGCGGGAGTCGGCGACGTCATCGTCGCGACGGTGAAGGATGCCCTTCCCGGCGCGGGTGTCAAGAAGGGTGACGTCGTCAAGGCGGTCGTCGTGCGCACCCGCAAGGAGCGCCGGCGTCCGGACGGCTCCTACATCCGTTTCGACGAGAACGCCGCCGTCCTGATCAAGGACGGCGGGGACCCCCGCGGCACCCGTATCTTCGGTCCGGTCGGCCGGGAACTGCGCGAGAAGAAGTTCATGCGCATCGTGTCGCTCGCGCCGGAGGTGCTGTGATGAAGATCCGCAAGGGCGACGAGGTCATCGTCATCGCCGGCAAGAACAAGGGCGCGACGGGCAAGGTCCTGCGCGTCGACCGCCGCGCCGAGCGCGTGGTCGTCGAGGGCGTCAACCTCATCACCAAGAACATCAAGGCCGACGCGCAGCGCGCCGGCAAGGAGAGCGGCCGGGTCACGGTCGAGGCACCGCTGCACGTCAGCAACGTGTCCCTGGTCGAGGACGGCAAGCCCGTCCGCACCGGGGTCCGCGTGAACGACGACGGCACGAAGGTCCGCATCTCGCGCCGCTCCGGCAAGGAGATCTGAGATGACCGAGACCGCCACCGAGCGTTCCGTGCCCCAGCCGCGGCTCAAGCTCCGCTACCGCGAGGAAATCGCGAAGGCGATGCAGGAGCAGTTCGGCTACGCCAACGTCATGCAGATCCCCGGACTGACCAAGATCGTGGTCAACATGGGGGTCGGCGACGCGGCCAAGGACGCCAAGCTGATCGAGGGTGCCGTCCGCGACCTGACCAACATCACGGGTCAGAAGCCGGCCGTCAACCGCGCCAAGAAGTCGATCGCCCAGTTCAAGCTGCGCGAGGGCATGCCGATCGGCGCCCACGTGACGCTGCGCGGCGACCGGATGTGGGAGTTCCTGGACCGTCTGCTGTCCACGGCGCTGCCGCGCATCCGTGACTTCCGTGGCCTGTCGCCCAAGCAGTTCGACGGCAACGGGAACTACACCTTCGGGCTGACCGAGCAGGTCATGTTCCACGAGGTGGACCCCGACAAGGTCGACCGGCAGCGCGGCATGGACATCACGATCGTCACGACCGCGACGAACAACGACGAGGGCCGGGCGCTCCTGAAGCTCCTCGGTTTCCCGTTCAAGGAGAACTGAGCGATGGCCAAGAAGTCGCTGATCGCCAAGGCGGCCCGCAAGCCGAAGTTCGGCGTGCGCGCGTACACTCGTTGTTCGCGCTGCGGGCGTCCCCGCTCCGTCTACCGGAAGTTCGGCCTGTGCCGTGTCTGCTTCCGCGAGATGGCGCACCGGGGCGAGCTGCCCGGCATCACCAAGTCGAGCTGGTAGGACACCGGCCCCCGCGCGACGGGGGCCGGTTCCCCCGGCCTGTAATAACCACCGGGCGCCTGACGAAGGCGCCCATGACCGCGCCAAAGGTCCGCATGGAAACCGTGGCGAGGGAGGGCCTGTAGGCCATGACGATGACCGACCCGATCGCAGACATGCTGACGCGTCTGCGCAACGCGAACTCGGCGTACCACGACACGGTCGCGATGCCCTACTCGAAGATCAAGGCGCACATCGCCGAGATCCTTCAGCAGGAGGGCTACATCACCGGCTGGAATGTGGAGGACGCCGAGGTCGGCAAGAAGCTCATCGTCGACCTGAAGTTCGGGCCGACGCGTGAGCGGTCGATCGCCGGGATCAAGCGCGTCTCCAAGCCCGGTCTCCGGGTGTACGCGAAGAAGGACAACCTGCCCAAGGTCCTCGGCGGACTGGGCGTCGCGATCATCTCGACGTCCTCCGGCCTGATGACGGACCGGCAGGCCGGCAAGCGCGGCGTGGGCGGCGAAGTCCTCGCCTACGTCTGGTAGAGGGGAGGGCACAGACATGTCTCGCATCGGACGACTCCCCGTGACCGTGCCCAATGGCGTCGAGATCAAGATCGACGGCCAGCTGGTCTCTGTCAAGGGGCCCAAGGGCACGCTGTCGCACACCGTCTCGGAGCCGATCTCGGTCGCTCTCGAGGACGGCCAGGTCAACGTCACCCGGCCCAACGACATCAACACGGTGCGCGCCCTGCACGGGCTGACCCGCTCGTTGATCAACAACATGGTCGTGGGCGTGACCGAGGGGTACAAGAAGACCCTGGTCATCCAGGGCGTCGGTTACCGCGTTGTGGCCAAGGGCAAGAACCTGGAGTTCTCGCTCGGCTACAGCCACTCGATCACGGTCGAGCCGCCGGAGGGCATCACCTTCACGGTGGAGAAGCCGACCCAGCTCACCGTCGAGGGCATCGACAAGCAGCTCGTCGGTGAGATCTCCGCTCGCATCCGCAAGCTCCGCAAGCCCGACCCGTACAAGGGCAAGGGTGTGCGGTACGAGGGCGAGCAGATCCGTCGCAAGGTCGGAAAGGCTGGTAAGTAGTCATGGCAGGCACCAAGACCCTGGCCGGAAAGGCCACGTCGGCGCGGGCCAAGTCCCGCAAGCGCCGGCACCTGCGGGTCCGGAAGAAGGTCGTCGGCAGCGCCGCGCGTCCTCGCCTGGTCGTGACCCGCTCCACCAAGCACGTGTTCGTCCAGGTCATCGACGACATCAAGGGCCACACGCTGGCCTACGCGTCGACGATGGAGGCGGACCTGCGCAACGACTCCGGCGACAAGACGGCCAAGTCGCGCAAGGTCGGCGAACTGGTCGCCGCCCGTGCCAAGGAGGCCGGTGTCTCCGCGGTCGTGTTCGACCGTGGCGGCAACAAGTACCACGGGCGCGTCGCCGCCGTCGCGGACGGTGCGCGCGAGGGGGGCCTGGAGCTGTGATGGCCGCCTTCCCGACCAACGAGAAGAGGAACCACTGATGGCAGCGCAGAGGCGCGGTGGCGGTCAGGGTGGCGACCGTCAGGGCCGCCGCGACGACCGCCGCGGTGGCGCCGACAAGGGTCAGTCGTACATCGAGAAGGTCGTGGCGATCAACCGTGTCGCCAAGGTCGTCAAGGGCGGTCGCCGCTTCAGCTTCACCGCCCTGGTGATCGTCGGTGACGGCAACGGCACCGTCGGTGTCGGCTACGGCAAGGCCAAGGAGGTGCCCGCGGCGATCGCCAAGGGCGTCGAGGAGGCCAAGAAGCACTTCTTCAAGGTGCCGCGCATCCAGGGCACGATCCCGCACACCGTGCAGGGCGAGGCGGCGGCGGGCGTGGTCCTGCTGCGTCCGGCCAGCCCCGGTACCGGTGTGATCGCGGGTGGCCCGGTGCGCGCCGTGCTGGAGTGCGCCGGTATCCACGACGTGCTGAGCAAGTCCCTCGGCACCGACAACGCGATCAACATCGTCCACGCGACGGTGGCGGGCCTCAAGTCGCTGAAGCGGCCCGAGGAGATCGCCGCCAAGCGCGGTCTGCCGATCGAGGACGTCGCCCCCGCGGCGATGCTCCGCGCCCGCGCCGCGGGCAGCGAGCCCCGGCAGGAGGTCGCGTCGTCGTGACCAATCTCAGGATCACGCAGACCAAGTCTGTGATCAGCGAGAAGCAGAACCAGCGTGACACGCTGCGCACCCTCGGCCTGAAGAAGATCGGGCAGAGCGTGGTCCGCGAGGACCGCCCCGAGGTGCTCGGCATGATCCGGACGGTGGCGCACCTCGTCGCCGTCGAGGAGGTCGACTGACATGGCGGACACCAACGAGGGCGCGCCCCTCGGGGTGCACGACCTGCGTCCGGCCCCCGGCGCCAACCGCAGCAAGACCCGCAAGGGCCGCGGCGAGGCGTCCAAGGGCAAGACCGCGGGCCGCGGCACCAAGGGCACGAAGGCCAGGAGCACGGTTCCGGTCGGGTTCGAGGGCGGTCAGATGCCCCTGATCCGGCGGCTGCCCAAGCTCAAGGGCTTCAAGAACCCGAACCGCGTCGAGTTCCAGGTCGTGAACCTGGACAAGCTCGCCGAGCTGTACCCCGACGGTGGCGAGGTCACCGCCGAGGACCTGGCGGCCAAGGGCGCGGTGCGCCGCGGCAAGCCGGTGAAGGTGCTCGGCCAGGGCGACATCTCCGTCGCCGTGCAGGTGAAGGTGCACGCCTTCTCCGGCTCGGCCAAGGAGAAGATCGCGGCGGCCGGCGGCAGCGCCGACGAGCTGTAAGCGGGCGATGGTGAACCGGGGCCGCTCCCGTCGCGCGTCACGGACCGTGAGGTCGGTGCGTGCGGGGGAGCGGCCCCGGTCACATCTGCTGTTAGAGTCACTTCGGTGAGGAGGGCCTGTCATGCCTCCCCGCTACTTCGAGTCCTGAAACCGGCCCCACGGCTGCCATGCATAAGTCAGTCGCGCAGGAGGAATGGTGCTGACCGCGTTCGCTCGGGCTTTCCGTACGCCTGACCTGCGTAAAAAGCTGTTGTTCACGCTGTTCATCATCGTGGTGTTCCGCGTGGGCTCGATGCTGCCGTCCCCTGGTGTGAACACCAAGGTGCTGTCCGAATCCGCCGACGCCGCGCGGGACACGAGCCAGCTCTACGGGCTCGTCGACCTGTTCAGCGGTGGAGCGCTGCTGCAACTCTCGGTGTTCGCGCTGGGCATCATGCCCTACATCACGGCGAGCATCATCCTGCAGCTCCTCACGGTCGTGATTCCCCGGCTGGAGGCCCTGAAGAAGGAGGGCCAGGCCGGTACCACCAAGATCACCCAGTACACGCGGTACCTGACGATCGGTCTCGCGATCCTTCAGGCGACCGGCATCGTCGCGATGGCGAGCACGGGGCAGCTCCTGCAGAACGTGCCGGGTGCCGAGAACATCCTGTACGAGAAGGACATGTTCACGATCATCACGATCGTCATCGTGATGGTGGCGGGCACCTCGGTGATCATGTGGCTCGGTGAGCTGATCACGGACCGGGGCGTCGGCAACGGCATGTCGATCCTGATCTTCACGCAGGTCGTCGCGGTGTTCCCCGCCCAGTTCTGGAGCATCTACCAGTCCAAGGGCGGCTTCGTCTTCGCGATGGTCCTGATCGTGGGCCTCGCCATCATGGCGGGCGTCGTGTTCGTGGAGCAGGCGCAGCGCCGCATCCCGGTGCAGTACGCGAAGCGGATGGTCGGCCGGCGCATGTACGGCGGCACCTCGACCTACATCCCGCTGAAGGTCAACCAGGCCGGCATCATCCCTGTGATCTTCGCCTCCTCGCTGCTGTACCTCCCGGTGCTGGCGACGCAGCTCTGGCCCGACACCAAGTGGCTCCAGAACATCCAGCCGTACCTCCAGCCCAGCAACGGCTGGCACATGGCGGTCTTCTTCGTCTTCATCATCTTCTTCGCCTTCTTCTACGTCGCGATCACCTTCAACCCCACTGAAGTCGCCGACAACATGAAGAAGTATGGTGGGTTCATCCCAGGTATCCGTCCGGGGCGGCCGACCGCCGAGTACCTCGACTACGTGCTGACGCGGATCACCACTCCCGGCGCGTTGTACCTGGGGCTCGTCGCCCTGATCCCCATGGTCGCGTTCGCCCTCCTGGAGGCGACCAACGACTTCCCGTTCGGTGGCGCGAGCATTCTCATCGTCGTCGGCGTCGGACTGGATACCGTGAAGCAGATCGAATCTCAGCTCCAGCAGCGCAACTACGAGGGTTTCCTCCGGTAGATGCGTATCGTTCTGGTGGGCCCCCCCGGCGCGGGCAAGGGGACGCAGGCCCAGTTCATCGCCTCGCATCTGTCGATCCCGAAGATCTCGACCGGTGACATCTTCCGCGCGAACGTGTCCGGTGGCACCGAGCTCGGCCGCAAGGCCAAGGAGTTCATGGACCGCGGCGACCTCGTCCCCGACGAGGTGACGATCGCCATGGTCCGTGACCGGCTGTCCGAGGACGACGCCCGCGACGGATTCCTGCTCGACGGGTTCCCGCGCAACGTGCCGCAGGCCGAGACGCTCAAGAAGATGCTCTCCGAGTGGGACGCCCGGCTCGACATCGTCCTGGAGCTCGTCGTCGACGAGGAGGAGGTCGTCCGCCGCCTCTCCGGCCGCCGCACCTGCACCAAGTGCGGCAAGATCTGGCACGTCGACTTCGACGACAAGCGCGACGACATCTGCGACGACTGCGGCGGCAACCTGTTCCAGCGTGACGACGACAAGGAGGACGTCGTCCGTCACCGGCTGGAGGTCTACCAGGAACAAACCGCCCCGCTCGTGCAGTTCTATGAGGACGAGGGCATCCTCGCCGGTATCGAGGCGACCGGTTCGGTCGAGGAGGTCACCGGGCGCGCGCTGGCGGCGCTGGCACCGCTGGAGAGCGCCTAGCCGTCCGGTAGGGCTCCGACGTACGTATCCCGCCTCGCAGACCGCACGGTCTGCGAGGCGGTCGTCTTCCCGGCCGCGGTGCCGCGGCCACCAACGCGTGAGGGGTTGCAGATGTTCAAGCGGCGCCGTCCGGCCGTCCAGATCAAGACGGCCGAGCAGGTCGAGCTGATGCGTGCCGCGGGCCTGCTGGTCGGCCGCACGCTGGAGTTGCTGCGGGCGTCGGTGCGGCCGGGCATCAGCACGCTCGACCTCGACACGGTCGCCGAGCAGCACATCCGCGACCACGGCGGCGTGCCGTCGTTCAAGGGCTACCACGGGTTCACCGGCACGATCTGCGCCTCGGTCAACGAGGAGATCGTGCACGGCATCCCCAACGGCGGCAAGGTGCTGCGCGACGGCGACGTGATCTCGATCGACTGCGGCGCGATCGTCGAGGGCTGGCACGGCGACGCGGCGGTCACCGTGCCCGTCGGGGAGATCACGCCCGAGCTGCGCACGCTGCTGGACGTCACCGAGACGTCCCTGTGGCACGGCCTGGCGGCCGGTCGAGCCGGGGCTCGTATGACTGACATGTCGCACGCGATCGAGACGTACGTGCGGTCTCAGGGCCCGTACGGCATCGTCGAGGGCTATGGCGGGCACGGCATCGGCACCGAGATGCACATGGACCCGCTCATCCCGAACCACGGCGCGCCCGGCCACGGCCCGGTGCTGGAGCCGGGCATGTGCTTCGCCGTCGAGCCGATGGTGAACCTCGGGACGAAGGACACGGTCGAGCTGGACGACGGCTGGACGGTCGTCACGGGCGACGGCCGGTATTCGGCGCACTTCGAGCACACGTTCGCCGTCACCCCGGACGGCCCCCGTGTGCTGACGGCCCTTGACGAGGGCCGGGAGTGGTTCGCCAAGCTGGGGATCACGGCGTCCGCCTGAGACGCCTCCGCTGACCTTGAGGAGCCTGGCCATGGCACCGAACCCTGAGATGCGGGCTTCGGACGTCGACCGCGACCGCGTCGCCGCGAGCCTGCGCGAGCACTGCGCGGTCGGCCGCATCACGACCGAGGAGCTCCAGGAGCGCATCGAGGCGGTCTACGCCGCCCGCACGCTCGGTGACCTGGACGAGGTGACCGCCGACCTCCCCGAGGAGGACCCGCACCGCGACCACTACCCGGTGCCGTCCTCGCAGCGGTACGAGACGTCCCCGGCCCACCGCGACGGCAGGCCGGTGGTGGCGCCCCCGGCGGGCACGGTCGCGTGGACGTCGTGGGCCGTCGTCAGCGGCCTCAACCTCGGCGTCTGGGCCATCCTCGCCCTGACCGGCACCCTGGTCTACCCGTGGTGGCTCTGGGTGGCGGGCCCCTGGGGCATCGTCCTGATCATCGGCACCCTGGCCCGCCGCGCCCAGCACTGAGCGGCTACTCCACGTCCATCAGGGGGCGGTAGTTGCCGGTGGGGACGAAGTGGGTCGTCGTGGTCGTGGTGGTGACGAGGTGGACGGCGAAGCCCGCGGGTTCGCCGGTGACGGCGGCGTGGCCGGGCTGGGTGAGGTCGAGGAAGAGCTGCCGGTAGGTGCTGGGGCAGGTCGTCGCGACGATGCCGCCGAGCGACCCGGCCGAGCCCCGGTGGACGTGGCCGCTGATGACGCGGACGACCTGCGGGTGGCGGCGCAGCACGCCGCCGAACGCGGCGGCGTTGGTGAAGCGCATGTCGTCGATGAAGCGGATGCCGACCGGGTAGGCCGGATGGTGCGTGGCGACGACGGTGGGACGGTCCGGCACGGCGGCGAGGGTCGTGTCGAGCCAGGCGAGGCGGTCGTCGTCCATGAACCCGTACGGCTGCCCCTGGACGCTGGTGTCGCAGCAGACGAGCCGGACGTCGCCGATGTCGACCGCGTACTGCAACGGGGCCCGCACCGACGTGCCGGTGGCGGAGACGGCGGGGTGGTCGGCGAAGACGGCGCGCAGCGCGTCGGGGTCGTCGTGGTTGCCGCACAGCGGGTAGACGGGCATCGGGAGCGGCGAGAGCAGCGCGTGCAGCCGGGTGTACTCGGCGGCCAGGCCCGCGTCGGCGAGGTCGCCGGTGAGCACGACGGCGTCCGGCCGGGCCGGCAGCGACAGCAGGCTCGACACGGCCGCGCGCAGCGCGCGGACGGGCCCGGAACCGTCGTCCACGGCCCCGTCGCGCCCGGCCGCGAGGTGGATGTCGCTGAGCTGCGCGATGATCGCCATTGATCTGTGCCCCCTTGTGTCGAGCGCGCCCGGCGGGACCGTCCGCCGGAAGCGCTGGAATGATCTTTACGTCTCCGTGATCAGCATGTCGACGCGGCCCGGGGAGACAAGGAACACCGGTGTCGTCCGACCACGGCCCGGATGGGGGAGACGCATGATGCGCGACAGGAAGGCCGCCGGGGTGGGTGCGTCACCGCTCACCGTACTCCCGGTGGCGTACCGCCGGGTCCTGGGCGGAGCGCGGCGATGATCCGGCACTGCCGGCTGGGTCCGGTCGGTGACCGGCGCCGGTGCGGTACGCCGGTCCTGCCCGAGTTGCCGCCGGTGCGTCCGCAGCCGCGTCCGCTGGCGGGCGAGCTGGGCGCGGCGCTGCCGAGCACGCTGGCGATCCCGTCGATCGGGGTGGCGTCGCCGCTGAGCGCGGTGGGCGGGGACGCGTCCGGCGTGATCGTCGCGCCGCCCGCCGCCGAGGACGGGCTGGCGGGCTGGTACGCGGCCGGTCCGACGCCGGGACGGCCGGGCGCGGCCGTGATCGTCGGGGGACGGGTGCTGGCCCGGCTGCGCGACCTGGTGCGCGGTGACATCGTCGGTGTCGTCCGCGCGGACGACACGGTCGCGGTGTTCCGGGTGACGACGGCCGAGCGGCTGCCCGAGGTGCCGTATCCGCGGGCGCGGCTGCTGGCGCCGTCCGACGAGCCGGAACTGCGCCTGCTGACGACGGCGCACGCGGTGCACGTCCTCGTCTACGCGACGTTCACCGCCGCCTACGCGCTGGACGACCTGGCGCTCACCGCGCCGGACGAGTGAGGCGGGGCCGGGTCAGGCGACGTGCACGACGGCGTCGAGCGCGGAGGTGACCTCGGCGGCGGCCGGGGCGATGTCGGGGACGACGTCGCGCAGCGCGAGCCATCCGTTGATGGCGCGGACGGTCGGGCGGGCCTCGCGCAGCACGGGGTCGTCCAGGCCGTACCAGTCGGCGACCTTGGACCAGCGCCAGAGCCGGTGCCCGCCGGTCGACATCTCGGCGGGCGGGAACCGGTCGTCGCTGCCGCCCCGGCCGGGGCCGCGCGCGCCGGTGATCGCCAGCCGGACCGAGTCGATGGAGCGGTGGGTGCGTTCGGCGATGTCGCGGATGGTCAGCAGCGGGTCGGCCTCGACGCGCAGCGCCCGCGCGCCGGGCGCGCTCTCCTCGACGTGCTCCAGGACCTCCATGATCGCGGCGGCGAGGGTGCGGCCCTGCCAGGCGCAGGAGGCGTTGCCCGGCCGGTCGGCGTGCCCGGGGTCGGTGATGATGGAGACGGTGACGCGGCCGTGGGTGCGGTCGAAGAGGCCGTCCAGCTCCTCCTCGAAGTACGGGCGGCTGAGGATCAGCGCGAAGTCATAGCTCGGCATGCCGACCCTCCCTGGACGTCTTCCCACTGGAAAGGTACAACGCGAACGCGGGGTATGCTGGTATCGGGAGCGGTCTCCGGTGCAGCGGTACGTGTTCGTTTCGCGTAAGGCGGCGCGGTGGCGTAGACTCCTGTGCCGGTCCGTTTTCGGCCGCCTTGATCCCCGGTGACCTTCCGTCACCGTGTGGAATGCGGCCGGTTCCCTCGGTGTTCCACACTCGGTGTGGTCTTGCCCTGGGCGGCCGACGTCCAATGAGCCGATCAGCGAAGCGCGGAGGACATGCCCAAGAAGGAAGGCGCCATCGAGATCGAGGGCACCGTCATCGAGTCCCTCCCGAACGCCATGTTCCGGGTGGAGCTCGACAACGGGCACAAGGTGCTCGCCCACATCAGCGGCAAGATGCGGATGCACTACATCCGAATCCTGCCGGACGACCGCGTCGTCGTGGAGTTGAGCCCCTACGACCTCACGCGCGGTCGGATCGTCTACCGCTACAAGTAGTACTCACCCCACTGGGGTTGCCTTCCCCGCGCGTGGCGGCGCGGGGGTGACCCTGAGAATTTCGAGGAGACCCAGTGAAGGTCAAGCCGAGCGTCAAGAAGATCTGCCAGAAGTGCCGCGTCATCCGCCGGCACGGCCGGGTCATGGTCATCTGCTCCGACCCGCGCCACAAGCAGCGCCAGGGCTGACGCCCTGTCGTGCAGTGCTTCCCCGCGCCTGCGGGGTTGATCCTCACGTATCGCTGCCTTCGCAGGACCGCCGTACGGCCTTGATCGGGTCGTACGGCTCGGTCGTGTGAAGGGACGACCCTCGGACGGAGGCCGAGGCCGCCACCCGGGCAGGGTGTGTGCGGACGCGATACGCCGATACCTCCGCCAATGAAGGGAACTGCCCACGATGGCACGCCTCCTCGGCGTCGATCTTCCGCGCGACAAGCGGCTGGAGATCGCTCTCACCTACATCTTCGGGATCGGCCGTACCCGTGCGCTGGAGACCCTCGCGGGCACCGGCGTCGACGGCAACCTGCGGGTGCACCAGCTCGGCGACGACGAGCTGGTGAAGCTCCGTGACTGGATCGAGACGAACTACAAGGTCGAGGGTGACCTTCGTCGCGAGGTCCAGGCCGACATTCGACGCAAGATCGAGATCGGGTCCTACCAGGGCATCCGGCACCGCCGCGGGCTTCCGGTCCACGGCCAGCGCACGCAGACCAACGCGCGCACCCGTAAGGGCAAGAAGAAGACCGTGGCCGGCAAGAAGAAGGCCGGCAAGAAGTAGTCCGCACGGACCTCATCCGGTCCGCCGGATCGACGACCTCACGAGTAGAGAGAGCAGATGCCTCCTAAGAGCCGTGTCGGCGCCAAGAAGGTGCGCCGCAAGGAAAAGAAGAACGTCGCTCACGGGCACGCCCACATCAAGAGCACGTTCAACAACACGATCGTCTCGATCACCGACCCCAACGGCAACGTGATCTCCTGGGCCTCCTCCGGCCACGTGGGATTCAAGGGTTCGCGCAAGTCCACCCCGTTCGCCGCGCAGCAGGCCGCCGAGGCCGCCGCGCGCCGCGCGATGGAGCACGGCATGCGCAAGGTCGACGTCTTCGTGAAGGGCCCGGGCTCGGGCCGCGAGACCGCCATCCGCTCGCTCTCCGCGACCGGTCTTGAGGTGGGCTCGATCCAGGACGTCACGCCCGTCCCGCACAACGGCTGCCGCCCGCCCAAGCGCCGGCGCGTCTGAGCCGAAGGGGAGATACAGGAATCATGGCTCGTTACACCGGTGCCGACTGCAAGCTGTGCCGTCGGGAGAAGATGAAGCTGTTCCTCAAGGGCAGCAAGTGCGATGGCCCCAAGTGCCCGATCGAGATCCGTCCTTACCCCCCGGGTGAGCACGGTCGCGGTCGGCCGAAGGAGACCGAGTACCTGCTTCAGCTCCGTGAGAAGCAGAAGGCCAAGCGCATCTACGGCATCCTTGAGCGCCAGTTCAGCAACTACTACGTCGAGGCGAACCGCCAGGGCGGCAAGACGGGTGAGAACCTGCTCACGCTGCTCGAGCGCCGTCTCGACAACGTCGTGTACCGCGGCGGTTTCGCCAAGTCCCGCGACATGGCCCGGCAGCTCATCCGCCACGGCCACATCCGGGTCAACGGCAAGAAGGTCGACATCCCGTCGTACCTCGTTCGCGAGTCCGACATCGTCGACGTCAAGGGCAAGTCGCAGGACATGACGCCGTTCCAGGTCGCCAAGGCCGAGGCCGGCGAGCGTCCCGTCCCGGCGTGGCTCGGGCAGGACTCGGAGAAGATGCGCATCCTCGTGCACTCGCTCCCGGTCCGCCAGCAGATCGACGCTCCCGTCCAGGAGCAGCTGATCGTCGAGCTCTACTCCAAGTAGCGGCTCCTCTCGGACGGGGGCCGGGTTCGTCCCGGCCCCCGTCCGGGCACATCGAAGAAGAGATCGCGGTCGTCAAATAGCGGGCACCGCGGGAAGAAGGAGCACTCATGCTCATCGCACAGCGTCCCACCCTCACCGAAGAGCAGGTGGACGAGTACCGCTCCCGGTTCACCATCGAGCCGCTGGAGCCGGGCTTCGGCTACACGATCGGCAACTCGCTGCGGCGCACGCTGCTGTCGTCCATTCCGGGCGCGGCCGTGACCAGCATCCGCATCGAGGGCGTGCTGCACGAGTTCTCGACCGTTCCCGGGGTCAAGGAGGATGTCACCGACATCATCCTGAACCTCAAGGAGCTGGTCGTCTCGTCCGAGCACGACGAGCCGGTCGTCATGTACCTGCGCAAGCAGGGGCCGGGCGACGTCACCGCCGCCGACATCGCGCCGCCGGCCGGTGTCGAGGTGCACAACCCCGACCTGCGCATCGCCACGCTGAACAACAAGGCGAAGCTGGAGATGGAGCTGACGGTCGAGCGCGGCCGCGGCTACGTCTCGGCGGCGCAGAACAAGCAGCCGGGGCAGGAGATCGGCCGTATCCCGATCGACTCGATCTACTCGCCCGTCCTCAAGGTGACCTACAAGGTCGAGGCGACGCGCGTCGAGCAGCGCACCGACTTCGACCGGCTCATCCTGGACGTCGAGACCAAGCAGTCGCTGCTGCCGCGCGACGCGGTCGCGTCGGCCGGTAAGACGCTGGTCGAGCTGTTCGGGCTGGCGCGCGAGCTGAACGTCGAGGCCGAGGGCATCGACATGGGCCCGTCCCCGACGGACGCCGCGCTCGCCGCCGACCTGGCGCTGCCGATCGAGGAGCTGAACCTCACGGTCCGCTCCTACAACTGCCTCAAGCGCGAGGGCATCCACTCGGTGGGCGAGCTGGTGGCCCGCTCCGAGCAGGACCTCCTGGATATAAGGAATTTCGGCGCCAAGTCGATCGAAGAGGTCAAGCAGAAGCTCAACGACATGGGCCTCTCGCTGAAGGACTCCCCGCCCGGGTTCGACCCGAGCGCGGCGGCCGACAACTACGGCGACGACGACGGCGGTTACGCGGAAACCGAGCAGTACTGACGAAAACCGCAGCGCAGCGGAGGTTTTCGGCAGTGCTGCTGCCGGGGGTCTGGGGGTTGTCCCCCCGAAGTGACACGCACAGTACTGACCCTCGGAGCACGACCCCCGGGGCCGCCCGGCCCCGGGGCAAGCTGACGTCGGTACCTGATACGGCCGGCGCAGGAAGGACGAGACATGCCTCAGCCCACCAAGGGTGCCCGCCTCGGCGGTAGCGCCGCGCACCAGCGTCTGATCCTCGCGAACCTGGCGACGTCGCTGTTCGAGCACGGCCGCATCACCACCACCGAGGCCAAGGCCCGCCGGGTCCGCCCGCTGGCGGAGAAGCTGATCACCAAGGCCAAGAAGGGCGACCTGCACAACCGTCGCCAGGTCGCGCAGGTCATTCGCGACAAGAGCGTCGTGCACGAGCTGTTCACGGTGATCGGCCCGCAGTTCGCGGCTCGTCCGGGTGGCTACACCCGCATCACCAAGCTCGGCCCGCGCAAGGGCGACAACGCGCCCATGGCCGTGATCGAGCTGGTGCAGGAGCCCCTGGCGGCGGCGACCGGCACGACCGCCAAGTCGGCTCCGGCCGAGGACACCACCGCCAAGGCGGACGCCGCCGAGGCGAAGGCGGACGCCGCGGAGGCCAAGGCCGAGGCCGCGGAGGCGAAGGCGGAGGCCGCGGAGGCCAAGGCGGACGCCGAGGCCGACGCCGAGAAGTAAGAGATCGCGCGACATGCGCAAGGGCCCGCCGTTCCGCTACGGGACGGCGGGCCCGATCTTTGCGAGACTGGTGCCCCCATCCGAACGGCACGGCCAGGGCGAAGGAGACACCCCCGCGATGACCGCACTCGTGCGACTCCGGCTCGACATCGGCTATGACGGTGCCGGTTTCGCGGGCTGGGCACGGCAGCCCGGCCAGCGCACGGTGCAGGGGGTCATCGAGGACGCGCTCGCCAAGCTGCTGCGGCTCGACCCGGCTCCGATGCTGACGGTCGCGGGCCGCACCGACGCGGGCGTCCACGCGCGGGGCCAGGTCGCGCACGTGGTGCTGCCCGTCGCGGCGTACTCGGCGGTCGGCGCGGCGATGCCCCGGCGGCTGGCGGGACTGCTGCCCGCCGACGTCCGCGTCTGGAACGTCTCGGTGGCGCCCGACGGCTTCGACGCCCGGTTCTCCGCGCTGACGCGCCGGTACGTGTACCGCGTCTGCGACGACCCGGTCGGCGTCGATCCGCTGCGCCGCCACGACGTCGTCTGGCATCCGCGTCCGCTGAACATCGAGCGGATGAACGACGCGACCGCGCTGCTCGTCGGCGAGCACGACTTCGCGGCGTACTGCCGCAAGCGCGAGGGCGCCACGACGATCCGCGAGCTGCTGCGCTACGAGTGGACGCGCGAGGCCCCGCGCCTGGCGTCGGCGACGGTCGAGGCCGACGCGTTCTGCCACTCGATGGTCCGCGCGCTGGTCGGCGCGCTGCTGGTGGTGGGCGACGGGCGGCGCGACGTGGAGTGGCCGTCGCAGGTGCTGTCGGCGCGGGTCCGCGACTCGTCGGTGAACGTGGCCCCGGCGCACGGGCTGACGCTGGAGGAGGTCCGCTATCCCGACGCGGAGAACCTCGCGCAGCGCGCGCAGCAGACCCGCCGGGTCCGCACGTTCTCGCCCGCCGTCGCGGTGGAGGACGTCTGACCGCTTGACCTCGACCAAACTTGAGGTTGAACGATGGTCTCGTCCGTTGTTGAACGAACGAGAGGGGGCCGTCATGCGCGCGGTCGTAGTGCGTGAATTCGGTGGACCGGACGTGCTGACGCCGGTGGAGCTGCCCGATCCGGTGGCGGGGCCGGGAGAGGTCGTGGTCGAGCTGGCCGCGGCCGACGTCATCTTCCTCGACACCCTGCTCCGGCAGGGCTGGGGCGGGGACACCTTCCCCCGCGAGACACCGTACGTCCCCGGTGGCGGGGGCGCGGGCGTGGTCGTGGCAGTCGGGGAGGGCGTCGATCCGGGCTGGGTCGGGCGGCGCGTCGCCGCGCGGTCATCGACCGGGTACGCCGAGCGGATCGTGGCGTCGCTGGACGGGGTCGTCCCCGTCCCGGACGGGCTGGACCTGCGCACGGCCGCGGCCGTGCTGCACGACGGTGTGACCGCGCTGTGGATCGCGTCGCTCGGGGAGATCGAGCCGGGCGCGTGGGTGCTGGTCGCGGCGGCGGCCGGGGGCGCCGGGTCGCTGCTGGTGCAGCGGGCGCGGGACGCGGGGGCGCGCGTCGTCGGGGCGGCGCGCGGTGAACGGAAGCTGGCGCTGGTGGAGGAGTCCGGCGCGGAGATCGCGGTGGACTACTCCGAGCCCGGCTGGGTGGAGCGGGTCCGCGAGGCGACCGGGGGCGGCGCGGCCGTCGTCTTCGACGGCGCGGGCGGCGCGCTCGGCCGCGCGGCGTTCGACGCGGCCGCCGACGGCGGGCGGTTCGTCACCTATGGGGCGTCGGACGGTCTCACCGAGATCGACGCGGCGGAGGCGTCCAAGCGGGGCGTGACCGTGGTCGCGCCGCTGCTGGACGGGCCGCCCGAGGCGGCCTCGGCGCTGGAACCGCTGGCGCGGGCGCTCGAACTGGCGGCGGCCGGGCGGCTGCGGCCCGCGATCGGGGCCACGTATCCGCTCGACCGCGCCGCCGACGCGCACGCCGCGCTCGCGGAGCGCGCGACCGTCGGCAAGTCGCTCCTGATCATCTGAGGCCGGTCGCGGTTCAGGAGCGGGCGTCGATCGGGCGGACGGTGTAGTCGATGAAGCGGGCCGTCGCGGCCTTCAGGGCGGCGGTGTCGGTGTCGGGGCGGCCCGTGGGGTGCTGGGCGTAGGCGTAGATGACGTAGCGGCCCCGGACCGTCGCGGCGGCGTAGCCGCCCGCGCGGTCGATCTGCTGGGAGCGCTTGCCGCCCATGCCTCGGAACCACTCGTAGCGGCTCGGGTCTCCGGCGCGGCCGACGCGGAGCGCGGCGGCCTTCGTCGGCAGGACGGCGACGCCCGCGGTCACCGCGACCGATCCCGCCCGCTCCAGGAACGTGACGCGGACGACGCTGCCGCACTTCTCCCGGAGCAGCGCCGCCGCCATCGCGCCGCGCGCGGTCAGCCGGCAGTCGTGGTTGACCGAGGCGCGGTCGCGCACGTAGGCGCGTCCGTCCAGCGTCACCGCCGACGCGGGGAACACCTCGGTGAGCGCCAGCGGACGCGGGTCGGTGCGGGCGCTGTCGATCCGGGACGCCTCCGCCGGGGCGGTCGGCCGCAGCGGGGGCTGTCCGGCGGGCGTGGTCGGCGCCGGGGCGGGGCTGCGCGTCGGCGCCGCGACGGGCTCGTCCTCGCCGCCGAAGGCGAGGGCGAGGGCGCCCGCGCCGAGGATGACGGCCACGGCCGCTCCGGCGGTGATCACGGCGACCCGGCGTCGCTTTCCGGCGTTGGCGGGCTTGTGCGGCGCGTCCGGCACGAAGCCGGGCACGACGGACTCTCCGGACGTGGACGCTCCGGCGTTCACCGCCCACGGGGCGGGCGGGACGCCGGGCGTCGCGGGGAGATCGGTGCGGGTGGGCGTCTCGGTGTCGTCGCGGGGCTTCTCGGGAGCCGCCGCGGGGAGGTCGGTGCGGGTGGAGGCGTCCGCGTCGTCGCGGGGGCCTTCGCCGGTGGACGCGTCCGCTTCTTCGCCGGGATCGTCGCTGCGCGTCGGGGCGTCGTCCCGCTCCGGCGGGGCGAGGGTCGGGATTCCGTCCGGGTCGGTGTCGGGGTAGGCCGGGGACTTGGAGACGGCCGGCGGGCGCGGGACCGCGCCGCGGCTGTCGATCTCCGGGGAGCCCGCGCCCGCGACGAGCCGTCCCGGCGGCACCTCGGGCCGCTCGGCGGGCTCCTCGTCGGGTGACGGGGCCGCGTCGTCGGTCGCCCACCAGGGCTTCTCCAAGGCGCGCGGCTTGATGCGGAGGACGGGTTCGTCCGCGTCCGCCGCCTCGTCCGGGCTACCGAAGCCGGGCGGGACGGGGGGCGGGGACGCCGGGTCGCGGGGGTCGACTGGTTCGGGCATGAGTTCTGCGTACCGCTCAGTTCTTGAAGGGGACGCCTTCGGTCTCCCGGTAGGCGAGGGCGAAACCGAGGTTGCTTCCCTTGATCATCTGCTGGCCGAACGTCGCGACCGTCTTGTGGTGCGCGGCCGGGATCTTCTTGCCGTCCGGCCGCTGGACCCACGTCATCACGAGGTAGTGCCCGCGCGCCTGCGCGGTGCCGAGCGCCTCGCCCTTGCCGATCGTCCGGCTGTGCCCGCCGCCCGGGACGGGCCGCAGGTAGGCGTTCTGCGCGGCGGCGGCGCGCTCGGCGTACTTGGCGCCCTTCTCGGTCTTGAGGTTGAGGACGCCGACGGTGCCGACGAGCTTGCCGTCCTTGCGCGCGTAGGTGGCGCGGAGCGTCTGGCTGCACCCGGCCTTCTTGACCGCCGCCGCGAACGACGCGCCGGTCACCGCGCCGGTGCACGAGCCCGACTTCCACGCCGTCCGCGTGTACTTCTGGCCGCCCGCCGTGTACGTCGCCTTGCCGAACGCCTCGGCGAGCGTCATCGGCTTGGGGTCGGTGGCGCGGCTCTTGAGCTTGACGGGGTCGAGCGGGGACACGCTCGGCTTCGGTGACGCCGACGGCTCGGGCGTCTCGGCGGCGGGCGCCGCCTGGGGGGCGGGCTTCTTCTCGTCGTCCTGGAGCATGGACGATCCCGCGTATCCGGCGCCCATCAGCACCAGGCCCGCGACGGCGGCACCGGCGATCACGAGCGGCAGCCGCCGCGACCGGCGCGGGGCGTCGTCGCCGCGGTCGGTGAAGCCCTCGTCGGGCGGGCCCTCGTAGCGTCCGCCGTCGTAGGGGCCGGGGTCGTCGTACGCGCCGCCCTGTTGCTGCCAGGCGGCGCGGCCCGCGACGGGGAGGCCCTCCGGCGGTTCGGCGCCGAACGCGCTCGGCGGCGCGTGCCGGGTGGCCGCGCCCGGGTCGTCGAAGCGGTCGTCGTGGGGCGGACCGTCCATGCGGGACGCCGGTCCGACGACGGGCTGCCCGCCGGTGTGGCCGCCGCCCTGCGGCGTCCAGCCGTCGTCGCCCCGGGGGGCGCCGCCGGACCGTTCCGCGTCGGGAGCCCACGGTTCGCGCCGCTCCCACGGAACGCCGCCGGGATTGCCTTGATCGCCCGGGTAACCCATGGCCGTGACCTTACCCAACCGTGCCCGGAGCCTGGGCCGGAACGGACCCGGCCCGGCCTCGGACGACGTGCCGTCGCACGGTCACGACCAGCCGAAGTTCTGCGTCCAGTACGGTCCGCCACTGCTCACCATGCCGACGCCGATGGCCTTGAGCTTGCAGTTGAGGATGTTCGCGCGGTGTCCCGGGCTCTTCATCCAGGCGTCCATGACGGACGCGGCCGTGCGCTGCCCCTTGGCGATGTTCTCGGCGCCGGGGCTGCGGTAGCCCGCGTCCTCCATCCGCTTCCACGGGGAGTCGCCGTTCTGCGAGTCGTGGGAGAAGTAGTTCTTGGCGGACATGTCGGCGGAGTGCCGTCGCGCGGACGTCATGAGCCGCGCGTCGGTGCGCAGCGCGGGGCAGCCCGCCTTCGCGCGTTCCTTGTTGGTGAGCGACACCACGGCCACCTCGGCGGCGTTGCCACCGCCGCCACCACCGCCACCGCCACCGCCGGACGGCGGCCTGGGCGCCGGCGCGCCGCCTCCGCCGCCGTTGCCGGAGCCTGGACGGGCGGACGTGGACGGCGACGCCGACGCGGACGCCGACGGCTTCACGACGGGCCCGCGCACGGCCTTGAGCGGCGGCGCGGTCGCGAATCCGGGCCGCGCGGCGGCGGCGCGGGTGGGGTCGGCGGCGCGCGGCGCGAGCTCGTCGGCCGCCAGGGGGTCGGCGGCGGGACGTTCGGCGGCGCCGTCGGTGGACGCGGCGGGTGCGGTGCGCACGTCGGGCAGCAGGACGCGGTCGAGCACGACGCCGGTCGCGACGGCCAGTCCGGCGGCGGTGACGGACGCGATGAGCACGCCGGAGCGGGAGCGGCGCGGCGGGCGCGGGGCGGGCCGCAGCTCGCCCGGCCGGTCGCGGCCGTGCTCGTCGAGATGGGCGAAGGGGTCGGAACGGCGGGGGCGGCGGGAGGAGGGCAGGGGGTGCTCCTCGGGACGGGCCGGGTCATGCCGGCGGGGGACCGGTCGGGCGGCACCCTACCGTCTTCGTCCCAGATGCGCCCGGATTCTTGTTAAATGACCGTTCGACCGGGGGAGCGCCGCCGTCCCGGCGGTCCGCGCACCCGCCGGAACGTGGCCGGTGTGGGCGGTTCCCGGTTGCTTTGACGTGCGTCCGCGCGGGCGGATATCCTGGCGGGCCGTGGTCTGTGTCGTCGCCGTGCCCCGTCCGGGCAGGTGAGAACGCAGGCCCGTGTGCCGGCCACCGGTCCCTCGTTCGGACCGGGTTCCGGCCTCCGCGAGCGCCAAGTCCAAGCCGTCCCTCGGTCGGCGGGACGTCTACGCCGCCGCAAGGCGCCCCTCCACCCGTGGTGGGGCGTGCCGACAGCCGACAAGGAACGAAGGTCCACGACCGTGCGCACGTACACCCCTAAGCCCGCTGACGTTCAGCGTCAGTGGCATGTCATCGACGCGACCGACGTCGTGCTCGGCCGGCTCGCCAGCCAGGCCGCGCAGTTGCTGCGGGGGAAGCACAAGCCGATCTACGCTCCGCACCTCGACACCGGTGACTTCGTCGTCATCATCAACGCCGACAAGATCTCCCTCTCCGGCAACAAGCGTGAGCAGAAGCGCGCCTACCGCCACTCGGGCTACCCGGGCGGACTCCGCTCGGTGTCCTACGGCGACCTGCTGGAGAAGAACCCCGAGCGCGCCGTCGAGAAGGCGATCAAGGGCATGCTGCCCAAGAACAGCCTCGGCCGCCAGATGTTCGGCAAGCTGAAGGTCTACGCCGGTCCGGAGCACCCGCACCAGGCGCAGAAGCCCGAGGCGTTCGAGATCAAGCAGATCGCGCAGTAACACCCGCAGCACCCCGTACGACCTTCCGCAACAGTGGCCGCCGGGGCGCCCGCACGCACGCGGGTCCGCCGCCCTGGCCAGAAGACCTTCCTAGGAGAACCGTGACCGAGCAGTCCGGCACCGAGACGCCCGTCGAGGGCGCCGAGATCGACACGTACGAAGACGCCCCGTCGGAGTACAGCACCGAGAGCCCCGACGCCGCCGAGGCCGGCCTCGTCGGCCAGCCCGTCGCCACCGGCCCCGCCGCCGGCACCGGCCGCCGCAAGCAGGCCATCGCCCGCGTCCGGATCGTGCCCGGCACCGGTCAGTGGACGATCAACGGCCGCTCCCTCGACCAGTACTTCCCGAACAAGGTGCACCAGCAGATCGTGAACGAGCCGTTCGTGCTGCTCGGCCTGGAGGACCAGTTCGACGTCCTCGTCCGCGTGTCCGGCGGCGGCACCACCGGCCAGGCCGGTGCGCTGCGCCTCGGCATCTCCCGCGCCCTCCAGTTCGGCAACATCGACTACCGCCCCGCGCTGAAGAAGGCGGGCTTCCTCACCCGCGACGCGCGCGTGCCCGAGCGTAAGAAGGCCGGTCTCAAGAAGGCCCGTAAGGCTCCGCAGTACAGCAAGCGCTGACCCGTGGCACGAGCCGTCGTGCCCCTCGCTTTCCCGATCCGGTTTCGGCCGGACGGGAACGCGGGGGCGCGGCGGCTCGTCTGCGTTTCCGGGGGTATGTAGACACCAGCTTCGACCACGCGACGGCCGGGGGGCGGGTTCGCGCGGTCTTTCGTCTTTCCGGGAGTGGAACTGTGGGTCGTCTGTTCGGGACCGATGGCGTGCGCGGGCTGGCCAACCGCGACCTGACGGCGCCGCTGGCCATGGACCTGTCCGTCGCGGCGGCGCGGGTCCTCGGCGAGGCCGGGGCGTTCGAGGGGCACCGGCCGCTGGCGGTGGTCGGGCGCGATCCGCGCGCCTCGGGCGAGTTCCTGGAGGCGGCCGTCGTCGCCGGGCTCGCGTCCGCCGGAGTGGACGTGCTGCGGCTCGGCGTCCTGCCCACCCCCGCCGTCGCCTACCTCACCAGCACGCTCGACGCCGACCTCGGCGTCATGCTGTCGGCGTCGCACAACGCGGCGCCCGACAACGGCATCAAGTTCTTCGACCGCAGCGGCTACAAGCTCGCCGACGAGATCGAGGACCGGATCGAGGCCGCGCTCGGCACCGACTGGACGCCGCCGACGGGCGCGGGCGTCGGACGCGTCCGCGACGCGCACGGCGCCGTCGAGCAGTACGTCGCGCACCTGCTGACGACGCTGCCGGTGTCGCTGCACGGGCTCAAGGTCGTCGTGGACTGCGCGAACGGCGCGTCGTGGGAGGTGGCTCCCGAGGCGCTGCGCCGCGCGGGCGCCGAGGTCGTCACGATCGGCGCCGCGCCGGACGGGCTCAACATCAACGACGGCTGCGGCTCGACGCACCTGGACGCGCTCGCGGAGGCCGTCCGCAAGCACGGCGCCGACGCGGGCATCGCCAACGACGGCGACGCCGACCGGTGCCTGGCCGTGACGGCGGCGGGCGACGTCGTCGACGGCGACCAGATCATGGCGATCCTGGCGCTGGAGCTGCGCGAGGCCGGGAAGCTGGCGGGCGACACCGTCGTGGCGACCGTGATGTCCAACCTCGGCTTCAAGATCGCGATGCGGGACGCGGGGCTGAACGTCGTGGAGACGGCCGTCGGTGACCGGTACGTGCTGGAGTCGATGAAGGAACACGGCTACAACTTCGGCGGCGAGCAGTCCGGGCACGTCATCATGCTCGACTCCGCGACGACCGGCGACGGCGTGCTGACGGGCCTGCACCTGCTCGCGGCGGTCGCGCGGAGCGGCCGTCCGCTGGACGAGCTGGCCAAGGTCATGACGCGGCTGCCGCAGGTGCTGGTCAACGTCCGCGACGTCGATCGCACGCGGGTGAAGACGTCGCCGGAGCTGTCGGCGGCGATCGAGGCGGAGGAGGCGGCGCTCGGCACCACCGGCCGCGTGCTGATCCGGCCGAGCGGCACCGAGCCGATGGTGCGCGTCATGGTCGAGGCGCCGACGCAGGAGGAGGCGGGCTCGGCGGCCGAGCGGCTGGCCGACGTCGTCCGCACCGCGCTGCGGTAGAACGTTCCGGGCCGTCCCCGGGCGGGGCGGCCCGGTCCGGGTCAGCAGCGGCTGAGGAAGTCCTGGAGGGCGTCGTGGTCGGCGCGGGTGACGGGCAGCCCGTAGGAGTCGGCGACCTGGACGTAGCGGACGCCGTAGGCGCACTGGAACGCCTTCTGCGGCTTCCAGTCGGCGGGGCCCTTGTCGCTCTTCTGCCGGTTCGGCACGCCCCAGACGGCCAGCAGGTTCGCGGGGTCGTTGGCGAACTTCTCCCGCTTGTCCTCGGCCCACCGCGCGGCGCCCATGCGCCAGGCGAGCGCGAGCGGGATGACGTGGTCGATCTGCACTTCGGCGGCGTCGGCCTTCCGGAAGCTGATGGACTTGCCGCTGTAGGGGTCGTCGAGTTTCCCGGCGACGACGACGCACTTGCCCTGCCGCTCGACGGACTCCAGATCGCGCGCGAGGACGTCGTTGCGCTGGTCGCAGCCGTTGCGGTCGGTGTCCTTCCACCGCACCCCGAACTCGGTGCGCGCGTACCCGGACCCCGACCCCTCGCTCGCGATCCGCAGCCCGGACAGCGCCGAGCGCGCCTTCCGCACGTCCTGCCCGGCCGGTTTGGCGCTCGGCGCTCCGCCGTCCGCGCCCGCCCCCGGCTCGGTGAGGCCGACGTCCCCCTCGCACCCGGCCACCCCGGTCAACGCCACCGCCACGCCCAGTGCCGTCGCGACAGTCCGCGACCGGAGCCCGTTCCGCACCTCAAGCCCACCCATCTTCCGCTGTGCGCCCACACATTCCCCATCCGAGCGCCCTAAACGTGCCATAACGCGGGCGCCGATGCTACGTGCGACGGTGCGGGGCCCCTACCTCCGTCGCAGTCACGGGCCGGGATGAGTCGGCCGTGAGGCGGTGGGGAAAGGGCCGAAAGGCTGAGGTCGGGGCGGGCGGGAGCCGCTAGGTTCGGGGACATGCCGATCATTGCCGCCGAAGGGCTGACGATGAGGTTCCCCAGGGTGACCGCCCTGGACGACCTCACGTTCGCCGTGGAGCCAGGTGTCGTGGGCCTGGTCGGGGCCAACGGCGCCGGGAAGTCCACGCTCATCAAGATCCTGCTGGGGCTGCTGCCGCCGTCCGCCGGACGCGCCGAGGTGCTCGGGCTCGACATCGCCCGGCAGGGCGCCGAGATCCGCGCGCTCGTCGGGTTCATGCCCGAGTACGAGTGCCTCCCGCCGGACGTCTCGGCCACCGAGTTCGTCGTGCACATGGCGCGGATGAGCGGGCTGCCCGCCACGGCCGCCCGCGAGCGCGCCGCCGACGTCCTGCGCCACGTCGGCCTCTACGAGGAGCGGTACCGCCCCATCGGCGGCTACTCCACCGGCATGCGGCAACGGGTCAAGCTCGCGCAGGCGCTCGTGCACGACCCGCGCCTGGTCTTCCTCGACGAACCCACCAACGGCCTCGATCCGGCCGGGCGCGACGAGATGCTCGCGCTCATCCGCCGCATCGGCGCCGAGTTCGGCATCAGCGTCCTGGTCACCTCGCACCTGCTCGGCGAGCTGGAACGCGTCTGCGACCACGTCGTCATCATCGACGGCGGGCGGCTGCTGCGCTCGCAGGCGGTCGCGTCGTTCACCGAGGCCAGCGGCACCCTCGTCGTCGAGGTCGAGGAGGGCCGCGACGTCCTCGGCGAACGGCTGCACGCCGCGGGCGCCGCCGTCCGGCCCGACGGCCGCGTCCTCGCCGTCGAGATCGCCGGCGAGCAGACCTACGACCTCATCCGCGACACCGTCGTCGACCTCGACCTGCGCCTGGTCCGGCTCGAACAGCGCCGGCACCGCATCGAAGAGGTCTTCACCGCGCCGGTTCCCCCGCCCGCGCCGCCCCAGGGAGCGATGCGATGACGAGCGCCATCCACGACATCGGCTACCGCCACTACGACGGTCCCCGGCTCGGCCGCGGCTACGTGAGGCGGTCGCTGTACCTGCACAACCTGCGCGCGGCGTGGGGGCTCGGCCGTCCCGCTCGGTCCAAGGTGCTGCCGTTCCTGCTCGCCGCGATCGTGCTGCTGCCCGCGCTGGGCTCGGTCGCCATCGCGGTCGCCACCAAGATGCCCGGCGAGCTGATCCGCTATTCGGCGTACGCGATCTACCTCCAGGTCGTCGTCGCGATCTTCCTGGCGACGCAGGCGCCGGTGCTCGCCTCGCGCGACCTGCGCTTCCACGTCGTCCCGCTGTACTTCTCGCGCCCGGTCGGCCACCTGGACTTCGTGCTCGCCAAGCTCGGCGCGATGGCCACGGCGCTGTTCGTCCTGCTGGCCGCGCCGGTGATCACGCTCTACATCGGCTCGCTCATCGCCAAGACGCCCGACCGGGGCACCCAGGCGCTCGAAGCCGCCGGGGCCCTGGTCGGCTGCGCGGTGTTCGCGCTGGTGCTCGCGTCGCTCGGTCTGGTCATCGCGGCGTTCACGGCGCGGCGCGGGCTCGGCGTCGCGGCCGTCATCGCCTTCTACATGATCAGCACCGCGTTCGTCTCGATGCTCCAGGGCATCGCCGAGGCGCGGACCAACTTCACCCTCGTCGGCTGGCTGGGGCTGCTGTCGCCGTTCAACCTGGTCGACATCGTCCAGGTGCGGCTGCTCGGCGCCGAGCTGACGGCCCTCGGCGCGCCGTCCGGCATCGGCGGCGGCCTCGCCGCGCTGGCGATCTGCGTGGCGATCGTCGCGCTGGCGATCCCGATCCTGGGCCGCCGGTACCGCAAGGCGGGGCTGTCGTGAGCACCGTGGACCGCCCGGCGACGAGGGCCCGCACCGACGGAGGAGACGCGTGAGCGAGCTGAGACTGGACGGCGTCTCGCGGTGGTACGGCAACGTCGTCGCCGTGAACGGCGTCTCGATGACGATCGGGCCCGGCGTGACGGGGCTGCTCGGCCCCAACGGCGCGGGCAAGTCCACGATCATCCACATGATGGGCGGCTTCCTGGAGCCGTCGTCCGGCACGGTCGCGCTCGACGGCGCCCCCGTCTGGCGCAACCCCGACGTGTACCGCACGCTCGGGCTCGTCCCCGAGCGCGAGGCCGCCTACGACTTCCTCACCGGCGGCCGGTTCGTGCGGGCCATGGCCGAACTGCACAAGCTGCCCGATCCAGGCGCGGCGGCCGCGCGGGCGATCGCGCTGGTCGAGATGCAGCCCGCCGCCGACCGCTCGATCGGCACGTACTCCAAGGGCATGAAGCAGCGCATCAAGATGGCGTCGGCGCTCGTCCACGACCCCGCCGTCCTGCTGCTCGACGAGCCGTTCAACGGCATGGACCCGCGTCAGCGCCTCCAGCTCATGGACCTCATCCGGCGGATGGCCGCCGAGGGCCGCACGATCCTGTTCAGCTCGCACATCCTGGAGGAGGTCGAGCGCCTCGCCCAGCACATCGAGGTGATCGTCGCCGGGCGGCACGCCGCCTCCGGCGACTTCCGCGAGATCCGCCGCCTCATGACCGACCGCCCGCACCGCTTCACCCTGCGCTCCACCGACGACCGCGCCCTCGCCGCCGCACTCATCGCCGACGGCTCCGCACGCAGCGTCAACCTCACCGCGCAGGGCGTCGAGATCGAGGCCGTCGACTTCGCCCGCTTCACCTGGCTCCTCCCGCGCCTGGCCCGGGACGCGTCCATCCGCCTGTGGGAAGTGGCCCCGTCCGACGAGTCCCTGGAAAGCGTCTTCTCCTACCTGGTGGCACGATGAACTCGACGATCGCGATGATCACGTTCCGGGCGATGCTGGGGCGCCGCCGCGCGGTGCTGCTGTTCCTGCTGCCGGGGGCGCTGCTCGTCCTGGCGCTGCTGCTGCGCGTCACCGGCACCGCCGACCTCGACATCTCCGCGAACGTTCTGCAGGCCCTCGGCGTCGCGACGCTGCTGCCGCTGCTGGCGCTCATCGCGGGCACCGGCGTCATCGGCCCGGAGATCGACGACGGCCAGATCATGTACGTCCTGACGACGCCCGTCCCGCGCCGCACGGTGATCATCACCAAGTTCGTGGTGGCGCTGGTGCTCGTCGTCGGGTTCGCGGTCGTCCCCGTGACGCTCGCCGGGCTGATCCTCACCGGCACCACGGCGGGCGTCGTCCCGGCCTACGCCGTCGCCATGCTCGCGGGAGCCGTCGCGTACACGGCCGTGTTCACCGCCCTGGCGGTCGCCAGCCGCAACGCCGTCGCGATCGGCCTGATCTACGCGCTGGTCTGGGAGGCGCTGCTCGCCAGCTTCGCCCCCGCCGCCGGAACGGTCTCGGTCCAGCAGTGGTCGCTGTCCATCGCCGACGCGCTCACCGGCGCCTCCCAGATCGACTCGTCGGTCTCCCTCCCGCTGTCACTGACCCTGCTCGCCACCGTCACCGTCGCCGGCGTCCTGCTGGCCATCACCCGCCTCCGCTCCCTGACGGTCGCCTCCGCCGACTAGCCGTCAGACGCGGCGGAGGCGGATGCGCTGCACGGCGTGGTCGCGGTCCTTGGCGAGGACGAGCCGGGCGCGCTCGCGGGTGGGCAGGATGTTGGAGACCAGGTTGACCTCGTTGACGTCGCGCCAGACGCGGTGGGCGAACGCGGCCGTCTCGTCCTCGTCGATGTGGGCGTAGCGGTGGAAGTAGGAGCGCGGGTCGGCGAAGACGGTGCGGCGCAGCGCGAAGACGCGGTCGATGTACCAGCGGCGGATGTCCTCGATGCGGGCGTCCACGTAGATCGAGTAGTCGAAGAGGTCCGCGATGCCGAGCCGCCCCGGCGCGGGCGCCTGGAGCACGTTCAGGCCCTCGACGATGAGGATGTCGGGCCGCCGCACGACGTGCCGCGCCCCCGGCACGATGTCGTACGCCAGATGCGAGTACACGGGCACGGCCGCCTCCGGCGCCCCGGCCTTGACCGACGCGACGAACCGCACCAGCGCCCGCCGGTCGTACGATTCGGGGAACCCCTTGCGGTCCGCGAGCCCGCGCCCGGCCAGCTCCGCGTTGGAGTACAGGAAGCTGTCGGTCGTCACCAGGTCGACCGCGGGGTTGCCGGGGCCGCGCGCCAGCAGCGTCCGCAGCAGCCGCGACACCGTCGACTTCCCGGCCGCGACGCTGCCCGCCACGCCCACGATGAACGGCACGGGCCGTGCCGTCTCGCCGAGGAACGCGGCGACGGCGCCGTGCACACCGCCGTTCGCGTCGCGCAGCGAGCTCACCAGCCGCGCCAACGGCAGGTAGATCTCCCGGGTCTCGGTGAGGCCGATCGGCTCGCCGAGGCCGCGCAGCGCCGTCAGTTCGGCGTCGGTGAGGGGCAGCGGCGTTCCGGCCGCCAGGTCCCGCCACGCCTCGCGTGACACGTCCGCATAGAGGCCCGGCACGTCGACGGTCATAACGGAACCCTGGCACGACGGCGGACCCGGCGCGCGCATGTCAGGCCCGGGGCCACGGTCGCGTGTGGTCGATGTCACTGATCGGCAAGCGTCCGGGCGGGCCGTGTGGGAAACACCCCGGCGACGACATAGGCTGGCCGCCATGTGCGGAATCGTGGGGTACGTCGGTGGGCAGCCGGCGCTGGACGTCGTCGTCGAGGGTCTCGCGCGGCTGGAGTACCGGGGTTACGACTCGGCCGGCGTCGCGCTGGTCGCGGGCGGCGAACTCGCCGTCGAGAAGCGCGCGGGCAAGCTCGTCAACCTGCGCAAGGCGCTGGACGAGGCGCCGCCGCCCGCCGCGTCCACCGGCATCGGGCACACCCGCTGGGCGACGCACGGCGCCCCCAACGACACCAACGCGCACCCGCACGCCGACTGCTCCGGCACCGTCGCGGTGATCCACAACGGCATCATCGAGAACTTCGCCGCGCTCCGCGCCGAACTCGCCGAGAACGGGCACACGCTGACGTCCGACACCGACACCGAGGCCGTCGCGCACCTCCTGGAGGACGAGGTCAAGGCCGGTGCGGGCCTGGCCGACGCGATGCGCCGCGTCTGCGGGCGCCTGGAGGGCGCCTTCACGCTCGTCGCCGTGCACACCGGCGAGCCCGATCTGGTCGTCGGCGCCCGCCGCAACTCGCCGCTGGTCGTCGGCCGCGGCGACGGGGAGAACTTCCTCGCCAGCGACGTCGCCGCGTTCATCGCCCACACCCGCGACGCGATCGAACTCGGCCAGGACCAGGTCGTCGAGCTGCGCGCCGACGGCGTCGTCGTCACCGACTTCTCCGGCGCCCCCGCCGACGTCACCGAGTACCACGTCGACTGGGACGTCTCCGCTGCCGAGAAGGGCGGCTTCGACTACTTCATGCTCAAGGAGATCGCCGAGCAGCCCCGCGCCGTCGCCGACACCCTGCTCGGCCGCATCGGCGCCGACGGGCGCCTCACCCTCGACGAAATGCGCATCTCCGACGCGCAGCTCCGCGAGATCGACAAGGTCGTCATCGTCGCCTGCGGCACCGCCTACCACGCGGGCCTCATCGCCAAGTACGCCATCGAGCACTGGGCGGGCCTGCCGTGCGAGGTGGAGCTGGCGCACGAGTTCCGCTACCGCGACCCGATCCTCACCCGGTCGACGCTCGTCATCGCGATCTCCCAGTCGGGCGAGACGATGGACACGCTGATGGCGGTCCGGCACGCGCGCGAGCAGCGCGCCCGGGTGCTCGGCGTCTGCAACGTCAACGGCTCGACGCTGCCGCGCGAGTGCGACGGCGTCCTCTACACGCACGCCGGGCCGGAGATCGCGGTCGCGTCCACCAAGGCGTTCCTGACGCAGCTCGTCGCCGTCTACCTGATCGCGCTCTACCTCGGCCAGGTGCGCGGCACCAAGTTCGGCGACGAGGTCCGCGACATGATCAAGGTGCTGTCCGGCATGCCCGACAAGCTCGACCAGGTCCTGGAGACGATGGGACCGGTCCGCGAACTGGCGCGGTCGCTCGCCAACGAGCACTGCGTGCTGTTCCTCGGCCGCCACGTCGGGTTCCCGGTCGCGATGGAGGGCGCGCTCAAGCTCAAGGAACTGGCCTACATGCACGCCGAGGGCTTCGCCGCCGGTGAGCTGAAGCACGGGCCGATCGCGCTCATCGAGCAGGACCTGCCCGTCGTCGTCGTGGTGCCGCCGCGCGCCCGCGACGTCCTGCACGACAAGATCGTCTCCAACATCCAGGAGATCCGCGCGCGCGGCGCCCGCACGATCGTGATCGCCGAGGAGGGCGACACGTCCGTCGAGCCGTACGCCGACACGCTGATCAGCGTGCCCGCCGTGCCGACGCTGCTCCAGCCGCTCGTCGCGACGGTGCCGCTCCAGGTGTTCGCGTGCGAGCTGGCCACCGCCAAGGGCCACGACGTCGACCAGCCCCGCAACCTGGCCAAGTCCGTCACGGTCGAATAGCCGGGAACCGCCGCGCGCCATGGCGCATCTCACCTTCCGACGCGGGAGGTGGCGGTGGACGACGGCATCGCGGTGCGGCAGGTGACGCGCCGGTTCGGCACCCACGAGGTCGTGCGCGGCGTCGACCTCGCCGTCCCCTACGGGCGGATCACCGGGCTCATCGGCCCGAACGGCGCGGGCAAGACGACGCTGATGCTCATGCTGGCGACGCTCCTCGCCCCCGACTCGGGCTCCGTCCACATCGCCGGACGCGACGCCGCGACCGACCCGGGCGGCGTCCGCGACATGCTCGGCTGGATGCCCGACACCCTCGGCGTCTACGACCGGCTGAGCGCCGCCGAGTACCTGGCGTTCTTCGCCGCCGCGCACCGCACCCCCCGCGCGGAGCGAGCCCGGCGCCTGCGCGCGCTGCTGGCGCTGGTCCGCCTGGAGGAGTACGCGGACGTCCCCGTGCACGTGCTCTCGCGCGGCCAGAAGCAGCGGCTCGGCGTCGCGCGGGCGCTCGTGCACCGGCCCCGCGTCCTGATCCTGGACGAGCCCGCCTCCGGGCTCGATCCGCACTCCCGGCTGATGCTGCGCGACCTGCTGCGCAGGCTCGCAGGCGACGGGATGGCGGTGCTGCTGTCCAGTCACGTGCTGGCCGACCTGGAGGAGACGGCCGACGAGGTCGTGCTGATGAACGGCGGCCGGATCGCCGCGACGCACTCGTCCGCCGCGCCCGCCGCGCAGCGCGTCCGGCGCCGCGTCCACGCCCTCGACCCCGCCGCGCTGACGGCGGCGCTCGCCGCCCGTCCCGGCGTCGGTGAGATCACCTCCCTGCCCGGCGGCGCCGAGGTCGGGCCGCTCACCGACGCCGACGCCGCCGCGCTGCTGGCCTACCTGACGGCGCGGGACGTGCCCGTCGTCGATTTCGCGCCCGCCCGGGGCGCCCTCGACTCGGCTTACCTCGCGATGACGGAAGGCGGAGCGGCATGACGCTCGCAGGCATCGGGCTCATCGCCCGGCAGGAGTTCCGCACCCGCATCCGCACCGGCCACTGGAAGGCGCTGCTGGCCGTGTGGTTCGTCCTGGTCAACGGCCTCGGGCTGCTGTTCCGGCTGACGATCGGGGTGGGCGACGACGCGGCGCTGGTGATGTTCGGCAGCGTCATGCTGGCCGTCCTGGTGCTGGTGCTGCTCATCGCGCCGGCGCTGTCGGGCCAGGCGATCAACGGCGACCGGGAGCGCGGCACGCTCGCCGCCCTCCAGGTCACCCGGCTGAGCCCGGCCGACATCGCGCTCGGCAAGCTCGCCGCCGCCTGGGGGACCGGCACGACGGTCCTGGTGCTCGCGCTGCCGGTGACGCTGGTGCCCGTGCTGGAGGGCGCGGTGAGCCCGTTCCACCACCTCGCGGTGGTCGGCATCATGATCGTGCAGGTCGGCGTCGTGGTGACGCTCTCCCTCGGCTGGTCCGGCGTGGTCGCGCGGGGCGTCACGTCGGTGCTGCTGTCGTACCTGACGGTGTTCGGGCTGCTCGTCGGGACGATGGTGGTGGGCGCGATCTTCGACGGCCTCGCGACCCGTGGCGGGGACCTGGACGGACCCGGGACCGCACGCAACCACGCGTGGTGGGTCATGTCGCCCAATCCCGTCGTGGTGCTGGCGGACGCCGCCCCGCGACTGGAGGCGCGGCACGAGATCGTCACGCTGCGGAGCGGGCGGCGCGTCGTCGTGGACGACGACGTCGACGGCGACCTGCTCGGCGAGCTGAGCCGGGACCTGCGCGAGATGCGCGAGCCGAAGCCGTCCTACCGGCCGGACGGCTCGTACCGGACGGACCCCGGCGAGGGCGGCCCCGTCTGGCCGTACGGCCTCGCGGTGCAGCTCGCCCTCGCCGGCCTGGCCCTCGGCTCGGCCGTGCGCGGCCTCCGGACTCCCGTCCGCATCCTCCCGTCCGGCGTCCGCATCGCCTGATCCGACGGCGTCGTGCCCCGCGCGGCTCGGGGCGGCGGTCAGCGGCCGCCGGGGCGGCCCGGCAGGTCGGCCAGACCTGCCTTGAGCCCGTGGGCGAACGCCCGCCAGGCTGCCGGGTCGAAGGTCAGGACATGGTCGGACGTCGTCTCGGGCACCGTGGTGTCACGCATGCCGATGAGGCGCGGGCCGACGAGGGCCACGGCGACGCACGTTCCGGTGGCGGCGCAGCGGCTGCTTGTTCTCCAGTGGGGGACGGGCGTGCCTTGTCTCGGCATCGGGCCTCCTGCCGGGGGGTGGAAGTGATCTGGCCGGAGTGACGCCATCGTCAGCGGAACTGTACCCACCGGCCGAAGTTGATCATCTGGCCCCGGGGACTCGGCTTCCTGGCCGCGCGGATACCCAGGCGTTGATGTCCGGGGAAGTGCCGCTGCGGCGTTTCGTCGTGTTCGACACCTGGCGTTGCAACTTTCACGGTACCTGTCGTCCCGGGAAAGGTACGCGGGGCCGACGCGGTCATTCATCGTGGAGTGCCAGAAATGATGCTGATCGGTCTTGTCCGCGTGGCGACTTTGATAGCCCGCTGAGTGATTCGACGATCAGGTTCGCGTCCGTCGTCCGTCGTCCGCCGAACCGGGGAGGGCGCAGGGCCGAGCCGATCGACTCGGCCCTCGATCGTCGTGCGTGCGGGACGCGGGAGCTTACAGGTCGTAGGCCCCGTCCTTGATCCCCGACAGCAGGGTGCGCCACTCGCCCCCGTTGAAGGCGACGATCGGGCTCTGCTCGCCGCGCTTGGTGTCGCGGGCCGCGATCGTCGCGACCGCGCTCGGCAGGGCGGCGACCTCGACGCACGTCCCCGTGGTGGTGCAGCGCGAGCTGCGTCGCCAGGCCGGGCCGGCGGATTCAGCAACAGACAAGGCAACCTCTTGGTTCTGGCGGCGCATGGGAAAGGCCGCAGTGGACACCAAAGGCCGACTGCCGGGATTGTCCGGAGTCGGCGGATGGCTTTTCGGCTCGCCGTTGAAGAGGCGGTGCACGGTCATGCATAACCTACGGCGGGCTAACCAGGGATGTGGTCGAACACTATCAGCTATTGCGGCCAGGATCTGCGCGCGGAGAGTCGTCTTCGTCACGGGCGAGCCATCGGTCGCGGAGTGCCATTAGCAGCGCCTGTGTCTCGGCGACGGGAAGGCAGACTTCCGACATACTGCGATGCGCGAGGCGATACATATGCGTATCTGCCTCATTCTCCAGGTAACTAAAGGTAAGGCTCTCAATGTGAACTATGTCCGGGAACGTCACCTCGTGGAACGGGGCGAACTCCAGGAGCGCGAACGACGTCGCGAGGATGGGGTGCACGCCGTCGAGGGGAAGGATGCGGAGGTTCACCGTGGGGAGCGCCGAAACCGTGCGCAAGTGGTCGATCTGTTCGGCCATCACGCGCGCCGTCCCGACCTTGCGGTGCAGGACCGACTCGTCCAGGATCGCGTCGATCACCAGCGGGGAATCGCGCGTCAGGACGTGCTGACGGCGCAGCCGCACCTCGATCCAGCGTTCGATCTCGGCGGGCGTCTTGGTGGCCACGATGTTCCAGGCGCCGACGATGTGGCGCGCGTAACCCTCGGCCTGGAGCAGGCCCGGGACCAGCATCGTGTCCCACAGCAGCGCCGCGTCGGCCTCGGACTCCAGCGAGATCAGTTCCGCGTAACCCGGCGTCAGCGCCGGATAGTCCTCCCACCAGCCGCGCCGGGTCGCCTCGGTGGCGAGCGTGACGAGTTCCTGGAACCGCTGGCCCTGGACTCCGTAGAGTTTCAGCAGGTCGGCGACGTCCGAAACGCGCGCTCCCGTGCGGGCGTTCTCCAGCCGGCTCACTTTGGCGGTCGACCAGGAAAGCCGCGTGGCCACTTCGTCGCCGGTCAGCCTGCTGTGTTCGCGGAGTCGTCGCAGTTCGAGCGCCAGGCGCCGCTGGGTGACGGTCGGGCCGCTGATCCTGCTCATGGCTGGCTACCTTCGCCGGGAGGGGTGCCCATACGATGCAGTGTGCCGTAAAACACCTTGATCACTGGTGCGGACGGATGATGCGTCACCGGAGCGATAGCGACTGACGCCTCATTTCCTCCATGGCACTGGAAGTTGCACCAAATCAGACGCTAGCGCACCGTCACGGCCTTAACCAGGGTTCAAATGGTGAAGGGACGCCAGTGACGCATGATCTCCATGGCACTCTGGGTAGGTGATCGTGGGCGTGGGAATCGATGTCGCGGACATCGGACGGTTCGAGGCGGCGTTGCGGCGCACCCCCGGTTTGCGGACGAGACTGTTCACACCGGGCGAACGCGACCTGCCGACGCGGTCGCTCGCCGCGCGGTTCGCGGCCAAGGAGGCGCTCGCCAAGGCGCTCGGCGCGCCCGGCGGCCTGCTCTGGACCGACGCCGAGATCCGCCGGGCCGCCGGAGGTCCGCCCACGCTGCACGTGACCGGGACGGTCGCGTCGGCCGCCGCCGCCCGCGGCGTCACCGACTGGCACGTCTCGCTCAGCCATGACGGGGGCATCGCCACGGCGGTCGTGATCGCCGAGGCGCGCCAGACGAAGCGGGGGGCGTGAGATGCGGTACGCGCACGAGGTCGGGAAGGTCCGGGCCGCCGAACGCGCCCTCATGGCCCGCACACCGGACGGCGAGCTGATGCGCCGCGCCGCCGCCGGGCTCGCGGGCGTCTGCGCCCGGCTGCTGCCGCACGTGTACGGGGCGCGGATCGTCCTGCTGATCGGCGGCGGCGCCAACGGCGGCGACGCTCTGTACGCCGGGGCGCGGCTCGCCGGGCGCGGCGCGCAGGTCGTCGCGGTGCTGGCCGGATCGTCCGCGCACGAAGGCGGCCTCGCCGCCCTGCGCGCCGCGGGCGGGCGCGTCGCCGCGCCCGCCGACGCGCCCATCGACGCCGCCGACCTCATCATCGACGGCCTCACCGGCATCGGCGGCGCCGGGGGCCTGCGCGAACCGCACGCCGCGCTCGCCCGGCGGGCCGCGCTCGCGGCGGGGGTCGTCGTCGCGTGCGACGTGCCGTCCGGCGTCGACGCCGGGTCGGGACGCGTCGAGGGCGCCGCCGTGCACGCCGACGTCACCGTCACGTTCGGCACGCACAAGCCCGGGCTGCTCATCGACCCCGGCGCCGCGTACTGCGGCGTCATCGAACTCGTCGACATCGGCATCGGGCCCCACCTGGCCGACCCCGACGTCGTCGCGGCGCGGCCCGACGACGTCCGGCCGCCCGAACCCGGGCCCGAGTCCGACAAGTACCGGCGCGGCGTCGTCGGCGTCGTCGCGGGCGGCGACGAGTACACCGGCGCCGCCGTCCTGTGCACGGGCGCGGCCGTCCACGCCGGGGCCGGGATGGTGCGGTTCGCGTCCAGCGCGCACCCCGTCGAGCTGGTGCGGAACCGGTGGCCGGAGGCGATCACGTCCGTGCTCGGCGGCGGGCCCGGAATGCTCGACGCGATCGGACGCGTGCAGGCGTGGGTCGTCGGGCCCGGGCTCGGCACCGGCGACGCCGCCGAGGAGATCGTCGCGGCGGCGCTCGCCACCGAGCTGCCCGTCCTGGTCGACGCCGACGGGCTCACCGTCCTGTCCCGCCGCCGCGACCTGCTGCGCCGGGAGGCGCCGACCGTCCTGACGCCGCACGCGGGCGAGCTGGCGCGGCTGCTCGGCGCCGACCGCGACCACATCGAGGCGCGGCGGCTGGAGTTCGCGCGGCGCGCGGCCGTCGAGCTGGACGCGACCGTCCTGCTCAAGGGCTCGACCACGCTCGTCGCCGAACAGGACCGGCCCGTCCGCGTCAACCCGACCGGCACGCCCTGGCTCGCCACGGCGGGCACCGGCGACGTCCTGTCCGGCCTCATCGGCGCCCTGCTCGGCGGCGGCATGCCCGCGCTGGAGGCCGCCGCCGCGGGCGCCTACCTGCACGGTCTCGCGGCCCGGATCGCCGCCGGCGGCGACGGTCCCGGCGAGAGCCCGATCAGCGCCACCGACGTCATCCGGTCCCTTCCGGCGGCCTTCCGCACGCTGGACTGACGCGGGTTCCCCGGGCGCGCGTCATCGCACGTCGGGAAGTCCGAAGAAAGTTATCCACAGGGTCGGGAGAACGCCCCGGGCAGGTGTCGGGGGCGGGCACACTTGGTGACCATGAGGAGTCCAGTAGAGGCCCGCGTCGATCTCGGGGCCATCGCCGGGAACGTCGCGCTGCTGCGCGAGCGGGCGGGCGGTGCGGCCGTGATGGCGATGGTCAAGGCCGAGGCGTACGGGCACGGGCTCGTCCCGGCGGCGCGGGCGGCGCTCGCGGGCGGCGCGACGTGGCTCGGCGTCGCCCGGGTCGCCGAGGGTCTGGCGCTGCGGTCCGCCGGGGTGGCCGGGGCGCCGGTGCTGGTCGTGCTGAGCGTGCCGGGCGAACCGTACGCCGAGGCCGTCGCGGCCGGGCTCGACCTCACCGTCGGCGCCCCCTGGATGATCGACGAGTTGCGCGCGGCCGTCGTCGCCGCCGGGCGTCCGGCCCGCGTCCACCTCAAGGCCGACACCGGCATGTCGCGCGGCGGCACCGGTCCGGCCGAGTGGCCCGCCCTGGTGGACGCCGCGCTCGCGGCCGAGGCCGCCGGGGTGCTGCGCGTCGTGGGCGTCATGTCGCACTTCGCGTGCGCGGACGAGCCCGGCCATCCGTCGATCGCCCGGCAGGTGGCGGCGTTCACCGAGATGACCGAGCTGGCGGAGAAGGCCGGGGCGCGGTTCGAGGTGCGGCACCTGGCCAATTCGGCGGCGGCGCTCACGCTGCCCGAGGCCCGGTTCGACCTGGTCCGGCCCGGCATCGCGGTCTACGGCCTCACGCCCGTCCCGGCGCTGGGCACGTTCGGGCTGCGCCCGGCGATGACGCTCACCGCCGAGACGGCGCTGGTCAAGCGCGTCCCGGCGGGCAGCGGTGTCTCCTACGGGCACACCTACGTCACCGAGCGCGCGACCACCCTCGCGGTCGTCCCGGCGGGCTACGGTGACGGCGTCCCGCGGCACGGCTCCAACACGCTGGAGATTTTGGCCGCCGGGCGCCGCCGCCGCATCGCGGGCCGCGTCTGCATGGACCAGTTCGTCATCGACCTCGGCGACGACGACCTCGCCGCCGGTGCGGAGGTCACCCTCTTCGGGCCCGGCGACCACGGCGAGCCCACCGCGCAGGAATGGGCCGAGACGCTCGGCACCATCTCCTACGAGATCGTCACCCGCGTCGGCGCCCGCGTTCCCCGCGTCTACACGGGCCTCCCCACCGTGGAGGGCGCCGCTGACGGGTGAGGCGAACGGTCAGGGAGACGGGTGCGCGTACGGGGGCGGGGCCGGTGGGTGAGAAGGGCGCCGCGGCGGGGATGCCGCCGGGGGCGGGTCGCAGTGTGCGGAAGATGCGAAGGGAAGGGGCCGGGATGGTCAGCAGGCGCAGGAAGGCGGGCATCGCCGGCATCGTCGCGGGCGTCGGCGCCGCCGGGGTCGGCGCGGCGATGGGGGTGCGGCACCTCGCCGTGGGGCGCGTCCGGATGCGGCCCGACCCCGAGGCCGACGAGCCGTTCGGGCTGCTCAGCGGGGAGACGGTGCCCGTCACCGCCGACGACGGGTTGCCGCTGCACGTCGAGGTCGAGGGCCCCGGCGACGCCGCCCTCGCGGTCGTGTTCTGCCACGGCTACTGCCTGACGCAGCACACCTGGCACTACCAGCGGCGCGATCTGCGCGCCGCCGCCGAGTCGGGCGACCTGCGGCTCGTCTTCTGGGACCAGCGCAGCCACGGCCGGTCCGGCCGCAGCGACCCGCTCAGCGCCACGATCGACCAGACCGGCGCCGACTTGGAGAAGGTGCTGAGCGCGGCCGTCCCGGCCGGGATGCCCGTCCTGCTCGTCGGGCACTCCATGGGCGGGATGTCGATCATGGCGCTGGCCGACCGGCGTCCCGAGCTGTTCGGCGACCGGGTCGTCGGGGCGATCCTGGTGAACACCTCGTCCGGCGACCTCCGCGAGATGACGCTCGGCCTGCCGCTCGCCGTCGCCAAGATGCTGCGGCCGCTCACGCCCGGCACGCTGCGCGGCCTCGGCCGCCGCGCCGCCCTCGTCGAGCGCGCCCGCGCCGTCGGCGGCGACCTGGCGTTCGTCATCACCCGCCGGATGGCCTTCGCCGACCCGCAGATCAGCCCGTCCGTGGTCGACTTCCTCGAACGGATGATCCGCGCCACTCCGATCGACGTGATCGCGGAGTTCTATCCATCGCTCACCGGCCACGACAAGCTGGCGGCGCTCAACGCGCTCGCCCGCGTCCCGACGGTGGTGCTCGTCGCCGAGGCCGACCGCTTCACCCCGGCCGAGCACGGGCGCGCGCTGGCCAAGGCGCTTCCGGGCACCGACCTGGTCGAACTCGCCGACGCCGGGCACATCCTTCCGCTGGAACGTCCGGCGGACGTCACCGACGCGGTCCGCCGCCTCATCACCCGGCTCCGGCCGGAGCTCGAACAGGCGGTGTCGTGATGCCGGGGCGGCGGTCGGCCGGGAAGGGTGAGCAGGGCGTGGACGTGAAGGTGCCCGACGCCGAGGCGATGCAGGCGCTGGGGGAGCGGCTGGCCGGGCTGGTGCGGGCCGGTGACCTGATCGTCCTCACCGGTGACCTGGGCGCGGGGAAGACCACGTTCACCCAGGGGCTCGGGGAGGGGCTCGGGATCAGGGGGCCGGTCACCTCGCCGACGTTCGTCATCGCGCGGGTGCATCCGTCGCTCGTCGGCGGGCCGGGGCTCGTGCACGTCGACGCGTACCGGCTCGGGGGCTTCGCCGAGCTGGACGACCTCGACCTCGACGCCTCCCTGGAGGAGTCCGTGACCGTCGTCGAATGGGGGGAGGGCCTGGCCGAGGGGCTGGCCGAAGATCGACTGGAGATGATCATTTCTCGGAAGGCGGAAGAAGGCGATGAGGAGCGGGTCGTCCGGATCGACGGGATCGGCGGCAGGTGGGCGGGTCTGGCCGATGATCTCCGTTGAGTCCGAGAATCCTTCGCTTTTTTCTGTAAGTGCTGGCGGACCAGATTACGTGGAGATGTCGTACTCTTTGCCGGAACGAACACCTCACCTTCGTCACATGAACTGATTCCCAGCGGGAGTGCATCCGGTGAGTGGCAGCCAACGCGACGGCGACCGTCGCGCGGACGGCCACCGCGAACCGGGCGGCGGCCAGGACGCGGCAGGCGGCGGCCACCGCGCCGGCCGTGGTGAGCAGCGGCGCGGATTCCCGGCCGGTGAGTACCGCACGGCCTTCCCCGCGCCGGACGACCGGTCCACGGGAACCCCGGGTCAGGGCGAGACAGGAGATCGACGCGTCGCAGGGGGCGGCGCGACGGGGGCGGCCGGGCAGCCGGGCGTACCCGGTGACCGGGAGACGCTTCCGGAAGAACGAGCAACGAGCGGAACCGTCCGGTCGGCAGCGGCCGGACGCCAGGAGAGGCCGGGGGGCCACCATGGGACAGCGCAACCGACCGGACGGGATCAGTCCGTGACTCCGCCGCACGAGGACGAGCACCGGCTCACCCGGTCCGGCGAAGCCGACCCCGCCCGCCAGGACCCGCTCGCCTACGACCCCCTCCGTGGCACGCCGCTCGCGTCCTCGCACCCGGCACCGTCCCCGCGCGCGGACGCCTATCCGCCGAGCCCGCTGGAGAGCGGCGCCTACGAGGCGATCTACGAGGCCGCCCGCCGCTCCCTTCCGCCGTCCGGCGCGCCCTACCACCCGGCCCCGACGCACACCACCGGGTCGACCGCCTATCCGGGCGGCTTCGAGCCCGGCACGGGCGGCCACCGCGCCGTGTCCGGTCCTCCGGCTCAGGACGTCTCCGGCTATGAGCACCCGACCTATCCCGGCCTTGTGCCGGGTGACGAGCGTCCTGCCGCGCCTTCCCCTTCGGGCACCGGGGTCTATCCGAGCGCACGCGATGCGGGCGCCGCGTATCCCGGCGAAGACCTCTCTCGTCCTGGTGGGACCTCGGGAACGGGTGCGTACCCGAGTGTGAGTGCTGCGTCGTCGGGCGGCACCGGTGCGGGGCAGGAGCGCGACCCCGGCGCGGGCCTCCCCGGGTCGGGGGCGTATCCGAGCGCACCTCGTGAGGGCGCCCGTTCGGGCGGCGTACGTTCCGGAGAGCGCGCTGATGACGTGAACTCCTCGGCGACCGGCGCGTATCCGGCCGCGCAGGCGCCGTCCGGCGGTGGGTACGGCGGGACCGAGCTGTTCCGGGAGTCGGCGTCGTCGAGTACCGGCCCGCACCGGAGCGTGCCCGGGGCGGGGTACGAGAACCCCGCACGGGCGGGCGGGGTCCAGCCCGGCGAACGTCTCCGGGAGACGGGTTCGTCGGCCAGGGGGAGTTACCCGGGCCAGGACCGGCCCGGAAGCACGAGTTCGCCGGGGACCGGCGGTTACCGGCAGGTGTCCGCGTACGAGGATTCCCGGGCGGCGGCGCGACCGTATCCCGCCGCCGAGCCGGACACGCCCTCGTTCGAGAGCGGCGGCCACCGCAACGTGCCCGGCCACGGATACGAGAACCCCGTACGAGCCGGGGAGACGCCCGCCGAGCGCGAGCGTCCCGGCACGTCGGACACGGGCGGCCACCGGAACGCGCCCGGCGAGGGCTCCGCGCGGGCGGGCGCCTCGGGGACCGGCGGGCACCGGAGCGCGCCCGGCGAGGGCTACGAGGACTCCGCGTGGGCGGGTACTTCCGGGACGGGCGGGCAGCGGATCGTGCCCGGCGAGGGCTACGAGGGCTCGGCGTGGGCGGGTACTTCGGGGACCGGCGGGCAGCGGAGCGCGCCCGGCGAGGGCTACGAGGACTCCGCGTGGGCGGGCACATCCGGGACGGGCGGGCACCGGAGCGTGGCCGGGTACGGCTACGAGCGTTCCGCCGGGTCGTCCTCGCACGACGAGCGCGCGACGGGCGTGGAGCCCCTCGGCTCGGGCGGCTACCCGAGCGCGCCGGCCGAGGGATACGAGACACGCGCGAGCGGGAGCCACGCCGGGAACGAGCCCGTCCGGGACGTGAGCGCGCCCGGACATCGCGGCGGCCAGGAGTACCAGAACCCGGTGTACTCGCCGAGCGGCAGTGGACCCCATCCCGGGGACGAGCGCGTCGGCGGCGCCATGGGCAGCGGCGGCCACCCCGGCCTGCGGGGCTCCCCCTACGAGAACCCGGTGCGCACCGGACCCGCCGCCAGCGGCGGCCACGCCCGCGACACGTCCGAAGACCCGTTCCGAGCACGGCCACGGGACACCAGTCCCGAGCGCAGCGCAAGCGCCTCCGGCGCGCCGGAGACCGGCGGCACAGCGACACACAGCGGCGCCTACGAAACGGGGCCGCAGGACGCCGAACGCAGCGGCGCCTACGGCTCCGGCGCGCTGGAGACCGGCGGCACAACGACGCACAGCGGTGCCCACCGAACAGGCGCGTGGGACGCCGAGCGCAGCGGCGCCTACGGCTCCGGCGCGTCGGAGACCGGTGGCACAACGACGCACAGCGGCTCCCACGAAACGGGTGCGCGGAACCCGGAGCGCAGCGGTGCCTACGGCTCGCTGGAGACCGGGGGTGCCCCTACGCACAGCGGAGCCCACGGGACGGGCGCGCGGGGCGCCGAGCGCAGCGGCGGCTACGGCTCCGGCGCGTCGGAGACCGGGGGCATCGCGACGCACAGCGGTGCCTACGCGTCGGGCGCTTGGGAATCCGAGCGTGGCGCGAGTGGTAGTGCCTACGGGGCGGAGGCCCGGGAGTCCGAGTACGGGACGCGCGGTGCCGCGACGCGGGAGGCCGGACGCGGTGGCGCGTACGACTCCGGGACGCGGCGGGCCGGGTACGGCTCAGGGTCGCGGGAGACCGAGCGCGGGGTGGCGTCGCGCGCGGGCGGGTACGGTTCCGGCGGCTACGAGCGCGGCGACGAGATCCGCGAGCGGGAGTCGCGGCGGAGCGGCGCCGGGTCGCGTAGCGGTCACCACCGGGTGGCGCGCCAGGGGCGCGGCGCGGGACGGCGGACGCTCATCGTGCTCGGCGGCGTCGCGGCGGGCATCGGCGCGTGCGTCCTCGCCGTCCTGGTGATCCTCAGCGGCACCGGCACGACGGGCGACCGGGACGGCGGGACGGTCGTCGGCAGCGGCGCGGCGGGCAACACCGACGTGCCGAACGGCGAACGGGCGCAGGTCCCGGAGGCGTGCGAGGCGTTCCCGGCGGCGACGGCCGGCAGGCTCGCGCCGGGCGCCGACCGGATGCCCGCCGACAACTACCAGAGCAACGACCGCCAGAACCAATGCGTCTGGGGAGCCCTCACCGGCAAGCGCAAGCGCCTGCTCACGGTCGAGTTGCGCGCCGTCTCCGGCGACGGCGCCGCCTCCGCGACGGACGCCGCCCGCAAGACCTTCACGACCGAACGCCGCGACGACGAATCCGGCAAGGCCCTGCTCGCCGGCCGCGAACTCACCGAGAAGAGCCGCCCCGAGGGCGTCGGCGACGAGGCGTACACCGTCTACAGCGTCGACCGCAGGGAGGGCCAGGGCGAAGCCGTGACCAACGCCCGCGCCGGCAACGTCCTCATCACCATCCGCTACTCCGGCAACGACGACGGCGACCCCCTAGCAGCCAAGCACGCCATGAACGGCGCCCAACAAGCAGCCGAAGCCATGATCACCGCCCTGACCTAACCACCCAAAAACCCAGCCGTCCCTAACCGAACAGCCCCACCCCACCCGCCCACGAAGTCCCGAACTGCGGTCGGCGCGCAGGGTGAGGTAGTGGGCGCCGACGCGGCGCAGCGCACACGGATGTGGCGCTGCTGGGCGGCGGTGCCGTACCGTTCGCGGACGCGGCGGGACAGGACCCCACCCCTCCGCCGCCGCACCGAGCCACGCGGTACGCTCCCGCCTTGCGTCGTGCCGCGCCGCACTCTCCAGCCCAACACGTGCCACACCGTGCCGCGCCGCGCTCTCCCCGTCCGGCGCCGCACGCTCCCGGCCGACGCGTGCTGTGCCGCGCCGCGCGCTCCTGCTTGACGCGTGCCGCGCCATGCCATGCCGTGCTCGGGTCTTCTGCCTTGTGTTGGGGCGTTCTGTGTTGTGCTTCTGTCCGGTGTCGTGGCGTGCTCGTTGGGCTGGTGGCTGGACTACGCTCTGGGGTCGTGCTGGTTTTGGCTTTCGATACTGCTACCGCCGCTGTCGCCGTTGCTCTTTACGAGTGGGTGCCGGGGGAGGGGGTGCGGGCTCGGGCCGTTGCCGAGGGTGTGGAGGAGCGGCGGCACACCGAGGTGCTGACGCCTGCGGTGGCCGGGGTGCTCGCCGAGGCGGGGGCCGTCCCGGCGGAGTTGAGCGCCGTCGTCGTCGGGGTCGGGCCGGGGCCCTACACCGGGCTGCGGGTGGGGCTCGTCACGGCTCGGGCGCTGGGGGACGCGTTGCGCATCCCGGTGCACGGGGTGTGCACGCTGGACGCGATCGCGTGGGGGTCCGGGCGGGACGCGCCGTTCGCCGTCGCGACCGACGCCCGGCGCAAGGAGGTCTACTGGGCGCGGTACGCCTCGCGCGGAGTGCGCGTCACCGGCCCGCACGTCGGCCCGGCCGCCGACGTCCTCGACGGAGCGCCCGACCTGCCCGTCATCGGTGAGGGCGCGACGCTCTACCCGGACGTCCTCGGCACGTCGCAGCTCGGCGCGGAGCCGCTGCTGCCCTCGGCGTCCGCGCTGGCGGAGCTGGCCATCGCGCGGCTGTCCGGCAAGAAGGGCCCGGCGCTGCTGCCGCCCGAACCGCTCTACCTGCGCCGTCCCGACGCGGTCGCCCCGGGCCCGCGCAAGAAGGTCACCCCGGCATGACGCTCCGTCCGATGACCGCGGACGACCTCGACGCCGTCCACGCCCTGGAACGCGTGCTCTTCCCCGACGACGCCTGGACGATGGGCATGCTGCGCGGCGAACTGCGCGACCAGCCCGCCACGCGGCACTACGTCGTCGCCGAAGAGGACGGGCAGATCGTCGGCTATGCCGGGCTCGCCGCCGCAGGCGGGCAGGCCGACGTGCAGACGATCGGCGTCCGCGCCGACCAGCGCGGCAAGGGCCTCGGCGCCGCGCTGCTGACGGAGTTGCTCGCCGAGGCCGGACGCCGCCGCAGCGAGGAGGTGTTCCTGGAGGTCCGCGCCGACAACCCGGCCGCGCAGCGCCTCTACGAACGGTTCGGCTTCGTCCGGATCGGCCTCCGCCGCGGCTACTACCAGCCGTCCGGCGTCGACGCGATCGTCATGCGCCACGTGCCGCACCGCACGCCCACAGGCTTCACCCGGGAGGACCGATGATCACGGACTCGACGCCGATCGTGCTCGGCATCGAGACGTCCTGCGACGAGACCGGTGTCGGGATCGTGCGCGGGCACACGCTGCTGGGCGAGTCGCTGGCGTCGAGCGTGCAGGAGCACGCCCGGTTCGGCGGCGTCGTGCCGGAGGTCGCGTCGCGGGCGCACCTGGAGGCGATGACGCCGACCGTCGACCGCGCCCTCAAGGACGCCGGGCTCGCGCTCGCCGACGTCGACGCGTTCGCCGTCACGGCCGGGCCGGGCCTGCCGGGCGCGCTGATGGTGGGCGTCGCGGCGGCGAAGGCATACGCGCTGTCGCTCGGCAAGCCGCTGTACGGGGTGAACCACCTGGCCGCGCACGTCTGCGTCGACCAGCTCGAACACGGGCCGCTGCCCAAGCCGTGCGTGGCGATGCTGGTGTCGGGCGGGCACAGCTCGCTGTTGCTGGTGCCGGACGTGGCCAGCGACGTGCGGTCCCTCGGCACGACCGTGGACGACGCGGCGGGCGAGGCGTTCGACAAGGTCGCCCGCGTCCTCGACCTGGGCTTCCCCGGCGGCCCGTTCGTCGATCGCGCCGCCCGCGACGGCGACCCGGCCGCGATCGCGTTCCCGCGCGGCAAGTACGCCGACGGCACCTACGACTTCTCGTTCTCGGGCCTGAAGACGGCCGTGGCGCGCTGGGTGGAGGCGAAGGAGCGCGCGGGCGAGCCGGTGCCGGTCGCGGACGTCGCCGCGTCGTTCCAGGAGGCCGTCGTGGACGTCCTCACCCACAAGGCCCTGAAGGTCTGCAAGGACAACGGCGTCCACGACCTGCTCATCGGCGGCGGCGTCGCGGCCAACTCGCGCCTGCGCGCCCTGGCTCAGGAACGCTGCGACGCGGCGGGCGTCCGCCTCCGCGTCCCGCGCCCCAAACTCTGCACCGACAACGGCGCGATGGTCGCCGCCCTCGGCGCCGAACTCCTCGCCGCGGGCCTCCCCCCGTCCGAACTCACCCTCCCCGCCGACTCCAGCCTCCCCGTAGAAACCGTCACCCTGACCTAACCACCCACCCCAAACCACACCCGACCACCCGGATACCACCAAACCCCCCCGCACCGTCCCGCGCTCTGCCGCACCGTCCCGCGCTCTGCCGCACCGCGCCGCGCTGTGCCGGGACGCGCTGGCCCCGGCCGTGCCGACCGGGCACGGCCTAGCGCGCCGCGCGTGCCCGTACCGCGCCGCGTTGCGCCGGTTGTGCCGTGCCCGATCCGGTCGTGCGGTGCCGGTCGTGCGGTGCCGGTCGTGCCGTGCCGCGTCGTGCCGTGCCGCGCCCTGCCGTGCCGCGCCCTGCCGTGCCGCGCCGGGACGCGCCGGGACGCGCCGTGCCGCGCCGGGACGCGCTGTCCCCGGCCATGCCCGGCCGGGCACGGCCTACCGCGCCGCGCGTGCCCGTACCGCGCCGCGTTGCGCCGATCCGGTCGTGCCGTGCCGGTCGTGCCGCGCCCGTCGGGTCGCGCCGCCCCGGGCCGCGCTGTGCCCGCGCCGCGCTGAGTCGCGCCGCGCTGTGCCCGCGCCGCGCGGGGCCGTGCCGTGCCGCGTCGCGTCGCGTCGGGTCGCGCCGCGCTGCGCCGTGCCGGGTTGCGCCGCGCTGTGTCCGCGCCGGTCGCGCCGGTTGCGCCGTGCCCGCCCCGCCCCGCCCCGCGCCGAGCCGCGCTGCCCCGAGCCGCGCTGCCCCGAGCCGCGCTGCCCCGAGCCGCGCTGCCCCGAGCCGCGCTGCCCCGAGCCGCGCTGCCCCGAGCCGCGCCGCGCCGCGCCGCGTTGCGGCGGGCCGGGCCGCGTCGGGTCGTGCCCGCGCCGTGTTGGGTTGCGCCGTGCTGGGTTGTGCCGGGTGGGGCCGTGACGTGGCGCGTTGTTGCGGGTCGTGCGGGGTGTGGCGTGTGGTGTTGCGTTGGTTTGGGATGCGCCGTGCTGTCGTGTTCGGCCGGGTCGTGCCGTGCCGGGTGGTGTTGGATTGTGTCGTTTTGGGATGTTTCGTGCTGGGTGTGTTTGGGTTGGGTTCAGCCTGTTGTTGGGGCGCCTAGTTCGGCTAGTAGGGCGTCCAGGTAGTCCTCTTGGGCGGCTGTTTGGTCGGGTTCCAGGGGGGAGGTGGGGTCTTCGGGGAGGAGGTCCAGGACGGTGCGGAGGTCCCAGTACGGGTCGTGGGTGTGGCCGCCGGAGACCTGGTCGAAGACGTCGCGGAAGCGTTCGGCGATCGCGAGGCCGTAGCCGATGGCGAGGGCGTGCCGCATTGACGCGACGTCCACCGCAGGCGGGCCGTAGGACGCGACGGACCAGTCGACGACGCCGCTGAGGCGGCCGCCCTGCCACAGCGTGTTGTCGTAGCGGTAGTCGCGGTGCAGGAACCGCGACGGCTCCTGCGGGGCCGCGCCCGCCGCCGTCTCCATCGCGCGCTCCCACAGCGCCGGGCGCAGCGCCCACCGGGGCGGGAGCCGCACGTCGAGCCGGTTGGCGGGCACGTACGGCGGCATCGACGCCGCGCCGCGCAGGGTGTGCACGGGCAGCAGGGCCGCCGCGAGCTGGATGAGGAACTCGGCCATGCCGCCGCCGGTGGGCCCGCCGGGACGGCCGGGCAGCTCGGTGAGCAGCAGCGCGGGCGCCTCGGTGTAGGCGCCGGCCGGGTCGGCGGCGACGAGCGACGGCGTCGTCAGGTCGCAGCCGGCGAGCAGCGTGAGGGCCGCGATCTCCCGCTCGGGGGAGAACTCGGCGGCGGCGATGCGGTCCTGCGGCAGCCACCGGCGCAGCACGAGGTGCAGCGCGGTACCCGAGCGGGTCTCCACGACGAGCGCGTGGTTGAGGTGCGCGCGCCCGCCGAGCGGGCGGACGTGGCGGACCGTCGCGCCGGGTCCGCAGCATTCCTCGATCCAGCGCAGCGTCCGCCGGCCGGGCGGGCGGTGCGTCACGTCCGAGTCGATCACAAGCTCCATCAAAACGGATTCCGGTGGGCATGGGGAGTGATTTTGCGAAGACGGAACGTCACAATGTGCACGCCAGGGGTGGCGCCGGGGGGCGCGGACGCGACGGGGCGCCGCAGGAGACCCCGCGGCGCCCCGGACGGACCCGGTGTCAGTCCTTGCCCTCCCGGCGGGGCCGCAGCAGGGCCTCGGCGAGCGCGAGCATGGTCTCCTCCAGCGTGGACAGCCGCTTGAGGACGTCCTCGTGGACGGCGGTGACCTGCTTGGTGACGTCGTCGTGCACGGAACCGACGCGGCGGCCGACCTCGTCCTGCACGTCCTCGAAACGGCGGCCGACCTCGGTCTGCACCTCCTCGGCACGGCGGCTGACGGCCTCCTGCATGCCTTCGACCTTCTTGGCGAACTCGTCGTGGACGCCGCCGACCTGCCGGGTGACGTCCTCCTGGAGGGAGCCGACCTGCCGGACGACGTCGTCCTGGAACGTCCCGACCTGCTTGGTGACGCTCTCCTGGAAGGAGCCGACCTGCTTGGTGACGTTGTCGTGCACGTCTCCGATGCGCTTGCTGACGTCCTCGTGGACGCCGGTGACCTGCTTGGCCATCTCGGTCTGCACGGACTCGACCTGCTTGGCGACGTCCACGTGGACGGACTCCACGCTGCGGGACACCGCGTCGACCTGGTGGGTGAACTCCGCCAGGGCGCCGTCGACCTTGCTGGTGACCTCCGCGTGGATGCCCTCGATCCGGGTGCGGATGTTCTCGTGGACGTCCTCGAAGCGGCGGGAGAACTCGTCCATGCGCTTGGCGACGTCGCTGTAGGCGGTCTCGGCGATCTGCGACATGGTGGCCTTGACCTCGTCGCGGTCGGGCCGGGCGCGCAGTTCCTCGCGCAGCGGGTCGACGGCCTCGGCGAGGTGCTTCTCCAGGGCGTCGAACCGGTCGGTGTGGTCGATGACCGGGCGGCTCGTCAGTTCGGCGAGGCGGCGGTGCAGTTCGCTGACCTCCAGTAGCGCGGGGAGTTGGCCGATGCGGTCGTTGACGCCCTCGACGCGGTCGTCCAGGCCCTCGAAGCGGCCGTCGAGCCCGTCGAGCTTGCCGACGAGGCCGCTGAGGCGCCCGTCCAGGCCGTCGAGGCGGCCGCCGACGCCCTCGACGCGGCCGTTGACGGCCTCCAGGCCCTGTTCCATCCGCTCGGCCATCTCGCCGAGGGACTGGTCGACCCGGGTGGTGACGCCGGTGATGGAGTGTTCGAGCTTCTCGCTGCGGTGGCCCAGCTCGGCGAGGGACTTGTCGAGGCGGTTGAAGCGGACGGAGGACGCCTCCATGCTGCCCTGGAGCTTGTCGAGCCGCTTGGACATCTCCGTCATGCGCTGCGTCGCCTGCTGGGTGGCGTCGCTGATGTGCTGCGCGGAGTCGAGCACGGCCTGGATGCGGGACAGGCCCTCGTCGACGTGCTCGGCGACGGCGCCGACGTCGGCCCACAGCGCGGGAAGTTCGGCGACGGGTTTGACCCGTTCGCCGACGGTCTCAATGTGCGCGGCGATCCCGGCGGCCCAGTCCGGGGTCTTGCCGGTGAGGTCGTCGACCTGCCCGCGCACGGTGTCGAGCTGCCCGGTGAGCCCGGTCAGCTCCCGCTCGCGCACCTCGCGCAGCAGCCATTCCATGCCTTCCAGCCGCTGACGGATCTCGTCCAGCACCTGACCCTGTGAGCGCTGTTCGTAGACGTGGTCCTGCGCCGCACGGGCGAGCAACTCCCGCATCCGGTCCGAGACCGGCTGACCCCCCGTCTGCAGGAAGTTGTGATTCGTTTCCACCCGATGCTCCTTCGTGTGCCGAACGGGGAAATGGTGTCCGGCAATGAATCGTGAAGGTTTCACTGTAGTGCGTTACGGGCAGTGCTTAAAGACCGTGCTGGGAACATTATGAGTTCGGGTGATGCGGGGGTTTTTCGCCGCATAATCGGGGGCCTGGACCCCCTGTCTGACCGGCCTTGCGCGGCCTTCTGCCCCTTATGGGAAGAACGTGGCTGCGGGCTCGTTCTTTGGCTCTGTTCCGCTGGGAAAATGGGGGGCAGGCGTCCTCTTGCCGGACGGGCTGCACGCGTGATCCGAATGGGCGCACAATTTGCGTGATCATGGTGTGCCGCCCGGTCTTTCTTGGTGAAGTCGGGGCCCCGGGAAGATCTTTGGGCGACGCGCCCTCAGCGGGGCCGGACGAGCACCGCGAACGGCGCCGCGCCGACCCGCGTCAGCACCACCGTCATCGCCTCCGCGCCGCGCGGGGCGCGCCGCGCGAAGCCCAGATCGCGGCGCAGCCGGTCCACGTCCACGGCCGAGCCGCGCTTCTTGATCGTCAACGCGCCGACGTCGCGCCGCCGCAGTTCGGCGCGCAGCCGCTTGAGCGAGAACGGCAGCACGTCCAGCACCTCGTACGCGGCGGCGAACGGCGTGGGGACGAGCGCGTCCGACGTCACGTAGGCGATGCGCGGATCGGCCAGCCCGCCGGCCACGGCGGACGCGACCTCCGCGACGAGCCCGGCGCGGATGACGGCGCCGTCCGGTTCGTACAGGTAGCGGCCGAACTCCCGGACGGACGGCTCCCCGAGCCCCGGTTCGGGCGTCAGCGTGGCGACGCCGCCCGCGCCGTCCAGCAGCGTCGCGCGGCGCGCGACCGTCCCGGCGAGGCCGCCGAGCCACAGCGCGGCCTCCTTCACCTCCCCGGACACCGAGATCCACTCGGCCTCGGCGCCGTCCGGGACGGCGTCGTGCGGAATCCCCGGCGCGACCTTGACGCACGCGGCCGGAACGCGCCCGGCCAGTTCCAGCACGGTGTCGAGCGGCGGTTCGTAGGAGCGCGGGTCGAAGACGCGCCCGCGCGCCGTCCGCCGCCCCGGGTCGGCGAAGACGGCGCCGTGCCCGGACGGGTCGGCCGCCGTCGCGTCGCCCGTCACGACCTCGGCCGTCCCGGCCACGCCGAACGCCGCCAGGTTCGCCCGCGCCACCGACGCCGTCAGCGGGTCGCGCTCGACGCCGGTCCCGGAAACCCCGGCGAGCGCGCGGTACAGCAGGTCGGCGCCGATGCCGCAGCCCAGTTCCAGCACCCGCGACGGCGCGTGCCCGGCGAACCGCCGCGCCCGGTGCGCCGCGACCGGCGCGCGCGTCGACTGCTCCAGCCCGTCCGGCGTGAAGTACATGCGCGCGGCGTCGGCGCCGAACTTGGCCCGGCCGCGCTCGCGCAGCCGCACCTGCGTCAGCGCCGCCGCCACGAGCCCCGCCGGATACCGCTCGCGCAGCCGCGACGCCGTCGCCAGCAGCGCCCCCTCGGACACGTCCGCCGCCTCCGCCGCCGCCAGCACCTCGGTCCCGGCCGGTGTCAGCAGCCCGGCGAACTCCTCGTTGTCCATAGAGTGGACCGTAGCGAGCCGCCGTCCTATGATTTCGCCGTTGGCACTCGCCACGGTAGAGTGCCAAACACAGCGACAAAGGTCGGTCTGGCACCCGCGACGACAGGCCGGTCCGTGGTCGCCTCTTCTACCAATACGTGCCGGCCGGCTCATGGCCGGTCGAGGACCATCGAAGGGGAGGTCAGATCGTGACGACCGCCACCAAGGTTGTTCTCAAGCCGCTCGAGGACCGCATCGTCGTCCAGCCGCTTGAGGCCGAGACCACCACCGCGTCGGGACTGGTGATTCCCGACACCGCCAAGGAGAAGCCGCAGGAGGGCACGGTTCTGGCCGTGGGCCCCGGCCGCTTCGACGACGACGGCGACCGCATCCCGCTCGACGTGAAGGTCGGCGAGGTCGTGCTCTACAGCAAGTACGGCGGCACCGAGGTCAAGTACAACGGCGAGGAGTACCTCGTCCTCTCCGCCCGCGACGTGCTCGCGGTCATCGAGAAGTAACGTCACCGAGCCAGTGACGCGCGCCGCCCCGGCCCAGCCCCTCGCGGGCCGGGACCGGGGCGGACCGCGTTAGCGCTCCCCGATTTTTTCACGGAGAGGTGGATTCTTCGGCCATGGCCAAGATCCTGGAGTTCGACGAGGGCGCCCGCCGCGCCCTGGAGCGCGGCGTCAACGCGCTCGCCGACGCCGTCAAGGTGACGATCGGCCCGCGCGGCCGCAACGTCGTCATCGACAAGAAGTTCGGCGCGCCGACCATCACCAACGACGGTGTCACCATCGCCCGCGAGGTCGAGCTGGAGGACCCGTACGAGAACCTCGGCGCGCAGCTCGCCAAGGAGGTCGCGACCAAGACCAACGACATCGCGGGCGACGGCACCACCACCGCGACGGTCCTGGCGCAGGCGCTGGTCCGCGAGGGCCTGCGCAACGTGGCCGCGGGCGCGTCGCCGCTGAGCCTCAAGCGCGGCATCGACGCCGCCGCGCAGTACGTCTCCGACCAGCTCCTCAAGGCCGCCCGCGAGGTCGGGGAGAAGAGCGACATCGCGGGCGTCGCGACGATCTCCGCGCAGGACGCCCAGATCGGCGAGCTGATCGCCGAGGCGTTCGACAAGGTCGGCAAGGACGGTGTCATCACCGTCGAGGAGGCGCACACCTTCGGCCTGGAGCTGGAGTTCACCGAGGGCCTCCAGTTCGACAAGGGCTACCTGTCGCCGCACATGGTGACCGACTCCGAGCGCATGGAGGCCGTCCTGGAGGACGCCTACGTGCTCATCGTCGACGGCAAGATCTCCAACGTGCAGGAGTTCCTGCCGCTGGCGGAGAAGGTCGCGCAGACCAAGAAGCCGCTGCTGGTCGTCGCGGAGGACGTCGAGGGCGAGGCCCTGGCGCTGCTCGTCGCGAACAAGATCCGCGGCACGTTCACGTCGGTCGCCGTCAAGGCGCCCGGCTTCGGTGACCGCCGCAAGGCGATGCTCGGGGACATGTCCATCCTGACGGGCGGCCAGGTCGTGTCCGAGGCGATCGGCCTCAAGCTCGACTCGGTCGGCCTGGACGACCTCGGCCGCGCCCGCCGCATCACGGTCACCAAGGACGCCACCACCATCGTCGACGGTGAGGGCGACTCGTCGGAGATCGCGGGCCGCGTCGCGCAGATCAAGGTCGAGATCGAGAACAGCGACTCCGACTGGGACCGCGAGAAGCTCCAGGAGCGGCTGGCCAAGCTGTCCGGCGGCGTGTGCGTACTGCGCGTCGGCGCCGCGACCGAGGTGGAGCTGAAGGAGAAGAAGCACCGCCTGGAGGACGCCATCTCGGCGACCCGCGCCGCCATCGAGGAGGGCATCGTCTCCGGCGGCGGCTCCGCGCTGGTGCACGTGGCCAAGGCCGACTTCGCCGCGCTCGGCCTGTCGGGCGACGAGGCGACCGGCGCCGAGGCGCTGCGCCGCGCGCTCGTCGAGCCGCTGCGCTGGATCTCGGAGAACGCGGGCCAGGAGGGCTACGTCGTGGTCTCCAAGGTGCGCGAGCTGGACGCGGGCCACGGCTACAACGCCGCGACCGGCGAGTACGGCGACCTGGTGGCGCAGGGCGTCATCGACCCGGTGAAGGTGACGCGTTCGGCCGTCACCAACGCCGCGTCGATCGCCGGGATGCTGCTGACGACCGAGGCCCTCGTGGTCGAGAAGCCGGAGGAGGCCGAGCCGGCCGCCGGTGGCTCGGGCCACGGGCACGGCCACGGTCACTGATCGTCGGTGTCACGCCGAGCGGGGCCCGCGCGAACGCGCGGGCCCCGCTGCATGTCCGGGACGGGTCGTTCGTTCTCCGTGGGTCCTTGTTCGGGATGCTCCTCGTGCGGGGCCTCGTGTGTTGATTAGGGCGGCGGCTGGGGGTTTCGGTGGCTTGTTTCGCGGGTTTGCGGTGATTCGGCTCTCACGCTGCGGCGCGACCCGACCGCGCGGAGTGCGACGGCGCGCACTGTGACCATTCCGTTGTCTGCCCTAGGGGCGACACGCCCGGGCGGGCTGGGCATCATGCTTGCGTGACCGAGGGACTCTTCGCCGGGACCACGTCCACGCGCGCAACCGCACCCTCGGGGGGGCCCGCACCTCCGCCACCCCCGGGCGCGGGACGGATCGTGCCGCTGCGCGCCGCCGACGAGCGCCGCGCCGGGGAGGCCGACCTGGCGGACCTGACGGCGCTCGCCGTCCAGGGCGACCCCACCGCCATCGAGGTGCTGATCACGCGCATCCGCCCGATGGTCGTGCGGTACTGCCGGGCCCGGCTCGGCCGGGTGTCGGGGCAGTACCACATCGCCGACGACGTCGCCCAGGAGGTGTGCATCGCGGTGCTGTCCGCGCTGCCCCGCTACCGCGACATGGGACGCCCGTTCGCGTCGTTCGTCTTCGGCATCGCCGCGCACAAGATCGCCGACGCGCTGCGCAGCGCGGTCCGCGCGGCCGTCCCCACCGAGGACCTCCCGGACGGGCCGGACGACCGGCCCGGCCCGGAGGAGACGGTGGTCCGCTACATCGAGGCGCAGCGCGCCCGCGACCTGCTGACGCGGCTGCCCGAGCACCAGCGCGAGCTGGTCCTGCTGCGCGTGGTCGCCGGATTGTCGGCTGAGGAGACCGGTAATGTGCTGGGCATGTCCGCGGGTGCGGTACGGGTCGCGCAGCATCGGGCCCTGGCCCGGCTGCGCGCGATGGCGCGAGAGGAGTCGATCGCTTGACGGAGCGGAGCCCGTCGGCGCCGGACCCGGCCGCGCACCCCGGCTCCCCGCCCGCCGGCCGGGCGGTGGTGCCGTGGCCCGAGCACGATCCCGATTCCGATTCCGCCGAGCTGCGCCGTACCGACGCCCTCTTGGACGCCCTGGCGGCACGCTCCGCTGCCGGCTCTGACGCGCTGCCCGCCGCCGACCCGGCGGTGACGCTGCTGCGCGCGCTCGTCGCCGACGTCGCGGAGATCGCCCCGGTGCCGGACGAGCCCGCCGCCGAGCCGCCGCGCGGACGCCGCCGCGGTTCCCGGACGATCGTGGCGCTCGGCGTCCTGAGCACGGTCCTCGGCGGCTCGGGCGTCGCCGCCGCCCGCGACGGCCTGCTGCCCGCCCCGCCTCCGGCCGCCGTGGCCGAGGCGCCCGCTCCGGCGCCCGTCCCGGCGGAGAACGCGCCCGGCTCGCTGCTTCCGTCGCCGGGTCCGAGCGTGCCGCGTGCGCCGTCGCCGCGTCCGCCCGCCCCGTCCGCGCGTCCGGTGGCGTGGACGCCGCCGCCCGCCACGCCGTCCGCCCGTCCGCGCCCGCCGCGCGAGACGGCCGGTCCGGACGACCGGCGCGGGCGCCCGCCGTCCGTCCGGACGCCGCGTCACCGCGCCACCGACGGCCACCCCCGGCGCCACCCCGAGCACCGCCACCGCGGCGGCCACCGGCACGGTCCCGGCGACCGCCGCTGACGCGCGGTCAGCCGACGCGCACCGACCTGAGCAGCCGGGGGACGTCCGGCCAGAGGCGCCGGTGGGTGTCGGGGATGTTGATCAGCACGTAGGAGGGGCGGGGACGGCCGGTGTCCACGACGACGACGGCGGCCAGGTCGAGGCGCGCGCGCACGTCCGGCGCGGAGAAGCGGATCTCGCGGGCCGTGATCCAGCCGCGCCGGGCGCCGACGCGGACCGGCTGCGAGGCGACGTCCCGGCCGCGCCCGGTGGCGTTGAAGCTCCTGGCCTGATGCTTGTCCAGGACGCCGCCCGCCAGGTCGCGGAGGCGCGAGCGGCCGGTCGCCCGCGCCGCGAGGTCGCCGCCGACGAGGCCCGACGCGATGAGCGCCTCCCACTGGGGCTCGGTGTCGAACGACTGCTTGCGCGTGTACCCGGAGAGCTGCGGATCGACGGCGCGGCTGGGGCCCCAGTCGCCGCCCAGTTCGACGTAGGACAGCCTCGGGTCGCCGTCCTCGACGCGCCGGACGACGGGCGAGCCCGCGCCCGGGTAGCGCTTGAGGGGGACCGTCCCGGTCAGCCGGGTCTCGCCGGGCAGCAGGCCGTCGCCCTGCGCGGGGACGGTCGCGCCGCGCAACGGCGGATCGTCGGTCTCGACCGGGCCGCAGGTGGCGATCTCGTGCAGCCCGGCCTCCGACGTCTTCTGCGCCAGCACCCGGTCGCCGGCCAGCACCGTGCAGGTGACCCGGCCGTGGCCGTTCTTCCAGCGGTTCTGCACGGACACGACCAGCCAGCGGCCGGAGTCGGCGGGGAACGTCCGCCGCAGCGGGAGGGCGGCGTCCTCCACCTTCTGCTGGCCACCGGACGGCGGATGGAACGTCACGTCGGCGGTGCGGCGGTCGCCGGTGACGACGACCGTCAGCGCGGCGGGCGGCTCGGCGCGCGGCGGCCTCGGCGCCTCGGGCCCGTCCGCCAGCGCGAGGCTCACGGCCGTCGCCACCTGGACCACCAGCAGGACCATGCTCAGGACGACCACCCACGCCGGTGTCCGTTCCCACAGCCGCTGTCCGCGCGGGGACATCATGCCGTCCTCCCGGTGAGCACGTCCGCCGCGCGCCGCGCCTCGGCGAGGGTGTCGCGCAGCGGGGCGAGGCCGGAGCGGTCGGCGAGCCCGTCGATCTCGGCCACGGCCAGTTCGTCGCGGACGGTGCGGGCGAGCACGTCGCGGGTCTCGTCGCCGAGTTCGGCCAGTTCCTGGAGCGTCCGCCACTCGCGGTAGGCGGTGTCGGCGGCGCGGGTGCGGGACGCGTAGCGTTCCAGCGCCTCGACGCGTTCGGCCAGCGCCGAGGCGGCCGTGGTGAGCGCGGCGCGCTGCGGCGCGACGGCCTCCCGGACGCGTTCGCCGGTCGCCCCGTCCGACACTCGCGCCACCTCCCGGGCGAGGCGGGTCAGTTCCGCGAGGGCCTGCGCGATCTCCCACTCCTGCCGGGGCAGGGCGACGGCGTTGGCGGTGTCGTCGAGCAGCCCGGCGGCGTTGACGTCCGACTCCAGGACGTCCGCGACGGCGCGCTGCGTCCGCTTCATCAGGCGTTGCAGCGAGACGCCGAACCAGGACGTCAGTGACCCGTCGGCGAAGTCGTCCGGCACGAGGTAGCGGCCGTGGTGGCGGCGGGCCAGGGCGGCGTGCTCGTCCTCGCCGGTGGCGACGCCGACGAGCACCGCGAGCAGCAGCAGTTGCAGGGCCGTGGCCGCCGCGAACATCGTGCCGATGCCGCTGAACCACCAGGCCGCGATCAGCCCGGCCTGGGCGGCGGCGCCGACGGCCAGCCCGCGTCCGCCCTGGAGCAGCGGCCCGACGGCGACCGGCAGGAAGCCGCCGATGGTCGCCATCGGCAGTGCCGCGAGCACGTCGCCGAGGGTGCGCCCGCCCCACGACGACGGGGCGGGGGCCGGGGCGGTCGCCGGGGCGAGCCGCGCCGGTTCGGCCGACAGCAGCGCCCGTTCGGACGCCGGGACGTCCGGGTCGATGACCGGCCGCAGATCGACCATCCCGCCACCCCCTCAGTGATCATCGGAAATCCTGGCATACCGGCCGGTCCGGCGACAGGTCACGCGTCGGCGGTCACCGGTTCGGGCGCGTCCCGCAGCGTGGTGAGGGCGACGACGGCCAGCGCGAGCGTGACGGCCGCGCAGATCCACGCCGCCGTGACGAGCCCGGACGTGAACGCCTCCCGGGCCGGGACGAGCACGGCGTCCCCGAGCCCGGACGCGACCGCGCCCGCCAGCCCGTCGGACGCGGGCGTCCCGGCGGGCACCTCGGACGCCATCGCCGCCCGGTACAGGGCGGTGCCGACGCTGCCGAGCACGGCGATGCCGATCGCGCCGCCGATCTCGGTGCTCGTCTCGCTGACGGCCGACGCGGCGCCCGCCCGCTCGGGGGGAGCGGCGCCGACGACGAGGTCGGTGCCGAGCGCGAGCAGCGGCCCGATGCCCGCGTACGCCAGGACCATCCCGGTCACGACCGGCGCCAGGCCGCCCGCCGGACCCGCCTGCGTCAGCACGAGGAACCCGGCGGTCATGACGACCAGCGTCACCGCCAGCACGGGCCCGGCCGCGACCCGCCGGACGACGACGGGCGCCGCCATCGACGTCGCGACGAGCGCGACGGCGGCGGGCAGCAGCCACAGCCCGGTCCGCAGCGGCGACAGCCCCTCGACCATCTGGAGGTACTGGTTGACGAACAGGTAGCTGCCGCCGATGACGGCCGTGCCGAACAGCAGCAGCACGAGCGCGCCGGTGAACCGGCGTTCGCGGAACAGCGCGAGGTCGAGCAGCGGGTCGGGGAGCCGCCGCTGCCGCCGCACGAACACGACCCCCGCCAGGACGCCGACGGCGAGCGCGGCGAGCGGCACGGCGCCGAGGCCGTGCTTGGCCGTCTCCTTGATGCCGTAGGTGGCGGGCAGCATCGCGGCGAGGGACAGCAGCACGCTGGGCAGGTCGAGCCGCCCGCCGGGGCTGCGGAACTCGGGCAGCAGGAACGGCGCGGCGACCAGCAGGACGACCATGACGGGCACGCCGAGCAGGAGCACCGACCCCCACCAGAAGTGCTCCAGCAGGACGCCGCCGACGACGGGCCCGACCGCGATCCCGGCGGAGAACATCGTCGCCCACACCCCGATCGCCAGCCCGCGCTGCTGCGGATCGCGGAACATGTTGCTGATCAGGGACAGCGTGGACGGCATGAGCGTCGCCCCGGCGATGCCGAGCAGGGTCCGCGCCGCGATGAGCATCTCCGGCGACGTCGCGTAGGCGGCCAGGGCGGAAGCGGCGCCGAACGCGGTCGCGCCGATCAGCAGCAGGCGGCGGCGGCCGATGCGGTCACCGAGCGTCCCCATCGTCACCAGGAAACCGGCGATCATGAAGGCGTAGATGTCGATCGTCCACAGGAGCTGGGTGCTGCTGGGTGCCAGCGCGGCGCTCAGGTGCGGGACCGCCAGGTGCAGGACGGTGATGTCGAGGGCGAGCAACAGCGTGGGCAGCGCGAGGACGGCCAGGCCGAGCCATTCGCGCAGCCCGGCACGGGTTTGGGTGGGGTTCATGGCTCCACGGTGCCGGGGGCCGCGCACGTTCGGCTGACGGTCCGCTGACGCCGGGCCGTAGGGTGGGCGGCGTGCGTTTCGGAGTGCTGGGGCCGCTCGCGGTGTGGACGTCGGACGGCGTTCCCGCGCCGGTGCCCGAGCCGAAGGTCCGGGCGCTGCTGGCGAGCCTGCTGGTCCGGCCGGGGCGCCCGGTCTCGGTGGACCGGCTCGCGGACGATCTCTGGGGCGCCGACCTTCCCGGCAATCCGGCCAACTCGGTGCAGTCGAAGGTGTCGCAGCTCCGCCGCGCGCTGGAACGTGCCGAGCCGGGCGGGCGCGACCTGGTGGAGCACGGCCCGGCCGGATACCGGCTCCGCGTCGAGCCCGGCGCGGTCGATGCCGGGCGTTTCGCCGTCCTGCTCGCCGAGGCGCGCGCCGCGTCCGACCCGCGCGCCCGCGCCGTCCGGCTCGCGGACGCGCTGGCGCTGTGGCGCGGCGACCCGTTCGCCGGACTGGACGACTACGCGTTCACCCGCGCCGCCGCCGAGGCGCTGACCGAGCAGCGGCTCACCGCGCTGGAGGAACAGGCCGAAACCGGGCTCGAACTGGGCGAACACGCGCGTCTCGCCGACGAGCTGGGCGCGCTCGTCGCGCGCCACCCGCTGCGCGAGCGGCTGCGCGCCGTCCACCTGCGCGCCCTGTACCGCGCCGGACGGCAGAGCGAGGCCCTCGACGGCTACACCGACCTGCGCCGCCGTCTCGCCGACGACCTCGGCCTCGACCCCGGCCCCGAGCTGACCGCGCTGCACCGGGCGATCCTCCGGCAGGACCCCGCGCTGGCCGCGCCGCGCCCGGCGCCCCGGCTGCCGCTGCCCCCCACCGAACTGATCGGCCGCGACGCCACGGTCGCGGCGGTCGGCGCCGCGCTGGGCACGTCCCGGCTCGTCACGCTGACCGGGCCGGGCGGCGTCGGGAAGACGCGCGTCGCGCTGGAGGCCGCGCGCCGGTTCCCGGGCGGTGCCCTGTTCGTCGAGCTGGCCGGACGGCGCGGCGAGGTGCCCGAGGCGGTCGCGGCCGTGCTCGGCGTCCGGGACGCGGCGCGCGCTCCGGAGACCGACCTGGTGGAGCGGCTGGCCGGGGCGCTGCGCTCGCGCCGCGCGCTGCTCGTGCTGGACAACTGCGAGCACGTGATCGAGCCCGTCGCGCGGCTGGCCGCCGCCCTGCTGGCGCGCGCCCCCGAACTGCACATCTTGGCGACGAGCCGCGAGCCGCTGGCGCTGGCGGCCGAGACGCTGGTCGCCGTCCCGCCGCTCGGCGCGGACGCCGCCGCCCGGCTGTTCGCCGCGCGGGCGTCGGCGGCGGCGCCCGGCTTCGAGCCCGACGAGGCGGGCCGCGCGGCCGTCGCCGTGATCTGCCGCCGCCTCGACGGCCTCCCGCTCGCGCTGGAACTGGCCGCGACGCGGGTCCGGGCGCTCGGCGTCCACCGGCTCGCCGAACGGCTCGACGACCGGTTCCGCCTGCTCGCTGCCGGGCACCGCGACGCCCCCGCCCGGCAGCGCACGCTGCGCGCGGTGATCGACTGGAGCTGGGAACCGCTCGGCGCGCCCGAACGCGCGGTGCTGCGCAGGCTCGCCGTCCATCCGGGCGGCTGCTCGCTGGAGGCCGCCGAGGCGGTCTGCGGCGACGACGTCCCGGACGTGTTCGACGTGCTCGCGCGGCTCGTGGACCGCTCGCTCGTCGTCGCCGTCCAGGACGCCTGCGGCGTGCGCTACCGGCTCCTGGAGTCGGTGGCGGCCTACTGCGCCGAACGACTGACCGAGGCGGGCGAGGACGCGGCCGTCCGGCGCCGCCGCGACGCCTACTACCGCGACCTCGCCGAGGAGGCCGAACCGCACCTCACCGGCCCGCGACAGCAGTGGTGGCTGGACGTGCTCGACGCCGAGGACGTCAACGTCCGCGCCGCCCTCGACCACGCCACCCGAGGCGGCGACGCCGCGACCGCGCTGCGGCTCGCCAACGCGCTGACCTGGTACTGGTTCCTGCGGGGCCGCCGCCGCGAGGCGCACCGCGCGCTCTCCGCCGCGCTCGCGCTCGACGGCCCGGCCGCGCCCCGCGCCCGCGCGGCGGCCTGGCACGCCGGGTTCGCGCTGCTCACCGGCGAGGACTCCGTGCCGCCGCCGGAGATCGACGACGGCGCGGACGCCGCCCGCGCCCGCTGGTTCCTCGGCTACGCGCACCTGTACTTCGGCACGTCGGCGGCCGCCGTCGCGCTGGTCGACCGCGCGCTCGACGGGTTCCGCGCGTCCGGCGACGCGTGGGGCGAGGCCGCCGCGCTCGCGACGCGCGCCGTCCGGTACCTGTTCGAGGGCCGCCTGGACGCCATGGCCCGCGACGCCCGCGCCGCCGCCGACGGCTTCGCCCGTCTCGGCGACCGGTGGGGACGGCTGGAGGCGGCGGGCGCGCTCGCCCTGCACGCCGAGATCCGCGGCGACTACGCCGAGGCCGCCCGGCTGCGCGAGGAGAACGTCCGGATCGCCGAGGAACTGGGGCTGTGGGGCGAGGTGTCGCACCAGACGGCGGGCGCCGGGCGCATCGCCCTGCTCACCGGCGACCTCGACCGCGCCGAGGCGCTGCACCGCGACGCGCTGCGGCTCGCCGTCGAGCACTCCGACCAGATCCACCAGGAGTACGCCGAGGTCGGGCTCGGCATGGTCGCCCGCCGCCAGGGCCGTTTCGACGCCGCCGACGACCACCTGCTGCGCTGGCTCGACTGGAACCGCCGCCTCGGCTCGGCCTACGGCATCGCGCTGATCAGCGCTCAGCTCGGCTTCACCGCCGAGCAGCGCGGCGACGCCCGCGCCGCCCTGGCCCACCACGAGACGGGCCTGACCGCCGCCCGCGCGACCGGCGACCCCCGCGCGCTCGCGCTCGCCCTGGAAGGCCGGGCGGGGGCGCTCGCGCTGGCGGGGGAGCACGTGGAGGCGGCGGAGTCGCTGGGGCGGGCCGCCGCGCTGCGCGCGTCCGTCGGCGCCCCGCTGCCGTCCGGCGAACGCCACGACGTCGACCGCATCAGCGCCCGCCTGCGCGCCGCCCTCGGCGCGGACGCCTACGCGGACGCGTTCGATCAGGGACTGTCGCGGCCCTCTTCGCTGTCGATGACGCCGTCGACGTAGCCGCGCGCGTACTCCCAGCTCACGTAGTCGACCGGGTCGGGGGAGAGGGCCGGTTCGTGGACGCGGGGCAGGCCCTCGTCGAGCAGGTGGCGCAGGTTGCCGTGCAGCAGTTCCCAGTCGATGTAGTGCAACCGGCCGCAGTCGCCGCAGTCGACGCAGAGGCCGCGCACGCCGAGCGGTTCGAGCAGGGCGCGGAAGACCTCCAGATCGGCGAGGTCGGCCAGCACGTCCTCCCGCTCGGTGACGCTGAGCGGCGCGGAGTCGTCGCCCGGGTCGCCGAGGGAGGCGGCCGGGTCTTCCGGGTCGCCGGCGAACGGGTCGGGCGGGGCGTCGTCGTGCACCCTCCCACGCTAACGCGGGTCACCCCGTGCGGTGCACCCCCGGGGGCAAGGTCCGTTCCAAGTGGCATCGCCGGATCGGGAGGAATGCGGGCGTTTCGTGACGTGTTACCGGTACCACGGTGCTGCGGCGGCGGACGGCGTCCGGGCGGGATGTCGGGAACGCCACGTCCGGGCTGTGGATAACGGGCCACCCGCCGGGCGCCTACGCCCTACCATGGGCGAAGGTCCGCTGTGACCTGGTCGGATGCCGCCACCACCGGGAAGGTCGTCATGAACCCCGCAGCCGAGCCCACCAAGATCCTCCCCCCGGGTCTGACGTTCGACGACGTCCTGCTGCTGCCGGGCTACTCCGATCTGTCGCCGGGCGAGGCCGACACCACCACCCGCCTCACCCGCGACGTCGAACTGCGCATCCCGCTCGTCTCCGCCGCCATGGACACCGTCACCGAGGCCCGCACCGCCGTCGCCATGGCCCGCCAGGGCGGCCTCGGCGTGCTGCACCGCAACATGTCCATCGAGGAGCAGGCCGCCCACGCCGACCGCGTCAAGCGCTCCGAGGCCGGCATGATCACCAACCCGGTCACCTGCCTGCCCGACGCCACCCTCGCCGACGTCGAGGAACTGTGCGCCCGGTACCGCATCTCCGGCGTCCCGGTCACCGACGTGCGGGGGCTGCTCGTCGGCATCGTCACCAACCGCGACATCCGCTTCGAGAACGACCTGACCCGCCCGGTGCGCGAGGTCATGACGAAGATGCCGCTCGTCACCGCGCCCGTGGACGTCCCCCGCGACGAGGCGTTCGCGCTGCTGGCGGGCAACAAGATCGAGAAGCTGCCCCTGGTCGACCCCGACGGGCGCCTGCGCGGCCTCATCACCGTCAAGGACTTCACCAAGTCCGAGCAGTACCCCTACTCCACCAAGGACGCCGACGGCCGCCTGCTCGTCGCCGCCGCCGTGGGCGTCGGCGACGACGCGCTCGCCCGCGCCCGCGCGCTCGTCGAGGCCGGCACCGACGTCATCATGGTCGACACCGCGCACGGCCACTCCAAGGGCGTCGCCGACACCATCGCCGCCATCAAGGCCGGGGCGAACGTGCAGGTCGTCGGCGGCAACGTCGCCACGTACGCGGGCGCCAAGGCGCTCGTCGAGGCCGGGGCCGACGCCGTCAAGGTCGGCGTGGGGCCGGGCTCCATCTGCACGACGCGGGTCATCGCGGGCGTCGGCGTCCCGCAGATCACCGCCATCCTGGAGGCGTCGCGCGCCGCCCGCGAGGGCGGGGTGCCGGTCATCGGCGACGGCGGCCTCCAGTACTCCGGCGACATCGCCAAGGCCATCGTCGCGGGCGCCGACACCGTCATGCTCGGCAGCCTGCTCGCGGGCGTCGAGGAGTCGCCCGGCGAGCTGATCTTCGTGCACGGCAAGCAGTACAAGTCGTACCGGGGCATGGGCTCGCTCGGCGCCATGCGCAACCGCGAGCGCGGCGGGCTGTCCTTCTCCAAGGACCGCTACGCCCAGGCCGACGTCGCCACCGAGGAGAAGCTGATCCCCGAGGGCATCGAGGGCCAGGTCCCCTACCGGGGCCCGCTGTCCAACATGGCCCACCAGCTCGTCGGCGGCCTCCACCAGTCGATGTGGTACGCGGGCACCCGCACCGTCCCGGAGCTGAAGGAGCGCGGCCGCCTCATGCAGATCACCACGGCCGGGCTCAAGGAGAGCCACCCCCACGACATCCAGATGACGGTCGAGGCCCCCAACTACCAGGGCCGCTGACCCGGCCGACGCCGAGGTGAGGGGGTTCTCCGGCCGCGGCCGCGGGCAGCACGTCAAGTAGGCTCTGCGGGGCGAGTTCTTCAGGGCTTGTCCGCACGCCTGAGACGAGTGAGGAAACATCGCAGTGGCTGCTGAGGTTGAGATCGGTCGGGGCAAGAGCGGTCGCCGGGCGTACGCGTTCGACGACATCGGCATCGTCCCGTCCCGCCGCACGCGCGACCCCGAGGAGGTCAGCGTCGCCTGGCAGATCGACGCCTACCGGTTCGAGATCCCGCTGCTCGTCGCCCCGATGGACAGCGTCGTCAGCCCCGCGTCCGCCATCGCCGTCGGCGGCCACGGCGGGCTCGGCGTCCTCGACCTCGAAGGGCTGTGGACGCGGTACGAGAACCCCGAGCCGCTGCTCGCCGAGATCGCGTCGCTGGACGACATCCGCGCCACCGAACGGCTCCAGGAGATCTACCGGGCGCCGATCCAGGAGGAGCTGATCGGCCGCCGCATCGAGGAGATCCGCGCGGCGGGCGTGACGGTCGCGGCGCGGCTGTCGCCGCAGCGCACGGCGCAGTTCCACAAGGCCGTCATCGACGCCGGCGTCGACCTGTTCGTCATCCGGGGCACGACGGTGTCGGCCGAGCACGTGTCGGGACGGGCCGAGCCGCTGAACCTCAAGCAGTTCATCTACGAGCTGGACGTGCCCGTCATCGTCGGCGGCTGCTCGACGTACACGGCGGCGCTGCACCTGATGCGCACCGGCGCGGCCGGGGTGCTCGTCGGGTTCGGCGGCGGCTCGGGGCACACGACCCGCACGGTCCTCGGCGTCGCGGTGCCGATGGCGACGGCCGTCGCCGACGTCGCCGCCGCCCGGCGCGACTACATGGACGAGTCCGGCGGACGGTACGTCCACGTCATCGCGGACGGCGGCATGACCAACTCGGGCGACATCGCCAAGGCGTTCGCGTGCGGCTCCGACGCCGTCATGGTCGGCTCCCCGTTCGCCCGCTCCACCGAGGCCCCCGGCCGCGGCTACCACTGGGGCAGCGAGGCCCACCACCCCGACGTCCCGCGCGGCACCCGCCTCGACCTCGGCACCATCGGCAACCTGGAGCAGATCCTGCACGGCCCGTCCCGCGTGGCCGACGGCTCCATGAACCTCATCGGCTCCCTCCGCCGCGCCATGGCCACCTCGGGCTACACCGAACTCAAGGAGTTCCAGCGCGTCCAGGTCGTCGTGGCCCCCCACGTAGGCACCTGACCCCAGCACAACGAACCCCGGGCCTCCGCGAAGGAGAACCCGGGGTTCGCCGCGTCTCAGCCGAAGATGTCCTCGGCGTCCGCCGCCGTGAACGCCCGGTCGAACCAGGTGTCGAGCTGGTCGGTGTCGTGGCAGGTGAGAATCCGCTGCCGCTGCTCCTCGGTGAGGCAGATCTCCCGCCTCTTGATGATCTTCAGCACGGTCTCCGCGATGCCCTCGGCACGAATGGCCTTGGCCTGCGGGGTGTTGGCGAGGACGGGGCGGGTCTGCATGATCTTGCTCCAGAGGGCGGGGCTGTGAAGATCAGCCGAAGATGTCGTCGGCGTTCGTCGCCGTGGAGGCGCGGTCGAGCCACGTGTCGAGCTGGTCGGTGTCGTGGCAGGTGAGGACCCGCTGCCGCTGCTCCTCGGTGAGGCAGATTCCGCGGCTCTTGATGACCTTCAGCACGGCCTGCGCGAGGCTCTGCTCGGCGATGGCCTTGGCCTGCGGGGTGTTGGCGAGGACGGGGCGGGTCTGCATGATCTTGCTCCAGAGGTGGCGGTTGCGGGGCTGGATGAAGCCGTAGACGTATTCACGATAATACGGAGCGTCGCTGTCGGGGGCGCGGAGTTCGGCGTCGGTGAAGGCTTCGACGACGGCCGGGTTGTCCTGGTGGACGACGAGGGAGATGGCGGCGAGTTCGAGGTTGCGGACGACCTGCTCGGGGTCGGTGATGGCGGGGACCTCGCGCGGGCCGAGGACGACGCACTCGCACGCGTAGGTGGGCAGGTCGGTCGGGATGGGGCGGGCGTAGTAGTCGGCGACGTCCGGCTTGGTGCACAGGACCAGCGTCGTGACGCTGCGGTCGAGGGCGAGCCACAGCGCGGCCTGGTAGCGGGGGAGCTGCTTGCGCTTGGCCTCGCTCTTCTCCTTCTGGATTTCCACGATGATGCCGTGGCGGGGGTTGTGGGGGGAGCCGACGACGATCGCCTTGTCCGGGGTGAAGTTGCGGGACGGGCGGTCGTTGAAGTCGTTGCTCGTGACGGTGGCGGCGAGGTCGGTGGGGACGTCGCGGCGGCCGAAGACGTCGGTCAGGATCTCGACGGCCAGGCGGGGGCGGGTCTCGAAGAGGCCCGTCAGGAAGTCGTGTTCCGAGGTCGGCATAGAGCGTTACGTTACTGAGAGATGGCTTTGGGTGACGGCGGGGAGATAAAGATCTACCTTTCTGTGGGCACGCCGCTACGCGGCCCCGTGCGGGTGGGGCCGCGGAAGCGGGGTCGTGTCAGCGGCCGAAGATGCCCCGGACGACGGTGAGGGCGTTGCGGATGTCCTCGGGTGAGGCGTTCGTGGTGGTCGTGTTGGTGTTGAGTTCGCACTTGCCGTTGCGGATGCTGGTGCCGCCGGTGGCGGAGTAGGTGACGGTCGACTTGGCGGTCTCGCCGTCGGACGTGGTCGTGGAGCAGATCGACTTGTAGCGGCCGTCGCTGCCCTGCCGGGTGACGAGCTGGGCGCCGCCGCCGCGCACGAGGCCGCCCTCGCTGTGGATGCAGTCGCGGGCGCGGTTCGTGCGGGCGCCGCCGGAGGCGTGCGTCCCGATGACGCAGTCGCCGGCGTCGATCACCAGTGCGTCGCCGTCGCCGAAGGCGATGCAACTGGTCGCGTCGCAGACGTCGGCGGAGGCGGGAGCGGGCGCGGCGACGAGGCCGGACACGGCCACGGCCGCCGCGACGACGGTGACCGTGCGGCGGCCGGGGATACGGGTGCGCGGTCGAATCATGAGCATCCTTTCACGGAGCGTAGCGAGTCACACAAAGTAACTTTCCGATTCCCATGAGTGACACACTGTCGCTCGGGTGAGGAAAGCGCCGGAACTACGCCAGCCATCTGTGTCCTCGCGGTTAGGTATGGACAGGAAAGAGCACGTCAGGAAGCGGCCACCGGACGCCGGGAACGGCGACCCGCGGCGGAGACGGCCCCGCATGGCGCCGCCTCACCTCGGCCCACCGCCCGGACGAAGGCGGTCACGAGATCACTTTCCGTGACCGTCCCACGCCGCGCCGGTCACCCGGCCAAGATCACGTCAAGGATCGGCGGCCGTCGGGCCCGGGCCGCCCCGGTGGCGCGACCCCGCCGTGGGCGTGAAGGATGCTGGGATGACGCAGCCGCCGGGCCACCTCCCGTCCGACCCTCCGCCCCCGGGCGTGCGCCCGAGCGTCCCGCGCCAGGCCCGGGCGGTGCTGCCCGGCCCCTGGTACCGCATCCAGGCCGTCCCCGCCCCCGACCGCCCGGCGTCGGCGGACGGCGACTTCGTCAGCGTGCTGCCCGCCGCGCTGTCGGCCGCCCGGCGGCTGGAGCCGTTCGTCGTCGGCTGGCTCAGCGCGGGCGGCGGCGCCCCGCTGGAGCTGATCACCAACGCGGGCCCGGTGGGCGAGGCGGGCCAGGCGCTGCTGTTCCCGTCCGGGGCGCGCGGCGCCCCGGTCGACGACGGCTGGCTCCAGCAGGCGCAGCGCATGGTGTGGACGCGCTGCCCGGGACGGCTGGCGCCGACGTCGCCGAACGCGCCGCAGGCGGGCGCGGGCCTGTTCGAGTCGACGCTGGCGACGCTGATGGAGCGCCCGTTCGGCTGGTTCGTCGTCGCGGAGCCGTGCGACGAACGCGTCCTGGACACCGAGATGCGCGAACTGCACCACGACCTGCACATGCTGCGGCGCGGCGAGGACGAGCGCGCCCGGCTCGCCGTCGCCCGCGCCGACCAGCGCCTCGCCGAGCTGGACGCCTACCGCGAGGCGGGCCTGTGGGAGGTGCGGGTGCTGGCGGGCGCGCGCGGCGAGGAGGAGCTGCGGCAGATCGCGCCGGTGCTCGTCGGCTCGCTGGAGCTGGGCCATCACCCGTACCGGCTGCGGTCGGGGCACGATCTGGGCACGTTCGCGGAGATGCTGCGTCCGGGCCCGGCGCCGCTGCGGCCGGGCGGCGACGAGCAGCGCCACCCGTTCACCGCGACGGCGGGCGCCCTGGCGGCGCTGGCGGGCCTGCCGCGCCGGGAGGTGCCGGGCGTCCGCGTGCTGGACGTGGGTCACTTCGACGTCACGTCCGAGACGGCCGACGACGCGTCCCCGGGCGAGCCCCGTATCGACCTCGGCGCCATCCTGGACGACCAGGACCGCCGCGTCGGCGACTTCACCGTGCCGCGCTCGACGATCAACCGGCACGTGTTCGTGACGGGTGCGACGGGTGCGGGCAAGTCGCAGACGGTCCGGCACCTGCTGGAGCAGCTCACCCGCGCGGGCGTGCCGTGGCTGGCGATCGAGCCGGCCAAGTCGGAGTACGCGGCGATGGCAGGCCGTATCCGCGACCTGGGCGGCCAGGTGACGGTGGTGAACCCGTCGGACCCGGTGGCGGTGCCGCTGTCGGTGAACCCGCTGGCCCCCGAGCCGGGCTATCCGGTGCAGGCGCACATCGACATGGTGCGGGCGCTGTTCCAGGCGGCGTTCGACGCCGAGGAGCCGTTCCCGCAGATCATGGCGCAGGCGTTGCAGCGCGTGTACGAGACGAACGGCTGGGACGTGGTGACGGGCGGCGGCGTGCCGGGGTCGCTGATCGAGCCGACGGTGCCGACGCTGGAACAGCTCCAGGACGCGGCGCTCCAGGTCATCAGGGACGTCGGCTACGGCCGCGAGCTGATGGCCGACGTGCAGGGCTTCGTGGACGTCCGGCTGCGCAGCCTGCGGATCGGGTCGGCGGGCCGGTTCTTCGAGGGCGGCCATCCGGCCGACATCGGCGGGATGCTGCGCGAGAACATCGTGCTGGCGATCGAGGACGTCGCCAACGACGAGGACAAGGCGTTCCTCATGGGCACGCTGATCATCCGCATCGTGGAGCACCTGCGGATGCGGCAGCGCGGCGGGGTCCGGGACGCGGCGCTGCGGCACGTGATCGTCATCGAGGAGGCGCACCGGTTGCTCCGGAACCGCCCCGAGCGCACCAGTTCGCACGCCGTCGAGCTGTTCGCGGGGATGCTTGCGGAGATCCGGGCGTATGGCGAGGGCATCATCGTGGCCGAGCAGATCCCGACCAAGCTCGTCCCGGACGTCATCAAGAACACGGCGCTGAAGGTCGTGCACCGGCTGCCCGCGCACGACGACCGGCACCAGGTGGGCTCGGCGATGAACCTGGACGAGGACCAGTCCCGCGAGGTCGTGTCGCTGCGGCCGGGCGTCGCGGCGGTGTTCGCGGACGGGATGGACCGCCCGCTGCGCGTCCGCGTCCCGCTGGGGGAGGGCCGCGAACAGGAGCTGGCGGGTCCACCGCCGCCGGTGGACGGCCGCCGGTCGGCGGCGTGCGGCTGCGAGTGCCGCAACGGCCGTGCCTGCACGCTGTACGAGCTGCGCGAGGCGGACCTGCTGGCCGGGCACGCCGACTGGGCGTGGCTGCGGCTGTGGACGGAGACGCTGGTGCTGGCGCACGTGGTGAACCGGCCGCTGCCGGGCGTCCCGGCGGAGCTGTTCCGGGCGTGGTCGCGGCTGCCGGTGCGGCTGCGCGAGTGCACGCTGGCGACGCTGGTGGAGCGCGCGGTGACGCGCCGGTCGCGGGCGCTGCGGACGCAGTACCCGCCGTCGGACCTGACGCTGGCCGTGGCGGGAACGGCGGAACGGCTGCTGGCCGGGAAGGGCGACGCGGACGCGGCGGCGCCGCCCGGCGCGCACTGGGTGATCCCGCAGCTCCGCTGGCTGCACGAGTTCGGCCGCATCTTCCCCTACGGTGCGGGCGACCCCGATCCCGACGCGCCCGCGCCGCCGCTGGACTACCAGCTCCCGGGCCTGCGCCAGGCGCCCGACGCCCGGCTCGGCCACCGGCTGCGCGCCCTGCGCCGCCATCCGCTGTCGATGGAGGTCGCCCGCAACCGTCCTCCGGCGATCACGGCGCTGTCCGGCGAGGACGACAACGCCGCCTACTTCGCGGACCTGTCCCTGGTGACGATCGGCGTCCCCGAGGACGAGCAGATCGCCGAGGTCGCCGCGACGATGAACGTCACCGCCTGGCTCGAACCCGTGCTGAGCTGGCCCGACCTGCTCGTCCGGCCGTTCGAGCCGCCCGCGGCGGACTAGATCGTCGCCTCCGACCGCGTCGTGAGCCCCTGTTCCTGCGCGATGGGGTTCCACAGGCCGAGGAAGGTGCGCTTGGCCGCGCTGGCGCGGTCGTTGGCGGACGCGATGACGGAGTCGCCGTCGGAGGGGCAGCCGGGCGCGTAGGTGAGGTAGCGGTCGTTGGAGTCGACGGACGCCTGGAGCGCGCTGGTGAGCGCCTCGCGGAGCGCCGTGCCCTCGGGCAGGCCGGAGACCTCCAGGGACTGGGCCCGGCCGAGCTGTTCCTGACGGGCCGAGCGGATGTCGCGCAGTTCGCCGGGAAGGCAGCCGCGCTGCACTACTCCGCCCAGGTCGGCGCGGGTCGTGGCCATCTCGGTGAGCAGGGCGTCGACGGCGCGGGCCTGCGCGGCGTCCCCGCCGGGGCTCTCCTCCGTCGACGGCTCGGGTTCGCCCGATTCGCCCGGTGACGTGGCGGGCGCGGACGCCGCGCCCGGGCTCGGCGCGGAGCGGTCCCCGGCGGGCCAGAACACGATCAGCAGCGCGACGACGGTGAGGAACGCGACGCCCGCCGCGATCAGCAGGTACGGGGGACCGCGCCGGGCGGGCGGAGGCGGCGGCTGCCAGATCGGCGGGTCGTTCCACGGTTCCTGCGACAGCGACATGGTCCGCTCGCCGGGCGTCTCGGGCGGCGCGTCCGGAACCGGGACGGAACCGGGCGCGGCGCCCCACGGCGGCGCCACGGGCTCCCACGGACGCGGCCCGGACCCCGGGTCACGCGCGGTCATCGCGCCGTCCGCGCCCCACGCCGGGGGATCGTGGCTGGTGGCGTCGTCGAGCGGCGCGCCGCAGTGCGTACACCGCGACAGCGCCGGAGTCGTCTCCCTGCCGCACGCCGGGCACCGCATCGCCACCTCCGGTCCTCCGTCCGCCGTCAACATAACGCGGCGGGCACTCCCGCGGCCGGTCGATCGACCGGCCGCAACACGCTCGTGACTCAGGCGGTCACAGGGCGTTCCAGGGCCGGGGCGGATGCCCGGTCTTGCGGGCGACGGGGTTCCACAGCGTCACGAACCGCTTCTTGGACACCGTGGCGCGCTGCTCGGCGGCGGCCCGGCCGGGCGCCTGCCCGGCGGCCGGACGCGGCTTGCCCTTGCACTTGCGGTTCTTCTGCGCCCACGCCAGCAGCGCCTGGTCGACCTCCAGGGACGCCTTGTAGGACTGCTCCAGGTACGAGCGCATCCGCTCCCCGTTGGGCAGCTTGTCCACCTTGAGGGTGCGGGTGCGGTCGAACTGGGCGCTGCGCCGCTGCGCGACCTTCTGGTAGCGGTCGATGGCGCGCGGCAGCGTCTTGCACGCGTTGCTCGCGTTGAGGCCGAGCGTGAGGTTGCGCCGCGCGTCGCCGCTGGTGTTGAGGAGCGCGTTGATCTGGGCGGCCTGCTGCCGCGTCGCGGCCGGGATCGGGTTCTTCTCCGCGACGGGCCGGCTCGGCTGCGACGTGCTCGGCTGCGCCTGCGGCGCGGCGTTGCGCTCCTTGCCGTCCGGGCGGAGGGCGATGACGACCGAGACCAGCGCGACCGTGACGAGCGCGGCCACGCCGCCGATCAGCACCTTGGGCGGCCCCTTGCGCCGCGGGGCCGCCGGTGCGCCGGGGCCGAGCGGCTCGCTCGGCCCGTAGTGCGGGTCGAACGGGTTGCCGGGCGGCGGACCCATCGGGCCGCCCATCGGCGGCGCGGCGCGGGTGACGTCGGAGGGCTGCGGCGACCAGCCGGGCGGACCCTGCGGCGGGCCCTGCGGCGCCCAGTCCTGCGGGTTCTGCGGCGTCCAGGCGGGCTGCTCGGGCGCCGGGGGAGGGACGTGCCGGGTGCGGTCGTCGTCGGCGGGGCGGCGCGGCTTGGCGTACCAGTCCTCGGGGACGATCGACTCGGTCGGGTCGGGCTCGGGTTCGGCCCAGGTGGGCGGCGGCGGGGGCGGCCCGGACGCGGCGGCGGGCATGCCGTGCAGCCCGTAGGTGCCGTTGACGGACGGCGCGGGCCCGGTCCTGCGGGTGACGTCCTCGTCCCGGTCGGCGTCGGGGTCGAACGTCCACGCGGCGGTGGACTCGGCGTCGCGCGGCGGCGCGGGCGCGGACGCCCAGGAGGGCGGTGGCGGGACGAGGACCGTCCCCTCGGCGACCGGTGCGCCGAGCGGCTGTCCCGCGGTGCCGGTGAGCCGGGTGCCGCAGGTCGAACACGTGCCGAGCGTCCCGGGCGTGTTCGTACCGCACGTCGGACACAGCATCAGTTCAGAACCTCGCCTTGGTCGCCGAGTTCGCCCGCGGTCGCGCGGCGGCCGCGGTGCTCCCCGCGAAGCAGCAGGGACCCCGACAAAGTACTGGGTGGAGCCGCTCGCGGGCGCCCCGATGGGAATCTGCCGGCCGGAGCCCCCTGGCCGATCGGAGCTTCGCACGCAATCACGAACGACCGATACAGGTCAAGAACGACATGTGTGGTTTACCCGGTCGGGCGTGACGCTCGTCGCATTTTCCCGCGATTCATGGCGAGTTGCTCGGACGCGGCGCCGCGACCTCGCGACCCGTCCGCGCGCCAGCGGCTAGGCTGCGGGAATCTGAGGCGCCCGACGCACGAAACATCCGGAGAAGACGGAGTCCATGAGCGATCTTCCGCTGCGGTCGCAGCTCGCCGTCGCCCTCGGTCGAACGGCCGCGAAGATGTCCCGCCTCGCGGGCAAGGGCGACGGCTCGGTCATCGGAGGGCGGATCGGCCTCCGCCTCGACCCCGAGCTGCTGACCCGCCTGGCCAAGGACCGCAAGCTCGTCCTCGTCAGCGCCACCAACGGCAAGACGACGACGACCCGGCTGATCACCTCGGCGATGACACCGCTGGGCGAGGTCGCCACCAACGCCTTCGGCGCGAACATGCCCACCGGGCACGTGTCCGCGCTCGCCTCCCAGCGCGGCGCCCGCTACGGCGTGCTGGAGTGCGACGAGAAGTACGTCCCGATGGTGCTCGCCGAGACCGGCGCCAACGTCGTCGCGCTGATGAACCTCAGCCGCGACCAGATGGACCGTGCCGCCGAGATCTGGCTGCTGGCGGGCAAGTGGCGGCGCGCCCTGGAGGCGTCCCCGCAGAGCCACGTCATCGCCAACTGCGACGACCCGCTCGTCACCTGGGGCGCGTCCACCGCCAAGAGCGTCACGTGGGTCGCGGCGGGCCAGCACTGGCGCGAGGACTCCTGGTGCTGCCCCGAGTGCGGCGGCCCTCTCGACCGGCAGGACACCGAGGAGAACAGCGACTGGCGCTGCCGCCAGTGCCATTTCTCCCGTCCCCGGCCCGACTGGGTGCTGCGCGGCGAGGAGATCGTCGCGCCGGACGGCCGCGCGTTCTCGCTCAACACCGTCCGGCTGCCCGGCCGCGCCAACCGCTCCAACGCGGCCATCGCGCTGGCCGTCGTCGCGCAGTTCGGCGTCCCGCCCGAGCAGGCGCTGCCGCTGCTGTCGGAGGTCACCTCCGTCGCCGGGCGCTACACCACCGTCGAGAGCCAGGGCCGCGCGATCCGGCTGCTGCTGTCGAAGAACCCGGCGGGCTGGCTGGAGGCGTTCGACGTCCTGGCGCCCGCGCCCGGCCCGGTCGCGCTGTCGATCAACGCGCAGGGCCCCGACGGCCGCGACACCTCCTGGCTGTGGGACGTCGACTTCCGCATCCTGCGCGGCCGTCCCGTGTGGGTCGCCGGAGAGCGCCGCATCGACCTGGCCGCCCGGCTGGAGGCCGCCGAGGTGCCGTTCACGCTCGTGGACGACATCGACCAGGCCGTCATGGCGGTGCCGCCCGGCAACATCGACGTGATCGCCAACTACACCGCCTTCCAGGACATCCGAACGAGGTACGGCCGTGTCGTCTGACCACATCAAGATCGTCTGGATCTACCCGGACCTGCTCAGCACCTACGGTGACCAGGGCAACACGATCATGCTGGAGCGGCGCGCGGCGCTGCGCGGCATCCCCACGCGGACCGTCCACCTCCGCTCGGACGAGCACGTCCCCGACGACGGCGACATCTACCTGCTCGGCGGCGGCGAGGACCGCCCGCAGATCCTCGCCGCGCAGCGCTTGCGCAAGGACGGCGGGCTGCACGCCGCCGTCCAGGCGGGCAAGGCGGTCTTCGCGGTGTGCGCGGGCTACCAGATCCTCGGGCACGAGTTCGGCGGCGAGGAAGGACAGCCGCTGCCCGGACTCGGCCTGCTCGACATCCGCAGCGGACGCGGCGAGCGGCGCGCCGTCGGCGAGGTCGTCGGCGACGTCGCGGCCGAGCTGAACGTCCCGCGCATCACCGGCTTCGAGAACCACCAGGGCGTCACGAGCATCGGCCCGAACGCCAAGCCGCTGGCCAAGGTCGTCGCCGGGGTCGGCAACGGCGACGGCCAGGGCTTCGAGGGCGCCTACGCCGGGCACGTCCTCGGCACCTACATGCACGGCCCGGCACTGGTCCGCAACCCGGCGCTGGCCGACCTGCTGCTCTACTGGGCCCTCGGCGTCGAGATCCCGCCGCTGGACTACTCCTGGGCGGGCCGCCTGCGCGAGGAACGCCTGAACGCGGTCCTCCCCGCGACCTGACACCGGTGGAGGCCCCGGGATTCCGGGGCCTTCGCCGTCAGTAGACGAGGGCCTGCGCGCCGTCGGCCGTGGCCTCTTCCACGAACGTCGGGGCGCCCGCGATGCGGACGCCCGGCAGGACATCGCCGGGGCCTATGTCGCGGCGGGCGGCGCACTGCGTGCACACCGTCACCGTCCCCCCGTCGAGGACGATGGCGAGCAGGTCGGACAGGGGGCTGGCGTGGGGCAGCTCGAACTGTTCCGCGCGGCCCGGCAGGCCGTACCAGGACGCCTCGCCCGTCAGCCACAGCGACACCGGCACCCCGCTCGCCACCGCCGCCGCCGCGACCGTGAACGCCTGGTTGCATCGCTCCGGGCCGTCCTCGCCCGCCGTCGCCTTGATCACCAATGCTCTCGCCATGACGGAGCACTCTACGCCGCGCCCCGCCGCGTCCGGGAGGGCCGGGGACTAGGGTGCGGGACGTGGGCATGGTGAACGCGATCCTCTTGGTCCTGGCGTGCGCGGCGGTCGTCGTCGGCGCGGCGCTGCTCGTCGTCCGGCTGTCGCGGCTGGGGTAGGCGCTACGCTCGGTGGACATGGAGCCCGAACTGCACCCCGACCTGAAACCGCTGGAATTCCTGCTCGGTACGTGGGAGGGCGCCGGCGTCGGCGACTACCCGACGATCGAGGCGTTCCAGTTCGGGCAGGAGGTCACGTTCTCCCACAACGGGAAGCCGTTCCTGATCTACCAGAGCCGCACCTGGCTGCTGGAGGAGGACGGCTCGATCGGCCGTCCGCTCGGCACTGAGACGGGTTACTGGCGGGCCCGGCCGGACAACGAGCTGGAAGTGACGCTCGCCCACCCGACCGGCATCGTGGAGATCTACGTCGGCCGCGTCGCGTTCCACCGCATCGACCTCCAGACCGACGTCGTCGCCCGGACGGAGTCGGCCAAGGAGGTCACGGCGGGCACGCGGATGTACGGGCTGCTGCCGGAGAAGAACGGGGTGCGCGACCTCGGCTGGGTGTACGAGATGGCCGCGATGGGCCAGCCCCTCCAGGTGCACCTGTCGGCGCAACTGCGCCACGTGACCCCGGTCGCCTCCGGGGAATGAGAAGTCCCCGGACGTTCCCGCGTGGGCGGGACGATGGGAGGACTCGCCCATCACGTCCGGGGACCGGTGTCTGCCTTGGATTCGCCGGTCGCGTCACGACCGGACGCCCCCTCCGACGGCTAGCACGTCAAGCGGAGGCAGTTCCCTTGGCGCACGGCGACTAGCGGACAGCCACCTCGCACAGAGTCCTACTGTCACTCATACTTAGGACCACCTCCTTTCCTGCGTGACCGCAACGTATGCGACGCGTGCGGTGCGAGGCAAACGTTTTCTCCGGGACGTACACTGCCCGCATGACCGAGACGTGGCAGGAGGAGCTGCGGGCCAAGGGATACCGGGTCACGCCGCAGCGGCAGCTCGTGCTGGAGGCGGTCACGAACCTGGAGCACGCGACGCCGGAGGAGATCTGCACCGAGGTGCAGCGCACGGCCAAGGGCGTGAACATCTCGACCGTCTACCGGACGCTCGAACTGCTCGAAGAACTCGGCCTGGTCAAGCACGCCCATCTCGGACACGGGCCGCCGAACTACCACCTGGCGTCCGACGCCGAGCACATCCATCTCGTCTGCCGCCGCTGCGGGTCCGCGCAGGACGCCGATCCGGCCGCCGCGACCGGGCTCGCCGACGAGCTGGCCGCCCGGTTCGGGTTCGTCACCGACGTGCACCACCTCACGGTGTACGGGGAGTGCCGGGAGTGCCGTCCCGGCGCATAGCCTGGGGGCATGAGCAGCCCGCTGTTGCAGACGCAAGGGGCCGTCGCGGCCGACGCGCCCGACCAGGACATCGCCCTCCACTACGGCGAACCGGCGCAGGAGCAGCGCGCGCTGGAGGCGGGCACCGCGTTCGTCGACCGGAGCAACCGGGGCGTGGTCACGGTGACGGGGCCGGACCGCCTGTCGTGGCTGCACAGCCTCCTCAGCCAGCACCTCACCGCGCTGGCCCCGCACACGCCGACGCAGGCGCTGCTGCTGGACGCCAACGGCCGCATCGAGCACCACCTGCACCTGCTGGACGACGGCGCGACCGTGTGGGCGCACGTCGAGACGGGCACCGCCCCGGCGCTGGCGGCGTTCCTCGACCGGATGCGGTTCATGCTGCGCGTCGAGGTGGCCGACGTGTCCGACGCGTACGCCGTCGTGACCGGCCCGCCGCGCGGTGAGCTGACGTTTCCCGACGTCGCCGGTCTCACCACGTCGATCATCCCGCGCGCCGACCTGCCCGCCCTCGCCGCCGAGCTGCGCCCGGCGGGCATGTGGGCGTACGAGGCGCTGCGCGTCGCCGCGCACGTCCCGCGTCTGAACCTCGACACCGACGCCCGCGCGATCCCGCACGAGATGGGGTGGATCGAGGACGCGGTGCACCTGAACAAGGGCTGCTACCGGGGCCAGGAGACGGTCGCGCGCGTGCACAACCTGGGCCGCCCGCCCCGGCGGCTGACGTTCCTGCACCTGGACGGCAGCGTCGACCGGCTGCCCGCGCCGGGCGACCCGGTGGAGATTCCCGGGGGGCGCGCGGTGGGCGTCGTGGGGTCGGCGGCGCGGCATCACGAGCTGGGGCCGATCGCGCTGGCGCTGGTGAAGCGGAACGTCCCGGTGGACGCGGAGCTGCTGGCCGGGGGCGTGGCGGCGTCCCAGGAGGTGATCGTGTCACCGGACACTGGCGCGAACGCGCAGATCGCGTTGCGGCGGCAGCCCGCAAACCGGGGGTAAAACGGGGCCGACCCGGGCAAAATCGGCGGGGAAGGATTTCTTCGTCCGCCGCCCGGGAGAGGTTGGGTCCTGACCGATGGTCGCGAACCTGGGGAACGAGGGGCCGTCGGTCGTCCGGCGCGGTGCGGCGGGCCGCCGCCGACGGCGCCGCCGGGAGTCGGCGCTCGTCTGGTGGGCGCTGTTCGCGGCCCTGGCGGGCGCGGCCGCGTGGCGGGCGTCCTGGCGGCTCGCGCTGCTGGCGCTGCTGCTGTGGTGCCTGTACGAGTTCCTCTTGGTTCCGACGATCTGCCGGGTGCTGACCCGGCAGGGCTACGCGTGCCGCGAACCCGTCCGGGGGCGGCTCTTCGCGTGCCGCGTCGAGCACCAGAGCGTGAAGGGCGACGCGCTGTGGCGGCTGGTCGGACGGCGGCGGCGCCGCCCGCCGAGTGACCCGAACCGCGACACCGGCGTCGTCGTCTACTCCCCGAAGCTGCGCGGACGCCTGGCGCGGACGGACCTGCTGCTCGTCGTGCTGGCGGGCGCGGGGACGGTGGTGCTGGTCGCCGGGGCCGTCTACGGGCTCACCTGAGCCCGCCCAGCAGCCGGTCGAGCGCGGCCGTGGTGGCGCCGACGTCGGCGGCGTCGCCCTCCTGCGCGAGCCACAGCGCGGCCTCGTTGAGCGCCCCCGAGATCAGCCGCGCCAGCGGTGCGACGGGCTGCGGCGCGATGGTGCCCGCCGCGACCAGTTCCTCCAGCGCCTCGACGAGGTGACGGCCGGACGCCGCCTCGTCCATCCGGCGCCACTCGTCCCAGCCGAGGACGGCGGGGCCGTCGATGAGCATGATGCGGCGGACGGCCGGGTCGGCGCCCGCCTCCAGGAAGGCGTGGCAGCCCGCGGTGAAGCGGTCCCACGGGTCGGTGCGGGCGTCGGCGGCGGCGGCGACGCGGGCGCCGACCTCCTCCTGGACCTGTTCGAGGATCGCGCGGAAGACCGCCGCCTTGCCCGTGAAGTGGTGGTAGATCGCGCCCTTGGTGACGTCGGCGGTGGCGGCCAGCTCACCGACGCCGACGTCGGCGTAGCCGTAGCGGGCGAACAGGCGGCGGCCGCGGTCGAGCAGGAGGCGGCGGGTCTGCTCGCGCTGGGCGATCCTGCGGGCCGTTGCGCTCTCCATGGGCCTCCTTGACGTACCGGCGGTATGCGAACTAGCGTAGTGGACATACCAGCGGTATGTGAGTCTTTCGGAGAGGTCCCGCCATGAGGTTGTCCAGCCTGTATCCCGTCATCGCCACCGACCGCGTCGCCGAGACGGCCGCGTTCTACACCGACCTGTTCGGCTTCGAGACCACCTTCGCGGCCGACTGGTACGTGAGCCTGCGCCGCACCGAGGCGCCGCACCAGGAGCTGGCGATCCTGCGCTACGACCACCCGACGGTGCCCGAGGGGTTCCGCCGCCGGGTGTCGGGCGTCCTGCTCAACTTCGAGGTGGACGACGTGGACGCGCAGTGGAGCCGTCTCGTCGAGAGGGCGGGCCTGGAGGCGCACCTGGCGATCCGCACCGAGGAGTTCGGCCAGCGCCACTTCATCGTCTCCGACCCGGCGGGCACGCTCATCGACGTCATCACCGAGGTGCCGCCCGGCGACGGCTACGCGGCGAACTTCGTCGGCTGAGTGCCTACGCTGGCAGCCGGAGCGAACCACCGGGAGGCACCATGCGGCGGGACGAACACGGCCTTGCGGTCGCGGCGGCGAGCGACGCGGCGCTCCGGCACTTCGACCAGGCGCTGCACGAGCTGCTGCACTTCCGCATCGAGGTCGACGCGCAGGCGCGGGCCGCGCTCGCGGAGGAGCCCGGCTTCCCGCTCGGCAACGTGCTCGCCGCCTATCTCGGGCTGCTGGGCACCGAGGCCGACGCGGCCCGCGAGGCGCGGGAGAACTTCGCGGTATTCCTCGACGGCGCGGACGTCACCCGGCTGCCCGAGCGGGAGCGGGCGCACGTCGAGGCCGTCCGCGCCCTGCTCGGCGGCGACTTCCTGCGCTGCGGGGCGCTGCTCGCGCTGATCACGCAGCGGTGGCCGCGCGATGTCCTGGCGCTCATCGCCGGGCACCAGATCGACTTCTTCACCGGCAACGCCGCGCTGCTGCGCGACCGGGTCGGCGGCGCGCTGTCGGCCTGGAGCGAGGACGACCGGCACTACGGCCACCTGCTCGGCATGTACGCCTTCGGGCTGGAGGAATCGGGGCACTACACCCGCTCGGAGGAGGTCGGGCTGCGCGCCGTGAGCCTGAACCCCCGCGACGTCTGGGGCATCCACGCCGTCGCCCACACCTACGAGATGCAGGGCCGGTTCCGCGACGGCCTGCGCTACCTGGACGAACGGCACGAGCACTGGTCCACCGGGACGTTCTTCAACGTCCACACCTGGTGGCACTACGCGCTCTACGCGATCGAGGCGGGCGACACCGCCCGCGCGCTGGAGATCTACGACGCCGTCCTGCACGGCCCCGAGTCGGGCGAGTCCGTCATGGAACTGCTCGACGCGGCGTCGCTGCTGTGGCGGTTCTTTCTGGAGGGCGACGACCAGCGGGGCCGCTGGTCGATGCTCGCGGACGCGTGGGCGCCCAAGGTCGAGGAGCCGTTCTACGCGTTCAACGACATGCACGCGGTGATGGCGTTCGTCGGCGCGGGCCGGTTCGGGGACGCCGACCGCCTCGTCGCCGTCCGGGAGAGGTACCTGGCGTCCGATCTGCCGGGCGTGACGAACCAGGCGATGACGGCGGACGTCGGGCTTCCCGTCTGCCGCGCGTTCATCGCCTACGGCCGCCGCGACTTCGCCGCCGCCGTCGCCCACCTGGCCCCGATCCGGCACCGCGTCAACGACTTCGGCGGCAGCCACGCCCAGCGCGACGCCGTCCAGAAGACGCTGCTGGAGGCCGCCCTGCACGCCGGCGACCACGACCTCGCCCGCACGCTCGTCAGCGAACGCCTGCACGTCCGCCCGTGCAGCCCGTTCAACTGGCTCAAGCACGGCGCCCTCACCGAGGCGATCGGTGACCGCGCCACCGCCGCGACGGCCCGCGCCCGCGCCGCGTCCCTCCGCGCCTAGATCTCGACGATCAGGGTGATGGGGCCGTCGTTGGTCAGGGAGACCTTCATGTCCGCGCCGAAGACGCCCGTCGCGACCGACGCGCCGAGGGCGCGGAGTTCGGTGACGACGGCGTCCACGAGGGGTTCGGCGACGTCGCCGGGGGCGGCGGCGATCCAGGTGGGGCGGCGGCCCTTGCGGGCGTCGCCGTAGAGGGTGAACTGGCTGATGACCAGCAGCGGGGCGTTCAGGTCGGAACAGGACCTCTCGTCCGGCAGGACGCGCAGCCCCCACAGCTTCGCGGCGAGCCGCCGCGCCTTCTCCGGGGTGTCGTCGTGGGTCACCCCGACGAGCACCATCAGCCCCGGACCGTCGATCGCGCCGGTCACCCGGCCGTCGACGGACACGCTCGCCTCACTGACACGCTGGACTACTGCACGCATGACGTTGCATTCTGCCGTGTATGGAGGCAACGACGCTTCTCACGGTGGCCCCGACGGGTGCCGAGTCCGCCAAGGCGGACGTCCCGGCCCTACCCGTCACGCTGGACGAGCTGGTGCGGACGGCGAAGGAGTGCGAGGCCGCGGGCGCGGCCGTGATCCACGTCCACATCCGCGACGGCGACGCCCGGCCCACGCTCGACGTCGGACGGCTGCGCGAGACCGTCCGGGCGCTCCGCGAGAACACCGCGCTCATCGTGCAACTGTCCACGGGAGGCGCCGTCAGCGACTCCTTCGAGGACCGGCTGGCCGTCCTGGACGCCGAGCCGGACGGCTGCTCGCTCACCTGCGGCACCGTGAACTTCGGCGACGAGGTGTTCGCGAACCCGTGGCCGTTCATGGTCGAGCTGTACGAGCGGGCGCGTGAACGCGGCGTCGTCCCGGAGTTCGAGCTGTTCGACCTCGGCCACGTCGCGGCGCTGCACCGCCTGCTCGACCGGCACGGCCCGCCGCCCGGCGGGCGCGTGCACTGCGACTTCGTGCTGGGCGTCCCGGGCGCGATGCCCGGCGACCTGCGCACGCTGGCCGCCGCCGTGGCGGCGCTGCCGGAGGGCGCGACGTGGTCGGCGACGGGCGTCGGCCGCGCGTCGCTGCCGGTGCTGTTCGCGGCGCTGGGCGGCGGCGGGCACCTGCGCGTCGGCATGGAGGACACGCTGACGATCGCCAAGGGCGAGGCGGTGACGTCCAACGCGCAGCTCGTGACGCGCGCGGCCGACGCCGCCCGGCTGGCGCGCCGTCCGCCGATGTCGCCGCAGCAGGCCCGCGGTTTCCTCGGCATCACCGCTGGCTAGGGTGAGTGGTGATCACCTAGGGGGCGGGATGCGGGTCAATCCGGTGCTGGTCGAGGTCGAGCGGTCGGGCTTCGTGGAGTCGTGGCACCGTGGGAGCGCGGTCGGGCTGGCGCCCGGCGGCGAGGTGGCCGTGGCGGCGGGCGAGCCCGACCAGCCGGTGTTCCCGCGCTCGGCGAACAAGCCGATCCAGGCGGTCGCGATGCTGCGGTCCGGGCTCGATCTGGACGGCGAGGCGCTGGCGCTCGCGGCGGGCAGCCACTCCGGCGAGGACTTCCACGTCGAGGCCGTCGAACGCGTCCTGGCGGCGGCGGGCCTCACCTCCGCCGCGCTGCGCTGCCCGGCGGCGTGGCCGCTGGACGCCGAGGCCGAGCGCAACGCCGTCCGCGCGGGCTGGCAGCGGTCGCCGCTGCGGATGAACTGCTCGGGCAAGCACGCCGGGATGCTCGCCGCGTGCGTCGCGGCGGGCTGGCCCACGGAGACCTACCTGGACGCCGACCATCCGCTCCAGCTCGCCGTGGAGGCGGCCGTCGCGGAGCTGACCGGCGAGAAGCCCGCCGCCGTGGGCGTCGACGGCTGCGGCGCGCCGTTGTTCGCGGTGTCGGTGACGGGCGTCGCCCGCGCGTTCCGCCGTCTCGTCGTGGCCGACCCGGGCACGCCGGAGCGCCGCGTCGCCGACGCGATGCGCGCCGCGCCGCAGTACACGGCGGGCACGCGCCGCGAGGAGACGCGGCTGATGGAGGCGATCCCCGGCCTGCTCGTCAAGTGCGGCGCCGAGGGCGTGGACGCGTTCGCCTACGCCGACGGCCGCGCCGGCGCCGTCAAGATCGACGACGGCGCGATGCGCGCCCGCACCCCGGTCACGGTCGCGCTGCTGCGCGCCCTGGGCGTCGCCGAGGAGACGCGGCACGACCTGGAGCGGCTGGCCGCGCCGGAACTCCTCGGCGGCACCGACCCGGTCGGCGCGGTCCGCGTCGCCCCGGGCCTGTTCGGCCGCTGAGCGCGGCGGTCACTCGCGCGGCGGCTCGGAGTGGGAGTAGATCCCGGGCGAGTAGGCGTGGAAACCGCCCTTGACCGGGCCGCGGTCGTGGCTGAGCGGCTTCCGTTCGCGGCGCAGCGCCTGGCGGACGCCCCGGGTGCCGCGCGCGGTGATCGTCATGCCCCGGGCGGTCAGGTACAGCCAGCCGATCAGGGCGAGTGCGATGAGGACGGGTCCGATGAAGCGGATCGGTCCGGTGCCGAGCATCGCGGCGTACGTGGTGGTGTCCGTCATGGTGTACTCCCCTCTGGGGGAGGGTCTGCCCGGTGAAATTGCGCAAAACTTGCGCATGTTGCTTTCTTGGCCGGGTCTAGACCGGACTTTCGGATAGAGCGGGCGCATCGTCGGGGGCGCCGACCGTCCGCGACCGCGCCGCCGCCAGTCCCGGCACCGTCAGGAACGCGACGATTCCCAGCAGCACCGCCCACGGCACGTTCCAGCCGCCCGTCGCGTCGTGCAGCGCGCCGATGCCGAGCGGTCCCAGACCCGCGATGACGTACCCGCAGCCCTGCGCCATGCCCGAGAGCCGCGCGGCCGTCCCCGCGTCGTGCGAGCGCAGCCCGATGAACGACAGCGCCGCCGCGAACGCGATGCCCTGGCCGAGGCCCAGCACCACCGCCCACGCCCACACCGACCCGAGCGGCGCCCACGCCAGCCCGGCGAACCCCGCCGCGCTGAGCCCGACGACGGCCAGCACCAGCGGACGCTGGTCGCGCGCCCGCGCCGCCACGACGGGCACGGCGAGGGCCCCGGCGGCCTGCGTCAGCGTCGACAGCGCCATCGCGAACCCCGCCGCCTGCTCCGACAGGCCGCGCTCGTGCAGGAACGTCGGCAGCCACGCGATGACGACGTAGGCGAGCAGCGACTGCGTTCCCATGAACCCCGTCACCGCCCACGCCAGCGGCGACCGCCACAGCGGCGTGCCGGTGACGACGCGGCGCGGCGCCCACGGCGACCGGACGGCGCGCGGCAGCCACGCCACCAGCGCCAGCGCCGCCGGGACGACGAGCAGCGCGAGCGCCGTCCGCCATCCGCCCACGGCCGCCGCCAGCGGCACGGCCACCGCCGTCGAACCGGCGGCGCCGAACGTGATCGCGACCGTGTACACCGACGTGACGCTCGCGATCCGCCCCGGGTGGTCGCGCTTGATGATCGCCGGGATCGCGATGTTCCCGATGCTGATGGCCAGCCCCGCGACCAGCGACCCCGCGAACAGCGGCAGCGGCGCGTCCAGCAGCCGCAGCGTCACGCCGCCGATGAGCAGCGCCATCGCCGCGACGAGCAGCGCCTCGCCGCCGGGCGTGCGCCGCAGCAGCGGCGCCAGCAGCCCGTACGCGCCGAGGAACGCCAGCGGCAGCGTCGTCAGCGCCCCCGCCGCCGTCCCCGACAGCGCCACGTCGGCCCGGATCTCCGGCAGCAGCGGCCCGACCATGGTGATCGCCGGGCGGAGGTTGAAGGCGGCCAGGATGATCAGCGCCACCCCGGTCAGGGTGGCGGCGCGCCGAGATGTCACACGACCTCCGGAAGGACGGCTTCCCGCACTCTGTCACGTCCCGGCGCGCGGTGGGGATTCGGCTAGTGGGCCGTCGGCGGGTCCTCGCGGCGCCCGTGCGCGCGGTGCGCGGCGTCGTCCTCGGCGGGGCGGCCCGACGTCGTGCCCTCCGGGTTCTCCGACCAGTCCGCCGACGGGTCGATGACGCCGCCCTGGACGGGCCCGCGATGCGGTCCGGCGTCCTCGGCGGGCAATTCGACCTTCTTGCGGGCCGCCCGGGCGGTCAGGAACATCCAGGTGGCCAGCGCGGCCACGATGAGCAGCGGTCCGACGACCAGGAGCGCGTTGGCGCCCACCGGCGACGAGTCCGCGAGCGGTGCTGCGAGCATGGGGTCCACCTCCTCACCCGGACCCCTACCCCGTGCGGACGTTCTACTCAGAGCGCCCGCGACTGGGAGATCGACCCGGACGTCGTCAGCGTGAACATCCGCACCGACTCGGCGAACTTGGCCAGGTCCCACTCGGCCGGGCCCTCGTACCAGTACAGGTTGTCGGCGCCGGGCTCGCCCGCGTCCTCGACGGTCCGCGCCCACGGCGCCACGGTGTCGAACACGACCGCGTACGGGAGGAACCGGGAGAACAGCGCGATCTTCTGCGGGGACTCCATCGTGTCGGCGTCCGGCAGCTCGCCGCGCTCCAGGTAGGCCCGGAACCCGATCATGTGGGCGAGGACGGTGGAGCCCTGCGCGGTCTTGGCGGGCATGTACTGGCCGCCGTACGCCATCGCCGCCCCCGCGATGATCACCGCGATGCCCGCGAGCGCGACCTCCGTCGTCAGCGCCAGCGCGACCGTCGCCGCGATGCCGAGCACGGTCAGCACGATGCCGGAGATCGTCCAGCGTGAGCGGGTCGTGTCGGGGCGCCGCGCGAACCAGCCCTGCTCGACCACGTCGTCGTACATCGCCGACCGGACCGCCGCGAGCTGCGCCGCGAACGTCCCGCCCAGCTCCGACAGCGGCACGCGGGGCCGCGCGGTGCCGTCCGGCGCGGTGAACAGGGCGTCCAGCAGCAGCCGCTCGTAGCGGAGCAGGTCGTCGGCCGGGCGCTCCAGCCGCGCCAGCGACCAGTCCAGGCGGCCCTTGTCGGTCCGGTCGTGCTCCTCGACGAGCAGGTAGCCGCGCACGGCGAGGTCCACGATCGTCGCGGTGACGTCGATGACGTCCGCCTGCTCGTCGATGAGCGTGCCGATCTGGCCGGGCCGCACGCCGTCCGGGGGCTCGAACTCGGCCCCGGCCAGCGGCGCGTGGTCGCCCTCGGCGGCGTGCTTGCCGACCGTCCGCACGTCCCGCCCGCGCAGCAGGTAGAGCAGCACGAAGCCGCCGACGAGCAGCGCCAGCAGCCCGAGCAGCGCCGACCCGCTGACCGCGTTGACGGCGAACGCCGTCGCGGCCGTGTGCCGCCGCTCGTACAGCGGCTCGGCGCCGGTCGCGCCCGCCGGGAGGCCCGCGACGACGGTCAGGTGCTCGCCCGGCAGGAGCTGCTGCTGGTCGTAGATGCCCTGCGTCTTGGCGTGGTCGGTGTAGTACTGCGTGCAGCCGATCGCCGACTCGATCGGCCCGGCGAAGCAGTTGACGCTGCGGATCATCGTCGCGGCGTTCACGGTGACGTGCGCCTCGGTCACCGGGACGCGCCAGCCGCCCACGGCGGCCCAGCGCAGTTCCTCGGCCGCGCCCTGCGGCGCGATGACGCCGCGCAGTTCGTAGTCGAGCACGATCGTGCGACGTCCGGTCAGCTCGGCGGGCGCGGTGAGCCGGACGACGGTGTGCTCGTCCTCGACGGCGGTGCGGGCCGTGGCGGGGCCGCCGTCCGGGCTGGACGCGCGGACGTTCTGGACGCGGTAGACGCGGTCCTCGGTGACGCTGCGGTGGGTGCGGGTGACGAACCGGCGCTCCAGGCCCCGGCCGCCCCGGAAGTCGTAGACGATCGTCTCGCGGGCGCGGGCGGTGCCGTCGGCGCCGACGGTGATCGCCACGGTGTCCTTCAGGACGCGCTCACCGGCGGGCGGGGCGGCGTGCCGCTCGGCGGCGGCGGAGGTGGCGCCGAGGGGCGTGAGGGCTGCGGCCAGCAGGATCGTCAGCGTCTTGCGCAGGCGACCCGAGGTCGCGATACCCGACATGGGCGCAAAGCGTAGCGTCAAGCCGTGGGATGATTTTCCGCTATGGCAGGTCAACGTCCTGAAGTGGCCGCGTACCGCCTGCCTGCCCGGGGGAAGGGCGGGGACGGGCCGTACCGGTACGCCCCGCCGCGCCGTCCGCCGCGCCGCACGGCCGGGGGCACCGTCGCCGGGCTCATCGGCGGCGCGGCCGCCCTGTTCGTCCTCGGCATCCTCGGCTACACCGCCTACGACGCGTTCGCCGGGCAGGAACCGCCACACGGGGTGCGCGGCACCGTCCCGCCGCGCGAGGCGGCGACCGCGAGCCGCCTGTACCGGACGGGCGAGCTGCGCCCCGTCCAGTGCCGCCTGCCCGCGCTGACCGGCGAGCCCGGCTCGATGCGCGGCTTCATGGACGAACTGTCGGACTGCCTGGACGCCTCCTGGACGGGCCAGTTCGACCGGGGCGGCCTGCGCTACGCGCCGCCCCGCCGCGTCTTCTGGGAGCAGCCGGGCCGCAGCCCGTGCGGCTCGTACCCGAGCCCGGGGGCGTCGGCGTTCTACTGCCCGGCCAACAACACGATGTACGTGGGGCTGCGGCACGTCGTGGAGGCGTCGGCGGGGGAGTCGCTGCGCAACTACGCGGTGTTCGCGCGGGTCGTCGCGCACGAGTACGGCCATCACGTGCAGGACCGGGCGGGCATCCTGGCCTACGGGCACCGGCAGATGGAGCGCGCGGCGCCCGCCGCCCGCACCGAGACCAGCCGCCGCATCGAGTTGCAGGCGCAGTGCCTGGCGGGCGCGTTCCTCGGCGCCGAGCGGGCGACGCTGCCGCTGACGCGCCGCCAGTACGCGGCGATGATGGCCGACGTCCGCAGCCGTGGCGACGACCGCAAGCCCGCCGCCGAACGCGACCACGGATCGGGCCGCAACTACGCCGGCTGGCTCGCCGAGGGGGTCAGGAGCCGGGGTCCGGCGGCGTGCAACACGTGGGTCGTGGACTCCGCCCGCGTGTCCTGACCTGCGACGACGCTCCTGTGACTCGTCTCACGGCCGAATGCTAGCTGTAGCGCTTGCAATAGCAAGCACCCTGACGCAGGGTGGAGACATGGCAAGTACGAAGGTCGGCTCCATCGGGGAGTACATCCGGGAGCAGCGGACGCGGGCGAAGATCTCGCTCCGCCAGCTCGCGGACGTCTCGGGCATCTCCAACCCGTACCTGAGCCAGATCGAGCGGGGCCTGCGCAAACCGAGCGCGGAGATCCTCGCCCAGATCGCCAAGGGCCTGCGGATCTCCGCCGACACGCTCTTCGTGCAGGCGGGGATCCTGGAGGACCGCAGCGCCGACACCGAAGTGGAGGCGGCGCTCCGGGCCGACCTGCTCCTCACGGAGCGACAGCGGCAGGTGTTGCTCGACATCTACGAATCCTTCCGCAAGGAGAACGCGGCACTGGATTCCCTCGCGCCGGTCGAGACCGGGGAAACGCAGCCGCACTCGCCATCGAGCACCCGAGCCCTGAGAAAGGATGAGGCAGGATGACCCTCGCCAGCACTCTGCGTGACAACAAGGCCGTCTACACCGTCGCCGGCGTCGGCGACCTCGCCATCGAGAAGATCCGCGAGGTGCCCGGCCAGTTCGACAAGGCCCGCGGCAACGTGGACAAGTACCGCGGCGAGGCGCGCAAGAACGCCGGCAAGTACCGCGGCCAGGTCCGCGAGACCGTCGAGCGCTACCGCGTCGAGGCGCGCAAGAACGTCGACAAGTACCGGGGCGAGGCCCGCGAGAACGTCGAGAAGATCCAGGACCGCATCGAGGTCAAGGAGATCCCGGGCGTCGCCGTCGCGTACGTGACGCACTTCTCCACCCGCACCGTCGGCTTCATCGACGAGCTGGCCGAGCGCGGCAAGAAGGTCGTGCACCGCACCGCCGCCGAGGTCGCGGAGTCGGCCGAGGGCGTGGCCGAGGTGGCCGCGGGCGACGCCCGCAAGCCCGCCTCCAAGGTCAAGGCCGGTGAGGCCAAGAAGACCGCGCGCCAGCAGTCCAAGTCGACCGCGAGCACCACGCGCAAGAGCGGCTCCTGACGCCGTAGGCGCCTGAGCGGGAACGGGGCCCGGCCGGGAACATCCGGCCGGGCCCCGTCGTCTTCCGGGCAGGACGGGTTTTCCACAGGCCGGGCGCGCGGTCGCCGGAACGGACGCGCGCTGCGTAGGGTGTGGGCACCGGTCGTTGACCTCGCGGCGCCGCGCGCGCCGCCCGAATCCAAGACGGGAGCGCTGATCGACGGTGGCCCTTGGTGTGCTGGAGTACTTCTTCTGGGCGCTGCTGATTTTCGCGTTCGCGATGGAGGCATGGGCGCTGTTCGACTCGCTGACCGTCCCCGCGAACGCCTACCAGGCGGCCAGCAAGCAGAGCAAGAAGCTGTGGACGATCCTGCTCGGCGTCGCGACCGTCCTCGGGCTGGGCTTCGCGGTGATCCCGTTGCAGGGCGTGTCACCGATCGGCGCGCTGCTCGGCATCCTGCCGGTGGCGGCGTTCATCGTCGCGGCCGTCTACCTGGCCGACGTGCGCCCGGCCGTGAAGCAGTTCAAGAACCGGGGCAACCAGGGCGGGCGGTCGGGGCCGTACGGGCCCTGGTGAGGTCTCAGCGCGGCGCCGGGCTGCGCGTGACGTGCGGCCGGTCCAGGCCGAGCGTGCGCAGTTCGGTGGCCAGGCGCCCGGCCACGTAGCGGTTGCCCGCGTAGTTGGGGTGGATGCCGTCGGCGCGGATGTACTGCACGGCGTTGCCGGTGCGCTGCTTGACGTTGCCGGTGATCCAGCGTCCGGCGAGCGGGTCGACGAACGGCACCTTCACCTCGGCCGCGGCGGCGGCGATGACGTCGCGGACGGCCAGCGCCTTGGGCCCGGGGTCGCGTCCCCACATCGGCCCGAGCATCACGATCTTCGCGCGCGGATACCGCTGCCGCACGATCGCGACGAGTTCCTTGGCCTTGGCGGCGACGGCCGGTCCGGGCAGCACGACGTCGTTGTGCCCGCCTGCGAGCAGCACCAGGTCGGGGGCGGGCCGCCAGGCGAACTGCGCCTGGAACAGCGGCCCGAACGCCTTGGCGCCTCCGGCGGCGTAGCCCGATCCGGGGTTGCCGCCGATGATGATCTGCCAGCCGAGCAGCCGCGCGGTCTCGGCGGCGTAGGCGCGGTCGGCGGGCAGCCCGTGGATGCCGGTCGTGTAGCTGTCACCGATGGCGAACACGACGGCGGGCCGGGGCGCCTCCCGGGGCGCGGCCTTCTCGTCGCCGCACGCCGCGCCGGTCAGGACGACCGCCAGCGCCGCGCCGAGCCCCGCGTACCGCGTTCGCCGCACGATGCCCGCACCCCCGAAGTCTCGCTGCCGACAACGCTCGCGAATCCTACCCGCGCGTAACGAATCACCCGACGGCACGTGCGCGGAACGCTCAGTCGTCCAGGTACACGAACCGGGGCTCGGGATGCATGAGGAACCCGTGGTGCGAGATGTTCCACGCGTACGCCCCGGCCATCGCGAACGCGACGCGGTCCCCGACGGCGACGCGCCCGGCGGCGACGCGGCGCGCGAACACGTCCTTGGGCGTGCAGAGCTGCCCGACGAACGTGACGGGCTCGCCGCCGGTCGCGGGCCCGTCGCCGCCGCGCGGCAGGACGGCGCACGGCTGGTCGTGCCCCTTGGTGACGGGCGTCCGCAGGTGCATGGTGCCGCCGCGCAGGATCGCGAACCACTCGCCGTGCGCGCGCTTCACGTCGAGCACGTCGGTGACGTACCAGCCGCAGTACACGCTGAGCGCGCGGCCGGGCTCGATCCGCAGCGTCTCGCCCGGCCGCCGCAGCCCGGCGAGGCCGCGCGCGTACGCGGCCCAGTCGAACCGGGCGGCCGGGTCGGCGTAGTCGACGGCCATCCCGCCGCCCAGGTTGATCTCGGGCGCGGTCACGCCGTGCAGGAACGGCCGCGCCCAGCCGAGGATCTCCGCCGACTGCCGCACCATCGCGGCGGCGTCCAGCCCGGACGCCAGGTGCGCGTGCACGCCGCGCAGCCGCACGTGCGGGGCCGCCGCGAGGATCGGGCGGCACGCGTCGATCGCGGCCGGGTCCATGCCGAACGGGCCCGACATGGCCAGCGCCGCGCCCGCGCGGTCACCGGCGAGGTTGACCCGGAGCAGGACGCCGGCGTCCCGGCGCAGCGCGGCCAGCCGGGCCAGCTCGTGCGGGCTCTCGACGTGCAGCCGCTCGACCCCCGCGTCCAGCGCGGCGGCCAGCTCGGCGTCGGTCTTGCCGGGGCCGCCGAACGCCAGCCGCGCGTCCGGCAGGACGGACCGGACGTGGGCCAGCTCACCCCCGGACGCGACCTCGACGCCGTCGGCGCACGGCGCCACGGCCGCGAGCACCGCCGGATCGGGGTTGGCCTTGGCCGCGTAGAAAAGCTCCGCGACGGGACGGACGTGCGCCGCGACGGCCCCCGCGTGCGCCCGCAACGCGGGCAGATCGTGCACGTAGGCGGGCAGATCGGACGGGGCCGCCGCCTCCGTCCAGGCCCGGACGCGGGGCGCGGTCAACGCGGTGATCATGGACTCTCCGATGCCGAGGGGGCGGTCGCGATGATCGCGGACCCCGGAGTCGGGTAGAACGTTACTTCCGACGGAACCCTCGCGGGGGTTCCACCGTTGTCACGGTGATCCATCCGACCAGAGAGAGACATGGACAGCGATTATCCCAAGAGGGCGCTCGCCGCCCGGCGCCGGAGCGCCGAACGGTGATCACCGCCCTCTCCCTTCTGCTGGGCGTCGCCGTGGTGTTGCTCATCACCGCCGCCACCGGCTACTTCGTCGCCCAGGAATTCGCCTACATGGCCGTGGACCGCTCACGGCTCAACGTGCGCGCCGGTGAGGGGGACGCCGCCGCGTCCCGTGCCCTCGCCGTCACCCGCCGCACCTCGTTCATGCTGTCGGGCGCCCAGCTCGGCATCACCGTCACCGGGCTGCTCGTCGGCTATGTCGCCGAGCCGCTCATCGGCCGCGCCTTCGGCACCATGCTCGGCGGCGTCGGCGTTCCCGAGGGGACGGGCGTCGTCCTCGGCACCGTCCTGGCGCTCGCCTTCTCCACCCTGGTGCAGATGCTCTTCGGGGAGCTGTTCCCGAAGAACCTGGCCATCGCGCGGCCCGAGCCGGTCGCGCGCTGGCTCTCGCGCTCCACGATCATCTACCTGAAGCTGTTCGGCTGGCTGATCTGGATCTTCGACCAGTCGTCCAACGTGCTGCTGCGCGCCTTGCGCATCGAGCCCGTGCACGACGTGGAGCACTCCGCGACCGCCGCCGACCTGGAGCACATCGTCGCGGACTCGCGGCGCAGCGGCGACCTCCCCAAGGACCTGTCGATCCTGCTCGACCGCATCCTGGACTTCCCGACCCGCGACGTCGAGCACGCGATGATCCCCCGATCCCGCACCGACGTCGTCGAGCAGGACCAGAGCATCGCGGACGTCCGGCACCTCATGGCGACCGGCCACTCCCGCTACCCCGTCCTCAACGAGGAGGACGAGATCCTCGGCGTCGTCCACCTGGACGACGTGCTCGGCGCTCCCGACAACAAGGCCCCCGCCGTGGAGATCATGCGCCCGGCGACGGTGCTGCCCACCCTCATGACCCTCCCGGACGCGCTCCGCGCCCTGTCGGAGCGGCGTGAGGAACTGGCGTGCGTCGTGGACGAGTTCGGCGGCTTCGCCGGAATCCTCACCGTCGAGGACATGGCCGAGGAACTCGTCGGTGAGATCACCGACGAGCACGACACCGACGAGCCGGACGAGTTCGCCGTCCGCGACGGCGACGACTGGATCATCCCCGGTGACGTCCACGTCGACGAGGTGGAGCGGGCGATCGACCACGACCTGCCCGAGGGCGACTACGAGACCCTGGCGGGCCTGGTCATCGCCGCCTACGGCGCGCTGCCCGACCCGGGCACCGAGCTGGACGTCGAGCTGCCCGCCGACCCGGCCGACCTCGTCCACACCGACGAGCCGCCCAAGCGGTTCGTGCACGTGACGATCCTGGAGGTCGACAACCACGTGCCGTCCTCGATCCGGCTGCGGGTCGTCGAGCCCGAACCCGGCGACGCGGAGGAGGAGGACTGATGGACAACCCCGGATTCGTCCTCACCGCGACCGTCCTGATCATCGCGGCGAGTGCGTTCTTCGTCGCGATCGAGTTCGCGCTGATCGCCGCCCGCCGGCACCGGCTGGAGGACGCCGCGCCGACGAGCCGGTCGGCCCGCGCGGCGCTGCGCAGCGCGTCGGAGCTGACCGTGCTGCTGGCGGGCGCGCAGCTCGGCATCACCGTCTGCACGCTGGCGCTCGGCGCGATCACCAAACCGGCCGTGCACCACTGGCTGACGCCGCTGATGGAGTCGGCGGGCCTGCCGCTGTGGCTGGCGGACGCGGGCGGCTTCGTGCTGGCCCTCGTCATCGTCACGTTCCTGCACCTGGTGGTGGGGGAGATGGCGCCCAAGTCGTGGGCCATCGCCCATCCGGAGCGGTCGGCGACGCTGCTGTCGCTGCCGATGCGGGCGTTCATGTGGCTGACGCGGCCGCTGCTGCGCGGCCTGAACCGGGCGGCGAACCGCTGCCTGCGCTGGGTGGGCGTGCAGGCCGCTGACCAGGTCGCCTCGGGGCAGAACCCCGACGACCTGCGGCACCTGGTGGAGTACTCGGCGAACGTCGGCGCGCTGGACGAGCGGTACTCGGCGCAGCTCTCGGGCGCGCTCGACCTGCGCACGCTGACCCTGCGCGACCTCGTCGTCGCGGGCGCGACGCTCACCACGGTTCCGTCCGACGCGACGGCCGCCGACGTGCAGGAGTCCAGCCGCGTGTCGGGCCACCTGCGCATCCTGGTGGCGGGCCGGGCGGGGGCGTGGGGCGTCGTGCACGTCCGCGACACGCTCGACCTGGCCGACGACGCGCCGATCACGGCGCTGACGCGCCCGGCGAACAAGCTGCCGGGCGACACCACGGTGTACTCGGCGCTGGCGCAGATGCGCGAGACGAGCAACCAGCTCGCGCTCGTCATGGACGAGGACGCGGTGACGGGCGTGGTGACGATCACCGACGTGCTGCACCGGCTGTTCCCGCGCGCGGAGGAGGAGCCCGCGCCCACGGTGTGAAACGGGGGCGGGACACCGGGCTGTGGCTATGGCGCCCGGTGTCCCGCCCTCGGTGCGTCCGGGAGGGGGCTGGTTGCCGACCGTGGCCCCTCCCGTCCGCGGGTCATCGTCCAGGGGCGCCCTCCCGCTGGAAGAGGACGTACAGCCAGACCATGGACGGCACGAGGATCACCGCGCCGGCCCCGAGCGCGACGAACACCACCTGAAGGACGGCGTCGTGCGCGGCGGAGGCGTGCAGGTCGAGGCCCGCCATCGCCACGCCGCCCCACAGGACGGTGACGACGGCGAGCGCTCCGGTGACCCGCACGGCGAGCAGGTGGTGCCGGGCGACCAGGACCAGCGACACGATCCCGGCGACGGCCGACACCGCGATGAGCGGTGAGCCGACGCCGAGCAGCGCGGCGCCCGGCAGGGCGAGCAGCCCGACGGCGGCGCCGGAGATCAGCGCGTAGCCGCGGAACCGCAGCGCGGTGTCGCGGTCGGCGAGGCGCCGGGCGTCCCACAGCAGGTAGACGGCGGCCAGGTAGGCGCACAGCGCGGTGGTGAGGACGCCGCCGTACAGGCCGTGGCCGCCGAGCCAGGACGTGCCGCCGGTGGCCAGGACGGTCGCGACGGCGCCGAAGCAGAACGGCGTCAGCACCGAGGAGACCCCGAAGATCCAGGCGTACCACCCCTGGTCGGGCACGGCCTTGGCGAACACGAACGTGGAGCCGCGCGCGACGATGCCGAGCGCGGCCAGCGACAGCGGCACCCAGTGCGTGGACATGATGTCGGCGAAGACGGGCGGGAACGCCGTCCACGTCATCACCATGACGAAGATCAGCCAGACGTGGTTGGCCTCCCACAGCGGGCCCATGGCGTGTTCGATGACGTCCCGGTCGGCGCGGCGGCGGGCGACCAGGTGCCAGAGCCCGGCGCCGAAGTCGGCGCCGCCGAACAGCAGGTAGGCGGACAGGCCCAGCAGGATGAGGGCGACGGCGGCGTCGGCGTAGGTCATCGGACGGGCTCCGGCTCACGGTCGTCGGCGGGTGCGGCGGTCTCCTCGGGGCGGCGGCGCATCCGCCGCAGCACGCTGACGGTCGCGACGGCCAGCAGCGTGTAGACGACGAGGACGATGTACAGCCCGAACCGCAGCCCGGGGTTGGGGTTGACGGCCTCCTCGGTCCGCATGACGCCGTAGACGATCCACGGCTGCCGCCCGACCTCGGTCACGGTCCATCCGGCCTCCATGGCGACGCACGCGGCGACGCCGGCGACGAGGGCGGCGCGCAGGAACCACGGGTGCCAGGGCAGGTCGCGCCCGGCGCCGAGCCGTCCGGCGCGTCCGGCGGCGCGGCGGCGGCGCAGCCAGGCCAGGCCCCAGAAGGCGGCCAGGGCCAGCAGGAACATCCCGATCGTGATCATCACTTCGAAGCCGAACTTGACCACTTCGGCGGGCGGGTGCTGGTCCTCGGGGAAGGCGTCCAGGCCGCGCAGCGTGGCGTGCGCGTCGAACTTGAGCAGCAGCGACAGCGCGTTGGGGATCTCGAACACCGCGAACTTGAACGGGACGCCCGCCTGCGTGTGCTCGATGCCCTCCATGGCGGCGAACTTGATCGGCTGGTTGTCGGCGACGAACCGCGACGCCCAGTCGCCGACGAGCACCTGGAGCGGCGCGCAGACGGCGCCGAGCGTGAACGGGATCGCGAAGCCGAGCCGGTGGTAGCGGTCGACGCGTCCGGCGCGGCGGTCGCGCAGCAGCGCGAACGCGTACACCGACGCGACCGTGAACCCGCACACCATGAGCGAGGCGAGGATGAGGTGGACGGCCTGCACGGGCGTGGCCGGGTTGAACATGGCGGCGAGCGGGTCCACGTCGGTGACCTCGCCGTCCACGAGGCGGAAGCCGCGCGGCTGGTTCATCCACGAGTTGACGGTGACGACGAACGACGCCGACAGGATGCCGCCGACCACGACCGGGATGCCGGTGAGGAAGTGGACCTTGGGCGGCAGCCGGTCGAACCCGTACAGGTAGATGCCCATGAAGATCGCCTCGATGAAGAAGGCGATGCCCTCCAGCGCGAACGCGGCGCCGAACACCTGCCCGTACTTGTCCATGAAGCCGGGCCACAGCGTGCCCATCTCGAAGGACAGGACGGTCCCGGAGACGGCGCCGACCGCGAACAGGACGCCCGCGGCCTTCATCCAGCGGCGGGCCAGTTCGGTGTAGACGGGGTCGCCGGTGCGCAGGGAGCGCCAGTGGGCGAGGAGGGTCAGCGCCGGGAGCCCGATGCCGATGGACGCCAGGATGATGTGGAATCCGAGCGTGAACGCCATCTGCTGCCGGGCGGCCATGAAGTCGGCCGGAGTGGCGGCGCCGTCCGCGAGAACCTGTAGTGTGCTCACGCCACGGACTGTAGTACTACGAGTCGTAGTACTACAGCTCGTACTACTACCTCGTGTGGTGACATCGCTCTCAGTCGGTTAACCTGGACGTCGTGAAGGGTCTAGGAGAGCTTGAACGCACGGTCATGGAGGTCATCTGGGCGCGGGAGGACGCCTCCGGAGCCACCGCGCGCGACGTCAGCCGCGCGCTCTCCGCCGACCGCGACCTCGCGCACACCACCGTCATGACCGTCCTCGACCGGCTGGCCAAGAAGGGCTTCCTGCGCCGTGAGCGCGACGGCCGCGCCTGGCGCTACCGTCCCGCCGCCAGCCGCGAGGGCTACGTCGCCGAACTGATGCTCGGCGCCCTCAACGAGACCGGCGACCGCGACGCCGCGCTCGCGCACTTCGTCCGGTCCGTGTCCAGCGACGAGATCGACGTGCTCCGCCAGGCCCTCGACGGACTCACCTCCTCCGGCAAGGAGCCACCGTCATGACCGGCGCGGCCCTGCTCGCCCTGCTCGCGGTCGGCACCGTCGGCGGCGCCCACCTGCTCGCCCGCGCCCGCTGGACGTGGCGCGCCCCGCGCCTCGGCATCGCGCTCTGGCAGGCCCTCGGGCTGAGCTGGGGCGTCGCCACGATCGGCGCGCTGCTCGGCTTCGCGCTGCTGCCCTACCGGCGCGGCATCGCCTACGGCGTCCCCGGCCTCATCGGCGACCAGGCCGCCCGGATGGGCGCCCCGCACGTCGCGGCGCTGCTCGCCGCCATCGGGCTGACGGTCGTCCTGGTCGTCATGCTCGTGTTCGCGATCGTGCGCGTCGTGCGGGCGCGGCGGCGGCACCGGGCGCTGCTGTCGCTGGTGTCCCGGCGCGACTCGGCCGTGCCCGGCACGCTCGTCCTCGACCACCCGGGCGCCGCCGCGTACTGCGTGCCCGGGGTGCGCTCGTCGAAGGTCGTCGTCAGCGCGGGCACGCTCGCCCTGCTCGACGCCGACGAGCTGGCCGCCGTCCTCGCGCACGAGCGCGCGCACGCGCGCGAGCGGCACGACCTCGTCCTGCTGCCGTTCGCGTCGCTGCGGCAGGTGTTCCCGCAGATCGGCCTGGTCGGCCGCTGCCTGGACGCCGTCGAACTGCTCATCGAGATGGCCGCCGACGACCGCGCCCGCCGCCACCGCCCGCCCCGCGAGCTGGCGACGGCGCTGCTGCGCTTCGCCGCCGCCCGCCCGGGCCCGGCGCCGTCGGGCACGCTCGGCGTCGCCTCACCCGACGACATGCCGGTCATGGCCCGGGTGAACCGGCTGATCACCCCGAACCCGGTCGGCCGCCCCGCCCGTTTCGCGGCGGGCCTGGCCGTCCCGGTCATCGCGACACTGCCGCTCTTCCTGTACGTCCTGCCGCACTAGCGGCGGCGCGGGGGCTGCGGAGCAGGGCGAGGGCGAGCAGGAGGGCCAGGCCGAGCAGGACGGCGCCGCCGTTGAAGCCCCAGCGGTAGCCGGTGTTCAGGGCCTCGGCGCCCGGCCCGCCGTGCGCCGCCGCCAGGGACGTGAAGGCGGCGACGCCGAGCGCCGCGCCGACCTGTTGGGTGGTGTTGAACAGGCCCGAGGCGACGCCCGCGTCCTCCGGGCGGGCGGCCGACATGGCCAGGCCCGTCAGCGCGGGCATCGCCAGCCCGAACCCGGCGGACAGCAGCATCAGCGGCAGGACGTCGACGACGTAGGTCGCGTCCACCGGGAGGCGGGCCAGGAAGACGCGGGCGGCCAGCAGCAGCACCAGCCCCGTGACGAGCATGGCGCGCTCCCCGAACCGGGTGATGAGCCGCGCCGACAGCAGCAGGGAGCCCGCGCCGATCGCGACGGCCGCCGGGAGCATCGCCAGGCCCGTCCGGAGCGCGGAGTAGCCGAGGACGTTCTGGAGATACAGCGCGATCAGCACCTGGAAGCTGAACAGCGCCCCGAGCATGAGCATCTGGACGAGGTTCGCGGCCCACACGTTCCGGACGCGGACCAGGCGCGGCGGCAGCAGCGGCGCGGCGGCCCGCGTCTGGCGGACGGCGAACGCGGCGACGAGCAGCGCCGCGAGCCCGCCCGCGCCGAGCGTGCCGGGGGCCGTCCAGCCCGCGTGCCCGGCCTGCCCGATCGCGTACACGCCGAGCATGAGCCCGCCGGTGATCAGCACGGCGCCGAGCGCGTCGGCGCCCGCCCGCAGCCCGGTGCCCTTGTCGGCGGGCAGCGCCCGCAGCGCGAGGACGATCGCGGCGGCGCCGATCGGCAGGTTGATCAGGAACACCGCCTCCCAGCCGAGCCCGTCGGTGAGGAACCCGCCGAGCACCTGCCCGATCGACGCCCCGGCCGCGCCGGTGAACGCGAACGCCCCGAACGCCCTGGCGCGCTCGGCGGGCGCGGGGAACAGCACGCTGATCATGCCGAGGGAGACGGCCGACGCCAGCGCGCCGCCCGCGCCCTGGAGGAACCGCGCGGCGACGAGCATGCCCGGGTTCACCGCGAGCCCGCACAGCAGGGAGGCGGCGGTGAACACGGCGAGGCCGGCGAGGAAGACGGCGCGGCGGCCGAGCAGGTCCCCGAGGCGGCCCGCGAAGAGCATGAGGCCGCCGAAGGCGATGACGTAGGCGGTGACCGTCCAGCTCAGACCGGCGGGGGAGAAGCCGAGGTCGGCCTGGACGGCGGGCAGCGCCACGGTGACGATGCTGCCGTCGAGGACGACCATGAGCGACGCCGCGCACAGCACGGCGAGGGCGAGGGTTCGGGATGGGGCGGACATCGGGCGTCCTCCTGTCATTGGGAACAGGAAGAACGCTAGTGGATCATCCGCTAAAAAACCATCTGCTACAAAACTATTTCTGACGTTCCCGGGCCCGGCGCACCCCGCGCGGCGCCTCGGCGGGCGTCGCGAGATGCCCCTCGGCCAGCCGCTTCATCGCCCGCACGAACACCTCCCGCTCGTCCTCGGCCAGCGCCCCGAGCACCGCGTCGTGCACCCCGTCCACGATCTTCTGGCTGCGCTCGGCGACCTTCGCGCCCGCCGCCGTCACCGAGATGATCCGCGCCCGCCGGTCGGTGCTGGACGGCCGCCGCTCGGCGTACCCGGCCTTCTCCAGCGCGTCCACGGTCGCGACCATGGTCGTCTTGTCCATGTCGCCGATCTCCGCGAGCTGGATCTGCGTCCGCTCCTCCTCCAGCGCGTGCACCAGCACGCAGTGCATCCGCGCCGTCAGCCCGATCTCGTCGAGCGCCGCCGCCATCTGCGTCCGCAGCACGTGCGTCGTGTGGTCGAACAGGAACGAGAGATCCACCGCGGCACGTGCCGGAGCCATCGACGTCATCCCTCCACCCTAACCGTTAGGTCCGTACCAGATAATCCAAATCCTTCCCAAGCCTCACGCCGTGGTCAGCCACGTGTGCAGCGACCACCACCAGCGCAGCGTGTCGAGGACCGTGGTGGGCGCGAGCGGCGTGCCGGTGAGCCGGTGGAAGCGAGTCAGGCGGTAGCGGATCGTGTTGGGGTGGGCGTGCAGCGCGGCGGCGGTCTGGTCGAGGCGCTGGCCGTGGTCCAGGAACGTCAGGGCCGTCTGGGCGATCTCGCGGTGGAACGTGTCGGCGCGGTCCAGGCCCGCCAGCAGCGTGCCGCACAGGACGGCCGCCAGCACCGGCTGCGCGGCGAGCGCCGTCTCGCCCGCCAGGTCGGCCAGCGTGTGGACGCCGGTCGCGCCGCGCTGCTCGGCCGTGCGGACGGCCGCGCTGAGCGCGCCGTGCAGCGGACGGATGTCCGCGAGCGGCGCGGCGGGCGTCGTGACGATCAGCGCGTCGGCGCGCAGCGACGCCGGAAGACGCGGCGTCAACCCCGTCAGACGGCCCTCGACCAGCCCGAACACGCCGCCCGCGCCCGACAGGCGCTGCTCCAGGACGCGCGCCAGCACCGGGTCGCTCACCGTGGACAGCACGCAGTGGTGCGGCAGGTCCGGGTCGAGGCCCGCGCGGGCGACCTCGTCGGCGGGCGGCGGCGGACCGTCCGCCAGCAGCAGGCGGCGCAGCACCTGCGTGCGGACGTCGCGCGCCGTGCGGGACAGCGCCAGCTCCGCCGTGTGGTAGCCGTTGATCACGTGGCGTTCGAGCGTGTCGGTGTAGTGCTTGCCCGCCAGCACCGAATCCAGCACCACGTCGTCCGGGACGCCCGCCGCGCGGGCCCGCGCCACGACGATCTCGATCGCGCGGGACCGGCCCGCCTGCACGCCCTGGATCAGCGACGTGATCGGCACGCCCTGCGCCGCCCGGTCCGAGCCGAGCGCCGCCGCCGCGTCGAACTCGGCGGCGTCCTCGTCCTCGAACCAGCCGTGCGCGGCGCCGAGCATCGCCACGATGTGCCGCCGCGTCTCGGCGACCGGCAGCCGCGCCACCCCGGGCGAGTGCTCCCGCGCCGTCGCGACGACGTCCGCGATCACGTCCTCGTCCTCGGCCATCGACCGCAGGATTCCGGCGAGCAGCCCGCGGTTCACCTCGGCGGCCATCGGCTCCGCCCTTCCGCCTGTGATACCCGGCACAGTAACAGGCGACCTCCCGGCCGGTGCTAGCGTGATCTTCGTGCTGAGCGCGGACGAGGACTTTCGGCGGGTCGGGGCGGAACTGGCCGACCTGGGGGTGGGCATCTCCCGGATGATGGGCAGCCCCGCCCTCAAGGACCGCAACGGGAAGGTGTTCGCGAGTCTCCAGCGCGACGGCGCGATGGTGTTCCGGCTCGTCCGCGACACCGCCGAGCACGCCGAGGCGCTCGGCCTGCCCGGGGCGGCGCTGTTCGACCCGTCCGGGATGGGCCGCGAGATGCGCGACTGGGTCGTCGTGCCCCACGCGTCGGCCGCCCGGTGGACCGACCTCGCCGAGGCCGCGCTGAGCCGCCCGCGCTGATCCCGCCCGTTGTGGGCGGCCTCCAACGGGGTGCGGCGGGCGTTGGGGATCGCGGACTACCGCTCGGTAGGGCCCGGCTGGTTGCCTGTGAGGTCCCCGCCCCCCTCGTCGGAAGGCCCACCCCCATGGACGAGAACCCCACCACCCTCACCCGCCGCGGCGCGCTCGTCGCGGGCGGCACGCTCGCCGCGACCGCGGCGCTGCCGCTGCACCACGCCGCCGGAGCGCCCGCGCAGGACGCCGACGCGATCGTCGTCGGCGGCGGCCTGGCCGGGCTCGTCGCCGCCGCCGAACTCGCCGACGCCGGGCGCAAGGTCCTGCTGCTCGACCAGGAGCCCGAGCAGAGCCTCGGCGGGCAGGCGTTCTGGTCGTTCGGCGGCCTGTTCTTCGTCGACTCGCCCGAGCAGCGGTTCATGGGCGTCAAGGACTCCCGCGACCTGGCCTGGGCCGACTGGCGCGGCACCGCCGGGTTCGACCGGGGCGTCACCGACCCCGCCGGACAGGACCACTGGGCCTACAAGTGGGCCGAGGCGTACGTGAACTTCGCGTCCGGGGAGAAGCGGGCATGGCTCAGCAAGATGGGCATGCAGTGGTTCCCGATCCCCGGCTGGGCCGAGCGCGGCGGCTACCTCGCCGACGGGCACGGCAACTCCGTGCCGCGCTTCCACATCACGTGGGGCACCGGGCCCGGCGTCGTCGAGCCGTTCGAGAAGCGGGTGCGGGACGCGGTGAAGAAGGGCCGCGTCGAGTTCCGGTTCCGGCACCGCGTGGACGGGCTGACCATCACCAACGGCGCCGTGGACGGGGTGCGCGGCGCCGTCCTGGAGCCGAGCGACGCCAAGCGCGGGACGAAGTCGTCGCGCACGGTCGTCGGGGAGTTCGAGCTGCACGCGCCCGTCGTCATCGTGACGTCCGGCGGGATCGGCGCGAACTTCGACCTCGTCCGGCAGAACTGGCCGTCGCGGCTCGGGACGCCGCCCGAGCGGATGATCGCGGGCGTGCCCGAGCACGTGGACGGCCGGATGCTCGGCATCACCGAGGCGGCGGGCGGCCGGGTGGTGAACCGCGACCGGATGTGGCACTACACCGAGGGCATCCAGAACTACGACCCGATCTGGGCGCGGCACGGCATCCGCATCCTGCCGGGGCCCTCGTCGCTGTGGCTGGACGCGCGCGGCAAGCGCTTCCCGGTGCCGAACCTGCCCGGGTTCGACACGCTCGGCACCCTCGGCACGATCATGCAGTCCGGGTACGACTACTCCTGGTTCGTCGCCACCCAGAAGATCATCGAGAAGGAGTTCGCGCTGTCGGGCTCCGAGCAGAACCCCGACCTGACGAACAAGGACATTCCGCTCACGCTGTCGCGGATCTGGCAGAGTCCCGAGCCGGTCGAGCGGTTCAAGAAGCGCGGCGCGGACTTCGTCGTCGCGAACACCCTGCCCGATCTGGTCGCGGGCATGAACCGGCTGACGGGCACGAACCTCATCGACCTGGCCGACCTGCGCCGCCAGATCGAGGACCGCGACCGGCAGATCGACAACCCGTTCGGCAAGGACCTCCAGGTCATGGCGATCCATAACGCCCGCGAGTACCGGGGCGACCAGCTCTCCCGCACCGCGAGCCCGCACAAGATCCTCGACCCGAAGAACGGCCCGCTCATCGCCGTCCGGCTCAACATCCTCACCCGCAAGACGCTCGGCGGCCTCCAGACGGACCTGTCCGGCCGCGTCCTCGGCGCGAACGGCTCCCCGATCCCCGGCCTCTACGCGGCGGGCGAGGTCGCCGGGTTCGGCGGCGGCGGCGTCCACGGCTACCGCTCCCTGGAGGGCACCTTCCTCGGCGGCTGCCTCTTCTCCGGCCGCACCGCCGGCCGCGCCGCCGCCACGGCAACCGCCTGACCCACCCGCCGCCCCGACCACCACCGGGGCGCCGCGCACGAAGATGTACGGCGACCGCCTGATGCCGTCCGGCGCGACGTCCCCGGTAGCCGCCTTCAGGCGTCTCGCGGACGCAGGCCGTCGAGGATCGCCGCCACGAGGGCGGCCCCGTCCGGCGGTGGCGGCCGGGGCGCCGCTTCCGGCGAGGCGGGGAGTAGCCCGGCGATGATCGTCGCCACGAGGACGTCCACTTTGGGCTCCGGCGGCGGCGCCGGTTTCAGGTGGGGCGGGGGCGTAGGCCGGTGAGGATCGTCGTTACGAGGGTGTCCACGTTCGGTGGGGGCGGGGATGGGGCTCCCAGGAGGGTCGCTACGACGGGTTCGTGGCAGGCGCCGACGATCAGTGTCGTGGCGGCCGTGACGTCGACGTCCGGGGCGATGCGGCCGAGGTCGCGGGCGGCGGCGAGGTCGGCCGCCAGGCGGTGCCGCCAGTCCGGGTCGGGCGACGGGAGCGCCGCCAGGCGGCGCAGGACCTCGGGCTGCGTCGTCAGGCCCGCGAGTGCCGGGAGGATCGCCGCGTGCAGGGCCGTGCCGTGGGCGATGTGGGCGCGGAGCAGGTCGTCGAGGGGGACGTCGGCCGGGGCGGGGAGCGGCGGCAGGGACCGCTGGGCCGACGTCAGGTAGGCGCGCATCGCCAGCGCGAGGAGTTCTTCCTTGTCCTCGAAGTGGTTGTAGAGCAGGCCGACGGCGACGTTCGCCTCGCGGGCGATGGCGCGGACCGTCAGGCCCGTCGTGCCCCGGGCCGTGATGAGGCGTTCGGCCGTCGCGATGAGGTGGTCGCGGAGGGAGCGGCCGTCGCGGTGCAGGGACGTGGCGGTTCGTGGGGGCATCACCGCTCATCGTAGGAGAGGGCGGCGGTGAAGCCGTGCCCCGCCAGCACCTCCAGGAAAGGCCGCGGGGCGATGACCTCGTCCGCGTACGCGATCCCGCGTTCCAGGCACGCCCGCGCCAGCGCGGTGTTCCGGCGGTCGGCGCACATGAGCACCGCGTCCACGCCGTCGAGCGCGTCCGCGACGGCCCCGGCGTCACCGACGTCGAGCCGCACCGCCCGCACCCCCGGCAGCGCCCCGCCCCGCCGCGACGACCTCGCCCGCGCGCCCGACCAGTGCCCGGGCCGCGACCCGCCCCGCGGCCCCGAACCCGCCAACGACGAGCACCCGCCCGAGCCGGGCCCCGGCCGTGTTCTCGGGGGTCATGGGCGGGTCGCCGTGATCAGCCAGGCGGCGCCCGTCAGGCGGACGGCGCCGTTGCTCTCGTAGCGGCCGAGTGCCTCCGTCGCCGCTCGGCGGGCTTCGGCGGTCGCCTCGGGGGACGCGTCGCGGAGTGCGTGGCGGACGGGGCCCCACTCCAGGAAGAAGGCCGCCGCGTCGGCGGCGTCGCGGCCCCAGACCTGCTCGGCGTCCACGCGGGCGCAGGCCGGCGCGTCGAAGCCCGCCGCCGTGAGGAGGGCGTGGACGCGGGCGGGGTCGGACAGGGACGTCGGGCCGGTGCCGTCCGCGCCGGTCGGGGCGGGGGTGCCGAGAGACGCGAAGACGTCGGCTAGGTCGTGGTCGGAGATGGCGGCCATCGCGACGAACGCGACGCGTCCGCCGGGCCGCAGGGCGCGGCCGATGTTGGCGAAGGCGGAGACCGGGTCGACGAAGAACATCACGCCGAACCGGCTGATCGCGACGTCGAACGCCCCGGCGGGCAGCGGGTGCACCTGCGCGTCGCCCTGCTCGAACGTGACGTTCGGGACGTCCTCGGCCTCGGCGCGCGTCCGGGCGCGGGCCAGCATCGGCGCGGACAGGTCGAGGCCGGTCGCGTGCGCGGTGCGCCCGGCGGCGAGCCGGGTGAGCTGCCCCGCGCCGCAGCCGACGTCGAGCACCCGGTCGCCCGGGCGCAGCAGGTCCAGAACGTGGTGGTTGAACCCGCCGTTCACCGCGTCGAACCGGTCGTACCGCTCCGCCCAGTGCCGCCCCTCGTACCCGTTCCACGCCTCGTGCTGATGAGTGTTGACGATCATCCGACCCTCCATGAACATGTGTTCATGAACCATCGTTCACGCATCCGCCGCTGTCAAGGGCGGCCGGTTACTCGCGGTGGGGGAGGGCGAGGGCGAGCAGGCGGTTGCAGGCGCTCGGTTCGGTGGGGTGCGGGGGGTCGGCTCTCCACTCGCCGCGTTCGTAGATGCCCGTCTCCCAGAGGCCGGGTGACGACGGGGAGCGGCGCAGGTAGACGAAGTCGACGGGGAGCGGGGACGGCTCGTGCTCGCCCTCGATGAAGTAGAGGTCGTCCGGGACGGCCGCCGCGCGCAGCAGCGAGTGCAGCGCGCGGCGGTCGGACGGGTCAGGCGCGGGCAAGGTAGCCGTTCGCGACGAGCCAGCCGACGTTGAGCCGCTGGTCGGGCCCGGGCGACAGCAGCGCCGGGTCGAGCATGATCTGGCGGCCGCCGCCGGGCTGCGCGAACCACGGCGCGATCCGGCCCTGCCACACGGGGAACGCCTTGCGGACGCGGTACCGGTGGTAGTCGCACGGGTACGCCTGCTCGCGCGTGTTGAGGTTCTGCGGCGGCAGCGACCGCTTGGCGTAGGCGTCACCGGCGGGGGCGAGGAACGAGCCGTACTCGGAGCCGAACCGGTCGAGCGTCAGGCCCGGACGCAGCGTGACGCGGTTCTTGTCGAGGCGGTCCCGGACGGTCGCGAACCCGTCGTTCGGCGGGTACTTCCAGCCTGCCGGGGACTGCGGCGTCTCCGCCCGCCAGTACCGGGCGAAGAACGCCGCCGGAGCGAGGTTCCCGGTGCGCTTCCAGCCCTCCAGCAACGGTCCGACGGGGCGCTCCTTACGGTTCGGCAGGCGCTTGGGCCCGAGCCGCGCGTCGCCCCGGAACTCGCCCGTGCACGTCCCGGGACGTTCGGCGGCCCGGGGCGGTGGCGCCGCGCTCGCGGGAGCGGGAACGACCAGGAAGCCGACGCTCAGGACGAGCGCGGACACGACGGCACGCAGACGGGACACGCGAAGCCTCCAGGGAGAACGACGTAGCCGGTTCGTCGCTCATCGTGTCAGACCACGCACGAACGGTGAGCCCGTTCGGCGACAATCTCACCTTCCCGCCACGTCCCCCTGACCCCACCCGCACCGCCGCCGGGGTCTGTCGGTGGCGGCCGGTATCGTCCGGACGCGTGACGGTGCCCGTGCTCGGCCGAAGGTCCCTCAACCGCGCCTACCTGGCGCGGCAGCTCCTGCTGGAGCGCCACGCGATGCCGGTGCTGGACGCGCTGGAACACCTCGTCGGCCTCCAGGCGCAGGCGCCCGCCCCGCCCTACCTCGGCCTGTGGTCCCGGCTGGACGGCTTCGCGTTCGACGACCTGGCGGGCGCGCTGGAGCGCCGCGACGCCGTCCGCCTGATCCTGATGCGCGGCACGATCCACCTGGTGAGCGCCCGCGACGCCGCGATCCGCGCCCTCGTCCAGCCGCTGCTGACCCGCGCGATCGCCCCCGCGCTCACCGCCCACCTCCCGGACGCGCTCGACGCCGCCCGCGCGTTCTTCGCCGAAGCGCCGCGCACCGACAAGGAGGTCCGCGAGCTGATCGCCGGGCGCTGGCCCGACCGCGACGCCGCCGAACTCGCCCGCGCCGTCCGCTACACGCTGCCGCTCGTCCAGACGCCGCCGCGCGGCCTATGGGGCAAATCGGGCCTGGCGCGGCACACCACGCTGGACACCTGGCTGGACGCCGAGCCCCCCGCCCCGACGATCGACGCGCTCGTCCTGCGCTACCTGGGCGCGTTCGGCCCGGCGTCGGTCCGCGACGTCCAGCAGTGGTCGGGCCTGACCGACCTGGGCGAGATCGTCGCCCGCCTCGCCCCGGGCCTGCGCGAGTTCCGCGACGAGGACGGCCGCGTCCTCTACGACCTCCCGGACGCCCCGCGCCCCGACGCCGACACCCCCGCGCCGGTCCGCCTGGTCCCCGAGTTCGACAACCTGACGCTGTCCCACGCCGACCGCGCCCGCGTCGTCTCCGACGCGCACCGCAGGGAGATCTTCACCGTCAACGGCATCATCCGCGCGACGCTGCTCGTGGACGGCTTCGTGCACGGACGGTGGAAGCTGGAGCACAAGAACGGCACCGCGACAGTGACGATCCACCCGTTCGCCCCCATCCCCGACGAACAGGCCGTCGCGGACGAGGCCGGACGTCTCGCCTCCGCCGCCCACCCGAAGGCGGACGTCCGGGTGGAGATCGCGGGTTAGGCGTTCAGATCGCGGAAGCCCTCGCGCCACGACGGCACGGCGGGCCGCCAGCCCAGCTCGCGCGCCCGCGCGTTCGACACCGGACGCGCCAGCGGCGCCGCGTGCCGCGCCGTCGGCGGCGACGGGAGGCCGAGGGACGCGGTGTAGACGGGCAGCCAGTCGCCGGTGCGGGCGGGCTCGTCGTCCACGATGTTGACCGGCCCGGACGGCCAGTCGAGCGCGGCGACGGCCGCCGCGGCGGCGTCGTCCACGTGCACGAACGACGTCCACGTCGGGTTGGACTTCTGCTCACCGGCGCGGGCCTGCTCGGCGAAGAACCCGTCCGGCGCGTACCAGGTGCCCGGCCCGTACAACGCTCCATAGCGCAGCACGACGCCGCGCGGCATCTGCGCGACGGCCGACTCCAGCGACACGACGCCCTCGTAGGGCTGCGGCGCGGGGTCGAGCGCGTCGGTCTCGACGGCGGGCGTGGTGCCCGGCACGTACAGCCACGCGATGCTCTGCGCGACCATCGTCTCGACACCGGCGGCGAGCGCGGCGTCGACGAGGTTGCGGGTGCCGGCGATGCGCAACCGGGAGTTGGCCTCGAAGTCGCGGCCGGCGAGGTCGGTGAGCTGGTGGACGATCGCGTCGGGCGCGAACCCGGCGACGGCCTCACGGGTGGCGTCGGCGTCGAACACGTCGAGGACGAGCGGGGTCGCCTTCTGGTCTTCGATGGACCGGGCGCGCTCGGGGCTCCGCGTCGTGCCGGCGACCTCATGGCCGGCCTCGACCAGTGCCGGGATCATCCGGCGGCCGACGACTCCGGTCGCACCGGCAACGAGAATCTTCAAGGGGGGAACCTCCACGACTTACACGTCATTGTGGTCGTCCTGACGGCAGTCTAGCCCCGCGTCCACCCACGTTTCCCTCCCTGACCGGGTGGTTCCGACCACTGATCGTCCGCCGCGACCGCCGCCGCGCGGTCAGGGAACCGCGACCGGGAGCGTGATCGTCAGCAGGGCGCCGCCCTCCGTAGCGGCCCCTGTCGTGAGAGTACCGCCGGAGGCAAGGACGAGGTCGCGCGAGATCGCCAGTCCGAGCCCGGCGCCGCCCGCGTCGCGGCTGCGCGCGTCGTCCAGCCGGACGAACCGCTCGAAGACCCTTTCGCGGTCTGCCGGGGGGATTCCGGGCCCGTCGTCGGCCACGTCGATGATCGCCCGGCCGTCCTGTTCGCGCAGAGAGATGAGAATTTCTGACTCGGCGTGTCGCGCCGCGTTGTCGAGCAGGTTGCCGACCGCGCGGGTCAGCCGCCCGGCGTGCCCGGACACGGTGGGCGCCGCCCGGACGTCGACCCTAACCGGCGGTCCGGGCCGGGGCCGGGCGCCCTCCTCCCGGACCAGGTCCGCGAGGTCGACGCGCGCGGCGGGCGTGGTGTCCCCGGCGTCCAGCCGGGCCAGCAGCAGCAGGTCGGCGGCGAGGTGCTGGAGCCGGACGACGTCCTCGACGAGCCCGTCCACGTCGAGCAGCGCCGGATGCGCCTGCGCCACCTCGACCTGCGTGCGCAGCGACGCGATCGGGCTGCGCAGCTCGTGCGAGGCGTCCGCGACGAACGCGCGCTGCCGCGCCACGGCCTCCTCCAGCGCGGCGAGCGTGGCGTTGGTCGTGGTCGCGAGCCGCCGCACCTCGTCGCGCGTGCGCGGCACCGGGACGCGCCGCGCCAGGTCGCCGGACGCGGTGATCGCCGCCATCTCGGCGCGGATGCCCTCCACGGGCCGCAGCGCCCGCCGCGTGACGAGCCAGGTGACGGCGGCGACGACGGCCAGCAGCGGCGGCAGGCCGGCCAGCAGCGCCGTCGCGACGGTGCGGGCGCCCTCGCGCTCGGCGGCGAGCGAGACGCCCGCGACGACCACGGCGTCCCGGCCGTCCGCCGCCCGGACGGGGACGGCGGCGAACCGGTAGTCGCCGGTCTCGCCGTCCACGCGGGCGGTGCCGGTGGCGAAGGAGGCGTCCTCGTCGTCGGGTTCGGGCAGGCCGGTCATCGCCTCCAGGTCCTCGCTCTGCGCGACGACGCGTCCGGCGACGAGCACCCGCACCGGGACGTCGTCGGAGAGGTCCAGGTCGGACGCGCCCGCCGCGACCCGCGCCGCGACGTCCCGCGCCTCCAGCTCGGCCTCCAGCGACGCCTGCCCGCGCAGCTCGGCGCGCAGCAGCAGCACGGTCACGACCCCGGCGAGCGCGAGCGCGACGGCGACGACGCCGGTCGCCGCCAGCGTCGCCCGCGCCCGGACCGACCCCGTCACCGGGCCGTCAGCCGGTATCCGGCGCCCCGGACGGTCCGCAGCGACGTCCGCCCGAACGGCGCGTCGATCTTGCGGCGCAGCGCGGACACGTACACCTCGACGATGTTGGGGTCGCCGTCGTAGGCGACGTCCCACACGTGCTCGATGATCCGCGTCTTGGACACGACCGTCTCGGCGTTCACCGCCAGGTACTCCAACACGGCGAACTCCTTGGCCGTCAGCGCGACCTCGGCGTCCCCGCGCCAGACCCGCTGCGCGCCGGGGTCCACGACGAGGTCGCCGACGGTGACGCGCGGCAGCCCGCCCGCCGCGCGGCGCCGCAGCAGCGCGCGGACGCGGGCGAGCAGCACCACGTAGGAGAACGGCTTGGTGAGGTAGTCGTCGGCGCCGGTGTCGAGCCCCTCGGCCTCGTCGTACTCGCCGTCCTTGGCGGTGAGCATGAGGATCGGCGTCGCGACCCCGGCGGCGCGCAGGTCGGCGCAGACGCGGTAGCCGTTGCGGCCGGGCAGCATGATGTCGAGGACGATGAGGTCGTGCTCGCCGCCGAGCGCCAGGTCGAGCCCGGTGTCGCCGTCGTGCGCGAGGTCGACGGCGTAGCCCTCGGCGGTGAGCCCGCGGGCGAGGGACACCGCGAGCCGGCGTTCGTCCTCGACGATCAGCAGGCGCATGCGTCCAGGCTGCCAGACGGCGCCTGAAGCGGGCTTCAGGAAGCTTCAGGGGAGCCTCAGCCGCGCCCTCCACGCTGGAGCCATGAACACACGGACGAAGAAGGTCGTCATCATCAGCGCCCTCGCGGGCGGAGTCCTCGCCGCGGGCGGCGCGACCGCCGCCGTGGCCGCCGATCGCGGCACCGAGCCCGCGCCGAAGGACGTCAGGCTGACGGCCGCGCAGGCCGCGCAGACGGCCCTGCGCGCGGCCCCCGGCCACGTCGCGGAGCTGGAGCTGGACGACGGCGTCTGGGAGGTCACGGTCGTCGGTGCGGACGGCGCCTGGCGCGAACTGGAGATCGCGGGCGACTCCGGCAAGGTCGCCCGCAACGCCGTGGACCAGGACGACGACGACCGCGCCACCCGCGACGCCGAGGCCAAGGCGCTGCGCGCGAGCAAGGTCACCGCCGAGGCGGCCGCCGCGACGGCGCTGCGCACCGCGCAGGGCACCGTCACCGGCGCCGAGTTCACCGGCACCGGCTGGGAGGTCGAGGTCACCGACGCCAAGGGCGCCGAACGCGACCTCACCTTCGACGGCAACGGCCAGGTGACCGCCAACGCCCCCGACACCGACGACGACGCCGACGACGACTGACCTCGCCCCCTCCGGACCCCGCCCGCAGGTAGGGCGGGGTTCGGGGCGAAGATGGAGTTTCTTCGGATTCGGTGGGTACTGCGCCGCGCATGACCGTCTACGGAATCCACGCCTCGCACGAACAGATCGCCCCCGGCGCCCTGCTGGACGCCGTCGTGCGCGCCGAGCGGGCGGGGTTCGGCGCGGCCATGTGCTCCGACCACTTCGCGCCGTGGAGCGAGCGGCAGGGCGAGTCCGGGTTCGCCTGGGCGTGGCTCGGCGCCGCGCTCCAGGCGACCGAGCTGCCGTTCGGCGTCGTCAACGCCCCCGGCCAGCGCTACCACCCGGCGATCATCGCGCAGGCGATCGGGACGCTCGGGTCGATGTTCCCCGGCCGGTTCTGGGCGGCGCTCGGCACCGGCGAGGCGTCCAACGAGCACATCACCGGCGACCGCTGGCCGCGCAAGGAGCTGCGCACCCGCCGCCTCCGCGAGTGCGTGGACGTGATCCGCGCGCTGCTCGCCGGTGAGGAGGTCAGCCACGACGGCCTGGTCACCGTGGACCGTGCCCGGCTGTGGACGCTGCCGGAGACGCCGCCCGCGCTCGTCGGCGCGGCCGTCAGCGTCGAGACGGCCCGCTGGTGCGCCGAGTGGGCCGACGGCCTCATCACCGTCAACGCCCCCGACGACCACCTGCGCGCGATGATCGCCGCCTACCGCGACGCGGGCGGGCGCGGCCCCCTCTACCTCCAGGTCCACCTGAGCTGGGCGCCGGACGAGGACGAGGCCGCCCGGATCGCCCACGACCAGTGGCGCAGCAACGTGTTCCCGCCCCCGGTCTGCTGGGACCTGGAGACGCCCGAGCACTTCGACCGCGTCTCCGAGCACGTCACCCCCGAGCAGGTCGGGCGGACGGTGAACGTGTCGTCCGACCTCGCCCGCCACACCGCCCGCCTCCGCGCTTACGCCGACCTCGGCTTCGACGGGATTCAGCTCCACCACGTCGGCCAGGACCTGGCCCCGTTCATCGACGCCTTCGGTGCGAAGGTCCTCCCGCAGCTCAAGGACGCGTGACCATGAAGATCAGCCGGACCGCCGACCTGTGGTGGAAGAACGCCGTCGTCTACTGCCTGGACGTCGAGACGTTCCAGGACGGGAACGGCGACGGGATCGGGGACTTCCGCGGCCTCACCCAGCGCATCGACCATCTGGATCGGCTCGGCGTGACGTGCATCTGGCTGATGCCGTTCTATCCGACGCCCGACCGCGACGACGGCTACGACATCACCGACTTCTACGGCGTCGACCCTCGCCTCGGCACGCACGGGGACGTCGTGGAGTTCCTGCGCACCGCGCGCGACCGGGGCATCCGGGTCATCGCGGACCTGGTCGTCAACCACACGTCTGACCAGCACCCCTGGTTCAAGGAGGCCCGCCGCTCGCGGAACTCCAAGTACCGCGACTGGTACGTCTGGGCGGACAAGCCGCCCAAGGACGGCCCGAAGGGCGTGATCTTCCCCGACAAGGAGAAGGGTCTCTGGACGTACGACCGTAAGACCCGGCAGTACTACCTTCACCGCTTCTACCGGCACCAGCCCGATCTGAACATCACCAACCCGGAGGTCCGGGACGAGATAGCGCGGATCATGGGGTTCTGGACGGAACTCGGCCTGTCGGGCTTCCGGGTGGACGCCGTCCCGTTCATGCTCGAAACGACCGGCCAGGCCGACGCCGTCAAGCTCCCCGACCCGCACGACTACCTCGCGGACCTGCGCGCCTTCCTCGACCGCCGGGGCGAGCAGGCCATCCTGCTCGGTGAGGTCAACCTGCCGTATCCGGACGCGATGGAGTTCTTCGGAGACGAGGCCCCCGAGCTGACGCTGAGCTTCGACTTCCCCGGCATGCAGGCGATGTACCTCGGCCTGGCGCGCGGCGACGCCCGCCCGCTCGCCGCGACGCTGCGCGAACGCCCCCTGCCGCCCAAGGACGGCCACTGGGCGACGTTCGTCCGCAACCACGACGAACTGACCCTCGACAAGCTGAGCGAGGCCGAGAAGCAGGAGGTCTTCGCCGCGTTCGGCCCCGAGGAGGACATGCGCCTGTACGACCGGGGCCTGCGCCGCCGCCTGCCGCCGATGCTCGGCGGCGACCTGCCGCGCGTGAAGATGGTCTACAGCCTGCTGTTCGCGCTGCCCGGCACGCCCGTCCTGTTCTACGGCGAGGAGATCGGGATGGGGGAGAACCTGGCCGAGGAGGCGCGCGCGGCGGTCCGCACGCCGATGCAGTGGCGTCCCGGGCCGGGCGCGGGCTTCTCCACCGCCGACCCGAAGACGTTCCCGGCGCGGCTCGCGGAGGGCGAGTTCGGGCCCGACCGCGTCAACGTGGCGTCCCAGCGCAACGACGCCGACTCGCTGCTGTCGTGGATACGGCTGCTCGTCGAGCGGTACCGGGAGACGCCCGAGCTGGCGTTCGGTGACGTCGAGGTGCTCGACGCCGGGGCCGACGCCGTCCTGGCGCACCGCGCGTCCGTCGACGGCCGCGCGGTCGTCACCGTGCACAACTTCGCCGGGACCGAGGCGGACTGCACGATCGCGGGCCTGCCCGACGGCGTCTGGCACGACCTGCTCGACGACGGCGACACCGAGGTCACCGGCGGTGAGATGACGCTGCGGCTGCCCCCGTACGGCTGCCGCTGGCTGCGCTCGGACGGCGCGCGCCGCTCGCCCGTCTGACCCGCCGCGTCCGGTTAGGGTCGGGGAGGGGGCGCATCCGGACGGGGTCGGTGGAAGGCAGAGGTCATGCGGATCACGCTGGTACAGGGCGACATCACCGAGCAGGCGGTGGACGCCGTCGTCAACGCGGCCAACTCCTCGCTGCTGGGCGGCAGCGGCGTGGACGGCGCCATCCACCGGCGCGGCGGCGCGGCGATCCTGGAGGAATGCCGCGCGCTGCGCGCCGCCCAGTACGGCGCGGGCCTGGCGACCGGCGCGGCCGTCGCGACGACCGCCGGCGACCTGCCCGCCCGCTGGGTCATCCACACGGTCGGCCCCGTCTTCTCGGCGCAGACCGACCGCTCCGACCAGCTCGCGTCCTGCTACCGCGAGTCGCTGCGCGTCGCGGACGACCTGGGCGTGACGTCGGTGGCGTTCCCGGCCGTGTCGGCGGGCATCTACGGCTGGCCCGTCGACGACGCCGCGCGCATCGCGGTGGGCACGGTCCGCGCCACCCCCACCCAGGTCGACGAGGCCCGTTTCGTGCTCTTCACGCCCGATGTCTACGCGGCGTTCGAGAAGGCCCTGACGGGCTGAACGCTCAGTCCGCCGGGCGGTTGGGCACGATGAGCATCGGCCGGTTCGCGTGGTGCAGGACGCGGTCGGAGACGCTGCCCAGCAGCACCGAGCGGGCCGCCGACAGGCCGCGCGAGCCCATCACGATGACCGAGGCGTCGACTTCGGCGGCGACGTCCACGATCGCGGCCCACGTCGGGCCGTTGGAGCGTTCCGAGACCGGGCGGACCTCCAGGAACCCGGCCTCGCGCGCCAGCGCCGCGCCCTGCTCGGCCAGCCGCTCGGCCTCGGTCTCCTCGGAGTACTTCCCGGCGTCCTCGTCGGCGGGCGGCATCGCCCCGGCCGCCGCCATCGGCGCCCACGCGAGCTGCGCCAGCAGCGGCTCCCACACCGTGAGCACGACCGCCGGTTCGGGCTTGAGGTGGGCGCCCGCGTAGGCGATGGCCGTCTGCGCGTCCGCGGAACCGTCATAGGCGATCAGAAGGGTCATACCGTCGATCTGTCCAGCGTGCGGTGGTTCTAACCTGCGCGGCGCGGGTCGTCGCCGGGCGGTCCGGCGAACGCCTGCGCGATCGTCAGCCAGTGTTGGGAGTCCGGGCCGTCCGCCCGCACGGCGAGGTCGGCGGGGTGGCGGCGGCGCGTCACCAGCAGCGCGAAGTCGAGCGCGGGTCCGCGCACGGACTGCGCGGCGTCGTCCGGCCCCCACGTCCACACGGCGCCGGACGGGGCGTCGATCGTGATCCGGAACGGCTCGGCGGGCGGGGTGAGGCCCCGGTTGAGGTAGGCGAAGTCGCGGGCGCGGACGCCGATGTGCGCGACGTGCCGCAGCCGGTCGGTCGGCGCGACGACGGCGCCGAGCGCGTCGGCGACGTCCAGGCCGTGCGCCCACGTCTCCATCAGCCGCGCGGTCGCCATCGACGCGGCGCCCATCGGCGGCCCGTACCAGGGCACCCGCGTCCCGGCGGGGACGGCGGCGAGCGCGGCGACGACGTCGCGGCGGCTCTGCCGCCAGGACGCGAGCAGGTCGGCCGGGTCGCGGCGGGCGCCCTCCTCGGCGCCGCGTTCGACCAGGTCGAGGGTGGCGCCCTCCAGGCTCTTGGCGAAGCCGTCGGCGTCGGTGGCGGCGAGCACGGACATCTCGTCCGTCCACAGCAGGTGGGCGATCTGGTGCGCGATCGTCCATCCGGCGGCCGGGGTCGGGGTGGCCCACGCCTCCGGTGCGAGCGGTCCGACGAGGGCGTCCAGGGCCTCGCCCTCGGCGGCGAGGTCGGTGAGCAGGCTGTCCAGATCCGGCATGCCCGTCATGCTAGCCGAACGTGATTCGGTCCACGAGGGCGCGGGCGGCGGCGTAGTCGGCCTTGCCGTTGGGCAGGCGCAGCCCCGCGTCGGTGCGGACGAACGCCTTGGGGATCTTGTAGCGGGCCAGGCGCGCGGCGCAGGCGTCGCGGAGCGCGGCGTCGCCGGGCTCGGCCCCGGCGCGCAGGACGGCGACGATCTCGGTGCCCCAGCGCTCGCTCGGACGCCCGACGACCAGCGCGTCCGCCACCCCCGGGACCGCCCGGAGCACGCCCTCCACCTCCTCCGCGAACACCTTCTCGCCGCCGGTGTTGATCGTCGTGGCCTCGCGTCCCAGCACCTCGACCGTGCCGTCCGCGCACAGCCGCGCCCGGTCGCCCGCGACGACGACGCGGCGGCCCGCCACGACCGGGAACGTCGCCGCCGTGCGCGCCGGGTCGCCCAGGTAGCCGAGCGGGAGCCGGCCGCCCGTGGCGAGCCAGCCGGTCTCGTCCTCGCCGGGCGACAGGCGGCGGGTGCGGTCGGCGCTGAGCACCCACGTGCCCGGCGACGGGACGAACGGCGCGTCCCCCACCCGGGTGACGGCGAAGCCCGACTCCGACGAGCCGAGCACGTCCACGACGCGGACGTGCGGCAGCAGCGCGGCCAGCTCCGCGCGGACGTCGGCGCCGAGCCCGGCGGCCGAGTTCAGCAGGGTCCGCAGCGCGGGAAGCCCGCGCGGGCGGGCTTTGAGGGCCGCCAGGAGGGGCCGGGCGAAGGCGTCCCCGACGAGCGGAATCCGGGTCACGGCGTGCCTCTCGGCCGTGTCGAGCAGGTCGTCGGCGTCGAGCCCGTCCACCCGGTCCGGCAGGACGACCGGCGCCCCGCCGCACCAGGCGCCGAGCGCCGACCAGGTTCCCGCACCGTGCATCATCGGCGGCGCGACCAGCACCCGCGCCGTCGAGCGGACGGCCCGCTCGACCGCCTCGTCCAGCTCTTCGACCGGGGTTCCGTCGCGGCGGACGAGCGCGAGCGGCCCGGCGATCAGGTCCCCGATCCGCCACAGCACGCCCTTGGGCAGCCCGGTCGTGCCACCGGTGTAGAGGATCTGGAGATCGCCCGGGGAGGCGTCCAGGGTGATCGGGGCGGCGTCGGCCAGGGCCTGTTCGTAGTCGAGCGCGTCCGGGAGCAGATCGGCGCCGGAGCCGTCCGCCACCTGGAGCAGCAGCGGGCGCGTGTCCAGCTTCGGCAGGACGCGGGCCAGCGTCGCGGCGAAACGTGCGTGGAAGAGCAGTGCGGCGGGTCTCGCGTCGGTGCAGAGCTGGACGAGCTCTTCGTCCACGTACCGGTAGTTGATGTTGAACGGGGCGACGCGTGCTTTGTGCGCCCCGACGAGCCCTTCGAGGTACTCCGGGCCGTTGTGCAGGTAAAGGCCGAGATGGTCGTGCGGGGAGCGCCACGGGTCGGGGGCGTCGTGGCGGCGGCCGAGGCCGTGCGCGTGCAGGACGCCCGCCAGCCGCCGCGTCCGGTCGGCGGTCTCGCGCCAGGTCCGGGTCCGCGCGCCCCACAGCAGGCTCGGCCGGTCGGGGACGGCGGCGGCGATGGCGTCGTGCAGCGTGGCCAGGTCCAGCATCGGCGCTCCTCGGCGACGGTGTCCGGCCCCCACCGTAACTGAACACTTATCACTACGCTGGAGGGGTCATGACCCGCACGCAGCGACCGCAGGGCGAGATCACCCGCGGTACCACCGCCCCCAACCGCCTGCGCCGTATCGACCGCTGGATCGCCGCCACCCAGCGGCAGGCCCTGCGCGCCGTCCCCGGCCCGCTCGCCGTGGACCTCGGCTACGGGGCGTCCCCGATCACCACGGTCGAGCTGTACGAGCGGCTACGGGCCGTTTCGCCCGACCTGGACGTCACCGGCATCGAGATCGACCCCGACCGCGTGGCGCGCGGCGTCGCCCACCTGGCCGCCCACCCGCGACCGGGGCTGACGTTCCGGCGCGGCGGCTTCGAGCTGCCGGTGGACCGTCCGCCCGTCCTGATCCGCGCCCTGAACGTCCTGCGCCAGTACGACGAGCCCGCCGCCTGGCGGGCGTGGGACGGCCTCCGCGCGCGGCTGCACCCGGCGGGCGTCCTGGTCGAGGGCACCTGCGACGAGATCGGCCGCCGCGCTACCTGGACCACCCTCGGCCCCGAAGGCCCCCGCACCCTCACCCTGGCCGCGCACCTCCCGACCCTGGAGCGCCCGTCCGACCTGGCCGAACGCCTCCCCAAGACCCTGATCCACCGCAACGTCCCCGGCGAGAGGATTCACGCCTTCCTCACGGCCTTCGACCACGCCTGGGCCACCACGTCCCCCTACTCGGCCTTCGGCCCCCGCTCCCACTGGATCGCGGCGGTCCGCCTCCTCGCCACCACCCACCCCGTCCACACCCACCCACCCCACGGAGCCCACCCCCGCTGGCGCCTCGGCGAAATCACCGTCCCATGGCCAACCGTGGCCCCGCGCTGACGACCGGCTCGGCGGGCGGGGACGGGTGGCGGGCGTCGTGGTGGTCGGTGCGGCGGGTGGGGTCGGCGGCCCAGAGGAAGGGGTCGAAGGGGCCTTGGATCGTCGTCGGGTAGGCGGGGAGGACGCGGTAGCGGTCGTAGGTGCGGCGGCGGACGTCGACCCGCGTCAGCGGGGCGTGCTCGCCGTCCAGGACGGCGAGGAGTTCGTCCAGCGCGAGCAGGAACAGGTCGCCGCCGTGGCCGGTCAGCTCCCCGGCGCGCAGCACGAACGTCCGCACCACCCAGAACGCCCGGACCACCTCGGACCGGGCGGCCTCGCGGCGGAACGCGTCCCGCGCCCAATGCGCCACCTTGGCCCGCATCCGGTCGGCGTGGCCGGGCTTGCGCGCGTGGAAACGCCGCCACGCCTCGGCGCGCGCCGCTTCGCGCTCGTCCAGCCGCCCGGCCGCGTCCGGCTCCGGCGCGGCGGGCCAGTTCGGGTCCTCGGCGGGACGGGGCGCGGCCAGCTCGAACTCCGCCGCGCCCCGGTGCCCCCACGCCAGGACGTAGTCGGCGCGGTCCACGTCGCCGCGCGCGTACCGGGCGTACGCGGTGGCCGGATCGAGCGACGCGCCCTTCGGCGAGCACAGCCCGGTGAGCAACGCGTCGGCGTCGTCCGCCCCGACGAGCCCGGCCAGCTCCCCGTGCAGCTCGGCGCGGGTGTCGCCGTCCGCGCGCGCCGCCGCCGCGACCATCCGCGACGCCTCCAGCACGTACGGCAGCACCGCCTCGTGCCAGACGTCGATCAGGCCCGACCCGGTCGACGTGCGGTCGACGCGGGCCCGCAGCGCCGCCGCCCGGCCCGGCGACCCGGCGAGGAAGTCCGGCAGCCGCCGCCGGTCGTACGCGACCCGCGCCGCCGTCCGCGCGGCGACCGGCAGCAGCGCCCGCAGCACGTCCCGGCGCGGCAGCGGCGCGGGCCGCACCTCGACGCCCGCCGGAACCCGCCCGAACACCCGCTCCGCCGAGCCGAGCCGCGTCGCGCCCGGGAACGCCCGGGCGAGCGCCCGGCCGACGCTCATATTCCGGTACGCGCGCCCGCCGATCCGCCCGTACGCCCGGAAACCGGGCACCGACATCATCGGCATCGCCGCGTTCATGAAGATCTGCACCAGTGACCACGTCGCGGGCGTCATGACGTCCGGCACGGCCCCGGCGACGCCCTCGTTCGTCCAGACGTCGTCGCGGCCGAGCCCGTCGTTCCACGTCTCGGTCTCCGCGCCGAGCCGCACCGCCGCCGCGCCGAGCAGCCACGGCCGGTCGTCCCGCGCCCACTCGACCGCGACGGGACGCCCGTACAGCTCCTCGACGCGGCTCCCGAGCCGGGCCAGCTCCCCGGCCTGCTCCGCCGTCAGCACGGGCTCGCCGGGGGAGCGGCGGCCGAGCGTCCGCCCGGTGGCCCGCTCGACGACGGTCACCTCGGGCTCGCCGTCCCCGCGCGCCGCCCGCACCGCGATCTCGGCGGGCGCCGACGCCGCGAGCGTCCCGGACGTCCGCGCCGCCACCATCGTCTGCACGAGGACGGCGAGCGCCGCGTCCCGGTGCGCGATCCCGAGCCGTTCCCGGTGCGCGATCGCCCCGGCCGACCACAGCGACGCCCACACCCGGCGGATCGCCCGCAGCACGGCGGCCTCCTGCCGGACGCCCAGCTCCGTCCGGTGCAGTCCGGAGACCCGGATGCCGTGGTCGGGCGCGGACGCCCGCACGGCGACGGGATGGTCCCGGTCGCCGAGCGCCGCGTACGCCCAGCGGATCGGGCCCGCGACGTCGGTGTGCTGCTCGTGCCGCTCGAACAGCGCGGCGATCCGCCGTTCGGCCTCGGCGGGCGCGTGGTCGGCGACGGCGGCGAGGATCGCGTCGCCGATCCCGGCGCGCGCCACGTAGTCGCGGTAGGCGTCCGTCGTCACGACGAACCCGTCCGGCACCGGCAGCCCGCCGGCGGCGATCCGCGCGAGGTCGCGCGCCTTGCCGCCCACGGTCTCCATCGCCATGCGCGCGTCCCGCAACGCCACCGCCACCGCCATGAGAACCCCCCGATGCTCACGTCACCGGGGGTCGTACCCGCGAATGCCCGGATGGACGCACTCCTCGCCGCGCTCCGCCAGCCGCAGACCTACGACCGCGCCCGCTGACGCGTTTCAGACGCGGTGCAGTTTGTACGGCGTCGCCTGGACGCGGGGCTGCACGTCGATGCGGTCGATGTTGACGTGCTCGGGCCGCGTGACGGCCCAGGCGACGCAGTCCGCGACGTCCTCCGCGACGAGGGGGTCCGGGACGCCCCGGTACGGCGCCTCGGCCTTCTCGGCGTCGCCCTTGAAGCGCACCAGGCTGAACTCGTCGGTCCTGACCAGCCCCGGCGCCACCTCGGTCACCCGCACCGGCTCGGCCACCAGCTCCAGCCGGAGCACCTCGTTCACCGCCACGGCGGCTGATTTCGCCGCGTTGTACCCCGCACCGCCCTCGTACGGCACGTGCCCGGCGATGCTCGTGATGTTGACCACGTGCCCCGCCCCGCTCCCGGCCAGCTTCGGCAGCAGCGCCTTCGTCACCCGCAGCAGCCCGAGCACGTTCGTCTCGTACATCGTCCGCCAGTCGGCCGGGTCGGCCTCGGCCACCGGTTCCAGGCCGACCGCGCCGCCCGCGTTGTTCACCAGCACGTGACACGTCCCGACGGCCGCCGCCAGCGCGTCCACGGACGCCTGGTCCGTCACGTCCAGCGTCACCGCCGCGACCTTCCCCGCCCCCGGCACCGACCCGGTGATCTCCTCGGCGAGGGCGTCCAGCCGGTCCCGCCGCCGCGCCGCCAGCACCACGTGGAAACCCTCCGCCGCCAGCCGCCGGGCCGTCGCCGCGCCGATACCGCTGCTCGCACCCGTCACTACCGCAGTTTTACGCATGGGGGCCAGCTTTCCAGGTCGCCCGGGACCGCCGATGGTTGACGCCCTGCGTGCGGGAACACCGCAAGCCACGGATAGGTTGCACAGTCGGAGGTGGTGCCTGGTGTCGGGTCGGATCGGCCGGATCGCGACGATCAGCGTGCACACGTCCCCGCTGGACCAGCCCGGGACGGGCGACGCGGGTGGCATGAACGTGCTCATCGTCGAGACGGCCAAGCGCCTCGCGGCGCGGGGCGTGGCCGTGGACATCTTCACCCGCGCCACGTCGCGCGCGCTGCCGCCGGTGGTGGAGATGGCCCCCGGAGTGCTCGTCCGGCACGTCGTCGCCGGTCCGTTCGAGGAGCTGGACAAGGGCGAGCTGCCCCGCCAGCTCTGCGGTTTCACCTCCGGCGTGCTGCGCACCGAGGCGTCCTTCGACCCCGGCCACTACGACCTGCTGCACTCGCACTACTGGCTGTCCGGCCAGCCAGGATGGGCCGCCAAGACGCGCTGGGGCGTGCCGCTCGTCCACTCGATGCACACGCTCGCGAAGGTGAAGAACGCCGCGCTGGCCGAGGGCGACAAGCCCGAACCGGCCGCCCGCGTCCTCGGTGAGGAACAGGTGGTCGACTCGTCCGACCGGCTCGTCGCCAACACCGCCGAGGAGGCCCGCGACCTCGTCGAGCTGTACGGCGCCGACCCCGCCCGCGTCACCACCGTCAACCCCGGCGTCGACCTGTCCCGGTTCGCCCCGGAGTCGCCGCTGACGCTGCGTCCCGCGCGCCGCCGCCTCGGCCTGCCCCGCGACGCCTACGTGCTGCTCTTCGTCGGACGCATCCAGCCCCTCAAGGCACCGGACGTCCTGCTGCGCGCCGCCGCCCGCATGCTCCGCGACGACCCGGCGCTGCGGTCCCGGCTCGTCGTCGCCGTCGTCGGCGGCCCGTCCGGCAGCGGACGGTCCCGTCCCGAGGGCCTGCAACGCCTCGCCGCCGAACTCGGCATCTCCGACGTCGTCCGGTTCGAGCCGCCCTGCCCGCAGGGCGAGCTGGCCGACTGGTACCGCGCCGCCGACGTCACCGTCGTCCCCTCGCACAACGAGTCGTTCGGCCTGGTCGCCGTCGAGTCGCAGGCGTGCGGGACGCCCGTCGTCGCCGCCTCGGTCGGGGGGCTGCGCACCGCCGTCCGCGACGGGGAGAGCGGCGTCCTCGTCCGGGGCCACGACCCGGCCGACTACGCCGCCGTCCTGCGCGGCCTCGCCGCCGACCCGTCCCGCCGCGCCCGGCTGGCGCGCGGCGCCCGCCGACACGCGCAGTCGTTCGGCTGGGACGCCACCGTCGACCGGCTGCTCCAGGTGTATACCGGTGCGGTCAACGCCCGCACGCCCGCCCACGTCGCCGCGGAGGTGACCGCATGACCCGCTCGTCCGGTGAGATCGTCGCGACCATCGAGGAGACGCTGCGCGCCGCGGAGCTGGAGTTCGACCGGCCGCGCGACGGCGCGTTCTTCGTCAAGCTGCCCGGCGAGCGCAAGCTCGCGACGATGACCTGGCTCATCGTCGGTGACCACAGCCTGCACATCGAGGCGTTCTTCTGCCGCCGTCCCGACGAGAACCACGCCGACTTCTACCGGTTCCTGCTGGAGCGCAACGGCCGCCAGTACGGCGTCGCGTTCACGCTGGACGAGGTCGGTGACGTCTACCTCGTCGGCCGCGTCTCCCTGGAGTCGATCACCGCCGACGAGATCGACCGCCTCCTCGGCTGCGTCCTCACCTACTCCGACGAGAACTTCGACAAGGCCCTGGAACGCGGCTTCAAGAGCTCCATCCAGAAGGAGTGGGACTGGCGCGTCAAGCGCGGCGAGAGCCTCCGGAACCTCCAGGCTTTCGCGAGCTTCGCGGACCCCGCCAACCGCTGAGAGGCGCGCGCGGCCCCGCCGGTAAGCTCTGCGGCATGGCGACCTTGGTACTGCTGCGGCATGGCGAGAGTGTGTGGAACGCGGAGGGCCTGTTCACCGGCTGGGTGGACGTGGACCTGTCGGCGAAGGGCGAGAGCGAGGCGACGCGCGGCGGCGACCTGCTGCTCGACGCGAACATCACGCCGGACGTCGTCCACACGTCCCTGCTGAAGCGCGCCATCCGCACGGCGGAGATCGCGCTGGACGTGGCCGACCTGTCCTGGATTCAGGTGCGCCGCTCGTGGCGCCTGAACGAGCGCCACTACGGCGCGCTCCAGGGCAAGAACAAGGCGCAGACCCGCGAGGAGTTCGGCGAGGACCAGTTCAAGATCTGGCGCCGCTCGTTCGACGTCCCGCCGCCTCCCATCAAGGACGACGACCCGCTGTCCCAGGTCAACGACCTGCGCTACGCGTCGCTGCCGTCGGAGCTGATCCCGCGCACCGAGTGCCTGGCCGACGTCATCGACCGCATGCTCCCGTACTGGTACGACTCGGTCGTTCCCGACCTCGCCGCGGGCCACACGGTGCTGATCGCCGCGCACGGCAACTCCCTGCGCGCCCTCGTCAAGCACCTCGACGGCATCTCCGACGACGACATCGCGGGCCTCAACATCCCGACCGGCATCCCGCTCGTCTACGAGCTGGACGACGACTTCGCCCCCCTCAAGCGCGGCGGCGACTACCTCGACCCGGCCGCCGCCAAGGCCGCCGCCGAAGCCGTGGCCAACCAGGGCAAGAAGAAGTAACCCCCGCCGGGGCTCCGGCCCGGACACCCGGAGCCCCGGCGCCGGACTCCCGCTGATCGCAGCGTGCGTCATGCTCGGATTCTTCGCAATTCGTGCGAACGGCGACACTTCCCGTCAAGGCGCCGTTAGGGTTCACGCGGCACGTCGTGTCACCGGTCACGGCGGTTCAGTTCGGAGCCCCCATGCGCCGCAGTCTCGCCGCTCTCGCCGTCGCCCTTCCGCTGCTGGCCGGGGCGGTGCCCGCGCAGGCCGCGGAGGCGCCGCCGCCCGGGGTCATGGCGTTGCAGTTGCCGAACTTCGACGCGCTGTTGCCGTCCGGGGCGCCGGTGGTGCTCAGGGACGCGCCGCGTGCGCTGGACGTGCGGTACACGCTCGACGGGCGGACGCGGAATCTGGACGAGTTCCTCGCGCGGACCGCCACGCAGGGGTTCGTCGCGCTGGACGGGGACCAGGTCGTCGCCGAACGGTACGCGGCCGCCGACCGGACGACGCTGTTCCAGTCGTGGTCGATGGGCAAGTCGTTCACCTCGGCCGTCATCGGCATCGCGGTGGGCGAGGGGAAGATCCGGTCGATCGACGATCCGGTCCGCGCGTACGTGCCGGAGCTGGCGGCCACGACGTACGCCGACGTGACGGTGCGGAACCTGCTCGGGATGTCGTCCGGGCACACGTGGAACGACCAGGTCGACAACATCCCGCTGCACGTGCTCGCCAGCCTCGGTGTGCCGACCACGTCGCTGGCCTCGCAGCTCAAGCGCGGGTGGGAGCCGGGTAGCAGGTTCAACTACAACAGCGTGGACACCGCCGTGCTCGCGCTCGTCCTGGCGCGGGCGACCGGGACGCCGTACCACCGGTACGTGCAGGAGAAGCTGTGGCGGCCCGCCGGGATGGAGTCCACGGCCTACGTCGGCAACGACTCGCGGGGCAACGCGCTCGGCTACTGCTGCTTCTACGCCACCGCGCGCGACTTCGCCCGGTTCGGGCTGCTGTACCTCAACGGCGGCCGGGCCGGCGGGCGCCAGGTCGTCCCGCGCGCGTGGGTGGACGCGTCCGTCAGCCCGTCCACGTCGCCCCGGTACGGGTTCCAGTGGTGGATCGACGGCGACGACGGCTTCTTCGCCAACGGCCTCGGCGGCCAGCGCATCTACGTCTCCCGCAAGCACCGCGCCGTCGTCGTGAAGAACACCCTCTACAGCCTCAACGAGGCCGACTCCCTCCCGGCCCTGCGCGCCATCGCCGCCGAGATCGCCCGCACCCGCGCGGGCGCGCTCACGCCGGGGTGAGGTCGTCCAGCGTGACGCGTTCGTGGTCGGCGGCTCGGGCGTAGCGGTCGCGGGCCGTTGCCTGGAGGGCGGCCGACTCGGGGGTGGACAGGGTCTCGGCGAAGAGGGCGGCCTCCAGGCGCAGGCCCTCCGCGACGGGGAGGCGGGTGCCGTCGAGGAGGGCGCGTTTCGCGGCGGCCAGGGCCGGGGCGGGCCGGGACGCGATCCGGCGGGCCAGGCGCAGGACGTGGGCGGTGAAGTCCTCGGCGGGCAGGACGCGTTCGACGACGCCCAGCGCGTGGGCCCGGTCGGCGGTGAGGACGTCACCGGTCAGGACGAGGTCGGCGGCCCGTCCGGTCCCGATCAGCCGCGCCAGGCGCTGGGTGCCGCCCGCGCCGGGGATGATGCCGAGCGCGGTCTCGGGGAGGCTGAAGTGCGCGTCCGACGCGGCCCAGCGCAGCGTGCAGGCGAGCGACAGTTCCAGGCCACCGCCCCACGCCTGGCCGCTGATCGCCGCGATGACGGGTTGCGGGATCGTCTCGGCCCGCCGCATCGCGGTGTACCACGCCTTCGCGCGGGGCACCGGGCCACGGGACAGTTCGGCCAGTTCGTCCAGGTCCGCGTGCGCGACGAAGTACCCCGCGACGCCGCTCGTCAGCACGACGACCCGCACGTCCGGGGCCTCCGCCAGTTCGGCCAGGACGGCGTCGAGTTCGGCGAGCGCGGCGAAGGTGAGGAAGTTGCGGGGCGGGTTGCGGTACGTGAGGACGGCGACGCCGTCGTCGTCCGCGCGGGTCCACAGCGTCATGATCGGTCCTCCGAGGGGCCGAGGCCGTGTTCGGCGAGGAAGCCCAGCACGGTCTCATTGAAGAAGACGGGATTGTCCTGGTTGGCGAGGTGGGCCGCGTCCGGGACGACGACGTACCGCGCCAGCGGATCGCGCTCCGCCCACACGGGCATCATCCGGCGGGCGTTGCCGAGCCGGTCGTGCTCGCCGCGCAGCAGCAGCTCGGGCAGCTCGATCCGGTAGCCGGGCTCGGGGTGCAGCGCGCCGACCAGGCTCGCCATGACCGCGACCATGTCGCGGTGCTCCATCCGGCCCGCCGCGTCCCGCACGTAGGCGCGGACGCCGGCGTCCCGCGCCGACGCGCGCACCTGCTGGCTCATCAGCAGGCCGCGCGGGAACAGCGGCAGCGTGCGGAGCACCGCGCGGATCTGGAGCCGCTCCCAGCGGCTGATCGGCAGCGTGTTCCCCGCGCAGCCCAGCGCCACGAGCGCCGCCGCCCGCTCGGGGTGGCGGAAGACGATCTCCTGGGAGAGGTTGCCCCCCATCGACTGCCCGACGAGCACCGCGCGCTCGATCCCTTCGTGGTCCAGGAGCGCGAGCAGGTCGTCCGCGGCCGCCGCCAGCGTCCACGGGTCGCGGTTGGGCGTCGAGTCGCCGTGCCCCCGGACGTCCCACACCAGCACGCGGTACCGCGCGGCGAACACCTCGGCCTGCGGTTCCCAGGTGCGGTGGTCCATCGTGGCGCCGTGGCTGAAGACGACGGGCACGCCGTCGCGCGGGCCGCCGATCCGGTAGTGGAGCGTGCAGCCGGGCCGGTCGAGCGTCCGATGCGTGAGCGTCATGGTTCTCCCCGTCGGAGGGTCAGCGTGCCGCCGCGCACGACCTGGGTGGACGGACGTCCCAGCGCGGCGGTGGCGGGGGACTCGCCCGTCCCCTGGTTGCGGTCGAAATGGGGGAAGCTGCTGCCCGCGAGCAGCACCCCGATCCGGTGCCCGGCCCGGAAGCGCTGCGCGGTGTGGCCGAGGTCGATCTCGACGCGAGGTCCCGTCGCGCGGCCGAACCGCACCACGCCCTCGCAGACCGGCAGGATGCGCCCGTCCGGCCACCGGTCCACCAGGCGGGCGACGACGTCGGCGCTCGCCGCGTCGCTGACGACGTCCAGCTCCAGCCGGACGGGCCCGATCACGTCCATGTCGTCGTCGAGCGGGTCACCTAGGTAGAGCAGGACGTCGGGCCGCGCCGCCACGGCCCGCAGGTCGAGCGGGCCGGGGACGAGGCGTCCGAGGTGCAGGACGCGTCCGCCGTGGCTCGGCACGGGATCGCCCGGATCGTGCCGGAGGCGCGCCGTCGCCCCCTCGGCGGGCGGTTCGGGGGTGAGCCGTCCGGGCTCGCCGTCCGCCAGGTGCAGGACGTACGGGTCACCGGGCGGCGGCCACCGCTCGGCGGTGCGCCAGGCGTCCGCGCCCATGAGGAAGTACCGGACGGGCGCGTCGTCGCCGCCGCCGTCGAGGCACCGGCGGAAGAACTCCAGGTGCCGCCCCGGCAGCCGGGCCGCCGCCGCCGAGGCCGCGACGCCGAAGTTCACCTCGCCCTGGAGGTGGGTGAGCGCGCCGGTGTGCGCCCAGGGCCCGACGATCAGTTCGTGCCGCAGTTCCGGGTGTTCCCGCCGCATCGCGAGGTGGCCCTCGATCGTCGCGGTCGCGTACACGTCGTACCAGCCGGTCACGGACAGGGTGGGGACCTCGACGTCGGCGTGGTCCCAGTCGGGCAGGGCGCGGACGCGTCCGTCCAGCACGTCCGCGATCCGCAGCGGGAACCCCGGCAGGTCCAGTTCCGGCATCGTCCCCAGCGGCAGCCGCCGCATCGCCGCCTCCGGGTCGTGGATCAGCGCGGCGACCCGCGCGGCGAGCGCGGGGTCGGCGTCGGCGCCCTGCCGGGCGAGCCAGTCGGCGGCCATGTACGCCAGCCAGCCGACGAGGTGGTCCAGCCGCAGCGCGCCGCCGGTGTCGCGCGCGTCCGCGGCCGCCGTGGTCGTCATGGCGGGGGCGATGCCGCGCAGGTGCGGCGGGCGCAGCGCGGCGCCGAGCCAGGCGACGATGCCGACGTACGACGTCCCCGCGAGGAACACGTTCCCGTCGCACCAGGGCTGCGCCGCCGCCCACTCCACGGTGTCGTGGGTGTCCTCGGCCTCCTGCTCCCACATCACCGGACGCCACGCGCCGCCGGACGCGAAGCGGCCCCGCGTGTCCTGGACGAGCGCGGCGAAGCCCGCCTCCGGGCAGTGCCGGGGCCGGAGCGTGTCCGAGCTGATCAGGCGGCGCCCGTACGGCGTCCGGAACACCACGACCGGCGCCGGGTCCGGCGGGCGCCACAGGTCGCCGCGCAGGACGACGCCGTCGCGCATCGGCGTCTCCACGTCGGCGTCGACGTACGCGGACCCGGTCACGTCGCGGCCTTCAACGTGAGCATCGACCGCGCCATCTCGTTCCAGCCCGCCGTCGCGCCGCCGTCCACCGTGAGGCAGGCGCCGGTGAGGAACGAGCTGCCGGGCAGGGCCGCGAAGACGGCGGCGCGGGCGATCTCCTCGGGCGTCCCGAGCCGTCCGACGGCGGTGCTCGCGATCAGCGAGTCGCGCAGCGGGCCGGGCGGCCACAGCTCGTCCACCATGCCGGTGTGCGTCGGGCCGGTGACGAGCGCGACCGCGCGGATGCCCTGCGCACCGTAGTCGACGGCGACCGAGCGGGCGAGGCCGACGAGCGCGTGCTTGGCCATGTTGTAGACGGGGGAGCGGGGCGTCGCCGCCACCCCGCACATCGACGACGTGAACACGAACACGCCGCCGTCCCGGCGCATGTGCGGCACGGCCGACCGCACCAGGTAGAAGTTGGCGTCGCAGCAGACGCCCATCACTGTGCGGTAGTCGTCGTCGGTGATGCTGTGCGGGCGGCCCGGGACGTTGACGCCCGCGTTGCCGTGCACGACGTCCAGGCGTCCGTGCCGGGCGACGACGATCTCCACGAGTTCGGCGACCTGCTCGGGGTCGGAGACGTCGGCGGGCAGGATGCCGTCGCCGGGCGTCAGGTCGGCGCCGACGACGGTGGCGCCCATGGCGCGGAACAGCCGGGCGGAGGCCGCGCCGATGCCGCTCGCCGCGCCGGTCACGAGGACGACCCGGCCGTCGAGCCCGCCGAACACCTCGTCACGGGTCATGGTGTCGTTCATGATGCCTCCTCAGCGGCCGGTGAACTCGGGGTCGCGCTTCTCGACGAAGGCGCGGGCGCCCTCGACGGCGTCCGCGACCTCCCGGTTGTTGCGGATGTGGGCGGCGTTCTGGAGCCGCAGCGCCTGTTCCAGCGGCTGGCCGTACACGCGTTCGCGCAGCTCCTTGTAGAGCCCGATCGCGCGGGTCGGCGCCGCCGCGAGCCGCCGCGCCTCCGCGAGCACGACCGCTTCGAGGTCGTCAGGGGGGACGACGCGTCCGTAGATGCCGAGGCGTTCGGCCTCGGCGGCGTCGAGCAGCCCGCCGGACAGGAAGATCTCCGTCGCGCGCACCGCGCCGACGACGCGGGCGAGCATCACCGCCGTCCCGGCCTGCGCGACGTTCAGCAGGCAACTGCCGATGCGGGCGGTGCTCGCGGCGATGCGCAGGTCGGCGGCGCACACCAGTTCCGTCCCGGCCCCGGCGGCGGCGCCGTTGACGGCCGCGATCACGGGCTGCGGCGCGGTGACGATCGCCTCGACGATCCGCAGGTAGATCGGGTCGGCGGTGTCGCCGAGCACCGGTGAGCGGGTGCGGTCCCCGGCCAGGTGCTCGGCGACGGCGTCCAGGTCGTCGCCGCCGCAGAACGCGGTGCCCGCGCCCGTCAGGACGACGACCCGCGCGGACGGGTCGGTCCCGGCGCGTTCCAGGGCGTGCAGCAGTTCCTCTCCGAGCGCCCGGTCCAGCGCGTTGCGCCGGTGCGGGCGGTTCAGCGTCAGCCACAGCACGCCCGGCGCGGGCCGGGTGACCAGCAGCGGTGTGTTCTCCTGTCGGTCCGTCACGCTCTGACCATCCCTCCGTCGACGAACAGTGCCTGGCCGGTGATGTAGCCCGCCTCCGCGCGCAGCAGCCAGCCGACCGCCGCCGCGACGTCCTCCGGATGCCCGCACCGGCCGAGCGGCAGCCGGGCGGCGACCTTCTCCGCCAGCTCCCGCAGCCCGCCCGCGTCGAGCATCGGCGTGTCGATGAACCCGGGGCAGACGGCGTTGGCGCGGACGCCGCGCGGCCCCAGCTCGACGGCCAGCGCCCGGGTCAGGCTGAGCAGCCCGCCCTTGCTGGCGTCGTAGGCGGCCTGCCCGGCGAAGCCGGTCACCGCGATCGAGCACACGTTCACGATCGCCGCGCCCGGCTGCCCGGCCAGGACGGGCGCCGCCGCGCGGGCCAGCCGGAACGGCGCGGTGAGGTTGATGTCGTGGACGCGGGCCCAGTCGGCGGTGCTGTGCTCGTCCAGCGGGGCGCGGTGCTCGACGCCGGCGTTGTTGACGAGCCCGTCGAGGCCGCCCAGCCGGTCGGCGGCCTCCGCGACGAGGCGGCGGGGCGCCCCGGGGGCGGTGAGGTCGAGCGGCACGACGTGGATCGGCTCGCCGGGGAACCGGCCGCGCAGCCGTGCGCACCCGTCGGCGTCGACGTCGGTGGCCAGCACCGCCGCGCCCCGCAGCAGCAGGTCCGCGACGATGGCCCGCCCGATGCCGCCCGCCGCTCCGGTGACGAGGACCCGGCGCCCGTTCACGCGGCCCGTCCCGTGCCGAGGAGGCGCGCGGCGTTGTCGTGGAGCCAGGCGCCGACGACGTCGTCGGGGAGGCCCAGTCCGGCGACCTCGGCGGCCAGGTCGGCGGGTCCGGCGGCCTGGGTCCAGCTCGTCGAGCCGAACAGGACGCGGGAGCGGGCGATGGTGCCGCCGAGCGCCAGCAGGGGTTCCCAGCCCGAGCCCGGGACGGCCATGCGGGCGGGCCGGTGGGACGAGAACTCCAGGTAGACGCGGGGGTGCCGCTGGACGACGGCGAGCATTTCCGCGACCCAAGGCCAGCCGCCGTGGCCCGCGACGAGCGTGAGGCCGGGGTGCGCTCCGGCGACGCGGTCGAGGACGCGGGGCGCGGACACGTCGAAGGGGACGTCGCGGCGGAAGTGCTGCCCGCAGTGCACCCAGACCGGGACGTCCCGGTCGGCGGCCAGGCGCCACAGCCGGTCGTGCTCGGGAGCGGAGGGGTCGGCGCCGTCCAGGAAGGGGATCACCGACAGCCCGGACGCGCCGGAGACGTCGAGCGCGCGGCGGGCCTCGGTGAGCGCGGCGTCGGGGTCGGCCAGGGAGATCCCCGCCCACAGGCCGAGCCGGTCGGGGTGGCGGGCCACGAGCGCGGCGACGCGGTCGTTGACCGTGCCGCCCGCGACGGGCCACGGGCCGCCGTGCAGGATCTGGCGCGTCACGCCGCTCGCGGCGCGGGCCTCGACGTGGCGGTCGATGTCGAAGTCGCGTCCGAGGGCGGCGGCGAGGCGGTCGGCCGTGGCGGCCGGGTCGCGTACCGCTCCGGCGGCGACCTCGGCGGCGGAGCCTGCGGTGAGCGCGGCGAGGCGTCCGGCGAACAGCACGAGGTAGCGCGGCGCCCGCGCGGCCAGCGCGCCCAGGTATGCGCGCCAGCACTCGGTGTCGTAGGCGACCTCGCAGACGTCGATGACCGGTCTGCCCATGCGCGCCCCCTTCAGGTGTGTACAAACGTTTGTTTATCAGAGCGCGTCGTTTCAGGTCAATGAACGTTCATCGCGGTGATAGCGTCGAAGCGTGACCAGCACACGATCCCGGACGACCGCCGACGGCACCGCGATGCGCCGCCGCATCCTCGACGAGGCCGCCCGCCTCTTCTACGAGGAGGGCTTCCCCGCCAGCAGCGTCCGCAAGATCACCGCCGCGTGCGGGGTCACGGCGGGCTCGCTGTACAACCACTACGCGTCCAAGGAGGAAGTCCTCTACGCGATCCTGACCCGCGCCCACGAGGACTCCGAACGCGCCCTGGAGGACGCGCTGCTGGGCGCCGGGGACCGTCCCGAACGCCAGCTCGCCGAACTGGTCCGCGCCGTCACCCGCTTCCACACCGAGCGCCGCGTCGAGGGCATCGTCGCCCGCACCGAGTGGCGCCACCTGCCGCCCGAGCAGGCCCGCGAAGTGCTCGACGCGCAGCGCCGCGTCCGCCGCCTCTTCGAGCGCACGCTGGAACGCGGCCTGGCCACCGGCGCCTTCCGGCTGGACGACCGGCCCGCGCCGGTCCCCGTCGACATCGTGGCCAAGGCCATCCTCGACATGTGCATCAACGCCGGGCAGTGGTTCCGTCCCGCGCGCTCCCTCAGCGCCGCGCAGCTCGCCGACCACTACGCCTTCCTCGCGCTCCAGCTCGCCGGCGCCGACCCCCGGCCCTGACTCCGATCAGGGGCCGATGCGGTCGCGGCGGACGCGGACGCCCAGGGCCTCGCGGTCGACCGTGCCGGGGGTGACGCCCTCGGCACGGAGCCGGTGCTTCTCGACCTTGTTGGTCGGGGTGTGCGGCAGCTCGGGGACGACGCGGACGTACCGGGGCACCATGAAGTGCGCCATGCGGGGGATCAGGAACCGCAGCAGCTCGGCCGGGTCGATCGTGGCGCCCTCGACCGGCGCCGCGACCGCCAGGACGTCGTCCTCGCCCAGCGGGCTCGGCACCGCGACGACGGCGGCCTCCCGCACCGCCGGATGCGCGAGCAGCTCGGCCTCGACCTCGGCCGAGGAGATGTTCTCGCCGCGCCGCCGGATCGTGTCGCCCATGCGGTCGACGAAGAAGTACTCGCCGTCCACCGTGCGGAACGCGTCGCCGGTGTGGAACCAGCCGTTGCGCCACGCGCGGGCCGTCGCCTCGGGCATGCCGAGGTAGCCGGAGTTCAGCGCCCACGGCTGGTCGGTGCGCAGCACGAGTTCGCCGACGCGGCCGTCCGGCACCGGGCGGTCGTGCTCGTCCACGACGCGGGCCTCGACGCCTGGACGCAGCCGCCCGGACGTGCCCGGAACGCCGGGATCGGGGCCCGAGATGATCGGAATGGACACCTCGGTCATGTTGAACATCGCGACGACCTCGACGCCGAAGCGCGCGGCGAACTCCGCCGCGTCGTCCACGAGCGGCACCATGAACACGCGCCGGAGCGGATGCGCGCGGTCGGCCGGGGACGGCGGGCGCTTCGCCAGGAACGTCGCCACCACGCCGAGCAGCGTGACGTGCGTGGTGCCGGTGGCGCGGACGGCGGGCCAGAACCGCTCGGTGTCGAACGCGCCCACCAGGCTGATCCCGCCGCCCAGCAGCAACGCCGCGTACGTGCCGATCGTGCCGCCCGCGTGGAACAGCGGCAGATTCACCATGTACCGGTCGCCGGGCCCGAAACAGTCTCCGAACGCCGCCCGCGCGCACGCCGCGAGCTGCACGTACGAGCACACCACGCCCTTCGACGGGCCCGTCGTCCCGGACGTCAGGATCACCGCGTACGCGTCCCACGGCTCCGGCGTCTCCCCACGGAACCCCGGCGCGGGCGCGGCCAGCATCTCCGGCCCCGACACGGCGACGCCCGGCACCGGGGACGCGTCGCCGCCGAGCACCACGACATGCTCCAGGGCACCCGTGGACACGTCGGCCAGGCGCCCGGCCAGGTCGGCGTGCACGACCGCCACCCGCGCCCCCGACAGCCCGACCGCGTGCTCCAGCAGCCGTCCCCGGTACGCGGTGTTCAGCGGCACCAGCGTCGCCCCGGCGAGGTTCGCGCCGAACCAGACGCGCAGCGCGTCCGGCCCGTTCGGCAGCCACGCCACCACCCGGTCGCCCGGGCGCACCCCGAGCGCGTGCAGCCCCGCCGCGACGCGTTCGGCCTCGGCCAGCGTCGCGGCGTAGGTCCACTCCGACCCGTCCTCGAAGACCGCGTAGACGCGGTCGGGATGCTCGGCCGCCCGGCGGGTCAGCAGTTCCGCGAGCACGCAGTCGGCCGCCTCCGGCACCTCCGGACCCCACCAGCTCATCGCCCCTCCTCGGTCGTCCGCCCGGCCGCCGCGCCCAGGTACGCCGTGCGCAGCGCGGAACCGTCCGCCAGCTCGGCGGGCGTGCCCGTCGCCGCCACCCGGCCGTGCCGCAGCACGAGACCCCGGTCGGCCAGCTCCAGCGCCTGCCCGACCCGCTGCTCCACGAGCACCACCGCCAGCCCCTCGGCGCGCAGCCGGTCCACCGCCGCGAACACCCGCCGGACGATCACCGGCGCGAGCCCGATCGACGGCTCGTCCAGCAGCAGCACCCGAGGCTCGCGCATCAGCGCCTGCCCGATCGCCAGCATCTGCTGTTCCCCGCCGCTCAGCACCTCGGCGTAGGCGTCCATCCTCTCGCCCAGCACCGGGAACAGGTCCACGACCCGTTCGGTGCGCGCCCGCTCGACGGAACGCCCGCCCGGGACGTTCCACAGCCCGAGCCGCAGATGCTCCGCCACCGTCAGCCCGGTGAACAGCCGCCGTCCCTCGGGGATGTGCACGAGCCCGAGCGGCACGATCCGCTCCGGCGCCCACCCCGTGACGTCGGTCCCCGCGAGCCGCACCGACCCGGCCGTCGGCCGCAGCAGGCCGGAGACCGTGCTGAGGAGCGTCGTCTTTCCGGCGCCGTTGCCGCCGACGATCGCGAACACCTCGCCCGCGTGGACGGTGAAGTCCACCGACCGCACGACCGGCACCGCCCCGTACCCCGAACTCAGATCCGTGACGGTGAGCAGTTCCTTCATTGCGCCACTCCCAGATACACCTCGACGACCCGCTCGTCGCCCAGCGCCTCGTCCGGCGCCGCCGACGTCACCACCGACCCCTGGTCCAGCACGGTCACCCGGTCCGCGACGCTCGCGACCAGCTCGATGTGGTGCTCCACCAGCACCACCGTCGTGCCCGCGTCGCGGATCGCGCGGATCAGCGCGCCCAGCGCCGTCAGCTCGCGCGGGGTCAGCCCGGCGGCGGGCTCGTCCATCAGCAGCAGGCGCGGCCGGGCCATCAGCGCCCGCGCGACCTCCAGCAGGCGGCGTTCGCCGTGCGGCAGCTCGGCCGCCGGGGCGTCCGCCCGTCCGGCCAGGCCGTGCGCGGCGAGCAGCCGGTCGGCCTCGGCGCGCAGCCCGGCGCGTTCGCGGCGCGCCCACGGCAGCCGCAGCACGGTCGCCGCGCCGCCCGCCCGCTCCCGCGCGTACGCCCCGAGCAGGACGTTCTCCCGCAGCGTGGACGCGTCCAGCAGGCGCGGCGTCTGGAACACGCGGGCCACGCCGCGCCGCGCGAGCCGTTCGGCCGGGGCGCGGCTGACGTCGGCGTCGCCGAGCACGACCCGTCCGTCGTCCTGCCGGAGCAGCCGGCTGATCACGTTGAGCAGCGTCGTCTTGCCCGACCCGTTCGGCCCGACGATCGCGTGCACCTGGCCCGCCTCGACGGTGAGATCGACGCCCCGCAGCGCGTGCACCCCGCCGAACGACTTCCGGACACCGGTCAGCTCGACGCCGAGCGCGTCACCCAGCGGCGTCTCCACGCGCGCCGCCCCCGTCGTGCCGGGCTCGGCGGGCGGGGGAGCGGGACGGCTCCGGCGCAGGCGCCGCAGCACGCCGGGCCACGACCCGGCGACGCCCTGCGGGAGGTAGACCATGAGCACGAGCAGCGCGACGCCGTAGATGAGCCCGCGCCACTCGGCCAGCCCGGTCAGCAACTCGGGCAGGGCGAAGAACAGCAGCGTGCCGATGATCGGGCCGGAGAGCCGGGCCGCGCCACCGATGATCACGACCAGGAGGAACAGGATCGAGAAGTCGAGCGTGAAGTCGTCGGGTGTCACCAGGCCGTGGTGGACCGCCAGCAGCGCCCCGCCCAGCCCGGCCGACGCGCCGCCGCACGCGAACGCGAACAGCTTCGCCCGCGCCGGGGCGACGCCGACGCTCCGCGCCATCTCCGGCGCGTCGCGGACGGCCATCATGCCGCGCCCGAGCCGCGAGTCCACGATGTTGCGCACCACGACCAGCACCACGACGTTCACGCCGAGCACCAGCCACAGCAAATCCCGTTCCCCGAACTCGAACGACCCGACCGCCGGACGCGGCACCCCCACCAGCCCGGACCAGCCGCCCGTCACCCCCTCGAACTCCACGAGCAGGCTCCGCACCGCCATCGCGACGCCGAGCGTCACGAGCGCGATGTACCAGGACGAGAGCCGGAACGCGGGCAGCGCCATCAGCGTCCCCGCCCCGCCCGCGACCAGCACCGCCACCGGCGCCGCCGCCCAGAACGACCAGCCGTGGCTCACCATGAGGACGGCCGTCGCGTACGCGCCGACCGCCACCAGCGCGCCCTGCCCGAGCGAGACCTGCCCGGTGTAGCCGAACATGACGTTCAGGCCGGTCGCCACCAGCACGTAGATCGCGGCGGTCGTGGCGAGATAGGTGACCGTCGGGTCACCGCTGACGAGCGGCAGCGCCGCCGCCACCGCGAGCAGGACGAGCCAGGGCAGCCTGCGCCGCGCGAACAGATCAGACATGGCGCTGTACCGCCAGCCCCCGCAGCCCGTGCGGACGGATCACCAGGATCAGCAGCATCGCCCCGAACAGCACCACCGACTGCGATCCCGGCGACGCGTACGCGGCGCCCGCCGCCTCGACGGTGCCGAGCAGCCAGCCCGCCACCAGCACGCCCCGGTTATCACCGATGCCGCCGACCGCCAGGGCCGCGAAGCCCTTGATCAGCAGCCCGAGACCCATCGTCACCGACGCCAGCAGCAGCGGCGCCGCCAGCACCCCGGTGAACCCGGCCAGCGCACCGCCGAGCAGGAACGAGCGGCGGGTCAGCGACGTCGGGTCGATGCCGCGCAGCCGGGCACCGTCCCGGTCGGCCGCGACGGCCCGCAGCGCGGTGCCCATCCGCGACCGGTCGAGTCGGCCGAGCAGCAGCACGACCGCGATCGCCGTGCCCACCACCGCGACCTGGTAGCTGGAGAAACGGACGCCCGCGACCTCGTGGACGTCCAGCGACAGCGGCCACGGCGGCGCGACGGCACCGGGCTGGTCGTCCCACAGCCGCCCGGCGGCCTCGGCGAGCAGCAGCGAGAACGCCAGCGTGGTGATCACCCAGCCCGCCGCGTGCGCCGACCTGCGCAGCACGGGCGTCACCGCCACCCGCTCCTCGACCAGCGCCACCAGCGCGACGATCGCCATCGCCCCGGCGGCGGCCAGCCCCCAGGGCAGCCGCCCGATCGGGGACAGCGCCATCACCATCGCGCCGATCATGATCAGCTCGCCCTGCGCGAAGTTCACGACGTTCGTCGGCCGGTGCAGGACGTTGAAGCCCATCGCCACCAGCCCGTACAGGCTCCCGAAGGCCAGTCCGGGGACCAGGATCTCGGCGATCATCGCGGGGTCACGCCCCGTCCGCGCGGCGCCGCAGGACGCCGCCCATGCTCTGCGGCTCCGTCGCGGACATGAGCGTGCCGATCGTGACGTCCGCGTCCGCGATGCCCGAGTGGCGTTTCGCGGTGAACGACACCTTCGCCCGGGTGCCCTCGAAGCCGTCGATCCGGTCCAGCGCGGCCTTCAGCCGGGCGGGGTCGGCGCTGCCGGTCTCCTTGACGACCTGCGCCATCAGCATCAGGTAGTCGTAGTACGGGCTGGTCACCGCCGAGTAGCCGAGCCCGGCCGTGTCGGGGTGGGCGTTGATGCGCTCGACCAGCGCGCGCACGCGCTCGGACGGCCGCTCGCCGTCGGTGTAGGTCAGGCCCCGGTAGGTGGTGCCGTGGAACTTGTCGAGCAGCGGGCGCGGGAACTCCTCCAGCGCCTTGATGTAGTTGAGGTCGTGGGACACGATCAGCGGGTGGAAGCCGGTCGCGGCCATCGCCCGCAGGATCAGCACCGTCGCCTGCGGCTGCCCGGTGAACAGGCCGAGCCCGTCCACCCTGGCACGTTCCAGGTTGCGGACGAACGGCGTCATGTCCGCGGCGTCCACCTCGAACACCTCGACGGCGACGGGCGCGGCGCGGTAGGCGTCCCGCAGGGTCGCGGTGACCGCGTCGCGGATCGACGTCCCGAACTCGGAGTTCTCCACGATGATGCCGATCCTGCGCAGGCCCCGCACCTCGTACAGGAACCGCGCGGCGGCCCGCGCCTGCTGCGTCGTGTTGTAGACGAGCTGGTAGTGGAACGGGAACTGGTCGCCGTCCCCGAGCCGCTCCGAGCCGCCCCACGCGGACTGGACGAGCTTCGCGCGGGCGAGCGCCGACACCGACGCCAGCACCTGTGAGCTGCCGGTCGGCCCGACCACGAAGGCGGGCTCGTCCCGGATGAGCCGCTGCGCGACGGCGGGCTGGCTGGCCGGGCTGCCCTTGTCGTCGTGCTCGTCGACCCGGACGGCCGCGCCCAGCATCCCGCCCGCCTTGCCGATGTCCTCCAGCGCGAGCCGCGCCCCGACGTAGATCGGCTTGTACGCGGCGGCAAGGCGGCCGGTCTTCGGCTCGACCCACCCGATCCGCACGGCTCCGGTGCCGCCGCCCGACCCGCCGCTGCCGCAGGCCGCCGCCCCCAGTCCCAGTGCCGCCATGGACCCGGCCCCCACCAGGAACCCTCTCCGGGACACCTCACCCGCTCGGTATGTGACCAAGACCGCCTCCTCATGAGCACCAGGGCTGTATGAACGTTTGTATACTTCGCGACCTAGCACGTCAAGGACGGCAAACGGGCTGAACCGGTCACCGTGCGTGAGCGAGGCGGACGTCTGGGCCGCTTCTTCGGGATCTACGCCTTGAGGATGCCGCCGCGACCGATGAGTCCTGTTCCTGCGTGGAGTCGACCTTGTAAGTACACAGATGGGAGCAGCACATGGGGAAGCTGGCCGTGGTCAACTTCGTCTCGTTGGACGGCGTCATGCAGTAGGTCCTCTCGACCGACGAGGACCGGGACAGCGGGTTCGATCAAGGCGGCTGGGTGCTGCCCTACGTCGACGAGGCGGTGGAGCGGTTCATGAGCGAGGCCACGGCCGGCGCCGGCGGCCTGCTCCTGGGCCGCCGAACCTACGAGATCTTCGCCGCCGTCTGGCCGTACGCCGACATGAACGACCCTGCGGTGGCCGCGATGAACGCGATGCCCAAGTACGTGGCCTCCCGCACGCTCAAGGACCCGGGATGGGCCAACACCACCGTGCTCGGCGCGGATCTCGCGGCGGAGGTCAGGCGCGTCAAGGCCGCGTCCGAGGGCGAGACGGTGGTGCTGGGCAGCGGAGGGTTGCTCGAAACCCTCATCGAGGCCGATCTCGTCGACGAGTACCGGCTGCTGGTCTTCCCCCTCATCCTGGGGAGCGGGAAGCGGCTCTTCACCGACGGCACGAGGTCGCGCGACCTGACGCTCACCGCCACAGAACCGACACCGTCCGGCGTATTGATCAACACCTACCGGGCCGGAGACTGAGGTTTCCGTCCGGCAGTAGGGGCTCGATCCTCGCTCATCGGGCGGTCAGTCGACGACACGCGTGAACCGATGATCCGAAGGAAACGGCCTAGGGGGCGTCGGGCGTTCGCGGGTTCAGCATGGGGACGAGGAAGTGGCGGGCTATTTCGGCGAGGCGGGACTCGTCGTCCAGGTCGACCAGGGGGCTCGGGATCGCCAGGAACGACGCCGAGACGCGGACCATCATCTCCGCGACCAGGTCGGTGTCGAGGCCGGGGGCGACGTGGCCCGCGCTCTGCTCGCGGCGGAGCTGGCCCGCGACGAACTGGCGGACGCTGGCGAGCGTGCGGCCGTCGTCGCTGATCATCGTAGGGACCAGGAAGTCCGGCTCGGTGGCGATGAGGCCGCCGATGAGCGGGTTGGCGCGGATGGCGCGCAGCGAGCTGACGAAACCCAGGACGACACGGTCGGCCGCCGTCTCGGCCCGCTCGATCTCCACCAGGAAACGGTCGAAGTAGCGGCGGAACTCGCGCCGGACGACCTGCTCGACCAGGGCGTCCTTCGTGGTGAAACGGCGGTAGACGGTGATGCGGGAAACGCCCGCGCGGCGGGCGACGTCCTCCATGGTCGAGCGCTGGATGCCCATCCGGCAGAACTGCTCGTGGGCGGCGTCGAGAATGCGGGCGCGCGCCGCGTCGGTGTCGTCCACGCCCTCGACGGCGTCGCTGAAGGCGCGCTCCAGCAGCGAATCGGCGCCGGACGTCGGCGGTGCAGATTCCACGGTTCCCTCCCGGGCGGCGCTTCCACGATAGGTCTTGTGACCGCCGACACAGTGTGCTTCATTGAGTGATACGCGGATGCAGTCTACGTATCAACGTATCAACTGCTCCGTCCCCCGAGGAGGAGTCCAGGCATGGAGAAGCCCAGCAGACGCAACGTGCTGGTGGCGGGCGGGACGCTCGGCGCCGTCGGCGCGCTCAGCGCGGCGGTGCCCGCGCAGGCGAACGCCCTGTGGACGTGGTCGCCGCAAGGCTCGGTGGCCGGGACGGGCGCGGGCGCCGACCCCCGCACGGTCTGGGATCGGGAGGCCGACGAGCTGGTCGCCGCGCTGCTCGCGCGCGGCGACGTCCCCAAGGTCAACGCCGAGCTGCGGAAATGGACGAAGAACGGCCAGCCGCTCCCGTCCGGGCTGCCCGCCGACCTGCGCGGCTTCATGGAGAAGGCGCGGCGGCTGCCGTCCTGGGCCGATCAGGGAAAGCTCGCCACCGCCGTCCACTTCAACGAGAAACGCGGCCTCTATCTCGGCGTCACCTACGGGTTCGCCAGCGGGATGATGAGTACCGTCATTCCCCGGGAGGCCCGCGCGGTCTACTACTCCAAGGGCGGCGCCGACATGCGCGACCGCATCACCAAGACCGCGAAACTCGGCTACGACATCGGCACGTCCAACGCGTTCAAGCCGGACGGCGAAATGGTGGTGACCTGCGTCAAGACGCGGCTGGCGCACGCGGGGGTGCGCAATCTGCTGCCGAAGTCGGCGCACTGGTCGAAGGTCGCGGACGAGAAGGTCCCGATCAGCCAGGCCGACCTGATGGTCACCTGGCACAGCCTGCCGACGACCGTCATGCAGAACCTCGTCAAATGGAAGGTGCCGATCCCGGCCGCCGAATCCGATGCGTTCCTGCACTCCTGGCAGCTCACCGCGCACCTGCTCGGCATCCGGGACGAGTACATTCCGGTGTCCTGGGCCGAGGCGGACGCGCAGGCCGCGCAGGTGCTCGGCCCGATCCTCGCGCCGACGCCCGAGGGCGTGAAGCTCGCCGACATGCTGCTCAACCTCGGCGCCACCATCGACGGCGGCCTGCTCAGCAAGCCGATCCTCGGCTCCCTGACCCGCTACGTCCTGGGCGACGAGATCGCCGGCTGGCTCAAAATCCGCCGCGACCCCCTGTGGGATCCGATCTTCCAGCACGCCTGGGAACCGTTCATCGCCGTCCGCGAGGGCCTGCTCTCCCTGGAAAAGGCACCGGGCGCCCTGCAAAAGGCGTACTGGGCCTTCGACGAAATCCTCCGCCTCGGCGCCCTCCTCGTCCTCTCCGAAGGCAACCTCCCCATCAGCATCGAAATCCCCCACACCAACAACCCGAACTACTGAACCGGCTGCCCGGATCGGGGCGTCACGCTGGGCTACGTCTGAATCGGCTCGTTCGGGTCGCGGCGCTCGCGCTGGGCTACGTCTGAGCTGGCCCGTCCGGGTCGCGGCGCTCGCGCTGGACTACGTCTGAATCGGCTCGTTCGGGTCGCGGCGCTCGCGCTGGGCTACGTCTGAGCTGGCCCGTTCGGGTCGCGGTGCTCGCGCTGGATTACGTCTGGACCGGCCCGTCCGGGTCACGGCGCTCGCGTTGGACTACGTCGGTGAAGGAGGTGACGAAGTCGGTGAGGAGGCGGGCGAAGGTGGCGCGGTCGGTCTCTGGCCAGGCTGCCATGGCCGCGCCGAACACGGCGCGGCGTTGGGCGCGGGCGTGGGCGAGGCGGTCGCGGGCCAGGGTGGTGAGGGCGACGGGGGAGCGGCGGCCGTCCGAGTGGTCGGCGTGCCGGGTGAGCAGGCCGTCCGCGAGGCAGCGTGCGACGAGTCGGCTCGCGCGGGGCTGGTCGACGTGCAGGTCGGCGGCGATCTCGGTGACGGTGCAGGGCCGCCCCCGTCCCTCGATCGCGTCCAGCACGCCGAGCAGCGTCGGGTCGATGCCGTCCGCGTCGGCGAGCCGCGCCAGCGTCCGGCGGCTCTGACTCCGGCGGATCGCGACCATGGCCCGCTCCACGGCGTCTTCCGGCGTCTCCATGCATGTTAGGTTACAACTACATGTAAAAGAACATGCATAGAGAGGTGTCATGTCACAGCAACCGTTCGGCTACTGGCTCAAGACCATCGACTCCCGCTTGGAGGCCGCCTTCGCGCAGGCCCTGTCCGACGAGGGCATCGACCGCCGCGACTGGCAGATGCTCAACATCCTGTCCGAGGCCCCGACGCCCCCCGACGCCATGGACGAAGCACTCCGCCCCTTCCTCGGCCCGTCCGAGCCCACCCTCCGCCCCCGCCTGGAGACCTTCGCCACCCGAGGCTGGACCACCGAGACCCCCGAGGGCGTCACCCTCACCGACACGGGCCGCACCGTCCACACCCGCATCACCACCACGGTCCACACCCTCCGCACCACCGTCACCAAGGGCCTCTCGCCCACCGACTACACCACCCTCACCACCCTCCTAGAACGCATAGCCACCAACCTCGAACCCACCACCCCCTGACCCAAAACCACAACCCCCACCCACCCACCAAACCCCAACCCCACGCAAGCCAAACCCCACTCACCCGAGCGAACCCAGCCCCACCCGAACCCAGCCCCACCCGAGGCGAACCCCGCTCGCCCGAGGCCAGCCCCGCCCCGCCCGAGCCAGCCCCGCCCGAGCCAGCCCCGCCCCGCCCCGCCCCGCCCCGCCCGAGCGAACCTCGCGCGGGCGAGCGAACCCCGCCCCGCCCGAGCGAACCCCGCGCGGGCGAGCGAACCCCGGCCCGCCCGAGGCGAACCCCGCTCGCCCGAGGCGAACCCCGCTCGCCCGAGGCGAACCCCGCTCGCCCGAGCGGATCCCGCACGCGCGAGCGGATTCCGCACGCGCGTGGCGAACCCCGAGCGGATCCCGCACGCGCGAGCGGATTCCGCACGCGCGTGGCGAACCCTGCTCGCGCGAGGCGGACCCCGCGCGGGCAAGCGAACTCGCGCGGGCGAGTGAACTCCGCGCGGGCGAGTGGGGTTCGCTCGCGCGAGGTGAACCCCACTCGCCCGAGCGAAACCCCGGCCCGCCCGAGGTGACCCCGCTCGCCCGAGCGGATTTCGCACGGGCGAGCGAACTCCACCCGTCCAAGACCAACACCGGCCCGCCCGAGGTGAACCCCGCTCGCCCGAGCGAAACCCCGGCCCGCCCGAGGTGAACCCCGCTCGCCCGAGTGAATCCCGCGCGGGTGAGCGAACCTCGGCCTGCCGAGGTGAACCCCGTTCGCCCGAGCGGATTCCGCCCACGCGAGGCGAACCCGGCCTGCGCGAGGCGAACCCCGCGCGGGCGAGGCGAAGCCGCCTCGGGCCGTGCGGGCCGGGGAATCTTCATCCCCGGGGTCGCGTGGGGCGCGGACCGCCGTTCCGGGGGTCGGATGGAGCGCGGGAGCCCTGTTCGGGGGCCGCGCGGGGCCATCGGACCCCCGTCTCGGTCGTCGTATGAGGCCCGCGAGTCTCGCCCGGGGCGCGAGAGTCCAGTCCGGGGGCACGGGGAAGCCCCGTCCGGCGGTGTGCCGGGCGGGGAACTCCGTCCGGCAGTCGTGCGGGGCGGGTAGGAGGACCGCCGGGCAGTCGGGCTCGGAGCCGACGGACACCGGGCCAACCGGTAGTGGTACGACCGGTTTCGGTGCTGACGGGTGGTGCAGACCGGTAGTGGTGCCGACGGGCTCGGAGTTGACGAGTCCGGTGTTGACGGGCCTGGTGGTGACGGGTGCCGTGGTGACGGGTGCTGTGGTGACGGGTGCTGTGGTGGGTCGGTGTTGGGCGTGGTGGGTTAGGACGGGTCGTCGGAGATTTCCTCGGGGCGTTGGCCGGTGACGAGGTAGACGACGTTCTCCGCGACGATGACCGCGTGGTCGGCGAAGCGCTCGAAGTAGCGGCCCGCCAGGGTGATGTCGACGGCCGGTTCGACGCCGTGCTTCCACTTGGGCGACAGGAGGATGTCGAAGACCTTGCGGTGCAGGCGGTCCATCTCGTCGTCGTCGGCGTCGAGTTCCAGGCCGAGTTCGACGTCCTTGGAGGCGATGACGGAGCCCGCCTTGGCGACCATGCGCTCCGCGATCTGGCCCATTTGCAGGATCGTCGCCTGGAGGACCGGCGGCACCGCCGACTCGGGGTGGCGGCGGCGGGCCGTCTTGGCGATGTGGACGGCGAGGTCGCCCATGCGCTCCAGGTCGTTGCTCATCCGCAGCGCCGTGATCACCTGGCGGAGGTCGCCGGCGACGGGCTGCTGGCGCGCCATCAGCTCGAAGACCGTCTCCTCCAGCTCCAGGTCGATCTTGTTGATGTGCTCGTCCCCGCTGATGACCTCCTCGGCCAGCCGCAGGTCGGCGTCGAGCAGGGCCGTCACCGCGCGCGTCATCGCGGAGCGGACCAGCCGGGTCATCTCCACGAGACGGTCGGAGAGGGAGTCGAGTTCCTCGTGGTAGGCGTCGCGCACGTCGTCTCAATCCTGAAGGGTCGGGGGCGCGGCCCGGGTGCGGGCCACCGGGGCGGACTCGCCCACGCCACAGCCTTACCTCCCCGAATGAATGCACCCGAAGGGAAAGGTGAACTTTGGGGGAACGTCGCCCCAGGTTCCGTCCCGGTGTGCGGCGGCCCGCGCCGGGCCGCTTACGATCCGAAGTGTGCAGGTGGAGATAGTCGCGGCCCTCACGGGCCTGGCCGGGCTCGCGATCGGGCTCGCCACCGGACTCGCGGTCCGGGCCAGCGAACGCGCGCAGAAGGCGCCGCCCGCGTCGGCGAACCCGGGCGGTGTGCCGCCCGGGGTGGCGTCGGTGCTGAGCGTGCTGCGCTCGTCGGCCGTGGTCGTCGACGGTGAGGACCGCGTGGTCCGCGCCAGCCCCGCCGCGCGGGCCTTCGGGCTCGTCGGTGACGACCGGCTCGGCGTGGACGAACTGGTCGCGATGGCGCGGCTCGTCCGCCGCGACGGGGAGATCCGCGAGACCGAACTCCAGCTCGGCGGCAACGCCCGGACGCGCGCCGAGGGCCGCTGGTACGCGGTCCGGGTGGCGCCGCTCGGCAGCTCGGGGCTGGTGCTGGTCCTCGCTGAGGACCTGACCGAGACCCGGCACGTCGAGGCCGTCCGGCGGGACTTCGTCGCCAACGTCAGCCACGAGCTGAAGACGCCCGTGGGCGCGCTGGCGCTGCTCGCGGAGACCGTGCAGGGCGCCGCCGACGATCCCGAGGCCGTCCGCCGCTTCACCGGGCGGATGCAGCACGAGTCGGTGCGGCTCACCAGCCTCGTGCAGGACCTCATGACGCTGTCGAACGTGCAGGGTGAGGAGCCGCTGCCCGAGCTGCGGCCCGTCGCGCTGGACGACGTCGTCGCGGAGGCCGTCGACCGGGCGCAGATCCGGGCGGGCTCCAAGCACATCGAGCTGACGACCGGCGGCGCCGCCGGGCTCAAGGTGCGCGGCGACGAGGAACTGCTGGTGACCGCGCTGCGCAACCTCGTCGACAACGCCGTCGCCTACAGCCCCGAGAACACGCGCGTCGCCGTGGTCGTGGAGCCAGGCGGGGACACCGTGGGCATCGCCGTCACCGACCAGGGCATCGGCATCCCGACCACCGAGCTGCCGCGCATCTTCGAGCGGTTCTACCGCGTCGACCCGGCCCGCTCCCGCCAGACCGGCGGCACCGGGCTCGGCCTGGCCATCGTCAAGCACGTCGCGACCAAGCACCACGGTGAGGTCACCGTGTGGAGCGAGGAGGGCTCCGGTTCCACGTTCACGATCAAGCTTCCGCTGCTGTCGCCCTCCGGCGGGCCGACCCCGCCGGACGGTCCCGTCCCTCCCGCCACGCCCCGTGACCCGTCCCGCTAGGAGGCACCTGCCGTGACCCGCGTGCTCGTCGTCGAAGACGAGGAGTCGTTCAGCGACGCCCTGTCCTACAACCTGCGCAAGGAGGGGTTCGAGGTGGCGATCGCCGCCACCGGCCCCGACGCGCTGGACCAGTTCGACCAGGCCGGCGCCGACCTCGTCCTGCTGGACCTCATGCTGCCGGGCCTGCCCGGCACGGAGGTGTGCCGGGAACTGCGCTCGCGCTCCAACGTGCCGGTCATCATGCTCACCGCCAAGGACAGCGAGGTCGACAAGGTGGTCGGCCTGGAGCTGGGCGCCGACGATTACGTGACCAAGCCGTTCTCGACCCGGGAGCTGATCGCGCGGATGCGCGCGGTGCTGCGCCGCCGGGGCGAGACCGGGGAGCCGATCGTCGCGACGCTGGAGGCGGGGCCCGTCCGGATGGACGTCGAGCGGCACGTCGTCAGCGTCGGCGGCGACTCGGTGGCGCTTCCGCTGAAGGAGTTCGAGCTGCTGGAGGTGCTGCTGCGCAACGCCGGGCGCGTCCTGACGCGGATGCAGCTCATCGACCGGGTGTGGGGCGCCGACTACGTGGGCGACACCAAGACCCTCGACGTGCACATCAAGCGGCTGCGCGCCAAGGTCGAGGCGACGCCTTCGGCGCCGAAGCACATCATCACCGTGCGCGGCCTGGGCTACAAGTTCGAGCCCTGATCGCAGCCGCCTGACCAGCCCCCGGCCCGCACGGTTCGCCCGTGCGGGCCATGACGTCGTTCCTCGCATGATCCGGCCCTCCTCTGATCCCTTCGGAGACCAGCCAAGCAGGCCCGATCACACTCCGCGACCGGCCGTCGCAGCCTGTGGATAACTTTCTCGCCGGGGTCGGCGGAGCGCCCCCGTGCCGCGTTCTCCCCTCCGGATCGCGGCACGGGGGCCGTTGGCGGGGGCACGGGACGCAAGGGGCGGTACGTCTCGTGCCCCCGGTCTAGAGGCGTGCTGTGCCGAGGCGTTCGGACCGCGTGTCCGCGACCTTGCCCGGATCACCGCACGAGCACGGTCATCTCCCGGGCCAGGACCGACGTGGCCGCCGCGCCCGGGCGAACCACGTGGCCCGGGCTTTGAGGCCGGTCATTCGTCGGTCATTCCGCGCCGGTACAGCTCCATGACCTCGGCGCGGTCGAACCGCAGGTGCCCGGAGGGGGTGCTTCCCGCCGCCAGGAGGTTCCGGCGCTTCCACCGGATGACCGTGTAGGGGGTGACGCCGAAGAGGCGCGCGACCTCGCGCGTCTTCATGGTGTTCATGTGCATGGAATTGCCGCCCATACTGTTTTTCCTTTGTTGTAGGCGAGGAGTTGGGCGCCCCAGAGGCCGCCCGTCAGGTTGTTCACGATGAACAGGCCGCGGCCGGACTCGGCGGCGAAGTCGGGCTCCTGCTGTTCCGGCATGTGCTCGGGGTCGGCGTCCCAGATCTCGACGCAGACACCCGCCGCTCCGGACGGGAGCTCGACCGGGTAGACCAGGGCCGCGAAGCCCGCCGCGCCCGCGACGCACCGGAGCGCGTTCGTGCACAACTCGGTGATGACGAGCGCCACGGAATCGACCACGCCGGACGGGTAACCCTCGCCGCCCGCCCAATCCTCGGCCGCCGCACGGGCACGCCGCACATCGGTGAGCGCACCGCCCGGATAGGGCCGGAAGATGCCCGGGGCGATCTTCTTGGGCTTCTCCATTGTGATCATGACCGATACCTCCGCTACGCGCTCCCCGCGTGATCATGAATGTGTCTCGAAGCACAACCATTGCCGCGTGCGGGAGCCGAAGGAAGGTAAGTAAGACACAACCGCCACGCCAGGTACTTTGCCGCTAGCATCTACTCTCGCGACCACGGAACGGGAGGTCCGAGGATGCCAAATCCCCCCAGAGTGCCCGAATCGATTGCTTTCGGACAGGTGGCGCGGCGGTTGCGTCAAGAGATGCCCGGACGTGTGACCCAAGGCGAAGTCGGTGCGATGGTCACTGTCGGGCGCGTGTACATCTCGCAAGTCGAAGCCGGTTCGACGCTGTGCCGGGGTGACTTCGCCGCACGACTGGGCAAGGCGCTCGAAGGCATCACGGACGAGGAGAACGACGGAACCCAGACCGAGCTGTACAAGGCGTGGGTCGAGTACATCAAGCCGCTCAAGGACCGCAAGAAGGAGAGCCAGGCCGGACTCCTGGTGACGTACCGGAACTACCCCCGGTTCGAGTACACCTCCTCCCAGGTCCGTAGCTTCTGCTCAATGATCGTCGGCGGACTGTTTCAGACGCGCGAGTATGCCAGCCACATCGTGCCTGACGAGAAAGTGCTCGAAGCCCGTGTGGCCCGGCAGGCGATCTTTCATCAGACGCCGCGCCCGATGATTTCTACGATCATCAAAGAGGACGCTCTCTACAACTGTGTCGGGCCTCCGGACGTGATGTGTGGGCAGATGGATCACCTGGTCGATGTGTCCGAACGGGGTTTGGCGGTGGTCCAGATTCTCCCGAAGTGGGCTCACCTTGCCGAATTGCGGGGCGACTTTGATATCGCAACCAAAGCGGACGGTCGCCAGATGGCGTACATCACGCATCAGGTGGGCGGCTTGACCACCACGGACCCGCACCAGGTAGAGTCCTGTACCGCGCTGTACGCCCAAATGCAGGGGAAGGCGCTCAACGTGGCCGACTCTCTTGCGTTCCTCAGAAAGGTGCGGAAGGAACATGAATCTCGCTAACGCGGCGTGGCGTAAGGCTTCGCGTAGTCATGCGAACGACGCGTGCATTGAGCTGGCCAGCGTCGTCGGCACCGTCGCCATTCGTGACACCAAGGACCGCGATGGCGGAACCCTCCTGGTCGGTCGTTCCGAGTTCCGTGCCTTCGTCGGGCGGGTACGCAAGGAACATGAATCTCAGTAACGCGACGTGGCGCAAGGCTACCCACAGCCACCCGCAGGATGACTGCATCGAGCTGGCCAGCGTCTCCGGCACCGTCGCCATTCGTGACACCAAGGACCGCGACGGCGACATGGTCCTTGTGAGCCGGGCCGACTTCCGTCGATTCTCCGGTGTCGTCAAGGCCCTTTAGGTAACGCGAGACCCCTCGATCGTGGACGACCGGCCGGTGCGTGCCGGGAACGTGAGAAGGCCCGCTCGGACTGGTCCGGGCGGGCCTTCTGGATGCGTGGCGGCGGCCTAGTGGGCGCCTTCCTCCGGGGCGTGGGTGGCGGTTTCCGTGGGGCGGGGGAGGGGGACGCCCGCGGTGACGGCGGTGTAGTGCGCGTACTCGTGCTGCTGCGGGACGACCGGGACGGACACCGTGACCTCGCCCGCGCGCTCGAAGACGAGCGTGATGCGGACGGACTCGCCGCCGACGACGTCGCGGGAGAGACCGCCGAGGACGACGAGCGGCTGCTTCGCGCCGGCCGTCGGAGCCGGGGTCTGCGACGGGCGAGCCGTCTCACCGGTCGTCGCCGCGTGGCTGCCGCCGGGCGGGGACGGCTGGGCCGTCGGCTGCTCGGTGGGGCGCTCGGTCTGCTGCTCGGCGGGCTGCTCGCTCTCCTCGCCGGTGGGGCGCGGAGACGGCTCCCTGGCCTCGCCGGAGGCGCGCGGCGTCGGCGACTGGGCCTCGCCGGGACGGCGCGGGCTCGGGCTCGCGGACTCCTCGGCCTCGCCCGCCAGCGACGTCAGCGTGCCGGTGCCGTCGGCGGACGCGGGCGGCAGCGTGACGGCGCCGCCCTGGATGCGCAGCGAACTGAAGCTGCCCGGCGCGCGCACGGCGGTGAGCCGGTCGGGCTGCGACGCGCGGTTCACGATCGAGGCGTACAGCGGGACGCGGGCGCCCGCGGTCAGCTTCTCGTCCGGCTTGGGGCCGAGCAGGAACATGTTGCGGACGTCGACCTGCGGGGCGTTCCGCGGCACCGAGACGTTGACGCCCTCGGTGAGCTGGGACGGCATGGCACTGCCGGGTTCCATGCCGGCGCCGCAGCCGGAGATCACCGGCGCGATGGCGACGGCACCCGCGACGGCGAGTGTCGCCACTCGTCGGCTGTTTCGGATCACGGCGTCGATCTCCTCGCGAGGGGCCTGGTAGGGGTGCGGACAAAGCGTAGCGAGGCCGGGGCGGTCTTCCGCCGCCGGGGTGGGAAAGACGGGGAAAGACTCCGTCAGCGCAGAACCTTGATCTTCTCAGTGAGCTCGGCGTCGAGCCGCGCGGCCGGACGCACCTCGGTGACGGTGCCGTCGGCGCGGACGAGGACGGCGGTGAGGCCCGCGTCGCGGGTGCCCTCGGCGGGCGCGTAGGTGCGGGCGAGAAGGCCGGAGTTGTCCTCGACGAAGTGCGGTGGTTCGCCGGGTCCGTCGCCCGCGAGGGCGCGCAGCTCGTCGCGGACCTGGACGTGCGAGACGGTGCGCCCGCGCGTGTCCGCGACGAGCCACAGGGTCAGCCGGTTCTCGCGGGCGCGGGTGGCCAGTTCGGCCACCACCGCGCGGCACCGGCAGCCGGGGCCCGCCACGGCGATGATGCCGGGCCGCAGGTCGGCGAGGGCGCGGGCCCGGCGGCCGTCGTTGACGACGGCGACGTTCCCGCGCGGCAGCAGCCCGCCGACCTCCCCGGGACGGGCCGTGGGGGACGGGTTGAGCAGGGGACCGGCCGGACGCGGCGCGGACCGGGAGCCGAGCATGGTGAGCAGGGTGCCGCTGACGATCGCGACGAGCAGCGCGAGCGTGATCACCGGGACGGCGAGGCCGAAGCGGGTGGCGGGGCGCAGCAGGCGGCGCAGCCGGGTGCGGCGGCGTTCGCGCTTGCGTTCGCGGTGGTAGGCGGTGACGTCGCCGGCGAGTTCGCGCGCGTCGTCGGGCACCACGACGTCGACAGGGGGAAGTCCGTAATCGTCGGGTTCGTGGTCGCCGCCTGGCCGCACGCCGCACCTCACCTCCGGGGACTCCGCCGGGGTCCACAGAGCCCTTTTCTTACCCATTCGCGAGGTTTCGTACCCTGGAAAGAACCCGGCTTCCGTCTCCCAGTATGCGGCGCCTTCGTGCCGCCGACAGGGGGCGCGGCTGATCCTCGCGCGGGTCGACCTGGTGCCGCACGCACCGATCGCCGCCTTTGTCAAGGCCCCAATAAGGGGGTTGACCTGCGCATTTGTCGTGAACGCCGGTGCGGCCACTGTGCGGCGCGTGCTAAACTGGTTCCAGCGGAAGGGGTACTTGTCACATGACTTTCCAGGTCGGCGACACCGTCGTCTACCCCCATCACGGGGCTGCTCGGATCGAGGCCATCGAGACCCGCACCATCAAGGACCAGGAGAGGATCTACCTGGTTCTCAAGGTCGACAAGGGCGACCTCACGGTGCGCGTCCCGGTCGAGAACGTCGAAGAAGTGGGCGTCCGGGACGTCGTCGGCCAGGAGGGGCTGGAGAAGGTGTTCGAGGTGCTTCGCGCACCCTACACCGAAGAGCCCACGAACTGGTCGCGCCGGTACAAGGCGAACCTGGAGAAGCTTGCGTCCGGCGACGTCAACAAGGTCGCCGAGGTCGTCCGCGACCTCTGGCGCCGCGACAAGGAACGCGGGCTCTCCGCAGGCGAGAAGCGCATGCTGGCCAAGGCCCGCCAGATTCTGGTGAGCGAGCTGGCGCTGGCCGAGAAGACCAACGAGGACAAGGCCGAAGCCCTCCTCGACGAGGTCCTGGCCAGCTAATCCATCCATGGGCGAGCAGCTTCCGCGGGTGGGCGTCGGAACCGACGTCCACCCGTTCTCCGTCGAGGACAGGCCCCTGCACGTCGCCGGGCTGCACTGGCCGGGCGAGGGCACCGGCCTGGCCGGGCACTCCGACGGCGACGTCGCCGCGCACGCGGCGTGCGACGCGCTGCTGTCGGCCTGCGGCCTCGGTGACCTCGGCGCGGTGTTCGGCACCGCCGACCCGCGCTGGTCCGGCGCGTCCGGCACGACGCTCCTCGCGGAGGTCGCCCGGCTCGTCACCGAAGCGGGCTTCACCATCGGCAACGTGGCGATCCAGGTCATCGGCAACCGCCCCAAGATCGGCAAACGCCGCGCCGAGGCCGAGAAGACCCTCTCCGCCGCGCTGAACGGCGCCGCCGTCTCGGTCTCCGCCACCACGACGGACGGCCTCGGCCTCACCGGCCGCGGCGAGGGCCTGGCCGCCATCGCCAACGCGCTCGTCTACCCGTCCCGCTGACCCCGCGTCACTCCGAGGGCGGCGTCGGCCCGCTGCGAAGAGAGCCGGACGGCGGCGGGTTCCAGCCCCACAGCGGCAGATCGTCCCGGGTGGTCGACGCCTGCGGTGCCTCGTCGGCGTCGGCCGGCCGCGAGCGGACCAGTTCGACGTCGGTCGGCAGGGACGCCGGAGGCCGCTCGTGCTCGGGCTCCCTCGGCTCCAGGACGGGCAGCGGCGGCTCGTCGGTGGGCTCGGGTTCCGGCAGCGGCGGCGCCTCGTCCGGGGACGGGTGCGCGGCCAGCTCCTCCTCGCGCTCCCGGGCCGCCGCCTGCACCACGGTCGGCGCCGGGCCGCGCGTGGTGACGGGCTCCCAGTCGTCCACCGGCGCGGCGGGGAAGTCGGGGAGGACGGGCGGTTCCTCGACGGCCGGACGCGGCTCGTCGTCCGCGACGGGCTCCACGACGGGCGGTTCCGCAGGCTCGTCCGCCGCGACGGTCTCCGCGCGGTCGTCCTCGCGCGGCGCCTCCTCCACCGGCTCGGCGTCCTGCGGCGGTGCCGTCACCAGCGGCTCCGGCACGCGGCGCCGCTGCTTCACCAGCGTCAGCCACAGCAGCACCACCACGACCAGCGCGACGTGCGGCGCCACCGCGACGCCCGCGCGGACGGCGTCGTCCGGCAGCGACGCGTACCCCCACACCGCGTGCTGCACGCTCAGCGCCGCGCCGCCCGCGAGCAGCGCCAGCAGCAGCGCCCACCGCCACAGCCGCGTCCACCAGCGGGTCCGGCGCGCGACCATGACGGCGAGGATCGCGACGGCCAGCAGCGTGTCCGCGATGACCGGATAGGCGGGCGCCCAGCGCGCGTCCACGCCGCCCGCGCGGGCCAGCAGCCGCAGCGGCTCGTAGGTGACGGTGAACGCGGCGGCGGCCAGCACCACCACGGCGAGCGCGGCGGCGACGGTGAAGGCGCGGCCGGGACGGCGGTCGGGGGACATCGGGGCTCTTTCCGGGGACGGTCGGGGCGCGGGTGATCTTCCCTTTCCGGGGGACGATATCCCCTTCAGGGTGAGTTCCTCCTGTCGCTTGCGCCGACTCGTCCTGCTCGTGGATTTTCTGCGGGCGCGGTGGGGTAGACGATGATTCATGCCGCCCGCTCCCTCCGCCGCGCTCGGCCCGCCCGACCGCGTCTTCGACGCCCGTCCGGGACGCCGCCGCATCCTCGCCCTGCTCGCCGTCGTCCTCGTCGTCGGGCTCCTGCTGGCGCTGGCCGCCTGGGCGCAGTTCCGGCGCGGCCACCCCGGGCTCGGCACGCTCACGGCCCTGCTCTGTGCGGGGTATCTGGCGGGCGCGGCCGGATACGCGGCCAAGGCCCGGCTGCGCGAGCGGGGACGCGTCGTCGTCCTGCACCCCGGCGGGCTGAGCGCCGCCGGGGTGCAGTGGCCGTGGGACGCGATCGACGCGGTCACGGTCGCGGGCGTCCGCACCGGCGCGCGCACCCGCTGGCGGTACACCGTCCGCGCGTCCGGCCGCACGCTGACGTTCGGCGACGAACTCCCCGGCGTCGAGGACCTGGGTCACGCGGTCACCGTCGAGGTCACCGCGCGCGTGGTGCGGCGTGCCCGGGACGAGCTGGAACGCGGCGGAACCGTCCGCTTCGGCCCGTTCACCGCCGGTCCCGGCGGCATCGCCAAGGACGGCACCGAACTGCCCTGGGAGCGCGTCCGGTCCATCGACATCGCGGACGGCCTGGTGACGGTCCGCGCCCGCCCCGGCGACCCCGATCTCACCGCGCTGGCCGCCGCGACGCCGAACGCGTGCGCGCTCGCCGTCCTGCGCGCGCCGGACGCGCTGCGCAACTCACCCACGGGGGATGCGGCGATCCAATAACCTGGGGCGCGTGAGCCTGCGCCTTTACGACACCAGCACCCGGACCGTCCGCGCGTTCGAGCCCCTCGCCGAGGGTCGCGTCGGGATGTACGTCTGTGGCGCCACTCCGCAGGCTTCGCCGCACATCGGGCATCTGCGGTCGGGTGTCATCTACGACGTGCTGCTGCGCTGGCTGCGGCAGTCGGGGTACGCCGTCACGTTCGTCCGGAACGTGACCGACATCGACGACAAGATCCTCGCCGTCGCCGCCGCGTCCGACACGCCCTGGTTCGCCGTCGCCGAGGGCAACCAGCGCGTGTTCAACCGGGGCTACGACACCCTCGGCTGCCTCCCGCCCACGATCGAGCCGCGCGCCACCGGGCACGTCCCGGAGATGATCCGCCTCATCCGGCGGCTGATCGAGAACGGCCACGCCTACGCGGCCGGGGGCGACGTCTACTTCGACGTGCTGTCGTGGGCCGAGCACTACGGCGCGCTGTCGAACCAGCGGCTGGAGAACATGCGGTCGGCGGGCGACACCCCCAACGAGGACGCCAAGCGCGACGCCCGCGACTTCGCGCTGTGGAAGGGCGCCAAGCCCGGCGAGCCGTCGTGGGAGACGCCGTGGGGGGAGGGGCGGCCCGGCTGGCATCTGGAGTGCTCGGCGATGGCCACCCGCTACCTCGGCGCCGCGTTCGACATCCACGGCGGCGGGATGGACCTCATCTTCCCCCACCACGAGAACGAGATCGCCCAGTCCAACGCCGCGGGCGACCCGTTCGCCCGCTACTGGCTGCACAACGGGCTGCTCACGGTCGACGGCGAGAAGATGAGCAAGTCCGTCGGCAACGTCGTGCTGCTGCCCGACCTGCTCGGCCGCGCGCGGCCCGTCGAGGTGCGGTACTACCTGGCGTCGGCGCACTACCGGTCGCTGCTCGACTTCACGCACGCCTCGCTCGGCGAGGCCGTCGCCGCCTACCAGCGCATCGAGGGGTTCGTGACGCGGGCCGCCGAGGTCGCGGGGGCGGGGGCGCCCGCCGCCGCGCTGCCCGAGGCGTTCGTCGCCGCGATGGACGACGACCTCGCCGTCCCGCAGGCGCTCGCCGTCGTCCACGAGCGGGTCCGCGAGGGCAACAGCGCGCTGGCCGCCGGGGACGTCGTCGCCGCCGCCGAGCACCTGGCTGCCGTCCGGGCGATGACGGCCGTGCTCGGCCTCGACCCGCTCGACCCCGAGTGGACGGGCGCCGACGACGACCTGCGTCCCGTCGTGGACGCGCTCGTCGGTGTCGCGCTGGAGCAGCGGCAGGCCGCCCGCACCCGCAAGGACTACGCCGCCGCCGACGCCATCCGCGACGGCCTGACGGCGGCGGGCGTGCTCGTCGAGGACACCCCGCACGGCCCCCGCTGGGAGCTGAAGCGGGCCTGAACAGGCGCGGACACCCGCCCAGGCCGCCTAAACTCGGGGGTTTGGGGCGGGTGCCCCATGACCGCCGTACGGGACACCGCGGCGCACCGTAGATCGTCGCGAGGGACGTAGAGCAGATGCCGAAGCGCAAGGGCAAGGGACCGACTCCGAAGGCCGAGGACCGGCACTGGCACGGCAAGCGGCAGAAGGCGCGGGCCGTGAAGAACGCGCGGCGCACCGGCACGCCGACCGCCGGGCCGGGCGCGTCCCGCGCCAAGACCGGCGACGAGCCCGCGCGGACGAGCCGTCCGGCGGGCGCCCGGCGCGCCAACGGCGAGGTGCCCGAGCTGGTCACCGGCCGCAACCCGGTCGTGGAGGCGCTGCGCGCCGGGGTGCCCGGCAGCGCGCTCTACGTCTCCGACGGGCGCGACGACCGCGTCCGCGAGGCCATCCAGCTCGCCGCCGACCGGCGCATCCCGCTGCTGGAGGCGGGCCGCGCCGAACTCGACCGGCTCACCGACGGCGCCGTCCACCAGGGCATCGCGCTCCAGGTCAAGCCCTACCGGTACGCGCACGCCGACGACCTGCTGCGCGGCACGCGGCCGCTCATCGTCGCCGTGGACGGCATCACCGACCCCCGCAACCTCGGCGCGATCGTCCGGTCGGCGGCGGCGTTCGGCGCGTCCGGCGTCGTCGTCCCCGAGCGGCGCGCGGCGGGCGTCACGGCGGGCACGTGGAAGGCGTCGGCGGGCACGCTGGCCTCCCTGCCGGTCGCGCAGGTGACGAACCTGTCCCGGCAGCTCAAGGCATACCAGAAGGCGGGCTGCTTCGTCGCCGGGCTGGACGCCTCCGGCGGCACCGCCGTCGGTGACCTGGAGGTCGCGGGCGGGCCGTTCGTGCTCGTCGTCGGGTCGGAGGGCAAGGGCCTCGGGCGGCTCGTCGCCGACACCTGCGACCTGCTGGTCACGATCCCGATGCCGGGGGCGGCCGAGTCGCTGAACGCGGGCGTCGCGGCGGGCATCGCGCTCTACGAGGTCTCCCGGCTGCGCGCGTCCTGACCGCCGACGTCCCAGAACGTCCCCGCCGGGGTGTCGCGGAGGTGGACGCCGCCGGAGGCCAGGGCGTCGCGGACGCGGTCCGCGAGCGGGTAGAGCCCGGCGGCCCGTAGCTCGTCCCGCACGGCGACCAGTGCGGGGACGGCCCCGTTGAGCGCCGCCGACGCGCCCAGCCGGGTGACGAGCGAGCGCAGCACGGCGCGGGCCCAGTCGGTGCCCTCGTCCTCCTCGGTGTCGTCGGTCCAGTCCGCGATGGCGGCCTCCAGGCCGAGGATCAGCCGGACGCGCTCGGCGGGTTCGGCGGCGGCGAAGCGGGCGCGGGCGTCCAGGACGGTCTGCTTGAGCGTCGGACGGGGCGGTTCGGCGGGCGCGGCCGTCCGCGCCGGGGTCCGCCGGACGGCGCCGCCGCGCGTCAGCGCGCGCAGCTCGTCCAGCGTCAGCGTCTCGCCCGCCGGGACGACGGTGCTCGCCCCGGCGCGGCGGACGGTCAGGCCGCCGCGTCCCCGCACCCGGACGCGGTCGTCGATGAGGACGGCGGTGTGCTCGTCCACGCCGAGCACGGCCGTGCCGTCCGGCAGGGCGGCCTCCATGCGCCGCAGCCGCCGCTCGCCCAGGTAGGCGAAGCGGGTGTCGTGCGTGCCGCCCTCGGCGTTGTCGTAGTGCGGGACGACCGCGACGTTCAGGCCGAGGTCACCGAGTAGATCCAGGCCGTCGTGCCAGCACGGGTCGGCGCCGACCTTGTAGATCTCGTAGACGGGTACGGCGACGCGGCCGAGCACGCACGCGGCGGCCGACGCGAACACCAGCGTCGCCGCGCTCTGCCGGAGGGTTTCTGCGACCGGGCCGCGCCATCGCTCCAGCGCGTAGGTGGGGCTGCCCGGCCCGGAGAAGATCCATCCGGCGGTCTCCAGGTCCTCCGGTTTCGCCGCGACCTCGACCGGCAACCCGACGCTGCGCGCGAAGTACGCGCAGGCCCGCCGGGAGATGTCCGCCGCGTTCTCCTGGAACGCGTAGGGGGTGTCGAGGAGGACGGCCGGGCGCCGCGCCGCCTCCTTGTGGACCCCCACCATCGTCGGGCTCGTCTCGCCCGACCCCATGATCACCAAGAGTTCCCGCATTCCCCACGACACCACGTTCCGCGCCGTGCGGCCAGAGATTCAGGCGGGGACGCGTCCGGCGGGCTCGGGGGAGCAGGCGGCGAGCGCGGCCGTCAGCGCCGTGTCGGCGGCGAGCGCCGCGCGGGCCTGCTCGTCGCGGGTGAGCAGGAAGGCCAGGTGGCGGGCGGCGTGCGCGGCGACCTCGGCGTGGGTCGGCGCCTCGGGCGACGGACGGTCCGGACGCGGGCCGTGCGCCAGACGGGTGCCGCGCAGCGGGACCGCCGCGTGCCACGGCTGCGGATCGGGCGCGACGGCGTAGGTGAGGACGAGACGGTCGCCGTCGGTGCGCCAGCTCGTCGAGTGCAGCAGCGTCGCGGGGGTGACGCCGGGGACGAGCCGGCGGGCGGCGGCGTCGGGGTCCTCGCGGTCGCGCAGCAGCCCGGCGCGGCGCCGGAACGCGACGTCGCCGCCGGTTCCGCGCAGCGGCAGGACCTCGACCACCACCGGACGCATGGAACGCAACGTTAGCGCTGTTGCACATGGGAGGCAGGAAGAACCGCCGGGTACGCTGAGGGCATGGCACTGCGTCGCTTCTTCCCCTCCCTGGACTCCCTGGAGGACCAGGTGACGGACCGCGCCGCGCGACCGGCGGCGCGCACGTCCAACTTCGACCACCCCACCGCGCGGCTCATGTTCCACCTGTCGCTCGCGCTGACCGTCGTGGCGCACGTCGCCGCGCTGGTGTACTTCCTCGTCAAGGGCCACTGATTCGCCCAGGTCACGCCGGGTAGGGGCCGGGCGTGACCGAAGTCGTGATCTTCGACGTCGACGGGACGCTCGTCGACACCAACTACCTGCACGCCGTCTGCTGGTGGCAGGCGTTCCGCCAGTACGAGCAGGTCGTGCCGATGGCCGCCGTCCACCGGGCCGTCGGGATGGGCTCGGACAAACTGCTCGACCACGTGCTGCCCGACGACCGCGACCGCGCCGCCGACGACGCCATGCGCGACGCCCACCTCGCCCTCTACGCCCAGTACTGGGACCGGCTGGAGGCGTTCGGGGGCGCGGGCGACCTGCTGCGGCGCTGCGCGCGCAGCGGACGGCGCGTCCTGCTCGCCAGCTCCGCCGGGTCCACCGAGATGCGGGCGCTGCGCCGCGCGCTCGACGCCGACGACGCCATCGACGGCGCCACCTCGTCGTCGGAGGTCGAGCAGAGCAAGCCCGCGCCCGACCTCGTCCGGGCGGCGCTGGACGACGCCGGCGCCGAGCCGCAGAACGCCGTGTTCGTCGGGGACGCCGTGTGGGACGTGGAGGCGTGCGTGCGCGCCGGTGTGCCCTGCGTCGGCGTCCTGACCGGCGGGTTCTCGCGCGCCGAACTGCTCGACGCCGGGGCCGCCGCCGTCTACGCGAGCGTCGGCGAGATCCTCGGCGCCTTCCCCGAAACGCCGCTCAACGGACACTGAGAGGAGAGCCGTGAAGGCGCTCACCTGGCATGGCAAACGCGACGTCCGGGTCGAATCGGTCCCGGACCCGGTGCTCAAGGAGCCCACCGACGCGATCATCAAGGTGACCTCGTCGGGCATCTGCGGCTCGGACCTGCACCTGTACGAGGTGCTCGGCCCGTTCCTCGGCGCGGGCGACATCCTCGGCCACGAGCCGATGGGGATCGTCGAGGAGGTCGGGTCGGCGGTGAGCCACATCGCGCCCGGCGACCGCGTCGTGATCCCGTTCAACATCTCCTGCGGGCACTGCTACATGTGCAACCGCAAGCTGTTCGCGCAGTGCGAGACGACGCAGAACCGCGAGCGCGGCACCGGCGCGTCCCTGTTCGGCTACACCAAGCTGTACGGCCAGGTGCCGGGCGGGCAGGCCGAGTACCTGCGCGTCCCGCAGGCCCAGTTCGGGCCGGTCAAGGTGCCCGAGGGGCCGCCGGACGAGCGGTTCGTGTACCTGTCCGACGTGCTGCCCACCGCGCGGCAGGGCGTCCACTGGGCCGACATTCCGGAAGGCGGGTCGGTCACCGTCCTCGGCCTCGGGCCGATCGGGCAGATGGCCGCCCGGATCGCCCGCCACCGGGGGCACCGCGTCATCGGCGTCGACCTCGTCCCCGAGCGGCTGGAGATGGCCCGGCGGCACGGGATCGAGGTCGTCGACCGGGCCAAGTCCCGGCAGGTCGGAGACGTCGTCCGGGACATGACGGACGGGCGCGGCACCGACTCGGTCATCGAGGCCGTCGGCATGGAGGCGCACGGCTCGCCCGCCGGTGCCGCCGCGCAGGCCGCCGCCGGGCTCATTCCGGACAAGATCGCCCAGAAGGTCATTCCCAAGGCGGGTGTGGACCGGATGGCGGCGCTCACCGAGGCCATCGACATCGTCCGGCGCGGCGGTACCATCTCCGTCCTCGGCGTCTACGGCGGCAACCTCGACCCGATGCCGATGATGACCATGTTCGACAAGGGCATCGCGCTGCGCATGGGCCAGGCGCACGTCCGGCAGTGGACCGACGAGCTGCTGCCGCTCGTCACCGACGACGCCGACCCGCTCGGCGTCATGGACCTCGCCACCCACCGCATCCCGCTGGACGAGGCTCCGCACGGCTACGAGATCTTCCAGAAGAAGCAGGACGGCGCCATCAAGGTCCTCGTCCAGCCCTGACCACTTTGCCGCCGGACGCGCGTTTCGCGAAACTGGGAGCATGACGATGGCCGAGACGGGCGCCGCGCTGAAGAAGGAATGGGTGCGGGCCGAGAAGAAGGCGCTGGCCCCGCACGGCTTCCGCGCCGCGGCGGGCGGGCGCTACGTCGTCGCGCTCGGCGACGACTGGACCGGCGGCCTCACCCTGCCCAAGCGGGCGGGCGGCGCCGGTACGACGACGGTCCACTTCGACCCGCCGAACTGCTCGGTCACGCACGTGCCGACGCAGCGGCTGATCCGCGAGCTGAGCGGGTTCGGGCCCAAGGCGCCCGAGTATCCGACGCTGCCGGGAGCGTGGCGGGGCGTCCCGCCCGCCGACGTGGTGGACGCGCTGCGCGCGAGCGCCCCGTCCGACCCGGACGGCGTGGCGAAGGCCGTGGCGGGCACCGATGATCTCGTCCGCGACCACGTCCTGCCGTGGATGCGGGCGCACGCCGACCTGGACGCGCTGGCGGCGGCGCTGGACGCGCCGCTCACCGCACCCGACTCCGAGGCGCAGCGGCTCCAGTCGCTCGCCGTCGTCAGCCACTGGCGCGGCGACGACGCGCGGGCGCGGGCGCTGACCGACGAGTTCGCCGAGCGGTTCGGCGCCACGGGCATCGCCCCGATCGACGAGCCGCGCGGCCGGTTCGCGGCGGGCTTCCGCGACCTGCTCGGCGGCGCCTGACGTCAGTTCTCGACGAACTCGCGGGGAATGACCTCGACCGCGAAGTCGACGCCGTGCTTGGCGAACAGCCCGGTACCGGCGGTCAGCAACTGGACGAGCCGGTCGTCGGCGGGCTCGTCGGTGCAGACGAGGCGGACCCGCAGTTCCTTGCCCCGGATGTCGGGGAACTGCTCGTAGAGCTGCCCGGTCTGGATGACTTCGAGATACAGGTTGATCTTTTCGGCGATCTGTTCCCGCTGCGCTTCGGAATCGGTGAAAGGTCGCGTCTCGACCATGTCCAGCGTGTACACCGACTTTTCGTTGTTGACGGTGATCTGGTCGATGCTGTCGGGGTTTTCGACGGTCACGAGGACCCTTTCGTCGCGCGCACGGTCACGTCCAGACCTTATCAATCCTGACGCTGCTTCCCCGCGCCATCCACTCCTCCAGCGCCTGCTTCTGCGCCGGTCCCGCGTCGCCCTTGAGGATGGCCTGGACCGTGTGCTGTTCCAGCGCGGTCTTGGTGCCCATCGGCAGCGAGTCGATGTCCCAGCGCTCGACGCGCATCGAGGCGACCTGCCCCGGTCCGAGCACGTGCCCGCGCGGCATCCCGACGTCGCCGAGGGCGTGTGAGCCGACCTCCAGCCCGCCCTGCGGAACGAGCGGATAGTGCTCCTCCTGCGCCTTGCGCAGCTTTCCCTCACCGGCCTTGACCTCCAGGCCGTGATAGTCGCCGCCCGGCCCGCGCAGGAGATGGTCGACGTTGCTGCTGCCCTTGAGCGGCGTGCCCGGCTTGCGGATGTTGATCTCCGAGCCGACGATCTCGTCACCGCGTTTCCGGGCCGCCGCGGTGGCGAGGTCGTTGCCGATCTGGCCGCGCAGCGCGTTGGTCGACGGCGTCTTGCCCGGCTGGCTCGACACCTTTCCGGGATACTTCTTCGGCACCCATTTCTTGGGTTTGGGGAAACTGCCGGCCCGGTTGACGGCGTTCACGATCACCGACGTGCCGGGGACCTGGCCGTTCCGCCGTCCGCCGCCTCCGCCGCCTCTGCGATTACCCACCGAGCAGCGCTCCGATCGCCTGGTCGATGACGATGTCGATCAGCAGGCCGGTCGCGATCTTCATGAGCGGGATCAGCGTGAGGGACGCGCCGAACGTCGGGATCGCGGCCGCGATCGCCTGGGCGATCTGGATCGCGAGCATGACGAGCTGGACGATCACGTTGATCTTCAGCGCGAGCACCACGCCGGCCGCCAGGAACAGCCCGCACCCCGCCGCCAGGCAGCTCATCGCGGCCGTTCCGAGGCTGTCGGACGGCGACTCCTCGCCCGTCCACCGCTCCTGGAACGCGGCGAAGTCCTCGCCCTTGTTCTGCGTCCACACCCGCTGCGCCGCCGTGTCGGCGGCCTGGACCGTGCCACGCAGGGTGGAGCCGAACTCGGTCCACACCGTGCCGAGCTGGAACAGCTTCGTCTCGTCGGCCTCGGGCCAGCTATAGCCGAGCATTCCGAGGAGTCCGGTCAGTTCGCCGGGCAGTTGCAGGCCCATCAGAGGATCTCGCCGATCCGGTTGACGTACAGGGTGTTCGTCTCTTCCATCCGCTCGTAGTTCGCGGCGATCTCCGTGACGGCCTGCGCCGCCGCGCCCATCTCCTCCGCGCCCGCCTCGAAGCACTCCATGGCGGCCTGGAAGATCGCGCCGTGCGCGGCCCCGACGATCATCCCCACGTCGTCGCCGCCCCAGGGCTCCCCGTAGCCCTGCACCTCGGCGGAGAAGGTCCGGACGGCCGCCGCGAGCCGATCCGCCACGGCCCGCATCTCGTTTCCGGCGGACCGCACCCCCTCGACCGAGACCTCGAACCCGTGCGTCACCGAAGACCTCGCCCCTGTCCGGTCAGTAGAACATCGCCCCTTTTGGGGACGAAGGCATGTTTATCGGGTTCTACCGGTGTCCTTCAACCTTGATCAGGATGACGCGAGCATCCTGCGGACGGCCGCCTCGACCGGTCCCCGGGTGGCCAGCTCGCCGGGCCCGGTGCCGTGCCCCAGCTCCTTGAGGGCCGGGGCGATCGTGGTGCCGCGCTCGTAGAGGTCGATGACGCGCGGGTCGATGTAGGACGCGCGCGCCACCGCCGGGGTGTTGCCCAGGTACGCGGCGACCTCCGCGACGACGCGGGCGACCGCGCGCTTGCGGGCGCTCTCCGACGTGCCCGCGTCCGCCGAGACCGCCAGGCCGACGGCGGCCAGGACCGTCGCGTGCCAGGTGCGGAAGTCCTTGGCGGTGAAGTCGCCGCCGGAGATCTCGCGCAGGTACTCGTTGATGTCGGCCGAACGCACCTCGTGCCAGACGCGGCCGACGCTGTAGCCGAGAAGCTGCTCGCCGTCGCGCGTGCGGCGGCGCAGCCCCGACACGACGCGGCACACCGACTCCTCGGTCACCGCCTGGTGCCGCTCCTTCGCACCCTTGGCCAGGTACTCGAACGTGACGACGCCGCGCCCGCACGAGACGTGCTCGCGCAGCACCGTCGCCAGGCCGTACGTGCCGTTCTCCTCGGCGTACTCCTCGCCGCCGATCCGGAAGAAGCCGAGGTCGATGAGGCGGACCGCCGCCGCCAGCACGCGTGCGCGGGTGAAGCCGCGGCCCGCCAGATCCTTCTCGGCGCGCTCGCGGATCGTGCCCAGCTCGGCGCCGAAGCGCAGCACGCGGTCGAACTTCTCGCGGTCGCGCTGGAGGCGCCACTCGGGGTGGTAGAGGTACTGGCGGCGCCCGGCGTCGTCGGTGCCGAGGGCCTGGAGATGGCCGTCCGGCTCGGCGCAGATCCACACGTCCGTCCAGGCGGGCGGGATGACGAGGGCCTTCACGCGGGCGAGGTCGTCCGGGCTCGGCGGCTCGCCGTCCGGGCCGACGTAGCGGAACCCGCGCCCGTGCCGCATCCGCCGGATGCCCGGTGCCGCGGGGTCGCTTCGCTGGAGTCGCATGGCTCTTGCCCGTTACCCGGCGGGCATGCGCCGAAACGAGCGGCCGGTGCCCCGACCTGCTCCTTCGCGCGTGGGGTAGGCTGCCTGGCAGCGAAGGGGAGTAGTCCCGAAACACCGGTGGGTCGACACACTGGGCGTCCGCTGCGGCGGTCGCCCCGGTCCCCGGGCCGCCTCGGCGGTGGACGAGACCTTCGGCCAGGCACCAGCGCGCCCGTCGTCGTGACGGGTGCGTCCGTCGTGCCGGGCCGAGTGGTCGCGTCCGGGTTTCGGCGGGCGTCGCGCGCGGAGCCCGGTGCCCGAACAGGAAGCCCCCTCGCGTGAACCTCGATCTCGTCGCCCTCGGCACCGCCTTCGGGCTGATCTTCCTCGCCGAACTGCCGGACAAGACCATGTTCGCCTCGCTGGCCATGGGCACCCGGATGCGTCCGCTCTACGTGTGGTTCGGCACGTCCACCGCGTTCCTCCTGCATGTCGCGATCGCCGTCGGGGCGGGGAGCCTGCTCGGGCTGCTGCCGGACTGGAGCGTCAAGCTGGTGTCCGCCGCGCTGTTCGGTTTCGGTGCCTTCGTCCTGCTGCGCGGCGGTGATGACGACGACACCGAGGAGTCCGGCGGCGCGGTCGTCCGCGGCTTCTGGCCCGTCTACGCGACGGCGTTCACGGCCGTGTTCGTCAGCGAATGGGGCGACCTCACCCAGATCACCACCGCGAACCTCGCCGCCACCCAGAGCACCCTGTCCGTGGCGATCGGCGCGGCGGCGGCCCTCATGACCGTCTCCGCCCTGGCCCTGGTGGCGGGCCGCTTCATCGCCCGGCGAGTCCCCCTGAAGACCGTCCAGCGCATCGGCGGCCTCTGCATGCTGGCCCTGGCCCTCTGGTCCCTGACCGAAGCGATCCTCCCCTGACGACCACAGCGGTGGTTCGGGGGAAAGGCGGCGGGGGGTGGGGGTCTGGTCGTAGGCTCGGCGGCGGTCGGGTGATGTGGAGGCAGGATGCGGGCGAACGCCGGGTTCGATGACGGGTGTTTGAAGATCGTCGGGATGTTCGCTCCGCACGGGCTGCGCATCGAGGGGGAGGCCGACGTCGTGCGGCACGACGTGCTCGCCGCGCACCTCCGCGCCGCCTGCGCGGGCCGCGCGGAGGTTCACCTGGATCTGGCGGACCTGGCGTTCATGGACTTCAAGGCCCTGAACGTCCTCGGTGACCAGGCCCGCGCCGTCTCGCCCGGGACCACGATCGTCCTGGACAACCTTCCGCGCCACCTCGAACTCGTCCTCGACGAACTCGGATGGCACCGGTTCCCGGGCCTCACCCGGGGCCACGACAGCCGGAGCTGACGTCAGACGCGGGGCGTGCCGTTGAGCTGGCTGGTGTAGTCGCCCTTGCCGTCGTTGTTGTAGTTGTAGATGATCGTGCCGTCGGCGGTCCAGGTCTTGGCGCTGCCCTTGGACGCGCTGATGGGGCGGCAGTAGAGGGCCCAGCCCTCGGGGGGAATCGCGTGGCTGTCGCGGCGCTCGTTGATGTTCTTGGTGGTGGTGCACGTCGCGGTCTTGATGTCGGCGTCGTTGCGCTCCAGGCGCATCTTCAGGGCGAACCGGTCGAAGCCGTCCCCCATCGAGCCGGTGCCCCGCTCCCAGTGCACGGTGCCCCGCGCGTAGACGAGGTCGCCGCTGGCCGTCACGCACAGGTTGACCGTCACGTCGACCGGGATGGCGAACCATCCCTCGGGCTGGTAGCGCAGATAGGTCTTCTTGCACTTCTCGGTGTACGCCTGCGCGGGCTGGGCCACGGTCGTGGCCAGGCCGGCGGCCAGCGCCCCCGCGGTCATGGTGGCGCCCAGCCGGGCGGCGATCCGGCGCGTGTTCGCGGTGCCCGAAGGCGGTTTGAAGATCATTTCGCGGAGTATGCCGACCCATGATCGTTTTGGGAAGAGATCCCGCACGCGCGCAACGGCGGTGGAAAAGGGAGGCGTTCTCACTCCCCTCCACTCTCAACTTATAGCCGACCCCGGGGCTTGCGGCAAGGCCCCCGTCGTGACGGACAATCGTCCGCCTGAGCTGGAACAAGGGGGCGCGGAATGGACGTGGGGACGGCGCGCGGGAGCGTGTTCGAGCTGCCGGAACGACTGGCGGCCAAAGCCGATCCGGCGCTGATCGGGGACGACGAGCGGCACTTCGCCGCGATCGGGGAGAGCCTGGAGCGGTCGATCGCGGACCTGTCCGCGCGGCTCGACGCCGCGCGGAAGGAGCCCGGCGGGAGCAGCCCGGCGGCGGTGCAGCGCGACATGGAGATCCACCGGCTGACCGCCCGGCTGCGGACGCTGCGCCGGTTCGGGCTCGACCTGTGCCTCGGCCGGATCGTCGCGGCCGACGAGACCGGGCCCGTGTACGTCGGGCGCCTCGGCCTCACCGACGGCGACGGGCGGCGCCTGCTGCTCGACTGGCGGTCCCCGGCGGCCGAGCCGTTCTTCGCCGCCACGCACGGAAACCCGATGGGCCTGGCGAGCCGCCGCCGGTACCGCTGGACGCGCGGGCGGATCAGCGACTACTGGGACGAGGTGTTCACCCCCGGCGGCCTGGAGGGGCACGCCGCGCTCGACGACCAGTCCGCGTTCATCGCGAGCCTCGGCGGCGACCGGTCGGCGCGGATGCGGGACGTCCTCGGCACCATCCAGGCCGACCAGGACGCCATCGTCCGCGCCGGTTCGCGGGGCGCGCTCGTCGTGGACGGCGGCCCCGGCACCGGCAAGACCGTCGTCGCGCTGCACCGCAGCGCCTACCTGCTCTACGCCGACCCCCGGCTCGGGCACCGCAGGGGCGGCGTGCTGTTCGTCGGGCCGCACCAGCCGTACCTGGCGTACGTCGCGGACGTCCTGCCGAGCCTCGGTGAGGAGGGCGTGCAGACCTGCACGCTGCGCGACCTCGTCCCCGAGGGCGCGGCGGCGGTGCCCGAGGCGGACCCGCGCGTCGCCGCGCTGAAGGCGTCGGCGGGGCTGGTGAAGGGGATCGAGACGGCCGTCCGGTTCTACGAACGCCCGCCCGGTAAGGGCATGACGGTCACGACGGACTGGTCCGACATCTGGCTGAGCGCCGACGACTGGGCCGAGGCGTTCGATGCCCGCGACCCCGCCACCCCGCACAACGAGGCCCGGGACCAGATCTGGGACGAACTCGTCACGATCCTCGTGGACAAGCACGAGGGCGACGTCTCCGACGACGTCCTGCGCCGCTCCCTGGAACGCGACCGCGAGCTGCGCACCGCCCTCAACCGCGCCTGGCCGCTGCTCGAACCGGCCGACCTCGTCGGTGACCTGTGGACCGTGCCCGCCTACCTGCGGCTCTGCGCGCCCCGGCTCGAACCCGGCGACGTCCGGGCGCTCCAGCGCGACGACGCCCACGCGTGGACGGTCTCCGACCTCCCGCTGCTGGACGCCGCCCGCCGCCGCCTCGGTGACCCCGAGGCGTCCCGCCGCAAGCGCCGCCACGACGCCACCGTCGCCGCCGAACGCGCCCGCGTCGCCGACGTCGTCGACAACCTGCTGGAGGCCGACGACGACGGCGAGGGCCTGGTGACGATGCTGCGCCACGGCGACCTGCGCGACGCCCTGGTGGACGACGCCGCGCTGCCCGCCGCCGAACCCGACCGGCTCGCCGGGCCGTTCGCGCACGTCGTCGTGGACGAGGCGCAGGAACTCACCGACGCGGAATGGCAGATGCTGCGGTCGCGCTGCCCGTCCCGCAGCTTCACGATCGTCGGTGACCGCGCGCAGGCCCGGCACGGCTTCACCGAGTCCTGGCGGGAACGCCTGGAACGCGTCGGCCTCGACCGCGTCACCCAGGCGTCCCTGACGATCAACTACCGGACGCCCGAGGAGATCATGGCCGAGGCCGAACCGGTCATCCGCGCGGCCCTGCCGGACGCCAACGTCCCGACGTCGATCCGGTCCGGCGGCGTCCCGGTGGAGCACGGCGCGACGTCCGGCCTGCGCGCGGTCCTCGACGGATGGCTCGCGTCCCAGGACGACGGCGTCGCCTGCGTCATCGGCGCCCCCGACCTCCCCGACACCCCGCGCGTCCGCTCCCTGACGCCGGAACTGGCGAAGGGGCTGGAGTTCGACCTGGTGGTCCTGGTCGACCCGGACGCCTTCGGCGACGGCATCGAGGGCGCCGTCGACCGCTACGTCGCCATGACCCGCGCGACCCGCCGCCTCGCCGTCCTCACCTGACCACGCGAGCCGTCACCGGCGCCCGGTCGGTCCCGTCCGCGTGGGCGGACGGGACCGACCGGGCCGATCGAGCGTCAGCCGTTCTGGGAGGTGAAGCGGGTGTTGCGCAGCCAGTTGGAGAACGGGCTGGACGCGCCGCAGTATCCGCAGGACGCGCCCGCGAACTGGGCGCGGGCGGAGGCGTCGCCGCGCAGCGTGAAGGAGAGCCACGCCGTCGTCGGGCCGCGGAACGCGCCGCCGTCACCGGCCGGGGCGACGTGCGTCGCGCCGCGCACGACGCCGAACACGGCGGGAAGGTGGCCGGACTTGTTGTAGAAGTTGCGGACCCACGACGGCCACACGACCCGGTCGTTCTGCCCGGCCATGTAGAACGTCGGCTGCTTGAACTTGCGGGGAGCGGCCAGCGGGCCCGGCTGGATCGGCAGGACCGCGTCGACGCGGGTGTCGACGGCGGCGTTCATGGCCCCGGCGCCGCCCTGGGAGTGCCCGGACGACGCCACCCGGCTCACGTCGACCTTGCCGTAGTAGGGGCTGGACGACGTGGTGTTCCACTTGGTCACCAGGTCGAGCCCGGCGCGCATCGCGTTGCCGTTGTTGGCCTGCTTGGTGTTGGCGGCGGCGACCACGAAGCCGTGGCTCGCCCAGTGCCGCAGGAGCCCGTCGTAGGCGGCGGGGGTGGCGCCCGTCCCGTTGCCCCAGATGACGACGGGGTTCTTGACCCCGCCGCTGCCGAGGTCGCTCGGACGGTAGATCGTGTGCGCGTCGGCCTTGTCGACCTTGACCTGGTGCGGGCCGGTCTTCGACCAGTCCACCGGCGCCGCCGCGGCGGCGGGGACGGTCCGGACGGCGGGCGGATCGCCGGCGGCCACGGAGGAGACGGCGAAGGCGCCCGCGCCGAGGAACGGAACGGCTACCAGGGCCGCGATGCGTGCACGCATGGATACTCCTTGCGAGGGGGATGACACAGCTCACGGTGTGGTGCGATCGACGTATTCTCACGGACACCGTGAGCGAGGTCACGATGCCGCCGCCCTAAATCACACCGCATCGTTCGTGCGGACGCCCATACAGTGCGATCCCGCTTGTCACACCACCTCAGTCGAGCAGATCCCGGGCGGTGAGGGCCGCCGCGAGGATCTGCGCGTCCTGCGGTTCGCCCGGGTCCAGGCCGGTGCGCCGCGCGACGCCGCGCAGCCGGTAGTCGAGGGTGTTGCGGTGGATGTGCAGGTCGCGGGCGGTCAACCGGCGGTTGTGGCCGTGCTGGACGTAGATGCGCAGCGTGTCCAGCAGTTCGGGGTGGTCGGCGAGCGGGTCGAGCCGCGCGGCCATCCGCGCCAGCCCCTCGCCGGGGCGGGCGAGCTGGTACTCCAGCAGCACGTCGTCCAGCGTGTACGTGCCTGGCGGGCGCCCGAGCCGCAGCACCAGCGCCGACACCTCGGCGGCCTCCTGCGCCGCCGCCGGGATGCGGGCGCGGTCGACGGCCTCGGCGACGGCCGCGACGACGGGACGGCCCGCCGCGCGCTCCACGTCGGTGACCAGCCGCGTCAGCGCGTCGCCGTTGCCGGGCGCCGTCTTCGGCAGCAGGACGCTCACCGCGTGCGGCTGCACCGACGCGAGCGTGGTGCCGAGTGCCTGCTGCACCTCCCGGACCGTCCGCACGGTGCGGGCCACGGTCGGCTCCTCGCCCGCGAACCGCAGCGTCACCGCCCGGTACGCCTCGGCCAGCTCGACGCCGACGCGTCCGGCGAGCGCTTCGGCGGGCTCCCCGGCGAGCAGGGCGCCGTGCAGCATCCGCAGCCCCTCGCGCTGCTCGCCGCGCCGTTCCTCCTGGGCGCGGACGTGCGCCGTCGCGACCGCCGGGATGACCTCCTGGAGGAAGTCGAACATGTGCCGGGTGATCGCGGCGAGGTCGTCGGCCTCGTCGGGGCGGGCCTCCGCCGCGATGGCCTCCCAGCACACGCGGTTGCCGAGGTGGTGGGCCGCGAGCGCCACGTCCAGCGGGACGCCCTGCTCGGCGCGCCGCGCCGACCAGTCGATGATCGCGCGTCGTTCCTCGGCGGTGAGCGTCGGGTTGCCCTCGCGCAGCTTCTGCGCGCTGAACCCGATCGACGCCTCGGCCGCGGGCAGCATGGTGGTGAACAGGCGCTGCTGGGGCATCGCCGCGTAGTAGGGGAGGGCGCGACGGCTCTCCTCGGTCACGAGCTGCGCGAGATGCGGCACGTTGTCGGTGAACCAGCGCATCAGCCGGGATTCCGCCATGACGCCTCCGTGGGGGTGGGAACACGCATGGTGGCCGACGGAACGGCCCCCGGTCCAGTGATCCACCGACGATGTTCGTGGGGCGGGATGCCATGAACTCTTGTGACCTGACACAAAGAACGGCGGCGCGCGGGACCGCGCCAACGGCCGTTCCGGACACCGGAAATGGCAGGATTTCTGCGGTTCGCGGCGTTGGCGCGAGGCGCTGAACTGGCTGTATACCGGGAAGCGTGCCTTTTCGGGGCGCGCCGATTCGCATGCGCTGAGTGGTCCCCGTGCTTATCCGAGCAGGGATTGACAATTTTTCCGGCGCGGTGACACGGTGGCGCGCCCGGCGACCTGGAGCGGACGCCGGACGGCCGAAAGGGGACACGATGCGAACGACCGGCGCGACCCTCGCCCTGGCCGACCTCTCGGACCTGTCGGCGGAGGGCCTGACGCGGGTGGCCCACGCGGCGCCCGCGCTGCGTTCCGCCGTCCCCGTCATCGCCCGCGAGGCCGCCGACCGCATCCGCCGCGAGGTGCCGCAGTACGTCCGGCCCGACGACCCCCGGTACGCGCGGACGCTGGAGGCCATGGTCGAGGTGCTGATCGGGCACTTCGTCGACCTCATGGGCGACGGGACGCTGTCGTCGGACGGGGTGCTGGAGTTCGCGCGCGAGGTCGGCGCGGGCGAGGCCCGCGAGGGCCGGTCGCTGGACGCCTGGCGCAGCGCCGTCCGGATCGGGGCGGGCGTCGCGATCGTCCGGCTCACCGACCAGGCCGAACGGCTCGGCCTGAACACGCACGTGTCGGAGATCGGGCAGATCGCCCAGGCGGTGTTCGCCTACACCGACCGCGTCACCGAGGAGGCGGCGGCCGGATACGCCGACGCCGAGGCCGGTTCCGGCGGACGCACCGACGGCCGCCGCCACCGGCTGCTGGCGCACCTGCTCGACCCCGACCCGCCCGCCCGTCCGCCGCTGGACGAGCTGGCCCGCCGGGCGGGCTGGCGGCTGCCCGCGACCGTCGCGGCCGTCGCGCTGCGCGCCCGCGACACGGCCCGTCCGCGTCCTCCCGACGTGCCGCCGGACGCGCTGTGCGGGCTCCACCTGGACGACCCCGTCGTGATCCTTCCCGACCCGGACGGCCCCGGCCGTCGCCAGCGGCTCATCGCCGGACTGGACGGCTGGATCGCCGCGATCGGCCCTCCGGTGCCGGTGACCGACTGCGCGAAGTCGGCCCGCTGGGCCCACCAGGGCCTCGCCCTGGCCGACGCCGGGCTCGTCGGCACCGACGCGCCCATCGTCGTCACCGACCACCTGCCCGCGCTGCTGATGCTGCGGGAGCGCGAGCTGGTGGAGCTGGTCGCCGCCGACCGCCTGGCGATCTTCGACGAACGCCCCGCGCTCCGCAACGGCCTCGCCGACACGCTGCTCGCCCTGATCGAGCACCGCTTCAACTCCACCGCCGTCGCCGCCGCCCTCCACGTCCACCCCCAGACGGTCCGCTACCGCCTCCGCAAGCTCGAACAGCTCCTGGGCCCCACCCTCTACACCCCTGATACCCAGCTCACGCTGCACCTCATCCTCCACGCCCGCCGCACCGGCCTCGTCGAGCCCAACCCCCTCTGACCCCGCCCCGCCCCAAACGCCTCACACGTCGGGCCGCCGCGGCTCCCCGACGATGAGCGTGTCGATGTGCGACGCCTGGTTCACGCTGCCGACGTCGCGGCTGTTCACCGTGAACGACGCCGCGCCCGGCCCGTCGCGGTCGCCGCGCCGCCGCAGCGCCCACACCGTCAGCCCCAGCGCGACCAGCGCCGTCACCGCGCCGACCACGCTCGCCAGCTTGTCGGCGGCGTCCAGCCCCGCCACGATCGCGTACCCGACGGTCCCCACCCCCGCCCCGACGAGCAGCGCCAACCCACCGACCCGCACCACCGCACCCGTCCGCATCCCCCCAGTCTGCGCCCGGCGCGGCTGCTCGGCCACCGCCCACAATCGGCCATGGGTTTGCTGGAACGGCAAGGTTGCGTGCCTGAGCGCGCTGTTTCGGCAAGACTGGGGGCCGACCGGAGGAGTTGATGTGTGATGGTGAGGGCCACGCGGCGTGACACCCCGCCGCCCCGTACGGGTGGCGATGAGGCGGAGGTGCTGCGGGGGTTCCTCGACTACCTGCGCGCGTCGGTCGCCGCGAAGGTCGACGGTGCCCCCGACGCCGAGGCGCGGGCGGCGGCGGTGCCGTCCGGCACGAACCTGCTCGGTCTCCTGCACCACCTGACCGCCGTGGAGGGCGCGATGTTCCTCGGCGAGGAGGTCGCGGACTGGCAGGCGACCTTCCAGGCCCCGCCGGGACGGACCGTGGCCGAGGTCGTCGCCCGGTACCGGGAGACGGTCGAGCGGGCGAACGACGTGCTGGACGCGTGCACCGATCTCACCGCCCCGGTGCCCCGCCCCCGCTCGAAACGCCCCGCCCCCACCGTCCGCTGGGCCCTCGCCCACATGATCGAGGAGACCGCCCGCCACGCCGGTCACGCCGACATCCTCCGCGAGCTCATCGACGGCGCGACCGGCCGCTGACGTACAGTGAAGGAAGGATCGACGAGGGAGTGCGCGTGAGTCAGGAGCCGCCGTCCGGGATCGACACGAGCGTGCCGCATTCGGCTCGCATCTGGGACTACTGGCTGGGCGGCAAGGACAACTACCGCGCCGACCGGGAGGCCGGTGACGAGGTGATCCGGCATGTGCCCGGCATCGCGGTGTCCGCCCGGCAGGACCGGGCGTTCCTCGGCCGCGCCGTCCGGTTGGCCGTCTCGCGCGGCATCCGGCAGTTCCTCGACCTGGGGTCCGGGCTGCCGACCGTGGACAACACCCACGAGGCGGCCCAGCGACTGGCGCCCGAGGCGCGCGTCGTCTACGTCGACAACGACCCGCTGGTCCTCACCCACGCCCGCGCGCTGCTCAGCAGCCATCCGCACGGCGTCACCGAGTACCTCCAGGCCGACCTGCGCGAGCCCGAGCTGATCCTGCGCGACGCCGCGCAGACCCTCGACCTGCGCGAACCGGTCGCGCTGCTGCTCCTCGGCGTCCTGAACCACATCCTGGACGACGACGAGGCCCGCGACATCGTTCGCCGCCTGCGAGCCCCGCTCGCCCCCGGCAGCCTGCTGGTCATCTCCCACACCTGCGACCACACCAGCGACACCCTCGACGGCGAGGCCATGCGCCGCGCCGTCCGCTCGGTCATGGAACGCGGCGGCACCCCCATCACCGCCCGCTCGCAGGCGGGGATCGCCGCCTTCTTCGAGGGCACCGAGCTGCTCGAACCCGGCGTCGTCTCCTGCTCTCAATGGCGCCCCGCCCCCTCAGCCCAGCCCCCCGAAGAGGTCCCGCACTTCGCGGGCGTCGGCCTCATCGGGTAGGCACCGGAGAGAAGGCGAGCAGCAGGCACCGACCGGCCGGCGTGGCCGCCATCCCTCGGGCTTTCTTCGCGGAAGTTGTAATCGGTGGGCCCGGCGGGGGTCTCAGGAGTGATGTCCCACTCCAGGAAGTGAGCCCCCCGATGGAGCAACGACGATGTCGATGGCGCGCGGCCGCGCTGGCCGCGCTGGTCCTGGCCGGGCTGACGGCGGTGCCCGCCACGGCGGACGCCGCGCCGGCGCAGGCCGTCACCAAGCGTCTCGCCGTGGTGCTGGTCGACTTCACCGACAGCCGCATCGACGCCTCCGCCGCCTACCGCGCCAAGGTGCGGGACATGTACTTCGGCGACGGCCAGTCCTCCGCCCGCTACTTCCGGGAGGCGAGCGACGGCGCGCTGACGTTCGCGCCGCTGCCCGGACGCCCGGAGGTGCTGGGCCCGTGGACGATCGACATGGCCGCCGCCTGCGACTCCGGGAGGATGAACACCAAGACGCGTGAGATGCTCGCGGCGCGCGGCGTCACCGGCTACGACTCGCTGGCGATCTGGTTCCCGAACCGGCTCGCCAAGTGCGGATGGGGCGGCCTGGGCCAGCAGCCGGGGTCGGTGACGTGGATGCCGGACGGCGGCAGCGCCAGCGGCGTCGCGCACGAACTCGGCCACAACCTCGGCCTGCGCCACCTGTCCAGCGTGACGTGCGCGGCGGGCACGCTGTCGAACTGCGCCGACGCCGGGTACCGGGGCTCGTCGGTGATGGGCGGCGGCGGATACGCCAGCGGCCTGTCCGCGCCCGAACTGCTGCACCTGGGCTGGGTTCCGCCCGCGCAGCTCCGCACCGCTCCGGCGCCGGGCACCTACACGCTGGTGCCGCTGCACGCGCCCGCGTCGGTCGCGGGCGCGCGGGTGCTGGAACTGCCGCGCGGCACCGGCGGAGACCGGATCACCGTGGCGTACCGGAAGAACGGCAACACGATCGACACCGGCGTCGGCGAGGGCGTGCAGTTGCATCTGACGAAGCGGGGCGCCTTCCACACCTCGCAGCTCGTCGACCCCTCGCCCGCCACCGGCGGCAAGGACGACACCGGCCTCAAGCCCGGCTCCCGCGTCACCGACGGCGGCGTGACCGTCGAGACCGTGTCGGTCACCGCGACCGGCGCGACCGTCCGCGTCACCGGCCAGGCGTCCGGCGGCGCCCAGCGCTACGCCGACGCCGAGGGACGCTGCCTGGACGTCGCGGGCGGCGCGGCCACGGCCGGGACGCGGGTCCTGACCTGGGCCTGCCACGACGGCGCGAACCAGCGCTGGACCCCGTCCGGCGACCGGACGCTGCGCTCGCTCGGCGCCTGCCTGGACGTGCGCGGCAACGCGACGGCGGACGGCACGCCCGTCATCCTGTGGCCGTGCCACGGCCAGCCGAACCAGCAGTGGACCCACGACGGCACCACGCTGCGCAGCGCCACCGGCAAGTGCCTGACCACCACCGGCGGCGGTTCCGCCACGGTCATCCGGACGTGCGACGGCACGGCCGGTCAACGCTGGACGCGGGGCGCCTGACCCCTTCGTGACCGGCCCGGCCCCGCCCCCGCTCGGCCGGGCCGGTCACGAAGGCCCCCGCGTCAGCTCCGCCCGACGAGCAGCACGCACCACGTGGTCCTGCCGTCCGCGCCGGTGGAGCACCCGGCGCCGATGGCGCGGGTGCCGGGCGAACGGGCCGCGCCGCCCTCGGGCGCCCGCGCGCCGAACCAGCGGTCCGCGACGGTGGCGGGGTCGATGCCGCCCGAGCGGTAGTCCCCGGACCAGGCCGGGTAGCCGTAGCGGCGGGTCAGCTCCGACGACGACGACCGCACCTGGACCGTCCCGTCGGCGGCCATCTCCAGCACCTGCACGGCCGCCGCCCGGTCGAGCCGTCCGTCGACGCGCAGGGCGGGCAGGCCGTGGCCCGCCCGCCCCCGGTTGGCGGCGGCGATCATCACCCGGCCGTCCCGGATCGCCCGCCGCTGCGCCGCGTCGGGACCGGCGGACGGCGGCGCGGTGCGCGCCCGGCTCGCCCGGCGCGTGGGCGAGGCGCGTCCGTCGCGGGCCGGGTCGGCGACGAAGACGACCGTCGAGTCCGGCGCCGCCGAGGGAGACGGAACGCGCTCCGGCGCCCCGGACGCCCGGGGCGCGGCGGACGCCGCCGACGGCACCGCGACCGGCGGGCGGTGCCCCGGCTCCGGGGCGTCGGGCAGGCCCACCACGACCACCGCCGGGACGGCGACGAACGCCGCCCCGGCCGCCGTGAGCCCGGCGGCGGGCAGCGTCGCCAGCTTGTGCAGCACACCCGTCTTCCCGGCCGCGACGGCACCCGCGTCCACCCCGGACCGGCCGAGGAACACGGGCGATAACGCGGCGGGCAGCAGCGCGGCGCGCAGGTGCCGGTTCAGGTCGGTCAGCTCGGCGTAGCCGGTGCGGCAGCGCGGGCAGCCGCGCAGGTGCTCGCGCAGCTTGCGCGGCTGCCGGGCGCCCGGCTTGCGGACGGCGTGCGCGAGCGCCGCCGAGAACCCGGCGCAGCCGGTGGAGCCGTGCAGCGCCAGGTACCTCTCCCGCAGGCTCTCGCGGGCGCGGAAGATCAGCACGCTGAGGTGGTTCGGGGTGGTGCCGAGGGCGGCGGCGACCTCGGCGCGCGGCTCGTCCTCCACGATCGTGTGCCACAGCACGCTCTGCTGCCGCGCCGACAGCGCCCGGAACGCCGCCGCGATCAGCGCGCGGTCCTCGGCCAGGGCGGTCTGCTCGGCGGGGCCGGGGGCGGTGCCCTCGGCGAGGCCGTCGGACAGCGTGACGAGGTCGTCGGCGAGGACGGCGCGGCGCTGCGTCCGGGCCCAGTCCACCGCCAGGTTCCGCACGGCCGCGTACAGGTACGGCCGCCACGCGCCGCGCGGCCCGCCGCCCTGCCGCACCGCCCGCAGCGTGCGGGTGAACGCCTCGCTGACCAGGTCCTCGGCGGTGTGCTCGTCGCGGCAGAGCGTCCGCGCGTAGCCGAGCATGGCGGCGCTGTGCCGCACGTAGATCTCCGCGACCGCCTGGTCGTCGCCCGCTCGCACCCGCTCCGCCAGGTCCTCGCTCATGGTCACGCGTTCCTTCCGGTGGCCCCGGCAGGAAATCGGGGGGACCGACGATGCCTCGCGCCGGAAGCCGAACGCAAGGCAGTCACCGCGCGCGTTGGCCCGGGTTTCGCGCAGGCGGGTGACAAGGTCGCGGGGCAAGGGTTTTCCCGCTGTCGCGCGGGAAGACGGGCCGCCTAGGCTCGCGCGCGTGGAAGCCCTCGCCGGCCGCCGGGAGATCCTCGCCGTCGCGGGCCGGACCCTGTCCGGGGGCGGGCGCGTCGTGCTGACGGGGCCTCCCGGCGTCGGGACGAGCACCGTCCTGCGGGCGCTCGGCGCGGCGTCCGGCGGGCCGGTCACCGCCGTCGCCACCGGACCCGGCGCCGACGAACCGCCCTACGCGCTGGTCGCGGAGATCGTCCGGGCGCTCCCGCCCCGCGCGCTGCCGGGCGCGCAGCGCGCCGCCGTGGACGCCGTGCTGCGCCGCACCGGCGGGCCGCCGGACGCGCTGGCGGTCCGGTTCGCGCTCACCGCGCTGCTCGACGGCGGCCCGGCCCTGCTCACGATCGACGACGGGCACCGCGCCGACGCCGCCAGCCTCGCCGCGCTGGCGTACGCGCTGCCGCGCGCGGGCACCGCGTGCGCGGTCGCGGGCCGCCCCGGCACCGAGACGCTGTTGCCGGACGCGCGGCACCTGCCCGTTCCGCCGCTCTCGTGCCAGGACGTCGCGGAACTCCTCGGCGCGCACGGCCTGCCCTGCCACCTGGCCGGGCGGGTGCACGCCGCCACCGGCGGACGGCCCGGCTGGGCGCTGGCGATAGCCGCCGACGACGACCGGACCCTGGACGGCCTCGTCGCCGCCGGGCTCGCGGCGCTGCCGGAGGCGGCCCGCGCCGCGCTGCTGACGGCGGCGCTCGCGCGCAGGCCGACCGTGGCGCTGCTGGAGCGCGCCGGGCACGCCGACGCCGCGCTCGGTCCCGCCGCCGACGCGGGCCTGATCGTCGTCGACGCGGCCGGGACGGTCCGCTTCACCGGCACCGCGATCAGCGCGTTCGTCGTCCGCGCCGCGGGCTGGAGCCGCCGCACGGCCACGCACCGCCGCCTCGCGGAGTGCGGCGGCGCCGTCGACCGCGCGTTCCACCGGGCGCACGGCGCGCCGTCCCCGGCGGTGGCGGCGGAGCTGGCCGGGGCCGCCGCCACCGCGCGGGCGTCCGGCGACCTGCTCGACGCGGCCGAACTGGGCCTGCTCGCGGCTGAGCGGACGGCCGACCCGGCGCTGGCGGTCAGCGCCGCCGAGGACGCCGCCGGGGCGGGCCGTCCCGACCTGGTCGCGCGGGCGGGCGCGCTGCTGGACCGCGTCGGCGGACCCGCCGACCGCGCCCGCGCCGGGCTGGCCGCGCTCCGCGCGACCGGGCAGGGCATCGGACGGCGGCCGGGCACCGGCACGCTCGCCCTGGCCGACGCGGGCGGCGACGTCGCGCTCCAGGCCGAGGTGCGGCTGCGGTTGGCGATCCGCGCGAACGTGACCGGGGGAGCGCCCGACCTGGCCCGCCGCGAGGCCGGCGACGCCGTCCGGCTGGCCGAGCGCGCCGCCGACCCCGAGCTGCTGGCCCGCGCGCTGACGATGCGGGCGCGCACCGAACGGCTGCTCGGCCACCCCGGCGCCGCGCGGACGCTCGCCCGCGCGCTGACCCTGTGCCCGATCGGGCCGGGCCCGCTCAACGACTCGGCGCTGTTCCTGGCCGTCCGGCACGCGGTCTTCGACGACCGGCTCGACGCGGCCGCCGCCCTGCTGGCGCGGCTGCGGGTGCGGCGGGCGGCGTCCGCCGAGGACGCCGTCGACCTGCTGCGCACCCGCGCCGAGATCGACGCCCGCGCGGGCCGCTGCGACCGCGCCCTGGCCCACGCCCGCCGCGCCGTCGCGCTGACCGAGTCGGCGGGGCTGTCTCCGGGCCCGGCCTGGTTCACCCTGGCGGCGGCCGAGGTCGCGGGCGGCACCTGGGACGACGCCCGGCTGCTGGCCACCCACGCCGCGCGGGCGTCCCGCGAGGAGCACGACCTGATCTTCCTGGCCCGCAGCCTGCACGTGCTCGGGACGGTCGCGCTCGTGTCGGGCGACCCGGCGGCGGCGCTCGCGCCGCTGGAACGGGTGGCCGAACTGGAGGAGGCGGCCGGTGTCGCCGACCCGTCCCAGCTCCGCTGGCACGCCGACCTGATCGCCGCGTACGCGGCCACCGGCCGCGAACGCCGGGGCCGCGACCTGACGGCCCGCACCCGCACCGCCGCCCGGCGGCGGCCGGGCGTCCTGGCGGCGCTCGACCGCGCCGACGCGGCCCTGCACGCCGCCGCCGGCGACCTGGCCGCCGCCGAGACGGCGCTGCGCTCATCGGCCGACGCGTTCTCGGGCCTCGGGCTGCCCGTCGAGCGGGGCCGGTCGCTGCTGGCCCTCGCGCGCGTCCTGCGCCGCAGGCGCCGCCGCGCCCCGGCCCGCGACGTGCTGGCCGAGGCGTCCGAGGTTTTCACGGCCGCGCGGGCGCGTCCCTGGACCCGCCAGGTCCGGCTGGAGGCCGCGCGGCTCGACCCGGCGCGCGGCGGCGACCTGACCGCCGGGGAGGAACGCGTCGCGGAACTGGCGGCCGGGGGCGCCACCAACAAGGAGATCGCGGCGACGCTGAACATGAGCGTGAAGACCGTCGAGGCGGCGCTGACGCGGATCTACCGCAAGCTCGGCGTCCGCTCGCGCACGCAGCTCGCGGTCAACGGGCGCCCCGGAACAAGGGATTCCTCGCTTTTCCCGCGCGAAGGCTGATCCCTACATTCATCGCGATTCCCCCCGCACCCTGCGCGAAAGGTCCACCGATGACCGCCCTCCCTCCCGCGCGCCGCTCCCTCGCCGCGCTGGCCGCGCTCGTCCTGACCGCGACGGTCCTGGCCGCCCCGGCGTCGGCCGCGCCCGACCCCGCCCCCGACCCGCTGCTGAAGGCCATGCAGCGCGACCTCGGCCTCACCCCCGCGCAGACCCGCGCCCGCTGGACGGCCGAGCAGAAGGCCCGCGAGGCCGCGCACCGGCTGCGGCCCGCCGTCGGCGCGGCCGGACTGTACTTCGACGCGGGCTCCGGCACGCTCGCCGTGCCCGTCACCGACGACGCGCACGCCCGCCTGGTGCGCGCGTCCGGCGCCACCCCGGTCCGCGTCGGGCACGGCCCCGCCGCGCTCGCCCGCGTCGAGGCCCGCGTGTCCGCGCTCGTCCGCGCCGGTGCGGACGGCGTGGCGAGCTGGGGCACCGACCCCGTCACCGACCGCGTCGTCGTGCGGGTGACGCCGCGCGCGGACGCGGCGCTCCGCGAGCGGCTCGCGGCGCTGTCGCCCGCCGTCGCGCTGCGGGACGTGCCCGTCCGGTACCGCCAGCACGGCGGCGACGTCGTCGGCGGCGACTACTGGAAGCCGGGCTCGGAGGGCAACTGCTCGATCGGGTTCAGCGCCACCGGCGGCGACGGCTCCCGCCAGATGCTCACGGCCGGGCACTGCACCAACGACGCGAACCAGCCCGCCTACGGCAACGACGGCAGCCGCCTCGGCACCTCCAACGTCGGCGGGAACCGCAGCGTCAACGCCCGCGAGGGCGACTTCGGCGTCGTCGCCGTCACCGAGACCGCCTGGCGGCAGTCGGCCAAGGTCAGCGGGCACGGGCAGGGCGACATCACCGTCACCCGCTCGGCCGAACCGACCGTGGGCATGTCCATCTGCCGGTCCGGCGGCACCACGGGCCTGCGCTGCGGCACCGTGACCCAGATCAACCAGACCATCGACTACGGCAACGTCGTCATCGCGGGCCTCTTCGTGACGAACGCTTGCTCCAACGGCGGCGACTCCGGCGGCGCCTACGTCACCGGCCCCGCGTCCGGCGCCACCGCCGTCGGGCTGCACTCCGGCGGCGGCAACCCCTGCGGCCAGTCCGGACCCAACACCATCGGCCAGCCCGTCAACGAGGCGCTGACCAAGTGGAACCTGTCGCTGTACACCGGGACGACGGCGCCCGGCGCCCCGAGCATCGCCCCGCCCGGCGACCAGACCGCCCGGCCCGGCACGCCGTTCCGGCTGGACCTCCGCGCGACCGGCGGCACCGCGCCCTACGCCTGGACCGCGTCGGGCCTGCCCGCCGGGCTGTCCATCGACCGCGCCACCGGCAGCATCACCGGCACCCCGGCGGCGGCGGGCACCTCGCGGGTCACGGCGACCGTGACCGACGCCGCGAGCCGGTCCGCCACCGCGTCGTTCACCCTCACCGTCGGCACCGCGACGACGCCTCCGGCCGTCACCGACCCGGGCGCGCAGACCGCCTATGCCTCCCGTCCGTACCGCCTGGCGATGACGGCCACCGGCGGCACCACCCCCTACACGTGGACGGCGTCGGGTCTGCCCGCCGGGCTGTCCATCGACCGCGCCACCGGCGTGATCTCCGGAACGCCCGCCCGCTGGGGCCTGTCCACCAGCACCGTCACCGTGACCGACCGGTCGTCCCGCACCGCCTCGGTCACCTTCACCTGGTCGGTCTGGAACCCCTGGAACTGACCGTCCGCCCCCCGGCGGGGCCGGTACCCGGCACGGGTACCGGCCTCGCCGTGCGCACCGGCGGATGAATTTCTCTTTCGGGTGTTATCGGCGGACCGTATCCGCGTCCTACCTGTGCGGCCGCGTTCCCCCGCGTGGCGGCACAGCTCGTAGGACGAAAGGTGAACCCCCCTCATGCCCCACTCACCACGCGTGATCGCCGCGGCCGGCGCGTTCCTGCTGCCCCTGCTCGCCGCGACGCCCGCCGCCGCGGACGGCGAGATCCTGAACGCGCGGGCGGCGCAGCCCGTCGAAGGCAGCTACATCGTCACGCTCAAGAGCGGCCAGGCTCCCAGGCAGGACGACGTGCGGACCCGCGCCCAGCAGCTCACCCGCAAGTACTCCGGCGACGTCGGGCTCGTCTACACCAGCGTCGTCAAGGGCTTCCAGGCCCGGCTCAGCGCGGACCGGGCGCGGCGGCTGGCCGCCGACCCCGCCGTCGCGTCGGTCGAGCAGGACGCGATCTCCCAGGCGTTCGACGTCCAGCAGAACCCTCCGTCGTGGGGGCTGGACCGCGCCGACCAGAAGGCGCTGCCGCTCAGCCGCAGCTACTCCTACGACACCAAGGCCGCCAACGTCACGGCGTACGTCCTGGACACCGGAATCCTGACGTCCCACCCCGACTTCGGCGGCCGGGCGAGGTCCGGATACGACTTCATCGACAACGACACCGACGCCAACGACTGCCAGGGGCACGGCACCCACGTGGCCGGGACGATCGGCGGCGCGTCCTACGGCATCGCCAAGGGCGCCAAGCTGGTCGGCGTCCGCGTGCTCGACTGCAACGGCCGCGGGGCCAACTCCGCGATCATCAAGGGCATCGACTGGGTGACCGCCAACGCCGTCAAGCCCGCCGTCGCGAACATGAGCCTGGGCGGCGGGGCCAGCGCCGCGCTCGACGACGCCGTCAAGCGGGCCATCGCGTCCGGCGTCACCTTCTCGCTCGCCGCGGGCAACTCGAACACCAACGCCTGTAACACCTCCCCGGCCCGTACCCCGGCCGCGCTCACCGTCGGCGCGACCACCGCGACCGACGCACGCGCGTCGTTCTCCAACTACGGCTCCTGCCTCGACCTGTTCGCCCCCGGGCAGCAGATCGTGTCGACGTCCAACGGCGGGGGGACCGCGACGATGTCCGGCACGTCGATGGCCGCCCCGCACGTGGCGGGCGCCGCGGCGCTCGTCCTGGCCGACCACCCCGGCCACAGCCCCGCCCAGGTCGCGTCCGCGCTGACGTCCGCCGCGACCACCGGCGCCGTCGGCAACCCCGGCAACGGCTCGGCCAACCGCCTGCTGTTCACCGGCTCCGCCGACACCGGCACCCCCGGCCCGGACCCGACGCCGACCCCGTCGCCGTCGCCGTCCCAGCCGGGCGGCAACTGGTGGGACCAGTTCTGGAAGTGGCTGAACGGCCTCCTCAACCCCACCGCGTAGGACGTATCGCGGGCGTATCGGAAACCGCATACGCCGACGAGACGTCCTCCCGTCTTCAGTGGTGCGCACCACGCCGGGACTCGGTGCCCGGCGCCCGGAGCGCACGAAGGAGACGGCCGTGGCCGAAGACGGAGGATGGGGTCGGCGTTCCCTGCTGCGGGGCGCGGCCGTGGCGGCCGGAGCCGCCGCGACCGCCCCGCTGCTGGGCAGGGCGGCGCACGCCGACACCCGTGACGCGGACGCCCTGTTCAAAGCCGGGAAGTTCGGACGGGCGGCCCGCGCGTACGAGGCGATCCTGCGCAAGGACCCCGCCGATCTGCGCGCGGCCCGCCAGCGCGGCTACATCGGGCTGCTGGGCAACCGGTTCCCCGAGGCCGAGAAGTACCTGACGACGGCCCTCGGACTGGCGCCCGACGACAAGGAGACCAACGCGCTGCTGGCCGACTGCTACCTCCGGCAGGACAAGCTCGCCCTCTCCGTGCCGCGCTGGCGGGCGGCCGGAGAGGCGTCCTACGCCGCGTGGTTCGGGGCGGTGCGCGGCGCCCCGTACCGCGTCCACGGCGACGTCGGCCGGGTGCCGTTCACGCAGCTCGACCCGTTCCCGCTGGTCATGGCGTCGGTCAACGGCGGGCCGCCGAAGCGCTTCACCTTCTACACCGGCGCCCCGAACCTCGGCGTGTCGGCCTCCCTGGCCCGGGAGGCCGGGCTGCGTCCCGTGTACCAGGAGAAGACGGAGTTCGAGGGCACCGTCATCTGGGCCTACTACGGGGTGCTGGACTCGTTCACGCTCGGCGGCATCGAGCTGCGGAACGTCCCGGTGGGCTGGTCCGCGACGGAGTCGGGCGCCGACGTCGGCACGGACAGCGACGGCATGATCGGCACGTGGGTCTTCTACCACCTGCTGACCACGTTCGACTACGCGGGCCGGTCGCTGATCCTGCGCCGTCCGGCGTCGGAGGCCGCCCGCAGGGCGCGCGCCGACGCGGCACGGACGGGCGGGCGGCCGCTGCCGATCTGGCTGTCGCGCGACCACGACGTCACCAGCGTGGGCTCCATCGCCGGGTCCGGCCCCCGCGTGATGGGCGTGAACTTCGGCGGCGTCGGTGAGATCGCGGCGGGCATGCCCGGCGAGGTGGCCGAACGCCTGCGCGTCCGCACCGACCGCGACCGCCCGATCGAGACGTTCGCGCACAGCCACCCGACGACGACCTACCCCTGCTACCCGGGCGAGATCCGCCTGGGCGACGCCGTCGCCCGCTCCGTCTACTGCGAGACCGACCCGACCATGCCCGTCAACGTCCCCTGGCCCTACGGTCCGGGCTTCGACGCCATCGGCCACTTCGCCCACGCCTTCTGGAAGCCGTACAACATCACCCTCGACTTCACGACCATGCGGCTCCACATCGCCCGAGGTAAGGCCACCTGACCGATGGTCGCGCTTTGGTCGTTATGTCATGATGGCTGCCGTAGGCGACGGCGGAACGAGGAAACCGGTGGAAATCCGGTGCGGTCCCGCCACTGTGATCGGTGAGCGACTCCCGACGCGGCCACGGCCCGGTGACGGGCGGGAAGGCCGGGGGAAGCGTCGACCCGAGAGCCAGGAGACTCACGCGGTCGCCTCCTCGATGAAACTGGGGCGGATCTCCCCAGAGAGGAGAGTGCCTTGGCATGCCGCCATGTGCGCCCGGCCCCGTCGCCCGGCGCCTCTCGTCCCCTCACGCCGCCCCACCCCGCGGAGACCGGCGAGAGGACCCCCGTTCCATGGCGAGAGTATCCAGGCGGCCGCTTGCGGCGGCCCTCACCGCGATCCTGCTGGTCGCGGGATGCGGAGGCGGTGACGGACGCACGTCCGGTGCCGGGGCACCGGCGGCGCAGGGCTATCCCGTCACGCTGGCCAACTGCGGCGTCACCACCACCTACCAGCGCCCGCCGAGCCGCGCGGTCGCGCTGAACCAGCACGCCACCGAGGTCATGCTGGCGCTCGGCCTGGAGAAGTCCCTGGTGGCCACCGCCTACCTCGACGACCGGATCCTGCCCGAGTACCGCGCCGCCTACGACCGCATCAAGGTGCTGGCCAAGGAGTACCCCTCCTTCGAGACGCTGCTGTCGGCCGAGCCCGACTTCGCCTACGGCGGCTTCGCCAGCACCTTCGAGGAGAAGGAGGGGCGCGGCCGCGCGGCGCTGAAGAAAGCGGGCATCGAGTCCTACCTCAACATCGAGGAGTGCGCGTCCGCCCCGGTCGCGATCCCCGACATGGACCAGGAGATCCGCAACGTCGCGAAGATCTTCGGCGTCGCGAGCCGGGGCGAGGAGCAGATCAAGAAGCTGCACGGCGTGCTGGACGCGGCGCGAGCGAAGGTTCAGGGCGTCACGCCGCTCAAGGTCTTCGTCTACGACAGCGGCGACAAGACGGCCTTCACCGCGGGCGGCACGGGCATCGGCAACGAGATGATCAAGCTGGCGGGCGGGACGAACCTGTTCGCAGACGTGCGCAAGCCGTTCGGTGACGTGTCGTTCGAGCAGGTCGCGGACCGGGCGCCCGAGGTCATCGTCATCTATGACTACGGCGACCAGCCCGTCGCGGACAAGAAGAAGTTCCTGCTGGCGAACCCGGCGCTCAAGGACGTCCCGGCGATCAAGAACCGGCGGTTCGCGGTGCTGCCGCTGTCGTCCACCGTGCTCGGCGTGCGCGTCCCGGCGGGCGTGGAGTCCCTCGCGCGGCAGCTTCACCCCGACCGCTTCCGGTGACCGTCCCGGTCCAGGCCGAGGACGCGCGGGCGGCGCCCGTCCGGCACCGGCGGACGTCCTACGCGCTCGTGCTCGTCGCGCTCGCGGCGCTGCTGCTCGTCGCCGTGACCGCCGCGGTCGCGGCCGGGTCGGTCCGGGTTCCGGCGGGTGAGGTCTGGGGCATCCTGGCGTACCGGCTGCATCCCGCGCTGGCCGATCCGACGTGGTCGCCGGTGCGCGAGACGATCGTGTGGGACGTCCGGCTGCCGCGCGTGCTGCTGGCCGCCGTGGTGGGCGCCGGGCTCTCGGTCTGCGGGATGGCGTTGCAGGCGCTGGTCCGCAACCCGCTGGCCGATCCGATGCTGCTCGGCGTCTCGTCGGGCGCGACGGTCGGCGCCGTCCTGGTCCTGGTGCTGGGCGTGTCGGTGTTCGGCGCGTTCACGCTGCCGGGCGCGGCGTTCCTCGGCGCTCTGGCCGCCCTGGTCGCGGTGTACCTCCTGGCGCGGTCCGGCGGCCGGATGACGACGGTGCGGCTGGTCCTCGCGGGGGTCGCGATGGCCGAGGTGCTGTCGGCGCTGGCGAGCTTCCTCGTCGTCACCTCCGGCGACCCGCACAAGACGCAGTCGGCGCTGCGCTGGATGCTCGGCGGCCTGGCCGGGACCTCGTGGACGACGCTGTGGATTCCCGCCACGGCGGTACTGCTGGGCCTCGCCGTACTGCTCGGGCTGACGCGCCCGCTGAACCTGCTGCTGGCGGGGGAGGAGGCCGCCGCCGCGCTCGGCCTGGACGTCCACCGGTTCCGGGCCGGGATGTTCGCGCTCGTCGCGATGATGGTCGGGACGATGGTCGCGGTGAGCGGCTCGATCGGCTTCGTCGGCCTGATCATGCCGCACGTCGTGCGGCTGCTGGTCGGCGCCGACCACCGCCGCGCGCTGCCCGCCGCCGCGCTGCTGGGCGCGTCGTTCCTCATCGCCGCCGACCTGGCCGCCCGCACCCTGATCGCGCCCGAGGAGATCCCCGTCGGCATCCTGACCGCGCTGGTCGGCGGCCCGTTCTTCCTCTGGCTGATGCGCCGGAGGGCGGCCCGGTGACGGCCGGACGCGACGCGCCCGCCGCCCTGCGCGCCGAAGAGGTGTCGGTGGTCGTGGGGAAACGCGCCCTGGTGCACCGGGTGTCCCTGGACGTCCGTCCGGGCGAGGTCGTCGGGCTGGCGGGCCCGAACGGCGCGGGGAAATCGACGCTGCTGCGCACCTTCTACCGGGCGCTGCGGCCGACGTCGGGCCGCGTGCTGCTCGACGGCGAGGACGTGTGGCGGATGCCCGGCAAGCGGCTGGCCCGCCGGCTCGCCGCCGTGCTCCAGGAGACCGGCGGCGACTTCGAGCTGACCGTCCACGAGGTCGTCGCGATGGGCCGCACCCCGCACAAGCGCGCCTTCGCCGGGGACGACGCCGACGACCGCGCCGTCATCCACGCCGCGCTGACGTCCCTGGACGTCGCGGACCTGGCCCACGCCCCGTTCGACCGGCTGTCGGGCGGCGAGAAGCAACGCGTGCTCATCGCCCGCGCGCTCGCGCAGCGCACCGGCACGATGGTGCTGGACGAACCCACCAACCACCTCGACCTGCGCCACCAGTTCGACGCGCTGCGGCTCGTCCGCGAGCTGGGCGTCACCGCCGTCGTCGCGCTGCACGACCTCAACCTCGCCGCGGCCTTCTGCGACCGGATCTGCGTCCTGTCCGCCGGTCGCCTGGTCGCCGCCGGGCCGCCCGGCGAGGTCCTGACCCCCGGCCTGCTCGCGGACGTCTACCGCGTCACCGCCGAGGTGACCGAACACCCCCGCACCGGCAGGCCACAGGTGGTCCTGCTGCCACCGCCCGGTTTCCTGCGCAAGGAGGGATGAGACACCGGTATTCCGCCCGAAACAGCGGCCGATATCCCTTCCGGAAGCGGACGGGAGAATTCACCGCTGCCAAACGGCGTCCGTCGCCAGAACGGGAGAATGAGAATAACGTGACTTCGCTACGGCAGGCTTCCGGCGCGTCCGTCGCCGCGGCTCTCGAAGATGTCGCGAGCCTCGGCGCCTTCTTCGCCGTGACCGTCGGCGGACCGGACGCGGGATGGCATCCCGTCCACGATTCCTATGCCGGTGGAATGCACGACCTGGTCACCGCGACCGCGCGGCGGTACGGCACGGAGGAACTGCGGATCGGTGCCTCGATGGTGCATCTCGGCCACGCCGCGCGGCTGTGGTCGCCGGTTCTGGCCGCCGCGCTCCTGCACGGCGTCGTGCCCGACCTGACGGCCCTCCAGCGCTCGGACGCGAACGGAACCCTGCGGCTGCCCGTCGCGGCGGGTCATTTCGTGGACGAGAACACGCAGGTCGCGGACGTGCTGTACCGGGTCGTGGTGGTCGAACATCTGGAACCGCTCGTGGCGGGACTGCGGGTCAAGGTCGCGCCGCGCCTGCCGCCGGGCAACGCCGCGTCCGCTCTGGTGGAGGCGGCGCGGGCGCTGCTGGCGGCCCGTCCGGAAACGCGGGACCGGCTCGTCCCGCTCACCGGGGAACTGCTGGAGACGGGACGGCTGGCGGGAACCGGCGCCATCACCGGACCGGAACTGGGATTCCTGCGCAGTACGAGTTGCTGCCTGTATTACCGGGTTCCGGACGGGGTGAAATGCGAAGACTGTTCGCTCCTGAAAAAGGGCGCCGAACGAAGGCGTTGACCTTTCGCGCCGGGCATGCCTAGGCTTCTCGCGAAGTGTTCGCAAATGCATGGACCTCGCGGCGACGCGGGTCCGTGCGGACCGAAGGAGGACGCGTATGGCGCACCACGGTTTCGTCGAACCCGAAGAGCCGCAGCAGGGGCTCAAGTCCCACACGCCGGCGGTGGACGCCCCGTTCGAGTGGCGTGACGACAGCGCCGACGAGCGCGACGAGAACTGACCGGCAGGTGCGGGGACGGCGCCCGGCGCCGTCCCCGCACCGCCCCGCCGCCGAGAGGAGAACGATGCCGCGTCCCGCCGCCCCTCCGGATCTGGTCGGCCGCGTCGTGCTTGACCGGCCGCGGGTGCCGGTCGTCCCGTCGCTCGTCTCCTACAGCGCGCACCCGGCGGAGCGGTTCCGATCGGTGGACGCCGTCACCGGCGGCGCCGCCCTCGGCGACCACGGACAGGCCCGCGCGGCGGCCGTGGGCGAGGCCGTCGAACGGTTCTGCGCGAACGTCGTCCCCGCCGGGCTGCCGGTCGCGTCGCACCGGGCGCTGGTGCGCGCGGGCCGTCCGGCCGCCGATCCGGCGTCCCTCGCGCTGTACTCGGCGCGGCAGCACGCCCAGCGCGGCTTCCCGTTCGTCCCGCTGACGCGCGACCTGGAGATCGCCTGGGCCGCAGGCCGCGACCTGGCCGACGACGGCGAGATCCTGGTGCCCGCCTCGCTCGCCTACGTGAACTACTTCCGTGGCGCGCGGGCCGCCGAACCACCCACGAACTACCCCGTCCTCGCCGGTACCGCCGCCGCGACCTCGCTGGAGGCGGCGCGGTGCGCCGCGCTGGAGGAAGTCCTCGAACGCGACGCGGTGACGCTGTGGTGGGCGAGCGGCGCACGCGGCGCGCGGCTCGGCGTGGAACCGCGCGGGCCGCTGGCGGCGGCCGTCGCCGAGGCGCGGGGCGCCGGGCTGCGGGTCACGTTCCTGCGCGTCCCCTCGACGTTCGACGTCCTGGTCGCGGGCGTCTTCGTCGAGGACCCCGCGCGGCGGCTCGTCGGCTTCGGCAGCGCCTGCCGGGCCACCGCGCCGGAGGCGGCGGCCAAGGCGTTCACCGAGGCGATCGGCATGCACGAGACCGCGCTGGAACTCTCCGACGGCGACGGCCCCTTCTGGCGCGCCGCCCGCACCGATCACCGTCCGTACCGGGCGTACCGGGCCGACCGCGCGTACCTGGACGACTTCCGGCCCGACTGGCGCGACGTCAACGACGTCCGCCTGCACGTCCAGGTCTACCTCGACCCCCGGATGCAGGACGCCCGCCTGGACCGGATGCGCGACCCGGGCCCGCCGCTGCCGCCCCCGTCCGGCGCGGGACTGCCGCACTACCTGCGCGTCCTCGCCGGGCGGCCGGTGATCGGCGTCGACCTGTCCACGCCCGAGGCGCACGCCGCCGGGCTGCGCGTCGTCCGCGTCCTGGTGCCCGGCCTGACCTGCAACGCCCCCGCCGCCTTCCCCTTCCTCGGCGGCGACCGCATCACCGCCGGGCGCGCCGAGACCGCGCTCGTCCGGCACCCGCTGCCGTTCTCCTGACACCCCCACCGAAAGGGAGCACATGCGACTCGGGCTGGCCCTCGGCTACGGCGGCGAACCGATCGAGGAGGTGCTGCCCGTCGTCCGGCGCGCCGAGGAGATCGGCGTCGACTCGGTGTGGAGCGTGGAGGAGTACGGGCCCGACGCCGTCAGCGTCCTCGGCTACCTCGCCGCCGTCACCTCGCGGATCAAGCTCGGCACCGGCGTCATGCAGATCCCGGCCCGCACCCCCGCCGCCACCGCGATGACCGCGATGACGCTGGACGTGCTGTCGGGCGGCCGGTTCCAGCTCGGGCTCGGGCTGTCGGTGCCGTGGATCACCGAGGGCTGGCACGGGCAGCCCTACGATCGGCCGCTGCGGCGGACCCGCGAGTACGTCGCGATCGTCCGCGACGCCGTCGCCCGCGAACGCCGCGTCGAACACGACGGCGAGATCTACACGCTGCCGTACCGGGGGCCGGGGTCCACCGGGCGGGCGCGGCCGGTGCGGTCGGAGATGGAGCCGCTGCGGCCCCGCGTCCCGCTGTTCCTCGGCGCGATCGGCCCGCGCAACGTCGCCCTCACCGGCGAGATCGCCGACGGCTGGCTGTCGGGCCTGTACGCCCCCGAACACGAGACCGCCCTGACCGCACCGCTGGACGAGGGCATCGCCCGCGCCGGACGCGACCGCGCCGACGTGGCGATCTGCCCCATCCTTTACGTCGCCCGCGCCGACGACGCCGCCAAGGGCCGCGACCTGCTGCGCCCGCTGTTCGCGCAGCTCGTCGGGGCGAGCGCGCCCGGCGTCCGCAACACCTACTTCGACGTCGCCTGCCAGATGGGCCTCGAGGGCGCCGCGACGACCGTCCGCGACCACCTCGCCGCCGGGCACCGCGCCGACGCGATCGCCGCCGTCCCCGACCGGTTCCTCGACCAGGTCGCGCTGTCGGGGCCGCTGCCCGCGATGGTGGACCGGCTGCACGCGTGGAAGGAGTCCCGGGTCGACACGCTCATCCTGCTCGACCGCGACGTCGAACTGCTGGAAGCCGCGCGGGCGGTGCTGTGACCGGAACCGTCCTGCCGGACCGCGCCCCGCCCGGGATGCGGCCGCTGTGGGCGCTGGCCTACCCGCTGATGGTCGCGGGGCTGACGCAGATCGTCCTCAACGTCGTGGACACGATCCTGCTCGGTCGGCTGTCCACGCGCGCGCTGGCCGCGTTCGCGCTCGCCGCGCCCGTCTACCTGGTCGCGCTCGTCGTCGTGCGCGGCTGGGCGACGGCCGTGCAGGTGCGGGTGGCGCAGCGGCACGGCGCGGGACGGCCCGGCGAGGTCGCGCAGGTCGTGCGGGTCGGGGTGGTCACGTCGGTGGCGGCCGGGGCCGTCGTCGGGGCGCTGCTGTGGGTGCTGGCGACGCCGGTGCTGCGGGTACTGGGCGCGTCGGGGGACCTGCTCGGCCCCGGGACGGCGTACCTGCGCGTGCTGGCGTTCGCGGTGCCGTTCGCGGCCGTGTCGTTCACGCTCCAGGGGGCGTGCGCGGGCGTCGGCGCGACACGGGCCGCGATGTACACGGCACTGCTGGTCAACGCCGTCAACCTCCCGGCCGGACTGCTGCTGATCTTCCACGTCGGCTGGGGCGTCCCCGGCGCGGCCGCCGCGACCCTCCTCGCCACCGCCGCCGGGACGGCCTTCCTGCTCCTCTACGCCCGTCCGCGCCTGCCACGCAACGCCGACGCCGCCCCCGGCGTCACCCGCGACCTGTGGACGATCGGCTGGCCGGAGATGAGCACGATGGGCGTCGGCTACGTCAACGAGGCCCTGATCGCCGGCTTCGCCGCCCGCATGGGCACCCACGACCTCGCCGCCTACCGCATCGTGGACAACCTGCTGCTCATCGTCTTCACGATCCTGGCGTCGGCCGCAACGGCGACGACGATCCTGGCAGGCCAGGACCTGGGCGCAGCCGACCCGGCCCAAGCCGAGTCCCGCCGCCGCACAGGCACCCGCCTCCTCCTGCTCATGCTGGCGATCCCGTCGGCCCTCATCCTGCTCGCGGGCACGACCCTCCCGGCCCTCTTCACCGAAGACCCGGCCGTAGCCGACCAAGCCTGGCAAGCAACCCCCTGGGCGCTGCTGAGCATGCTCCCCATGGTGGTCGCCATGACCTACGCCGCCCTTCTGAGAGCCGCAGGCAACACCCGCGCGGTCATGATCGCCTCGATTGCGAGCGACTACCTCGTCCTCATCCCCTTGGCCTGGCTCCTGGGCGTCCACCTGGGCTACGGCCTGCACGGCCTCTACCTGTCCTGGACGGCCTTCGCCCTTACCTACACCGCCCTGCTGGCCCTGCACCACCACCGCTCCCGCTGACCCGCGCACGGATTAGAACTCTTTGCGTTCGGTCAATGACGTTCTGTAGTGTCCCGGTGGTTGCCGATCGTGGGCGTCGGCACGGAGCGAGAGGCACCCATGGACAAGAAGAACCGGCTCATCCTGGCGACCGCCGGCCTCGTGCTGGGCGGAGCGGCGGCCGTGGGCGCCACCACCGCGCAGGCCGCCGACGCGAAGGTCACGGTGGTGAAGAGCGCCCTGTCGGCGCCGGGTGAGAACGCGATCGCGCGTTGCCCGTCCGGCAGCAAGGTCGTCGGCGGCGGCTACCAGGGCGAGGGCGCCTTCGCCAACGGCGGCACCGTCTACGACATGGTCGAGGCCAACACGCCCACCGGCGACGGCACGGGCTGGGGCGCCCGCTTCCACACCGGCCGCGTCATCGCCCACGCGCGCTGCGAGTCCGGTGCCTCGATCACCGTGGCGAAGAGCCCCCTGTCCGAGCCGGGCGAAAACGCGATCGCCCGCTGCCCGTCCGGCAGCAACGCCATCGGCGGCGGCTACCAGGGCGAGGGCGCCTTCGCCAACGGCGGCACCGCCTACGACATGGTCGAGGCCAACGTCCCCACCGGCGACGCATCAGGCTGGGGCGCCCGCTTCCACACCGGCCGCGTCCTAGCCCACGCCCTCTGCACCACCCCCTGAACCCAGCCCCACCACCGAAGAAGGCTCCTACCGGGCGTTAGTACTGGTCAGGGGCCTTCTCCGCTGGCCATGCGGAGATCGGGCTAGCCAGGCTAACCGAGCAAGTGCGTCCCGTCATGCTGCCGGATCGAGACGTCGTGTGGGGAGTTGAGGGCATCCTTTACTCGAACGGCGAAAGCCTCGGTGGCGATCGTGCTGACTTCCGCTGCGGTGACCCACCGGAAGTCTCGCGTCTCTTCGGTGGCCGAGAGTGTTCCGCCTGTGGTGACGCAGCGGAACACCAGGGCGATGATGTCTTGCCTCATGTTCTTGTAGACGCCGGTGAGGCGGACCGGGGCGATCTCCAGACCGGTCTCTTCCCGGACCTCACGGCGGAGGCCGGTGATGACGTCTTCGGCTAGTTCGAGAACTCCGCCGGGTGCTTCCCAGCGTCCATTGTCGCGACGTTGGATCAGCAGGGCGCGGTTGTGCTCGTCCACGATGACGCCGGCGACACTGACGGAATGCTTGGGTCCCTGTGCCATATCGAAGCGCTCGTCACCTGGTTCGTCCGGGTGCGCCGCCGCGTGGCGGCCGCGCCCTACCTGCGCGTCCTGGGCGGAGAGATGACCGCGCGCGGCTGGTCCTGCTCGGTGGCCCCGTCCGCTGTGCCGACGCTGTGGATCACGCCGGACGCCGCCGCGAAGAACGGAAAGTTTTCCTCTGTTCGAGCGGTGTACACCTGCGGACGGTGATCCGCTTGGGGTGTTCTCGCATGTCAGAGGGGGTTGGAGCCTCCGATCGGGTTCGAACCGATGACCTGCCGCTTACAAGGCGGAGTCCGGGATCGGGGCTCATCCAGCACCCTGACCTGCACGGACAGGGGATCTGGAGCCCCCAGGATGGCACAAGCGGCCTCTCGTTCACCAGATATCTGGGGAAAGAATCTCATCGGATCGAGAACCCATTCCCCCGGATTCGGGGGAAGATCAAAAGCGGCATCTGAGTAGCGGATCTTCGAGCCGTGACGGCTTCCCCGGTGCTCCTCCGGACAGACCGACAGTGAGTCACGCCCGGCCGGGCGTGCAGGGCGGAGATGCCGTCCATGACCGACGTCGGGGCGTTCAAGCTGCTCGCCCGCGCGTCCGTTCCCCGGACGCCCGCCTGAGTCAGTACCGCTTCCGGACGCTCCGCAGTGTGGGGCGTGTGGCGGGTCGGCGTAGGTGGCGGTGACGCTCCCCAGCTTGCTGGGGACGGTAGTGATCACCCCCTGGTGATCACTACCGTCTTCCAGGTGACGACCGTCGATCGCGACCAGCTCCTGACGTCGGCGAAGGACTTCGCCGACCGGGCGCTCAAGGCATACACCGAGGAAGACACCAAGGTCATCCTTACCAACGCGGCCATCGGGCTGGAACACCTGTGCAAGGCGTACCTGTGTGACCTGCACCCGGCGCTGCTCATGGACATCAAGAACGGACAGCTCGACTCGCTGCTCCATCTCACCGGCCACAGAGCTAAGGCCAAAGACCCAGGCAAGGGGCCTCGTACGATCAGCGGCCGTACCGCCGTCGAACGGGTTCAGTCGTTGATGCGCGGACTCAAAGTTCCCCAGGATCAGGTTAAGCAACTCATCGACGTCCGGGACGGGATCGTGCACGTCGGCTACCTCCAGCCGAACGCGACGCGAGAGCTGCTCTCCGCTTACCTCCGGCTCAGCAACGAGATATACGACGCGCTTCAGGTCGGAGACGATCGTTGGGGCCGTCACAAGGACTTGGTTGAGTCGATGATCTCAGAGACCCTTAACGAAGTGCAGCAAGAGGTTAGACGGCGGATCGCTAAGGCCAAGCACGATTTCGACGAACTGATGGAGAAGATTCCCGGAGAACACCATGCGGCCGTTCTCAAGTCCCGGCACGCACAGGCATGGGCGCAACTGACCGATCGCACGGACGAGATCGAGGTCACCTGTCCGGCTTGCGGGTCCGAAGAAGCGTATTGCTTCGGTACCGAGGATGTCGATGTCGATGTCGAGCACGTGTCTGATGGAGAGGGCGGCTACATGACCGTGTACCACGGGGGGCGCAGATTCCTTCAGGTGGCTACTTTTGGTTGCGGGGCCTGCGGGCTGAAGCTTCGTGATGCAGACGAGGTGGTAGCCGCTGGGTTGGAGCTGACGCCCGACTACCCCGTGGAGGAGGAGGACTGGAGCTGGGTGGACTAGTAGTCCTGCCTCGCCAGGTCCCGCTTGATCCTCCGCCCCTGCGCCTCCTGGGCATGGGTCAGGCGGGGCATGGTGGCGAGCTGCCGCTGCACCCACTGGAATTTCGCGGCGGTGTAGGCCACCCGAGGGGGCGCTCCGAGGCGGGGCGCTGCTCCTGATCCAGCTCTCCGGACCACACCTGGACTCCGCCAGGGGTACTCGAATCACGATTTTCGTTCCATCATCCGTAGGGATCTACCGAGCAAAGCGGTAATGAGTGAAATTCCGTACAACGTACGGAGTCCCCGTCGCTGGCGGTCACCGGGGGCAGATGCCTACCGCAGGCCGACGAGCGTGTACCAGGTGCCGGCATCGTCCTCGTGGGCGATCAGGAGACTGTCCCCGCCGTCCTCCTCGGCTGCCTCGTGGACGGTCAGCCAGCGAGCCTCGTAGAGGGTGCCAGCCACCACGACGACCGGCTGGCGCACGGCGTCGCCACCGTAGATGACGCCGTGCCGCAGGGTGGTGGACGCGGGATTCAGGACGTCGATCTCGTAGCGGGACCAGAGCGTCATGCGCTCGTCCACGCTCAGCCCCGCGATTCACTCCTCGGGGGTACCGATCCGCCGTCCGGCGCGTAGGACATACCGCCCGGCCTCGATGTGCTCCGCGTCCATCGCGTCCCATGCGCGGCGATCCGGGCAGGACCAGTAGCCGCCGAGGCCGGGATCACCGCCGTGGCGACACGGCTACTCGGCTCCTCCGAGGGAGCCCGGAGCCAGGTCCAGGATGATCTCGCACTCCCTGCGCCGCATCTCCGGCGTGGTGAGATCGGGAACGTCGCGGCCGGGCCGGAGGCTCATGTGGACGTAGTCGTCGTACACCGCTCTCCCCGGACGGTCCGCTGCTGGGCCGCCCGGGGATGGCTCACGCCCGTCATGATCGGAGCCGACGGCCGGTACCGCTACACCGAGCAGGCCGCCCTGGAGGCCGAGGCCAAAGCGCGTCGATCCGCCGCTTGACCAGCGGACTCGTTGCACCGACAATGATCAGGATGGCTACTGATGTCTGAGTCAAGCGCTCCTCAGTAGAGCCAAGCGGCCGCGCGCATCCCGTTCACGGGCTCCTTGGACGCGATGAAGTAGACCAGCGTCAGGGCGACCTTCTCAGCGGCGCTGATGTAGTTGATCGCCGCCATTGGCGAGATGCTGATGTCGTCGTGAACGGCCGCGTTGCCGAACTGCATCACCTCACGTGCCATATTGACGGCACGGGGGTCCACGCCCTGCTCCACAAGATCGGGCAGCCGGGAAACGGGCGAGATCTTGTTCGGAACTTTCATCCCTCCAGCCCGCAACGCCCGTCGCGCGATCCGGTTGAGCGTCGCCCTCGTCTTGATCACGGCATAGGCAGGGTGGTCAGCCGCCATGCGGTAGTGCGCGGCGAAGATCTCGCGCGTCGCGGTCTCGTACTCCAGGGCGTAGTCACGCGGTCCGTCCGCTCTCAGGACCGGAGGCACCGCGTCCGTCGGCGGAGGTACAGGCAACGGCGTGGCAGGAGTCCCAGAAGACTGCTCACCACGCCGATGATCGGCAGGGGGCGTCTCGTCGGTGCCTGAAATCTCTTCGCTCGGCGGGTCAGGGATGACCTCGTCGGCCTCCTGCGCAAGCTCGCGCGCTTTTTCGTTGAACTCAAGCTCTGCGAGGGGAGTCGTCAGAGTCCGCAAATTGCGGATCTGGTCAGCGATCGGCTGATGGAACACCAGGGCGAGGAAGACGACCGCTATCCAGGGGTCGATCTTCAGCTCGCCGAGGGGCTTGCGGAAGACGACCGCGATGGCCACCAGCCCGCACACGACCAAGAGCGTCGCGACCTGGCGGCCCCAGTGCCTCACGCGTTCATACCGCCCCCGAACGGGGCGTCTGTTCAGGGTCACGGCATCAAGCTACTGGTCCTCGTCCTCGAAGAAGCTGGAACCGGTTGGTTCCCCTGCCAATCAGTCGATCCTCGCCCTCACACGCACGGAGGTGGCCGATGGCGGGCACTCCGGTCACTGAGGTGGAGCGTGAGCAGATGCGTGCGCTACATGCCGAAGGTCGCTCCCGGAACGCCATCGCGCGGGAGCTGGGTCGCAGTGTGAAGACGATCACCCGGCACTGCGCAGAGATGGGACTCAGCTTCGATCGCTCCCAGACCGCACAAGCCGTGGCTGCCGCACAGCTCGATGCCAAGGCTCGGCGCAGGCAGCTCGCCGACGATCTCCTGGGAGACGTCGAGAGACTGCGTGCCCAGATCTGGGGACGCTACCGGCGCATCGAGTACGTGGGGCGCGAGGGGCGGCGTGTGCAGGACGAGCTGGACACCCCGCCTCCGCACGAGCAGCTCGCCTACGTCCGGGCGCCCGGCCTGCTGCTCGACAAGCATCTCAAGCTCGACTTGCACGACGCCGACACCGGTACCGACACCGCCCGCTCGATGCCGGCCAGCTCGGTGAGGCACTCAAGGCGGTCGCCGTACAGGAGTGAGCGGAGGGCGCATGTCGGCTCTCCTGTACGCCCCACCCCTCAGCCGCAGGCAGATCGACTTCGTTGCCCACAGCGAAGCGCGCATCAACATCGCGACCGGCTCGATCCGCTCGGGCAAGACGGTGTCCCCGCTTCTACGCAGGCTCATCTTCGTCGCCTCGGCCCCGCGTCACGGGGACCTGGTGATGATCGGCAAGATCACCTCGACCCTCGCCCTGCGTGCCGAGCCACAGGGAGTCCAGGTGGGCCAGCTTCTGCTTGGAGCGCTCGCGCAGGTCGCGGTCCAGGGCCATAGCGGTGCGGTGGCCGAACGGCACGGCCCTGGAGCGGCGGCCCTTGCCGGTGACGTAGAGAACCTTCATCTCCAAGTCGATGTCGTTGACCTTGAGGCCGACCAGCTCGCCCAGGCGCAGGCCGCAGTCGATGAAGACCAGCAGGATCGCCATGTCGCGGCGGGCGACGAACGACTTGCCCTCGCTGGTCTTGAGCAGGGCCTGCACGGTGGTCATCGAGATGACCGGGACGAGCTTCTCGGGGACGATCGGCCCCTTCATCCCGAGCATGACGTTGGGCAGGTCCTCCTCGTCGGCCCACCACTTCAAGAACGCCTGGAGCGTCCTGAACTGGTTCGAGGCGTAGCCGGGGGAGTGCTCCTCCAGGATCGTGATCGTGTGCTCCTGGACGTCACGCTGCTCGACGTCCATCCACTGGGTGCAGTCGGTCTGGGCGACCAGGAAGCGGGCGAACTTCTCGGCCGCCTGGGTGTAGATCTTGATCGTCTTGGGGGACTTGTTGGTCGCCCGCAGGTAGCGGCGGAACGACACGATCTCGGGCTCGAAGGAGCTGATGTCGGGCACGGCGGAGGACCCCATGGTGTGGGAGTCGCCCCCATGCCCCGCAGCGTTCCCCACCGGGCGGGAGATGGGGAAGGCGGCCTCTGACTTGTGCTTCGGCACTGCTGCACCACCATCGTGGGACGGTGTTCGTGCAGTTCAGAGACGGGATGAGCCTCCGATCGGGTTCGAACCGATGACCTGCCGCTTACAAGGCGGCTGCTCTGGCCGGCTGAGCTACGGAGGCGGGGTCGTGCTTGGTCTGGATCAGCGTACCGGGGGGTGGGGTGGGGTGCGTAACTGGATTTAGGGTCGGGGGATGGGTGTTCGGGATGATGTCGAGGGGCTCGTGCGTGGGTGGGATGCGTTCGAGCGGAGCGTGGGCGGGCAGGCCGTCGTCGATTTTGACTGTGTGCCCGGTGGGGAGGTCGCTGGGATCTCTCGGGAGGTCGTGCGGGAGCGGCTTGTCGGGCTTCGGGGGGCCGCTGAGGGGGCCGTGCTTGCTCGGATCGACGCTGACGTCGCCTATCTGGACGCGTTGCTCGGGGCTCGGGTGCCTCTGGACGAATACGTGCGGGCCACGCAGGGGTGCGGGGTCGCGGGGTGGTCGGACGAGTACCTGCATCGGGTCGCCGGGGAGGCTCGGGCGGCCTTGGACGCCGTCGGTGTCGCCTGGGGTGAGGGGGCCAACCGGGAGTTGCGGGAGGTCGAGGGGCGGCTGGACGTGGGTGACGCGCCCGACGCCATCCGGGACGCCGTCGCCGAGCTGGAACCGGTCGTCCGGGCCGCCACCGGGAGCACCGCCGCGTACCGGCTGACGATGGAGAGCGTCGCCGTCGACGACGTCTACTGGGCGTACTGGCTGGACGGCGCCGGGGACGAGGTGCGGTTGCGGCTCAACCTGCCGCACATCGACTTCACGGCCGCCGGAGCGCGGCAGTTCGCGCTGCACGAGGTGCTCGGGCACGGGCTCCAGAGCGTCAGCCTCGCCGCGCGGGCCGCGCGGGAGGACGTGCCGTGGGTGCGGGTGTTCTCCGTGCATGCGCTCTACCAGGTGATGTTGGAGGGGCTGGCGCAGGCGCTGCCGCTGTTCCTGCTGCCCGACGACGCCGTGCTCGTCGCGCGCACGCGGCTCGACCACTTCGTCCAGCTCGTCCGGGCCCGGTCGCATTTGGCGGTGAACGCCGGGGCGTCCGTGGACGAGGCCGCCGCCGACATGCTGGCGTGGATGCCCTGGTGGGACGGGAAGATCGGGCGGCAGGTCGTCAAGGACCGGCGCGACGACCCGCTGCTGCGGTCCTACCTGTGGGTGTATCCGGCCGGGGCCGACTGGTTCGTCCGGCTCGCCGAGGCCGATGCCGGGACGGCCGACGCCGTGTTGCGCACCGCGTACCGGGAGCCGCTGACGCCGGACGATCTCGTCCGGCTGTGGCCGGACGGACCCGTGATCGGCGGGCCCGGGGCGTGACCGTCCGTGCTCGGGCGGGCCGCCGTCCGGGGAGTCCGCCTTCGGGTAAGGCGCGATTCCCCGGTCGGTAGCAGTATTCGCCGTTTAGTTCGGCTTTTGTCCCAATCAATCGGTCTATTCGGGCTGGCTGCGAGGCCATATTGACCTGGCTCTGAAGTCTTTTTCCTCCATTCTCGCCAAGCGGGCGGTACCGGCCACCAATCTTTGATCTCATAGTGATGTCAGCACTACACAGGGTCACAAGATCAGGGAGGGCCGGATGGTCTGGGACTCGCGGCCACCCGAGCGCCGCGACGGTGCTCGGGCCCGGCATCGGCCGGGGACGCGCTACGCGCTCATGGCACGCGACGAGAGGTTCCTGCTGCTGAGACGGAGGTTCCGGCGGCTCGCCCTCGCGGTCGTCGGGTCGTTCCTCGGCTGGTACCTGGTCTACGTGCTGCTGTCGGCGTTCGCGCGGGGGTTCATGGCGCGGCCGGTCGCCGGGAACGTGAACGTCGCGCTGGTCCTCGGAGTCCTCCAGTTTGTCTCGACGTTCGTGCTCGCCTGGGGCTACACGTTCTACTCGCGCCGGTCGATCGACCCGCTCGCCGTGCAGCTCCGCGCCGAGGCCGAGAGCGGCGCCCCGTATCCGCGCCGTCCGGCGGCGGTCGAGGCCGCCGCCCGCCGCGCAGAGGTCGCGGCGTCCCGGCGCGGCACGATGGTCGAGGACGCGGCCCGCCCCGCCGTCGAGCGCCCCGCCCGCCCGGCCGTCGAGGGCGCCGAACGTCCGGCCGTGGCCGCCCCGGCCCCCCGCCGCGCGGTCGAGGAGGGCGCCGAGCGACCGGCTCCGGCCCCCCGGCACGCGAAACGGCCCGCCGTCCCCTCCCCGAGTACGGAGCAGACGATCGAACCGACCCCGCCGCGCCGTCCCGCCGCCCACGAGGACACGACGCGGACGCAGGTGATCCCGGCCCTGCCCCTCCCCGGCGACGCGCAGCCCGCCGCCGCCGAGGCCAAGGACGCCGAACACCCCCCGCACGGCCCCGCCGACCGCACCGTCGAACTCGGCTCGCGCGCCCAGGAGGGCCCCGAGCAGCGCCGCACGCGCGACGGCGGCTGGACGGGCACCGTCCGGCCCGACGCGGGGTGGTTGGGATGAGGTGGCTGATGGCGACGACCCCGGCGGACGTCGCCGGGGGACGCGCGCTGACGTTCGTGATGTTCCTGGCGTTCATCGGCATCACGCTCGGCATCACCGTGTGGGCCCGCGCCAACACGCGCGGCGCCACCGACTTCTACGCGGGCGGGCGCGTCTTCTCCGGCCCGCAGAACGGCATCGCGCTCGCGGGCGACTACATGTCGGCCGCGTCGTTCCTCGGCATCGCGGGCATCATCGCGCTGTCCGGTTACGACGGGTTCCTGTACTCGATCGGGTTCCTCGTCGCGTGGCTGCTGACGCTGCTGTTCGTGGAGCTGATGCGCAACGCGGGCCGGTTCACGATGGCCGACGTCCTGTCGTACCGGATGCGGCAGCCGCCGGTGCGCACCGCCGCCGCGATCTCGACCGTGACCGTGTCGGTGTTCTACCTGCTGGCGCAGATGGTCGGCGCGGGCGCGCTGGTGTCGCTGCTGCTCGGCATCCAGCCGGGGGAGAACTTCCTCGGCATGGGCGCGGCCACCGCGAAGACGATGACGATCATCGTCGTCGGCGCGTTGATGATCTTCTACGTGATGTTCGGCGGGATGAAGGGCACCACCTGGGTGCAGATCATCAAGGCGGTGCTGCTGCTGGGCGGCGCGGTCGTGCTGAGCGGGCTGGTGCTGGCGCGGTTCGGCTTCAACCCGAGTTCGCTGCTGGGGTCGGCCGCCGAGGCCAGCGGGCAGAAGGACGCGTTCCTCCAGCCGGGGCTGAAGTACGGCAAGGACGTGCCGGGCGACGCCTGGCAGACGCTCGTCAACAAACTCGACTTCCTCAGCCTCGCGCTCGCGCTGATCCTCGGCACGGCGGGCCTGCCGCACATCGTGACGCGGTTCTTCACCGTCCCGGACGCACGGGCCGCGCGCACCTCGGTGAACTGGGCGATCGGCCTGGTCGGCGCGTTCTACCTGATGACGCTGGCGCTGGGCTTCGGCGCGGCGGCGCTGGTGGGGCGGGCCGCGATCGTCGCCCAGGACCCGGCCGGCAACACGGCCGCGCCGCAGCTCGCGCAGGCGGTCGGGCAGTACTTCTGGGGGACGCTCGGCGGGGAGATCCTGCTGGCGTTCATCGCGGCGGTCGCGTTCGCGACGATCCTCGCGGTCGTGTCGGGGCTGGTGCTGGCGTCCTCGACGTCGCTGGCGCACGACTTCTTCGGGCACGTCCTGATGCTCGGCCGGCCGCGCGAGTCGCAGGAGGTGGCGGTGGCGCGGCTGTCGGCGCTCCTCATCGGGACGCTGGCGATCGTGCTGGCGGTCATCGCCAAGAACCTGAACGTGGCCTTCCTGGTGGCGCTGGCGTTCGCGATGGCGGCGGCGGCGAACCTCCCGGCGATCACGCTGTCGCTGTTCTGGAAGCGGTTCAACACCGTCGGCGTCGTCGCGGGCATCTACGGCGGGCTGGCCAGCTCGTTGGTGCTGGTGTTCCTGTCGCCGGTGGTGTCGGGGAAGGTCGACCCGGTGACGGGCGCGAGCCTGTCGCTGTTCCCGGCGGGCGTCGACTTCCACGTCTTCCCGATGGAGAACCCGGGCCTGGTGTCGATCCCGTGCGGATTCCTGTGCGCGGTGCTCGGCACCCTGCTCAGCCGCGAGAAGCCCGACGCGGACAAGCACGACGATCTGTCGGTGCGTTCGCTGACGGGCGCAGGCGCGGTCTGATGACCCCGCGCATCCGGGCTTCGCGCGGGGCCCGGATGCGCGGTCGTCGGTGGTCACTGACGTGGGCGGGCTAACAGCGCCGGACGGCTCTTGTTACCGACGGGTACGGCATGCTGGTGCGAATGAGATCCCAGCGCATCCTCGTCGCCGGTGCCGTGGGCGCCACCGTGCTCGCGTCCGGGGGCGCGGCCGCGTTCCTCGTGCTCGGCCCCGGCGGCGGCGACGGCGCGCGGCCCGTCGCGAGCGCCACGGCGCAGCGCGATGCCACGGCCATCACCGAGGTGCTGCGCAGGCACGGCGCCACCGAGTGCGACGACGACGCCGAACGGGTCGAGTGCCGCTTCCAGGGCCGGTACGTCGCCGGGACGGTCCTCGCGTCCGACCTCGGCATGACGGCCGAGGAGACGGCGCAGAGCTGGCGGACGGGCGTCGCGCAGAGCGCGCTCGGCGACACCGGCCCGTTCGCGGTCCTGACCGGGCCGAACTGGCTCGTCACCGGACCCGGTGAACTGGTCGACGGCGTCCGCCGTGACCTGGGCGGCGACCTCGTCCACTGCGACCGGCCGATGGGGTCCTGCGCGTAGCCGTCCGGTGCCGGGAAGGTGCCGAGGGCCGGTCGGGAACGGCGTGGCACAATGTGTGCCCCGTGCTCGGCGGGCCGGGGAGGTCCCCGGGGCTCGCGGCCGGGAGGAGGTGCGCGCGTGGGCAAGGCACGTCACCGTGTCCGGCGTCCCCGTCCGTACCGCGCACCGGTGACGCCCGGTGTCCGCGTCGGCGGCGCGCTGACCGTCCTCACGCTGACCGCCGCCGTCGCCGTTCCGCTGGCGCTCGCGCCGCACGGCGACGGACCCGCGCAGGTGCGCGGCGCGTCCGCGAACTCCGTGCTGCGCGCCCGCGCCGACCAGATCCGCGAACGCGAATGGCATCTGGCGTCGCTGCGGACGAACCGGGCCTGGAAGTACTCGCGCGGCGCGGGCGTGACGGTCGCCGTGCTCGACACCGGCGTCGACCGCCGCCACCGCGACCTGGCCGGACGCGTCCTCACCGGGCCCGACCTCACCGGCGGGGAGCGGCGTCCCGGCACGAAGTTCTGGGGGCGTCACGGGACGTCGATGGCCAGCATCATCGCGGGGCGCGGCAACGGTCCCGGCGGACGGAACGGCGTGATCGGCGTCGCGCCGCAGAGCCGGGTGCTGTCGATCCGCGTCACGTGGGAGAACGACGACCCGATGCGGCGCGGCGGCCCCGCCGCACGGAACCGGGACGCGGTCGCGCAGGGCATCCGGTACGCGACCGACCAGGGCGCGCAGGTCATCAACATGTCGCTCGGCGGCGGGCAGCTCTACTACGAGGGCAGCGCCGCCGAGGAGCAGGCGATCAAGTACGCGCAGTCGAAGGGCGTCGTGCTGATCGCGTCGGCCGGGAACGACGGCGCGGGGGCGAACCGGAAGAACTTCCCGGCGGCGTATCCGGGCGTGATCGCGGTCGGCGCGCTGGACCAGCGCGGGCGCGTCTGGAAGGACAGCAGCCGCCGCGCGTACGTGGCGGTGTGCGCGCCGGGCGTCGAGATCGTCAGCGCGGACGCGGGCGGCGGCTACGTCGTCGGGACGGGGACGAGCCCGTCGTCGGCGATGGCGGCCGGGGTCGCGGCGCTGGTCCGGTCGCGGTATCCGCGGCTCACGCCCGACCAGGTGCGGCAGGCGCTCGTGACGGGAGCGCCCGCGCGCCCCGGCCGCCCGACGGGCTCGCCGCGCTGCGCGGGCCCGCTGGACGCGGCGCGCGCCCTGGCGGCGGCGGCCCGGCTGAACCGGGGGGCGGGCGGCACGCCGCCGTCGCCGCAGGCGTCGTCGTCTCCGGCGGCCGAGGAGGCGGCGCCGGTCCACGACTCCAACACGCTCGTCTACGGCATCCTCGGCGGCGGGGGAGTGCTGGTCCTGGCGGGCCTCGTCCTCGGCTGGCGCCAGCGCCACCCCGACGCCGCCCCGTCTCCGCGCCCCGTCGCGGTCACGGTGGGCGGCCCACCGCCGGACGACGCCACCCCCCTCGCGTACACCGCACCGAAGCCACGCCCGGCCGAAACACGCCCCCACCCACCCCTCCGAACCGAACACACCACCCCGAAACCCCCGTCGGCCGACCCGCGCTCCACCCAGCCCTTCCACGCCGAACGCGGCGCCCCAGAGCCGCCTCCGAGCGACCCGCGCGTCGCTCCAGACGAGCTGCGCGCCGAGCCGTCGCCAGGCGGCAAGGGCTTCGCGGCGTCGGGGCCGCCTTCGGGCGGCGCGCGCGTTGCTCCGGACGAGCGGCGCGTTGAGCCGTCTTCGGGTGACGCGCGCTTCGCAGCGTCCGAGCTGCCCTCGGGTGACGGGGGCGTTGCTGCGTCCGAGTTGCGCGCTGAGCCGTCGTCAGGCAAGGGCTTTGCTGGGTCTGGGTCGTCTTCGGGCGGCGCGCGTGTTGCTCCGGACGAGTCGCGCGGCGGACCGTCCTCGGATGGCGAGCGCTCTGCTGGGTCCGGGTCGTCTTCGGGCGACGTGCGTGTTGCTTCGGGTGAGTCGCGTGGTCGGGAGGATCAGCGGGTCTCGCGTGAGGGTGGGGCTGGGATTGACGGTCAGGCGTCCGGGTCTTCGGCCGGGGTCCCCGGCAGGTCCCCGTGGTCGGGTTCGGGGGAGGCCGTCCGGACGGCGCGGGGAGAAGGGGCGGGTGCCGGTCCCTCGGGGGCGTCGTCGGTCACCGAGTCGCACGTCCAGGTGCCTGCCGCGTCCGAGGACGAGGACTTCGACGACGAGTCGTGGGAGGCGTTCCGGCGGAGTGCGCTCGCCGAGCCCGCCGCCCCCGAGCCCGCCGCGCGTCCGGCCTGGTGGGCGGCCGAGGAACCGGCCGAGGACGAGGACGAGCCCGAGTACCGCCCGCCCTGGTGGTGAGGCCCGTTCAGCCGCCGCCGATCTCCGCCTCGGTGAAGATCCGGTCGACGCGGTCGGGGTCCATGGGCGACTGCGTGGCCGCGTCCGCGAAGCGGGAGAGCAACCGCGCGAAGTCGGTCCGCTCCTCGCCCGTCCATCCCGCCATCAGCTCGTCCAGGTAGGCCCGCCGGAACCGCTCCGCGACCGCCTTGACCCGTTCCCCGCCGGCGGTGAGCCCGAGGTTCGCGCGCCGCGCATCCTGCGGGGACGGCCGCCGCGAGACGAGCCCGGCGTCGATGGCGTGCCCGACGAGACGGCTGGCGGTGGACGGGTCGATCTCCAGCCGTTCGGCGACGGCGCCGACCGTGACCTCGCCGCACGGCGTCTGGCCGGGGTCGCGGTGGAGCGCGGCGACGGCCTGCACGACCATGAGGTTCGAGAGCTGGAGGGGCCGCCCGCCGGGTCCGCCCGCCGTCTGGGCGCGAATCCGCCGCATCAGGTCGGGTTTCACCCAGACGCGCCGCAGATGGAAGAGGGCGAGCGAGATATCGGCGAGGATGGGGTCGGCCAGGGTGCCGGACTCCTCGTCGTCGTGCGGCGCCATGGCGGTCACGCCCCCGTCCGATGGATGAATGTACGCTACATACTTTAAACCGGCGAAAGCGGCTCCGAGTTCCCGGGCACGGCGCTCCACCGCCCGTTACGATGACTCCGGCCGAACCCGGACAGCCCGGGACCAGAACCCCAAAGGGGCGGCACGCCGGACGCCCGCGGCCCCGCAGGACGGCATCATGAACGACGGCTCGGCACCCGACCCGACGACGACCCCGGACGACGACGCCACCGCCTTCCCGGCGGGCGCCCTGTCCGAGCGCGACCGCGCGATCCTGGCCTTCGAGCGCCGCTGGTGGCAGTACGCCGGAGCCAAGGAACAGGCGATCCGCGAACTGTTCGACATGTCCGCCACGCGGTACTACCAGCTCCTCAACCTGCTGATCGACCGCCCCGAGGCGCTCGAACACGACCCGATGCTGGTCAAGCGGCTGCGCCGGACGCGTCAGGAGCGCCGCCGCCAGCGGGCCGCGCGCCGCCTCGGCATCCGCCCCTGACGTGCCGGAGACTGGAGGGGTGAACGCTACCCCTGACACCGTGACGTCCGGCGGCGCCGCCGGCCTGGCCGCGATCGCCGCCGCTCCCGCCGCCGCCGTGTTCGGCTTCGACTTCGACGGCACGCTCGCCCCGATCGTCGAGAACCCCGAGGACGCCCGCGCCCACCCCGGCGCCCCGGCCGCGCTGGCGCGGCTGGCGGCCGTGGCGGGCGCCGTCGTGATCGTCACCGGCCGCCCGGCCGCCAAGGCGGTCGAGTACGGCGACCTGGCGGGCATCGACGGGCTCGTCGTGCTCGGCCAGTACGGCCGCGAGCGCTGGGAGTCGGGCACGCTGACGGTGCCCGAGCCGCCGCCGGGCGTCGCGGAGGCGCGGGCCAAGCTGCCCGACCTGCTGAAGGCGGCGGGCGCGCCGGACGGCGTGACCATCGAGGACAAGGGCCTGGCGCTGGCCGTCCACACGCGCCGCGCGGCCGAGCCGCAGGTCGCGCTGGACCGGCTGCGCGGCCTGCTGGAGGCGCTGGCCGAGCGGACGGGCCTGGCCGTCGAGCCGGGCCGTTTCGTGCTGGAGCTGCGCCCGCCCGGCATGGACAAGGGCCGCGCGCTGCGCGCGTTCCTGGCCGAGCGCGGGACGCCGTCGGCGGTGCTGTTCGCGGGCGACGACCTCGGCGACCTGGCGGCGTTCGACGCGCTGGACGCGCTGCGCGGCGAGGGCGTCCCCACGGTGAAGGTGTGCAGCGGTTCGGCGGAGGTGACGGAGCTGGCCGAGCGCGCCGACGTCGTCGTGGACGGCCCGGCGGGCGTGGTCGCGTTCCTGGGGACGCTGCCGGGCGCTTGACGCGGTCCACCTTTACGTCCGATTCCACACGTTCGCCGTGAAGTTCTGTAGCGCGGGTGACAAATCGGTCGCTTGCCCAGGTAGTGACGCACGCGATCCGTGGGCCGGGTGTCGGTTGCGCCGATGTTTGCGGCAAAATGCCGTGGATGGCCGCACGGCCGTCCGGTGACGAATCGGTGAACGGGAGCGTGCACGGTGGAGCAGCAGCCTCGGGTCCCCCGGCGGCCCGGCGACGTCCGGGGCGGCGCGGGCGCCCCCGTGCCGCCCGCGCAGCCGCAGCGGCACGAGAGCCGCGTCCCGCCGCGCACGCACCGCGACACCGGCGGCGTCGAGGTCCGCATCGGCTCGCGCAGTGAGCGTCACCGCCGTCCCGAGCGCCGCCCGAACCGCCGGGGCTGGCTCGCCGCCGGGCTGACCGCCGCGACGATCGCCGGCGTCTTCGCGGTCGGCGGGCTGCTGTTGCTGCCGGGCTCGGACGACGAACCCGCCGCCCCCGGCGACGTCGCCGCCGCGGCTCCGGGCGGCGACGAGAACCTGCCGCACGCTGGCCGCGCGGTCACCGTCGCCACGGCGGACGGCGCCCGGTACCGCGTCGCGGCCGTCACCGGCGGCGCCGACGAGGGCGCGGCGGCCCAGCAGGCGGGCGTGACGGGCGGCAAGGCCGTCTACATCGAGTACGTCCTCGGCAACCCCACCAAGGAGCAGGTGCTGCTCGACTACCCGGGCGACGTGTTCGTGCGCAAGGACCTGCTGCGCGCGGGCGACCGGGGCCGCTGCATGTGGCAGGCGGGCGTCCCGGAGGACATGTGCACCCCGCCCGCCAAGAACGAGGTCGTGCGGCGGCTCGCGGGCGGCGCGCTGATCCAGGGCGACGGCGAGGACCGCTACATGCCGCCCGGCTCGTCCTATCTCGTCCGGTCGACGGTGGAGCTGCCGGTCTCCGGCGCGGTCAAGCGCTCGGACCTGCGCCTGTACATCTGGAAGAAGCTCTACGTGGACGACCAGTACGCCCGCCAGGCGCCCTTCCCGAACTGACCCCTCGCATGCCGGACGGCGCCGGACCCGTCTCGGGTCCGGCGCCGTCCGTCGTCGCGGGTCACTCGGCCGCGGGGTCGTCGGCGAGGATGCCGTAGATGCGGCGGCGGGCGTCGTTGACGACGTCCAGCGCGCGCGCCTGCTGCGCCTCGCTGCCCACGGTCATGACCTGGTGCAGCGCGCCCATGAACTGCCCGACGGCCTCCCGGCCGCGCAGCATGTGCTCGCCGGCCGCCTCGGTGACCTCCTCCCACGGGGGAGCGGGCTGGGCGGCGACCTCTTCGCGGCCGCTGTCGGTGAGGGTGAACAGGCGCTTGCCGCCCTCCTCCCGGCTCGCGACGAGCCCTTCGTCCTCCAGGAGCTGGAGCGTCGGGTAGACCGAGCCGGGGCTGGGCCGCCAGACGCCGCCGGTGCGCTCGTCGAGTTCCTGGATCATCTCGTAGCCGTGCATGGGCCGCTCGCCGAGCAGCGCCAGCAGGGCGGCGCGCACGTTGCCGCGCCGGGTGCGGCGTCCGCCGCCGCGCCGGCCGCCGGGGCCGCGGCCGGGCCCGCCCGGGCCGAAGCCGGGGAAGGGGCCGAAGCCGGGTCCGAAGCCGAACGGGTCGCGGCGTCCGCGTCCGTCGAAACCGCGGGCCTCGGGGCCGCGGCGGTCGTGGTGATGTCCGTGCATGATCGTGCCTCCGTATCGTTGTCGATGTGTTAACGATATATCGGAGAACGCTCGCGATGCAACCAGTCATTCCCGGGCAGACGAAAAAGCCCCCACGGCCGGAGCCGTGGGGGCGTGCGCGCCCGGTCTCAGGGGGCGGTGAGCCGGAGCGTGTCGAGGATCTGCCCGGTGAGCGCGCGGTCGTCGGTCTCCTTGACGCGAATCCACGCGCCGAACGCACCGTCCCGGTCGCGCAGGCCGATCTCGGCGACGGACGGCGTCCCGACCGTGCAGCCGGTGAAGCGGGTGATCGTCCCGCTGAGCCGCCGGTCGGGCGAGGTGTAGTTCTCCGGCGGCGCCTTGGTGCAGTGCGGATGCGCGGCGGCCGACGGCGGCGGCAGCTTCCCGGCGGCCGCGTCGGTCGTGAGGCCGACGAAGACGCCCGGCACGGCGCCGTCGCCCTTGAACCGCGCCGCGTCCGGCGTCGCGCGCAGCACCGGGCGCGGCTGCGCGTCGGCGAGCCCCACCGACGACGGCGCCCACGTCGCCTCGGCGTCGCGCGGCCACGCCTTCGGCGCCGCGAACCGGATCTTCCCGGACGGATCGGCGACGGCGGCGAAGTCGGCGGGCGGCTTGGGCGGGCCGGGCGGCGGCGGCTTCTCGCCCCCTCGGCTCAGCAGCACGGCCACCAGGACGCCGACGAGCACGACGGCGGGCGCGGCGGCGGCGCCGATGAGCAGCGCGCGCCGCGACCCCTTGCGCGGCGCGGCCGGAGCGGCACCCTGCCACGGACCGGGCGGTCCGGGCGGGCCGAACCCGGACGGACCGGGCGGCGGCGGCACGTCCGGTCCGGGGCCGAACGGGTTCGGCGACGCGGCGTCGAACGGCGGCGAGCCGTACACCGCCGTCCCTCGCGGCGGCTCAGTCGGCCGCCGCGACGGCGGATCGACGACCGTCCGCTCCAGCTCCTCGTCGTCGTCCTGCCGGACGGGCGCCTGCGACGGCACCCCGTCGAACACCGTGTGGTCGGCGAGCCCGGCCGGAGCGTGGGCGGCGTCCGCCGCGGCCCGCAGCTCCGCCAGCGCCTCCGCGAACGCCTCCGCCGTCGGATACCGCTGGTCGCGCTCGACGGCCAGCGCCCGCAGCAGCACGGCGTCCACGGCGGGCGGCAGCTCCGGCCGCACCTCGCTGGGCCGCCGCCGGACGGGCGGATGGCCCGGGGCGCGGCCCGTCAGCATGTGGTACGCCAGCGCGCCGAGCCCGTACACGTCGGCGCGCACGTCGAGGCCGCCGCCGAACCGCGCCTGCTCGGGCGACATGTACCCGGGCGTGCCCACCGGGAGCGTGAACGCGCCGGACGCGTGCGCGAGCGCCTTGGCCAGCCCGAGGTCGGCGATCAGCAGCTTCTCGCCGCCGTCCCGGGTGGACTGGAACAGCACGTTGGACGGCTTGAGGTCGCGGTGGATGATCCCGAGCGCGTTGATGACCTCCACCCCGTAGGCGATCTCCTCCGCGAGGGCGAGCGCCGTCGGCACCGGCAGCGGCCGCTCGCGCATTCGGTCGCCGAGGGTGCCCCGGTCGGCGTACGACATGACGAAGTAGGGCCGCCGGTCGGGCAGCTCCCCGATGTCGTGCACGCGGACGAGCCGCCCCGAGTCGGCGCGCCGCAGGATGCGGGCCTCCTCCAGGAAGCGGTTGCGCACGTCGAGGTCGTCGACCAGGCTGCCGGTCAGCACCTTGATGGCGACCTGCGAGTCGAGCGCCTCGTCGTGGCCGAGCCACACGGACGCGAACGCCCCGGACCCGAGGACGCGTTCGATGCGGTAACGGCCGACGGCAGGAGGGAAGGACACTCCCGTATCATGCCGAACAAACCGGGTGAGTGCGCGAAACGAGCATGAGGGCTGGCGGCGATGGCATTCGACGAACGGACCGAGGAACTCGCGGTCAGCGCCGCCCAGGGCGACCAGGGCGCGCTGAACGAGCTGCTCCGCAGGATCGAACCGGACGTCCTGCGGCACGCCGCGCGGTTCCTGCCCTGCCGGCAGGACGCCGAGGAGGCGTGCCAGGACGCGCTGCTCCAGGTGGCCCGCAACATCCACCGGTTCGAGGGCCGTTCCCGGTTCAGCACGTGGCTGCACGTAGTCGTCGCCAACTCCGCCCGCTCGACCTACCGCTCGCTCAAGCGGCGCTCGGTCGAGCAGCCCGGCGAGCTGCCGCAGCAGCGGCCCGACCCGCGCCGCACGTCGGTGATCGCGGGTTCCCGGGTGGACATCCTGGACGCCATGGAAGACCTGGAGGCCCGCAAGCCGGACCTCATCCAGGCGCTCGTGCTGCGCGACGTCTCCCAGCTTGAGTACTCCGAGATCGCCGAGCAGCTCAGCCTGCCGCTCGGCACGGTGAAATCGCGCATCCACGAGGCGCGCAAGCAGGTCCGGCAGACCCTTGGGGAGTCCTACACCTGACCCCCGGCTAGGACGGACGCGCCGCCGCGAACGCCTCCGGCAGCCGGGTGACGCCCTCGTCGCCCAGGAAGTGCCCCGCGCCCGGGACGACCTGCGACGCGACGCCGAGCAGCCCGGCGAGACGGTCGGTGTGCCCGGCCGGGACGATGGCGTCGGCGTCCGACCGCAGGACGGTGACGCGGTCCACGTGCCCGGCGATGCCCGTCACGTCGGCGCCGTCCCCGATGTAGGCGTCCAGCTCCGGGAGGCCGGGGAGCCGGTCCACGAACCCGGCGACGAGCACGAGCGCGCCCAGCCGCCACGGCCCGTCCAGCGCGGCCAGGTGGCGCAGGACGGTCAGCGCGCCGAGGCTGTGCGCGACGATCACCGCGTTCTCGTCCGGGACGCCCGCCGCGTCGGCCACGGCCGCCTGCCACCGCGCCGGGTCGGGCGTCAGGGTGTCGGGCAGCGCGGGGATCGCGGTGGTGAATCCGGCCGCGTCCAGGTCGGCGGCGAGCGCATCGAACCAGTGGTCGCGGGGGGTCGCGCCGTATCCGTGGACGATGGTGGCGCGTCGCGGGGAAGATCCGTTCGTCATACCGGGAACGGTAAGTCCTCTAGCCCGGTTTGCGCGCCTCGACCAGGTGGCGCGTGGAGTGCGCGACGAACGGCCCCTCACCGGCGATGCGCTCGTGCAGCTCCCGCAGCCGGTCACGGTGGACGTCCGGGGAGAACCTGGGCACGATCCACACGACGAGCCGCAGGAAGTACACGATCGCGCCCACGTCGGCGAACTCCATCCGCAGCCGCTCGGCGCGCAGGCCGGTGACCTCCAGCCCCGCCGCCCGCGCCTGCGCGGCCTCGGCGGCCGGGTCGCGCAGGGCGCGCGCCTCCGGCTGCGGGCCGAGGAAGTGCTCGGTCAGCTCGAACACGCTGGCCGGGCCGACGTGCTGCGCGAAGTAGACGCCGCCGGGGGCGAGCACGCGCGCGATCCCCGCCCAGGGGACGGTCGCCGGATGGCGGCTGGTGACCAGGTCGAACGCGCCGTCGGTGAACGGCAGCGGCGCCGGGTCGCCGTGCCGGACGACGGCGACGCCGCGCGGGCGCAGCAGCGCGGCGGCCTTGGCCAGGTTCGGCGGCCACGCCTCGGTGGCGACCATCACCGGCGGCAGCGCGGGCGCCTCGTCCAGCACCTCGCCGCCGCCGGTCTGGAGGTCGAGCGCCGCGCGGGCGGCGGCCAGGCGCGCGGCCATCAGCCGCGCGTACCCCCAGGACGGGCGCTGCTCGGTGGCGCGGCCGGCGAGCCAGGAGAAGTCCCAGCCGTCCAGCGGCGCGGCGGCGGCCTCGGCGACGAGCGCGTCGAACGTGTCCACCGGTCAGTCCAGGGCGGCGAGCTGCCCGGCGAACCAGTCGCGCGGCGGCAGCGCCGTCGCCGCCTCGGCCAGGCGCTTGCAGCGGTCCGCGCGGTCGCCCTCGGGCATGAGCAGCGCGCGGTGCAGGGCCTCGGCGGTCTGCGAGACGTCGTAGGGGTTGACGAGCAGCGCGTCGTCGCCGAGGTCGGCGGCGGCGCCCGCCTCGCGGGACAGGACGAGCGCGCAGCCCCGGTCCGACAGCACCGGGCCCTCCTTGGCGACGAGGTTCATGCCGTCGCGGATCGGGTTGACGAGCAGCACGTCGGCCAGGCCGAAGGCGGCGAGCGAGCGCGGGTAGTCGTCCTCGACCTGGACGATCAGCGGCTCCCAGTCGCCGGTGCCGAACTCGGCGTTGATCGCGTCGGCCGTCTCCCGGACGGCCGCCGTGTACGCCCGGTATTCGGGCAGGTCGCCCCGGGACGGGTAGGCGAACGCGAGATGCACGACCCGTCCCCGCCAGCCGGGATGCTGGAGCAGCAGTTCCCGGTAGGCCGCCAGGCCGCGCACGATGTTCTTGGACAGTTCCGTGCGGTCCACGCGCACGATGAGCCGCCGGCCGCCGACGCGCTCGCGCAGCGCGGCGGCCCGGTCGGCCACGTCGGCCTGCGCCGCGCGGGCCCGCAGGTCGGCGGCGTCCACGCCCAGCGCGTGCACCCCCACCCGCGTCACATGCCCGGCGTACCGGACGGTCCGCGCGGCGTGGTCGACCTTCGCGCCCTCCAGCTCCGCGCAGCACGCCAGGAACGCCGCCGCCCACCGCTCGGTCAGGAACCCCGCGTGGTCGGCGCCGAGCACCCCGCCGAGCACGGCCGCCGCGATGTCGTCCGGCAGCAGCCGGAAGTACTCCGGCGGCGCCCACGGCGTGTGCGAGAAGTGCGCGATGCGCAGGTCGGGGCGCCGCTCGCGCAGCATCGCGGGCGCCAGCGACAGGTGGTAGTCCTGCACGACGGCCTTCGCGCCCGGCGCCGCGTCCCGCGCGAGCGCGTCCGCGAACGCCGCGTTGTACGCCTCGTAGGACTGCCAGTCGCGCCGCGCCCGCGCGTCGAAGTGCGGCGCGCGCGGTGTGTCGTACAGCAGGTGGTGCACGAACCACAGCGTCGAGTTCGCGACGCCGTTGTAGGCGCGCTGGAACGTCCCCGCCGGGATGTCGAGCATCCGCACGGCCGCGCCGCCGGTGTCGTGCCCGGCCAGGTCGAGGCGGCCGCCGGAGGCGCGCGCCGCCTCCCGGTCGGCGTCACCGAGCGCGGCGCACACCCACAGCACGTCGGCGCCGCCGCCCGTCACCCCGGCCAGGCCGGAGACGAGCCCGCCGCCGCCGCGCCGCGCGGTGAGCGCGCCGTCGCCGGACCGGGAGAACGAGACGGGGCCGCGGTTGGACGCCACCAGCACTTGGCTCATGCACCACAGCGTCTCAGGCGCGCACCCCCCGGCACACGTCGGCCCTGGACAAATCGCGTGGCGGATTACCGCCGCTGGTGAGGGGTAGCCACCCGCGCCATGAGCGCCGAGGAGACCAAGAAGACCGTCCTGATCGCCGGGGCGGCGAACCTGACGCTCGCGGTGACGAAACTGTTCGCCGGAGCCGTCGCCGGATCGAGCGCGATGCTCGCCGAAGGCGCCCATTCCGTCGCTGACACGCTGAACCAGGGCTTCCTGCTGGCGTCGCTGAGCCGCAGCAAGAAGCCCGCCGACCGGCGGCACCCCTTCGGTTACGGCAACGAGCGCTACTTCTGGTCGCTGCTGGCCGCGTTCGGGACGCTCGTCGCGGGCGCCGGGTACTCGATCTTCGAGGGCGTCCTGAAGATCCTCGGCAAGGAGGGCGGCGGCGGGCCGGTGTGGCTGGCGTTCGCGGTCCTCGGCGCGGCGGCCGTCCTGGAGGGGTCGTCGTGGCTGCGGGCGCTCTACCAGGCCCGCAAGGAGACCCGGGAGAACGGCCGCGACCTCGTCGACCACGTGCGGCGCTCGCCGGACATCACGTTCAAGGCGACGCTGTTCGAGGACTCCGCCGCCATGGTCGGCCTGGTCATCGCCGCGACCGGGCTCGGGATGCGCGAGCTGACCGGGTCGGACGTGTGGGACGGCGCCGCGTCCATCGCGATCGGGCTGCTGCTCGTCGTCGTCGCGTTCGCGGTCGGGAGCCAGAGCAAGGAGCTGCTGATCGGGCAGTCCGCCGACTCCGAGCAGCAGCGCGAGATCCGCGCGCTCATCACCGGGACGCCCGGCGTGACCGGCATCGAGGAACTGCTGACGATGCACTTCGGCCCGGACGAGATCCTCGTCGCCGCCAAGATCTCGTTCGCGGACGAGCTGAGCGCCGACGACGCCGAGGATCTGGCGACCGACATCGACCGGCGGCTGTGCGAGCAGATGCCGAACGTGGGCCACGTCTTCCTCGACCCGACGCAGCGCGACGACGGCCCCACACAGGCCCGGCGGCGCCGCCGCGAGGCCCGGAAACCCGTTGGGTGATCAAGGTTGCGCCGGGGTACCGTGCCTTCGAGGGTGAGACCCGGCGCTTCGCCGTGCCGGAGTCGTGTTGTAAAGTCACCCATACGACCTCATAGGGCGTACATAACTTCATATCGCTCATCCAGAGGGGTGGAGGGACCGGCCCGTTGAAGCCCCGGCAACCACCTGGCGCGTGAGCTCGCGATCCTGCGAGGCCCGCCGGGAGATGGTGCCAACTCCGGCCTGCGACCAAGGTGGCGCAGGGAAGATGGGGAGAAAGGGCCTCGCCATGGCGACCACGCCTGCCAACGACCAGCTCACGCCCGCCGGCAACCTCGGACCGGCCACCGCGCTCGTCTGCCGCGAATGCGGCGCGCGCCGCGACCTCGGCCCGCACTACGCGTGCGAGGAGTGTTTCGGCCCCCTGGAGATCGACTACGCGTTCGGCGACCTCACCCGCGCCGACATCGAGGCCGGACCGCAGAACATCTGGCGCTATAAGGGCCTGCTGCCCGTCCCGGCGAACGTCGCCGACACCCCCAACACCGAGCCCGGCCTGACGCGCCTCGTCCGCGCCGACAACCTCGCCGAGGCACTCGGCCTCCAGCGCCTCTGGGTCAAGGACGACAGCGGCAACCCCACGCACTCCTTCAAGGACCGCGTCGTCGCCGTCGCGCTCGCCGCCGCCCGCGAACTCGGCTTCAAGGTGCTGGCCTGCCCGTCCACCGGCAACCTCGCCAACGCCGTCGCCGCCGCCGCGGCCCGCGCGGGCATCCGCAGCGCCGTGTTCGTGCCGTCCAACCTCGAACAGCAGAAGATCATCACGACGGCCGTGTACGGCGGCACGTTCGTCACCGTCGACGGCAACTACGACGACGTCAACCGGCTCGCCTCCGAGATCGCGGGCGAGCAGGAGGACTGGGCGTTCGTCAACGTCAACGTCCGCCCGTACTACGCCGAGGGCTCCAAGACCCTCGGCTACGAGATCGCCGAGCAGCTCGGCTGGCGGCTGCCGGACCAGATCGTCGTCCCGGTCGCGTCCGGCTCCCAGCTCACCAAGATCGACAAGGCGTTCCAGGAGTTCATCAAGCTCGGCCTCGTCGAGGACAAGCCCTACCGCGTCTTCGGCGCCCAGGCCGCGGGCTGCGGCCCCGTCGCCGCCGCGTTCAAGGGCGGCCACGACGTCGTCCGCCCGGTCAAGCCCGACACGATCGCCAAGTCCCTCGCGATCGGCAACCCCGCCGACGGCCCCTACGTCCTGGACGTGACGCGCCGCACCGGCGGCGCCGTCGAGGACGTCACCGACGAGCAGGTCGTCGAGGGCATCCGGCTGCTGGCCCGCACCGAGGGCATCTTCGGCGAGACCGCTGGCGGCGTCACGGTCTCCGTGCTGCGCAAGCTGATCGAGAGCGGGCAGATCGACCCGTCCGCCGAGACCGTGATCATCAACTCCGGCGACGGCCTCAAGACGCTCGACGCCGTCGCGCCCGTCGTCGCCCCGTCGGCCAACATCAAGCCGACCCTCGACGCCTTCCGCGCCGCGAACCTCGCGTAATCCCGCGAACCCAAGGAGACCCAGCATGAGCACCGTGTCTGTGCGGATTCCGACGATCCTGCGGACCTACACCGGCGGCGAGGCGGAGGTGAAGGCCGAGGGCGGCACCCTCCGCGCCGTCGTCGCCGACCTGGAGGCGAACCACTCCGGCATCTCCGCCCGCATCCTCGACGACAACGGCAAGATCCGCCGGTTCGTCAACGTGTACGTGGGGGACGAGGACGTCCGGTTCGCCGACGGGCTCGACACCGCGACGCCCGCGGGCGCGCAGATCTCGATCATCCCGGCCGTCGCGGGCGGCTGATCGGTTCCGCGCGAGCCCCTTTCCCGGCGCCCGTCCGGGGAAGGGGCTCGCGCCGTTCCGTGCGGGGCCGTTCACGGAATGTCACCCCCGGTTGTCATGATGGGGACATGCGCTACCGCCTGCTCGGAGGCACCGGGCTCCGCGTCTCCGAACTCTTCCTCGGCACGATGGCGTTCGGCGGCACCGGCGCCGACTCCGCCGAGAGCCGCCGCATCGTCGACGCCTACGCCGACGCGGGCGGCAACGTGCTCGACACCGCCGTCACCTACCAGGGCGGCCAGGGCGAGGCCATCCTCGGCGAGATCCTGCAAGGCCGCCGCGACCGGTTCGTCCTCGCCACCAAGTACACCGTCTCGCGCGACACCTCCGACCCCAACGCCGCGGGCAACCACCGCAAGAACCTCGTCCGGTCCCTGGAGACCAGCCTGCGCCGCCTCCGCACCGACGTGATCGACCTGTACTGGGTCCACATGTGGGACAGGTACACCCCGATCGACGAGACGATGCGCGCCCTCGACGACGCCGTCCGCGCCGGGAAGATCCTCTACGCGGGCATCTCCGACGCGCCCGCCTGGGTCGTCGCCCGCGCCAACACGCTCGCCGAGGAACGCGGGCTCACCCGGTTCTCGGCCGTCCAGGTGCCCTACAACCTCCTCGACCGCGACGTCGAACGCGACCTGCTGCCCATGGCCGAGAACCTCGGCCTCACCGCCGCCACCTGGAGCCCGCTCGGGCACGGCGTCCTCATCGGCCGCAAGAAGGGCCCCGACGAACTGCCGCCCGACCGGGCCGCCGCCGTCCGCGCCCTCGCCGACGTCGCCGGGGAGATCGGGGCCACGCCCGCGCAGGTCGCGCTGGCGTGGACGCGGGCGCGGTCGCGGTGCGTCCATCCGATCGTCGGCGCGAGCACGCTGGAGCAGATCACCGACGACCTCGGCGCCGTCGACGTCACCCTCCCCGGCGACGCGCTGACCCGGCTGAACGACGTCGCGGACTTCCGTCCCGGCTTTCCCGGCGACTTCCTCGAACGTGCGGAACCGGGCGTCCTGGGCGCCGCCATCACCGGGCTTGACCGGCCCTGATGTCCCAGCTCGGGTATGGAACGGACGTAACGGGCATCAGGCCAGGTCGGGCCGGGCGCGGTTTGCACTCCTCGGGGTAGAGTGCTAAACCAGACATTGGCACTCTGCTGTGGAGAGTGACAACCACAGCGTGGGTTGAGGCGATGAGGCTTCAGTTCGGCGGCGGAATGGCAGCCGTCGGAGGAGGCCGTCCGTCGCGGGCGTCGTCTCGATCCGAACCAGGCCACCTGTTCCGGGAGGATCGGAGCCCTATGGCTGCAAAGATGATCGCGTTCGACGAAGAGGCCCGCCGCGGTCTCGAGCGCGGCATGAACCAGCTCGCTGACGCCGTGAAGGTGACGCTCGGTCCCAAGGGCCGCAACGTCGTGCTGGAGAAGAAGTGGGGCGCCCCCACGATCACCAACGACGGTGTGTCGATCGCCAAGGAGATCGAGCTCGAGGACCCGTGGGAGAAGATCGGGGCCGAGCTGGTCAAGGAGGTCGCCAAGAAGACCGACGACGTCGCCGGTGACGGCACCACCACCGCCACCGTCCTCGCCCAGGCCCTGGTACGCGAGGGCCTGCGCAACGTCGCCGCCGGCGCCAACCCGATGTCCCTGAAGAAGGGCATCGAGGCCGCCGTCGAGCGCGTCAGCGAGGAGCTGTCCAAGCTCGCCAAGGACGTGGAGACCAAGGAGCAGATCGCCTCCACCGCCTCCATCTCCGCCGGCGACCCGCAGATCGGCGAGATGATCGCCGAAGCGATGGACAAGGTCGGCAAGGAAGGCGTCATCACCGTCGAGGAGAGCAACACCTTCGGCCTGGAGCTTGAGCTCACCGAGGGCATGCGCTTCGACAAGGGCTACATCTCGCCCTACTTCGTCACCGACCCCGAGCGGATGGAGGCGACCCTCGACGACCCGTACATCCTGATCGTCCAGGGCAAGGCGTCCGCCAACAAGGACCTGCTGCCCGTCCTCGAAGGCGTCATGCAGTCCGGCAAGCCGCTGCTGATCATCGCCGAGGACGTCGAGGGCGAGGCCCTGGCCACGCTCGTCGTCAACAAGATCCGCGGCATCTTCAAGTCCGTCGCCGTCAAGGCCCCGGGCTTCGGCGACCGCCGCAAGGCCATGCTGGGCGACATCGCCACCCTCACCGGCGGCCAGGTCATCAGCGAGGACATCGGCCTCAAGCTGGAGAACACCTCGCTCGACCAGCTCGGCCGCGCCCGCAAGATCGTCGTCTCCAAGGACGAGACCACGATCGTCGACGGCGCCGGCGACGCCAACGAGATCGCGGGCCGCGTCAACCAGATCCGCTCCGAGATCGACGCCACCGACTCCGACTACGACCGCGAGAAGCTCCAGGAGCGCCTGGCCAAGCTCGCCGGTGGTGTCGCGGTCATCAAGGCCGGCGCCGCCACCGAGGTGGAGCTGAAGGAGCGCAAGCACCGCATCGAGGACGCCGTCCGCAACGCCAAGGCCGCGGTCGAAGAGGGCATCGTCCCCGGCGGCGGCGTCGCGCTGCTCCAGGCCGGCACCAAGGCGTTCGACAAGCTCGAACTGCCCGGTGACGAGTCCACCGGCGCGAACATCGTCAAGCGCGCGCTGGAGGAGCCCCTCAAGCAGATCGCCGTCAACGCCGGCCTCGAAGGCGGCGTCGTGGTGGAGAAGGTCCGCAACCTGACCCCGGGCGAGGGCCTGAACGCCGCCACCGGCGAGTACGTCAACATGTTCGAGTCGGGCATTCTCGACCCGGCCAAGGTGACGCGCTCGGCGCTCCAGAACGCGTCGTCCATCGCGGCGCTGTTCCTCACCACCGAGGCCGTCATCGCCGAGAAGCCGGAGAAGAACCCGGCCCCGGCCATGCCCGACGGCGCCGGCGGCATGGACTTCTGACCAGGTCCCCGACCACCGCGCACACGCCGTGCGCAGAGGGGCGGCCCCACTCCGGGGCCGCCCCTCTCGGCATTCCGGACGACCGGTTTCCCCAGAGCCTTTGGCAACGCCCGGCGGAGTTGGCAGGATCGCCCGGGTGAGCGAACTCTTCACCTCTCCCGTCCTGCGCGTCGAACAACCCCGGCGCGGCCCGTCCGCCCGCGTCCGCTACAAGGTCAGCGACGGCGACGGCACCCTGCTCGCCACCGCCGAGGAGAACAGCGCGCAGAGCCGCGCCCAGACGCTCAAGTCCGTCTTCCCCGGCAAGTCCAACCTGGACGCGCGCGGCGTCGTCATCTCCGACGCGGGCGGCGAACCGCTCCTCGTCATCGACAAGCCCGAGGGACGCACCCTCATCCGCGTCTGCCGCCCCGACGGCACGACCGTCGGCACCTACAACACCCTGCACGCCGGGCGCACGTTCGCGCTCCGCGACGGCGACGACGCCAAGATCGGCGGCCTCGTCGGTGACCTGTCCCGCCGCAACTTCACCATCGCCGACGCGGACGGCAAGCAGGTCGCCGTCATCCGCAAGCGGTTCTCCGGCGTGCTGACGCACCTGCTCACCACGTCCGACAAGTACGACGTCGAGATCTCCGCCGACGTCCCCGAGCCGCTGCGCACCCTCGCCGTCGCCGGGGCCATCGCCATGGACCTCGCGCTGCACGAGTCCAAGGAGATCATCTGAGCGGGGTTCCCCCGCGCCGGTCGCCGGAGTAGCGTCGCGCCCATGCGGGTCTTGGCGCGGCCGTCCGGCGACCGGGGGATCTCCCCGGCCCTCCCGGCGGTCGGGTACGTCCTGCTCGCCCTGCTCTGGGGCCTGTCCACGCTCGGCGGGTGGGCCGACGACGCGTTCTGCGCCGAGAGCGGGCCGTCCTGCTCCGGCGACCTCCGCCTCGTCATCGCCGCGTCTACGCCGTTCGCCGCGCTGGGCGTCGTCCTCGGCGTCGTGGCGCTGCGCCGGTGGGCGTTCCTGCCGTTCGTCGTCGCCGCGCTCGCCTGGGTCGCCGCCGGTGGCGTCGTGTTCGTCGGCGGGTTCCTCGTTCAGCCCTGACCGTGGGCGCGCAGCACGGCGACCGCGTTGACGGTGGCGTAGCCGCGCCACTCCAGCTCGGCGGCGGGGGAGTAGGAGGCGTAGTCGACCGTCCAGCCGCCGTCGAAGCGCTGCCCCGACGCGAGCCGCCCCAGGTCGGCGGCGACGAGGCCGGCGGCGAGGAAGCGGCCGGACGGGTCGTCCGGGCGCGGGGCGAGGTCGAGCGGGTGCAGCGTCTCGTCCGGCAGGCCGCCGGTGACGGCGAGGCGTCCGTTCGCCGGGACGAACCCCATGAGCTTGGCGAGGAGGCCGGGCGCCTCGGGCGCGGTGGCGTGGACGGCGTTCAGGAAGCGGACGGCGAACGCCAGGACGTAGGCGTGCGGGAGTTCGTCCAGCTCCGCGATGGCGTCCAGGCAGTACCGCGTCGCGCGGGCGAGCCACGGATGGTCCGCGACGGCGGGGACGCGGTGCGCGTGCGCGGCGGTCATCGCGGTGATCTGGAGCGAGGAGACCGCCGGGTCGGCGTCCGTCCAGAACGGCGCGCACGCCGTGGCGTCGACGAGGGGCAGGGCGAAGGGCAGGCCGCCGTCCGCCAGCGTGACGGACGCGAGCCAGTCCGCCAGTGCGCGCGCCTCGGCGGCGCCGCCGGTGAACTCGGAGAACGTCTCGAAGGCGTGCTGCGCTCCGGCGGGCTGGCTTTCGGGGGCGCGCAGGTCGGGTTCGAGGGCGTGGCCGTAACCGCCGTCCGGGTTGCGGTGGGCGTTGAGGGCGGCGAGCAGCGCGGCCGGATCGGGTTCCCCCAGGAGCGCGGCGAACCGGCGCCGGTCGAGCTGGCGTGCGTGCGCGGTCGTGAACCGCCGTGCGGCGTCGACGTCGTAGCTCATGTCCTCAGCCTGGGGGACTGCGCCGGGGACTGTCTTGCAGGAAACGGTCGCCTTGCCGCAAGGTCAGCAACACCGGTCGGCAAAGGCCGCCGAACCGGGAACACCGCGCGAGTGCCGCCCGTTGGACTCAGTACCGGGCACACCGCACGGCGCGCCCGCCGGAGATGAGATTCCCGCTCCCCGGAGCGTCGAAGGACTCTCTCGACGGCACGCGCTGACCGTCTCAGCCGCACGTTCGTGCGGGCAGGGGAGCCACGGGAGCGGCACGAAGGTGCCGCGACGCCACGTCAGGCGGCGACGCCGAGCGCGACACGCAGAATTTTCTGCGCCGTTCGGTTTGACGCCGGTGGCACATGGGCATACTGTTCACTTCGCCCCACGGGGAGCAGGACGCCTGACGGCGGCCGGCCCGGGGGTCCACCAACGAAGTCGATCACACGGTTTCCACCGTGTCCTCGATACTGCGGTGGCATCGGAAATGGCTCGGTTTGACAATCGGGCGGGATCTGGTGAAATAGCGGAGCCGCAGGGGAAGGGCCGCGAAAGCGGAACGGAACCGGCGGAATCGGAGAAGCCCCGGAATTGACAGCCGGAGCGGATTCGATAAAGTACACGAGTCGCCCCGGAGCGAGACCCGCCGCAAGCGGGTGGAGCGCGGTGGGTGTCCGTTTCTTGAGAACTCAACAGCGTGTTAAAAGCCAGTGCCTTTATAGCGGTCCGGATTGTTCCGGGCCGTACCCCCGA
>NZ_KB894098.1 GCF_000374305.1 Actinomadura flavalba DSM 45200 | reverse complement strand
CCCCCCCTCCCCCCACCGGCGGCGGCACGGCCCGCCCCTGCGCCTCGGTCCACTTCTGCGCCCCGCCCCGCCCCGCCCCGGCCCGGCCCGGACCGCCTCGCCCGCCCCGGCGCGGCACGTCCCCGCCCCGCCCCGCCCGGACCGCCTCGCCCCGCCTCGGCGCGGCACGTCCCCGGCAGGGCCCGGCCCGGCCACGTTCCCGTCCCGCGCTCGATCCGTCCCGGTGCTCCGGGTCGCCCCGATGGACTTGGAACGATCCATATGCGAGGGGGATCGATCGGTGCGAGCATCGGGTGGTGGTTTCGGGAAGTGGTGGAATGGGGGAGATGGTCGTGCGGGCCAATGAGACGACGGTGCCATTGATGGCGTGCGCGTCGGTGGAGGAGATGGTCGGGTTCTATACGGCGCTGGGATTCGAGGTGACCTATGAGCAGCGTCGGCCCTATACGTATCTGGCGCTGCGGTGGAGCGGGTTCGATCTGCATTTCGGGCCCGCGCCCAAAGACCTCGACCCCGCCCGGGAGGAGTCCGGGGGGTGTTTGGTGATGGTGGATGAGGTGGCGGCCTATCACGAGGCGTTCGTCGGGGCGATGCGGCGGGAGTACGGGAAGGTGTTGCGGTCTGGGGTGCCGCGGATCACGCGGTATCGGCCGGGGGCTTCGCGGTTCACGTTGGTCGATCCGTCGGGGAACTCGATCATCTTCATTCAGCGGGACGAGCCCACCGAGTTGGAGTACGGGGGTTCGGCTGAGCTCGTCGGGCTGGCGCGGGTGCTTGACAACGCGCGTATTCTGCGTGAGTTCAAGAACGATGATCGGCAGGCTTGCCGGGCGCTCAAGTCGGGCTTGCGGCGGCACGGCGCTGAGGCTCCGGTGGTCGAGCGGGCTCTCGCCCTGTGTCATCTTCTCGATCTGGCGGCGATTCTCGGTGAACCCGCCGATCCCTGGCTCACCGAACTGCGGGCGCTGGAACTCGCGCCCGGTGACCGGCGGCGCGTCGAAACGGAGCTCGCCCATTTCGCCGACCTCCAGGAATGGCTTCCCGCCTAGGAGGGTGCGCCGCCTCCGTCGTCGCGCATCGTCTCGGCCAGGCGGGTGACGGAGCGGCCCGCCGCTAGCAGGGGCCCGGGGTCGCGCAGCGAGCGGGACAGGATGAAGGCGCCTTCGAGGGACGTGAGGACGGCGGTGGCCAGGTCGCGGGCGTCGGCGGGGGAGGCCACGAAGGTGCCGCACCACGCGGCGAGGGCGTCGAGCCAGGCCGTGAAGGTGTCGGCGGTGGCGCGGCGGAGGCGTTCGTTGGTGCCCGCTACCTCCAGCGCGACCGTCGCGATCGGGCACGCGTCGGCGTAGCCGGTGGACCGCAGGTCGTCCGCCGCCCGCTCGAAGGCCGCGCCCAGGGCCCGCACCGGGTCGTCCGGGCCGTTCTCCAGCACGGCCAGGACCATCGCGCCGTACGCGGCGCCGTCGGCGCGGATCGTCTCTTCGGCCAGCGCCTCCTTGTCCGGAAAGAAGTGGTAGATCGAACCTATGCGCGCCTCGGACGCGGTGGCGATCTCCTTCAAGCCGGTGCCGGCGTAGCCCTGCCGCCGGAAAAGGGTTCCGGCCGCCGTCAGAATGCGCTCACGCGTCCCCTGGACCATTCGTGCCCCTTCCGTGTTCGCCCCGGGCCATGATAGTCCTTGCTTGAACGATCGTTCAAGGAGGTTCCCATGGACACGGTCGACCTGCCCGCTGGGCCCGTCGAGTACCTCGACACGGGCGGACCCGGTCCCGTCCTCGTGCTGACGCACGGATTCCCGATGAACCATTTGCAGTGGCGCAAGGTCGTGCCCCTGCTCGACGGGTTCCGCTGCATCCTGCCGACTCTTCCGCTCGGCGGCCACCGCACGCCGATGCGCGCCGGAACCGACCTCTCGCAGGGCGGCCAGGTGCGGATTCTGGCGGACTTCCTCGACGCGCTGGACCTCGACGACGTCACGCTGGTGATGAACGACTGGGGCGGGCCCCAGTTCGTCGTCGCGCTCGGCCGCGCCGAACGCGTCGGGCGCATGGTGTTCGTCGCCTGCGAGGCGTTCGACAACTTCCCGCCGCCGCAGGCGCGGCCCGCCGCCCGGGTGATGCGGCTGCCCGGCGGGACGTGGCTGCTCGTGCAGCTCCTGCGCACGTCGTTCTTCCGGCACGGCCGCCGGACGTGGGGCGCGATCAGCCGCACGCGCGTCCCGGACGACGTGCTCGACGCGTGGTTCACCCCGGCCCGGCACAGCCGCGCGATCCGCCGGGACATGCGCGCCTTCGCGCTGGGCGCCCCGCCGCGCCGCACGCTGCTCGCCTGGAACGAGGCACTGCGGACGTTCGACCGCCCGGCGCTCGTCGTCTGGGCGGGCCGCGACGCGATGATGCCCCGCGACCACGGCCCGCGCCTCGCCGCGCTGCTGCCGCAGGGCCGCCTGGTCGAGGTCCCGGACGCGGGGACGCTGATCCCCGAGGACGACCCCGAGGAGATGGCCCGCATCCTGCGGGAGTTCCTGACCGCGACCGGCGCCCGCGCCTGACGCGAGGCTTTCGGACGGCGGGGCCGGTCCGTTCCCTCGGTATCGAGGCGAATACCGGGTCGTGCTCCCGCTTTTCGCCGCGCCGATGGGCGTTTCGTGGTGGGCTGGTGACCCTGCGCGAGATGGATCACAGCGTCCCCGAGGAAACGGAGGAGCGATATGCCCCCTGGCAACGCCGTACTCGATCCCGGTGAGAATCCCAAGGCCCTGCTGGCGTACGGCATTCTCGCGCTGCGCGGCTCACGGGGGATGAGTCAGGACGATCTGGCGAAGGCGCTGCACGTCTCCCGCGAAACGATCAGCGCGTACGAGACCGGCCGGGTTCCGCCGCCGCCCGAATTCTGCGCCGCAGTGGACGAGTTCTTCGGCACCGGCGAGTTGATGGCGAACCTGCGGAAGAACGCGAGCAAGGCTCACCTCCGGCAGTGGAACGAAGACTTCTTCGTTCACGAGCTGGAGTCGAACCAGATCCGGACGTACGAGCCGCTGTACGTTCCGGGGTTGCTACAGACGGAAGGGTACATCCGGGCGAGCGGAACTCTAGGCGAGCCGAACGAGGAAAAGATCGTCCGCCGACTGGCGCGTAGTACTCGGCTCACCGGGGCAGGGGCACCTCACTTCTTCGGTGTCGTGGACGAAGCGGTGATCGCTCGGCCGGTCGGCGGAGCGGCCACGATGTGCGAGCAACTGGCGCACATGCTCGAAGTGAGCGAACACCCGCATGTTCACCTGCAAGTGGTGCCTTTCGCGCACGGTTACTACGAGGGGCTAACCGGTGCGCTCGTCAGCATGGCCAAACCTGACCTGACCAAGGTGGGGTACGTGGAAGCGCAGATCGGCGGAAGGCTCATCGAAGACCAGGCGGAGGCGGCTAGGCTGATCCTGGTGTTCGACGAGATCAGGGGCGCGGCCCTGCCAGAGAACGCGTCGCGAGCCTTGATCCGCAAGAGGATGGAGACGATGCATGATGATCGACTGGCGTAAGAGCAGTCGCAGCGCGGGCAACGCCGAGGGCAACTGCGTGGAGGTGTCCACGAACGTGCTCGACGCCGCGCTGATCCGTGACTCCAAGAACCCCTCTGGTCCGCGTCTTTCGCTCGGCCGCCCGGAGTTGGGCCGTCTGGTCGGCCACATCAAGTCCGGCGCCCTGGACCTGTAGCCATTGCCTTGACCCGCACGAGGATGGAGACGATGCGTGATGATCGACTGGCGTAAGAGCAGCCGCAGCGCGACCAACGCCGAGGGCGACTGCGTGGAGGTGTCCACGAACGTGCTCGACGCGGCGCTGATCCGTGACTCCAAGAACCCGTCCGGTCCGCGTCTTTCGCTCGGCCGTCCTGAGCTGGGTCGCCTGGTCGGGCACATCAAGTCCGGCGCTCTGGATCTCTGACGCGTCGCGTCCCGAGGCCCCTCTTCGGAGGGGCCTTCGGTGTTTCCGGGTGTCGGCGGGCGATTAGCCTTCTCTGTTGCGGCGGGGAGGTGACGGGTGAAGGCGCGCGGGCTGGTGCCGTTGCTGGCGTTCCTCGGGGTCATGGCGTACTCGCTGTCGATGGCCGTGGTGACGCCCGCGCTGCCGTTGTTGCAGCGGGATCTGGGCGGGGGACCGGCCGGGGCCGCGTGGGCGCTGACGGCGATGACGCTTTCGGCCGCCGTGGCGACGCCGGTCGCCGGGCGGCTCGGGGATATGTACGGGCCCCGGCGGGTGCTGCTCGTCGTGGTCGGCGTCGCGATCGGCGGGGCCGTCGTGGCGGCGCTCGCGCCGAACCTCGGCGTCATGCTCGGCGGACGCGTGCTCAACGGCGTCGGGAGCGGCGTCTTCCCGCTCGCCTACACGATCATCCGGGACGTGCTGCCCGCCGGACGGCGCGGCGCCGCGATCGGGCTCATGTCGTCCATGCTGGGGCTCGGGAGCGCCGTGTCGTGGTGCCTGGCCGGGCCGGTCATCGACCACCTCGGCTGGCGGTGGCTGCTCTGGGTGCCGGTCGCGGGGCTCGTGCCCGGCCTCGTGCTCGCCTGGTGGATCGTTCCCCGGTCCCCGGGACACGGCCGGGCGCGGATCGACTGGGCCGGAGCCGCGCTGCTCGCCGGATTCCTCGTCGCGGCCCTGACGGCCCTCACCCAGGGAACGGCGTGGGGGTGGACGTCACCATGGGTGATCGCCCTCGGAGCCCTCAGCGTGGCTCTGGCGGCCGTCTGGACGGTAGTCGAGACGCGAGTCCCGGAGCCGCTGGTCGATCCGCGCCTCATGCGGCTGCGGGGCGTCTGGACGGCCAACGCCGCCTCGCTGCTGGCCGGATACGCGCTCATGGCCGGGGGCGTGCTGTTCCCGCTGCTCGTCCAGCTGCCCGCCGCGACCGGGCACGGGTTCGGCGGCACGGCGACGGCGGCGGCGCTGCTCCAGGTGCCCGCCAGCGCCGCGATGGCGGCGGCCGGAATGGCGTCGGGCCTGCTCGACCGGCGGATCGGGTCGCGGGCCGTGCTGCTCGCGGGCGCGCTGCTGACGGCGGCCGGATACGCGTTCGTCGCGGTGGAGCACGACGCGATGTGGCACCTCTACCTCGGCGGGACGCTGCGCGGCGTCGGGCTCGGGCTGGCCTACGCGGCCGTCGCCAACCTCGTCGTCGCGGCCGTGCCGCAGGACAAGACGGGCGTCGCCACCGGCGTCAACACGCTGCTGCGGACGGTCGGCGCCTCGCTCGGGACGCAGGTCAGCGCCGTGATCGTCGCCGCGTCGGTGACGGCGGGCGTCCCGGCCGAACGCGGCTTCGTCGCCGGGTTCGCCGCCGCGTCCGCCCTCGCCGCGCTCGTCGTCGTGCTGGCGCTGCTGGCCCCGCGCCGCGGGCATGACGAAGGGGCGCCCCCGGGAGAGGACGCCCCTTCGGGGAGCGCGATCAGAAGGACTCGACGGCGCGGCGCGCCTCCGGGTCCAGGACGCCCCACCCGATCAGTTCCTCGGTCAGGTCGGCCGGGGAGCGGTCGTAGATGACGGCCAGCGAACGCAGATCCTCCTGCCGGATCGACAGGACCTTTCCGTTGTAGTCGCCCCGCTGGCTCTGGATCGTCGCGGCGTAGCGGGCGAGGGGACCGGCCTTGTCCTTCGGAAGCTGCTGCAGACGCTCAAGGTCGATCACGAGCTTGGGTGTAGGCCCGAGGGGGCTCGGCGCGGCTCCGCCGGGCAGCAACTCGGATACCGGCACGCCGTAGAAATCGGCGAGCTCGGCCAGCTTCTGAACGGTGACGGCGCGGTCGCCCCGCTCGTACGAACCGACGACGACGGCCTTCCAGCGGCCTCGGGACTTCTCTTCCACGCCGTGCAGGGACAGGCCCTGCTGGGTGCGGATGGCGCGCAGGCGCGCGCCGAGAGCCTTAGCGTATTCAGACGGCATAATGCACGGCCCCCCAGGCTCACTTTCATCGTCGTTCCACTGCTCCGGGCGGGTACCCGGAGGGAGACGACTACCCGTCTCCTGTGATGGTTACGGACAGTGACGGTAAAACGGGGACGCCGGAAGGTCAAGCCGATTGGAAAGAATCGGTCGAATTCGTCGGCCCCGCCCCGCGGGTCCACACCCCCGCCACTACCCCCGCGCGGCCCCTCCCACGCTACCGCCGGACGGCCGGACCCGCCCCGGTGTGACCGCTCTCACCAGGCAGAACGGCGCCGGGGGCGGGTACGGGGCAGCCCGGCCCGGCTGCTACGGTGACTCCGACAAGCGTCCTTTAAGACCCGTCCCGTGAGGCGGGAAAGGAGGTTCCGAGGTGACTGCTGCCCAGAGCGCGGCGCCGGGCGATCCCGCCGGCAAGGCCGTGCTGGAGGCGCCCGACATCCGCCGCGCCGTGACGCGCATCGCGCACGAGATCCTCGAACGCACCAAGGGCGGCGCCGACGTCGTCCTGCTCGGCATCCAGACGCGCGGCGTCACCCTCGCCGAACGCCTCGCCGCCGCGCTGCGCGAGGTCGAGGGCCGCGCGTTCCCGTGGGGCTCCCTCGACGCGACGATGTACCGCGACGACCTGCGCATGAAGCCCGCCCGCGCGCTCGGCCGCACCGAGCTGCCGCCCGGCGGAGTCGACGACCGCGTGGTCGTCCTGGTGGACGACGTGCTGTTCTCCGGCCGCACCGTCCGCGCCGCGCTGGACGCCCTCAACGACCTGGGCCGCCCGCGCGCCGTGCAGCTCGCCGTCCTGGTCGACCGGGGCCACCGCGAGCTGCCCATCCGCGCCGACTACGTGGGCAAGAACCTGCCGACGTCGATGCGCGAGAAGGTCCGCGTCCTGCTCGACGAGAACGACGAGCGCGACGCAGTTCTGCTGGAGGGCAAGTGAACCGCCACCTGATCTCGGCCGCCGACCTGTCCCGGGACGACGCGCTGCTCATCCTCGACACCGCCGAGGAGCTGTCCCGCGTCGCGGACCAGTCGGTGAAGAAGCTTCCCACCCTGCGGGGCCGCACGGTGGTGAACCTGTTCTTCGAGGACTCCACCCGCACCCGCATCTCGTTCGAGGCCGCCGCCAAGCGGCTGTCGGCCGACGTCATCAACTTCTCCGCCAAGGGCTCCAGCGTCTCCAAGGGCGAGTCCCTGAAGGACACCGCGCTGACGCTGGAGGCCATGGGCGCCGACGGCGTCGTCATCCGGCACGGCGCGTCCGGCGCCCCGCACCGCCTCGCGCAGTGGGTGCGGGGCAGCGTGGTCAACGCGGGCGACGGCACCCACGAGCACCCCACCCAGGCCCTGCTGGACGCGTTCACGATGCGCCGCCGCCTGGGCAACCTGGAGGGCCGCCGCGTCACGATCGTCGGGGACGTCCTGCACAGCCGCGTGGCGCGCTCGAACGTGCTGCTGCTGGCGACGCTGGGCGCGCAGGTGACGCTGGTCGCGCCGCCGACGCTGTTCCCGGTCGCGATCGGCACCTGGCCGTGCGAGATCTCCTACGACCTCGACGCGGTGCTGCCCAAGAGCGACGTCGTCATGATGCTCCGCGTCCAGCAGGAGCGCATGAACGCCGCCTACTTCCCGACGGTCCGCGAGTACTCGCGCCGCTACGGCCTGGACGCCGAGCGCATGGCGCGGTTGCCCGACGACGCCATCGTCATGCACCCCGGGCCGATGAACCGCGGCGTCGAGATCGCCGCCGAGGTCGCCGACTCGGTCCGTTCCACCATCGTCGAGCAGGTCGCCAACGGCGTCAGCGCCCGGATGGCCGTGCTCTACCTGCTGCTCGGAGGCTCCGAGCCCGCCATCGGCAAGGAGGTCTCCGCGTGACCGCGTACCTGATCCGCGACGCCCGCGTCCTCGGTGGCGAGCCCACCGGCATCCTCGTCCGCGACGGCGTGATCGCCGCCGTGGGCGCGAACCTGGACGGCGGCGACGCCGAGGTGGTCGACGCCACCGGGCTGATCGCGCTGCCCGGCCTGGTCGACCTGCACACCCACCTGCGCGAGCCCGGCCGCGAGGACGCCGAGACGGTCGAGTCCGGCACGAAGGCCGCCGCGATGGGCGGCTTCACCGCCGTGCACGCGATGGCCAACACCGACCCGGTCGCGGACACCGCCGGTGTGGTCGAGCAGGTCTGGCGGCTGGGCCGCGAGGCGGGCTACTGCGACGTGCACCCGGTCGGCGCCGTCACCAACGGCATCCGCGGCGAGACCCTGGCCGAGCTGGGCGCCATGGCCGACTCGGCGGCCCGCGTCCGGGTGTTCTCCGACGACGGCCACTGCGTCTCCGACGCCGTCATCATGCGCCGCGCGCTGGAGTACGTGAAGGCGTTCGACGGCGTCGTCGCGCAGCACGCGCAGGAACCGCGCCTCACCGAGGGCGCGCAGATGAACGAGGGCGAGATGTCGGCCGCGCTCGGCATGACCGGCTGGCCCGCCGTCGCGGAGGAGGCGATCATCGCCCGGGACGTGCTGCTCACCGAGCACGTCGGCTCGCGGCTGCACGTGTGCCACGTGTCCACGGCCGGGTCGGTGGAGATCATCCGCTGGGCCAAGAGCAAGGGCATCCAGGTCACCGCCGAGGTCACCCCGCACCACCTGCTGCTCAACGACACCCGCGCCGGGAGCTACGACCCGATCTTCAAGGTCAACCCGCCGCTGCGCACCCCCGACGACGTGACCGCGCTGCGGCACGCCCTCGCGGACGGCACCATCGACTGCGTCGCCACCGACCACGCCCCGCACCCGGTCGAGGCCAAGGAGACCGAGTGGGCGGTCGCGGCGATGGGGATGATCGGCCTGGAGACGGCGCTGCACGTCGTCCAGGAGGCGATGATCGAGACCGACCTGCTCGACTGGGCGGGCGTCGCCGACCGGATGGCCTACGCGCCCGCGCGGATCGGCCGCCTGTCCGGCCAGGGCCGCCCGATCGAGGCGGGCGCGCCCGCCAACATCACGCTGTACGACCCGTCGCCGCGCCGCGCCGTGGACCCGGCGGCGATGACGTCCAAGAGCCGCAACACCCCGTTCGCGGGGCTGTCGCTGCCGGGCCGCGTCGTCGCCACCTTCCTCCGGGGCCGTCCGACCGTCCTGGAAGGAAAGTTGCAGTGACCCAGCCTCCCCCCGCGATCCTCGTCCTGGAAGACGGGCGCGTCTTCCACGGCGCCGCCTACGGCGCCGAGGGCGAGACGTTCGGTGAGATGGTCTTCAACACCGGGATGACCGGCTACCAGGAGACGCTGACCGACCCGTCGTACGCGCGGCAGATCGTCGCGATGACCGCCCCCCACATCGGCAACACCGGCGTCAACGACGACGACCCCGAGTCGTCCCGCATCCACGTCGCCGGGTACGTCGTCCGCGAGCCCGCCCGCGTCGCGTCGAGCTGGCGGGCCACCGGCTCGCTCGGGTCGGCGCTGCGGGCGCAGGGCGTCGTCGGCATCGCGATCCCCGGCACCCGGGCGCTGACGCGGCACCTGCGCGACAAGGGCGCGATGCGCGCCGGGATCTTCTCCGGCGACGCCGCCCGCGCCGCCGAGCGCGACCTGCTCGACCGCGTGCTGGCCAGCCCCGGCATGGAGGGCGCCGACCTCGCCGCCGGCGTCACGACGGCCGAGCCGTACGTCGTCCCGGCGATCGGGGAGAAGAAGTACACGGTCGCCGCCGTCGACCTCGGCATCAAGAGCATGACGCCGCACCGCATGGCCGAGCGCGGCTGCGAGGTGCACGTCCTGCCCGCCACCGCCACCGCCGACGACATCCTGGCGCTGCGCCCGGACGGCGTGTTCTTCTCCAACGGCCCCGGCGACCCCGCCGCCGCCGACGACCAGGTCGCCGCGCTGCGCGGCGTGCTGGACGCGGGCGTGCCGTTCTTCGGCATCTGCTTCGGCAACCAGATCTTCGGCCGCGCCCTCGGCCTCGGCACCTACAAGCTGCGGTTCGGGCACCGGGGCCTCAACCAGCCCGTCCAGGACCGCGCGACCGGCAAGGTGGACGTCTCCGCCCACAACCACGGGTTCGCCGTGGACGCCCCCGCCGACGGCCCGTTCGACACCCCCTACGGCCGCGCCGAGGTCAGCCACGTCAACCTCAACGACGGCTGCGTCGAGGGCCTGCGGCTGCTCGACCGCCCGGCGTTCAGCGTCCAGTACCACCCCGAGGCGGCGGCGGGCCCGCACGACGCCACCGGGCTCTTCGCCCGTTTCTGCGAGATCATGGAGGGGTCGGACTAATGCCGCGCCGTACGGACATCTCCTCGGTCCTGGTGATCGGCTCCGGCCCGATCGTCATCGGCCAGGCCGCCGAGTTCGACTACTCGGGCACGCAGGCGTGCCGGGTGCTGCGCGCGGAGGGCCTGCGGGTCATCCTCGTCAACAGCAACCCCGCCACGATCATGACCGACCCCGAGATGGCCGACGCCACCTACGTCGAGCCCATCACCCCCGAGGTCGTCGAGAAGATCATCGCCAAGGAGCGCCCGGACGCCCTGCTGCCGACGCTCGGCGGCCAGACCGCGCTGAACACCGCGATCGCGCTGTTCGAGAGCGGCGTCCTCGCCCGGTACGACGTCGAGCTGATCGGCGCCGACGTCGACGCGATCCAGGCCGGTGAGAACCGCGAGCGGTTCAAGGGCGTCGTCGCCAAGGTCGCCCGCGAGAAGGGCCTGAACGCCGAGTCGGCGCGCTCGCTCATCTGCCACACGATGGACGAGTGCCTGGCCGCCGCCGCCGAACTGGGCTACCCGATGGTCGTCCGCCCGTCGTTCACGATGGGCGGCGCCGGGTCGGGCTTCGCGCACGACGAGACCGACCTGCGCCGCATCGCCGGGTCGGGCCTGGCCGCGTCCCCGACCAGCGAAGTGCTCCTGGAGGAGTCGATCCTCGGCTGGAAGGAGTACGAGCTGGAGGTGATGCGCGACCGCGCCGACAACGTCGTCATCATCTGCTCCATCGAGAACCTCGACCCGATGGGCGTGCACACCGGCGACTCCATCACCGTCGCGCCCGCGATGACGCTCACCGACCGCGAGTACCAGAACATGCGGGACGTCGCGATCGAGGTCATCCGCGAGGTCGGCGTCGACACCGGCGGCTGCAACATCCAGTTCGCGATCGACCCCGGCAGCGGCCGGATGATCGTCATCGAGATGAACCCGCGCGTGTCGCGCTCGTCGGCGCTGGCGTCCAAGGCGACCGGCTTCCCGATCGCCAAGATCGCCGCCAAGCTCGCCATCGGCTACACCCTCGACGAGATCCCCAACGACATCACCGCCGAGACCCCGGCGTCGTTCGAGCCCTCGCTCGACTACGTCGTGGTGAAGGTGCCGCGCTTCGCGTTCGAGAAGTTCCCCGGCGCCGACGGCGGCCTCACCACGCACATGAAGTCGGTCGGGGAGGCCATGGCCATCGGCCGCAACCTCACCGAGGCGTTGCAGAAGGCGCTGCGGTCGCTGGAGCAGAAGGGCTCGGCGTTCTCCTGGGCGGGCGAGCCCGGCGACGTCGAGGCCCTGCTGGAGTCGGCGTCGCGTCCGCACGACGGGCGGCTGCGCGACGTGCAGCGCGCCCTGTGGGCGGGCGCGACGATCGAGCAGGTGTACGCGGCCACCTCGATCGACCCGTGGTTCCTCGACCAGATCGCCGCGCTCAACGAGATCGCGGACGACATCCGCGTCTCCGCCGACGCGCTCACCCGCGACAAGCTGCTGCGCGCCAAGCGGCACGGCTTCTCCGACGCGCAGATCGGTGAGATCCGCAACCTGCGCGAGGACGTCGTCCGCGAGCTGCGGCACGCGCTGGACGTCCGCCCGGTCTACCTGACGGTCGACACCTGCGCCGCCGAGTTCGCCGCGCAGACGCCGTACCTGTACTCGTCCTACGACGAGGAGACCGAGGTCCCGCCCGGCGACCGGCCCAAGGTGATCATCCTCGGCTCGGGGCCGAACCGCATCGGGCAGGGCGTCGAGTTCGACTACTCCTGCGTGCACGCGTCGTTCACGCTGACCGAGGCGGGCTACGAGACCGTCATGGTCAACTGCAACCCCGAGACCGTCTCGACCGACTACGACACCTCCGGGCGGCTGTACTTCGAGCCGCTGACGCTGGAGGACGTGCTGGAGGTCGTGCACGCCGAGCAGCAGTCCGGCGAGGTCGCGGGCGTGATCGTCCAGCTCGGCGGGCAGACGCCGCTGGGGCTGGCGCAGAAGCTCAAGGACGCGGGCGTGCCCGTCGTCGGCACCTCGCCGGAGAGCATCCACCTCGCGGAAGAGCGCGGCGCGTTCGGGCGGGTGCTGCACCGCGCGGGGCTGCCGGCGCCCAAGCACGGCACCGCCACGTCCTACGAGGAGGCCCGCGAGATCGCCGCCGAGATCGGCTACCCGGTGCTGGTGCGGCCGTCGTACGTCCTCGGCGGGCGCGGCATGGAGATCGTGTACGACGACGCCACGCTGGAGTCGTACATGGAACAGCAGCGCCAAGGCGACCTCCTGGACCATCCCGTCCTGGTCGACCGGTTCCTGGACGAGGCCATCGAGATCGACGTGGACGCCCTCTACGACGGCACCGACCTGTACCTCGGCGGCGTCATGGAGCACATCGAGGAGGCCGGCATCCACTCCGGCGACTCGGCGTGCGCGCTCCCGCCGATCACCCTCGGCCACGACGACGTCCGCCGCATCCGCGAGGCGACCGTGGCGCTGGCCGAGGGCATCGGGGTGCGCGGGCTGATGAACGTCCAGTACGCGCTGTCCGCGGGCGTCCTGTACGTGCTGGAGGCCAACCCGCGCGCGTCCCGCACGGTCCCGTTCGTGTCCAAGGCGACGGCCGTGCCGCTCGCCAAGGCCGCCGCCCGCGTCATGCTCGGCACCACGATCGCCGAGCTGCGCGCCGAAGGGCTGCTGCCCGCGACCGGCGACGGCGGCACGCTCCCGCTGGACGCGCCGATCGCCGTCAAGGAGGCCGTGCTCCCGTTCGACCGGTTCCGCACCCGCGACGGCGCGTTCGTGGACACCGTCCTCGGCCCGGAGATGCGCTCGACCGGCGAGGTCATGGGCATCGACGAGAACTTCGGCACCGCCTACGCCAAGTCGCAGCAGGCCGCCTACGGCTCGCTGCCCACCAAGGGCCGCGTGTTCGTCTCGGTCGCCAACCGGGACAAGCGGCACATGGTCTTCCCCGTGAAGCGCCTTGCTGACCTGGGCTTTGAGATTCTTGCCACGGAGGGGACCGCGGAGGTCCTGCACCGCAACGGCGTGCGTGCCAAGATCGTGCGCAAGCACAGCGCGGGCACCGGGCCGGACGGCGAGCCCACGATCGTGCGGCGCGTCCTGGACGGCGACGTGGACCTCATCGTCAATACTCCCTTCGGCAGCCCCGGCCAGTCCGGGCCGCGGCTCGACGGCTACGAGATCCGCACCGCGGCGGTGCTGCGCGGCGTACCGTGCGTCACGACCGTGCAGGGCCTCGCGGCGGCCGTGCAGGGCATCGAGGCCGTCGCCGGCGGCCAGGTGGGCGTCCGCTCCCTCCAGGAGCACGCCGCCCGCCTGCGCGGCGGCGCCTAGCCGCACGGGCGCGGCCGGGGGAGTCCCCGGCCGCGCCCGGCCAGACGACGAGACGAGGGAGAGCGGGTGTCCGACACACCGGTGCAGACGTCGGCGACGGTCCTGACGGTCCGCCAGGTGCAGGACTACCACGCGATGACGCTGGTGGCCCCCGCCGTCGCCGAGCGGTTCCGGCCGGGCCAGTTCCTGGCCCTGGCGGTCGGCGGGGCGCACTCGTCCCGGCTGCTGCGCCGCTGCCTCGGCGTCTACGAGGTCAAACCCGACTACGGCGGCACGATCGAGGTCGTCTTCGAGGACACCGACCCGGGCACCGCCTGGCTCGCCGGGCTGCGCTCGCGCGACCGGCTCGACCTGGCCGGTCCGCTCGGCCGCCCGTTCCGGCTCCCGCGCGACCCCGTGCACTGCCTGCTCGTCGGCGGCGGCGCGGGCGGCGCCGCGCTGTTCGCCCTCGCGGACACGCTGCGCCGCCGCGACTGCCAGGTGCACTTCCTGCTCGGCGGCCCCACCGGCCGCCAGGTGTTCGGCTCGCGCACCGCGCAGCGCATCGGGGACAGCGCCACCGTCGTCACCGACGACGGCTCGACGGGGGAGCGCGGCACCGTCGCCGAGGCCATGCCCCGCGTCATCGCCGCCACCGGCGCCGACGTCGTCTACGCCTGCGGCCCGACGACGCTGCTGCGCTCGGTCACCCGCGTCGCGGGCGACCACGGGCTGCCCTCGCAGGTGTCGGTGCAGGAGTTCCTCCAGCAGACCGCCGCCTGCGGCATCGGCTCCTGCCTCACCTGCATGCTGCCCATGTACGGCGACGACGGCGTCACCCGCATGGTCCGCGCCTGCGCCGACGGCCCGGTGCTGCGCGGCGACCGCGTCCGCTGGGGCGACGTCGGCACCATCCCCTTCGACGCGCTCGGCGCCCCGCGCGCCCTCAGCGTCCCGGACGGAGGCTCCGCGTGAGCGATCGGCTGGCGACCCGGCTCGGCCCGCTGGAACTGGCGAGCCCCGTGCTGAACGCGGCGGGCTGCGGCGGCACCGGCCGCGAGCCCGCCCAGTTCTTCGAGCTGTCGCGGCTGGGCGCGTTCGTCACCACGTCGGTGATGGTGCGGCCCCGCGCCGGGCGGCCCACGCCCCGCGTCGCGGAGTCGCCCAGCGGGCTGCTCACCGCCATGGGCCTGCCCGGCCCCGGCATCGAGGGCTTCCTCGAACGCGACCTGCCCTGGCTCGCCGAGCAGGACGTGCCCGTCATCGTGTCGATCGCGGGCAACAGCGCCACCGAGTTCGCGGAACTGGCCCGGCGGCTGCGCGGCGTCCCCGGCGTCGCCGGGATCGAGGTCAACACCGCGTGCCCCAACGTCGAGGACCGGGGCCGCATGTTCGCCTGGCATCCGGCGGCGTCCGCGCGCGTCGTGCGGACCGTCCGGGAGCTGACGGCGCCCGGCGTGCCCGTGCTGGCCAAGCTCGCGCCCGACGTCACCGACATCACCACGGTCGCGCTGGCGTGCGCCGACGCGGGCGCCGACGGCCTCACGCTGATCAACACGCTGGACGGCATGTCCGTCGACACCGCGACGCTGCGGCCCGCGCTCAGCGGCGTCTCCGGCGGCCTGTCCGGGCCCGCGATCCGGCCCGTCGCCGTCCGCTGCGTCTACCAGGTGCACGCCGCGCTGCCCGAACTGCCGATCGTCGGGGTCGGCGGCGTCGCCTCCGGCCTGGACGCGCTGGAGTTCCTGCTGGCGGGCGCGTCGGCCGTCGGCGTCGGCACCGCCCTGTTCCACGACCCGGGCGCCGTGCCGCGCATCCAGCGCGAGCTGGACGAGGCGCTGGCCGCCCGCCGGATCGGCCGCGTCGCCGACGTCGTCGGCCTCGCGCACAAACCCGCCGGATACGTTCCGTCGCTGGTCAGCCCGCACGTCCCGGCCCCGGCCGGGCCGGCCGACCGGGCGGAGCCGAGCGCGGCGGAGACGAAGGAGACGACCCCGTGACCGTTCCCCCCGCCCCCATCGCCGTCGCCCTGGACGCACCCGACCTGGAGGTCGCGGCCCGCTGGGCCACCCTCGTCACCCCGCACGTCAGCACCGTCAAGGTCGGCCTGGAGCTGTACCTGCGGTACGGGCCGGACGTGGTGGCCAGCGTGCGCGGCGCCAGCGGCGTACAGGTCTTCCTCGACCTCAAGCTGCACGACATCCCGGCGACGGTCGCGGGCGCCGCGCGCGCCGTGGCGCGGCTGCGCCCGGCGTTCCTGACCGTGCACGCGGCGGGCGGCCCGGCGATGATCCGGGCGGCGGCGGAGGCCGCGCCGGAGACGACGATCGCGGCGGTGACCGTGCTGACGTCGCTGTCCGACGACGACCTGGACGCGGTCGGCCTCACCGGCGGGTCGCCGGAGGCGGTGCGGCGGCTGGCCGCGCTGGCGGTGGAGGCGGGCGCGGGCGCGCTCGTCTGCTCGCCGCGCGAGGTCGCCGCCGTGCGCGCCGAGGTCGGCCCGGACGTCACGTTGATCACACCGGGCGTCCGGCCGCCCGGCACCGGCACGCAGGACCAGGCGCGCGTCGCGACGCCGGAGGCGGCGCTGGAGGCCGGCGCGGACCTGCTCGTGATCGGCCGTCCCATCACCGGCGCGGCGGACCCGGGCGCGGCGGCGGCGGGCATCGCGGCGGCGCTCCGGCGGACGGCGGCGGGCGCGTCCTGATGATCGCTCCGAGACCTCGCGCAGGGGGTTCGCGACGCCATTCTGGAACGTTCCATAATGGCGTCCGGACCTTGACATGACGGCCCGGTCACGACACGCCGTACACGGGTGGCGAGTTCCGCGAGAGGGCTCTCGGCGGGCGGTTTTTCACGATCATGCGAAAGTCCTGGAAGGTGGCGGGATGGCCGCGCGGAAGGCCCGAGTTGGGTACACTCTGTATTCAGGACACTTCGAGGAGTGATTTTCGTGATTTTGTGGCGGGCCAAACCGCCTTTCACGTTGCCTTATGGGGCGTGAACTCGCTAGTTTCCCGTCCCGTCCGACTCCGTCGAGTGGAAACCTGAGGTGACCCGGCGTGGCTCTTCCGCCCCTGACCCCCGAACAGCGCGCCGCAGCCCTGGAGAAGGCTGCCAAGGCTCGCAAGGAGCGGGCCGAGGTTAAGAACCGTCTCAAGCACGGGGGTACCTCGCTCGCCGAGGTCCTCAAGGACGGCCAGTCCGACAACACCATCGGCAAGATGAAGGTGTCGGCCCTCCTGGAATCCCTGCCCGGTGTGGGCAAGGTCCGTGCGAAGCAGATCATGGAGCGCCTCGGCATCGCCGAGTCCCGCCGCGTGCGGGGCCTCGGTGCCAACCAGCGTGCCTCCCTGGAGAAGGAGTTCGGCGGCGGTGCAACCCGCTGACCCGCGTCCCCAGGACGGGCGCCACGGCTCCGCCGTCGCGGCCGGTACGGGCCTGCCCGAGACCGGCACCATCCCGTCCGCCTCCGGGGCACCCATCGCTGCCCCCGGCGGTACCGGCGCGCACGCTCCCCTTGCCCGGCGTTTGACGGTTCTCTCCGGTCCGTCAGGCGTCGGCAAGAGCACGGTCGTCGCCGAGATCCGGCTCGCCCACCCCCAGGTGTGGCTGTCGGTCTCGGTGACCACCCGGGCCCCGCGCCCGGGTGAACGGCACGGTGTGCAGTACTTCTTCGTCGACGACGCCGGTTTCGACCGGCTCGTCGCCGAAGGGGAGCTGCTCGAATGGGCCGAGTTCGCGGACAACCGCTACGGCACCCCCCGCGCGCCCGTCGCCGAACGCCTCGAACGCGGCGAGCCCGTCCTGCTGGAGATCGACCTCCAGGGCGCCCGCCAGGTCCGGCGGACCATGCCCGAGGCGCAGCTCGTCTTCCTCGCGCCGCCGTCCTGGGACGAGCTGGTCCGCCGCCTCACCGGGCGCGGCACCGAGCCGCCGGACGTCATCGAACGGCGGCTGGAGGCCGCCCGCGTCGAGCTGGCCGCCGAGAAGGAGTTCGACGTCACGCTCGTCAACACGTCCGTGCGGGACGTGTGCTCCGAGCTGCTAGCCTTGATGGCTGTCCAGCCTTAAGCAAGATCCGAGGGAAGGCCACCGCGTGGCAGCCGCCAACGAAGGCATCACCAACCCGTCGATCGACGAGCTTCTCGAAGTGGTCGACACCAAGTACGGGCTCGTCAGCATCGCGGCCAAGCGCGCCCGGCAGATCAACGCCTACTACGCCCAGCTCGGCGAGGGCCTGCTGGAGTACGTCGGCCCCCTGGTCGAGACCCAGGTGCAGGAGAAGCCGCTGTCCATCGCGCTCCGTGAGACGCGCGAGGGGCTGCTGAACGCCGAGCCCGTCGAGGGCTGAGAACCGCCGGGCGCCGTGCGCGCCCGGGCAACGCCGGAGGGGCTACCCGCATGACTCCCGGTCCCGCGCGGGCGTCCGAGGCAGGCTCGGAGCCGAACGCGGCCCCGCGCGTCGTGCTCGGCGTCGGCGCCGGCATCGCCGCGTACAAGGTCTGCGAGCTGCTGCGGCGGCTCACCGAGTCCGGGCACGACGTCCGGGTCGTCCCCACCGCCGACGCGCTCCGCTTCGTCGGTGAGCCCACGTGGGCGGCGCTGTCGGGGAAACCCGTCGCCACCGGCGTGTGGGACGCGGTGTCGCAGGTGCCGCACGTGCGCATCGGGCAGACCGCCGACCTGGTGTTCGTCGCGCCCGCCACCGCCGACCTGCTCGCGCGGGCGGCGCACGGCCTCGCCGACGACCTGCTCACCAACACGCTGCTCACCGCGCGCTGCCCGGTCGTGTTCGCCCCCGCGATGCACACCGAGATGTGGGAGCACCCCGCCACCCAGGCCAACGTCGCGACGCTGCGCGCCCGGGGCGCGATCGTCGTCGATCCGGCGTCCGGGCGGCTCACCGGCAGGGACACCGGCCCCGGGCGGCTGCCCGACCCGGCCGAGCTGTTCGAGGTGGCGCGGCGGGTGCTGGCGCGCGGCGGCGTCGCGCGCGACCTCGCCGGGCGCCACGTCGTGGTGTCCGCCGGGGGGACGCGCGAAGCGCTCGACCCGGTCCGGTTCCTGGGCAACCGCTCGTCCGGCCTCCAGGGGTACGCGCTCGCCCGCACCGCCGTGGCGCGGGGCGCCCGCGTCACGCTGGTGGCCGCGAACGTGGCGCTGCCCGATCCGGCGGGGGCGCGCGTCGTCGCGGTCGAGTCCGCCGAGCAGATGCGCGGCGCCGTGCTGGAGGCCGCGTCCGGCAAGGACTCCGGGGACGGGCCCGCCGACGTCGTCGTGATGGCCGCCGCCGTCGCGGACTTCCGGCCCGCCGCCTACGCCGGGTCCAAGATCAAGAAGCGGGACGGGGCGGGGCCCGCGCCGATCGCGCTGGTGCAGAACCCCGACATCCTCGCCGAACTCGGCGCCCGTCCGCACGGCGGGCAGCTCGTCGTCGGGTTCGCCGCCGAGACCGACGACCTGCTGGAGAACGGGCGGCGCAAGCTGGCCCGCAAGGGGTGCGACCTGCTCGTCGTCAACCAGGTCGGGGCCGACCTCACGTTCGGGCGTCCCGACAACGCCGCCGTCGTCCTCGGCGCCGACGGGTCCTCCACCGAGGTCCCGCGCGGCCCGAAGGAGGCGCTGGCCGACACCGTCTGGGACCTGGTTACCGCCCGGTTGCCCGAACGGGGCGGCTCATGACGAATCCGGCATGTTTGAAGAGGCTCGTCCGGCCACCATCCCGATAGACTTCCCGGGAAACCGCAGATCCGCAGGCGGGGGTGGCGTTCCCCCGCCCGCATCCAGACACCATCCGCCCTGCGACGTCAGTCAGCAGCCGCTGCAAGGAGTTCACGTACGTGTCTCGCCGCCTGTTCACCTCCGAGTCCGTCACCGAGGGGCACCCGGACAAGATCGCCGACCAGATCAGCGACGCCGTCCTGGACGCGATGCTCAAGGACGATCCGCGCAGCCGGGTCGCCGTCGAGACCATGATCACCACGGGTCAGGTGCACGTCGCCGGTGAGGTGACCACCGAGACCTACGTGGACATCCCCGGCGTCATCCGGGAGAAGATCCTGGAGATCGGCTACGACTCGTCCAAGAAGGGCTTCGACGGGCACTCCTGCGGCGTGTCGGTGTCCATCGGCGCGCAATCGCCCGACATCGCCGCCGGTGTCGACGACGCCTACGAGTCCCGCGAGGGCGAGGCCGGCGACGACCTCGACCGCCAGGGCGCGGGCGACCAGGGCCTGATGTTCGGCTACGCGACCAACGAGACGCCCGAGCTGATGCCGCTGCCGATCACGATCGCGCACCGGCTCGCGCAGCGGCTCGCCGCCGTCCGCAAGGAGGGCACCGTCCCCTACCTGCGTCCCGACGGCAAGACCCAGGTGACGATCGAGTACGACGGCGACCGCGCCGTCCGTCTCGACACCGTCGTGGTGTCCTCGCAGCACGCTCCCGACATCGACCTCAAGGAGCTGCTCACCCCGGACATCAAGGAGCACGTGGTCGACCCGGTGCTGGCGTCCTTCGACCTGGACACCTCCGGCTACCGGCTGCTGGTGAACCCCACCGGCATCTTCGAGATCGGCGGCCCGATGGGCGACGCCGGGCTCACCGGCCGCAAGATCATCGTCGACACCTACGGCGGCATGGCCCGGCACGGCGGCGGCGCGTTCTCCGGCAAGGACCCGTCCAAGGTCGACCGCTCGGCCGCGTACGCGATGCGCTGGGTCGCCAAGAACATCGTCGCCGCCGGTCTGGCCGACCGCGCCGAGGTGCAGGTCGCGTACGCGATCGGCAAGGCCCACCCGGTCGGCGTGTTCGTGGAGACGTTCGGCACCGAGAAGCTGCCGGTGGAGAAGATCCAGGCGGCCGTCCTGACGGTCTTCGACCTCCGTCCGGCCGCCATCGTCCGCGACCTGGACCTGCTCCGCCCGATCTACTCCCGCACCGCCGCCTACGGCCACTTCGGCCGCCAGGAGCCCGACTTCTCCTGGGAGTCCACCGACCGCGCCGAGGCCCTGGCCTCCGCCGCCGGTCTGTAACACGCGTCACTCGAACGACCCCGAGCGCTCCGGCGCCCGGGGTCGTTTCGCGTCGGCGGGTCACGCCGCGCTCGGGTCGCCACGGGCGGGCGTGCCGCCCGCCCTGCCACGCCGAAGCCCGTGCACGCCGGGCACCCGAATGGCGCGGATCTCGGAGGTCTCGCCCGATCCGGACCTGGACGACCTGGAGGTGGCGTGGCGGGGTGCCGCCGCGATCGGGCGGCGTCCCGCGCGCGGCGGTGGCGCTCGGCGCTCGCGCCGGTCGTCACCGGCGGGGCTTGCCGGGTGCCGTCTCAACGGGGGAGCCGCTAGGGGCAGGGGGTGCCGCGAGGCCAGGTCAGGGGGGCCGTGATGCGGTAGTGGCCGGGTTTCGTCGTGCGGAGCGTGGCGAACGCGCCGTCGCGGGTCAGGCAGGCGTCGCCGGAGGCCGCCAGCCAGGGGGACCAGGCGACGCGGAGCGTGGTCGTGCCGGGGGAGGGGACGGTCACCGTGAGGGCGGCGGTGTCCTGGGCCGTGACGCGGGCGGGCGCGGACGCGATCGGGACGGCGTCGCGGACGCGGTACAGGTGCCAGCGGGCGTCGCGGTGGATCTCGGTGAGGTAGGGGAGGCCCCGGGCGATCAGCGCGGCCTCGGCGCGTCCGGCCTTGTCGAGCGGCTGGGCGGGCAGCACCACGAACCCGACCGCCCAGCGGCGCAGCCAGTCCCGGTACGACGCGGCGGTCAGCCGGCCGTCGTAGAACAGCGCGTGCCGGTCGGTGTCGAGCTGACGGTTCCAGCCGCGCGCGAGCGCGTAGTCGCGGGCCAGTCCGGACGCCTCCCAGTGCGAGCGCAGCGGCACGACCTCGACCCGCGACAGCCGCGCGCCGTGCCGGTCGAGCGCGGCGCGCAGCGCGGCCGCCCCGCGCGCGCTCGCGAGCGCCGGGCGCGCGTCGATCTGGTCCTCCAGCGGCTTGACGACCGACCAGCCGCCCGACACCAGCAGCGCCGCGCCGAGCACGGCGACCTGCCACGTCCGCCGCGCCGCCGCCACCGCCGACAGCAGCAGCGCCCCGCCGAACAGCAGCGCCAGCCGCTCCACGTTGCTGCCGACCGGCGACGGCACCGCGTACGTCAGCCCGATCCCCAGCAGGTACACCAGCGCCCCGACGCGCACGGCGACCCAGCTCCGGGGCGCGGCGACCAGCACGGCGGCCGTGCACGCGGCGGCGGGCAGCACCACGCTCCGCAGCGAGATCGGCTGCACCCCCTCGGCGGGGAACAGCAGACTCGTCATCCCCGCGACGAGCGGCAACCCCACCACCAGCGCCGCACCCGTTCCCCGGCCGGGCGACCGGCCGCCCGTGTCGCCGGTGATCAGGAGGGCGACGCCCGCGACCAGGAGGAAGAGGCCCGCTACCGGGCTGGCCAGGGACGCGGTCACGCCGAGCAGCGCGACGAGCGCGACGCGGGCGCGGCGGCCCCGGACGGCTACGGCGGCGTACAGGGCGGCGAGTGCCGCCGTCAGGCCGATTCCGAACGTCACGCGGAACGAGAAGACGTTTCCGCTCAGCGCCACCGCGCCCCACAGGGACGCCGCCAGGGCGGCGGGCGCGCGCAGGCGCACCAGCAGCAGTGCCAGCAGAGCCGCCGACAGCGTCCCGCACGCCACGGCGACGGGCCGGACGCCGCCCCAGGCGAGCAGGTGCGGGCTGAGCAGGCTGTAGGACGCCGGGTGCGCCCCGCCGTACCAGGAGAACGTGTACGCGTGACCGGGACGGTCGGCGGCGAAGCGCGTCCAGAACGTCTGCGCGGCCAGGTCGCGGCCGTCCGGCGACAGCCACAGCGCCCACACCAGGTGCAGGGCGAGCGCGACGAGCGCGGCGAGGGCCACGGTCCGCGCGTCGCGGAGCGGGGAACGTTCGGAAGTCACCAGACCTGCCGGGGTTTCGCACGGACGGGACGCCGCGCCGCGCGGAACCGTCCCCGCCGTCTGGTAGGACGGACGGCGTGACGAGTGACGGCGGGGGGACCGGACTGATCCCGGGCCTGGGGGACATCCCCACGGCCCCGGGAACCCTACCGGCGAAAGCGGCATCCCGGGCCAAGGCCAAGCCCCGCAAGGGCGCGCGGACCCCCGCCGCCGAGCTGCCGGTCGCCCGCGTCGCCGTGGACGTCTCGCTCCCGCACCTGGACCGCCCGTTCGACTATCTCGTCCCGGCCGAACTGGCGGACAAGGCCGTGCCCGGATGCCGGGTGCGCGTCCGCTTCGCCCGCCAGCTCGTCGACGGCTTCGTCCTGGAACGCGTCGCGGAGAGCGCCTTCGACGGCCGCCTGGAGTACCTGGAGCGCGTCACCTCGCCCGAACCCGTCCTCGCCCCGGAGATCGCCGCGCTGGCCCGCGAGGTCGCGGACCGCTACGCGGGCACCCTAGCCGACGTGCTGCGCCTGGCGATCCCGCCCCGGCACGCCCGCGCCGAGGCCGAGGAGCCGCCCGAGGCCGTCCAAGCGCCGGAGGCGCCGGACGATCCCGGCCCGTGGGCGCGGTATCCGGCCGGGCCGTCGTTCCTGACCGCGCTGGCCGAGGGCCGCGCGCCGCGCGCGGTGTGGTCGGCGCTGCCCGGCCCCGACTGGACGGCGGCGCTGGCGCGGGCCGTCGCGGCGGCGCTCGCGGCCGGGCGCGGCGCGCTGCTCGTCATGGCCGACGGCCGCGACGTCGCCCGCGTCGACGCGGCGCTGCGCGCGGAGCTGGGGGAGGGGCGGCACGTCGCGCTGACCGCCGGGCTCGGCCCCACCGAGCGGTACCGGCGCTGGCTCGCCGTCCGTCGCGGCACGGCCCGCGCGGTCGTCGGCACCCGCGCCGCGATGTTCGCGCCCGTCGCCGGGCTCGGCCTGGTCGCCCTGTGGGACGACGGCGACGACGTGCACGCCGAGCCCCACGCCCCCTATCCGCACCCGCGCGAGGTGCTGGCGCTGCGCGCGCACCGCGCCGGGGCCGCCGCGCTGTTCGGCGGCTTCACCCGCACCACCGACGCGGCGCAGCTCGTCGCGTCCGGCTGGGCGCACGCGCTGGCCGCCGACCGGGCGACGGTCCGCGCGGCGATGCCGCGCGTCCGGCCCGCCGGGGAGGAGGGCGAGCTGGCCCGCGACCCGGCGGCCCGCGCCGCCCGGCTCGGTGAGCTGGCGTTCCGCACCGCGCGCGCCGCGCTCAAGGAGGGCCCGGTGCTGGTGCAGGTGCCGCGCCGGGGGTACCTGCCCGCGCTGGCGTGCGCGCGGTGCCGCGAGTTCGCGCGCTGCGGCGGCTGCCAGGGGCCGCTGTCGCTCACGTCGTCGCACGCCGTGCCCGCGTGCCGGTGGTGCGGGCGCATCGCGGGCGACTGGCGCTGCGCCGAGTGCGGCGGCGTCCACGTGCGCGCGGTCGCGGTGGGCGCGCGCCGCACCGCCGAGGAGCTGGGCCGCGCGTTCCCCGGCGTGCCGGTGCGCACGTCCGGACGGGACGCGGTGCTCGGCACGGTCCCCGCCGACGCGGCGCTCGTGGTGTCCACGCCGGGCGCCGAACCCGTCGCGGACGGCGGGTTCGCCGCCGCGCTGCTGCTGGACGGCGCCGCCCTGCTCGGCCGCGCCGACCTGCGCGCAGGTGAGGAGGCGCTGCGCCGGTGGATGAACGCCGCCGCGCTGGTCCGTCCCGGCGGCGCCGTGGTCGTGGCCGCCGACGGCGCGCTGCGCCCCGTGCAGGCGCTCGTCCGCTGGGACGCGGCCACCTACGCCGAACTCGAACTCGACGAGCGCCGCGAGGTCGGCTTCCCGCCCGCCGTCCGGATGGCGTCGCTCACCGCGTCCCCGGCCGCCATCCGCGAACTCCTCGCCGACGCCCGCCTGCCCGACGGCGCCGACGTCCTCGGCCCCGTCCCCATCGACGGCGAGGACACCCGCGAACGCGCGCTCATCCGCGTCCCGCGCCCGGCGGGCCGCGCCCTCGCCGCCGCCCTGCACGCCGCGACGGGCGTCCGCAGCACCCGCAAGGCCACCGAAACGGTCCGCGTCCAGATGGACCCCCTGGAGATGATCTGACCGCTCCGCGGTGCCGCCCTCCCGGGTCTCGGTGTCGGCACACCTCGCGGCGATCCGCCGCGCGGGCGGTGCCGCCCCCGTGCGCACCACGCGCGGGGTGAGCGAGTGGGCGGGATCTGGCTCTTCCGTGGGGTGGGGTGCTCTCGTGCGGGCGGTGGCGGCGCCGTGTGCCGTTCGGGTTCGTTCGGGTCGGTGCACCACGTGCCGGGGTGGGCGGCTGGGTGGGACCTGGCTCTTGCGTGGGCGGGGCGCTCTCGTGCGGGCGGTGGCGGCGCCGTGTGCGGTTCGGGTTCGTTCGGGTCAGTGCATCACGTGCTGGGGTGGGCGGCTGGTGGGATCTGGCTCTTGGGTGGGGTGGGGCGCACTAGGGTCGGTGGGTGGCCGATGACTGGGTGGATGTCGCCGTCGCTGATCTGGGGCGATGGGCGCGGGAGAACAACGCGGGCGTGGACGAGCCGGGGGCTCGGTTGCTCCTGGAGCTGGCGCGCGACGAGCTGGGGCTGCGGGGGCGCGACGCGCTCGACGCCGCCGCGCTGCGGGCGCTGCTGCTGGAGGTGTTCCCCGAGACGGTCGTCGCGGACGCCGACGAGGTGCCCGCCGTCCTCGCGACCGTCCGGGCGCTCGTCTCGTTCCTCGCCGCGACCGGCGCCGCCCACGCCGACGCGCTCGACGCCGAACTGACCGCCCTGGAACCCGAGTTCACCGACGCCGTGGCCGAGACGGCGGCGGCCGAACGCGACGACGCCGCCCAGGTCATCGCCGGGCTGATGGCCGCCGACGGCGTCGACGCCGCCGACACCGCCGCCGCCGAACGCTGGATGGCCGCGTTCGAGGCGCTGCCCGAGGAGGAGCGCTACGCGCGCGTCGACGCCTACCTGCGCGACGCCGAAGACCTGCGCGTCCCGCCCGTCCGGCTCGCGCCGCTCGCGGAGCTGGCCGCCGCCGCCCGCGCGTCCGGCCTCACCCGGCAGGTCGCCGCGCTCGCGGAGTGGGCGGACGGACGCTCCCTCACCGCCGACGACGAACCCGACGCCGACGACGCCCTCGCGGCCGTCGAGGCCGTCGCGCTGCCCACGCCGCGCCGCGCCCCGACCGTCGCGGACCTGGCCGACCTGCCGGAACTGGCCCGGCTGTGGTGGGCCGCCGTGGACGCCGAGATGATCACCGTCGCGGACCGCCGCGCCGCGCCCGGCCCGGCCCTGGCCGCCCTCACCGCCGCCGACGACGAGACCGCCCGCTCCGCGTGGCTGGACGTGTTCGAGGCCGCCGCCGTCCCCGAGCACGACGACGCCGACGGCCTGGACGCGATCGAACTCGTGCAGAACGAGCTGACCGGCGTCCTGCTGCACCTGTACGAGCAGCCCGCCCCGGTCACCGCCGACGACCTGGCGGGCGCGCTCACGGCCCACGTCACCGCCGACTACGACGTCGCGGACCCGCGCGCCCTCGGCCGCGCCGTCACCGACGCGCTCGCCGCCGAACTCGACGACCTGGACGCCTGGGGCGTCGTCGCCCGCGCGGGCGCGACCGTCACGCTGACGCCGCTGGGCGTCTGGGCCGTCCGCGAACTGCTGCTGACCGACGGCTACGACGCCCCCGCCGTCGGTGACCTCGCCGGGGTCTCCGCCGCCGATCTGGTGTCCGGCCTCGCCGGCTACCCCGAGGACGCGTTCGCCGCCGAGGCCGACGGCTGGCTCGCGGGCCGCGCCGTCGACGCCGCCGCCCGCGACCTGCTCGCCGTCATGCGCGGCGGTTCACCCGGCGACCGCGCCGTCGGCGGCGCCGTCCTGCTGCGCGCCGGGGACGCCGCCGAACCCGCCGTCCGCGACGCGGCGGGCACGCCCGCCGTCAAGGCGTTCGCCGCCGGGTGGCTCACCGCGCACGGGCGCGAGGCGTTCACGCTGACGCCGCAGGAGGAGGACTGGGCGTTCGTGGACGGCCTCGCGGGCACCCTGGAGATCGCCGGGCCGGAGGCCACCGGCGACGCGCTCGCCGCCCTCGGCACGGCGCTGCCCGAGGCGGTGTGGCGCTGCGACCACCCCGAGACCGCCGCCGTCCTCACCGCCCTCGGCGCGCACGCCCCGGACCGCGCCGTCGCCAAGGCGGCCCGCACCGCGGCCCACAAGGCGCGGTCGCGCCGTCCGGCTTCGTAGACTGGCTTCCCGCAACCCCGAGCACGACCCCGATCGGAGTCCCCGTTGGCCGTCAAGACGATCCGCCTGTTCGGCGACCCGGTGCTGCGCACCCCCGCCGAGCCGGTCCGGGATTTCGACAAGGAGCTGCGGGGCCTCGTCAAGGACCTCACCGACACCATGATCGACGCGCCGGGCGTCGGGCTGGCCGCGCCGCAGCTCGGCGTCGGCCTGCGCGTCTTCACCTACTACGTGGACGACGTCCTCGGCCACGTCGTGAACCCCTCGCTCGACCTGTCCGACGAGGAGGAGACCGGCGACGAGGGGTGCCTGTCGCTGCCCGGCCTGACGTTCCCGACGCCGCGCTCGGTCGGCGCCGTCGCGCGCGGGTTCAACATGCACGGCGAGCCGATCACCGTGGAGGGCACGCACCTGCTGGCGCGGTGCGTCCAGCACGAGACCGACCACCTCGACGGCATCCTGTTCATCGACCGGATGGACCCCGAGCAGCGCAAGGCCGCGATGCGGGCCGTCCGCGAGGCCGAGTGGGCCGGGGACGCCGCGCCGGTCGTGAAGCAGTCCCCGCACCGCACGTTCGGGAAGGCCCTCTAGTGCGTCTCGTCTTCGCCGGAACGCCCGAGCCCGCCGTGCCCGCGCTGCGGGCGCTGCTGGCGTCCTCGCACGACGTCGTCGGGGTCGTCACGCGTCCCGACGCGCCCGCGGGGCGGGGCCGCCGTCTCACCGCGAGCCCGGTCGGGCAGGTCGCGGCGGAGGCGGGCGTTCCCGTCCTCAAGCCCGCCAAGGCGCGCGACCCCGAGTTCCTGGACGCGCTGCGCGCGCTGGAGCCGGACTGCTGCCCCGTCGTCGCCTACGGGGCGCTGCTGCCCCGGCCCGCGCTGGACGTCCCGCCGCGCGGCTGGGTGAACCTGCACTTCTCGCTGCTGCCCGCGTGGCGCGGCGCCGCGCCCGTCCAGCACGCCATCCTGCACGGCGACGACATGACGGGCGCCGCGACGTTCCAGATCGAGGAGGGCCTGGACACCGGGCCCGTGTTCGGCGTCCTCACCGAGCCGATCGGCCCGGACGACACCGCCGGGACGCTGCTGGAACGGCTCGCCGTCGCGGGGGCGCGGCTGCTGGCCGACACCATGGACGGCATCGAGGCCGGGGTGCTGGAGGCGCGTCCGCAGTCCGCCGAGGGCGTCTCGCTCGCCCCGAAGATCACCGTCGAGGACGCCCGCGTCGACTGGACGGCGCCCGCGCACCGCGTGGACCGGCTCGTGCGGGCCTGCACGCCCGCGCCCGGCGCGTGGACCGAGTTCCGGGGGGCGCGGCTCAAGCTCGGGCCCGTCCGGCCCGCGCCCGACGCCGAACGGCTCGCCCCCGGCGAGCTGCGCGCGGGCAAGAAGGACGTGCTGGTCGGCACCGCCACCCACCCCGTCGTCCTCGGGGAGGTCGGGCCGCAGGGGAAGAAGACGATGCGCGCCGCCGACTGGGCCCGCGGCCTGACCCTCGCCGAGAAGGAAGCGCTGTCCTGATGGCCGCACGCAACGACCACCGCGGCCGGGGCGACCGCAACCGCCGCCCCGGCGGGCCGCGCTCGACCGGCCGCCCGCAGGACCTCGTCCGGCGCACCGCGTTCGACGTCATCCGCGCCGTCGACACCCGCGACGCCTACGCCAACCTGCTGCTGCCCGCGCGGCTGCGCGACCGCGACCTGACCGGCCGCGACGCCGCGCTCGCCACCGAGCTGACCTACGGGACGCTGCGCGGACGCGGCACCTACGACGCGATCCTCGCGCTGTGCAGCGACCGCGAGCTGCGCCGCATCGACGCGCCGCTGCTGGACGTGCTGCGGCTCGGCGCGCACCAGATCCTCGCCACCCGCATCCCGCCGCACGCCGCCGTCGGCACCGCCGTCGACCTGGCCCGGTCGGTGGCCGGGCCGGGGCAGTCCAAGTTCGCCAACGCGGTGCTGCGCAAGGTCGCCGGACGCGACCTCGCGGCGTGGCTGGAGATCGTCGCGCCCGCCTCGGCCGACGCCACCACGCGGCTGTCGGTCGCCTACAGCCACCCGAAGTGGATCGTGTCGGCGCTGCGCGACGCGCTCGGCCCCGCCCGCGACGAGATCGACGACCTGCTCGCGGCCGACAACGCGCGGCCCCGCGTCACGCTGGTGGCGCGGCCGGGCCGCGCGACCGTCGCGGAGCTGGCCGAGGCGGGCGCCGAGCCCGCGCCGTACTCGCCGTACGCGGCGGTGCTGCCCGAGGGCGACCCGGCGGCCGTGCCCGCCGTCCGCGACGGCCGCGCCGCCGTCCAGGACGAGGCCAGCCAGCTCGTCGCCGCCGCGCTCGTCGCCGCCCCGCTGGACGGGCCGGACGCCCGCTGGCTCGACGTGTGCGCCGGGCCGGGCGGCAAGGCCGGGCTGCTGGCGGCGCTCGTCGCGGAACGCGGCGGCCGGCTGCTCGGCGCCGACCTCCAGCCGCACCGCGCCGGGCTCGTCCGCCGCGCCGTGACCCCCGACACGGGCGTCGTCGTCGCGGACGGCACCCGTCCGGCGTGGCGTCCGGGCGCGTTCGACCGCGTCATGCTGGACGCGCCCTGCACCGGCCTCGGCGCGCTGCGCCGCCGTCCCGAGGCCCGCTGGCGGCGCGGCCCCGCGTCGGTCGCGGAACTCGCCCCGACCCAGCGCGGCCTGCTCACCGCCGCGCTCGACGCCGTCCGCCCCGGCGGCGTCCTCGCCTACGTGACGTGCTCGCCGCACCTGGCCGAGACCCGCGTCATCGTGGACGACGTGCTGAAGGGCCGCGACGACGTGGAACGCCTCGACGCCCCCGCCGTCCTGCGCGCCGTCGCCCCGGCCCTCACCGACGTCGGAGACGGCCCCTACGCACAGTTCTGGCCGCACCGCCACGGCACCGACGCGATGTTCCTGGCCATGCTCCGCCGCCGCACCTGATACGCGCGCGGGTGTTCTGATCTTGTCGAGCCCGGTCGTGCCGGGGCCGGGCGCATCCTTTACGTGTCGATCGGGGCTGATCGGGCACCCCGCTGACTAGCGTCGGAGGGTCCGGCGGGTCGAGCGTGGGGGAGGGACGTGCTGACCGGGTTCATGCACGCCGTTTCGGCGGTGGGATCGGCGGGGTTCCTGCTGCCGGTGATGGCGGTGGTGTACTGGTCCGTCTGCGCGCGGGCGGGGGCGCGGGGCGCGCTGCTGCTCGGCGGCAGCATGGTCGTCAACGGTGCGCTGAAGCTGCTGTTCCACGACCCGCGGCCCTACTGGACCGACCCCTCGATCCCGGGACGACAGCCGCTCGAATCGTTCGGGATGCCGTCCGGGCACGCGCAGAACTCGGCGGTCGGCTGGGGCTACCTGGCGTCGCTCGGCCGCCGCCGGTGGATCTGGGCGGGGGCCGCGCCGCTCGTCGTGCTGATCGGTGTGTCGCGGGTCCAGCTCGGGGCGCACTCGCCCGGCCAGGTCCTCGCGGGTCTCGCCGTGGGCGTCGTGCTGCTCGCCGCCGCGCTGCGCGCCGAACCGTACGTCGTGCCGTGGTGGACGCGGCAGCGCAGGGCCGCCCAGGTCGGGCTGTCGCTCGCCGTCTCCCTCACCGGCCTCGCGGCGACGTGGGCCGCGCTGCGCACGCTCGACGGCTGGATGTGGCCCGCCACCTGGCGGCACGAGATCCTCGCGGCGGGCGGCAACGCCGAGCCGGTGACGCTGGAGGACGGCGCCGCCGCCGCCGGGACGCTGTTCGGCCTCCTCGCGGGCCTCTCGCTGATCCAGGGCCGGTTCGCCGTCGCCGGGACGGCCTGGCAGCGCGCCGCGCGCGTCCCCGTGGGCGGCGCCGGGGCGCTCATCGTCTACACGGTCGGGCTGTTCCTCGGCACGCAGCCCTTCCAGACGTTCGTCGTGCAGGCCCTCATCGGCCTGTGGATCGCGGCCGGGGCGCCCGAGGCGTTCGTGCGGCTCGGGCTGGCCGGGCGTCCCACCCCCGTTCTCACCCGGCCGGGTGAGGAGCGCGAGCCCGTCCGGCCCTAGGCTGGGACGCATCATGGCTCCGCAGATCTCACCCAGCATCCTGTCCGCCGACTTCGCGCACCTGGCCGACGACGTCGCCCGCATCGCCGACGCCGCCGACTGGGTCCACGTCGACGTGATGGACAACCACTTCGTCCCGAACCTCACCCTCGGCCTGCCGATCGTGGAGGCGCTGCTCAAGACCAGCGCCCTCCCGCTCGACTGCCACCTCATGATCGAGGACCCGGACCGGTGGGCCCCCCAGTACGCCGAGGCGGGCGCCAAGAGCGTCACCATCCACGCCGAGGCCGCCAAGGCGCCCGTCCGCACGCTGCGCGCCATCCGGGCCGCCGGGGCGCGCGCGTCGCTCGGCATCAACCCCGGCACCGCCGTCGAGACCTACGCCGACCTGCTCGGCGAGGTCGACATGCTGCTGCTCATGACGGTCGAGCCCGGCTTCGGCGGGCAGAAGTTCCTCGACATGGTGCTGCCGAAGGTCCGCCGCGCCCGCGCCCTCATCCGCGACCGCGACCTGCCCGTCTGGCTCCAGGTCGACGGCGGCGTCAGCGCCGAGACGATCGAGCGCTGCGCCGAGGCGGGCGCGGACGTGTTCGTCGCGGGCAGCGCCGTCTACGGCGCCGACGACCCGGCCGAGGCGGCGCGCCGCCTGCGCGAGCAGGCCGTGAAGGCGACCGAGGCGGCGTCCTGGTCGTGACGCCGGGGGTGACGCTGGAGTGCGCGGCCGTCCTGTTCGACACCGACGGCACCCTCGTCGACTCCACGGAAATCGTGGAGTCGGCGGCCCGCGTCTGGGCGGCCGAGTACGGCGTGGACGCCGACGCCTACCTGGCGACCGCGCACGGCCGCCGCACGAGCGACAGCATCGCCGAGGTCCTTCCGGCCGAGCGGGTCCGGGAGGCGACCGAGCGCCTGGACGCGCTGGAGGCCGCCCGCGCCGACGCCGTCCGCGCCCTGCCCGGCGCCGTGGACCTCCTCACCGCGCTCGGCGGCGGCCCGCTCCCGTGGGCGATCGTCACGTCGATGGACCGCGCCCAGTTCGCCGCGCGGACGCGGGCGGCGGGCGTGCCGGTGCCGGAGGTGGTCGTGACGGCGCAGGACGTGGAACGCGGCAAGCCCGACCCGTCCGGCTACCTGCGCGCGGCGCGGGCGCTGGGCGTGGACGCGGCGCGGTGCGTCGTCGTGGAGGACGCCCCCGCCGGGATCGCGGCGGGCCGCCGCGCGGGCGCGTACGTGCTGGCCGTGGCGACGAGCCATCCCGCCGCCGAGCTGGGCGGGGCCGATCTGGTCGTGCCGGATCTGACGTCGGTCCGGGCGGTGCCCGGCGGCCTGCGGGTGACCGACCCCCCAAGGTAAACCAAGCAGTTGCTTGGGCGAAAGTCCCGGAAGGGCGTGGGAAATCCCACATGGGCCGGGGAATGCCCGCCGTGGCACACTGGTTGGCAAGCAGTGAAACGCATGCTCCGGGGTCGGTGTAATTCCGAACCGGCGGTGACAGTCCGCGACCCGGCCGAAGCCTTCGGCCGGTTGAACCGGTGGAATTCCGGTACCGACGGTGAAAGTCCGGATGGGAGGCAGCGTGCGAGTCACCCCTGTCCAGGGGTGGCGTGTCTTCGTCGTGTGCACCCCGGAGCCTTGTCCAGACAGACCTGGAGGCCCGGGAGATGTTCACCGGCATCGTCGAGGAACTCGGCGACATCGTCGCGGTCGAGCCGCTGGCCGATTCGGCGCGGCTCACCATCCGCGGACCGCTCGTCACACAGGACGCCGTGCACGGCGCGTCCATCGCCGTCAACGGCGTCTGCCTCACCGTCGTGGAGACCTCCGGCGGCGCGTTCACCGCCGACGTGATGCGCGAGACCCTGGAGCGCTCCTCGCTCGGCGCGCTCACCCCCGGCGCCCGCGTCAACCTCGAACGGCCCGTCCGGCTGTCCGACCGGCTCGGCGGCCACCTCGTCCAGGGCCACGTGGACGGCGTCGGCGCGCTGCTCTCCCGCGAACCCGGCGAACGCTGGGACCTCGTCACGATCTCGCTCCCCGCCGGCCTCGCCCGCTACGTCGTCGACAAGGGCTCGATCACGGTGGACGGCATCAGCCTCACCGTCGTGGAGGCCGGTGACGACCGGTTCAGCGTCTCGCTCATCCCCACCACCCTCGACCTCACCACCCTCGGCCACAAGCGGCCCGGCGACCCGGTCAACCTGGAGGTCGACGTCGTGGCCAAGTACGTCGAGCGCATGATCGGGGCGCGGGCATGAACTGGATCGACGCCTCGTTCACGGCCTTCGGGCAGGACGTGCTCTGGACCGACCTCGTCGGCAACGCGCTGTCGCTGGCCGTCGTCTGGCTCGCGCTGCGCAAGACCCTGTGGACCTGGCCCGTCCAGCTCACCGGCGCGCTGCTGCTGCTCGCCGCGTCCCTGCACGCCGCCGCCCCGGGCAACGCGCTCAAGCAGGTGCTGTTCATGGGCCTGGCCGTCTACGGCTGGACGACGTGGTCGCGCGGGCGCCGCTCCGACCAGGGCATCGTCGTCCGGCAGGGCACCTGGCGCGAACGCGCCGTGCTGCTGGCCGCGCTCGGCGGCGGCACCGTGCTCGTCGCGCAGCTCTTCACCCACCTGAGCTGGCTCCAGATCGCCTGGTCGCCGTGGGCGAACGCGTACATCTTCGTCGGCAGCGCGGTCGCGACGTTCGCGCAGAGCCGCGCCCTGGTCGACTTCTGGCTGATCTGGGTCCTGGTGGACCTCGTCGGCGTCCCGCTCGCCCTGAAGTCCGGGCTGTGGGTGTCGGCGGCCGTCTACGGGATCTTCTTCGTCATGGTGCTCGCCGGGTTCCGGACCTGGCTGCGCGAGGCACGCGGACGCGAACGCGCCCGCGCACATTCCGAGAACGACAAGGCGGTGACCGCATGAGCGGCGACGGCACGCACGCGACCACGGACGGCATCTTCGACCCCATCGAGGAGGCGGTCGCCGACATCGCGGCCGGGCGGCCCGTCGTCGTCGTGGACGACGAGGACCGCGAGAACGAGGGCGACATCATCTTCGCCGCGTCGCTCGCCACGCCCGAGCTGCTGGCGTTCACCGTCCGGTACACCAGCGGCGTCATCTGCGTCCCGATGACCGGCGCCGACCTGGACCGGCTCCAGATCCCGCTGATGGTCTCGCAGAACGCCGAGCGGATGCGCACCGCCTACACGGTCAGCGTGGACGCCGCCGAGGGCGTCAGCACCGGCATCTCCGCCGCCGACCGCGCGCACACGATCCGGCTGCTGGCCGAGCCCGCCACCACCGCCGGGGCGTTCGTCCGGCCCGGCCACATCTTCCCGCTGCGCTACCGCGAGGGCGGCGTCCTGGCCCGGCGCGGCCACACCGAGGCCGCCGTCGACCTGGCCGTCCTGGCCGGGCTCGCGCCCGCCGGGGTGCTCGCGGAGGTCGTCAACGACGACGGCACGATGGCGCGGCTCCCCGAACTCCAGGTGTTCGCCAAGGAGCACGGCCTCAAGCTGATCTCCGTCGAGCAGCTCGCCGCGTACCGGCGGCACACCGAGACGACCGTGACCCGGGTCGTCGAGACGCGGCTGCCCAACCGGTACGGGGACTGGACGGCCGTCGGGTTCTCCAGCGAGGTCGACGGCGGCGAGCACGTCGCGCTCGTCCTCGGTGACCTGGGCGACGGCGCCGACGTGCTCGTGCGCGTCCACTCCGAATGCCTCACCGGCGACGTGCTGCACTCGCAGCGCTGCGACTGCGGCGCCCAGCTCGACGCCGCCATGGAACGCGTCGCGGCCGAGGGCCGGGGCGTCATCCTCTACCTGCGCGGCCACGAGGGCCGGGGGATCGGGCTGCTGGCCAAGCTGCGCGCCTACGCCCTCCAGGACGAGGGCGCCGACACCGTCGACGCCAACCTCGAACTCGGGCTGCCCGCCGACGCGCGCGAGTACTCCAACGCCGCGCACATGCTGCGCGACCTCGGCGTCACGTCCGTCCGCGTGCTGACCAACAACCCGGCCAAGCTCGACGGGCTGGACGGGTTCGGGCTGGACGTCCTCGGCCGCGAGGCGATGCCGGTCGCGGTCACCGAGCACAACCTGCGGTACCTGACCGTCAAGCGCGACCGGCTCGGGCACCGCATCGAGAACCTGGAAGGGACGCGGGCATGAGCGGCGCCGGACGGCCGGAGGACTCCGTCGTGGACGCGGCCGGGCTGACGCTCGGCATCGTCGCGACGCGCTGGCACGGGCAGATCACCGACCGGCTGCTGGAGCGGGCCTGCGACGCCGCGAAGGCGTGCGGGATCGACGCGCCGGTCGTCGTGCGGGTCGCGGGGGCGCTGGAGATCCCCGTCATCGCGCAGCAGATGGCGCGCGAGATGGACGCCGTCGTCTGCCTCGGCGCGGTCATCCGGGGCGCGACGGCGCATTTCGACTACGTGTGCGACTCGGTGACCGCCGGTGTGACCCGCGTCGCGCTGGACGAGGCGACTCCGGTGGGCAACGGGGTCCTCACATGTGACACCATTGAGCAGGCACTCGACCGTGCCGGGCTGCCGGGCAGCCATGAGGACAAGGGATGGGAGGCGACGGTGGCCGCACTCGACACGGCACTGACCCTGCGAGGGCTGCGGCATCACGGTCACGCCGGGCACGGCGCGGAGCATCTGGGCTCCTGAACGTCCCCGGTCAGTCACCGTAAGCACCGTCCAACCGAAAGGCTCCATCCGTGCTGTCGCTCGTCCTGCCCAAGGGTTCGCTGGAGAAGGCGACGCTGTCGCTGTTCGACGCCGCCGACCTGACCGTTCAGCGCACCTCCGACCGCGACTACCGCGCCTCCATCGACGACCCGCGCATCGAGCGCGTCCGCGTCCTGCGCCCGCAGGAGATCCCGACCTACCTCGAACAGGGACTGTTCGACCTCGGCATCACCGGCCGCGACTGGATCACCGAGACCGACTCCGACGTCGTCAGCCTCGGTGAGCTGAAGTACTCCAAGGCCACGTCGAACCCGGTCCGCGTCATCATGGCGGTGCCGAACGACGCGCCGTGGCAGTCGGTGTCCGACCTGCCCGAGGGCGTGCGGATCTCCACCGAGTTCCCCGCGATGACCGAGCGCTTCCTGGAGAAGCACGGCGTCAAGGCGAACGTCGTCCCGTCCTACGGCGCGACCGAGGCCAAGGTCCCCGACATCGTGGACGCCATCGTCGACCTCACCGAGACCGGCTCGTCGCTGCGCAAGAACGGCCTGCGCATCCTCGACACGCTGCTCACCAGCTACACCGAGCTGGTCGCCAACCGCGCCGCCTACGAGGACGCCGCGAAGCGCGCCGCCATGGAGGACGTCGCGCTGCTGCTCCAGGGCGCGATCCGGGCGCGCGGCAACGTGCTGCTCAAGCTGAACGTCGAGCGGGAGAACCTGGCGGCGGTGCTGGAGATCATGCCGTCGATGTCGTCCCCGACGGTGACCTCGCTGGCGGGCGGGGAGAGCAACGCGGTCGAGAGCGTCGTCGCCAAGCGCGGCGTCAACACGCTGATCCCGGCGCTGAAGTCCGCCGGTGCCCACGACATCCTCGAAATCCCCATCTCCAAGATCGTTGACTGACGTTCCCGGCCTGCCGGCCGTGTGGCGCCCCCGCACGACCCGCGTCGTCGCCTACGCCACGGCGGGCGCGATCATCGTCCTGATGATCGTGCTCGCCGTGGTGCTGGCACCCGCCTTCCAGCTCGCGGACCGGCTGCTGATGATCGCGCTCGGCCTGTTCCTCGCCTGGATTCTGCACATGCTCGGCCGCTGCCGGGTGGAGGCCCGCGACGACGGCCTCACGATCGTCAACGCCTTCCGGACCCGCCGCCTGACCTGGCCCGAGGTCGTGGACGCCACCATGAACCCCGGCGACCCCTGGCCCACCCTCGACCTCACCGACGGCACCACCGTCTCCGCCATGGGCATCAACGGCTCCGAACGCACCCGCGCCACCACCCAGTTCGCGGAACTGCACGCCCTCGTCCGCGCACGCAGCGCCGCACCCGGCCCCGGCTGAACCACCCGGACGGGACGTGGCCACCCCACGCCGCCGAGATGCACGCGCTCGTCCGCGCGCGCAGCGCCGCGCCCGGCTCCGGCTGATGCCGGGACCGGACGCGTCTGCGTTGGGTCGGTCAGCGGCGGGGTTCCCAGCGGAAGAGGCGGGAGGCCAGGGACAGGGCCACGACGACCCAGGCGAGGGTCGGTGCGAGCAGGAGCAGTGAGTCGCCGAGGGCGGCGCCGCCGTTCCAGGCGTCGCGGGCCAGTTCGGTCGCGGCGCCGCCGGGGAGCAGGCGCTTGAGCAGGGCGAGGTCCTCGGTGCCGGAGATGCCGACCCAGGAGGCGACGGCGATGACGCCGAGGCTGATGGGGAGCGTGGTGACCTGCGCGTGCTCGGGGGAGTTGGTGAGCCCGGCGGTGGCCAGGCCGAGGCCGAGCAGCATCGCCACCGTGGCCACGACGGCCGCCGCCAGCAGCGGCACGTTCGCCGGGCCGCCCGCGACCGCCGCCAGGACGGCCAGCAGCACCGTCACCTGGACGAGCGCGATCACCGTCACCGGGAGCAGCAGGCCCGACAGGATGCCCGCGTCGCTCACCGCCGTCGAGCGGAGCCGTTTCAGGAAGAGGTTCTGGCGCCGGGAGGCCAGCGTCGTGACCGTGGTGGCGTAGAGACCGAAGGCGCCGACCGTGAAGATCATGATGGCGGCGATGTAGCCGAGGCTGCCGAGGGACTCGAACGTCTCGTGCTGGTAGAGGAAGTAGGCGCTGACCGCCACCGGCATGATCATGCTGGTGACCAGGACGAGGCGGTTGCGGAAGATCTGGATGAGTTCGCTGCGGGCGATGGAGAGCATGGGAGGCGTCCTTTCGGGCCGGTCGCCGTGCGGGTTCAGGAGCTGCTGAGCGAGCGGAACACGTCGTCGAGGCGGGTCGGACCGGCCTCCAGGCCCTGCGGTTCCAGGCCGTGGTGACGGGTCCAGGCGAGCAGCGTGTACAGGTCGTTCGGCAGGTCGAACGTCTCGGCGAGCAGCCGCCCGTCGGGCTCGCGGGTCGTCGCGAGCGGCGGCGCCGGAGCGTCCGGCGGGAGCGCGAAGCGGATCACGGACGGGAGCGTCCGCGTCAGCTCCGCGACCGTGCCCTCGCGCCGCAGGGAGCCCTGGTGCATGAGGCCGATGCGGTCGGCGCGCTGCTGCGCCTCCTCCAGGTAGTGCGTGGTGAGGACGACGGTCGACCCGTCCTCGCGCAGCCGGTCCACGGCGTCCCAGAGGGCGTCGCGGGAGCCGATGTCCAGGCCGGTCGTCGGCTCGTCCAGGAAGACCAGCTCGGGCGCGCCCCACAGGGCGGTGGCGAAGTCCAGCCGGCGCTTCTCGCCGCCGGAGAGCTGCGCCACCTTCGTGCCCGCCTTGCCGGTCAGGCCGACGACGCCGAGCACGCGCTCGACCGTGTCCACCCGCTGCGTGAGCCCGCCGATGAGCCGGACGGACTCCCGCACCGTCAGGTCGGGCGAGAACCCGCTCTCCTGGAGCATGATGCCCATCCGGGGCCGGACGGCGCGGCGGTCGCGGGGACTCTCCCCGAAGACGCGGACGGTGCCGGACGTGGCCGGACGGTGGCCCTCGACCGTCTCCAGGGCGGAGGTCTTGCCCGCCCCGTTGGTGCCGAGCAGCGCGTAGAGTTCGCCGCGCCGCACCTGGAAGGACAGGTCCCGGACGGCGTGGAAGTCGCCGTACTTCACGTTGAGGCGTTCGACGTCGATCACTGGTGTTGAGGACATGCCCCGATCACATCCGACGCGGCGCCGGGCGGGCAGTGCGGCCGCGTCATGCTTTCGGCATGACGTCTCCCGGGGGAAGTCATGACGCGGTGTCACTGGTGACCCGGCCGGACGGTGCGAATACTGGAGACCGCAACCATCGCCGGAGACCGGAGAGCCGCTGTTGATGCCCGTGGACGTCGAGGCCGCGCGGGGCCGCCTGCGGCGGCTGAACGCCGTCTCGCAGCTCGCCGTCCTCCTGCCGGTGGGGACGTTCCTGGTGGTGTTCGACGCCGGGACGTGGCAGGAGGCCGCGGTGCTGATCGCCGGGGTGGCGGCGGCGCTGGTCGCGGCCGTGCGGTGGTCGACGGGCGGCCTGTCCCGCGTCGTGGTCCCGTGCCTGGCCGTCAGCGGCGCGGTGTGGATGATCGGCGCGTGGGCGACGTCCAACCCGACGGCGTTCTACGGCATCTCCGTCGTCGGCTCGCTCGCCCTCCCGCAGGTGCGGGGACGGCGCGCGGTGCCGACGCTGGCGCTGCTGGCGTTCGTCGGCGCGGTCGGCGCGGCGCGGTTCCTGGCGCCGCAGGACGACGTGCCCCGCGCGCTGCTCCAGTACGTCGCCGTCCCCGTGGGCGTCATCGCGTTCTCCGCCGCGATGATGTACGTCAACCAGCTCTTCTACGACCTCGTGGACGCGCTGGAGGAGTCCCGCGAGCGCGGCGCGGACCTGGCCGTCGCCCGCGAGCGCGTCCGGTTCGCCGGCGACCTGCACGACATCCAGGGCCACACGCTGCACGTGGTGAAGCTCAAGACGCTGCTGGCGCGCAAGCTCGTGCACACCGACCCGGACCGGGCGGCCGAGGAGCTGGACGAGATCCACACCCTGGTCGGCGACACGATCACGCAGACGAAGGAACTCGCCTACGCGCAGCGGCGGCTCAACCTGTCCGCCGAGCTGGAGAACGCCAAGAACCTGTTCGAGGCGGCGGGCATCCGCGTCCACGTCGAGCGGGAGGACGAGGTGGACGACCGCGCGGGCGAACTGCTCGGCCAGGTCCTGCGCGAGACGACGACCAACATCCTGCGGCACGCGCAGACCCGCGAGGTGCGGATCACGCTCTCGGCGGCGGGCATCACCATCGTGAACGACGGCGTGCGCGACGCGGCGCCGCCCGAGCTGCGCGGGCTGGCCACCCTGCGGGACCGGGTGGCCGACAGCGGGGGAGAGCTGACGGTGGAGCGGCGCGACGGCCGGTTCCTGACCGCCGCGACGTTCCCGGGCGCCGCGCCCCGGACCTGGAAGGAGACCCGATGACGACCGTGGTGCTCGCCGACGACGAGGCCCTGCTGCGCAAGGCGCTGGTGTCGCTGCTCCCGCTGGAGGGCGAGATCACCGTGCTGGCCGAGGCGGAGGACGGGGAGACGGCCGTCGAGGCGACCCTGCGGCACCGGCCCGACGTGCTCGTCATCGACCTGGAGATGCCCGGCGTGGACGGCCTCGGCGCCGTGGCGGCGATCCGCCGGGAACGCCCGGAACAGGTCGTCCTCATGCTGACCCGGCACGCCCGCCCCGGCGTGCTGCGCAAGGCGCTGAAGCTGGGCGTGCAGGGCTTCGTCAGCAAGTCGGCCGAACCCGCCCACATCACCACGGTCATCCAGACGCTGCACGAGGGCCGCCGCTGGATCGACTCCGACGTCTCGGCGCTGGCCCTCGCCGACGACTGCCCGCTCACCGACCGCGAGCTGGACGTGCTGCGCGCCACCGCCGACGGCTACTCCGCCGCCGACATCGCCGCCCGCCTGCACCTGGCCGAGGGCACCGTCCGCAACTACCTGTCCAACGCCATGCAGAAGACCCAGACGCGGACCCGCCACGAAGCCGCCCGCTACGCCCGCGAGCACGACTGGCTCTGAACGGTCAGTCGGTGTTCGCGCCCGGCGGGACGGGCGGGACGGCCATGCGGCGGGCGTTCCGCGTCCGGTAGGCGTGGTCGAGCAGGGTGGCGGCGTCGGTGAAGCGGGCGGTCTCGGCGGTGGTGGAGCTGTTGAGGACGACGCCGTAGAAGGTGCGGCCCTTCCGGGTGGCGGAGAAGGCCAGGGAGTAGCCCGCGGCGTTGGTGAAGCCCGTCTTGACGCCGATCGTGCCGGGGTAGGAGCGCAGCAGCCGGTTGGTGTTGGTCCAGGTGTAGGCGCGCCGCTGCGCGGTCGCCCTGAGGGAGTACGACGTGCGCCGGACCGTCTTGCGGAAGTTCGGGCGCTTCATCAGGTGGCGGATCAGCCGGATCTGGTCGTGCGCGGTGGAGGCGGTGCTCGTCTGGGTCGGCCAGGGCAGGCCGTCGAAGTTGGCGTAGGTGGTGTTGGACATCTTCAGCGCCTCGGCGCGCCGGTTCATCTTCGCGACGAACGCCTCCTGCCCGGGGCCGTAGACGTCGGCGAGGACGTACGCGGCGTCGCAGCCGGACGGGAGCAGCAGCGCGTACAGCAGCTGGCGGACGGTGAGGCGGTCCCCGGCGCGCAGCCGCGCGGTGCTGCCCCCGTACTTCGGCGCGTACGCCGTGTGCTTCTTCTGCACCGTGACGACGCGGTCGAGGCCGCCCTCGCCGAGGACGATCTCGGCCGTCATCATCTTGGTCAGGCTCGCGATCGGGCGGCGGACGTGCGGCGCCTTCGCCCAGTGCGCGCGATTCGCCGTGGCGTCCCACAGGTAGGCGGACTTCGCGCCGACCGCCGGAGCCGGGGCCGCCGCCGGGGCGGGGGACGCCGGGACGGTCACGAGCGACGCCGTCAGCGCCGACACCAGCACGGCGCGCCCAGGGGTTCCGCGGAGCATCATGCTCCGAGACTCCCCGTAGCCGCCCGGACGCGTCAAGTGACTACGCCGTGAGGAGTGTCGCCGCCCCCGCCCCGACCAGCGCCACCGCCCACACCCGGTCCAGGTTGAACCACGCGGTGCGCAGGATCGCCAGCCCGACGACCTCGTAGACGAGGATCGCGATCACCCCCGCGACGGCCAGCATGGCGAGCGTGTGCACGCCCGTCACGAAGATCCCGGCGCTGAGCGCGCTGCCCGCGCCCGCCGTCAGGCCGTGGTCGTGCCCGGCGGGCGCCGCGCCGCCGGACGCCAGCACCGGCAGCAGCATCAGCCCGGCGCCGTGCACCGACGACATGAGGAACGACCACCAGGTGAGCTGCCACAGCGAGATCCGCATGCCCGCCCAGCGGAAGTGCCGCTTGGACAGCAGCCGCCACAGCCCGAACCCGACGAGCAGCACCCCGCCGCCGATCGCCACCGCCCGCGTCGCGACCACCGACCGGGTGACCGCGACGAGGACGGCGACGACGCCCACCGACAGCGCGTGCCCGAGCGCGATCGCGGGCAGCGACCGCAGCAGCAGGCCGCGCGAGCGCTCCTGGAGCCCGCGGGCGACGGCGAACAGCCAGCCCATGCCCGGGTTCAGCCCGTGGAACGCCCCGAGCGCGACGAGCGCCGCGAGCGAGCCGTCGTTCACGGGTAGCAGTAGGAGTCCGACGAGGCGTCGCCGCCCTGGAGCCGCGTCTGGTGCACGCGCAGGCCCCGGAAGGCGTCGCCGTGCGGGAAGAACCGCTCGTCGAACGTGAACGACTCCGGCGTGGCGTCGAGCTTGGCCATCCACGCGCCGACGCCGTCGGGGTAGAACTGGTCGTCCCACGCCCCGTACAGCGAGTTCGTCACGTAGACGCGGCGGCCGTCGCGGCTCACCTCGACCATCTGCGGGCCGCCCGCCAGCGGGACGTCCGGCGCCGCCGGGTGCGGCGTCCGGTCGACGATCCCGCCGATCCGCACCGAACCGGCCTCGACCGGGTGGAACGGGTCGGACACGTCGTAGCGCTTGAGTTCGCCGGTGCCCCAGCAGGAGACGTACAGCCACTGGTCGTCCACCGACAGGTCGATGTCGGTGACCAGCGGCGGGACCGCGCCGAACGGCTCGATGACGGGCGGGAGCCGCACCGGGTCGTCGGGCACCTCGGCCGGGATCGTGATGACCTTCGTCGCGGCCCACTCCTCGCCGTCGCGGTGCCACAGCCACACCGACGCCGACAGGTCCTCGACGTTGACGACGACGCCCGCGAACCCGTACTGCTTGCGCGGGTCGTGCGCGGGCCGCAGCTCCAGGGACATCTGGTGCTCGTCGCCGAGGTCGACGGTCTGCACGTGCTTGCGCTTGCGCAGGTCCCAGAAGTGCAGCGCGTGCCCGTACCGGCGCCCGAGCAGCAGGTCCGCGACGACCCCGTCCTCGATCATCGACGGGGTGCCCCACTCGGAGCTGACCAGGACGTCGTGCGCGATGTGCCACCAGGCGTCGTAGGCGAAGAACTGCGGCCCCCGGTCCACCTCCCACTGCCCGAGGACGTCGAACGACGTGTGGTCGAGCAGCGCGATGCCGCCGGGCCCCTCGGCGCCGTCCGCGCCGCCGAGCGCCGTCACGTACAGCCCCTCGGGCCCGCAGTGGACGGTGTGCGGGCGCGAGTACCCCGACCGGGCCGCCAGCTCCTCCGGCTCGATCACCTTGACGACCTTGGGCGAGGCGGCGTCGGCCTTGGTGTCCAGCACGTAGATCCGCGACGAGCGCAGCCCCGGCACGATCAGGTGCCGCCGCTCGACGTGCGGGTGCGGCGCGTACGGGCACAGCGCGCTGCTGCACGCGTTCCACCCGAAGTGGTGCAGCTCGTCGCCGGTGTAGGGCATGTCCGTCCAGCCGGTGACCTCCCCGTACGTCGCGGACTCGGGATCGACGTCCAGGACGGCGATCGCGTCCGGCTTCTCCGCCGCGCGGTCGAACGCGGCGACGTAGGCGAGCTTCTCCGGCGGGGCGCCGGCGGCGTCGCGCGGGGACGGGTAGAACGTCGGGTCGGGCTTCCACAGTGCCATTCGGGGGTGGCTCCTCACTTCACCGTGACCGGGTGGCGCGCGACGGCGCCGAACAGGTAGCCGAGCGTGTTGTGCCGGGCGACGTCGGGCTGGGTGGTCCCGGCCAGGTCGGTCGCGCGGGCCAGCAGCTCGTGGCGGCCGGGGCCGGGCGGTCTCCACGGGACCGTCCAGCGCACCCAGCCGCGTGGGTGGAACGCGTCGTCTAGCCGGACGGCGGCGGGCCGCCAGTGCCGTCCGCCGTCGGTGCTGACCGAGACGCGCCGCACGGGACCGTTGCCCGACCAGGAACGGCCGTGCAGGACCTGCGTCCGGGCGTCCAGCTCGGCGTTCCAGGCCAGCTCGAACGCGCTCTTGACGTTCATCCGGGTGAGCGGCGCCGAACCGGTCTCGGGGTAGCCCTCGCCGAACAGCCGGTAGTAGCGCGTGTCCCACGGGGAGGAGAGCGGGGTGCGCGACACCTCGATGTCACCGAGCCACTTGATCGACGCGATGCCGACCCAGCCCGGGACGACGAGCCGCGCGGGGAAGCCGTGGTCGGGCGGCAGCGGGACGCCGTTCATGGCGTAGGCGACGATGACGTCCGACAGGGCCTTGGCGACGGGCAGCGGGCGCCGCACGCGGCCCTGGTCGGCGCCGCCGTCGGTGAACGGGTCGTCGAGGCCGCGCGGGAGGACGTCCACGGCGTCGCGGGTGAGCCCGGCACGTTCCAGGAGCGTCGAGAGGCGGACGCCGGTCCAGCGGGCGACGCCGATGGCGCCAAGGCCCCACGCGGTGCCCGATACCGTCTGGCCCTGCTGGGTGGTGTAGAGGCTGCGGCCGTTGCCGGTGCACTCGATGGCCGCCGCGATCGTGACGGCGGGCAGCCGCCGGAGCTGCTCGTAGGTGATCTCGACGGCCCGCGCCTCGTCGGGCGCGCCGCGCAGCCCGGTGCCCCACAGCCGCAGGCGCCAGGTGGAGGCGTCGATGCGCGGCGTCGAGGTGTGGTTGCGGACGAAGAACCGGTCGTTGGGGGTGAAGTAGCCCTGGCCGCGCATGGCGTCCCAGCGCGTCTCGGCGTTGGTGCCGCGCGGCGTGAGCAGGTCGGGCGGCAGCGGCTTGACGATGGGACCGGCGGCGTGCGCGGTCCCGGCGGGGACGGTGGCGAGGACGGGGAGGGCGAGCCCGGCGCCGGCGGACAGCCGGAACAGGCGGCGGCGGGACAGTGCGGCGGCGGGCGCGGCGGCGGGTCCGGAGTCCATGGGGACGATGCTGCTGGCCGCGCGGCGTGAAGTCAACTTTCCCTACTGAATTAACCGGATTGCGCGCCGGTAGATTGGGACAGGTCGGCGGCCCGCCCGTCGCGGCACGAGAGGAGCGCACGTGCGTGACGTGCTCGGCGAGATCGTCCCCTGGTTCGCGTCCGGGGAGCGGTTCGGTCTCGCCACCGTGGTCGACACGTTCCGCAGCGCCCCGCGCCCGGCCGGGGCCGCGATGGCGGTGGCGCCCGGCGGCGAGGTCGCGGGCAGCGTGTCCGGCGGCTGCGTCGAGGGCGCGGTGTACGAGCTGGCCCGCGAGGTCGTCGCGTCCGGACGGCCCGTCCTGCGGCGCTACGGGGTGAGCGACGACGACGCGTTCTCGGTCGGCCTGACCTGCGGCGGCGTCCTGGACATCCTGGTCGAGCCGGTCGACGCGGGAACGTTCCCGGCGTTCCCCCGCGTGGCGGCGTCGATCGAGGCGCACGAGCCGGTCGCGGTGGCCACCGTCGTCGGCGGGCCGGGACGCCTCGGCGCCCGCCGCGTCGTGTGGCCCGGCCGCGCCGAGGGGAGCCTGGCGCCCGGCGAGACGTACGCCGCCCGGCTGGACGCCGCCGTCGACGACGACGCGCGCGGCATGCTCGCGCAGGGCGTCACCGGCACCCGCCGCTACGGCCCCGAGGGCGAGCGCCGGGGCGACGACCTCGCGGTGTTCGTGCAAACGTTCGCGCCGCCGCCCCGGCTGCTGGTGTTCGGCGCCATCGACTTCGCGGCGGCGGTCGCCCGCGTCGGCACGTTCCTCGGCCACCACGTGACCGTGTGCGACGCGCGGCCGGTGTTCGCGACGCGCAAGCGGTTCCCCGACGCCGACGAGGTCGTGGTCGAGTGGCCGCACAAGTACCTGGCGCGCACCGCCGTGGACGAGCGCACCGCCATCGCCGTCCTCACCCACGACCCGAAGTTCGACGTGCCGCTGCTGGAGGCGGCGCTGCGCACCCCCGCCGGGTACATCGGCGCGATGGGCTCGCGCCGCACCCACGACGACCGCCGCGCCCGGCTGCTCGCGGCGGGCGTGAGCGAAGCGGAGCTGGCGCGGCTGCGGTCGCCGATCGGGCTCGACCTCGGCGCCCGCACCCCCGAGGAGACGGCGGTGTCGATCGCGGCGGAGCTGGTGCAGTGGCGCTGGGGCGGCTCGGGCCGCCCGCTGACCCGGACGTCCGGCCGCATCCACCGGGAACCGGCCGGATGACCCCGGCGGGCCTGCTGCTCGCGGCCGGGGCGGGCCGCCGCCTGGGCACGCCCAAGGCGCTGCTGGAGATCGGCGGCGAGCGGCTGGCCGACCGCGCCGCCGCGACCCTCGCGGCGGGCGGCTGCGCGCCGGTGCTGGTCGTCACGGGCGCCGTGCCGGTGCTGGTCGCGGGCACGACCGACGTCCCGAACCCGGCGTGGGAGACCGGGATGGGCTCGTCGCTGCGCGCGGGCCTGGCGGCCGTCCCGGACGAGACGGAGGCCGTGGTCGTCGCCCTGGTGGACCAGCCGGACGTCACCCCGGCGGCGGTGGCCCGCCTGATCGCCGCCTGGCGCGCGGGCGCCGGGATCGCCGTCGCGACCTACGGCGGAGCCCCGCGCAACCCCGTCCTGCTCACCCGCCCGCACTTCGCGGCGGCGTCCGCCGCCGCGACAGGCGACCACGGCGCCCGCACCTTCCTCCGGCGCCACCCGCACCTCGTGACGCACGTCCCGTGCGAGGACGTCGCGGACCCCGCCGACCTGGACACCGCAGCCGACCTGACCGCCTACCGCGCCCGTCGTCGTAACGCCGCCGACCCCGCCGACCTCGACACCCGGCCGACTTGACCGCCTCCCGCACGCCGCCGTAACGCCGTCGAGCCCGCCGACCTCGACACCCGGTCGACTTGGCCGCTTACCGCGCCCGTCGCCGTAACGCCGTCGAGCCTGCCGACCTCGACATCCGCCCGACCTGAGCGCCTACCGCGCCCGTCGCCGTCACGCCGTCGAGCCTGCCGACCCCGACAACCTGCCGACCTGGCCGCCTTCCGCGCACGTCGCGTAGCGCCGCCGGGTCCTTGACCTCGGAGGTTCCGGGTGGGTGGGCGCCGTCGGACGAGCGCTAGGGGGCCGGCGCGCCGGAGGTCGTGCCGCCCTGCGAAGCTCGGGCGCGCGCGTGCCCGGAAACGGCCGCCCGGATGCAATGATCATGGAAGACTGGCCGCCGTTCCGTCCCCCCACGGTTCCACGGAGGCACGCATGCCCGACGGCCGTCCCCGCTTCTTCGACTCGGCGCTGTTCGCGCCCGCGATGAAGACGCTCACCAAGGCGCACGCCGCGCTCTACACCGGCACCGGCGGGCGGTTCGGCGCCCGGTTCCGGTTCGGCAGCGCGTTCCCGCGCGGCGTGCCGGTGGCGCTGCTGACCACGATCGGCCGCAAGTCGGGACGGCCCCGGACCGTCGCGCTGATCGCGATGCCCGACGGCGACCGCGTCGTGCTCGTCGCCTCGCGGGGCGGCACGCCGCAGCACCCGCAGTGGTACCTCAACCTGCTCCGGCAGCCGCGCGTCCGGGTCCGCTTCGGCGACAAGGTCGCCCCGATGCGGGCGTACGAGGCCGAGGGCGACGAGCGCGCCGACCTGTGGCGGCGGCTCGTCGACCTCTACCCCGAGTACGCCGACTACCAGAAGTGGACGGACCGCCGCATCCCCGTCGTGGTGTGCGCGCCGGAGTAGCCGCGCTCACTCCTTGGGCAGCGCGCTCTCGTCCAGCGCGCCGCAGTCCACGGCGCGGCGCAGCCGGTCGGTGAGGGCCCTGACGGTGGCGGGCTCGTCCAGCACGCCGTCGGGGCCCGCCGACTGCTCGCGCCAGGCGCGGACGCGGCCGATGACCTCGTCCACGCCGTCCAGGTGGAACCCGTACACGGCCGCGTACCGGCTCGGCAGGTGCGCCGGGTGCAGGTCCCAGCCCTGGTAGAAGCCGTGCCGCAGCGAGTGCCGGACGTGCGCGGCGTGCACCGCCCACGCGGCGTTGACCTCGTCCGGCCCGTCGTTGCGGGGGATGACGTTGGTCGAGCCGTCCGACAGCCGGATGCCGGTGCCCGCCAGCGTCACCTGCATGACGTCCCGGGCGAAGTCGCAGGCGGGGTGGTCGAGCCGCTGCTCCTGCGGCGGCAGGCCGAGCGCGGCCGTGTAGTCGAACACGCCGAAGTGCGCGGCGGTGACGCGGCCCTTCCCGGCCTCGACGACGTCGCGCAGCCCCGTCCGCCCCTCGGTGTCGATGATCACCTGCGGGGTCTCGACCTGCACCTCGAACCGCAGGATGCCCGGCGGCAGGCCGAGCGACTCCTCCAGCCGCTCCAGGTACTCGACGAACAGCTCCACGTGCGCCGCCGAGACGACCTTCGGGAACGTGATCGTGAACCCGCCGGGCAGCCGGCCGAGCCGGTCGCGCAGCGCGGTGAGGAAGCCGTCGAGCGTGCGCATCGAGCGGTCGTGCGCGCCGTCCGCGAACGACTTGACCCGCACGCCCCAGTAGTGCGGCAGCTCGCGGGCCTCGTAGGAGGTGGCGACCGCCTCGACGACCTGGGCGACGTGCCCGTCCTCCTCGGCGTCGGGCCGGACGCCGTAGCCGTCCTCGAAGTCGATGCGGACGTCCTCGACGGGCTCGGACGCGAGCTTGGCGGCGACCCGCTCGCGCACCAGTGCGGCGATCTCCGGTTCCAGCCCGAACGCGGTGCCGAACGATCCGGCGCCGGGCGTGTGGGTGTTGAACAGGCGCAGCGCCTCCCCGCCGAACTCGGCGGGCGTCGTGCGCGAGAAGCGGTCGGCGGGAACGTAGACGGTGTGCACCGGCTGCCGTCCGGTCGCCGGGCCGGGGAACCGCTCGGCGTGCTCGGCACGGACGGCGGCGATCCGTTCGGACAGGTCCTCGATCGTGGAGACGCTCACATTCACTCCGCCATGATCCCCCAGACCACCCCTCATCGGACACCCGATCGGGGCAGAACGGCGTCACACCGCCGTCAGGTTCCCCGCCAGCGCGAGGGCCGCGTGCGCGCCGAGCAGGACGCCGCAGGCCAGGTCCGAGCCGGAGGTGTGCCCGACCGACAGCAGGCGGCGGACGGCGGGACCGGGCGGCTCCAGGCCCGCGACGGCCCGCAGCGCCGCGCCGACCTCGGCGCCCGCGTCGCCGCGCGCCGCGCAGTGCAGCAGCGTCGCCGACAGCGGGGTGGTGCGGGTGCCGACGTCGGCGGTGACGGCCGCGCCGAGCCAGCCCGCCAGCCAGACGGCGCGGTCGCCGCCGGGCAGCGCGCCGCCGATCAGGCGCAGCGCCGCGAGCAGGCCCGCCAGGATGTCGTCGCCGCTGGGGGTGAGGCCGGGGCCGAGCCCGACGAGCCGTTCGGCGGTCTCCACGGCGCCCGCCAGGTCGCCGTCCGCGCAGCACGCGCCGAGCAGCGCGGGGTCGGGGTGACCGGCCAGACCGCCCGGCGGCGCGGCGGACAGCTCGTCGGCGAAGGCGCGCAGCCCGCCGGGCGACGCGACGACGCCGAGCGCGGGCCGCGGGTCCCACCAGCGGCGCGCCCGGACGAGCAGCCCGCCCGCCTCGACGCGGCCCTCACCGATCCACGCGTCGGCGGACTCGCGGACGCCGCGCAGCGGCCGGTCCCGGGCGGGGACGCCGAGCACGATCGCGTTGGGCAGCCGGACGGCGTCGGACGTGACGACCGCCACGGTGCGCGGTTCGCTCGCGCCGCGCAGCTCCAGGTAGAGGGCGGAGGGGAACAGCGCGAGGACCCGGGCCGGGCGGCGCGGTCCCTCCAGCAGCGGTCGCAGCGTGCGGCTCGCCGACCCGGCGGCCGGCAGCGGGCCGCCGGGCGGCGGTCGCAGCGGGGCGCTATCACGGACGAGGGGGGTCACGCGGGCCTCCCGGAGGCGAGGGGGTACCCGCTGGACGGTAATCCGGGCCGCCGCCGGGTCGTATGGAGAAACCTGCCAAGGATGCTTGTCAAGAATGGCCTGACTTGTCAGTCTTGATCAGGTAACGGTAGCGATGTCGCCTCACCCGGCGATGTAGCTCCAGAAGCGAGGTGACCCCCCGTTATGACCTCCACACCCGTGGAGCCGGGCCCACCGGCCCTCCGGCTCGCGAGTACCGGCACCCTCACCCACGGCCTGCCGGTCGGAGACGTCCTCGGCGTCTCCACCCTGGCCCGCGCCCGCCTCATCGCCGGGCGCTCCGGCCTCGGCCGCGTCGTCCAGCGGCTCAACGTCATGGACGTCCCCGACATCCTGTCCTGGGTCAAGCCCAACGAACTGCTGCTCACCACCGGCTACCCGCTGCGCGGCTCGGACCAGCCGCTCGGTGACCTGGTCACCGACCTGGACCGGCGCGGGCTGGCCGCCCTGGCCGTCAAACCCGGCCGCTACCTGGACGCGATCCCCGCCGAGATGGTCGAGCGGGCCGACCGGCACGGGCTCCCGCTCATCCTGCTGCCCGACGACGTCGGCTTCGACGACATCCTCAACCAGGTCCTCACCGACATCCTCAACCGGCAGGCCGCCGTCCTCGCCCGCACCGAGGAGGTGCACCGCGCGCTCGTGCAGATCGTGCTGTGCGGCGGCGGCGTGCGGGAGCTCGCGGACGAGGTCGCCTCGCTGCTGGACGTCGCCGTCGTGGTGTTCGACGGCGACCGGCGCCCGCTGGCCGAGGCCGGACCGGCCGAGGCCGTCGCCGCCATCCGCGCGTTCGACGCCTCCCGCACCGCCGACCTGGCCCCGCACGCCGCCGGGCGGCACCTCGTCGTCCCGGTCGTCGCGGGCGGGTTCGACCACGGCCGCATCATCGCGCTCAGCCCGCACGGCGAGCCCCGCGAGACCGACCTCGGCATCCTGGAGCGGGCCGCGACGGTCGCCGCGCTCGTCGTCACCAAGCAGCAGGCCGTCGCGGCGGTCGAGAGCAAGTACCGGGCCGACTTCCTGCGCGACGTCCTGGCGGGCCGGGCGGGCGGCGACGACCGCATCGTCGCGCACTGCGCGGGCTTCGGCTGGGACCTGGACCGGCCCGTCGCGGTGCTCGTCGCGGAACTGGACGCCCGCCGCCCCGACGCTCCCAAACCCCCGCCCGGACGCGGCGCCGACGAGCGCTTCGCGCAGGAGCGGCTGGCGGCGGCGTGGGGCGCGGCGGCCCGCCTACACGACCCGGGCGCGGCCGTCGCGAGCTTCGCGCACGAGATCGTCGCGGTCGTCGGTGACGCGCCCGGCGCCGTCGAGGCGCTGGCCCGCGAGGCCGCCGCGCTGTTCGCGGAGAACCCGGCGATCCGCCGCACGTTCTCCACCGGCATCAGCCGCACCGTCACTGGCCCCGCCGCGCTGCCGGGCGCCTACGAGCAGGCCGTCAAGGCCGTCCGGGTCGGCCGCCAGCTCCACGGCGACGGCGCCCGCGAGCACTTCGACCGGCTCGGCGTCTACCGGCTGCTCAGTCTCGTCTCCGACCCGGCCGAACTGCACGCGTTCGTCGCTGAGACGCTCGGCGGGCTCGCGGGCGACGCCGAACCCGAGGCGGTCGACCTGCGCCGCACCCTCCAGGTGCTGCTGGAGACCAACCTCAACGTCGCCGAGACGGCCCGTCGCCTGCACTTCCACTACAACACGCTGCGCTACCGCATCGGGAAACTCGAACGGATGCTCGGCCCCTTCACGCAGGACGCGCACCTGCGCCTCAACCTCACCCTCGCGCTGCACGTCCTGCGGATGCGCGGCATCTGAGCGGCGGGCGTAGGGTGCTCCGGGCTCGCCGGTGACCAGCGGAGACGTCGCGTGAGCGATGTCACCTGGACGCGCCGGGCGGGTAGATCAACACTGTCCGGAGCACGGGCCCCGCCGGGGCCGCGAGGGAAGGGACCGGCCCATGGCGCTCGGCTGGAAGCTGCACGGCGACGGGAGGACCCCGCCGCCCGGCCAGGTCGTCCGTCCGGACGAACGGCTGAGCTGGCCGCGCACGGCGGGCATCGGCGTGCAGCACGTCGTGGCGATGTTCGGGGCGACGTTCGTCTTCCCGATCCTCATGGGGCTCGACCCCAACCTGGCGATCATGATGTCCGGGGTCGCGACGATCCTGTTCCTGCTCGTCGTGGGCGGCAAGGTCCCGAGCTACCTGGGCTCCAGCGCCTCGTTCGTCGGCGCCGTCGCGGCGATCCGCGCGGGCGGCGGTGACAGCGCCGCCGTGACCGGCGCGATCCTCGTCGCGGGCGCGGTGCTGCTCGCCGTCGGGCTCGTCGTGCACTTCCTCGGCGCGCACGTCGTCCACCGGATGTTCCCGCCGGTGGTGACCGGCGCCGTCGTCATGCTGATCGGCTTCAACCTGGCGCCCGTCGTGGCCGGGACCTACTGGCCGCAGGACCAGTGGGTCGGGCTGCTGACGCTGTGCTTCGCGGTGCTGTGCACGGTGCTGCTGCGCGGCTTCTGGGCGCGGATCTCGATCCTGCTGGCGCTGGTGTTCGGGTTCGTCCTGTCCTGGCTGCTCGACCTGCTCTCCGGGCCGATCACCTCGGTGCTGCCGGGGCAGAACCTGCGCGACGCCGCCGGGCAGTCGTGCGCGCAGGAGGGCCCGTACTGCGTGGCGACGGCGTTCACGCACGACCGCGTCGACCTGTCCGGCGTCGCGGACGCCGCCTGGTTCGGCTTCCCGAGCCTGCACGCGCCGAGCTTCACCACGGCGTCGATCCTGCTGGCGCTGCCGCCGGTCATCGCGCTCATCGCGGAGAACACCGGGCACGTCAAGGCCGTCGCCGCGATGACCGACGAGGACCTGGACCCCTACATGGGCCGCGCCCTGGCCGCCGACGGCGCCGCGACGATGCTCGCCACCGGCGTCGGCGGCTCCCCGACGACCACCTACGCCGAGAACATCGGCGTCATGGCGGCGACGCGCGTCTACTCCACGGCCGCGTACTACGTCGCGGCGCTCGTCGCGATCGGGTTCGGGCTGATCCCCAAGTTCGGCGCGCTCGTCGCGGCGACGCCCGGCGGCGTGCTCGGCGGCATCACCGTCGTGCTGTACGGGATGATCGGGCTGCTCGGCGCGAAGATCTGGGTGGAGAACCGGATCGACTTCGGTGACCCGGTCAACCTCGTCCCGGTGTCGGCGGCGGTCATCCTCGCGATCGGCAACGTCACGCTCCACGTGACGGACGACTTCCCGCTCGGCGGCATCGCGTTCGGCACGATCGCGGCGCTGGTCTTCTACCACGTGCTGAACGCCGTCGGCGGACGCCGCGCGCCCGCCGACACCGGCGGCGGCATCATCGCCCCCGAGCAGGACGAGGCCGGGGGACCGGTGCGTCCGCCCGCCGGGGACGATCCGGGCACTCCGGGCTCGCGTTCCTGAACGCATTCCGGCGGGGCGCGCGGGCGCGGCGTCCGCGCGCCCCGCCGCCCGTCGTGGTCGAATATGTCTCGTACATCCCCCCGATCAGGCGAACCGGACGCCGGTTCCGCGCGTCTGCCGTGGTGAGGGTGCGAACGACCGCGACAGAACAGGGGAACGGCGCCGATGCGAGGGAAGATGCCGGTGACCGCCACGGCCGTGGCGGTGGCGGCGGGGGTCGTGGCCGCCGGATGGCCCGTCGTCGTGGCACCGGCCGCCGACAAGGGGCCGAGCACGCGGACGGTCCTCGCCGGGACGCTCGGCGACCGCCGCTGGGAGACGCCGAAGCCCGGCTCCTACACGGTGCCCAAACCCGCGCCGGACGGGCTGCCCGCCGTGCTGTCGCGCATCGAGACGCAGGACAAGGTCGTGTTCCTCACGATCGACGACGGCTACGAGTACGACCCGGAGTTCGTGCGGCTCGTCCGGGCGGAGAAGGTCCCGATCCTGACGTTCCTCACCACGACGTACGTCAAGGGGCAGGGCCAGTACTTCTGGGCGCTGCGCAACGCGGGCTCGCAGATGGAGAACCACACCGTCGGGCACCCGAACATGGCGCAGCTCGCGCCCGAGGCGCAGAAGAAGCAGATCTGCGACGCGTCCGCCACGATCGAGACCGCCTACGGCCGCCGCCCGACGATGTTCCGGCCGCCGTTCGGCAGCTACAACGAGACGACCCGCAAGATGGCGGGGGAGTGCGGCATCAAGTCGATCCTGCTGTGGTCGGCGGAGTTCTACAACGGCACGTCCGGGCCGGGCGTCGGGTTCAACGGGTTCGCGCGCGGCGACGGCGGCAAGGGCTTCAAGCCCGGCGACATCGTCCTCATGCACTACCGCAAGGGCCTGGCCGAGCAGTTCAGGACGATCCTCGGCTGGATCAGGGAGCAGGGCTACCGGCCCGCCGCCGTGGAGAACTACCTGCCGCGCTCGCTCGGCGGGAACGCTCCCGACCCGGCGCCCGCCAAGCCCTGAACTCAGGCGTCGCGCGACTGGAACAGCAGCATCGCGACGGCGCACGCGACGGCCGTGTAGAGCGCGAACATGCCGAGGCCGCCCCACGGCGGCAGCGTGCCCGCCTGCTCGACCGGGACGAGGATCGCGCCACCGGCGTTGGACGGCAGGTACTTGTTGAGCGTCGTGCCCCACTCGCCGGGCAGGAAGCCGCCGACGATGCCGAGGACGAACAGGATGACGAACACGGTGACGATCGCGCCCGCCGTGTGCCGGACGATGACGCCGATCGCCAGGGCCATGACCGCGATGAGCGCCAGGTAGACGCCGCCGCCCGCGACGGCGCGGAACACGCCCTCGTCGCCGAGCGACCCGCCGAGGTCCTGCGTGTTGAGGATCGGCTGGGACAGGAAGAACGACAGGAACGACACCACGAGCCCGACGACGAGCACGACGCCCGCGACGACGAGGGCCTTGGCCGCCAGGAACAGCGGGCGGCGCGGCGTCGCCGTCAGCGACGTGCGGATCATGCCGGTGCCGTACTCGCCGGTGACGGCGAGCACCCCCAGCACCCCGAAGATGACCATGCCGAAGTAGAACGCGATCTGCATCGGGGCGGTCGGCACGATCGACGTTCGGTCGGCCTCGCTCATCTGCTCGTAGGTGCTGGCGAAGGCCAGCGCCCACAGCGCCGAGAACCCGACGACGACGAGCGAGCCCGCGAGCAGCGTCCAGAACGTGGACGGCACCGTGCGGATCTTCGTCCACTCGGCGGTCAGCACGTCCTTGAACGAGGCGGGCGGCGCGGTACGGGGCCCGTCGCGGTCCTGCGCGGCGGCCGGTGTGGCACCGGTCATGACGGGTTCCTTCCCAGGTCGTCGGGCGGGAGCGGCGGCGCGGGCGGCGGGCCGTCCCCGGGTTCGGGAGGCGGCGGCGCCTGCGGCGCGCCCGCGTGGTACTCGACGGTGTCGCCGGTGAGCCGCATGAACGCCTCTTCCAGCGACGGCTGGACGGCCGTCAGCTCGTGCAGCGCCAGGCCGCCCGCGACGGCCAGGTCGCCGATGCGCTCCAGGCCGAGCCCGTCGACGCGCAGCACCGGCCCCTCCGGCTCGACGCGGGCGCCCTCGGCTTCGAGGACGGCGCGCAGCTCGTCGGCGCGCGGGGAGCGGACCCGCACGTGGCTGGTGGCGCTGGAGTCGACGAACTCGCGCATGCCGGTGTCGGCCAGGATGCGGCCCCGGCCGATGACGACGAGGTGGTCGGCGGTGAGCGCCATCTCCGACATGAGATGGCTGGAGACGAACACGGTGCGGCCCTCGGCCGCGAGCTGGCGCATCAGCGTGCGAATCCAGAGGATGCCCTCGGGGTCGAGGCCGTTGACGGGCTCGTCGAACATCAGGATGGGCGGGTCGCCCAGGAGCGCGGCGGCGATGCCGAGCCGCTGCCCCATGCCGAGCGAGAACCCGCCGGTGGCCTTGGCCGCGACGGATTCGAGCCCGACCAGCGCGAGCACCTCGTCGACGCGCTCGTCGCCGATGCCGTTGCTCTGCGCGAGCCAGCGCAGATGGTTGCGCGCGGACCGGCCGGGGTGCATCGCGCGCGCCTCCAGCAGCGCGCCGACCTCGCGCAGCGGCGCGCCCAGCTCGCTGTACCGCTTGCCGTTGACGGTGACCGTGCCGGACGTCGGCCGGTCCAGGCCGAGGATCATCCGCATCGTGGTGGACTTCCCCGCGCCGTTGGGGCCGAGGAAGCCGGTGACGTGCCCGGGCCGGACGGTGAAGTCGGCGGCCTCCACGGCGGTGGTGTCGCCGTACCGCTTGGTCAGCCCGCGCGCCTGGATCATGTCTGCTCGATACCGAGCGGTCCGGTCCCGGAAACGACGCGGCGGGCAACCGGGGGAGGATTTCACCCCCCGATTGCCCGCCGTTGGACCGGTGCGTCAGCGCACGTCGAGCAGGTCCACCACGAAGATCAGCGTCTCGCCCGGCTTGATCGCGGGCGACGGGCTGCGGTCGCCGTAGGCCAGGTGCGGCGGGATGACCAGCTTGCGCCGGCCGCCGACCTTCATGCCCTCGACGCCCATGTCCCAGCCCTTGATGACGCGGCCGCCGCCGAGCGGGAAGTCGAACGGCTGGCCGCGGTTCCAGGACGCGTCGAACTCCTCGCCGGTGGAGAAGCTCACGCCCACGTACTGCACGGAGACGGTCGATCCCTTGGTGGCCTCCGCGCCGTCGCCGACGGTGATGTCGGTGATGTCGAGGTACTGGGGCGGCTGCCCCTCGGGGAACTCGATCTCGGGGCGTTCAAGCGCCATGTGGCAGGCTCCATGCTGGTCGTTCGAGCATTCGGACGACGTTCAGCGTAGCGGGGGGACGGGCCGCGGCGGCCCCCGTCGCCGCGACCCGTCCCCGGCCGCTCAGCGGAAGCGCAGGATCGAGGGGGACGTGCCCGCGCCCCAGACCTGGCGGGTGCCCCGGACGCGGGCGAGGTCGTACACCTGGCCGGGCGCGGGGTTGGGCACGGACGTCCACGCGGCGCCGTCGAAGTGGTGCAGCCGCCCGTCGTCGTTGCGGCTGACCCACACGCCGCCGCGCCCGTCGGCGGCGAGGTCGCCGAGGAAGCCGGGGTCGGAGATCGCGGCGGTGACGCCGCCCGCGCCGCGCGGGACGCGGTGCGCGGTGAAGGCGGTGCCGTCCCAGTGGACGAGGTTCGGGCCGCTGAACATGGGGTCCATGGGCAGGACGTAGAACCAGACGTCGTCGGCGGCGACCTGCTCGATCTGGAGCACCCACTGCGGCCACGACGCCGGATAGGACACGGCCCGCCACGCGGTGCCGTCGTAGTGGTGCAGCGCGAGCGTGCCGCCGCCGCTCCCGGCCGCCCACACGTCGCGCGGGGTGCGCGCCGAGATCGCGTCGAGCAGCTCGCCGGGCGGCAGGTCGAGGCTCTTGACCCAGCCCGCGCCGGTGCGGCGGTAGACGGCCGACCCGTCGCCCTCGCCGCCCTTGGTCCCGGCGACCCAGGGCCGCCCGGACGAGTCGACCGACACGGCGATCGGGGTGGGCAGCGGAAGCGGGTCGGTCTTCCAGCGCAGGCCGTTCCAGTGCAGCGCGCGGGGCGTCGCGGGGTCGGGGGACTGGCCGACGGCCCAGGCGTCGGCGGGGGAGCGGGCGTCGACGTCGACGAGGTTCGGCGGGGCCGTGGCGGGGAGCGCCTGCCGCGTCCAGGTGGCGCCGACGCGGCGCAGCGCGACGGGCTCGGACTCGCCGTCCTCGGTGCCGACGGCGAATCCGGTGCGCGGGCCGGGCGCGGTGATGCCGTGCAGGCGGGCGCCGGGCTGGGCGAGCGCGGGGTAGGGGACGGCGGTCCAGGTGCCGGGCGGGGGCGCGGCGGCGGCCTGGCCGGGGACGAGACCGACCGCGAGAGTGACGGCGGTGGCGGCGAGCAACGTGCGGGTGGTGCGCAGCGCGGTTCGCATGGGACGGAACTCCTCCGGCAGGGACTGGGAAAATCCCAGTATTCAGTGGCACAGTTGTGCGGGTCCAGCGCGCCCGGGTGGCCTCAACCGGTCAGGGGAGAACGCGCAGCACCTCGCCGGTGAGGCCGGTGCCGTCGACGCGCAGATCGGGGACCGGGGCGCCGGGGCCGGTGAAGTACGCGGCCTCGCGGCGCGCCCACGCCGCGTGGGCGGCGGCGTGCTCCGGGCCGTCCCGGCGCAGCGTGCGGGCGCGGCGCACGTCGTCCGGGGCGGCCACGAGGACGCGCAGCGCGGCGGGCGCGGCCGGATGCGCGGCGCCGACGCCCTCCACGAGCAGCACCGGACCCGCCGGGATCTCCTCCGGCGGCCCGTACGCGCCCTCGCGCCAGGCGTAGCGCCGCCACAGGGCCGGGCGGCCCTCCGCCAGCGGCGCCAGCACGGCGGCCAGCGGATCGCGCCAGGACAGCACCCCGGCGTCCCACGGCACCGGGAAGTCGTCCGACCCGACGACCGGCGCCCCGCCGAGCGCCGCCGCGAGCCGCGCCGCGAACGTCGACTTGCCCGAGCCCGCGCGGCCGTCCACCGCGACGAGCCGCACCGGCCCCAGCGACGGCGGCAGCGCGCGGACGCGGGCGGCCAGGGCGGGGTAGGTGAGCACGGCGTCGTCCATGCCCGGCATACTTCCCTGTGGCCCAGCCCAGGAGGGAGCCGCCGTGCCCGGACCGCTCGACGGGATCGTCGTCGCCGACCTCAGCCGGGTCGTCGCCGGCCCGCACGCCACGATGACGCTCGCCGACCTCGGCGCCCGCGTCATCAAGGTGGAGCGGCCGGACGGCGGCGACGAGACGCGCGGCTGGGGACCGCCGTTCCGCGACGGCGTCAGCACCTACTACCTGTCGTGCAACCGGAACAAGGAATCCGTGGCGCTCGACCTGAAGTCCGAGCGGGGCGCGGCGGTGCTGACCCGGCTGATCGAGCGCGTCGACGTGCTCGTGGAGAACTTCCGCACCGGCGTGCTGGACCGGCTCGGCTTCCCCGTCGAGCGGCTGCACGCGCTGAACCCGCGCCTGGTGATCCTGTCGATCACCGGGTTCGGGCACGACGGCCCGGACGGCGGCCGTCCCGGCTACGACGCGATCGTGCAGGCCGAGGCGGGGCTGATGAGCGTCACCGGCCCGCCCGGGGAGCCGAGCAAGGTCGGCCTGTCGATCGCCGACATCCTCGCCGCGCAGAACGGCGTCGCGGGCGTCCTGGCCGCCCTCTACGAGCGCGAGCGCACCGGGCGCGGCGCGGTGGTGCGCACGTCGCTGCTGGCCTCGGTCGTCGGCGCGCACATGTTCCAGGGCACCCGCTGGACGGTCGCGCGCGAGGTCCCCGAGTCGGCGGGCAACGACCACCCGTCCATCGCCCCCTACGGCACCTTCCGCTGCGCCGACGGCGCCGTCCAGATCGGTGTCGCCAACGACGCCCTCTGGCGCCGGTTCGCGCCGCTCGTCGGCCTCGACCCCGACGATCCCCGGTACGCCACCGTCCGCGACCGCGCCCCGCGCCGCGCGGAGCTGACGGCCGCGATCGAGAAGGCCCTCGCCGCCGACGACCGCGCCACCTGGCTCGCCCGGCTGGAGGACGCGGGCATCCCGGCGGGCGCCATCCGCACCATCGACGAGGTGTACGAGCACCCGCAGACCCGCTCCCAGGGGCTCGTCGTCACCGTCGACCACCCCGACCTCGGGGTCATCGAGCTGCCCGGCCCGCCGCTGCGCTTCGACGGCGCCCCGCCCCGCGCGCACCGTCCACCGCCCCGGCTCGGCCAGGACACCGACGCCGTGCTCGCCTGGCTGGAGGAGGACCGATGACGCCGCCCGGCTCCCTGCGGAGGGACCCTCGCTCGCCTGCGGAAGAGGTCCGCGTGCGACGGGCTCGGACGGTGGCGGCGCGATGACACTGCTCGGTGACGGCGCGGACGTTCGCGTGGGCGAGGAACGGCTCGCGCGCGCGGAACTGTTCGCCCGGGCGGGCGCGGTCGCCGCGCGGGTGGCCGGTGCGCGGGTGGTGGCCGTGCACGCCGAGGCGTCCGCCTCGACGGTGGTCGCCGTGGTCGGCGGGCTGCTCGCGGGCGTTCCGGTCGTGCCGGTGCCGCCCGACTCGGGGCCGGACGAACGCGCGCACATCCTCGGCGACTCGGGCGCGGAACTGCTCCTCGGGCGCGGCGCCGCGCTCCCCGGCGACGGACCCGAGCGCCTGCCCGTCGACGGGCTCGGGCACGGGGACGTCGCGTCCGGCGAGCCGCCGCCGGACGCGACGGCGCTCATCCTCTACACCAGCGGCACCACCGGCGCGCCGAAGGGCGTCCTGCTGTCGCGGCGGGCCGTCGCCGCCGGGCTCGACGCGCTCGCCGAGGCGTGGGAGTGGACGGCCGGGGACGTCGTCGTGCACGGCCTGCCGCTGTTCCACGTGCACGGGCTCGTGCTCGGCGTCCTCGGGGCGCTGCGCGCCGGATCGCCGCTCGTGCACACCGTGCGGCCCAGGCCGGAGGCGTACGCGCGGGCGGCGCGCGAGCACGGCGGGTCGCTGTACTTCGGCGTCCCGACCGTCTGGTCCCGGGTGGGCCAGGACGCCTCGGCCGCCGCCGGGCTGCGCGGCGCGCGGCTGCTGGTGTCGGGCAGCGCGCCGCTCCCGGCGCCGGTGTTCGAGCGGCTCGCCGCGCGCACCGGGCACCGGCCCGTCGAGCGGTACGGGATGACCGAGACGCTCATCACCGTCAGCGCCCGCGCGGCGGGGGAGCGCGTTCCCGGGCACGTCGGCACGCCGCTGCCCGGCGTCCGCACCCGCCTCGCCGCCGAGGACGGCACCCCCGTCCCCGCCGACGGCGAGACCCCCGGCGAACTCCAGCTCCGGGCCCCGACCCTCTTCGACGGCTACCTCGGCCGCCCGGACGCCACCGCCGCCGCCTTCACCGCCGACGGCTGGTTCCGCACCGGCGACATCGCCGCCGTCCGCCCCGACGGCGTCCACCGCATCGTCGGCCGCGCCTCCACCGACCTCATCAAGAGCGGCGGCTACCGCATCGGCGCGGGCGAGGTCGAGGACGCGCTGCTCGCCCACCCCGCCGTCCGCGAGGCCGCCGTCGTCGGCACCCCGCACCCCGACCTCGGCGAGCAGGTCACCGCGTTCGTCGTCGCGGACGGCGTGACGCCCGCCGCGCTCACCGACTTCGTCGCCGCCCGCCTGTCGGCGCACAAGCGCCCCCGCACCGTGCTGCTGCGCGAGACGCTGCCGCGCAACGCCATGGGCAAGGTGGTCAAGTCCCGGCTCGTCTAGGGTCTGCGGCGTGGACGTTCACGCCTGCGGGCACATCGCGGAGGCCGCCGACGCGCGCCTGTGCCGTCACCTGCTCGGTGAGGACCACGACCACGACTTCGTCCGCGTGCTGCGCGGGCGGCGCGTGGAGTACGACCTGAGCTGCACCGCCTGCCTCGACGCGGGCGATCCGCCGGACCTCGTCGTGTGCGTCGGCTGCGCCGGGCGCGTGGACGACGGCGTGAACGGCTTCCACGTCGGCTGGCACGGTACCCCGGGCGTCGCGGAGCGCCCCGGGCCCGCGCCCGGCCCTCTCGTCCGCACCCCGCTGCCCGAGGCGCTGCGCGGCGCGCTCGACCTCGCGCCGCTGCCCGCCGGTGACGCGTCGGCGTGGCTGGTGCTGACCCGCGACGGCGCGCTCGTCCGGTGGGACGCCGGGACCGGCGCGACCGCGCGGATCGCCGCCGATCCGCTGCCGCCCGAGCCCTGCGTCGAGCCGGGCGCGTCCGCCCGCCCGGTCGTGCCCCGGCTGCACGTGGCGCCGCGCGGCGACGTCGCGGCGGTCGCGCGCGACCACGGCCGGTACGGCGCCGTCCTCGACCTCGCGACCGGCGCGGTCACGCTCCGGCTGGACGGCGGCGCGTACCGGGAGGACACGGTGCCGTTCGCGGTCGCGTTCGCCGAGCACGAGGGCCGTACCGTCGTCGTGCACCGCACGCTGTGGGACGCGCTCACGGTCAGCGACGCGCACACCGGCGCCGAGATCCGGACGGACGAGGACGGCCTCCTGTTCTACGGCGCGCTGCACGTCTCCCCGGACGGGCGGCGCGTCGCGGCCCTGACCCGGCGGCACGAGCCGATCGGCGCCGTCTTCTCCTGGAACCTGCGCCGCTGGCTGACCGGCTCCGACGGTCCGCCCGGCGACGCGCTGTGCGTCCGCTCCGGCGTGTGGGACCACACCCTGTGCTGGGTGGGCGACGGTCTCGTGGCCGTCCCGGGCATCGGGGAGTCCGCCGCGTCCCTGATGGACGGCGCCCGCGTCTTCGAGGCCGCGACCGGCGCCGAGGTCCTGACGTTCGCCGGGCCCCGGGGCGCCTTCTTCTCCGACGGCCGCCGCCTGTACGCCGCCGCGCCCGGCGGGCTGGAGATCTGGGACCTCTCCACCGGCGAGCGCACCGCGACCGTCCCCGGGTTCGTCCCCGAGCGCCTGCACGCCGCCGCCGGGGAGCTCGCGGGCCGCGACGGCGACGACCTCGTCCGCCTATACCTGTAACGCGGTGGGCAGGGTGGCGCGGTCCCCGCTCGTCTAGGGTTGCCGCCGTGGACGTTCACGTGTGCGGGCATGTCGCGGAGGCCGCCACCGGCCGCCTCTGCCGCCACCTCCTCGGCCCCGGCGACGAGAGCGAGTTCGTCCGCGTGCTGCGCGGCCGTGCCCTGGAGTACGACCTGTGCTGCACCGCCTGCGACACCGCCGACCAGGCGCCCGAGTTCCTGGTGGTCTGCGCGGGTTGCGCCGTGCGGGTGGACGAGGAGAACGGCACCCACGTCGGCTGGCGCGGCGAACCCGGCATCGCGGAACGTCCCGAGCCCGCGCCCGGCCCGCTCGTCCGCACCCCGCTGCCCGAGGCGCTGCGCGGCGCGCTCGACCTCGCGCCGCTCCCCGACGGGGAGAACCCGGCCTGGCTCGTCCTGACCCGCGACGGCGCGATCGTCCGGTGGGACGCCGGGACGGGCGTCGTCGCGGAGATCGCCGCCGACCCGCTGCCGCCCGAGCCCGGCTTCAAGCCCTTCATCGACAAGGAGCTGACCCCGCGCCTGCACGTCGCGCCGCGCGGCGACGCCGCCGCGATCGTGCACGACTACGGCCGGTACGGCGCCGTCCTCGCCCTCGCCACCGGCGAGGTCACGCTCCGGCTGGACGGCGGCGACTACTGGGAGAACACGGTCCCGTTCTCGCTGGCGTTCACCGAGCACGGCGGCCGTACGGTCGTCGCGCACCGCACCCGGTGGAACGCGCTCGCGGTCAGCGACGCGCTCACCGGCGCCCAGGTCGTGCCGGGCGGCGACGGCATGCTGTTCCACGGCGCGCTGCACGCCTCACCCGGCGGACGGCACATCGTGTCGGACGCGTGGGCGTGGTCGCCGGTCGGCGCCGTCCGCGTCTGGGACCTGCGCCGCTGGCTGGACGGGAACACCGACGAGCCCGAGGACGGCCCGTCCGCCCGCTCGCTCTGCCACCGCGCCTACCTGTGGGACCACCCGGTCTGCTGGATCGGTGACGACCTGGTCGCCGTCGCGGGCATCGGCGGCGACGAACTCGCCCTGCTGGACGGCGCCCGCGTCTTCGACGCCGGCACCGGCGCCGAGATCCTCGCGTTCCCCGGCCCGCGCGGCGCCTTCTTCTCCGACGGCCGCCGCCTGTACGCCGCCGCGCCCGGCGGCCTGGAGATCTGGGACGCCTGGACGGGCGAGCGCACCGCCACCGTCCCGGGCTTCGTGCCCGAGCGCCTGCACGCGGCGGCCGGGGAACTCGCGGGCCGCGACGGCGACGTCCTGGTCCGCCTGCCGTTGCGCTGAGCGGTCAGGGCAGCGCGAGCCGCAGCGTCGTCACGGCCCCGGCGCACGACAGCGCCACGCTGCCGTGGGTGCGGATTCCCTCGGTGCCGGGAGCGGTGCCGCGCGGGGCCTGGAAGCGGCAGACGAGGGCGGTGGGACGGCGCCAGACGCGGACGGTCGCGTGGCCCTCGGTCCCGCCGAGGGCGGCGGCGACCTCTCCGGCGGCGATGATCAGCGCGGCGGCCTGGTTGCCGAAGACGCCGTGCCGCGCGGCCTGCGCCGCGACGAACCCGCACACGGCCGCCGGGTCCTGCCGGAACGTCAGCATCGGCGCGTCGGGCGGTTCCCGGTCGCCCGGCGGTACGCGACCTCGCTCCATCGCCGAACGGGCCCCCTTCCCGGTCGAGTCGCCGCCAGGCTACCCACAGTGACGCCGGGGCCGTGGGGATTTGCCGAAGGCCGCGCGTCGCCCGCCCGGCGCGGATGACGTTCGTCATGCGGACCGTGTGACACCTGCGTCTACCGGCGCCGGGCGCCGACCGGCGAAGGTGGTCACGGCCCGGCGCTACGCTGCGGGCGAGGGGGCAGCTTGGACATCGCGACCACGGCGGACATCGCCGAGCGGGACGCGCGCCGCTACGAGAAGTACCGGCACGTCACCCACCGTTCGTACCTGTGGGCGGCGATCGGGTTCCTCGGCCCGTGCCTGCTGATCCTCGTCACCGACACCGCCGAGGGCCGCCTGGACGCGCCGGTCGCGTTCGCCGCCGCCGTCGGGCTCGGGCTGATGATGTGGATGTACACGCGGCTCGTGCGGGCGGGGCTCGGCCCGGGGCTGACCCGCCGCGAGTTCCTGACCGGCGGCGCCCTGGCCGCCGCGCTGTCGCTGCTCGTCCTCAGCCAGCCGGTGTGGTCGGTCCCGGCGGTGTTCTGGGTGTCGGCGGTGGCGCTGACGCCGCTGCCGCGCGGACGCGTCGTGGCGCTGTGCGCGGTGACGGCCGCGTACCTGGCGCTGCTGGCCTCGCTCGCGCTGCGCTGGAATCCGGACCCGCCGCCCCTGCGCTGGTTCGCGCCGCCCCTGCTGTTCGCGGTCTTCTTCGCCGTCTGCGCGTTCACCACGTACATCAACCTGTACCAGCGCCGCACCTGGACGCTGCACCAGGAGGCGCACGCCGCCCGCGAGGCGCTGGCGACCGTCGCCGTCACCGAGGAGCGGCTGCGCTTCTCCCGCGACCTGCACGACCTGCTCGGGCACAGCCTGTCGCTCATCGCCGTCAAGAGCGAGCTGGCCATGCGGATGACCGAACGCGACCCCGACCGGGCCCGCGCCGAGATGGCCGACGTGCGCACCGCCGCCCGCGAGGCGCTGCGCGAGGTCCGCGCCGCCGTGCGCGGCTACCGGGCCGTCGAGCTGGACGCCGAGCTGGCCGGGGCGCGCGCCGTCCTGGAGGCCGCCGGGGTGCGGTGCGCCGCCGACGTCCCGCCCCGGGACCTGCCGCCCGACGTCGCGACCGCGCTGGCGTGGGCGATCCGCGAGGGCACCACGAACGTGATCAAGCACAGCCGGGCGAGCGCCTGCGCGATCCGCGTCGGCCGGTACGGTGCGTCGGTGATCCTGGAGATGGACAACGACGGCGTCACCGCCTCGGCGGAGCCCCCGGGCTCGGGCCTGGACGGGCTGCGCGAACGCCTCGCCGTCGTCGGCGGCACGCTGGACGCCGCCCCGCACGGCCGCGACCGGTTCCTGCTCCGCGCCGTCGTGGCGGACGCCACATGATCACGGTGCTGCTCGCGGACGACGAACACCTCATCCGCGGCGCCGTCGCGGCCCTGCTGAGCCTGGAGGACGACCTGACCGTCGTCGGCGAGGTCGGCCGCGGCGACGAGGTCGCCGCCGCCGTCGCCCGCCTCGACCCCGACGTGCTCGTCCTCGACATCGACATGCCCGGCGCCGACGGCCTCACCGTCGCCGAACGGCTCGCCGCGTCCGGCGCCCGCTGCGCGGTCTGCATGCTGACGAGCTTCGGCCGCCCCGGCTACCTGCGCCGCGCGATGGCCGCCGGGGTGCGCGGCTTCCTCGCCAAGGACGCCCCCACCGAACGCCTGGCCGCCGCGATCCGGACCGTCCACGCGGGCGGCCGCGTGCTCGACGCCGACCTGGCCGCGAGCGCCATCTCGGCGGGCGACAACCCGCTCACCGCGCGCGAGCGCGAGATCCTGCGGCTGCTCGCCGACGGCGCCGAGACCGCCGACGTCGCCGCCCGCCTGCACCTGTCGGACGGCACCGTCCGCAACTACCTGTCGACCGCGATGGCCAAGCTCGGCGGCGGCAACCGGCTCGCCGCCGTCCGCGCCGCCCGCGACATGGGCTGGATCTGAACGCGCGGCGCCGCCGCGTAGGGTGAACGGCGTGACGGAGCCGTTGGTCGAACGCATGCGGGGATTCGGGACGACGATCTTCGCCGAGATGTCCGCGCTGGCCGCCCGCACCGGGGCGATCAACCTCGGCCAGGGGTTCCCCGACACCGACGGGCCGCCCGCGATGCTGGAGGCGGCCGTCGCGGCCATCATGGGCGGCGGCAACCAGTACCCGCCCGGCCCCGGCCTGCCCGAGCTGCGCGCCGCCGTCGCCGCGCAGAAACGCGAACGGTACGGGCTGGACTACGACCCGGACGGCGAGGTGTACGTCACGGTCGGCGCCACCGAGGGCATCGCCGCCGCCGTCCTCGCCCTGGCCGGGCCCGGCGACGAGGTCATCGCGTTCGAGCCCACCTACGACTCCTACGCCGCCACGGTCGCGCTCGCGGGCGCGGCGCTGCGGCCCGTCCTGCTGCGCCCCGACGGCGGCCGGTTCACCTTCGACCCGGCCGAACTGCGCGCCGCCGTCACCCCGCGCACGCGGCTGATCCTGGTGAACTCGCCGCACAACCCGTGCGGCACCGTCTTCACCCGCGCCGAACTGGCCGAGATCGCCGCCGTCTGCCGCGACCACGACCTCGTCGCCGTCACCGACGAGGTCTACGAGTACCTGACGTTCGACGGCGCCGAGCACGTCCCGCTCGCGACGCTGCCCGGCATGCGGGAGCGGACCGTCGCGGTGTCGTCGGTGGGCAAGACGTTCTCGGTCACCGGCTGGAAGACCGGCTGGGTCACCGGCCCCGAGCGGCACGTCCGCGCCGTGCAGACCGTCAAGCAGTTCCTCACCTACGCCACCGGCGGCCCCTGGCAGCACGCCGCCGCCCACGGCCTGCGCCGCGAACTCGCCTGGGTCGAGGACCTGCGCGCCTCGCTGGAGCGCAAACGCGACCGTCTCGTCGGCGGCCTCGAAGCGGCCGGGTTCACCGTGCACCGGCCCCAGGGCACCTACTTCGTCCAGGCCGACATCCGCCCCCTCGGCTACACCGACGGCGTCGACCTCGCCCGCGCCCTCCCGGAGAAGGCGGGCGTCGTCGCCGTCCCGACGCAGGTCTTCTACCAGCGCCCCGCCGACGGCGCGCACTTCGTCCGCTTCGCCTTCTGCAAACGCGACGACGTCATCGACGAGGCCGTCGAACGCCTCACCCGGCTGCGCTGAGCGCGACAATTCAACACAGCGTGGCAGAAGGCAGTAGCCTGCCCACGTGTCCGGTCTGACCATCCCCGAACCCCAGTTCCCCGACGACGACGGCGCCGCCGACCCGCGGCTGGCCGACGCGCTCGCCGGGTACGCCGCGGGCCGCTCCGGCGAGCACGCCGTGCTGCGCGAACTGCACGACGCGCGGCTGCTGGTGCCGGTCGTCGCCGTCCTCACCGAGGAGGAGGACGTCGCGCCCGGCGAACTGCGGCGGGAGAAGTCCAGCGACATGGCCGTGCCCACGCTGACCGGCGAGGACGGGCGGCGCGGCGTCCTCGGGTTCACCTCCACCGCCGCGCTGCTCGCCTGGCGTCCGGACGCGCGGCCCGTCGCCGTGCACGCCCGGCAGGCGTGCCTGGCCGCGCTGGACGAGAAGGCCGACGCGCTCGTCATCGACGTCGCGGGCCCCGTCCCGTTCGCGGTCGAGGGGCTGCGCCTGCACCTGCTCGCGGAGGGCCGGCCGATCCCGCCGCCCCACGAGGACCCCGACGTCCTCGCCGCCGTCGAGGCCGCGTTCGGCGCCGAACCGGGCGTCGCGGGCGTCCGCGTCGGCGGCGGCGCGACGACCGAGCTGGCGATCCGCTTCTCCGTCGCCCCCGGGCACGACGAGCGCGCCACCGCGCAGCGCGTCTCCGACCGCCTCGCCGAACTCCTGCGCGGCCGCATCGTCGGCGGCGTCGAGCTGAGCGTGCTGCGCCGGTAGGGTCGCCCGGGTGACACCCCCCGACTGGGCGGAGCCGCTGCGGCGGCGGCCGTGGACCGTCCTCGCGGGCTGCGCGCTCGCGGCGGCCGTGCTGGGCGCGCGCGTCGGCGCGGTCCCCGAACTGCCCGCCGTCCTGTACCTGGCGGTGGCCGGTGTCGTGCTGACCGTCGTCGACCTGGCCCTGCACCGGCTCCCGGACGCGATCACGCTGCCGTCCTACGGCGTCGCGGGCGCGCTGCTCGCCGTCGCCGCCCTCGCCGACGGCGACGGCGCCCGCCTCGCGCACGCCCTCGCCGGGGCGGCCGCGTTCGGGCTGCTCTTCTTCGTCCAGTGGTTCGTGCTCCCCGACGCGCTCGGCTTCGGGGACGTCAAGCTCGCGGGCGTCCTCGGGCTGTACCTCGGCTGGTACGGCCTGGCCGCGTTCTGGACCGGCGCGCTCGTCACGTTCGCCGCCGGGGGGCTCGTCGCCGTCGTCCTCCTGGCCGCCCGCCGCGCGTCCCGCAAGGACGCCCTCCCGTACGGTCCCTTCCTCGTCCTCGGCACGTTCGCGGCGGTGCTCCTGCACGCCTGATCTGCGGCTGAGCGGCAGATCACTCCCGTCGTACGGCGCGGCTGCGCGCTGAAACGGCAGGAAACGCCTATCGTGATCTCCGGTCATCCCCGACGCTCCCAGGGACCTCATGCTGCTGCTGTTCGCCGCGCACTGCCTGGCCGCCGTCCTGGCGCCCGTGCTGGTGCGGTGGCTCGGGCGCAACGCCTTCTACCCGCTGGCGCTCGTCCCGGCCGCCGCCGCCGTCTGGGCGCTGCCGCCCTGGTTCGCCGGGGACGATCCGCGCGCGGAGACGTTCTCCTGGGTGCCCGCGTTCGACCTGGAGATCGCCTTCCGCGCCGACGCGCTCGCGTGGATGATGCTGCTCATCGTGGGCGGCGTCGGGGCGCTCATCGTCGCCTACTGCGGCCGGTACTTCGACCGGGGAACGCCGGGGCTCGTCGGGTTCGCCGGATACCTGCTCGCGTTCGCCGCCTCGATGGTCGGGCTCGTCCTCGCCGACGACATCATCCTGCTGTACGTGTTCTGGGAGCTGACGACCGTCTTCTCCTACCTGCTCATCGGCTTCGACGCCGAACGCCGCGCCGCCCGGGGCGCGGCCACGCAGGCGATCGTCATCACGACGTTCGGCGGGCTGGCGATGCTCGTCGGCCTCATCATGCTCGGCCAGGCCGCCGGGACGTTCCGGCTCTCCGAGCTGGTCGCGGACCCGCCCGAGGGGTCGGTCGCGATCAGCGTCGCGCTCGTCCTGGTGCTGGTCGGCGCGCTGTCCAAGTCCGCGATCATGCCGTTCGGGCTGTGGCTGCCCGGCGCGATGGCCGCGCCGACGCCCGTCAGCGCGTTCCTGCACGCCGCCGCGATGGTCAAGGCCGGGATCTACCTGCTGCTGCGGCTCACCCCGGCGTTCTGGGAGGACCCGGTCTGGCAGCCGGTCGTCCTCGTCCTCGGCGCCGCCACGATGGTGTTCGCGGGGTGGCGCGCGCTGCGCGAGAACGACCTGAAACTGCTGCTCGCCTACGGGACGGTCAGCCAGCTCGGCTTCATGACCGTCCTGGTCGGGTCGGGGGAGCCGACGGCGGCGCTCGCCGGCGTCACGATCCTGCTCGCGCACGCCCTGTTCAAGGCCGCGCTGTTCATGGTCGTCGGCATCATCGACCACGCCACCGGCACCCGCGACCTGCGCGAGCTGACCGGCCTCGGGCGGCTCACGCCCGTCCTGTACGGCATCGCGATCCTCGCCGCCGCGTCCATGGCGGGACTCCCGACCACGCTCGGCTTCGCGGGCAAGGAGGCGGGCTACGAGGCGTTCGTCGAGGGACGCGGCCTGCTGCTGGCCGCGCTCGTCGTCGGATCGGGGCTCACCGCCGCCTACAGCCTGCGGTTCCTGTGGGGCGCGTTCGCGGGCAAGCCCGCCGTCGAGCGCCGGGAACTGCACGCGCCCGGCGTCGCGCTGCTCCTGCCGCCCGCGCTGCTGGCTGTCGCCGGCGTCGTGCTCGGCGTGTTCGTCAGCGTGCTCGACAAGCCGCTCGGCCGCGAGGTCGAGGCGTACCCCGGCACCGCCGAGTACCACCTGGCGCCCTGGCACGGTTTCGGGATGCCGCTGGCGCTCAGCGCCACCTCGATCGGGCTCGGCGTCGTGCTGTTCCTGCTGCGCCGCCCGCTGCTGCGCCTCGCGCACCTGCTCGTCGCGTTCGAGCCCGCCGCCGTCTACCGGGCGATCATGAGCGGGCTCAACGACGCCGCGTTGCAGATCACCGGCACCGTGCAGCGCGGTTCGCTGCCCGGCTACCTGCTGACGATCACGCTGTTCGGCTCGGCGTCGGCCGCCGTCGCGCTCGCCTCCTCCCGGCCGTGGGACGACGCCGGGCCGTGGCGGCTCTGGGACGGCGCGCCGCAGGGGTTCGTCGCGCTGCTGACCGTCGTCACCGCCATCGCCGCCGTCCGCGCCGGGAACCGGGGCGAGACGGTCGTGCTGGCGAGCGCGTCCGGATACGGCGTCGCGACGCTGTTCATGCTCCAGGGCGCCCCCGACATCGCGCTCACCCAGTTCCTCGTCGAGACGGCCAGCCTCATCGTGTTCGTCCTCGTGCTGCGGACGCTGCCGGTCGGGTTCCAGCGGACCCGGCCCCGCGCGCGGCGCACGATGCACGTGCTCGTCGGCGCGTTCGCCGGGCTGACCGCCGCCGCGGCGGCGATCGTCGCCGGGCAGGCGCGCACCGCGACGCCGATCTCCGTCGGCTACCCGGCGGCGGCCGAGGAGGCGGGCGGCTCCAACATCGTCGCGGTGACGCTGGTGGACCTGCGCGCCTGGGACACCCTCGGCGAGAGCTCGGTCGTGGCGCTGGCCGCGCTCGGCATCACCAGCCTGGTGTTCGCGCGGCGCCGCTTCGCGATGCCGCCGCGCGCCCGCAACGTGTCCGGCGACGTGGACGTGTGGGCCGTCCGGGGCCTCGACTCGGTCGAGCCCGCCGACCGCACCGCGCCCACCGGACGGCGCCGCGAACGCACCTGGATCGCCGGGGGCGCCACCCTCGCCGCCGAACGCCGCTCCATCATCTTCGAGGTCGTCGCGCGGCTGGTGTTCCACACCGTGCTGCTGCTGTCGATCTACCTGCTGTTCGTCGCGCACTCCTCACCCGGCGGCGGGTTCGCGGGCGGCATCGTGGCGGGCCTCGCGCTCGTCATCCGGTACCTGGCGGGCGGCCCCTACGAACTGGCCGAGGCGGCGCCGGTCAACATCGGGCTGCTGCTCGGCGTCGGGCTCGTCCTGTCGACGGGGACGGCGCTCGGCGGCCTGGTGTGGGGCGACGCGGTGTTCCAGTCGGCGACGCTCGACCCGCACCTGCCGGTGCTCGGGCACGTCCACTTCACCACCTCGCTGCTGTTCGACATCGGCGTCTACCTGATCGTGGTGGGTCTCATCCTCGACATCCTGACCTCGCTCGGCGCCGAGGTGGACCGGGAGCGTGCCGAGTCATGACCGTCTCGATCGTGCTCGCGCTGACCGGCGGCCTCATCATCGCCTGCGGCATCGTCATGCTGCTGGAGCGCAGCCTCACCCGCCTCGTCGTCGGGACGTTCGTGCTCGGTAACGGCGTCAACCTGCTGATCCTGTCGGTGGGCGGCCCGGCGGGGCGGTCGCCGATCACGTCGGACGGCGTGTCCGACCGGCCGATGAACGACCCGCTGCCGCAGGCGATGATCCTCACCGCGATCGTCATCGCGCTGGCGTCGGCGGCGTTCGTGCTGTCGATCGCCTACCGGGGCGGCCGGTTCACCGGCGACGACGAGGTCCGCGACGACATCGAGGACCGCCGCGTCACCCGCGGCGACCACGAGCTGCGCTCGCAGGTCCGCGCGCAGCGCCGCGAGTTCCGCGCCTGGTCGCGTCAGCAGCGCCGCCGCATCCGCCGCGCCCGCCGCGACCTGCGCGCCGACATCCGCGAGGAGCGCCGCCGCCGCGCCCTCGACGACCCGGCCCGCACCGAGGACGCCCCCGACACCAACAACGCCCCCGTCGCCCCGGACGCCGTCCGCGACGGCGACGGCGCCCCCGCCTCGCCCGACACCACCGGCGGCGCCCACGTCGCCGACCGCACACCCCCCGCCGAACGCTACGACCCGTCCGCCGACGAGCCCCCGCCCGCCTCCCGCATCGTCACCGAGTCCCCGGAGGGCACCGTCGAGGGCACGATGACCGACCGCGCCGACGACCACACCGCCCACCCCGCCAGACCCCCCGTCCACCCCGCCGAGAACCCGAACGACGACGCGGCCGCCGAGAGCGCGGCGACGGACAAGGGCGCGGCAGGTCGTGCCGAGGGCGCGAGCGATGAAGCGGCCGCCGAGAGCACGGTGACCGACGAGGGCACGGCTGGCGGTGCCGAGGGCGCGAGCGATGACGCGGGCGCCGAGAGCACGGCGACCGACCCGGGCGCGGCTGGTGGTGCCGAGGGCGCGGAGACCGGCGAGGCGGGTGGTCGTGCCGAGGGCGCGGGCGACGATGCGGGCGTCGAGAGTGAGGGGACCGGCGAGGGTGCGGGCGGCCCTGCCGGGGAAGCGGGCGAGGGGAAGCGCGGGCGCGCGGGGACCGGCGATGACGCGGGTGGGGCCGGGGGATCGTCGGGTGACGGTGGGCCGAGCGAGGACGGGCGATGAACGAGCTGCTGCCGATTCCCGTGGTGCTGCCGATGCTGGCGGCCGGGATCAAGATCATTCTGGGGCCGCGGCATCCGGCGTTGCAGCGGTTCATCAGCGTGTCCGTGCTCAGCGCCGTGCTCGTCATCGCCGTCGTGCTGCTGATCCAGGCCGACCGGTACGGGCCGCAGACGGCGCAGCTCGGGGCGTGGCCCGCGCCGATCGGGATCACGCTCGTCGCCGACCGGCTGTCGGCCATGATGCTCGTGGTGTCGGTCGCGGTCGGGCTCGGCGTCATGATCTACGCCATCGGGCAGGACATGGCCGACCAGGGCCCCGTCACGCCGCTGTCGGTGTTCCACCCGACGTACCTGCTGATGTTCGCCGGCGTCATCGACAGCTACCTCGCCGGTGACCTGTTCAACCTGTTCGTCGGCTTCGAGATCATGCTGCTGGCCAGCTACGTCCTCATCACGCTCGGCGGCACCCCCGCCCGGCTCCGCGCCGGGACGACGTACATCATCGTGGCGCTGCTGTCGTCGATGCTGTTCCTCATCGCCATCGCCGTCCTGTACGCGGCCACCGGCACGCTCAACATGGCGCAGCTCGCCGAGCGCATCGCCGACCTGCCCGACGGCGTCGCCCGCCTCGCCGAGGTCATGCTGCTGACCGCGTTCGGCGTCAAGGCGGCGGTGTTCCCGCTGTCGATGTGGCTGCCCGACTCCTACCCGACGGCGCCCGCCCCCGTCACCGCCGTGTTCGCGGGCCTGCTCACCAAGGTCGGCATCTACGGCGTGCTGCGCGCCGAGACGCTGCTGTTCCCCGGCGGGCACCTGCGCGTCCCGCTGCTCGTCATCGCGTTCGCCAGCATGATCGTCGGCGTGCTCGGGGCGATGGTGCAGGTCGACATCAAACGCCTGCTGTCCTTCACGCTCGTCTCCCACATCGGCTACATGGTCTTCGGCGTCGCCGTGGGGTCGGTCGCCGCCATCGCCGCGACCGTCTTCTACGTGCTGCACCACATCACGATCCAGACGGCGCTGTTCCTGGCGTCCGGGCTCATCGAGAGACGCGGCGGCAGCGCGTCCCTGGAACGGCTCGGCGGCCTGGCCCGCACGGCCCCGCTGATCGGCGTGCTGTTCTTCATCCCCGCGATGAACCTCGGCGGCATCCCGCCGCTGTCGGGCTTCCTCGGCAAACTCGGGCTGCTGCGCGCGGGACTGGAGGACGGCGGCGTCCTCACCCTGGTCCTCGTCGGCGCCGCCGTCGTCACCAGCCTCCTCACCCTCTACTCGCTGGTGAAGGTCTGGAACCAGGCGTTCTGGCGGGCGCCGCACGCGCCGCCCGCCGAGGAACGCGCCGAGGACGCGGAGGAGGACGCCGAGGCCGCCGAGGAGGAGCCGCCGCCCGCGTCACCGAGGCTGCCCGCCGGGATGGTCGGCGCCACGATCGGCATGGTCGCGGTGAGCCTCGCCTTCACGGTCTGGGGCGGCCCGCTGGTGGCGCTGGCGGGCCGCGCGGCCGACGAGCTGGTCGCGCCGGACGACTACGTCGCGGCCGTCCGGCCGCAGGACCCGGGGGGTGCGTGATGCCCGAACGGCCGCCGTACAGCGTGCAGGTGGGCGGACGGCTCGTCCAGCTCCCGCTGGTCGCCTGGCTGACCCTGCTGTGGCTGCTCATGTGGGACCGGTTCTCGGTCGCGAACCTGGTGTCGGGCGTGCTGGTGTCGCTGCTGCTGGTGATCGTGTTCCCGTTCCCGCCGCTGGACCCCGGGCTGCGCATCCGGCCGCTCGGCTTCCTGCGGTTCATCGTCCGGTTCACCTGGGACCTGCTGGTCAGCGCCGGGCCGCTGACCTGGCAGGCGATGAACACCGGGGAGATGCGCACCGGCAACTCGGTCGTCGCGGTGAACCTGCGCACCCACTCCGACTTCATCCTCACGGCGACGTCGATCGCGCTGTCGGCGATGCCGGGCGCGCTCGTCGTGGACGTGCGGCGCAGCACCGGCACGCTGTACGTCCACGTCCTCGGCACGTCCGACGACGCGGGCGTGGAGAAGGCGCGGCGGCTGGTGCTGGACAACGAGGCCCGGGTGGTGCGGGCGTTCGGCACCCGGGAGGACCTGCGCTGCCTGACGGAGGAGCCGAAGTGACCGTCGTGCTGATCGTCGTGTCGGTGGGGCTGTCCCTGTCGGCGCTGATGGCGCTGATCCGGCTGATCAAGGGCCCGTCGATGCTGGACCGGGCGGTGGCCTTGGACGTCCTCGTCGCGATCATCGTGGCGGGACTCGGCGTCAACGCGATCGCGACGGGCGAGATCTGGGTGCTGGCGTCGCTGCTGGTGCTGTCGCTGGTGGCGTTCACCGGCTCGGCGGCGATCGCCCGGTTCATGGTGTACCGCGACGACGATGTGGAGGGCGGCCGGTGAACCCCGTGCTGACCGTGATCCTGTCCATCTGCCTGATCATCGGCACGCTCGCGTCGCTGGGCGCGACGTTCGGCCTGCTGATGCTCCCCGATCTGCTGACCCGCATGCACGCCGCGACGAAGACGCAGGTCGTGGGCCTGCTGCTGGTGCTCGTCGCGGTCGGCGTCCGCTTCCCGCAGGCGGAGGTCATCACCACGCTCCTCCTCATCGCCCTCCTCCAGATCACCACCATCCCCGTCGCCGCGCACCTCGTCGGCCGCGCCGCCTACCGCACCGGCCAGGTCCCTTCCGACCGCCTCTACGTCGACGAACTCAACAACGCCCTGGAACCCACCGCCACCCGCGTCTACGACGACTGACCCGCCCGCCGCCTTCTCAGCCCGTGGACGCCCGGTCCGGGGGGTGGTCCGGAGTCAATAGGATCGGGGGCATGCTGCGCTGGTTGACCGCGGGGGAGTCCCATGGCCCGGCCCTCACCGCGATCGTTGAGGGTCTTCCGGCCGGCGTGCGCGTGACCTCGGCGGACATCGCCGAGGATCTGCGCCGCCGGCGGCTCGGGCATGGGCGGGGCGCCCGCATGAAGTTCGAGCAGGACCAGGTGACGATCCTCGGCGGGGTCCGGCACGGCGTGACGCTGGGCGGGCCCGTCGCGATCCAGGTCGGCAACACCGAGTGGCCCAAGTGGGAGACGGTCATGTCGGCCGACCCCGTCGACGCCGACGTGCTCGCCGCCCAGGCCCGCAACGCGCCGCTCACCCAGCCGCGCCCGGGGCACGCCGACCTCGTCGGCATGCAGAAGTACGGGTTCGACGACGCCCGGCCCGTGCTGGAGCGGGCGTCCGCGCGGGAGACGGCGGCGCGCGTCGCGCTCGGCACCGTCGCCAGGGCGTTCCTGGAGCAGGCGCTCGGCGTCCACGTGCTCAGCCACGTGATCGCGCTCGGCGAGGTCGAGGCCCCCGAGGACGCGCTGCCCGGCCCCGGCGACCTCGCCGCCGTCGACGCGAGCCCGGTCCGCTGCTTCGACGCCGAGGCGTCCGCGCTCATGGTCGCCCACGTGGACGAGCTGAAGAAGGCCGGCGACACCCTCGGCGGCGTCGTGGAGGTGCTCGCCTACGGGCTCCCGCCGGGGCTCGGCAGCCACGTCCACTGGGACCGCCGTCTCGACTCGCGGCTCGCGGGCATCCTCATGGGCATCCAGGCCATCAAGGGCGTCGAGCTGGGCGACGGCTTCACCACCGCCCGCCGTCCCGGCTCCCGCGCCCACGACGAGATCGACGCCACCCCCGACGGCGTCCGCCGCCGCACCAACCGCGCGGGCGGCGTCGAGGGCGGCATGACGACCGGCGAGGTGCTGCGCGTCCGCGCCGCGATGAAGCCGATCTCCACGGTGCCGCGCCGCCTCGACACCATCGACGTCGCCACCGGCGGGCCCGCCAAGGCCATCAACCAGCGCAGCGACGTCACGGCCGTCCCGGCGGCGGGCGTCGTCGCCGAGGCGATGGTCGCGCTCGTGCTGGCCGACGCCGCGCTGGAGAAGTTCGGCGGCGACACCGCCGAGGAGACCGCGCGCAACCTGCGGGGCTACCTGTCCTCGCTCGCGATCAAGTGAAAGGCCCCGCTGTGACGACCAGGCCCGTGGCGGTCCTCATCGGCCCGCCCGGTTCCGGCAAGTCCACGGTCGGCGCGGCGCTCGCCGAACTGCTCGGCGTCGCGTTCCGCGACACCGACGCCGACGCCGAGACCGCCGCGGGCAAGCCCATCGGCGAGATCTTCGTCGACGACGGCGAGGAGGCCTTCCGCGCCCTGGAGCGCGAGGCCGTCGCGTCGGCGCTGACCACGCACCCGGGCGTCGTGGCGCTCGGCGGCGGCGCGATCCTGGCCGCCGACACCCAGGAGCTGCTGGCGGCGGGCCACACCGTCGTCTACCTCAAGGTCGGCCTGGCCGAGGCGGTGCAGCGGGTCGGCCTCAACTCGGCGCGCCCGCTGCTCGTCCTGAACCCCCGCAGCACCCTGCGCAAGCTGCTGGAGGAACGCCTCCCCATCTACGAGCGCCTCGGCACCCACCACGTCGCCACCGACGGCCGCACTCCGGCCGACATCGCCGCCGAGATCGCGGAAACCCTGCGCTGACCGGCACTCGCGCACCGCCGGACGCCGTGGGCGTGCGGCTCCGCGCGGGACGCGGCATCCGCGAGACCGTGCGGCCGGGTCGTCGGTGAGGGCCGGGGCCCAGGCGGTGCGGCCGAGTGGGGCGGATGCGGGGTCCGGGCGGGCGCGGGGATGCGGACGTGCTGGGATGATGGGCGCCTGGCCGGGGTCGTGCGCCGGGTGGTGACCGGTGTCGCGGCCCGGCGCGGCCGGGCGGCGCGGGTGGGAAGGCCGCGTGCGGGAGGGCCGTAGGGCTCGTACCGGCGCGGCGGAGTACGAGCGTGGATGTGGAGGGGTCGCGGTGAAGCGGGTACACGTCGGCGGGGCCGAGCCTTATGACGTCGTGATCGGCACCGGCGTGCTCGCCGAGCTGCCGGGGCTCGTCGGCGCCGCGGCGCGGACGGTCGCGGTCGTGCACGCCGAGGGGCTGCCGGAGATCGCGCGGCCGGTGTGCGGGGCGCTGGAGCGGGCCGGGCACGTCGTGCACGCGGTGCCGGTGCCGGACGGGGAGGCCGCCAAGGAGGCCACCGTCCTCGCGGGCCTGTGGTCGGCGTTCGCGCGGCTCGGGATGACCCGGACGGACGTCGTCGTCGGCGTCGGCGGCGGCGCCACCACCGACCTCGCCGGGTTCGCCGCGGCGTCCTACCTGCGCGGCGTCCGCGCGGTGCTGGTGCCGACGACGCTGCTCGGCATGGTCGACGCGGCCGTCGGCGGCAAGACCGGCGTCAACATCCCCGAGGGCAAGAACCTGGTCGGCGCGTTCCACCCCCCGGCCGGAGTCCTGTGCGACCTCGCGACGCTGACGACCGTCCCCCGCCAGGACTACATCTCCGGCCTCGCCGAGGTCGTCAAGGCGGGCTTCATCGCCGACCCGGTCATCCTCGACCGCGTCGAGTCCGACCCCGAGGGCGCCGCCCGCCCGGACGGCCCGCACACCCTCGAACTGGTGGAGCGCGCCGTCCGGGTCAAGGCGGACGTGGTCGCGTCCGACCTCAAGGAGGCGGGCCTGCGCGAGATCCTCAACTACGGCCACACCCTCGCCCACGCGATCGAGAAGGCCGAGGAGTACCGCTTCCGCCACGGCCACGCCGTCGCGATCGGCATGGTCTACGCGGCCGAGCTGTCGTCGCTGGCGGGCCGCCTGGACGAGAAGTCCGTGCAGCGCCACCGCGACATCCTCACCTCGGTCGGCCTGCCCACGTCGTACACGGCCGAGGCGTGGCCCGTCCTGCGCGACGCGATGACGATCGACAAGAAGTCCCGGGGGGCGACGCTGCGCTTCGTCGTCCTGGACGCCGTCGCGTCCCCAGGCCGCCTGGAGGGGCCCCCCGAGGAGCTGCTGCGCGCCGCGTACGACCAGATCACCCACTGATCGCCGACGATTCCGGTGTGAGGACGAGGCATCGCCGGGTAGGCGGGCCACGATGGGAGCGACGAGCGGGCCGCCGCAGCGGGCGGGCCGCGAGAACGGAAGGGTGACAGGGTGAGCGCGCGACGACTGCTGGTGCTGAACGGACCGAACCTGCGGCGGCTGGGCACGCGGGAGCCGGACGTCTACGGCGCCGCGACCTTCGACGATCTGGAGGCGCTGTGCCGCGACACGGCCCGCCGCCTCGACCTCACGGCCGAGGTCCGCCAGACCGACGACGAGGCCGAACTCGTCCGCTGGGTCCACGAGGCGGCCGACGAGCAGCTTCCCATCGTCCTGAACCCGGCGGCGTTCACGCACTACTCCTACGCGCTGCGCGACGCCCTCGCCCAGCGCACGGCCCCCCTGGTCGAGGTGCACATCTCCAACCCGGCCGCCCGCGAGGAGTTCCGCCACACGTCGGTCGTCGCGTCCGTCGCCACGGGCACCATCGCGGGCTTCGGCCTGATGTCCTACGTCCTCGCCATCCAGGCGGTGGCCGAAATGCTCACCGTCCAGAACCGCACCCACGCCACCCCCTGACCGAACACGCCCCGTCAGACGGCCGCGCGGGTGCGTCACGGCCCTCGGCCCGCACGTGCGGTCCTCCCGTGACCTGGACCGGGAGTGTCAGGCGCCGTCCGCGACCGCCGGGCGCAGGTGTGACCGGGCCCAGGCTGTGAGGGGGGTCGGGGTGGTGGAGAGGGTGGTGCGGGGTGGGTCGAAGGTGATCGTGCGGGTGCCTGCGGTCATGCCGACGATGCCCTCGACCGCGCCCTCGGGGAGGCCCGCCGCGCGGAGGGAGGCGCGGACGTCGTCGTCCGTCACGACCTGGAGGCGCACGTCGCGGCCGATGGCCTCGCCGGAGATCGCGGCGACCTGCTCCCAGGTCAGGTCCTCGGGGCCGTGGACGCCCTGCACGTGCCTGCCCGTCCACGACGGGTTCAGCAGCCGGGCCGCCGCGACCTCGCCGATGTCGCGGGGCGCGACCCACGGGATCGGCTTGTCCGGGACGCCCGACGTGGTGAGCACGCCGGAGCGCAGGTCGTCCAGGGAACCCAGCAGGTTGGTGAAGAAGTTGCCGCAGCGCAGGATCGTGACGTCCGCGCCGGTCGCGTTCAGGCGCTCCTCGATGGCGCCGAGCGCGTCGATGTGCCCGACGCCCTTACGGACCTCCGCGCCCATCGAGCTGAGGAAGACCACGCGGTCCACGTCGCCCGCCTCGATCGCGCCGATCAGGCCGTCGGCGGTGCGCAGCGACGTCTCGATCGGGTCGGGGTGGGTGTGCGGGGTGGGGTCGAGCCAGAACACGGTGCCGGTTCCGGCGAGCGCGGCCCGCACGTAGGCGTTGTCGGTCATGTCGCCCTCGCGGGCGTCGACGAGCGGGGCGATCCCCGCGTCGAGCCGCCCGGCGTCGCGGACGAGCACGCGGGGCTTCGCCCCCGCCTGCACGAGAAGTTCCGTGACGCGCGAGCCGACATGTCCGGTGGGTGTGGTGACGACGATGCTCATGCCGAGCACGCTAGGCAGCCATCAGGTCGGCGAACGTCCTCACACGGACGCCGCGACAAGACTTTTCAGTTCCGCGACCACCTCATCGAGCGGGCGCACGTCCCGGTGCGCCCGGCACAGGATCGTCGCGCCCTCAACGGCGGCGACGATCAGCCGCGCGAGCCGCGCGGCCCGGTCGTCGGCCACCCCGGCGTTGCCGAGCCCGGTGGCGAGGGTGTCCTCCCAGAGGTCGAAGGCGCGGGCGGCGGCCGACGCGAGCTGCGGCGCGTCGTCGTGGGCCTCGACGGTGACGGCGGTGACGGGGCAGCCCGCGCGGAACTCGCTGCGCACCAGCACGTGCCGCCACCAGCCGACGAACGCCTCCACGGCCGCCGTCGCGTCCCCGGCCTCCACCGCCGCCTGGATGCCCGCGTTCAGGAACTCCCCGGCGTAGCGGACGGCCTCCTCGGCCAGCTCGGCCTTGCCGCCGGGGAAGTGGTGGTAGATCGACCCGCGCGGCGCGCCGCTGTGCGCGATGACGTCGCGGAACCCCGTCCCGGAGTACCCGCGCTCGCGGAACAGATAGGCGGCGCTGCGCACCATGCGTTCACGGCTGTCGGTCACCATGCCTCGATTATGACATTCATCATAGGGTGCCCGGCTTGACCATGACGATCGTCATAGCGACCCTGGCATATGACGGTCGTCATAAGGGAGAGGGGCACAGTGGGGGACACGGCGGGGCTGCACCAGCTCAAGGACGCGATCAACCGGGGCACCGCCGAGGGCATCGGCATCGGCAGCCTGCTCGGCATGACCGCGGAGACCCTCGAACCCGGCCGCGTCGTCTTCGTGCTCGACCCGAGCCCGAAGTTCTCCAACCCCCTCGGCACCGTGCACGGCGGCATCCTGTCCACGCTGCTCGACTCGGCCATGGGCTGCGCCGTGCACACCTCGCTGCCCGAGGGCGCGGCCTACACGACGCTGGAGCTGAAGGTGAACTTCGTCCGGCCCGTCCCGCTGGACGGCGGCACGCTGCGCTGCGAGGGCACCGTGCTCCACCTCGGCCGCCGCGTCGCCACCGGCGAGGGACACGTCGTGAACGCCGACGGCAAGCTCGTCGCGCACGGCACGACCACCTGCATGGTCTTTCCGCCCGCTGGCTAGGGTTCGGTAGAAAACCGGACGAAGGAGCACCCGAGATGATCGACCTGCGCCGCGAGGGCGACGTGTTCGTCCTGCACATGGACGAGGGCGAGAACCGCTTCCACCCCGACAACCTCGACCGCATCGGGGTGGCGCTGGACGAGATCGAGAAGTACGACGGCGCGGCCGCGCTCGTCACCACCGGCACCGGCAAGTTCTACTCCAACGGCCTCGACCTGGACTGGCTCGGCGCCAACCGGGAGAAGTTCGAGGACTACCTGCGCGAGGTCCACCTGGTCTACGCGCGGCTGCTGGAGCTGTCGGCGCCGACGGTGGCGGCCGTCAACGGGCACGCGTTCGCGGGCGGCGGGATGCTCGCGCTGTGCCACGACTTCGCGGTGATGCGCGAGGACCGCGGCTACTTCTGCCTGCCCGAGGTCGACCTGGGCATGAGCTTCACGCCCGGGATGAACGCGCTGATCCACGGCCGGCTGGCCCCGGCGGTCGCGCACGAGGCGATGCTGACGGGACGCCGGTACACCGCGCAGCAGGCGCTGGACGCCGCGATCGTGCACCGCACGGCGCCCGAGGCCGAGGTGCTGCCCGCGGCGATCGAGCTGGCCGCGTCGCTGGCCGGCAAGGACGGCCGGGTCGTCGGCAAGATCCGCGGTGATCTGTACCGGCCGGTGCTGGAGGCCCTGCGCGGCCCGGTGCTGTCCTGACGTCAGCGGTACGTTAGTACTGAATCCAATTCGGTTTTCGAGAGGGGATGCCCCGGATGCGCATCGGGATGGCACTCAACTACGCGGGCGGCTTCAAGGAGACCGTCGCGGAACTGGCCGACTACGAGAAGGCCGGCCTCGACATCGTCTACGTCGCCGAGGCGTACAGCTTCGACGCCGTCAGCCAGCTCGGCTACATCGCGGCCAAGACCGAGCGGCTGGAGATCGCGTCCGGCATCCTGCCGATCTACTCGCGGACCCCCACGCTGCTCGCGATGACCGCCGCCGGGCTCGACTTCGTCTCCGAGGGACGGTTCACGCTCGGCATCGGCGCGTCCGGCCCGCAGGTCATCGAGGGCTTCCACGGCGTCCCCTACACCGCGCCGCTCGGCCGCACCCGCGAGGTCATCGAGATCTGCCGCAAGGTGTGGCGGCGCGAACGCCTCCAGCACGAGGGCAAGTACTACGCGATGCCGCTCCCCGAGGGCGAGGGCACCGGCCTCGGCAAGCCGCTCAAGCTCATCAACCACCCCGTCCGGCAGGACATCCCCGTCCTCGTCGCCGCGATCGGGCCGAAGAACGTCGAGCTGACCGCCGAGATCGCCAACGGCTGGGAGCCGATCTTCTACCTGCCCGAGAAGGCCGCCGACGTCTGGGGCGCGTCACTGGCGGCGGGCAGGGCCAAGCGCGACCCGGCGCTCGGTGAACTGGACGTCGTCGGCCAGGCCGCCCTGGCCATCGGCGACGACGTCGACGGCTTCCTGGAGTTCGGCCGCCCGATGGCCGCCCTCTACATCGGCGGCATGGGCGCCAAGGGCAAGAACTTCTACAACAACCTCTGCCGCCGCTACGGCTGGGAGAAGGAGGCCGAGGAGATCCAGGACCTCTACCTCGCCGGGAAGAAGGACGAGGCGGCCGCCAAGGTCCCGCACGAGCTGCTGGAGAAGATGTCGCTCATCGGCCCGGAGGGGCACGTCCGCGAGCGCCTGGCCGCGATGAAGGAGTCCGGCATCACCACCCTCAACGTGACGCCGGTCGCCGGCGACCACAAGAGCCGTCTCGCGCTGATCGAGAAGGTCAAGGCGATGGCCGCCGAGGTGTGAGCGCCCCGCCCGCGCCCCGGCCGGGGCGCGGGCATGCCGTAATGTCGCGTCCATGGGGGATGAACACACGTCGCGGCTCGCCCGGCTGGCCGACCTCGTCGCCGCCCGCGACGCCGACGCGCTGCTGGTCACGCGCCTGGTCAACGTCCGGTACCTGACCGGCCTGGACAGCTCCAACGCCGCGCTGCTCGTCCGCGCGTCCGGCCCGGCGGTGCTGGCCACCGACGCCCGGTACGCCGGGATGACGGGCGACATCGGGCTGGAGACGATCGTCGAGCGCCGCGCCGCCGAGGCGCTGGTGACGCTCGCCGCCGACGCCCGGACGCCGCGGCTCGGGTTCGAGCCGCACGCGCTCACCGTCGAGAAGCACGCCGAACTCGCCGCGCTCGACGCCGGGATCGCGTTCGTCCCGCTCGGGCACACCGTCGAGGAACTGCGCTACGTCAAGGACGAGGGCGAGATCGCGCTGATCGCCCACGCCTGCGCCCTCACCGACCAGGCGTTCGAGCGGGTGCTGCCGCTGCTGCGGCCCGGCATCACCGAACGCGACGTCGCGATCGACCTCGAACGGCACATGATCGACCTCGGCGCGGACGGGATCGCGTTCCCGTCGATCGTCGCGTCCGGGCCCAACGGCGCCGTCCCGCACCACCACCCCGGCGCCCGGCCGCTGGCCGCCGGAGACCTCGTCACCATGGACTTCGGCGCGATGTACCGCGGCTACAACGCCGACATGACGCGCACCGTCGCCATCGGTGAGCCCGCCGCCTGGCAGCGCGAGGTGTACGAACTGGTGCGGCGGGCGCAGGCCGCCGCCGTCCGCGCGGCCGTCCCCGGCGCCGAGACCAGCGACGTCGACGCCGCCGCCCGCGACCTGATCAACGAGGCGGGCCACGGCGACGACTTCCCGCACGGGCTCGGCCACGGCATCGGCCTGGAGGTCCACGAGGCGCCGCTCCTCGGCTACGACAAGACCGGTAAGCTGATGGATCGAGTTCCGGTCACGGCCGAGCCGGGCGTGTACCTGGCCGGGCGGGGCGGCGTCCGCATCGAGGACACGCTCGTCGCCCGCGACGCCGGGCCGGAGGTGCTCACCCAGACCACCAAGGATCTGCTCGTGCTCTGATGCGGGCGGCCCCTTCACGAGGAGAAGGACGCTAGTGGCGACCACCAACGACCTGAAGAACGGCATGACGCTGAACATGGAAGGTCAGCTCTGGACCGTCCTTGAGTTCCAGCACGTCAAGCCCGGCAAGGGCGGCGCCTTCGTCCGCACCAAGCTCAAGAACGTGCTGTCGGGCAAGGTCGTCGACAAGACGTTCAACGCCGGCACCAAGGTCGAGATCGCGACCGTCGACAAGCGCGACATGCAGTTCCTCTACCGCGAGGGCGACTCGTTCGTCTTCATGGACACCGAGACCTACGACCAGCCCAACATCCCCGAGGCCGTCGTCGGCTCCGCCGCGAACTACCTGCTCCCCGAGCAGACCGCGGTGATCGCCTTCAACAACGAGAACCCGCTGTACGTCGAGCTGCCCGCCGCCGTCGTGCTGGAGATCACCGAGACCGAGCCCGGCCTCCAGGGCGACCGCTCCACCGGCGGCAGCAAGCCCGCCACGCTGGAGACCGGCGCCCAGGTCCAGGTGCCGCTGTTCATCACCACCGGCGAGAAGGTCAAGGTCGACACCCGCTCCGGCGAGTACCTCGGCCGCGGCTGATGGCCGCCGCGATCAGCCCCGTGCCGGCTGGACTGAGGAGCGCGCGGAGCGACGAAGGAGTGAGCACGCGACGAGGGAAGCCGGTACGGACAAGGGCTGCGAGCCGCCGAGCGGAGGCGAGGCAATGAGCGCTAGGACCAAGGCTCGCAAACTGGCGCTGGACATCCTGTTCGCCGCCGAGCTGCGCGAGGAGGCGCCCTCGGCGGTCCTCGCGCAGCGCGGGCGGCCCAACCAGGACGAACTGGCCGAGTACGACCACTCCGTCCGGCTGATCCGGGGCGTGGAGGAGAACGGCGAGCGCATCGACGAGCTGATCGCCACCTACGCGACCGGCTGGACGCTGGAGCGGATGCCCGCCGTCGACCGCAACATCCTGCGGATGGGCGCCTACGAGCTGCTCTGGGTCGACGACGTGCCCGACGGCGTCGCCGTCAGCCAGGCCGTCGCCCTCGCCACCGAGCTGTCCACCGACGAGTCCCCCCGGTTCGTCAACGGCCTGCTGTCCCGCCTCCAGCAGCTCAAGCCGTCGCTGTCCCTCTGATCCACCGGCCCCCGCACTGACGGCGTCCGTCCCCGCCGCTCCGGCTAAGGTTGAGCGATGGCTGAGACGAGGGGGATGGCCGTGGCCGCCCAGCAGAACCGACGCGTCCGCGGGGGCGGAGGCGTGCGCAGCGCCGTTCTGTGGGACGCGCTGCGCACCGTCCTGGACCGCATCGCCCCGCAGGGGCCCAGCGACGTGCTCGACGTCGGCGGCGGCACCGGCGGATTCGCCGTGCCGCTCGCCGGCCTCGGGCACCGCGTCACCGTCGTCGACGCCAGCCCCGACGCGCTCGCCGCGCTGGAGCGGCGCGCCGCCGAGGCGGGCGTCACCGTCCGGGGCGTGCAGGGCGACGCCGCCGACGTGCCCGACCTGCTCGGCGCGCAGAGCGCCGACCTCGTCCTGTGCCACAACGTCCTGGAGTACGTGGACGACCCCGCCGCCACCATGACGGCCCTCACCGGCACGCTGCGGCCCGGCGGGTCGCTGAGCGTCCTGGTCACCGGCCAGGTCGGCGCGGTCGTGCAGCGGGCGCTGGCCGGGCACTTCGACGACGCGCGGCACGTCCTGGCCGACCCCGCCGGGCGCTACGGCCCGCAGGACCGGCTGCCGCGCCGCTTCACCCGGGCGTCCCTCACCGACCTGGTCGCCGCCACCGGGCTGAGCGTCGGCGAACTGCACGGCGTGCGCATCTTCGCCGACCTGCTGCCCGGCGCCGCCCTGGAGGACGCCGACACCGCCGAGGCGCTGATCGCGCTGGAGTCGGCGGCGGCCGTCCACCCCGTGCTGCGCGAACTGGCCTCCCAGCTTCACCTGGTCGCCGACCGCCGGTGAGCCGCAAGCAGCAGCTCCACCGGCCCGGGCCGCCGCCGGGACCGCCCGCCGACGACACCGGGTGCTCGATCCTGCACGTCGACATGGACGCGTTCTTCGTGAGCGTGGAGCTGCTGGAACGGCCCGAGCTGCGCGGCCGCCCCGTGATCGTCGGCGGGGTCGGCGGGCGCGGCGTCGTGTCGGCCGCGTCCTACGAGGCGCGCCGGTTCGGGGTCCACTCGGCCATGCCGATGACGCGGGCGCGGCGGCTGTGCCCGCAGGCGGTCGTGCTGCCGCCCCGGCACGCCAAGTACGCGGCGGCGTCGGCGGCCGTGTTCGAGATCTTCCGGTCGGTGACGCCGCTGGTGGAGCCGCTGTCGCTGGACGAGGCGTTCCTCGACGTCGCCGGGGCGCTGCGCCGGATCGGGCGGCCCGCCGCCATCGCCGCCGCGATCCGGGCGCAGGTCGCTGAACAGCAGGGCCTGACGTGCTCGGTGGGCGTCGCGAACACCAAGTTCGTCGCCAAGCTCGCCTCGACGCGGTGCAAGCCGGACGGGCTGCTCGTCGTCCCGGCGGACGGCGTGCTGGAGTTCCTGCACGCGCTGCCCGTCGCGGCGCTGTGGGGCGTGGGGGAGCGGACCGAGCAGAACCTGCTCCGCCTCGGGCTGCGCACCGTGGGGCAGATCGCCCGCACCGACCTCGCGCTGCTCCAGCGCGAGCTGGGCCGGGCGCACGGCGCGCACCTGCACGCTCTGGCGTGGGGGCGCGACGAGCGGTCCGTCGTGCCGGACGCGCGCGACAAGAGCATCGGCGCCGAGGAGACGTTCGCGACCGACGTGGACGACCCCGAGGTGATCCGGCGGGAGCTGCTGCGGCTCGCCGAGAAGGTCGGGGCGCGGCTGCGCGACGGCGGCCACGAGGGCCGGACGGTGAGCGTGAAGCTGCGCCGCGCCGACTTCTCCACGATCACCCGTTCGCGCACGCTCGGTGACCCCACCGACCTCGCTCGTGTGATCTATGTCACAGCGTCGGAACTGTATGAGGGGTCGGGCCTGGAAGGGGTACGTCTCCGCTTGGTCGGGGTTCGGGTGGAGAACCTGGTCCCGGCCGGTACGGCTCCCCGCCAGCTCGCCCTCGGCGAGTCCGAGGACGGCTGGCACGCGGCCGAACGCGCGGTCGACCAGGTCGCGCACCGGTTCGGGCGCGGCGCGGTGCGGCCCGCGGCGCTCGTCCGCAGGGACACCTCGCGTTCCGCACGCGACACGGGGGACACTGGAGAATGACCGTAATGAAGCTTGGAGTAGGTGAGATGCCCGGCACAGGGTCCGTGGTCGGCCGTTTGCTTTCATACACTGGTCCGGGCTCGTATTCTGGGCATATCACCGTTGAGGCCAACGTCCTGCACCGGATTCCCCGCCGCGGGGCTGTCGATGGGAGGCGCCGTGCCGCTCTCTGATCACGAGCAGCGCATGCTCGACCAGATCGAGCAGGCGTTGTACGCCGAGGATCCGAAGTTCGCCCAGACGGTCCGCACGACGCCGCAGGCGCACTTCAAGCGCCGCATCGTCAAGGCCGCGCTGGGGTTCGTCGTCGGCGTCTGCGCCCTGATGGCGGGCCTGGTGGTGAACGCCGGCACCGTCACGATCGCCATCAGCGTCACCGGCTTCGTGCTGATGGTCGTCTGCTGCGTCTGGGCCCTGACGAGCTGGAAGCGCATGACGGGCGTGGGCAACACGTCCGGCGGCGCGCAGGAGGGCTCCGGGCCGCCCGCGCGCGGCTCCCAGCCCAAGCGCTCCCGCTCCGGCTTCATGGACCGCATGGAAGAGCGCTGGCGCCGCCGCAACGAAGAGCAGTGACCCCCGCACCCGGCGGCCACCGCCCCACCTGACCCCGGCGTGTCCACATCCGGCCTCGCACGTTGAGAGAGCGGCCCGCCTCCCCGGGGAGGCGGGCCGCTCTCTCACTTCCCGGCGCCGTCCGCGAGCGCGGGGCGAATATCCGCGCCTGCGACGCGCGTCACCGTCCGGTGCGCCGCGAGGCTCAGTCGCGGTCGCGGAGTGCGGTGACTCGGGCGGTGATCGCCTCGCGGGCGCGGGCCGCCGCGTCGGCGGCGCGGTCGCCGTAGGCGCGGGCGGCGGACGTGGTGGCCGTGACGGTCGTCGGCGGGAGCAGCCGCGCCCGCCAGCGGGCGCGGCGGGTGACGTTCTGCGAGAACGCCGCGCGGACGGTGTGCACGTCGCCGCGCAGCACCGACGGCGGCACGCGGACGGCGGCGCGCGCGTAGCGGGCGCGTTCCTCGGCCATCGCGATGCGGCCGAGCGCCTGCGCGGACGCCTCGTCCAAGTGCAGGGACTCGGTGAGGCGTCGCGCGGCGGCGCGGGGCGTGTCGCTGGACGGCCAGGCCAGCCCGTGGTCGAGGGCGTCGGCGCGCATCTCGCGCCAGGCCGCGTGCGCGGCGTCCGCCGGGACGGGCTCCGCCGCCGTCCTCCGGGAACGCGGGCCGCCCGAGCCGGACGACGACGGGTCCACGGCCGCCCAGCGGCGGCGGCGCAGCAGCGCCCGCGCGACCATCGGCGCGGCCAGCAGCAGCACCACCAGCGCCCCGGCGAGCATCCAGCCGTAGGGGGCGCCGTCCTCCCGCGTCTCGGGCGCGGACGTGTCGCCGGGCAGGTCGTCGCGCTGCGCCGGTGCCGCCGAGGGGGACGCCTCCGCCTCCTCCTCCGCGGCCGGGTCGTCCTCGCCGCCCCGCGTCTCGGGCGTCTCGGGCGCCTGGGCCTGGGCCTGCGTCGAGTACGGCGGCGTCACCGCCGTGCCCTGCCCGGTCGCGCCGGCGGGCGTCGGCTCGAACCGCACCCAGCCGGTGCCGGGGAAGTACAGCTCCGGCCAGGCGTGCGCGTCGCGGGACCGGACCGTCCACCGGTCGCCGGTGGTGCGCGTTCCCGCCGTGTACCCCATCGCGACGCGCGCCGGGATGCCGAGGATGCGGGCCATCAGCGCCATCGACGCCGCGAACTGCTCGCAGTAGCCGCGCTTGCTGTTGAGCAGGAACGCCACCAGGTCGCTGCCGTGCTGCGGCGACGGCGCGCTCAGGTCGTAGACGAACCCGCCCGTCTCGGTGAACCAGCGTTGCAGCGCCACCGCCTGCGCGTACGCCGACGTGGCGCCCCGCGTCACCTGGTCGGCCAGCCGCCGGACGGCGGGCGGCACGCTGCGCGGGTAGGACGTGTAGTGCGCGACGACGTCGGGCGGCGACGACCCGCCGCCGGCCAGGTCCCGGGCCGTCGGAAGCGCCCGGCGGCTGTCCACCGTGTAGGAGCGGCCGCCCGCCGAGTCGCGCAGCGAGTACACCATCAGCGACGGCGGATGCACCCGCCACTCGCCCTTCACCGACACCCGTGTCGGCGCGTACGGCACGGGCAGGAACGTCATCCGGCGCACCTCGGGCCGCACGTCCACGACGGTGCGGACGTCGCGCGTCGGCACCCCGTCCGCCAGGCCCGGCGGCGCGGGCAGCCGTCCCGACGTGAGCCGGTCGCGGCCGGTGCTCTCCAGCGCGTTGTAGGTCCAGCGGTCGCCGTCGAAGCGGTCCAGCGCGTACAGGCGCAGGTAGTCGGGGTCCTCCTCGCGGGTCCGGTAGGTGAGGACGACCGAGTCGTCCTGCCGGGTCAGCTCCCGCTTGAGGCTGACGAGCGGGTCGGGCGTCGTCACCGTCCGCGACCCGCCGTTGCCGTCGCCGTCGCCGAGGCCGAACCAGCCGCCGGGCCGCAGCCCGGGGACGACGAGCGGCACGACGAGCGCGACCGCGACGGCGCCCGCGCCGATCCGCCGCCCGCTCGCGGCCAGCGCCGCCGACCGCACGCGCGGCGCCGCGTCGGCGGTCTCGCCCGCGTAGGGCACGTCCTCGGTGCGGCGCGCCGGTTCGACGGCCCGTCCCCAGCCGCCGACCTGCTCGCGCGCGTCGGAGGTGAGCAGCATCAGGTAGCCGAGCGCGCCGACGCCGAACGCCAGCCAGCTCACGCTGTCGTCGCGGACGGCCGCCGGGACGCTGTACATCGCCAGCAGCGGCAGCCCCGCCGGAGCCGCGCGCCGCAGCCACACCGCCAGCAGGTCGACCAGGACCGCGACGAGCCCGACGCCCGCCGCCGTCAGCATGAGGATGCCCTTGACCGGCGGCACCGGCGCCGCGTACTGGTTGACGCCCTGCCATCCGGCGTTGGCCACCGCCCCGAGCGCCCGCAGCGAGCCGGGCGTCGGGACGACGCCGAGCAGCGCCTGCCCCGGCGTGAACAGCACGGTCAGGTACAGCAGCAGCGCGCCGAGCCCGCCCGCGACGCCGACGACGGCGGGCAGCCGGAAGTACCGGACGGCCGCGCTCCCGGCGGCCACGCACAGCACCGCGCCGAGGCCGTACCAGAACCACGACCGCGACGTGAACAGCGGATACAGCCCGGCGGTCCCGGCGAGCGTCGCCAGCACCGCCATGATCGTCATCTGGGGTCTCATCCGCCGCTCCCGTCCGTCATGCGCCGTAACCCGCCTGGAGGCCCGCGACCGCGCCCCACGCGGCGGTGAGGTCGGCGGCCGTCGTGATCGGCAGGACCTGCCAGCCCGCCGCGCGCAGCGCGCGGACGGCGGGGGAGCGGCGGTCCGGCCGGGCCACGACGACCGCGACGTGGGCGCCGTCGCCGCGCCGGACCGCCGGCATCGACCGCACGTCGGCCTCGGTCAGCTCGCCGAACACCCCGACGACGGTGCCGCCGCCCGTGCGCAGCGCCGCCAGGCCCGGCGTCAGCGACCGCTCGTCCGAGCGGGTCACCACGGCCAGGGCCTCCAGCAGCAGGCCCTCGAACGTGCCGCCGGACGCGGTCGCCGGGACGCGCTCACCGGCGTCGGTCACCAGCGACACCGGCATCCCGGACCGGGCCAGGTGCACGCCCGCCGACGCCGCCGCCGACACCGCCTGCTCGAACGAGGACGCGGCGCCGTCGCCCCAGTACGCCGACCGGCGCGTGTCCAGGAAGACGGCCGCCGAGTCGCGGGTGTGCTGCTCCTCGCGCCGCACCATCAGCTCGCCGCGCCGCGCCGTCGAGCGCCAGTGGACGCGGCGCAGGTCGTCGCCGTGCCGGTACTCGCGCGGCGCGACGTCGTCGTCGCCGGCCATCGCCAGCGTCCGCGCGACCGTCTCGCCCTCCCCGGCGCGCCCGCCCACCGGCCGTCCCGGCGGCAGCGGCACGACGACCGGCGTCACGGTCAGCGTGTCGGACAGGCTGAACGAGCGGACCAGCTCCACCATGCCGAACGGGTCGGTCAGCCGCACCACCAGCGGCCCGACCCGGTACCGGCCGCGCACGTCGGAGCGGAGGCGGTAGCTGAGCCGCCGGTGGCCGCGCGGCTCGATGCGGTCGAGCACGAAGCGCGCCTGACCGCCGAGCGCGTAGGGGACCTGGTCCTCGACCATGAGCAGCCCGCTGGGCAGCCGGGACACGTTCTCCAGCCGCAGGTCGACGCGGGACTCCTGCCCGGCGGGCAGCCGGGCGGGCCGCAGCCGCCGCGCGCACGCCAGCCGGTACCGCGTCCGCGACACCGCGAGCGTGGACAGCAGGGGGAGCACCAGGACCAGGACGCCCGCCCGCAGCAGGTCGCGTTCCCCGAGCACGAACGCGCACACGATCGCGGTGGCCCCGGCCGCCACGAAGGACCGTCCGCGGGTCGTCAGCCCGGCCAGCGCTCTTCTCACGTCGGGCGCGTCACTTCCTCGGCGCGGGGACCGACAGCCGCGCGACCAGGTCCGCGACGACCTGCTCGGGGCGGCGGCGCTCCACCTGCGCCTCGGCGGTCGGCAGCAGCCGGTGCGCGAGGACCGGGACGGCGAGGTCCTGGAGGTCGTCGGGCAGCACGTAGTCGCGGCCGTCCAGCGCGGCGTAGGCGCGGGCGGCGCGGACGAGGTGCAGCGTGGCGCGGGGGGAGGCGCCGAGCCGCAGGTCGGGGTGCTCGCGGGTCGCGGTGACCAGGTCGATCGCGTACTGCCGGACGGCGGGCGCCACGTGCTGCATCCGGACGACCTCGACGAGGCGCCGCACGTCGGCGGCGGTGGCGACCGGGGCGAGCTTGTCGAGCGGGGAGCGCTGCCCGTGCACGTCGAGCATCTCCAGCTCGGCGGCCGGGTCGGGGTAGCCCATCGAGACGCGGGCGGTGAACCGGTCGCGCTGCGCCTCGGGCAGCGGGTAGGTCCCCTCCATCTCCACGGGGTTCTGCGTGGCGATGACCATGAAGGGCGACTCCAGCGCGTAGGTCACGCCGTCCACCGTGACCTGGTGCTCCTCCATGCACTCCAGCAGCGCCGACTGCGTCTTGGGGGAGGCGCGGTTGATCTCGTCGCCGACGACGATGTTCGCGAACACCGGGCCGGGCTTGAACTCGAACTCGCGCAGCTCCTGGTTGTAGGCGCTGACGCCGGTGATGTCGCTGGGCAGCAGGTCGGGCGTGAACTGGACGCGCCGCACCGAGCAGTCGACCGAGCGGGCGAGCGCCTTGGCCAGCATCGTCTTGCCGACGCCCGGGACGTCCTCGATGAGGAGGTGCCCTTCGGCCAGCAGCACGGTGAGCGCGAGGCGCACCGCCGCGCCCTTGCCCTCCACGACGGACTCGATCGCGCCGCGGATGCGCCCGGCGACCTCGGTGAGGCCGTCGAGCCCGGCGGACGCCACCGGTCCGGTCTCCATGAACGCCTCGCCGCCGTGCGTCCCTACTGCCACTGGCAACCCTCCCTCGCCGAGCCGCGCGGTCCGCCCGCCGCGCGCCGGTGCGGCACCGTCTCGTCCGCCCCGAACAGTACGTCGTGGAGCGGGGCGCCGTGTCGTCCCGTTGGAACCGGTGCCCATTCTGCTCTACCGAAACGTCCAGCATGCCCGTTCGAGTGCCCCACTTTGCTCCACGTGGCACCGTTTCGGGGCTTTCTAGATGCCGCCCCCGGACGTCGCGGCGACGTGACCGCCGCCGGGCCGGGCGCCGGGCGCCGCGCCGCCCCACCGCGCACCACCCCGCCTGACCTGCGTCTTTCTCGACGATCTTGTCGCGCCCGCCGTGTTTTCCTGGTTGACGGTGGGGAAGAGTGGAGTAGAGTGGGGCGCCGTGGGGAGCACAAGCGCATCTTTGCGACCCACATGGCGCGGGAGGTGGGCCGATGTTCCTCGGCACCCACACTCCGCGCCTCGACGACAAGGGAAGGCTGTTCCTGCCGGCGAAGTACCGCGAGGAGCTGTCGGGGGGATTGGTGATCACGAAGGGCCAGGAGCGCTGCCTGTACGTCTTCCCCGTGGCGGAGTTCCAGCGCATCACCGAGGCTCTGCGCACCGCGCCGGTCACCGAGCGCGCCGTGCGCGCCTACAGCCGCGTCTTCTTCGCCAGTGCCTCCGACGAGGTCCCCGACAAGCAGGGACGCGTCACCATCCCCCCTCCGCTGCGCGCGTACGCGGGCCTGACCCGCGAGTGCACCGTCATCGGTGCCAACACGCGCCTGGAGATCTGGGACACCTCGGCCTGGGAGACCTACCTGGAAGCCGAGGAGCAGGCGTTCGCCGACGTGTCGGAGGAGGTGCTGCCCGGGATCCTCTGACGAGACCGCCGGTCCGCTGAGACCGGCGCAGGCCGACGTTCGGCCAGGTCTCCAGCCGCTCTCCGCGTCCTCTGGCGCAGCTTCCCCGGCGCCAGAAGACGACAGCCGCCTCGGCGGCGACTTCCTCAGCGGGCAGCGGATGGGGACCTGGCCGGGCGAGGCCGCCGGTCCGCCCCCGGGGGTGCGCGGAACCGGCGATGCCACACAGTCCGCGAGCGAAGTGGCAGCACGAGGGGGTGGGAACATGACCGTGGGCGACCACGACGGCGACCACGCGGCAGAGCCCGGTCACGTACCGGTCCTGCTCGGCCGCGTCCTGGAACTCGCCGCGCCCGCCGTCGAGCGCGTCACCGGCCGCGCGCCGGTGCACATCGACGCCACCCTCGGCATGGGCGGCCACGCGGAGGCCATGCTCACCGCGCACCCCACGCTGCGGCTGATCGGCCTCGACCGCGACACCGTCGCGCTGGAGCGCTCCGCCGCCCGGCTCGCCCCCTTCGGCGACCGCGTCACGCTCGTGCACGCCGTCTACGACGAGATCCCCGACGTTCTCGGCCGGCTCGGACTGCCCGGCGCCGACAGCGTCCTGTTCGACCTCGGTGTGTCGTCCCCGCAGCTCGACGAGGCCGACCGCGGCTTCGCCTACTCCTACGACGCGCCGCTCGACATGCGGATGGACCGTACCCGGGGCGCCACCGCCGCCGACGTCGTCAACACCTATCCGCCCGCCGAGCTGGCGCGCATCCTGCGCGAGTACGGCGAGGAGCGGTTCGCCCAGCGCGTCGCCGCCGCGATCGTCCGCGAGCGCGAGCGCGCCCCGCTGGAGTCGACGGCGGTCCTCGCCGACCTCGTCCGCACCGCGATCCCGGCCGCGACGCGCCGCACCGGCGGCAATCCGGCCAAGCGCACGTTCCAGGCGCTGCGCATCGAGGTGAACGGCGAGCTGGAGACGTGGCGGGCCGCGCTGCCCGCCGCGCTCGGCGCGCTGCCCGTCGGCGGACGCGTCGTCGTGCTCAGCTACCACTCCCTCGAAGACCGCATCACCAAGCGGGTCCTGGCCGCGCAGGCGGCCGACACGACACCGCCGGGGCTGCCCGTCCCGCTGCCCGGGCACCAGCCGCGCTTCCGGCTGCTGACGCGCGGGGCCGAGCTGCCGACCGAAGCCGAGACCACGACCAACCCGCGTGCGGGGTCGGTGCGCTTGCGCGCCGCCGAGCGGGTCCGGGAGGCTCCATGACCACCACACGCGTCCCCGGTCCGCCGGGCGAGCGGCCCCGTGCCGAGCGCAACCGCGCCGACCGCGCCGAACGCGCCCGCGCGGCCCGGCGCGCCGCGGCCGCCGCCGGGCGGACGCCCGCCCGGCGGCCCGAACCGGCGGCCGAGCCGGGTTCGGCGGCGCGGCGCGGCAAGGCGGCCAAGCCGGTCAAGGGCATGCGGACGACCATGACCACCAAGACCACCAAGCAGGGCAAGCCCGCCAAGGCCGGGCGCGCGCCGCAGCCCGCCAAGCCCACGCAGCCCAAGGCGCCGCCCAAGCCGCGTTCGGGCGCGCCCGGCTCGGTCCGCACCCGGCCCGCGCGCCCCGCCCGCGCGCGCGGCACCGCGCGCCCGTCGAGCGGCGCCGCCGTCCGGACGGCCACGCCGCCGCGCGCGCCGTTCGTGCTGCTCATCGTCGGGCTGCTCAGCGGCGCGCTGGTCAGCCTGCTGCTGCTCAACACCGTCCTCGCCGAGGACGCCTTCACGCTGACGCGCCTCCAGCAGAGCAACAAGATCCTCGCCCAGCAGAAGCAGGGCCTCCAGGAGGAGATCGCGCGCGAGGAGTCGCCCGCGTCGCTGGCCCGCAAGGCCGAGGCGCTCGGCATGGAGCGGCCCCCGGTCATCCCCTACCTCGACAACCTGACCGGCGCGCGGGTCGGCGGCACCGCCCGTCCCGTGGCCAACGCCGCGGCGGCGAGCGCCGCCGCGGCGGCCGTGCTCGGCGTCCCCGGCGCGGTCGTGCCCGGCGGCGGCGTCCCCACGGCGCCCGGCGGCGCGGGGACGGAGGCCGGGAACCCGTGACGACGGACGTCACCCGGGCAGCGGCCGGAGACGTCGCGTGAGCCGGCGGCCGGGCGGGCCCCCCGCCGGAGGACGCGGGCGGCCCGGCCGTTCCCGCGGCCCGGCGGGCGGCGACGGCGGCCCGGCCCGCGTCCCCGGACGCGGCACCCCGAACCGCGCGCCGGGCGGCGGCGCGCCGCGCCGTCCCGGACGCCCGGTCCCGCAGCAGCGCACCGGCACCCCCCGGCCGTCCCGGCCCGCGCCCGGCTCCGCCGCACCGCGCGGCGCGGCCGGACGCACCGGCCAGGGCGCCCCGCCGCGCCGCGACCCCGCGCGCGGCGGCGGCCCGCCGCGCCGTCCGCCGCGTCCGCCCCGGCCGAAGGTCGCGTTCCACCGCCGCGACCCGCTCAAGCGGCTCAACGGCACGCTGCTCGTCATCGCGTTCGTGCTGTCGCTGTTCGCCGGGCGTCTCGTGCAGCTCCAGACGATCGAGTCGCAGCAGTACACGGCCAAGGCCCGCGACCAGCGGCTCCAGGAGATCAAGCTGCCCGCCGTGCGCGGCGACATCACCGACGCGAACGACAACCCCCTGGCCATGACGGTCGAGGCCCGCGCCATCTACGCCGACCCCAAGATCATCAAGCCGGAGAAGCGGGACGCGATCGTCCGCGCGCTGTCGCCGATGCTCGGCCTCGACCCGCGCTTCGTCCAGGAGCGGATCAGCAGGCCGGGCAGCCGGTACGAGGTCCTGGCGCGCGGTGTCCGGCCCGACCAGGCCCGCCTCATCATGGGCATGAAGCTCGTCGGCATCGGCATGAGCCCCGAGTACCGCCGCGAGTACCCGAACGACTCGCTCGCCGCCGGCGTCATAGGTTTCGTGAACGCCGAGGGGAAGGGCGCCGCCGGGCTGGAGAGCTCCATGAACGGCGAGCTGGCCGGGCGGGACGGCTGGCAGCGCGTCGAGATCAGCACCAAGGGCCAGCACATCCCGATGGGCGAGTCGCAGCGCAAGCCGTCGGTCCCCGGCAAGGGGGTGCGGCTGACGCTGCTGCGCGACATCCAGTTCAAGGCGCAGCAGGCCATCGAGCAGCAGGTGAAGAAGTCCGGCGCCCGCAGCGGCAGCGTCATCGTGATGGACCCGCGCAGCGGCGCGCTGCTCGCGCTGGCGTCCGCGCCCGGCTACAACCCCAACGACTACGGCAAGTCCAAGTCGTGGGGGACGCCGATCGTGCAGGAGGCGTACGAACCGGGCAGCACCGGCAAGGTCGTCACGGCGGCGGCGGTGATGGAGAAGGGCGGCGTCACGCCCGAGACGCCGTTCCTGCGCGTCCCGGACCGGATCAAGCGGTACGGGGTCACGTTCGGCGACTCCCATCCGCACGAGCCGTGGGACCTCACTTTCGCGGGCGTGCTCGCCAAGTCCAGCAACGTCGGCACGATCCGGGCCAGCGAGCGCATCTCGTCCCAGCAGCTCTACGACACCATGCGCGACTTCGGCTTCGGCGCCACCACCGGCATCGGCCTGCCCGCCGAGACGGCGGGCGTGCTGGCGCCGCCGTCCAAGTGGAGCGGCACCGACCGGTACCCGATCTCGTTCGGCCAGACGATGTCGGTCAACGCCGTCCAGATGGCCAGCGTCTACGCGACGATCGCCAACGGCGGCGTCCGCGTCGCGCCGAACCTCGTCGCGGGCAGCGTCGACGAGAACGGCGCCTTCACCGCCGCCAAGGCGCCCGCCAAACGCCAGGTGATCAGTGCCGAGACCGCCCGGCAGATCCGTGACATGCTGGAGGGCGTCACGACGAAGGAGGGCACGGCGCCGCTCGCCCAGATCCCGAACTACCGGGTCGCGGGCAAGACCGGCACCGCCGAGATCGTCAACCCGCGCACGGGCCGGTACAAGGGCGGCGGCTTCACCGCGTCGTTCGCGGGGTTCGCGCCCGCCGACGATCCACAGCTCGTCGTGCAGGTCGTGCTCCAGAAGCCGAGCAGGGGCTCGCACCTGGGCGGCGACGTCGCGGCACCGGTCTTCCGGGACGTGATGAGCGCCGCCCTGGCGACCCGCAAGATCCCGCCGACGGGAAGCAGGCCGCCGTCGGTGAAGATCTTCGCGCGGGACTGAGGGCCGGGGAGTACCCTCTGTCGCCGTGACCCCAGGACCCGTGCCCCGACCCACTCGTACCACCCGTTCCGAGAGAGACGTTATGCGCCCCACCACGAGTACCCCCCGGCCGCTGGCGGGGCTGGCGGAGCTGCTCGGCATCGACGACGCCGTGATCCGCGGCGGCACGACGGTCACCGGCATCACCCACGACTCGCGCGCCGTGCGCCCCGGCGACCTGTACGCCGCGCTGCCCGGCGCCCGCGCGCACGGCGCCCAGTTCGCCGAGCAGGCCGCGGCGGCGGGCGCCGCCGCGATCCTCACCGACCCGGCGGGCCGGGCCCGCGCCCGCGCCGCGCGGGTGCCGACGCTGGTCGTGGACGACCCGCGCGCCCGCCTCGGCGACGTCGCCGCCTACGTCTACGGCGAGCCCGCCGCCGGCCTGACGCTCATCGGCGTCACCGGCACCAGCGGCAAGACCACCACCGTGTACCTGCTGGAGGGCGGGCTGCGCGCGGCGGGCATCGCGACGGGCGTCATCGGGACGGTCGAGATGCGCATCGGCGACGACCGCGTCCCCAGCTCGCTGACGACGCCCGAGGCGACCGACCTGCACGCCCTGTTCGCGATGATGCGCGAGCGGGGCGTCGGCGCCGCCGCGATGGAGGTGTCCAGCCACGCGCTCGACCAGGGCCGCGTCGGCGGCGCCCGCTACGAGGTCGCGGTGTTCACCAACCTCTCCCAGGACCACCTGGACTACCACCCCACCATGCAGGACTACTTCCTGGCCAAGGCGAAGCTGTTCACGCCCGCCTACAGCCGGGTCGGCGTCGTCAACCTCGACGACCTGTACGGGCGGGAACTGGTGGAGATCGCCTCGGTCCCGGTCACGACGTTCTCGGCGAACGGCGACCGCGCCGCCGACTGGCGCGCCGAGGACGTGCGCGGCGGCCCCGCCGGGAGCACGTTCCGCATCGTCGGGCCCGGGGGAGTGGAGGCCGACGCATCGGTGCGCCTGCCTGGACCGTTCAATGTCGCGAACGCGCTCGCCGCGATCGTCGCGCTGGTCGAGGCCGGGATCGGCCTCCCGGCGGCGGTGCGCGGCGTCGCCGCCACGCCCGGCGTGCCGGGACGGCTGGAGCCGGTGGACGAGGGCCAGGACTTCACCACGCTCGTCGACTACTCGCACAAGCCGGGCGCCGTCGAGGCGGTGCTGACGGCGCTGCGGCCCGTCACCGAGGGACGGCTGACGATCGTGCTCGGCTGCGGCGGCGACCGCGACCGGGGCAAGCGCCCGCTGATGGGCGAGGCGTCCGCACGGCTCGCCGACATGGCCTATTTCACGAGCGACAACCCGCGATCCGAAGACCCCCTGGCGATCCTCGCCGCTATGGTCGAGGGCGGGCTCAAGGTGCCGCAGCCCGAGCGCGCGCACATCGTGGTCGAGCCCGACCGCGCCGCCGCCGTCGAGCTGGCGATCGGCCGGGCCCGCCGCGGCGACGTGATCGTCGTCGCGGGCAAGGGCCACGAACAGGGACAGTACGTGGCCGGCGAGGTCCTCGCGTTCGACGACCGCGAGGTCGTCCGCGCGGCGCTGCGCCGGGCCGGGGCCGCTCCGGCGGCGAGAGGGGACGGGACGCAGGCGTGATCCCACTTGCACTGGCCGAGATCGCGGAGATCACCGGCGGGACGGTCCACGGCGACCCGGAGACCGTCGTCTCCGGCCCCGTCGTGTTCGACTCCCGCGAGGCCGGGCCCGGGTCGCTGTTCGTCGCGCTGCGCGGCGAGCGCGCCGACGGGCACGACTACATCGGCACCGCGTTCGCGAACGGCGCCGCCGCCGTCCTGGCCGAGCGGGCGCCGGAGTCCGGCGCCGCCGTCCTGGTGAAGGACGCGCTGGAGGCCCTGGGCGCGCTGGCGCGGGGCGTGCTGGCGCGGCTGCCGGACGTCCGCGTCGTCGCCGTCACCGGCTCGGCGGGCAAGACGTCCACCAAGGACCTCATCGCCGCCGTGCTGGCCGCCGACGGCCCCACGGTCGCGCCGGTCGGCTCGTTCAACAACGAGATGGGCGTGCCGCTGACCGTGCTGCGCGCCGACGCCGGAACCCGCAACCTCGTGCTGGAGATGGGCGCCCGGGGCATCGGCCACATCGCCTACCTGACCGGCATCGCCCGGCCCGGCGTCGGCGCCGTCCTCAACGTCGGCACCGCGCACCTGGGCGAGTTCGGCGGCCGCGAGGCCATCGCCGAGGCCAAGGGCGAGCTGGTCGAGGCGGTGCCGCCGGACGGCACCGCGATCCTCAACGCCGACGACGCGCTGGTGCGCGCGATGGCGTCCCGCACGAGGGCCGGGGTCGTGCTGTTCGGGCGCGGCGCCGACGCCGACGTCCGCGCCGTGGACGAGACGCTCGACGACGCGGGCCGCGCCCGGTTCCGGCTCGTCACGCCCGAGGGCGAGGCCGACGTGGCGCTGCTGCTGCACGGCGCCCACGCCGTCGCGAACGCGCTGGCCGCCGCGGCCGTGGGCCGCGCCGCCGGGCTCGACGTCGCGACGGTGGCCGCCGCGCTCGGCGCCGCCGGGCCGGTGAGCCGGTGGCGGATGGAGGTCACCGAGCGGGCCGACGGCGTCACGGTCGTCAACGACGCCTACAACGCCAACCCCGACTCGACGCGCGCCGCGCTGGACGTCCTCGTCCACATGGCGAAGGGCCGCCGCGCGTTCGCCGTCCTGGGGGAGATGGCCGAACTCGGGGGCTCCGCTGTGGCGGAACATGCCAAGATCGGGCAGCATGTCGCGCGCGGCGGGATCGCCGGGCTCGTCACGGTAGGTGAGACCGCCGCCGCGATGGCCGACGGGGCCGCGCGCGAGGGGTCATGGACGGGAGAGTGCGTACAGGTGGATGACGTCGGCGCGGCCGTGGCCGCACTGCGCGAGCGGCTGAGACCGCGGGACGTCGTGCTCGTGAAGGGCTCGCGCGTCGCGGGCCTGGAACGGGTCGCGGCGGCGCTGCTGGCCGGCGCGGCCGAGCCCGTCCCCGGCGACCGTGCTCCGGGAGGCAGCCCCCGATGACCAGCATCATCATCGCGGCGGGTGTCGCGCTGCTGATCGGCATGCTCGGCACCCCCGTCTGGATCAAGATCGTCACCCGGCTGGGCTACGGCCAGATGATCCGCCAGGACGGCCCCGAGGCGCACTTGCAGAAGCGCGGCACCCCCACCATGGGCGGCGCGGTCTTCATCGTCGGGTCGCTGCTCGGCTACGCCGTCGCGCACCTGGTCACCGGCACCGCCCCCACGGTGTCCGGCCTGCTCGTGCTGTTCCTGATGACGGGCCTCGGCCTCGTCGGCTTCGTCGACGACTACATCAAGGTGTTCAAGCAGCGCAGCCTCGGCCTGCGCAGCGGCGCCAAGATGATCGGCATCGTCCTCGTCGGCGTCATCTTCGCCGTCGCGGCGCTGAACTTCCCCAACGGCTACGACGTCACCCCCGCCTCCCCGCGGCTGTCGTTCCTGCGCGACTTCGGCCCCTCGATCGGCCCGGTGCTGTTCGTCATCTGGGCGCTGCTGCTCATCGCCGCGATGTCCAACGGCGTCAACCTCACCGACGGCCTCGACGGCCTCGCCGCCGGACCCGCCGGCATGGTGCTCGCCGCCTACGTCATCATCGGCAACTGGCAGCTCCGCAACAGCTGCACCGACTTCGCGCTCGCCCCCAACTGCTACACGATCCGAGATCCCCTCGACCTCGCGGTCGTCGCGGCGGCCGTGCTCGGCGGCGTGTTCGGCTTCCTGTGGTGGAACGCCCCGCCCGCCAAGATCTTCATGGGCGACACCGGCTCGCTGGCCCTCGGCGGCGTCCTGGTCGGCCTGGCGATCCTCACCCGCACCCAGTTCCTGCTCGCCATCCTGTGCGGCCTCATCGTCATGATCACGCTGTCGGTGATCATCCAGGTCGGCGGGTTCAAGGCGACCGGGAAACGCGTGTTCAAGATGGCGCCCCTACAGCACCACTTCGAGCTGTCGGGCTGGGCCGAGACCACGATCGTCGTGCGGTTCTGGCTGATGTCGGCGCTGTTCACCGCGATCGGCCTCGGCCTGTTCTACCTGGAATGGATGCCCAAGTCGTGACCGAGCCGGTTCCCGAGGCTGTGCCCGAAGACTATGCCGGGCGGCGGGTGACCGTCGCCGGGTTCGGCCTGTCCGGACGCGCCGCCGCGCGCGTGCTCGCCCGACAGGGCGCCGACGTCACCATCGTCGACGCCCGCGACACCGCCGCCCCCGAGGACGTCGCCGAACTGACCGGGCTCGGCGTCACCGTCCGGCTCGGCGACGGCGCCACGCTGCCGCCCGGCACGGGGCTCGTCGTCACCTCGCCCGGCTGGCGGCCGGACGCGCCGCTGCTCGTGGCCGCCGCGCAGGCGGGCGTCGAGGTGTACGGCGAGGTCGAGCTGGCCTGGCGGCTGCGCGGCCCCGGCGCGGCGCCGTGGCTCGCGCTGACCGGCACCAACGGCAAGACCACCGCCGTGCGGATGCTGACCGCCATCCTCACCGCCGCCGGGCACGACGCGCTCGCCGTCGGCAACGTGGGCACCCCCATCGTGGAGGCGGTGCTGGAGAAGCACGACGTCCTGGCCGTCGAGCTGTCCAGCTACCAGTTGCACTGGTCGTCCACGGTCGCGCCGTTCGCGGCGGCCGTGCTCAACCTCGCGCCCGACCACCTGGACTGGCACGGGTCGATGCGGGAGTACGCCGCCGCCAAGGGCAAGATCTTCGGGCCCGGCACGATCGCGGTCGTCAACGCCGCCGACCCCGTCGCCGTCTCCCTCGCCGGACCGGACGCGGCCGCGTTCACGCTCGCCGTCCCCGCCCCCGGGCAGGTCGGCGTCGTCGAGACCGTCCTGTGCGATCGCGCGTTCGTGCCCGACCCCGCCGCCACCGCCGAGGAACTCGGCGAACTGTCGGACGTGCGGCCCTACGCGCCGCACAACGTCGCCAACGCGCTCGCCGCCGCCGCGCTCGCCCGCGCCTTCGGCGTCCCGCCGCACGCCGTCCGGGACGGGCTGCGCGCGTTCGTCCCCGACCCGCACCGCATCGCCCACGTCGCCACCGTCGGCGGCGTCGAGTACGTGGACGACTCCAAGGCCACCAACCCGCACGCCGCCGCGTCCTCGCTGGCCGCGTGCGAGTCGGCCGTGTGGATCGCGGGCGGGCTGCTCAAGGGCGCCGACGTCGACGACCTCGTCGCCGCCGTCGCCGGGCGGCTGCGCGCCGCCGTCCTCATCGGCACCGACCGGGCGCAGATCGCGGCGGCACTCGCGCGACACGCCCCGGATGTCCCGGTCGTGGACGTCTCCGACACCGACACTGGGGCCATGGACACAGTGGTGCGCCGCGCGGCGGAACTGGCCCGGCCCGGCGACACGGTGCTGCTGGCGCCCGCCGGGGCCTCCTTCGACATGTTCGCGAGTTACGGCGCGCGCGGCGACGCGTTCGCCGCGGCCGTGCGGCGGCTCGCCGAGACGCGCTAGGCCGCCGTGAGCGCCGCGACGACGCCCCGGGAGCGGCCCGCCCGGCCGGGGCCGCGCGAGCAGATCGCCACCCTCGTCGGCCTGCTCGACCGCCCCCTCACCTCCTACTACCTGCTGCTCGGCTGCACGTTCATGCTGCTGGCGCTCGGCCTGACGATGGTGCTGTCGGCGTCCACCGTCGAACAGCTCCAGGCCACCGGCTCGCCCTACACGCTCGTGCAGAAGCAGGTGCTGTGGGTCGCGGTCGGGCTCGCGGCCATGTGGGCGGCGTCGCGGATGCCGGTCAAGGTGTTCCGCACCTTCGCCTATCCGCTGCTGCTGCTGTCCTACGTCCTGCTGCTGCTCGTCCTCGTGCTCGGCGTCGAGGTCAACGGCGCCGTCCGCTGGATCCACCTCGGACCGCTCCAGCTCCAGCCGTCCGAACCGGCCAAGCTCGCGCTCGTGCTGTGGGGCGCCGACCTGCTCGCCCGCAAGGACCGGCTCGGCCAGCTCAACGAGTGGCGCCCGCTGCTCATGCCGCTGCTGCCCGCCGCGGGCCTGCTCGTGCTGCTCGTCATGCTCGGCGACGACCTCGGCACCACGCTCGTCCTGTTGACGATCTTCCTGACGCTGCTGTGGGTCGTCGGCGCGCCCGCCCGGCTGTTCGCGGGCGTCCTCGGCATCGTCGGGCTGCTGGTGTCGATCCTCATCGTCGTCGCGCCGTACCGGATGGAACGCGTCACCGGCTTCCTCGACACCTCCGAGCAGCACGCCCAGGGCATCAACTACCAGACCACCCAGGGCCTGTACGCGCTCGCGTCCGGCGGCTGGTTCGGCACCGGGCTCGGGGAGGGACGCGCGCAGTGGGGGTTCCTGCCGCACCCCGAGACCGACTTCATCTTCGCGATCGTCGGCGAGCAGCTCGGGCTCGTCGGCACCCTCGTCGTCCTCGGCCTGTTCGGGCTGCTCGCCTACGCCGGGCTGCGCGTCGCCCGCCGCGTCAAAGACCCCTTCACCCGGCTGGTCGCCGCCGCCGGGACCGCGTGGCTGCTCGTCCAGGCCATCGTCAACATCGGCGCCGTCATCCGCGTGGTCCCCGTCACGGGCATCCCGCTGCCGCTGGTCTCCTACGGCGGATCGTCGCTGATCCCGACGCTGTTCACGCTCGGGATGCTGCTGTCGTTCGCCAAACGCGAGCCCGGCGCGCGGCAGGCGCTGGCCGCACGGGGCCCCGGCCCGGCGTCCCGGGCCCTAAGCTGGCTGGGCCTGGCACGACGCTGAAACATCCCCCCACCGCATCCCAGCCTGATGAGGAGTTGTCAACGAGCATGAGGGTTGTCCTGGCCGGCGGCGGCACCGCCGGACACATCGAGCCCGCACTGGCCCTCGCCGACGCCCTGCGCCGCGACGACCCGCAGACCGGGATCGTCTGCCTCGGCACCGAACGCGGACTGGAGACCCGGCTCGTCCCGCAACGCGGCTACGAGCTCGCGCTCATCCCGCCGGTGCCGCTGCCCCGCACGCTCACCCCGCAGCTCCTGACCGTCCCGGGCCGGCTGCGCGGCGCGATCAACGCGGCGGCGGGCGTCCTCGACCAGGCGCGCGCCGACGTCCTCGTCGGCTTCGGCGGCTACGTCGCCACCCCCGGCTACCTGGCCGCGCGCAAGCGCAAGGTGCCGATCATCGTGCACGAGGCCAACCCCAAGCCGGGCCTGGCCAACAAGCTCGGCGCCCGGTTCACCGAGAACGTCGCGGTCTCCCACCACGACTCGCCGCTGCCCGGCGCCCGGTTCGTCGGCATCCCGCTGCGCCGCGAGATCGCCACGCTGGACCGGCTCGCCCTCGGCGACAAGGCCCGCTCCTACTTCGGCCTGCTGCCCGACCTGCCGACGCTGCTGATCTTCGGCGGCTCGCAGGGCGCCCGCTCGCTCAACCAGGCCGCCGTCGCCGCCGCGCCGTTCTTCCGGCAGGCGGGCATCCAGGTGCTGCACATCGTCGGCCCCAAGAACACCGAGCAGCCCGAACCGGCGCCGCCGGGCGGCCCGCAGTACGTCACGATCCCGTACTGCGACCGGATGGACCTGGCCTACGCCGCCGCCGACATGGCGATGTGCCGCGCCGGGGCCATGACCTGCGCGGAGCTGGCCGCCGTGGCCCTCCCGGCGGTGTACGTGCCGCTGCCCATCGGCAACGGCGAGCAGGCGCTGAACGCCGAGCCGATCGTCGCGGCGGGCGGCGGGCTGCTCGTCGACAACGCCGAGCTGAGCCCCGAGTGGATCGCGCAGCACCTGCTGCCGGTCCTGGCCGACCCGGGCCGCGTCGCCGCCATGTCCGAGGCCGCCGGCCGGATGGGCCGCCGCGACGCCGACGTCGCGCTCGCCCAGATGGTGTACGAGGTCGTCCGCAACGCCCACCGGCAGGGCTGACGGCCCGCCGCGCCGGAGGGCGCGGCGATTCAACACAGAAGGACTCGATGAGCTCGACAGTTTCCGGCGGCGTGCCGCCGGCCGAGGACCTCGGCAGGATTCACTTCATCGCGATCGGCGGTGCGGGCATGTCCGGCATCGCCCGGATCATGCTGCGGCGGGGCCTGCCCGTGTCGGGCAGCGACGCCCGCGACGGCGAGCTGCTCGGCCAGCTCGCCGCGCTCGGCGCGAAGGTGGACGTCGGGCACGACGCCGCGCACCTCGGCGACGCCGACACCGTCGTGGTGTCGACCGCCGTGCGCGAGTCCAACCCCGAGCTGGCCGAGGCGCGGCGCCGGGGACTGCGGGTCCTGCACCGGTCCGAGGCGCTGGCCGCGCTCATGGCCGACCGCCGCGCGGTCGCCATCGCGGGCACGCACGGCAAGACGACCACGACGTCCATGCTGACCGTCGCGCTCCAGCGCGCCGGAGCCGACCCGTCGTACTGCATCGGCGGGCAGCTCGTCACCACCGGGCTCGGTGCCGACGAGGGCACCGGCGACGTGTTCGTGGCCGAGGCCGACGAGAGCGACGGCTCGTTCCTGCGCTACAGCCCGTCGATCGCCGTCATCACCAACGTCGAGGCCGACCACCTCGACAACTACGGCGGCTTCGACGAGGTCAAGGAGAACTTCGCCCGGTTCGTCGACCGGATCGTCCCGGGCGGCACGCTCGTGGCGTCCGCCGACGACCCCGTCGTGCGGGAGCTGGCCGACCGGGCGCGCGGGCGCGGGCTGACCGTCCTCACCTACGGCGAGGCCGCGGACGCCGACCTGCGCACCACGGCGTTCACGCCGCGCGGGCTCGGCTCGGTGTTCACCATCCCGGGCGTCGGGGACGTCGCGCTCGGCGTGCCCGGCCGGCACAACGCCCACAACGCCACCGCGTGCGTCGCGGTCGCGCGGGCGCTCGGACTCGACCTGCACGCCGTCCGCGAGGGGCTGCGCGAGTTCGGCGGCGCGATGCGGCGGCTGGAGCGCAAGGGCTCGGCGGGCGGCGTCGAGGTGTTCGACAGCTACGCCCACCACCCGACCGAGCTGTCGGCCGACCTGTCGGCCACCCGCGACTACCTCGGCGAGCGCGGGGGAGAGGGCCGGATCGTCGCGGTCTTCCAGCCGCACCTGTACAGCCGCACCCGGTTCTTCGCCGAGGAGTTCGGCGCGGCGCTCGGGCTGGCCGACGTCGCCGTCGTCCTGGACGTCTACGGCGCCCGCGAGGACCCCGAACCCGGCGTCACCGGGCAGCTCGTCGCGGACCGGGTGCCCGCCGCGACCGAGACCGTCTACGCGCCCGACTTCGACGCCGTGCCCGCGCTGGTCGCGGGGCTGGCCCGGCGCGGCGACCTGGTGATCACGCTCGGCGCGGGCGACGTCACCCGCCTCGGGCCGCTCGTCCTGGACGCCGTCTCGGCCACGTCGTGACCGGGCCGGGCGTGGGCTCCCGCACGCGGCGGCGCGCGCCGTCCATGCTGGACCCATGACGCAGACGCGCCCGAGGCCGCGACCCCGAGACCGCGAACCGGCCGCCCGCAGGGGGCGGCCCGGCCGGTGGAAGGCGTTGTTCGTCACGTTGCTGGTGTGCGCGGTGCTCGGCGCGTCCGGCTGGGTCCTGCTCGGCTCGCGGTTGCTGGTCGTGCGGCACGTCGAGGTCAGCGGCACCGAGCTGGCGCCGCGCGACCGCGTCGTCGCGGCGGCCGGGGTGCGGCTGGGCGTGCCGATGGTGCGGCTCGGCACCGGGGACGTGCGGGCGCGGGTGGAGCGGCTGGCGCAGGTGGAGTCGGCGCGGGTGGAGCGGAGCTGGCCCGCGACGATCCGCATCCGGGTCCGCGAGCGCGTCCCGATCGCGGCCGTCGCCCGCAACGGACGGCACTTCCAGCTCGACAAGGGCGGCGTCACCGTGCTCGACGGCGTCGAGCGCCCGGCCGCGCTGCCGCTGCTGACCGTGGCCGCGCCGGGCCCGTCCGACCCGTCCACGCTGGCCGCGCTGCGCGTGGTGCGCGACCTGCCCGCGCCGCTGCGCGGCACGGTCGCCGAGGTGGCGGCGCCCAGCCCGGAGGCGGTGTCGCTGCGGCTCAGGGACGGGGTGACGATCGTCTGGGGATCGCCGGACCGGTCGGCCGAGAAGGCCCGGCTGGCGGCGGCGCTGCTGCGCTCGGCGGGCGCGGACGGACCCCGGACGGTGGACGTCAGCTCACCCGACGTGGTCACGACGCGGTGAGGAGCCCGCAGGCCGGGTCCGGTGCGGCCCGTGTGTCGCGCCGACGATGGCTCCCGGATGGGGCACGCTGGAACGGTCGGCCCGAACGCGGGGGTTGAGGCGGCATGAGCTGGGGACAGTACCGGCACCAACCAGGCAAGTCGTGCCCTGTGCGACACGCCGACGCAGTTGGCGGCAGGTTAGTTGACCCTGGCGGTAAGGCCGCCCTACTGTCCGTATCAGTGGAGAGGTTGACATAACTGTAAGCCTCAAGTTGAGGGTGAGGGTTTGCGGCGACCGCCGTACCCCCGCCCCGTCCGGACACACGTCAGAACACCGCGCGGACCCGGCCCACCGGTCCGGGCCGCGCGAACAGAGCGAGCGGAAAGGCCCCTCCTCGTGGCAGCACCGCAGAACTACCTCGCGGTCATCAAGGTCGTCGGCATCGGCGGCGGCGGCGTCAACGCCGTCAACCGGATGATCGAGGAGGGACTCAAGGGCGTCGAGTTCATCGCGATCAACACGGACGCCCAGGCGCTGCTGATGAGTGACGCAGACGTCAAACTCGACGTCGGCCGGGAACTCACCCGCGGCCTCGGCGCCGGCGCCAACCCCGACGTCGGCCGCAAGGCCGCCGAAGACCACCGCGAGGAGATCGAGGAGGTCCTCAAGGGGGCCGACATGGTCTTCGTCACCGCGGGCGAGGGCGGCGGCACCGGCACCGGCGGCGCGCCCGTCGTCGCCAACATCGCCCGGTCCCTCGGCGCGCTGACGATCGGCGTCGTCACCCGGCCCTTCTCCTTCGAGGGCAAGCGCCGCGCGATGCAGGCCGAGGCCGGCATCGAGACCCTGCGCGACGAGGTCGACACCCTCATCGTCATCCCCAACGACCGGCTGCTGTCGATCTCCGACCGGCAGGTCAGCGTCCTGGACGCGTTCAAGGCCGCCGACCAGGTCCTGCTGTCCGGTGTTCAGGGCATCACCGACCTGATCACCACGCCGGGCCTGATCAACCTCGACTTCGCCGACGTGAAGTCCGTCATGTCCGGCGCCGGTTCGGCGCTCATGGGCATCGGCTCCGCGCGCGGCGACGACCGCAGCGTCGCCGCCGCCGAGATGGCGATCTCCAGCCCGCTGCTGGAGGCCAGCATCGACGGCGCCCACGGCGTCCTGCTGTCGATCTCCGGCGGCTCCGACCTCGGCCTGTTCGAGATCAACGAGGCGGCGCAGCTCGTCTCCAACGCCGCCGCGCCCGACGCGAACATCATCTTCGGCGCCGTCATCGACGACGCCCTCGGCGACGAGGTGCGCGTCACCGTCATCGCCGCCGGGTTCGACGAGCTGCGCCCCGGCAAGCCCGCCGGGCCCGCCGCCGAACCGCGCCGCGCGACGCCGCCGCCACCGCGTCCGGCACCGCCGCCCGCGACACCGGCCCCGGCGTCCGCGCCCACGCCGACGCCGAGCACCCCGGCCAACCCGATCCCGAGCCGGGTCGGGCGCGCCGAGGCGCCGACGCAGCCGACCCCGCCGCCGCAGCAGTCGGTGGCGCAGGCCGCCGCCGCGCCGCAGCCGCCGCGTCCCGAGCCGTCGCAGGCGGCGCCCGCGCCGCAGCCCGCCCCGGCTCCGGCGCCGCCGCCGGCCCCGGCGCGCGAGGAGGCGGCGCCGTCGCGGCCCGAGCCGGTGCCCGCCCCCGCCGAGAACCGCGACGAACGGCGTGACGACGCGCCCCGCGCGCCGGGGCCGCGCTCGTCCGGCGAGCAGCCCGCCGGGCGCGGCGGCGACGCGCCGTCCCGCCGCCGGCCCGTGGTGTTCGACGAGGACGACGACCTCGACGTCCCCGACTTCCTCAAGTGATCACGGCGGTCGCGCTCGGCGCCGGGATCGGTGCCGGGTTCTCCGGCCGCGCCGGCGGCGTCAGCACCGCCCCGTACGCCTCGCTCAACCTCGGCGGCGCCGTCGGTGACGACCCGGCCGCCGTCACCGGCAACCGGCACCGCGCCGCCGCGGCGCTCGGCACCGACGCCGCCCGCACCGTGTGGATGCGGCAGGTCCACGGCGCCGACGTCGCGCACGTCACCGGCCCCGGCCCCGAACTTCCCCCCGTCGACGCCGTCGTCACCGACCGGCCCGGCGTCACCCTCGCGGTCCTCGTCGCCGACTGCGCCCCCGTCCTGCTCGCCGACGCCGCCGCCGGTGTCGTCGGGGCCGCCCACTCGGGCCGCCCCGGCACCGCCGCGGGCGTCGTGCCCGCCCTGCTCGACGCGATGACCGGCCTCGGCGCCGACCCCGCCCGCGTCACCGCCGCCATCGGTCCCGCCGCGTGCGGCGGCTGCTACGAGGTGCCCGCCGCGATGCGCGACGAGGTCGCCGCCGCCGTCCCCGGCAGCGCCGCGACCACGCGCCGGGGCACCCCCGCCCTCGACCTGCGCGCCGGGATCGCCGGGCAGCTCGCCCGCGCCGGGGTCACCGGCGTCTCGGTCGACCCCCGCTGCACCCTGGAGGACCCCGGCCTGTTCTCCTACCGCCGCGACGGCCTCACCGGCCGTTTCGCGGGCTTCGTCTGGCTGCGCGAGGACGCCCGGTGAGCGGCGGGCGCGCCGCCGAGCTGGCGGCCAACCTCGCCGACGTCCGCGCCCGCATCGCCGCGGCGTGCGCCGCCGCCGGGCGCGACCCCGGCGACGTCACGCTCATCGCCGTCACCAAGACGTTCCCCGCCTCGGACGTGCGGCTGCTGGCCGGGCTCGGGCTCACCCAGGTCGCGGAGAACCGCGACCAGGACGCCCGGCCCAAGGCCGAGGCCACCGCCGACCTCCCACTGACGTGGCACTTCGTCGGGCAGCTCCAGACGAACAAGGCGAAGTCGGTCGCGGGCTACGCCCACGTCGTGCAGTCGGTCGACCGGGCGCGTCTCGTCACGGCGCTGTCCGCGGCCGCGCAGAACGCCGGGCGCATGCTGGAGTGCCTGATCCAGGTCTCCCTGGACGACGAGCCCGGACGCGGGGGAGCCGCCCCGGCCGACGTCGCCGGGCTGGCCGACCGGATCGCCGCCGCGGACGCGCTGAGCCTGCGCGGCGTGATGGCGGTGGCGCCGCTCGGCGCCGCGCCGCGTCCGGCGTTCGAGCGGCTGGCGGCCGTCGCGGCCGACCTGCGCGCCCGGCACCCGGACGCGACGGTCGTCTCGGCGGGAATGAGCGGCGATCTGGAGGAGGCGGTCGCGTGCGGCGCGACACACCTGCGGGTCGGTACGGCGTTGCTCGGAGGCCGACGGGCAATCGTCAGGTAATGTCCCCCGGGTGGGCCCTGCGACGTGGCAGGCCCCTGACAAGCGCAAAGCATCATCCGCGGCGCCGGGCGCGCCGGAGGCCGCGGTCACCAGGACGAGGAGAGGGCACATGGCCAGCGCGATGCGCAAGATGGCGGTCTACCTCGGCCTGGTCGAGGACGACCGCTACGGCGACAAGTACGCCGACTACGACGATGACGACGTCTACGACGACGAGGCCGACCTGGTGCAGGGGCGCCGCTCCCTGGACGATTCCGGCGGTCAGCATACCCGAGCCGACGAGGCCGTGGAGCGCGAACGCGACCATCCGCTTCCCGCCCCCGCCGAGCGTCGCTCCGTGGCACTCTACGAGTCCGGTACCACCGACCTCGCCCGCATCACTACGCTGCATCCCAGGACCTACAACGAGGCCAGGACCATCGGGGAGCACTTCCGTGAGGGCACCCCGGTGATCATGAACCTCACCGAGATGGTCGACAGCGACGCCAAGCGTCTCGTCGACTTCGCGGCGGGTCTGGTGTTCGGGCTGCACGGGAGCATCGAGCGTGTTACGAACAAGGTGTTCCTGCTGTCGCCCGCCAACGTGGAGGTGACCGCCGAGGACAAGGCCCGGATGGCAGAACGTGGGTTCTTCAACCAAAGCTGACAGCCACAGGTGAGAGTAGGCCGTGACTATCGTCGGACAGGTGCTCAGCGCACTGCTGTACCTCTTCCTCCTGTTCCTCATCGGGAGGCTGATCCTGGAGATCCTCCAGTCGTTCGCCCGGTCGTGGCGGCCCACCGGAGTGGTTCTCGTGATCGCCGAGGCCGTCTACACCGTGACGGACCCCCCACTGAAACTGCTGAGGCGTTTCATCCCCCCGGTCCGTCTGGGTAACGTGGCCCTGGACCTCAGCTTCACCTTCCTCATCCTTGTGGTCTGGATCTTGATCATCTTCGTGCAGAGGCTCTGATCGGATACCGTCCTTGGGGAAAGACTCCAAGCGCGCCAAGGAGACGAACATGCCGCTGACACCCGCCGATGTGCGGAACAAGCAGTTCAGCACGACCCGGCTGAGGCCGGGGTACGACGAGGAGGAGGTGGACGCGTTCCTCGACGAGGTCGAGTCCGAGCTCGACCGCCTCATCCAGGAGAACGAGGAGCTGCGCGCCAAGCTGGCCGAGTGCCTGCGCGGCAAGGTGCCCGCCATGGCGGCCCCGATCGTCGAGCCCAAGCCCGACGTGCAGTCCATCCCCGAGCCTCCCCGGCCCGAGCCGGTGCCGCAGCCCAAGCCGGAGCCCGAGCCCGCCCCGCTGGGCGCCGGTCTCGGCATGTCCCAGCCGTCCGGCGAGGACAACATGGACACCGCCGCCCGCGTGCTGGCGCTCGCGCAGCAGACCGCCGACCAGGCGATCGCCGACGCGCGCCGCGAGGCCGACGAGACGCTCGGCCGCGCCCGCCGTGAGGCCGAGGAGATCCTCGGCAAGGCGCGCCGCCAGGCCGACCAGATCGTCTCCGAGGCGCGGGGCCGCGCCGAGGCGCTCGACCGCGACGCCCAGGAGCGGCACCGCCAGGTCATGGGCTCGCTCGTGCAGCAGCGCGAGGAGCTCGACCGCGAGGTCGACCACCTGCGCGGCTTCGAGCGCGAGTACCGCAGCCGCCTCAAGGTCTACCTGGAGAGCCAGCTCCGCGACCTGGAGGCCGGCGGCAACGAGACCGGCGGGTTCCCGGTGCAGGCCGCCGTCCAGGCGTCCATCCAGCAGGGCGGCCCGCAGACCGGTCCGCAGAACGCGATCCCGCACAACGACAACCGCGGTGTCGCGGGTCCGGGCGCCGGTCCGACCGGTGCCAACCCGTTCCCGCCGCCCGGCGAGCCGCAGCACTCCCAGCAGGTCCAGCACTCCGCCACCGGCGCGTTCCACTCCGGCGGCGACAACCCGCCGCACGAGCGGCGCTGATCGCCACCCCCAGGCGATAGTGTTCTCCGATCGCCGCGCCGTGGATGGCCCCCACGCCATCCCGGCGGCGTGTCGGAATAGCGTCGGCGGCGTTCCCTGAGCCGGGACGACGGCTCGGGGCGCGCGCCCTAAAGTTGGAGTGACCCTGTGATCATCCTGAGCGGCGTGCTCGTGGTGGTGGCGATAGCCCTGCTCGTGGCGGGCATCGTCGCGGCCGAGCGCGACATCACCGAGCTGTTCGGCATGGACGTCCTGATGGTGTTCTACCTCTCCATCGGGGTCAGCATCGTCGCCGCTCTGTGCCTGGCCATCGGGGTGTTCCTGCGCCGTAAGGACCTGTTCGGATCGGGCGCGGCCGTGGCCCACGCCAACCGCGCCCGCCGTGATCCGCAGGAGAAGAAGAAGAGCAAGAAGGAGAAGAAGGCCGAGAAGGCCAAGAAGTCGGACGAGCCCGGCGGGGACGGCGACGCCGTCCCCGGCGAGAAGCCCGACGAGTCGCGCTCCGGCGCGGCGACCGTGGTCCTCTCCGCCGAGCCCTCCAAGGTCCCCGAGGACGCCAGCGTCTTCGTCATCCGCGGCCGCAAGCGGTACCACCTCGACACGTGCCGGCAGCTCGCCGGCCGCGACGAGGAGGAACTGACCTACGCCGAGGCCAAGGAGGAGGGGTTCAGCCCCTGCACGGCCTGCATGCCCGACACCGCCCTGGCGGCGCGCGCCGCGGTGCCGGTCGCGGCAGGCTCCGAGCGGGGCGCCGAACCCTCCGGCCGGGACGGCGGCGCCTCCGCCTCGTCCCCGGTCTCACCGGCGGTCTCGTCCGACCCGTCGGCGTTCCGGCGTCCGGAGGACCCGGCGCCCGCGGAGGACGTGGCACGGTCCGAGTCCCCGGGCGCGGAGCCGTCCGCGAGCCGGGACGACGTGTCCGAGCCGTACGCGAGCCGTTCGTTCGACTCCGAGCCGTCCCGGTCCTTCGACACGGGCTCGGGCTCGTCCTTCGACTCCGGGGCCTCGTCCACCGGGTCGTACGGCGGCGATTCCGGCTCGTCCGAGTCCTACTCCGGGCGGTCGTACGGCGGCGACTCCGAGGCGTACTCGTCCCGGTCCTTCGACGCGGAGCCCGCCGCGTCGGCGCCGATCCCGTCCGCGTGGCCGACGCCCGGCGCGACCGCCTCGCGGCCGGAGGCGGCCCCCGAGCCGCCCGCCCGTCCGGGCCCGGTCGACCCGCTGAACGACCCGTTGAACGTTCCCCTGGACGACCCGCTGTCGGGCCCGCTGGGACGCGACCCTCTGAACGACCCCGCCACCGGCGACCTGGGCGCCCCGCGTCCGCGCACGCCCGGCGAGACGCCGTCCGACACCCCGGTCGCCTCGGCGCCCGGTCCGGCTCCCGCGCCGCCGGTCCCGTCGTCGGGCGACGACAGCACCGAGGTCCGCATCCTCAGCGGCACCAAGCGCTACCACCGCGTCGACTGCGCCCTCATCGAGGACATCGGCGACGAAGCCGACGACCTGGAGTCGATCAGCCGCGCCGAGGCCAAGTCACGCGGCTGCACGCCGTGCCTCGTCTGCCAGCCCGACCGCGAGCACGCCCGCGACTGACCACGCCACGCGCAACGGGCCGCCTCCCCCTGGGGACGCGGCCCGTTCACGTGCGGTCAGTGGCCGAGGTGGCGGCGTACCGAGTCGTGGTGGGCGTCGACGGCGGCCCGGCGGGCCTCCTTGCGGTCGCGGCGGCGGTCGGCCCGGGTGGCACCGGCCTCGCGGCGCTTGACCTCGACGCTGCCGAAGAACGCGAAGCCGGTCAGCCGGATCGTGGGGGCGTCGAGGTCGCAGCCGTCGTCGTCGGGGTTCTCCACCTGCCCGAAGATCGTCGTGGTCTCGTTCACCACGCGAACGCCCGGCGGGACGATCATCTCGATCGAGCCGAAGATCGCCGCCACGCTGACCGTGACCTCGCGCTGCGACAGCACGGCCCGCCGGAAGTCCAGCTCGACCGAGCCGAACACGCCGCTGACGCTCGTCTGCGCCTCCACCATCCAGCGCCCCCGCCGCTCGGCGGCCGAGAAGACGGCCGCGATCGACGTGGAGTACCGCCGGGGCGGCGCCTCGGGCGGCGCGTCCTTCTGGAGCGAGATCCGGGGCCGCGCCTCGTCCGCCGACGGCAGGTCGTGCAGCAACGGTTCAAGCTCGCCGTACGTGCGGGCGTTGTAGGCCGCGTCGAGCCGCTCGGCGTGCTCGTCCGGCGTCAGCCGTCCCTCGGCCAGGGCCTCCCGCAGCCGGTCGGCCACCCGGTCACGGTCGGCGTCCGACGCACGGTACGCCCCCGGGCCGCCGGAACCGGTGCCGGGCGTGGGGTCCTCTGAAGCACTCACGCACCCATCATCGCAAACGCGATGTGTCGCGTCTAACCCCTTGGACGATCGGAAACCGGGCGCGGCCTCCGGGACGGGCGTCCCGGAGGCCGCGTGCGGGCTAGACCCTGCGGAGCCAGAGGTCGAGGTTGAGTTCGTCGTCGCGGCGGTGGGCCAGGTCGGCGTCGGGGCGGCCCTCCCCGACGTGCGTCGCGAGGACCTCGGCGGCCAGCTCGTCGCCGTGGGCGCGGAGAGCCTCGGCCAGGTCGTCGCCGGCGGCCCGCCACCACAGCTCGATGCGGTCGGTGACGTCGAAGCCCGCGGACTTGCGGGCGTCCTGCACGAGCCGGACGACCTCGCGGACCAGCCCGGCGCGGCGCAGCTCCGGCGTCAGCTCCAGGTCGAGCGCGACGGTCTCGCCCGCCGCGCTCTCCACCGCCCAGCCCGACCGGGGACGTTCGGTGACGATGACCTCGCCGGGCGCCAGCTCGACCGTCCCGACGCCCTCGGCGTCCACGGTCGCGCCGCCCGCGCGCAGCGCCGCGACCAGCGCGACGGGGTCGGCGGTGGAGACGGCCTTGGCGACCTTCGGGGTCTCCTTGGCGAAGCGGCGGCCCAGCTCGCGGAAGTTCGGCTTCACCTCGTACTCGACGAGGTCGCCCGCGACCGACGCCAGCTCCTCGAACGCCGTCACGTTCAGCTCGTCCGCGATCTGCCCGCGCAGCTCGGCGGGCAGCGCCGCCCAGCCCGCGGCGCCGACGAGGGCGCGCGCGAGCGGCTGCCGCGTCCGCACCGCGCTCGCCGCGCGCGCCGACCGGCCCAGCTCCACCAGCCGCCGCACCAGCGCCATCTGCGCGGACAGGTCCGCGTCGAGCAGCGCCGCGTCGACGGTCGGCCAGTCGGCCAGGTGCACCGAGTCGGGGGCGTCCTCGGCGCGCAGGACGTCCCACACGTGGTCGGTGACGAACGGCGTCAGCGGCGCCATGAGCCGCGTCAGCGTCTCCAGGCACTCGTACAGCGTCGCGAACGCCGCGGCGCCCGCGGGCGTCTCCGGGCCCTCCCAGAACCGCCGCCGCGACCGCCGCACGTACCAGTTGGACAGGTCGTCCACGAAGTCGGCGAGGCGGCGGCCCGCCCGCGAGGTGTCGAACCGCTCCAGCGCCTCGGTCACCTCGGAGACCGTGCGGTGCAGTTCGGCCAGCGCCCACCGGTCCAGCAGCGGCCGGTCGGCCGGGGCCGGGGCCTCACCGAGCCGGTCCGGCGTCCATGCCCGCCCGTTCCGTCCCGCCGCGTTGGCGTACAGGACGAAGAACGACGCGGTGTTCCAGTACGTGAGCAGGACCTTGCGGACGATCTCCTCGATCGCGCCGTGGCCGACCCGCCGCGCCGCCCACGGCAGTCCCGCCGCCAGCATGTACCAGCGCAGCGCGTCGGCGCCGTGTTCGTCCATCAGCGGGATCGGGCGCAGCACGTTGCCCAGGTGCTTGCTCATCTTGCGGCCGTCCTCGGCGAGGATCAGGCCGAGGCACAGCACGTTCTCGTACGACGACCGGTCGAACACCAGCGTGCCGACGGCCATCAGCGAGTAGAACCAGCCGCGCGTCTGGTCCTGCGCCTCGCAGATGTACTGCGCCGGGTACGAGCGCTCGAAGATCTCGTCGTTGCGGTGCGGGGCGCCCCACTGCGCGAACGGCATCGAGCCCGAGTCGTACCAGGCGTCGATGACGTCGGGGACGCGCCGCGCCTCTCCGCCGCACTGCGGGCACGCGAACGTCACGTCGTCGACGTACGGGCGGTGCGGGTCGAGCTTGGACAGGTCCCGCCCGGCCAGCTCGCCCAGCTCGGCGAGCGAGCCCACGCAGGTGATGTGGGCGTCGTCCTGCTCGCACACCCACAGCGGCAGCGGCGTGCCCCAGTAGCGCGAGCGCGACAGGGACCAGTCGACGTTGTTGCGCAGCCACTCGCCGTACCGGCCCTCCTTGACCGTCTCGGGGAACCAGTTGGTCTTCTGGTTCTCCTCCAGCAGCCGCTGCTTGATCTCCGTCGTGCGGATGTACCAGGCGGGGAGCGCGTAGTAGAGCAGCGGCGTGTGGCAGCGCCAGCAGTGCGGGTAGCTGTGCTCGAAGTGGCCGTCGCGGAACAGCAGGCCCCGGCCGCGCAGGTCGTTGGTGAGCGTCTCGTCGGCGTCCTTGAAGAACGTGCCGCCGACGAGCGGGACGTCCTCCAGGAACCGGCCGTCGGGGCCGACCGGGTTGACGACCGGCATCCCGTAGTTCTTGCAGACCGTCATGTCGTCGGCGCCGAACGCGGGCGCCTGGTGGACGAGGCCGGTGCCGTCCTCGACCGTCACGTAGTCGCCGAGGACGACGTAGTGCGCGTCCGGGATGTCCACCAGGTCGAACGGGCGGCGGTACGGCGTGCGCTCCAGCTCGCGGCCGGAGAACGTCGCCAGCCGCTCGGCGCCGTCACCGAGGACCTGCTCCAGCAGCGGCTCGGCCACCACCAGCACCTCGCCGGTCACCGGGACGCGGGCGGCGACGTAGGCGACGTCGGGGTGGACGGCCACGGCCGTGTTCGACACCAGCGTCCACGGCGTCGTCGTCCAGATGAGCAGCGAGGCGTTCAGGTCGGCCAGCGGCCCGGCCGTCACCGGCATCCGCACGAACACCGACGGGCTCGACACCGTCTCGTAGCCGCCCGGCTGGCCCAGCTCGTGGTCGGACAGGCCCGTGCCGCAGCGCGGGCAGTACGGCGTGATGCGGAAGTCGCGGAACAGCAGCCCCTTGTCGAAGACGACCTTCAGCGACCACCACACGGACTCGACGTAGTCGGGGTTCATGGTCCAGTAGGCCGACTCCTTGTCGACCCAGTAGCCCATCCGGTCGGTCATCTCCTCGAACGCGTCCACGTGCCGCTGCACCGACTCGCGGCAGCGGTCGTTGAACGCGGCGACGCCGTACTCCTCGATGTCCTTCTTGCCGGTGAGGCCCAGTTCCTTCTCGACGGCGACCTCCACCGGCAGGCCGTGGCAGTCCCAGCCGGCCTTGCGGGGCACGTGGAAGCCCTGCATCGTCTTGAAGCGGGGGAAGACGTCCTTGAAGACGCGTGCCTCGACGTGGTGGACGCCCGGCATGCCGTTCGCCGTCGGCGGGCCCTCGTAGAAGATCCACGGCGTGCCGTCCGCCGTACGCTCCAGCGAACGCTCGAAGACTTGGCCGTCCTGCCAGCGGCGCAGCATGTCCCGCTCCAGGGCGGGAAGATCGACCTGCGCGGGCAGGGGCCGGAACTGACGGCTCACGGGGCGGACCTCTCGATTTCGGACGACGCGGAAACCGAAGGGACGAGACGCGCCCGGCGCGGCCCGCGGTACCACCCTCCTTGGCCGTCCTGGCTCGGACGGCCCACTTCGTTGCTCGTCGCGGCTGCCGGTTCTACGCGGCGCGTGGCGCCGTTTCCTCCGGCGGCTCCGGGGTGATCGGACCGGCGCGCCGTGCCTCCGGGCTCGCACCGTCCCCGGATCGCTCCTGGCCGCTCTCGCCGGCGGGTGTCCCCATCTCCGCCTGCCGCTCAGACGTGGAATTCTAACCTACCCGGCGCCCCGGCTCTTCTCCCCGCATTTCCCGGCGCGTGGGTTTCTCTTTGCGGCGTGACGGGGCATATGCGGCCTGTAGTACCGCCAGGTCATCGTCCGTCCGGTGAAAGGGGCCCAACCGTGTCCACACTGCCTGTCGAGGAGTCCAGCGTGGAGGAGGCGGTCGCGACCGCTTCCGGGACGCGGTCCAAGCCCGCTGGACGGGCCAAGCCCGCGACCAAGCCCGCCGCGAAACCGGCCGCGAAACCCGCCGCCAAGGCCAGGGCCGTCAAGGCGAAGACCGCCGCGAAGACCGGGGCGGCGCCCGCGCGGGCGACGGCGGGCGTGCTGCCCGTCCGCGAGGGCGAGGACCTGTGGAGCGAGGCCGAGCTGGCCGACGTCCGCGCCGCCCTCACCGGCGAGATCTCCGAGCTGCGCGTCCACCTCGACCTGTCGGCGTCCCAGATCGCGGCGGGCGACACCAACGAGGGCGCCGGCGACGACCAGGCCGACGCCGGGGCCAAGACGTACGAGCGCGAGCACGAGCTGTCGCTGTCCTACAATGCCCGGGACCTGCTCGACCAGAACGAGCGGGCCGTCCAGCGCATGGACGCCGGCACGTACGGCGTCTGCGAGTCGTGCGCCCGTCCGATCGGGAAGGCGCGTCTCCAGGCGTTCCCCCGTGCCACACTTTGTGTGACATGCAAACAACGCGAGGAACGTCGCTGAGCTCACCATCGGACATTCAGGGCGAGGCCGGTGCGCCGTCCCGGCCTCGCCGCGTCGGAGTCCTGGCCGCCGTCGCCACGGCGGCGCTGGGTCTCGACGTCATCACCAAGATCGTCGTGGTCGCCACCCTCCAGGACCGCGCGCCCATCCGGCTGCTCGGCGGCCTGCTGACGCTGCGCGAGACCCGCAACAGCGGGGCCGCGTTCTCCATCGGCACCGGTTACACGATCGTCTTCACGCTGATCGCGATCGGCGTCGTCGTCGCGATCATCCGGACGGCCCGCAACCTGCGCAGCCTCCCGTGGGCGATCTGCCTCGGGCTGCTGCTCGGCGGCGCGCTCGGCAACCTGGTCGACCGCGTCGTCCGCGCCCCGGCGCCGCTGAAGGGCCACGTCGTCGACTGGATCGAGCTGCCGAACTGGCCGGTGTTCAACCTGGCCGACTCCGCGATCGTGTGCGGCGGCGTCCTCGCCGTCCTGCTGGCCGCGCGCGGCCTCCAGCTCGACGGCACCCGGTTGCCGTCGCGCGCCGAGGAGAAGCGCCGCGCGGCCGACGCCGGACCCCGGGAGGACGCGTGAGCGACGTGCGGAGCCTGCCCGTCCCCGACGGGCTGGAGGGGGAGCGGGCCGACGCCGCGCTCGCCCGCCTGTTCGGCCTGTCGCGCGGCCGGGCCGCCGACATCATCGCCGCCGGCGACGTCCTGCTCGACGGCCGCGAGGTCGCCAAGTCCGACCGGCTGCACGCCGGGGCCTGGCTGGAGGTGACGCTCCCGCCGCCGCCCGCCGCGCCGGCGCCCGTGGCCGAACCCGTCCCCGGCATGGGCCTGCTGTACGAGGACGACGACATCGTCGTGGTGAACAAGCCGATCGGCGTCGCCGCCCACCCGACGACCGGCTGGACCGGCCCGACCGTCCTCGGCGGCCTGCTCGGCGCCGGGCACACGATCGCGACGAGCGGCGCGTCCGAGCGGCAGGGCATCGTGCACCGCCTCGACGCCAACACCACCGGCGCGATGGTCGTCGCCAAGTCCGAGACGGCGTACTCGCGGCTGAAGCGGGCGTTCAAGGAACGCACCGTCAAGAAGCGGTACCAGGCGCTCGTCCAGGGGCATCCCGACCCGTTCCGGGGCACGGTGGACGCCCCGATCGACCGGCACCCGTCCGGCGACGGCCGGTTCGCGGTGGTGGCGGGCGGCAAGCCGTCGGTCACCCACTACGACACCGTTGAGGCGTTCCGCGCCGCGACGCTGCTCGACGTCGACCTGGAGACGGGGCGCACGCACCAGATCCGCGTCCACATGCAGGCGATCCGGCACCCCATCGCCGGGGACATGGCCTACGGCGCCGACCCCACGCTCGCCGCCCGCCTCGGCCTCACCCGCCAGTGGCTGCACGCGGTCCGCCTCGGCTTCGAGCATCCCGGGCACGGCGAGTGGGTCGAGTTCGAGAGCCCCTATCCCGACGACCTCGCCCGCGCCCTGGAGATCGTCGCCGCCGAGTCCTGACCCCCGTCACAGCAGCCGCAGTGCCGCCGCCACGGCACCTGCCACGGCGAGCACGACGAGGAACGGCGCCCGGCACACGAGCGCGACGACGGCGGCCCCCATGCCCGCGACGCGGGGGCCGTCGAACTCCAGGGAGCGTCCGTCCGCGAACGTCTGGACGACGACGAGCGCGCTGAGCAGCGCGACCGGCACCAGTTCGGCGAACCGCTGCACGCGCGGGTCGTCCAGGACGCGCTGCGGCATGACGAGCCCGCCGAGCTTGAGCGCGTAGCACCCGATCCCGGTGGCGATCACGGCGATCCAGACGCTCACCGCCGCCCTCCCGCGATCACGGCGACGGCGGCGACCATGACGGGCACCCCCGGCGGCAGCACGGGCGTTGCCGCGAACGCGACGACGGCGGCCACGGCGGCGACCCTCGCCGGTCCCCGCCCGGCGGTCAGCCGGGGCCACAGCAGCGCCAGGAACACGGCCGCCCCCACGACGTCGAGCCCGAACGCCTCCGGATCACCGATCCGCGCGGCGCCGAGCGCCCCGAGCAGCGTCGTGGCGTTCCACATCAGGTAGATGCTGACGGCCGTGGCGTAGAACCCGACCCGTGCACTGTCCGCGTCCGGCTGCGCGGTGGCGACGGCGGCCGTCTCGTCGATGACCCCCTGCGCCGTCACCGCCCGCCGCCACCCGGTGATCCGGAGGACCTGCGAGAGCCGCAGCCCGTAGAACGCGTTCCGCCCTCCGAGCAGCACGGCCCCGGCGGCGCCCGCGACCAGGCTCCCGCCCCCCGCGATGACCCCGACGAGCGCGAACTGCGAGGCCCCGGTGAACGCCACCAGGCTCAGCACGCACGCCTGCCCCACCGACAACCCGGCGGTGACGGCCGCGGCCCCGAACGCGAACCCCGACAACCCCACAGCGACCCCGACGCCAACGGCATCCCGCACCGCCGCCCGCCGGGCGTCGACCTCCAAGGAACCCATGCCCGCACGCTAGACCCGCCCCCGGCACCCCTTCTTGAACGTTCTTGCGCGGTGCCGCCGGTGGGCGTTCAGCGGTGCTCGGCGAGTTCCAGGCCGCATTCGATGATCGTGGACATGATGCGGGCCAGGCGGTCGGGGCCGAGGGTGGGGGCGTGGGGGGCCATGGCGGCGACGATCTCGGCCTCGCGGGCGGGGTTGCGTCCGGCGAAGCCGCCGACGGGTTTGAGGTCCTGGATTCGGCCCGCCACGGCGGCGCGGTGTTCGAGCAGCGTCGCGAGGACGCGGTCGATGTCGTCGATGGCGGTGCGGGCGTCGGCCACGGCGTCCAGGGACGCGGGGTCGGGGAGGCGGACGTCGAGCGTCCGGGCGGGGTCGGTCATGGGTCGCTTCCCTTCTCGCTGCGGCCGTCCGCGCGGGAGAGGGTGCCCGGAGCGACGTCCCATGCCGTCCATCGTAGGACGTGGCGCCAACGGGCGGGACCGTCGTCTCAGCCGGTGAGACGGCGGTGCATCCAGACGTGCGGGATGCCCGCCTCCTCGTCCTCGGGGCCGTAGGCGGTGTAGCCGAGGCGTTCGTAGAAGCCGCGCGCCGACGTCTGCGCGTGCAGCCGCACCGCCGTCAGCGACTCGGCGCGCGCCTGCGCCTCGACGGCGCGCACCAGTGCCGCGCCGAGCCCCGTCCCGCGCGTCTCGGGGAGTACGGCCAGCCGTCCGAGCACGCCCGTCCCGTCGCGGTCGAGCAGCCGGGCGGTGCCGACGGGACGCCCGTCCAGCCGGGCCAGGAAGTGCCGGGCCGCGGCGTCGTCGGCGTCGAGTTCGATCTCCGGCGGGACGCCCTGCTCGGTGACGAAGACGCGCATCCGGATGGCGAGGGCGGCGGCCCGGTCGGTGTCGGTCGCGATAGTGATGATCTCGGTCTTCACGCCTTACGTCCTACCATGTCGGAATGGCTGAGCTGCGGGATCTCGGACCGGGCGAGAACGCCCGGCACTGGCGGCATCCGGCCGTCGCCGACGTCGACCTGCTCCGCGCCCGCTTCGTCACCTACCGGTTCGGGCGCCACGTCCACGAGGGCTACACGGTCGGCGTCATCGAGAGCGGCGTCGAGGAGTTCGCCCATCCCGGCGGCGTCGACCGGGCGGGGCCCGGCGCGCTCGCCGTCGTCAACCCCGACGTCGTGCACACCGGGCACGCCGGAACGCCCGAAGGCTGGACGTACCGGGTGCTGTACCCGGGCGAGCGGCTGGTGCGCGAGGTCGCCGCCGAGCTGGGCCGCCGCGGCGCGCCCTCGTTCGGGCATCCGGTGATCTGGGACCCCGAGGCCGCCGCGCTGCTGCGCGCCGCGCACCGGGCGGGCGAGGACGGCAGCGACGCGCTGACCGGCTCGACACTGCTGCGCCGGGGCCTGGCGGCGCTGCTCCGGCACGCCGGGGCCGACCTGCCGGACGGCGCCGCGCTCCCGGCCGACGTGGCCCGCGCCCGCGACATCCTGCACGCCCGTCTCGTCGACCCGCCGACGCTGGAGGAACTGGCCGCCGCGTCCGGGACGCGCCCGTTCCCGCTGCTGCGCGCCTTCCGCACCACGTTGGGCCTGCCGCCGCACGCCTACCTGAACCAGGTCCGCGTCCGCGCCGCCCGCCGTCTGCTGGACGAGGGCCACACCCCCGCCGCGACCGCCGCCGCCACCGGCTTCGCCGACCAGGCCCACCTCACCCGCCATTTCAAGAAGGCCGTCGGCGTCCCGCCCGGCGCCTACCGCCGCACCCGCCACCCGGGCTAGGCGAGCGCGGCGGGCCGCGCGCCGACCAGCACGCTCTCCCAGCCGGTGAAGCGGCCCAGGCCGTCGAAGTGCGCGCGGGCCGGGCCCTCGGGCGGGGTGAGGTCGAGGACGCCGTCGCCCTCGCGGTAGGGGACGCGGTGGTGGCTGAGGAACCGGGCCAGGGTGAGGCGCGGGTCGGCGGGGAAGAGGCTGACGGCCGTGGTGAGCAGCCGAGGGACGGGGACCGGGTCCCACGCGGCGGGGGGCGCCTTCTCGTCGTCCACGTGCAGGTAGGCCGAGCCGCCGTCGTAGCCCGCGCCGATGTAGCCGCCGCCCGCGAGGACGCCGCCTGCGGCCATGGCCATCAGTTCGCCGCCGTGCCCGGCCGGGCCGTCGTACCAGCCGAGATCGACTTCCGGGGTGGTGAACTCGGGGATGCCGAGCCGTGCGCCGAGGGTCCGGATGCGCAGGGTCGGGGCGACGGCCGGATGGTCCTCGCCGAACTGCGGATTGGCCCAGCCCCACAGCCAGGTGCGCTCGCGCGCGGCGTAGCTGCCGAGGAGCGTCACCCGGACCGTCACGCCGCCGCTGGTGTAGCTGCGCGCCGTGAGGTCCGCGCTCCAGTCCTCGCGCGGCAGGAACTCGGCGAGCGTTTCCTGCTGCTGGAGGACCACCGCGGCGAGCGCTGCGCCGAGGCGTTCGAAAGCGGGGCTGAATCCGGACATGTCGGGCACATTATCCCAGGGATCGGGCCGGTCGTGGGCGGAAATCGAGCACCTTCCGGTTGTCGAACGGTTCACCAGGGCGGGTTAGTCTTTCGCTGTCGGGAGCGGGTCGTTCACAAGGAGCGTACGAGGTGCGGGGACCGGTCGGCAGGGCCTTGCGAACCTGGACGCTGACCTGTGCCCTCATCGCCATGCTCGGACCCCTCGCCGGCCTGCTCTGGGCGCACATCGCGCCCGAGATCCGCTTCGTCGTGGTACGCGGGCGGGCGCTGCTGGCCGACCCCGAGGGACAGGGGCCCATCGGCACCGACGCCCGGTTCGCCCTGATCGCCGTGGGTCTCGGCGTGCTCTGCGGCGGCGCCGCCTACCTCGCGGGCGGACGCGGCAACGACATCGCGCTGCTGCTCGGCCTCGCCGCCGGGGGAGCGGCGGCGGCCGTGCTCGCCTGGCGCACCGGCCACCACGTCGGCCTGGCCGACTTCCGCGCCGCCGTCGCCGCCGCGCCCGACGGCCGCGTCCTCAGCGGCCCGGCCGACCTGCGCGCCCTCGGCGTCCTCACGTTCTGGCCGATGGCCTCCGTCGGCTCGTACGCGTTCTTCGAGGTCCTCGTCAAACGCCTACCCGCGGGCGATCACGGCGGTCGCGGCGCCGGTCAGGGCGATCAGGTCGGCGGGGGCCAGTTCGATCTGGAGGCCGCGCCGGCCGGCCGAGACGTAGACGGTCGCGAACGCTGAGGCCGACGCGTCCAGCACCGTCGGCAGCCGCCGCTTCTGCCCGAGCGGGCTGATCCCGCCGACGACGTAGCCGGTCGCGCGCTCGGCGTCGCGCGGCTCGGCCATCACGGCCTTCTTCCCGCCCGCGGCGGCGGCCAGCGCCTTGAGGTCCAGCGAGGACGAGACCGGGACGATCCCGACGGTCAGCGCCCCGTCCACCGCCGCGAGCAGCGTCTTGAACAGCCGCTCGTGCGGCACGCCCAGCGCGTCGGCGGCGGCCCGGCCGTAGGACGGGGCGTCCGGGTCGACGGTGTACTCGTGCAGGGTGAACGCGGCACCGGCGCGGGTGGCGGCGACCGTGGCCGGGGTGCCCTTGCCGCCTTTGGACTTCGCGGGACTCATCCGCACAGTGTGCCGAAACCGCGCTCAGTTCGGGTGGAAGGAGCCGTCCGCGAACGGGGCGTAGGGCAGCGCCGGAAGGTCGCGCAGCAGCCGGTTCTCCCGTTCCAGCAGGGCGAGCGCGCGGCGCAGCCGCTCGGCGGCGTGCTCGGCGGCCAGCAGCCGCTGCGTCTCGCTGCCGTCCAGCACCAGGCGGGACGCGATCTCGTGCGACAGCGCGACCGGCTCGGTCGCCGCCGAGGCCCGCAACGCGACGCCGAGCGCCGCCATCCGCCCCCGGTAGCGCTCGAACGCCGCCCCGGCGAGCCGGGCCAGGGGTTCGGGATCGGGGCCGGGCTCGTCCGGCAGCGGGACCGTCTCACCGAGCGGATACGGACGGGAGCGATCGACGCCCTTCACCCGGAACCGGGCGCCGCCGACGGTGGTCAGCGCCCACTGGCCGTCCGGCCGCTCCTCCGCCTCGGTGACCTCCGCGACGCAGCCCACCTCCGCGATCCGGGGCGTCCCGATCACCGGATGGCCGAACTCGACCGCCACGATCCCGAACCGGTGCGGCGCGGAGCCCGCCAGCACGTCGCGGACGAGGGCCAGATAGCGGTCCTCGAAGACCCGCAGCGGCAGATCCATCCCCGGGAAGAGCACGGTTCCGAGGGGGAACAGCGGCACCCGCTCGGTCATGGCCCGGTCCTCGCTTCCGGCTGCGGCACCTGCTCGCCGCCAGGGTAGGACGGTTCCCGCGTGTCCGAACGGGTGGAATTCTCACATGGTGATGCGGCGCCGGTAGCGTCCCGGGTATGAGGATCATCGTCGTGGACGCGTTCACCGACCGTCCGTTCGCCGGCAACCCCGCCGGGGTCTGCCTGCTCGACGCCGCCGCCGACCCCGCCTGGATGCAGCGGGTCGCGACGGAGATGCGGCACTCCGAGACGGCGTTCGTGCGGCGCGACGGCGCCGAATGGGAGCTGCGCTGGTTCACGCCGGTGCTAGAGGTGGCACTGTGCGGCCACGCGACACTGGCCTCCGCGCACACGCTCTACGAGACGGGCCTGGCCGCGCCGGACGCGCCGATCCGGTTCCGGACGCTGCACAGCGGCGTGCTGACCGTCCGGCGCGACGCGGACGGCGTGCTGGAGATGGACTTCCCGTCCGTCCCGGCGCAGGAGGCGCCCGCCCCGGACGGGCTCGCCGACGTCTTCGGCGTGACGCCGCTGTGGACCGGGCGCAACGCCCAGGACGACTGGCTCGTCCGAGTCTCCGACGCCGCCACCGTCCGCGCCCTGGACCCCGACGCCGAGGCGGTCGCCCGGCTCGACGCGCGCGGCGTCATCCTCACCGCCCCGGCCGACGGCGACCACGACTTCGTCTCCCGCTTCTTCGGCGCCCGGTCCCTGGACGGCGCCGAGGACCCGGTCACGGGCTCGGCGCACTGCGCGCTCGCGCCGTACTGGGCGGAACGGCTCGGGCGGACGGCGCTGACGGGGTACCAGGCGTCCGCACGCGGCGGCTCGGTGGGCGTCCGCGTGGAGGGCGACCGGGTCGTGCTGCGCGGCCGGGCCGTCACCGTTCTCGCCGGTGACCTGCGGGTCTGAAAAAGTTATCCACAGCCCCGGCCGGGGTCGCGCGCGGCGCGTTCGCCTGTTCCAGAATCGGGGGGACGCCGCCGCCCGGGCGAGCGTTCGACCATCGGGGGTCTCACCATGCGAACGGCGACGAAGCGGTCCACACCGCCCATCTCGGCTGCTGAGACGTGGCCCGGTGAGGGTCCGGGGCTCCGTAGACTGGGGGGCGTGATCTCCCGTATCGACCTGCGCGGCTCGCTCCCCGGCGACCTGCGCACCGTGCTGCCCCGCGCCGAACTCGACGTCGAGGCCGCCCTGGAGAAGGTGCGGCCCCTCTGCGAGGACGTCCGCCATCGCGGCGACGATGCCGTCCGGGAGTACACCCTCGCCTTCGACGGCGTCGCGATCGACCGCGTCCGCGTCCCCGCCGAGACGGTGCGCGCCGCCCTCGGCACGCTCGACCCGGCCGTCCGCGACGCGCTGGAGGAGTGCGTGCGGCGGGCCCGGCTCGTCCACCGCGACCAGCGCCGCACCGACGTCACCACGCGCGTCGTGCCCGGCGGCACCGTCACCGAACGGTGGATCCCCGTCGACCGCGTCGGCCTGTACGTGCCGGGCGGCCGCGCGGTGTACCCGTCGAGCGTCGTCATGAACGTCGTGCCCGCGCAGGAGGCCGGCGTCGGCTCGCTCGCCGTCACCTCGCCCGCCCAGAAGGACCACGGCGGCCTGCCGCACCCCGTCGTGCTCGCCGCGTGCGCGCTGCTCGGCGTCGACGAGGTGTACGCCGCGGGCGGCGCGCAGGCCGTCGCGATGCTCGCCTACGGCACCGGGGAGTGCCCCCGGGCCGATCTGGTCACCGGCCCCGGCAACGTCTACGTCGCCGCCGCCAAGCGGCTGCTCAAGGGCGTCATCGGCATCGACTCCGAGGCCGGGCCCACCGAGATCGCCGTCCTGGCCGACGCCACCGCCGACCCGGTCCACCTCGCCGCCGACCTGATCAGCCAGGCCGAGCACGACACGCTCGCCGCCGCCGTCCTCGTCACCGACTCGGTCCCGCTGGCCGAGGCCGTCGAGGACGAGCTGAAGGCGCAGGTGGCCCGCACCCGGCACACCGAGCGCATCACCGAGGCCCTCGCCGGGCGGCAGTCCGGCATCGTCCTGGTCGACGACCTCGACGCCGGTCTCGCCGTCGTCAACGCCTACGCCGCCGAGCACCTGGAGATCCAGACCGTCGACGCCGACGCCGTCGCCGGCCGGGTCCGCAACGCCGGGGCGATCTTCATCGGGCCGTACTCGCCGGTCTCCCTCGGCGACTACCTCGCCGGGTCCAACCACGTGCTGCCCACCGGCGGGTGCGCGTGCCACTCGTCGGGCCTGTCGGTGCAGTCGTTCCTGCGCGGCGTGCACGTCGTCCGCTACGACCGTGCCGCCCTCGCGGAGGCCACCGCGCGTGTGTCCGTCCTGGCCGACGCCGAGGACCTGCCCGCGCACGGCGCCGCGCTGCGCGCCCGCTTCGACTGGGAGATCCCGTCGTGACCTCGCTCTCCGACCTCCCCATCCGCGACGACCTGCGCGGCCGGGAGCCGTACGGGGCACCCCAGATCCAGGTGCCCTACGCGCTCAACACCAACGAGAACCCCTATCCGCCGTCCCCGGCGCTGGTCGCCGCGCTCGGCAAGGCCGTCGAGGAGGTCGCGGGCGGCCTCAACCGCTACCCCGACCGCGACGCCACCGTCCTGCGCGCCGAACTCGCCGACTTCCTCAACCTCGACACGCCCGGCGCCGGACTCACCGGCCGCCAGGTCTGGGCCGCGAACGGCTCCAACGAGATCCTCCAGCAGATCCTCCAGGCGTTCGGCGGGCCCGGGCGCACCGCGCTCGGGTTCGAACCGTCGTACTCGATGCACCCGATCATCACGCGGGTGTCGGGCACCGCCTGGGTCGACGCCGCCCGCGACGACGACTTCGGCCTCGACCCGGCCCGCGCCGTCGCCGCGATCGAGGAGCACCGCCCCGACGTGGTGTTCCTCACCTCGCCCAACAACCCGACCGGCACCGCGCTCGACCCGGCCGCCGTCGAGGCCGTCCTCGACGCCGCCCCGGGCATGGTCGTGGTCGACGAGGCGTACGCCGAGTTCCGCCGCGCGGGCACGCCGTCGGCGCTGACGCTGCTGCCGGGCCGTCCCCGGCTCATCGTCACCCGCACGATGTCCAAGGCGTTCGCGATGGCGGGCACCCGCGTCGGGTACCTGGCCGCCGATCCCGCCGTGATCGACGCGCTGCTGCTCGTCCGGCTGCCCTACCACCTGTCGGCGATCACCCAGGCGGTCGCCCGCACGGCGCTCGCCCACCGGGCCGAACTCCTCGGCACCGTCGACGCGCTCCGCGCCGAACGCGACGCCCTGGTCACGTGGCTGCGCGACCTCGGCCTCACGGTCGCCGCCTCCGACGCCAACTTCGTCCTGTTCGGCCACCTGCCCGACCGGCACCGCGTCTGGCAGACCCTGCTCGACCACGGCGTCCTCGTCCGCGAGGTCGGCCCGCCGGGCTGGCTCCGCGTCACCATCGGCACCCCCACCGAGATGACCGCCTTCCGCGCGGCGCTCCAGGCGGCACTGTGAGAGCCATCCCTGCCTCACTCGCGCCACCCGAGCATCCCGCTCTCACGGATACCTCGGGGCACCTTGAGGAAGGTAGGGCACTGTGAGCGGGCGTACGTCCGTCCGAGTGCGGGTGGGACGTGACGGGTGGCAGGGTGGTTCGCGGAGGCCGGGCGCGTGTGATGTCCGGTTCCGGAGCGGGGCCGGGGGCGTGGGGACGGTGAGGTTCGGTGGCGCCGGTGCGTGCGCCGGGAGCGAGTGGAGGTCCGGGAATGCGTAAGGGAAAGGTCGAGCGGGGGACGAAGGAGACGTCCGTGCTCGTCGAGATCGACCTCGACGGAACGGGCGAGGTCGACGTGGCGACCGGGGTCGGGTTCTTCGACCACATGCTCGCCCAGCTCGGCAAGCACGGCTCGTTCGACCTCACCGTCAAGACGCGGGGCGACCTGCACATCGACAGCCACCACACCATCGAGGACACCGCGATCGCGCTCGGGCAGGCGTTCCGGCAGGCGCTCGGCGACAAGGCTGGCATCCGCCGCTTCGCCGACGCGTCCATCCCGCTCGACGAGGCGCTCGCCCAGGTCACCGTCGACGTGTCCGGCCGCCCCTACCTGGTGCACTCCGAGCCCGGGGGCATGGCGCCGATGATCGGCCCCGAGTACGACACCACGATGACGCGGCACGTGCTGGAGTCGTTCGTGTCCAACGCGCAGGTCGCGCTGCACGTCCACGTCCCCTACGGCCGCAACGCGCACCACATCGTCGAGGCGCAGTTCAAGGCCCTGGCCCGCGCCCTGCGCGACGCCGTCGCGTTCGACCCGAAGGTCCACGGCATCCCCTCCACCAAGGGGGCGCTGTAGCCGTGGAGATCTTCGGCCTCGAACTCGGCTACGCCAACGTCCTGCTCCTCGGCCTCGCCCTGTTCCTGCTGGCCGGCGTCTACAGCTTCGTCCGTCAGGGCCTCAAGATCGCCGCGCTCGTCGTCGGCGTCCTCGCCGCCCTCGCGGCCACCGGGGGGCTCCTGTGGGGCTGACACACGGCGGCACGGTGGTGCCCGGACGCGCGAGTGCGTCGGCCTCGCGGATGAGCGCCCTCCCGCACCGCCCGGGTGTGCGCGGCGCCGAGCGCGTCGCGCCGGGGACGGGCGGGCAGGTCGGCGCGGGACAGGTCGGGATGGTGGTCGTGCGTGGGGGAGTGATGGGGACATGAGTCCGTCGATCGTCGTGCTCGACTACGGGTCGGGGAATCTGCGGTCGGCCGAGCGGGCCGTCGCGCGGCACGGTGCGGACGTCACCGTCACCGCCGACTGGGACGCCGCGCTGGAGGCGGACGGGCTCGTCGTGCCCGGCGTCGGGGCGTTCGCGGCGTGCATGGAGGGGTTGCGCGGAATCCGGGGCGAACAGATCATCGGGCGTCGGCTCGCCGGTGGCCGGCCGGTGCTCGGCATCTGCGTCGGCATGCAGATCCTGTTCGGGAAGGGCGTCGAGCACGGCGTCACCACCGAGGGCTGCGCCGAATGGCCCGGCACCGTCGAACGGCTCGACGCGCCCGTCCTGCCGCACATGGGGTGGAACACCGTGGACGTGCCCGAGGGGTCGGAGCTGTTCGCCGGTCTCGGCGCCGGCACCCGCTTCTACTTCGTGCACTCCTACGCCGTCCGCCGCTGGGAGCTGGAACCCGACCCGCTCGGCAACCTCACGCCGCCGCTGGTCACCTGGGCCGAGCACGGAGACCGGTTCGTCGCCGCCGTCGAGAACGGCCCCCTCTGCGCCACCCAGTTCCACCCCGAGAAGTCCGGCGACGCAGGCGCCCACCTGCTGCGCAACTGGCTCGGCACCCTACGCTGACCCACCCGCAAGACCGACCGCCCCACGCAGATCACCCACCGGCCCGCCGAAGGGAACGCCCGAAGCCGGAACCCCTCCCGGCCCTGGAAGCTCGGTCGAGTGAGCCGCACCCCGCCGAGCCGGGCGGGGTTGGGGCTGGGACAGGTAGGGACAGGCTGGAATAGGTAGGGACAGGCTGGCTCGGGTTGGGGCAGGCCCGCTCGGGTTGGGAGGATCGGGTGGCCGGGGTGTGACGGGCGGCCGGTGTTGTTCGTGTTCTGTTGGTTCGCTCGGCGGGTGCCGGGTGGTGAGTTGTGGAGACCAGACGATGACCTTGACGCTGCTTCCCGCCGTGGACGTCGCCGACGGCCAGGCCGTGCGGCTCGTGCAGGGCGAGGCCGGGACCGAGACCTCCTACGGCGCGCCGCTCGATGCGGCCCTGGCGTGGCAGAAGGCGGGCGCGGAGTGGATTCACCTCGTCGACCTGGACGCCGCGTTCGGACGCGGCGGCAACCGCGAGCTGCTCGCCGAGGTGACGGGACGCCTGGACGTGAAGGTCGAGCTGTCCGGCGGCATCCGCGACGACGCGTCGCTGGAGGCGGCCCTGGCCACCGGCTGCGAGCGCGTCAACATCGGGACCGCCGCGCTGGAGAACCCCGACTGGTGCCGGAAGATCATCGCCTCGCACGGCGACAAGATCGCCGTCGGCCTCGACGTGCGCGGCACGACGCTCGCCGCGCGCGGCTGGACCCGCGAGGGCGGCGACCTGTGGGAGGTCCTGGACCGGCTGGAGGCCGACGGCTGCCCCCGCTACGTCGTCACCGACGTCACCAAGGACGGCACCCTGCGCGGCCCCAACACCGACCTGCTGCGCGAGGTCTGCGCCCGCACCGACCGCCCGGTCGTGGCGTCCGGCGGCGTGTCGTCCCTGGACGACCTGCGCGCCCTCGCCGCGCTGACCGGCCTCGGCGTGGAGGGCGCGATCGTCGGCAAGGCCCTGTACGCGCAGGCGTTCACGCTCGAAGAGGCGCTGGCCGCCGTCGCGGAGGCCGCGAAGTGAGCGTCGCCGTCCGCGTCATCCCCTGCCTGGACGTCGACGCCGGGCGCGTGGTGAAGGGCGTCAACTTCCAGAACCTGCGCGACGCGGGCGACCCCGTCGAGCTGGCCCGCCGCTACGACGCCGAGGGCGCCGACGAGCTGACGTTCCTCGACATCACCGCGTCCAGCGCCGACCGTTCCACCACCTACGACGTCGTGCGCCGCACCGCCGAGCAGGTGTTCATCCCGCTCACGGTCGGCGGCGGCATCCGCACCGTGGAGGACGTGAACACGCTGCTGCGCGCCGGTGCCGACAAGGTGTCGATCAACACGGCGGCCATCGCGCGTCCGGAGTTCCTGCGCGAGGCCGCGCACCGGTACGGCTCGCAGTGCATCGTGCTGTCGGTGGACGCGCGCCGCGTCACCGACGGCACCGTGACGCCGTCCGGCTACGAGGTCACCACCCACGGCGGGCGGCGCGGCACCGGCATCGACGCGATCGAGTGGGCGCGCCGCGGCGAGGAACTGGGCGTCGGGGAGATCCTCCTGAACTCGATGGACGCGGACGGCACCAAGAACGGCTTCGACCTGGAGATGCTGGAACGCGTCCGCGCCGCGGTCCGCGTCCCGGTCATCGCCTCGGGCGGCGCGGGCCGCGTCGAGCACTTCGCCCCGGCGGTCGCCGCAGGCGCCGACGCCGTCCTCGCCGCCAGCGTCTTCCACTTCGGAGACCTCACCATCGGCGAGGTAAAAGCCTCCCTCCGAGCAGCAGGCGAACCCGTCCGCTGACCCACCCCAGCCCACCCCGCCCCCGACCGAGGAAACCACCGCACGAACACCACCCGCCCCGCACCCCCGACCACGGCAAACGCCGAGCTGGCCGAGCCGACATCTGCCCACGACCGGCCCGTCACGCCCGGCCACCGTCGGTATCGCTTGGGCGTGGCTCGTTCGTGGCGGGCGGAGGCCGGTGGTGACGTCTGCCCACGACTGGTTCGTCGCGGGCGGGCGTAGGCGGTGGTCATTGGGTGTGACGGGTCCGTGGTGGGCGAACACTGCTGGCGGAGGTTGAACGCGGCCGGTTCGTCGCGGGCGGTGGCGGTGCTCGTTCGTGGTGGGCGGGCGCCGGTGGTGGCGTCTGCCCACGGCCGGTTCGTTGGGGGCGGGCGTAGGCGGTGGTGGTTGGGTGCGGCTGGTCGTGGTGTGGCTTTGGGGTTGGTCAGGTGGTGAGGGTGCGTTCCAGGGGGGTGCGGAAGCGGGGGATGGTGCGGGTGGGGCCGTACCAGGTGGTGGTGGTGTGGGCGGCGGTCTCTAGGGCGGTGCGGGCCTCGGGGCCCGGGTCCTCTAGGAGGTGGAGGGCTATTTCGCCGTCGCGGCGTTGGGCCCAGCCGCCGACGACGCGGCCGTTCCACCAGAGGGTCGGGCCGATGTTGCCGTTGCGGTCGAACAGGGACGGGGCGTGCGGGCCGAGATACCAGTCGCGGGACTTCCAGCCCATCGGCGTCGGGTCGAGGGCGGGCAGCAGGGCCGCCCACGGCTCGGGTTCCGGGACGGGGTCGGTGTCGTCGGCCAGGACGAGGCCCGGGGTGCCGTCCAGATCGACCGGGACGGTGTCGACGCGCGTCAGCGCGGCCTTCACGTCGCGCTGCGACCAGCCCGTCCACCACGCCAGGTCGGCCAGGGGCGCGGGGCCGAACCGCTCCAGCCAGCGCCGGACGAGCGCCGCCCGCGCGTCCTCGACGGACATGTCCGGAATGCCGCCGGGAATCCACTCCTCGACGGGCGCCCACACGTACTGGCTGCTGGCCCACGAGCCGTTGGGGCGCCCCCGCACCGCCCGCCCCTCGACGCCGAGCGTGACGAGCACCCACGTGGTGATGCTCGCCGGCCGCGAATAGGACTTGCCGGGCGCGGGGTCGACCATCGTGCGCAGCGCGGGCACCTCGGCGGAGAGCTGCGCGCCCGTCGCGGACCCGCGCGCGACGAGCGCCGCGTGCGCGGCGTCGGCGGCGGCGTCGAAGAACGCCTCGGCGTCCGGAATGCCCGCCTTGGCGAGCAGGCCGCTATAGGTGCGGCGCTGTTTGGCGACGAGCGCGTCCGCGCTGGCGGCCTGGAACATCGGCACGTCCTCGACGGGCACGACGAACATCGTGCGCCGCATCGCGAGCATCCGCAGCAGCGTCCGGTCGTCGTAGAGCGCCGCCGACACGTCCCCGGGCGTCAGCCCCCGCGTCCGCGCCGCGACCGACAGGTACACGGTCGCGGGATCGGTGGCGTGCAGGGCGACGAGCGAGCGCGCCACCTCCGCCGGGCCGGGTGCGGGCGCGGCGAGCCGGTGCCGGACGCCGAGCCGGGCGCGCCGCTGGTCGGCGCCGATGTGCAACATACGCGCAGGCTAGCGCCCGCCGGTGACAGTTCCGGGCTCAGTTCTCGCCCTCCTCGCCGCCGTCACCGCCGCCGCCCGCGCCGTGGTCGACACGGACGACGACCTGCTCGGCGGTCACCGACTGCACGGCGACGTTGAAGCCCTCGGCCTCGCCCTCACCGCCCCTCGGCACCGTGATCTGCTGCCCGGCGATGCGGAGCGTGACCATGTTGCCCTGCACGCCGACCAGCTCGGCCTTCACGCCGAGGATCGACGCGCTGGCCTGCACACCGCGCTGGAACGTGACCGTGCAGGCGTTGAGGTCGCAGGACGTCGAGGCGTTCTCGCCGCCGCACGCGGCGACGGTCGCGAGGGGGAGCGCGAGGAACGGCAGCACGGCGAGGCGCCGCCGCAGAGAGGTGACCATGCCGCCGATCCTAACCGCCGTGGTGCCGGTCCCCGTGGTCGATCCGGCCGCCGAGGTCGGCGCGCAGCCCCTCCAGCACGGCGGGGGTGCCGACGGCGACCCACCGCGTCCCGACGAGGTAGGTGCCGCCCCACGGCTTGGCCTCCCGGAGCCACGCCGCCTGGCCCTGGTCGGTGGTGAAGCCGACGAGCGTGTACCGGCCCCGGGACGTCGAGCACGATCCCTGCCGCAGCTCCTCGGCGCCCCGGGAGCCGTTCAGCGAGCAGCCCGTCCGGGCGGCGAGCTGCTCGATCGTCGCCGGAGCCCCGGCGGCGGGCGTTCCGGCCGAGCAACCGGCGAGCGTGAGCACGGCGACGACGGCGCCGGTCAGGTGCGAGGGGGCCATGGCGTCCTCCGGGAGACGGGATGTCACCGGCAGGTACGCGGCGGGGGAGCCGGGAGGTTCAGAGGAGCCGGGCGGCGGCGGTGGCGCGGATGCCGGGGTCCTCGGCGGCGTCGTGGTGCAGGCGGCGCAGGCGGGTGGTGGTGTCGGGCGTGCGGGGGGCGGTCTGCGCGGCGATCTCGCGGACGGCCTCCTCGGCGTCCCACAGGCCCTCGGTGGTGAACGCCTCGGCGGTGTGCGGTGCGGTGCGGGCCAGCGCGGTCAGGACGCGGGGACGCAGATAGGAGTACTCCGACTCGGTCCACGCCGATTTCAGCAGCGGGACGGACTCGCCCGCGCGCAGCCGTCCCAGGCCCTCGATGGGCGACGCCGCCGAACCCCACGCCCGCCCGGTCAGCGCGGTGTCCAGGGCCGTCATGAGCAGCGGGATGTCCTGCCGGGTGCCGTGCCGGGCGAGGATGTCGAGGCCGAGGGCGTCCAGGCCGTGCGCGGACCCCGGTGACGCGGCCCAGATCCGCGCCCGGGGGACGGTCCGCGGCCCGCAGCCGCGCAGCGCGCGGGCGACGGCGCCGCCCCAGCGGCTCGGCCGCAGCGGCGCGAACTCCTCGGCGAGGTCGAGCAGGGCGGGGGAGCGGCGGCGGCCCAGCTCGAAGATCGCGGGCATGGCGTCGTCGCCGCGTCCGGACGCCATCGCGTGCAGGACGTCCTCGGGCAGCAGCGAGAGACCGGCCGGGCCCGGCGCGGGCCGGGGGACGAGCGTCCGGTCCCGGTTGCGGCTCAGCGCGGCGGCGATGCGCGGCTGCCGGGCCGCCCACGACGCGAAGACCGGGTTGTCGGGGTCGCGCAGCAGCCAGAACAGGTCGTCCTCGTCGCAGCGGGCGGCGACGAGCCCGTCCAGCCCGGCGGTGAGCGACGGGTCGCCGAGGTCCGCGAGGATCTCCAGCGCGTCGGACCAGTGCGTGCCGTCCTCGGCGTACCGGCGCAGGATCGCGGCGGACTCGCGGCGGCTGAGCCGCACCAGATCACCGAGGACGCACAGCGTGAGCCAGCCGCGGTCGGCGTCGGAGCCGGCGGCGTCGGCGGGGTCGAACAGGTGGTCGGCCAGGGGGCCGGCGGGCAGTTCGAGGTCGACGATGAGGCGCGCGTAATAGAGCCCGCGTTCCTCGCACTGGGCGTCCCAGCGCGGGTCGCGGCGGACGCAGTCGTACACGTACTCGCCCGCCCCGCGCGAGGCGGCGGCACGCCGCGCCGCCCGGCCGAGCCCTCGCTGCAACTGACCGTGCAGCGTCGTCGAAGATTCCCGCATGACCTCGTTGCTCACCCTGCCAGAATGCGCAGGCGAGCAGATATCGGGCAAGTGCTTTCCCGGGTTCCCGTGCGGCCGAACCCGGACCTGTGCGCGCTCACAGCGCCCGCTGCGCGGTCCAGGACGCGTACAGGTCCGCGTACACGCCCGGCACCGCCGCCAGCTCGGCGTGCGCGCCGCGCTGCACGATCCGGCCCCGGTCGAAGACGATCACCTCGTCGGCGGCCTCGGCCGTCGAGAGCCGGTGCGCGATCGCGACGGCCGTCCGGCCGCGGGTGAGCCCGTCCAGGGCCCGCTGGATGCGGACCTCCGTCGCCGGGTCCACCGCCGACGTCGCCTCGTCCAGCACGAGCAGGTCGGGGTCGGCCACGTAGGCGCGGGCCAGCGCGACGAGCTGCCGCTCGCCCGCCGACAGCGACTCGCCGCGCTGCCCGACGGGCGTGTCCAGCCCGCGCGGCAGCCCGTCCAGCCAGTCGCCCAGGCCCAGCTCGCGGACGGCGGCGGCCAGGTCGGCGTCGGTGGCCCCGGGACGCCCATAGCGGATGTTGTCGGCCAGCGAGGCGTCGAACAGGAAGCCGTCCTGCGGCACCATGACGATCCGCTCCCGCAGCGACGAGAACCGCACCTCGTCCAGCGGCACCCCGTCCACCAGGACGCGCCCCGACGCCGGGTCCATCAGCCGCGTCAGCAGCTTGGCGAACGTCGTCTTGCCCGACCCGGTCTCGCCGACGACGGCGATCCGCGCCTGCGGCGCGATCGTCGCGGACACCCCGTGCAGGACGGGCGGCCCGCCCGGATAGGCGAACCCGACGTCCTCGAACCGCACCTCGATCGGCCCGCGCGGCAGCGACCGCCCCGCCTCGCCGGGGTCGGCAACGTCCGGCTCGGTGTCCAGGACGCCGAGCACCCGCCGCCAGCCCGCGATGGCGTTCTGCGCCTCGTTGAGGATCTCCGTCGCGGCCTGCATCGGGCTGACGAACAGCGTCACCAGGAACAGGAACGCGACCAGCTCCCCGGCGGTCAGGTGCCCGCCGATGCCCAGCAGCGTCCCGGCGACGACGACCGCCGCCGTCGCCAGCGCCGCGACCAGCTCGCTCGCGGGGAACGTCATCGCGACGAGCCCCTGCGCGCGCGTCTGCGCGGACCGGGCCGCGTCCACGGTGGTGTCGACCTTGGCGGCGGTGCGGTCCTCGGCGCCGTACGCGCGGATCACCGGCGCGCCCACCACCGACTCGCTGACGGCCGCGAGCAGGTCCGCCATCCGCTCGCGGACGCGCGTGTACGCGCGGGAGATGATCCGCTGGATGAGCCGCAGCGCGTACATCAGCGGCAGGAACGACACCCACACCAGCAGCGCCAGCGGCCACGAGTACACGAACATCAGCACGCTGGCGATGAGGAGCTGCCCCACCGACATGATCATCATCAGCCCGCCCCACTGCATGAACTGGCTGATCTGGTCGACGTCGCCGGTCACCCGCGACACCAGCGAACCGCGCCGCTCCCCGCCCTGGGTGAGCATCGACAGGTCGTGCACGTGCCGGAACGCCCGCACGCGCAGCGCCGCCAGGCCCGTCTCCGACGTCCGGTACAGGCGCACGTTCATCAGGTAGGCGCAGCCGGCCGTCAGCAGCACCGCCACCGCGCACACCAGCACCATCGTGCGGATGAACGCCACGTCGGGGCCGCCCTCGCCGGTCAGGCCACGGTCGACGGTCTGCTGCACGGCGACGGGCACGACGAGCCGTCCCGCCGTGGCCAGCAGCGCCAGGACGAGCGTCATCGGCAGGCCCGCGCGGAACTCGGGGTTCAGCCGCAGCCCGCGCGCCAGCGTGCGGACCGCGCCCTCGTCCCGCGCCGCCTCGCTCAGCGTCGTCGTCTTCTCCGGCCGTTCGGTCACGGCGGTCATCGCGGCCCCTCCTGGTCGTGCGGGCCGAGCGCGTCGGCGGTGGGTCCGGTGCCGCGGCGGTGCGCGGGCCGTCCGGGTACGGCGGTCATCGCAGCGCCTCCTCGTCGTTCAGGCCGACGTCGTCGCCGGTGTCGCGTTCGGCGCGCTCGTAGGCGTTGACGAGACGGCGGTAGCCGGGGGAGCGGGTCACCAGGTCGGCGTGCGGGCCGCGCCCGGCGACGCGGCCGTGCTCGATGTAGACGACCTCGTCGGCCAGCGCGATCGTCGCCTTGCGGTAGGCGACCACCACGACGGTCGTGTCCGCGCCCGCCCCGTCGCGCAGCCCCGCCAGGATGCGCGCCTCCACTTGCGGGTCGACGCTGGAGGTGGCGTCGTCCAGGACGAGCAGCCGGGGCCGCCGGACCAGCGCGCGGGCCAGCGCCAGGCGCTGCCGCTGGCCGCCCGACAGGGTCATGCCCCGCTCGCCGACCTGCGTGTCCGCGCCGTGCGGCAGCGCCGCGACGAACCCGTCGGCCTGCGCGAGCCGCAGCGCCTCCCAGACCCGCTCGTCCGGGACGTCCAGGCCGAGCGTGACGTTGCCGCGCACGGTGTCGTCGAACAGGAACGTCTGCTGCGGCACCAGCGCCGCGCTCGCCGCCAGCCCGCCGCGCCGCACGTCGCGCACGTCCACGCCGTCCAGCAGCACGTTCCCGCCCGCCGGGTCGACCAGCCGCACCAGCAGCGACGTCAGCGTCGACTTGCCCGACCCGGTCGGCCCGACGACGGCGATCGTGCGGCCCGGCTCGGCCGCGAACGACACCGCGTGCAGGACGTCGGCGCCGTCGGCGTACCCGAACCGCACCTCGCTGACCTCCAGCCGGGCCGCGCCGTCGCCGCCGGCCTCCCGCTCACCGAACGGCAGCGAGCCGCCCGCGTCCAGCACGCCGCGCACCCGCCGCCAGCCGACGACGCTGCGCGGCACGTCCGCCAGCACCCAGCCGAGCGCCCGGATCGGCCACGCCAGCAGCGTGAACAGGTAGGCGACGCTGACCAGGCCGCCCGCCGTCAGCGCGCCCGACTCCAGCCGGACCGACCCGACGACGAGCACCGCGAGCACGCCCAGGTTCGGCAGCGCCTCCAGCAGCGGGTCGAGCATGCCGCGCACCCGCCCGACCGCGATGTTGGCGTCGCGCAGCCGGTCGGCGCGCTCGGCGAACCGGGCGGTCTCGGACGTCTCGCGGCCCAGCGTCTTGACGACCAGACCGCCCTCGAAGCTCTCGTGCGCGACCTCGCTCACCTCGGCCCGCAACTGCTGCGCCCGCGCCGCGATCGGCGCCAGCTTGCGCTGGTAGACCAGGTTCAGCACCGCGATGGCCGGGAAGACGAGGAAGCCGACGGCGGCCAGCGCCGGGTCGACCAGCACGATCGACACCGCCGCGATCACCAGCATCGCGACGACGCCCACGGCCATCGGCAGCGGCGCCAGCGGCGCCCAGGACGCCTCCACGTCGGCGTTGGCGTTGGACAGCAACTGGCCGGTCGGGTGCTTCTGGTGCCAGGCCAGCGGCAGCCGCAGGTACTGGCGCGTCACGGCCCGCCGGTAGCGGGCCTGCATCCGGTACTGCATGAGCCCGGCGAAGAACCGCCGTCCGGCGACGCCGAGCGCCTTGAGCAGCGCGACGCCGAGGATCGCCGCCGCCGCGCCCGACAGCGCGCCCGCCGTCGTGCGCCCCTCGGCGAACGCGGGCAGCACGACGTCCTCGGTCGCCCAGCCGAGCACCTGCGCGGTGCCCACGGTCATCGCCGCGTACAGGGCGCTGGCCAGCACCGCCAGCGCGAAGACGCGCGGCTCGGCCCTGATCGCCACCCCGATCACCCCGAGGCCCTCGCGCAGCATGCGCGGACTGACGCGGCGGGACGGTGGCGGCACGGCGTACTCCTCGGCTCGACGGCGAAACGGGCCGCGACGGCCCGGCCGCCGCGCGGCGCGCGGTCAAGCCGGGGTCGGGGCCCGGTAATGCCTACCACCGGCGGAGGCCCGATATTCCCGGGGTGCGGGTCCGGCGGGCGCCCGCCTACGATCGAAGGATGAGCGAGAGCCGATCCGCCGGGCCCGCGCGAGCGCCCCGTCCGGCCCAGGCCGAACGGGCGCTGCTCTGCGACGCGCTGACCGAGCGGGGCCCCGCGGCCCCGACCGAGTGCGCGGGCTGGACCACCGCCGACCTGGCCGCGCACCTGGTCGTCCGGGAGGGCCGGCCCGACGCGGCGCCGGGCATCCTGCTGCCGCCGCTGGCCCGGTACACCGAGCGGGTCCGGCGGCGGACGGCCGCGCGGGTGCCGTTCGACGAGCTCGTCGAACGCGTCCGGCAGGGGCCGCCCCGGTTCTCCCCGTACCGGGTTCCGGTCGTGGACAATAATGCCAACACGGTCGAGTTCTTTGTGCATCACGAGGACGTGCGGCGGGCAAGCGCCCAGTGGGAGCCGCGCGAGCTGACGTCGGAGCTGGAACAAGCGTTGTGGGCTCGTATCAAAATTGCCCGGTTTGTCCTAAGAAATGTGCCGGTAGAGGTCAACTTGGTGCGTCCGGACGGCCGTGCCGCCCGCGTTGCGCGCGGACGCCGCGGACCCTCCGCCGGATCGGTCCGCGTGCACGGCCCCGTAGGCGAACTCGTCCTGTGGGCACTGGGCCGCACGGACGTCGCACGCGTGCGTCCCACCGGTCCGACGGCGGCGGTCAACGCCCTTACCGAGGCCGGTTGGGGCCTTTAACCGGGGGTTCGCCCGGAGGTGAATCCGAGGCGTCCCCACTCCTGCGATTTCGGTGGAACCGGTGATACGGTGGTGCCGTCGGTTGCAGTCGTGGTTCTCGATCGTTTGGTAACGCCCGCGGACTGATGGCAGCGGGCGTTTTGGCTTTTCCGGGACCGTACGGGGGGCGAGAGCGTTCCGCGCGACCGCGGGGTCCGCGAGGTGTGGGCCCAGGTTTTGCCGCAAGGAGAAAGACATGCCCCAGCAGGGCACCGTGAAGTGGTTCAACGCCGAGAAGGGCTTCGGATTCATCGCCGTGGACGGCGGCGGGCCGGACGTCTTCGTGCACTACTCGGCGATCCAGAGCTCCGGGTACCGCACGCTGGACGAGAACCAGCGCGTCCAGTTCGAAGTGACGCAGGGTAACCGGGGACCGCAGGCCGACCAGGTCGTCCCCCTGTAACACCCGAAGCCGTACGTCAGGGCCCGTGCTCCGCTCCCGGTGCGCGGGCTCTTACGTGTCCCGGCCCGGCCCGGGCGCGTCCGCCGCCCGCACGCGGCACAATGGGGGGCATGTCCGCTCGCCCGTCCAATCTGGACCCCAAGATCGCCGAACGCCTCAAGCGCGACCCGAACGGCCTCGTCCCGGCCATCGCCCAGCAGTACGACACCGGTGAGGTGCTCATGCTCGGCTGGATGGACGACGAGGCCCTGCACCGCACGCTGACCACCGGCCGCTGCACGTACTGGTCGCGCAGCCGCCAGGAGTACTGGGTCAAGGGCGAGAGCTCGGGCCACCAGCAGTGGGTCAAGTCGGTCGCGCTCGACTGCGACGCCGACGCCGTCCTGGTGAAGGTCGACCAGATCGGCGGCGCCTGCCACACCGGCGACCGCACCTGCTGGGACGCCGACGTCCTCCCCGCCACCGTGGGCGAACGGCCCACCGCCTCGTCGTGAGCCCCGGCCCGCCCGAGACCGGCGCGGACCGGCGGCCGATGAGCGCCGGCCGGGAACGGGGGCTGACGGCCCTGCTGTGCGCGGCGGGGGCGGGGCTCACGCTGCTCGCCGCCGGACGCGCCTGGGCCACCGTCACCGCGAAGAACGCCATCACGCCGTTCACGCTCGACGTCACCGGCGGCGACCTCGGGGCGACGGCGGGGGCGCTCGGCTGGGCCGCGCTCGCCGGGCTGGCCGCGCTGTTCGCCGTCGGCGGCCGGGGGCGGGCCGTGGTCGGCGCGCTGCTGGCCGCGTTCGGGGCCGGGATCGTGTGGGCGAGCGTCACCGTGACGGGCCGCGCCGACATCCTCGCCGCCGCCGGAGACCGGAGCGCGCTCCTGCGGCTCGGGTCGGCGCCCGAGGTGGCGACGTCCCCGTGGTGGCTGGTGTCGGCGGCCGGCGGCGTCTTCGTGGCGACCGCCGGGATCGTCACGCTCGTCCGGGGACGGCGCTGGCCGGGCCTGTCCGCGCGCTACGAGCGCCGCGCCGCCGCCCCGCGCGACGACGCCGACCCCGCCGCCCTCTGGAAGTCGCTCGACCGGGGCGAGGACCCGACCGCCGCCCCGCCGGACCGCGCGGCGCGGCCGTGACCACCGGCGACGACCGGCCCGTGCTGGTCCTGGTGGCCGAGCACGAGCCCGCCGTCGCGGAGCTGCAACGCCGCTACCTGGCCCGCGAGGGCCTGGAGGTCGAGCTGGAACGCGACCCGGCGCGGGCGCCCGGCACGTGCGCGCGGCTGCGGCCGGACGCCGTCGTCCTCGACCTGTCCACCGCGGCCCGGCCCGCCGAGCTGTACCGGCGGGTGACCGAGGCGGCCCGCCCGGCGCCGGTCGTCGTCCTGGTCCCGACGCCCGAACCCGCCGCGCGCGGCATCGGCGACGTCCGGGTGACCCGGCCGTTCGCGCCGCGCGTCCTCGTCGCGGCGGTGCTGGCGGCGCTGCGCGGCGACACCGCCGCGCCCCCCGCCGAGCCCCTGCGCGCCGGTGGTCTCGCCGTCGATCCGGTGACGCGCACCGCCCGCGTCGGGGACCGGCCGCTCGCCCTCACCTCCACCGAGTACGACCTGCTGGAACACCTCATCGGCCACCCCGGCCGCGTCTTCACCCGCGAACAGCTCCTCGCCGCCGCCTGGTCCGCCGGCGCCGGGTCGGGCAGCCGCACGGTCGACGTCCACGTCGCCCAGCTCCGCGCCAAACTCGGCACCGGCAACCCCATCCGCACCGTCCGCGGCGTCGGCTACGTCCTCGACGCCTGACGACCGTCCCGCACCACACCGCCGCCGGACAACCGGCCAGGCCGTGCGGTTCCGGCCGCGCCGGGTCATGGGCGGCGCGGCGGCGCTGATCGGCGCGGGGATGGCTAGGTTGGGGACATGGACGGGGTCGTGCGGGGGAGCCGGTGGCGGGTGGCTGGGCCGGTCTCGGTCGCGGCCGGGGTGGTCGCCGGAGTGATCCTCGTCGCGTCCGTCGACCCTCATGAACCCGGGCATTACCCCACATGCCCGGCGCTCGCGCTGACCGGGTGGTACTGCCCGGGGTGCGGTGGGCTGCGGATGACGAACTCACTGGCGCACGGGGACCTCGGCGCCGCGTTCGGGTCCAATCCGCTGCTGGTGCTGCTGCTTCCCCTCGCCGTCTACCTGTGGGGACGCTGGACGTGGGCGTCGGCGCGGGGGGAGCGGCTGCGCGATCCGCTGCTGCGTCCGGTCGTCGGCGGCGTCCTGGCCGTCGTGTTCGTCGTGTACTGGATCGTCCGCAATCTTCCGTTCGGGCACGCGCTCGCCCCGTGACCCGGCCGGGCCGCCCCGCCGTCGGGGACCGTCCGCGCGCATGGATACGATCGACCGACGGATCGCCGGAACTAGGGGGCCAGACCGCGTGAGCGTGCTCGACGAGATCATCGACGGCGTACGTGCCGATCTCGCCGAAAGGCAGCGAGAGACGTCGCTCGACTCGCTCAAGGCGAAGGCGGCGCAGGCCCCGCCGCCCCGCGACGCCCTCGGCGCCCTGCGCGGCCAGGGCGTCGGCGTGATCGCCGAGGTCAAGCGCAGCAGCCCGTCCAAGGGCGCCCTCGCCGCCATCGCCGACCCGGCCGCGCTCGCCCGCGACTACGAGGCCGGCGGCGCCAAGGTCATCAGCGTCCTCACCGAGCGGCGCCGCTTCGGCGGCAGCCTGGACGACCTGGCCGCCGTCCGCGCCAGCGTCGACATCGCCGTCCTGCGCAAGGACTTCATCGTCACCGCCTACCAGCTCTGGGAGGCCCGCGCCCACGGCGCCGACGTCGCGCTGCTCATCGTCGCGGCCCTCGAACAGGACGCCCTGGTCTCGCTCGTCGAGCGCGCCGAGTCGCTCGGCCTGCTGCCGCTCGTCGAGGTCCACACCGAGCAGGAGGTCGAGCGCGCCCTCGACGCCGGGGCCAAGGTCCTCGGCGTCAACGCCCGCGACCTGAAGACCCTCAAGGTCGACCGCGACACCTTCGCCCGGCTCGCCCCCCTCATCCCCAAGGACGTCGTCAAGATCGCTGAATCGGGCGTGCGCGGCCCGCACGACCTGCTCGCCTACGCGGGCGCCGGGGCGGACGCCGTCCTGGTCGGTGAGAGCCTGGTGCGCGGCAAGGACCCGCGCGCCGCCGTCGCCGACCTGGTCGCCGCGGGCGCGCACCCCGCGCTGCGGCAGGGCAACTGATCGGGAAGCGGTACGCTGTGGACATGCCGATGGAGCCGCTGCACGAGCGATGGCGGGCCGTCCTGACGTCGTCATAGACCAGGCACCGCCCTCCATCACCCTTGACAGGACGCACTCCCATGACCACCGAAACCGCGCCCGGCTCCGCCGTGCCCGCGACCGTTCCCGACGCCTCCGGCCACTTCGGCGTCTTCGGCGGCCGGTTCGCCCCCGAGGCCCTGATGGCCGCGCTGGACGAGCTGACCGTCGCCTTCACCGCCGCCCGCGAGGACCCCGAGTTCGTCGCCGAGCTGAACGGCCTCCTGCGCGACTACGCCGGACGGCCCAGCCTGCTCACCGAGGCCCGCCGCTTCTCGCGGGAGGCGGGCGGCGCCCGCGTGCTGCTCAAGCGCGAGGACCTCAACCACACCGGCTCGCACAAGATCAACAACGTGCTGGGGCAGGCGCTGCTCGCCCGCCGCATGGGCAAGACGCGGCTCATCGCCGAGACCGGCGCCGGGCAGCACGGCGTCGCCACCGCGACCGCCGCCGCCCTGTTCGGCTTCGACTGCACCGTGTTCATGGGCGCCGTCGACACCGAGCGCCAGGCCCTCAACGTCGCCCGGATGCGGATGCTCGGCGCCGAGGTCGTCCCGGTCCAGACCGGCAGCCGCACCCTCAAGGACGCCTGCAACGAGGCGTTCCGCGACTGGGTCGCCAGCGTCGAGCACACGCACTACTGCGTCGGCTCCACCATGGGCCCGCACCCGTTCCCGATGATGGTCCGCGACCTGCACCGCATCATCGGCGTCGAGGCCCGCGAGCAGGTCCTGGCCCTCACCGGGCGCCTGCCCGACGCCGTCCTCGCCTGCGTCGGCGGCGGTTCCAACGCCATCGGCGCCTTCCACGCCTTCATCCCGGACGAGTCCGTCCGCCTCATCGGCTTCGAGGCCGCCGGCGACGGCGTCGAGACCGGACGGCACGCCGCCACCGTCTCCGGCGGCTCGATCGGCGTCATCCACGGCATGCGCACCTACCTCCTCCAGGACGACGAGGGCCAGACGATCGAGTCCCACTCGATCTCGGCCGGCCTGGACTATCCCGGCGTCGGCCCCGAGCACTCCTGGCTGCACGACACCGGCCGCGCCGAGTACCGGCCCGTCACCGACGCCGAGGCGATGGAGGCGTTCGCGCTGCTGTGCCGCACCGAGGGCATCATTCCGGCCATCGAGTCCGCGCACGCCCTGGCCGGGGCGCTCAAAGTCGGCCGCGAGCTCGGCCCCGACGCCACGCTCGTCGTGTGCCTGTCGGGCCGAGGCGACAAGGACATGCACACCGCCGCCGGGTACTTCGGCCTGATGCCCGAGGAGAACGACCAGTGAGCGGCACCGGCGTCACGTCCGCCTACGACCGGGCCCGCGGGGAAGACCGCGCCGCCCTCGTCGGCTACCTGCCCGCCGGGTTCCCGTCCGTCGAGGGGGCCAAGGAGGCCGCCGTCGCGATGGTCGAGTCCGGCTGCGACGTCATCGAGATCGGGCTGCCCTACAGCGACCCGATGATGGACGGCCCCACCATCCAGGACGCCGTGCACCGCGCCCTCACCGGCGGCGCCCGCCTCGCCGACGTGTTCGCCACCGTCGAGGCCGTCGCCGCGACCGGGGCGCCCACGCTGGTCATGACGTACTGGAACCCCGTCGACCGGTACGGCGTCGAGCGGTTCGCCCGCGACCTCGCCAACGCGGGCGGGGCCGGGCTGATCACGCCCGACCTCACGCCCGAGGAGGCCGGGCCCTGGCTGGAGGCCGCCGACGCGCACGACCTCGACAAGGTCTTCCTCGTCGCGCTCAGCTCCACCGACGAGCGCATCGAGAAGATCACGAGCGTGTGCCGGGGCTTCGTGTACGCGGCGTCGCTGATGGGCGTCACCGGCGCCCGCAGCGCCATCGACACCGGCGCGCCCCGGCTCGTCGAGCGCACCCGCACCATCATCGACAAGTCCGGCTCCGGCCTGCCCGTCGGTCTCGGCCTCGGCGTCGGCACCGGCGCCCAGGCCGCCGAGGTCGCCGGGTTCGCCGACGGCGTCATCGTCGGCTCGGCGTTCATCCGCCGCCTGCTCGACGCCCCCGACGCCCGCTCCGGCCTGGACGGCGTCCGCGCCCTCACCGCCGAGCTGGCCGAGGGCGTCCGCGCCGGACGCGTCCGCTGACGGAGGGTAAAACCCGGCGCGTATCGAACGCGAACCTTATCGGTGGTCCCCTAGGCTGAACTCCGGCCGGTGGCGGTGCGTCCGTCCCGGCCGGAGACCACCGGCAGGAACGCGGGAGGATGGCGATGGTGCAGCACGTCGAGGCGCCCGGTGACGAGGCGCAGGGTTCGCCGCGGGCGACCCCGCACGCGCGCTGGTTCGCGCCGGTCGCCTGGGTCCTCACCCTGGCCGGGCTGGGAATCTCCGCGTACCTCACGGTGTCCCACTACGACGAGGGCGCGCTGATCTGCTCCACGACCGGCGCGGTCGACTGCCACGCCGTGACGACGAGCGAGTTCTCCACCCTGCTCGGCATACCCCTGCCGCTGCTGGGCCTGGCGTTCTTCGTCGGGTTCGCCGTCCTCGTCACCCCGCCCGCGCTGCGGTCGCCGTCCCCGCTGTTGCGCTGGGGCCGGCTGGCGTCGGTGTGCGCGGGCGTCCTGTTCGTCGTGTACCTGGTCACCGCCGAGTTCCTGCTCGGCAAGATCTGCCTGTGGTGCACCGGGGTGCACGCCATCACTATCCTGCTGTTCGTCCTTGTCCTGTCCGACGAGTTCCGGCGTATCGGCCAGCTCGACTGATTCCCGTCGAGCCGGTGGCCGCTCTGCGCGCCCGAGGAGAGTTCCATGAGCAAGGCCGCACGTGAGCGGTCCGCGCGGGAGAAGCTGGCCGCCGAGCGCAAGCGCCAGGCCGCGCGACAGAAGCAGCAGCGGCTGCTCGGCATCGTCATCGGCGCGGTGGTGGCGATCGCCGCCGTCGTGGCCGTCACGGTGGTCGTCCTCGACCAGCGCGGCAAGCGCGACCAGACGGCCGCCGCCTACACGGGCCCGCAGGCACCGCTGACCCGTCAGGACGACGGCTCGGTCGTCATGGCCAAGGCCGGAGTGAACGCTCCGACGCTGGAGATCTTCGAGGACTTCCAGTGCCCGGCCTGCAAGGCGTTCGAAGAGGCCAACGGCAAGACGATCAAGGAGCTGGCGGCCGAGGGCAAGGTGAAGGTCGTGTTCCGGCCCTTCCACCTGTTCAATCAGCAGCAGGACCCGATCAAGGGCAACTCGCTGCGGTCGGCGGCGGCGGCGCTGTGCGTCCCGGCGCCGCAGTGGCTGTCGTACCACGACGCGCTGTTCGAGTTCCAGCCGCGCGAGGGCTCGAAGGGCTTCGCGCCCGACGACCTCGTCGCCTGGGGCAAGGACGTCGGCGTCAACGACGCCGGGTTCGAGAAGTGCGTCCGCGACGAGCAGAAGAAGCCGCAGGTCGACCAGATGACCAAGTACGCGCTGGAGGAGCGGGGCGTCACCGGCACTCCGTCGGTCTACCTGAACGGCACCAAGCTCAGCGACCAGCAGATGTCAGACGTGCGCGGCGCCGTCGAGGCCGCCGCCGCGGCCAAGTAGCACCCGCCCGTCCCTCGGGGGCGTGCCCGCGTTCGCGGGCACGCCCCCGAGGCGTTTCCGGATCGTGCCGGACGGCGGCCCGGACAGGCCGCCGAAGGCGGTAACGTCATCGCTCATGCACCCGGTCGCATCCATCCCGAGCCCGGCGCAGGGCGTCTGGCACCTCGGGCCGTTCCCGCTCCGCGCGTACGCGCTCATGATCATCGTCGGCATCATCGTCGGGGTGTGGCTCGGCGAGCGGCGCTGGGCGGCCAAGGGCGGGCAGCCCGGCTTCGTCGTGGACGTCGCGGTGTGGGCGGTGCCGTTCGGGCTGCTCGGCGGCCGGCTCTACCACGTGATCACCGACTGGCAGCGGTACTTCGGTGCGGACGGCGACCCGGTGCGGGCGCTGAAGATCTGGGAGGGCGGCCTCGGCATCTGGGGCGCCGTGATCATGGGCGGGGTGGGCGCCTGGATCGCGTGCCGCCGCCGGGGCGTGTCGATCATGGCGTTCGGGGACGCGGTCGCACCGGGCATCGCGCTCGGCCAGGCGATCGGCCGCTGGGGCAACTACTGGAACCAGGAGCTGTACGGGCGTCCGCTGAACGCGCCGTGGGCGCTGGAGATCGACGTCGAGCACCGGCCCCGGCTGGCCGACGGCGCGCTCGACCCGCAGTACGCCGACGTCGCCACCTACCACCCGACGTTCCTGTACGAGTCGCTGTGGTGCGTCGGCGTGGCGGTGCTCGTCATCTGGGCCGACCGCCGCTGGAAGCTGACGCACGGCCGGGCGTTCGCGCTGTACGTCGCGGGCTACACCGCCGGGCGCTTCTGGATCGAGTGGCTGCGCATCGACGACGCCCACCACGTCCTCGGCCTGCGCCTCAACGACTGGACCGCGCTGATCATCTTCCTCGGCGCCGTCGCCTACCTGTACTGGGCCCGGAACAAGACGACCCCGGAGGCGGTCGGCGCGGCCCCCGCCGACCCGGAGCCGGGCACGAACGAGGACACCGATCCGGAAGACCAGTCGCCCCGACCGGCCGACGCGGATGCCGCCGAACCCACCGACGAGAAAGCCAAGCCCCCCGCGATCAAGCCCGACGAGCCGAACGACACGCGCGCGGCCAAGACGGACGAGCCGGTCGACGACCCTGGGGCCAAGCCAGAGAAGCCGGTCGACGTGCGTGCGGCCAAGGCGGATGAGCCGGTCGATAACCCCGGGGCCAAGTCCGAGAAGCCGGTCGACGGGTCTGCGGCCAAGGCCGGTGAGTCGGATGACGCGCGCGTGGTCGAGGCGGATGTGCCGGACGGCGCGCGTGTGGTCGAGGCGGCTGAGCCGGTCGACGGGCCTGCGGCCAAGGCGGGCGAGTCGGATGACGCGCGCGTGGCCAAGGCGGACGTGCCGGTCGACGGGCCTGCGGCCAAGGCCGACGATACGGACGGCGTGCCTGTGGCCAAGGCGGATGAGCCGGACGACGCGCATGTGGCCAAGGCGGCTGAGTCGGTCGACAACCCCGGGGCCAAGGCCGAGGAGCCGGACGACGCGCGTGCGGACAGGGCCGTCGAGCCGGTCGACGAGCCTGTCGCCGAAGCCGGGGAGCCGGACGGCGCGCGTGTGCGAGAGGGCGCTGATTCCACCGCCGGGGCTGACGGGCCGGTCGGTGCGTCCGGGGAGAAGGCCGGTGCGGGTGACGAGGCGGTGGGTGCGCCCTCCGTTGCCGCTTCGCCGGGGAATGGCGCGGCCGCCATCGAGCCCATCGAGGACCCTGCCGCCAAGGGCGACGGGGACGTCGAGAAGCCTTCCGGCGGGGACGTCGGGGCGTCGGGGGAGTCCGTGGGCAAGGCCCGGGGCGGGTCTGTGAAGGGCGAAGGCTGAGGGCTCGCGTGCAATACGGAGGAATCGCCCTTTTGGGCGCGGCCGGGCCGGGGCGAGCGCTAGGCTCACGTCTGTGATCGAGGCACGTGGCGCGGGTTCGGGCGCGGGAACTGACAGCCCTCCGGGCAGGAGGAACGGCGGGCGCGAGGGCGGCGCCAAGCCGAAGCTGCTGTTCGGTGCCACGGCGCTGGTCGTCGTGCTGGCGCTGGCGGCCGGGGCCGTGTTCCTGCTGGGCGGCGGCGACGATAAGGCCGCCGGGCCGCCGCCCGAACAGCGGATCGAGCCGACCGCCTACACGCCCGACTTCGGGGACGAGGGCACGACGGCGATCGCCAAGCGCGCCGCCGACCCCCGCGAGCTGACCGTCGAGGAGGTGTTCGGCGCCGACACCAAGACCGTCAAGGGCGGCGGGCTCACCTTCGCCCTCACCGGCACGCACCTCAGCAAGGACTGCAAGGCCGTCTCCTGGGGCGCCGTCCTCCAGCAGGACCTGGCCAAGGCGCAGTGCCGCGCGATCGTGCGCGGCGCCTACCTCAGCGCGGACAAGCGCTTCAGCGGACAGTTCATCGCGATCGACCTGGCCGACGCCGCGGGCGTGCAGCAGATCCTGCGTTCGCTCGACCCCGCCAACGGCGCCGGATTCGTGCTGCCGCTGAACCCCGAGGGCGCCCCGCCGTTCGTGAAGGGCTTCAGCTCGGCGTTCGCGCAGGCGCGCGGCCATTACGCGGTCCTGGCCTGGGTGCAGAAGGCTGGCGGCGCCGACCCCGCGTCCCTGAACGAACTCCTGGAGGCGAGCCTCCCCATCGAGTACCCGGTCGACTTCGTGTGGGTCCGGGTCCAGATGGCCGACGGACGCCGCTGACCCGTGCGGCACGACGATCGCGACCGCGCCCCACGCCGCCCGGCCGCTCGCCGCGATCCCGGCGACCGCCCCTCCACCGGCCGCGATCCCGCACGACGCGACCCAGTCGACCGCGCACCCACCCGCCGCGACGCCCCGGGCCGCAACACCCCAGGCCGAGAACCCACCGGACACGACCCCGCGCGCCGCGAGACCAGCGACCGCGCCTCCACGGGCCGCGCGTCGGTCGGCCGCGATGCCCCGCGCCGGGAACCCGCCGGACACGATCCCGCGAGGCGCGATCCAGGCGACCGCGCCCCCACTGGCCGCGCGCCGGTCGGCCGCAGTTCCCCAGGCTTGGAATCCGCCGGACACGATCCCGCGCGCCGCGAGTCCGGCGACCGCGCGCCCTCTGGCCGCGCCCCGTCCGCCCGCGACGCCTCCGGCCGGGAACCCGCCGGGCGTGGCCCCGCGAGGCGCGAGACCAGCGACCGCGCCTCCACGGGCCGCGCGTCGGTCGGCCGCGATGCCCCGCGCCGGGAACCCGCCGGACACGATTCCGAGCGGCGCGATCCCGGCGACCGCGCCTCCACCGGCCGCGCGCCGGTCGGCCGCGACTCCCCAGGCTTGGAACCCGCCGGACACGATCCCGTACGCCGCGAGTCCGGCGAGCGTGCCTTCACGGGGCACGCGCCGTCGGGCCGCAATGTCCCAGGCACGGAACCCGTCGGACACGATCCCGCGCGGCGCGAGTCCGGCGACCGCCCGTCCACCGGCCGCGCGTCGTCCGGTCGCGATGCCTCCAGCCGGGAATCCGCCGGGCGTGGTCCCGCGCGGCGCGATCCCGGCGACCGCGCGTCCACGGGGCGCGCGTCGGTCGGTCGTGATGCCTCGGGCCGGGAATCCGCCGGGCGTGGTCCCGTGCGGCGCGAGTCCGGTGATCGTGCGTCCTTCGGGGGCGCGTCAGGCGGCCGTGATGCCTTGGGGCGGGAATCCGCCGGGCGTGGTGGGGGTGGGCGGGAGTCGTTGGAGGGTCGGTCTGCTCGGCGGGGAGTCTCTGGTCGTGGGTCTGGTGGGCGGGGGGCGCGGCCGGTGGGGCGTCGGTCGCCGCGGCCGCGTGTGGACGGGCGTGTGCCGTCCGGTGGGGCGGGGCATGACCGGCCCGTGAGGAGCCGGTGGTCCGGGGGGCGGGGCTACTTCGTGGCGGCCGTCGTGCTCGGGGTGGTGCTGCTGGCCGGGGGAGCGGTGTTCGTGCTGCGCGGCGGCGACGAGGCCGCGCCCGCGCCCGCTCCCGAGGTGGGGCACGTGGCGCAGAGCGGGCCGTCTCCGGCGTCGTACTCCAGCTCCCCGTCGGACGAGGTGTACGCCGCGCTCGCCGACCGCGCGGGCGACCCGAAGCCCCTGACCGAGCGCGAGGCGTTCCCGTCGGCGGCGAAGAAGCTCGACGCCGACGGCGTCCCGGGCACGCTGACGCGCCGCGCCGAGCGGCTGGACGCCGACTGCACGGCCGCCGTGTGGGGCCGGGGCGTGGCCGCCGAGCTGATGCGGGGCGGCTGCACGCAGGCGGCCCGCACCCTGTACGCGGCGCCCGACCCGGAGCCGGGGCACGTGCTGTCGGTGACGGTGTTCAACCTGGCCGGACGGGAGGAGGCCGAACGTCTCGTCGCGGGCCTGGACGCGGCGCGCGGCGCCGGGTTCGTCCTGCCGCTGACGGCGAAGGACGCGGGCCAGGGGTTCGGGCGCGGCTTCGGCATGGCGCGCGGGCTGGCGCTCGGCCACTACGCGGTGGTGGCGTGGGCGGAGCGGCTGGACGGCCGGGGTGCGGAGTCCGACGAGGCGCTGCTGTCGCTGCTGATCGCGGGCGGGCAGCCCCCGGCGGTGCTGAACCGCGCCGCCCGGACCCGCTGACGAAGGCCCCCGCCAGAGCCCCGAACCGGCGCCCGGTTTGCGAACCTGCCGCTCCGGGCATCGCCTAAACATCGGCCTCCGGTGACGATGATCACCGAGGTCAGGGCGATATGTCCAAACATGGGCTAGGTATTCTGGTCTAAACCACTCGGGGACGACGACACATCCATGCCCGCCGCGAAGTTTCGCGATCCGGTCGTGTCGGGCATGATCCCGGCAGTGATGTAAGGTCTTCACACCGCAGCAGGGCCAACGTCGTCCCGGACTGCACTGACCTCAGAAGCAGTGACACGACGACGACGGGAGGGTTGATGGCTGCTGCTGCCCTCACACCGGGCCGCCCCCAGAACCAGGGCCTCTACGACCCGGCGAACGAGCACGACGCCTGCGGCGTCGGGATGGTGGCGGACCTGCACGGCCGCCAGAGCCATGACATCGTCCAGAACGCCCTGACCGTCCTGAAGAATCTGGACCATCGCGGCGCGGTCGGCGCGGAGCCCGACGACGGTGACGGCGTGGGCATCCTCGTCCAGATCCCGGACGCGTTCTTCCGCGAGGTCGTCGACTTCGCGCTGCCCTCGGCCGGCGCCTACGCCGCCGGTGTCGCCTTCCTGCCCGCCGACGCCGCCGAGCGCGCCGAGGCCGTGGCGCACGTCGAGGCGCTGTGCGCCGAGGAGGGCCTGTCCCCGCTCGGCTGGCGCGAGCTGCCGATCGACACCGCGTTCGCGGGCCCCGCCGCGCGCCGCGTCATGCCGCACTTCGCGCAGTTCTTCGTGACGGCCGCCGCCGACGGCCCGTTCGCGGGCACGACGGGCCTGGAGCTGGACCGCGTCGTGTTCTGCATGCGCGAGCGCGCCGAGCAGGACGTCCGCGTCTACTTCCCCTCGCTGTCGTCGCGGACGATCGTGTACAAGGGCATGCTGACGACGCCGCAGCTCGAACCGTTCTTCCCCGACCTGTCGGACCGCCGCTTCACCAGCGCCATCGCGCTCGTGCACTCGCGGTTCTCGACCAACACGTTCCCGGCGTGGGAGCTGGCGCACCCGTACCGGTTCGTCGCCCACAACGGCGAGATCAACACGGTCAAGGGCAACCGGAACTGGATGCGCGCCCGCGAGGCGCTGCTGAAGTCCGACCTGCTGCCCGGCGACCTGGCGCGCATCAACCCCGTCATCGACATCGAGGCCAGCGACACCGCGTCGTTCGACGAGTGCCTGGAGCTGCTGCACCTGGGCGGCCGGTCGCTGCCGCACGCGGTGCTGATGATGATCCCCGAGGCGTGGGAGAACCACACCGAGATGGACCCGGCCCGCCGGGCCTTCTACGAGTTCCACTCCACCCTCATGGAGGCGTGGGACGGCCCCGCCTCCGTCACGTTCACCGACGGCACCGTCGTCGGCGCCGTCCTGGACCGCAACGGGCTGCGTCCCGGCCGGTACTGGGTGACCGACGAGGGCTTCGTCGTGCTGGCGTCCGAGGCGGGCGTGCTGGACATCCCGTCCGACAAGGTCGTCCGCAAGGGCCGCCTCCAGCCCGGCAAGATCTTCCTGGTGGACACCGCCGCCGGACGGATCGTCGAGGACGACGAGGTCAAGGCCGAGCTGGCCGCCGAGCACCCCTACGGCGAGTGGCTGCACGAGGGCCTCGTCCGGTTCGAGGAGCTGCCGCACCGCGAGCGCGAGGTCCCGACGCACGAGACGCTCGTCAAGCGCCAGCAGACGTTCGGCTACACCCTCGAAGAGCAGCGGATCATCCTGACGCCGATGGCCCGCACCGGCGCCGAGCCGATCGGCTCGATGGGCACCGACACTCCGATCGCCGTGCTGTCGGAGCGTCCCCGCCTGCTGTTCGACTACTTCAAGCAGCTCTTCGCGCAGGTCACGAACCCGCCGCTGGACGCCATCCGCGAGGAGCTGGTGACCAGCCTCCAGTCGACCCTCGGCCCCGAGGGCAACCTGCTGGAGCCGGGCCCGGACTCCTGTCGCCGCCTGGTGCTGCCCACGCCGATCCTGGACAACGAGGAACTGTCCAAGATCATCCACATCGACGACGGCGGCGACCTGCCGCACCTGCGCGCCCACGTCGTGCACGGCCTCTACGACGTCGCCGGGGGCGGCGAGGCGCTGGAGGCGCGGCTGGAGGAGATCTGCGCCGAGGTGACGCGCGCGATCGACGACGGCGCCCGCATCCTCGTCCTGTCCGACCGGGGCGCCAACTCGGCGCGCGCGGCGATCCCGTCGCTGCTGCTCACCGGCGCCGTCCACCACCACCTGATCCGGGAGAAGACCCGTACGCAGGTCGGCCTGGTGATCGAGACCGGCGAGGCCCGCGAGTGCCACCACATGGCGCTGCTCATCGGGTACGGCGCCTCGGCGATCAACCCGTACCTGGCGATCGAGACCGTCCAGGACCTCATCGCCACCGGCGCCCTGCAGGACCTGGACCCCGACAAGGCGTCCCGCAACCTCGTCAAGGCGTACGGCAAGGGCGTCCTGAAGGTCATGTCCAAGATCGGCGTTTCGACGGTCGCGTCCTACACCGGCGCGCAGATCTTCGAGGCGATCGGCCTGGGCGCCGAGGTCGTGGACCGCGCCTTCACCGGCACCACCTCGCGGCTGGGCGGCGTCGGCTTCGACGTCCTGGCCACCGAGGTGGCGCAGCGGCACCGCCGTGCCTACCCGCCGGGCGGCAACGACCCGGCGCACCGCACGCTGGAGGTCGGCGGCGAGTACCAGTGGCGCCGCGAGGGCGAACTGCACCTGTTCAACCCGGACACGGTGTTCAAGCTCCAGCACGCCACCCGCACCCGCCAGTACGAGATCTACAAGGAGTACACCGGCAAGGTCGACTCCCAGTCCGAGCAGCTCATGACGCTGCGCGGCCTGTTCAAGCTCAAGGAGGGCGAGCGCCCGCCGGTGCCGATCGACGAGGTCGAGCCCGTCGCGGAGATCGTCAAGCGGTTCTCCACCGGCGCGATGTCCTACGGCTCCATCTCCGCCGAGGCGCACGAGACCCTCGCCATCGCGATGAACCGCCTCGGCGGCAAGTCCAACACCGGTGAGGGCGGCGAGGACCCGGCGCGGTTCACGCCCGACGCCAACGGCGACCTGCGCCGCAGCGCGATCAAGCAGGTCGCGTCCGGCCGGTTCGGCGTGACGTCGGAGTACCTCACCAACGCCGACGACATCCAGATCAAGATGGCGCAGGGCGCCAAGCCCGGCGAGGGCGGGCAGCTCCCCGGCCACAAGGTGTACCCGTGGGTCGCCAAGACGCGGCACTCCACGCCCGGCGTCGGCCTCATCTCGCCGCCGCCGCACCACGACATCTACTCCATCGAGGACCTCGCCCAGCTCATCCACGACCTCAAGAACGCCAACCCGGTCGCGCGCGTGCACGTCAAGCTCGTCGCCGAGGTCGGCGTCGGCACGGTCGCGGCGGGCGTGTCCAAGGCCCACGCGGACGTCGTGCTGATCTCCGGCCACGACGGCGGCACCGGCGCGTCCCCGCTGACGTCGCTCAAGCACGCCGGCGCCCCCTGGGAGCTGGGGCTGGCCGAGACGCAGCAGACGCTGCTGCTCAACGGGCTGCGCGACCGCATCGTCGTGCAGGCCGACGGCCAGATGAAGACCGGCCGCGACGTCGTCATCGCGGCGCTGCTCGGCGCCGAGGAGTTCGGCTTCGCGACCGCGCCGCTGGTGGTGTCGGGCTGCATCATGATGCGCGTCTGCCACCTGGACACCTGCCCGGTCGGCGTCGCCACCCAGAACCCGGTGCTGCGCGAGCGGTTCTCCGGCAAGCCCGAGTTCGTGGTGAACTTCTTCGAGTTCGTCGCCCAGGAGGTACGCGAGTACCTGGCGGCGCTCGGGTTCCGGTCGCTGGACGAGGCCGTCGGCCACGTCGAGATGATCGACACCCGCGAGGCCGTCGACCACTGGAAGGCCGCCGGGCTGGACCTGTCACCGATCCTGCACCGTCCGCAGGTCGCGGACGGCGCCGCGCTGCGCCAGGTCACCGGCCAGGACCACGGCCTGGAGAAGGCCCTGGACAACACGCTGATCCAGCTCGCCGAGGGCGCCATCGCGTTCGGTGACAAGGTCACCCTCGACCTGCCGATCCGCAACGTCAACCGCACCGTCGGCACGATGCTCGGCCACGAGGTCACCCGCAAGTGGGGCGGCGAGGGCCTGCCCGACGACACCATCGACATCGCGTTCACCGGGTCGGCGGGCAACTCCTTCGGCGCGTTCGTGCCGCGCGGCATCACGCTGCGCCTCACCGGCGACGCCAACGACTACGTCGGCAAGGGCCTGTCGGGCGGCCGCATCACGCTGCGGCCCCCGGCGGACGCGGCGTTCGAGGCCGAACAGCAGATCATCGGCGGCAACGTCCTGCTGTACGGCGCCACCGCCGGCGAGCTGTTCGCCCGGGGCATCGTCGGTGAGCGGTTCTGCGTCCGCAACTCCGGCGCCACCGCCGTCGTCGAGGGCGTCGGAGACCACGCCCTGGAGTACATGACGGGCGGCCGGACGATCATCCTCGGCCGCACCGGGCGCAACATCGCGGCCGGCATGTCCGGCGGCGTCGCCTACGTCCTGGACCTGGTCACCGAGCGCGTCAACGGCGAGATGGTCGACCTCGAACCGCTCACCGGCGAGGACGCCGACTTCGTCCGCGGCCTGGTGGAGAAGCACGCGGCCGAGACCGGCTCCACCGTCGCCGAGAAGCTGCTGGCCGACTGGGACTCGGCCGCCGCCCGCTTCACCAAGATCATGCCGCGGGACTACCGGCGGGTGCTCCAGGCGGCCGAGGCCGCCCGCGCCGAGGGCCGCGACGTCGACGAGGCCATCATGGCCGCCGCGCAGAGCTGAGAGGGGGACACCGCACATGGCCGACCCGAAGGGTTTCCTGAAAGTCGGGCGGGAGCTCCCCAAGCGCCGCCCGGTCGACGTCCGCATCAAGAGCTGGTCTGAGGTCTACGAGAACTTCGGCAACGACAAGCTGGAGAAGCAGGCCAGCCGCTGCATGGACTGCGGCATCCCGTTCTGCCACCAGGGCTGCCCGCTCGGCAACCTCATCCCCGAGTGGAACGACCTGGTCTACCGGCACGACTGGCGCGAGGCCATCGAACGGCTGCACGCCACCAACAACTTCCCCGAGTTCACCGGGAAGCTGTGCCCCGCCCCGTGTGAGAGCGCCTGCGTCCTCGGCATCAACCAGGACCCCGTCGCGATCAAGCGGGTCGAGGCCGAGATCATCGACCGCGCGTGGCAGGAGGGCTGGGTGCACCCGCAGCCGCCCGCCGTCCGCACCGGCAAGTCCGTCGCCGTCATCGGCTCCGGTCCCGCCGGGCTGGCCGCCGCGCAGCAGCTCACCCGCGCCGGGCACGACGTCAAGGTGTACGAGCGCGCCGACCGCGTCGGCGGGCTCATGCGCTACGGCATCCCCGAGTTCAAGATGGAGAAGCGCCACCTGGACCGCCGCATCGCCCAGATGCGCGCCGAGGGCACCGACTTCAAGACCTCGGTAAACGTCGGTGAGGACATCACCGCCGACGAGCTGCGCGACCGCTACGACGCGGTCGTGCTGGCCGGCGGCGCCACCGTCTGGCGCGACCTGCCGGTCCCCGGCCGGGAACTGCGCGGCGTCCACCAGGCGATGGAGTACCTCACGCCCGCGAACAAGGTGCAGGAGGGCGACTACGCCGTCTCACCGATCTCGGCCGAGGGCAAGCACGTCGTCGTCATCGGCGGCGGCGACACCGGCGCCGACTGCATCGGCACCGCCATCCGCCAGGGCGCCGCGTCGGTCACCCAGCTGGAGATCATGCCGCGGCCGCCGGAGGCGCGGCCCGGCTCCCAGCCGTGGCCGACCTACCCCATGCTGTTCAAGATGGAGAGCGCCCACGAGGAACTGGCCGAGCAGGGCGGCGACCGCGTCTACGCCGTCTCCACCAGCGCGTTCGTCGGTGACGAGGACGGCAACGTCCGCGTGCTGAAGATCGTCGAGGTGGGCGGTCCCGAGACCGGGTTCGCGCCCGTCGAGGGCACCGAACGGGAGATCCCCGCGCAGCTCGTCACGCTCGCCATGGGCTTCCTCGGCCCGCAGAAGGACGGCCTGCTGGAGCAGCTCGGCGTCGAGCTGGACCAGCGCGGCAACGTCGTCCGCGACCGCGACTACAAGACGTCCGTCGACGGCGTCTACGTCGCCGGGGACATGGGCCGCGGCCAGTCGCTCATCGTGTGGGCCATCGCCGAGGGCCGCGCCGCCGCGCACGGCGTCGACCGGCACCTCACCGGGCAGAGCGCCCTGCCGTACCCGATCCCGCCGACGGCCCGGCCGATCGCCTGACCGTCCACCCGACCGCCGCGCCCCCGCACGCCGGGAGCGCGGCGGTTCCGTCTTCGCGCCACTCCGGGGGGAGCCCACCGATGCCCAGCCGCCGAGCCGACGTCACCACCTGGTACCTGGAGCAGCGCGCCCCCGCCGACCTGCTCCCCGCCGCCGTCCCCGCCGAACCGGTGACCATCGCGCGGGCCGAGATCCCCAGCCCCGCCTTCAGCCGGTTCCTCTACACCGCCGTGGGCGGCGACTGGCACTGGACCGACCGGCTCGGCTGGACCCACGACCAGTGGCAGGGCTGGCTCGACCGCCCCGGCGTCGAGACGTGGGTCGCCCACGTCCGCGGCACCCCCGCCGGATACGCCGAACTCGACCCGCAACCCGGCGGCGACGTCGAGATCGTCTGCTTCGGGCTGCTGCCCGCCTTCACCGGACGCGGCCTCGGCGGCCACCTGCTCGGCGTCGCCGCCGCCCGCGCCTGGGACCTCGCCGGCCGCTGGCCGGACCGTTCCCCGACCACCCGCGTGTGGCTGCACACGTGCTCGCTGGACTCGCCCGCCGCGCTGCGCAACTACCAGGCGCGCGGCTTCCGCGTCCACGACGTCCGCACCGCCGACACCAGCGTCGGCCACGAACCGCCCGGCCCCTGGCCCGGCGCCCGCTAGGGGAGCGGCCTGCGCGCGGTGAGGCAGTAGACGCCGCCCGCCGGGTCCGCCATGACCGTCCAGTCGCCGAACACCTCGACGACGCGGGCGCCCTCGGACACGTGCCAGGCCGTCGCCGCCGCCACGTCCGAGCAGGACAGGTCCAGATGCGCCGACGGCGGCGTCTCGTCCGCGCGGCGCTGCACCAGCAGCCGCACCGGCAGCGACCCCTGCGGCACCAGCTTGGTGAACTCCGGGTGATCCGAGGCCGCCACGGGCCAGCCCGTCAGCGACGACCAGAACTCCAGCTCCGCCGCGTGCGCCGACGGCGGGACGTCCAGGCAGAGCTGGTCCACCCGGGTCCGCACCCCGCCCGACCCCTCCGCCGCCGGAGGCCGCTCCAGCGACCCGTCCCACGCCGTCAGGCAGAACCCCTGCCCCGCCGGCGTCGTGAACACCGCCAGCCCCTCGGCCTCACCGACCGCGACCGCGCCCAGCGACCGCGCCACCCGCACCGCCGCCGCCAGATCCGCGACCGCCAGGTCCAGGTGGGCGCCGCCGTCGCCGTCCCGGACGCCCTGCAACCGCAGGTGCGCGTCGCCCGACGGGGGCAGCAGCGTCGCGAACTCGCCGTCGGCGCCGCGCCGCTCCGACAGGCGCGTCCCGGTGACCGCCGTCCAGAACCGCGCGGCCTCCTCGAACCGGGCCAGCGGCCGGTCAGCGAACACGGTGCTCCACCCGATCAACACGCCCGGCGCTCCTGTCGTGATCTGTGCCGAATTCGGCCGTCCCACAGTAGCGGCCCGCCCCGCCGATGTCCGTTCCTTACAAGATCCACTCCGGGGCGGACGGCTAGTGTCACCGCCATGACCTCGCTCGACGCGGACGGCCTCGCCGCCGCCGAAGACTTCCTGCACCGGACCGCGCGCCTCCTGGACCGGCACCGCTTCGCCCTGCACTTCCGCGGCGGCCCCGCCACCGCCGTCCTCGCCGCCCTCGCCCCCTACGCCAACCCCGACGGCGGCTACGGGCACGCCCTCGAACCCGACCTGCGCGGCCCCGAATCACAGCCCGTCCCCGCCCAGCTCGCACTGGAGACCATGCTCGAAGCCGGGTCCGGCGACCCCGAACCCGTCGCCGCCCACCTCGCCTCGATCGCCCGGCCCGACGGGGGAGTGCCGTTCGTGCTGCCCACCGTCCTCACCTCGCCGCGCGCCCCGTGGTGGCAGCCCGAGGGCGACGACCCGCCCGGCGCCCTCAACCCCACCGCCGCCCTCGCCGGGCTCCTGCACGCCACCGGAGCACGCCACCCCTACACCGCCGCCGCGACCGACTTCGCCTGGCGCGGCCTGGAGGCCCCCGGCTTCGACCCCGGCCCCTACGACGCCCTCAGCGTCCTCGCCTTCCTCGACCACGTCCCCGACCGCGACCGCGCCGAGGCCGCCTTCACCCGGCACCGCGACGCCCTCGCCGCCACCGCCGCCCTCGACCCCGAAGCCGAGGGGCACGTCCACTCGCCGCTCGACCTCGCGCCGCACCCCGGCGGATACGGCCGCCGCCTCTTCGAGCAGGCCGACATCGACCGGCACCTGGACCACGTCCTCGCCACCCGCGCCGACGACGGCGGCTGGGACGTCAACTTCCCGTCCTGGGCACCGGCCACCGGCCCCGAATGGCGCGGCGTGATCACCGTCGCGCGGCTGCTCACCCTGCGCGCCTACGGACGCCTCACAGCAGCCGCGTGATCGGCACGCCCGCCAGCTCCCGCGCCTCGTGCGCCAGATGCGGCTGGTCCGCGTAACCCGCCGCGTACGCCGTCTCCGCCAGCGGCATCCCGGACCGCGCCAGCCGCAGCGCCCGCTGGAACCGCAGCACCCGCTGCACCGTCTTCGGGCCGTAGCCGAACAGGGCCACGGCCCGGCGGTGCAGTTGCCGCTCACCGAGCCCCAGCTCCCGCGCCGCGGCGCGCACCGGCGACCGCGCCAGCGCGTCCAGCAGCGCCGGTACGCGCGGGTCGGGGGCCGACCGGGCCACCACCGCGTCCGTCAGCGCCGCCAGCGGATCGGCCGCGTCCGCCAGCCGCGCCGCCTCGTCACCCCACAGCTCCCGCAGCGGCACCCGCGCGTCCCGCACCGACGCGAGCGGCACCCCCAGCACCGGCGCCGCCCGGCCCGGCGCCAGCCGCACCGCCGCCAGCTCCGCGCCCGGCTCGATCCGCGACGGCATCGGCCCGGTGTCCGGGCCCGCCACCAGGATCGCGCCGTCCCACCAGATCAGGTCCACGCAGCCGTCCGGCACCACCACCTGCGTGAACGCCGCCGCGTCGCCCGGCAGCCGCGCCCGCCACACGCACGCGACCCCCGCGCCCGCCGGGCCCGGCCGCTCCCGGTAATCCATGCCTCCCTGCATACCCCATGCCTCGCCGGGCAGAGGCCGAGGACGGACCCCGCAGCCAGGAGGACAGATCACATGACCAGCGCGCTCACCGGCAAGACCGTCGCGTTCCTCGTCGCGCCCGAGGGCATCGAGCAGATCGAGCTCACCCACCCCTGGGACGCCCTCAAGGACGCCGGCGCCACCGTCCACCTCGTCTCCACCGACGCCGGGAAGGTCCAGGCCCTGCACCACCTCGACAAGGGCGACACCTTCGACGTGGACGTCACCGTCGCCGAGGCCGACGTCAGCGCCTATGACGGGCTCGTCCTGCCCGGCGGCGTCGGCAACCCCGACTACCTGCGCACCGACGCGGACGCGGTCGCGTTCGTGAAGGGGTTCTTCGACGCGGGCAAGCCCGTCGCCGCGATCTGCCACGCCCCCTGGACCCTCATCGAGGCCGGCGCCGTGGACGGCCGCGTCGTCACGTCCTGGCCCAGCCTCAAGACCGACCTGCGCAACGCCGGAGCCACCTGGGTCGACGAGGAGGTCAAGGTCTGCGACCACGGCGGCAACCTGCTCGTCACCAGCCGGAACCCCGACGATCTGCCCGCCTTCACCCGCGCCACCATCGACGCCGTCGCCTCTTGACGGACGCCCGATTCTCCGGTGGTCTAGACCTATGGTCCGGACCATCGGATGAACACTCCGGGACCACATCCTGCACGAATACCCCTACCGGCAAGTAGGTAAGTAGCGTTATGCCCGTGACCCGTCGAGCGAAGATCGTCAGCACCATCGGCCCCGCCTGCTCCAGCGAGGAGCAGATCCGCGCCCTCGTGGACGCCGGGATCGACGTCGCCCGCCTCAACATGAGCCACGGCGACCACCCCACCCACGAAGAGGTCTACCACCGGCTCCGCGCCGCCGCCGACGCCACCGGACGCGGCGTCGGCATCCTCGCCGACCTCCAGGGCCCCAAGATCCGCATCGGGCGGTTCCCGGACGGCCCCGTCCGCCTCACCCTCGGCGACGACTTCACCATCACCACCGACGACGTCCCCGGCACCCGCAAAGAGGTCTCCACCACCTACGCGGGCCTGCCCGGCGACGTCTCGCCCGGTGACGCCGTCCTCATCGACGACGGCCGCGTCGCCCTCAAGGTCACCGCCGTCGACGGACCCCGCGTCCGCACCACCGTCACCGTCGGCGGCATGGTCTCCGACAACAAGGGCCTCAACCTGCCCGGCGTCCCCGTCAGCGTCCCCGCCCTCACCGACAAGGACGAGACCGACCTGCGCTGGGCCCTGCGCCTCGGCGTCGACATGGTCGCGCTGTCCTTCGTCCGCACGCCCGACGACGCCGAGATCTGCTACCGCATCATGGACGAGGAGGGCGTCCGCGTCCCCCTCATCGGCAAGATCGAGAAGCCGCAGGCCGTCGACAACCTGCCCGAGATCGTCGCCGCCTTCGACGGCATCATGGTCGCCCGCGGCGACCTGGGCGTCGAACTGCCCCTCGAACAGGTCCCGATCGTGCAGAAGCGCGCCATCGAGCTGTGCCGCGAGAAGGCCCGGCCCGTCATCGTCGCCACCCAGATGCTCGAAAGCATGATCTCCGCGCCCCGTCCCACCCGCGCCGAGACCTCCGACGTCGCCAACGCCGTCTTCGAGGGCGCCGACGCCGTCATGCTCTCCGGCGAGACCAGCGTCGGCCAGTACCCCGTCCAGTCCGTCGAGACCATGAGCCGCATCGTCTCCACCGCCGAAGAGGCGTCCCTGCACGCCACCCACACCCTCAACCGCATCCCCGAGACCGTCGGCGGCGCCATCGCCCGCGCCGCCGCCGAGGTCGGCGCGACCGTCGGCGCCGAGGCCCTGGTCGCCTTCACCATGTCGGGGGAGACGGCGCGGCGGCTGTCGCGCTACCGCTCGCCCATCCCGCTGCTGGCGTTCACGTCCGTGCCCGCCGTGCGCGGGCGCCTCGCCCACGTCTGGGGCGTCGAGACGTTCATCGTCCCGCACGTGAACCACACCGACGAGATGGTCCGCCAGGTCGAGCAGGCCGTCCTGGAGATCGGCCGCTGCCACAAGAACGACCGCGTCGTCATCGTCGCCGGCTCACCCCCCGGCACCCCGGGCTCCACCAACGCCCTCCGCGTCCACCGCATCGGCGACGCCATCGCCCACAACCCCGCCCAACCCTGACCCGTGGCCGGAGCGTCACCACCCCATCTCGATCCGGCCACGCTCCGGCCACCCCGGGAACCCCGTCACTCGTCCGGACGTCGGTACCGCGGCCGGACACGACGAAGCCCACCGCTCTGCGCGAACGGTGGGCTGCACGGTGCCCCGGGTGGGATTCGAACCCACACTGTGCGGGTTTTGAATCCGCTTTCTCTGCCGTTGGAATACCGGGGCGGGGCCGTACTGGGTGAAAAGCGGCCTGACCGGCCTTCGGCGCGCACTAGGCGCACCTGGCGCGGACCATGCTAGCCGGTCCCGGTAGTCTCGTGCGCGTGACGGAGAGCGCTCGGCGAGTTGTGATCGCAGAAGATGAGGCCCTGATCCGCCTGGATCTCAAGGAGATGCTCCAGGAGGACGGCTACGAGGTGGTCGGGGAGGCCGGGGACGGGGAGACGGCCGTGCGGCTGGCCGCCGAGCAGCGGCCCGATCTGGTGATCCTGGACGTCAAGATGCCCGTGCTGGACGGCATCTCGGCCGCCGAGCGGATCTCGGCCGACCGGATCGCGCCGGTCGTCATCCTGACGGCGTTCTCGCAGCGGGAGCTGGTGCAGCGGGCGACGGACGCGGGGGCGATGGCCTACCTCGTGAAGCCGTTCACCAAGACCGACCTCGCGCCCGCCATCGAGGTGGCGGTGAGCCGCTACACGGAGATGCGGGCGCTGGAGGCGGAGGTCGCGGGGCTCGGGGACCGGCTGGAGACGCGCAAGGTGGTGGACCGGGCCAAGGGCCTGCTCCAGGCCGCGCACGGCTGGACCGAGCCCGAGGCGTTCCGGTGGATTCAGAAGACGTCGATGGACCGGCGGCTGACGATGCGCGCGGTCGCGGAGGCCGTGGTGGCGGGCGCGGCGGGAGGGTCGGCCGCGGAGGCGCCCGCGGAGTGACCGGCGACGGCCCGTCCGGCTCCGCGTGGAACGCCCCATCCGGGGGGTTCCGGGACGCGCGGAGGGATTCTGCCGCGCGGTCACGCTGGGTCATCGTCGCTGGCCGGGACGGGTGGCGGATGGGCACGGAGCCGTAACGAACGAATAACCCTTCGATCGGAGGGTCCTCCTCTGGACCAACCGCAAGGTGTACGACATACCTGACTCCCGGGAGATCGCCCGTCGTTGTGGCGGCGGCACCGGGGGCTGACTCGTACCCGATCCCCTTCCGGATCCGGATGGAAAGGTTGACCACCTTGCGGCGCAACATCATGCGGGCGACGGGCGCCATCGCTCTGAGCGCGGTTCTCGCGGTCAGTGCGGCGGCCTGTGGCGGCGACTCGGACGGCGGCTCGGGTGACGGCGACTCCGTCACCATCGGCTTCATGGGCGACCTGACCGGTGAGAACTCGGGCATCGTGATCCCGCCGAACCGGGGCGCGAAGCTGGCGTTCGAGGAGTACAACGCCACCAACCCCAAGGTCAAGATCAACATCAAGGACTACGACAGCCAGGGCAAGGGCGAGCAGGCCGTGCCGCTGGCGAAGTCCGCGATCACCAAGGACAAGATCGTCGGCCTGATCGGCCCGGCGTTCTCCGGTGAGACGCAGCAGGTCGGGCCGGTGCTGGAGGAGGGCAAGATCCCGGCGGTGTCCCCGTCGGCGACGAACGCCGCCCTCACCAAGAACGGCTGGAAGTTCTTCCACCGCATCGTCGGCAACGACGACATCCAGGGCGCCGGTGTCGGCACCTTCATCACGAGCGGGCTGTCGGCGAAGAAGGTCTTCGTCATCCACGACAACTCCGAGTACGGCAAGCCGCTGGGCACGACGGTGGAGACGACCGTCAAGGGCAAGGGCGCGACGACGCAGGTCGGCGCGATCGACCCCGAGGCGTCGGACTACTCGGCGACGGTGAACCAGGCGAAGTCGTTCGGCCCGGACGCCATCTTCTTCGGCGGCTACTACGCCGCGGGCGGCAAGCTGATCAAGCAGCTCCGCGAGGCGGGCGTGAAGGCGCGCTTCCTGTCCGGTGACGGTTCGCTGGACAAGGGCCTGGCGGCGGGTGCCGGCGGCAGCAACGCCGAGGGCTCGGTCGTGGGCTGCCCGTGCCTGATCGACCCGACGGGCAAGGCGAGCGCGGCGTCGAAGAAGTTCGCCGACGCGTACAAGAAGAAGTACAACTCCGACGCGGCGATCTACGCGGCCGAGGGCTACGACGCGGCGACGGCGTTCATCGAGGCCGTCAAGGCCGGTAACACCAAGGCCGAGGACATCAACAAGTTCCTGTCCACGGTGGCGGTCCCGGGTGTCTCGAAGGAGATCAAGTTCACGCCCGAGGGCGACCCGGCGAGCAGCGCGATCTACGTCTACGAGGTCAAGGGCCAGACGCTGCCGCTGCTGGGCGACGCGAACACGGCCAAGCTCGGCTAAGGGCTCGTCCGCCCTCCGCGGCGTACGGACTCTTTGACGCGCAGGGGCGGGAGCGCCGACCGCGCTCCCGCCCTTCGACGAAGGCGACCTCATAGTGCTCAGTAACTTCATTGATCAGTTCTGGCCGTCCACGATCGACGGCCTGTCCCTGGGCGCGATCTACGCGCTCGTCGCCCTGGGCTACACGATGGTCTACGGCGTGCTGCGGCTGATCAACTTCGCGCATTCCGAGATTTTCATGATCGGCACCTTCGCGGTGGTCGGCGCCCTGGAGGTGCTCGGCATCTCGTCCCCGCTGGGGACGCTGCCGCTGATCGGGCTGATGCTGCTGCTGGCGGTGGTGGCGGGTGCCGCGTCCGGTGGCGCGGCGGTGCTGCTGGAGCTGGTGGCGTACCGGCCGCTGCGCAAGAAGGGGGCGTCGCGGCTGGCGGCGCTCATCTCGGCGATCGGCGCGTCGCTGTTCTTGCAGCAGTTCTTCGCGCTCGTGGTGATCCCGGTGCTGTTCGACCGTCCGAAGGAGGGCGGCAGGCTGCCGGTGCAGTCGAACGACTTCGCCGATCCGGTGGCGATCCGGTCGCTGTTCGGGCTGGACATCAGCGACATGGGGCTGCGCAGCGACAAGATCATCATCTTCGTCGGCGCGATCCTGATGATGGTCGCGCTGGACCAGTTCGTGAGCCGGACGCGGCTGGGCCGCGGTATCCGGTCGACGTCCCAGGACCCCGAGACGGCGGTCCTGATGGGCGTCAACATCGACCGCGTGGTGACGGTGACGTTCGCGCTGGGTGGCGCGATGGCCGGTGTGGCGGCGGCGCTGTACATGATGCGGTTCGAGGAGACCCAGTACATGGTGGGCTTCCTGCTCGGGATCAAGGCGTTCACCGCGGCGGTCCTCGGCGGTATCGGCAACCTGCGCGGTGCGCTGGTGGGCGGTCTGACGTTGGGGTTGCTGGAGATGTACGGTTCGTCGATCTTCGGGGCGGAGTGGCGTGACGTGGTCGCGTTCACGATCCTGGTCCTGGTGCTGATGTTCCGTCCGACCGGCATTCTCGGCGAGTCTCTGCAGAGGGCGCGCGCATGACCGGCGCGAAGGCGAGTGAGGGGGGACGCGTGTCCGGCGTCCGTAATCTCAGGGCGATGCCCGACCGGGTGCGCGACGGCTGGGCGGGTGCGTCCAATCCGGTGCGCTGGTCGGTGTATCTGGCCCTGATCGTGTTCGCGGTGATCCTGCCGGCGGACTTCATCGGCAACTTCATGTCGCCGGAGAGCGACTGGTCGACGCTGCTGTTCTTCCCGATCGGCGGGTACATCCTGCTGGCGCTGGGCCTGAACGTGGTGGTGGGGCAGGCGGGCCTGCTCGACCTGGGCTATGTCGCGTTCTTCGCGATCGGCGGCTACACGATGGCGATCCTGGGGAAGAACCTGGGCTGGAACTTCTGGGAGATCCTGGTCGTCGGCGTCGTGATCGCGGCGATCTCGGGGGTGATCCTGGGGGCGCCGACGCTGCGGCTGCGGGGCGACTATCTGGCGATCGTGACGCTGGGGTTCGGTGAGATCATCCGGATCACGGCGCGGAACACCGACGCGATCGGCGGCCCGAACGGCATCTCGGGCATTCCGCACCCTCCGTCGCTGTCGGAGTGGACGATCCCGGACGTGCAGCCGTTCACGTTCCTCGGTCTCGGCGACCTGACGCCGTTCACCTACGGCGCGCTGGACATGCGGCCGTACTACTACCTGATGCTCGCGGCGATCGTGGTGGCGATCGTGTTCGTGAACCGGCTGAACAACTCCCGCGTCGGCCGGGCGTGGATGGCGGTGCGCGAGGACGAGGACGCGGCGGAGCTGATGGGCGTCCCGACGTTCAAGTTCAAGCTGGCGGCGTTCGCGATCGGCGCGTCGATCGGCGGGGTGGCGGGCGTGGTGTACGGCTCGCAGGCCACGTCGATCATTCCGGCGAACTTCCCGTTCATCGTGTCGGCGATCCTGCTGGCGGCGGTGGTGCTGGGCGGTTCGGGGAACATGCCGGGCGTGATGCTGGGGGCGTTCCTGGTGGCGTGGCTGCCGGAGCGGTTCCGTGAGCTGCAGGACTACCGGGTGCTGTTCTTCGGGTTCGCGCTGGTGCTGATGATGGCGCTGCGGCCCGAGGGCCTGCTGCCGTCGCGGCGCCGCAAGGCGGAGCTGGCGGAGGGCACCGGCGGGATGGGCAGTATGGGCGCCGAGGTGGCGACCCCGACGGCCGACCCGCACGACGTGAAGCCGGAGGTGGCCAAGTGAGCGCGGAACGGGAGGCGACGCCGGTGTCCGGTGCCGGTTCGCCGAAGCAGGAGCCGTTGCTGGAGCTGCGTGACGTCGTCATGCGGTTCGGCGGCGTGGTCGCGATCAACAAGGTCCGGCTGGACGTGCGCGAGGGCGAGATCTTCGCGTTGATCGGCCCGAACGGCGCGGGGAAGACGACGGTGTTCAACGTCGTCACCGGCGTGTACCGGCCCACGGAGGGCCAGGTGCTGTTCGACGGCCGCCGGCTGGACGGCGTGAAGCGGTACCAGGTGACCAAGCGCGGGGTGGCGCGCACGTTCCAGAACGTGCGGCTGTTCCACAACATGACGGCCGTGGAGAACGTGATGGTGGGCGCGGACGCGCACCACCGGACGGGTCTGGCCGGTGCCGCGCTGGGGCTGCCGTGGCACCGCCGCGAGGAGCGCGCCGGGCGGGCGAAGGCGGCCGAGCTGCTGGAGTTCGTCGGGGTGGCGCACCGGGCGGAGGAGTCGGCGAAGAACCTGCCGTACGGTGACCAGCGGCGTCTGGAGATCGCGCGGGCGCTGGCGACGGACCCCAAGCTGCTGCTGCTGGACGAGCCCGCGGCGGGGATGAACCCGGCGGAGAAGGTCGCGTTGCAGGAGCTGATCCGCAAGATCCGCGACTCGGGCCGCACGGTGCTGCTCATCGAGCACGACATGAGCCTGGTGATGGGCATCAGCGACCGGCTCGCCGTGCTGGACTTCGGCCAGAAGATCGCCGAGGGGCTGCCGGTGGAGATCCAGAACGACCCGCGGGTCATCGAGGCGTACTTGGGGGCTCCCGCCGATGCTTCTTGAGGTCGAGGACATCCATGTCCACTATGGCAAGATCGCGGCGATCAAGGGCCTCTCGATCGAGGTCGAGCAGGGCGAGATCGTCACGCTCATCGGCGCGAACGGCGCGGGCAAGACGACGACGCTGAAGACGATCTCCGGGCTGCGTCCGCTGACGCGGGGCCGGATCGTGTTCGACGGCGCGGACATCAGCAAGATGCCGGGTCACCGGCGGGTCCTGGCCGGGATCGGGCAGTCGCCGGAGGGCCGGGGCGTGTTCCCGGGCATGACGGTGGCCGACAACCTGCACATGGGCTCGTACGCGCGCAAGGGCAGTGCCGAGAAGGAACTGGCCGAGGTCTACGAGCTGTTCCCGCGGCTGGCCGAGCGCAAGAACCAGATGGGCGGCACGATGTCCGGCGGCGAGCAGCAGATGCTCGCGATCGGGCGCGCCCTGATGGCCAAGCCGAAGGTGCTGCTGCTGGACGAGCCGTCGATGGGCCTGGCGCCCAAACTGGTGCAGCAGATCTTCTCGATCATCGTGGAGATCAACCGGCGGGGCACGACGGTGCTGCTCGTGGAGCAGAACGCGGCGCAGGCGCTGTCGATCGCGCATCGGGCGTACGTGCTGGAGACGGGCCGGATCGTGAAGTCGGCCCCGGCCGCGGAGCTGCTGGACGACCCGCAGGTGCGGGCGGCCTATCTGGGCTCGGGCGCCGACATGACGGTGGAGGACCAGGTCGCGGCGGAGAAGGCCGCGGCGGCTCCGGACGTGACGCGGGCGGACGGCGGCCCGCCGCCGGACGGCCCGGCGGAGGGGGACTCCCCGTCCTGAGCGCGGGGCGGCGGGGCGGGACGGGCTGCGGCCCGTCCCGCCCCGCTCGTCGTTTCCCGGACGGTCAGCGCAGCGGGACCTCGACGGGCGGTGCCTCGGCCGTGACCGCGCCGAGGGGCGCGGTGCCGACGAGCCGCAGCGCGGCCGGCTGCGTGGCGGCGGGGATGTCGAACCACAGGTCCATCTCGGTGCGCATCCCCGCGCCGAGGTCGAGGGTGTCGGCGGGCTGGCGCTTGATGAGGGTGGCCTGGAGGTCGCGGGCGTGCGCGGCGCCGTCGGCGGTGCGGAGGCGCTGGGCGCGGACGTCGAGGCGCTGGCCGGTGCGTCCGGTGTTCTCGACGACGAGGCGGACGCGGACGTAGCGTCCGCGCGGGGCGCGGTCGGCGTGGCTCCCGGCGAGGGTGGTGAGCCCGGCGGTGAGCCCGATGACCTGGAAGCGCAGCTCGCCGCCGGTGACGGGCGCGGCGCGGACGGCGCTCTCGCCGGGGCGGACGGTGCGGGCCGCGAGCGGGTAGGTGGGCGCCGCGTCGCGCGTGCCGCCCGGGTCGCCGGAGCAGCCCGTCAAGGCGAGTGCGAGGGCGGCCAGGACCGGGGCGATTCGCTCGGGCATGACCGGAACGGTAGAGGCCCGGCGGCGCGGGCGCGAGGGGGGAAGCGAACGCCCGGGATCACCTTTGGGGCCGCGCGGCCCGTCTCCGGACGCGCACGTTGTCTACTCGGTGATCCCGGGCCGCTCTGATCCACGGTAGCGACCGTGGGCACTCCACCGCAAAGGATGACGGGCCGGACGTTCGCCACATCGGCGTGCCGGTCAGTTCGGGGCGTCGCGGAGCATGCAGGTCAGGCGGGCGGTGCAGACGCGGCGGTCGCGTTCGTCGGTGATGACGATGTCGTAGGTGGCGAGGGTGCGTCCGCCGTGCACGCGGGTGGCGACGCCGGTGACGTGGCCCCGGGTCGCGGCGCGGTGGTGGGTGGCGTTGATCTCGACGCCGACGGCGATGCGGCCCTCTCCGGCGTGCAGCGCCGAGCCGATGGAGCCGAGCGATTCGGCCAGCACGCAGGACGCGCCGCCGTGCAGCAGACCGTAGGGCTGGGTGTTGCCCTTGACGGGCATGCGCCCGACCACGCGTTCGGGGGACGCTTCGAGCAGCTCGATCCCCATCGTGGTGCCGAGGTCGCCCTGCGGGTCGCCGGGGAAGAAACCCGGCAGGTCGCCGGAGCGTTCCACGCGGTCGTCGGTCATCGCCGTGCCTCTTTCGCCGTGCGGGCAGCGTCGGCGCGGTCCGGGTCGCGCGACGTCCCTCGAACTGTCGTACGCGCAGACTAGAGTCCTGGTGTGGCCACGACAGCACCGACCCCTGACAAGCCGAGACTCCTCCTCCTGGACGGGCACTCCCTCGCCTACCGGGCGTTCTTCGCGCTCCCGGTGGAGAACTTCGCGACGACCGACGGCCAGCCCACCAACGCGGTGTACGGCTTCACCTCGATGCTCATCAACGTCCTGCGCGACGAGCAGCCCACCCACATCGCGGTGGCGTTCGACCGGTCCGAGCCGACGTTCCGGCACGAGGCGTACGTCGAGTACAAGGCGGGCCGGCAGAAGACGCCCGACGAGTTCCGCAGCCAGGTCTCGCTGATCTTCGAGGTGCTGGACGCGCTGCGCATCCCGCGCCTGTCGGTGGCGGGGTTCGAGGCCGACGACATCATCGCGACGCTGTCGGTGCAGGCGACCGCCGCCGGAATGGACACGCTGGTCGTCACCGGCGACCGCGACGCGTTCCAGCTCGTCGACGAGTCGGTCACGATCCTGTACCCGATCCGGGGCGTGTCGGAGCTGGCCCGGATGGACCCGGCCGCCGTCGAGACCAAGTACGGGGTGCCGCCCGAGCGGTACCGCGAACTGGCCGCGCTGGTGGGGGAGAGCAGCGACAACCTGCCCGGCGTGCCCGGCGTCGGCCCGAAGACGGCCGCCAAGTGGCTCACCAAGTACGGCGACCTGGACGCCCTCGTCGCCCACGTCGACGAGATCAAGGGCAAGGCGGGCGACAACCTGCGCGAGCACCTGGCGTCGGTGCTGCGCAACCAGCAGATCAACAAGCTCGACTGCGACGTCGCGCTGGAGGCCGCCCCCGCCGAGCTGAAGATGGGCCAGTGGGAGCGCGAGGAGATCCACACCCTGTTCGACTCGCTCCAGTTCCGGGTGCTGCGCGAACGGCTCTACGCGTCGCTGTCGGCGGTCGAGCCCGAGGCCGACGAGGGCTTCGACGTCGACCTCCAGGCGCTGGAGCCGGGGGCGCTGGCGTCCTGGCTGGAGGAGAACACCGCCGCGGGCCGCACGGGCGTCGCGGTGACGGGCACGTGGGGGCGCGGCACCGGCGAGCTGACCGGCGTCGCGCTGGCGTCGGCGGCGGGCGCGGCCGTCCACCTCGACCCGGCCGAGCTGATCGCCGACGACGAGCGGGCGCTGGCGGCGTGGCTGGCCGACGCGTCCCGCCCCAAGGCGATGCACGAGGCCAAGGGGCCGATGCTGGCGCTGGCGGCGCGCGGCCTGGAGATCGAGGGGCTCACCAGCGACACGGCGCTGGCCGCCTACCTGGCGCTGCCCGGGCAGCGCACGTTCGACCTCGCCGACCTGGCCCTGCGCTACCTGCACCGCGAGCTGCGCGACGACGGCGACACCTCCGGGCAGCTCACGCTGGACGGCTCCGGCGAGGAGGAGGCCGCGCTCGACCTGGCCGTCCGCGCCCGCGCCGTCGGTGAGCTGGCCGACGTCCTCGACCGCGACCTGGAACGGCGCGGCGCGACGCGGCTGCTGCACGAGGTGGAGCTGCCGCTCGTCGGCGTCCTGGCGGGCATGGAGCGGGCCGGCATCGCCGTCGACGCCGACCACCTGGCGGGCCTGTCGGCGACGCTCGGCGGCCAGGTCAAGGAGATGGAGCAGCGCGCCCACGAGGCCGTCGGCCGCGAGTTCAACCTGGGGTCGCCCAAGCAGGTGCAGCAGGTCCTGTTCGACGAGCTGGGCCTGCCCAAGACCAAGCGCACCAAGACGGGCTACACCACCGACTCCGAGGCGCTGACGAACCTGCTCGCCAAGGACGGCCACCCCGTCCTGGAGCACATCCTGCGGTGGCGCGAGGTCGCCAAGCTCAAGTCCATCGTCGACTCGCTCATCCCGATGGCCGACGACGCCGGGCGCATCCACACCACGTTCAACCAGATGGTCGCGGCGACGGGGCGCCTGTCCTCCACCGACCCCAACCTCCAGAACATCCCGATCCGCACGGCCGAGGGCCGGCAGATCCGCGAGGCGTTCGTCGTCGGCGGCGGCTACGACACCCTGCTCACCGCCGACTACAGCCAGATCGAGCTGCGCATCATGGCGCACCTGTCCGGCGACGAGGCGCTGCTGGAGGCGTTCGGCACCGGCGCCGACTTCCACACGATCACCGCGGCGCGGGTGTTCGACCTGCCCCCCGAGGAGATCGACTCAGAGCTGCGCGCCCGCATCAAGGCGATGAACTACGGCCTGGCCTACGGCCTGTCGGCGTACGGGCTGTCGCAGCAGCTCCGCATCTCCGCCGAGGAGGCCCGCGGCCTCATGGAGGAGTACTTCCAGCAGTTCGGCGGCGTCCGCGACTACCTCCAGGACGTCGTCGCGCGCGCCCGCCAGGACGGCTACACCGAGACCATCCTCGGCCGCCGCCGCTACCTCCCCGACCTCAACTCCGACAACCGGCAGCGCCGCGAGATGGCCGAGCGCATGGCCCTCAACGCCCCCATCCAGGGATCGGCCGCCGACATCGTCAAGGTCGCCAGCCTCCGCGTCGACCAGGCCCTGCGCGACCGGTCCCTGGAGTCCCGCATCCTCTTGCAGGTCCACGACGAACTCGTCCTGGAGGTCGCGCCCGGCGAACACGACGCCCTCAGCGACCTGGTCCGCGCCCAGATGGCCGGCGCCTACGACCTCAAGGCGCCCCTGGAGGTCTCCATGGGCACCGGCCGCACCTGGCAGGAGGCCGCCCACTAGGCGGGCGCCGCGCCGAGGAGAGAGACGACGGCGGCGCGGCCGACGCCGACCGGAGCGCGGCCGTTCAGGGCCGGGACGTGACGCCCGCCTCGGCCATCCAGTCGCGACAGCGCGCCAGGGCGCCCGCGGCGTCTCCGCCGTCCACCAGCGACGCGGCCAGCAGCAGCCGCGCCTGCCACGGGGACAGGTCGCCCGCGAAGAGGGCGCCCGCGCGGGACAGCTCGGCCCCGGCGCCCGCGTACAGGCCGAGCACCGGGCCCGCGCCCGTGCGGCTCGCCACCGCGACCGGGACGCCGTCCGCGATCAGGTCCCGGGCCGCCGCCACGACGGACGCGGGCGCGTTCCCCGCGCCCATCGCCGCGAGCACCACGCCCCGCGCCCCCGCCGACGCCGCCGCCCGCACCGCCGTCGCGTCGCAGCCGAGGTACTGGGCGGCCACGTCCACGCGCGGCAGGTCGTCCGGGAGCGGGGCCAGCAGCGGCGCGGGCCGCCGCACCGCCGCGAACGGGGCGCGGACGCCCGCCTCGTCCACGGCCGCCAGCGGGCTCCGGCCCGGCGCCGCGAACGCCGCGAGCCCGTACGAGTCCACCTTGCGCACCCCGATCGCGGGCCAGGCGCGGCCGTGGAACACCACCGACACCCCGGTGTCCTCGGCCTGCGGCGACGCCGCCCAGCGCAGCGCCGCCGCCAGGTTGCGGTCGCCGTCGCGGCCCGCCGCGCTCGCCGGGCGCTGCGCCCCCGTCAGCACGATCGGCGCCGCGCCGTCGTGGCACAGCGCCAGCAGGAACGCCAGCTCCTCCATCGTGTCGGTGCCGTAGGTGAGGACGACGCCGTCGGCCTCCCGCGCCGCCGCCAGCGCGGCGCCGGCGATGCCGAGCGCGTCGGCGGTGCTCGCGGCGAAGCTCGACACGGGGCCCAGGTCGCGGACGTCCACCCGCACGCGCGGGTCGTCCCACACCGCGTTCGCCGCGCGCAGCAGCTCGGCCGCGCCCACCTTGGCGGCCAGGCCGCGCGGCGTCTCCCGGGACGCGATCGTCCCGCCCGTCCCGAGCATCACCAGCCGCCGCACACCGCCCCCTCCCGGCCCGCCCCGCGACGGGCCCGATCAGTGCGGTGTTACCCAGAGTGACCGTCGGTGATGTTCCGGAGAAGTGCCGTGTCCGTTTCCCGGCGGGCTCTGTCCCGGGACGGCGCCGCCGCCGTACGCTGTGCTGGCCCCCCAGCGGAACGGAAGGCCCGTGCCCGTCCTGCACAAGCTCGCCGGCGCCGTCGTGGTCGTCGCGCTCGTCCTCGGATTCGTGCTGCCCGGCGACCGGAACCCGCCGGAGGCGGCGACGGCCGCCCGCGCCGCCGCGACCCCGCCGCCCGCCGCGCCCGCGTCCGTCGCGCCGTCCCCGGAACCGTCCGGCCCCGCCGCGCCGCCCGCCACCCCCACGCCGACGACGCCCCCCGACGCGCCGCTGCCCGAGGCCGCCCCGGCCGCGCGCGCCGCCCGGGCCAACGAACTCGGCGTCGTGCCCGTGCTCATGTACCACCGGATCGTCGCGAAGCCGGAGCAGTCCCTGGACCGGTCGGTCGGGGAACTGCGCGCCGAGCTGACCGCGCTGGCGCGCGACGGTTACGTTCCCGTTACCGCCGCCGAGTTCGTGCGCGGCGACCTGGACGTCCCCGCCGGGCGTCACCCGGTCGTCCTCACCTTCGACGACGGCACCCCCGGCCACTTCGCCCTGGACGCGAACGGCGCCCCGGCCCCGGACACCGCCGTCGCGGTCCTCCGGGAGGTGGCGCGCGCCCACCCCGGGTTCCGCCCGGTCGCGACGTTCTACGTCAACGAGGACATGTTCGGCCTCGGCGACCGCGCCGCCGAGGGGCTGGCCTGGCTCGTCCGCAACGGGTTCGAGATCGGCAACCACACGCGCACGCACGCCGACCTGTCGGCGCTGACGAAGAAGAGGGTCCGGGCGGAGATCGGTGACCTGGAGCGGCGGATCGTCGAGCTGACCGGCGCCCACACCGCGACGCTCGCCTACCCGTTCGGCGCCGTGCCCCGCACGCCGTCCTGGGCCCGCCGGGACGGCGACCGGTACGGCTTCCAGGGCGTCTTCCTCGCGGGCTGGCGGCCGTCGGAGTCGCCCTTCGCCGCCGCGTTCGACCGGTACGCGATCAACCGCGTCCGGTCCGAAGGGAAGATCAAGGAGAACGACTGCCGACGCTACTGTTCGGTAGCATGGCTGGAGCATCTCCGGAAGAATCCCGGCGAGCGCTACACCTCCGACGGCGACCCCGCGACCATCACGTTCCCGCGCGCGGCCTCCGACCGGCTCGCGTCCCACCTGCGCGACCGCGGCCGCGTGTACTGAGCGCCGACGCCCGGTCAGGGCGGCCGGTCATGACTCGATTGACCTGCCGCTGAGTATCCCATATCCTGATCGCTGCGCTGTGGGCTTGTGCGTGCTTCGGACGGAGCAAGCTCGCGCTCGGTCAGGTCGTCGACATCGGTTCGGTTCACTGACGCGGGGAGCCGCCTGGCACCCCCGTCTCTTCCCCTCCGGTCCACGGCAGGGCGGATAACGGCCCTCCGCGCAGTCTTGACACCGACTATGTCCGTATCCGGAGCCAGCCGACACATGACGAGCAGCACCGAGGCCACCTCGACCACCCCGCAGGTAGCGGTCAACGACATCGGGTCCGAGGAAGCCTTCCTCGCAGCGATCGACGAGACCATCAAGTACTTCAATGACGGCGACATCGTCGAAGGCACCGTCGTCAAGGTCGATCGAGACGAGGTCCTCCTCGACATCGGCTACAAGACGGAAGGTGTCATCCCCTCCCGTGAGCTCTCCATCAAGCACGACGTCGACCCCAACGAGGTCGTCGCCGTCGGAGACCACGTCGAGGCCCTGGTCCTCCAGAAGGAGGACAAGGAGGGCCGCCTGATCCTGTCCAAGAAGCGCGCCCAGTACGAGCGCGCCTGGGGCACGATCGAGAAGATCAAGGACGAGGACGGCATCGTCACCGGCACGGTCATCGAGGTCGTCAAGGGCGGTCTCATCCTCGACATCGGCCTGCGCGGCTTCCTGCCCGCGTCGCTGGTCGAGATGCGCCGCGTCCGCGACCTCCAGCCGTACGTCGGCCGCGAGCTCGAAGCCAAGATCATCGAGCTGGACAAGAACCGCAACAACGTGGTCCTGTCCCGCCGCGCCTGGCTGGAGCAGACGCAGAGCGAGGTCCGCCAGACCTTCCTCAACACGCTCCAGAAGGGCCAGGTCCGCAAGGGCGTCGTGTCCTCCATCGTCAACTTCGGCGCGTTCGTCGACCTCGGCGGCGTCGACGGTCTGGTGCACGTCTCCGAGCTGTCCTGGAAGCACATCGACCACCCCTCCGAGGTCGTCGAGGTCGGCCAGGAGGTCACGGTCGAGGTCCTGGACGTCGACATGGAGCGCGAGCGCGTCTCCCTGTCGCTCAAGGCGACCCAGGAAGACCCGTGGCAGCAGTTCGCCCGCACCCACCAGATCGGGCAGGTCGTGCCGGGCCGCGTCACCAAGCTGGTGCCGTTCGGTGCGTTCGTCCGCGTCGAGGAGGGCATCGAGGGCCTGGTGCACATCTCCGAGCTGGCCGAGCGCCACGTGGAGATCCCCGAGCAGGTCGTCCAGGTCGGCGACGAGATCTTCGTGAAGATCATCGACATCGACCTCGACCGGCGCCGCATCAGCCTGTCGCTCAAGCAGGCCAACGAGAGCGCCGCCGGCATCGAGGAAGAGGACTTCGACCCGACGCTGTACGGCATGCCCGCCGAGTACGACGACCAGGGGAACTACAAGTACCCCGAGGGCTTCGACTCCGACACCGGCGAGTGGCTCGAGGGCTTCGACGAGCAGCGCGAGACCTGGGAGCGGCAGTACGCCGAGGCCCGGTCCCGCTTCGACGCTCACCGCAAGCAGATCGAAGAGGCCCGCAAGGCCGAGGCCGAGGCCGACACGGCCGCCCCCGCGGGCGGCAGCACCGGCGGCGGCACCGAGACCTCGTACTCGGGCGGCGGCGAGACCGAGCAGACCGGCGGCGCCCTGGCGACCGACGAGGCCCTCGCGGCCCTGCGCGAGAAGCTGTCCGGCGGCCAGTGACCGTCAGGTGGGCGCGGGCACACCCCGCGCCCACCACCCGGACGGCCCCAGGGCCGTCCCGCACCACCGACGCCCGCCTGCGGCACCGGCTCCCAGCCGACCGCGGGCGGGCGTCGCCGTGTTTCCCCCGGCGCCTCGCGCCGTACCCGGCCCTGCACGCACCTGGGCCGCACCTCGACCAGTCCACCTGCGGCACCGGCTCCCAGCCGACCGCGGGCGGGCGTCGCCGCGTTTCCCCCGGCGTCTCACGCCGTACCGGCCCCGCACGCACCTGGGCCGCACCTCGACCAGTCCACCTGCGGCACCGGCTCCCAGCCGACCGCGGGCGGGCGTCGCCGCGTTTCCCCCGGCGTCTCACGCCGTACCGGCCCCGCACGCACCTGGGCCGCACCCCGACCAGCCCACCTGCGGCACGGCTCCCACTGGTCGTTCACACGGGCGTCACCGCTCGCACGCCACGTTCGCGCGGGGGAGCGGGGCCGTGCGGGTGGCGGGTTTCTGCGGGTGCCGCGCGTGGTGGGCTGTGCGCGCGGGGTTGTGATTTGGCGGGGTTGTTGGGGGTTGGGTGGGGTGTGTGGCGCGTCCCGGGCGGCGGTTCGGGGAGTCCGGTGGCAGGATGAACACGGCCGGGAGGCGATCCGCGGATCTCCTTTCGGCCGTGGTCCGTTTCAGCGGTCCCGCCCGACCGACCGTCCCCCGTCCGGGAGCACCTGTTCAATTGACCGGTACCGACCCCCACTCCACCCCCGCCCAGCCGCCGCGCGGACGCCACGCGGCGCCCCCGCCCGGCGCCCCCGGCGAGCCGCCGCCTGCGGCAACCCCGCACGGACACGGCCCCCAGGGCGCTGTGCCACCGGGCTACGACGCCGAGCGCGGCCGTCACCCCCACGGCCGGGGACCTGGCGGCCCGCCGCCCGGGCAGGCACCGCAGCCCGCCTTCGGCGGCGGTCGTGGAAACGATGGCGGTTCCGGAAACGGCGGCTGGGGCGGGAACGGCGGCGGGGGCGGGAACGGCTCTGGCCCGGAGAGCGGCGGGAACGGCTCTGGCCCGGAGAGCGGCGGGTACGGGGTAGGGCGCCGGGGGCGGCGCCGGGCCGGGGTGCGGCGACGGGTGTCGGTGATCCCGCAGGGGCCCGCGCGGCTGGTGCTGATCGCCGTCACGGTCGCGGTGCTCGCGCAGACGCTGCGGTTCTCCTTCTCCCAGCTCGACCACTTCGCCGACTCGGCGGGCGCCGCCGTGGCCGGCGGCGTCGTGGCGCTGCTGTACCTGGCCGGGCTGGTGGCGCCCGTCGTGCGGCGCGCCGCCGGGGCGCGGGGCCTGCTGCTCACCGGGATCGGCGGGCTGCTGCTCGTCCGGCTGGTCGCGCAGGCGACCGGGCCGCAGGTGTGGCTGGCGTTCCTCGGCACCGCGCTCGGCATGCTCGCCGTCGCCGCCCTGTACGAGGGCGCGCGCGGACTGTCCGGCGTGGGCTTCGCCACCGCCGCCGTCGCGGGCCTGGCCGCCGACACGTCCGTCCGGATGGCGTTCGCCACCTGGGACCCCGTCTGGCAGGCCGGGATCGGGCCGTGGCTCGTCTGCCTCGCCGTCGTCGCGCTCGGCGCCGCCGCCCTCTACCGGGAGGTCAGCGGCGGCCTCGTGCCCGCGCCCGGCGTGTCCTGGCGGGACGCGTTCGGCGCCGCCGCGTTCGGCCCCTTCCTCGCCCTCCAGATCCTCGTGCTCGCCAGTCCCGCGTTCGTCGCGTCGGCGGGCTGGCTGTCGCTGACGACCGCGCACCTGGTCATCGTCGCCGGGCAGGCGCTCGCGCTGGCGTTCCTCGCCTCGGGGCTGGCCGTGCGCGCCGTGCCCGGCGGCGTCTGCGTGCTCGGCGGGACGCTGCTCGGCCTCGGCGCCGCCGCCATCGCCGGTACGTTCGCGATCTCCGGCGTCGAGATCGTGCCCGTCGTCATCGTCGGGCAGGTCCTCGCGGCGTGGCTGCTGGCCGTCGCGTGCCGGGCGCCGCTGCGGCGCGGCGGGCGCGGCGCCGGGGCGCCCTGGCGGGTGGACGTCGCGGGCGCGTTCGGCGGGCTGCTCATCGCCGTCGTCCTGGTGCCGTACCAGCTCAGCGCGCTGACCTCGCTGCCGTTCCCCAACAACGCGCTGCCCGGCCTGGCCGGGCTGGGGCTCGGCGGCCTGGCCGCCATCACCGCCGCGCGCGGCGGGCCGCTGCCCGCCCGCGCGCCGCTGCGGGCGCTGGTCGCCGGGGCGTCCGCGCTCGTCCTGCTCGCCGGGACCGCGCTGTACGCGGTCGCCGCCCCGGCCGCCGACGCGCCGCCGCCGTCCGGCCGGCGCGGCGAGGTGAACGTCCTCAGCTACAACGTGCACGACGCCGTGGACGCCTCCGGCCGCCTCGACCCCGACCGCGCCGCCCGGACGATCGCCGCGCAGCGCCCCCAGGTCGTGCTGCTCCAGGAGACCGGGCGCGGTTCGCTGCTGTCGGGCACCACCGACGTCGCGGTGTGGCTGTCGCGGCGGCTCGGCATGACCCTGCTGTGGGGGCCCGCCGCCGACGGCCAGTTCGGCAACGCGATCCTCACCACGCTGCCCGTGCGCGGGTCCGGCGTCGGGCGGATGCCGCGCGGCGATTGGTCGCAGATCCACGGATACGTGTGGGCGCGCCTGGACACCGGCGCCGGGCTTCTCGACGTGTGGTCCACCCACCTGCAATCCGGCGCGGAGCACGAACGGGACCGGATGCGCGAGACGTCGGCGCTGCTGCGCGCCTGGGGCGGCGCGCCGCATACGATCATCGGCGGCGCGTTCAACGCCGAGCCCGGCGACCGGGAGATCCTGCGGATGACCGACGGGACGGGGCTGCGCAGCGCCGGCACCGGCGACCCCGCGCCGACGACCGCGTCGGGGCGGCGGCTCGACTGGATCTTCGCGACGGACGACCTGCTGTTCACCGACTACGTGGTCCCCGTCGTCCCCGGCCCCGACCATCGTCCGGTGCGGGTCACGGTGCGGCTCGCGCAGTAGGGTCGTCGGATGGAGTTCGAGATCGGGCCCGCGGGCCCCGGCGACGCGGGCCCGATCCTCACCGTCCAGCGGGCCGCGTACGTCGCCGAGGCTCAGCTTTACGGTGATCCGTTCATCGCGCCGCTGGTGGAGTCGCTGGAGCAGGTCCGCGCGGCGGTGACCGACGCCGGGACCGTCATGCTGGCCGCGACGGCGGGCGGGCGCGTCATCGGCGCCGTGCGGGGGCGCGTGCAGGAGCGCACGTGCCTGGTCGGGCGGCTCGTCGTGGCGCCGGACGCGCAGCGCGCCGGGGTCGGCCGGGCGCTGATGACCGCGCTGGAGGAGGCCGTCGCCGGGCGCGCCGACGCCTGCGTGCTGTTCACCGGGCACCTCAGCGACGCGAACCTGCGGCTGTACCGGCGGCTCGGCTACACCGAGACGCGCCGCGAGCGCCTGGCCGCGCACCTGACGCTCGTCCATCTGCGCAAGCCCCTCGTGGCGGGCGCGGTCGCGCCCTGAGTAGGTTGGTGCCGTGCTGAAAGCGGGACTCACCGGCGGGATCGGTTCGGGAAAGAGCGAGGTGGCGGCGCGGCTGGCCGCGCACGGCGCGGTGGTGATCGACGCCGACCGCATCGCGCGCGAGGTCGTGGAGCCCGGGACGCCCGGCCTCGACGCCGTCGTCGCGGAGTTCGGGCCGGAGGTGCTGCTGCCGGACGGCTCGATGGACCGCGAGAAGGTCGGCGAGATCGTCTTCGCGGACGCCGACCGGCGCAAGGCCCTCAACGCGATCGTGCATCCGCTCGTGGGGGAGCGCATGCAGGAACTGATGGACGCCGCCCCGGCCGACGCGATCGTCGTGTACGACGTCCCGCTGCTGGTGGAGAACGACCTCGCCTCGTTCTACGACGTCGTCATCGTCGTCGACGCCCCCGTCGAAACGCAGATCGAACGCCTCGCGACCCATCGCGGCATGACCCGCGAGGCCGCCGAGGCCCGCATCGCCGCCCAGGCCACCCGCGCCGCCCGCCGCGCCGCAGCCGACCACATCCTGGACAACTCCGGCACCCTGCACTCCCTGCACACCCAGACCGACACCCTCTGGCAAACCCTCCAAACCCACGCCACCACCTCCCCCTAACCCACACCAACCCACCCGACACAACACCGCCCATCGCGCGCCCCACGACCGCCGATCGAGCACACCACCCCACAGCGCTGGGTGGAGTTGGTGGCTGGGTTTTGGGGGGTGGGTGGTCAGAAGGGTTCGTCCAGGGCTATGGGGTGGACGGTGGGGAGGTGGGGGTCTAGGTCGCCGGGGTCGAAGCGGACCATGCCGATGGCGTTCCAGAACTCGCCGGAGACCGAGCCCTCGGACTTGTAGCGGCCGTCGGGGGCGAGGGCGGCCCAGCCCTCGGGGAGGCCGAGGAGGGTGGCGTGGCGGGTGGGGGACGTGGGGTCGGTCATGTTCCAGAGGATGATGGCGCCGTCGTCGCCGGCGGTGGCGAGCAGGGAGCCGTCGGGGGAGAAGGCGGCCGACCAGACGCGGCGGGTGTGCCCGGTCAGCGTGTGGAGCCGGCGGCCGGTGCGGGGATCCCAGAGGCGGATGACGAGGTCGTCGCCCGCCGTCGCCAGCAGGTCGCCGGACGGGGCGAACGCCGCCGTCCACAGGCGGCCGGTGTGGTGGGTCAGGACGTGGCGGACGCCGCGCGCGGCGACGTCCCAGACGCGGACGGTGCCGTCGTTGCTCGCCGTCGCCAGCGTCGCGCCCGACGGGTCGTGCACGACGCGGTAGACGCGGTCGGTGTGGCCCGTGAGCAGCGCCAGCGGTTCGCCGTTCTGGGCATCCCACAGGCGGACGCCGCCGTCGTCGCAGCCCGTGGCGACGTGCGCGCCGTCGGGGCTGAAGTCGATGGAGCGGACGCGGCCCCGGTGGTCGGCCAGGTTCGCGACCTCGCGGCCCGTCGTCCAGTACCAGAGGCGGACCGTGTCGTCGTCGTTGGCGGTGGCCAGGACGTCGCCCGCCGGGCTGAACGCCTGCGCCCACACGTGGTCGGTCTCGACGTTCAGCTCCCGCTCGAACACGCCCGCCGCCGCCTGCCACAGGTGCACGCCGCCGTCGTTGGTGGCGGTGGCGAGCTGCACGCCCGCCGGGTTGAACGCCGCCGACGTCAGGTTGTCGGCCGGGCCGTGCAGCTCGCGGATCATCCGGCCGGAACGCGGCTCCCACAGGCGGACCACGCCGTCGTTGCCGCTGCTCGCCATCAGGCTCGCGTCGGGGCTGAACGTGACGCCGGTGAGGCGGCGGCCGTGCCCGCGCAGCAGCGCGCGGCTCTGCCCGGTCTCGGCGTCCCACAGGCGGGCGGTGCCGTCGTTGCTGGTGGTGGCGAGCTGCGCGCCGTCGGGCCGGAACGCGAACGGCCAGACCGCGCCCCGGTGACCCGCCAGGGTGAGCCGCTGTGCGCCGGTCACCGGGTCCCACAGGCGGACGGACCCCTCGCTGTCGGACGTCGCCAGCCGCGACCCGTCCGGGCTGAACGTCGCCTGGTAGATCGCGCCGGTGTGGCCCGGCAGGGTGCGGCGGTGCTCGCCGTCCTCCCAGAGGCGCAGCGAGCCGTCGGTGTCGCCGGAGACCATGACGCGCCCCTCCGGGTGGAAGGCCAGCGCGTAGATGCTGCCGGTGTGGCCCAGCATCTCCTTGCGGATCTCGCCGGTGGACACGTCCCACAGGCGGATCACGCCCGCCTGGTCGCCCGCCGCGACGAGCGAGCCGCCCGGCTGGAACACGACCCGGAACACCGCGCCGCGATGCCCCGACAGCGACCACAGCAGCTCACCGGACGCCACGTCCCACACGCGCAGCGCCCCGCCCGCGTCTCCGGTGACCAGGACGGCCAGCGCCGGGTCGAACGCGGCGGTGTAGACGGGCGCGGTGTGCCCGGGGAACTGCTGGACCGGCTCACCGGTCGCGGCCTTCCAGACGCGCACCACGCCGTCCGCCGCCCCGGCCGCGATCAACGCGTCCCCGCCCGGCTCGGCGCCGCCCGCCGGGCCGCCGGACGAGGCGTCCCGTGGCGGGCGCCCGGCACCGGGCGCCCCGCCCGCGCTCGGCGGGGGGCGGCGGCCGGTACGGCCGGGGCCGGACGCGCCGCCGCCGACGACGACCGGCCAGACGCCCTCGGGATGGACGGTCAGCGTGTGCAGGCAGTCGCCGGTGGCGAGCTCCCAGACGCGGAGGGTGCCGTCGGCGGAGCCGGTGACCAGGAGGCTGCCGGCGGAATCGAACGCGACCGCGTAGGCGCGGTCGCGGTGACCCTGGAGGGTGCGGATGGGCGCGCCGGTCACCGCGTCGCAGACCAGGACGCCGCCGTCCTCTCCGCCGACCGCGACGATCGCGCCGCCGGGACTGTAGGCGAGGGGCTGCGGCAGGCGGCTCGTGCGGAAGTGGAAGCCGTACGGGACGCCCACGGCCGCCGGGGCGAGCTGCGTCTCCACCGGGCTGCCCGGCGCGACCGCCGCCTCGTGCAGCTCGGGCGCGCGGGCGACCCGGTCGGGCACGGTGGCGCCGATGAGGGCGGCGCGCGTCCACCGGCTGCCCTCGACGGCGACGTCGCGCAGGTCGGCGCGGGCCAGCCGGGCGCGGGACAGATCGGCGCCGCGCAGGTCGGCGCCGGTCAGCCGCGCCTCGTCGAGCCGGGCCCCGGCCAGGCACGCGTCGCGCAGGACGGCCCGCGACAGGTTGGTGCCGACGAGCTGGGCGTCGGTGAGGTCGGCGCCGGTGAGGTCGACGTCCTGGAGGTCGCGGTAGGACAGGTCCTCGCCCTGGAGGTTCGCGCCGCGCAGGTCGGCGCGGGCGGGGGTGCGCAGCCGCGTGGTGATCTTGATGGCGTTGGCGCGGGCGGCGTCGGCGGCGGCGGAGTCGGCCAGGACGCCCGCCGCCCAGTCCTGGCAGGCGCGGGCGTCGGCCAGGTCGCACAGGAAGTCGACGGTGAGCTGGCTCAGCGGGCGGCGGGCCAGCTCGGGCGGGGCGCCGTCGGCGAACCCGTCGGCGATGTGCCGGGCGACGAGCCATTCGGCGACCGACGCGTGGATGAAGCCGAACAGCCCCGCCTCGGTGCGGACCAGGAGGCTGCCCGCGCCGACCGCGTGCGTCACCTGCTGCGGGGACATCCGGTCGCGGCTGAGGCCGGTGAGGGTCTCGGCGACGTCGGCCAGCTCGGCGAGCCGCAGGAACTGCTCGCCGCCCTCCCACAGCCGCAGCGCGAGCGTGGTGACGGCGCGCCGCATGTCGTCGGCGGCCAGGCCGGGCGTGCCGCCCGCCGGGCGGACGCGTTCGGCCTCGTGCCGCAGCCAGGTCGACAGGATCTCGGCGTAGAGATCGGCGGGGCTGACGGTGTGCCGCGCCTGGGCGATGACGCGCAGGCGGTCTTCGGGGAGGTCGGCGATGAAGCTGAGCATGCGCGGGTTGGCGGCGAGGCCGAGCAGTTCCTCGATGCTCTCCAGCAGCCGCAGCCGGTCGTCGGCGATCTGCTCGTCGGCGTACCGGTTGACGAGGTAGCGCCGGACCTGGGACGCGTTGAAGCCCTTCAGCGTCAGCAGGCGCCGGTGCGGCAGCACCCCGACGCGCTCGCCGAGCGCGGTCAGCACCTGCGCCTGGGACTTGAAGTGCTGCGTGCGGCCCGCCACGACGATCTTCGCCTTGTCGTCGGCGGCCTGGAGCAGCGTGTCGAGGTGGTCGGCGGCCTGGTCGTAGGAGACGCGGGTGACCAGCTCGTCGAACCCGTCGAACAGCAGCACGATGCGGCCCTGGCGCAGCATGTAGTGGAAGGCGCGCAGGTCGATCAGCTCCTCGCCGCGCGCGGCGAGGTGGGCGGCGACCAGCGCGTCCACCGACTGCGCCTTGTCGAGCGAGCGCAGTTCGATGAGGATCGGGATGACGTGCGGCAGCTCGGCCGGGATGCGCCGGGCCAGCTCGCGCAGCGCGAACGTCTTGCCGGTGCCGAAATCGCCCAGGAGCAGCAGGAACCGGCCGTGGTCGGCGGCCAGCAGCCGCAGCATCTCGCCCACGGCGTCGTCGCCGCCGGCGCCCGCGCCGTCCGGGCCGGACTGGCGGTCCAGCTCGCGGAACCGCTGCGGGACGTACAGCGAGGGCGGGTACACGCCGCCGGTGGTCAGTCGGGCCGACTGCGCGGCGACGTACTCCGACAGGTCGAGCAGGCCCTGGAACTCGGTGAAGCTGCGCAGCCGGATGCCGCGCCGCAGCGCGTCCTCGCGGAGCGACCGGGCGGGCGGCGGCCCCAAATACACCAGCTCGGACCCGTGGTCGGCGCCGTCGGCGTGGACGTGCCGGACGAACGCGTCGACGTCGTCCTCGGTGGGCCGCCCGACGTGCGCGCCGATGCGGTACTGCCGGACGAACCCCGCCTCCAGATGGGTCAGCAGCAGGTGCGGCGGGTCGGCGTCGACGCGCCGCACGGTGGCGCGCTCGAATCGCGTCTCGCACGCCTCGGTGATGCGGTCGAGCAGGCGCCCGGCCGGATCGGGCCGGGTCTGCTCGGCGTCGTCCCGGACGGGCGGCGGCCCCGCCGCGGGCCCGTCGGGGACGGGCGGCTCGACGGCCGCCGGGCGCGGCGGCGAGGGGAACGTGCCGCCCACGTCGATCCAGGCGCGCTCGACCGTGGCCGGGCCGGGCCGCTCGTCGGACGGTACCCACCGCGCGAGGCCGGTGCGCGACACCACGACGATCTGGTGCCGTCCCGGGCCGGGCGAGGGCACCGCGGGCGCGCCCGACGGCAGCTCCGGCACGGCGCCGAACTGCGCGGGCGCGTCTTGCAGGAGGAGGTTCAGGTGGCGCCCCAGGACGGCGTCGAGATCGTCGGCGTCGCGCAGCGCGTCCGGCTCGCCGCCGACGGGGCTGTGCCCGACGGCGCCCAGGCGCAGCCAGCCGTCGGCCTCGAACCGGCGCAGCCGCTCGGTGAACCAGGCGGCCTGCGCGCGGCCCACGTGCCCGTAGCGGTCGTTCTCGCGGTGCGTCAGCGCGAGCGTGGAGTTCAGTCCGGCCACGACGACCTTGAGATCGGGCACGGGGAACAGCGTCCACGGCTGGGCGCTGTCGAAGATCAGCCCGTCGAGGCCCTGGTAGAACTCCTGGAACAGCCCGGCGAAATGCCGCCACTTGGGCCAGTACGGCGGCTGCGGCTCGATCTCGTCGGCCTCGCAGCTCGCGAAGTAGGCCCGGCAGGCGGCGAGCGTCACGTCGTGCGCGCCCGGGACGATCACGACGCGGTGCGCCTCCAGCCCGAGCAGCGCCCGCAGGCTGGTGAGGAACGACAGCGCCTCGGTGAACTCCCTGCGGCTGCCCGAGTGCGTGAGGTTGCCCGTGACGACGAGCAGTTCGGGCCGGGGAACGCCCTGGTCGGCGAGGCGGGTGACGTCGCTCCAGACGCGGTCCTGCAACTCGGTGGCGGTGCGCGGCTCGTCCGGCCCGCCGAGCGTGCGGCCGAACCGGGGCCCGGGCAGGTGCAGGACGCTCAGCCGCTCGCGCGGCCCCGGCGCCTCGCCCTCGGCGGCGGGGAAGTGCGGCGCCCGCACCGGGATGCGCCGGGTGGCGCGCTCGCCGGTGAGCGGCGGCCGCGACGGCGGAGCCTGCCCCGTCTCGGCGGCGGCCAGCGCCGCCGGAGTCCGCACGACGCGCGGCGCAGGCGCGTCACCGGGTGCCGGCGCGGGCACCACCGGCCCGCCCGGGAACCCCGGGCCCTCGAACGGCCGCGCGTGCCCGGCCAGCGACTCCTCGATGCGCCGCATCAGCAGCGCCCGCGCCCGCGCAGGCTCCTCCACGCCGACCAGGTCGACGTAGGTGATCGTGGACAGCAGCCCGTCGATGGGGCAGTCCTCGATGCGGACGGTGATCAGCTTGCGGGACGGATCGTCGGGATCGGCCCGCAGCGCCGTCATCCACTCCCAGCGCCCGTACCGCGACCGCAGGTAGTTGCGCGACAGCACCGCGATGACCGCCTTGGCCTCCGACAGCCCGCGATCCATGAAGTCGATGAAGTTGGTGCCGGGCACGAAGTCCCACGCCTGCATCATCGTGCGGTGCCCGGCGGTCTCCAACTGCCAGGCGATCCACGACGCCCACCGTTCGTCGGCGGGCGAATAGCTGATGAAGAAGTCGGTCGGACGGGTGGGCCCGCTGGACTCTCCGGGAGCGTTCATGGCCCCAGTATCGCGATCCCGCCGCCTTCCGCGCGGCCCTCCGCCGAGCCTGTGGATAACTTCCGTGAGAACATGCGTGCCGTGCGCACCGCCCTCGCCTCCCTGCGCCGCGCGGCCACCTCGCTCGGCGCGCTCGACCGCGTCCGCGTCGGCGTGCTGGCCGCGGGCGTGCTATGCGTGGTCACGGGCCTGCTGCCCGCCGCCGACGCCCGCGCCAGCCTCACCCGCGTCGCCCCGATGCTGCTGTTCCTGTTCGCGGTCATCGTGCTGGCGGAGCTGACGAAGGAGGCGGGCGTCTTCGACGCGCTGGCCGAGCGCACCGCCCGCGCCGGGCGCGGCTCCTACGCCGCGCTGTTCCTGCTCGTGGTGGCGTTCGCGTCGGTGACGACGCTGTTCCTCAACCTGGACACCACCGCCGTCCTCATCACCCCGGTCATGCTGGCGCTGGCCGCCCGCGCCGGGATCGCGCCGCTGCCGCTGGCGATGGCGACCGTCTGGCTCGCCAACACCGCGAGCCTGCTGCTGCCCGTCTCCAACCTGACGAACCTGCTGGCCGCCGACCGCGTCGGGCTGGAGACGCCCGCGTTCGCGGCGCGGATGTGGGCGCCGCAGCTCGCCGTCCTGGCCGTCACGATGGTGCTGCTGTGGGTGTTCTTCTGGCGGCGCGGCGAACGCGGCGCCGACCGCTACACCCCGCCGGGCCCGGCGGCGCCGCGCGACCGCGTGCTGTTCTGGGCGACGGCGGCGGCGTGCCTGCTGTTCATCGGCGCGATCCTGCTCGGCGTGCACACCGGCGTCCAGCTCGGCCTGGCCGCGACCGGCGCCGCGCTGATCGCCGTCGCCGCCTTCGCCGTCCGGAACCGGTCGGCGCTGCGGCCCGCGCTGATCCCCTGGCAGCTCCTGGTGTTCGTCACGGGCCTGTTCCTCGTCGTGCCGACGCTGGAGCGGTTCGGGCTGGACGCGGCGATGCGCGCGCTCGTCGGCACCGGCGACGACGCGGCGGGCGCGCTGCGCGCCGCGTTCGCCGGGGCGGGCCTGTCCAACGTGCTCAACAACCTGCCCGCCTACGTGGCGGGGGAGTCGGCCGTCCCGCCCGCCAATCGCGACCAGCTCCTCGCGCTGCTCATCGGCACGAACGTCGGCCCCGTCATCACCCCGTGGGGGTCGCTGGCCACGCTGCTGTGGTTCGAGTGGTGCCGCCGCTGGGACCTGCGCGTGCCGCTGCGCCGGTTCGTCCTCACCGGCGCGGTGCTGGCGGTCGCGGGCACGCTCGCGGCCGTCCTGGCGCTGCTGGCGACCTAGAGGCCGTCCAGGGCCGCGCGGGCGACGAGCCGCAGCGTCGTGTCGCCGCATTCGGGACGGGTCACGTGGTGGCGCGCGCCGTCGAGCGGCCCGAGCGTCAGATCCGGCACGCCGGGCGTCTCCGAGCCGAGCGCGATCGTGGCGGTGCAGCCGCCGTCCGGCACGACGCTCTCGTGGAAGACGCCCGCGGGCAGCCGGTACACCGCGCCCGGCCCGTGCCGCTCGGTGACGCCCGGACCCTGCCGGACGGTCCGTCCGGTGGGACGCAGATCGTCCCCGGCGGGGGAGCTGACGACCTCGAACAGCCGGTGCGTCGGCCCGCGCGCCACCGGCCGCACGTCCGGCAGCCGGTTGCCGATCTCCCCGGTCAGGACGTAGCTGACGAGGTCCCAGCTATGGCAGTGCACGCCGGACGTGGACGTCGCCGCCTCCGGCAGCCGCGGCGACCACACGTGCACGCACACCCCGTCGCCGCCCGTCCGTTCCACCGGAAGGCACACGAACCCGAGCGGATGGTGCACGGCGGGCACGCCCGTCCCCTCGGCGGCCCGCGTCAGCACGCCGCGCGCCCAGCCGCGCAGCGCGGTGTGATCGGGGCCGTCGGCGAGCCGGGCGGACAGTTCGCGGCGGTTCACGGGTCACCTCCCGGGCCGGGTCACACGAGCGGCGCGGCGGGCCGCAGCGCCATCCGGACGATCTCGACCACGTCGCGGTCGGCGTAGGCGCGCGGCAGCGGCAGGCCGAGCACGTCGAACAGCCGCCGCACCTCCTCCAGCGTCGGCTCGTCCCCGAGCGGCGCCTCGCGGGCCCGCTCGACCGGCACCCGCCGGGCCTGGTCGAGGCTGGTCTGGAGTTCGGCGGCGCACCAGGCGTAGTAGAACTTGTCGTTGTCGATCACCAGGACGTCGCCGCCGGGATCGTCGCGCGTCACGAGGATGCGCGAGGTGGACAGGTCGTAGCGCAGCGTCGTCATCGTCGCGGACAGGCCGAGCTGCACGTCCAGCATCACGAACCGCTGCCGGTGCCAGCACGCCGCCAGGATCGTGGCCAGCACCTCCTTGCGGACGCGGTCGGCCGTCCACGGGCCCTCGCCGGGCGCGGCGGGCAGCGACGCCCGGTGCCGCGCCAGCGTCTCGCAGACGGCGTCGTCGGCCGGGTCGACGAGCTGCGCCCGCACCAGCAGCGCCCGCCGCTGCCGGTTGGCGTCGGCGACGCACTCGGGCAGCGTCCGCGACCGCAGATAGGCGCCCGTGCCGCCCCGGTAGAACCACCGGTCGGTGCCCCGGCGCGCCTCGGCCAGCAACTGCTCGATCTGGGCGCGGCTGGCCACCCGGACCACCGACGCGTCGTCCAGCGCCCGGCGGGTGCCCTCCAGCACCCCCTCGAACCGCTCGACGTCGGCCAGCCGCCCGGACAGCTCGGCCAGCGACGACGTCGAGTCGCGCAGCGTGTCGCGGACCTCGGCCTCGACCGGCTGGCGGCGCGCCCGGTCGCGCAGGACGGACGTGGCCAGCAGGCCGATGACGGCCAGGATCGCGCTGTTGGTCACCTCGGTCTCGTTGGGCAGATCGACGCCGAGGCCGAGGGCGGCGACGACGACGGCGAGCAGCAGGGCGACGAAGGCGTCGGCGTTCCTGCCGAGCCACACGGCGAATCGAGTCATGGCGAAGCGGGCTCCCCGTCCTGTCGGCGCCGTCATCGTAACCAGCGGGCCGCACGGGGGCCACCGGGGTTTTCCTGACCGACGCTATAAGGTTTCGGACATGGCAGGACGGGGGACACGGGCGTCGCTCCGGACGGTAGGGCTACCGTCGGTGCGCTCTCTCGGCACGTCCGCGCGCCGCCGGCCGTCCCGCTCGCTGGCCCTGGACGTGAGCCTCGCGGGCGCGCTCGCCCTCGCCGACGCCGCGCTGCTGTACTTCGGTTACCGCGACTTCTGGCTGCCCGCGCCCGCCGTCACCGCGTGCGGGATCATCACCGCGCTGGCGCTGGTCGTCCGGCGGCGCTACCCGGTCGGGCTCGCGATCTTCACGATCACCTTCGGCACGGTCACCGGCGGCGCCGGGTTCGCGATGCTCATCGTGCTGTACTCGCTCGGCGCCTACTCCGCGTCCCGCCGCGTCACCACCTGCGTCGCCGTGGCCGGGTTCGCCGCGGGCCTGGCGCTGCCCGGCCCCACCGCCGGGGACGAGTCGTTCCTCACCCAGGCGATGTTCGGGCTGGCCTTCAACGCGCTGCCCGTCGTGCTCGGCCTCTACATGGGCGCCCGCAAGCAACTGCTGCTGTCGCTCCAGGAACGGGCCGCCCGGCTGGAACGCGAACTCGGGCTGCTCGCCGAACGCGCCCGCGCCGAGGAACGCACCCGGATCGCCCGCGAGATGCACGACGTCGTCGCCAACCGCGTCAGCATCATGGTCGTGCACGCCGGGGCACTGCGCGCGATCGCGTCCCGCGACGCCGAGCAGGCCGCCGCGACCGCCGCCGTGATCGGCGACATGGGCCGGCAGGCACTGGAGGAACTGCGCCAGGTCGTCGGCGTGCTGCGGCAGGGCGAGGAGGCCGTGGCCGCGTCCGTCGTGACGCTGGACGAGCTGCGCGCGCTGGCCGAGCAGTCCGGCGCCACCGGGCTGCGCGTCGGGTTCCGGGTGCGCGGCCGGGAGCGGCCGATGCCGCCCGCCGTCGGCCGCGCCGTGTACCGGGTCGTGCAGGAGGCGCTGACGAACGTTCACAAGCACGCCGGGGACGCCCGCACCCGCGTCGAGGTGCGGATGCTGGCCGAGGCCGTCGAGGTCGAGGTCGTCAACGAGCCCGGCCGGGACGGCCCCGGGCACCGGCTGCCGAGCGGCGGCAACGGCCTGGTCGGGCTGCACGAGCGGGTCACCGCGCTCGGCGGCCGGTTCGTCGCCGAGCCGCACGGTTCCGGCGGCTGGACGGTCGTGGCCCGGCTGCCGCTGCCCACGTCCTGACCTGCGGGAATGACCGGGCGGCAGGAATTGTCGTATCCCTTGCCTACAGTGTGAGGAGCAGGGGGCCGCACGGCTCCGGACGGGGAGGACGAGCATGCGGCCGATCACAGACCTGGAACGTACGGTGGCGCCCATCGAGGTCGTCACGGAGATGACGCCCTCGGGCGACCAGCCGCAGGCGATCGAGCAGCTCACCGACCGGCTGACGCGCGGCGACAAGGACTCCGTGCTGCTCGGCGCCACCGGCACCGGCAAGACCGCCACCGTCGCCTGGCTGGCCGAGCGGCTGCAACGGCCGATGCTGGTCATGCAGCCCAACAAGACGCTGGCCGCGCAGTTCGCCAACGAGCTGCGCGAGATGCTGCCGAACAACGCCGTCGAGTACTTCGTGTCGTACTACGACTACTACCAGCCCGAGGCGTACATCCCGCAGACCGACACCTACATCGAGAAGGACTCGTCCATCAACGACGAGGTCGACCGGCTGCGGCACTCGGCCACCAACTCGCTGCTCACCCGGCGCGACACCGTCGTCGTGGCGTCGGTCTCGTGCATCTACGGCCTGGGCACCCCGCAGGAGTACGTCGACCGCATGGTCAAGCTGCGCGTCGGGCAGGAGATCGAGCGCGACGACCTGCTCCGGCAGCTCGTCGGCATGCAGTACTCCCGCAACGACCTGGCGTTCACGCGCGGCACGTTCCGGGTCCGGGGCGACACGATCGAGATCATCCCGCAGTACGAGGAACTGGCCGTCCGGATCGAGATGTTCGGCGACGAGATCGAGAAGCTCGCCACGCTGCACCCGCTAACGGGCGAGGTCCTCTCCGAGGATTCCGAGCTGTACGTGTTCCCCGCGTCCCACTACGTCGCCGGGCCGGAGCGGATGGAGCGGGCCATCCGCGGCATCGAGGCCGAGCTGGAGGAGACGCTGGCCGCCATGGAGCGGCAGAACAAGCTGCTGGAGGCGCAGCGGCTGCGGATGCGCACCACCTACGACATCGAGATGATGCGGCAGGTCGGCACCGCGTCCGGCATCGAGAACTACTCCCGGCACATCGACGGCCGCCCGGCCGGATCGGCGCCCAACACGCTGCTCGACTTCTTCCCCGAGGACTTCGTCCTGGTGATCGACGAGTCGCACCAGACCGTCCCGCAGATCGGCGCGATGTACGAGGGCGACGCGTCCCGCAAGCGGATGCTCGTCGACCACGGGTTCCGGCTGCCGTCCGCGATGGACAACCGCCCGCTCAAGTGGGAGGAGTTCCTGGAGCGCATCGGGCAGACCGTCTACCTGTCGGCGACGCCCGGCCCGTACGAGATGAACCGGGTCAAGGGCGACGTCGTCGAGCAGGTCATCCGGCCGACCGGGCTCATCGACCCCGAGATCGTCGTCAAACCCACCAAGGGCCAGATCGACGACCTCGTGCACGAGATCCGCGAGCGCACCGAGAAGGACGAACGCGTCCTCGTCACCACGCTGACCAAGAAGATGTCGGAGGACCTCACCGACTACCTGCTGGAGCTGGGCATCCGCGTCCGGTACCTGCACAGCGAGGTCGACACGCTGCGCCGCATCGAGCTGCTGCGCGAGCTGCGCGCGGGCGAGTACGACGTGCTCGTCGGCATCAACCTGCTGCGCGAGGGTCTCGACCTGCCCGAGGTGTCGCTGGTGGCGATCCTCGACGCCGACAAGGAGGGCTTCCTGCGGTCGGAGACGTCGCTGATCCAGACGATCGGCCGCGCCGCCCGCAACGTGTCCGGGCAGGTGCACATGTACGCCGACAAGGTCACGCCGTCGATGCAGCGCGCCATCGAGGAGACCGACCGGCGGCGTGCCAAGCAGCAGGCGTACAACACCGAGCACGGCATCGAGCCGCGCGCGCTGCGCAAGCGCATCGCGGACATCCTCGACTCCCTCGTCCGCGAGGACGCCGACACCGCCACCCTCATCGGCGGCGGCGGGCGCCAGCAGAGCCGGGGCAAGGCCCCCGTCCCGGGGCTGGCGTCCCGTTCCCGCGAGGCGGGCCGGCACGCCGCCGACCTGGTCGGTGAACGTCCCCGCGAGGAACTGGAGTCGCTGATCGAGCAGATGACCCAGCAGATGCACCAGGCCGCCACCGACCTCCAGTTCGAACTCGCCGCCCGCCTCCGCGACGAGATCAAGGAACTCAAGCGCGAGCTCCGCGAAATGAAGGAGGCCGGCGTGAGCTGACCTCGACGCCCCGCCGACACCGTGACAGACGTCAGCGCGTGGTCTCGTACCTGGTCAGGAGTACGCCGCCGGGGAAGGTGCGGGTCTCGGTCAGTGTCAGGTTCACCCAGGTTTCCAGTGTGGTGAAGAACGGTGTGCCTCCGCCCACCAGGACCGGTGCGGTGACAAGGACGTACTCGTCGATCAGTCCGGCTCGCATTGCCGAGGCGGCGAAGGTGGCGCCGCCGATGTCCAGGGGGCCGTCGTCGTCGGCCTTCAGCCGGGCGATCTCGGTGACCGCGTCGCCGGTGACCAGGCGGGCGTTCCCGGCGACCTCGCGGTGCGTGGAGGAGAACACCGCCTTCGGCATGTCCCGCCAGCGGCGGGCGTACTCGATCTCCGCCGGGGTGGCGCCCGGCCGCCGGTCGGCGGTCGGCCAGTGGGAGCTCATCGTCTCCCACAGCCCGCGCCCGTACAGGGCCAGGCCGGTCGCCGCCACCCGGTCGGACCACCACTGGAACAGCTCGTCGCTCGGCACGCCCCAGCCGAGGTCGTCGCCGGGCGCGGCGACGTAGCCGTCCAGGCTCACGTTCATCGCGAAGGTCAGTTTCCCCATGGCGCCAGCCTCCCGTGTGTCGGTACCCGAAGTAGGGACCGGCACGGCACGAAAAGTCATCGGCCGGACCACACCGCGGTACCGGCACTGCCGCGAGATCACCGGCTCCGGGGTCCACGGCGGAGCCTTCCCGGCCCAGCGGCAGGGGCGGCACATCCTCCGGTAGGCGTGGATGCGCGATGTCGGATGGAACGCCCAGACGGCCCGCAGTGTGGAGACGCGGGCGCATCGTCCGGTAGGGGGATGCGCGATGTCGGACGGAACGCCCAGACGGCCCGCGGCGTGGAGACGCGGGCACATCGTCCGGTAGGGGTGGATGCGCGATGTCAGGGCGCGGGGTTGTGCCAGACCAGGGAGTAGCGCCATAGGAGGTGGCGGGTGTAGGTGGCGCCGGGCAGGTGCGTGCGGGCCGTCGTCCGTACCTGTGACCAGGTGATCTCTGGGTTCCGCACGGGCATGGCGGCCGGGTCGGTCTTGCCGCCGTGGCGGAGGCGGAGGGCCTGCGCGGCGGGGACGGCGGCGGCGGAGCGGAGCCGGTCGGCGGGGGAGCGGTCGCGGGCCAGGCCGAGGACGTACAGGATGCCGCCCGGGGCCACCAGCCGCGCGAGGGCGGGGAGCGCAACGTCCATGTCCAGATGGTGCAGGACCGCCACCGCCGAGACGAAGCCGAACGACGCGGCGGGCAGCGCGCCGGGCGTGAGGACGTCCGCCTGGGCGAAACGGACGTTCGGCACGTCCGCCGACGCCGCGCGAGCCGCCGCGATCATCGCGGGGGAACGGTCCACTCCGGTCACCGACGTGGCGCGGGCCGCCAGGGCGCGGGCCAGGCGGCCGTCGCCAGAGCCGACGTCCAGGGCCGCGCCGCAGCCCGGCGGGACGGCGCGCAGGATCAGCGGGTGGTAGTGCACGTTGTGGTTCCACGGCTCGCGCATCGCAGGAACGTACCGTGCGGATCGGCAACGGCGTCGCGGCGCCGTCCGCGCCGACCTACGATCGCCGCATGGACGACGACGCCGTGCGCGCGGCGGAGGAAGACGACCTGGCGGTGCTGCCGGGGATCGAGCGGTCGGCCGACGCGCTGTTCGCGCCGCTCGGCATCACGTTCCCGCCCGGACCGCTCGTCATCGAGGAACTGATCGGCACCGGGGCGCGGATTCTGGTGGCGGGCCGCCCACCGGCCGGGTTCGCCGGGACGGTCCCGCTGGACGGCGGGGTGCACCTGGAGCAGATCGCCGTCCACGCGGACGCGATCCGGCGGGGGACCGGCACCCGGTTGCTGCGCGCCGTCGTCGCGGAGGCGGAGCGGTCCGGCGCCGCGCGCGTGTCCCTGCTCACGTTCCGTGACGTGCCGTGGAACGCACCGTGGTACGCCCGGCACGGCTTCGCCGAGCTGCCGCAGGCTCAGTGGGGCGCGGGCCTGCGCGCGCACTGGGCCGCCGAGGTCGCGGCGGGGCTGGGCGACCTCGGCCGCCGGGTCGTCATGGCGCGGGCGTGCCGCTGAACGCGGGAGTGCGGTGCAGAGCGGGCGCGTCGTCGACGCAGGCGTAGACGCCTTCGCCGCCGGCCACCCGGCCGACGCGGACCTGCGGTGCGGGCCAGCGCTTGCCGCAGACGACGCACGCGCGGCCGGCGCGCTGGGCACGGTTGAGCCCTGCGGGGTCGAACAGGACCTCGTTGGCTTCGTCCATGAACGTCGATCCTTTCGGGAGCGGGGGCGGTCGACGTCGAGCGGTCAAGTGCGTATGTCTCACTCCTAGCCGACTTTTCCCGGGCAATCCGCATTCAACCATCCTCTATGACGCCGCGCAGGGCGGAGTCGGGGTCCGGTCTTGCTCGATTCGTCACCCTTTCGTAATCTACAATGTAAAGGCGGGAACCCGGGGCGCGGCTCGCACGTCATGCCCTGGGGAGGACCGATGACACGACCGGGGGAGCGCCTGCGGCGCGCCCGCGCGCGGCTGGACGTCGCGCAGGCGCGGCTGGGCGCGCGCGTGGGTCAGCGCAGGCTCGCGGCGATCACGCTGGTCGCGCTGCTCGCGGTCGCCACCGTCCCGCTCGTGGCCTTCCCCGCCGTCCGCTGCGAGTTGTTCGACGTGGGGTGTCGCAGCCCGCTCGCCGCCGCCCCCGCCGATCCCGAGCGCGTCGGTGACGGGACGCGCACGCCGGTCGAGGCCGCCACCGCCGGTGCCTACGCTGCCCTCGGTGACTCCTACTCCTCCGGCGTCGGCGCGGAGGGCGGCCTGGCCGACCGCAACCCCCTGGAGCGCTGCCGCCGTACCTCCAAGGCGTACTTCCACGCCGTCGCGGCGGCGTTCCCGTTTGCCGAGTCGGGGCACTTCGCGTGCTCGGGCGCCACGACGCGGCACGTCCTCAACGGCAAGTCCGGCGAGCCGTCCCAGGTCGGACGGCTCGGCCCCGGCACGAGCCTGGTGACGCTGAGCGTCGGCGGGAACGACGTCGGCTTCTCGAAGATCATCGCGAACTGCGTGGTCAAGCTGCCCTGGAGCGGAAAGTGCACCGGGCAGGGGCCGGAGATCGCGGGCAGGATGGCGGAGTTGCGGGTCGCGCTGCCCACCGTCCTCGACCGGATCACCGCCGCCGCGCCGAACGCGCGGGTTCTCGTCATGGGGTATCCGCGCGCGTTCTCCGAGTTGGCGGGCACGGCGGGCGACAACCTCACGGTCGTCGAGCAGCGCTGGCTGAACGCCCGCGCGCACGACCTCAACGAGCTGATCCGGCTCGCGGCGGCCGAGGCCGACGAGCGCCTGGACGCGGCGGGCCGCCCCGGCAGCGTCGAGTTCGCCGACGCCTACAGCGCGTTCGCCGGTCACGAGGCCGGCAGCGCCGACCCGTACATGAACGGCCTGTCGGTCGACCTCGGCGCCCTGGAGGCCGAACCCCGCAGCTTCCACCCGACGGCCCGCGGCCACGAGGCCCTGGCCCGCCTCTTCACCGACCAGATCAGAAGCGGCCCGAACCGCCCCCTACACGCCCCCCGAGCCTGACGACGGACGCCGAGGGCGGGACTGGGAGGAGCCTGGGCCAGTTCCAGCACGCTTGGCGGGCTGACGGACGGACGCGGGGACCGGGGGCCTGGGTCGTTCTTTGCGCGCGTGGCCGGGTCGATGGAGAGGGCTCGGGGCTGGGTCGGGAGGGATCTAAGCCGGTTCCTGCACGCGTGGCCGGGTTGGCGGAGCGGATGCGGGGAGCCAGACCGGGAGGGGGCTGGGCTGGTTTCTGCGGGCGTCGTGGGTTGAGGGGGTTCAGGTTGAGGTGATGGTGTTGAGGCGGTCTACCGCGGCGGCGAACTCTTCGATCATGTCGTAGACGACCTGGCGGGTGGGTTTGATCGTGTTGAGCTGGCCCACGCACTGGCCGACGAAGTAGTTGGCGAGGGCGCGGGCGCCGGGGTGGCCGGTTTCGGCGATCTTGTCGATGTGGCGGAGGGCGCCCTCGGCGACGATCATCTGGAGCGGCATGCCGAGCGGGGCCGGGCTGTCGGGTTCCTCCCACGCGTCGGTCCACGCGGAGCGGAGCTGCCGGGCGGGCTTGCCTGTGCGGGACCGGGAGCGGACGGTGTCGCGCGACGTCGCCGCGAGCAGCTTCTCCTTCACGGCGGGCGGCGTCTCGGCCTCCTCGGTGGTCAGCCAGACCGAGCCGCACCAGACGCCGGACGCGCCGAGCGCGAGCGCGGCGGCCATCTGCCGCCCGGACGCGATGCCGCCCGCGGCCAGGACGGGCACGGGCGCGACGGCGTCCACGACCTCGGGCACCAGGACGAGCGTGGAGATCTCCCCGGTGTGCCCGCCCGCCTCGCCGCCCTGGGCGACGATGAAGTCGACGCCCGCGGCGACCTGGCGGCGGGCGTGCTCGGCGGTGCCGACGAGCGCGGCGACGGGGACGCCCGCCGCGCGGGCGCGGTCGATCATGGCCGGGGGAGGGGTGCCGAGCGCGTTGGCGATGAGCGCGATGGGGTGGGCGAGCGACACGTCGATGAGGGCGGTGGCGCCCTCGGGCGTGACCTGGGTGCCCGCGCCGCGCGTGGCGCTGCGGCGGGCGCGGTCGAGGTCGGGCAGCGGCACGTCGTACTTGGCGAACAGGTCGTGCAGGAACGTCCAGTGCTCGGGCGGGACGGCGGCGAGCATGGTGTCCAGGCCGCCGTCGCCGCGTCCGGCGCGGCGCGCCGACTCGTCGATCTTCGCCGGGACGAGGACGTCCACGCCGTAGGGGCGACCGCCGACGTGGTCGTCGATCCAGCGCAGTTCCTCGTCGAGCCGTTCGGGGGTGTAGGCGACGGCGCCGAGGACGCCGAGGCCCCCGGCGTTGGTGACGGCGGCGACGACGTCGCGGCAGTGGCTGAACGCCAGCAGCGGGAACTCGATGCCGAACCGGGCGCACACGTCGGTAAGCATGCGCTGACGCTAGCCGACCGAACCCCGTTCGGTAAACAGCAGGTACGACTCGCCCTCGTCCGGATGGACGTAGGCCGCCGTGAGCGGCAGGCCCTCGCGCAGCGCGGCGCGGGCGACGGCCAGCCGCGTGTACAGCCACGGCCCCTCGTCCAGCTCGACCAGGGCGAGCAGGGCCGGTTCGGGGACGGTCCCGTCCTCGGCCGGGCGGCCGTGCGTGACCGTCCAGCTCACCAGCGAGGCGTCGCCGGACGCCCGCGCCCAGCCGGGGTCCTCGTCGCCGCAGCCGGGGCACGACGTCGCGTCGGGCGCCAGATGGACGTCGCACTCGGCGCAGTGCCGGATCATCAGGCGTTCGGCGGCGGTGCCGTCGAAGAAGGCGTCGGTGCGGCCGTCGCGGCGCAGGATGCCGATGTCCATGCTCAGGCTCCCTTGCGGTGGGGGCTGACGATCAGTGTCGAGTGGTGGTCGAGGATGCCGCCGTTGCCGCTGACGAGCAGCACGTCGCGCCGGTCCACCTGGCGGTCGCCGCCGTGGCCGCGCGCCTGGATCACCGCCTCCGACAGCGGCGTCATGCCCCACATGTAGTAGCCGGAGAGCTGCCCGCCGCCGGTGTTGGTGGGCAGCGCGCCACCGGGCGCCAGGGCGCCGGACGCCGCGAACGCGCCGCCCTCGCCCTTGCCGCAGAACCCGTAGTCCTCCAGGGACACCAGGACGGTGTAGGTGTAGCAGTCGTAGAGCTGGCAGACGTCGATGTCGGCGACGGTGACCCCGGCCATCTTCATCGCGGCGGGCCCGGAGATCGCGGCGCCGGTGCTGAGCCCGAAGGCGCTGCCGCGCTCCTTGCGGTGCCCGGGATGTCCCTGCCCCCAGCCCCAGACGTGCACGGGGGGCTGCGCCAGGGCGGCGGCGCGGTCGGCGCTCGTGACGACGACGGCGACGGCGCCGTTGGAGACCAGGCAGCAGTCGAGCAGGTGCAGGGGTTCGGCGACCCAGCGGGAGTTCTGGTGGTCGTCCAGCGTGATCGGGTCGCGCATCTGGGCGAGGGGGTTGCGCGAGGCCCACTGCCGCGTGCTGACGGCGATGGCGCCGAGCTGCTCGCTCGTGGTGCCGTAGCGGGCCATGTGGCGTTGCGCGGCGAGCGCGTAGAAGGCGTTGACGCTGCGCAGCCCGAGCGCGGCCGTCATGCCGCCGAAGCCGTACCACTCGCGGGCGTCGCGGTGGTAGGCCGAGCCGGACGACTGGCGCGGCTGAAGCGGCGCGTCGGAGAACACGCAGGCGACGGCGGTGGCCGCGCCGGACGCGATCGACTGCGCCGCGTAGGAGATCATCGCTCCGGCGGTGGCGCCGAAGGCGTTCATGGCGGTGAGCAGCCGCAGGTCGCGCAGCCCGAGCGTCTCGGCCAGCTCGATGCCGGGCGATCCGCCGAGGCCGTGGCTGACGAGCAGGCCGTCCAGTTCGTCCAGGCGGAGCCCGGCGTCGTCGGCGGCGAGCCGCACCGCGTCGGCGGCGAACCGCCGCGGACTGCGCCCGTAGACCTTGCCCAGCTCGGTGATCCCGAGCCCCGCGATGGCCGCGCTCATCGTCCCGCCTCCCGCAGATGATCCGATCCCGGCCACCGTACCGAATGACGTTCGGCCGTGAGCGGGCGGGGACGCGGAACGGCCGTGCCCCGGGAACGGGACACGGCCGGAACGCCGCGGCTCAGGTGGCCAGGACGGCCTGGAGGAAGTCGCGGGTGCGCTGTTCGGAGGGGGAGCCGAAGATCTGCTCGGGCGGGCCCTCCTCGACGATCTGGCCCTGGTCGAACATCAGGACGCGGTCGGAGATGTCGCGGGCGAAGTGCATCTCGTGGGTGACGCAGAGCAGGGTCACGTCGGTCTGGCGGGCGATGTCGCGCAGGAGGTCCTGGACGCCGACGACCAGCTCGGGGTCCAGGGCCGAGGTGACCTCGTCCAGCAGCAGCACCTTGGGCCGCATCGCCAGCGCGCGGGCGATCGCCACGCGCTGCTGCTGGCCGCCCGACAGACGAGCCGGATGGTCGTCGATCTTGTCGGAGAGGCCGACCAGCTCCAGCAGCTCCTGCGCCCGCGCGTTCGCCTCGTCCTTGGACAGGCCGAGCACGCGCACCGGGCCCTCGGTGAGGTTGCGGCGCACGTTCATGTTCGGGAACAGGTTGAACTGCTGGAACACCATCCCGACCTGCTTGCGCATCTCGTGCAGGTGCTTCTGCCCGGCCGGGACGAGCTTCCCGTCGCCCTTGTCCTGGTGCCACAGCGGACGGTCGCCGATCCAGATGACGCCGTCGTCGAGCTTCTCCAGCGTCATCAGCAGCCGCAGGATCGTCGTCTTGCCCGAGCCCGACGGCCCGATCAGCGTCACCCGCTCGCCGGGCGCGACGGTGAAGTCCAGCTCGCGCAGCACCACGTTGCTCCCGAACCGCTTCACCACCTTCTCGAAGCGGATGCCCGGTGCGTCGCTGACGCGCGGGACGGCGTCGCCGGCCTTGGACGGCGACGGGGTGTCAGTGGGTTCAGTAGGTGGCATAGCGCTTCTCCAGGCGGCGGACGAGGATCGAGGAAACGACGCTGACCGCCACGAACAGCAGGCCGACGACGGTGATCGGCTCCAGGAACTTCAGCGTCTGGGCACCGATCTGGTAGGCGGTGCCGAGCAGTTCCAGCACGTTGATCGCCAGCAGCAGCGGCGAGTCCTTGAACATCGCGATGAGGTAGTTGCCGAGCGTCGGCACGACCCGGCGGATCGCCTGCGGCAGGATCACGTCCAGCCACGTCCGCGACCGCGGCAGGTTCAGCGCGGTGCACGCCTCCCACTGCCCCTTGGGGACGTCGGCGATCCCGGCCCGGTACACCTCGGCCGTGTAGGTCGAGTAGTGCAGGCCGAGGCCGATGATGCCCGCCACGAGCGGTCCGAGCGTCACCCCGAACGTCGGCATGACGTAGTAGATGAAGAAGAGCTGCACCAGCAGCGGCGTCGAGCGGATGAACTCGGTCACCCAGCGGACGGTCTGGTTGACGATCCGGCTCGGGGTGCGGCGCAGCAGCGTCCACACCAGGCCGAGCACGAGCGCGATGGCGTACCCGGCGATCGTCGCGGTGACGGTGACGCGCAGGCCGTTCAGCAGGTCGGGAAGGATCTCCCCGGTGTAGGTCCAGTCCCATTCCATCAGGGGTTCACCCCCGTGCCCGAGGCGCCGGCGGCGACGACCGCGCCCGGGTCGTCCTTGGGCGCCGGGCCGCGGCCGAGCATCCGGTCGACGCGGCGTTCGGCGAACCGGACGCCGAGCTGGAGCACCTGCGCGATGACGAAGTACAGGACGAGGATCGCGACGAACGTCCAGAGCGTCTCGCCGGTCGCGCCGCGGATCTGCTGCGCCCGGAACGTCAGGTCACCGATGGTGATCAGCGAGACGATCGCGGTGCCCTTCATCAGCTCGATGAGCAGGTTGCCGAACGGCGGCAGCATCAGCGCCACGGCCTGCGGCAGCAGCACCCGCCGCATCCGCTGGAACGGCGAGAAGTTCAGCGCGACCGTCGCCTCGTACTGCGCCTTCGGGACGGCGTTCAGCGAGCCGCGCACCACCTCGGCGCCGTACGCGCCGATGTTCAGCCCGAGCGACAGGACGGCGGCGGCCATCGGCGTGAAGCGGAAGCCGACCAGCGGCAGCGCGTAGAAGAACCAGTACATCAGGACGAGCGTCGCGGTACCGCGGAAGAACTCCACGTACACGCGGTTGAGCGCCCGGACCCACACGCGCGCGCTGGTGCCCGCCAGTCCGAAGACCAGGGCGAGCACCAGCGCGAGCGCGCTGCCGAGCACCGTCAGCTGCACGGTGATCCAGGCACCCTGGAGCAGCAGCCGGTAGCTGTCGAGAACGTCGGTCACGGGGGATCAGCCCGCGCAGAACTTCGCCGCGGTGTCCTCGCCGGTGGGCATGTCGGCCTGGGTGAAGCCGAACGGCTGGAGGATCGGCAGCAGCCGGTTGCCCTGCTTCAGCTCGGTGAGCTTGCCGTTGAACGCCTCCAGCAGCTCGGTGTCGGCCTTGCGGAACGCGAACGCCCCGGCGCCGAGCTGCTCCTTGCCGTCGATGACCGGCACGAACGCGTCGGTGACCTCGAACGGCTCGCCCTCGTGCTTGGACATGACGTCGGCGAGGGAGATGCGCGTCAGCCAGATCGCGTCGATGCGCCCGGCCTTCAGCCCCTCGTAGGCGCTGGCCTGGTCGGAGAACGTGCTGATGTTCCCCTTGCTGACGCCGAGCTTCTCGGCGTAGCCGCCCTCGACGGCGCCGGTCAGCACGCCGACCTTGGCCTTCTTCTCGCCCGGGTCGGTGGCCTTGGTGAGGCCCTTGGGGTTGCCGCGCGGCACCATGAACGCGCTCTTGGCGACGTACTCGGGGTCGGAGAACGCGACCTCGGCGCAGCGTTCCGGCGTGATGAACATGCCGGCGGCGACGAGGTCGAACCGGCTGGCCTTGAGACCGCCGACCAGCCCGCCGAAGTCGACCTGGACGCCCTCGACCTCCTTGACGCCCAGCTCCTTGAAGATCACCCGGGCGAGCTCGGGGGCCTCGCCGGTGAGCTTGCCGGACGAGTCGGTGAAGCCGTACGGCGACTCGTTCGCGAAGCCGATGCGGATCTTGCCGTCCTTGCGTGCCTTGGCCAGGCTGCCGCCCCCGGACCGTTCCGCCTCGGGGTCGGTGGTGGAACACGCCGCCGCGCCGAGGGGCACGGCGGCGCCGAGCAGCGCCGCCGTCCGCAGGAACTGGCGTCTCGAGGAAGTCATCGTTGATCTCCTGTGGTGTGACTCCGCGCCCGCCCGCGCCGGGAATCGGCGGCGTGGGCGGGCGCGGATCGCGCGGTCAGGGTGGGTGTGGAAGGGTCGTCGTCGCTAGGCGACCGGGGTGAAGTCGCGGGCGCCGATGAACGACGGCCGGGGCGACGGCGCCGAGAACGGCTTCACGCAGGTGTTCTCGACGCTGTTGAACACGATGAACACGTTCGAGCGCGGGAACGGCGTGATGTTCCCGTTCGAGCCGTGCATGCAGTTGCAGTCGAACATCGTGGCCGAACCCGCGGGCCCGGTGAACAGCTCGATGCCGTGCTTGTCGGCCAGGATGGACAGGCTGTTGGGGTCGGGCGTCCCGACCTCCTGCCCCACCAGGGACTCCTTGTAGTGGTCGGCGGGGGTCTCGCCCACGCAGGACACGAAGGTCTTGTGCGACCCCGGCATGATCATCAGACCGCCGTTGTGCACGAAGTTCTCGGTGAGGGCGATGGAGATGCTGACGGCACGCATACGGGGCATGCCGTCCTCGGCATGCCACGTCTCGAAGTCGGAGTGCCAGTAGAAGTCCTTGCCCTTGAAGCCTGGCTTGTAGTTCACCCGGCTCTGGTGGACGTAAACATCCGAACCGAGAATCTGCCGGGCGCGGCCGACGACGCGGGGGTCGCGGACCAGCCGGGCGAAGACATCGCTGAGCTTGTGGACCTCGAAGATCGACCGGACCTCGCGGGTGCCGCGCTCGGTGACGGTGCGCTCGTCGGCGAGGATCGTCTCGTCGCCCGCCAGCCGGTCCAGCTCGGCCCGGTAGACGTCGACCTCGCCGGGCTCCAGCAGCCGCTGCACGTTCAGGTAGCCGTTGGCCTCGTACCCGGCGAGGGTCTCGGCGTCGATCTGGCCGTCCTCGGCGCGGCCGTACACGACCGGGTCCTGGCGGTAGAGCAGGGCCGCCTCGCCGCTCTTGCGGGTCGGGTAGGCGTCGTCGAGCGTCGGATGGGAATCGATGATGCTCATGCGTCCTCCTCGGTCAGCAGCGGGTAGACACCGTTCTCGTCGTGGACCTCCCGCCCGGTGCAGGGCGGGTTGAAGACGCAGACGGTGCGGACGTCGGTGTGCGCGCGGAGCGTGTGATGCTCATGCCCGTCCAGCAGGTACATCACGCCGGGCTCGATGCGGTGTTTCTCGCCGGTCTCGTCGTTGACCAGCTCGCCTTCGCCCTCGATGCAGTAGACGGCCTCGATGTGGTTCGCGTACCACATCTTCGTCTCCGTCCCCGCGTACAGGACGGTGTCGTGCAGCGAGAACCCCACGCCCTCCTTGGCCAGCACGAGCCGGCGGCTGGTCCAGGTCTCGGCCTTGATGTCGCGCTCGGTGCCGAGGACGTCGGTGAGCGATCGGACGATCATTGCGTCTCCTCTCGTGTCTTCACGTGATCCGGGTCGCGCGGCGGTCTCACACGGCGACGCGGTCGCGGACGGCGGCGATGGACTCGGCGATGATCTCCAGGCCCCGGCCCAGTTCCTCGTCGGTCGTCGTGAGCGGCGGCAGCAGCTTGACGACCTCGCCCTCGGGGCCGGAGGTCTCCATCAGCAGGCCGCGCTGGAACGCCTCGTTGCAGACCTGCGGGGCGAGCGCGGCGTCGCGCATGACCAGGCCCCAGGCCAGGCCCCGGCCGCGCACGGCGTCGACCGCGCCGGCGTGCGCGAGCGCGATGTCGTTCAGGCCGCGCTCGACCAGCTCGCCCTTGGCGAGGGTCTGCTTCTCCAGGCCCTCGCCCGTCCAGTACTCCTCCAGGGCGCCGGTGGCGGTGACGAACGCGGGGTTGAAGCCGCGGAACGTGCCGTTGTGCTCGCCGGGCTCCCACACGTCCAGGTCGCGGCGCATCAGCGTGACGGCGAACGGCAGGCCGTAGCCGCTCAGCGACTTGGACAGGCACACGATGTCGGGGGTGATCCCGGCCTCTTCGAAGCTGAAGAAGGCGCCGGTCCGGCCGCAGCCCATCTGCACGTCGTCGACGATCAGCAGGATCTCGTGGCGGCGGCACAGGTCGGCCAGGCCGCGCAGCCAGTCGGCGGTCGCGGCGTTGATGCCGCCCTCGCCCTGCACGGTCTCCACGATGACGGCGGCGGGCTTGTCCAGGCCGCTGCCGCTGTCGTCGAGCATCGTGTCGAACAGCAGGAAGTCGGGGGTGCGGCCGTCGAGGTAGTTGTCGTAGGGCATCGCGACGCCGTGGCCGAGCGGCACGCCCGCGCCGGTGCGCTTCATCGAGTTGCCGGTGACGGCCAGCGCGCCGAGCGTCATGCCGTGGAAGGCGTTGGTGAAGCTGACGACGGTCTCGCGGCCGGTGTACTTGCGGGCGAGCTTGAGCGCCGCCTCGACCGAGTGGTTGCCCGCCGGGCCGGGGAACTGCACCTTGTAGTCCAGGCCGCGCGGCTTCAGCACGACCTCCTCGAACCGCTCCAGGAAGGTGCGCTTGGCCGCGGTGTACATGTCGAGGCTGTGCACGATCGAGTCGCCGGTGAGGTAGTCGATCAGGCGTCGTTTCAGCTCGGGGTTGTTGTGCCCGTAGTTGAGGGTGCCGGCACCGGCGAAGAAGTCCAGGTAGGTCTTGCCGTGCTCGTCGGTGATGTGGCTGCCCCGCGCGGTGGTGAACACGGTCGGCCAGCTACGGCAGTAGCCGCGCACTTCGGATTCCAGGTGGTTGAAGACGTCCATGAGTGTGCCTCCGGGCAGAACGGGCGAGTGGATGATCGGGGGTGGGCGGCGGCCGGGCCGGGCCGTTCGGGCGGGTCGGGCGGGCGGCGGTGCCGCGCCGGACGGACGGCGGTGCGGAGCGCGCGGCGGCGGGCGCTCAGCCGCCGGAGGGCAGCGGGCCGATGCGGAACAGCACCTCGGGCTCGTGCCCGCCGGGGAAGTGCTCGGCCTCGAACAGCGGCGTGCGGGTCAGCTCGGCGCCGTGGTCACGGGCGAAGGACGCGAACATCGCGGTGGACGCGGTGTTGTCCGGCGTGACGGTGGCCTCCAGGTGGCGGTGGCCGCGCGCGGACAGCCGGGCGGCCAGCTCGTCGAGCATGGCGCGGGCGAGGCCGCGGCCGCGCTGGTCCCGGTCGACGGCGACCTGCCAGACGAAGAAGGTGTCGGGCGCGTCCGGGCGGACGTAGCCGGTGATGAAGCCACAGGGGGAACCGTCGTCCTCGGCGACCACGGAGGTCGCCGCGAAGTCCCGGCACCACAGCGTGTAGCTGTAGGGGGAGTTCACGTCCAGGACGCGGGTGTCACGGGCCATGCGCCACAGGTGCGGCCCGTCCGCGAGCGTCGGTTCCCGCAGCAGGTGCTCCCGCCGGGGCGTCGTCGTTTCCAGGGGTTGCGCTGACATATTCAGCAAACGTAGCGAACGTTCGACCGGTGCCGTTATAGATTGTTATCGCGCGTATGTTTGGCAGTTGGCGGGTCGGGGTATGAACGTTCGCTTGCATTTTTCCGGAATCCCCCCGTGCGGCGCGGGGTCCGAATCCCTGGCGTGTCGGCCATGTCTGCGCAGGATGGGCACCGATGCAGTGCTACTGGCGAGTAGCGGTTGTTCGGCGGCAACTTTAGGGGATGCACGGGATTCGACCGGAAATTTTATGTCTCATTTCTGTGAGGTGAATCACGTCATCTGATCGTCATCTTCGCGCCCGTGCTCTGCGTCACCGATCATCACCCCAGGTGGGACGTGTGCCTCCCGTTACAGGAGTGTTTCGCCGGGCCGCACCGGAGCCCGGCGCCGGTGATCCGCCCCAGGGCCGAGTATGCGGCCCGCGCGGCGGAAAAGTGAAGGGCCGCGGTGCCCCGCGGCCTTCATCCCTCACTCCGCGACGGTCAGCCCGCCCACAGTTCCGGCCGATCCGCGAAACGGTCGGTGGCGGTGACGAGACGGTCCAGCGTGCCCGGCTCGCTGAACGCGTGCCCCGCGTCGTCCACGAGATGGAATTCGGCCTCCGGCCACGCCCGGTGCAGATCCCACGCCGTCGCGGGCGGCGTGCACACGTCGTAGCGGCCCTGCACGATCACGGCCGGGATGTGCCGGATGCGGTCCACGTCGCGCAGCAACTGGTCCTCGGCGAAGAATCCCTCGTGGACGAAGTAGTGGTTCTCGATCCGGGCGAACGCGACCGCGCGGTCGTCGTCGTCGAAGGGCGCCACCATCGCCGGGTCGGGCCGCAGCGTCAGCGTGCTCGCCTCCCAGCGCGACCACGCCCGCGCCGCCGGGACGCGCACCGCCGCGTCGGGGGAGTGGACGCGGGCGGCGTAGGCGGCGATGAGGTCGTCGTGCTCGTCCTCGGGGATCGGCGCCAGATACCGCTCCCACAGGTCGGGGAACAGCAGCGAGGCGCCCTCCTGGTAGAACCAGTACAGCTCGAACGGGCGCAGCGTGAAGATCCCGCGCAGCACGAGCGCGGCGACGCGCTCGGGATGCGTCTGCGCGTAGGCCAGCGACAGCGCGCTGCCCCACGACCCGCCGAAAACCAGCCACCGATCGACGCCCAGGTGCTCGCGCAGCAGCTCCAGGTCGGCCACGAGGTTCCAGGTGGTGTTGGCCTCCAGCGACACCGCCGGGTCGGACGCGTGCGGGCGGCTGCGGCCGCAGTTGCGCTGGTCGAGCAGGACGATCCGGTACCGCTCGGGATCGAACTGGCGCCGGTGCTCGGGCGTGCAGCCCCCGCCGGGACCGCCGTGCAGCATCACGACGGGCAGCCCGCGTGGGTTTCCGCACACCTCCCAGTAGATCTCGTCGCCGTCACCGACGGCGAGGAGTCCCGATTCCAGCGGTTCGATCGGCGGATAAAGGGTGCGCAGCTCCATGAGCTGTGATTCTCTCACTGGAGGCGCTCCCGTTGCGGGGGGCGCGCGGCGTCCGGAACGGCCTCACCGACCGCGCGGATCACGAAACTCAACCCCAAACTGGGCAAACGTTCCGCTGGTCGGCACTAGAGTGCCTTGCGTGAGCCGAACGACGAGCCGCCAGGCGAGGCGTGCAGCGAACGGGCGAGGAGAGTCGTGAGCGAGCTGAACGGATCGGGCAACTCGCGGGGTGTGCCGGACACCTCTTCGCCCTGGCCGATGGGGCGTCCCCCCGAACCCCCCGCCGAGCGCGGGGCCGCACCCATGCCCGCCCCGCCCGGGGTGCCGCCGGGCGCGCGCCCGCCGCTGCCCGCGCCGCGCCCCGCCTCCGACCCCGCGCCCGAGGCGCTGGAGGTCCCCTCCTGGGACCTGGTCGAGCGGCTGCGCCAGATGGCCGACCTCATCGGTGACGCGCTGGCCGCCGGTGAGCGCAAGGTCAGCGAGGCCCAGAGCGAGACCGCCGCGCAGCTCGCGTCCGTGCAGGCCGAGAAGGAGTCGGCGCAGCGCGACGCCGCCGCCGCGTGGGGCGAGGTGCAGCGGGCGCGCGGCCAGGCCGAGCAGGCCGACCGCCGCGCCCTGGACGCCGAGCGCCGCATGACCGAGGCGCAGAACGAGACGGCCGCGCAGGTCGCCGCCGTGCAGGCCGAGAAGGAGTCCGCCCAGCGCGACGCCGCCGCCGCGTGGGGCGAGGTGCAGCGCGCCCGGGGCCAGGCCGAGCAGGCCGACCGCCGCGCCGTCGACTCCGAGCGCAAGTTCGCCGACGTCGAGCGCCGCGTCGGTGAGGTGCAGGCCGAGGCCGTCGCCCAGATCGCCGCGCTCCAGGGCGAGAAGGACAACGCCCAGCGCGACGCCGCCGCCGCCTGGAACCAGGCCCAGCAGGCCCGCGCCCAGCTCGAACAGGCCACCGCCAAGGTCGAGGCCGCCGAACGCCGCGTCGCCGAGACCGAGGCCACCGCCCGTCAGGCCATCTCCCAGCGCGACGCGATGAGCGAGGCCCGCGACGACGCGCTGCGCGCCGTCGAGGAGGCCGTCGCCGCCCGCCGCGCCGCCGAGGCCGAGCGCGACCGCATCGCTGAACAGACCGCCGAGCTGTCGCGGGCGCTGGAGAAGGCCCACGCGGACGTCGCCGCGCTGCGCGCCAAGCTCGCGGACGCCGAGATGACCGCGCAGAACCTCCAGCACGCCGTCGCCGGCACCGCCAAGGACCTGGACGACGCGCGGGTGCGCCTGTCGGCCGCCGAGGCCCGCGCCAAGGACGTCGAGCGCCGCGCCCAGGAGTCCGACCTGCGCGCCAAGGGCGCCGACGCCCGCGCGGGCGACGCCGAGCGCCGCGCGCAGGACGCCGACCGCCGCGCCGCCGACCTGGAACGCCGCGCCGCCGAGGCCGAGGCCGAGCGCCAGCAGGCGCTGGACACCGCCGCGCAGTCGCTGGAGGCCGCCAAGAAGGCCGAACGCGGCCTGGAGGGCGTCACGCAGGCCCGCGACACCTCCGAACGCGCCCGCGAGGCCGCCGTCCAGGCGCAGACCCGCGCCGAGTCCGAGCTGACGATCGCGCGCGGCCGGGCCGACAAGGAGACCCGCGAGAAGGAGAAGGCCGTCGCGGGGCTGCGGCAGCTCGCTGCCGAACGCGACGCCGTCGCCGAGAAGCTCGCCGAGCGCGACCAGTGGGTCGACCAGCTCGCCCAGGCCGTCACCGAGCAGCGCGCCGCCATCGCGGAGCTGTCCCAGGAGCGCGACGCGGCCCGCCAGGCCGCCGACCAGGCCCGTTCGCTCATCGACGAGCTGACCCGCCAGCTCCGCACGATCATGCCGACCGCGGTGCCGCGCGGCTGACCGTCGTTTCCGCCGCCGGCCGCCGCGCGACACGCGCGGGGCGGCGGCCCATCCGGGCTCCGCGCGGCCGAACGCGCACGTCGCGGACGCGGTGGTGGGGTCCGGCTGTTATTCTGGTGGCCCGTGGGCAGTGCGGTACCGTCCGCCCAGCAACGACCACGGGAGTGTCTTCTTGCCTTCGGCAGCCACTGGTAGTTCTCGCACTACCAAGCATCTCTTCGTCACCGGCGGTGTCGCCTCCAGCCTCGGCAAGGGACTGACGGCGTCCAGCCTCGGGCGGCTTCTCACCCTGCGCGGCCTGCGCGTCACCATGCAGAAGCTCGACCCCTACCTCAACGTCGACCCCGGCACGATGAACCCGTTCCAGCACGGCGAGGTCTTCGTCACCGACGACGGCGCCGAGACCGACCTGGACATCGGGCACTACGAGCGGTTCCTCGACACCGAGCTGCACGGGTCGGCCAACGTCACCACCGGCCAGGTCTACTCCAACGTGATCGCCAAGGAGCGGCGCGGCGAGTACCTGGGCGACACCGTGCAGGTCATCCCGCACATCACCAACGAGATCAAGGACCGCATCCGCGGCATGGCCGAGCCCGGCGTGGACGTGGTCATCACCGAGGTCGGCGGCACCGTCGGCGACATCGAGTCGCAGCCGTTCCTGGAGTCGGTGCGGCAGATCCGGCACGAGATCGGCCGGGAGAACTGCTTCTTCCTGCACGTCTCGCTGCTGCCCTACATCGGCCCGTCCGGCGAGCTGAAGACCAAGCCGACGCAGCACTCGGTGGCGGCGCTGCGCTCCATCGGCATCCAGCCCGACGCGATCGTGTGCCGCTCGGACCGGCCCATCTCCGACGGGCTCAAGCACAAGATCAGCATGATGTGCGACGTGGACCGCGAGGCCGTGGTGTCCGCCGTGGACGCCGCCAGCATCTACGACATCCCCAAGGTGCTGCACTCCGAGGGCCTGGACGCCTACGTCGTGCAGCGGCTCGGGCTGCCGTTCCGCGACGTCGACTGGGGCGCCTGGGACGAGCTGCTCCAGCACGTCCACCGCCCGTCGCGCGAGGTCACGATCGCGCTGGTCGGCAAGTACATCGACCTGCCCGACGCCTACCTGTCGGTCACCGAGGCGCTGCGCCACGGCGGTTTCGGCAACGACGCCAAGGTCCACATCCGCTGGGTCAAGTCCGACGAGTGCGAGACGCCCGAGGGCGCCAAGCGCGAGCTGGACGGCGTCGACGGCCTGCTCGTCCCGGGCGGTTTCGGGGTGCGGGGCATCGAGGGCAAGCTCGGCGCGATCCGGTACGCCCGCGAGAACCACGTCCCGCTGCTCGGTATCTGCCTCGGCCTCCAGTGCATGGTGATCGAGGCGGCCCGGTCGCTGGCCGGCATCGCGGACGCGGGCAGCACCGAGTTCGAGCCGGTCACCGACCATCCCGTCATCGCCACCATGGCCGACCAGGTCGACGTCGTCGCCGGTGAGCGCGACATGGGCGGCACGATGCGGCTCGGCCTGTACCCGGCCGACCTGGCCGAGGGCTCCATCGTCCGCGAGCTGTACGGCGAGGCGAAGGCGTCCGAGCGGCACCGGCACCGCTACGAGGTGAACAACACCTACCGCGACCGGCTCGGTGAGGCCGGGCTGTGGTTCAGCGGGCTGTCGCCGGACGGCCGCCTGGTCGAGTACGTGGAGCTGCCCCGCGACCAGCACCCGTTCTTCGTCGGCACGCAGGCGCACCCGGAGTTCCGGTCGCGTCCCACCCGCCCGCATCCGCTGTTCACCGGGCTGGTCTCGGCCGCGATCGACTACAGCGCGGCGCGCGGCGGCACGACGTGACGGCGCCCGAGAACCGCGAGCCGCGCGACGCCGCCGAGCAGTGGGAGGTGGCGTCCACCGAGCGGCTGTTCGACGGCGTGATCTTCAACGTGCGCCGCGACCACGTCGTGATGCCCGACGGGGAGGGCGGCACCGAGGCGGTCCGCCGCGACATCGTCGAGCACCGCGGGTCGGTGGGCGTCCTGGTCCTGGACGAGCGCGGGCGCGTGCTGCTGCTGTGGCAGTACCGGCACGCGGTCGGCGCGCGGCTGTGGGAGATCCCCGCCGGGCTGCGCGACGTCGAGGGGGAGCCGCTGCGGGCGCTGGCCGAGCGCGAGCTGCTGGAGGAGGCCGGGTACCGGGCGGCCCGCTGGGACACGCTGGTGGACGTCTACCCGACGCCCGGCATGGCCGAAGAGCGGTCCCGCGTGTTCCTCGCCCGCGATCTGACGCGCGTGCCCGACGCCGAGATCGACTTCGTGCGGCGGCACGAGGAGGCCGACATGACGTCGGCGTGGGTGCCGCTGGAGGACGCGGTCCGCGCCGTGCTGGCCGGGCGCCTGCACAACGCGCTCACCGTGCAGGGCATCCTGGCCGCGCACGCGCACCTCTGCGGGGCCGTCCCGGTGCTGCGCCCGGCGGACGCGCCGGAGGAGTGACCCGGATCGGCTCGCGGGGGCGGCCGGAGCGGGCATGATGGGCTCGACCTGTCCCGTCTCGCAAGGGGGCCGCCCTGTCCACGCCCGCGGTCGACGCGCACGGCGACGTGCACGGTGAGGGCACGCCGCTCGACGGGGCCGTCAGCACCTATCTCGGGCATCTCGCCGTCGAGCGGGGCCTGGCGGCCAACACGCTCAGCTCCTACCGGCGCGACCTGCGCCGGTACACGGCGGCGCTGGCGGCGCGGGGCCGCACCGACCTGGCCGACGTGGACGAAGGCGACGTCCGCGCGTTCCTGCGCGGCCTGCGCGAGGGCGACGCCGACCATCCGCCGCTGTCGGCCGGGTCGGCGGGCCGCGCCGTCGTCGCCGTGCGGGGCCTGCACCGGTTCGCGGTGCGCGAGGGCCTGGCCGCCGCCGACCCGGCCGCCGCCGTCCGGCCGCCCGCGCCGCCGCGCCGGCTGCCCAAGGCGATCTCGCTGGACGCGGTGGAGCGGCTGCTGGACGCCGTCCCCGCCGAGTCCGGCGGCACCCCCGGCGACGTCGCGCGCGGACTGCGCGACCGGGCGCTGCTGGAGCTGCTGTACGGCGCGGGCGTGCGGATCTCCGAGGCGGTCGGGCTGGACGTGGACGACCTGGACGCCGCCGAGGGCTTCGCCCGCATCCGCGGCAAGGGCGGCAAGCAGCGCATCGTGCCCGTCGGCGGGTACGCGCGGCGCGCCCTGGACGCCTACCTCGTCCGCGCCCGCCCCGAGCTGGCCCGTCCCGGGCGCGGCGGCGCGGCGCTGTTCCTCAACGCGCGCGGCGGGCGGTTGTCCCGCCAGGGCGCCTGGATGGCGCTGCGCGCCGCCGCCGGCCGCGCCGGGCTCGACGACGTGTCCCCGCACACGCTGCGTCACTCCTTCGCCACCCACCTGCTCGACGGCGGCGCCGACGTCCGCGTCGTCCAGGAACTCCTCGGGCACGCCTCGGTGACCACCACGCAGGTCTACACGCTGGTCACCGTCCAGGTGCTCCGCGAGGTGTACGGGACCTCTCATCCCCGTGCCCGCGGGTGATCGTCCCGCCGACAAATCGCGCCCAACGTCGCGCGTCGGGTTGAGGGGAAGGTTGGCAGGCCATAGAGTCGGCCACTTCGGATGGCACATTCTCGGGCCACCGGGAGGGATCTGGTGACCAGCACACAGGCTCCGGAGGGGGTTCTCTCCGCCGCCACGATAGAGACCGACCCGCGTCGTGCCCTCGGCCCGACGAAGCGGCCCGTGCCCGTCTTCCCCGAACCGGAGGAACTGGCGGAACACGGCCCCGCGCGGATCGTCTCGGTCTGCAACCAGAAGGGCGGGGTCGGCAAGACCACGACCACGATCAACCTGGGTGCGGCGCTCGCCGAGTACGGGCGCCGGGTGCTGCTGGTCGACTTCGACCCGCAGGGCGCGCTGTCGGTGGGGCTCGGCAAGGGCGACCCGCGCCAGCTCGACGTCACGATCCACAACCTCCTCCTCGAACGCGACACCGAGTGGGAGGACGTCGTCATCGAGACCGGCGTCGACGGGATGGACCTGCTGCCGTCCAACATCGACCTGTCCGGCGCGGAAGTGCAGCTCGTGCACGAGGTCGGCCGGGAGTACATCCTGGCCGGGGCGCTGAAGTCCGCGATCCCGCACTACGACTACATCCTCATCGACTGCCAGCCGTCGCTCGGCCTGCTGACGGTGAACGCGCTGGCCGCCAGCGAGGGCGTGCTCATCCCGCTGGAGTGCGAGTACTTCGCGATGCGCGGCGTCGCGCTGCTGATGGAGACGATCGACAAGGTGCAGGGGCGCATCAACCCCGACCTGGTCATCGACGGCGTCCTCGGCACCATGTACGACTCGCGCACCCTGCACACCCGCGAGGTGCTGGGCCGCATCGTCGAGGCGTTCGGCGACAAGGTCTTCCACACCGTGATCAACCGGACGGTCCGCTTCCCGGACGCGACCGTCGCGGGCGAGCCGATCACCTACTTCGACCCCAACTCGATGGGCGCCAACGCCTACCGCAGCCTGGCCCGCGAGGTCCTGGGCCGCTGGAAGCTCCTGGACGACTGACCCGCGGGCCCCCGGGTGTCCGTGTTCCGGACCTGACCAGGGGCGCGGGTCCGTTACGGTGCTGCGTGTGACGGATACAGCGGCGGCGCCGGGCGAGGCGGAGGAGGGTGAGCATCAGGGCTTCCACGTCCGGCTCACCAACTTCGAGGGGCCGTTCGACCTGCTGCTCGGGCTGATCTCCAAGCACAAGATGGACATCACCGAGGTCTCGCTGCACAAGGTCACCGACGACTTCATCGCCCACATCCGGGCGCACGGCGCCGACTGGGACCTCGACCAGACGACGCACTTCCTGCTCGTCGCCGCCACCCTGCTCGACCTGAAGGCCGCGCGGCTGCTGCCGTCCGGCGAGGTCGACGACGAGGACGACCTGGCGCTGCTGGAGGCCCGCGACCTGCTGTTCGCCCGGCTGCTCCAGTACCGGGCGTTCAAGGAGGTCGCGCAGGTCGTCGCGGCGCGCATCGCCGAGGCGTCCCGCCGGTATCCGCGCATGGTGCCGATGGAGCCCCGGTTCGCGAACCTGCTGCCGGAGGTGCTGCTCGGCCTCGGCCCCGCCGAGTTCGCGCGGCTGGCGGCGCGGGCGCTGACGCCCAAGGCGCCGCCCGCCGTGTCGGTCGAGCACATGTACCAGCCCAAGGCCAGCGTGAAGGAGCAGGCGGCGCTGGTCGTGGCGCGGCTGCGCGAGCTGCGGCAGACGACGTTCGGCGTGCTGGTCGCCGACGCCGAGGGCACCTACGAGGTCGTCGCCCGGTTCCTGGCCCTGCTGGAGCTGTACCGGGAGCTGGCGGTCACGTTCGAGCAGGCCGAGCCGCTGGGCGAACTGCACATCACCTGGACTGGCACCGACGAGGGCGACGTCCGGGTCGCGGACGACTACGAGGGCTCCAAGGAGCCCGTGAAGGACACCGAGGCATGACCGACACCACCCCGGACACCGGTACGACGCTGCCCGAGGACGCGCCCGACGACGACGGCCCCGGCCTGCGCGCGTCCGCCGAGGCGATCCTGCTCGTCGTGGACGAACCGGTCTCCACGCTGACCCTGGCACAATTGCTGGAGCGGCCCGTCCCGGAGATCGAGGCGGTGCTGCGGGCCCTGTCGGCGGAATACACCGAACAGGGCCGCGGGTTCGATCTGAGGGAGGTCGCCGGCGGCTGGCGCTTCTACACCCGGGACGTGTGCGCCCCGGTGGTGGAGAGGTTCGTCACCGACGGCCAGCAGGCGCGGCTGACGCAGGCCGCGCTGGAGACGCTCGCGGTCATCGCCTACCGGCAGCCGGTCAGCCGGGCGCGGGTGTCGGCGATCCGCGGCGTCAACAGCGACGGCGTCATCCGGACGCTGACGCTGCGCGGTCTCATCGAGGACGCCGGGCAGGACCCGGAGAGCCAGGCCCACCTGTACCGCACCACCGGGTACTTCCTGGAGCGGCTGGGCCTGCGCGACCTGGACGAACTGCCCGACCTCGCCCCCTATCTCCCCGACGACCTTCCAGACGATCTGATTGAGGAAACGTGAGCGACAACGAGGGCGTGCGCCTGCAGAAGGTGCTGGCGGACGCCGGGATCGGCAGCCGCCGGCACTGCGAGGAGCTGATCGGCGAGGGCCGCGTCACGGTGGACGGGAAGAAGGTCTTCCGGTTCGGTGAGCGCGTCGACCCCGAGCGCGCGGTCATCCACGTGGACGGGCAGCGGGTGGAGTCGCGCAGCGACTCGCGCTACTACATGGTGAACAAGCCGCGCGGCGTGGTCAGCACGATGGCGGATGAGCGGGGCCGCAAGTCGCTGGCAGACTTCGTGGAGGTGGAGGACCGGCTGTTCCACGTCGGCCGTCTGGACACCGACACCGAGGGGCTGATCCTGCTGACCAACGACGGCGAGCTGGCGCACCGGCTGACGCATCCGAGCTTCGGCGTGGAGAAGACCTACCTGGCCGAGATCCACGGCCCGATCCCGCGTGATCTGGGCCGCCGGCTGCGCAAGGGCGTCATGCTGGACGACGGCCCGGCCAAGGCCGACAAGTTCCGCATCTTCGACCAGGCGGGCCGCCGCATCCTCGTGGAGATCACCCTGCACGAGGGTCGCAAGCACATCGTGCGGCGGCTGCTGAAGGAGGTCGGGTTCCCCGTCCAGCAGCTCGCCCGCGTAGAGTTCGGCCCGCTCAAGCTCGGCCAGCTCAAGCCGGGCGGGGTGCGCACGCTGTCGGTCCACGAGATCGGTGCGCTGTACAGGGCCGTGGATCTGTAGGAGGAGACGAACTGTGGCGGTACGGGCGGTGCGCGGGGCGACGCAGGTCGGCTCCGACGACCGGGACGAGATCCTGGCGGCGACGTCGGAGCTGGTCGAGGCGGTGATGAGCCGCAACGGGCTCGGCACGGACGACGTGATCAGTGTGCTGTTCACGGCCACACCCGACCTCACCGCCGAGTTCCCGGCGCTGGCGGCGCGCAAGCTCGGGTTCACCGACGTGCCGCTGCTGTGCGCGGCGGAGATCGCGGTGCCGCACGCGCTGCCGCGGATCGTCCGGCTGCTGGCGCACGCCGCGACGGAGCGTCCGCGCGCGGAGATCCAGCACGTGTACCTGCGCGGCGCCGCCGCCCTGCGGCTGGACATCGCGCAGTGAGCGCGGAGGGCGGCGCGGTCCCGGGACGGGTCGTGATCGTCGGCACCGGGCTGATCGGGACGTCGATCGCGCTGGCGCTGCGCGAGCGCGGCGCCGAGGTGCTGCTGACCGACCGCGACGAGGGCGCGCTGGCGCTCGCGGTGGAGCTGGGCGCGGGCGACCCGCTGCCGTCCGGGGCGCAGGCCGCCCCCGCCGACGTGGCGGTGCTGGCGGTGCCTCCGGCGGCGGTCGCGGTGACGCTGCTGGACGCGCAGAAGCGCGGCCTGGCCCGCGTCTACACCGACGTGGCGAGCGTCAAGGCGCTGCCGCTGGCGCAGGCGGCCGAGCTGGGCTGCGACCTGTCGGTGTTCGTGGCGGGGCATCCGCTGGCGGGCAGCGAGCGGTCCGGCCCGGCGGCGGCCCGGTTCGACCTGTTCCTGGGCCGTCCGTGGGCGCTGTGCCCGACCGACGCGGCGACCCCCGGCGCCGTCGCGGCGGTGACGGAGCTGGCCCGCGCGTGCGGCGCCGAGACCGTCGTGGTGCCCGCCGACGAGCACGACCGCGCGGTCGCGCTGGTGTCGCACGCCCCGCACGTGGTGTCGGCGGCGGTCGCGGCCCGGTTCACCGGCGCCGACGACACCGCGCTCGGCCTGGCCGGGCAGGGCGTCCGCGACGTGACCCGCATCGCGGCCAGCGACCCCCGGCTGTGGATCGGCATCCTGTCGGCCAACGCGGCGCCGGTCGCCGCCGTGCTGGAGTCGGTCGCGACCGACCTGGCGGTGGCGGCGTCGCTGCTGCGCGACGGCAGCGACGGCGCGGCGGCGCACGTCGCCGACCTGCTGCTGCGCGGCAACGCGGGCCGGTCGCGGCTGCCCGGCAAGTACGGCGACGGGGCGAAGGAGTTCGCGACGGTCTCGGTCGTCATCCCTGACCGGCCCGGCGAACTGGCGATGATCTTCCAGGCGGCCGGGGTCGCGGGCGTCAACATCGAGGACGTGACGATCGAGCACGCGCGCGGGCGTCCGCTCGGCGTGCTGGAGATCGCCGTCCGGCCGGAGGCGGCGGGGAAGCTGGCCGACGAGCTGCGGTCGCGGGGCTGGTCCGTCCCGCGCTGAACGGCGATCGGGGTCCTTTCGGACCGGTAATCTGGGCGGTCGGGGCCTGACCGCGCGGGGGAGCCGCGCGTGGGCGCGCCGTCCCCCTCACCGAACACCGAAAGGGAGCGATCGTGTCGCTCGTCATCGCCATGGACGGCCCCTCGGGGTCGGGCAAGTCCAGCGCCTCCAAGGGCGTCGCCCGCGCGCTCGGGCTGCGCTACCTCGACACCGGCGCCATGTACCGCGCCGTCACGTGGTGGATGCTCGACCAGGGCGTCCCCGTGGACGACCCGGCGGCGGTCGCGGCCCGCGCCGCCGACCCGGTCATCGTGTCCGGCACCGACCCGGACGCGCCGTCCATCACCGTGGACGGCCGGGACGTGTCCGCGCCGATCCGCACCCGCGAGGTCACCAACGCGGTGTCGGCGGTCAGCGCCGTGCCGGAGGTGCGCGCGCGGCTGGTGGCGTTGCAGCGCGAGGCCATCGCGGGCGGCGGCATCGTGGTGGAGGGCCGCGACATCGGCACGGTCGTCGCGCCGGACGCGCCCGTCAAGGTGTACCTGACGGCCAGCGAGGAGGCGCGCGCCCAGCGCCGTGCCCGCGACCTGGCCGCCGACCCGTCCGCGACGGTGACGCTGACGCAGTCCGAGCAGGCCCGCCGCGACCGGCTCGACTCCACCCGCAAGGCGTCCCCGCTGGCCAAGGCGGCGGACGCCACCGAGATCGACTCGACCGAGCTGAGCCTCGCCGAGGTCATCGAGGCGGTCGTCCGCCTCGCCAAAGAACAGACATGAGCGGTCCGGCCCCGTGCCGCGACCCGTGGGAGACGTGCAGTGAGTGAGAACGAGTACGAGACCGCTGTCGGCGTCGAGGGGTTCGACGCCGACGGGTACGGTCCGGACGCGCCGCCGGCGCCGGTGGTGGCCGTGGTCGGCCGCCCCAACGTCGGCAAGTCGACCCTGGTGAACCGCGTCATCGGCCGCCGCGAGGCGGTCGTGGAGGACGTTCCGGGTGTCACGCGCGACCGTGTCGCCTACGACGCGACGTGGAGCGGGCGCCGCTTCACCGTCGTGGACACCGGCGGCTGGCTGCCCGACGCGCAGGGCCTCGCGGCGGCGATCGCCGAGCAGGCGCGGCTGGCGGTGGATCTGGCGGACGTCGTCATGTTCGTCGTGGACGCCACGGTCGGCGCCACCGACGTGGACGAGGCCGTCGTGGAGATCCTGCGGCGTTCCGGCAAGCCGGTGGTGCTGGTCGCCAACAAGGTGGACGACATCGGTGCCGAGGCCGACGCGGCGGCGCTGTGGGGGCTCGGCATCGGTGAGCCGTGGCCGGTGAGCGCCTTGCACGGGCGCGGCAGCGGCGATCTGCTCGACGCGGTGCTGGCGGCGCTGCCGCAGGAGGCGCCCCGGGAGACGTTCGACGAGGTGGGCGGGCCGCGCCGGGTGGCGCTGCTGGGGCGTCCCAACGTCGGCAAGTCGAGCCTGCTGAACCAGCTCGCGGGGGAGACCCGCGCCGTTGTCGACTCGGTGGCGGGCACCACCCGCGACCCGATCGACGAGGAGATCACGCTCGGCGGCAAGGTGTGGCGGTTCATCGACACCGCCGGTATCCGCCGCCGCCACCGGGAGAACCAGGGCGCCGACTTCTACGCGACGCTGCGCACGCAGTCGGCGCTGGAGCGCGCGGAGGTCGGCGTGGTGCTGGTCGACGCGACCGAGCCGCTGGCCGAGCAGGACCTGCGCATCATCTCCATGGTGATCGATTCGGGCCGCGCGCTCGTCCTGGCGTACAACAAGTGGGACCTGCTGGACGAGGAGCGCCGCGAGTACCTGGAGCGCGAGATCGACCGGCAGCTCCACAACGCGCGGTGGGCGCCGCGCGTCAACGTGTCGGCCAAGACGGGGCGGCACATGGAGAAGCTGGTGCCGGGGCTGGAGACGGCGCTGGACGGGTGGGGCACGCGCGTGCCGACGTCGAAGCTGAACCAGTTCTTCGCCGACCTGGTGAACTCCCACCCGCACCCGATCCGGGGCGGCAAGCAGCCGCGCGTGCTGTTCGCGACGCAGGCGGGCGTGCGCCCGCCGCGCTTCGTCCTGTTCACGACGGGCTTCCTGGAGGAGGGCTACCGCCGCTTCATCGAACGCCGCCTCCGCGAGGAGTTCGGCTTCGCCGGAACCCCCTTGGACATCACGATGAAAATCCGCGAGAAGCGAGGCAAGAGAAAGTAGCCGCGAACCGTCTCACCCCTCGCCCGTCCGGCGTGCGAGGGGTGAGGTCACCGCACCCGGGCGCGCGGGCGTCTCTTCTCTGGGCGGGGCCGGTGTGTCACCATGCAGCGGAGGTAAGTTCTCCATTACCGCAGGACCCTGACGCGCTGGGGGTACGGTCCGTGAAGCTTCTGCTCCTGTTGACGGTGGCGGGCGTGTGTGTGGCGCTGAGCTTCCTGTGGCGTGAACCGTGGATCGGCGGGGTCGGGCTGCTGATCGGGTTCGTGGCGATGTTCACCGACCGCGACGACGTCGAGGTGCACGAGAAGAACGGTTACGAGACCGGCAAGAGCGAGCGCAACATGCGGTCCCGTAACCGTTGAGCGGTCAGCGCGGAGGGCTGCCCGCGACGCGCTCGTCGCCGTCCTCGGGCGCGGCGGCGCGGTCACGGCGGCGGGGCAGCGGCGGCGGCTCGGGCGCGTCGTCCTCGCGTCCGTAGCGGCCCTTGGACGGCACCGCGATCGGCTGCGTGCTGCCCGCCTCGGTGTTCGTCCGGGGCGCCGGACCGCCGGGCACGAACGGCCCGCGCTCGTACTCCTCGACGTGCGGCCGGGTCTCCTCCTCGGCGCGGCGGGCCTCGCGGACGCCGACGACGGCGAACCGGCCGAGCGCCAGCGCCGCGTAGAACACGATGACGACGCCGAGCCCGGTGAAGCCGCTCAGCGACTCGGCGATCCGGACGCCCTGGCCCGTCCCGAGGGGTTCGCCGACGGTGCCCGCGTCCCACAGCGCGCCGACCTGGTGCCCGACGGCGAACCAGACACCGGCGAGCGCGGCCAGCGCCGCGCCGAACGTCGCGAGGGCGCGGTTGGCGGCGGCGAGCAGGATCAGCCCGCCGAGCACGGTCGCGACGGCGGGCGCGACGCTGAGCTGGAGCCGCGCGTCCGTGGAGACCCAGGTGGCGTCCGGCGCGAAACCGAAGTCGAAGTACGGCCCGACGAAGGGCAGCAGGCCGCCCCACAGCCCGAACAGCACGAGCAGCACGCCGCTCAGAGCGCCCCGGCTGCGCGGGGCGCGCATGGTTCCCGTCATGATCACCCTCCCGGGGTGATGGTTCCGAATTTTGTGCCCCCTTTACCCCGGCGTTCGCAGTCCAAGCCGACCGGCGCCGCCGCCTGCGCGGACGGCGCTCCGGGGACTGTCGGTGCCGCGTTCTACCGTGGGGGGATGAGCGAAGATCCGCTGGTCCGGCTGCGCGCGATCTGCCTGGGCCTGCCCGAGGCGACCGAGCGGGTGAGCCACGGTGAGCCCGCCTGGTTCGTCCGCGACAAGAAGCTGTTCGTCACCTACGCCGACCATCACCACGACGATCGGCTCGGTTTCTGGTGCGCGGCGCCGCCCGGTGCCCAGGAGGCGCTGGTCGAGTCGTCTCCGGACCGCTTCCACCGGCCGCCCTACGTGGGGCATCGCGGCTGGCTCGGCGTCTACCTCGACGTCCCGGTCGACTGGGACGAGATCGCCGAGATCGTCACCGACGCCTACCGGGTCGTGGCGCCCAAGCGGCTCGCCGCGCTGCTCGACGAGCCGTCCTAACGGATCGGCACGCCCGGAACCCGGCGCGTCCAGGTCCACGCCGGTGACCGAGCCGAGCGGGGCCGGGACGCAGAGGTAGCCCCGGCTCGTCGCGTTCGGGGCGGCCCGGATGATCTCCGCGCGGCGGGTGGAGCCGGGTGCGGGCGCCTGTGTTGCGTCGGTCGGTGGTGGCCGGTGAGCGTGACGGGGCGGCCGATCGCCGGATCGTGGCGGCGACCGCCTGCGTTTCTCGCGGGATTTCGCGATGTCGAGATGCGGCCCGCCGGGGGCCGGGTTCGGACGTGCGTGCCGAATGTTGGGAAAGCGCCGGATGCGTGCGGAGTTCCATGCCATGCTGTGACGTTAAGTGATCACATCACTACACTTCGGGCATAGGTGGGCTAATGGCACTATTCGGACGTATCGCGCTCGGTCGTTCCACCCCCGCCGCGCCGGTTCCGGCGGACGGCGCCGACCGGGCCGTGGAGGAGGCCGCCGAGGAGTTCCTGCGCGCCTTCCACGCCGAGGACGACCGGGCCGGGCCGCTGGACGCCCGGCTCGCCCGGGTCCGCGCCGAGATCGCCGCCACCGGCACCTACCGGCACACGCCCGAGGAGCTGGCCCACGGCGCGCGCGTCGCCTGGCGCAACGCGCACCGGTGCATCGGGCGGCTCTACTGGCGCAGCCTGCGCGTCCGCGACCTGCGCAACGTGCGCGACGCGGCAAGCGTCGCCGCCGAGTGCGCGGCGCACCTGCGCGGCGCCACGCGCGGCGGGCGCATCCGGCCGACGATCACCGTGTTCGCGCCCGACGCGCCGGGCGCGCCCGGCCCGCGCATCTGGAACGACCAGCTCATCCGCTACGCCGGTCACCCGGACGGCACCGGCGACCCCGCCAACCGCGCGCTCACCGAGGCGGCGAGCGCGCTCGGCTGGCGCGGCGCGGGCACCCCGTTCGACGTGCTGCCGCTGATCGTCGAGCAGGCGGGCCGCGCGCCGCGCCGGTTCGACCTGCCGCCCGGCACCGTGCTGGAGGTGCCGCTCGTCCATCCCGACTTCTCGTGGTTCGCCGACCTGCGGCTGCGCTGGTACGCCGTTCCGGCCGTGTCGGACATGAACCTGGAGATCGGCGGCGTGACGTATCCGGCGGCGCCGTTCAACGGCTGGTACATGGGCACCGAGATCGGCGCGCGGAACCTGGGCGACACGCACCGCTACAACCTGCTGATGCCCGTCGCCGAACGTCTCGGCCTGGACGTCTCCGACGACGCGACGCTCTGGCGCGACCGCGCCCTGGTCGAGCTGAACGTCGCCGTCCTGCACTCGTTCCGCGCCGCCGGGGTCGCCATCACCGACCACCACACCGAGTCCCGCCGGTTCCTCACCCACCTGGAGCGCGAGGAGGCGGCGGGCCGCACCTGCCCGGCGGACTGGTCGTGGATCGTCCCGCCGCTGTCGGGCTCGGCGACGCCGGTCTTCCACCGGTACTACGACGACGTGGAGCTGACCCCGTCCTTCACCCGCCGCCCGGCCCCCTACAGCGCGCCCGCGATCCCCTAGCACCCGGCGGCGGCGCGGGCGAACGCCGCGCGGACGAAGACGCCGATCTCGTGGATCGCCGCGCGGGACTCGGGCAGCAGCGGGCCGAACATCTGGAAGACGTGGATCTGCCGGTCCCAGACCTGGAAGGTGACGGGCACCCCGGCGTCGGCGAGGCGCCGGGCCATCTCCTCCGAGTCGCAGAACAGCAGCTCGGTGGAGCCGGCCGTCAGCAGCGTCGGCGGCAGCCCGGACAGGTCGGCGCGGATGGGGGAGACGGCCGGGTCGGTCAGGTCCAGGTGGGACAGGTGCGCCTCGACGAGCCGTTCCAGCAGCGCCGCCGGGGCCGACGGGTCCAGCAGCGTGTTGGCGTGGGCGAGCTTGCTGGTGAGGTCCATGTCGAGCATGGGGGACACCGCGACGAGCGCGGCGGGCTGCGGCAGCCCCTCCTCGCGGGCGCGCAGCGCGGTGGCGAACGTCAGATGACCGCCCGCCGAGTCGCCCATGATCACGATGTCGGCGGGGTCGCGGTCCTCCAGCAGCCACCGGTAGGCGGTGACGCAGTCCTCGACCTCCCGCTCGAACGGCACCGCCGGGATCATCCGGTAGTCCACCGACAGGGCCGGGACGCCCGCCGCCGCGCCGAACCGGGCGATCATGCGGCGGTGCGTGTTGAGCCCGCAGCAGACCCACGCCCCGCCGTGCAGGTACAGGACGACCCGCTCGCGCGCCCGGCCCACGCCCGGCCCGTGCACCCACTCGGCGCCGAACCCGTCGAAGGTCACCGGCTCGGTGCGGACGCCGCGCGGCGGGCGGGCGCGGGCGGCGAACCGGTCGAACGCCGCGACCCGCCGCAGCGCGGCCTCGTCGAACGGCACCGCGCCGTACCGGGCGAGCCGCGGGCGCAGGACGCGGCGGACGCCGCCGGCGATGACGCGGGACCGCAGGCTCGCCGAACCGCGACGGTCGATCACGAGAGTCGTCGGGGGCACGTTTCCTCCTAGCCGGGAAGAGGCCATTCCGCGCATCGTGACACGAATCCGGTTCGGTTTCGATGGGCGACGAAGCGCACTTGCGGTCTTGGGGCCGCGATGTCGCTCGCAGAAGCGATGCCGAATCGGTGCATTGCCTCGTATGTGCGAGACGATACGATCCACGCGTGACGAGCTTTCGCATCAGTGAGGCCGCCGGGCTGCTCGGCGTGAGCGCCGACACCGTGCGCCGGTGGGTCGACGGTGGCCGCCTCGCCGCCGACCGCGACGGCAACGGCCACCGCGTCATCCCCGGCGCCGACCTGGCCGCCTTCCTGCGCGACCAGGCCGACGCGGAGACCGAGCGGTTCTCCTCCGCCCGCAACCGGATGCGCGGCATCGTCACGCGCGTCCAGCGCGACGGCGTGATGGCCCAGGTCGACCTCCAGGCGGGACCGTTCCGCATCGTGTCGCTGATGAGCCGCGAGGCCGCCGACGACCTCGGGCTGGAGGTCGGCGTGCTCGCCGAGGCCGTCGTGAAGTCCACCACCGTCGTCGTCGAACGCCCCGACCCGTCCTGACCCCCCGGGAGACCCCCTTTGAAACGCATCCTCGGTTCCGTCGTCGCGGTGCTGGCGCTGTTCTCCACCGCCGCCGCGTGCGGCGACTCCGGCGACGACGCGCGCGGCGGCTCGGCCCGCACGCTCACCGTGTTCGCCGCCGCGTCCCTCACCGAGACGTTCACCGCGCTGGGCAAGACGTTCGAGGCGTCGCACGACGGCGTCCAGGTCCGGTTCAACTTCGGCGGCAGCTCCACCCTCGCCCAGCAGATCGACCAGGGCGCGCCCGCCGACGTGTTCGCCGCCGCGAGCCCCGCCACGATGAAGACCGTGACCGACGCCGGGGGAGCGGCCGGAGAGCCCCGCGTGTTCGCCCGGAACCGGCTCGTCATCGCGGTGCCGAAGGACGACCCCGGCAAGGTCGGCGACCTGGACGACCTCGCCCGCTCCGGCCTCAAGGTCGTTCTGTGCGCCGAGCAGGTCCCGTGCGGCGCCGCCGCGAAGACCGCGCTGGCCGAGGGCGGCGTCAAGGTCACGCCGGTCTCCCGCGAGCAGGACGTCAAGGCCGTCCTCACCAAGGTCCGGCTGGGCGAGGCCGACGCCGGGCTCGTCTACCGCACCGACGTGCAGGCGTCCGGCGGTCAGGTCAAGGGGATCGCGTTCCCCGAGGCGGCCAAGGCGATCAACGACTACCCGATCGCCGCGCTGGCCAAGGCTCCGCAGTCAGGGCTGGCCAAGGAGTTCGTGGAGCTGATCCTGTCGGCACAGGGGCGCGGGACGCTGACGAGGGCGGGCTTCGAGCAGCCTTGACGCGCACCGCACGCCGCGCCGCCAGGACCCCGGACCGTCCGCTCGGGCGGGCGCCCTGGGTCCTGGTGGCGCCCGCGCTGACCGGCCTGGCGTTCCTGGTCCTGCCGCTGCTCGGCCTGCTCGTCCGCGCGCCCTGGTCCACGCTCGGCACCCGGCTGCTGGAACCCGCCGTGCTGGAGGCGCTGCGCCTCTCCCTGACCACCGCGACACTCGCCACCGCGCTGTCGCTGCTGCTGGGCGTGCCGCTGGCCTGGCTGCTGGCCCGGGTGCCGTTCCCGGGCGCGCGGCTGGTGCGGGCGCTCGTCACCGTCCCGCTCGTGCTGCCGCCCGTCGTCGGCGGCGTCGCGCTGCTGCTCGTCCTCGGCCGCCGGGGCCTGGCCGGACGCTGGCTCGACCTCTGGTTCGGGATCACGCTGCCGTTCACGACCGCCGGGGTCGTGCTCGCCGCGACGTTCGTCGCGATGCCGTTCCTCGTCATCAGCGTCGAGGGCGCGCTGCGCGCCGCCGACCCGCGCTACGAGGAGGCCGCCGCCACGCTCGGCGCCGACCGCTGGACGGTGTTCCGCCGCGTCACGCTGCCCCTGGTCGCGCCCGGCGTCGCGGCCGGCGCCGTGCTGTGCTGGGCGCGGGCGCTCGGGGAGTTCGGCGCCACGATCACGTTCGCGGGCAACTTCCCCGGACGCACCCAGACGATGCCGCTGGCCGTCTACCTCGCGCTGGAGACCGACCCGCAGGCGGCGATCGTGCTGAGCCTCGTCCTGCTCGCCGTGTCGGTGCTCGTGCTGGTGCTGCTGCGCGACCGCTGGGTGGGCGCCGGATGAGCGGGCTGGACGCCCGGCTGGTGGTGGACCGTCCCGGATTCCACCTGGACCTGGCGCTGACCGCCGCGCCCGGCGAGACCGTCGCGCTGCTCGGGCCCAACGGCGCGGGCAAGACCACCGCGCTGCGGGCGCTGGCCGGGCTCGTCGCGACGCGCGGCGGGCACGTCCGGGTGGACGGCGCGGAGCTGGGCGCCGTGCCGTCCGACCGGCGCCGCATCGGCATGGTCTTCCAGGACTACCTGCTGTTCCCGCATCTCAGCGCGGTGGACAACGTCGCGTTCGGGCCGCGCTGCCGGGGCGTCCGGCGGGCCGCCGCGCGACGGGAGGCGGCGGACTGGCTGGAGCGCGTCGGGCTGGCCGGGTACGCGGCGGCGCGCCCGCGCGCGCTGTCGGGCGGGCAGGCGCAGCGGGTCGCGCTGGCGCGGGCGCTGGCCGTCCGGCCGGGGCTGCTGCTGCTCGACGAGCCGCTGGCCGCGCTGGACGCGCACACCCGCCTGGAGGTCCGCGCGACGCTGCGCCGTCACCTGGCCGGGTTCGCCGGGGCGGCGGTCCTGGTCACCCACGACCCGGTGGACGCGCTGGCCCTCGCCGACCGGATCGTGGTGGTCGAGGACGGGCGCAGCGTGCAGGAGGGCGCTCCGGCCGAGGTCGCCCGGCGGCCCCGGACGCCGTACGTCGCCCGGCTCGTCGGCCTCAACCTGCACCGTGCCCGCGCGGACGGCCGCGCCGTCACCCTCGGCGACCGACCGCTTCCGGGCATGGCGACCTCACTTCGAGGTGAGGTGTTCCTTGCCTTTTCGCCATCCTCGGTGCGGTTGGACCGCTCCGCGCCCGGCGGCCCGCCCGGCCCCCGCTGGCGGGCGACGATCGACGCCGTCGAGAGCCGCGGCGACCGCGTCCGCGTGCTGCTGGGCGGTGCGTCCGGACCGTTCGCGCACGCCGTCGCGGCCGAGGTGACGGCCGCCGCCGTCGCGGAACTCGGCCTGGCCGAGGGCGGAGAGGTGTGGGCGGCGGTCATCGGGGAACACGCACAGGTCTACCCGGCCTGATCGGCGGGCCCTAGGACCGTGCCACCCCCGCTGAACAGGCAATATTGTGGTGAGAAGGGTCACAAATGGGTGCGCGAACGCCCAAAACCGGGCGCGATTGGTCCAGACCAAATGGCAAAGACGTTCGCTTTTGTTCATGATGCAAACATCCTGCGAACAGCTGAAGGAGTTGCCCGTGTCCAACCAGGTCGCTGCGTCGTCCGCCTCCGAGACCAACGCTCAGGCCCCGACCAGCCACGCCGAACTCGTGGGCTGGGTACGGGAGATCGCCGAGCTGACCCAGCCCGCGCGGATCGAGTGGTGTGACGGCTCGGACGCCGAATGGGAGCGCCTGACCGGCCTCCTCGTCGAGCAGGGCACCTTCAAGCGCCTGAACGACGCCAAACGGCCCAACAGCTTCTACGCCGTCTCCGACCCCAGCGACGTGGCGCGCGTCGAGGACCGCACCTACATCTGCTCCGAGAAGGAGGAGGACGCGGGCCCGACGAACAACTGGGTCGCCCCGGCGGAGATGCGCGCGACCTTCGGTGAGATCTTCGCCGGCTCCATGAAGGGCCGCACCATGTACGTGGTGCCGTTCTGCATGGGCCCGCTGGGCGGCAACATCTCCCAGCTCGGCGTCGAGATCACCGACTCCCCGTACGTCGTGGTCTCCATGAAGATCATGACGCGGATGGGCGAGGGCGCGCTGCGCCTCATCGAGGAGCGCGGCTCGTTCGTCAAGGCCGTGCACTCGGTCGGCGCGCCGCTGGAGTCGGGTCAGGCCGACGTGCCGTGGCCGTGCAACTCCACCAAGTACATCTCGCACTTCCCCGAGACCCGGGAGATCTGGTCCTACGGGTCCGGCTACGGCGGCAACGCGCTGCTGGGCAAGAAGTGCTACGCGCTGCGCATCGCCTCCACGATGGCGCGCGACGAGGGCTGGCTCGCGGAGCACATGCTCATCCTCAAGCTGACCCCGCCGCAGGGCGAGTCCCGCTACGTCGCCGCCGCGTTCCCCTCGGCGTGCGGCAAGACGAACCTGGCCATGCTGGAGCCGACCATCCCGGGCTGGAAGGTCGAGACCATCGGCGACGACATCGCCTGGATGCGCTTCGGTGAGGACGGCCGCCTCTACGCGATCAACCCCGAGGCCGGGTTCTTCGGCGTCGCCCCCGGCACCGGCGAGGACACCAATGCCAACGCCGTCCAGACGTTCTGGGGCAACAGCATCTTCACCAACGTCGCGCTCACCGACGACGGCGACGTGTGGTGGGAGGGCCTGACCGAGGAGCCGCCCGCGCACCTCACCGACTGGAAGGGCAACGCCTGGACGCCGGAGTCCGGCACCCCGGCCGCGCACCCCAACGCCCGCTTCACCACCCCGGCCGGGCAGTGCCCGATCATCGCGCCGGAGTGGGAGGACCCGAACGGCGTGCCGATCTCCGCGATCCTGTTCGGCGGGCGCCGCGCGACCGCCGTGCCGCTGGTGACCGAGTCGTTCGACTGGCAGCAGGGCGTCTTCCTCGGCTCCAACATCGCCTCGGAGAAGACGGCCGCCGCCGAGGGCACGGTCGGTGAGCTGCGCCGCGACCCGTTCGCGATGCTGCCGTTCTGCGGCTACAACATGGGCGACTACTTCGCCCACTGGATCAAGGTCGGCCAGGCGACGGACGCGGAGAAGCTGCCCCGCATCTACTACGTCAACTGGTTCCGCAAGAACGCCGAGGGCAAGTTCATCTGGCCCGGCTTCGGTGAGAACAGCCGCGTCCTGAAGTGGATCGTCGAGCGCCTCAACGGCCAGGCGGACGCGGTCAAGTCCCCGATCGGCCACCTGCCGACCAGGGCCGCCCTCGACACCGACGGGCTGGAGATGGACGAGGCCGACCTCGACACCCTGCTCACGGTGGACACCGAGGTGTGGAAGCAGGAGGCCGCGCTGGTCCCCGACCACTTCAACACCTTCGGGGACCACCTGCCCAAGGAGCTGTGGGACGAGTACAACGCGCTGGTGAACCGCCTCGGCGGCTGACCCCGCACGGCACGCCGGACGGCCCGCGACCCCACGGTCGCGGGCCGTCCGCGTTGCAGGCGTTATGGCATAACCGGGACCACTTCTTGGTGTTGTCGGCGGACAAGTCCGGTTAGCACTGGGGTACGGGGCTTGATCAGCGGGGATCGGGCCACTTCAGTGCAGGGGAGCGCCCGTGGCCGGTTCGCCGTTCGGCTCGATGTTCAACGACCCGTTCCGGGGGTTCGACCAGCTCACCGGGCGGATGTTCGGCGCCCCCGAGTCGTGGCCCCCGCGCGGCGGCGCCCAGCGCGTCGACATCGGACGGCTGCTCAGCGAGTCCGGCCGCGAACTGCTCGGACAGGCGCTCCAGCGGGCCGGGCAGCGCGGCGCCGCCGACCTGGACGTCATCGACCTGCTCGGCGCCGCCGCGCAGACCGACCCGTCCCGGGGCGTGCTGCGGGCTGCCGGCGCCGACCCCGACGGCCTGCTCACCCGGATCGCGGACCTCACCGGCGACGGCACCCCCGGCGACACCCCCACCACGCTCAGCCCCGCCGCCAAACGCGCCCTGCTCGACGCCCAGCGCGTGTCGCGCGCCCTGTCGTCCAGCTACATCGGCCCCGAGCACCTGTTGCTCGCCGTCGCCGCCAACGCCGACTCGACCGCCGCGCGGCTGCTCGCCGCGCAGGGCGTCTCCGCCAACGAGATCCAGGACGCGGTGCTGGACCGGCCCGACCAGACCGGCGCGGTGCGCGGCGGTCCGTCCGCGACGCCCACCCTGGACGAGTACGGCCGCGACCTCACCGAGGAGGCCCGCGACGGCGCCCTCGACCCCGTCGTCGGCCGCGAGGACGTCATCGAGCAGGCCATCGAGGTGCTGTCCCGCCGCACCAAGAACAACCCGTGCCTCATCGGAGAGCCCGGCGTCGGCAAGACCGCGATCATCGAGGGCATCGCGCAGCGGATCGTCAACGGCGCCGTCCCCGAGACCCTCAAGGACAAGCGCGTCGTCGCCCTCGACCTCACCGGCATGGTCGCCGGGTCCAAGTACCGGGGCGAGTTCGAGGAACGCGTCAAGAAGGTCGTGGACGAGATCCGCGCCCACTCCGGCGAACTGGTCATCTTCATCGACGAGGTCCACACGCTCGTCGGCGCGGGCGCCTCCGAGGGCGGCATGGACGCCGCCAACATCCTCAAGCCGGCGCTGGCGCGCGGCGAACTGCACGTCGCCGCCGCCACCACGATCGACGAGTACCGCCGGAACATCGAGAAGGACGCCGCGCTGGAACGCCGCTTCCAGCCCGTCCTGGTGCCCGAGCCGACCGTCGAGGACACGATCGAGATCCTGGCGGGCCTGCGCGACAAGTACGAGGCCCACCACCAGGTCCGCATCACCGACGACGCCCTCGACGCCGCCGCCCGCATGTCCGACCGCTACATCTCCGACCGCTGGCTGCCCGACAAGGCCATCGACCTCATGGACCACGCCGCCGCCCGCGTCCGGCTGCGGTCGCTGTCGCCGGACGAGGACGCGCGCGAGCTGGAAGACCGGCTGGAGGGCTTGCACCGCGACAAGGACGCCGCCGTCACCGACGAGAACTTCGCCCGCGCCGAGGAACTGCGCGCCGAGATCGAACGGCTGCGTCCCGAACTCGAACGGGCCCGGCACGGCCGCGACGACGTCCCGCAGGTCACCGCCACCGACATCGCCGAGGTCGTGTCCCGCCGCACGGGCATCCCCGTCGCGCAGCTCACCGAGGAGGAACGCGACCGGCTGCTGCGGATGGAGGAGCACCTGCACGAACGCGTCATCGGGCAGGACGAGGCCGTGGACGCGGTCGCCGAGGCCGTCCGCCGCGCCCGCGCCGGGCTGGCCGACCCCGACCGGCCGCAGGGCTCGTTCCTGTTCCTCGGCCCGACCGGCGTCGGCAAGACCGAACTGGCGCGGGCGCTGGCCGAGGTGCTGTTCGGCGGCGCCGACCACATGATCCGCGTCGACATGAGCGAGTTCCAGGAGAAGCACACCGTCAGCCGCCTCATCGGCGCCCCACCCGGCTACGTCGGCTACGAGGAGGCCGGGCAGCTCACCGAGGCCGTCCGGCGGCGGCCGCACGGCGTCGTGCTGCTCGACGAGATCGAGAAGGCCCACCCGGACGTGATGAACCTGCTGCTCCAGCTCCTGGACGACGGGCGCCTCACCGACGGCCAGGGCCGCACCGTCGACTTCACCAACACGATCGTGATCATGACGAGCAACGTCGGCGCCCAGCTCATCCTGGACGCCGGCGAGGACTCCGAGCAGCTCCGCGCCGACATCACCGACCTGCTCCGGCACACGCTGCGGCCCGAACTGCTCAACCGCATCGACGACACGATCATCTTCACCCGGCTGGACCGCGCCCAGCTCCGCCGGATCGTGGACCTGCTCCTCGGCGGCACCCGCCGCCGGCTGGCCGGGCAGGGCGTCACGCTGGAGGTCACCGACGCCGCCCGCGACCTGCTCGCCGAACGCGGCCACCAGCCCGAGTTCGGCGCGCGCCCGCTGCGCCGCACGATCAAGCGGATGCTCGACAACCGGCTGTCGCGGATGCTGCTCGGCGGCGACCTGTCCGAGGGCGACACCGTCCGCGCCGACCGCGACGGCGACGACCTGACCCTGCACGTGGAGACGCCGGACGGCGCCCCGTCCCCGGACGACCGGGAGACGGCGCCGGACGGCGCCTGGTGAACCGGAACAAGGAGGAACGATGCTCGACATGATGACGCGCAACTGGTGGGTGCTGGCGCTGCGCGGCGCCTTCGCCGTCCTGTTCGGAGTGCTCGCCCTGTTCTGGCCGGGCATCACCGTGCTCGCGCTGGTGCTGCTGTTCGGCGCGTACGCGCTGGTGGACGGCGCGTTCAGCCTCTACGCCGCGATCCGCGGCGGCTCGGGGCAGTCGCGGGGCTGGCTGGCGGTGTCCGGCATCGCCGGAGTGCTGCTCGGCATCGCCGCCCTCGCCTGGCCCGCGATCACCGGGTTCGCGCTGCTCATGCTCATCGCGGCGTGGGCGATCGTCACCGGTGTGATGGAGATCATCGCGGCGGTCGCGCTGCGCCGCGAGATCGAGGGGGAGTGGCTGTACGCCGTCACCGGCGCCGTCTCGGTGCTGTTCGGCGTGCTGCTGTTCGTGTGGCCCGCATCCGGTGCCGTCGCGCTGATCTGGATGATCGGCCTGTTCGCGATCCTGTTCGGCGCCCTGCTCATCGGCGCGGCGTTCCGCGTCCGCTCCGCCGGGCACCGGATGGAGGCCCGCCGCGGCGAGTACGGCCCCGGCGAGTACGGCGGCGGCGCCACCGCGTCCCGCTAGGTTCCGCACGGCGATCCCCTACGTAGGATGCTCGGCATGACGCGTCTGGAGTTTCGTGTCCAGGAGCTGACCGTCGGGCAGCTCGCGGAACGTAGCGGGGTCGCCGTGTCGGCGCTGCACTTCTACGAGTCCAAGGGCCTCATCAGCAGCCGCCGCACCGCCGGGAACCAGCGCCGGTTCAGCCGCGACACGCTGCGCCGGGTCTCGTTCATCCGGGTCTCGCAGCGGGTCGGCATCCCGCTCAGCCAGATCGGCGCCGCCCTGGACACCCTGCCCGAGGGCCGCACCCCGACCGCCGCCGACTGGGCGAAGCTGTCGGAGACGTGGCGCGCCGACCTGAACGACCGCATCGACCAGCTCGTCCGGCTCCGCGACGACCTCGACGACTGCATCGGCTGCGGCTGCCTGTCGATCAGCAAGTGCGCCCTCGCCAACCCCTACGACAAGTGCGGCGACGAGGGCGCGGGCCCCCGCCGCCTGCTCAGCCGCGCGGCGGGCGGCGAGGACGCGTGCGGCGACACCGGTGACTGCCGTCCCGCGCCCGCCGCCACCTGACCGCCTAGTCCTGCCGGGTGTCGCCGCGCTGCGCGACGCGCCGCGCCAGCGGCGCCCGCCCGGCGGGCTGCACCGGCTCCTGCGGCGGCGCCAGGTCGGGAACGGGCAGCTCGGCGGGCGTGTCGCCGAGCGTGACGGGCTCCCCGTGGTGCAGCAGCTTGAGCCCCGAACCCTCCAGCAGCTCGTACTTGACGCTGTCGTGCGTGACCGTCACCCGCAGCCGGTTGCCCCGGTAGCGGAGCCGGAACACCAGACGGCTGATGCCGCCCGGCAGCCGGGGCGCGAACCGCAGCGAGCCGGTGCCCGCCCGCATCCCGCCGAACCCCGCGACCAGCCCGCTCCACGCGCCCGCCAGCGCCGCGATGTGCAGGCCGTCGCGGGTGTTGCCGTACAGGTCGTGCAGGTCGACCAGCGAGGTCTCGCCCAGATAGTCGTGCGCGAGGTCGAGCAGGCCGACCTCGGCGGCGACCACCGCCTGCGTCTGCGCCGACAGCGACGAGTCGCGCACCGTCAGCGCCTCGTAGTAGGCGAAATCGCGGGCCTTCTGCTCCGCCGTGAACGCGTCCCCGCACAGGTGCAGCGCCAGCACCAGGTCGGCCTGCTTGACCACCTGGCGGCGGTACAGGTCGAAGTACGGGAAGTTCATCAGCAGCGGATAGTCGGCCTCGGCGGTGTTCGCGAAGTCCCACGGGGCGTGGTTGGTGAAGTTCTCCGCCTGCGGATGGACGCCGATGCGCTCGTCGTAGGGGATGAACATCGCCGCCGCCGCGTCCCGCCAGGACGCGGCCTCCTCGGCGTCGACGCCGAGCCCCTCGGCCAGGTCGGGGTACTCCATGGCCAGCCGCGCGGCCTCCTGGAGGTTCCGCCGCGCCATCAGGTTCGTATAGACGTTGTTGTCGACGACGGCGCTGTACTCGTCCGGGCCGGTCACGCCGTCGATGCGGTACACGCCGCCGACGTCGTGGTGCCCGAGCCCCCGCCACAGCCGCGCCGTCTGGATGACCAGGTCGAACCCGATCTCCCGCTCGAACCGGGTGTCCTCGGTGGCGTCCACGTACCGGATCACCGCGTCGGCGATGTCGGCGTTGAGGTGGAACGCGGCCGTGCCCGCCGGCCAGTAGCCCGAGCACTCCTGGCCCCGGATCGTCCGCCACGGGAACGCCGCCCCGGCCAGCCCGAGCTGCCGCGCCCGCTCGCACGCCAGCGGCAGCGTCATGTGCCGCCAGGCCAGCGCGTCGGCGGCGGCGTCGGGATGGGTGTAGGTCAGCACGGGGAGCACGAACGTCTCGGCGTCCCAGAACGTGTGACCGTCATAGCCCGGCCCCGACAGGCCCTTGGACGGGATCATCCGGCGCTCGGCCCGCGCCCCCGCCTGCAACACCTGGAACAGCGCGAACCGGACGGCCTGCTGGAGCTCCGCGTCGCCCTCGACCTCGACGTCCGCGCCGCGCCAGAACTCGTCCAGGTAGTCGCGCTGCTCGGCCAGCAGCCCCTCCCAGCCGGTCTGCCGCGCGGCCGCCAGCGCCGCGACGACCTGGTCGTGCACGGCGGGCCGCGACCGCTGGCTCGACCAGCCGTAGGCGAGGAACTTCATCACGCACAGCTTCTCGCCCGGCTCCAGCCGGGTCGCGATCGTGGTGCGGCCGACGTCCTGGCTGCTCTCGTTCTCCACCGACATCGGGTCGGGCCCGGTGATGGTGTGCGCCATCCCGGCCGCCATCCGCAGGTTGCTGGCGCGGGTGCGGTGCAACAGCAGCACCTTGCTGCCGTTGGCCATGTGCTCCTCGCACAGCAGCGGCGAACGCAGCGACGCGGTGCCGCGCGGGTCGGAGGCGTCCTGCTCGGGCAGCTCCTCGTTGGCGACCAGCTCGGACTGCACCACGATGCGGACCGGCTCGTCGACCGCCTCGACCTCGTAGCGGATCGCGGCGATCGCCCGCTGCCGCAGCGACACCATCCGCACCGACGTGATGCGGACCGTGCGGCCCGCCGGGGACGTCCACTCGACCTGGCGGGTCAGCGTGCCCGCCCGCATGTCGAGCACCCGCTCGTGGTGCTTCAACCGGCCGTAGCGGACGTCGAACGGCTCGTCGTCGACCAGCAGCCGGATCAGCTTGCCGTTGGTGACGTTGATGACGGTCTGGCTCGACTCGGGGTTGCCGTAGGCGGCCTCGGCGTGCGGCAGCGGACGCTGCTCGAAGAACGAGTTCAGATACGTGCCGGGGATGCCGTGCGGCTCGCCCTCGTCCAGGTTGCCGCGCAGGCCCAGATGGCCGTTGGACAGGGCGAACACCGACTCGGTCTGCGGAAGCCGGTCGATCCGGAGTTCGTTCTCGCGGACGGTCCACGGCTCGACCAGGAAGACCGGGCCGTCGCCGTCCAGCGCGCTCTCGGGCGGCGGAGTCACGCTCATCCCTCCCTGAGTTCGGACAGGTCGTGCACGACGCGGTCGGCGTACTGCGCCAGCCGGCGGCCGTGCGCGTCGTCGTTGCGGTTGACGCCGATCACGTAGCCGAAGTTCCCGGACCGCCCGGCCTGCACGCCGGAGATGGCGTCCTCGTAGACGGCGGCGCGGTCGGCGGCGACGCCCAGCTCGCGGGCGCCCTCCAGGAACGTGTCCGGGGCGGGCTTGCCCGGCAGGCCGCGCTCGGCGGCGATGACGCCGTCGACGCGGGCGTCGAACAGATCGGTCAGCCCCGTGACCTCCAGCACCTGGCGGGTGTTGGCACTGGACGACACTACGGCGGTGCGCAGGCCCGCGTCACGGGCGGCGCGCACGTAGTCCACCGAACCGTCGAAGACCTTGACGCCGTCCTCGTCGATCAGCTTGAGGACCAGCTCGTTCTTGCGGTTGCCGAGGCCGAACACCGACGCGGTGCCGGGACCGTCGTCCGGCGAGCCCTGCGGCAGGTCGATGCCGCGCGACTCCAGGAACGAGCGGGTGCCGTCCTCGCGGCGCTTGCCGTCCACGTAGGCGGCGTAGTCGTCCATGGTGAACGGCGCGTAGCCCTCCCCGTCGCGTTCGCGCAGATAGGCGTCGAACATCTTCTTCCACGCGGCGGCGTGCACCGCGGCGGTCTGCGTGATGACCCCGTCCAGGTCGAACAGGCAGCACTCGATCGTCTCCGGCAACCCCAGCATCGAACCCCGTCTCTCCAGCGTCGTCGCCCGGCTCTTTCCCCACCCGTACCGGGACATGCGAGCGTAGCGGTGACGAGGCCGGGCCGTAGGAGGGTAGGGAACGGGCGGACCAGGACAGAAGGAGCAACGACATGGACCGAGCACCCATCGGCGTCACCGGGCTCGCGGTGATGGGCCGCAACCTGGCGCGCAACCTCGCCCGGCACGGGCACGCCGTCGCCGTGCACAACCGGACCACGGCCAAGACCGACGCGCTCGTCGCCGAGTTCGGCGACGAGGGCACGTTCCTGCCCGCGCGCACGGCGCAGGAGTTCGTCGACGCGCTGGAACGCCCCCGCAAGCTGATCATCATGGTGAAGGCGGGCCGGCCGACCGACGCCGTCATCGAGGAGTTCGCGCCGCTGCTGGAGCCCGGCGACATGATCGTGGACGGCGGCAACGCGCACTTCCTCGACACCCGGCGCCGCGAGGCGGAACTGCGGGAACGGGGCGTCCACTTCGTCGGGACCGGCATCTCCGGCGGCGAGGAGGGCGCGCTGGAGGGACCGAGCATCATGCCGGGCGGGTCGCGCGAGTCGTACGCGGCGCTCGGGCCCCTGCTGGAGGACATCTCCGCCAAGGTGGACGGCTCGCCGTGCTGCGCGCACGTCGGCGCGGACGGCGCCGGGCACTTCGTGAAGATGGTGCACAACGGCATCGAGTACGCCGACATGCAGCTCATCGCGGAGTCCTACGACCTGCTGCGGCACGCCGCCGGGCTCGAACCCGTCGCCGTCGCGGAGGTGTTCCGCACCTGGAACACCGGGCGGCTGGAGTCGTACCTGATCGAGATCACCGCCGAGGTGCTGGCGCACGTGGACGCCGCGTCGGGCGAGCCGTTCGTGGACGTCGTCCTGGACCAGGCCGAGCAGAAGGGCACCGGCCGGTGGACCGTGCAGACGGCGCTGGAGCTGGGCGTCCCGGTGCCGGGCATCGGCGAGGCGGTGTTCGCCCGGTCGCTGTCGGGCGCGGCCGACGTGCGGGCGGCGGCGCGCGGGCTGCCGGGGCCGGTGCACCGCACGGGCGCCGACTCGGGGATCGCCGACGCGGTCGAGCAGGCGCTGTACGCGTCGAAGATCGTCGCCTACGCGCAGGGCTTCCACCAGATCCAGGCCGGCGCCGCCGAGTACGGCTGGGACATCGACTCCGCGGCGATGGCGCGGATCTGGCGCGGCGGCTGCATCATCCGCGCCCGCTTCCTGGACGACATCCGCCGCGCCTACGAGGCCGACCCGGCGACCCCGACGCTGCTCACCGACGACCACTTCGCCGCCGCGCTCGGCGACGCCCAGGACGCCTGGCGGCACGTCGTCGGCAAGGCCGCGGCGCTGGGCATCCCGACGCCGGGCTTCTCCTCGGCGCTGGCCTACTACGACGCGCTGCGCGCCGAGCGGCTGCCGGCCGCGCTCATCCAGGCGCAGCGCGACTTCTTCGGCGCCCACACCTACCGCCACCTCACCGGCGACGCCGTCTACCACACGCTGTGGTCGGGCGACCGCTCCGAGGTGACCGGGTAGACCCCGCCGAGGCGTTCGCGGGCAGCGAAAAGGGCCCGTCCGGCATCCGGGCGGGCCCTGATCTTGCTCTGCCGCGCTCGCGCGCGGCCGGTCAGGCCGGGTGAACGACCTGACCTGTCACGTCCTGCTTGCTGCTTGCTCTGATCGTGAGCGAGCGTCAGGAGGGGACGATGTTCTCCGCCTGCAGGCCCTTCTGGCCCTGCGTGACGTCGAAGGTCACCTTCTGGCCCTCCTGGAGCTCACGGAAGCCCGAGGTGGCGATGGCGGAGTAGTGGGCGAAGACGTCGGGGCCGCCGCCGTCCTGCTCGATGAAGCCGAAGCCCTTTTCCGAGTTGAACCACTTCACGGTGCCGGTAGCGATGATGAATCTCCTTGACTGAATTGCCCGTATCCGCTCCGTGCGGACACGGTGGCGGGTTCGTGCGACGCCTCGAAACAGAAAAAGCGCCCGAGCCAGCTCAGGCGCACATCGAGAACATCGTTGGGAACCGCGACCAACCACAAGTCTATCACAGTGCTGCGGGCGGGTGACCCGCGCGGACGGACGGCGAACGCCCGCCCGCGCGGATCGGCCCTGAAGCACAGGTCAGGCGGGAACGATGTTCGCGGCCTGCGGGCCCTTCTGGCCCTGGGTGATCTCGAAGCTCACCTTCTGGCCCTCCTGGAGCTCACGGAAGCCCGAGGTGGCGATGGCGGAGTAGTGGGCGAAGACGTCGGCGCCGCCGCCGTCCTGCTCGATGAAGCCGAAACCCTTTTCAGAGTTGAACCACTTCACGGTGCCAGTAGCGATGGTATTTCTCCCTGATGTGTATGCCGGACCCGCTCCGTGCGAGCCTGGCGCCGCGGTCGCCACCCGGAGGGCCGGAACAATGAAAAAAGCGCCCGAAACAGCCCGGGCGCACAGATCATTCATGGGAACCGCAACTGGGTCCAGACTACACGCTCCGCGACGGACCGCCACCCCCGGCGACCGAAAATCTGCGACACCCCGAATCTTTACCTGCGATCTGGATGGCAGACGGCCTGGGAAGGAGGATGCTAGAGGTGATGAAAGCGCGACGAAGTACCCCGAAACGTCATCTGCCCACCAGCCCGTTCAGCCCGCCGGCCGAACCGCCGCCCCTGGAGACCTTCGTCGAGGGCGACCGGGTCAGCCACGACAAGTACGGCCTCGGCCAGGTCATCGCCGTCGGCCCGACCGGTGAGCTGGTCGTCGACTTCGGCGAACAGAAGGCCCGGATCGGCCCGCCGTTCTCCAAGCTGGAGAAGCTCTAGCCGACGCCCGGCACCGGCGTCCGGCCGGGCCGCCGGTGGCGCGCGCCGCGCCACCGGCGCCCGCACGCGGGCGGGTGGCGGTCCGGGCAGTGGACGCGGCGCGGCAGGATGGGAGGGTGAGCCTTCTCGATCAGCTTCCCTCCGGTGACGACCTCGGCCCCGACTCCCTGTACGAGGCGTTCGAGTCGTGGGTGTCCGGGCGCGGGATCACGCTGTACCCCGCGCAGGAGGAAGCGCTGATCGAGGCCGTCTCCGGCGCGAATGTGATCCTTGCCACACCGACCGGATCGGGCAAGAGCCTGGTGGCCGCCGGTGCGCTCTTCGCCGCCCTCGGCCAGGACCGCGTCGGCTTCTACACCGCTCCCATCAAGGCGCTGGTGTCGGAGAAGTTCTTCGACCTGTGCGAGATGTTCGGCCGCGAGAACGTCGGCATGATGACCGGCGACGCGTCCGTCAACGCCGACGCCCCCATCATCTGCTGCACCGCCGAGGTGCTGGCCAACATCGCCCTGCGCGACGGCGCCGACGCAGACATCGGCCTCGTCGTCATGGACGAGTTCCACTTCTACGCCGAGCCCGAACGCGGCTGGGCCTGGCAGGTCCCGCTGCTGGAGCTGCCGCAGGCCCAGTTCGTGCTGATGTCGGCCACGCTGGGCGACGTCGCCTTCTTCCAGAACGACCTCACCCGCCGCACCGGGCGGCCGACGGCGCTGGTCGAGTCCGCTGAGCGGCCCGTCCCGCTGATCTACGACTACCGGCTCACCCCGCTGCACGAGACCATCGAGGAACTGCTCGCCGAGCGCAAGGCCCCGATCTACCTCGTCCACTTCACGCAGGCCGCCGCGATCGAGCGGGCGCAGTCGCTGATGAGCATCAACGTCTGCACGAAGGAGGAGAAGGCCCGCATCGCCGAGCTGATCGGCGGGTTCCGCTTCACCACCCGGTTCGGCCGGAACCTGTCGCGGTTCGTGCGGCACGGCATCGGCGTCCACCACGCCGGGATGCTGCCCAAGTACCGGCGGCTCGTCGAACGGCTCGCGCAGGCCGGGCTGCTCAAGGTGATCTGCGGCACCGACACGCTCGGCGTCGGCGTCAACGTGCCGATCCGCACCGTCGTGTTCACCGCGCTGTCCAAGTACGACGGGTACCGCGTGCGGCGGCTGCGCGCCCGCGAGTTCCACCAGATCGCCGGGCGGGCCGGGCGCGCCGGGTTCGACACCGTCGGGTTCGTCGTCGCGCAGGCCCCCGAGCACGTCGTGGAGAACGAGAAGGCGCTCGCCAAGGCCGGCGACGACCCCAAGAAGCGGCGCAAGGTCCAGCGCAAGAAGCCGCCGGAGGGGTTCGTCGGCTGGGACGAGGAGACGTTCGCCAAGCTCCAGTCCGCGCCGCCCGAGCTGCTGACCTCGCGGTTCCAGGTCAGCCACGCGATGCTGCTGTCGGTCATCGCCCGGCCCGGCAACGCGTTCCAGGCCATGCGGCGGCTCCTCACCGACAACCACGAGGAACGCCCGGCGCAGCGGCGGCACATCTCCCGCGCCATCGCCATCTACCGGTCGCTGCTGGCGGGCGGCGTCGTCGAGTCGCTGACCGAACCCGACGAACAGGGCCGCTGGGCGCGGATCACCGTGAACCTCCAGGAAGATTTCGCGCTCAACCAGCCGCTGTCCACGTTCGCGCTGGCCGCGTTCGAGATCCTCGACCCGTCCTCGCCCGGCTACGCGCTCGACGTGCTGTCGGTGCTGGAGGCCACCCTGGACGACCCCCGGCAGATCCTCGCCGCCCAGGAGAACAAGGCGCGGGGCATCGCCGTCCAGGAGATGAAGTCCGAGGGCATCGAGTACGAGGAGCGCATGGAACTCCTCATGGACGTCACCTACCCGCGTCCGCTGGAGGACGAGCTGGAGGCGGCGTTCGAGGTGTACCGGGCGGGGCACCCGTGGGTCGGTGACCACCGGCTCAGCCCCAAGTCGATCGTCCGCGACATGTACGAGCGGGCGATGACGTTCACCGACTACATCGGCTACTACGAGCTGGCCCGCACCGAGGGGCTCGTCCTGCGGTACCTGTCGGGCGCGTACAAGGCGCTCCAGCAGACCGTCCCCGAGTCGATCAAGAACGACGACCTCATCGACCTCATCGAGTGGCTGGGCGAGCTGGTCCGCCAGGTCGACTCCTCGCTGCTGGACGAGTGGGAACAGCTCGCCAACCCGGCCGCCGAGCCGGACGCGGTCGTGGAGGAACGCGTCACGCGGGTCACGGCGAACGCGCGGGCGTTCCGCGTCCTGGTCCGCAACGCGCTGTTCCGGCGCGTCGAGCTGGCCGCCCGCGAGGACTACCCCGAACTCGACCGGCTCGACCCCGAGTTCGGCGCCGACGGCTGGCGCGCCGCGATGGACGCCTACTTCACCGACCACGACGAACTGCGCACCGGCCCCGACGCGCGCGGCCCGAAGCTCCTCCAGATCGAGGAGGTCCCCGAGGACGGTCTGTGGCGCGTCCGGCAGGTCTTCGACGACCCGGCGGGCGACCGCGACTGGGGCATCGACGCCGAGGTCGACCTGGCGGGCTCCGACCAGGAGGGCGAGGCCGTCCTGCGGGTCCTCGGCGTCAACCGCCTCTGACCCCGGCGGCGTCACCGCCCGGTGCGGGCGGCGAGGGCCGAGGCCAGCGCGAGGGTGACCGTGGGGGAGAGATCGCGGAAGGCGGCGGTCCTCGCCGGGCGGCCGGCGCCGGGGAGCATGCCGCTCGGGTGCTGCGCCTCCGCGAGGGCGTGCCAGGGCCCGGCCGGACGCGCGGGAGCGCGCAGGCAGGTGTCGGTGAGCAGCAGGGCGGTGACCAGGTCCCACTGGGCGGCCTCGGTGTAGACGTCGGTCCAGGCGGGCAGCCAGCGGGTCAGGTAGGTGTCGATGTCGAGCGGCAGCGCGCCGCGCGCCAGGCCCCAGTCGCACAGGTGCAGGACCGTGTGGAACGCCGCGTACGCCTGCGCGTGGGTCAGCGTCCACGGCTCGGGCAGGCCCCCGAGCCAGGTGCGGCGGACGGCGTCGTCGTCGGGGCGGACGGGCAGCCGGGCGAGCCGTTCGGCGTTGCGGACGGCGAGCACCCGGTTCGGCGCCAGCTCGGGCACGGCGGCCTGGCGCAGGCCGCGCGCGTGCGGGAGCAGGACGTCGAGGTCGGCGTGCCGGTATCCCGCGCGGCGGAAGTGCCCGTAGGTCTCCACCGGATCGGTGCGGGACACGTCGCGCAGCAGCCGCTCGTACAGCACCGCGCCCTCGCCGAACTGCCGCCAGGCGAACCCGACGAGCCCCGCCGCCGTCCGCGCCGTGGCGAAGTCGGGCGCGATCCGGGCCAGGACCGCGCCCGCCGGGGCCAGCCCGCCGACCGTCCGGTACCAGGCGCCGGTGCCGCGCGCCGGGCCGTCGCACTCCAGGTGGGCGGTGGCGACGTCGAGCCAGGCCACGGCGGCGGCGCACATGGCGCGGACGTCCGGGCCGCTCACCGCGCCGTCCCCGCCGCGTGCAGGAGGCGCTCGGCGATGGCGACGTCCAGCGCGGCGCGCGCCGTCGGCGCGGTGGTCAGGGCGAGGTGGCGGACGAGCGGCGCCAGGTCGAGCTGGGGGCAGGAGACGTCCGGCAGCGCCAGCCAGCGGACGAGGCGGGCCGCCGTGGCCGGGTCGCGGCGCAGCACGGCCCGGACGGCGGCGCGGCCGAGGTCGGTGGCGTGGCGGCGGGCCTGGTCGTGCGCGGGCGACGCGGCCGGGCACGCCGTCAGCGGCGCCAGCAGCACCATCAGCGCCGCCCACGGCCGGCGGCCCTGCCGCCGCGCGTCCTCCAGCGGCGCCGCCGAGCCGGTGACCGGGAGCCGGGCCGGGACGGCGCGCGGCGGCCCGTGCAGCAGGGTGAGGGCGTGCCGGGCGGCGGCGTCGCGCAGGTCGTGGACGAGCGCGTCCCGCGACCCCGGCGCGGCGACCGCGAGGGGGTCCGCGTGGCCGCGCTCGACGAGATCGACGTCGCGGGCGGCCGGACGCGCCCCGGCGAGCAGGAAGGGGGCGAGCGCGTCGGGGCCGAGGACGCGGACGGCGGCCAGCGTGATCGGCTCGTCCTCGGCGGGATCGCCCACCGCGTACGGGCCGCCCGGGTCGCGCAGGGCGCGGGCGGCCCGTACGGCGAGGTCGCCCGCCGCACGTTCCACCGCCGCGCGCAGGGCGGGGTCGGCGCGGGTCATCCGCGTGCTCCTACGCGTCCGCCGGGGCGGGCGGGAGGAGCGGGGCGTCGGGCGGGGGCGGTGCGGCGAGCGGGGGATCGGCGACGGGGGACTCGGGTTCCAGGACGAGCGCGCTGACGATCTCGTCCGGGACGGCTGCGGTTCGGGCCACGGGCTGACCTCCTGGTCCGCGGGACTTCGGCCGCGCCGCCGGGGACGGCTCGGCCACTCAACGTAAGCGTACGTGTGCGGAGCGTCCGTCGAGGGCCGGGTAAGGCGATGCTCACCCGGGGGAACGCGGGGTAACTCGCCGGTTCCCCGGACCGGGCCGCCCGGCCGCGTGCACGATCGGGTGCGTGCCCCCTTACGTACCCCCGCCCGATCCCGACTGGCTGGCCCGTCCCCGGCGGCGGGCCGGTCCGCGCCGGAGGCGCCTCGTCGCGGCGGGCGCGGCGGCGCTCGTGCTCGCGGCGGGGACGACCGCGACGTGGCCGTCCGGCGGCGAGGCCCGCGACGCGGCCGCTCCGGCGCCGCCGGTCACCGCCCCGCGAGACCCGGCGCCGGAGCCGCCGCATCCCCGGTCGGTTCCGGCGGCGGCCGAGTACCGCGCGCCGCCGCCCGCCCGCGACCGCAGCCTCCGCACGCGGCATCCCCTTCCCGCGCGTCCCTCCGCCCGCCCGGCCCCGCGCCCGAAGGCGGCCCCCCGCCCGGAACGCCCCACGAAGACGAAGCGCCCCCACCACGCGTCCTGGGCCCAACGCGAATGCGCCCGCCGCTTCCCACCCGACCCCCGCCGCGCCGCCTGCATCCGCATCCTGACCCGCCGCTGACGCCGGACCGGTCTGATCGGCTGCGGGGTGGGGTCAGGCCGCTTTGTTGGTTAGGCGGGTGGTCATGTCGGCTCGTAGGGCGGTGATGTCCACGCCTGAACCTGTCAGGGCTCGTGTGGCGGGGGAGTGGTCGTCGTGCAGGACGCCGAGGAGGATGTGGCCGGTCTCGATGCGCTTCTGCTTGAGGCGCACGGCGTGCCGGAGGGAGAGTTCCAGTGCCTTCTTGGCCTCGGCGGTGAACGGGAGGTGGCCGCCGGAGCGGCGGGCGGGCGGTTCCAGGGCGCCGGTGCCGAACGTGGCCTCGGCCGCCGCGCGGACGGCGTCCAGGTCGATGCCGACGGCGCGCAGGGCGTCGGGGTCGAGGGGGTCGTCGTCGCGGCGGGCGGCCCGGCGGAGCGTGCCCGCGTCGGCGCCCACGGCCGCGAGCGCGGCGGCGGCGTCGCCGGTGCCGTCCGCCAGCGCGAGCAGCAGGTGCTCGGCGCCGACGCGTGCGGCGCCGAGGTCGCGGGCGTGCGCCTGCGCGCCGGTGACCACCGTGCGGGCGCCCGAGGTGAACCGTTCGAACATCATCGCTCCTTGCCGAGGATGCGGCGCCCCGCGCCGTGCTTCTTGTGGACGGCCTGGCGGCTGACGCCCAGGCGCGTCGCGATGTCCTGCCAGGACCAGCCGCGCGCGCGGGCGGCGGCGACCTGGTGGGCCTCCAGCCGGTCCGCCAGCTCGCGCAGGGCCCGGACGGCCCGCAGGCCGACCTCCGGGTCCTGGCTGCCCGCCTCACGGGCCAGCGTCTCTCCGTCGTTCATGATGTCAATGTAGGTTGACACCTCGCCGGGTGTCAACCTGAGTTGACGGAAGCCGTCCGCAGCACCATGCGGGGACGAGCGGCCGGCCCCGGGGGTCGGCCGCTCGAAGCGGGGTGGGGGCGGATCAGGCGTAGGCGCCGCCCCAGCGCGCGACCGTCCGGACGGGACAGGTCAGCCGGTGGTTCCACGTGCCGGTGAACGACGCGCGCGAGACGTAGCGGATGCCGTTCGAGCAGTCCACGAAGGGCCGGTAGCCCGTGCCCCGGCACGTCTCATAGAAGTTGCGGCCGCTGCGGCGGCCGTTCCAGCAGCGGACGGCCGCGGCGTCCGCGCCGGACGGCGCGGCCTTGGCGCGGGTCGCCTGCACGGCGCCCCGGTCGTCCTTGGTGACGCGGGTGCCGGTCAGCCCGTCGGTCCGCGCGGGCTTGCCCGGGGACGTGCTCGTCACGACCGGATCGTCGGCCGCCGTGGCGGGCGCGCTCGTCGCCAGCCCGGCGCCGAGCGCCGCCGCCGCGACGGCGAGCGTCCTGCGGATCATCATCTCTTCCTCCCGAGGGTCGAGCGTGACCGGGCGGCCACGCTTCGCCACAGAAAGTAGTCATTCGACTACGGAAAAGGGAAGAGGTGCAGGTCGATCGCCGGAGAAGGTGCGGAGAATGCCGCGCCGGGGGAAGACCCGCCTGCCCGTGGCGCATACGGGGCGAAACGGGGTAGGGGGCCCGGACGGGACCAGGGGGAGGAGCGATGATCGAGACGAGTGACCGCGTGGCCGGAACCGTCCCGGCGCCGCGGCGCGCCCCGCTCACCGTGGGCGTCGAGGAGGAGTTCCTGCTGGCCGAACCGGCGAGCGGACGCAGCACGGCCCGCGCCTCCGACGTTTTGGGCGCGGCGGGCCCGCACCCCTGGGAGACGTCCGGCGCCGCGTACCACCGCGAACTCCTCGACAACCAGGTCGAGGCCGTCACCGGGGTCTGCACCCGCCTGCCGGACCTGGCCCGCCAGCTCGCCGCCGCCCGCACCGCGCTCGACCGCGCCGCCCGCGCGCACGGCCTCGTCGCCGTCGGAACCGGCACCGCCGTGCTGCCCGGCCCCGTACGCGTCCCCGCCGGGAACGCCCGCTTCGCCGAGATCTCCCGCCGGTACGCGGGCATCGCCGACGACTACCAGGTGTCCGGCTGCCACGTGCACGTCGGCGTGCCCGGCCCCGACACGGCCGTCGCCGTCGTCAACCACCTGCGGCCCTGGCTGCCGACGCTGCTCGCGGCGTCGGCGAACTCGCCGTTCGACCGGGGCCGCGACACCGGGCACGCGAGCTGGCGCATGGTCGAGCAGGCCCGCTTCCCGACGTCGGGCGTGCCGCCGTGGTTCGGGTCGGCCGCCGAGTACGACCGGGCCCTGGCCCGGCTCGTCGACTGCGGAGTCCTGGTCGACCGCGCGATGACGTTCTGGCTCGCCCGCCCGTCCCCGCGCCTGCCGACCGTCGAGGTCCGGGTCGCGGACGCCGCCGCGTCCGCCGCCGACGCGCTCGTCCAGGCCGCGCTGACGCGGGCGCTCGTCCGCACCGCGCTGGACGACCTGGACCGGGGCCGCGAGGCGCCCCGAGTCGACCCGGACGTGTGCGCCGCCGCGCTGTGGACGGCCGCCCGGTACGGGCTGGCCGGACCGGGCGTCGATCCCGTCGCGGAGCGGCGCGTCCCGGCGGCGGGCCTGCTCGCCGCCCTGCTGGCACGCGTCGCGCCCGCGCTGGAGGAGGCGGGGGAGCTGGCCGCCGTCACCGTGCTGATCGCCGCGCTGCGCGGCGGCGGCACGGGCGCCGAGCGGCAGCGCCGCGCCGCGTCCGGCGGCCCGCCCGCGATCATCGCCGCCCTCGCCGCGCAGACCACCGCCGTACCGCCCATCCTGGAGGACCCATGACCACGCCCACGCTGCCCGTCACCGGGGACGGCCTCGCGCCGCTGCCGTCGGCGCGCGGCCCGCTGTCGGAGGCCGTCCTCGCCCTGCTCACCGGCGGCGCGCCCGCGCTGCTGCCCGCCGAGGGCGCCGAGCCGTTCGGCGACGACCTCCAGCTCGCCCTGTACCTCTGCTACGAGCTGCACTACCACGGCCTGCGCGGCGTCTCCGCCGACTGGGAGTGGAACCCGGAGCTGCTGGCGTTCCGCGCCCGGCTGGAGCGCGTCTTCCTGGACGGGCTGCGCGCCGCGGTCCCCGGCGGCGACGACGTGGACGAGGCCGTCGGCGCGCTGCTGGTCGAGCACCTGGACGCGCGCGGCGCGTCGCACTTCCTGCGCGACCACGGCACCCTGGGACAGCTCCGCGAGTACCTGGCGCACCGCTCGGTCTACCACCTGAAGGAGGCCGACCCGCACGCCCTGCTGATCCCGCGCCTGCGCGGCCGGGCCAAGGCCGCCCTGGTCGGCGTGGAGTTCGACGAGTACGGCGGCGGCCACGCCGACCGGATGCACTCGCGGCTGTTCGCCGACCTCATGGAGGAGGCCGGGCTGGACTGCTCCTACGGCGCGTACGTGGACGTCGTCCCGGCGCCGATGCTCGCCATCACCGGCATGATGTCGCTGTTCGGCCTGCACCGCGCCCGCCGCGCCATGATGGCGGGCCACTTCACCGCCGCCGAGATCACCACCCCGCCCAGCGCCCAGCGCATGACGCGCGCGCTGACCCGCCTCGGCCTCGGTGACCGCGCCACCCTCTTCTACACCGAGCACATCGCCGCCGACGCCGTGCACGAGCAGGTCATGCGGCGCGACGTCCTCGGCGGCCTCCTGGAGGACGCCCCCCACCTGGCCGCCGACGTCGTTCTCGGCGTCCAGTCCACCGTGCTCCTCGAACAGCGCCTCGAAGACCACCTGCTCGCCCGCTGGACCGCCGACGAGCCGCGCACGTCGCTGCGCGCGCCGCTCTAGGAACGGACGCGGCGCCGGTGGCTGGTGTCGCAGAACGGGTAGTCGGCGCTGCGGCGGCAGGTGCACAGCGCGACGAGGAAGCGGTCGGACCGCACGAGCGTGCCGTCGTCGAGTTCCACCTCGACCGGCCCCTCGACGAGCACGGGACCGCCCTTCTCGGGCATCGAGACGCGGCGGGGCCGGGGGTCAGCCGGCATGGCGGTGACCGGGACGGACGGCGGCGGTACCGGCGGCGGCGCGGTCGGCGCGGATGACGACCAGTTCCTCCTCGTACTGGCCCCGGGTGATCAGGCCGAGGGAGGCCAGCCGTCCCGCGCGGGCGTTCATCACCGGGCCGAACGGCTCGCGGCGGCGGGCGACGACGCTCGCGCGCAGCCCCGCCTCGTGCAGCGCGCCCAGCGTCGACCGGACGCCGCACAGCGCGGAGTGCACCATCAGCAGCGTCCCGCCGGGATGCAGGTACTCCGGCGCCTGCGCGCAGATGCGGTCCAGGTGGCGGCGGCCGTCCAGGCCCGCGTCCCACGCGCGGGCGGCGCCGTGCGCGCACGCGGGCTCGCCCGCCACGTACGGCGGGTTGGAGACGATCACGTCGAACCGCTCGCCCGCCACGGCGGAGAACAGGTCGCCGCGCCGGGTCCGCACCCGCAGGCCGCGCGCGAGCGCGTTGACGCGCACGGCGAGCAGCGCCCGCCGCGACACGTCCACCGCCGTCACCCGCCGGGCGCCGCCCCGCGCGGCCGTCAGCGCGACCATTCCCGTCCCGGTGCCGACGTCGAGGACGCTCGCCCCGCGCAGGACTCCCGCCCCGGTCAGCGCCTCGCACAGCAGAGAGGTGTCCCCCTGCGGCCGGTACACGCCCGGCGGCCTCAGCAGCAGCATGGCCGCCCCCTACCACGCGTACTCGCCGGTAAACGCCGGGGCGACGCGATCGGGTACCACGCCCGCCGTACAGCAAACGTCCGGCCGAGTGAAGTGAGCCGGAGATTCCTCGACCCACCCTTGACCGAGACGAAAACTCCCGTGGTTGTTCGCTCGACTCCGCTCCGCACATGCTGGAGGGGTGCCCAGCGGACTTCGGACCCAGGAAGCTCGGCTATGACGACTCAGAGTGATAGCACCATCCGCAAGCCCGCTCCCGGGATCGCACCGGGACGGAGCGGGGACGTCCAGGGGATCGAGGAGAGACTCGCCGAACTGGCCGGGCTGGCGCCGGGCGATCCGCGCCGGGGCCGGGTCCGGGAGGAGATCATCGTCTCCTGCGTCCCGGAGGTCCAGCGGATCGCGCGCCGGTTCGCGCGGCGCGGCGAGACCGCCGACGACCTGTTCCAGGTCGGCATGGTCGGCCTCATCTCCGCCGTCGACCGGTTCGAGCCGGGGCGCGGCACCCGCTTCTACGCCTACGCCACGCCGACCGTCGTCGGTGAGATCAAACGGCACTTCCGCGACCGGGGGTGGGCCGTGCGCCCGCCGCGCGGCGTCCAGGAGCGGTGGGCGCAGGTCAACGAGGCGATGAGCAGGCTCAGCCAGCAGCTCGGCCGGTCGCCGACGGTCGCCAACGTCGCCGACGACCTCGGCGTCACGCAGGAGGAGGTCATCGAGGCGATCCAGGCGGGCGACGAGTACCACCTGTGCTCGCTCGACCGGGGCATCGACGACGACCCGGAGAGCCCGACCGTCGCCGAGACCATCGCCACGATCGACCCCGGCCCCGAGTTCATCGACTCGCGCGAGTCGGTGAAACCGGCGCTGAAGCGGCTCGCGCCGCGCGAGCGGCACATCCTGCTGCTGCGCTTCTACGGCAACAAGACCCAGCGGGAGATCGCGGAGATCGTCGGCCTGTCGCAGATGCACGTGTCGCGGCTGATCCGCGACAGCCTGGCGTTCCTGCGCGCCGCCGCCGAGGGCGAACCGGCGGAGAACCGGGTGCCCGAGCACGCGTGAGCGCCCGGCGCGCCGGGTAGGCGCGGGTCTCCGCTCCCGAGGGAAGGAACGAGCATGGTCCAGTACGTGCGCGACGTGATGTCGGGCGAGCCGGTGGCCGTCGCCGCCGACGCCTCGGTGACCGAGATCGCCGGGCGGATGCGCGACCAGGACATCGGCGCGGTCCTGGTGACCGACGACGACCGGCTCGTCGGCGTCGTCACCGACCGCGACCTGGTCACCCGCTTCCTCGCCGACGGCGGCGACCCGGACGCGGTCACCGCCGAGGCGGTGGCGACGCCCGCCGAGTTCACCGTCGATCCCGGCGACGACCTGGACGGCGCCGTCGCGCTCATGCGGGACAACGCCGTGCGGCGGCTGCCGGTCGTCCAGGACGGCGTGCCGGTCGGCATCGTGTCGCTGGGCGATCTGGCGATGGAGCGCGACGAGCACTCCGCGCTGGCCGACATCAGCGCCGCCGAGCCGAACGGCTAGCGGGGGTGCGGCCGGGGAACGGCGCGTCCGGGCGCGTGACCGTCGTCGTCGCGACCCGGAACCGGCGCGCGGAGTTGCTGGCGACCGTCCGGCGGCTCCGGGCGCTGCCCGAGCGCCCCGAGGTCATCGTGGTGGACAACGGGTCCACCGACGGGACGTCGGCGGCGGTGCGCGGCCTGGCCGACGCGGGCGTCCTCGCGCTGCGGCTCGGCCGCAACCTCGGCGCCCCCGCACGCAACGTGGGCGCCGCCGCGGCCCGCACCCCGTACGTCGCGTTCAGCGACGACGACTCGTGGTGGGAGCCGGGCGCGCTCGCCCGCGCCGCCGACGTCCTCGACCGCAACCCGCGGCTGGGGCTGCTCGCGGCCCGGACGCTCGTCGGGCGCTGGCGCGCGTCCGACCCGATCAACGCGGCGATGGCGAAGACCCCGCTGCCCGCCGGACCGGCGCTGCCCGGCCCGCCCGTGCTCGGCTTCCTCGCCTGCGCGGCCGTGGTCCGGCGCGGCGCGTTCCTGGACGTCGGCGGGTTCAGCGAGGTGCTGTTCTTCGTCGGTGAGGAACGCCTGCTCGCCTACGACCTGGCGGCCGCCGGGTGGGACCTGTGCCACGTGCCGGAGGTCGTCGCGATCCACGACCCGTCGCCGCGCCGCGCGGGCGGCTCGGCCCGGCGCCGCGCCGAACTCCGCAACACGCTGCTGACGGCGTGGCTGCGCCGCCCCGCTCGCGTCGCCGTCCGCGAGACCGTCCGCCTGACGGCCCGCGCGGGCACCGACCGCGCGGCCCTCCCGGCCCTGGCGGGCGCCGCCCGCAGGCTCCCGGCGGCGCTCGCCGAACGCCGCCCCCTGCCCCGCCCGGTCGAACGCGCGGCCCGCCTCCTTGAGACCCACGTCCCGGGCCCGGCATGACCGCCCCACACGACGACGCCGCCCCGCCCGGTCGGGAGGTGCGCGCCCGTGGTGGGGGCGATGCGTGCGTGGCGGGTGCGGCCGGGCGGGAGGTGCGCTCCGGTGGTGGGGGTGATTCGCGGGTCACGCTGGTCGTCATCACGCGCGACCGGCGGGACGAGCTGCTGCGCGTGCTCGGCCTGATGACGGGCGTCGCGGAGCGTCCGCGGATCATCGTGGTCGACAACGGGTCGGCGGACGGATCGGCCGACGCGGTCGCGCGCGACTTCCCGGCCGTCGAGCTGATCCGCGCGCGCGAGAACCTGGGCGCGCTCGGCCGCAACCTGGCCGTCGAACGCGTCACGACGCCCTACGTGGCGTTCTGCGACGACGACACCTGGTGGGACTCCGGCGCGCTGGCGCGCGCCGCCGACCTGCTGGACGCGCACCCCGACGTGGCGTCGGTGACGGGACGCATCCTCGTCGAGCCCGGCGGCGCCGAAGACCCGATCACCCCCGAGCTGCGGCACTCGCCCGTCCCGGCCCCGCCCGGCCTGCCCGGACCGGCGCTGCTGGGCATCCTGGCGGGGGCCTCGATGCTGCGGGCGGCGGCGTTCCGCGACGTCGGCGGCTTCTCCGCGCGGCTGCGGTTCGGCGGCGAGGAGGAACTGCTGAGCCTCGACCTGGCGGCGGACGGGTGGTGGCTGTGCTGGGCCGAGGACGTCGTCGTGCACCACCGGGCGTCCGCGCTGCGCGACCCGACCGAGCGCCGCCGCCTCGGCATCCGCAACACGCTGTGGACGACGTGGCTGCGCCGCCCGTGGCGCGACGCGGCCCGCCGCACCGCCGCCGTGCTGCGCTCGCTGCCGCGCGACCGCACCAGCGCGGGCGCGGTCGCCGCCGCCCTGGCCGGGCTGCCGTGGGTGCTGCGCGAGCGGCGCCCGGTGCCCGAGCGCGTCGCGGCGGGGCTGCGGCTCCTGGAGGAACCGCAGCGGACGTCAGCCGCGCGCCGGTACGTCGGCTGAGACGAGCCGGTCGCAGCGGTCCAGCACCTCGTCCGGCGTGACGGCGAGCAGGCGCGGGTCGGGGGCGTCGCCGTGCGCGTCGCCGGGACGGCCCGCGTCCCCGCCCTTCCACAGCACCAGGTGCCGCGCCGACCCGGCGGGCGGCCCCCACAGCGCGGGGGAGACCGGCCCGAACAGCGTCACCGACGGTGTGCCGCAGGCCGTCGCCAGATGCGAGACGCCGGTGTCGCCGCAGACGACCAGCTCGGCGGCGGCGACGTACCCGGCCAGCTCCATCAGCCCGGTCCGCCCGGCGAGCACCGACGTGTACGGCAGCCCGGCCCGTTCGGCGACCTCGGCGGCCAGCGCCCGTTCGCCGCCACCGCCGCTGACGAGCACCCGGTGCCCCCGGTCGCGCAGCGCGCGGGCGACCCGCGCGAACCGGTCCGGCGGCCAGCGGCGGCTGCCGTAGGCGGCCCCGGGATGGACCAGGACGTGCGAGGCGCCCGGGTCGCGCGGCGGGTCGATGCGCAGCGCGGCCGGGTCGGCCGCGATCCCGCCCCACGCCAGCAGCCGGCACCACCGCGTCACCTCGTGCTCGCCGTCGTCCCACCACGGCCCGGCGACGTCCGGCGCCGCCGCCGACGCGAACTCCAGCACCCGCCCCGCCCCGACCCCCTCGACGACCCGGTGGCTGGCGGGGCCGTCGCCGTGCAGGTCGACGGCCAGCTCCGGGGGACGGGGCAGCGCCACCGGCCCCAGCTCCACGGTGGGCACGACGACGTCCACGGCCCCGGTCAGCCGCGCCAGCGGCGTCAGCACCGGCGGCGCGGCCAGCACGATCTCGTGCCCGGGGAACGCGGCCCGGACCGCGCGGTAGGCGGGCACGCCGGTGAGGAAGTCCCCGAGCCCGAGCGCCCGCAGCAGCAGCACCGACGGGCGCGTCACCGCGCCACCTCGGCGAGGGTGGCCTCCCAGTCGCGGAGGAACCGGTCCGCCGAGAAGCGCGCGACGGCGGCGCGGCGGGCGGCGGCGCCCAGCTCGGCGGCCTCGTCCGGGTCGTTCAGCAGCCGGGCCAGGCCCTCGCGCAACACCTCGACGTTCGTGGAGACCACGCCGCAGCCGGGCGGGACGGCTTCCGCGACCTCGGTCGTGCCGAGGGCCACCACCGGCATGCCCAGGTGCATCGCCTCCAGCAGCGACAGGCCCAGCGACGTCCAGCGCACCGGGTGCAGGTAGACGCGGCGGCGGGCCAGCTCGGCGTGCATCTCGTCCTGCGGCAGGTCCTCGAACGCCTGCACGCCCGGCAACCCCACGTGATCGGGGACGCCGGTGACGCCCATGCCGAACACGTCCATCGGCCCCGCCCCGGCGAACCCGCGCAGCAGGTCGGCGCCGACGTACCGGCCGCGCCGCAGCGGCTCGTTGGTGACGACGGCGGTGTGCGGCAGTTCGCCGGTGTAGAGCGGGCCGGGGTCGAGGACGCCGTGCTCGACGACCCGCGTCGGCGTGCTCCCGCAGTCCCACATGAGGTCGTTGAAGTGCGTGACGTGCACGATCGTCACGTCCGGCCGGTCGGCCATCGGATGCCGGGTGTCGGGAACGTCCCCGTCCGGGGCGTTGTGCTCCAGGCACAGCATCGGCAGGTCGCGGCCCGCCCAGTCGCGGACGAGCTTCGGTTCGTGCGGGCGCTGCACGATGACGAGGTCGATGTCGCGGTCGCGCAGGTCGGCGGGCGCCACCTCCTCGACGCTGTCGGGCCAGTTCCAGGTGCGGGCGCGGCCGAGCCCGTCCGGGGTGCGGCCCGGCAGCGTCGGCACCAGGTAGCGGTGCGGCCCCTGCACGAACGCCGTCGTCCACGAGCCGTGCACGTGCCAGATGAGGATGTTCACGAGCTGACCTCCGCGAGCAGCTTCTCGACCGCGTCCGCCGCGGCCTCGCCGCTGACGTCCGACAGGCAGGGATGTCCCGGGACCGGGCACTCCCGCGCCCGGGTGCCCCGGCACGCGGCGCCCTGGTCGCCGAGCAGCACGTGCGGGACGCCGTGGGGCGCCCACCGTTCGGCGGGGACGACGGGGGAAAACAGCGACACCACGGGCGTGCCGACGGCGGCGGCGAGGTGCGCGGGCCCGGTGTTGCCGGTGATGACGGCCGACGCGTTCGCGAACACCGCCGCCAGCTCCGGCCACGCCGTCCGCCCGCCCAGGTCGAGCGCGGCCGTGCCCGCGACGCGCGCGGTCAGCTCCCGCTCGTCCGGCCCGCCCGTCACGACGGCGCGCCGCCCCCGCGCACCGAGTGCCCGGACGGCCTCGGCGCACCGCTCCGGCGGCCACCGCCGCGCTGGCACCGACGCGCCGGGATGCACGATCACGTACGGTTCGCCGCCGGTGAGCGCGGTGACGTCCGGCAGGGGCCGCCGGACGGCGAGCCGCCCGTCGTCGCCGGGGCGCGGCGCGAACCCGGCCTCGGCGGCCAGCGCCAGCGCCCGTTCGGCCTCGGGGACGTCGGCGTCCAGGCGGGCGCGGACGTCCAGCAGCGCCCCGGGATAGTCGACGCTGAACCCGGAGATCCGCCCCACCCCGGCCATCCGCAGCAGCAGCGCCGCCGGAAGCGGCGACTGGTGGAACGAGGTGAACACGACGGCGTCGGTGAACCCGCCCGCCGCGATCCGGTCCACGAGCGCCAGCACGTCCGCGCGGCCCACCGGCGGCGGCGCGAACCCGACCCACGGCGCGTCCCAGGTGATCACCTCGGCGACGTCCGGCAGCAGCCGCCCCGCCCCCGCCCCGGACGGCCCGGCGAGCAACGTCACCGGCCCGCAGTGCCCGGCCATCGCCCGGATCGCGGGCCCGGCCAACAGCACGTCCCCGGCATTGTCCAGCCGCACCGCAAGCGCCCTCCGCCCGCTCATCCGCACCCCCTGCCGCCGCACCCCGGCGCCGCGAGCACGCCGGGCCGGAGCGCGGGCACCCTGCGTCCGCCGTCCTGACCACCGCGCCGGGTGGCGATGCCCGCGCGGTCGCATCCCAGCGCCGCGAGCACGCCGGGCCGGGGGGCGGGTACCCCGCGTCTGTCGTGCCGGTTACCGCGCCGGGTGGTGGTGCCCGTGTGGTCGTTCGTCTGCCGTACCTCATTGGCGCACGCCGGTGGCGGGAGCGGGGTCGGCTGGAGTGCGGGCGTGCCACGTTCGTTCCACCGGTGATCGCTCCGGGGGGTGATGCTCGTGCGCCCGTTCATTCGATGGGCCAGATGGGGGTGGACGTGCTGTTCAGGAGTAGGCGGATCGCGTGTCGTAGGTCGGTGGCGCGGCGGGTGCCGGACCGCTCGCCCGGCAGGGTCTCGGGGGTCGGGATCAGGACGGCGCGGGCTCCGGCGGCGTGGGCGGCGGCCACGTCGGCGGCGATGTCGCCGAGGACAGCGCACTCGTGCGGGGCTGCGCCGAGCCGGGACGCGGCCGTCAGCACCATGCCCGGCGCGGGCTTGCGGCACGCGCAGCCGTCGCCGGGGCCGTGCGGGCACATCTCCCACACGTCGAACGGGCCGAGCAGCTCCTCGACGCGGCGGTTCACGGCCTCGGCCTGGGCACGGGTGAGCAGGCCGCGCGCGATGCCCGACTGGTTGCTGACCACGCCGGTCCGCAGCCCGAGCGCGCGGGCCGCGTCCAGCGCCTCGCGCGCACCGGGCATCGGCTCCACCTTCGCCGGGTCGCAGTTGTACGGGACGTCCCGCACCAGCGTGCCGTCCCGGTCGAACAGCACCGCCCGGGGCGGCGGCGGCCACGGCGCCGCCGCCCGGTGCCGGACGAGCCCGCGCAGCCGGTGCCACGTCGCGGCGGGCGGGATCGCGACGCTCGTGACGAGCATCGTCGCGATCTCGCGCGGCGTGCGCGGCCCCGGCCGGACGCGCGCGACCGCGAACTCCGCGACGCCCGCGACCGCGAGCCCGGCCGCGACGGCGGCGGCGCGGCGCCGCCCGGCCGCGCCGAGCGCGAGCGCGGCGGCCCCGGCCCCGACGATCGCCAGGTGCCGCCCCCGGCGGCCCCTGACCTCCCCGGCCCGCTCGTACCAGTCGCGGCCATGCAGGCGGCGCATCAGCACGTCGTCGGCGTTGCCCGCCTGCACCCGCACGCTCACCCACGGCCCGGCCGGACGCACCGGATGCTCGGTGCGCCGCCGTCCCCGCGTCAGCCGCCAGCCGTCGGCCAGGACGCGCAGCGCCAGGTCGGCGTCCTCGCGGAACGCGCGCGGGAACCGCTCGTCGAACCCGCCCGCCTCGACCAGCGCGGCGCGCCGGTAGGCCATGTCGGCGGTGATCCAGCGGGCGCGGGCGAGCCCGGCGGTGTTGCGCTCCCAGTCGGTCGGCCGCCGGTCGCCCGGCAGCGGCACCGCGACCCGGCCCTGGACGCCGGCGACGTCGGCGGGCGCCCCGGCCAGGTCGGCGGCCAGCTCGTCCCGCCACGCCGCCCCCACCAGGACGTCGTCGTCCAGGAACACCACCCACGGCGTCGCCGTGCACCGCCAGCCGAGGTTGCGCGCGCCCGCCGGGCCTAGCCCGCCCGCGACGACGACCGTGACCCGGCCGTCGAGCGCGGCCGGGACGGGCAGCGGCGCGCCGCCGTCGCGGCGGTCGTCCACGAGCACGATCCGCGCGGGCGGCGGCCCGGACGTGGCGGCCAGCGACGCCAGCGCCCGGGTGAGGCACGGCCGCCCCAGCGTCGGCATGACGACCGCGTACCCGGTCACGGCCGCCGTACCGCGAACGGCCCGACCGCCAGCAGGTCGATCGGGGTCGAGCCGAAGCACTCCAGCGCGTCGCGCAGGTCGTCCACCATGGGGCGGCCCGCCGTGTTCAGGCTCGTGTTGACGACGACCGGCAGGCCCGTGCGGCTCTCGAACGCGGCCAGCATCCGCGCCGTCAGCGGGTCCTGCGCGGGGTCGACGGTCTGCACGCGGGCCGTCCCGTCCACGTGCACGACGGCCGGGACGCGGTCCTGCCAGGCGGCGGCGACGTCGTGCACGAACAGCATGTACGGGCTCGGCACCGGGCCCCGCGTGAAGATCTCCGCCGCGCGTTCCAGCAGCACCATCGGCGCGACCGGCCGGAACTGCTCGCGGCCCTTCACGTCGTTCAGCCGCTCCAGGTTGGCGCGGCGGCCCGGGTGGGCGAGCAGCGACCGGTGCCCGAGCGCGCGCGGACCGAACTCGGCGCGGCCCTGCATCCAGGCGACGACGCCGTCCCCGGCCAGCACGTCGGCGGCGGCCTCGGCGATGTCGGCGGGCCGCTCGAACGGGACGCGCGCCGTGCGCAGCGCCGCCTCGATCTCGGCGTCGGTGAACCCGCGGCCGAGGTCGGCGCCGCCCATCGACCAGGACGGCTCCCCGCCCGCCTGCGCCAGGTGCAGCGCGGCGCCGAGCGCGGTGCCCGCGTCCCCGGCGGCGGGCTGCACCCACACCTGCTCGAACGGCCCCTCCCGGGCCAGTACCGAGTTCGCGACGCAGTTGAGCGCGGTGCCGCCCGCCATCGTCAGCGTCCGCTCGCCGGTCCGCTCGTGCAGGCCGCGCGCCAGCTCCAGCAGCACCTCCTCCAGCCGCCGCTGCACGCTTGCGGCCAGGTCGGCGTGCGCGTCGGTCCACTGGTCGCCCGCGCCCAGCGGCGGCGCCAGCGACGACCAGTCCAGCGGCTCGGTGACGAACCCGCCCTCGCCGGTCGTGCGGACTGTCCGCCGCAGCAGGTCCAGATGGCGCGGCTTGCCGTAGGACGCCAGCGCCATGACCTTGTACTCGTCCGACGACCGCAGGAAGCCCAGGTGCTCGGTCAGGTCCTCGTAGAACAGGCCGAGCGAGTGGGGGAGCGGCTGGCTCGCCAGCACCTCCAGCGCCCCGTCGCGGTAGTGGCCGCCCAGGTGCGAGTGCCGCTCGCCGCGCCCGTCACACACCAGCACGGCGCTGCTGCGCGTCGGCGCCGCCAGCCCCGCCGACGCGGCGTGCGCCACGTGGTGCGGGACGAACCGCACCTTCTCCGCGTCCAGGCCGGGCAGCGCGTCCGCGAGGAACCCGGGCGCCATCTCGGCGTAGGTCGTGCGGAGGTGGTCGTAGGGGTCGTCCAGTCCCATGTCGGCCACCGGCAGCACCAGGCCGGGGTCGTAGGAGAACCCGACCGCGTCGACGTCGGCCGCGCTCAGCCCGCCCGCCTCCAGGCACCAGCGCGCCGCCTGGACGGGCTGCTCCCACGCGGCGAACGGCACCGGCCGCTTGCCGTGCTTGCGGCGGCTGAACCGCTCCTCCTCGGCGGCCGCGACCACCTGCCCGTCCACCACGAGCGCGGCGGCCGGGTCGTGGAACACGGCGTTGATCCCGAGTACGCGCACCTGACTCGCTCCCCTCGACGGAACAGGCGCGCCACCTCCCCGGACACGGATCGGTGAAACATCGCGCGTGGCGGGGCCGAGATCGGGTAGCGGGACGGAATGCGAGTCCTGATGACCGGCTGGTTCAGCTTTCTCCACGGCGAGGCCACGGCGGGTGACGTGCTGGCCCTCCAGGCCGTCCAGGACGCGCTGGACGCGGGCGGCTGCCCCTACGACGTCGCCTGGAGCCCGGTGTTCCGCCCCGACGGGCTCGCCCTCGACGACGCCGACCCCGCCCGCTACACGCACCTGATCTTCGTCTGCGGCCCGCTGCACGGCCCCCAGATCGCCGATCTGCACAAGCGCTTCCCCGACGCCCGCCGCATCGCCGTCGGCGTCTCGGTCCTCGACCCGGGCGACCCGGCCGCCGCCGGATTCGACGAAGTCCTCGCCCGCGACGGCCACGACCTGCCGCAACGCGACCTGGCCGCCGTGCCCGACCCGCCGGGCGTGCCCGTCGCGGGCGTCGTCCTCGCCCTCGGCCAGGGCGAGTACGGCGACCGGCGCCGCCACGACCAGGTCGCGGACCGGCTCACCGGCTGGCTCGGCGGCCTGGACTGCGCCCGGCTCCCGCTGGACACCCGGCTGGACGGCCGCGACTGGCGGCTGCCCGCCACCGCCGCCCAGTTCTCCTCCATCGTGCGGCGGCTCGACGTGCTCGTCAGCACGCGCCTGCACGGGCTCGTCCTCGGCCTGCGCAACGGCGTGCCCGTCCTGGCCGTCGACCCCGTCGCGGGCGGCGGCAAGGTCACCGCGCAGGCCAAGGCATGGAAGTGGCCCGCCGTGCTGTCGGCCGAGGACCTGCTCGGGCCCTTCGCCGAGGAACGCCTCGCCCGCCAGCTCGATTGGTGCCTGTCCGCCCAGGGCCAGTTCACGGCCGTGCAGGCGTCCGGCTCCGCGACGGTGAACCCGCTGGTGGACGCGCTGCTGCGCACGCTGAGCAAGCAGTCCCTCGGCTGAGCGTGTTTCAGCGCGGGCCGCGCGGCTAGGTGGGGCCGGTCTGGCGCCCGGTGGGCCCCAGGCCACACCAGGACGGAGGACGATGTGATCATTCACATGGTGTCCGAGCACGCCAGCCCGCTCGCCCCGCTCGGCGGCGCGGACGCCGGCGGCCAGAACGTCCATGTCGCCGCCCTCGCGGACGCGCTCGCCGACCGGGGGCACGACGTCCGGGTCTTCACCCGCCGCGACGACGCCGTGGCGCCGCCCCGGGTGTGGGTCAGGCCCGGCGTCGTCGTGGAGCACGTCCCCGCCGGTCCGGCGCGCACGGTGCCCAAGGACGAGCTGCTGCCGCACATGCCGGAGTTCGGGCGGTGGCTGCGCCGCCGCTGGGAGCGCGACCCGCCCGACGTCGTGCACGCCCACTTCTGGATGAGCGGCCTGGCCGCGCTGGACGCCGCCCGCCCGCTCGGCCTGCCCGTCGCGCAGACCTTCCACGCGCTCGGCGTCCTCAAGCGCCGCCACCAGCCCGAGGCCGACACCAGCCCCGCCGAACGCGCCCACCTGGAACCGCGCGTCGCCCGCGAGGCGGCGCTGATCCTGGCCACGTCCACCGCCGAGACCGCCGACCTGCGGGACTTCGGCGTCGCCCGCGGCGACGTCCGCGTCGTGCCCTGCGGCGTGGACGTGGCGCGCTTCACCCCGGACGGCCCCGCCCGGAGCCGCGACGGCCTCGACCGGATCGTCAGCATCGGGCGGCTCGTGCCGCGCAAGGGCGTCGACACCGTCATCGAGGCGCTGGCGCACCTGCCCGGCGCCGAACTGCTCATCGCGGGCGGCCCGGCCGCCGAGGCGCTGGACGACGACCCCGAGGCGCGCCGCCTGCGCGACCTCGCGGCGCGGCTCGGCATCGACGACCGCGTCCGGTTCCTCGGCCGCGTCCCGCACGACGACGCCCCCGCGCTGATGCGCTCGGCCGACATCGTCGTCAGCGTGCCCTGGTACGAGCCGTTCGGCATCGTCCCGCTGGAGGCCATGGCGTGCGGCACCGCCGTCGTCGCCTCGGCCGTCGGCGGGCACCTGGACACCGTCCGCGACGGGCGCACCGGCCTGCACGTCCCGCCGCGCGAACCGGCCGTGCTCGCCGCCAAGCTGCGGGTCCTGCTGGACGACCGGCGCCGCCGCGAGGCCCTCGCCCGGCGCGGCGCCGAACGCGCCCGCGAGCACTACGCCTGGTCGCGCGTCGCCGAGCGGACCGAGGCCGCCTACGCCGAACTCGCCGCGTCCCGCGCGGCCCGTCCCGCCTACGCGCTGGCCCAGAAGGGGTGAGGACCATGCAGACGCTGACCGAGACCCACCTGCGCCGCCTGGAGACGGGCCTGCGGAGCCTGGACGCCCAGTCCCCGACGGTGCGGCGCTGGGGCGCGCGGCTCGCCCGCGTCCTGTCCGGCGGCGGACGGCTGCTGGCCTGCGGCAACGGCGGCAGCGCCGCGCAGGCCCAGCACCTCACCGCCGAACTCGTCGGCCGCTACCGCGACGAGCGGCGACCGTTCGCGGCCGTGTCGCTGCACACCGACACCTCCGCCGTCACCGCGATCGTCAACGACTACGGCGCCGAGGAGGTCTTCGCCCGCCAGGTGCGCGCGCACGGCCGCCCCGGCGACGTGCTGATGTGCCTGTCCACCAGCGGCTCCAGCGGTAACGTCCTCGCCGCCGCCCGCGCCGCCGCCGAGATCGGCATCACCACGTGGGCGCTGACCGGCCCGTCGCCCAACCCGCTCGCGGCGGCGTGCGACGAGGCCGTCACCGTGGACGCGCCGCAGACCTGCACCGTGCAGGAACTGCACCTGGCCGCCGTCCACCTGCTGTGCGAGGCGCTGGACGAGGTGATCGTCCGCGCCGCCCGGACCCCGGCGGTGGCGTCGTGAGCGCCGCCCGCAACGACCGCCCGCTCGTCGTCGTCGGTGACGCGCTGCTCGACGTCGACCTGGCCGGCACCGCCGACCGGCTCACGCCCGACGCGCCCGTCCCCGTCGTGCACGGCGTCACCGAGCGCGCCCGCGCGGGCGGCGCCGGGCTGGCCGCCACCCTCGCGGCCGAGCTGCGGCGCGGCCCGGTGACGCTGCTCGCGCCGCTCACCGGCGACGAGCACGCCGACCGGCTGCGCGCGGCGCTGCCGCCCGAGGTCGCCGTCGTCGCGCTGCCCGCCGAGGGGGAGACCGTCCGCAAGGTGCGGGTGCTGGCGGGCGGACGGCCCATCGTGCGGATCGACTACGGCGACGCGCGCGCCGGGGACGGCCCGCTGCCCGCCGAGGCCGCCGCCGCGCTGCGCGGCGCGGGCGCCGTCCTCGTCTCCGACTACGGGCGCGGCACCACCGGGCATCCGGAGCTGCGGCGGCTCGTCGGCGGCCTCGCCGGATCGGTCCCCGTCGTGTGGGACCCGCACCCGAGGGGTGAACCGCCCGTGCCCGGCGTCCGCGTCGCCACGCCCAACCACGGCGAGGCCCGCGACTTCGCCGCCGCGCTGCCCGGCGGCGACGACCGGCCGGGCGGCGACCTGGACCGCGCCGCCGAGGACGGCTCCGCGCTCGTCGCCGCCTGGGCGGCGGGCGGCGTCGCGGTGACGCTCGGCGCCCGCGGCGCGGTGCTGTCGGTCGGTGACGACGTCGCCCGGCTCGTGCCCGCGCCGCCCGGCGCCGGTCCCGGCACCGACCCGTGCGGCGCCGGGGACTGCCTCGCCGTGGCGATCGCGGTGGCGCTGCGGGACGGGCGGCTGCTGTCGGAGGCCGTCGCGGAGGGGGTGCGGTGCGCGTCGGCGTACGTCGCGACCGGCGCCGTCCCCGCCGGCGACCCCGCCGGCACCGACGCCTGGGACGTCGTCGCCCGCGTCCGCGAGCGCGGCGGCCGGATCGTCGCCACCGGCGGCTGCTTCGACCTGCTGCACGCCGGGCACGTCGACCTGCTGCGGCAGGCGCGGGCGCTCGGCGACTGCCTGGTCGTCTGCCTCAACTCCGACGCGTCCGTGCGGGCGCTGAAGGGGCCGGGCCGTCCCGTCGTCGCGCAGGACGACCGCGCCCGCGTGCTGTCGGCGCTGGACGGCGTCGACGCCGTACTGATCTTCGAGGAGGAGACCCCGATGGACCTCATCGCCCGGCTCCGGCCGGACCTGTGGGTCAAGGGCGGCGACTACTCCGCCGCCGACCTGCCCGAGACCGCCGTTGTCCGCGAACGCGGCGGTGAGACCGTGCTGCTGCCCTACCTGGCCGGGCACTCCACGACGCGGCTGGTGGAGCGCGCCGCGTCGCGGGCCGCCGGGCAGCGGGCGGTCCGGTGAGCGCGCCGGAGCCGGGGCGCCGCGTCGTCGTCACCGGCGGCGCGGGGTTCCTCGGCTCGCACCTGTGCGAACGGCTGGTGGAGCGCGGCGACGCCGTCGTCTGCATGGACAACTTCCTCACCGGCGACCCCGGCAACGTCGCCCACCTCATCGGGCGGCCCGGGTTCCGGATCGTGGAGTGCGACCTCACCGAGTTCGTGCACATCCCCGAGCCGGTGGACCTCGTCCTGCACTTCGCGTCGGCGGCGTCGCCGCTGGACTACCTCAAGCTGCCCGTCGAGACGCTCAAGGTCGGCGGCGTGGGCACGCTGCACGCGCTCGGCCTGGCCCGGGAGAAGGACGCCCGGTTCGTCCTCGCGTCCACCAGCGAGGTGTACGGCGACCCGCTCCGGCACCCGCAGCGCGAGGACTACTGGGGCAACGTCAACCCGGTCGGGCCGCGCAGCGTCTACGACGAGGCCAAACGCTACGCCGAGGCGCTCACCACCGCCTACCGCAACAGCCGCGGCCTGGACACCGGCATCGTCCGCATCTTCAACACCTACGGCCCGCGGATGCGCCCGCACGACGGCCGCGCCATCCCGACGTTCATCCGGCAGGCGCTCGCCGGGGAGCCGCTGACCGTCACCGGCGACGGGTCGCAGACCCGGTCGATCTGCTACGTGGACGACACCGTCGCCGGCGTCCTCGCGCTCGCGGACGGCGCCGAGCCCGGCCCGGTCAACATCGGCAACCCCGAGGAGATGACGATGCTCGGCCTCGCCGAGACGATCCGGACGCTGACCGGCTCGGACTCCGAGATCGTGTTCATCGACCGGCCCGCCGACGACCCCGGCGTCCGCCGCCCCGACACGACGCTGGCCGCGCAGCGCCTCGGCTGGCACCCACGCGTGCCGAGCGAACGGGGACTGCGCCGCACCATCGACTGGTTCGCCGCGCTGCTCGAAGGCCCCGCCGTACCGGCCGGACGCCCGCGCCGCCGGGTCTCGGCCCCGGCCGCCGGGTAGGCCCGTAACGGGAAACGGCAGCGTCAGCAGTCCCGCCGCGCCGAGCGCCGCGGCGTCCGACCTCTCGATCCCGGCCCCGCCATCCTGAAGAAGCAGGGTGCGCGGTGGGCGCCGCGTTCCCGGCGGGGTCCGGTGGCGCGGGCGGGTCAGCGGCGGGCGAGCAGCCGCCGTTTGGTGGCGCGGTCCTCCTGGGCGAGCACGGTGAAGTCGTCGTCCAGGAGCGCGGCGGGCTCGTCGTCGGCCAGGCACCACGCGCGGGGGAGCGCGGGCCGCTCGCGGCGTGCCGCCAGGGTGAACGCCTCCCAGGCCAGCACGCCGCCCGGCGCGACGGCGCGGACGGCCGCGTCGAAGACGGCCCGGTCCCAGAAGCCCGTGGCGGCCACGAGCGCGAAGCGGCCCGGCGGCGTCCATCCGGCCAGGTCGGCGTGGACGAGCGTGACGCGCGCGGCGACGCCGCGCCGTGCCGCCTCCCGCGCGAGCAGGCCGAGCGCGACGTCCGAGACGTCCACACCCGTCGCGTCGCGTCCCCGTCCGGCCGCGTCCAGCACGAGTCCGGACACGCCGCACGCCAGGTCGAGCACGGGGCCGTCCGGCGCGAGCTCCAGCGCCCGCGCCGCCGCGTCGGGCACCCGGAACGACGGCTCGCGGCCCGCGTACTTCCCGTTCCACCGCACCCGGTCGGCATGATCGTCGGACACCGTGCGGCGTACGCTAGCGTCCATGAGCTCCGACGATCCCGACGTCCAGGTCCGCCTCGCCCTCACCCGCTACGAGCAGGCCCGCGATGAGGCCGACGCCGCCCGCACCGACCTCCTGCGCGCCTGCCAGGACGCCGTCCGCGCGGGCCGCCCCGCCACCGACATCGCCGCCCAGACCGGCCTGGACCCGGCCGACATCGCCTGACCGCCCGCTCATCGCGCGAGGTCGCGGGAGATCACCAGGCGCTGGATCTGGTTGGTGCCCTCGAAGATCTGCATGACCTTGGCCTCGCGCATGAAGCGCTCCACCGGGAAGTCACGGGTGTACCCGGCGCCGCCGAGGACCTGCACGGCGTCCGTGGTGACGCGCATGGCGTTGTCGGTCGCGACGAGCTTGGCGACCGACGCCTCGCGGGCGTAGGGGAGGCCCGCGTCCTTGAAGCGGGCGGCCTGCACGTAGGCGGCGCGGGCCGAGCCGACCGCCGCCGCCATGTCGGCCAGCAGGAACCCGAGCCCCTGGTGGTCGATGATGGCCTTGCCGAACGTCTCGCGGGACTTGGCGTAGGCGACGGCGTGGTCCAGCGCGGACTGGGCGAGGCCCGTCGCGACCGCCGCGATGCCGAGGCGGCCCGCGTCCAGGCCCGCCAGCGCGATCGACAGGCCCTGCCCCTCCGCGCCGATGCGCTGATCCGCCGGGACGCGGGCGTCCTCCAGCCGGACCGTCGCCGTCGTCGAGCCCGTCAGGCCCATCTTGTCCTCGGGGACGTCGAACGCCAGCCCGGGCGTGCCCGCCGGGACGTGGAAGCAGGAGATGCCGCGCGGCCCGTCGTCGGACGTCCGCGCCATCACCGTGTAGAAGTCGGCCTCGCCGCCGTGCGTCGTCCACGCCTTCGCGCCGTTCAGCACGTAGGCGTCGCCGTCGCGGACCGCGCGGGACGAGATCGCCGCCGGGTCCGATCCGGCGTGCGGCTCCGACAGGCAGTACGCCCCGAGCCGCTCGCCCGACAGCATCCCCGGCAGCCACCGCGCCCGCTGCTCGTCCGTCCCGAACGTGAACAGCGGGAAGCACGACAGCGCGTGCACGCTCACCCCGACGCCGACGCTCGACCATGCCGCGCCGATCTCCTCCAGCGCCGCCAGGTACACCTCGTACGGCTGCCCGCCGCCGCCGAACTCCTCGGGGAACGGCAGCGTCAGCAGCCCCGCCGCGCCGAGCGCCGTGAACACCTCGCGCGGGAACACGGCGTTCCGCTCGGCCGACGCGACGCGCGGCAGCAGCTCCTTGGCGGCGATGTCGCGGGTGAGCGCGAGCAGGTCGTGCGCCTCGGGCGAGGGCAGCAGACGGGTGACGGGCATGGACGCTCCTTTCGCTGTGCGGAGCGTACCCGCCCGCCCGCGCACATGATCGCGGAGTGGACGGCCGGGACGCGGTGGGTACAGTGGGGTGACGTCCGCCCGTCAAGGGCCGCACTCGACTGTGAGGTGAGGACCCACCGCGGGTTCCCTGTTGTGAAGGTTTCGCCCTCGCGTTCTCAGACTCCCGGACCGCAGGCCGATCCGGTGTGGGGCGCCGCGCCCTACCCGGCCCTGGTGGTCGACGTCACCGGCACGATCACCGAGAGCAACACGGCGGCGCGCGTGCTGTTCCAGCACGCCGGCCCCGGCACACCGCTCGACGGCGCCGTTCCCGCCTGGCTGTCGCGCGCCCACGCCGCCCTCACCCGCGCCACCGGGTCCGGGGCGGACGGCGAGGTCGCCCACGGCACGGTCGGCGACCGCGTCTACGAGGCGTACCCGTCCGGCCCCGACGAGCACGGCCGCGTCGTGTGGTGGCTCGCCGACGACACCGAGCACCGGCTCGCCGCCGAGGCGCTGCGGCTGGAGCGCGAGCGCACCGAGTTCCTGGTCGAGGCGTCCAACTCGCTGCTGTCCTCGCTGAACCTCGACCGCTGCACCGAGGTCACGGCCCGGCTCGCCGCCCGGCACCTCGCCGACGCCGCCCTCGTCATCACCCCGGCCGTGCACCGCCGCCACCCCGTCGTCTACTGCGGGCCCGACGGCGAACCCGTCCGCGACGATCTCGCCGTCGACCCGGCGCAGGTCCCCGGGCTGGCCGAGGCGCTCCAGGGCTTCCCGCCGATGCCGTCGCGGTGGATCGACCCCGCCGCAGCGCCCGCGTGGGTCGTCCGGGAGGGCTTCGGCGCCGTCGGGTCGATGGTCGTCACGTCGCTGCCCGGGCACGGCGTCCCCGCCGGGGCGCTGATCCTGCTGCGCCGCACCGAGCACGCGGCGTTCTCCGAGGGCGAGGAGGTGTTCGCGCGGCTGTTCGCGGGCCGCGCGGGCGCCGCCATGTCCGCCGCCGGGCTCTACGCCGAGCAGACCTCGATCACCGAGACGCTGATGCGGGAGCTGCTGCCGCCGCGCGTCCAGGAGGTCGACGGCGTCGAGCTGGCCGCCGGGTACCGGCCGTCCGGCGAGGGCGAACGCGTCGGCGGCGACTTCTACGACGTGCATCCGCGCTCGGCCGAGGGGGAGGAGTCCCTGGTCGTCCTCGGTGACGTGTGCGGCAAGGGCCTGGAGGCCGCCGTCCTCACCGGCAAGATCCGCACGACGCTCCAGGCGCTGCTGCCGATGGCCGCCGACCACGGCCGCGTGCTGCGGCTCCTCAACGGGACGCTGCTCAACGGCGAGCGGACGCGTTTCGTCACGCTCGTCCTGACGTCGGTGCGGCGCACCGGCGACGGCGTCGAGCTGCGGCTGACCAGCGCCGGGCATCCGGCGCCGTTCGTCGTCCGCGCCGACCGCTCGGTGGAGCCCGTGCCCAGCAAGGGGACGCTCATCGGCGTCCTGGACGAGATCGTCACGACGACCGTCACCGTGACGCTCGCGCCGGGGGAGACCTGCCTGCTCTACACCGACGGCATCACCGAGGTCATGGGCGGCCCCCTCGGCGACGAGATGTTCGGGGAGGCCCGGCTGCGCGAGGAGCTGGAGCAGTGCGCGGGCATGCCCGCGCGCGCCCTCGTCGAACGCGTGCAGATGCTCGCGGCGCAGTGGGTCGGCACCGGCCACCACGACGACATGGCCGTGGTCGCCATCTCCGCGCCCGCCGGACGGAAGGAGCCCGCGTGACCGTCCCGTCCGTCGTCGCCCCCGCCGACGTCGAAGCGTGCGCCGACCGGCTGTTCGCGGACGCCGTCGAGGGCGCCGAGCACGCCGCCGTGGACGGCGTGCTGGCCGCGTACGACGCGGGCGTGGACGCCGAGACGCTGCTGCTGGACGTCGTCGCCCGCGTGCAGGCCCGGGTGGGCGCCGAGTGGGCCGGGAACCGCCTCACGGTCGCCCAGGAGCACACCGCGACCGCCGTCAACGACCGCGTCGTCGCCGCGCTCGCCCACCACCCGCCCAACCGCGCCGCCACGGCCGCGCTGCCCGCGCTCGGCCGCGTCACCGTCGCCTGCGTGGACGGCGAGTGGCACGCGCTGCCCGCCCGGCTGCTCGCCGAGGTGCTGCGGCTGCGCGGCTGGCACGTCGACTACCTCGGCGCCCAGGTCCCGACCGCGCACCTGATCTCCCACGTGCACCGCACCGGCCCGGCGGCGGTCGCGCTGTCGGGCTCGATCCCGACGCGGCTGCCGACCGCGCACGCCGTCATCACCGCCTGCCAGGCGACGGGTACGGCCGTGCTGGTCGGCGGCGCCGCCTTCGGCCCGGACGGCCGCTTCGCGACACTGCTCGGCGCGGACGCCTGGGCGCCCGACGCCCGCGCCGCCGCCGGCGTCCTCGCCGCCCGCCCGGTGCCCCGGCCCACCCCCGCGCCGGGCCTGCCGCACCTGGGCGACCAGGAGTACACGATGGTCGCGCGGTCGTCGCGGCAGCTCGTCCGCGAGACGCTGCACGGCCTGGAGGAGCGCTATCCGGCGATGCGCGCCTACACCGACCGCCAGCGCCGGCACACCGCCGAGGACATCGCGCACATCGTCGACTTCCTCGCCACCGCCCTCTACGTGGACGACGCGGAGCTGTTCACCGGCTTCCTCGGCTGGACGGCGGGCATCCTCGCCGCCCGGAACGTCCCGGGGCGCTCGCTGCTGCCCGCCGTACACGTGCTGGCCCAGCGGCTGCGCGACTTCCCCCGGGCGTCCGCCCTGTTGGAGCACGGCCGCAACCACCTGGACGAGAGCCTGCCCCACCCATGAACGCCCCCGCCCCACTCCTGCTCACCGTCACCGCCCCCGCCCCCGGTGAGATCACCGTCCATCTCGACGGCGATCTCGACATCGCGACGGCCGACCTGCTCACCGACACCGTCACCGCCGAACTCGCCGCCCACGGCGACGCGCGCGTGCTGCGCCTGGACTGCACGCGGCTGGGCGTCTGCGACTCGCTCGGCCTGGCCGCGCTCCTCATGGTCCACCGCAAGGCGACGGCGGCGGGCGCGCTGCTGCGCCTCGACCACCGCCCCCCGATCCTGGACCGCATCCTGGACATCACGGGCACGCTGGAGCACCTGACGGGCGAGAGCTCCGCCGTTTGACGCTCAAACACACTTTCCCTACTCTAAAAGTAGGAAACTGGGGAGGGTGCGATGAGCGAGTTCGACGTCGGCGTCATCGGCGCCGGAGTGCACGGCGCCGGAGCCGCCTACCACCTGGCCCGGCGCGGCCTGCGCACGGCGGTGTTCGAACGCGGCGCGGTCGCGAGCGGGCCGACGGGCCGCTCCAGCGGCATCTGCCGCGCCTACTACACCGACCCGTTCCTGGCCGAGGTCGCCGCCGCCGGCCTGGACTTCCTCGCCTCCTTCCGCGACCGCACCGGCGGCGAGTCCGGCTACCGCCGCACCGGCGGCCTCTACCTGCACGGCTCGCCCGACGTCCCGCGCGTCACCACGACGGTCGAGGGACTGCGGGCGCTCGGCGTCCGCGCCGAACTGCTCACCCCCGCCCAGCTCGCCCGCCGCTTCCCCGGCGTGGACACGACGGGCGTCGCCATCGCCGTGTGGGAGCCGGACGCGGGCACCGCCGACCCCTACCTCACGACGACGGGCCTCGCCCGCGCGGCGGCCCGGCACGGCGCGGCGCTGTTCACCGGCCGCGAGGTCGTCGGCCTGGACGAGACCGGCCACGGCGTCACCGTGACGACGTCGGACGGCGCCGCCCACACCTGCGACCGCCTCCTCGTCGCCGCCGGTCCCTGGACGGCGCCGCTCGTCCGCCGCCTCGGCGTCGCACTGCCGCTGCACGCCGAACGCCACGTCGTCGCCGTGCTGGACCCGGGCGCGGCGGGCGTGGCGGTCCCGTTCGTGCTGGTCGACGTGGACGCCGGCTACTACTCGGCCCCGCAGACCGGGGGCCGCGCCGTCCTCGGCCCGCTGGGCGCCACACCGCCCGTCCCGCCGGACACCGTCCCGGGGCCGCTGACCGACCCGGAGTTCGCCGTCCTGGCCGACGCCTACCGCACCCGCGTCCCGTCGCCGGTCCGGTCCCGCCGCGCGGGCGGCTGGACCGCCCTCTACGACGTCAGCCCCGACTGGCAGCCGGTCATCGGCCAGGTGAGCGAGCGCGTCTACGTCGACGCGGGGACGAGCGGCCACGGCTTCAAGCTCGCGCCGTCGCTGAGCGGGCACGTGGCGGCGCTGGTGGCGGGGGAGGAGCCGTCCGCCGGGCTGGCGCGCCTCCACCCGCGCCGGTTCACCGAGGGCGAGCCGCTGGCGGCCGGGTTCGGCGCCGCGCGCATCCTGGGCTGAGCTACCCGTCAGCGCGACGGGCCCGCAGCGCACGCAGCTTGTGCCGGTTGCCGCAGCGCTCCATCGCGCACCACCGGCGCGCGTTCGGCCGGGAGGAGTCCACGAACACGAGCGGGCAGTCGTCGCTGGCGCACTCCCGGAACCGGCCGCCCAGCGGCCCGGTCAGCAGGTCGATCATCTCGCGCGCCAGCGTCGAGAGCGCCTGCCCGGCCCGCACCGGGGCGGCCCAGCGCACCGACGTCCCGTCGGCGGACAGCTCGGGCGCCAGCGGTTCGGCGGCGGCGGTCCGGTTGAGGGTCGCGACGTCCCCGGCGGGCGGCGGACGCGTCGCGGCGCGCGCGTGCGCGACGTCCCAGATCGCCTGCCGGAGGGCCTTGGCGTCGGCCAGCTCGCGGTCGGTGACCGGTTCCGTGACGACCGCGCCGAGCGGCGGCCCGGCCAGCCACGCGGCCAGGTCGCCGGGCTCGCGCAGCGTCTCGAACACCGCGTACCGGCCCTCGCCGCCGGTGTACGCGAAGTCCAGGCAGACGGCCCCGGCGTCGAACCGGAACGAACCGCCCCTCGGGTCGTGCAGCACGCGCCCGCTCGTCGTCGCTCGCATGAACCCACTCTAAGCGGTGTCGTGACACCGCTCTGAGCGGTGTCAGGCGCGGGAAATCCGTGACCCGCTTGACAGCGGTCGCGGGTCTTGTGAACCTGGCGACCGGTACGGAGATCATCGCACCGTTCGGAAGGATTCGCGTGCACGAGCGTCCGGCGCCCCCGGGGATCGACGTCTCCGTTCCCAACGTCGCCCGCATGTACGACTTCTACCTCGGCGGCAAGGACAACTACGCCGCCGACCGCGCCGCCGCCGACGAGGTGCTGCGCGTCGCGCCGCAGGCCCCGGCGCTCGCCCGGGAGAACCGCGCGTTCCTCGACCGGGCCGTCCGGTTCCTCGCGGGGGAGGCGGGGCTGCGGCAGTTCGTGGACATCGGCGCGGGACTGCCGACGCAGGGCAACGTCCACGAGGTCGCGCAGAGCGTCGCCCCCGACGCCCGCGTCGCCTACATCGACAACGATCCGATGGTGCTGGCCCACGGCCGCGCGCTGCTGGCGTCCACGCCGGGCACGGTCACGCTCGCGGGCGACCTGCGCGCCGTGGACGACCTGCTCGCCGACCCGGCGCTGCGCGAGGTGATCGACCTCGACCGCCCGGTGGGGGTGCTGCTCATCTCCGTCCTGCACTGCCTGGACGACGACGAGCGCCCGCACGAGACGGTCGCGGCGCTGCGCGACGCGCTGCCGTCCGGCAGTCACCTGGCGATCTCGCACATCACGGCGGGGGAGCGCGCCGAGGTCGCGCAGGAGGGCGCCCGCGTCTACCGCCGGGCGAGCACCGGCATGACGCTGCGCTCGGCGGACTCGATCGGCCGTTTCTTCGACGGCCTGGACGTGCTGGACCCCGGCATCGTGCCGCTGGCGGCGTGGCGTCCGGCCGTGCCGCCGCGCGCCGACCTCCCGACCTGGTTCCTGTGCGGGGTGGGGCGCAAGCGATGACCGAACTCCACTTCGATCCGCTGGCGGGCCGCCGCCCGGTGGGCGCGACGGCCGCGATCCTCGGCGAGCTGCGCGACCGGCACCGCGCCTTCCGCTCGACGTTCGGCCGCGGCTTCTGGGTCCTGACCCGCCACGAGGACGCGCTGGCCGTCCTGCGCGACCCGAAGACCTTCTCCAGCGCGTCCGTCAACGCCCTGGACCCCGACCCCCGCTACCGCTGGATACCCGAGATGCTCGACCCTCCCGAGCACACGGCCTGGCGCACGCTGCTCCGCGACCATTTCGCCCCCGCGGCCGTGAAGGCCCGCGAATCGCGCATCCGCGAACACTGCGCCGCCCTGGTGGACGCCGCCGTGACCGCCGGGGAATGCGAGTTCGTCGACGCCTTCGCCGTCCCCTTCCCGGCAGTGATCTTCCTGGAGCTCCTGGGCCTCCCGGTCGACCGCCTGGACACCTTCCTGGCCTGGGAGCGCGCCATCCTGCACGGCCCCCCGACGGCGAACCAGGCCAGGATCACCGCGATGCAAGAGGTCACCGCGATGTTCGACGAGGAGATCGAGCGGAGACGCGCCGACCCCGGCGACGACCTGCTGAGCGCTGCGGCGTCCTGGCGCATGAACGGCGCCGCCATCCCGCGCGAGGACCTGCTGGCCTTCTGCCTCCTGCTGTTCATGGCGGGCCTGGACACCGTCACCGCCCAGCTCTCCTACGCCTTCTGGCACCTGGCCGAGTTCCCCGACGACCAGCGCGCCGTCCGCGACGACCCGGCCCTCATCCCCGGCATGGTCGAGGACCTGATCCGCGCCTACGCGATCGTCCAGCCGGGCCGCAAGGTGACGCGCGACGTGGAGTTCGCGGGCTGCCGGATGAAGGCCGGCGACATGGTGATGCTGCCGCTCCTGGCCATCAACCGCGACCCCGCCGTCTTCCCCGACCCGGGCCGCGTCGACCCCGCCCGCGCGGGCAACCGCCACCTCGGTTTCGCGGCGGGCCCGCACCGCTGCCTCGGCGCGCACCTGGCGCGCACCGAGATGCGCGTCGCCCTGGAGGAGTGGCATCGCCGCGTCCCCGGCTACCGCCTCGCCGCGAACGACGACGCCGTCGAACACGCCTACGGCCTGCTGGGCCTGGACCGCCTGCCGCTGACCTGGCGCCCCGCCTGAAACCGGGCCGCCGACGGAACCGGGGCGGTCCGCGCGGCATCCAATCGTCACGGGACCGATCGAAGGGGTGACGGACAGTGGCAGCGGAGGCTCTGCACGCGACCGACCCGGAGGAGATCGCCGGGTACGTCCTCGACGGGCGGCTGGGCGAGGGCGGGCAGGGGGTCGTCTACCTCGCCCACTGGGCCCGCACCCCGGATCGTCCGGTGGCGGTGAAGATCTCGCACGGGCCGCCGTCGGCGGACGCCCGCGTGGACGCGGACGAGATCGCCCTCGTGCAGCGAGTCGCGCGTTTCTGCACGGCGCGGGTGCTGGACGCGGGCGTGCACGACGGGCGCCCGTTCCTGGTCAGCGAGTACGCCGACGGCCCGTCGCTCCACCGGGCCGTCGAGACCGGGGGGCCGCTGCGCGGCGCCGACCTGGAACGTCTGGCGCTGGGCACGCTGGCGGCGCTCACGGCCACGCACGCGGCGAACGTGGTGCACCGCGACATCAAGCCGCAGAACGTGCTGCTCGCGGCGGAGGGGCCGCGGATCGTGGACTTCGGCGTCGCCACGGCCCTCGGCACGCCCGCTGCGGACGGCGGGACGCCGGGTTTCATGGCTCCCGAGCAGGCGCGGGGGACTCCGGCGGGCCCACCGGCGGACGTCTACGGCTGGGCCCTCACCATGATCTACGCGGCGGCGATCACCGGGCCGCCGGGTGAGGGCCCGTTCGCCCGCCAGTTGCGCCTCCAGGGGCAGATGGCCGATCTGCCCGGCTGGCTGCGCCCGCTGGTGGAACCCTGCCTGGCCGACGATCCGGAGTCCCGTCCCACGGCGCGCGTGCTGCTCCTGCGGCTGCTGGGCCACGACGAACGCGAACCGGCGGGCGCGGCCGAGGAGACGCCGCCGCCCGAACGGCCGCCGACCCCGCTCCAGCCCCGCGACCCCACGGTGGGCCGCCTGCGCGACGCCCGCCGCGGCGGCGGCCCGCACGTCGCGGCGGGCCGCCGTACGGCCCTGGCCCTGAAGATCCTCGCGGTGGCGGCGGTCCCGGCGCTGGCGGCGGCACTCGTCCTGCTGTGGCCGCACACGCCCCCGAAACCGGCGGTGCAGGCGGCGCGGACGCCTCCGCCGGGCACGCTCACGGTCGGTTCGGCGAACTTTCCCGAGAGCGTCCTGCTGGCGGAGATCTACGCGCAGGCGCTGGAGGCGAAGGGCCATCGCGTCGTCCGCAGGCACTCGATCGGTTCCCGGGAGTCCTATTACTCCTTGGTGGCCGACGGCCAGGTCGACCTGGTCCCCGAGTACAACGGCGCGCTGGCCTCCTACGTGGGCGCGTTGCGCATGGGCGCCGAGGCCCCCACGACGGGCGAGAGCATCAACAAGCTCCTGCGCGACCGTCTCCCGAAGGACCTGGAGATCCTCCCGTCGTCACGCGCGGAGAACAAGGACGCGATCGCCGTCACCCGCGCGACGGCCCGGGAACACGGCCTGAAGTCCCTGCGGGACCTGAAGGCGGTGGCCCCGACCTTCACCCTGGGCGCCGCCCCGGAGTTCGCCACCCGCTACCAGGGCATGATCGGCCTTCGCGCCGTCTACGACCTGGACTTCCGCGCCTTCCAGCCCTTCCGCACCGAGGACCTCGACACCCGCGCCGAACTCCTCGCCTCGAACTCGGTCCAGGCCGCCCAGCTCTTCACGACCGACCCGTCCCTCACCAAACGCGACCTCACCCTCCTGGACGACCCCGACCACCTCTTCTCCGCCCAGAACATCACCCCCCTCATCCGCACCCAGAAGGCCGACCCCACCACCCGCCAAACCCTGAACACCGTCTCCACCAAACTAACGACGGCCGACCTCCGCTACATGAACACCCGAGTAACAACAAACAGAGACAAACCAGCATCAGTAGCAAAAGCCTGGCTAATCCAAACCGGCCTACTCTAAGAAAAGAGCGAAGGCGGAAAAGGGAGAGGACCGAACAAAACCCCAGCCACGCACGATGGGGGTGTGGGGGCGCAGCCCCCACCTCGGGGGGTTCCGGGGGGTCGTCCCCCCGGGCGGAATTGCGGCACTCGGGGAAAGCGCAGCCGCGCTGAACAGGGGAAGCCTGCTCGTGGGCGATACTGGGATTGAACCAGTGACCTCTACCGTGTCAAGGTAGCGCTCTCCCACTGAGCTAATCGCCCGCGCGTGACCCTGTAGAAGGGTGACGGCGTTGAGGTGGAGACGGGATTTGAACCCGTGTACACGGCTTTGCAGGCCGTTGCCTCGCCTCTCGGCCACTCCACCAGAGCGAGGCCATGCGGCCTCTCAGAGCGGAAGACGGGATTTGAACCCGCGACCCTCACCTTGGCAAGGTGATGCTCTACCCCTGAGCCACTTCCGCTTGCCCTCCGCTCGGGTTTCCCCTCGCGGCGACGTCGCCAACTCTAGCGGAACTCGGGAGCGGATGGGTACTCGGCGTGTGCGGCGGCGGGTTCGGTGGCGAACTCGGCGTGCAGGGTGTCCCAGAAGGCGAGTTCCTCGTCGTCCTTGAGGTGGTCGATGCGGCCCCAGAACTCGCGGTCCTCGGCGGCGTGGGCGACGGCGAGGGAGAGGGCGGGCATGACGGTGGTGGCGGTGTCGGCGGCGTCGAGGTCGGCGGGGGTGACGTCGGCGGGCAGCTTGACGGGGGTGGACGGCTTGTGGTGCTTGCCGCGCTTGCGGACGCGGATGGGCGGCGTGGTGGGCGCCTTGGCGGCGCCGGCGCGTCCGGCGGCGAGGGCGACGGTGCCGAAGAGGATCATCGCGAGGACGCCGCCGAGGACGGCGTCCTGGGTGCCGATGGGCTTGGCGTCGTCGGCGGGGGTCTCCTTGGTGACGCCGGGGACGGCGTCGGCGACGGGCTGCCCGGTGAGCTGTTCGACGGCGGGCGGCGGCGCGGCGTGCTTGGGCGCGTACGTCTGGGCGACCTTGACCTTGGAGGGGTAGCCGAAGCCGACGACGGTGTCCATGTCGCGGACCTTGCGGGTGAGCTTGTACCCGTCGGCGTTGCCCTCGATGGTGTGGATCTTCTTGCCGTCGACGCGTTCGACGAGACCGATGTGGTCGATCTGGTCGATGTCGTCCGAGCCGTTCCAGTCGAAGAAGATGAACGCGCCGGGTTCGGGTTCGGTGCCGAAGGCGTCCTTGCCCTGGAACCACTTGGCGTGCTCGACGGTGGAGGCGAACTGCCCGGCCTGTTCGGTGACGCCGGCCTTGTCGGCGGCCCAGGCGAGGAACATGTCGCACCAGGGGGCGGTGGAGAAGTACTCGTCGTGGTCGCCGTCGACGTTCTTGCGGTACCACTCGCCGAACTTGGTGTACCCGTCGCCCTTCTCCACGTAGCCGAGTTCGGATTTGGCGACGTTGAGCAGCTTCTTGCCGATGGGGTCCATGCCAGCTCCCTGGAAACCTCGCGCGGGCGGGCGGGAGCCCGGACCCGGAACCGGCGCCGGACCTCATGCTGCACGCAGGTCACGTCCCGGTCTCGGGAGAATGTATGCGAGGTAAATCCTGGCGGCAAGCGGAGCAGGGAAAACGGTTGATTTGTGCCATATGTCCCATGGTCGGTCATGACTAGCTCATGAGTAGCCCCGAGGCAGGACGATCGCCGGGACGGTCGCCGCCCGCAGCATCTTCAGCGCGACCTCGCCCACGAACACCCGGTGCGCGGCGGCGTCCTCGCTGCTCGCGCACACCAGCAGGTCGCCGTCGTCCCACCCGGCGCCGGCGAGCGCGTCCGCCACGTCGTCGCCCTCGGCCAGTTCGGCGGACACCTCGCCCGGGTCGATCCCGGTGGAGTCCACGGCGAGCCGGATGGCCATCGCCAGGTCGTCGCGGAACCGCTCGGCCGGGTCGCCGGGCAGCGCGAGCGTGACGAGCCGCAGCGGCACGCCGAGGGTGAGCGCGGCGAGCGCGGCGCGCGTCACCGCCTCGTCGCACTGCGGCCGGTCGACGTACATGACGGTGATGCGGCCGAGCACGGCGGGCGGCCACCCGGCCGGGACGAGCGCGACGGCCTCGGGCGCCGAGTGCAGCAGGTGGTCGGCGGTGGAGCCGATCGCGATGCGCCCGCCCGCGCCCCCCTCGGTCGAACCGACGACGATGAGGTCGGCGCCGGCCTTGCCCGCCTCCCCGGCCAGGCCGCGCGCCACGCTGCGGCTCTCGCGCGCCGTGTACGCGGCGGGCCGGTCGCCCAGCGCGGCCTCGGCCTGCCGCAGCAGCGTCGCGGCCTCCCCGGCGGCGGCCGGGCGGTCCGGCGGGTGGACGTGCGCGACGGTGAGCCTGCCGGTGGTGTGCGCGACGACCGCCTCGGCGAACGCCAGCGCGTCCCGGCCCCCGCCGCCCGGCGCGTACGCGGCGAGGACGTGTTCTCCGATCATGTGTCCAGCATGCCCGGCACACGGCGGAATCAACGGACGGGATCGTTTGCGGGCCGTTGGCCCGGAACCCGGCGGTCCTTGCCCGTCCGCCGGGTATACCGACGTCCGTGCGCTACCGGACGGCGTTCCCGTTCGCGACGTCCGTCGAGGACGTCGCCGTCCCGCTGCCCGATGGCGTCCGGCTGCACGCCCGCGTGTGGCGCCCGCGCACGGACGTCCCGGTCCCGGCGCTGCTGGAGTTCTCGCCCGAACGGCTCGATGACCGCACGGCGGCCCGCGACGCCCAGCGGCACCCCTGGTACGCGGGCCACGGCTACGCGTCCGTCCGGGTGGACGCGCGCGGCACCGGCGGCTCGGAGGGCGTGTACGCCGATCACACCGCCGGGGACGGCGCGGCGGTCGTCGGCTGGCTCGCCGGCCGCGCCTGGTGCACGGGGCGGGTCGGCATGTTCGGCCTCGGCCCTGGCGCCCAGACGGCGCTGGACGTCGCCGCCCTGGCCCCCGATCCGCTCGCCGCCGTCGTCGCCTGCGCCCCCGGCACCGCGTCCGTTCCGCCGCTTCCGCCCGACCCCGCCGGCACCGGCGACTGGCGCGCGCTCTGGCGCGCCCGCCTGGACGCGCCCGGCCCACCGGCCCCGGCGGACGGGGGCGACGTGCCCGTGCCCGTGCTCGCCGTCGCGGGCTGGCCCGATCCGGCGGCCGGTCGCGTCCTGGACCTGCTGGAGGCGTCGCCCACGGCGCGTGCCATCGTCGGGCCGTGGGCGCGGCAGTACCCCGACGAGGCACCGGCGGCGGCCGCCATCGGGTTCCTCCAGGAGACGCTGCGCTGGTGGGAGCACTGGCTGCGCGGCGCGGACACCGGCGTCACGGACGATCCCGCGCTGCGCGCCTTCCTCGGCGCGGGATGGGCCGCCGAGCCGGTCTGGCCGTCCCCGGACGTCGTGCTGCGCGAGGCGCCGCTGCGCGAGGGGGACGCCGCGCCCGTCGTCGTCCGGTCGCCGCCGCACGCGGGCGTCGACACCGGGCGCCCGGTTCCCCGCACCGCCGCCGACCTGCCGCACGACCAGCGTGAGGAGGACGCGCGCGGCGCCGCGTTCGACTCGGCGCCGCTCCCCGCCGAGCTGACGATCCTCGGCCGGGTCCGCGTCCGCCTGCGCCTGGCGGGCGAGCCGGGCGTGCTCGCGCTGCGGCTCTGCGACGTCGGGCCGGACGGCGCGTCCGCGCTCGTCGCGCGCGGCGAGGGGGAGTTCCCCGGCGCGCCGGGGGAGTGGAGCGACCTCACCGCCGTCCTGCGTCCCACCGGGCACGCCTTCCGGCCCGGTCACCGGGTACGGCTGGCCGTCGCGACCGCCCGCTGGCCGTGGTCGCCGGACGCCCCGTTCACGGTCACGCTCGACCCGGCCCGCAGCGTGCTGGCCCTCCCGGTCCGCACCGCCGAGCACGCCGCGCCGCGCCCGTTCGACGACCCCGAGCATCCGCCGCCGCTGCGCGTCCGCCTCACCGGCGACCGCCGCCCGCCCCTGGTCGTCACCCGCGACGTCGCCGCCGCCACCTGGCGCGCCGACACCGAGGACGGCTCCGGCGGCCACCGCCACCTCCCGGGCGGCCTCACCTACGCGGAGTCCGACCGCGCCACCCATCTCCTCGGCCTCGACGGCGCCCGCACCCACACCGAGTACGCCTTCACCCTCACCCGGGGCGACGTCACCGCCCGCCTCACCGTCACCGACGGCGTGATCGAGGCGGCGGACTAGGCGCGGCGGGCGAGGGCCAGCAGGTCGCGGGCCGGGCCGGTGGGGCGGTGCCCGGCGGGCCAGACGGCGCGCAGCGGGCGGCGCAGGTCGAGCCCGGGGACGGGGACGGCGACGAGACGTCCCCCGGCGATCTCGTCGGTGACGGCCAGCTCGCTGACGACGACCGGCGCGGTGCCGGACGTCGCGGCGGCCTTGAGCGCCGTCGTGGACGCGAGCTGGAGCAGCGGCGGCGCCGTGCCGCCGTGGGCGGCGAGGGCGCGGTCCAGGACCTCGCGCGTGCCCGAGCCCTCCTCGCGCAGGATGAGCGGCGTGGCCGCCAGCTCCGCGCCGGTGACGCCCGAGCGGCGCCGCGCCCAGGGGTGGCCGGGCGCGACGACCACGACGAGCCGGTCGGCGGCGATGACCGAGCCGTGCAGCCCGGCGGGGGTGCGGGTGCCCTCCACGAACCCCAGGTCGGCCTCCCCGGCGCGCACGGCCTCGGCGACGGCCGTCGAGTTCGCCGTGCGCAGCGTGACGGCCGTGCCGGGGCGGTGCGCCCGCAGCGCGACCAGCCAGGCGGGGACGAGATATTCGGCGACGGTGAGGCTCGCGACGACCCGCAGCCGGGCGTCCTGGTCGTGCCGCAGGGCCGCCACGCCCGCGTCCAGCGCCGTCGCGGCGTCGACCACCTGCTGCGCCCACCCCGCGACGAGCGTCCCGGCCGCCGTCGGCGTGGAGCCGCGCGGGGACCGGTCGAGCAGTTCGACGCCGAGCTGCCGTTCCATCGACCGGATGCGCGCGCTGGCGGCGGGCTGCGTCACGCCCAGCTCGGCGGCGGCCCGCCCGACGCTGCCGAGCCGCACCACGGCCAGCAGCAGCTCCAGCGCGCCGAGATCCGGCACGCGATGCGCAATCCCCATAAGTCCATGTTATGGCCCCATAGGGCTGTGACCTCTACCGATGGCGTCCGGACACGGCCAGAGTGCGCCCCATGCCCTTCTCCGACCGGGTGCGCCATCTCGGCCCGAACTGGTACGCGGCGGTCATGGGGACCGCGATCGTCGCGACCGCCGCCGCGCCCCACCCCGCGCTGCGCCCCGCGGGCGCCGCCGTCTGGATGCTCTCCTGCGCCCTGCTCACCGCCCTCGTCGCCGCCCGCGCCGTCCACGTCGCCCGGCACCGCGACGTCGCCCGCGAGCACCTGCGCACCCCGGCCACCGCCGTCTTCTACGGCTGCCCGCCGATGGCGCTGCTCGCCACCGGCCACGCCACCCTCACCATCGGCACGGACGTGATCGGCCCGCGCGCCGCCGTCCTCGTGGACGCCGCGCTCTGGACGGCGGGCACGGTGTACGCCGTCGCCGTCGCGGCGGCCGTCCCGTACCTGCTGGTCACCCGGCGCGCCGACCGCGAGGCCGACCCGACCTGGCTGCTGCCGGTCGTCGCGCCCATGGTCGCCGCGACCGCCGGGGCGGCGCTCGTCCCGCACCTGCCGCCCGGCGAACCCCGCGCCACCCTGCTCGCCGCCTGCGCCGCGCTGTTCGGCGCCTCCCTGCTGGGCACGGCGCTGCTGCTCCCCGGCATCTGGACGCGGATCGCCCGCAGCGGCCTGCCGGACGCGCTGACGCCGTCGCTGTTCCTCGTCCTCGGCCCGCTCGGGCAGTCCGTCACCGCCGCCGGGCTGCTCGCCGACGCCGCCCGGACCGTCCTGCCGCAGTACGCCGGGCCGCTGCGGCTCGCCGCCGCCGGATACGGCGTCCCCGTGCTCGGCTTCGCGCTGCTGTGGCTCGCCGTCGCGGGCGCCGCCAACCTGCGCGCGCTGCGCACCGGCCTGCCGTTCGGGCTCACCTGGTGGGCGTACACGTTCCCGGTCGGGACGTGCGTCACCGGCGCCGCCGTCCTCGCCCGCCACACCGGCCTCACCGCGCTCGCCGCCGTGTCCGCCGCGCTGTACGCGCTGCTCGCCGTCGCGTGGACCGTCGTCGCGTCCCGCACCGCGCGCGAGATCGCGCGCGGCGCCCTGCTCGGCCGCCCCGCCCGTCCAGCCGACGGTAATGGAACGGTTGCGATCGGTTCAGCGGCCGGTACGATGCCACCGTAGGTCCCCCGGTGAGTCGCCGGCCTCCGGCCGGTGGGAGCTGAGCAGAGGCGGCCGTGACGACGACGAGTCTGGAACCCCGTTCCGGACGGCTCCCCGCGGAGCTGACCAGCTTCATCGGACGCCGCGCCGAACTGGCCGAGATCGGCCGGATGTTCGCGCGCGGCCGGCTCGTGACGCTCACCGGTCCCGGCGGCGTCGGCAAGTCGCGGCTCGCCGTCCGCGCCGCCGACCGGCTCGCCGACGACCACGCCGACGGCGTCTGCTTCGTCGACCTGTCCGTGCTGCGCGAACCGGGCCTGCTCGCGCGCGCCCTCGGCGGCGCGCTCGGCCTGCCCGACCACAACGCCGCCACCGCCCTGGACGACCTCGTCGCCCACCTGGCCGACCGCGACCTGCTGCTCGTCCTGGACACCTGCGAACGCCTCGTCGACGCCTGCGCGATCCTCGCCGAACTGCTGCTGCGCAGCGCCCCCGGCCTGCGCATCCTCGCCACCAGCCGGCAGCCGCTCGACATCGCGGGCGAGCACACGCTCGTCGTCGCGCCGCTCGCGGTGCCCGGCGCCGACGACCACGACCCCGGCGCCCCGTGCGACTCCGTCGACCTGTTCGCCGAACGCGCCGCCGCCGTCGTCCCCGAGTGGCGCCTCACCGACTCCGACCGCGGCGCCGTCGTGCTGCTCTGCCGCCGCCTGGACGGCATCCCGCTCGCGATCGAGCTGGCCGCCGTGCAGTTGCGCGCCCTGTCGGTGACGCAGATCGTCGACCGGCTCGACCGGCGCATCCTGCACGTGCGCGGACGCCGCACCGCCATGCCCCGGCACCAGACGCTGGAGACCGCGATCGGCTGGAGCCACGAGCTGTGCTCGCCGGGCGAGCGGCTGCTGTGGGCGCGGCTGTCGGTGTTCGAGGGCGGCTTCGACCTGGACAGCGCCGAGAACGTCTGCGCCGACGCCGAACTGCCCGCCGGGGAGGTCTTCGACCTGCTCGCCGGGCTCGTCGCCAAGTCGATCGTGCGGCCCGTCACACGCGGCGCCGCCGCCCGCTACCGGATGCTCGACACCATCCGGGAGTACGGCGCCGAACGGCTCGACCGCGCCGGGGAGACCGCCGTCCTGCGCGACCGCGCGTTCGCCTGGTTCGCCGGATGCGTCGCCCGCGCCGTCCCCGAGCTGACCACCGCCGGGCAGCGCCGCGTCCTCGACTGGTACCGCGACGAGGAGGCCAACCTGCGCGCCCTCCTCGACCACGGCCTGCGCACCGCCGACGACGCGCTGCTGTGCCCCGCCCTGCTCGGCCTCGGCCGCATCCTGGCGTTGCAGGGGCTCATCGGTGAGGCCCGGTACTGGTTCGAGCACTACCTGGAGCTGCGCGAGCCGCAGGGCCGGGCCGGCACCGAGATGCTCGCCCTCGGCGGCGTGCTCGCCGTCCTCCAGAACGACCCGGACGCCGCCGCGGGGCCGCTGGCCGCCGCCGAGGAGCGCGCCGCGGCCGACGACGACCGGTCCGGGCTCGGCTACGTCCGCCTCGCCCAGGGCGTCACCGCCCTGTACGCCGACCGGATGGCGGACGCCGTCACCGCGCTGGCCCAGGCCCGCGACCTGCACGCCGAGGCGGGCGTCACCGACGTCCTCACCCCCACCGCCGACGTGTTCCTCGCCGTCGCCCGCTGCCTGGGCGGCGACCCGCGCGCCGCGCAGGACGACGCCCGCCGCGCCGTCCTCGCCACCACCCCGGCGGGCGAGCTGTGGTGCCGCTCGTTCGGGCTGTGCGTGCTCGGCCTCGCCCGGCTACTCGACGGCGATGCCGCGGGCGCCCTGGACGACGTCCGCGCCGGGCTGGCCGTCAAACGCGACCTCGGTGACCGGCTCGGCGTCGCGCTCGCCCTCGACATGGCCGCCGCGTGCGCGGTCTCCCTCGGGGACGCGCCGAGCGCCGCCCGCTGGCTCGGCGTGGCCGACCGGCTGCGCACCCGCACCGGCACCACGATGTTCGGGCCGCAGCACGCGCTGCTGCGGTCCTTCTACGAGGGCCAGGCCGTCGAGGCCGTCGGGGAGGACGTCTTCACCGCCGCCCTGGAGGCGGGCCGCCGCCTCGGTGAGGACTCCGCCGTCGCGGAGGCACTGGGCGAGACCGCGCCCGCCGTCGGCGCGGCCGAGGCCGGGCCGGGAAGGCGCCGCCTCACCCCGCGCGAACGCGAGATCGCCGGACTGGTCGCGGACGGGCTCACCAACCGGGAGATCGCGGACCGGCTCGTCATCGCCAAGCGCACCGCCGACTCCCACGTCGAGCACATCCTCGCCAAGCTGGAGTGCACGTCGCGGACGCAGATCGCCGCGCGGCTCGACGAACCCGGCTGAGCGCGAACATCGGTATCCCTATACCGTCCGATCCGGCCGTGCCGCGCGCCCGCCGTGCCTACGCTGCGAGCATGGGACCGATACCGGGAACGCGTTTCGCCTGGGAGATCCGACCGCCCGAGCACGGCACCGGGGGACCGGGCGGCGTGTGCGGCGACCGCGCCGCCGCGCTGGCCGCGCTCACCGTCGCCCTGCTCGACCAGGCCCCCGGGGCGGTGGGGGAGCTGTGGCGGGTCCGGCCGAGCCTCGTCCGGCCCGCCGAGTTCGTCTACGACCGCCTCCTCGTGCGGGGCGAGCGCGACGGCGGCACGTCCGTCCGCTGGCGGTAGACCTACTCGCCCACCGCGCCGTCGAACCGCTCGCGGACGACGTCGAGCTGGCCGACGTGCCGGGCGTACTCCTGGAGCAGGTGGAAGAGGATCCAGGCCAGGCTCGTGCCGGGGTGCTCGTCGTCCGTGCGGGCGCTGACGTCGGAGAGCGCGGCGTCCGCGACGATCTGCCGCGAGCGCGCCGCCGTCGCCTCGAACCCCTCGCGGACCTCCGCGAACGTCACCTCGGGCAGGACGCGCCACGGGTCCTCGCGGCGCCCGCCGGGGCCCCGGTCGTCGTACAGGTCGGGGACATCCTCACCGAGGAACCGCCAGCGCAGCCAGCGGATCTCCACGTGCGTGAGGTGCTTGAGCAGCTCCAGCGGCGTCCAGCCGGACGGCACGCCGCTCGTGCGCAGCCCCTCCTCGGACAGGCCGTCGAGCTTGCGCAGCAGCGCGCTCCGGTAGTAGTCGAGGTAGCCGGTCAGCAGGTCGCGGGTGTCGCCGATCGTGGGCGGCGGTTCGGGAACGTCGATCACGGTGCCGACCCTACTGGGCGCCGTTCCGGGTTCGGCGGGGTCACGCGGGGTAGGCGCCGGTCATGGCCACTTCCACCCGCTGTCTCGTGACGGGCGTCACCGGCTACGTCGGCGGACGTCTCGTCCCCGAGCTGCTCGACGCCGGTCACACGGTCCGCTGCATGGCCCGGCACCCCGAGGGCGTCCGCGACCAGCCGTGGGCCGGCCGCGTCGAGACCGTCCGCGCCGACGTGCTCGACCCGCCGACGCTGGCGCCCGCCCTCGCGGACGTGGACGTCGCCTACTACCTCGTGCACGCGATGGGCGGCGGCGGCGACTTCGCCGAACGCGACCGCCGCGCCGCGCGGTCGTTCGCGGACGCGGCCCGCGACGCGGGCGTCCGCCGCGTCGTGTTCCTCGGCGGCATGCACGACTCGGGCGAGCTGTCGGAGCACATGCGGTCGCGGGCCGAGGTCGCGGAGATCCTGCTCGGCGGCGACGTCCCGACCGTCGTGCTCAACGCCGGGGTGATCATCGGGTCGGGGTCGGCGTCGTTCGAGATGCTGCGCTACCTGACCGAGCGGCTGCCCGCGATGGTCACGCCGAAGTGGGCCGGGTCGTGCGTGCAGCCGATCGCGATCCGGGACGTGCTGCGCTACCTCGTCGGCGTCGCGGAACTGCCGTCCGACGTGAGCCGCGGCTTCGACATCGGCGGCCCGGACGTCCTCACCTACCGCGAGATGATGATCCGCTACGCGAAGGTCGCGGGGCTGACGCCGCGCCTCATCGTGCCGGTGCCGATCCTGTCGCCGTGGCTGTCGAGCCTGTGGGTCGGGCTGATCACGCCGGTGCCGGGGGCGATCGCGCGCCCGCTGGTGGAGTCGCTGACGACGGAGGTCGTGGCGAAGGAGCACGACATCGCCGCCTACGTGCCCGACCCGCCGGAGGGCCTGATCGGGTTCGAGCAGGCGGTGGAGCTGGCGCTGCGCCGCGTCCGGTCCGGCGACGTCAGCACCCGCTGGAGCTCGGCGGCGACGCCGGGCGCGCCGAGCGACCCGCTGCCCACCGACCCCGACTGGGCGGGCGGCAGCCTCTACACCGACGAGCGCGAGCTGCGCACCCCGGCGTCACCCGAGGCGGTGTGGCGGCGCATCGAGGGCATCGGCGGCGAGAACGGCTGGTATTCGCTGCCGGTCGCCTGGTACGTGCGCGGGTTCCTGGACCGGCTGGCGGGCGGCGTCGGCCTGCGCCGGGGCCGCCGCGACCCCGTCCGCCTGCGCACCGGCGACGCCCTGGACTTCTGGCGCGTCGAGGCCATCGAGCCCGGCAGGTGCCTGCGGCTGCGCGCCGAGATGCTGCTGCCGGGCCGCGCCTGGCTGGAACTGTGGATCGAGCCCGACGAGGAGACCGGCGGCACGATCTACCACCAGCGCGCCGTCTTCCGCCCGCACGGCCTCCTCGGCCACCTCTACTGGCAGTCCATCTCCCCGTTCCACGGCCTCATCTTCGGCGGCATGCCCACCAACCTCACCCGGAAGGCCGAACACGAGCCGAACCCGGCCTGACCGTCACGGTTCCTCCGGGGGGCCGAGGATGAGGGCGCGGTGGGACGGCATCGTCGTCTCGGGGAGATTGGTGGGGGAGAACCAGGCCGCGTCGAGGATCTCGCGGGGGTCGAGGCGGAGCGTGCCGCCGAGGAGTTCGGCCTCGTAGGCGACCTCGGCGCGCAGCCGGTAGCCGCTGCGCAGGCGCAGCAGGCGGCCGGTGCGGACGTCCAGGGACGTCTCCTCCCGGACCTCGCGGACGACGGTCTCCTCGAACGTCTCGCCGCGCTCGGCGTAGCCGGTCGGCAGGCCCCACGCGCGGCCCTCCGGCCACAGCCGGTGGCGCAGCAGCAGGACGCGGCCGTCGGCGTCGCGGACGACGCCGGTCACCCCCACCATGAACGTCGGGTGGCGCAACCACGCGATCCTCCACTGGGCGCGGGCGGACAGGGCCTTCCAGAGACGGGCCAGCAGCGCGTACATGGGGTCCTTTCTAGCGGCCGGGGGCCGGTCCGGCGGGCGGAATAGATCGACGGGGCGTCCGGTTCCCCTCTATGATTGAAACTTCTACTATCTTGGAGGGCGACCATGCAGTTCGGGATCTTCTCCGTCGGTGACCTGACCCCGGACCCGACGACCGGCCGCACGCCCTCCGAGGCGGAGCGCATCAAGGCGATGGTCACGATCGCGCAGAAGGCCGAAGAGGTCGGGCTCGACGTCTTCGCCACCGGCGAGCACCACAACCCGCCGTTCGTGCCGTCGTCCCCGACGACGATGCTCGGCTACGTCGCCGCCCGCACCGAACGGCTGATCCTGTCCACCGCGACCACGCTGATCACGACGAACGACCCGGTGAAGATCGCCGAGGACTACGCGATGCTCCAGCATCTGTCCGACGGCCGCACCGACCTCGTCCTCGGCCGCGGCAACACCGGCCCCGTCTACCCGTGGTTCGGCAAGGACATCCGCGACGGCATCGCGCTCGCGGTCGAGAACTACGCGCTGCTGCACCGGCTGTGGCGCGAGGACGTCGTCGACTGGCAGGGCAAGCACCGCACGCCGCTCCAGTCGTTCACCTCGACGCCCCGCCCGCTGGACGGCGTCCCGCCGTTCGTCTGGCACGGATCGATCCGCAGCCCGGAGATCGCCGAGCAGGCCGCCTACTACGGCGACGGCTTCTTCGCCAACAACATCTTCTGGCCCAAGGAGCACTACCAGCGCCTCATCGGCCTGTACCGGCGCCGCTTCGAGCACTACGGCCACGGCAGCGCCGACCAGGCGATCGTCGGGCTCGGCGGGCAGGCGTTCCTGCGCAAGAACTCCCAGGACGCCATCCGCGAGTTCCGCCCCTACTTCGACAACGCGCCCGTCTACGGGCACGGGCCGTCGCTGGAGGACTTCATGGCCGAGACGCCGCTGATCGTCGGCAGCCCCCAGCAGGTCATCGACCGGACGCTGCGCTTCCGCGAGGACTTCGGCGACTACCAGCGCCAGCTCTTCCTGGTGGACCACGCCGGGCTGCCGCTGAAGACGGTCCTGGAGCAGCTCGACCTGCTCGGCGGGGAGGTCGTCCCGGTGCTGCGCGAGGAGTTCGCCAAGGGCCGTCCGGCGCACGTGCCCGACGCCCCGACGCACGCGTCCCTCGTCGCCGCCCGCGCCGGCGACGTCCCGAGCACCCAGGAGGCCACCCGATGAGCGAACGCACCCTCGCCGTCGTGGCGGCCGGTCTCGGCCGGCCGTCCACCACCCGCCTGCTCGCCGACCGGCTCGGCGCGGCCGCCGCCGCGAGCCTGCGCGAGCGCGGCGACACCGTGACGCTCGTCCCGGTGGACCTGCGCGACCACGCGCACGACCTCGTCGACAACCTCGTCACCGGCTTCCCCGGCGGCAGGCTGCGCGGCGTGCTGGAGGGCGTGACCGGCGCGGACGGCCTCGTCGCCGTGACGCCGGTGTTCAACGCGTCCTACAGCGGCCTGTTCAAGACGTTCTTCGACGTCCTGGAGCCCGGGTCGCTGGAGGGACGGCCCGTCCTGCTCGGCGCCACCGGCGGCACGGCCCGCCACTCGCTGGCGATCGACCACGCGATGCGCCCGCTGTTCGCCTACCTGCGCGCGACGGTCGCCCCGACGGCCGTCTACGCGGCGTCGGAGGACTGGGGCGGCGACGCCGATCCGCTCACCCCGCGCGTCGAGCGCGCCGGGCGCGAACTCGCGGATCTCGTCGCGGGCCGCGCCCCGGCCGTCGCGTCCGACCCCTACGACGAGCCGACGCCGTTCGCGGACCTCCTCGCGGGCGGGTGACCGCCCGGGTTTCTCGGCCTCCCAAGGAGGGTCACGTTTGATCCGTTCACGTCGGGTAAGCCGGATGTTGACCGGATCGACCGCAAGGAGGGGAGCCCCCTTGACCACGCACAAGCCCACCCGGCTCGACGGCAGGGCCGGGCTCGGCGACCCGCAGGGTGACGCGCAGACGTCGCCGGCCCAGCTCCACGACGACGCCGGCCAGACGCTCGACACGCTCGGCGCCGACCGGACCAAGGCCCGCAAGGCCGCCTGGAGCGGCGGCGCGGGACTGGCGAGCATCGCCGCCGGAGTCGTGGCGGTGCTGCTGTGGCGGCGGCACGTCCGCCGGAGCCAGACCAACTGGGCCCGCGCCCAGCTCCAGCTCCAGAACGTCGCGGGCAACGCCCGTGACGCCGCCGGCCCGGCCCGCGACAAGGCCGTCGCCGGTGCCGTCAAGGCGAAGGAGAAGGCCGCCCATACCGGTGGCAAGGCCGTCCAGGCCGCCAAGGACAAGGCCAAGCGCTGACCCGCGCCTGACCTGGGGCGATCGGAGGGGAGAACCGCGTCGCGGTTCTCCCCTCCGGCCTTTGCGGAGTGGGCGCGTCATCGTTGACCGGTGCTGTCCGCAGTGCGAAAGTGACTCTCCGTGGCCGTTCTGTCGGGCGGTCCCGCCACAACCGCACTGATGATCGGATCTTGGATGCGTCTGTCCCGGCGTCGCGGCGGCTCGGCCTCCGCGGCCATGTTCGCGCTGACCGCCCTCACGGTGACCTGCACGCCCGCCGCAGCAGCGGTGCTGCCGGCCGACGGCCCCCCGACGCCGCCCCGGCTCCAGCTCACCAAGTCGACCTCCACCCCCAAGGTCAAACCCGGCGGAAAGGCCACGTTCAAGCTCACGCTCCGCAATGTCGGAATGGTGCCCGCGTCCAACGTGCGGCTCCGCGACCCGGCTCCGGCGGGGCTCACGATCGCCTCGGTCGCGGGCTCCGGCTGCGCCAAGGCGGGCAACGCGGTGACCTGCCGGTGGAAGACCGTGCCGTACAAGGCGACGCGCACGATCACCGTCAACGCGAAGGTCACGCAGGGCGCCGAGCCGGGCAAGCTCACCAACGTCGCGACGCTCAGCTACGCGGGACGCACCGCGACGGCCCGCGCGGCCGTCACCGTCCAAGCCGCCGCCGCTGCGAAGCCGCAGTCCGCCGTCGCGCACGCCGCGCTCGGACCCCGTTCGGCGCCCAAGCCCGAGCCGACGACGTCGCCGAAGCCCAAGCCCGCTGCCGCCGCCGAGCAGCCGGCCGCCGGTGCCGCGCCGGGCCCGGCGGCCACGCCGAACCCGCTGCGCCCGTGCGTCGAGGGCGAGACGCCGGTCCGCGATTCGTCCGGGCGCCAGTCATGCGTCTGCGCGCACCAGAGCGCCTCGTCGGGCGGCAGCGGCGCTCCCGGCGCGGGCACGCCCGGCCCCGTCGGCGGCCCGTGCCGCAAGGCCACCGCCGGTGAGCTGCCCAACACCGGCAGCCCCATCGGCTGGCTGAGCGGCCTCGGCCTGGGCGCCTTCGCCCTCGGCGGCATCGCCCTCATCATCACCCGCCGCCGCGCCCGCCGCTGACCGCACCACCAAGAAGGGGAGAGCCATCCGGCTCTCCCCTTCGTCGTGTCCCATCGTTATGGACATGTGGCGCTTCCTGCGGTCGGGGCTCCGCTGCGGGACTTATGGTGTCGTTCGTCCGGTTCTGGTCGTCCGACCAGGCGTTTCGTCGTTCAGAGACGTCGGCCGGGGCGAGGGGGCCGCTGGTGAAGAGGTTCGTGCGTGTGCTGGCCCGCCTGGTCGCGTGCGTCGCCGCCGTCGGGGTGGTGGTGCTGTCGGTGGCGGCCGCGGGGGAGGCCGGGCCGGTCGGCTGGGTCGTCGCGGCGGTGGCGGTGGTCGCGGCGGTGGCGTTGCTGTACAGATCCACGGGCCCGGCGCTGGTGCGCGGGGTCGTGGCGTACGTCGTCGCCACCTTCGCCGCCGTGACGGCCCTCGGCGCCACCGCGAACCTCGGGGTGTACGAGATCGCCCTGGTCGAGACCGCCGGGCTGAGCCTGGCGGCCCTCGTCACCCGGTGGCACGACCGGTCACGGCGGGGCGGCTCCGGGGCGCGGGGGGTCGTCGGTCAGGAGTAGGGCGTTGCGTTCGCCCTCTTCGAAGAGGCGGGCGGCGGGGCCGACGATCTTTTCGTCGGGGGTGCCGACGATGGACGGGTCCTTGTCCTCGTAGTCGAAGCGGTGCAGGACGTGGCGCATGGCCTCCAGGCGGGCGCGCTTCTTGTCGTTGCTCTTCACGACCGTCCACGGGGCGTCCAGCGTGTCGGTGTGGAAGAACATCAGTTCCTTGGCCTCGGTGTAGGCGTCCCACTTGTCGAGGGACTCCAGGTCGACCGGGCTCAGCTTCCAGCGGCGGACGGGGTCGTCGCGGCGGGCGGCGAACCGGCGGTGCTGCTCGCCGCGCGAGACCGAGAACCAGAACTTGACCAGGTGCACGCCGTCGCGGACGAGAAGACGCTCGAACTCCGGCGCCTGGTGCATGAACTCGACGTACTCGCGCGGCGTGCAGAAGCCCATCACGCGTTCCACCCCGGCGCGGTTGTACCAGGAGCGGTCGAACAGGACGATCTCCCCGGCGCTCGGCAGATGCGCCACGTACCGCTGGAAGTACCACTGCGTGCGTTCCCGCTCGGTCGGCTTCTCCAGCGCCACGACGCGCGCGCCGCGCGGGTTCAGGTGCTCGGTGAAGCGTTTGATCGTGCCGCCCTTGCCCGCGGCGTCGCGGCCCTCGAAGAGGACGACGAGCCGCTGCCCGGTGCCCTTCACCCACGCCTGGAGTTTGAGCAGCTCGATCTGGAGGGCGCGCTTGTCGCGCTCGTACTCCTTGCGGCGCAGCTTCACGTCGTAGGGATAGCCCTCGCGCCACGCCGCCTCGTCCGGCACCGCCAGGACATGCTCTCGCTCGGCCGTCATCGCGCCCTCCCGTCGGCGATCTCTTCCCTGGATCATGCCCGACGTGAACGGGACCGCGCCCGCCCGCGTCCAAAGCGCACCAGAGGCGATCGGCTCCCCCCGACCGGAAGGCGGCTCCATGTCGCGATCGGACACGCGCGCGCCCCGCACCGGGCTGCGCGGCCTCCTCCTCGTCACCGCGCTCTGGCTCGCCGTCGCGCTCGCCCCCATCGGGTTCGGCGTCGATGACCTGCGGCTCGCGTTCGGCGTCGCCGGAACGCCGGGCACCGCGACCGCCGGGAGCTGCCGCGAATACGGCGCCGGCAACCAGGCGCGGCGCGAGTGCCGGGGGACGTTCACGCCCGACGACGCCGCGCGCCCGCCGCTGTCCGACGTGCACCTGCCGCCCGAGTCCGACGTCGGCGAACCGTTCGCCGCGCGCCTCAACACCGCCGGGGACGCCGCCCGCCGCGCCGACCTGACCGGCCGCCTCGGCGCCCTGTCGGTCCCGGCGCTCGGCCTGCTGTTCCTGCTGCCGCTGCCCTGGGGCGTCGCCTACCTCGCGCGGGGCCACACCCCGCACCGCGCCACGCGCGCGATCCTCGGCGTCGCCGCCGCCGGGCTCGGGCTGCTGTGCGCGGCGGGGCTCGTGCTCTCGGCGTTCTGACCGTCCCGGCCGGGCGGGACACCGTCCCGTGCCCCGGGACGGGCGGCCGGGCTACAGTGACGCCGCCTCCCGAAGGGACGAACCCCGTGACCACCCTGCGCCGCTCGCTGTGGGCCGCGAGCACGCTCGCGCTGCTCGTCGCGGCGGTCGTCCTGTGCGCCGTCCGCGACGGGTCGGCGGCCGAGCAGAGCCATCTGCCGCTGGTCGCGTCGTGCGCGGTCGTCGGCGGCCTCATCGCCGTGCACCGGCCCGGCAACCCGGTCGGGCGGCTGCTGCTCGTCAGCGCGTCGGCGTTCGCGCTGATGGAGGCGTGCGGGCAGTGGGCGCTGGCCGGGCTGCCCGGTGCCGCCGTCGCGGCCTGGCCGCAGACGTTCCTGTGGGTACCCGCCAACCTCGCGCTGGTCCTCGTCCCGTTCTTCTTCCCGGCCGGGGAGGTTCCCGCCCGGCGCCGCCCGATCCACGCGGCCGTCGCCGTCGGCGCCGTCACGATGGCGCTGGCCGCGTTCGCGCCCGGCGAGAACGGCCAGGTCGGCGGGGAGCGGCAGATGCCCAACCCGTTCGGCGTCGCCGCCGCCGAGGCGCCCGCCGCGCTCGCCGCCGCCGTCACCGGGGCGATGCTGCCGCTGCTGTTCGCCGTCGGCGCCGGGACGGTCATCGCCCGCGCCCGGCGCGCCCGCGGCGACGGCGCCCGCCCCTTCAAGTGGCTCGCCTACGCCGTCGCCCTCGCGCTGCTCGCCGTCCTGGCCCGGCTGACGGCCGGTCTCACCGACGGCGCGCCCGGCCTGTGGCCGACCGGCCTCGGCTGGGAGATCCTCGGCGCCGCCGGGATGAGCGCCGTCCCCGCCGCGCTCGGCATCGCGATCCTGCGGCACGGCCTGTTCGACATCGACCTGCTGATCAACCGGACGCTCGTCTACACCGTGCTGACGGCCTGCGTCGTCGGCGGCTACGTCGCCGTCGTCGGCTACCTCGGCGCGCTGTTCGCCGCCAGCCTGCCCGTCTCGCTCGCCGCCACCGGCCTGGTCGCGCTGGTGTTCGCGCCGCTGCGCGACCTGGTGCAGCGCTCGGTGAACCGCCTGCTGTACGGGCGCCGCGACGACCCGTACGCCGTCCTGGTCGGCCTCGGCCGCAGCCTGGAGCGCACCGCCGCGCCCGACGCCGTCCCGGCCACCGCCGCCCGCACCCTCGCCGAGACGCTGCGGCTGCCCTACGCCGCCGTCGAACTCGACTCCGGCGCGGTCGCCGCGCTCGGCACCCCCGGCGCCCGGACGGTCGAACTGCCGCTCGTCTACCGCGACGCGACCCTCGGCCGCCTGCTCGTCTCGCCGCGCCCGGGGGAGCGGGGCCTGTCGGCCGCCGACCGCCGCATCCTCGCAGACCTGGCGCCGCAGATCGCCGTCGCCCTGCACCTCCAGCGCGCCCGCGAACGCCTCGTCCTGGCCCGCGAGGAGGAACGGCGGCGGCTGCGCCGCGACCTGCACGACGGACTCGGCCCCGAGCTGGCCGCGCTGACGATGCGCGCCGAGGCCGTCGCCGCGTCCGTCCCGCCCGGCCCGGCGGTCGCGCTGCTGGAGGAGATCGTCGAGGGCACGCAGACCGCGCTCGGTGAGGTGCGCCGCCTCGTGGACGGCCTGCGCCCGCCCGCGCTCGACACCCTCGGGCTGCTCGGCGCGCTGCGCTCCTTCACCGGCTCGGCGCCCGGCCCGCGCACCGTCCTGCACGCCCCCGGCACGCTGCCCGACCTGCCCGCCGCCGTCGAGGTCGCCGCCTACCGGATCGCCACCGAGGCGCTCACCAACGCCCGCCGGCACGCGGACGCCGCCCGCTGCGAGCTGACGGTCGCCGTCGCGGACGGGCGCCTCAGCGTGCTCGTCACCGACGACGGGCGCGGACTGCCCGCCGACGCCGTCCCCGGCGTCGGCCTGGCGTCGATGCGCGAACGCGCCGCCGAACTCGGCGGCACGCTCACCCTCACGTCCGGGCCCGGCGCGGGCACCCGCGTCCGCGCCGACCTGCCGCTGGAAGGATGACCTCCGTGAACCCCGTCCGGCTGCTCGTCGTCGACGACCACGCGCCGTTCCGCGCCGGGCTGTGCGCGCTGCTGGCGGCGGCGCCCGGCGTCGAGGTCGCGGACGTGGCCGCCAGCGGCGAACAGGCCCTGGCGCTGCTGCCGCGCGTCCAGCCCGACGTCGTCCTCATGGACCTGGCGATGCCCGGCATGGGCGGTATGGAGGCCACCGCCCGCATCACCGCCGACAGCCCGCACGTCCGCGTCCTCGTGCTGAGCATGGCCGACGACGACGCCTCGGTCTTCGCGGCCATGCAGGCGGGCGCGCGCGGCTACCTGCTCAAGGGCGCCCGCCGCGACGAGGTGCTGCGCTCGGTGCACGCCGTCGCGCAGGGCGAGGCGATCTTCGGCCCGGCCATCGCGACCCGGCTGATGAGCTACTTCGCCGCGCTCGGCGCCGAACCCGCGCCCGCCGACCACCCGTTCCCGGAGCTGACCGTCCGGGAGCGGGAGATCCTCGCGCTGGTCGCCCGGCACCTGACGAACCCGCAGATCGCGGAACGGCTGGGGCTGAGCCCCAAGACCGTCCGCAACCACGTGTCGAGCATCTTCGCCAAGCTCCAGGTCGCGGACCGCGCGCACGCGATCATGCGGGCACGGGACGCGGGGCTGCCGTGACCGGCGCCCGCAGCAGCCGCGCCGCCAGCGCCGCGTAACCGGCGAGCTGGACCAGCGGCCCGACCGCCTGCACGGCCGACGCCTGCCCGGCGACGACGAACGGCAGCACGATCCCGGCGACGACCGCGACCGGCGTCCACCACGGCGCGAACCCGCGCCGCACCAGGACGACGAGGACCGCGAGCATCCCCAGATGCGACAGGAACGCGGGCAGCAGGAACCCGAACACGAACCCGGGCAGCCCCCCGGCGGTGTCCATGACGGCGGTGCTCACCGCGTCGGGCGCCTTCTGCGCGAGGGCGAGGTCGTAGAAGTCGCCCACCAGCAGCCCCGACGCGTTGACGTAGCCGAGGAACGCCGCGCCCCAGCCGATCGTCGCGACGACCGAGCCGCGCAGCAGCGGCGCGAGCCCGACGAGCGCGGCGACCAGCGCGACGATCGCCCAGTGCAGCAGGACCGCGCTGAGCTGGACGGTCGCGGCCTCGGCCCGGAACACGGCCGGAACGTGCTCGGCCCCGTCGGGCCCGGTGACGAAGCCGAGGAACAGCAGCACGCCGTAGAGCAGCAGGCAGACGGCGGCGAGCCGACGACGAACGGATTCGGTGACCATGGGCATCTCCTCGGTGTCGGTAATGCCGGGAACCGTAGGAAGCAGCCGTCCCAGCCCGCGCCGGGCACTCGTCCCACCGAACGGGCGAAAAGTCCGACTCACCCAGGACGAATCAGGCCCCGACACACAAGGGCCTGACCGATGCCCTCTCATCGTTGTCAATTCGTGGTCAAAAGCCCATTTTCGGGCGGTGCGTCGTGTCAGGCTTCCGCCATGGAAGATCAGGACGGTGCGTCCCCCCGGCACCTCGCGCTCGCGGCGCTCGCCCTGCCCGCGCTGGCCGCCGCCGCCACGGCCGGGCCCGTGCCGCACGCCGCGTCCACCCGGCCGTTCGGATTCTGGGCGGACGGCCGGTTCCTCGGAGCGGCGCTCGCGCGCGCGGCGGTCGTCGCCGGGCTGGTGCTCATCCGCCGCTGGCCCTGGACGCTGCTCGCCGGTGCGGTCCTGACGGTGCCGTCCCTGGCCGCACCGCACGTCGGCGTCCTGGCGGCGCGGCGCTGGTCGTCGGCGCGGCCCACGCCGGCGCCGTCGCGCCCCTGCTGCTGGCATGGACGGCGTCGCAGCACCGCCCGCTGGCCGCGCTGACGGCCGCGCTGGCCGGGCTCGCCGCCGGGGCCGTGTGCGGCGCGACGCGCTGCCGCGCCGCCTTCGCGTCCGGCGGGCTCGTGTTCGTCGCGCTCGGCCTGCTGGTCGCGCTGGCCGCGACCGGCGGGGAGACGAGCAAGATCGTCACGCAGGGCCGCTGGGTTCCCGCCGTGCTGCTGCTCGCCCTGCTCGTCGCCACACTGACCTGCGCGACCGCCGCCGCCGTGCCGCCCGCGCTGCGCACCGCCGGGGTGCCCGCCGCGCTCGGTCCCGTCGCCGCCGCCGTGGCGCTCGGCGGGCGCGAGACCGTCGCGCTGGCCCAGCGGGGGGACGGCTCCGCCCCGGTCGGCTACCTGGACGGCGTCCAGCACCCGATGCCGTCGATCCTCGTGCTGCTCGCCGCCGCGTTCGTCCTCGCCGCGCTGACCGTCGCCGGGCTGGCGGCGCGGCGCGGCGTCCCGGCGGGGGAGGCGGCGCCGTCCTAGGGTGGTCGGTGGAGGACGGGTGTATGTGGCGCGAGATCCTGGTGAGCGGTGTCTCGTACGGGGACAAGGCCGTGCGGACGATCCTCGTGTACGTCGCGCTGGTCGTGCTGTTGCGGTTCGTCGGCAAACGCGACCTCGCGCAGCTCAACAACCTCGACCTGGTCGTCATGCTGCTGCTGTCCAACGTCGTGCAGAACGCCATCATCGGGCCGGACAACTCGGTCACCGGGGCGCTGTTCGGCGCCGCCGTGCTGCTCGCCACCAACACCGTCCTGGACCGGGCGACGCTGCGCTGGCACCGGATCGGCCGCCTCCTGGAGGGCGGCACGACCGTCCTCGCCCGCGACGGCGCCTACCTGCCCCCGGCCCTCTCCCGCCTCGGCCTGCGCCGCGAGGACCTGGACGCCGAGGTGCAGCGCGCGGGCGGCGACGCGGTCACCGAGACGTCGGTCATCACGCTGGAGCCCGGCGGCACCGTCCTCGTCCGCCTCAACGACCGCGACCAGCCCGCCGACAAGGCCGACATCGACGAACTCCGCCGGGCCCTCACCCGGCTGGAGCGGGCGCTCGCCGCGCGGCCCTAGAACAGGGTGGCGTTCTCGACCGGTTCGGGCAGCGGCTCCAGGCCCGGGACGCGGGCGCGGACCTCGTCGTGGAAGCGGCGCGCCAGCGGCAGGGACTCGGTGTTGTCGGGCGTGTGGACGAACACCGTGGGGGAGCGGCCGCCACGCAGCCAGTCCGCGACGGTCTCCACCCAGTACGCCCAGCCCTCGACGGTGCGGTCCACGTCGTCGCGGCCGAGGTACCGCACGATCGGCCGGTCGGTCACGGCCGGGGCCCGGCGCGGGACGCGCGGCTTCTTCGCCCACGCCTCCCGTTCGGCGTCGCTCTCGGGCGGGCTCGCGAACATCACCGTGGTGTCGAACGGAACCCACTCGGCGCCCGCGTCCTCCAGGATCCTCCGCAGCGGCGCCGCAGCGCGCGCGTCCGCGAAGAACGCCGGATGCCGCACCTCGACGGCGTACCGGTGCCCGGACGGCAGCGCCCGCAGGAACGCGCCGAGCGTCTGCACCTCACCGGGCCCGAACGACGCCGGCAACTGCACCCACAGCGCGTGGACGCGCGGGCCGAGCGGCTCGATCGCCGTCAGGAACGTGCGCAGCGCGTCCTCGCCGCCGACGAGCCGGTGGTCGTGCGTGACGGGTTTCGGCAGCTTGAGCAGGAACCGGAAGTCCTCGGGCGTCTGCTCGGCCCACGTCTCCACGACGTCGCGCGCGGGCGTCGCGTAGAACGTCGTGTTGCCCTCGACGGCGTTGCACCACGACGCGTACGCCGCCAGCCGCTCCCGCGCGGGCAGCCCCTCCGGCAGGAACCGCCCCTGCCACGGCACATGCCCCCACATAGGACACCCCACATGAAGCCGCATGCCCCGACGCTACCGCGCCCGGAGCGGCGGAAACCCGCCCGCGTCAGGCGGGCGCGGCGACGAAGCGGTGGCGGAGCTCACCGATGCCCTCGATGCGGCTGGTGAGGACGTCGCCGGGTGCGAGGTAGCGCGGGGGGTTCATGCCGAAGCCGACGCCGCCCGGGGTGCCGGTGAACAGGAGGTCGCCGGGCAGGAGCGGCAGCGTCGCCGAGAGGCGGGCGACCAGATCGGGGACCGAGTGGATGAGACGGCTCGTGCGGCCGTGCTGGACCCGTTCGCCGTTGACGGCGCAGCTCAGCTCCAGGTCGGCGGCGTCGTCCAGTTCGTCCGGCGTGACGAGCCACGGCCCGGTCGGGCCGAAACCGGGCAGGGACTTGCCGAGGCTGAACTGCGGCGGCTGCGCCGCCATCTGGAGCACCCGCTCGGACAGGTCCTGCCCGACCGTGTACCCGGCGACGTACGCGGGGGCCTCGGCGGCCGAGACCCGGTGCGCCCGGCGGCCGATCACCGCGACGAGTTCGACCTCCCAGTCGGTGCGCCCGCCGGACGGCAGGACGACGTCGCCGCGCGGACCGGTCAGGCAGCTCGGGAACTTGGTGAAGACCGGCGGGTCTCCGGCGGGGGCGGCGAAGCCGGACTCGGCCGCGTGGTCGCGGTAGTTGAGGCCGACGGCGAGGACCTGCCGGGGCTCGGGCGACGGGGCGCCCAGATCGGCGGGGTCGAGCGGCACCGGGTCGGTCAGCGCGGCGCCGGCCGCCCACGCGGTGAACGCGTCCCAGTCGTCGTAGACCGCCTGGGGCGCGGCGGCGAACCGGCCGCCGCTGTTCTTCTCGACGTCGTGGGCGACTTCGGCGCCGGGGGCGCCGGTGACGATGACGAGCCGTCCCGCGAGGTTGGCGACGCGCATGGTGGTCCCTTCGGTTAGATATTTGATAACAGCGTGCCCACGCCGGAACGTCAGGTGCCGAGCAGCACGCCCATCGGGTCCGGCAGGCCCGCCTTCAGCGACCAGGCCCGCGCCGTCAGCTCGTCGACGGACGCTCCGCCGCGCCGGGCCGCCAGCATCTCCTCCGGGTCGAACGCCGGGCCCACCGAGTCGGCGGCGTACTCCGGGCCGCCCATGTACCGGGTGGCCTGGTCGGGCTCGGCGAAGTTGTCGACCTGCATCTCGACGAAGTTGCCGTCCGGGTCGCGGTAGTACAGCGACGTCGTCACCCCGTGCGCGATGCACACGGCCGGGCGGACGCCCGCGTCGCGCAGCAGGACGTACCGGTCGAGCAGGTCGTCCAGCCCGGCGAACGTGTAGGCGACGTGGTGCATGGCGGCCGTGTCGGGCGTCCTGGGGCGGATCGGGACCGGCGGGCTGAGCAGGGCGATCCGGTGGTGCTCCTCGTCGAAGGTGATGAACGTCAGCATGTCGTCCCCGTAGACGACGTGGCCGTCCAGCACGGTGCAGTACCAGTCCCGCAGCGCGGCGGGCCGTCCGGTCTGGAGCACCACGTGGGCGAACTTGGGGGTGGGCATCGGTGACCTCCTCCTGTGATCCGACCCACAGCGTATTTCGTATATTTGATAACAGCAAGGGTGGGCCGACCGATCGCTATAGTTGATAACCCGATCTCCAGGCCCCGGAAGGCGGAGCACGTGGCGGCACCTCGGGCGAAACTGCGGCCCATCACCTCCCGGTCGGTCGTGGAGCAGTCGACCGACGAGCTGCGCCGGGCCATCCTGTCCGGCGACCTCGCCCCCGGGCAGGACTACTCCCTGCGCGAGCTGGCCGACATGCTCGACGTCTCCTTCATCCCCGTCCGGGAGGCACTGCGCAGCCTGGAGAGCGAAGGACTCGTCGTCATGCGGCCCGGCCGCAGCGCCACCGTGACCCCCCTCGACCTGGACGACCTGCACGGCATCTACCGGCTCCGCCGCGTCGTCGAGCCGGAGATCGCCGCGCGGTCGTGCACGCTGCTCAGCGACGCCGAACTCGACCGGCTGGAGGCCGAGGCCGCCGGGTTCGGCGCCCGGGGCCACGGCATCGGCGACATCTACGACGGCCACCACGCGTTCCACTTCGCGCTGCTGGCCCCCGCGGCCACCGTCTGGGACGTGCGGCTCCTCACCACGCTGTGGCGGGCGGCGGAACGCTACGTCCGGATCGGCTTCGGCCGCCTGGACCCCGACCCGGACGAGCACCGGCGGCGCGGCCGGGCCCATCTCGACCTCGTCGCCGCCTTCCGCAGCCGCGACCCCGCGACCGCCTCGGACGCCGTCGCCGAGCACCTGGCGCGCAACGAGCGGATGGCGCTGGCCGCCCTCACCGACGGCTGACCGGTACCGGCGCCGTGCCCGTGACCGTCGCGAGCAGGGCCGCCGGGTCGGCGGGGGCGCCGTCGCCCGTCCAGGCGATCATCTGGTCGGGACGCACCAGCGCGAGCGACGCGCCGAGGCGGGCCGCCAGGCCGGTGGCGGTGACGTCCACGGTCGCCAGCGGGACGCCCTGCCGGCGGGCGGCGTCCTCGATCGTCTCCGGCGCCGCGCCGGGGCGCAGGACGAGCAGGGTCAGGTCCGGGCCGAGCAGGTCGTAGAGCGAGGCGCCGCCGGTGAAGGCGTGGGGGAGCCGCGTCCCGCACGCCGCGCCGTCCGGCAGGACGGGGGAGGCGGCGACGCGGACGTCCAGCACCAGGTCGAGCGCGTGGAACTCGGCGCGCTTGGTCCGCTGAATCCGCTCCCCGGCGGCCCGCCGCGCGGCGTCGCCCGCCGGGCCGCCGGCCTCCAGGTCGGCGGTGACGAGATCGGACGACAGCACCCGCATGTTCGCGGTCGCCTCCGCGATCACCCGTTCCTGGATCGGCCGCCGCTCGGCCTCGTAGCCGTCGAGCAGCGCGGGCCCGCCCCAGCCCCGCGCGACGGCCGCCAGCTTCCAGCCGAGGTCGACCGCGTCACCGATTCCGGTGTTCAGCCCGTGGCCGCCGAAGGGCGGGTTGAGGTGGGCGGCGTCACCGGCCAGGAAGACGCGGCCCCGGCGCATCCGGTCGACGATCTCCATCCGGGCCGTCCAGGGGTCGGTCGACAGCACCTCGGCCCGCACCGGGCGTCCCGCGACGGCGTCGATGAGGTCGTGCGCCGTCGCCTCGCCGGTGGCCCGGTCGACGCCGAACGCGATCGCCCACCAGGTGCCGGTCCGGTCGAGCGGACCGACGAGGGCGGGCGCCGTGCCGTTGACGACCCAGTACTGCACGGCCGGTCCGTGCGCGACGTGCCCGGCCAGCTCCGGGCAGGAAAACACCATGCCGAAGTTCGGGCTGAGCGCCCGGCCGCCCCGGTAGGCGGCGCCGATGCGCTCGCGGACGACGCTGCGCGGGCCGTCGCAGCCCACGACGTGATCGGCGGTGACGACGGCCTCGCGGCCCGCGTCGTCGCGCACGGTGACGCGCACGGAGTCGGCGTCCTGGTCGAGGTCCGTGACGCGCAGGCCGAGGGCGAGGGTGCACGGGTCCAGGTCGGTGACGGCCTCGCGCAGCACCTCCTCCAGCACGTACTGCGGCACCTGCTGGCCGGTCTCGGCGAACCGGTCGCCGTCCGGAGCGAGGCCGAGCACGCCGGTGAAGCGGGACAGTTCCCGGCCGGTCAGCGACGTGCAGAACACCACGTCCCGCGACCAGGAGACGGGCAGCGGCGCCCGCCGCCGGAGCCGGTCGGCCAGGCCCCAGCGGCGCAGGTGCTCCATCGTCCGCACGTTGACGGTCTTGCAGCGGGGCCGGGCGGTGGAGACGGTGGCGCGGGGCTCGACGACGAGGCAGCCGACGCCGCGCGTCCCCAGCTCGATCGCCGTGGCCAGCCCGACCGGCCCCCCACCCGCGACCAGCACCGGCACGCGCCCGGGCAGCGCGTCAATCGGCAACGGCGCCATCAGAAGACACCCCGCCCACCGACCTCGTACCGCGCACCACAACGCCGCCGCTGCCCCATATCCGGCCTCCTACCAGGGGTGGAAGAACACTCCGAGGCTAGACGCTATATGTTATAACAGCAAGGACGGCGCCCTCCGAAGCCTCAGCGCACACAAAAAAGGGCCCCGGAGCAAGCTCCGAAGCCCTTTCCTACCCGGTCGGGACGGCGGGATTTGAACCCACGACCCCTTGACCCCCAGTCAAGTGCGCTGCCAAACTGCGCTACGTCCCGGTGCCCTGCCGTAGCGGGCTTGATTACTGTAGCGCAGACTCCGGGTTGGTGCGTACTCGGTTGTGGGGCGGGTAGGGGCTCGGTGTCCGGCTTCGGGGGGTCGGGCAAGGTGGGGCAAAAAGCTGGGCTAGGGACGAAATTGTCGGGAGTCGCTGTTCCCTGACCTATGTACCTTTTCAGGGACGAGGTCATCTGCGGAACGGGGGCGAGGCGGTGACTGCTGGCGACGAGGCGGGCGTGCCGCCGGAGGGTTCGCCGGACGCGCCGGATGCCGGATTCGCCGAGCTGCGCGGGGCCGTCCGCGGCCGGGCGCTGATCGCCGAGGCGCGGGCCGCGCTGGCCGCCCGGCTCGGGGTGCCGACCGGGGAGGCGCTCCAGCACCTCATCTGGCTCGCCCGCGACATGGACCTCGAACTCGCCGACGCCGCCGCGCTCGTCACCAAGGCGCCGGGCGAGGAGAGCGAGGCGCCCGAGGGCACCGTCGCCGCCGTGGCGCGTCCCGCCACCACCGACGAGGAGCGGGCCCGGCTCACCGAGGACGCCGAGGCCGAGCGGGCCCGCATCCTGCGGTCGGTGTCGCAGGCCGACACCGACCACGACGCCGCCACGCTCAAGGAACTCCCCGACGACCCGGAGGCCCGCGTCCTGCTGACGGCCTCGCTGGACAGCGCCGCCCACCTGGTGCCGGTCCGGCGTCCCGACGGCCGCGTCTTCGACTTCCTGTACGCGGAGCTGAACGAGGGCGCCAGCGACCTGTTCGGACGGGGCCGCGACGATCTGCTCGGCCGCCGGCTGCTGCGCACCGACCCCGGCTCCGCGCTGTCGGGGGTGTTCGACTCCTACGTCAAGGTGCTGGAGTCGGAGGAGCCCTACCACGGCGGCCCGATGATCTATTCGACGGCCAAAGACGGCGTCGCCAAGTCGTCAAGGATGACCCTGCGCGCGGTCCGCGTCCCGACGGGCGTCTGCGTCACCTGGCGCTACCACTTCGAGGAGGACCGGGCCCGCCGCCGCCTCGACCGGGTGGAGCGGCTCGGCCGCCTGGGGTTCGGCGAGTGGGACCTGATCAGCGGCGAGGTCGAGTGGTCGAGCCAGATGGCCGCCAACTACGGCGTCTCCATGGAGGACGCGCCGTCCACGCCCGCCGAGCTGGCGAAGATCGTGGCGCCCGCCGACGTCCCGCTCATCGAGGAGGGGCTCCAGACGCTGTTCAGCCGCCTGGAGCCGGTCGAGGTCGAGCACCGCGTCGCCCTGACGGGCGGCCGGTACCGGCACCTGTGGGTGTTCGCCGAACCCGTGCTGGACAGCGGCGGCTACCCGGTGTCGGTCAACATCGTCTCGCAGGACATCACGCGCCGCCGCCGCATCGAGCGGGCGCTGACGCAGACGCGCCGGCAGATGCAGCGCCAGCAGGCCCGCACCGCCGAGCAGCAGCGTCTGGCGGTGACGCTGCGCCGGGCGATCCTGCCGGACGCGGCCGACGTGCGGCACATGCCCGGCCTGGAGATCGCGGTGCGCAGCCTGGCGGCCGAGAGCGCGGCGCGCATCGGCGGCGACTGGTTCGCGACCCGCATCCTCGTCGACGGCACCGACCTGTTCGCGATCGGCGACGTCGCCGGGCACGGCCTGCCCGCGACGGAGGCGATGGCGCGCAGCCGCAACGGCCTGCTGGGCCTGGCGTCCACGGGGGAGCCCCCGGGGCGGCTCGCGGGCTGGCTCAACGATCTCGTCATCGACATGGAGCCGACGACCGGCACGGCCGTGATCGCCCGGTTCGACCCGCGCGAGCGGCTGCTGAGCTGGTCGTCGGCGGGGCACCTGCCGCCGATCCTGCTCCGGGACGGCGCCGCGTATCCGCTGGAGGGCGAGCCCGACCCGATGCTGGGCGCCGTCCCGCACGTCGAGTACGCGACGCACACCCTCCCGCTGTGCCCCGACGACGTCGTCCTGCTCTACACCGACGGCCTGGTCGAGCGGCGCGGCGCCGACCTGGGCGACGGCATCGAACGCCTGGCGGGCCTCCTCCAGGACGGCCCGGCCGATCCGGGCCGCGTCGTCGACCGCGCCCTGCACGGCATGAACCCGGACCGCGCGGCCGACGACACGACCCTCTTCGCGGTCCGGGTGGAGTAGGCCGCGCTAGGCGCGGACGGAGCTGGACGCCACCGACGTGAGCAGGGTGCCGATGGCGAGGCCGGTGAGCCCGGCGATGATGGCCTGGGCGACCTGGCTCTCCAGGGAGACGCCGGTCGTGAACGGCCAGACGACGCCGACGATCGTGGCGAGCGCGACGATCCACGCGAAGAACTGGCGGGGGCTGGGCGTCGTCAGCATGAGCAGGTGCAGCAGGGCCGTGGCGGTGATCGCGGCGATGGCGCCGAAGACGGCGACGCCGAGGGCGGTGCCGTCGGCGACGCGGTCCTGCCCGGCGGGCAGCCAGACGGGGATGTCGAGCACGCCGCGCGCGACCAGCACGCCGACGACGCCGATGAACGCGGCGACGAGCGCGGTGGCGGCGCCGCCCGCCCACAGCCGCCCGGCGTTGACGCCGGGCCGGGGCCGGTCGCCGGGCGGTCCGGGGCGTTCGGGGTACTCGGGATACATGTTGCCGGTCTCGTAACTCATCGGTCCCCCCTCGCGAGCCATCGTTCCCGCAGGCGGGAGGACCCGACGCGGACGGCGGCAAAGCTTGATCGGGAGTTTGCCCCGTTCTTTCTAACAACCGTTTGGTAGAGTCGCGCCCGTGGCAGCGAACGGGACGTTCCGGGCCGAGGTCCGCGACTGGCTGAACGACGCCCTCACCGGCGCGTTCGCCCACGCCCGGGGCCTGGGCGGCCCCGGCCGCGAGCACGAGGCGTTCCCCGAACGGCTCGCCTGGGAACGGCACCTGGCCGCCGCGGGCTGGACCTGCCTCGGCTGGCCCGCCGAGCACGGCGGACGCGGCGCCACGCTGGCGGAGCAGGTCGTCTTCAACGAGGAGTACGCCCTGGCCGACGCCCCCGCCCGCGTCGGCCACATCGGCGAGAACCTGCTCGGCCCGACGCTCCTCGCCTTCGGCACCGACGAGCAGCGCGCCCGCTTCCTCCCCCCGATCGCCGCCGTCGAGGAACTGTGGTGCCAGGGCTACTCAGAGCCGGACGCCGGGTCGGACCTGGCCAACGTGCAGACCCGCGCGACCTTGGACGGCGGCACCTGGCGCGTCACCGGCCAGAAGGTGTGGACGTCGCTGGCCGCCGAGGCCGACTGGTGCTTCGCCGTCTGCCGCACCGAACCCGGCTCGGTCCGCCACCGGGGCCTGTCGTACCTGCTCGTCCCGATGCGGCAGGACGGCGTGGACGTCCGCCCCATCGTCCAGCTCACCGGCACCAGCGAGTTCAACGAGGTGTTCTTCGACGACGCCCGCACCGACGCGTCCTGCGTCGTCGGCGCGCCCGGCGACGGCTGGCGGATCGCGATGGCGACGCTCGGCTTCGAACGCGGCGTCGCCACCCTCGGCCAGCAGGTCGGCTTCCGCCGCGAGCTGACGGGCGTGATCGAGCTGGCCCGCCGCACCGGCGCGCTGGACGATCCGCTGCTGCGCGACCGCCTGGTCCGCGCCTGGATCGGGCTGGAGGCGATGCGCGCCAACGCCGTCCGCACGATGGCGGGCGCGGCGGACGGCGCGCCCGGTCCCGAGTCGTCGATCTCCAAGCTGGTGTGGGGCACCTGGCACCGCGACCTGGGCGAGCTGGCGATGGACGTCCTCGGCGCCGCCGGCATGATCACCGACGGCGAGCCGTACGACCTGAACGACTGGCAGCGGCTGTTCCTGTTCTCCCGCGCCGACACCATCTACGCGGGCTCCAACGAGATCCAGCGCACGATCATCGCCGAGCGCGTCCTGCGCCTGCCCCGGGAGGCCCGCCCATGACCCCGCCCTACGTCGCGGGCCACGGCCTGCTCGCCGGACGCGTCGTCGTGCTCACGGCGGCGGCCGGCGCCGGGATCGGCGGCGCCACCGCGCGCCGCTGCCTGGAGGAGGGCGCGGACGTCCTGCTGTCGGACGCGCACGAACGCCGCCTCGGCGCCGCCCGCGCCGAGCTGGCCGCCGAGTTCGGCGCGGACCGCGTGGACGCCCTGCCCTGCGACGTCACCGACGAGGCCCAGGTCCAAGCGCTGTACGCGCGGGCCCTGGACCGGTTCGGACGCTTCGACGTCGCCGTCAACAACGCCGGGCTCGGCGGCACGGCCGACCTCGCCGACATGACCGACGAGCAGTGGAACCGCGTCCTGGACATCACGCTGACCGGCACGATGCGCTGCACCCGCGCCGCGCTGCGGCACCTGCGCGGCCAGGGCGGGGGAGTGATCGTCAACAACGCGTCGGTGATCGGCTGGCGCGCCCAGCGCGGCCAGGCGCACTACGCGGCGGCCAAGGCGGGCGTGATGGCGCTGACGCGCTGCGCGGCGCTGGAGGCCGCCGCGCACGGCGTGCGGATCAACGCGGTGTCGCCGTCGCTGGCGATGCACCCGCACCTGGTCAAGGTGACGTCACCGGAACTGCTGGAGGAGCTGACGGCGCGCGAGGCGTTCGGCCGCTGCGCCGAGCCGTGGGAGGTGGCCAACGTTATCGTCTTCCTGGCCTCGGACTACGCGTCGTACATGACGGGCGAGGCCGTCTCCGTCTCCAGCCAGCACCCGTGAGGAACCGTTCCCGATGAGTCCACGACGGCGCGACGCCGAGGGCACCGCCGCCGCGCGCGTGCAGCGGCGGGCCGAGCTGCTCGCCACCGCCGCGCAGGTGTTCGCCGAGCAGGGGTACAACGCCACCACCGTCCGGAAGGTCGCCGACGCGGCGGGCATCCTCGGCGGCAGCCTGTACTACCACTTCGACTCCAAGGAGTCGATGGCCGACGAGATCCTGTCCACGTTCCTGCACGACATGTGGAGCGCCTACGACCGCGTCCTGGACGCGGACCTGGACGCCCGGGGGACCGTGCGCGCGCTCGTCGTGGAGTCGTTCCGCTCGATCGACCGGCACCGCTCCGCCGTCGTGATCTACCAGAACGAGTCGCGGCACCTGGCCGCGCAGCCCCGGTTCGGGTACCTGGCCGACTCGCACCGCAGGTTCGAGGAGATGTGGCGGACGCTGCTGGAGCGCGGCGTCAAGGAGGGCGCGTTCCGCCCCGACCTCGACCCCACCCTGATCTACCGGTTCCTGCGCGACACCGTCTGGGTCGCGGCGAACTGGTACCAGCGCGGCGGGCGGCTGTCCGCCGAGCAGATCGCCGAGCAGTACCTCGCGATGGTCCTGGAGGGCATCCAGGCGAGCGACCCTTAGAAGGAGACCGAGCATGGCCGAGGCGTACATCGTGGACGCGGTCCGCACCCCCGTCGGACGGCGCGGCGGCGGGCTGGCCGGGGCGCATCCCGCCGACCTCGGCGCGCACGTGCTGAAGGCGCTGATGGACCGGTCGCCCGCCGATCCGGCCGCGGTCGAGGACGTCGTGTTCGGCTGCGTGGACACCGTCGGCCCGCAGGCGGGCGACATCGCCCGCACCTGCTGGCTGGCGGCGGGCCTGCCCGAGGAGGTCCCGGGCGTCACCGTGGACCGGCAGTGCGGGTCGTCGCAGCAGGCGGTGCACTTCGCGGCGCAGGCCGTGCTGTCGGGCACGGCGGACCTGGTGGTCGCGGGCGGCGTGCAGAACATGTCGCAGATCCCGATCGGGTACGCGATGACGGCGGCCGAGCCGCTCGGCTTCGACCGGGGCCCGTTCGCCGGGTCCAGGGGCTGGCAGGCCCGGTACGGCGGACGCCCCGTCTCGCAGTTCCTCGGCGCCGAGCAGATCGCCCGCGACTGGGACCTGTCCCGCGACGCCATGGAGGAGTTCGCCCACACCTCCCACCGGCGGGCGAACACCGCGATCGACGAGGGCCGGTTCGCCCGCGAGATCGTCCCGTACGAGGGCGTGGACACCGACGAAGGACCCCGCCGCGACACCACGCGGGAGAAGATGGCGGGCCTCAAGCCGCTGGTGGACGGCGGCCGCCTCACCGCCGCGCTCGCCGCGCAGATCTCCGACGGCGCTGCCGCGCTGCTGGTGGCGTCCGAGCGCGCCGTCCGCGCGCACGGCCTGACGCCGCGCGCCCGCGTCCACCACCTGTCGGCGCGCGGCGAGGACCCGATCCGGATGCTGTCGGCGCCGATCCCCGCGACCGCGCACGCGCTGAAGAAGGCCGGGATGACGATCGGCCAGTTCGACGCCGTGGAGATCAACGAGGCGTTCGCGCCGGTCGTGCTGGCCTGGCTGAAGGAGACCGGCGCCGACCCGGCCCTGGTCAACCCCAACGGCGGCGCGATCGCGCTCGGGCACCCGCTGGGCGCGACGGGCGCGCGGCTCATGACGTCGCTGCTGCACGAGCTGGAGCGGACGGGCGGCCGGTACGGGCTCCAGACGATGTGCGAGGGCGGCGGCCAGGCCAACGTCACCGTCCTCGAACGGCTCTGAACCCGGCACCGGGTAGGTTCTCGCGCGTGGGAACTCTGCTCGACGGGCTGCGGATCGTGGAGGTCTCCAGCTTCGTCGCCGCCCCGCTCGGCGGGATGACGCTCGCCCAGCTCGGCGCCGAGGTGATCCGCGTCGATCCGCTGGGCGGCGCCGCCGACCGGGGCCGGTGGCCGCTGGCGCCGTCGGGCGCCAGCCTGCCCTGGACGGGCCTGAACAAGGGCAAGCGCTCGGTCGCGATCGACCTGCGCTCACCCGAAGGACGCGACGCCGTGACGCGGCTCGTCGCCGGCGCCGGGATCGTGCTGACCAACACGGTCGGGCGGGACTGGCTGTCGCACGCGGCGCTCGCCGCGCACCGTCCCGACCTGATCCACCTCCAGATCGAGGGCACCCACGACGGCGCCCCGGCCGTCGACTACACCGTCAACGCCGAGCTGGGGTTCCCGTTCGTCACCGGCCCGGAGGGCCACGGCGGCCCGGTGAACCACGTGCTGCCCGCCTGGGACGTGGCGTGCGGCCTGTACGCGGCGGTCGGCCTGCTCGCCGCCGAGCGCCGCCGCGCCCGCACCGGCGCGGGCGCCGCGATCCGGCTGCCGCTGCGCGACGTCGCGCTGGCGACGGCCGGCAACCTCGGGCTGCTGGCCGAGGCGCAGTTCGGCGCGGAGCGTCCCCGCGTCGGCAACCACCTGTTCGGCGGGTTCGGGCGGGACTTCGTCCTGGCGGACGGGCGGCGCGTCATGGTCGTCGCGCTGACGGCCCGGCACTTCGCCGACCTGGCGGCGGCGACCGGCCGGACCGGCGACGTCGCGGACCTGGCGCGCCTGCTGGGCGCCGACTTCACGGTGGACGGCGACCGCTACCGGCACCGCGAGGCGCTGGCGGCGCTGTTCGAGCCGTGGTTCGGCGCGCGCACCGAGGACGGGGTCGCGGCGGCGTTCACCGGCACGTCGGTGCTGTGGTCGCCCTACCGGCGCTTCACCGAGATCGACCTGGACACCCCGCTGCTCGCGGAGATCGACCAGCCGGGCGTGGGCCGCGTCCGCGCCCCGGCCTCGCCGCTGAACGCGGGCCCGCGCACGGTCCGGCCCGCCCCCGGCCTGGGCGCCGACACCGACGCCGTGCTGGCCGAGGCGGGCCTGGACCCGGCCGCGCTGCGGGCGCGCGGCGTCATCGCCTGAGCGGTCAGGAACCCGCGACGGCCCCGGTGCTCCCGAACGCCGTGTTCAGGCGGTTCTGGAGGTCGGTGAGCTTGCGCTGCACCTTGGTGACGCCCACGGCGCCGCCGGACATGCCGGTGGTGGCCAGCGCGATGTTGAGCACGGTGCCGCCGTCCTGCTGCGGGTGCACGAGCACCCGGTACTTGTAGTGGGTGCCGAAGGCACCGAGCAGCATCGCCTTGAGCGCGCTGCCCTTCTCGATGAGGCCCGAGCCCGGGCTCTCCCACGTCACGCGGAAACCGTCGGCCTCGACGGTCTCGGTGAGCAGCGGGACGACCTGCTCGGGCGTTCCGGCGGCGCGGATCTCGATCTGGCTGGCCACGGATGTGCTCCTTGGGGGGAAGGACGGGAGGCGGATCGGCCCCCGGTGTTCGTGCGCAGGAGCATTCCGGAAGGAACGGGAGCTGTCGAACGATTACGCTGGCGGCGATCATCGAGTAAGGGGTCACTGATGGATCGTCTCCAGCAGACGCACGGGCTCACCGCCGAGCAGCGCGAGATCGTCGCGACCGTCCGGACGTTCGCGGAACGGGAGATCCTTCCCGTCGCCGGCGACCTGGAGCGCGCCGACGCCTATCCCGAGCAGATCGTCGCCGGAATGCGCGACCTCGGCCTGTTCGGCCTGATGATCGGGGAGGAGCACGGCGGGCTGGGCGCGTCCCTGCTCACCTACGCGCTCGTCGTCGAGGAACTGGCCCGCGGCTGGATGAGCGTGTCCGGCATCATCAACACGCACTTCATCGTCGCCTGGATGGTCGCCCAGCACGGGACGCCCGCGCAGCGCGCGCACTACCTGCCGAGGATGGCGGCGGGCGACGTGCGGGGCGCGTTCTCCATGACCGAGCCCGGGTGCGGCTCCGACGTCGCCGCGATCCGCACCCGCGCCGTCCGCGACGGCGACGCCTACGTGATCGACGGCCAGAAGACGTGGCTCACCAACGGCGCCACGTCCTCGCTCGTCGCGACCCTCGTCAAGACCGACCCGGACGCCGGGCACCGGGGCATGACGACGTTCCTGGTCGACAAGACGCCCGGGTTCGGCGAGGTCGCGCCGGGCCTGACCGTGCCCGGCAAGCTGTCCAAGATGGGCTACCGGGGCATCGACACCACCGAGCTGGTCTTCGACGGGTACCGGATCGACGCCGGACAGATCCTCGGCGGCGTCCCCGGGCGCGGGTTCGCGCACATGATGGACGGCGTCGAGGTCGGCCGCGTCAACGTCGCCGCCCGCGCCTGCGGCATGGCCCGCCGCGCCTACGAGCTGGCCGTTGACTACGCGCGCCGCCGCGAGACCTTCGGCCGGCCGATCGCCGAGCACCAGGCCGTCCTGTTCCGGCTCGCCGAGATGGCCACCAAGGTCGAGGCCGCGCACCAGATGACGGTCATGGCCGCGCGCCGCAAGGACTCCGGCGAGCGCAACGACCTGGAGGCCGGAATGGCCAAGTACCTCGCGGGGGAGTACTGCAAGGAGGTCATCGAGGACGCGTTCCGCGTCCACGGCGGCTACGGCTACTCCACCGAGTACGAGATCGAGCGGCTGTACCGGGAGGCGCCGATGCTGCTGATCGGCGAGGGCACCGCCGACATCCAGAAGATGATCATCGGGCGGCGGCTGCTGGAGGGCTAGGCTGGCCGCCGGACGGCGGGAGAGGGGCTCGACATGCGCACACGGAACTTCCACGGCACCCCGGTCGGGGCGGTCGGGCTCGGCCTGATGGGGATGAGCTGGGCCTACGGCGCGTCCGAGCGGGACGACGACGCGTCGGTCGCGCTGATCCACGAGGCGCTGGACCTCGGCGTCACCTTCCTGGACACCGCGCAGGTCTACGGCGCGGGCCACAACGAGGAGCTGGCGGGCCGCGCGCTGGCGGGCCGCCGCGACGAGGCCGTGCTCGCCACCAAGACGGGCCTGGTCGCCGAGGGCGACGGGATGCGCCGCGACGGGCGGCCCGAGCACGTGCGGGCGTCGGCGGAGCAGAGCCTGCGGCGGCTGCGCACCGACGTGATCGACCTGTTCTACCTGCACCGCGTCGACCCGGCGGTCCCGCTCGCGGAGACGTGGGGCGCGATGGCCGACCTGGTGGCGGCGGGCACGGTGCGCCGCCTCGGCCTGTCGGAGGTGACGGTCGCGCAGGCCGCCGAGGCGCACGCGCTGCACCCGGTCGCGGCGGTCCAGTCCGAGCTGTCGCTGTGGACGCGCGACGCGCTCGGCGCCGAAGGCGGCCACGCGGGCGGCGGCCCGGACGCCGCCGGGACCGGCGGCGTCGGGGACGTCGTGGCCTGGTGCGCGGCGAACGGGGCGGCGTTCGTGCCGTTCTCCCCGCTCGGGCGCGGCTTCCTGACCGGCGCCGTCACGGCGGACGGCCTGGAGGACGGCGACTACCGCGCGGGCAATCCGCGCTTCCAGCGGGAGGCGGCCGAGCAGAACCGGCGCATCGTCGAGATCGTGCAGGCCGTCGCCGCCCGGCACGGCGCGACCGCCGCGCAGGTCGCGATCGCGTGGACACTCGCCCAGGGCGACCACGTGATCCCCATCCCGGGCACCAAGAAGTCCCGCTACCTGCACGACAACGCGGGCGCCGCCGCCCTCGACCTCACCCCGGACGACCTGGCCGAACTGGACGCCGTGCCCGCCGCCGCGGGCGCCCGCTACTAGGACGCGTCCGGCCGGAGCAGCGCGGCCTGCCGTTCGATGGCGCGGACGGCGTCGGTGACGATCCGGTCGATCAGGTCCGCGCACGACGGCAGGTCGTCCAGGACGGCGACGGCCTGCCCGGACGCCATGACGCCGAGGTCGGGGCGCCCGTCCACCATCGCGGCCCGCAGGAGCATCGGGGTGTTGCCCGCCATGATCACCTGTGACCACGACAGGTCCCGGCCGCGCCGCATCGCGCGGCCGTCGGTGAGCATCGCCCGCCACGACAGGCCCGACAGCCGCCGGAACGCCGCCGCGTTGCGCAGCGCGCGGGCCAGGCCGGACACGCGGCCCGCGCGCTCCAGCCCGTCCACCAGGTCGCTGCGCAGCACCCGGTGCGGCATCCCGTCCACCTGGCGGGTCACGACGGTCTCGGCCGCGCCCAGGTAGACCCGCTTGACCGCCTCGGGAACCGGGCTGTCGGCCGTGAGCAGGAACCGCGTGCCCATCGCGACGCCCGCCGCGCCGTAGGCCAGCGCCGCCGCCAGGCCGCGCCCGTCGAAGAACCCGCCCGCCGCGACGACCGGGACGTCCACCGCGTCCACGACCTGCGGCAGCAGCAGCGTCGTGGCGACCGGGCCGGTGTGCCCGCCGCCCTCGCCGCCCTGCACCAGCACCGCGTCCGCGCCCCACGCGGCGACCTTCTCGGCGTGCCGCCGCGCTCCCACCGACGGGATCACCACGACGCCCGCGTCCTTGAGCCGCGCGATCAGCTCGCGCCGGGGCGCCAGCGCGAACGACGCCACCCGCACGCCCTCGCGGATCAGCAGGGCGACGCGCTCGTCCGCGTCGGCGGCGTCGGCGCGCAGGTTGACGCCGAACGGCGCGTCCGTCCGCTCCCGGACCGCTCGGATCGCGGTCGCCAGCTCGGCGTGCGTCATCGTCGCCGACGCCAGGACGCCGAGCCCGCCCGCGTTCGCGACCGCCGACACCAGCCGGGGCCCGGCCACCCAGCCCATGCCCGTCTGCACGACCGGGTGCCGGACGCCGGTCAGCCGCGTCAGGGGCGTGTCGAGGACGGCGGTCACGCCGGGACCTCGCGCTCGCGCAGGCCGCCGGGGTCCAGGACGTCGCGGATGACGCGCAGCTCCTCGGCCGTGGGCGCCCGCGTCTCGGGCACCTCGTCCGGAACGCCCAGCGCGAACCCGGTCGCGGCGACGACGTCGTCCACGCCGACGCCCGGATGCACCGACCGCAGCCGCATCCGCCCGTCGCCGCCGAAGTCGAGCACGGCCAGGTTCGTCACGACGGCCCGGATCTCGTGCGCGCCCCGGTCGTGTCCGACGCCGCTGACGAAGTCCACGGCCTCGGTGAACACCCGCGTGGAGTGCCGGGGCACCCAGTAGCTCGTGGTGCTGAGCCGCGTGTTGCCCGGTCCGCCGCGCGACCCGAGAAGCTGCCGCGCCGGACGCTCCCACGGCCCGACGCACGAGATGTTGGTGTTGCCGGACGCGTCGATCTGGCTCGGCCCCATCACCACGTGCCGCCGCCCGTTGAGCACCAGCCACAGGTGGTCGCGGAACGGCAGCCAGCCCTCGACGGTCTCGGCCCGCCCGCCCAGCGGCACCGGTTCGGCGCTGAGCGCGGGACCGCCGTCGGTCGTCAGCAGGTCCGGCTCGAACGTGGCGCGAGCGAGCCGCGCCCCCAGCATCGGGACGAACCCGGCCACCGCCGCCGCGACGATCTCGCCGTCGCCCCGGAACAGCTCCGCGCACGCCACCGCGCACACCTCGGCCCGCGTCGCGCTCACGCCCGCTCCTCCCGCCAGGTTCGCACGGCGTCCTGGTAGGCGGTCTCGTCGCCGTCCAGGAACCGGGCGCGGAACCGCTCCCACTCGTCCGGGTCGGCCGCCGCGCGGGCGTAGAGCCGCTGGAACGGCTCGTCGCGGCCGTGGTCGGGCTCGCACGCGGTGAAGTGCGCGCCGCCCGGCGTCTCGACGACGCCCGCGACGTGCGAGCGGTTGACCAGCAGCGACTGGATCGGGCCCTCCTTGAGCAGGTCGCCGGTCGCGACGAGGCGTTCGCAGGCGACGTAGGTCCGCCCGGCGGCCTTGGCGAACAGGTCGTCCATGTACGGGTCGGGGCCGAGGTACTGGGCGTTGCCGCGCGCGTCGGCACGGTTGAGGTGCAGCAGCGCGACGTCGAGGCGCAGCGGCGGGACGGCGACCAGCTCGGTGCCGTCCTCGTAGGGCGACCGGACGGTCCGCAGGTGCGGGTTCACGCGGAGCACGTCCGAGCCGAGCCCGGCGGGCGTCGGCAGGAACGGCAGCCGGTGCGCCGCCGCGTACAGGCCGAACAGGAACATGCCCTCGTCGTACTCGGTCAGCTCGATCGTCCCGTTCTGCCGGGCCTGCCGGAAGTGCGGCTCCAGCGGGATCGAGTCGAGTGTGACGAACGCCGTCACCAGGCGGCGCACCTTGCCCGCCGCGCACAGCAGCCCGACGTCGGGACCGCCGTAGGACACGATCGTCAGGTCGGTCAGCGGCGACCGGCACAGGGCGCGCACGAGCGCCATCGGCTTGCGCCGCGATCCCCAGCCGCCGATGCCGATCGTCATGCCGCTCTCCAGCGACCCGACGACGTCCGCGATCGTCATGACCTTGCTCATCCGCCCGCCCCCCGCGCGACGAACGCGTCCCGGTGCGCGTCGCCCGCGCCGACGAGGTTCAGCTCGAACGTGAAGCCCTGCTCGAAGCGGTAGCTGCGGTGCACGTCCACCGGGTCGATGCCGTTCAGCGACTCCTTGGCCCGGCGGATCACGTACCGGTCCTTGGCGGCGATCACCCCGGCGACCTCCAGCGCCCTCGCGCGCAGTTCGGCGGCGGGCACGACCTCCAGCACCGACCCGTGCCGGTACAGCTCGTCCGCGCCGACGGTGCGGCACGTGTAGACCATCGCGCGCACGAGGTGCTGCGGGACGAGCCGGGCCAGGTGCGTCGCGGCGCCGAGCGCGCCCCGGTCGACCTCGGGGAGCCCGAACGTGGCGTCGTCGGCGGCGATCACCAGGTCCGCGTTGCCGACCAGCCCGATCCCGCCGCCCAGGCAGAACCCGTGCACGGCCGCGACGACGGGGACCTCGCAGTCGTAGACGGCGCCGAACGCGGCGTGGCAGCCCCGGTTCGCGCCGACGAGCGCGCCGTGGCCCGCGTCGCGCTGCATCTCCTTGATGTCGACGCCCGCGTTGAACCCGCGTCCGTCGGCGCGCAGCACGACGGCGCCCACCCCGGGGTCGCGGCCCGCGCGGGTGATCGCGTCCGCGAGGTCGAACCAGCCCTGAACGGGCAGCGCGTTGACGGGCGGGACGGCGACGACGATCTCGGTGACCCCGTCCGGGTGGGTCGTGGTGGAGATTCCCATACGCTACCTTTCCACCAAACATTTGTTAGAACTGAGAAGGTAGCAGAACGCCCCGGAAGGAGCGCCGTGCCCGACGTCGATCTCACCGGCAGGACGGCCGTGGTCACCGGCGGCGTGCGCGGCGTCGGCGCGGGCGTCAGCCGCGCGCTGCTCGACGCGGGCGCCGACGTCGTCGCCGTCGCCCGCCGCGCCCCCGAGGCCCTGCCCGAGGCGGGCGGGCGGCGGGCCCGGTTCGCGTCCCTGGACGTCCGCGACGCGACGGCCGCCGCCGCGTTCTGCGCGGGCCTGCCCCGGCTGGACATCCTCGTCAACAACGCGGGCGGTACCCCGTTCCTGCCCGCCGCCGACGGCGACGCCCGCACCCACGCCAAGATCATCGAGCTGAACCTGATCGCGCCGCTGATCATGGCGCGGGCCGCCCGCGACCGGATGCTCGCCACCGCGGGCGGCGGCTCGATCATCATGATCGGCAGCGTCAGCGGCACCCGCCCCTCGCCCGGCACCGCCGCCTACGGCGCCGCCAAGGCGGGCCTGGCCAGCCTCGCCGCGTCGCTCGCCGTCGAGTGGGCGCCGGACGTGCGCGTCAACACGCTCACGCTCGGCATGGTCCGCACCGAGCGGTCCCACCTGCACTACGGCGACGAGGACGGCGTCGCCGCCGTCGCCCGCACCGTCCCGCTCGGCCGGCTGGCCGACCCCGGCGAGGTCGGCGCCGCGTGCGCCTTCCTCGCCTCCGGCCTCGCCGGTTACGTCTCGGGCGCCTCCCTGCTGCTGCACGGCGGGGGAGAGCGGCCCGCGTTCCTGGACGCCGCCACCGTCAACAGCGAGGAGAACCCGTGATCTGCACCGACCGCGTCGCCGTCGTCACCGGGGCCGGACGCGGCCTCGGCCGCGCGCACGCCCTGGAGTTCGCCCGGCAGGGCGCCCGCGTCGTCGTCAACGACCTCGGCGTCGCCCCCGACGGCGGCGGCGCCGCGTCCGCCGGTCCCGCCGCCGACGTCGTCGCCGAGATCGAGGCGCTGGGCGGACGCGCCGTCGCCAGCGCGCACGACGTCGCCGACGAGGACGGCGCCGCCGCCCTGATCGCGCTGGCCGTCGAGCACTTCGGCGGGCTGGACGTCCTGGTCAACAACGCCGGGTTCCTGCGCGACCGGATGCTGATCAACACCGCCGCCGACGCGTGGGACGCCGTCCTGCGCGTCCACCTGCGCGGCCACTTCCTCCCGCTCCGGCAGGCCGGACGGCACTGGCGTGCGCAGAGCAAGGCGGGCCGCCCGGTGGACGCCCGCGTGATCAACACCTCGTCCGGCGCGGGCCTGCTCGGCAGCGTCGGCCAGGGCGGCTACTCCGCCGCCAAGGCGGGCATCGTCGGGCTGACGCTCGTCGCCGCCGCCGAACTGGCCCGCTACGGCGTCACCGTCAACGCCGTCGCCCCGGCCGCCCGCACCCGCATGACCGAGGAGGTGTTCGCGCGGACGATGGCGACGCCGCCGGACGGCGCGTTCGACGCGATGGCGCCCGGGAACGTGTCGCCGCTCGTGGTGTGGCTCGGCTCGGCGCAGTCGCGCGACGTCACCGGCCGCGTCTTCGCCGCCGAGGGCGGCCGGATCTGCGTCATGGACGCGTTCCGGCACGGCCCGTCCGCCGACGCGGGCGCCCGCTGGAACCCCGCCGACCTCGGCCCGGTCGTCGCGGACCTGCTAGGCCGCGCCCCCGTGCCCGAACCGGTCTACGGCGCCTGACCGCGGCACCGCGCTCGGCGGCACCCCCCGCACCCGCTTGAACGCGGCGCTGAACGAGAACCCGTCGGCGTACCCGACCCGCCGCGCGACGGCCGTGACGCTCGCGTCCGGCTCGGCCAGCAGGTCGGCCGCCAGCGCCATCCGCCACCCCGTCAGGTACGCCAGCGGCGGCTGCCCGACCAACGCGGCGAACCGCCGCGCGAACACCGCCCGCGACAGCCCCGCCTCGGCCGCCAGCGACGCCACCGTCCACGGCCGGGCGGGCGCCGCGTGCAGCGCCCGCAGCGCGCGGCCGATCTCCGGGTCGGCCAGCGCCCGGTACCCCGCCGGGGCCTCGGCCTCCGGCCGGGCGAACCAGGCGCGCAGCACCCGGACGAGCAGCAGGTCGAGCAGCCGGTCCAGGACGACCTGCTGGCCGGGCGCGTCCCGCCCGACCTCGACCGCGAGCAGATCGAGCAGCGGCGCGATCTCCGCGTCGCGCGGCACGATCGCCATCTCCGGCAGCGCGGCGAGCAGCGGTTCGGAGACCGCGCCGCGCACCGGGTAGTCGGCGCTGATGAACTGGTCCGGGCCGTCGCCGTCGAACCCGAAGGCGCGGGCGCCGAGCGCCAGGTCCGGCGCCGGGCCGTCGCCGGGCGTCCAGCAGTTCGGCCCGTCGATGATGATCTGCGGATCGACCGAGGGGTCGTCTGCGATCGTCACCGGCACCGACGCCCGTTTCAGCACGATGTCGCCCTCGTTGAGCCGCACCGGCGCGGCACCCGGCCGCAGCGCCCACGCGGTGCCCCGGTGGAGCGTTCCCAGCGAGAGCGGCGCCTCGCTCGTGCACTGGATCGACCACGGCGGCGCGGCGACCGAACGGCACAGCAGGGAGCCGTCGGCCCGCATGCTCGCCAGCATCTCGTCAAGGACGTCCATGCTGAGACGATCTCACAGGTGACGGAGACGAACAGCCATGGAGCGTCTCGGCGGCGGCTGGTGGAGTGGACACCATGAACGACAACCCCATCCTCGTCATCGGCGCCCGGGGCAAGACCGGCCGCCGCGTCGCCGAACGCCTCACCGCCGCCGGACGACCGTTCCGCGCCGCCTCGCGCACCACCGGCTTCGACCTGACCGATCCCGCCACCTGGGACGCCGCGCTCGACGGCGTCCGGGACGTCTACCTCGTCCCGTTCAGCGAGTACACCGACGCCGCCACCCTGCGGGACTTCGCCGCGACGGCCGTGTCCGCCGGGGCCCGGCGGATCGTCCTGCTGTCGGCGCGCGGTCACGACGGCGTCCACCCCCTCCAGGAGGCCGGGGAGACCGCCGTCCGGGAGTCCGGCGCGGCGTACACGATCCTGCGCCCGGCCTGGTTCCACCAGAACTTCTCCGAGGACTACCTCCTCCCGTCCGTCCTCGACGGCCGGATCGCGCTGCCCGCCGGGACCGGCCGCGAGGCGTTCGTCGACGCGGACGACATCGCGGCCATGGCCGTCGCCGCGCTCACCGAGGACGGCCACGAGGGCGCCGCCTACGAGCTGACCGGCCCCGAGGCGCTGGGCTTCGCCGACGTCGCGGCGACGCTCGCCAAGGCCACCGGCCGCGACATCCGCTACGACGCCATCACCCCGGACGACTACGTCGCGGCGCTCGTCGCCGAGGACGTGCCCGAGCACGTCGCCGTCATGCTCACCGACCTGTTCCAGGAGATCGCCGACGGCAAGGGCGACCGCGTCGACGACGCGATCCCGCGCGTCCTCGGCCGCCCGGCGCGCTCCTTCGCCGCCTACGCCGAGGAGGCCGCCGGCACCGGCGTCTGGACGTGACCTCCGGCGGGCCGCCCGGAATGGGCGGCCCGCCCACGGCGTTGCTCCAGCGTGCCCCGGATAATGGGTCGCGTCGCGCGCGGACCCGCCGCTAGCGTGCCGGGTAGCCCGGCGTGCCCGCTCCCTATCCTGGGCACTGAGCCAGCAACGCATGTAAGGACGTCATCGCCTGTGAGTTCGCCGCTCGCCGAGCTGCGCGCGCGCCTGCCCGAGCTGGCGCCGCTGGACCGGCACCGGTTGCGCCGCCGCATCGACGGCACGCAGAAGCTGCGCGACGACCGGCGCCGCGCGTCGGCCACCGCGCAGATCACCGCCGACATCGAGGCCGCCGAGCGCCGCGTCGCCGCGCGGCGCGCCGCCGTGCCCGCGATCCGGTACCCGGACGAGCTGCCCGTCAGCCAGAAGCGCGACGACATCGCCGCCGCGATCCGCGACCACCAGGTCGTCATCGTCGCGGGCGAGACCGGCTCGGGCAAGACGACCCAGCTCCCCAAGATCTGCCTCGAACTGGGCCGCGGCGTCCTCGGCTCCATCGGCCACACCCAGCCGCGCCGGATCGCGGCCCGCACCGTCGCCGACCGCATCGCGGACGAGCTGGGCACCGAGCTGGGCGAGACCGTCGGCTACAAGGTGCGGTTCACCGACCAGTCCGGCGACGAGACGCTCGTCAAGCTGATGACCGACGGCATCCTGCTCGCGGAGATCCAGACCGACCGGCTGCTGCGCCGCTACGACACGCTCATCATCGACGAGGCGCACGAGCGCAGCCTGAACATCGACTTTCTGCTCGGGTACCTGCGCGAGATCCTGCCGCGCCGCCCCGACCTGAAGATCATCATCACCTCCGCGACGATCGACCCCGAGCGCTTCTCCAAGCACTTCGGTGACGCCCCCATCGTCGAGGTGTCCGGCCGCACCTACCCCGTCGAGGTGCGGTACCGGCCCGTCCTGGACCCCGACGATCCGTCCGCCGACCCCGACCGCGACCAGGTCCGCGCCATCATCGACGCCGTGGACGAGCTGGGCCGCGAGGCCCCCGGCGACGTCCTGGTCTTCCTCAGCGGCGAACGCGAGATCCGCGACACCGCCGACGCGCTCGGCAAGCACCTGGGCGACCGGCGGGGCCCGGCCACCGAGGTGCTGCCGCTGTACGCGCGGCTGTCGGCCGCCGAGCAGCAGCGCGTGTTCAAGCCGCACGGCGGGCGCCGCGTCGTGCTGGCCACCAACGTCGCTGAGACGTCGCTGACGGTCCCCGGCATCAAGTACGTCGTGGACCCGGGCACCGCCCGCATCTCCCGCTACAGCCACCGCCTCAAGGTGCAGCGGCTGCCCATCGAGGCGATCTCGCAGGCGTCGGCCGACCAGCGCAAGGGGCGCTGCGGGCGCGTCTCGGAGGGCATCTGCATCCGGCTGTACTCCGAGGAGGACTTCGAGAGCCGCCCCGAGTTCACCGACCCGGAGATCCTGCGCACGAACCTGGCGTCGGTCATCCTCCAGATGACGGCGCTCGGCCTGGGCGACATCGCCGCGTTCCCGTTCGTCGAGCCGCCGGACCGCCGCAACGTCAAGGCCGGCGTCGACCTCCTGCACGAGCTAGGCGCCCTCGACCCCGCCGAGAAGGACCCGCGCAAGCGGCTCACCGAGACCGGCCGCCGCCTCGCCCAGCTCCCCGTCGATCCCCGCCTCGGCCGGATGGTGCTGGAGGCCGCCGCCAACGGCTGCGTCCGCGAAGTGCTGATCATCGCCGCCGCGCTGTCCGTCCAGGACCCGCGCGAACGCCCCGCCGACCAGCAGCAGGCCGCCGACGAGCTGCACCGCCGCTTCTCCGACCCCGCCTCGGACTTCCTGTCCTACCTCAACTTGTGGAATTACCTGCGCGAACAGCAGCGTGAACTGTCCGGCAGCCGGTTCCGGCGGCTGTGCAAGAACGAGTTCCTGCACTACCTGCGCGTCCGCGAGTGGCAGGACCTGCACTCCCAGCTCAAGCAGGTCGCCAAGAGCCTCGGCGTCACCGCGAACACCGTGGACGCCGCGCCCGACTCCGTCCACGTCTCCCTGCTCGCCGGGCTGCTGTCGCACATCGGCCTGATGGACGTGGCCGACAAGAAGGACGAACCCCGCGACAAGCGCCGCAAGGGCCAGGAGTACGTCGGCGCGCGCGGCGCCAAGTTCGCCGTCTTCCCCGGCTCGTCGCTGTTCAAGAAGCCGCCCCGGTGGATCATGTCGGCCGAGCTGGTCGAGACGTCCCGGCTGTGGGCGCGGACGAACGCCAAGATCGAGCCGGAGTGGATCGAACCGCTCGCCCAGCACCTGGTCAAACGGAACTACAGCGAGCCGCACTGGTCCAAGAAGCAGGCCGCCGTCATGGCCTACGAGACCGTCACGCTCTACGGCGTCCCGATCGTCGCCCAGCGCCGCGTCAACTACGGCCGCGTCGACCCCGAACTGGCCCGCGAGCTGTTCATCCGGCACGCCCTGGTCGAGGGCGACTGGCAGACGCACCACCGGTTCTTCGCCGAGAACCGCGCCCTGCTGGACGAGGTCGAGGAACTGGAGCACCGCGCCCGCCGCCGCGACATCCTCGTCGACGACGAGACCCTCTTCGACTTCTACGACGAACGCGTCCCCGCCGACATCGTCTCGGGCCGCCACTTCGACGCCTGGTGGAAGAAGGCCCGGCACACCGAGCCCGACCGGCTGAGCTTCGAGAGGTCGATGCTCATCAACGCCTCCGCCGGCGACGTCAGCGAGGCCGAGTACCCCGGCGCCTGGCGGCAGGGCCCGTTCACCCTGAAGCTGACCTACCAGTTCGAGCCCGGCGCCGACGCCGACGGCGTCACCGTGCACGTCCCGCTCCAGATCCTCAACCAGGTCCGTCCCGACGGGTTCGACTGGCAAGTCCCGGGCCTGCGCGCCGAGCTGGTCACCGAGCTGATCCGCTCGCTGCCCAAGCAGCTCCGCGTCAACTTCGTGCCCGCGCCCGACTACGCGCGCCGCGTCCTGGAGCGCGTCGCGCCGCGCACCGAACCGCTGCTGGACGCCCTGGAACGCGAGCTGTCGGACCTGTCCCCGGCCGGGGTCGCCGTCGCCCGCGAGGCGTGGGACACCGCGCGGCTCGGCGCCCACCTGCGGATGAGCTTCCGCGTCGTGGACGACAAGGGCGGCACCGTCGCCGAGGACACCGACCTGGCCGCGCTCAAACGGCGCCTGTCCGGCAAGGTGCGCGGCACGCTCAGCGAGGCCGCCGCCGACGAGGGCGTCGAGCACGCGGGCCTCACGTCCTGGACGATCGGGGAGCTGCCCCGCGTCTACGAGCGGAACCGCGACGGCTACACGGTCAAGGCGTACCCGGCGCTCACCGACGAGGGCGCGACCGTCGCCGTCCGCCTGTACGAGACCGAGGCCGAGCAGCGCCGCGCGATGTGGCGCGGCACCCGGCGCCTCGTCCTGCTCAACGCGCCGTCGCCGGTCAAGCAGATCCAGGCCCGGCTGACCAACCAGGGCAAGCTGGCGCTGAGCCACAACCCGCACGGGTCGGTCGGCGCGCTGTTCGACGACTGCGTGACCGCCGCCGCCGACGCGCTGATCGCCGCCGCCGGGGGACCGGCGTGGGACGAGCGGGGCTTCACCGCGCTCTACGACGCCGTCCGCGCCGACCTGCACGACGTCACCGCCGAGATCGTCGCCCAGGTGGAACGCGTGCTGGCCACCGCGCACGCCGTCGACCGGCGGATGCGCGGCAGCACCAGCCTGACGCTCGTCCCGGCCCTCACCGACGCGCGCGCCCGGCTGGAGGGCCTGGTGCACAAGGGGTTCGTCACCGAGACCGGACGGGCCCGGCTGCCCGACCTCGTCCGCTACCTCAAGGCGCTGGAGATCCGGCTGGACCGGCTGCCGGAGAACCCCGCCCGCGACCGCCAGGGCACGCACCTGGCGGGCACGCTGGAGGCCGAGTACGCGGCGGAGCTGCGGCGGCTGCCGCCCGCGCGGCGCGACGACGAACCCGTCCGCGCCGTGCGCTGGATGCTGGAGGAGTACCGGGTCAGCCTGTTCGCGCAGCAGCTCGGGACCCGCTATCCGGTGTCGGACAAGCGCATCCGCAAAGCGCTGGGCGCGCTGCGCGGCTGACGATTCGGCACAGGCACCCCCCAAGTCACTGCGGTCCCGACTGCATGCCCGTAAAGTGCCTTTCATGCCGAACAGTGATGAGCGCGACAGCAGCGGCCCCCCGCCCGGGGCCGGGGCCGCCGGGGGCCCGTACGCGGGCGACGGTCCGCCGCGCGATTCCCTTCCCCACCCCACCGGTCCGCCGCAGCCGCGCCCACCCCTCGGCCCGCCGCGCCCCGGCCCCGAGGCGGCGGTCGCCCGCGTCGGCGACCCCGTCGCCGTCTGGCCCTGCGCCAACTGCGGCCGTCCCGTCGCCCAGCCGCCCGGCGCCGTCCGCACCGTCCGCTACTGCCAGGACAACGACGGCGCCTGCGCCCGCGAGGCCCGCGAACGCCGCGAACGCGGCCGGGACGCCCCCGGCCTCACCGGGCAGGTCGCGTCCGCGTGGGAGATGGTCGAGCGGATGGAGAAGGCCGCCGACGCCCTCGCCGACTCGCTCACCGCCGAGCTGAGCGTCGCCGGCGTCGAACGCCGCGTCGCCGAGGTCCGCGCCGAGGCCGCCCGCGAGCTGGCCATCGCGCAGACCGAGCGGGACGCCTCCCAGCGCAAGGCCGAGGAGGCGTGGCACGAGTCCACCGGCTCCCGGCAGCGCGCCGAGGCCGCCGAGGCGCACGCCGCGCGCGCCCGCGAGGACGCCCGCGTCGCCACCGCCAAGCGCGACGCCGCCCAGCAGGCGTGGGAGGAGGCGCACGAGATCGCGCAGCAGGCCATGACGGCCAAGCTCGCCGCCGAGAGCGAACGCGACCGCATCGCCGCCCGCGAGACCGAACTGCTCGCCGCGCTGGAGGCCACCCGCGCCGAGATGGTCTCCTTGCACGCCCGCGTCGCCGAGAGCGACGGCGCGATCGAGAAGCAGCGCGTCGAGGCCGCCGTCGCCAAGCAGGGCACCGACGACCTGCGCTCGGCCATGCGCGACAGCGAGGCCGCCCGGCAGCGCGCCATGCAGGCCGCCAGCCGGGCCGAGGCCGACCGCGCCGCCGCCCAGCGCGCGCAGGGCGAGGCCGAGGCCGCCGGACGCGCCGCCGAGGCCCGCGCCGACGCCGCCGCCGGCGAACGCGACGCCGCCCAGGCCCGCGCCCAGGCGGCGCTGGCCGAACGCGACCAGCTCACCGCGCAGATCAACGAGCAGAGCGTGCAGATCCGCCAGCTCTCCCAGTCGGTCGCCGAGCAGCGCGCCGCGCTCACCGCCCTCGCCGAGGAACGCGACGCCGCCCGCGCCGAGGCCGACCGGGCCCGCCGCCAGATCGACTCGTTCACGCACAACACGCTGTCGTCGAACACCCTGTCGTCCAACGCCGCCCCCGGCGGACGCCCGCCGCACTCCCCGATGATGGGCGCGCCCGCGCCGCAGGCCGCCGCGTCAGCGCCGGTTCCGCTGTCGGCGCCGGTCCCGGGGCTTCCCCCGGACCGGTTCCCGCACGGGGGAGAGGTGCCGGGCGCGCCGGGACGGCCCGTCAACGGCACGCCCGACCGGGAGGACCCGCTGTTCACCGGGCCGTGACCGGGTGATCTCCGGCGGCCCGCCGGGGCCGCCGGGGCCGGGCCGGTCGCCGTCCTCGCGCGGGGGGCGCGACGCGCGGCCGAACGCGGCGGTGCGGGCGCGTTCCCACGCCGTCCCCAGCACGACCGCCAGCGCCATCAGGCAGAGCACGAGCACCCCGTTCACCGGCGGCCTCCGTTCCTCGCGGACCACCAGTACATCTGTGACCGGTCCGGAACGCTGCGTCAGATGACACAGAAACCGCAGGAAACGACTACGGGACGCGGTTCGGGTCGATCTCGATCCAGATCTGCTCGGACCGGCCGAGCAGCCGCCCGCCCGCCCCGTACAGCGCCGTCGCCGCGTGCAGCTTGCGGCCCTCGCGGCTGCGCGCCCGCCCCATCACCAGGCACTCCTCGCCCGTCTCGGGCAGATCGAGCACCTGGGCCGTCATCGTCCCCAGCAGCGCCATGCTCGCGTTCTGGTCGAACGACCAGCCGCCAGGACAGTCCAGCGCCGCCCACACCAGCTCCGGCGTGACCGCGCCGTCCGGCGTCCACGGGGACGCGACCGTCTCGGCGTCGACCCGGCCGGGCGCCAGCAGCATCCCGTCCCCGGCCTCGCGCTCCGGCCCGCACACGAAGCAGTGCGGGAACGGGTGGCTCTCCTGGGCGCGGAACTTCTCCGCCGCCTCCCGCGCCACCTCGCGCGGCGCCGGCGGGACGGGCGGCACCACGATCGCGCCGGTCAGCGCCTCGGCGACCAGGTCGTCGCCGTCCCACAGCCAGGCGCCCAGCCAGCGGTCGTCGGCGGGGGAGACGCGCAGGTGCGTCTCCAGCGGCGGCGGGCGGCGCAGCGACACCGTGACCGTGTCGGAGTCGACGTGCGCGGCCAGTGCCCCGGCGACGTAGCCGCCGTTGCCCGAGCCGTCCGGCCCGTTGAACCGCCTTGCGATGATCACCGAATCCCCCCGGATTTCGTGCTGGTCGGGCCGGCGAATCCGGACCGATCGCGATCATAGTGAGAAGACCCGACGTTCCCCCCGCGCGCCGCGTGTGTTTCAGATCGCCCGCGAGGGCTGCGGACGGCCGGGGCGGGTCGAGAAGAACACCGACAGCGACCCCTGCAACCGCGCCCGCACCGTCTCCTCGTCGACCGCCGCGTCCGAGGGCACGGGAGTGCGGTCCAGCGCGCGGTCGATGAGCCGGTCGACCTTCCGGTCGGCGACCAGCACCGAGCACGTGTCGCACGCCAGCCACGGATACAGCATGTTCAGCACCGCTACGGCGGTGTCGTCGTCGGACAGGTGCGTGGTGTCCAGCTCGACCTCGAACATGTCGGTGTCGTCGGGGTCGAGCGTCGGGTAGTACAGCCAGCTCGGCTCGTGCTCGCCGCAGAAGTCGCACGCCCGCGACGGCGCCTGCGCCACGCCGACCGCCAGCTCCAGCTCGTGGTCCCACGGCTCGACCCGGCGGTTGTGCCGGTAGCCGACCCCGTCGACCGCCCCCTCGCGGTTGTGGGTGACGTCATGCACCTCACCGCCGCAGTGGGCGCACATGAAGCCGATGTCGTCCTCCATGTCCCCTCCGTATCGCCGAGGCCCCGGTTCTCACCGTATCCCTCCGGGCACCGCCGCGTTACCCGTCGTGCCAGGCTCCTTGCCCTCTCGCGCGCCGGACATGCGCCCTCCGGGGACTCCATGCCCAGCCGCCGCCGGTTCAGCCGTCCCGTTCCGGTCACGCCTCGGCGCGCACCCGGTGCTCCGCCAGATGCGCCAGCACCGCCTGGTTCGCCTCCCAGCCGTCCGGGAACTTCACCGGGACGCCCAGATGCACCGGCTCCGCCGACGGATGCGCGTCCAGCAGCTCGGGAATGCCCGCCCGCGCCACCACCAGGCACGCGTGCCGGTGCCGCGACGCCAGCACGCACAGCCGCCCGGCCTCCAGGTGGAACGCCGTCGCGTCCCGCCGCCCCGACAGCGGGTGCAGCACGACCGTCACGTCGTACTCGCGGCCCTGGAGCCGGTTCGCGGTGTCGACCGTGATGCCCTCGCCGTGCTCGCCGAGCGCCGCGCGGATCGCCGTCACCTGGTCGCGGTGCGCCGCGCCGATCGCCACCCGGTCGGCGCGGACGGGATGCGACCCCAGCTCCGAGTGCGCCACCGGCCCGCGCTGCAACAGCCGCACGGCCAGCGCCGCCGTCGCCCGCACCGCCTCGGCGTCGGTGCGCAGCGCGTGCCGCGCCGGAAGCTCGTACAGCGCCCAGCCCGAGCTGGCCGCCTCGTCCAGCGCGCGGTCGTAGGTGGTGCCCATGCCGCCCGCGCCGTACTCCAGCCGCCGGTCGCCCGGGCCCGTCCCCGACCGGAACCCCGTGAACGGGTAGAACGCCCGCGCCACCACCGGCGCCGCCGACGCGGGCAGCCGCCACGACACCGGCAGCCGGTGCACCGGCAGGTTCGGATTGTGCGCCAGCAGCACCGACACCGCGCTGCGCATCGGATCCCACGCCAGGCCCGTCCAGCGCTCCACCTCCACGGTCGAGAACGGGTCGAGCTGCCCCGGATCGCCGACGAACAGCGCCCGCTCGAACCGGCCCGCGATGCGCAGCAGCATGTCCGAGCGCATCTGGTACGCCTCGTCCACGATCGCCCACGGCCACGAACCCTCCGACAGCGTCGCCCACTTCGCCGCCGTCGCGATCACCACGGCGCGGTCGGCCAGATCGTCGGCCTTGCCCGCCACCTTCACCGACGGCGCGGCCCGCACCCGCTCGGACGGCGCGTACCCCGCCGCCGACAGACGGCCGACCGTGACGTCCGGATGCCTGGCCGCGATCCGCTCGATCAGGTCGTCCACCTGCTCGTTCGTCTGCGCGACGATCATCGTGCGCTCGCCCGCCGCCGCCAGGTGCGCCGTCGCCCGCACCACCAGCGTCGACTTGCCCGCGCCCGGCGGCGAGTCGACGACGATGCCCCGGTGCCCGGCGTCCAGATCGGCGAGCACTGCGGCCACGACGGCGTCCGCCGCCGTCGCCGGATCGACGGTCACGACCACGCCTCCCCGGCGTCGCGCGCGTCCGGGACGTACTCCGCGGGCGGGCCGCCGTGCGTCCACGGCGTCTCCTCGTGCTCGGGGAACCGCGCCGGGCCGAACGACCCCTCGGTCACCGACGTGAACACCACCCGCGCGCCCGCCTCGGGCACGGTGCCGGGCTCGGGCGTGAGCTTCTTGCCGAGCCCGCCGGTCAGCTCCACCAGCACCTCGCCCGCGCCGTACTCCACGATCTTCCCTTTCACCTTCGGACGCGCCGCGTCGCACACCGTCGCGCCCGGCTCCAGCCGCAGCGGGTCCTCGGTGGCGACGCGCAGGCGCGGACGCAGCTTAGGACGCTTGCCGGACTCGTCCAGCCGCTCGGGGTCGGCCTCGGTGACCGTGCCGCCGAACGCCAGCCCCTCCAGCCGGTACTCGGCCATGACCAGGGGATCGTCGAACGCCCGCTGCGCCTCGTAGCTCTCCTGCGCCCGCTCCAGCCGGTGCAGGCGGCGCGCCGCGCCCACCGCCGAGTCGCGGCGGGCCTGCGGCACGCCCTCGGCGAACGTCTGGTGGAAATGGGTGAAGGCGTCGCGGTCGCGTTCCCAGCGGCCCGCGACGCTCGCGCCCTCCGGCAGGGCGGCCAGCAGGTCCAGCGCACGCCAGCACAGCTCCCAGGTGGGGGCGAGCTGCGTGCGCAGCGCCTCCCGGACGCGTTCCCCGGCGCCGTCGGCGCCCTCGTCGAATGCGGCGATCGCCGGCGCCAGCACGTCGTTGTCGAACTTGGGGTCGGTGGCCGGGCCCGCCGGGGGAGTGCGCGCCGGGTCCTCCGCGATTGTCGCGGCGGCCGGGCCGTCCAGGCCGTCCGGCGGGTCGATCCAGCCGAGCAGCGCCGCCAGGTTCGCGTCCTCCACCGAGCTCTGGCCCGTCGCCCAGTGCAGCCGCAGCGCCTCGGTGAGCGCCAGCGTCAGCGACGAACCCGGACGGTCCCGGCGTTCGGCGAACCACGTCAGCCAGCGGCCCAGCGCCGGGACCGCCGGCTCCACCGCGTGCTCGCCCTCGGTGCGGCGGAACCGCGTCGAACGGCCGAGCAGCCGCAGGAACGCCACGCCGCCGGTGTTCGGCAGCACGAGCTGCGGCGCCCCGGTGTAGCGGACGCGGTCCTCGCCGTCCTTGGACGGGCCGAGATCCTCCGCGACGCCCCGCGACGCCTCCACGTACTCCAGCAGCACCTTGCCCAGCTCGGCCGCGAACGCGAACCGCAGGTCGCGGTTGCGCGGCTGCGGCACCGCGAGCAGCACCGGCTCGTCGCGGGCGCCGCCGAGCATGACGGCCAGCGGCGCGCCCGCCTCGCCCGCCAGCCGCAGCGGGATCACCACCAGCGGCGTCGCGGACAGGTGGCAGTGCCGGACCGTGGCCAGCGGCCGGGCCCGGCGCGCGGCGACGGCCTCCAGCCGCGCCAGCGCCGTCAGCGCGCTCATCCCGCCGTGCCGAGCGCTTCGCCGCGCAGCCGCGCCGCCAGCCGCAGCCGCTCCGCCGTCTCGGCCAGCTCCGGCGGGACGTCCGCCGCGCCCGCCGCCAGCGCCAGCGCCGCCTCGACCGACTCCACGCCGCCCAGGTCGTCGCGCAGGGCGCGGCCCAGCGAGCCGGTGGCACCGCAGGCGCGCGCCTCCTCCCGGCAGAAGAACGCCATCTCACAGCTCGACAGGCATTCGGGGGCGTACCGGGCCTCGACGGCGCGGACGGACTCGGGCAGCGCGTCGTCCAGCGCGAACGACAACTCGTCCGGCAGCTCGCCCAGGATCGCGTCGACGCGGGTCAGCCGGGTGAGCTGCCGCTCCAGCACCGCGAGCTGCGGACGCACGTCCAGCGGGGTCGCCACCGGACGGTTGGAGAAGTTCTGCGGGCACACCAGGAACACGTCGTGCGCGACGCGCTGCGGATCGTGCCCCAGCTCGGCCACCAGCCGCCGCAGCGCCAGCACGTACACCGCCGCCTGCCGCGCCGCCGCCGCGACCTGCTCCGGCTCGGCCTGCCCGTCCACGACGGCGAACGACTTGATCTCCACGACGTGCAACCGGCCTGCGAGCTGGAGCGCCAGCACGTCCGGCTCCAGATACGCCGGGCGGCCCGCGATGTCGAGCACCAGCATCGGATGGTCGAGCAGCGCGCCGCCGCCCACCGACAGCGCCCGCCCCAGCGCCCGCCGCGTCTCGGCGTGCCGCGCCGCCCGGCCCTCGCCGCGCGGCGCCAGGTCGGCCGACGTCACCGCGGGCACGTCCAGCCCGAGGTCGCCGCGCAGCAGCGCCAGCAGCGCCGCGCAGCCGTCGGCCTTCACCTGCGCCTCGAACGAGTTGCCGCGCGTGATCGCGAACTGCGACTGCCCGAACCGGGGCGCGAACCCCAGATGGTCGGCCACCGCCTGCTTGTCCACGCCCGCCGCGTCCAGCAGCCCCCGCCGGGAGCACCCCGGATTGGCGGTCAGCGCGGCGATCGTGCGGGCGTCGTGGTTGCGCGCGGGCGCGTCGCCGCGCAACCGGCGCAGGTCGGGGGCGTCGTCGGTCATCGTCCTTCTCCGTCAGGGGCCGTGCGGCGGGTGCGACCGTCCCGACTGTACCGAGGGGCGCACCCACCGCACGCGGAACGTAGCGGACGGGTCGGACGCTTCAGCCCCGCGTGTCCCGCCGCAGCGGATGATCTTCGGGGACCTGGACGAGCACGATCCGCGTGCCGTCCGGGTCCTCGATCCACATCTCGACCAGCCCCCACGGCTCCCGCCGCGGCTCCCGGACGACCACCGCCCCCGCCGCCCGCAGCCGCTCGTGCTCGGCCGCCACGTCCCGCACCTGCAACCACAGCGTCGGCGCCGGAGCGCGTTCGCCGTGGGCGGAGACCTCCAGGAAGCCCGGGCCGAGGAAGAACACCGTCCCCGGATCGTCCCGGGGCCCGAACTCCCGGTACACGGCGAGCCCGAGCACGTCACGGTAGAACCGGCGGACGGCGGCGGGGTCGGCGGGCCGCAGCAGGACGCGGCTGCTCAGAATCTCCATGCCCCGCTCAGCCCACCGGACCCGCGAAGTACGCGGCGGCCATGTCCTGGTCGCCGTGGCCGCGCCGCGCCGCGCGGTCGAAACGGGCGTGCGCCGCGTCCACCACGTCCACGTGCAGGCCCGCCGACTCGGCCGCCTCCGCGATCAGCCGCGTCACCGTCATCGCGTTGTCGACCGTGAAGCTCGGCGCGAAGTCGTCCCCGGTGATGGCCGCCAGCTTCGCCTGGAAGTAGCCGCTGTCCAGCGGGCCGCCGGTGATCACCTCGGCGAAGCGCGCCGGGTCGACGCCCAGCGCCTCCGCCAGGCCCACGCCCTCGCCGATGATCGCCGTCAGCGAGAGCGCGTAGGAGATCGCCGCCAGCTTCAGCCGCGACCCCGCGCCCGCCGCGCCGTCCTCGCCCAGCCACAGCGTCTTCTGCCCGACCGCGCCGAACACCGGCTCCAGCACCGGGCGGGCGTCCGGCGACCCCGCCGCCAGCACGAGCAGCGTCCCCTGCTCGGCGGGCTGCTTCGTGCCCTGCACGGGCGCGTCCACGAACGTGACGCCGTGCTCGGCCGCCAGCGCGGCCAGCGGCGCCACCGCCGCCACCCCGACCGTGCTCATCTGCGCCCACACCTGGCCCTCGGCCAGCCCTGGCGCGGCGTCCTTCATCACGGCGAGCACGGCGTCGCCGTCGTTCAGCATCGTGATCACGACCCCGGCGCCGCGCACCGCGTCCACCGGGGCGTCCGCCACCGTGGCGCCGTCCGCCTCCAGCGGTTCCGCCCGAGCCCGGGTGCGGTTCCACACCGTCACGTCCAGCCCGGCCTTCGCCAGGTTGCGGGCCATCGCGGCACCCATGATGCCGGTGCCCAGCAGCGCGACCTTCGTCACAGCGCACTCCCTCGATCCACGTGCGGCTCCTCGGTGTACGGAGCCGGGAAGACCTCCAGCGTAAGATCAAGATGCGCCGACCACCACGCGACGAGCGCCGCCGCGCCCGCGTGGTCGCGTCCGTCCGCGCCCGTCAGGTAGCGGGCGCGCAGCGGGCCGAGATCGCACAGCCGCTCCCACCAGGCCCGGTGCACCGCCGCCTGGATCTGGTCGGCGTCCAGCGGGAACACCGACCGGTGCCCGCGCACGAACGCCCGCACCCGCTCCAGGTCCAGGCCGCGTTCGTCGTCGCAGGCGAACAGCTCCACCGCCGCCCGCACCACCTCGCCCGCCAGCGGGCCGGTGCGCAGGCCGTCCCAGCCGAGGACCGCCGTCACCTGCCCCGACCCGCCGTACCGCAGCCGGTCCGGGCCGAACGCGCCGTGCAGGTGCCCGACCGTGCTGACGTCCAGGTGCGGCGGCTGGTGATCGGCGAATTCCGTCAGCAGCGCCCGCCGCTCCGCCAGCCGCCGCGCCGTCAGTGCCGTGAAGTCGCCGCCGTCCGCGGGGACGTCGGCCAGCATCGCGTCTGCCTCCGCCACCGCGTCCGCCGCGCGCGGCGTCGCCACCAGCATCGACTGCTGCACCGGCGGCGTGCAGTCGTCCAGCGCCAGGTGCAGGCGGCCCAGCAGCTCCCCGAGCGCCTCGCACTGCGCGTAGGTCAACTCCAGGCCGGACCGGCGGCGGCCCGTCGCCCATGGGAACAACACGTAACCGGTTCCGGCCGCGACCACCAGCGTGCGGCCCGACTTCGCCGGGACGGGCGCCAGCACCGGCAGGCCCGCCGCGTCCAGCGTCCCCAGCACGCCGTGCAGGAACGCCAGCGCGCGGCGGTTCGGCGCGGCGTAGGCGCGGAGCAGGAATGTGCCGGTGCCCGCCGTGACGCGCCATGCGCCGGTGCCCGCCGCGACCGGCTCGGCGGCGTCGGTCAGCCCCCACCGCCGCAGCGGACTCGGTGTCGTCGGCACACAGCACCCCGGTCGCGGTCGAACGGATGTTCCCACCCGACGCTACACGTCCCGGCCCGCCGGGCGGTAGCGAACGCTAGACGCGCTCCAGCACCACCACGGGGATCTTCCGGTCCGTCCCGGCCTGGTACTCGTCGTACTGCGGCCAGATCTCCACCATCTTCGCCCACAGCCGGGGCCGCTCGGCGTCGCTCGCCGTGCGGGCGCGGGCCGTGAACACGTCGTCCTTGACCTGCACCTTCACCTCGGGATCGGCGCTGAGGTTCTTGTACCACAGCGGATCGTCCGGGTCGCCGCCCTTGGACGCCACGATCACGAAGTCGTCGCCGTCCGGCTGGTAGATCAGCGGCGTCGTGCGGGGCTCGCCGCTCTTGCGGCCGGTCGTCGTGAGGAGCAGGACGGTCGCGCCCTGCCAGTCATGGCCGACCTCGCCGCCGGTCTCCTGGTACTTCTCGACATGTTCCCTGCCGTACAGCATGTGGGTCCTCCCTCTCCTGCGGAGGATCTTCCCCGTTGCCCGGGGCCCATGCCCCTACATCGAACGCAGAATGTCGCGCAGGCGCTGCACCGTGTCATCGGGTCGCAGCGCGGTGATGCAGACGTGGTTCATAGCCCGCATGTACACGTCGACGTCGGACGGCTTGTCGAGGTAGAGGGCGCTGGTGAGCTGTTCCATGAACACCACGTCCGACAGGCCCGGCTCGGCGAACCGCAGGATCGTGAACGGGCCGCCCGCCGCCGCGTGACCGCCCGCTTCGAACGGGACCACCTGCAACGTCACGTTCGGCAGCTCGGCCATCTCCAGCAGGTGCTCGATCTGCCCGCGCATCACGCCGCGACCGCCGAGCGGACGGTGCAGCACGCCCTCGTCGATCACCGACCACAGCGTCGGCGCGCCCGGCTCGGTGAACCGCGCCTGCCGCGTCATCCGCAGATGGACGCGGGGCTCGACGTCCTCGTCGGCCGCCTCTTCGGGGAAGCCCAGGCGGATCACCGCGCGGGCGTAGTCCTGCGTCTGGAGCAGGCCGGGCATGAACTGCAACTCGTAGCTGCGCAGAAGCGACGCCGCCTCCTCCAGCCCGAGGTAGGTCTCGAACCAGCCCGGCAGCACGTCGCCGTAGCGGTGCCACCAGCCGGGCGTGTTGGCCTCGCGTGCCAGCTCCAGCAGCGCCGACCGCTCCGCCGGGTCCTCCACGCCGTACAGCGTGAGCAGATCGGAGACGTCACGCTCCTTGAACCCGACGCGGCCGAGCTCCATCCGGCTGATCTTGGAGTGGGAGCCGCGGATCTCGTATCCGGCCTGCTCGGTGGAGATGCCCCGCGCCTCGCGCAGCCGCCGGAGCTGGTTGCCCAGCAGGATGCGCAGCACCGTGGGTCCGCCGCGGCGGGGATAACCGAGCACGTCTCCGCCTGTCGGCCGGTCTTCGTGCGAAGGCATCGAGACAGCAGCATCCTGAGGCAAGGTTCACCAGCCGGTCGATGGGCCCGCGCGAAGTCGGCGGGGAGGGCGGCGTCCATCTTAGTCGATCAACGGCTCTTCTGGGAGGCTTTCCCGGTAGACCGTTCTCGGATTTCCGGTATTAGCGTCCACGCGCGGGAACTCGCCGTCGCAACGCAAGCCCTGAGACACGGGCTTCACGCGTACGCACCCGGCCGATTGCCCACCGGCTCCGGCGCGGCTCAATGGCGTTCACGGGCGCCCTCGCGGCCACCGGCGATTCGGCGTCCCGCCCACGGTTCGACACCCGGGCGAAGCCCGCTGGAAAGGCGTCCGCCCGGTCGCTCGCCGTCCGGGCCCGGCGCCCGGCCCCGCGCCGTGACGCGCGGGGCCGGACGCCCGCGCTCAACCCGCGCGCAGGTAGGCGGTGCGCACCTGGAGCCGGTCGCGGAGCAGGCCGATCGCCTCCGTGATCGTCGGTCCGGCGGCCTGGGCGCGCATCCGCACCCCGTCGACCTCGACGATCGCCTGCGCGAGCGCCGGCCGGGGCAGGTCGCCCCCGGGCACGATGCTCAGCGTGACCTGGACGGACGTGACCTGCTCGGCCGCGCTGTCCAGCGCACGCCGGACGGCGGCCTCCGCCGCGGCCCGGTCGGCGTCGCTGATCGGTCCCGAGGTCAGGAAGCGGACACCGGGAAGAACCTGGGTCATCTTTCCCCCTAGTTGCTTTAACGGGCGGGCTTCTCACGATCGGCGTGAAGCCCTTCGTCTAAGGAGACGACACGCGAGCCCTTCCCGTTGCCCCTTAAGGACGAGACCCCCGTCACCCGAACGGCACCCACCGACATAACACGAGGTCAGCGCGAATACCGCCTCCCGCGAAGACCTCTCGCCCCGGTGAGAAGTCGATCACATAACCCGGTAAATGGCGCACCCACCCCTCCAAAATGTGACCGCGAACACTTCCCTTGACAACCGAATCGCCCCCACTGTGACCCGAACAACGTAATGGCCGTCACACAACAAAACCCGGCCCCACACGAAGCACGATCACAACCGACTCACACCCCACACCGACCGACCAAACAACTCCACCCTCACGCCCACCACAACGGCACGCCCTCCACCGCGCAGGAGCCGAAGCAGAAGCCGAAGTGGCGGGACAAGGACCAGGGCCGGGCCACCAACCCCAACAACCCGACACCCGCCCAAGCCCAACAAGACACCCGCCCAAGCCCAACGACACCCGCCCAAGCCCAACAACACCCGCCCAAGCCCAACAACACGGCCCGCAGCCAGGCCCAGGAGCCGATCCCGCCATCTAGCGCAGCGAGCAGGCACGGGCCAGACGGCAGCACGAGGACGCGCAGCCAGCCCCCGCCCCCGCTCCACCAACCCGACGCGCAAACAAGAAATCCACCTCAACCCAACCCCAAAGGCACACCCACTCCCAAGACCCCCACGCCCACCCACACCTCACCAGCACAACTCGCACCCAGAACCTCCCCCTCCGCCCACACCCCGTCGGCACGGCTCACGCCCAGAGAATCTGGCGTTCCTGCACGATCACAACGGGCTGCTGCCGGGTCCGGACGAGCGCCAGCCGGATCTGGCGATCGTTGACGCCCGTCCATGCCCCGGCGGCACCCCCGGCCGGGGACTCCACCTCCGTCCACGCCCGGTCGGCTCGGCTCGCGGCCGAGGAGCTGGCGCCCGTCCATGCCCCGGCGGCGCCCTGGCGGGGGCCTCCGCGTCCGTCCGCGCCCCGTCGGCTCGGCTCGCGGCCGAGGAGCTGGCGCCCGTCCATGCCCCGGCGGAGCGACCTGCGGCAGGGGGCGTCCACGTCCGTCCGTGCTCGCGGCGACGCAACTCGCGGGCCGGGCGCTGGCAGCCGCCCGTGCTCGGCTGACGCGCCCAAGGAGTGGGCGTCACCACCCGCGAACGCGAGGTCACCGCCCTGGTCGCCCGTGGCCTGCCCAACCAGGAGATAGCCGCCCACATGGTGGCCCAGCGGCACGACCCGCGGCCGGGGGCTCCGCGTCCGTCCGTGCTGCGGGTAGTGCGGCTTGCGACCAGGGAGTTGGCCGCCGTCCGCGCCTCGGCAGCGCGGCTCGTGACCAGGGAGTTCGGGGCCGCCCGCGTTCGGGTGTCGCGGCTTGCGGGGGGAGGCGTCCGCCCGTCACCACCGCCTGCCGCCCGTCCCGTCGGCTCGTCCGCGCGTGGACCTCCCACCGGCCGCCGCAGACCAGACCGAGGCGAAACCTCGCGGCCTCCCGTCGTCTTGCCGCGCCACGACCTGCCGCCTGCAGCGCGTGTACCGTGCGGCATTCTGACCTCGGCGTAGGGGCGGCGGGCCAGGACGCCGGTGCGGTCGGTGACGCGGTCCAGGGTGCGGTCGTGGAAGGCCAGGAGGGCGCCTGGGCGTGAGCGCCCGGCCGCCTCGCCGTGGGCGCCGTACGGCGCTCCGGCGCTTGGGCGCGCGCCCGTTGCCGCCTCGCTGTGCGCCCTGACGGCACAGCATCCTGCCGCCCGCCCGCACGGCGTCCTGCCGCCCAACCGCGCGGCGTCCTGCCGCTCGCCCGCCCGGCATCCTGCCGCTCGGGCATGCGGCCCGTGCGCCCCGCGGTGCGCTGTGGCCGTGGCCCTCAACTCCTTGCTGTGCGGCCTTCTAATGCCTGCGTACGGGCCCCATAGTTTGGGTACGAGTCCCGCGTTACCTCGGCCTGTGCCGACCGTGCTGTTCCCTGCTGCCTGGCCGCGCGGCCTCCTATCACGTCCGTGTGCTGGCCGCCCGACTTCAACGGCCTGACCGTGTGGCCCCCTTCCGCTGGCCGTGTGGCCCCCTGTCGGTGAGTGGGTTCCGTCGGTGAAGCGTGCGCCCCGGCGCCCCCTCGCCGTGAGCGTGCGGTGCGGCCTCCTGCTGCTTACTGTGCGGCCTCCTATCGCCTGTGTGCGGCTTCTCGCACCTCGTCGCCTGGGTCTCTCTTACGGTCAGCACGTGAGCCTGCTGGTTCGCCTAGACCTCCTCGGCCTCTTGCCGATCCGCCACAGGGAGCGCCGATCCGTGCGCTGGCCCGGGTAGTCACCGTCCCGGACCTCCGGCCGATCATCGGCGCGGTCCGCGCCGCAGTACGGCACCGCCGGTGCACCCCGCTCAGGGGCGCGTCTGCTCGACGCCCGGGTGCAGTTCGCGTGGCGGGAGGCATGCGGAAGTCGGCTGGCACGGAAACCTGCTCGGAGGCACTCACCCCGTGTGTCGCGTCAATCCAGGTTCGTCGCACCAATCCGGGCCGCGAGTTCCGCGCTCAGTGGATACGGCCGTTCCGTCGGCAGAAGTGCGCGGGCGTCCGCCGCGCGCCCCTCCCCGCGCAGCCGATGAACCAGTCGAACAGCGGCGTGATGTCGTCAATGGCCACCGTCCATTCATCAACGTACGCGCCGACGACCTGCGGTCCTATCCCGACCTGGATGCTCCGGTCAACACGGCGCCCGCCGTACAGGTCCCGCTCAGGATCCCACTGGACCCGGACCGCGGCCCGCCCCCTCCCTGACCGGGGACTGGACGGCTCGCCGCCCGTCCCGGGCCGAGATCGGCCGGTCACGACCGGCGAGAGCGCCCGCTCCTACCCCTCCCGGGAAATCCGTATGGCGAGCACACGCTCCTGGCCGGGTTTCCGACCCCACCCGCTCCGCTCCATCATCCAGAGGAACGACGGCTTGATCCACGTCATCCGCTCCCGCGAGAACGGCGCGACGAACCGTCCGGCGGTCACCGCCACCTCCGCGATCTCCGTCCCGTAGGCTCGGTGAACGGTAACGCAATCATCGTCGGACAATGCTCTGATCTGCTTACTCACTCCATGAACCTAGCGACTCCCATGCGGACGACAACTCCTTTTCTTTTCCAAGGTCCGGGCTGCCCCTGACCGATTACCGGTCCATCGGTCCAGGTCTCGACGCGAAGCTCGTGGGCCTTCAGTCGGCGTCCAGATCGGTGTCCGGTTCGCAGCCGACAAGGTCGTACAAGTCGGGCGGGAGTTCCTCCCAGAGCCACGAGTTGAGAGACCCCGTGTAATGGCCGGGGGCGCCGACGGCGACCAGACGCTCGCCGATCGGGGTGAGCCCGACCGTCACCGGACCGCTCGACCACGGGTTCCACGCCGCACCCCAGAAGGCGGCGAAGTCGTCGGCGGTCAACGGCAGGTCGCGAGGGACCTCGTGGGCGCCCGGGCTCACGCCGTAGGGCAGCAGGCACTGCGCGGTCGCCCGCAGGATGTTCAGCGCGGCCAGGTCGTGCCGGCACGACACCCCCGCGATCCGCAGCTCGGGAAGCCCGAACCGGCGGAGCCCGCGCGTCGTGAGCTCGACACAGGCGCAGCCGTCGATCTCGTCCTCGTCGACCAGACAGCGACCGGCGTCGCGATACGGGGGGAGCCGCACCCCGAGCCAGCCGTCCGCGAGGGTGAACCGTTCGGCCTCCCGGCCGGGCGCCAGCACGTCGAGCGTGTCGGCGTCGACGCCGACGCCCCCGGTCGCGTCGGCCAGGGCACGGGCGACGGCCCGCGCCAGGCGGGCGCCGAACGGCTGGTCGGCGGCGGGCACGACCGCGCGCACCTCGATGTGCCGCGCGGCCGTGCCCGCCGTGACATGGGCGAGGTCCCACGGGGAGGTCCGCGCGGGCTCGTCGGTGACGAGCAGCCGCGACGTGCCGTACCGGATCGCCGCCTCGGCCGCGAAGGGTTCGGGAACCAGGGGCGGGCGCGTGACGGCGGGCGCGTCCGCGCCGGCCGCCACGACGAAGGACGTCGAGGTCAACTCGGGAACGAGAAGGGTGATGGTGCCGGACATGGGTGCCTCCCGGAGAACGGTTCTTCGGCACCAGGGTGCGAGCGCGCGGGCCACCCGGCACGACCGAAGGTGATTCTGTGGATACTCACCGGTAGGGCTCGATCCCACTCCGGATCGGTGCCAGCCCCGGCCCATAAGGCGATGTGAGGTCCCCGGACAGCCGCGAGCGGCCTTCCGGCATGGAGAACGACCGCGCGTAGCTCCCAGAGACCGCGCGACATTTCGGGCGGCTCTCGTCCCGTCCAGACCGGCTCGCCGCAACGCTGCGGGCGGCCTCCTGGCGGCGAAGGATCGCGTGTGGCTGCCTGGGACCGTGCAGCATTTCGGGCGGCCTTCGTCCCGCCCAGACCGGCTCGCCGCAACGCTGCGAGCGGCCTCCTGGCGGAGAATGACCGCGCTTGGCGCCCTGGGGCCGTGCGGCATTTCGGGCGGCCTTCGTCGCGCCGGGACCGGCTTGCCGCCCCGAGGCCGCTCGTCTCGTCAGCGATGCGACGCTCCGGGAGCCTCCTCGCACGCTCGCAGGTCCCGGCCGATCCCTTCTCAGGGCGGGCGGCTCACCCCGACCCACCGGGCCGTGAGCGCGCAGAACCGCACTGCCCTGCGGTGTCCGGCGGTGGAGCACCTGTGCGCCGACCGTGCCACGTCGAGCCCGTGCGCGCCGGCGTCCCTTCAGGTCCGCTCCCAGCCGGTACCTTCCCAGGGCCATGGGGTCCAGGTGGCTCACCCTCGACGCGCCGGGCTTTGAGCGCGTACAGCCGCGCCGCCCTGCGGTGCCAGGCCGCGGAGGCGCGCGTACGCGCCTGGGCGCCGACCGTGCCACGGCCGGGCGCGGCCGCCGGGCGCCCCTCGCAGATCTGCTCCCCGCCCTTCGCCCGGGCACCAGGCTGCCGACCGTGTCGCGATCGAGCCGTGCGCGCCGGGCGCCCCTCCCAGGTCCGCTCCTCTCCCTTCGTCCGGGCACCAGGCCGCCGACCGTGTCGCGGCCGAGCGCGTGCGTGCCGGGCGCCTCAGGGACGGTCCTCGCCCCTCGTCCTGGCACAAGACCACCGAACCCGCGCGCGTGTCGCATCTCGGGTCCTCTGGGGTCTGCGGACGCGGCGTCCCGTGCCCGTTGGCCCTGCGCGCGAGCCTGTGGCAGCCCTGGATGTCGTCCCGGCGAGTCTCGTGCCCGTTCCGGCGGGCGTGAACGCCGAAGGGCGGACCCATCGCGATGGGTCCGCCCTTCGGCGTTGTCTGGGCGTCCGTGGTCAACCCGGGCCGCGCTCCCGGCGAGCGCGTGCCGCCGTTCGGGTCAGCGTGCGGACGGGTCGACGTAGTGCCGCTCCGTCGGGCCGGTGTAGACCTGGCGCGGCCGGCCGATCTTGGTGGCCGGGTCGTGCATCATCTCGCGCCACTGCGCGATCCAGCCGGGCAGGCGGCCCAGCGCGAACAGCACCGTGAAGGCGTTGGTCGGGAACCCCATCGCCTTGTAGATGACGCCGGTGTAGAAGTCGACGTTCGGGTACAGCTTGCGCTCGGCGAAGTAGTCGTCGCTCAACGCGACCTCTTCGAGACGCATCGCCAGGTCGAGCAGCGGGTCGGGCTTGCCGAGCGCCTCCAGGACCTTGCTCGTCGCCTTCTTCACCACGGCGGCGCGCGGGTCGTAGTTGCGGTAAACGCGGTGCCCGAAGCCCATCAGCTTGACGCCGGGCTCCTTGTTCTTGACGCGCCGCACGAACGCGTCCACGTCGTCACCGTCGGCGTGGATCTTCTCCAGCATCTCCAGGACGGCCTGGTTGGCACCGCCGTGCAGCGGGCCGAACAGCGCGTCGACACCGGCCGACACCGACGAGAACAGGTTCGCCTGGCTGGACCCGACGAGCCGCACCGTGGAGGTGGAGCAGTTCTGCTCGTGGTCGGCGTGCAGGACGAACAGCATGTCGAGGACGCGGACGATCTCCGGGTCGATCTCGTAGGGCTGCGTGGGCAGCCCGAACGTCATCCGAAGGAAGTTCTCGACGTAGCTGAGCGAGTTGTCCGGGTAGAGCAGCGGCTGGCCGATGGACGTCTTGTACGCGTACGCGGCGATCGTCGGGAGCTTGGCGATGAGCCGGATGCTCGACCGGTCGACCTGCTCGTCGTCGAAGGGGTCGAGGCTGTCCTGGTAGAAGGTCGACAGCGCGCTGACGGCCGACGACAGCACCGCCATCGGGTGCGCCCGGCGCGGGAACGCCGAGAAGAACGCGCGGAACTTCTCGTCCAGCAGCGTGTGGTGGCGGATCTTGTCGGTGAACGACCACAGCTCGTCGGAGGTGGGCAGCTCGCCGTAGATCAGCAGGTAGGCGACCTCCAGGAAGGAGGACTTCTCCGCGAGTTCCTCGATCGGATAGCCGCGATAGCGCAGAATGCCCGCGTCACCGTCGATGTAGGTGATCGCCGACGTGGTGGACGCGGTGTTGGTGAAGCCCGGGTCGAGCGTGACGTGACCGGTGTCCTTGAGGAGACTGCCGATGCGCACTCCCGACGGACCCTCGGTCGACTGCGTCACCTCGAGGGGCGTCCGGCCACCCGTGTGGTTGAGCTCGAAATCCGACATGCTCGCTCGCTCCCAACTCCGTCCACACCTGCGTAGACGTTCCGTCCTTCATCGTATCCAGACGATCATGCAGGTCGTTCCGGACCTCCGCTGCCACCGGGACGTCCGAAAGGTGTCGATGGAGCCCCGTGTGAGGAACGTCCGGACCGGGTCCGGACCCGGTGTGACGGGCGCGTGTCATGCGCCTCACGTTCCGTTCCTCCCGTCTCAGCGTCATGATCACGCATGTTCCCGTTGGTGTCTTCGAGTGATAATGATCTCAGTGTCCGAGTGGCGGCGCCGGGGCTGAATGTCGATGCTCCGGGTGGATGTCCGGGTTCGCCGTGCCGCGTTCCGACGGTCCGCCGCCGGACGCGTCCGCCTCCCTGGTCGGCGCGAGGCCCGGCGGCGTCGGCGCTATGCGGTGTACGCCCCGAGGGGTGGCCCGGATTCGGTTGTCCACAGGTTCGGAAGGAGTTTCCCCGGGTGCCGCCGCGTCGCGGATGCTGGCCGTGGTCCCAGAGAATGAAAGGGAGGCACGGTCATGGCGTCCTCTTACGGTTTCCGGCAGCTCGCTGAACACCTCGGCCTCAGCCAGTGGCAGCTTCGCCTTGCCGGCGAGCACGGTCTCGTCCCCGCCCCGGACGTGGGCGATCATCGCTGGTCGCTCGCCGGGGCGACGGCCTGCGCGGAGCGGAAGGCGTCGGTGCTCGAGGCGTTCGGCGCCGATCCGCCGCTCGGTGCGGTGCGGGCCGCCGAGCGGCTGGCGGGCCGGCTCGTCCTCGACGTCGAGAAGGCCGACATCGAAGTGCTCGCGGCTCGCGGCGACCTGGCGGCGGCCGGGGCGTTCCGTGGCCATCCCATCTATCTGCCGCGTGATCTCGACGCCGTACCCGAACGGACGCTCCACGAGATCGTCGACGCCCGCAAGGGTCCGCTCGCCGGGACGCTCGACGCCCGGGGCGCGGCCCGCGCGCTCGGCATCCGGCCCGGCCGGTTCGGACGTCTCGCGGCCGAACTCTCGCTCCGCACCGACACCGGCGGCCGTCACGTCCTCGCGCATGTCCGCGCCTTGGCCGCGGACGGCGGGCTCATGGACCGCCTGCGCTGCGAGACCGAGCAGCACCGCCGCGCCCAGGCGGTCGAGAGCGAGCGCACCGCCGCCGAACTCCTCCGCACTTGGCTCGCCCGCTGCACCGCCTACCTCGACGGCTCCACCGACCACTCACCCGACCTCGCCGCGGCCGGACGGGCGCTTCGCGCCCTCGGCACCGCCCGCGCGTCCCTACGCGCCCTCGAACCGGCCGGCGTCGCCGCCGAACCGCCTCACTGAGCGGTGGTCCGGGTGCGAGGGGCGCTACGGCGACGGGTGGCGCGCTGGCGGGGGAGTACCTCGTAGAGACGGTCGCGGGCGACGGACGGAGTGAGGACGGGGAAACGAAGCGTTTCGAGAGTGCGGGGAGTCCGCATGCCGGTGCCGGGGGCGATGCGCCCGTCCGCGTCGACGACGAGGGCGTCGCCGATGTGGCCGCCGAGCAGAACGCTCGTCAGGGAGGACGAACGATGGAGGAGGAGGCGCTCGACGCGCGCGGTCTCCGCGCCGCAGTCCGCGACCAGCACGAGGTGCCGAGGTGACCCGGGGCGCGCGGGTGCGTCCCCGGAGCGTGCCGCCAGCTCGGTCTCCAGCAGGCCGAGCGCGACGTCCAGGTTGCCGGAGAGGAACAGCGCGGCGGATTCCTCGTCCAGCAGGTCGTCGTCGGCCAGCTCGAACAGGGCCGAGGCGTCGGCGCGCGGCATGACCAGCAGGACGTCATCGCTGCGGTGCTCCAGCGCGCACAGCACGAGCGCTCTCGCCGCCGCCAGCGCTCCGGGGCCGTCGAGGTTCCAGACCGGCAGCGCGAAGGGGTCGGTGACGCCCGTGAGCGGTGCGCGGGCCTGCCGGACGTCCGCGTGCGGTGCCGGGACGCCGGGGCCTGCCGGGCCGGTACGCGGGCCGCGGGCCGATCCGGCCGCCACAGGCGCCTTGGGACGGCCCAGGGTGCTGTTCGCGGTGCCTTCGGGGGTGGTCACCGACCCTGCGGACGCGCCCGCGTCCGGCGCGTCGTGCGATGCGGCCCGCATCGGCACGGAGAACAGGTGCGGCGGCGCCTCGGGGTCGGTGGCCGGGGCGGACGCGAGGGTGAAGGGGAGACGGCGGCGCGAGGCGACGGCGATGGCGGCCAGGAAGACCAGGCCGGTCAGAAAGAGCGGCACGAGTGGAGCGAAGTGCCCGTCGCCGCCGTCGGCCCGGGGCGGAGGGGCGGACGCGGGGAGGGGCGCGAGCGCTTCCGGGGGCTGCGGCGCGTTCGTGCGCGGGGCGCGGTCGGGTGCGGACGGCCGGGCTTCCGCTTTCGACTTGTCACGGGGCGCGGGTTTCACGGCAGGCCGCTCGGCGCGCGCGGGCTCGCGCCGGGCACCGGGCGACGCCGGTCGATGCTCCCTGCGCGCACGCCGCTCGGGATCGCGCCCGGAACCCCGCCGATCGGGCTGTAGCGCGTTCCACATGGCACACACGCGGGCGGCACGCTCGTCCCGCCAGGGCGCTCTACAGAAGGACGGCACGGGTGCCCGAGGCTCCGGACGCGGCGCGGCGGCAGCCTCGCCCCCCGCCCCCAACCCCACCACCCCGGCGACGACCGCGCCGCCGAGCACCCCACAAAATCTCCCACGTCGGTTCATCACGCCCCGAATCTCGCGCTGGTAACGGTGCGAGAACCGATCGTAGCCACTCCGGCTACGCAGCGTTGACCAACGCTCACATCCACATGGCTCCCGGCAACTCCCTTTCACGCCTCGAAGTACCACCCAACCCAAGCCCAACCCGGATTCCCCACCCCCACCCACCGACCCGACCGAACCGCACAGCGCGCCGAGCCCACCGAACCCCTCCACGCAGCACCCACCCCACGCCGCCCACCCCCAAGCCACCTCCACACCGGACCCCACGCCCTTACACCCAGCCACCCGCACTCCCCGCAGACACCCCACCCCGAGTTCAGACACGCGCCACGCCGCGCCGTACCAGCGCGCACCCTGCCCCGGCGTGCCCCGGCGTGCTGCGCCGTGTCGTGCCGTGTCGTGCTGCGCTGTGCCGCGCCCGCGCCCGTGCCCGTGCCCGCGCTGTGCTCGTGCCCGTGCTGTGCCGTGCCGTGCCGCGCCCGTGCCCTGCTGCGCCGCGTTGTGCCGCGCCGCGCCCGCGCCCGTGCCGCCCTCCGTTGTGCCGTGCCGTGCCGTGCTGCGCTGCGTCGGCTCAGACCGCGCTGCTCCCCGCTGGATCGTGCCGTGCCGCGCCGGAGCTCGGCGCTGCGTTGCGCCGGGCCGCGCCAGGTTGGGCGGCGCCTCGCTGCTTTGGGTCGCGCAGTGTTGGCCTGTCCCGCGTCGTGCGGTCCCGCGCTGTCTCGCGCCGCAGCGCGGCGTCGCGTCGCATCGCGTTGGGCTGGTTGTGTCGCGCTGCGTCGTGCCGATTCGGGCTGGGGCGCGGCGTGTCGGTCTGTGCGGCGCCTGCTTGCCGGGCCTTGTTGGGCCGTGTCAGGTCGTGCCGTGCCGTGCCGTGCTGTGCCAGGCCGCGTCGGGACGGGTCGCGCCGTTTCCCGCCGCAGGGCCGCGTCGCGTTGAGCCGCGCCAGGTCGGGTTGGTGATGTCGTGCCGTGTTGCATCGGGGTTCTCGTAGCGGTTCGTCCGGTCTGCGCGGTTGTGCGTGTTACGTGGATTGTCTTGGTGTGTCGTGCGGGCTTGCATTAGGCGCGGGCTGGGATGAGGTCGGGGCTGAGGCGTTGGGGTTTGGTTTCGTGGGTTGGGGCTGATGGGGGTTGGGTGTCTGGGTTTTGGTGATTTGGGGTGGTTGGTGGGGTGGGATGCATCCGTGGGGTTGGGGGTGTGGAGGACACGCCGTACGCGGTGGAAAAGACCGGCTTCGGCCGATCTTGTGCTGTTCCTGTGGTAGTGCGGAGGTATTTGCGGGCAATGTGTACGTTGGGTAGATCAACAGACCTGTGAGCTGCGGGATCGCCCCGTGCTCCGGCCGACATCAGGAGGTACACGTGAGTCGCACTCTGGCGAGGGGCACCCGGGTGACCGGGGCCGAGCGCACCCGGTTGGCCGCCGAGCTCGCGCCGCGCTACGCGGCGGGGGAGAGCATCCGCGATCTGGCCGCGGAGACCGGACGTTCGTACGGGTTCATCTACAACGTGCTCAAGGAGGCGGGCGTGCCGCTGCGAGGCCGTGGCGGGAACACCCGGCGCAAGAAGGCTTGATCCGGTGTCCCCCTCGCCCCCCGGGGGGACGGAAGGCCGTCAGCTCCCGCGGGACGGCTCCGTGACCGCCGCGTGCTCGTCCAGACCGGCGGCGTCGGCGGCCGCCCGGCCGGCCAGCCATCCTTCCCGGTTGGACACCGTGCCGCGCCGACCGCGCACGAGGTTCGGGAACAGGGCCGTGACGGCGTCGTCGACGGCGATGTCCCGCGCGGCGAGCAGGGGGAGCAGGTCGCTCCCGTCCGGACGGGACGCGGCCCGGCCCGCCGCCTCGTCCGCCGCTTCGCGGAGCCGTTCGCCGATGCGGGCCGCGTAGGCGTTCAGGAACGCGTGCCGGAAGGAGCGCGTGCGGGTCCGCCCGAGCGCGTCCTTACGGGTGCCCGCGTTCACCATCGCCGACGTCGCCTGCACCAGCAGCGACGTGAAGAGCAGTTCGACCGCCATGAGGTCGGCGGGGTAGCCGAGCACCGTCGCGAGCCCCAGCTCCCGGTGCCACACCGTCCGGCACCGGTTCGCCTCGGCGACGACGGTCAGCAGCACCGCCTTGGGCGCCTCGTAGGGCGTGTCGATGACGACGCGCCGCCCGTTCGGCGCGCCCGGTCCGCGCGCGCCGGTGTCGGCGACGAGCGCCCGGTCGATGCTGTGCCGGGCCATCAGCTCCTGCGCGCGGGCGCTGAGCGCCTCCGCCTCCTCGGGGAACTCGGTCGACTCGGCCTTCGCCAGCAGCGCCCGCACCTTGGCGAGCATGCGCGCGTCGGCGCCCTCCGCGCGACCGGACGGCGGTTCGGCCACCGGCGCGAGCCGGGGCAGCGCGTGCAGCAGCCCGAGCACGTCCAGCGCGGTCTCGACCATCCTGCCCGGCTGGACGCCTTCGCGCGCGCACCGGTCGTCCAGAGCGGGCACGGCGAAGGGCTCCCCGGCGACGGCGTCCGCGACGAGCCGCCGAGCACGGGCACCCAGGCGCCGCCCCACGTAGGACGCCAGCTCGTGCGTCCCCCAGTGCCGCGCCGCAGCGAGCGCGAGCCCCGCGCGGCAAGCCTCCCGCAGCGCGTCGGCGGTCGCGGCGGGCCACAGCGGCGGCGCGCCGAGCGCCTCCGCGAGCATCCGCCGTTCACCGACCGTCGACGCACTCAACGCCGCCGCCAGCACGCCGGCGGCCTCTCCGCCCCGCACACCCATCCGCCGCCCTCCTCGAACATGAGGGCCCCGATCCTGCCACGGACCCCCGACAGCCCTCGTGCGAACCCGCGCATGGGGAAGGAGCCGCGCGAAGGAGGAGCAGACCGCCTCTGCGCGCGAAGCCCCCGCGGACCAGACGACAGCGCCCCACGCACGACGCCGCAGGCCCGTTCGTCGGCGGGCCCCGCGCTCCGCGTGCCATAGGAACGCCGAGGTCTGGAGCAGGTGTGCAGGGCTCGCCGCTACGGCGCAGCAACGGCAGCCCCTCCGCGCGGGAGTCGGGCGGCGTGGACGGCGAAGCCGCCGTCGGCGGTGGACGCGGCGTGCCGCCCGCGACGCGAACCCGTTCGGTCAGGCCCGTCATGCCCCCAGGCACGCGGCGCGCCGGGCCTTCCAGGACGGGGTCGACGGTCTCCAGGTGGCATGCCACCAGGCGCGCGGCGTGCCGGGGCTGCCCACACGCGGACTTGTCGACGCCGGGCCGGTACCGGCGGGCGCCCGCCGCGCGGAGGCCGCTGCGCCCCAGGTACCTGCGGCGAGGGGGGTACCGCCAGGCGCGCGCCGCGCGGGGGCTACGCACTGGGGGACGGGGTTCACCCCGTGCAGGCTCTGGTCATGCCCGGGCGCGCGCCGCGCGGGGGCCGCTGGGCGCCAGGTACCTGTGGCGGGGCGGGGGTACCGCCAGGCGCGCGCCACGCGGGGGCTACGCACTAGGGATGGGGTTCACCCGTATGGGCTTCGGTCATGCCTGGGCGCGCGGGGTCGGCTGGGCGCCAGGTACCTGCGATGAGGAGGACCGCCAGGTGCGCGCCGCGTGGGGCTACTCACCGGGGGACGGGGTTCACCCCGTGCGGGCTCCGGTCATGCCCGGGCGCGTGCCGTGCAGGGGTGTCAGGGGCGGCCGGTCAAGAGTTCTTCGGTGACGACGGTGCGGTAGGGGCGGGTCGTGTCGGGGGTGTATGTGAGGCGGGCGAGGGACTGGCCGGCGGGGTCGCGGATCTCGAACTCGTAGCCGTTCGCGCGGGTGTCGCCGACGTGGGCGACGGCCTGGTCGTGCCGGAGGCGGCACATGGTGTCGACCTTGTCCAGCGCGGTCGCGAGGCTGCCCGCGTCGCTGATGAGCCGGGTGGGTCCGCTGGTCTCCCAGATTTCGAACATGTCGGAATGTCCTCGGCGGTCGGCAGGCAGGGCGAGACGGACGCGAACAGCTTGCGCCGATTTAGTGGATCTTTCAATCGCTTCAGGTCACAGAATCATCACGTTCACGGCGCAGGGTGACCGTTCTGTCATGGAGCGTCCACCTCGACGCGGTGGTCCCCGGCGTCGGGATCGGTGAAACGCAGCAGCGCGGCGGCCTCGTTCACCAGTTCCTTGCGCGTCCCCGCGCCGAGCGGGGCGAACGGACGCAGCCGCACCGAGGCCACGCGTCCCTTCCGCGCCGCCTCCCACGTGCCCGCCACGAACCCGTCGACGAGAAAGGTCGCCCGGACGCGGAGGTTGCGCGTCGTGAGCGACGGCCGGTGCTCGGCGGCGATGACGCGGGTGCGGTCGTCGTGCGCGAGGACGAGCCCGTCGAAGTCGGGCAGCAGCCGCACCGGGGCCGGTACGTCGGCGGCGGGACGGGGCGCGTCGGGCAGGTCGAACAGTTCCCGCCCGCCCGGCCCGCGCAGCGTGACGAGCGATCCGCGCAGCCCGTCGAACACCGGCCCCAGCCCGCCCAGCCCCGACCACGCCTGCGCGTCCCGCACGGACGCGGGGCCGAACGCCTCCAGGTACCGCAGCACCAGCGCGTCGAGCGAACCGCCCGGGCCGTCGGCGGCGACGTGCCGTTCCGCGAGCGTGAACCGCGCGACGCGCGGATACCCCCACCGCCCGTCCTCCGGGACCATGACGAGCGGCACGCACATCCGCGCCGCGAAGCCGAGAGCCCGTTCGTGCGCGGCGGGGAACTCGGCTGCCAGCAGCGCCCGCGCCTCGGTGAAGGTGCGGGGCTCGCGGAAGACGTCGCGCGCGACGGGCAGGACGGCGTCGAGGTCGAGTCCTTCCGCCCGTGTCCCGAGCGCCCGCAGTCCGGCGTCCAGGACGGGCTGGAGCAGGGGCCGCCAGGCGAGGTGGTCGCTCGCGGTGACCAGGTGCAGGGTGCCGCGCATCATCGTGGACCGCACCACCGTGAAGGCGTGCAGGGCCGTGTGCAGGTCGCCGGGGACGAACCCGTCCAACCGGCTCCAGAGGCCGACGAAGGGCGGCTTGGGCTCCTGCGCCTGGAGCCCGCCGAACCGTGCGACCGCCTCGGCGGCTGGGACGCGCTCGCGGGTCAGCAGTCCCTGCCGGGCGAGCGTGGCGCGGTTGAGCAGACGGGGTGTCAGATCGGTCACGGAGCCATCCTTCCCGTCGTCCGCTCGGCGCGCACGCGGGCGGAAGCGACGCAATGTGACCTTTGCCTCGTTCCGCCAGAACAGGTTTCGCGTGGTGGCGATCACGCCGCAGGTCACGGGTAGGACACGAAACGGAGAACCGTTCAGATGCTGCCGTGAAGCACCGCGAACCCCGCCGGATCGGGCTGATGCACGTGCATCAGCCCTTGCACCTGCACGCCATCTCAAGCAGGATTGCCCCAGCCCGGCCTTCCCCCTGCACGTGAACTCCCCGGAGATCGCGATGACCGCACACCTGAGCGACAGCGACCGACAGGCGCTGCGCCTCGCCCACGACCTCCGCGAAGAACTGCGACGCGCGCTGCCCCAGGTGGCCGCCGCACCCTCGGTATCCCCGTTCGTCGACCCCGGGGGACGGCCCAGCGTCCTCATGCGGATGGACGCCGAGACGGCCCAGGCGCTGATGGCGGTCCTCGCCGAGCGCCAGGCACCCGCCGCGCCGCCGCAGGCGCCCGAACCGCGCCGGGCGGACGGCACCCTCCCGCCGCCCCAGGCCGGCCCGGTGCCGATCGACCCGGGCCCGCAGGCGTCGCCGTTCGCGACGGCTCCCGCCGGGCCGTTCGGGTCCGCCGCGCCCCTGCTGCCGACGGCCTTCCCCGGCCACTGACCCACCGGCTCCCTGCCGCCCCGTCGTCCTTACGGACGGCGGGGTTTTGTGTTTGCCGACGGTTCGCCTACTCTTCGGGACCGGCCGCGCCCGATGGGGTGCGGCCTTGACCGTGTCATGACGGCACGGCCGCCCGGAACGGCCCCGCACATAGGACTTCCGGGCACCTACGTTCAAACGATCTACCTGGCAAAAGGTAAAGAAAACCGCATCTTGGTTCAAGCCGGGTAAAGCTACGTATACTCGTAGTCAGGTCACGGTCAGGTAACTCTCTCCGTGGCTTCTCTTCAGGCGTCGTGTCCCGTCCGCCAGGCGGGTCTCCTGTAGCCGAAACGCGGCGGGCCGTGCCACGGCCGCCCCGGAGCCCCGGGCCGACGAGCCCCCTCCGTTCGGCGATTCCTCTCCCCAGTCCGGGCATCCGCGAGCGCGGAGCCCCTCCGCGTACGCCCGTGCGCGGACATGCCCGGACGCTTCCGCGGCGCCTCTCCGAGCTTCGTCTCGGTCGCCGATTCCGCATGTCCGGACGCCTCCGGCCGGAACGGCTTCCTGTCCGCCGAACAAAGGATCTCCATGCAGAAGCGCTCGACGAACGTCATCCTCACCACGGTCACCGGGTCGGCTCTGGCCGCCATGCTCGTGGCGGGAGTGGCGGTCGCCAGTGGCGACGACGCTCCGCAGAACACGCCGGCGAACTCGCCGGCCGCGGGCGGCGAGGCCGCGCCGAAGGCGCAGGGCGAGAAGCGCAAGGGCGAGTCCCACAAGGACGCCAAGAAGAACCGCAAGAAGAACGAGAAGAAGGCCCTCCTCTCCGGCAAGACGACCGCGTCCTACTTCTGGGACGACGGTTCGGGCATCAACGGCGACACCGGCGCCCCCGCCGGCGGCAAGCCGATGCAGAAGGGCCTGTTCGCCAGCCCGAGCTGGCCGCTGCACACCAAGGTCAAGGTGAGCTACAACGGCCGCAGCGTCGAGGGCTTCATCGGCGACCGGGGCCCGGGCAAGCCGTCCCACCGGGGCATCATGCTCGACCTGGACACCTACACGTTCCGCTACCTGCTCGACGGCAAGAAGCCGGAGAGCAAGTACCACACCGGCGGCAGCGCCGGTCACCTCAAGGGCCTGAAGTACGAGGTCCTGGAGTGGGGCAAGGGCGCGGGCAAGAAGGGCCAGCCCCGTCCCTTCGGCAGCGGCTGATCGGGCACCCTCCCGCGACGCCCCGGCGATCCCCCCTCGGATCGCCGGGGCGTTCGGCGTTCCCGGGCCCGGTCAGCAGGGCTCGTAGGTCAGCGCGAAGCGCCGCTCGATCCACGGGGCGGGCGCGTCCTCGTCGGCGAGCAGCCCGGCGCCGTGCGCGCGGACGTCCTCGCCGGAGCGGTCGTCGGCGCGGACGAGCCGTCCGTCCTCGAACAGCAGCTCGGTGAGCCGCCCGTAGGTCCAGTGCGGGTGGAACACCCGGTCGCCGAAGCGGTGCCCGACGGGGTCGGCGCCGGCCAGCAGCCCGCCGGAGAAGGGGACCGGAACCCGCAGCCCCGTGTACACCCACGCCGCCCCGGCGGGCGGGACGGCGGAGGTGTCGGGCCCGGCGCCGAACAGGGTCGGCGGCCCGCCCGGCCCGGTCGGGCCGAGCACCGCGCCGGTCAGCAGCAGTCGGTCGCCGTCCACCAGGTAGGACGCGGCGTGCCCGCGCCCGCCGTCGATGGGCGCGGCGCCGATACCGAGGGCGGCGGGGCCGAACAGGCCGGTGCCGTGCACGCCCGCGATGGCGCCGGTCTCGCCCCGGTGGGTGATCGCGTCGGGGATCGTCCGCCCGCTCATCGCCGTCCTTCCGTCCCGTGGTCCGGTGCGTCCGCCGGAGAGATCCACTTCGATCTTCGATGGCGCGGAGGCCGTGTTGGTTCGCGGCGGGTTCGTCGGCGTGGCCAGATCCGGCCATATCAGAGAAACTTTCGGATCTTTCGCTGACCAGCCACATCACCCTTCGGTTGTCAGGCGGGTGACAACCGGATCACCCGTTTAACGAAGTCGAATCCTTGTCCGTCCCGGTACCCGTCCGCATAGTCGGAGAGCTTTTCGACGACGAGGCGGAGGTGGCCCATGTCCGGTGCGACCGGAACATCCGAGTACGACGTGATCGTCATCGGCTCCGGGTTCGGCGGCAGTGTCACGGCGCTGCGGCTGGCGGAGAAGGGCTACCGGGTCGCGGTGCTGGAGTCGGGGCGCCGCTTCACCGAGGAGACCCTGCCCAAGACGAACTGGCGGCTGCGCAAGTACGTGTGGGCGCCGCGTCTCGGCCTGCGCGGCATCCAGCGGCTGCACCTGGTGCGCGGCGAGGCCGGCGTGCTGGTGCTCGCGGGCGCGGGCGTCGGCGGCGGCTCCCTCCTCTACGCCAACACGCTGTACCAGCCGCCCCGCCCCTTCTTCACCGACCGCCAGTGGGGCCACATCACCGACTGGCAGGACGAGCTGGAACCCCACTACGACCAGGCGCGCCGGATGCTGGGCGTGGTGACGAACCCGATCGTCACCCCGGCCGACCGCGCGATGGAGCAGGTCGCCAAGAAGATGGGCGTCGCCGACACCTACCACGCCACCCCGGTCGGCGTGTTCTTCGGCGACGGCACCCCCGGCGAGGACGCCGCCGACCCGTACTTCGGCGGCGTGGGCCCCGACCGGACGAGCTGCACGGCGTGCGGCGCCTGCATGGTCGGCTGCAAGGTCGGCGCCAAGAACACCCTGGTGAAGAACTACCTGTACCTGGCGGAGAAGGCGGGCGTCGAGGTCGTCCCCGACACCACCGCCACCGCCGTGACGCCCCGCGAGGGCGGCGGCTACACCGTGGACGTCCGCTCCCCGGGCCTGCTGGGCCGCCGCAAGCGCTCCTACACCGCCGGGCAGGTCGTGTTCGCCGCCGGCACGCACGGCACGCAGAGCCTGCTGCACCGCATGCGCGAGACCGGCACGCTGACCGGGCTGTCCCCGCGCCTGGGCGAGCTGACCCGCACCAACTCCGAGGCGCTGCTCGGCGTGGAGCGCATGACGTTCTGGCACCGCAAGGGCGACGTGGACCACAGCACCGGCCTGGCGATCACCTCCTCGTTCCACCCCGACGAGCGCACCCACATCGAGCCGACCCGCTACGGCGCGGGCAACAACGCGATGGGCATGATCCGCACGCTGCTCATCGACGGCGGCGGCCGCCCGCGCTGGCTGAAGTTCCTCGGCGCTTCGTTCCGGCAGCCCGGCATCATCCTGCGGGGCCTGTCCCTCAAGGACTGGGCCAAGCGCACGGTGATCGCGCTGGTCATGCAGACCGCCGACAACTCGATCACGGTCGGGCAGAAGCGCGGGCTGTTCGGCCGCCGCCTCACGGCCCGCACCGGCCAGGGCGAGCCGAACCCGACGTGGATTCCGGTCGCGCACGACGCCGTCCGCGAGCTGGCGACCGAACTGGACGCGACGCCCGGCGGCACCTGGTTCGACCTGTTCGACATCCCGACGACGGCGCACTTCATCGGCGGCTGCGTCATCGGCGACTCGCCGCACACCGGCGTCATCGACCCCTACCACCGCGTCTACGGGCACCCGGGCCTGCACATCGTGGACGGCTCGGCGGTGACGGCGAACCTCGGCGTCAACCCGTCGCTGACGATCACGGCGCAGGCCGAGCGGGCGATGTCGTTCTGGCCGAACAAGGGCGAGGCCGACCCGCGCCCGGACCTCGGCACCGCCTACACGCGGCTGGACCCGGTGGCGCCGCACGCTCCGATCGTCCCGTCGCACGCCCCGGCGGTGCTGCGGCTGGCGCCGACGCGGTTCCGCGAGCCGGTGCGGGACGAGCCGTCGCAGGCGGTCGCCGAGGCCATGCCGGACACGCCGGACGGGGTCAGCGCGCCATGAACGCGCGCGCCCGGCGGAACAGGCCGAGCGTGATGGAGTGCAGCAGGTCGCCGGTCTCCTTGGGGGCCTTGCCCGCGCAGGCCCGCGCGTGCGTGCCCTCCAGGACGATGCCGAGCTTGAAGCAGGCCAGCACCGCGTACCAGGTGATGGACGACAGGTCGCGCCCGGCGGTCGCGTCGGGGCGCTCGGCGTAGGCGGCGACGAGTTCGGCCGCCGTCGGCAGGCCGCCGGCGGCGCCGAGCGGCCCGGCGATGCCCGCGCTCTCGGCGTCGTCGGGCCAGGTGGCCAGCAGCCAGCCGAGGTCGAGCAGCGGGTCGCCGATCGTGCACATCTCCCAGTCGACGATGGCGGCGACGTCGGGTCCGGCGGGGGAGAACATCAGGTTGGCCAGGTGGTAGTCGCCGTGCATGATGCCCGGCCGCCACGTGCCGGGCCGGTTCCGCTCCAGCCAGCCCGCGACCTCGTCCAGCCCGGGGATGTCGGGGCCGGGATAGCCGTCCAGCTCGGAGTAGCCGTCGAGTTCGGCGGTCCACCGGGCGACCTGACGCTCCAGGAACCCGTCGGGGCGGCCGAAGTCGCCGAGCCCGGCGGCCTCGTGGTCGACGGCGCCGAGCGCCGCCAGCGACCGCGCCGCGCTCAGGCCCATCGCGTGCCGGACGCCCGCGTCGGACGCGTGCGGCTCGGGCAGGGCGACGGTCGCGTTGAAGCCGTCGACCGGGGTCATGAGGTAGAAGACGGCGCCGTTCAGCACGGTCTCGTCGGGGGAGGCGGCGATGAGGCGCGGCGCGGGCACGTCGGTGCCGTCGAGCGCGGCCAGCACGCGGGCCTCGCGGCGCAGCACGTCGTTGGTGCGCCGCCGCAGGTGGGCGGGGCCGCGCCGCAGCACGTAGCCGCGGCCGCCGCGCCGGAACCGGATCAGGACGTTCTGCGTGCCGCCGGTGAGGGGCGTGACGTCCTCGAAGGGGCCGCCGGGCAGGTCCCGCTCGTCCATCCAGCGGGCCAGGACGCCGAAGTCCACGAGCGCGGCGTCGATCTGGGCGGGCTGGGCCATCGTCGGTTCCCTTCTGCGGCATGCGGGTCTACCGGAGGGTAACAGCCGCGCACCTGCCGTGACCGGCCGGTCAGGAACGCAGGCCCGCGAACACGTCGTCCTCGGCGTCGGGCGCCGCGACGCGGCTGGTGGCGCGGGTGAACGCCTCGAAGGAGAACACCATGCGCTGGATCTCCTCGGGGAGGCCGAGCAGGAACACGCTGTCGCGCTGGCTGGCGTGGGCGAGCAGCGCGTCGCGCTTGGTGTCGGCGTGGACGGCGACGTCGAGGACGGTGGTGATCAGCTCGTCCGGGACGCCGAAGTCGTCGGGCAGGTCGGCGCCCATGTCGATGCCCGCCGCCCGCGCCTGCTCGAACATGGCGCGCACGCCCGACCTCGGCACCGCCGTGTAGTACAGCTTGTCGGGGATGCCGGTGGCCTCGGCCGCCGCGACCGCCGCCCGGTGCGCCTGGATGTGGTCGGGGTGCCCGTAGCCGCCGTTCTCGTCGTAGGTGACGACGACCTGCGGCCGGTACCGCTCCATCAGCTCGGCGACGCGGGCCGCCGCGTCGGCCACCGGCACGTTGGTGAACGCCAGCGGGTCGCCGTTGCCGTCCCAGCCGGCCATGCCCGAGTCGCGGTAGCCGAGCAGCTCGACGTGGTCGATGGCGAGCAGCTTGGCGGAGGCGGCCAGCTCGGTGCGGCGCAGCGCGGCCACGGCCGCCGGGTCGTGCCCGGCCTCGCCCGGCTTGATCCCGCCGGGGGCGTCGCCCTGTTCGCCGCCGGTGCACGTGACGAGCACCGTCCGGACGCCCTCGGCCGCGCTGCGGGCCAGCAGACCGCCCGTGCCGAGCACTTCGTCGTCGGGGTGCGCGTGCACCGCCATCAGCGTGAGCGGGGGCGTGGCCATCGTGGCGGACTCCTCGGTAGGGGGCGCGGGCGGATTTCACTCTAACCGCGGGCACCGACATCGACCGGACCCGGACGCCGATCATGCGGGAGCGCACCCCGGTGGCGTACATTCCGGATATGGCCACCCCGCTGGTTCTGCTCGACGTGGACGGCGTGCTCAATCCCTTCTCCCGGCCCCATCGCGGCTACCGCCGGCACCGCTGCACCCCGGAGGGCATCACCTACCGGCTCTGGCTGAACGCCGCGCACGGCCCGCTGCTGCTCGACCTGGCCGAGGGCGCGGGCGCCGAACTGGCCTGGGCGAGCTTCTGGAAGGGCGCCGCCAACGAGTGGATCGCGCCGCGCGTCGGACTGCCCGAGATGCCGTTCGTGCCGATTCCGCGCTTCCCCGGCTTGGAGGAGGGCCACTCGCTCGGCGCGTGGAAGGCCCGGCACGTCGCGCCCTGGACCAAGGGGCGCCCCTTCGTCTGGTTCGAGGACGAACCGGACGCCACCGTCCGCATCGCCGCCGAGAAGGACATAGGCCCCCATCTGCTCGTCGCGGTCGATTCGGAAACCGGACTCACCGGCGACCATCTCGACCGCGCAGCCGACTGGCTCGCCGCCCTGACCCGCTGAAACTCTCACCGGCGAGCCGCGCCGCGCGGCACGATGGAATCATGCAGCACGCAGACACCCCCCGCACCGGAACCCCCACGCCGCCCGCCGCGCCCCGCCGCCTCGCCCTCGTCACCGGCGGCAGCCGGGGCATCGGCCGCGCCATCGCCGAGGCGCTCGCCGCCGACGGGCACGACGTCCTCGTCGGCTACCGCCGCGACGAGGAGGCCGCGCACAAGACCGTCGCCGCGCTGGAGGCGGCCGGAGCCCGCGCCGACGCACTCCGCGCCGGCATCGACTCCCTCGACGAGTGCCGGGCCCTCGCCGCCCGCGTCGCCGACGGCCGCGACCGGCTCGACGTCCTCGTGCACAGCGCCGGGATCGCCAGCCGGGGCCGGTCCGTCGCCGACACCGACCCCGCCGAACTGGAACGCGTCCTGGCCGTGCACGCCCAGGGACCGCACCACCTCACCCAGGCCCTGCTGCCGCTGCTGCGCCGCGCGGGCGCCGCCGGACGCGCCGACGTCGTCTTCGTCTCCAGCGTGATCACCGACCTGTACCCGGCGTTCGGCGCCCCCTACGCGATGGCCAAGGCCGCGATGGAGGCGCTGGCGCGCGTCCTGGCCAAGGAGGAACGCGGCCACGGCCTGCACGTCAACATCGTCGCCCCGGGCCTGGTCGACACCGACATGGGACGGCGGCTCCTGCGCGCCACCACCGGCATCAGCGACATCCGCGACCACGACCCCGCCTCGCCCTTCGGGCACGTGTGCACACCCGAGGAGGTCGCGGCCGTCGTCCGCTTCCTGGTGTCGGACGCCGCCTCCTACGTCACCGGGCAGCGCGTCGTCGTGGACGGCGGGACGTTCTAGGTCCGCGTCCAGTCGGGCTGAACGAACCCGGCGGCGCGCGCGTCCGGGCGGCCGAGCAGCACCACCTCCCGGAACTGCCACAGGATCGCGCCCGTCGGCGCGTGCACCCGCCAGTCCGGGCCGAGCCGCATCTGGAGCAGCCGGGTGCCGTCGCCGCGATCCAGCCAGTGCGGGGTGTCGTCGTCGGCCAGCCGCGCCAGCGTCACCCGGTGCACCGAGTGGACCTCGCCGGGGTCGGGCGTGAGCGGGCCCGGGTCGGCGAGCACCGCCACGAACGGGGAGATGGCGAAACCCGACGCGGCGGGGAAGTCGTCCAGGGCGCCGAGGACGTCGCCCGGCCCGGCCGTCACGCCCAGTTCCTCGGCCAGCTCGCGCAGCGCGGCGTCCCGCACGCCCTCCCCGGGCTCCACGCGCCCGCCCGGCAAACCCCACTGCCCGGCGTTGCGGCCCCGGTAGGCGCGCTTGATCAGGTACACCGACGGCCCGGCCGCGTCGTCCACGACGCACAGGACGACGCCCGCGCGGCGCAGCCCGGGCGCGTCGGGCACCGTCGTGCGGGCGAACGCGCCCAGCCGCTCGGCGGCCAGGGCACGGAACGCGGCGAGATCAGCGAGGGGACCGCTCATGGCGCGCATCCTGCCAGACGCCCCCGTGACGCGTTTCTTCAAGACCCTTGGTGATCGGCTGCGTAGCGTGGACTCGAACACGCGATCGAAGGGGAACTCCGTGAAGGACATGCTCACCGCCGCCGACGCCATCGCCCGCATCGTCCGCGACGTCCCGGCCGGCGTCCTGGACGCCCCCACGCCCGCCGCCGAGTGGGACGTGCGCGCCACCCTCAACCACGTCGTCTTCTGGACCGCGCGCGGCGAGAGCGCCGCCCGCAAGGAGCAGCCGCCCGCCGAGCCGGGGGAGGACCACGACTTCACCGCCGACCCCGGCTACGCCGCCGCGTTCGCCGAGCAGGCCCACCGCACCGCCGCCGCCTGGCAGGAGCCCGCCGCCCGGGAGGGGAGCACCAGCCTCACCGGCAGCGCGCCCGGCCTGCCCGCCACCGTCATCGGCGGCATGATCCTCGGAGAGTGGGTCCTGCACGGCTGGGACCTCGCCGTCGCCGCCGGGCTCCCGCACGGCCTGGACGACGCCGTCGTCCGCGCCGCCTACGACAGCACCGCCGCGATCGCCGACATGGGCCGCCAGTACGGCGCGTTCGGCCCCGAGGTCGCGGTCCCGGCCGACGCACCGCCGCTCGACCGCCTCCTCGGCCTGTCCGGCCGCGACCCGCGCTGGACGCCCTGACCCGCGCCCGTCGCGGCGCGAACGGGGGGCGGCGCGCTCTACCCTGGGACGCATGGCATCCACGTCTTCGATCCGTGTCCGCTTCGCGCCGTCCCCGACGGGCATGTTCCACGTGGGCGGCGCCCGCTCCGCCCTGTTCAACTGGGTGATGGCCAAGCAGTCCGGCGGCACGCTCGTGCTGCGGATCGAGGACACCGACGCCTCCCGGAACAGCCCCGAGTGGACCGAGGGCATCATCCGCGCCCTCGACTGGCTCGGCATGGACGGCGGCGAGTACGAGGGCCCCTACTTCCAGTCCGCCAACGCCGACCGGCACGCCGAGGCCGCCCGCACGCTCCGCGACGACGGCCGCGCCTACTACTGCGACTGCACCCGCGACGACGTCACCGCCCGCACCGGCGACCAGCACAAGGGCTACGACGGCTTCTGCCGCGACCGCGGCCTGGAGGCCGGTCCCGGCCGCGCGCTGCGGTTCCGCACCCCCGACGACGGCCAGACCGTCGTCGTCGACCTGCTGCGCGGCAAGCCGGTGTTCGAGAACGCCGTCCTGGAGGACTTCGTCATCGCCCGCGCCGACGGCTCGGTGACGTTCCTGCTCGCCAACGCCGTCGACGACATCAGCCAGGGCATCACCCACGTCGTGCGCGGCGAGGAGCACCTGTCCAACGCGCCCAAGCAGCAACTGCTGTGGGAGGCGCTGGACGCCGCCCCGCCGGTGTGGGCGCACGTGCCCGTCATCGTCAACGAGAAGCGGCAGAAGCTGTCCAAGCGCCGCGACAAGGTCGCCCTGGAGGACTACCGCGCCGAGGGCTACCTGGCGGGCGCCATGCGCAACTACCTGATGCTGCTCGGCTGGGCCCCGTCCGACGACCGCGAGATCGTCCCGTGGGACGTCATCGTCGACGAGTTCCGCATCGAGGACGTCAACACCTCACCGGCGTTCTTCGACGTCAAGAAGCTCCGCGCGATCAACGGCGACTACCTGCGCGCCCTGACGCCCGCCGAGTTCGAGGCCGCGTGCGTCCCGTTCCTGGCCGACGCGCCGTTCGACGTCGACCCGGCCGTCTTCGCCGAGCTGGCGCCGCTCGCGCAGACCCGCGTCGCGGTCCTGTCGGAGATCGTGCCGATGGTCGACTTCGCGTTCCTGCCCGAGCCCGCGATCGACGAGGCGTCCTGGGCCAAGGCCATGAAGGAGCCCGCCGCCGCCCTCCTGGACGGCGCCCTGGCCGCCTACCGCGACGCCCCCTGGAAGACCGAGGAGCTGAAGACGCGGCTGGAGGCGGTCGGCGCCGAGCACGGCCTGAAGCTCGGCAAGACGCAGGCGCCCGTCCGCGTCGCCGTCACCGGCCGCACGGTCGGCCTGCCGCTGTTCGAGTCGCTGGAGATCCTCGGCCGCGAGCGCACGCTGGCGCGCATCCAGGCCGCCCGCGCCCGCCTCACCTGAACGTGATCGCCCCGGGGTAGTGGCCGGACGCGCACACGAAGCGCATCCGGCCCGGCCCCGGGACGCCCAGCGGCACCCGCGTGACGCCGTCGGCGGGCAGCCGGACGTCCAGCCCCCTTTCGGGCACGGTGAACACGCGCGTGTGACCGTGGGCGCCGCGCGTGCGCAGCTCCAGGACGGTCGGCAGCCCGGCGCGCGCGTCCAGCAGCGCGGGCCGGTATCCGCCGTCCAGTGCCCAGACCGTGACGATCTGCGTTCCATCGGGCTCGACCCGGACGAACCGGGCGGCGTCGGCGCGGGCCGTCCCGCCGCCCTCCGGCAGCCACCCGGCGAGCCGCAGCCCGGCGGCGGCCGTCCACGCCGCGACGACGAGCATCGCCACCACCGGCACGACGGCGAACCGGCCGCGCACCACCCGCCGCACCGCGACCCCGGCCACGGCGAACACCGGCACCGTCCCCAGCACGAACCCCGCCATCACCGCCGCGCCCCCGGCCGCCGACCCCGACGCGACCGCCAGCAGCTCCACCGACAACGTCACCCCGCACGGCACCACCACCGTCGCGGCGCCCCATGCCACCGCCCCCGGACGCCACGACGCGCGGGCCTCCGCCTGCCGAACCGAACCCACCCGTGGCACGCGCCTCCGGTGGCGCGCCGTTGTGTCCGGCTCTCGCTTCCCGTGGGCGTGCGGCGCGCAGGCGGCGTTCGCCGGGCGGCGCGCGGGACGCAGGCCGATCAGGTTCAGCGCCAGCGCGACCAAGGCCGCGGCGGCGGCGAGCATCAGCACGCCGCGCAGCCGGGGCCCCGGCTGGACGACGCCGCCGAGCGCGCCGAGGGCGGCGCCCAGCAGCGTGTGCACGGCGAGCTTGGACGCCAGGAACGCCGCGACCGGGCGCAGCGGATGCGGCGCGTCCCGGACGGCCCCGGCCAGCAGCCCGAGCTGCGCGGCCGCGCACGACGTCGCCCCGGCCAGCAGACCAGCACCCGCACCGGCGGCGAACAGCGCGACGGCGTCCATGCGGCCCCACCTCCGCACCGGGAACCTCCCCGCCACGCCACCGGACCAAGCGTGGCCAGACCGCCACGAACCGCTGTCCACGCTGACAGAGGAGGGCGCCAAGCACGCTGCCCGCGCTGGCGGGGAGGGTGCCGCAAGCGCAGTGGCCGCTGTCCGCACCCACTGGGGTTGCCGCAAGCACGCTGTCCGCACCCACTGGGGGTGCCCCAAGCGCGGTGGGCGCTGTCCGCGTTCACAGGGAGGGTGCGCAAGCAGGCTGGCCGCGCCCACTGGAGGATGCCGCAAGCACGCTGGCCGCTGTCCGCGCCCGTAGGGGAGGGCGTCGTAAGCACGCTGGCGGCTGTCCGCACGCACCGGGGGTGTCGCAAGCACGCTGGCCGCTGTCCGCGCTCACTGGGGAGCGTGCCGCAAGCACGCTGTCCGCGCCCACTGGGGAGGGTGCCGCACGCGTGGTGGGCGCTGTCCGCGCGAGTGGCCGCCGTCGGCCTCGCGCGGGCTTACGCCTCCGGCTCGGTCTCCGCCGTCTCGCTGGCGGCGGGCTCGGTGGTCGGGCCGAGGGTGCCGCGTAGTTCCTCGACGCGGCGGTGCAGCTCGGCGAAGTCGGGTTCGGCGGCGGGGGAGATGCGCTTGCCGACCACGTCCAACTGGTCCTCCACGGCCCGCAGCCGCTCCAGCGCCTCCGGCGGGCTCTCCCCGCCCGGCGGACGCGCCGCCAGCAATGCCGCCTGCTCCCGCAGCAGCGCCGTCTGCTCGCGCAGCAGCGCGGCCTGGTCGCGGAGCTGCTTGTTCTTGTTGTGCAGCTCCACGAACACGGACACCTTCGCGCGCAGCACCCACGGGTCGAACGGCTTGGCGATGAAGTCGACCGCGCCCGCCGCGTACCCCCGGAACGCGTAGTCGGGATCGCTGTTCACCGCCGTCAGGAAGATGATCGGGAGGTCGCGGGTCTTGCGGCGCCGCTTGATGTCGCGCGCCGTCTCGAACCCGTCCATGCCCGGCATGACGACGTCCAGCAGGATGACCGCGTACTCGTCGGTGAGCAGCGCCTTCAGCGCCTCCTCGCCCGACCGGGCGCGCACCAGATCCTGGTCGAGCGAGCTGAGGATCGCCTCCAGGGCGATGAGGTTCTCCTCCCGGTCGTCCACGAGCAGGATTCTGGCCTTGTCGTCCACGCGTTCCCTCTCCCCGCTACCCGTCGTCGTGCCCCGGCGTCACCTAAAGCCTTACCGCACCGTGGAGGGCTGGAGCCAGTGCCGCATGACGTCCAGCAGGTGATCGACGTCGACCGGCTTGGGGACATAGTCGGACGCACCGGACTCCAGGCTCTTCTCCCGGTCGCCCTTCATCACCTTCGCGGTGATCACGATGATGGGCAGGTCGGCGAACTGCGGCATCTCGCGGATCGCCGCCGTCGTCGCGTACCCGTCCAGGCCCGGCATCATCACGTCCATCAGCACCAGCGCCACGTCCGGATTGCGGTGCAGCACGTTGATGCCGGCCTGCCCGTCCTCGGCGTACAGGACCTCCATCCCGTAGCCCTCCAGCACGCTCGTCAGCGCGAAGACGTTCCGGACGTCGTCGTCGACGATCAGCACCTTGCGGCCCGACAGCACCGCGTCCAGGAAGTCCGACGGGGGTTCGCGCAGCGTCCCGGTCAGCGCGGGCCCGGCCGTGCCGTTCCCGCTCGCCACCGGCACCTCCGTGACGGCCGCGTCGTCGGGCGCGCCCTCGGCACGCTCCACCGGCGCGGCGGTCTCCTCCAGCGGCGCCACCGCGCGGCGGCGCCCGTCGGACTCGTGGTACTGCGCCGGGAGGTACAGCGTGAACACGCTGCCGCGCCCCGGCTCGCTCTCGGCGTGGATCTCGCCGCCGAGCAGCCGCGCGATGTTCCGGCTGATCGACAGCCCGAGCCCGGTGCCGCCGTAGCGGCGGCTCGTCGTGCCGTCCGCCTGCTGGAACGCCTCGAAGATCACCTGGATCTTGTCGGCGCTGACGCCGATCCCGGTGTCGATCACGCGCAGCGCGATCACGTCCGGGGTGTTCCACAGCGCCGGGAGCGCGAAGTCGGTGTCGCCCGCGCGCTCGATCCGCAGCTTCACCTCGCCCTCGCCGGTGAACTTCACCGCGTTGCCGAGCAGGTTGCGCAGCACCTGCTGGAGCCGCTGCTCGTCGGTGAGGATCGTGTCCGGGACGTCCGGCGCGACCTCCACCGAGAACTCCAGGTCCTTCTCCAGGGTCAGCGGACGGAAGTTCTGCTCGACGTACTCGACCAGCGACGGCACCGGCAGCCGCTGCGCGTGCACGTCCATCTTCCCGGCCTCGACCTTGGCCAGGTCGAGGATGTCGTTGATCAGCTCCAGCAGGTCGGTGCCCGAGGCGTGGATCGTCCGCGCGAACTCGACCTGCTTGTCGGTCAGGTTGCCGCCCGGGTTCTCCGACAGGAGCTTGGCCAGCACCAGCAGGCTGTTCAGCGGCGTGCGCAGCTCGTGCGACATGTTCGCCAGGAACTCCGACTTGTACCGCGAGGAGATCGCGAGCTGCTCGGCCCGCTCCTCCAGCGTCCGGCGGGCCTGCTCGATCTGGAAATTCTGGATCTCGATCGCGCGGTTCTGCTGCGCCAGCAGCGCCGCCTTCTCCTCCAGCTCGGTGTTGGAGTGCCGCAACTCGCCCTGCTGGCGCTGCAACTCGTCCGAACGCTCCTGCAACTCCTGCGCCAGCCGCTGGGACTCGGCCAGCAGCGCCTCGGTGCGGGTGTTGGCGCTGATCGCGTTCAGCGTGACGCCGATCGTCTCGATGAGCTGGTTGAAGAACGCCAGGTGCACGTCGGTGAACCGGCCGAACGACGCCAGCTCGATCGCGCCGAGCACGGAGTCCTCGAAGACGATCGGCAGCACGATGATGTTCACCGGCGCCGACTCGCCGAGCCCCGACCGGATCTTGACGTGGTCGGCGGGGGCGTCCGCGATGAGGATCGTCCGCCGCTCCTGCGCGGCCTGCCCGACCAGGCCCTCACCGAGCCCGAACGACACCGTCCCGGCGACGTCCCGCTTCACCCCGTACCCCGCGAGGAGCACCAGCTCGGTCTCCTCGCCTTCGTGCTCGGTCAGGTAGAACGCGCCGAACTGGGCGCTGGCCGTCGGCGTCAGCTCCCGCATGATGAGCTGCGCGACCTGCATCAGGTCGCGGTGGCCCTGCATCAGGCCGCCGATCCGCGCCAGGTTCGTCTTCAGCCAGTCCTGCTCCTCGTTGGCGCGCGTGCTCTCGCGCAGCGTCGCCACCATGAGGTTGACGTTGTCGGACAGCTCCGCGACCTCGCCGCGCGCCGCCACCTCGATCGTGCGGGTCAGGTCGCCGGTGGCGACCGCGCTGGCGACCTCGCCGATCGCGCGGACCTGCGTCGTCAGGTTGGACGCGAGCTGGTTGACGCTCTCGGTCAGCCGCTTCCACGTCCCCGACACGCCCTCGACCTCGGCCTGCCCGCCGAGCCGTCCCTCGCTGCCGACCTCGCGCGCCACGCGCGTGACCTCCGACGCGAACGACGACAGCGTGTCCACCATGGTGTTCAGCGTCGTCTTCAGCTCCAGGATCTCGCCCTGGGCGTCGACGTCGATGCGGCGCGTCAGGTCGCCGTGCGCGACGGCCGTCGCCACCTGCGCGATGTTGCGGACCTGGTACGTCAGGTTGGACGCCATCCGGTTGACGTTGTCGGTGAGGTCCTTCCACATGCCGCCCGCGCCCGGCACGATCGCCTGGCCGCCCAGCCGCCCTTCGGTGCCCACCTCGCGCGCGACGCGGCTGACCTCGTCGGCGAAGGCGGACAGGGTGTCGACCATCGTGTTGATGGTGTCCTTGAGCTGGAGGATCTCGCCCTGCGCGTCCACCGAGATCTTCTTGCCCAGGTCGCCCTGCGCGACGGCCGTGGTGACCTGCGCGATGCCGCGCACCTGCGTGGTCAGGTTGTTGGCCATCGAGTTCACGTTGTCGGTGAGGTCCTTCCAGACCCCGCTGACGCCGTGCACCCGCGCCTGGCCGCCGAGCCGTCCTTCGGTGCCGACCTCGCGGGCCACCCGGGTGACCTCGTCGGCGAAGGCGGACAGGGTGTCGACCATCGTGTTGATGGTGTCCTTGAGCTGGAGGATCTCGCCCTGCGCGTTGACCGTGATCTTCTTGCCCAGGTCGCCCTCGGCGACGGCCGTGGTGACCTGGGCGATGTTGCGGACCTGGTACGTCAGGTTCGACGCCATGCCGTTGACGTTGTTCGTCAGGTCCTTCCAGACGCCGCTCACGCCCGGCACCCGCGCCTGGCCGCCCAGCCGCCCCTCCGTGCCGACCTCGCGGGCGACGCGGGTGACCTCGTCGGCGAACGCCGACAGGGTGTCCACCATCTGGTTGATCGTGTTCTTGAGCTGGAGGATCTCGCCCTGCGCGTCCACCGTGATCTTCTTGCCGAGGTCGCCCTCGGCGACGGCCGTGGTGACCTGGGCGATGTTGCGGACCTGGTACGTCAGGTTGTTCGCCATCGCGTTGACGTTGTCGGTGAGGTCCTTCCAGACCCCGCTGACGCCCCGCACGTTCGCCTGCCCGCCGAGCTGCCCCTCGGTGCCGACCTCGCGCGCGACACGGGTGACCTCGTCGGCGAAACCCGAGAGCTGGTCGACCATCGTGTTGACGGTGAGCTTGAGTTCCTGGAGCTCACCCGTCGCCTCGACCGTCACCTTGCGGGTCAGGTCGCCGCGCGCCACCGACGTCGTCACCTCGGCGATGTCGCGGACCTGCGCCGTCAACCGGCTCGCCATCACGTTCACCGCGGCCGTAGCATCGCGCCAGCGGCCCGACATGCCCTTCGCCGACGCCATCCCGCCCAGCCGGCCCTCGGTGCCGACCTCCCGGGAGAACTGCGTCACCTCGGCGGTGAACCGGTCGAGCAGCTCGACCATGGCGTTCGCCGACCGCGCCATCCGCATCAGCTCGCCGCGCATCGGACGGCCGTGCGCCCGCAGCTCCATCCGCTGCGTCAGATCGCCCTTGGCGACCGCCTCCACCACCTGGTACATGCCGGTGGACAGCTCGGTCACCGTGTCGAGGATGGCGTTGGCGTCCTCGGCGGCCGTCGCCCACTGCCCCCGCAGCGAATCCGGCCGGACCCGGCCGTCGAGCTGGCCGTCCCGGCCGATCTCGCGGCGCACCCGGCCGAACTCGCCGGACAGGTGCTGGCCGTTCTCCCGGATCTCCGCGAGCAGCGCCGCCGCCTCGGCCACCGCGCCCTCGCCCGGAACCTCCACCGGGCGGCGCAGCTTGCCGTCGCGGACCGCCGTCAGAGCGCGCAGCAGCGGCGCCAGATCGGCGTCGCTGTACCGCGGCGTCGTGTCCCGGGACGGCGCGTCGCCCGCCGCACGGGCGCGCGCTCCGGATCCGGACGCGGTTCGGGGCATGTTCTCCAACCTCCTCGACCGCGAGATTTGTGCCCGCACCTTGCTGGGCACCCTCCTGTGGGCCGCACCAGTACTCTACGTCGCCACCTGGGCCGCAGCCCCGGCCCCGGCCCGCGCACCGGCCCCGGACGTCGTAATGCCTGTGTTACGGTCTGTCGTGTCGTGGCGGCATGATCGCTCAGACCGTCGCCGGGCCACCCTTCCCCCTCGCGGCGGCCCCGTACCGGGCCGCGCCGTTCCGGTGGCCGGGCGGTCGTCCCGTCTGCCACGATAGCCAGGAACGACGAAACGCCGCACGTGAGGAAACGACTGGTGGATGGGCAGACCGTGTCGGCCACCTTCCCCTCGGCGGCCTCCTCGGTGGCCGAGGCGCGCGGCTTCGTGCGCACCGCGCTGACCGACTGGGACATGCCCGGCGCCGTCGACGACGCCGTCCTGGCCACCAGCGAACTCGCCACCAACGCCGTCACCTACGCCGGAACCTCCTTCGAGGTGCTGCTGCGCCGCCTGTCCGGCGAGGTCCGCATCGAGGTCCGCGACCTGCACCCCACCCGCGGCCTGGACATGCCCGGCGTCACCGCCACCAGCGGCCGCGGGCTGCCCTCCATCGCGCGCCTCGCCTCCTCCTGGGGCGTCACCTACGACCGCCGCGCCAAGGGCGTCTGGTTCCTGCTCCCCGCCGAGGGCGACGGCACCGCCGCCGACGACGAGGCCGCGGCCCCCGCCCCCGCCGAGGCGAAGGCCGCCGAACCCGAACCCGTCCTGCCCGCCGCCGGCGGTGAACGCCTGCTCCGCTCACCGGCCGCCCGCGAGATCCTCGACGACGCCGCCGGCACCGTCCGCGAGGCCCTCGGCGCCGACGCCGCCGCCGTCCTGCTCGCCGAACGCGACGGCACCCTCGTCGTCGGCGCCTCCACCGGCCTGCCCGGCGACCTGCCCATCGGCGACCTGTCCGTCGTCAGCCTCGGCCCCGACGCGCGCGGCGGCGCCCCCTGGGTCGCCAACGACGGCATCGCCACCGCCGACCCCCTCGCCGCCGCCCTGCACGCCCGCTCGCTCACCGCCGCGCCGCTGGAGGCCCAGGGCCGCCTCACCGGCCTCCTCGTCGCCGCCGCCGGACGCCCCGGCCGCTTCACCGACGCCGACGCCGGACGTCTCGGCCGCCTCGCCGACGAACTCTCGCTCTCCCTGGAAAAGGTCAGGATCGGGGAGCTGGAACGGTCCTGGCGCGGCTGGCTCAGCTTCGTCGCCGAGGCCAGCGACCTGCTCGCCGGCACCCTCGACCAGGAACGCACCATGGCCCTCGTCGCGCAGCTCGTCGTGCCGCGCCTGGCCACCTGGTGCGCCGTCTACACCGCGGGCGACGGCGGCGACCCCCGCCCCGACTACGTCTGGCACGCCGACGAGAACCGCTCCGACGGCCTGCGCGACCTCCTCGACGCCGTCGGCTCCGTGCCCGACGCCGACAGCCCCGGCCCCTGGAACGGCCTCGCCGCCGCGCCCGCCGACGTCCGCGCCGCCGCCGGACGCACCGCCGACGACCAGGTCTACGCCTTCCCGCTCATCGCGCGCGGCCGCCGCATCGGCGCCATCGTCATCGGCCGCCCGCCCGGCGACCGCTTCCCCCGCAGCGCCGTCGAACTCGCCGAGGAACTCGGCCGCCGCGCCGCCCTCGCCATCGACAACGCGCGCCTGTACTCCGAGCAGACGTCCATGAGCAGCGCCCTCCAGCGCAGCCTGCTGCCGCCCGGCATCCCCGACATCCCCGGCCTGGAGGTCGCGGTCGTCTACGAACCGGCCGGCGAGGGCAGCGAGGTCGGCGGCGACTTCTACGACGTCTTCGCCACCGCCGCGCAGCCCACCACCGCCGCGCCCCGCTGGCGGTTCGCCATCGGCGACGTGTGCGGCACCGGCCCCCAGGCCGCCGCCGTCACCGGCCTCGCCCGGCACGCGCTGCGCATCCTCGCCGCCGAAGACCTCACCGTCCCCGACGTCCTGACCCGGCTCAACCGGCTCATCCTCGGCGAAGGCGAACGCGCCCGCCTGCTCACCCTGCTGCACGGCGAGATCACGCCCCGGCCCCGCCGCGACGGCGTCACGATCACCCTCAGCAGCGCCGGGCACCCGCCGCCGCTCGTCCTGGACAACGACGGCACCGTGCGCGAGGCCGCCGACCCCCAACCGCTCCTCGGCGTCTTCGACGGCGCCGAGTTCCACACCGACACCGTCGAACTGCGCAGCGGGCAGGTCCTGCTGTGCGTCACCGACGGCGTCACCGAACGCCGCTCCGGTGGCAGACTGCTCGGTGACGGACACGGTCTGGAGACCCTGCTGGCCGGCTGCACCGGTCTCAGCGCCGGTGCCGTGGCCGCCCGCATCCAGCGGGCCGTCCGCGACTTCGGACCCGAACCCTCGAACGACGACGTTGCTCTCATCGTTCTGCGGGCGTCATGATGAAGCTCAACAATCGGTAAGGTGAGGTGGCGTGGGGCTGGCCTTGCACACGACGAAACAGGACGGCCGCGCGACGATCGCCGCGCGCGGCTCCATCGACCTGCACTCCTCCGACGAGTTGCGGTCCCGGCTGACGGAGCTGGTCGACGCAGGAGAACGTGCCGTGGTCGTCGACCTCACCGCGGTCGACTTCTGCGACTCCTCCGGGCTCAACGTCCTGGTCCGCGCCTACAAGCACGCGCGCGCCCAGAACGCCACGCTGACGGTCACCGGCGCCTACGGACGGGTCGAGAACGTCCTGCGCACCACCGGGCTCGACCGTTTCCTCCTCGACGATGCGGGTAACGGAGCCGCAACGTGAACCTCCGCGCCGAGCGAGGCTGAGTGACCGATCCCATGACCGAGACCACCCTGCGGGCCGCGCCGCAGACGGAGGCGGTCGAGTACGCCCGCCGCCTCGCGGCCCGCACTATGCGCACCTGGGCGCTGATGGAACGCGAGGAGCTCGTGACGGCCATCGTCGCCGAGCTCGTCGCCAACGCCGTCCGGCACGCCGGCACCGCGCTCGAACTGCGGCTGCTGCGCGGCAACGGGCGCGTCCGCGTCGAAGTGCGCGACCGCGCCGCCCAGATGCCGCGCCTCACCGTCCCCGGCCCGCTCGACGAATCCCACCGCGGGCTCTTCATCGTCGACCGGTTCGCCTCCACCTGGGGCGCCGACCCCGTCACCGGCGGCAAGGTCGTCTGGGCCGAGGTCGCCCTCTGACACGTGCCGACCCCGGCCCCGCGCGCCGCGCGGGAACCGGGGCCGACCCGGCTCAGACGCTCTTGCGGTACAGCTCCGCCACCATGAACGCCAGATCCAGCGACTGACCGCGGTTCAGCCGCGGGTCGCACGCCGTCTCGTACCGCTGGTGCAGGTCGCTCTCCACGACCGGCTGCCCGCCGCCGACGCACTCGGTCACGTCGTCGCCGGTGAACTCGATGTGGATGCCGCCCGGATGCGTGCCCAGCGCCCGGTGCACCTCGAAGAAGCCCGCGACCTCGTCGAGCACGTCGTCCACGCGCCGCGTCTTGTGACCCGACGGCGCCTCGAACGTGTTGCCGTGCATCGGATCGCAGATCCACGCCACCGGCGCCCCGCTCTGGCTCACCTTCTCGATCAGCGGCGGCAGCGCGTCCCGGATCGTTCCCGCGCCCATCCGCGTCACGAACGTCAGCCGCCCCGGCTCGCCGTCGGGGTTGAGCCGGTCGATCAGCGCCAGCGCGTCGTCCGGCGACGTCTTCGGGCCGAGCTTCACGCCGATCGGGTTGCGGATGTGCCGCAGGAACTCCACGTGCGCGCCGTCGAGCTGCCGGGTGCGCTCACCGATCCACAGGAAGTGCGCCGACACGTCGTAGGGCAGGCCGCTCAGGCTGTCGATCCGCGTCAGAGCCCGCTCGTACTCCAGCAGCAGCGCCTCGTGGCTGGAGTAGAACTCCACCGAGTGGAACTCGTCGGGGCTGACGCCGCACGCCTTCATGAACGTCAGCGCGCGGTCGATCTCCCCGGCGAGCTGCTCGTACCGGCGTCCCGCCGGGCTCGCCGCCACGAAGTCGCGGTTCCACGCGTGCACCTGGCGCAGGTCGGCGTAGCCGCCCTTGGTGAACGCCCGGCACAGGTTCAGCGTGACCGCCGACGCGTGGTACGCCTGGAGCAGCCGGCGCGGGTCGTTGCGCCGCGCGTCGGCGGCGAACTCCAGCCCGTTGACGGCGTCGCCCCGGTACGCGGGCAGCTCCACGCCCGCCCGCACCTCCGACGGCTTGGAGCGCGGCTTGGCGTACTGCCCCGCCATCCGCCCGATCTTCACGACCGGGACGCTCGCCGCGTAGGTGAGCACCACCGCCATCTGGAGCAGGGTCTTCAGCTTGTTCTTCACGGCGTCGGCGTTGGACCCCGCGAACGTCTCCGCGCAGTCACCGCCCTGGAGGACGAAGGCCTCGCCGCGCGCCACGTCGGCGAGCCGGTCCTTGAGCTGGTCACATTCTCCGGCGAAGACGAGCGGCGGCAACTGCGCCAGCTCCCTCGTCACGGCCGCCACCTCGGCGGGGTCATCCCATGCGGGCTGCTGGAGAGCCGGGAGATCGCGCCAGGCGTCGAGCACCCCGGGAACGCTTGATGTACTCACAGAGTCCAATGGTATGGGAAAGAACCGATTGTGAAACGGGGCGACCGCGAAGTGAGACGGCCGGAACAACGACACCGCGCCGGGCCCGGAGGCGCGACGCGGTGTGCGGGGGAGTGTCAGGCGGCGCGGCTGCCGGCGCCCACCAGGGTGTCGTCGCGGGCCTGCTCGCCGAACGGGCGGCGTCCCGACAGGTCGGTCTCGACGGCGAGCTGACGCAGACGGCGCAGCGAACGGTCGGTGATCTGCCGGACGCGATTGTGGCTCAGGCCATAGCGGGCGCCGATCTGCGCGTACGACAGCGGCTGACCGCTCTCCATGCCGAACCGGGCCCGCACGATCGACGCCTCACGCTCGGGAAGGCGCTCCAGCAGGCGGCCCAGGCCCTCCAGATCGTCCAGCGCGAGAATCTCCGCCTCGGGCGTCACCGCGTCCGGGTCCTCCAGGAGGTCGCCCATCGGCGTCTCACCGGCGTCGTCCACGGTCGCGTCCAGGCTCGCGGGGTCGCGCCGCCAGCGCAGCAGCTCGTCCACGTGCTCCGGCTCGGCGCCCACGGCGTCGGCCAGCTCCTCGCGGTTGGGCTCACGGCCGAGATCACGGCTGAGCTGACGCTCCGCCCGCCGCAGCCGCGACAACTCCTCCTCGACGTGGACCGGAAGCCGGATCGTCCGGGCCGTGTGGCTGAGGCCCCGCCCGATCGCCTGCCGAATCCACCACGTCGCATAGGTCGAGAACTTGAAACCCCGTCGGTAGTCGAACTTCTCCACCGCGCGCATCAACCCCAGATTGCCCTCCTGGATGAGGTCGATCAGCGGCAGCGAGTCGGTGGGGTACTTGCGGGCGATCGAGACCACGAGCCGCAGGTTCGCCTCGACGAACCGCTGCTTGGCCCGCAGACCCGCCGCCACCAGGTCCTCCAGCTCGTCACCGGACGCCCCGGCGGGCACACGGCCCTCGTCGAGCAACTGTTCCGCGTACAGGCCCCCCTCGATCGCCTTCGCCAGATCGACCTCCTCCTGCGCGTCGAGCAGAGGGGTACGGCCGATCCGGTCGAGATACGCCCCGACCAGATCCTTGTCGGGGGCATCCACCCTGTCAGCCTTGGTACGGGTTGCAGCCATCCTGACCCTTCTCTGGTGCGATCTCCCTAAGAGGAGAACGGCGAATACCGCTGTGGGATTCCCAGTTCGGCGATACTGCGAAGCGAACACCCCACCCCACAGGGTTCTGATACCCAGGCAGAGGAGAAAGCGACATGGCGACCGTCACAGTCACCACCGGGACCTTCAACGCGCTGGCCGAGGGCGAGGGGATCGTCCTCATCGACTTCTGGGCCGCCTGGTGCGGGCCCTGCCGGCGGTTCGCGCCCGTCTACGAGACCGCGTCCGAGCGGCACGACGACATCGTGTTCGGCAAGGTCGACACCGAGGCCGAACCCGTCCTCGCCGAACGCTTCGGCATCGCGTCCATCCCGACCCTCATGGCCATCCGCGACGGCGTCATCGTCTACGCCGAGCCCGGCGCGCTGCCCGACGCGTCCCTGGAGAAGATCATCAAGGAGGTGCGGGCGCTCGACATGGACGACGTCCGCTCCCGCCTGTCCTGACCTCCGCGCGGCGTGGCCGATGATGGACGCATGCTGGCCGACGTCGTCGACGACCTCCGCTGCCCCGTCTGCACCGGCCCGCTCGCCCTGCGCGACCGGGACCTGCGCTGCGCCGCCGGGCACGCCTTCGACATCGCTCGCCAGGGATACGCGAACCTGCTCCCCGGATCGGCGCGGCCCGGCACCGCCGACACCCCCGGCATGGTCACGGCCCGCGCCGAGTTCCTGGGCGCCGGGCACTACGCCGCGCTGACCGACGCCCTCGCGGTCCGTCTCGCCGGGGCGCGGCGCGTTCTGGACGCGGGCGCCGGAACCGGCCACTACCTCGCCGCCGTGCTCTCCGGCGACGCCACCGGCATCGCCCTGGACGTGTCCAAGTACGCCGCGCGCCGCGCCGCCCGCGCCCACCCCCGCGCCGGGGCCGTCGTCGCCGACCTCTGGCGGCCGCTGCCCGTGCGCGACGCGTCCATGGACGCGGTGCTCAACGTGTTCGCCCCGCGCAACGCCGCCGAGTTCCGCCGCGTCCTGCGGCCGGACGGGGCGTTGCACACCGTCACGCCGGGGCCCGGCCACCTCGCCCCGCTCATCGCCGACCTCGGGTTGCTCTCCGTCGACGCGGACAAGACCGCCCGTACCGACGCCCGCCTCGCCGGCCACTTCACCCTCGACGCGCGCACCACGCTCCAGGCGGCGGCGCGGCTCACGCACGCCGAGATCGCGACCCTCGTCGGGATGGGCCCGAACGCCCACCACATCGACGCCGACGAACTACGGCGTCGCGTCGCGAAGCTGACCGACCCGTACGAGGTGCCGCTGGCGTTCGTCCTGTCGGTCCACCGGTAGCCGCGCGGCCAGTTCCAGCAGAACCTGCGGGACGTCGCCCGGCGCGGTGTACTCGTGGGCGTCCGGCACCGACACGACCTCGTACAGGAACGACGCCGCCACGCCCCGGACCGTGGCGGCGAGCAGTACCGACTGGAGGGCGCGGCCCGCGCGCAGCCAGGCCGCGGGGGAGTCTCCGGAGGTCGTCAGGACCGCTCGTCCGCCCGGACGCAGGTGCAGCGACGCTCCCTCCAGCCGCGCGACGTCCGCGAGCGAGGACGCGATGTGCCGGGGCGGGGGAGCGCTGCGTGAACCCCTGGCGGGGAACGGGCGCATCGTCGCCGAATACAGGAGCCGCTCCGTCCGGGTCGGCGGACGGCGGGGCGCGAGCCGGATCGACGCCAGCAGGACGGGGTGCTCCGGGTCGGGGACCAGGCGGACGACCGCCTCATGACTGAGCTGGGCCGCCGCCAGGCGCAGGTTGACGATCGCCGCTCCGCAGCTCAGGTGCAGGCTCCGGCCCGTGGGGTCGTCCATGGCGCGGAACCGCTCGGGATCGGCGTGGATCTCGATGTGCCCGTCCGCGAGACGCAGGCGCCAGGCGTGGACGTCATGGATCGTCGGTCCCATCGTTCCCGCGAGGACCAGGCGCTCCGCTGAGCCCCGGCCGACGGTCGCACCGGCCACCGGTACCTCCTCACCTCGACCCGCTCGATGCTCCGGCGGGCGGTCCACGGCGAGCGTCGCACCTGCGGTTTCGTCCGGCGACCGTCCGGTGTGACGCGATTGAGGCGAACCGTACCGCAATGTGAGCTGACGCACGTAGAGGGCGATTCGTGGTGATGGCCGCGTAGCGTCGGACGAGTGCCGCGTGGAAACCGGTCGAAGCACCGTCCACGCGGTGTTAGAGTTTTACCAACAGCCCGCGACGGGATGCAGGACACCGTGAGGTGGCCGGCCCGGAGGGCGAATCTCCTGCTACGTGTGATGGTCGGTTTCGGATCGGTTGTCGTGCTGTTGTGCGGGAGCTGGTCGAGGCTCTGTTGTCGAAGTTGGTCCGGTTGGATCGGTTTGACACGGGGGTGAGGCCGGGTAAGGTTGAAGGGTTGCCCCGGAGCGAGGCTCGCGTGAGCGGGTGGAGCGCGGTGGGTGTCCGTTTCTTGAGAACTCAACAGCGTGTTAAAAGCCAGTGCCTTTATAGCGGTCCGGATTGTTCCGGGCCGTACCCCCGA
>NZ_KB894097.1 GCF_000374305.1 Actinomadura flavalba DSM 45200 | reverse complement strand
CGAGCACGCCGCCCGTGAGCGCGTCGGCTGCGAGCACGCCGCCCGTGAGCGCGTCGGCTGCGAGCACGCCGCCCGTGAGCGCGTCGGCTGCGAGCGGTGCGGCTGGGGCGGTTCCGTCTGTGGGCGTGCCTTCACCGCGTGGGGCTTTGGTCGGGGGTGAGTCCTCTGTGGTTGTGCCGTTGCCGGCTGGTGCGGGGGCGGCTGGGGACGGGGGGTTCGGTGCTGGAGGGGGTGGCGTCGCGGGGGGTGGGGTTCCGGGGGGCGGTTCTTCTGGGGGTGGTGCGGGGGTTCGGTTTGTTTCGCCGGTGAGTGTGTGGGCGGCGGGGGGTGCCGAGCAGGAGGAGAGGCCGGAAGGCGTGGGGAAGGTCGACTGTGGGCGGCGGAAGTGTGTTGCGCTGACGTTTGACGATGGGCCTATGGGGGCCACGTCGCGGTTGCTCGGGATTCTTGAGAGGCGTCGGGTGCGGGTGACGTTCTTTCTCGTTGGGCGGAATGCGGCGAGTCATCCGGAGATCGTGCGGCGGACGGCGGCGGGTGGGCACGAGCTGGCCAATCACAGCGACACGCACACCGATCTCGGCGCGGCGTCGTCCCGGAAGGTGCGGGACGAGCTGGCCCGGACCCAGCGCGCCATCCGTCAGGCGACCGGGACGACGCCCACGCTCATGCGTCCCCCGTACGGCTCGACGGACGGGACCGTCGCCGCGGCCGCCAAGCGTGAGGGGCTGGCGCAGATCCTGTGGTCGGTCGATCCGCTCGACTGGCAGGTGCGCGACGCGCGCACGGTCGCGCAGCGCGTCGTCCGCCGGACGCGGCCGGGCGACATCGTGCTCCTGCACGACATCCACCCGACGACGGTCGCCGCGACGCCGGTCATCATCGACCGCCTGGCCGCCAACGGCTACACCTTCGTCACCGTGACCGAACTCTTCGGCCACCGCCCCCAACCCGGCCGCCGCTACAACTCCCGCTGACCCGCACCAGCGAACAACCCACACGCCCCGGCGTCCCGCCTGTTCAGAGACGCCCCGCCGGTCCGGCCGCCGGACACAGCCCCACGCCCGGCGGGTCGCCCGCTCGGAGACGCCCCGCCGGTCCGGGCCGCCGGACACAGCCCGTACGCCTGGCGGGCACAGCCCGCCTGCCTGATGGGCGCCTGCTCGGAGACGGCCCGGCGACCCGGGTTGCCGGGTGCAGCCCGTACGCCTGGCGGGTCGCGTGCCCGGAGGCGGTCGGCGACCTGGGCTGCCGGGGCGCAGCCCGTGTGCCCGGTGGGTTGCCTGCCCGGACACGGCCCGCTGACCCGCACTCGCGGACGCAGCCCGTACGCCTGGCGGGTCGCGTGCCTGGAGGTCGTTCGGCGGCCCGGACTGGTGGGCGCAGCCCGCACGCCTGACGGACGCCTGCTCGGAGATGGCCCGGCGACACAGGCTGGCGGGCGGCTCGTACGCCTGGCGGGCCGTGTGCTCGGAGGCGGTTCAGCGATCGGGGCTTGCGGGCGCAGCTCGCGTGCCCGGTGGGTACCTGGTCCGGCGGTCCGGCGGCCCGGGCTGGCGGGCGTGGCCCGTACGTCCGGCGGGTCGCGTGCTCGGAGGTGGTCCGCCGACCGGGCTGGCGGGCGCAGCTCGCATGTCCGGTGGGTTGCCTGCTCAGAGACGGTCCGCTTACCCGCACCTGCGGTGGCCTGCTCGGAGACGGTTTGAGAGCTGGGTCGCCGGGCGCAGCGCTACGGACGTGTCCGTAGGCGGATGTGGGCGTCGTGGCGGGTGGGTGCGGGTTGTGTCCGTCTGTGGGACGGGGGGTGGATCAGGGGTCTCTCCGGGGTTTCCCCGATGGTGGGTGGGGTGGGGGCGGCGGAGCATGGACGTATGAGAAACGATCAGGGGTCCGATCTGCTGCGAGTGTCCGACGCCGAGCGTGAGCCGGTGATCGCGCGGGTGCAGGACGCGTACGCCGACGGACGGCTCGACCACGACGAGTTCGAGCTGCGGATGCAGCTCGCCATGACGGGCAAGACCCGCGCCGACCTGCTCGCGGTCACGCACGACCTGCTGCCCGCCCCGTCCGGCCGCGCCAAGGACAAGAAGGCCAAGGCGCCCCTGGGACCGGTCACGGGCGAGGACCGGATGCTGGCGTCCGCCGCGCACCTGCTCGGCATCGTCACGCTGTTCGTCGGCCCGCTCGTGCTGATGCTGACGAGCGGCAAGCGCTCGGAGTACGTGCGCCGCCAGGCCGCCGAGGCCGTCAACTTCCAGCTCACCCTGCTCGTCGTCACGCTGGTGACGTTCGGTGTCGGCGGCATCGTCTACGCGGTGGCGTGGATCGCCTCGGCGGTCGCGGCGATCATGGCGCTGACGGGCGACGACTTCCGCTACCCCTGGATCGCGCGTCCGGTCAAGTAGGGGATTTATTCCCCTCCGGATGGGTGAGCACCCTCTCCCCGAAATTATGTGGACGATACATGGGATGATCGTTTTACTGGGTCCACAGGAGGGGAAGATGACGGAGCTGCTGGTCAACGACGATCACGAGCGGGCGGTCGAGGCACTCCGGAGGTCGTATGCGGCGATCCCGGAAGGCCGGCCGATCCGGTTGGCGAAGAAGACCTCGAACCTGTTCCGGTGGCGCGACCCGTCCGAGGCCCCCGGCCTGGACGTGTCCGGGTTCGACCGCGTCCTGAGCGTCGACGCCGAGGCGCGCACCGCGCGGGTCCAGGGGATGACGACCTACGAGGACCTCGTCGACGCGACGCTCCCGCACGGCCTGATGCCCACGGTCGTGCCGCAGCTCAAGACGATCACGCTGGGCGGCGCCGTGACGGGACTCGGCATCGAGTCGACGTCGTTCCGGCTCGGCCTGCCGCACGAGGCGGTGCGGGAGTTGCAGGTGCTGACCGGCGACGGCCGGATCGTCACCGCCACCCGCGACAACGAGCACAGCGACCTGTTCTACGGCTTCCCGAACTCCTACGGCACGCTCGGCTACACGCTGCGCCTGGAGATCGACCTGATCGAGGTGAAGCCGTACGTCCGCCTGCGCCACCTGCGCTACGGCGACGCCGCCGCGCTGAGCCGCGCGATGGCCGAGATCGTCGAGGCGGGCGTCTACGAGGGCGAGACCGTCGACTTCGTGGACGGCACGGTCTTCGGCCCGGACGAGCAGTACATCACCCTCGGCTTCTTCACCGACGCGGCGCCGTACACGTCCGACTACAAGGGCCAGGGCATCTACTACCGGTCGATCCAGCAGCGGTCGGTCGACTTTCTGACGGTCCGCGACTACATCTGGCGCTGGGACACCGACTGGTTCTGGTGTTCGGGCGCCTTCGGCGTGCAGCACCCGGTCGTCCGGCGGCTGTGGCCGGATCGGGCCAAGCGGTCGGACGTCTACCGGAAGATGGTCGCCTACGACCGCCGCCATCAGGTGCTGGCGCGGATCGAGCGCTGGCGCGGTCTGCGGCCCCGCGAGGACGTCATCCAGGACATCGAGGTCCCGGTGGAGAACGTGCCCGCCTTCCTGGACTTCTTCCACGCCGAGGTCGGGATGAGCCCGATCTGGCTGTGCCCGCTGCGGGCCCGCGAGGACTGGCCGCTGTATCCGCTGGCCAAGGGCCGCACGTACGTCAACGCCGGTTTCTGGGGGACGGTCCGGCTCCCGCCCGGACGTATCCCCGAACATCACAACCGTCTCATCGAACGTGCCGTAGCGGGTCTTGACGGGCATAAGTCCCTCTATTCCACTGCTTTTTACAGCCGGGACGAGTTCTGGCGTCACTACGACGGGGAGACCTATCAGCGGCTGAAGCTGACGTATGACCCGGCGCAGCGACTGCTGGACCTCTACGACAAGTGCGTGCGCGGGCGCTGACGCGGCCGCCGCATCGGGGGAGGCCCCGGCCGGGGCCGGTGCGCAACGCGATCGCCCGGAAGGGCGTGAGGACAGGAGGATCAAGATGACGCTGGCCAGGGTCTTCGAGGAGCTGGCCGGAGCCGGGGCGCCGGTGGAGTTCACGGCGTACGACGGTTCGCGATCGGGGGTGGCCGGGTCCGCGATCCGGTTCGACGTCCGCTCCCCGTACGCGGTGTCGTACCTGGTGCACTCGCCGGGGGCGCTCGGGCTCGCCCGCGCGTACGTCACGGGGATGGTGGACGTCAGCGGCGACATGTACACGGCGCTGGCGACGATGCAGCAGGTGCTGGGGAAGATCACGCCGCGTGACAAGCTGCGGATCGTCGGCGGGGTGCTCTCCGATCCGCTGCTGCGCGGCGCGATGACGCGCCGGCTTCCGGCCCCGCCGCAGGAGGCGCCGTTCAGCCGCGTCCCGTCGTGGCTGCGGCATTCCAAGCGGCGGGACGCGCAGGCGATCTCCCATCACTACGACGTCTCCAACACCTTCTACGAATGGGTGCTCGGCCCGTCCATGGCCTACACCTGCGCGTGTTATCCGACCGAGCACGCGACGCTGGAGGAGGCGCAGTTCCACAAGCACGACCTGGTCGCGAGGAAGCTCGGCCTGGAGCCGGGGATGCGGCTGCTGGACGTGGGCTGCGGCTGGGGCGGGATGGTGATGCACGCCGCCAAGGAGTACGGCGTGAAGGCGCTCGGCGTGACGCTGTCCAAGCAGCAGGCGGAGTGGGCGCAGAAGGCCATCGCCGACCGGGGCCTGTCGGACCTGGCCGAGGTCCGCCACATGGACTACCGGGACGTCACCGAGACGGGGTTCGACGCGGTCAGCTCGATCGGCCTGACCGAGCACATCGGCAAGGCGAACCTGCCGTCGTACTTCGGGTTCCTGTTCGACAAGCTGAAGCCGTACGGGCGGATGCTGAACCACACGATCACCCGGCCGGACAACCTGGCCCCGGCGATCAAGCAGGACGGGTTCATCAACCGGTACGTCTTCCCGGACGGCGAGCTGGAGGGCCCGGGCCACATCCAGTCGCAGATGAACGACGCCGGGTTCGAGATCCGGCACCAGGAGAACCTGCGCGAGCACTACGCGCGGACGCTCGAAGGCTGGTGCCGCAACCTGGACGAGCACTGGGACGAGGCCGTCGCCGAGGTCGGTGAGGGCATCGCGCGGGTGTGGCGCGTCTACATGGCGGGCTGCGTGCTCGGGTTCGAGCAGAACTGGATTCAGCTCCACCAGACGCTGGGCGTGAAGGTGGACGACCAGGGCGGCGCGCGGATGCCGCTGCGCCCCGACTGGGGCGCGTGACGGTACGGCAACGAAGGGGCGCCGCGCGCGGCGCCCCTTCTCCGTTTGATGCAACCATCGCGGGTAGAGCGACCGAAGATCGTTCGGAAACGTGGCTCCCCGTGAAAGGCCCCCGATGCGCGCGACGCTCCGCTGGCTGGCGCCGGCCCTGATCCTGCTGGTGTGGCTGCTGGGCGTCGGTCCGCTCGGCCAGTTCGCGGGCAAGCTCGGTGACGTTCAGAGCAACGACCAGACGACGTTCCTGCCCGCGAGCGCGGAGTCGACGCGGGTGTCGGCGCTGCGACGCGGGTTCGAGGACACCGACGCCGCCCCGGCGATCGTCGTGTGGGAGACGTCCGGCGGCCCGGTCACGGCCGAGCAGCGCGAGGCGGCGGGCCGCGCGCTCGCCGCGATGGCGCGGCAGGTGAAGCTGGACGGCGAGGCGTCGCCGCCGCTGCCCGCACCCGACGGCCGCGCGCTCCAGGCCGTCCTTCCCGTCGCCGCCGACGCCGAGGAGCCGCGCGACGTCATCGACACGCTGCGCGCCACCGCCGGCGAGGTACCCGGCATGACCGCCTTCGTCGCGGGTCCGGCCGCGTTGCAGGCCGATCTCAGCGGCGCGTTCGCGGGCATCGACGGCATCCTGCTCCTCGTCGCGGTCGGCGTCGTGCTGCTGATCCTGCTGCTGGTCTACCGGGCCGTGCTGCTGCCGCTGGTGGTCGTGGTGGGCGCGGTGCTGGCCCTGGCGCTGGCGTCCGCCGTCGTCTACCTGCTCGCGGACGCGGGCGTGATCGACCTCAACGGCCAGACCCAGGGCATCATGTTCATCCTGGTCGTCGGCGCCGCCACCGACTACGCGCTGCTCGTCGCGATCCGGTTCCGGGAGGAACTGGCCGAGGGCGGCGACCGGGGACGCGCGATCCTGCGCACGTGGCGGCGCTCGCTGCCGCCCATCGCGGCGTCCGGCGCGACGGTCGCGGCGGGCCTGCTCATGCTGCTGTTCAGCGACCTGAACTCCAACCGGGCGCTGGGCCCGGTCGCGGTGATCGGCGTGGCCGCCGCGATGCTGTCGGCGCTGACGTTCCTGCCCGCCGCGCTGGCGCTGCTGGGCCGCGCCGCGTACTGGCCCGCCCGCGACCTGCGCCGGGGCCGCCGCGTCTGGGAACGCGTCCGCGATCTCGTCGCCCGCCGTCCGCGCCGCCTGTGGGTGGGGACGACGCTGGGCCTGGCGGCGTTCGCGGTGTTCATGCCGACGCTCAACGCCGACGGCATCGCCCAGACCGACGTGTTCCTGCGCGACGAGCCGTCCGTGCAGGGCCAGCGCGCGCTGGAACGGCACTTCCCGGCCGGCGCCGGGAGCCCCGTCGTGATCATCACGCGGCAGGGCGCCGCCGACGCGGTGACGCGCGCCGTCCAGGCCGATCCGCGCGTCGCGGAGGTCCGCCCGACGGGCGAGGGCGACCGGCCGGGCGGCCCGCCGAAGGTCGTGGACGGACGCGTCGAGCTGAACGCCACGCTGTCGGTCGCGCCCGACGGCGACCGCGCGTTCGACGCCGTCGCGGACCTGCGCCGCGCCGTGCACGCGGTCCCGGACGCGGACGCGCTGGTCGGCGGCTACTCCGCGACGCAGTACGACACGATCCGCACCTCCGAGCGGGACCGCGCCGTCATCATCCCGCTGGCGCTGGCGGTCATCCTGCTGATCCTCATCCTGCTGCTGCGCTCGATCCTCGCGCCGGTGCTGCTCGTCGCGACCGTCGTGCTGTCCTACCTGGCGATGCTCGGCATCGCGGCGCTGGCGTTCAACGGCCCGCTCGGCTTCCCCGGCGCCGACCCGGTCGTGCCGCTGTTCGGGTTCATGTTCCTCGTCGCGCTCGGCGTCGACTACAACATCTTCCTGATGACGCGCGTCCGGGAGGAGTCGGTCGAGCACGGCACCCGGGAGGGCGTGCTGCGCGGCCTCGTCGCGACCGGCGGCGTCATCACCTCGGCGGGCGTGGTGCTGGCCGCGACGTTCGGCGCGCTGTCGGTCATCCCGCTGGTGTTCATGGTCGAGCTGTCGTTCATCGTGGCGTTCGGCGTGCTCATCGACACGCTGATCGTGCGGTCGCTGCTGGTGCCCGCGCTCGTCCGCGACGTGGGTCCGGCGACGTGGTGGCCCGCCCGGCTGCGAGGGGATAAAGTCCGCGATCATGGGTGATATCCACCGGGTGACCGCCAACGACGTCGAGTTCGCCTACCTGGAGGCGGGCCCGGACGACGGCCCGCTCGCCCTGTGCCTGCACGGCTTCCCCGACTCGGCGCACACCTGGCGGCACCTGCTGCCCGAACTCGCCGACGCGGGCTACCACGCCGTCGCGCCGTTCCAGCGCGGCTACGCGCCCACCGCGATCCCCGCCGACGGCGCCTACCAGACCGGCGCGCTCGCCACCGACGCCGTCGCCCTGCACCAGGCGTTCGGCGGACGCGACGACGCCGTCGTCCTCGGCCACGACTGGGGCGCGGCCGCCGCGTTCGGCGCCGCCACCCTCGAACCGGGCCGCTGGCGCCGCGTGGTGACGCTCGCGCTGCCGCCGCTCGGCGCGATGATGACGCGGTTCTTCGACTACGACCAGCTCAAGCGCTCGTTCTACGTGTTCCTGTTCCAGACGCAACTGGCCGAGCACGCCCTCGACCGCGACCTGGTCGCCGCGCTCTGGGCCGACTGGTCGCCCGGCCACGACGCCGCCCAGGACGTCGAGTACGCCTGGGAGTGCCTGGCCGAGCCGCAGCACCGCGCGGCGGCGCTCGGCTACTACCGGGCCCGCCTGGACGCGTCCCTGCACCAGGAGCGCTACGCCGACGCCCAGGCCGCGACCAACAAGGCCGGCGGCACGCCCGTCCTGTACCTGCACGGCGCGGACGACGGCTGCATCGGCGCCGAGGTCGCCGAACCCGGCCTCGTGATGAAGCACCTGCCGCCGGGCTCGCGCGCCGAGATCGTCCCGGACGCCGGGCACTTCCTGCACCTGGAGAACCCGAGCGACGTCAACGCCCGCGTGCTGGAGTGGCTGCGGGTGGAGCCCCCGGCGTAGGACGGGGCGCCGCGGGGTGAGATCCTGCCCGCAGAGCGCCGTCCCCCCGGGAGGTTCGCATGGTTTCCGCACCTGATTTCGGTCTGACCGCAGAGGACTACGGGCGCCATCGCGCCGGTTTCCCGCCGGGCCTGCTGCGCCGGCTCCAGGGCTTCGGCGCCGGTGTGCGCGGCCAGGACGTCGTCGATCTCGGCACCGGCACCGGCAGCCTGGCGCGGCTGTTCGCGCAGGCCGGGGCGTCGGTCACCGGCGTCGATCCGTCCACGGCGCTGCTCGGGCAGGCGCGCGAGCTGGACCGCTTCGCGGGCGTGACGATCGCGTACCGCGAGGCGACCGCCGAGGACACCGGCCTGCCCGCGGGCTGCGCCGACGTCGTCTCGGCCGGGCAGTGCTGGCACTGGTTCGACGCGCCCGCCGCCGCGGCCGAGGTGCGGCGGCTGCTGCGCCCCGACGGCTTCGTCGTCATCGCGCACTTCGACTGGATTCCGCTGCCCGGCAACGTCGTCGAGGCGACCGAACGCGTCATCGTCGCGCACAACGCGGCGTGGGCGCCCGTCGCGGGCGGCACCGGGCTGCACCCGCGCTGGCTCACCGACCTCGCCACCGCCGGGTTCACCGGCATCGAGACGTTCTCGTTCGACCTGGACGTCCCCTACACGCCCGAGGCGTGGGTGGGGCGGGTCCGGGCGAGCGCCGGGGTCGGCGCGGTCCTGCCGCCGGACGAGGTCGCCGCCGTCGACGCCGAACTCGGCGCGCTGCTGGCGGCGGACTTCCCCGGCGACACGCTCGCCGTCTCGCACCGCGTGTGGGCCGTCGTGGCGCGGCCCTGAACGGCCGTGGGGCCGGGGACGCGACGTCCCCGGCCCGGCGCGGCTAGCGCAGCTCGCGCTTGAGGATCTTGCCGGTGGCGGTCATCGGCAGCTCGTCGCGGAACTCGACGATCCGCGGGTACTTGTAGTTCGCGAACTGCTCCTTGCCCCACTCGACCAGCTCGGCCTCGGTGATCGTGGCGTCCGGGGTGCGGATCACGTACGCCTTGATCTCCTCGCCGTGCGACTCGTGCTCCACGCCCACGACGGCGGCCAGCGAGACCGCCGGGTGCCCCATGAGCACCTCTTCCAGCTCGCGCGGGTACACGTTGAACCCGCCGCGGATGATCATGTCCTTGGAGCGGTCGATGATGTAGTAGTAGCCCTCGTCGTCGCGGCGGGCCACGTCACCGGTGCGGAACCAGCCGTCCTGGATGGACGCCTCGGTCGCGTCGGGGCGGTTGTAGTAGCCCTTCATGATGTTGTGGCCGCGGATGGCGATCTCGCCGGGGCCCTCGCCCTCGATCGTCTTCCACTCCTCGTCGATGAGCTTCATCTCGACGCCCCAGACGGGCAGCCCGATCGAGCCGGGCTTGGCGGGCCGGTCGGGGCGGTTGAACGAGGCGACCGGCGAGGTCTCCGACAGGCCGTAGCCCTCCAGGACGTCCGCGCCGAACTTCGTCTTGACGCCCTTGAGGACCTCCAGCGGCAGCGACGCGCCGCCGGCGACCGCGACGGTGAGGTTCTCGCGGATGGCGGTGATGTCCTCGTCGGAGGTGTCGTCGGTGAGCAGCGACCAGTACATCGTCGGGACGCCCGCGAACATGTTGACCTTCTCCTTCACCATGAGGGAGATGGCCGCCTTGGGCTCGAAGCGCGGCAGCAGGACGAGCGTGGCGTGCCGGAAGAAGCCGACGTTCATCACGCAGGTCTGGCCGAAGATGTGGAACAGCGGCAGCGTCACGAGGAACGTGTCGTGCAGCGACTTGGCGAACAGCGTGTCGGAGACCATCGCGTTCGTCAGCAGGTTGCCGTGCGTCAGCTCGGCGCCCTTGGGCTGGCCCGTGGTGCCGGACGTGTACAGGACGACGGCGGTCTCGGTCGCCTCGGTCTGCACGGTGTCGAACGTCTTGGGCTTGTCGCCGAGGGCGGCCCAGAACAGCTCGGCGCCCTCGATCGGGGACTCGGTCGTGGCGAGGCTGGCCGGGAGCAGGAAGAAGTGCTCGCAGCCGTCGGCCTGCTCGAACCCGGCGTGGCCCATCTCGCCGAGCGGCAGCTCGGGGGTGCCCTCGAAACAGAAGAACGCCTTGGCGTCGGAGTCACCGAGGTGGTAGGCGATCTCGCGCGGCTTGAGCAGGACGTTGAGCGGTACGACGACCAGTCCGGCCTTGAGCGCCCCGAAGTAGATCATCGGGAAGTACGGGAGGTTCGGGACCGCCAGGGCGATCTTGTCCCCCCGCTGGAGACCGCGGGAGACCAGCAGGTTCGCGACCTGGTTGGCGACCTGGTCCACGAACGAGTACGACAGCCGCATGTCGCCGAAGACCACCGCGTCGCGGTCGGGCGTCTCGCGGGCGGCGTCCTCCAGCAGGACGGACAGGTTCAGCATGGCACTCCTCGTACTGGGGTTGTCACCAGGCGGTTATTACTGATGAGTGTACGAACGGTTTCGCTCATCCTGGTACATACGGTGCTTACTTCGCTATCCCTGAGCTGCGAAGTTCCGGGAAAACGTCCCCGGAACGGTCCCGCCGACGGCACTGCGATGGGACACCCCGCGATCCCTTGCCTCTGCGCTAGTCTTTGGGGTATGCGGTCCCGGCGCCTTCTTCGCCCGCCGCGCTGACCTTCGGACAGGTTCGCGCGGCCACCCCTCCCTGCGAGGGGTTCTGTCATGTCAGGGGCAGGTGCGACCGCACCCCCGTACCTAAACGGAACAGTGGAGTAGCGACCGTGAGCAGCGACGAGACCTCTCGTAACGACACCCCGGAGGGGTACGACCCCCGGGCCGTCCAGGACACGTGGTCGGCCCGGTGGGCCGAGCTCCGGCCGTTCCGGGCGGACGAGAGCGACGACGCCCGCGAGCGCCGCTACGCGCTGGACATGTTCCCCTACCCCTCCGGCGACCTGCACATGGGCCACGCCGAGGCGTTCGCCATCGGCGACGTCCGCGCCCGCTTCTGGTTCCAGCGCGGCTACGACGTCCTGCACCCCATCGGCTGGGACTCCTTCGGCCTGCCCGCCGAGAACGCCGCCATCAAGCGCGACTCGCACCCCGCCGAGTGGACGTACGCCAACATCGAGACCCAGGCCGCGTCGTTCCAGCGGTACGCGCCCTCGTTCGACTGGTCGCGGCGGCTGCACACCTCCGACCCCGAGTACTACCGCTGGACCCAGTGGCTGTTCCTGCGCTTCTACGAGCGCGGCCTGGCCTACCGCAAGGGCGGCCAGGTCAACTGGTGCCCCAACGACCAGACCGTCCTGGCCAACGAGCAGGTCGTCGGCGGGCACTGCGAGCGCTGCGGCTGGCTGGTCGAGAAGCGCGTCCTGACCCAGTGGTACTTCCGCATCACCGACTACGCCGACCGCCTGCTGGACGACATGGACCAGCTCGAAGACGGCTGGCCCGAGCGCGTCCTGCTGATGCAGCGCAACTGGATCGGCCGCTCCACCGGCGCCGACGTCGACTTCGTCATCGAGGGCCGCGACGCGCCCGTCACCGTCTACACGACGCGGCCCGACACGCTGTTCGGCGCGACGTTCATGGTCGTCGCCGCCGACGCGCCGCTGGCCGAGGAGATCGTCGCGCCCGAGCAGCGCGCCGCGTTCGAGGCGTACCGCGACGAGGTCTCCCGCGAGAGCGAGATCGAGCGGATGTCGGCCGAGCGCGAGAAGACCGGCGTGTTCCTGGGCCGGTACGCCGTCAACCCCGTCAACGGCGAACGCATCCCGGTCTGGGCGTCGGACTACGTGCTGGCCGAGTACGGGCACGGCGCGATCATGGCCGTGCCCGCGCACGACCAGCGCGACCTGGACTTCGCGCTGAAGTTCGACCTGCCGGTGCGGGTCGTCGTGGAGACCGGCGGCCCCGACCCGGTCCAGAGCGGCGTCGCCACCCCCGGTGAGGGCACCATCGTCAACTCCGGGCCGATCGAGGGCCTGACCAAGACCGACGCCATCCCGCGCATCATCGAGGTGCTGGAGGAGCGCGGGACCGGCAAGGCCGCCGTCAACTTCCGGCTGCGCGACTGGCTGGTGTCGCGGCAGCGGTTCTGGGGCTGCCCCATCCCGATCGTGCACTGCGCGGCGTGCGGGGAGGTGCCCGTCCCCGACGAGGAACTGCCCGTCAAGCTGCCCGCCGACCTGAAGGGCGCCGACCTGGCGCCCAAGGGCACGTCGCCGCTGGCCGCCGCCGAGGCGTGGGTCAACGTCGCGTGCCCCAAATGCGGTGGCGCCGCGCAGCGCGACACCGACACGATGGACACGTTCGTCGACTCGTCCTGGTACTACTTCCGGTACTGCTCGCCGCAGTACACCGACGGGCCGTTCGACCCCGAGGCCGTGCGGCGCTGGATGCCCGTCGACCAGTACACCGGCGGCGTCGAGCACGCGATCCTGCACCTGCTGTACAGCCGGTTCTTCACCAAGGTCCTGTACGACCTGGGCATGATCGACTTCACCGAGCCGTTCCTGCGGCTGCTGAACCAGGGCCAGGTCGTCAACGGCGGCAAGGCGATGTCGAAGTCGCTGGGCAACGGAGTCGACCTGGGCGAGCAGATCGACGAGTTCGGCGTGGACGTCGTCCGGCTGGCGATGCTGTTCGCCGGGCCGCCCGAGGACGACATCGACTGGGCGGACGTCTCGCCGCAGGGCATGGCGAAGTTCCTGAGCCGTCTGCACCGGGTCGCGGCGGAGGTCACGTCCGAGCCGGGCACGGCGCCCGCCGGGGGCGACGTCGCGCTGCGCCGCGTCACGCACCGGACGATCGCCGAGGTGACGACGCTGGTCGACTCCGACCGGTTCAACGTGGCGATCGCCCGGCTGATGGAGCTGGTCACCGCGACGCGGCGCGCGATCGACGGCGGCGCCGGGCCCGCCGACCCGGCCGTCCGCGAGGCCGCCGAGACGGCGACGCTGATCCTGTCGCTGTTCGCGCCCTACACCGCCGAGGACGCGTGGGACCGGCTGGGCCGCCGGGCGCCCGTGGCGACGGCGGGCTGGCCCTCGGCCGATCCGGCGCTGCTGGTGCAGGAGTCGGTGACGTGCGTCGTCCAGGTCGCCGGGAAGGTCCGGGACCGGCTGGAGGTCGCGCCCGACATCGACGCCGCCGACCTGGAGCGTCAGGCGCTGGCGTCGCCGAAGATCAAGGACGCGCTGGCCGGCGCCGACATCGCCAAGGTCATCGTCCGCGCGCCGAAGATCGTCAACATCGTGCCGCGCCGCTGACGAGCCTCCCGCCGTCCCGCGCCGTCCCGGCGCCGGACGGCGGGGACCGCCGCGTATGCGCGGGACACATGCCGGGGTTTCGACGGGGATGACCCCACGGCATGACGGGCAAGCTGCGCGTTTCGACGCCGGTGGTGGGAGATGGGCAGCGCGAGATCAGCTCGCGGCGCGGGTCGCGCACGACGGTTATCCACAGCTCACCGCCGGGATCACCTGCGCGCTCCCGGATGCGAGAGACTTGAATCAAGGGGGTCCCCCAGAGGGTTGCGGGACCTCTCGTCGCAGTGCAGGCATGGGCGCGACGCCGTCGTATGAGCGGGCCACCCGGCGTGTGCGAGCCGCCGGGTGTGTGCGGGCCGCCAGGCGTGTGCGGCCGCCAGGCGTGTGCGGCCGCCGGACGTGCGCGGGTCAGCGGGCGTGTCGCGGGTCAGCGGGCGTGCCGTGGGTGACGGGCGTGCATCGCGGGAGGAGCGGCGGGCGCCGGCGTCACATCTTGCGGAGGACGGCGACGACGCGGCCGAGGATGCTCGCCTCATCGCCGGGGATGGGCTCGTAGGCGGGGTTCTGCGGCATGAGCCAGGTGTGGCCGTCGCGGTGCTTGAGGGTCTTGACGGTGGCCTCGCCCTCGATCATGGCGGCGACGATGTCGCCCTGCTCGGCGACGGGCTGCTGGCGGACGACGACCCAGTCGCCGTCGGCGATGGCGGCGTCGATCATGGAGTCGCCGGTGACCTGGAGCAGGAAGTGCGTGCCCTCGCCGACGAGCTGCTTGGGCAGCGTGAAGACGTCCTCGACGGCCTCTTCGGCGAGGATCGGGCCACCGGCGGCGATGCGGCCGACGAGCGGCACGTAGGCCGGGGCGGGGCGGGGCGAGCCGTCGGCCGTCTCGACCTCCTCCTCGGAGCGGACGGGCGTGGCGCCCGGCACGCGGACCTCGACCGCGCGGGGACGGTTCGGGTCGCGGTGGAGGAAGCCCTTGCGCTGGAGCGTGCGGAGCTGGTGCGACACGCTGGAGGTGCTGGTGAGGCCCACGGCGGAGCCGATCTCGCGCATCGACGGCGGGTAACCGCGGCGCTGCACCGAATCACGGATCACTTCGAGGACCATGCGCTGACGCTGGGTCAGCCCGGTCTCGTCAATGGGACCGTCGGGCAGCTCCCGGACCTTGCTCATCGCTCGTCGCCTCCCAGCGCCGGAACCGTCACTCCTCGTCGTCGAACGCTATCGCGTTCCCGGCCGGTGATCAAACAATTGTTCGAAGTCGGTACTCGTCATCCTGCGCGGCCTGCGGTAGAACATCGTACAGGCGTTCGATCGAAAACGCGTTCGAACGCCCGATCGGCGGCAAGGGGGCCCAACATGTCAGGTTCGCTCCGACGCGGGTACGCAGACCCGCCCGACCACACCCACCACCAGCCCGGCGTCCGCGGCCACCTCCGCCTGGTCCCGGCCACCCCACCCCACGACACCCGACCCGACCACGACCCGGCCCAGACCACCACCGACCCACGCCGCCCCACGCCACAACCGCGCGACGCACGCCCCTCCACACGCCGCAGATCCACCACCCACCAGCCCGCGCCACGCAGGACCCCACCGACTCTCCCCGTACCGCCCTCCTCCGACCCACGCCCGTTCCCACCGCGCCGACCACCGGAAAGCCAGCCCACCCCGCGCCCGACCCCACCGCGCCAGTCCACGCGCGGCGGGACTTCGCAACGCCCGACGACACCGACCCCGACCCCGTCAGCTCGGCCCGCACAACGCCCGGCCGCTCCAAGCCCGGCCGCTCCAAGCCCGGCCGCACCGAGCCCGTCCGCGCAGCGCCCGTCCGCGCAGCGCCCGGCCGCGCAACGTCCGTCCGCGTCACGTCCGTCCGCGCCGCGCTCGCCCGCACAACACCCGACCGCGCCGAGCCCGACGCCATCGGGGCAGCGCCCGGCCGCGCCGAGCCCGGCCGTGCAGCGTCCGGCCGCGCCGAGCCCGGCCGTGCAGCGCCCGGCCGTGCAGCGCCCGGCCGCGCCGAGCACGGCCCCGTCGAGGCGGTCCGCGCAGCGCTCATCCGCGCAGCGCCCGGCCGCGCAGCGCCCGGCCGCGCAGCGCCCGGCCGCGCAGGGCCCGACCGCGCAAGGCCCGGCCGTGCAGCGCTCGTCCGCGCCGCGCTCGTCTGCGCAGCGCCCGACCGCGCAGGGCCCGACCGCGCAGGGCCCGACCGCGCCGCGCTCGTCTGCGCAGCGCCCGGCCGCGTCGGGGCGGTCTGCGGCACGCTCATCCGCGCCCCGCTCATCCGCGCCCCGCTCATCCGCGCCCCGCTCGGCCGCGCAGGGCCCGGCCGGGCAGCGTTCGGCTGTGGCGGAGCGGCTGGTGGGCGGTTCGTCTGCGTTGGGGTCGGCCGCGTCGCGTGGGGCGGTGGGACGCTCGGGGTCGCGGCGGCGGGGCGTGCCGGGTTCCGGTGTGTCGGGGTCGGGGGCAGCGCGGGTCGTGCGGGGGCGGCCGGGTGCGGGGCCGGGGGCGGGGGCTCGGTCCACGGGGCGGCGTCGGGGCGGGGTGCGGTTGACGCGGCGGGGGCGGGCGCTCGTCGTGCTGTTGTTCGCCGCCGCGCTTCTCGGGACGGGGTGGGCGGCGGGGTGCTCCGCCGCGCGGGCGGGCGGGGAACCGGCCGCCGCCGCTCCGGTCGCGGCGGCGCCGCGGCCCGTCTTGGAGGTCGTCGTGGGGGAGCGCGACACGCTGTGGGGGATCGCGGAACGACGTGATCCCGGGGGCGACGCGGGGGCGCTCGTACGCCGGATCGTCGCGTTGAACGGGCTCGGCACGACGATCGTCCAGCCGGGCCAGCGGCTGCGCGTCCCCTGAGCCGACGGGGTATGTTCACCGGGGTGTTCGGGCAGGTCGGAGACGGTCCGGTGGTCGCCGGGAGTGATCGTCCGGCCGCGACACGCCCGGCCCGGAACGCGGGAGACGCGATGTGACCAGGGTCTACGGACGTGGCTCGCGATCCGGCTTGCGCAGCCCCCGCCCGCCCCTTACGGTTGACCACAACATCTAGTAATTACACAGATGTTCTTATCCACAGGTTGTGTTCCCGTGGGTCGGTTGGCAACTGTCAGGGATGGGGGGAACGCGTGCACTGCCCGTTCTGCCGCAACCCCGACAGCCGCGTGATCGACAGCCGCTCCACCGAGGACGGAGCCGCCATCCGGCGGCGTCGCTCCTGCCCGGAGTGCGGCAAGCGGTTCACCACCCAGGAGAACGTGCTCCTCATGGTGGCCAAGCGCAGCGGGGTCACCGAGCCGTTCTCCCGCGAGAAGATCATCGCCGGGGTGCGCAGGGCCTGCCAGGGGCGCCCGGTCGACGAGGACGCGCTCGCCAAGCTCGGCCAGCGCGTCGAGGAGGCGATCCGCGGCACCGGCATCGCCGAGATCCCCTCGAACGAGGTGGGTCTGGCGATTCTCGGGCCGCTCGGGGAGCTGGACGAGGTCGCCTACCTCAGATTCGCCTCGGTCTACCGGAGCTTCGAGTCGCTCGACGACTTCGCCCGGGAGATCGAGACCCTGCGCGGCGGTCAGCCCGCCGGTCCGGCGCCGTCCGGCTAGAACGCCGGTGGTCGCCGCCGGGCGGCACCTTCCATCAGCACAGAGGCAGCACCCCAGGACCGGATGATCCGGTCCTGGTCAGACGTTGTTCCAACAGGACCCGAATGCGGCGGGTCCGGAGGGGGAAGTCCATGACGGAGACGGTGAGCGGTTCGGCGGCCAAGCGGGGCAAGGGGGGCCGCAAGGGGCTGAAGGTCGAACGGATCTTCACCACGCCCGGCGTGCACCCGTACGACGAGATCCGCTGGGAGCGCCGCGACGTCGTCATGACGAACTGGCGCGACGGCTCGGTCAACTTCGAGCAGCGCGGCGTCGAGTTCCCCGACTTCTGGTCGCTGAACGCGGTGAACATCGTCACGTCCAAGTACTTCCGGGGCGCCGTCGGCACTCCGGCGCGCGAATGGAGCCTCAAGCAGCTCATCGACCGCGTCGTCGGCATGTACGCGACGACGGGCCGCGAGCAGGGCTACTTCGCCACGCCCGAGGACGCGGAGATCTTCGAGCACGAGCTGACGTACGCCCTGGCGCACCAGCTCTTCAGCTTCAACTCGCCGGTCTGGTTCAACGTCGGCACCAAGTCGCCGCAGCAGGTCTCGGCGTGCTTCATCCTGTCGGTCGACGACACGATGGAGTCGATCCTGGAGTGGTACAAGGAAGAGGGGATCATCTTCAAGGGCGGGTCCGGCGCGGGCCTGAACCTGTCGCGCATCCGCTCGTCCAAGGAACTGCTGTCCTCGGGCGGCACCGCGTCCGGCCCGGTGTCGTTCATGCGCGGCGCCGACGCCTCCGCCGGGACGATCAAGTCCGGCGGCGCGACGCGGCGGGCCGCCAAGATGGTCGTCCTCGACGTGGACCACCCCGACGTCGCGGAGTTCATCGAGACCAAGGCGCGCGAGGAGGACAAGATCCGCGCGCTGCGCGACGCCGGGTTCGACATGGACCTCGGCGGCAAGGACATCGGCAGCGTCCAGTACCAGAACGCCAACAACTCGGTCCGCGTGTCGGACGAGTTCATGCGCGCCGTCGAGAGCGGCGGCGACTTCGCGCTGCGCGCCCGGATGACGGGCGAGGTCGTGGAGACGGTGTCCGCCAAGGACCTGTTCCGCCTCATGGCCAAGGCCGCCTGGGAGTGCGCCGACCCCGGCATCCAGTACGACGACGTCATCAACGACTGGCACACCAACCCCGAGACGGGCCGCATCACCGCGTCGAACCCGTGCTCGGAGTACATGTCGCTGGACAACTCGTCGTGCAACCTGGCCAGCATCAACCTGCTGACGTTCCTCGACGCGAACGACGTGTTCGACGTGGAGCGGTTCGTCAAGCTCACCGAGCTGGTCATCACCGCGATGGACATCTCCATCACGTTCGCCGACTTCCCGACCGAGAAGATCGGCGAGACGACCCGCGACTACCGGCAGCTCGGCATCGGCTACGCCAACCTGGGCGCGCTGCTGATGGCGACGGGCCACGCCTACGACTCCGAGGGCGGCCGGTCGCTCGCGGCGGCGATCACCTCGCTGATGACGGGCGTCGCCTACCGCCGTTCGGCGGAGCTGGCGGGCGTCGTCGGCCCGTACGCGGGCTACGCGCGCAACGCCGAGGCGCACAAGCGCGTCATGCGCAAGCACGCCGCCGCCAACGACGACGTCCGTCCCCTGGACACGATGGACGCGTCGCTGCACGCCGCCGCCGCGAAGCAGTGGGCCGAGTGCCTGAAGACCGGTGAGAAGAACGGCTACCGCAACGCGCAGGCGTCGCTGCTCGCGCCGACCGGCACCATCGGCCTCATGATGGACTGCGACACCACCGGCATCGAGCCCGACCTGGCGCTGGTGAAGTTCAAGAAGCTCGTCGGCGGCGGCTCGATGCAGATCGTGAACCACACGGTCCCGCGTGCGCTGAGGAACCTCGGCTACCAGCAGGAGCAGATCGAGGCGATCGTCGAGTACATCTCCGAGAACGGCCACGTCGTCGACGCTCCCGGCCTGCGCCTGGAGCACTACGAGGTGTTCGACTGCGCGATGGGTGAGCGGGCGATCCCGCCGATGGGCCACGTCCGGATGATGGCGGCCGTGCAGCCGTTCCTGTCGGGCGCGATCTCCAAGACGGTGAACATGCCGGAGCAGGCCACCATCGAGGACATCGAGAAGGTGTACTTCGAGGGCTGGAAGCTGGGCCTGAAGGCGCTGGCGATCTACCGCGACAACTGCAAGGTGGGCCAGCCGCTGTCGGCGGCGGGCAAGAAGGAGAAGGCCGCCCCGGCACCCGCCGCGGTCGCGGTGGCCGAGCCGCCGCGTCCGGTCCGCAAGCGGCTGCCCAAGCAGCGCCCGGCGACGGTGACGCGGTTCTCGGTGGCGGGCGCCGAGGGCTACATGACGGCGTCGTCCTACCCCGACGACGGCCTGGGCGAGGTGTTCCTCAAGCTCGGCAAGCAGGGTTCGACGCTCGCTGGCGTGATGGACGCGTTCTCCATGGCGATCTCCATCAGCCTCCAGTACGGCGTGCCGCTGGAGACCTGGGTGGAGAAGTTCACCAACATGCGGTTCGAGCCGGCGGGCATGACCGACGACCCGGACATCCGCATGGCGACGTCGGTGATGGACTACATCTTCCGCCGTCTCGCGCTGGACAACATGCCGTTCGACCAGCGCGCCGAACTCGGCATCTTCACCGCCGCCGAGCGCGCCATGCAGGCCAACGGCGAAGACCCGGCGACCCTGCACGCCGACGCGGACGTCGAGCACGACATGCTCGCCCAGACGGCGGAGATCACCCCGCCGTCCGAGCCGCGCCCGGCCGCCGCCCCGGCTCCCGCGACGCCGCAGCCGTCCTCTCTGGAGGCGGTCCAGGGCCGCACCGCCGACGCGCCGCTCTGCATGACCTGCGGCACCAAGATGCGCCCGGCGGGAAGCTGCTACGTCTGCGAGGGCTGCGGCTCCACCAGCGGTTGCAGCTAGCCTGACGCGTCCGGCACGAGGGGGGACCGGTCCGCCGGTTCCCCCTTTCGGCGTTAGCGTGAGAGGTCCGGCGAGCGAGGAGGACGGCGTTGAGCGATCTGGACGTGCGGCCCGAGGCGGTGCGGACCGGGGGCCGGGACGAGGTGTCGGCCGCGCCGGTGCGGGAGGTCCTGCGGGCGCGGGACGTGCCGCTGGGGGAGAGCACGGTCGTGCGGCGGCTGCTGCCGAGCCTGGGGCGGCGGATGGTCGGGGCGTGGTGCTTCGTCGACCACTACGGGCCGGACGACATCGCGGGCGAACCCGGCATGCAGGTGCCGCCGCATCCGCACATCGGGTTGCAGACGGTGAGCTGGCTGCACGGCGGCGAAGTGCTGCACCGGGACAGCCTCGGCAGCCTCCAGACGGTCCGGCCGCGCGAGCTGGGGCTGATGACGGCGGGACGCGGCATCGCGCACTCGGAGGAGTCGCCCGCCGACCATTCGCGGGTCCTGCACGGCGCGCAGCTCTGGGTGGCGCTGCCGGACGAGCACCGCCACACCGAGCCCGCGTTCGAGCACCACGGCGACCTGCCGCGCGTCACCGGCGGCGGGTTCGACGCGACCGTCGTCCTCGGCGCGTTCGACGGCGCCGTCTCGCCGGGACGCACGTTCACGCCGATCGTCGGCGCGGACGTCACGCTGCGCGACGGGGCTGAGGTCGCCGTCCCGCTGGAGCCCGACTTCGAGTACGCGGTGCTGACGATGTCGGGCGAGACCGACGTGGACGGCGTTCGGCTCGCGCCCGGATCGATGCTGTATCTCGGCTGCGGGCGGCGCGAGCTGCCGCTGCGCGCGTACGGTGACGCCGGGTTCGTGCTGCTCGGCGGGGAGCCGTTCGCCGAGAGGCTCGTCATGTGGTGGAACTTCGTCGGGCGTACCGGCGAGGAGATCGCGCAGGCGAGCGCGCAGTGGAACGCGGGGGAGCGGTTCGGGACCGTCCACGGGTACGCGGGGCCGCCGCTGCCCGCGCCGCCGCTGCCGGCCACGCCGCTGAAGGCGCGCGGCCGGACGCGCTGACGTCGCGGTCCGGGAACCTCTCGGCCGCGTCGTCCGTCTCCGACGACGAGGGACCGGACGCCGTCCGGCAGGAGGAGGAACGCGACATGTCCATGCAGAAGGGCGCCAACACCCCGGTGTCCGCCGCCTCGGTGCGGGTGGAGCTCGGGTGGCGCAGCGGGATGGGCGTTCCGGACGCGGACGCGTCCGCGCTGCTCGTGACCGACGCCGGCCGCGTGCGGTCCGACGACGACTTCGTCTTCTACAACCAGCCCGCGCACGCGTCGGGCGCCGTGCGGCACGAGGGCAAGCAGCGCGGGGCCGAGGTGCGCGACGTGCTCGCCGTGGACCTGGCGCGGGTCGAACCCGCCGTCGAGAAGGTCGTCGTGGCCGCCTCGGCGGACGGCGGCACGTTCGGGCAGTTCCAGGGCCTGTACGTGCGGGTGCTGGACGCCGCGTCCGGCGCGGAGATCGCCCGGTTCGACAGCCCCGGCGCCACCACCGAGACGGCGTTCGTCCTCGGGGAGCTGTACCGGCGTCAGGGCGCGTGGAAGTTCCGCGCCGTCGGCCAGGGCTACGACTCGGGGCTGGCCGGGCTCGCCACCGACTTCGGCATCACGGTCGACGAAGCCCCGGCCCCGCCATCCGCGCCGCCGCAGCACACGCCGCCTCCGCCGCCCGCGCAGCAGTACACGCCCCCGCCCGGCGGCGCTCACACGCCCCCGCCCGGTCAGTACGCCCCGCCGCCTGGTAGCGCACCCACGCCGCCCGGCCAGTACGCCCCTCCGGCCGGTGGCGCCCCCACACCGCCCGGCCAGTACGCGCCCCCGCCCAGCGGTGCTTACCCGCCTCCGCCTCCGCCCGGCGGTCAGTACGCCCCGCCGCCTCCGCCGCCGGGTGGGCAGTACACGCCTCCGCCGGGTGGGCGGCAGGCGGCGCCGTCGGGCGGCGGGGCGATCTCGCTGACGAAGAACGCGCCGTCGGTGTCGCTGACCAAGCACGGCGCCACGTCCGGCAACATGCGCGTCAACCTGAACTGGACGGCCCGCGCGGGCGTCGCCACCGGCCTGTTCGGCAAGCGCCGCCGGGGCCACGACCTCGACCTCGACCTGTGCTGCCTGTGGGAACTCCAGGACGGCCGCAAGGGCATCATCCACGCCCTGGGCGACATGGGCAGCCTCCAGAAGGCGCCGTTCATCCAGCTCGACAAGGACGACCGCACCGGCGCCGTCGCGGCGGGCGAGAACCTCACGATCAACCTCGACCACACCGCGAAGTTCCGCCGCATCCTGGTCTTCGCCGAGATCTACGACGGCGCCGACGACTTCCGCGGCCTCGACGCCATCGCCACGCTGTACCCGGTCGGCGCGCCGCCCATCGAGATGCGCATGGACGACTGCTCCGACGCGTCCCGCGACGCCGTCCTCGCGCTCATCGAGAACGTGAACGGCGAGCTGGTCGTCCGCCGCGAGGGCCGGTTCGTGCCGCCGCCGCCGGGCCGTCCGCGCTGGGGCAAGATGTCGGTCGACCAGGCGTACGGCTGGAACCTGGAGTGGGTCGCGGCTCGCGGCAAGGACTGATCTTGCGGGCCGGGCGCCGCCGGGATAGGAACGAGGGCATGAGCCCTGCCGAGCGGTACCCGGTGGTCCCGGCCCCCCGGTTCGACGTCCCGGCGGCGCAGGCGGTGGCGCGGGCGGAGGCGTTCGCGGACGTGATGGCGCTGCGCCGCACCGTGCGCGACTTCGCCGCGCGCCCGGTCCCCGCCGACGTGCTGGAGCACGCCGTCCGCGCGGCGGCGACGGCGCCGAGCGGCGCGAACCTCCAGCCGTGGCGGTTCGTCGTGCTCACCGATCCCGAGCGCAAGCGGCGGCTCCGCGCGGCGGCCGAGGCCGCCGAACGCGAGTTCTACGCGCATCGCGCCTCGGCCGAGTGGCTGGACGCGTTGGCGCCGCTCGGCACCGACGCGAGCAAGCCGTTCCTGGAGGACGCCCCGGCCGTGATCGTGGTGTTCGAGGTCCACCGGGGTCCGAGCACCCCGCGCCCGTACTACGTGAAGGAGTCGGTGGGCATCGCCGTCGGCCTCCTGCTGGCCGCGCTGCACCAGGCGGGGCTGGCGACGCTGACGCACACGCCGAGCCCGATGCGGTTCCTCAACGAGGTCTGCGAACGGCCCCGCGAGGAACGCGCCTACGTCGTGATCCCGGTCGGCTATCCCGCCGAGGGCGCCACCGTTCCCGACATCACCCGCAAACCGCACGACGACGTGATCGTCCGGCTCTAGCGCGCGGCCTTGACGAGCCGGTCCGCGAGCTTCTTGTCGTGCGCGGCGCGGACGAGACCGGCGGCGAAGCGGGCGAGGTCGTCGTCGGGCACCTGGCGGGCCAGGCGCTTCTGGTCGGTGGGCAGGCCGAGCCGGTCGGCGCCCTTCAGTGTGAGGTCGTCCAGGTAGGGGCGCAGCCACGGCCAGGCCGCCTGCGCCTCGCGGCAGAAGATGTCGGCGCCGGTCGGGCCGATGCCGGGGAACTCCTGGAGGAGTTCACGGACGCGGCGGGCGTCCGCACCGGCCGCGTCGGCGAGCCGCCGCAGGTCGCCCCGGTAGGTGTCCAGGGCGAGGTCGGCGCACTCACCGAGGCGGGTCGCCGTCGACTCGTCGTAGCGGCGGTAGTGGCCCCGGCCGAGGGCGTCCACGCGCTGCTGCCAGGTGAGGTCGCGCATGCCGCGCGCGGTGCCGCCCCCGGCCGCGTACAGTTCGCGGGCCGCCGCGACGGCGATGTCGGCGTTGATGCGGGCGCTCAGCAGGTTGGCCAGCACGAGCAGCTTGAACAGCGCGGCGGGCTGGTCCTTGACGGCGAAGCCCGCCTGCCGGGCGTAGGTCTCGCTGCCCGCGTCCCTGAGCAGTTCTTCCACGACGTCGTCCATGCACGCGGCCCTACCCGCGAGGCCCGGCGGTGACGCATCAGAGCAGGCTGAGCTGGCCTTCCCCGGCGAGCGGGTCGCGGTGGGTGCGCAGGTGCCGCCACTTGGGCAGATCGTCCAGATAGGACCAGGACATCCGGTGATGTGGCGTCGGCCCGTGTTCGGCCAGCGCCTTCTGGTGGTCGGGCGAGGGGTATCCGGCGCTCTCAGCGAACGCGTAGCCGGGGAACTCGGCGCCGAGCCCCGCCATCAGCGCGTCGCGGCGCACCTTGGCCAGGACGGACGCGGCCGCGACGGTGACCGACCGCTGGTCGGCCTTGACCGCGCAGCGCACCCGCCACGGACGGCCGAGGAAGTCGTGCCCGCCGTCCAGCAGGACGACGTCGGGCGGCTCGGGCAGCGCCTCCAGCGCGCGGACGGCGGCGCGGCGCAGCGCGGCCGTCATCCCGAGTTCGTCGATCTCGGCGGGGGACGCCGACCCGATCGCGTGCCCGGCCAGCCAGCCGGGCAGGACGTCCGCGAACGCCTCCCGGTGCGCGGCCGTCAGCAGCTTGGAATCGGTGAGCCGGACGGTCTTGCCCCCGCGCCCCGGCAGCTCCGGCGGCGCGGACAGATCGGTCACCGCCGCGCAGACCATCACCGGTCCGGCCCACGCGCCCCGGCCGACCTCGTCCACCCCGGCGATGCGGACCGGGCCGAGCGCGGCCCGCAACTCGTCCTCGATCGCGTAGCCCGCCGGAGCGGGAACCGGGGCGGCGTCGGGCAGGCCGGGCAGGGCGTCGGTCACGGCGGGCTCCGGGGAAGGAAACGGCGGGTCAGGCCCGACCCTACGCGGCGCGGCGCGGCCGGGCCGGACAACACGCGTGTCAATCGACCTTGCCCGGGTAGTCCCGTTCCGGTCGGTCCTGCGATTTACTCGGTGAGATGGCTCAGTTCGGCGGTTTCCGCTCCCGCCCGGCGACGGCGATAGCCACGACGGCACGGGATCTGTTCGAGCGCCTGCGCTCCCGGTACTTCCAGATCCCGGCGGGCCTGCGCTTCCTGGGCGGCGTCGTGCTGCTCGCGGGCATCGTCGCGGGGGCCGTCCTGGCGAACCTCCCCGTTCCGGCCGCCGCCGCGTCGGCCGCGATCCTGCTCGTCGTCGTCCATCTGACGCTGCGGTCCCCGGCCGGCATGGCCGTCGTGCTCGTCGTCGCGGCCTGGCTCGCCGCGTCGTTCCCGCTGGCGTCCCGGTATCCGGACGGCGGCTACGAGGCGCTGCTGCTGGCGTCGCTCGCCCTGCCCGTCGCGTTCGCCGCGCTGCGGCTGAGCGGGTACGCGCCGTGGCGGACGGCGCTGGTCGCGCTGCTGCTGGCCGGGATCGCCGCGGCGGCCACCGCCGCGCTCGCCCCGGCGGCCGGGGTGCTGCCCGCGTGGGTGCTGGCTGCCGCCGTCCTCGGGTACCGCTGGAACCGCGCACGCCGTACGGTGGCCGCGGAGGCGTACGAGACGGGATGGGTGCAGGAGCAGGAGCAGGCACCGGCCGCTCCGGGAGGGGACGCCATGACCGTGCCGAGACCCCGCGACGGCGACCCCGCCGCCACGGGGGTGCCGGCGGCCGTGCAGGCGGCCTACGAGCAGCGCGCCGCCGCCGCGCCCGCGCCGCCCGAGCGGGGCGAGCCGGTGCCGCCGCCGATCTCGGTGGACGAGGCGCTGACCGAACTGGCGGACATGGTCGGGCTGGAGCCGGTCAAGCGGCAGGTGTCCTCGGTCGCCGCGTCGATCGAGGCCGCGCACCTGCGCGCCGCCGCCGGGGTGCCGACGGAGAAGCCGATGCGGCACTTCGTGTTCGTCGGCCCGTCCGGGACGGGCAAGACGACGGTCGCCCGCGTCCTGGCCAAGATCTTCTACGCGTTCGGGCTGCTGCCGACGCCGTCGGTGGTGGAGGCGGGCCGCGCCGATCTCGTCGGTGACCACCTCGGCGCCACCGCGATCAAGACCAACGAGCTCGTCGACTCCGCGCTCGGCGGCGTGCTGTTCATCGACGAGGCGTACGGCCTGGTCAACGCGGCCGAGGGCCAGCCCGACCGGTTCGGCAACGAGGCCGTGCAGACTCTGCTCAAGCGCGCCGAGGACGACCGCGACCACCTCGTCATCATCCTGGCCGGGTACGAGGCGCAGATGGCCGAGTTCCTCGACTCCAACCCCGGGCTGGCGTCGCGGTTCGGCACCCGCGTGCACTTCCCGTCGTACCGGCCGCCGGAGCTGCTGCGGATCGCGGACTACCACGTCGAGCTGCGCGGCGACCGGTTCGCCGACGACGCGCGCGAGCGGCTGCGCGACCGGTTCGAGGAGGTGCGGCGGCGCGGCATCGTGGATGAACTCGGCAACGGGCGGTTCGTCCGGTCGCTGGCCGAGGCCGCCGCCCGCGCCCGCGACCTGCGGGTGGTGAACGCGGTGACGGGCGTCCCGCCGTCCGCCGACGACCTGGTGACGCTGCGCGCCGCCGACGTCGAGGCCGCCTACGCCGAGGTCACCGAACGCTTCCGCGACTACGCCGAGACGCCCACGCTGGACGAGGCGCTCGGCTCGCTGGACGCGATGATCGGGCTCGCGCCGGTGAAGCGGCAGGTCCGGCAGATCGCCGCGCAGCTCCGCGTCGACCGGCTCCGCCAGGAACAGGGCCTGGTGACGCGTCCGCCGACGCGGCACTTCGTCTTCACCGGCCCGCCCGGCACCGGCAAGACGACGGTCGCGCGGGCGCTCGGGCAGGTGTTCGCGGCGCTCGGCCTGCTGGCGCGGCCGTCGGTGGTCGAGGCGCAGCGCGCCGACCTGGTCGGTGACCACCTCGGCTCGACCGCGATCAAGACCAACAAGGTGATCGACTCGGCGCTCGGCGGCGTGCTGTTCGTGGACGAGGCGTACGCGCTGGCCAACCCCGGCTACGCGGGCGGCGACGCGTTCGGCGCCGAGGCCGTGCAGACGCTGCTCAAGCGCGCCGAGGACGACCGGGACCGGCTCGTCGTCGTGCTCGCGGGCTACGACGCCGACATGGACCGTTTCCTGGCGTCCAACCCGGGGCTGGCCTCGCGGTTCGGCGTCCGCGTCGAGTTCCCGTCCTACGGGCCGGACGAGCTGCTGCGGATCGCGCAGCTCATGGCCGAGCAGGGCGGCGACGTGTGGGAGGAACGGGCGCTGGACGACCTCGCGCTGGTGTTCCAGCGGGTCGTCGGGCAGGGCCGGATCGACGAGCTGGGCAACGGCCGGTTCGCGCGGTCGCTGTACGAGAAGGCGTCCGCGTGCCGGGCGCTGCGCGCGGCCGAGCTGGCGGACGCCACCGCCGAGGACCTCACCGTCCTGACCGCCGACGACGTCCGGGACGCGTTCGCGGAGCTGACCCAGCGGCTGTTCCTGTCGTAGGCGTGTGATGTCATGCGGGGCATGAGCGCGGTGACGTGGGGGCAGGTGCTCGCGTGGCGGATGGGGCGGCAGTTCCTGGCCGGGCCGGAGGCGGATTCGGCCGGTGACGTCGCGCGGCGCCTGTGCGGGGTGCAGGCGCAGGTGGCGTCGTCGGCGGCGCTGGCCGTCGCGGTGCGGCGCGGGCGGCCGTCGGCGGGCGAGGTGGAACGCGCGCTGGCCGACGGCGCGCTGGTGAAGACGTGGGCGATGCGCGGCACGCTGCATCTGCTGCCGGTCGAGGAGGCCGGGGCGTACGCGACGTTGTGCGCGCAGGTGCGCAACTGGGAGAAACCGAGCTTCACCAAGGCGTTCGGCGCGTCTCCGGCCGACATCGAGGCCATGGCGGAGGCTGCGGGCGAGGCGCTGGCGGGCGGGGCGGCGCTCACCCGCGAGGAGCTGACGGCGGCGATCGTCGAGCGGACGGGGTCGCGGCACCTCGCCGAGGTGCTGGGCTCGGGCTGGGGCACGCTGCTCAAGCCGCTGGCGTGGAAGGGCGTGCTCGTCTACGGGCCGCCGCAGGGGCAGCGCGTGACGTTCGCGGCGCCGTCGTCGCTGCCCGGCCGGCGGCCGGTCGCGGACGAGGAGGACGCGGCGCGCACGGTGCTCCGGTCGTTCCTCGGCGCGCACGGCCCGGCCACGCCGGAGACGTTCGACCGGTGGCTCATGCGCGGCATGAACCGCAAGCGCGACGTGAAGCGCTGGTTCGCGGCCCTAGCGGACGAGACGACCGAGATCGAGGTGGACGGCACCGCGATGACCGTCCTGTCCGAGCACGCCGACGCGATCTCCGCCGCTCCGGAAGCCCCCGAGATCCGGCTGCTCGGCCCGTTCGACCAGTACGTCCTGGGCGCCGGGACGTCCGCGACGTACCTGGTCCCGGCCGAGCACCGCACGGCCGTGAGCCGCCCGGCGGGCTGGATCTCCCCGGTCGTCCTGCACCGGGGCCGCGCGGCGGGCGTCTGGGAGACGACGGACGGCGAGGTGACCGTCACCCCCTTCGATGACCTCCCGAAGGAGGCGCTGGCCGACGAGATCGACCGGCTCCGCCCGCTCCTGGACGGTTGACGAAGCGAACGTGCTGGCCGGGGCGGAGCTGCGCCGCCGCGTCCAAGGCGGACGCGGCCACGACGGCGATCATCGGATAGCCGCCCGTCGTGGGGTGGTCGGTGAGGAACAGGATGGGGCGGCCGTCCGGGGGCACCTGGAGCGCCCCCGTGACCATGCCCTCGCTCGGCAGCTCGCCGTCGCGGGAGCGGGCCAGCGGCGGCCCCTCCAGCCGGACGCCGACGCGGTTCGCGTCCGCCGACACCGTGTAGGGCTCGGTGACGAGCCGGTTCAGCGCGGCGCCGGTGAACCAGTCGTCGCGCGGACCCGGGACGATCGGCAGCACCGGCGCGGCGGCGGGCGGCGCCACCGGCGCGACGTCCACGCGGAGCGGCGCCAGCCCCGCCGACGGCCCCACCGGCAGCCGGTCGCCCGCCGCGACCCGCGCCGGGCCGAGGCCCGACAGCAGGTCGGTGGACCGGCTGCCCAGCACCGCGCCGGGCACGAGACCGCCGCGTACGGCCAGATAGCCGCGCAACCCCGCCTCCGGAGTCCCGACCTCGACCGTCGCGCCCGCCGGGACGAAGAACGGCGCGTTCATCCCCTGCGGCCGTCCGTCCCGCAGCACCGGCGACGGCGCGCCCGTCACCACGGCCCACACGCCCCGCAGCGCCCGCACGGCCAGTCCGCCGAACGTCAGCTCCAGCGCCGCCGCGTCCTCGGGGTTGCCGACGAGCCGGTGGGCCAGCCGCAGCGCTCCCGCGTCCGCCGCGCCCGACCCCGGCACGCCCAGGTGCGCGTAGCCGGGACGGCCGAGGTCCTGGACGGTGGTGAGCGGTCCCGGCCGCAGCACCTCGATCACGGCGCCTCCCGGACGAACCGGACCCGCATCCCGGGCCGCAGCAGCGACGGCGGCTCCCGCGTCACGTCCCAGAGCGTGAGCGCGGAACGTCCCAGCAGCCGCCACCCGCCCGGCGACGGCGACGGATACACGGCCGTGTACGGCCCCGCCACCGCGACCGATCCGGCGGGCACCGACGTGCGGGGCGTGTCCCGGCGGGGGACGTGCAGCTCCTCCGGCAACCCGGTCAGATACCCGAAGCCGGGGGAGAACCCCAGATACGCGACGGTGTACTCGGCGCCCGCGTGCCGGGCGATCACCTCCTCGACGCTCAGGCCCGCCAGGTCGGCCACGTCCGCCAGGTCGTCGCCGTCGTACACGACGGGGATCTCCACGACGCCCGTGCCCTCGTCCCCGCGCGCCACGGGTTCCAGCCGCGCCAGCGCGTCCGCCAGCGCCGCCGCGTCGCCCGACGTCGTCACCAGGACGGTCCGCTCCCCGGGCACCACGTCCACGACGCCGTCCAGCCCCGCCGCCCGCACCGCCGCGTCGAACCGCCCCGGCGCCTCCGTCTCGACCAGCACCGCCCGGTCTCCGGCCCGCCGCACCCTCACGCGAACGGCTCCAGCGTCACGCCCGCGTCGGTGAGGGCCGTACGGACGGCGCGCGCTAGGTCGACCGCGCCCGGGGTGTCGCCGTGGACGCACAGCGAGCGCGGTTCGACGGTGACGTCCGTGCCGTCCGCGGCCGTCACGCGGTGCCGGGCCGCCATGTCCAGGGCGCGGCGCACGACCGCGCCCGGGTCGTGGACGACGGCGCCCGGCTCGCGGCGCGGGACCAGCGTCCCGTCCGGCCGGTAGGCGCGGTCGGCGAACGCCTCCGCGACGACCGTCAGCCCGTCCGCGACGCCGTACACCGCCGATCCGGGCAGTGTCAGCAGCGGCAGCGACGCGTCGTAGGCGCGGACGGCGTCGGCCACCGCCGCCGCCTGCGCCGGATCGCGCGCGATGCGGTTGTACAGCGCCCCGTGCGGCTTCACGTACGCGACCCTGCCCCCCTCGGCGCGGGCGACGCCGTCCAGCGCGGCGATCTGGTACAGGACCTCGGCCGTCAGCTCCTCCGGCGCCACGTCCATCTCGCGGCGTCCGAACCCGGCCAGGTCGCGGTAGGAGACCTGCGCGCCGATCGTCACGCCCCGCGCCACCGCCCCCGCGCACACCCGCCGGATGATCAGCGGGTCGCCCGCGTGGAAACCGCACGCCACGTTCGCGCTCGTGACGACGTCGAGCAGCGCCGCGTCGTCGCCCAGCTCCCACCGGCCGAACCCCTCACCGAGGTCGGCGTTGATGTCGATGACCGCCATGGCGCCATTCTCCCGGACCCAGGTCGCCGGCGCGGCCTCCGCCCCATGCCCGGTGAATTCCGATCAGACGGTTCGCTCGTGGACGTCGGTGACATCGTCGCGCGACGCCCACGCCTGGTAGACGCCCCGGTCGAAACGCTCCAGGCCCAGCCGCTCGGCCACCGGCGCCTTGCCGCCGGTGTACTCCAGCCGCAGCCAGCCGTCGTGCTCGCCCAGCACCGCGAACGGCTCGCCCCGCCACGTGCACAGCGTGTGCACGTACACCAGCCGGTCGACCTCGGAGACGCCGACGACGCGCACGTGCCGGTCCGGACCGGCCGCCCCGAACCCCTCGGCGGGCGCCGACCGGTAGAGGCGGACGCGCGGGCCGTCCGGGCTCGCCTCGTACTCCGTGCCGCGCCACGTCGCGTAGTAGCCGTTGCGCACGTCAGCGCCGTCCTCTCGGTTCGGGACGCCGCCAGGCGCGCCGGTCCGCGTCGTACACGGCGACGAGCCGCTCGTCGGCGTTCCGGTCGAGCCGGTGGATCTCCGACCCGTGCGGCACCCGCTGGCTCTCGATCTTGAACTCGGGGATGGGCGAGCCGTCGCCCGGGGCGTAACCCGACCCGGGGAACGGCGCCGTCTCGATCACCCAGCCGCCCGGCACGATCTGCATGCTCCACTCGTCGATGCCGCCGAGCGGGGTGCGGAACAGCTCCGGCTTCACGGCCGTCCAGCGCAGCACGTGGACGTGCTCGTCGGACTTGGCGAACGGGCTGCCCGCGTAGGTGAGCCCGAGCCGGTGCACCAGCTCGGCGGGCGTGCCGAGGCCCGCCACGTCACCGAGCCGGTGGACGTATCCGGCGACGAGGTCGTAACCGCCGTCGAGGTAGTGCGCGACGTGCTCGGGCCGCAGCACCTTCTGCATGATCACCGTGCTGCGGGCCGGTTCCGGGCTCGGCGGCGGCTGGACCGGCGCCGCCGCCGGCTCCGGCGCGGGCCGCCCCCGGTGCGTCGCCGTCCGCCGGGGCAGCGGCTCCGCCGCCCCACCCGCCACCACGCGATCCGGCCGCCCCCCACCGCGTCCGGCCCCGGGCGTTCCGCCACCGGACGGACCCGCGTAACCGGGCCGCTCTACGGGTCCACGCCCCGCCCCGGACCCGCTCTGCCCCGCGTAGCCAGGTGTCGCAGGACCCGGCGCTCCGGTGACACCGGACGAAGCCGCAGAGCCGGACCGCTCCGCAAAGCCGCGCCCCGTCGCAGGATCGGACGGCCCCTGGGACTCGGCCCGCGCCGCGTAGCCGGGCCGTGTCGCGGGTCCAGACGTACTTTGGGGGTCGGCCTGCGCCGAGGAACCGGGCCGCGTCGCGGGTCCGGGCGGGCCTTGGGACTCGGCCCGCGCCGCGTGGCCGGGTGGCGTTGCAGGTCCGGCCTGCGCCGCGTGGCCGGGCCGCGCTGCGAGTCCGGGCTGGCCTTGGGATTCGGACTGTGCCGTGTGGCCGGGCCGCGTCGCGGGTCCGGGTGGGGCCTGGCGTTCGGCTCGCGCCGTGTGGCCGGGCAACGCCGGGGAGCCGGGTCGTGTCGCGGGTCCGGGCTGGCCTTGGGGTTCGGCCTGCGCTGCGTGGCCGGGGCGCTCTGTGGCGCCGGGCCGCATCGCGGGTCCGGGTGAGGCTTGGGGTTCGGCTCGCGCCGTGTGGCCGGGCAACGCCGGGGAGCCGGGTCGTGTCGCGGGTCCGGGCTGGCCTTGGGGTTCGGCCTGCCCCGCGTGGCCGGGGCGCTCTGTGGCGCCGGGTCGTATTGCGGGTCCGGGCTGCGCGGTGTGGGCGGGGTGGTCCGGGGTGCCGGGGCGTGTTGTGGGGTCGGACGGGTCTCGGGGGTCGGGTTGGGGTGTGGGGCTTGGCTGCTTCGTGAGGTCGGGCTGGCCGGTGGTGGCGGGCGATGTTGCGGCGTCGGGCGGCTGTGGCGCGGGCGTGGTGGGGCCGGTGCCGTTGGGCGACGGGGTCAGGGACGTCGCGTCCAGGTAGCCCGCGCTCGGCAGGCCCGGGTTCACCGCGAGCTGCCAGGCCGGATTCGGCCAGGCGGCCGTCAGCTCGGCCAGCGTGGACGGACGGTGGTGGACCGCCTGGCCGCGCAGCGACCGCTCCATCGCCTCCGGCGAGGTGAAGGCCAGCACGAACGTGCCGTCGCCGAACCGCGCCGTCGCGAAGCGGCCCGCCTCGTCCGACCCCGGCTCGCCCGGGACCGGCAGGCACAGGTTCACCTGGCGGAGCAGGTCGAGGTAGGCGGCCTCGTCGTCGCGTTCGCGCGCGGCCGTCAGCAGCGTCTCCAGGTCGGCGGGGCGGGGCGCCAGCCCGATCGTCTCGGCCGCCGACCGCTCCGCCTCCGGGATGGCCAGCGGCAGGCCCAGCCCCGGCATCGCGATGCCGCCCGCGCTGTTGCCCGTGCTGCCCGCCTGGTAGACGAGGTCGAGCGGCCCGCGCGTGCCGTAGACGTCGCGGAACGCCTCGACCATCCGCTGCGCCAGCGCGTCCACCGCCTCGGCCTGCGCGGGCGTCAGCCGGGGACGGCCCGGCATCGGCACCCGCGAGGAGAAGTTCAGCCGCTCGCGTCCGTCGGGTTTGCGCCAGCCCTGCGCGCCCAGCCGCCGCTCCTGGCGGTGCGTCAGCGGACGCGGCAGGAACGCGCTGCCGACCGCCTCGGCGTCCAGCGCGTGCGAGGACCGGATCGCCTGCACGTACGGCAACCCCGACGGCGCCTGCACGATGAGGAACGAACGGACGGGAAGCCGTTTCAGCTCACGCGCCAGCCGTTCGGCGAAGTCTTCCCAGTCCACCCGCGCTCCACACTCGCATCCGACGTGTTCTCGTCCGTACCGAACGGTAGCGCCACTGGCGGGCGGTCCGTCACTCGGCGGGCGGGCCCGGCAGGACGTCCGGGCGGACCGGCGCCCACACTCCGCCGATCGCGTCGTACACCGCGACGGGCACCGCGCCGTCGGGGTTCTCCTCGTCCCAGCGCCACAGCCGGGCGCCGTGCGGGGAGCGCAGCTCGGGCGCGTCGCGCACCTCGGCCGGGGCGGGCGGCGGCTCGGGGGCGGGACCGGGACGCACGCCCTCGGCGGCGCGCTGCCGCGCGTCCAGCCGCGCCACCGCGACCGTGTCGAGCAGCACCTCGCTCGGCGCCCCGGGGTTCACCGCGAGCTGCCAGGACGGGTCGGGCCAGCGCGCGGCCAGCTCGCTGAACGACGTCCGCCGGAACGGGCCCGGCTCGCCGCCGTCGGGGGCGAGCGCCGCCGGGGACGTGAACACCGCGATGTAGGTTCCTTCGCCGATCGCGATGAGCGGCAGGCCGTGCGGCTCCTCCGGGCCGCCCGCGCCCGGCAGCACCAGGTCGGCGCCGCGCAGCAGCTCGAAGTAGGCGACGTGGTCGCCGCGCTGCTTGGCGTCGACGAGCAGCGATTCGAGCGACGCGGGCGCGGGCGGCGCGTCCGGCACGGGCGCGCCGAGCGGGGCGCCCGCCCCGGCCGGGGCCCGGTGCACGCCGTTCACGGCCGGACGCTCCGCCGGTTCGGCGGCGGGCGGCGGCGGATGCGGGACCGCCGTCGTGCGGCGGGCGGTGACCCGCGACGGGTCGGCCACGTCGATGCCGAACCCCAGCAGCTCGGTGAGGCCCGTGCCGTGCCGGTGGAACGACTCGTACACCAGGTCGGCGGGCCGCCGGACGCCCTGCACGTCGCGCAGCGCGGTGACCATGACGTCGGCGAGGCGGTCGTGCTCGGCGGGGGAGGCCGTCGCGGACAGCTCCGTCCACCAGTTGCGGGGCGCCGGGTCACCCGGCGGGTGCCAGCCGGCCTCGGTCATGACCTCCTCGTCGGCGACGGTCAGCAGCAGCGGACCCTCGAGGAAGTTGTTGCTCACGGCCTCGGCGTAGAGCCGGTCCGGCTCGCGGATCGCCTGGACGTAGTGGCGGCTCTCGTCACGTTCGCGGACGATGAGGATGGTGTCCGGATCGAGCCCGGCCAGTTCCCGTCCCAGGCGCCGAGCGAACTCGGACCACTCCAACAAGATCACTCCCTATCCCCGGGGCCGTCCCCTGGCCCCCGCGAGACCGCTGCCCGAACTTCCGATGATTGTCGCCCCGGACGCCTTCTGGCAAACCGGCCGTCACCCCCGGGGCGGTTCGTGACGCAACGCACGCAGCGCGCCGCGCAGCCCGGCGGCGTCGCCGACGTGCCGTTCCGTCTCGGTGATCAGCCGGTGCAGCACGTCGTGCCGCTCGACGCCCGCGTCGAGGAGGGCCTGGGCGGCGTCCCACAGTTCGGGGGGCTCGCCGTCCCACAGGGCCGCCGCCAGGCGCTCGTGGGCGTCCAGGTGCGCGGGGTCGGCGCCGGGGTGCTCGAACTCCAGCATGACGCGGCGGTCGACGGGGTCGGCCGGGTCGAGCGCGGCCAGGTCGATGACGCCGCGGCGGCCGGTCACGCGGTGCTTGCCGACCAGGAACGGCAGCGCGAACGCGCGGCGGGGCAGGGCCTCCAGGTCGCGGTCGGGCAGCAGCCGCGCGAGAACGTCCGGATCGAGCCCCGAGGACGCCGGGTCGCGGTAGGCGCTCGCGAACGCGCCGGTGGCGTCCCAGACGGCGTCGAGCGTGGCGCGCACGCCCTCGGCGGGCAGGCCGGTGCGGGCCGCCGCCCACCGCGTCCACGCGGCCAGCACGTGCGGGACGGCCTCCTGCTCGGCGGGCGTCAGCAGCACCTTGCGGGGCAGCCAGTCGAGCAGGAAGCGTTCGACCTTGCTCGGGCTGACCCGCAGCGGGCGGCCGAAGTCGTGGTCGCAGCCGTACTGGATGATCTGGTCGGCGCAGCGGCTCGCGGCGGACACGTCCGACAGGCTCTCGGCCTCGGCCGAGGCGAGGAACCGGGCGGCGAGGGTGGCGCGGGCGTCGCGGCCGTGCGGCGCGGGACGCGGCGCGGCGCCGCCCGGCGGCAGCGCCCGCAGCCGGGTGCGCAGGAACGCGTGGTGGGCGCCGAACTTGGCGCCGACGGTGGCGGCGTCGGTCGCGTCCAGCGCCTGCGTCAGCCGGGCGCGCGCGACACGCGGGTCGAGCGGCTCGAAGGCCATCAGCGGGTTCTCGCGGGCGTCCTTGCGGCCCTGTTCGAGGAGCCGCGCGACGCGCGAGGACACCCACGCGTCGCGGAGCACGCCGTGGACGTCGCCGCCCCGGGTGCGGTCGAGCTGGGCGATGAGCGCGTGCCGCTCGATGCCGTTGTACGCGAACGTGCACACGACGGTCTCGTGGTCGCCGTACCGGTCGCGGGCGACGAAGCACTCCTCGGCGACCGCCTGCCCGACCCGTCCGGCCCAGCCGGGACGGGCGACGCCGCGCGCGACGAGGACGCGGGCGGCGTCGTCGGCGAGGGCGGCCTGCCGGTTCGTGCCGAGCCGGCCGACGCCGGTGAGCAGCGCGAGCGCGGCGGGCGTGCCCGCGCGGGCGGCGTGCGCGACCAGGCCCTCGCCGAAGATCTCCTCGGCGTCGCGCCCGCCGGACAGGCGGCCGCCCCACCAGGAGCCGAGGATGTCGCTGACGATCAGCTCGGCGTCCAGGGCGCCGCGCACCGCGAGCAGTTCGCGGGCGTGGCGCAGCATCCCCTCGAAGATCTCCCGCATCGCCGGGGAGGGCGGTACCCCGGCGCTGGTATCACGGCTGCGGGGCGTCACGTCTCCAGCTTCGCAGATCCGGCGAGCGGCCTCGGACAGGACACCGCGCGCGTCCGGATCGGGTCAGCGCACCTTGCCCGACGGCGGCTCGGACTTGACCCGTCCGACCAGGTGCTCGCGCGCCATCCGCTCGACGAGGACGGGGGTGTCCTCCAGCCCGAGGTGGATCGCCCGCGCCCGCACGTCGGCGACGCATCGGTCGACCGCTTCCGGCGGCACGTACAGGAACTCGTCGGCGAGACGCCGCACCACGGCGTCCGCGTTCTCGTCGCGGCGGTGGACCAGGACCGGCATGCGCACACCCTTCACCCCGAGGCCCCGGCGGACGGGGGACCACTGGAACGAGGAGCCTCAGCCCCATTCCAGACGTTTCCCCGCCCATGTCAACCCCTGCCACCCACCCTTCACCTCTCCGCCACCCCCGCGCCGGGTCGGCGCCGGGGGCGGCGGAGCGCCGGCCTCAGTCGCTACCAGTCGCACTCATGCCGTCTCACGTTCACCGGGTTGGTGACCTGTTCCCAGTTGACTTGTTCGTCCTGGACCGGGTAGCCGAGGAAGCCCTCTCCCAGCCGAGGTTCTGCCAGCGGCCGCGGATGACGCCCCAGACCGCGTGCGCGCCCGTCGGGGGTGGGGGTCTCGTCGGTGGTGGGGCAGCCGAGGGGCCCTCGCTCCGCACCCAGCGCGAGGATTTCAAAGGAACACAAGTGTCTTTTTGGAGTCGTGGCGGAGATCACGTAGGGTGCCGAACGGCCGCACGCGACCCCGGCGCCGATTAAGGTCCCTCACGTGCGGTTATGACCTGAGCGGGTAGGTCGCGAGCTGCCCACACGTTCTGTGGGAGGGGACACGATGGTGATGTCGCTGCCGATCGGTGACGAGGCGAACGCTCTGCTGAACCGGAGCCCGCTCGCGTTGCTGATCGCGATGCTGCTCGATCAGCAGGTGCCTCTTGAGCGGGCGTTCGCGGCTCCGGCGGAGTTGGCGCGGCGGTTGGGGCGGGAGTTGGACGCTGAGGAGATCGCGGGCTACGACCCTGAGGCGTTCGTCGGGGTGTTCGCGGAGAAGCCGGCGCTGCATCGGTATCCGAAGGCGATGGCCGCGCGGGTGCAGGGGTTGTGCCGGGCGTTGGTCGAGCAGTACGGGGGTGACGCGGAGGCGGTGTGGCGGGACGCCGGGTCCGGGGCCGAGTTGTACAAGCGGGTGCACGCGCTGCCGGGGTTCGGGGAGCAGAAGGCGAAGATCTTCGTGGCGCTGCTCGGCAAGCGGCTCGACGTCCGTCCCGACGGCTGGCGCAAGGCCGCCGGATCGTACGGGGACGAAGGCTCGTACCGCTCCGTCGCCGACATCGTGGACGAACCGTCGCTGGGCCGGGTGCGCGCCTACAAACAGGAGATGAAGGCCGCCGCCAAGCGCTGAACCCCGGGGCCTTTGCCGAACTTTTGCTCGTTGGAATCAGGGGCTTCGCGGTTCTATGGACCGGTCCTGACGGGAACGAACGGCGTGACCGGCCACCGTGGGCGCGTCCGGCGCCGTAGCATCTTCTGCCTGTGCCCGCGTGCTCGACGCGCGGTGCGCCGTCCGTGTCCGCCGTCGTCGGCGGAGGTCCGCGACGAGGATGTCCGCGGCCCTTCCGTCCGCGCCGAACCCTCGGGATGATGAGAACCTGACCTCGACCGGTGTTGTGATGAACGCGGGAGCGCTAGCCTGCTCCCATTCACCGAAGGTGATGAGAAATCACCGTGCGGTATATGGCCCGCAGGGGCGGAGGTGGCGCCGATGAACACCGGGACGTCCGTTCCCCGTCCCCGTATGTCCGGCGTGGAGGGGCAGCAGATGAACGTGTCCGACGCCGCGCTGTACGCCACGCTCATGAACGAGGCACCGGCCGGTTTCGCGTTCTTCGACGCCGGGTTGCGCTGCCGGCGCGCCAACGACGCGCTCGCCGGGCTCCTCGGCGTGGAACCCGAGGCGCTGACCGAACGCCGGCTCGGCGAGATCCTGCCCGACGCCCTGTCCGGCCCCGCCGAGACGGCCCTGGCCGACGTGCTCGGCGGCGAGTCCGCGCTCGCCGAGACCGAACTCGTCGTCCCCGTTCCGGCGCCCGCCGAGGCCGCGCCGCTCGTGCCGCGCCAGGGCAGGCCCGGCCCGGTCGACGAGCGCATCCTGTCCTGCACGTGGATGCCCGCCCGCGACGCCGACGGCGGCACCGTGGGCGTCGTGCTCACCGCGTTCGACGTCACCGACCGGCGCCGCGCCGAGGACGTCATCCGCCGCAAGGAGCAGCGCTACCGCTCGCTGGTCGAGGCCAGCGCCCAGGTCGTGTGGGTGTCCGCGCCGGACGGCACCGCCCTGGACGACGCCCCCGACTGGCGCAACGTCACCGGCCAGACCACCGCCGACTACGCCGAGGGCGGCTGGCTCGCCGTCGTCCACCCGGAGGAGCGCGCCCGCGTCGAGGCGCGGTGGCGGGCGTGCGTCGCGGAGGAGAGCGTCTTCGAGACGGCCTACCGCATCCGCACCAAGACCGGCGCCTACCGCCACTTCGACGTGCGGGCGGTGCCGATCCGGCGCGCCGGCGCGGTCGTGGAGTGGGTCGGCGCCAACACCGACGTCACCGGCCAGCGCGAGGCCGAGGAGATGCGCGGACGCCTCACCGAGCAGTTGTCGGCGGCGGCGCTGCGCACGGCGCGGCTCCAGCAGGCGACGTCGATGCTGGCCGAGGCGCTGACGGTGTCGCAGGTCGTCCAGGTCATCACCGAGGTCGGCCGGTCCGCGATCGGCGCCGACTACTCGGCCGTGGCGCTGCTCGACGACGACAAGCTGGAACTGTCGGTCGTGGAGCCGTCGCCGGTCGGGGAGACGCCGCCGCCCGAGACGCGCCCGTCCCGCGAGACGATCTCCGTCTCCGACCAGACCGTGATGTCGGTCGCCGTGCGCGAGAGCCGTCCGTTCCTGGCCGAGCACCCGAACGCGCTGCGCCTGCTGCTCGGCACCGACGAGGCCGGGCTGTTCAGCAAGCACACCGAGGAACGGGCGTGGGTGGGGCTGCCGCTGCTGGCGGCGGGCGCCCCGATCGGCGCGCTGCGGTTCTCGTTCACGCGTCCGCGTGAGATCACCGACGAGGAGCGGGTGTTCCTGGAGGCGCTGGCGGGCCAGTGCGCGCTGGCGGTGGAGCGGGCGCTGCTGTTCGAGCGCGAGCACGACACCGCCGAGCAGTTGCAGCGCAGCCTGCTGCCGAGCGATCTGCCGCAGCTTCCGGGCATGGTGCTGGCCGCGCGGTACAACCCGGCCACGCGCGACGTGCAGGTCGGCGGCGACTGGTACGACGTGTTCCGCCTCCCCGACGACCGGCTCGCCGTCGCGGTCGGCGACGTCATGGGCAAGGGCGTGCTGGCGGCGGCCGGGATGGGCCGCGTCCGCAACGCGCTGCGCGCCCTGGCGCTGAACGACTCGCGTCCGGCGGCGGTGCTGTCCGGGCTGGACCGGCTGTTCGCCGCGACCGAGACCGAAGAGCAGTTCACCACCGTCGCCTACGTCGTCATCGACCCCGAGACCGGCAAGGGCGCGTTCAGCAACGCCGGGCACCCGCCGCCGCTGGTGGTGGCGCCGGGCGAGCCCTCGCGGGTGAGCGATCTGGAGGCCGGAACGCCCCTCGGCTGGCCCAGCCAGCGTCAGCAGACGAGTTTTTCCGTTGAGACCGGCAACACTGTGGTGTTCTATTCCGATGGACTGGTCGAGAACCGTAGGCGTGGAGTGGACGCCGGCCTGGAGGAACTGGTCTCCGTGGCCGACGACGCACCACCTGAAGTGGTAGGAGATCCCGAGAGACTCGTCGACTTCCTGGTCGATCGGATGCTTGCCGGTTACGAGCAAGCCGACGATGTGACCGTCCTCGCCCTGCATGTACCGCCGAGGCCCGCGTAGGCAAGCCCGTCCCAGACGGTGGGGAGACGGCTCCGTCCGTACGAAGGACCGCTCCGCGCCCTCTAAGGTGGAGTGCTACCGGGCAGGACACCGAGGCGGAACGCGCAGCAGTGCCAGAAATGCTTGACCCAGTCGCCGAACGGGTACGCTGCGGTCCCGCGGAGGTGACCCGGCTCGGTGTGTGGTCCCACCCCGTGTGAGGCCGGGCCCGTCAGGGCACTTGGGTCAACCAAGCCACACGTTCGTTCGAGAGGTATTTGTGTCGCCTGCTAGCTCGACCTCGAAAGCGTCAGATCTGCACGAGCACGTCATCGCGCAACTGATCGAGCGTGGACGGTCCCAGGGTTACCTCGAAGCCGACGACGTACGACGTACGTTCGAGGAGGCCGACATCCCGGTGTCGAAAGCCTCCAGCATCTTGCGGAGCCTCAGCAAGGAGGGTGTGACGGTCGTGGTGAGCGCCGCCGACTCCGCCGCACCGAAGCGCCCGCGCAAGCGCGCGGCGACGCCTCCGGTGCGCAAGCCCAAGACCGCCGCTGCCGCCAAGGAGCAGCAGCCCGAGACGGTGACCGCTGTCGTCGGTGACGACGAAGAGACGGCCGCCAAGCCCAAGCCGGTCCGCCCCGCCGCCAAGAAGGCCGCGGCCAAGCCGAAGAAGACGGCCGCCAAGGCCGCGCCCGCCGCCGCCAAGGGCAAGGGCGCCAAGAAGGCCGACGACCCCGAGCTGGACGACGACGTCGACGTCACCGACATCGACGACGAACTGAACGAGCTGGACACCGAACTCGTCACCGACGACGCCGAGCTGGAGACCTCCGACGACACCGAGGAGACCCCGGCGCCCGCCGTCGCGGTCCCCGCGCCCGTCCCGGCCCCGGTGGCCGAGAAGAGCAAGTCCGAGGAGGAGGCGTTCGTCCTCGGCGACGACGACGAGGACGCCCCGGCCCAGCAGATCGCCGCGGCCGGCGCCACCGCCGACCCGGTGAAGGACTACCTCAAGCAGATCGGCAAGGTCCCCCTGCTCAACGCCGAGCAGGAGGTCGAGCTGGCCAAGCGCATCGAGGCGGGCCTGTTCGCCGAGGAGCGCCTGGCCGCCGACGGCCCGGCGATGTCCGAGGAAGACCTCGAGGACTTCGAGTGGATCGCCGAGGACGGCCGCCGCGCGAAGAACCACCTGCTGGAGGCCAACCTGCGGCTGGTGGTGTCGCTGGCCAAGCGCTACACCGGTCGCGGCATGCTCTTCCTGGACCTCATCCAGGAGGGCAACCTGGGTCTGATCCGCGCGGTCGAGAAGTTCGACTACACCAAGGGCTACAAGTTCTCCACGTACGCCACCTGGTGGATCCGGCAGGCGATCACCCGCGCCATGGCCGACCAGGCCCGCACCATCCGCATCCCGGTGCACATGGTCGAGGTCATCAACAAGCTGGCGCGCGTGCAGCGGCAGATGCTCCAGGACCTCGGCCGCGAGCCGACCCCGGAGGAGCTGGCCAAGGAACTCGACATGACCCCCGAGAAGGTCGTCGAGGTGCAGAAGTACGGCCGTGAGCCGATCTCGCTGCACACCCCGCTCGGTGAGGACGGCGACAGCGAGTTCGGTGACCTCATCGAGGACTCCGAGGCGATCGTCCCGGCGGACGCGGTCAGCTTCACGCTCCTTCAGGAGCAGTTGCACTCGGTGCTGGACACGCTCAGCGAGCGCGAGGCGGGCGTGGTGTCGATGCGGTTCGGTCTGACCGACGGCCAGCCGAAGACGCTGGACGAGATCGGCAAGGTCTACGGCGTGACGCGCGAGCGCATCCGGCAGATCGAGTCGAAGACGATGTCGAAGCTGCGGCACCCGTCGCGGTCCCAGGTGCTGCGCGACTACCTGGACTGACCGGCGGCGCGGCGCGAGGTCCCCGTCCCTCCTGGGGCGGGGATCTCGGCATGTAACGTGGACGTGTCCGGCGCCTCCCGGCCGTAGTCCGGATGACGGCTGACATGGAGAAATGTCCCAGGTCAACCTACTCCCGGGTATGTAACACACTGTTTACCCGGGAGTAGCGCGCCCGGCCTCGCCTCTTCCTACGCTCTCGCGCTATGGGACTCATGGAGCTTGACCGGGCACCGGGAGGGCCGGTGGAGAACCGGACGAGCGGGGCGACGGCCGTCCGACCCCGCACCGCACACGTCATCAACGACCGTCCCTGGCTGGACCCCGCGCTCGACCAGGCGATGAACGCCGTCCGGGACCGGTACTTCCGGTTCGGCGCGCACGTCCTGGCCGAGTCGCGCGGCGATCCGGAGGTGCGGTCCCTGCGCGTCGAGGCCCTCGCCCGCGCGGCCGTGGGCTGGAGCCGCGGCATCGAGGCGCTGCTGGCCGAGGACGCGGGCAACCCCGACCTGTGGCTGTGGCTGGGCCGCACCCGCGTCGAAGAGGCGTGGGCGATCCGGCCGGACGGGCGGGCCCGCGCCGTCCAGGCCGCCGGGTTCACCGCCTACGGCAAGCTCATGGCGTCGGCGCGCGAGCCGCTGATGACCGCCGCCGAGCTGCTGCCCGACGACGCCGTCCCGTGGGAGGCGATGCTCTGGTACGCGCTCGGGCTCGATCTGGACCGTGCCGAGAAGGACGCGCTCTGGGAGCGGGTGTACGCCCGCTGCCCGACCCTGTACGCCGGTCACGTCGCGCGCGTGGTGACGCTGTCGCCGCAGTGGGGCGGGATGCCGGAGGAGATGTTCGACTTCGCGCGCGTCGCGATGAGCACCGCCACCCGCGAGGACCCGCGCGCCGCGCTCATCCCGCTCGCCTACTTCGAGGACTTCGCGCAGGCCCGGTCGGGGCTGATCCGCAACGGGTCGTCGTCGTGGTTCAGCACGGAGGAGTGCCGGGACGTCGCGGTCGCGGCGCGCGGCTGGTTCGAGGGCCCGCGCCCGCATCCGCGCACGATCGAGGCGCACAACCTGTTCGGCGCGGCGTTCCATCTCGCCGACGCCCGCCGTCCGGCGCGGCAGCACCTGCTGCGCACGTTCGGGCGGCCGAGCAACCTGCCGTGGAGCTACCTGGGCGGGGACGCGGCGCACCACTACGTCAAGGCGTGCAAGCACCTGAACGTCATCCTGACCTGACGCTCAGCCGGGCAGGATCACGTCCAGGTTCGTGCCGTTCAGCTCGGCGGTGTGCCCGAGGCCGGTGACGGCCTTGAGCAGTTCCTCCGGTGTGCCGGGACGCGCCCCGGCCGCGATCAGGTCGTGCGCGATCGTGCCGCGCGTCGCCTTGGCCATGTGGCTGACGACCGTCCGCTTGGGGACGCCGCCCACGATGTGCTCGCGGAACACGCGGACGGCGACCGCCGGCGCCGGGGCCTTCCACGCCGCCGCGTACGGGCCCGAGCGCATGTCGACGACGAGCCCGTCGAGGTCGCGCAGCGCCTTGGTCAGCGCGGGCCGCCACAGGGCGGCGAGCCGTCCGACGGGCGGCAGTGCGACGCCCATCGCCAGCCGGTAGGGCGGGATGCGGTCGGTGAGGCGCAGCGCGCCCCAGAGGCCCGAGAAGACGATGATCCGCTCGGCCGCCGCGGCGGCGTCGAGCCGGGACAGCGCGAGATGGTCGTACAGGACGCCGGTGTACAGCTCGGCGACCGGCAGCGCCGGGGCCGTCTTGAGGGCGCGGTTGCGGGCGAGCGCGTCGTCGGCCTGGCCCACCGGGAGGCCGAGGATCTCCGGGGCGTCGGCGCGGCGGCCGGTCTGGGCGAGCGCGCGCAGCGCCTTGCGCCGGGCGGGGTTCAGCGCGGGGAGGCTCAGCGCCGCCAGATCGAGCGGGGGGCCGTCGCCTCCGGCCGCCTTCTTCTCCGACGGCGGCAGCAGGATGTGCACGTTCTTCCTCGATGACCGGGACGCCGCGCGGGGCGCAGAACAGGCGAAAGGCGGTCACCGTCTCCGGTGACCGCCGATCACGGCGTGGACTTGCTGACGGGCTACCGTTCGTCTTCGACGGCGGTGGCCGGGGTTTCGTTCAGCCGGTTGGACTCGTCGTGGATGTCGGCCCCGTTGGAACGGAGCGCCTCCCCGTACTTACGCCCGTGGTGGGCGCAGAAGAGAAGGTCGCCGCCGCCTACAAGGACCGCACGGACGTAGGCCTGGGCGCCACAGCGGTCGCAACGGTCGGCGACGGTCAGCGGCTTGGTCGGGGCAAGGGCTCCAGTCACGGCACCTTCCTCATGCTCGGGGTCGGTACTTAGGACAACATCTAACCCGACGTGGACGTTCCCAACCTGGTTCCGCGTACGCCCAGAGCGGAATGGGGCCCGGGAGTGACCGAGGTCACAACATGTGCCTCATGTGGCGTCCCAGCGGAAGATCCGGGCCGCCGCGAGGGACGTGACGACGGCGACGGCGAGCAGCGCCGCGATCTGCGGCAACGCCGACGCGGGGCCGAGTCCGCGCGCCATCACGTCGAGCATCCCGTCGTTCAGGTAGCGCAGCGGGAAGACGTAGGAGAGGGTCCGCATCCAGCCGGGCGCCGAGTCCAGCGGGAAGAACGAGCCGCCGAGGAACGCCATCGGCAGCACGATCAACTGGGTGACCGCCGACGCCGCCTCCTGCGTCCTCGCCCAGGCCCCGACCAGCATCCCGATGCCGAGGAACGCCAGCACGCCCGCCAGCACGAGCGGGATCGACATCCACCAGGCGCCGGTCAGCCGCAACCCGAACACCGGCAGCAGCGCGACGCCGAGGAAGACGGCGAGCTGGATCAGGGCCGTCACCAGGCTGACCAGGACGCGGGCGGCGAACACCGACCGCAGCGGCGCCGGGGACAGCCGCAGCCGCCGCAGCAGGCCGTTCTTGCGCCAGGTGACGAGCGTGGTCGACGCGCCGAAGACCCCGGCCATCGACAGCGCCCAGCCGAGCAGGCCGGGCGTGAAGAACTGGATCGCGCTGAGCGAGGCGTCCTCGACCTGGCGGGCCTCCAGCCGGTAGGCGGGCCGCTCGCCCGTCGCGGCCCGGTTCGCCGCCTGGGTCAGGCCGCCGAACAGGCTCTGCACGATGCCCGACTGCACCCGGTCGGCCACGGAGTAGCGGATCGAGAGGGTGCCGCCGTCCTGCGCGGCGAAGGCGTCCGCGTCGCCCTTCTCCACGGCGCGCACGGCCGCCTCGGGGGTGCGGTACGCGGTGACCTCGATCGTGTCGCGCAGCCCGGGATCGTGGGCGAGGGCCTGGTCCAGCAGCGGGACCGGCGCGACGCGCGCCACCTCCACGCGCGGGCTGTCGGCGGAGCCGAACACCCCGGCGAAGACGACGAGGAAGAACAGCGGGAACAGCAGGGTGTAGAACAGCGCGGCCCGGTCGCGGACGAACCCGACGAACAGGGCGCGGGTGAGGCTGCGGACGACGCCGGTGTTCACGCGCGGTACTCCCGTCCGATCCGGTGCAGGAAGACGTCCTCCAGCGTCGCGCCGCGCACCTGGACGCCGTCCAGCGCATCACGCGCGCCCATCGCGGCCAGCACCGCCGCCGGATCGCGGGTGGACACCACGAGCGAGACGCCGTCGTCGGCGGCGTCCAGCGCGCCGGGCAGCGCGGCGGCCTCGGCGCGGGGCAGGCGGCCGGACGGGACGCTCACGCGTGCGGGCACGTCCAGGCCGCGCACCAGCGCGGCGGGCGGGCCGAGTTCGAGAACGCGGCCCTCGTCCATGATCGCGACGCGGTCGCAGAGGGTCTCGGCCTCGTCCATCGAGTGCGTCGTCAGCACCACCGTGCGGCCGCCGGTGCTGATCGCGCGGAGCACGTCCCACAGGTTGCGGCGGGCCTGCGGGTCCAGGGCGGCGGTGGGCTCGTCCAGGAACACCACCTCGGGGTCGTGCACGAGCGCGCACGCGATCGACAGCCGCTGCGCCTGCCCGCCCGACAGCTTCTCGACCCGGGTGTCGGCCTTGGCCGCCAGGCCGACGGTCTCCAGCATCGCGTCGGCGCGGGCGCCGGACGCGCCGTACAGCGAGGCGAACGTGCGGAGCTGCTCGCGCGCCGTCAGCCGCTCGAAGAACGACGTGGCCTGCAACTGCACGCCGATACGGGGGAGCAGCGCCGCGTTGCGCGGCCAGACCGGCAGGCCCAGCACGGTCACCTCGCCCTCGTCCGGCTCGCGCAACCCCTCGATCATCTCCAGCAGTGTCGTCTTCCCGGCGCCGTTCGGGCCGAGCACGCCGAGGAACTCGCCCTCGCCGGCCTCCAGCGAGACGCCGTCCACGGCGCGCACCGCGCCGTAACGCTTGCGCAGCCCGGTCGCGCGGATCGTGTGTGCCATGATCGGACGATAGGACCGCAGGGCCCACCGCACCTCCACCGGCAGGAGGAGACGCGGTGCGGACGGCCGGGTCGCGGGGGCGGCGAGCCCTTCAGGTGGAATGTCGGTGGCCGGGGGTACCCTCGTCCCGGCGGCGATCCCTTCACCGCCGCGACCTGGCTCACCCCCGAGGAGCACACGCACGTTGACCGCCGCGACCGCCGAAGCCACGACCGACGACCCGCAGGGCTACTCCGCCCGGCACCTCTCGGTGCTGGAGGGGCTGGAGGCCGTGCGCAAGCGACCCGGCATGTACATCGGCTCCACCGACAGCCGGGGACTGGCGCACTGCCTCTGGGAGATCGTCGACAACTGCGTCGACGAGGCGCTGGCCGGGGCCTGCACGCACATCGGGGTCGTCCTGCACGCCGACGGGTCGTTCGAGGTCGGCGACGACGGCCGCGGCATCCCGGTCGACATCGAGCCCCGCACGGGCCTGCCCGGCGTCGAGCTCGTCATGACGCGGCTGCACGCGGGCGGCAAGTTCGGCGGCGTCTCCTACACCGCGTCGGGCGGTCTGCACGGCGTCGGCGCCTCGGTCGTCAACGCGCTGTCGGCCCGGCTCGACGTCGAGGTCGACCGCGACGGCCACACCTGGGGGATGAGCTTCAAGCGCGGCCTGCCCGGCGAGTTCGCCGACACCGGCCGCCCCAACGCCCGGTTCAAGAAGCGGTCGGGCGTGCACCAGCTCCGCCGCGTCGCCAAGAAGGTCACCGGCACCCGTGTCCGGTTCTGGCCGGATCTTCAGATCTTCCTCAAGGAAGCGACCGTCGAACGGTCCCTCGTCATGGACCGGATGCGCCAGACGGCGTTCCTCATCCCCGGCCTGACGATCGAGGTCCGCGACGAGCGCGGCGACGAGCCCGTCCAGGAGACGTTCCGGTTCGACGGCGGTATCGGTGAGTACTGCGCCTACCTCGCGCAGGACGCCCCCGTCAACGACGTCCTGCGCATCGAGGGGCGCGGCCACTTCACCGAGACCGTCCCCGTCCTGGACGACCAGGGCCACCTCACCCCCACCGACGTCGAACGCGACCTGGAGGTCGACGTCGCGCTGCGCTGGGGCACCGGCTACGAGAGCGTCACCCGCTCGTTCGTCAACGTGATCGCCACGCCCAAGGGCGGCACGCACGTGCGCGGCTACGAGCGCGCCCTCGTCCGCGTCCTCAATGAGCAGCTCCGCGCCGTGCGGCTGCTCAAGACCAACGACGAGGACGTCCTCAAGGAGGACGTGCTGGAGGGCCTCACCTCCGTCATCACCGTCCGGCTGCCCGAGCCGCAGTTCGAGGGGCAGACCAAGGAGATCCTCGGCACCTCCGCCGCGACGCGCATCGTCGCGCAGGTCGTCACCCGCGAACTGAAGCGGATCTTCGAGAACCCCGGGCGCGCGCAGAAGCAGCAGCTCCGCACCGTCCTGGAGAAGGTCGCGGGCGCCGCCAAGACGCGCATCGCCGCCCGCACCCAGCGCGACAACCAGCGCCGCAAGAACGCGCTGGAGAACTCTGCGCTGCCCGCCAAACTCGTCGACTGCCGCACCGCCGACGACCGCAGCGAACTGTTCATCGTCGAGGGAGACTCCGCGCTCGGCACCGCCAAGCTCGCCCGCGACTCGGAGTTCCAGGCGCTGCTGCCGATCCGCGGCAAGATCCTCAACGTGCAGAAGGCGTCCGTCGCCGACATGCTCAAGAACACCGAATGCGCCGCGATCATCCAGGTGCTCGGCGCCGGCTCGGGCCGCACCTTCGACCTGGACGCCGCCCGCTACGGCCGCGTCTGCCTGCTCGCCGACGCCGACGTCGACGGCGCCCACATCCGCTGCCTGCTGCTGACGCTGTTCTACAAGTACATGCGGCCCATGCTGGAGGCCGGGCGCGTCTTCTCCGCCGTCCCGCCGCTGCACCGCATCGAGCTGGTCAAGCCCAAGAAGGGCCAGGACAAGTACGTCTACACCTACTCCGACGCCGAACTGCGCAAGCGGCTCGTCGAACTGGAGCGCCGGGGCCAGCGCTGGAAGGAGCCCATCCAGCGCTACAAGGGCCTCGGTGAGATGGACGCCGACCAGCTCGCCGAGACCACCCTCGACCCGCGCCGCCGCATGCTCCGCCGCATCCGCGTCGAGGACGCCGCCGACGCCGCCACCACCTTCGACCTGCTGATGGGCAGCGAGGTCGCCCCCCGCCGCGCCTTCATCACGGCGGGCGCGTCCGAACTCGACATGGACCGCATCGACACTTAGTTTATGGTCGTGCCTCCGGCACGACGGGGTCAGGGCCGTGCCGCCGCAGAGGGCATGATCATCCTCCCTTCGGTCCGGAGGATCATGCCCTCTGCGGCGGCACGGCCCTGACCCGTGGTGGTGGGTGTTCCTGCGTAGCGCCTTCGGCGCCCCGGGCGGCGCGGTGGGCGGGGTCGGTGAACACGGGGCGGCGAGGTGCGGGGTGATCACTGAACGTCTAGTGTGGTCACGGTGAGTGATGATCAGGAGGCGGGGGAGCGGGTCACCGAGGTGGCGACGCGGCTGTTCGCGGAGCTGGGCTACGACGGGACGCCGATGCAGCTCATCGCGGACACGCTCGGGATGCCGATCGCGGAGGTCACGCGGCTGACCGGTGGCAAGCAGCAGCTCTATCTCGCGGTGATGCGGCGGGCGGCCGAGGCCGAGGACCGTATGCTGACCAGCGCGACGGACGGGTACGGCGCGACGATCGAGTCGGCCTACGAGGTCGTGGACGCGGTGCTCGACTTCTACGTCGCGCACCCGGAGTACCGCGCGCTGTGGATGCACCGCTGGCTCTCGGACGCCACCGACGTCGAGGACCTGGAGTCCCAGTACGTGCTGACGCAGTCCGTGGACGTCATCGACCGCGTGCGGGAGAACATCCCCGACGAGGTCGACCCCGTGCTGCTCGTCGGCACCGTCATCTGGACGGTGTTCGGATTCCTCAGCGGCGGCCGCCCCACGCCCGAGCAGCCGACGCGACACGAACCCACACCGGACGAGATCGACCACTTCCGTCGGTATCTGCACGCTTTCGTGCGTCGCATGCTGGCACCTTCCGGCTGATCCCCTAGGGTCCGTTTGCGACCCGTCACCCGGGGGCAACCGAGGAGCGTGAGGAGCGGCGCATGAGCGAGGTCACCACCGACGATCTGCCGCCCGAGGGCGGCCTGCGGAAGGTCATCGGGCGCAAGGTCCTGATGCTGTTCATCATCGGGGACATCCTCGGTGCCGGGATCTACGCGCTCGTCGGCCAGGTCGCCGGGGAGGTCGGCGGCGCCATATGGGTGCCGTTCCTCGTCGCGTTCGTCCTGGCCGCGCTGACGGCGACGGCCTACGCCGAACTCGTCGGCAAGTACCCGCGCGCCGCGGGCGCCGCCCTCTACACCAACCGGGCGTTCGGCCTGCCGTTCCTCACGTTCATCGTCGCGTTCGCCGTCATGATGAGCGGCATCACCTCGGCGAGCGCGGCGGCGCGGGCCTTCGGCGGCGACTACCTGGGCGAGTTCGTGTCGCTGCCGACGCTGGTCGGCGCGCTGGTCTTCCTCGCGCTCGTGACGGCGGTGAACTTCGCCGGGATCTCCGAGTCGGTGAAGGTCAACGTCGTGCTGACGATCATCGAGGCGTCCGGGCTGATCATCATCATCGTCATCGGGTTCTTCGCGCTCGTCTCCGGCGACGGCGACCCGGGGCGGGCGCTGGAGTTCCACCCCGAGAACGGGGTGTTCCTCGGCGTCCTCGGCGGCAGCGCCCTCGCCTTCTACGCACTGCTCGGCTTCGAAGACTCGGTCAACCTCGCGGAGGAGACCAAGAACCCCTCGCGCGACTTCCCGTTCGCGCTGTTCAGCGGCCTCGCCGTCACCGTCGTCATCTACGTCGCCGTCGCGTTCACCGCGACGATGCTGGTGGACACCGCGACGCTGGAGGCGTCCACCGGGCCGCTGCTGGAGGTCGTGCGCGTCGCGGGCTTCGACTTCCCGCCCAAGCTGTTCGCGCTCATCGCGCTGCTCGCCGTCGGCAACACCGCGCTCATCAACATGATCATGGCGTCGCGGCTGGTGTACGGGATGGCGCGCGAGGGCATCGTGCCGCCGGTGTTCGCCAAGGTGCACGCCGGGCGGGCGACGCCGTGGGTCGCGATCCTGTGCACCGTGCTGATCGCCGTCGCGCTGGTGTGCACCGGCGACGTCGGCGGCCTCGCCGACACCACCGTCCTGCTCCTGCTCGCGGTGTTCGCGCTGGTCAACGTGTGCGTGCTCGTGCTGCGCCGCGACAGCGTCCCGCACCGGCACTTCCGCGCCCCGACGTGGATGCCGGTGCTCGGCGCGGTGAGCTGCGCGTTCCTGACGCTGCCGATCACCGGGCGCGAGGCCGACGTCTATGTGCGCGCGCTCGTCCTGCTCGGCGTCGGCGTCGTCCTGTGGTTCGTCAACCGCGCGATCACCGGGCGCAGGCCGCGCGGCCGGCAGTTCGAGGGCATCGACAAGGGCTGACCGCCGCCGGCCACATTTCTATGTGACGTGCGGCGGGCGGCCCCGGGAGGCCGCCCGCCGCGCATTCGTCAGGCCGGTTCGTTGCCCGGGCGCCACTTGATGCCGCAGCCGAGGCTCGGCGTGTGGGGCTCGGGGACCGTCTTCCCGGCCAGGACCAGGTCCAGTGCGGCGCGGAGCGACGCGCCGTCCGACGGGAGCTCGTTCTTGGGGCGCGCGGCGTCGAACTCGCCCCGGTAGGCGAGGCGGAGTCCGGCGTCGTAGAGGAAGAAGTCCGGAGTGCACGCGGCGCGGTAGGCGTGCGCGACCTCCTGCGTCGGGTCCATGACGTAGGGGAACGCGAACCCCGCGCGCTTGGCCTGCTCGACGAGGTGTTCGGCGTCGTCGTCGGGATACCGGTCGATGTCGTTGCTGCCGATGCCGACCGTGACGACGCCGCGCTCGGCGTACTCGGCCGCCACGGCGCCCACCGCCGTCTCGATGCGCCGCACGTACGGGCAGTGGTTCGACAGGAAGATCACCAGCAGCGCGGGCGCGCCGGACGCGTCCGCCAGCCGGACGGTGCCCCCGTCATCGGCGCGGGGCAGCGCGAAGGCGGGGGCGGGCGTGCCGAGCGGAACCATGAACGAGTTGATCGCCATGCTGCGATTCTCGCCCATGCGGCACGTCCGCCATCACCGTCCTCCACCGGTCGCCGCCGAAACCGCCGAACTGGACCGCGCCCACCCGTCCCCTCACCCCCTGCGACCGCTCCAGGAACGCGCGACGACGCACACCGATCACCGACTTCGCACGCCCCGCCGAGCGGGCCGGGCTCAGTCCACCGCCGGTGGTTCCTCCGTCGCCGGAGCGGCGGCCGATCCGATGGGGCCGCCGACGGCGCCCAGGGGTTCGTCCAGGGGTTCGCCGGAGCCGTCGCGGCGGCCCAGGGGATGGTCGAGGGGGACCGGTTTGCCCGCCGAGGTGGCGCCGCGCAGGGGTGCCGGGCCCGCCCAGGTGAAGATCAGGGCGTCCTCGCCCTTCAGGAAGCGGTGGGCGCGGACGCCGCCGGTCGCGCGGCCCTTGGCGGGGAACTCGGAGAAGTCGGAGATCTTGATGGCGCCGCCCTGCGTGCCCGGCAGCGCCGACGCCGAGCCCGCCACCGTCACCACCCGGGACGGACGCTCCGGATCGACGGTGCCGAACCAGAGCACGCGCGCGTCGGCGCCGAGCTTGACGCCCGCCATGCCGCCCGCCGCGCGGCCCTGCGGCCGGACGTTGGACGCCGCGTAGTGCAGCAACTGCGCGTCGGAGGTGATGAAGACCAGGTGCGCTTCCTCGCGCGGCAGGTGGACGGCGCCGACGACCTCGTCACCGTCCTTGAGGGTGATCACCTCGAACTCGTCCCGGTTGTTCGGGAAGTCGGGCACGACCCGTTTCACCACGCCTTGCCGGGTGCCGAGCGCGAGCCCGCCCCCGGTCTCGCTCATCGCCGCGAGCCCGACGACGCGTTCGTCGTCGCCCAGTGACACGAACTCCCCGAACGGGGCGCCGCCCGCCAGCGACGGCGGCGCGGCCGACGGCGGCAGCAGGGGCAGGTCGATCACCTCGATCCGCAGCAGCCGCCCGAGGTTCGTCACGACGCCGACCTCGCCGCGCGCCGTCGCCGGGACGACCCCGAGCAGCACGTCGTGCGAGGAGCGCCCGCCCTCGGCGGCCAGCGGCGACGCGTCCTGCGTACGGGCCAGCAGCCCCGTCGCGGACAGCAGCACGAGCGTCGGGTCGTCGGCGACCTCCAGCGGCACGTCCGCGATGCGGGACTCACCGGACGACTCCAGCAGCACGGTGCGGCGCGGCGTCGCGAACTGCTCGGCGACCTTGCCCAGCTCGTCGGAGACGACCTTGCGCAGCTTGGTCTCCGACTCCAGGATGGCGGTCAGCTTCGCGATCTCCTTGCGGAGCTGCTCCTGCTCCTTCTCCAGCTCCAGCCGGTCGAAGCGGGTCAGCCGGCGCAGCGGCGTGTCGAGGATGTACTGGGCCTGGATCTCCGACAGCTCGAAGATCTGCATGAGCCGCTGCCGGGCCTGCCCGGAGTCGTCGCTCTGCCGGATGACCTGGATGACCTCGTCGATGTTGAGTAGCGCGACGAGCAGGCCGTCCACCAGGTGCAGACGCTCCTCGCGCTTGCGGCGGCGGTACTGCGAGCGGCGCCGGACGACGGAGATGCGGTGGTCGACGTAGACCTGGAGCAGGTCGCGCAGGCCGAGGGTGCGGGGCTGGCCGTCGACCAGCGCCACGTTGTTGATGCCGAACGTCTCCTCCATCGGCGTCAGCCGGTAGAGATCGGCCAGCACCGCCTCCGGGTGGAAGCCGTTCTTGATCTCGATGACGAGCCGCAGGCCGACCTTGCGGTCGGTGAGGTCCTTCAGGTCCGCGATCCCGTTGATCTTCTTGGCGTTGACCAGTTCCTTGATCTTGGCCTTGACGCGTTCCGGGCCGACCGCGTACGGCAGCTCGGTGACGACGATGCCCTTGCGGCGCGGCGTCACGTTCTCGATCTTGATGGTGGCGCGGGTGCGGAACGTGCCGCGCCCGTTGGCGTAGGCGTCGCGGATGCCGTCCAGCCCGGCGATGCGCCCGCCGGTCGGCAGGTCGGGGCCGGGGACGAACCGCATCAGGTCGTCCAGGGTGGCGTCGGGGTGCTGGATCAGGTGCCGCGCCGCCGCCACGACCTCGCCGAGGTTGTGCGGCGCCATGTTCGTCGCCATGCCGACCGCGATGCCGGACGCGCCGTTGACCAGCAGGTTCGGGAACGCCGCCGGCAGGACCTCGGGCTCCTGCTCCTGGCCGTCGTAGTTGGGCCGGAAGTCGACGGTCTCCTCGTCGATCGACTCGACCATCAGCATGGCCTCGCGGGACAGCCGCGCCTCGGTGTACCGCATGGCGGCGGGCATGTCGTCGCCGCCGAGCGAACCGAAGTTGCCGTGCCCGTCCACGAGCGGCATGCGCATCGACCACGGCTGCGCGAGCCGGACCATCGCGTCGTAGATGGCGCTGTCGCCGTGCGGATGCAGCTTGCCCATGACCTCGCCGACGACGCGGGCGCACTTGACGTGCCCGCGGTCGGGGCGCAGCCCCATCTCGTTCATCGAGTACAGAATCCGGCGCTGAACGGGCTTCATGCCGTCGCGGGCGTCGGGGAGCGCCCGCTGGTAGATGACCGAATAGGCGTACTCAAGGAAGGAGCCGCGCATCTCTTCGGAGACATCGACATCGACGATGTTCTCTTCGAAGTCGGGCGGCGGGGGAGGGGCTGGAGATCCGCGTCGTGCCATGTGTGACATTGTGGCCGGTCCCGGTGACAGATGCGCACGGACCGGGGTCCGGCGCGCCGCTGCGAGGAGGAGTTCCGTGAGCCCACTGGCCGATTTCCAGAACGAGATCTATCTGAGCGGGCTCGGCGACGTGCTGCCCGTGTGGCCCACGGACCTCACCCGGCTGGAGGAGCGCGCCGAGGCGGTGCTGTCGGCGCAGGCGTTCGGCTACGTGGCGGGCGCGGCGGGCAGCGGCGCGACCGCGCGGTTCAACCGGGAGGCGTTCGACCGCTGGCGGATCGTGCCGCGGATGCTGCGCGACGTGGCCGACCGCGACCTGTCGGTCGAGGTCCTGGGGCAGCGGCTACCGGCGCCGGTGCTGCTCGCGCCGATCGGCGTCCAGTCGATCTTCCACCCGGACGGGGAGCTGGCCACGGCCCGCGCCGCCGCCGCGACCGGGCTGACGACGATCCTGAGCACCGCCGCGTCGTACACCCTGGAGGAGGTCGCCGCGGCGAACGGCGACGGGTCGCGCTGGTTCCAGCTCTACTGGCCCAAGGACCGTGACCTGGCGGTGAGCTTCCTGGAGCGCGCGAAGGCCGCCGGGTACACGGCGCTGGTCGTCACGCTCGACACGTTCACGCTCGCGTGGCGGCCCCGCGACCTCGACCAGGCGTACCTGCCGTTCCTGCGCGGCGTCGGCGTGGCGAACTACTTCAGCGACCCGGTGTTCCAGCGGGCCGTCGGCGGCCCGGTCACGGCGGAGAACCGCGACACGGCGATCCTGCACTGGGCCGCCGGCTTCGGGAACCCGTCGCTGACGTGGGACGACCTGGCGTTCCTGCGCGAGCACTGGGACGGGCCGATCGCGCTGAAGGGCATCCAGCACCCCGACGACGCCCGCCGCGCCGTGGACACCGGCATGGACGCGGTGATCGTCTCCAACCACGGCGGACGCCAGGTGGACGGCGCCGTCGCGTCGCTGGACGCGCTGCCGGCCGTGGCGGACGCGGCCGGTTCGCAGCTCACCGTCCTGTTCGACAGCGGCGTCCGCACGGGCTCGGACATCGCCAAGGCGCTCGCGCTCGGCGCGAAGGCTGTGCTCGTCGGCCGCCCCTACGCCTACGGGCTCGCGCTGGGCGGCGAGGCGGGCGTCCGGCACGTGCTGCGGTGCCTCATGGCCGACCTGGAGCTGAGCCTCGCGCTCGCCGGGCTCACCCGGCCGTCCGAACTGAGCCTGGACACCCTCGTCCGCGGCTAGCCGGGCCCGGCACTGACAAATGTCATGGGGGCTTCCTGACGTTCCTGACTGCGCGTCCCGGCGTGGGCTGGGAACGATAGAGGCATGAGGCGAACCGACATCGAAGTTGACGGCCTGTACGTGGGGGTCGGCGCGAACGACACCGTCTGCGGTGTCTCGTTCGTCGTCGGCGCCGGGGAGATCGGTGCGCTGTCGGGGCCGGGGGCCTCGGCGGTGCTGGAGACCGCCGCGGGCGTGCGGCGCGCCGCCGCCGGAACGGTCCGCGTCGGCGGCACCGACCCGTACGACCACCGCGACGCGGTCCGGGCGGGCGCGGTGTGGCGCGAGGGCGGCCTGTTCCCGGGGCTCACCGTCGCCGAGGTGGTCGACACCTGGCGGCGCTGGACGCTCGACCCGCTCACCCGGGACGAGGCGCTGCGGCTGACCGGGCTCGCCGCCGCCGCCGACGTCCCGTTCGAGCGGCTGACCGCCGTGCAGCGGCGGCTGCTCGACCTGGCGCTGGCGCTCGTCGGCCGCTCGGACGTGCTGTTCCTGGAGGAGCCGACCGCCGGGCTCGCCCCCGGCGACGCCGACCGCGTCTGGTCGGTGCTGCGGTTCGTCGCCGGGCACGGCGTGACCGTGCTGCTCACCGTGCGGGACGCCGCCGAGGCGACCCGCGCCGACCGGCACGGCGAGCTGCGCGACGGGCGGCTGACCGGCGAACTCCAGGGGCTCCGCGCGGCGTGATCTGTGACATACGCTGAGATGTCCCCCGAGTTTCAGCGAAGGCGGGCAGGTGCAGCTCAGGATTCCCCGTCCCCCCGTGATCGCCGCGATCATCGTGGCGATGGCGCTGGTCGCGATGGCCGGGCTGCTGCTGCCCGCCTACTGGTACGAGGTGTTCGAGCGGGCCGATCCGGGCCGGGTCCTGGCGGCCACCGCGTTCCTGGGCGCGATCTTCGCGCTGTACGGGCGGCTGTTCTGGCAGAACCTCATGCGCCGCACCGCGCGCTCGCACCGGCTGGGGCTGCTGGCGCTGACCGTCCTGTGCTGGTCGCTGCCCGCGCTGTTCGGCGCCGACCAGGGCTGGGGCAACGCGCTGCTGGCGCCCGCCGGGCTGTTCGCGGTGGTGCTCCCGGTACGCGAGTCGACGGTGACGGCCGGGGCCGTGGCGCTCGCGGCGCCGCTGTACGGGGCGCTGCTGGGGCAGCCGCCGCAGACGCTGCTCTACACGTTCGTCGCGATCCCCTTCATGACGTTCTCCGGCTATGTCACGGTCTGGTTCTTTCACGTGGTGCGTGAACTGGAGGAGGCGCGCGCGGAGCTGGCCCGGTCGGCGGTGGGGGAGGAACGGATGCGGTTCGCCCGTGACCTGCACGACGTCCTCGGCCACAGCCTCCAGGCCGTCGCGCTGCGCGCCGAGGTCGCCGAACGGTACCTGGAACGCGACCCGGGACGCGTCCGCAAGGAGCTGGCGGAGATCCAGACGATGGCGCGGGACGCGGTCCGCGACGTCCGCGAGGTCGTGCGCGGCCACCGCCGCACGTCGCTGCGCACCGAACTGGACGGCATGACGGCGGTGCTGCGCGCGGCCGGCATCCGCACCGACCGTCCCGAGGTCGGCGCCGACCTGCCCGAGCACGTGCACGAACCGCTCGGCTGGGTCGCGCGGGAGGCCACCACCAACGTGCTGCGGCACGCCGCCGCCACCTGGTGCCTGATCACGGTCTGGGCGGACGACGCCCAGGTCTGGGTGGAGATCACCAACGACGGGGCGGGCCGCCGCCCGCACGCCGGGGGCAGCGGGCTGTCCGGCCTGGCCGAGCGGATCGCCGCGGCGGGCGGGGAGTTCATCGCCGGGCCGGTGGGCGACGGAACGTTCCGCGTCGCCGCGTCGGTTCCGAAGGGAGCGTCATGATCCGGGTCCTGCTGGCCGACGACCACCTGCTCATCCGGGAGGCGCTGGTCCTGCTGCTGGAGACCGAGGACGGCATCGACGTCGTCGCGGACGTCGGCCGGGGCGATGACGCGGTCGACCGCGCGCTCGCCCTCAAACCGGACATCGCGGTGCTCGACATCGACATGCCGGGGCTGGACGGCCTGGCCGCCGCGCAGCGGCTCGCCCGCGACCTGCCGTCCTGCCGGCTGGTGATCGTGACGGCGCACGGCCGTCCCGGCAACCTGCGCCGCGCCATGGCCGCGGGCGTGCGCGGCTTCCTCGGCAAGGACGCGCCGGGCCGCCGCCTCGCCCAGGTGATCCGGCAGGTCGCGGACGGCGCCCGCTACATCGACCCGCAGCTCGCGGCCGACGCGCTGGCCGCCGAGGAGTGCCCGCTGACGCCCCGCGAGCTGGACACGCTGCGCGCCGCCGCCGACGGCGCGCCCATCTCCCGCATCGCCCGCGCGCTCTCGCTGTCGGAGGGCACCGTCCGCAACTACCTGTCGGCCGCCGTCACCAAGCTCGACGTCGACAACCGCCACGCGGCGGCGCGGATGGCGCGCGACCTCGGCTGGCTCTAGGTCTTCTGCGAGACGCCGGGCCGGGCGGTGAGGTCGTCGATCTGGCGGAGCAGGGCGGTGCGCTCGGTGCGGAGTGCGGCGATCTGCTCGTGGGCGGCGAGCATCTCGGCGCGGAGCATCCCGACGAGCCGGTCGGCGGTCTCCACGGCGAGGGACTCGCTCTGCCGGTCGAGCTGGCGCAGTTCGCTGCGGCGGCGCAGCACCGCGACGACGGCCTGGACGATCGTGCCGCCCGCCGCGATCTGCGCGATCGAGACGATGACGTCGGCCGTCGTCACGGGACCTCACCGCCGACCGGAACCGGCGGGACGGCCTGGACGGCGCGGGCGCGGACGCTGATCTCGCGGGCCTTGAGCAGGCAGCCGCCCGCGAGCGCGCCGGACATCAGCCCGGCGGCGAGGCCGTGCGTGCCGAGGCCGGTGAGGACCGTCGTGCAGTAGAACGCGTAGCCGCCGGTGACGAGGTACAGCCCCGGCAGCTCCAGCGTGGAGCGGCGCGCGTCGTGCCCGCAGAGCACGAGCACGCCGCCGGCCGCGAGCATGAGACCCCACACGTGCGCGACCGCGTTGGCCTGCCCGGCGAGGCTGTTGGTCATCCCCTGGCTGACGCGCTCGCCGATGACCATCCCGACGGTGCCGAGCGCGATCGCGCTCCCGGCGACGGCCGTCGCGAACGGGTCGCCGGAGAGCCGCCGTCGCAGGCTCACGTGGCGTACGCCTCCCATGGGAGAGGAAGCTAGCACGTTCCGTTCATGATCGTGACTTTGCGTGACGGGGGTCAGGCGGGCTGCGTCACCGCGACGCGGGGGGCGAGGTCCAGGACGTCCAGGATCGCGCCGCCCGCGTCCAGCGCCTCGATGTTCGGCACCCGGCGGTCCGGCCACACGACGGCGACGTGCCCGTGCGGGGGGACGTCGATCACGCGGCGGCCGACGCGCACCCGCGCGACCTCGGCGGCGGCCCGCAGCCGCACCTGGTTGACGTACTTGGCGCCCCACGGCAGCAGCCGGTCGCCGTTGCGGACGGTGCGCCCGCCGCCGTAGCGCCGCAGGTGCGCGCCCAGCTCGGCGGCCGAGCGCCGGGCGAGGGGTTCGGCCGGCGCGCTGCCGCCGCCTCCGCCGAGCGCCATCCACTCGCCGCCCCGGCGGTGGAAGGTCCAGCCGTCGATGAACGCCTCGCCGGGAACGTTCCCGGGATCGGCCGTCAGCACCGTGACGACGGCGATGTCGCCGTCCACGTCGAGCGCCAGCGGGAGGAACGGCACGGTGCCGCCGCCCTGGCCGGCGGGGGGCACGCCGTCGCGCAGGAGCCGCAGGCACTCCTCGTTGACCTCGTGATCGTTCATGGTCCCGACCTCAGTGTTCACCCGGACGTTGCGGCGGGCGGGATCGCCCACCGGCGCACACTCTAAAGGTCTGGAACGAGAGCTTTTGCGGCATTGCGACGACTTGTTGTTTCCTGCGCGTTCTCCCGTGTTCCCCGGCCCGACATCTCGCGTGGTGCGCCCGTGTGAGGTCGCTCATACTCGCAGGTCAGCGGGGTGTGCCGGATTTGACGTCATTTGCGTCCAGCGTGTTTACTCATGGCATGACCGCCGCCCGTCCGCGCCCGCCGCACCGCTCCCTCCACCAGGAGGCCGGTGCGACGCTGGTGTGCGCGGGCCTGCGCGTCGTCCCCGCGTGCCGAATGTGTGACCGCTGAGGGCCCCCGCCTTCCGGCTCGCGCCCCGAAGCGAGCGACCCGCCGTCTCGAACAGGCCGTCACGCGCATGGATCTCGAACACCACCTGCTGAGCCACCTGCCCTATCCGCCGGGCCTGGCCTAGCCTCCGCTCCACTCCGCATCCTCGACGCGTTCCACCGCGCCGTCGCCCGGGACGGGTGCCGGCCTACGCCGGGATATTTCCTGTGATTCAGATCGAAAAACTCAGCAAGGTCTACCGCGACCGCGGCCGGCAGGTCACGGCCGTCGACGCGGTGGACCTGTCCGTCCGCGCGGGCGAGGTCCACGGCGTCCTCGGCCGGAGCGGAGCGGGCAAGAGCACGTTGCTGCGCTGCGTCAACCTGCTGGAACGCCCCGACGCGGGCCGCGTCGTCGTCGACGGCCAGGACCTGCTCGCCCTCTCCGGCGGGCGGCTGCGCAAGGCGCGGCAGCGGATCGGGATGATCCACCAGCACTTCGGGCTGCTGTCCAGCCGCACGGTCGCCGGGAACGTCGCGTTCCCGCTGGAGGTCATGGGCGTCCCGCGCGCCGAGCGCGCCGAACGGGTCCGCGAACTGCTCGGGCTCGTCGGGCTCACCGAGCACGCCGCCGCCTACCCGGCGCAGATCTCCGGCGGGCAGAAACAGCGCGTCGGCATCGCCCGCGCCCTCGCGGGACGGCCCAATGTGCTGCTGTCCGACGAGGCCACCTCCGCGCTGGACCCCGAGACGACCGCGTCGATCCTGGAACTGCTGCGCGACCTGAACCGGCGGCTCGGCCTGACGATCCTGCTCATCACGCACGAGATGGACGTCGTCAAGCGCATCTGCGACTCGGCCGCGATCATGCGGGACGGCCGGATCACCGAGTCCGGGCCCGTCCGGGAACTGCTGATGCGGCCCGGTTCGGAGCTGGCGCGCGGCCTGTTCCCGCTGCCGCCGCCCCGGCCGCGTCCCGGCACGACCGTCGCCGACGTCACGTTCGAGGGCGACAGCGCCGACCGCCCCTTCGTGTCCTCGCTCGCCCGCGACTTCGCCACCGACGTCAACATCCTCGGCGGCGCCGTCGAGGACATCGGCGGCACGCGCATCGGGCGGCTGCGCGTCGAGCTGCCCGGCGGCCCCGCCGCCAACACCGCCCAGCTCGCGCACCTGCGCGGCGCCGGGCTGACCGTCGAGGTGCACGAGGCCGAGGAGGCACCGGCATGACCTGGGACGAGATGGCGCCGCTGCTGCGGCAGGGCACCCTCGAAACACTCCAGATGACCGGCTGGTCCACGCTGTTCACGGCGCTGGGCGGCATCCTGCTCGGCGTCCTGCTGGTGATCACCGAGCGCGGCGGGCTGCTGCCGCTCGCGCCGCTGAACAAGGCCGTCGGCCTGGTCGTGAACGTCGGCCGCGCCGTGCCGTTCATCATCCTGCTGATGGCGCTGATCCCGGTGACGACCGCCGTCGTCGGGACGTCCATCGGCACCCGCGCCGCCATCCTGCCGCTGACCGTCGCGGCGATCCCGTTCTACGCGCGGCTCGTCGAGACGTCGCTGCGCGAGGTCGAGCCGGGCACGGTCGCCGCCGCCCTCGCGCTCGGCGCCTCGCGCCGGGAGATCGTCGGCAAGGTCCTGCTGCGCGAGGCCCGGCCGGGCATCGTCGCGGGTCTCACCGTCACGGTCATCGCGCTGATCGGCTACTCGGCCATGGCCGGTGCGATCGGCGGCGGCGGCCTCGGCGACCTGGCCAAACGCTACGGCTACCAGCGGTTCGAGACCGAGATGATGATGATCATCGTGGTGCTGCTGGTGCTCCTCGTGGCGCTCGTCCAGCTCCTCGGCGACGTCACCGCCCGCCGTCTCAGCCACCGCTGAGCCCCCTGATCCCACCCCTTCACCCACTGAAGAGAAAGGCACTCCTCGTGCTTCGCAAGTTCTCCGCCGCCCTCGCGTCCGCCGGTCTGCTGTTCGGCCTGGCGGCCTGCGGCGGCTCGGACGCCGCGTCCGACGACACGCTGACCGTGGGCGCCACGTCCGTGCCGCACGCCGAGGTCCTCAACCACGTCCGCGACAACCTCGCCGGGAAGGCCGGCATCAAGCTGGAGGTGAAGGAGTTCAGCGAGTACGAGCAGCTCAACCCGGCCCTCAACGACGGCCAGCTCGACGCGAACTACTTCCAGCACCGGCCGTACCTGGAGGAGTCGAACCAGAAGACCGGGCAGAAGCTGGTCTTCGTGGCGGGCGTGCACCTGGAGCCGCTCGGCGTGTACTCCAAGAAGGTCAAGAGCCTGGCCGAGCTGAAGAACGGCGCGACGGTGTCGCTGCCGAGCGACCCGTCCAACGAGGGCCGCGCGCTGAAGCTGCTCGCCGACAACGGCCTGATCACGCTGAAGGACGGCGTCGGCCAGTCCGCGACGGCCAAGGACGTCACCGAAAACCCGAAGAACATCCGGTTCCGCCCGACCGAGGCCGCCTCGCTGCCCCGCCAGCTCGGTGACGTGGACGCCTCGGTGATCAACGGCAACTACGCGCTGGAGGCCCGGCTCAACCCGGCCAAGGACGCCATCGCGATCGAGAAGGCCGAGGGCAACCCCTACGTCAACGGCCTGGTCGTCAAGGCCGGGCGCGAGGGCGACGCGCAGGTCAAGAAGCTCGTCGAACTGCTCCAGAGCGCCGAGGTGAAGAAGTTCATCCAGGACAAGTACCAGGGCTCGGTCCTCCCGGCCTGACGCTCCGCCCCGCACGGCCTCCGTTCCCGCACCGGGAACGGGGGCCGTTCGGCTGCGCGCCGCCGGTCGCGGCTGGTAGGACGGCCCGATGTCGATCTTCGAGCATCTCACCTCCTACGCCGGGCTTCCCGTCACCGACGTCGCCGCGGGGACGTCCGCGCCCGCCGCGTCGCGCGCCTGGCGCGTGCGGGCGCCCGACGCCGCCGCGCTCACCCGGCTGTGGGACCGGTTCCGCGCCGAGGCGGACACCGCCGCCGTCACCGCGCTGATCTTCGGCGCCTGCGGCGACGACCTGCACCCCGCGTCGCTGCTGGCCGACGCCGCCGCCGCGTTCCCGGAGCTGCGCGCGGTCTTCCTCGGCGAGATCGTCGAGGAGGAGCGGACGATCGCCTGGATCGACCAGACCGACATCACCCCCGTGCTCGCCGGACTGCCGCGCCTGGAACGGCTCGACGTCCGGGGCACCGCCGGGCTGGCGCTCGAACCGGTCACGAGCACCTCGCTGCGCGTCCTGCGCGTCGAGTCGGCGGGGCTGCCCGGCGACGTCGTCCGGGCGCTCGGCGCGAGCGACCTGCCGAACCTGGAGTCGCTGAACCTGTGGTTCGGCACCGGCGGCTACGGCGGCGACGCCACCGTGGACGACCTCGCGCCCGTCCTCGCGGGGGACCGGCTGCCCCGGCTGACCCACCTCGGTCTAGAGAACGCCACGATCACCGACGAGATCGCGGCGGCCCTCGCCACCGCGCCGGTCGTCGCGCGGCTGGAGTCGCTGAGCCTGGCCCTCGGCACGCTGACCGACGCCGGGGCCGAGGCGCTGCTGGCCGGGCAGCCGCTCACGCACCTGCGCCTGCTCGATCTCGGCCACCACTTCCTCAGCGACGAGACGATGGAGCGTGTCGCGGCCGCCCTCCCCGCCGCCGACCTCGACGGCCAGGAGGACCCCGACGACCCGGTCTTCATCGCGATCGGGGAGTGAGCGGCGATGTCGGAGGCACCCGGTAGGACGGACGCGACGAGGAAGGAAACGCTGATGCTGAACTGGGAACACCTCGGGTCCTACGCCGGGCTCCCCATCGCCGAGGTCGGTGACGGCGCGGCGGCCGAGCGGCCGGACCGGCACGCCTGGCGCGTGGCGGCCGCGGTCTACGACGAGATCCCACTGACGCGGGCGTGGGAGAGCTTCCGCGCCCGCGTCGATCTGGCGCGGGTGACGACGCTGGTCCTGGGCGACTGGAGCTCGCCGTACGACGCCGCGTACGTGCCGGTCGTGCCGCTGCTCACGGCCGCCGCCGCCGAGCTGCCGAACCTGCGCTCGCTGTTCCTCGGTGACATCGTCGGGGAGGAACAGGAGATCTCCTGGATCACCCACACCGACATCACGCCCCTGTTCACGGCGTTCCCGCGCCTGGAACGGCTGGACGTGCGCGGCTCGCAGGGCCTGCGGCTCGAACCGTTCGCGTCCGCGTCGCTGCGCACGCTGCGATTCGAGGACGGCGGCCTGCCCGCGCACATCGTCGGCGCCGTCGCGGCGAGCGACCTGCCGAACCTGGAGCACCTGGCCTTCTGGCTCGGCACCGTCAACTACGGCGGCGACACCACGCTGGACGACCTCGCCCCGCTCCTGGCGGGCGACCGCTTCCCGTCCCTGAAGCACCTCGGCCTGGAGAACTCCGAACTTCAGGACGAGATCGCCGCCGCCGTCGCGAGCGCGCCCGGCGTCGCCTGGCTGGAGTCGCTCAGCCTCGCGCTCGGAACCCTGTCGGACGACGGTGTCGAGGCGCTGCTGTCCGGGCAGCCGCTCGGCCACCTGGCGCGGCTCGACCTGCACCACCACTTCGTCGGCGAGGAGATGGAACGGCGCCTCCGGGCGGCGCTGCCGGACGTGGACGTCGATCTGACCGACCGTCAGACGCGGCAGGGCGACGGCCGTTTTATCGCCGTCGCAGAATGATCTGCCGTTTCGATCTGATGTGTTAGTCATGCCTGATAGGACCTAACCCATGACGATCAACCAGCACCTCTCCGAGTACGCCGGGCTCCCCGTGGAGGAGTTCTCCAACACCACGGCGCAGGACGCGGTGCTGCCCCCGGCGGGCGAACGCGCCTGGCGGGTGCGGACCGAGTACGACGAGACCCCCATCACCGACGTGTGGCGCCGGTTCCGGGAGCAGGTGGACACCACCCAGGTCACCACGCTGATCTTCGGCTTCTGGGCCGAGCCCTACGAGGGCAAGGTCGACCACCCCGTCTACTTCCTCCTGAAGGCCGCCGCCGAGTTCCCGAACCTGCGCTCGCTGTTCATCGGCGACCTCGTCATGGAGGAGTCCGAGGTCTCCTGGATTCACCACAACGACATCACCCCGCTCTTCGCGGCGTTCCCCGCGCTGGAACGTTTCGACCTGCGCGGCTCGCAGGAGCTGCGGCTCGAACCGTTCTCGGCCCCGTCGCTGCGCACGCTGCGGTTCGAGGACGGCGGCCTGCCCGGCCACATCGTCCGGGCCGTCGGCGCGAGCGACCTGCCGAACCTGGAGCACCTGGACCTGTGGCTCGGCACCGACAACTACGGCGGCGACGCCACCGTGGGCGACCTGGCCCCGATCCTCGCCGGTGACCGGCTGCCCGCCCTCAAGCACCTCGGGCTGGAGAACGCCGAGATCGCGGACGAGGTCGCCGCCGCCGTCGCGGGCGCGCCGATCGTGGCGCGGCTGGAGGAGCTGAGCCTGGCACTCGGCGCGCTGAGCGACCAGGGCGCCGAGGCGCTGCTGTCCGGCCAGCCGCTCACCCACCTGCGCGTCCTCGACCTGCACCACCACTTCATGGAGGACGCCATGATGCAGCGCGTCCGGAGTGAGCTGCCCAACGCCGACGTCTCCAGCCAGCAGCCGTCCGAGGACGAATGGCGCTTCATCACGGTGTCGGAATGACGTCCTCCGGAGACCGCGTCCGGGTCGCCGGATGAGCCTGACGGTCGTCGGGGTGCCGGGGGAGCGGCGCGTCGCGGCGTTCACCGAGGCGTGCCGGGCGGCGGGGCTGGCCGCGCCGCCCGTCGTCCCGTGGGCGGACGTGCTGCTCGGCCGTCCGCTCGCGCTCGCCCCCGGCGAGCCGGTGCGGATCGAGTCGCCGGGGTCGGACGCCGAGACCGACGCGCTGCTGCGCGGGCCCGGCGAGCCGTCCCGCGTCGGCGGCGGTGCCGCCTGGTACGCGAACTTCGTCCGGGGCCTGCGCCGCGTCGCCGCCACCGGCGCGCGGCTGACCTGCGACACCGGCGAGGTCGCGGTCATGTTCGACAAGCGCCGCTGCCACGCCCGCCTGGACGCCGCCGGGGTGCCCGTCCCGGTGGCGCTCGGCCCCGTCACCGGCTACGCGTCGCTGCGCGCGGCGATGGCGGCGGCGGGCGAGCGGCGGGTGTTCGTCAAGCCGCCGCACGGCTCGTCGGGCTCGGGCGTCGTCGCGCTCCAGACGGCGCCGGACCGGGTCAAGGCGGTCGCACCGGTCACGCTCACGCCGGACGGCCCGGTCAACTCGCTCCGGCTGCACACCTACGACACCGAGGCCGAGGTCGCGGCGCTGATCGACGCCCTCGCCCCCGACGGCCTGCACGTCGAGCGCTGGCTGCCCAAGGCCGCCGTCGGCGGCCGGACGTTCGACCTGCGCGTCGTCGTGATCGCCGGGGAGCCCACGCACGTCGTCGTCCGCACCGGCACCGGGCCGCTGACGAACCTGCACCTCGGCAACGCGCGCGGCGACCTGGCCGCCGTGCGCGACCTGCTCGGCGCGGGCTGGCGGCGGGCGCTGGACGTGTGCGCCGCCGCGGCGGCCTGCTTCCCGGGCACGCCGATGGCCGGCGTCGACCTGCTCGTCGGGCTGCGCGGGCAGTGCGCGGTCGGTGAGGTGAACGCCTTCGGTGACCTGCTGCCCGGTCTGCGAGGATTGCCGGGCACGTCTGCCGAGGGGCTGGACGTCTACACCGCGCAGCTCCGCGCGCTCGGCCTGCTGGAGGAGCTGCCATGCCCGACATGAACCGGATCGTCGGCACGCACGACCTCGTCCTCATCACGCTCGACACGCTCCGGTACGACGTCGCCGAAGAACTGTGCTCCGCCGGGGAGACCCCGCACCTCGCGGCCGTCCTGCCCGGCGGGCGCTGGGAGCGGCGGCACACGCCGGGCAGCTTCACCTACGCCGCGCACGCCGCCATGCTCGCCGGGTTCCTCCCCACCCCCGCCGCCCCCGGCCCGCACCCCCGGCTGTTCGCCGCCGCCTTCCCCGGCAGCGAGACCACCGCCCCCGGCACCTGGACGTTCGACGCCGCCGACCTGCCCACCGGCCTCGCCGCCGCCGGGTACCACACCGTCTGCGTCGGCGGCGTCGGCTTCTTCAACGGGCTGACCGCGCTCGGCTCGGCCCTGCCGTCGCTGTTCGCCGAACGCCACTGGGAGCCGGAGTTCGGCGTCACCGAACCCGCCGCGCTGCGCCACCAGACCGACCGCGTCGCCGCCGTCCTCGCCCGCACGCCCGCCGAACGGCCGCTGTTCCTGCTGCTCAACGTCGCCGTCCTGCACCAGCCCAACTGGTTCTACCTCGACGGCGCCACCCGCGCGCACGGCGACACCCGCGCCAGCCACGCCGCCGCCCTGCGCGCCGCCGACCGCGACCTCGGCCGCCTCTTCGCCCTGTTGCGGCGGCCGAGCTTCGTCATCGTCTGCTCCGACCACGGCACCGCCTACGGCGAGGACGGCCACACCGGGCACCGGCTCGGCCACGAGGTCGTCTGGACCGTTCCGTACGGGGAGTTCCTCCTGTCATGACCAGCCCCTACCAGCACTACGTCTACGCGTATCCGCACAAGACGGCCTACCGTCCGCTCGACCCCGAACCGTCGCTGCGCGACGTCTGGTCCGGCGAGGACCGCAGCGCCCTCTTCCTCTACCTGCACATCCCGTTCTGCGAGATGCGCTGCGGCTTCTGCAACCTGTTCACCCGCACCGGCGCCCCCGAGGAACTGACCACCGCCTACCTGGACGCCCTCGACCGGCAGGCCACCGCCGTCACCGACGCCCTCGGCCCCGCCGCGTTCGCCACCGCCGCGTTCGGCGGCGGCACCCCTACCTACCTCACCGCCGCCGAACTCGACCGGCTCTGCGCCATCGCCGGACGCTTCACCGACCTGCGCGCCGTCCCGCTCGGTGTCGAGACGTCCCCGGCGACCGCCACCACCGACCGGCTCGCCGTCCTCGCCGACCACGGCACCACCCGCGTCTCCATCGGCGTGCAGAGCTTCGTCGACGAGGAGGCCCGCGCCGCCGTCCGCCCGCAGAAGCGCGCCGAGGTCGAGGCGGCGCTCGACCGCATCCGCGCCGCCGAGATCCCCGTCCTCAACATCGACCTCATCTACGGCATCGACGGACAAACCCCCGCCACCTGGCTGCACTCGCTGGACGCCGCGCTGCGCTGGGAGCCCGAGGAGCTGTACCTGTACCCGCTCTACGTCCGGCCGCTGACCGGTCTGGCGCGCCGCCCGTCCGACTGGGACGACGACCGGCTGGAGCTGTACCGCGTCGGCCGCGACCACCTGCTCGCCCACGGCTACGAGCAGGTGTCGATGCGGATGTTCCGGCGTCCCGGCAGCGGCGGCGGCACCGAGTACTGCTGCCAGACCGACGGCATGATCGGCCTCGGCTGCGGCGCCCGCTCCTACACCGGCGCGCTGCACTACTCGTTCGAGTACGCGGTCGGCGCCACCCAGGTCCGCGCGATCATCGACGACTACGTCGCCGCGCCCGACTTCTCCCGCGCCCGCGTCGGGTTCGCGCTCGACACCGACGAGCGGCGGCGCCGGTACGTCCTGCAATCGCTGCTCCAGGCGTCCGGCCTCGACCGGGCCGCCTACCGCGAACGCTTCGGCGGCGACGCGGCCGACCACCTGGACCTCGCGCCGCTCGCCGAGCGCGGCTGGCTGGAGGACGCGCCGGACGTCCTGCGGCTCACCCCCGACGGGCTCGCCCACTCCGACGCCATCGGCCCCGCGCTGTTCTCACCGCGCGTGCACGCGCTCATGAACACCTACGAGGTGCGCTGATGGACCACCTGACGATCCTCTACCGGGGACCGCTCGCGAGCTGCGACTACGACTGCCCGTACTGCCCGTTCGCCAAGCGCCGCGACACGCCCGAGCAGCTCCGCGCCGACCGGGCGGCGCTCGAACGCTTCACCGCCTGGGTCGCCGGATGCGGGCACCCGGTGTCGGTGCTGTTCACGCCCTGGGGCGAGGGCCTCGTCCGGTCGTGGTACCGCCGGGCGCTGGTGGAGCTGAGCCGGATGACGCACGTCGAGCGCGTCGCGATCCAGACCAATCTCAGCCACCGCGTCGACTGGACCGGGGACGCCGACCTCGACCGGCTCGCGCTCTGGGCCACCTACCACCCCGAGCAGGTGCCCTACGACCGTTTCCTGGCCAAGTGCCGTGACCTGGCGGCGCGCGGCGTCCGGTACAGCGTGGGCGTCGTCGGTCTGCCCGAGCACCGGCCCGCCGCGCGCCGGCTCCGCCGCGAACTGCCCGCCGCGACCTACCTGTGGGTCAACGCCGCCGAAGGACGGGAGTACACCGACGAGGAGGCGGCGGAGTGGACCGCGATCGACCCGCACTTCGCGCTGAGCCGCCACCCCCACGCGAGCCTCGGGCTACCGTGCCGGACGGGGGAGAGCGTCGTCTCGGTGGACGGCGAGGGGACGGTGCGGCGGTGCCACTTCGTTCCGGCCGTCCTGGGGAATCTCTACGACGGGTCGTTTCGGGCGGCGCTGCGTCCGCGCGGCTGCCCGCTGGAGAAATGCGACTGCCATATCGGATACGTCCATCTGGCGCCGCTGGGACTTTATGAAACTTTCGCGGGCGGTGTGCTGGAGCGCATTCCGCCCGGATGGCGCGGCCCGCAGGGTAATGCGCGCCGCGCGCTGCCGATCACACCCGCCCGGTAGGAGTTCGATGCCGTAAATGAGCATCTGGGAAGAATCGGTGAGAATTCCAGTGGGTCCGCGGTGGACGGACCCCTGAAAGAACCGCCGCTATCTCAGGCGAGGTCGAGACGCCCGGCGCGGACCTCGTCCAGCAGGTCGGCCCAGCCGGTGTTCGCCATGGTCAGCGCGCCACCCTCCGGGTTCTTGCTGTCGCGGACGGCGATGTGGGACACCGCACCGGCGACCTCGACGCATTCGCCGTTGGCGCCGCTGTACGAGCTGGTCCGCCAATCGGCGAAACCGTGCTGCGCGTCCATCCTTGCTCCTTTGCGGGGTTAGTCCGTCAATGTCGCCGCCGCACTCGCCGCAGGGCTCAGTGCGACGGCTCTGAGATGCTCGAACGCCACCCTATACCGGTCGACCTCTTCGGGTTCCTCAAGAAAGATGTCGCCGGCCTGACTTTCGATATAGACGACATCGGGACCGACCGGCTCGGGAAAGCGCATGAGCACGAACGAGCCCACCAGACCGGGATGGGCGCCCGCCTCGAACGGCACCATCTGCACCGTCACCGACGGCGAGGCCGTCGCGTGCCGCAGGTGCTCCAGTTGCGTCCGCATCACTCCCGGGCCGCCCACCGAGCGGCGCAGCGCGGCCTCGTCCACGATCGCCCACAGCCGCAGCGGCGCCGGGCCGGTCAGCCGCTCCTGGCGCTTGATCCGCGCCTCGATCCGGTGCTCGATCTCGTCGGCGGTGGCGTCCGGCAGCGAGCCCGCGGTGACGGCGCGGGCGTAGTCCTCGGTCTGGAGCAGACCCGGAATGTGCAGGCTCTGGTAGGTCAGCAGCTCGACGGCCTCGCTCTCGAACTCGATGTAGGACGCGTACCGCTCGGGCAGCTCGGACGCCAGCGTGTGCAGCCAGCTCCGCTGCCGGGCGCTCTTGAGCAGTGTGGTCAGTTCGGCGCTCTCGGTGTCGTCGACGCCGTAGGCGAGGAGCAGCGAGGCGAGCGTGCGGGGCTGCGGCCGGACCCGCGCCGTCTCGATGCGGTAGAGCGTCGCGGTGTTGATGCCGGTGCGCTCGGCCACGTCGTCGCGGGTGAGCCCGCTGCACGAGCGGTGGCGGCGCAGTTCGGCGGCGAGCCGGCGCAGCCGGACGGTCGGTGCGGGACGGGAGCCGGTCACGCGGCCTCCTCGCGGACGAAAATTGCAACCAATGTTTCTGCATACCTTGCATTTCCTGCGACCCGGGGGCACGCTGGGCACAGCTTGCCACGGTCACGCTCCGAGTTCAGCCGAACGCGCAAGGTCGGCAAGGCTCGGCTGACCACCGACAACGGGGGACGGAGAACGCGATGTGCACAGGCCGGTACGGCGGGGGCGCGGCAGGACGGGAGTCGCTGCGGTGATCGAGACGACCCTGGCCGGCCCCAGCCGGTTCTCGCTCAGCTTCACCCCCGAGGCCCCCGCCATCCGCGTCGCGCGCGAGACCGTCCGCGCGGCGCTCGCCGCGTGGGACCTCGCCGACCTCGCCGACGACGCCGAGCTGGTCACCAGCGAACTCGTCACCAACGCGCTGCGGTACGCCGCCGACGCGACCGTCGTGCTCACGCACGAACCGGGGCGCGTCCTGCTGGAGGTCGTGGACGACAACCCCGAGCCCCCGCACGCCGAGGCGGCCGGTCCCGTCGACGAGCACGGGCGCGGGCTGCTCATCGTCGCGGCGCTCGCCGCCGACTGGGGATGGCGGCCCGACGGGACGGGCAAGTCGGTCTGGGCGCTGCTGACGTCAGGGTGACGGACGGCCGCTCGCGGGCACGTCGGCGATCGTCGCGCCGGGCGTGTCCTCGGGATCGTCGCCGACGGGGCCGCCGGACGGCGCGTCGGGCACGGGGCCGGGCGGCCCCTCGGGCGGCGCCTCGTCGGCCAGGGGCACCGGCGTGCGCAGCGTCGTCACCACGCGGTAGGCGACGGCGACGACGGGCACCGCCACGACCGCTCCGGCGATGCCCGCCAGCAACGTCCCCGCGGTCACGGCGACGAGGATGACGGCCGGGTGCAGCTTCAGCGCCCGGCCCATGATCAGTGGTTGCAGCAGGTTCCCCTCGGCCTGCTGCACCGCGATGACGGCGGCCAGGACGATGAGCGCGTCGGTGACGCCGTTGCTGACCAGCGCGATCAGCACCGCCGCCGCGCCCGCGACGGTCGCGCCGACGATCGGGATGAACGCCGCGATGAACGTCAGCAGCGCCAGCGGCAGTGCCAGCGGCACGCCGATGACGAGCAGCGCGACGCCGATGCCGATCGCGTCGACCGCGGCGACGAACACGGTGCCGTGCACGTACGCGACCAGGGTGGACCAGCCCGCGTGCGCCGCGCGGTCGGCGGGTTCGCGCGCCCGGACCGGCAGCATCCGCAGCACCCACCGCCACATCGACGGGCCGTCCTTCAGCACGAAGAACAACAGCACGAGCGCCAGCAGGATGGCGGTGAGCGTCTGCGTGGCGGCGGTCGCGCTGGCGCTGAGGTCGGGCGCGGCGGCCTGCGCGGCCCTGGTCATGGAGTCGGTGAGCCGGTCGAGCCGTTCCTCGTTCAGCGGCAGCGGCCCGTTGAGCAGCAGTTCCCGGATGCGGTCGACGCCGCCGGTCAGGCCCTTCTGCAACTCGGGCCACTGGCGGAACGTCTGGTTGCCGATCAGGATCAGCGGCAGGATGACGGCGGCGAGCAGCGTCAGCACGCCGCCCAGCGCCGCCGCCCACGCCGGGAACCGCAACCGCCGCAACCATCGCGTCACCGGCGAGATCAGCGCGGCCATCAGCAGCATCGCGACCAGCGCCAGCGTCACCGGCGCCAGGAACACCAGCAGCCAGAGCACCAGCCCGGCACCGGCCCCGATGACGAGCACGCACGCCATGGCGAGGGCGGCGTTCTTCAGCCCCCGGGGCACTCCACCGACCTTCTCCGGCTCCGTCACATCGACGGGCTACCCTTGATCGACGCCGATAACCCGCGCCCACCTCGCGGCCCCGGCACCGTTCCCCGGAGGCCGTCCGCGTGCCGACGGTTCAGGTCTCGCGCTGGGGCTGGTAGTCGGATTCGGTGACGCCGAACGTCCAGGCGACGCCCTCGCGGGCCGTGCGGGTCGCCGGGGGGACGCGCAGGTGGTACGTGCGGTAGGTGCCGTCGGGTTCGGGGGTGGAGTTGACGACCTCGACCATGACGACCGGTTCGTCACCGGGCAGGTCGATGCGCCACAGCACGCCGGTCTCGTCCCGGTGCAGGGGTTCGGCGCCCGACTCCTTCAGGTAGCGGTCGAAGCCGTAGATCTCCAGCATGACGCGGCGCAGCTCGGCGTTCTCCTCGCGCGCGATGCGCCCGACGTCGACGTCGGCGAGGGACGCGACGAAGTCGGCGGGGATCGGCATGCCGCGCCAGGCGTGCAGGCCGAAGCCGTCCGGCCAGGAGATCGCCGGGCCGTCGCCCCGGTGCAGCCGGCCGGGCTCGTCGCGGTGCAGCTCGACGGGACGCTCGGCCATGATCACCAGGTCGCGGTAGGGCCACCACCAGCCCGTCGCGCGGGCGGCCTCGGCCAGACCCGCGAGCGGATCGAGCCGCCCCAGCGTGTCGAAGACGGCGAGCCACGCGGCGTCGTGCTGGCCGAGGACGGCGTCGAGCGTGGCCGCGCGCAGCGGCGCGGTGACCGACTCCTCCGCGAGTTCGCCCACGGACTGCCGGATGCGCGCGACCAGCGCGTTCACCGGCTCCCACAGGATCGCGCCGGTGTCGGACCAGGCGGTCGCCCAGCCGCGCGGCCCGAGCGCGGCGGCGGCCTCGGCGCGGACCCGCTCCCACGGGCGCGTGCGCACCCGGTCGCGGACGGACGGCCCAGGGTCGGGAAGGGCCGGGACCGCGAGCCCCGCCCCCGCCAGCGCCCCGCCGTGACCGGCGAGCGTCGCCGCCGCGACCGCGCCCGCGGCGGGGGAGTCGACCCAGATCACGTGCGCCGGGGCGTCCAGCCCGGCCGCCGCGTAGGCCGCCCGGACGCCCGCCTCGGCGCGCGCACGGTCGGACGGGCCGGTGGTGTAGGCCGCCGCCTGCCAGCTCATCAGCAGACCCGCCTGGTCGATGGCGTCCATCAGTCGGCCACCACCCGGACGGAACGCGGCGTGTACTCGCGCTGCCGCACGATCCGGAACCAGCCCTTGGGCAGCGCGATCGCGGCGTGCTCCTCGTGCACGAGCCGCCCGCCCGAGGGCAGGTGCAGGTAGTCCGGCGCGAGCGGCGAGGGGTCGCGGCGCAGCGCTCCGGGCCCCGAGAGGGCGTGCGCGTGCCCCGTCACCTCCCCGAGCGCGAGGACGATGCGGCCCCGGCCGTCGCGGGGCGCCTCGGGCAGCGCGAGCGCGGACGCCGGGACGGCGTCGTCGGCCACCGGCACGATGAGGATGTCTCCCTGTCGGTACATGAGGCGAACGTAGCCCGCGCCTCCGACATTTCCGGGGCGGTGTCAGAAGCCCCGCGTCCGCCGCGCCGCCGGGCGCGCCCCGCGCCCGGACGCGCTCAGCCCCACGCTCTGGAACGCCCGCACCAGCTCGCCGCCCAGGTTGACGCCCGCGCCGAGCGCCAGCGCCACCGACAGCGCCCCCACCAGGCTGAGCGCGCCCGTCGCGGCCTCGCCGGTGTTCAGCTCGACCATGCCCCGGTACAGCAGCATCCCCGGCAGCAGCGGGGAGATCGCGGGCACGATGAACGGCAGCGTCGGCGCCTGCCTGCGCCGCGCGTACAGGTGCCCGATGACGCCGATCACGATCGCCGACAGCGCCGCCGCCAGCACCGGCGCGACGCGCAGGTTGAGGAGCGACACGTAGATCATCCAGATCACCGCGCCGCCGATCGCCGCCGGGAGCAGCACGGCGCGCGGCACCGCCAGCGACAGCGCGAACGCCACCGCGACCCCGGCCGCCGCCAGGATGCGCAGCGGCTGGAGCAGCGCCGGGGCGGACGGCAGGTCGCCCAGCTCGACGTTCACGCCCAGGTAGACGGCCCCGTAGACGACCGCGCCGACCCCCGCCACGATCGCGGTGATGATGAAGAAGACCTCCAGCAGCCGCGCCCCCGCGCTGACGAGGTCGCCGGTGATGCCGTCCTGGATGCTGGCGACGAGCGGACGACCGGGCAGCAACGCGAGGATGGACCCGGTGACGATCGTCGAGGCCCGCCCGGGACTGCCGAGCGCCACCACGATCACGGCGGCGGTCGCGCCGAACCCGGCCGCGACGGCGAGCTGGAAGAACTCCGCGATGCCGCGCCGGGCGAGCGCGGCGGCGCAGCGGTCGCCGAAGACCGTCGCGACGAACGCCGTCCCGGCGACGATGAGCCCGCCGCCGCCGAGGACGCCCGCCGACGCGGCGATGAGCCCGAAGCTCAGCACCATCAGCCACGGCGGATACGGCGCGCGCCCGCGCTTGATCTTGGCCAGCTCGGCGTGCGCGTCGTCCAGGCCGAGCATGCCGATCGACGCCTCCTGCACCAGCGCGTGCAGGGCCGTCAGCCGCCAGTACGCCGGGGTGCGGCGGCGGATCGCGCGCGACCCGGTGACGGGGTGCGCCCCGTTGCCCGGGTGCGCGGACACGAGCAGGCTCGTGAACGTCACCTGGACCTCGCAGCGCGGGATCTCGTAGGCGACGGCGAGGCTCAGCATCGCCTCGTTGACCCGTTCGGTGGACTCCCCGGACGCCAGCAGCAGGTCGCCGACGCGCAGGACGAGGTCGATCGCGCGGGGATCGACGCTCTCGCCGGGTTCGTCCTCGGGAGGCTCGGGCGCGCTGCCGTCCATCAGTACGTGCCAGCTACGCCGCAAGCGCTCGCTCGCCCGCCCCATACGCCGACGTGTCCTTCGTTCGATGATCGTTCCGCAGGGCAGGCTACCCGCCCAGGACCCGTCCTTTTCCCGTTAAAGGGGCGACCTTTTCCACAGCCGGACGTTCGTGGTGCGAGGCGGTCCGGGGGACTGGTAGCAAGGAGCCATGACGACGCCCGACGAGACCGCCCTGCGCGCCGAGGCCGAACGCTGCCTGGAGGCCCTCGCGGGCACCGGCGCCCGCCTGCGCGACGACCAGTGGACCGCGATCCGCGCCCTCGTCGTCGAACGCCGCCGCGCGCTCGTCGTGCAGCGCACCGGCTGGGGCAAGTCCGCCGTCTACTTCGTCGCGACCCGGCTGCTGCGCGACCGCGGCGCCGGACCCACCGTCATCGTCTCGCCGCTGCTGGCGCTCATGCGCAACCAGATCGAGGCCGCCGAGCGCGCGGGCATCCAGGCCCGCACGATCAACTCCGCCAACACCGACGACTGGGAGACGGTCTTCGCCGAGGTCGAGGCCGGAGCCGTCGACGTGCTGCTCGTCAGCCCCGAGCGGCTCAACAACCCCGACTTCCGCGACCTGGTGCTGCCCAAGCTCGCCGCCGGGGCGGGCCTGGTCGTCGTGGACGAGGCGCACTGCATCTCCGACTGGGGGCACGACTTCCGCCCCGACTACCGCCGGTTGCGCACCCTGCTGTCCGACCTGCCGCCGGGCATCCCCGTCCTGGCCACCACCGCGACGGCCAACGCCCGCGTCACCGCCGACGTCGCCGAGCAGCTCGCCGAGGAGAACACGCTCGTCCTGCGCGGCGCGCTCGAACGCGACTCGCTGCATTTGTCGGTGGTGCGGCTGCCGCTGGCCGAGCAGCGCGTCGCCTGGCTGGGCGAGAACCTCGACAAGCTGCCCGGATCGGGCATCATCTACACGCTCACCGTCGCGGCGGCGCACGAGATCACCGGCTATCTGCGCGACCGCGGCTTCGAGGTCGCGGCCTACTCCGGGCAGACCGAGCCCGCCGAACGCCTCCAGGCCGAACGCGACCTCCAGGGCAACCGGCTCAAGGCCCTCGTCGCCACCAGCGCGCTCGGCATGGGCTTCGACAAACCCGACCTCGGCTTCATCGCGCACGTGGGGGCGCCGCAGTCGCCGGTGGCGTACTACCAGCAGATCGGCCGCGCGGGACGCGGCGTCGACCGCGCCGAGGTCATCCTGCTGCCCGGCACCGAGGACCGGCAGATCTGGGCGTACTTCGCGAGCCTCGCGTTCCCGCCCGAGCCGCTGGTGCGCACCACGCTCGACGTGCTCTCCGCCGCCGACCGGCCGCTGTCCACGGGCGCGCTGGAACCGCTCGTCGATCTCGGCCGGTCGCGGCTGGAGATGATGCTGAAGGTCCTCGACGTCGACGGCGCCGTCCGGCGCGTCAAGGGCGGCTGGACGGCCACGGGCGAGCCCTGGTCCTACGACCGCGAGCGCTACGCCCGCGTCACCGCCGAACGCGAACGCGAACAGCGGGCCATGCTGGAGTACATCGCGACGGACGGCTGCCGCGAGGAGTACCTGCGCCGCCGCCTGGACGACCCGGCCGCCCGCCCGTGCGGCCGGTGCGACAACTGCACGGGCGTGCACCGCCCGGCGACGGTCAGCGAGGCGGGCGCCGTCCAGGCCCGCGACCGGCTGCGCCGCCCCGGCGTCGACGTGGCGCCCCGCCGCATGTGGCCCACGGGCGTCAAGGACGACCTCGGCGTCGGCGGCCGGATCGCGGCGGGCGTGCAGGCCGAGCCGGGCCGCGCGCTGGGCCGCCTCACCGACATCGGCTGGGGCAACCGGCTGCGCGAACTGCTCGCTCCCGGCGTCCCCGACACCGACGTCCCGCCGGACATGCTCGACGCGGTTATCCAGGTGCTCGCGGCCTGGGAGTGGGCCGAGCGCCCCGCGGGCGTCGTCTCGATGGGTTCCCGTTCACGGCCCCGCCTGGTCGGCGGCCTGGCCCGCCGGCTGAGCGAGATCGGCCGGCTGCCGTTCCTCGGCGAGTTCGTCCCCCTAGGCGACCCGGTCCCGCGCCGTCACAACAGCGCGCAGCGGCTCCGCTCGGTCTGGTCGTCGCTGTCGCTGCCGCCGGAGACGACGGCGGCCGTGGCCGCGAGCCCCGGCCCCGTCCTGCTCGTGGACGACCACATCGACACCGGCTGGACCATGACCGTGGCCACCAGGACACTCCGCGAGGCGGGCGCCCCCGCCGTCCTCCCGCTGGTGCTGGCCGTCGTCAACTAGGCGCCGGTCAGTTCTTGATGGGGTTGTCCATCACGTCGAGGGACGGGCGGGCGCCGAGGTGCTGCATGGCCTGGACGGCGAGGCGGCAGCCCGCGGTCAGCGCGTCCGCCGGGGGCTTGCCGTCGAGCCACGGCGGCAGGAAACCGGCGATGAAGGCGTCGCCCGCGCCGGTGCCGTCGACGATCTTGTCGATGGGCTCGGCGGGGACCGTCACCGGCTCGCGGCGGCCGTTGGTGTACCAGAGCGCGCCGTCGGCGCCGCTCTTGATCACGACCTGCGGGTACCAGGCGGTCAGCACCTTGGCCGCCTGGTCGGGCGAGTCGCGGCCGGTCAGCACCTCGGCCTCGGCCGCGTTGATGATCAGCAGCCGGGCGCCCTGCGTCCACTCCAGGAACGGTTCGGCGCCGACGCGCTTGAGCGGCGAGGACGAGCCGCCGTCCACCGAGAACGACATCTGCGCCTTGCGCGCCAGGTCGAGCGCGTGCGTGGCCGCCACCCGGGAACCTTCGTTGACCAGCGAGTACCCGGACATGTGCAGGTGGGTCGCCTGGTTGAACAGGTCGCGGCAGCGCTCGATGTCCTCCACGAGCAGCGTCGCGTTGGCGCCCGGGTCGGAGAGCATCGTGCGGTCGCCCTTGTGGGTGACGAGGACGACGCAGGTTCCGGTGGGGCGCTCGCCGTCCAGCACGAGCCGGGCGTCCACGCCGTAGCCCATCAGCTCCATGTCGCGGTTGCGGCCCGCGATGTCGGAGCCGCGGCGGCCGACGAACGCCACGTCGACGCCTTCGAGCGCGAGCCAGGAGGCCACGTTGGCTCCCGAGCCGCCCCCGTGGGACGTCACCGCCGCGGGCGTGTCACTGCCCTTGGCGAGAGGGAACGCGGCACGGGCCACGGTGTCAGTCATCAAGTCGCCAACCACGACCACGCGCGTCATGGGAGTCATCACCTCGATCAACGGCCCGCGTGAGCGGCGTACTGAGCGTGTGCTCGACCGTAACAGCTCTTGACCCGCTCATAGGTCTCGAACGCGCAGCGAACTTCGAGAACACGGCGTTTTTCCCGGGTGCGGCAGGTGGGGCCGCGTGCCTTACCCTCGGGTACGTGACCGAGGGGTATCCGGATCGCTGGGAAGCCGACGTCCTGCTGACCGATGGCGGGACGGCGCACCTGCGTCCCATCCGGAGCGAGGACGCCGAGCTGCTGCGCGAGTTCTACGCGCGCCTGTCGCCCGAGACGATCTACTACCGCTTCTTCTCGCCCCGCCCCCGGCTGAGCGAACGTGAGATCGCCCACCTCACCACCGTCGACTACGAGAACCGCGTCGCGTTCATCGCCACGATCGGCGGGCGGATGGTCGCGGTGGTCCGCTACGACCGGCTGTCCGGCCGCCCCGGCACGGCCGAGGTGGCCTTCCTGGTGGAGGACGCCCACCAGGGCCGCGGGCTCGGCGCCGTCCTGCTGGAGCACATCGCGGCGGCGGCGCGCGAGCGGCGCGTGGACCGGTTCGTGGCGAGCGTCCTGCCCGACAACCGGCGGATGACGCGCGTGTTCCGCGAGGCGGGGTACCGCGCCGAGCAGCGGTTCGAGGACGGCGTGATCGAGCTGGTGCTCGACCTGGAGCCCACCGAGACGTCCGTGGAGGTCATGGCGGCGCGCGAGCACCGCGCCGAGTCGCGGTCGATCCAGCGGCTGCTGTTCCCCGCGTCGGTCGCGGTGATCGGCGCGAGCCGGGCCGAGCACACCGTCGGGCAGACCGTCCTGCGCAACCTGCTCGCCGGGGACTTCACCGGGCCCGTCTATCCGGTGCATCCGACCGCGACGGCCGTCGCCGGAGTGCGGGCCTATCCCTCCGTGCTGGACATTCCCGACGACGTCGATCTGGCCGTCGTCGCCGTGCGCGCCGAGACCGTCCACGAGGTCGTGGAGCAGTGTGCGAGCAAGGGCGTGCACGGCCTGATCGTGGTGTCGTCGGGGTTCGGCGAGATGGGGGAGGATGGCCGCGCCCGGCAGGACCGGCTCGTGCGGCTGGCGCGCGCCTACGGGATGCGCGTCGTCGGGCCGAACTGCCTCGGCATCGCCAACACCGACCCCGAGGTGCGGCTGAACGCCACACTCGCGCCGACGATGCCGGGCCGGGGCCCGATCGGGTTCTTCTCCCAGTCGGGCGCGCTCGGCATCGCGATCCTCCAGCGCACCGCCGAACGCGGGCTCGGGCTCTCCTCGTTCGTCTCGGCGGGCAACCGCGCGGACGTCTCCGGCAACGACCTCATGCAGTACTGGGAGGAGGACCCGGCGACCAACGCCGTCCTGCTCTACCTGGAGTCGCTGGGCAACCCGCGCAAGTTCACCCGGCTGGCCCGCCGCCTCGGGCGCCGCAAGCCCATCGTCGCGGTCAAGAGCGGGCGCAGCACGCAGGGCATCCCGCTCGGCCACGCCGCCGCGGCCCTCAGCCTGCCCGACCACGCCGTCAGCGCGCTGTTCGCGCAGGCCGGGGTCATCCGCGTGGAGGACCTGTCCGAACTGTTCGACGTCGCGCAGTTGCTCGCCTACCAGCCGCTCCCGGCGGGCGACCGCGTCGCGATCATCGACAACTCCGACTCGCTCGGGTTGCTCGCGCACGACGCGGCCGTCGCGCAGGGCCTCCAGGTCGGCGTCCCGGTGAACCTCGGGCCGCGCGCGGTCGCCGCCGACTACGAACGGGCGCTCGCCGCCGCGCTCGCCGACCCGGCCGTGGACGCCGTCGTCGCGCTGTTCACCCCGCCGACCATCGGCGGCTACGACCTGTCGGTGCCGGAGAAGATCCTGCGGCTGGCCGCCGGGAGCGACAAGCCGATCGTCGCGACCTACCTCGGCGCCAAGGGCATGCCCGCCGACCTGCGCGTCACCGGCCCGGACGGCGCCGCCGTCGCCGGGTCGGTCCCCTCCTATCCGGCCCCGGAGGACGCGGTGCGCGCGCTGGCGTACGTGGTGCGCTACGCGCGGTGGCGCCGCCGCCCGCCGGGGCGGCTGCCGGAGATCGTCGACGCCGACCGGCGCCGCGCCCGCGCCCTCGTCGAGGACTGGCTCGCCAAGGGCGACGCCGTCTCCGCGACGGCCGGGCAGGCGGCCGAGCTCCTCGCCTGCTACGGCGTCACCGTCACCCCCGGCGGACGCGCGGGCTCCCAGGACGACGGGGACGTCGTGCTCGCCGCCGACCCGCGCACGGTCACCGGCGGGGGACGGGGCGTGCCGACCCGCGTCACCACCCGCGAGGACCCCTCCTTCGGCGCGGTGATCTCCTTCGGCCTCGCGGGCGAGACGGCGGCGCTGCTGGACGACCGCGCCTACCGGCTCGCGCCGCTCACCGACGTGGAGGCGTCCGACCTCATCCGGGCGGTCCGGACGGCGCCGCTGCTGCTCGGCCACCGGGGCACCGAGCCGGTCGACCTCGCCGCGCTGGAATCGCTGCTGCTGCGCGTCTCCCGCCTCGCCGACGACCTGCCCGAGGTCGCCCGGCTGGAACTGAGCCCGGTGTACGCGACCCCGGACGGCACCTCGGTGGAGAGCGTCGCCCTCCATTTGGAACGTCCCCGGGGCCCCCGCCCGGAGTTGGGCCCGCGCCGCCTGAGCTAGCCCGTCAGGACGGCGGCGGCGCCGGGGCGGGCTCGGGCGTCGGCGGCAGCGGCGGGATCGGTTCCGGCGACGGGCCGGGCGGAACCGGCTGCGGCGGGCCGGGCGCCGGGGGATCGGGCGCCGGGCTCGGCGGCACCGGCGGCTGCGGCGGCGGTGCCGGGTCGGGGCCGGGCGGCGGGATGGGCGGCGGCGACGGAAGCGGATCGCGATCGGCCGTGACATCGTCCATACGCGTCCCTCTACCCACCGATCGGCGCGGGGAACGGGACGCCGCCCGCCGCATGTGCGCTCCCCCTCCGAACAGGGCAGGATGGGGCCATGAGGGAAACGCGAGCGACGGCAAACGGGTTGCGCACGGCGATCGAGCGCAGCGGTTACTACCCGGCCCTGGTCGCTGACGCGGTCGAGTCGGCCATCGGCGACGAACGGGTGCTCGCCTACGTGATCCACCACGAGGCGACCTTCGATCCGGCCATGGAGGTGCGCAGGCACGTCACGGTGCTGGTGCTGTCACCCACGCGGCTGCTGGTCTGCCACACCGACGAGCACCCTCCGGGCGACGGCATGGCGCAGCCGCACGCCTCCACCACGACCGAGGCGGTCAAGATCGACCGCGTGCAGTCGGTCGCGGTCACCCGCGTCGTCCCCGACCCGGCCTCCTACACGCCCGGCACGCAGCCCACCGAGGCCGTGCTGACGATCGGCTGGGGCGCCATCGCCCACATCGACCTCGAACCCGCCACCTGCGGCGACGAGAACTGCGAGGCCGACCACGGCTACACCGGCAGCGTCACCGCCGACGACCTCTCCCTGCGCGTCAGCGAGGCCGCCGACGGCGCGGAGGCGGTCGGGCAGGTGCTGGCGTTCGCCGAGGCGCTCTCGGTCGCCACGGCCACCGGCAGATGACGGTGGCCGCGCCGCCCGTGCCCCGGTACGGCGCGTCCGCGCTCGCCGATCTGCCCGCGTCCGTCCTCGCCGTGCTCGGCGTGCCCGGGGCGGTGAACGTCCTCGGGCTGCCCGAGCTGCCGCGCGCCTGCGTGCTGCTGGTCGACGGCCTCGGCTGGGAGCAACTGCGCGCCCACCCGGAAGACGCGCCGTTCCTGACGTCGCTCGGCGGCCGCGAACTCACCGCCGGGTTCCCGTCCACGACGGTCGCGAGCCTCGGCTCGCTCGGCACCGGCCTGCCGCCCGGCGAACACGGCCTGCTCGGCCTCCAGGTCGCCGTGCCGCACACCGGCGCCATGCTGAACCTGCTGTTCTGGGGCCCGGACGGCCCCGACCCGCTGGAGTTCCAGCCCGCGCCCACGGTGTACGAGCGCGCGGCGGCGGCCGGGATCGCCACGTCGTACGTCGCCTCCGGCGCGTTCCGGAACAGCCCGCTGACGCTGGCCACCTCGCGCGGCGCCGGCTACCGCGCGGCCGACAGCCTCGGCGAACTGCTCGCCCGCGCCGAACGCGCCCTGCACGCGGGCGACCGCGCGTACGTCACCGTCTACCACGCCGACCTCGACGCGACCGGCCACCGGCGCGGCGTCGACTCGGTGGAGTGGCGCTACCAGCTCCGCTTCGTCGACACGCTCGCCGAACGCCTGGCCGCGCTGCTCCCCGCCGGAACGGCCCTGCACATCACCGCCGACCACGGCATGGTCGACCCGTCCCGCCGCGTCGACCTCGACACCGACGCCGACCTCGCGGCGGGCGTGGCGCAGCTCGGCGGCGACGCCCGCGCCCGCTACGCCTACACCGAGCCCGGCGCGCACGCCGACGTCCTGGCGACGTGGCAGGCCCGGCTCGGCGCCGACTGCTGGGTCTACGACCGCGCGGCGGCGATCGAGGCGGGCTGGTTCGGCCCCGTGACGCCGCGCCTGGCGGACCGGATCGGCGACGTCATCGCCGTACCCCACGCCGACCTCGCCCTCGTCGCCTCCGAACGCGAACCCTGGCTCGACCGCATGGTCGGCATGCACGGCTCGCTGGTCCCGGCGGAACAGCTCGTCCCGCTGCTGACGGTCACCACCTGAGCGACACCGCCGCCGGACAGTAGGCTGCGGAGGGTGACGAACGCGGACACACCCTTCCCGGCACCCGGAGGCGGCGGTCAGACTGGCGGCGTGCATCCCCTCATCGACGTGCCCTCGCTGGACCGCCTGCTCGGCGAACCGCCCGCCCCGGTGCTGCTGGACGTCCGCTGGTCGCTGACCGGCCCGCCCGGCGCCGAGGCGTACCGGCGCGGTCATCTGCCGGGCGCGGTCTTCGTCGATCTCGACCGCGACGTCGCGGGCGAACCGGGCGCGGGCGGGCGGCATCCGCTGCCCGACCCGGACGCGTTCGCCGGGGTGATGCGGCGCGCCGGGCTGACCGAGGCCCGGTCCGTCGTCGTCTACGACGAGGCCGACTCCACCGCCGCCGCCCGCCTGTGGTGGACGCTGCGCTACTTCGGGCACGAACGCGTCCGCGTCCTGGACGGCGGCTACCGCGCCTGGCACGACGCGGGCCGCCCCGTCACCACCGACGAGCCCGCGCCCGCGTCCGGCGACTTCACCCCGCGTCCCGGGGGCCTGCCGCTGCTGGACGCCGACGGAGCGGCGGCGCTCGCGCGGGACGGCGTCCTGCTCGACGCGCGCGCCCCCGAACGCTTCCGGGGCGAGACCGAGCCGGTCGACCCGGTCGCGGGGCACGTCCCCGGCGCCGTCAACGCCCCGACCCAGGGCAACGTCGGCGTCGACGGACGGTTCCTGCCCCCGGACGTCCTGCGCGAGCGGTTCGCCGCGTTCGGCGCGACGGACGCCGAGGAGGTCGGCGCCTACTGCGGCTCGGGCGTGACCGCCGCGCACGAGGTGCTGGCCCTGACCGTCGCGGGCGTTCCGGCGGCGCTCTACGTGGGTTCCTGGTCGGACTGGATCACCGATCCGTCCCGCCCGGTCGCGACGGGCTGAACCGGGTCAGCCCGCCCCGAAGCACATGAACCCGGCGGTGCCGGGATGCGGCGGGGTGCGCGCCAGCGCCTCGGCGGGTGCGACGCCGGAGCCCAGGGCCCTGTGCAGGGACTCCATGAACGCGGGCGCGGCCTCGTCGGACACGCGCGTCACCGACGCGACGACCGTCGCCGCGCCCAGCGCGAGCAGCGCGCCGGGCAGCCCGAGCACCGCGTCGCCTGCGGCCGACAGGCCCGCGTCGCAGGCGGCCAGGACGAGCACGCGCGGCAGGACCGGGACGTCTTCGAGATCGTGCACGCACAGCGGGCCGTCGTGCAGGCGCAGGTGCGAGAACAGCGGATTGCCCGAGCGGAAGGTGCCGTGCGCGGCCAGGTGCGCCAGCGCGGCCCCGTCGAGGGCGGCGGTGACCGCCGGTACCGTCGCCGCCTCACCCGTCAGCGTGACCGACGCGGGATGCACGCGCGCCAGGCTCCGCAGCTCCCGGTCGGTGTGGCCGAGGCCCGGCCCCGCCGCCAGCACCACGGGGCCCGGCGCGGCGGGACGCTCGAACGCGTGCAGCCACGCGGCCGCCGACGGCACCACGGTGAACGGGCGTCCCGCCAGCGGCGCGGCGGCCGCCCAGGGCACGCCGTGCAGCGCGGCGGTCGGCGCCAGGACCACGGCCCGGTCGCCCAGCACGTCGCGCAGCGGTTCGAGCACGGGCAGCTCGGGCAGCCGCTCGAACTCGCCCTCGGCCGCCCGGTCGAGCGCGGAGCGCAGCAGCAGCGCGGCCTGCCGCGCCGCGCCGTAGCCGCCGAGCGTGTGCCGGCGGACGTGCCCGTCCCGGACGGTCACGGCGTGCAGGGCGTCCCCGATGCGGACGAGTTCGACCAGGACGCGTTCGCCGAGCGCGGCGGCCAGCCGTTCCACGTTCAGGCGGGGCGGCGGTCCCTGCGTCGGCGGCGCGTCCCGGTGCAGCGCCGTCGCGCGCAGTCCGGCCTCCAGGCGGGTCAGGCGTTCGGCGAGCACCGGGCAGAAGGCGCCGCGCGCGGTCGCCGTCGTCTGGGCGGCGCTCAGCGACCGCAGCGTCGCCAGCGTCTCCGCGCGGGCGCGGTCGGGCGGCGGGCGGACGGCCACGAGACGCCGGACGATCGACCGCCGCCGTTCCTCGGCGTCGAGGAGTTCACGTGGTGTGCGCGCCAGCTTGGCGCCGAACTCCGCGAGGTCCGCGCCGAGCCCGGTGGCGTGCGCGCGCAGCTCGTGGGCGCCGAGGGCGTCGGCGTGTTCCTCCAGGAGTCGCAGCCCGGTCCGGACGGCGTTGAGCGCGCCGTCCCGGTCGGAGCGGGCGAACCGGTCGAGCGCGGTGGCGTGCAGCGACGCTATCCGCACCGCGACCGGGCCCCGCGCCCGGTGGCCGCCGGGGTCGGGCCGTCCCAGACACAGCGCGACACGGGCCGCCACGACCCGCGCCTCGGCCGCCGCCGAGACCCAGCCCGCTCCGTCGAGCCGGGCGGCGACGGCCGTCGCGGTGCCGAGCAGCAGCGCGGAACGCTCCCCGGCCGCCCAGCGCGCGCGGACCAGCAGGTGCTCGGCGACGGGCACGTAGCCGTGCCGATGCTGCTCGGCGAACGCCGTCAGCGCCCGCCCGGCGATCGCGGTGGCGGCGTCGGCGTCGCCCTCCGCGAGGGCCGCGTGCCCCAGGAGCAGCAGGCTGTCGGCGGCCAGCGCGCCGTGCCCCGCCTCGCGCGCGGCGAGGACGGAGACGTCGAGCAGCGCGCGGGCCTCCCCGGGCAGCCCCGCCGTCAGCAGCGTCTCGGCGTGCGCGAGGCGGCACCGCACGGACGCCGCTCCGTGCAGGCGGGGCTGGACGGAGGCGAACAGCGCCAGCGCGCGGGGCAGGTTCCCGGTGAGCGCCACCGCGCGCGCCAGGTCGGCCCCGGCCGACGCCGCGCGCCTGCCGAGCCGCGCCCGCTCGGCCAGCCCGACGGCCTCGGTCAGCGCGGTGACCGCGCAGCCGGTGGAGCCGCGCTCGGCCTGGGCGCGGCCGAGCGAGACGAGCAGGTCGATCCGGGTGGCGACGTCGCCCGACCGGCGCAGCCGCCGCAGCGTGTCCTCGGCGAGTGCCAGCGACTCCTGGAGGCGGCCCGCCCCGGCGAGCGTGCGGGCCATGGCCGCGTCGAGCCGGTCGGCGTCGCGGCCGGTGAGGACGGACCGGGCGAGCCGCGCCTCGGCCAGCGCCGCCGCGAGGTCGCCGCGCGCGGTGAGGCCGTCGAGCTGGGCGAGCCGGGCGAGCGCCCGCGCGTAGGCGTTCCCGGCGTCGTCGATCGCCTGCACCGGGTCAGACACGGAACCAGCTCGTCGCGACGGTGGCGCCGTCCGGACCGGCGAACACGATGCTGGCCGGACCCGGCGGCAGGTCACAGAACGCGAACCGCCCGGCGTCGTCGGCGGCCTGCCGCGCGGACGGCCCCGTGGCGCGGCGCAGCGTCACCGGGGACGCGGGGACGGGCCGCACCCGGCCCGTCAGCTCGGCGCCGCGCACGGACAGCTCGACGCTCGCGCCCCCTCCGGAGAACGCGACGCGCTGCCCGTCGCCGCCGCGCACGCCGCACGGCAGGACGGACGGGTCGCCCGGCTCGGCCAGCACCGCACCGGGGAGCCGGTGGCGCAGCGCGTCGCGCGCGGCGTCCAGGACGCCGCCGGGCAGGGGGTCGATGTCGGCGAACGCGGTGGCCGCCGCACGGGTGAGGGCTTCGTCGTTCATCCGGCCAGCTCCCGGCGCAGGGCGGCGAGGCAGCGGGCGCGGCTCGGGCCGACGCTGCCGGTGGGCATGCCGAGGGCGGCGGCGACCTCGCTGTAGCGGGACGTCAGCGCGAGGACCCGCAGCAGGTTGCGGCAGGGGCGTCCCAGCCGGCGCAGCGCCGTGGCGACCGCGCAGACGCTCTCGCGCGCGGCGACGATGTCGTGCGGCGAGGCCGCCGCGGCCGGGACGTCCTGGATGGGCGGCAGCCCGCGCGCGGCGGCCAGGCGCAGGCTCTCGCGCCGCGCCGTCGTGCACAGCCAGCCGCCGACGTGCTCGGGGGTGTGCAGGGTGTCGAGGCGCTCGATCAGGCGAAGCCAGGTGATCTGCACGACGTCCGCGCAGTCGGCGTCGCCGAGACGGCAGGACCGCGCCACGGCCCACAGCAGCTCGCTGTAGCGAGTGACGAGCGCGTTCCACGCGTCCTCGTCGTCGCGCCGGGCCCGGCGCACCAGATCACCGGGGTCTGCCTGTTCGAGCAGGTCCAACGCCGTTCCTCCCACGCAGGCGTGCCATCCGACGGGTCACGCCTGCCTCAGATTGCCGAACGTGCACGTATGGCGACGCTAAGTACACGCTTTGGTTATCGACCTGCCGCCGGTCCGTGTCGAAATCCTGATGAGTGATCAACGGATGGGCTGGGTAACCCGGAACCCTCGCCGTCGTTTCGGAAGCTTTCTCCCGCACTGTCAACCCTGGTGCGGCCTGGGCATAAAGCGGTGGAAGGGGGTAAGACGTGCGGTCAAGCCTTCGACGAAGAAGCCCCGGGCGGTGGTGCGTCTCGTGCCGATGATGCAGAATGAGGGGCGCGGACGCCGTTCTGGGGCGTACGAGGCCGTAGGGGAAGACGAGCCTCGGTACAGATCCAGGAGGTCCGGTGACCGCACGTGGCGTCTTCTACGTCCACTCCGCGCCACCTGCGCTGAGCCCGCACATCGAGTGGGCCGCCGCAGGTGTCCTCGGCGTGCCCGTGTCCCTTGAGTGGGCCGACCAGCCCGCCGCGCCCGGGACGCTGCGCGCCGAACTGCACTGGGAGGGCAAGCCCGGCACGGCCGCCGGGATCACCTCCGCGCTGCGTAGCTGGAAGCTCGCCCGCTTCGAGTGCACCGAAGACCCCACCCCCGGCTGCGACGGCGTCCGGTTCAGCTTCACCCCCTCGCTCGGCGTCTTCACCGGGGTGATCGGCGCCAACGGCGACATCATGATCCCCGAGGACCGGCTGCGCACCGTGATGGCCAACGCGGCCCTCGGGAAGACGACCCTGGAGATCGAGCTCGACCGGCTGCTCGGCACGCCCTGGGACAACGAGCTGGAGCCGTTCCGCCGGGCGGGTGACGGCGCACCCGTCCGCTGGCTGCACGCGGCCGTCTGAGGCGGGCCGCGACAGGTTCGAGGGCCGGACGCCGCGGCGTCCGGCCCTCGACGTCGCGGTGGGTCAGCCGCCCGACTGCGTCGCCTCGTCGACGGCGGTGGGGCCGCCCTCCCGGATGACCTGCGGGGAAGGCGGCACTTCCTGGCCGGTGGTCAGCTCGCTCAGCGGCGTGTGCGGCGGCAGGCTCGTCCAGCGGCCCGCGCCGTCCGCCTCGGCGGCGGAGGGGCGTGTGTCATCGCTCATGCCGCTCATGATGGCCGATTCCCGCCCGGACCACTACGGCTCCTCCGCCGGAAGGCGGCCTTCGGCCGGTCGCGGTGGACGCCGCGACCGGCGCGTGCGGGCTCAAAACGCCGCGTGGGAAGGCGGAACGGCCGCTTTCCCGGGTCCGGCGAGCGGGCAGCGGTTATCCACAGGAAGAAGAAGTGTCGCGCGGAGGTGGCTTTCGTGCGCGAGTCTCTCGGCAGGTGGCCGGCGCCTAGGTGAGGCGGCGGCCGGAACCCGCGTCAGAGAGGGATGTTGCCATGCGCACCACGCGCCGGAATCGCCTCGGCGATCGCACGCGCCAGAGCCTGCCGGGTCGTGGCGGGGGAGATCACCTCGTCCACCACTCCCAGGTCGCGCGCGCGCTCCAGGCCGCCCGCGATCTTCTCGTGCTCGGCCGCCAGCTCCGCCTCCAGAGCCGGGCGCTCCTCCTCCGGCACCGCGGCCAGCTTGCGCCGGTGCAGCACGCGGATCGCCGCGACGGCCCCCATCACGGCGAGCTCCGCCGTCGGCCAGGCGAAGACGCGCGTCGCGCCGAGCGAACGCGAGTTCATCGCGATGTAGGCACCGCCGTACGCCTTGCGCGTGACGAGGGTGACGCGCGGCACGGTCGCCGCGGCGAACGCGTGCAGCAGCTTGGCGCCCCGCCGCACGACGCCCTCGTGCTCCTGCCCGACGCCGGGCAGGTACCCCGGCACGTCCACGAGCACCAGCAGCGGCACCCCGAAGGCGTCGCACATCCGCACGAAGCGGGCGGCCTTCTCGGCGGAGGTGGAGTCCAGGCAGCCGCCGAGCCGCAGCGGGTTGTTGGCGATGACGCCCACGGTCCGGCCGCCGAGGCGGCCGAGCGAGGTCACGATGTTCGGCGCCCACTTGGGGTGCAGCTCGACGTAGTCGCCCTCGGCGTCGTCGACGACGCCCCGCACCAGCGGGTGCACGCTGTAGGCCCGGCGGACGTTCTCGGGCAGCACGTCCGAGAAGTCGCGCTCGTCGACGTCGTCGGTGCGGACGCGTCCCTGGTGCCCGAGCAGCACCGCCAGCCGCCGCCCGCGCTCGATCGCCTCGGTGTCGTCCCGGGCGACCACGTGCACCACGCCCGACTTGCGGGAGTGCGGCTCGGGGCCGCCGAGCGAGGCCATGTCGATGTCCTCGCCGGTCACCGACCGCACGACGTCCGGCCCGGTCACGAAGATCTTGCCGCTCTGCGACAGCACGACGACGTCGGTCAGCGCCGGCCCGTACGCGGCGCCGCCGGCGGCGGCGCCGAGCACGACGGAGATCTGCGGGACGATCCCGGAGGCCCGGGTCATCGCCGCGAACACCTGGCCGACCGCGTGCAGCGACTCGACACCCTCGGCGAGACGCGCGCCGCCGGAGTGCCAGAGCCCGATGATCGGCAGCCGCTCGCGGACGGCGTGGTCGTAGGCGGCGACGATCGCGTCGCAGCCCGCCATGCCCATCGCGCCGCCCTGCACGCGCGGGTCGGAGGCGAACGCCACCACCGGCAGGCCCTCGACGCGCCCGACGCCCGCGAGCATCCCGCTGCCGTCGCTCTCGTCGCCGAACGGCCGGAACGTCGCCGTGTCGAACAGCGCGGACAGACGTGCTCTCGGGTGTCGCGGGTCGGCGGGCTCGGCGGATGCGGTGCCGGGGGCGCCGACCTCGGCGAGCCGGTTGTCGAGAACGGTCACGATGCTCCTTTGGTCACTGCGCGTCTGGAGCGAAACCCCGTGTCAGACGGCGCGACGGAAGACGACCGACACGTTGTGGCCGCCGAAACCGAACGAGTTGTTGAGGGCCGCGGCGGGGCCTTCCGGCATCGGACGCGGCTCGCCGCGCACGATGTCGAGATCGACCTCGTCGTCCAGGTCCTCCAGGTTCGCGGTGGGCGGGACGACTCCCTCCCGCAGGGTCAGGATGGTGATCACCGATTCCAGCGCGCCCGCGCCACCCAGCAGGTGACCGGTCATCGACTTGGTACCGGTGACGGTGATCCGCTCGGCCGCCGGGCCGAGCGCGGCCTTGATGGACGCGAGCTCGGCGACGTCACCGGCGGGCGTCGAGGTGGCGTGCGCGTTGACGTGCACGATGTCGTCCGCGCCGAGCCCGGCGTCCTCCAGGGCGCGGCGCATGGCCTTGGCCTGGCCGCCGCCGCTGGGGTCGGGCAGCACGATGTCGTAGGCGTCGCCGGAGTAACCGCACCCGGCGGCGATCGCGTGGATCTCGGCGCCGCGCGCCCGCGCGTGCTCCTCCGACTCCAGGATCATCACGGCGGCGCCCTCACCGAGGACGAAGCCGTCCCGGTTCTTGTCATAGGGGCGCGAGGCGCGCTGTGGCTCCTCGTTGCGGGTGGACATCGCCCGCATGGCGCCGAACGACGCCATCTGGAGCGGGTGGATGCACGACTCGGTGCCGCCGCAGATCACCACGTCGGCGCGGCCCGCGCGGATCATGTCGATCGCGTAGCCGACGGCCTCGCCGCTGGAGGCGCAGGCGCTGACGAGGGCGTGCGAACCGGCCATCGCACCGAACTCGATGCCGACGTGCCCGGAGGCGCCGTTCGGCATCAGCATCGGCACGGTGAACGGCGAGACCCGCGACCAGCCCTTCTCCTTGTACACGTCGTAGCTGTTCAGCGCCGTGTGCAGGCCGCCGATCCCGCTGGAGACCACGACGCCGAGGCGGTCACCGTCCACGACGAAGCCCGTGTCGGGCGCGGGCTGCTCGATCTCACCCTTGCGGTTGCGCTTCACCGGTGGCGCGAAGCCCGCGTGGCCCCATGCCTCACGGGCGGCGATCAGCGCGATCGCCTGGCTGCGGTCGAGCCGCCGGAGTTGCGGGCGGGGGATCGACTCGGCCGGATCGACGGCGAGTTGCGCCGCGAACCGCACCGGCAGTTCCTCCACGCCGTCCCATTCCAGCGGGCGCACCCCGGATCGGCCGGCGAGCAGCGCGGACCACGTCGACGGCACGTCGCCGCCGAGCGGGGTGGTCGCACCGAGCCCGGTCACAACGACGGTGGTCTTGTCGGTCATGGTGAGTGCTCCTCGGAAAAGGGGGGTGCGGGTGGCGACGGGCCGCCGGGAACGGCGGCCCGCCGCCCCGGAGGCTCAGGCGTTCGCGCCGTTCTGCTGAAGGTTCTGGACGAAGTTGATCACGTCCTGGACCGTCTTCAGGTTGCGCAGCTCGTCGTCGGGGATCTCGACGCCGAACTGCTCCTGGGCGGCCACCGCGATCTCTACCATCGACAGCGAGTCGATGTCGAGGTCGTCGATGAAGTTCTTCTCCGGGGTCACCTCGGACTTGTCGATCCCGACGATCTCGTCGATGATCTCCGCGAGGCCGTCCAGGATCTGCTGCTCGGTGGCGACTGCCATGGTGCTCGTAATCTCCTTCGGTGGGTTGGTCCAGAAAGACCGGTGCAGGCGCTCGAGGGCCTACGGGATCTGGATGACTTGGGCAGCGTAGGCCAATCCGGCACCGAACCCGATCAACAGGGCCGGGGCTCCGGACGGGACGTCGCCGCGTTCGATCATGTGGGACAGGGCGAGGGGGATCGAGGCGCCCGAGGTGTTGCCCGAGCGCCTGATGTCGTCGGCGACGACCGCGTTGGCGGCCTTCACCTTGCGGGCGATGGCCTCCACGATCCGCAGGTTGGCCTGGTGCGGCACGACGGCGGCGAGATCGTCGGGCGCCACTCCGGCGCGCTCGCAGGCGGCGAGCGCGACGGGCGCGACGGCGGTCGTCGCCCAGCGGAAGACGGCCTGACCCTCCTGCCGCAGGAACGAGGTGCGGTCAGCGATCGCGATGCGGTCGGCATGGGCGCCCGCGCTGCCCCACGCCACCGGGCCGATGCCCGGCTCGGCGGCGGCACCGACCACGGCGGCACCCGCTCCGTCGGCGAAGATGATGCAGGTCGACCGGTCCGTCCAGTCGATCCACTGGGACATCTTCTCGGCGCCGATCACCAGCACGTTGCGGGCCGAGCCGGTGCGGACGGCGGCGTCGGCGGCGGCCAGGCCGTAGCAGAACCCGGCGCAGGCGGCGTTGAGGTCGAAGGCGCCGGGGGCCTCGATGCCGAGGCGGTGCGCGACCGCGGCGGCCTGGTTCGGCATCGGCGTCTCGGCCGAGCACGTCGCCACGATGACGAGGTCGATGTCGGCGGGGGAGAGCCCGCTTCCGGCGAGGGCCTTGCCCCCGGCCTGCGCGGCCATGTCGACGATGGTCTCGCCGGGCGCGGCGATCCGGCGCTCGACGATGCCGACGCGGCTGCGAATCCACTCGTCGTTGGTGTCGACCGTGCGGGCGAGGTCGTCGTTGGTGACGACCTTGGCGGGCTGGTAGTCACCGAACGCCAGGACGCGGGAACCGGTGGCGACGTCGTTGACGCGCAGTGCGGCCCCGGTCATGAACTGTGCTCTTTCACGAGCGCGCGGGCCTTGTCCAGGTCGTCGGGGGTCTTGAGGGCGAGCAGCTCGACGCCGCGCAGCTCGCGCCGCGCCAGGCCGACGAGCGTTCCGGCGGGCGGCAGCTCGATGATCGCGGTGACGCCCAGCTCGCGGATCGTCTCCATGCACGCGTCCCAGCGGACGGGCGCGCTCACCTGCTCGGCGAGCCGGTTCAGGTACTCGCGGCCGGACCCGACGACGGCGCCGTCCCGGTTGGACAGCAGCGGCATCGCCGGGTCTGCGACGGTGACACCGGGCGAGAGCCGGCGCAGCGTCTCCGCGGCCGGGGCCATGTGCTCGGTGTGGAACGCGCCCGCGACCGACAGCTCGCGCAGCCTGGCCTTGGCGGGCGGTTCGGCCGCGAACGCGGCGAGCCGCCCGACGGTACCGGCGGCGACGATCTGCCCGGCGCCGTTGACGTTGGCGGGGGTGAGGCCGTGCTTGTCGATGGCGGCGAGCACCTCGTCGGCGTCGCCGCCGAGTACGGCCGTCATGCCGGTCTCGGTGACGGCGGCGGCCTCGGCCATGGCCCGGCCCCGCTCGCGGACCAGCACCAGGGCGCTCTCCGGAGTGACGACACCGGCGATGGCGGCGGCGGCCAGCTCACCGACGCTGTGCCCGGCGACCGCGTCGGGCCGGGGGCCGCCCGGCGCACCGGCGGCGTCGGGGGTGATCGAGTAAAGGGCCTCGTAGGCGGCCAGCGCCGCGCTCACCAAGAGCGGCTGGGCGATGGCGGTGTCGCGGATCTCCTCGGCCTCGGCCTCGGTGCCGTAGCGCACCAGGTCGAGCCCGCTGACCGCCGACCACCAGGCCAGCCGGTCCGCGACGCCGGGCACGTCGAGCCATGGCCGCAGGAAGCCGGGGGTCTGGGCGCCCTGGCCGGGCGATGCGAGGAGGATCACAGCGACAAGCCTGCCCGTCGCGGACCCGCCGTGCCGATACCGATCGCCACGAAGTTTCGCCACGGGGCTTTGTACGACCCCTACAAGCCGCGAATCCGGACTTCACCGGCGGTGAGCGGCGCGGGGCGGGTCAGCCCCGGGCCGGGCGAGCGGCGAAACGTCCCAGGGCCAGGGCGATGCGCAGCGTGAAGGCGTTGCGTCCGTCGGCCGGGGCCAGCCCGGTCAGCTCGGTGACGCGGCGCAGCCGGTAGCGCACCGTGTTCGGGTGCACGAACAGGAGGCGGGCGGTCGCCTCCAGGGAGGAGCCCTGTTCGAGGTAGGTGGTGAGCGTGTCCAGGAGGGGGGCGCCGGCGGCGAGCATCGGGTGGTAGACCTCGTCCACGAGGTAGGCGCGGGCCGCGTCGTCGCCGTCGAGGGCGCGTTCGGGGAGCAGGTCGTGCGCGTTCACGGGGCGCGGCGCGTCGGGCCAGGCGGCGGCGGCGCGCAGGCCCGCCATCGCGGCGCGCGCGGCGATCGTGGAGTCGTAGAGGTCGGCGACCGAGGGCCCGACGACGACCGGGCCGGGGCCGCACTTGGCCGCGATGGGGCGCGCGGCGGCCATCGGGTCCTCGGCGCCGCCGACGATCACGATGACGCGGTCGCCCTGCACCCCGGCGAGCACGTCCACGCGGGCGCGGCGGGCGGCGAGCTGCATCTGGTCGATGGTGACCTCGGGCTCCTCGTCGGGCGGGGTGTGCCCGGCGATGACCGTCACCGGCTTGGACGTCCAGCCGAGCGCCGCCGCCCAGGAGTGCATCCCGTCGTCGACCTCGCCGCGCATCACCGCGTTGACGACGAGCGCTTCGAGCCGCGCGTCCCATGCCGCGCGGGTCTCGGCGGCCTGGGCGTAGACCTGCGCCGCGCCGAACGCGACGTCGCGGGTGTAGCGCAGGATCGCCTCGCGGAGCTGGGCCTCGCCGCCGGGCGCGGCCAGCTCGGCCAGGCGGTTCTCGACCACGTCGATGATCACGCGGACCATGTCGATGGTGTGCCGGAGCTTGATGGCCCGCAGCAGCTCGCGGGGGGCGGTGCCGAACACCTCCCCGGCGATGGCGGGACGCGTCTGCTCGCCGGTCTTGAAGTACTCGACGAAGGCGGCGATCCCGGCCTGCGCGACGAGCCCGATCCAGGAGCGCTGGTCCGCCGGCATCCGCCGGAACCAGGGCAGGTGCTGCTCCATGCTGGCGAGCGCGGCCGTGCCGAAACTCCCCATCGCCTTCTCCAGGCGCTCGGTCGTCTGCTCGCGGATTCGGGCCTCACTCGCACTGTCCACCCGCACAGAGTGCCACCAACCTCACCATGCCGGGACCACTCCCACGCGCATCCGCGTCACCTTTATGCCCGCACACAACCCCTGCTAGGAGCGCTGATCACGCCCTACGGCCCCCTCCGAACCCCGCCATGGGCAACCCGCGCAGAACCCCGGACCCGCGCACCCGGCCACGCAGAGACACACGCCCTCGGAGCGGTGCCGGGCGGGTTGATCAATGGCGCCGGGAGGCGGGGGTGACGGCGATGGGGTGGCCGGTGGCGATGGCGGTGAGGTTGCGCAGGGACGGGGAGCCCGGGCGGAGGTAGTCGCTGTGGCCGCCGGGGCCCGCGGCGAAGGAGCGGGCGCCGAAGGCGGGGGAGACGGGGTCGCGGCCGAGGCCGACGCCGAGGAAGCGGACGTGCGGGACGTCCTCCATCCAGTCGGTCCGGCCGCGGCCCGCCCAGACGCGCGCGGGGCCGAACGCCGCCGCCGACCAGGCCGTGGTGCCGGGGCTGCCGTAGAGGGCGACATCGGAGACGCGCGACCCGGCGGCGAAGCCGGGTCCGCGTGCCGCGCGGCCGCAGACGACCGAGCCGTAGCTGTGGCAGAGCAGCGCCACGTCGGCGGCCGGGTTGACGCGGTGCAGCGCGGCGAGGAAACGGCGCAGCTCGACGGCCCCCTGACCGGCGCGGACGTCGGTGAGGACGCCGCCGCTGAGCATGCGCGGCGCCGCGTAACCGAGCCAGGCGACGACGGCGAGCCCGCGCCCCGAACCGTCGCGGTCCGCCTGCGCGGAGAGGGCGCGGGCGCCGCCGCCGGGCGTCGCCCAGGGACGGCCCGGCCGCGCGTCGAAGGCGCCGAGCGTCGTGTCGGCCCCGGGCACGAGGACGGCGACGCGCCGCGCCGTGGTGAGATCACCGAGCGTCTCGGCGGCCTGCCCGCCGCCGCGCGGGTCGAACGACAGGAACCGGCGGCCGGGGCGCAGGAACGCGTCGAGCGCGGCGGCGCGGGCGCGGTCACCGACGCGGCGGGCCGTGCCCCGCGCGGCCGCGATGGCGCGGTGCTCGGCGGCGTAGCGGGCGGGCAACGTGCCGGCGGTGATCGCGGGCAACGGGCCGGGCGCGGCGTAGGGCTCGGCGCGGCTCGTCCCCGCCGTGGTGACGAGCACACCGGCGATCGTGAGCCCGCAGGCCAGCCCCCGGCGCACCCGGCGACGCGACGGCGGCGTCACAGGCATCGAAGGCATGCTCCGACTGTCTAGCAGCACACACCGACCTGACCGAGCACCCGCACACCACCGCGTGTGTCCGCCCCTCACCCCCACACGCGCCACGTGCCCGGCCGCACGCGAGCGGGCCACGTGGACCAGCCGTGCGTCCGCACGTCATGCATGCCGCACGCCGTCTGTCGGCGCGTGCGCTTGCGCGCCGGGTGTGCTCGGGCCGCGCGTCTGTCCTGTGGTGTGGTCGCGTGCTGGGTGTGCCATGGACGGTTTGCGCTCTCGCCGGTGTCGGTTGGGGATGGTGGTTAGTTCGCTTGGGCCTTGTTGGTTCGGTTGGTGGCGTGGTGCGACGTGGTGAGGAACAGCAGGAGGGTCAGGGCGAAGGCGGGGAGGCAGAGGGCGCGGGCGGTGATCCAGGTGGCGTCGGTGGGAGGGGTGTGGAGGCCGGGGAGGGGGCCGAAGATCGGGAGGGTCAGCAGGGTGACGGTCAAGAGGGCCGTCTGGTGCCAGAGGAAGATCGTGATGGCGGTGAGGTTGGCCAGGGCGACGGTCGCCCAGACGCGGGGGCGGCGGGTCCAGCGGGTGAGCGGGCCGCGCAGCAGCAGCGCGAGGCCGGTCTGGGCGAGGCCGAACGTGACGGCGGCCAGCGTCGGCGGGTTGAGGTTGGAGACGGCCTCGCCCGGGACGCCGACCATGCTCGCGGGATAGGCGCCGGTGATCAGCAGCGCGGCGGTGGCGACGGTGCCGCCGACGAGCAGCACCGCCGGAACACGGCGCCCGTCGAGGCCACCGCAGGCCCAGGCGACGCCGAGCGTGAACGGGACGAGCCAGCCGGTCAGCAGCGTGCCCCAGCTCGCCTGGCTCGGGGCGGCGACGTCGAGGACGGCGGTAGCGGCGACGCACGCGGCGACCGTCCAGAGCCCGAACCGTCGCCAGGCGCGCACGACGAGCGGCGTCAGCGCCACCAGAACGGCGTAGACGGCGAGGAACCACAGCGGGCTCACGACGAGTTTGGCGATCGTCCGCAGCGATCCGTACGGCTGCCCGGCCCACGCCAGGACGAGCAGCGCGGGCGTCCACGCGAGGAGGAGCGCGGGAACGGGACGCGCGAGCCGCGCCAGCCGCGCGGACGCGAACTCCCGCCAGGGCGTCCCGGGCCGGTATCCGCGCGCGGCGCCGTAACCGCCCGCCAGGAAGAAGACCGCGAGGGTCTGGAACACCCAGGTGAGCGGCGCGAGGTGCGGCATCGCCGCGAGCGGACCGGCGCTGCGCAGCGTGCCGTCCACGGTCGTGAGCGCGGTGACGCACCAGTGCCCGAGCACGACGCCGAGGATCGCGAAGAACCGCAACGCATCCACGGACCGCTCCCGCCCGTCGGGCGTCGCGTCCCCCACCCGCCTGACGAACCCCCCGGCGGATCTGCCGGGCAGCCGCTCACCGCGTGCCCGCTGGATGAGCCCTCCGGTGGATCTGTCGGGCCGCCGATCACCGCGCACGCGCTGGATGAGCCCTCCGGTGGATCTGTCGGGCCGCCGATCACCGCGTACCCGCTGGACGAATCCCCCGGTGGATCTGTCGGGCCGCCGATCACCGCGTACCCGCCGGATGAGCCCTCCGCCGAGACCCCCACGGCGCAGCCGCCGGATGAGCCCTCCGGCGGATCTGCGGGGCAGCCGTTCACCGCGCGCCCGCTGGACGAGCTCTCCGGTGGATCTGCGGGGCAGCCGCTCACCGCGCAGCCGCCGGATGACGCCGGGTGTCGCCGTGGGTTTGCTTCCGGCGGGTGTCCGGCCGGGGTGGGCCGGGCCCGCGAGGACGGCGCCGGGTGGGGCTGCGGGTTCGCTGTGCACGGGTTGCCGATCGGCGTGCGGCCGGTGGGCGCGTCTGGTGCCGGAGTCCGTGGCGGGCTGGTCGATCGGGGGACGGTCGCGTACGGCGCTGAGCGGCGGCGCGGTGGTCGGCCGGTCGCTTGCTCGGCCGGAGGGGTGAGCCACGGCTGATCTCCGTTCGGAAGACGGGCGTTCGGGGGCGTTTCGGTCAGTGCGGGGACGGCGTGTTCGCCGTTCGGACGCTGTTCACGGCGCCGACGGTGACCTGGAGCAACGCCGGGAGGGCGGCGGAGCCGGGCAGGAGGTAGCCGCTGTGCGTTCCGCCGCCGAGGGCCAGCGGCAGGGCGCCGAAGGCGGGACGGCCCGGGTCGCCGCCGAGACCGATACCGGCGACGCGGACCTTGGGGACGTAGGCGGTCCAGTCGCCGCGCGCCCGACCGGCCCAGACGCGCGCGGTCGCGCTCACGTCGGACGCGTGGGCGGCGGGGACGCCGGGGCTGCCGTACAACGCGATGTCGGTGACGGCCGGTCCCGGACGGGTCCGCGCGCACACGACCGTCCCGTAGCTGTGGCACAGCAACGCGACGGTGGCGCGGGGGTTCACCGTCCGCAGCCCGTCCAGCAGCCCGCGCAGCGCCCGCGCGCCGTCGTCGGCGCGTCCGGTGGTCAGCACCCCCGCCCCGAGCGTCGAGGGCGAGTCATACCCGAGCCACGCGATCACCGCCACACCCGAAGACCCCCCGAGCCCAGACGCAGGACCCACTCCACGAACCGTGCGCGCAACCGGACCCCTGAAGCCAGACCGCCCGACCCCACGCACAGCACTCGATCCATGCGCCGCGCGCACGACCGGTCTCCCGCCGACAGATCGCCCGAGCCCGCGCGTAGGGCTCGACCCATGCGCCATGCGCACGGCCGGTTCCCTGGCGGCAGATCGCCCGATTTGGCGCGTAGGGCTCGGTCCGCGTGCCGTGCGCGTTGCCGGTTCCGTGATGGCAGATTGCCCGAGCCGTCGGGTAACGCTCGGTCCGTGTGCCGTGCGTGTGGCCGCTTCCCTGGGGGCAGACCGCCTGAATTCGCGCGTCGGGCTCGGTTCGTGCGTCGTGCGTGTGGTCGGTTCGCTGGTGGGAGATTGCCCGAGTTCGTGTGTCGGGTGTGTGGCTGGGCTTCTGGTGGGCTCGCGCGTTCGGTTGGGCGGCTTCTGCGTCGGGGTGTGTCGTGGGGTGGGGGAGGCGATCGGATTGGGGGGTTGGGTGTCGGTGGGTGGTGTGGTCGGGAGGGGCGGCGTCGTGGGGGCCGGGGTGTGGGTGTCGGTGTGGCTTGGGGGTGCTTTGAGGGCTTGGGTGAGGGTTCGGGCGGCGGCGCCGGGCCATTTGGGGGCGTCGAAGTTGGTGAGGGTGCTGTCGGCGCCGGGGACGAGGACGGCGATGCGGCGGGCTCGGGTCAGGTCGCCGTGGACTTCGACGGCCCGGCCGGTGCGGCGGGCGTCGAAGGCGAGGAAGGTGCGGCCCGGGGTGAGCAGGCGGGCGAGGGCGGCGGCGCGGTCGTCGTCGCCGAGGCGTACCGCCGTCGCGTGCGCGGCGGCGATGTCGGCGCGGACCGCCGCGTAGCGGGCGGGGAGAGCGGCGGACGTCAGGCCGGAGGCGGCGGTGACGGTGGGCGCCGCATACGGCGCGGGGGCGGGGGCGAGCGCGGTGCCGACGGCGGTGGCCGTGAGCATCGCCGTCGCTGCGAACCTGCGCATCGTGGGTGTCCTTCCTGGTCAGGCGGTTGCCGGTACCAGGACGGTAGAAAGATCGGCACATGGCGGACATCAACCCAGGGAGCCGCCTTCGGCCATAGGACCCGGGTATGACGCCTACCGGACTGGCCGCACGCCACGGCTCTCGCTCTCGCTCCCGGCGCAGCCGGTCGCACGTTCCCGCTCTTGACACAGCCGGGCTCGCTCCCGGCGCAGGTGGCCGCACGGTTCCCGCTCTTGGCGCAGGCGATCTTGCTTTCGGCGCAGCCTGCCGCATGGCTCCCGCGCTCGGCACAGCCGGGCTCGCGCTCGGCGCAGGCGGCCGCATGGCTCCCGCTCTTAGCGCAGGCGGGCTCGCGCTCGGCGCAGCCGGTCGCGCGGTTCCCGCTCTTGGTGCAGCCGGGCTCGCGCTCGGTGCAGGCGGCCGCATGGTTCCCGCTCTCGGCGCAGGCGGGCTCGTGCTCGGCGGTCGCATGGCTCCCGCGCTCGGCACAGCCGGGCTCGCGCTCGGCGCAGGCGGTCGCATGGCTCCCGCGCTCGGCGCAGCCGGGCTCGCGCTCGGCGCAGGCGGTCGCATGGCTCCCGCGCTCGGCGCAGCCGGTCTTGCTCTCGGTGCAGGCGGCCGCATGGTTCCCGCTCTTAGCGCAGGCGGGCTCGCGCTCGGCGCAGGTGGTCGCGCGGTTCCCGCTCTTGGTGCAGGCGGGGGAACGGGCGGCGTGCTCGTGCCGGGCGCCGACGGCGATCCGCCGCGGCGAGGAGCCGCTGGAGGTGAAGGCGGTGGGTGCCGACGACGGTGGCGCGGCGTACGGAGCGGTCGGTCAGTCGCCGGGGCGGACGAGGCCCACTTCGTAGGCGTACACGATCGCCTGGGGTCGGTCGCGCAGGTCGAGTTTCATCAGAATCCGGCCGAAGTGCGTCTTCACGGTCTGCTCGGCCACCACCAGCGTCGTCGCGATCTCGGTGTTCGACAGGCCCCGGGCGACGTGGCCGAGGACCTCGGTCTCGCGCTCGGTCAGCTCGTCCAGACGGGCGCGGGACGGGGCGCGGGGCCCGCCGAGCCGGGCGAACTCGGCGATGAGGCGGCGCGTGACGGACGGGGACAGCAGCGCGTCCCCGGCCGCGACGACCCGGACGGCGTCGGCGAGTTCGGCGGCCGAGGCGTCCTTGAGCAGGAAGCCGCTGGCCCCGGCGCGCAGCGCCTCGTAGACGTAGTCGTCGAGGTCGAACGTGGTGAGCATGAGGACCTTCGGCCCGGAACCGCCGGCCAGCAGCCGCCGGGTGGCCTCCAGGCCGTCCATGACGGGCATGCGGACGTCCATCAGGACGACGTCGGGCGCGAGTTCGGCGACGCGCCGCAGCGCGTCCGCGCCGTCGGCGGCGTCGCCGACGACCTCGATGTCGGGCTGGGCGTTGAGCAGCACGCCGAACCCGGTGCGGACCATGCCCTGGTCGTCGGCGATGAGGACGCGGATCACGCGGTTTCTCCTGGTCCGGGCACGGGCAATGTCGCGGTCACGCCGAATCCTCCCGCGTCGGTGGCGGCGGCGGTGAGGGTGCCCCCGAGCATCGACGCGCGCTCGCGCATGCCGACGAGCCCGTGCCCGGCGCCGGGCGGCGAGGGCGTGCGGGCGCGGCCGGTCTCGGCGGGCCCGTTGACGACGCTGAGCGTCAGCGTCCCGGCGCGGTGCTCGGCGCGCAGGTCGACCAGCGCGCCGGGGGCGTGCCGCATGACGTTGCTGAGCGCCTCCTGCGTGATCCGGTAGGCGGTGAGGCCGATGCCGGGCGGCAGGGACGCCAGGTCGCCGGAGGTCTCGGCGCGGACGGTGAGGCCCGTCCCGCGCGCGCCCTCGACGAGGTCGCCGAGCCGGTCGAGGCCGGGCTGCGGCGCGGTCTGGGCGCCGTCCTCCGAGCGCAGCACGCCGAGGACGCGGCGCATCTCGACCAGGGCGTCGAGCGCGGTGGCGCGGATCTCGGCGAGGTCGCCGCGCGTCTCGGCGGGCAGGCCGGTGACCTTGTAGGGCGCCGCCTCCGCCTGGATTGCGATCATGGACATGTGGTGGGCGACGACGTCGTGCAGCTCGCGGGCGATCCGCTGCCGCTCGGTCAGGACGGCCTCGGCCTCCTGGTGGCGGCGCTCCTGGGCGGCGAGGCGGGCGCCGGACGTCCGCCGGACGCGCAGCACGGCCCCGGCGAGCACGGGCAGCAGGACGAGCAGCGCGGCCCCGAGGACCGGCGCGCCCTTGACCCATGCCCCGGCGATCGAGATCAGCGTGGCGCCGACCGTGATGTCGAGGCGGCAGCGCAGCGCGACGGCGAACAGCGCGGTGACCGCGACGAGGGACGCGGCGGGCACGAACGGCACGGTCAGCCGGTCCCCGACGGTCACGAACGCCATGCCGGCGAAGACGCACCGCCACGCCCCGAGCGGATGCCGCTCGACGAGCACGAGCGGCGCGGCGCTGACGACGGAGATGAGCAGCAGCGTCCTCGGCCCGGCGCCGGGGATCTCGGTGCGGAGCAGCGAGAACGTGCCCGCCGTGGCGCCGACGGCGATGAGGGCGGCGACGGCGGTGACGACGAGGCCGAACGGCAGCCGTCCGACGCCGACACGCCGCGTCCAGCGCAGCCAGGACGGCCAGGGCCGGTCGAGCGGCGCGGGATCGGCCCGCCCGGTCGCCGCGGCGGCGGCCAGGCCGCCGAGCAGCATGTCCCGCACGCGGGGGTCGGCTTGGGTCATGGGCCCAGGCTAGAGAGCCGGGCGCCGACGGCGAATGACCCCTGGGTGCGATGCCGGCGTCATACCTGGGTAGGTCACGGACGTGGACCCGGATGAGGCGCTGCGGCGCATCGCGTTCCTGCTCGAACGCGCGGGCGAGCCGACGTACCGCGTGCGGGCGTTCCGGCGCGCCCGCGACCGCGTGCGGGAACTGCCGCCCGGCGAGCTGGCCCGGCACGCCGCCGACGGCACGCTCGCCTCGCTCCCGGACGTGGGGAAGGTGACGGCGCTCGTCATCGAGGAGGCGCTGCGCGGCGAGACGCCCAACTACCTGCGCCGCCTGGAGGACACGGCGGGTCGGCCCATCGACGCCGCGACGGCGGAGCTGCGCGCGGCCCTGCGCGGAGATCTGCACGCCCACAGCGACTGGTCGGACGGCGGCGCCCCGATCGAGGAGATGGCCCGCGCCGCCCGCGACCTCGGCCACGAGTACTGGGCGCTGACCGACCATTCACCCCGGCTGACGGTCGCGAACGGCCTTTCGGCCGACCGGCTGCGCCGCCAGCTCGACGTCGTCGCGGCGCTCAACGAGGAGTTGGCGCCGTTCCGCGTCCTCACGGGGATCGAGGTGGACATTCTGGACGACGGCTCGCTCGACCAGGACGCCGACCTGCTGGACCGGCTGGACGTCGTCGTCGCCAGCGTCCACTCCAAGCTCCGGATGGACCGGGTGCCGATGACCGAGCGCATGGTCGAGGCGGTGCGGAACCCGCGCGTCAACGTCCTCGGCCACTGCACCGGACGCGTCGTCCAGGCGGGCGGGCGGCGCGGCGGGAAGCGGCCCGAGTCGCAGTTCGACGCCGAGCTGGTGTTCGCGGCGTGCGCGGCCTACGACACCGCCGTGGAGATCAACTCCCGCCCCGACCGGCAGGACCCGCCCAAACGGCTGATCCGGCTCGCGCTGGAGGCGGGCTGCCGGTTCTCGATCGACTCCGACGCGCACGCCCCCGGACAGCTCGACTGGCAGGTGCTCGGCTGCGAACGCGCCGCCCGCTCGGGCGTCACCGCCGACCACCTCGTCAACGCGCTGCCGCTCGACGACCTGCTCGCCTGGACCCGCCCCGGCTAGCCCGGATCGCCGCGACGACCGCCCGCTCGACGCGGCGGGTGACCCGCTTCGACGACCTGCTCGCCTGGACCCGGCCCGGCTAGCCCGGATCGCCGCGACGACCGCCCGCTCGACGCGGCGGGTGACCCGCTGGTCCTGCCGACGGGCGGGCGCACGCGGCGCGCGACGCGGTCGTCGCTGCGCGTCGCCGGTGTCGAGCGCCGCGCCGAGCCCGGGGCGCACCCGCCCGTACGCGGCCGCGGCGCGGTCGTTAGCGTGAGGCGCGCGCCGTAGAGGGAGGCTCCCGGGATGACCGAGATCACGCACCGTACCGTCCGGTCCGCGAGCGGGTTGAAGATGCACGTCGCCGAGGCGGGGGAGGGGCCGCTCGTCCTGCTGCTGCACGGCTTCCCCGAGTGCTGGTACTCGTGGCGGCACCAGCTCACGGCGCTCGCCGACGCCGGGTACCGCGCGGTCGCGCCCGACCAGCGCGGCTACGCCCGCACCGGCGGCCCGGCCGACGCCGCCCAGTACACGCTGCTGCACCTGGTGGGCGACGCCGTCGGGCTCATCGACGCGTACGGCGCCGAGCCCGCCGTGGTCGTCGGGCACGACTGGGGCGCGCCGGTCGCGTGGGGCGCCGCGCAGCTCCGGCCCGACCGGGTGCGCGGCGTCGCGGCGCTGTCGGTGCCGCACCGGCCGCGCTCGGCCCGCCCGCCGGTGGAGTCGCTGCGGCGCCTGCTCGGCGACGGGTTCTACATGGTGCACTTCCAGCGGCCGGACGTGCCCGAGGCGGAGCTGGGCGCCGACCCCGCCGAGACGTTCCGGCGGATGCTGTGGGCGGTGTCGGGGGACGCGCCGCCGTTCGTCCCGATCGTGCCCGAGGGCGGCGGGTTCCTGGACGTCTGCGCGGCCCCGTCCGCGCTGCCGGGCTGGTTCACCGAGGACGACGTCGCCGTCTACGTCCGCGAGTTCGCGCACAGCGGCTTCACCGGGCCGCTGAACTGGTACCGCAACCTCGACCGCAACTGGGATCTCACCGCCGCCTGGCACCGCGCGCCGATCACCCCGCCCGCCCTGTTCATCGCCGGTGACCGCGACTTCGTCGCCACCGCGCCGGGCGCCCCCGAGGCGATCGGCCGCATGGGCGACCTCGTCCCGAACCTCCGCGCCCCCGTCTGGATCTCCGGCGCCGGCCACTGGACCCAGCAGGAGCGCCCGGCGGAGGTCGACGCGGCGCTGCTCGCCTTCCTCCACGACCTCGACTGACCCTGTTCTGTCGGAGGGGAGGCGTAGCGTGCCCCGGGTGAACCGTACTGACCGGTTGTACGCGCTTGTGGAGGAGTTGCGCGCCTGCGCGCCGCGGCGGCTCACCTCGCGGGAGCTGGCCGCCCGTTTCGAGGTCAGCGCCCGGACGATCGAGCGCGACATCGGGGCGCTCCAGCAGGCGGGCGTGCCGATCTACGCCGACGTCGGGCGCGGCGGCGGGTACACCCTCGACCGGAGCCGGACGCTGCCGCCGCTGAACTTCACGCCGTCCGAGGCGGTCGCGGTGGCGATCACGCTCGCGCGGGCGGACGGGTCGCCGTACTCCAAGGCGGCGCGGACGGCCCTCCAGAAGATCGTCACCGCGATGTCGGACGGCGACGGCGACGCCGCCCGCGAGCTGGCCGACCGCATCCGCTTCCTCGTCCCGCCGGACGAGCCCGTCCCGGCGTCGGTCCCGGCGGTGCTGGAGGAGGCGATGACGGCGCGGCGCGTCGTCCGGATGCAGTACGAGGACGTCGCCGGCACCCGCACCGCCCGCGACGTCGAGCCCGTCGCGTTCACCGCGTCCGCGCGCACCTGGTACCTCATCGGCTGGTGCCGCCTGCGCGACGCCGCCCGCGTCTTCCGCATCGACCGCGTGCGCGGCGCGGCCCTGCTGGAGGAGACCGCGCCCGACCGCCGTTTCGACGAACTCCCCCTCGACCCCCGCGCCGCCATCTCCCGCGCCCTCGAATTCGGCTGAGAAACACCGACAGGGGGTTGTCGCGTCCGCCCCGCAGACTGCGGTCACCGCTTTCCCCGACCGCTAGGAGTGACCCGCGATGACTGCCCCGGCCTTCAACTCGGTGGCCTGGTTCGAGATCGGCACCGGCCGTCCCGACGACGTCCAGAGCTTCTACGCCGACCTGTTCGACTGGACGTTCGGCCCCGCCGACGCCGACTACCGCGAGGTCACCGCGCCCGGCGCCGACGCCCCGTCCGGTGGCGTCTTCTCGTCCGGCGGCGCCTTCCCCGACTACGCGATCTTCTACGTCGTCGTCCGCGACGTCCAGGAGACCGTCACGCGCGCCGAGTCGCTGGGGGCCAAGATCCTCGTCCCGCCCCGGACCACCGACCGCGGCCTCACCTTCGCCCAGCTCCACGACCCCACCGGCCACCACTTCGGCGTCTTCTCCCCGCCCGCCGTCTGACGGGCGCCGTGGGCGGCCGGACGCGCCCGCGAACCCGGAAACGACGAGGCCGGGACGCTTTTACGCGTCCCGGCCTCGGGGTGGGCGCGGCCTACACCGCCGCGCCCGCCCGGATCATGCCTCGCCGCCGGTGTTGCTCTCGGCGGAGCCGACGCCGCCCGCGAAGACCTCGGAGACCGGGGCGTCGAGGCGGTACTTCTCGATGGCGCGCTGGAGGGTCTCGTGCTTGACCTCGCCCGCGCGGGCGAGGCGGCTCAGGACCGCCAGGACGATCGACGCGGCGTCGACGTGGAAGGCGCGCCGGGCCGCCGCGCGCGTGTCGGAGAACCCGAACCCGTCGGTGCCGAGGGACGAGTAGTCACCCGGAACCCACGGGGCGATCTGGTCCGGGACGGCGCGCATGTAGTCGGACACGGCGACGATCGGGCCCGCCGCGTCGCCGAGCCGCTGCGCCACGTACGGCGTGCGCTGCTCGGTGTCGGGGTGGAGCAGGTTGTACTCGTCGCACGCCTGCGCCTCGCGGGCCAGCTCGTTCCACGACGTCGCCGACCACACGTCGGCCGTGACGCCCCAGTCCTCGGCAAGCAGCCGCTGCGCCTCCAGCGCCCACCGGCCGCCGACGCCGGACGCGAGGATCTGCGCGCGCGGCGCGCCCTCGCGCGCCTCGCCGGCCTTGAACAGGTACAGGCCCTTGAGCAGGCCCGCGACGTCGAGGTCGTCCGGCTCGGCGGGCTGCTGGTAGGGCTCGTTGTACACGGTGAGGTAGTAGAAGACGTCCTCGCCGTGCGGGTGCTGCTCCGACGACCCGTACATGCGCCGCAGCGCGTCCTGCGTGATGTGGGCCAGCTCGAACGCCCACGTCGGGTCGTAGTGGACGCACGCCGGGTTCGTCGCCGCCAGCAGCGGCGAGTGCCCGTCGGCGTGCTGGAGGCCCTCGCCGGTGAGGGTGGTGCGGCCCGCCGTCGCGCCGAGCAGGAACCCGCGGCCCATCTGGTCGCCGAAGGCCCACATCTGGTCGCCGGTGCGCTGGAACCCGAACATCGAGTAGAAGATGTACACCGGGATCATGTGCTCGCCGTGCGTGGCGTACGCGGTGCCCGCGGCGATCGTCGAGGCCATCGAGCCGGCCTCGCTGATGCCCTCGTGCAGCATCTGCCCCTGCTCGGACTCCTTGTAGGAGAGCAGCAGCTTGCGGTCGACCGCGTCGTAGGTCTGGCCGTGCGGCGAGTAGATCTTCGACGTGGGGAACAGCGAGTCCATGCCGAACGTCCGGTACTCGTCCGGAGCGATCGGGACGAACCGGGCGCCGATCTCCTTGTCCTTGATGAGGTCCTTCAGCAGCCGGACGAACGCCATCGTGGTCGCGATGTTCTGCTTGCCCGACCCCTTCTTCAGCTCCGCGTACACCGCGTCGCCGGGCAGCTTGACCGGCTTGGCGCGCACGACGCGGCGCGGCAGGAACCCGCCGAGCGCGGCGCGGCGCTCCTGCATGTACTGGATCTCGTCGGAGTTCTCGCCGGGGTGGTAGTACGGCGGCAGCTCGCCCTCCAGCGCGGAGTCGGGGATGTCCAGGTAGAGACGGTCCCGGAACTCCTTCAGCTCGGCCTTGGTGAGCTTCTTCATCTGGTGGGTGGCGTTGCGCGCCTCGAAGTCGGTGCCGAGCGTCCAGCCCTTGATGGTGTGGGCGAGGATGACGGTCGGCTGGCCGACGTGCTCGCGCGCGGCCTTGAACGCCGCGAAGACCTTGCGGTAGTCGTGGCCGCCGCGCGACAGCCGCCGCAGGTCGTCGTCGGAGAGGTGCTGGACGATCTTGCGCAGCCGCGGGTCGTCGCCGAAGAACTTGTCCCGGATGTAGGCGCCGGACTCGACGGTGAACGTCTGGAACTGGCCGTCGGGCGTGGTGTTCATCTGGTTGACGAGCACGCCGTCGGAGTCCTGGGCGAGCAGCGGGTCCCAGTCGCGGCCCCAGACGACCTTGATGACGTTCCACCCGGCGCCTCGGAAGAACGACTCCAGCTCCTGGATGATCTTGCCGTTGCCGCGCACCGGGCCGTCGAGCTGCTGGAGGTTGCAGTTCACGACGAAGGTGAGGTTGTCCAGCTCTTCGCGGGCGGCGAGGCCGATGGCGCCGAGCGACTCGGGCTCGCCCATCTCGCCGTCGCCCAGGAACGCCCACACGTGCGACCGGGACGTGTCCTTGATCTTGCGGTTGTACAGGTAGCGGTTGAACCGCGCCTGGTAGACCGAGTCGATCGCGGTGAGCCCCATCGACACCGTGGGGAACTCCCAGAAGTCCGGCATCAGGCGCGGGTGCGGGTAGGACGACAGCCCGCCGCCCGGGTGCGACATCTCCTGCCGGAACCCGTCCAGGCGCTCCTGCGGGAGGCGGCCCTCCAGGTAGGCGCGGGCGTAGACGCCCGGCGCGGCGTGCCCCTGGATGAACACCTGGTCGCCGGACTCGCCGTGGTCCTTGCCGCGGAAGAAGTGGTTGAAGCCGACCTCGTACAGCGAGGCGGCCGAGGCGTACGACGCGATGTGCCCGCCGACGCCCAGGTTCGGGCGGTTGGCCCGGGACACCATGATCGCCGCGTTCCACCGGATGTAGGCCCGGATGCGGCGTTCGACGTGCTCGTCGCCGGGGAACCAGGGCTCCTTCTCCGGCGGGATGGTGTTGATGAAGTCGGTGCTGCGCAGGCCGGGCACGCCGACCTGCTGCTCCCGCGCGCGCTCCAGGAGGCGGAGCATGACGTAGCGGGCCCTGCCGCGACCCTCGGTCTTGATGACCGTGTCCAGCGATTCCAGCCACTCCCGGGTCTCGTCCGGGTTGATGTCGGGCAGCTGGCTCGGCAGGCCGTCGCTGATGATCGAAAAGCGGTGACGTCCGGAAGCCACGGGTTCCCCTCTGCTTACCGTTTCTGCTGGTGGAGCCCGCGCCCTCGTGGGGGGTGCGCGCTCCGGGGCGGCTGGTGGCCGCCCATGGTTCGTGATCCATCGTCGCTGTTCGCGGCGCCTAACGCATCTCTACTTGCTGGTAACCATTCTCCCCGCTCAGTGCCCGATTGCACCCGTCATGCCCCGGTTTGCTACGCAGCCCCTTCTCCGCCTCATGAACACCGCGCGACCGGGTAGGCAGGAGGACGTGGAGAGCAAAGTGATCGAGGTGACCACGGGCGGCCACGAGACCGTCCACGACCTCACCGACGCGTGCGTCCGGTTCGTCTCCGGCGCGGGCGGGGACGGGCTGCTGCACGTCTTCGTCCCGCACGCGACCGCGGGCGTCGCCATCCTGGAGCTGGGCGCGGGCAGCGACGACGACCTGCTCGCGGCCCTGGGCGACCTGCTGCCCGCCGACGACCGGTGGCGGCACGCCCACGGCTCGCGCGGCCACGGCCGCTCGCACGTCATGCCGGCGCTGATCCCGCCGTACGCGTCGGTGCCCGTCGTCGAGGGGCGGATGCAGCTCGGCACCTGGCAGTCGATCGCCCTGGTCGACCTCAACGTCGACAACCGCGAACGCCAGGTCCGGTTGTCCTTCCTCGCGGGTTAGGCGCCAGTTGTTACGCTCGGTGGGAGCAACGTGACGATGATCCCGGCGATGCGCCCAGCAAATGCCGGGAAGACACTTGCGCGACAGCCCTCCACTTGTGTGGACTGTCCCGCAAACGCCGCACCGGCCACCGCCCCGCATCGGGACGGAACCGGCGCGGACTATCGACAAAGGGGAGGACTTTCGTGAGCGCGACCGCGGGTCAGGCGCAGTCTGAGCGCAGCCTGGCCGAACGGCTCGGCCTCAAGCCGGGTCAGGTGGTGCAGGAGATCGGCTTCGACGACGACGTCGACGAGGAGCTTCGCGGCTCCGTCGAGGCCGTCACCGGCAACGAGCTGGCCGACGAGGACTACGAGGACGTCGTCGACGTCGTGCTGCTGTGGTGGCGCGAGGAGGACGGCGACCTGTTCGAGGGCCTCACCGACGCGATGATCGGCCTGGACGGCGGCGGCCAGATCTGGCTGCTGACGCCCAAGGCGGGCCGCGACGGACACGTCGAACCGAGCGACATCGGCGAGGCGGCGCAGACCGCCGGCCTGTCCCAGACCAGCAGCATCAGCGCGGCGGCGGAGTGGTCCGGCACCCGGCTGGTCGCACCGAAGGTCCGCAAGTAGTTCCGCGCCGCCGGCCGTGACGCCGGCGGTGCGGCCCCGTCCGCCGCCCCCCGACGTGACCGTCGAGGGTGCGGTGGCAGACTGGCGTGCGCGCGGCTCCCGGCTCGGGACGCGCCCGTCGTCCGCGCCGTGCCGTCCGCACGGGCGGATCTCACCCACCGGAGGGGCCGTGGGAGTGCAGGCCGGTGATCGCGCGCCGGATTTCACGCTGGACGACCAGCACGGCGCCCCCGTCACGCTCTCGGGCCTGCGCGGCGCTCCGGTGCTGCTCGTCTTCTATCCGCTGGCGTTCAGCGGCGTCTGCTCGGGTGAGCTGCGCGCCCTGGCCGACGCGGTGCCCGCGCTCGGCGACGTCCGGATTCTGACGGTCTCGGTCGACTCGATCTTCGCCCTGCGCGCCTGGTCCGACCGGGAGGACTTCCCGTTCTCCCTGCTCTCGGACTTCTGGCCGCACGGGGCCACGGCGCAGGCATACGACGCCTTCGACGCGAACCGGGGCGTCGCCCGCCGCGCCACGTTCCTCATCGACGCCGAGGGGATCGTCCGGCGCCGCGTCGAGACCCCGATCTCCGAACCCCGCGACGTGAACGCCTACCGCGAAGCCCTCGCCGCCCTCTGAGGCGCGGTCATGGGTAGGGCCGGGTGGGGGTCCAGAGCGCCCGTCCTGGAACCCACCCGGCCCCGGGGGCGGTTCCGCGCGGCCCGGGAATCCGGGGCCTCCCCGCGCGGTCCGCGGCCCGTCGGCGTGCCCTGGGGTGGAAGGGCACGCCTCGTCTCAGGCGGTCTGCCGGTGTTCGGCGTCGAGCAGGTGGTAGAGCAGCAGGAGCTGGGTGATCGCGAGGGGGTCGCTGGTGCCCTCGCCGAAGCGGCCGAGCGCGTCGGGGTTCAGGTCGCCGTTCCCGGCGCGCGGCCCGAGCCGGTCCCAGATGGCCTTCTTGACGATCTCGGACTCGTTCGGCTGCACGTATCCGTGGACGTGCAGCGCGTCGGTCGGACGTCCGTCGGTGTCGCGGTGCAGCCGCAGGTGCATGGCCGTCTCACCGGCGGCGGGCACGGACTCCTCCAGCACCGAGCCCAGGTCGGGGTGGTCGATGGTGGGCCGCAGCAGCAGTTCGGCCGACAGGGGCGTGCCGGGCGGGTCGACGCGTCCCTCGACGGGCGCGAACCGCACGACGATGTCGGCCCACTTGCGCTGCGGCCGGATGAACGCCGCGCTCTCCGGCTCGCGCCGCTCCAGCTCGGCCGAGACCTGCTCGGGCGTGTAGCCGCGCTTGCCGCAGTCGCGCTGCACCTTCCAGTTGTGGCGCAGCGGCTCGGGCGGGTCGAGGTAGACGGTGATGTCGAAGCAGGCGCGCGCGAGCCGCGTGTGCAGCGGCAGCAGCCCCTCGACGATCACGAAGTCCTTGGGGGTGACCAGCTCCGGCCGGACGAGTTCGCCGGTGGAGTGGTCGTACACGGGCTTGAGGATCGGTTCGCCCATGGACAGGAGCTGGAGGTGCTGCTCCATGATGTCGACGTGGTTGCAGTCGGGGTGCAGCGCCGTGAAGGGCTTGCCCTTGCGTTCCTGCCGGTCGTAGCGGTGGTAGTCGTCCACGCAGACCGCCGTCATGCGGTCTTCCCCCAGACACTGCACGAGCCCCTTGGTGAGCGTCGTCTTGCCCGCCGCGCTGTCTCCGGCGATGGCGAGCATGACGGGGCGGCGGCCGGAACCGCGCGCCCGGAGCATATGCACGATGCGGTGGGGCACCTGGCCTCCTCCATGCCGGTGAACGTGACATCGAGAACGGTAGGAGGGGACGCCGAGGCGCATCGTCCCCCGAACGGGTGAAGACGGGGGTGAACCGGACGGAAAGCCTTGTGTCCCGGGGGATACTGGCGAGTAGCTTCCGGTTGTTATCGTGCCGGAATGGCTGCCCCCGTACGCGTCGTCCTGGTGGACGACCACGAGATGATCCTCGCCGGCCTCCAGGCGATGCTCGCCGGATACGCGGGCCGCGTGCGGGTGGTGGGGCAGGCGGGTGCCTCGGAGGAGGCCATCCGCCTCGTCACCTCGCTGCGGCCGGACGTGGTCCTGCTCGACGTCCGGCTCGGCCCGGAGAGCGGCCTGGACCTGTGCCGCGCGCTGACCGGCCGCGCTCCCGACTCCCGCGTGGTGTTCCTGTCGGTCTACGACGACGAGCAGTACGTCTTCGAGGCGCTGCGCGCCGGTGCGGGCGGATACCTGCTGAAACGGGTGGACGGGCCCGAACTCGTCCGCCGCCTGGAGGAGGTCGCCCAGGGCGAGACCGTCGTCGACCCGACGCTCGCCGGGCGGATGGCCGTCACCGCCGCCCGCCTGACGCGCGGCGAGTTCTGGCCCGGCGCCAACCGGGGCCTCACCCAGCGCGAGAGCGAGGTGCTGTCGCTGCTGGTCGGCGGCCTGTCCAACAAGGCCATCGCGGCGCGTCTGGTGCTCAGCGAGGAGACCGTGAAGAGCCATCTGCGCGCCCTGTACCGCAAGCTGGAGGTCGCGGACCGGTCCGCCGCCATCGCGGTCGCGCTGCGCGAGGGGCTGTTCCGGTGACGGCCGCGCTCGGCCTGCTCGCGGACCGGGGCAGCGACCTGCTCGTCCGCGTCATCGCCGTCGCCTGCTCGGACCGGACGCTGCCCGAGATGGCGCAGGAGATCGCCGGGCTCGTCGTCCGGTCGGCGGAATCGGTGACGTTCTGCGACGTGTACGTGCTGGACGACGAGGGGCGGCGGCTGGAGAGCGGCGGCCCGCCCGTGCCGCTCGGCACCGGCGACGTCGGCTGGGTCGCCGCGCACGGCCGTCCCCGCCCGCACGCCGACGGACGCGGGCTGGCGATCCCGGTGCATCGGGGCAACGCGACGATCGCGGTGCTGGACGTCCGGTCGGCGCGGCGGGTCGCGCCCGCCGACGTCATGCTGGTGGAGGCGCTGGGCGAGCTGTTCGGGCCCGTCCTGTGCTCGTGCCGCAGGCTGCGCACCGCGCAGGACCGCGAGCACGCCGCCGAACGGTTCGCGGAACGGGCCGTCGAGGCGCAGGAGGCCGAGCGGACGCGGCTCAGCCGCGACATCCACGACGGCATCGCGCAGCGGCTGGCCAGCGTCGGCTTCCACCTGTCGGCGGCCGAGGCCGCGCTGCCCGAGCACCATCCCGACGCCCGCGAGCAGCTCAAGCTGGCCCGGCACCAGTGCGACCTGGCGGGCGCCGAGACGCGCGCGGCGATCGGCGGCCTGCGCCCGCCCGTCCTGGACGACCTCGGACTGCCCGCCGCCCTGGCGGGCCTGGCCCGCGACACCGGGGCGTCCCTGGACGTCACCGTGACCGTCACCGGCGAGCTGGACGCCGAGCTGCCCGACCACGTCCAGACGGCCCTGTACCGGATCGCGCAAGAGGCCGTCGCGAACGCGCTGCGGCACGCGGCGGCGACCTGCGTGGACCTGCTGCTGGACAACGAGCGCGACCGGGTGCGGCTGCGCGTCGCCGACGACGGCCGGGGCTTCTCGGTGCAGCAGCCCCGCGCCCTGGACTCCTACGGGCTGCGCGGCATGGCCGAGCGCGCCGAACTGCTCGGCGGACGGGTGTCGGTGACGAGCCGCCCGGGCGTCGGCACGACCGTGGAGGCGGTCGTGCCGGTGCCCGCTAGCCGGTTCGCACCACCCGGAACGTGATCCCGGCCTTGACGAGCCGGGTGATGAGCGCGTCGCCCATCGCGGCGGCCGTGGTGACCTGGCCGGAGGTGTCGGGCAGGTCGTCCTGGAGCAGGCACAGCGCGGACTCCGCGAGCATCTTGGCCGTCTCGTCGTAGCCGGGGTCGCCGCCCGCGACCTCGGTGACGACGCGCTTCCCGCCGCCCTCACCGACGAACGTGACGCTGAACCAGTGCTTCGCGCGGCGCTCGGCGGACGGCCCGTCGCCCGCGCCGCGCAGCTTCAGCAGCAGCGCCCGGGTCGGCGGGAGCGCGGCGGCGGCGATGAGCGCGCCCGCGCCGGTGGCCATCGCGGCGGCGGTGGCGAGGCGGCGGACGGCGACGTAGTGGCCGTAGGTGAAGTCGGGGCCGTAGCGGTCGAGGGCGAGCGCCGACCGGGTGACGATCGCGGGATCGACGGTGGGCATCGGCAGCGTCCAGCCGTCCCCGATCCGGGCGCGGGGGAGCGGGCTGCGGGAGATGCGGGCGCGGCGTCCGGCCGGGCGCTCCTCGACGGTGCGGCGGTCGCGTTCGGCGCGGTACAGGCCGGGGAGATCGGAGAAGATGCCGATCGCGGAGTGCAGCGTGCCGCCGGAGAAGTCGCCGTTCGCCCGGACGAACCCCTCGACGTGCAGCGGGACGCCCTCGGGGAGCTGCTGGACGGTGAAGTACGCGCCGAGGTCGTGCGGGATCGAGTCGAACCCGCACGCGTGCACGATGCGGGCGCCGCTGCGGCGGGCCTGCTCGTGGTGGCGGACGTACATCTCGTCCACGAACGTGGGCTCGCCGGTCAGGTCGACGTAGTCGGTGCCCGCGCGGGCGCACGCCGCGACCAGCGGCTCGCCGTGCTTCACGTACGGCCCGACGGTCGTGATGACGACGCGCGCGGCGGCGGCGACGGCCTCGATGGACGCGGCGTCCCCGGTGTCGGCGTGCAGCAGCGCGAGCGCGGTCAGCTCGGGGCGGCGGGCGGCGAGCCGGTCGCGGACGGCCTCCAGCTTCTGCCGGTTGCGCCCGGCGAGCGCCCACCGGACGTCGGGCCCGGCGTGCTCGGCGAGGTACTCGGCGGTGAGGCCGCCGGTGAAGCCGGTGGCCCCGAACAGGACGATGTCGTATTGGCGGTCGGCACTCATGGGTCCGATTCTGTCGAACCATGACAACGATGGGCCGCTCTGTGACGCAGCCCACAGGAGAACGGGGTCAGGGCGCCGACCAGCCCGGCGCGTCGAGCAGGTGCCGGACGAACAGCCGCGTCGTCGCCGTCGGGTCGGCGCCCGCGACCGCGTGCCAGGGCCGGTCCAGCGGGGTTCCCGGCGCGTCGACCACGGTGAGCCGCCCGTCCGCGAGCCGCGCGCCGACCGCGTCCCGCGAGACGAGCGCCACCCCGAGCCCCGCCGCCGCCCCGGCGATCACGGCGCCGTTGGAGCCGAGGACGAGCCGGGGCGGCGCGACGTCCCGTTCCGCGAGGTACGCCTCGGCCGTCGCGCCCGTCCCCGACCCGGGCTCGCGCATCACCCACGGCGTCGTGTCCAGCGAGAACGACGCGGCCAGGGCGGGCGACCCGACGACGACCAGCTCGTTCGGGTGCGTCGCCAGCACCGTCGCCTCCAGCTCGGCGGGCGGGCGCCCGGCCAGCACGAGGTCGGCGGCGTGCGCGGCCAGCGCGCCCCACACCTCGCGGCGCGGCCCGACCTCCAGCGTCAGCTCCACGTCCGGCCAGCGGGCGCGGAAGCCCGCGAGCAGGTCGGGGACGAGCTGGTCGGCGGCCGTCGTCACCGCCGCGAGCCGCAGCGGCCCCCGGCCCGGGTCGGCCGCGCCGCGCGCCGCCGCCCTCCCCTGCTCCAGCAGGCCGAGCACCTGCCGCGCGTACCCGGCGTAGACCGTGCCGGACGGCGTCAGCGCCAGGCCGCGTCCGGCCCGGCGCACCAGCGGCACCCCCAGCTCGCGCGCCAGCGACGCGACCGCCGCCGACACCGCCGACTCCGTCACGTACAGCCGCCGCGCCGCCTCCCGCACCGACCCCGTCTCGGCGAGCGTGACGAACGTCCGCAACCGCGCCTCGGTCATGCGCCCGCCTCCTGGTTCAACCGATCACTTGAGAATCATCCCGCAACACTTGATGGACAGTACAAGTCTCGTCCGGTCAAGCTCATCCCGTCCACGGACACCGTGGCCGGACGCGGCGCACCCCCTGACATCCCCTGGGCCTGCCGTCCTTCTCGGGAGGCGCGCCGCGTACCGGCCGGGCACCGCCGACGGCGGAGAAGGAGAGCGAGATGAGCGCGGGCCGATGGTCGGCGGGTGTGATCCCGTACGCGGAGATGGGCTACTGGCGTCCCGACTACGAACCGAAGGACAGCGACATCCTCGCCGCCTTCCGCATCACGCCGCAGCAGGGCGTGCCGCCGGAGGAGGCCGGCGCGGCCGTGGCGGGCGAGTCGTCCACCGCGACCTGGACGGTCGTCTGGACCGACCGGCTGACCAGCTACGAGAACTACCAGGCCAAGTGCTACAAGGTCGAGCCGGTCCCGGGCAAGGAGGGCGAGTTCATCGCCTACATCGCCTACGACCTCGACCTGTTCGAGGAGGGGTCGATCGCGAACCTCACCTCCTCGATCATCGGGAACGTGTTCGGGTTCAAGGCCCTCAAGGCCCTGCGCCTGGAGGACATGCGCATCCCCACGCACTACGTGAAGACGTTCCAGGGCCCCGCCCACGGGATCGTCATGGAGCGCGAGTACCTCGGCAAGTTCGGCCGCCCGATCCTCGGCGCGACCGTCAAGCCCAAGCTCGGCCTGTCCGCCCGCAACTACGGGCGCGTCGTCTACGAGGCCCTGCGCGGCGGCCTGGACTTCACCAAGGACGACGAGAACATCAACTCCCAGCCGTTCATGCGCTGGCGCGACCGGTTCCTGTACTGCATGGAGGGCGTCAACAAGGCGCAGGCCGCCAGCGGCGAGATCAAGGGGCACTACCTCAACGTCACCGCCGGGACGATGGAGGCGATGTACGAGCGCGCCGAGTTCGCCAAGGACCTCGGCAGCGTCATCGTCATGATCGACCTGACGATCGGCTACACCGCGATCCAGTCGATGGCCAACTGGGCGCGCGCCAACGGCGTCATCCTGCACCTGCACCGCGCCGGGCACTCGACGTACACGCGGCAGAAGTCGCACGGCGTCAGCTTCCGCGTGATCGCCAAGTGGATGCGGCTGGCGGGCGTCGACCACATCCACGCCGGGACCGTCGTCGGCAAGCTGGAGGGCGACCCCAACAGCGTCGCCGGGTTCTACGACACGCTGCGGCTGGACAGGGTCGCCGCCGACCCGGTGAAGGGCCTGTACTTCGACCAGGAGTGGGCGTCGATGCCGGGCGTCATGCCGGTCGCGTCCGGCGGCATCCACGCCGGGCAGATGCACCAGCTCCTGCACTACCTGGACGAGGACGTCGTGCTCCAGTTCGGCGGCGGCACGATCGGGCACCCGATGGGCATCGCGGCCGGCGCCGCGGCCAACCGCGTCGCGCTGGAGGCGATGATCAAGGCCCGCAACGAGGGCCGCGACTTCCTCGCCGAGGGCTCGGACATCCTGCGCGCCGCCGCCAAGCACAGCCGCGAACTCGACGTCGCCCTGTCCACCTGGGGCGACATCACCTTCACCTACGAGTCCACCGACACGCCGGACGTCGTCGAGACCCCTGTGAGCATCTGATGCGCATCACCCAAGGCACCTTCTCCTACCTGCCCGACCTGACCGACGAGGACATCACCAAGCAGGTCGCCTACGTGCTGGACCGCGGCTGGCCCTGCTCGATCGAGTTCACCGACGACCCGCACCCGCGCAACTCCTACTGGGAGATGTGGGGCCTGCCGATGTTCGACCTCAAGGACCCCGCCGGAGTCCTGCTGGAGATCAACGAGTGCCGCAAGACCTACCCCGGGCACTACATCCGGCTGAACGCCTACGACGCCCGGTACGGACGGCAGACGACCGCGCTGTCGTTCATCGTGCAGCGGCCCGCCGAGGAGCCCGGGTTCCGCCTCGACCGGACCGAGGTCGCGGACCGGCGCGTCCAGTACCGGACGCACCCGTACGCGCTGGACCGGCCGCAGGGCGAGCGGTACGCGCGATGACCGACCGCCTGGGATTCGGGATGCGCCCGGAGGCCAACGGCGCCGCCGAGGACGAGCCGCAGGCGCCGCCGCCGCTGCCGCCGGACGCGTCGGTCGACCTGGCCCGCGAACGCGCGGAGTCCCAGGTGGACGACGTCCTGGACGCGCTCGACACCGAGCTGGTCGGGCTCGCGCCGGTCAAGACCCGGATCCGGGAGATCGCGGCGCTGCTGCTGATCGACCGGGTCCGGGCCCGGTTCGGCATCGACTCCGGGCGTCCCAACCTGCACATGTCCTTCACCGGCAGTCCCGGCACCGGCAAGACGACCGTCGCGGTCCGGCTGGCGGAACTGCTGCACCGGCTCGGCTACATCCGGCGCGGGCACCTGGTGTCGGTGACGCGGGACGACCTCGTCGGCCAGTACGTCGGGCACACCGCCCCCAAGACCAAGGAAGTGCTCAAACGGGCGATGGGCGGCGTGCTGTTCATCGACGAGGCGTACTACCTGTACCGGGCGGAGAACGAGCGCGACTACGGCCAGGAGGCCATCGAGATCTTGCTCCAAGTGATGGAGAACCAGCGCGACGATCTCGTGGTGGTGCTCGCCGGATACAAGGACCGGATGGACTCGTTCTTCTCCTCCAACCCGGGGATGAGTTCGCGGATCGCGCACCACATCGACTTTCCCGACTACGAGCCGGTCGAGCTGGAGGCCATCGGCCGGCTGATGATGGAACGCGAGGGCTACCGGCTGTCCGACGACGCCGAACCCGTCTTCCGCGACTATCTGGAACGGCGCCGCGTCCAGCCGCGCTTCGCCAACGCCCGCTCGGTCCGCAACGCGATCGAACGCGCCCGCCTCCGCCACGCCAACCGCCTCCTGGCCACCGGCGCCCCCGTCGACCGCACCGCGTTGACCACGCTGCACGCCGACGACTTCCTCTCCTCCCGAGTCTTCACCCCCTGACCCCGCGGCCGCACCGGAAACCCCTCCGGTGCGGCCACGGCGTCCGCGAATGAGGCACGGGGATCGTGGGAGTGCGAGTGGTCATGCGTCTTTCAATGCGGTCCGGATTCTCTCCGCGAATTCTTCGGCGGGATGCTGCGCGGTGTAGGGATGACGGGGACCGAGCCAGAAGCGCAGGCCGTCCTTCTTACGCCGGGGAATGACGTGGAGGTGCAGGTGGGGCACGGACTGGCTGACGACGTTGTTGATGAGGATCATCGACCCGTCGGCGCCGAGGCCGGTCTCGACGGCTCGTTCGAGCCGCTGCGCCTGGGTGAAGAAGTCCAGGACGCGATCGGCCGGCAGCTCGCTCATGACCTGAACGTGAAGCTTCGGAACGAGCAGCGTGTGCCCGTGGAACAACGGCCGATGGTCAAGAAAGGAAATCAAGTCGTCGGTCTCATCCACAACGGTCGCCCTGATCTCACCACGGATGATCTTACAGAACACACAGGCGACCGATCCAGCGTCCGCGCCGCGTTCGGATACGACCTCCACGTCACCGCGATCAGAAAGAGTTTCCTGCGGGCTGTCATCGGCCATCAAGGCTTCTGATCTCCTGTCGTTCGCAGTGGACGCCGAGGTGAGGTCGGTTATCGCCTTAGACCGGGGCCGCCCGTAGGCGTCGGCGGTGTCGATGTGCTTCGAGCCGAAGCCGGTGCGGTTCGCGCTAGAAGAGCGCATCTTCGTCGGCCTCCCTGGGAGGTTGGCCGCGCAGTTCTTTCAAGTTCGGGGCCTTTGTGGCGAGTTGCGTGAGCAGGCGCGCGGTGACCAGGGCGTCATACGTTGCTCGGTGGGGAGTGAGGTCGTTGGGCAGTTCTTCGGACAGGCTGAATGCCTTGGTCAAGCTTTCGAGCCGGTAGCTGTCGAGGCCCGGGACCAGTCGGCGTGCGAGTTTCAGCGTGTCGAAGACCTCGGGCGGCGTCCAGTCGGGGAGCTTGCGGGTCAGCACGCCGAGGTCGACGTGGGCGTTGTGGGCCACGAGGGCGTCGGCGTTCAGGGCCGCGAGCACGTTGCGGGTGACGGCCTCGAACGACGGGCAGTCGGCTACGGCCTCGTTGGTCAGGCCGTGGATTCGGGTGGCGAAGTGCGTGATCGGTGCGTCCGGCTTGACCAGCCAGCTCAGCGGCTTCCCGATGACTCCGCCGATCACCGGCACGGCGGCCAGCTCCACCAGGTCGGGCGGCTGCCCGCCGTTGCCCTCGACGTCCACGACCACGAAGCTCAGGCTCGTCCAGTCAGTCATGCGCTTCTCGCCCTTCCAGCCGATGTCGGCACGGTCATGCCGACGTTCACGGTGCGGGTGGCGCATGTCGTGAACCTGGAGAAGCCGGGAGCGTGTTGCAGAAGGACGCCTACACGGCCCTACGGGCACCGGGCGGCGCACCCTGCGACGGGAGGCGGGGACCTCTTTGACGAGGGAGGTCCCCGCCCCTTTTTGTGCCCGGTTGTGTGGTTCGGGTGGGTTAGAGGGTGCGGAGTTTGTTGGTGAGGCGGTGGAAGGATGTGCGGTCTACTAGGAGGGTGGCGCCGGTGGGGTTTTTTGTGTCGCGGATGGCGACTTTGCCGGGGGTGTTGGCCAGCTCTACGCAGTGGTTGCCCTCTGGACCGCTGTGCGACGATTTGCGCCATGCGGGGGTTTTTGGGTTCATGGCCGCTCGGTCGCCTTTCTGATCAGCGCTCGCGTGTTCCTCGCGTTTGGGCAGGTTTAAAGATCGCGGAGCGTGTTCGTGAAGCGGCGGAAGTCTGAACGGCCTACGAGGAGGGTGCCGCCGTCGCGGTTCTTTGTGTCGCGGATGGCGACCGTGCCGGGGACGTTAGCGACTTCGACGCAGTCGTTGTTCTCCGGACCGCTGTGAGAGGACTTGCGCCATGCGGAATTTCTCAGGTCCATAGCTCCTCGATCACCTTTCTGATCAACGCGCGCGTGTCTTCGGCGTTGAGCGCCTGTGCTTGGAGCCTAGCGCACGTCTGAGCGAGGTAGGTCAGTGTCCCGGCGTCCTGGATCGTGCTCCCGCCGGTGATCGTGTCGGCCCACGCGATCTGGGATCGGTCACCGAGTGTGGCGAGGGCGAAAGAACTGGACGGCGGACGCGTGCCAGCGGAGAACCGCACGATCTGAATGGTGATGTTCTCGCGTTCCGACATCGTCAGAATGTGCTCAAGCACCTCCCGCATAACGTCCTTGTCGCCCACGGCCTCATACAGGACGCTCTCATGCAGCAGGACATTGAGCGTCGGCGGTTTGGCGCGGTCGAGCACCCGCTGGCGGTCGAGGCGCCGCTTCAGGGTCTTGGGGGACGAGCCCTGGAGCACCCCTGCGTAAGCGGGCGTCTGGAGAAGTCCAGGGATGTAGGTGCTCGCGTATGTCGCGACCGACACGGCCCGCGGTTCGTGTTCCAGGTATTCAGCGAACGGGTCTCCGTCCTCCGCGACGAAGCGGTCCCACGCCCTGAGGATCTTGCCCTCGGCCTCCAGGAGCGTGTCGAGTGACCTCGCCTCGCTGTAGTAGCACCCGAACAGGCCGCGTTCCAACTGGCTCACCCAGCCGTTCGACATGTTCAGAGCGCGTGACAGCGCCGCCGCCGTGTAGGGCGAACGTCTGCGGAAGGTGCGAACAACTCCCCCAAATCGCTCGAAATGGGGCTTTGGTTGCCGTTGTGCCATCTATCCACCTCCGTGCGTGCAGCATCGTGCTACGCCATGTGCCTGGCCCGAGCGTTGCTCGACATGTGGTGAACGTTACAGCCGGTCATGCCATTTTGGGTCGCGAAACAGCCAATCACCACCCAGCGAGCGCGGGAGCGGTCAGGCACGGAGGCTCGGTAATGATCACGATGGACAAGCCCACGAGGATCGCCCCGGGGATCTTCTGCCCCTATCCGGGCGGTGCTCTCTCGACGGTGGGGCGGGCTCGCGCCACCGCCGAGGAATGGGCGCGCAGTGAGAATTACAGCGCCGAGGTGATCGACAACGTGGCGCTGATCGTCACCGAGCTGGCCACGAACAGCCTGCGTTACGTGGCCGGTGCGGCGGGGTTCGCCGTACTGGTCTATCCCGTCGAGCTTCCGGGCGGTCGCGCGGGTGTGTGCGTGGAGGTCTGGGACGCCGACGCGGGGAACCCACCCGTGCTCGGGGAACCGGATTTCGTGGCGGAGACCGGCCGGGGGCTGTTCATCGTGGACAGCCTGACCGGCGGCATGTGGGGCTGGCAGTGCCTCGCGGACGACAAGGGAAAGGCGACGTGGGTCGTGATCACATGCACATGACGATGAAGACGAGAGAAGTCGCGCGGTTGTTCGGCGTCACCCCCTACACGGTGGTGCGCTGGAGCCGGAGGGGGCTCCTGACGCCCGGGACCACCCCGTCCGGGCATCTGCGGTTCGACCGCGCGCAGGTCATGGACCTCTACCGGGGAGCGAACGGCGAGGACACATGACCTGTCTGAAGGCGGGCGCACCTTCTCCGTGCGCCCGTGTTCCCTGAACGACCCCCGGCGCCCGATTTCGGAGGGGAGGGCGCCGGGGGTCCGCCTCGTCCGGCGACGGTGGCGGTACCTCCCGGCGCGGCCATGGTCGTCTTTCTCCGGCGAATATCGGTCGCGGGGGAGTACTCCGGGATGTCCTAGTGTTGAGAGGATCGACTGGACGACATGGGGGAGTACGGTGGGCAACCCTGAAGACCTGTACGAGCTGGACGGCGACCTGCCCGAGCTGGAGGGCGCGGTGCTGCTGCACAGCCTCGACGGCTTCGTGGACGCCGGGTCCACCGGGCAGCTCGTCCGGGAGCACCTGCTGGAGACCCTCGAACACCGGGTGATCGCCCGGTTCGACGTGGACTCGCTCATCGACTACCGGGCCCGGCGCCCGATGATGACCTACGACCGCGACCACTGGGCGTCCTACGACGCGCCCGAACTGGTGCTGCGGCTCGCGCAGGACGAGGTCGGCACGTCCTTCCTGCTGCTGACCGGCCCGGAGCCCGACCGGCTGTGGGAGGGGTTCACCGGCGCCGTCCGGTCGCTGGTCGAGCGGACCGGCGCGGGGCTCGTCGTCGGCTTCCACGGCATCCCGATGGGCGTGCCGCACACGCGGCCCGTCGGCATGACCTCGCACGCGACCCGGCCCGACCTGGTCGGTCCGTCCACCTGGTTCGACAAGGTGCAGGTGCCCGGCAGCGCGTCCGGGCTGCTGGAACTGCGGCTCGGGGAGGCCGGGCACGACGCGCTCGGCTTCGCGATCCACGTGCCGCACTACCTGGCGCAGGCCGCCTACCCGGCGGCGGCGGTCGCGGCCCTGGAGGCCGTCATCGCGGCCACCGGGCTCGTCCTGCCGGCGGACGCGCTGCGCGAGGCGGCGGCCCGCACCGACAGCGAGATCGCCGAGCAGGTCACCGGCAACGCCGAGGTCGAGAAGGTCGTGCACGCGCTGGAGCAGCAGTACGACGCGTTCGCCGGTGCCGCCGACCGGGAGAACCTGCTGGCCGACGAGCGCGACATGCCCACGGCCGACGAGATCGCCGCGCAGTTCGAGCGGTTCCTGGCCGAGCAGGAGGAGTAGCCCCCGGTCAGGTCGCGGCGGGCGCCGCGGGCGCCCCGAAGATCCACGTGCCGGGGTGGGACGGGTCGTCACCGGCCCAGAACTCGATCCACAGTTCGGTGAACTCGGTGCGCGACAGGTGGCCGTCGCCGTTGGCGTCCAGCCGGGGGAAGATCTCCGAGGTGTCGGTGGGACGGCCGTTCCACGCCTCGATGAGCTGCCGGTACTCGGCGGGGGAGATGCGGCCGTCGCCGTCGGCGTCGATGGCGGTGAACATCGCCTCGGCCGTCTCCGCGACGGCGTTCACCATGCCGGGCAGGAGGTCGACGACGCGCAGCACGTCGTCGGCCGTCACCGCGTCGGACGCGGCGGCCGCGCTCAGCTCGGCCCACCAGCCGGTCATGACCTCGGTGAGGCGCCGGTGCTCGCGGGAGCCGGGGGCGGCGCCGCGCAGGGTCGTCCAGCGGGACGCGAGCGCGGTGAAGTCGGCGGCGCGCAGCAGCCCGTCGCGGTCGGCGTCCATCGCGTCGAACACCGTGACGATCTTGCTCCGCTGGAAATCGGTGGCCATGGCGTCCATGCTGTCCCGCGTGTCCCGGACGCCGCACTGGCCGCCGCGCGCCATTGCCCGCGCCGTTGGGTGAGAATACCGTGACGTTCGGTCACGGGAACTGTCCAAAGAACAAGGTTGTTCATGCGTGGTAGCGTCCGCTTCATGAACGTTTCTGGTGGGCTTCTCGGTCGACGGAAGCAGCGCACGCCACCCCTCGCGGGACGACGCGTCCTGATCACCGGCGCGGCGCGCGGCATCGGCGCCGCCCTCGCGGAACGCCTGCACGAGCGCGGCGCCCGCGTCGCCCTCGCCGGGCTCGAACCCGAACTCCTCGCCGACGTCGCCGCCCGCTGCGGCGGAGCCCCCTGGAGCACCTGCGACGTCGCGGACCGCGACCAGGTCGGTGAGGCCGTCACCGCCGCCGTCACCGCGCTCGGCGGCCTCGACGTCGTCGTCGCCAACGCCGGTGTCGCCGCGCAGCTCCCCGTCCTCGGCGGCGACCCCGCCGTCTGGGACACCACGCTGCGCGTCAACGCCACCGGCACCTACAACACACTGCGCGCCGCCGGTCCGCACATCGCGCACCCGCGCGGTTACGCGCTCGCGGTCGCGTCCGCCGCCGCCGCGATCCACCTGCCGCTGCTCGGCGCCTACAGCGCGTCCAAGGCCGCCGTCGAAGCGCTCGGCAACACGCTGCGGGCCGAGCTGCGCCCGTCCGGCGCCAAGGCGGGCGTCGCCTACTTCGCCGAACTCGACACCGACATGACCAGCCGCGGCTTCGGCACCGAGGCCGCCGCCGCGCTGATGGACGGCCGCAGCACCGCCTCGGCGCTGTCGGGCGTCACCCCGCTCAAGACCGGCATCGACGCGCTGGAGCACGGCATCGCCTGGCGGTCGCGGCGGATCGTCGCCCCCTGGTGGGTCGCGAACGCGCTGCCGCTGCGGATGCTCGCCCAGCCCGTCATGGACCGGCTCGTCCAGGGCAAGCTCACCGAGGCCCTGGAGATCGCCCGCGTCGAGGACGCGCCCCTCACCACCGGGCAGCCCCCGCGGTGACGGCCCGCGTCCGCCCCGGCCGGTTCGCCGAGATCGGGCTGTTCTCCTGGCTGTTCGCCCGGATCTCCGGCCGGGTCGCCGGGACCGCGCCGCCGAACCTGTTCCTGACGCTCGCCCGCCGCCCGCGCCTCTTCCACGGCTGGCTGCTGTTCGCCGGGTCGATGATGCCGCGCGGCAAGCTGCCCCGCCGCGACACCGAACTCGTCATCCTGCGCGTCGCGCACCTGCGCGCCTGCCGCTACGAGTTCGACCACCACCTGCGGCTCGGCCGCCGCGCCGGGATCGGCACCGCCGACGTCGAACGGCTCATCGAGGGCCCGGCCGCGCCCGGCTGGACGCCGCGCGAACAGGCGCTGCTGACGGCCGTGGACCGGCTGCACTTCGACCAGGACCTCGACGAGACCGCGTGGGCCGGGCTGCGCCGCCACCTGACCGAGCCGGAGTGCGTCGAGCTGTGCATGCTCGCCGGGCACTACGAGATGCTCGCCACCGTGATCACGGCGCTGCGGATTCCACTCGACCGCCCGCGAGGACACCCCGCTCCGTGAGCAGCCGCACGTGCGCGACGATGTCGGCGGCGACGGCGTCCAGCGCGGCGGCGTCGCCGTCGACCAGCGGCAGCGTCACCAGCGACGCGACCGCCGCGACGACGGCCCGGCACGCGAACCGCTGCTGCTCGTCCCGCGCCTCCAGCAACGCGCCGACCAGCTCGCCCAGCCGCCCCTGGAAGGCGGCCCGGCGCCGGATCGCCTCCGGACCGGCCGCGTGCACCTCCACGACGAACAGCCGCGCGTACCCGGGTTCGAGGGCGAGCGTCCCGACGTAGGCGCGCATGGCCCGCTCGAACCGTTCCAGCGGCGTCCCGTCGCCGTGCGCCGCCTCGGTCAGCCGCTCCTCCAAGAGCCCGGTGACGGCGTCGAACGCGGCCATGAAGCAGTCGAGCTTGGACGAGAACAGCTCGTAGAACGTCTGCCGTGACACCCCGGCGCCCTTGAGCACGTCCCCGACGGACGTCGCGGCGTACCCCTTGGTCTTCATCGCCTCGGCCACGGCGGCGAGCAGACGTTCCCGCTGTGCCCGCGCCACCTGCTCGGGCGGCAGCGCGTGCCTCCCCCTCGGCAACCGCCGCCCCGCATCGTCCACGCCCCAACCCTAACGCGCCCGGGGGCGCGTGCCCCTGGGCCGGAGGTCAGGGACGGCCCCCGGCCGTGGAGAGGGGTTCGGGGAACGTGAGGCCGAAGACCTCCCGGACGCCGTCGCCGCCCTCGGGCGTGAGGCGCAGGGCGCGCGTGGCGCCGACCGGGACGAGCCACGCGCGGCCGGTCAGGTACCGCAGCACGGCCTGGCCCGCGACGCCCGCCAGATGCGGGCGGCGCTCGGTCCAGTCGAGGCAGGGACGGGACAGCGGGCGCCGGGTGGGCCGGGCGAGGTCGTCGCCGAGGACGGTGCCGAACCAGGCGCGGCCGTCGGCGGTGAGGGCCAGGTCGACGTCCAGGACGCCGCGTCCGGCCAGCGCGTCGGTGACGGCGACGCCGAGGGTGCCGGCGAGATGGTCGTAGCAGGTGCGGGCGAACGCCAGGGCGCGGTCGGCGCGGTGCTGCCGCAGCGAGCCGGCGGCGGACGGCGGGGGAGGCGCGAAGGCGGTGAGCCGTTCCAGCAGTTCGGCGGCGGGCGCGCCGGACAGCCGCACGTACCGGTGGCGGCCCTGGCGTTCCTGGACGAGCAGCCCCCCGGCGACGAGCAGGGACAGGTGCTCGGTCGCGGTCGACGCGGCGACGCCCGCGTGCCGGGCCAGCTCGCCCGCCGTCCAGGCGCGGCCGTCGAGCAGGGCGGCGCAGATCGCGGCGCGGGTGTCGTCGGCGAGGAGCTTGGCCACGGTGAGCGTCACACCCCCATGGTGGCGCACGGACACTTCGGCGGGCACCGAAACCTCGCGGGCCTAGCGTGTCCGGCGGAAGGGCCGGTGAGCGGTCGCGCGGGCGACACGCGGGAGAACAGAAAGGAAACGTCATCCGTTGTCGCGTCCGATGATTGTTTCGGCGGGTTCCGGTGTCCTGGACCGGACCGTCGCGATAGGGGCGTGATAGGCGGGCCGCGCACGGAAACTGATTCACGTTCGGTTTGAGCGCGGCCCCTGGAGTGCGCTTCGCCGCCGCCGGGCGAACGCGTTCTCACCAGCGCGGGAGGTGTTCCACAGGTGTGGTAGATAGGGCTCCGGCCGCGAGGACTCGTGTCCGAATTAAGCGCATGCAAGCCCCTCACCTGCGGATATGTGCTTTTGCAACGTTCCCAACAGTGTTTTCAAACTCTGGTTCATTCGTTGGTTGAATTCTTGACCCAAGCTGTGCATGGCCGTATCCGGACACCACTCGCCGCGCGAGGTTACCGACGGGTACATCCTCGCAGGTAGCACGCCCTTTCCGGTGCCCGGCACGGCGTCGGCGGGCGATTTGCGGCGAACTGGATCACTGGGCATAAACTCCGACCGTGTCCCAGTCGAAGGAATTAGAAGACGAAGCCTCACCCGTTCCGGACCGTCGCACGGGAACTGTTCTCGCCCTTTCCTGTGGAACGGTATTCCTGGCCTACCTCGACACCACGGTCGTGAACATCGCGTTCGCGCCGATGCGGGCGAGCTTCCCCGAGGCGTCCACCACCGGCCTCTCCTGGGTGATCACCGCCTACGCCATCCTGTTCGCCGCCCTGCTGATCCCCGCCGGACGCCTCTCCGACGTGGTCGGCCGCCGCCGTCAGCTCCTCGTCGCGACCACGGGCTTCGCCGTGGCCTCCGCGCTGTGCGCGCTCGCGCCGAACCTGCCCGTCCTCATCGCCGCCCGCGCCGCGCAGGGCGCGTTCGCCGGCGGCATGATCCCGGCGGCGCTCGCGGTCCTGCTGCACGAGACGCCGCCGGAGCGCCGCCTGCGCGCGCTCGGCGCCTGGGGCGCGGCGGGCTCGCTCGCCGCCGCCGCCGGTCCCGTGCTCGGCAGCCTGCTCATCGACGCGGTGAACTGGCGCGCCGTCTTCATGATCAACGTGCCGCTCGCGCTCGCCATCGTCTGGGCGGCGGCGCGGACGCTCGGCCCCGACCAGCGCCGGACGCACCGCCTGCCCGACCTCGCGGGCACCGCCCTGCTCACCGCCGGGGTCGGCGCGCTCGTCCTCGGCCTCACCAACGGCGAGCACTGGGGCTGGACCGCGCCGGGGACGCTGCTGTTCACCGTCGCCGGTCCGCTGCTCATCGCCGCCGCCCTGTTCCGCTCGCGCTCGCACGCGGCGCCCGCCGTCGAGTTCGACCTGTGGCGCAGCCGCGACTTCCGCATCGCGAACCTCGTCGCGTTCCCCACGGCCGTCGCGATGTTCGCCTGGCTGCTGGCCACGCCGCTGTTCGTCGCGACCGTCTGGGACTACTCCATCCTCAAGGCGGGCCTGGCCGTCACGCCCGGCGCGTTCGCCTCCGCCGTCGCGGCGATCGGCATCGCCCGCATCCGCCGCCGCGGGCTCCAGCGCGCCGCCGTCAGCGTCGGCATGGTGCTGTTCACGGCGAACGCCGTCTGGCTGTGGCTCGCGCTCACCGACCGGCCCGCCTTCCTGCCGCTCTGGCTCGCCACCGGCCTCCTGGGCGGCACCGGCATCGGCCTGACGCTCACCGGCCTCAACTCCACGGCCGCGCTGGCCGTCCCCCCGGCCCGCTTCGCGACCGGCACCGGCCTGCACAACGCGATCCGCCAGGTCGGCGGCGCGTTCGGCGTCGCCGGCGTCGCGATGATCTCGGTGGCCGCCGCCACCGGCACCGGAAGCGCCGCCTTCCGCTCGATCTTCCTGTTCACCGCGGTCATGAGCGCCGTCGCCGCCCTCGGCGGCCTGGCACTGCTGCGCACCGCGCCGGCGCCCGCGCCCGCGCGCTGACCCGGCCCCACCACGCGAACCTCCTCTCCCAAGGGAAACCATGCGATCACTTTGGGCTGTCCTGCATGCCGCCGCAGGACCGCGAACCGTCCTCCACCTCCCCGCCGAGGACCGCTCGGTGCCGATGCGCCGCCTCCTCGACGACGCCGAGCGCACCGCCGCCCGGCTGACCGCCCCCGGCCGCGCCGGGCTGCTCATGCAGAACGGCGAGCCGTGGGTGCGCGGCCTGCTCGCCTGCCTGCGCGCCGGGACGGCCGCCGTCCCCATCGCGCTGCCCGTCGCGTTCGGCGGGATCGAGAACTACCTCGCGCACGTCCGCCGCATCGCCGCCGACGCGGGCCTGGGCACGCTGCTGGTCGACGCGTCGGTGGAACGGCTGATCCCCGCGCTGCGGGAGGCGCTGCCGGACGTCGACGTCGTCGACATCACCGACGTTCCGGACGCCGCCGGACCGGTCCCCGAGGGCACCGACCCCTACGCGGTGATCCAGTACACCTCGGGCAGCACGTCGCAGCCGAAGGGCGTCGCGCTGACGGCGGACAACGTCGCCGCCGGGCTCACCGTCATCACCGACAGCCTGCGGTGGACCGACGACGACTGCATGGGCGTCTGGCTGCCCCTCTTCCACGACATGGGCCTGTTCAGCCTGCTCAGCTCGTTCTTCAAGGGCGCGGCGGTCTGCCTGTGGCCGACCACCCTGTTCGCGCGCCGCACCCGCGAATGGCTGGTGAGCTGCGCCGCGTCGCCCACCACCGCCGTGCCCATGCCGAACTTCGCCTACGACCTCATCACCGAGTCGGTCCGCGACGGCCTGCCGGACGGCCTGGACCTGTCGCGCTGGCGGCTCACCTTCAACGGCGCCGAGCCCGTCCAGCGGCGCACCATCGAGCGGTTCACCGCCACGTTCGCCCCGGCGGGCTACCGCGCCGAGGCGATGCAGCCCTGCTACGGCATGGCCGAGGCGACGCTGCTCGTCGCGTGGCCCGACCTGGAGGCGCGGCCCGCCGCGCTCGCGGTGGACCGGCACCGCCTCGGGCTCGGGGACCGGATCGGCGTCGTCCCCGAGGAGGACCCCGCCGCGCGCGTCCTGGTCGGCCACGGACCCGCCGTGCCGGGCATCGACCTGCGGATCGACGCGCCCGGCGACGGCCACGTCGGTGAGATCCAGATCCGCGGCGACGCCGTCATGACGGAGTACCTCGGCCTGCCCCGCGAGCGCCAGCCGTTCACCGACGACGGCTGGCTGCGCACCGGCGACCTCGGGTTCGTGCGCGAGGGCGACCTGTACGTCACCGGCCGCCTCAAGGACATGGCGATCGTCCACGGCCGCAACTACTACGCCGAGGACGTCGAGGAGATCGTCCGGCGCGTCCCGGACGCGGGGGTCCGGCGCTGCGCCGCCCTGGAGGCCGGGGGCGACGGCGACGAGCACCTGGCCGTGCTCGTCGAGACGTCGCTGGAGGGCGCGGCGGCGCGGGAACTGGCGCAGCGGCTGGAGAAGGCCGTGAACGCCGACCTCGGGCCGGGCGTGGCGCGGGTCTTCACCGTGGCGCCGCGCACCATCCCGCAGACCAGCTCCGGCAAGGTCCGCCGCCAGGCGGCCCGGGAGCTCTACACGCAGGTCACGACCGATAAGGGGATTGCGGAATGAACGGGAACGCCGAGCAGGCCGTGCTGGAAGCGCTGGGGAAGCGGCTGGGAATCCCGGCGGCGGAGATCGACCCGGACGCGCCGCTGCGCGACCTCCCCGCCATGGAGTCCGTCGTGATGCTGCACGTCGTCGTGGACGTCGAGGACGCCCTCGACGTCACGATCCCCGACGACGTGGCGTTCTCGGCGTCCACGCCGCGGGAGCTGGCCGGCCTGGTGACGGAGCTGGTGTGAGGCTTCCGTTCCGGCAGACCCCCGGGGACCTCGCGGTCTTCGACACCACCGGGGCCGAGGCCGCCGAGCTGCTGCGCGCCGGGCCCGAGGTGGCGGACGAACTGGCCGCCGCCGGGCTCCAGCACCGCCGCGACGCCGACCACGGCCCGCTGTTCGACTACAGCGACGTCGTCAACACGGCGCTGCGCCAGGGCACCGGGATGACCGTGCCGGAGCTGGCGCAGCGGCTGCTCATGCGGTTCGCGGCGGGCGACCCGGACGGCTGGCACACGCCGCTGGAGTGGACGGTCGCCGTGCGCCCGGTCGCGGACCCGCGCGGCGCGTCCTGGCGGTACGCCGTCCCGGACCTGACCGCCGACGGCGTCCGCGCGCTCGACCAGGACGGCGTCGACCCCGGCCCCGACGGACGCCAGGACGGCCCGTACCGGGCCCGGGTCCGGATCACCGGCGACGACCACCGCGTCGGAGACCCCGCCGTGCAGCGCCTGTTCGACGACGTCCTCGGCCCGCTGAGCGCGAGCGAGGTCGTCTACCAGGCGATCGGGGAGCGGCTGCGCGCCGCGCCCGGCCGCGCCTGGACGCTCGGCGTCGCGGACTGCGTCGTCGCGGCCCGCGTCCTGACCGACCGGCTGCGCCGGGCGGGATACCGGGCGCGGACCCGCCGGGGCCTGCTGCTCGGGCCGATCGGCAACGACCACGCGTGGACCGAGGTGTGGGAGGACGGCGCCTGGCGCTGCCTGGACCCGGTCTTCGCCCACCTCGGCGCGACCCACGCGCGCGGCAACGCGGCGGCCTTCCGCGCCGCCTGCCGGGGCGGACGGCTCAACCGGCTGCTGCCGTGCGCGGCCGAGGAGAACGCGCCGCTGATCGCCGCACCCGACGGCACGGCCGCGCCCCAGTGGGCGTTCGGCGCCGTCACCGCGCGCGCCGTCGCCGCGCAGGCCAGTCCAGTGACGAGCAGGAGCATCTGATGGAGACACCGGAGATCATCGGCGGCGCGCTGCCGGACTGGGCGATCGGCACCGGCGGCGACACCCGGTTCACCTGGGACTACGACGGCGGCAACGAACGGCTGCTCAACCTGTACCGCAAGGGCAAGCAGCGGCAGTGGGACGCCGAACTGCGGCTGGACTGGTCCCACGAGGTGGACCCCGACGATCCGCTGGGCCTGCCCGACGAGTTCGTGTGGATCTCCGACTCGGACCTGTGGCGCGACCTGCCCGAGCGGGAGAAGACCACGGTCCGGCGGCACATGGCGGGCTGGCTGTACTCGCAGTTCCTGCACGGCGAGCAGGGCGCGCTGATCTGCTCGTCGAAGGTCGTGCAGACCGTCCCCGACCTGGACGCCAAGTTCTACGCGGCGACGCAGGTCATGGACGAGGCGCGGCACGTCGAGGTCTACCAGCGGATGCTCAACACCAAGATCGGCATCCGGTACGGGCTGTCGACCGGGCTCCGCGACCTGCTCGACACGATCATCCGCGACGAGCGCTGGGACATCACCTACCTCGGCATGCAGGTGATGATCGAGGGGCTGGCGCTGGCGTCGTTCAGCATCCAGCGCGACCGGGTCCGCGACCCGCTCGCGCGGGCGCTGAACGCCTACGTCCTCCAGGACGAGGCGCGGCACGTCGCGTTCGGGCGGCTGGCGCTGCGCGACTACTACCGCGAGCTGTCGTCGTCCGAGCTGCGCGAGCGCGAGGAGTTCGCGCTGGAGGCGTGCTGGTCGCTGCGGGACCGGTTCGCGGGCGAGGAGATGTGGCGCCACCTGGACTACGGCGCCGACGAGTGCATCCGGCTGGCGCGCCGGTCGCCCGCCATGCGCGAGTTCCGCCGCCGCCTCTTCTCCCGGATCGTTCCGACGCTGCGCGACATCAACCTGTTCGGCCCCCGGATGCAGGAGGGCCTGACCCGGCTCGGCGTGCTCGGCTTCAGCCAGCTCGACGGTGCGGAGATCAGCGCGGAGGACGAGCGCATCGCCGAGGAGATCGCCCGGATGGAGATGCTCGGCCGCTCCCGCGAGGTCGCGGACGTGATCGCCCGCGGAGAGAACGACGACGACCGCCGGGACGCCCGGCAGGAGGCCAACGATGGATGAGACGACCGACGAGTACGCGCTGACCACCGACGCCGCCGTCGAACTGCTGGCCGGGGCGCCGTGGCGCCGCATGGTCACGCTCGGGGACAGCGTCGCGGCCGGGATCAGGGAGGCGGCGCCCGGCTACCGCGACCTGTCCTGGTCCGACCGGATCGAAGAGGTGCTGGCGCGGCTGAACCCGGACTTCACCGCGCTGAACCTCGGCGTCCGCGACCTGGTCGCCGCCGAGGTCCGGGAGACGCAGCTCGCCCCGGCGCTGGAGTTCCAGCCCGACCTGGCGTTCGTGATGTGCGGCGGCAACGACATGCTGCGGCCGGGCTTCACCCCCGACGCCGTCCGCGCGGAACTGGCGGGCATCGTGGGACCGCTCCGCGACGCGGGCGCGGACGTCGTGACGTTCGGGATGCTCGACATCACCAAGGCCGGGCTCGTCCCGGCCAAGTTCGAGCGGTACGTCTCGGACAACACGCGGGTGCTGGCCAAGCTCACCGAGGAACTGTCGGACGAGCTGGGCGCGGTGTACGTGCACTTCACCGACCATCCGCTGAGCACCGACACGGGCATCTACAGCAGCGACCGCCTGCACCTGAACGCGCGCGGGCAGGCGTTCGCCGCCGCCCACAAGATGCGCGCGCTCGCGCGGCGGCTGGCCGCCCTGAACGGCACGGGGTGACCGCCGTGGACGATCTGACGACGTCGCTGCCGACCGCGCCGATCATGGCGGGCGCGGCGGCGGTGCGGGAGTGCGCGGCGGTCACCGAGCCGCGCGAGATGTTCCGGCGGCTGGTCTCCGAACCCGAGTCCGAGGCGACGTTCCTGCTGGCGCACCGGGTGCTGGCCGCGTTCCTGCCCGAGCCCGGCGAGGCGGCGACCGCCGCCGAGCTGCTGGCGGAGGCCGCGGCCGTCCGCGACGGCCTGGCCGGAACGCTGGACGATCTGCGCGGCGACCCCGCGACGCTCCGCGAGCGCGCGGCGGTGGGACTGCTGGAGGGCTGCTGGCTGGACACGCTGTCCCAGCCCGCCACCCAGCCCGCCCTGATCGTCAACCGGCTGCTGGAGCAGCACTTCGCGCTGCGCGGCCGGGGCGTGCCCGAGCGGAGCACGGCCGCGCACCGGCGCCGGGCGCTGGAGGAGCGCGGCGTCACGCTGCCCGACCTGGACGCCGCCGACTTCCTCGACCGCGCCGGGGCGCGGCGCCTCACCGTCGTCGCCGCCTGCCTCCACCTGGCGCTGTGCCGGGTGCCCGCGAGCCATCTGCCCGAGGTCGTCGGCGTGTACTGCGCGTTCCGCGTGCTCGGCGTCGACGGCGTGCTGTTCGGCACGCCGCCCGGACCGGACGCGGCGCCGATCCTCACCGAGTACTGGGCGTCGGCGCCGCGCGCCGACCGCGCCCGCGCCACCGCCGCGTTCCGGCTCGTCCTGGAGCTGGAAGCGGCGCTGGTCGGGATGCTCGCGGACGTCGCCGCCTGGGAGCGGGCGCTGCCGCTGGACGGCCACGTCACCCGCATCGTCGCGCGGCACGCCCCTTTCGCGGGCCGCCAGCACGGCCCGGTGCGGGTGGGGCGGCGGCTGCTGTCGGACGCGCTCGCGGACGAGGACGCCCGCCAGGTCGTCTGGGAGCTGCGCGACTCGGAGTACCTGCGCCGCCGCGACGGCGACAGCCCGTTCGTCCGCGCCACCAAGTTCGGCGGCCCGATGTTCGGCGTGTTCGACGAGGCCGAGGCGCGGACGCTCGCCGCGTGGGAGGCGGCGGTCGCGGCGGGCGAGGAGCCCGACTTTGACTTCGAGCCGTGCGCGGCGGGCGACGCGACGGCCGCCCGCTGGGAGGAGGCGCTGCGGTCCGCCGCGCCGCCCGGCGTCGTCACGGGCGGGCCCGCCCCGGCGGACGAACGCCACCTCTTCCACCGGCTCGTCAACGTCGAGCGGTTCCCGAACGTGCTGGACCTGGCCCGCGACCACGTCGCGGAGGTCCTGGACCAGTCCGAGGCGCTGTTCACCGTCGGCGCGCGCGGCAAGTACACCGACGCGACGTTCTTCGAGTACTCGCCCGAGGCGCTGTCGGCCCACGTCGAGAACCTGTACTGGACGAAGCTCGTCGATCCGTACGTGCCGCTCGCGGAGATCCCCGGCCGCGACGCCGTGATCGCCGGGCAGAAGCGGTTCGCGCTCGGCAGCCTCATCGACGGCGCGTGGGCGCACCGCAGCGGCGTCCTCGGCCGCTACCACCGGCGCAGCGAGGCGATGCTGTACGCGGTGCACGCCGACGAGATGGGCCGCGGCGAGGTGCCCAAGAACCACATCCAGCTCATCGGGCAGGTGCTGGCCAGCATGGGCGTCACGCTCCCGCACATCCGGACCGAAGAGTTCCTGGACCAGCGCGAGCTGCCCGACGGCGGCTACCGGTTCGCCGTCTACCAGCTCTGCCTGGCGCTGTTCCCCGACAGCCGCCACCCCGAGATCCTCGGCTACAACCTCGGCATCGAGATGTTCGGGCTCGGCGCGCTGCGGCTGCACGAGAAGCAGAAGCTGGCCGCGCACGGCTTCGACGTCTCCTACGAGGAGGCGCACCTGGCGATCGACAACCTGTCGGCCGGGCACGCCCGGCAGGCCGTGGAGGCGATCGACGCGCACCTGGACCTGCTGCGCCGCGACGCGGGCGCCGACGTCGTCGCCGCCCGGTGGCGGCGGATCTGGCGCGGCTACGCCTCGTTCGCGCTGTTCGTGGAGGAACGGCTCGTCCGGCGGCTGATGGCGGGCGTCGCGTGAGCGCGTTCGCGGGAACCCTGGACCTCCCCTTCTACGACGACCGCCACCGCGACCTGGCCGCCGCCGCGACGGCGTGGTGCGCCGAGCGCGCGGACCTGTGGGAGGAGACGCGCGCCGCGCCGCCGGACAAGGCCGCCGCGCGGCTGCTGCGCGCACTCGGGGACGGCGGCTGGCTGCGGTCGGCCGACCCGGACGACGGCACCGCCGACCTGCGCTCGGTGTGCGTGCTGCGCGAGGTCATGGCGCACGCCGACGACCTCGCGGACCACACCTACGCCGTCCAGTTCCTCGCCTCCCTGCCGATCCGCCGGTACGGGACCGCCGCGCAGCGCGAGCGGTACCTGCCCGCGATGGCGCGCGGCGACCTGGCGGGCGCGTTCGCGGTGTCGGAGGACGGCGCCGGGTCCGACGTCGCGGCGGTCGCGCTGCGCGCCGAACGCACCGACGACGGCGGCTACGTGCTCGACGGCCACAAGACGTGGATCGCGCAGGGCACCGTCGCCGACGTCGTCTGCGTCATCGCCCGGACCGGCGAGGGACCGGGCGCGCTCGGCCTCACCGCGTTCCTCGTCCCGGCGGACACGCCGGGCCTGCGCGCCGAGCCGATCGACTTCATCGCGCCGCGCTCCTTCGCGCGGCTGGAGTTCACCGGCTGCCGGGTGCCCGCCGACGCGGTCCTCGGCCGTCCCGGCGGCGGGTTCGTCGTCGCCATGGACGTGCTGGAGCAGGTGCGGATGACGGTCGGCGCCGCCGCCGCCGGCCTCGCCCGGCGGGCGCTGGAGGCCGCGCTGGAACACGCCCGCGCACGGGAGATCTACGGCGGCCGCCTCTTCGACGTCCCGGCGGTGCGCACCTCGCTCGCGGACCTGGACGTCCGGCTGTCGGCCGCCGCCCTGCTCGTGGGCCGCGCCGCGTGGGAGGCCGATCGCGGCGGACGCGGCGTCGGCGCCCGCTCGGCCGCCGCCAAGCTGTACGCGACCGAGGCCGCGCAGGAGATCGTGGACGGCGCCGTCCAGGTCTTCGGCGCGGCGGGACTGGTCCCCGGCGCGGTCACCGAACGCCTTTACCGTCAGGTCCGCTCGCTGCGCATCTACGAGGGTACGTCCGAAGTACTGCGGTCGACGATCGCGGACACCCTGCCCCGCCCCCGGAACAAGGAGCGCCGACCATGACGCCGCTCGACGCGGTCACCGCCGCCGACCCCTACCCGTACTACGCCGGTCTCGTCGCCGAGCGCCCGTTCGCCTTCGACCCCGGGCTCGGCCTGTGGGTCGCGGCGGGCGCGGCGGCGGTGACCGAGGTCCTGCGCGACCCCCGGCTCCGCGTGCGTCCCCCGGCGCAGCCGGTCCCGCCGGGCATCACCGGGACGCCCGCCGGGGAGGTCTTCGGCGCGCTCGTCCGGATGAACGACGGCGCGGCGCACGCGCGGCTCAAGGAGGTCGTCGCCGCCGCGCTCGCCACCGTCGACCCCGGGCACGCCGCCGAACTCGCGGCCGACGCCGTCGCCGCCGCCGGAGGGCGCCCCGCCCTGGACGAGCTGATGTTCGCCGTCCCGGCCCGCGTCGTGGCCGCGCTCTGCGGGCTGCCCGACAAGGACGCCGACGAGGCCGCCCGCCTCATCGCGGACTTCGTCGTCTGCCTGCGTCCCGACGCCGACGACGCGGCGCTGCGCGCGGCGGACGCCGCCGCCGAACGGCTCCGCGAACTGATGGACCCCGCCGCCCGCCCGGCCGACGGGCTGCTCGGCGCCCTGACCGCCGCCGCCGTGCGCGGCGCCCTGGTCGCCCCGGCCCACGTGACCGCCAACGCGGTCGGCCTGCTGTCGCAGACGTTCGACGCGACGGCCGGGCTGATCGGCAACACGCTGCGCGCGCTGGCCGGCCACGACGGCCGACCGGCCCGGCTGGAGCCGTTCGTCCGCGAGGTCGCCCGGCACGACGCGCCCGTGCAGAACACCCGCCGGTTCGCGGCCGAGGCCACCGACTGCGGCGGGCGGCGCGTCGAGCGCGGCGACGCGGTCCTCGTCCTGCTCGCGGCGGCCAACCGCGACCCGGCCGTCAACCCCGACCCGCACCGGTTCGCGCCCGACCGCGCCGACCCGGCGCTGTTCACCTTCGGCGTCGGCGCCCACGCCTGCCCCGGCGCGGACCTCGCGACGGCGATCACGGCGGGGGCGGTCGGCGCGCTGCTGGACGCCGGGTTCGACCCGGCCGCCGACGTGCCCCGGCACGCCGCCTACCGGCCGTCACCGAACGCGCGGATTCCCGACTTCGCCCGGGAGGTGTCGCGCACCGATGGCTGAACCGCACCTGTGGCTCCGCCACGAGACCTACCCGCACGAGCACCGGACGCCGCTGGTCCCCGGCGACGCCGCCCGGCTCGTCGCGGCCGGGACGCGCGTGACCGTCGAGGAGTCCGCGGCCCGCGTGTTCCCCGACGCCGACTACGCGGCGGCCGGGTGCCGTCTCGTCCCGCCCGGCACCTGGCCGGACGCGCCCGCCGACGCCTGCGTCCTCGGGCTCAAGGAACTCCCCGCGTCGGACGAGCCGCTGCGCCACCGGCACGTCTACTTCGCGCACGCCTACAAGGGGCAGCGCGACGCGGCGGCGCTGCTGGCGCGGTTCGCCGCCGGGGGCGGCGTCCTGCTCGACCTGGAGTACCTGGTGGACGAGCGCGGGCGGCGGCTGGCGGCGTTCGGCCGCTGGGCCGGATACGTCGGCGCCGCGCTCGCCGTCCTGCACCTGGCCGGTCGCCTGCCCGACCCGCTGCGCCCGACGACGCGGGACGACCTGGACGCGGCCCTGGCCGCCGCCGACCTCGGCGCCCGCGCCGTGGTGACCGGCGCGCTCGGCCGCTGCGGCGGCGGTGCCGTCGCGGCCCTGGAGCGCGCGGGCGTGGACGTCTCCCGCTGGGACCTGGCCGAGACCGAACGGCTGGACCGCCGCGCGCTGCTCGCCCACGACCTGCTCGTGCACGCCGTGGGCGTGACCCGGCCGATCCGCCCGTTCCTCACCGCCAGCGACCTGGACGACCCGGCGCGGCGCCTCACGACGGTCGCGGACGTGACCTGCGACGTCGGCTCCGACTGCCACCTGCTGCCGTTCTACGACCGCACGACGAGCTGGGACGACCCGGTCCTGCGGGTCCGCGACGGCGACCCGGCCCTGGACGTGATCGCGATCGACAACCTGCCGTCCCTGCTGCCCGCCGAGGCCAGCACCACGTTCTCGGCGGACCTGACGCCGCTGCTGGAGGGGCTGCCGCGCGGCGGTCCCGTCTGGGAGCGGTGCGAGGACGCCTTCGTCGACACCCTGCGCCGGGAGGCCCGCGTTGGCTGAGATCACCGCGAGCGGAACCGTCCACTGGGTGGGCACCGGCCTGTCCACCGGCCCCGGCGGCCTCCGCGCGGTCGCCGCGTCCGCCGCCGACGTGCGGCTGTGGGGACGCACCCGCGCCCGCGCCGAGGCCCGGACCGACCTCGCCGGCCTGGCCGCCCCGCGCGGCCTGGACGCCGACGACCTCGCCGCCGCGCTCGCCCCCGGCGACGTGCTGGTGTCGATGCTCCCGGCGACCGAGCACCCCCGGCTGCTGGCGCTGTGCCTGGACGCCGGGGCGCACTTCGTGTGCTCCAGCTACGTCTCCGACGCACTGACCGCCGCCGACGCCGAGGCCCGGCGCCGGGGACTCGTCGTCCTGACCGAGTCCGGTCTGGACCCCGGCCTGGACCACCTCGCCGCGCACCTGCTCGTCGCCCGCGCCCGCGAGGCCGTGGGCGACGACGTGGAGGCGGCCGACTTCCTGTCGTACTGCGGAGGAGTCCCGGCGGTGCCGAACGCGTTCCGGTACCGGTTCAGCTGGGCGCCCCAGGGCGTGCTGGCCGCGCTCGCCGCCCCCGCCCGGCACCGGGCGGACGGCGCCGACCGCACCGTCCGGCACCCCTGGGAGGCGGTCCGCACCCTGCGGGTCGGTGACGAGGAGTTCGAGGCGTACCCCAACCGGGACAGCCTCCCCTACATCGCCCGCTACGGCCTGCCGGACGGCTGGCCGCTCCGGACCTTCGTGCGGGGCACCCTCCGCCACGCGGGCTGGTCGCGCGCCTGGGAGCCGGTGTTCGCCACCGTCGCGGAGGGCGACCCCGCCGCCATCGCGGCGCTCGCCGCCGACCTGGCCGAACGGCACCCGACCGGGCCGGACGACCGCGACCGCGTCGTCCTCTCCGTCGAACTGGCCGTCGAGGGCCGCGCGGGCACCTGGCACGAGGGGTACCTCCTCGACGTGACCGGCGACCCGGCCGAATCCGCGATGGCGCGCTGCGTCTCCCTCCCCGTCGCCTGCGGCGTCACCCGCGTCTTGGCGGGCGCCGTGCCGGCGGGCGTCCGGACGGCCGCCCACGACGCCGCCGAGGCCGCGTCCTGGCTCGCCTTCCTGAACGACCACGGACTTTCCCTCCGTCCCTTCCGCGCCTGACCGGCGCCCCCCATTCCCCCGCACGACGAAAGCGAGAATCACGCATGTCGCATGAGCACGCGCTGAACAAGCCCGTTCGTGTCAAATGCCTCGGTATCGGCGCAGGTCCCGCGAACCTCAGCCTCGCCTCGCTGCTGCACGGCGACCCCGCCGTGCCCAACCTGTTCCTGGACGCCAAGCCCTCCTTCAGTTGGCACGACGGGCAGATGCTGCCCGACGCCAAGCTCCAGGTGTCCCACGTCAAAGACCTGGTCACCCTCGTGGACCCGACCAGCCCGTTCTCCTTCATGAACTACCTGGCCGACCAGGGCCGCATCTACCACTTCCTCAACGCGCAGTTCGAGAGCCTGCCCCGGCAGGAGTACCGCAACTACCTCGAATGGGCCGCCGCCCGCAACGAGAACGTCGTCTACGGCGAGACGGTCGGCGCCGTCGACTTCGACGGCACCGACTTCGTCGTCGAGACCGACCGCCGGACCGTCATCGCCGAGAACGTCGTCGTCGGCGTCGGCAGCCGCCCCTGGGTGCCGCTGATGGCCCGGGACCGGCTCGACGGCACCACCCAGCTCCACATCAGCGAGTTCATGACCCGCGCGCACAGCCTCGCGGGCCTGGACGTCGCCGTCGTCGGCGGCGGCCAGTCGGGCGCCGAGGCGTTCCTGGACCTGGTGTCCCGGCCGAGCGGGCAGCTCCCCGGCCGCATCTCCTGGATCACCCGGCGCTCCAACTACCTCCCGATCGACGACTCGCCCTTCACCAACGAGTTCTTCACCCCCGGCTACTCCGACTACTTCGCGGACCTCGCCCTGCCCGCCCGGCAGGACTTCATCTTCCGCCACCTGCTCGCCAGCGACGGCATCTCCGGCGAGACGGCCCGCGCCATCTACCAGGCGCTCTACCTCCAGCGCTTCGTCAACGGCGCCGAGCACCTCACCACCGGCCTCTACCCCAACCGCGAGGTCGTCGGGATGACGGCCCAGCCGCCGGGCGGCTGGGACCTGGAGGTGCGGCACAACATCGAGACCGGCGCCGTCGAGCACATCGAGGCGGACGTCGTCATCTGGGCGACCGGGATGGTCACCGGCACGATGGACTTCCTCGCCCCGCTCGCCGGCCGGCTGGAACGCGAGAGCGACGAGTACGTCGTCGACCACGACTTCGCCGTCCGCTGGGACGGCCCGTCCGACCGCGGCGTCTTCCTCCAGAACGCCGTCCGCCGTCAGCGCGGCCTCGCGGACCCCAACCTGAGCCTGAACGCCTGGCGCAGCCGCCGCATCGCGGACCGCATCACCGGCACCCACACCCGCGAACCGCTGGACTCGTTCCTGCGCTGGTCCGCCAAGGCGGGCTGATCGCATGGACGCGGACCTCATCATCGTCGGCGCCGGCATCGTCGGCTGCCTCGTCGCGCGCGAGGCGCTCGCCCGCGAACCCGGCGCCCGGATCGTCGTCGCGGACCAGCGCGAGATCGGCGGGGGAGCGACCCGGTACTCCGCCGGGCTGCACTTCCCGCGCGGCTCGACCGCGCGGGTGCGGGCCATGGCCGCCCACAGCCAGGAGTACTACGCCAAGCTGAAGGCGGCCGATCCCGGCACGCCCCTCCAGTCGCTCGGGATGACCATCGTCGCCCCGGCCGGGCACGAGGCCGCGCTGCACGAGACGTACCTGCCCGAAGCGCGGCTGACCCCGGCGTCGGCGGCGCCCGTCGCGGTGCCCGCCGGGCACGCCGCCTGGACCGGAACGGGCTGCCACTACGCCGACGTCCCGAGCCTCACCGCCCGGATCGCCCGGGAACTGCGCGACACCGTGACGTTCCGGGAGGGAACGGCCGTCGAGGCCGTGGAACCCTCGGCGGACGGGGCGGCGGTGCGGCTCTCCACCGGCGAGACGCTGAGCGCGCCGCGCGTCGTCGTCGCGGTCGGGCCGTGGCTGCCGTCCTCGCCGTGGAACGACGCGCCGCGCGCCCGCGTGAAGAAGGTCGTCGCGCTGCACGTGGACGTGCCGCCCCTGCTCGGTGATCCCGTCATCGTCTTCGAGGCCGAGGACGCCTTCCTGCTGCCGTTCCCGCACCGCGGGCACTGGCTGCTCAGCTACACCTCGACCGACTGGGACGTGACGCCCGGCGACCTGGGCGGCCTCGCCCCCGCCGACCTGGCCGCCGGACGCGACCTGCTCGCCCGCTACGCGCCCGCGATGGCGGACCGGTGCCGCTCCGGCCGCGTCTTCTGCGACGCCTACAGCGCCGACCGGACCCCGCTCGTGCGGCCCCTCGCCGCCGACGCGCGGGTGGTCGTCGCGGGCGCCGCCAACGGCTCGGGCTACCGGCTCGCGCCCGCCATCGCCGCCGAGACCCTCGACCTCCTCGACCGCCTCCCGGCCTCGCCCGAAGGACAGCACACATGATCATCGACAGGTACGCCGAAGACCGCCTCCAGGAGGCGTTCGGCATCGGCATGGCCGCCATCGACGGGCTCGGCGTCGGCGCCGCCTGGGGACGCGTCCCCGCCGGCGGCGCCACCGAGATCCACCGGCACGACGAGCAGGAGATGTTCGTCATCGTCGCGGGCACCGGCGAACTGGTGGTCGACGGCGAGCGGCACGCCGCCGGTCCCGGCACCGTCGCCCGCTTCGAGCCGTTCGAGTCGCACGTCCTGCGCAACACCGGCGACGACGACCTGGTCTTCGTGACGCAGTACTGGCGCGACGCCGAACGGGCGCTGGCGTCCGCCGCGCGCACCGCCGGACGGTCCCCGTTCGGGCAGCGCCCGGTGTTCGTGTTCTCCACCCCGCCGACCCCCAACGGCGACCTGCACCTCGGCCACCTGTCCGGCCCCTACCTCGGCGCGGACGTCTTCGTCCGGTTCCAGCGGATGAACGGCACCCGCGCCTACCACCTGACCGGCAGCGACGACTACCAGAGCTACGTGCAGAGCCTCGCCGTCAAGGAGGGCCGCCCGCCCGCGCAGGTCGCCGCCCACTACAGCGCGGAGATCGCGGCGACGCTCGCGGCGATGGACATCCCGCTCGACCAGTACACCGTGACCGGCACCGACACCACCTACGCGGCCGGGCTCCGCGACTACTTCTCCCGCATCGTCGCCTCCGGCGCGGTCACGGCGCGCGAGGCCGGGGCGCTGTTCGACCCCGGCGACGGCCGCTACCTGTACGAGGTCGACGTCAGCGGCGGCTGCCCCGGCTGCGGCAACGGCACCAACGGCAACATCTGCGAGGAGTGCGGCGAGCCCAACACCGTCACCGACCTGACGGACCCGGTCGCCAAGCCGTCCGCCGCCGCGCCGGTGCGGGGCACCGTCGTCCGCTACATGCTGCCGCTGCACGAGCACCGCGACGCCGTCACCGAACACCACCTCGACGGACGCGTCCCGGCCCGGCTCCGCGAGCTGGCCGCGCGGCTGTTCCGCCGCGACAGCGTCGACATCCCCGTCACGCACCCGAGCACGTGGGGCATCGCGCCCGCCGAGGACGCCGTCGAGGACCAGGTCGTCTGGGTCTGGCCGGAGATGGCGTTCGGCTTCCTGCACGGCATCCAGCGGCTCGGTGAACGCCTGGGCGAGCCGTGGCGGGCGTCCGAGCCGGCCGAGGACTGGAAGATCGTCCACTTCTTCGGCTACGACAACAGCTTCTACCACTCGATCCTGTACCCGGTGCTGTACCGGGCCGCGTTCCCCGGCTGGCGGCCCGACATCGACTACCACGTCAACGAGTTCTACCTGCTGGAGGGCAGCAAGTTCTCCACCAGCAGGCGGCACGCCATCTGGGGCAAGGAGATCCTCACCGAGGACACCGTCGACGCCGTCCGGTACTTCCTGTCGCGCACCCGCGCCGAGAGCGAGCGCACCGACTTCCGCCGCGAGGCGTTCGACGCGGCCGTGCGCGACCGGCTCATCGGCACCTGGCAGGCGTGGACGTCCGACCTCGGCCGCCGCGTCGCGGACGACCACGACGGCACCGCCCCGGACGCGGGCGAGTGGACCCCCGTCCACCGCGCCTTCCTGGCCCGGCTCGGCGCGCGCCTGGACGCCCTCGGCGGCAGCCTGGGCCCGGACGGATTCTCGCTCGGTGAGGCCGCCGCCGAACTCGACGGCCTGGTGGACGACGTGGTGCGGTTCGCGCGGAGCGAGACGCTGCTGAACGCCGCCGGGCTGCCCGACGCGGCCCGGACCGGCGTCGCCCTGGAACTGGCCGCCGCCCGGCTCCTCGCCCACGGCGCCGCGCCCGTCATGCCGCGTTTCGCGCGGCGGCTGGCCACCGCGCTCGGGCAGCCCGAACCGGAGCAGTGGCCGAGCACGGTCGAACTCGTCCCGCCCGGCACCAAGATCGCGCTGGCCGAGACGGTCTTCTTCACGGAGGCGCCGCAATGATCAACGAACTGGTCGAGGGGCCGCCCAAACAGGGGCGGCTCCTGCTCGCCGGGCTCGGCGGCACGCGGGAGATCCCGCTGCCGGAGCTGTACCGGCTGTCCGGCCACGTCGCGGCCTACCTCACCGGCCTCGGCGTGCGCGCGGGCGACCGCATCGGCATCCTGGCCGCCAACCGGCTGGAATGGGTGCTGCTCGACCTGGCCGCGCTCCGGCTCAAGGTGCAGACGGCCGGGCTCGAACCCGGCAAGTTCACCGCGACGCCCGAACTGCGCGAGCGCTACGGCATGCGCCTGCTCTTCACCGACCAGCACGCCGAGGGCCCCGGCATCGTCCCGATCACCGACGTGCCCGCCCCCGACGGCCCCGAGCCGCCGGTGCCGCCCGTCGCCTACCGGACCGGCGACGTCGTCACCGTCAAGTTCACCTCCGGCAGCACCGGCACGCCCAAGGGCCTCGGCGCGACCGCGGGCAGCATCGACGGCTCGATGGCGGCGGTGCAGCAGATCTTCGAGCACGGCCCCGGCGACAACCTGTTCGTGTTCCTCCCGCTCTCGCTGCTCCAGCAGCGCTACTGGATCTACTCCGCGCTGCTGCACGGCCACGACGTCACGCTGACCAGCTACGTCGCGGCGTTCCCGGCGCTCGCCCGGACCCGGCCGACCGTCGTCATGGGCGTGCCCGCCTTCTTCGACGCCGCCCGCGCCGAGATCGAGCGCCGGGCGGGCACCGCCGGGCCGGAGGCGCTCGACCACGCCGCCCGCGAGGTGTTCGGCGACCGGGTCCGCTACCTGTGGACCGGCTCGGCGCCCGCCGACCCCGGCACGCTCGCGTTCCTCACCGCGCGCGGCCTGCCGATCTACGAGGGGTACGGGCTCAACGAGACCTGCATCGTCACCAAGAACCACCCCGGGGCGCACCGGGAGGGCAGCGTCGGGCGCGTCCTGCCCGGCAAGGAGGTGATCATCGACGCGGACGGCGTGATCAACGTCCGCAGCGACTTCCCCGTCGACACCCGCTACACCTACGCCGAGCCCGGCGCGTCCGAGCGGATCTTCCGGCCCGGCGGGATCGTCCGCACCGGCGACCTCGGCCGGGTGGACGAGGACGGGTTCCTGTACGTGCTCGGCCGCGCCGACGACACCCTCGTCCTCGGCAACGGGCGCAAGGTCGTCGTCCGCCCGATCGAGGAACGGCTGCGCGACCATCCCGCCATCGCCGAGTGCGTCGTGTTCTGCCCGGGGGAGACCGAGCTGGTCGCCGTCGTCTCGCCCGCGCCGGACGGGGCCGGACCCGGCGCGCTCACCGCGCACCTGCGCGCCGTCAACGCCGCCGCCGACCCCGACGAGCGCGTCCGCCGCGTCATCGTCGCGGACGAGCCGTTCTCCATCGGCAACGGCCTGCTCACCTCCCAGTACAAGCCGCGCCGGCGGCAGATCCTCGACGCCTACGCCGACCGGATCAACGACCCCAAGGAAGGTCTCCATGACCACTGACGTGGAATCCCTCGCCCGCACCCGCCTCGCCGAGGTCGCGGAGGGCGTCGCCCCCGACGCGCTCGACCCGGACGCCGAGATGGCCTACGAGTACGGGCTGACCTCGCTGAAGAAGGTCATGCTGGTCACGGCGCTGTGCGCGGAGACCGGCGTGGACCTCGGCAGCTTCACCGAGGACGACCTGGCGCGGCTCAACACGCTGCGCGACCTGGTCGACGTCCTCACCCACCACCTGCCGCAGGGAGCCTGAGCATGTCCTGGACGACGCGCGCCTCCACCGAGCTGTCCAACGAGCACGTCCTGCTGAGCCCGATCACCGAGGAGCACCGCGAACCGCTCCGCAAGATCGCCCTCGACCCGGACATCTGGCACTACTTCGTCACCCTCGTCGAGACCGACGAGGACTACGCGCGCTACTTCGCCGAGGCCCTGGCCGACCAGGCCGCGGGCCGCCGCGCCGTGTACGTCGTCGTCGACCGCGCGAGCGGCCACGTCGCCGGGAGCACGAGCTTCGGCAACCTGAACGAGGCCGACGCGCGCATCGAGGTCGGCTGGTCGTGGCTCGGCTCGGACTTTCGCGGCACCTTCCTCAACCGGTGGACGAAGCTGCTCATGCTCACGCACGCGTTCGAGGAACTGGGCGCCGAACGCGTCGAGTTCAAGACCGACGAGCTGAACACCCAGGCCCGGCGCGGCCTGCGCAACATCGGCGCGCACGAGGAAGGCGTGCTGCGCAGCTACAACTACATGCCGGGCGGGCGGCGCCGCGACGCGGTGTTCTACAGCGTCCTGCGCGCGGAGTGGCCGCGCGTGAAGGAGACGCTGCTGCGGACCCCGGCGCCGTCGTACGCGGGCCCCCGGGCATGACCGACGTCCCGTTCGTGCGGGCGTCCGGCACGCCGTTCGCCGTGGGCCACGCCCACGGCGCGGCGCTCGCCGGGCGGCTGCGCGGCTTCCTCGACGACGGCCTGACCCGCCTCGACCGCCTCCTGCCCGCGCCGCGCGGCCTCGCCGAGCTGGCACCCGCCATCGACGCGCACCGGGCGGTGATCGAGGAGGACGTCCCGGCCCTGGCGGAGGAGGTGCGCGGCCTGGCGGCCGGGGCCGGTCTCACCGAGCGGGAGGCGTGGCTGCTCCAGGTGCGCCGGGAGGTCCTCGGCTACAGCAAGATCCCGACGATGGGGGACTGCACCACCTACGGCCGCGCCGCCGACGGCGTCCTCGCCCAGACCGTCGACCTGAACGGCGACCTGGACGACCAGATCGCGGTCCTGCACGTCGCCGGACGCGCCGGGCCGGACGCGCTCGTCCTGAGCTTCGGCGGGCTGCTCGGCTATCTCGGCGTGAACTCGGCGGGGCTGGCCGTCGGCCTGAACCTCGTCCTCGGCGGGGACTGGACGCCGGGGGTGCCGCCGTACCTGGCGATCCGGCACCTGCTGGACACGGCGCGCGGCGCCGCCGAGGCCGTCGAACTGCTCCGGGGCATGCGCCTGTCGAGTTCCCGTTCGCTGACGCTGCTGGACGGCGACGAACTGCTCTGGGTGGAGGTCCTCGACGGCGAGCTGCGCACGCACCGCGCCCCCGAGACGGTGCACGCGAACCACTTCCTGCACCCCGACTTCACGCCGTCCGACGAGCTGAACCCGTTCGCGGCCAACTCCTCGCACCGCCGCCACGCCGCGTGCGCGGAACGGCTGGCGTCGCTTCCCCCGGCCGCCGACGCCGAGTCGCACTTCGCCGTGCTCGCGGCGCCTCCGATCCGCGTCCCCGACCACGGCGACGTCCGCCGGGAGCGCACGGTCGCGGCGGTCGTCCTCGACCCCGCCGCCGGCACCCTCCACCTCCGCCCCGGCGACCCCGCCCTCACCACGACCCGCACCTTCCACCTCACCCCGACGGCGGCGCCCGCCGCCTCCTGACCCCGGCCTGCGGGCCCCACCCGGCCCGCAGGCCCGGTGGCCTACCCCGTCCTGTCGGCCAGCAGGTCCCGGCAGAAGCGGTCGATGTGCTCCTCGGTCACGTGCGGCATGGCGATCAGGTGGGTGCGGTCGCCCGAGGGCAGCAGGTGCCAGGCGTTCATCGTCCGGTCGGAGGGGCGCCGGAAGCTGGTGATGACGGAGTTCGGCGAACGCCTGGGCTCCGCGTCGCATTCGCGGAGACGGCGTTCGGCGTGGGCGGCGACGCGCAGGCAGTGCTCGGCGCGGCGGGCCAGGCCGTCCAGGCCCAGGCGACGCAGCGCCCACCACAGGAGCAGCGGGCTCAGGCCGTCGCGGGAACCGAGCAGGGTGAAGTCGTCGACGTCGACCTGGGCCACGTGGGAACCGACGCGCCGCAGATGCTCACGGCGGGCCAGCGCGATACCGGCGGGCACCGGGAGTCCGATCATCTTGTGGCCGCTGACGGCCAGGCTGTCGGCGCCGGCGTCGAAGCCCCAGGGCCCGAAGCCGGGGATGAACGGGACGATCAGCCCGCCGAAGGCGGCGTCGACGTGCAGGTGCACGCGGTCGACACCGGCGCGGGCCAGCCGCGGACGGAGGGCGGCCACCGGGTCGGCGGCGCCGGTCATGGTCGTGCCGACGGTGGCCTGCACGACCGCGGGCCGGTCGGCGTGGGCCCGGCACGCCTCGGCCAGCGCGTCCAGGTCCATGGCGCCGTCGTCGTCGACGTCGATCTTGACGGTGTCCACGCCCAGCACGGACGTGATCTTGTCGACGGAGTAGTGGGCGTCGGCGGAGGTGTAGAAGACCGCATCCGGATAGCGGCGGAAACCCAGGTGGACACCGAACAGGTTGCTCTCGGTACCGCAGTTGGTGATGTATCCGGCGACCCGATCGGTCTCGCCGCCCGCCAGGCCGGCGATGAATGCCAGGACCTGTCGCTCGAAGGGGCGGGTGGAGATGTTGTAACCGGCCGTGTCGTAGGGACTTCCGACATTGTTGAGCGGGACGGCCAGGAATTCGGCCAGCGGCCGGTAGTCGAAGTCCAGGTTGACGGGGAAGCCCGCCATCCACTGCTGCTGGCGACGACCCCAGTGCGCGAGGAACCGGAGGAGATCGTCATCGGTCTGGCCGTTGTCGCTTCCGGTCGCCGGATGCCGTCCGATGGCCAGATCCTCGTCGCGAAAGGAGATCGTGGCGGGGATCGAGGGATCGTCGGGGGCCGGGTCAGGCGAAAGGTTCGGGGGGAGGTCCATGATGCTCCTGACCGTTTTCGACCTGTTCGCGAGCCACTGCGGGCGTCCCGTCCAGGTTCATCAGGTGCTGATTGATCGCACGGGAAGGGAATTCCCAGTGTTGTCATATTCTCCGTTCGGGTCAAGTGGTCACTGTCATTGACAGGATGGGGCGGCCGTGAGAACGTTCGGGTCCACTCGGAATCATTGGTCTGATCATTTACGCACCCTGTGGAAGATCTCTGATGGCATATAGGGATCATGTTCTCGGGTCCGCTGTGCGCCGGAATTCCTCGGGTGGGTCATGCCGCGATCGTTTCGGCCCGCCGCCCCTTTCGCGGTGCCGTTGGGATGATCGCTCAAAGGGGAGTGCCCATGACCGATACGACGGTGATCGTGGCCGGGCGATGCTGGGACGGCCGCGCCGAGAACGTGCGCGGGCACACCGAGGTCGTGGTGCGGAAGGGACGGATCGTCGCCTGCGAGGACCGCGCGGACCGGCCTGCCGGCGCGCGGATCGTGGACCTCGGCCAGGCGGTGCTGCTGCCGGGGCTGATCGACTGCCACGTGCACACGGTGGCCGGTAACACGTCGTCGGCCCAGCCGGCGCTGGAGGCGCTGCCGGTGCTGCGCACCCTGCTGGACAACGGCTTCACCACCGTCCGGGACCTCGGCTGCTTCACTCCCGAGCCGGTGACGCTGACGCTGCGCCGGTCCGTCGATTCGGGGCTGGTGCCCGGCCCGCGCATGATCGTGGCTCCGCGCCTGATGAGCGCCCGTTCCGGGCACGGCGACCACAGCGACGAGGCCGGCGCCTGCGGCTGCGAGATCGGCGAGGTGGCCGACGGCGTCGACGAGATCATCCGCTCGGTCCGCAGGCAGGCGCGCCAGAACGCCGACTGGATCAAGTTCGCCGCCACCGGCGGCTTCTCCACCAGCGTCGACGACCCGACCATCGTCGGCTACAGCGAGCGGGAGATGCGGGCGCTGGTCGACACCGCCCGCGACCGGCGGCTGCCGGTGGCCGCCCATGCCATCGCGGACGCCGGAGTGCGCCGCGCGGTGCTGGCCGGGGTCACCAGCATCGAACACGGGCACCTGGCGACGGAGGAGACCCTGCGCCTGCTGGCCGAGCGCGGCGTCGCGCTGATCCCCACCCAGCACGCGGTCACGGTGTTCGTCGGAAAGCTCGACGACGAGGACTTCTGGACCGACAAGGCCGACAACGTGCGCCGGCAGATCCGTACGCACGCCGAGGCGCTGCTGGCCGGGCGCAGGCGGCAGGTCCGCGGCGGCGCCGTCATCGCCTTCGGCACCGACGCCGGAACGTTCGACCACGCCGACAACTGGCGTGAGTTCCCCGCGCTGGTCGGCTCCGGGCTCAGCCCGCTGAACGCGTTGCGCGCCGCGACCGTCGTCGCCGCCCGTCTCCTCGGCCGCGACGATCTCGGCCGCATCGCGCCCGGCGCCCGCGCCGACCTGGTCGCCGTGCCCGCCAGCCCCTTCGACGACATCGACGTCATGGGCCACGTGTCCTTCGTCATGAAGGACGGCGCGATCCACCGCCACCCCTGAGCCTCCGACCTGCGCGAACCCGGCCGCTCGCCGCGCGGCCGAGCCTCCGCGCCGCGCGTGGGCCGACGTCAGGCCGCCGTCACGACCCTGTCAGCCGTCCGGGAACGAAGCCAGCCAGGCAACCTCGTCACGGACGGAAGGAAGCACCCCGATGGGCCCCACCCCACAGCAGCCCACACCCGGCGCCCGCTCACTGGCCGACGCCTTGTCCCGGCTCCGGCAGGAGGCGCCGGTCGCCCATCCCCTCCTGGATCTGGCCGAGCGCGGCGACATCGAGATGGAGCACCTCCGGCGGCTGGTCGGCGTCGAGCTGCGGACCCATCGAGCGGAGCTGGCCACCTACGGAACCATGATCGCCAGGTATCCCCATCACCCCACCACCGGCCTGTACCTGGCGGTCGCGCGGCTGGTCCATGAGGCGCACTTCAAGCTGCGCGACTGCGCGACGGCGCTCGGAATCCCCGCGGAGCGGATCGGTGAGTGGCCGTCCGGGGTGGACGCGCTCGCCTTCGGCAACTACATCTCCTGGCTGGCCCTGCACGGCGGCCAGGCCGACAACGCGCTCGCCCTGTACTGCGACATGACCGTGTACTTCCCCGGCTGCACGGCCCTGGTCGAACGGCTGCGCGACACGGACCTGAAGGTGCCGCCGGAGTTCGTCGACTACTACGCGGGCGGCCAGTCCGACGAGCTGGAGCGGCAGGCCCTGGAGGTCGTCCAGTACGGCCTGGACCACGGCGAGGACGGCGACGTCGCCGTGCGCAGGGCACGGCTGCTGGAGGAACACCTCGGCAGGTTCTGGACGGCGGCGGCCGCCGGATGACCCGGCCCACCGCGTGTGCGCGCCCGTCCCCGACCCGAAGGAGCCGGACATGTCAGAGCGGTCCATCGAGCACCTGCGACGGTGGAACGACACCGCGCGCCCGTACCCGCGCGACGCGTCGTTGACCGGGCTGTTCGAGGCGCAGGTGCGGCGAACGCCCGACGCCCCGGCGGTGACGGACGGGACGGTCACGCTGACCTACCGCGACCTGTCGGCGCGCGCCGACGCCCTCGCGCACGCGCTCCGCGAGGAGCACGGCGTGGGCGTCGGCACCCCGGTGCCGCTGCTGCTGGAACGCTCGCCCGAAGCGATCGTCGGCGTCTGGGGCGTCCTGAAGGCGGGCGGCGCCTACGTCCCCCTGGACCCGGACGAGCCCGCCGACCGGCTGCGCGGCATGGCCGACCGCCTCGACGCGCCGTGCGTGATCACCCGGGACCGCTGGCGTGACAGGCTGCCCGCCGCGCCCGCCGTCGTGGTGGACGAACCGCTCGCCCCGGCGCCGGAGCCGGTCGTCTCACCCGCCGCCGCCACCGACCCGGCGTACATCATGTTCACCTCCGGCTCGACCGGCGCGCCCAAGGCCGTGGTCGTGCCGCACCGGGGGCCCGTGCGGCTCGTCGTCGGCACCGACTACGTCGACCTCGGCCCGCAGGACGTCGTCCTGGCCACCACGAACCCCACGTTCGACATCTCCTGCTTCGAGATCTTCGGGGCGCATCTGCACGGCGGGCTGCTGGTCCTCCCCGACCCGGAGACGCTCCTGTCGCCGTCCGATCTGGCCGCGCAGATCGAGCGGCACCACGCCACCGTCCTGTGGCTCACGGCCGGACTGTTCCATCAACTGGGCTTCGCCGAGCCGGGCATGTTCGGCCCCCTGCGGTACCTGATCGCCGGTGGCGACACCGTCAGCCCCGAGTGCGTCCGGGCGGTCCTGGCGGCGGCCCCGCCGCGCCACCTGGTGAACGGCTACGGCCCCACCGAGAACGCGTCGTTCTCCAGCGCCCACCACGTGATCGAGCTGGGGGAGGACGCGCGGACCGTGCCGATCGGGCGCCCCATCGCGAACTCGACGTGCTACGTCCTCGACGAGGACGGGAATCCGTGCGAGCCCGGACAGGAGGGGGAGCTGTACGTCGGCGGGGACGGCGTGGCGATCGGCTACCTCGGCGACCCCGAGCGCACCGCCGAGCGGTTCCTGCCCGACCGCTTCGCGGGCCGCGACGACGCGCGCATGTACCGCACCGGGGACCGCGCGCTGTGGCGCCGCGACGGGGTGCTGGAGTACCTGGGCCGGTTGGACCGGCAGGTGCAGATCCGCGGCTACCGGGTCGAACCGGCCGAGGTCGAGGCGGCGGTCACCGCCCACCCCGACGTGCAGGACGCCAAGGTGGCCGTCGACGACTCCGGCTCCGACGACAGGTCCCTGGTCGTGTGGGCCGCGCCCCGCGAGTCCGTGGGGGACGCCGGACGGCGGCCCTTCGCGCGGCGGCTGCGCGGGTTCCTCCAGGACCGCCTCCCGCACTTCATGCTGCCCGCGCGCATCGGCGTCACCGACCGGTTGCCGCTCGGCCGCACCGGCAAGGTCGACCCCGCCGCCGTGCGGGAGCTGACGCGGGAGTCCGGCGAGCGTCCGGCGGGCGACCCGCCGGACGGCGACACCGAGCGGGCCGTCGCCCGCGTCTGGGCGGACCTGCTCGGCACCGGTCCGATCGGCCGTACCGATGACTTCTTCGACCTGGGCGGCCAGTCGCTGCACCTGGTCCGCGCCGTCGCCACCGTCCGCGAGCGGCTCGATCTCCAGCGCGTCCCCGGCAGGGAGATGGTCCGCATCCTGCTCGACACTCCCGTCCTGAGCGAGTACGCGGCGCGTCTCGACGCCGTCCGCGCCGGACGCGAGGACCCCGGCGAGTCCGCCGTCGACTTCCGGCGGGAGGCCGAACCCGACCCCGGCCTGCGGTTCCGCGCGTCCGGCCTGACGAGGGCCGCCGCTCCGGACGCCGTCCTGCTCACCGGCGCCACGGGCTACGTCGGAGCGTTCCTGCTGCGCCGGCTCCTCGACGCCGCCGACGCGGAGGTGTTCTGCCTGGTGCGGGCCGACGGCGCGGAGGACGGCCTGCGCCGGATCGGCGCCGCGCTGCGCCGCTCCGGCCTGTCCCTGTCGGGCCTGTCCGAGCGGGTGCGCGCGGTGCCGGGCGACCTGGCCGAACGCCGCCTCGGCATGGACGACCCGGCCTTCGAGGAGCTGGCCGCCCGGGTGGGGGTCGTCCTGCACAACGGAGCGCATGTCAACTTCCTCTACCCCTACGCGCGGCTGGCGGCCGCCAACGTCGGAAGCGTCCGCGAACTGCTCGCCCTGGCCACGCGCCACCACCTGAAGGACTTCCACTACGTCTCCTCCGTGGCGGTCCTGGCCGGGCTCGGCACGCAGGGGGTGGACCGCGCCGCCGAGGACGGACCGCTGGGCGATCCCCGCCTGCTGGGCCAGGGGTACGCCGAGACGAAATGGGTCGCGGAGACGATGCTGCGCGCGGCGGCGGACGAGGGCCTGCCGCTGAGCGTCTACCGGCCGCACGAGATCACCGGGCCCCGCGAGGGCGGGGCGCAGAACACCGGCACCCTGATGAGCGCGTTCGTCAAGGCGGTCGTCGAGACCGGAACGGCCCCGGACGTGCCGATGCCGCTCGACTTCGTCCCGGTCGACCACACCGCCGAGGTCGTGACGCACCTGGTGCTCCACGAGCCGCCTGAGGGGCACGTCTACCACGTCGTCAACCCCGCGCCGGCGTCGCTGTCGCTGCTCGCCGAGCGCGCCGCCGTCCTCGGCTACCGGGTCCGCGCGCTGCCCTACGAGGAGTGGACCCGGGCGATGGCGGAGCACGTGGCCGAGGACCCGGCCGGCCCGCTGGCCGCCTACCTGCCGCTGTTCCGGGAACGGTCGGCCGGTACGGGCCTCTCGGTCTTCGAGAGCTACTTCTCCGGCAACATGCCCGAGCCGGACCGGGCCAACACCGCCCGTGCCGCCGGTCACCGCTGCCCGCCGGTCGACGCCGCGCTGCTGGACGCGTACCTGCGGTCCCTCCTGGACGCGGGCTTCCTGCGGCCGCCGTCGCGCGACTGACCGCGATGCGGCGCGCGGGGCTCAGGCGGTCAGCAGGATCTTCCCGGTGCGGCCGGGACGGTCGGCATGCCGCAGCGCCTCGGCGAAGTCGGCCAGGCCGTACCTCGCCTCGACCGGGGAGACGAGGGCGCCGGAGCGCGCCCCGTCCAGGACGGTCGCGGTGAGGTCGGCGCGCGCCGGGGCGTCGAGCCGCCGCAGCCGCTCGGGAAGCCAGAAACCCCGCACCTCGATGTCGCGGAAGACCAGGTCGTCGGGGTCGAGGGTGAGCGGATCGCCGGACATCATCCCGTAGACCAGCAGCCGCCCGCCCGGGGACAGGCACCGTGCCGCCGCGCTCCCGGCGCTCCCGCCCACGGCGTCGAGGACGGCGGCGGCCCCCCGGTCACCGGTGTACCGGGCGACCTGCTCGGTGATCGTCTCCGGTGGCCCCGCGACCGTCTCGGCGCCCAGCGCCGCCAGGTCGTCGCGGTGGCGGTCGTCGCGGACGACGTTCAGGCACCGCACGCCGCCGGAGACCGCCAGGCGCGTCACCATCCGGGCCACGGCCGAGGCTCCGGCGGTCTGGACCAGCCACTGCCCGGGCCGCGCCGCCAGCTCGCGCACCAGCAGGACCGCCGTGGCGGGGTTGACCGTTAGCTGGCATCCGGCCTCGTCGGTGACGTCGTCGGGCAGCGGCACGAGATCATCGGGGGAGGCGACCACATAGTCCTGCCAGGTGCCGGGCGCGTCCACGGCGACGCGGGTGCCCGGCGCCAGGCCGACGCCGGAACCGCACGCGTCCACGACGCCGGCCGCCTCGAAACCCACCGGAGAGGGCGGTTCGGGGCGCCGCCCGTAACGCCCGCGGACGAAGAGCAGATCGGAGGGGTTGACCGGACGCAGGGTGATCCGCACCCGGACGCGGCCCGGGCCGGGGAGCGGAACCGGCACCCGCGCGAGCTCCAGGACGTCGGCGGGCTCACCCGTGCGCCCGAACGTGACGGCGCGCATCACGCCACGGCCCGATCCGGGCGGACTAGCGGTCATTCCGGCAGCGCCGATCGCCAGAACCCGTCCAGGGACTTCTGCATCATCCGGCCGAGGCGCAGCGCGTCCGCCGCGTCGTCACCGGCGTCCAGCCCCTCCTGGAGGAGTGACAGGCTTCCCTCGCACAGGCCGTCGGGCACGGGCGCGGAGTAGTAGTCGACGAGTTCGCCGGGCACCTTCGCTCCGGACGCGCGCAATCCCTCGGCCACGAGGAGACCGTCGGCGTAGTAGCCGTCCAGGTCGGCGTAGATCGCGGCACCGATCCCCGCGCGGCCGGCGTTCAACGCGAGCCAGGACAGGTACGCGGGATAGGCGTAGGCCGAGAACCGCGTCGGTGGCCGCGCGAGCCGGTCGGCGTCGAGACCCGTCGCCCGCGCGCACGCGGCGATCCTGGGCACGGCCCTGTAGGCCATGTCGAGCAGAGCGGGGAAGACCGGGTGCGGATAGCGGACCGCCATCGCGGCGTACGCGCTGAGTTCACCGGCGGCCGACGCCGTCTCCGCGCGCACGAGGCGCCGCAGGTCGTCGGCCGTCACCCGGTCTTCGCCGAGCCGGACCAGGAAGTCGTTCCCGGCCGGACGCGGTGCGCGCGCTGAAGCGAGTTCCTCGGCCACCGCGCGGGCCGTGTCGTGTCGCGGAGCGGACAGGGTCATCGTTCACCTTTCCCGGCGAAGGCCGCGGTCGTCCACAGGAGCGCCATGTACTGGTCGCACAACCGCCCGGCGTCGAGGGCGGCGCTCGGCGATTCCCCGCTGTCCAGACCGTTCTGGACGACCTCCAGCGCTCGGTCGTTCTGTTCCTCCGACGGAACCCCGGTGTAGTACTCGGCGAAGTCGTCGGGCACGTCCTGGCCGCGTCCGCGAAGCTCGTGCACGATCGCCGCCCCGCCGCCGTAATAGATTCCGTCGGGCTCGGAGTACAGGGCGAGCGCCATCGCCGACTGGCCGCCGTTCACGGCGAGCCAGGAGACGAAGCCGCAGAAGCCGTGGGCGGCGACGTCCCGGCGCAGCGCGGTGGCGGTGGGCGTGGCGGCGCCGAGCGTGATGCCGAGGCTGCGGGCGACCGACGCCAGCCTGCCCCGGGCGCCCTGCACGGTACGGGCCACGTCGAGCAGCAGGACGTCGGCGGGGGAGTGCGGGAAGCGCGCGAGCAGCAGGCCGTAGGCGGCCAGCTCGGCACGGTGGTACATGTCCTCCACCAGCACCACCCTGCGCAGATGGTGAACGGTGACGAGGCCGTTCCGCGCCAGTTCCAGCATCGGATTGCGCAGCGGTTCCGCGCCGCGCAGACGCGCCAGTTCGGTGACCAGCTCCGCCGCCGACGCGCGGTCCGATCCTGATTCCGGCATGCACCGCCCCATTCGCTCATCGTCACTCGACTGACTTGGCCTTTACCCCGCACGAATCGGCGGTAGCTGGTGACTGTGTTCTAGGACGATCGGCCCATTGCGGGAAGGACGCGCGCGGCTAGGCTCGTGCCCTGGTCACCGCTGGACAGAGCGACCCGGGATGGGGTGGGCGATGCGCGTGGGCATTGCGGGCGGCGGAATCGCCGGACTCACGGTCGCGTGGCTGCTCGGCGAGGAACACGAGTGCGTTCTTCTGGAAGCCCGGTCGCGTGTCGGCGGAAGCGCCCGGTCCTTTCCGGTGCGGCTCGGCGGGGAGACCGTGGCGGTGGAACTCGGTTCCCAGGACATCTCCGCCGAGATGTTCCCCCGGCATCGCCGGCTCCTCTCCCTTCTCGGCTACACGGCGGCGGACGTCCGGCGCATCCCGGCGTCCCTGTCGCTGACGCGGGACGGGGAGAGGGTGCCGAGCCTGGTCACCCCGGCGGGTGAGGGAGCGGACCGGCCGAGCGCCACGCGGCTGGGCCCGGCGTGGGACGCGGTGAACCTGTTCCTCGACCGCGCCGCCGAGTGGCACGACCGCGACGTCGACTGGTGCGTCCCGCTGGCCGAGCTGGTGGAACCCCTCCCGGTCTCCGACGCGCTCAAGCGGGACGTGCTCTACGCGCGCCCCGCGTCGCTGTTCTGCTGCGACCTGGAGGAGGCCAAGGAACTGTCGGCGCGGGCGGCGATCGCGTTCTACGTGGGGGAGTCCGCCGATCCGCCGTGGGAGCAGCTCGCGCCCGGCCTGGAGAGCCTCGCCTGGGCTCTCGCGGCGGACACGCCCCGGCTGCGCGTCCGCACCGGGGCCGCCCTGGAGCGGGTGCGGCGCACCGAGGGGCGCTATGAGCTGACCGACTCGACCGGCGTGTCGCACCTGGTCGACGAGGTCGTGTTCGCGGTGCCGCCCCCGGTCGCCCGCGACCTCGTCGCGCCGCTGGCGGGCACCGCCGCGCTGTGCGAGGTCCTGGGCTCCTTCGCGTACGTGGACACCGCCTACGCGCTGCACCTGGACCCCGCCTACATGCCCGCCGACGAGCGCCACTGGGCGACCACCAACCTGTCCGTGCACGACGGCTGGTGCGAGAGCTGCGACTGGTACGGCCCCGTCCACGGGGTCGACGTCTTCAAGAGCCAGATCGCGCACCGCGAGGTGCTGCCGGACCAGGTGCTGTGCCGCGCGGACTTCCGGCACCTGATGATCACGCCCGGCGCCGTGCGCGCGCAGCGACGGCTGGCCGGTCTCCAGGGCCGGGGCGGTCTGCACTTCGCCGGGAACCACACCAACTGGGTCGCCAGTCAGGAGTCGGCCGTGACCTCGGCGATCGACGTGGCCGGGCGCATCGCGCCGGACGCGCCGCGCATGACGCGCCTGACCGGCTGAGCGCCGGTCAGCTCGTCTCGTCGTCGTGGCCGGAGTCGTGCAGGATCATCCGCATGCGCCGCTGTAAGGCGGGCGAAGGGGACAGGCCCGCTTCCTGCGCCAGCGTCAGCCGCGCGCGCTGATAGACCTGGAGAGCGTCTCCGGTGCGGCCGGACCGGGTCAGCGCGACCATGAGCTGGGCGTAGAAGCGCTCTTCGAGCGGGTGCTCCAGCACGAGCTGTTCCAGATCGGGGATGACCTGGAGGTGGCGGCCGAGGTCGAGGTCGAGTTCGACGAGGCTGGCGACCGCCGTGCGGCGTTCGCTGGCCAGCCGGCGGACCTCCGCGTTCCTGATCGGGCCCGGCGGCACGTTCTGGAGGGCGGGCCCCCGCCAGAGCGCCAGCCCGGCGCGGTAGAGGGCGGCGGCCTGCTCGGGTGCGGAGTTCTTCACCGCCTGGGCGCGGACGCAGTGGCGGCGGAACCGGGAGCTGTCGACGCTCCCCTCCGGTAACTCGAACAGATATCCGGGATAGCGGGTGCGCAGCCGGAACCGTGCCATCCCCTGTTGTGTGGCCAATATCGCCCGAATTCGGGAAATATGGGCTTGGAGAGCGTTCTCGGCGCCGACGGGCGGCTCATCGCCCCAAATCTCCAGCACCAGATCTTCGGCCGAAACCGTGACGTTGCCCCGGATGGTCAGCGCCGCCAGCAGACTGCGCTGCTTTGTTCCCCTGACCGGCAGTCTCGCCTTGTCGCTGCGGATGCACAGCTCACCCAGCAATTCTAAAGATGCCAAGGCTCATCCCTCGCCGGGCATTGCAGATGAACGATCATCTCATGATCGAACCGCGAGTCTCAGGATACCATTAACGACGGCTTAGCGGCAAAAAAATCATCGTCTCCGGCAATCGGACGCGGCGGCCGTGGCCGAAGCCCGCCCTCCCCACTTCTCGGCGGGAAACTCCGGGCGGCGGTGTTCGTTTCTTCCGCCGCCCCGCGCGGCGTCCGCCGAGGACGTGACCCCGGCGCGCCGGGACCGTCCGGGCCGGTGCGCCGGAGGCGGCCGACACCGGGCGGAACGCAGGTGATGCCGGTCGGGCGCGCCGGACGGGAGGACCGTTCCCGGTGGCGCGGAGAAACGCGATCAGCCCTGCATCAGAGGAGCGTCAGGTTCGCGTCAGAACTGCGGGAAAGACCATGCCGGACGCCGCGAAAGGAGACATGATGGTGGCGAGTGGCGATCGAGCGGGGCATTCACTGATCATTCCGACGATCGACATCGTCGGCGGGCGGGCGACGGCGCCCTCGGGCATTCCCGGGCTCGTGGACCCCTCGGACCCGGCCGAGATCATCCGGCGTTATCGCGCGCAGGGGGCCACCCGGATCTTCATCGACGTGCAGGACTCCTGGGAGCGCAGCGCCGCCGGGCTGGAGGTCGTCGAGCGGGCGCGGGCGAACGACGTCCGGCTGTGGGTGACGGTCGCCAACGGGATCGCGCCGTCGGCCGACGCCCTCGAACGGCTGTACGAGGCGGGGGCCGACGCGGTGGGGCTCAGCACCACGTCGGTCGAACGGCCCTCCGTCCTGCACGACGTCGTCGAACGGTACGGCTCCGACCGCGTCCTCGGCGTCATGAACGTGCAGCGGACGGCGGACGGGCGGTGGAACGTCGTCATCCAGGGGGAGGACGTGGAGACGCCGTTGGACGCCGTCACCTGGGCCCGGATGCTCACCGACCTGGGCGCCGGGCACATCCTGCCCAACAGCCTGGACCAGGAGGGGACCGGCGCCGGGTACGACCTGGACCTGGTGCGGACGATGACCGAGGCCGTGCCCGTCCCGGTGATCGCGTCCGGCGGGTGCGGCACGCTCCGGCACCTGCACGAGGGACTGGCCGCCGGGGCCGCCTACGCCCTCACCCAGAAGATGCTCCACGACGGCAGCCACACGGTGTCCGAAGCGGAGGCCCACGTCCGCGCCGCCCTCGCCGATGGCTGAGCCCGAGGAGCCGTGCTGCCGGGGACACCGGCCGACGCTGGTGCAGCTCGACGCGGCGATCGTCCGGGCGCGCGGCCTGCTGCGCGAGCAGGAGGAACTGCTGCGGACGCTGGAGGCCGCCCGGGCCCGCGCCCTCGCGGGCCCCGCCGACTCCGGCGGCCCGGCGCCGGCCGAGCACGGTCCCGTCCCCGGATGCGCGCTGACCGAACGCGAGCGTCAGGTGCTGGTGCTCGCCGGGACGGGCCTGGCCAATCGCGGCATCGCCCGGAACCTGAGAATCTCCGAGAGGACGGTCCGTAATCACCTGCACGCCGTGTTCGGCAAACTGGGCGTCCGCAGCCGGACCGAGGCGACGGTCGTGGCCATGCGCGACGGCATCCTCAAGCTCTGAGCACCGGCGGCCGCGAAGCGCGGGCGGCTCCGAAAACCCGAGTACCTCGATCGGCGCCCGAGACGGTATCGTCGGGACGGCCAGGGGCTGTAGCGCAGTTGGGAGCGCAGCGAGCTTACACCTCGCAGGTCGTCGGTTCGAGCCCGGCCAGCCCCACCGAATTCACCTCTCCCTGCCTTTCCTCTTCCGTTCAGGTTTCCAGGCCCTCGGGGACGAGGGTGGCGTGGTCGTGGTGGGTGCCGGTGTAGGCGTCGGGATCGAGGCCGGACGTGGCGCGCAGGTCGGCGGCCGACAGGTGGGCGTCGCGCAGGTCCGCCCCGGCCAGGACGGCGCCGCGCAGGTCGGCGCCGGTCAGGTCCGTGCCGCGCAGCCGGGCGCCGGTGAGGTCGGCGCGGGCCAGCAGCGAGCGGATGAGGTGCGCGTCGTCGAGGAGCGCGCCGCGCAGGTCGGCGTCGCTGAGATCCGCGCCGGTCAGGTCGGCGCCCGCGAGGTCGGCGCCGGTGAGGTTCGCGCCGGTCAGGTTGGAGCGGCCCAGGCGGATGCCGCGCAGGTCGGCGCCGGGCAGGTTCGCGCCCGCCAGGTGGACGTTCTGGAGGTCCACGGTGTCCCGTTCGGCGTGGCGGCGGTACGCCCCGGACGTCAGGGTGCTCAGCGCCGCCTGGACGTCCTCGTCGGGCGTCCCGGGCAGTCGCGCCGGGGACGGCCCCTCCGCCTTGGCCATGGCCGGGTGGCGCGGCGCGCGCTGCCGGACGAACGCCGCGAGCACCTGCGTCGCGTGCATGCCCTGCGCCGGGTCGTCGTCGATGATCTGCGCCAGCGCGAGCACGCCCCCGTACCGGACGTACACCTCCTCGGAGGCCAGCCGCTCCAGCGCCTGGATGAACCGGTCGGTGACCTGGCCGCGCCGGGCAAGCCGGTAGTTCTGCCCGGTGAACCACAGCGCCGTCACGGCCGCCGCCCCGATCAGCACCTGCACGACGGTCGCGCGGAACCCCGTCACGAGACCGGCTCCGCCCTCCTGCAACCGCGCGCGGCTGAGGAACTCCCCGTCCAGCCACCACGGGCCCCGCCACAGGAACACGAGCAGACCCGCGAGGAAGAGCACGATGCCGCAGGCGACGGCGATCCGCCGCACCGGCCACGCCCGCTGCCGCACCCGCCGACTCAACTGACGCACGAGGTCATGACACCACCTCGGTGACGGTCACGGAAAGTGATGGCCGCGGCTCAGTTCAGTCACTCAAGGTGACGAACATGTCAACGCCGGCGCATGACGACACCGGAGTCGGACTGCGATTCCAGCGACCAGGCGACGGGTTCCCAGCCCTTGGCCTCCAGGGACTCGACGGTGGCGAGGAGCGCGGGGAGCGCCCCGGAGAGCGGCGCGAGCTTGAGGATGCGCTGCGTCGCGATCACGAAGATGTAGCGGTGCGGGCAGTCGTCCAGGAGTGCCGGGTCGCGGTCCAGGTCGCGGGTGTAGACGTGGCGCTCCTCCAGCAGGCGGCGCCGGGCGGGGGTGGGGGTCACGCGGTCAGTCTGGCGGGGCCGCCGGGCCGCGTCCAGGGGTGATCGTTTGGGGCTCCCATGGGGCGAGAAGAGTGAAACAGGCCACATCCGTGACCGTTTTCCGGAGTGTTAAACCAGGTCAGATGGTGTTTTACATGCCGTTCACATATGGGCAACAGGTGTGAAACCCCGGGTTGTCAACCTCGTTCTCGGCCGAACCTCACCGCACGGCCGCCGGACGAAGGGAACCCGACGTTGACCTACAAGGCCGAGTACATCTGGATCGACGGCACCGAGCCCACCGCCCGGCTGCGGTCCAAGACCAAGATCGTGGCCGACGGCGTGCCGCTGCCCGACTGGGGCTTCGACGGCTCCAGCACGAACCAGGCCCCGGGCGACAACTCGGACTGCGTGCTCAAGCCGGTCTTCTCGTGTCCCGACCCGATCCGCGGCGGTGACCACAAGCTCGTCCTGTGCGAGGTCTACCTCGTCGACGGCACCCCGCACCCGACGAACAACCGCGCCAAGCTGCGTCCGGTCGCGGAGCAGTACGCCGCGCAGGACTCCTGGTTCGGCATCGAGCAGGAGTACACCTTCTTCAAGGCCGACCGCCCGCTCGGCTTCCCCGAGACCGGCTTCCCGGCCCCGCAGGGCCCGTACTACTGCGGCGTCGGCGCCGACGAGGTGTTCGGCCGCGACATCGTCGAGGACCACATGGACGCCTGCCTGGCGGCCGGCCTCAAGCTCTCCGGCATCAACGCCGAGGTCATGCCCGGCCAGTGGGAGTTCCAGATCGGCCCGGCGGGCCCGCTGGAGGTCTCCGACCACCTGTGGGTCGCGCGCTGGCTGCTGTACCGCATCGCCGAGGACCACAACGTCGCGGCGAGCATCGACCCCAAGCCGGCCAAGGGCGACTGGAACGGCGCGGGCGCGCACACCAACTTCTCCACCAAGGCGATGCGCGAGGGCTACGACGCCATCGTGACGGCCTGCGAGTCGATGGGCGCCGAGGGCAAGGTCGAGGAGCACATCGCGGGCTACGGCCACGGCATCGCCGACCGGCTCACCGGCCAGCACGAGACCGCCCCGTTCGACGAGTACAGCTACGGCGTCTCGAACCGCGGCGCGTCGGTGCGCATCCCGTGGCAGGTCGAGGTGGACAAGAAGGGCTACATCGAGGACCGCCGCCCCAACGCCAACATCGACCCGTACAACGTCACCCGCCTGCTGGTGAACACCTGCTGCGCGGCGCTGGAGAAGGCCGGCCAGGTCTGATCTCCCCCCTTCCGGCGCGGAACGCCCGGAGGGATCGCGGTTCGCCGCGCTCCCTCCGGGCGTTTCTCACGTCCGGGAGACGTCGGCGGCGGCGGCGAGCAGTGCCAGGACGGGGAAGACGGCCCGTCCCGGCAGCCGGTAGACGGCGCGTTCGGTCTGCTCGACGAGCCCGGCGCCGGTGAGCGCCTTGAGGTGGTGGTAGAGCTGCCCGGCCGACCCGAGCCCGAGCTCGGCCTGAAGGTCGGCGACGCCGCGCGGCCCGAGTGCGAGGACGCGCAGCACCTCCAGCCGGGCGGGGTGCCCGGCGGCGGCCAGGACGGCGGCGAGCGGCGCGGCGGGCAGCCCGAGCAGCGCGCCGGGGGAGCGGACCGAGTTCCACTCCCACCCGTAGCCGCCGAGTTCGGCCTTGCCGCCGTAGGCGATGTGCCCGGTCTCGTCGGGCGGGGCGGACGCGGCGGGCGGCTCGGCGGCGCGCGCCTCCAGCGCGGCGACGCGCTCCTCAAGGGCGCGGACGCGGTCCTCGATGCTGCTCAGGGCGGACCCCTCGGAGATCGGCGGCGGTGACCCGCTCCAGCTTAATCGGAATTCCGGAATTTCAGTAGGCCGTCGCCGGGGCCGGACTCGTTCTCGCCGTCCGGATCGAGGTCCGGTTCGAGCCAGTCGTCGTGCTCGCCGGGCGGCGCGAGCCACCGCAGGAACCGGCCGACGGCGGTGCCGGACTCGTCGTCCTCGGGCGGTTCGGGGGAGGGGGGAGGAGGCACGGGGCGTGGTCCGCCTTCCGGTCACGGGGGCAAGATCATCCTAACGGGCGCGACACCCCCGGGGACGATCAAATGACGACAAAGAGGCGAAGCGGTCGGGAGTCCGCCGGAACGGCCCCGGGTAGCACTCCGATCGTCCGGATCGGGGAGGGGACGCATGAGCGAGAGCAGGCCCGGCGCGTCGTCGTCCGGCGGAGCCCACCGCGGACGCGGGGCTCCCGGCCTTCCGGCGTCCTACCGGCGGTCGTTCCGGTGCCGCGCGGCCGTCAAGCCCGCGGCCGACCCGCTGATGCACCGCTACGACGACTTCGTCGCCCTGCACGACGCGCTGGCCGAGCCGCCGCGCATCTCGCTGCGCCGCCTGTGGCTGTGCGGGGCGGCGCTGGCCGCCGCCGCGGCCGGGCTGGCGAGCCTCACCGCGTACCTGCTGCGGTCCCTGTTCGACGCGCAGATGCCCGTGTTCGTCGCGGCGAGCGCCGGGGCGGGCGAGGCGGCGACGGCCTACGGCGTCTGCGCGGGCGCCGCGACGCTCCAGGCGACCGCGCTGCTGCACGTCCTCATCGGGACGGCGGCGCGGCCGGTGCGCGCGTTCGGCTGGATCGGCGCGATCGTGGTGGGCCTGGTGACGCTGCTGCCGCTGACGGTGCGCGCCCCGGCCGACGCCATCGCGGGGACCGCGTCGTTCAACCTGGCGGGCGGCATCATGATCGTCGGGTCGCTCACCACACTCGCGGCGGCGTCCCGGGAGTGGGGCCGGGACTGGTCGCGGGACTGGTCGCGGGACTGGGACCGGCCGCGGCCCCGGACGCGCCGTCGCCGGCGCCGCCGTTGAGCCGCCGCCCGGCGAACCGCCCGACCGTGACGGCCAGCGGCTCGGGCGCCCGCGTCGACGTGACGCGCACCGGGTGCAGCCGCCGCCACACCTGAAGCTCGATCGGCTCGCCCGGCGCCAGGACGCGCAGCTCGCGGTGCAGCCCGGCGAAGCCGAGCACGAGGTAGACGTCCCAGACGCCGCGCGGCAGCGGATCGTCCACGAACGCGCGGGTGAGCGGCACGGACGCGGTGAAGCCCAGGCACGCGGGGCCGGGGTGGAGCGCGGCGATGACCTCGTAGACGCGGCCGGTGCGGCGTTCGCGCAGCGCCATCGTCGCCGAGACGGGGCTCTCCCCGGGCTCGAACGGGATCTCGCCGCCGACGACGAGTTCGTCGTCGGCGTCGTTCCAGGCGAGCCGCCGCGCAGGCACGGTGCCGGCGGCGTGCGGGTCGCCGCCGACGTCGAGCGCGAGCGTGCCCGCGAGGCTGAGGTAGGCGGTGACGGTGGTGCCGCCGGGCAGGAAGGCGCGGTGCGGGCCGAGGTCGAGCGCCGGGTCGCGCAGCGGGCCGACGGGGATCTCGGCGCCGTCGACGAGGAGGAGGTCCCACAGGCCGCGCGGCAGCGGGCCGCCGGAGTCGGCGGTGGCCACGGCCAGTTCGGCGCGGAACGTCGCGGCGCCGTCGTCGGGTGCGGCGGTGACGCACGTGCCGGGGCAGTCGATGACGCGGCCGTCCTCCCGTTCGCGCAGCCGCAGCCGCAGCGGGCCCGGCGCGCCGGTGAGCGTGCCCGCGACCGTCAGCACGGTGCCGGTCCAGTCCACCCCGGTCAGAAACGAGTCCGCCATGGCCGCCCCCTTCGCCGTCTCACCGAGACGTGCCCCGATCGTCACCGCCCGAATCCGGCGCGCGCACGGGCGCGGGGAAGCGGTCGAGCAGGTCGGCGAGGCGCAGCGTGCCCTCGTGCAGGGCGCGGTACATCGGGCCGGGGTCGCCGTGGCCGAGCGCGCGGGCGGCGGCCAGCGCGTCGCCGCGCGCCTCGGCGGCGGGCAGGTCGCGGCGGCGGGCGGCGAACGCCCGGGCGAGCGCGGCGCGCCCGGCGTACTCGGGGCCGTGCCGCCGCTCGGGCCAGGTGCGCACCCGCGTCCGCGCGGCGGGGGTGACGGCGGAGTCCAGCCAGCCGGGCGACGGCGCGGCCGCCGGGTCGGTCAGGACCTGGACGACCGAGCCGCTGCGCACCTCGGCGGACAGCGCGGCGTGCCGTCCGTTGACGAGCGCGCCGATGCAGTGGTCGCCGGTGGCGGGGCCGAGGGCGTAGGCGACGTCGAGGGCGGTGGCCCCGGCGGGCAGCGTGATGAGCTGCCCGGACGGCGCGCACACCGCGATGCTGCCGTCGCTGAGCCCGGCCCGCAGCCCCTCCAGGAACTCCGCCGACGACGCGCCGCGCTGCCAGGCGAGCAGGCGGCCGAGCCATTCCAGGTCGCGGCGGCCGGTGACGGCGTCGGCGACGGTGCCCGCGTCGCGGATGTGCGCGACGATGCCGTACTCCGCGACGGGGTGCGCGGCGGCGCTGCGGATGATCACTTCGACGGGGTCGCCGTCCGGCGTGATCACGCGGCTGTGCAGCGACCGGTACAGGTTGTCCTTCGGCATCGCGATGAAGTCGCGGACCTGCCCGGGGATGGGGTGCAGGGCGGCGTGCACGGCGCCGAGCGCGATGTAGCAGTCGCGGTCGGGGCCGTCGACGATGAGCTGGAGCCGGGCGACCTGGCAGGCGCGCAGCCCGGCGACGTCGCCGCCGGTCGCGCGGTGCACGGCGTACAGGTGCGAGCGCCGGACCGACAGGTCGCCGGGCACGCCGTGCGCGTCCAGCGAGGCGCGGACGCGGGCCAGCGCGGGCCCGAACGCGGCGGCCGGGTCGCGCAGGGCGACGCGGACGGCCCGTTCGGCGGCGGCGTACCCGGCGGGGTCTCCGGCGGCGAACGCCAGGTCGTCCATCTCCCGTTTGAGCACGTGGATGCCGAGCCGTTCCGCGAACGGCACGTACAGCTCGTGGGTGGCGCGGGCGATGCGGGCGCGCTTGTGCGGCGGCTGCGCGCCGAGCGTGCGCAGGTTGTGCAGCCGGTCCGCGAGCTTGATCACCAGGACGCGCAGGTCGGCGGCGGCGGCCAGCACGATCTTGCGGTACGTCTCGGCCTCGGCGCGCTCGCCCCAGCGGTGCCCGTCCAGCTTGGTGACGCCGTCCACGAGGACGCCGACCTCGGCGCCGAAGTCGGCGCGCAGCTCGGTGAGCGTGTACGCGGTGTCCTCCACGGTGTCGTGCAGCAGCGCCGCGACGAGCGTGGTGGTGTCGAGGCCGAGTTCGGCGAGGATCGTGGCGACGGCCAGCGGATGCGTGACGAACGGTTCGCCGGACTTGCGGGTCTGGCCGTGGTGCATCCGCTCCGCGACCTCGTAGGCGCGCCGCAGCGGGGTGAGGTCGGAGCCGGGGCGCTGCGCCGCGTGCAGGGCGAGCAGCGGGGCGACGGCCTCGTCCGGTGGCGGGCCGGGCGGGGCGCCCCGTGCCGGGGCGCGGGCCGGCCGTCGCGGGGACACCGCCGTCTCAAGCGTCGTCATGGGAACCGCCTGAACGCCTGCCCGCGGCGCCGGTGCCACGGGTCGTCACCGTCAGTATGCGACAGGGTCCGCGCGGTGGCCATGGGCGGGGTCGGCGGGGCGGCGGCGGTCGCGCTCCGTGCACGCCCGGTGCTGTCAAGACGAATTAACGCGCGCTTCATAGGACAGTGATTCTGCTCGCATCTTCTCCGAGGTAGGAGTGTGGGTGTCATGGTCAGGCCGGGTTTGGTCAGTCGCGCACCCGTGAGGCGCGCCGAATGGAGATGGATGATGGTGCGATGATTCCCTCCCCCCGCACGCTGCGCGCCGCCGCCGGGAACGTCGTCCACAAAGTCCTTTACGGCCCGCTGGCCGATCTGCGTCCGATGCCCGCCGCGCTCATCGAGGAGGTGGAGGGGTCCGCCGTCTACCGGTACCGGGCGCCGCGGGGCGTCGTCCCGGCCGGGCCGCCGGTGCTGTTCGTCCCGCCGCTGGCCGCGCCCGCCCGCTGCTACGACCTGCGCCGCGGGTGCAGCCTGGCCGAGCACGTGGTCGAGGCGGGGCGGCTGAGCTACCTGCTCGACTACGGGCCGATCGACTACGGCGACCGTGACCTGGGGCTGCGGGAATGGGTGGGGGAGGTGCTGCCGCGCGCGGTGCGGGCGGTCAGCGCGGACGCGGGGGGCCAGCCGGTCCAGCTCGTCGGATGGTGCCTGGGGGGCGTCTTCGCGCTGCTGGCGGCGGCGCACGAGCCCGGCCTGCCGATCGCGTCCGTCGCGGCGATCGCGACGCCGGTGGACGTGTCGGCCGTCCCGCCGGCCGCGCCGCTGCGCCCGCTCGCGCGGGTCACCGGCGGCGCGCCCGCCGCGCTCGCCGGGGCGCTGCTCGGCGGACTGCCGCGCCCGGTCGTCAAACGCGGATATCAGCTCCTGGCGATCGACAAATACGTGCAGCGCCCGTATCAGATGCTGACCAATCTTGACGATGCCGAGTTTCTCGCGCAGATCGAGGCGGTCGACCATTTCACCGACGCCATGACCGCCTATCCCGGACGCACCCTCGCGGAGCTTTACCGGGGTCTGCTCGCCGACAACGCGCTCGCCGGTGACGGCCTCGTGATCGGTGGACGGCGCGTCGGGCTGGACGGCGTGCGCGTGCCCGTCCTCGCCGTCGCCGGACGCCGGGACGGCGTCGCCCCCGTCGCGGCGGTGGAGCCGCTGACGCGGCTGCTGTCGTCGTCGCCGGACGTGCGGTTCACCGAGGCCGACGGCGGCCACCTCGGCGTCCTCACCGGCCGCTCGGCGCGCCGCACCACCTGGACCCACCTGGACGCCTGGCTCGACGAGGGCACCCGCCGCCACGGCATCCGGCCCTCGCGGCGCGGCGCGGTCGCCTCCGTCTGAGCCGGACGGTTTCCCGCCCGATCCGCCGTTCGTGGTGTGTCGCCCCTGCGATCACATTGTCACCGAACGTAGTGTGGCGCAGCGCGAGCAGGCGACCGGAGGGCGGGGACGGTGGATCAGCGAACGGGCGGTGCCCGCCACGCCCGCCGCGACCGGCGGCCGGTGGAGATCATCGGCGTGGGGCCGTTCGGGCGGCCCGCGCCGCGCACCGTCGTCGGCGTCGCCCGCGCGGGCGGGCTCGGCGTCCTGGACCTCGGCGGCGGGCGCGCCGCCGCGCTGGCCGCGCTCACCGACGTCGGGCGCTGGTGGCCGGGCCGGTTCGGCGTCCGGCTGCCCGCCGGATGCGCCGTCCGTCCCGGCGAGCTGCCGCCCGCCGCCGACACCGTCCTGGTCGACGCCGCCGCGCTGCGCCCGGCCACCGCCCCCGCCGACCTGGCCGCCTGGGCGCGGGGCCGCCGGGTGCTGGTCGAGGTCGTGGACGTCCGCGAGGCCGAGTTCGCGCTGGCGCTCGGGGACGAACTGGCCGCCGCCCACGGCGGCGCGGGCGTGCACGGGCTCATCGCGCGGGGCAGCGAGGCGGGCGGCCGGATCGGTGAGCCGACCACGGCCGTCCTGCTGCAACGCCTGCTCGGCGACCGGCGGATCGACGCGCCGGTGTTCGCGTCCGGCGGCATCGGCCCGCACACGGCCGCCGCCGCCATCGCCGCGGGGGCGGCGGGCGTCGTCCTCGACACCCAGCTCGCGCTCGTCCGCGAGATGGAGCCGCCCGCCGACGTCGCCGCCGCGCTCGCCGCCATGGACGGCTCGGAGACGCGGATCGTCGAGGGCCACCGCGTCTACGCGCGGCCCGACCTGCCCGAGTTCGACCTGTCCTGCCTCGACCTCGCGGGCCTCACCGCCCGCCTCGGGCCCGGCGGGCTGCGGACGCACCTGCTGCCGGTCGGGCAGGACGGGTTCCTCGCCGCCGCGCTCGCGGGCCGGTACAAGACGGCGGGCGGCGTCGTGCGGGCCGTCCGGGACGGGATCGGCGCGCACCTGCGCGCGGCCGTCCGCGCCGCGCCGCTCGCGCCCCGGGACCGTCCGCCCGGCGCGGCCGTCAGCCGGGACTACCCCGTCGTGCAGGCGCCGATCCCCGGCGTGACCGACCGCGCGTCGTTCGCCGCCGTCGTCGCGCAGGACGGCGGGCTGCCGTGCGTCGCGCTCGGGCTGCTGGACGGGGCGGACGCCTCGGCGCTGCTGGCCTCGGCCGCCGAGCGGCTGGGCGACCGGCCGTGGGCCGCCGGAATCGCCGGGTTCGTGCCGCCCGTGGTGCGGGCCGCGCAGCTCGCCGCCGTGCGGGAGGCGCGGTGCCCGTACGCGCTGATCGACGGCGGCGGGCCGGAGGAGGCCGCGCCGCTGGAGGCGGCGGGCGTCCGGGCGTACCTGTACGCGTCCGGACCCGGCACGCTCGACCGGTTCCTGGCGGCGGGCGTCCGGCGGCTGGTGTTCGCCGGGGCCGAGGGGGCCGTGCCGTCCGGCGCGCCCGGCGCGTTCGCGCTGTGGGAGGCGCGGCTCGCGCGGCTGTCCGCGTTCCTCGACGATCATTCCGCCGAGGACCTGTCGGTGCTGTTCGGCGGGGGCGTGCACGACGAGCGGTCCGGCGCGATGGTCGCGGCGCTGGCCGGGCCGCTGGCCGAGCGCGGCGTCGACGTCCGCGTCCTCGCCGGTACCGCGTACCTGTTCACCTACGAGGCGGTCGCGTCCGGCGCGATCACGCCCGGCTACCAGCGGGTGGCGCAGGAGTGCGACGGGACGGTCGTGGTCGGCCCCGTCCGATGCGCCCGGACGCCCGCCGCCGACGCCGTCACCGACGATGTTCCCGGGCGGATCGCCGTCGCGGCGCGGGGCCTGCGCGGCGGCGCGCCCGTCGAGGCCGCCGCGCAGTACCGCGAGGGCCTGTACCCGCTCGGCCACGCGGCGGCGCTCCGCTCGGCGACGACCGGCGTCACGAGCCTGCACGAGCACCTCACCAGCGGCGCGACCCGCTTCCTGGCCGACCGCGCCGCCGCCCTCACCCTGGACCCGGACGAACCGCCCGCCGGGCCGGAACCGCTCGACATCGCCGTCATCGGCATGGCGTGCGTCCTGCCCGGCGCCCCGGACGCGGCCGCCCACTGGTCCCGCACCCTCAGGCCCACCCGTTCCGCCCCGGCCTCCGCCGCTCCGGCACCGGCCCACGGCGCCGGAGGCCCGGCATCGGCGGGTGCCTCACAGCCGCTCGCGGACGAGGCGTCCATGCCCGGCGCTGCGGGCGGGATGGGGGACGGCGCAGGGGGCTCGGGGCCGGTCGCGGGCGGGGCGTCCATGCCCGGCGCGGGGCGCGGTGGCGCGGGCGGGGCTGTCAGCCTTCCTCCGGCCGGGATCGGGCACGGCGCAGAGGGCTCGGCGCCGGTTGTGGGCGGGGCGTCGATGCCCGGTGCGGGGCGCGGTGGCGCGGGCGGGGCCGTCAGCCTTCCTCCGGCCGGGATCGGGCACGGCGCAGAGGGCTCGGCGCCGGTCGCGGGCGGGGCGTCGATGCCCGGTGCGGGGCGCGGTGGCGCGGGCGGGGCCGTCAGCCTTCCTCCGGCCGGGATCGGGCACGGCGCAGAGGGCTCGGCGCCGGTCGCGGGCGGGGCCACCACGCTCCCTCCGGGCGGGGCCGGGCACGGCGCCGTGGGGTCGGGGTCAGCGGGCGCTCCCTCGATCCGCGCGGACGGGGGGCACGTCGGCGCTGCGGGATCGGGGTCGGCGGGTGCTCCGCGTCTGGGCGGGGGCGGCTCCGAGGGGGCGGCTTCCGCCGGTGGGCTGCCGTCCGTCGCGGTCGGGGAGCCCGCTCCGGGGGCCGAGCACGACGCCGCGGGCCTGCTCGCCGTCGAAGTCGCCCGGCGTGCGCTGGCCGACGCGGGCTACGCCGACCGCCCGTTCGACCGCACCCGCGCCTCGGTGCTCTTTGGGACGGCCGGGCCGCGCCCCGGCAACGTCGCCGCCGCCCTCGGCTTGGGCGGCACGCACGCGACGATCGCGGCGGGCGAGGCGTCCGCCCTGGCCGCCCTGGACACGGCGTGCAAGGAACTCGCCTCCGGCGGCAGCGACCTGGTGTTGTGCGGCGCCGCCGACCTCCACCCCGCCCCCACCCCGAACGACGGCATCGGCTGCCTCGCCCTCAAACGCCTCCCCGACGCCGAACGCGACGGCGACCGCGTCTACGCCGTCCTCAAATCGGTCACCGCCGCCACCGGCCCCAACGCACCCCACCAAGCCCTGACCCGAGCCTGGACCCAGGCCAAAGTCCCACCCACCAAGGCGACCTTCCTCACCACAACGACCACAACCCACGAAGCAACCAACGGGCACCCCACCCCCACGAACCCGCCGGACGCCACCCACACGAGCGACCCCGCACGCCAGGCGACGACCGGCGACGACAATCCGCCGACCCCCGCAGCCCACACCCCTCCTCCCACAGCACCGCACCACCCCGCGACCGCACCGGACGTCCCCCAGCCGACCACCCCCGCGCCCCCGCCGACCACCCCGAGCAACGATCCACCCGCCCTGGCACCACCGCGCGGCGCGGACACGTCGGACGTCGCGCAGCCGACCGCCCCCGCGCACCCGCCGACCACCCCGGGCAACGACCCACCCGGCCTGGCAGCGTGGCGCGGCGCGGACGCGTCAGACGTTGCGCAGACGACCGCGCCCGCGCGCACGGTGACGGCCCCGGGCAACGAGCCACCCGGCCTAGCAGCATCGCGCGGCGCGGACGCGTCGGACGTTGCGCAGACGACCGCCCCCGCGCGCACGGTGACGGCCCCGAACGACCAGGCACCCGGCCTGGCAGCGTCGCGCGGCGCGGAGACGCCCCCTCCCGCAGCGCCGCACCATCCCGCGAACGCACCAGACGTCGCCCACACGAGCAACCCCCCACGCACGGCCGTGCCCCCCGGCGACGAGCCACCCATCCCCGCAGCTCCGCGAGACGCGGACGCGGCTCATCCCGCAGTGGCGCGCGGGCCCGTGAGCGATCATGCGCGGGCCGAGGGAGTCCCGGGTGACGGGTCGTCCGGGCGGGCCATGCGCGATGCCGCACCGGGCGGCGCGGGCGCGTTCGGCGCCGCCGGGGCGGGTGCGTCCGCCCCCGAGCGGTCCGATGGCCGCGCGTTCGCGGGAGCGGGCGCGGGGGACGAATCCCGCGAACGGGCGTCCTCGGCGGACCTTGTTGGGACAAACCCCGGCGATGCGGACGCGCAGGCGAACCCCGTCGAGACGGCCGGTGCGCGTTCGGGTGCGGGTGACCCGGTTGCGGGCGGCGGGGTGCCGTCGGCGCGGGTCGAGGCCACCGGATGGGCGGCCAGCGGTAGGGGCGCGTCCCTGGCGCGCGAGGCGTGGACGGGCGCGCCCGGTCGAACCACGCCGGACGCGGCGGCGAAGCACGCGGACGACGGCACCTTCCACCCGGCGCGAACCGAACGGGACGGCTGCACCCCCTCCGCCCCGGTGGACGCCACGCAGTTCGATGGGGACGGCGGCGCGGCCGGTCTGGCGGCGATCATCACGGCGGCATTCGCCGTCCACACCGGCGTCCTGCCAAGCGCCGTACACCCCAGGACCGCGCCGGGCGCCGTACACCCCGGGGACGTGCCGGGGACCGCGCACCCCGGGGTCGCGCCGGGCACCGTCCACACCGGGGCCGTGCCGGGTGCCATGCAGCCCGGGGACGTGCCGGGAACCGTGCACCCCGGGGCTATGCCGGGCGCTGTGCACGCCGGGGTCGTGCCGGGCGGCGGGCACGCCGGAGTTGTGCCGGGTGCCGTGCGCGGCGGAGTCGCGCCAGGAACCGTGCATGCCGGGGTCGGGCGGGGCGACGTGCACCCTGGGGACGTGCCGGGAACCGTGCACCCCGGCGCCGTGCCGGGCGTCCTGCACGCCGGGGTCGGGGCGGGTGCCGTGCACCCCGGAGCCGGGCCGGGCGGCGTCCACGCCGGAGTTGGGCCGGGTGCCGTGGAAACCCGGGTTGGGTCGGGCGGCGTGCACCTTGGGGGCGGGCCGGGTGCTGTGTGTGGTGTGGGGGAGGGTGTGCGGGCGTGGCTTGCTGCGCCTGAGGAGCGGTATGCGGGGGTCGGCGCGGACGCGGACGGGACCGCGTTCCATGCCGTGATCGCCGGATACGGCGGGGCGCCCGAACCGGTGTCGGGCGTGGCGGAGTGGCCCGCCGAACTGTTCGTCGTGCGCGGCGCCGACGACGACGCCGCGCGGAACGTCCTCGACCGGCTCGCCGCGCTGGCCCGGCGGCCGGGGGTGCGGCTGCGCGACCTGGCCCGGACGTGCGCGGAGTCCACGGGGCCGGTGCGGGCGGCGTTCGTCGCGACGGACGTCGCGGACGTCGTCGCGTCGGCCGAGCGGGCGCGCGCGTTCCGTCCCGGCGGCGGGGTGTTCACGGGCGGCGGCACGTCCGGCGCGGTCGCGTTCCTGTTCCCCGGCGGGGACGTCGGCCGCGTCCCGGTGCCCACCGACCTGTTCGTCGCCTTCCCCCGTTCACAGCGGCTGCTGCGCCACGCGAGCGCGCACCGGGCCGGGGCCGCCGGGGTGGCCGTGCACCGGCTGCTCACCGAGCTGGGCGTCCGGCCCGACCTGGCCGCCGGGCACGGGTACGGCGAACTCGTCGCACTGTGCGCGGCCGGGGTCATCGCCGAGGACGACCTGGCCGCCGTCGGCGCCGCGCGCGCCGGCGCCGTGCTGGGGGCCGCCGCCGCGCGCGGCGACTCCCACGAGGACCGCGGCGCGATGGCCGTCGTCGCGGCGTCGCTGGAGGACGTGCGCGCCGCGATCGCCGAGGTGTCGCAGGTGGTGGTCGCGAACCACAACGCGCCGCGTCACGTCGTCGTCTCCGGCGCGACGCCCGCGCTGGAGCGGGCGCTCGTCCGGCTGGCCGAGCAGGGGCTGGACGCCGAGCCGGTCCCGGCCGCGTGCGCGTTCCACAGTCCGCTCGTCGCGGGGGCGGCGACGCCGCTGCGGCGCGAGCTGGCGCGCCGCGACCTGCGCTCGCCCGCGTTCCCCGTCTGGTCCAACGCGACCGCCGCGCCCTACGACGCCGACCCGGTGGAGCTGGCGGCGACGCTGGCCGGGCAGGTGGCGGCGCCGGTCCGGTTCGTCGAGCAGATCGAGGCGATGTACGCGGCGGGCGCGCGGATCTTCGTGGAGGCCGGTCCCGGGGACACGCTGACGGGGTTCGTCCGGCAGATCCTCGCGGACCGCCCGCACACGGCCGTCGCCTGCGACGTGCCCGGCGACCCCGGCGTGCCCCGGCTGCTGCTGACGCTGGCCGAACTGGCGGCGGTGGGCGTCCCGGTCGACGCGCACGCCCTGTTCGCGGGCCGCGACGCGCACGTCCTCGACGCCGCGCCGCCCGCGCCCACGTGGACGGTCGAAGGCCCCGTCGTTCGCGCCCCGGACGGCTCCCGCACCGCCCCGGCACCGCCCGCGCCGTCCGCCGACCCCGTCCCGCAGCCCTCCGCCGAGACCGCCCAGGCGGTCGTGGAGTACCTGCGCGCGACCCGCGAACTCGCCGCCGCCCAGCGCGACGTCGTCCTCGGCCTCCTCGGCGCCGGCCCCGCCCACCCGCACCCGCCCCTGAACGAGGCCACCCGCGCCCGCATCCTCGCGTCCCTCCCCGACCTCACCACCCCGCCCGACCCGGCGCCCGGCCCCGACGCAAGCGGTCCGTCCCGCCACACCCCGGCCGCGCCGAACCCCCGACCGGGCACCGCACCCACGCGACCCGCCCCGCCGCCGTCCGAACCGAGCCCCCAGACGCAGCGCGACAACACCGAACCCGCCCCACCTACCCCCGCGCCACCCGCGGCGCCGGACGCTCTGGCGAACGACGACGAACCGACGGAAGCACACGACGCGGCCCGACGATCAATTGACCCGAGCGTCCGTACGGGCGGCGACGGCGGCTTCGACTTGGCGGCCGACGGGAGCGATACGGCTCAGCAGGCGCCCGCACGGCCGGTCGGTCCGAGTGCCCGCGCCCGCGAGGACGCCGGACCTGGCGCGGATGATGCGGCTCGGGGCACGTCCCCGGCCGAGCCCGAAACCGCACCGGTCGAGCTCGCGGAGGCGGGGCGGGAACCTCGTCGCCCCGCTGACGCTCTGCCGGGCGAGGGTGGGGCCGAACGGGGTGAAGAGTCCGTATCCGTTGAGGTCCCGCCGCCCGGGGCCGCGCCGGACGGCCCGGATGCGGCGCGACGGGAGTCTCGACGATCCGCCGACGTCGCGCCGGTCGGGTCGGATGCGGTGAAGCGGGGGCGGTCCGCCGACGGTTCGCCGCCCGGCGTCGCGCCCGCCTGGCGGGCCACGACCGGCGCGCGCGTGCTGGTGGCCGACCCGGTGCCGTCCGACGACCCGGACACGGCCGCCGCCGCGCTGCTGCGCGAGATCGCCGCCCCGCCGACCGATGCCGCACGACCGAACGACGACGCCACGGGGGAGCCACCACGATGACCCAGCCGCAGAGCACGCTCGACGAGATCAAGGGGATGCTCGTCGCGGTGATCGGCCACGAGCCGCGGGCCGCCCTCGGCCCGGACACGACGCTGCACGGCGACCTCGACCTGGAGCCCGCCGAGTTCACCGACCTCACCGACCGCCTCGCCGCCCGCTACGGCGACGACGCCGACGTCCCCGGCCTGCTCGCCGCCCTCGACATCGACGAGCTGATCGCCCTCACGATCGGGAACCTCGCCGCCCACATCGACGCCCCGGACGCCTGATGCCCACGCCCCGACCAGCCGGGCCGCGGCCCGTCCAGCACACACGAAACCCGGCGGGCCACCCGAGGCGGCGGCGCCCGCCGAGCGCGTGCGACGCGCAGGGAAAGCACGCCGCTCTGATACGGCGGCTCGGTGTTCGCGAGAGGCCGTCGCCACGGGGTGGCGATGTCCGGCCCCGGCGCGGCCGGTGGCGACGCCGCGTCCACCGTTCGCGACGTGCGGGAGAGGGATGCCGTCCCGGGGTCGCTGTCGGTGCGGTGTCCGCGAGGTGTCGTCGGGGTGGTGTCGCCGTTGTAGCTGGGTGGTTCGTGGGTCGGGTCGGGGTCGTTGTGAGTGTGGGGGAGGGGTCGTGAGAGCGCGTCGGGTGCGGGTGCCGTCACTGCTGGGGGACATGCCGGGGATGGGCGGGGCGCCGGAGCCGCCGCCGGAGGAGCCGGTGCGGCGGCGGTTCCTGTTCGCCGTGCCGCCGGTCGCCGGGAATGTCGGGCCCGCCGCGGCCGTCGCCGCCGAGCTGACGGCGCGCGGGCACCGCGTCACCTGGACGGGGCCCAAGGCACGGCTTGAGGCGGTGCTGCCGCCCGGCGCCCGCGTCCTGCACGCCGACGGCGTCGAGCCGCCCGCCGCGACGCACGCCCTGCGCGGCCCCGCCGCGCTGCGGTCGCTGTGGGAGGACGTGCTCGTCCCGCTCGGGCACGCGATGCTGCCCGGCGTCCAGGCGGCGATCGACCGGTTCCGGCCCGACGTCGTCGTCAGCGACCAGCAGATCCTCGCCGCCCCGGTCGCGGCGCGGCTCAGGGGACTGCCGTGGGCGACGCTGGCGCCGACGTCGGCCGAGTTCACCCGTCCGCTGGCCGCCTTCCCGGCGGTCGAGGGCTGGGTCCGCGACCTCATCGGCGACTTCCAGGACGAACACGGCATCGAAGACCTCATCGACCTGCGGTTCTCCGACCACCTCGTCCTGGTCTTCTCCACCGGCGCACTCATCGGGGACGTGTCGTTCTTCCCCGACCACATCGCGTTCGTCGGCCCCGCGTCCCACCGGGCCCTCGACACCGACTTCCCGTGGGACGCGCTGGACGACGACCGCCCGCTCGTCCCGATCTGGCTCGGCTCGCACGGCACGGCGGGCGAGCCGGGCCGCCGCTTCCTGCGCGCGGCCGTCCAGGCCGCCGCCGGCCTGGACGCCCAGGTGGTCGTCGCGGCGCCCGGCAAGGCGCTCGGCGCCGTCCCGGACGGCGTCGTCGCCCGCCCGCGCGTGCCGCTGGCGGCGCTGCTGGAGCGGTCGGCGGCGTTCGTGACGAACGGCGGCCACACCGCCGTGGGCGAGGCACTGACGCACGGCGTGCCGATGGTGGTGGCGCCCGTCCGCGACGACCAGCCCGTCGTCGCGGGTCAGATCGAGGCCGCCGGGGCCGGAGTCCGGCTCCGGCTCGGCCGCGTCACCGCCGACGACATCCGCGATGCGCTCTTCGACGTCCTGAGCGACGACGCGTACCGCACCGCCGCCGGAACCGTCCGCGACGCGTTCGCCGAGGCGGGCGGCGCCGGTGCGGCCGCCGACCGCCTGGAGAAGCTGACCTGACCTAGACGGCCGGGGGGCGTTCGGCGCGGAGCGCCCGTTCGACCAGCGTCACGGCCCGGGCGAGCTCGGCCAGCCGGGTGCCCTCGGTGCGGTAGGCGTCCATGACGGCGTCGACACCGTGCGGGGGCACCGTGGCGGCCAGGTCGACGCGGGCCGTGCGGAAACCCGTCCGGGCGGCCTCGACGGCGGCCTCGACGTGGTGGCGGGCCATGCGGGCCAGCGCGGACGGGTACCGGCGCAGCACGCCGTACCGCCGGTACTCCGGCGGGACGATCTCCAGCAGCCAGGTGAGCGCCGTGTCGGCGAAGCGTTCCGAGCCCGGCGGATGCACCTGGGGCGGCCAGCCGGACGGGACAGAGGTGCTCACCCCGCCAGGATACCCCGGCGGCCGAACAGATGTTCGAGTGCGGTCACGCGGTGCCGCCGGCCTCCTCCGAACCCGCGCGGCGGATGCGGATGCGCCCCGAGTCGAGGTCGTCGCGGCCGCCGCCGGCCTGCTGGAGGTCGTCCTGGCGGCGCACCTTCTGCGCCTCCTGCTCCTCGATCTTGACCTTGCGGGAGCCCTCGAACGCGGACGCCAGGTCCTCGAACATGCCGCCGCCGAAGCCCGCGCCCGTCTCGCCGTCGCCCCGGATCGCGCCCATCAGCGACGACTTGCCGGTGCCCTCGGTGGGCCACTCGACGACTTCCTGCTCGACGGGCGTGCGCTTGATCGCACGGCCCTTGACGCGCCTGCGGCGGCGAAAGGGTGACTTCACACACACTCCAACGCGATGGTGCCTCGATTTGATCCCGCCGGGCGGATCACGTCCCGAACGACCAGCGGGTGGGCGAACCGGCGAAGTCGGCCTGCCGGAGCCCGAACGCCCGGCTGGGCCGGACGGCGACGGTGGCGTTGACGTCCGGGTCCAGGAAGTCCACACCATAGCCGGTGGAGTACTTGGCGTTGACCAGGTCGATGAAGCGCTGGAGCTCGCGCGGCTCGGTCACGATCTCCGCCTCGCCCTCGATCACCACCGGCTCCTCGGCCTCCTCGGTCGTCACCACCACCTGCGGGTTCAGCCGCAGGTTGCCGAGCTTGCGCGAGGCCGCACTGCTGCTGAACCAGAAGCGTTCCCCGCACCACGCGCCCCACACGGGCATCGCGTGCGGGCGACCGTCCGGGCGGACGGTGCACAGCCAGTAGTACTGGTTCGCGGCGATCCGCTCGACGGCCCACGACCACGGCAGCAGGCCGCTTCCCTCGTCCGGTCCGAGCGTACCGTAGCCGGGCATGTACGGACGGTCGGCGTCCGGCTCCGGCGGCGTGGACCCCGTCATCAGCGTCTCCCCTCGGCGAACCCCTGCGTACCACCATGCAACACCCCCGCCCGCGCGCCGCACCACAGCGCCCGCCCCGCCCGCCGCGCGTGCGTCGCGCAGGGTGGCTCGGCTGGAACGCTCCGGGGCGGTAGCCTGCGGGGCGTGCGCCTCTCCCACGTGATCACGGCCCTGGACGAGCTGTACCCACCGGCCTGGGCCGAGTCGTGGGACGCCGTCGGGCTGACCGTGGGCGACCCCGGGCAGGAGGTCCGCCGGGTCCTGTTCGCCGTCGACCCCCTCGCCGCCGTCGTCGACGAGGCGCTCGGCTGGGGCGCCGACCTCATCGTCACGCACCACCCGCTGCTGCTGCGCGGCGTCACCTCCGTCGCCGCCACCACGCCCAAGGGACGCCTGATCCACCGGCTCGTCACCGGCGGCGTCGCCCTGTTCACCGCGCACACCAACGCCGACGTCGCCGACCCCGGCGTCTCCGACGCGCTGGCCCGCGCGGTCGGCCTCACCGGCGAGCTGCGGCCGATGGTGCCGCGCCCCGACGATCCCCGCCGCGGCCTCGGCCGCATCGGCACCCTGCCCGAGCCGGTCCCGCTGGCGGCGTTCACCGCCGCCGTCGCCGCCGGGCTGCCCGGCACCGCCTGGGGCGTCCGCGCCGCGGGCGACCCCGAGCGTCCCGTGTCCACCGTCGCCGTGTGCGGCGGCGCGGGCGACTCGCTGCTCGACACCGCCCGCGCCGCCGGCGTGGACGCCTACGTCACCGCCGACCTGCGGCACCATCCCGCGTCCGAGTTCGCCGAGCACGACGGCCCCGCCCTGGTGGACGCCGCCCACTTCGCGACCGAATGGCCATGGCTGGCCGACGCCGCGTCCCGGCTCGCGGAGGCACTGCCGCCCGGCACACTGGAGACCCGGGTCTCCACGCTCGTCACCGACGCGTGGCGCCTGCACCACGAAGGAGTGAAGTGAAAGCCGCACCGCACGCGCAGCAGCGTCTGATCGACCTCCAGGAGCTGGACAGCTCGCTGGACCGGCTGGCCCACCGCCGCCGCACGCTGCCCGAACTCGCCGAGATCGAGCGGCTGGAGGCGTCGCTGACCGAACTGCGCGACGCGATCGTCGCCGCCGAGACCGCCGTCGGCGACCTGGACCGCGAGCAGCGCAAGGCCGAGCAGGACGTCGACCAGGTCCGGTCCCGCGCCGAGCGCGACCAGAAGCGCCTGGACTCCGGCCAGGTCACCTCCGCGAAGGACCTGAGCAACATCCAGAACGAGATCACCTCGCTCCAGCGCCGCCAGGGCGACCTGGAGGAGGTCGTGCTGGAGGTGATGGAGCGGCGCGAGGAGGCCGACGCCCGCGTCGGCGCGCTCCGCGACGAGCGCGCCAAGGCGCAGGAGGAGCTGACGGCCCTCGCCGCCCGCCGCGACGAGGCGCAGCGGTCCATCGACGACGAGGCCGAGATGACGCGCAAGGCCCGCGCCGGTGTCGCGGGCGACGTCCCGGACGACGTCCTGGCCCTCTACGAGAAGCTGCGCGCCCAGTTCGGCGGCGTCGGCGCGGCGGTGCTGCACCGGGGCTCGTGCCAGGGCTGCCGGCTGGCGCTGAACACGGTCGACCTGAACCGCATCCGCGCCGCCGCCGAGGACGAGGTCGTCCGCTGCGAGGAGTGCCGCCGCATCCTCGTCCGCACGCCCGAGTCCGGGCTGTGAGCGGCCGCAGGCTGATCGTCGAGGCCGACGGCGGATCGCGCGGCAACCCCGGGCCCGCCGGGTACGGGGCGCTCGTCCGGGACGCGCTGACGGGCGAGGTGCTGGCCGAGCACGCGCAGTCGATCGGGCACGCCACCAACAACGTCGCCGAGTACCGGGGGCTCATCGCGGGCCTGCGGGCGGCGGCCGTGCTCGACAAGACGGCGCGGGTCGAGGCCCGCATGGACTCCAAGCTCGTCGTAGAGCAGATGTCGGGCCGCTGGAAGATCAAGCACCCGGACATGATCCCGCTGGCGCTGGAGGCGCGGGAGATCGCCTCGTCGCTGGGGTCGGTCACCTACGAGTGGATTCCCCGCGCCCGCAACGCCGACGCCGACCGGCTCGCCAACGAGGCGATGGACGCGGCGGCGCGCGGCGAGCAGTGGGAGAAGGCCGAGGTCGAGGAGCCGGGGCCGCCGGTCGCGGCGTGGGCGCCGCCGTCGACCGTCCCGACGACGACGCTGCTGCTGCGGCACGGTGAGACGCCGCTGTCGGTGCAGAAGCGGTTCGCGGGCACGGGCGACCACCCGCTGACCGAGCGGGGCCTGGCGCAGGCGCGGGACGCGGCGCAGGCGCTCAAGGGCCGGGGCGTGGACGCGATCGTGTCGTCGCCGCTGACGCGCTGCCGGGCGACGGCGGCCGAGGTCGCGGACGTCCTCGGGCTGGAGGTGCGGGTCGAGGCGGGGTTCCGCGAGACCGACTTCGGCGCCTGGGAGGGACTGACGTTCGCGGAGGTCGGGGAGCGGACGCCCGAGGCGCTGAACACGTGGCTGGCCAGTCCGGACGTGGCGCCGCCGGGCGGGGAGAGCTTCGCCGACACCGCGCGCCGCGTCGGCACCGCGCTGGACAAGCTGAAGGTGCGGTACCGGCACCGGACGGTGCTGGTGGTGTCGCACGTGACGCCGATCAAGCTGCTGGTGCGGGCGGCGCTGGGCGCGCCGATGGAGGCGCTGTTCCGGATGCATCTGGACGTGGCGTCGCTGTCGTCGGTGCAGTGGTTCGACGACGGCCCGGCGTCGCTGCGGGCGTTCAACGACACGCATCATCTGGCGTGATCGCGCGCTAGGGTGGTGCGCACGGCGGACGAGCCGGCCGGACGGTCGCGTCGGGAAGCGATTCCCGTCGAGGAAAGTCCGGGCTCCACTGGGCAGGGTGGTCGGTAACGCCGACCCGGGGCGACCCGCGGGACAGTGCCACAGAAAGCAGACCGCCTCCGGGCTCCGGCCCGGCGGTAAGGGTGAAACGGTGAGGTAAGAGCTCACCAGCGCCCACGGTGACGTGGGCGGCTAGGTAAACCCCACCCGGAGCAAGGTCAAGAAGGAGCCGCGCAGCAGCTCCGCGCAGGTGCCTGAGGGCGGCCCGCCCGAGCCTGCGGGTAGACCGCTGGAGGCCGCCGGCAACGGCGGTCCGAGATGGATGACCGTCACCCGCCCCCCGGGGGCGGGCACAGAACCCGGCTTACAGGCCGCCTCGTCCGCCGCCCCCTCGGCCGAACCGTGCCGCGGTGGGGGATTCCGGGTGGGCGGGGCGGGGAATCACCGTCGGTGGTCGTGATCCATTCGACGTCTGTGCAGGTGAGGACTCATGTCGTTGTTCGCTCGGTTTCATCAGTGGCCCGCCCGGATCGCCACCGGGGCGTTCATTCTCAACTCGGGGCTGACCAAGGCCAAGGCCGACCGGGAGGCCGCGGAGGGGCTGCACGGGTTCGCGTCCGGCGCGTATCCGTTCCTCAAGGAGCAGGACCCGCAGCGGTTCACCGCGACGCTGTCCAAGGCGGAGATCGCGATCGGGGCCGCACTGCTCGCGCCGTTCGTCCCGACGGCGGTGGCGGGCGCCGCGCTGACCGGGTTCGCGGGCGGGCTCGTCGGCCTGTACCTCAAGACGCCGGGGATGCGCGAAGAGGGCGGCATCCGGCCGACCGAGCAGGGGATTCCGCTCGCGAAGGACTTCTGGCTCCTCGGCATCGGCGCGACGCTGCTGCTGGACGGACTGCGCAAGAAGTGACGCTTGTCACGTACGGCACAACTTCGCGCGTCAACCCCTGAAGACGGCCACTAACTTGCCACGCCGTCCCGGCTCCACGATGGAGGCCCGTGCCGGGAGGTGTGCGTGAACGTGTCCGATTTTCCCGCCACGGCCGTGCCCGCGGTCACGGCCGAGCCGCTGCTGCCGCATCTGGCGGCGGCGGCCGAGGAGATGGTCCGCGAGATCCAGCGGCTCGTCCCCGAGTACGCCCGCCCGGCCGAGAGCCGGTACGGGCGGCGGATGCGGTGGGCCGTCGAGGAGACCGTCCGGCAGTTCGTCGCGGCCATCGGGCAGCGCGAGGTCGCCTGGGACACCGTGACCGGGATCTTCGCCGAGATCGGCGCGTACGAGGCGCGCCGGGGACGCAGCCTCGACGACGTGCAGACCGCGATCCGGGTCAGCGGCCAGGTCGCCTGCCGCCGGTTCATCAAGGACGCCCGGCGGCTCGACTGGCCGCTCAGCGTCCTCGGCCAGATCACCGAGTCGCTGTTCGTGTTCCTGGAGCGCATCGCGGGCGCGGCGGCGAGCGGCTACGCGCGGGCGCAGGGCCAGCTCGCGGGGGAGCGGGAACGGCACCGGTGGCGGCTGCGGGACGTGCTCGTCGCCGACCCGCCCCCCAGCGTGGAGGCGATCGGTGAGCTGGCCGCCGCGGCGGGCTGGGTGGCGCCGCGCACGCTCGCCGTCGTCGCCGCGCGCCCGGCGGCGGGCGGGCGCGCGCCGGTGCTGCCGCCCGCGATGCTCGCCGACTGGCACGCCGACGTCCCCTACCTCGTCGTGCCCGACCCCGCCGGGCAGGAGCGGCTGGTCGCGACGCTGCTCGCGGACGTGCCCGCCGCGATCGGCCCGACCGTCCCGGTGACGCGCGGCGCCGTGTCGCTGCGCTGGGCGCGGGAGGGGCTGGCGCTGCTCGACGGAGGCGCGGTGGCGGCCGAGGAGCCGATCCGCTGCCTGGACCACGTGCCCGACCTGACGGCGTCGCTCGGCGCCGAACTGCTGGAGATGGCGTCCCGCGCCCGCCTCGCCCCGCTGCTCGACCTGCCGCCCGCGCGGCGCGAGTCGCTGCTGACGACGCTGCTCGCCTACATCGAGAACCGGGACAACGCGGTCGCGACGGCCGAACGGCTCATGGTGCACGAGCAGACCGTCCGGTACCGGGTCCGACGGCTCGAAGCGGTGCTCGGGGACGTCATGTACGACCCCGAACACCGCATCGAACTGCTGCTCCTGCTGCACTTCCAGGTGCGGATGCGCGCCTAGTTCGGGCAGGTGTCGCGGTACTCGGCGATGGCGGCGTCCGGCCGGGGCGCCGGGCACAGGAAGCGGTCGTAGCGGGTGTCGTCGTCGACGAACCGCTTCAGCCACGCGATCGAGTACTTGGCGACCGTCGTGTTCGGCGCGACGAACGACGAGTGCCCGGCGCCCTTCAGCTCCAGGTACGCCTTCTCCCGCGCCGCCGTGAGGTTCTGGTAGAACGGCTCGGCGTGCGTGGCGACGCCGGCGATGAAGTCGTTGTCGGCGCCGAAGATCAGCGTGGGGACGGTGACGCGCTGCCAGCCGCGCTCCACGTGCCATGGCGCCAGCGGGATCGCGGTCTTCAGCGCGGGACGTTCCTGCGCGGCGCGCAGCGTGCCGCCGCCGCCCATCGAGTACCCCATGACGGCCAGCCGGGACGCGTCGATGCGGTCCTTGGCGCGGCTGGATGCGACCATGTAGTCGAGCGCCGCGAGGAGCTGCGCGGCGCGCTCGTCGGGCAGGTTCGTCAGGCCGATCGTCTCCAGCGTCATGACGACGAAGCCCTGCGAGGCCAGGCGCGGCCCGTACCAGTCGATGAGCGCCTTGGGGGTGACGAACCCGGGCGCGATGGCGACGGCGCCGAACGTGCCCTGGCTCCGGTCGGTCGGCGCGTAGATCGTGCCGAGGTTGAAGCCGGTTCCGCTGCCCGCCGGGACCTCGATCGTCTCGACGGCGAACGGGCCCTTCTCGGCGGTGACGCTCTGCTCGGTGGGGGCGGGCCCGCGTTCGTAGGGGTTGGCGGCGGCCTGCGCCGGGGCCGCGAGCGTGACGGCGGACAGCAGGGTTCCGGCGGCCAGCAGCGAACGCGCGGCGCGCGGGAGAGCGGCTCTCATGGGGGCTCACCTTCGACGTGGAGTCCTCGCGGCGGGGTGGGGGAAGCGGGGGTGCCGGGAGGTGGAGCCAGCATGGGGCGCGGCGGGGGAGGGGCGCTTCTCGGTGGCCGATACTTCGCGCGCCCGGTTGTTATCGGAGACGGACAAACCGTCCCGTCTCGCCCTCGACGCCGGTAGCGGTGAAAATTTCTCCGGACTTCGGGTCATACGACACAGAATCCTCGGCCTGAGCCGCTTACCGTCGAGATACGGCCGGTCGCAAGGGGAGACCGGCGGTGGTGGCGGGGCCCTGGGAGGCCCCGCGGAGAGGAGGAGCGCTCATGATCATCGTTCTGGCGGTGGCCGCGCTCGTGCCCGTCCTGCTCATCCTGACCTGGCTGGTCGACTTCGCCCGTGCCAGCCGCAACGACGCCCTGTTCACGCCCGCGTCCTCGGCGCAGAACCGCCGAGCCCGGCGCCTCACCGGAATGTACGTTCGCGGGTCCGGCCCGGCGCCGGACGACCGCACCGACGACGACCGCCTCATCAGCCACTGACGGCGGCGCCCTCCCGGCGAGCCCGGGAGGGCGCGTGCGCGGAGACGGCCGACTCCAGGATCGTCCGCGCCGGGCGGGGCCGCGCGCCCGGCGCGGACCCGGACGCAAGGAGCGGGGCCGTCCGGATGGACGGCCCCGCTGGACGGAACGGGCTCAGGCGACCGTGGTCGGGGCCGTCTGGGAGTCGCCCGGGTTGTCCCCGGGGACCGGGGCGAACGTGGTGGACGCCCGGTCGAGGACGCTGACCTGCGCGGACTCCAGGTCGAGGTAGAGGCCGACCAGTTCGACCTCGCCCGCCTCGACGCGCTCGCGCAGCCACGGGTAGGTGAGCAGGTTGTCGAGCTGCTGCGCCACGTTGATCTGGCACAGACGCGCGAGCGGCGGCTGGCCGTCGGGTTCGGTGTCGAGGAACCGCGCGAGGCTGTGGTTGCCGTGGCGCAGCCACCGGGTCAGCGACCGCAGGTGCTCGACCTCGGTGCCGCCCGCCAGCAGCGCGGCCATCGCCCCGCAGTTGGAGTGGCCGCAGACGGTGATGGTCCGGATGCCGAGCACGTTGATGGCGTACTCGACGGTGGCGGCGACCGAGTCGTCGGTGGTCCGCGAGCCGGAGCGCGGGATCAGGTTGCCGACGTTGCGGTTGATGAACAGGTCGCCGGGACCGCTGGACGTGATGATGTTGGGCACGACGCGCGAGTCGACGCAGGTGATGAACAGATGCTCGGGCTTCTGTTCGAACGCCAGCTCGGCCATGATCGGCCGGACGAGTCGCGCGGTACGCCCGTGGTAGTCGCGGACGCCCGCCAGCAGCAGGGCGCTCGGCGAGACACCGGGAGCGTCGAGTTCAGAGGTTTCGCCCCGCCGCCCACGGGTCGCCCACGGCGCCCACCAGCGGGCGGGCGGGGGCGACTTGCGCGGTGAGGACATATCGCCTGTCACAGCTCTTTCATACCAAGACTCGTGCACCTCATCGATGTCCACCCTCCCCCCTTGGCGTTCGTGGGCGAGCCGCCACTGGTGGATCGTGTCGAACGCGGCGTTGTCCATGAAGTCGACGTTCAGGTCGAGATCGACCACGGTGCCCGCCGGAACGCGTTGCAGCGCCGCCGCGACCTTGGGCACGCCGAGGAAGGTGAGCGTCCCCTCCACGACGACGTGCCAGGTGGCCTGGGTGGGCAGGTCGTCGGCGGTCGGCACCGCCTCCTCGACCCGCACCGAGAGCCGGGTGAGCCGCCGCAGCGCCATGATCGCCGCGACCGCTATGCCGACCAGCACCCCCTCGCCCAGGCCGAGCACCACGACGCCGCCGAGCGTCGCGAAGTACGACGGCACCTCGCGGTGGTGGCGCAGGTTGCGGACGTGCGAAGCCTTCACCATCTTCGCGCCGAGCGCGATCAGCAGCGCGGCCAGCGCCGCCAGCGGCACCTGCTCGATGAACGGCCCGCACAGCAGCGCGAGCACGAGCACCCACACGCCGTGCAGGATCGTGGACATCCGGGTGCGCGCCCCGGCCTGGAGGTTGGCGGTGCTGCGGACGATCACGCCCGCGACGGGCAGGCCGCCCAGGAAGCCCGACACCATGTTCGCCGACCCCTGCCCGAGCAGTTCGCGGTCGAGGTCGGTGCGGGCGACGCCGGTGGGCCGCTGCCGGTCGATCGCGACGCTGCACAGCAGCGACTCGACGGCGGCGACGAGCCCGATCGCCAGCACCGCGCCCGCGATGCCGGGCAGCGACCCGGACGGCAGTTCCGGCGGGCCCCAATCGGCGAGCAGGTTGTCGGGCAGGTCGACGCGCGGGGCGTCCGACGCGAGCACCCAGGCGACGCCGGTCGCGACGACGATGGCGGGGAGCGGGCCCGGGAACCAGCGCAGCGCGGGCGGCCCGACCCGCGCCAGCCACGTCCAGGCCAGCAGGACGGCGATCGTGAGCAGCCCGATCAGCGTGGGCTGCCACAGCGGCGCCGCGAGCTGGCCGGGCAGTTCGGCGAGGTTGTCGAGGGCCGACTGCTGCGGGCTGCCGCCGAGCACGACGTGCACCTGCGCGAGCACGATGACGACGCCGACGCCCGCCAGCATGCCGTGCACGACGGCGGGGGAGACGACGAGCGCCGCCCGCGCGACCCGGCACAGGCCGAGGCCGAGCTGGAGCAGCCCGCCCAGGATGGTGATCGTGCAGGTGGCGCGCCAGCCGTAGGTCTGCACCATGCTCGCGACGATGACGGTGAGGCCGGCGGCGGGGCCGCTGACCTGCAAGGGAGATCCACCGACCAGCCCGGCCACGATGCCGCCGACGATGGCGGCGATGAGACCGGCGGCGATCGGAGCGCCCGAGGCGACGGCGATGCCGAGGGAGAGCGGGATCGCGACGAGGAAGACCACGAAGGAGGCCAGCAGATCTCGCCGCAAAGTGGATACGTTGAGTGGCTTTGAAGTCACCTAGCGTAGTTAACCATGATTTCCCGTTGGCAGGGAGAGCCGTGAAGTAAACAGTACGGGACCGCTCCGTTACAGAGCGGTCCCGTATGAGGCGTTTCCTGGTTTTTAGCGTTGGGTGTTAGCGGGAGCGGTAATCGCGGTGGTTCTCCCAGTCGTCCTGCGCGGGCGGGCGCTCGCCCTGCCCGCCCTGGCCGCCGCCGTGACCGCCCTGGCCGTACTGACCGCCGTACTGGCCGTTGTCGCCGGACTGCGGATAGCCGCCCTGCTCCTGGCCGTAGGGGGAGCCGTACGCCTGCGTGGCGCCGGGGTCGTAGCCGCCCCGGCCCGCGTCGTACCCGCCCTGACCGCCGCCGGGCTGACCGCCGCCCAGCGGCTCGGGGGCGTAGCTGCTGCCGCTGAAGTCGCCGTAGCGGCCCGGGTCGGCGGACTGCTGCTCGCCCTGCTGGCCGTAGCCGAGCGGGTCGTCGTAGCGCGGCGGGTCGCCGTAGGGCGCCGTCGGGTAGCCCTCGGCGCCGGAGCTCTGCCCGCCCGTGCCGTAGCCGGACGCGTAGGAGCCCGTGTCGGACTCGTAGCCGGACGACGCGGCGCCGGGCGACGTCGCCGGGCCGGGCGTCCACGACGAGCCGCCGTAGGACGGGGAGCCGCCGCCGAGCGGGTCGCCGCCCAGCGGGTCGGCCGACGCGGTGCCGAACGAGCCCTGCGACTCGTTCGACGGCGCCGACCGGGCCCGGTCGGACTGGATGCGCTGGAGCAGCTCGTCCACGGTCGGCAGCTTGCCGCTGTCGGTGTCGGACGGGCCGGACGCCGCCGGAGCGGGCGCGGCGGGCGCCGGAGGCTGCGCGGGCGGCGGGCTCAGCGGCCCCTGGTCCCAGCTCGCGGCGGGCGCGGCCTGCTCGTCGGTGCGGCCCAGCGGCAGCCCCAGCGGGTCGGACGCGCGCGGGTCGGCAGGAGCGGGCCGGTCGTAGGCGGACGGCACGGGCTGCGCGCCGGACTGCCGCCCGAGCGGGTCGCCGTACGGCTGCTGGTCGTAGGACGACTGCTGCTGCTCGGCGTAGGGCTGTTCCGCGTACGGCTGCTCGGCGTACGGCTTCTCCGCGTAGGGCTGTTCGGTGTAGGGCTGTTCCGCGTACGGCTTCTCCGCGTAGGGCTGTTCGGTGTAGGGCTGTTCCGCATAGGGCTGCTGCTCGGTGTACTGCGGCTGCTGGGGCTGCTCGTAACCGCCGCCCTGCTCGTAGCCCTGGCCGTAGACGGGCTGGTCGTACCCGGGCTTGTCGTAACCGGGCTGCTCGTAGCCCTGGTCGTAGCCCTGGTCGTGGCCGCTCTGGTCGACGGGGATCGGGTCGCCCGCCGTGGCGGTCGGGTCGGCGCCGTAGCCGTAGCCGCCCGACTGCTGCGGGTTCCGTCCGGCGCCGCTCTGCTGGAGCAGGTCGGGCGTGACGGGCTGGGTGAGCGCGGGCGGCTCGGCCTGGCCCTGACCCTGCGCCTGCCCCTGCGCCTGGTTCGCGGGCGGCTGCGCGTTCAGCGGGTCGGCCGCGGGGTCGGATTCGGGACGCTCGCCACCGGCCTGCTGCCAGGGGAACTTGGGCTTGTCGAAGGTGATCGTCGCCCAGTAGTCGTCGTCGCCCATCTCGTCGCTGCCCTGCCCGGACGGCGCGGGCTGCGGCGCGGCGGCCGGGGCGGCGAGCGGCGCGCCGCCACCGGCGACCCGGCGGTCGTGCTCCGGCTGGCGCTGCTGCTGTTCGGGCTCGGGGGCGTAACCGGCGTTGTCCTCATAGCCGTCGTAGCCGTAGCCGTCGTCGCCCTGGTCGTGTTCGGCGGGCGGCGCGGCGCGGCGTCCGCGCGGGGCCGCCTGGGCGTCCTCGTCGGTCCAGTCGTCGTCCTGGCCGCCCTTGCTGGCGCGCATGCCGAGCGCCACGAGGACGCCGACGCAGACCACGACCACGACCAGGCCGATAATCACGATGTTGGATGTCATGCCATCACCCCATGCCTCGGCCCGGCGGGCGTTCCCGGCGCGGGTCCGGAACCCGCGCCCTGCTGCGTGCGGGGCGACCGGTTCCCCGCGGACCTGGAACGATTCTGGCCGACCGCTATGACCGTTGTCACACCATTCGCGCACATATACCCTCGCGGTCCCCTCATGAACGCGCCTACCCGTCGCCCAAGTTCCCGGTGATCCGGCCCCGGCCGATGGTGTGCTCGGCGATCGCGGCGAGCGACTCCTTCAGCGGGGCACCGGCCCGGAACGGGGCGGGCGCGTCCAACGCGTAGATCGTGAAGCGGTACCGGTGCCGTTCGCCCTTGGGCGGGCACGGCGGCGTGTAGCCCGCCTTCTTGCCGGTGTTGAGCCCCTCGACGGTCTTGTCGAGCTGGGTGCCCTCGACGAGTTCGTGCTTGTCGCCGTCGATGCCCGCGTACACCCAGTGCACGTAGGCGCTGTCGGTCGCGTCCATGACGATCGCGAACGACCTCGTGGCGGTGGGAGCGCCCGACCACCGCAGCGGCGGCGTCTGGCCGTCGCGGCCGTTGCCCGCGTAGGCGCGGCAGCCGAACCGGGCCGGTAGCTCGCCCTCGTCCCGGAAGGCCGGGCTGGTGACGGTGAACCACTCGGTGAGTTCGGCGCTCGCGTTCTCGGGCTGGCCGATCAGCGCGCAGCCGCCGAGCGACCCGGCGAGCGCGAGCGCGCTCAGGGCCGCTGCGGCCGGACGGCGGTCAATGCTCATGGTGATTCGCTCCCGCGCGAGATCGTACGCCGTGCGGCGCCGGCTGCGGGTGGTCCCGGCCGGCTCGTGCGGCGTCGGCCGTCGCCGGCGGCGCCCCCTTCCTCGTCCGCCCCAACCTTAGAGCGTGCGCGGTAGTGGAACGGGCTTTTCCCTGCTTGCTTTGCCCTGCTCGCTTTGCCGCGCCTCCGGCGCGGCGGGGCCAGGGCCCCTTCAGTGCCGCCTCGGAGGGCATGATCATCCTCCCTTCGGTCCGGAGGATCATGCCCTCCGAGGCGGCACGGCCCTGGCCCGGCCGGGGGGCGGGAAGGTCGCGCGTGTGACGTTGGCCATGGGATATTTGGGGTCGTTTGTCCGTTTAATCGGGAAGGAGTGGTGAAGTTCACGGCGTGGGTGCGGTCCAGGTTGCTGATTTGGAAACTTCCGAGGTTCTTTCATGGTCTTTGGTTGGCTTTTGGTCCGTGCCATCGGCTAGCTTGTGAATGTCTTCACAAGCCGACCGTGACATTGGAGGCCGCAATGGCCAGGACCGCCGAGGGAACCCCTGGCGCTCCCCACATCCTCATCGTGGGTGGCGGCTATGTGGGCATGTACACCGCACTGCGGTTGCAGAAGAAGCTGCGCCGCGAGCTGAAGCGGGGCGACGTGACCATCACGGTCGTCGACCCCAACTCGTACATGACGTACCAGCCGTTCCTCCCCGAGGCCGCCGCGGGCAACGTCTCGCCGCGCCACGTCGTCGCGCCGCTGCGCCGGGTCCTCCCGCGCTGCACCGTGCGCAACGCGCGTGTGACCGAGCTGCACCACGCCGAGCGATGGGCGATCGTCCAGCCGCTCGCGGGTCCGCCGGAGCGGATCTCCTACGACTACCTGGTCATGGCCGCCGGCTCCGTCTCCCGGACGCTGCCGATCCCCGGCCTGGCCGAGCACGGCATCGGCTTCAAGACGATCGGTGAGGCGATCCACCTGCGCAACCACGTCCTCGCGCAGTTGGAGATCGCCGAGTCCACCGACGACGAGGAGATCCGCCGCAAGGCGCTGACCTTCGTCTTCGTCGGCGGCGGCTTCGCGGGCGTCGAGGCGCTGGCCGAGCTGGAGGACATGGCCCGCGGCGCCGTGAAGTACATGCGCAAGGTCACCGCGCAGGACCTGCGGTTCGTCCTGGTCGAGGCCGCCGACCGCATCCTGCCCGAGGTCGGCCCCGACATGGGCAAGTGGACCGCCGAGCAGCTTCGCGGACGGGGCATCGACGTCAAGCTCAAGACGTTCCTCCAGTCCGCCGTCGGCGGCGTCGTCGAATGCTCGGACGGGAGCAGCTTCCCCGCCGGGACGCTCGTGTGGACCGCCGGTGTGAAGGCGTCGCCGGTCGTGCGCAACTCCGACCTGCCGCTCAGCGACCGCGGCCAGGTCAAGGCGACCGAGTACCTGACGGTCGAGGGCGTCGTCCGCGCCTACACCGCCGGGGACAACGCGCAGGTGCCCGACCTGACGCAGGAGGGCATGTACTGCGCGCCCAACGCCCAGCACGCGGTGCGCCAGTCCAAGGTGCTGGCCGACAACCTCGTCCGGGCGCTGCGCGGCAAGTCGCTCAAGCCGTACGTGCACAACAGCGTCGGCTCGGTCGCGGGCCTCGGCCTGCACAAGGGCGTCGCGAACACCTACGGGATCAAGGTCAAGGGCTTCCCGGCCTGGGTCATGCACCGCACGTACCACGTGTCGCGCGTGCCGACCTTCAACCGCAAGGTCCGCGTGCTCGCGGACTGGACGCTCGCGCTGTTCTTCAAGCGCGAGACGGTGTCGCTCGGCAGCATCGAGCAGCCGCGCGCCGAGTTCGAGCTGGCCGCCCTCGGGGACGCCAAGCCGAAGACCGAGGCCAAGCCCGCCTCCTCGGAGACGGCCGCCTGACACGCGTGTCCCGACGCCCCGCCGGTCATCCGACCGGCGGGGCGTCGGCGTCGTCCGGGGAGTTGGGGCAGAATCGGACGCCGAGCAGGGAGGAAGGTCACATGGCACTCGGGGTCGGTGCACGTCCGGTGCCCGCCTTGCGGCGGTACGTCGACTCGTACGTCGGTTTCGATCTCCGCGGGCTCCCGGCGGGGGTGCACTCCGGCCCGCCGAGCCGCGTTCTCACCGCGGTGATCAGCCTGTCGGACCCCTTGGAGCTGGCGGCGGGTGTCGGGGACGGGTCACCGGTCACCCGGTTCGACAGCGTGGCCGCGGGTCTGATGGACCGGTCCGTCGCGATCCACCACGACGGACGCCAGCTAGGCGTGAAGGTGGCGCTGACGCCGCTCGGGGCCCGGGCCGTCTACGGCGTGCCCGCCGCCGCGCTCGCCCAGCGGCTGGTCCCCCTGGACGAGATCCTCGGAGCGCCCGGCGTCGAACTCACCGACCGGCTCCGAGCGGCATCGACCTGGGCGGCGCGGTTCGCCGTGCTGGACGAGGTGCTCCTGCGCGCCGTCGGCCGTGGCTCCGGCGGCGACCCCGCGCGCCGGATGCGCCCCGAGGTGGCCGAGGCGTGGCGCCGCCTCGTCGCCGCGCGGGGCCGCGTCCAGGTCGGTGCGGTCGCGGCGGAACTGGGCTGGAGCCGCCGCCACCTCACCGAACGGTTCCGCGGCGAACTGGGCCTGTCACCGAAGTCCGTCGCCCGCGTGCTGCGCTTCGAGCACGCGCACGACCTGGCGACGGCGCGCGACCGGCTCCCGTGGGCCGAGGTGGCGACCATCGCCGGCTATGCCGACCAGTCCCACCTCGTGCGGGACTGGAGCGTGTTCACGGGCCGGACGCCGACGGCCTGGCGCCACGGCGAGGTCCTGCTCGGGACTGCGTAGCCGCCGCCCAGCGGGTGTTCCCATTCGTTCAAGACCACCCGGTCACCGAAGTACGACGATCGTCGGCATGAGACTCGTCAACGCATCGGACACCCTCGACCTACGAACCACCCCCGTGCACCTCGGACGGGGATCGACGGCGCGATCCGTCGAGGGCTTCGCCTGGGAGCCGGACGTGCTCCGGGCCTACAGCGCCGCGGTCGCGGCGGACGGCGCCGAGGGCCGGATGGTGATGATCTTCGACGGCGACGGCCCCGGCGAACACTGGGAGAGCCACCCCGCCGGGGACGAACTGGTCGTCTGCCTCAGCGGGTCGGCGACGGTCACCCGCGACCGGGACGGCGTGCCCGAACGCGTTCTGCTCGGGCCCGGCGAGGCCACCGTCAACCCCGCCGGGGTCTGGCACGCGGTCGACCTGAACGGGCCGACGTCCCTGCTGACCATCACCGCCGGACTGGGCACCGACCACCGTCCCCGCACCGGCGCGCCGGAACCGGACGCATCATGACGACGCGCGTCGCCTGCCTCGGGGACAGCCTCACCCGCGCCCTGATCAGCGTCGACTACCTGGACATCCTCGAACGCCGCCGCCCTCCCGGCGACCTGCGGCTCGCCCGGTTCGGCACCAACGGTGACTTCGCCTACAACCTCTTGCAGAACCTCGACGCCGTCATCACCGATCCGCCCGAGGTCATCACGGTGCTGATCGGGACCAACGACGCCCGGGCGAGCCTCGCCGGTGACCGCGTCGATCAGCTCATGAAACGCAAACGGCTCCCCGAACGCCCGTCGGCCGGCTGGTTCCAGCAGTGCCTGGGCGCCGTCGTCGAACGACTGCGAGCGGAGACCGACGCGACGATCGGCCTGCTGTCGCTCCCGGTTCTCGGCCAGCGGCTCGACGACGAGGCGGCGCGGGCGTCGCGACGGTACAGCCGGATGATCGCGGACGTCGCCACCGCCGAGAAGGCGATCTACCTTCCGCTGCACGAACGCCAGACCGAGGAACTCCGCCGAGCGGACCCGCCGCCGATTCCCTACCGGGACGTGACCCCGGCGGCGGGCCTCGGCGTCCTCGTCCAGCACGTGGTGCTGCGCCGCGACCTCGACACGATCTCGCGACGCCGGAACCTCGTGCTCACGACCGACCACATCCACCAGAACAGCCGGGGCGCCACCCTGATCGCCGAGGTCATCGACACCGCTCTCCTGACCCGGGACGAGTAGGCGGTTCCCCGCCCGCGCCCAGACGCGCCCGCCCGCTCCCGGACGTGCCTGGCCGCGCCCGCTCGCACCCGGACGTGTCCGGCCGCGCCCGCCCGCACCCGGTCGCGCCTGGCTGCGCCCGCCCGTGCCTGGCCGTGCCCGCTCGCACCCGGACGTGTCCGGCCGCGCCCGCCCGCACCCGGACGTGTCCGGCCGCGCCCGCCCGCACCCGGGCCCGCCCGCTCCCGCCCGTGCCTGGCCGTGTCCGGCCGCACCCGGACGTGTCCGGCCGCACCCGGACGTGTCCGGCCGCACCCGGCCGCACCCGGCCGCACCCGGCCGCACCCGGGCCCACCCGTTCCCGGACGTGCCCGGCCGCGCCCGCCCGCACCCGGCCGCGCCTGGCTGCGCCCGCCCGTGCCTGGCCGTGCCTGGCCGCCCCCGGCCGCGCGACGACGTCGCGTTCCCATCGCCGGGCCCGGCCCGGACGACGTCCGGGCCCGTGCGGCGACCCGTTCGCCGGGCCGCCGGGCCGGGCGCCGCGCGTTCGGCCTCAGCGGGTCCTCAGCGCGTGTCCCGACGCCCCGCCGGTCATCCGACCGGCGGGGCGTCGGCGTCGCCCGGGGACTTGGGGGAGAATCGAACGATGCGCGTCGCGATCCTCGGACCGGTCGAGGTCACCGCCGACGGCCGCGCCGTCGCGGTCGCCGGGGCGCGGCTGCGCGCCCTGCTCACGCTGCTCGCCCTCGACGCGGGACGGTTCGTGCCCGCCGCCGACCTCGTCGACGCCCTGTGGGGCGACGACCCGCCCGCTCCGAACGCGCTCCAGTCGCTCGTGTCGCGGCTGCGCGCGGCGCTCGGCCGCGACGCCGTGGACTCCCGGCCCGGCGCGTACCGGCTCGCCGTCCCGGCCGACGCCGTGGACGCCCGCGTCTTCCGCGCCGAGGTCGCCCGCGCCCGCGCGCTGCCGGACGCCGCCGCCCGCCGGGACGTCCTGGCCGCCGCGCTCAAACTGTGGCGCGGCCCGGCGCTCGCGGACGCGCTCGGGACGCCCGCCGCCGACGCGCGCGCCGTGCCGCTGGAGACGCTGCGCCGCGCCGCGACCGAGGAGCGCGCCGACGCCGCCCTGGCGGTCGGTGAGCACGCGGCGCTGATCCCTGAGCTGGAGGCGCTCGTCGCCGCCGACCCGCTGCGCGAGCCGCTGCGGGCACTGCTCGTCCGCGCCCGGTACGCGGCGGGCGACCAGGTGGCGGCGCTCGCGGAGTACGACGCGATCCGGGCGCTGCTCGCGGACGAGCTGGGCGTCGATCCCTCGCCGGAGCTGGAGGCGGTGCGGCTCGCCGTGCTCCGGCAGGACCCGGCGCTGCGCCCGCCGCGGCGGGAGGCGCCGTCGTCGGCGCTGACCAGCTTCGTCGGCCGCGACGCCGACCTCGCCCGGATCGCCGAACTGCTGGAGACGTACCGGCTCGTGTCGCTGACCGGTCCGGGCGGCGCGGGCAAGACGCGGCTGTCGCTGGCGGCGGCGGCCCTCGCCGGTGGCGACACCGGCGTGGTGGAGCTGGCGCCGGTGACGGACGCGGCCGAGGTGGCGGCGGCGGCGCTGAACGCACTGGGCCTGCGCGAACGCATCGTGCTGCCGGGGCAGCGGGCCGGGCCCGCCGACCCGCTCGACCGGCTCTGCGCGGGGCTGCGGGGGCGCCGGATGCTGCTCGTCCTGGACAACTGCGAGCACGTGCTCGACGCCGCCGCGCGGCTGGCCGACCGGGTGCTCGCCGAATGCCCCGGCGTGCGGGTGCTGACGACGAGCCGCGAAGCGCTGGGCATCACAGGCGAGGCGGTCTGGCCGGTGCCGCCGCTGGCGCCGGAGAACGCCGTCGCGCTGTTCGCCGACCGCGCGGCGGCGGCCGTCCCCGGCTTCGCGGTCACGCCGGAGAACGCCGCCGACGTCGCCCGCGTCTGCCGCGCCCTCGACGGGATGCCGCTGGCGATCGAACTGGCGGCGGCACGGCTGCGGACGCTGCCGCCCCGGCTGCTCGCCGAACGGCTGGACGACCGGTTCGCGCTGCTCACCGGCGGCAGCCGCACGGCGCTGCCCCGGCACCGCACGCTGCGCGCCGTCGTGGAGTGGAGCTGGGACCTGCTGGACGAGCGCGAACGGCTGCTGTGGCAGCGGCTCGCGGTGTTCCACGGCGGCGCCACGCTCACCGACGCCGAGGAGGTCTGCGCCGGGGACGGCCTGGCCCGCGCCGACGTCGCGGCCACGCTGTTCGCGCTGGTGGAGAAGTCGCTCGTCACGGTGGACGGTTCCGGGCGCTACGGGATGCTGGAGACGATCCGGGTGTACGGGCTGGAGCGGCTGGCCGCGTCCGGCGGCGAGGACCGCGCCCGCCGCGCCCACGCGCGGGCGTTCGCGGCGCTGGCGTCCGCCGCCGAACCGCACCTCACCACCGACGGTCAGCTCACCTGGATCGCCCGGCTCACCGCCGACGACGACAACCTCGCGGCGGCGGCCCGGTACGCCGTGGAGGCGCGCGACACGCGCACGGCCCTGCGGATGTGCGCCGACCTCGGCTGGTACTGGCTGATGACCGGGCGGTACGACGAGGGCGTGGAGCACCTGCGGCAGACGCTCGCGCTGCCGGACGCGCCCCGCGACGAGACCACCGCGCTCGCCTACGTCTTCGGGGCGCTCAACCTGATGGACCTGCCGGGCGAGGGCGACGCCGGACGGACGTGGCTGGCGCGCGGCATCGAGATCGCGGCCGGGCTGGGCCGTCCGCCGCGCCATCCCAAGCTGCGGCTGGCCGCGACCGCGTTCACGGTGATGTTCGGCAACTGGAACGCCGAGGCGCTCGGGCTCGCGGGCGTCGGGCCGCACGAGCGCGCCACCGTCGAGGCGCTGGTCCCGCTGTTCGCCGACGAAGACGCCTGGACGCGCGGTTTCGCGCACTTCCTGCACGGCGTGGTCGTGCTGAACTTCGGCCTGACGGCGGGGCTCGCGGACGACTTCGCGCACGCGGAGAAGGCGTTCCGCGAGTCGGGCGACCGGGTCGGGCTGTGCCTGGCGCTGGCGGCGCGCGGCGAACTGCTCGGCCGGGAGGGGCAGCACTCCGCCGCCGTCGCGCTCCTGGAGGAGGCGCTGACGGTGTTCGACCTGGTCGGCGGCAGCGCCGACATGCGGTCGATGCCGCTGACGCTGCTGGCGAACGAACTGCATCTGGCGGGCCGCGTGGACGAGGCCGTGGCGCTGCTGGAGGACGCGCTGGCCACGGCCGACGGCCGCCTCCAGCCGGAGGCGGTCAGCACGATGCACTACCGGCTGGGCGAATTCGCGCTGCGGGCCGGGCGGATCGACGACGCGCGGCGGCTGCTCGACCTGGCGCTGACGCTGCCGCCGGGCGTGCCGGCGCCGCGCGGGCAGTGGAATACGCTGTGCGCCCGCGCCCACGTCGACCTGGCCTGCGGCGACGTGCCCGCCGCCCGCCGCCGCCTAGCCGAGGCGCTGCGGCTGACGTTCCCGGTCGGTGAGCAGCAGGGCGTCGCCTACATCCTGGCGAGTCAGGCCGCCCTCGACCTGCACCTGGGCGACCCCGTGCGCGCGGCCGAACTCCTCGGAACCGCCGAGGCGCTGCGCGGCGGCCACGACCTGTCCCAGCCCGACGTCACCGCGACCGAGGAGTCCGTGGCGGCGGCCCTCTCTCCCACCGACCACGCCGCCGCCCGCGCCCGCGGCCGAGCCCGAACACGCGACGAGATCACGTCCCTCATCACCGACCCCCCACCCTGACCCCACCCGACAACTCGGCCCACCGCACCCGCCGCAGCCCGCCGGCCGACCGATCCAACGGCCGCACGAAGACGTCGTGCGGGCGCGCCGCCCTGAGCTCACCCAGGCGTCGGGCTCGCCGGACGACCGGTCTGCGGGCGCCCGGAGACGTCCCCCGCTGGTTCCCGGTGGCTCTGCCCGCCGCGGGCGTCGCGGCTCGGATGACCCGATCTGCGGGCGCGGGCGTGCGGAGATGTCGTGGCGGGCGGAGGCGCGCGGCCGGGCGCGCCCGCGCGGCGGGGCCGTCCTTGGAGGGCGGCCCCCGCCGCGCGGGGGTGCGGCGCGGCTGACGGTGTCAGGAGTGCTTGCGGAAGCGGGCCATCGACAGCGGGACGAAGATGGCCGCGAAGACCGCGCCCCACGCCAGCGCCCACAGCGCCGGGACCAGGACCGGCTGGCCCACGGCCGGGTTGACCACGTCGTGGCCGACCAGCAGGCCGCGCAGGGCGTCCGCCAGGTGGGAGACGGGGTTGGCCTCCATGACCGTGCGAATCCAGCCCGGGTAGGCGTCCGAGACCGGGATGAAGGCGTTGGACAGGAACGAGATCGGGAAAATGATCACGAACCCGAAGATCTGCACCTTCTCCGGATCGCGGACCGACAGCCCGACGAACACCGACACCCACGAGAACAGCAGCGCGAACGCCAGCAGCAGGAAGAACGCCGGGATCAGCGCGAGCCAGGTGGTCTCGATGCGGAACCCGATGAGCAGGCCGATGACGAGCACGATGAACATCGACCACGCCTGCTTGCCGGTGTCGGCGATGATGCGGCCCATCAGCGGGGCGCTGCGCGCGATCGGCAGGCTGCGGAAACGGTCGAAGACGCCCTTGCTGACGTCGGTGTTGAGCCCGATGCCGGTGGTCATCGACGCGAACAGCGCGTTCTGCACGATGATGCCGGGAATGAGGATCGGCATGTAGGCGCTGACGCTGCCCGCCATCGCCGGGCCGAACACGTACGAGAACAGCAGCACGAACATGATCGGCGTGATGCTGAGGTCGATCAGTTCCATCGGGTTGTGCTTGATCTGGACGAGGTTCCGCCAGGTCATCGTGAAGGTCTGGCGGATCGCCTGCGGCGGCGAGACGCTCTTCTCGATCGTCCCCGCCCGCTCGGGCGCGAGTGCGGTGGTCATGCGGACGTCTCCTTCGTGGCTCCGGCGGCCAGCTCGTTCGCCTCGGCGTCGATGTCGTCGGAGTGGTGGCCGGTCAGGGCGAAGAACACCTCGTCGAGGCTGGACTTGCGCAGCGCCAGTTCGCCGACGGCGATGCCGGCGTCGTCGAGGCGGCGCACGACGGCGGGCATCATCGCCGGGTCGGCGATGGGCACCGACACCAGGCCCTCGCGGACCTCCGGCGGCGCGTCGGCCAGATCGCCGACGATCGCGGCGACGGCCTCGCCGTCGCCCGCCTGGATCGGCCGGACCTCCAGCGTCTGCCCGCCGACCTGCGCCTTCAGCATGTCGGACGTGCCGTGCGCGATGATCTCGCCCCGGTCGATGACGACGATGTCGTCGGCGAGCTGGTCGGCCTCCTCCAGGTACTGCGTGGTGAGCAGCACGGTGACGCCGTCGGCGGTGAGGCCGCGTACGATCTCCCACAGGTCGCCCCGGCTGCGCGGGTCGAGACCGGTGGTGGGCTCGTCCAGGAAGAGGATCTGCGGCCGGCCGACGAGGCTCGCGGCCAGGTCGAGCCGGCGGCGCATGCCGCCCGAGTAGGTCTTGGCGGCGCGTTCGGCCGCGTCGGTCAGGGCGAAGCGCTGGAGCAGCTCGGCGGCGCGGGCCTTGGACTCGTTCCGCGAGAGGCCCAGCAGACGCGCGATCAGCACCAGGTTCTCGGTGCCGGTCAGCATCTCGTCGACGCCGGCGTACTGGCCGGTGAGGCCGATGAGCTGCCGGACGCGGTGCGCCTCGGTGCGCACGTCGAAACCGCCGACCTCGGCGTGGCCCGCGGTGGCCTGGCTGAGCGTCGCCAGGATGCGCGTCATCGTCGTCTTGCCGGCCCCGTTGGGGCCGAGCACGCCGAGGACGGTGCCGGCGTCTGCCGTCAGGGAGACACCGCGCAGCGCGTGGGTCTCGCCGAAACGCTTCTCCAGACCTTCGGCCCGGATGGCGTGGGACATGTGGAACTCCTTACGGATGGTCTCTGCTGGGCCACACGTTCGTTACTCGCCGCCGCGGCAAGCCAACTTAGGCGCCGAAGCGCACGACCCGCATCCAGTTTTCTGCCCGCCGCTGACAGGACGCTGAGATGTCGCCGGCGTCCTCTGTCACCCTCGCACCCGGGTATGACAGAACGTGTCCGCGACCGGAACGTCCGCCCACCTGTCCAGTATCTCCCCTGAAACGGAAGATCCACAGGGGGTGGAAGGGAGAGATGTGACCTCGGGGCGTTTTAGACTCGTCACGTGACGAAGGTGCGCGGCACCGATGAGGCGGCGGACGGCCCGTCCCCGCCGAGGCTCCGGGCGCCCGCGCACCGGGTCTCCCCGCGCGCGGTCGCCCACTGGGCGATCGAGGCGCTGCTCCTGTGGGGGATCGGCTCCGGCCTCGCCTGGGGCGTGGCCGCCTGGGTCCGCACCTCCGACTGGTCCGGACGCCCGGAATGGCTCGTCGAGCGGATCGCGTGGCTGCCCGTCGTCATCGGGGTCGCCGGGGTGTTCATGGTCGCGGTCGCGCCCGTCTGGCGGTACCGGGTGCACCGGTGGGAGGTCAGCTCCGACGTCGTCTACACCCGCACCGGCTGGTTCAACCGCGAATGGCTGCTGGTGCCGGTGGGCCGCATCCAGACCGTCGACACCGAGCAGGGCTGGATCGAACGGCTCCTCGGCCTGGCCACCATCGAGATCAACACCGCGTCGCACACCGGGTCGTCGGAGGTGGCGGGGCTCCCGGTGGACGTCGCGACCGGGCTCGCCGAGGTGCTCGCGCGCCGCGCCCACGACCTGCGCGACGACGCCACGTGAGCGTCGCGGCGCCCCAGCGGCTGCATCCGCTGACGTTCGTGGTGGGGGCCGTGCGGGAGCTGCTCGCGCTGCTGGCGGCGGGCGCGACGGTGCTGCTCGTCGGCGGCGCGTCGATGGCGTTCTACTTCGCGCTGGCCGCGCTCGCGATCGGCCTGCTGATCCACGTCGCGTCGTGGGCGACGTTCACCTACACGCTGTTCGACGACCGGATCGAGCTGCGCCGCGCCCTGATCGGACGGTCCGTCAAGAGCATCCCCCGGGAGCGCATCCGCGGCGTGGACGTCAGCGCCACGCTCGCGCACCGGCTGCTGGGCGTCGCGATCCTGCACATCGACGCGGGCGCCGACGGCGGCGAGGGCACGCTGAACGCGGTGTCGCGGACCGAGGCCGACCGGCTGCGCGGCCTCCTCCTCGCCCGGACCGCGCCTGCGGACGGGGCGGGGGAGCGGGACGCCGGGCCGCCGAGCCGGACGCTGGCGCGGATGCGCCGCCGCTGGTTCCTGTACGCGCCGCTGAGCGGCGCCTACCTGCTGACGCCGTTCGCGCTCGCGGGCAGCCTCCTCGGCACCCTCTACAACCTCGGCGACGACCTGGGCCTGATCACCCGCGACCGGCTCACCCGGCTCGGGCACGACGTCGTCGGACTGCCGCCGGTGGTGGCGGCGGTGCTGGGCGTGCTGCTGCTCGTCGCGATGCCCGTCATGTCGGTCGTGGTGTTCGCGCTGTTCAACTGGGAGTTCACGGTCACCGCGCGGGACGGGTCGATCGTCGCCGAACGCGGGATCGTCACGCGGCGCAGCGTGTCGCTGGAGCGCCGCCGCATCCGGGGCGTCGAGCTGACCGACAACCCGTTCGAGCGGGCGGCCCGGGTGGTGCGGCTCGGCGCGCTCGTCACGGGCCTCGGTGACGCCGTCCACCGGGGGCGGCTGCTGCCCGCCGCGCCCCGGCCGGTCGCGGCGCGGCTGGCGGCCGAGGTGCTGGGGCCGCTGCCGGGCCCGCTGCTGCGGCATCCGCCCGCCGCGCGGGGACGGCGGCTGGTGCGGGCGACGGCCGGGCCGGTCGTCGTCGGGGTGTTCGCGGCGACCGCCGGGCACGCCTGGGTGGTGGCGCTGTGCGCGGTGCTTGCGGTGTGCGCGGTCCCGCTCGGCCTGGACCGCTACCGGCAGCTCGGCCACGCCGCCGACGCTGAGCGCTTCACCCTGCGCGCGGGGTCGCTGCGCCGCCGCCAGGTCGTCATCGACCACTCGGCCATCGTCGGCTGGCGCCTCCGGCAGACCCTCTTCCAGCGCCGCCTCGACCTGGCCACCCTCGACGCGGGCGTCGGCGCGGGCGACGGCGGCTACCCGGCCACCGACCTCGCCACCGCCGACGCGGTCACCTTCGCCGCGTCCATCACGCCCGCCTGGGTCACACCGTTCCTGGAGACCCCCACCCCGACGGCGAGCCCGTCCCACGCGGTGGACACCGAGTAACGGCCAAACGTTCGCACGCTCTAGCGGCGCCGAAGCGGCCGCTGCGCCCGGTCGGCCCGCCCCCGCCGGACGGATGCACGGCGTGAACCGCACACCGGGCGGCGTCGCGAACGCCAGGACGCCCCGCCCCGACCCGCCCCGTGAGGCGGGGCGGGGCTGGCGGTCACTCGGGGCGGCGAGAGCTACGTACGGGGGTGTTGCGAGCGGTCGTGGCTGCGAGGGTGGACGCGAGGGCGCCCCGCCGCACTTGTGAGGTGTGGCGGGGCGCTGGTGGTGGTCACTCGGGGCGGCGGGCGCCGCACACCGGGCGGTGTTGCGAGCGGTCATGGCAGGGAGAGTGGACGCGAGGGCGCCCCGCAGCACGGTGAGGTGGGGCGGGGTGCCGGTGGTGGTCACTCAGGGCGGCGGAAGCAGCACATCGGGCGGTGTCGTGCACGTGGTCATGGCAGGGAGGGCGGACGCGAGGGCGTCCCGCCGCATGTGAAGTGGGGCGCGGCGTCGGTGGTGGTCACTCGGGGCGGTGGGCGCCGCGCACCGGGCGGTGTCGTGAACGGTCGTGGCTGCGAGGGTGGACGTGAGGGCGCCCCGCCGCACCTTGAGGTGGGGCGGGGCGCTGGTGGTGGTCACTCGGGGCGGCGGGCGCCGAACATGATCTCGTCCCAGGAGGGGACGGACGCGCGCTTGGCCTTGGGCTTGCGGCGGCCGCCGCGGGCGGCGCGCTGGGCGGCCGGGGTGTCGGACGCGGGCGTCGACGGCTTGTCGGCCGCCGCTGCGGGCATCGACGGGCGCGTCGGCGCCTTCTTCTTCTGCGCCGGGCGCTGGTGCTGCGGACGCTGCGGAGGGGCGGGCCGGGCCGCGTCGTCGGGCTCCGGCTCCTTCTCCGCGACGGGCTGCGGCTCCGGGGCGGGGCGCTCGGCCTCGTCCTCGGCGGGCGCCGGGCCGTCGTCCTCGGCCGTGGCGGGCTCCGGCTCCGGAGCGGTCTCCTCGGTGGCGACCTCCGGCTCCTTCTCCGCGACGGGCTCGGCGGCGGGCTTCTCGCGGGCCGCCTCGCGCGGCTCGTCCTCGACGCGGGACTCGGCCCTCGGCTCCGGCCGCGCGTCCTCGTCCTTCGCCGGACGCGTCTCGACGCGGGCCTCCGGGGCGTCGGAACGCTCCTGGCGCGGCTCGGCACGGACCTCGCGCGCCTCCTCCCGGCCCTCCGGCCGGGTCTCACGCGGCTCGGCCCGAACCTCCCGGGCTTCGGGCGGCGCGGGACGGTCCTCGCGGGTCTCGGCACGAAGCTCACGGGTCTCGGGCCGGTCGTCGCGGGTCTCAGCGCGGGCCTCGCGGGGCTCCGAACGGGCCTCGCGGGTGTCGGACCGGTCGTCGCGCGGCGCGGGACGAGCCTCACGGGTCTCGGACCGGTCCTCGCGGGTCTCGGCGCGGACCTCGCGGGGCTCTGAACGGGCCTCGCGGGTGTCGGAGCGGTCGTCGCGCGGGGCGGGCCGGTCGTCACGGGTCTCGGCGCGAACCTCGCGCGGCTCGGCGCGGACCTCGCGGGTTTCCGGACGGGCCTCGCGGGTGTCGGGCCGGTCTTCGCGGGGCTCGGGACGGTTCTCGCGGGTCTCGGCGCGAACCTCGCGGGGCTCTGAACGGGCCTCGCGGGTGTCGGAGCGGTCGTCGCGTGGTGCGGGACGGTCGTCGCGGGCTTCGGCGCGGACTTCGCGCGGCTCGGTCCGGACTTCGCGGGTCTCGGCGCGGGCCTCGCGGGGCTCCGGGCGGGTCTCGCGCGGTTCCGGGCGGGTCTCGCGGCGGGGCTCGTCGGGGCGGGCGTCGCGGGGCTCCGGGCGGGGCCGGAGGGGGTCGGGGCGGGGCTCGCGGGTGTCCGCGCGCGGGTCGGTGCGGGACGGGACGTCCTCGACCTCGGCGCGGACGACCGTCGGCTCGGCGGGCTCGGGGCGCGGCGCGGGCGCCGGGCGCGGCGGGACGGCGGGCGGCGGGACCTCGCGGAACGCGGGGCGGGCGTCGACCATGCGGCCGCGCTCGACGATGTACTCGCGGCGCAGGTCGGCGGCGCGCGGCGACTCGGCGCGCGCGGGCTCGGGACGGGGCGTCTCGGCCTCGGGCAGGCCGCGCGCGGGCGGCGGGTCGCTGACGACCTTCATGGCGGGCCGCCGCGGCACCAGCGGGGTGACGGTGGGCGAGACGGCGTCGTCGTCCCACTCGACGGACGTGAGCCGCGCGGCGACCTCGTCCAGCGGGGACACGTGCCGGCGGCGCGGGTCGAACACCCACTCGGCGGCGTGCGGACGGCCGCCCTCGAAGAACGAGAGCCGGATGCGCCAGGTGCTGTCCTCGCACTTCCACGCGTCCCACTCGGCCTCTTCGAGGTCGACGCCGCCGCGCGCCAAGCGCTCCTCGACGGTCTCACCGAGGGCCGGGCCGGGCGCGGACTCGCCGGGCCGGCGCACCGCGACACGCTGCGCCTGCTGGGCCATGTACTCGCGTTCCTGAAGGACGGGACCTTCGAACCAGCGAATGCGTTCGACCGGGATACCGGCCGACTCGGCGATCTCCTCCGCGGTCTCGCCGGACCGGATACGAGCCTGGATCTCCTTGGGGCGCAAGGGGTTCTCCACTTCGATCTCGAACTGGCCGAGGCGGGAGAAGTGCCCACGGACCGCCGCGCGCAGCCGGTCGTCGACGGGCAGGGTGAACCGGGTGCCTCGGCCCGCGGTGGCCAGGACGAGGTACGTACCGTCCTCGCTGACCGCGACGAGGCGGAGCTCCTGCATGCGTGTCCTTCCTGCCCTGTCCTGACGGCACGGAGGGTGCCACCGAGGGGCGCATGCGTGCCCTTCCCCCGGATTCCCGAGTCTCTCTTTCGGACACACCTGCTGCCAGCACCGTACCCGGCATGTCCGAACATCGCCGCTCTCGCAGCCCTCTTCACGAGGCAGAAGAGGGCACCTGACCAAGCTTGCCCGCGCCGTCGGCCGCCCGTGGGCCGCCTGCCGATTCTTACCGTTCCCTTTTCCACACTGTGCCTGAAGCGCTCCCGTGACTCCAGTGGTTTCGGGTTGTGAAGCTCACGTCGGGGTACCGGAACACCTTCTTCACCCCGTTAGTTCGAGATGTCGTGGTGGAGCACGTCCGCCCGCGAGGAAGGAGTCTCATCGGCATGCCGCGCAAGTTGCCGGACTGGAGCAACACCCAACTGGTCGCGAGCGGAGCGGCCACACTGGCCGCCGCGGTCGGGGCGTCGTACATCGGCGTGTACGGCACGGTCATCGGCACGGCCTTCATGAGCGTGGTCTCCACCGCCGGGGCCGTCGTCGGCAAGTACTACCTCGACCAGGGCAAGCAGCAGATCAAGGAGCGCGGCCACCTGGGCGCGTCGGCGGAGGCCCGCCGGGACGCCGTGGACGCGATGGCCGAGGCGACGTCCGCCGACCCGACCCGCCGGGCGGGCGCCGCGCACGTCGGCGGCGGCGATCCGAACGCGACGCGGCTGGACGCGTCCGGCGGCGACCCGAACGCGACCCGCGTCGACCTGCACGCCCTCGGCGGCGACCCGAACGCCACGCGCGTCGACCGTCCGGCCGCCGAGACCGTCGCGGACCACCTGGCGGCCGAGGCGGGCGAGGAGTCGCAGCGGGAGGCGGCCCGCAAGGCGGCCTGGGCGAACACGGTGGCGTGGGCGCGCCGCCACTGGCTGCGCCTGGCGGCGTCGGCGGCGACGGTGTTCGTCCTGGTCCTCGGCACGATCACGGTCTGGGAACTGGTCGCGGGCGGGATCGGCGAGGGCGGCGAGAAGGGCCCGACGGTCGTCCGCGTCTTCGGCGGCGACACCGACCGCGCTCCCACCACCCCGACCCCGAGCGTCACGCGCGACGACGGCCCCGCTCCGACGCAGAGCCCGACGGGCACGCAGGAGACCCCGGGGCCGGAGACGTCGGCTCCGGCGACGCGGACGCCGTCCACCACCCCGTCCACCCAGGCGCCGCCCACCACGGCGCCGACCACCCCGCGGCCCACCCCCACGCAGGAGGCTCCCACCACGGGCCCGACCGGTTCGCAGGACCGCCCGGCCGCTCCCGAGGAGTGACCCCGGACGCCGAGACGGCCCCCGCGAAGGTTCGCGGGGGCCGTCGCCGTGCGGCGGTCAGTCGCCGAAGACCTTGCGCGTGTAGGGGTTGGCGAAGCGGCGGCCGGGGTCCAGCTCGTCGCGCAGGGCCCGGACGTCCTTGAAGCGCGGGTAGACGGTCTCCAGGTAGGACGCGTCGCGGGTGTGGAGCTTGCCCCAGTGCGGGCGCCCGCCCATGCCGGTGAGCAGGTCCTCGACGGCGCGGAAGTAGTCCTCGTGGGGGTCCTTGTTGAAGACGTGCACGGCGATGAAGGCCGAGCGGCGGCCGTGCGCCATGGACAGCCAGGCGTCCTCGGCGGGCAGCATCCGGACCTCGATCGGGAAGCTGATCCGCCAGTCGCGGCGGGCGAACAGGGCGCGCAGCTCGCGCAGCGCGGGGACCAGGTCCTCGCGCGGGATCGCGTACTCCTGCTCCTTGAAGCGGACGGTCCGGGGGCTGGTGAACACCTTCCACGAGGTGTCGGTGTAGGTGCGGGCGCCGAGCACCCGCGCCGACACCTTGTTGATCGTCGGCGTGGTGGCGGGGACGGCGTGGGTGAGCCGGTTGATCGCGCCGAAGACGGTGTTGGACAGGAACCGGTCGTCCATCCAGTGCCGGAACGCCGACAGCGGCGCGGCCGGTCCCTCGACGCGGTTGTTGCGCTTGGTGAGGCAGCCCTCGGTGTGCGGGAACCAGTAGAACTCGAAGTGCTCGTTGGCCTCGTCGAACTCGTCGACGCGGCCGAGCACCTCGTCCCACCGCATCGGCGCCTCCTGGGCGCGCAGCAGGAACGCCGGGACGGTCTTCCAGGTGATCGCGGTGACGACGCCGAGCACGCCGAGCCCGGCGGTGGCGGCGGCGAAGAGGTCGGGGCGCTCGTCGCGCGAGCAGGTGACGACGCCGCCGTCGGCGAGGACGAGTTCGAGCGCGTGCACCTGGGAGGCGAGCCCGGCGGCGTCGCGGCCGGTGCCGTGGGTGGCGGTCTGGAGGGCTCCGGCGACGGTCTGCTCCTGGATGTCGCCCATGTTGGCCAGCGCGAGGCCGTGGTCGTCGAGCAGGCGGTTGAGCCGGTGCAGGTGCAGTCCGGCCTCGACGGTGACGAGCCCGGTCGCGGTGTCCACCGAGCGGACGCCGGTGAGCGCGTCCGGGCGCAGCAGGACGCCCTCGGCGACGGCGGCGCCGGTGAAGGAGTGGCCCGAGCCGGTCATCCGGACGGTCTGCCCCGCGTCGGCGGCGGCGGTGACGGCCGCCGCGACCTCGTCGGTGCTGGCCGGGGACACGACGCGCTGCGGGGTGGCGGTCTGGTTACCCGCCCAGTTCCGCCACTTCTGCGAGTTCACGGGGGACATGCGGCGATGCTACTCGTGGAAGGATCGTGAGGATAGTTCATGTTTCCTTCTTTTTCCGGAAAGTCGCGGCGGCCCCGATCACGGCGGCCAGCGCCGCCGCGCCTAGCGAGAGCCCGAACGCCGCCCGCGAACCGGACGCGTCCACCGCCCGTCCGGCCAGTGACGACCCGAGCGCGACGCCCACCCCGACGGTCGTCGAGACCAGCGCCAGCCCCTCGGTGAGCTGCGCGGGCGGCACCAGCCGCTCCACCAGCCCGTACCCCGGGATGATCGTGGGCGAGATCGCGAGCCCGGAGAAGAACACAACGGGCATCATCAGCCATAGATTCCCCACCAGCACCGGCGGGACGAGCACGACGGTCAGCACCGCCAGCCCGATCCGGAACCGGCGCTCCAGCGGGAACTCCCACCGCCGCGCCCCGTACCAGAGCGCCGCGACGCCGCTGCCGAGCGCGTAGCAGGCCAGCAGCGCGCCCGCCAGCCGCCGGTGGCCCTGCTCGTCGGCGAACGCCACCGCGCCGATGTCGATGGCGCTGAACACCACGCCCAGCATGAGGAACACCGGCGCCAGTGCGAACACCACAGGGTTCGCCAGCACGCCGCGCGCCCGGACGCCCGGCGTGCGCGGCCGGGGCGGCGGCTCCGAGCCGCGCTGCGCCGCCAGCGCCAGCGATCCGGCCAGCGTGCACGCCGCCGCCGCGCCGAGGCCCGCCGCCGGATGGACGCCCGTCGCCAGCGCGGTGACCAGGATCGGCCCCGCCACGAAGATCGACTCGTCCACCACGGACTCGAACGAGAACGCCGTGTGCAGCCGGCCGGGGGAGTCGCGCAGCGCGTGCGCCCACCGCGCCCGCACCCAGGCGCCCAGCGACGGCTGCGACGCCCCGGCCAGCACCGCCGCCGGGAACAGCGACCAGCGCGGCGCCCCGGCCAGCACGAGCGCGATGAGCAGCGCGGTCGCCGACGCGTTCGTCAGCACCAGCGGGACGAGCACCCGCCGCTGCCCGTACCGGTCGGCGAACCGGGCCGAGAGCGGCGCCCCGGCCGCGTACGCCAGCGACAGCGCCGCCGCCAGCAATCCGGCGATACCGTACGATCCGGTAACCGCCGAGACGAGCAGGACAATGCCGATTCCCGTCATCGACATGGACATCCGCCCCACGAACCCGGCGGCCACGAACGGCCGGGTACCCGGCACGGCGAGCAGCGCCCGGTACGGACTGACCACCCGTGATCTCCCTCCGGCACCGGCGCACGCGCGCACCGGCCCTATCCTGCGACGTCAGAAGCGTGATCACGGTATCCGGGCGCGGCAACCGCTTTTTCCCGCGCGCAGCGACTCTGGTTGGGGCTGAACGTGACGTCTCCCGCTCCCCGCCGCCCGCGCGGCGAGAAGAAGGACCGCACCGCCGTGCGCACCCGCCCGGCGGCGCCGCCGCCCCGCCGCCGTCCGGGCAGGCCGCTGCTCATCGCGGGCGCGGCCGTCCTCGCGGTGACCGCCGTCACGGGCGGCGTCGTCGCGGCCGTCACGGCGGGCGGCGAGTCCGGCCCCGCCGCGAGCGACCCGCCGCGCGGCCAGGTCACGACGATCACCGAGGAGAGCCGGCTGGCGCCGCTGCGCCGGGTCGTCCCGCCGGACGTGCTCGCGGTGTCGTCCGGCGCCCCGATCGAACAGGAACGGATCGACCGGCTCGGCCGGAACAGGGCCGTCCGCGAAGTGATCACCGTCGCGGGCGGCGCCGTCCAGCTCCAGGGCCGCTCGGTCAACGCGCTCGCCGTGGACCCGTCGGCGTTCCGCTCCTGGACGCCGCCCGGCACCGCCAAGAAGACCGACCTGTGGACGGCGCTGGCCGAGGGCGGCTTCGTCGTGTCCACCGGCGCGGCCAAGGACCTGCGGCTGCACGCGGGCATGCCGTACCCGGTCGTGGGACGGACCTCCCCGAACCTGACGATGGGCGGCACCGGCGCGCTCGGCCTGCCCGGCATCGACCTGCTCGTCGGCCGCAAGGCGGGCGCCGACATGGGCCTGGTCGACAACGTCGCCGTCCTCGTCAACGCGCCCGGCGTCGACCCCGCCAAGCTCGCCGAGCACGTCGGGAGGACGCTCGGGCAGGTGTCGGCCGTCAACCTGCACGAGGACAAGCACCAGGTCGCCGGTGACGGCAGCGGCCGTCCCGCCGACTACATGGGCCTGTACCGGGAGGGCGCCAAGCGCTGCCCCGGCCTGTCCTGGACGGTCCTCGCCGCCATCGGCCAGGTCGAGAGCGACCACGGCCGCAACGCGGGCGTCTCCAGCGCGGGCGCGCTCGGCCCGATGCAGTTCATGCCCGCCACCTGGAAGTCGTTCGGCCTGGACGGCGACGGCGACGGCAAGGCCGACATCATGAACCCCTACGACGCCATCCCCAGCGCCGCCAAGTACCTGTGCGACCACGGCGCGGCGGGCGGCGGCCAGGCGCTCTACAAGGCGGTCTGGCACTACAACCACGCCGACTGGTACGTGCAGAAGGTGCTCGGGCTGGCCCGCGCCTACCAGGCCCAGTACGGGTGACGGGCCGGGACGGGGCACCGCGCGCCGCCTGGTTGGATGGAGGCATGACGTCCTACGACGCGCTGCTCCTGGTGTCGTTCGGCGGCCCCGAGGGGCCGGGCGACGTGATCCCGTTCCTGGAGAACGTGACGCGCGGCCGGAACATCCCCCGGGAGCGCCTGGCGGCGGTCGGTGAGCACTACCACCTGTTCGGCGGCGTCAGCCCGATCAACGACCAGTGCCGGGCGCTGAAGGCCGCGATCGAGGCCGATTTCGCCGCCCACGACCTCGACCTCCCGGTGTACTGGGGCAACCGCAACTGGAGCCCCTACCTCACCGACACCGTCCGGCGGATGCGCGACGACGGCGTCCGGCGCGCCGCCGCGTTCGTCACCTCCGCCTACAGCGGCTACTCGTGCTGCCGTCAGTACCTGGACGACATCGACCGCGCCCGCGCCGAGGTCCCCGGGGCGCCGCGCATCGACAAGCTGCGGGTCTACTACGACCACCCCGGGTTCGTGGAGCCCGCCGCCGACGCCGTCCGCGACGCGCTCGCAGCGCTGCCCGCCGACCTGCGCGACGGCGCGCACGTGGCGTTCACCGCGCACAGCGTGCCGATGAGCCAGCCCGGCCGCGAGCGGTACGCCGCCGAACTGGCCGACGTCTCCCGGTACGTCGCCGCCGAGGCCGCGCCCGGCCACCCGTGGGACCTCGTCTACCAGTCGCGCAGCGGGCCGCCCAGCCAGCCGTGGCTCGAACCCGACATCGTCGACCACCTGGAGAAACTGCACGCCGCCGGGGTGCGCGCCGTCGTCGCCGCGCCGATCGGGTTCGTGTCCGACCACATGGAGGTCAAGTACGACCTCGACGTGGAGGCCGCCCAGACCGCCGAACGTCTCGGCCTCGCCTACGCGCGGGCCGCCACCCCCGGCACCGACCCGCGCTTCGTCGCGATGGTCCGGGAACTGCTGACCGAGCGCGCCACCGGCGCGCCCGGCCGTCCGGCGCTCGGGTCGCTCGGCCCGCGCCCGGACGTGTGCCCGTCCGACTGCTGCGTCCGGGAGGCGCCATGACCAGCCCGCAGGCCCTGCTGGAACTCGCCGTCGCCGTGGCGGCCGAGGCGGGCCGGATGCTCGTCGACGAGCGGCCCGCCGGGCTGGAGGTCGAGACCAAGTCCAGCCCGACCGACGTCGTCACCCAGATGGACAAGGCCGCCGAACGCCTCATCGTCGAGCGCATCCGCGCCGAGCGCCCCGGCGACGCGTTCCTCGGTGAGGAGGGCGGCGAGCAGGGCGGCGAGGGCGCGGGCGTCCGGTGGGTCATCGACCCGATCGACGGCACCGTCAACTACCTGTACGACCTGCCCGACTGGGCCGTCAGCGTCGCCGCCGAGGTGGACGGCACGGCCGTCGCGGGCGCCGTCGTGCTGCCCCGCAGGGGCGAGACGTTCACGGCCGTCGAGGGCGGCGGCGCGCTCCTGCACACCGCCTCCGGCGTCCGGGAACTCCGCGTCAACACCGGCGTCCCGCTGGACCGCGCGCTCGTCGCGACGGGGTTCGGCTACGGCGCCGACCGCCGCGCCCACCAGGCCGCCGTCCTCACCGGCGTGCTGCCGAACATCCGCGACATCCGGCGCGGCGGCTCGGCCTGCGTCGACCTGTGCGCGCTGGCGGCGGGCCGGGTGGACGCCTACTTCGAGCGCGGCGTCCAGGCGTGGGACGTCGCCGCCGGAGCCCTGATCGTGGCCGAGGCGGGCGGCCGCACCGGCGGCCTGCACGGCGCCCCGGTGAGCCCGGAGTTCGCCATCGCCGCCGCGCCCGACCTGTTCGGCGCGCTGCACGACCTGCTGGCCCCGCTCGACCCGGCCCACGACTGAGCCCGGACACGGCCACGCCCCTCGCCGGAGACCGGGAGGGGCGTGACCGAGATGCCGGGATTAGTCGTTGTCCGGCGGGGTACGGGGTGGGACGACGCCGACGTCGTTGTTGGCGGCGATGCGGCGGAGCTCGTTGATCTCCTCCTGGCGGATGTCGGCCAGGTAGGTGTCGCCCTCGGCGCGGGCGGTGCGCAGGGACGCGTAGGCGTCTTCAAGGCGTTGCTGGATGACTTGCGACAACTCGCCCATAGGGCCTCCTCCCGGGATCGTGCCCTTCGATACCCATCGCAATCCTCCGGATAAACGTGGTCGCGGCGAGATTTTCAGCGCATGTTTCGCGGGCCCGCCCTGACGTGGCACGACGCCTTACGGACGTCTTACGAGCCGCGTGCCATAGATGATGGGGCGGGACCGGCGCGGTCACGGACCGAGAACGAGGAGAAGCACGTGCGTGTTCTGGTCGTCGAGGACGAACGCGTCCTCGCGGACGCCATCGCCACCGGGCTGCGCCGCGACGCGCTCGCCGTGGACGTCGCCTACGACGGGGCGGGCGCGCTGGAGCGCGCGGGCGTCAACGACTACGACGTCATCGTCCTCGACCGCGACCTGCCCAGGGTCCACGGCGACGAGGTGTGCCGCCGCCTCATCACCGACCGCTACCCGGCCCGCATCATCATGCTCACCGCCGCCGGGGAACTGGAGGACCGCGTCGAGGGCCTGACGATCGGCGCCGACGACTACCTCGCCAAGCCGTTCGCGTTCACCGAGCTGATCGCCCGCGTCCGCGCGCTCGGCCGCCGCGCCGGGGCGCCGCGCCCGCCCGTCCTGGAGCGGTCGGGCGTCCGGCTCGACCCGGCCCGCCGCGAGGTGCTGCGCGACGGGCGCCCGGTCGAGCTGACCCGCAAGGAGTTCGCCGTGCTGGAGGTGCTGCTCGGCGCGGACGGCGCCGTCGTCTCCTCCGAGCAGCTCCTGGAGAAGGCGTGGGACGAGCACATCGACCCGTTCACCAACGTCGTCCGCGTCACGATGATGACGCTGCGCAAGAAGCTCGGCGACCCGCCCGTCATCGAGACCGTCCCGGGCGTGGGATACCGGCTGTGACGGCCGAGCAGCCCGGCGGGGCGTCCCCGCGCGAACGCGACACCGGCGAGCACGCGGTGCGGCGGTGGCCCGGCCCGGGCCCGCAGCAGTTCCCCCGCCCGGCCGCCACGCGCGGCCTGCGGCGCGAGGGCGGCTGGACGGCGGGGATGCCCCGGGTCAGCCTCCGCGTGCGCCTCACGGCCCTCTACGGGCTGCTGTTCTTCATGGCGGGCGCGCTGCTGCTGTTCGTCATGTCGGTGCTGGTCGCCGACATCCTCGGCAACATCAAGGTCATCGGCTTCAACATGAGCGAGGAGGAGGCCGCCGCCCTCCAGCACCAGTTCGTCGAGGAGACGATGCGGCAGCTCGTCGCCCGCTCGCTGGTGGCGCTCGTCGGCGTCGGCATCATCGCGCTCGTCCTCGGCTACTTCGTCGCCGACCGCGCGCTCGGCTCGCTCCAGCGCGTCACCGCGACGGCGCGGCGGCTGTCGGAGAGCACCCTGCACGAGCGCATCGCGTTGCAGGGCCCCGACGACGAGATCAAGGAGCTGGCCGACACGTTCGACGCGATGCTGGAACGGCTCGGCCAGGCGTTCGACTCCCAGCGCCGCTTCGTCGCCAACGCCTCGCACGAGCTGCGCACCCCGCTGGCCATCAACCGGACGCTGCTGGAGGTCGCTCTGGGCGACCCGGAGGCGTCCGACGACCTGCGCACGGTCGGCCGCACCCTGCTGGCCACCAACGCCCGCCACGAACGGCTCATCGAAGGACTGCTGCTGCTGGCCCGCAGCGAACGCGAGCTGACCACCCGCAGCGCCGTCGACCTCGCCGACGTCGCCGGGACCGTCCTGGAGAACGCCGCCCGCCACGACCTCGCCAACGACGTCACCGTGCACCGCGAGCTGACGAGCGGCACCGCCCCCGGCGACCCGGTGCTGCTGGAGCACCTGGTGTCGAACCTGGTCGACAACGCGATCAAGCACAACGACGACGGCGGCGAGGTGTGGGTCCGCACCGGCGTCCTGGACGGCCACGCGACCGTCCAGGTCGAGAACACCGGCCCGATCGTCCCCGGCTACGAGGTGGAGCGGCTGTTCGAGCCGTTCCGGCGGCTCAACGCCGACCGGCTGGAGTCGGCCAAGGGCGCCGGGCTCGGGCTGTCGATCGTCCGTTCGGTGGTGCTGGCGCACCGGGGCACCGTCTACGCCACGCCCCGCCACGGCGGCGGCCTCATCGTCACGATCCGGCTGCCGCTCGCGCCGTCCTGAGCGCGCGCCGCCCCGTCCCGGCCGCGCCGGGACGGGGCGCCCGCGTCACTGCTTGCTGACCTGGCCGTACGCCTCGGCGCTGCCGGTGCCGGCGCTGTTCTGCCGCCACTCCCAGCGCAGGCCGCCGCCCGACGGGATGAACGTGACGTAGCCGCTGGCGCAGTCGCTGCCCGTGCTGATCGCCTCCTCGCGGTAGACGAACCTGCCGTCGTCCTCCGAGAGCAGCGTCAGCCGCGTCACGCACGTGCGGTGCTCGGTGGTCGGGTAGCGGTAGGACGCCGTCCCGGACCGGCCGAGCAGGAAGAACGACGGCTCGAACACGCGCGCCGACGCGACCGCGCCCGGCTGGTTGCCGGTGCCGCGGAACGTGCCGAGGAGCCCGCCGCGCGACGAGGTGAACGTCGGCCCGGGGATCGCCGGGGCCGAGTAGCTCGACGGCAGCGAGGTGGGGATCTCCGGCTCGTCGTCGCCGCTCGCCAGCACGGCGAACATGACGATGAGCAGGATGCCGACCAGCAGCACCGCGCCGCAGCCGATGCCGACGATCAGCCCGGTGTTGGACCCCGACCGCTGCTGCGGCGGCGGACCGTAGGGGCCGGGCGGCGCCGTGTGCATCGGCGGCGGCGTGTGCTGCGGGCCCGGACCGCCCTGGTACATCGGCATGGGCGGCGGGGTGACGGCGCGCGGCGGCGGCGTGTGGAACTGCTGCGGCTGGTACTGCGGCGGACCCTGCTGGTGCGCGGCCTGCTGCGCCTGGTGCAGCGGCATCGGCGGCGGCGTCAGCGGCTGCGGGGGAGGCGTGTGCGGGCGCTGCCGGACGGGCGGCGGCGAGGGAAGCTGCGACGCGATCCGGGTGCCCTGGTTGAGCAGGTCCTCGGAGTCGGCCGACCCCGCGGGCGCCGCGCCTGCGGCGTCAAGCAGGTTGAGCAGCAGTTGCGCGGCCGGGGGACGCAGCCCCGCGTCCTTGGACAGGCAGCGCGCGATGACGTCGCGCAGCGGACCGGCTGGCAGCGCCGACAGGTCCGGCTCCTCGTTGAGGATCTTGTTGATGATGACGGGCAGCGTCTCGGCCTCGAACGGGGACTGCCCCGTCGCGGCGAACACCATCGTCGCGCCCCAGGCGAAGATGTCCACGGCGGGCGTCAGCGGCGCGCCGGTGAGCTGCTCGGGGGCCAGGTAGCCGGGGGTGCCGACGACCATGCCCGTCGCGGTGACGGCGCTCTCCTGCGAGTTGACCGTCCGGGCGATGCCGAAGTCGACCACGCGCGGGCCGTCGGACGCCAGCATGACGTTGTTGGGCTTGAAGTCGCGGTGCACGATCCCGGCCTCGTGGATCGCGGCGAGGGCCGTGACGGTGCCGATGGCGAGCCGTTCCAGGTCCTGGAGGCCGAACGGCCCCTGCCGGGCGATCAGGTCGTGCAGGGACGGCCCGTCGATGAACTCGCTGACGACGTAGGGCTGGTCGCCGTGGACGTCGGCCTCCAGCACCCGCGCGGTGCAGAACGGCTCGACCTTCTGCGCCGCGGCGACCTCGCGGGTGAAGCGGGCGCGGGCGGAGGGGTCGCTGGCCATCTGCGCGTGCAGCAGCTTGATGGCGACGTAATCGCCACCGCCGCGGACCCGGCCGAGGAAGACCGCGCCCTGCCCGCCCGCGCCGAGGCGGCCGACGACCTCGTACTGTCCCAGTGCCCGGGGGTCGCCAGGCTCCAGGGGAGCGGCATCCGGCATCGAAATCCTCCTGTGCGGCGTTGTTCGGTGCCCGCCCGAGGTTTCGTCCCTCGGTGACAGGCGGGCACGATATCGCGTTAGTTCAGACGTTTCACCGCACGTTCTGGTTCGCCGCTTCGGCGGGCGGGTATCGAGACCTGCCGACCGGACGTCACGCCGACGCGCCGGCGGGGACGCCCGGAGGTCGTGTGGGACTGGCAGGCCGACGCGCGCGACGGCGCGCATACCGATATGATCCCGCCGCCGCGGGTCGCCCCGGTGGGAACCGTGGCCTGGTCCATCGCACGACGTCCCGGCCCGCAGTGACGGAAACCACATGTTCCGCCGTGCGGGTGGGTGATGGCCGTCACGTGTGGGAATCGTCGCGCCTCGTGTGGCGAGCGTCACCGGACGTGACAGAATTTCCCGCCCGGTTCGGGCACAAGAACGGCCTCTCGTGCGTTAGATCCGCGCGACGGGGCGCATAAAGCATCGAGGGGGATGGAGACAGAAGATGGCGACCGACTACGACAGCCCACGCAAGACCGACGACGACATCAACGAGGACAGCCTTCAGGAGCTCCAGGCCCGGCGGGCCGACAAGGCGGCCAGCATCATCGACGAGGACCTGGACGCCGGCGAGGTCGCCGAGCTTCCGGGCGCCGACCTGTCGAACGAGGAGCTGACCTTCCGCGTCGTGCCGCGCCAGGCGGACGAGTTCACCTGCACGCGGTGCTTCCTGGTGCACCACCGCAGCCAGCTCGCCAGCGAGAAGAACGGCCGGCTGATCTGCCGCGAGTGCGCCGCCTGAACGAAGGAGTAACGCCGTGACGGGAGAACTGGAGCGATCCGGGAGGACGGACGGCGCGGTGGAACCGGCCGACGACACGGCCGGTTCCGCCGAGATCGGCGCGTTGATCGGCCGGCTCAGCGCCGGCGACGACATGGACGGCGAGACGCGCGGCCGGTTGCTGGGCCGCCTGGCCCGGCTGCTGGCCTCCAGCGCGAAGAAGGCCGGTGCGGCGGGCGTCGCCCGCGGCCGGTGGCTGAGCGACGTGCTGATCGCGGCCGGGCCGCACATCCCGATCCGCGATCTGGCGACGCTCCGCGAGCATCATCACGGCCTGCTCGGTGAGGAGCTGGCCGACAACGTCGTGCGGGTGGCGGGCAACGCGACCACGGCCGTCGGCGCGGCCGGCGGCGCACTGGCGGCGGTGTCCTACGCGGCCCCGCCGCTGCTGCTGTCGACCCCGGCCCGGCTGGCCGCCGAGACGCTCGTCATCGCGGCGATCGAGGTCAAGATGATCGCCGAGCTGCACGAGATCTACGGCGTGCGGGTCGAGGGGTCGGGGACGGTGCGCGGCGCGTCGTTCCTGACGGCCTGGGCCAAGCAGCGCGGCGTCAACCCGCTGGAGGACGGCACGCTGGCCAGCGTGGTCGGCACGGCCGCCAAGGCGGCGCTGCGCAAGCGGCTGCTGAAAACGATGGGGCGGAGCATGAGCACGCTCGGCCCGTTCCTGACCGGCGCGGCGGCGGGCGCCGTGCTCAACCGGGCGGCGACGAAGAAGCTCGCCCAGGTCGTCCGCAACGACCTGCGCGGCGGCCCCGGGATTCCCCCTCCCGGCGTGCCGATTATGCCTCCGGGCGCGCGCTAGCGGCCGGAAGCGGTCAGCGGAAGTCGAGTTCCCCGGCGACCGAGTCGCGTCCGGTGAGCCACATCCCGAGGGCTTCGCGGGTGCCGCGCACCTCCGGGCCGCGCCCGACCGGGCGGTGGCCGTCGGTGGGGACGAGCCGGTGCCGCAGCGAGCGGCGGTTGAGCCACAGGCTGAGCTGAAGCCCCTCGCGGAAGATCGCGGTGGCGACGTCGCCGGGGACCGGGCGGCTGCGGCCGAGGCCCCGCACGACGTCCTGGTGGTGGACGCCAAGGTCGCCGAGCAGGATCGCCGCGCCGAGGCGGCTGGTGAGGCTCGGGTTGTCCGCCCAGTGCGCCGCCCATCGCATCAGCCGCGTCCGGGAGATCGTCCGGGCGCGGTCGGCCTGCGCCTGGTTGGCGGCGTTGACGCGCGGCCCGTACGGCAGGTAGGTCGTGAGGTAGTCGAGGCCGATCACGTGGCCGAGGACGTCGCGCGGCGCCCAGCCGGCGCACAGCGTGGGGCCGGAGTCGAACTCCTCGTCGCTCAGCGCGTCGAGGGTGGCGATGAGGCGGTGGCGTTCGGCGCGGAGCGACGTCTCGTACGGGAGGGTGGGCGCGCGCATCGCGGTCGGTCCCTTCGTCGGGGGAGCGACCACGATACGCACGCGGGGTCCGGGGCTCTTACTCGACCCCCCGTCCAATGCGGACGGTTCAGACCTCGATCTTCAGGTGGTGCGGCAGCTCGCCGGTGCCCTTGGCCCACTGCTGGGCGGCGGCGCGGGTGGCGAGCAGCCGGGCCACCTCCATGCCGATGCCCATCACGATGACCCAGCCGACGGCCTCGCGCAGCGCGACCTCCGGCGACTCGGGGTTGGTCGGCGGCTCCTTGCCGGTGCCCTTCTTCCAGGCCAGCGCGATCGCCTTCTTGGCGACGAAGCCGCCCGCGAAGGCCGCGGCTCCGGCGGTGAGCCGCCAGCCGATGTCACCTCTGTCCGCCATGTCGTCCTCCCGTCGTCCTTCTGCGCGTCCGACGCTACCGGAATCGGACCGCCCAAATACGATGGGGCGATGACCGACCAGCCGCGTACGCCGCACGTTCCCGCCAAGCCCTCCCTGGACGGCCTGGAGGACCGGTGGGTACGCGTCTGGGACGACGACGCCGTCTACCGGTTCGACCGGAACCGCCCCCGCGCGGAGGTCTACGCGATCGACACCCCGCCGCCCACGGTGTCGGGGTCGCTGCACGTCGGGCACGTCTTCTCCTACACCCAGACCGACGCGATCGCCCGCTACCAGCGGATGCGCGGCCGGGCCGTGTTCTATCCGATGGGCTGGGACGACAACGGCCTGCCGACCGAGCGGCGGGTGCAGAACCACTTCGGCGTCCGCTGCGATCCGTCGGTCCCGTACGACGCCGGTTTCGAGCCCCCGGCCAAACCGGACCCCAAACGGCAGATCCCCATCTCTCGGCGGAACTTCATCGAGCTGTGCGAGCGGCTCACCGAGGTGGACGAGAAGGCGTTCGAGGAGATGTGGCGCCGCGTCGGCCTCTCGGTCGACTGGAGCCTGCTCTACACGACGATCGGCGCCGACGCCCGGCGCGCGTCGCAGCGCGCGTTCCTGCGCAACCTGGCCCGGGGCGAGGCGTACCTGGCCGAGGCGCCGACCCTGTGGGACGTCACGTTCCGCACGGCCGTCGCGCAGGCCGAGCTGGAGGACCGCGACCAGCCCGGCGCGTTCTACCGGCTGAGGTTCCACGGCGGGGAACGCCCCGTCTACATCGAGACGACCCGTCCCGAGCTGCTGCCCGCGTGCGTCGCGCTGGTCGCCCACCCCGACGACGAGCGCTACCGGGAGCTGTTCGGCACGACGGTCCGCACGCCGCTGTTCGGCGTCGAGGTGCCGGTGCTCGCGCACCGCCTGGCCGACCCGGAGAAGGGGTCGGGCCTGGTGATGGTCTGCACGTTCGGCGACGTCACCGACGTCACCTGGTGGCGCGAACTCGACCTGCCCACCCGGCCCGTGCTCGGCTGGGACGGCCGGTTCGCCGCCGAGCCGCCCGCCGGGGTGCCCGCGAGCCCGTACGACGAGCTGGCCGGCAAGACGGTGTTCTCCGCCAAGGAGCGCGTGGTCGAGCTGCTGCGCGCGTCCGGCGACCTGGACGGCGAGCCGCGCACGGTCACGCGCCCGGTGAAGTTCTTCGAGAAGGGCGGCAAGCCCCTGGAGATCGTCACGACGCGGCAGTGGTACCTGCGCAACGGCGGCCGCGACGCCGCCGTGCGCGACCGCCTCGTCGACCGGGGCCGTCAGCTCGCCTGGCACCCGCCGTACATGCGGGCCCGGTACGAGAACTGGGTCGAGGGCCTGAACGGCGACTGGCTGATCTCGCGGCAGCGGTTCTTCGGCGTCCCGTTCCCGGTCTGGTATCCGCTGGACGACGCGGGCGAGCCCCGCTACGACGCGCCGATCCTGCCCGCCGAGGACGACCTGCCGATCGACCCCGCGTCGGACGTCCCGTCCGGGTTCACCGAGGATCGGCGCGGCAGGCCGGGCGGGTTCCTGGGCGACCCCGACGTCATGGACACCTGGGCGACGTCGTCGCTGACGCCGCAGATCGCGGGCGGCTGGGAGCGCGACCCGGACCTGTTCCGTCGCGTGTTCCCCTACGACCTGCGCCCGCAGGCGCACGACATCATCCGCACCTGGCTGTTCTCCACGGTCGTCCGCGCCGACCTGGAGCACGGGTCGCCGCCGTGGACGGACACCGCGCTCGCGGGCTGGATTCTCGATCCCGACCGCAAGAAGATGTCCAAGTCCAAGGGCAACGTCGTCACGCCGATCGACCTGCTGCGCGAGTTCGGCACCGACGCCGTGCGGTACTGGGCGGCGAGCGGCCGTCCGGGCACCGACACCGCGTTCGACACCGGGCAGATCAAGGTGGGGCGCCGTCTGGCGATCAAGCTGCTGAACGCGTCGAAGTTCGTGCTCGGCATCGGGGACGTCGCCCCGGACGCGCCCGTCGCGCACCCGCTCGACCAGGCGATGCTGCGCGCGCTGGCGCTCGTCGTCGCGGACGCCACGCGCGCCTTCGACGCCTACGACTACGCCCGCGCGCTGGAGCGCACCGAGCGCTTCTTCTGGGAGTTCTGCGACGACTACCTGGAGCTCGTCAAGACCCGCGCCTACGGCGAGGGCGCCGAGGCGCAGTCGGCCCGCGCCGCGCTGCGCACGGCCCTGTCGGTGCTGCTCCGGCTGTTCGCGCCGATCCTGCCGTTCGTCACCGAGGAGGTCTGGTCGTGGTGGCGCGACGGCTCGGTGCACCGGGCGTCGTGGCCGTCGGCCGACGACCTGCCCGGCACCGGCGACACGATCACGCTGACCGTCACGGCCGAGGCCCTGCGCCAGGTGCGCAAGGCCAAGTCGGCGGCGAAGGCGTCGATGCGCGCCGAGGTGGCGCGGGCGGTCGTGGCGGGCGCCGAGGCGGCCAAGATCGCCCGCGACGACCTGGCCGCCGCCGGGCACATCACCGACCTCGACGTCCGCGAGGGCTCCGCCGACCTCGCCGTCGAGGTCGTCCTGGCCTGACCGGGCCGCCCGCTCAGGCGGGGCGGTCGGAGTCGGGGTCGGTGGCGCCGGCGGCCTGGAGGACGCCGCCGAGGGCGCGGACGGACAGGTCGCGGACCTCGTCGCGGTGCAGGTCGCCCTCGGTGAGCCACGCCTCGGTGGCGCCCTCCACGAAGGACAGCCAGCCCTCCAGCGCGATGCGGAGGGCGGGCCGGGGCGTGGAGGCGCCGATGAGGCCCTGGCTGATGGCGGCGAGCATCCGGCCCCGGGAGCGGCGGTAGAAGGCGTTGACCTCGGGGTCGACGCCGATGCCGCCGCTGACGATGGTGTGGAAGGCCGAGCGGTGCGTGTCGGCCCACCACAGGAAGCCGTCCAGGGTGCGCATCAGCCGGTCCACGGGGGTCAGCTCGTCGTACTCCTCGGCGAGGGTGTTGAGCGCGTCGGTGGCGGACTCGATGACGGCGAGGAAGAGGCCGCGTTTGCTGCCGAAGTAGTAGTAGATGAGGCCCTTGGCGACGCCGGCGGCCTCGGCGATCTCGTCGATGGGCAGCGCGTCGTAGGGGCGGTCGGCGAACAGCCGGGCGGCGGCGTCCAGGATGGCCGCGCGGCGGGCCTCGCCGCGTCCCCCGGCGGGTCTCCGGGTGGTCTCCTGCTCTGATCCGGCCGTCATGCCGCCCCCTCTTGACTTTGGTTCAAGTCGCTCCCATATTAGATCGACAGTCTAATTGCGCTGCTGGGGGTCGGGTGAAGTCGCTCAGGATCAAAAACGACGCCGTCGAACTTGCGGTACGTGAGTATTCGGCGCCGGGCGGCCCGTCCGCCCCGACCCTCATTCTCGTGCACGGATACCCGGACGAGCAGGGCGTTTGGCAACCCGTCGCGCGGCTGCTGGCCGAGCGGTTCCGCGTCGTCACCTACGACGTGCGCGGCGCCGGGGGCTCGACCCGGCCGCGCCGCACGGCCGACTACGCGATGGAGCGCCTCACCGCCGACCTGCGCGCCGTCCTCGACGCCGTCTCCCCGGACCGGCCCGTCCACCTCGTCGGCCACGACTGGGGATCGGTGCAGCTCTGGGGCGCGCTGACCGGCGGCGGCGTCGAGGGGCGGGTCGCGTCGTTCACCTCGGTGTCCGGGCCGTGCATCGAGCACTTCGGGCAGTGGGCGCGCGACCGGCTGCGGCGGCCCGCGCCGCGCGACGCCGCGCAGCTCGCGGGGCAGTTCGCCCGGTCCTGGTACCTGCTGCTCGGCGCGGTCCCCGGGGTGTCGTGGGTGTTCTGGCGGTGCGGCGGGACGCGGCTGTTCCCGGCCGCCGTCCGGCTCCTCGAAGGCGTCCGGCGCCGCCCCGCGCCGACGCTGCGGGCCGACGCGCTGCACGGCGTCCGGCTCTACCGCGCCAACGCGGCGCGGTTCCTGCGGCCCGCCCGCGACCGCGTCACCGACGTGCCCGTCCAGGTGGTCGTGCCGACGCGGGACGCGTTCGTCTCGCCGCACCCGTCGGCGTCGCTCGCCCCCTACGCGGCGCGGCTGTGGCGGCGCGAGATCCGCGCCGGGCACTGGGGCGCGCTGCTGCGGAACCCGGACGTCCTCGCCGGTCAGGTGACGGAGTTCGTCCGGTATGTGGAGGGCGGTGCCGAGTCCCCGGACCTGCGCGCCGCGCGGCTGACGGCGGAGAGGACGGCATGAGCGGCATCGACGAACGGCACCCGGAGATCACGCCCCGGCGGGTCAGGTTCGACTGGTCGGAGACGCCGCTGCACTGGATTCCGGACGAACCGGTCGCCACGCACTTCATCAACGTGCTGCACCTGCTGCTCCCGGCGGGCGAACGCTGGTTCGTCCACGTCTACAAGCAGGCCCTGCCGCTGGTCGCGGACGACCCGCGCCTGCACGGCGAGGTGCGGGGCTTCATGGGCCAGGAGGCGGTGCACGCCTACTCGCACCAGGGCGTCCTGGACCGGCAGATGCGCGAGCGGGGCCTCGACCCCCGCGCGCTGACGCTCCGGATCGAGTGGATCTTCACCCGGCTGCTGGGCGACCGCCGGCCCCTGCCGATCATGACCCGGCGGGCCTGGCTGAACCTGCGCATCGGGATCATCGCGGGCATCGAGCACTACACGGCCGTCCTCGGCGCGTGGATTCTGGACGCCCGCGAACTCGACGCGGCGGGCGCCGACCCGACGATGCTGGACCTGCTGCGCTGGCACGGCGCCGAGGAGGTCGAGCACCGCTCGGTGGCCTTCGACGTCTACCAGCACGTCTCCGGCGCCTACTGGCGGCGCTTCCTGGCGTTCTTCGCGGGCGTGATCGCGATGCCGCTCGCCGTCTACTTCGGGGCCGCGTTCCTGTGCGCGAAGGACCCCACCCTGCACGGCGTCCGCCCCCGCGTCCGCGACTACCGCCGCGCCGTCCGCCGCGGCCTGTTCCCCGGAAACCGCTTCATGGTCGCCGCCGCCCGCCGCTACCTGCGCCGCGACTACCACCCGTCCCGCGAGTGCTCGACCCGTCGCGCCCTCGACTACCTGGCCGTCTCCCCGGCGGCCCGGGCAGCGAAGCGCCGCTAGAAGGTGCAGTTCTGGCGTTTGATGCCGTTGATGAAGTTGGAGTAGAGCCAGTCGGCGGGGCCCGTCGCGCGGATGGCGGGGACGCGGGTGAAGAGTTCGCGGAACATGACGGTGATCTCGCGGCGGGCCAGGTTGGCGCCGAGGCAGAAGTGCGGGCCGGGGCCGCCGAAGCCGACGTGCGGGTTGGGGGAGCGGGTGATGTCGAACCGGTCGGGGTCGGGGAAGACCGACGCGTCGCGGTTGGCCGAGTTGTAGAACAGCAGCACCTTGTCGCCCTCGCGGTAGCGGTGGCCGTTCATCTCGTGGTCGCGGGTGAGGGTGCGGCGGAACTGGATCACCGGCGTCGCCACGCGGACGATCTCCTCGACGGCGCCGCCGATGCGGCCGTCGAAGTCGGCCAGCAGCAGGTCCCGCTGGTCGGGGTTGCGGGTGAGCAGCCGGAGCCCGTGCGTCATCGCGTTGCGGGTCGTCTCGTTGCCCGCCACGACGAGCAGGATGAAGAACGACCCGATCTCCTGGTCGGTCAGGGACTCGCCGTCGATCTCCGCCGCGACGAGCGCGGACGTCAGGTCGTCGGCGGGTTCGCGGCGGCGGCGCCGGGCCAGCTTCATCGCCAGGTGGTTCAGCTCGAACCCGGCCGCCATCGCCGCCGCGAGCCCGTAGAGCATGCCGCCGCGCGTGACGCCGGTGTCCATGAAGTCGCGCCCGCCGGTGTAGTCGGGGTCGCCGAGGCCGAGGATCGTGTTGGTGTGCGCGTAGACCCGCGCGCGGTCCCGCTCCGGGATGCCCATCATGTCGCAGATGACGCGCAGCGGGAGGCGGGCGGCGACCTGGTCCACGAAGTCGCCGGGGCCGGTGGCGAGCAGCTCGTCCACGATCTCGGTCGCGGACGCGGCCAGGTCGGCCTCCAGCTTGGCCAGGACGCGCGGCGTGAACGCCCGCGACACGATCCTGCGGATCTTGGCGTGCCGGGGGTCGTCCATGTTGATCATCGAGCCGAAGTAGCGGGCCAGGTACGGTGGCAGGTCGGCGACGCTGTTGGAGCACGGCTCGCTGCTGAACACCTCCGGCGTCCGGCTGGCCTCGACCACGTCGGCGTGCCGGACCAGCGCCCAGTAGCCGTCGCCCGTCTTGAGGAAGGGCAGCTTCAGTTCCCGGTAGAACGCGGGCCGGTCGCGGCGCCGCAGCGCGGCGAACGCGGCCTCGCGCTCCGTGCGGGGCCGGGCCCAGAAGTCCAGCGCGGACAGGTCGATGGCGTCGAGCGTCGTCGTCACGGCGATCCCTCCCGGGTTCATGGAACGCGTCCGCCTCCCGGCCGTCAAGACGTCCGCCCGACCCAGTGTAAGTGCCTACTGACGTCTCAGGCGGGGCGGGTCAGCACGGCGCGCTCGGCCGCCGTCCACAGGCCGCTGGTGAGCAGGTAGACGCCCGCCGCCAGCGGCACGAACGCCGCCGCGACGACCGTCCCGAACGGGAGCACGCGCAGGACCCCGGCCATTGGCGCGTCCGCCGGGACCTGCCGCGCCGTCCACCACGCCACCAGGGCCAGCAGCGCGAACAGCCCGAGGAACACCAGCGACGGCGGCGCGAACAGGCCGCCGCCGACGACGCCGGCGAAGTTCTGCGCCAGCGGCGCGCCGAGCAGCGTGTGCGCGAGCAGCGCGTTCTGGTGCCCGGCGACGCTCCCGGCCGTGCACAGCCGGTACAGCACCAGGAAGAACGGCGCCTGGAGCAGCGCGGGCCCGAATCCGGCGAGGGGCGACACGCCCTCCCGGCGGAACAGCGCCGCCGACTCCTCCCGCAACCGCACCGGGTCGGCGCCGTGCCGCCGCCGCAGCTCCGCCAGTTCCGGCGCCAGCCGCGCCCGCGCGCGCTGCCCGCGCGCCGCGCGCACGGCCAGCGGCAGCAGGAGGGCGCGGACGCCGAGCGTCAGCACGACGATCGCGCCGGCCGTCGCGAGATCGCCCGCGAACGGCGTGAGAAGGGCCGTGAGACCGACCATCGCGTCATGCAACGGCGCCACGAGGAAATCCATCCGGGAACACTCACCTTTCGCCTGAACTGAAGGGGACGTCGCGGCCCCCGTCAGGCGGGGGCGTCAGGCGAGTGCGGGCGCGCGTGGCTGGGAACGTCCGGGAATGCCGGGATCGCGGAGCGGCAGGTAGGACGTGCGGAGCGTGCGGTCGCGCAGCGTGGTGCGCAACCGGGCGCGGTGCTCGGCGCCGGAGGCGCGGACGGGAGCCGCGAGGGCCGCCGCGAACGCGGCGAGCGCCAGTGCGAGCGCGGCCAGCGCGAGCAGCGGGCCGGGCCCGGCCGCGACGTCCAGCAGCCACGCGAGCAAGCGATTCCCTTCCGATGCGGTCTCCATCACAACGACGCACGGGACGCCGTTCCGGTTCCAGAATGCCGCATTCGCGCAGGTAATCTCGCTCCGTGAACCGTTCCCACCTCACCGTCCCGCCCGCGGGCACCCCGATCCCGCCGCCGCATCCCGACGCGCCGGTGGACCAGCCCCTCGGCCCGCACTACGCGCGCTGCTTCGGCTGCGGCCCCGACCACCCGACCGGCCTGCACCTGGAGGCCGTCAGCCGCGACGGGCTCAGCGTCGCCGCGCAGTTCAAGGTCGGCGACGACCACCAGGGCGCGCCCGGCCTGGCGCACGGCGGCGTTTTGGCGACCGCCGTGGACGAGGCGCTCGGTATGGTCGTCTGGCTGCTCCGCAAGCCGTACGTCACCGGACGGCTGGAGGTCGACTACGTCCGGCCCGTCCCGGTGGGGACGACGCTCTACATCCGGACCCGCTGCACCGGCGTCGTCGGACGCAAGGCGTACCTTGAGGCCGAGGCGCGGATCGGCTCCCCGGACGGCCCGGTGGCCGTGCGCGGCGCGGCGCTGTTCATCGAGGTGCCGGTCACGCACTTCGCCGAGCACGGCGACGGAGTCGGCGGCATGGCACCCGACCGCGAGGTCAACCCCTGACGACGAGGTGAGAGCGTGAGCGACAAGGTCGACGTCCTGATCCAGCGCCTGGACGCGGATCTCCCGATCCCCGGCTACGCGCACCCGGGCGACGCCGGCGCCGACCTGGTGGCCCGCGTGGACGTCGAGCTGGCGCCCGGCGAGCGGGCCGTCGTGCCGACCGGCGTCGCGATCGCCCTGCCCGACGGCTACGCCGCCTTCGTGCACCCGCGTTCCGGTTTGGGCGCTAGGTTGGGGGTGACCATCGTGAACGCACCCGGTACCGTCGACGCCGGCTACCGGGGCGAGATCAAGGTGACCCTGCTCAACACCGATCTACGGGAGACGGTCCGGTTCCGGCGCGGTGACCGGATCGCCCAGATGGTCGTGCAGCGTGTGTCGCGGGCGGTGTTCCACGAGGTCACCGACCTTCCGGGGTCCGCGCGCGGTCACGGCGGATTCGGCTCCACCGGCGGGATCGCCGATAATGGGCCCACCAGCAGAGAAGGAGCGTGAGTCGTGGCTTTTGGACGTCGCCGGCCGGCCGACGAGCCCGCGAAGGGCACCGAGCCCGCCGAGGAGCGGGCGGAGGCCGCCGCGGATTCCGCCGCGGAGGCTCCCGCAGAGCAGGACAAGGCCGAGATCGAGGGCGGCCCGTGGGACTCCGAGGAGTCCTTCCCCGAACTCCAGCGGCTCGACTTCGGGGCGATGCAGATCCCCGTCGCGCCGGGGCTCGGGTTCCAGGTGAACTTCGAGGCCACCGAGGTCGACGACGAGGGCAACCCGCTGAACGGCCGCCCGGTCGCGGTGCTCGTCCAGTACGGCGAGAGCGCCATGCAGATCCAGGTGTTCGCCGCGCCGAAGCGCACCGGCATCTGGGCCGACGTCCGGGCCGAGACCGCCCGCGAGGTCACCGAGCAGGCGCAGGGCCAGGTGCAGGAGGGCGAGGGCCCGTTCGGGCAGGAGCTGCTGGCGATGGTCCCGGCCGCGCTGACCGAGGACGTCCTGGCCGAGATGCCCGACGAGGTCCGCGAGCAGATCCCGGCCGAGTTCGTCGAGCAGGGCTGGGCGCCGCAGATCATCCGCTTCATCGGCGTGGACGGTCCCCGCTGGTTCCTCCAGGCGGTCGTGCAGGGCGCGGCCATCGAGGACGAGGAGCAGTGGCAGGTCCTGGAGGACGTCTTCCGCGGCATCGTCGTGTCGCGCGGCGACGCCCCGATGCCGCCGCGCGAGCTGCTGGAGCTGACGATCCCGGACGAGTTCACCGAGGCGGGCGACGACGACGGCGCCGAGGCCGAGGGCGAGTCGTTCAACCCGTTCGAGCGCGGCCCGGAGATCACCGAGGTCCGCTGAGAACGAGATCCCGCGAAGGGGTGGCCGCACCCGGTCCTCGTTGTTAGGTTAGCCTTACCTAACTTCGGGAGGCCGGGTGTGAGCATCGTCGAGCTGGAGGACGTCCACCGTTCCTTCGGGCGGGTCCACGCGTTGCGGGGGCTGTCGCTGCGGGTGGAACGCGGCACGATCGTCGGGCTGCTCGGCCCGAACGGCGCCGGGAAGACGACGGCCGTCAACGTGCTGACCACGCTGGTGCGCCCCGACGCGGGCACCGCCCGCGTCGCCGGGCACGACGTCGTCCGCGAACCCGGCCGGGTCCGCTCGGTGATCGGGCTGACCGGCCAGTTCGCCGCGCTGGACGACGGCCTCACCGCCCGCGAGAACCTCGTGCTGTTCGGTCGGCTGCTCAAACTCGGCCGCGCCGGGGCCCGCGAACGCGCCGCCGAACTGCTCGACCGGTTCGGCCTGGCCGCCGACGCCGACCGCCGCACCGGCGGCTTCTCCGGCGGGATGCGCCGCCGCCTCGACCTGGCCGTGTCGATGGTGGCCCGGCCCGCCGTGCTGTTCCTGGACGAGCCCACCACCGGCCTCGATCCGACGAGCCGCGCCCTGCTGTGGGACGTGGTCCGCGCGCTGCGCGCCGACGGCGTCACGATCCTGCTCACCACCCAGTACCTCCAGGAGGCCGACGAGCTGGCCGACCGGATCGCCGTCATCGACCACGGCCGGGCGATCGCCGAGGGCACCGCCGGTGAGCTGAAGGCGCGGGTCGGCGGGTCGGTGTGCCACCTGGTGCTGCCCGCCGAGACGCGCGACCGCGCCGCCGAGGTGCTGGCCGCCGGTCACCAGGTCACGCCGACCGACGACGGCCTCACCGTCCCGGCGGCGGGCAGCGGCACCCTCACCGCCGTGCTGCGCGCGCTGGACGCGGCGGGGATCGAACCCGCCGACATCGCGCTGCGCCGCCCCACCCTGGACGACGTGTTCTTCGCGCTGACCGGCGGCGGCGCCGACGCGGCGCCGGAACCGGCGGCGGCGGGCGCGGCCGGAGACCCGGCGTGAGCGCCGCCGCCGCGCCCGCCCCCGCCGCGCTGCTCGACGGCGTGCTGCTCGCCGGACGGCACCTGCGGCTGCTCGCCCGCCGCCCCGGCGCGATCATCGGCCCGGTGCTGACGCCGCTGCTGTTCGCCGCGCTGTTCTTCGGCGTCTTCCAGAACGTCATGGCCCGCGCGGGCGTGGACTACGCGCAGTACCTGCTGCCCGCCGTGATCGTGCAGGCGATGTTCTTCAACGCGATGGCGGCCGGGCTCGGCGGCCACGAGGACGCCGCGAGCGGGATGCTGCGGCGGCTGCGTGGCGCCCCCGTCGCGCGGTCGGCACCGCTGACCGGCTGGCTGCTGGGCCGCACGGCGGTGTCGGCGGTCGCGCTGGTGCTGCTGGTGGCGGTCGGGCACCTGCTCGGCTTCCGGTTCCACGGCGGCGCGGCGGGCGCGGCCGGGTTCGCGGCCGTCGCGCTGCTGCTCGTCGTCACGCTCACCGCCGGATACCTGACGCTGGCGCTGCGGGTGCGGTCGGTGCAGGCGTTCCAGGTGCTCGCGAACCTGTTCTTCTTCCCGTTCCTGCTGCTGTCCAGCGCGTTCTCGCCCGCGCGGGCGTTCCCGGAGTGGCTGCGGCCGGTCGTGGAGCAGCAGCCGGTGTCGCGGGTCGCGGACCTGCTGCGGGCGCTGGCGTCCGCCGAGGGCCCCTCGGCGGGCCCGGCGCTGATCGCGCTCGGCTGGCTGACCGGGCTCCTCGTCCTGTTCCTCGTGCTCGGTGCGCGCGCCTTCGGGAGGACCGCATGACCGCCCCGCGTCCCGCCGTGCTCGGCGACTCGGCGCTGCTCGCCGGACGCGCCCTGCGGCTGCTGTGGCGCGACCCCGCCGCGCTCTACCTCAGCGCGTTCTTCCCGCTGATCCTGCTGCTGCTCATGTCGGTGAGCTTCGCCGAGATCGTGCTGCCGGGCCGGAGCTACCGCGAGTACGTCGATCTCAGCCTGCCGCTGTTCGTCGCGATGGGCGTGGTGTTCGCGGCGCTCAACACCGCCCGCGCGCTGCACGAGGACGTGCACGGCGGCATGGACGACCGGCTGCGGACGCTGCCGGTGGCGGGCGTCGCGCCGCTGCTCGGGCGGATCGCCGCCGACACCGTCCGCAACGCGCTGACGGTCGCGATCGTCGTCGTGGCCGGGATCGCGCTCGGGTTCCGGTTCACGACCGGGCCGCTGCACGTCGTGGCGTTCTTCGCGGTGCCGCTGCTGTTCGGGTTCGGCGTCGCCTGGTTCATGTGCCTGCTGGCGGTGCGGGTGACGTCCGCCGAGACGGCCGGGGCGGCGCTGAACGCGCTGCTGCTGGTGCTGTCGTTCCTGTCGACCGGGTTCGTGCCCGGCGACGACCTGGCGTCGTGGGCGCGTCCGATCGCGGCGGCGAACCCGCTGTCGGCCGTCGTGGAGGCGATGCGGGTCCTCGCGCACGGCGGCGCGCTCACCGGCCCGCTGCTGCGGGCGGCGGCGTGGACGGCGGGGCTGACGCTGGTGTGCGCGCCGCTCGCCGTCCGCGCCTACCGCGCGCGGCCGGCCCGCTGACGGCTCACATCTCGATCAGCTCGAACGGCACCGCGAGCTCGACGCCCGCGGCGGCGCCGGCGGGTTCGCACATGCCGGTGAGGAAGGCGCGCGGGTCGAAGTCCTGTCCGAGGTTGGCGAAGTAGACCCGGTGCGCCTCCAGGGAGGCGACGCCCGCCTCCAGGTGGCCGGTGACGTCCACGTGGTGGCGGGCCTCCGGCGACCCGCCGAACAGGACGAAACGGACGCCCGGCCAGGGGTCGAGGTCGAGGTCGCGGAAGACCCAGCGGTTGGCGGCGTCGCGGACGCCGTCCAGGACGGCGAGCCCGAACGCGCGGTGGTCGGCCATGTTGAAGCCCCCGCCCGCGAACGTCTCGCGGAAGTTGACCGACAGGACGACGTCGGGCCGGTGCCGCCGGATCGCCCCGGCGACGGCGCGGCGCAGCGGCAGCCCGTACTCCAGCACGCCGTCGGGGAAGCCGAGGAACTCGACGGTCTCGACGCCGACGGCGCGCGCCGCCGCGATCTGCTCCTCCGTGCGGACCGCCGCCACCTCCTCGGGGTCCATGGAGTCGATCCCGGCCTCACCGCGCGTGGCCAGCACCTCGACGACGTGCTTGCCCGCCGCCGTCCACTTCGCGACGGCCAGCGAGCCGCCGTACTCCAGGTCGTCGGGGTGGGCCACCAGCGCCAGTGCCGTGCCCCAGTCCTCGGGGACGGCCGTCATCGCGTCGTTCATACGTTCCATGATCCCCGGAGCGCCGGGTGGGCGAACCCGCCGCGCGGGCGGCACCCTGGACGCATGAGCCGTCCCGCCCCCGTCGCCCCCGCCCGGCGGATCGCCGCGCTGGACGCGCTGCGCGGGTTCGCGGTGTGCGGCATCCTGCTGATCAACATCCCGCAGACGCTGGAGATGTTCCGCGCGGCGGGGGAACTGCCCGCGCCGCTGCGGCTGTTCGCGCTCGGCCGCTTCTATCCGATCTTCTACCTGCTGTTCGGGATCGGGTTCGGGCTGTTCCTGCGCTCGGCGGAGCGGCGGACGGGCCGCCCGCTCGTCCCGATGGCGCGGCGGCTCGCGGCGCTGGCGGTGTTCGGGGTGCTGCTGCACCTGATCCAGCCGGGCGAGGTGCTGCTGCCGTTCGCGGTGGCCGGCGCGCTCGTCCTGCTCCCGGCGAGCCTCGTCGGGCCGCGCGACGCCCTGGTCACCGGCGTGGCGCTCGTCGTGTTCGGCTGGCTGGCCGGGGCGGGCGGCTTCGGGCTGCTGCCCGGCGTGCTGGCGATCGGGTTCGCGCTGGCCCGGTGGGACGTCCCGCGCACGCTGCCGGGCGACCCGTTCCGGCTCGCGGCGGTCCTCGCCGTCGCGGCTGGCGCGGCGCTCGCGGCCGTCCTCGTCCTGGCGGCCGGGCCGCCCGAGTCCGTCGGCGCCCGGGTCGGGCTGCTGCTGTCGGCGTCGATGTCGGCCGCCTACGCCGCCGCGTTCCTGCTCCTGCTGCGGACGCCGCTCGGCCCGGCCGTGTCGGCGGTGCTGGCCCCGATGGGCCGGATGGCCCTCACCAACTACGTGACCGCCGCGATGATCTTCGTCCCGGCGGGCGCGGCGCTGGGGCTGCGGCACTCGTCCGCGTGGGGGACGGCGATGCTGCTCGCCGCCGCGATCCTGGTCGTCCAGGCCGTCTGGAGCCGCCTGTGGCTGGCGTGGTTCCAGCAGGGGCCGCTGGAGTGGGTCTGGCGCTGCGTGACGTACTGGCAGATCCTGCCGATCAGGAACCCCCGGCCCGGCGGCTCCGCCGGACCGGGGGGCGACGTCACGGCGTGACGGCGTCCACGGCGGGGCTCGCCAGGGCGCGGCGGGCGGCGCCGTAGGCCGTGCCGAGGGTCAGGGCGGCCGCGAGGACGGCCACCACCACGACCGCCGCCGGGCCGCCCTCCGGGACCGGCGAGCCGATCCGGGCCACGGCGAACGGCACGATGCCGAGCAGCGACACCGCCGCGCCGCACACCACGCCGACCGCCGCCAGCACCGCCGCCTCCAGCGCGACCGTGCCGAGCACCTGTCCCGGCGTCGCGCCCGCCAGCCGCTGCTGGCCGAACTCGCGGCGCCGGTGCGCGGTCGCCGCCAGCAGCGTGTTCACCAGCATGATCGCCATGAAGAGGACGATCATCCCGATCACCACGTAGTTCAGCGTCTCCAGCGTCCGCGCGTCGGCCTCCGGCAGGTCCGTCGCCGTGGCCAGGGCCGCGTTCTCGGTCCGCTGGAGGTGGACGGTCCCGACGCCGACGCCGGTGAACAGGATGATCGGCGCCATGACGGCGGCGAGCCGCCGCGTCCGCCGCCGCAGGCTCACCACGGCCAGCTCGCCCGCCACGCCGAACGCGCCCAGCGGACGTTCCAGCAGCCGCGTCGCGCCGCGCAGCAGCGCCGGGGACAGCAGCGCCAGGCTGAGCGAGCCGAGGATCGCGGCCTGCGCCGCGATCGGCATCGCCATCGTGCCCTCGTCCCGCATGACCGTCATCGTCAGCACCGCGCAGTTCACCGCCGCGCCCAGCAGCAGCACCGCCGCCGCGATCCGCGGCCACGGCAGCCGGGCCGCGTCGGCGGCGTCGGCGTAGGGGTCGGCCGGCCGCTCCCGGCCCGTCCGGCGCGCGGCGAGCAGCGCGGCGACGACGGCCGCGACGAGCGTGATGCCGAAGCCCGTCCCGGCCGCGAACGCCCCGAACGTGTGCCCGATCGACCGGGGGACCATGTCCGCGTCGTGCAGCAGCCCGACGATGCCGCGCCCGGCCAGCCACGCCGGGAGCACGGCCGCGAGCGCCCCCGCGACGGCCAGCCCGGCGGCCTCCCCGACGAGCATCCGCCGGATCTGCCCCGGCGTCGCCCCGACGCTGCGCAGCAGCGCCAGCTCCCCGGCGCGCTGCCGCGCCGACAGCGTCAGCGTGGACGTCACCGCGAACACCACGAGCACGAGACCCCAGCCGCCGACAACGGCCGCCATCGTCGTCAGGGTCTCGGCGGCGGCGCCGGTCGCGCCGCCCGACACCGAGGTGTCCAGCAGCGACCCGAACGCCATGATGATCGTCGCGCCGAGGAACGCGGCCAGCAGCGACGCGGTGAACGCGCTCACGCGGCGGCGCAGCGAGCGCAGGGCCAGTCCGAGCATGTCAGGCCCCCGTCCGCGCGCGCTGGACCTCGGCGTCGTCCCCGAGGTGGGTCATCCGCTCCGCGACGGCCTCGGCGGTCGGCGCGGCGAGCCGCCCGACGAGCCGTCCGTCCGCCAGGAACAGCACGGCGTCGGCGTGCGCGGCGGCCACCGGGTCGTGCGTCACCATGACCACCGTGCGGCCGTGCGCGCGGACGGTCTCCCGGAGCAGCCCGAGCACCTCGCGGGCGCTGCGGGTGTCCAGCGCGCCGGTCGGCTCGTCGGCGAACAGCACCGGCGGACGCGCCACCAGCGCCCGCGCGATCGCCACCCGCTGCCGCTGCCCGCCCGACAGCTCGGCGGGCATCCGGTGCAACCGGTCACCGAGCCCGACGCGGCGCAGCGTCTCGACCGCGTGCGCGGTGTCGACGCGGCGTCCGGCCAGCTTGAGCGGCAGCGTCACGTTCTGGAGCACGTCGAGCGTCGGCAGCAGGTTGAGCTGCTGGAACACGAACCCGATCCGGCTGCGCCGGAACCGGGTCAGCGCCGCCTCGTTGCGTCCGGCCAGTTCGGCGCCGTCCACGAACACCCGCCCGCCGGTCGGGGTGTCGAGCCCGGCGGCGCACTGGAGCAGCGTGCTCTTGCCCGACCCGGACGGCCCCATCACCGCCGTGAACGACCCGGCGGGCAGCGCCACCGACACGCCCGCCAGGGCGTCGACCTTGCCGTCGCCCGTTCCGTGCACCTTCCGCACGTTCTCCAGCCGCAGTGCCTCGCCCGCGGCGGTTCTCACCGTCATCGTCGTCTCCCTCGTAGCGTTCTCGTGATCGACGCTACGGAGCGCGCGGACCGGCGCCGATGGGCGTAGGGAGCCGGTCGGGGTGGGGAAAAGCCCACCTGCGGCATACTGCGGGGAATGGCGAGCGAACCGGGGCGGCGCCCGTTCCTGCCCGAGGTCATCGACGCCGCCGAGCGCGCCGAGCCCGCCACCGAACCCGAACCGGGCCTGCGCCCGGTCGGTGACCCGACGCGCATCGGCGAGGGGACGAGCCTCGCCGAGCGCACCGGCACCGAGCGCGAGGAGATCGGCGGCCCGCCCGGCCTCGCCCGGTCCGGGCTGATCATGGCGATCGGGACGGCCGTGTCCCGCGCGACCGGGTTCCTGCGCACGACCGTGCTCGCGGCGGCGCTCGGCGTCGGCCTGCTCGGTGACGCGTTCCAGACCGCCGACATGATCCCGTACACCGTCTACGAACTGCTGCTCGGCGGGCTGCTGGCCAGCGTCTTCGTCCCGTTCCTGGTGAAACGCCGGACCCTGGACGCCGACGGCGGCACCGCCACCGAACACCGCCTCGTCAGCGTCGCGCTGCCCGCCCTCGCCGTCCTGACGATCGTCGCGGTGGCCGCCGCCGACGGGCTGATCTCCCTCTACGCGGGCGGCTACACCGGACGGCAGCGCGAGGTCGCCGTCCTGTTCACCCGGCTGCTGCTGCTCCAGGTGTTCTTCATCGGCGCGAGCGGCCTGGCCGCGACGCTGCTCAACGTCCGGAGCCGGTTCGGCGCGCCCATGTGGGCGCCCGTCCTCAACAACGCCGTGACGATCGCCGCCGGGCTCGCGTTCCTCTGGTACGCCGGGCCGAACCGGGGCATCGCCACCGTCACCGACGCCCAGCTCGCCGTCATCGGCCTCGGCTCCACCCTCGGCACCGTCCTCCAGGCCGTCCTGCTCGGCTGGACGCTGCGCCGCGCCGGGTTCCGGTTCCGGCCCCGGTTCGATCTGCGCGGCTCGGGCTTCGGCGAGGCCGCCCGCAACGCCGGGTGGATGATGCTCTACATCGTCGCCTGGCAGGCCGCGCTGCTCGTCACCTCCAACGTCGCCACCCGCGCCGGCGACCGCGCCGTGGACGCCTCCGGCCAGCCCGTCGCGGGCGCGGGACCGGCCGCGTACAAGCTCGCGATGGTCGTGTTCCAGCTCCCGTACGCGATCATCGCGGTGTCGGTGATCACCGCGCTGCTGCCGCGGATGAGCGCGCACGTCGCCCAGGAGCGCCGCGACCTGCTGCGCGAGGACTTCTCCCGGGGCCTGCGGCTGGCGTCGGTGCCGCTCGTCCCGCTGTCGGCCGCGCTGCTGGTGTTCGCGGTGCCCGGCGCCGTCCTGCTGTTCGGCTACGGCAGCACCGGCCCCGACGACGCGCGCCGGATCGGGCTCGTCATGGCCGTGTTCGCGCCGATGGTGCTGCCCGCGTGTTCTACGCGCTCGGGGACACCCGCACCCCCGGCCTGCTCGCGATCCCGGCAGCGCTCGCCCAGGCCGCCGTCGCCGTCGCGCTGCTCGCCCTCGCGGACCCCGCCGACGTCGTCGTGGGCCTGCCGCTCGCGTACGGGCTGTTCTTCGTGCTCGGCTCGGCGGGCGCCGTCGCGATCCTGCGGCGCCGCCTCGGCGGCATGGACGGCCGCCGCATCACCCGCACGCTCGCCAAGCTCTACGCGGCCTCGGTGCCCGGCGGGCTCGTCGCGGCGGCGGCCGTGTGGGGATGCGGGCACCTGCCCGGCGACCGGCTGCCCGCCGTCCTGGCCGTCCTCACCGGCTCCCTGGCGGGCGGCCTGGTGTTCCTCGGCGCCGCGCGGCTGCTGCGCGTCGGCGAACTCGGCTACTTCCTCGAACTGGCCCGCCGCCGGATGCGCCGTTCCGGGCGATCGGAATGAACGTCCCATGCCTTACGCTTCCACCCATGGACGAACGCCCGGCGGAGACGACGCCGGAGACGGGACGGCCGCCCCGGCGCGGCCTGCGCAGGCTGCTGCGGCGCATGGCGTCCAGCGACGCCGAGCTGGAGGCCGCCGAGCTGCGGCGCGACACCGACGCCGAGGGCGCGACGCCGATCCACGCGTGCGGCGAGCGCGCGCGGCACTGCGTGGCGGGTACGCTGCGTACGGTGACGCTCCGCCCGCGCGGCGGGGCACCCGCCCTGGAGGCCGAGCTGTACGACGGCACCGACGTCATCAACCTGGTCTGGCTGGGCCGCCGCCGCATCGCCGGCATCGACCCCGGCCGCCGGTTGCGCGCCGAGGGGCTGGTCAGCCTCCAGGACGGACGCAAGGTCATGTTCAACCCCCGGTACGAGCTGCGCGGAGCCGCGTGAGCCGCCCGGGACACGGCCCGGACGGGGGAGACGGTGTGGACGACGCCAGGAGCGGCGCGTTGGACGGTGCGGTGAACGACGGAGTGACGGACGACGTCCGCGACGGCACCGGCGACGGGACCGCCCGCGCGCAGGCCCCCCGGGAACGGCCGGACGACGCCGCCCACGACACCGTCGAGGCCGCCGTCCGCGCCCAGCTCTCCAAGGCGCTCGGCGGCGTGCGCGGCATGGCCGAGGCCGCCGTCCCCACGATCGCGTTCACGGTCACCTACGTCGTCCGCGACGACGTCCGCACCGCCGTGTTCGCCGGTGTCGGCGCCGCCGTGCTGCTGCTGGTCGTCCGGCTCGTGCAGCGGCAGAACCCGCAGTTCGTGCTGAACAGCCTCATCGGCATCGGCATCGCCGCGTTCTTCGCGCTGCGCTCGGGCAACGCCGAGGACGCGTTCCTGCCCGGCATCGTCTACAACGCCGTCTACGCGGCGGCCATGCTGTTCTCGATCGCGGTCCGCTGGCCGCTGGTCGGGTTCATCGTCGGCTCCGTCACCGGCGACCCGACCGCCTGGCGCTCCGATCCCGGCGTCGTCAAGCTCTGCACGCGGCTGACGTGGCTGCTCATGCTGCCGTGCGTCGCGCGCGTCGTCGTCCAGTACCCCATCTGGCTCGCCGACGGCGACCAGAGCGCGCTGCTGGGCACGTCCAAGATCCTCATGGGCTGGCCGCTCCAGGTCGCCGCGCTCGCCGCGATGGCGTGGCTGCTGGCGCGGGGCCGCACGCCGCTGAAGGGCTCCGCCGCGACGTCGTGAACCGAGGGGGCGGGCCCGCCCGGCCCGCCCCCCGCCGCGTCAGCGTCCGCCGAGCAGCGCCGCCAGGTCGTCCTCGACGTCCTGGCTCGCCACGAACATCAGCTCGTCGCCGGGCTCCAGCGTGTCGTCCGGGCTCGGCACCAGCACCCGCCCCTCGCGGATGATCGCCACCAGCGCCGTGTCGCGCGGCCAGTCCACCGACCCGACCCGGTGCCCGCCGAGCGGCGCGTCCTCGGGGAGCGTCAGCTCCACCAGGTTCGCCTCGCCCTGCCGGAACGTCATCAGCCGGACCAGGTCGCCGACGCTCACCGCCTCCTCGACCAGCGCCGACAGCAGGCGCGGCGTCGAGACGGCCACGTCCACGCCCCACGACTCGTTGAACAGCCACTCGTTCTTCGGATGGTTGATCCGCGCCACGACGCGCGGCACCCCGTACTCGGTCTTGGCCAGCAGCGACACCACCAGGTTGACCTTGTCGTCCCCGGTGGAGGCCACCACGACCTGGCAGCGCTCCAGCGCCGCGTCGTCCAGCGAGGCGATCTCGCACGCGTCGGCCAGCAGCCACTCCGCGCGCGGCACCATCTCGACCTTGATGGCCTTGGGGCTCTTGTCGATCAGCAGGATCTCGTGCCCGTTCTCCAGCAGCTCCTGCGCGATGGACCGGCCCACCGCGCCCGCCCCGGCGATCGCGACGCGCATCAGGCGTCCCCCTCGTTCCGCGCGGCGACGGCCGCGTTGATCCGCTCCAGCTCGGCGGCGCGGGCCATGATGTGCACCACGTCGCCGTCCTGCACGATCGTCCCCGCGTCCGGGACGAGCGCATCGCCCATCCGGGTCAGGAACGCCACCCGCGTCGACGCCGCCTCCTCCAGCGCCGACACCGGCTCGCCCACCCACTGCGCGCCCGTCTCCAGCTCGGCCAGCACCACCTGGCCGCTCGGGTCGCGCCACAGCGGCTCGGCGCCCTCGGGCAGCAGCCGCCGCAGGATCTGGTCGGCCGTCCACCGCACCGTCGCCACCGTCGGGATGCCGAGCCGCTGGTAGACCTCGGCGCGGCGCGGGTCGTAGATGCGCGCCACGACGTTGTCGACGCCGAACGTCTCGCGCGCCACCCGCGCCGAGATGATGTTGGAGTTGTCGCCGCTGCTCACCGCCACGAACGCCGCCGCCCGCTCGATCCCGGCCTCGGCGATGACGTCCCGGTCGAACCCGAACCCCGTCACGCGACGCCCCCGGAACCCGCTGCGCAGCCGCCGGAACGCCTCGGGGCTCTGATCGATGATCGCCACCGAGTGCCCCTTGTCCTCCAGGATGTGGGCGAGCGTCGACCCGACCCGCCCGCACCCCATGATCACGATATGCACGGCCGTCCCTTTCCCCGGTCCCGCGGATGGTCCGCGGCGCGCCGATCCTCGCGGCCTGCAAAGCTACACATCCGCGCAGGGGAGCACTACCCGGCGGGCCAGCGGGGTGTCGCGCGGGGGCGGGTCTAGAGTCTCCTGTCGTGCCGACGGTTCCGGACTTGACGAAGCGGCTGCTCGTGGGCCGCGCCCTGCGCAGCGCGCAGCAGCACGAACAACTTCTGCCGCGCCGCGTGGCGCTGCCCGTGTTCGCCAGCGACGCGCTGTCGTCGGTGGCGTACGCCCCCCAGGAGATCCTGCTCGCGCTCGGCGCGGGCGGTCTCGTCATGTACCACTACACACCCTGGGTGGCGGCGGCCGTCGTCGTCATCCTGCTGACGGTCATCGCCTCCTACCGGCAGAACGTCCGCGCCTACCAGAGCGGCGGCGGCGACTTCGAGGTCGCGACCGTCAACCTCGGCAGCAACTGGGGCGTGCTCGTCGCCTCGGCGCTGCTCGTCGACTACGTCCTCACCGTCGCGGTGTCGGTGTCGGCCGGGGTGGAGAACCTCGGCGCGTTCCTGCGGTTCCTGCGGCCCCACGAAGTGCTCGTGGCGGTCGTCATCGTCGCGCTGCTCACCGTCGGGAACCTGCGCGGGCTGCGGGAGGCGGGCGTCGCGTTCGCCATCCCGACGTACCTGTTCATGGCCTCGATCGTCGGGATGCTGCTGTTCGGCACCGTCCGGATGGTCCTCGGCGAGGACGTGCGCGCCGAGACCGCCGGGTTCGAGATCCAGGGCGACGAGTCCGGCGCGGCCGGGTTCGCGATGGTGTTCCTGCTGCTGCGGGCGTTCTCGTCCGGATGCGCGGCGCTGACGGGCGTCGAGGCGATCAGCAACGGCGTGCCCGCGTTCCGCAAGCCCAAGGGCGAGAACGCGGCGTCCACGCTGCTCATGATGGGCGCCATCGCCATCACGATGTTCGGCGGCGTCACCGCCATGGCCTACCTGACCGGCGCCAAGTACGCCGAACCCGACCTCGGCAGCCACCTCGTCGACCCCGCCACCGGACGCGAGATCCACGACGCCGAACCCGTCATCGCGCAGGTCGCGCACGCGGTGTTCGGCGACTTCTCGATCGGGTTCGCCGTCGTCACCGTGATGACGGCGCTCATCCTGTTCCTCGCCGCCAACACCGCGTTCAACGGCTTCCCGGTGCTCGGCTCGGTGCTCGCGCAGAACCGGTACCTGCCGCGCCAGCTCCACACGCGCGGCGACCGGCTCGCGTTCAGCAACGGCATCATCATCCTCGCCACGCTGGCCGGGCTGCTGATCTACGCCTACAACGCGTCGGTGTCCAAGCTCATCCCGCTGTACACGGTCGGGGTGTTCGTGTCGTTCACCGTCAGCCAGATCGGCATGGTGCGGCACTGGAACCGGCTGCTGGCTGCGGAGAACGACTCCGCGCGGCGCCGCCGCATGATGGTGTCCCGGTCGATCAACGCGTTCGGGGCGGCGCTGACCGGGATCGTCCTGGTCATCGTGCTGATCTCCAAGTTCGCGCTCGGCGCCTGGATCGTCGTCATCGCGATGCCCGTCCTGTTCCTCATGATGAAGGGCATCCGGCGGCACTACGACCGGATCGCCGCCGAGCTGGAGCCGTCCGGCGAGGACGTCGCGCTGCCCGCCCGCAACCACGCCATCGTCCTGGTGTCCAAGGTGCACAAGCCGACGCTGCGGGCGCTGGCGTACGCGCGGGCGACGCGGCCGTCCACGCTGGAGGCGCTGTCGGTCGCCGTGGACGCCGAGGAGTCGCGGCGGCTCCGCGAGGAGTGGGACGCGCTCGACCTGCCCGTCCCGCTCAAGATCCTCGACTCGCCGTTCCGCGAGGTGACGCGGCCCGTCCTCGCCTACGTCAAGAGCGTGCGGCGCAAGAGCCCCCGCGACGTCGTCACCGTCTTCATCCCCGAGTACGTCGTCGGCCACTGGTGGGAACAGCTCCTGCACAACCAGAGCGCGCTGCGGCTCAAGGGCCGGCTGCTGTTCCAGCCGGGCGTCATGGTCACCAGCGTGGCGTGGCAGCTCCAGTCGTCCGACCGGCTCAAGGGCCGCACCGAACCCCCCGGGCCGGGGTCGTCGCGGCGCCCGCCGCACACGGACGGCGAGGTCCGCGGCGGCGGTATCGTTTCCGACCGTGACTGATAACCCCGAAGCCGGTGACCTGCTCGACCTCGACGTGGGCAACGTCGCCAACGGCGGATTCTGCGTCGCCCGGCACGAGGGACGGGTCGTGTTCGTCCGGCACGCGCTGCCGGGGGAGCGGGTGCGCGCCCGCGTCACCGAGGTGACCAAGCGGTTCCTGCGCGCCGACGCCGAGGAGATCGTCACCGCCTCGCCCGACCGGGTCGACCCGCCGTGCCCGTTCGCCGGGCCGGGCCGCTGCGGCGGATGCGACTGGCAGCACGCGTCGCTGCCCGCGCAGCGGGCGCTGAAGGCGCTGGTCGTCCAGGAACAGCTCGCGCGCGTCGCGGGCATCGAGCGGACGGTCGTCGTCGAGGAGGTCCCGTATCCGGTCTCCGACGACTTCACCCCGCCGCCCGGCCTCGGCTGGCGCACCCGCGTGCAGTTCGCCGCCGCCGACGGCGCGATCGGGCTGCGCCGGCACCGCTCGCACGACCTGGAGCACATCGACGAGTGCCTGATCGCGCACCCGGGCGTCGAGATGATGGGCATCGAGCGCAAGCGGTGGCCCGGGGCGGCGTCCGTCGAGGGCATCGTGTCGTCCACCACCGGTGACCGGCTCGTCGTCCTCAAGGGCCGCCGCAACGCGCGCGTGCCCCGCCTGAACGTGCCGGTGCGGCTCGTGCGCGGCAAGCCCGAGGCCGGTGCGAGCCTCCCGTACGTCCGCGAGGAGGTCTCCGGGCGGCTGTTCCAGGTGTCGGGCAGCGGCTTCTGGCAGGTGCACCCCGGCGCCGCGCAGCTCCTGGCCGACGCGGTCGTGCAGGCCCTGGAGCCCAAGCCGGGCGACATCGCCCTCGACCTGTACTGCGGCGTCGGCCTGTTCGCCGGGGTCCTGGCCGACCGCGTCGGCCGCGACGGGCTCGTCGTCGGCGTCGAGTCCGACGGGCAGGCCGTCCGCGACGCCAAGTTCAACCTGCGCGACCTCCCGCAGGTGTCGGTCGAGCGCGGCTCCGTCGAGGAGATCGTCCGCGACCTGGAGTTCGGCCGCGCCGACGCCACGTCCCGCACGCAGAACAAGCGCTCGGGCACCGGGCACCGCGGCGGCGCCCGCGTGCGCGGCGCCGACATCACCGTGCTGGACCCGCCCCGGGCGGGCGCCGGGAAGGCCGTCGTCGACCAGATCGCCCGGCTGACGGACCGCAAGATCGCCTACGTCTCCTGCGACCCGGCCACCCTCGCCCGCGACCTGTCCTACTTCAGCGCCCGGGGCTGGACCGTCGAGTCCTTCCGCGCCTTCGACGCCTTCCCCATGACGCAGCACGTCGAATGCCTCGCCGTGCTGGTCAAGGGCTGATTCCGCCCGAGCCGACGCGGCACGCGGCGGAACGTTTCCCGGTTCTGTGTTGTCACGATGGGTGAGCGTTGATATACCTGTCGTGGCCGCCCACGGGGTTGTGTGACGGGGCGGCCACCGACCGTCATCCGGCGGTCGGTACCCGGGGGAAGAAGGAAGAGTTCATGAAGGCTTTCAGCTACGCCGAGCTCGAGTCGCTGACCGGTGAGGTCCTGCCGGAGCGCGCCGTGCTGTCCACGATGCTCGCCGGCGGCGACTCGTACAACAACGCGGGCAACCACGGCGGCGGCCACGGACCGGGCTCCACCGTCGTCATGAACGCGTGCCAGAGCAACATCAGCCGCCCCGACAGCGGTCTCCTCCAGCTCGTCGGCCTGCACGCCCAGAACGACGCCTCGTCGTTCACCTGCGTGCCGGGCACCGCGGTCTCGGGTCACTGACCCGACCCGCATCCGGAGGAGCCGGGCCGCACGCCCGGCTCCTCAACCCTCCACTCCCCGCGGGGGCGACACGCCCCCCGGTGGCGCGGCCCGGGCGGCGCGCGTACCAAGATGGGGACATGCGCCTTCGGATCTTCACCGAGCCCCAGCAGGGGGCCAGCTACGAGACACTGCTGTCCGTCGCCAAGGCGACCGAGGATCTCGGGTTCGACGCCTTCTTCCGCTCCGACCACTACCTCAAGATGGGGGACGTGGCGGGAACGCCGGGACCGTCGGACGCCTGGATCACGCTCGGCGCCCTCGCCCGGGAGACGAGCCGCGTCCGGCTCGGCACGCTGATGACGGCGGCGACGTTCCGCTATCCGGGACCGCTCGCGATCTCCGTCGCCCAGGTCGACCGGATGAGCGGCGGACGCGTCGACTTCGGCATCGGGACCGGCTGGTTCGAGGCCGAGCACACCGCCTACGGCATCCCGTTCCCCAGCCTGAACGAGCGCTTCGAGCGGCTGGAGGAGCAGCTCCGGATCTGCACCGGCCTCTGGCGCACGCCGGAGGGCGAGACGTTCGACTTCGACGGCGCCCACTACACCCTGAAGGACTCCCCGGCGCTGCCCAAGCCCGTCCGGCCCGAGGGCCCGCCGGTGATCATCGGCGGTTTCGGCGCCAAGCGCACCCCGCGCCTCGCCGCCGCCTACGCCGACGAGTACAACGTCCCGTTCCACACCCTGGACGACACGGTGGCCGCCTACGGCCGCGTCCGCGCCGCCGTCGAGGCCGCCGGGCGCACCGCGCCCATGGTCTACTCGGCCGCGCAGGTCGTCTGCTGCGGCCGGGACGAGGACGAGATCGCCCGCCGCGCCGCCGCGATCGGCCGCGAGCCCGCCGAACTCCGCGAGAACGGCCTGGCGGGCACGCCGGCCGAACTGCTGGACAAGCTGCGCCGCTTCGCCGACGCGGGCACCGAGTGCGTCTACCTCCAGGTGCTCGACCTCGACGACCTGAACCACCTCGAACTGCTGGCCTTCGAGGTGCTCGACAAGCTCTGAGCGGTCACGCCGGGGCGAAGACCTCGGCGAACGCCGTGTGGCGCGGGGCACCGGCGGCGGTGTCCCAGACGGCGAAGACGACGTGGCCGAAACGGTGCGCGAAGGGGCCGCCGAGCAGCCCGGCGAACGTTTCGGCCACCTCGCGCGGGTCGTTGCGGAAGACGCCGCAGCCCCACGCGCCGAGGACGATCGACGCGTGGCCGTGGTGCAGCGCCGTCGCGAGCACCCGGTGCGCGCGCCGCGCCAGCGCCCCGGAGACCCGCGCGGCGTGCGCCGGGTCGCGGATCGCGCCCCGGTTCGGTGCCGGGGACGTCAGGAACGCCACCGGGTACGGGTGGTCCAGCAGCGTGCCCGCGTCGTCGCGGAACACCGGGACCGACGGCGAGTAGATCATGTGGTCGCTGTAGAGCAGGTCGCCCTGGGCGCGGTGGAACGCGTAGTACTCCGGCGCCGCGCGCAGGGACGCGTACAGGCCCGACGAGCGGGCCAGCCCCTCCTCCTGCGCGTGCGCGCCGTTGCGGAAGCCGCCGCCCGGGTTCTTCGCGGACGCGAAGTTGAGCGCGAGCGGGACGGTGCCGTCACCGCCCAGGCGGCGGGCGGCGGCCAGGGTCGTCTCGCCGGTCACCTCGACGCGGCCCGCCGCGCCCGGCGGCGGGATCGCGGGCACCGGCTCGGCCGGGCGGTGCAGGACGGTGCCGCGCACGCTGGCCGCGAGCGCGTCCGACAGGTCGACGTCGTGCCCGGACGGGGCGCGGTAGCGCCCGGTGTCGAGGATCGTCACGGTCTGCTCGGCCACGGCGCGGCGGGGGTGTCTGCTCATCGTGCCTCCCGATTGTGCGGCCCGGGCCGGGGTCGCGCCACGGATTTACGGTGCAGCGCGTGTCCGCCCCGCCGGTGACGCCGCGTGATCATCGCTACGCAACGTGATCGTCCGAGGAGGCGGGCTGATCCATGCCAGCCTCTCTACCTCGGCAAACGTTTCGGCGTGTTCCTCTAGCCAAAGACGTTGCGTAGCGTTAATATCACTGTCAGTAGTCATGGCAAAGGTCGCCGGACCCGTACGGGCACCGGAACAGGACCACCATCGCCCGGCCGAGGCAACGACGGAGGACCGTCGCCCGGCGCGCGACTCTCAAGGCCGTCACCACGGCGGCAACCCGGTACGTTCCCGGGCCCCAAAAAAATCCCCAAGCCGATCATGCGTCGGTCCCCGAGCCATCTCGTCGGTCATCCGACGCGCACGGCGGGCGCGCCGCGTCCGTCGTGCACCCAACGCAGGGAAGGCAAGCACATGAGCAACCGCAACACCGCACGTCTCGCCGAGCGCGGGGTCTCGCTGTACCTGGACGACATCAGCAGGAAGCGGCTGGAGTCCGGCAACCTCACGGACCTCATCTCCACGTACAACGTCACCGGGGTCACGACCAACCCGTCGATCTTCTCGGCGGCGCTGACCGAGACCGACGACTACGAGGACCGCCTGCGCCTCATGGGCGGCATCGGCGTCACCGGGCCGGAGGCGGTCCGGATGCTGACGGTCATGGACGTCCGCCAGGCCGCCGACCTGCTGGAGCCGGTGTACCGGTCCACCGGCGGGCGCGACGGCTGGGTCTCCATCGAGGTCGACCCCCGCTACGCGCGCGACACCGCGCGGACCGTGGCCGAGGGCCGGCTGCTGTCCTGGCTGGTCAGCCGCCCGAACGTCATGGTGAAGGTCCCGTCGACCACCGAGGGCCTGCCGGCCATCACCGAGCTGGTCGCGCGCGGCATCAGCGTCAACGCCACCGTGATCATCTCGCTGGACCGTTACCGCGAGGTCATCGACGCGTACCTGACCGGGCTGGAGCGCGCCGTCGCGGCCGGGACCGACCCGTCGCAGATCTCCTCGGTCGCGTCGTTCTACATCTCCCGGCTCGACCGCGCGGTCGACGAGCTGCTGGAGCAGGCGGACTCGCCCGAGGCCGAGCGGCTCCGGGGGCAGACGGCCATCGCCAACGCCCGGCTCGCGCACCAGATCTACCGCGAGACGATGGACTCGCCGCGCTGGCGCATCCTCGCCGACCGCGGCGCGCGCCCGCAGCGGCTGCTGTGGGCGTCCACCGCCGTCAAGGACGACCGCTTCCACAAGGCCCGCTACGTGACCGCGCTGGCGATCCCCGGCACCATCAACACGATGCCGGCGCACACGCTGGACGCGGTCGCCACGCACGGCGGCCCGCTCAGCCGGCCCGCCGACGAGCACTACGCGACCTCGCGCGACCTGGTCGACAAGCTGGCCGAGTTCGGCATCTCCTACGAGGAGATCGCGCGGAGCCTGGAGCAGCAGGGCATCGACGGGTTCGTCGCCGACTGGGAGGAGCTGCACCGCCGCATCGGCAAGGTGTTCCAGGAGTACGAGAACGCCGCGCCCGCCCTCTGACGTCCGCCCGGACGCCGCCGCCGGGGCCCTCGCGCCGCGCCGCGAGGGCCCCGGCGGCAACCGTGCTTCCCGACGGCGGGGGAGCCGGATGGGACCGTGCCACGGATTTATGGCGCGACCGGACCCTCCGATCTGATCATCGCAGGCCCGTGCATCTGGCATGCTGAACTGCGCCATGCAGCCCCCTCAACGTGGTCCCGGACGGCGGCGCGTCAACTCGCACCGCCGTGGCGCGACTCCCCCGCAGCGCCCGATGTCGCAGGAACCGGGCGTGTTCGACGCCGTGCCCGAGTACCGCGACGACCCCTTCGCCGTCGACGCGCTCCAGGGCATCGGCGGCGACCTCGACCGCGCGTTCGAGGGCGCGCGGCGCAGCCGCATCCGGCATCTCGTCGTCACGGTCGGGACGTTCGGCGCCATCGCGGTGACCGGCGTCGTCGCGCTCGTGGCGGCGGGCGTCGTCACGAGCGGCGCCGACATCGACATGCCGCTCAGCGCGCCCGCGACCGTCAGCGCCCGGCCGTCCGGCACCGCCGCGACCCTGCCCGAAGGGGGCAGCGGCACGTTCCACCGGGTTCCCGGCACCGGCAAGCCCGGCGGGACCGGCGGGCGGGTGCTGCGTTACGCCGTCGAGGTGGAGGGCGGCATCGGCCGCGGCCCGGTCGCGTTCGCGCAGGAGGTCGAACGGATTCTCGGCGGCCCGCGCGGCTGGACGGCCGGTGGGCGCCGCACGTTCCAGCGTGTGCGCAGTTCGCCCGACTTCGTGGTGCGGCTCGCGTCGGCGCAGACGACGGAGAAGCTGTGCAGCGCCTACAAGATCCGCACCGAGGGCGCGGCGAACTGCACGGCCGGACGGCAGATCGTCCTGAACCTGCACCGCTGGGCGGTTCCGGAGAGCCCCTTCGACGCCCAGCCCGCCGAGCACCGCGCCTACGTCCTCAACCACGAGATGGGGCGGCGGCTCGGCCTCAAGGCGATGGCGTGCCCCGGCGAGGGACGCGCGGCGCCGGTGATGCAGACGCAGCACGAGGGACTGAACGGCTGCACGGCGAACGCGTGGCCGTTCGACCGGCGGGCGCGGTTCCTCAGCGGCCCGGACGCCTGAAAAGCGATGGTCGCGGCGGCCCGGGCTCGGCCACACTGACCGGGTGCTCCTGACGATCTCCACGACCGCGCCGCCGGCGACCGACCTCGGCTTCCTGCTGCACAAGCATCCGGACCGGGTGCAGCGCTTCGACCGCGCGTTCGGCACCGCGCACGTGTTCTTCCCGGACGCGGCGCCCGAACGCTGCACGGCCGCGCTGCTGCTGGAGGTCGACCCGGTCGGTCTCGTCCGCACCCGCGCCCGGAACACACCGGACTTCTCCCTTGGCCAGTACGTGAACGACCGGCCGTACGCGGCGTCGTCGCTGCTGGCGTCGGCCATGGCGGGCGTGTTCCGCACGGCGATGCGGGGCCGCTGCGACGCCCGCCCGGAGCTGGCCGCCGCCGCGCTGCCGCTGGAGATCACGCTGCCGTCGCTGCCGTGCCGGGGCGGCCCCGAGCGCGCGGAGCGGTTCTTCGGCCCGCTCGGCTGGGACGTGACCGCGACGACCGTCCCGCTCGACCCGGCGTTCCCGGACTGGGGCGACTCGCGTCACCTGAACCTGACGCTGCGCGGAGAACTCCGCCTCGCCGACGCCCTCAACCAGCTCTACGTCCTGCTGCCCGTCCTGGACGAGGCCAAGCACTACTGGCTCGCACCCGACGAGGTGGACAAGCTCCTGCGCGCGGGCACCGGCTGGCTCACCGCGCACCCCGAGCGCGGCCCGATCACCCGCCGCTACCTCAACGACCGACACACCCTGGTCCGCACGGCCTTCGCCCGCCTAGCCGACACCGACGACACCACCGAAGAAACCCTCGACCCCACAACCCTCGACGAGGACCCCACCCCCGACGACACCGCCCCTACCGCCGCCGCCGCAATCGGCGCCCCCACAGACATCACCCCCGCCCCCGACGCCGCCGCCATCGCCATCGCCCCCGGCGCCCCCGACACCGCCGCCCCCGACACCGCCGCCCCCGACACCGCCGACGCCGCCGCCGCCGCCGACGCCGCCGCCCCCGACGACGACGAAGCCTCCGGCGCCACCGACGCCGCCGCAGTCGGCGCCCCCGCAGACATCGCCGCCGCCCCCGGCACCGCCCTCGCCGCCGCCATCGCCCCCGGTGCCGCAGTCGGCGCCCCCGACGCCGACGCCGCCGCCGCCGACGCCGACGCCGCAGTGCCCGCCGACATCGGTGCTGCTGCCTCGGATGCCGCCCCCGCCGCCGATGCCGACGCTGCTTCCGACACCGGCAGCGCCTCTGGTGCTGTCGGGGGTGTCGCTGGGCGGGAGGTGGTGGCTGTTTCGCTGGCGGAGCGGCGGTTGGGTGCCGTCGTCGCGGTGTTGCGGCGGGAGGACGCGGCGCGGGTCATCGATCTCGGGTGCGGTGGTGGGAAGCTCGTCGCGCGGTTGCTTCAGGACGACTTCTTCACGTGTGTTGCCGCGACGGACGTGTCGTGGCGTGCGCTGGAGGCGGCCGACCGTCGGTTGCGGCGCGGACGCCGCGAGGGCGGCCGCGTCGCGGACGTGTTCCAGAGCGCCCTCACCTACGCCGACGAGCGCTACAAGGGGTACGACGCCGCCGTCCTCATGGAGGTGATCGAGCACGTCGACCCGCCGCGCCTGGGCGCCGTCGAGGACGTCGTGTTCGGTGACGCGCGGCCCCGCGTCGTCGTCGTGACGACGCCGAACGCCGAGTACAACGTCCGCTACGAGGGCCTGACGGGGTTCCGGCACGCCGACCACCGGTTCGAGTGGACGCGCGCCGAGTTCGCCGCCTGGGCCGGGCGCGTCGCCGCCGCGCACGGCTACCGGGTGCGCTTCGAGGGCGTCGGGGACGACGACGAGCGGGTCGGCGCGCCGACCCAGATGGGGGTCTTCACCCGATGAGCCGTGAACTGCCGATCCCCGCCAACGGGCTCGTCGTGCTGGTCGGCGTGACCGGCTCGGGCAAGTCGCACTTCGCCCGCCGCCACTTCACGCCCACGCAGGTCGTGTCGTCGGACGCGTGCCGGGCGCTGGTCGGCGACGACGAGAACGACCAGTCCGCCACCGCCGACGCGTTCGAGCTGCTGCACCACATCGTCCGGACGCGGCTGCGGCGCGGCCTGCTGACCGTCGTGGACGCCACCAACGTGCAGCCGAGGGCGCGCGAGTCGCTGCGCGCCCTCGCCCGCGAGCAGGACGTGCTGAGCTGCGCGATCGTGCTGGACGTGCCGCGCGAGGTCGCCGCCGCCCGCAACGCCGAAGGCCGCCGTCTGCCGCCGCACGTCGTGCCGCGCCAGCACCGCGAGCTGAAGCGCGGGCTGCGGTCGCTGCACCGCGAGTTCAAGCGCGTGCACACGCTCACCGACGTCGCGGAGATCGACGCCGTGACGGTGCGTCCCGAGCGGCCGTGGAACGACCGCCGCGAGCTGACCGGCCCCTTCGACGTCATCGGTGACGTGCACGGCTGCCGCGCCGAGCTCGTCGGCCTGCTCGGTGACCTCGGCTACGCCGTCGAGCACGACGCGCTCGGCCGCCCGGCCGGGGCCCGCCACCCCGGCGGGCGCACCGCCGTGTTCGTCGGTGACCTGGTGGATCGCGGCCCGGACACGCCGGGGGTGCTGCGGCTCGTCATGGGCATGGTCGCGGCCGGGACGGCGCTGTGCGTCTCGGGCAACCACGAGGCGAAGCTGGCGCGGGTGCTGCGCGGCAGGAAGGCACGGATCGCGCACGGGCTGGCCGAGTCGCTGGAGCAGTTCGCCGCCGAACCCGCGGAGTTCCGCGCCGCCGCCCTGGAGTTCATGGACGGCCTGATCAGCCACTACGTGCTGGACGGCGGGCGGCTCGTCGTCGCGCACGCGGGCCTGAAGGAGGCGTACCACGGGCGCACGTCGGGCCGCGTCCGCGCCTTCGCGCTGTACGGCGACACCACGGGCGAGACCGACGCGTACGGCCTGCCCGTCCGCTACCCGTGGGCGAACGAGTACCGGGGCACCGCGACGGTCGTATACGGGCACACGCCGGTGCCGCGCGCCGAGTGGATCAACAACACGATCTGCCTGGACACCGGCGTCGTGTTCGGCGGCAGCCTGACGGCGCTGCGCTATCCGGAGGGCGAGCTGGTCGCCCGCCCGGCCGAGAAGGTCTGGTACGAGCCGGTCCGTCCGCTGGAGAGCGGCGGCGCGATGGACGCCCGCGCGCCGGACCGGCTCACCTACGACGACGTCATGCGCGTCGGCGGCGTCGAGACGCGGCTGCTCGGCCGCGTCGCGCTGCGCGAGGAGAACGCCATGGCGGCGCTGGAGGTGATGAGCCGGTTCGCGATCGACCCGCGCTGGCTGGTGTACCTGCCGCCGACGATGGCGCCCGCCGCGACGTCGGCGCGGCCCGGCCTGCTGGAGCACCCGGCGGAGGCGTTCGCCGCGTACCGGAGCATGGGGGTCGATCAGGTCGTGTGCGAGGAGAAGCACATGGGCTCGCGCGCGGTCGTCGTCGTCACCCGCGACGCGGCGGTCGCGGCGGCCCGGTTCGGCGTGGACGACGGCACCACCGGCGCCGTCCACACCCGCACCGGCCGCCCCTTCTTCCGCGACCCGGCCACCACCGAGGCGGTGCTGGACCGGGTGCGGGCGGCGGCGGACGCGGCCGGTCTGTGGGACGAGCTGGACACCGGCTGGCTCGTCCTGGACGCCGAGCTGCTGCCGTGGTCGCTGAAGGCCCGCGAGCTGATCCGCGTCCAGTACGCGGCGACGGGCGCCGCCGCCCGCGCCGCGCTCCCGGCCGCGCGGGACGCGGTGGCCCGCGCCGCCGCGCGCGGCCTGGACGTCGGCGGCCTGGCCGCCCGCGTGGACGCCCGCGCCGCCAACGCGGCCCGGTTCCGCGACGCCTACGCCCGCTACTGCTGGGACACCGACGGCCTGGACGGCGTCCGGCTCGCGCCGTTCCAGATCCTCGCGGCCGAGGGCCGCACGTGGGCGGTGGCCGAGGACCACCGGTGGCACCTGGAGCGGGCGGCGCGGCTGGCGGCGGCGGACCCGTCCGGCCTGCTGGCCGCGACGGCGTCCCGGGTCGTGGACCTCGCCGACGCGGACGCGGAGGACGCGGCGACGCGGTGGTGGGAGGAGCTGACGGCGGGCGGCGGCGAGGGCATGGTCGTCAAGCCGCTCGGCCCCGAGCCGGACGGGCGCCGGGTGCAGCCCGGCCTCAAGTGCCGGGGCCGGGAGTACCTGCGCATCATCTACGGCCCCGACTACACCGAGCCCGAGCACCTGGAGCGGCTGCGGGCGCGGTCGCTCGGCCGCAAGCGCTCGCTGGCGACGCGCGAGCACGCGCTGGGCATCGAGGCGCTGGACCGGCTGACCGCCGGGGAGCCGCTGTGGCGGCGGCACCAGCCGGTCTTCGCGACGCTCGCGCTGGAGTCCGAGCCGGTGGACCCGCGCCTGTAGCGACGGCGGCGTCCCGTCACGGGGTGACGGGACGCCGGGGGGTCACGTCGAGAACAGCATGTGGAAGACGCCGCCGCCGTAGGGGCGGTGGTGGTGCCCCGGGCGCCCGTGGTGATGGTGGTGCACCTGCGCGGCGGGAGCGGGCGGCGCGGCCCAGCCCGGCGCGGCGCCGGCCGGGGGCGGCGGCGCGGAGTACTGGGCCTCCATGCGGCTCAGCGCCTCCAGCTCGCCGTAGTCGAGGAAGATCCCCCGGCAGTTGTCGCATTGCTCGATGTGGACGCCGTTGCGGGTGTAGGTCCGCATGACGCCGCGGCACTTAGGGCAGTGCATCGCTGTCTTCCTTCCATTCATTTCCCCGGTTAAGGGTCAATCTAGGGCAGGCGGGACGGCGCGTCATGCGGGTGCCTGAACCCGCGCGACCCGCCCGGCCGCGTCCACCACCGCCTGCTCGGCGCCGGTAAGCGGCCTGCCCTCCGCTCGTGCCGATTGGACGCACGTCGCGGCGATCTGGATCACGAGACTTCGCGCGGGCAGGTCGAGGACCGTCCACAGCGGCTCGGTGGCGCCCACGGGACCGCCCGCGCCCTGGTAGGCGCCGAGGAACGTCGTCCAGTCGTCGGCGGGCAGCACCCCCGCCAGGTACAGCGCGGCGGGCCGCGCCAGATCCCACGCCGGATTCCCGATTCCGAGATCCTCGACGTCGATGAGCCGCCATTCCCCCCGGTACCGCACCATCTGCCCCAGATGCCAGTCCCCGTGGACCAACCCCCGCCCACCCCCGGACGGCTCCGCCTCCCGGCGCGGCCGCGCGGCGAGGGTCGCCCGAGCGGGCCGGATCTCGTCCTCGGCGGTGCCTTCGCCATGCTCACCGACGACGTGACCGGGGTGCCGGGGCGGCGTCCCGTCATGCTCCCCGCGCAGCCGGGCGGGGAGGGTCGCGAAGGCTCGGCGGATCTCGGTCTCGGCGGTGCCCTCACCGAGCGCGCCGACGACGCGGGCGAGGCGTCCGGGGCGGCCCATCGGCGGCGCGCCGGGCGGGACGGGGCGGCGGTGCAGGCGGGCCAGGAGGCGGCCGGCGTCCGCCCACGGAGGGTCGTGGGGATCGACGGGCTCGCCGAAGGGCCACAACGTGATGGCGCGGCCGTCACACTCTTCAGGCGGTGCCAGCGGCGGCAGCAGTTCGGGCAGTTCGGCGGCGAGCGTGAGGCGCCGATGGAGCGCGGCGCCGCCCGCGCGGCCCTCCTGGTGCAGCTTGGCGACGACGTCGCCGGTCCGCACGACGAGGACGCCGTGCCGGTCGTAGAGGACGCTCACCTCGCCGTCGCCGCCGGGCACGGACCGCGCGGCGGCGGCCAGGCGTTCGAGGCGCGCGGGCGTCGCGCCGCTTCCGGGGGGAGAAGGCACGCCCGATAGTCAACCATTCCGGGCAGCCGCGCGGAGTTCACGGCGCAGGACCTTGCCGAGGGCGTCGCGGGGGAGCGCGGACCGGGGGCGGAACTCCCGCGGGACCTTGTAGCGGGTGAGGCGGCGGGCGCAGTGGCGGCGCAGCTCGTCCGCGCTGAACGGGTACGCGGGATGCTCGACCACGTACGCGACGACGCGTTCGCCCCGGCGCGGGTCGGGGACGCCGACGACGGCGCAGTCCAGCACGGCCGGATGCTCGCGCAGCACCTCCTCGACCTCGGACGGCAGCACGCTGAACCCGCTGACCTTGATCAGGTCGGCGCGGCGCTCCAGGATCGTCACGAACCCGGCCGCGTCCATGATCGCGATGTCGCCGGTGCGGAGCCAGCCCCGGGACAGTGCCCGCGCGGTCGCCAGCGGCTGGTTCCAGTACCCCCGGAACACCTGCGGGCCGCGCACCACGAGCTCGCCGGGCTCGCCCGGCGGCAGGACGCGCGTCGGCTCGTCCCGGTCCACGACCACCGCGTCGGTGAGCGGCAGCGGCAGCCCGACCGTCTCGTTGCGGGCCTCGGCGGTGGGCGGGTTCGCGGTGAGCGCGGGCGACGCCTCGGTGAGGCCGTAGCACTGGATGAGCCGGTGCCCGCCGAGCGCGTCGATCCGCGCGATCGTGGGGCGGCGCAGCCCGGACGCGCCGGAGATGAACACGCGGACCGACGCCAGGTCGGCGGGCCCGGCGACGTCCAGCACCTGGTCGTAGAGGGTGGGGACGCCGGGGAACACCGTCGGCCGGTGGCGGCGCAGCGCGCGCACGACGCGGCCGAGATCGAGCCGGGGGAGCAGCACGATCGTCCCGGCCTTCATCACCGGCGCGACCAGGCAGCTCGTCAGGCCGAACGAGTGGAACAGCGGCAGCAGCGCGAGCGTCGTGTCGTCCACGTCCCGGCCGCCGACGTCCCACGCGTGCTCCTGCACGGCGTTGGCGACGAGGTTGCGGTGCGTGCACATGGCGCCCTTGGGGCGACCCTCGGTGCCGGACGTGTACTGGATCGCGGCGAGGTCGGTCGCGGGGTCGAGGGGATGCTGGACGGCGCGGCCCCGCGCGCGGCGCACGAGCGAGCGGAACGGCACGACGCCCGGCTCGTCCGGCACGGGCACGCCGACCCTGGCGCGGCGGGCGCGCATCCCGGGCAGCCGCAGCGCGACCCGGGCGCGCAGCGGCAGCGCGTCGTACAGCGACGCGACGACGACGTGATCGAGCCGGACGTCCCGGCGGACCGCGCGCAGCGCCGGGTGGCAGCGGTCCAGCACGACGGCGACGCGCGCGCCGGAGTCGGTCAGCCGGTGCCGCAGCTCCGCCGGCGCCGCCAGCGGGTCGAGCAGCACGACGACGGCGCCGCGCCGCCACGTCCCGAACACCGCGACGACCTGCTGCGGGCAGTTCGGCAGCAGCACCGCGACGCGGTCGCCGGGCAGCACGCCGAGCCGTTCCAGCCCTGCGGCGAACCGGTCGGCGGCGTCGCGCAGCGCCCGGTAGCGGGTCCGCCGCCCGGCGAACCACAGCGCGCTCCGGCGCGGATGCCGCCGCGCGGCGTCGTCCAGCAACCGCGTGACCGGCACGTCCGGGACCTCGGGCTCGACCGGCACGTCCTCCGGATAGAGCCGCAGCCACGGACGCGACTCCTGTGACGGCGCCCACATACTCCGGATTCAACCATTTCCCCGGCACCCGCCCCGGACCACTTCCGGCCGCCCGCGCGGCGCTCGGGGTGCCGGAGGACGTGGTGAAAGCACGGGTTCACCGGGCGCTGACGGCGCTGCGCAGCGAACGGGAGGTCGCCGCCGATAATGGGTTGCCGGGCCGCACGGGAACGGGCACAGTGAAGGTCATGAACACGCCGGACGGAAAGGACGGGATCATGACGCGACGTATGCGGAGCCATCGAGACCGCCGTTTCCGGCGTGCGCACCGGGAGGCGTGACCGTCCAGGTCAGCCCCCCAGGTGAACCGCCCCGAACACGGTCCGCAGGGCGGTTCTCGCATTTCCGCGACGGGAAGGGACGCTGGCGCGTCCGGCGGTCTCATAAGCCGCTCCAGGCGGGTTCGATTCCCGCTCCCGTCACGTCTCCGTAGCGCAGTGGACAGCGCGCCGGATTACGAATCCGGAGATCGCAGGTTCGAATCCTGCCGGAGACGCGGCGGCCATGGTGTGGCGGTCTGCACGCCAGGTTGTGGTCCTGGAGGTCCTCGGTTCGATTCCGGGTGGTCGCCCTGACGGCCGGCGGCCGGGAACGGTGAACGTTCCCGGCCGGTCCGGTCGTGGCCTTGGGAGCCGGACCGGCCGGGAACGTCCTGCCAACCCCGGGGAAGACCCGTGCCAGCGGACAGAAAAGAAGGTTTCCTGTCCCGGCGGTGGACAATCTCCCGTTCCCCGGCCCACGCTGTCAAGCGTTCATGATCACACGCCGGGCCGGGGCGCGTTGTCCGGCGGTGCGCCGCCCGTCTAGCGTGGTGTGCGGGAGGTCACATGCTCGTCGCCGGAGTCGATTCCTCGACGCAGTCGGTGAAGGTCCTGCTGTGCCGCGCCGAGGACGGGACGGAGGTCGCCCGCGCCGCCGCGCCGCACCCGGACGGCACCTCGGTCGATCCCCGCCGCTGGTGGGACGCCCTCCAGACGGTCCGCGACCTCCTCGAACGCGCCGACGCGGTTGCCGTCGCCGCGCAGCAGCACGGCATGGTCGCCCTCGACGAGACCGGCGCGCCCGTCCGCGACGCGCTGCTCTGGAACGACACCCGCTCGGCCCCGCAGGCCCGCGCCCTGGTCGCCGGGCACGGCGGGCCGGAGGCGTGGGCGGACGCGGTCGGCAGCGTCCCGCTCGCCGCGTTCACCGTCGGGAAGCTCCGCTGGCTGGCCGAGCACGAGCCCGAACGCGCCCGCCGCGTCGCGACCGTCCTGCTCCCGCACGACTACCTGACGCTGCGCCTCGGCGCTGACGCCCCCGTCACCGACCGGGGCGACGCGTCCGGCACCGGCTACTGGTCGCCCGCCACCGGGGAGTACCGCGACGACCTGCTCCGCGCCGCGCTCGGCCACGCGCCCGCCGTCCCGCGCGTCGCCGCGCCCGGCGAACGCGTCGGCACGACGCCGTGGGGCGCCGCGCTCGCGCCGGGCACCGGCGACAACATGGGCGCCGCGCTCGGCCTCGGGCTGCGCCCGGGGGACGTCGCGGTGTCGATCGGCACGTCCGGGACGGCGTACGCGGTGGCGGAGACGCCCGCCGCCGACGCGTCCGGGCTGGTGGCGGGGTTCGCGGACGCGACCGGACGCTACCTGCCGCTGGTCTGCACGCTGAATGCCGCCCGGGTGCTGACGTCGGCCGCCGCGCTCACCGGCGTGGCCGTGGACGACCTCGCGCGGCTGGCGCTGACCGCCGCACCCGGGGCGGACGGGCTCACGTTCCTGCCCTATCTGGACGGGGAGCGTACCCCCGACCGCCCCGAGGCTTCCGGCGTCCTCACCGGACTCACTACCCGCAACGCGACTCCCGCGAACCTCGCGCGCGCCGCCGTCGAGGCGCTGCTGTGCTCGCTCGCGGACGCCGTGGGGCACCTGGCGGCGCAGGGCGTCCGGCCGCGCCGCGTCCTGCTGATCGGCGGCGGCGCCGCGAACGCGGCCGTCCGGGCGCTCGCCCCGGCGTTCTTCGGGCGTCCCGTGACCGTCCCGCGCCCGGACGAGTACGTCGCGCGCGGCGCCGCCCGGCAGGCCGCCTGGGCGCTGCGCGGCACGCCCGGACCGCCGGACTGGCCCGATCCGCCCGCCACCGAGCACACCGCCGACCCCGCCACCGCACGCGACGCCCGCGCCCGCTACGCGGCGCTGCGCGACGCCGCTCCCGCCCTCCCGCAGAAAGGCACCCCATGACCGACCCGTACGCCCCGCAGCCGCAGGACCGTTTCTCGTTCGGCCTCTGGACGGTCGGCTGGCAGGGCGTGGACGTCTTCGGCCCCGCCACCCGCCCGCCGATGTCCGCCGAACGCGCCGTCGCCGGGCTCGCGGAGATCGGCGCGTACGGGGTGAACTTCCACGACAACGACGTGTACGCGTTCGAGGCGTCCGCCGCCGAGAAGGCCGAGCGGATCGCCGCGTTCCGCCGCGCGCTGGACGCGACGGGCCTCGTCGTCACGACCGCGACGACGAACCTGTTCGGCCACCCCGTCTTCAAGGACGGCGCGTTCACCGCCAACGACCGCGACGTCCGCCGGTTCGCGCTGCGCAAGGTCATGGACAACCTCGACCTGGCCGCCGAGCTGGGCGCGGAGGTGTACGTGTGCTGGGGCGGCCGGGAGGGCGCGGAGTCGGGGGCGGCGAAGGACGTCCGTGTCGCGTTGGATCGTTACAAGGAGGCGTTCGACGTGCTCGGCGCCTACGTCACCGACCAGGGGTACGGCCTGCGGTTCGCGATCGAGCCGAAGCCGAACGAGCCGCGCGGCGACCTGCTGCTCCCGACCGTCGGGCACGCCCTGGCGTTCATCGGGGAACTGGAGCGGCCCGAGCTGGTCGGCGTCAACCCCGAGGTCGGGCACGAGGAGATGGCCGGGCTCAACTACGCGCACGGCCTGGCGCAGGCGCTGTGGCACGGCAAGCTGTTCCACATCGACCTCAACGGCCAGCACGGCCCCCGCTACGACCAGGACCTGCGCTTCGGCGCGGGCGACGCGCGCGGCGCCTTCTGGGTCGCGGACCTCATCGACGCGAGCGACTACGCGGGCCCGATCCACTTCGACTTCAAGCCGCCCCGCACCGAGGACGACGCGGGCGTCTGGGCGTCGGCGCGCGCCTGCATGCGCAACTGGCTGATCCTGCGCGCCAAGTCCCGCGCCTTCCGCGCCGACCCCGACGTCGCGGAGGCGCTGCGGGAGGCCCGCGTGGACGAGCTGGCCCGTCCCACCCTGGCCCCGGGCGAGACCTGGCGCGACGTCCGCGCCGCGTCCCTCGACATCGCGGCCCTGGCCGCGCGCGGCGCCGCCTTCGAGCGCCTGGACCAGCTCGCGCTGGAGCACCTGTACGGGGTCCGTTGAGCCGCCGGGCACCGGAGGCTGACAGAATGGGAGCGCTCCCATAGGATGCGGGGGTGACCGACAGCACCCGCCGATTCCCCGCCGGCTTCCTGTGGGGCGCCGCCACCGCCGCCTACCAGATCGAGGGCGCCGCCGCCGAGGACGGTCGGGCCCCCTCCATCTGGGACACCTACAGCCGCACGCCCGGACGGGTGCGCGACGGCGACACCGGCGACGTCGCGACCGACCACTACCACCGCTGGCGCGAGGACGTCGCCGCCGTCGCGGACCTCGGACTGGACGCCTACCGGTTCTCGATCTCCTGGCCGCGCGTCCTGCCCGGCGGGCACTCCAACCCCCGGGGCTGGGACTTCTACTCCCGGCTCGTGGACGCCCTGCTGGAACGCGGCGTCAAGCCCGTCGCCACCCTCTACCACTGGGACCTCCCGCAGGACGAGGAGGACCGCGGCGGCTGGCCCGCGCGCGACACCGCGCACCGGTTCGCCGAGTACGCCGAGCAGGCGGGCCGCGTCCTCGGTGACCGCGTGCACACCTGGACGACCCTTAACGAGCCGTGGTGCACCGCGTTCCTCGGCTACGGCTCGGGCGTGCACGCCCCCGGCCGCGCCGACCCCGCCGCCGCCCTGGCCGCCGCGCACCACCTCAACCTCGGGCACGGCCTCGCGCTGCGCGCGCTGCGCGGCGTCGTCCGGAGCCCCGCGCGGTACTCGGTGACGCTGAACGTCCACCACTTCCGCGGCGACCCCGAGGCCGTCCGCAAGGCCGACGGCGTCGCCAACCGCGTCTTCCTCGGCCCGATGCTCGACGGCGCCTACCCCGCCGACGTCCTGGCCGACACCGCCGCCGTCACCGACTGGTCCTTCGTCCGCGACGGCGACCTGGCGGACGTCGCGCAGCCCCTTGACGTCCTCGGCGTCAACTACTACAACCCGACCCGCGTCCGGATGTGGCGCGGCGACGGCGCCCCCGCGAACGGCCACGGGCACGCGGTCGCGGCGGCGTCCCCGTTCGTCGGCTGCGACGACGTGGAGTTCCCCGCGCCGAGCGGCCCGCTGACCGCGATGGGCTGGCCGATCGACGCGTCCGGGCTGGAGGAACTGCTCGTCCGGCTGCACCGCGACCATCCCGGCGTGCCGCTGACGGTCACCGAGAACGGCGCCGCGTTCCCCGACGAACCCGGCCCGGACGGCGAGGTCCACGACGCCGACCGCATCGCCTACCTGCACGACCACATCGACGCCGTCGCCCGCGCCGCCGTGCGCGGCGTGGACGTGCGCGGCTACTTCGCCTGGTCGCTGCTGGACAACTTCGAGTGGGCGCACGGGTACTCCAAGCGGTTCGGCCTGATCCGCGTCGACTACCCGACCGGGCGCCGCACCTGGAAGGACAGCGCCCGCTGGTACCGCGACACGATCAGGCGGACTCGCGCACCACGAGACGCGTCGGCAGGATGACGACCGGTTCGGCGACGGCCTCGCCGCGAATCCGGGAGACGAGCAGCCGCGCCATCTCCCGGCCCATCTCCTCCTCCGACTGGTGCACGGTCGTGAGCGGGGGGTCCGCGAGCGGCGCCGCCGCCGAGTCGTCGAACCCGACGACGGCGACGTCCCCGGGCACGTCCCGCCCGTGCCGCCGCAGCACGCGCAGCGCGCCGAGCGCCATCGGGTCGTCGGCGGCGAACACGGCGTCCAGCGCGGGGTCGCGGGCCAGCAGCTCCTCGGCGGCGGCGATGCCGGACGGCTCCCCGAAGTCGCCGTAGGCGACCAGCTCGGGCAGCCCGGCGGCGGTGAGCGCGTCGCGGTAGCCGGTGAGCCGGTCGATGCCGACGCCCATGTCCTGCGGCCCGGCGATCGTGGCGATGCGGCGGCGGCCCGTCCGCACCAGGTGCTCGACGGCCTCGCGGGCACCGGAGCGGTTGTCGGCGTCCACGTAGCTGACGGGCGTGACGCCGGGCGGGCGGCCGCCGAGCACGGTCGGCGTGCCGCCCGCCTCCAGCCGCGCGGGAAGCGGGTCCTGCGCGTGCAGGGAGGCGAGCAGCACGCCGTCCACGTGCTGCGGCGTCAGGTAGTCCGCGAGCCGCGCGTACTCCTGCGGGGACCGGGCGAGGGCCAGCAGCAGTTGCAGCCCGGTGTCCCCGAGGACGGTGCTGATGCCCCGGACGATCCCGGCGAAGTACGGCTCACCGAACAGCCGCTGCTCGGACTCGGCGACGACGAGCGCCACGGTGTCGGTGCGCCGGGTGACGAGCGAGCGGGCCGCCCGGTTGGGCACGTAGCCCAGCTCGTCGATCGCCTTCAGCACCGCCTCGCGCGCCTGCGCGCTGACCCGCGGCGAGCCGTTGACGACCCGCGACACCGTGCCGCGCCCGACCCCCGCCCGCGCCGCGACCTCCTCCAGCGTCGGCCGCGCGCTCCGCTCCGCCATGGCTCCCCCTTCGCCGCGATGCACCACCTTTACCGCACGCCCCCGGCTACAGCGAGCCGTTCGCGATGACGTCCGCGTACCAGCGCGCGCTGGCCTTGGGCGTCCGCTCCTGGGTGGCGTAGTCGACCCGGACGAGCCCGAACCGCTTGGAGTACCCCCAGGACCACTCGAAGTTGTCCAGCAGCGACCAGACGAAGTACCCCTCCAGCGGCACGCCGCGCTCGCGGGCGCGGGCGCAGGCGCGCAGGTGGGCGGCGATGTAGGCGATGCGTTCCCGGTCGTCCACGGTCGCGCCCGGGGCGGCGTCCTCGTCGTAGCCGGCGCCGTTCTCGGTGATGTGCAGCGGCACCGCCGGATACTCGCGGTGCAGCCGGGTCAGGACCTCCAGCAGGCCGCTCTCGTCGATCTCCCAGCCCATGCCGGTGACGGGACGGCCCGTCGCGACGAACCGGACGGACTCGCTGCCGACCCACGGCGACAGCGTCGAGTACGGCGACGACACCGCCTGCGCCGCCGTCCCGGGCAGCCCCGAGACGGTGAACCGGCTGTAGTAGTTGACGCCCAGGTGGTCGAGCGGCTGCGCGGCGACCTCGGTGCCGGACGGGTCGAACCCGTACGGCGCCAGGTCGGTGAGGACGTCGGCGGGGTAGCGGCCCCGGAACAGCGGGTCGAGGAAGAACCGGTTCTGCATCCCGTCGACGCGCCGCGCGGCGTCGGCGTCGGCCGGGTCGCCGGTCTCCGGGGACACCGCGTACAGGTTGACGGCGGCGCCGAACCGGTTGCCGGGCCGCTGCGCCCGCATCGCCCGCACGGCCAGGCCGTGCCCGGTCAGCAGGTGGTGCGCGGCGTGCAGCGCGGCGGCCGGTTCGACCCGGCCGGGCGCGTGCTCGCCGGAGGCGTAGCCGAGGAACGCCGCGCACCACGGCTCGTTGATCGTCGTCCAGTTCCGGACGCGGTCGCCGAGCACGTCGTGGATCGCGGCGGCGTAGTCCGCGAAGCGGGCGGCGGTGTCGCGCTCGGGCCAGCCGCCCGCCTTCTCCAGCGGGCTCGGCAGGTCCCAGTGGTAGAGCGTCGGCCACGGTTCGATGCCCGCCTCCAGCAGGCCGTCGACGAGGCGCCGGTAGAAGTCGGCTCCGGCCGGGTTGAGCGGCCCGGTCCCGGCGGGCTGGACGCGCGGCCAGGAGATCGAGAACCGGTAGGCGCGCAGCCCGAGGTCCCGCATGAGCGCGATGTCGTCGGCGTACCGGTGGTAGTGGTCCACCGCGACGTCGCCGGTGTCGCCGTGCAGGACCTTGCCGGGGGTGCGGCAGAAGTCGTCCCAGATGGACGGGCCGCGCCCGTCCTCGGCGGCGGCGCCCTCGATCTGGTACGCGGCGGTGGCCGCGCCGAACCGGAACGACGGGGGGAACGCGAAGGAGGTCACGCCTTCACCGCACCTTCCATGATGCCGCCGATGATCTGGCGGCCGAAGATCACGAAGACGACGAGCAGCGGCAGGACCGCGACCGTCGTCCCCGCGAACATGAGCGAGTAGTCCGCGAAGTAGGCGTTCGCGAGGTTGTTGATGGAGAGCTGGACGGTCGGGTTGTCGGGGTTCAGCACCGCGAGCGGCCACATGAACTCGTTCCACGTCTGCATGAACGTCAGCAGGCCGAGGACGCCCGCCGCCGGGCGCAGCGCGGGCAGCACGACGCGCCAGTAGATGCCGAACGTGGTGCAGCCGTCCACGCGGGCGGCCTCGATCAGCTCGTCGGGGACGGCCTGGTCGGCGTACTGCCGCATCATGAACACGCCGAACCCGGTGACCAGGAACGGGACGATCACGGCTTGCAGGCTGTTCTGCCAGCCCAGCCGCACCATGATCATGTACAGCGGGATGATGCCCATCTGCACCGGGATCATCATCGTCGCGACGATCGTCAGCAGCAGCGCGTTGCGTCCCCGGAAGCGCAGCTTGGCGAACGCGAACCCGGCCAGCGACGCGAAGAACACCGTGGACAGCGTCACCGCACCCGACACGACCGCCGAGTTCAGCAGGCCCTTGAGGAAGTAGGCGTCCTCATTGGCGAACAGCCGCGCTGCGTTCTCGCCGAACTGTCCGCCCGGCAGCATCGGCGGCGGGACGTCCGCGACGACGTCGTTGCCGCGCGTCGCGATGACGATCATCCAGTAGATCGGGAACAGCGACAGCACGATCGCGACGACGAGCGCGAGGTAAGTGAGCGGGCTGGCGTCCCACAGGCCGCGCATCCGGCCGGGACGGCGGCGGACGCGCGCCGCGAGCGGCGCGGTCACCGGGTGCCTCCCGCGCGCCGCACCAGCAGGAAGTTCACCAGCGAGAACGCGATGATCATGAGGAACAGCGCCCAGGCGATCGCGGCCCCGTAGCCGTAGCGGTCCTCACCGAAGGCGTTGTCGAACATGTACATCGTGATCGTCTGGAACTGGTGCATCGCGCCCCCGTCCATCCGGTTGGACGAACCGGCGCCGAACAGCACCGGCTCGGTGAAGAGCTGGAGCCCGCCGATCGTCGAGATGATCACCGTGAAGACGATCGTCGGACGCAGCAGCGGGACGGTGATCTGCCAGAACTGGCGCAGCCGGGACGCGCCGTCGATCGCGGCGGCCTCGTACAGGTCGCGCGGGATCGCCTGCATCGCGGCGAGGTAGATGAGCGCGTTGTAGCCGATCCAGCGCCAGTTGACCATGGCCGAGATCGCCACCCACGACCAGCCGCGCGCGACCGTCCAGTCGATCGGGCCGATCCCGGCCAGGCCGAGCAGGTAGTTCACGACGCCGAAGTCGCGGTCGAAGATCTGCGTGAACACGATCGCGACGGCGGCGGTCGAGGTGACCAGCGGCGCGACCATCCCGACGCGGAACAGCGTGCTCGCCTTCATGCGCCGGTCGAGCGCCGCCGCGACGCCGAGCGCCAGCAGGAGCTGCGGGATCGTCGCGAGCAGGAAGATGCCGACGGTGTTGACGACCGCGCGCCAGAAGTCACCGTCCCCGGCCAGGTACGCGAAGTTGTCCAGCCCGACGAAGTCGCGGTTCCCCGACAGCAGGCCCCAGTCGTGCAGCGAGACCCACAGCGTGTAGACGAGCGGGAACCCGCCGAAGACGAGGAACACCAGGAAGAACGGCGAGATGAACAGGTAGGGGGAGAATTTCAGCTCGAACCGGGCGAGGCGGCTGCGCGGCGGCGCCTTGGCGGCGGGGCGCGCCCGCCGGTCGGTGCGGGCGGGCCGCAGATCGAGGCTCATGACGTCCTTTCCGGGGAGGCCGGGGGAGGGGCGCCGCCGCCGGGCGGCGCCCCCGGGCGATCGGGCCGGGCTAGCGCGCGGCCTTCTTCGCCGCCTCGACGGCGCGGGCCCAGGCGTCACCGGGCTTGACGCGGCCCTGGCCGACCGAGATCAGCACGTTCTCCACGGCCTGCCGGACGTCCTCGTTCTTCGGCCCGAGGTGGACGGGCCTCACCTGCGACGCCATGTCACCGAAGATCTTTCCGGTGGGCGCGTCGCTGAAGTAGGCGCTGGTCGCGCCCGCCACGGCCGGGTCGCGCTGCGCCTGCGGCGACGACGGGAAGGTGTTCTTGTCCTTGTACGCGCCGATCTGGCCCTGCGGGCTCGACAGGAACTTCGCCAGCTCCGCCGCCTCCTTCGGGTGCTTGCTCTGCTTGGGCACGGCCAGCCACGAGCCGCCCCAGTAGCCCGACCCGCCCGGCACGCCCGCGACGTCCCACTTGCCCTTGCCCTCGGCGCCGGTGAACTCCTCGATGCCGCCGAGCATCCACGACGGGCACGGCAGCGTCGCGAACGTGCTGCGCTTGAGCGCCGTCTGCCACGGCGGAGTGAAGATCTGCATGTCGGCGGTGAGCCCGGCCTCCTGGAACTTCAGCACCTTGTCGAACGCCGACCGCACCGCCGGGTTCGTCTCGACGACGAGGTTGTTCGCCTTGTCGAAGTAGCTGTGGCCGGGGCCCGCGCCCGCGTCCTGGAGGACGGTGGCGCGCAGCAGCGCGGCCGGGCCGTCGAGCCACTTGGTCTTCGGCTCCTTGGCCTGGAACCGCTTGCCGGTCTCCAGGAACGCGTCCCACGTCGGCCACAGCTCGGTGACCTCGTCGCGCTCGGTGGGCAGGCCCGCCTTGGCGAACAGGTCCTTGCGGTAGCACAGGCCGAGCGGCCCGATGTCGGTGCCGAGGCCGACGAGCCGCTTGCCGTCGGGCGTGACGCCCATCTGCCACTTCCACGGCAGGTAGTCGTTCTGGAGTTCGCGTCCGCCGTGGTCGAAGAGGTTCACGAACTTGTCCGGCTGCTGCATGTAGGCGGGCAGGATGCCCTCCTCCAGCGCGACGACGTCGCCCGCGCCGCTGCCGGTGGCGATCCAGCGCTGGAGGCGCGGGATGTAGTCGTCCAGCACCGAGACCTTGCGCTGCTTGATCTTCACGCCGGAGTGCGACGCCTCGTACTGCTTGTAGAGCTGCTCGTAGCCGAACTCGCCGAAGGTGTCGACGGTCAGTTCGACGTCGCCGGAGCCGGCGTCGTCTCCGCCGCCGCAGGCGACGGCCGTGCTCGCGAGCAGCGCGGTTATGGCCGCCACTGCCAGGAACCGGGGTCCGTTCCGTCCGTTGCCTCGCATCCGCGGGCCCCTCTCGCTTCAGGGTGGGTGGGTGTGGGAGCGCTCCCACGAAGAAAAGACCGTGAGCCACGTCACTGTCAATCCCCGTGACCCAACCGTGATGCGGCGCGGTCAGCCGGCGGGCGTCCACCAGAGCGCCGTCGCGGGCGGCAGGACGATCCGGTCGGCCGCCTCCCGGACCGGCCCGCTGGCCAGCAGCGGCGTGCCCGGCGCGAGTTCCGCCGGGGCGTCGCCGAGGTTCACCGCGCAGGCCAGCGTCGCGCCGCCGCCCGCGCGGACGAAGGCGAGCGTGCCGAGCGGCGCGGGCAGCCAGGAGAACGACGCGTCGGCGCGCAGGGCGGGATGGTCGCGGCGGACGCCCAGCGCCTCGCGGTAGAGCGCGAGCATCGAGCCGGGGTCGCCGTCCTGCGCCTCCACGGTCAGGGCCTTCCAGTCAGGAGGCATCGGCAGCCAGCTCGACCCCGCGCCGAAACCGAACGGCGGCGCGTCGCCCGACCACGGCACCGGGACGCGGCAGCCGTCGCGTCCCTCGCCCGCGCCGCGCGCCTCCTGCGGGTCGCGGCGCACCTCGGCGGGCAGGTCCAGCACCTCGGGCAGGCCCAGCTCCTCGCCCTGGTAGACGTATACCGAGCCGGGCAGCGCGAACGTCAGCAGCGCGGCGGCGCGGGCGCGGGCGACGCCCGTCGCGCCCCCGCCGTAGCGGGTCACGTGGCGGCGGACGTCGTGGTTCGACAGCACCCACGTCGCCGGGGAACCCGCCTCGCGGGCCGCCTCCAGCGACGCGTCCACGACGTCGCGGAGCGCGCCAGCGTCCCACGGGGCGGTCAGGTAGTGGAAGTTGAACGCCTGGTGCATCTCGTCCGGGCGGGTGTAGTACGCGAGCCGCTCCGGCGTCGGCGCCCACGCCTCGGCGACGCCGATCCGGCCGCCCGGGTAGGAGTCCAGCAGGCGCCGCCACGAGCGCAGGATGTCGTGCACGCCGTCCTGGTCGAAGTACGGCACGACGACGCTGCCGAGCATCCCGCTCTGCGCGGCGTCACCGACGTCGGGCAGCCCGGCGGCCTTCACCATGCCGTGCGCGACGTCCACCCGGAAGCCGTCCACGCCCCGGTCGAGCCAGAAGCGCAGGATGTCGAGGAACTCGTCGTGGACCTCGGGGTGCTCCCAGTCCAGGTCGGGCTGCTCGACGGCGAAGAGGTGCAGGTACCACTGGCCGTCCGGCACGCGCGTCCACGCGGAGCCGCCGAACACCGACTCCCAGTCGTTGGGGGGCTCGCCGCCGTCCGGGCCCCGCCCGTCGCGGAAGACGTACCGGGCCCGCTCCGGCGAGCCGGGCCCGGCGGCGAGCGCGGCGCGGAACCACGGATGGCGGTCGGAGGTGTGGTTCGGGACCAGGTCGACGATGATGCGCAGGCCGTGCGCGTGGGCGTCGTCGATGAGGGCCTGGGCGGCCTCCAGGTCACCGAACAGCGGGTCGACGGCGCGGTAGTCCGCGACGTCGTAGCCGAAGTCGGCCATGGGGGACGGGTAGAACGGCGTGATCCACAGCGCGTCCACGCCGAGCCCGGCCAGGTAGGGCAGCCGGGACCTGATGCCGTCCAGGTCGCCCACGCCGTCGCCGTCCGCGTCCGCGAACGACCGCACGTACACCTCGTAGATCACCGCGTCGCGCCACCAGCGGTCGCCGCCGGTCGCCGCGGCCGACGTCGCGCGAACGGACTCCTGCGTCATCGCGTCTGCTCCCTCGTCCCACGGATCGTCCGCGATCACGATGCCCGGTCGCGCGCCGCCGAACCCGGCAATCTCGGTTGTCGTGCTCTGGGCGGATGCGGCAGCCTTGCCGCCCATGTCCGCACTTCTCGACCACACGGTGCTGTCGGTCGTCACCGGCTCCCGCGCCTACGGGCTGGCGACCGACGCCAGCGACACCGACCGGCGCGGCGTCTTCGCGGCCCCGGCCGCGCTGTTCTGGCGCCTGGACAAGCCGCCCACCCACCTCGACGGACCGCTCCCCGAGCAGTTCTCCTGGGAGATCGAGCGGTTCGTCACGCTGGCCCTGGCCGCGAACCCGACGGTGCTGGAGTGCCTGTGGTCACCGCTGCGGGAGGTCGTCACGCCCGTCGGAGAGGAGCTGCTGGCGCTGCGGACGGCGTTCCTGTCCGAGCGGGCGCGCGACACGTTCCTGCACTACGCGCGGACGCAACTGCGCCGCGCGGAGAACCACGCCCGCACCCACGGCGGCGAGATCCGCTGGAAGCACGTCATGCACCTGCTCCGGCTGCTGGAGAGCGGCGCGCACCTCGTCCGGCACGGCGAACCGCTGGTCGAGGTGGGCGCCCTCCGCGAACCCCTGCTGGCCGTCCGCCGCGGCGAGGTCCCCTGGCCGGACGTGACGGCCTGGCGCGACCGCCTCACCACGCAGATCACCACGGGCCCCTCGGCCCTCCCCGCCACCCCCGACCGAACCCGCGCGGAGAACTTCCTGACCGACGTCCGCCGAAGGAGCCTGGCCGCGTGAGACTCCCCGAGGGCCTGCACGCCCGCATGGCCGAACTCCACCCCTACCCGCGCGCGTTCGTGACCGTCAGCGGCGCGCACCTGTACGGCTTCCCGTCCGCCGATTCCGACGTGGACCTGCGCGGCGTCCACCTCCTTCCCCTGGAGGAACTCGTCGGCCTCACCGAGGGCCGCACGACGTTCACGCGCATGTGGGACCACGACGGCGTGGAGGCCGACGTCGTCACCCACGACCTCGCCAAGTTCTGCACGCTGCTGCTGCGGCGCAGCGGCGACGTCCTGGAGCAGCTCGCCTCGCCGCTCGTCGTGGAGACCACGCCGCAGCACGAGGAACTGCGCGGCCACCTGCCCCGCCTCGTCACGACCCGCTTCGCGCACCACTACCTGGGGTTCGGGCAGGCGAGGTGGCGGGCGTTCCAGGAGCACGGCGGGCTCAAGGCGCTGCTCTACACGCACCGGGCGCTGCACACGGGCATCCACCTGATGCGCACGGGCGAGGTGGAGGCCGACCTGACGCGGCTGGCGCCCGAGTACGGGCCCGACTACCTGCCCGACCTCATCGCGGCGAAGGCGGCGGCGGAGCGGGGCGGGCTGCCGTCCTGGGCGCCGTCGCACGCGCGGCTGGCTGACGACGTCGCGGGGCTCGTCGAGCGGCTGACGCATGAGCGCGACAAGTCGAACCTTCCGGATGAATCACCGGCAGAGGTTGATTTGCACGCATTCGTCGTCCGGGTGCGGCTGGGGCGGGCATAAGAGTAACCGAGGGTCCGGAGAAGGCAATGTTTCGGGAAAGGCTCGGCAGTTCTCGTTGCCGGGGCGTTTGCGATGCGATGGCATCGCTCCGTGCCCGGCCGGGGTTTACCGGCCGGACCGAAGCATGTCCAAGAAACGGAGATCCAGTGCTCAAGCGACTGATCGTCTCTGGGCTGATCGGCGTGGCCGGCTTCACGGCCTTCGCCGCCCCGGCTCAGGCCGACGACAACCAGAACACGCAGATCATCGGCATCCAGACCTGCCGTTCGATCGACATCGTCGGCATCGGCGCGGCCATCCGCAACGTGCTCGGTGTCAGCGACGAGTCCGGCGACTGCTACAACGGCTCCGTCGTCGACAAGGACGGCCGTCACCTGCCCGGCACCCGCTGAGCCAGGGACCGGCCGTCCCCTGAACCACCCGATGCCCGCCGGCCCGAGCGCGTGCCCGCTCACGCCGGCGGGCATCGCCATGCCCGGCGGCGGCTCAGAGGGTGTAGCGGAGCGTCGCCGCCGTGCCCTCGGTCGGGTCGCCGTGATCGAGGAGTTCGGTGAAGCCCGCGTCGCCGAGGACGGCCGAGCGGAGCAGCAGCGTCGTCGCCGGGGCATGGACGGGGTCGGTGGGGCTGTCGAGGCCGTTCGGGTCGGTCGCGACGAGCAGCGGCGACTCGGCGGACGCGTAGAGCCAGGGCTCGTCCTCGGGACGGTCCGCGCCGAGCAGCAGCGTCTCGACCTGCCCGTCCGAGAGCGCCTGGAGGGTGCGCGGGGTGCCTTCGACGGCGGTGCCCTGCGCCTCGCGGGCGCGGAAGTCGGCGAGGGCGGCGTCGTGGTTGCCGATCATCTCCTTCTCCAGCGCGGCGTCGAGGGCCTCGCGCAGCCGGTCCTGGGCGCCGTCGTCGCGTCCGCCGGGGATCTCGACGACCGGCGGGCCGAGCTTCTCCAGGTGCGCGCGCATCATGTTGATCGAGCGGTCGTCGCCCGCGACGAAGATCGCCTCGGCGTCGACCCGCTTGACGGCCTTCTCGACGTCCGCCGCCGTGTGCGCGGCGTTCTCCGCCCAGAGGTTCTCCGAGCGGCGGTGGTAGGTGGCCTGCGCCATGCCGCCCGTCCGGACCTTCTGGATGTGCAGCGTGCTGCCGTTGAAGCTGCGCTCGGTCGCCGGGTCGTGCGCCGCCGCGTGGTAGCCGTCGATGTCGGCGCCCTCGCGGTCGATCGCCACCACGACGTAGGGGAGCTGGTGGTCGCGGTCGAGCACCAGGTCGAACGGGTCGGGGACGGGAAGCCAGGACGCGTGGTCGCGCGCGGGCGGGCGCGTCATCGTGTGGACGGCCAGCACCCGGCCGCCGGACGCGAACAGCGCCTCGCCCTGCGGCCCGCCGATGCCGCGCACGCCGCCGACGACCTCCTCCAGCGCGTCGAGGGTGGCCTTGTCGGCGCCCTGCCCGGCGAGGCGGTCGCGCAGGGCGCGCCAGCGCAGCTCGATCTGCTTGTCGGCGTCCGCGGTGTCGCGGGAGGTGTCCAGGTGCACCGAGGCGACGGGGCCGGTGGACGCGTACAGCGGTCGCAGAAACTCCAGATCCATACTCTCTAGCTGCGCGTCTGCGCGCGTCCTAATCCTCCGGCGCCGCATTCGTTGAGTGTGATTTGCCGCTCCTTGGCGCGCTGAGCGCGGCGTCCACGGCGTCCGGCGACAGGACGCGGCGCAGCGCGAGCGCGGCGGCGCCGCGCAGCCCGGCGGCGTCGCCCAGACGGCTCGGCTCGATGCGCAGGCGGCTCGTCGCCACGGCCGTGGCGCGCTCGTAGACGGCGGCGCGGACGCCCGCCAGCAGCGGTTCGGCGGCGGCGGTGAGGTCGCCGCCGAGCACGACGAGCGACGGGTTGAGCAGGTTCACCGCGTCCGCGACGACGGTGCCGATGCGCCGTCCCGCCTCGCGGACGAGCGCGACGGCCGCCGGGTCGCCGCCCCGGGCGAGCGCGGCGAGCCCGGCCAGGTCGGCGGCGGGGGAGCGGGCGAGCAGCGCGGCGCCGCCCGCGACGGCCTCCAGGCACCCGACGCCCCCGCACCGGCAGACGACGTCACCGCCCTCCGCGACCCGCACGTGCCCGATCTCCCCGGCGGCGCCGAGCGCCCCGCGCTGCAACCGCCCACCCATGATGAGCGCCGCGCCGATACCGGTGGAGACCTTCACGAACAGCACATCATCGGCACCCCGCGCCGCCCCGGCCGCGTGCTCGCCGAGCGCCGCGAGATTGGCCTCGTTCTCCACATCGGCCACGACCCCGAACCGCTCCCGCACAGCGGCCGCGACGTCCCCCACCACCCAGCCGAACCCCGGATCACCACCCCGAACCCCCGGAACACCGACCCCGCCCCCCTGCTCCGCCCCGAACCCGGAACCCGGAACCCGATCCGCGCTGCTCACGTGCTCACCGCCAGAAACCAACGCTCCGCCACCAAACGCGGCGTCACCCGTGGGGGCGGTGCCGGGTGGCCCACCCGGGTTCGTCCCGGTTCCACCGGCAGAAACCAGCGCTCCGGCGCCGAGTGTGGCGTCACTCGTGGGGGTGGTGCCGCGCCGCTTGTCCGGGTTCGTCCTGGGTTCGCTGGCGGGGGCGGCATGGCGTGCCTGGGCGGATGTCGGCCGGGGGGCGCCCGTGGGGGCGGTGACGGGTGGCTCGTTCGGGGGCGGACCGGAGTTGACGGCGGCGGGGATGGCCAGGGCCGCGCCGTGCACGTGGTGCGGGGGGATTGCCGTCTTGGTGAGGAGGTCGGTCCACTGGTCGAGGACGCGGGGGAGGATCTGCGCGGGGGTGGCGTCGGGGGGCGGGTCGGCAGGAGCCTCGGCCAGGACGGTGCCGGCCAGGTCGCAGACGGCGATCTGGCCGCGCGAGTGGCCGAGGTTGGCGACGAGGACGGCGCCGCCCGTCGCGGCGAACTCCAGGCGGGCGGGCGGGCGGCCGCCGGTGGAGGGGCCGCCGTCGCGTTCGGTGAGGAGCCCGGCGGCGAGCAGTTCGGCGACGCGGGCGGCGACGGCGGGGCGGGACAGGCCGGTGACGCGGCCGAGGTCGGCGCGGGTGGCGACGCCCTCCCGGACCAGCCGCAGCACCTCGCCGCTGGTCGCGGGGCGTCTGCTCATCCGGCCAGTCAAGCACGCCGGACTTCGGCCTGTCGATGTCCCGAGGATCGACCACTTAGGTAAGTTGAGTTTCCCGAAGTCTCTTGTCCGGATGCCGAAGCCCGGGTAGGTTCCCGTGTCCATGAGCAGCCCGCACCCCGTCCTCGCCCGGGTCACCGCGCGCCTCGCCGAGCGCAGCGCGGAGGGCCGCGCCGCCTACCTGGCCCGCGTCGCCGACGCCCGCACCGCCGGGCCCGCGCGCGGCGGCCTCGGCTGCGCCAACCTCGCGCACGGCTTCGCCGCCTGCGGCCCCGCCGACAAGCTGCGGCTGCGCGGCGACGTCACGCCCAACATCGCGATCGTGTCGGCGTACAACGACATGCTGTCGGCGCACCAGCCGCTCAAGGACTACCCAGACCGCCTCAAGTCCGTCATCGCCGACGCGGGAGGCACCGCCCAGTTCGCCGGGGGCGTCCCGGCGATGTGCGACGGGATCACCCAGGGCCGCGCGGGCATGGAGCTGTCGCTGTTCAGCCGCGACGTCGTCGCGATGGCGACGGCCGTCGCACTCTCGCACGACATGTTCGACGGCGCGCTGCTGCTCGGCGTCTGCGACAAGATCGTCCCCGGCCTGGTCATCGGCGCGCTCGCGTTCGGGCACCTGCCCGCGATCCTGGTGCCCGCCGGGCCGATGCCGTCCGGGCTGCCGAACGCCGCCAAGGCCGCCGTGCGCAAGCGGTTCGCGGTGGGCGAGGCCGACCGCGCCGAGCTGCTGGAGGCCGAGTCCGCGTCCTACCACGCGGCCGGAACGTGCACCTTCTACGGGACGGCCAACTCCAACCAGCTCCTCATGGAGGTCATGGGCCTGCACCTGCCGGGCGCGAGCTTCGTCACGCCGGGCACGCCGCTGCGCGACGCCCTCACCGACGCCGCCGGACGCCGCGTCCTGGAGCTGACCGACCTCGGCCCCGCCTACACCCCGATCGCGGACGTGCTGGACGAACGCGCGTTCGTCAACGGCGTCGTCGCGCTGCTGGCCACGGGCGGCTCCACCAACCACACGCTGCACCTGGTGGCGATGGCCGCCGCCGCCGGAATCGACCTGACCTGGGACGACTTCGACGCGCTGTCGGAGGTCACCCCGCTGCTCACCCGCCTCTACCCCAACGGCACCGCCGACGTGAACCACTTCCACGCGGCGGGCGGCACCGCCTTCCTCATCGGCGAACTACTCGACGCGGGCCTGCTCCACGCCGACGCCCGCACAGTCGGCGCCCCCACCCTCTCCGCCCACCACGACGCCTCGGACCCCGGGTACCGGGGGGTGCCCGAGCTGGGTGAGGATGGGGTGGTCTGGCGGAGTGTTGCGGGGGAGTCGGGGGACACCGGTGTGTTGCGGTCGGTCGGCGCGCCGTTCGAGGCGCACGGCGGTCTGCACACGGTGCGCGGCAATCTGGGCCGCGCGGTGGTCAAGGTGTCGGCGGTGGACCCGGGTCGCCGCGTCGTGGAGGCGCCGGCGCGGGTGTTCGCGTCGCAGGAGGCGCTCCAGGACGCGTTCGCGGCGGGCGAGCTGGACCGCGACGTGGTCGTCGTCGTCCGGTACCAGGGGCCGCGCGCCAACGGAATGCCCGAGCTGCACCGGCTGACGCCGCCGCTGTCGGTCCTCCAGGACCGGGGCCACCGCGTCGCGCTGGTGACGGACGGCCGCATGTCGGGCGCGTCGGGCGCCGTCCCGGCGGCGATCCACGTGTCGCCGGAGGCGGCGGCGGGCGGCCCGCTGGCGAGGGTCCGCGACGGCGACGTCATCCGGCTCGACCCGGACAAGGGACTGCTGGAGGTGCTGGTGGCGGACGCCGAGTTCGCCGCCCGGGAGCCCGGCGGGGGCGCTCCCGAGAGCGGCCGGGGCACCGGACGGGAGCTGTTCGCGGCGTTCCGCGCGGCGGTCGGCCCGGCGGAGCTGGGCGCGGGCGTTTTCCGATGAACGCCCTCGTCGCGGACGTCGGCGGCACCAACGCACGCTTCGGACTCGTGGCCGAACCGGGCGGTTCGCCCGAGCATGTGGCGGCGCTGCCGACGCGTGCGTATCCGGGGCTGTCCGAGGCGGCCGCCGCCTATCTGAGGCAGTACGTGCCTGACGCCCGGATCGAGGCCGCGTGTCTGGCCATCGCCGGTCCGGTGGTGAACGGGCGGTTCCGCCTGAACAATGCCGGATGGGCGGCCGACTCCGCCGCCCGCGTCGCGCGGGCGCTGGAACTGCCCGAGGTGACGGTCGTCAACGACTTCGCCGCGCTGGCCCGCTCGCTGCCCGTCCTCGGCCCCGGCGACGTCCGCGCCATCGGCCCGGCGTCGCCCGACGCGCGCGGCGTCGTCGCGGTGGTCGGCCCCGGAACGGGCCTGGGCACGGCCGGGCTCGCCCCGATCCCGGGCGGTCACCTGCCGCTGCCGGGGGAGGGCGGTCACGCCGACCTGCCCGCCGCGACGGACGAGGAGACGGCCGTCCTGCGGCGCCTGCGCGCCGAGCACGGATCGGTCTCGGCCGAACTGGTGCTCTGCGGCGCCGGGCTGGCCCGCCTGCACGGGCACCTGGCCGCGCTGCGCGGCGTCCCGGCCGAGCCGCTGACGGCCGCGCGGATCTGCGAACGGCAGGACGACCCCCTGTGCGCGGCGACGCTGGACATGTTCTGCGGCCTGCTCGGCGCGTTCGCGGGCAACGTCGCGCTGACGCTCGGCGCCACCGGCGGCGTCTACCTGGGCGGCGGCATCCTGCCGCGCATCGCGGACTTTCTGGCGCGGAGTCCGTTCCGCACCCGTTTCGAGCTGAAGTCACCTGTATCCGACTACGTCGCGGCCATCCCGACGCGCCTGATCACCCACCCGTGCCCGGCGCTGCTCGGCGCCGCCGCGCTCCTCCCGGCGGACCGGGCGCCCGCGCCGCCACTGGAGTTCGCGTGAACGCCGCGCCGCCGCGCCGGAACCTCGCTCGCGACCGAACCGACCGTGCTGTTGCCGGAGGTCGCATCGGTGCCGTGTCGGAGTCGTGTTCGCGGGCGGCTCGGCCGTGCTGTTGCCGGAGGTCGGCGGTGCCGCGCCGGAATCCTGTTCGCGACCGAACCGGCCGTGCTGTTGCCGGAGGTCGCATCGGTGCCGTGTCGGAGTCGTGTTCGCGGGCGGCTCGGCCGTGCTGTTGCCGGAGGTCGGCGGTGCCGCGCCGGAATCCTGTTCGCGACCGAACCGGCCGTGCTGTTGCCGGAGGTTGCATCGGTGCCGTGTCGGAGTCGTGTTCGCGGGTGGCTCGGCCGTGCTGTTGCCGGAGGTCGTACGGGTGGTGCCGTGACGGGCTTCAGCTCGCGTCGGATCGGTTGCGTCGTTTCTTGGAGGTCGCATGAACGCCCTTGAACTGCTGGACCTCGCGCCCGTCGTGCCCGTCGTCGTGGTCGACGACGCGGACGCCGCCGTGCCGCTCGCGCGGGCACTGGTGGCGGGCGGCCTGCCCGTCGTGGAGGTGACGCTGCGGACGTCCGCAGCGCTCGCGGCCATCGAGCGGATCGCGGCCGAGGTACCGGACGCGGTCGTCGGCGCGGGGACGGTCGTGCGCCGCGCCGACGCCGACGCCGCCGCGCGCGCGGGCGCCCGCTTCCTCGTCAGTCCCGGCTGCACGCCGAGCCTGCGGGACGCGATGACCGCCACCGGGCTGCCGTTCCTGCCGGGCGTCGCGACCGCCTCCGAAGCGCTCGCGCTGCTGGAGGAGGGCGTCCGGGCGCTGAAGTTCTTCCCCGCCGAGGCGGCGGGCGGCGCGCCCTACCTGAAGGCGCTGGCCGGGCCGCTGCCGCAGGCCCGTTTCTGCCCCACGGGCGGCATCACGCCCGCGAACGCGCCGGTGTACCGGGCGCTGCCGAACGTCGGCTGCGTCGGCGGCACCTGGCTCACGCCCGCCGACGCCGTCGCGGCCGGCGACTGGGACCGGGTGGAGGCCCTGGCCCGCGCCGCCGCCGCGCTCTGAGGCGTCACCCGGCGGCGCAGGCCGGGCAGGTGCCCGCCGTGAGGGGGCGGCGCGCGGTGTCGTAGGGGACGAGGACCATGTGCAGCCGTCCGCAGTCGCAGCGGCTCCACACGACCGTGCCTTCGCTGGTGCTGTGCCGGGAGAGGATTTTCGCCATGCGGCGAGTCTGCGTCACCGGGACCGTGCGCGTCCATCGCACGTTTTCGTGCGTGATCGTGCAATATCGTTACATGATTGACCTCCGGCGTCTGCACATGCTCCGGCTCCTCGACCAGCTCGGCACCGTCACGGCGACGGCGGAGGCGCTGCGCCTCACGCCCTCGGCCGTCTCGCACCACCTGCGCGAACTGTCCCGCGAGCTGAAGGTCCCGCTGCTCGAACCGGACGGGCGCCGCGTGCGGCTCACACCCGCCGCCGCCGTCCTGCTCGGCCACGCCGACGGCCTGTTCGCGGGCTGGGAACGGACCCTCGCCGACCTCGACGCCCACCGCGCGGGCCGCACCGGCCCGCTGCGCTTCGCGGGCTTCACCACGGCCGTCTCCGGGCTGATCGCCCCCGCCGCCGGAGCCCTGCGCCGCGACGAGCCCGGCCTCGGCGTGGCCGTCCGCGAGTGCGACACCGCGCCCGCGCTCGGCCTGCTGGCCGCCGGGGACGTCGACATCGCCGTCATCGAGGGCGGCGAGGACGGCTCCCCACCGGGAGACGTCCGCTTCGCCCGGACCGAGCTGCTGGAGGAGCGTTACGACCTGATCGTGGCGGCGGGCCATCCGCTGGCCGGTTCGTCCGGAACCGGGCTCGGCGCGGCGGCGGGGGAGACGTGGGTCGTCGTGGAGCCCGAGACGTGCGCGCACCACCGCCAGGTCACCGCCTACTGCACGGCGGCGGGCTTCCTGCCCCGCATCGAGCACGCCGCGACGACGTGGGCGGGGATCTGGTCGCTGGTCGCGCACGGCCTCGGCGTCTCCCTCGTCCCGCGCCTGGCCGACGGCCCCGCCGGAACGCCGGTCTCGCGCGTCCCGCTCACCGGCCCGGCCGTGCCCACCCGCCGCGTGCTGGCCGCCGTCCGCGCGGGCAGCGCCGGCCAGCCGCTGATCGCGCGCGGCCTCGCGGCCCTGCGCGCGGCCGTTCCCGAGCACTGCCGGTTCGTGGCGGCGTGAGAAGGATGTGCCCTTCGCGTTATCCCGGCGGCGCGGCCGCGCGTCCTACGGTGAGGCGGTGCCCCTCCGCCGAACGGCCGGTGCGCTGCCCGTCCGGGCCGTGACCGACGATCCCGCCCTCCGCGAGCGCCTGGCCGGGGTGCCCGGCGTGCGCCTCCTCGGACCCGGCGACGCGGACGCTCCCGCCGTCGTCCTGCTCGACCACACGCTGCCCGACGCGTCGTCCCGGCTGGCGCGGCTGACGGCGGCGCCGGACGCGCCGCCCGTCGTCGTGCTGACGGTCGGCCGCGCCGACCGGCACGTCGTCCGCGCGCTGCGCGCGGGCGCCGCCGGGTTCCTGCCCCGGACGCTGCCGCCGCACGCGTTCACCGCGACGCTGCGCGCCGTCGCGGGCGGCGGCCAGGTTCTCGGCCCGGACGGCGCTCCGCCCGCCCCGGCCTCCCGCGCCCGCCGCCTCACCGGCCGCGACGCCGAGATCCTCGCCTGCCTGGGCGAGGGCCTGTCCGACACCCAGATCGCCCGCTGCCTGCACCTGCCGCCCGCCACCGTCAAGGGCCACGTGGCCGCCCTCATCGACCACCTCGGCTGCGCCGACCGCGCCGAAGCGGCCCTCATCGCCTACCAGACGGGCCTCTGAAGCCGGACGTCACCGTCCCGACGCCGGACGCAGCGCAGCGCTGTCGCCGTCTCCGGGAACGGCGCTACGACCCGGGGGTCAGCGGTGGGCGCCTGCGCCGGGTGTGCACGGCCGCGCGCACGATCCATGCGATCAGCAGCACGTGCAGTGCCGCGGCGAACGCGGCGCCCGGTCCCGCCGTGAACAGCACCGCGACGAGCACGACGAGCAGCAGCGGCCCGAGCGGCCCGCCGCGCCGTCGGTGCGGCGGGAAGGGCCCCGGCGGACGCCCGGCCCACGGCGGTCGGCCCGGCCCCCGGAACGCGGCCGGGACGGGCGCGGCGAGCCCGTTGGCGCCGGGCAGGTCGCGCACGACCGCCCGCAGGTCGCCGCCCGTCTTGGCGGCGAGCACGGCGTCGAGCCGGTCGTCCCGCTCCGCGCGGTCCAGGCGTCCCTGGACGTAGTGGTCGTGCAGGGCCGTGGCGACCGCGTCGCGCTCGGCGTCGCCGATGCGCAGGTCGTCGGTGCGCGTCGTCATAACGGGTCCTTCCGGGATCGTCTGATGAGCGTTCGCGATATCGCAACGATATATCGGTCGAGCGATCGGCGGTAGCCCCGGTCAAGAAGGACGTTGCCGCGTTTTCGCCAGGACGGGGTCCGGCCGCGCGCGCCCCGGTGGTGGGCTGGAAGGGGCAGGCGAACGGAAAGAGTTCTGGCCCGGTGCGCAGCCGTGACGGGCCGGATCGGCAGGTAACTTGATGTCGAGATAAATCAGAGATAGCTTGACATCAAGAGAAATCCTGCGGAAGTTAGGCGAGCCTGAGTCCAGGCAAGGGTTCTGACTAGGGCAGGATGCCTAAGAGAAGAGCCCCGCTCGTGGCCCGGAGGACGTCCCCCCGGGACCCGGGTTCGACGCGGGGTCGCTGAACGACAAGTTGGGTGTACGCCGCGCCGTCATGTCCCGGACCGGGCCGCGCGGTGGTGACGGAGGAGGAGTCCGTGTCCGCGAACAGCTTCGGCAGCCGTAACACGCTGCAAGTAGGCGACAAGGCGTACGAGATCTACCGGCTGGACGCCGTCGAGGGCTCGGCGCGGCTCCCGTACAGCCTGAAGGTGCTGCTGGAGAACCTCCTGCGCACCGAGGACGGCGCGAACGTCACCGCCGACCACATCCGCGCGCTGGCGGGCTGGGACAGCCAGGCCCAGCCCAGCCAGGAGATCCAGTTCACGCCCGCCCGCGTGATCATGCAGGACTTCACCGGCGTCCCGTGCGTCGTCGACCTCGCCACCATGCGCGAGGCCGTCCGCGACCTCGGCGGCGACCCCACCAAGATCAACCCGCTGGCGCCGGCCGAGATGGTCATCGACCACTCGGTCATCGTCGACTACTTCGGCACGCCGCAGGCTTTCGAGCGCAACGTGCAGGTCGAGTACGAGCGCAACAAGGAGCGCTACCAGTTCCTGCGCTGGGGCCAGACCGCCTTCGACGAGTTCAAGGTCGTCCCGCCGGGCACCGGCATCGTCCACCAGGTGAACATCGAGCACCTGGCCCGCGTGGTGTTCGACCGCGACGGCGTCGCCTACCCCGACACCTGCGTCGGCACCGACTCGCACACCACGATGGAGAACGGCATCGGCGTCCTCGGCTGGGGCGTCGGCGGCATCGAGGCCGAGGCCGCGATGCTCGGCCAGCCGATCTCCATGCTGATCCCGCGCGTCGTCGGCTTCAAGCTGACCGGCGAGCTGAACCCCGGCACCACCGCCACCGACCTCGTCCTCACGATCACCGAGATGCTGCGTCAGCACGGCGTCGTCGGCAAGTTCGTCGAGTTCTACGGCGAGGGCGTCGCCGCGCTGCCGCTGGCCAACCGCGCCACGATCGGCAACATGAGCCCCGAGTTCGGCTCCACCTGCGCGATCTTCCCGATCGACGGCGAGACCCTGTCCTACCTGCGCCTCACCGGCCGCAGCGAAGAGCAGATCGCCCTGGTCGAGGCGTACGCCAAGGAACAGGGCATGTGGCTGGAGCCGACGGCCGAGCCGGAGTTCTCCGAGCACCTGGAGCTGGACCTGTCGACGGTCGTCCCGTCGCTGGCCGGTCCCAAGCGCCCGCAGGACCGCATCTCGGTCTCCGATGCCAAGGCCACCTGGCGCCGCGACGTCCGCAACTACGTCAAGGCCGAGCTGGGCCCGGTGGACGAGTCCGTCGCCGAGTCGTTCCCCGCGTCCGACTCCCCGGCCGTCAGCCGCAACGGCGACGCCGACGACAAGCCGCGCGAGTCCACCTCGCGGGACGGCGGGCGCCCGCACAAGCCGGTCACGGTCACCCTGGAGGACGGCACGTCCTTCGAGCTCGACCACGGGCACGTCGCCGTCGCGGCCATCACGTCGTGCACGAACACCTCCAACCCGTACGTCATGATGGGCGCCGGGCTGCTGGCGAAGAAGGCCGTGGAGAAGGGCCTGACCCGCAAGCCGTGGGTGAAGACGTCGCTGGCCCCCGGCTCCCAGGCCGTCACCGACTACTACGAGCGCGCGGGTCTCACCCCGTACCTCGACAAGATCGGCTACAACCTGGTCGGCTACGGCTGCACGACGTGCATCGGCAACACCGGACCGCTCCAGCCGGAGATCTCCAAGGCCGTCAACGACAACGACCTCGCCGTCACGGCCGTCCTGTCGGGCAACCGCAACTTCGAGGGCCGCATCAGCCCCGACGTGAAGATGAACTACCTCGCGTCGCCGCCGCTGGTCATCGCCTACGCGCTCGCGGGCACGATGGACATCGACATCCTCAACGACCCGATCGCGGAGGGCACCGACGGCCCGGTCTACCTGCGCGACATCTGGCCGTCCGCCGAGGAGGTCGCCGAGATCGTCGAATCGTCGATCGGCCAGGAGATGTTCACCCGCAACTACGCCGACGTCTTCAAGGGCGACGAGCGCTGGCGCGGCCTGGACATCCCCACCGGCGGCACCTTCGAGTGGGACCCGGCCTCCACCTACGTGCGCAAGGCCCCCTACTTCGACGGCATGGAGATGGAGCCCGCGCCCGTCACCGACGTGCGCGGCGCCCGCGTGCTGGCCAAGCTGGGCGACTCTGTCACCACCGACCACATCTCCCCGGCGGGCTCGATCAAGGTCGGCACCCCGGCCGCGCAGTACCTCCAGGAGAACGGCGTCGAGGTCCGCGACTTCAACTCCTACGGCTCGCGGCGCGGCAACCACGAGGTGATGATCCGCGGCACGTTCGCGAACATCCGGCTGCGCAACCAGCTCCTGGACGACGTCGAGGGCGGCTTCACCCGCGACTTCACGCAGGACGGCGCCCCGCAGTCCTACATCTACGACGCCGCGCAGAACTACGCCGCGCAGGGCACCCCGCTCGTCGTCCTGGCGGGCAAGGAGTACGGCTCGGGCTCCTCGCGCGACTGGGCCGCCAAGGGCACCGCGCTGCTGGGCGTCCGCGCCGTCATCGCCGAGTCCTACGAGCGCATCCACCGCTCGAACCTCATCGGCATGGGCGTGCTGCCGCTCCAGTTCAAGGAGGGCGAGTCCGCCGACGCGCTCGGCCTGACGGGCACCGAGACGTTCGACATCACCGGCGTCGAGGCGCTGAACGAGGGCGGCGTCCCGTCCGAGGTGACGGTCAAGGCCGACGGCAGGGAGTTCACCGCCGTCGTCCGCATCGACACCCCGGGCGAGGCCGACTACTACCGCAACGGCGGCATCATGCAGTACGTGCTGCGCAACCTGCTGCGCAAGTAACCGGCACCCGCCGTACGGGCCGCTCTCCCACGGGAGGGCGGCCCGTCCGCGTTCCCGCGTCAGGAACCGGCCAGGTGCAGATGGGCGCGGCGCCCGGTGGCGACGGCGTCGCCGAGCGTCCGCGCGGCGGCGACGGGGTCGCTCGCGCCGAAGACGACCTTGGCCGACGCGACGCCGTCGCACCCGATCTCCAGCGCGCGGACGGTGTCGGCGGCCGTCCCGATGCCCGCGCCGACGATGATCGGCACGTCGAGCCGGTCGATCATGATCTCGAACTTGAGCGGGTTGGCGATGCCCTGCCCGGACCCGACCGGTGAGCCCTGCGGCATGACGGCCGCGCAGCCCAGGTCGGCGAGGGCCTGTGCGAGGCCCGGATCGTCGGGGATGAGCGGGGCGACCTCGAAGCCGAGCCGCACCAGCTCGCGGGCGGCGACGAGGATCTCGTCGGCCTTGGGGACGTGGTGGTCGGGGTCGTCGCTGATGATGAGCTTCACCCAGCGGCGGCCGACGAGTTCGGCGCCGTGCAGCGCGGCCTGGACGGCGCCCGCCGCGTCGTGGGCGCCCTCGGTGTTGGGCAGGACGTGGACGGCGCTGTCGCGCAGGGTGCCGAGCAGCAGGTCGTCGTCGTCGGGGCCGACGCGGTCGGTGCGCGCGGTGACGATCTCGGTGCCGCTCGCGCGGAGGATCTGGGGGAGCCGCGTCAGGTCGGCGTCCTCGGGGAGGGCGAGCATGAGCCGGGACGCGAGCGTCACGCCGCCGAGCTGCCAGGTGTCGGACATGTCAGCCTCCCGGGGCGATGGTCACCACGTCGATGTGCTCACCGGCCTTCAGCCGGTGCGACGGCCACAGGTCGCGGGGGACGATCTGGTGGTCGATCTCCAGCGAGACCTGGTCCCAGGGGGCGTCGAGGCGGTCGGCCAGGTCGCCGAGCGTGCTGCCGGAGGGCAGGTCGAACGGCTGGCCGTTGATGTGGACGGTGATGTCGCTTCCGGTCATGAGACTCCTTCGGTGCGGGGTTCAGGCATGATCGGCGACCTCGGTGGGGGCGCCGGCCTCGGCGAGCAGCGCCCGCCAGGTCTCGCTGTTGGTGAACTGCGCCTCGACGTGGACCGGATGCCATTCCACGACGCCGTGGCGGACGAGCGGGTCGTCCGCGAGCAGCGCGGCGATGGCGTCGGGGTCGTCTCCGGCGGCGACGACGAATCCGCCCGTGCGGGGGAGGCGCCTGCCGCCGAACAGGAACGTGCCGTTCGCGAAATGGTCTTTGACCCAGGCGCGGTGTTCGGGGATCAGTTCGTCGATCCGTTCGAGGGGTGCGGTGTAGGTGTTGAGCAGGAGGAACACGGGTGACCTTCCGGGGGAGATCGGCTGGTGTTCACGTGGCCGTGCGGCCGTGATGCACGTCTACCCGGTGGCCGGGAAAAGAAATCGAAATCGGTCAAGAATCTTGCAGAAATAGGTTCGGGCAGATCATTTCAGAGAAGCGAGGGACGGAAATTGCTTACTGCACTATTCGCCCCAATGGCATCTTTGGTGGAGAAAGGTCGGGCTGGCGGAGATTCTCGGACGGTGACCGTGTCGCCGCCCCCGGGAGGGCGGCCGGGAACGGAGGGAGGTAACGTTCCGGCGTTATGCCGGGATGGGAGTTCGTGCTGGTGGTGGGGGGCGTCGCCGCGCTGCTGCCGCTGGCCACGTCCGCGGTGGCGCTGATCGTCCGTAGCCTGGTCTGATGCGTCCCACCAAGACCGACATGGAAGCCGCCCGCGACCGTGTGCTCGCCGACGTCCTCCCGCCTCCGGGAGTCCCGTTCCGGGTGTTGTTCTCCGGTATCAACCCCGGCCTGTACTCGGCGGCGACCGGCCACCACTTCGCGCGTCCCGGCAACCGCTTCTGGCCCGCGCTGCACCGCTCCGGCTTCACCCCGCGCCTGCTCGCCCCCGCCGAGCAGGACGAACTGGGCGCGCTCGGCCTCGGCATCACCAACCTGGCCCCCCGCGCCACCGCCCGCGCCGACGAGCTGACCCCCGCCGAACTGCGCGCCGGAGGCGAGCGGCTGCGCGCGCTGCTGGACGAGCGCCGCCCCGCCGTGCTGGCCGTCTGCGGCGTCACCGCCTACCGGACGGCGTTCGGCCGCCCCAAGACCGCGATCGGCCCGCAGGACGAGCCGTTCGGCGCGACGCGGGTGTGGGTGCTGCCCAATCCGAGCGGGCTCAACGCGAGCTGGCAGCCCGAGCGGCTGGCGGCCGAGTTCGCGCGGCTCAGGGAGAGCGCCGCAGCGCGGCCGGGGCGAGCATCGTCCGGATCGTCGTGACGAGCGACGCGGACGGCTCCCACAGGTCGGTGCGGCCGAGCGCGACGACGGGCCGGGGGAGGGGCCGCACGTCGTCCAGCGTCCAGTGGAACGCGCCCGCGTCCGCCCACGGTCCGCACTCGCAGGGCGATCCGGGGCACACGGCGGTGAGTTCGGCCAGGGCGATGACGGCGCCGATCGTGGCGAGCGGGTCCGAGGCGTCCCAGCCCGCCGAGCGGACGAGCGCCGAGTCGCAGGCGGTGAGATCGACGCGCATCGAGGCGTGCACGAGGACCGGACCCCGGTAGGAGGTCGGCTCGGGCCGGTTGGAGACCGTCTTGGCACCGCGCGCGATGGCGAAGGCCCAGGGCTGCTGGACGCTGATGGCCCGCATGCGCGTCACCTCCCGGGCGCGTAAGCGACGATTGGTGCACAAGATGATGTCTCACACCATAGGGGTCGGCAAGCCGGGGAAAGCGCCGTTGCTTCCGCCTTCCCCCATCAATCGCCCCGAAACACGCCGAACCGGCCGCCGGAGATCATTCCGGCGGCCGGTTCCCGCGCCTGATCAAGCCGATTCGACCAGCTTGGCGTAGGCGATCGTGTTGTCCAGGTAGTGGCCGGTACTCGCGTCGAACGCGCCCCCGCAGGTCACCAGCCGGAGCGAGGCGTAGTCGATGTCCTCGGCGTAGACCTTCTCACCGGGGAACTTCTTCTTCGGCACGCTTTCCAGCTTCTGCACGGCGAACGTCGCGACCGACCCGTCCTGGCGGGCGATCTCGATCCGGTCCCCCTTCTTCAGCTCCCGCAGCCGGAAGAAGACGGCCGGTTTCTTGTGGGCGTCCACATGCCCGAGCACGACCGACGGGCCGACCTCGCCCGGCGTCGGGCCCTTCTCGTACCAACCGGCGAGGTTGGGCCGCGACAGCGGCGGCTCCTCGATCCGGCCGTCCGGTCGCAGGCCCAGCCGGGACACCGGCGCCTCCACCCGGAGCTTCGGGATGCGGATCGTCTTCGGCGGCGACCGGTCCAGCGGTTTGCCCGCCGCCACCGGTTCGGCCGCGGGCGCGGCCGGGGACGAGACGGCCGGCGACGACGCCGCGACCGGCTTCCCGCCGTCGCCGCCGCAGCCGGTGAGCAGGAGTCCCCCGGCCAGCACACCGGCCACCGCGAGCGAGCCGCGGCGGCCGGCGGCCGGTGTGGTCACACGCGCCACTACGCCTGCTCGCGTCCGGCGGAGCGACGACGCAGCAGCAGCAGCCCGCCGCCCACGACGGCCAGACCCGCGGCGGAACCGCCCGCGAGCAGCGCCGTGGACGAGCCGCCGTCGGCGTGCCCGTACAGCGTGCCGTCACCGGTGTTGGGCGCGCCGACCGGGATCTCCGGGTTGCCGCCCGGCTTCGGCTTGATCGCCTGGCCCGGCTTGGTGCTGTACTTGACGTAGCCGTGGCCCTTGCAGGCGACGGTGGCGGTCGTCGGGTTGGGCAGCGTGCCCGCGCGGAACGCGCCGACGGCCTTGAACGTGCCCTTGCCGGTCTGCTTGACGGCCAGCGCCTTCGTCGTGAAGCCGTTGCCGGTGATCGTGACCGCGGTGGGGCAGTTGACGGTGAAGCCGATCTTGCCGCCCGGCACGACCTTGCGGGTCGTGAGCTTCACGTCGTCGTAGCCGAAGGAGAACTTCGGCGGCTCCGGCGTCGTGGGCGTCGGGGTGGGCGTCGGCTTGGGCTTGCCGGGGTTCACCTTCAGGGAGAACTTGGCCGTGCCGCCTTCGAGCTTGCAACTGAAGACGACGGTGTAGGTCGTGCCGGGCTTGAGGTCGGCGCGCGTCGCGGCGACGGCCGTCCAGGTCTTGCCCGCCGCACCGGTGAACGCGGGGTTCGCGGTGAAGATGGCCGTGGCGTCACCGGTCGGGGCCTCCAGGCACTCGGTGACCTTGACGGTGAGCTTCTGGCCCGGCGTGAACGGGTTCGGCGACGCCGAGATCGTGGGGTCGGCGAAGGCGGGGCCCGCCGTCCCGAGCACAACGGCTCCCGCCACGGCACCTGCCGCGGCGAGTCGTGCTGCGCGCATGGGTTCTCCTCTGCGTTTCGGAGGCTTCCGTCGCCCGGAGCAGGGCGGTGGCCGAAGGCGGGGTCGGCGGGCGGGGGCGCCGACAGACGACCGGACCGGGGGTCCGCGGAGGACGGGAGCGAAAAGAGACAACGGGGCGGCAGCTTAACGAGAACGGCGTGTGCGACAAGGGAGAAAGGGGCGAACAGTGGATGGACGGAGCATGTGCGGTGAGCGATGCGGCCGTCACCTGTCGGCGTTCGCGCAGGGAGGAGGGGCGTGGCGGACGAGGGGACGTTCGTCGCCGCCGTTTGGTTCTGGCCTGATCCGGCCGCCATTCTGTCGGGTTTTGTCGTTGTTTTGTGACGCGTGTCGCAGCACGTCAACGCGGCCGCGTCCGGGTGCCGGGATGAACGGGTCATGGCACGGGGTGCCATTTCAGGCGACCAATCGGGAACGGGCCAGGAACGGATTCACGAAAAACGCGTGCCGCCCGGAGGAAAGTTCCCCGGACGGCACGCGCTGGAAAGGACCGGTCACCAGGGGAGCGCCGGCGGAAGGCCGCCGGTCCCCGCGTCCGGCCACTGCGCGGGCGGGCCCAGCGGGATCAGTTCCGCCATCTGGAGCCGGTACCAGGGCGACGCCTCGGGCCGGTCCACCAGCTCCACGCACCGCTCCCACGGCCACCACTGCGCGTCCTCGACCTCGTCCGGATTGACGACGAGGTCCGGGCGCGACGTCGTCGCCCGCACCACCGGGCAGCGCTCGAACTCGACCGTCCCGTCCGCGGCGACCGCGCGGTACCGGAACGCGGGCAGCACCGGCGTCACCGTGTCGACGCTCACACCGAGCTCGTCGCGCAGCCGCCGCTCGACCGCGTCGCGCAGGCCCTCGCCCGGGCCCGGGTGCCCGCAGCAGCTACCCGTCCAGACACCGGGGAACGTCCGCTTGGCCAGTGCCCTGCGGGTGATGAGCACCTGACCCCGAGGGTCGACGACATAGGACGAGAAAGCGAGGTGGTACGGGGTCTCCGCGTGATGGCTGGCGACCTTGGGCGCCGTCCCGATGGCCTCGTCGGCCGCGTTGAGCAGCACGATCTCCTCGACACCCATCTGTGTATCCCGCCCCAATCGTTGCTGTACGGATGATGCGCGGAGACCCCGACGGGGTCCGCGACGGGTGTTCGCCCGCCCGGACCGGACTAAACTCGGAACGGCCCGACGACCAGGGGTACCCCAAGATCCCTGATGGAGGAGTTGAAACGCGTGACCCTGCTGAAGTCGATCACAGGTCCGGAGGACCTCAAGCGACTGGACGCCACGCAACTGCCTCGTCTCGCGGAGGAGATCCGGGAGGCCCTGGTGGAGGCCGTCGCCAAGACCGGCGGTCACCTGGGGCCCAACCTGGGCGTGGTCGAGCTGACGATGGCCCTGCACCGGGTCTTCGACTCGCCGCACGACAAGATTCTCTTCGACACCGGCCACCAGGCCTACGTCCACAAGATGCTGACCGGCCGCCAGGACTTCACCGAGCTGCGCCGCCGCGGCGGGCTGTCCGGCTACCCGAGCCAGGCCGAGTCCCCGCACGACCTCATCGAGAACTCCCACGCCTCCACCGCCCTGTCCTACGCCGACGGCCTGGCCAAGGCGTTCCAGGTGCGCGGCGAGAGCGACCGCTCCGTCGTCGCCGTCGTCGGTGACGGCGCGCTCACCGGCGGCATGTGCTGGGAGGCGCTGAACAACATCGCGGGCGGCCCCGACCGGCCCGTGATCATCGTCGTCAACGACAACGGCCGGTCCTACTCGCCGACGATCGGCGGCCTGGCCAGCCACCTCGCGGGCCTGCGCGTCACCCCCGGCTACGAGCAGGCGCTCGACCTGATCAAGAAGACGGTGCCGCGCGCGCCCGTCGTCGGCAACGCCGCCTACGAGGCGCTGCACGGCATCAAGAAGGGCCTCAAGGACGTCTTCGCCCCGCAGGCCATGTTCGAAGACCTCGGCATCAAGTACGTCGGCCCCATCGACGGCCACGACACCGAGGCCGTCGAGGACGCGCTGCGCCGCGCCCGCGACTTCGGCGCGCCCGTGATCGTCCACGCGATCACCCGCAAGGGCCAGGGCTACGCGCCCGCCGAGAACGACACCGAGGACTGCATGCACGGCGGCGGCGCCTTCGACCCCGCCACCGGCCGCTTCCACGTCAAGTCCGGCGGGCCGAGCTGGACGTCGGTGTTCGGGAGCGAGATGGTCGCGCTCGGCGCCGAGCGGCCCGACGTCGTCGGCATCACCGCCGCCATGCTCTACCCGGTCGGCCTCGCCCCGTTCGCCGAGGCGTATCCCGACCGCGTCTACGACGTGGGCATCGCCGAGCAGCACGCCGCCACGTCGGCGGCCGGGCTCGCGCTCGGCGGGCTGCATCCCGTCGTCGCGCTCTACGCCACGTTCCTGAACCGCGCGTTCGACCAGCTCCTCATGGACGTCGCGCTGCACCGGCTGCCCGTCACGTTCGCGCTGGACCGCTCCGGCGTCACCGGCGACGACGGCGCCAGCCACAACGGCATGTGGGACCTGTCCATCCTCAGCCTCGTCCCGGGCCTGCGCGTGGCGGTGCCGCGCGACGGCGCCCGGCTGCGCGAGCTGCTGCGCGAGTGCGTCGCCGTCCAGGACGGCCCCACCGCCATCCGCTACCCCAAGGGCCCCGCCGCCGCCGACCTCGCCGCGATCGAGCGCGTCGGCGGCGTCGACGTGCTGGCCCGGCACGAGGGCGCCAACGGCGCCCGCGCGCTGATCGTCGCGGCCGGTTCGATGGCGGGCACCGCCGTCGCGGCGGCCGAGCTGATCGCCGCGCAGGGCATCGGCGTCACCGTCGTCGACCCCCGCTGGATCAAGCCGCTCGACCCGGCGATCGTCGAGCTGGCCGCCGGGCACTCGCTCGTCGCCGTCGTGGAGGACAACGGCCGCACCGGCGCCGTCGGCGACGCCGTCGCCCGGCTGCTGCGCGACGCCGGCAACGACGTCCCGCTGCGCACGTTCGGCATCCCGCAGGAGTTCCTCGACCACGCCTCCCGCGCGCAGATCCTCGCTGACATCGGCCTCAACCCGCAGGACCTCGCCCGCGACATCACCGAGGCGGCGTCGCTGCTCGCCCACGCGCGCAGCCGCAGCACGGCGTCCGCCGAGTAAGGCGCCCGCCCGCACCCCACCGGCCCGCCCGGCGGGGTGCGCGGTGCTGCGGTCACACGCCTTCGGCGGTGTGCATCTGCCAGTAGTGGTTGATCGACGCCGAGGCGGTGCCGAGGTCGCGGCCCGAGTAGGTCCAGCGGCCGCGCAGCCGCCAGGGGCGGCCGTCGCCGTCCTGGACGAAGACCTGGAGCGGGAACGCGGCGTCGTGGGAGCGGATGACGCCCGCCGAGTCGACCGACGCGCGCAGGTCGGGGTCTCCCTCGCACCGCACGCCCATGACCTGCGTCCCCGGGTCCTGGCGCAGGAGGCCCCGCGTCAGGTCGTACACCAGGACGGACACGTAGTCGGGGCCGAGCCACCGAAGATCCGGCAGCGCGACGGGCGGGGGGAAACCGAACAACTCGGGACCGACGGTCACACGCGCACCGTAGCGTCCCGCCCGGGGTCGCGTCACTGCCTTGACGGCCGGTATGTCGCCGGTTTCCTGTTCTCTGGGCGCCAGACGGCGGCCGGGATCACTCGGTACGGCGGCACGCGTCGCGCATGGCGTCCCAGTGTGCGAGCTTGACGCGCTCGCCCCGGCTGAGGGACGCGCCGAGGGCGACCTCGGCGGCGTCGAGGTTGAGCCAGTCGGTGTAGGAGACGGGCGTGAGGCCCCGCGCGGCCAGCAGTTCCTCCACCGAGGCCGCCGCGCGGTACGGCGTCGCCGCCAGGTCGGCGAGCAGGTGCGCGACCGTCTCGGCGGCGTCGGACTTGTTGGTGCCGACGACGCCGGTCGGGCCGCGCTTGATCCAGCCCGCGACGTACTCGCCGGGCTGGCGCGTCCCGTCGGCGGCGACGATCCGGCCCCCGTCGTTGGGGACGACGAACGCGTCCTCGTCGAACGGGACGCCCTCCAGCGCGACGCTCTGGTAGCCGACCGAGCGCAGCACCAGGCCCGCCGGAAGCGTCTCGTACTCGCCGGTGCCGACGACGCGGCCCGCGCCGTCGGGCCGGGTGCGTTCGAGCCGGACGGCCTCGACGCGGCCGGTGCCGAGCAGTTCCACCGGGGCGCGCCAGAAGCGGACGTCGATGCGGCGCGGCCGGTCGCCGGTGGGCGCGCCCGTCCAGCCGCGCAGCACCTTGAGGTTGCCGCGCACGAGCCGGTCGCGTTCGGCGGCGGCGTCGTCGGCGGTGACGTCCTGCTCCATGTCCTCGGGGCGGACGTGGATCTCGGCGCTGGGGAGCTGCCCGAGTTCGCGGGCCTCCTTCGTCGTGAACTTGGCCTGGGCGGGGCCGCGCCGCCCGATGAGGTGGACGCGGCGGACGCGGCTCGCGGTGAGGGCGTCCAGGACGTGTTCGGGGATGTCGGTGGAGCGCAACTCGTCGGGCGTCTTGGCGAGGATGCGGACGACGTCGACGGCGACGTTGCCGACGCCGATGACGGCGACGTCCTCGGCGGACAGGTCGAAGGCGTGCCCGGCGGCGTCGGGGTGGCCGCAGTACCAGTTGACGAAGTCGGTCGCGGCGACGCTGCCCGGCAGGTCCTCGCCGGGGACGCGCAGCCGCCGGTCCACCATGGCGCCGGTCGCGTAGACGACGGCGTCGTAGCAGGTGAGCAGCTCGTCGCGGGTGAGGTCGCGGCCCAGCTCGACGCAGCCGAAGAACCGCACGCCGGGGCTCTCCAGCACCCGCTGGAGGTAGCGGGCGATGGACTTGATGGAGGTGTGGTCGGGGGCGACGCCGTAACGGACCAGCCCGTACGGGGTGGGGAGCCGGTCGAAGACGTCCACGCGGACGCCCCCGGCGGCCTGCTTGATCAGGGCTTCGGCCGTGTAGAGCCCCGCGGGGCCCGACCCGATGACTGCGACGCGCACAGGAACCACCATGCGGGCATTGTGCCCACGAACGTCTGGTTTCGGCATCGCGCGCCGTGCCTACTTCGGTTCGGCGCCCTTCTCCGCGACGCGGAGCCGGCTGTGCCGGTGGCCGTACGCGAAGTAGATCAGGGTGCCGAGGACCATCCACGCCAGGAAGCGCAGCCACGTCTCGACGGGCAGGTTCAGCATGACGAACACGCAGGCCAGCACCGACAGGATCGGGACGAGCGGGACGAGCGGCGTGCGGAACGCGCGCGGCAGCTCGGGCCGGGTGCGGCGCATGATGACGACGCCGATCGACACGACGACGAACGCGAACAGCGTCCCGATGTTGACGAGTTCGGCGAGCTGCGCCAGCGGGATGAACCCGGCGAGCACCGCGACGAGCGCGCCCATGATGATCGTGACGCGGTAGGGGGTGCCGAAGCGCGGGTGGACCTGCGCGAGCCACGGCGGCAGCATCCGGTCGCGGCCCATCGCGAACATGACGCGGATCTGCCCGAGCAGCAGGATCAGCACGACCGTGGTGAGCCCGGCGACGGCGCCGATCGAGATGATCGTCGCGAAGGCCGGATGCCCGACGGCCTTGAACGCGTCGGCGAGCGGCGCGGCCGTGCTCAGGTCGGCGTAGTTCTGCATGCCGACGACGACGAGCGCGACCGCCGCGTACAGCACGGCGGTGATGACGAGCGAGCCGATGAGGCCGATCGGCAGGTCGCGCTGCGGGTTGCGCGCCTCTTCGGCGGTGGTGGCGACGACGTCGAACCCGATGTAGGCGAAGAACACGACGGCGACGGCCGCGAAGATGCCGAGCCAGCCGAAGCTGACGGGCGTCACCCCGAACAGCACCTGGAGCAGCGGCGCGTGGATGCCCTCGGTCGACTCGCTCGGCTGCGACGGCGGGATGAACGGCGTGTAGTTGTCGGCCTTGAGGAAGAACAGCCCGGCCACGATGACCAGCAGCACGACCGACACCTTGATCGCGACGACGATCGCGTTGACGCGGGACGACACCTTGGTGCCGATGACGAGCAGCACCGTCACCAGCAGCACCAGCAGGATCGCCGGGATGTTGACGACGCCGCCCTCGCCGGGTGGATTGGCCAGCGTCTCCGGCCAGGTGATCCCTATCGAGTCGAGCAGGGACACGAAGTAGCCCGACCATCCGACCGACACCACGGCCGCGCCGAGCGCGAGTTCGAGGATGAGGTCCCACCCGATGATCCAGGCCGGGAACTCACCGAGCGTCGCGTAGGAGAACGTGTAGGCCGATCCGGCGACCGGCACGGTCGAGGCGAACTCGGCGTAGCACAGCGCGGCGAGCCCGCACACGACGGCGGCCAGGATGAACGAGATCGCGACGGCGGGCCCGGCCTTGTCGCGGGCGACCTGGCCGGTGAGGACGAAGATCCCCGTCCCGATGATGACCCCGACGCCGAACACGACCAGGTCGAAGGCGGACAGCTCCCGCCGCAACCGGTGCTCGGGCGCCTCGGTATCGCGGATGGACTGCTCCACCGACTTGGTGCGAAAGAGGTGCACGGCCCACTCCGTTCCGCCGGGATCTCCAGCCATGATCGCCCCAATGTGACGCGCCAAACACGCGACCGCCCGGAAGTCTCCGATGTGCCGGAAAAGACCTGTTCAGCCGATGGCGAAACGGGTAGCGAAAGCGCGCGGAAATCGCTCTCCCGAACCGAGGCCGAATCGGCACGGTGGTGCCCGGTCCACCCATGACCTCCGAGAACACCACCGAACGCCCGGTACCGTCCGCCATCGCCCGGCCGGGCGCCGCGTCCGTACGGTCGGTCCGCGTCCGCCGAACCCCGGCGGCGGCACGGCCGATCCCGGACAGGAAGACCTCTGTGCACCGACACGGCGGGATCACCGGTCGGTGCCCCCGGTCGCTCGGGACGGCTACCGGGCGTATCCCCGCGCTGCCGGACCTGGACCCGGAGACGGGATCCCCACCCGGGTCGGGGCGCACGCGCCGGTCGGCTGAGCACCGCCGAGAAGAGGGCGTGAGACCACCGTGCGGCGGCGTCTGGTCGGGGCTGACAACGAGGGGTTCCGTGGGCTGGGGTGCCGCCGGAGATATCCGGTCGAGTGCCGGTACGGCGCCGTGGTAGGAGTGTGGAGCGTTCGGAGCTGAGCGGAATCCCTCATCGGATTCTTCTCCGGGTGTGAGGCCGGGGCGGGACCATTGCTGCCATGTGTGGACCGTCCCGGCTTCCCCGTGCCGAAATGGCCGCAGGGCGGCACCCGGTGATCCGGATGCCGCCCCGCGGGGTCGTGGTGCGTCCCTACCGGGGGACGGACGCGACGCCCGGCTCCAGGAACCGGGAGCCGTTGACCTGCTCGGAGACGCCCGAGCGGTCGAGGTAGGGCGTGATGCCGCCCAGGTGGAAGGGCCAGCCGGCGCCGAGGATCATGCACAGGTCGATGTCCTCGGCGGCCGCGACGACGCCCTCGTCCAGCATGAGGCGGATCTCCTGGGCCAGGGCGCGCAGCGCGCGGTCGAGCACCTGCTCCTCGGTGGACGGGTTCGCGCCGCCGCCGAAGAGCTCCACGGCCTCGGGGTCCAGGGAGAAGTCGGGCTGGTAGACGCCCTTCTTCCCGGCCGCGACGAACTTCGCGAACTTCTCCGACAGCGGGAACCGGTCCGGGAAGGCGCCGTGCAGCGTCTCGTTGACGTGCAGCGCGATCGCCGGGCCGACCAGGCCCATCAGGACGAACGGCGGCATCGGCAGCCCGAGCGGCGCGGCGGCGCGCTCGGCCACGTCGATCGGGGTGCCCTCGTCGACCGTCTGGATGATCTCGGCCATGAGGCGCAGCAGGATGCGGTTCGCCACGAACGCCGGAGCGTCCTTGACCAGCACCGACGACTTCTTGAGCTGCTTGCCGACCGCGAACGCCGTCGCCAGCGCCGCGTCGTCCGTCTGCTCGCCGCGGACGATCTCCAGCAGCGGCAGCACCGCGACCGGGTTGAAGAAGTGGAAGCCCACGACCCGCTCGGGGTGCCGCAGCTTGGACGCCATCTCCGACACCGACAGCGAGGACGTGTTCGTCGCCAGGATCGCCTCGGGGGAGACGTGCTCCTCCACCTCGGCGAAGACCTTCTGCTTGACCGACATCTCCTCGAAGACGGCCTCGATGACGAAGTCGGCGTCGGCGAACGCGTCCTTGGTCAGCGAGCCCGAGATGAGAGCCTTGAGGCGGTTCGCCTTATCGGCGGAGACGCGGCCCTTGCCGAGCAGCTTGTCGATCTCGGCGTGCGCGTAGCCGACGCCCTTGTCCAGGCGCTCCTGGTCGAGGTCGGTCAGCACGACCGGGACCTCCATGCGGCGCGCGAACAGCAGCGCGAGCTGCGAGGCCATCAGGCCCGCGCCGACGACGCCGACCTTGGTCACCTTGCGGGCCAGCGCCTTGTCCGGCGCCCCGGCGGGACGCTTGGCGCGCTTCTGCACCAGGTCGAACGCGTAGAGACCGGCGCGCAGCTCGTCGCTCATGATGAGGTCGGCCAGCGCCTCGTCCTCGGCGGCGAAACCCTCGTCGCGGCTGCGGTCCTTGGCGGCGGCCACGAGGTCCAGCGCGCGGACGAAGGACGGCGCCGCGCCGTGCAGCTTGCCGTCGATGTTCCAGCGGGCGAGCGCCACCGCGTCGTCCCACGCCTTGCCGGTGTCGACCTCGGGGCGCTTCACCCGCACCTGACCGGTGAGGACGCGGGCCGTCCAGGTCAGCGACTCCTCCAGGAAGTCGGCCGACTCGAAGATCGCGTCCGCGATGCCGAGGTCGAACGCCTGCGGGCCCTTGAGCATCCGGTTCTGCGCGAGCGGGTTGTCGATGACGACCTTCAGCGCCTTCTCGACGCCGATCAGCCGCGGCAGCAGGTACGTGCCGCCCCAGCCGGGGACGAGCCCGAGGAACGTCTCGGGCAGCGCGAACGCCGGGATGCCCGCCGAGATCGTCCGGTACGTGCAGTGCAGGCCGATCTCGACGCCGCCGCCCATCGCCGCGCCGTTGTAGTAGGCGAACGACGGGACGTTCAGCTCACCGAGGCGGCGGAAGACGTCGTGGCCGAGCCTGCCGATGAGCGCCGCCTCATCGCGGTCCGAGAGCGAGGAGACGCCCTTGAGGTCCGCGCCGACGGCGAAGATGAACGGCTTGCCGGTGACGGCCACGGCCACGATGTCGTCGCGGGCCTCGACGGTGTCGAGCACGTCGTTCAGCGCGAGCAGGCCGCGCGGGCCGAACGTGTTCGGCTTCGTGTGGTCGAAGCCGTTGTCCAGGGTGATCAGGGCGGCGGTGCCCGCGCCGAACGGCAGCGCGACGTCGCGCACGTAGGCGTGCGTGACGACTTCGTCCTGGTTGCGATCCTCGCTCGCCAGCAGCGAGCGCCACGTCTCTACGCTACTCACTTGCCACCCTCCCAGTTCACGTTCTCCCAGAGGACGGTCCCGCCCATGCCCATGCCGACGCACATGGTGGTGAGGCCGTAGCGGACGTCGGTGCGCTCCTCGAACAGCCGCGCGAGCTGGTTCATCAGCCGCACGCCGGAGGACGCGAGAGGGTGGCCGACGGCGATGGCGCCGCCCCACGGGTTCACGCGCGCGTCATCGTCGTCGATCTTGAAGTGCTCCAGGAACGCGAGCACCTGGACGGCGAACGCCTCGTTGATCTCGATGAGGCCGATGTCGTCCATGGTCAGCGAGTTGCGGGCGAGCAGCTTCTCGGTGGCCGGGACCGGCCCGACGCCCATGATCTCGGGCTCGACGCCCGCGAACGAGAAGTCGACCAGCCGCATCTTGGGCGTCAGGCCCAGCTCGCGGGCGACGTCCTCGGCGGCGAGCAGGCACGCGGTGGCGCCGTCGTTGAGCCCGGCCGCGTTACCGGCGGTCACGTTGCCGTGCACGCGGAACGGGGTCTTGAGCCCGGCGAGGCTCTCCATCGTGGTGGTCGGACGCGGCGGCTCGTCCTCGGTGGCCAGGCCCCAGCCCTTGTCGGCCGAGCGGATCGCGGTCGGCACCAGGTCCGGCTGGATCTTCCCGGCGGCGTAGGCGGCGGCGACCTTCTGCTGGCTGCGCACGGCGTAGGCGTCGGCGCGCTCCTTGGTGATGCCGGGGAACCGGTCGTGCAGGTTCTCGGCGGTGGAGCCCATGACCAGCGCGGACGGGTCCACCAGCTTGTCGGCCAGGAAGCGCGGGTTGGGGTCGACGCCCTCGCCCATCGGGTGGCGGCCCATGTGCTCGACGCCGCCCGCGATGACGACGTCGTAGGAGCCGAACGAGATGCCGGCGCCGGAGGTGGTGACGGCCGTCATCGCGCCCGCGCACATGCGGTCGACGGCGTAGCCGGGCACGCTCTTGGGCAGGCCCGCCAGGACGGCGGCGGAGCGGCCGATGGTGAGGCCCTGGTCGCCGGTCTGCGTGGTGGCCGCGATGGCGACCTCGTCCACCCGCTCCGGGGGCAGGGACGGGTTGCGCCGGATGAGTTCGCGGATGGCGCGCACGACCAGGTCGTCGGCGCGGGTCTCCGCGTACAGGCCCTTGGGGCCCGCCTTGCCGAACGGCGTGCGGACGCCGTCGACGAACACGACGTCACGTGCGGTGCGAGGCACGGGTCGTCCCTCCCTCGGGGATGGTCGATGTGGTTGAGCCCCGTGCCGCCCGTGGCTGTCGCGGGGCGGCACGAGTACCCACGAGCACGATGCTACTCGCTGGTAACCGTCAATGCTACTCGTCAGTAACTACTGACGCGGAGTCAAAGCGCTCCAGCTCTTGTCGCCGTGAAAGCCGCTGGGTAACGTGACGGCAAAGTCGCCGAGGAGGTCGCGGTGGTGCACGCCAGGCCCCATTACCGTCCGGGTCTTCGCCGCCGGATGGGACTCTGGCGCGACCTCGCCGGGCTGCTGCTGCGCACGGGTCTCGTCTTCTCCGGCGCGCCCCTCAGGGGACCGCTCCAGATACGGGCGCTGCGCCGCTGGCACACGACGCTCGCGGGCATCGTCGTCGCCGCCGCGGCGCGCAACCCCACGCGCGTCGCGCTCATGGACGAGGCGGGCACGCTCACCTTCGGCGAGCTGGACCTGCGCAGCACCCGGCTCGCCGCCGGGCTCCCGCTCGACGGGCCCGCGCAGCGCGTCGGCGTCCTGTGCCGCAACCACCGCGGCATGGTCGAGACGCTCGTCGCGTGCAGCAAGCGCGGCGTCGAGGTCGTCCTGCTCAACACCGGGTTCGGCGCGGGCCAGGTGCGGGCCGTGCTCGGCGAGATGCGGATGGACCTCATCGTCGCCGACGCCGAGTTCGTCCGGATTCTGGCCGCGTCGCCGCACGCGCTCCGGCGCAGCATCGTGTGGACCGATCGCACGCCCGCGCCCGGCGCCGGGCCGACGATCGACGAGATCGTCGCCGCGACCCCCGTCAGCAAGATCGCGCCGCCGCAGAAGCTCAGCCGCACGATCGTGCTCAGCTCCGGCACGACCGGCCGTCCCAAGGGCGCGCGGCGCCCGCCCCGGCCGGGGCTGTGGCCGCTGGCGTCGATGACGTCGCGCATCCCGCTCCGCACCCGGCACACGATGATCATCGAGGCGCCGCTGTTCCACACCTGGGGCTACGCGGCGCTCCAGATGGCGTGGGCGCTGCGGGCGCCGATCGTGCTGCGGCGCCGGTTCGACCCGGCCGCGACGCTCGGCGCGATCACCGCCTACCCCAACACCGTGCTGTTCGCCGTGCCGATCATGCTCCAGCGCATCCTGGACCTGCCCGAGGAGACGCGCGAACTGTACGACACGTCCGGGCTGAAGATCGTCGCGCTGAGCGGCGCCGCGCTGCCCGGCGACCTCGCGACCCGGTTCATGGACGTCTACGGCGACCGGCTCTACAACGTGTACGGCTCCACCGAAGCGTCGTGGGTGTCGATCGCCACCCCGCGCGACCTGCGGATCGACCCGCGCACCGCCGGACGGCCGCCGCGCAACACCGCCCTGTCCATCCTGGACGACGAGGGACGGCCCGTCGGCCGCTCCACCATGGGCGAGATCCACGCCGCCAACGAGCTGATCTTCGAGGGCTACACCAGCGGCGAGCCGCTGCGCGTCCGCGAGGGCCTGCTGGCCACCGGCGACCTCGGCCACGTCGACCACCGGGGCCTGCTGTTCGTGGACGGCCGCCGCGACGGCATGATCGTCTCCGGCGGCGAGAACGTCGTGCCCGGCGAGGTCGAGGACGCGCTGCTCCGGCTGCCGCAGATCCACGAGGTCGCCGTGGTGGGCGTCCCCGACGAAGCCTACGGGCAGCGGCTCGCCGCCTACGTCGTGCTGCGCGAGGGCGCCGAGCTGGACGAGGCCACCGTCCGCGCCCACGTCCAGGAGCACGTCGCCCGGTACGCCGTGCCGCGCGACGTCCACTTCATCCGGGAACTGCCGCGCAACGCGACCGGCAAGGTCGTGCACCGCTGGCTCTCCAGCGGCCCCTATCCGGTCCGGCCGGAGGGCCGCGTCGCCTGGCCGCAGCACTCATCCTGACGCGGGGAAGCGGGCCGTGACGTCCAGGCCGCCGGACGTGCCGGGACGGGCGTCCACGGTGCCGCCGTGGGCGGCGACGACGGCGGCGACGATCGACAGGCCGAGGCCCGCGCCCTCGGCCGACGCGACGCGGTCGCCGCGCAGCCGGCGGAACGGCTCGAAGATCATCGCGATCTCGTAGCCGGCGACCGGGCGGCCGGTGTTGCGGACGCGCAGGTACGCCCAGCCGTCGTGGGTGCCCGTCGCGAGGTCGATCGTGCCGTCCGGGACGTTGTACTTCGCGGCGTTCTCCAGCAGGTTGACCGCGCAGCGCTCCAGCAGGACCGGGTCGCCGGTGACGGGCGCGTCCGCCAGGTCGGCCGTCACCGTCACGCCGGAGGGCGGCTCGACCTGGTCCAGGGCGCTGCGGGCGACGTCCGGCAGCGCCACCGGCACCGTCGTGGACAGCTCCCGCTCCGACTTGGCCAGCAACAGCAGGCCCTCGATGAGCCGTTCGTGCCGGGCGGTGTTGCCCAGCAGGACCTCGGCCAGCGCCTTCGTCTCCGGCGGGTTCCGCGACCCGGCCAGCGCGACCTCCAGCACCGTCCGGTTGATCGTCAGCGGGGTGCGCAGCTCGTGCGAGGCGTTGGCGACGAAGCGGCGCTGCCCGTCGAACGCGCGGTGCAGGCGGTCCAGCATCCGGTCGAACATGTCGGCCAGGTCTTTGATCTCGTCCTGCGGGCCCTGGAGCGCGATGCGCTCGTGCAGCGTGCTCTCCGACAGGCGCTGCGCCGTCGCGGTCACGGTGTGCAGGGGACGCAGCATCCGGCCCGCGACGACGTGGCCGATGAGGACGGCCAGGATGCCGAACGCCAGCAGCAGGAGCACCGACGCCTGGAGGAGCTGGGTCAGGATCTCGGCCTTCTGCCGGGCGATCTCGGCGTCGACCTCGCGGCGCAGTTCGATGATCCCGGCCGGGTCGCCGAGGTCGATCGGCTCCCGGCGCCGCATCAGGACCTTGACGGGCATGAGGTTGCCGTTCAGGGCGCGGCGCGTCAGCAGGTAGCAGGCGCCGACGAGCAGCGCGGCCGACGCCGTGAACAGCGACCCGTACACCAGCGTCAGCCGCGCCCGCAGGCTCATCCGGGGCCTCACAGCCGGTACCCCGCGCCGGTGATCGTCGTGATGACGGCCGGTTCGCCGAGTTTGCGGCGGAGCGTCGCCATGGTCACGCGGACGATGTTGCTGAACGGGTCAAGGTGCTCGTCCCACACGCGGTCCACCAGCGTCTCGGCGCTGACGACGCCGCCGTCCGCGCGCAGCAGCTCCTCCAGCACCGCGAACTCCTTGCGCGTCAGCCGGACCTCGGCGCCGTCGCGCGTGACGCGGCGGCGGTGCGGGTCCAGCCGCACCCCGTCCCGTTCCAGGACGGGCGGGACGGGCGGCGCCGAACGGCGGCCCAGCGCGCGGATGCGCGCGACCAGCTCGCTGAACACGAACGGCTTGGGCAGGTAGTCGTCCGCGCCCAGACGCAGGCCGTGCACGCGCTCGGTGACGTCCCCGGCGGCCGTGAGCATGAGGATGCGGGCCGGTTCGGCGCGGCCCGCCAGGTCGCGGCAGACGTCGTCGCCGTGCACGAGCGGGAGGTCCCGGTCGAGCACGACGACGTCGTAGGCGGTGTAGGAGGTGCGGTCGAGGGCGGCGTCGCCGTCGTAGACGACGTCGACGGCCATCGCCTCCTCCCGCAGTCCCTCCGCGATGGCGTCGGCGAGGACCCGTTCGTCCTCCACGACCAGAACCCGCATGCCCGTCCCCGTTCTTCGGCTGGGACGAGCATGCGGGCCGGGGCGTTAAACGAGGATAAGGAGGTCAGCCCCGCCAGCAGCTATAGGTGACCGCGACCGAGCCGCCGGGCGAGAACGAGACGCTGCCCGAGCCGCGTCCGGCGATGTAGCACGTCACCGTCGGGTAGATCCGGACGGACACCGTCGTGGACCGGCCCGCGCGGAGCGTCCCGCCGCCCGACGCGCTGACGCGTCCGGGACGGCCGCCCGCGCCCGTCACGCGCCAGCGGATCGTGCCGTTGTACGCGGTGAGGCGGATCGAACAGGAGCGGGGGAGCCCGGCGACGCCGACGCCCTGGCAGCCCGAGCCGTTGATCGCCAGGCGCGGCGAGCCGCCGCCGCCACCGCCGCCCCCGCCGCCGGGGCGGCTCGGGCGCTTCTTGGGCGGCTTCGGCTTGCTGCTCGTCGGCGGCTTGGGCCGCTTGCTCGCGCTCGGGCGGCTCGACGGCGACTTGCTCGGGGACGCCGACGGCGACCCGCTCGGGCTCGGCGTCCCGGTCGGCGGCACGGTCTGCGACGGGAACGGCGCCTCGGTCACCGGCGGCGGCGCGGCGGACCCGCGCTGCGGCTCGCCCCCGTCCCCGGGCACGAGCAACGCGACCGCGATGACGATCGCGGCGGCGATGGCCCCCGCGACGGCCAGCACCCGCGCCTGCCCCACCTTGAGCCCGGCGGGCCGCCGCTTCGGCTTCGGCTCGTCGTCCACCGGCGCACCCGCGACGGGAATCCCGCCGGGCGGAATGAGCACCCGCGTAGCCCCGTCCCCCGACCCCTGCCCATGCGCAACGGCAACGTCCCCACCGGCACCGGCACCGGCACCGGCACCGGCACCGGCACCCGCGTTCGCGCCGCTGCCCGCAACGACAGCCGCGCCCCCACCTGCGGCAGCACCAACGACAGCGGCGGTACCTAGGACGGCGGTCGCACCCGCACCGTCGCGCGTGCCTGCGCCTTCGGGCGGGCGCGTGGCGGCATCCGTGCCCGCCCCGGGAAGCGTGCCCGCGCCTGCGGGAGCGGCCGTGCCTGCGGCGGCGGTCGTGCCTGCGCCTCGGTCCGTGTTCGCGTCGGCAGGCGTGCCCGCGCTTTCGTGCGTGCCCGCGTCGGCAGGCGCGCCCGCGCCTTCGCGCGTGCCCGCGCCGGGAACCGTGCCCGCGCCTGCGGCAGCGGCCGTGCCTGCGGCGGCGACCGTGCCTGCGCCTCGGTCCGTGTTCGCGTCGGCAGGCGTGCCCGCGCTTTCGTGCGTGCCCGCGTCGGCAGGCGCGCCCGCGCTTTCGTGCGTGCCCGCGTCGGCAGGCGCGCCCGCCCCGCTACGTGTGCCCGCGTCAGCATTGGTGCCTGCACCGGCGGCCGTGCCCGCGCCTGCGGCAGCGCCGACGGCAGCGGCCGTGCCTGCGGCGGTGGCCGTGCCTGCGAGTCGGTCCGTGCCTGCGTCGGCAGGCGCGCCCGCGCCGGTGCCCGTGCCCGTGTTGGCATCGGTGTCTGCACCGGTAGCCGCGTTCGTGTCAGTGCTCGTCTTCGCGCCGGTGCGCGCAGCGGTGGCCGTGCCCGCGCCTGCGGCAGCGCCGACGGCAGCGGCTGTGCCTAGGGCGGTGGTCGTGCCCGCGCCTTCGTGCGTGCCCGCGTTGGCGGTCGCATCGGTGTCTGCGGCCGTGGTCGTGTCTGAGCTCGTGCGCGCGTCGGTGGGCGCACCGGTGGCGGTGGCCGTACCTGCACCGGCGGCTGTGTCGGGGTCGTCAGGTGTGCTGGTGTTCGCCTTGTCGGTGTTCGGTTCGGCGGGCGGCGCCGCCACGGTCGGCGCGGCCGTGGCGTCGTCGCCGCTTGAGACGGCGTCCGGGTCGGCGGACGCCGTCTGGGTGGGGGCGGCTCCGGCCTCCGTATGCGGAGCCGCGGTCTCGTCGCCGCCGTCGCGCCGGGTCGCGCCGAGCGCGGCGAGCGCCGCCACACCGGCGGCGGCGGAACCCTTGCCGACGGCCTTCCCCGCTACGGGGACGTCCTGCTCCTTGGGGGGCGCGGTGGTCGGCGCCGGAAGCGGGTCCTCCCGCGTGACCGGCGCGGGGCGCGTGCCGCCGCGCCTGCGGTCCGCGCGTCCGGGCGCCTCCCAGGCGTCCGGCTCGTCCGGGCGCGGGTCCTCACGGGTGTCCGGACCGGTGCGCTCGTCCGGATTCGCGACTGAGCCGTGCGTCGCCGGGGTCGCGGGGTCGGGCGTGCGCTGCGGGGCGGTGGCGTCGAAGAGCGGGATCTCGGCCGAGGTCGCGGTGCCGAAGGCGGGCGGCGCGCTGTGCGGCCGGGGCGGCGGAGCGGGGGCGGTCCGGCGGGGCGGGGCGGGCCGCTCCTGCGGCGCGGGGCGCGACTCGGGCCCGGGGCTCTGCACCGGGAGAGGACGGATGGCCAGCGGCGAGCGCAGCGCCGGGCGCGTCTGCTCGGGCGCGGGCCCGGGGTCGGCCTTCTCCTCCGCCGGAGCGGGCGGCGGCTCCGGCGCGGGCGCGGGCTGAGCCGCCGGGCGCCCCAGCAGGGACCGCATCGCCCGCATACTGAGCCGCCGATGCCGCTCCTGCGGCTCCTCCTCGATCAGAGGCGCCGCCCCCTCGGCAGCCGCCCCACTAACGCCACCGGACACGGAACCCACACCGGACGCTCGATCCGCCACGTCACCCGCACCGGACCGCCCACCAGGCGCGGTGCCCGCACCGGACGCCCGACTTCCCGCGTCACCCGCACCGGGTCGCCCGGTGGGCGTGGAGCCAGCGCCGGAGCTGCCCGTGCCGGGTCGTCCGGCGGGCGCGGTGCCCGTGCTGGAGGCCCGGCCTGCCGCGTCGCCCGAACCGGGCCGTCCCGTCGGCGTGGTGCCCGCACCAGACGCCCAACCTGCCGTGTCGCGGGTGCCGGGCTGTCCCGTGGGCGTGGAGCCAGCGCCGAAGCCGTCCGTGCCGGGTCGTCCGGCGGGCGCGGTGCCCGTGCCGGAGGCTCGACCTGCCGTGTCGCCCGTGCCGGGCCTTCCCGTGGGCGTGGAGCCAGCGCCGGGGCTGTCGGTGCCGGGTCGTCCGGCGGGCGCGATACCCGCATCGGACTCCCGGCCTGGCGTGTCGCCCGTGCCGGGCCTTGCCGTGGGCGTGGTGTCCGTGCTGGAAGCTCGATCTGCCGTGTCGCCCGAACCGGGTTGTGCGGAGCCAGTGCCGGAGCCGTTCGTGCCGGGGCGTCCGGCGAGCGGGGTGCCCGTGACGGAGGCTCGGCCTGGCGTGTCGCCCGTGCCGGGACGTCCGGCGGGCGGGGTGCCCGTGCCGGGTCGTCCCGTGGGTGCGGGTGTGGTGCCGGGGGTGGTTCGGCGCGGTGTGGTGCGGCCATCGGGGGTGCCGGGCGCGTCGGCGGGGGCGGTGCCCTTGCGGGACGCCCTTGCGCGTGCGTTGCGGCCGGTGGGCGCGCTCGGGGACGCGGCGGGTGCGCCGCCGCCCGGCGTCCCGGCGGCGCTCGCGCCGAGCTGCGACTCGCACTCCGCGCGGACGAGATCGGTCAGCCAGCCCTGGAACCGGTCGGGCGCGGGCACCCGGTCCGGGCGGGAGCGGGCGGTGAGCAGCGCGGCGCGGACGGCCTGCACCGCCTGGTCGCGGTCACCGATGATCTCTTGGGCGTAGGCGAAGAGCCAGGGGCCGTAGACGTTGTACACATGGCCGACCGCGCCCGGACGCTGCGCGCGCAGGGCTTCGGTCAGGCGGAGGTCGTCGTCGGACGGCGGAGCCCCGATGTGGCTGGACACCGAACGGATTATCGCGACGTATCCGGCGCCTGTATTGAGACTGGTTCACGTGTTATGGCGCCCGTTTTGTCATCCAGGTGACACCGGTGGTTCCCCCACTGGGCGTCTAACGCGGGTTTAACCCGGGCCCCGGTCGGATGTGGCTCACCGGCGGCAGAGCGCGGCCGGGGAGAGGACATCCATGCGGTACCGGATCAGCGGCGTCGTCGTCGCGGCGGCGCTCGCGCTCGCCGGCTGCGGCGGCGAGACGAGGGAGACGGGCGTCGCCAGCGCCGCGAAGGGCGGGACGAGCGCGTCGGCGAGCGCTCGCCCGACGATGAACCCCGAGGACGCGCGCCTGAAGTTCACCCGGTGCATGCGCGAGAACGGCGTCGACGTGCCCGACCCCGGCTCCGACAAGGGGAAGCAGTTCCGCGTCACGGAGAAGGACGGTGATCGCGGGCGCATGGAGACCGCGATGAAGAAGTGCCGGTCGTTCCTGGAGGCCGGGGGGCTCATGCCCGACATGAACGACCCCAAGGTCCGTGACCAGCTCACGAAGTTCGCGCAGTGCATGCGGGAGAACGGCGTCGACATGCCCGACCCGGGCGCCGACGGCGGCATCCGCATCAAGGGCAAGCCCGGCGACCAGCCCAAGATGGACCGGGCGCAGCAGGCGTGCCGCCACCTCATGCCGGAGCGTCCCCGTTGAGGCGGCGGACCGTGATCCTCGGCGCGGCCGGGGCGGCGGCCGTCGTCGCGGGCGGCGCCGCGTTCGCGGCGGGCGGCGACGCGCCGCCCGCCGGGGCGGCCCCCGCCCCGGGCGCCACCGCCCCGGTCACCCGGGGCGACCTCGTGGACACCGAGACCGTGGACGGCACGCTCGGCCACGCCGGGGCCCGCCAGGTCTGGACGGGCGCGTCCGGCACCGTGACCTGGGCCCCCGCCGAAGGCCGGACGATCCGCCGTGGCGGCACCCTGCTGCGCGTCCAGGGCGAACCCGTCACCCTGTTCTACGGCGGAACCCCCATGTACCGGACGCTCGCACCGGGCGTCCCGAACGGCCGCGACGTCCGCGACCTCGAACGCAACCTGCGCGCCCTCGGCTACGGCTCCGGCATGACCGTGGACACCGCGTTCACCGCCGCGACCGCCGCCGCCGTCCGCGCCTGGCAGGACGACCGGGGCCTGCCCGAGACCGGTTCGGTGGACGCCGCCCAGATCGTGTTCCTGTCCGGCGCCGTCCGCGTCACCGGCGTCAAGGCCGCCGAGGGCGCCCGCACCGCGCCCGGCCAGCCCGCGCTGACCGTGGCGAGCACCCGCCGGTCCGTCCACGTCGACCTGGACGCCGCCAAGCAGGACCTCGCCCGCGAGGGCGCGCCCGTCACCGTCGAGCTGCCGGACGGCCGCACGGTCAAGGGCAGAATCGCGTCGGTGGACCGCGTCGCCACCAAGAAGCAGGACGCCACCACGATCGGCGTCGACGTCGAACTGGACGCCAAGGCCGAGACCGGACGGTTCGACGAGGCCCCGGTGACCGTCGAGCTGGCGGGGGAGCGGCGCGAGAACGTGCTGTCGGTCCCGGTCGAGGCGCTGCTCGCGCTGCGCGAGGGCGGCTTCGGCGTCGAGGTCGGGGACCGGGTCGTCGCGGTGACGACGGGCGCGTTCGGCGGCGGGCGCGTCGAGATCTCCGGCGCGGGCATCACCGAGGGCGTGCGGGTCGGGGTGGCGGCGTCGTGACGATCGTGGAGCTGACCGGCGTGACCAAGGAGTATCCCGGCGGCGTCGCGGCCCTGCGCGGCGTCGACCTGACGATCGAGCGCGGCGAGCAGGTCGCGATCGTCGGCCCGTCCGGCAGCGGCAAGTCCACGCTGCTGCACATGATCGGGACGCTGGACCGCCCGACGTCGGGCACGGTCCGCATCGCGGGCCACGACGTCGCCGCCCTCACCGACCGGCGGCTGTCGGCGCTGCGCGCCCGGCACATCGGGTTCGTTTTCCAGCAGTTCCACCTGGCGGCGGGCCTGTCCGCGCTCGACAACGTCGCCGAGGGCCTGCTGTACGCGGGGGTGCCGCTGCGGGAGCGCCGCGCGCGGGCCACCGCCGCGCTCGACCGCGTCGGGCTCGGGCACCGGCTGCGGCACCGGCCGCCGGAGCTGTCCGGCGGTGAGCAGCAGCGGGTCGCGGTCGCGCGCGCCGTCGTCGGCGAACCCGACCTGCTGCTCGCGGACGAACCCACCGGGAACCTGGACTCGGCGGCGGGCGCGGGCGTCCTGGAACTGCTGGACGCGTTGCACCGCGACGGCGCCACCGTCGCGATCATCACCCACGACCCGGACGTCGCCGCGCACGCGCCGCGCCGCGTCCGGGTGCGCGACGGCCTCCTCGCGGACCCGGCGGTGACGCGGTGAACGCGCCGCCGCGCCCGGCCCGCATGAGCGGCCGCGACGTCCTGCGCACCGGGCTGGCCGGGCTGCGCGCCCGGCCCGCGCGCGCCGTGCTGTCGGCGCTTGGCATCGCGCTCGGGATCGCCACGATGGTCGCGGTGATCGGGATCTCCGCGTCCAGCCGCGAGGACCTGCTGCGCAAACTGGACCGGATCGGCACGAACCTGCTGACCGTCCAGGCGGGGGACACGCTGTTCGGGCAGGAGTCGAAGCTGCCGCAGGAGGCCGCCGCGATGGTCGCCCGCGTCGGACCCGTGACGCGGGTCGCGACGACGGCGCGGCTCGACGCGACCGTCCGGCGCACCGACCGCGTCCCCGTCGCCGTCACGCACGGCCTGGCCGTGCAGGTCGCGTCGCCCGAACTGCCCGGCACGCTCGGGGTCGGAATGCGGACCGGGACGTGGCTGAACGCCGCGACCGGCCGGTACCCCGGCGTCGTGCTCGGCGCCGAGGCGGCCGAGCGGCTCGGGCTGGAGCGGCCCGGCGCGCAGGTGTGGATCGGCGGACGCTGGTTCACCGTGCTCGGCGTACTGGAGACGGCCGACCTCGCGCCGGAGATCGACCGGTCCGTCCTGGTCGGCGCGGACGTTGCCGCCCGGCATCTCGGCTTCGACGGACATCCCACGACGCTCTACGAACGGTCCCGGGACGCCGCCGTCGAGGACGTGCGGGACGTGCTCGCCCGGACCGTCAACCCGCAGAACCCGGAGGAGGTCGAGGTCAGCCGCCCGTCCGACGCCCTCGCCGCCAAGGCCGCCGCCGCCGGGGCGTTCACCGGGCTGCTGCTCGGGCTCGGCGCGGTCGCACTGCTCGTCGGCGGCGTCGGCGTCGCGAACACGATGGTGATCTCCGTGCTGGAGCGGCGCCGCGAGATCGGCCTGCGCCGCTCGCTCGGCGCCACGCGCGGCCAGGTCAGGACGCAGTTCCTCGGCGAGTCGCTGTTGCTCTCGGCGTTCGGCGGGACGGCGGGCGCGGCGCTGGGGGCGGGCGCGACCGTCGCGTTCGCCCTGTACCGGGGCTGGCCACCGGTGGTTCCACCGTGGGCGCTGCTCGGCGCGGTCGGCGCGACGCTGCTCGTCGGCGCGCTCGCGGGCGCCTACCCGGCGGTGCGGGCCGCCCGGATGTCGCCGACGTCGGCACTGGCGACCGTGTGATCATTCGGTGCATCATGTGGCGGGTCGGTGATGTGCGTCACGCACGGAGGTGTCCGTCATGCCCGTGCCCCGTCCGGTCCGGGACCGCTGCCGCGAGTTCCTCGGGATCGACGACGAGTTCCACTACGTCTTCCCCGCGCGGGCACGCGGCGGCGGCACGTCGTTCCTGTTCGTCGTGACCGCCGATCAGGTTCTCGTGCTGACGACGGGCTCCCTTGGCCGCTCGCGGCCGCGCAGCGTCTGGGGGACTTATCCACGTACGACCCGGCTGGGGCCTTTGCGGGGTGGGGGTGGGTTCGAGTTCGGGGGGTCGCATTTTGAGATTGATGGGGAGTATGTGCCGCTGGTGAACGCGGCTGATACCGAGGTGTTCGATCGGGGGAGCTTGCCGCGTGATCCTTTGCCTGATCTTTAGTGGGCTGGGGGTGGTGGGGCGGTCTTCGCGCGGGGGATCTCTGCGCGGGTTGGTCTTGGCACGGGGTGGTGTCGGGACGGGTTGGTTTCAGCGGGGGCCGGTGTCAGCGCGGGGTGATCGCGGTGCGGGTCAATCTTGGCGTCGGTCGGTCTTGGCGCGGGTTGGTGGCGGGACGGGTTGGTGCTGGGATGGGCTGGTCCCAGCGGGGCCGGTGTCAGCGTGGGGTGATCGTGGTGCGGGTCAATCTTGGCGCGGGTCGGTCCTGACGCGGACCGGTCCTAGTGCGGGTCGGTCTTGGGGCGGGTTGGTCCGCTGAACGCAGGGTGAGGAATCGGGGAGGGTGCGCCGCGCCCAGCGACAGCAGCAGTCGGTGTTGAGCACGCCGAGCTGGGGCGCTCTGACCGCGCGGCTCACCTAGTCGTCGGCCGGGATCGTGTTCCTCGGCTCTGAGCGCGGGGTGATGTCGGCGCGGGTTGGTCTTGGCGCGGTCGCTCGGCGCGAGCGGGTCGGCATGAGCGATCTTGGCGCGAGTCAGTCTCAGCGTGGGCCGGGCTTGGCGCGAGTTAGTCGCGGCGCGGCGCGGCACGGCGCGGTTTCGGTGTGGGGCGGCGCGGGGCGGCGCGGTTTCGGTGTGGGCTGGGGTTGGTGGGCTCGTTTTGGTGCGGGCTGGGGTTGGTGGGGATCTGGCTTGGTTGTTCGGCGGGGCTGGTGGGTGCAGGGAGCTGTGTTTGCTGCCGCGACTGCGTCGCGGGGGGTCAGGGCCTTTTTGGCACCGCCGCAGAGGGCTTGATCATCCTCCCTTCGGTCCGGATGATCAAGCCCTCTGCGGCGGTGCGGCCCTGACCCCGGACCCGGTTGTTCGCGTGTATACGGGCGGTTCTTGCCGTCGGGGTGGGTCGTCACTCGGGGTGGGTGCTACTCGGGTGGGGTGTCGTTCTCGTTCTCGTTTGCTGGGTGGTCGGCGTTGTTCAGGGCTGTGGCCAGGGGTGGGGCTGCCAGGGTTATCTGCCAGGGGCGGGCGCCCAGGAGGCGTAGGGCTTCGCCTACGGTTTCCTTGGTGAGGTCTGAGGGTGGGGACCAGGCCAGGCGGCGGATCGTGTCCGGCTGGACCAGGTTCTCGGCGGGCATGTGGTGCGTCTCGGACAGCGTCGTGACGACGGCGCGGGCGGCGGCCAGGCGGGCGGCGGCGGCCGGGTCGCGCTCGGCCCAGCGGTGCGCGGGCGGCGGGCCGTCACCCGCGACGCCCGCCTCCGGCAGCGCCTTGTCGGGCAGGGCCCGGCCCCGGTTCACCGCGCGCAGCCACGCCGTCTGGTGCCGCCGGGCGCCCCGGCCGCGCATCGTCGGCAGCGCCTGCAACTCCGCCGCCGTGCGCGGCGGCTTGGTCGCCAGCTCGATGATCGCCGAATCCTGCAACACTCGGCCCGGCGAAAGGTCACGTTCCTGGGCGATGCGGTCGCGCGCCTCCCACATCTCCCGGACGATCGCCAGCGCCCGCCGGTTCCGCACCCGGTGAATGCCCGACGTGCGGCGCCACGGATCGGACCGGGGCGCCTTCGGCGGCGTCGTCAGGATCGCCGCGAACTCCTCCAGCGCCCAGTCGAGCTTGCCGTCCTCGACGAGCCGCTCGTACAGGGCGTCGCGCAGCTCGACCAGCAGCTCGACGTCGAGCGCGGCGTACCGCAGCCAGTCTTCAGGGAGGGGACGGGTCGACCAGTCGGCCGCCGAATGCCCCTTCTCCAGCGTGTAGCCCAGGACGTTCTCCACCATCGAGCCCAACCCGACGCGCGGATAGCCCAGCAGCCGCCCGGCCAGCTCGGTGTCGAACAACCGGCGCGGGACCAGGCCCACCTCGGCCAGGCAGGGAAGGTCCTGGTTGGCGGCGTGCAACACCATCTCGGTGTCGGCTAGCGCCGCGTCCAGCCCGGACAGGTCGGGCAGCTCGATCGGGTCGATCAGCGCCGAGCCCGCGCCCGCCCGGCGGAGCTGGATGAGATAGGCGCGCTGGCCGTACCGGTAACCCGACGCGCGCTCGGCGTCCACCGCGACCGGGCCGGTGCCCCCGGCGAACGCGGCGATGGCGCGATCCAGCTCGGCGGCCGTCGTCAGCACGGGGGGCACGCCCTCGCGCGGCTCCAGCAGTGGTTCGGCGGCCGGGACGTGCGCGTCCGTCTCCGGCCGTGTCTCAGGCACTCCCACGTTCTCGGTGCTCTCCCCGGCCGACGCTGTCTCCGACGCTGTGCTACCCACGTCTCCTACCGTACGTCGCTCAACGGCGCGTCCCGCCCCCGCCCGGCGGCATCGCCGCGACACCGGCCGGCGGCAGGCCCGCCGTACTGGCCAGCACCTCGCACCATGCGGCCACATGAGCGGCCAGCTCGTCGCCCGTCGGCGACCACGACGCGCGCAGCTCCAGCTCGGTCGCGGACGGCTCGCCGCGCTTGTCGCCGAAGCTCTCCGACACCGCGCGGGTGATCGTCCCGGACTCGCCGGTGAACCCGGCGGGCTCCAGCGCCTCCAGCAGCCAGCTCCACGCCACCTGGCCGATCAGCTCGTCGGCGGCGACCTCCGGCTCAAGATCGGCCTGGATGTAGGCGACGAGCCGGAACCCGCCCGCCCAGCCGTCGCGGCCCGCCGGGTCGTACAGCAGGATCAGCCGCCCGCTGGCGGTCTCGGTGTCGTCGTCGCGCCAGATGCTGCCCGACAGAGCCGCCGCGTACGGCGCGAGCCGCTGCGGCGCGGGGATCTCCTCCAGGTCGAGTTCGGGACGCGGCGGCGGGCCGTCCAGCACCGAGCGCAACGACGCGGCGGCGCGGCGGAACACGGCCGGTTCCGCCTCCGGGGCAGGGGACGGCGGGGTCATCGGGCCACCGCGCGGCGGGTGCGGGCGGACAGGGGCGAAGGGGGGTGGCGGAGATCCAGGCACGGCACAGGTTTTCGTCTCAGCGGCCAGGCCGGTCAGGCACCGGCGAGCACGGTGGGGCGCGGAGTAGGGGGTGGGAAGTCGGCGGGCCGCGCGGGAACGTCGGCCACGATCACGGCCGCGCCGCAATTCGCGCAGGCCCGCTCGGGGCAGTCGGCGCCGTGCCCGTCCTCACACGGCGGCTGCTCGAACCATCGCTCGTCGCCGCAGGTGGAGCAGTGCACGGGGGACCTCCCTCGGTTATGACACGGATCACGTTCGCATGCGGGACCGACAGAATGCGGGACTTCGCTCGGCGTGTCTGTATTTATTGCCGCGCGGCCTGCTGGGGCGCCTTGGAGCGCGAGTCGGTGGGGGATGGCGTCGGGCGCCGGGTGGGCATGGGAGCATCGAGGGGTGGCTGCTGATGCTCTCGACTCCTCCGCCGCGCACCCCGCGCTCGGCGACAGTGCGTTCCTGCGTGCGTGCCGGCGTGAGGCGGTGCCGCACACGCCCGTCTGGTACATGCGGCAGGCGGGACGGTCGCTGCCGGAGTACCTGCGCATCCGCGAGGGCGTGCCGATGCTGGAGGCGTGCGCGCGGCCCGAGCTGATCGTGGAGATCACGCTCCAGCCCGTCCGGCGGTACGGCGTCGACGCCGCGATCTTCTTCAGCGACATCATGGTGCCGCTGCGCGCCATCGGCGTCGACCTCGACATCAAGCCCGGCGTCGGGCCCGTCATCGCCGACCCGATCCGCGACGCGGCCGGGCTCGACGTGCTGCGGGAACTGACGCCCGACGACGTCTCCTACGTCACCGAGGCCGTGCGCGGGCTCGTCGGCGAGCTGGGCGGCACGCCGCTCATCGGGTTCGCCGGGGCGCCGTTCACGCTGGCGTCCTACCTCATCGAGGGCGGGCCGTCGAAGAACCACGACCTCACCAAGGCCCTCATGTACGGGCGCCCCGACCTGTGGGCCGCGCTGATGGAGCGCCTCACCGAGATCACGATCGCGTTCCTGCGCGTGCAGGTCGCGGCGGGCGCGAGCGCCGTGCAGCTCTTCGACTCGTGGGTCGGCGCGCTCGCCCCCGAGGACTACCGCGCCTCGATCCTGCCGTACTCGCGGCGCATCTTCGCCGCGCTGGAACCGCTCGGCGTCCCGCGCATCCACTTCGGCGTCGGCACCGGCGAACTGCTCGGCCTGATGGGCGAGGCGGGCGCCGACGTCGTCGGCGTCGACTGGCGCGTCCCCCTCGACGAGGCCGCGCGCCGCGTCGGCCCCGGCAAGGCCCTCCAGGGCAACCTGGACCCGGCCGTCCTCTACGCCCCCTGGGAGACCGTCGAACGCCGCGCCCGCGACGTCCTCGCCCGGGGCCGCGCCGCCGACGGCCACGTCTTCAACCTCGGCCACGGCGTCCAGCCGTCCACCGACCCCGACGTCCTGAAGCGCCTGACGGACCTCGTCCACGAGACGTCGGCCCAGTAACCGCCCCGCGACGACACACCGTAGAACACGGACAACCTCACAGCCCGCCCAGGCAACCGCACTTCCCGGCACGCTGTCGCAGATGACCGCGCAACGCACTGCTCCGGCCCGCTGAAGCGCAGTCCGCCTGGGCAGTTCGCCCTCGGCACGCGGGCGTTCTTGTTCGGCGGGTGGGGTGGGTCGGTGTGGGGTGGGGGGTGGCGTCTGGGAGGGTGGGGGGATGAGCGCTGTGCTTGGCCCGCACGTTGTCGTGGTCGGGGGCGGGATCGCGGGGCTGGCCGCCGCGCGGCGGCTCGCGGTCAGCGGGGTGCGGGTGACCGTGCTGGACGCGGCAGCGCGCGTCGGAGGGAAGCTGCGCGTCAGCGAGATCGCGGGGGTGCCGGTCGACGAGGGCGCCGAGTCGATGCTGGCGCGGCGGCCCGAGGCGGTGCGGCTGATCCGTGAGCTGGGGCACGGGGACGATCTCGTGCATCCGGGCACCACCGGGTCGTCGGTGCTCAGCCGGGGCGAGCTGCGGCCGCTGCCCGGCGGGCAGATGATGGGGGTGCCGACCGATCTGGGGGCACTCGCCGGATCGCGGGTGCTGTCCACGTCCGGGCTCGCGCGGGTGCCGCTCGATCTCGCGCTGCCCGCGACGCGGCGCGGCGCCGACGTGTCCGTCGCCGGGTTCGTCGGGGCGCGGCTCGGCCGCGAGGTCGTGGACCGGCTCGTCGAACCGCTGCTCGGCGGCGTCTACGCCGGACGCGTCGAGCACCTGTCGTTCGAGGCGACGATGCCGGCGCTCGCCGCCGCCGCGCGCGGGCACCGGTCGCTCATCGCCGCCGCGCGGGGCCTGCGCGCCGCCGCCCCCGCCGACCCGGGACCGCTGTTCGCGACGCTGCCCGGCGGCGCCGGGACGCTGCCGGGGCTCGTCGCCGCCGACGTCGAGCGGCGCGGCGGCACCGTCCGCACCGGCGCGACCGTCCGCGAACTGCGCCGCACCCCTCACGGATGGCGGCTCACCATCGGCTCCACCCGCGACCCGGAGGCGCTCGACGCCGACGCCGTCGTGGTGGCCGTCCCCGCCGCCCCGGCCGCGCGGCTCCTCGCCGCCGACGTGCCCGCCGCCGCCCGCGAGCTGGAGCGCGTCGAGTACGCGAGCATGGCGATCATCACGCTCGCGTACCGGCCGTCGGCGTTCCCGCGCACCGAGCACGGTTCGGGGTACCTCGTCCCGGCCGTCGAGGGACGCGACGTCAAGGCCGTCACGTTCAGCTCGGTGAAGTGGCCGCACCTGCGCGCCAAGGCGCCCGACGTCGTGGCCGTCCGGTGCTCCATCGGCCGGTTCGGTGAGGAGCACACGCTGCACCGGTCGGACGAGGAGCTGAAGGCCGCCGCGATGATCGAGCTGGCCGCCACGCGCGGTGTCACCGAGCTGCCGCTGGAGCACCGCGTCAGCCGCTGGGGCGGCGGCCTGCCGCAGTACAACGTCGGCCACGGCGACCGGGTGGCGCGGGTCCGCGCCGCCGTCGCCGGTGTGCCGGGCCTGGCCGTCGCGGGCGCCGCCTACGACGGTCTCGGCATCCCCGCCTGCATCGCGTCGGCGGACGCGGCGGCGGCCCGCATACTCGACCATCTGGAATCTCGGGGAGAATCGAACCATGGCAGCGAGTGAAGAGACCGTCCGGCCCAGGGCGCGGGAACTCAACCAGGTGATCCGCTACACGATGTGGTCGGTCTTCCGGGTGCCCCGGCCCGGCGATTTCGGTGACCGCGACGTCGCCGAGCTGAGCGAGCTGCTCGACCAGGCCGCCGGGAAGGACGTCGTCACCCGGGGCCTGTACGACGTCGCGGGCCTGCGCGCCGACGCCGACTACATGATCTGGTGGCACGCGCCGTCGTCCGACGACCTTCAGGAGGTCTACGGCCGGTTCCGGCGTACCCGCGTCGGGCGCGCGAGCGAGCCGGTGTGGTCGCAGATGGCGCTGCACCGTCCCGCCGAGTTCAACAAGAGCCACATTCCGGCGTTCCTCGGCAACGAGCGCGTTCGCGACTACGTGTGCGTGTATCCGTTCGTCCGTTCCTACGAGTGGTATCTGCTGCCCGACGAGGAGCGGCGCGCCATGCTGGCCGAGCACGGCAAGATGGCCCGCGACTACCCGGACGTGCGCGCGAACACCGTCTCGTCGTTCGCCCTCGGTGACTATGAGTGGATGCTCGCCTTCGAGGCCGACGAACTGCACCGCATCGTCGACCTCATGCGCCACCTGCGCGGCTCCACCGCCCGCCGCCACGTCCGCGAGGAGGTCCCCTTCTACACGGGCCGCCGCAAGACCCCCGCCGAACTCATCGCCGCCCTCCCGTAACCCCGACACGGAACAAGCCCTCGACCAGCCCGCCACCCAGAACAGCGAATCCCCCGATGTGACCCACGCCGCAGCCCTGCGGCGTCTCCCCGGGCGCCCGGCGGGCCGATGGCGTTCGTGTCGGTGGGCGGCGAAGTCCTCGGCGTGATGCGTGCCGTGGCCGTGGGCGACCGCGGCATGTCCTCACCGACCGCGTCGACGTCGGCATTCGCATCCTGCTGGAGACCGTCCACCCCCCGCCGTCGGCCCGGCGCTCGCCGCGGCGGTGGCGTTCGTGTCGGTGCGCGGCGATGTGCCCGGCGTGGTGTGGGCCGTGGCCGTGTGTCGGGCGCTCGGCGGGCGGTGGTGTTCGTGTCGGTGGGCGGCGATGTGCTCGGCGTGGTTTGTGCTGTGGCCGTTTGTCGGGTTTCCGGCGGCTGGTGGGCTGGTGGTGTTCGCGTGGATTGTGCGGCGCGGTGCTCGGTGTGGTTCGTGTTGTGCTGTGCTTAGTTCGCCGCTGGCGGCCTGGGTGGGTGGTTTGTGTTGGGCGGGGTCAGAAGCCTATGGCTGCGCCGTCGCCTCTTGGGTCGGCGCCGGATTCCAGGAAGCCGTTGTCGGGGTCCAGGCGGATGGCCTGGGCGTGGCCCACGTTGTCGTCCCAGTCGGGGAGCATCTGGACGGGCTGGCCGCGCCGTTTGAGGTCGCGGACGGTCTCGTCGGAGATGCGGCCCTCCAGCGAGAGGTCGCGGTCGGTCTCGCCCCAGGTGCGGCCCATGAGCCAGCGCGGGGCCTCGATGGCCTGTTGGACGTCGTAGCCGAAGTCGATGAGGCGGGTGAGCAGGGCGATGCCGGTCTGGGGCTGGCCCTCGCCGCCCATCGAGCCGTAGGCGAGCCACGGGCGGCCGTCGCGGAAGGCCAGGCCGGGGATGAGGGTGTGGAAGGTGCGCTTGCCCGGTTCCATCGTGTTGACGTGCCGGTCGTCCAGGGAGAAGAATGAGCCGCGGTTCTGCGGAATGACGCCGGTGTCGCCCGCGACGACCGCGCAACCGAAGTCGTGGTAGATCGACTGGATCGCGGAGACGACCATGCCGTCCGCGTCGGCGACGCTGAACGCGCAGGTGTCGCCCGCGGGGGAGCGGCGGTCGGCACCGGCCCGGAACTTCAGGCCGGGTTCGACCTCCTCCATGACCATCGACCGGTCGGAGCGGACGAGCTGACGGCGCTGGTCGGCGTAGCGCTTGGACAGCAGCTCGGTGAGCGGGATGTCGACCCAGTGCTTGTCGGTCAGCCATTCGTCGCGGTCGGAGAACGCGAGCTTCACGACCTCGGCGAGGTGGTGGTAGTAGTCGGGGGTGTCGTCGCCCCACGCGCCGACGTCGTAGCCCTCGACGAGGTTGATGATCTGCAACGCCGTGAAGCCCTGCGTGTTCGGCGGGAGCTGGTAGACGGTGTGGCCCCGGTAGTCGGTGGAGAGCGGTTCCTCCCAGTGGGCCTGGTACTCGGCGAAGTCTCCCGAGCGTAGCGGCGACCCGCCCGGCTCCAGGGCCGCGCAGAACCGGCGGGCGAGGTCGCCCTCGTAGAAGCCCTTGCGGGCGCCGTCGGCGGCGAGGGTCTCGAACGTGCGGGCCAGCTCGGCCTGGCGGAGCCGCTCGCCGCGCACCGCCGCCCGCCCGTTCGGCGCGAAGATCCGCGCCGTGGTCTCCTGCGCGGTGAGCATGGCCAGGTCGTCGACGAGCCAGTCGGCCAGTGACCGGCCCACCGGCGCGCCGTGGCGCGCGTAGTGCACCGCGTCGTCGAACAGCTCGCTCCAGGGGAGCCGGCCGTACCGTTCGTGCGCGAGCCGCCAGCCGTCCACGGCGCCCGGCACCGTGACGGCGGCGAGCGGGCCGCGTACCGGGATCTCGTCGGTGTGGCCGCGCTCGCGGTAGTAGTCGCGGGTGGCGGCCTGGGCCGCCGGGCCGGACGCGTTCAGCCCCGCGACCTCGCCGTCCGGGTCGGCGATGAGCCAGAACCCGTCGCCGCCGAGCCCGGCCATGTGCGGATAGACCACGCACAGCACCGCGTTGACCGCGATCATCGCGTCGACCGCGCTGCCGCCGCGCCGCAGCACGTCCACGCCCGCACCGCTGGCCAGCGTGTGCGGCGACGTCACCATCGCGCGGTCGGCGCGCGTGGGCGGGCGGCCGGTGTCGGGTCCGTGCGGTGCGGCCATCTCAGCCTCCAGTGCGGGCGGTGGACGGCTCGGGCTTCGCGAACCGTTCGGTGGTGAGGCCCCGGCGGTGCCGGGGGCCGAAGACGACCGCGTTCTCGCGGTAGGACGGGGCGAACGTGGCGGTCGCGTCCTCGACGAGCAGGGGGTCGCGCTCGCCGTGCGTCGTGCGGCGGCGGCGTTCGTGCTTCACGTCAGCTCTCCTCGTCGTCGAGCGGTGCGAACTTCAGCACGACCGGGACGGCCGCCGCCGCCGTGACCGCGAGCAGGCCGGTGATCCACAGCGCCGGGGCGTCGTTCTCGGTGCCCGCGCTGAGCGCCGGCAGTGCCAGCAGGAACAGCAGCATCGCCACGAGCTGCCACATGGGCTCCCGCACGGTCGCTCCCTTCCGGCCGGTCGCACCGGCCCGTGGTCAGACGAAGAACAGGGTCAGCAGGCCGAGCAGCACGCCGACGGCGAGCGTCCACGGCAGGGTCATCCGCAGGACCCTGCCCTCCTGGCCGACGATCCCGGCGGTGCTCGTGCCGAGCACGATGTTGGCCGGGGCGAACGTGTTGCCGACCGAGCCGCCCGCGCCCTGGGCGGCGAGGAACCCGGTCGGGTTGAGGCCCGCGCCGGTCGCGATGTTCTGCTGCAACTGGCCGAACAGCACGTTCGCCGACGTGCTGCTGGAGGTGATGAACGCGCCCAGGATGCCGATGAACGCGGCCGAGAACGCCGACAGCCACGGCGGCAGCACCGCGTCGATGCCCTCGGCGAGCACCTCGATCTGCCCCGAGTGCTCCATGACGCTCGCCAGCACCAGGAACGACAGGATGGCCAGCGACGCGGGCGCCGCGTTGGTCACCAGGCCCGAGAAGATCGGCTGCTCGCCCTCCTTGCGGCGCTGCGCCGTGAAGAAGCCCTGCGCGCGGAACGCCAGCCAGGTGACGACGACGGACACGATCAGCGCGAACCCGGGATGGGTCAGCGGCGCGATCGGGTCGTAGGTGGACTCGCCCTCGGTCGTGACGTCGTACCCGGTGGTGACCTCGGGGAACGGGAAGCCCAGCTCGAACCGGCCGAGAAGGTCTTCGACGGGCGGGATCGTCAGCGTCAGCACCGAGACGGCGGTCAGCAGCGCGTACGGCAGCAGCGCCCACGGCAGGCTCATGACGGCGGGTTCCTCGGCCTCCTCGGCGTCGGACTCGCCGTCGTCGCGCATGGCCGGACGGTCGGTGATGTCGTCGGCGGCGCGACTGAACCGCGACCAGCGCGACAGCGGGTACAGCGCGGCGAGCGCGGCGGCGCCGCCGAGGAAGTTCGACAGCAGCGGCTCCCAGTACATGACGACGAACTGGATGCCGCCGTGCAGCGCCGCGACGATGAGGATGAGCGGCCAGGCCAGCCGCAGCGCCGGGCCCTTGCCCGCCATCCACGCGATCGTGACGCCGGAGACGAGCGTGACGGGGGCGAGCAGGGCGGCGGTGGCGAGGGCGGTGCCTAGCTCGTCGTCGATGTCGACGACCTGGAGCAGCGCGATCCAGCCGACGCCGAGCGTGCCGTACATGCTGGCCCAGGCGTGCCCGATCAGCGGGATCGCCACCGCGTAGACCGGCCGGACGCCGATCGCCAGCAGCAGCGGCGCCACGATCGCGATCGGCGCGCCGAACCCGGCGATGCCCTGCATGAACGACGCGAACACCCAGCCGAACGCCAGCACGAGGAAGACGTGGTTGCGGCTGTACCGCGACAGGCCCTGGCGCAGCCCCTCGAACGCCCCCGACGCCACCCCGACCTGGTACAGCAGCAACGACGGCCAGATCACCAGCAGGATGAAGACGGCGTCCCAGATGCCTTTGCCGGTCGCGACCGCGATCGTCTCCCACGGCGCCTGGAAGAACACCACCGCGACGACGACCGCGAGGAACATGCCCACCGGCCCGGCCTGCGGCGCCTTCCAGTGCAGGACGGCCAGCAGCACGACGAGCAGCACGATCACGCTGATCGCGAGCAGCCAGGTGCCGACGTTGATCGGCACGGTGGACTCGGTCATGCGGCGGCTCCGTACGGCGACGTTCGGTGGTCATTCGATCACTCTTCGTGACCATATCCCGGCGCGCCGACACGCCCGGCCCCCGGAAGTAAAGATCGGGCAAGACTCGTCCGCGAAACACGCCAACACCCGGTCGCGCCGGACCTCGCTGTGAGAGTGCGCGAAAACGGGGGTGGAGCGCCCGTCCGCCCGGTAGCGTACGCACCGTGACCGAGACATCACCGGAACGTACGCGCGGCAGGCACGCCAAGCCCACCGCCACGCCCGCCCGCCGCCGGACGGCGACCCGGGCCGCCCGTCGCGCGCTGCGAACCGTGGGCGCCGCCGTTCCGAGCCGCCGCCGCGCCGAACCGGAACAGCGCGACGCCCCACAGGCGGAACGTCATGGCACTGAGCCGGAACGGCCTGCCGTCTCGCGCCACGCCACGGAAGCCGGACGCCGCGACGCGAGGCCGGATCAGCGTGACGTTCTTCGGGCAGGACACGGTGGCGCCGGGCCGGATGAACGTGATGTTCCTCGGGCGGGTCGTCGCGGTGTCGGGCCGGACGAGCATGACGTCCCGCAGGCTGGACGCCGTGGTGCTGGGCCGGATCAGCGTGGTGTTCCTCGGGCGGGACGCGGCGCCGGGCTGGATCAGCGTGATCTTCCGCAGGCGGGTCGCGGTGCCGGGCCGGATCTGCGTGATGTTCCGCAGGCAGAAGGGCGCGGTGCTGGGTCGGAGCAGCGCGGCGTTCCGCAAACGCGGCGGCGTCGCGCCGGAGGCCGGGGGACGTCCGGCTTCGCGCGTCGCGTGCTGCGGGCTCTCGGTGCGGTCGTGCCCGCGCGGCGGCGGCCCGGTGCGCGTCGCGCCGCCCGCACCGTCATCGCGGGCATCGAGGCCGGTCGGCACCGCGCGGCGTCCCGCGCTCCGCGCCGACGACGCGGCGTCGTGCTGGCGGGCGCGGCAGTGGGCGTGCCGGTGATCGTGCTCGGCGCGGCCGTCGTCGCGGCGGGCGGACGCGAGACGCCGCGCGCGGAGGTCGCGGCGCGCAGCGGCCCCGCCGCCCGCGTCCAGCCGCCGGACGACGAGCGCCCCGGCGCCGACGACGCGCGGGCCGAGGCGCTGGCCTACTTCCGCCTCCGCGACCACGAGGGCGACGCCGTCCGCCACGTCACCGACGTGTGGCAGAGCGGCGACTACCTGCGCGTCTACACCGACCTGGGCGAGGGCGACGTGAACGCGCGCCCCGCGCTGCGGCTCTGCGGCTGGGCGGCGCGCTTCCTCACCGACGGCGGCGAGGAGACGCCCCGCGTCTTCGTCCACGGCCACAGCCGCGACGACGGCGCGATCGTGCTCGCCAACCGCCGCACGGCGACCGACGACTGCCGCGTGGACTGACCCCTACTCGACGGATTCGAGCCGCAGCGACACCGAGTTGATGCAGTAGCGGTCGTCGGTCGGCGTGTCGTAGCCCTCGCCGTGGAAGACGTGCCCGAGGTGCGAGTCGCAGGTGGCGCAGCGCACCTCGGTGCGGACCATGCCGAGCGCCCGGTCCTCCAGGAGGACGACGGCCTCGGACTTGGACGGCTCGAAGAACGACGGCCAGCCGCAGTGCGACTCGAACTTGGTGTCGGACCGGAACAGCTCGGCGCCGCAGGCGCGGCAGTGGTAGACCCCGACGGTCTTGGTGTCGGTGTACTCGCCGGTGAACGGGCGCTCCGTCCCGGCCTCGCGCAGGACGTGGAACTCCTCCGGGCTGAGCTGTGCCCGCCATTCCTCGTCACTCTTGCGAATCTTGTCCATACCCCGACGTTACGTCATGCTCGCGGGCCGCCGACGTCCGGTGTCGGACCCCTGGGTTAACGTGCGATGCATGGCCTCGCCGTACATCGAGATTCCCGTCGGGGAACGGCTCGTCAAAGTGTCCAATCCCGACCGCGTCTATTTTCCCGAGCATGGTTACACCAAGCGTCGGCTCGTGGAGTACTACCTCGCGGTGGGCGAGGGCGTGCTGCGCGCCACGCGCGACCGTCCGACGACGCTGGAGCGCTGGCCGTCCGGCGTCTTCGAGGGCGCCAAACTGGCGACCCGCATGGACGGCCGCAACGCCGACGCGTTCTACCAGAAGCGCGTGCCCAAGGGCGCTCCCGACTGGGTGCGCACCGCCCGCATCGACTTCCCGAGCGGCCGGTCCGCCGACGAGGTCGCGCCGTCGGAGCTGGCCGTCATCGCGTGGGCGGCGAACCTGGGGTCGCTGACGCTGCATCCGTGGCCGGTCCGCGCGGACGACGTCGACCATCCCGACGAACTGCGCATCGACCTCGACCCGCAGCCCGGCACGACGTTCGCGGACGCGGTCCGCGTCGCGCTCGGTCCCGCCCGCGAGCTGCTCGGTGAACTGGGCTACCGGGGGTTCGTGAAGACGTCCGGCAAGCACGGCGTCCACATCTACGTGCGGATCGAGCCGCGCTGGACCTTCACCGAGGTGCGGCGCGCGGCGCTGGCGTTCGGTCGGGAGATCGAGCGCCGCTCTCCGGCCGAGATCACCACGAAATGGTGGAAGGAGGAAAGGGGCGAGCAAATCTTTGTTGACTTCAACCAGAATGCGCGCGACCGCACGATCGCGTCGGCCTACAGCGTCCGCCCCGTTCCCGACGCCACCGTGTCCGCGCCCGTCACGTGGGAGGAACTGCCCGACGTCGCCACCGAGGACTTCACCATCGCGACGATGCCCGCCCGGTTCGCCGAGATCGGGGACGTGCACGCCGAGATCGACGACGTGGCGCACTCGCTGGAGCCGTTGCTGGAGCTGGCCGACCGCGACGAGCGCGACCACGGCCTCGGTGACATGCCCTACCCGCCGAACTATCCGAAGATGAAGGGGGAGCCGAAGCGCGTGCAGCCCAGCAAGGCCCGCGACGACTGAGGTCAGCCCGTCCGCAACTGCGTCGCGAGGCTCGCGCCGGGGTGCGGGACGGCCACCGCGAACGCCGCCCCGGCGGCGGCGATCACGGCGCAGCCGAGGACGAGCCCGTGCGTGCTGAGGCGCGCGCGGATGCGGACGGCGGCGAGGCGCCCTACCACCATTCCGGCTGAGAACACCCGGAACCCGGCGGTTCGACGGTGGCCGGGTCGAGGTTGAGGGTGCGGGCGTCGATGTCGGCGAACCGGATCGTGCAGCCGCGCGCCTGGAGCGGCCAGGTCGTCACCCAGAACGTCTGCGGCGTCGTGATGACCTCGTCGCCGGGGCCGAGGCCGGGCACCTGCGCCGCCAGGTACAGCGCGCTGGTGCAGGATCTGGTGGCCTGGACGTGGCGGGCGCCGAGCCGGTTGGAGATGCCGTTGCACGGCACCACGTATGTCACGACGCTGACAACCGGGGCCGGGTGACCGGGCGCACGATTCCGGGGCGTTCCGGAAATGCGGACGAACTGCCGTCTTCGCCGCCGGGGAGAATTCCTGCAAGGGGGTTCGGGCCCGGCCGCGCATTCCGGGAAGCGTGTGCCGACACGTGCGCGCCCAGCGGGTTCCGTCCTCGGACGACGGTCGCGGCGGGACCGATGCCGTGATCAGGGCTTTGGTTAGAACGAGATCCCCGGGGCAACCTCCGCCGCGACTCGCAAGGAGGAAGACACCATGGGCTGGACCTACCGTAAGTCGCTCAAGTTCGGGCCCTTCCGGCTCAACTTCTCCCGGGGCGGGGTCGGGCACAGTGTCGGCGGGCGCGGTGTGCGCTACACCAAGGGCGCCGACGGACGTAAGCACACGACGCTCCGCATTCCCGGCACCGGCATCTCGTGGCGCCGTCAGGTGAAGAGCCGCCGCTGACGCGACGGCCGGGGCGGGCGCCGGGGCGCGCGTCCGCCCCGCTCAGCAGGTGGCGGGGCACGGGTCCGTAGAGTGGACGGCGTGGAGATCACGCCGATGCTGCCCGAGCACGCCGCCGAGGTGCTCGGGATCTTCCGCCTCGGAATCGAGGGTGGGAACGCGACCTTCGACACCGAAGTCCCCACGTGGGAGCGGTTCGACGCGGCCAAGACGCCGGAGCACCGCTTCGTCGCCCGCGACGCCGAACGCGTCCTCGGCTGGGTCGCGCTGTCACCCATCTCGCCGCGTCCGGTCTTCGCGGGCGTCGCCGAGGTGTCGATCTACATCCACCCCGCCGCGCAGGGCCGGGGCGTCGGACGTGCGCTGCTCGGCGCCGTGATCGACTCCAGCGAGCGCGGCGGCGTCTGGACGCTCCAGGCGGGGATCTTCCCGGAGAACGCCGCGAGCCTGCACCTGCACCAGGCGCTCGGCTTCCGCGTCCTCGGCGTCCGGGAGCGGATGGGCGCGCACACGTTCGGCGGGCGCCGCGTCTGGCGCGACGTCGTGTTCCTGGAGCGCCGCAGCACCGTCGCCGGCCGGGACTGACCGGTGACCGACGAGCGCAGGCTGTTCCGGCTGCTGTGGCTGTCGGTCGCGGCGGCGGTCGTCACGATCGGGCTGAAGACCGGGGCGTGGGCGCTGACGGGCTCGGTCGGCCTGCTGTCGGACGCGGCCGAGTCGATCGTGAACCTGGTCGCGGCCGTCGTCGCGCTGGGCGCGCTGCGCTGGGCGAGCAAGCCGCCCGACGACGAGCACCGCTTCGGGCACACCAAGGCCGAGTACTTCTCCGCCGGGGCCGAAGGCGTGATGATCTTCGTCGCGGCGGTCGCGATCGCGTGGACGGCCGTGGGGCGGCTGCTGGACCCGCAGCCGCTGGAGACCGTCGGCGTCGGCCTGATCGTCACGACCGTCGCGTCGGCGATCAACCTGGCGGTCGGGCTGCTGCTCCTGCGCGCCGGACGCCGGTACCGGTCGATCGTCCTCGAAGCGGACGGCAAACACCTCATGACGGACGTGTGGACGTCGGCGGGCGTGATCGTCGGCGTCGCGGCCGTCGCGCTGACCGGCTGGTACGTCCTCGACCCGATCATCGCGCTGCTCGTCGCCGCGAACATCGTCCGGGCCGGGGTGGGGCTGCTGCGCCGCTCGGGCGGCGGGCTGATGGACCGCGCCGTCGATCCCGCCGAACAGAAGACGATCACCGACGTGCTGGCCGGATTCGAGCGCGACGGCGTCGCCTTCCACGCCGTCCGCACCCGGCAGTCAGGGCGGCGCTCGTTCGTCTCGCTGCACCTGCTGGTGCCCGGCGCGTGGACGGTCCAGCGCGGGCACGACGAGGCCGAGGAGGTCGAGGCGGCGCTGCGCCGGGCGATCCCGCACGCGACCGTGTTCACGCACCTGGAGCCCATCGAGGACCCCGTCTCCTACGACGACATAGGTCTCGATCGTGCCGATATGCCGGTACGGTCCGAGGAGACCCGGGCCGACGAGTGAAGCGGCCCCCGTCCCGCCAAGGAGAACCCGCCCGTGGGCGCCGGCCACTCGCACCGCAAGACCCCCGCCTCCCGTCCCGTCGTCCTCGCCTGCCTGGCGGTGATCGCGCCGCTCGCGCTGCTGACGCTGGCCTCGCTCGTGCTGATGTGGCCGGGTGACGTGCGTCCGTCCGGCGAGGAGGGGGCGCGGATCGAGAAGTACGCGGGGACGGTGACGAGCGTCCGGCTGACGCCGTGCGCCAACGAGCGGGTCGATCCGCGCAAGTGCGGGCAGGCGACGGTGCTGCTCGCGGACGGGCCGGGCGCCGGGCGCGCGGTGAACGTGCCGCTGAACGACGGGCCCGGCAGCCACGTCTACCTGGTGGACGACAAGGTCGTCCTGCTGCACAACGCCGAGATCACCGACAATCCGTACCAGCTCAGCGACCATCAGCGCGCGACGCAACTGTGGATCATCGGGGCGGCGTTCGTGCTGGCCGTCGTCGCGTTCGGCCGGTGGCGGGGCCTGCGCGCGCTGGTCGGGCTCGCGGTGACGTTCGCGCTGCTGCTGTTCTTCCTCATCCCGGCGATCGTGGGCGGGGCGCCGCCGCTGTGGACGGCGATCGTCTGCGCCGCCGCGATCATGTTCATCGTGCTGTACCTGACGCACGGGGTGACGGTCGAGACGACGGTCGCGGTCGTCGGGACGATCGCGAGCCTGGTGCTGACGGGCCTGCTCGCCACGTTCGCGATCGGGTTCACCCACCTCAACGGCATCACCGACGACAGCTCGTTCTTCCTGGACTCCGAGCACTCGATCAACGCGCGCGGCATCCTGCTGGCGAGCATCATCATCGGCGCGCTCGGCGTGCTGGACGACGTCACGGTCACGCAGTCGGCGACGGTCTCGGAGGTGGCGCGCGCGAACCCGGCGGCGGGCTTCGCCGAGCTGTACCGGGCGGGCGCCCGCGTCGGCCGCGCGCACATCGCGTCGGTGATCAACACGATCATCCTCGCGTACGCGGGGGCGGCGCTGCCGCTGCTGCTGCTGTTCAGCATCGGCCGCGAACCGCTCGCCGAGGTCATGACGAGCCCGATCATCGCGCAGGAGATCGTCCGGTCCGTCGCGGGCACCCTCGGCCTGATCGCGGCGGTGCCGCTGACGACGGCCCTGGCGGCGGCGACGCTGGCCCGCGTCCGCCGCGAGGACGTGCCTAGCCGTCGCGCCGCCGGGGAAGACGCAGGGTGAGGAGCCGGGCGCGCGGCGCGACCCGTCCGGCGAGGTCGAACAGCGCGTCGGTGCGGGTGCGGTCGGCATCCAGGTGGGTGAACAGGTTGACGCCGAGGTAGAAGGTGATCGCGGCGTAGGCGAGGTCGCGCGGCGGCATGAGCCGGGCCAGCGGTGAGCCGCCGATGACGCGGTCGAGCGTCTCCTCGACGAACGCGATCCACGGCTCGGCGCGGGCGACGATCTCCGCCCGCAACTCGGGCCGCGCGATGCTGGCGCCGACCAGTTCGCTGAACAGGGTGATGTGGCCGCCCTCGATGTCGGCGCGGTAGATCCCGGTGGCGGCCTCCACCAGTTCCTCCAGCGTCCGCGCGTCCGCGACGGCGGCGCTGTGGGCCTTCATGCGTTCCTCCGACGACCGGTCGAGCGCGGCGAGCAGGAGCTGGTCGACGCCGCCGAAGTGGTAGAAGACCAGCGCCGAGTTGCACTCCGCCGCCTTGGCGATCGTGCGCGCGCTCGTGCCCGCGTAGCCCTCCGTCCGGACGGTCGCGGCGGCGGCCGCGAGCAGGCGTTCCTTGGTCTCCGCGCTGTTCTGCTTGGTCACACGGGCCTTCCTCGGGGTTGACAGCTTCGTTCATCATACGGTTTAACCAAGTGATTAAACCGACTGATTGAACGAGGTGGCCCATGGTCGTCCCCGATCCGCGGCGGCAGCGCGCCGCGCGCCGGACGCTGTTCGGCGTCGTCGCGGCGCTGTTCGCCGCGATGCTGGCCGTCAAGGTCCTCGGCCACAGCGGGCTGGAGCAGACCGCGCTGTTCTACGTCGGCGTCCCCGCGCTGATCGCGCTGACGGTCGTCGCCACGGCCCGTCCGCGCAGCCCGCTCGGCACGATCACGGCGACGATCACCGTCGGCCTCGCCCTGGCCGGTCCGCTGCTCGGCGAGGGCGTCGTGTGCCTGGTCATGGCGGCGCCGCTGTTCTACCTGTGCGGGCTGGTCGTCGGGCTGATCCTCAACGCCGCGCGGCGCCGGGGCCTGTCGGCGCTGCTGATCGTGCCGCTGCTGCTGAGCGCGGAGGGCGCCGTGGGGTCGCTGCCGCGCGGGGCGGAGGCGTCGGCCGCCCGGACGGCCCCGGCGGGGTTCGATCCCGGCGCCGCGCTCGCCGCGCCGCCGGAGTTCGGGCCGATCCCGGCGGGGATGGCCCGGTTGAAGTTCCCGCGTCCCGTGACGGCGGACGGCTCGGGCCTCACGCCCGGCGCGACCCGGCACATCACGTTCACGCCCCGCCGCTCCCTCGGCCTCACCGCGAAGCCCGAGCCCCGCGCGATGGACCTCACCGTGCTGCGCTCCGGCCCGGACCACGCCGTCTTCGCGATCACCCGCGACACCACGCTCGCCCGCTGGCTGCGCCTCACCGAGGCCGAGTTCCGCTGGACCGGCCCGCGCCTGGCGGTGACGCTGCGGTACGAGCGCACGTTCGACCCGTCCTGGTACTTCGGGCCGGTGCAGCGCCGCGCGATGACCGAGGCGGCGGCCTACCTCGCCGAGACGTTCACCCGGCCATGACCGATCCCGCGCTGATCCGGGGCGTCGCGCTGTTCGTCCCGCTGCTCGCGACCGCCGCGCTGCTGCGCCGGCCGTCCCGCCGCGAGGTTGCGGCGCTGGTGCTGGGCGTCGCGTGGAACCTGGCGGCGCTGTCGGGCGTCAACGCGCTGGCGCTGCGCGCGGGCTGGTGGACGTTCGCGGCCGAGGGCGGCGTCGTCGCCGGTGTCCCGGTGGACCTGCTGCTCGGCTGGGCCTTCCTGTGGGGCGGGGCGGCCGTGCTCGCGCTGCGGGCGCTGCCGTGGCCGCTCGTCGCGGGTGCGGCGGTCTGGGTTGATCTGGCCGTCATGCCGCTGGGGGAGCCGGTCGTGCTGCTCGGCGGCGACTGGCTGCTCGGGGAGTCGGTCGCGGCGGTGGCCGCGCTCGTCCCCGGTCTGCTGCTCGCCCGCTGGACGCTCGACGGCCGTCACCTGCGCGCCCGCGTGGCGTTGCAGGCCGTGGCCGCGTCGGTGCTGATGCTCGGGCTGCCGATCGCGCTGAGCGACGTCCCGTCCCGTCCCACGTGGGCCTTGGCGCTGGTCGGCCAGGCGGCCCTGGTCCCCCTGGCGGTCACGGCCGCCGCCGTGGCCGAGTTCGCCCGCGCGGGCGGTACCCCGCTGCCCTACGACCCGCCGCCGCGCCTGGTGACGACGGGCCCGTACGCCTACGTCCGCAACCCGATGCAGACCGGCATGACGGCCGTCTACCTGCTCCTGGCCCTGCTGGACCCGGTCTTCCTGCTGGGCGCGGCCACGGCCGCCGCCTACGGCGCGGGCCTGGCGTCCTGGCACGAGAACGCCCTGCTCACCGAGGCGCACGGCGCCGCCTGGACGACCTACCGCCGGACCGTCCGCCCGTGGCTGCCCCGCCTGCGCGGAGCCCAGCCGGACGCGACGATCTGGATCGCCGCCACCTGCGGCCGCTGCCGGCCGGTCGAAGCCTGGCTCCGCGCCCGGAACCCGGTACGGCTGGCCCTTCGCCCGGCCGAACGGCACCCGTCCGGCCTCCGTCGCATGACCTACGAACGCGACGACGGCCTCACCGCCGACGGCCCGTCCGCCTGGTGCCACGCCGTCACCCACCTGCACCTCGGCTGGGCCGTCCTCGCCTGGACGCTCCTGCTCCCCGGCCCCCGGCACTTCACCCGCCTCTGCGCCGACGCCTTCGGCGCGGGCCCGGCCGCCGAACCGGCTAGATCTCGATGATCCCGGCCTTCTCGCGGGTGTAGGCGAGGACCGAGTCGTGGCCGTAGCCGCTGTTCTTGACGCCCTCCAGGGGGAACATGACCTTGCGGAAGGTGTTGACCCAGACGGTGCCGGTGCGGAGGTGGCGGAACATGCGGTGGGCCGTCGCGAGGTTCCGGGTCCAGACGCCGGCGGCCAGGCCGTAGGGCGAGTCGTTGGCCAGGGCCAGGGCCTCGTCCTCGGTGTCGAAGGGGAGCGCCACCGCCACCGGGCCGAAGATCTCCTCCTGGCAGACGCGGAGGGAGTTGTCGGTGGTCGCGTAGAGGGTGGGTTCGACCCAGAAGCCGTTCCTGAGAGCCTCGTCCTCGACGGCGTCGGGGCCGGAGCGCCCGCCGAAGACCAGGTCGGCGCCCTCCTCGGGGGCCAGGTCGAGGTAGGACGTGACGTGGTCGAACTGGTCGCGCGAGACGATGGGCCCCATCGTGGTGTCGGGGGAGGACGGGGCGCCTAGGCGGACGCCCCGGGCGATCTCGGTCATGCGGTCGATCATCTCGTCGTAGACCGGGCGCTGGATCAGGACGCGCGAGCCGCCGTAGCAGATCTGGCCCGCGTTGGCCGTGTAGATCGCCTGGGTGGTGACGCCCGGGGCGGCCCGGTCGAGATCGGCGTCGGCGAAGACGATGTTGGGCGATTTGCCGCCCAGTTCCAGGGCCAGGGGCTTCAGGGAGTCGGCTGACGCGCGGGTGATGGCCCGGGCGGTGCCGACCGAGCCGGTGAGGCTGATCTTGTCGACCTCGGGGCTGCGGACGAGCGGGTCGCCGACCTCCTCGCCCAGGCCCGACACGACGTTCAGGACGCCGGGCGGCAGCACGTCGGCCAGGAGTTCGCCCAGGCGCAGGGACGACACCGTCGCCTGCTCGGCCGGCTTGATGATGACCGTGTTGCCCGCCGCCAGAGCGAACGCGGCCTTGGCCGAGAACGTCGAGATCGGGGAGTTCCACGGGATGACGCCGAGCGTCACCCCGTACGGTTCGCGGCGGGTCAGGCCGAGGCTCCCGGGGCCGAAGTCCACCGTGCGGCCCTGCACGGCCGCCGTGCACTCGGCGGCGGCGTTGCCCCACAGGTAGGCCATGGCGGGCAGGTCGCGGCGGGACGTCTCGGTGATCGTGCGGCCGTTGTCGCGGGTCTCCAGCTCCGCCAGTTCCCGCGCGTGCTCGCCGATGACCGACGCGACCTTGCGCAGGTGGTGCGCGCGGACCGCCGCCGGGAGGTCCGACCAGGCCGGGAACGCCGCGCGGGCCGCTGCCGCGGCCGCTTCCGCGTCGGCCGGGCCGCTGCGCGGAATCCGCGCCCACACCGCACCGGTGGACGGGTCCACCGAGTCGAGCAGGCCGCCGTCGGCCGCCGCACGCAGCTCACCGCCGATGAGGTTCCGATAGTCGCGCGTCATGCGGCGTCCCTTTCGCTCGGCCGAGATCCCGGCAACCAAGCGTACGCTTGCTCAACGTGTGACGGTAGTCCCGGCTGGACGACCTGCGATCTAATTCCCTACTATCTCGGTTGAATTGATCTAGAAAGTAGGTTTTTGTGACCGACCCCGCGATCACCCGCCGCACCGCCGTCACCGCCGCCGGGGCCGTCGCCGCGTCCGGCGCCCTCATCGGCGCCGCCGGATCGGCGCGCGCCGACGAGCGGCCGTTCCGCGCCGACGCCCACGGACGCCCGCACCGGCGCCCGAACATCCTGGTCATCCTCGGTGACGACCTCGGCTGGGCCGATCTCAGCAGCTACGGCTCCCCGCACATCCGCACGCCGCACCTGGACCGCCTCGCCGCGCGGGGCGTCCGCTTCACCGACGCCTACTCGGCCGCCGCCGTCTGCTCGCCCACCCGCTTCGGCCTCTACACCGGCCGCTACCCCGGACGCCTGCGCGGCGGCCTGGAAGAACCGATCGCCCGGCCGGACGAACTGCTCGGCATCCCCGCCGACCACCCCACGCTCGGCAACCTGCTCAAAGGCTCCGGCTACGACACCGCCATGTTCGGCAAGTGGCACTGCGGCTTCCTGCCGTGGTTCAGCCCGCTGAAATCCGGCTGGGACACCTTCTTCGGCAACCTGTCCGGCGCCGTCGACTACTACTCCAAGGTCAGCGGCCCCGGCAACGTCGACCTGTACGAGGGCGAGGTCCCCACCAAGGACCTCGGCTACTACACCGACACGATCGCGAACCGCGCCGCCGAGTACGTCCGGAAGAAGCGGAGCAAGCCGTGGCTGCTGAACCTCAACTTCACCGCCCCGCACTGGCCCTGGGAGGCGCCCGGCGACCGCAAGGTCAGCGAGGAGATCACCGCCCGCGTCAACGCCGGTGACAACCGCGCCCTCTGGCACGACGACGGCGGCTCCCTGGACACCTACCGCCGCATGGTCGAGGCCATGGACGCCGCCATCGGCCGCGTCCTGGCCGCGATCCGCGCCACCGGCCAGGAGGACGACACGCTCGTGCTGTTCTCCAGCGACAACGGCGGCGAGCGCTGGTCGTACAACTGGCCGCTCAGCGGCGCCAAGGCCAGTTTGAACGAGGGCGGCATCCGCGTCCCCAACATCCTGAGCTGGCCCGCCCGCATCCGGCCCCGCCAGGTCAGCGACGTCCCCGTCATCACCCAGGACTGGACCGCGACCCTGCTGGAGATCGCCGGCGTCACCCCGCCCGCCTCCCACCCGCTCGACGGCCGCAGCCTCGCCCCCTACCTCCTGCGCGGCGCCAAGGCCCCCGGCCACGACCTGTTCTGGCGCACCCGCCAATCCCGCGCGCTGCGCCGGGGCCGGTACAAGTACCTGCGGGCCGGGTCGGCGGACGCCCTGTACGACGTCGTCGCCGACCCGCGCGAACAGGCGAACCTCGCCGTCCGCGAGCCCGAGGTGGTGCGGGCGCTGGCCGCCCGCTGGACGGAGATCAACGCGGGTCTGCTGCCGTATCCGTGAGCCGGCGCAGCGCGGCGGGCAGGTCGCCGTGGTGGACGACCGTCATGCGGCGCGTCGCGCGCGTCACCGCGACGTAGAGGTCCTGCCCGCCGCGCGGCCCGCCCGCCGTGATCCCCGCCGGATCGACCACGATCACCGTGTCGAACTCCAGGCCCTTGGCCTCCTCCGCCGTCAGCACGACGGCGGGGGAGTCCAGCGCCTCGGGCGTCGCGCCCGCCGCCGCGTCCGGCAGGGCCGCGCGGACGGCCGCGTGCCGCCGCGCCGACGCGATCACCGCGAGCCGTCCGGCCTGCTCGTCCGCGCCGACCTCGGCCAGCTCGGCGGCGACCAGGCCGGGCAGCGCGGCGCCCAGGTCGCCCGGCTCGACGTGCCGCGCCAGCGGCGGCGGGCCGTCGTCGCGGACCGGCACCGGCGGCGTCTCGTCCGGCGCGACCTCCGCCAGCACGTCCGCCGCCACCCGCATGATCGCCGCCGGGGTGCGGTAGTTGACCATGAGGCGCTGTTCGCGCCACCGGCCCGGCACGTACCGGTCGAGCATCGCGCCCCACGACGGCGCCCCCGCCGCGCTGCCCGTCTGCGCGATGTCGCCGACGACCGTCAGCGACCGCGTCGGGACGCGGCGCATCAGCGCCCGCCACGCCATCGCCGACAGCTCCTGCGCCTCGTCCACGATGACGTGCCCGTACGCCCAGGTGCGGTCGGCGGCGGCGCGCTCGGCCGTCGTGCGGTGCGGGCCGTGGTCGGTGGTGCGGTCGGCCAGCTCGGCGGCGTCGATGAAGGACTCGTCGACGCCCGCCGACTCCAGCACCTCGCGGGTGTAGCGCTCCTCCTCGGCGCGGGCCCGCTCGGCCGCGCGGAGCCGGGCGCGCTCGGCGGGATCGTCGGCGCCGAGCCATTCGGCGGCCTCGTCCAGCAGCGGGACGTCGGAGACCGTCCACGGGACGCCGGGCGGACGCTCCAGCAGCGCGCGTTCGGCGCCCGTGAGCACGGCGCCCGCCGAGCGCAGGCGCGCGGCGTCGGAGAACAGCGCGTCCAGCAGGGTCTGCGGGGTCAGTTCCGGCCAGAGCGCGTCGATCGCGGCGCGGACGGCCGGGTCCTGCCAGAGGGTCTCCTTGGACAGCCGGATGTCCTCGGCGTCGAGCAGCGGGTCGTCCTCGGCCTCGTCCAGCAGCTCTTGCAGCCACTTCGGCGTCTTGCCCGGTTCGAGCAGTTCGGCGAGCGGTTCGTCCACCATCGCGTCGTACTGGCGGGCGCGGTCGAGCGCCAGCGCGTCCAGGATCTCGTGCACGAACAGGCGGCGCTGCACGTTGTGCGGGGCGCGCAGCGCGCGGGCGCGGTCGCGGGCGGCGCGGCAGGCGTCCTCGTCGGCGCGCAGCGTCATCCCGTCGCAGTCCACGGCCAGGCCGCCCGCCGGGACGCGCTGCCGGTCGCGGACGGCCCGCTCGATCACGTCCGCCATGCGCGGATCGCCCTTGACGACCGCGACGTCCGGCACGTCGGCCTCGGTCGCGTCTACGCCGGGGAACAGGCCGCCGACCGTCGTCAGCACCACGTCGGTCTCGCCCAGGCCGGGGAGCACCTGCTCGATGTAGCGCAGGAACGTCGCGTTCGGGCCGACGACCAGGACGCCGCGCCGCTCCAGCACGTCGCGGTAGGTGTACAGCAGGTACGCCGCCCGGTGCAGCGCCGCGACGGTCTTGCCGGTGCCGGGACCGCCCTGCACGACGAGCACGCCGTGCAGGCCCGCGCGGATGACCTCGTCCTGTTCCTCCTGGATCGTGGCGACGACGTCGCCCATCCGGCCCGTCCGGCCCCGGCGCAGGGTGGCGAGCAGGGCCGCCTCGCCGACGATGGCGGCCCGGTCGTCCTCGGCGAGGCCCGCCAGGTCGAAGACCTCGTCGTCCACCCGCTGCACGGTGCGGCCGCGCAGGTGCAGGTGGCGGCGGCGGGCGAGGGTGCCGGGGTCGCCCGCGGTGGCGGTGTAGAAGGGACGGGCCGCCTCGGCGCGCCAGTCGATGAGCAGCGGTTCGCGGTCCTCGTCGCGCAGGCCGATGCGGCCGACGTAGAACGTGTCGCCGTCGCGGTGGTCGATGCGGCCGAAGCAGAGGGCGCGTTCGACGCCGCCGAGCCGGGCGAGCCGCCGCGCGCCCTCCTCGACGGACGCCTGCCGCTCGACGCGCGCCTGGAACCCGGCGCCGCCGCCCGCGCCGGGGCCCGCCGCGACGGCGTCCTCGGCCGCGGCGCGCTCGGCGTCGAGCCGGGCGTAGACGCGGGAGACGTGCCGCTGCTCGGTCTCCAGGGCCGTGGCGCGAGCGGACTTGACTTGACGGGCACCCATGTGTCGGCTACTCTCCTTTTCAGGATGGGGGTTCTCTGCGTCAAAACCAGAGGCGAGCTATCTTAGCACTGTTGGCGCGACGTTGTGCCAACGGTCATCTTTGTGGAAACCTCCGGCCATTGGCCTTCGCGAGGCTGTCCGGCGGATCAAGTGCCGGACACGCCGTGAAAGGTCGATTTGATGGCCAATGCTCCCTTCGTTCTCGCCCGCCGCTCCTTCGTGACCGCCGGAGCGACCGCGGCCCTCGCCACCGCGCTCCCCGCCTCCGTGACCGCCACCGCGGTCGCCGCGCCCACCCGCGAACTGCTCGGCGACCCGTTCACGCTCGGCGTCGCCTCCGGCGACCCCGCGCCCGACGGCTTCGTCCTGTGGACGCGGCTCGCCCGCGACCCCCTCGCCGACGACGGGCTCGGTGGCATGCCGTCGTTCCCGTTCACCGTCGAGTGGCAGGTCGCCGCCGACGCCGGATTCCGGCGGATCGTCCGGCGGGGCACCGCCGTCGCGCGGCCCTCCGCCGCGCACAGCGTCCACGTCGAACTCGGCGGGCTGCGGCCCGGCACCGAGTACTGGTACCGGTTCAAGGTCGGCCGCCACCTCTCGCCCGCCGGCCGCGCGCTCACCGCGCCCCGGCCCGACACCTTCGGCCCCGCGCTCACCATGGCGTTCGCGTCGTGCTCGCAGTACGAGCACGGCTACTTCACCGCGTACCGGCGGCTCGCCGAGGAGCAGCCCGACCTCGTCCTGCACCTCGGCGACTACCAGTACGAGTACCGCGCGGGCGTCTACAACATCCCCGGCGGCAACGTCCGCGACCACGAGGGGCCCGAGACCGTCACCCTCGCCGGGTACCGGCAGCGGCACGCCCAGTACAAGGCCGACCCCGACCTCCAGGCCGCGCACGCCGTCGCGCCGTGGCTCGTCGTCTTCGACGACCACGAGGTCGAGAACAACTGGGCTGGAACGTTCCCAGAAGCGTCGTCGGACACCCCCGACCCCGCCGACTTCGAGCGCCGCCGCGCCGCCGCCTTCCAGGCGTACTACGAGAACATGCCGCTGCGGCGCGGCTCGATCCCGCGCGGCCCCGGCATGCAGCTCTACCGGCGCGTCCCGTGGGGCCGCCTGGCGAACTTCCACATGCTCGACACCCGCCAGTTCCGCGACGACCAGGGCTGCGGCGACGGCTACCGCGACTGCCCCGCCGCCACCGACCCGGCCCGCTCCATCACCGGCGAGCCGCAGGAGAAGTGGCTGCTGGAGGGCTTCCGCCGGTCGGCCGCCCGCTGGGACGTCCTCGGCCAGCAGGTCTTCTTCGCCCAGCGCGACAACAACGCCGGGCCGCTCAAGGTCACCAGCCAGGACTCCTGGGACGGCTACGCCGCCTCCCGCGACCGCATCACGAAGGGCTGGGTCGACGCGCGCGTCCGCAACGCCGTCGTCCTCACCGGCGACGTCCACGCGCACTGGGCCAGCGACCTCAAGGCCGACTACGACGACCCGTCGTCCAAGACGGTCGGGTCCGAACTCGTCTGCACCTCGGTCACCAGCAACGGCGACGGCGCCGACTCCGACCCGTCCAGCCAGCCGTTCCTCAAGATCAACCCGCATCTGCGCTTCTACAACAACCAGCGCGGCTACGTCCTGACCAAGGTGAGCCAGACCGAGTTCCGCGCCGACTTCCGGACGCTGCCCACCGTCCGCACGCCGGGCGCGCCGATCTCCACCAAGGCCACCTACGTCATCGAGGACCGGGTGCCCGGCCCGCAGCAGGCGTACCTGCGTCCCCACGCCGAGACCAAGCTGCGGCGCAGCGACGAGCAGCTCATCCGCGAGACCGTCGGCAACGAGACCGAGCGTCCCTGACGGCCCGTGCCCGGCCGTCCGCGCGCCGGACGGCCGGGCACGGTCACGCCCGGTCCGGGTGGGGGTTGGAGAAGATGTCGTCGAGGTCGTAGGCGACCGGGACCTCCAACTGCTCGTACGTGCACGACTCGGGCGTGCGGTCGGGGCGCCAGCGGCGGAACCGGGCCGTGTGCCGGAAACGGTCGCCCTCCATCGCCTCGTAGGCGACCTCGACCACCAGCTCCGGCCGCAGCGCGACCCAGCTCAGATCCTTGTTGCCCGTCCAGCGCGAGACCGCGCCGGGCATCCGGTCGACCGTCGCCTCGCTCTGCCGCGCCCACTCCTCCCACGGATGCCCGGACAGATCGGTCGCGCGGTAGGGCTCCAGCTCCTCCACCAGCTCGGCGCGGCGCGCCATCGTGAACGACGCCGCCACGCCGACGTGCTGAAGGTGCCCCTGGTCGTTGAAGAGGCCGAGCAGCAGCGACCCGACGATCGGGCCGGACTTGTGCCAGCGGAACCCGGCCACGACGCAGTCGGCGGTGCGCTCGTGCTTGACCTTGAACAGGACGCGCTTGTCGGGCTGGTAGGCCAGGTCGGTCGGCTTGGCGATGACGCCGTCCAGCCCGGCGCCCTCGAACACGTCGAACCAGCGCAGCGCGAGGTCGTAGGAGTCGGACGCCGGGGTGACGTGGATCGGTGCGCTCACGTCGGCGAGGGCGCGGGTCAGCAGCTCGCGGCGTTCCCCGAGCGGCGTGTCCAGGTAGGACGTGCCGTCCAGCGCGAGCAGGTCGAACGCCACGAACGACGCGGGCGTCTCCTCCGACAGCAGCTTGATCCGCGACGCCGCCGGATGGATGCGCTGCTGGAGCCGGTCGAAGTCGAGCCGGGAACCGTGCCGCAGCACGATCTCCCCGTCGACGACGCACCGCTCCGGCAGTTCCCGCTTCACGGCCTCGACCAGCTCGGGAAAGTACCGCGTGAGCGGCTTCTTGCCCCGGCTGGACAGCTCGACCTCGTCACCGTCCCGGAAGACGATGCACCGGAAACCGTCCCACTTCGGCTCGTACAGGATGTCGCCCCGCGGCATGGTCTTGACGGCCTTGGCCAGCATCGGCGCCAGCGGCGGACTGATCGGCAGCTCCATACCCCCATCCTGCGCCCCGCCCCCGACAGAACGCGCGACCGGGTCCGGCTAACCTCCAGGTCATGCGCCGCCTCCTACCCGAACCCGCCACCGACACCGACCCCTGGACCGCCTACGCGGACCCCCCACCCCTGCGCATCGGCATGGTGACGAGCGCCGACGGCTCGGTCACCGACGCCGAGGGGTGGACGAACGGGATCGGGGGAGACGCCGACTTCCGCGTCTTCCGGGTTCTGCGCGCGCTCAGCGACGCGATCCTCGTCGGCGCGGCGACCGCCCGGACCGGGCGGCTCGGCCCCGCCCGCCTCCGCGCCGATCTCCGCGAGCGCCGGGGGGCGCCGCCCGCGCCGATCGTCGTCTTCACCCGCACGCTCGACCTGGACTGGACGCTGCCGCTGTTCACCGCGGCCGAGACGCAGACCCTCGTCGTCACGTCGCGGCGGGCCGCCCGCCCCGGCGTCCCCGCCACGGTGATCGAGGCGGGGGACGACGACGTGGACCTCGCCCTCGCCTGCCGCCTCCTCCGCGAGGAGCACGGCCTGGACCGGCTGCTCTGCGAGGGCGGTCCGGGGCTCGCCACCGCCCTCATCAACGCCGATCTGGCCGACGAACTCTGCCTGAACATCGCGCCCACCCTGCACGGCACCGCGCACCACACGCGCATGCTCGGCGCGCTCACCCGCGAACGCCCGCTGACGACGTCCGCGCTCTACGTGGATGAAGATGTTCTCTTCGTGCGCTATCGCCTAGGGTGCTCACGTGCCTCCCACGCCTGAAATCCCCTCCCAGACCGGGCGCGCCGAACAGGCGCTGCGGCGCGTGAGTTCCTACACCGGCCAGGTCGAGATCCTGGAGCAGGAGATCGCCCCGCTGATCGAGGCGGACGGCTCCCTCGACTGGATCTTCCGACTGGCCGAGATCACCGGCCGCGCGGACGTCTCCCGCGAGGTGCTGCGCCGCGTCACCTCCAACCTGTGCTGGCAGGCGCGGGAGGTGGGGCAGCGCATCCCCACCGCCGAGGACGCCGGAGCCTGCTCGGCGCAGCCGTATCCGGAGCACGCGGCCCGCGTCGTCGCCTACGCGCACGGCAGCCGGTTGCGCTTCGACTTCAAGTTCGAGGAACTGGACGACCGCTGCCAGGTCTGGCTGCGCGACTTCCGCGACGACGGCTACCTCGCGTCGATGGCCGCGCTCGCCGCGCTGGGCCTGCGCTCGGAGCGGGGACGTCCGCTGCTGGAGCGGGCCCGCGCCATGCCCGACACCGACAGCGCCACGCGCTACACGTGCCTGCACGCCCTCTGGTTCGGCGTCGACCTGGACGACCAGGCGGAGCAGATGATGGACCTCGCCGACGAGATGATCGGGCGCGGCGAGGACGGCTACAACCTGTACTTCTGGCGCGCGTACGCGCTGCGCCGGCTCGGCCGGCTCGACGACGCGCTGCACTCGGTCGACCGGGCGATCGCGCTGCTGCCGGTGGGGATGAACCTCGTCCACCAGGACTACGTCCGGGAACGGGAGCTGATCAAGACGACGCAGCTCCTCAACGAGCAGGTCGAGCGGGCCGCCGAGGCGATCAGCGCCCGGCTGAGGGCCGAGTCCGAGGCGTATCTGGACGACGTCAAGGCCGACCTGTCGGGCTACTCGCAGACGGCGCAGCGCATCGTGTCGCAGAGCCTGGTCAACCTCATCGAGGTCCTCGCCGTATTCGTGGCGCTGGTCGGCTTCCTCGTCGGGTCGGGGGCGCTGGTGCTCAAGGCCGGGGGTTTCTGGCAGAACTTCGGCAGTATCGCGCTGCTGCTCGGCGGGTCCGTCGCGCTGTTCACGGTGCTCCAGATGATCGTGCGGGTGCCGCACGCCGGGGCGGACCGGCGCGGGCGCCGCCGGTTGCGGCGCCGGTCGCGGGAGAACCCCTCGCCCTGACCGCCGTCAGGACCAGACGTCCCAGTCGTGCGGGAGGCGGAGGTCGAACGGAGTGCCGTCGCCGGGGCCGGTGACGACGTCCGCGACGTAGGCGCCCACGGTCTCGCCCGACAGCCAGCGGGCGTCGACGGGGTCGTCCGCGGGCCAGGCGGGGGTGACCACCGGGGTGAGGACGAGGATCTCGTGCATGCGGACGGCGGGGTTCTCGGCGGCGAACGTCCGCATGAGCATGTGCTGGGCGGCGTCGGTGGCCGAGACCGGGCCGGACAGCGGGACCGGCTTGAGGGCGGCGATGCCGTTGAGGGAGACGTAGACGCCGCCCGGACGGTCCGCCAGCAGGGGCACGAACGCCTGGGCGGCGACGAAGTGGCTCGTCAGGTTGTCGCGCAGGACGCGGGTCCAGGTGTCCAGCGGGACCTCGGTGAGCGGCAGGCCCTCCCACCAGCGGCCCAGCGCCGCCACGACGCCGTCGGGCGCGCCCGCCTCGGCCGCGACCAGGTCGCGGAACCGGGCGGCGCCTGCGGGGTCGCCCACGTCGGCGCGGACCGCACGCAGCCGCGCCCGGTGCGGCGCGGGGACGCTCTCGCGCAGTGCGGCGAGACGCTCGGGTGATCGTGACGGAACGTACACGGTGGCGCCCCGCGCCAGCAGGGACGTGACGACGCAGGCGCCGACGATCCCGGCCCCGCCTGCCACCACGTACGTGTGCTCCGCCATGGGGCGAGCGTAGCGGGACGGGTGGTGTCCACGGTGGGTGACGAATGTTGGGGAAAGGGGGCGGGGGTGGGTGGGGTGGGGGGAGACTGGGGGTTCGGTGAGGAGGCGGGATGGGCGTTGCCGCGTTGCTCGCGTGGTCGGTGACGGCCGCCGTCGGGGCCTATCTGCTGACGCGCTGGTGGGGGCGCGGGGGGTTGCGGCGGCAGGCCACGAAGGTGACCCGGTATCCGCTGCTGCTGCTGACCGCGCATCCGTTCACGGCCCTGACCGGGCTCTGCGCCTGGGTCGTCCACCTGCTCGGCGGGCATCCCGCGTTCGCGTGGGTGGCGTTCGGGCTGCTGGTGCTGGTCGCGTTCCAAGGGTTCCTGCTGTTCACCCGGTGGCTCGTGGGACGCGGCGGACGGCACGCCCGGGGCACCGAGGACGGCTTCCCGCGCGCCGCCGTCCTGACGCACGGGCTGCTCGCCGCCGTGACGTTCGTCCTCGTCTTCGCCACGGCGCTGCGGATGGGGCGCTGAACCTCAGCCGTCGTAGGCGACGTACGGGGTCCAGTCGCGGTCCGGGCGGGCGGCGGCGGCCCACAGCGCGTCGGCGACGGCGGCCGGGGCGAACGGGCCGTCGTCGGCGAGCGTCCCGTTGACCTGGACGGTGACGGCCCGGACGGCGGGGGACAGGGCCGCGTCGAGCGCGGTGATCAGGTTCCGGACGGCGGCCTTCTGCACGCCCAGCGACGCCGCCGACACCGGCGGCGCGTCCGCCGCGACCGAGCCGGTGGCCAGGACCCGCGCGCCCGGACGCAGGAACGGACGGGCCGCCTGCACGGCCGGGAGCAGTGCGGCGGCGCCGAGCGTGACGTCCTCCAGCAGCTCCGCGACCGTCAGCTCCAGCGGGCCCTTCGCCCGCCACACGCTCGGGTTGAAGTGCAGGACGTCGATGCGGCCGAGCCGCGCGCCGATCTCCGCGACGACGCGCGTCACGTCGTCGGCGTCGGCGAGATCGACGCCCGCGCCCTCGGCCGCGTGCCCCTCGGCGCGCAGCGTCGCCGCGAGGGGTTCGGCGTCCTCGCGGCGGCGGGCGGCCAGGACGGCGCGGTGGCCCGCGCGGGCGAAGCGGCGGGCGGCGGCGAGCCCCAGGCCGGGACCGGCGCCGACGACGACGTACACGGGTGCATCCATGCCGGGCATTGTCCCGCGCTCAGACCCGCCGCAGCACCGTCAGGGAGCGGTCGGCCACCGCGATGCGGTCGCGAGCCTTGGAGGCGCGGTCGGGCGTGGTGCGGGGCGCGGCGGTGTCGAGTTCGCACGTCCAGTGCTCGCCGTAGTCGGGGCCGGGCAGCGTGAACGTGACCGGGTCGGCCCCGGCGTTGATGAGCAGCAGGAAGGAGTCGTCGCGGACGGGACGTCCCCGCCGGTCCGGCTCGTTGATCGCGTCGCCGTTGAGGTAGACGCCGAGGGACTTGGCGTAGCCGGCGTCCCAGTCGCCGCCCGTCATCGTGTCGCCCGCCGGGGTCAGCCAGGCCAGGTCGGCCTGGGCGCCGGTGCCGACGCCGTCGAAGAAGCGGCGGCGGCGGAACACCGGGTGCTCGCGGCGGAGCCGGATGAGGGCCTGCACGAACTCCAGGTCCTGCCGGTCGTCCCAGTGCACCCACGCCAGCTCGTTGTCCTGGCAGTAGGCGTTGTTGTTGCCGTGCTGGGTGCGGCCCAGCTCGTCGCCGTGCGACAGCATCGGGACGCCCTGCGACAGCAGCAGCGTCGCCAGGAAGTTGCGCTTCTGCCGGGCGCGCAGGCCGAGGACGCCCGGATCGTCGGTCGGCCCCTCGGCGCCGCAGTTCCACGAACGGTTGTCGTCGGTGCCGTCGCGGTTGTTCTCGCCGTTGTCGGCGTTGTGCTTCTCGTCGTAGGAGACGAGGTCGTGCAGGGTGAAGCCGTCGTGGCAGGTCACGAAGTTGATCGACGCGAACGGGCGGCGGGCGCTGTTCTCGTACAGGTCGGACGAGCCGGTCAGCCGGGACGCGAACTCGGGCATCGTCGCGTAGCTGCCGCGCCAGAAGTCGCGGACGGTGTCGCGGTACTTGCCGTTCCACTCCGTCCACAGCGGCGGGAAGTTGCCGACCTGGTAGCCGCCCTCGCCGACGTCCCACGGCTCGGCGATCAGCTTGACCTGGGAGACGACGGGGTCCTGCTGGACGAGGTCGAAGAACGCGGCGAGCCGGTCCACGTCGTGCAGCTCGCGGGCCAGCGCCGAGGCCAGGTCGAAGCGGAACCCGTCGACGTGCATGTCCAGGACCCAGTAGCGGAGCGAGTCCATGATGAGCTGGAGCGCGTGCGGGCTGCGGACGTTCAGCGAGTTGCCGCAGCCGGTGTAGTCGAGGTGGTAGCGGCGGTCGTCGTCGCGGAGCCGGTAGTAGGCGTTGTTGTCGATGCCCCGGAACGACAGCGTCGGCCCGAGGTGGTCGCCCTCGGCGGTGTGGTTGTAGACGACGTCGAGAATGACCTCGATGCCCGCTTCGTGTAGCGCGCGGACCATCGCCTTGAACTCCATCACCTGCTCGCCGCGCTGCCCCGACGCGCTGTAGGCGTTGTGCGGCGCGAGGAACCCGATCGTGTTGTAGCCCCAGTAGTTCGTCAGGCCGCGCGCGACCATGGCGTGCTCGGGGACGTACTGGTGGACGGGCATCAGCTCGACGGCCGTCACGCCGAGATCGCGCAGGTGGTCGATCATCACCGGGTGCGCGAGCCCCGCGTACGTGCCGCGCTGCTCCTCCGGGACGTCCGGGTGCAGCGCCGTCAGGCCCTTGACGTGCGCCTCGTAGATGATCGTCTCGTGGTAGGGGGTGCGGGGCGGCCGGTCGTCGCCCCAGTCGAAGAACGGGTTGATGACGACGTTCTTCGGCATGTACGCGGCCGAGTCGTCGTGGTTGCGGCTGCCCGGGTCGGCGAAGCGGTACGCGAACAGCGACTCGTGCCAGCGCACCTCGCCCTCGACGGACTTGCCGTACGGGTCGAGCAGCAGCTTGGACGGGTCGCAGCGGTCGCCGTCGCGGGGGCTGTAGGGCCCGTGCACGCGGTACCCGTACCGCTGGCCCGGCCCGACGCCGGGCAGGTAGCCGTGCCGGACGTGCCCGTCCTCCTCGGGCAGGTCGTACCGCGTCTCGCGGCCGTCCTCGTCGAACAGGCAGAGCTCCACCCGGTGCGCGACCTCGGAGAACAGCGCGAAGTTCGTCCCCGACCCGTCCCAGGTGGCCCCCAGCGGATAGGCGTCACCCGGCCAGACCTCCTGCATGGAACCGCTCCCTCGCGCTCTGGTGTCAGACTTTTACCCCGTTCCCCGCCCACCCAGTGTCACCGAGACCAGCCTGTGACACGCACCGCATCCGTGCGGGCTCATCGGGAGGCGCTCCCCGGATCGGGCCGCCGCGCGAGCAGGGCGGGGACGGCGTCCAGCTCACGGCACAACTCCGCCATCTCGCCGCTGAGGCAGCCGAGCAGCAGGTAGAGCGTGCGGTGATCCGCGCCGAGGTCGCGGTGGTGCACCGGCTCGTAGTGCATGATCCGGTTGCGGAACAGCACCATGTGCTTCATGAGCCGGTACAGCTCGGCGCGGCGACCACGGTAACCGGGGAACGCTCCGTGCAGCGACGGAACCCAGAAATCGCGGTCGGCGGGCCGGCTGAGCAGTTCGACCCAGAAACCGAAGGTCAGTTCGGCCACCACGTCGTCGGGGATCATGACCCGGCGCCCGCTCCGGGCCAGGCGTTCGGACGCCTGACGGCGGGCCCGGTCGACCTTGCGGCGGCCCTCGTCGGACAGCGGGGCCTTGCGCCACCAGTCGTCGCGCCGCCACTTCTCCCGCAGCCGGGTGTGCATCGCGTTGCGCGAGGCGACCTCCAGGAAGTGCAGCGGTGCGTAGAACCCGGATGAGACCTCCAGATTCCACCGGTAAAGGGCCAAGGCGCGGTCAAGGTCGCCGTCCGCCGCCCGAAGGTAGGGCGCGAGCCGGACAGAGGAGAACATCTGTCCAGGCGGGGGGCGCTTCGGTCATCGGTGGTCTCCCAGGTGGAGCGCGGAGCGGGGTGGCGTGTCCGCGTGACTGTGGTAACGTTGTCCGTGGAAGCCCCGGGTCCGCCTCTGTCCAGCTCGTCTGGACATGCCGCCCGGGGCATAGCTATTTTCTGGCCCGGCCATCGGTGAAGACTTGGCCGGGCTTTTTCTGTGCGTTGACCCTAACCGGGACTTCTCTGTCGTGCAATTACCACCATTCCACATTGGCGGCATTGCCTGTCAAAAAGGACAAAACTAAAGCCGCCAGAGGATTTCGGTGCCGTCGTGGGGCTCGGTGGGGTGGAGGCCGAGTTTGCGGGCGACCGCCGTCGACGGGGCGTTGTCCGGGTGGACGCTCGCCACGATCGACGTGACGCCGTGGCCGCGCAGCCAGGCGAGCATCGCCGCCGCGGCCTCGGTGGCGAAGCCGAAGCCCTGGTAGGGCATGGCGGTGACCCAGGCGATCGACGCCTGGAGGCCCGCCGGGGCCGGGGTGATCGTCGCCTGGACGTAGCCGATCGGGCGGGCGTCGCGGGTGCGGCGCAGTATCCAGTTCAGCCACGCCTCCTGGTGGTACGGCGACGGACCGGCCGCCAGGTGCTCGTAGCGGGCGCGGAGTTCGGCCGGCGAGAGCGGGGCGCCGCCGATGTAGGTGTGCAGGCGGTCGTCGTCGAGGACGGCGGCCATCTCGGCGGCGTGGTGGACCGTCAGCGGCTCCAGCGTCAGGCGCCGCGTGGTGAGGGTCTCCGCCAGGGGTGCGTGCACCCGCCGACCCTAACGGCCGTCCTCGGGGCGCGTCAGAGGTGGCGGGTCCAGGCGCCGGACGGGTGGGCGCGCGGGCTCAGCCACAGCCACGGCTGCGTGTGCCGGAACTCCAGCGTCGTGCCGGGCTGCCACGGGAACAGCTCGTCCTCATCCGGCCAGACGACCTGGAGGAACGGCAGCGGCGGACGCCGGTAGAAGGCCGTCGCGCCCCGGAACAGCGCCTCGTACCAGCGGGTCTCCACCTGCCGGAACGCCACCGGGCGGCCCCGGTGCAGGCCGGGGCGGCGTTCGCCGTCGGCGGGCGGGCGGCCCTCCGCCGCCGCGCGGCCGAGGGTGTTCAGCGTCTCCTCCATCTCGTAGAGGTCGGCGCCGAACATGGCCAGCTCGGGGGCGCGGTGCCCGTGCCAGAGGCCGATCGTGAACGCCCAGCCGGGGCCGCGCTCGTCGGCCGGGACGAGGACGACGCTCCACCCGTACTGCGAGATGTGCACGATCGTGCGCAGCAGGAACGTGTCCATCCGGTCGCGGTCGCCGTAGTCGTGGCAGAGCACGCAGGCGCAGGGGGGCGGACCGTCCGACATGCCCGCAGCCTAACGGGGACCGCGCGGCCGCCTTCGCGCCGCCGTCCGCCTTGGGCGGCGTCTTCCGCTCGCGGCGTCCGTGACGGAGGACGGGGGCGCGAGAGGGGTGTCCCGAGGTCGTCCACTTCCGGTTTCCAAGCCGTTCACGGGTGTGCGCGATCGAAATGCGGCGTGTTTTTCCCGGTGCCTGCCGAGCGGTGGTGGCGGTTCGGGAACGTGGACGCGGGTCCACTCTATGACGAGTCTTTCCACTGGCCGACTCCGGACAGGGTCAAGGTGGATGGACGCCTGTCGCGGGGAACGATGCGGAAGCCGACGCGATGCCGCGCGGCGCGCCCGAGCTGCCGGTTCCGCCCACGGACCTGGAGCGCGGTCCAAGGTCCGTTCCCCGGCCACCGAGTGGAGAGTCGAACCTTCATGATGCGAGCCGATCTAGTGATCACGCCGACGTCCAGCGGAAACACCATTTCGCGGCCGTCGCCGACACGAGTCCAGTCGACTTTTGGTGACCATTTGAGCAGGTGGGGGAAATGTTCACGCGAACGCGCTCGCGGGGTCACCGAAAGTGGTGATCGTCTTGATCGACGGGAATTTCCGCACTACAACGGGGAGATGCCCGACCCCCCGCCTTCCTCTCCGGGCCGCCGTGCCCGCCGCCGCGCGGCGCTGCGCGCCACCCTGTACGAGACGGCCGTCACGCTGTTCGTCGAGCACGGCTACGCCGCGACGTCGTTCGGGCAGATCGCGGCGGCGGCCGACGTCGCGCGCGCCACGGTCTTCAACTACTTCCCCCGCAAGGACGACATCCTGCTCGCCTGGGGCGAGGAGCGGCGCCGCGAGATCGGCGTGACGATCCTCCAGGAGTGCACCCGCGGTCCCGGCCTCGCCGGGCGTCTGCTGCGGTGCATGCGCGTGCTCGCCGAACGCGAGGAACGCGACCGGCACGTGACGCGCGCGCTGCTGCCCGCGTGGGTCCGCACCGGCGCCCCGGTCACCGAACCGCCCTACATCGCCTACAGCTTCGCCCAGGTCGTCAGCGAGGGCGTGGCGCGCGGCGAGGTCCGCGCCGACGTCGACCCGATGACGGCGGGCGTCGTGCTGCGCGACCTGTACCTCGGCACGCTGTACCGCTGGGCGGGCGGCGACGCCGAGCCGCCGTTCCCGCTCGGCCCCGCGCTGGCGGCGGCCACGGAGATCGTCCTGTCGGGCGTCCTGACCGGCCCGGCGCCGGCCCGGGCCTAGACCCGCGCCCAGCGCTGTGGGGGACGTTCCCGTGGACCTTTCTCCTCCGCCCGGCCGTGCCGCGGCGGCCGGGGCCGCGCAGGCGGCGCTGCGGCGGCTCGGCACCGGCCGGGGCGGCGTGCTGGTGTTCGACGGCGCGCGCGGCACCGGCAAGACGCGCATGCTGGCCGAGACCGTCGCGCTCGCCCGCCGGGCGGGCATGACGACGGCGACCGGCCGCGCGACCGGCCTGGACCGTGCCGCGCCGCTGGCGACGCTGACCGGCGTGCTGGCGGGCTGCCCGCTGCTGGCGCCCTGGCCGGACGACCGGGCGGGCCCGGCCCGCGACCGGCTGCTGCTGTCGGACCTGGCCGGACGGCTCGGCGCGGTCCGCCCCGACCGGCCGCTGCTGATCGGCGTGGACGACGTCCACCTCGCCGACGAGCTGACCGCGCACGGCCTGCCCACGCTGACGGCGGCGTCCGGCGCGGTGCTGTGGGTGCTCGCGGCGGGTCCGGCGGGGACGCGCGGCCCGGCCCGGGACGCGGTGGACGCGCTCGTCGGTGACGGCGCCGACCGCGTGGTGCTGGACGACCTGTCCGACGAGGACGTCGCGGGGCTGTGCGCGCGGGCGGCCGGGGCCCCGCCCGGCGACGACCTGGCGGAGCTGCTGGCGGGCGCGGGCGGCAACCCGTTCCTGTGCCAGGAGCTGCTGCGCTGCCTGAGCGCGGCCGGGCGCGTGCGCGTGGTGGACGGGAGGGTGCGGCTCGTCGAGGCGGGCCCGCTGCCGCCGCGCTTCTGCGACCGCGTCGGCGCCTGGCTCGGGGACCTGCCCGACTCGGCCCGGCGGCTGCTGGAGGCCGGGGCGGTGCTGGGCCGTCCGTTCACCGTGCACGAGGTGGCGGGGCTCACGGGCCGGTCGGCGGTGGAGCTGGCGGGCGCGGCTCAGGACGCCGACGCGGCCGGGATGCTGCGCGCGACCGGCGCCGAACTGGACTTCCGGCACCGGCTGGTCCGCGACGCGGTGTACGCGGGGCTGGGCGAGCCCGTCCGGGCGGCGCTGCACCGCGAGGCCGCCGGGGTGGTGCGCCAGGAGGGGCGCGGCGCGGCCGAGGCGGCCGACCACCTGCTGCGCAGCGGGCACCCGGGCGCGGCGCAGGCCGTCGGGGTGCTGCGCGAGGCGGTGCGGCGGCGGGCGGCGCGGTCGCCCGCCGAGGCCGCCGACCTGGCGATGCGCGCGCTCGACCTCACCCCGCCGGACGGGTCGGACGACGGCACCCGCTCGGTGACCGAGCTGACGGTGGAGGCGATGCGGCTGCTGACCCTGTCCGGCCGCGCGTCGCGGGCGCGGGCGCTCGGTGAGCGGGCGCTCCCGGCGGCGCCGGACGCCGAGACCGAGACCCGGCTGCTGACCGGGCTGGCCGACGCGCTCCGGCATCTGGGCGACGACGCCGTCCTGGTGGAGCACACCCGGCGCGCGCTCGCCCGGCCCGGCGTGACCGACCCGCTGCGCGCGGAGCTGCTGGCGCTCCAGGCGTACGGGCTGATGAGCGGCGGCGCCGCCGACGACGCCGAGTGCGCCGCCGCGCAGGCCGAGGAGCTGGGCCGCCTGACCGGACGCGACGGCGCCCGCGTGCTCGGCGGGATCGCGGCCAGCGTCGCGGCGAGCGCGCGCGGCGACTACACGCGGGCGCTGGCGGCGGCACGGGAGGCGGTGGCCGTCGCGGACGCGGCCGGGCCGCGCGAGCGGCAGCGGCACCCGCGGCTGTGGCTGGTGCGCCCGCTGATCGGGCTGGACCGCTTCGCCGACGCCGGGACGGTGCTGGACCTGGCCGAGCAGGAGGCGGCGGAGTTGGGCACGACGTGGTCGGGGCCGCTGTGGTGCCTGCACCGGGCGCAGCTCCGGCTGTCGGCGGGACGGCTGCGCGAGGCGGCCGAGGACGCGTCCGAGGGGCTGCGGCGGCTGCCGGGCCCGGAGCCGGGGCCGCTGGCGCTGCCGCTGCTGACGCTGCTGGCCGAGACGCAGATCCGCGGCGACGACCTGGCGGCGGCACACCGTACGCTGCGCCGCGCGGGCCGCGTGTCGGGGCTGAACGGCGACCACGGCGGGCACCTGGCGTGGCGGCGGCTGCTGTTCCAGGAGGCGGCGGGCCGCCACGAGGAGGCGTGCCGGACGGCGGTCGGGCTGTGCACGGCGCCGCCCGCGCGCAGTTCGCTGATCAAGGGCTGCCCGCTGGTGGCGGGGACGCTCGTCCGGCTGACGGCGCGGTGCGGCGACGGACGGCACGCCCGCGCGCTGGTGGCGGCGCTGCGCGAGCAGGCGGCGGGGCTGCCGGGGGTGGCGTGGCCGTCGGCGGTCGCCGCGCACGGCCACGGCCTGGTGACCGGCGCCCCCGACGACCTGGCCGAGGCGGTGGAGCTGTACCGGTGGACCGAGCGGCCGTTCGCCCGCGCGGCGGCCCTGGAGGACGCGGCGGCGGCCGAACGCGCGGCGGGCTCGGCGGCCCGCGCGCAGGCGCTGCTGGAGGAGGCGGCCGAGACCTGGTACGCCGGGGGAGCGGTGCGCGACGCCGACCGGGTGCGCAAGCTGCTGACCGACGCGGCGTCGCCCGGCGTCGCGCCCGCGCCCGCGCCGCGTCCGGCCGCACCGGCGGCGGCGCCGCCCGTGGTGCCGGTGGCGCCGGACGGGCCGGTGCTGACGCGGTCGGAGCGGCGGGTGGCGCGGCTCGTGGCCGACGGCCTGACGAACCGGCAGATCGCCTCCCGCCTGCGCATTTCGCCGCACACCGTGGACACGCACGTCCGGAACAGCTTCCGGAAATTCGGGGTGACGAATCGCGTCGAGATGACGCGCGAATTCCTGGCCTGGGAGCGAACCCAGGGCACCTGACCGATTGAAACGTTTTCAGCAAACTTTCAGCTACCGTTCAGGCGTGGCCCTCCGGCCGCGCCTGACGTGTTTTCGCAGTTCACAGCCATTTATCCCGTGAATACGCGATGCCCGTCGCCGCCACCGGGCACGTGACCCCGCGGGCATCCCGTGTTCTCGGGATGGTGGTGAACCGGCCGGGCCGCGCATATTGGTAATCACGCGAACAACGTGTCGAACTCGCGCGAGGTACCGTTCCATGAACATTACCCTCCGGAAATACGGCGGCAGCTCACTGGCCACCGACGAGCAGATCGCGGCGGTCGCCGAGCAGGTGGCCGGCGCCCACGGGCGCGGCACCGCGCAGGTCGTCGTCGTCTCGGCGCGCGGCGACACCACCGACGCGCTGATCCGGGCCGCCGGCGCCGTCAGCGTCTCCCCGCAGCCCGCCGAGGTGGACAAGCTCCTCGCCACCGGCGAGGTCGCCTCGGCCGCGCTGCTCGCCATCGCGCTGCGCGAGCGGGACGTCCCCGCCGTCTCGCTCACCGGCCCGCAGGCCGGGCTGCGCGCCACCGGCCGCCCCGGCGCGGGCGTGGTCACGGGCGTCGAGCCCGGACCCGTCCGCGCCTGGCTGGACAAGGGCCACGCCGTGATCGTCGCGGGCTTCCAGGCCCGCTGCGACGACGGCACCGCCGAGGAGACCGACGTCATCACGCTCGGACGCGGCGGCTCGGACACCAGCGCGATCGCGCTGGCCATCGCGCTCGGCGCCCCCGTCTGCGAGATCTACACCGACGTGGACGGCGTGCACGCCGCCGACCCCCGGCTGGTGCCGGGGGCGCCGGTGCTCCCGGCGGTGGACGCCCGCGTGATGGCCGAGATGGCGGTCGCCGGAGCCCGCGTCCTGCACTGCCGGGCCGTGGAACTGGCCGCCGCCTACGACCTGGACATCGTCGTGCGGAACACCGCGGGCTCCGGCACCGGAAGCACCATCGTCGGAAGGAAGACCGAGATGCTCCACCGGGTCATGCACGGGGAACGCGCCGACGTCGTCGCGGTCACCCACGAACTCGGCGTCGCCCGCGTCGTCGTCCGCGCGCCCCGCGACCACGGCCTGACCGGTGTCGGCGTGCTGGACACGCTCGCCGACATGCAGATCACGGCCGACGCGGTCGGCTGGGCCGCCGAACCCCACGAGGACCTGCACCTGGCGTTCTGCGTCCCCGGCTCCGAGCTGGAGGACGTCCGCGCCGCGCTCACCCCCCGCGTCGGGTGGCACGGGTCGATCGAGGCCCGCGTCCCCCTCGGCAAGGTCTCGATCGTCGGCGCCGGACTGCTGCGCCGCCCCGCGCTCACCGCCGAACTCCTCGGCGAGCTGGCGACGCGGGGGATCGGGGCCGAATGCATCGCCTGCACTCCGTCCCGCACGTCCCTCCTCGTCCCCGAGGACCGCGTCCCCGACTCGGTCGCGACCCTGTTCCACCACCTCGGCCTGGACGACGAGAAGGACGCCACCGTACCCGCCTGAGAGGACCCCTGATGACCGAGCACACCCCCTTCGGGACCAGGCTGCGTCTGAGCCGTCTCGGCACCGGCGACGGCCGCATGATGATCGTGCCGCTCGACCACTCCGTGACCGACGGGCCGCTGGACACCGACGCCTCGCTGGACGGCCTCGTCGGCGTCCTGGCGGGCAACGGCGTGGACGCCGTCGTCCTGCACAAGGGCGCGGCCAAGCACGTCGACCCGGCGCACTTCGCCGACATGGCGCTGATCGTCCACCTGAGCGCCAGCACCGCGCATGCCCCCGACCCCGACGCCAAGTACCTCGTCGCCAGCATCGAGGCCGCGCTGCGGCTCGGCGCCGACGCGGTCAGCGTCCACGTCAACATCGGCTCGCGGGAGGAGGCGCAGCAGGTCGCCGACTTCGCCAACGTCGCCGAGTCGTGCGACCGGTGGAACCTGCCGCTGCTGGCCATGATGTACGCCCGCGGCCCCAACATCGACGACCCCAAGGACGTCGAGATCCTGGCGCACGCGGTGACGCTCGCCGCCGACCTCGGCGCCGACGTCGTGAAGATCCCGCACCCGGGCGACGAGGCGGGCGTGGCCGAACTCGTCCGCGCCTGCCCGGCCCCGCTCGTCATGGCGGGCGGCCCGCAGGTGGACGACACCGACGCCCTGTGCGACCGCGTGTCGGCCTCCATCGCCGCCGGTGCCGCCGGAGTGGCCATGGGCCGCAACGTCTTCGCCGCCGACGACCCCGCGGCCGTCGCCCGCCGCGTGTCCGACGCCGTCCACCAGCCCGCCCGCCGCTTCGCCGCCGTGCGCTGAGAGGAGCCGACGTGAGCGTTCAGCAGAACACCATCTCCGACACCGAGCCCCGGCAGCTCCTGGCCGATCCCGCCGCGACGTCGCGGTCGCCGGGCGAGGAGTTCGCCGCGACGGCGGACCTGCGCTCCGGCGGCGACGTGACCGTCCCCTACCGCGTCTACCTGCCGACGGCGTTCCCCCTGTTCGCCAACCGGCCCCGCTACACCGTCCGGCAACTGCTGCGGATGGCCAACATCCGCGACGAGCCGTGGCCGTACTTCGCCGAGGCGCCCGCCGGGGACGGCCGCGCCACCAGCGGCACCAGCTACGACGCCACCCTCGAATGGGGCTTCACGCCCCGCATCGAGCACGCCAAGCCGCTCGACGTCGAGATCGCCGTGCCGCTGCCGCCCGGCGCGCTCGGCCACCCGAGCCTGCTCGCGGCGTTCATCGACTACCGCGTGCTGGTCCGCATCGGCGTCCGGGAGAACCAGCTCCTGCTGCACGGCGACGGCGGCGACCTGCCCGGCCTGCTGAGCCTGCCGGAGCTGCGCCGCGCCGAGACCGGCCGGCGCCCGGTCGCGGCCGTCACCGAGGCCGCCGCGCTGGTCGAGGAGACCGGCGGATCGTGCGACGGGATCGTCGCGCACCCCAACGTGTACTGGCAGTTCGTGGAGTCGGGGATGCTGGAGCGGCTCGCCGAGGCCGGCGTCCGCGTCGCGCGGACCCGCATGATGCCGCAGGACCGGCTGCTGCTCGGGGACTTCCGCGCGGCGGCGTCCGTCCTGGACCCGCACGTGTCGTCGCTGACGCTGCGGCGCGGCGACGGCCCCGAGGACGGCGGCGTCATCGAGGCGCGCAGCCGGTTCGCGCTCGCCGTCCACCTGCCCCAGCACTTCGTCGAGCTGACGTTCGGGGGCGACGCATGAGCGGCGGCAGGCCCAAGGTCCTCTACATCACCGGGATGACGCGCTGCGGCTCCACGATGCTCGGCAACGTCCTCAACGAGGTGCCCGGCGTCGTCCACATCGGCGAACTGCACTACCTGTGGCGCAACGGCATCCTGCGCTCGGGGACGAACTCCACCTGCGGCTGCGGCGGCGACCTGGGCGAGTGCCCGATGTGGTCGGTGATCCTGGACCGCGCGAGCGTCCCGACGAGCCAGGACGCGGCCCGCCTCATCTCCCGCATCCAGGACCGGCACCTGCGCCACCGCGACACCCCGGCGCGGCTGGCCGAGGCCCGCTTCGGGCTGCCCGCGCCCGCCGGGGTGCGGCGCGTCCTGGACGTGACCGCCGACATCTACCGGGCGCTGGCCGAACAGCCCGGCGTCGAGCTGATCGTCGACAGCTCCAAGTACCCGGCCGAGGCGGCGGCGCTCAGCGGACGCGACGACCTGGACCTGCGCGTCCTGCACATGGTCCGCGACCCGCGCGCCACCGCCTACTCCTACAGCCGCTCCAAGAAGTACATCGACGCCATGCCCCCCGCGCGCAGCACCGCGACGTGGTCGGCGGTGAACCTCGCCTCCGACCTGATCGGGCTGCCCGGGGCGCTGCCCGGCGACCGCTTCACGCGCGTCCGGCACGAGGACTTCGGCCGCGACCCGCGCGGCGTCGTCGCCGGCGTGCTCGCGTTCGCCGGGGTGCGCGGCCCGAACCCGGTGGACGACGGCACGGTCGAGCTGACCGGCAACCACACCGTCACCGGCAACCCGGACCGCCTGGAGACCGGCGCCGTCGCCATCCGCGCGGACGAGCGCTGGCGCACCGACCTGGACTGGAAGGCCCGCGCCGTCACCACGGCCGCCGCGGCCCCCCAGCTCCTCCGCTACGGATACGGAGGGTGAACCCCCCATGGATCTCGGACTGAACGGCAAGGTCGCGCTCGTCGCGGCGGCCAGCAGCGGGCTCGGCCTCGGCGCCGCCCGCGCGCTGGCGGCCGAGGGGGCGAGCGTGTCGATCTGCGCCCGCGACGGCGACAGGCTCGCCGAGGCGCACAAGGACGTCGCCGCCGCCGGGTCCGGCGACGTGCGCAGCGCCGTCGTCGACCTGTCCAACCCGGCCGCCGTCGAGCGGTGGGTCGAGCACAGCGCGAGCGACCTCGGCGGCATCGACGTCCTGGTCAGCCACACCGGCGGCGTCACGTTCGGCACCACCGACGACTTCGGCGTGCAGGACTACCGCGGCGCCGTCGAGACGACGATGCTGCCGCACATCGCGATGACCAAGGCGGCGCTGCCGTACCTGAAGGAGAACGGGTGGGGGCGGGTCGTCCTCGTCACCTCCGAGTCGGTCAAGCAGCCGATGGCGCACAACGTCCTGTCGGGCACGGCCCGGCTCGGCGTCCTCGGGTACGCGCGCAGCCTGGTGCAGACCCTCGGCCCGGCGGGCGTGACCGTCAACGTCCTCGCCCCCGGCTACCACGCGACGAAGGCCCTCAAGGGCCCCAACGGCTCCGACCCGGAGACGTGCGGGTCCGAGGTGCCGCTCGGCCGGGTCGGCGACCCGGACGACTTCGGCGCCCTCGCCGCGTTCCTGGCCAGCGAGCAGGCGTCCTTCGTCACCGGCGCCCTGCTGCTGGTGGACGGCGGCAACACCCGAGCCGTGCTCTGAGAGGAGACGACCCATGACGACCGCACTGACCGAACTGTTCACCCCCACCGGCGAGCAGGCCGCGCACTACCGCGAGCTGGGGGTGTGGCGCGAGGACGCGACGCTGCTGGACGACGTCCGGCGGCACGCCCGCGAGCGTCCCGGGCACCGCGCCGTCGTCGCGCACCGCACCGACGGCCGTCCGCCCGAGTCGCTGACCTACGCCGAGCTGGAGCGCGCCGCCGAGCGCGTCGCGGGCGGGCTGGCGGCGCTGGGCGTCGGACGCGGCGACACCGTCGTCGTGCAGCTCCCCAACTCGTGGGAGTTCATCGCGGTCAACCTGGCGTGCACGCGGATCGGCGCCGTCATCGTGCCGGTCGTGCCGATCATGCGGCACCGCGAGATCAAGTTCATGCTGGAGCTGACCGAGGCGCCCGTCTACATCGCGGCGGCCGAGTACCGCGGCTTCTCCTACGCGCACATGAGCGCCGACGTCGCCCAGGACGTCCCGACGCTGCGGCACCGGGTGCTGCTCGGCGCCGCCGACGCCGACCCGGCCGGGCCGGGCCTGGCGGGCGCGCTCGACCTGCACGCCGCGCTGCTCGGCGACCCCGGCGGCGAGGACGCCGTGCACACCGGCATCGACGACGTCGTCCCGGCCACGGCCGACGACATCGCCTACATCATGTTCACCTCGGGCACGACGGGCGAGCCGAAGGGCGCCGTCCACACCTACAACACCCTGTACGCGACGAACCACGTGCAGGCCGAGGCGCTGGGCGTCACCGGCGACGACGTGACCGCGATGGGCTCCCCGACGACGCACAACGCGGGCTACACGTGGAACTTCGTCATGCCGCTCACGGTCGGCGCGACGTGCGTGCACATCGACGCCTGGGACGCCGGGGCGATGCTGCGCATCCTGGAGGAGGAGAAGGTCACCTTCTTCATGGGCGCCCCGCCGTTCCTGGTCGACCTGATCGGTGAGCAGAAGGAGCGGGGCCGCGACCTGTCGGCGCTGCGCACCTTCGCGACCGGCAGCGCCCCCATCCCGCCCGTGCTGGTCGAGCAGGCCGGGGACGTCCTCGGCTGCCGCCTGTACGCGCTGTGGGGGATGACCGAGAACGGCTGCGTCACCGTCACCCGGCCGCAGGACCCGCCGATGCGGGCGGCCGAGAGCGACGGCAGCGTCCTGCCCGGCAACCGGGTCCGGATCGTGGACCGGGACGGGAAGCCGGTCGGGGACGGCGAGAACGGGCGCCTCCAGGTGCTCGGCGCCAACCAGTGCCTCGGCTACTACCGGCGTCCCGACGTCTACGCCGAGGCGCTGACCGACGACGGCTGGTTCGACACCGAGGACCTCGCCCGCGCCGACGGCCACGGCGGCATCCGCATCGCGGGCCGCGAGAAGGACGTCATCTCGCGCGGCGGCGAGAAGATCCCCGTGGTCGAGGTCGAGGCCGCGCTGCTGCGCCACCCCGACATCAAGGACATCGCGGTGGTCGCGTACCCGGACGAGCGGCTGGGCGAGCGCGCCTGCGCCGTCATCGTCCCCGAGGGCGACGCCGATCTGGGCATCCCCGACCTCCAGGAGCACCTGGGCGGCATCGGCATGGCCAAGCAGTACTGGCCCGAGCGCATCGAGTACGCCGACGCGCTGCCGAAGACCCCCAGCGGCAAGGTGCAGAAGTTCAAGCTCCGCGAGCAGTTCCAGGACGCGTGAGGAGGCGACCATGGACTTCCGGTTCACCGACGACCAGCGGGCCGTCGCCGACAAGGTGCGGGCCTTCGTCGCCGACGAGGTGACCCCGCACGCCGACCGGCACGACGCCGACGGCCGGTTCCCGCCCGAGTTCTTCAGCGCGCTGTCCGGCGCCGGGCTGTTCGCGCTGAGCGTCCCGGCCGAGTACGGCGGCGCCGGGCACGACGCCGTCACCGTCGGCGTCGCGCTGGAGGAGCTGGCGCGCGGCGAGGCCGCCGCCTGCCATCCGGTGCTCAACGCCGCGCTCATCGGCTCGATCATCGCCGCCAACGGCGACGACGACCAGCGCGCGGCCTGGCTGCCGAAGATCGCGTCCGGGGAGGCGGTCGTGGCGCTGTGCCTGACCGAGCCCGAGCGCGGCACCGACGCCGCCCGGATCGGGCTCGCCGCCCGCCCGGACGGCGGCGGCTGGCGGCTGGAGGGCACCAAGACGTCCATCATGATCGGCGGCTACGCCACGCACGGGCTCGTCTTCGCCCGGACCGGCGACGACGGCGCGCGCGGCATCACGGCGTTCTTCACCGAACTGCCCGACTCCCACGTGAAGCGGACCGTGCTGGACGATCTCGGCCACCGCGCCGGGCGCCGCGCGACGCTGGAGTTCGACGCGCTGCCGGTCGGCCCCGAGAACGTCGTCGGCGGCCTCGGCGAGGGGTTCGTCGGCGTCATGCGCGGGTTCGACTACTCGCGGGCGCTGATGGCGCTGGAGGCGATCGGCTCGGCCAGTGCCGGGGTGGACGCCGCGCTGGAGTACGCCCGCGAGCGCACCGCGTTCGGCGCGGCCATCGGCACCTACCAGGGCGTCGCGTTCCCGCTCGTCGAGCACGTCACGAAGCTGCGGGCCGCGCGGCTGCTCGCCTACGAGGCGCTGTGGCGCAAGGACCAGGGCCTCGACCACCGCGCCGAGGCGAACATGGCCAAGAACTGGGCGCCGCGCGTCGCCGTCGAGGCGCTGCACCAGGCGCTGCTGACCTTCGGCCACTACGGCTGGAGCACCGACAACCCCGTCACGCGGCGGCTCCGCGACGGCGTCGGCCTGGAGATCGCCGACGGCACCGCCAACGCCACCGCGCTCGTCGTGGCCCGCACGCTGCTGGGCCGCGAGGCCGCGCCCTGAGAAAGGAGAAGCCATGACGCAGTCCGACTACCTGCTCTCCCAGCTCGACCTGCTGGAGGCCGAGTCCATCCAGATCATCCGCGAGATCGCGGCCGAGTTCGAGAAGCCCGTGCTGCTGTTCTCGGGCGGCAAGGACAGCATCGTCCTGCTGCGGCTCGCGCAGAAGGCGTTCGCGCCCGCCGCGCTGCCGTTCCCCGTCATGCACGTCGACACCGGACACAACTTCCCGGAGGTCATCGAGTTCCGCGACCGGACGGTCGAGGAGTTCGGGGTGCGGCTCGTCGTCGCGTCCGTCCAGGACTCGATCGACGCCGGCCGCGTCCAGGAGGAGACCGGGCGGCGCGCGAGCCGCAACCGGCTCCAGACCGTGACGCTGCTCGACGCGATCGAGGAGCACGCGTTCGACGCCGCGTTCGGCGGCGCCCGGCGCGACGAGGAGAAGGCGCGCGCCAAGGAGCGCGTCGTCTCGTTCCGCGACGACTTCGGGCAGTGGGACCCCAAGAACCAGCGGCCCGAGCTGTGGAACCTGTTCAACACGCGGATCAAGAAGGGCGAGCACGTCCGGGTGTTCCCGCTGTCCAACTGGACCGAGCTGGACATCTGGGACTACATCCGGCGCGAGGAGCTGGAGCTGCCGCCGATCTACTTCGCGCACCAGCGCGCGGTGTTCGAGCGCGACGGGATGCTCCTCGCGGACCTGCCCTACGCCAACCGGGGCGACGACGAGCCCCCGTTCGAGGCGACCGTCCGGTACCGGACCGTCGGTGACGCGTCCTGCACCGGCGCCGTCGAGTCGTCCGCGACGTCGCTCGACGAGGTGATCGACGAGATCGCCGCCACCCGGATCACCGAACGCGGCCAGACCCGCGCCGACGACCGGTCCAGCGAGGCCGCGATGGAAGACCGCAAGAAGGAGGGCTACTTCTGATGACCGCCCCCACGACCGCACCCACCACCACGCCCGCCGCTCTGGCGGAGACCGACCCCCGCGACACCCGGACCATGGACCTGCTGCGGTTCGCCACCGCCGGGAGCGTGGACGACGGCAAGTCCACGCTGATCGGCCGCCTGCTGCACGACTCCAAGGCCGTCTTCGCCGACCAGCTCGAATCGGTCGAGCGCACCAGCGCCGACCGGGGCGAGGACACCAATCTCGCGCTGCTCACCGACGGCCTGCGCGCCGAGCGCGAACAGGGCATCACGATCGACGTGGCGTACCGCTATTTCGCGACGCCGCGCCGCAAGTTCATCATCGCGGACACGCCGGGCCACATCCAGTACACGCGGAACATGGTCACCGGCGCGTCCACCGCCGATCTGGCGATCATTCTCGTGGACGCCCGCAAGGGCATGCTGGAACAGTCGCGGCGGCACGCGTTCCTGGCCACGCTGCTGAACGTCCCGCACCTGGTCGTCGCGGTCAACAAAATGGACCTGGTCGATTACGACCAGGACACCTACCAGAAGATCGTGGACGATTTCTCGGCGTTCGCGGCCAAGCTCAAGGCCGGTGACCTGACGTTCATCCCGGTCTCCGCGCTGAACGGCGACAACGTCGTCGAGCCGTCCCCGAACACGCCCTGGTATCGCGGGCCGTCGCTGCTGCACCACCTGGAGCACGTGCACATCGCGTCCGACCGCAACCTCATCGACGTGCGGTTCCCGGTGCAGTACGTCATCCGGCCGCAGGCGACCGACGACCCCGAGCTGCACGACTACCGGGGCTACGCGGGGCAGGTCGCGGGCGGCGTCCTCAAGACCGGCGACGAGGTCGTGCACCTGCCGTCCGGCCTCACCACGACGATCACCCACATCGACGGCCCGAACGGCCCGGTGCCCGAGGCGCACCCGCCGATGTCGGTCACGCTGCGGCTCGCCGACGAGATCGACATCTCCCGCGGCGACATGATCGCACGACCGAACAACCGGCCGAAGTCCGTGCAGGACGTCGAGGCGATGGTCTGCTGGATGACGCCCGACCAGGCCCTCACCCCGCGCTCGAAGGTGCTCCTGAAGCACACGACGCAGACCGCGAAGGCGATGGTCAAGGAACTGCACTATCGGCTGGACGTCAACACCCTGCACCGCGACGAGGAGGCGACGGCGCTCGAACTCAACGAGATCGGACGCGTGGGCCTGCGCGTCGCGGCGCCCCTGTTCGCGGACGAGTACACCAGGAACAGGCTGACGGGAGGTTTCATTCTCATCGACGAGGCGACGGATAGGACGATCGGCGCGGGGATGATCGTCTCGGCCGGTTAGCCGGACCGGTCAACGGTCCGGTCAGGTTACTTGACAGAAACGGCCGTTCCCCCGGAAACGACGACCGAAGGACAATCCGTGGTGACCGACACCCAGCACGATGCGAACACCGGCGCCGGGTCCTCTCCACCCGACGCGACAAAAGGCAAGAACGGAATGAACCGGTCAGCCATCATGGCGCTGTTCGCCGGAGCGTTCGCCGTCTCCTGCACCGAGTTCATCCCCGTCGGCCTCCTCCCGCAGATCGCCGAGGAGACCGGCGTCTCCGAATCGGTCGCCGGGCAGCTCGTCACCGCCAACGCCCTCGCGTTCGCGGTCGGCGCGCCGCTGCTCGCCGCCCTGTTCACCCGCGTCGACCGGCGCAAGCTGCTGCTCGGCACGCTCGCGGCCTTCGTCGGCGGGCACCTGCTCGCCGGAGCGGCGCCGAACTTCGCCGTCCTGCTCGTCTCGCGCCTCGTCACCGGGGCCATGATGGGCCTCTACCTCGCGACGGCCATCGCGACCGCCGCCAAGCTCGCCGGACCCGAACGCCGGGCGCGGGCGATGGCGACGATCGTCGCCGGGGTCAGCACCGCCACCGCGCTCGGCGTCCCGGTCAGCACACTGCTCGGGCAGCGCACCGGCTGGCGCGTCCCGATGCTCGGCATCGCCGCGCTCGCCGGCGTCGCCATCGCGATCATCGCGCTGCGCGTCCCGCGCTCGGGCGCCGACGACGGCCCGCCGCTGCGCACCCGGCTCGGCGCCCTCGGCAACCGGCCGGTGATCGTCGGACTCGCCGCGATCACCGTGTTCTGGGGCGCCTCGTTCACCGTCTACACCTACCTGGTGCCGCTGCTGGAGCAGCGCTCCGGCCTGCACGGCGCACCCGTCACGGCGGTGCTGTTCCTCGCCGGGCTCGGCGCGGTGCTCGGCAACATCATCGGCGGGCGCGGCGCCGACGCGCGGCTGCCGCTCACCCTGCTGCTCACCTCCGCGATCACCGCCGCGGCGCTCGTCGCCGCGCTCCCGCTGGTGAACTCGCCCGGCGGCGCCATCGCGCTCGTCGCCGTGTGGCAGCTCGCCGCGTGGTCGTTCGTCCCCGCCGTCCAGGCCGCGCTGTACCAGGCCGCCGGACCGGGCGGCGACCTCGCCGTCTCGTTCGCGGTGTCCGGCTTCAACGTCGGCATCGTCGGCGGCGCCGGGCTCGGCGGGGTCGCCCTCGACCTCGGCGGGCTCACCTCCGTCGTGCTGCTCGGCGCCGGGCTGTCGCTCGTCGCCGTCGGGCTCGTCGTCCTGCTCATCTCGTACCTGCGCAAACGCGCGACCGAAGCGGAAGGAGAACCCGTGGACGACCTGTTCGACGGACGCCGGTTCGACGCCGTCCTGTTCGACATGGACGGCACCCTCATCGACTCCAAGCCCGCCGTCGCCCGCGCCTGGCGCACCTGGGCCGAACGGCACGGCGTCGACCCCGAGCTGGTCGCCCGCTCCACCGGGCGCCCCGCCAAGGAGATCGTCGCCGACCTGCTTCCCGCCGACCGTGTCGCGGACGCCGTGGCCGACTACGACCGCATCGCCAGCGAGACCGTGCAGGGCGTCGTCGTCCTGCCCGGCGCCCCCGAGGCGCTGGCCGACACCGGCGACCTCAAGGCGATCGTCACGTCCTGCACCCGCTCGGTGACCCGCGCCCGCATGGACGCCGCCGGGCTCGGGCTGCCCGGCGCCGTCGTCACCGCCGACGACGTGGACAGCGGCAAGCCCGCCCCCGAGCCGTACCTGCGGGGCGCGCGGGCGCTCTCGCTCGACCCGGCGCGCTGCCTGGTCGTCGAGGACTCCGCCGCGGGCGTCGAGTCCGGCCGCGCCGCGGGCTGCGCCACCCTCGCGATCGGCTCCGCCGCCGAGGACGGCAGCGGCGCCGACGTCCGGCTGACCGACCTGTCGCGGGTGCGGTTCACCGTCGAGGACGGCCGCGTCGCCGTCCGCACCCGTACCGAGAAGGAGGTCCCGTCATGACCGCCACCCTCACCGAGCGCGGGGCCCTGTGGTTCCCCGCCCACATCGGCGGCGAGGCCGTCGAGAACCCGAACGGGCGCGCCGTGCACACCGTGCGGGCGCGGGCCGTCCTGGAGGACACGTTCGCCGCGCTGCGCCTCAAACAGGACCTGGACGCCGGGCGCGTGGACGCCCGCGACGCCGGGGACGCGCTCGCCGGCGCGTGCGCGCTCGCGGACGAGCCCATGATGGAACGCGCGCTGGCCGCCGCCGCGCGGGCGCTGCCCGCCTGGTCGCGGGTGCCGCTGGAGACCCGGGTGGAGATCGGGCTCGCCATCGGTGAGCGGCTGCGCGAGAAGCGCGACGCCATCGCGCGGGTGCTCGTCGCGGAGGGTCAGCCGATCGACCTGGCCGGGCCGACGATGGACGAGTACTGGCAGGCCGACTTCAGCCGCCCGACCCTGGAGTGGTGCGCGTCGCAGATGCGCTTCGAGCGGAGCGACGGCGACCGGACGTCGGTGCTGCGGCGCGTCCCCGACGGGGTCGTGTGCGTCAACCCGCCGCAGAACGCGTCCGCGCCGAACGCGCTGTTCGGCATCACCGCGCTGCTCGCCGGGAACACCGTCGTGCTGCGCGCGCCGCGCGGCGTGCCGCTGGCCACGACGTACGCGCTGCACGAGGTCGTGCTGCCCGTCCTGGAGGAGTTCGGGGCGCCGCCGGGCGTGCTGAACATCCTGTGCGGGCCGCCGATGATGGAGACGTGGCTGAACAGCCCGCACGTCGCCGACGTCGTCTACGTGGGCGGCAGCGGGAAGGGCCTGGCGTTCGAGCAGGCCGCCGTCCGCGCCGGGAAGAAGCCGATCCTGGAGCTGGCCGGGAACGACTGCTGCATCGTGTGGCGGGGCGCCGACCTGGACGGCGCGGTGCGGTCGCTGACCGAGAACTTCCGGATGTCGGGGCAGATCTGCAACATCCCCAACCACGTCATCGCGCATCCGGCCATCGCGGACGAGCTGCTGTCGCGGCTGGCCGCCGAGGCGGCGCGGGCCCGTCCCGGCTTCCCGGACGAACCGGGCGTCGTGCTGACGCCGGTGCTCCAGGCGGACACGTTCTTCGACGACATCGCCGACGCGGTCGAGTCGGGGGCGACGCTGGCGCACGGCGGCCGGCGGCTCGACGTCCACGGGAACGCGTCCGACACGGGCCTGTTCCTGGAGCCGACGATCCTTCGGGTCGACGGCCTGGACGCGGCGCGGGCGACCAACGCGGTCGTGAACGAGACGTTCTCGCCGCTGCTGCCGGTCGTCGTCCCGGCGGGCGGCCCGGACGAGGCGATGCTCGACGACGTGCTGGCGTTCGTCGCGGCGAACCGGTACGGGCTGCGCGTCTCGGCGTGGGCGTCGGAGACGTCCGTCGTGGACCGGCTCGTGCGGGACGTCACGAACTGCGGCGTCCTCAACATCAACGACTCGCACTCGGCGTTCCGGCCGTTCCTCCCGACCCACGGCGGCCGGGGGCTGACGGGCGGCGCGTTCGGCGAGGCCAACTATCTGATGCTCCGCACGACGCACCTGCAAGGCGTCGGTCTGGTGCGTCCGGGAGGTGCCCGATGACCGCCTACACGCTGGAGATCGCCACCGGCCGCGACGCCGGGGAACTGTACGCGGCGCTGACCGATCCGTCGGTCTTCGCCGAGCACGCCCCGGACGTCCGCGCCGTGACCCGCGACGGCGACACCGCCACCTGGGACCTGGCGTTCAACGGGGCGTCCCTCGGCTGGACGCAGCGCGACCGCCACCGCGGGCACGGCCTCGCCGTCGACTTCGAGCAGACCACCGGCGACTTCGCGGCGATGACGGGCTCCTGGTCGATCGAGCCGTGCGGCACCGGCTCGACCGTCCGCTACACGATCGACTTCCGCACCTCGGTGGCCCACCTGGCGGGCGCGATCGACCCGATGGCCGCCCGCACGATCCTCCGCTCCATCGCCACCACGATCGAAGCCCTCGCCCCACCCACCAAGATCCTCATCGGCGACCACCACCTCACCGACCGCACCCCCTCGGGGGCGCTGCCGCACTGACCCGTCCCGGACCGGCCCGCGCCGCGCGGGCGGCCGGGGCGGGAGCCCTCGGCTCCGGCAGGGGAACAGGGCGACGCGTGTCACAGTCGCCTTGTGGGGGAGTGGGAAGCGGGTTACGCTCCTGATCTTAGGAAAGCCTAACCTAAGTCGAGATCCCCCCGGAAGGTCCCTCCATGTCCCGTGCGGAGCAGCGTGTCCACGATCTCGTCGGCATCGGCTTCGGCCCGTCCAACCTCGCCCTGGCGATCGCGCTGCGCGAGCAGGCCGCCGGGTCCGGAACCCCGGTGGACGCCGTGTTCCTGGAGAAGCAGCCGGCGTTCGGCTGGCACCGGGGCATGCTGATCGAGGGCACGACGATGCAGGTCTCCTTTCTCAAGGATCTCGTCACGATGCGGAATCCGTCCAGCGAGTTCGGATTCCTGAATTACCTCCAGGACAAGGGCCGTCTCGTGGACTTCATCAACCACAAGACGATGTTCCCCTCCCGGGTGGAATTCCACGACTACCTGGAATGGGCGGCGGCGCCGTTCGCCGACCAGGTGCGCTACGGCTCGGAGGTCGTCGCCGTCACGCCCGTCACCGTGGACGGCCACGTCGAGTACCTCGACGTCGTCGCCCGCCAGGACGGCGGCAGCGGCGAGCTGAGCACCTACCGCACCCGCAACCTCGTCGTCGCCGCCGGGCTGGAGCCCGTGCTGCCCGAGGGCGTCCCGAACGGCGACCGGATCTGGCACAGCGAGGACCTGCTGCGCAGGCTGCCCACGCTGGAGGACCCGCGCCGCGTCCTGGTCGTCGGCGCCGGGCAGAGCGCCGCCGAGGTCGTCGACCACCTGCACACCACGTTCCCCGCCGCCGAGGTCTGCGCGGTGTTCGCCCGCTACGGCTACACCCCGGCCGACGACAGCCCGTTCGCGAACCGCATCTTCGACCCGGGCGCCGTCGACCACTTCTACGCCGCCGGGGACGACGTCAAGGAACTGCTGCGCGCCTACCACCAGTCCACGAACTACTCCGTCGTGGACATGGACCTCATCGAGGAGCTGTACCGGCGCCACTACCAGGAGCGCGTGCAGGGCGTGGAGCGGCTGCGGCTGCTCAACGCCTCGCGCCTCACCGACGTCACCGCGCACGAGGGCGGCGTGAAGGCGACGGTCCGGTTCCTGCCGACGGGCGAGGAGCAGGTCCTGGACGCCGACGTGCTCGTCTACGCGACCGGCTACCGCCCCACCGACCCGCTGACGCTGCTCGGCGCGACCGGCGAGCACTGCGTCCGCCGCGACGACGGCCGCGTCACCCTGGGCCGCGACTACCGCGCCGTCACCGACGCCACCCTGCGCTGCGGCATCTACGTCCAGGGCGCCAGCGAGCACACCCACGGCATCACCTCCACCCTCCTGTCCAACACGGCCATCCGCGCCGGCGAGATCGCCGCCTCCCTCACCAACGGCCGCCACAACGCCTACGCCCTCTCCAACTGACCCCGACCACCACTCACCCTCCCGCACGTGGACGGTGACACGTCCGTCACCCAGGCTCCCGGCAGGACGTCCTCCGTGGTCAGCATCACATGGGCGATTCAAAGCGCCTCGGGGGTGAAGATGTGCAGGATTTCGGCTGGGTGGTGGGTGGTGGGGCCGAACCAATGGGGGCGGGTGGTGTCGAATTCGGCGGTGGTGCCCGGGTGGAGGACGGTTTCGTGGGTGTCGAGGACGAGGAGGACGTCGCCCGCGAGGACGTGAAGCCATTCCCGGCCGGGGTGGGTGACGAGGCGGCGGGGGGTGGGCGCGAGGACCTGCTTGAAGACGCGGTGGCGGCCCGGATACTGCGTGAGGGGGACGACGACGCTGCCGTTCGGGCTCCGGCGCGGGGTCAGGTGGACGCGGGGATCGCCGGTGGCGGGCGCGGCGATGAGCCGATCGAGGGCGATGCCGTGGACGTGGGCGAGCGGGAGCAGCAGGTCCAGGGTGGGGCGGCGTTTGCCGGACTCCAGGCGCGATAGCGCGCTGACCGACAGGCCCGTCACCGCCGCCAGCGCCTCCAGCGTCAGCCCGCGCTCGCGGCGCAGCGCCCGCAGGCGCGGCCCGATCGCGGCCAGGACGCCCTCCACGTCGATGTCCACGGCACCAGTGTGCCGTCACGGTGCGCGGACGCCGCCGATCTTTTGCGGTTTCCGCAAGAACGCTACCGCTTCCGCGTCCGGCGCGCGCACCGTCGTCACCGGGAACCCGCCCCCGACGACCTGGAGGAACCATGCCCGACCCCGGCCCGAGACGCCGGACGGTGCTCGCGATCTGCTGCCTGAGCCTGTTCCTGGTCGGGCTCGACACCACGATCGTGAACGTCGGCCTGCCCGCGATCGGCGCCGGTCTCGGCGTCGGCACCCGGGGCCTGGAATGGACGGTCGACGCCTACACGCTCACGCTCGCCGCCCTCCTCATCTCCTCCGGCGCGCTGGCCGACCGGTTTGGCCGGCGCCGCGTGTTCCGCCTCGGCCTCGCGGTGTTCGGCGCCGCGTCGGTGGCGTGCGCGCTGGCTCCGGACGCGGGGGTGCTGATCGCGGCCCGCGTCGCGCAGGGGGTCGGCGCGTCGATGCTGAGCCCGGTGGCGCTGGCGATCGTCGTCAATGTGATCACCGAGCCGGGGGAGAGGGCCCGCGCGATCGGCGTGTGGGCGGCGGTGTTCGGGGCGAGCATGGCGGCCGGGCCGCTCGTGGGCGGGCTGCTCGTCGAGTCGGCGGGCTGGCGGTCGGTGTTCTGGGTGAACGTGCCGGTCGTGGCGGTCGCGTCGGGGCTGGCGGCGGTGTTCGTCCCCGAGTCGCGCGCGGAGCGGCCGCGTCGGCTGGACGTTCCGGGGCAGCTCCTGCTCGTCGCGGTGGTCGGCGGCGCGGTGGCGCTGCTGATCGAGGGGCCGCACGTGGGCTGGGGGTCGCGCGCGATGGTGGGCGGCTACGCGGCCGTCTCCGTGGCGCTGGTGGTGTTCGCCCGGGTGGAGGCGCGGCGGGCCGAGCCGCTGGTCGACCCGGCGCTGTTCCGCCGGGTCTCGTTCGCCGCGGCCGCCGCGGGCGCGGTCGTGGTGTTCGTCGCGCTGAACGCGGCGCTGCTGCTCAACACCCTGTATCTCCAGCAAGCCCGGGGGGTCGCGCCGTTCATCGTCGGCCTCGTGACGCTTCCGCTCGCGCTCGCGGCGACCGTCTGCGCCCCGCTGTCCGGCGTGCTGGTCGGACGTTTCGGCGCGCGGCTTCCGCTGCTGGCCGCCGGGGCCTTCCTCACCGCCGGCGGGTTCTGCCTGCTGTTCGTGACCGACGGCACCGGCCTGCGGGCACTGTCGGCGGCGTTCCTGCTGGTCGGCGTCGGGTTCGGCTTCGCCAACGCGCCGATCACGGCCACCGCCGTCGCCGCGCTCCCGCCCGACCGCGCCGGGGTGGCGGGCGGGATCACCTCCAGCGCTCGTCAGCTCGGCTCGGCGGTGGGCGTCGCCGTCGCGGGCGGGCTCGTCGCCGGGGTGGAGCCCGGCGGGCTCGCCGGAGCGGCGCGGCCCGGATGGGGCGTCGTGGCCGGGTGCGGGGTCGTCGTCCTCGCCTTGGCGCCGTTGGCCCCGGCCGTCCGGAGCGGGCGTGCGAGGGTGCTCAGATCCGGGCCGGGACGCGGACGGTGAGGAGGACCAGGTCGTCGGTGGTGTCGGCGGCGTGCGTGGCGAGGACGTCGACCAGGGCGGGCAGCGGGAGGTCGGCGTGGTCGGCCAGACGGGTGGCGACCGTCGTCAGGTGGTCCTCGATGTCGTGGCCGCGGCGTTCGATGAAGCCGTCGGTGTACAGCAGGAGGGTCGAGCCGGGCGGCAGCGGCAGCCGGTGTTCGGTGCGGGGCGTGTCGACGAGGCCGGGCCAGAGCAGGCGGTCGTGGCCGAGGACCTTGTGGACGGTGCCGTCGCGCAGGGCGAGCAGCGGCGGCGGGTGCCCGGCGTTGGTCCAGCGCAGTTCCCACTCGCGGCCGTCGCGGTGCAGGTGGGCGTGGACGAGGGTGCCGGTGGCGTCGAGTTCGAGCGACTCGCAGGCGTTCTCCAGCGCGGCGACGGCGGCGGCCGGGCCGCGCTCGGGGTGGTCGAAGTCGGCCTGGCGCAGCATCGCGCGGACCTGTCCCATGATGGCGGCGGCGCGCATGTCGTGGCCGGTGATGTCGCCGACGGTCAGCGCGATCGTCCCCTCCGGCGCGGGGGCGGGCAGCGCGTAGGCGTCGTACCAGTCGCCGCCGACCAGGTCGCCCGACGACGACGCCCGGTACAGCCCCGCCAGCCCGATGCGCGGCAGCAGCGGCAGGTCGGTGAGCATCGCGGCCTGGAGTTCGCGCGCCACCGACACCCGGTCGTCCACCAGGCGGGCACGCTCCACCGCCTGCGCGGTGTACCCGGCGATCGTGGTCAGGACGGCCCGGTCGGCCAGGTCCACGGCGTAGGGCGCGTCCCACCCGAGGACGAGCACCCCGACGACGCCGCGCGTCCCCGGGAGCGGCACGCACACCGCCGACGCCAGCTCCAGCTCGTCGTACATGGCCAGTGCCTCGGGCGCGTAGTGCGCGCGCAGCTCGTCCCGGTCGGCGACGGTGACGATCGCGCCGTCGCGCGCCGCCCGCGCGCTCGGCCAGGCGTCGCCCGGCCCGTACACGGCGTACGCGGACTCGACGGCGACCGGATGGTCGGGGTCGGTGACGCGCCGCAGCCGCCCCTGCTCGGCCAGGACGAGCCCGACGTAGGCGGGCTCGAAGTCCTCGACGACGAGCGCCCGCACCGTCCGCCGGACGTCCAGCAGCGTGACGCAGGCGCCGAGGTCCTCGGCGGCCCGCAGCAGCAGCGCCGCCCGCTCCAGCGCGGCCCGCGTCGCGCCGCCGTCCCGTCCGGTGTTCCGCCCGCTCACCCGCGTCAACCTAGCGGGCGGCTCCCGGACCCGGCCGCCGCCGCGACCAGACCGTCACAAGACCGACATCAACCCGTCCGTCCCGGCGGCGGGCCGTAAGCGGCGAGGAAGGCGTCGGCGGCCGCGGTGGCGAGGCGGTCGATCTCGTCGGGGCCGGGGGCGCTCGCGTCGCCGCAGAACATGGCGCGGTTCATCGGAATCCACAGCACCAGGCCCGCGAAGTGGTGGGCGGCGGCGACCGGGTCGGGGGTGCGCAGCAGGCCGCGATCGGTGAGCCGCGCGAAACCGGACGACAGGTGGCCGATGACGCGCTCGAACCCGCTCTCCCAGAAGGCGCGGCCGATCTCGGGGAAGCGCTCGGCCTCCGCGATGACGAGGCGGCGCAGCAGCAGCGCCTGCGGCCGGACGACCACGGTCAGGAACCGCTGCCCGAGGTCGACGAGCCCGGGGCGCGGGTCGTCCAGGTCACCGAGGGCGAGGACGGCGCGCTGGGTCGCCTCGTCGGCCCGCTGCGACATCGCCCGGGTGATCTGGACGAACAGCGTCTCCTTGTCCGCGAAGTGCTTGTAGACGGTCTGCTTCGACACCGCCGCGGAGGCGGCGATCTCGTCCATGCTCGTGCCCGCGTAACCCTTGCGCAGGAACGTCTCGGTGGCCGCGTCGATGATCTTGCGGCGGCTGCGGGCGGAGCGGCCGCCCTCGGGCGGGGCGGGGGAGTGCGCGGTCGGCATCGGCGGGCTCCTTCGGTCGTTTCCAGAAGGGTACTGGACAGTCCAGTTCCGCTTTGGGTACTGTACCGTCTAGTTCCGAAGCGGTCCTCCCGGCCGCGCCTCCCAGCCCCTAACGAGGTCGTCATGCGCCTGCCCGTCCCCACTCCCGCCCTGCTCGCCGCCGGTGTCGCCGCCACGCCGCTGTTCGTCGCCGTCGCCGTCGCGCAGGCCGTCACCCGCGACGGCTTCGAACTCGGCCCGCACATGGCCAGCCAGCTCTCCGCCGGTGAGCACGGCTGGATGCAGATCGCGAACTTCCTCGTGACCGGCGTCCTGTTCCTGGCCGCCGCCGCCGGATTCCGCCGGGCCCTGCCCGACGCGCCCGGCCGGATCTGGGCACCGCGCCTCATCGCCGCGTTCGGCGGGACGTTCATCGCCTCCGGCCTCTTCGTGGCCGACCCCGCCGCCGGCTACCCGGTCGGCGCGGCCGAGGGCACCACCTGGCACGGCGTCCTGCACGGCGTCTCGGCGGCGCTGTCGGGCGTCGTCGTCACCGCCGCGCTGCTCGTCCTCGCGCGCCACTTCTCCGCCCGCGGCTCCCGGCCCCGCGCGATCACGAGCATCGTCGCCGCCGTCGTCTTCCTCATCGTCCCGTGGACCGTTCCCGGCCAGACCGGCCTGCTGCTGCTCGCCGCCGCCGCCTTCTCCTGGGGCTGGCTGTCCTTCCTCGCCGCCGACCTGCTCCGCACCCCCGCCCCGGCCGAGCCGCAGACGCCCCGCCTGGCGCACGCCTGACCCCGCAGGGACCGCGCGGGCGTCTAGGATCGGGGGGTCGCCGCCGCCCCCTGCGCAGGAGTTCGGTCATGGCTCAGCTCGATGACGGTTTCGCCGCTCGTGTCCAGTCCGATGTGCCGCACGCGGCGCGGATCTGGAACTACTGGATGGGCGGCAAGGACAACTACGCGGCCGACCGGGCCGCCGGGGACGCGGTGGTCCGGGTCTATCCCGAGATCGCGGTGATGGCGCGGGAGTCGCGGGGGTTCCTCACCCGGGCGGTGCGGTACCTGGCGGACGAGGCCGGGGTCGCGCAGTTCCTCGACATCGGCACCGGGCTGCCGACGATGCAGAACACGCACGAGATCGCGCCGGACGCCGGCGTCGTCTACGTCGACAACGACCCGCTCGTGCTCGTGCACGCCCGCGCGCTGCTCACCGGCGGCGAGGGCCGGACGACGTACCTGCACGCCGACTACCACGAGCCGCGCCGCATCCTGGCGGAGGCGGCGGCCATGCTCGACTTCGACCGGCCCGTCGCGGCGATGTTCATGGGCGTCCTCGGCTACGAACCCGACCTGGACGCCGTGCGGGACATCGTCGCGACCGTCGTGGACGCCCTGGCGCCGGGGTCGTTCCTCGTCCTGTGGGACGGGACGAACACCAGCCCGTCGGTCGTCGCGGGCGCGGACCGGCTGGCCGAGAGCGGCGGCGTCCCCTACGTCCTGCGGGCGCCGGACGAGCTGGCGTCCTGCTTCGCGGGCCTGGAGCCGGTCGAGCCGGGCCTGGTGCCGATCACCCGGTGGCGCCCGCCGATCGCGGACGCCCCGGCGATCGACGCCTACGGCGCGGTCGCCCGCAAGCCGTAGGTCAGTTCTCCGCCGCGACGGCCGCGGGCGCGGGGGACGGCGCGGCGTCCGGCGCGGCGGCCCGCCGCGCCGCCGGGATCGCGGCCGTGATCACGGTGGCGAGCAGCGCGACGGCGGCGCCGATGATGAGGGCGGTGCGGAAACCCGCCTCGGACGTCAGCGTGTGCCCGCCCATCCCGACGGTCATGTGCGACAGGACGACGCCGATGACGGCCGCGCCGACCGACGTCCCGAGCGCGCGCATCAGCGTGTTGAAGCCGTTGGCGGCGGCGGTCTCCGACAGCGGCACCGATCCCATGATCAGCGCGGGCATCGCGCCGTAGGCGAGCCCGACCCCGCTGTTGATGATCATGAGGGCGACCATGACGCCCGGCGCCGACCCCATGAGCGCCAGCGACGCCCCGTAGCCCGCCGCCAGGACGAGCCCGCCGCAGGCCAGGGTCAGCTTGGGCCCGCGCGCGTTGGTGAGCATCCCGCCGAGCGGTGAGACGACCATCATCACGATGCCGCCGGGCATCATCCACAGGCCCGCCGCCAGCATCGACTGGCCGAGCCCGTACCCGGTCGCGGCGGGGAACTGGAGGAGCTGCGGCATCACCAGCATCGCCGAGTACATGCCGAACCCGACGAAGATCGACGCGAGGTTGGTGAGCAGTACGCGGGGGCGCGCGGTGGTGCGCAGGTCGACGATCGGCTGCCGCGTCCGCCACTCCCAGACGCCCCAGGCGGCCAGGACGACGACGGCGGCGGCGAACAGCCCGACCGTCGTCCCCGACGCCCAGCCCCAGTCGGCGCCCTTGGACACCGCCAGCAGCAGGCAGACCAGGCCGGCGCCGAGGCCGAGCGCGCCGGGCACGTCGAAGCGCTCGCCGCGCGCCCCGGCGGGCACGTCGGGGATCAGCAGGAAGATCAGCACGGCGACGGCGGTGGCGAGCGCGGCGGCGCCCCAGAAGAGCACCCGCCAGTGCGCGTACTGCGCGACGGCCGCCGCGATCGGCAGCCCGAGCCCGCCGCCGATCCCCATGGACGCGCTGACCAGCGCGATCGACGAGCTCAGCTTCTCCTGCGGGACGACGTCGCGCAGCAGCGCGATGCCGAGCGGCACCATGCCCATCCCGACGCCCTGGAGCCCCCGTCCGACGATCATCGGCACGACCGACGACGCCAGCGCGCACACCACCGACCCGACGATCAGCGGCACCGAGCACACGAGCAGCATCCGCCGCTTGCCGACCAGGTCACCGAGCCGTCCGAACACCGGCACGCACACGGCGGACACCAGCAGCGTCGCGGTGATGACCCACGCGGCGTTGGCGGGCGCCGTGTCCAGCATCGTCGGCAGCTCCGCCAGCAGCGGTGTGACCAGCGTCTGCATGATCGCCGCCGTGACGCCGGCGAGCGCCAGCGTGGCGACCACACCGCCCGGGCGGGCGGGGTGCGTGGGGGAGTGCATCGGGATCTCCTCGGCGGAACGCGAGCGGAACCTGTGCATCGTACATGTGCATTGCATCATGCAATACCAGCGCGCCGATGACGTGGCGGGGGTCACGACGCCGCCCCGCCGGGGCGCGGTCGCCGTCCCGGATCAGAGGACGAAGACCTCCAGGGAGCGCGGGCCGTGCACGCCCTCGACGCGGGTCAGTTCGATGTCGCTGGTGGCGGACGGGCCGGACACGAAGGTGAGCGGGCGCGTGACGTCCAGCCGGGCGAGGGCCTCGGGGACGTCGGCGGCGATCCGGTCGGCGGGGACGACGACGAGGTGGTGGTCGGGGACGAGCGTCAGCGCCCGGCGTCCCTGCCCGGCGCCGTGGTCGAGCACGATCGTGCCGGTCTCGGCGATGGCGGCCGCGCATCCGGTGACGACCCCGGCGACGGCGTCGAGTTCGGCGCCGTCGGCCGCCCGCCGGTCGGGCGGGATCGCGGCGGCCCACGCGGCGGGCAGTCCGGGCGCGAGCACGTAGGCGCCGGGCCGCAGGGCCGCCGCCAGCGCTCCGGGCAGGCGGGCCTCGGTCACGGTGTGCACGACGGCCCGGTAGTGCGCGACCCGCTCCGCGAACAGCGCCCGCACGTCGCCCTCGGAGTGCCGCCGCAGGTACTCGCGGCGGATCGCCCCGTACGCCTCCGCCACGGAATCGTCCGGCGCACCGAGCCGTCCGAGGATGTCGTCGCGCGCGGTCGCGGGGTCCGGCCCGCCCGGGGCGTCAGGTCCGGTCACGGTTCGCCTTCCACCAGGCGCGGAACGACTGCGCGGGCGGGACGGGCACGTCGCGGGTGTCGGTCCAGGCGCGGGGCGCGCGCAGGCGGCGGACGGCGCGGCGGGACCGGCCCGCCGCGAACTGGGCCGCCGCGAGACGGCGAGGCGAGGCGAGCGCGGCCCCGGCGAGGCCCATGGCCAGGCGTTCTGAGGGCTTCTTGGGCGCCTTGCCGCGCAGGTGGACCAGGACCTCGGGGATGTCGATCGCGACCGGGCACACCTCGTAGCACGCCCCGCACAGCGACGACGCGAACGGCAGCGAGGCGTCCACGTCCGAGCCGAGGCCGCGGAGCTGCGGGGACAGGATCGCGCCGATCGGGCCGGGATAGGGCGAGCCGTAGGCGTGGCCGCCCGCGCGGGCGTAGACGGGACAGACGTTCAGGCACGCCGAGCACCGGATGCAGCGCAGCGCCTGGCGGCCGACCGCGTCGGCGAGGGTGGCGGTGCGGCCGTTGTCCAGCAGGACGAGGTGGAACGCGCGCGGCCCGTCGCCGGGCGTGACGCCCGTCCACGCCGAGGTGTAGGGGTTCATCCGCTCCGCCGTCGACGAACGCGGGAGAACCTGGAGGAACACCTCCAGGTCGCGGGCCGTCGGCAGCACCTTCTCGATGCCCATCACGGTGATCAGCGTCTCGGGCAGCGTCAGGCACATCCGCCCGTTGCCCTCCGACTCCACGACGAGCACGGTCCCGGTCTCGGCGACGGCGAAGTTCGCCCCCGACACCGCGACCCTCGCCGCCAGGAACCGGGCGCGCAGGTGCCGCCGCGCCGCCTCGGCCAGCGCCGCCGGGTCGTCGGTGAGATCGGCGGGCGCGGACGGCATCGCCCGCCGGAAGATCTCCCGGATCTCGGCCCGGTTCCGGTGGATGGCCGGGACGAGCAGGTGCGAGGGCCGGTCGTCCCCGAGCTGGACGATCAGCTCGGCCAGGTCGGTCTCCACGGCGGCGATACCCGCCTCGGCCAGCGCCTCGTTCAGCCCGATCTCCTGGGTGGCCATCGACTTGACCTTGACGACCTCGGTCTCCCCGGTCTCCCGGACGAGCCGCGTCACGATCGCGTTGGCCTCGGCGGCGTCGCGCGCCCAGTGGACGACGCCGCCCGCCGCCGTCACGCGCTCTTCGAGCATCCGCAGGTAGTGCCCGAGGTGGCCGAGCGTGTGGTCCTTGATCTGCTTGGCGCACTCGCGCAGTTCGTCCCAGTCGGCCAGCTCCGCGACGGCCGCCGCGCGGCGCTCCCGGATCGTGCCGGTGGCGCGCGCGAGGTTGCGCCGCAGCCGGGTGTCGGCCACGGCCTCGCGGGCGGCGTCCGGGAACGGCGGCATCCCCAGGTACGTCGGCATGCTCACGCCGGGCTCCCCTCGCCGGTGCCCGCCAGGATCTCCGCGAGGTGCGCGACCCGCACCCCCGCGCGCTGCCGCGCCAGCGCCCCGCCGACGTGCATCAGGCACGAGTTGTCGGCCGCGCACAGCACCTCGGCGCCGGTGGACTTCACGGCCGCGACCTTGTCGGCGCACATCGCGGCCGACACGTCGCCGTTCTTGAGCGCGAACGTGCCGCCGAACCCGCAGCATTCGGACGCGTCCGGCAGGTCCGCCAGGTCCAGGCCGCGCACCTCGCGCAGCAGCCGCAGCGGCCGGTCACCGAGGCGGAGCGTCCGCAGCGAGTGGCAGGTCGGGTGGTAGGCGACGCGGTGCGGGAAGGCCGCGCCGACGTCGGTGACGCCGAGCACGTCCACCAGCAGCTCCGACAGCTCGTGCACGCGCGGCGCCAGCTCCGCCGCCCGCGCCGCCAGGTCGTCGCGCCCCGCCCGCGCCGCGAGCCGGGCGTGCCACTCGCGCACCGTCGCCGCGCACGAGCCGGACGGCGCCACGATCACGTCGTACGGCTCGAACACGCCGGTGAACGCGGACACCATCGCCAGCGCCCGTTCCGGATACCCCGAGTTGAGGTGCATCTGCCCGCAGCACGTCTGCCCGGCCGGGAAGACGACCTCGTGCCCCAGCCGCTCCAGCACGGTGACGACGGCCCGTCCCGTCTCGGGGAACAGCGTGTCGTTGACGCAGGTGACGAACAGCGCGATCTTCATGGCGGCGTGGACTCCCCGGGAGCGCGATGCCCCGAGCTTCGCACACCGCGGCTCAGTCCTTGGCGATGGCCTCGCGGACGGCGGGGACGACCTCCTGGGTCCAGCGGCCGAGGGTGCGGTCCGAGCGGGGGTCGTCCGGGTCGAAGAAGACGAAGCCGGACGCGCCGTGGTCCAGGGCGCCGGTGGTGAGGTGGTCGATCCACTGGGCGGGGGAGCCGCCGAGGAAGGTGCCGTTCTCGTCATGGGTGGACGGCAGCGGCTCGGCGGTGATGCGGCCCCGGACGTTGAAGTAGTCGCCGACGTCGGACGGGGCGCGCCCCGCCGCGACGGCCGCCTCGTCGATGAGGGGACGGGCCTCGCGGTACAGCTTGCTGTCCCAGTCGGACGCGTGCGGCGCCGACCAGCCGTCGGCGTGCCGGCCCGTGACGGCGAGCGAGCGCGGGCCGACCGACCCCGTCCAGATCGGCGGCACCGGGACGGGGGCCGGGTCCAGGGCGTCGACGCGGTAGAACTCGCCGTCGAAGGTGACCGGCTCGGTCCCGCCGCCCGCGAGCGCCTTGATGAGGACGATCCCCTCTTCGAGCTGCCGGACGGCCTGCCCCGGCGTGAGCCGGTCCACGCCGAAGCCGACGATCCCGTCCCACAGCGAGCCCGCCCCGACGCCGAGGACGATCCGGCCGCCCGACAGCGCCGACAGCGTCGTGACGGTCCGCGCCAGCAGCGGCGCGGGCCGGACCGGCAGGTTCGTGACGGTCGCGACGACGGTCAGGTTCGTCGTCCGCCCGAGGATCACGCCGAGCGTGCCGTACGCCTCCAGGTTCACGCCGTTGTAGGGGTGGTCGGTGACGGTGATCAGGTCCAGCCCCTCCCGGTCGGCCTGGGCGGCCTCCTCCAGCAGCCGCGCGGCGCGCGCGACGGGGATGAAGGGGCCCGGTCCGTATCCGAACAGCACCTTGGACGGGGTCTGCGGCATCGTGCCCGCCTTTCTCGACGTCGAGGGACGCGCCGCACGCTACGCGCGGCGCGGGAACCGTCCGGTAATCCGCCGGTCAGGAGCCCCGGCCGCCGGGGCGGCCGGTGAGCGTCCGCGCGCGCCGGTCGTCCGGCACGGCCGCCCATTCCTCGGCACGGCGCCGCCCGGCCGCCCGGTGCCGGTGCGGCACCTGCGCGTAGGCGACGTCGCGCAGCAGCGGGTGCGCGAACGCGTATTCGTCCTCGCCGGGCGTCGGCCCCGGGACGAGACGGCGCAGCAGTCCCTCGCGGTCCAGGGCGCGCAGCAGCGCGGCGACCTCGTCCCCGGCCCGGCCGGAGACGGCCGCGACCCCGGCGGGCCGGACGGCCGGGCCGAGCACGGCGGCGTGCCGCAGCACGGCCTTCTGCGCGGCGGGCAGCGTGTCGAGCCGGGCGCTGAACAGAGCGGTGACGCGGCGCGGCACGGGCGGCGTACCGGCGGCGGTGTGCCGCCGGTACGCCTGCGCGTACTCCAGCGCGACGAGGGGGTTGCCCGCGACGAGCGGCAGCAGGTCGTCGGCGCCGCCGAGCAGCGCGGCCGTCGCGTCGTCGGGCAGCGGGTCGAGCGTGAGGACGTGCGCGTCGCGGCGTCCGCCGCACCAGCGGGGCCGCCGGTGCAGCAGTTCGGGCCGCGCGGTCGCGACGACGAGCAGCGGCACGGCCGCGACGCGCTCGGTCAGCTCCTCCAGCAGCCCGAGCAGTTCGGCGCCGACGTGGTGCAGGTCGTCGAGGACGACGACGAGCGGCCCATCGGCGGCGGTGACCTCCAGGTACCGCAGCCAGGCCGCGAACAGCTCGGCGGGGCCGGTGGCGCGGGCGAGGCGGTCGGCGGGGCAGGCGGGCCGGGGCGGGCCGTCGCCGGGCCGGGGCCCGGCGCGGCCGGGCGCGACGGTGAACCCGGCGTGCGAGCGGACGATCTCCGCCAGCGGGTCGGCCTCGCCCTCGTAGGACGGCGGGACGGCCGCGTGCAGGCAGCGTACGTCGGCGGCCCGGTCGGGCAGCAGCGTGCGGAACTCGGCGGCGAGCCGGGTCCGGCCCAGGCCCGGTTCGCCGAGCACCGTGACCAGGTGCGGGCGGCGGCGGCGCCGGACGTCGTCGAGGACGTCGAACAGGCGTGTCAGCTCGCGGTCCCGTCCCAGCAGGGGGCGCCGGTCCGGCGCGGGCGCGGGGCGCGGCGGGCGCGGTGCCGTCACCCGCCAGCCGCCCGCCGGGTCGACGTCGGCGTGGCCGAACCGCGCGCCGACCTCCTGCCGGGTCCGGTCGCAGACGCGGACGGCGTCGCCGGTGGCGCGTTCCAGCAGGCATTCGCACTGTTCGAGCACGCCGCCGGCCAGTTCGGCGGGTTCGGGGTCGTCCTCGTCGCGGTAGGAGGCGAGCACGTCGCCGGTGGCGACGGCGAGCCGCAGCGCCATGGCGGGCGCGGCCGGGCCGGTCAGCCGGGCGCGGATCGCCAGCGCGGCGCGGACGGCGCGCACCGGGTCGTCCTCGCGGACGCGCGGGACGCCGAACACCACGAGCCGCACCGACCCGAGCGTGGCGCGCACGAGCCCGCCGTAGCGGGCGGCCTCGTCGGTGACGGCGCGGTCCAGCGCGGCCAGCGCCTCGGCGACCTGCTCGGGGTCGTCGATCCCGTCCGGCACGCGGGCCCGGACGAGCAGGACGCTGGCGTGCTTGCGCTCCACGAGCGGGCGCGGCGCGCCGTCCGGCGCGGGCCGCGCCGGACGTTCGTCCGGCTCCGGCGCGGCCGTCCCGACCGCGACCGTGGACGTGGTCAGCGCCGGGTCCTGGTTGAGGATCGCGTGCTGGAGGCGGTGCAGTTCGGGCGCGGGGTCGATGCCCAGCTCCTCGACCAGGGCGGCGCGGGTGCGGCGGAAGACGGCCAGCGCCTCGGACTGCTGCCCGCATCGGTACAGCGCCAGCATCAGCAGCCCGCAGAGCCGTTCGCGGGCGGGCTCCTCCTCGGCCAGCGGGGTCAGCTCGCCGACGAGTTCGCGGTGCAGCCCGAGCGCCAGCTCGGCCTCGACGCAGTCCTCCAGGACGGTGAGCCGCTGCTCGTCCAGGGTGGCCAGTTCGGGCCACGCCGGACGGACGGCGCGGCCGGTTTCGGCCACGTCGGCCAGCGCGGGCCCGCGCCACAGCGCCAGCGCCTCGCGCAGCAGCCGCGCGGCGGGCTGCCAGGCGGCGGCCCGGAACGCGGTGCGGCCCTGCCGGACCAGCTCGTGGAACCGGGTGACGTCGACCTGGGCGGGGGAGACCCGCAGCAGGTAGCCGGGGGCGGCGGTGAGCAGCGCGGGGGCGTCCGGGGCGTCGTCGGCGCGCAGCGCCCGGCGCAGTCCGGCCACGGCGTTCTGCACCATCTTGCGCGCGGTCGGCGGCGCGTCGTCGCCCCACAGCGCTTGGACCAGGTCGCCGGTGGACACGACGGTGCCCGCGTGCAGGAGAAGATAGGCGAGGGTGGCCCGCCGGTGGACGCCGCCGAGCGCGACGGGCTCGCCGTTCCGGAGCACTTCCAGGGGACCGAGCAGGTTGACGTGCACTTTCACCCCGTTCCGAGTCGCCGCGGCCGTCCGGGACCGGCGGGACCGCCGGGGCGTGCCGCGATTACAAGGCTAAACATACCTGTAATGTAGGAAATATGCGCGGCGTATCCCCGTAACGCGAGCCGCGTCACCCCACCCGGTGCAGCTCCGCCCGCAGTGTCACGGGCAGCTCCCGGCGGTGCCGGACGTTCAGCTTGCGGTACACCCGCGTCAGATGCTGCTCGACCGTGCTCGGCGTGACGAACAGCCGCGCGGCGATCTCCCGGTTGGTGTAGCCGAGCACCGCCAGCGACGCCACCCGCCGCTCCGACTCGGTCAGCTCGTCGAGCGGGACGGCCCGCGTCCCGGCGGCGCGCTCGTCCGCCGCGTCCGGTCCGGCGGAGATCGACAGCAGCTCCCGCGCCAGCGCCGCCATCCCGCTCACCTCCGCGATGTGCAGCGCCTGCCGGACGAGCAGCCGCCCGCGCCGCCGGTTGCCGCGCTCCAGATACGCGCGGCCGAGCCCGGCCAGCACCCGCGCCTGCTCGAACCGGTCGCCGGACGCCTCGGCCAGCTCCAGCGCCTCCCCGAGCAGCACGAGCCGGCGGCCGCGCGGGCCGAGCCCGGCCAGCAGCCGCAGCGCCGGGCCGCGCGCCCGCGACGCGTGCGCGCCCGGACGGCCCAGTTGCTCGTGCACCAGGTGCCGCGCCTGGTCGCGTTCGCCGAGCCGCAGCCACGCCTCGGCCGCGTCCGTCCGCCACGGGATGAGCGCCGCCGCGTCCAGTCCCCACGCGCGCAGCACCTCGCCGCAGTGCAGGAAGTCCCCGAGCGCGGCGTGCGGACGGCCCGTCGCCAGGTGGTGATGGCCCCGCGCGTAGCGGTGGTAGACGCCCGCGAAGCTCTCCGACATCGGCTCGGGGACGGTCCGCGCCAGCGCCTCGGCGGCGGCCCGGTGGTCACCGAGCCGGGTGGCGGCGAGCACGAGCGTGCCGAGCGGCAGCCCGACGTGCACGCCCCACGCCTGCGCGGGCAGGTGCTCCAGCGCGGCCCGCGCGTGCTCGGCCGCGCCGCGCGGGTCACCGAGCCGCAGGCACACCTCGGCGCGCGCGGCGGCGAACACCGCGCTGACCGTCGGGACCGCGCCGCCGCCCGCCGCCTCGGCCGACCGCGCGCACCAGCGCGCGACGGCGTCCAGCCGCTCGGCCAGGATGAGCACCTGGAGGGCCAGCAGGACGGCCTCCTCCGTCCACGGGTTGCGCTGGTGCAGCCGCAGGTCGCGCAGCACCCGTTCGGCGAGGTCGGCCGCCGCCGCGCTGTCGCTGCCGCCGAGCGCGCCCGCGAGGATCGCCGCGCAGCGCAGTTGCGGGTCGGCGCCGGTGCGGACGGGGCCGCGCGCCGGAGGCGGCGCGGGGGCGCGCCGGTCGCGGGCCAGCGGCGGGTGCCGGAACGCCAGCCACGTCTCCAGGTCGGCCAGGCCCTCGGCGTCGGCGCCGCGCGGCCCGGCCCGGTCGAACCGCTCGCGCAGCCCGGCGAGCACCCGCGCCGCCTCGCCGTCGCGGCCGTGCCAGAGCAGGTGCTTGACGAGGATGAGCAGGTCGTCGTGGCCGAGCCACCCGGCACCGGCCGCCGTGACGAGCGGCGCCAGGTGCCGGGCCGCCGCCGCCGGGTTGACCTGCCACTCGGCGCGGGCCAGCCGGGCCCGCAGCCCGGCGCGGAACCGGTCGTCGCCGCCCTGGCGGCGGGCCAGCCGCAGGCACTCGGCGGCCAGGGCGGGACGGTCGTCCAGCAGCGCGTGCTCGGCGGCGTCCGACAGGACCGTCACCGCCCACGGCGCGCCGACGTGCTCGGCGGCGACGAGATGCCGGGCGACGCGGACGGCGGGGGCGCCCTCGTCGTAGAGCAGTTCGGCGGCGCGCCGGTGCAGCCCGGCGCGTTCGTCGGCGGGGACGTCGTCCAGGACGGCCGTCCGGGCCACCGGGTGCCGCAGCCGCCCGTCGCGGAGCAGTCCGGCGGCGGTGAGCGCGTCGAGCAGATGACCGGCCGTCGCGGGTTCACCGCCGGTGAGGCGGGCGAGCGTGCGGGGATCGGCGTCCTCGTCCAGGACGGCGAGGGCGCGGGCGGTGGCGAGGTGGCCGGGCCCGCCGCCGCGCAGGATGCCGACGAGCGCCAGGCCGTAGGCGGCGCCGGGGACGTGCCGGTCCTCGCGCAGCGCGTCCACGAGCAGGGGGTTGCCGCCGCTCGCGGCGTACGCGTCGCCGCGCCCGGCCAGCCGGGCGGTGCCCTCGGGCGACAGCGGGCCGAGCGTGAGGCGGCGGGCGTGCGGCTGACGGCACAGGTCCGACAGCAGCAGCCGGTGCGCGGCACCGGCGGCGGCCGAGTCGGTGAGCGCCAGCAGGACGCGCGAGGACCGCAGCCGCCGGGCGAGGTGCAGCAGGAAGTGCAGCGACTCCTCGTCGGCGTGCCGCAGGTCGTCCACGCCGATGAGCAGCGGACGGTCCCGCGCCGCCTCCAGCAGCCGGGCGGCCAGCGCCCGGTACTCGCGCAGCCGCTCGGGGCCCGACGCCGCCGCCGGGCGGGTGCCCGGCCCGGTGAGCTGTTCCACGACCCCGTACGGCAGGTCGCGCTCGTCCGCCGAACAGGCGGCGCTCAGCACCTCGAAGCCGGACCGGGCGGCGGCGTCGGTCAGCGCCCGCAGCAGTTCGGTGCGTCCGGTCCCCGCCGGGCCCTCCAGCACGGCGACGCGGCCCCGCCCGTCGGCGGCGTCGGTGAGCAGGCGGTCGAGCCGGCGCAGGTGCTCGTCACGTTCGATCAAGTCCGTCACGCCGCCCATCATCGGGTCGGCCCGCCCACTGCCCGGCAATCGCGCGTCCACTGGCCCGCCGCGCGGGTCAGAGGGCGAAGAACTCCCGGTACAGGGCGACCTGGTGATCGAGCATGTGGTCGCCGTGGTGGACGGCGTGGCCGAGCGCGGCCGCCGTGCGGAGCAGGGCGGTGTCGCGGGGGCGCATGACGATGTCCGCCACGACGCGGCCGGGCGGCAGGGCCGCCGGGTCGAACGGGAGGGGATCGCCGGGGCGGAGGCCGAGCGGGGTCGCGTTGACGGCGATGTCCGGTTCCCCGGGGCCGTCCGCCGGGGCGGCGCGGCCGGGCCAGTGCGCCTCCAGCCGCGCGGTGAGGGCGGCCGTGCGGGCGGGGTCGGTGTCGAGCAGCCGGACGCCGTCCGCCCCGGCGGCGAGGACGGCGGCCGCGATGGACGCCCCGGCGCCGCCCGCGCCGACGATGAGCAGCCGCGCGCCGCGCACCTTGTGGCCCGCCGCGTCCAGGCCCGCGACGAACCCGGCGCCGTCGAAGTCGTCGGCGTACCAGCCGCCGCCGGGGTGGCGGCGGAGCGCGTTCGCGCTGCCCGACACGTCGGCGGCGCGGCTGCGCGCGGCGGCGAGGCGACGCGCGGCGATCTTGTGCGGGACGGTGACCAGGAGTCCGTCCAGGTTGCGGACGGCCGCCAGCCCGGCCAGCACGGTACCCAGGTCGGCGGCGCCGACGTGGACGGGGACCAGCACCGCGTCCCGGCCCAGCTCCGCGAAGAGCGGGTTCAGCAGCGCGGGCGCGCGGACCTGCGCGACCGGGTCGCCCAGCACCCCGTACAGCCGGGTCGTCCCGCTGATCGGCACGTCACCCCTCCTCGCGCGGCATCGCGCGCAGGACGGCCGCGACCGTCGCCTCCGGCACGCCCGGCACCAGCTCGGCCCCGGCCGGGCCGTCGAGCACGAAGGCGAGACCGTCGCCCTGGCGCTTCTTGTCCGCGCGCATGTAGCCGATCAGCTCGTCGTCGCCCACCCCGGCGGGCAGCCGGGTGCGCAGGCCGTGGGCGGCGACGACGTCGTGGTGCTCGGCCGCGCGGGACGCGCCGACGCGGCCGAGGGCGCGGGCGAGCCGTCCGGCGAAGACGGTGCCGATCGCGACGCCCTCGCCGTGCCGGACGCGGTGGCCGGTGGCGTGCTCCAGGGCGTGGCCGAGGGTGTGGCCGTAGTTGAGCAGGTGGCGGCGGCTGGTGTCGCGTTCGTCGGCGGCGACGATCGACGCCTTGAGCGCGACGCTCGCGGCGATCTGGTCGGTGACCGGCAGGCCGAGCAGGCCGGGGGCGCCGATGAAGTGGCAGCGGGCGATCTCGCCGTACCCGTTGGCGCGCTCGCGGTCGGGCAGCGTCGTCAGGTAGTCGGTGTCGCACAGCACCTCGGCGGGCTGCCAGTAGGCGCCGACGAGGTTCTTGCCCTCGGGCAGGTTCACGGCGGTCTTGCCGCCGACGCTCGCGTCCACCTGCGCCAGCAGCGACGTCGGCAGGTGCACGACCGGGACGCCCCGGTGGTAGAGGGCGGCGGCGAGCCCGGCGGCGTCGGTCGTCGTCCCGCCGCCGACGGCCACGACCGCGTCGGCGCGGGTCAGGCCGAACGCGGCGAAGCGGCGGCACAGCTCCTGCACCCACGCGAGCGTCTTGTCCCGCTCGCCGTCGCGGGCCTCGATCACCAGCGCCTCGACACCGGGATCGGGCGTCCACTCCGGCGGCCGCGCCGTCACCACCGCGACACGGCGGACGCCGAGCCGCGCGAGCACACCGGGCAGCCCGCGCCGCACCCCCGGCCCGATGCGAACCCGGTACCCGCGCTCACCGAGCTCGACCCGGACGTCCCGGACGCCCGCGTCCATCGCGGGCGGGCTCACGCGACGTCTCCCGAAATCGCGGTGCGCGTCCTGCTCGCTCGTCGTGCGGTCATGGGACGTCTCCCGGGATTGTGGCGCGCGTCCTGCTCGGCCGTCGTGCGGTCATGGGGCGTCTCCCGGGTTCCGTGCTCGGTCGTGGGCCGGTGGCGGGGCTTCTGGCGGGGTTCGTCTGCGGTTGTGGGTCAGTGGTGGGGCGTCCGGCGGGGTTCGTGTGCAGTGGTGGGGCGTTTGGTGGGGTTCGTGCTCGATGGGGGGCCGGTGGTGGGGCGTCGGGCGGGGTTCGTGCCACGTCGCGGGCCGGTCATGGGGCGTCGGCCGGGGGCGTGGGCTTGGCGAGGAGGAGGGCGCCGTGCAGGGAGGAGAGGGCGCCGAGGCGGGCGGGGAGTACCGGGGGAGCGGGGAAGCCGGGGCGGGCCAGGGCGCGCAGGTGGTCGCGGACGCCGGGGACCAGTTCGGGGAGCCCGGCGGCGAACCCGCCGCCGATGATCACGGCGTCGGGGCGGACGAGTTCGGTCACGCCGATGACGGCGGTGGCGAGCGCGGCGGACGTCTCCCGCAGCGCGGCCCGCGCCCAGATCCGGCCCGTGGCCAGACCCTCGCGCAGCTCGTCGTATCCGGCGGGCTCTCCGCGCAGCCGCGCGGCGCGGCGCAGCGTCGCCGGGCCGGACGCGAACGCTTGGAGACAGCCGCGCCGCCCGCAGTCGCACGGCGGCCCGGACCGGTCGATGACCAGGTGCCCGACCTCGCACGACCCGCGCCCGGGGCCCGGCACCGGCGCGCCGTCCAGCACGATCCCGCCGCCGACGCCCGTCCCGACCCCGACGTACAGGACGTGCCGGACCCCGGCGTGCCCGGCCTCCGCCAGCGCCGCGAGGTCCCCGTCGTCGCCGCACCGCACCGGCACGGCGGGGAACAACTCCCGCAGCAGCCCGCGCAGGTCCAGCCCCGCCCACCCGGGCCGCCCCGGCCACGCGGTCACCCGCCCGGCCGCGTCCAGCGCGGCGGGCACGGCCACGCCGACCGCACCGACGGGCCGGTCCCACACCCGCCGCAGCTCCGCGACGCCCGCCCGCAGCGCGTCCCGGTCGGCGCGCGGATCGGCGGACGCGGGCCACCGGAAGACGCTCTCGCGCGCCCCGTGCCCGTCCTCGATCCGCAGCGCCACCTTCGTGCCGCCGATGTCGATCCCCAGCCGCGCGCCCGAGCCGCTCATCGCGTCCCCCGGTGGGTGTGGGTGGCGTCGGGTCGTGTGTCCTGCGCGGGGCGCGTGGCCGGGGCGCCGGGGTCGATCCCCAGCCGCGCGCCCGGGCCGCTCATCGCGTCTCCCGGTGGGTGCGGGTGGAGCCGGGCCGCGCGTTCCTGCGCGCGGCGCGTGGCCGGGGCGCCGGGGTCGATCCCCAGCCGCGTGCCCGGGCCGCTCATCGCGTCTCCCGGTAGGTGCGGGTGGAGCCGGGCCGCGCGTCCCGCGCGCGGCTCGCGGCCGGGCCGTCGGTGTCGAAGCTGAGTCGTGCGCGCGTCACGGTCACGTCGGGACCTTGGCCAGGAGGGCCTGGGCGGCGAGGCGGTAGCCGAGGGGGCCGAGGCCGATGACGACGCCGTTCGCCAGCGGCGCCAGCACCGACTGGTGCCGGAAGGACTCGCGGGCGTAGACGTTCGACAGGTGCACCTCGATCCACGGCGGGGGGAAGCTCGCGAGGGCGTCGCGCAGGCTCCAGCCCGCGATCATCAGCGCGCCCGGATTGAGGATCGCACCGGCCGCGTCGTAGTTCGCCTGAAGGGTGTGGATCAGTTCCCCCTCCGACTCGCGCTGGACCGAGACGACCTTCCAGCCCCGGCCCGCGACCTCGTCCGCGACGGCCGCCTCGATGTCGGCGAGCGTGTCGGTGCCGTACACCTCGGGTTCGCGGCGGCCGAGCGTGCCGAGGTTCGGGCCGTTGAGCAGCAGCAGGTCGGACACGTGTTGCCTCGCCTTCCGGTGGAGCGCCGTATCGCCCCGGTTATAACAACAGCCCGGGAAACGGGCCAAGGGAAACCGGCCGCCGGACGGCAAGGCTGGGGGGATGTAGGGGGGTCGTCAGGGGATAACGCCGCGCCCCTTTCTCGCTAGCGTTCGAGCAGTCGGGCGTTTCGCCCGGCGTACGCCCTTGTCCGGAGCGAGAACGACGTCTTTCGAGCACGGAGGAAAGCGCGACTCATGACGACTCCACTGACGGCGCCGCAATTCCCAGAATGGCCGCAGTACGACGACGCAGAACGGACCGCACTGGTGCGGGCGCTGGAACAGGGCCAGTGGTGGCGCATGGGCGGCGGTGAGGTCGACGCGTTCGAGCGCGAGTTCGCCGCGTTCCACGGCGGCGGCCACGCGCTCGCGGTCACCAACGGCACGCACGCGCTGGAACTGGCCCTCCAGGTCCTCGGCGTCGGCCCCGGCGACGAGGTGATCGTCCCGGCCTTCACCTTCATCTCGTCCTCCCAGGCCGCGCAGCGGCTCGGCGCCACGGCGGTGCCCGTGGACGTCGACCTCGGCACCTACAACCTCGACCCGGCCGCCGCCGAGGCCGCGATCACCCCCCGCACCAAGGCGATCATGCCGGTGCACATGGCGGGTCAGATCGCGGACCTGGACGCCCTCGGCAAGATCTCCGAACGCACCGGCGTCCCGCTGCTCCAGGACGCCGCGCACGCGCACGGCGCCGAATGGCGCGGCCGCAAGGTCGGGGAACTCGGCTCGGTGGCGGCGTTCAGCTTCCAGAACGGCAAGCTGATGACGGCCGGCGAAGGCGGCCTCGTGCTGTTCGCCGACGAGGAGGGCCGCGACCACGGCTTCCTCCGGCACAGTTGCGGCCGCCCACCGACCGACATCCGCTACCTGCACGCCACGTCCGGCTCCAACTTCCGGCTGAACGAGTTCTCCGCGAGCGTGCTGCGCGCCCAGCTCGCCCGGCTCGGCTCCCAGGTCGAGACGCGCGAGCGCCGCGCGGCGCTGCTCGCCCCGCTGCTCGCCGCCGTCCCCGGCGTCGTCCCGCAGAGCCGGGACGAGCGCGCCACCCGCGTCCCGCACTACATGGCGATGTTCCGCGTCCCGGGCATCGGGGAGGAACGCCGCAACGCGCTGGTCGCGGAACTGGTCCGGCGCGGGCTGCCCGCCTTCGTCGTCTTCCGCGCCGTCTACCGGACGAACGGCTTCTGGGAGACCGGGGCGCCCGCCCTGTCGGTGGACGAACTCGCGGAACGCAACCCCAACACCGAGCTGATCCACTCCGAGGGGATCTGGCTGCACCACCGCACGCTGCTGGCCGACGAGGACGCGGTCCGTGCGATCCCCGGGATCATCGCCGCCGCGCTGGAGTCGGTGTGAGCGCCCCCGAGCGGCCCGTCCGCGTCGTCCTGGTCGGCCACGGCTGGGCGGGCCGGACGATCTGGCTGCCCCGGTTGCGCGCGCACCCCCGCTACGAGGTCGTCGCGGTGGTCGAGCCCGACCCGGCCGCGCGTGCGGCGGCGCCCGCCGGGCGGCTGCTGGCCGACGTCACCGAGATCGACCCCGCGGAGGTCGACCTCGCCGTCGTCGCCGTCCCCAACCACCTGCACGCGCCCGTCGCGGAACGGCTGCTGCGGCGCGGCATCCCGGTGTTCGTGGAGAAGCCCGTCTGCCTGAACGTCGCGGAGGCCGACCGGCTCGCCGCCGCCGAACGCGACGGCGGCGCGGTGCTGCTCGCGGGCAGCGCCGCCCGGTACCGCGCGGACGTCGCGGCGCTGCACGAGCTGGCCGCGCGGCTCGGGCCCGTCCGGCACGTGGACCTGGCCTGGGTGCGGGCGCGCGGCGTCCCGGGGTCGGGCGGCTGGTTCACCGACCGCAGCCGCGCGGGCGGCGGCGCGCTGGTCGACCTCGGCTGGCACCTGCTCGACGCGGCCGGTCCGTCGCTGGACAGCGCCGAGTTCTCCCAGGTCGTCGGGTCGGTGTCGGCGGACTTCGTCAACAGCGGCACCCGCCGCGCCGCCTGGCACACCGGCCCCGGCCCGGACGGCGGCGCGTCCGGCGACGTCGAGGACACCGCGCGCGGCTTCCTGGTCACCCCCGGCGGCGTCTCGGTGTCGCTGCGGGTGAGCTGGGCGTCGCACGAGGCCCGCGACACCACCCGCCTCACCATCGACGGCGAGGCGGGCACCGCCGCCCTGACCTGCACGTTCGGGTTCAGCACCAACCGCTGGCCCGGCTCGGCGCTCACCCGCACCCGGCACGGCGTCACCGCGCCCGTCCCGGTCCCCGACGAGCCGATCGGCACCGAGTACGTCCGGCAGCTCGACGCGCTGCCCGCCCGGCTGTCCGACCCGGCGAGCCGGGGCCGCGCCATCGGCCAGGCCCGCCGGATGATCGGCACGATCGAGCGGCTGTACGCGTCCGCGCTGCCCGTTCCCCTCCAGGAGGCCCGCCGTGCCGGGTGACGCGACCCTTCCTCCCCCCGACGTCGTCGTCTTCGACCTCGACGGCGTCCTCGTGGACAGCTTCGCGGTGATGCGCGAGGCGTTCCACACCGCCTACGCCGAGGTGGTCGGCGACGGCCCGGCACCCTTCACCGAGTACAGCCGCCACCTCGGCCGGTACTTCCCGGACATCATGCGCATCATGGGGCTCCCGCCGGAGCTAGAGGAGCCCTTCGTCCGGGAGAGCTACCGGCTCGCCCACCGCGTCACGCTGTTCCCCGGCGTCGCGGACCTGCTCGACGAGCTGCGCCGGCGCGGGCTGCGGCTCGCCGTCGCCACCGGCAAGAGCGGGCCACGCGCCCGCTCGCTGCTGAACACGCTCGGCGTCCTGGACCGGTTCGCCTACGTCATCGGCTCCGACGAGATCGCCCGGCCCAAGCCCGCGCCCGACATCGTGCGGCGCGCGCTGCACCTGCTCGACGCCGCGCCGGACCGGGCGCTGATGGTCGGCGACGCCGTCACCGACCTGGCCAGCGCGCACGGCGCGGGCGTCACCGCCGTCGCCGCGCTGTGGGGCGAGACCAACGAGGCCGAGCTGCTCGCCGCCTATCCCGACGTCGTCGTCCGCCGTCCCGCCGAACTGCTGGAGCTGTGCCCGGCCCGGCTGCCCTTCACCGACGCGCTGGCCGACTGACGTCCCCCGACCCCGCCGCTCCCGCCCCCCACCCGACCCCTGAAGACATCCGGAAGGTCTCCGTTGTTCCGACCAAGAAGATCAACGCTCGCCGTCCTCGCGGCCGTCCTGCCCCTCACCCTGTCCGCCTGCGGCGGCGACGGGGCGGGCGGCGCGGCGGCGGGCGGCGGCGCGCCGGTCCAGGGCGGCACGCTGACGTTCGCCGTCAACAGCGAACCGCTCGCGCTGGACCCGCACACGAGCCCGCAGGACGTCACGGCCATCTTCACCCGGCCGATCCTGGACTCGCTGGTGTCGCAGGAGAAGGACGGCACGATCAAGCCGTGGCTCGCCACGTCGTGGGAGATCTCGCCGGACCAGCGCAGCTACACCTTCAAGCTGCGCCAGGACGTGAAGTTCACCGACGGCACCCCGTTCGACGCCGCCGCCGTCAAGGCGAACCTGGACCACATCGTCGACCCGAAGACCAAGTCGCAGCTCGCGGCGTCGCAGTTCGGGCCGTACCAGGACACCGAGGTCGTGGACCGTTACACGGCCAAGGTGAACTTCGAGCGCCCGCACTCGCCGTTCCTCAACGTGCTGTCCACGGTCTTCTTCGGCATCCACTCGCCGAAGGAACTGGCCAAGGGCCCGGCGGCGCAGGCGTCGAACATCGTGGGCTCCGGGCCGTTCCTGCTGGAGAAGTACACCGCGCACCAGAGCGCCACCTACCGCCGCAACCCGGACTACAGGTGGGCGCCGCCCACGTCGTCCCACCAGGGTCCGGCGCGCCTCGACCGGCTGGAGATCAAGATGCTGGTCGAGGACTCGGTCCGCTACGGCGCGCTGACCAGCGGCCAGGTCGACGCGATCCTCGCCGTGCCGCCGTCCAGCCTGCGGCTCGCCGAGGCCGACAAGCGGCTCAAGGTGGACCGGGTGCCGGTCGGCACCTACTCCTACTTCCTCAACACCACGCACGGCGTCTTCACCGACCCGAAGGTGCGGGACGCGTTCCGCTCGTCCGTCGACTTCAAGACGCTCGTCGACAAGCTCTACTTCGGCGCGTTCACCAAGGCGTACAGCCCGCTGTCGCCGCAGGCGCCCGGCTACGACAAGGGCACCGAGAGCCAGTGGGGCTTCGACGCGGCCAAGGCGAACCGGCTGCTGGACGAGGCCGGCTGGACCGCCCGCGACGGCGAGGGCTACCGCACCAAGGACGGCAAGCGCCTCACCCTGCGCTGGCCCATCCTGAAGGCCCTGGACCGGGAGTCGCGCGTCACGCTCTCCGAGCAGGTGCAGGCCGAGGTGAAGAAGGTCGGCTTCCACGTCGACATCCAGAACGTCACGTTCAACGAGTACCTGGTCAAGTACGGCAAGGCCGAGTACGACCTGCTCGACTACAGCATGCGCGCCGACGCCGACTCGCTGCGCAGCCTCTTCGACACCGGCAACATCACCAAGGGCCCGCGCCTCACGCAGAACGCCGCCCGCTACTCCGACAAGGAGGTGGACGGCTGGTTCCAGCAGGCCCTGGCCAGCTCCGACGCCAAGACCCGGCTGGAGCTGTACGAGAAGGTGCAGCAGAAGGTGATCGCGCAGAGCGTCGTCGTCCCGGTCTACGTGCAGTCCACTCTGGTCGGGCGGAACGCCAAGGTCGGCGGCATCACCTTCGAGCCGCAGGGCTTCCCGCTGTTCCAGACCGCGTGGATCGGCCGTGGCTGAGACCGCCCCGCCCGCCGTCAAGGCACCCGTCCGCTCGCATCGCCGCCCGTCCCGGATCACGGGGCGGGCGGCCCGCCGCGCGGCGGTGCGCCTCGCGACGTCGCTGCTGGTGTTCTGGGGCGCGCTGACGGCGTCGTTCTTCGCGCTCCAGGCGATCCCCGGCTCCACCGTGGACGCGCTGCTCGGCAACAACGACGCGTCGATGGAGGTCCGGCAGCAGATCATCAGCGACTACGGCCTGGACCGGCCGCTGCACGCCCAGTACCTCACCTACGTGGGACGCGCGCTGCTCGGCGACCTCGGCCGGTCCTACCAGCTCGACCAGCCGGTGACGGGGGCGATCGGGGCGGCGATCGTCCCGTCGCTCCAGCTCACCGCCGCCGGCCTGGCGCTCGGCCTGGCCGTCGCGACCGCGCTCGCGCTCGCCACCGCGCACCGGCGGCGCGCGGTGCGGTCGATCTCGTCCGGCGTCGAACTCGTCGGGGTGTCGGTGCCGGTGTTCTGGGCGGCGATCCTGCTGCTCACGCTGTTCTCATTCCGGCTCGGCTGGTTCCCGGCGGTCGGCGGCGACAGCGTCGCCGCGCTCGTCCTGCCCGCCGTCGCCATCGCGATCCCGGTCACCGCCGTCCTCACCCAGGTCATGCGGGAGGGGCTGGAACGCGCGCTGGACGAGCCGTTCGTGCTGACCGCCCGCGCGCGCGGCATGACCGACGCCGCCGTCCGGCTCCGGCACGCGCTGCGGCACGCCCTGCTGCCCGTCGTGACGCTCGTCGGGTGGCTGTTCGGGGCGCTGCTCGGCGGCATCGTGGTGACGGAGAAGGTGTTCGGGCGGCCGGGCCTCGGCCGTCTCGTCGTGGACGCCGTGGTGACCAAGGACCTGCCGGTCGTGCTCGGCGTCGTCATCTGCACGGCCGCGCTGTACATCGTCATCAACATCGCGCTGGACCTCTTCTACCCGGTGATCGACCCGCGGCTGCGGGGGGTGTCATGACCGCCCCGGCCGCCGTCGTCCCCGAGGTGACCGCCGTCGTGCCGCGACGGGGGGTGCGGTGGCGTCCGGGCCTGTGGGCCGCCGGGGCGTTCGTCGCGCTGGTGCTGCTGGCGTCCGCGTTCCCGGGGCTGCTGGCCCCCGAGGCGCCCGACGCGGCCGACGCGCTGCGCGCCCTCCAGGCGCCGGGCGGCGCGCACCTGTTCGGCACCGACGCCAACGGCCGCGACGTGCTGTCCCGCGTGATCCACGGGGCGCGGCCGTCGCTGCTGGCCGGGGTGGGCGCGACCGCGCTCGCGCTGGTGAGCGGGACGCTGCTCGGGCTCCTCGCCGCGCTCGGCGGACGGGCCGCCGACGAGATCGTCATGCGGCTGATGGACGTGGTGCTGTCGCTGCCGTCGCTGCTGCTCGCGCTCGTCGTGCTGACCGTGACCGGGCCGGGGCCGCTGCCGTCGGTGCTGGCCATCGCGCTGTACACGATGCCGATCTACGCCCGGCTGGTGCGGGTGCAGGCGAACGTGGTGCGGCGGTCGGTGTACGTGGAGGCGGCGGTGTCGCTGGGGCTGCGGCCGTCGCGCGTCGTGCTGCGGCACGTCCTGCCGAACGCGTTCGCGCCGCTGGTCGTGCTCACGACGATCGAGGTCGGCGCCGCGATGGTCGCGGCGTCGTCGCTGAGCTACCTGGGGTTCGGCCCGAAGCCGCCCGCGCCCGAGTGGGGCGCGATGCTCGCGGCGGGCCAGCAGTACTTCGCGATCGCCTGGTGGATGGCGGTCTTCCCCGGCCTGGCCATCACCGCGACCGTCCTGGCGATCACCGCCGTCGGCCGCGCCCTGCAACAGCGCTCCGAAGGGAGGCCCGCATGACCTTCGCCAGCCCGGCCGACGTGGAGCGGTACGGCGAGTACGGGCCCGGCCGGCTGGACGTGTCGTCCGGCTGGAACCGGCCCCGCTACCCGTTCCGGGGCCGCGTCACGGCCGACGGTTCCAGCGGGTATCCGGCCGAACCGGGCCGGTACCACCTGTACGCGTCGTACGCGTGCCCGTGGTCGCAGCGCAGCGTGATCGTCATCGGGTTGACGGGGCTGCGGGACGTGGTGTCGGTCTCCTACGTGGACGACGCCCGCGACGGACGCGGCTGGGCCTTCCGCGCGGCGCGCGGACCCGACCCGGTGAACGGCTTCGCGCTGCTCCAGGAGGCGTACGACGCGACGGAACCGGGCTATCCGGGCCACCTGTCGATCCCGGTGCTGTGGGACCGGGCGGAGGGGCGGATCGTCAGCAACAACTTCCCGGACATCTCGCTGGATCTCGGCACGGCGTTCGACGCGTACGGCGACCCGTCCGTCCGGCTCTACCCGGAGCATCTGCGGGCCGAGATCGACGAGCTGAACGCCTGGGTCTACGAGAACGTCAACAACGCCCCGTACCAGGCCGCGGCGGCGACCACGCAGGCGGACCACGACGCCTGGCGCGCCCGCCTCACCGACGCCTTCGACACCCTGGACGGCCGCCTCGCGGACCGCCGCCACCTGCACGGCGACGCCCTCACCGAGTCCGACGTCCGCCTCTGGCCGACCCTCGCCCGCTTCGACCTGCTCTACAACCCGATGAGCGGCCTCACCGAACGTCCCCTCTCGTCGTGGGAGCACCTGTGGGCCTACGCCCGCGACCTCTACGCCCGCCCGGCCTTCCGCGAGGCCACCGACCTCCCGGCCCTGCCGCCGCTGCTCGCCCGCGCCGCGACGATCGTCAACCCCGGCGTCCGGCGCCTGCGGATCGAGCCCGTCCACCCCGGCTGGAGCTGACCGGCACGCCCCGGCGGCACGCCTGCGGCCGCCGGGGCGCCGAGGTCACGGCGTGGCCTGGTCGGTGTACTCGTGGAAGTACTTCTTGGTCTCTTCCAGGAGGTCGAGGTGGTTGAGGTCGGGGTTGTCGGCCTTGACGATCGGCTGGAAGTAGTCGCTGAACGTGGAGAAGTCGAGCTTGGTGGTGTCGATGATGGATTTGCGGGCGTAGAAGGCGGAGACCTGCTCCAGTTGTGACTGGAGGGCCGTCGACTGGACCGACTGGGCCCAGGCGTGGAAGTCCAGGCGGACGAGGGAGTCGCCGTCGAGCGCGATGAGCAGGGTGTCGGCGGTGCCGCCCTCGGTGTTCTCCTGGCCCAGCAGGGTCTGGACGGTGGTCGTGAAGAGGGTCGCGATGCCGTTGACGATGTTGTCGCCGCCTCCGGCGACGAAACTGCGGACGGCCGACATGACGGCGTCGGGCACGACCGACGCGCTCGTCGACTGGATGGCGTGGGTCTCCTTGAACTCCGACCCGAAGCTGGAGACGGCCGGGGACTTGTCCGTCCCGACGCCGGCGCCCAGCAGCGCCACCAGCGTCTGCTCCTGGAACAGGTTCACCTTCGTTTCGGCGAGGTTCTCCAGCGTCTCCAGGTGGGCCTTCGCCTCCTTGAGCAGATCCGACGAGGCGTCGAACGACGTGATGACGTCCCGGATGGCTCCCATGACGATTCCTCCAGCGAAGAAGACTGCGGACTGAGACGCGGCGTGCGGGAGCTACAACGACCGCCTTACGTGAGTGACCCTAGATACCGGGCGGCCCGGCGGCGTGTTTTCCCGGAATCGGCCCGGACGTTCCGCCGTCCTTAACCGGCCGCCGCGTTCTTTCCGTTCTCCCGCCGATTCCGGTGCGCCGTGATATGGGCCACTCGGGGTTTTAGGGGGGTCGTAGGGGAGTGCTCTGGGGATCGTCGCCGGAACGCCGAAACGACACTGAGGAACGGAAGGCGGTGCCGACGAGAGGACGCCATGCTGCGCACGGAACTGATCCGCCCGCTGCCCGAACTCCTGACGGCCCACGCCCGGCGGCACGGGGACAAGGTCGCGTTCACCGACGCGCGGCGGGGCGTCACCTACGCCGACCTGGAACGGCGGACGGGTCGCCTCGCCGGGCACCTGTCGGCGCACCCGGGCGGTCCCCGTTTGCAGCCGGGGGAGCGGGCCGCGCTGCTGCTCGGCAACCGGGTCGAGATGGTCGAGGCGTACCTGGCCGTCGTCCGGGCGGGCGGGATCGGAGTGCCGCTCGACCCGCGCGCGACCGACGCCGAGCTGGCGTTCCTGCTCGCGGACAGCGGGGCGTCGGTCGTGCTGACCACGGCCCCGCTGGCCGAGCGGATCGCCGGGTTCGCGCTGCCGGGACCGGCGCCGAAGCTCGTCGTCGCGGGGGGCGGGGACGTCCCCGCCGGGGCGCTGCGGTTCGAGGAGCTGGCGCGGAGCGAGCCCCGGCTGCCCGCCCGCGACGACCTCCCGCTCGACGCCCCCGCGTGGATGCTCTACACGTCCGGGACGACCGGCCGCCCCAAGGGCGTGCTGTCGTCGCAGCGGTCCTGCCTGTGGTCGGTCGCCGCCTGCTACGCGCCGATCCCCGGGCTGACCGGCGACGACCGGGTGCTGTGGCCGCTGCCGCTGTTCCACAGCCTGTCGCACATCGCGTGCGTGCTGGCCGTCACCGCCGTCGGCGCGAGCGCCCACCTGCTCGACGGGTTCGCGCCCGGCGACGTGCTGGAGGCGCTGCCGGAACGGTCGATCACGTTCCTGGCGGGCGTCCCGGCGATGTACCACCAGCTCGTCCGGGCGGCCCGGACGCGCGGCGTGACCGCGCCCGACCTGCGGGTCTGCCTCGTCGGCGGGGCGGTCACGACCGCCGAGCTGCGCCGGTCGTTCGAGGACGCGTTCGGCGTCGCGCTGCTCGACGCCTACGGCAGCACCGAGACGTGCGGCGCCATCACCGTCAACTGGCCGACCGGGGCGCGGGTCGAGGGGTCGTGCGGGCTGCCCGTCCCGGGGCTCGGGGTGCGGCTCGTCGACCCCGACACCGGCGCGGACGCGGGCCCGGACGCCGAGGGCGAGGTGTGGGTGCGCGGCCCGAGCGTCATGCTCGGCTACCACGACCGGCCGAAGGAGACGGCGGCGGCGCTGCGCGACGGCTGGTACCGCACCGGCGACCTCGCCCGCCGCGACGCGGACGGCTTCTTCACCGTCACCGGCCGCATCAGCGAACTGATCATCCGGGGCGGCGAGAACATCCACCCCGGCGAGGTCGAGGCGGTGCTGCGCACGGTTCCGGGCGTCGCGGACGTCGCCGTCACGGGCCGCCCGCACGACGTGCTGGGCGAGGTCCCCGTCGCGTACGCGGTGCCCGAACCGTCCGGTTTCGACCCGCATGCGCTGCTGGCGGCCTGCCGGGAACACCTCTCGGCCTACAAGGTGCCCGAGGAGATCTACGAGATCGACGAGGTGCCCCGCACCCCGTCCGGCAAGCCCCGCCGCCTCGCCCTCCTCTCCCACCCGGCCCGCCTCCGCGCCGTCGCCTCGACCCGCCCCGGCCTCCTACACCGCCTCACCTGGACCCCCATCGAGAGCACGGACACCGAGCCCACAGCCGCCGACCCGCACGCTGAACCCGATCAGCACGACGTGGCGGCTCCCGCCGTGGCGGATCGGCTCACCGGTGCGTCCGGCGCTGAGGGCGCAGCCGCCGATTCGCACGGTGTGCCCGATCAGTACGGCGTGGTGGCCCCCGCCGTGGCGGATCGGCTCACCGGCGCGCCCGGCGCTGAGGGCGCAGCCGCCGATTCGCACGGTGTGCCCGATCAGCACGACGTGGCGGCTCCGGCCGTGGCCGGGCGGCTCGCCGGTGGGTCCGGCGCTGAGGGCGCGGACGCCGTTCCGCATGGTGTGCCCGATCAGTACGGCGTGGTGGCCCCCGCCGTGGCGGATCGGCTCACCGGCGCGCCCGGCGCCGAGCCCGCAGCCGCCGATCCGCACGGTGAACCCGATCAGCACGACGTGGCGGCTCCGGCCGTGGCCGGGCGGCTCGCCGGTGGGTCCGGCGCTGAGGGCGCGGACGCCGTTCCGCATGGTGTGCCCGATCAGTACGGCGTGGTGGCCCCCGCCGTGGCGGATCGGCTCACCGGCGCGCCCGGCGCCGAGCCCGCAGCCGCCGATCCGCACGGTGAACCCGATCAGCACGACGTGGCGGCTCCGGCCGTGGCCGGGCGGCTCACCGGTGCGTCCGGCGCCGAGGGCGCGGACGCCGAGCCCACAGCCGTCGATCCGCACGGCGTGGTGGCTCCCGTCGTGGGGGGTCGGCTCGCCGGTGGGTCCGGCGGTGAGGGCGCGGACGTCGTGGTGCTCGCCGGGGGTGATCCGTACGGCGTGGTGGGGTCGGGGGTGGCTCGGTACGGTTCGCTCGCTTCCGCCGTCGAGGCGGCGGGCGGGGGCGTCGTCCTGTTCTTCGCTCCGCGCGGTGGCGAGCCCGGTCGCGCCGTTCCGGACGCCGCCGACCTGGCGGCCGAGGTCGCCGCCCGGCTCGCGGCCACGTCCGCCGCCGTCGTCGTCGTGACGCGGGGGGCGGTGGCCGATGCGGCGCCCGATCCGGTGGGGGCCGCCGTCTGGGGCGCCCTGCGGCACCTTCAGCTCACGGCGTTGGGTCGCGTCCGGCTCGTCGACCTCGATCCCGGCGGCGACCCGGACGCCGCCGGTCTGCTCGCGGCCGTCGCCTCCGGGGAGCCGCAGATCGCGGTACGCCACGGCGTCGCGCTGCGTCCCACCCTGGTCCGGGACGGCGCGGGTTCCGCCCGCGCCGGGTCGTTCGGGGGGCAGGGTGCTGGTCCGCTCGCGGACATCGCCCCCGGGGGACCGCAGGTCGGGGTGGGCGAGGGTGCCGTGCTGCGTCCCACCCTGGTCCAGGACGGCGCCGGTTCCGCGCGCGACAGGGCGGTCAGGGGGCAGAGCGCCGATCTGCACGCGGACACCGCCCCCGAAGGGCGGCAGGTCGAGGTGGGTGAGGGTGCCGCGCTGCGGCCCGCGTTCGTTCCCGACGGTGCGGGTTCCGCGCGCGACGGGTCGGTCGGGGGGCACGGTGTCGTCCTGATCACGGGTGCGGGCGGGGTGCGTGGCGGTGCCGTGGCGCGGCATCTCCTCGCGGCGCACGGGGTGCGGCGGTTCGTGCTGGTCTGCGACCTGGGGGGCGCCGACGCGGGGGCTGCGGGGCTCCGCGACGAGCTGACCGAGCGCGGCGCCGACGTGGTGCTCGCCGCCTGCGACGCCGCCGACCGCGCCGCGCTCGCCTCCCTGTTCGCCGACGCCGCCCACCGTCCGTCCGCCGTCGTCCATGTCGCCGGCGACGACGCCCGGCCGTCCGCCGTCGTAGACGCCGCCTGGAACCTGCACGAGCTGACCGGCGACACCGTGACGTCCTTCGTCCTGATCGCCTCGCTCGCGGGCGTCCTCGGCACCCCGGGCGACGCCGCCGCGGCGGCGGGCGCGGCGGCCCTGGAGGCCCTGGCCCGCCTGCGCGCGTCCCACGGCCTCCCGGCGACCTTCCTCGGCACCGGCCCGGACAAACCGGACACCATCCCCCACCTCGCCCCCCTCACCCCGGCCGACCGCACCACGGCCTTGGACGCCGCCCTGCACGCACCGCACCCGGTGACCTACGCCCTACGCCCCGACCCGACCCCGACCCCACACCCGGTCCGCCCCGCCTCGGACCCGGTCCGCCCCGCCTCGGACCCGGTCCGCCCCGCCTCGGAGGCGATTCGCCCCGCCTCGGAGGCGATTCGCCCCGCCTCGGAGGCGATTCGCCCCGCCTCGGAGGCGATTCGCCCCGCCACGCCCACGGGCCGACCCGCCACGGATGTGACTCGACCCGCGTCGGAGGCGATTCGACCCGCCTTGGACGCGAGCCGACCCGCCTTGGACGCGGTCCGACCCGCCTCGGACGCGGTCCGACCCGCCCCGGTCGCGGTCCGACCTGCCCCGGTCGCGGGCCGACCCGCCCCGGACGCGATTCGACCCGCCACGCCTGCGGGCCGACCCGGCACGGACGCGGGCCGACCCGGCACGGACACGGCCGGGGTGCCCACGGATTGGGACGGCCGTGCCTCGGGTGCCGGGGTCGATCGTGGCGCCGAGGCGGGCGGGGAGGGTTTTCGTTCGGATGGTCCCGTACCGGCGCCGCTGCGTGATCTGGTCGGGACGGGCGGATACGTCCGGGAAGGTGCCCCGGACGGGGACGCCGTGCCGGACTCCGCCGTGACCGACGCGCTGCGCGGGCGGCTGCGAGGCGAGACCGAGGCGGCGCGCGAGGAGGCGCTGGCGGGGATCGTCCGGGACGAGGTCGCCGCGCTCCACGAGCTGCCCGAGGGCGGCGAGGTACGGACCGGCACCGCGTTCCGCGACCTCGGGCTCACGTCGGCGTCGGCCGTCGCGCTGCGGGAGCGGCTGGTCCGCGCCACGGGGCTGCGGCTGCCGGTCACGCTGGCGTTCGACCACCCGACGCCGGACGCGGTCGCCCGCCACCTGGCCGGGCTGCTGTTCGGCGCGAAGCCGGAGGACGCCGCACCCGCCGCCGACCCCGCCGACCCCGCCGACCCGGGCGACCCGATCGCCGTCGTCGGCATGGCCTGCCGACTCCCCGGCGGCATCACGTCCCCGGAGGACCTGTGGCGGTTCGTCACCGAGGACGGTGACGCCATCGGCCCCTTCCCCGCCGACCGGGGCTGGGACCTGGCCGCCCTCTACGACCCCGAGCCCGGCACCCCCGGCCGCTCCTACGTCCGCGAGGGCGGCTTCCTCGACGACGCGGGCGGGTTCGACGCCGCGTTCTTCGGCATCTCGCCGCGCGAGGCCCTCGCCATGGACCCGCAGCAGCGGCTGCTGCTGGAGACGTCGTGGGAGGTGCTGGAACGCGCGGGCCTCGACCCGGCGTCGGTCCGCGACACCGACGTCGGCGTCTACGCGGGCGTCATGTACCACGACTACGGGACCGGCGGCGAGGTGCCCGCCGAGCTGGAGGGCTACCGGGGGACGGGCGCGTCGGGCGCCGTCGCGTCCGGCCGGATCGCGTACACGCTCGGGCTGCGCGGCCCGGCGCTGACGGTGGACACGGCGTGCTCGTCGTCGCTCGTCGCGCTGCACCTGGCGGCGCGGGCGCTGCGCGCGGGCGAATGCGACCTCGCCATCGCGGGCGGGGTGGCCGTGATGTCGCGTCCCGACTCGTTCGTGGAGTTCTCCCGGCAGCGCGCCCTGTCGCCCGACGGGCGGTGCCGCGCGTTCGCGGACGGCGCGGACGGCACCGCGTGGTCGGAGGGCGTCGGCGTCGTGCTGCTGCAACGCCTGTCGGACGCGCGCCGCGCGGGCCGCCGCGTCCTGGCGGTGCTGCGCGGGTCGGCCGTGAACCAGGACGGCGCGTCCAACGGCCTGACCGCGCCGAGCGGCCCCGCGCAGGAGCGCGTCATCCGCCGCGCCCTCGCTGACGCGGGCCTCACCCCCGCCGACGTGGACGCCGTCGAGGCGCACGGCACCGGCACCGCGCTCGGAGACCCGATCGAGGCGGGCGCGCTGCTCGCCACCTACGGTCAGGGCCGTCCGGCGGACCGTCCGCTGTGGCTGGGCTCGCTCAAGTCCAACCTCGGGCACGCGCAGGCCGCCGCCGGCGTGGCGGGCGTCATCAAGACGATCCAGGCGCTGCGGCACGGCGTCCTGCCCCGCACGCTGCACGTGGACGCACCGAGCGGCCGGATCGACTGGGCGTCGGGCGCGGTGGAACTGCTCACCGAGGCGCGGCCGTGGCCGGAGGCGGACCGCCCGGCCCGCGCGGCGGTCTCGTCGTTCGGCGTGAGCGGCACGAACGCGCACGTGATCCTCGAAGAGGCCCCCGCCGAGGCCGCGGCCGAGGACGAACCCGCCGAGGCGCCGTCGGTGTTCCCGTGGGTCCTCTCGGCCCGCGACCCCGCCGCGCTGCGCGCCCAGGCGGGCCGTCTGGCGGATCTCATCGGTGACCCGTCGTCGGGGTCGTCGCGTGCGGTCGACGTGGCGCACGCGCTGGTGACGGCGCGTGCGCGGTTGGAGCATCGGGCCGTGCTCGCGGTGAGCGGGCCGGAGCAGGCGGACGCGGCGCTGCGGGCGTTCGCGGACGGCGCGGACGACGTGCCGGGACTCGTCACCGGAGAGGCCGCGCCGGTGTCCGGGCCGGTGCTGGTGTTCCCCGGGCAGGGGGCGCAGTGGGCCGGGATGGGCGCGGAACTGCTGGACGCCTCGCCGGTGTTCGCCGCGCGGTTCGCGGCCGCCGACGCCGCGGTGGCCGAGGTCGTGGACTGGTCGGCGCTCGACGTCGTCCGCCGGGTGCCCGGGGCGCCGTCGCTGGACCGGGTGGACGTCGTCCAGCCCGTGTCCTTCGCGGTGATGGTGGCGCTCGCGGCGGTGTGGGAGTCCCTGGGCGTGGCGCCCGCCGCCGTGCTGGGCCACTCGCAGGGCGAGATCGCGGCGGCCTGCGTGGCGGGCGCGCTGACCCTGGAGGACGCCGCCCGCGTCGTCGCCCTCCGCGCCCAGGCCATCGCCCGCACACTGGCCGGGCACGGCGCCATGCTCGCGGTCTCCCTCCCCGCCGCCCACCTGTCCCCCGACCCGCCAGACGGCGCGGCAGGGTCGCCCGGCAGGGTCATCCCGGGCGCGCTGGACGGCGCGGCCTCGCCGGGCAGGGTCACCTCGGCCTCGCTGGACGGCGCGCCAGGGTTGCCCGGCGCGGTCATCCCGGGTGCGCTGGACGGTGCGGCCTCGGCGTTGCCGGACGGGGTCGAGGTCGCGGTCGTCAACGGGCCGTCCGCGACCGTGGTGGCCGGGGCGCCCGAGGCGATCGAGGCGCTGTCGGCCTCCTACGAGGCCGCGGGGGTGCGGGCGCGGCGGTTGCCCGTCGACTATGCGTCGCATACTTCGCATGTCGCCGCCATCGAGGGCGACCTGATGCGCGATCTGGGCGGGATTCGCCCGTCCGCGCCGAAGGTGCCGTTCTACTCGACGTCCGAGGCGCGCTGGGTCACCGACGCCGCGCTGGACGCGGGCTACTGGTACCGCAACCTGCGCGAACCCGTCCGTTTCGGCGACGCCGTCGCGGCGCTGGCCGACGCCGGGCACCGCGTCTTCGTCGAGTGCGGCAGCCACCCCGTCCTGACCCCGGCGATCGAAGAGGTCCTGGACGGCACCCCCGCCGTCGTCACCGGCACCCTCCGCCGCGACGACGGCGGCCCCGCCCGCCTCCTCGCCTCCGCCGCCCACCTGTGGACCCGCGGCGTCCCCGTCACCTGGTCCACCCTCTTCGACGGCCTCCCCGCCCGCCCCGTCGACCTCCCGACCTACCCGTTCCAGCACGAGCACTACTGGCTCATCCCAGAACGCCCCGAACGCGACACCCGCCCCCCGCTCTACGGCCTCACCTGGACCCCGCACGGCCCGGCCTCCGGCACGGCAGACCCGGACCTGCGCATCGTCCGCATCCCACCCACGCCGGATACCCCACCCACGCCGGATGCCCCGCCCAGGCCGGATGCCCCACCCGGGCCGGATGCGCCGCCCGCGCCGGATGTCTCGGCCGTGCCAGGCGTCCCGCCTGCGCCGAATATCCCGGACGCGCCGGATAGCTCGGTCGTGCCGGAGGCCCCACTCGCGCCGAATGACCCGCTCACGCCGGATATCCCGCTCACGCCGGATGTCTCGGCGGTGCCGGATGTCCCGGCCGCGCCGGATGTCCCGGCCGCGCCGGGTATCTCGGTCGTGCCGGAGGCCCCACTCGCGCCGGATGGCCCTCTCACGCCGGATGTCCTGCCCGCGCTGAGTGTCCCGCCCATGCCGGATGTCTCGGCCGTGCCGGATGTCTTGGCTGCGTCAGGCGACCCGGCCGTGGCGTCGGGCGGGCTGGACCGGTTGCGCGAGGTCACCGGTCGCGTCCTCGCCGCGCTGCATGGTCTGGCGGGCGAGCCCGGTGCCCGGCTCGTCGTGGTCACGGCCGGTGCCGTCGCCGCGCGCGGGCCCGGTGATGTCACCGACCCGGCCGCCGCCGCCGTCTGGGGTCTCGTTCGCTCCGCCCAGTCCGAGCACCCGGGCCGCATCGTCCTCCTCGACACCGACGCCCCCGGCGCGCCGCTCCCGGCGCTGCCCGACGACGAACCCCAACTGGCCCTGCGCGACGGCCGCCTGCACACACCGCATCTGGCCGAGCTGCCCGCCGCCGCCGCGTCCGGCGCGCCGCTGAACCCCGACGGGACGGTGCTCGTCACCGGGGGCACCGGCACGCTGGGCGGGCTCGTCGCGCGGCACCTGGTGACCGAGCACGGCGCCCGGCACCTGCTGCTCGTCAGCCGGCGCGGGCCGCAGGCGCCGGGCGCGGACGCGCTGGCCGCCGAGCTGGAAGGGCTCGGCGCGCGGGTGCGGGTCGTCGCGGCCGACCTGGCGCACCGCGCCGAGGTCGCGCGGGTGCTCGCGGACGTCCCGGACGCGCATCCGCTGACCGCCGTGATCCACGCCGCCGGAGTCCTCGACGACGGCGTCATCGAGGCCCTGACCCCCGAACGCCTGGACGCCGTCCTCGCCGCCAAGGCCGACGCCGCCGCCCACCTGGACGCGCTGACCCGCGACGCCGATCTCGCCTGGTTCGTCCTGTTCTCCTCGGCGGCGGGCACGTTCGGCAACCCGGGCCAGGGCAACTACGCCGCCGCGAACGCCTACCTCGACGCGCTCGCGCACGTCCGGCGCGCGAGGGCCCTGCCCGCCGTGTCGCTGGCATGGGGCTGGTGGGCGGCCGAGAGCGAGCTGACGGCGCGGATCGACGCGACGTCGGCCGCCCGGCACCGCCGCTCCGGCGTCCTGCCGCTGCCCACCGCGACCGGTCTGGCCCTGCTGGACGCGGGCCTGGCCGCCGCGCACCCGGCCCCGGTCCCGGTTGCGCTCGACCTGGCCGGGTTGCGCGCCGCCGACGAGCCGCCGCACCCGCTGCTGCGCGCCCTCGTCCCCCCGTCGCGCGAGCAGGCCACGCCGCCCGAGGCCGACGCCACGTCCGAGTACGCCCGCCTCGCCCCGGCCGAGCGGACCCGCGTCCTGCTCGACCTGGTGCGCCGCAACGCCGCCGCCGTCCTCGGCCACGAGGGAGCCGACGCCGTCGAACCCGCCCGGACGTTCAAGGAGGCCGGGTTCGACTCGCTCACCGCCGTCGAGCTGCGCAACCGGCTCGCCGGGCCCACCGGCCTCCGGCTGCCCGCGACCGCCGTCTTCGACCATCCGACCCCCGCCCGCCTCGCCGCGCACCTGGCCGCCGAGATCACCGGCGACGAGCCCGCCGCCGCGCCCGCCCCGGTCGTCGTCCGGGCACGTCCGGACGACGACGACCCGATCGCGATCGTCGCCATCGGCTGCCGCTACCCCGGCGGCGCCGACGACCCGGACGGCTTCTGGCGCCTCGTCCACGACGGCGTCGACGCCATGACCGACCTGCCCACCGACCGCGGCTGGAACCTCGACGCCTACGACGCCGACCCCGACCGCCCCGGCACCTACTACGTGCGCAAGGGCTCCTTCGTGGACGCGACGGGCTTCGACGCCGAGTTCTTCGGCATCTCCGCCCGCGAGGCCGTCGCGATGGACCCGCAGCAGCGGTTGCTGCTGGAGGTCACCTGGGAGCTGCTGGAGCGCGCGGGCCTGAGCCCGCACGGGCTGCGCGGCGCGCCGGTCGGGGTGTTCACCGGCGTGATCCACCACGACTACACCAAGCTGCTGTCGCCGCCCCCGCCCGAGCTGGAGGGATACCGCCTGACCGGGACGGCCGGGAGCGTCGCGTCCGGACGGGTCGCGTACACGCTGGGGCTGAGCGGCCCGGCGATCACCGTGGACACGGCGTGCTCGTCGTCGCTGGTCGCGCTGCACCTGGCCGCGCACGCGCTGCGGCGCGGCGAGTGCGACCTCGCCATCGCGGGCGGCGCGACGGTCATGTCCACGATGGACAACTACATCGACTTCTCCCGCCAGCGCGGCCTGGCCCCGGACGGGCGCGCCAAGGCGTTCGCCGCCGCCGCCGACGGCACCGCGTGGTCGGAGGGCGTCGGCCTGCTGCTCCTGGAGCGGCTGTCGGACGCGCGGCGCGCCGGGCACGACGTCCTGGGCGTCCTGCGCGGGTCCGCGCTCAACCAGGACGGCGCCTCCAACGGCCTCACCGCGCCGAGCGGCAGCGCGCAGAGCGGCGTGATCCGGCGCGCGCTCGCCGACGCGGGCCTGACGCCCGCCGACGTCGACGCCGTCGAGGGCCACGGCACCGGCACCACGCTGGGCGACCCGATCGAGGTCGGCGCGCTGCTGGACGTCTACGGCCGCGAACGCGACCCGGACCACCCGCTGTGGCTCGGCTCGATCAAGTCGAACATCGGGCACAGCCAGGCCGCCGGCGGCGTCGCGGGCGTCATCAAGATGCTGCTGGCGCTGCGGCACGGCGTCCTGCCCCGCACCCTGCACGTGGACGCCCCGACGCCCGAGGCCGACTGGTCCGGCGGCACCGTCCGGCTCCTCACCGAGAACCGCCCCTGGACCGCGAACGGCCGCCCCCGCCGCGCCGCCGTCTCCGCCTTCGGCGTCAGCGGCACCAACACCCACGTCATTCTGGAGGAGCCGCCCCCCGCCCCGCCCGAGCCCGAGCGCCCCGCCCGGCCCGGCACCACACCGGTCTTCACCCCCGGCCGACGAGGTGTTCCCCCCGGCCCCGCCACCGGCGCCGGACCCGCCGCCCCGAGCGAGCGCGCGCAACCCGCTCGGCCCGGCACCGCGTCGGCCGACGCGCAAGGTGGCGCCGTCCCGGCGCGTGACGTCGCCGGGTCGGAGCCCGACGCCGGGGCGCTGCCGTTCGTGGTGTCCGGGGGGTCGGCCGGGGGACTGCGGGCGCAGGCGGGGCGGCTGTCCGGGTTCGTGGAGGCGGAGCCGGGCGATCTCGCGTACTCGCTGGCCGCGACGCGGGCGCCGCTGGCGCACCGGGCCGTCGTCGTCGGACGTGACCGGGCCGGGCTGCTCGACGGGCTCGCCGCGCTGCGGGACGGCGCTCCGCACCCCGCGCTCGTCGAGGGCGTCGCGGTCGCGGCGGCCGGGCCGGTGCTGGTGTTCCCCGGGCAGGGCGCGCAGTGGGCCGGGATGGGCGCGGCGCTGCTGGACGCGTCGCCCGTGTTCGCCGCCAAGATCGCCGAGTGCGAACGGGCGCTCGCGCCGCTGACGGGATGGTCGCTCACCGACGTGCTGCGGGACGCGCCCGGAGCGCCGTCGCTGGAGCGCGTGGACGTCGTGCAGCCCGCGTCGTTCGCCGTGATGGTCGCGCTCGCGGCGGTGTGGGAGGCGCTGGGCGTCGTGCCCGCCGCCGTCGTGGGACATTCGCAGGGCGAGATCGCCGCCGCGCACGTCGCGGGCGCGCTCAGCCTGGACGACGCCGCGCGGGTCGTCGCGCTGCGCGCCCGCGCCGTCGCCCGCACGCTGGCCGGACGCGGCGGGATGCTCGCCGTCGCCCTCCCCGAGGACGAGACCGCCGAGCGGCTCCGGCACGGCGTCGAGGTCGCCGTCGTCAACGGCCCGGCGGCGACCGTCGTCGGCGGCGCGCCCGGAGCGCTGGACGCGCTGGAACGCGAGCTGGCCGCCGACGGCGTCCGGGTCCGGCGGCTGCCCGTCGACTACGCCTCGCACACCGCGCAGGTCGAGGCCGTCCGCGACGACCTGGCCGCCGCCCTCCGCGACCTCCGCCCCGAGGCGCCGCGCGTCCCGTACTTCTCGGCCGCCGAGGTGCGTCCCGTGCGGGACGCCGGGCTGGACGCGGCGTACTGGTACCGCTCGCTGCGCGGACGCGTCCGCTTCGGCGAGGCCGTCGCCGCGCTCGCCGCCGAGGGCCACCGCGCGTTCCTGGAGGTCAGCGCCCATCCGGTACTGACCCCGGCGATCCAGGAGGTCCTGGACGACGCGGGCGTCACGGGCGTCGTCGCGGGCACCCTGCGCCGCGACGACGGCGGCGCGGACCGCCTGCTCGCCTCGGCCGCCGAGCTGTGGGTCCGGGGCGTCACCGTCGACTGGACGGCCCTGTTCCCGGACGCGCGCCCGGTCCCGCTGCCCACCTACGCCTTCCAGCACCGCCCCTACTGGCCCCGGGTGACGGCCCAGGGAGCACCCCCGCCCGCCCCCGCCGACGAACCCGCCGACACCCTCGACGACCTCGCCCCGGAGGAACGCCTGACCGCCCTGCGCGACCTGGTCGCCGCCGAGGCCGCCGCCACGCTCGGCTCCCCGGACCCCCTCACCCCCGACACGGTCTTCTTCGACGTCGGCTTCACCTCGATCCGCGCCACCGAACTCCGCAACCGCCTCAGCACCCGCACCGGCGCCAAGCTCAGCCCCACCGTCGTCTTCGACCACGTCACCCCCGCCATGCTCGCGGACCACCTCGCCGAACGCCTCGACCCGACGGAAGGAGCGCACTGACATGTTCGACCCCGCCGCCTACCTGGCGGCCCTCGGCCTGACCGCGCCGGAGAAACCGGACGTGGAGGCGCTGCGGCGGCTGCACCTGCGGCACGTCCGGCGGCTGCCCTACGACAACGCGCACTGGGTCGGGAGCGGGCGCGCCGGACTGGTCGCCGCCGACATCGACCTGGACGCCGACTTCGACCGGATCGTCCGGGACGGGCGCGGCGGGAACTGCCTGGAACTCGCCGGGTCGTTCCACCGGCTGCTGCTCGATCTCGGCTTCGACGCGCACCTGCTCGGCGCCGCCCTCCGCGAGCCCGACGGGCGGTTCAGCACCGCCGACGCCCACATGCTCGTCGGCGTCCGGTTCGGCGCCGACCTGTGGCTCGCGGACGTCGGCTTCGCCGGACCCGGCTTCATCGAACCGCTCCGGGCGGCCCCCGACGAGGTCGAGCAGTACGGCGTCGCCTACCGCGTCCCCCGCGACGCCGCCGGCCGCCACGTCGTGGAGCGCCGCCCCAGGGACGGCGACTGGCAGCCCCTCTACCGCTTCACCGACCGCCCCCGCCGCTTCGCGGACTGGTACGCGGGCGTCGGCGGCGCGGGCTGCACCCCGGACGGCGACCTGCTCGAACCCGGCTCGGTCATGCGGTCGCGCGCGACCGGGAGCGGGCAGCGGGTGCTGATCGGCCGCCTGCTCACCACCGTGGACGCGGGCGCGCAGCGCACCCGCGTCCTGGTCGCCGCCGACGACCTGGCGGCGGCCGTCCGCGACATCCGGGAAGGGGAGGCCGGATGACCGGCGTGCGGGAGACGGAGATCGTGATCGTCGGGTACGGGCCGGTGGGGCAGGTCCTCGCGGTGCTGCTCGCGCAGGCGGGGCGGGAGGTCGTCGTCCTGGAGCGCTGGGCGGACCCGTACCCGCTGCCGCGCGCGGTCGCCTACGACGCCGAGTCCGCCCGCATCCTCGCCACCACGGGCATCGACCCGTCGCTCGGCCCGCACGGCCGCCCGCTCGGCGACTATGTGTGGCGCAACCAGGACGGCGTCGAACTGCTCGCGTTCACCGGCCTGCACGAGATCGGGCCGCAGGGCTGGCCCGGCGTCACGTCCATGTACCAGCCGGGGCTGGAGGACGCGCTCATCGCGCGCGGCGCGGAACTGCCGGGCCTGACGGTGCTGCGCGGCGCCGAGGTCACCGCCGTTCAGGACCACGGCGACGCCGCGACCGTCACCGCGACCGGGCCCGACGGGGCGCCGCTGCACGTCCGCGCCGCCTGGGCGGTCGGCTGCGACGGCGCCAACAGCGTCGTCCGCCGCGCGCTCGGCGTCCCGTTCGAGGAGCGCGGGTTCAGCCACGACTGGCTGATCTGCGACATCACCAGCGACCGGCCCTACGACCCCGACAACCTCCAGATCTGCGACCCCGCCCGTCCGCGCACGTCCGTCGCGGCCGGTCCCGGGCACCGCCGCTGGGAGTTCATGCGGGTCGCGGGGGAGACCCTGGACGAGCTGAACACGCCCGAGGCCGCGTGGCGGCTGCTGGAACTGGGCGGCGAGTCGCGCGCCGACGTGACGCTCGACCGGCACGCCGTCTACACGTTCCTCGCCGGGCACGCCGCGCGGTGGCGGACGGGCCGCGTCCTGCTCGCCGGGGACGCCGCGCACCTCATGCCGCCGTTCGCCGGGCAGGGCCTCTGCTCGGGCTTCCGCGACGCGCGCAACCTGGCGTGGAAGCTCAACCTCGTCCAGGACGGGCTGGCCGGTCCCGGCGTGCTCGACACCTACACCGAGGAGCGGCGCGCGCACGTCCAGGCCGCCATCGACCGGTCGGTCGAGCTGGGCAAGGTCATCTGCGAGCCCGACCCGGTGGCCGCCGCCGCCCGCGACGCCGCCCTGCTCGCCGCCAAGGACGGCGACGACGGCCCGGTCCTGGAGGTGCAGCGCCTGCACGGCGGTCTCCTGCACGCGGACGCGGCGGCGGGCGACCTCGCCCCCAACCCGGTCGTGCGCGAGGGCGACCGCACCGCCCGCCTGGACGACGTCGCGGGCACCGGCTTCGTCCTGCTCACCGCCGTCCCCCCGGACCACCTGCTGGAACCGGCCCATCACGCCCTCCTGGCCGCTCTGGGCGGCCGGATCGTCCACGTGGTCCCGCCCGGTTCGCGCGGGCCGAGCCCGGCGGCGGTGGTCGACACGCAGGACGTGCTGCTGCCCTTCCTCGCGGGCCACAACGCGCGGGCCGTCCTGGTCCGCCCCGACTTCTACGTCTTCGGCGCGGCCACCGGTCCCCACGACGTCGCCGCGCTCCTGGACGACCTGCGCGACCGGCTCACCGCCCGCGCGGCCTCGTCCGAGACGGCACCGGTCAGTTGAGCACGGCGAAAGGGAACGGCATGGCGCACGAGACGGACGCGGTCCGGGAGTTCTACGCGGCGTGGGGGAGGGGCGACCTGGACGCCGCCGTCGCGGTGTTCGGCGACGAGGCGGTGTGGAGCGCGCCGCCGGGGCTGGAGGACGCCGGGCTGAGCGGCGTCGTCAAGGGGCCGGGCGAGATCGGCGCGCTGCTCGCCCGCGCACGGGAGGTGCTGGACGTCCGGCCCGAAGTGGACGAGACCGTCGCGGGCGACGAGCAGATCGTCGTGTTCGGCACCGCCGCCGTCCGGGGCGCGCTGACCGGGACGTCCGGCAGCGCACCGTTCGTCGATGTGTGGCGGTTCGCGGACGGACGGGCCGTCGAGGTCGCCGGGCGTCACTCGACGGCGCCCGCGCGGGACGTGCTCGCCGCCGACGGCGGAGACGGGCTGCGCGGGCTGTCCACCGACTTCATGCTCTCGCAGCTCCTGCGCTCGGCCGTCGACCTCGGCGTCTTCCCCGCCCTCGCGGACGGGCCGCTGCCCGCCGCCGAGCTGGCCGCCCGCACCGGCCTGCACCCGCGCGGCGCCGCCGACTTCCTCGACGCCCTCGCCGCGCTCGGCCTGCTCGCCCGCGCGGACGGCCGGTACGGCACCACGCCCGTCACCGCCCGCTACCTGGCCGACCCGGACGCCGACCCCTACCTCGGCGGCCTGTTCGCCTACGTCGGAAGCCACTGGTACTGGTCGTGGGGCAGGCTTCCCGAGGCGCTGCGGACGGGGGAGTCCCAGTCGTACGGCGGCGCCGCCCCCTACGACGCCATCCACGCCGACCCCGGCGTGACCGAAGGCTTCCAGCGCGCCATGGCGGGCGCGTCCACGGCCCTGCGCGCCGCGCTGGCCGGGCTGGACCTGTGGCGCGGCTTCGCGACCGTCACCGACGTCGGCTGCGCGGACGGCGCGCTGCTGTCCCGCGTCCTGACGGCCCACCCGCACCTGGCCGGAACCGGCTTCGACCTGCCCACCGCCGAGCCCGGCTTCGACCGCACGGTGGCCCGCTACGGCACCGCCGGGCGGCTGCGGTTCGCCGGCGGCGACTTCCGCACCGACCCGTTCCCGGCGGCGGACGCCGTGCTGCTCGCGCACGTCCTCATCGACTGGGACGAGGACGTCCGCCGCCTGCTGCTCGCCCGCGCGTTCGACGCGCTGCCCGAGGGCGGCACCGTCCTCGTCGTGGACACGCTCGTCGAGGACGCCCGCGACGCCGCCAGCGCCGCCGGGCTGCTGGTCAGCCTGCACATGCTCGTGGACCAGCGCGGCGGACCGAGCTACACGGCGGGCGAGGTGACGGGCTGGCTGCGGGACGCGGGCTTCGACGGCGTCGAGGTGCGGGCGCTGTCGGGGTTCGACCGGCTCGTCACCGCGACCAAGCCCAAGCGGAATGATTCCGTATAGGGGTTGCCGCCCCGTCGTCCGCGTGCGTACGCTCGACCCTAAGCGGAATCTTTCCGTTAAGCCGTGCCGCCCCCGTCAGACAAGGAACCCCACGATGTCCGTGAAGATCGCCGTCATCTACTACTCGTCCACCGGGAGCGTGCACGGCCTCGCCCACGCGGTCGCCGAGGGCGCCGAGAAGGCAGGCGCGCAGGTGCGCGTCCGCCGCGTCGCCGAACTGGCGCCGCAGGAGGCCATCGACGCCAACCCGGCCTGGCGCGCGCACGTCGAGGAGACGCACGCCGAGGTGCCCGTCGCCGACCACGACGACCTGCGCTGGGCCGACGGCTACGCCTTCGGCACCCCCACCCGCTTCGGCAACGTCGCCGCGCAGCTCAAGCAGTTCCTCGACACCACCGGCCAGCTCTGGCTCGACGGCACGTTCACCAGCAAGCCGTTCACCGGCTTCACCAGCACGATCAACCTGCACGGCGGCAGCGAGGCCACCTTGATCGCCCTGTACCTCCAGGCGTTCCACTGGGGCTCGGTCATCGTTCCGCCCGGCTACAACGACACCAGCGTCCCCGACGCCTACGGCAACCCCTACGGCGTCTCGCACCCGACGAAGGCGGCGGGCGACGTCCCCGACGAGAAGGCGCTGGCCGCCGCGCACTTCCAGGGCCGCTACCTGGCCGAGATCACCGCCCGGCTGCGCGCGGGCGCGCCCGTCTAGATGGGCGGCCTGGCCGGGCACTGGCGGCTCGTCGCGATGGTCGAGCACGACCCGGCGGGGACGCCCCGCGACGGGCCGCTCGGCGCCCGGCCGCGCGGCTCGCTGTACTACGGGGAGGACGGGTACATGTCCGTCCACCTCATGCGCGACCCGGCCGAGGGCGCGGGCTACATCGGCTACGCCGGGACGTGGGCGCCCTCGCCGGACGGCGGCCGGGTCACGCACACGGTGGCGGTCTCGTCCGACCCGTCCTGGGCGGGCGGCGACCAGCACCGCGACGTCGACCTGGACGGCGACCGCCTCGTCCTGACCCGCCACGACACCATCGACGGCACCCCCTTCCGAGCCACCCTCACCTGGCTGCGTTCATGAGTCCCGGCCTACGGCCGCTCGCCGGGGGCTCGCGGCCTAACCAGGACTTTGCGGACGCGGCATCGCTTCGCGATCTGCCCGACGAGGCTCGCCTCCGGCTTGGCCTCGCCGGGCAGTTAACGCGTCCGCGCGGGGGTCGAGGTCGCCTGGGTGAACCCGCTTCGCCCGCTCCCGCCGTGCGGGAGCGGGCGAGGTGGGGCCGGTTAGACTTCGGGTGGAAGCGGGGTGGAGGAGGCGCGATGGCGAGCCGGTCGGGCGGTGTTCTGCCGGTGGTCGGGCAGCGGCCCGCCGAACGCGCCGACGCCGTCCGGAACCGCCGCAAGATCCTCGAAGTGGCCGCGCGGATGCTCGCGGAGGACGGCGCCGAGGCGCTGTCGCTGGCCGAGGTCGCGCACGCCGCCGAGGTCGGCGTCGGCACCGTCTACCGCCGGTTCGGCGACCGCGCCGGGCTGCTGCTCTCCCTCCTGGACGACACCGAACTGCGTTTCCAGGAGGCGTTCCTGCACGGCCCGCCGCCGCTCGGCCCCGGCGCCCCGCCCGCCGACCGGCTGCGCGCCTTCCTGCACGCCCTCGTCGACCGCGTCGAGGCCCACCCCGACCTGCTGCTCATGACCGAGAACACCACCCCCGGCCAGCGCTACGGCAACGGCCACCACTCCGCCCGCCGCCTGCACACGGTCATGCTCCTGACGTCCCTGCGCCCCGGCGCCGACGTCCACTACCTGGCCGACGCGCTGCTGGCCGCCGTCACCCCCGGCCTCGTCGTCTTCCAGCGCCGCCACCAGCACCGCACCGCCGACGAGATCAAGTCCGGCGTGAACGACCTGCTGACCCTCCTCTGACCGGCTCAGCCGCCGTAGGGGCGGGTGATGATCTCCATGGCGTGACCGCCCGGGTCGCGGAAGTAGACGCCCCGGCCGCCGTCGTTGCGGTTGATCTCGTTCGGGCGCCGGAAATGGGGGTCGGCGTAGTGCGTGACCCCGGCGTCCCGGAGGCGCTGGAACGCCGCGTCGAACTCCTCTTCGGAGATGAGGAACGCGTAGTGCTGCGGGACGATCGTCCCGCGCGGGGCCGTCGCGAAGTCGAGCGTGACGCCGTTGCCGGTGACGACGGGGACGAACGGCCCCCAGTCGGCTCCGGCGTCCAGCCCCAGGACGTGCGCCAGGAACTCGGCGGACTCGCGCTTGTCGGGCGACTGCACGATGGTGTGGTTCAGCTCGACCGTCATGGTGCGACCTCCAGAACTTCGCCGGACCTCCAGTGTGGGCGACGGCGCGGGGATGCGCGCGTCGCCGGTGGGGACCGCCCGTCCGTTTCTCCGAGGTTTCCGAGGTGCGGCTTGACGGTTTCCCGGTCGGTGTGTGATTCTGATTGCGGGATCGAGGTTGACACTGCAAATAGGTGTGGGCATTTCTCTGCGTTCTGCTCTATGCTGCTCTCTTGCGCCTGCCCTCGACTCTCTCCCTTCCGTTGGCGGTGATGTCGTCCGGCGCGCGTGTCGTCAGTCCGCCGCGATCCCTCGGAAGGACATCTGTTGGCCGTCTCGAACGCCTCCTCCGCTTCCCGCCGCGTCTCCTTCGCCCGTCTTCAGGAGCCGCTCGAAGTCCCCGACCTCCTCGCCGTCCAGACCGACTCGTTCGACTGGCTGCTGGGCAACGAGCGATGGCGGTCCCGCGTCGCGGCCGCCCGCGAGAACGGGGACCGGAGCGTCCCCGCCCAGTCGGGTCTGGACGAGATCTTCGAGGAGATCAGTCCCATCGAGGACTTCTCCGGAACCATGTCGTTGTCCTTCCGGGATCACCGGTTCGAGCCGCCGAAGTACTCCGTGGAGGAGTGCAAGGACAAGGACATGACGTTCTCCGCTCCGATGTTCGTCACGGCGGAGTTCATCAACAACACCACCGGTGAGATCAAGAGCCAGACGGTGTTCATGGGCGACTTCCCGCTCATGACC
>NZ_KB894096.1 GCF_000374305.1 Actinomadura flavalba DSM 45200 | reverse complement strand
CGTTCGGTGGTTTTGGCGAAAGGGAAACACCCGGTCCCATCCCGAACCCGGAAGTTAAGCCTTTCAGCGCCGATGGTACTGCATGGGAGACTGTGTGGGAGAGTAGGACACCGCCGGACTTACATTGGTCGAGGGTCGCCCCGATTTCCGGGGCGGCCCTCGACGCATGTGCGGTGCCTGCCAAAGTAGGCTGCAAGGAAAACCACCGAACGACGACAGTGATGGACGTAGATGAGCGCGGAAGAGGACGGCCGACGCGGCGACGACCGCGGACGGCGCGACAAGGACGGTGGGCGCGGCGCGCCCGGCCGTCGTGGGGGCGACGCTCGCGGGGGAGCGGGCCAGCGCCGGAACGGTGGTCCTCGTGGCGGGGCTCCGCGTGCGGCCGGCGGCCGTCCGCGCGGCGGTGAGAACGGCGACGGGCGGTCGGGGGGCGGTCCGCGTCGCGACGACCGCGACGCTCCGCGCCGTTTCGACGACCGCCGCCGCCAGACCGCCGAACGCGGCGGCCAGGGCGACAGCCGTCCGCAGAGCCGTCCCGATGACCGTGGCGGCGACCGCCGCCAGGGCGGCTACCAGGGCCGTCCGGACGACCGCCGCTCGGGCGCCCCGCGCCGCGACGACCGCGGCCAGCGCTCCGGTGGCTTCGGTGGCGACCGTCCGCAGCGTTCCGGAGACCGTCCCCCCTTCCGCGGCGACCGCCCCGACCGATCGGGCGACCGACGCCCCGGCAGTTCCGGCGCCCCGCGCCGCGACGACCGCTCCCAGCGCTCCGGCGGCCGCGACGACCGACCCCGTACAGGCGGCTTCGACCGTCGCGATGACCGTCCCCAGCGCTCGGGCGGCCGCGACGACCGGCCCCGTACGGGTGGCTTCGACCGTCGCGACGATCGTCCGCAGCGCTCAGGTGGATTCGACCGTCGTGATGACCGGCCGCGTTCCGGCGGGTACGACCGCCGTGACGATCGTCCCCGTTCTGGTGGTTACGACGGCGGTGAGGGCCGTCCGCAGCGTTCCGGTGGGTTCGGTGGGCGTGATGAACGTCCGCAGCGTTCGGGTGGGTTTGACCGCCGGGACGACCGTCCCCGCTCAGGCGGGTTCGATCGTCGGGATGAGCGTCCGCGTTCCGGTGGGTTCGATCGTGGTGAGGACCGTCCTCGTTCCGGTGGGTTCGGTGGGCGCGACGATCGTCCGCAGCGTTCGGGTGGGTTCGAGCGTGGTGAGGGTCGTTCCCGTTCCGGTGGGCGTGACGATCGTTCGCAGCGGTCGGGCGGGTTCGATCGTCGTGACGATCGGCCGCGTTCCGGTGGGGCTGAGCGTCGTGGGGATGGTCCGCAGCGTTCGGGTGGGTTCCGGGACGATCGGCGCTCTGGTGGGTTCGGAGGCGAGCGGCGGGATGAGCGTCCGCGTCGTGACGACTCGCGGGCCGGAGGTTTCCGTGATGACCGCCGGGTGTCCGGGGACGGTGAGCGGCGTCCGGGTGGTTCCGGTGGTCCGCGTCGCGATGACCGCGGGGTCGGAGATCGGCCGCGCCGTGACGATCGTCCGCAGCGTTCCGGTGGGTTCCGTGGTGACCGGTCCGACGATCGGCCGCGCCGTACGGACGATCGGCGTCCCGGTGGGGACCGGCGGTCCGGCGGGCAGGGTGGCCCGCGGCGGGACGACCGGCGTCCGCAGCGTTCCGGAGACGGGCGTTCGGGTGGCTACGGCGGTGACCGGCGCGATGACCGTCCCGGCGGGCATCGAGGCGACCGCCGTGATGACCGTCCCGGTTACCGGGGTGACCGGCGTGATGACCGTCCGGGCGGCTTTCGGGGTGACCGGCGTGACGATCGGTCCGGTGGGGATCGGCGTGATGATCGGTCCGGTGGTTTCCGGGGTGAGCGGCGGGACGGCCGTCCCGGCGGCTACCGAGGGGAACGGCGCGACGGGCGGCCGGGCGGCCGGAGTGAGCGGCGTGATGACCGTCCCGGCAGGGGGTTCGAGGAGCGGGAGTCCACCGAGCCCAAGCATGACGACCCGTTGCTGCCCGACGACGTCACCGGTGACGAGATGGACGCCGAGGCGCGCGCCGAGCTGCGCACGCTCCCCAAGGACCTCGCGTCGCGCGTCGCGCGGCACCTGGTGATGGCGGGCCGGCTCGGTGAGGACGACCCGGAGCTGGCGTACAAGCACGCCCGGGCCGCGCGTCGCCTGGCGTCGCGGGTCGGGATCGTCCGCGAGGCGGCGGGGCTCGCCGCCTACGCGGCGGGCGAGTGGTCGGAGGCTCTGTCGGAGCTGCGCACGGCGCGCCGTCTGGGCGCCGGCGACGACTCCTACCTCCCGGTGATGGCCGACGCCGAACGCGGCCTCGGACGTCCCGAACGGGCGCTCGATCTGGTCAAGTCGCCGGAGGCGGCCCGGCTGGACGCGTTGGGCGCGGTGGAACTGCGCATCGTCGAGTCCGGCGCGCGCCGCGACCTCGGTCAGTTCGACGCGGCCGTCGTGACGCTCCAGATCCCCGAGCTGCGCGACCGGCGGCTCCGTCCGTGGTCGGCGCGGTTGTTCTACGCGTACGCGGACGCGCTCGTCGAGGCCGACCGCGCGGAGGAGGCGTCCGACTGGTTCGCCCGCGCCGCCGCCGCCGACCGTGACGGCGAGACCGACGCGGCCGAACGCTACGCCGAACTGGAGGGCCTCGACATCCTCGACACCGAGGACGACGAGTTCCCGTCCGACGAGTCTCCGGCCATCGCGGACGAAGCCGCCCAGACCGGCTCCGACGCTGCGGCCGTGGACGACGCCCACGCGGTGCCGGTGACCCTGGACGAGTCGGAGGTCGAGCAGATCTTCACCTCCGCCGAGCCCGGAACGCCGAACGCGGCGGACGAGCCGTCCGAGGCCGAGCCCGTGCTGTCTGCCGTGGCGGACGAGCCGACCGGCGGCGAGCCCGCGACGTCGGCCGCGACGGACACTCCGACCGACGCTGGGCCCGAGCCGTCCGCAGCGGACGAACCCGTCTCGGTGGACCCGGTCGCCTTCGAGTTCAAAGCGGCCGAGCCCTCCCCGGCCGAACCCGCCCCGGACACGACGGAGGACGCCCCGACGGCCGTGTTCCTGGAGCCGGACGACAAGCCGGACCCGAAGCAGAACTGACCCACCACCCGAAGGCCCGGAACGGACGCCACCCCAGGCGCCCGTTCCGGGCCTTCGTCGTATTCACACCCGCGCAGACCGGCGCACATCTCCGAGGGGCGCGGCGCTGCGGCGCGTGGGTGCAGGTGGGCGTGGGCGTAGCCATGCGTGAGTGGGGTGTGGCCGGGCGCGCGCGTGGGGTGTAGGCGCGGGTGTGTGGGCGGGGTGTTGGGGGTCTTTGGTCGTAGGGGCGGGGTCAGCCGATCGGTTGGTGGGTTGGGCGGGTTGGTGGATGTGGGTGGGTGGGGGGTCGGGGGAGGGTCGGGGTATGTCGATCGTTGAGGTCAGAGGTCTGCGGAAAGCCTATGGGGGGCGGCCCGTGGTGGACGATGTGTCGTTCGAGGTCGAGGAAGGGGAGATCTTCGGGATTCTCGGGCCGAACGGGGCCGGGAAGACCACCGCGGTGGAGTGCGTCGAGGGGCTGCGGGTGCCCGATGCCGGGGTCGTGCGGGTGGCGGGGCTGGAGCCGCGGCGGGAGCGGGAGCGGCTGACGGGGATTCTCGGGGTGCAGCTTCAGGAGAGCGAGCTTCAGGAGAAGCTGAGCGTGCGGGAGGCGCTGGAGCTGTACAGCGCGTTCTACCCGGAACCGGCGGACTGGCGGGGGCTCGCCGAGCGGCTGGGGCTGGTCGAGAAGCTGGGGACGCGGTTCGGCAGGCTGTCCGGCGGGCAGAAGCAGCGGCTGTTCATCGCGCTCGCGCTCATCGGCAACCCCCGCGTCGTGGTGCTGGACGAGCTGACCACCGGCCTCGACCCGCGCGCCAGGCGCGACACGTGGACGCTGATCGAGGAGGTGCGCGACGCCGGGGTGACCGTCCTGCTCGTCACGCACTTCATGGAGGAGGCGCAGCGCCTCTGCGACCGGATCGCGGTGTTCAAGCGGGGCCGCGTCGCCGCCCTCGACACCCCGGCCGGGCTGATCCGCCGCAGCGCGGGCGGCACCGTGATCTCGTTCGACCCGTCCCGTCCGCTGGACGACGGCGACCTGGACGCGCTGCCGGACGCGCAGTCCGTCGAGAGCCGCAACGGGCGGGTCACCCTGCACGGCACCGACGCGACCGTCAACGCCGTCATCTCGCTGCTCGCCCGTCGCCAGATCACCGCGCACCAGCTCCGCGTCTCCGACGCCACGCTGGACGACGCGTTCCTCGAACTCACCGAAGACCGGGAGAACTGACGTGTCCGCCTCCGCCGCCGTCCTGAAGGCCGAGTCCCGGCTGTTCGCGCGTGAGCCGTTCAGCCTCTTCTGGATCGTCGTCTTCCCGACCCTGCTGCTGGTGATCCTCGGCCTGATCCCGTCGTTCCGGGAGCCGAGCGACGACCTGGGCGGGAACCGGGTCATCGACGTGTACGTCCCGGTGAGCGTGCTGCTGGCGCTGATCATGGCGGGCGTTCAGGCGCTGCCGCCCGTCCTGTCCGGTTACCGTGAGCGCGGGATTCTGCGCCGCATGTCCACGACGCCGGTGCGGCCGGGTTCGCTGCTCGCCGCGCAGATCGTCCTGCACTTCGCGGCGGCGACGGGGTCGGCGCTGCTGGTCATCGCGGTCGGCCGGCTCGTGTTCGACGTGCCGCTGCCCGGCCACCCGGCCGGGTACCTGCTGGCGCTCCTGCTCGGCGGGCTCAGTGCGCTGGCGCTGGGCGCCACCGTCACGGCCGTCACGCCCACGACGAAGGCGACGACCGTGGTCGGCTCGATCGTGTTCTTCCCGTCGATGTTCCTCGCGGGGGTGTGGGTGCCGGTCCAGGCGATGCCCGGCGCGCTGCGCGGCGTCGTGGAGTACCTGCCGTTCGGGGCCGCGTCGCAGGCCCTCAACCAGGCCGCCGGCGGCGACTGGCCCGACTGGACGCACCTCGGCGTGACGGCGGTGTGGGCGGCGCTGCTCATCGCCGCCGCCGTACGCTGGTTCCGGTGGGAATAGGGGGAGTGTCCGGATGACGACGGAGCAGCGCTGGGAGCGGTTCTACCGCTGGGGCCCGTTCGGGCTGCTGGCCCTTGCGTCCTTCCTGGCGCTGCTCATCCGCGACCTCGTCATGACGCCCGGCGAGGAGCGGGTGGCCGCGACGCTCCTGATCACCGCGCTGGTTCTCCAGTCCCTGCACGCGACCGGGCGCGTCCCCGGGACGATCTACTTCTGGACCCGCACGGTCCTCGCGTTCGTCCTCTCCTGGCTCAACCCGTTCTTCTGCGTCTACGCGGTCCTCGGATACTTCGACGCCGCGCACTACCTGACCCGGCGCTGGGCCGTGGCGGGGATGTTCGTCACGGCCGTCACCATGTCCGGCGCGCAGGCGGGCGGCCTCCCACCGGACGGGGCCGTCGGGGTCGCCGGGTTCTGCGGCCTGCTCGTCCTGAACGTGGCGCTCGTGACCTTCTTCGGCGTCATGGCCGACCGCGAGACCGAGCAGGCACGCGTCCAGGAGGAGACCATCTCCGAACTGGAACGGACGAACGCCCGGCTGGAGCGGGCGCTCACCGAGAACGCGGGCTTGCAGGCCCAGCTCGTGCTGCAAGCCCGCGAGGCGGGCGTCAACGACGAGCGCCGCCGCCTGGCCGCCGAGATCCACGACACCATCGCGCAGGGCCTGGCGGGCATCGTCACCCAGCTCCAGGCGGCCGGGGACGACGAGCACGTCCGCCGCGCCACCGACCTCGCCCGCGCGAGCCTGCGCGAGGCGCGCCGCTCGGTGCGGAACCTGGCGCCGACCGAGCTGGAGCACGGTTCGCTGCCCGAGGCGCTGAAGGAGATCACCGACGGCTGCGCGCAGCTCACCGTCACCGGCACGGTGGAGTCGCTGCACGACGAGATCCAGGCCGCGCTGCTGCGCATCGCGCAGGAGGCTCTGGCCAACGCCACCCGCCACGCGGGCGCCGACCGCATCGGCGTGACCCTGTCCTACCTGGACGACGAGGTGATCCTCGACGTCCGCGACGACGGACGCGGCTTCACCAGCCCCGACGGCGGCTTCGGCCTCACCGCCATGCGCGAGCGCGCCGCGCGCGTCGCGGGCACGCTGGAGATCGAGTCCGAGCCCGGCCGGGGCACGGCCGTGTCCGCCCGCGTACCGTTGATCCGACATGGCTGACATCACCCTGCTGATCGTCGACGACCACCCCGTCGTCCGGGACGGCCTGCGCGGCATGTTCGCCGCGACGACCGGGTTCGAGGTGCTGGCCGAGGCCGCCGACGGCCGCGAGGCCGTGGCGCGCGCCGCCGAGCTGCTGCCCGACGTCGTCCTGATGGACCTGCGGATGCCGGGCGGAGGCGGCGTCGAGGCCATCAAGGAGCTGACGCGGCGCGCCCTGCCCTGCAAGGTCCTGGTGCTCACCACCTACGACACCGACACCGACACGATCCCGGCGATCGAGGCGGGCGCGACGGGCTACCTCCTCAAGGACGCCCCGCGCGACGAACTGTTCACCGCCGTGCGGGCCGCCGCCGAGGGACGCACCGTGCTGTCCCCGGCGATCGCCTCCCGCCTGGTCTCGCGCGTCCGCGAACCGCGCGGCGAGTCGCTGAGCGCCCGCGAGCTGGAGGTGCTGCGGCTGGTGGCGCGCGGGACGAGCAACCGGGAGATCGCCGCCGAGCTGTTCGTCAGCGAGGCCACCGTGAAGACCCACCTCACCCACATCTACGCGAAGCTGGACGTCAAGGACCGCGCGGCGGCGGTGGCGACCGGTTACGACCGGCGGCTGCTCCCCTGAGGGGGTTGACGGCTTCCTCCGTAGATCCGATATTCGGTGCCATGGCCCCCGCCCTGAACCGCCGTGCGTTCCTGTCCACCGCCGCCGTCGCCGGCGGCACCGCCGCGTTCTCCGGAGCGCTGTGGCAGAACGCGTTCGCGTCCGCCGCGCAGCCGGGCCCCGGCCCCTACGGGCCGCTCGGCGCGGCCGACGCGGCCGGGCTGCGGCTGCCCGCCGGGTTCACCGGACGCGTCGTGGCACGCTCCCTCCAGCGCGTCGCGGGCACCCGCCACACCTGGCACGCCGCCCCGGACGGCGGCGCCTGCTTCCCCGACGGCGACGGCTGGATCTACGTCAGCAACTCGGAGATCCCGGTCGTCGGCGGCGTGTCGGCGCTGCGGTTCGACGCGGGCGGCACGGTCACGTCCGCCTACCGCACGCTGGAGGGGACGACGCTGAACTGCGCGGGCGGCGCCACCCCGTGGAACACGTGGCTGTCCTGCGAGGAGCACGACTTCGGCCTCGTCTACGAGACCGACCCCTACGGCAGGAGGTCGGCGAGGCCGCGCCCGGCGATGGGCCGGTTCAAGCACGAGGCCGCCGCCGCGGACCCCGACCGCCGCGTCGTCTACCTCACCGAGGACCAGGGCGACGGCTGCTTCTACCGGTTCCTCCCGGACACCTGGGGCGACCTGGCGGCGGGACGGCTGGAGGTGCTGGTCGGCAGCGGCCCCGGCAAGGTCCGGTGGGCGAACGTCCCCCGGCCGCAGATCTGGTCGACGCCGACCCGGAACCAGGTCTCCGGCGCGCTGCGTTTCAAGGGCGGCGAGGGCTGCTACTACGCCGCCGGGGTCTGCTACTTCACGACGAAGGGCGACAACCGCGTCTGGGCCTACGAGGCCGCCACCGAGCAGTTGCGCATCGCCTACGACGACGACCTGGTGGAGGGCGAGGCGACGCTGCGCGGCGTCGACAACATCACCGGCGCCGCCACCGGCGACCTGTACGTGGCCGAGGACGGCGACGACATGCAGATCAACCTCATCACCCCGGACGGCACCGTCGCCCCGTTCGTCCAGATCGTCGGCCACGACGAGTCGGAGGTCACCGGCCCGGCGTTCTCCCCGGACGGCACCCGGCTGTACTTCTCGTCCCAGCGCGGCAAGAGCGGCTTCATCGCCGGGACCGACGGTTGCACGTTCGAGGTCACCGGCCCGTTCCGCCGCTGAGCGCGTGCATGATGCCCGTGACGTTGGCGCGGGTGCTGCTGAGCGTCTCGAACTTGGCGGCCAGCTCGGGGTCGGCGCCGGGCCGGGTGATCCCGTAGCGGGGGTCGGTGCGCTCGCGGACGAGCGCGACGGCGTGGTCGACGTCGTCGCCCGCCTCCCGGACGGTGTCGACCCAGATCCGCAGCTCCTCGGCGGACCGGTCGAGCGTGTCGGCGACGGCCGTCACCGGGCCGTAGTGCGCGAACAGCAGCCGCTGCGGCCCGAGACCGGCGAACATGCGCAGCGACGCCAGCGCGGCGTCCAGGTCGAAGTCGGGCGGCGGCGTGGCGGGCCGGACGTCGGCGGTCTCGGGGACGTAGACGCCGGCGGCGTCACCGACGTACAGGTCGCCGGTGGCCGAGTCGACCAGGCCGATGTGGTGGCGGGCGTGGCCGGGGGAGTGGTGGGTCTCCAGCCGCCGCCCGCCGCCGAGGTCGATGGCGCCGACGTCGTCGACGGAGCGGATGCGGGCGGCGTCGGTGGGCGTCATGTCCCCGAACAGCGTGTCGAACGCGTCCCCGAACACCCGCCGCGCGCTGCGGACGAGCCGGGTGGGGTCCGCGAGGTGCCGGGCGCCCTTCTCGTGGACGACGACCTCGGCGGACGGGTAGCGGGCGGCGATGGCGCCGACGCCGCCCGCGTGGTCGAGGTGGATGTGGGTGACGACGACGGTCGCGAGGTCGTCCGGGCCGATGCCGAGCGCGTCGAGCGCGGCGGCGACGACCGGCGCCGACCCGGCGGTGCCCGGCTCCACCAGGCAGGGCCGGTCGGACCGGATCAGGTACCCGGCGGTGATGCCGGTGTGGCCCGCCATCCGGGTGTCGATCTCGTGGACGTCGCCGCCCAGCGGGGTGATCGTGGTCTCCATGCCCCGACCCTTACCCGCCGGGCACCTCCAGGTCCAGCAGCCGCAGCACCAGGCCGCTGCGCGGCTTGGGGCCGAACGACGTGGACTTGCGCGGCACCCGCTCCCCGGCGGCGGCGACCGCGTGCACCTCGGCCACGCCGAGCGGGCGCAGGACGACGGCCGTCCCGCCGGTCGCGGCGGCCCGGTCCAGCGCCGCCGCCGCGTCGTCGTGCACGACGTCCACGGTGTGCTCGTCCTCGCTGACGTGCCAGGCGTCCCGGATGAGCAGCCGGTCCAGGACGGCGGTGTTCATCCGCCGCAGCCGGGTGGAGAGCCCGGCGGGCATGGCACGGTCCAGCGCGGTCACGTCGCGCGGCGTCAGCAGGAACACCGACCGGCCGCGGCCGAGCACGTAGGAGGGCTGCTCGGCGGCGTCCAGGGCGTCCAGCGCCGCGTCCAGGCCGGGCTGCGGCGTGACGGTGAACAGGTCCCGCGCGCCCGCCAGCGCCGTCTCCAGCGGCAGCGCGGGCAGGACGCGGTGGATCGCCCCGAGATGCGGCGGATAGCGGGTGGAGTCCACGAGCAGCGCGAGCCCGTAGTCGTACGGGGACGGGCCGGACTGCCGCCCCTGGAGCGCGCGGTAGGTGGCGTAGCGGTGGTGGCCGTCCGCGATGAGCGCCTGCCGGGGCGCCAGCTCGGCCGCGATCCGCGCGTGCAGCGCCGGGTCCGCGACGCGCCACATCCGGTGCGTGCGGCCGTCGGGGCCGTGGAACTCGACGATCGGCGTGCCCGTCGCGGCGTCGTCGACGATCCGCGCCGTCGCGGCGCCGCCCTCGTAGGTGAGGAAGATCGGTTCGAGGTTCGCGTGAGTCGCCGTCATCAGCGCCAGCCGGTCGCGGACCGGCCCCGGATAGACGTTCTCGTGCGGCAGCACCACCCGCTCGCGCTCGGCGCGCAGGCCGAGCGCGCCGACCAGGCCGCGCTGGAGCACGCCGCCGGCGTCGGCGACCTCGTAGACGTACAGGGCGGGCGCGTCGTCGGCGGCCAGGACGCCCTGCTCGCGCCAGCGGTCCAGCGTGCGGGCCGCCGCCGCGTGGTCGCCGCCCGCCGCCTCCGGCAGGATCAGCCGGACGACGCTGTGCCCGTCCCCGGTCAGCAGGTGCCGGACGTCGCCGCCGTCGATGACGTCGTAGGGCGGGCTCGTCACGGCGGCGAGGTCACCGACGCGCGCGGTGTCGAACCGCACGCCGCGGAACGGCGCCAGCTCCAGGCCGGTGCCGCCGCGCGGGCCCGGCGCGTCGAACGCCCAGGCGCTGAAGTCCTCCGGGGTCAGACCGGAGGGGAGGTCCCCGTTCACTCTGGGCAGGGTATGCAGGGACGCCCGTGCCCCGTGCGGGCGGGTCCGGAGGTGGGTACGGTCGGAGTGATCGCTGCGAGCGGGGAGGTCCACGTGAGGGTAGAAGGTCCGGACCGGCCCGAGGATTCCCCCGCCCCCGGCGGCGGGGTCTACGAGTGGTACACCCGGGGCCTGGAACTGCTGCGCGCGGGCAGCGCGGCGGCGGCGCTGCAACTGCTGGCGCGGGCGGCCGAGGCCGAACCGGGGTCGCGCAGCGTCCGCGAGGCGCTGGCCCGCGCGCAGTTCGGCGCCCGCCGGTTCGCCGAGGCGGCCGAGACGTTCCGCTCCATCGTGGACGACGACCCCGCCGAGGATTACGCGCTGTTCGGCCTCGGCCTGTCGCTGAGCCGGATGCGGGAGTTCGAGGCCGCCGCCGAACCGCTCGCGCTGGCCGTCGCGATGCGGCCCGGCAACAAGGACTACGCCGCCGCGCTGCGGCACGTCCGCGCCACCCTGGCGGCGCGCGGCTGACGCCGTACCGGGAGAATCGCCGTGAACGGCGCCGACCGCCCAACGGTGAGGAGCACGGGATGCAGGGTTCGCAGGGACCGCTGAGCGAGGCGTACGACGTCGCGCTGCTCGACCTCGACGGGGTCGTCTACGTGGGCCACCGGCCGGTGCCGGGCGCCGCCGAGGCCCTGGCCAAGGCACGCGCCGCCGGGCAGCGGCTCGCGTTCGTCACCAACAACGCGTCCCGCACGCCGTCGGCGGTCGCGACCCTGCTGGGCCAGGTCGGCGTGCCCGCCGAACCGTCGGACGTGGTGACGTCCTCGCAGGCCGCCGCCCGCTACATCGCGGAACGGCTGGAACCGGGCGCCAAGGTACTGGTGGTCGGGAGCACGGCGCTGCGCCGCGCCCTGTACGACCGGGGGCTGCGGCCGGTGTCGCTCGCGTCGGACCGGCCGCAGGCCGTCGTGCAGGGCTACGACCCCGGCCTCGCCTACGGCCTGATCGCGGAGGGCGCCAAGGCGGTGCGCGCCGGGGCGCTGTTCGTCGCGTCCAACGGCGACGCCACCATTCCCGACCACGACGGCGTGCCCAAGCCGGGCAACGGCTCGCTGCTCCAGGTCATCCGCAACGCGACCGGCGTCGACCCGGTGGTGGCGGGCAAGCCGGAACGGCCGCTGCACCGCGAGTCGATCCTGCGCACGGGCGCGGAACGCCCGCTCGTCGTCGGGGACCGGCTCGACACCGACATCGAGGGCGCCGTCAACGGCGGCGCCGACAGCCTCCTGGTGTTCACCGGCGTCACCGAGCCGGTGGACGCGCTCACCGCGCCGCCGCACCACCGGCCGACCTACCTGTCCGCCGACCTCGGCGGGCTGCTCATCGAGCACCCGGCCGTCGTCCGCGACGGCGACGCCTGGACGTGCGGCGGCTGGGCGGCCGCCTGGGACGGCGACGCGGTCCGCCTCACCGGCGGCGGCACCGCCGACGACGGCCTGCGCGCCCTGGCCGGGGCCGCGTGGCGCGACGCGACGCCCGCGCCGCGCGCGGCGGTCACCGCCGCACTCGACGTCCTCAGAGGATCTTCCGGAGCCGCAGCAGGTCGGTGAACCTGGCCTCGATCTTCAGTTTGCCGGTGGCCCACGCGCGGGCGGGCGACAGCCGGTCGTCCGCCAGCGCCACCAGGTCGCCGGAGTCGACCGCGATCCGCACCTGCGCGGCGCCCGGCTCGCCGGTCGGCGTGAACGGATCGAGCCCCCCGGCGTGCAGCCGCGACGCGTAGGCCAGCCCCAGGTCGCGGACCCGGACGCTGACCGACCGCTCCACGGCGTGCTGCGCCCACTGCTCGGGATCGACGTCCCCCAGCCGCCGCGCGATGCGGTCCAGCGCGGCGCGGCTCTCTTCTTCGTCGGGCATGTCAGACCGTCCCCCGTCCGGTCGGCGACGATGTCGTGCAGGGACGGTAGCGTGCTGGTCGTGCCTTCGCGACTCGCCGCGAGGGGCGAAGCGGAGGTGAACGACGATGTCCGAGTCGGGCACCGGGGACGCGCGCGTCGACGCGGTCCTCGGGCGGCTGGACGAGCTGGCGGCGATCCCGGTCCCCGCCCACGTGGAGGTCTTCGAGGACGTGCACGCGCGCCTTCAGGAACTGCTGGACGGGAACGACCCGGCATGACGCGGCGGCGGCTCGACGCCGAGCTGGTGCGGCGCGGCCTGGCCCGCTCGCGCGAACAGGCCACCCAGCTCATCGGCGACGGCCTGGTCCGCGTCGGCGGGCAGACGGCGGGCAAACCCGCCACCCAGGTCGAGACCGGCGCCGCGATCGTCGTGGACGCCCCGGCCGAGGGCCCCGCGTACGTCTCGCGCGGCGGCCACAAGCTCGCGGGCGCGCTCGCGGCCTTCCCCGGCCTGCCCGTCGAGGGCCGCGTCTGCCTCGACGCGGGCGCCTCCACCGGCGGCTTCACCGACGTGCTGCTGCGCGCCGGGGCCGCCCGCGTGTACGCCGTCGACGTCGGCTACGGGCAGATCGCCTGGTCGCTGCGCACCGACGACCGCGTCACCGTCCGGGAGCGGGTCAACGTCCGCGACCTGACCCCCGAGATCCTGGACGGCGCCGCCCCCGGCCTCGTCGTGGGCGACCTGTCGTTCATCTCGCTCAAACTCGTGCTCGCGCCGATCCGGCGCTGCGCCGCCCCCGACGCCGACTACGCGCTCATGGTCAAGCCGCAGTTCGAGGTCGGCAAGGACCGCGTCGGCGCCGGCGGCGTCGTCCGCGATCCCGCGCTGCGCGCCGAGGCCGTCCGGGACGTCGCCGCGCACGCCGCCACGCTCGGGCTCGGGGTGCGCGGCGTCACCGCGAGCCCGCTGCCCGGCCCGTCCGGCAACGTCGAGTACTTCCTGTGGCTGGCGGCCGGGGCGCCGCCGCTGGCCGACGCCGACCTCGCCCGCGCCGTAGCGGAAGGACCCGCATGACCGCCCGATCCGTGCTCGTCGTCGCGCACACCGGCCGCCCCGAGGCGGTCCGCAGCGCGCAGCTCGTCATCGAGCGGCTCACCGCCGCCGGCATCGCCGTACGCGCGCTGGAGGGCGAGGCGCAGGACATCGGCTGCACCGGCGTGGACGTCCGCCCGCCCGGCCCCGACGCCGCCCGCGACGCCGAGGTCGTCATCGTCCTCGGCGGCGACGGCACGCTGCTGCGCGCCGCCGAGCTGGCCCGGCCCGTCGGCACCCCGCTGCTCGGCGTGAACCTCGGCCACGTCGGTTTCCTGGCCGAGGCCGAACGCGAGGACCTGGCCGCCACCGTCGACCGCGTCTGCGCCCGCCGCTACGACGTCGAGGAGCGCATGACGCTCGACGTCACCGTCCGCCGCAACGGCGCCGTCACCGGCAGCACGTGGGCGCTGAACGAGGCGTCGGTGGAGAAGGCCGAGCGGGAGCGGATGCTGGAGGTCGTCGCCGAGATCGACGGCCGCCCGCTGTCGGCGTGGGGCTGCGACGGTGTGGTGTGCGCCACGCCCACCGGCTCGACGGCGTACGCGTTCTCGGCGGGCGGTCCGGTGGTGTGGCCCGAGGTGGAGGCGCTGCTCGTCGTGCCGATCTCCGCGCACGCCCTGTTCGCCCGCCCGCTGGTGGTGTCGCCGCGCTCGCTGGTGGCCGTGGAGGTGCAGCACGACACCCCCGGCGCCGTGCTGTGGTGCGACGGCCGCCGCAGCCTCGACCTGGCGCCCGGCGCCCGCGTGGAGGTGCGGCGCGGCAGCGAGCCGGTGCGGCTGGCGCGGCTGCACCTGACGCCGTTCACCGACCGGCTCGTCACCAAGTTCGGGCTGCCCGTGACGGGCTGGCGGGGACGCCCGCTGAGCCGTCCCGAGGAGTCGGCGGCGGATTAAGAGGATAATCTCGGCAGGGCGCTGGAACCGGGATGTCGTTTGCGAGGGGTTGTGACGCTGGTGCGTCCGATGGTCGATGAGGTGCGTATCCAGGGCCTCGGTGTGATCGACGAGGCCGTGCTGGACCTGTCCCCGGGGTTCAACGTCGTCACCGGCGAGACCGGGGCCGGCAAGACGATGGTGGTGACGAGCCTCGGCCTGATGTTCGGCGGCCGCGCCGACCCGCAGCGGGTGCGGCCGGGCGCCGACCGCGCGGTCGTGGAGGGCCGCATCGTCGTCGACCCGGGCGGACGCGCCGTCGAGCGCGTCGAGGAGGCCGGCGGCGAACTCGACGACGGCGCCCTCATCGTCACCCGGTCGATCTCGGCCGAGGGCCGCTCGCGCGCCCACCTGGGCGGCCGGTCCGTCCCGGTCAGCCTGCTCATCACGCTCGCCGAAGACCTCGTCGCCGTGCACGGCCAGTCCGACCAGCAGCGGCTGCTCCAGCAGGGCCGCCAGCGGGCCGCGCTGGACCGCTACGCGGGCGGCGAGCTGACCAAGCCGCTGCGCGCCTACACCCGCTCCTACCAGCGCCACCGCAAGGTGACCGAACTGCTGGAGGAACTGACCACCAAGGCCCGCGAGCGCGCGCAGGAGGCCGAACTGCTCCGGTTCGGGCTCGAAGAGGTCGAAAAGGTCGATCCCAAGCCCGGCGAGGACGTCGAACTGGCCGCCGAGGAGGACCGTCTCGGCCACGCCGACGCGCTGCGCGGCGCCGCCGACACCGCCCACGACGCGCTGCTCGGCGACGCGTCCGCCGCGTTCGAGGCCGCCAACGTCGTCAGCCTGCTCGGCCAGGCCCGCACCGCGCTCGACCAGGTCCGCGACCACGACCCCGAGCTGGGCGCCCTCGCCGACCGGCTCGCCGAGGCCGGGTACCTCGTCTCCGACGCCGCCACCGACCTCGCCGCCTACGCCGAATCCATCGACGCCGACCCGGCCCGGCTCGCCGTCGTGCAGAGCCGCCGCGCCGAGGTCACCGCGCTGGCCCGCAAGCACGGCGGCACCGTCGAGCAGGTGCTGGAGTGGGCGCGGACGTCGGCGGCCCGGTTCACCGAACTGGAGGGCGACGACGACCGCATCGAGACGCTGCGCGCCGAGCACGCCGAGCTGACCGAGCGGCTGGCCGCCGAGGCCGCCGAGCTGACGACCGTCCGCGAACGCGCCGCCGAGCGGTTCTCCGCCGCCGTCACCGACGAACTGACGGCGCTGGCCATGCCGCACGCCTCCGTCGTCGTCGCCGTGACGCCGACCGGCGAGTACGGCCCGCACGGCGCCGACGAGGTCGAGGTGCGGCTGGCCCCGCACCCCGGCGCCAAGCCGCTGCCGCTGCACAAGGGCGCGTCCGGCGGCGAGCTGTCCCGGGTGATGCTGGCGATCGAGGTCGTGTTCGCCGGGTCCGACCCGGTGCCCACGTTCGTGTTCGACGAGGTCGACGCGGGCGTCGGCGGCAAGGCCGCCGTCGAGATCGGCCGCAGGCTCGCGCGGCTGGCCCGCAACGCGCAGGTCATCGTCGTCACGCACCTGCCGCAGGTCGCCGCGTTCGCCGACCAGCACCTGCTGGTGGAGAAGGCGTCCGACGGCTCGGTGACGCGCAGCGGCGTCACCGCCCTGGACCGCGAGGGCCGGGTGCGGGAGCTGTCGCGGATGCTCGCCGGCCTGGAGGACTCCGAACTCGGCCGCGCCCACGCCGAGGAACTGCTCGACCTGGCCGCGCGGGAACGCTGACCCCGCCGCCGGGGGCGATCCCCGTCATATCGACCGACAGTGCGCGAACGAACACGCCCCGCCGTTCGTCGTTACCGGTGTCACCTCTGACCCTCTGGCAGGATGTCTTCCGATGAACGAGCCGTCTCCCACCACCGAGGCCCGCACCGTGCAGGAGCGGGCCCGCCGCGCCGCGCTGCTGCCGCGGCGGGTGCGCGGGCTCGGCCGCGGCCGCGACGAGGAACGCGGCGTCGCCGGCACGGTCCGGCTCGACCGCCGCACCAAGAACCTCACCAAGCGGCTCCAGCCCGGCGAGGTCGCCGTCATCGACCACGTCGACCTCGACCGCGTCAGCGCCGAGGCGCTGGTGTCGTGCCAGGTCGGCGCGGTCGTCAACGTGGCGCCGAGCATCTCGGGGCGCTATCCGAACCTCGGCCCGCAGATCCTCGTCGAGGCGGGCATCCCCCTCATCGACGACGTCGGCCCGGAGATCTTCGCCAAGCTGTCCGAGGGCGAGCGGGTCCGGCTGGAGGGCGGCGAGGTGTGGCGCGGCGAGGACGTCGTCGTCAAGGGCACCGAGCAGACCGCGCAGACGGTCGAGACCGCGCTGACCGAGGCCAAGGCCGGTCTCGCCCACCAGCTAGAGGCATTCGTCGCCAACACGATGGAGTACGTCAAGCGCGAGCGCGACCTGCTCATCGACGGGGTCGGCGTCCCCGACGTCGCCACCGAGCTGAACGGGCGGCACGCGCTGATCGTCGTGCGCGGCTACCACTACCGCGAGGACATCGCGGCCCTGCGCCCCTATATCCGCGAGTACCGGCCCGTCCTCATCGGGGTCGACGGCGGCGCCGACGCGCTGCTGGAGGCCGGCTACCGGCCCGACATGATCGTCGGCGACATGGACTCCGTCTCCGACGCCGCCCTCACCAGCGGCGCCGAGATCGTCGTCCACGCCTACCGCGACGGCCGCGCCCCCGGCCTGGCCCGCGTCCACGACCTCGGGCAGGAGGCCGTGACGTTCCCGGCCACCGCCACCAGCGAGGACATCGCGATGCTGCTGGCCGACGAGAAGGGCGCCTCGCTCATCGTCGCGGTCGGCACGCACGCCAACATGGTCGAGTTCCTCGACAAGGGACGCGCCGGCATGGCCAGCACGTTCCTCACCCGCCTGCGCGTCGGCAGCAAGCTCGTCGACGCCAAGGGCGTCAGCCGGCTCTACCGCAGCCGGATCTCCACCTGGTCGCTGCTGTTCCTCGTGATCGGCGCCTTCGTGGCCATGTCCACCGCCGTGTTCATGTCCCCGGTGGGAGACGTCATCCGTCCCCTGCTGGCCGACCGCTGGCACGCGTTCCTCTTCTGGCTGACCGGACTCTTCTCTTGATCGACTTCCGCTACCACCTCGTCTCCATCGTCGCGATCTTCCTCGCGCTGGCGCTCGGCATCATCCTGGGCTCCACCACCCTGTCCGACTCGGTCACCGCCGGGCTCAAGCGCGAGGCCAACACGGCCGCCAAGCGCAACGAGGCCCTGCGCGAGGAGCAGGGCCGGCTGACGGCGCAGACGCGCGGCCAGGAGCAGTTCGCGGGCGTGCTCGCCCCGCAGGTCGTCGAGGGCCGCCTCAAGGGCCAGTCGGTCGTGCTCGTGGAGAGCCCCGGCGCCGGCAACGAGAGCCTGGAGCGGGTCGGTGAGCTGGCCAAGAGCGCCGGCGCCACCGTGACCGGCCGCGTCACGCTCCAGGCCAAGTTCCTGGACGCCAAGGAGGCCGGCACGATCGACGCGCTGGCCGCCCAGCTCAAGCCCGCCAACGTGAACCTGCCCGGCGACGCCGACGCCTACGGCAAGGCCGGGGCGGTGCTCGCCTCGGCGCTCGTCACCCGCGACGCCTCCGCGACCGGCCGCGAGGACGCGGGCGGCAGCGCCGTCCTCGGCGGCTTCCAGGAGGCGGGTTACCTGACCGTCAGCGGGAAGCCCGCCCAGCATGCGACACTCGCCGTCATGGTCGCGCCGTCCGCCCCCTACACCTACTCCGGCGGCGACGCCGCGAACAAGGCGCTGCTGGCGGTGACGAACGCGCTCGACGCGGCGGGCAAGGGCACCGTCGTCGGCGGGCCGAGCCCGGCGGCGCAGGAGGGCGGCATGATCACGGCGCTGCGCGACTCCGACACCGAGAAGAACGTCTCGGCGGTCGACACGGTCGACACCGCCTCCGGCCAGATCGTGGTGATCCTGGCCCTCCAGAACGAGCTGGGCGGCAAGACGGGGCAGTACGGCACGGGCTCGGGCGTCAACGGGTACCTGCCGTCGCCGGCCCCGGCCGCCACGACGAACGGATGACGCGATGACGCGAGTCTCCTCGACCCTCCGGCTCACCGGCGGCGCGCTGCTCGGCGCCGCCGCCGCCCGCGCCGCCTACGCGGCGCTGACGGCGAACCCGCCCGGCGGCGAGGTGTGGGGCCGCACCAACCACCGGGGCGAGCCCGTCACGCTGCTGGAGGGGCCCGCGTTCGTCGCGGGCGCGGCGGCGGGCGGCCTGCTGCTGCCCGGCGTCCCGGCGCGGATGCGCGCCGCCGCGCTGCTGGCGGGCACGGTCCCCGGCGCGCTCGGCGGCTACGACGACCTGTCCGGCTCGGCCGACTCGCGCGGCTTCAAGGGCCACCTCGGCGCGCTGGCGCGCGGCGAGGTCACCACCGGCGCGGTGAAGATCCTCGGCATCGGCGCGGCCGGTCTCGGCGCCGCCGCCCTGGCCGGGTCGCCCGCGCCCACCCGCGCGGGCCGCGTGTTCGACACGCTGCTCAACGGCGCGCTGGTCGCCGCGAGCGCCAACCTGATGAACCTGTTCGACCTGCGGCCGGGCCGCGCGATCAAGGTCGGGCTGATCACCGGCGCGCCGCTGGCCGCGACGTCCGGTGCGGCGGTCGTGGCCGCGCCGCTCGGCGCCGCCGCCGCGCTGCTGCCCACCGACCTAGCCGAGCGCGCGATGCTCGGTGACACCGGCGCCAACGCGCTCGGCGCCCTGCTCGGCCTCGGCGCCACCCGGCTGCCGCGTCCGGCGCGGCTCGCGGTGTTCGCGGGCGTCGCGGGGCTGAACGCGGCCAGCGAGTTCGTGAGCTTCACCAAGGTCATCCAGCGGACGCCCGCGCTGCACCGCGTCGACATGCTGGGCCGCCGTCCCGTCGCGGTCGTCCCCGAACCGGCGCCCGAGCCGGTCGTCGACGCGGCGCCCGCCGGGGAGCCCGCCACCTCCTGACCTCCGCGCCCGTCGCCCAAGACCTCCCCTCGTCTGAGAGCCCTGCCCGTGAGCCCTGCCCCGCGCCGTCTGACGGCGTTGATCCGCCGCGCCGTCCGCGGGGACGGGGCACAGGAGATCGGCACGTCCCGGTCCGGGCGGCGCGCCGCTCTGGCGGGCGGCATCGCGGGCGCCGCCGTCGTCATCGGCGTCATCACCGTGCTGTCGCGGCTGGCGGGGTTCGGGCGGACGTACGTCTTCTCGCAGACGGTCACGACGTCGTGCCTGAGCCAGGCGTACTTCACCGCGACGCAGTTCCCGAACATCGTGTACGAGATCGTCGCGGGCGGGGCGCTGGCCGCGATGGTCGTGCCGGTGCTGGCCGGTCCCGCCGCGCGCGGCGACACCGGCGAGGTCCGCCGCATCGCCTCGGCGCTGCTGACCTGGATCGTCCTGCTGATGATCCCGCTGGCCGGGCTGATGGCCCTGCTCGCGGGGCCGATCATGGAACTGCTCGTCGGACCCGACCTGACCGGCTGCTCGCGCACCGACATCGTCGCGGTCGGCGGCCGGATGCTGGCGATCATGGCACCGCAGATGGTCATGTACGGGATCGCGGTCGTGCTGTACGGGGTGCTCCAATCGCACCGGCGGTTCGTGGCGCCCGCGCTGGCGCCGCTGATGTCGTCGCTCGTCGTCATCGGCGCCTACCTGGTCTTCGCGCCGCTGGGCCGGGGACACGAGAACGACCTGGCGGGGCTGCCGCTGCCCGCCGAGCTGACGCTGTCGGTCGGGACGGCCCTCGGCGGCGTCGCGATGGCGCTCACCGCCGGGATCGCCGCGTGGCGGCTGCGGCTCGGGCTGCGGCCCACGCTGCGGTTCCCGCCCGGCGTGGCGGTCGCGGTGCGGCGGCTGGCACTGGCCGGGCTGGCGACCGTCGTCGCGCAGCAGCTCTCGGCGCTGCTCGTCGTGCGGCTCAGTTACGAGGGCACCGGCGGCGCCCTGGCCAACTACCAGTACGCGTGGGCGATCTACCTGCTGCCGTGGGCGATCCTGGCGGTGCCGATCGCGACGAGCGCGTTCCCGCAGCTCTCGGCCCGCACCGGCCCGGACGAGCGGGCGGCGTTCGATCGGATCACCGCGTCCACGATTCGCGCCGTGCTGCTGGTGTCGTGCGCGGGCGCGGCCGTGCTGGCGGCGGTGGCGCTGCCGGCCGCCGCCGTGTTCAACCCCGGCAGCGCCGAGCAGCGCGACGTGCTCGCCCGCGCGGTCCTGGCGTTCGCGCCCGGTCTCGTCGGCTACGGGCTCGTCGCGCACCTCGGCCGGGTGCTGTTCGCCTGCGGGCGGGGCCGCGCCGGGGCGGCGGCCGTCGTCGCGGGCTGGACGGTCGTCATGGCGGCCGACCTGGCGCTGGTCGCCGCCGTGGACGAGCGCCGGGTCGTGGCGGCGCTCGGCGCCGGGAACTCGCTCGGCATGACGGTCGCCGGGGCGGCGCTGCTGGCCGTCCTCGTCCGCGCCCGGGGACGGTCCGCGCTGCGCGGCGTGCCGCGCGCCCTGCTGGCCTCGCTCACCGGTGCCGTCGCGGGCGCCGCCGCCGGATACGGCGTCGCGGCGTGGCTCGGCACCGGCGGGCAGTTCTGGAACATCGGGATCGGCCTGCTCGCCGCCGCCGTGGCGGGGCTGGCCTTCCTCACCGTGACGTTCGTGATCGACGGCCGCGACCTGCGCGCCGTCCTCAACCGGAGGTTCGCCCGAGATGCCGACCGAGACGACTGACCCGGGCCTGGACGGCCTGCGCGTGGCGCTGGTGCTCGGCACGGCCGCCGGGGGAGTGGGCAAGCACGTCCGGTCGGTCGCGGCCGGGCTCGCGGCGCGCGGGGCGCGCGTCGCGGTGTGCGGGCCCGCCGCGACCGAGGAGCTGTTCGGGTTCAGCGGGCCGGGCGTCCGGTTCGCCGACGTCGACCTCGGCGACCGGCCGCGCCCGGCGGCGGACGCCCGCGCGGTGCGGCGGCTGCGGACGCTGCTGCGCGACGCCGACGTCGTGCACGCCCACGGGCTGCGGGCGGGCGCGCTGGCCGTCGCGGCGACCGCGCGGGTCGCCCCGGACCCGCTGCGCCTCGGGCGGGGCCGGACGCCGGTCGTGGTGACGCTGCACAACGCGGTGATCGCCGGTGGCCGCACCGCCGCGATCTACGGGGCGCTGGAGCGCGTGGTGGCGCGCGGCGCGACGGCCGTGCTCGGCGTCTCACCGGACCTGGAGCAGCGGATGCGCGACCTCGGCGCGCGCGACGTGGGCCTGGCGCTGGTGCCGGCGCCCGCGCCGAAGTCGGTGCCGTCCCCGGCGGACCGCGCCGACCTGCGCGCCGAACTGGGCGTCGGTGATCGCCCGCTGATCGTCACGGTGGCGCGGCTCGCCGAGCAGAAGGGGCTGCCGACGCTGCTGGACGCGGCGGCGGGCTGGGCGCGCCGCACGCCCGCGCCGCTGGTGGCGATCGTCGGGGACGGGCCGCTGGCCGACTCGCTCCAGGCGCGGATCGACGCCGAGGACCTGCCGGTGCGGTTGCTCGGCCGCCGCCGGGACGTCCCCGGGCTGCTGACGGCCGCCGACATCGCGGTGGTGCCGAGCGTGTGGGAGGGGCAGCCGCTCATCGTGCAGGAGATCCTGCGGGCGGGCCGTCCGCTCGTCGCGACCCGCGTGGGCGGCATCCCGGTCATGGTCGGCGCCGAGCCCCGCACCGGCGGGAGCGGGCTGCACGGGCCGGAGAGCGCGGCGGCGCTGTTGGTGCCGCCGCACGACGCGGAGGCGCTGGGCCGCGCCGTCGACCGGGTGCTGGACGATCCGGCGCTGGCGCTGCGGCTGGGCGAGGCGGCGGCGCGCCGGGCGGCGGCGCTGCCCGGCGAGGCGGACGCGGTCGCCCAGCTCACCGCCCTGTATGTCCGTTTGCGCGCAGAATCGGGCGTGAGCGGGGCCTCGCGCCGCCCTTAGACGCGCCGCCCGGGTCGAGGGTTCGCCAAGATCGGAATAAAGGCGGCCGCGCGGGGAACGAGGCGGGGGCACGGCGCGTTCAACCTGAGTGGAGGGGAGTATCCCCGCGCGACGTACTCGTCAATACGGCCGGCCCATGCCGTCCCGGGACGTCGGTCCTCACCGAGGGCGGGAGAGACCTCCGACGTAAACCCCTGCCGTCGGAGGTTCTTCGATGCATGTCGCCCCCTGGGTATGGATGGCCACGATCGTGGCCATCTTCGCGATCATCCTGATCGACCTGCTGGTCATCCACCGCAACGACACCCGCGAGTTCACCACGCGGCGCGCGGCGTTCTGGTCCACGTTCTACATCGGGCTCGCCGTCCTGTTCGGCGTCGGCGTGTGGATCTTCGCGGGCGCGCAGTACGCCGGCGAGTACTTCGGTGGCTTCGTCACCGAGAAGAGCCTGAGCATCGACAACCTGTTCGTCTTCATGGTGATCCTGGCGCGGTTCGCCGTGCCCAAGGCCCTCCAGCACACCGTGCTGATGGCGGGCATCATCATCGCGCTCGTCCTGCGCGGCATCTTCATCGCGGTCGGCGCCGCCGCCCTGTCGGCGTTCACCTGGGTGTTCTTCGTCTTCGGGTTCTTCCTCATCTGGACGGCCGTCGGCCTGCTCCGCCACCTCGGCGAGGACGAGGACGTCAAGGAGAACTTCCTGCTGCGCTGGGCCAAGCGGGTCCTGCCGACGACGAGCGAGTACCACGGCCAGAGCCTGGTCACCCGCATCGACGGCAAGCGCGTCGTGACGCCGCTGCTCATCGTCATGATCGCCATCGGCTCCACCGACGTGATGTTCGCGATCGACTCCATCCCGGCGATCTTCGGCCTCACCCAGGAGCCGTACCTGGTCTTCACCGCCAACGCGTTCGCGCTGATGGGCCTGGTGCAGCTCTACTTCCTGCTGGGCGGCCTGGCCGAGCGGCTGGTCTACCTCACGCACGGCCTGGCGTTCATCCTCGGGTTCATCGGCGTCAAGCTGATCCTGCACGCGCTGCACGAGTACCACGTCTCGTGGGCGCCGGACGTGCCGATCTGGCTGTCGCTGGCGGTCATCGGCGGCACGCTCGTCGCGGTCGCGGTGGCCAGCCTGGCGTCGTCCAAGCGGCCCGGCCCGAAGAAGACCGTCGAGGAGCAGGCGGCCGAGCAGGCCGGGACGGACCCGGCGGTGGACACCCGCAAGCAGTGAGACTGACGTCACCTTCCCCACAGACCCGAATGCTGTTCTAGAATCCTGATCAACAGCGGTCTGAGAGAAGGTGACGCATGGCCATCGGATTGACCGAAGAGCACGAGGCCCTCGCCGATTCGGTGCGCGGGTTCGCCGAACGGCACATCGCAGCGCCCGTCGTACGGGCCGCGCTGGACGCCGACGAAGAGACCCGCCCCGGATTCTGGGCGGGTCTCGCCGAGCAGGGCCTGCTGGGCCTGCACCTGGACGAGGAGCACGGCGGCGCGGGCTACGGCCTGCTGGAGCTGGCCGTCGTCCTGGAGGAGCTGGGCCGCGCCGCCGCGCCGGGACCGTTCCTGCCGACGGTGTTCGCCAGCGCGGCGATCGACGCCGCCAGCAACCCCAAGGCCCGCGCCGAGCTGCTGCCCGGCCTGGCCGACGGCTCCCGCACCGGCGCCGTCGCCCTCACCGGCTCCTTCACCGGCCGCCGCGAGGGCGGCGCGCTGGTGATCGACGGCTCGGCCGCGACGGTCCTCGGCGCGTCCCTCGCCGACCTGCTGGTCCTGCCGGTGGACGTGGACGGCACGATCGAGTGGGCCGTGGCCGAGGCGTCCGCGCTCACGGTCACCCCGGTCGAGAACCTGGACCGGGTCCGCCGCGTCGCGCGCGTCGAGGCGTCCGGCGTGAGCGTCGACGCCGACCGCGTGCTCGACGGCCTCACCGCCGAGCGGGTGCGGGAGCTGGCCGCCGTGCTGTTCGGCGCCGAGACCACCGGCCTCGCCGGGTGGCTCGTCCAGACCGCCGCCGGCTACGCCAAGGTCCGCGAGCAGTTCGGCCGCCCGATCGGCCAGTTCCAGGGCGTCAAGCACAAGGCCGCCCGGATGCTGATCGTGCTGGAGCAGGCCCGCGCCGCGACCTGGGACGCCGCCCGCGCCGTCGGTGACGGCTCTCCGGACGCCCCGTTCGCGGCGGCCGTCGCGGCGGTCGTCGCGCCCGACGCGGGTGTGCGGACGGCCCGTGACGCGATCCAGATCCTCGGCGGCATCGGCTTCACCTGGGAGCACGACGCCCACGTCTACCTGCGCCGCGCGCTGGCGCTGCGGGCGCTGCTCGGCCCGGCCAAGGGCTGGGCGCGGCAGGTCGGCGAGATCGCGCTGGCCGGCGGGCGCCGCCCGATCGAGCTGGAGCTGGACGACGATACCGAGCCGATCCGGGCGCGCATCCGCGCCGAGATCGCCGAGCTGGCCGCCATCGACGACAAGGGCGCCCTCAACGCCAAGATGGGCGACGAGGGCTGGACGGTCCCGCACTTCCCCAAGCCGTGGGGCCGCGAGGCGTCGCCGGTCGAGCAGATCCTCATCCAGCAGGAGCTGAAGGCCGCCGGGGTCAAGGCCCCGAACCTGGTGATCGGCGCGTGGCTGGTGCCGTCGCTGGTCCGCTACGGCACCGAGGAGCAGAAGGAGCGGTTCCTGCGGCCGACGCTGCGCGGCCAGCTCATGTGGTGCCAGCTCTTCTCCGAGCCGGGCGCCGGGTCGGACCTGGCGTCGCTGTCGATGAAGGCCGAGCGCGTCGAGGGCGGCTTCAAGCTCACCGGGCAGAAGATCTGGACGTCGGTCGCGCAGTGGGCCCAGTGGGGCTTCTGCATCGCCCGCACCGACGCCTCCGGCTCCAAGCACGACGGCATCACCTACTTCCTCGTGGACATGAAGTCGCAGGGCGTGGACGTGCGTCCGCTGAAGGAGCTGACGGGCGAGGCCGTCTTCAACGAGGTCTTCCTGGACGGCGTGTTCGTCCCGGACGACTGCGTGGTCGGCGAGGTCGGCAAGGGCTGGGCGGTCACCCGCAACACGCTGTCCAACGAGCGCGTGTCGCTGTCCACGGGCAGCGGCATGGGCATGGGCGTGCCGGAGCTGCTCGACTTCTTCAAGGAGCGCACGCCGGACGCGGGCGAGGTGCTGGAGATCGGCAAGCTGGTGGCGCAGGGCCACTCGATCGACCTGCTGTCGCTGCGCACCACGCTCAAGCAGCTCAACGGCGTGGAGCCGGGCGCGGAGGCCAGCGTCCGCAAGCTCCTCGGCGTCCAGTTCAACCAGGACGTCGCGGACTACTGCTGGGCGGCGCAGGGCGAGGCGGCGACGACCGAGGTGACGATGGCCGAGAGCGGGATCGTCGCCCGCGCGATGCTGTTCAGCCGCGCGATGACGATCTACGGCGGCACCACCGAGGTGCAGCTCAACATCATCGGTGAGCGCATCCTCGGCCTGCCCCGCGACCCCGAGCCGGGCAAGTAGCGCGGGCGGTCTCCCGGCGCGGTCTCAGCCGCGCCGGGAGGCGCCGTGCACCACGTTGATCAGCACGATCGCGGCCCAGCACAGGACGAACCCGAGCGTCCCCGCGTTGACGACGGCGATCGCGCTGAGCGGGATCGCCGCCAGCAGCGAGGCGAGCGGCAGCACGAGGCCGGTGTCCCAGCCGGGGGCGTCCCGGCGGGGGCGCGGCTTGGGCCGGTCGCGCAGCGTCTCCTCGACGCGGTCCACGATGCTCTGCACGAAGGCGTCGTCGTAGTCGGGGCCGAGTTCGCGGCGGGCGGCCATCGCGGCGGCGAGGTCGTCGCGGGGCAGGCGCGGGATCGTCATGGGTCCGTTATAGGCGCGGGGCGGCGCGCTGTGCGTCACACCAGGGCGCGAGATCAGGTCTCACACCGTGGGGTGAGACGCCCGCTTTCACAGCGCCGGGTCGGATACGGTACCCGTCGGTAAACTGCGTGAACTTCGCTCCGGAGGTGCTCGTGCGTGTGCGGTCCCGTCCTCTCGCCGCCGTCGGTCTCGGCGCGGTCCTCGCGCTGAGCGCGTGCGGCGGCCACGCCCCCAAGGCGCCCGCCGCGGCGCCGTCCACGAGCCTGCCGCCGCCGCCCGAGGTGAAGCCCGCGCAGGTCAAGGCCCTGGTGGGCCGCTGGGTGAGCCCGCAGAAGGACTACTTCGAGTTCAAGGGCGACGGCACCGGCGTCTGGAAGAAGGACGGCCAGACGCTGTGGACCGGCCAGGCCATCCCCGAGGGCGACGACAAGTTCCGGTTCTCCTGGCAGGGTGGCGACCCGCAGACGGCGTCGTACTGGGGCGCGACGCTGGAGAAGGGCGCGTTCATCTTCTCGGGAACGAACCAGAAGTACGTCAAGAGCAAGCGGTGACGGCCGGTCCGCGGCCCGACCAGGAAGGGCGGGGGATGACCGATCCGCTGTTCGCCTCGCCCGACGACGCCGCGCTGCGGCTCGCCGGCACCGGCTACCTGACCGATCCGGACATCGCCACCACGGTGTTCCTGGCGCAGGAGCTGGGCAAGCCGCTGCTGGTGGAGGGCCCGGCGGGCGTCGGCAAGACCGAGCTGGCCAAGGCGGTCGCCGCCGCGACCGGCGCCGGGCTGATCCGGCTCCAGTGCTACGAGGGCCTGGACGAGGCCCGCGCGCTGTACGAGTTCAACTACAAGAAGCAGCTCCTGGCGATCCAGGCCGCGCCCGCCGACCGGGCCTGGCAGGAGACCCACGACGACATCTTCTCCGCCGACTTCCTGCTGGAGCGCCCGCTGCTGGCGGCGATCCGCCGCGCCGAGCCGACGGTGCTGCTCATCGACGAGGCCGACAAGGCCGACGTCGAGGTGGAGGGCCTGCTGCTGGAGGTGCTGTCGGACTACCAGGTGACGATCCCCGAGCTGGGCACGATCGCCGCCGTGCGGCGGCCGTTCGTCGTCATCACCTCCAACGCGGCGCGGGAGCTGTCCGAGGCGCTCAAGCGGCGCTGCCTGTACCTGCACCTGGACTACCCGTCGCCCGAGCGCGAACGGGCGATCGTGCTGGAGCGGGTGCCGGGCATCGAGGCGGGGCTGGCGGCGCAGCTCGTCGCGACCGTCGGCACGCTGCGGTCGCTGGACGTCAAGAAGGCGCCGTCGATCGCCGAGACGATCGACTGGGCCCGCACGCTGCTGGCGCTCGGCCTGGACGAGCTGGACGAGGCCGCCGTCGCCCGCACCCTCGGCGTCGTGCTCAAGCACGTCTCCGACCAGCGGCGCGCCGAGGCCGAGCTGGGCCTGAAGGGCTGAGGCGGTGGGCTCGCTCGTCGACCGGCACACCGCGTTCGTCGCCGCGCTGCGCGAGGCGGGGCTGCCGGTGTCGGTCGCCGAGGGGCTCGACGCGGTGCGGGCGCTGGGCGCCGTCGACCTGCTGGACCGGGCGTCACTGCGGGCCGCGTACGCGGCGACGCTGGTGAAGCGGCCCGCGCACCGCGACACCTTCGACACGCTGTTCGACCTGTGGTACCCGGCGGCGCTGGGGGACGGCGCCGCGCACGTCCCGGACCGTCCGGGCCGGACGCTGGACGCGGAGGGCGCCCCCGTCCCCGCCCCGCTGGACCCGGTCGTCCAGGAGCGGCGCGCGGAGCTGGAGGGGCTGCTGCTGGACGGCGACGAGGCGGCGCTGCGGCAGTTCGCCCGCGACGCCGTCGCGTCGTTCGGCCGCACCCCCGGCCAGGAGTCGTGGTTCTCGACGGGGGTGCTGCGCTCGCTGTCGCCCGAGACGCTGATGGCGGGGCTGCTGCGCTCGGTGCTGGCCGGGCGGGAGCGCGGCGGGCTGGCCGAGCGGGTGGCGCGCCGCACGTTCCGCGACCGGATCGCCCGGTTCGAGGGCATGGTCGCGACCGAGGTGCGCCGCCGCATCGCCGAGGACACCGGCACCGAGCGCACCGCGCGGCTGGTGGTCCGCCCGCCGCTGGAGCGGCTCGACTTCGGCCGGGCGGGCCGCGCCGAGCTGGACGCGCTGCGCCGCGAGGTGCATCCGCTGGCGCGGCGGCTGGCGACGCGGCTCGCGCAGAAGCAGCGGGCGGGGAACCGGGGCCGCCTGGACTTCCGCCGGACCGTCCGGGCGTCGCTCGGCAGCGGCGGCGTGCCGCTCACCACCGTCCACCGGCCGCGCCGCCCGCACCGACCCGAGCTGGTGATCCTGTGCGACGCCAGCGACTCGGTGTCGGCGTTCGCGCACTTCACACTGCTGCTGACGTTCGCGCTGCGCGAGCAGTTCAGCAAGGTGCGGGCGTTCGCGTTCATCGACGGCACCGACGAGATCACCCGGTTCTTCGCGCCGGGCGTGGACGTGGCGGACGCGATGACGCGGATGGCGCGCGAGGCCGACCTCGTCTGGATCACCGGCCGCAGCAACTACGGCCACGCGATCAAGGTGTTCGACGAGAAGTGGGGCGACGCCGTCGGCCCGAACGCGACGCTGCTGGTCCTCGGCGACGCCCGCTCCAACTACGGCGAGCTGTCGCTGCCGATCCTGCGCGAGCTGGCGGGCCGCGCCCGGCACGCCTACTGGCTGAACCCCGAGCCGCGCGGCGTCTGGGACACCGGCGACTCGGCCGCCTCCCGCTACGGCGCGGTCGTCCCGATGTTCGAGTGCCGCAACCTGGTGCAGCTCACCGCGTTCATCGAGGAACTCGCCTGACGACGAGCGCGAGCCCCGCGCCCAGCAGGCACAGGACCCCGCCGACGCCCAGCGCCACGGGGGTGCCGCGCAGCAGCCCGGCCGGGTCGTCGCCGCCCGCCGCCGACGCGATCGCGATCATCACGGCGACGCCCACGGACGCGCCGACGTAGCGCGCGGTGTTGGCCGCGCCCGAGCCCATGCCCGCCTGCTCGGGCGGGACGCCCTCCAGCGCCAGCCGGGCCAGCATCGCGTTGCCGACGCCGCTGCCGACGCCCGCGATGACCAGGCCCGGCACGAGCGTCCACCACCGCGTCCCGGCGTCGAGGCCCAGCAGCGCCAGCGTGCCGATCCCGGACAGCGCCAGGGCCAGGGCGAGCAGGCTGCCGGGGTGCCAGTGCGGCGGCAGCCGCCGGACGCCGAGCGCGGCGACGAACGACACCCCGGACCAGACGGTGAACAGCAGCGCGGCACCGAGCGTGGACAGGCCGAGACCCTGGTCGAGGACGGGGGCGAGCAGGCTCATGCCGCCGATGACGCCCACGCCGACGACGAACGCGCCGGTGACCGACAGCAGGAACAGCGGGCGGCGCAGCAGCCGGGGGTCGAGCATGGGCCGCGCCCGCCGTAGCTCGATGACCGTGAACGCGGCGAGCAGCAGCGCGGCGAGCGCGAACGCGACCGCGACGCCGGGGGCGCGCCAGCCGGTGCGGCCGAGCGTCACGGCGGTGAGCAGCGCCGCCGACCCGCCCGCGAGGGTGAGGACGCCGGGCACGTCCAGCCCGCGCCGGTGCGCCGCGCGGGACTCGGGCAGCGTCCGCCGCGCGACGGCCGCGAGGGCGAGCGCGGCGAGCGCCGTCACGACGTACCAGAGCCGCCAGCCGGCCGCGTCCAGGACGGCGGCGGCGAGCGGGCCGAGCGCGATGCCGAGGCCGAGCATCGCCCCCCACAGCGTCGTGCCCCGGGCGCGCTGCTCGCCGTGCGCGGACGCCCCGATGACGCCGAGCCCCGCCGCGAGCAGCGCGGCGCTGGCGGCGCCCTGGCCGATCCGCCCGGCCGAGTACCAGACGACGTCGGGCGCCGCCGCGCACAGCAGGCTCGTCGCGGCCAGCAGCAGCGCGCCGAGGACGAAGACGCGGCGGCGGCCGTGGTCGTCGGCGAGGCTCCCGGCGGGGAGCAGCGCGGCGGCCAGGCCGAGGTTGACGGCGGACAGGATCCAGATCGTGCCGCCGGCGCCCGCGCCGAGCGCGGTGGCGGTGCCGTGCAGGGTCGCGATCGGGGCGGTGTAGTTCATCAGCGCGAGCAGGGTCGCGGCGGCGGGCAGGGCGAGCACGGCCGTGGCCGTGCGGGGAGGACGCGGCAGAGTCGTCGTCACGGGTGCTCCTCGGGGGAATCGTGGTTCGGTGACCGAACCACGGGAACCGTAACACAGCGAAGTTCGGTCACCGAACCGCGATCGGGGTAGGCTGGGGCCATGGCACTCGGCAAGGACTACGCCGCGCAGGACTGCGCCGTCGCCCGCGCGCTGGAGATCGTCGGCGAGCGGTGGACGCTGCTGATCGTGCGGGACGCGCTCTACGGCGTCCGCCGGTTCAGCGACTTCCACTCCCACCTGGACATCCCGCGCGCGGTGCTGTCGGCGCGGCTGGCCGCGCTCGTCCGCGACGGCGTCCTCGCCAAGTCCGGCGCCGAGTACACGCCGACCCCCGCCGGACTCGAACTGTTCCCGGTGATCATGGCGCTGGGCGGCTGGGGCCTGCGGCATCACGCCCGGGGGCCCGTGCAGCGGACGTTCGTCCACGCGGGCTGCGGCGGGAGCCTGCGCGCCGACAGTTCCTGCACGTCCTGCGGGGAACGGCCGCCCGTCGCCGACGTCGAGGTCCACCCCGGACCCGGCGAGCCGGGCCGCGACGACCCCGTGAGCGTCGCGCTGCGCAAGCCGCACCGGCTGCTGGAGCCGCTCCGCACCTGACCGCGTCAATGTGACGAATCGCCCTCGGTGTGACGTACGGAACAGCGGAGGCGACCGGCTACGCTCCACGACCATGGGAAGTGACGAGCCGCCGCGGCCGATCGGGCTCTGGCGCCTGATCGACGGCCCGCCCGGTGCCGGGCGCCCGGCCGTCGCGCGGCGCGCCCGCGTCCTCCTCACCATCGCGGCCGGGCTCGCCAACCTCATCGGCGCCCTCGTCGTCCTGGTGTTCACCGTCGTGCTGCCCGATCCAGGCGGCGAGGCCCCCGAACGGCTGCGCGACGTCAACCTGTGGCTGTTCAGCGCCTACCTCGCGCTGGCGCTGCCGCTCGGCCTGCTGCTCGGCGCCCGGCTGTACCGGCGCATCAGCGCCGTCTTCCTGGCCGGTGAGGACGGCGGACGCGCCCGCTCGCTGCTCATCTACGCCCCGCTGCGGCTGATGGGCGTCCACCTGGCGCTCTGGTCGGTCGGCACCGTCGGCTGGATCGCGATCAACCTGCCGTTCTCGCCGCTGCTGGCCGCCAAGCTCGGCGTGACGAGCCTGCTCGGCGGCCTCACCACCTGCGCGATCGTCTACCTGCTCACCGAACGGATGCTGCGCCGCGCCGTCACGACCGCGCTGCGCGAGGGCGTGCCGACGCGTACGGGGCTGCCGGGCGTCGTCGCGCGGTCGGTGCTGGCCTGGGCGCTCGGCACGGTCGTGCCGATCCTCGGCCTGATCGTGCTGGCCGCCGCCGCGCTCGTGCTGCGCACCGTCTCGCTGGTGGACTTCGCCGTCGCCGTCCTCATCCTCGGCGGCACCGCGCTCGCCGTCGGCTTCGGCGTCACCTACGGCGCCGCCCGCGCCATCGCGGCGCCGGTCGAGTCGGTCCGGCTCGGGCTGGCGCGCGTCGAGCGCGGCGACCTGGACGTCGAGGTGCCCGTCTACGACGCCAGCGAGATCGGCCGCCTCCAGGTCGGGTTCAACCACATGGCCGCCGGGCTGCGCGAGCACGAGCGCCTGCGCGACCTGTTCGGCCGCCAGGTCGGCGTGGACGTCGCCCGCGTCGCGCTGGAGCACGGCATCGACCTCGGCGGCGAGCAGCGCGAGGTCGCCGTGCTGTTCGTCGACCTCATCGGCTCCACCGAGCTGGCCGCCGACCGTCCGCCGACCGAGGTCGTCGGGCTGCTGAACGCGTTCTTCGCCGTCGTGGTGGAGGTCGTCGGCGCGCACGGCGGCTGGATCAACAAGTTCGAGGGCGACGCCGCGCTGGCGATCTTCGGCGCCCCGCTGGACCTGCCGGACGCTCCCGGCCGCGCGCTCGCCGCCGCCCGCGAGCTGGGCACCCGGCTGCGCGCCGACGTCCCGGCCGTCCGGGCGGCCATCGGGGTGTCGGCGGGCGAGGCCGTCGCCGGGCACATCGGCGCCGAGGAGCGCTTCGAGTACACCGTCATCGGTGACCCGGTGAACGAGGCCGCCCGCCTCACCGACCTCGCCAAGTCCACGCCCGCCCGCGTGCTGGCGTCCGGCGCGGTGCTCACCGCCGCCCCCGGCGAGGCGGAGCACTGGGACCTCGGCGACGAGGTCGTGCTGCGCGGACGCGGCCGCCCCACCCGGCTCGCCTCGCCCCGCGACCCGGGCCTACGCGACGACGAGGGTGGCGCCGTGGAGCGTGGTGTACTGCGGTGACCGGGTGAAGCCCGGCCCGGTCTCCTCGCCGAGGTAGAGGTCGGCGTGGTGCTCGCCGCCCCAGCCGGGGCGGAACACGTCGGTCACCGTCCAGGTGGCGCGCTGGAACAGCGTGCAGACCGGCGCGGGCACGGTCTTGCCGGTGCCGTTCCTCCCGCAGCCCGCGATCGTGAAGCGCTGCCCGCGCGCGAGGACGTCGCGGTCGGCCGCCGCCGACTCCCAGGCGCGCAGCGGGCGGGCGCCCGAGTCGCGCGGAGTGGTGTCGAGCCACCAGCCGGTGCTGCTGGACCAGTTGAGGTAGCGGCCCGCGCGGGGGCCCTCGGTGATGCGCCCGCTGCCCTCCACCCGGATGATCTTCAGGAAGTCCTCGGGATAGGAGCCGAGCGGCGTGCTGCCCCACTTGCAGTGCAGTCGCGGGCAGCCCCGCACGGCCTTCGGCTCTCCGCCGTGGTACTTCTCGACGGCCGTGTAGTACGTCGTGACGCGCCAGCGCCCCGGCTTCCCGAGCGGACGGGCCGTCCGGGCCGGATCGGGCGGCGGCGTCCACGCGGCGGACGGGCTCGCCGCGGGGACGGCGGCCGTCGGCGGCGCGGCCGGGGGCGACGCGGCGCCCGGCGTGCCGCAGCCCGCCAGCGCCGCGACGCCCAGCGCGGCGGCGGCAAGGCCCCTGGGACGCACTCGCACCTCCCGGTCACGACGTTCCCAGGGACCTTAACCCGGTCAGTGACCGCGCGCGATCCACTCCTCCAGATGCGGCGCCTCGCCGCCGATCGTCGTGGAGTCGCCGTGGCCGGTGCGCACGACCGTCTCCGGCGGCAGCGTCAGCAGCCGCTCCCGGATGGAGCCGATGATGACGCCGAAGTCGGAGTAGGACCGGCCCGTCGCGCCCGGCCCGCCCGAGAACAGCGTGTCGCCGGAGAACACCGTGCCGAGACCGGGCGCGTACAGGCAGACCGCGCCGGGGGAGTGGCCCGGGGTGTGCAGCACGGTCAGCTCGGTCCCGGCGACCGTGATCACCTGGCCGTCCTCCAGCGGCCCGTGCGGGGCCGTGCCCGGGTGCCGGTGCTTCCACAGCATCAGGTCGTCGGGGTGCAGCAGGATCGGGGCACCCGTCCGCACCGCGAGGGCGGGCGCGGCGTCGATGTGGTCGTCGTGGCCGTGCGTGGACACGATCGCCACCAGGTGCCGGTCGCCGACGGCCGCCGCGATCGCGTCGGCGTCGTGCGCGGCGTCGATGACGATCGCCTCCCGGTCGTCGCCGACGATCCACACGTTGTTGTCGACGTCCCAGGTGCCGCCGTCCAGCGAGAACGTCCCGGAGGTGACGAGATGGTCGATGCGGGCCGTCATCAGAACACCACCACCGAGCGCAGCACGTCGCCGTGGTGCATCTTGGCGAACGCGTCCTCGACGCCGTCCAGCGGGATCGTCTCGGACACGAACGCGTCCAGGTCGAGACGGCCCTGGAGGTACAGGTCGATGAGCATCGGGAAGTCGCGGGAGGGCAGGCAGTCGCCGTACCAGGACGACTTCAGCGACCCGCCCCGCCCGAACACGTCCAGCAGCGGCAGGTCCAGCCGCATCTCCGGCGTCGGGACGCCGACGAGCACGACCGTCCCGGCCAGGTCGCGGGCGTAGAACGCCTGCTCGTAGGTCTCCGGGCGGCCGACCGCGTCGATGACGAGGTCGGCGCCGAACCCGCCGGTCAGGTCGCGGACGGCCTCGACCACGTCGGTGTCACGGGCCGCGACCGTGTCGGTGGCGCCGAGCGCCGTCGCGGTGGCGAGCTTGCGCTCGTCCAGGTCGACGGCGATGATCCGCGCCGCCCCGGCCAGCCGCGCGCCGAGCACCGACGCGGCGCCCACGCCGCCGCAGCCGATGACGGCGACGGTGTCGCCGCGCTGCGCGTTCCCGGTGTTGAGCGCCGCGCCGAGCCCGGCCATGACGCCGCAGCCGAGCAGCCCCGCGACCTCCGGCCGCGCCGCCGGGTCGACCTTGGTGCACTGCCCGGCGGCCACCAGCGTCTTCTCCGCGAACGCGCCGATGCCGAGCGCGGGGGACAGCTCGGTGCCGTCCGCCAGCGTCATCTTCTGCCGGGCGTTGTGCGTGGCGAAGCAGTACCACGGGCGGCCGCGCTTACAGGCCCGGCACTGCCCGCACACGGCCCGCCAGTTCAGCACGACGAAGTCGCCCGGCTCGACGTCGGTGACCCCGGCGCCGACCTCCTCCACGATCCCGGCGGCCTCGTGGCCGAGCAGGAACGGGAACTCGTCGTTGATCCCGCCCTCCCGGTAGTGCAGGTCGGTGTGGCACACCCCGCACGCCTGGACCCGGACGACGGCCTCGCCCGGCCCCGGGTCCGGGACGTTGATCGTCTCCACCGTGACCGGCGCCCCCTTACCGGCGGCGATCACCCCTCTGACCTGCTGCGTCATTGCGGCACCTTTCGTCGTTCGTCCCGCCCGAGTCTAGGCACCCCGGCGCTCCGTTCCCGCCGGGTGCGGATCAGCGGAAGGTGATGCGGGCGATGCGGTCGGCGGCGGCGCGGTCGAGGACGGTGGCGCCCGCGGCGGGGGCGGTGTCGCCCGCCTCGGCCCGGCGGACGAGGGGTTCCCAGCGGCGGCAGTGACGGGCGAAGGTGCGGTCCAGGACGACGCGGCCGCGGGCGAGCTGGCCCGCGCGCGCCGTCTCGGGCGGGACCGACAGCAGGACGAGGTGCAGTTCGCCGCCGTGCCGCCGCGCCAGCCGCGCGAACCAGCGCAGCAGATGCGGCCAGGTGCCGCGCGTGTGTGCGACGACCGAGCGGCCCTGCGCGACGGCGCGCGCGATGCGCCACACGTGCGTGAGGTGCACCAGCGGGACGCGCCAGCGCGGCGGGAAGATCGTGAGCGGGCGCGCCCACCAGTTGCGGGACTGCCGCGAGTCGATCACCAGCACCGAGCCGGTGTCGAAGGGGCGCGTCTCGTCGCCGCGCATCCGGTAGACGCGGTCGAGCAGGTGGCTCTTGCCCGCGCCCGGCAGCCCGGCGACCAGGACCAGCGATCCGGCCGGATAGCGCAGCACGGTGTCCCGGACCGCGCCGGCGCCCGCCGCGTCGAGTTCGTGGATGGCCGTCTCCCGCCCTCGCGCCGTTCTTCGGTTGACGGTGGATACGACGAACGACCGTCGCGGGCGGTTCCGGGTTCGGCGGGCGAGCCGGTGGCCCGGGGAAATCCGATCATTCCGAGAGACGGAAAATGATGGCTCTGACCTGCGAGAACGTGATTCATGGTTTGGGGTGTCCCGCTTAGGGGATTTCGCCGCCATGGTTACGATCCTGTGGCTCATCGCCGTCGCCCTCGTCATCTTCGGTATCTACGTCATCGTCGCCCGGCGCGACCTCCTCTGGGGCATCGTTCTGATCGTCCTCGGCCTGCTCGTGGGCCCGGGTGGCGTCAGCATCTTCAACGTATGACGCGGGGCCAGGAGCCCCGCACCTCGATTCCCCTCCATCCACCCAGACGGCCCGCGTGCGAACTCGCACGCGGGCCGCGCCCGTTTCCGGAGCGGTCCGGCCGGTGGCGCGGGCCGCGCCGTCACCAGCCGCGGCGGCGCCACTCCGGCAGGGACGGGCGCTCGCGGCCGAGCGTGGAGTCGTCGCCGTGGCCCGGGTAGAACCACGTGGTGTCGGGGAGACGGTCGAACACGCGCTCCTCGACGTCGCCGAGCAACTGCGCGAACCGCGTCGGGTCGCCCCAGGTGTTGCCGACGCCGCCGGGGAACAGGCTGTCGCCGGTGAACAGGTGCGGATGGCCCGCCGCGCCCTCGGCGTCGTACAGCAGCGCGATCGAGCCCGGCGTGTGACCGCGCAGGTGGATCACCTCCAGCGTCACCGCGCCGAACGCGATCGTGTCGCCGTGCTCGACCGGGTCGGTCACCGGGACCGGTAGCGGCTCGGCGTCGAACGGATGCGCCGTCACCGCCGCCCCGGTCGCGTCCGCCACCTCGGCCAGCGCCTCCCAGTGGTCCTGGTGGCGGTGCGTGGTGACGACGCGGCCGAGCGGCCCGTCCCCGACCAGCTCCAGCAGCCGGGCCGCCTCGTTGGCGGCGTCGATCAGCAGCCGCTCGCCGGTCGCCGTGCAGCGCAGCAGGTACGCGTTGTTGTCGTAGGGGCCCACCGACACCTTGGTGACGGTCAGTCCGGGCAGTTCGCGCACGTCCGGCCGTCCGCCGGCCTGGACGTGTCCGGTGTAACTCATGTCGCCTCCCGTCGCCGGTGGCCATCCTCGCGCATCGGTGACGCCGGTGTGGCCCGCGACTCCGTCGAACCGTGTCACATCACGCGGAATCCGGGGCGGAACGGACGCATGCTGAGGCCGGACGGCCGGGACGCTCCCGGCCGGAGAGGAGCCGGTGCTCATGACGACGGCCCCGTACCGGGTGGACGACCGGGACGATCCCCTCGGCCACGCCTGCGCCCTGCTGCGGCTGTGCGTCCGCGACGCGGAGGTGACGGGCGTCCTGCTGGCCCTCGTGCTGGCCGGTGTCGCGGCGCGGCTGGCGGCGGGCACCGGCCCGGCCGGGCTGGTCCTGCTGGCCGGGCCCGCCGTCCCGTTCGGCGTCGCGGCGGGCTGCGCGGTCCGGGCGCGGCGCGGGATGCTCGCCGCGCTCGGTGAATTCCGCGGACGCACCGGCGCGCCCGCCGAGCCGGACGTGCCGTGGACGCCGTCCAGCCTGGGCGCCGCGCTGCCCGCCGCCGTCCGCGACACCGAGCTGCGCCGCCTCGCCGCCGCCGCGCACCGCTGCTGCGCCCTGGCGGCGGCGGCCCTGGCGTGGGCGCTCGGGACCGCCGTCGTCTTCCTGGCCTGGACGCTGATCGCGGCGGAGATCCCGGTGCGGTGACGGACGCGCTAGCCGAGGCCGCCCATCAGGTCGCCCATGGCCGGGACGTTCTGGTACTCGCGCCAGTGCGCGATCCGGCCGTCGCGCGCCCGCAGCACGATGACGAAGCCGCTGGAGCCGGTCGCGCCGGTGTCGGTACGCGTCCCGGCCAGCTCGTACTCGGCGATGATCACCTCGGGGTCGGCGGTGCGGTGCACGACGACGTCGCGGAACTCGGTGAACCGCACGACGTGCCCGGCGTCGGCCGCTTCGGAGAACGCCAGGTAGGCGTCCCGCCCCTCGATCCGCCGGGGCATCCCGGCGGGCAGGAACGGCATCTCCACGACGACGTCCTCGGCCAGCATGTCCTCGGTCAGCGGAAGCCCGTCGCCGAGGACGCCGCGCTGGAACTCGGCGAACAGGTCGTCGGGGGTGCGGGTGGTGGTCACGGGGGGACTCCTTCGGTACTCCGGGGCGGGTGGAACGCTCCCAAACTAGCGATCATGGCCGCGGTCCGGGCCGGGGCGCGTATTCCGGTGGCCGGGACGGGCGCGGCGGGACAGGATGAGGAGATGACGACGGACCCGCAGGCGTGGCGGCCCGGCGGACGGCCGCCGGAGCGGTTCGTCCTCGGCGCGGCCGTGCTGCGCCGCTGGCGCGACGGGGACGCCCCCGCCGTCGACCGCGCCGTCACCGAGTCGTTCACCGAGCTGCACGCGTGGATGGCGTGGGCCACCGCGCCGTCCGCGCCGGGGGAGCGCGCCGACTTCGTGCGCGGTGCCCGGCGCGACTGGGACGCCTGCACCGCCTTCTCCTACGGGATCTTCGCGCCGGACGGCGGCGCCGCGCCGCGCGTCCTCGGCGGCTGCGCGCTGCACGCCCGGGGCGGCCCCGGCGTCCTGGAGATCGGCTACTGGGTCCACTCGGCCCACACCGGGCGCGGCCTCGCGACCGGCGCGGCGGGCGCGCTCACCCGGGCGGGCCTGGCGCTGCCGGGCGTCCGGCGGCTGGAGATCCACTGTGACGTCGGCAACGCCGCCAGCGCCGCCGTCGCCCGGCGGCTCGGCTACACGCTCGCCGGGTGCTTCGACCATCCGCCCGTCGCGCACGCCGAGACGGGCCGCCGGATGCGCTTCGTGCTGGCCGGCGGCCCGCGCCGGAGCTGAGGCGCGGGCGCGGGGGAGGGGCGCGTTCCGGTGGCGGGTGATGTTCGAACACGTGTACGGTCGAAATGAAGCGACGGGGGCCGCTGTTACATGTCGGGGAGAGTGCCAGCCCCTCTCGTCAGCCCCAACCGGGGACGCGTCGCGTCCCGACGGGTCGCGCCCGCAACGCAAAGGACCGGGAACAACGCCGTGCATGACCGACTCATCGTGCGTGGAGCACGCGAGCACAACCTGAAGGACGTCTCGCTCGACCTCCCGCGCGACGCCATGATCGTGTTCACCGGGCTGTCCGGCTCCGGCAAGTCGAGTCTGGCGTTCGACACGATCTTCGCCGAGGGCCAGCGCCGCTACGTCGAGTCGCTGTCGGCGTACGCCCGCCAGTTCCTCGGCCAGATGGACAAGCCCGACGTCGACTTCATCGAGGGCCTGTCCCCGGCGGTGTCGATCGACCAGAAGTCCACCAGCAAGAACCCCCGCTCGACGGTCGGCACCATCACCGAGGTGTACGACTACCTGCGGCTGCTGTTCGCGCGCATCGGCCACCCGCACTGTCCCGAGTGCTCCCGCCCGATCAGCCGCCAGGCGCCGCAGCAGATCGTCGACCGGGTGCTGGAGCTGGGCGAGGGCACCCGCTTCCAGGTCCTCGCGCCGGTCATCCGGGGCCGCAAGGGCGAGTACACCGAGCTGTTCCGCGAACTCCAGGCCAAGGGCTACTCGCGCGCCGTCGTGGACGGTCAGGCGATCCGGTTGGACGAGCCGCCGACGCTCAAGAAGCAGGAGAAGCACGACATCTCCATCGTCGTGGACCGCCTCTCCGTCAAGAACTCGGCCCGCCAGCGCCTCGCCGACTCGGTCGAGACCGCGCTCGGTCTCGCGGGCGGCACCATCGTGCTCGACTTCGTCGACCTCCCCGAGGACGACGAGAACCGCACCCGCATGTACTCCGAGCACCTGTACTGCCCCTACGACGACCTGTCGTTCGAGGAGCTGGAGCCCCGCTCCTTCTCGTTCAACTCGCCCTACGGCGCCTGCCCCGACTGCACCGGCCTCGGCACCCGCATGGAGGTCGACCCCGAGCTGGTCGTCCCCGACGGCGAGCTGTCGCTGGCCGACGGCGCCGTGCAGCCCTGGTCGGGCGGGCACGTCAGCGACTACTTCCTGCGGCTGCTGGCCGCCCTCGCCGACGCGATGGGCTTCGACCTCGGCACCCCGTGGGAGCGGCTGCCGCTCAAGGCGCGCCGCGCGGTGCTCAACGGGCACGAGACGCAGGTCCACGTCCGGTACAAGAACCGGTACGGCCGCACCCGCTCGTACTACACGGCCTTCGAGGGCGTGATCCCCTACATCCAGCGGCGCCACTCCGAGTCCGAGAGCGACTCCACCCGGGAGAAGTTCGAGGGCTACATGCGGGAGATCCCCTGCCCGACGTGCCACGGCGCCCGGCTCAAGCCGTCGGTGCTGGCCGTCACGATGGGCGGCCGGTCGATCGCGGAGATCTCCGGGCTGCCCATCGGCGAGTGCGCCAAGTTCCTGCTCGCGCTGGAGCTGAACGACCGCGAGAAGAACATCGCCGAGCGCGTCCTGAAGGAGATCAACGCCCGGCTCGGGTTCCTGCTCGACGTCGGCCTGGACTACCTCACGCTCGACCGCGCGTCCGCGACGCTGGCCGGCGGCGAGGCGCAGCGCATCCGGCTCGCCACCCAGATCGGGTCCGGGCTGGTCGGCGTGCTGTACGTGCTCGACGAGCCGTCCATCGGCCTGCACCAGCGCGACAACCACCGCCTGCTGGAGACGCTGCTGCGGCTGCGCGACATGGGCAACACGCTGATCGTGGTCGAGCACGACGAGGACACCATCGCCGCCGCCGACTGGATCGTCGACATCGGCCCGCGCGCGGGCGAGCACGGCGGCGAGGTCGTCGTGTCCGGCACCGTGGACGACCTCAAGGCCAGCGAGCGGTCGCTGACCGGCGCCTACCTGTCGGGCCGCCGCGCGATCCCGGTCCCGGCGGTGCGCCGCCCCCGGCAGAAGGGCCGCGAGATCACCGTCAAGGGCGCGCAGCAGAACAACCTGCGCGACGTGGACGTCTCGTTCCCGCTCGGCGTGCTCACGGCCGTCACCGGCGTGTCCGGCTCGGGCAAGTCCACGCTCGTCAACGACATCCTCTACAGCTCGCTCGCCAAGAAGCTCAACGGCGCCCGCACCGTGCCCGGACGGCACAAGCGCGTCAACGGCGCCGACCAGCTCGACAAGGTCGTCCACGTCGACCAGTCGCCGATCGGGCGCACCCCGCGCTCCAACCCGGCGACCTACACCGGCGTGTTCGACCACGTCCGCAAGCTGTTCGCGCAGACGACCGAGGCGAAGGTGCGCGGCTACCAGCCGGGCCGGTTCTCCTTCAACGTCAAGGGCGGGCGCTGCGAGAACTGCTCGGGCGACGGCACCATCAAGATCGAGATGAACTTCCTGCCGGACGTCTACGTCCCCTGCGAGGTGTGCCACGGCGCCCGGTACAACCGGGAGACGCTGGAGGTCCACTACAAGGGCAAGACGATCTCCGAGGTCCTCGACATGCCGATCGACGAGGCCACCGAGTTCTTCGAGCCCGTCACCGCGATCCACCGGCACCTGCGCACCCTCAAGGACGTCGGGCTCGGCTACGTTCGGCTCGGCCAGCCCGCCACGACGCTGTCGGGCGGCGAGGCGCAGCGCGTCAAGCTCGCCGCCGAGCTCCAGAAGCGCTCGACGGGCCGCACCATCTACGTGCTGGACGAGCCGACCACCGGCCTGCACTTCGAGGACATCAACAAGCTCCTCGGCGTTCTGAACGGCCTGGTCGACAAGGGCAACACGGTCCTGGTCATCGAACACAACCTGGACGTCATCAAGACGGCCGACTGGATCGTCGACATGGGCCCCGAGGGCGGCTCGCGCGGCGGCCTGGTCGTCGCCGAGGGCACGCCCGAGGACGTCGCGAAGGTCAAGGCCAGCCACACCGGCCAGTTCCTCGCCAAGCTGCTGTGAGCCCCGGGCGCTGAACCCGGCCCGCGCACCGGCGCGTATGGGTCATCATGTGGACCATGAGCGATGACGTGACCGCGGTGCCCGGCGGACCGCCGCGCCGCACGGTGCTGGCGGGCGGCGGCGCCGCGTGCGCGGCGGCCGTCCTGGGCGCGTGCGCGCCCACGGCCGAGCCCGCCCGCGACGCGAGCGCGCTGGCGGGCAGGGAGCTGGCGAAGGCGGCCGACGTCCCGGTGGGCGGTGGCACGATCAACAGCGCCCTCAAGGTCGTCGTCACCCAGCCCGCGCGGGGCGAGTTCAAGGCGTTCGACTCCACCTGCACCCATCAGGGCTGCCAGACCGACCGGGTCGCCGACGGCCTGGTGGAGTGCCCGTGCCACAAGAGCGCGTTCGCCATCGCCGACGGGTCCGTCAAGAAGGGTCCGGCGAAGGCGCCGCTGAAGGAGTACCCCGTCCGGCTCGACGGCGACGCGATCGTCGGCGCCTAGCCGTCCGCCCGGATCGTCGCCGCTGCGGGGCCGAACACGCCCGGCGCCAGGCGCCGGTGGACGGCGGACAGCGGCGTCCACACCAGGCGCCCGAGCGGCCGGCGGTAGTGCATCAGCGTGCCCAGCGCCACCTGGCCGCCGCCCGCCCGGACGACGAGGTTGGCGGTCAGCGACCGGGAGGCGGCCTCCAGCCTGATCCAGTCCGGGCCGCGTCCGGTGACCCGCCATCCGGCGACCGTCTCCGGCGAGCGCCCGCGGGCGAGCCGGAGCCCGAGCAGGCCGCGCCAGATGAACCGTTCGCCGGGGCTCGGCACGTCGCCGAACATCGCCCGCGCCCACCTTTCCGGGGTGGCGGCGACGTCCGTGGCGAAGACGAAGTCGTCGGCGTAGTCGACGGCGGGCAGGGTGCCGAGCGTGCGGAGGGAGGCGGGGACGGCGTGGGCTCCCACGGTTCCGTGCACGGTCATCGGTGGTCTCCGTCCTTGTATACGGTGGCGTATAACTCGACGCTAGACCGATATATACGGCTCCGTATATACAACTGTGAAGTGAGGTGGGTCACACCGTGGCCGTGACGCGCACACCGCGCGACCGGTGGGTCGACGAAGGACTGCGGGTCCTCGCGGAGGGAGGCGTCGACGCCGTGCGCGTCGAGGTGCTGGCCAAGCGGCTCGGCGTCACCAAGGGCGGGTTCTACGGGCACTTCGCCGACCGTGGCGCCCTGCTGGAGGCGATGCTGGACGCCTGGGAGCACGAGAGCGTCGACGAGGTGCTCGACCGCGTCGAGCACGAGGGCGGCGACCCCAGGACCAAGATCCGGCGCGCGGGCGCGCTCACGTTCTCCGACGACCGCCTGCTGCCCATCGACCTCGCCGTCCGCGACTGGGCCCGGCGCGACGAGGTGGTCGCCGCCCGGCTGCGCCGCGTCGACGGCCGCCGCATGGGGCTGCTGCGCGAGGTGATCGGCACCTTCTGCGCCGACCCCGACGAGGTCGAGGCCCGGAGCCTGCTGGCCTTCTGCGCGGCGATCGGGCAGCACTTCCTCGCCGCCGACCACGGCGACCGCACCCGCGCACAGGTCCTCGCCCGCGCCACCGACCTCCTGCTCGACCGCCCCGCCGGGACCACGCCGCCGCACGACGCGCCCGGCCCGGCGTAGCGGCCCGTCGCCCGTCCCCGGTTGTCGGTGGTGCCGACTACGCTGGAAGCGTGGCAGATCCGGCGACCTATCGACCTACGGCGGGGTCCATCCCCGAGTCCCCGGGGGTGTACCGCTTCCGCGACGAGCACGGGCGCGTGGTCTACGTCGGCAAGGCCAAGAGCCTGCGGCAGCGGCTGAACTCCTACTTCGCCGACTTCGCGGGCCTGCACCCCCGCACGCAGACCATGTTGCAGACGGCCGGGCGCGTCGACTGGACGGTCGTCGGCACCGAGGTGGAGGCGCTCCAGCTCGAATACTCCTGGATCAAGGAGTACGACCCCCGGTTCAACGTCCGCTACCGCGACGACAAGTCCTACCCCTACCTCGCGGTCACGCTGAACGAGGAGTTCCCGCGCGTCCAGGTGATGCGCGGTGCCAAGCGGCGCGGCGTCCGCTACTTCGGGCCGTACTCGCACGCCTGGGCGATCCGCGAGACCGTCGACCAGCTCCTGCGGGTGTTCCCGGTGCGCACGTGCAGCGCCGGGGTGTTCAAGCGGCAGCAGCAGCTCGACCGGCCCTGCCTGCTCGGCTACATCGACAAGTGCTCGGCGCCGTGCGTCGGCCGGGTCAGCCCGGCCGAGCACCGGCTGCTGGCCGACGAGTTCTGCGACTTCATGGCGGGCAACACCGCCCGGTTCATCCGCCGCCTCGAACGCGACATGCGCGAGGCCGCCGCGTCCCAGGAGTACGAGCGCGCCGCCCGGCTCCGCGACGACGTCCAGGCCCTCGAACGCGCGCTGGAGAAGCAGACCGTCGTCTTCGGCGACAGCACCGACTGCGACGTCATCGCGTTCGCGCAGGACGAGCTGGAGGCGGCCGTCCAGGTCTTCTACGTGCGCGGCGGGCGCATCCGGGGCCGCCGGGGCTGGGTCGTCGACAAGGTCGAGCAGGTCACCACCGGCGACCTCGTCGAGCAGTTCCTCATGCAGATCTACGGCGAGACCGACACCGGCCGCGAGATGCCGCGCGAGGTCCTGGTGCCCGAGCCGCCGCCCGACGCCGAGGCGATGGGCGAACTGCTCAGCGAGCAGCGCGGCGCGCAGGTGCGGCTGCGGGTGCCGCAGCGCGGCGACAAGAAGGCCCTGCTGGAGACGGTCGCCCGCAACGCCCACGAATCGCTCAAGCAGCACAAGACGCGCCGCGCCAGCGACCTCACCACCCGCAGCCGCGCCCTCCAGGAACTCCAGGACGCCCTGGAGCTGGACGAGGCGCCGCTGCGCATCGAGTGCTACGACGTCTCCAACCTCCAGGGCAGCAACGTCGTCGCCTCGATGGTCGTCTTCGAGGACGGCCTGGCCCGCAAGTCCGAGTACCGGCGCTTCTCGATCAAGGCCGTCGAGGGCCAGGACGACGTCCGCTCGATCCACGAGGTCATCACCCGCCGCTTCCGCCGCTACCTGGCCGAACGCGAGCGGACCGGCGAGCTGGACGTCCTCGGCGACGACCCGGAGGACGCCGAGTCCGCCGCGCACCAGCCGATCGACCCCGAGACCGGCCGGCCGCGCAAGTTCGCCTACCCGCCGAACCTCGTCCTGGTCGACGGCGGCGCCCCGCAGGTCGCGGCGGCGCAGCGCGCGCTGGACGAGCTGGGCGTCGAGGACATCGCCGTCGCCGGCATCGCCAAGCGGCTGGAGGAGCTGTGGCTCCCCGGCGACGACGAACCGGTCATCCTGCCCCGCAACAGCGAGGGCATGTACCTGGTGCAGCGCGTCCGCGACGAGGCGCACCGGTTCGCGATCACCTTCCACCGGCAGCGCCGCTCGAAGGCGATGACGGTCAGCGAGCTGGACGCCGTCCCGGGCCTCGGCCCGGCGCGGCGGGCGGCGCTGCTCAAGCACTTCGGCTCGGTGAAACGGCTGCGGGAGGCCACACCGGACCAGGTCGCCGCGGTCCCCGGCCTCGGCCTGCGCACCGCCGAGCGCATCCTGGCGGCGCTGAACGGCGGTGCGGTGGCGGCGGGCGCCGGCGCGGCGAACACGAACGGCACACGGGCGGACGAGACGCGGGGGAGCGGACATGACGGCTGAGACGAACGTGCCCGACATCATCATCGTGACGGGCATGTCCGGCGCGGGACGCAGTACGGCGGCCAAGGCCCTGGAAGACCTCGACTGGTTCGTGGTCGACAACCTGCCGCCGGGGCTGCTGGCCACCATGGCCGACCTGGGCGGCCGGGTGAAGGACGCGGTGCCCCGCATCGCCGTCGTGGTCGACGTGCGCAGCCGCGGCTTCACCGCCGACCTGCACACCTCGATCGCCGAGCTGGAGGCGCGCGGCGTGCACCCGCGCGTCGTCTTCCTGGAGGCGGGCGACGCCGACCTGGTGCGGCGGTTCGAGAGCGTCCGCCGTCCGCACCCGCTCCAGGGCGACGGGCGCCTGGTCGACGGCATCGCCCGCGAACGCGACCTCGTCCGCGAGGTCCGCGCCGAGGCCGACCTGGTCATCGACACCAGCGGCCTGAACGTGCACGAGCTGCGGGCGAAGATCGTCGGGTTCTTCGGCCACGACACCGGCGAGTCCAGCCTGCGCGCGACCGTCGTCTCGTTCGGCTACAAGTACGGCCTGCCCGTCGACGCCGACCTCGTCGTCGACTGCCGGTTCCTGCCGAACCCGCACTGGGTGCCCGAACTGCGCCCCAAGACCGGCCGCGACACCGACGTCCGCGACTACGTGCTGAGCCGTCCCGGCGCCAAGGAGTTCCTGGACGCCTACACCGAGGTGCTGCGGCTGCTCGCCGAGGGCTACGACCGCGAGGGCAAGCACTACGTGACACTCGCCGTGGGGTGTACCGGCGGTAAACACCGTAGTGTGGCCATGGCGGAACAGATCGCCGCCCGGCTGAGGGACGACGGCATCGAGGTGCAGGTCGCCCACCGCGACCTCGGCCGGGAGTGAGCGTGGCCCGTGCGCGGGCCGGGAACGAGGAGATGCGCGGCACGGTGGAGGGCCAGTCACCGAAGGTCGTGGCGCTCGGCGGCGGCCACGGGCTCTACGCGTCGCTGTCGGCGCTCCGGCGGGTCACCGACCGGTTGACCGCCGTCGTCACCGTCGCCGACGACGGCGGCTCCAGCGGCCGCTTACGCGCCGAGCTGGGCGTCCTTCCCCCGGGCGACCTGCGGATGGCGCTGGCCGCGCTGTGCGGCGACGACGAGTGGGGCCAGACCTGGCGCGACGTGGTGCAGCACCGGTTCCGCAGCCGGGGAGCGCTGCACGACCACGCCGTCGGGAACCTGCTCATCGTCGCGCTGTGGGAGCTGCTGTCCGAGCGCACCGGCTCCACGGTCGAGGGGCTGGAGTGGGTCGGGCGGCTGCTCGGCGCGCACGGCCGGGTGCTGCCGATGGCGGCGGTCCCGATGGACATCGTCGCCGAGGTGCGCGGCGCCGATCCCGACCGTCCCGACGACGTCAGCCGGGTGAAGGGCCAGGTGGCGTGCGCGGGCACGCCCGGCCGGGTGCTCGGCATCGACCTGGTTCCGTCCGATCCGCCCGCCTGCGTGGAGACGCTGACGGCCGTGGAGGACGCCGACTGGGTCGTGTTCGGACCCGGCTCGTGGTTCACCAGCGTGCTCCCGCACCTGAAGGTCCCGGCGCTGGCGCGGGCGCTGACGCGCACGGCGGCACGCCGGGTGGTGGCGCTGAACCTGGTGCCGCAGCCGGGCGAGACCGAGGGCTTCTCCCCCCAGGCCCACCTGGAGGTCCTCCAGGCGCACGCGCCCGATCTGCGCATCGACGTCGTCCTCGCCGACGGCAACGTCGTGGAGGACACCGGGGCGCTCGACAAGGCCGTGACGGCGCTCGGCGGGAGGCTGGTGCTGGCGGACGTCGCCGATCCGGGTGGCGCGCCGCGTCATGATCCCGCCCTGCTGGCCCAAGCCTTCGTACAGATATTCGCGCAGTGACGCCCGGCGGTGCCGTCATCGGCCAGACTGACCGGGAGTCCGATAGGGGGAGAGGGTTCATCTATGGCGATGACCGGCGTGGTGAAGGACGAGCTGAGCAGGCTCACGGTGTTGCGGCCCTGCTGCCGCAAGGCGGAGGTCTCGACGCTGCTGCGGTTCGCGGGCGGCCTGCATCTGGTCAGCGGGCGGATCGTGGTCGAGGCGGAGATCGACACCGGGGTGGCGGCGCGCCGGCTGCGCAAGGACATCGTCGAGGTGTTCGGCCACACCTCCGAGGTCGTGGTGCTGGCGCCGAGCGGGTTGCGCAAGGGCAACCGCTACGTGGTGCGGGTCTTCCGCGACGGTGAGTCCCTCGCCCGGCAGACCGGTCTGATCGACAACAACGGCCGTCCGGTGCGGGGGCTGCCCCGGCACGTGGTGGCGGGGGCGGCGTGCGACGCCGAGTCGGCGTGGCGGGGGGCGTTCCTGGCGCACGGTTCGCTGACCGAGCCGGGCCGGTCGATGTCGCTGGAGGTCACCTGCCCGGGTCCGGAGGCGGCGCTGGCGCTCGTCGGCGCGGCCCGCCGCCTGAAGATCCACGCCAAGGCCCGCGAGGTGCGCGGCGTCGACCGCGTCGTCGTGCGCGACGGCGACGCGATCAGCGCGCTGCTCACCCGCCTCGGCGCGCACGACAGCGTGCTGGCCTGGGAGGAGCGGCGGATGCGCCGCGAGGTCCGCGCGACGGCGAACCGCCTGGCCAACTTCGACGACGCGAACCTGCGCCGCTCGGCCCGCGCGGCCGTCGCGGCGGGCGCCCGCGTGGCGCGCGCCCTGGAGATCCTCGGCGACGACGCGCCCGAGCACCTGGTGAACGCGGGCCGCCTCCGCCTGGAGCACAAGCAGGCGTCCCTGGAGGAGCTGGGCCAGCTCGCCGACCCGCCGCTCACCAAGGACGCCATCGCCGGCCGTATAAGGCGTCTGCTGGCGATGGCCGACAAGCGCGCGGGCGACCAGGGCGTCCCCGGCACCGAGGCCAACCTCACCGCCGACATGCTCTCACCCTGACCACCCACCGCACCGCCGCACCACGGCCGCCTCCGAAACCCCGGAGGCGGCCTTACTACGTCAAGGCGGTCATCCGAAACCGCGTCCAGGTGTCCCCGTGGACGTGATGTCTCTCGAAGACGGCGGGGCCGTTCTGCCCGGAGGTCGGCGGCTTCCGGGCTTCCGGGGATGGGTTCAGCGGTGGAGGTCGCCGCGGAGGATGCGGGGTACCAGGTCGGTGGCGAACTGGCCGTAGCCGGTGGCGGCCCAGATGCTGTGGGCGGGGTCGGACTCGAAGTAGGGGATCGGGTCGGGGCCCGTGCGGTCGAGGAGGACGTCGGGGGTGCGGCGCTGCTTGACGGCGCGGGCGCAGTCGGCGCAGGCGCGGACGTTGAGGCGTTCGCGGGAGCCGAGGGGGCGCCAGTCGACGCGGACGGTGGCGTCGCCGTGCAGCGGGTTGAAGAAGCACAGCGGTTCGAGCGGGATCTCCGGCCCTCCCGCCGCGACGGACGTGGCGGAGGCGAGGGCGTCGCGGCCCAGGTCGACCAGGACGAGCACACCGGCGAGGTCGGGCATGCCGCGCGCGGCGTCGAGCGTGGTCCCGGCGGCCTGGTAGGCGTCCAGGGCGAGGGTGAGCAGTTCGCGGGGGCGCTCGGCGGTGCCGGGGACGTCGGCGGCGTCCAGTGCCTCGCCGAACGCGACGACCTCGCGGGACGCCTGCGCGCGCAGCTCCTCCTGCGAGGCGTGCCCGGCGGTGGTGAACACGGTCCGGGGCAGCAGCAGCGCGCTGCCCGCCGGGCGGGCGACCCGCATCCGGCGGTGCCGCCACAGCAGCAGGCCCGCGACACCGGCGACGGCGAGCCCGGCGGCGCCGCCCACGACCGGCCAGGCCGAGTCGTCGCCGCGTGCGCCGGGGATCGGCGACGCGGACCGGGACCTGACGCGCCGTTCCAGGTCGGCGGACTGCCGCTTGTACTCCTGCTCCCCGGTGCCCGCGATGATCAGGTCGAGGAAGCGGTCGAGCAGGGTGCCGGGCGGGGCCTTGCGCAGCGCCGGATCGAGGCCGATCGCGTTGGCGGCCTTGCGCGCGTGCCGTCCGCCGTCGCCGTAGGGGTCGGCGCCGCCGCCCCACTGCCGGGCGGTGAGCCGGTTGAGGTCGCCCCCGGCGGTGACGTAGACGCCGTCGCGGCCGAGGCGGTCGTGCACGACCTCCAGCATCTCGCGGGCGTCGGACCAGGTGCCGCCGGTGATGAGCGGCACCACGACGACGTAGACGGGCACGGGCGCGGCGCGCATCTTGGCGAGCAGCCGGGCGCGGTCGGCGGCGGGCAGCGCCGCCGCCAGCGACGGGTCGACGTGGACGGGGGAGCGGCGCAGCGCGGCGGCGAGCCGCTCGCCGGGGGAGGGTTCAGTCCACACCGAGATGCTCCAGGATGCGCGGGGCGGGGTCGTGCCGGGTGCCGTGGCCGGTGGCGGCCCACAGCCCGCCGAGGTCGTCGTGCCGGACGAAGCGACCCCGGTCGTCGTGGACGCGCAGGTAGCGTCCGGCGAGGGCGCCGCGCGGCGCGTCGGCGCAGGCGCCGCAGACGCGGCGGGACGCGCCCCGGCCCGGGATCGGGCGCTTGCGCGCGGACGGGCCGTGCAGCGGGTTGATGAAGCAGGGCGTCGCGGGCCGCGCGTCGCGGTCGGCGAGGGCGCGGCGGCCCCGGCGGGCCAGGACGAGCGCGGTGAGCAGGTCGCCGGAGCGTTCGGCGCCGCCGGAGCGGGTGACGTCCTCCAGCAGCAGGTGCGCGGCGTCGTAGGCGGCCCCGGCGAACGCCTCGCCGGGGTTGCCGTCGGCGGCGGCGAGGTCGCCGCGCAGGCCGTCGATCTCGCGGGCGGCGGTGCGGCTCAGGTGGCGCGGGGTGGCGCGCAGCGGCGCGTCCCGCCCGGTGGCGCGGCGGCGGCGCGCGCCGAGGGCGCGTGCCAGCGGCGGGACGCCGAGCAGGAGGAGCCCGAGCAGCGGCCCGGCGAGCAGCAGGCCGGTGAGCAGGGGCGCGGCGATCTCGGGGCCGTCGTCGCGGCTGCGCAGCGGGCGATCCTCCTCGTTCCACGGCGCGGGGGTGCGCACGCGGGGTGTGACGGCGCGGTCGCGGCGGGCGCCGAGGCGGTAGCCGTCGAGCTGGTGGACGATCCGCTCGGTGAGCTGCGCGGCCGGGGCGGAGGTGTCGGGAGGGAAGCCGTCGTCGTAGCCGCCGTAGCGGACGCCGGGGACGCCGTAGGCGGCGGCGGTGATGTAGCCGCGGTCGGTCACGAGCACGTGGTAGGCGTCCCGGCCGGTCCGCTCGTGCAGCATCTGGAGGAACACGTCGTCGTCGCCGCGGGACTCGGAGTCCGTCGGGTTGGGCAGCACGACGACGCGGACGGGCGCCCCGGTGGCGGCCGTGGCTGCCGTCATGGCGGCCCGGACGCGTTCCCGGTCGGCTCGGCCGAGCAGCGGCGCGAGGTCCGGGTCGACGAACAGCGGGTCCTTGGCGAGCGCGGCGCCGACCCGGTCGAGCCGCTGGTACGCGTGCGGGGGCATGGGCTCGGCGTGCGCGCGGGCGGCCGTGACCGATGCGAGCACGGCGACGAGAACAGTGAGCAGCGCGGCGGCGAGGACGGCGTCGATGCGGCGCGCGAGCGGCGGCGTCCGGGGACGGGTCATCGTCTCGTCCGGCGGGTGCGGCGGCGCAGGAACGCGAACAGCAGAACGGCTCCGGCGCTCGCGGCGGTCCCGGCGCCGAAGGCGGTCCACTGGACGGCGGACTCCTCCGAGCGGGCCCGTTCGTAGGCGTCGAGGCGCTTGCGGGTGGCGGACTTGGGGCGCTCGGCCTCCACCGCGGCGCGGTAGCGGGCCTCGACGTTCCCGGACCGGACGACCTCGGCGAACCGCTCGACGACGGCGACGGCGCCCACCCCGGACGCCAGCTCGAAGTCGGCGGTCCGCCACGCCTTCTCGGGGATCACGGCGGTGGCGCTCCCGGCGACGAGCGCCTCGCCGAGCGAGCCGCTCGCCTCCAGGACGATGTAGACCCCGTCGCCGTTCATGCGGTCGCGCAGCAGCGGGAGGAGCGCGCGGGCGTCCAGGACGGCCCGCAGCCGGGGTTCGACGGCGACGTACACCGGCGCGCCGAGCTTCTCGGTCGCGGCGGTGATGCGGGCCTTGGCGTCGGGCGGCAGCGAGCGCGGCGCGTGGTCGGTGACGACGACGCGGTCCCGTTTCCACAGGGACGCGATCCGGTCGGCGCGCGTGGAGGGGGTGACGGGGTAGGCGTCGTCGTCGGCGAGCGCGGGCGCGGCGCCGGGCAGCAGCAGTGCCGGGAGCAGGAGCGGGAGGAGGAGACCGCGGCGCATAGCCGAAGTGTAGGGGTTTCGGACGTTCCCTTCCGAGGCGCCCGGACTGTCCGGCGTGATCGGCGCCACGTTACGTCCCATCGGCGGCGCCTCGGCGAAAGGCACTCAGGGGAACGAAACGGACGACGGGCCCCGTCTCCGCCCGGCGCGCCCGCCGCCACGCGGGACGACCGCGGGATTGGTCTAGACACAGAGGTCTAGACCCCGCCGCCGGGCGCCCGAATCCCCCAGGTGGGGGAGTCGGCCTCACCCCCGAATCCCACGCCGCCGGTGTCGGGCGGCGAGCCCCGCATTCGATAGGATCGGGCGTGGGGAGCACCCCGGCAGCACCGATGACGCCCCGGGCCCGCCCAGGGCGAGACGACGTATGAGGAGAGCCGTTCCGTGACCATCCGAGTAGGCATCAACGGGTTCGGCCGGATCGGCCGCAACTTCTACCGCGCCGCCGTGGCGAGCGGGGCCGACATCGAGATCGTGGCGGTCAACGACCTGACCGACAACGCCACCCTCGCCCACCTGCTCAAGTACGACAGCATCCTCGGCCGCCTCGGCCAGGACGTGCGCGCCACCGAGGACGCCATCATCGTCGGCGACCGTCCCATCAAGGTCACCGCCGAGCGCGACCCGGCCAACCTCAAGTGGGAGGACGTCGACGTCGTCGTCGAGTCCACCGGCTTCTTCACCGACGCCGAGAAGGCCAAGGTGCACGCCGCCAACGGCGCCAAGAAGGTCATCATCTCGGCTCCGGCCAAGAACGAGGACGTCACGATCGTCATGGGCGTCAACGACGACCAGTACGACGCCGCCGCCCACACGGTGATCTCCAACGCGTCCTGCACGACCAACTGCCTCGCCCCGATGGCCAAGGTCCTGCACGACACGTTCGGCATCACCAAGGGCCTGATGACGACGATCCACGCCTACACCCAGGACCAGAACCTCCAGGACGCCCCCCACAAGGACCTGCGCCGCGCCCGCGCCGCCGCGATCAACATCGTGCCGACCTCGACCGGCGCCGCCAAGGCGATCGGCCTGGTCATGCCCGACCTCAAGGGCAAGCTCGACGGCTACGCGCTGCGCGTCCCGATCCCAACCGGCTCGGCCACCGACCTGACCGTCGAGGTCGGCCGCGAGACCACGGTCGAGGAGGTCAACGCCGCGCTCAAGGCCGCCGCCGACGGCCCGCTGGCGGGCGTCCTGCACTACACCGAAGACCCGATCGTCTCCTCCGACATCGTCACCGACCCGGCCTCCTGCATCTTCGACGCGGGCCTCACCAAGGTGATCGGCGACCAGGTGAAGGTCGTCGGCTGGTACGACAACGAGTGGGGCTACTCCAACCGCCTCGTCGACCTGGTCAAGCTCGTCGGTTCCCAGCTCTGACCTCCCGCATCCGCCGTGGCCGCGCGCACCGCGCGGCCACGGCGGCCGTGTATCCGACAGGAGTCCGCATGCCGATGCGCACCATCGACGATCTCGACCTCGCCGGGAAGCGGGTGCTGGTCCGCTCCGACCTGAACGTCCCGCTGGACGACGGGAAGATCACCGACGACGGCCGTATCCGGGCGAGCCTGCCCACCATCGAGGCGCTGCGCGAGCGCGGCGCCCGCGTCGTCGTCTGCGCCCACCTCGGCCGCCCCAAGGGCGAGGCCAAGCCCGAGTTCTCGCTGGCGCCGGTCGCGGCCCGCCTCGGCGAACTGCTCGGCACCGAGGTGGCGTTCGCCGCCGACACCGCCGGCGAGTCCGCCCGCGCCACCGTGGACGGCCTGGCCGACGGTCAGGTCGCGCTGCTGGAGAACCTGCGCTTCGAGCCGGGCGAGACCAGCAAGGACGACGCCGAGCGCGGCGCGTTCGCCGACCGCCTCGCCGCCCTGGCCGACGCCTACGTCGGCGACGGCTTCGGCGCCGTGCACCGCAAGCACGCCAGCGTCTTCGACGTCCCGGCCCGGCTGCCGCACGCCGCGGGCGGCCTCATCGCCACCGAGGTCGGCGTGCTGCGCCGCCTCACCGACGACGTCGAGCGCCCCTACGCCGTCGTCCTCGGCGGCTCCAAGGTGTCCGACAAGCTCGGCGTGATCGACAACCTGCTCGGCAAGGCCGACCGCATCCTCATCGGCGGCGGCATGGTGTTCACGTTCCTCAAGGCCCAGGGCCACGAGGTCGGCAAGAGCCTCCTGGAGGAGGACCAGCTCGACACCGTCCGCGCCTACCTGGCGCGCGCGGAGGAGAACGGCGTGGAGTTCGTGCTGCCGGTCGACGTCGTCGCCGCCACCGCGTTCTCGGCCGACGCCGAGCACGACGTGGTCGCCGCCGACGCCATCCCGGCCGACCGCCTCGGCCTGGACATCGGCCCCGAGTCCGGCAAGCTGTTCGCCGAGCGCCTGGCCGACGCCCGCACGGTGTTCTGGAACGGCCCGATGGGCGTGTTCGAGCTGGCCCCGTACGCGAACGGCACCCGCGCCGTCGCGCAGGGCCTCATCGACTCCGGCGCGTTCACCGTCGTCGGCGGCGGCGACTCGGCCGCCGCGGTCCGCACGCTCGGCTTCGACGAGAACGCCTTCTCTCACATCTCGACCGGCGGCGGCGCCAGCCTCGAATACCTCGAGGGCAAGACGCTGCCCGGTCTCCAGGCTCTGGAGGACTGACGCATGGCTCCCACCCCGGCGCGCAAGCCGCTCATGGCGGGCAACTGGAAGATGAACAACAACCACCTGGAGGCCATCGCGCTCGTCCAGAAGCTCGCCTTCGGCCTGAAGAAGGACGACTTCGAGTCCGTGGACGTCGCGGTGCTGCCGCCCTTCACCGACATCCGCTCGGTGCAGACCTGCGTCGACGCCGACAAGCTCAAGATCGTGTACGGCGCGCAGGACGTGTCCGCGCACGCGTCGGGCGCCTACACCGGCGAGGTCGCCGCGTCGATGCTCGCCAAGCTCGGGTGCCGGTACGTCACGGTCGGGCACTCCGAGCGCCGCGAGTACCACGCCGAGGACGACACGCTCGTCAACGCCAAGGCCAAGGCGGCGCTCGGCCAGAACATCACGCCGATCGTCTGCGTGGGGGAGCGGCTGGAGGTCCGCGAGGCGGGCGGCCAGATCGAGCACTGCGTCAAACAGGTGGACGGCGCGCTGTCCGGGCTGACCGCCGAGCAGGTCGCGGGCCTGGTCATCGCCTACGAGCCGGTGTGGGCGATCGGCACCGGCAAGACCGCCACCCCGCAGGACGCGCAGGAGGTGTGCGCGGCGGTGCGCGGCCGCGTCGCCGAGCTGTACGACGCCGACGTGGCCGAGAAGGTCCGCGTGCTGTACGGCGGTTCGGTCAAGGGCGGCAACATCGCGGCGATCATGGCGCAGGCCGACGTGGACGGGGCGCTGGTGGGTGGTGCCAGTCTCGACGCGGGGGAGTTCGTCAAGATCTGCCGGTATCGTGACCTGCCCGCCTGATCGTTTTTCGATCAATTCGGTCGCGGACCGGGGGTTCTTGCCGAACCGCACGCCGGTTCGTCGTACCCTTCGTACGTGACGGGTAAACGCCCGGCCCGGCCCCATCGACCCGGCATCCAGAGAACGTCCCGCGCGAGCGGGCCCGAAGAAGGCGCTGAACTGTGATCATCGCATCGTCCATCGTGCTCATCGTCACGAGCCTGTTGATGATCGTCCTCGTCCTGATGCACAAGGGCAAGGGCGGCGGACTGTCGGACATGTTCGGCGGCGGCGTCTCGTCGTCGCTCGGCGGTTCTTCGGTCGTGGAGCGCAACCTGGACCGGCTGACCGTCGGCGTCGGCGTGGTCTGGTTCGCGTCGATCATCGTCCTCGGTCTGCTGTTCAAGGGCCAGGGCGTCGAGTAGCGGGCCACCGGTAGACGACGTACGAACCGCCGCGGCAACGGCCCGGGACGTCCCGGGCAGGTCGCGGCATACTGAGCGAGGAGTAGTCCGTGGGTAGTGGCAACGCGATTCGGGGCAGCCGCGTCGGGGCCGGCCCGATGGGAGAGGCCGAGCGCGGGGACGCGGCGCCCCGCGTCTGGGTGACCTTCTACTGCGCCAACCGGCACGAGACCCGGCCGAGCTTCGCGACGGACGTCGCGGTGCCCGACACGTGGGACTGCCCGCGCTGCGGGTTCCCCGCCGGGCAGGACAAGGACAACCCCCCGGCGCCGCCGAAGACCGAGCCCTACAAGACGCACCTCGCGTACGTGAAGGAGCGGCGCAGCGACGCCGACGGCGAGGCCATCCTGGAAGAGGCCCTGGCCAAGCTGCGGCAGAAGCGCGCCGCGGTGAAGAAGGCGATGGAGGCGGCGGCCCGCGGCTGACCGTTCCCCGCGACATCACGTCGGCCCGGCGTCCGGAATCCCGGATGCCGGGCCGACGTCGTTCCCGCTAGGGTGGACGGCAACGCGACTGGCGCAGTCAAGGTGGATCCGACCACCGGGAAGCGAATCGTCCGCACACCGCGCGCCTGGGTGTACGGGCCCCTGACCGGGGTCCGGCACCGTCCGTGCCCCGGCGTGAACGCCGTGGAGGCCGCCATGCATCAGCCGCCGCTCACCCGTCTCGCCGCGCAGGACCCGGACATCGCCGGGCTCGTGGAGGCCGAGGCCGAGCGCCAGTTCGCCAAGATCCGCCTCATCGCGTCGGAGAACTACGTGTCCCCGGCCGTGCTGGAGGCGACGGGCTCGGTCCTCACCAACAAGTACTCCGAGGGCTACGCGGGCCGCCGCTACTACGAGGGCCAGCAGTACGTCGACCCGATCGAGCGGCTGGCGATCGAGCGGGCCACGTCGCTGTTCGGCGTCGAGCACGCCAACGTGCAGCCGTACTCGGGCTCGCCCGCCAACCTCGCCGTCTACCTGGCGTTCTGCTCGCCGGGCGACACGGTGCTGGGCCTGTCGCTGCCGATGGGCGGGCACCTGACGCACGGCTGGACGGTGTCGGCCACCGGCCGGTGGTTCAACGCCGTCCGCTACGAGGTGCGCCGCGACACCGGCCGCGTCGACATGGACCAGGTCCGCGACCTGGCGCTGCGGGAGCGGCCGAAGGTCATCTGGTGCGGCGGCACCGCGATCCCGCGCACGATCGACTTCCCGGCGTTCGCCGAGATCGCGCGCGAGTGCGGCGCGGTGCTGGCCGCCGACGTCGCGCACATCGCGGGCCTGATCGCGGGCGGCGCCCACCCGTCGCCCGCCGGGCACGCCGACGTGATCACCACGACGACGCACAAGACGCTGCGCGGCCCGCGCGGCGCGATGATCCTGTCCGCCGCCGAGCACGCCAAGGCCGTCGACCGGGCGGTCTTCCCCGGCCTCCAGGGCGGCCCGCACGACCACACGACGGCGGCGATCGCGGTGGCGCTGGCGGAGGCGGCCCGGCCCGACTTCGCCGTCTACGCGCGCACCGTCGTCGCCAACGCGCGGGCGCTCGCCGACGCCCTGCTGGACCTCGGCTACGACCTGGTGTCCGGCGGCACCGACAACCACCTGGTCCTCATCGACCTGACGAACAAGGGCGTTCCGGGCAAGCCCGCCGCGCAGGCGCTGGACGCGGCGGGCCTCGAACTCAACTACAACGCCGTCCCGTTCGATCCGCGCAAGCCGTTCGACCCGTCCGGCCTGCGCGTCGGCACCGCCGCCGTCACCACGCGGGGCCTGACGCCCGCGCACATGCCCGCGGTCGCGGCGTGGATCGACGCGGTCGTGACGGCCGCCGCGCGCGGCGACGCCGACGCGCTGGCGGCCGTCACGGCGCGGGTGGCGGAGGAGATCCGCGAACTGCTGGCCGGTTACCCGATGCCGGGCTGGGCCCCGGCGCCCTCGCCGGAGTCCTGAGCGGCGGCCCCGGCGGGCGCGTCCGCGTGGAAGGGACGCCGCCCGCCGGGGACACCGGTGCGAACGGGCCCCCGCGTGCCGTCCGCGTCCTCCTCGGCGTACTCCCAGGTGAACGGGATGCCCGCCGCGACGAGATGGCGCGGTGTGTCCGACAGGTGGAAGTGCAGGTGCGGTTCGGAGCTGTTACCCGAGTTGCCGACCTGGCCGAGCACCTGCCCGGCGGTGACGCGCTCGCCCCGGCGGACGGCGACGCTCCCGCGCCGCAGGTGCGCGAAGACGCCGTATACGCCGTCGCCGTGGTCGACGACGACGTGGTTGCCGAGCACGAACCGGCCGCCCGACAGCGTCAGCAGCGAGCCGAGCGCGCGGAAGACCATGCCCTCGACCATCAGGTAGGCCAGCGCGGGCCAGGTGTTGCGGGCCCGGTGGTCGCGCTGCCGTCCGCTCGCCTGCACGACGACGCCGTCGGCGGGCGCGTGGATCGGCTGCCCGAACGCGGGGAAGGCGTCGGCGCGGGCGGGCAGGAACCCCGGCACGATCGCCTTCCACTCCTGGGCCGGCTCGGGCGCGTAGACCAGGTCGATCGCGTAGGTCTGGCCGAGTTCGTGGGTGCCGTGACTGGGGACCTTGTCGGCCGGGCTGTTCACCGGAATCCACCGGCCGCGCACGGGGCTGGCCACCGCGACGGCGGCGCGACCGCCGCTCCCGCTCGGCAGGAAGATCAGGACCATGCCCGCGCCGATGCAGGCCAGTCCGGCCACGCTCAGCCATCCGGACGCGCCGAGCCATCCTCCGGCCAGCGCCAGCAGCACGCCGACGATGATGAACACGGTGCGGAACCGCGACACGGCTCTCAGGACGCTCATGGTCGGACCTCCGGTTCGGGACGGGCGGTGCTTCCTCCTCCAATATTACGTAAATCCGGAATTCCGGCAAGACGGAGATTGGTTCAGCGCGCGGCCCGCAGCACGGTGATCATGCGCCACGCCTCCGGGTCGTCCAGCGCCACCGGCCCGAAGTCGCCGTACTGCGCGACCTTCTCCAGTTCCCCGCAGAGCCGGAGCGCGGCGTCCAGCTCGGTCGCCGACCAGAACCGATACGGGACGAGGTCGCGGATCGTGCGCGGCGCCGCCCCCGGCTCCTCGATCGTCATGACGACCCGGTCGTCCGCGACCTGCGTGACCGGGTCGAGGGGTTCGCCGCCCCACCGGACGGCCGCGCGCACGCCGCCCCGCTCGACCGTCCACTCCGTCGCGACGCTCGGCTCGGCGCCGATCCGGTCGCGCGGATGCGACATCTCCAGCACGTACAGCCCGCCGGGGGCCAGATGCGCGGCGGCGCGCGTCAGGTGCGCGGTGAACGCGTCCAGCGTCATCAGGTGGGACGTCGAGTCGAGCATCGTCACGACGACGTCGAAGCGGCGGTCCAGCGCGAACGTCGTCATGTCGTCGCGCACGACCTCCAGGGCCACGCCGTCGTCCGAAGCGCACCGCGCCGCGTAGGCGCACATCGCCGGATGCAGGTCCAGCGCGGTCGCGGTCAGGCCCCGGCGGGCGAACGCGCGGGCGTGCTCGGCCGGACCCGCCGCCAGCTCCAGGACGGTGCGCGGCGCGGCCCCGCCGAGCCCGGCGCACCAGCCGAGGACGGCGTCCACCTCGGCGGGCACGTCGCGGAACGCGCACGCCAGCTCGTACGCCCAGGGATCGTCATAGATACCGGTCACCCGGCCATCCTGCCAGCGCCGGGGTCACCCCCCGGCCGTCCAGCGCGACCCTGACCTCGACGATCGCGGGCTCGTCGGTGCGCCGCGTCCGGCCGCCCATCCGGGTCAGCAACCGCCGCATCCGGGCGTTCTCGCTCAGCGTCGTGGCGCGCAGCTCGGCCAGGCCCCGGTCGCGGGCCAGCTCGACGAGCAGCCGGACGAGCGCCGACCCGAGCCCCCGGCCCTGCCAGTCGTCCTCGACCAGGAACGCCAGCTCGGCCACGCCCGGGTCCAGCACGTGGATCAGGTGGGCCATGCCGAGCAGCGAGCCGTCCGGGCCCTCGGCGACGAGCGTCAGCCCGTGCCACGGGTCGCAGAACCGCTCGACGACGCGGCGCGGCGGATACGGCTTGGCGCTGAAGTACCGCATCCGGCGGGTGGCGAGCGAGCAGCGCTCGTGCAGCGCCCGCACGGCGTCCGCGTCGGCCATCGTGATCGGGCGGACGGTCGCGCGGGTGCCGTCGCGCAGCACGACGACCCGGGACGCGGGCAGCGGCGCGGCGGGCGGCAGCACGGCCCGCACCATCGCGTCGGCGCGGGCGGACTCGGTCGTGGTGAACGGCAGGCCCGGCCGGTGCAGCCGGACGGCGCGGCGCTGCCCGACCGGCACCGACAGGGTCTCGGCGTCGTCGGGCTCGTCGCCCGCCGACGTCCACGTCGCCGTCCGCGCGCGCAGCAGCTCGGCCAGCACCTCGGGCAGGGCGCGCGGCTCGGCCCGCAGCCGCGCCGCGAGCACGAGCGCGTGCGTGGGCTCGTCCAGCAGCTCGCGCGGCCGGGCGGGCACCACCGCCGGGGCCGCGCCGCCCGCGCCGGTGAGCGCGGCGGCCAGGTCGGCGGCGGTGGCGCCGCCGGGCGGGACGTCCACCACGAACTCGTCCACCACCCCGTCCCGGCCGACCTGCACCGACAGGCCGAGGATGTTCGCGCCCCGGCGGGCGAGCGCGGCGGTCAGCTCGGCGAGCCTGCCCGGCCGGTCGTCGATCGCGGTACGGATGCGCAGCAGCGCCATGGAACGTTCCTTCCGGAGACGGCGGACTCCCACCGCACCCACCGTGCGGCACCGCTGTTACGGCACCGCTACGCGGGCATGAGGCAACGGTTTCAGATACCGGAAGGGGACTTGAGCGACCGGGGAAGAGCGCCTAGCGTGCGGTAGGTGATCGACCCCCTGCGCGGTGACCACGGCAACGACCACCGGCGCGCCGGGCGGCTCCCCGCCCTGCCGCCCGGCCTGCTCAGCGACGAACAGCGCGAGGTCTACGACGCGGTGACCGGCGGCCCCCGCGCCGCCGGCAGCCCCGCCTTCCCGCTGACCGACGCCGAGGGCCGCCTGCACGGGCCCTTCAACGCGATGCTCTACAGCCCGCAGATCGGCATGCCGCTCCAGGAACTCGGCGCCGCGCTGCGGTTCCGCACCGCGTTCACCCGCCGCGAACGGGAGATCGCGATCCTCGTCGTCGCGCGGCACTGGCGCTCGGACTTCGAGTGGTACGCGCACGAGCGCGTCGGCCGCCGCGCCGGGCTCACCGACGCGGAACTGGCCGCGCTGCGGGCGGGCCGCGCGCCGATGCTCGCGGACGTCCGCGAACGCGTCGTGTACGAGGCCGCCGAACAGCTCGCCGCCGACCGCGACCTCGGCGACGCCGTGCACACCGAGGCCGTCGCCACGCTGGGCCGCGCCGCGCTGGTCGAGCTGGTCACGCTCGTCGGGCACTACGCCGCGCTGGCGCTCCAGATGCGGGTGTTCCGCGTCGGCGTGCCCGAGGGCGAGCCCGCGCCGTGCTGGGACGAGGACGCCGTGCCCGGGACGCCGAACGGCGGCCCGCATGGGTGAGCGGCTGCGCACGCCCCGGCTGTCGCTGCGCCCGGTGACCCCGGCCGACCACGCCGCGCTGCTCGCGCACTGGTCGGCGCCGCTGGTCCGCCACCACCTGTTCGACGACGCGCCGGTCACGGCCGCGCACGTCGCGGAGATCATCGCGTCGAGCCGGCACGACTTCGCCGTCGCCGGATACGGCCTGTGGGCGCTGCGCGACGCCGCCGCCGGGCCGGGCGCGCCGCTGCTCGGCGTCGCCGGGCTGCGCGACCACGGCGGCCCCGACCCCGAGATCCTCTACAGCCTCGATCCGGGGTTCTGGGGGCAGGGCCTGGCCGAGGAGGCGGCCGCCGCCGTGCTCGGCTACGCGCTGGAGGTCGTCGGGCTGCGCCGCGTCACCGCCGAGGTGGACGCGGGCAACACCGCGTCGGGGTCGCTGGCGGAACGCATCGGGATGCGCGCCGAACGGCGCGACGCGGACGGGACCGCGCACTACGCGGCCGAGCGGACGCCCGTCCCGGGCCGCTGACGCCTCAGCGCCCCGACAGCAGCCGCTCGATCTCCGGCGCCGGGGTGGCACCGGCCATCATCTCCCCGCCGGGGAAGACGAGCGTCGGCGTGGACAGCACCCGCAGCTCCTCGGCGGCCAGCCGCAGCCGCGCGATCGGCGCGTGCGGATCGGCCTCCTGCTCCGGCGGGATCTCCTCCAGCATCCACCGGTACCAGGCGGCGGCGCGGTCGGGCGCCGCCCAGATGCGCCGGGCCAGGTCGTCGGAGCCTGGATAGATCTCCAGCGGGAGCAGCAGCGTGTGCACGGTCAGGTCCTCCACCTGCGTCAGCTCGTCGCGGACGAGACGCCGGGTGTAGGGGTCCTGCGGGTCGCCGAACAGGGCGAGGACGCGGGCGCCGTCGCCGCGCACGTCGGTGAAGGCGAGGTCCAGCGGGAGGTCGTCGAACCGCAGCTCCGCCATGCCGAGAAGTCCCTTCGGTGATCGTCCGGTCCGGGTCGGTATACCCCGGCCCGCACCGGAAATCACGCCGGGCCGTTACCGTGCGTCACGGAGCAGCTCGGCCGCGCGGTCGCGGACGCGGGGCTCGGGATCGCCCTCGGCCATCTTGCGGATCGTCGCGGCGAACGGGGCGGCACCGGCGTACGCGACGGCGAACAGGGCCGCGTAGCGGACCAGCGCCTCGCGGTCGGTGAGGGCGACCGCCAGCCGGGACCGCGCGTCGGCGTCGTCGTCCCCGCCCGCCGCCAGGCCGAGCCAGACGGTGGCCTGCCCGCGCGCCCGCGCGTCGGGCGCCTCGTCCACGGCGGCGCACAGCTCCTTGACGGTGAACGCGTCCAGCGCCTCGGCGGCCTGCGCGGCGGTGTCCTCGGCGGCGGCGCGCGGGCCCGACACCACGTAGTGCCCGATCCCGAACATGGCGTCTTCCAGGTAGTGCAGAGCGGCCGGGCCGTCGCCCCGCCAGGTGACCCGGCCGTCGGTGCCGGCCGCCCGGTCGCGTTCGGTCACCTCGGCCACGGGCCAGCGCAGCAGTTGCGCGAAGGCGTCCACGTCCTCGACCGTCGTGCCGGGCCGGAGCACTCGCCGCGGCGTCTGGTACTGATCACTACTGCTGGGCATGCCGGGCATTGTCCAAGCGATCCGGGGCCCGCCGCCACCCGAACACCGGAACGCCGTCCTTCCGTGACGGGATCGTGTCAGGTGATCTCGCGGCGGGCGAGCCGGTAGAAGCCCGCCGCGAGGGGGAGCGCCACCCAGACCGCCAGCGACGTCGCCGCGCGCGCCCACTCGCCCGCCGTGACGCCCGTCGTCTCCAGCGGGGCCAGGGCGCGGGTGACGTCGATCCAGCCGAGGGGTTCGCGGAGGCGGCGGACCGTCTCGGTCAGCGTCGTCAGGACGACCGGCAGGACGAACGACAGCGTGATCGCCAGCGGCGCGTTGGTGAGCAGCGCGCCGAACGCCAGGCCCGACACCACGCCCACGATCGCCAGGAACACCGTCCCGGCCAGCACCTGCGGCGGGATCGTCCAGCCGCCGCCGGTGCGGCCGAGCAGGCCCGCGACGGCGCGGCCGAGGGCCGCGACGCCCAGCGAGACCACCGTGAACGCGGTGCCGAGCAGCGCCCCCGCGAGCAGCTTGGCGACCAGCACCCGGTGGCGGTTCGGGACGAGCGCGAACGTGGTGAGCGCGGTGCGCTGCGACCACTCCGAGGTCACCGACAGGATGCCGACGACGGGCAGCAGCAGCGCCCCGCCGAGCTGCGCGGCGCTGACCATGTTCGCGAACGTCCGCTCCTCCGGCGGCGCCGCGAAGATCATCACGGGCATCATGACGACGGCCGTCACGGCGACGAGCGCCAGCAGCCAGCGGCCCGACCGGGTGTCGGTCATCTTGCGCAGCTCGACCTCGGTGAGCCGTGCCAGGCCCGGCGCCGGGGGCGCCTCGGTCACCGCGGCCCGGGGTGCGGTCAGGGTGCTCATGATGCGGTCTCCAGCGCGGTGTCGCGGGCGGTCAGGGACAGGAACAGCGCTTCCAGGCCGCCGTCGGCGGCGGGACGGAGTTCCAGCAGGGCGACGCCGTGCGCGGCGGCGGCGCGGCCGACCGCGGCGGCGTCGGCGGCGACGGTGAAGGCGCCGGTGGTGTCCGGGGCGCCGGTGATGCCCTCGGCGGCCAGGGCGGCGCCGAGGGCGGCCGGGTCGGCGGCGCGGACGCGGGTGCCGTCCGTCCCGGCGAGCAGTTCGCGCGCGTCGCCCTGCGCGGCGATCCGGCCTCCGGCGATGACGACGATCCGGTCGGCGACGGCCTCGACCTCGCGCAGCAGGTGGGAGGACAGCAGCACCGTGCCGCCCCGGTCGGCGAACTCGCGCAGCAGCGTGCGCATCCAGAAGATGCCCTCGGGGTCGAGGCCGTTGGCGGGCTCGTCCAGGATGAGCACGCCGGGGTCACCGACGAGCGCCTGCGCGATGCCGAGCCGCTGCCGCATCCCCAGCGAGTAGCCGCGCACCCGTCGTCCCGCCGCCTTGGCGGGCAGCCCGACCCGCCCCAGCAGCTCGTCGGCGCGGGCGGTGTCCACCCCGAGCACCCGGGCGGTCAGCGCCAGCGTCTCCCGCCCGCTCCGCCCCGGATGCATGGCACTCGCGTCCAGCAGCACCCCGACGTGCCGCCCCGGATTGGCGATCCGCCGGTAGGGGACGCCGCACACGGCGGTGGTCCCGGTGGTCGGCGGCGTCAGCCCGCACACCATCCGCAGAGTCGTCGACTTGCCGGCCCCGTTCGGCCCGAGGAATCCGGTGACGGTCCCCGGTTCGCACCGGAACGACACGTCCTGCACGGCGGCGACGTCGCCGTACCGCTTGCCGAGCCCATGAACTTCGATCATGGCTCCACCCTCGCCGCGCGGCCGGTGCCCCGGCAGCGGCCGAAGGTCGGCACCGCGTGGACCAAGGTCGACCGGAGGGCCGACTAGGGGCGGCCGGGCTCGGGCCGTTCGGCGGCGTCGTGGACGAGCAGCGCGATCTGGACGCGGTTGTTGAGCTCCAGCTTGGTCAGCAGCCGCGACACGTACGCCTTGACGGTCGCGACGGAGAGGGAGAGTTCCGCACCGATCTCACTGTTGGTACGGCCCTGCCCGACCAGGGCGGCCACGGCCCGTTCGCCCTCGCTCAGCCGGTCCAGCAGAGCGCGGGCCCGGCTGCGGCGCGGGTCGGTGTCGGTGCGGGCGACGTAGCCCATCATGCGGCGCAGGACGGTGGGGGAGAGCATCGGCTCGCCCGCCGCGACCTGGCGGATGGCCCGGACGATCTCCGGCGGGGGCGTGTGCTTGAGCAGGAAGCCGCTCGCGCCCGCCCGCATCGCGCGCAGGATGTGGTCGTCGGTGTCGAACGTCGTGAGGATGACGACCTCGGGCGGATCGGTGCGGGCGCGCAGCCGCTCGGTGGCGGCCAGGCCGTCGACGCGGGGCATCCGCACGTCCATCAGGACGACGTCGGGGGACAGCGCGTTCACCGCGCCCATCACCTCGGCGCCGTCGGCCACGTCCCCGACGACCTCCACATCGTCGGCACCGGCGAGCATCATCGTCAGGCCGCGCCGCACGAGCGCGTCGTCGTCGACGATCAGCACGCGGACGGGTCGCTCCATCCGGCCAGCCTAGACGGGTTCGAGCGCGGGCCCGGTCAGCTCGGACGCGACGGGGTTCGGCTCGCGCAGCCGCCGGGTGCGGTCCATGACGGCCTGGCCGCGCTGGACGCGCCAGCGCCGCACCTCGGCCTGGCGGAACCGGGCCAGGTCCTGCGCGGGCGGGCGCGGCGCGTCCGACAGGCCGTAGCCGAGCGCGGTGAGCCGGTCTCCGGCGGTCCGCTCGATCAGCCCGACCTCCCACGGCTCCAGCCGGTCGGCCCACGCGCCGACGTGGCGGGTGTTGACCTCCTCCAGCGTGCGCAGGTGCCAGCGGCGGGCGGCCGGGATCGTCGCGCGGGCGTGGTGCTGCGGCTCGGTCATCGCCGGGTCGTACTCCTCGCCGAGGAAGGCGCACAGCGCGCGCAGCGCCCGTTCGGGCTCGGCGGTCAGTTCCTCGTAGCGCATCTGGTGGTAGGTGCCCGGGCCGAGCCGCCGCGCCATCCGCTCGCCGGTGTCGATCGCCTCCCGCCAGGTCAGCGCGGCGGTGTACAGGTCGCCCTCGTACCAGGGCATGGAGCGCAGTGAGGCGACGGCGTCGCGGCCGTCGCGGATGAGGTGGACGAACTGGGCGTCGGGGAACAGCCGCAGCAGCGTCGGCACCTGGCGGAAGTAGCCGGGCCGCTTGTCGCCCCAGCGGGCCTTGCCGTGCGCGCGGGCGTAGGCGCGGAACACGGCCGCCAGCGCGGACCCGACGGTCGGGGGAGCGGCGGCGATCGCGGCGACGGCGTCACCGGTCTCCAGCGGGGCGAGCGCCTCGAACTTGGCGCGCTTGCGCTCCACCAGCCAGGACGCGAACGCCTGCCGGTTGCCGGGGACGGCGAGGTCGCCGAAGCCGAGCCGGTGCCGGTAGGCGGGCTGGACGAGCCGGGTCTCGCTGGGGAGCGCGATGCGGGCGTGGCAGTGCAGCATCTGCTGGAGCAGCGTCGTGCCCGAACGCGGGCAGCCGAGCACGATGATCGGCCGGTGGGTCGGGAGCGTCATAGCTGCACAGCATGACCGCCGAACCTGATGGTTCCGGCGCGGGAAACCTGAGAAATCACTGAGAAATGGCGCCGATAACCGCAGATTCTCCAGTTATCCGGTCAATTTACCGGCAATTCGGCGTGCAGGACGAACCGGCCGTCCCCGGTCACGCCGTGCTCCAGCGAGCCGTCCAGCAGCGTCACCCGCTCGCGCAGCCCGACCAGCCCGGCGCCCGCGCCCGGCAGCGGCGGCGTGACCGGCCCCGGCGGCAGCGGATTGGCGACCTCCACGACGAGCCGCGCCCCGGCCGAGCGCGCGACGCGCACGCTCACGTGCGCGCCGGGCGCGTGCTTGCGCGCGTTGGTCAGCCCCTCCTGCACGATCCGGTAGGCGTGCCGCCCGATCCGCGCCGGCACCTCGGCGTCGCCGGGCACCGCGTCGTCGAACGTCACCCGCGCCCCGGCCGCCCGCGACTCCTGCACCAGCTCGGGCAGGTCGGCCAGGCCCGGCTGCGGGCGCTCGCCGTCCTGCGCCGGGCCCTCGCGCAGCAGCCCGACGATCTCCCGCAGGTCCTCCATGGCCTCGTAGGCGTTCTGCCGGACGATCCCGGCCGCCTCGCGCTGGTCCGGGGGGGCGTCCGGCCGGAACTCCAGCGCCCCGGCGTGCACGGCCAGCAGCGAGATCCGGTGGCCGAGGACGTCGTGCATCTCCCGGGCGATCCGCTCGCGCTCCAGCAGCCGCGCCTCCTCCACCCGCAGCCGCTGCCCCTCCTCGGCCTGCCGCGCCCGCTCCTCCAGGGAGGCGATGAGCTGGCGGCGGGACCGCACGAGCAGCCCGCAGCCCACGATGATCAGGTAGCCCATGCCGAGGACGAGCACGCCCTCCCAGCGCTCCCGGGTGCTCTGCGCCGGGCCGAACGCGAAGATCGCCGCGATGTAGGCGAGGTTGAGCGCCACGACCACGGCCAGGGGGCGCCACGTCCGGCGGGCGGCCAGGTTGTAGGCGGCCACCGCCATCACGCCCAGCGCCGTCGAGGAGATTAGCGCCGCCGCCGACGCGGCCAGCGCGACCGCCAGCGGACGCGTCCGCCGGAACACCAGCAGCGCCACCGCCGCGACCGAGCCGATGACGATGTCGCGGACGACGCCCGCGGGCTTGCTCTCCGGATAGTCCTCCAGCGAACCGAGCAGCAGCACGCCGCCCAGCGCCGCGGTGACCGCGAACAGGACGGCGTCGTCCCGCCACTCCCGCGCCGAACGCCTCAGTCTCACCCGCCCAGGCTAACCGGGCGGGCGCCTCACAGCCCGCCGGGCGTGACCGGCTGCCCGAGCGCGCTGCCCGCCAGCCAGTCCTGCCACGACTTGGCCCACGGCGTCGGCCCGTTGCCGAACTTCAGCTTCCGCGTGGTGCCGCTGACCTGGATGACGTCGCCGCGCCGGGTGAAGTCGTAGAACCACTTGGCGTCGGCGGGGGAGGCGTTGAGGCAGCCGTGGCTGACGTTGGCGCGCCCCTGCGAGCCGGTGGACCACGGCGCGGAGTGGAAGAACGTGCCGCTGTAGGTCATCCGGACGTTCCACTTGGTCGGCGTCCGGTACTCGCCCGGGTTGCCGGTGGTGGCCGAGTCCATGACCATCGCCGGGTTCTTCTCCTGCGCGATCATCGTCCCGCTGTAGGTGTCGTCGCCGGGCTTGCCGAGACTGACCTTGATCGTGCGGACGGTCTTCCCGCCGTCGGTGACGGTCGCGCGGAACTTCTTGGCGTCCACCGTGGTGACGTGCCGGTCCCCGACCGTGAAGTCCAGCGTGCGGTCCTTCGTCCCGTACACGCCGTTAGCGACCTTCACCCCGGCCAGGTGCGCGGTGACGCGGACCTTCTGCCCGGACGGCCAGTACTCCTGCGGCCGGAAGTTCACCTCGCGGTCGTTGATCCAGTGCCAGGCGCCCGGCACCGGCCGGGACATCCGCACCTCCAGCCGCCGCTCGACCGCCGCCCGCGCCTCCTTGCCCGCGACCGGCTGCGACAGCATGAGCTGCACCGGCATGCCGACGCCGACCTTCTCGCCGTCCAGCGGCGACATGCCGCTCTCCAGCTTCTTCGCCGGCTTCAGCGTCGTGAACGTCGACGTCGCGGTGACCGGCTTGCCGTCGGCCTCGCCCTTGGCGGTGACCGTGTAGGTGGCGGACGGCCGCACGCCCCACGTCGTCGTCCAGGACTTCCCGTCGCCGCTCAACTTCCCGGCCGCCTTGCGGCCCTGCGGGTCCGCGACGGTCACCTCGGTCAGCCTCCCGTCCCGGACCCGGACGGTCACCGGCTTGTCCGGTTCGACGTTCTTCGTGCCGTTGGCGGGGGTGATGGCCGGGGGAGCGGCCGGTTCGTCCTTCGCCCCGACGCCTCCCGGACCGCCGCCCGTGCAACCGCTCAGCAGCAGAATCCCCGCCCCCGCGACCGCCGTTCCCGCCCGTCTGCTCCGCACGGTTCCCCTCCTCACGGTTCGGCCGAACGTGGAAGGGTCGTACCCCCGCCCACCGGAGTATGCGCATGAGCGGGGAGAAAACGGCCTACAGCTCCGCGGCGGCCTCGGCGTCCAGCAGGGCGAGCGTGCGGCGGCGGCCCCGCGCCCCCGCCGCCGGGACGCCCACCGGCCCGGTCTCGGTCAGCGCCTTGCGCACCGCCTCGGCCTTCCCGCTTCCGGCCGCCAGCAGCCACACCTCGGCCGCCGACCGGATCGACGGGAACGTCAGCGAGATCCGCGTCGGCGGCGGCTTGGGCGCGTCGCGCACCGCCACCACCGGACGGCCGTCGCGGGTGCCCGGCAGCCCCGGGAACAGCGACGCGACGTGCGCGTCCGGCCCGACGCCGAGCAGCACCACGTCGAACGCGGGCACCGGCCCCGGCTCGCCCGGCCGGACGGCCGCCGCCAGCTCCGCCGCGTACCGTTCGGCGGCCTTGTCGGCGTCGTCGCCGTCCGGGCCGTCGGACGCGGCCATCGCGTGCACCCGCGCCGGGTCCACGTCGACGTGGTCGAGCAGCGCCAGCCGCGCGCCGGTCTCGTTGCGCTCGGGGTCTCCGGCGGGCAGGAACCGCTCGTCGCCCCACCACACGTCCACCCGGCGCCAGTCGATCGCGTCCCGCGCGGGGCTCGCCGCCAGCGCGGCCAGCACCGCCGTGCCGACGCCGCCGCCGGTCAGCACCACCGACGCCGTGCCGTGCGCGGCCTGCGCGTCGGCGACCGCGCCGACGAGCCGCGCCGCCGCCGCGTGCGCCAGCAGTTCCTGGTCGCGGTGCACCAGCACCGAAGGGGCCGCGCTCACGAGCCGTCCTCCTTCTTGCGGCTCCGCGACGCCGCCTTGCGCGCCGGCGCGGACGCCTGCGCCTCCTGCTCGCGGGACTCCTCGCGCGCGTTCTCGCCCGCGAGGTCCTTGGCGAACCGGGTCGCCGCGTCCTGGTAGACCTCGTCGGGGTCGAGCCGCCGCAGCTCCTCGGCCAGCAGCTCCGACATCGGACGCCGGTGCAGCGCGACCTGCCGGTCCGGCTGGCCGGGCCGCGACAGCGTCGCGACCCGCCCGTCCGGGCGGAGCACGACGATGTCGCCCTCACCCGTCCGCAGCGTGACGCCGGTGATGCCCGGCCCGTCCGACACCTCGCGGCCCACCTTGACGCCGAGCCGCACCGCCAGCCACGCCGCCAGCAGCTCCGCGCTCGGGCTGTCGGGCTCGGCCGACACCGAGCCGCCGGTGATCTCGGCGTGGTCCTGGTCGAGCGCGGCGGCCAGCAGCGACCGCCACGACGTCACGCGCGTCCACGAGAAGTCGGTGTCGCCGGGCTGGTAGCCCTCGGCGAGCCGCGACAGCGTGCCGAGCCGGTCGCGGGCGGCGTAGGCGTCGGTGACGCGCCGCGCCGCCAGCCGCCCGAGCGGGTCCTGCGCGGGCGCCTTGGGCACCTTGCCGCCCGGCCACCACGTCACCACCGGGGTGTCGGGCATCAGCAGCGGCACCACGACCGAGTCGGCGTGCTCGGCCAGCGGCCCGTACATGCGCAGCAGCACGGTCTCGCCCGGCCCCGTCTCGCCCATGCGGATCTCGGCGTCGAGCCGCGAGGAACTGCCGCGCGCGTCGCGGGAGATGACGGTGAGCACCCGGCAGGGGTGCTCGCGCGCCGCCTCGGTCGCGGCGCGGACGGCGTCGTACTGCGCGGACTCGTCGGTCACGATGATCAGCGTCAGCACCATGCCGACGGCCGGGCCGCCCATCAGGTGCCGCGCCTGCGTCAGCGCGTCCTGGATCTTGCGGGTGCTCGTCCCGGTGAGGTCGATGTTCATCAGAGCCGCCTCCACGCGCGTCCGTCGCGGGCCATCAGTTCGTCGGCGCTATCGGGCCCGTACCCGCCCGAGCGGTACTGGTCGACCTTGCCGCGCCCCGCCCAGTACTCCTCGATCGGGTCGAGGATCTTCCAGGACAGCTCGACCTCCTCCTGGCGGGGGAACAGCGGCGGGTCGCCGATGAGGACGTCCAGCAGCAGCCGCTCGTACGCCTCGGGGGAGGACTCGGTGAACGACTCGCCGTAGGCGAAGTCCATGTTGACGTCGCGGATCTCCATCGACGTGCCGGGCACCTTGGACCCGAACCGTATGGTGATGCCCTCGTCCGGCTGAATCCGCATCACCAGGGCGTTCTGCCCCAGCTCCTCGGTGTCGGTGTGCGAGAACGGCAGGTGCGGCGCCTTCTGGAAGACGATCGCGACCTCGGTCACCCGGCGGCTCAGCCGCTTGCCGGTGCGCAGGTAGAACGGGACGCCCGCCCACCGCCGGTTCTGGATCTCCAGCTTCACCGCCGCGTACGTCTCGGTGCGCGAGTCGGCGGGGATGCCCTCCTCCTCCAGGTAGCCGCGGACGCTCACGCCGCCCTGCCACCCGGCCGCGTACTGGCCGCGCGCCGTGGACTGCGCCAGGTCGCCGGGGACCACGACCGACGCGAGGATCTTCGCCTTCTCGGCGCGGACGGCCTCGGCGCTGAACGAGGTGGGCTCCTCCATCGCGGTGAGCGCCAGCAGTTGCAGCAGGTGGTTCTGGATGACGTCGCGGGCGGCGCCGATGCCGTCGTAGTACCCGGCCCGGCCGCCGATGCCGATGTCCTCGGCCATGGTGATCTGCACGTGGTCGACGAAGCCGCGGTTCCAGATCGGCTCGAACATCGTGTTGGCGAACCGCAGCGCCAGGATGTTCTGCACCGTCTCCTTGCCGAGGTAGTGGTCGATCCGGAAGATCGACTCCTCGGGGAAGACGCGGTGCACGGTCGCGTTCAGCTCCCGCGCGGACTTCAGGTCGTGGCCGAACGGCTTCTCGATGACCACGCGGCGGAACCCGGGGTGCCCGCCCTCGCGGTCGGCCAGGCCGCTCTCGCGCAGCCGCTCGACCACCTGCGGGAAGAACTTGGGCGGGATCGACAGGTAGAACGCGTAGTTGCCGCCGGTGCCGCGGCTCTCGTCCAGCTCCTTGACGGCCATCGCCAGCGCCTCGAACGCGCCCGGGTCGCTGAACTCGCCGGGGACGAAGTGCATGCCCTCGGCCAGGTGCGTCCAGACGTCCTCGCGGAACGGCGTGCGGGCGTGCTCCTTGACCGACTCGTAGGCGATCTGCCGGAAGTCCTGGTGGTCCCACTCGCGGCGGGCGAAGCCCACCAGCGAGAATCCCGGCGGCAGCAGGCCCCGGTTGGCGAGGTCGTAGATCGCCGGCAGCAGCTTCTTGCGGGACAGGTCGCCGGTCACCCCGAACAACACCAGCACACTCGGCCCCGCCACACGGGGGAGCCGCTTGTCCCGGGGGTCCCGGAGCGGATTGGGTGTCGTCGTCACGTGGGCGCCCTCTCTTCTCGCACTGTCGACCCTCGATGCGGGCGTCGGTGCCCACTCTCGCAAGCCCGCCGTCGCGGCGTCCGCTCACCGTGCCGATTCGTCATGTTCCGCTCCGTGCGCACTCCAGCAGCCGGTGCAGCCCGGCCTCGCGGTCGCGCAGGTGCAGCCGCACCACCGGCCGGGCGCCGCCCGCGCCCAGCGGCGCCGCCTCGGCGCGCCGCACCGGGCCGAGGCCGATCCCCGGCAGGCCCGGCACCGCGACGTCGCGGCCCGCCTCCCCCGTCAGCACCACATGCACACCCTTCTCCGAAAGATCATGCCCGATCGCCGGGTAACGGCAACCCCAGGCGACCGTCACGGGCCGGGCGGCGCGGGCCGCCAGCACCCCGGCCAGGCGCCGTACCCGCGTTCCCTGCCCGTACACGGGATCGGCGTCCAGGAAGGCGGTGAGCGCCAGATGGCCGTCCCCGGCGCGGCGCGCGACCTCGTCCAGCAGCGGGCGCAGTGCCCCGGCCGCCGCGAACGCCGCGTCGTGGGTGCGGACCTCGACGGCGTCGCGGCCGTAGCCGTCGGTGAAGGCGGGCGGCGGCTCGGGGAACGGGCCGTGGACCGTTCCGATCGCCTGGGCCCCGGGCAGTTCGGCGACCGGTGGCTCGACGCCGAGCAGGTGCGCGGCGACGGCCGCCGCGTACTCCAGGACGGCCAGCCGCGCGGCGGGGGAGCCGCTGATCGTCGCGTCGTCCTGGTGCGGGCGCCCGCCGAAGCTCAGCAGGAACCGGTCCGGGCCGGGCCGCAGCGGCATCCCGCCGAACTGCACGACCGGCAGCAGCCGCCCGCGCGTCGCCCCCGCGAACAGCTCGGCGGTCCACTCGGCCAGGCCCGCCGGGGTGCCCGGCGACGCCGCCAGGACGACCACGCCCCGGCCCGCCCGCGCGGCACCGCCGAGGACCGCGCCGAGCGCCAGCCCGGGGTTGCCGTCCGGCGCCGCCAGCGCGGCCGAGACCGTCGCGGCCTCCTCCAGCGCCCACGTCAGGTCCGCGCCCGCGAGCGCGGCGGGCACCAGCGCGTACGGGGACAGCGCGCCGAACACCGCCGGGGCGGGCGCCGCCACCAGCCGGTGCCCCTCGCGTCCGGCGACGGCCGCCGCGGCCGAGCCCGGTTCGGCGACGACGGTCACCCGCGCGGCGATCTCCGCGGCGGGCACCCCCGCCGCGCGCAGCAGCCCGGTGAACGCCCGCCGCGCCGGTTCGCACCGCACGCCGCCGGTGACGACGGCGTGCGCCTCGCGCAGCCGCATCGGGTCGTCGGCCAGCCGCCGCAGCGGGCCGGGCTCGGCGCCGTCCACCACGATCGGGGACGCGCCGCCGAACCGCCGCGCCAGCAGCGCCGCGGCCCGCACGCTCGGCCCCTCGCCCAGCACCACGACGGCGCCGGGCGCGGGCGGCGTCGCCGGGACGTCGACCGGCGCGGCCGGACCGCACACCGCCCGCTCGCCGGACGCCGCGTCCCCGGCGGCGAACCGCTCGGCGATCCGGTCGATCCACAGCCGCCCGAGCATCCGCTCGGCGGCGGCCCGCACCTCGCCGCGCGCCGTCACCGTGACGTCCCCGGCGGTCACCGACGCGGCGTCGCTGACCGGCTCGCGGGACGCCATGACCTCCCGGGCCGTCACGACATCGCGACGGCCACGGCCCGCGCCGCCTCCGCCAGCTTCCCGGCGCCCTCGACCGGATCGCGCAGGTGCAGGTGGACGACCGGCAGCCCCCGGCGCCGCAGCGTGCGCGCCTCGGCCAGGCCCCGGGTGAGCTGGAGCGTCCCGAGGCCGTAGGAGCGGCCCGGCACCGGGTGGTCGCCGTAGGGGTCGCCGGGCGCCGGGTCGCCGGTGATGATCAGGAACGCGCCGGTGCCGGGACCGTCCTTGTGGACCGAGCCGGTCGCGTGCAGATAGCCGGGCCCCGGGCCGTAGGCGACCGGGCGGCGCGCCCCGCGCGCCAGCGCCGGGGCCAGGTAGCGGCCGGAGAACTCACCGGACAGGTAGCTGGCCACCGACAGGTACCCGGTGCCCGGGACGCGGTCGAGCAGCATCGCCAGCACCGAGCCGAGGTCGGAGCCGCCCAGCCACGGCAGGTCCGTGTGGACCTCCACGCCGCCGTCCACGACGACCGGACGGCCCGTCTCCGGCCGCCCGCCGGGCGTCTGGAGCATCGTCGCGGCGTCGTCCTCGGCCTCCTGCACGGCCGGGCCGGGCACCTCGAACGGGTTGACGCCGAGCAGCCACCCGGCGACGGCCGTGGCGTACTCCCACACCAGGAACTGCGCGCCGAGCGGACCCCACACCGAGGTGTCGTCGTCCTCGCCGGTGGCCGCGCCCTGCGGGTTGATCGTCAGGCCGTGCATGTCGGGGAAGGAGATCGGGCAGCCCGGCTTGTCGAAGGTCAGGATGCCCCGGCCGCGCTTGCCGGTGCCCACGGCCAGGAGCTGCGAGATCCACGCGGTGAGCGGCCCGGAGCCGCCGGGCTCGCGCAGCAGCAGCTTGTCGCGGGCGAGCCCCTCGGGGCCCTGCTGCGCGCAGCCGCCGAGGATCGCGCCGAGCAGCAGCCCGGGGTTGTCCTCGTCGCGGCCCAGCGACGGCAGGACGTCGGCGGCCTCGTCCAGCAGCGTCGCCACGTCCGCGCCCGCCAGCACCGACGGCACGATGCCGTAGGCCGACAGCGCCCCGAAGTGCCCCGGCAGGTACGGGTCGGTGAGGCCGATGCGGTAGCCGCACTGGCGCGCGAAGCCGTGCAGCGGGCTGCCGTGGTCGGTGACGACCAGGAACCGGCCCGCGATCTCCCGTTCGGACAGCCCGTGCTCGCGGAACGCGGCGGTGAAGATCCGCCGGTAGGCGTCGCCCTCCAGCGACACGCCGGACTTGCTGGCCAGCACGACCATCGTGCGGTCCAGCCGCTCCAGCGCGAACGCCAGCCCGGCCGTGTCGCCGCCGTCCAGCACGGTCAGCTCGCCGCCCGACCCGGGCGGCCGCGCCGCCACGATCGCCTGCGCGGCCAGCGCCTCGGCGCCGACCGCCAGCAGCACCACGTGGTCCAGGCCCGAGTAGCGCGCCTCCGCGACCAGGTTCTCGACCTGGGCGAGGAGCCCGCGCGACGCCGACGGCAGGTCGAGCCAGCCGAGCCGGCTGTGGTCCACGGCGCTGCGCCCCCACAGCCGGGGGTCCTTGCCCGCCAGCGCGGCGGGCACGCCGCAGCTCACCAGGTAGTCACGCGCCTGGAGCGCGGCGTGCAGCACGTCGCCGCGCGTCAATACGTCGAATCCCGGCACCGTACCTCCCGGAGCCCATCGTTCCAGGATTCAACCGACAACCGCGACCCAACCCACCATTCCGTGACGATATGGCCGCAAGCGCGTGGTCAATCCTTGAGGGCCTCGATGATCTGCGCCACGCCCTCGGCACGATCGCGCAGATGCAGCCGCACCGCCGGGCGCCGCCGCCCGCGCAGCGAACGCAGATCGCCGAACGCCTGCGCGAGCTGGAGCTGACCCAGCGTGTACGGGCGTCCCGGGACCGGCAGATCGGCCTGGACGTCGCCGGTGAGCTGGACGAAGACGCCGTTCTGCGGGCCGCCCCGGTGGTACTGGCCCGCCGCGTGCACGACGTCCGGCCCCCACCCGAACGTGACCGGCGCCGGATGCCGCCGGGACGCCTCGCTCCGCGCCGCCAGCAGCGAACGCGCCTGCGCGACCGCCGCGTCGCCGGACGGGTCCAGGTAGGCCGCCACGGCCAGGTAGCCGCCGGCCGGGACCGCGTCGAGCAGCAGGTCGAACACGGCCCGCAGATCGGCGGCGTCGGCCAGCAGGTCGTCGGCGCCGTGCACCTCGACCGCGCCGTCCACCAGGATCGGCGCGCGCGTGATCACGGTCGGCGCGGTGCCCTCCTCGACGCGCAGCAGCGCCGCCGTCGTCGCGCTGACCTCGGCCAGCTCCGGCGCGTCGAACGGGTTGACGCCGAGCACCCGCCCGGCGACCGCCGTCGCGTACTCCCACAGCAGGAACTGCGCGCCCAGCGGTCCCGCCACGCTCAGCCCCGCCTCGCGCGCCGGGCCCGGCTCGTCCGGGCGGCGGCCGAAGATCACCCGCCGCATGTCCGGCGCGAGCGCGAACCCCGGCGCCTCCACGCCCTCGACGACGACCGGCAGCAGCCCCCGGCCGTCCTTGCCGGTCGACTCGGCCAGCAACTGCGCCGTCCACGCGGGCAGCCCGCGCAGCCCCGACCCGTGGTCGGCCAGGACGAGCTTGTCGCGCCCGCGCAGCCCCGCCGCGCCCAGCGCCGCGCCGAGCGCCAGCGCCGGATTGCCGTGGAGCTGGTCCAGCGCGGGCAGCAGCGCGGCGGCGTCGTCCAGCACGGCGTCCACGTCGACGCCCGCCAGCGCCGCCGGGACCAGCGCGTACGGGCCGAGCGCGCCGAACCGCCCGCCGGTGTCGGGCTCGGCCGTCACCAGCCGGTAGCCCGCCTCCTGCGCCAGCGCCGCCGGAGCCGACCCCGGCTCGGCGACCGCCACGAAGCGGCGCGCGAGGTCGGCGCCCGAGACGCCCGCCTCCCAGAACGCCTGCTCGAAGACGCGGCGCAGCGCGTCGGTCACGGTGCGGCCGCCCGCGTCGCCGGGCAGCACGACGAGCGTGCGCTCCAGGTCGTCGCCGAGCACCGCCGCGACCCGCTGCGGGTCGGTGCCGGACAGGACGGTCAGCTCCGCGCCCGCGGCCGCCGCCAGCGCGGCGGCGGCCGGGACCGAACCCCCCGTCCCGGCCAGCACCACCCGCGTCAGGTCGGCGGTCTCCTCGGCCAGCACGCCCAACGACGCCGCCAGCTCCCGGGACGACCCGGGAGCGTCCAGCCAGCCGAGCCGCCGCGCCGCCAGCGACGCGGCGTCGGGCCCCCACAGCGTCGTGCTGCGGCGGCCCAGCGACCGCGGGACCCCGTCGGAGACGAGACGGGACAGCACGGTCTCCGTCTCGTCCACGACGACGCCGTGCGTGGTGACCGAGACACCCCCGGCGGTCACCACCGAGGTCATGCGGGGCCGGCCTTCTTCGGCGCCTTGTCCTTCAGTTCCTGCTCGACGGTCTTGAGGAGGTCCGTCCAGGACGTCTCGAACTTCTCGACGCCCTCCTCCTCCAGCACCTTCACCACGTCGTCGTAGTCGACGCCGACGTCCTTCAGCGCGGCCATGTGCGCCCGCGCCGCGTCGTAGCCGTTCGTCACCGTGTCGCCGCGCGGGTCGCCGTGCTCGGCCTCGGCCAGCAGCGTCGCCTCCGGCATCGTGTTCACGGTGCCGGGCGCGATGAGCTGGTCGACGTAGAGCGTGTCGGGCAGGTCGGGGTCCTTCACGCCGGTGGACGCCCACAGCGGACGCTGCGGACGCGCCCCCGCGTCCTTGAGCGCCTGCCAGCGGTCGCCGCCGAACTTCTCCTCGTACAGCGCGTACGCGAGCCGCGCGTTCGCCAGGCCCGCCTGCGCCTTCAGCTTCCCGGCCGCGTCCGAGCCGATCTTGTCGAGCCGCTTGTCGATCTCGGTGTCGACCCGGCTCACGAAGAACGACGCCACCGACGCGATCTCGGTCAGGTCGTGCCCGTTGTCGCGCGCTTGCTCCAGGCCCGCGAAGAACGCGTCGATGACCTTGCCGTAGCGCTCCAGCGAGAAGATCAGCGTCACGTTCACGCTGATGCCCTCCGCCAGCGCCGCCGTGATCGCGGGCAGCCCCGCCTCGGTCGCCGGGATCTTGATGTACAGGTTCGGCCGGTCGACCAGCCACCACAGCGCGCGCGCCTCGGCGGCCGTGCGCTCGGACTCGTGCGCCAGCCGCGGGTCGACCTCGATCGACACCCGGCCGTCGAGCCCCTGGGTTCGCTCGTGCACCGGCCGCAGGACGTCGCAGCCCCACCGGATGTCGTAGGTGGTGATGGCCCGCACGGCCTCCTCCACGTCGACGCCCCGCACGGCCAGGTCGCGGACCTGGTCGTCGTAGGCCGACCCCTGCCCCAGCGCCTTCTGGAAGATCGTCGGGTTGGAGGTGACCCCGACGACGTGCTTGTCGCGGACCAGCTCGGCCAGGTTGCCCGTCCGCAGCCGCTCGCGGCTGATGTCGTCGAGCCAGATGGACACGCCCTCGTCGGAGAGCCTCTTCAAGATCTCGCTCATCGTTTCCTCTCGTCGGATGCCCGCGGCCCGGCCGCGGACGGGCGCCCCTTCAGTTGCCGGTGGTCGTCCCGCGCCCGGCGACGTTGGCCTTCACCAGGCTGGAACGCGCGGCGGCCACGACCCGCTCCGACGTGATCCCGAACTGCTGGAACAGCGTCTTGTAGTCGGCCGAGGCACCGAAGTGCTCCAGGCTCACCGCTTCCCCGGCCTCGCCGATGTAAGCGCGCCAGCCGAGCGCGATCCCGGCCTCCACCGACACCCGCGCCTTCACGCCGGGCGGCAGCACCTGCTGGCGGTAGGCGTCGTCCTGGGCGTCGAACCACTCGACGCACGGCATCGACACCACGCGGGTGGGCGTGCCGTCGGCCTCCAGCGTCGCGCGGGCCTCCAGCGCCAGCTCCACCTCCGACCCGGTCGCGATGATGATCACCTCGGGCTGCCCGTTACTGGCGTCGGCGAGCGTGTACCCGCCCTTGGTGACGCCCTCGGCGGAGGCCAGCTCGGCGCCGCGCGCGTACACCGGCAGCTTCTGCCGGGTCAGCGCGATGCCCGCCGGGCGGTCGGTGTGCTCCAGGATCGTGCGCCAGGCCACGACCGTCTCGTTCGCGTCGGCCGGGCGGACGACGTCCAGCCCCGGGATGGCCCGCAGCGACCAGAGCTGCTCCACCGGCTGGTGGGTGGGGCCGTCCTCGCCGAGGCCGATCGAGTCGTGCGTCCACACGAACGTCACCGGCAGCTTCATCAGCGCGGCCAGGCGCACCGCCGGGCGCATGTAGTCGCTGAAGATGAGGAACGTGCCGCCGTAGGGGCGGGTGCCGCCGTGCAGCGCGATGCCGTTGCAGATCGCCGCCATCGCGTGCTCGCGCACGCCGAAGTGCAGCGTGCGGCCGTACGGCCCACCGGGGAACTCCTTGGTCTGGAACTCCTCGGGGACGAACGACGGCTCGCCCTTCATCGTCGTGTTGTTGCTCTCGGCCAGGTCGGCCGAGCCGCCCCACAGCTCGGGCAGCACCGGCGCCAGCGCGGCGAGGATCTGCCCGGACGCCGCGCGGGTCGCGATGTCCTTGCCGGCCTCGAACTCCGGCAGCGCCGACGTCCAGCCCGCCGGCAGCGCCCGGATCGCGACGCGGTCGTACTCGGTGGCGCGCTCGGGGTTCGCCGACCGCCACGCGTCGAACGTCTCCTGCCACGCGGCGTGCGCCTCGCGGCCGCGCGCCGACACCTCGTGGGAGTGCTCCAGCACGTCGGCGGGAACGTCGAACGTCTTGGCCGGGTCGAGCTTGAGAACCTTCTTGGTGGCGGCGACCTCGTCGGCGCCGAGCGCCGAACCGTGGATCTTGCCGGTGTTCTTCTTGTTCGGCGCGGGCCAGCCGATGATCGTGCGCAGCTTGACGAACGACGGGCGGCCCGTCTCGGCCTTGGCCGCCTCCAGCGCCGCCGCCAGCTCGCCGACGTTCTCGGAGTAGTCGCCGTCCTTGGTCCAGTCGACGGTGTGGACGTCCCACCCGTACGCCTCGTACCGGGCGCCGACGTCCTCGGAGAACGCGATGGCGGTGTCGTCCTCGATGGAGATGTGGTTGTCGTCCCACACCACGATCAGGTTGCCGAGGCGCTGGTGCGCGGCCAGCGCGCTGGCCTCGTGGCTGATGCCCTCCTGGATGTCACCGTCGGAGCAGAACGCCCAGATGGTGTGGTCGAAGGGGGACTCGCCCGGCGCGGCGTCCGGGTCGAACAGGCCGCGCTCGCGGCGCGCCGCCATCGCCATGCCGACGGCGTTGGCGATGCCCTGGCCGAGCGGCCCGGTCGTCGTCTCCACACCGGCGGTGTGGCCGTGCTCGGGGTGGCCGGGGGTGAGGCTGTCCCACTTGCGCAGCGACTTCAGGTCGTCCAGCGTCAGCGGGTAGCCCGACAGGTAGAGCTGGATGTACAGGGTGAGGCTGGAGTGCCCGCACGACAGGACGAACCGGTCGCGACCGGCCCAGCCCGGGTCGGTCGGGTCGTGCCGCAGGAACCGCTGGAAGAGCAGGTAGGCGGCCGGCGCCAGGCTCATGGCCGTGCCCGGGTGCCCCGAACCGGCCTCCTCGACCGCGTCCATGGCCAGGGCGCGGACCGTGTCCACCGCCCGCCGGTCCAGGTCGGACCATTCAAACGTGCTGTCGTCCTTGCTCACGGAACGCCAGGCTCCTTCCGGAAAACACTGTCTATGGAAAACACGGTGCGTCATCGACGGTCGGCCGCGAGCCTACCGAAACGGGCGTGTCCCGACCGGGCCGCGGAGGGCGGGCCGGACCAGGGTGATCAGGGTCATCACCCCGGTCGCCGGACGCGGCGCCCGCATAAGGTGACCCTTGCCCTCAGCCGCCCCGCGCTAACCCCCCGCCCGGGTGAACCCGAGGGGGACGTCCGGACCCCCCGGTGAGCCGTCCGCGAACACCCGATCCCGGGCTTGTCCGGCGCGTCCGGTGCCCCGGTGCTCGACCCCCGGAGGGGTCGGACTACAGTGATGACGCGGTTGACGACAGTGGCCGCGGTTGATCTCACCCAGCCGAGGTCGCAGCAGGCCGACGCGCGGCCCAGCAGCACGGGGGCGCCGCACGGACGGCACGCGACTTCATCACTGCCTAGTTGGACGTGGACCCGATTGTGACGCTGCTCAGCAACGCCCGCGCCGTCGAACTGGACGAGCAGGTGCCGCAGGCGCCCGCGCTCGCCGTCGTCCCGGCGGGCCGCCCGTCGATCGCCGCCAGCGTGCGCGCCTACGTCGCGCTCACCAAGCCGCGCGTGATCGAACTGCTGTTGATCACCACGCTGCCGGTGATGTTCCTGGCGGCCGGGGACATGCCGCCGCTCGGCACGGTCCTGCTCACGCTCGCCTTCGGGACGATGTCGGCCGGCGCCGCCAACGCGATCAACTGCTACATCGACCGCGACATCGACGCCAAGATGCGCCGTACCCGCCGCCGTCCGCTGGCCCGCGACCAGGTCACCCCGGCCCGCGCGCTGATCTTCGGCGTCACGCTCGCCGTCGCGTCCACCGCCGGGTTCGCGCTGACGGTGAACCCGCTGGCCGCCGCGCTGTCGGTCTTCGCGATCCTGTTCTACATCGTCGTGTACTCGCTGATCCTCAAGCGGCGCACCTCGCAGAACGTCGTGTGGGGCGGCATCGCCGGGTGCATGCCCGTCCTCATCGGCTGGGCCGCGATCACCGAGAGCCTCGCCGTCGCCCCGTTCGTGCTGTTCGGCGTCGTGTTCCTGTGGACGCCGCCGCACACCTGGACGCTCGCCATGCGCTACCGCGAGGACTACGCCGTCGCGGGCGTGCCGATGCTGCCGGTCGTGGCCACCGAGCGGCGCGTCGTCACCGAGAGCCTCGTCTACACCTACGCCACCGTCGCCTGCTCGCTGGTGCTGTGGCCGGTCGCGGGCATGGGGCCGGTGTACGGCGCCGTCGCCGTCCTGCTCGGCCTGGTGTTCCTCGCCGAGGGGCACCGGCTGCTGCGCGCCGTCCGCGCGGGCGTCACCGGCGTCCACCTGCGTCCGATGCGGTTCTTCCACCTGTCGAACGTCTACCTGGCGCTGCTGTTCACGGTCGTCGCGATCGACCCGCTGCTCTACTGATCGTTTCCCCGGCCCCGGTGCGGGCCCCCGGTGAGCGGTTGATTACCCTCGCGGTATGGCGCGCGTCGATCCCCAGGCGGTCCTGGACGGACGGAGGCCCGGGCGGCCCCCGGTCCTGCTCATCGTCGGGCTGGTCATCACCTCGGCGTGCGCGCTGGCCGCGCTCGGCGTCGACATCGTCTACGGCGGCGGGGGCTTCTGGGCCTCGCTGCTGCTGGCGCTGCTGCCGATCCCGCTGCTGATCGCGCTCGTCCTCGCCCTGGACCGGATGGAGCCCGAACCGCCCCGCATCCTGCTGTTCGCGTTCGCGTGGGGCGCGGGCGTCGCGGTGCTCGGCGCGCTCGTGCTCAACACGCTCGGGCTGCTCTACATCACCGAGCCGCTGTTCGGGCAGGAGCGCGGCCGGTACGTCAGCGCCGCCGTCGGGGCGCCCATCGTCGAGGAGACGCTCAAGGGCGCCGTGCTGTTCGGGATGCTGTGGTGGCGGCGCACCGAGATCGACGGGTACGTGGACGGCGTCATCTACGCCTCCATGGTCGGCCTCGGCTTCGCGATGATGGAGAACATCACCTACTACATGCGCGCCTACGAGGAGGGCGGCGCGGCGGCGCTCCAGGGCGTGTTCGTCCTGCGCGGGCTCATCCTGCCGTTCAGCCACCCGCTGTTCACCGCCATGACCGGGCTCGGCGTCGCCTACGCCGCCACGCACCGGCGCGGGCAGATCCTCGCACCGCTGGCGGGACTGCTGGCCGCGATGGTGCTGCACGGGCTGTGGAACGGCTCGACGATCTTCGGCGCGGCGGGGCTCGCGCTGGTGTACGCGCTGCTGTTCGTCGTCCTCATCGGCCTCGTCGTCATCATCTCGGTGGAGCGCCGCGCCACGATCCGCCGCATCGAGACCTACCTGCCCGCCTACGCCTCCACCGGGCTCGTCACCGCCGAGGACGTGCGGATGCTCCGGTCGGTGCCCGGACGGCGCGGCGCCCGCCGCTGGGCGCGGGTCGTCGGCGGGCCGCCCGCCGTCCGCGCCATGGCCGACTACCAGCACGCCGCGACCGAGCTGTCCCTGCTGCACAAGCGCGCCGAACGCGGCGTCGCCGACCCGCGCTGGTTCGCGGCCCGCCGCGACGCGCTGCTGCACCTCATGCGCCTGGCCCGCGAGGCGTTCCTGGTCACCCCGTCCCGCCGCCCCCCGGGCGACGGCCCGCCATGGGCCCCGGGCGGCCCGTCCGGCTTCCTGCCGCCCCCACGTCGCTGAGCAGGGGCCGGGTCACGGTCACCGGACCTCGGCAATAACATGTGTGCGTGTCCGAACGCACCGCTTCCGCTTCCGTGCCCGCCTCCGTGAACCCGCTGACGCGGGCGTGGCATGCCGTGTGGCGGCCGACGCCGCGCTCGCTGCGCGTGCTGGCCCTGCTCGGCGTCATCGGCAACGCGGGCATCGTCGCGACGGGCGGCGCCGTCCGCGTCACCAAGTCGGGGCTCGGCTGCCCGACGTGGCCGCGCTGCACGGGGGACAGCTTCGTCCCGACCGCGCACGCCGACCACGCGGCGATCAACATGGCGATCGAGTTCGGCAACCGCATGCTGACGTTCGCGGTGCTCGCCGTGGGCCTGGCCGTGTTCGTCGCCGCGCTGCGGCTGCGGCCCCGCCGCCGCGACGTGCTGCTGCTGGCGCTGGCCCAGCCGATGAGCGTGGTCGCCCAGGCGATCATCGGCGGCATCGTGGTGCTGACCAAGCTGCACCCGGCGTCGGTGTCGGTGCACTTCCTCATCTCCCCGACGCTGCTGATCTTCTGCGTGGCGCTGTGGGTCCGCGCGGGCGAGGGCGACGCGCCGCCGCGCCCGCTCGTCCCGCAGGGCCTGCGCAGGCTGTCCCTGGCGCTGGCGGCGGCGATCTGGCTGGTCCTGGCGGCGGGCACCGTCGTCACCGGCACCGGCCCGCACTCGGGCGACACCGACTCGCGCCGCTACGGCTTCTCCATCGAGGACGTCGCCCGCGTCCACGCCCTGCTGGCCTGGGCGACGGTGATCCTGTCGATCGCCGTCCTGCTGTGGGTGCGCCGCGCCGACGCCCCCCGCGCCACCCGGCGCTGGGCCCTGGCCCTGCTCGGCCTGCTCGTCGCCCAGGGCGCCATCGGCTACGTCCAGTACTTCCTGGGCGTCCCCGGAGCCCTGGTCGTCCTCCACATGGCCGTGTCGGTGATCCTGTGGATCGTCGGCCTGCGCCTGTACCTCTCGATGCGCGACCGAGGCCCCCTCGCCGCGACGGCCCCGCCGGCCCGCGACGAGCACCAGCCCGTCCCGGCCTGACGGCGGGCCGCGTCAGCCGGACTTGGCGGCGAGGAAGGCGCGGAGGCGGTCGAGGGGCCAGGTGTTGATGACGTCGTCGGGCGTCAGCCAGCCGCGCTGGGCCGTGCCCACGCCGTAGCGCAGGTTGGCGTGGTCGCGCAGGGAGTGCGCGTCGGTGTCGACGGAGAACTTGACGCCGAGCCGCAGGGCGCGGCGGATCAGGTCGGACGGCAGGTCGAGGCGGTCGGGGAAGCAGTCGATCTCCAGGGCGGTGCCGGTGCGGGCCGCGACGCGGAAGACCTCGTCCCAGTCGGCGTCGACGGGGGCGCGGCGGCCGATCAGCCGCGCCGTCGGGTGGCCGATGACGTGCACGTACGGGTTCTCGCAGGCGCGGACGAACCGCCGCGTCATCTCCGCGCGGTCCTGGGTGAAGTGCGAGTGGACCGAGGCGACGCACACGTCGAACCCGGACAGGAAGTCCTCGTCCCAGTCGACCGAGCCGTCCGGGCCGATGTTCAGTTCGGCGCCGTGCAGCAGCGTAAGCCCGTCCAGCTTCTCGTTCAGACGGCGGACCTCCTCGCGCTGCGCCAGCATCTTCTCGTCGGTCATGCGCTGCATGAACAGGTCGGGGGCGTGGTCGGTGATCGCGTAGTACTCCAGGCCGCGTTCGCGCGCCGCGCCGACCATCTCCTCCAGCGTGGCGATGCCGTCGGTGAGGTCGGTGTGGCTGTGCAGGTCGCCGCGGATGTCGGCGGCGGTGACGAGCCGGGGGAGCGCGTCGTCGCGGGCGGCCTCGATCTCGCCCGCGTCCTCCCGGAGCGTCGGCGGTATCCACGGCAGGCCGAGACGCGCGTACACCTCCTCCTCGGTGCGCGACACGATCTGCTCGCCGGACTCCGCGTCGAAGACGCCGTACTCCGACAGCTTCAGCCCGGCGCGCACCGCGATCTCCCGGGTGCGGACGTTGTGCGCCTGCGACCCGGTGAAGTACTGCAGGGCCGCGCCCCACGACTCGACCGGGACGACCCGCAGATCGACCTGGAGCCCGCGCGACGTGCGCACCGACGTCTTCTTGTCGCCGCCGCCGATGACCTCGGTGACGAACGGCAGCGCGGTGAACGCCTCCATGATCGGCTTCGGGTCGGCGGACGCGGCCAGGATGTCGACGTCGCCGATCGTCTCGCGCATCCGGCGCAGCGACCCCGCGTACGTGCACCGCTCGACCTGCGGCAGCCTCTCCAGCGCGGCGACGATCTCGTCGGCGAGCCCGGCCGCCGCGTCGAGCAGGACGCGGTCGCCCGCCGAGCGCAGCAGCTCGATGCCGTGCTCGATGTTCTGCTCGGTCTTCGGCCCGAACCCCTTGAGCCCGCGCAGCCGCCCCGCCGCGATGGCGTCGGCCAGCTCCTCGACCGAGGACACGCCCAGCTCGTCGTAGAGGACGAGCGCCTTCTTCGGCCCGAGGCCCGGAATCGACGTCAGCGCCCGCACCCCCGCCGGGATGCGCGCCCGCAGCTCCTCCACCTGCCGGATCTGCCCGGAGGTCAGGTAGTCCTGGACCTTCTTGGCGATGGCCTCGCCTACCGTCGGGATCTTCTTCAGCCCCGTGAGCGACAGGCCGGAGATGTCGTCGGGATGTCCGGCGATCGCCCGCGCCGCCTTCTCGTACGCCCTGATCTTGAACGCGTCGCCGCCCGTGATGGAGAGCAGGTCGGCCAGTTCCTGGATGAGGGCCGCAGCCTCGTCGTTCGCCCGTGCCATGGGCACGAGTCTAGAAGCCGGGTCGGACGTTTCCCCGGCCGCCGTCCGCTCAGGTCAGCGGCGCGACGGGCCCGTCCGGACGATCCAGCCGGGCCTCGACGACGAGGTCGACCAGCCGGGCGACCTCGTCCTGCGGCAGCGCCCGGTAGCCGTCGGCGGTGACGACCGCCAGCGACGGGTAGATGCGGCGGGTGCGGTCGGGGCCGCCGGTGGCCGCGTCGTCGTCGGCGGCGTCGTAGAGCGCCTGGACGCACACCAGCGCGGCGTCCTCCTCCGAGAGGCCGGGACGGTAGAGCTTCTTCAGCGATCCGCGCGCGTACGGGGAGCCCGAGCCGTCGGCGTGGTAGTCGCGCGTCTCCTGCGGGGAGCCGGTGATGTCGTAGCTGTAGATGCGGCCCTCACCCGACTCGGAGTCGAACCCGGCGAACAGCGGCACGACCGCCAGCCCCTGGAGCGCCTGCGCGAAGTTGGCCTGGACGACGGCGCCGAGCCGGCGGGCCTTGCCCGGCAGCGACAGCGGCACGGTCTCCATCTTCTCGTAGTGCTCCAGCTCGACCTGGAACAGCCGCACCATCTCCAGCGCGAGCCCGACCGTGCCGGCGAACGCGACGACCGAGTGCTCGTCGGCGCGCTGCACCTTGTCCAGCTCGCGGTAGGCGATGACGTTCCCGGCCGTGGCGCGCCGGTCACCGGCCATGATGACGCCGCCGGGGAACGTCAGCGCGAGCACGGTCGTGCCGTGCGGCAGCGCGGCCGCGCCCGCCTCGGCGACGCGGTTGACCGGCAGCAGCTCGGGCGCGTTCTGGCGGAGGAAGTCCACGAAGGAGGGCGTGCCCGCCTCGAAGAGTTCGGGGGAGAGTCCCTGCTCGTCGGACCAGCCGTTCACGTCTCACTCCTTCGCGGGTCGCGTGCCGTCCTCGATCCTTCCATGCCCGTCGCCCGCCGGGCCACTCGAACGGCGCGCGGCGCGCGGTCCGCCGAGGGTGGCGCCCGCGCAGGCGATCATGACGCAGACGATCGCCGCCCACTGCCGTCCGGCCAGCGCCTCGCCGAGGACGACGAGCCCGACGAGCGCGGCGGCGGCCGGTTCCAGGCTCATCAGGATGCCGAAGACGCGCGCGGGCATCCGGCGCAGCGCCTCCATCTCCAGCGTGTAGGGGATCACCGACGACAGCAGCCCGACGCCGAGGCCGAGCAGCAGCAGCCGGGGGTCCAGCAGCGCGGTGCCCCCGGCGGAGACGCCCAGCGGCAGCGCCACGAACGCCGCGAAGACGCTCGCCACCGCCAGTCCGGACAGGCCGGAGAAGTGCCGTCCGGTGGCGGCGGTGAGCAGGATGTAGGCGCCCCACGCCACGCCCGCCAGCAGCGCGAACCCGACGCCGACCGGGTCGAGGGCGCCGTCACCGCGCGTCAGCAGCAGCACGCCCGCCGCCGCCAGCAGCGCCCAGCCGACGTCCAGGACGCGCCGCGACGCCAGGATCGCCACCGCCAGCGGGCCGAGGAACTCGATCGTCACCGCGACCCCGAGCGGGATGCGGGAGAACGCCTGGTAGATCGACACGTTCATCACGCACAGCGACAGCCCGAGCCCGGCCGCGACCGCCAGACTGCGCGCCGAGTGGTCGGCGAACAGCGTCCGCAGCGCGCGGCGGGCGAGGAACCCCAGCACGAGCGCCGAGGTGAGCAGCCGCAGGAACACCACGGCCGACGGCGGCAGCACGGGGAACAGGTTCTTGGCCACCCCCGCGCCGAGCTGCACCGACAGGATGCCGAGCATCACCAGCGCGGGCGGCGGCACCGCGCCGAGCGACGGCGCGGACGGCACGGACGGCGGGCGTCCGGCACGGCGGGGGGTGCCCGGGACGTCGGCGAGCGCCATGCGTCACTCCCAGCGGAAGAAGCGGGCGGCCAGGGCGAGCCCGGCGACGGCCCACCCCAGCAGGATCAGCAGCGGGCCGCCGGGGAAGGCGGCGCCGTCGGCCAGCACGGACCGCAGCCCCTCGGCCAGCGCGGCGATCGGCAGGAACTCCAGCACCGCCGCCACCCCGGACGGGAACCGGTCGAGCGGGAAGATCACGCCGCCGACGGCCAGCAGCAGCACGTAGACGAGGTTGGCGGCGGCCAGCGTCGCCTCGGCGCGCAGCGTCCCGGCCATGAGCAGCCCGAACCCGCTGAACGCGGCGGTGCCGAGCAGCAGCAGCGCCAGCACCGACAGCGGATCGCCGTGCGGGCTCCAGCCGAGCAGCAGCGCCACCGCGAGGATCACCACGGCCTGGATCGCCTCGACGGCCAGGACCGTCAGCGTCTTGGCGGCGATGAGCCCGGCGCGGGGCAGCGGCGTGGCGCCGAGCCGCTTGAGGACGCCGTAGCGGCGCTCGAACCCGGTGCCGATGGCCTGGCCGGTGAACGCCGTGGACATCACCGCCAGCGCGAGCACGCCCGGCGTCAGGAAGTCGACGCGCTCGCCCGGCCCGAGGTCGAGCAGGGACGTGGCGCTGAACAGCGTCAGCAGCACGACGGGGATGATCAGCGTCAGCAGGAGCTGCTCGCCGTTGCGCAGCATCGCGCGCACCTCGTACCCGGTCTGGGCGAGGACCATCCGGGGCAGCGGCACCGCGCCGGGCGCGGGGGAGAGGTCGAGGGCGGTCATCCGCGCAGCTCCCGTCCGGTGAGTTCGAGGAAGACGTCCTCCAGGGTGCGGCGCTCGATGCGCAGGTCCTCGGTGAGGACGCCATGCGCGGCGCACCAGGCGGTGACGGTGGCGAGCAGCTCGGGCCGCAGGTCGCCCTCGACGAGGTAGTGCCCGGCGGGCGACTCCTTGGCGGCGCTGCCGGGCGGCAGCGCGCCCAGCAGTTCCTCCAGGTCGAGCGCGGCGCGGGCGCGGAAGCGGAGCTGCCGTTCGGCCCCGGTCAGCTCCGCCGGGGTGCCGTCGGCGACGACGCGGCCCCGGTCGATGATGACGACGTGGTCGGCGAGGCGTTCGGCCTCGTCCATGTGGTGCGTGGTCAGCACGACCGACACCCCGGCGTCGCGCAGCTCGCGGACGAGGTCCCAGGTGGCGTGCCGGGCCTGCGGGTCGAGGCCGGTGGTGGGCTCGTCCAGGAAGACCAGCTCGGGCCGCCCGACGACGGCGACGGCCAGCGACAGCCGCTGCTGCTGGCCGCCCGACAGCCGCCGGAACGGCGTGCGGGCGTGCTCGGCCAGGCCGAGGCGTTCCAGCAGCGCGGCGGAGTCGAGCGGGGCGCGGTGGAACGACGCGACCAGCCGCAGGAACTCGCCGCCGCGCGCCGTCCCCGGCACGCCGCCGGACTGCGGCATGACGCCGACGCGCGGCTTGAGCGCGCGGGCGTCGGCGACGGGGTCGCGGCCGAGGACGCGGACGGTGCCGGCGTCGGCGCGGCGGAACCCCTCGCAGATCTCGATCGTGGTGGTCTTGCCGGCGCCGTTGGGGCCGAGCAGCGCGGTGACCTCGCCGCGGCGGGCGCGCAGCGACAGGCCGTCGACGGCGGGCGTGCCGCCGTAGCGTTTGGCCAGGTCGTCCAGCGCGACCGCGAGATCGTCGGGGGGTGCCATGGCCCCGAGTCTAGGACCGGGCGCCGACAGCTCCGCGCGCGCACCGGGGGGAGCGGCCGGACGGTAAAAACTCGGGCACCGCATTCCCGCGCGCGGGCAGGACGCGGCCGGGCCGCCGTGCCGCATGGCAGCGTGACGCGCATGGCTGCTCAACTGCGCGTGCTGCGGTCCCGTATCCGCTCGGTGAAGTCCACGTCCAAGATCACCCGAGCGCAGGAGCTGATCGCTGCGGCGCGGATCTCCGGGGCCCAGCAGCGGCTCGCCGCGTCGCGTCCCTACTCCGGCCAGGTCACCCGCGCGGTGTCGGCGCTGCTGTCCCACCACGTCGGGCTGGAGCACGCGCTGCTCACCGAGCAGCCGCACGGGAGCCGCGCGGCGGTGCTCGTCCTGACGAGCGACCGGGGGTTCTGCGGGGCGTTCAACCAGCACGCGCTCAAACAGGGCGACGCGCTCGGCGAGCACCTGCGCGAGCGCGGCATCGAGCCGCAGTACTACCTCCAGGGCCGCAAGGCGGTGGAGTACTTCCGGTTCCGCGACCGGTCGGCGGCGGCCGAGTGGAGCGGCGAGAGCGGCCGGCCCGGCTACCCGCTGGCCGCCGACATCAGCCGCCGCCTGCTGGAGGCGTTCACACTGCCCGAGGAGCGGGGCGGCGTCGGGGAGGTGCACGTCGTCTACACCGAGTTCGTCTCGATGCTCACCCAGCGGCTCACGGTCCGGCGCATCCTGCCGCTGGAGGTCGCGGACGCGGACGCCGACGTGGAGGCCGCCGGGGCGGCGGCGCCCGCCTACGACTTCGAGCCGGACCCGGCCACGGTGCTCGACCAGTTGCTGCGCGCCTACGTCCAGGGCCGCATCTGGAACATGCTGCTGGAGTCGGCGGCGGCGGAGTGGGCCGCGCGCCGCCAGGCGATGATGTCGGCCACCGACAACGCCAACGACCTCGTCGAGCGGCTGTCCCGGGAGGCCAACGAGGCCCGGCAGGAGGAGATCACGATGGAGCTGAGCGAGATCGTCGCGGGCGCCAACGCGCTGACCTCCGGCGACCGGGACTAGCCGCCGCCTTTCTCTCCGCCCTTGGAAAGGGCGCCATAAAGTCCCGGTCAAGCTCTTTCCGTGCTCGGTCACGCGTGGGCATATCGCCTGGTGGCGCGCGTGATCGACCGGCATGCCCCGCAAGATCAATGCGCGGTTTCGCGGAGAAGGCCGATGGGAATTCCCCAGCGTGTCGTCTCTATTCCGGGAGCGGCCGGCAGAGGCGGGAACGAGCGCGGGGGGACGCATGGGAGAGCCGGGGAAACCCGCCTGGGAGGCGGGCGAAGCGACCCGTGCGGGCGCCGAGCACCCCGCCGCCGACTCGGGCGGCACGGCCGAGGGCGGCAAGCTGGGTCTTCCGCAGGCGACCGCGCTGGTCGTCGGCAACATCGTCGGCACCGGCATCTTCCTGCTGCCCGCCTCGCTCGCCGCCATCGGCACGCTGAGCTTCGTCGTCATGGCCGTCACCACGGTCGGCGCCATGGCGCTCGCGATCGTGTTCGGCCGCCTCGGCGCCCGCATCCCGGCGTCCGGCGGCCCCTACGCCTACGCACGCGACGCGTTCGGGGAGTTCGCCGGGTTCCTGGTGTCGTGGTCGTTCTGGCTCACCGCGTGGGGCGGCAACGCCGGTATCGCGGTCGCCTGGGTCGGCTACGTCAACTACTTCCTGAACTGGGACAACACCGTCGGCTCGATCGTCATCGGGCTCGTCGGCATCTGGATTCCCGCGCTCATCAACCTGTCCGGCGTGAAGAACATCGGCGCATTCCAGCTCGTCACGACGGTGCTGAAGTTCGTGCCGCTGATCTTCGTGGCCGTCGTCGGCCTGTTCTTCATCTCCACCGCGAACTTCGGGCCGTTCAACGCCAGCGGCGACTCCGCCTGGAGCGCGGTGTGGCTGGCCGCCGGGCTCATCCTGTTCATCTACTCCGGCATGGAGAGCGTGACGATCGTAGCCGAGCGCATCAAGGACCCGGCCCGCAACGTCGGCCGCGCCAGCGTCATGGGCGTCGCCGCCTGCGGCGTGCTCTACCTGCTCGCCACCGTCGCGATCTTCGGCAACGTGCCGCACGGGCAGCTCCAGGACTCCACCGCCCCCTTCGCTGACGCGATCAACAACATGTTCGGCGGCACGATCTGGGGCGGCGTCATGGCCGCCTGCGCGATCGTCTCCGGCATCGGGGCGCTCAACGGCTGGACGATGCTCGTCGCTGAGATGCCGATGGCCGCCGCGCGCGACGGCATGTTCCCGGCGGCGTTCGCGCGGCTGTCGCGGCGCGGCGCGCCCTACGTCGGCATCCTCGTCGGCGCCGCGCTCACCTCGGCGATGCTGCTGTTCGCCTACGCCTCGGAGAACGCGTTCAACACGATCCTGCTGTTCGCGTCCTTCACCACCGCGATCCCGTACTTCTTCTCCGCCGCCGCGCAACTGTTCTGGCTCGCCACCGGTGGCCGCCAGGTGAACCGGGCGCGGATGGTCAAGGACGTCGCGCTCGCCGTCGTCGCGCTGCTGTTCGCCTTCGCGATCGTCTACGGCTCCGGCGAGCAGGCGGTGATGCTCGGCGTCCTCACCCTGCTCATCGGCGTCCCGGTCTACATCTGGACCAAGTCCCGGCGCGGCGAGTACGGCCCGCGCGAGACCGGGCCCGCCGCCGTCCCGGCCGCGCCGCCGGACTCCGCCTGAACCCGTTCCGCACGCCGAAACCGTCACATTCCCGCCAGGAGGTCGGAGCATGTCCTTTCACGTCGATTCCGAGGTCGGCCGGCTGCGCCGGGTCCTCGTGCACAAGCCCGAGCTGTCGCTGAAGCGCCTCACCCCGTCCAACGCCGCCGACCTGCTGTTCGACGACGTGCTGTGGGTGCAGCGCGCCGGGGAGGAGCACGAGGAGTTCCAGGACGTGCTGCGCGCGCACGGCGTCGAGGTCAACCTCCTGCTCGACCTGCTGCGCCAGACGATCGAGACGCCCGAGGCCAAGAAGCACATCCTCGACTACGTCATCGACCCCAAGTTCTTCGGCCCGCTGGCCACCGACCCGATCCGCAACGCCTTCGACGCCATGGACCTGTCGGACCTGGGCTCGTTCCTCATCGGCGGCATCACCAAGCGCGAACTGCTGGAGCGCGTCAGCGCGCCGAAGTCGATCGCGTTCGAGGCGATCGGCATGGACGAGTTCATCCTGCCGCCGCTGCCCAACCACCTGTTCACCCGCGACACCTCCTGCTGGGTGTACGACGGCGTCTCGATCAACGCGATGCGCAAGAAGGCCCGCATGCGCGAGACCGTCAACATGGAGGCCATCTACCGCTGGCATCCGATGTTCTCCGACGGCTACGACCGGCCGTCCCCGGACGGCTTCCACGTGTGGAACGCGGGCACCTCGATGGCGCCCGCGACGATCGAGGGCGGCGACGTCCTGGTCATCGGCGAGGGCGCGGTGCTCATCGGCATGAGCGAGCGCACCCAGCCGCAGGCCGCCGAGATGCTCGCGCAGGCGCTGTTCGCCCAGGGGAGCTGCAAGCGGATCGTCGCGCTCCAGATGCCGCAGAAGCGCGCCTTCATGCACCTGGACACCGTCATGACGATGGTCGACCATGGCGTCTTCACCAAGTACGCGGGCATGGGGATGCTTCCGTCGTTCACCGTCGAGCCGGGCGACACCGACAAGGAGCTGAAGATCACCGAGCACGGCCCCGACGACATGCACCGCGCGATCGGGCGCGCGCTCGGCCTCGACGACATCAAGGTCCTCACGCCCACGCAGGACGTCTTCTCCGCCGAGCGCGAGCAGTGGGACGACGGGTCCAACGTCCTCTGCCTGGAGCCCGGCAAGGTCGTCGCCTACGAACGCAACACCACCACCAACAACTTCCTGCGCAAGAACGGCGTCGAGGTCGTCACGATCCGCGGCAGCGAACTCGGCCGGGGCCGCGGCGGCCCGCGCTGCATGAGCTGCCCGCTGGAGCGGGACGCCTGAGCGGCCCCCTCACCACCCACCAGGCGAAACGGAGCGACGCATGGCCTTCAACCTGCGGGGACGCAGCTACCTCAAGGAACTCGACTTCACGCCGAAGGAGTTCCGGTTCCTGCTCGACCTGTCGGCCGACCTCAAGGCCGCCAAGTACAGCGGCACCGAGCGGCGGCACCTGACCGGCAAGAACATCGCCCTGATCTTCGAGAAGACCTCGACGCGCACCCGCTGCGCGTTCGAGGTCGCCGCGCACGACCAGGGCGCCCACGTCACCTACCTCGACCCGAGCGGCTCGCAGATCGGCCACAAGGAGTCGATGAAGGACACCGCCCGCGTCCTCGGCCGCATGTTCGACGGCATCGAGTACCGGGGCTCCAAGCAGGCCAACGTCGAGGAGCTGGCCCGGTACTCGGGCGTCCCGGTGTGGAACGGCCTCACCGACGAGTGGCACCCGACGCAGATGCTCGCGGACGCGCTGACGATGCGCGAGCACAGCGACAAGCCGCTCGGCGAGATCACGTTCGCCTACCTCGGTGACGCCCGCAACAACATGGGCCACTCCTACATCGTGGCCGGGGCGCTGCTCGGCATGAACGTCCGCATCGTCGCGCCCCGGGAGCTGTGGCCCGACGAGGACGGCGTCGTCAAGCCCGCCCGCGAGATCGCCGCCAAGACCGGCGCCGACCTGCGGATCACCGACGACGTGCAGGAGGGCGTGCGCGGCGCCGACTTCGTCCTCACCGACGTGTGGGTGTCGATGGGCGAGCCGAAGGAGGTGTGGAACGAGCGCATCCGGCTGCTCAAGCCGTACCAGGTCAACGCCGACGTCATGCGCGCCACCGGCAACCCGGACGTGAAGTTCATGCACTGCCTGCCGGCCTTCCACGACCGGCACACCACCGTCGGTGAGGACATCTACGAGAAGACCGGCCTGGACGCCCTGGAGGTGACCGACGAGGTGTTCGAGTCCGACGCCTCGATCGTCTTCGACGAGGCCGAGAACCGCATGCACACGATCAAGGCCGTCATGGTCGCGACGCTGGCCTGAGGGGAGGGCACCGACATGCGCGTCGTCGTGGCGCTCGGGGGCAACGCCCTCCTGAAGCGCGGGGACAGGCCCGACGCCGACCTCCAGCGGGCCAACGTGAACCTGGCGGTCAAGTCGCTCGCGCCGCTCGCGGAGCGGCACGAACTGATCATCACGCACGGGAACGGCCCGCAGGTCGGCGTGCTGGCGCTGGAGAGCGTCAACGACTCCAACCTCACCCGGCCCTACCCGCTGGACACCATCGGCGCCGAGACCCAGGGCATGATCGGGTACTGGATGCTCCAGGCGCTTCAGAACGCGCTGCCGGGCCGCCAGGTGCTCGCGATGATCAACCAGACGCTGGTGTCGGCCGTCGATCCCGCCTTCGACGACCCGACCAAGTTCGTCGGGCAGGTCTACACCGAGGAAGAGGCGAAGAAGCTCGCAGAGGAGTACGGCTGGACGGTCAAGCCCGACGGCGAGTACTGGCGCCGCGTCGTGCCGTCGCCGCTGCCGCAGCGCGTCATCGAGACCCGGCTGATCCGCCAGCTCGTGCGCGGCGGCACCGTCGTGATCTGCGCGGGCGGCGGCGGCATCCCCGTCTTCCGCAATGACGTCGGCCAGCTCGAAGGCACCGAGGCGGTGATCGACAAGGACATGACCGCGTCGATCCTGGCCGAGACGCTGGAGGCCGACGCGTTCCTCATCCTCACCGACGTGCCCCGCGTGATGCGGAACTTCGGCACGCCGAAGCAGCAGGAGATCGAGCACACGACGCCGCACGAGCTGCGCGCCGAGGAGTTCCCGGCCGGGTCGATGGGCCCCAAGGTCGAGGCCGTCGCCGGTTTCGTGGAACGCACCGGCGACATGGCGGCCATCGGCCGTCTCGACCAGTGCACGCAGATCCTGGAGGGGACGGCGGGCACGATCGTGACGCCGAACGCGACCTGGCCGCTGGCCAGCACCCTCTGACCACGCATCGAGGCTCGACCGGACGGGGGACACCGTGGGCGCTGGAGCGAGGCCGGGCAGCCTGCTGCACAGCCTGATCAGGACGAAACCGGTCGACCAGGTCGTCCGGGAGGGCGGCGACGGCGAGGGCGGCGAGCTGAAACGCTCGATGGGCCTGCTCCAGCTCACGCTGTTCAGCGTCGGCGCGACGCTGGGCACCGGCATCTTCGTCGTGCTCGGCGAGGCGGTCCCGCTGGCCGGTCCGGCGATCGTGCTGGCGTTCGTGCTGGCCGCGTTCACCGCGATGTTCTCCGCGCTGTCGTACGCGGAGCTGGCCGGGACGATCCCGGTGTCGGGTTCGTCGTACTCCTACAGCTACGCCACGCTCGGCGAGCTGGTCGCGTGGGTGTGCGGCTGGTGCCTGCTGCTGGAGTACGCGGTGTCGGTCTCGGCCGTCGCGGTGGGCTGGGGCCAGTACCTGAACGACTTCTTCGACCAGGCGTTCGGCTTCACGCTCCCGACGGCGATCAGCAGCCCGCCCGGCGGGGGCGGCGTCATCAACATCCCGGCCGTCGTGATCGTGCTGATCGCGACGTTCTTCCTGCTGCGCGGCGCGTCGGAGTCCGCCACCGCCAACGTGATCATGGTGTTCCTGAAGATCGGCGTGCTGCTGTTCTTCTGCGTCGTCGCGTTCACCGCGTTCGACACCGGCAACCTGACGCCGTTCGCGCCGCTGGGCGCGGCGGGCATCAGCGCGGCGGGCTCCAAGGTGTTCTTCTCCTACATCGGGTTCGACGCCGCCTCGACCGCCGGTGAGGAGGCCAAGAACCCCAAGCGCGACCTCCCGCTGGCGATCATGCTGTCGCTGTTCATCGTCACGACCGTCTACGTGCTGGTCGCGCTGGCGGCCGTCGGCGCCATGCCGTTCCCCGAGTTCGGCGCGCACGAGGGCGAGGCGTCGCTGTCGACGGTGCTGGAGCGCGCGACCGGGGAGTCGTGGCCGTCGCTGATCCTGTCGCTGGGCGCCGTCATCGCCATCGCCAGCGTCGTGCTGACCGTGATGTACGGCCAGACGCGCATCCTGTTCGCGATGTCCCGCGACGGGCTCATCCCCAAGGTCTTCCAGAAGGTGTCGCGCCGCACCCAGGTGCCCGTGGCCAACACGCTGCTGGTGGCGCTGTTCATCTCGGTCCTCGGCGCGGTGATCCCGCTCGGCGAGCTGGCCGACGCCACCAGCATCGGGACGCTGTTCGCGTTCATGCTCGTCAACTTCGGCGTGCTCGTGCTGCGCCGCACCCGTCCCGACATGCCGCGCAGCTTCCGCACCCCGCTGTTCCCGCTCACGCCCATCCTCGGCGTGGTGTTCTGCATCTACCTCATGGCGAACCTGCGCGGCGTCACCTGGATCGTGTTCCTGCTGTGGAACGTGGCCGGGTTCGCCGCCTACTTCCTCTACGGACGCCGCCACTCGCGGCTGAACCGGCTGGAGAAGGGAGGCGACGTCCGATGAGCGCGCCACGGAGCAAGACCGGCCGGGTCCTGGTCGGCTACTCGCCCGACGACCGGGGCGAGGACGCCCTGACGCTGGCCGCGATGGCGGCCCGCAGCCTGGGCACCGGGCTGACGGTCGCGCACGTCCACCCGCCGGGCTGGCCCGCGCGCGGGCCAGGCTCGGTCGACGCCGAGTGGATGGAGTACCTGCGCGAGCAGTCGGCGGAACTGCTGGCCGAGGCGACCGGCAAGCTGACGGCGCTCGGCGTCGCCGCCCGCGACGTCGCGACCGAGGCGGTGGCCCACCGGGGCAGCGGACGCGGCCTCATCGAGGTCGCCCGCGCGACCGATGCCCGGCTCATCGTCGCCGGGTCGGCGCCGCGCGGACGGCGCGGCCGGATCGCCGTGGGCTCCACCGCCGACCAGCTCCTGCACGGCTCGCCCGTCCCGGTGGCGCTGGTGCCGCGCGGCTACGCCGAGGACGCGCCGCGCGCCGTCGAGCGGCTGACCGTGGCGTACTGGCGGCGGCGCGGCGCGGTCGCGGTGCCGATGCACGAGACCGAACGGATCGCGACCGCGCTCGGCGTCCCGGTCCGGCTGCTCACGCTGGTGCTGCGCCCGTCCGGGCTGCCCGCCCGGTTCCGGGGCGGCGCCGCCGACATCGTCGCGCGCGAGCTGGAGTACGCGGCCCGCGACCTGGAGAAGGCGGCGGGCGAACTGGACCCGGCGCTGGACGTCACCACCGAGATCGCCGAGGGCACCAAGATCACGGGCGCGCTGGGGCACGTGGAGATGCTGCCGGGCGATCTGCTCGTCTGCCAGTCGAGCCACGACGGGCCGTTGCGCAAGGTCTTCGTGGGGGAGAGCTCCGGCAAGATCGTCCGGAACGCGCCATGCCCGGTCGTGGTGCTGCCGCGCACCTCCGCACGTGACTCCGTACGGTAGAAAGGGCGTGGTCCGGACGCGTTCCGCGGGACAAAAGCCCAGGTTAGGTAAGGCTTACCTGCGTGAGGCACGCCATCGGCGTTCCGTTGGTGGGCGGGAAGTAATTACGGCACACTGGCGTTGTGAAAAACGTGAGCGAGGAGCTGAGGGACTCGACGGCCGCCGGTGCGCGGCCCGTCGGCGCGCCCTCCACGGCCGGGCAGCAGGGTGAGCGCGACACGCGCGCCCGCGTCGCCCGGCTCGTCCTCGAACACGGCCCCATCACGGCGTCCGCGCTGGGGGAGCGGATGGGCCTGACGCCCGCCGCGATCCGCCGCCACCTGGACGCCCTGCTCGCCGACGGCATGATCGAGATCCGCCGGGCCCGGCCGCAGACGCGGCGCGGGCGCGGGCGCCCGGCCAAGTGGTTCGCCATCACCGACGCCGGGCGCGACGCCTTCGTTCACGCCTACGACGACCTCGCGACCAGTGCCCTGCGCTTCCTCGCCGAGACGGCGGGGGAACAGGCGGTCGCGCGGTTCGCGCGGCGGCAGATCGCCGATCTCGAACGCCGCTACCACCCCGTCGTGCAGGCAGCACCGCCGCACCAGCGGGTTCGTAGACTGGCCGAGGCGCTGTCGGGCGACGGCTACGCCGCCGCCGCGGGCAAGGCGCCCCAGCCCGGCGGTGGAGAGCAGCTCTGCCAGCACCACTGTCCGGTCGCGCACGTCGCCGCGGAGTTCCCGCAGCTCTGCGAGGCCGAGACCGAGGCGTTCAGCCGGCTGCTCGGCACCACCGTCCAGCGCCTGGCCACCATCGCCCACGGCGACGGGATCTGCACGACCCACGTCAGCGCGCGGTCCCTGTGCGAAAGCGACCGGGACGCCGCCGACACCGCCACCGAGGAGTCCGGGAGGACCTCCCTATGACCACGGCTGCCCACCCCGAGCTGGAGGGTCTCGACCGGTACAAGTTCGGTTGGGCCGACTCCGACACCGCCGGTGCCTCCGCCCGACGCGGCCTGAACGAGCATGTCGTCCGTGACATCTCGGGCAAGAAGGGCGAGCCGGACTGGATGCTCGACCTGCGCCTCAAGGGCCTGCGGCTCTTCGACAAGAAGCCCATGCCGTCCTGGGGTTCGGACCTGTCGGACATCGACTTCGACAACATCAAGTACTTCGTCCGCTCCACCGAGAAGCAGGCGACCTCCTGGGAGGAACTCCCGGAGGACATCAAGAACACCTACGACAAGCTCGGCATCCCCGAGGCGGAGAAGCAGCGCCTCGTCGCCGGCGTCGCCGCGCAGTACGAGTCGGAGGTCGTGTACCACAAGATCCGCGAGGATCTTGAGGAGAAGGGCGTCATCTTCGTCGACACCGACACCGGCCTGCGCGACTACCCTGAGATCTTCCAGGAGTACTTCGGCACGGTCATCCCGGTCGGTGACAACAAGTTCGCCGCGCTGAACACCGCCGTCTGGTCGGGCGGTTCGTTCATCTACGTCCCGCCGGGCGTGCACGTCGAGATCCCGCTCCAGGCCTACTTCCGGATCAACACCGAGAACATGGGCCAGTTCGAGCGGACGCTGATCATCGCCGACGAGGGCTCCTACGTCCACTACGTCGAGGGCTGTACCGCCCCGATCTACAAGTCGGACTCGCTGCACTCGGCCGTCGTCGAGATCGTCGTGAAGAAGGACGCCCGCGTCCGCTACACCACGATCCAGAACTGGTCGAACAACGTCTACAACCTGGTGACCAAGCGCGCCGTCGCCTACGAGGGCGCCACCATGGAGTGGGTCGACGGCAACATCGGCTCCAAGGTCACGATGAAGTACCCGGCCGTCTACCTGCTCGGCGAGCACGCCAAGGGCGAGACGCTGTCGATCGCGTTCGCCGGCGAGGGCCAGCACCAGGACGCCGGCGCCAAGATGGTGCACGCCGCGCCGCACACCTCCAGCAGCGTCGTGTCCAAGTCCGTCGCGCGCGGCGGCGGCCGCACGTCCTACCGGGGTCTCGTCCAGATCCAGGAGGGCGCCGCGCACAGCAAGTCCACGGTCAAGTGCGACGCGCTGCTCGTCGACCAGATCAGCCGCTCCGACACCTACCCCTACGTCGACGTCCGCGAGGACGACGTGGAGATGGGCCACGAGGCCACGGTGTCCAAGGTCTCCGAAGACCAGCTCTTCTACCTGATGAGCCGCGGCATGGACGAGGACGAGGCCATGGCCATGATCGTGCGCGGGTTCGTCGAGCCCATCGCGCGCGAGCTGCCCATGGAGTACGCCCTCGAACTGAACCGGCTCATCGAGCTCCAGATGGAAGGAGCGGTCGGCTGATGGGTCTCGACCAGCGACCCCTCTCGACCCTGCACGAGAAGGTCTCCTACGACGTCGCCGACTTCGACGTCCCCACCGGCCGCGAGGAGGAGTGGCGGTTCACCCCGCTGCGCCGGCTGCGCGGCCTGCACAACGGCACCGCCGAGGCGCACGGCAAGGTCATCGTCGAAGCCGAGGCCGCGCCCGGCGTGCGCGTCGAGACCGTCGGCCGCGACGACGCCCGGCTCGGCAAGGCGTACGTGCCCGCCGACCGGGTCAGCGCCCAGGCGTGGGCGTCGTTCACCGAGGCCACGGTCGTGACCGTGCCCAAGGAGACCGAGGCGGCCGAGCCGACCGTGCTGCGGCTGCGTGGGGAGGACTCCGCCACCGCCGCCTACGGGCACACCACCGTCGTCCTGGAGCCGTTCGCCCGCGCCACCGTCGTCCTCGCGCACCGGGGCTCGGCCACCTACGCCGACAACGTCGAGTTCGTCGTCGGCGACGGCGCCTTCCTGTCGGTGATCAGCCTCCAGGACTGGGCCGACGACAGCGTCCACGTCTCGCACCAGCACGCCCGGCTCGGCCGCGACGCGCGGTTCGTCTCGCACAACGTGACGCTCGGCGGCGACCTCGTCCGCGTGTCCCCGTCGGTCGCCTACGACGCGCCCGGCGGCGACGCCGAACTGTACGGCGTGTACTTCGCCGACGGCGGCCAGCACCTGGAGCACCGTCTCCTCGTCGACCACAGCACGCCGCACTGCCGCAGCCGCGTCGACTACCGGGGCGCCCTCCAGGACGAGGACGCCCACGCGGTCTGGATCGGCGACGTGATCATCCGCGTCGAGGCCGAGGGCACCGACACCTACGAGCTGAACCGCAACCTCGTCCTCACCGACGGCACGCGGGTCGACTCGGTCCCCAACCTGGAGATCCTCACCGGTGAGGTCGTCGGCGCGGGGCACGCCTCGACCTCCGGCCGGCTGGACGACGAGCACCTGTTCTACCTCCAGGCGCGCGGCATCTCGCGGGACGAGGCGCGGCGCATGGTGGTCCGGGGGTTCCTGGGGCAGCTCGTCGACTCGATCGAGGTGCCCGAGGTACGCGTCAAGGTGCAGGAAGCGATCGAGGCGGAGCTGGACCGATGACCTTCGTCAAAGTGTGCCCCGTGGCGGAGATCCCGGCCGACGGCGTGCTCGGCGCCGAGATCGGGGACACGCAGATCGCGCTCGTCCGGCAGGGCGACGACGTCTTCGCGGTGAACGACATCTGCTCGCACGCCGAGGTCAACCTCTCCGAGGGCGAGATCTACAACGGCACGATCGAGTGCTGGCTGCACGGGTCCTGCTTCGACCTGCGCACGGGCAAGCCCACCAACCCGCCGGCGACGCAGCCCGTCGCCACCTACCGGGTGAAGGTCGAGGACGGCGACGTCTACGTCGCGCTCGGCCCGGCCGAATGATTCCGAACCGGCCGCACACCGGACCACCTTCAACCAGAGAGCTTCGATAGTCATGACCACGCTTGAGATCCGCGACCTCCACGTCTCCGTCGGCGACGGCGCCGACGGGACGAAGGAGATCCTGCGCGGGGTCGACCTGACCGTCCGGGCCGGCGAGACCCACGCGATCATGGGCCCGAACGGCTCCGGCAAGTCCACCCTCGCCTACGCGATCGCCGGGCACCCGAAGTACACCGTGACCTCGGGCTCCGTCACGCTCGACGGCGAGGACGTGCTGGAGATGAGCGTCGACGAGCGCGCCCGCGCCGGCCTGTTCCTCGCCATGCAGTACCCGGTCGAGGTCCCCGGCGTCTCGGTGTCGAACTTCCTGCGCACGGCCGTCACCGCGGTGCGCGGCGAGGCGCCCAAGCTGCGCGACTTCGCCAAGGAGATGAAGGGCGCCATGGACGCCCTCGCCATCGACCCGGCGTTCGCCCAGCGCAGCCTGAACGAGGGCTTCTCCGGCGGCGAGAAGAAGCGGCACGAGATCCTCCAGCTCGAAATGCTCAAGCCGAAGATCGCCGTGCTGGACGAGACCGACTCCGGCCTCGACGTGGACGCCCTCAAGGTCGTCTCCGAGGGCGTCAACCGGTTCGGCTCCACCGGCGACACCGGCGTCCTGCTCATCACGCACTACACGCGCATCCTGCGGTACGTGAAGCCCGACTTCGTGCACGTCTTCGCCGGCGGCCGCGTCGTCGCGCAGGGCGGGCCCGAGCTGGCCGACGAGCTGGAGAACGAGGGCTACGAGAAGTACGTGAAGGCGGGCGCTTCCTCATGACGTCACGGCCCGGGTTGCTGCCCGAGGAGATCAAGAAGGACTTCCCGCTGTTGCAGCGCACCGTGCGCGGCGGGCGTCCGCTGATCTACCTGGACTCGGGCGCCACCTCGCAGAAGCCGCTCGCGGTGCTCGACGCCGAGCGGGAGTTCTACGAGCGGCACAACGCCGCCGTGCACCGCGGCGCGCACCTGCTCGCCGAGGAGGCCACCGACGCGTTCGAGGGCGCCCGCACCACGATCGCGACGTTCATCGGCGCGGTCCCCGGCGAGACGGTGTTCACCCGCAACGCCACCGAGGCGATCAACCTCGTCGCGTACGCGCTGAGCAACGCCGCCACGGCGGGGCCGGAGTCCGAGCGGTTCGTCGTCGGCCCCGGCGACGAGATCGTCGTCACCGAGATGGAGCACCACGCCAACCTCGTGCCGTGGCAGCAGGTCTGCCGCCGGACGGGGGCGACGCTCCGCTGGTTCGGGCTCACCGACGACGGCCGCCTCGACCTGGAGCAGCTCGACGACCTGGTCAACGAGCGCACCAAGCTGGTCGCGCTCACCCACCAGTCGAACGTGCTCGGCACGGTCCCGCCCGTCGAGCTGATCGCGGCGCGGGCCCGGGAGGTCGGCGCGCTCGTCCTGCTGGACGCGGCGCAGTCCGTCCCGCACATGCCGGTCGACGTGACCGCGCTCGGCGCCGACTTCCTCGTCTTCTCCGGGCACAAGATGCTCGGCCCGACGGGCATCGGCGTGCTGTGGGGCCGCCGCGAGCTGCTGGAGACGATGCCGCCGTTCATCACCGGCGGGTCGATGATCGAGGTCGTCCGGATGGAGGGCTCGACCTTCATGCCGCCGCCGCAGCGGTTCGAGGCCGGGTCGCCGAACGTCGCGCAGGCCGTGGGGCTCGGCGCCGCGTGCGACTACCTGTCGGAGATCGGGATGGACCGCGTGCACGCGCACGAGGAGGTCCTGACCGGGTACGCGCTGGAGCGGCTGGCCGAGATCCCGGGCGTCCGGCTGATCGGCCCGGCCACCACCGAGTCGCGCGGCGGCGCGGTGTCGTTCGTCGTGGACGACATCCACCCGCACGACGTCGGGCAGGTGCTGGACGAGCTGGGCGTCGAGGTCCGGGTCGGGCACCACTGCGCGGCGCCGATCTGCCGCCGGTTCGGCATTCCCGCGACGACGCGGGCCACGTTCTACGTCCACAACACCCTGGCCGACATCGACGCGCTGGCCGACGGCGTCCGGGGCGCGCAGAAGTTCTTCGGAACAGCCTGAGCGCCGCGCCGGATGTGGTGAGGAGCGGTCCGTGAGAGGAAGACATGCAGCTTGAGGCGATGTACCAGGAGGTCATTCTCGACCACTACCGCAACCCGCAGAACAAGGGGTTGCGGGAGCCGTTCGAGGGTGAGGCGCACCACGTCAACCCGACGTGCGGCGACGAGATCACGCTGCGTGTGCACCTGAGCGGTGAGGGCCGCGACGCGACCCTCACCGACGTCTCCTACGACGCCATGGGCTGCTCGATCAGCCAGGCCAGCGCCTCGGTCCTGACCGATCTGGTGATCGGCAAGTCCGTCAAGGACGCGATGGAGATCGGTGACGCCTTCCTGGAGCTGATGCAGTCCCAGGGCAAGGCCGAGCCCGACGAGGACGTCCTGGAGGACGCCGTCGCCTTCGTGGGGGTCTCCAAGTACCCCGCCCGCATCAAGTGCGCCCTGCTGGGCTGGATGGCCTGGAAGGACGCGACCGCACGCGCTCTCGGAGAGGCATCATGACCGACACCGGCACCGATTCCGGCATCGACGAGGGGATCGACGTCCCCGTGGCCGACGCGAGCCCCGAGGAGGAGATCCTGGAGGCCCTCAAGGACGTCGTCGACCCCGAGCTGGGCATCAACGTCGTCGACCTCGGCCTCGTCTACGGCGTCAACCTCGCCGACGACACTGCCACCCTCGACATGACCCTCACCAGCGCCGCCTGCCCGCTCACCGACGTCATCGAGGACCAGGCGCACAGCGCCCTCACCGACCTCGTCAAGGACGTCAAGATCAACTGGGTCTGGCTGCCCCCGTGGGGCCCCGACAAGATCACCGACGAGGGCCGCGACCAACTCCGAGCCCTCGGCTTCAACCTCTGAACCATCGTCACGCGCGTGGCCGCCGCCCGGATGGGCGGCGGCCACACGCGTGTTCTCAGGCGTAGCGCAGGAACTCCGAAGTGTCGATCTCTCCGCCGTCCATGCAGTCCAGTCCCCTGATCGGCTCGCCGAAGGTCGTGGTGGTGACCTCGGCGTAGGTCCCTTCCGGCTTCACCGGCCCGCTGTACAGGACACAGACGCCTTGACGGGGGTCGATGAGGAGATACTGCGGCGCCCCGGACATGGAGTAGCGAACGCGCTTGCCCTCGTAGTCCTCACGGAAGTTCCGCTGCGAGACGACTTCCACGAGCAGTTCGGTCTCGTGCGCCCACGGCTTCGCACCCGGCCGCAGCGGCTCGGAAACGACCACCAGATCCGGAATCGGTTCACGTGGCTCGGACGTGAGCTGAAGGTCAACACCGGTGATCTTGCAACGGCGATCCCGGGGGACCTGATCCCGGATCTGCACGATGATGTCGTCGTGCTCCCATCTCGTGCCCGCGAGCATGACGATCTCGTCACCAAGCGACTCAAGCTTGGAGAACGTGAAACCTTTGCTCTCGGCGAATGCCGCGAGCTGCTGGAGTGCCTTCTCACGCGTTTCCACGGTGGACAGTTCCGATCCGCTGTCGCCCATATGCATACGGTAGTGGCCCGGCCGAGGGGCAGCCGCTCGAACGGTCAGACCGGTCCCATAGTACGTGGACGCCCCGGTGTGCCCTTGGTTCGTCATTCTCGTGAGGCAAAAGAGTCGGACCGATGAGCTCCGGAGCCGGAGCCGATCGGGTTCGCCGGGGGTTTGCTGGGCCAGAGGGTGTGGGTGATGGGCCAGAGGGACCAGACGGCGAGGACGAGGCCCAGGCGTCCGGTCCAGCCGGTTAGGGCTTCGGTGCGGGACGGATCGTCGATCATGACGGTCATGGTGAGGAGGACGCCGCAGGCCAGGGCCGTGGCTATGGCGGCCTTCGCGAATTCGCGCCATTCGTGGCGGGTGCGGGCGCGGCCGTACTTGGGTGGTTTGATCGGTGCCGGGGCGTCGGCGAAGCGGTGGGCGAAGCGGGCGTCGGCCCATTTCACCCAGGAGTGGCCGAAGGCGACCGAGTAGCCGAGGTAGGCGGCGGCGAGGCCGTGGGTGAAGTTCGCGGTGCCGCCGCCGCGCAGGTCCAGGACGGTGGCCGTCAGCAGGACGACGTCGACCAGCGGGACGCAGAGCAGCAGGGCGCCGCCGAGACGGGGGCGGCGCAGTGGGTAGCGCACGGCGAGGCCCGCGAGCAGGATCAGCCAGAACCCGATCTCGCAGGCGACGATGACCGCGACCAGCATGGTGCCCTCCTTGTTCGATCGTTCCCCTCCAGGTTCCTGCGCCGGAGCGGGGGCCGCGTCCTGCGCGAGGGGGCGATCGCGGGTCGTCCGAAGGATGTAGGCGGGACCGTCCCGCGGTGGAGGCGGGCGGGTCCGCCGAGGTGCTGAGATGGTTCCGTGCACCTCACCACGCGGCGGGACGCGCTGTACGCGGTCGCCGGTTTCGGCGGCGGGCTGCTCGTGCTGCTCGCCCAGGGCTACATCCGGTGGGACACCGGGTGGGATCCGGCGCTGCGCTGGCGGCTCATCCCGCTCGGCGTGCTCAGCGCCGCCCTGCTGCTGCGCCGGACGCGGCCCATGCTCGGCCTCGCCGTCGCCACGGCTGCCAACGCCGCCGACCTGCTGCTCGGGCCCAGCTTCGGCAGCGCCGTCATCTACACCGACGCGCTCTACTCGGCCACCGTCTACGGGCCGCGCCGCGCGCACCGGTGGCTGCTCGGCGCCGTCGTCGGCGCGTCGCTGGCCTGCGCCGTCGTCCTGGCGGTCCTGTCGGGGCAGTTCGCGCCGGCGGTGTTCCTCGGCGCGGTCGCCGGGACGACGTGGGTCTCGCCCGTCCTCACCGGGCTCATCATCGTGCAGCACGGCGACCGCGCCGCCGCCGAGCGGCAGCGCGCCGAGCAGGTCGCCCGGCTCGCCGAGCTGGACCGCCGGTCGGCCGTCACCGCCGAGCGCACCCGCATGGCCCGCGAACTCCACGACGTCATCGCCAACCACCTCAGCGCCGTCGCGCTGCACTCCTCGGCGGTGCTGACCGTCCCCGACCTGGACCGCGAGGGCGTCCGGCGCTCACTGGAGGTCATCCGGGAGAACAGCGTGCAGGGGCTCACCGAGATGCGCCGCATGATCGGGTTGCTGCGCGCCGCCGAGGACGCCGCCGACCCGCCCCGCGCGCCGCGCCTGAGCGAGCTGGACGCCCTCGTCGAACGCTGTGCCCGGCCGGGCCTGACCGCCCGGCTGGAGATCGCGGGCGAGCCGCCGGAGCTGCCCGCCGCGGTCGAGCTGGCCGCCTACCGGATCGTCCAGGAATCGCTGACGAACGCGCTCAAACACGGCGGTGCGGGGCAGGTCCGGGTGCGGGTGGAGTACGGTCCGGACCAGGTCGGGATCGACGTCATCAGCCCGCTCGGCGACGGCACCGGCCTGCCGGGGTCGGGCAACGGCCTGGTCGGGATGCGGGAACGGGCGCTGCTGCTGGACGGCGTGTTCGAGGCGGGCCCGGCGGACGGCCGCTGGCGGGTGCGCGCGGAGCTGCCGGTGGCGGCGAAGGAGGGCGGGTCGTGATCAGGGTGCTGGTGGCCGACGATCAGGCGGCCGTGCGGGCGGGCCTGGTGCTCATCCTCGGGTCCGCCGCCGACATCACCGTCGTGGGGGAGGCCGCCGACGGCGAGGAGGCGGTGGCGCTCGCCCGGCGGCTCGCCCCGGACGTCGTCCTGATGGACATCCGGATGCCCCGGCTGGACGGCATCTCCGCGACCCGCGAGCTGGTGGGCACCACCGACGTCCTCGTGCTCACCACGTTCGACCTGGACGAGTACGTCTTCGGCGCGCTGCGCGCCGGGGCCGCCGGTTTCCTGCTCAAGGACGTCGAGGCCGCCGCGCTCGTCGCGGCCGTCCGCACGGTCGCGTCCGGTGAGGGCATCATCGCCCCGAAGGTGACCCGCCGCCTGATCACGGCGTTCGCGGGCGGCGGCGCGGCCCCGGCGAAACCGCCGGCGCTGGACGAGCTGACGCCGCGCGAACGCGAGGTGTTCGCCTGCCTCGGCGAGGGCCTGTCCAACGCCCAGATCGCCGTCCGTCTCGACATGGCCGAGACCACCACCAAGACCCACGTCAGCCGCATCCTGGCCAAACTGGACCTGCGCAGCCGCGTGCAGGCCGCGATCCTGGCGCGAGAGACGAACGGGCGCTGAGCGCTCAGGTGAGCGCGCGCAGCAGGTCGGCCACCCGGACGATGCCCAGGCACCGGCCGACCTCGTCCACCACGATGAGGTCGTCGCGGACGCGCGCGCCGCGTCCGGCGGCCCGCAGTGCGGCCATCGCCGGGACGGTCCGCGGCACCGGCCCGGGCGGGTCTGCGAGCCGGGCGGCGGGCCGCGCGGCGTGCAGGGCGTGCCCGTAGGGGCCGGAGATCTCCAGCAGGAACCGGGTGCGGTCCACGGCGGCGCTGGGCCGCTGCCGCTCGTCGAGCAGGACGACGCTGGTCACCGACGCCTCGGCGTTGAGCAGGTCGAGGACCTGCGCGGCCGTCGCGGTGTCGGGGAGCGTCACGGCGGGCACGGTGAACTCCGCGACGCGCGGCCCGACGTCGACGGGCGCGGGAGCGTCGTCGGCCAGCGGCACGGTCACCGGCTCCCCGGGCCGCCACCCCGGCGGCGCCAGCGCCGGGCCCCGCGCCAGCCGCACCCCGAGCGCCCGCAGCCGCGCGACCCGCGCGGCGCTGTCCAGCCCCGGCGCCTGCACCTGCGTGCCGAGCCGCCGCGCCAGCGCCACCAGGGACGCCACCACGGCCGCGTGCGGGGCCTCGGCCGCCGCGCGCCGGGCCAGCTCCGGGTCGAGGCCGAGCGGGGACGGCACCCCGTCCGCGAGCAGGTCCAGCGGCAGGTGGACGGCGCCGAGCCCGCCGAACCCGACGAGGTAGCCCGCCTGCCGCAGCCGCCGCAGCGCCGCCGCCAGCACGGGCCGCTGCGCGGGCGCGAACCCGCCGGACGCGCACAGCGTCACCTCGCGCGGGCGCCGCCCGGCGGCGCAGAGCCCGGCGTGCAGGTCGTCCAGGACGGTGCCGCCCGCCGCGAGCGTCCCGGCGGCGACGGACACCTGGAGCGGCAGCCGGGCGACCGGCGCGGTGGCCCGCGCGGCGGCGGCGACCCGTTCGACGTCCCGCGCGACCGGATCGCCGCCCGGCGCGGCGGACGCGTGCGCGGCCACGGCGACGACCGCGCCCGTGCCGAGGTCGACGACCGGCTCGAACACGGCCTGGGTCGGCGCGGGGACCTGCTGCAACGTCACGAACGCATCATGACGGGCCGAAACGTCCGAAACCACGCACGTCCGGGAATGTTCACCGTCCGTTCGGCGGTCGTCCTAGAAGCCGCGTCCGGTCACGAGGGCGGAGAACGCGTAGGTGACGCCCGCCACCAGGGCCAGCCAGGCGAACACGGTGACGTCCTCGCCGCGCAGCGCCTGGACGACGAGGGCGCCGACGATGCCGGCGGTCAGCACGTCCCCGGTCATCGCCGCCGACCGCAGGTGGACGCGGGCCCGGTGCCCGCCGCCGAACGTCTCGCTGATCGGCAGCGCGGGCTCGTTGCGCCGGTAGGCCAGGTGGGCGGCGTATCCGGCCAGGGCACCGAGCGCGACCAGCCCGGTGCCGCCGCGGCCGTCCGCCGCCAGCACGGCCAGCGTGCCGAACCCGGCGGCCAGGACGAGGCAGGGGACGATCCAGCGGCCGAAGCCGTGCCGTCGCGGCGCGATCCACATGCCCGACATCCTCTCCGATCGGAGGAGACGGCGGCACCCGACCGGCGGTTCCGGTAGGTTCTCGGCCCGTGGCGGGATTTCGGTTGCAGGGATCGAAGGTTCTGGCTGTTGACCTCGCGGGGGACACCATCAGGACCCGGAACGGGGCGATGGTCGCCTACGACGGCGAGATGACCTTCAAACGGCAGGGCATCACCGGCGGTGAGGGCCTGCGCGGCGCGCTGCGCCGCCGCGTCGCGGGCGAGGGCATCACGCTCATGGAGGTTACCGGCCACGGCACCGTCTACCTCGCCGACGAGGCCACCGAGATCACGCTGATCCCGCTGCGCGGCGACACGCTGTTCGTCGAGTCCGACAGCGTCATGGCGCTGGACGCCGGGTTGCAGACGGGCGTGCAGTTCGTCGGCCTGCGCGGCATGGGCACCGGCCAGGGCCTGGCCACCACCAAGATCGAGGGGCACGGCACGGCGGCGATCCTGTCGCACGGCCCGGCCATCGGCCTCCAGGTCACCCCCGAGATCCCGCTCAGCGTCGACCCGCACGCCTACGTCGCCCACCACGGGCAGCTCCGCCAGGACGTCGTCACCGACGTCAACTGGCGCACCGTCCTCGGCCAGGGGTCGGGGGAGTCCGTCCAGTTCCGCTACCACGGGCACGGCGTCGTGTACGTCCAGCCCGCCGAACGCTCCGGCGCCCTGGAGATCTGACTAGGCTCGACCCGACCGTGGCCGGTCACCGTTGAAGAGAGATCTGACATGCCGGGTTACACCGCGATCAACGCGAAGATGCTCCAGGTGGACATCGCGCCGGGACGCGAGGCGTACAGCCGTCGCGGCGCGATGCTCGCCTACACCGGCCACGTCGACTTCGCCCCGACGGCGACGGCCGGGCAGGGCATCGGCGGCGCGCTCGGCCGCGCCGTCGCCGGGGAGCGCGAGGCGATGATGCACGTCACCGGGCACGGCACGGTGCTGTTCGGCCGGGGCGGCCTGGAGACGCACGTCGTCGAGCTGCGCGGCGACACGCTGTTCGTCGAGGCCGACCGGCTGCTCGTGCACGACGCCTCGCTCCAGACCGGCACGATGTTCATGGGCGAGCAGGGCGGGCTGCGCGGCGTGGTCCGCGGCGCCGTCACCGGCCAGGGACTCTTCACGACGACGCTCACCGGGCACGGATCGGTGGCCGTCCTGGCGCACGGCGGCGTGCTGGAGCTGCCGATCCGGCCCGACCGCCCCGTCCACGTCGATCCCCAGGCGTACGTCGCGCACCGGGGCGACGTGGAGAACCGGCTGGCCACCGCCGCCGGGCTGCGCGACCTGGTCGGGCGCGGGTCCGGTGAGGCGTTCCAGCTCCGGCTGAGCGGCACCGGCTCGGTCTTCGTCCAGGCCAGCGAGGAGAAGATCTGACGTGAGCACCCCCACGTTCAGCGCGGCGACGCTGCCCGCCAACGACAACGTCAGCTCCTACGCCTTCGGGGTGGAGCTGAACGGCGGCCGGTGGTTCGCGCAGAAGGGGAAGATGATCGCCTACTACGGGCAGATCTCCTTCGAGGCGCTGTCGGCCGGGCCGCTGGACTCGCTCGTCGCGTCGCACTTCCACTCGCCGCTGTACGCGCACGACTGGATCGTCGCGTCCGGCTCCGGGAAGCTGCTGCTCGCCGACCGGGGCTTCGACGTCAACTCCTTCGACCTGGACGACGGCAACCTGACGATCCGCGCCGGGAACCTGCTGGCGTTCGAGCCCGGCCTGGAGCTGAAGCAGTCGATCATCCCCGGGTTCCTGACGCTGCTCGGCACGGGCCGGTTCGTGGCCGCCTCCAACGGCCCGGTGCACTTCGTGGAGCCGCCGATCCGCGTCGACCCGCAGGCGCTGCTGGGCTGGGCCGACTGCCCGTCGCCGTGCCACCACTACGACCACTCCTACATGCGCGGCGCGCTCGGCACCGCCCGGATGCTCACCGGCCTCGGCGGGCAGTCCGGCGAGGAGCACCAGTTCGACTTCACCGGCCGGGGCACCGTGCTCATGCAGTCGTCGGAGACGGTCGCGGCCGACGGCGGGCTGCTGCGGCAGATCGAGGGTCAGCTCGGCCTGCTCGGCACGTCCGGCCTGCAACGCCTGCACCAGACGATCGGCGCGCGGTTGCAGGCCGAACGCGACTGAGCCCGCTCAGGACGACGGCTCCTCCGCGGGCGTCATGACGCCGAACGCGGCGCCCCACGGGTCGCGGCACGCGGCGGTCCGGCCCCACGGGATGTCCTCCGGCGCGTCGGCGGTGCCGCCGGACGAGCGGACGCGCTCCAGCGCGGCGTCGGTGTCCTCGACGGCGAACCAGCTCAGCCACGCGGGCGCGGCGCCGTCGTCGCCGACGATGCCGCCGACGGGACGCCCGTCCGGGCGGGTCAGCACGGTGAAGTCCATGCCCGGCGTCTCGGGCACCGGTTCGGACGTCAGGCCGAACACGTCCCGGTAGAACGCGCGGGCGGTGTCGGCGCCGGGCGTCGTCAGGTCGTTCCACAGCAGCGCGCCGGGCGCGTTGACGAGCTGTGCGCCGGTGTGCTCCCGGCCCTGCCAGATCCCGAACCGCGCGCCGCCCGGGTCGTCGAGCACGGCCATGCGGCCGAGGTCCATGACGTCGCCCGGACCGATGACGACGTGGCCCCCGGCCTTGCGGACCCGGTCGGTGGTGGCGTCGGCGTCCTCGGTGGCGAAGTACACGTTCCACCAGAACGCGGTCGCGCCGTCCTCCTGGTTCGGCATCATCGCCGCGACCCGGAGATCGTCCTTGTAGCAGGTGGTGTAGTGCCCGGTCTCGGCGCCGTGGTCCTCGAAGCGCCAGCCGAACAGCGTCCCGTAGAACGCCTTGGCGCCCTCGATGTCGGGAACGCCGATGTCGAGCCAGGTCGGCGTACCGGGTGCTGCGTTCTCGGTCGAGCGGGTCATCGTCGACCCCTTCCCTCGCTCATGGTCAAGGAAGACTGACCAGTTCTGGTACCGTTGTTACGGAGCTGGAAACGTGCAGACCGCCGAACGTTCCGTTCGGTCGGGTTCACCGGCGAACTGTGGTCGGCCACCATTGAGGTCACGTTGAGGCAGCCCGCCCGGCGCGTCGGAAGATCACCGGCGGATCTCGCCGGTCACCGTTGCAGTAAGCGCTCCCGCGTTAACAGGCCCCGCCCGGCGCGGTTTGTGTTGCCGTCTGTCCAGCCGAGCCGTTCGTCAGGGGAGCCCTGAAGCAACTGTGATCATCGCTAACGACATCGAACTGCGCGCCGGGTCGCGGCTGCTGATCGAAGGCGCCTCGTTCCGCGTCAACCCCGGCGACCGCGTCGGCCTGGTGGGCCGCAACGGCGCGGGGAAGACCACCCTCACCAAGGTACTCGCAGGTGAGGCGATGCCCGCGGCCGGCTCGGCGACGCACGCGGGCACGCTCGGCTACCTCCCGCAGGACCCGCGCGGCGTGGACCTGTCGGAGCTGGCCCGCGACCGCATCCTGTCGGCGCGCGGCCTGGACGAGGTCATCCGGGGCCTGCGCGCGGCCGAGGAGGCGATGGCGACGGCGACCGGCGCCGCCCGCGACAAGGCCGTCCGCAAGTACGGACGGCTGGAGGACCGGCTGCACGTGCTCGGCGGCTACGGCGCCGAGGCCGAGGCCGCGTCGATCGCGTCCAGCCTGGGCCTGCCCGACCGGGTGCTCACCCAGCCGCTCGGCACGCTGTCGGGCGGGCAGCGGCGCCGCGTCGAGCTGGCCCGCATCCTGTTCTCCGACGCCGACATCCTGCTGCTGGACGAGCCCACCAACCACCTGGACGCCGACTCGATCGCCTGGCTGCGCGACTTCCTGAAGAACCACCAGGGCGGCCTGGTGATCATCAGTCACGACGTGGACCTGCTGGACGTGGTGGTGAACCGCGTCTTCCACCTGGACGCCAACCGCGCCACGATCGACCTGTACAACGTCGGCTGGAAGAAGTACTTGGAGGCGCGCGAGACCGACGAGCGGCGGCGCAAGCGCGAGTCGGCCAACGCCCAGCGGCAGGCGGCCACGCTGCTGTCGCAGGCCGACAAGATGCGCGCCAAGGCCACCAAGGCCAAGGCGGCCCAGCAGATGGACCGGCGCGCCCGGCAGCTCCTGGCGGGCGTGGAGGGGGAGCGGCAGTCCGACAAGGTCGCCCGCATCCGCTTCCCGGACCCGGCGCCGAGCGGCAGGACGCCGCTGATGGCGGAGGGCCTGTCGAAGTCCTACGGCTCGCTGGAGATCTTCACCGACGTCGACCTGGCGATCGACAAGGGCAGCCGGGTGGTCATCCTCGGGCTGAACGGCGCCGGGAAGACGACGCTGCTGCGCATCCTGGCGGGCGTCGACAAGGCCGACACCGGCAGCGTCGTGCCCGGCCACGGGCTGCGCCTCGGCTACTACGCCCAGGAGCACGAGACGCTGGACGTGAACCGCTCGGTGCTGGAGAACATGCAGTCGGCCTCACCCGATCTGGCGCCGGTCGAGGTCCGCAAGATCCTCGGCTCGTTCCTGTTCTCCGGCGACGACGTGGACAAGCCCGCCGGCGTGCTGTCGGGCGGGGAGAAGACGCGGCTGGCGCTGGCGATGCTGGTCGTCTCGTCGGCGAACGTGCTGCTCCTGGACGAGCCGACCAACAACCTGGACCCGGCGAGCCGCGCGGAGATCCTGGCGGCGCTGCGCACGTTCAAGGGCGCGATCGTGCTCGTGACGCACGACGAGGGCGCGGTGGACGCTTTGGCCCCGGAACGCGTGATTTTGCTCCCCGATGGGGTGGAAGACATCTGGAGTGACGAGTTTGCTGATCTGGTGACGCTCGCGTGACCTGCCTGTCACCTTCGTTGGATCTTTTCTCGTCGAGTGGGTAGCCGAACGGGCGTGGATGACTGATCATGGCGGAGGATAACGCAGCGGTCACCACATCACTACGGGAGGTACTCGTGGCCGAGACCCTCAAGAAGGGCACCCGCGTGACCGGTGCCGAGCGCGACAAGCTGGCGACGGAACTGAAGAAGAGGTACGACTCCGGCGAGAGCATCCGCGCACTGGCAGCCGCCACCGGCCGCTCGTACGGCTTCATCCACCGGATTCTCACCGAGTCCGGCGTCAACCTGCGGGGTCGCGGCGGCGCGACGCGCGGGAAGAAGTCCTAACCACCCCACCCCGGGGAGAGCCGACCGTCCCGCCGCCACCGCGACCGAGTAGTGTTCGGGCGCGGTGGCGGACGGGCCGTGCGCCCCGGCCTCCCGCCGCATGTCGTCCGCGTCGCCGGTCGTTCCGGCGGCGCGTCGCCCTGTCGGTCAGGCGCACGGTGCAGCAAGGGAGTACGAACATGGGGGACGCCGCGGCCACGGGCCTGCCGGACGCCGAGGCGCTGGCGCAGGCCGGGCTGGCGCTGGACATCGACGGCGCGGTCGCGACCGTCACGCTGGACCGCCCCGAGCGCCGCAACGCGATGACGTTCGCCACCTGGCGGACGCTCGCCCGCATCGGCGGCAACCTCCCGGCGGGCGTGCGGGTCGTGGTGCTGCGCGGCGCGGGCCCGTCGTTCTCGGCGGGCATCGACCTGTCGATGTTCGCCGACCCGGGCGCGTTCCCGGCCGGCGACGACCTGGACGGCTTCATCGCCGGGCTCCAGGAGGGCTACACCTGGCTGCGCCGCCCCGAGATCGTCTCGATCGCGGCGGTGCACGGCCACACGATCGGCGCCGGGTTCCAGCTCGCGCTGGCCTGCGACATCCGCGTCGCCGCCGACGACGTCAAGTTCTGCATGAAGGAACCGGCGCTCGGGCTCGTCCCCGACCTGACCGGCACGAAGCCGCTGGTGGAGGCCGTGGGCCTGAACCGGGCGCTGGAGCTGTGCCTGACGGCCCGCACCGTCCTGGCCGACGAGGCGGCCCGGCTCGGCCTGGTCGAGATCTCCACGACCCGCGACGGGCTGGACGCGGCCGTCGCCGGGCTCGTCGAGCGGCTTCTGGCGGTGAACGCCGAGGCGGCCGTGGCGACCAAGCGGCTGCTGCTGGAGGCGCCGGGCAACAGCCTGGCCGAGCAGTGCGCGGCCGAGCGCCGCGAGCAGGCCGGGCGGCTGAAGGCGATGGCCGCGGCGTTCCAGGGCTGAGCCGCGCGGAACGGCCCGGACCCGCCCAGTCCGGGCCGTTCCGCACGTCCGGGACCGGCGCGTTCAGCCCTCAGCGGAGCGGGGAAGCGGGCCGTGTGGCGGGGCGTTGTGCTGTCCGGCACACGTGGTTACGTGAAGACGCGCGCCCCGCACGGGGCGCGCCCACCCCTCAGTCAGGAGGCCCCATGGGAATGCCGGGCAACGGCTGGCAGGTCATGGCCTCGTTCCGGCGCGACAGCTCGGTCACCCAGGAGAAGCTGAAGCCGGGGACGGTCCGCCGCATCGCCGGGTACGCGCGCCCGTACACCCGCGAACTCGTCATCTTCCTCGCGCTCAACGCGCTCGCCGCGGTCATCGTCGTCGCGAACCCGCTGCTGCTCAAGTCGATCATCGACCGGGGCATCGTTCCGGGGAACACCGGCCTGGTCGCCGCGCTCGCGTTCGGCGTCGCCGGGCTCGCGCTGGTGGAGGCCGTGCTGGGCCTGGCCCAGCGCTGGTACTCCGCGCGCGTCGGCGAAGGACTCATCTACGACCTGCGCACCCAGGTGTTCGGGCACGTGCAGCGGCAGCCCGTCGCGTTCTTCATGCGCGCGCAGACCGGGTCGCTGGTGAGCCGCCTCAACACCGACGTGATCGGCGCGCAGCGCGCCATCACCACCACCCTGTCCTCGATCGTCTCCAACGTCCTCAGCCTGATCTTCGTGCTGGTGACGATGCTGATCCTGTCCTGGCAGGTCACGCTGATCGCGTTGCTGCTGCTGCCGGTGTTCGTGCTGCCCGCCAAGTGGGTCGGCAAGCGCCTCCAGCAGGTCAGCCGCGAGCAGATGAAGCTGGACGCCGAGATGAGCTCGCTGATGACCGAGCGGTTCAACGTCGCCGGAGCGATGCTCGCCAAGCTGTACGGCCGTCCCGCCGAGGAGGAGGAGCGGTTCGGGGCGCGGGCCGCGCGCGTCCGCGACATCGGCATCGTCGCGTCGATGTACGGGCGGGTGTTCTTCACCGCGCTCACGCTCGTGGCGGCGCTGGCGACCGCGATGGTCTACGGCGTCGGCGGCGCCCTCACCGTCGGCGGCACGCTCCAGCTCGGCACGCTCGTCGCGCTGGCCACGCTGCTGACCCGCATGTACGGGCCGCTGACCGCGCTGTCCAACGTCCATGTGGACGTGATGACGGCACTGGTCAGCTTCGACCGGGTCTTCGAGGTGCTCGACCTCAAGCCGCTCATCGACGACGACCCGTCCGCCCGTCCGCTGCGCGCGCCCGAGACCGGCGCGCCCGCCGTGCGGTTCGAGCACGTCCGGTTCCGCTACCCGGCCGCCGACGAGGTGTCGCTGGCGTCGCTGGAGTCGATCGCCCGCGCCGACACCGCCGCCGGGCGCGAGGTGCTGCACGACATCGACTTCACCGCCGAGCCCGGCCGGATGGTCGCGCTCGTCGGGCCGTCCGGGGCGGGCAAGTCCACGATCACCCACCTGGTGTCGCGGATGTACGACGTCAGCGGCGGCACGGTCCGCATCGGCGGCGAGGACGTCCGCGACATCACGCTGTCGTCGCTGCGCGAGACGGTCGGCGTCGTCAGCCAGGACGCGCACCTGTTCCACGACTCGATCCGGGAGAACATGCTGTACGCCCGGCCGGGCGCCTCCGACGAGGAGATCCTGGCCGTGCTGCGCGCCGCGCGGATCGGTGAGCTGGTGGAGGCGATGCCCGAAGGGCTCGACACCGTCGTCGGTGACCGCGGCTACCGGCTGTCGGGCGGGGAGAAGCAGCGGCTGGCCATCGCGCGGCTGCTGCTGAAGGCGCCGTCGGTCGTCGTGCTGGACGAGGCCACCGCCCACCTGGACTCCGAGTCCGAGGCGGCGGTGCAGCGGGCGCTGAGCACGGCGCTGGCCGGGCGGACGTCGCTGGTCATCGCGCACCGGCTGTCCACCGTCCGCGAGGCCGACGAGATCCTGGTGATCGACGGCGGCCGCGTCGCCGAACGCGGCCGCCACGAGGAACTGCTGCTGCGCGGCGGCCTGTACGCCGAGCTGTACCGCACCCAGTTCGCGCCGCAGGCCGAGCGTCCGGCGCGGGACGCGGGTCAGCCCGCCCCGGCGAGCGGGTAGCCGAGCCGCGCCAGCTCCACCCCGGCGACCTTCTCCACCTGGGTGATCTGGCGCGGGCTCAGCCGCTCGCGCCAGACGCCCGTCTCGGGCGGCTCAGCCTCGCGGTCGCCGGGCCGGACGAGCCCGGAGACGGTGGCCGCCGGGATCTCGGTGCCGAGATATCCGGCGACGGCTCCGGCGACGCGGGCCGGGTGGGCCACCAGGTCCTCGTAGCGGACGGTGAGAAGCTGCTCCTCGGGCGTCTGCGCCCGCAACCGGGCGCTGAGCCGCACCGCGCCCCGCCACCGCAGCGCGCACTTGACGGCGGGCGCCGCCTCGGTCCAGCGGGCGCGTTCCTCGACGTCCTCGACGCCGAGGAACGGGTTCGGGAAGACGGTCTCCAGGTTGGCCAGGCCGGGCCGGAACCAGGCCAGGCAGCGCTCGTCGGTGAGCATGTCGGACACGACGTCGCGGCCGTCGCGGATCACCTGGACGAGCTGGGCGTCGGGGAAGGCGTCCAGCAGGACGTCGGCGCTGTAGAGCAGGTCGGGGGAGGCGTCGCCGAACCGGGTGACGCTGCCCTTCTCGACGCACGGCCCGGCGCGGTCGGCCTCGGCCGGGGTGGCCCCGGCGCGCAGCCGCAGCCCGGCCAGCTCGCGGCAGTCGGGCGGGCACTCGGCGCAGGTGCGCGCGGAGATCTGCCAGGACTCGGCGTAGGCGTCGCGCAGCACGCGGGCGGCGCCGACGACGCGTTCGGTGGCGATCGCGGGACGCCGCGCGAACGCGTAGGTGACGCGCAGCACGCTCGGCCGCCCGGCGGTCAGATGGAAGCCGGGGGAGCGTTTCAGGGCGCGGGCGATCAGATCCGCGCCCGAGTGCGGGGCGCCCAGCACGAAGACCGGGCGCTGAACCTTCGTCCCGTGGATCACCAGGATGTGCGGCGTCGACCTCATGTGATGTCCCAGTCTTCCACGTGCTTGCTTGTGCCGCGCCTTCGGCACGGCCGGAGTCAGGGCCCTTTCGGTGCCGCCTCGGAGGGCATGATCATCCTCCCTTCGGTCCGGAGGATCATGCCCTCCGAGGCGGCACGGCCCTGACCCGGAGTGGTTCACGTCGGGTACGGCGCTGGCTTGGCGAAGCCAGCGGGGTGCGGGGCTTAGCCTTGGGGGATGGACCTTCCCGCGGAGCTGGCCGCCGCGCTGCCGGGCGCGGCCGCGGTCACCGTGCTGACCGGGGCCGGGATCAGCACCGACAGCGGCATCCCCGACTTCCGGGGGCCGCAGGGCGTCTGGACGCGCGATCCGGGCGCGGCCGACCGCGCCACCATCGGCGCCTACCTGGCCGATCCGCAGGTCCGCCGCGACGCCTGGCTGGCCCGCCGCGACCACCCCGCCTGGCACGCCGCGCCCAACGCCGCGCACGCGGCGCTCGTCGCGCTGGAACGTGCCGGGCGGCTGCGCGGCCTGGTCACCCAGAACATCGACGGCCTGCACCAGGCGGCCGGGTCCGCCGCCGTCATCGAGATCCATGGCACGATGCGCGAGGCCGAGTGCCTGGCGTGCGGGCTGCGCACCCCCATGCCCGAGGTGCTGGCTCGCGTCGACGCCGGTGAGGACGACCCGCCGTGCGCCGAGTGCGGCGCCGTCCAGAAGGCCGCCACGATCTCGTTCGGGCAGTCGCTGGTGCGCGAGGTGCTGGACGCCGCGCTGCGCGCCGCCCGCGAGTGCGACCTGTTCGTCGCCGCCGGGACGTCGCTGACCGTGCACCCGGCGGCGGGCCTGTGCGAGGAGGCCGTCCGCGCCGGGGCCCGGTTCGTCGTCGTCAACGCCGAGCCGACCCCCTACGACGCCCTCGCCGACGCCGTCGTCCGCGAACCGCTCGGCACTGCCCTGCCGGAGCTGGCCGGGCTGGTCCTCGGCACGGCGGCCCGGTGATCGGTTCGGTGCCCGGTCCGCCCTTCCCAGCGCGGTCCGGTGATGACAAGCTCTATGGGTCGCACCGCGAGGAGGGATCGGCGTGAACAGCGGGGGCGCCCGGCCGGGGGCAGGCAGGGGCGGAGCCGTCCTGCCCGCGCGCCCGCCGCGGCTCGCGCCCGGCGACCGGGTGGCGGTGGTGGCGCCGAGCGGCGCCGTGGACGCCGACCGGCTCGACGCCGGGCTCGCCGCGCTGCGCGCCCTCGGCCTCGACCCGCGTCCCGGCAAGCACGTGCTGTCCCGCGCGGGCCTCTGCGGGACCGTTCCGCCGGGCGACGGACGGCACGTCCTGGCGGGCACCGACGCCGACCGCGCCGCCGATCTGGCCGAAGCGTGGACCGATCCGAACGTGCGCGCGGTGCTGTGCGCGCGGGGCGGCTACGGCGCCGCCCGCGTCCTCGCCCACCTGGACTGGACGGCGCTGGCCGCCGCCGCGCCCAAGATCCTGCACGGCTCCAGCGACGTCACCGCCCTGCACGTCGCGTTCGGGCGGCGGCTCGGCGTCACCACCTCGTTCGGCCCGATGATCGCCGGGGCGCTGGCCGCCGGGCCGGGGGAGACCGCCGACGCCTTCCGCGCCGCGCTGTTCGGCACCGGCCCGGTGACGCTGCGCGGCACCGGCGCCGTGCGCGGCGGCGTCGCCGAAGGCCCGCTCGCCGGAGGCACCCTCGCGCTGCTCGCCTCCCTGCTCGGCACGCCGGACGCCCCGGCGCCGGCCGCCGGGCACATCGTCTTCCTGGAGGACGTGACCGAACCGCCCTACCGCCTGGACCGGATGCTCGTCCAGCTCATCGGCTCGGGGTACCTTGAGGGCGCCGCCGGGCTCGTCCTCGGCTCCTGGACCGACTGCGGCGACCCCGCCGAGATCGCCGCCGTCACCGCCGCCCGGCTCGGCCCGCTCGGCGTGCCCGTCCTGGCGGGCGTCCCCGCCGGGCACGGACCCCGGCAGCACACGCTGGAGCTGGGCGCGCCCGCCCGGCTCGACGCCACCGCCCTCACCCTCGACGTCCTCCCGGGAGGTGCCCCATGACCGGACGGCACGCGCGCCCCGACTCCACGGGCGACGGCACCCTGGACTCGCTGCTCGTCCTCGTCGCCGAAAGCCTCGGCTACACGTGCCGGCGCGGCCCCGGCGACGTCATGATGCTGGAGGGGGCGAACCGGCTGCACGTCGACCTGCGGCTGCTGTGGCAGCTCGCCCGGCTCGTGCCGCGCGGCGACTGGCCCGCGCTCGTCTCCGACTACGTCACCACGGTCGTCACCGCGATCGAGGAACCCCTCGACCTGTCCGACTTCGACCTCGCCCAGCATCTGCTGCGCACCCGCCTGTATCCGGCCGAGGCCGACAACGGCGGCCTGGCCGCGCGGCCGTTCGCGCCCGGCCTCATCGAGGTCGTCGTGGTCGACACGCCGACCACGGTCCGCACCCTCACCACCGAGGAGATGCACGGCTGGCCCGTCTCGGGCGACGCGCTGTTCATGCTCGGCCGCTCCAACGTCCGCGCCGACGGGCCCCTGGAGTACGAGGAGCAGGATCTGGACGGCGTCCGCGTCTCGGTCATGCACGGCTGGACGTTCTACACCGGCACGCACCTGGCGTGGCTGGAGGAGTACCTGCCGGTCGGCCCGCACGGCGCGCTGGTCACGGTGCCGAACCGGGGCATGATCGTCGCCTATCCGCTGCGGCCGGGCCCGGCGGGCATCCGCGCCCGCTACCGGGAGACGGCGGCGGCGACCGCCGGGCTCCAGTCGCACGCCCGGCGGGCGTGGGAGGACGGCCCGGGGTCGCTCAGCCCGCACGTCTACTGGTGGCGCGGCGGCGAACTGACGCTCCTTCAGACCCGGTACGAGGACGACGCGCTCGTGCTCCCCGACGACCTGGTCTCGGTGCTGACCTCCACGGCCGCCGAGCGCTGATCCGGCCCCACGCCGGGGACGCGCAGCCGCGGCACGAACACGTGCGCGAGCGGCCCGATGAGCAGCGCGTACAGCACGGTCCCGACGCCGACGGTGCCGCCGAGCAGCCAGCCGACCGCCAGCACGGTGACCTCGATGCCGGTGCGCATGACGCGGATGGAGTGCCCCCGCGCCGCCAGGCCGGTCATCAGCCCGTCGCGGGGGCCGGGCCCGAACCCGGCGCCGATGTAGCAGCCGGTCGCGAACCCGCCGACGACGATGGCCGCCAGCAGGTAGACCCAGCGCAGCGGCATCGCCTCGGGCGTGGGCAGCGCGAGGATCGTCAGGTCGGCGAAGACGCCGACGAGGACGACGTTGCTGATCGTGCCGAGCCCGGGGCGCTGCCGCAGCGGAATCCACAGCAGCATGACCAGCGCGCCGACGATGATGATCCACGCGCCGATCGACAGCCCGAACACCCGGGACAGTCCCTCGTGGAAGACGTCCCATGGATCGTTCCCGAGCGTGGACTCGATCTGGAGGCCGATCCCCGCGCCGTAGAGGGCCAGTCCGCCGTAGAGCTGCACCAGGCGCCGCACCAACAGGGCCATTGCTCCTACCTTCCGTCAAGTGGCCTTAGTTTCCCGGCTGTGAACTGGTCAATAAAGGTCCAATACGGGAAAGTGGACCCATGGCCGATCGTCGCGTGAACGCGCACCAACTGGCCCGGCTGCTCGCCGGGGCACCGGCGGGACGCCCCGCCTACACGGCGCTGGCCGCCGGGGTCCGCACCCTCGTGCAGGACGGGCGGCTCACCGTCGCGACCCGGCTGCCCGCCGAACGCGAACTGGCCACCGCGCTCGGCGTCAGCCGCACCACCGTCACCGCCGCCTACGACGCGCTGCGCGCCGAGGGCTTCGTCGCCAGCCGCCGGGGCGCCGGAAGCTGGACGGCGCTGCCGCCCGCCCGCGTCCGCCCGCCGCGCGGCGCCGCGCCGCTCCCGGCCACCGCCGGGGACGTCATCGACCTCGGCTGCGCCGCCCCCGGCGCGCCCGCCTGCTTCGACGCCGCCGTGGCCGCCGCCGTCGCCGAACTGCCCCGGTACACCCACGGCCCCGGCTACGACCCGGCGGGGCTGCCCGTGCTGCGCGCGGCCATCGCCGCCCGCTACACCGCGCGCGGCGTCGCCACCCGGCCGGAGCAGATCCTCGTGACCTCCGGCGCGCAGCAGGCGCTGGCGCTGCTCGTGGACGTCCTCGTCGAGCCCGGTACCCCCGTCCTCACCGAGCGTCCCGCCTACCAGCACGCCTTCGGGGCGCTGCGCCGCCGGGGCGCCCGCATCGTGCCGGTCGGCGTGGCCGCCGGATGGGACGTGGAGCTGATCGCCGCGAGCCTGCGGCAGTCCGCCGTCCGCGCCGCCTACCTCATCCCCGACTTCCAGAACCCCACCGGCCACCTGATGAGCGCGCGCGACCGGGCCGCGCTCGTCGCGGCGGCGAACCGCACCGACACGCTGCTGATCAGCGACGAGTCGTTCGCGGAGATCGCCCTCGACCCGGACGCGCCGCTGCCCGCGCCGCTGGCCGCGCACGGCCCGTCCGGCCGGGTGATCAGCGTCGGGTCGGCGTCCAAGCTGCTGTGGGGTGGGCTGCGGATCGGCTGGATACGCGCGGGCGTGTCGCTGGTGGAGCGCCTGGCCCGCGCCCGCGTGACCGTCGACATCGCCAGTCCCGTCCTGGACCAGCTCATCACCGCCGAACTGCTCGCGCGCGTCACCGAGATCCGCGCCGAGCGCGCCGCGCTGCTGCGGCCCCGCCGCGACGCGCTCGTCGCGGCCCTGCACGACCGGCTGCCCGGCTGGGAGTTCACGTCGCCCGCCGGGGGCATGTCGCTGTGGGCGCGGCTGGGCTCCCCGGTCGCCGCCGCGCTCGCGGAGGCGGCCGAGCGGCGCGGCGTCTGGATCATGCCCGGCCCCGACTACGGCGTCGACGGCGTCCTGGAGGACTGCGTGCGGCTGCCGTACGTGCTGCCGCCGGACACGCTGCGCGCGGCGGTGGACCGGCTGGCCGACGCCGCCGCCGAGGTGGCGTCGGCACCGGCCGTCCGGCCGCGTCCCGTGCGCGTCTAGGCGCCGCGCTACGGCGACTGCTGGATGTAGCCGACGAGGTGCTCGCGCTCGCTCTCCAGCACGTCGATCGCGCTCTTGACGACGTCACCGATGCTGACGATCCCGGCGAGCCGCCCGTCCTGCACGACGGGCAGGTGCCGGAACCGGTGCTCGGTCATGATGCCGCGCACGTCGTCCACGACGGCGTCCGGGCCGCACGTCTCGACGCGGGCGGTCATGATCTCGCTGACGGGGGCGGCGAGCAGGTCGGCGCCGCGCTCGTGCAGCCGCCGGACGACGTCGCGCTCGGACACGATGCCGTCGACGGACGCGCCGTCGGCCGAGACGACGGCGGCGCCGATGTTCCGTTCGGAGAGGAGTTCGAGGAGGTCGCGGACGGTGGTGCCGGGGGCGACGGTGGCCACCGCGTCGCCCTTGTTCCGCAGGATGTCGCGGATGCGCATGGGTCACACTCCTGGTCCGGTGGAGGACGTACCGACACGGTCGCACGAAACCGGTGCGCGGCAAAAGGCCCAGGTGACGAGGTTCGGGGCCGAGGACGCCCGCCGGGAGTAGACAGCGGGATCACCGGGCACGTTCCGATCAAGGGTCACGTACGGTGCGTGATCGAAGACCCCGTGTCGCATCGGAGGGATGTCGTGCCCGCACCCCGCATCGTGATCATCGGCGCCGGATTCGCCGGCTACAACGTCGCCCGCCGGCTGGAACGGTCCCTCAAGCCGCACGCCGCGCAGATCCGGATCGTCGCGCCGTTCGGCTACACGCTCTATCAGCCGCTGCTGCCGCAGGTCGCGGCGGGCGTGCTCGACCCGCGCTCGATCGCCGGGCCGCTGCACCGGCTGCTGCGCCAGACGCAGCTCATCCCCGGCTCGGCCGTCGGCGTCGACCTGGACGCCCGCACCGTCGAGGTCGCGCTGATCGACGGCCGCACCGTCCCGGTCGACTACGACCGGCTCATCCTGTGCCCCGGCAGCGTCACCCGCACGTTCGACATCCCCGGCCTGCACGAGCACGGGCACGGCATGAAGAACCTCGCCGAGGCCGTCTACCTGCGCGACCACGTCATCGCCCAGCTCGAACTGGCCAGCGCCTCGCACGACCCGGCCGAGCGCGCCGCCCGCTGCGGGTTCCTCGTCGTCGGCGGCGGCTACTCCGGCGTCGAGACCGCCGCCAACCTGCAACTGCTCACCGTCAAGGCGATGCGGCGCTTCCCCCGGCTCGACCCGGCGCTGGTGAGCTGGACGCTGGTCGACGTCGCCGACCGGCTGCTGCCCGAGCTGGGGGAGCGGCTCGGCGTCGACACCCTGCACCGCCTCGGCCGCCGCGGCATCGACATCCGGCTCGGCGTCAGCCTGGAGCGTCTCACCGCCGACACCGCCCACCTCACCGACGGCCGCGTGCTGCCGTGCCGCACCGCCGTGTGGACGGCCGGTGTCACGCCCGCGCCCGTCATCGCGACGATGAAGGCCGCGACCGAGCGGGGCCGGCTCGTCGTCGGCGCCGACCTGCGGATCAGCGACCGGCCCGAGGTGTTCGCGCTCGGTGACGCGGCGGCCGTCCCCGACCTGGTGACCGGCGGCGACGCGGTCTGCCCGCCGACGGCGCAGCACGCGACGCGGCAGGCGCACACCGCCGCCGACAACGTCATCTCCTCGCTGCTGGGCCGCCCCACCCGCGAGTACCGGCACCGCGACCTCGGCCTCGTCGTCGACCTCGGCGGCGGGCAGGCCGTCGCGCGGCCCGTCGGCGTGCCGCTGTCGGGCCCGCCCGCGCAGGCCGTGACGCGCGGCTACCACCTGCTGACGCTGCCGGGCCTGCGCGCCAAGACGCGCACCCTCGGCGACTGGGCGCTGCACGCGCTCGCCGGGGACGACCTCATCCGGCTCGGCTTCCTGGACACCCGCACCGGCCGCCTCGCCGACCTGGAGCACACGGCCGGAAGGTAAGCATTCGGTCACATGAAGTGATCTTGGTCGGGGGGCCGGGTAGGTCCCGCCTCGGACACGAGGAGGGACAACCACATGCGCCTGCGCCGGGCCGTGCGACCGCCCGCCGCCCTGACGGCGGCCCTCGCGCTGACCGCCGGGCTGCTGGCCGGCTGCGGCGGCGACGACGGCGGCCCGCGCGTCGTGAACCTCTACAACGCGCCGCAGGAGAACATCGACGCGATCGTCCGGCGGTGCAACGCCCAGGCCGGAGGCCGGTACCGCATCGCGCTGAACACCCTGCCGCGCGGCGCCGACGACCAGCGCGAACAGCTCGTCCGGCGGCTCGCCGCGGGCGACACCGGGCTCGACGTCCTCGGCCTGGACGTCACCTGGACGGCCGAGCTGGCCGAGGCCGGCTGGATTCGCGAGTGGATCGGCGCCGACGCCGCCCGCGCCCGGCAGGGCACGCTGCCCGGCCCGCTGGAGACCGCCACCTGGCAGGACAAGCTGTACGCGGCGCCGTACAACACCAACGTGCAGCTCCTCTGGTACCGGTCGGACCTCATCCCGAATCCGCCCACCACGTGGAGCGGGCTGATGCGCGAGTCCGCGCGGCTGAAGCGCGCGGGCAAGCCGCACTACGGCCAGGTGCCCGGCGCGCAGTACGAGGGCATCGTCGTCTGGTTCAACAGCCTCGTCGCCTCGGCGGGCGGCTCGATCCTCAGCGAGAACGGCGAGCGCGTCACGCTCGGCCCGCCCGCGCAGACGGCGCTGCGGACGATGCGGGCGTTCGCCCGGTCCGCCGCCGCCGACCCGTCGCTGTCCAACACCAAGGAGGACGAGGCCCGGCTGGCGGTCGAGTCCGGCCGCGGCGCCTACGAGATCAACTGGCCGTTCGTGTACGCGTCGATGGCCGCGAACCGTCCGGAGCTGCTGCGAAACTTCCGCTGGGCGCCGTATCCGGGCATCGACGGCGCGGGCCGCGCCCCGCTCGGCGGCGGCAACTTCGCCGTCAGCGCCTACTCCAAGCTTCCGCGTCAGTCGTTCGAGGCCGCGCTGTGCCTGCGCGACCCCGAGAGCCAGCGCATCGCCGCCACCCGCGACGGCCTCCCGCCGACGATCGAGTCCGTCTACCGGGCCGAGGGCATGACGCAGGCGTACCCGATGCGCGACACCATCCTGGCGGCGCTGCGCACGGCCGCGCCCCGCCCGAAGACCCCCACCTACCAGAACGTCTCGACGGTCATGGCGGTGGCGCTGTCGCCGCCCGCCGCGATCGACCCGCAGGGCACGCTGCGCACGATGCGCGAGCAGATCGACGACGCCCTCCAGAGCAAGGGGGTGATCCCGTGACGACGGCGACGCGTGCCGAGCCGCCCGCCGACCCGGGCCGCCGGGCGCAGAGCGAGGGCAAGCGGTCCGAGCGCAACCTCGGCTGGTGGCTGTGCGCCCCGGCGGCGCTCGTCATGCTGCTGGTGACGGGCTGGCCCATCGTGTACTCGGTGCTGCTTTCCCTCCAGCGGTACGACCTGCGCTTCCCCGACCGGCGGGGCTGGGTCTGGCTGGAGAACTACGTCACGGTCCTGACCAGCCCGTTCTGGTGGCAGGCGTTCGGCGTCACGATGGTGATCACCGTGATCAGCGTCGTCCTCGAACTGGTCCTCGGCATGGCGATCGCGCTGGTGATGTACCGGACGCTGCTCGGCCGCGGCCTGATGCGCACCGCCGTCCTCGTCCCGTACGGCATCGTGACCGTCGCCGCCGCGTTCGGCTGGCGGTACGCCTGGACGCCCGGCACCGGCTGGCTGGCCGGGCTGCTGCCCGCCGGGGACGCGCCGCTGACCCAGCAGTGGCCCGCGATCTTCATCATCATCCTGGCCGAGGTCTGGAAGACGACGCCGTTCATGGCGCTGCTGCTCATGGCCGGGCTCGCGCTCGTCCCCGAGGACGCCCTGAAGGCCGCCGCGATGGACGGCGCCGGGCCCTGGCAGCGCTTCCGGATGATCACACTGCCGCTGATGAAGCCCGCGATCCTGGCCGCGCTGCTGTTCCGCACGCTGGACGCGTTCCGCATCTTCGACAACATCTACATCCTCACCAACGGGGCGCAGGGCACCTCGTCGGTCTCGGTGATCGCCTACCACAACCTCATCGGCGGGCTGAACCTCGGCATCGGCTCCACCATGTCGGTACTGATCTTCGTCACGGTCGCGGTCATCGCGTTCGTGTTCGTCAAGGGGCTCGGGACGTCCACGCCCGGCCAGAGCGGGGGACGGCGCTGATGGAGGCCGATCGGCGCGTGGTGGCCCGATGGGGCGCGATCAACCTGCTCGTGCTGCTGTACGCGCTCGTGCCGGTGCTGTGGATCGCGTCGCTGTCCTTCAAGGACCCGGCGACGATCACCGACGGGCACTTCGTCCCGCGCTCGTGGACGCTCGACAACTACAAGGGCATCTTCAAGAACGACGACTTCGTGCGCGGGCTGGTCAACTCGATCGGCATCGGGCTGATCTCCACGGTGATCGCCATCCTCGTCGGCACGATGGCCGCCTACGCGGTGGCCCGGCTCGACTTCCCCGGCAAATCGCTGGTGCTCGGGTTCTCGCTGCTCATCGCGATGTTCCCGCAGATCTCGCTGGTGACGCCGCTGTTCCAGATCTGGCGCGGCATCGGCCTGTTCAACACCTGGCCGGGGCTGATCCTGCCGTACATCACGTTCGCGCTGCCCCTGACGATCTACACGCTGTCCACGTTCTTCCGGGAGATCCCGTGGGATCTGGAGAAGGCCGCCAAGATGGACGGCGCCACGCCCTTCCAGGCGTTCCGCCTGGTCATCGCGCCGCTGGCGGCGCCGGGCGTCGTCACCACCGCGATCCTGGCGTTCATCGTGTGCTGGAACGACTTCCTGTTCGCGATCTCGCTGACGTCGTCCAGCGCGGCCCGCACGGCCCCGGCGACGATCTCGTTCTTCACCGGCAGCTCGCAGTTCGAGGACCCGACCGGGTCGATCGCGGCGGCGGCCATGGTGATCACGGTGCCCATCGTGGTGTTCGTGCTGTTCTTCCAGCGCCGGATCGTGTCCGGCCTGACGTCGGGTGCGGTGAAGGGATGAGGCGCGACCATGGCTGAGATCGTTCTGGACGGGGTGACCAAGCGGTTCCCCGACGGCACCGTCGCCGTCCACTCCTTCGACCTCACGATCGCCGACGGTGAGTTCATCATCCTGGTGGGCCCGTCGGGCTGCGGGAAGTCCACCACCCTCAACATGATCGCGGGCCTGGAGGACATCTCCGACGGCGAGCTGCGCATCGACGGCGAGCGGATGAACGAACGCGCCCCGCGCGACCGCGACATCGCGATGGTGTTCCAGTCCTACGCGCTCTACCCGCACATGACCGTGCGGGAGAACATCGGCTTCCCGCTGCGGCTGGCCAAGCTCGGCAAGGCCGAGGCCGACCGCAGGATCGAGGAGGCCGCGCGCATCCTCGACCTGGACGAACTGCTCGACAGGCGGCCCGCGAACCTGTCCGGCGGGCAGCGGCAGCGCGTGGCGATGGGACGCGCGATCGTCCGCGACCCCAAGGCGTTCCTCATGGACGAGCCGCTGTCCAATCTGGACGCCAAGCTCCGGGTGCAGATGCGCACGGTCATCTCCCGCCTCCAGGACCGCCTGGGCACCACCACCGTCTACGTCACCCACGACCAGACCGAGGCGATGACCCTCGGCGACCGCATCGTGCTGATGCGCAAGGGCGTCGTCCAGCAGGTCGGCAGCCCCGAGGAGCTGTACCGGCATCCGCGCAACCTGTTCGTGGCGGGCTTCATCGGCTCGCCGTCGATGAACTTCCTGCCCGCCCGGGTCGAGGGCGCGCGCCTGCACACCGTCCTCGGCGACGTCCCGCTCGGCGACCGGATGCGGCGGGCGCTCGCCGACCACGGCGACCCCGCCGAACTGATCATGGGCATCCGGCCCGAGGCGTTCGAGGACGCGCACCTCGTCCGGGAGACCGCCGCGACCGGCCGCGACCTGACGTTCACCGGGACTGCGGGCATCGTCGAGTCGCTCGGCGCCGAGAAGTACGTCTACCTCGACCTGGAGGAGGCGGGCACGATCGAGTCCGAGCACCTGGCCGAAGCGCTCCAGGCCGACACCGGCGACCGCAGCCGCGTGCAGCTCGTCGCCCGGGTGGACGCCCGCTCGGAGATCCGGGAGAAGCAGCGGATCGAGCTGGAGTTCAGCCCGGACGACATCGACCTGTTCGAGCCCGGCAGCGGCCTCAACCTGACCGTGCGGGCCCCGGCGCACGCCTGAGCGGCGCCGTCACCCGATGTCGAACCGGGCGAGCGCCCGCATGAGCCCCGGCGACACCTTCGACAGCACGTAGCCCAGCCGCGCCTCCGGTGTGACCGGCACGACCGGCCGGTTCCGCCGGACGGCGGTGACGATCTGCTCCGCGACGCCCTCGGGCCCGTAGCCGCGCAGCGCGTAGGCGCGCGAGGCGCGGTCCCGGTTCTGCTCCTGCTTCTCGGGGGTGCGGCCGACGAACCGGGACGTGCGGGTGATCGCGGTGTTGACGATGCCGGGGCAGATCGCGCTGACGCCGATGCCCTGCCCGGCCAGCTCGGCGCGCAGGCACTCCGACAGCATGAGGACGGCCGCCTTGCTCGCCGCGTAGGCGGGCAGCGTCCGCGACGGCGTGAACGCCGCCGCCGACGAGATGTTGACGATGTGCCCGCCCTGCCCGTGCTCGGCCATCTGAGCCGCGAACAGCCGGCAGCCGTGGATCACGCCGCCGAGGTTGACGTCCAGCACCCGCTTCCAGTCCTCGGGGGAGTGGTCGAGGAACGACCCGGCCATGCCGATCCCGGCGTTGTTGACGACGACCTCGGGCACGCCGTGCTCGTGCAGCACGGTCTTGGCGAAGTCCTCCATCGCGGCGGCGTCCCCGACGTCGACGCGGTAGGCGCGGGCGGGACCGCCGAGCGCCCCGGCGAGTTCGGCGGTCCGCTCGGCGGCGGCGAGGTCGAGGTCGGCGGCGACGACCTCGGCGCCGCGCTCGGCGAACGCGAGCGCGGTGGCGCGGCCGATGCCGCTGCCCGCGCCGGTGACGACGACCAGCGAGCCCTGGAACGGCCGCCGGTCCGGCGTGACGCGGGCGCGCCGCACCGCGCGGGCCTCGGCGGCGGTGAGCGCGCCGCCGGTGACGCGGCCGACGTGCTCGCCGATCCACCGCGCGACGGTGCCGGGATGGGTGCGCGGCACCCAGTGCCCGGCGGCGATCGGGCGCAGCGACAGGTCGGGCGCCAGCCCGGCGAGCCCGCCGACCAGGTGCGGGGAGACGAACAGGTCGCGGGTCGGGACGATCACCTGGACCGGGACGGCGACGTGCCGGTCGCGCGGGGAGCGCAGCCGGGCCGGCATGTTCGCCCGGTAGAGGCCGACCCCGGCGGCGCCGTCGCGCGGCAGCGTCCGCGCCGGGTGCCCGTCCCGGGGCCGCACGCCCTCACCGGCCTCCAGCGCGCGGGCGAACGGGCGGGCGAGCCCGGCCCGCCACAGCAGTTCGGGCAGCAGCGGCGTCTGGAAGAACGCGATGTACCAGGAGCGGACGCCCTGCGCGACCGCGCGCCGCAGGTTGCCCGGCGTCGGGCGGGTGAGATTGCGCCGCGTCCACCGGGCGGCGTGGTCCAGGGACGGGCCGGAGATCGAGGTGAACGACGCGAACCGCTCGGCCATCGTCGCGACGGCCTCCCAGCCCTGGATCGACCCCCAGTCGTGCCCGACCAGGTGGACCCGGCCGTCCGGCGCGGTCGCGTCGGCGACGGCGGCCAGGTCGGCCATCAGGTAGTCGAAGGCGTACCGGCGGCGGCCGGACGGACGCGAGGAAGCGCCCGCGCCGCGCACGTCGTAGCGGACGACGTGGAAGCGCCCGGCCAGCTCGGCGGCGACCTCGTCCCACACCGCGTGGGTGTCGGGGTAGCCGTGCACGAGCAGCACCGTCGGGCGGGCCGGGTCGCCCTGCTCGTAGACGGCGAGGTCGACGCCGTCGCCGCGCACGGTGCGGGAGCGGACGGACGGGGCAGCGGGGGTCATGCCTGGGCTTCCTTCCGGTCCGCCCAGCGGCGGACGTGCGGCAGATCGTCGTCGAGCCAGAACGCGTCGTCCTCGGTCACGACCAGGAGTTCCTCGAACTTGACGCCGACGCCCCGGAACCCGAGGTGCGGTTCGACGGCCCACAGGCCGGGCGTCGGGGGATGGTCGGAGTGGCGGGTGCCGTTCCACAGCGGGGAGCGGCCCGCGACGCGCTCGGTGACCAGCTCGCGGCCGATGGTCTGGAGGAAGCGGACGCCGAACGGGAAGCCGACGCGCTTGGGCAGCCGGCTGCTGATCACGCCGACCTGGTGGCCGATGACGCGGCCGGGGTACTTGGCGTGGCGGCTGCTGTAGCCGTGCCGGGCGATGAGCGCGTCCACCTCGGCGTAGACGTCGGCGAACGTGCGGCGCTCGCGGACCAGGTCGAGGATCAGCGTGCGGTACTCGGCGAGGTCGGTGTCCACGCGGGTCCACGCGCGGTTCTCGCCGAGGACGCCGCCGTAGCCGATGTCGGCGCTGTGGCCGTCCTTCACCGGCGCCATGTCGAGGATGTAGGGCATGCCCTCCTCCAGCGTCGCGCCGCTGGGCAGGAACTGCGTCGGGACGCGGAAGCCGGTGAAGGCCGACCGGTCGCCGAACCAGGCGAAGGGCGTGTGCAGCCAGTCGTCGACGCCGCGCGCGAGCAGCCACTTGCGCATCCGGCGGCACGCCTCGCGCTCGGTCACGCCCGGTTCGAGCGTGGCGGCGACGGCCTCGGCGCACGCGTAGCTCAGGCGCTGGATCTCCCGGAATCGCTCAAGCTCCGCGGCACGGTCGACGCGGGCGAGCGCCACTTTATTGGACACAATGTTAATTAAGCGCGGGGGTTGAACCCCGGTCAAGGTGTCCGCGAGGTGACGCTCGCCACACCCTCGCCGTCGGCGGTGAACCTGTGATATTGGAACGGTCGAGGACCGTCTAGTACGGGTCGTACCCGGCGGCCTGCGCGGCGGGCGAACCCATCAGGTACTCCAGCGCGCGCGGCGTGCTGCACACCTGCGACGGGTGGTGCGACGGGCGCAGGTAGACCGGGGCCTCGCCCAGAAGCAGCTTGAAGATGCCCGGGATGTGCCCCTGCCGGACCGAGCGCCGGTACTGGCGCAGCACCTTGAGCGGGCGGACCCGGCCGTACGTCGGGTCCTGCTTGAGCAGGTACAGCGACCCGCCGATCAGCGCCCAGTACAGGAAGAACAGCGACACCACCCAGGCGAACGCGCGTGTGGGGTAGCGGCCGCCGACCGCCTTGTAGACGTCGAAGACGACCGAGCGGTGCTCGACCTCCTCGGCGCCGTGCCAGCGCAGCAGGTCCAGCATGGTCGGGTCGACGCCGGCCTTGTCCAGCCGGTCGTTGTCCATGATCCACTGGCCGAGCACGGCCGTGTAGTGCTCGATCGAGGCGACCGCCGCCAGCTCGAACCGCAGCCGCCGCCGCCACGACCGCGGGTTCTTCTTCTTCAGCTCGGCCATCTGCGCGGGCCGGTCGGCGTTGCCCTTGCCCGCCGGGACGGTGATCTTGGTGACGTCGATCCCGTTGGCCTCCAGGATCTGGTCCAACACGCCCTGGTGCGACCGCGCGTGCACCATCTCCTGCCCGATGAAGCCGCGGATCTCCTCCAGCAGGCGCTCGTCCTTGATGTACGGGCGCGCGTCCTTGACGCACTGGATGAACCACTTCTCGCCCTCGGGCAGGACGATGTGGAACGAGTTGATGATGTGCGTCCCGACGGGGTCGCCCGGAATCCAGTGCAGCGGCGTCTTCGTCCAGTCGAACGAGACCCGGCGCGTCTTGATCGGGGGATGCCGCTCGTCGATGTCGAACACCGTCTCGTCCGACTCCGGGGGCCTCGTCATTTCGCGCTCCTCACATCCGCACCGATTGCCGCACTGCGACGAAGGGTACAGACCTTCCTTACCGCTCCGTATCTCCAAGTGATGAACTCACGCGGGCCGGTCGGCCCGCTTGTCCCCCAGGGCACGGCCGGGCGGGCGAATGTCGTGCGGGAGTGACAAAGGCTCAGGTCGGGACGCGTTCGGGAGCCGTGTAGACGTTCATCGTGTCGCCGCGCAGGAAGCCGATGAGGGTGAGGCCCGCGTCGTCGGCGAGGTCGACGGCCAGCGACGAGGGCGCCGAGACCGCCGCCAGGATCGGGATGCCCGCCTGCGCGGCCTTCTGCGTCAGCTCGAAGGACGCGCGGCCGCTCACCATGAGCACGGTGCCGCGCAGCGGGAGGCGGCCCTCGCGCAGCGCCCAGCCGACGACCTTGTCGACCGCGTTGTGGCGGCCGACGTCCTCGCGGACGGCCAGCGCCTCCCCGGCGGCGGTGAACAGCCCGGCCGCGTGCAGGCCGCCGGTGCGGTCGAAGACGCGCTGGGCGTCGCGGAGCCGCCCGGGCAGCGCGGCCAGGACGCCGGTGTCCACCGTGACGGTGTCGGCGGCCACGTCGTACCGGCGCTCGGCGGCCAGCGCCTCGATGCTGGACTTGCCGCACACCCCGCACGCGCTCGTCGTGGTGAACGCCCGGGTCAGCGCGGCGTCCGGCGGGGCGACGCCGGGCGCCAGGACGACGTCCAGCGTGTTCTGCTCGACGGTGTCGGCGCAGTAGCGCAGCGCCGCGACGTCGCCGGGCGCGGCGACGACGCCCTCGGCGACCAGGAAGCCGGTCACCAGGTCGAAGTCGTCGCCGGGCGTCCGCATGGTGATCGTCAGCGGGCGTCCCGCGACGCGGATCTCCAGCGGCTCCTCCACGGCGAGCGTGTCGGGCCGCCGTCCGCGCGTCCCGCTCGTGCTGACCCGCAGCACCGGCCTGCGCACCGTGATCCGCCCCATGCGAAGGACGCTACCCGCTGCGGGCGCGCTCTCCCCTCTAGTCGTGCACACCGCGCGGGCGCGGAGCCCGCCAGCCGCGCCGCAGGGCGAGGACGCGCAGGCCGAAGGCCAGGACGGCGGCGGACGTCGTGACGACGCCGCCGCGCGGGCCCAGCACCCACGACACCGCGACGACGGACGAGCCGAGCGCGGCGGGCAGCGCGTAGAGCTGACGGTCGTACAGCACCGAGGGGATCTGGCCGCTGAGCATGTCGCGCAGGATGCCGCCGCCGCACGCGGTGACGACGCCGAGCAGCGCGGCGTGCAGCGGCGACAGCCCGTACACCAGGGCCTTCAGCGTGCCGGTGGCGCAGAACAGGCCGAGCCCGGCCGCGTCGAAGAACAGCACCGCCGGATACAGCCGCGTCACCTGTGGATGCCAGAAGAACACCAGCGCGGACGCCACGAGCGGCGTCAGCGCGTACCCGAGGCTGGTGAACGCCGCCGGTGGGACGGCGCCGATCACCAGGTCGCGCAGGATGCCGCCGCCGAGCGCGGTGATCTCGGCGAGCACGACCATGCCGACGACGTCGAGCCGCTGCCGGACGGCCGCGAGCGCGCCGGACACGGCGAACACGAAGATGCCCGCCAGGTCCAGCGCCGCCGCGAACGCCCCCGGTTCCACACTGCCGATCCTGCCCGGCCGGGGACGGCGGCACGCGGCCGGGGTCAGCGCTCGCGGCCGCCGTTGGCGATGATCACGGCGATCGGCGGGATGACCGCCGCGACGACCGACATCAGGACGGCGGCGAGCGGCGAGAACCGCACCACGACGGCCCACGCGCCGACGAACAGCGCCAGGCAGCAGCCCATCATGATCAGGTAGGTCCGCGTGCGGCGCCGCATCCCTCCACCGTACGCCCCGCCCGCCGGACGCCCGCACGCCCCCGGTACGGTCGGACGATCCGTCCGGACGGCCGTCACAGGAGGACCCCCGCCATGGATCTGTTCAGCCTCACCGGCAAGACCGCGCTGGTCACCGGCGGTACCCGGGGCATCGGCCTGATGATCGCCCGGGGGCTGCTCCAGGCCGGGGCCGCGAAGGTCTACGTCAGCTCCCGCAAGGCCGAGGCGTGCGAGCAGGCGGCCAAGGAGCTGTCCGCGTTCGGTGAGGCCGTGCCGGTGCCCGCCGACATCAGCACGGAGGCCGAGTGCCTGCGGCTGGCCGAGGCCGTCGGCGACGGGCCGCTGCACATCCTGGTGAACAACGCGGGCGCCACCTGGGGCGCGCCGCTGGAGGAGTTCCCCGCGTCGGCGTGGGACAAGGTCGTCGACCTCAACCTCAAGGCGCCGTTCTACCTCACCCGCGCGCTGCTGCCCGCGCTGCGCGCGGCGGCGACGCCGGACGACCCCGCCCGCGTGATCAACATCGGGTCGATCGACGGCATCATGACGCCCGGCGAGCGCTACTCCTACACCACCAGCAAGGCGGCCGTGCACCAGCTCACCCGCGTCCTGGCCAAGGAGCTGGGGCCGCAGCACATCACCGTGAACGCGGTGGCGCCCGGCCCGTTCGAGTCGAAGATGATGGCGGCGACGCTGGAGGCGTTCGGTGACACGATCGCGGCGGCGGTGCCGCTGCGCCGCATCGGCCGTCCCGACGACATGGCGGGCGCGGCGGTGTTCCTGGCCAGCCGCGCGGGCTCGTTCGTCAACGGCGCGGTCATCCCGGTGGACGGCGGCCTGACCACGCTCTAGCGGACGGTCACTCGAACAGCGTGTGGTGCTCGCCGCGCTCGCGGCGGCGCTTCACGCGGCGTCCCACGACGACCAGGTCGACGAGGGCGACCGCCGCGAGCACGAACAGCACGACGCCGAGCCAGGGATAGCCGACCGCCCAGGACAGGACGCCCAGGCCCACGCAGATCACCAGCCCGAACCCGGCCAGCAGCAGCCGCAGGTTGAGCGCGCTGCGCCCCCACGGCGCCCCGGCGAGGGCCTTGCCGTGCTCGACGCCGCCCGCGCGGCGGTCGCCCGGCTCCCGTTCGCGTCCCATGCCCGGCTCCTTCCCCTCTGCGCCCACCCTGCCCGGCGGCGCCCCGCATGACACCTGACCTGCGCCTCCTCCGGATGATCGACGCGCCCGCCGACGGGGTAGGGGCCGGTCAACCGAGCCGGGAGGACGATCCGTGGGCATCCGTGAACGCATCGAGAGCTGGCCCGTCTACCGTCAGGTGACCGGGTCGGACCGGCTCGGCCGGGGCGCCGCCGCCGAGTCGGCGCGCACCGCCGGGCTGCGCCCGCGCACGGCCACGGCCGACCGCGTGGTGAAGTCGATCTGCCCGTACTGCGCGGTGGGCTGCGGGCAGCAGATCTTCGTCAAGGACGAGAAGGTCGTGCAGATCGAGGGCGACCCGGCCTCCCCGGTCAGCCGGGGACGGCTGTGCCCCAAGGGCTCGGCCACACTCCAGCTCACCACCGGCGCGGCCCGCCGCCACAAGGTGCTGTACCGGCGCCCGCACGGCACCGAGTGGGAGACGCTCGACCTGGAGACGGCCATGAACATGGTCGCGGACCGCGTCGTGACGACCCGCCGCGACACCTTCGAGTGGACCGCCGGAGACACCCGCGTCCGCCGCACCCTCGGCCTGGCCAGCCTGGGCGGCGCCACGCTGGACAACGAGGAGAACTACCTCATCAAGAAGCTGTTCACCGCGCTCGGCGTCGTCCAGGTCGAGAACCAGGCGCGGGTCTGCCACAGTTCCACCGTCGCGGGCCTCGGCACCTCGTTCGGGCGCGGCGGCGCCACCACGTTCCTCCAGGACCTCCAGCACGCCGACTGCATCGTCGTGCAGGGCTCCAACTTCGCCGAGGCGCACCCGGTCGGGTTCCAGTGGGTGATGGAGGCCAAGGCGCGCGGCGCCACGATCATCCACGTCGACCCGCGCTACACCCGCACCAGCGCCGTCGCCGACCTGCACGTCCCGATCCGGGCGGGCAGCGACATCGCCTTCCTCGGCGCGATCATCAACCACGTCCTCAGCACCGGCGCCTACTTCCGCGAGTACGTCCTGGCCTACACCAACGCCTCCACGATCCTGAACGAGGACTTCCGCGACACCGAGGACCTGGACGGCGTCTTCTCCGGCCTGGACGCCCACGGCCGCGAATACGACATCGATAGCTGGCACTACGACGGCCTGGACGTCGCCGCCGCGTCCGGCCAGCGCGACGTCGGCTACGAGCGGCGCGTCGGCCGCGCGGGCACCGGCAGGACCGCCGGGCCGTCCGAGAGCCGGGGCGCGGGCGGCGCCCGGCTCGGGGCGGGGCACCCGCGCCGCGACGAGACGCTGCGCGACCCGCGCTGCGTGTTCCAGGTGCTCAAGCGGCACTACGCCCGCTACACGCCCGAGGTCGTGCAGGAGATCTGCGGCGTGCCGCCCGAGCAGCTCGCCAAGGTCTGCGACGCGCTGGTCCGCAACTCGGGCCGCGACCGCACCAGCGCGTTCGCCTACGCGGTCGGCTGGACGCAGCACACGGTCGGCTCTCAGTACATCCGCGCGGCCAGCATCCTGCAACTGCTGCTCGGCAACATCGGCCGCCCCGGCGGCGGCATCCAGGCGCTGCGCGGGCACGCCAGCATCCAGGGTTCGTCCGACATCCCGACCCTGTACGACCTGCTGCCCGGCTACCTCCCGATGCCGCACGCCCACCTCCACGAGGACCTGGACGGCTGGGTCAGCGCCGACGCCCCGACCAAGGGCTACTGGGGCAACATGCGCTCCTACGCCGTCAGCCTGCTCAAGGCGTGGTGGGGCGACGCCGCCACCGAGGACACCGACTTCGCGTTCGACTACCTGCCGCGCCTGACGGGCGCGCACAGCACCTACGAGACGGTGCTGGCGCAGCGCGAGGGCGTCTGCAAGGGCTACTTCCTGATGGGCGAGAACCCGGCGGTCGGATCGGCGAACGCCCGGATGCAGCGGCTCGGCATGGCCGAGCTGGAATGGCTCGTCGTCCGCGACTTCTCGCTCATCGAGAGCGCGACGTGGTGGAAGGACGGGCCCGAGATCGAGTCGGGCGAGATGCGCACCGAGGACGTCGGCACCGAGGTGTTCTTCTTCCCCGCCGCCGCGCACACCGAGAAGTCCGGCAGCTTCACCAACACCAACCGGATGCTCCAGTGGCACCACGCGGCGGTCCACCCGGCCGGGGACGCCCGCAGCGACCTGTGGTTCACCTACCACCTGGGCCGGCTGGTCCGCGAGCGGCTGGCCGGGTCGGCCGACGACCGCGACCGGCCCGTCCTCGACCTCACCTGGGACTACCCGACCGAGGGGCCGCACGACGAGCCGTCCGCCGAGGCCGTCCTCGCCGAGATCAACGGGCACGGCCCAGACGGCGCGCCGCTGTCGTCCTACGAGCAGATCCGCGGCGACGGCTCCACGACGTGCGGCTGCTGGATCTACTGCGGCGTGTACGCCGACGGCGTCAACCAGGCCGCCCGCCGCAAGCACACCGACGACCAGGACTGGATCGCCGCCGAGTGGGCGTGGTCGTGGCCCGCTAACCGCCGCATCCTGTACAACCGGGCGTCGGCCGATCCGCAGGGCCGCCCGTGGAGCGAGCGCAAGGCGCTCGTCTGGTGGGACGCCGACGCCGGGCGCTGGACCGGCCACGACGATCCCGACTTCGTCCACGACAAGGCCCCGGACTACGTGCCGCCCGACGGCGCGACCGGCCCGGCCGCGCTGCGCGGCGACGAGCCGTTCATCCTCCAGGCCGACGGGCGCGGCTGGCTGTTCGCCCCGGCCGGGCTGGTGGACGGCCCGCTGCCCGCCCACTACGAGCCGCAGGACTCCCCGTTCGGCAACCCGCTCTACCCGCGCCACCCCCGCAACCCGGTCCGCTCGATGCCGACCGCCGAGGACAACCGGCCGCACCCGAGCGGCGACGAGCCGGGCGCCGACGTGTTCCCGTACGTGGTGACGACGTACCGGCTCACCGAGCACTTCACGGCGGGCGGCATGTCGCGCTGGTCGCCGTACCTGGCCGAGCTCCAGCCGGAGTTCTTCTGCGAGGTGTCGCCGGAGCTGGCCGAGCGGGCGCGGCTGGAGCACGGCGGCTGGGCCACGATCGTCACCGCCCGCAACGCGATCGAGGCGCGGGTGCTCGTCACCGACCGGATCGCGCCGCTGCGGGTCGGCGGGCGCGTCGTCCACCAGATCGGCCTGCCCTACCACTGGGGCCCGAACGGATACGCCACCGGCGACGCGGCCAACGAGCTGTCGGCCATCGCGCTCGACCCGAACGTGCACATCCAGGAGGTCAAGGCGCTGACCGCCGACATCCGGCCCGGCCGCCGCCCGCGCGGCCCGGACCGCCCGGCCTTCGTGCGCTCCTACCGCGAGCGGGCGGGCATCGACGCGACCACGGGCATGGAGGTGTGACGATGGGCCGGATCACCGGTGAGCTGCACGACGTCGCGGGGGACGCCGGGCACCGCGACCACCCGCCCCGGATGGGGTTCTTCACCGACACCTCGGTGTGCATCGGCTGCAAGGCGTGCGAGGTGGCGTGCAAGGAATGGAACATGGTCCCCGAGGACGGCCTGACCTTCACCGGCATGTCCTACGACAACACCCAGGGCCTCGGCGCCGACACCTGGCGGCACGTGGCGTTCATCGAGCAGCGCAGGCCGATCGGCGAGCAGGACCCGGGCCTGGAGTACGACGGCGTGGACGTCCTCGGCCTGGCGGGCGAGCGCGCCGACCTGCGCTGGCTCATGGCCTCGGACGTCTGCAAGCACTGCACGCACGCGGCCTGCCTGGACGTGTGCCCGACCGGCTCGCTGTTCCGCACCGAGTTCGGCACGGTCGTCGTCCAGGAGGACATCTGCAACGGCTGCGGCTACTGCGTGCCCGCCTGCCCGTACGGCGTCATCGACCAGCGCGAGGAGGACGGCCGCGTCTGGAAGTGCACGCTGTGCTACGACCGCATCTCCGACGGCCAGGAACCGGCCTGCGCGAAGGCGTGCCCGACCGACTCGATCCAGTACGGCCCGCTCGACGAACTGCGCGAGCGCGCCGCCGAGCGCGTCGAGCAGCTCCATGACGCGGGCGTCGCCGACGCGCGCCTCTACGGCCATGATCCGGACGACGGCGTCGGCGGCGACGGCGCGTTCTTCCTGCTGCTGGACGAACCGGAGACCTACGGGCTCCCGCCGGACCCGTTCGTCACCACCCGCGACCTGCCGTCGATGTGGCGGCACGGCGCGGTCGCCGCGCTGACCCTCGTCGGCGGCATCGCCGCCGCGTTCGCGGTGGGCGACCGGATCGGAGGGCGTCGATGAGCGAGGCACAGGTCACCCGGGCGGGCGAGCGGAACCAGCGGCCCGGCCGCGAGGCGAGCCCGGGGGAGCAGGGCGGCCGCCGCCGGGGCGGGACGCGGGAGCGCTCGATGGTGCCGCGCGCCGAGTTCGGCTCGTACTACGGGCGTCCCATCATCAAGGAGCCGACCTGGAGCGCCCGCGACATCGCGGGCTACCTGTTCCTGGGCGGCCTGGCGGGCGCGTCGTCGGTCATGGCGGCCGGGGCGCAGCTCACCGGGCGCCCGGCGCTGGCCCGCGCGGGCAAGGTCGGCGGGCTGACGGCGATCGGGCTGTCCACCGGCCTGCTCATCCACGACCTCGGCCGTCCCGAGCGGTTCTACAACATGCTCCGGGTGTTCAAGCCGACGTCGCCGATGAGCATGGGGTCGTGGATTCTGGCGATGTACGGCCCGGCGGCCGGGCTCGCCGCCGTCACCGACGTGACGGGGTGGTTCCCGCGCACCGGCCGCGCCGCGACGGGCTGGGCGGCGCTCACCGGACCGGCCGTCGCGTCCTACACGGCCGTGCTCATCTCCGACACCGCCGTCCCGGCCTGGCACGGCGCCTACCGCGAGCTGCCGTTCCTGTTCGCCGGTTCGGCCACGGCGGCGGCGGGCGGCCTCGGCCTGCTGGCCGCCCCGACCGGGCAGACCGGCCCGGCGCGCGCGGCGGCCGTGCTCGGCGCGGCCACCGAGCTGACCGTCAACGCCAAGATGCGGCGGGCGCTGGGACGCACCGCCGAGGTGTACCGGTCGGGACGTCCGGCCCGGCTGTCCCGGGTCGCCCAGGTCCTCACCGTGGGCGGCGCCGTGACGGCGGCGCTGGCCGGACGGCGGCACCGCGCGGTCGCGGCGGCGTCGGGGCTCGCGCTGCTCGCGGGCTCGGCGTGCACGCGGTTCGCGGTGTTCGAGGCGGGCCGGGCGAGCGCCGCCGATCCCGTCTACACCGTGGCCGCGCAGCGCGGCGCGGGGGGCGGGCGTCCCGGATCGGACGTCCCGTGATGATCGGGACGCCGGTCACGGGCGTCGCCCGGGCCGGGACTGCGAAGGTTGTCCCCGTCGCTGAACGAGACGGGGAAAGGGCACGAGGATGCGTGCGTGGCAGGGGGCCGTACTGGCCGGCGCGGTCGGCGCGGGGGCGCTGACCGGCTGCACGGTCAGGCTGGGGGACACCGGCGGCACGCCGGACGGGGCGCTGCCCTCGATCTCGTCGCCGCCGGTGACGGTCTCGGCGTCGCGCCGCCCTGCGGCGGGCGCCACCGACCCGGCGAGCGGGCTGCCGCGGCAGGCCGGGCCCTACATTCGCAACGATGAGGCCGAGCGCCGCGACGCCGAGCACATCCTGCGGATGCAGAACCAGCCGCCGTCCGACGGGCCCAAGTACGGGCTCGGCCCGCTGATGGCGGGGATCTACTCCTTCCCCGGGGACAACTCCCGGACGGGCGAGATGATGGTCGCCCGTGCCGAGGGCGCGTTCCCCGACACCGGCGCCGCGATGACCGACTTCACGCGGAACCTCCGCGCCGACGGCGTCGAGCTGGCGCCGGTCGACCTGCCCGGCTCGGCCGGCTGCGGAACCCGCGTCATGCAGGGCGGCCGGCTGTCGGTCTGCTACCTGGTGGACGCGCGGACGCTGCTGGCGGTCTTCTCCACCGGCGACGTGAGCGACACCGAGAACGCCCTGAAGCAGCTCTATCCCGATCTGCGCCACTAGGCGCTCCATGAACTCCGGTGGCCGCTGCGCGGGGTGGCGGCCACCGGTGCGTCCTCTCCGGATCTCAGGCGTAGAGGGCGTCGATCACGTCGGTGTACTTGTCGTGGACGACGCGCCGCTTGAGCTTGAGCGTCGGCGTCAGCTCCTCGCTCTCGGCCGTCCACTCGGCGGGCAGCACCCGCCAGCTCTTGACCTGCTGGACGCGGGCGAGCCGCGCGTTGGCGTCGGCGACGGCGCGCTCCACCTCGGCCAGCACGAGCGGGTGGTCGGCGAGCGCCGCCAGGTCGGCGCCCGCCAGGCCGTGCGCCGCCGCCCAGACGGGCGCGACCTCGCCGTCCAGCGTGATCAGCGCGACGACGTAGGGGCGCCGGTCGCCGTAGGCGAGGGCCTGGCCGACGAGCGGGTGCTCCTTCAGCATGTTCTCGATCATCGAGGGGGCGATGTTCTCGCCGCCCGCGGTGATGATGATCTCCTTCTTGCGGTCGACGACGCGCAGGAAGCCGTCGTCGTCGAGCGTGCCGATATCGCCGGTGTGCAGCCAGCCGTCCTCGTCGATGAGCGCGGCGGTGTCCTGCGGCCGGTTGAGGTAGCCGGGGGTGCAGGTCGCGCCGCGCACGAGGATCTCGCCGTCGCCGGCCAGCTTCAGGCCGACGCCGTCGAACGGGCGCCCGACCGAGCCGAGCTTGAAGGAGTCCGACAGGTTCGCGGTGATCGCGCCGGTCGTCTCGGTCATCCCGTACGCGTCGAAGATCTTCAGCCCGAGCCCGGCGAAGAACCGCGCGACCTCCTCGGGCAGCGGCGCGGCGGCGCTGGACGCCTGCACGCACCGGTCCAGGCCGAGCAGCGCCCGGATCGGGGCGAGGACGGCGGCGTCGGCCCGCGCGAACGCCTCCTCGATCTCCGGGGTGAGCGTGTTGCCGTGCTCCTGGGCGATCACGTACGCGCGCCCGGCGTCCAGCGCCGCCGCGACGCCGGCCTTCTTCGTCTCGTCCTGCTCGGCGGCCAGCGCCGCCTGCACGCCCGCCATGATCTTCTCCCAGACGCGCGGGACGCCGAAGAACCCGTGCGGCCGGACCTCGCCCAGCACCGCGCCGAGCCGCGTCGGGTCGGGGCAGAAGTGGATGTGCGCGGCGCGGCGGACCGGCAGGTAGTAGCTGAGCACGCGGTCGGCGATGTGCGCGAACGGCAGGTAGGAGATGCCGACGTTGTGGTCGGGGAAGATCGAGACGTTCTCGATGAACGCCGCCTCGTGGTCGGCCATCGCGTGCGTGATCCGCACGCCCTTGGGGTTGCCGGTCGTCCCGGAGGTGTAGAGCAGCGTCAGCGTGTGCTCGGGGGTGAGGGCGGCGAGACGGTCGTCCAGCGCGGCCGGGTCGTCGGCCAGGCGCCGTTCGCCGAGCGCGGTCAGGCCGGCGAACGACAGGAAGCGCTCGTCGCCGTCCGGCACGGCGGCGGGGTCGACCACCACGACGCGGCGCAGCGCGGGCAGCCGGTCCAGGACGGGCAGCCAGCGCGCGAGCTGCTCGGCGCCGTCCAGCACCGCGACGGTGGCCGAGCAGTCGGCGGCGACGAACGCGATCTGGTCGGGGGCGAGCGTCGCGTAGACGGTCGCGGGCACGCCGCCCGCGTGCACGGCGCCGAGGTCGGCCAGCACGTGCTCGGTGCGGTTGGGCATCATCAGCGCCACGACGTCGCCCGGCTCCAGGCCCAGCGCGGCGAACCCGGCGGCGGTGACGAGCGCGTCGCGGCGCAGTTCGGCCCAGGTGCGGGTGGTCAAGCCGTCGGGGCCGCGGTCGGAGTAGGCGGGCCGGTCGCCGTGCGCGGCGGCGGTCGCCGCCAGCCGCGCCACGAGCGTTCTCGTCCCGGTGTCGCCGCCGTCCTGCCGCGCGCCCATGGGATTCCCCTCTCACCTGCTGATGTCAGTGGCCACTTATCGCACCATGGCGGGCACCCCGGCGACAAGGGGTGCCGCCGGGTGATCGCGTCCGTACCTTCCGCTCCTTGATCATTTGCTGAGAAATGTGAGATACCTTCCCAGTGATCGCCCTCCCCGCAGCGCTCCGCCTCACCCAGTACGCCCATGGCGGGGGAGGCGGCGGGAAACTGCCGCCCGCGGCGCTGGAACACCTCGTCGCCGGGCTCACCGGCCCCGCCGCCGCGGGCCTGCTCACCGGAGCGGGCGACGGCGACGACGCCGCCGTCCTGCGCATCGACCGGGGCCAGGCCGTCGTCTCGGCGGCCGGGTTCCACACCCCCGTCCTGGACGACCCCTACGACTGGGGCCGCGTCGCCGCCGCGCACGCCCTGTCCAACGTCTACGCCGTCGGCGGCACCCCCGTCCTGGCGCTCAACCTGCTCGCCTGGCCGTGCGACGGGCTCGCCCCCGACCTGGCCCGCGAGGTGCTGCGCGGCGGCCGCGACACCGCCGCCGCCGCCGGATGCGTCATCGCGGGCGGGCACAGCGTCGACGACCCCGTCCCCAAGTACGGCCTGGCCGTCACCGGCTCCGCCCAGCCCGACGCGCTGCTGCGCCTGTCGGCGGGCGCGCCCGGCGTCCCGCTCTCGCTCAGCAAGCCGCTCGGCCTCGGCACCCTCAACGCCCGGCACCGCGCCACCGGCGAGACGTTCCCCGGCGCGGTCGAGACGATGGCGGCGCTCAACGCCGGAGCCGCCCGGCTCGCCCTCGCGGGCGGCGCCGTCTGCGCCACCGACGTCGGCGGCTTCGGGCTCCTCGGGCACCTGTACAAACTGGCCCGCGCCAGCGGCGTGACCGCCGTCGTGGACGCCGCCGCCGTCCCCTTCCTGGACGGTGCCCGCGAGAGCGTGCGGGACGGCTTCGTCCCCGGCGGCACCCGCCGCAACCTCGCCTGGGTCACCCCGCGCACCGACTTCGGCGGGATCAACGAGGAGGAGCGGCTGCTGCTCGCCGACGCCCAGACCTCCGGCGGCCTCCTGGTCGCCGGGGAGATCCCCGGCGCCCCCGTCATCGGTGAGCTGATCCCTGCCGGGCCGCACCCCCTCATCGTGCGGTGAACCGTCGATAGCGGTAAATGTCCGTCGTCGCAGGTCGTGTCGTTGATCGTGACGGTGGGTATGGCCTTCGATACCGGATCGCGCGACGCGGTACGGAACTCATGACCGAAGGAGCGGACATGACCATCGGGGGGATCTTCACCGCCATCATCTTCGGCGCGATCATCGGCGCGGTCGCGCGGCTGATCGTTCCCGGGCGGCAGAGCATGGCCATCTGGCTGACGGTCGTGGTCGGTATCGTCGCGGCGTTCATCGGCACCGCCGTCGCCCACCTGTTCGGCCTGGCCACGGACGGTTTCAACTTCTGGGAGGTGCTCTTCCAGATCGCCTTCGCGGTGATCGGCGTCTACCTGGTCTCCGCCTTCCGGCCGAAGGGCGGAGCGGCCTCCGGCCGCTGAGTTTGCTTTGCCGCGACTGCGTCGCGGCGGGGGTCAGGGCCCTTTTAGCACCGACGCGGAGGCCATGATCATCCTCTCTTCGTTCCGGATGATCATGGCCTCCGCGTCGGCGCGGCCCTGACCCGTGCGGGCCCGGGTTCATGCCGCCCCGAGGCTCCCGAACCCGGGAGCCCGGGAAGGCCCGGAGTCACGAGGCCCGGAGTCAGGAGTTCAGAGCCGGGAGTTCGGGGCCGGGAGTTCGGGGCCGGGCGTTCGGGTTTTCAGGTTGGCTGCTCGTGGCGTAGGAGTGGGCGTAGTGCTTCCAGCACCGTTGGGTCCTCGATGGTCGGGGGGATCGCGACGTCGGTGCCGTCGGCGATGCCGCGGAGGGTGGCGCGCAGGATCTTGCCCGAGCGGGTCTTGGGGAGCGCCGGGACCACCGACACCTCGCGCAGCGCCGCCACCGGCCCGATCTGCGCCCGCACCCGTGCGACCAGCTCCGCCGCGACCTCGTCCGCGCCCGCCTCGACGCCCGCCTTCAGCACGACCAGGCCGCGCGGCACCTGGCCCTTGAGCGGATCGGCCACCCCGATCACCGCGCACTCGGCCACGGCCGGGTGCGCCGCGATGACCTCCTCCATCGCCCCGGTGGACAGCCGGTGCCCCGCGACGTTGATGACGTCGTCGGTGCGGCCCATCACCCACAGGTAGCCGTCCTCGTCCAGGTGGCCGCCGTCGCCGGTCAGGTAGTGGCCCGGATGCTCGGTCAGATACGACTCGACGAACCGCTCGTCGTCCTGCCACAGCGTCGGCAGCGTCCCCGGCGGCAGCGGCAGCCGCAGCACGATGTCGCCGTCGGTGCCCGCCGGGACGGGCGAGCCGTCCGGGCCCAGCACCCGCACGTCGAACCCCGGCACCGGCACCGACGGCGAGCCCGCCTTGACCGGCAGCGGCTCCAGGCCGCGCGGGTTCGCCGCCACCGGCCAGCCCGTCTCGGTCTGCCACCAGTGGTCGATCACCGGACGGTCCAGCACCCGCGCCGCCCACGCGTAGGTGTCGGGGTCCAGCCGCTCGCCCGCCAGGAACAGCGTCTCCAGCGCGGACAGGTCGTGCGCGGCGAGCAGCGCGCCGTCCGGGTCCTCCCGGCGGATCGCCCGGATCGCCGTCGGCGCCGTGAACAGCGCCTTGACGCGGTGCTGCGCGGCCACGCGCCAGAACGCGCCCGCGTCCGGTGTGCCGACCGGCTTGCCCTCGTACAGGACGGTCGTGCAGCCCGTCAGCAGCGGCGCGTACACGATGTAGGAGTGGCCGACGACCCAGCCCACGTCGGACGCGGCCCAGAACACCTCGCCCGGCCCCACCCCGTACACGTTCTGCATCGTCCAGCGCAGCGCCACCGCGTGCCCGCCGTTGTCGCGCACGACGCCCTTGGGGCGGCCCGTCGTCCCCGAGGTGTACAGGATGTACAGGGGGTCGGTGGCGGCGACCGGGACGCACCCGGCCGGAGCGGCGGCGGCGACGGCCTCGTCCCAGTCCACGTCGCGCGGCGGCGTCAGGTCGGCGTGCAACTGCGGGCGCTGCCGGATCACGCAGCGCGGCACCTTGTGCCGGGCCAGCTCCAGCGCCTCGTCCAGCAGCGGCTTGTAGGGCACCAGCCGCGACCCCTCGATCCCGCACGACGCCGACACGACCGCCTTCGGCCGGGCGTCGTCGATGCGCACGGCCAGCTCACGGGCGGCGAACCCGCCGAACACCACCGAGTGCACGGCGCCGATCCGCGCGCACGCCAGCATCGCGATGACCGCCTCCGGAATCATCGGCAGGTAGATCACGACGCGGTCGCCGCGCTCGACCCCCTGCGCCAGCAGCGTTCCGGCGAACCGCGCGGTCGCGTCGCGCAGCTCCCGGTAGGTGTACGTGGCGACGGTGCCGGTGACCGGGCTGTCGTAGATCAGCGCGGCCTGCCCGCCGCGGCCGTCCTCGACGTGCCGGTCCAGCGCGTTGTCGCAGGTGTTCAGCTCACCGCCGGTGAACCAGCGGTAGAACGGGGGCGCGCCGTCGTCCAGGACGCGGTCGGGCGGGACGAGCCAGCGCACGTCCCGGGCCGCCAGGCCCCAGAAGCGGGTCGGGTCGGCGATGCTGCGCTCGAACGCGGCCTCGTAGGGGCCTTGGCCCATGTCGTCCTCCCGTGGCGGATCGTGCGGCTCGGGGCGTGGGCCGCCCCCCCTATAGGGCACGGATCGGACGGCACCCGTCAAGGGCTTGCGCCGTACCGGTCAGGGCACCGGGAGGGCGCGGTGGCGCAGCCCGGCGGCGGCCGCGACGAGCGCGGCGAGCGCCGCCCCGGCCGCGATCACCCAGAAGCACAGCTCGTAGGCGGCCCGCGACGGCAGCGCCGTGCCGTCCAGCGTCGACGCCGTCAGGATCGCGGCGGTCACCGCCCCGGCGACGCTGCCGCCCGTCGTGCGCACCAGCGAGTTGATCCCGCTGGCGATGCCGCTCTGCCCCATCGGGACGTGCTGCACGGCCAGCGTGCCGAGCGCGGCGTAGGCGATGCCGAACCCGGCGCCCTGGATCGCGCTGAACGCCAGGACGTCCAGCGGCCGGTCGTTGGCGACGGCCAGCCACACGTAGCTCGCCGCCGCCGTCGCCGCTCCGGCCGCCAGCGTGTACGCGGCGCCGAACCGCGCGGTGGCGCGGCCGGTGACCAGCGAGCAGCCGAGCATCGTCACCGTGCTCGGCAGCATGTAGAGGCCGACGTCCAGCACCGACCCGCTCATCCCGTATCCGGCCTGCGCGCGGGGCGCCTGGACGAACCCGGCGATGAGCGTGAACGCGGCGAACATCGAGAAACCGAGCAGCGCCGAGGCGGTGTTCGCGCCGAGCGACCGGGGCCCGACGAGCAGGCCGAGCCGCACCAGCGGGCGCGCGGTGCGCCGCTGCGCCACCGTCCACACCGCGCACAGCGCCGCCGCGGCGGCGAACAGGCCGAGCACGCCCGCCGACGTCCACCCCCACCGGTTGCCCTGGCTGATGCCGAGCAGCAGGCAGACCAGCCAGACGGCCAGCAGCGCCGCGCCGAGCAGGTCGGGCCGCCCGCCGGGTCGCTCGCCGGTGTCGGGCGTGGCGACCGCGACGAGGACCAGCACCGCGACGGCGAGCCCGGCGGCGATCCAGAAGACCGGGCGGTGGCTGGGCGTCCGGTCGGCGATGACGCCGGTGACGATCATCCCGATCGTGCCGCCGACGCCCATCGTCGCGCTGACCACGCCGATCGCCGTCGTCACCCGGGCGGGCGGGAACGCGTCGCGGATCATCCCGATCGCCAGCGGCACCAGCGCCGCCGACGTGCCCTGCAACGCGCGGCCCGCGACGAGCACCGGCAGCGACGACGACAGCGCGCACACGACCGACCCGGCCAGCAGCAGGCCGAGCGCGGCCAGCACCATCCGCTTCTTGCCGTACAGGTCGCCGAACCGCGTCAGCAGCGGTGTCGCGACGGCGCCCGCCAGCAGTGAGGCGGTGAACACCCACGTGACCGCCGCCACCGACACCCCGAAACCCGTCATCAGGCGGGGGATGAGCGGGATCACCAGCGTCTGCTGCACCGACACCGCCAGCCCAGCCGCCGCCAGCGCGACCAGGACGACGCGGGGACGCGCGGTGCGGGCGGGGACGGACGCGGGGGCCGCGACGGTCGTCGTGGCACAGGTCATGGGCGGGCAACCTCCGAAGGGGGATGGGACGCCGGGAAGGACGGCGCTCCGCGCAGCCTACTCCTTAGCCTGTAAAAGTATCTCGGCCTTTCCGGCGGGCGCCCACCGGCGGGAACACCGCGCCGGAGAATCTCAGTCCGTGGGCGGCGCCTCCTTCCGCGACCGCCTCCGGCGTCCGTAGGGTGGTCGCGGGCGGAGGACCGGCGCCGCGGTCGCGCCGCCCCGCCCCTCGCCGTCCCGACGCAGTCCGCCGCCCCGGAGGGCCACGCATGCAGGTCGCCGTCACCGCCGGCCACGGCGGGCACGGGAAGACCGCGGTCGTCCGCGCGCTCACCGGCTACGCGCCGCGCCCGGTCCCCGGCCGGGCCCGGCCCGGTCTCGGCGTGGCGTCCACGGGCCTCGCGGGCGGGTCCTGGCTGACGTTCGTGGACGTCCCCGGCGCGCCCGCCGCGCTGCCCGCCGCGCTCGCCGCCGCCGGGACGGCCCCGGCCGCGCTCGTCGTCGTCGCGGCCGACGGCGGCTGGCTCGCCCAGACCGAGGACCACTGCACCGCGCTGGACGCGTTCGGCGTCCGCGAGGCCGTCGTCGCCGTTACCCGCGCCGATCTCGCCGACCCCAAGCACGCGCTGCGCCAGGCCCGCGAACGGCTCGCCCGGCACGCGTTCGCCGCCGCCGAGATCGTCGCGGTCAGCGCCGACACCGGCGCCGGGCTGGACGAGCTGGGCGCCGCGCTGGACCGGCTCGTCCGACGGCTGCCCGTCCCCGATCCGGCGGCGCCCGCGCGGCTGTGGATCGACGGGGTGCGCGAGGGCGGCGGGGCCGTCACCGGCACGCTCACCGCCGGGACGGTCGGCGTCGGCGACGTCTTCCTGCTGCTGCCCGGCGGGCACCGCGTCCGCGTGACCGACGTCACCGGCGAGGCCGCCGAGGAGGGCCGCGCCCGCAGCCCCGCCCGCGTCACCGTCGGGCTGGACGGCGCGGGGCACGTCCCGGTCGCGCCCGGGTCCGTGCTGGCCGCGCCGGGCGCGTTCACGCTCTCGGGCGTGATCGACGTGCGCACCCGGTCCGGCGAGCCGTCCGGGCGGCTCGGGCGGCGGCTCACCCTGCACCTGGGCGCCGCCGCCGTGCCCGTCCGGCTGCACCCGATCGGCCCCGACACCGCCCGGCTCACGCTCAACGCGCGGCTGCCGCTGCACGCCGGGGACGCCGCCGTGCTGCGCGACCCGGCGCGCGGGACGCTGGCGGGCGTCCACGTCCTCGACCCGCGCCCGCCCGCGCTGGTGCGGCGCGGCGCGGCGGCGGCCCGCGCCCGCGAGCTGGCCACCTGGCCGGACCGGCCCGACGGGACCGTCCTGCTGCGCCGCCACGGCGTGCTGCGCCCCGCCGCGCTGACGGCGCTCGGCTGCGACGTCCCGGCGGGCGCGCTCGCCCTGAGCGACGGCTGGGTCGCCGATCCGGGCCGGTGGGCCGAGCTGCGCGCGCGGCTCACCGTCGCCGCCGCGCAGCACGCCGTCGACCACCCGCGCGCGCCGGGCGTCCCGCTGGAGGAGGCGCGGCTGCGCCTCGGCCTGCCCACGCGGGACCTGGTGGCGGCCCTGGCCGAGCCGCCGCTGCGCGTCGCCGACGGCCGCGTCCACGGCCCGCCCGGCGCGCTGCCGCCGAGCGTCCTGGCGGCGCTGCGGCGGCTGACCGCCGACCTGTCCGCCGCGCCGTTCGCCGCCCCGGACGCCGCCCGCCTGGCCGAGCTGGGGCTGACCGAGGGGGCGCTGGCCGCCGCCGAGCACGCGGGCGCCGTGCTGCGGCTGCCGGGCGACGTCGTCCTGCTGCCGGGCGCCGCCACCGAGGCGCTGCGGGTGCTGTCGGCGCTGCCGCAGCCGTTCACGCTCGCGCGGGCCGGGGACGCGCTCGGCGCCCCGCGCCGGGTCGTCACCGCGCTGCTGGAACACCTGGACGGGCTCGGCCTGGCCCGCCACACCGGCGCGAAAACCGGTTGAACGCGGCGCGCCCGTTCCGTCCTAATGGTCCCCGGGAACGATCACGTTCTCCGACGACGACCCGAAACAACGGAGGGAAGGCCGTGCCTTTTCAGACGCTCAAGGGCGGCCGGGTTCCGATCCGCATGTGGACCGACCCCGCGACCGTCGAGGACGTCGCGCTGGAGCAGCTCCGCAACGTCTCCGACCTCCCGTGGATCGAGGGCCTGGCCGTGATGCCCGACGTCCACTACGGCAAGGGCGCCACCGTCGGCTCGGTGATCGCGATGCGCGACGCCGTGTCGCCCGCCGCCGTCGGCGTGGACATCGGCTGCGGCATGACCGCCGCGAAGTCCTCGCTCACCGTGGAGGACCTGCCCGACGACCTGGCGGGCCTGCGGCACAAGCTGGAGCGCGCGATCCCGGTCGGCCGCGGCTCGCACAAGGAGGCCGTGGACCCCTCCGCGCTGCCGGGGCTGAAGCTGCGCGGCTGGTACGAGTTCTGGTCGGCGTTCGGCGAGCTGCACCGGGGCGTCCAGAACAAGCTGGGCCGGGCCCGCGACCAGATGGGCACGCTCGGCGGCGGCAACCACTTCCTGGAGCTGTGCGCCGACGACGCGGGCGCGATCTGGCTCGTCCTGCACTCGGGTTCGCGCAACATCGGCAACGAGCTGGCGTCGCGGCACATCGAGGCGGCCCGCAAGCTGCCGCACAACCAGGACCTGCCCGACCCCGACCTCGCGGTGTTCCTCGCGGGCACCGACGAGATGGAGGACTACCGCGACGACCTGTGGTGGGCGCAGGACTACGCCCGCCGCAACCGCGCCGTCATGACGGCGCTCGCGCAGGACGTCGTCACGAAGTTCTTCAAGGGGCGCGTCACCTGGCAGGACGCCATCTCCTGCCACCACAACTACGTGGCGGAGGAGACCTACGGCGGCGTCGAGCTGATCGTCACCCGCAAGGGCGCGATCCGCGCGGGCCGCGGCGATCTCGGCATCATCCCGGGGTCGATGGCGACGGGCACCTACATCGTGCGGGGCCTCGGCAACGAGGCCGCGTTCAACTCCGCGTCGCACGGCGCGGGCCGCACGATGAGCCGCAACAAGGCCCGCAAGTCGTTCACCGTGGACGATCTCGTCGCCCAGACCCGGGGCGTCGAGTGCCGCAAGGACGCGGGCGTCATCGACGAGATCCCCGGCGCCTACAAGGACCTGGAGTCGGTGATCGCCCAGCAGTCCGACCTGGTCGAGGTGGTCGCGCACCTGCGCCAGCTCGTGTGCGTGAAGGGGTGAGGGGAGCCCGGCCGCGAACGCGGCCGGGCTCCTCCGCGCTCTCGCGGGCGCTCAGGCCGGTTCGCCGGGCCCGTCGTCCGGCACCCATTCGAGCAGGTCGCCGGGCTGGCACTCCAGGACCCGGCACATCGCCTCCAGCGTGCTGAACCGCACCGCCTTGGCACGCCCGTTCTTCAGCACCGCCACGTTCGCGGGCGTCAGCCCGACGCGTTCGGCGAAGTCGCCGACGCTCATCTTGCGCTTGGCCAGCTCGACGTCGATGCGCACCACGATCGGCATCAGATGACCGCTTCCATGTCGGTCCGCAGCGTGGTCGCCCTGCGCAGCAGCGCCCGCATGACGATCATGAGCAGCCCGCCGACCGTGACGCCGGTCGTCAGCAGGAACAGCACCATCGGGAGTCCCGGATCGTCGGCGTTGACGCCGACGTAGACGAAGACCGCCACCAGGACGGACCAGCCGGCCGCGAACGCCCACACGATGACGTCCACCCAGACCAGTGACGCCTCGGTGAAGATCCGGTCGTCGCGGACGAGGGTGAGCAGCCGCCAGGTCGCCACGATCACCACCTGCACGCACACCACCCAGAACACGGTCACGGCCGTCGCGGGCCACCGCAGGTACGCGTCGTGGGGGTTCTCCTTCGCCATGTGCGCGAACTGCCCCGGCAACGACATCGTCTCGAACACCACCAGCACCCCGAAGAGCACCACGAGGAACACCCGGAGAAGGGCCACCGCCCAGCGTTCTGTCACCATGCATCGAGTGTCACGCGCTATCTATCGAAAGTCAATCGGTAACTATTGATGATCAAGGGATGCGGCTCGCGATCCACGTCGTCACGTCGGACAGCACCCCGGCGCGGTTCGTCTCGTTGAAGACCTCGTGCCGGGCGCCCGGATAGACGATCTCGGTGAGGTCGGTGCCGCGCAGGGCGTCGATGCCGGTGCGGGTGCCGGCGAGCGGGACGAGACGGTCGTCCGCGCCGTGCACCCAGAGCGTCGGGAGGGCGCCCAGGCCGCCCGCGTCGCGGGCCGCGCGCAGCGCGGCGTCCAGCGCCTCCAGGGTGGGCCGCTTGAACGGGCCGTGCCAGACGAGCGGGTCGGCGGCGTACGCCGCCCCGACCGCCGGGTCGCGCGACAGCGTGGCGGTGTCGATCGGGTCGTCGGGGATCGTCGCGGCGGCCAGCAGGTCCTCCAGCGCGCCCCACCTGCCGAGGACGGGCCCCGACAGCACCAGCGCGGCCAGGCCGCCGCGCGTCTGGGCGTAGCGGGCCGCGACGAGGCCGCCCATCGAGTGCCCGACGAGCACCACCGGCAGGTCCGGGTGGTCGTCGCGGGCCGACGCCACCAGCGTGTGCAGGTCGGCGACGACGTCGGCGACGTCCTCGATCAGCACCGGCTCGCCCGCCGAGCGGCCGTGCCCCAGGTGGTCGGGGCCGCAGACGGTCGCGCCCGCCGCCACCAGCGCGTCCGCGACGTGGTGGTACCGGCCGAGATGCTCGCCGTAACCGTGGGCGAGCACCGCCACGTAGCGCGGATCGGGACGCGTCCAGGCCCGCGCCGTGACGGCCCCGTGCGTGCCCGCGAACTCCCACTCCCGGACGGCGGCCATGGCTCCTCCTGCTGTCGCGATCTTGATCCGGACGCGCTCACCGTCTCCCGCGATGCGGCCGATCGTCAATCACCGGCTTAGGCTGGCGTGCGACGCGTCTCCCGAGGAGAGGACCATCCGGTGCTGGTCGACGATCACGGCCGGACCGCCACGGACCTGCGGGTCTCCCTGACGGACCGGTGCAACCTGCGGTGCTCCTACTGCATGCCGCCCGAAGGGCTCGACTGGCTCGCCAAGCCCGAGCTGCTGACCGACGAGGAGATCGTCCGGCTCGTCCGCGTCGGGGTGGAACGGCTCGGCATCACCGAGGTGCGCTTCACCGGCGGCGAACCGCTGCTGCGGCGCGGCCTGCCCGGCATCGTCGCGGCGGCGGCCGCGCTCGAACCCCGCCCGGAGATCTCGGTGACGAGCAACGGCATCGGCCTGCGACGGCTCGCCGCGCCGCTCGCCGAAGCCGGGCTCGACCGCGTCAACATCTCCCTCGACACCCTCGACCCTGGAACGTTCAAGACGCTCACCCACCGCGACCGCCACGCCGACGTCCTCGCCGGCCTGGCCGCCGCGCACGACGCCGGGCTGCGGCCGGTCAAGGTCAACGCGGTGCTGATGCGCGGCGTCAACGAGCACGAGGCCGTCCCGCTGCTGCGTTTCTGCCTCGACCACGGCTACCGGCTGCGGTTCATCGAGCAGATGCCGCTGGACGCCCAGCACGGCTGGACCCGCACCGGCATGATCACCGCCGAGGAGATCCTGGGCCGCCTCGCCGAGGCGTTCACGCTGACGCCCGCGCCCGGTGCCGAGCGCGGCAGCGCCCCCGCCGAGACGTTCGTCTTGGACGGCGGCCCCGCGCGCGTCGGCGTCATCGGCTCGGTCACCCGCCCGTTCTGCGGCGCGTGCGACCGCGTCCGGCTCACCGCCGACGGCCAGATCCGCAACTGCCTGTTCGCCACCGAGGAGTCCGACCTGCGCGCCGCGCTGCGCGGCGGCGCCACCGACGACGACCTGGCCGCGCGCTGGCGCGCCGCCGTCCGCACCAAGCGCGCGGGCCACGGCATCGACGACCCGGGCTTCCTCCAGCCCGTCCGCCCGATGTCTGCGATCGGCGGCTAGGGGTGTTCGACGCCGTCGTGCTGGCGGGCGGCCGGGCCCGGCGGCTCGGCGCCGACAAGCCCGCCGCGACCGTGGCGGGCCGCCCGCTGCTGGCGTGGGTGGCGGACGCGGTGCCGGACGCCGCGCGGCTCGTCGTCGTCGGCCCGCACCGCCCCGGCCTGGCGCCCGGCGCGGTCACCGTCCGGGAGGACCCGCCGGGCGCGGGCCCGATTCCAGCCCTGCGCGCGGGCCTCGCGCACGTCACGGCCCCGCACGTCACGCTGCTCGCCGCCGACCTGCCGTTCCTGCGCCCCGCGCACCTGGCCGCGCTGCGCGCGGCGGCGGGCGACGGGGGAGCGGTCCTGCTCGACGCGGCCGGGCGCGAGCAGTGGCTCGTCGGCCACTGGCCCGCCGCGCGCCTGCGCGCCGCGCTCGACGGCTACGACGGCGCGTCCGTGCGCGGCCTGCTCGGCCCGCTCGCCCCGGTCGGCGTGACGCTGCCCGGCGGCGGCGCCCCGCCCTGGTTCGACTGTGACACGCCCGCCGAACTGGCGGCCGCCGACCGGATCTCCGCCGCGTGCCAGAGTGGCGGGACGGCACCGACGAGAGGGGACGTCCCGCATGCTGGAGGAATGGATTCAGGCGGCCTGCCTGGAACTCGGCATCGCCCGTGACGAGCTGGACCGCGGCCTCGTCCTCGACCTGGCGCGCGACGTGGCGCACAACGTCGCCCGTCCCGGTGCCCCGCTGACGACGTTCCTGCTCGGCCTGGCCGTCGGCCGGGGCACCCCGGTCCGCGACGCCGCCGCCCGGCTCACCGCCCTGGCCGAGGGCTGGGAGGGCGACCGCAGGACCGAGCGCGAGGCGCAGCACCGCGCCGCAGGCGACGCCTGACCGGCTAGGCGTCCCGGTCGGCGACGGGCACGATGTCGCGCAGGAACGACCGCTGGTCGAGGAAGGCGCCGAGCGTGGCGCGGTGCTCGTCGCAGGCGAGCCAGATCTTGCGCCGCTCCGGCGTGTGGACCTTGGGGTTGTTCCAGCGCAGCGCCCACACGGCGTCGGCGCCGCAGCCCTTGGCGGAGCAGCGCAGGTCGGTCGGGAGCGCGGCGTCGGTCTCGGTCACCGCACCAGGGTCGCACAGCGCCGCGTCCGCCCCGGTAAAGGGGTGGGCAAGCCGGTGACCGGCGCCGTTTGACGGCGCCGCGCCGGGAGAGGAACCGCCTCATGTCCACCCGGGCGGAGCACGCGACCCCACCGCAGGACCGGGCCCGCCGGTGGCGGGCCCTCGCCGTGTGCCTGGTCGCCGCGTTCATGACCCTCCTGGACGTCAGCATCGTCAACGTGGCGCTGCCGTCGATCCGCTCCGGCCTCGGCGCCTCGGAGTCCGAGCTCCAGTGGATCCTGTCGGGCTACGCGCTGGCGTTCGGCCTCGTCCTGGTCCCGGCCGGGCGGCTCGGCGACGCCCGCAGCCGCCGCGCGGTGTTCCTGTTCGGCCTGGCCCTGTTCACGCTGTCCAGCGCCGCAGCCGGGCTCGCGCCGGGCGTCGGCTGGCTGATCGCGGCGCGGCTCGTGCAGGGCGTCGCGGGCGGCATCCTCAACCCGCAGGTCGCGGGCCTCATCCAGCAGCTCTTCGAGGGCAAGGAACGCGGCAAGGCGTTCGGCGCGCTCGGCTCGGTCATCGGCGTCGCCACCGCCGTCGGGCCGCTGCTCGGCGGCGCGCTCATCGCGCTGGCGGGCAGCGACGACGGCTGGCGCTGGGTCTTCTACGTCAACATCCCGGTCGGGCTGGTCGCGCTGCCACTGGCCTGGCGGCTGCTGCCCGCCCCCGTCTACGGCGACCGGCAGGGCCTGGACCCGCTCGGCGTGGTGCTGCTCGGCGCGGGCGTGCTGACCGTCATGCTGCCGTTCGTGCAGGCCCAGCAGTGGGAGGGCGCCGCCAAGTGGCTGCTGGTGCCGGCCGGCGCCGCGCTGCTGGCGGCGTTCGTCGCCTGGGAGCGGCGCGCGGCGTCCCCCATCGTCGACCTCGGCCTGTTCCGGCTGCGCTCCTACGCGCTCGGCGCCACGATCGCCCTGCTGTACTTCGCCGGGTTCACGGCGGTCTTCTTCATCTTTACCCTCTACCTCCAGAACGGCCTGGGTTACAGCCCGCTCGGCGCCGGTCTGGCGATCACGCCGTTCGCGGTCGGGTCGGGCACCGCCGCGCAGATCGGGGGACGCCTGGTCGACCGCTTCGGCCGCCCGCTGGTCGCCTTCGGCCTCGGCATGGTGCTGGGCGGGCTCGTCCTGGCGTGGATCGCCGTCGAGCTGCACCCCGGCGCCGGGGTGGCCTGGTGGACGGCGCTGCCGCTGCTCGTCACCGGGTTCGGCAGCGGCCTGGTCATCTCGCCCAACCAGACGATCACCCTGTCGGAGGTCCCGTACACCGAGGGCGGCAGTGCGGCGGGAGTGCTCCAGACGGGCCAGCGGGTCGGCACCGCGATCGGCGTCGCGGCGGTCGGCGCGGTGTTCTTCGCCAGCGTGCCGGGCGGCTGGGCGGCGGCGTTCCGGCACGGTCTCATCGTGACGCTCGGCTTCGTCGTGCTGGCGCTCGCCGCCGCCGTCACCGACCTGCTCCTGGGCCGCAGGGACCGGGCTACAGCGGAGCGTCCCTGATCCGCGACCGGACCTCCCACAGGTCCGGGAAGGCGGGCGCCGCCAGCGTCGACCGCAGGTAGTCCGCGCCCGCCGAGCCGCCGGTGCCGATCCGGGCGCCGAGCGTCCGCTCGACCATCTTCAGGTGCCGGTACCGCCACTCCTGCACGCCCTCGTCCAGGTCGACCAGCGCCTCGCACACCTCGACGGCCGGGCCGCCCTCGCCCTCGTAGACGGCCAGCAGCACGGCCTGCACGGCGCCGTCCGGCGTCCACGGCCGCGCGGTGTCGCGTTCCAGCGCGGCGGCGGGCACCGGGTGGCCCTGCCGGGCCAGGTAGCGCAGCAGCGAGTCGAACACCGACCGGCGGGTCGCGGCGGCCCGCAGCCGGGCGTCGTCGCGCAGCGCGGCGGGGGACAGGGCGCGGCGGCCGAGGACGGCCTCGATCTCGCGGAACTGCGCCGACTGGAACCCGCTGGAGGTGCCGAGCGCCGACCGGAACGCCGCGAACTGCCGGGGCGTCATCGTCTCCAGGATGTCGAGCTGGCCGACGACGGTCTTGAGGATCGTCGCGACGCGCCGCGCGGTGTGCAGCGTCCCGGCGCTGTCGCCGTCCTCCAGCCGCCGCTGGAGCCGCGCCGTCTCGTGCAGGATCTGCTTGAACCACAGCTCGTACACCTGGTGGACGACGATGAACAGCGGCTCGTCGTGGGCGTCGGTGAGGGGCTCCTGGCAGGACAGCAGCGTGTCGAGGCGGAGATACCCGCCGTAGGTGATATCGGTCACCCGACCACATTAGGCCCGTCGCACGCGTCCGCGTGGAATCCGGTCAGGGGGCGACCTCTCCGGCCGAGACGCGGACGGCGCGCAGCGCGCCGGTGATCGCCTCCGCCTGCTCGGCGGTGAGGTCGGGGACACCGAACCCGGCGTCGTGCAGCGCGGCGGTGGCCGTCTCGGCCAGCTCGCGCCCGGCGGGGGTGATCTCGGCGAGGACGACGCGCCGGTCGGCGGGGGAGGGGCCGCGGGTGACCAGGCCGCGCGCCTCCAGCCGGGAGATGACGTTGGTGACGGACGCGGCGTGCACCATGAGCCGCTGGCCCATCTTGCCCATCGGCAGCGCGCCGGTCCGGGCGAAGGCGAGCAGCCGCAGCGCCTCGTAGGCGGCGAAGGTGAGGCCGCAGGGCTTCAGCGCGGACTCGATGCGGCTGAGCAGGATCTGCTGGGCGCGCATCACCGAGGTGACGGCGGCCATGTGGTCGGCGTGCTCGGGCCACCGGGCGCTCCACTGGCGGTGCGCCTCGGCGATGGGGTCGAGCGGCTCGCTGGTGGGCACGGCACCACCGTATGCCACCGGAGGCCGCTTGACCGGCCGCCGCACCCCGATTACTTTGAAGTTCAAATATTGGAAGTCAAAGCGCCGAGGCCGGGGAGGCCGCCATGCCGGACCAGGACAAGCACGTACCGGTCCACCCGGTGCGGTTCGTGACGGCCGCCGCCCTGTTCGACGGCCACGACGCCGCGATCAACATCATGCGGCGCATCCTCCAGTCCCAGGGCGCCGAGGTCGTCCACCTCGGCCACGACCGCTCGGTCCGCGAGGTCGTCGACGCCGTCCTGGAGGAGGACGCCCAGGGCGTCGCGATCAGCTCGTACCAGGGCGGCCACGTCGAGTACTTCGAGTACCTGGCGACCGCGCTGGCCGAGGCCGGGGCGGGCGAGGTGCGGGTGTTCGGCGGGGGCGGCGGCGTCATCGTCGCCGACGAGATCGCCCGGCTGTCCGCCGCCGGGGTGCGGATCTTCTCCCCGGAGGACGGCCGCCGCCTCGGCCTCCCCGGCATGATCAACGAGCTGGTGCGGTCCTGCGACGTGGACCTGGCCGCCGCGCCGCCCGCGCTGGACGCCGTCCTGTCCGGCGACCGCCGCGCCCTCGCCCGCGCGATCACCTGCCTCCAGGCCGGGCGGCTGCCGGACGCCGACCGCGACGCGCTCCGCGCCGCCGCCGCGCGCCGCCGCGTCCCCGTCCTCGGCATCACCGGCACCGGCGGGTCCGGCAAGTCCTCGCTCACCGACGAGCTGGTCCGGCGGCTGCGCGTGGACCAGCAGGACAAGCTGCGCGTCGCCGTCCTGGCCGTCGACCCGACCCGGCGGCGCGGCGGCGGCGCCCTGCTCGGCGACCGCATCCGCATGAACGCCCTGGACGGCGACCACGTCTACTTCCGCTCGCTGGCCACCCGGGGCGCCCGCGAGCTGCCGGACGGCATCGAGGACACGGTCGCCGCCTGCGCCGCCGCCGGATACGACCTGGTCGTCCTGGAGACGCCCGGCATCGGGCAGGGCGACGCCGGGATCGCGCCGCTCGCGGACGTGTCGCTGTACGTGATGACGCCCGAGTTCGGCGCCGCCTCCCAGCTCGAGAAGATCGACATGCTGGACTTCGCGGACGTCGTCGCGATCAACAAGTTCGAGCGGCGCGGCGCCGCCGACGCGCTGCGCGACGTCGCCCGCCAGCTCGTCCGCAACCGCGAGGCGTTCGGCGCCGCGCCGGACGACATGCCCGTCTTCGGCACCAGCGCCGCCACCTTCGACGACGACGGCGTCACCGCCCTGTACGCGCACCTCGCGGGCCGCCTCGCCGAGCACGGTCTGCCGCTGGAACCGGGCACGCTGCCCGTTCCGGCGACCCGCGTCTCCACCGGCCTCACGCAGGCGATCCCGGCCGCCCGCGTCCGCTACCTGGCCGAGATCGCCGAGACCGTCCGCGGCTACCACGCCGAGACCGCGCGGCAGGCCGCCGCCGTCCGCCGCGTCCAGCGGCTGGAGGAGGTCCGCGCCGAGCTGAGCGACACGGCCGAGGTGGACGCGCTGCTGGACGGCGCCCGCCGCGCCGTCGCGCCCGCCGACGCCGGGCTGGTCGCCGGCTGGCCCGCCGTCGTCGCGGCGTACGCGGGCGACGAGCAGGTCGTCCGGGTCCGCGACCGCGAGCTGCGCACCACCCTCGCCCGCGAGTCGCTGTCGGGCAGCCGCATCCCGCGCGTCGCGCTGCCCCGCTACACCGACCACGGTGAGCTGCTGCGGTTCCTGCGCGCCGAGAACCTGCCCGGCCGCTTCCCGTTCACCGCCGGGGTCTTCGCGTTCCGCCGCGACAACGAGGACCCGGCCCGCATGTTCGCGGGCGAGGGCGACCCGTTCCGCACCAACCGCCGCTTCAAGCTGCTGTCGGACGGCCAGCCCGCCACCCGCCTGTCCACCGCGTTCGACTCGGTCACCCTCTACGGCCGCGACCCGGGCGAGAGCCCCGACGTCTACGGCAAGGTCGGCACGTCCGGCGTCTCGGTCGCCACCCTGGACGACATGAAGGCGCTGTACGCCGGGTTCGACCTGTCCGCGCCCACCACGTCGGTCTCCATGACGATCAACGGCCCGGCCCCCACGATCCTGGCGTTCTTCCTCAACACCGCGATCGACCAGGCCCGCGAGGCGTTCCGCGCCGAGCACGGCCGCGAACCGGACGCCGCGCAGGACGCCGAGCTGCGCACCCGCGTGCTCACCACCGTGCGCGGCACCGTCCAGGCCGACATCCTCAAGGAGGACCAGGGCCAGAACACCTGCATCTTCTCCACCGAGTTCTCGCTGCGGATGATGGGCGACATCCAGCAGTGGTTCATCGAGCAGGGCGTCCGCAACTTCTACTCGGTGTCGATCTCCGGCTACCACATCGCCGAGGCCGGGGCGAACCCCATCAGCCAGCTCGCGTTCACCCTGGCCAACGGCTTCACCTACGTGGAGTCCTACCTGGCGCGCGGCATGGACGTGGACGACTTCGCCCCGAACCTGTCGTTCTTCTTCTCCAACGGCATGGACCCCGAGTACAGCGTCCTCGGCCGCGTCGCCCGCCGGATCTGGGCCGTCGCGATGCGCGACCGGTACGGCGCCGGCGAGCGCGGGCAGAAGCTCAAGTACCACGTGCAGACCTCGGGCCGCTCCCTGCACGCGCAGGAGATGAACTTCAACGACATCCGCACCACGCTCCAGGCGCTCATCGCGATCTACGACAACTGCAACAGCCTGCACACCAACGCCTACGACGAGGCCGTCACCACCCCGAGCGCCGAGTCGGTGCGCCGCGCGCTGGCGATCCAGCTCATCATCAACCGCGAATGGGGCCTGGCGATGAACGAGAACCCGCTCCAGGGCTCGTTCGTCATCGACGAGCTGACCGACCTGGTCGAGGCGGCCGTGCTCGCCGAGTTCGACCGGCTCAGCGAGCGCGGCGGCGTCCTCGGCGCGATGGAGACCGGCTACCAGCGGGGCCGCATCCAGGACGAGTCGATGCTGTACGAGCGCCGCAAGCACGACGGCACCCTCCCGATCATCGGCGTCAACACCTTCCGCGCCCCCGAGGGCGAGGAGCAGGACGCGGCGGGGCTGGAACTGGCCCGCGCCACCGAGACCGAGAAGCGGTCGCAGCTCGACCGCGTCCGCGCCTTCCAGGACGCGCACCGCGCCGAGGCCGTCGCGGCGCTGGACCGGCTCAAGCGGGCGGCCCGCGACGGCGAGAACGTGTTCGCCGTCCTGATGGACGCCGCCCGCGTGTGCAGCCTGGAGCAGGTCACCGACGCGTTCTTCGAGGTCGGCGGCCAGTACCGGCGGAACGTGTGACGCCGCCGCCGGTGCGGCGGGTGGTGTCGCTCGTCCCGTCGCTCACCGAGTCGCTGGCGGCGACGGCGCCCGGGCTGCTGGTCGGCGCGACCGACTGGTGCACCCACCCCGCCGGACTGGACGTCGCCCGCGTCCGGGGCACCAAGAACCCCGACGTGGACGCGATCACCGGGCTTCGCCCCGATCTCGTCCTGGCCAACGCCGAGGAGAACCGCCCCGCCGACCTGGACGCGCTGCGCGCCCGGGGCCTGCGCGTCTGGCTCACCGACATCCGCACCGTGGACGAGGCGTTCGTCCAGCTCCGCGCGATGCTCACCGACGGCTGCGGCCTGCCGGTCCCGGCGTGGCTGGCCGCCGCCGAACGCGCCTGGGCGGACGTGCCGCCGGGCGAGCCGCGCCGCGCGATCGTCCCGATCTGGCGCCGCCCGTGGATGGTCGCCGGGCACGGCACCTTCACCGGCGACGTGCTGGCCCGCCTCGGCGTCACCAACGTGTACGCGGCCCACGCCGAGCGCTATCCGAAGATCCCGCTGGACGAGCTGAACGCCTCCGGCGCCGACCTGGCCGTCCTGCCCGACGAGCCCTACCTGTTCACCGCCGACGACGGCCCCGAGGCGTTCCCCGACCTGCCCTGCGCCCTGGTCAGCGGCCGGTACCTCACCTGGTACGGCCCCAGCCTGGCCGCCGCCCCGGCCGCGCTGCGCGCCGCCCTGGACGCCCCGCTCCCGCCCCGGGGCTGACCGCCGCCCGCCCGGACCCGGGCGGGCGGGGGTGCCGGTGATCAGACGCCGATGTCCTTGGCGATGATCGTCTTGAGCACCTCGCTGGTGCCGCCGTAGATGCGGGCGACGCGGGCGTCGGTGTACAGGCGGGCGATCGGGTACTCCAGGATGTAGCCGTAGCCGCCGTGGAGCTGGAGGCACTTGTCGACCACGCGGGCCTGCGCCTCGGTGCAGAACAGCTTGGTGACGGCGGCGTCGGCGGGCGTCAGCTCACCGGCGTCCAGCGCCTCGATCGCGCGGTCGACCAGCGAGCGGGCGGCCTCGACGTCGGTGGCGCACTCGGCCAGCACGAACTTGGTGTTCTGGAACGCGGCGACGGGCCGCCCGAACACGGTGCGGTCCTTGACGTACCGGCGCGCGAACTCCACCGCCGCGGCGGCCGACGCGTACGATGTCACGGCGATGCCGAGCCGCTCCTCGGCCAGGTTGTGCGTCAGGTACTCGAACCCGCGCCCCTCCTCGCCGAGCAGGTCCTCGACCGGGACGCGCACGTCGCTGAACGACAGCTCGGCGGTGTCGGAGCTGCGCAGCCCGATCTTCTCCAGCTTGCGGCCGACCGCGTAGCCCTCGCTCGTGGTGTCCACCACGAAGATCGACAGCCCGGCCCGGCGGTTCTCGGGGTCGGCGGGGGAGGTGCGGGCGACGACGAGCATCCGGTCGGCGAGCACGCCGCCGGTGATGAACGTCTTGGCGCCGTTGAGGACGTAGTGGTCGCCGTCGCGCCTGGCGGTCGTCTGCATGCCCGCCAGGTCCGAGCCGGTGCCCGGCTCGGTCATCGCGATGGCCGTCATCATCTCGCCGGAGACGAACGGCGGCAGCCAGCGCCGCTTCTGCTCCTCGTCGCCGTACTTGAGCAGGTACGGCAGGACGAGGTTGACGTGCACGCCGTAGCCGCCGAAGCTGACGGCCGCGCGGGCGCACTCCTCCGAGACGACGGCCTGGTACTTGAAGCTCGTCTCGCCCGCGCCGCCGTACTCCTCGGGCACCTGGATGCCGAAGACGCCCAGTTCGCCGAGCTTGCGGTAGAAGTCGCGCGGCGGGTGCCCGTCGTGCTCCCACTGGTCGTACACCGGCGCGACCTCGGCCTCGATGAAGTCCCGGATGGTCTCCCGGAACGCCTCGTGGTCCTCGTTGTACAGCGTGCGGCGCATGGCCCGCCCTCCCTCGGTCATCCTCAGTTCTGGAACGAGATTCTAATTTGTCGGACGTGCGCGGGCGCACACCGGGGTCCGGGGAGAGGGGGACGGCGCCGCCGCGACGCGCATGGGGGGTAACGACAACGTGGCGCCGGGGTGAGCCCGCGAAGGGGCGGCGCGAGGCCGCCGGGACGGCCCGGCGCGCCGCGAAGATCATCCAGGAAAGTTAAAAGCGGCGCCGGGTGGATACGGGGGCAATCCACCCGGCGCCGCATCATCGGTGTTCCGACGGGGGCCCGGAACACCGGCAGTGGCGCCCCGACGGGGGACCAGAGCGCCAGTACAAATCGTACACCGAAACCCCCCGTCCTTAGTCAAGAGAATGTCACGACCCGATTTCTGGTCGCTGTCCGGAAACGGCCTTGTCGTGCTGGCTTTGCGGCGTGCCGAAGCTGCCGCGCGCCACCGGCTCGCGTCCGGCGTTGGCGACCACGACCGCGACGTAGGGCAGGAAGACCGCTCCGAGGACGAGCCCCAGCACGACCGCGAACGGCGCGCCCGCGACGGCCGTGAGGATCGCGGCGAGGAAGCAGCCCGTGCGGATGCCCATGGACATCAGGTAGCGGCGCTGGCGGGACGCGATGTCCAGCGAGAGCGGCCGGGGCGCGTCGGTGACGGTGTGGACGTCGGCGACGCGGCGTGGATTGACCTTCACGTTTCCACGGTAAGCCCCTTTACGTCCGCCTACCACACCGGGCCCGCCGGGGCCGCGTCCGAGGAGGAGCCACAGCACATGGGCGACAACGTCTACCGCGTCACCGAGATCGTCGGCACGTCCACCGAGTCGGTGGAGGCCGCCATCCGCAACGGCGTCCAGCGCGCCGGGCAGACCCTGCGCAACCTCGACTGGTTCGAGGTCACCGAGGTCCGCGGCCACATCGAGGAAGGCGCGGTCGCGCACTTCCAGGTCGGCCTCAAGGTCGGCTTCCGCCTGGAGGACGGCTGACGCGCCCGGCCCGTCCCGCGAGGGACGGGCCGGACCCGCCGTCCCCCGGGCGCTAGGACGCCTGCGACACCGTCGACATGTTGAAGTCGGGGACGCGCAGCGCGGGCATCGCCGCGCGGGTGAAGTAGTCCGACCACTCGCGCGGCAGCGTCGGCACCGTCGCCCCGGCCTCGGAGACGCGGCCGAGCAGGTCCACCGGCGACTCGTTGAACCGGAAGTTGTTCACCGCGCCGACGACCGCGCCGTCCTCCACGAGGTAGACGCCGTCGCGGGTGAGGCCGGTGAGCAGCAGCGTCTGCGGGTCGACCTCGCGGATGTACCACAGGCACGTCAGCAGCAGGCCGCGCTCGGTGCGGGCGACCATGTCGTCCAGGGACGCGCCGCCGTCCGGCCCCCGCATGATCAGGTTGTCGATCCCCGGGGTGACCGGCAGCCCGGTCCGGTCGGCCGAGTGCCGCGTCTGCGTGAGCGCGTTCAGCGTCCCGCCGGAGATCCACTCGGTCGGCTCCAGCGGCAGCCCGTTGTCGAACACCGACGCGTCCCGCCCCGAGGCGTGCGCGACGACGAACGGCGCCGCCTCCAGCCCCGCCGCGCGCGGGTCGCTGGCCAGCGTCAGCGGCAGCCCCGCGATCCGCTCGCCGACGCGGGTGCCGCCGCCGGGCTTGGAGAACACCGTGCGGCCGTCGGCGGCGTCGCGGGCCCCCGCCGACCAGTACAGGTAGATCATCAGGTCCGCGACGGCGCTCGGCGGCAGCAGCGTCTCGTACCGCCCGGCGGGCAGGTCGACGCGCCGCTCGCCCCAGGACAGCCGGTCGGCCAGGCTCCCGGTGAGCGCGGTGACGTCCACGTCGGTGAAGTCGCGGGTGCCCGCGCCCGCCCACGCCGAGCCGCCCGCGCCCTTGGCGTTCAGCTCCAGCAGCCCGGTCGGCTGGTCGTGCCGCAGCCGCAGCCCCGCCGACGACCCGACGTACGTCGAGGTCACCGTGTGGTTCGCGAACCCGTACAGCCGCCGGTCGCCGGCCTCGGCGCGCGCGAACGCCTCGCCCAGCGCGGGCGCCAGCTCCGCGTACACGCCGATGCCGGTCTCGCCCGGCGGCTCGTCCCACGCGCCGCCGCCCGCGCCGTCGCCGGTGAGCAGCGGCGCCGCGTCCTCAGCGGCGTCGGACGCGCCCGCCACGGCCTCGGCGGCGCGCACCACGTCCTCGATCCCGGCCGCGTCCACCGCCGCCCGCGACACCACGCCCGACGCGACGCCCGCGCCGGTCTTGCGGAACGCGATCACGGTGAGCCGCGAGCCGCGCGTGACGCCGTTGGTCGTCAGCGTGTTGCCCGCGAAACGCAGGTTCGCGGTGGTGGTCTCGTCGGCGATGACGACGCAGTCGTCGGCGCGCGACAGCGCCAGCGCCCGCTCCACGGCCTCCTGCGGCCGGAGAATGCCGCTCACTGGCCCCCCTCCTTCAGCGTGTTGAGGATGTTGACGCCGCGGAACAGCGCCGCCGGGCAGCCGTGGCTGACCGGCGCGACCTGCCCCGGCTGGCCCTTGCCGCAGTTGAACGCGCCGCCCAGCACGTACGTCTGCGGGCCGCCGACGGCCTCCATCGCGTTCCAGAAGTCGGTCGTCGTCGCCTGGTAGGCGACGTCGCGGAGCTGCCCGGCCAGCCGGCCGTTCTCGATCCGGAAGAACCGCTGGCCGGTGAACTGGAAGTTGTACCGCTGCATGTCGATCGACCAGCTCTTGTCACCGACGATGTAGATCCCGCGCTCCACGCCCGCGATCAGCTCGTCGGTGGACGGGCCGTCCGGCGCGGGCGCCAGCGACACGTTCGCCATCCGCTGGATCGGCATGCTGGACGAGGCGTCAGCGAACGCGCACCCGTTGGACCGGGCCGCGCCGGTGAGCCGCGCGATGCGGCGGTCGGTCTGGTAGCCGGTGAACAGGCCGCCGGTGATGATCGGGAAGCTCTGCCCCTCGACGCCCTCGTCGTCGTAGCCGACCGTGGCCAGGCCGTGCTCGGCGGTGCGGTCGCCGGTGACGTTCATGACCGGTGAGCCGTAGCGCAGCGCGTTCAGCTTGTCGGGCGTGGCGAACGACGTGCCCGCGTAGGCGGCCTCGTAGCCGAGCGCGCGGTCCAGCTCGGTGGCGTGCCCGATCGACTCGTGGATCGTCAGCCACAGGTTCGACGGGTCGACGACGACGTCGTAGGCGCCCGGCTCGACCGACGGCGCGGCGAGCTTCTCGGCCAGCAGCTCGGGCATGCGCGCCAGCTCGCCGTTCCAGTCCCAGTGGCCGCCGGTCAGCCACTCGTAGCCGCGCCCGACGGGCGGCGCGAGCGTCCGCATCGTGTCGAACACGCCGTCGCCGACCGCGACGGCCTGCACGACCGGGTGCACGCGGACGCGCTGCTGCGTGGTGACGGTGCCGTTCAGGTCGGCGTAGAACTTGTTCTCCCTGACCTGGAGCAGCGAGGCGTCCACGTGGTCGACGCGCGCGTCGTCCAGCAGCCGCCGCGACCAGTCGGTCAGCAGCGCGATCTTCTCGGCGGCCGGGACGGCGAACGGGTCGGTCTCGTAGGCCGACACCCAGGTCCGCTCGCCGTGCGACGGCTCGGGCGCCAGCTCGATCGGCTCCCGGTTCACGGCGGCGGCCAGCTCGGCGACCTCGACGGCCTGCTGCGCGACCTTGGCCGCGCCGCCGGTGGTCAGGTCGATCCCGGCGGCGAAGCCCCAGGTGCCGTTCTTGACGACGCGGACCGACAGGCCGAGGTCGTCGGCGTCCAGCGCCGTCTCCGGCGCGGCATCGTAGAGACGGAGGGTCTGGCTGCGGATGCGCTCCAGCCGGAAGTCGGCGTGCTCGGCCCCGAGTTCACGGGCCCGTGTCAGCGCGGCGTCCGCCAGCGCCCGCAGCGGAAGTGCGGTGAAGTCCGGATCAATGTCATGCACTCTCGGCAACCTACCCGGTGCGCCCGCGCCGTCCGGGCGGTTGCGGACGGGCGCGCGGACAAAGGCGGGAGCGGCGTTCTTGTCGGGTCGGGACATCACCCGGGGGAGGGGCGGACCGCTACGCTCCCCTACGTTGTGATGTGGCTAACGAGAGGTACGACATGAGTCGCTCTGTCCTCGTGACCGGGGGCAACCGGGGCATCGGGCTGGCCATCGCGCGGGAGCTGGCCGCCGCCGGCGACGCGGTCGCCGTCACCTACCGGTCCGGTGAGCCCCCCGAGGGCCTGTTCGCTGTCCGCTGCGACGTGACCAGCACCGAGGACGTCGACGCGGCGTTCGCGAAGGTCGAGGCGGAGCAGGGGCCGGTGCAGGTCGTCGTCGCGAACGCGGGCATCACCAAGGACACGCTGCTCGCGATCATGAGCGAGGAGTCGTTCACCTCCGTGCTGGACACCAACCTGACGGGCGCGTTCCGCGTCGCCAAGCGGTCGGTGAAGGGCATGATGCGGGCGCGGTCCGGGCGGATCGTGCTCGTGTCGTCGGTCGTCGGGCTGCTCGGCTCGGCCGGGCAGGCGAACTACGCGGCGTCCAAGGCCGGAATGGTCGGGTTCGCGCGGTCGCTGGCCCGCGAGCTGGGGTCGCGCGGCATCACGGTCAACGTCGTGGCGCCCGGCTTCGTCGACACCGACATGACGCAGGCGCTCACCGAGGACCAGCAGAAGACGATCAAGTCGGTGATCCCGCTCGGCCGGATCGCGCGGCCCGAGGAGGTCGCCAAGGCCGTCCGGTTCGTCGCCAGTGAAGACGCCGCCTACATCACCGGTGCGGTCATCCCGGTGGACGGCGGCCTGGGAATGGGGCACTGAGCGCCGTGGGCATCCTCGAAGGCAAGCGCGTCCTCGTCACCGGCGTCCTCACCGACGCCTCCATCGGCTTCCACGTCGCCCGCATCGCGCAGGAGCAGGGCGCCGAGGTCGTCCTCACCGCCTACCCGCGCCCGACGCTGACGGCCCGCATCGCCAAGCGGCTGCCGACGGGCCCGGACGCGCCGCCGCCGGTGCTGGAGCTCGACGTCATGAACCCCGAGCACCTCGACTCGCTGGCCGGACGGCTGCGCGAGGCCGGGTTCGACCGGCTCGACGGCGTCGTCCACGCGATCGGGTTCGCGCCGCAGAACGCGCTGGGCGGCAACTTCCTGGAGACGCCGTGGGAGGACGTCGCCACCGCCGTGCACGCCTCCACGTACTCGCTGAAGGCGCTGACGATGGCGTGCCTGCCGCTGATGACCGAGGGCGGCGCCGTCGTCGGGCTCGACTTCGACGCGACCAAGGCGTGGCCCGTGTACGACTGGATGGGCGTGGCCAAGGCGGGTCTGGAGTCGTGCTCGCGGTACCTGGCCAAGTACCTGGGGCCGAAGAACATCCGGGTCAACCTGGTCGCGGCGGGGCCGCTGGCGACGATGGCGGCCAAGAGCATCCCGGGGTTCGAGGGGATGACGGACATGTGGCCGCAGGTGGCGCCGCTCGGGTGGGACATCAAGGACAGTGAGCCTACGGCTCGGGCCGTCGCCGCTTTGCTGTCGGACTGGTTCCCGGCCACCACCGGGGAGATCGTGCATGTGGACGGGGGGCTGCACGCTATGGGGGGGCCGTCTTAGGGCTTTCGCGCTCTTGGCGCGGTTGCGGGTTGTGGTTGGTGGGCTCGGTTGTCCGGTAGTTCGGCCGGACTTGTTGGTGCGAGGGGCGTGTTTGCTGCCGCGACTGCGTCGCGGGGGGTCAGGGCCTCTTTGGCACCGCCGCAGAGGGCTTGATCATCCTCCCTTCGGTCCGGATGATCAAGCCCTCTGCGGCGGTGCGGCCCTGACCCCGGGGCCGGTTGTTCGCGTGTATACGGTTCTGCCGGGCCTCGCGTGGTTGCTCTTCGTCTAGCGGGTGGTGCGTCTGCGGGTGGCTCGGCCGATGACCATGAGCTGTAGGGCTCCTACGGCGCCCGCTGCGGCTGCTGCCGTTGCTACCCAGAGCATTTCGCCGTTGGCGGGTTCTGCTGCCGCTACTTGGGAGATCAGGCGGGTCTGCGGGACCGTCGCCGTGGCGTCGGGGAGGGTGTTCGGGTCGGTGGCGACCTGGGGGGCCGGGAGGATGCCGGTGCCGGGCGTCGGGGTGTAGGGCTGCGCCACGGTGCGGCTCATCGTGGTGACGCCGCCGGACGGCGGGGGCTGCGGAGCCGGGATCGTGCCCGTGGGGACCTGCGCGGACGGCGCCTTCGGCTTGGCGACCGGCCTGCTCTTCGGCGCCTTGGCGGGGGCCTTCTTCGGCGGCTTCGCGGGCTTGGCGACCGGCTTCTTCACCGGGGGCTTCGGGGTGGGGCTCGGCTTCGGCTTCAGCCCCTCCTCGAAGTTCTTCCACTGGCACTTCCAGTTGTCGATCGTGCTGGCGGGATCGGTGCCCTTCTTGCACTCGGCCGGGGCCGCGGCCTGCGCGGAGGGGGCGCCGAGGAACACCAGCGCCACGACCCCGGCGGGGACCGCCGTCGCCGTGCCGAGCCGCCGGAAGCGTCGCTGCTGGGGCATCTCACTCCTTCGGGCGGGGGAACCCTGTCGTTGACATGCAGTCCAATGACTGTACGCCGACCGAGCCCGGTTCGGCACGGTCCGACCCGACCGATCGTGCCGCAAACCCCGCCGCCGGTAAATGCCGCAAGCGTGTATCGGACGAATAAACCCCGGAATCTTCGTACTCGGCGACGATGTGCGGGCCGGAGACGCCCGCGCGGCGGCTACTGCACGACCAGTCCGGCCAGCCGCGTCCGCCGCGCGGCGCCGGGCGTCTCGCGGACCGCGCGGGCCAGCGCGGGCCCGGCGGCCTGCACGACCGACAGGTGCCGGTGCGCCAGCCCGAACGCCGTGGCCACCATGGGCCGCGACAGCGGGACCTCCGGCCCGAGCACGGCGACGATCGCATCGCGTGGTGCGCCCCGCACGAGCGCGACGGGCGCGGCCCACCCATGCCGCAGCCGGTTCGCCAGCGCGGGCGGCACCGTCGCCGTCCCGCCCGCGAACTCCACGACGAGCCCGTCCGGGCCGCCGCCGGTCACCAGCCCCGGCTCCCCGGCGGCGGCGAACGGCAGCGGCACCGCCGTCACCACGCGGTCGCCCTCGTCGAAGCCGCCGAACCGGCCCGGCCCCGGATTGAGCCGCTCCTTCAACGCCCGGTTCAACGCCTCGGCGCCCGCCTCGCCGCCCCCGGCCGGAGCGACCACCTGCACGTCCCCGGCCGGTACGCCGAGCGCGCGCGGGATCGAGTCGGCGACGAGCTGCACCGCCCGGTGCACGGCCTCCCCGGCCGACGCCGCCGGAACGATCACGACCTCGCGCTCCGGCGCCTCCACGGCCACCAGCTCCCCGCCGCGCACCGCCGCCACCAGCGTCTCCAGCGGCCCCGCCGCCGTCCCCGCCTCCAACTCCACGACCGGGACGGTCTGCGACGCCTCCAGGTCGTCCAGCACCCGGCCCGGCCCGGCGGGCGGCGCCGCGCCCGGTGCCGCGCCGAGCACCAGGTGGCAGCCGTCCGGGCACGCCTCCACCAGGACGGCCGCCAGCTCGACGTCCAGCCCGGCCGCGTCCGTCACGATCAGCAGGTCCAGCTCGAACGGCCGCTGCTCGCCCCGCCCGAACACCACCGCGCCCGGCGCGGCGCCCGGCGCGTCCGCGGGCTCCAGCAGCGCGTGCAGCGCCACCGCCTCCCCGGGGACGAGCGCGGCGGCGTGCGCGGTCGGCGCCGCCACCGCGACCCGCAGCTCGGCGGACGCGGCGGCGCCCGCCACGGCCGCAGCCGTCGCGGCCACGTCGGCGGGAGCGCCCCGCCAGACCGACACGCCGGTGCCGAGCGCGGCCGTCAGCGCCAGCGACCGGTCCTCGGCCAGCCCCTCGCGCAGCGCCCGCACCGTCTCCTTGTCCAGCAGCGGCCCGGCCGTCGCGGTGAGCCGCTGGAACCCCTCGGCCGCCGCCTCCTCGGCCGTCGCCCAGCGGGTCAGGCCCAGCGTCTCCTCCGGCTCGGGCAGGTCGGCGTCCTCGTCGAACGCCTCCTCGTCGAACTCGGGCTCCTCGGTGAGGGCCAGCACCTCGCCCTCGTTCAGCGCGTCCTCCACGGCCCGGCGCGGATCGGCGACGCGGGCGCGCTCCAGCTCGGTCACCACGTCCGCGACGGGCGTCACCGTGTGCCCGCGCCGCGCCGCGTCGGCCAGCAGGTGCTCGACCAGCGCGGCGCCCCGGCGCGGGTCGTCGGGGCGGGCGGCGTCGCCGAGGACGGCGCGGGCGAAGTGGTCGGCCTGCGCCGGCGTGACGCGCGGCAGCCGCAGCAGCCGCCACGGATCGCCGCGCAGCGTCCCGGCCGCGCCGGGCCCGAACCGGGCTTGTGCCGCCCCGGTCAGCGCGGCGGGCACGCCCGCCCCGGTCAGCAGCGCGGTCAGCTCGTCGGCGGCGGGAGTCTCGGTCACGTCGGTCACGGTCGTCCAGGGTCTCGGAGGCGGAACTCGGGTCAGGGATGGGCGGCGGTCACGTCGGAGACGTCGTCGAGCGCGGAGCGGATCTCGTGCGGCAGCGTCAGCTCCTCGCTGGCGAGGGCCTGCGCGAGCTGCGCGGCGGTGCGGGCCCCCACGATCGGCGCGGCCACGCCGGGACGGTCGCGCACCCAGCTCAGCGCCACCGCCGCCGGGGACGCGCCCAGCCCCTCGGCCGCCGTCACCACCGACTCCACGATGCGGGCGCACTCCTCGTCCAGGTACGGCCGGACGAACTCGCCGAACCGGTCGCTGGCGGCGCGCGACCCGGCGGGGATGCCGGTGCGGTACTTGCCGGTCAGCACGCCGCGCCCCAGCGGCGACCACGGCAGCAGCGCCGCGCCCGCGTCCACCGTGGCGGGGACCAGCTCGCGTTCGACATCGCGGCTCAGCAGCGAGTACTCCTCCTGCACGGCCACGATCGGCGCCCGCCCCGGCCACGCCTTCTGCCACGTCGCGGCCTTGGCGATCTGCCAGCCCGTGTGCCCCGCCATCCCCACGTACCGGGTGCGGCCGGACATCACGGCCTCGTCCAGCGCCGACAGCGTCTCCTCCACGGGCGTCGACGGGTCGGGCACGTGCAGGTGCCACACGTCCACGTGCTCGACGCCCAGCCGGTCCAGCGAGGCGTCCAGCGCGCCGATGAGGTGGCGGCGCGACCCGTCGTAGCGCCCGTCGGGCCGGATCGCGGACTTGGTGGCGATCACCAGCTCGTCGCGGTCGGCCTCCTCGCGCAGCAGGTGCCCGATGATCCGTTCGGCGTCGCCGTCGCCGTACACGTCGGCGGTGTCGAGCAGCGTGCCGCCCGCCTCCCGGAACGCGCGCAACTGCGCCGCGGCCTCGCCCGGCCCGGTGTCCTGCCCCCACGTCATCGTGCCGAGCCCCAGACGGGACACCCGCAGGCCGCTCCGCCCGACGTGACGCTCTTCCATAGACCAGCAATCTAGCTGTGTTTGCTTTGCCGCGCCTCCGCGCGGCGGGGGGTCAGGGCCCTTTTGGCACCGCCGCCCTGACCCGGCGGGTTCGCGTGTATACGTTGCCCCCGGGTGTTCCGGGGTTGTGTGTTGTGCCCATGTTCACGTGGGTGCCGGGGGGAATAGAGTGCCGGGCCATGGCGCCACCTCCCCAGTTCTCGATGTACTCCCCGAAACCGCCCGAGGAGGGCGGTGGGGACGTCGATCCGGTCTTCGGGCTCGGGCGGGCCCACGACCCGGGGTTCTGGGCGTCCACGCGCTCGGGAACGTTCCTGGGGCAGTGGCGCGTGATGGCGCTGGTGCTGGGCGTCGCGCCGGTGCTGATCCTGGCCGTGACGCCGCTCATCGTGCAGAACGAGGGCGGCCGGTTCGACGGCCCGGCCTGGCCGCTGTGCCTGCCGCTGGTGGCCGCCGCGCTCGTCGCCGCGTTCGTCGCGCCGCGCGTCCCGCGCCCGCTGCCGACCGGGATGCCGCCCGCCGAGACGGTCCGCGCCGCCCTGTTCACCACCCGCCAGGCCATCCTGGTGCGGTTCGCGCTCACCGAGGGCGTCATCCTGTGCGGGCTCCCGCTGGCGATGATCGCCCGCGACGAGCTGGTGTTCGCCGTCGGGTTCGTCCTCGGCTACCCGCTGCTCGTCTGGCAGATCCTCCCGACGGCCGGCGCGATCGAACGCCTGCGCACCCGCCTGGAGTCCGGCGGCGCCGAGTCCCACCTGTGGGCCGCCCTGCTCGCGCCCGTGCCCCGCATCGTCGCCGCCCGCGACCCCGAGGACGACGCGGACGGCCCGGAGGACCCCGCCTCCTGATCTAGAGTGCCCGGTGTGACGACGCTGCTGCTGGTCCGGCATGGACTGACCGAGTTGACCGGCCCGGTGCTCGCCGGGTGGACGCCGCGCCTCGGCCTGGACGAACGCGGCCGCGCCCAGGTCCGCGCCACCGGGGAGCGGCTCGCGCCGCTGCCGCTGGCGGCCGTCGTGTCCAGCCCGCTGGACCGCTGCCTGGAGACGGCCGCCGCGCTCCTCGACGCCCCCGGCGCCGCCGCCCGCCCCGCCGATCTCGCCGTGGACGACCGGTTCGGCGAGGTCCGCTACGGCGACTGGACCGGCCGCCCGCTCAAGGAACTCGCCGAGGAACCCCTCTGGAAGGTCGTGCAGACCCACCCGAGCGCGGCGGTGTTCCCCGGCGGCGAGGGACTGGCCGCCGCCCAGCACCGCGCCGTCACCGCCGTCCGCGACTGGAACGCCCGCGTCGCCGCCGAGCACGGCGACCGCGCCGTGTACGCGGTCGTCAGCCACGGCGACATCATCAAGGCGATCGTCGCCGACGCGCTCGGCCTGCACCTGGACCAGTTCCAGCGCATCCAGGCCGACCCCGCCTCGGTGACGGTCGTCCAGTACACGCAGGTGCGGCCGTTCCTGGTCCGCCTCAACGACACCGGCGGCGACGTGGCCGCCCTGGTGCCGGTTCCGTCCGACACGTCCGCCGCCGGAGCGCCTGGTGACGCCCCGGTCGGCGGCGGCGCGTAGGGTCGGGGTCATGCCGGTCATCTCCTTTGAACTGCCCGACAGGTTCGTCGCCGGAGTCGTCGGGCAGCCCGGCGAGCGCGCCTTCTTCCTCCAGGCCCGCGACGGCCGCCGCGTCACCAGCGTCGCGCTGGAGAAGTTCCAGGTGTCGCTGCTGGCCGAGCGGCTGGAGGAGCTGCTGGACGAGGTGCTGCGGCGGGCCGAGGGCGACGCGGTGATCCCGGCGGTCGCCCCCGCCGAGCTGCGCGACGACGAACCGCTCGACCAGCCCGTCGAGGAGGAGTTCCGCGTCGGCACGATGGCGCTCGCCTGGGACCCCGAGGACGCCCGCGTCGTCATCGAGGCGCAGGAGGCCACCGAGGAGGAGGAGCCCGCCGCCGAGGTCGGCGACGACGATCCGGCCATCGCGGTGCTCCGCGTCAGCATCACCCCCGCCCAGGCCCGCGCGTTCGCCGAACGCGCGCTGCGGCTCGTCGCGGCGGGCCGGCCGCCGTGCCCGCTGTGCGGGCGCCCGCTGGACTCCGCCGGGCACGTGTGCCCGCGCCAGAACGGGTATCTGGGCTGACATGTCCGTGTGCTGGATCATGCGGCCCGCAGCCGGGAGAATGGACGCATGACGCCGTCCCCTGACCGCAGTCCCGCCGGAAACTCCGTCGGGGACGGCGCGCGCACCGCCGCGCTGCCCCCGCCCGACCCGTCCGACGCGCGCGAGGTCGCGGCCGTCGAGCGGCTGCTGACCCGCGGGCGGCTCACCGTCGAGGGCCGCCTGGTCCAGGCGTCCAACGCCACCCTGTACTGCGCCGTCGAGCACCAGGGCGTGCGGGCCGCGTGCGTGTACAAGCCGGTCGCGGGGGAGCGCCCGCTGTGGGACTTCCCCGACGGCACCCTGGCCGAGCGCGAGGTCGCCGCCTACGCGGTGTCGCAGGCCCTCGGCTGGAACGTCGTGCCGCCCACCGTCCACCGCGACGGCCCCTACGGCGTCGGCATGGTGCAGCTCTGGGTCGAGCCCGATCCCGACATCGACCTGGTGACGCTGTCGCGCTCGCAGGACGCCGCGATCCGCCGGATGGCGGTGTTCGACGCCGTCGTCAACAACGCCGACCGCAAGATCGGCCACCTGCTGCCGCCCGGCGGCGGCCACGTCTACGGCTGCGACCACGGCGTCTGCTTCTCCGCCGAGTACAAGCTGCGCACGGTCCTGTGGCAGTGGCGCGGCGAGGCCCTCACCGACGAGGCGGTCGACGGCCTGCGCAGGCTCGTCGCCGCCCTCGACGGCGACCTCGGCGCCCGGCTGTCCGAACTGCTCACCGGCGAGGAGGTCACGGCGACCCGGCACCGCGTCGAGCTGATGCTCAAGCACCGCGTCCACCCGTTCCCCTCCGAGGACTGGCCCGCCGTCCCCTGGCCGCCGCTGTAGGGGCACCCCGCCCGCGCGGCGCCCGGCGGCGGGTGCTGTGATGGGGCGATGTGCACGGCGATCGTCGACGTCGACCCGTCCTCCCCGGTGCCGGTGCTGCTCGTCGGCGTCCGGGACGAGTTCGTCGGACGCCCCTGGGAGCCGCCGGACCGGCACTGGCCGGACCGGCCCGCGCTGGTCGGCGGCCGTGACCTGCGCGCGGGCGGCACCTGGTTCGCCGTCGACCCCGGCGCGGCGCGCGCCGCGTGCGTGCTCAACGGCCGGGGCACGCTGCCGCCGGAGAACCGGCGGATCTCCCGGGGCGGGCTGCCGCTGCTGGCCGCGTCGGGGACCGGCCCCGAGGCGCTGGAGCTGCCCCGCTACGAACCGTTCCACCTGCTGCGCGCCGAACCCGACGCGGTGACGCTGTGGACGTGGGACGGCACCGCCCTGCGCACCCGCGCGCTGACCGCCGGCCTGCACATGATCGTCAACAGCGGGCTGGAGGGGGAGGAGCACGGCGAGGGCGGCGCGGAGGAGGCGTTCATGTCGGCGCGGCTGGCGTACTACGGGCCCCGCTTCCGGGCCGCGCCGCGTCCGGTCCCCAAGCCGGGCCCGCCGGTCGGGGAGGCGTGGGAGGACTGGCTGCCGCTGCTGCACGGCGACGGCCTGCCGCGCACCGACACCCGCACGCTGCTGCCGATGATCGACCTGGGCGACGGCCGGGTCTGGGGCACCGGCTCGGTCAGCCTGGCCGCGCTCGGCCCCGGCGGCGTCCGCTACGACTTCTCCGGCACACCGGGCGATCCCGACGCCTGGACGCTCATCCTGTAACGCGTTCCCCGGCGAACCGCCACGGAACGGACGCGAGCGCGCCCGGTGCCTGACTCTGGGTGCTAACTTGACTACCCGATGCGATCTTCGTGGTGCGACCCGGGGCAGCCATCCCCCGATGGCGGGGCCGGGCGGGGCACCGGTGCCACGCGGACGGGGGAGTGCGCATGACGGTCAAGCGACGGGCGGCGGCGGTCACCGGAACCGGGGTCCTGATCCTCGGGCTCGCGGCCTGCGGGGGCGGCAGCGGCGGTGGCGGCGGGGGCGGCGGGGGCGACGGCGAGGGCGGCACGCTACGCGTCGTCGGGTCCGCCGACGTCGACCACCTCGACACCTCCAGCGGCTACACCACGGTCAGCAGCCTGCTCACCCGCCAGTTCGCGCGGGCGCTGTTCAGCTTCCGCGGCGCCGACGGCTTCGACGAGGCCATCCAGGTCCGTCCCGACGTCGCCGCCGAGATGCCCAGCACCGGCAACGGCGGCATCAGCGCCGACGGCCGCACCTACACGATCCGGCTGCGCGACGGCGTCCGCTGGAACACCCAGCCGCCCCGCGAGGTCACCGCGGGCGACTTCGTCCGCGGCATCAAGCGGATCTGCAACCCGGCCAAGCCGTCGGGCGGCATGGCGTACTACACCGAGACCATCGAGGGCATGAAGAAGTTCTGCGACGGCTTCGGCGACGTCGCAGGCGACGACGCGCGGGCCATCGCCGCCTACCAGAACGACAACCAGGTCTCCGGCCTCCAGGCCCGCGACGACAAGACCCTCGTCGTCCGCCTCACCGCCCCCGCCAGCGACTTCACCAACATCCTCGCGATGCAGTTCGCGGCGGCGGCCCCCGCCGAGTACGACGCCTACATCCCCGACAGCCCCCAGTTCCGCGGCCACACGGTCTCCAACGGGCCGTACCAGATCACCTCCTACACCCCCAACCAGGAGTACGTCCTCGACCGCAACCCCGCCTGGTCCGCCGAGAGCGACGACCTGCGCGGCCAGAAGCCGCAGCGCATCCGCATCACGATGGGGCAGGACAGCCCCGACGTCGTGCAGCAGCAGATGGAGCAGGGCTCGGCCGACCTCGCCTGGGACCAGACCGTCCCCACGGCCCGCATCCCAAGCCTGAAGTCCAACGACGACTTCGAGATCAAGGAGGGGTCGACCAACAACCCCTACCTCGTCTTCAACACGCTCAGCCCGAACAACGACGGCGCGCTCGGCAAGGCCCCGGTCCGCCGCGCGATCCAGTACGCGATCGACAAGACGGCGCTGGTGCAGATCTACGGCGGCCCCGACGTCAGCGACGTCCTCAACCAGGTCATCCCGCCCCGCAGCGTCGGCCACCAGCCGTTCAACCTGTACCCGACGCCGAACAACTCCGGCGACGCGAACCGCTGCCGGCAGATGCTCCGCGACGCCGGGTACCCGAACGGCATCAAACTGCGCTTCCCCTACCGCGTGTCCAGCAACCACCCGCGCATCGCCCAGTCCGTCCAGGCCAACCTCCAGGCGTGCGGCATCACCGCCGACCTCACGCCCGACACCAACGGCACGTTCTACAACACCACGCTGGTCACGCCGTCCGACGCGCGCGGCGGCAAGTGGGACATCGCCGCCCCCGGCTGGATTCCCGACTGGTACGGCAACAACGGCCGCACCAACATCGTGCCGCTGTTCGACGGCCGCCACTACGGCCCGAACTCCACCAACTACGGCGGCTACAACAACGACGAGGTCAACCGCCTCATCGACCAGGCCCTGAAGGCCAGCGACGCCAACGCCGCCGCCGGGGCGTGGGCGCAGGCCGACCGCAAGATCATGGAGGACGCGGCCGTCGTCCCGTTCATGAACCAGCGGTACCCGATCTTCCACTCCGGCCGGGTCGGCAACGCCCGTTACCTGCCCATGTACCAGGGCTACGACTTCGGCCAGATCGAGCTGAGCTGAGCCACCCGCCCTGACAGACAGGACACCGATGACGCTGCTGACGGTGACGGACCTGCGGGTCTCCTTCCCCACGCCCGACGGGGTCGTGCAGGCGGTGCGCGGGGTGTCGTTCCAGGTGGAGCGGGGCCGCACCCTCGGCATCGTCGGCGAGTCCGGGTCCGGCAAGAGCGTCAGCACGCAGACGCTCATGCGGCTCACGCCGGGCGCGCGGGTGTCGGGCACCGCCGAGTTCGAGGGACAGGACCTCCTCACCGTCTCCGACAAGCGGATGCGGGAGATCCGCGGCGCCGAGATCGCCATGATCTTCCAGGACCCGCTGTCGAGCCTGCACCCGCTCTACAAGGTCGGGTTCCAGATCGAGGAGATGATCCGCGCCCACGAACCCGGCCTGTCCAAGGGGCAGGTGCGCAAGCGCGCAGTGGAGATGCTCGGGCTGGTCGGCATCCCGCAGCCCGAGCAGCGCGCCGACGAGTACCCGCACCAGTTCTCCGGCGGCATGCGGCAGCGCGCGATGATCGCGATGGCGCTGGCGCTCAACCCCAAGCTGATCATCGCCGACGAGCCGACGACCGCGCTGGACGCCACCGTCCAGATGCAGATCCTCGACCTGATGCGGCGGCTGCAACGCGAGTTCGACACCGCCCTCATCATGATCACGCACGACCTGGGGGTCATCGCCGACATGGCCGACGACGTGCTCGTCATGTACGGGGGACGCCCGGTCGAGGTCGCCGGCCGCCGCGACCTGTACTACCGGCCCCACCACCCCTACACCAAGGGGCTGCTGGAGTCGGTGCCGTCGATCACCGGCGGCGACCGGCTCAAGGCGATCGGCGGGCAGCCGCCCAGCCTCATCAACCTGCCGACCGGCTGCGTCTTCCACCCCCGCTGCCCCTACGTCATGGACCTCTGCCCCGGCGAGGACCCGCCGCTGGAGGCCGCGGGCGGCGAACCGCTCACGCCCGGCACCCCGCACCGCTCGGCGTGCTGGCTGCCCCGCGAGATCACCGGCCTCGACCCCGCCACCGAGGAGCTGCGCGTCCGCGCCGCCGAGATCGGCCGGTCGGGCCGCCCGCCCGGCAGCGGCTCGCACACGGCGGGCTCGCGGCTCAGCGACGCCACGGGGGACGGCTCATGAAGGTCCCGCCCGACGCCGGGCCGCAGCACGCCCCGGCGCCGCCCGGCGACGCGCTCGTCGCCGTCGAGGGCGTCGTCAAGCACTTCCCGATCCGGCAGGGCGTCGTGTTCAAGAAGGAGGTCGCCCGCGTCCACGCCGTCGACGGCGTGGACCTGGCCGTCGGCGCGGGCGAGACGCTCGGCATCGTGGGGGAGTCCGGCTCGGGCAAGTCCACCCTGGCGCGCTGCATCACGGGCCTGCATCCGGTGACGTCCGGCCGCATCCTGTTCGAGGGCACCGACATCACCCGGCTGTCCAAGGCCGGGCTCAAGGCGTTCCGCCGCGACGTCCAGATGATCTTCCAGGACCCGTACGGGTCGCTGAACCCGCGCCGCCGCGTCGGCTCCATCATCGGTGACCCGTTCGCCGTGCACGGCCTGGCCTCCGGCGCCGAACGCAAACGCCGCGTCCAGGAGCTGATGGAGCTGGTCGGGCTGAACCCCGAGCACTACAACCGGTTCCCGGCCGAGTTCTCCGGCGGGCAGCGGCAGCGCATCGGCGTCGCCCGCGCGCTGGCGCTGCGGCCCCGCCTCATCGTCTGCGACGAGCCCGTCTCCGCGCTGGACGTGTCCATCCAGGCGCAGGTCATCAACCTCCTCAAGGACCTCCAGGCCGAGTTCGGCCTCACCTACGTCTTCATCGCGCACGACCTGTCCGTCGTCCGCTACGTCAGCGACCGCGTCGCCGTCATGTACCTGGGCCGCATCGTGGAGTCCGCCCGCGCCGCCGACCTGTACACCCGGCCCCGCCACCCGTACGCGACCGCGCTGCTGTCGGCGGCGTCCATCGCCGACCCCGACGCGGCCGAGTCCGCCGAGCGGATCGTGCTCACCGGCGACGTCCCGTCCCCGGTGAACCCGCCGAGCGGCTGCCGCTTCCATCCGCGCTGCCCCAAGGCCGCCGACCGCTGCGTCGACGAGGACCCGCCCTACGTGCCGCGCCTGGGCGACCCCCGCGACCACCGCACCGCCTGCCACTTCCCCGTCGAGGAGGGGGAGCGGCTGGCGCACCGCGAGCCCGCCATCGCGCAGGTCTCCACCGAACCGGAACTGCCGGAGGTCGACACGTGAGCTTCTCCGACCTGGAGGCCGAGGCCGTCCACGCCGACGCCGGCCCGGCCCTGACGGTCCGGGGCCGCTCGCCGTTCCAGCTCGCGTGGAACCGCTTCCGCCGCGACCGGCTGGCGCTGGCGTCGCTGGTGATCCTCGCGCTGATGGTCGTGTTCGCCGCGCTGGCGCCGCTGTGGGAGTCGCTGACCGGCCACGCCTACGACGCCACGTTCCCGCGCACCGCCCTCGACCCGTCCGGGCAGCCGGTCGGGCCGTCGGCGGAGTTCTGGCTCGGCGCCGACCAGCTCGGCCGCGACGTGTTCGTCCGCGCCTCCTACGGCGCCCGCATCTCCCTGATCGTGGGCGTCGCGGCGGCCGTCGTCGCCTCACTGGCGGGCGTCGTCGTGGGCACGCTGTCGGGGTTCGTCGGCGGCTGGCTCGACACGCTGCTGGCCCGCCTCATGGACCTCACGCTCGCCCTCCCGTACCTCCTCGTCGCGATCATGCTGGCGACGACGTTCCAGATCTCCTCGGTCCCGGCGAGCCTGCTCATGACGATCCTCGTCATCGCGTTCTTCTCCTTCGCCGCGTTCGGCCGCATCATCCGCGGCCAGGTGCTGGCGATGAAGGAGAAGGAGTTCGTCGAGGCGGCCCGCTCGCTCGGCGCCGGCAGCGGCCGGATCATGGTCGTGGACGTGCTGCCGAACCTCGTCGCGCAGGTCACCGTGCTGACGTCGCTGCTCATCCCCACCTCGATCGTGTTCGAGGCGACGCTGTCGTTCCTCGGCGTCGGCGTCCGGCTGCCGATGCCGAGCTGGGGCAGCATGCTCGCGGAGGGCAGCGACGTCTTCCAGACCGCGTGGTGGCTGCTGGCGGTGCCCGCCGTGCTGCTCCTGCTCACCACCCTGTCGTTCAACCTGCTCGGGGACGGCATCCGCGACGCGCTCGACCCGCGCGCCGACCGCGTCGTCCGGACCAAGTGAGGGGCGGGCCATGCTGCGTTTCGTCATCCGCCGGCTGCTGTACGCGGCGCTGGTGCTGCTGCTCGTCGCCACGCTGGTCTTCGTGTTCCTGCACGTGTCGCCCGTCGCGGTCGAACGCGTCATCGGCGGGCCCCGCGCGTCCACCGAGACCCTCGCGCAGATCCGCGCCAACCTCGGTTTGGACCGGCCCGCCATCGTCCAGTACGGGGAGTGGCTGGCCCGGCTGGCGCGCGGCGACCTCGGTGAGTCCTACGTCAACGGCACCCCGGTCGCCACGCTGATCGCCGGGCGGCTGCCGACGACACTGTGGCTGGTCTTCGGCGCGGGCGTGCTGTGGTTCCTCGGCGGCGTCGCCACCGGCGTGTTCAGCGCGACGCGCGCCCGCGGCCTCGGTGACCGCGTCATCACCGTCGTCGTGCTCGTCGGCCTGTCCACGCCCGCGTTCGTGATGGCGCTCGTCCTGCTCTACCTGTTCTCCACCAAGCCCGCCGAGTACGGCGTCCACCTGTTCGAGGCGGGCCCGCCGCTCCAGGAGCACTTCCTCCAGCGCATGATCCTGCCGTGGATCGCGCTGGCGTTCCTGCTCATGGCCACCTACACGCGGCTGACGCGCGGCGCCATGCTCGACGTCCTCAGCGAGGACTACATCCGCACCGCGCGCGCCAAAGGGCTCGGTGAACGCCGCGTCGTCTACCGGCACGGCCTGCGCTCGGCGCTGACGCCGGTCGTCACCCAGTTCGGCATCGACCTCGGCGCCCTCATCGGCTCCACCATCGTCACCGAGAAGGTCTTCGGCCTCCAGGGCGTCGGGCAGCTCGTCTACCAGTCCATCGCGCTCGGCGACACCCCCGTGATCATCGGCGTGACGCTCATGGTGACGTTCTTCGTCGTCCTGGCGAACCTGCTGGTCGACGTCGGCTACTCCTTCCTCGACCCCCGCGTCCGCCTGGCCTGACGGGCCGATCCGGGCGGCACCTCGGCGTACCGGTGCGTACCGGGCGGCTATAAGCTCGTGACCATGCGATCGTGGTCGGCTCCGTACGTGCCCAGTCTTCCCGCCGCCGGGCTCCCGGCGGCCTCCGGGGCGCTCCGCCTGTACGACACGGCGGCGGGAGCCGTCCGGGAGACCCGGCCCGGCGCCACCGCGCGCATGTACGTCTGCGGCATCACCCCCTACGACGCCACGCACATCGGGCACGCGAACACCTACCTGGCGTTCGACCTGGTGAACCGGGTGTGGCGCGACCTCGGGCACGACGTCCACTACGTGCAGAACGCCACCGACATCGACGACCCCCTGCTGGAACGTGCCGATCGCGACGGCGAGGACTGGCGCGCCCTGGCCGACCGCGAGATCGAGCTGTTCCGCGAGGACATGACGGCGCTGCGCGTCCTGCCGCCCGCGCACTACATCGGCGCCGTCGAGGCGATCCCGCTCGTCGTCGAGATGGTGGAGAAGCTGCGCGCCAAGGACGCCACCTACACCGTCGACGGCGACGTCTACTTCCCCGTCGCCGCCGACGCGACGTTCGGTGAGGTCAGCCGCCTGACCCGCGAGCAGATGGCGCCGCTGTTCGCCGAACGCGGCGGCGACCCCGGCCGCACCGGCAAGCGCGACCCGCTGGACGCGCTGCTGTGGCTGGCGCGGCGCCCGGACGAGCCCGGCTGGGAGTCGCCGTTCGGCGTCGGCCGCCCCGGCTGGCACGTCGAGTGCGCCGCGATCTCCGTGCAGTACCTCGGGATGGCGTTCGACGTCGAGGGCGGCGGCTCGGACCTGGCGTTCCCGCACCACGAGATGAGCGCCGCGCACGCCCAGGTCGCGACCGGCGAGCACCCGCACGCCCGCGCCTACGTGCACGCGGGCATGGTCGGCCTGGACGGCGAGAAGATGTCCAAGTCGCGGGGCAACCTGGTCTTCGTGTCGAAGCTGCGGTCGTCGGGCGCCGACCCGATGGCGGTCCGGCTGGCGCTGCTGGCCCACCACTACCGCGCCGACTGGGAGTGGACGGACGCCGAGCTGGACGCCGCGCGAACCCGGCTGGAGCGCTGGCGCGCGGCGGCGGCCCGTCCGGCGGGCGCGCCCGTCGCGGCGACGCTCGCGGCGGTCCGCGACCGCCTCACCGACGACCTGGACGCCCCCGGCGCGCTCGCCGCACTGGACGCCTGGGCCGCCGGTCCGGCCGGGGACGACCCGTCCGCGCCGCTGGCCTTCGCCCAGATCACCGACGCACTCCTCGGCGTCGCGCTCCGTTAATTGAAGTCCCGGCCCACGGCCCTCGCCTGGCGGCTCGGGCCTAACCGGGACTTGCGAGCGCGGCATCGCTTCGCGATCTGGCCGGTGAAGCTCGCCTTCGGCTTTGCTTCACCGGCCAGTTAACGCACTCGCGCGCGGGTTCAGGCACTTCGCACACGCCCGGCCGCTCAGGCGGCGCCGCGCGCCGCCGCCGAGCGCCTGGCCCGGCGGGCCAGCCGCGTCCGGGACCGCCACAGCATGAGCGGCACCCCGGCGCGCCTGACCGGGCCGGGCACGAGGCGGTACCCGAACGCGCCGGTGCGCAGCAGTACCCACAGCACCCGTTCGCGGCGCGGTCCCCACGGCAGCCCGTACTGCTCCCGCAGGCGCGGTGGCAGCAGCCCGGTCGTGACGTACCGGTTGAACCAGAGCGCGGGGCCGAGCCACCGCAGCTTGCGCGCGTGCAGGACGGCGCGGGCGACCTCGCGGCCGGTGCCGGTGACCTCCAGCGACCCGATCATGCCGTCCATGTAGGCGCGGAACGCGGGCAGGTCGGCGGGCTGCGCGCCCGGCGGGCAGCCGAGGACGTCGGCGACGTAGCGGGCCTGCTCGACGTAGGCGGGCGCGAGGTCGCCGCCGGGCCGCCGCAGGATCTCCTCGTGGACGTACAGCGCGGCGTCGGTGAGCGTGGCGTTCACCCACACCTGGAGGTCGGGGTCGTTGCCGGAGTACCCGGGCCCGGTGATGCGCTCGTGCATCCGGCGGATGCCCCGCCCGAGCCGCTCGGCCTCCTCGGGCGTCCCGAACGCGACGATGGTGAGGAAGTCCAGCGTGCCGAACAGCCGGTCGAGGGGACGTTCGCGCATGTCGCTGTGGTCGGCGACGCCCTGCGCGACCTTGGGATGCGCGACCTGGAGCAGCAGCGCCCGCCCGGCGGCCAGCATCACGGCGGGCTCGGCCGCGAGGCGCCGCAACACCGTCCGGTCGGGCGCGCTCTCCACACTCATGCCCGCGATCCTCGCGCACCCCACCGACCCCGACAAGACCCACCGGACACCCGCAGACCGGTCCCGGCGCGTCGTCGTCCGGCGCCGCGACCACGCCACTCAGAGCAGGCCCGCGAGCCGGTACAGGACCAGGGAGCCCGCGACGGCGACGTTCAGGCTCGTGCCCGTGCCGATCATCGGGATCTCCACGGCCAGGTCGAGGAGGTCCACGGCCTCGGCGGGGATGCCGTGCCGCTCGTGGCCGAGGACGGCGACGGTGCGGGAGCGGGCGGCGGGCAGGTCCGCGAGCCGCACCGCCTCGTCGGCCAGTTCCACGCCGACGATCCGGCTCCCGGCCGCCCGCTCGCGCTCCAGCCACGCGGCCGGGTCACGGTCGCCGATCCAGTGGACGCACGACGGGCGCCGCAGCGTGTTCCCGCGCTCCAGCGCCTCGGGTACCCACGGCAGCCGCGGCACCGCCAGGCACGCGCCGACGGCGTCGCAGGTGCGCAGCAGCGTCCCGAGGTTGGCGCCGTGCATCGGCCACAGCGGCGCGGCCACCAGATGCCCCCAGCAGCGATGCGCGCGGCGCCGGCGGGCACGGCGCAGTTCACGGCGCGGGGAGACGCGGATGGCGGGCGCGGCCTGCGCGCGGCCCCCGCTCACCGGCGCGGGGCGGCTCCGCCCGGAAGAAGGGGACCGATATGGACCGGAAGCTGCATGATCGGGCGCACTTGGCGGCGTACGCGGGCCATCGCAGGGGAACGGGACGAACGCCCGTCCGCAGGTGAAACGTCAGATTCAACCACTATACGGGGGGTAGGGGGCCCGGCATGAGCCTGGAACTGCTGGTCGTCATGATGCCCGGTGTGCTGCTCGCGCTGCTCGTCCTCGCGTCGGTGCGCAACTCGGCCGAGGCCGAGCGCGACCGGCGCCGCTGAGACGGAGCCGGTCGCGTCGCAGGACGGGGCGGGGGATCTCAGCCCGGATCGCGGCGCCGCAGGTACCGCTCGAAGTCGCGGGCGATGGCGTCACCGGTGGCCTCGGGGAGGTCGGCGGCGTCCTTCTGCTCCTCCAGCGTGCGGACGTAGTCGGCGACCTCGGTGTCCTCCTCGGCCAGCTCGTTGACGCCGTGCTCCCAGGCGCGCGCCTCCTCGGGCAGCTCGCCCAGCGGCACGGTCACGTCCAGGACGTCCTCGACACGGCGCAGCAGCGCCAGCGTGGCCTTGGGGGAGGGCGGCTGGGCCACGTAGTGCGGCACCGCCGCCCACAGCGACACCGTCTCCAGGTCGGCCTTGGCGCACGCGTCCTGAAGGACGCCGAGGATGCCCGTCGGCCCCTCGTAGCGGGTCGGTTCGAGGTTCAGCGTCGTCACCAGGCCGACGTCGGACGCGGCCCCGGTGACCGGGACGGGACGGGTGTGCGGCGCGTCGGCCAGCAGCGCCCCGCACAGGATGACGCGGCGGGCGCCCAGCTCCAGGACCAGCCCGACGATCTCGCGGCAGAACGACCGCCACCGCATGTTCGGCTCGATGCCGTGCACCAGGACGACGTCGCGGCCGGTGGGGAGCCGCGCCCACGAGATGCGCGTGGTGGGCCACACGATGCCGCGCGTCTCGCCGTCGGTCATCTCCACCAGGGGACGCGTCACCTGGAAGTCGTAGTACTCGTCGGGGTCGAGTTCGGCGACCGGGACGGCGTCCCAGTTCTCCGCGAGATGCCGCACGACCCCGCTCGCGGCCTCCCCGGCGTCGTTCCATCCCTCAAAAGCGGCCACGACGACCGGATCGACCAGTTCGGGCACACTTTCCAGTTCGACCACTCGCTGCCTCCTTCCGACGTCGGGTACAGCGTCACCGGGCGGCGCGGGATTCCCGGGGACCGCGCAAGATCGGTGGACCTCACCCTACGTCTTCTCCGGCGGCCTACCCCGCCGTCCGGCTCTCCAGTCCTGCGCGGGCGGCCGGCGGCGGGGCGATGCGATTACGAAACCGTCACGGTCACTTTCGGCCGTCGGTGGTGTGCACGATGAGGATGTCGCACGGCGAGCGGTGCGACAGGTTCGCCGGCACCGACCCGAGGATGCGGCCCGCCAGGCTGTTGAGGCCGCGGTTGCCGACCACGACCATGTCGACGTCGCGGTCCTTGGCGACGGAGGAGATCACGTCGACGGCGTCGCCCTCGACCGCGACCTCCTCGATGTCCTTGGCGCCCGCCGCGACGGCACGGTCGCGGGCGGAGCGCAGCGCGTCCTCGGCGGGCGTGGAGCCCTGCACCTTGTAGGCCAGGTCGCCGAGGCGGTCGGCGGCGCTGAGCCGTTCGCGGGTCGGCATCGGGCTGTAGGCGGACGCGAGCAGCAGCGTGGCGCCGGTCGCCGCCGCGATCTGCGCGGCGCGGTCGACCGCGCGCAACGAGGAGTCCGAGCCGTCCGTGCCGACGAGGATGATGCGGTAGACGCTCATGCCGCTCCTTACCGGTAAGTAGGTTGAGATGAGGCACGTTATCGGTCGGTCGCGTGATCCGCCACGGCACGACCGCGGGACACGCGATTGTTCTCGCTGAGTGCTCTGTTCGGCGCCGCGACCGGCGGTTCTTCTCACTGAGTGGACGGGATCTCAGGAACGGTGCGCCCGGCGGATAAGGTGGTGCCTCATGAGCACTCCCTCTTCCCGGACTCTGCGTCAGGCCCTGAAAGAACGCGTCGTCGTGGCCGACGGGGGCATGGGAACGATGCTCCAGGACGCCGGCCCCACCCTCGACGACTTCCAGGGCCACGAGGGCTGCAACGAGATCCTGAACGTCACCCGGCCCGACATCGTCCGCTCGGTCCACGAGGCGTACTTCGACGCCGGCGTGGACTGCGTCGAGACCAACACCTTCGGCGCGAACCTCGGCAACCTCGGCGAGTACGACATCACCGAGCGCATCTACGAGCTGGCCGAGGCCGGTGCCCGCATCGCCCGCGAGGTCGCCGACGCCTACTCCACCCCGGACCGCCCCCGCTGGGTCATCGGCTCGGTCGGCCCCGGCACCAAGCTGCCCACCCTCGGCCACGTCCCGTTCGCGGTCCTGCGCGACGCCTACGAGCTGAACGTCAAGGGCCTCATCGACGGCGGCTCCGACGCCGTCCTCGTCGAGACCTGCCAGGACCTGCTCCAGGCCAAGGCCGCGCTGATCGGCGCCCGCCGCGCCATCGACGCCGCCGGCGCCGACATCGTCCTCATCGCCCAGGTCACCATCGAGCAGAACGGCGCGATGCTGATGGGCTCGGAGATCGGCGCCGCGCTCACCGCGCTGGAGCCGATGGACATCGACCTCATCGGCCTGAACTGCGCCACCGGCCCCGCCGAGATGAGCGAGCACCTGCGGTACCTGGCCAAGCACGCCCGCATCGGGCTGTCGTGCATGCCGAACGCGGGCCTGCCCGAGCTGACCTCCGACGGCGCCCACTACCCGCTGACGCCCGCCGAGCTGGCCGACGCGCACGACACCTTCACCCGCGAGTTCGGCCTCGGGCTCGTCGGCGGCTGCTGCGGCACCACCCCCGAGCACCTGCGCCAGGTCGTCGAGCGCGTCCGGGGCCGCGAGGTCGCCGGGCGCGAGCCGCGCCCCGAGGCGGGCGCCGCGTCGCTCTACCAGCACGTCCCGTTCCGCCAGGACACCTCCTACCTGGCCATCGGCGAGCGCACCAACGCCAACGGCTCCAAGGCGTTCCGCGAGGCGATGCTGGAGCGCCGCTGGGACGACTGCGTCAAGATCGCCCGCGACCAGGCCCGCGACGGCGCCCACATGCTCGACCTGTGCGTCGACTACGTCGGCCGCGACGGCGTCGACGACATGAAGGAGCTGGGCTTCCGGTTCGCGACGGCCGCCACGCTGCCGATCGTGCTCGACTCCACCGAGGTCGACGTCATCGTCGCCGGGCTGGAGATGCTCGGCGGGCGCGCCGTCATCAACTCGGTCAACTTCGAGGACGGCGACGGCCCCGACTCGCGGATGGCGCGGCTCATGCCGTCGATCCGCGAGCACGGCGCCGCCGTCGTCGCCCTCACCATCGACGAGGAGGGCCAGGCCCGCACCGCCGAGAAGAAGGTGGAGATCGCGGTCCGGCTCATCGAGTACCTCACCGGCACGTGGGGCATGCGCGTCGGCGACATCATCATCGACACGCTGACGTTCACGATCGGCACCGGGCAGGAGGAGTCGCGCCGCGACGCGCTGGAGACCATCGAGTCGATCCGCGAGCTGAAGCGCCGCTACCCCGAGGTGCAGACCACGCTCGGCCTGTCGAACGTGTCGTTCGGCCTCAACCCGGCCGCCCGCGTCGTGCTGAACTCGGTGTTCCTGCACGAGTGCGTCCAGGCCGGTCTCGACTCGGCCATCGTGCACGCCTCCAAGATCCTGCCGATGGCGCGCATCCCCGACGAGCAGCGCCAGGTCGCGCTCGACATGATCTACGACAAGCGGTCCGAGGGCTACGACCCGCTGCACAAGTTCATGGAGCTGTTCGAGGGCGTCGACACCGCCGCCCTCAAGGCCGACCGCGCCGCCGAGCTGATGGCGCTGCCGCTGTTCGACCGGCTCAAGCGCCGCATCGTCGACGGCGAGCTGGACGGCCTCAACGCCGACCTGGACACGGCGCTGGAGGAGAAGCCCGCGCTGGCGATCGTCAACGAGGTTCTGCTGGACGGCATGAAGACCGTCGGCGAGCTGTTCGGCTCCGGCCAGATGCAGCTCCCGTTCGTGCTCCAGAGCGCCGAGGTCATGAAGACCGCCGTCGCCTACCTCGAACCCCACATGGAGAAGGCCGAGGACGGCGGCAAGGGCCGCATCGTGCTGGCCACCGTGAAGGGCGACGTCCACGACATCGGCAAGAACCTCGTCGACATCATCCTGTCCAACAACGGCTACGAGGTCGTCAACATCGGCATCAAGCAGCCGATGTCGGCGATCCTGGAGGCGGCGCAGAACGAGCGCGCCGACGTCATCGGCATGTCCGGGCTGCTGGTCAAGTCCACGGTGATCATGAAGGAGAACCTTCAGGAGCTGAACACCCGCGGCCTGTCGGACCGCTGGCCGGTGCTGCTCGGCGGCGCCGCACTCACCCGCGCCTACGTCGAGCAGGACCTCGCCGAGATCTACGACGGCGAGGTCCGCTACGCCCGCGACGCGTTCGAGGGCCTGCGGCTCATGGACGCGTTCATGGCCGTCAAGCGCGGCGTCGAGGGCGCCACGCTGCCGCCGCTGCGCGAGCGCCGGGTCAAGAAGGGCGCGACCCTCCAGGTCACCGAGCCGGAGGACATGCCCGCCCGCAGCGACGTCGCCGCCGACAACAAGCTGCCGAACCCGCCGTTCTTCGGCGACCGCATCGTCAAGGGCATCCCGCTGGCCGACTACACGGCCTTCCTCGACGAGCGCGCCACCTTCATGGGTCAGTGGGGCCTCAAGCCGTCCCGCGGCGCCGACGGCCCCTCCTACGAGGAACTCGTCGAGACCGAGGGCCGTCCCCGCCTGCGCGGCTGGCTGGACCGCGTGCAGACCGACGGGCTGATCGAGGCCGCCGTCGTCTACGGCTACTACCCGGCCGTCTCCGAGGGCAACGACCTGGTCATCCTCAACGAGGACGGCTCGGACCGGGAGCGGTTCACGTTCCCGCGCCAGCGCCGCGACCGGCACCTGTGCCTGGCCGACTTCTTCCGGTCCCGCGAGTCGGGCGAGACCGACGTCGTCGCGTTCCAGCTCGTCACGGTCGGATCGAAGATCGCCGAGGCGACGGGCGAGCTGTTCGCCAAGAACGCCTACCGCGACTACCTGGAGCTGCACGGCCTGTCGGTGCAGCTCACCGAGGCGCTGATGGAGTACTGGCACGCCCGCGTCCGCTCGGAGATCGGCTTCGGCGCCGAGGACTCCGACGACGTCGAGGACTTCTTCAAGCTCGACTACCGCGGCGCCCGCTACTCCTTCGGCTACCCGGCCTGCCCCGACCTGGAGGACCGCTCGACCCTGGTGCGGCTGCTGCGCCCCGAGCGGATCGGGGTGTCGCTGTCGGAGGAGCTCCAGCTCGTCCCCGAGCAGTCGGCGGACGCGATGATCGTGCACCACCCCGAGGCCAAGTACTTCAACACCTGATCTATCCTCGGGCCTTTCGGATTCCGCCCGAGAGGCTGGGGGAGCGTTGCCCGACACCCGCGTCCCGCAGGCCGTCCTGTTCGACATGGACGGCCTGCTCGTCGATTCCGAGCGGCTGTGGCTGGAGGTCGAGGAGGAGGTCGTCGCGCGCCTCGGCGGCACCTGGAGCGCGGAGCACCAGGAGGCGCTGGTCGGCGGGTCGATCGGCAAGGCCGTCGACTACATGCTGGTGCTGACGGGCGCCGACGTGCCGCCCGCGCGCGTCGCGGGCTGGCTGCTGGACGGGATGGCCGACCGGCTGGGCGCGTCCGTCCCGCTGATGCCGGGCGCGAAGGAGCTGCTGGCGGAGGTGCGCGACGCGGGCGTCCCGGCGGCGCTGGTGTCGTCCAGTTACCGGCGGCTGCTGGAGCCGGCGCTGGACGCGATCGGCCGGGAGCACTTCGCGGTGACGGTCGCGGGCGACGAGGTGGCCCGTACCAAGCCCGACCCGGAGCCGTACCTGACGGCGACGGCGCGGCTGGGCGCCGATCCGGGGCGCTGCGTGGTCCTGGAGGACTCGCCGAACGGCCTGGCGGCGGCGGAGGCGGCGGGCTGCGTCACGGTGGCGGTGCCGTGCCTCCTGCCGGTGGGCCCGGCTCCGGGCCGGACGGTCGTGGGGTCGCTGCGCGAGGTGGACCTGGCGATGCTGCGGGGACTCGTGCGGCGCTGACCGGACAGGGCGATTTCGTGACGGTGCCGCCGTTCCTTCGATGCCTGAACGTTGCGTGATCTTGATGGGGCGGGCGGGGGTGCCGACCCTGAGACGGCGCCGGGCCGTCTACCACGGGAGGAGGAGTCCGGCTCCGGCCGAACCGTCCCCGCGAACGAGTACATCGAGCGCATACCGTGTGACCATGGGATGAGTGCATCGATTGCACGTGCGACGAGGTGAGGGGCCGGTATGAGCGACGCACTGCTGTTGGCGATCAGTCTCGGGGTGACGGCCCTCGGCCTGGTCCTGAGCTGGGCCGTGGCCCGCCGCCGGGGGGCGGCGTCGGGTCTGCGCGGCGCCGCGTGGGCGCTGGTGCCGACGGCCGCGACCCTGACCGGGGTGACCGAGTTCCTCGTGGATCTGGCGTTCAGCCCGGTGAAGTGGGCCGGGGTCGGGGTGGCGGGGCTGGCGGTCCTGCTGTACCTGACGTCGGGCGCGATGCTCAGCCGCAAGGTGACGGCGGCCGAGGAGGGCGGCGGCGCGCCGCCGAAGGAGACGCGGGGCCGTGCCCGGGGCGGCGACCGCGCGGTCGAGCGCCCGGCGGGACGGTCCGGGTCCGGCGGGGGCGACCCCGAGATGGCGGAGATCGAGGCGATCCTGCGCAACCGCGGCATCAACTGACGGGTCCTCCGGGTCCCGGCGGCCGGTTCGCCGGGGCCCGGAGGCCCGCTCGCGACGATCGACGGCCGGGTGCCGTCCATGGCGACCATGGACGGCACCCGGCCGTCGATCTTCCTACGGACGTCGCGGTTCGCGGGACGTCCGGTCTCGGATCGGACTCGGAAAGGTAAAGCTTGCTGTCCACGGCCGCTGCGTGGTTCGAGCATGAGTGTGTCGAAAGTAATGTTCGGGCGAATTGCCTGACACGTCGGCCAGGTCGCGTGTGCCCGAGGTGACGGCGAGATCACAAGTCAGAAACGGGTACTGGCGCCAAGCCGTTCGTGGATGGACAGTCGTGCCCGAAGTACTAGTTTTCCCTCCAGCAAACGCGGCGTGAACGGTCCCGGGCACAGCGGATGATCTCCGCGGCCACCGGCCGGGCGCCGGCGGCGGCACGAGGCCGAACCACCGGCCGGACGGTAGGAGGTATGGAGCGTGACCGCACCCATCGAGGTGACCGGTTCTGAGGCCGAGGCACAGCCCGACGCCGTCCTCAAGGGCGTCGACCGCAAGGCCATCCAGGGCCGCTCGCTCGGCCAGATCGCCTGGATGCGGCTCAAGCGCGACAAGATCGCGATCAGCAGCGCGGTGTTCCTCGTCGTGCTCATCATCGTGTCGCTCCCCGGCGTCACCGGGCTCATCACCGGCCTCGTCGGCGGCTCGCCGAACAAGTTCAACATGCCGCTCGTCGACGCCACCCTCGGCGGCCCCATCGGCAAGCTCGGCGGCATGAGCCTCGACCACCCGTTCGGCGTCGAGCCCATCAACGGCCGCGACCTGTTCAGCCGCATCCTGTACGGCGCCCGCGTCTCGCTGCTGATCGGCGTGCTCGCCACGCTGGTCTCCGTCGTCATCGGGACCGTGCTCGGCATCGTCGCCGGATTCTTCGGCGGCTGGGTCGACACCCTCATCGCCCGGACGATGGACGTCTTCCTCGCGTTCCCGCTGGTGCTGTTCGCGATCTCGCTGGTCGGCGTCATCCCGAGCGGGTTCGCCGGGCTGGAGGGCAACGGCCTGCGGATCGCGATCCTCGTCTTCATCATCGGGTTCTTCAACTGGCCCTACATCGGCCGGATCGTGCGCGGCCAGACGATGTCGCTGCGCGAACGCGAGTTCGTGGACGCGTCCCGCAGCATGGGCGCCAAGCCCGGCTACATCCTGTTCCGGGAGATCCTGCCCAACCTGTACGCGCCGATCCTGGTGTACGCCACGCTGCTGATCCCGACCAACATCCTCTTCGAGGCCGCGCTGTCGTTCCTCGGCGTCGGCATCAATCCCCCCGACCCCTCGTGGGGCGGGATGCTCTCGCAGGCCACCGAGCTTTACTCGGTCGCGCCGCACTTCGTGATCGTTCCGGGTCTCGCCATCTTCGTCACCGTCCTCGCGTTCAACCTGTTCGGTGACGGCCTGCGCGACGCCCTGGACCCGCGAACCCGTTGACCCCCGGCGAACGTCCGGTTTTAGCGAAAGGGATCTGATGAAATCTCCCAAGGTGGTGACCAGTGCGGCTGCTGCCGCCGTCGCGCTGAGCCTGGGACTGTCCGCCTGTGGCGGCAGCGACGACTCCGGCGACGGAGGCGGCAGCGCCAAGTTCGACGCCGGCTCGACCGCGGTCGTCAACGCTTCGGACAAGAAGGGCGGCGTTCTCAAGTACGCCCAGCCGGACGACTTCGACTCGCTCGACCCGGCGAACATGTACTACGCGTACGCGCTGAACTTCTCCCGGGTCTACTCGCGCGGTCTCATGACCTACGCCTCCAAGCCGGGCACCGCCGGCGCGGAGATCGTGCCGGACCTGGCCGAGGCCAAGGGCGTCGTGGGCGAGGGCGGCAAGACCGTCACCTACACGCTCAAGCAGGGCGTGAAGTACGAGGACGGCTCGCAGATCAAGGCCGCGGACGTCAAGTACGCCGTCGCCCGCACCTTCGACCGCGGCGTGCTGCGCAACGGCCCGTCCTACTTCACCCAGCTCCTGGACGCGGACGGCTACAAGGGCCCGTTCAAGGACAAGAACCTCGACAACTTCAAGGGCGTCGACACCCCGGACGAGCGCACGGTCGTCTTCAAGCTGAAGAAGCCCTTCAGCGAGTTCGACCAGGTCGTGGGCTTCGCCGGCCAGACCAACCCGCTCCCGCAGGCCAAGGACAAGGGTGAGCGCTACGGCCTGCACCCGTTCTCCAGCGGCCCGTACAAGTTCGAGGGCGACTACCAGCCCAAGAAGGGCGGCGTCCTCGTCCGCAACGAGCACTGGGACCAGGCCACCGACCCCAACCGCAAGCAGCTCCCGGACCGGATCGAGATCCAGTCCGCGCTGAAGGCGGAGGAGATCGACAACCGGCTGATCTCCGGCTCGGTCCACGTGGACCTGCCGGGCTCCGGCGTGCAGGCCGCGGCCCGCCAGCAGATCCTGACCCAGCCGAAGCTCAAGGACAGCGCCGACAACCCGCTGGCCGGCTTCCACTGGTACCTGCCGATCAACACCGAGGTCATCCCGAACGTCGAGTGCCGCAAGGCGATCGTCTGGGCGACCGACCGCTCGGCGCTGTTCCGCGCCTACGGCGGCGAGGTCGGCGGCGAGCCCGCGACCTCCATCCAGCCGCCGACCGTCGCCGGCCGCGAGAAGGGCACGGACTTCTACACGAAGGCCGACGCCAACTACACCGGTGACCCGGCCAAGGCCAAGGAGGCCCTGGCGGCCTGCGGCCAGCCGAACGGCTTCTCGACCAAGATGGTCTTCCGCAGCGACCGGCCGAAGGAGAAGCTGGCCGCCGAGGCGATGAAGCAGGCGCTGGAGCGCGTTGGCATCAAGATCGAGCTGGCGGGCTACCCGTCGGGCACCTACACCAACGAGCAGTTCGGCTCGCCGGCGTGGACGAAGAAGGAGAAGGTCGGCCTCGGCACCTACGGCTGGGCGCCCGACTGGAGCACCGGCTACGGCTACCTCCAGCCGATCACCGACCAGGACGCGATCGTCGACACCGGCAACTCCAACACCTCCGTCCTCAAGGACGCCGAGGTGAACAAGAAGTGGGACGAGGTCGTCTCGATCCAGGACCCGGCGGCCCGGGCCAAGATCTACAACGAGATCGACCAGCGGGTGCGCGAGCAGGCGGCGATCATCCCGAACGTCTACGCCAAGTCCCTGCTGTTCCGCCCGTCGACGCTGGCGAACGTCTACCTGCACGCGGGCTTCGGTATGTACAACTACGCCACCCTGGGCGTGACCGGCTGATTCCGGTCCCGCACGACCTGAGAGAAGGCAGGTGAAGGCGTAGGGTCGCCGCCGGGGCCGGAACCCGGCCCCGGCGGCGACCTCTGCCGGACACTGTGATCGCATTCATTGTTCGCCGTCTGGTGGGCGCGGTCGGGCTGCTGCTCATCATCAGCGCGGTGACGTTCGGGATCTTCTTCCTCGTGCCCAAGGCGGCCGGGGTCACCAGCGACGACCTCGCTGCCCGCTTCGCGGGGAAGACGCCCGACGCCGCGACGCTGGAGGCCATCAAGGACCGGTTCGCGCTCGACGAGCCGGTGCCCGTCCAGTACGGCAAGTACATCAAGTCGATCGTCGCGGGCGACACCTACGACACCGGTGTCGAGACGATCGACTGCCCGGCGCCGTGCCTCGGCTACTCCTTCCGCACCAACCAGCCGGTCTTCGACGAGATCGTCGACCGGGCCCCGGTCACGTTCATGATCGCGATCGGCGCGGCGGTGCTGTGGCTGCTCGCCGGCATCACGATCGGCGTCGTCTCGGCGCTGCGCCGCGGCTCGGTCATCGACCGTGTCTCGATGGGCATCGCGCTGGCCGGTGTGTCGCTGCCGGTCTTCTTCACCGGCCTTCTCTCCCTGGCGTTCGTCGTGCACCGATGGCAGTTGCTGCCGGAGGTGAACTACCGCGGTTTCAGTGACAACCCGTTCAGCCTGCTGCTTCCGTGGATCTGCCTGGCGTTCCTGTACGCGGCGCTGTACGCGCGCCTCACCCGTGCCGGGATGCTGGAGACGATGAACGAGGACTACATCCGGACCGCGCGGGCCAAGGGCCTGCCGGAGCGGACCGTCGTCGTCAAGCACGGGCTGCGCGCCACCCTGACGCCGATCATGACGGTGTTCGGCCTGGACTTCGGGCTGCTGCTCGGTGGCGCGATCATCACCGAGCGGACGTTCTCGCTGCCCGGCATCGGGCAGCTCGCGCTGGACGGCATCTACCAGAGCGACCTTCCGGTGGTGCTCGGCGCGACGATGGTCGTCGCCCTGTTCGTCGTCCTGGCGAACCTGATCGTGGACATTCTGTACGGCGTGGTCGACCCGAGGGTGAGGCACAGCTGATGGGGGACAAGCGCGTGGCGCGGGGCCGGCGCCCCGAGCTCGTGGACGACGCGCCCGGCGGCGCCGCGAGCGCTCCGCCGTCGTCGTTCGTCGAGGTCCGCGATCTGCGCATCCACTTCCCGACCGACGACGGGATCGTCAAGTCGGTCGACGGGCTGTCGTTCGCCCTGGAACGCGGCCGCACGCTCGGCATCGTGGGGGAGTCGGGCTCGGGCAAGAGCGTCACGAGCCTCGGCATCCTCGGCCTGCACAACCGCCGCAACGCCCGCGTCTCGGGGGAGATCTGGGTGGGCGGCACCGACATCGTCGGCGCCGATCCCGAGACGGTCCGCAAGCTGCGCGGCCGCACCATGTCGATGATCTTCCAGGACCCGCTGTCGTCGATGCACCCCTTCTACACGGTGGGGAAGCAGATCGTCGAGGCGTACCGCGTCCACAACGACGTGTCCAAGCAGGTGGCGCGCAAACACGCGATCGACATGCTCGGCCGGGTCGGCATCCCCAACCCCGCCAAGCGCGTCGACGACTACCCGCACCAGTTCTCCGGCGGCATGCGGCAGCGCGCGATGATCGCGATGGCGCTGTCGTGCGACCCCGAGCTGCTGATCGCCGACGAGCCGACGACGGCGCTGGACGTGACCGTCCAGGCGCAGATCCTCGACCTGCTGCGCGACCTCCAGCAGGAGTTCAACTCCGCCATCATCATGATCACCCACGATCTCGGGGTGGTCGCGGAGCTGTCCGACGACATCCTCGTCATGTACGGCGGGCGCGCGGTCGAGTACGCGAGCGTGGACGACGCGTTCCACCGTCCGCTGCACCCCTACACGTGGGGCCTGCTCGGCTCGATGCCGCGGCTGGACCGCGAGCGCACCGCGCGGCTCAACCCGATCAAGGGGTCGCCGCCGAGCCTCATCAACGTGCCGCAGGGTTGCGCGTTCAACCCGCGCTGCGCGTTCCGTGACCTGAATGACGGCCGGAGCGAGACCGAGCGTCCCGAGCTGGTCGAACTGGAGCCCGGCCACCAGGCCGCGTGCCATCTCCCCCTGGACAAGCGGCGCGAGCTCTGGGAATCCGAGATCCGGCCGAAGCTGTGACGACCACGGGCAGGAAGACAGTGAACACATCCAAGACGCCGGAGCCGGCGGCTCCGGCCGGGCAGAACGCGGCTCCGCGCCCGGCGGGGGAGGCGCTGCTGGAGGTCGACGGCCTCGGCAAGCACTTCCCGGTGACGGCGGGGCTGCTGCGCCGTCAGGTGGCGGCCGTGAAGGCCGTGGACGGCGTGTCGTTCTCCGTCCGTAAGGGCGAGACGCTCGGCCTGGTGGGGGAGTCGGGCTGCGGCAAGTCCACCACCGGGCGGATGATCATGCGGTTGCTCGACCCGAGCTTCGGCAGGGTCACCTTCGAGGGCACCGACATCACCAAGCTGTCCCAGGCGAAGCTGCGGCCGCACCGCCGCGACCTCCAGATGATCTTCCAGGATCCGTACTCGTCGCTGAACCCGCGCAAGACGGTCGGCGCGCTCGTCGGAGCCCCGTTCAAGCTCCAGAGCATCCAGACCGAGCACGGCGTCAAGAAGGCCGTGCAGGAACTGCTGGAGCTGGTCGGCCTCAACCCCGAGCACTACAACCGGTATCCGCACGAGTTCTCCGGCGGGCAGCGGCAGCGCATCGGCATCGCCCGCACGCTCGCGCTGCGGCCCAAGCTGATCATCGCGGACGAGCCGGTGTCGGCGCTGGACGTGTCGGTGCAGGCGCAGGTGGTCAACCTGCTGGAGGACCTCCAGGACGAGCTCGACCTCACCTACGTGGTGATCGCGCACGACCTGTCGGTCGTCCGGCACATCTCCGACCGCGTCGCCGTCATGTACCTCGGCAAGATCGTCGAGATCGCGGACCGCAACGACCTGTACGAGCGCCCCATGCACCCGTACACCAACGCGCTGCTGTCGGCGGTGCCGATCCCCGACCCGGCCGAGCGCGCGGGCCGGGAGCGGATTCGGTTGCAGGGCGACGTCCCGAGCCCGATGGACCCGCCGCCCGCGTGCCGCTTCCACACGCGTTGCTGGAAGGCGCAGGACATCTGCAAGCAGGTCGAGCCGCCGCTGGTGGAGCTGAGCCCCGGCCACCAGGCCGCCTGCCACTTCCCGGAGAACGCCGCGGCACCCGCCACCGGCCTCGTCGCCGACGCCACCGCCAAGCCCGACGACTGACGGCACCACCCGCGAACGGCCCGCACGGACTCCCCGTGCGGGCCGTTCCCGTCTCCACTCCCGCTTCCGGTCGGGTGGTCGCCCGGGACGGCGAACGGCCCGCACGCGGGTGCGTGCGGGCCGTCCGGCCGGTGCCGGGGAGGTGGCGCCCGGCGGAGGGTGGCCTCCAGGGGGATGGGCTTACTCGGTGGCGATGGCCTTGAGGACGTCCATCCGGCCGGCGCGCCAGGCGGGCCACAGCGCCGCCAGGACGCCGATGATCGCGGCGATGACCAGGTAGACGATGAGCGTGCCGAACGGGATCGACAGCACCGCCAGGCCCTGGTCGGACAGCGCCTGTTGCAGCGCGGTGCCGAACAGCACGCCGATGCTCATGCCGAGCAGCGCGCCGAACACCGCGATGACGATCGACTCGGCGCGGATCATCCGCCGCAACTGGCGGCGGCCCATGCCGATCGCCCGCAGCAGCCCGATCTCGCGGGTCCGTTCGATGACCGACAGGGCGAGGGTGTTCACCACACCGACCGCCGCGATGATCACCGACATGATCAGCAGCATGGTGAGGCCGGTGACGAACATGTCGATCTGCTCGCGGGCCTGGTCCTTCATGGCGGCCTGGTCCTGCACCTCCAGGGTCGGGTTGTCGGCCACGGCGGCCTCGATCCCGGCCTTGGCGGTGGTGGAGCCGCCCGCGTCGACCATGAGCAGCATCGCCCGCGGGCGGGCGGTGTGCGCCAGGTGGACGTCCTCGGCGACGAACCGCGGCCCGATCATGTCGTTCTTGGCGTAGACGCCCGTCACGCGCAGGTTCTCGGTGCGGCCGTCGGCGAACTTCATGGGGACCGTGCCGCCGACCCCGACACCGCGCGCCTTGGCGGTGTCCTGGTCGAGCAGGATGCCGTTGGTGCCGGGGTCGGCGTCGCCCGAGCGCATCTCCAGCTTGGCGGCCTTGCCGAGCGCCGCCGCGTCGCCCGCCACGTAGGCGGCCTGCTTGCCGTCGATGACGCCGTTGCCCGCGTAGTAGGGGGCGGCGCTCGTCACCCCCGGCACCTTGGAGATCTTCTCGGCGGCGTCGAGGGGCACCCCGCCGGTCATCGCCGTGGACGTGACCATGAAGTCGGCGCCGAACTGCTCGTCGATCTGCTGGTCGACCGACGCGCGCATCGACGCGCCGATGACGTTCACCGTCGTGATCAGCGCCAGGCCGATCATGAGGGCGGACGCGGTCGCGGCGGTGCGGCGCGGGTTGCGCAGCGCGTTCTGCCGGGCCAGCCGGCCCGGGGTGCGCAGCAGCCGCGCCGCCGGCCACCCCAGCACCCGCACCACCGGGATGCTGATGACGGGGGCGAGCATCGTGACGCCGAGGAACACCAGCAGCGCGCCCAGGCCCACGGTCGTTCCGGCGGCGGTGCCGCCGAGGTCGCCGACGAGCCCCAGCGTGATCGACGCGGCGCCCAGCAGCGCCAGCAGCGTGCCCAGCGCCAGCCGGATGCGCATCGAGCGCTGCGGCAGCGCCACGTCGTCGCGCATCGCGGCGACCGGCGGCGTCTTCGCGGCGCGCCGCGCCGGGAAGTACGCCGAGGCGACCGTCACCAGGATGCCGACCGCGTACGACACCAGCACCGTCTGCACGGTGAACACCAGGCCGCCGGTACCGGTGCCGACGGTGCTCTGAAGCACCGCGGCCAGCCCGGCGCCGAGCGCGAACCCGAACGTGGACCCGACGATCCCGACCGCGACGGCCTCGCCGAGCACCGCGCGGGTGACCTGCGGGCGCGCGGCGCCGATGGCGCGCAGCAGCGCCAGCTCGCGGGACCGCTGGGCGACCAGCATCGAGAACGTGTTGTAGATGATGAACGCCCCGACGAAGATCGAGATCAGCGCGAACACCAGCAGGAAGATGCGGAAGAAGTCCATGATGGAGGCGACGTCGCTCTTGGCGTCCTCGCGGACCTGCTCGCCGGTGACGGCCTCCAGGCCGTTCGGGAGCTGCGCGGCGACCCGGTCGCGGAGCGTCTTCTCGTCGACGCCCTGCGACCCCATCTGGATGTCGGAGAAGAAGCCGGGCTTGAGCAGCAGCCGCTGCGCCGTCGCGGTGTCGAACACCGCGATGGTCGAGCCCATCATCTCGCCGACGTCCAGGACGCCGGTGACCGTCATCTGCCGGGGCGCCCCCGACGACACGATGATCTTCGCGGTGTCGCCGACGCCGTATCCGGCCTTCTTCGCCGTCTCCCGGTCGAGCGCGACCTCGCGTTCACCGGACGGGGCGCGGCCCTGCACGAGCGTGTAGTCGCCGAGGTCGCCGATCCAGTTCATGCCCATCTGCGGCGGGCCCTGCCCGCCGATGGCCTTGCCGTCGCGGCCGACGACGGCGGTGTACCCGAGGACGTTGCCGACCGGGTCCTTCACGCCGTCGATCTTCTTGAGCTGCTCGACGAGCGCCGCCGGGACCGGCTCGCCGCTCATGCCGTCGTCGCCGGGCTGGGTCGTGACGGGCTTGGCCCGCACGTCCACCGCGACGCCCTTGGCGATGCCGCCGAACAGGTCGTCGAACTGCTTCGTCATCGTGTCGGTGAAGATCAGGGTGCCGGCGACGAACGCCACGCCCAGGATCACCGAGATGCCCGTCAGCAGCAGACGGATCTTGTGCGCCGCCAGGTTGCGGAGCGTGACACGCGTCATCATCGGGCGCCGACCCCCGGCTGGTCGAAGCCCTTCATGCGCTCCAGCACCCGCTCGGCCGTCGGCTGCGCCATCGTGTCGACGATCTGCCCGTCGGACAGGAACAGCACCTGGTCGGAGTAGGCGGCGGCCGACGGGTCGTGGGTGACCATGACGATCGTCTGGCCCATCTCCCGCACCGACGCCCGCAGGAACTCCAGCACCTCGGCGCCCGATCGGGAGTCGAGGTTGCCGGTCGGCTCGTCCGCGAAGATGATCTCCGGGCGGGACGCGAGCGCCCGCGCGCACGCCACCCGCTGCTGCTGCCCGCCCGACAGCTCCGCCGGACGGTGCTTGAGGCGCGGCCGCAGCCCGACGGTGTCGATGACGCGGTCGAGCCACTCGGCGTCGGGCTTGCGGCCCGCGATGCCCATCGGCAGCGTGATGTTCTCCAGCGCCGTCAGCGTCGGCACCAGGTTGAACGCCTGGAACACGAACCCGATCTTGTCGCGGCGCAGCCGCGTCAGATGCTTGTCCTTCATGCCGGTCAGGACGGTGTCGCCGATGCTGACCTCACCGGAGGTGACCGAGTCCAGCCCGGCCATGCAGTGCATCAGCGTCGACTTGCCCGACCCCGACGGGCCCATGATGGCGGTGAACCGGCCGCGCGGGATGCCGACCGTCACCCCGTCCAGGGCGATGACCTCCGCGTCCCCGCGGCCGTACGCCTTGACGACCCGGTGGGCCGAGGCGGCGAAGTCACCCGCCCCGGGCGCGGCGTGCGCGTCAGTGGTCGATGGGGCGGTGTTCGTCACGAAAGGCTCCCTCAGATCCGCGGATACGACCGGGCCGGCCCGTGCGGGCCGTCCCTCACCACAGAACAGTAGAAGCCGCTCGCGGCCCGCGGATGAGTCTCCGGAAGGGACTTCACGGTCCGCCGAAGGCAGGAGACCCCCCGGCCCTCTGGTCCTTCAGGAGTAGGACGACCCCGCCCTGAGTCGGGGTCGCACCCCGAGGCCGGTCACGTCTGGCCCGGACGGCTCAGCCCCGTCTCGTACGCGTACACCACCGCCTGCACCCGGTCGCGCAGGCCCAGCTTCGACAGCACGTTGCCCACGTGCGTCTTCACCGTCGTCTCGCTCACGACCAGCTCCGCCGCGATCTCCGCGTTCGACCGGCCCCGCGCCACGTGCGTCAGCACCTCGCGCTCCCGCTCGGTCAGCGTGTTCAGCCCCGGCGGCGGCGCCGCGTCCCGCACCGCCGGCAGCCGCGACGCGAACTTGTCCAGCAGCCGCCGCGTCACGCTCGGCGCCACGATCGCGTCGCCGTCGGCCACGATCCGGATCGCCGCCACCAGGTCCTCCGGCGGCGAGTCCTTCAGCAGGAACCCCGACGCGCCCGCCCGCACCGCCTCGATCACGTACTCGTCCAGGTCGAACGTCGTCAGGATCAGCACCCGCGGATCATGCGACGCCGCGCCGTCCCGGATGATCCGCCGCGTCGCCTCGATCCCGTCGACGCCCGGCATCCGGATGTCCATCAGGACCACGTCCGGCAGCAGCGACCGCGTCAGCTCCACCGCCACCGCGCCGTCCCCGGCCTCCCCGACGACCGCGATGTCCGCCTCGGCCTCCAGGATCAGCCGGAACCCCGTCCGCAGCAACGGCTGGTCGTCCACCAGCAGCACCCGTACCGCGCTCAACCGCTCGCTCCGCTCACCCTCGCCACCCGGCGGCCCTGCGCCACCGCGCCCAACCTACGCCCGCACCCCGCCCGGCGACGACCCGCGCCGCCCGGCCGGGGCACCGGCCTCACGCCTCCAGCGGGAACCGGGCCCGCACCCCGAACCCGCCCCCCACCCGGGGCCCGATCTTCAACTCCCCGCCGTACAACGCGACCCGCTCGTACATCCCGACCAGGCCGTGCCCCGGACGCTCCTCCGCCCCCGCCATGATCGTCGCGGTGCCGCGGCCGTCGTCCTCGACCTCCACCGTCAGATCCGACGCCCCGTACCGCACCCGCACCCACGCCCGCGCCTGCGGCCCCGCGTGCTTCAACGTGTTCGTCAGCGCCTCCTGGATCAGCCGGAACGCCGCCACGTCCACCCCCGGCGACGGCGACCGCGCCTCACCCTCGATCCACAACTGCACCGACAGGCCCGTCTCCCGCAGATGGTCCAGCAGCGACGCCAGATCACCCAGCCCCGGCTGCGGCGCCAGCTCCCCGCCGCCGCCCGCGTCGGCGTCCCGGTCGGTGCGCAGCACCCCGACGATCCGCCGCATCTCGCTCAGCGCCGTCCGCCCGACCTCCTCGATCGTCGACATCGCCTCCCGCGCCCCCGCCGGATTACGGTCGATGATCCGCCTTGCCGCGCCCGCCTGCACCGTCATCACGCTCACGTGGTGCGCCACCACGTCGTGCAGCTCCCGCGCGATCCGCGACCGCTCCTCGATCCGCGCCGCCCGCGCGTCCGTGCCCCGCACCCGCTCCAGCCGCGCCGCGCGGTCCTCCAGTTCGGCGAAGTACAACCGGCGCATCCGCAGGTTCCGCCCCAGCACCCACACACCCACCAGCAGCAGGTTGTTCGTCATGTACCCCATGAAATCGACGGTGGTCGGCAGGACCAGCAACGTCAGGTTGAACACCGCCAGCCCCAGCACGCCCCCCAGCGCGCTGCGCGCCAGCGGCCGGTGCGCCGCCACCCCGTACACCGCCAGGAACACCGCCACCATGTCCACCAGCGACGGCGCGTACCCCCGCAACGTCAACGGCAGGCTCAACGCCAGCACCGCCACCAGCACCGCCATCGGACACCGGCGCCGCAACGTCAGCGACGCCGCCATCAGCGCCGTCGCCGCGACCTGCCACCCGTCCGGCTCGCGCCACATGCCCGCCATGTCCTCCGGCAGCGGCTGCAACAGCATCTGCGGCAGCCCCACCGCCAGCAACACCAGCGCGAGCACGCCGTCGGCCGCCTGCGGACGGGCCTTCAACCAGGCGACACAGGCGCCGAGAGCGCGGATGCGGGGTGACACGCTTCTCACCCTAGGAGGTCACCCCGGGTGATCCCCCCTCCTGAACGCTGAACCGCGATCCTCCCCAAGGAGGACTGTGCTCATGGTCGCGGCGGAGCCGCGACGGTTCGGGGCCTCTGTGGCGTGCGGCTTCCCTCGTCGCTTGGTCGCAGGGCGACCTTCGCTCCTCAGTCCAGCCGCACGCGGCCCCGAACGTTCACGGGGTTCGGGATCACGTCCGATTTTATCGGGTCGGCGGCTCTTGTTTCAGACATCGTGTTGCTCGCGTGCTGCCGACTCGACGTCTGCGGGGGACACGCGGGGGACCGGGACCAGGGGCAGCGGCGGGGGCGTGCCGCCCCACTCCGGGCAGCGGGACTGGTGGTCGCACCAGCCGCACAGGCGGCTGCGGCGCGGACGCCACTCGCCCGTGTCCATCGCGCGGCGGATCGCCGCCCACAGCGCCTCCACCTTCCGCTCCGTCGCCCGCAGATCCGCCTCGTCCGGCTGGTAGCGCAGCACCTCGCCGTTGCCCAGGTACATCAGTTGCAGCAGCGCCGGGACCTCACCCCGCAACCGCCACACCACCAGCGCGTAGAACTTCATCTGGAACAGCGCCCGCGCCTCGAAGTCCGCACGCGGCGCCGTGCCCGTCTTGTAGTCGACGATCCGCACCTGACCCGCCGGCGCCACGTCCACCCGGTCGATGAACCCCCGCAACCGCAACCCCGACGGCAGCACCGTCTCCACGAACACCTCACGCTCGGCCGGCTCCAGCCGCGTCGGGTCCTCCAACGTGAAATACCGCTCCACCTGCTCCTTCGCCTGCTCCAGCCACGCCCCGCGCCGCGCGCCGTCCGCGTCGCCGCCGTCGCCGTCGAACAGGTCCGCCAGCTCCGGCCCCTCGGCCAGCAGCCGCTCCCACTCCGGCCCCAGCAGCTCCACCGCCGCCGCGACCGTCCGCCGCTCCGCCGGAAGGTCGTACAGCCGCTCCAGCACCGCGTGCACCAGCGTGCCGCGCACCTGCGCCGGCGACGACTTCTCCGGAATCCGGTCGATCACCCGGAACCGGTACAGCAACGGGCACGTCATGAAATCCCCGGCCCGCGACGGCGACAGCGACCCCGCCGCCCCCACCGGCGCCGCACCCGTCCCCGCATCCGTCTCCGTCGTCATGACCCAGCAGCGTAGGCGAGACCCCCGACGAATCCCGCCACCCCCGCACCCCCCGCGCATGTCCCACCCGCACCCGCCCCCGGCCCGCCGCAGGCCACGCGCCCGGCCCGCCGGGCCGCCACCCCCGCCGGGGCCGTAGCATCGACACCGTGACCAACAGCGCGCCCTCGGCCCCCGGAACCCCCGCCGGCAACGGCCCCGACGGCCCCGGACAGCCCCCGCGCAGCCCCGGCATCCCCTTCGGACGCCCCTTCGGCGTCCCCGTCTACGTCTCACCGAGCTGGTTCGTCGTCGCCGCCGTCATCACCCTGCTCTTCGAGTCCCAGGTCCGCGACGTCATCGCCCAGCCCGGCAGCTACGCCGTCGCGTTCACCTACGCCGTCCTGCTCTACGGCTCGGTGTTCGTCCACGAACTCAGCCACGCCGTCACCGCCCGCGCCCTCGGCCTCCCCGTCCGCTCGGTCACCCTCCACATCCTCGGCGGCGAAACCGCCATCGAACGCGAATCACCCACCCCCCGCCACGAATTCCTCATCGCCTTCGCCGGACCCCTCACCAACCTCGTCCTCGCCGGCCTCGGCATCCTCGCCCACCTCCTGCTGCCCCTCCCGCCCGTCGCCCTGCTCCTCGTCGACGCCCTCACCTTCGCCAACCTCCTCGTCGGCCTCTTCAACCTCCTGCCCGGCCTGCCCCTCGACGGCGGACGCGTCGTCCGCGCCGCCGTCTGGAAGATCACCGGACGGCCTCGCGACGGCGGCGTCGCCGCCGCCTGGATCGGCCGCGGCGTCGCCCTCCTCTGCCTCCTCGGCGGCGCCGTCCTCGCCACCACCGGCACCGGCGACGGCATCGGCTGGCTCACCCTCATCTGGTCCGCCCTCATCGCCTCCTTCATCTGGGTCGGCGCCACCCAGGCCCTCCGCGCCGAACACGTCCGCGACCGCATCCCCCGCCTCAACGCCCGCGCCCTCGCCCGCCGCGCCGCCCTCGTCACCGCCGACGTCCCCCTCGCCGAAGCCGTCCGCCGCGCCCAGGCCGACCACGCCGGCGCCATCGTCGTCACCGACCACGACGGCAACCCCCGCGGCATCGTCAGCGAACAGGCCGTCACCGCCACCCCCGAGCACCGCCGCCCCTGGATACCCACCGGCGACCTCGCCCGCACCCTCGACGCCGACCGCACCCTGCCCGCCGACCTCGCCGGCGACACCCTCATCGACGCCCTCCGCCGCGCCCCCGCCGCCGAATACCTCCTCACCGAACCCGACGGCACCGTCTACGGCGTCCTCGTCCTCACCGACGTCGACCGCGCCTTCGCCGGACGCTGACCCCCGCCGCGCTCACCAGCGGAACCGGTCCACCGCGCCGCTAACCTTGACCCCCATGAGCGAACCCGCCACCCCCGCACAGCCCACCCCCGCCACGACCGCGACCGGCCGCATCCCGCACGGCCCGTTCCGCCCCGGCGACCAGGTTCAGCTCACCGACCCCAAGGGCCGCATCAACACCATCACCCTCCAGCCCGGCAAGGTCTACCACTCCCACAAGGGCTCCATCCCGCACGAGGACATCATCGGCAGCCCCGAAGGCTCCGTCTTCCGCTCCACCGGCGCCGTCGAATACCTCGCCTTCCGGCCCCTGCTCACCGACTTCGCCGTCCGCATGCCGCGCGGCGCCGCCGTCGTCTACCCCAAGGACGCCGCCCAGATCGTCGCTCAGGCCGACATCTTCCCCGGCGCCCGCGTCGTCGAGGCCGGCGCCGGCTCCGGCGCACTCACCTGCTTCCTCCTCCGCGCCGTCGGCGAACACGGCCACGTGTCCTCCTACGAACGCCGCGCCGACTTCGCCGACATCGCCCGCGCCAACGTCGAGAAGTTCTTCGGCGGACCCCACCCCTCCTGGAACCTCACCGTCGGCTCCGTCGAAGACGCCCTCGCCGAAACCGACGTCGACCGCGTCGTCCTCGACATGCTCGCCCCCTGGGAGGTCGCCGACGCCGCCGCCAAGGCCCTCATCCCCGGCGGCATGATCTGCGTCTACATCGCCACCACCACCCAGATGTCCCGCGTCGTCGAAGAACTGCGCGGCCACGGCGCCTTCGCCGAGCCCTACGCCTTCGAGACGCTGCTGCGCTCCTGGCACGTCGAGGGACTCGCCGTCCGCCCCGACCACCGCATGATCGGCCACACCGGCTTCCTCGTCACCGCCCGCCGCCTCGCCGACGGCGTCACCCCGCCCGCCCGGCGCCGCCGTCCCGCCAAGGGCGCCCCCCTCGACACCGCCCCCGCCACCGGCGACACGCCGGAAGAGGCGTAGATCACATTCGCGTCACGCCACGCCCGGGACCACCGCCCCGGGCATCCGCGTAACGCGAAATTCACGCGGCCGCCCGCCCGCACCCCACCCCGCCGAACACACCAGCTCAGCACGCCGACACGCCCCGCGCACAACGCCCCTGCCTGCACGAACCCGCCCCCGCGCCCCCGCGCCGAGCCCGCCCCGGACGGCCCCGGCGCCGCCCGCCCGCCCCGGCCCGCCACAGGAGAACCGCACGGGCAGGTTACGGACGCCTCCGAGATAGGTAGGGTCCTCACTAGGTCGTCGGCTCTCTTCGTGAGGAGGTGACGGGGCGTGGCCGCTCGTGATGATGCTGGGGCGCGCAGCGCGCAGAACGACAAGGAGGTCAAGGACCTCCGGACACAGATGTCCTTCCTGGAGGAGGAGATCTCCGTACTGCGACGCAGACTCGCGGAATCCCCGCGCCAAGTACGGGTACTGGAAGAACGTCTCCATGAGGCACAGGCCAACCTGGCCGCCGTGACGGGTCAGAACGAACGTCTCGTATCGACCCTCAAAGAAGCACGCGAGCAGATCGTCGCCCTCAAGGAAGAGGTCGACCGGCTCGCCCAACCCCCCTCCGGCTACGGCGTCTTCCTCGACGCCCGCGACGACGGCACCGTCGACATCTTCACCGGGGGACGCAAACTCCGCGTCAACGTCAGCCCCGGAGTCGACGTCGACGACCTGAAGCGCGGCCAGGAGGTCATGCTCAACGAGGCCCTCAACGTCGTCGAAGCCCTCAGCTTCGAAGAGCAGGGCGAAGTCGTCATGCTCAAGGAACTGCTCGACGACGGCGAACGCGCCCTCGTCATCGCGCACGCCGACGAGGAACGCATCATCAAACTCGCCGAACCCCTGCGCGGCCTCCCGCTGCGCGCCGGCGACTCCCTGATGCTCGAACCCCGCTCCGGCTACGCCTACGAGAAGATCCACAAGGCCGAGGTCGAAGAACTCGTCCTCGAAGAGGTGCCCGACATCTCCTACGAGGAGATCGGCGGGCTCGGCTCCCAGATCGAAATGATCCGCGACGCCGTCGAACTGCCCTACCTGCACGCCGACCTCTTCCGCGAGCACCAGCTCCGGCCGCCCAAGGGCGTCCTGCTCTACGGGCCCCCCGGCTGCGGAAAGACGCTCATCGCCAAGGCCGTCGCCAACTCCCTCGCCAAGAAGGTCGCCGAACAGACCGGCGAGGAGGGCAAGAGCTTCTTCCTCAACATCAAGGGCCCCGAACTCCTCAACAAGTACGTCGGCGAGACCGAGCGCCACATCCGGCTCGTCTTCCAGCGCGCCCGGGAGAAGGCGTCCGCCGGCACGCCCGTCATCGTGTTCTTCGACGAGATGGACTCCATCTTCCGCACCCGCGGTTCCGGCGTCTCCTCCGACGTGGAGAACACCATCGTCCCGCAGCTCCTCAGCGAGATCGACGGCGTCGAGGGGCTGGAGAACGTCATCGTCATCGGCGCCTCCAACCGCGAGGACATGATCGACCCGGCGATCCTGCGGCCCGGACGGCTCGACGTCAAGATCAAGATCGAGCGGCCCGACGCCGAAGCCGCCAAGGACATCTTCTCCAAGTACATCCTGCCGGGCCTGCCCCTGCACCCCGACGACGTCGGCGAACACGGCGACAACACCGGCGCCACCGTCGACGCCATGATCCAGCGCGTCGTCGAGCGGATGTACACCGAGACCGAGGAGAACCGCTTCCTCGAAGTCACCTACGCCAACGGCGACAAGGAAGTCCTCTACTTCAAGGACTTCAACTCCGGCGCGATGATCCAGAACATCGTCGACCGGGCCAAGAAAATGGCCATCAAGCAGTTCCTCGACACCGGCACCAAGGGCATGCGCGTCCAGCACCTGCTCGCCGCCTGCGTCGACGAGTTCAGCGAGAACGAAGACCTGCCCAACACCACCAACCCCGACGACTGGGCCCGCATCTCCGGCAAGAAGGGCGAACGGATCGTCTACATCCGCACGCTCGTCTCCGGCACCAAGGGCTCCGAATCCGGCCGCTCCATCGACACCGTCGCCAACACCGGCCAGTACCTGTGATGTGACGCACCGGGGGCCGGGCCGCGAAGTGCGGCCCGGCCCCCGGCCCGTCCCGACACGCCGACAACGGTCACCGCGATAAAACCGGACGTGTCACCCGATCCCCGTGACCGTTCGGGGCCGCGTGCGGCTGGACCGAGGAGCGAAGGTCGCCCTGCGACCAAGCGACGAGGGAAGCCGCACGCTAAAGGGCCCCGAACCCGTCGCGGCGAAGCCGCGACCATAAGCACTGCCCGCGCGTGGCTCCACCCCCGCCGCCCCGATAGGCTCGACGATATGAGTGTTCGGCGCGTCATGGGGATCGAGACCGAGTACGGCATCTCCGTACCCGGCCAGCCAGGGGCCAACGCGATGGTGACCTCCTCCCAGGTCGTCAACGCCTACCTCGCGGCCTCCGCCGCACGGGCCAGACGAGCCCGCTGGGACTTCGAGGAGGAGAACCCCCTCCGCGACGCCCGCGGCTTCGACCTCGCCCGCGAGGTCGCCGACCCCACCCAGCTCACCGACGAAGACCTCGGCCTCGCCAACGTCATCCTCACCAACGGCGCACGCCTCTACGTCGACCACGCCCACCCCGAATACTCCGCCCCCGAATGCACCAACCCCCTCGACGCCGTCCTCTGGGACAAGGCCGGCGAACGCGTCATGGCCGACGCCGCCGCCCGCGCCGCCCAGATCCCCGGCACCCACCCCATCCAGCTCTACAAGAACAACACCGACAACAAGGGCGCCTCCTACGGCTGCCATGAGAACTACCTCATGAAGCGCCAGACGCCCTTCGCCGACATCGTCCGGCACCTCACCCCCTTCTTCGTCTCCCGCCAGGTCGTCACCGGCGCCGGCCGCGTCGGCATCGGCGCCGACGGCCGCGGCGACGGCTTCCAGATCAGCCAGCGCGCCGACTTCTTCGAAGTCGAGGTCGGCCTGGAGACCACCCTCAAGCGCCCCATCATCAACACCCGCGACGAACCCCACGCCGACCCCGACAAATACCGGCGCCTCCACGTCATCATCGGCGACGCCAACATGAGCGAGATCTCCACCTACCTCAAGCTCGGCACCACCGCCCTCGTCCTGGCGATGATCGAGGACTCCTTCCTCACCACCGACCTCACCGTCGACATGCCCGTCGCCACCCTCCGCGCCATCTCCCACGACCCGAGCTGCCGCCACCTGCTCACCCTCCGCGACGGCCGCAAGATGACCGCCGTCCAACTCCAGCTCGAATACCTCGAACAGTCCCGCAAATACGTCGAGGACCGGTACGGCGCCGACACCGACGACATGACCAAGGACGTCCTCAACCGCTGGGAATCCGTCCTGCACCGCCTCGGCGACGACCCCCGCCAGCTCTCCCGCGAACTCGACTGGGTCGCCAAACTCGACCTGCTCGAGGGCTACCGCGACCGCGACGGCCTCGACTGGTCCCACCCGCGCCTCCAGCTCGTCGACCTCCAGTACACCGACGTCCGCGACGACAAGGGCCTCTACAACCGCCTCGTCGCCCGCGACCGCATCGACCGCCTCGTCACCGAGCCGCGCGTCCAGGCCGCCATCGAGAACCCCCCCGAGGACACCCGCGCCTACTTCCGCGGCCGCTGCCTGCGCCAGTACGCCGACAACGTCGCCGCCGCCTCCTGGGATTCGGTCATCTTCGACGTCCCCGGCCGCGAGTCCCTCCAGCGCGTCCCCACCCTGGAGCCGCTGCGCGGCACCAAGGACCACGTGGGCGCCCTGCTGGACCAGTGCCGCACCGCCTCCGACCTCGTCGCGACCCTCACCGGGCGCCAGGAGTAACGGCCCCGCGCGGGAGCGTAGATCGCTCAGGGCCCGTCCGGCAGCGCGCCGGACGGGCCTTCGCCGTCGTTGAAACGCTCCCGGCCGCCGCTCTTTCGTGACCGTTTCGACCGTTTCGGCGCTCCGGGTGCGGGCGATAACCGTGCCAGGCCCTCCGACCGGCCCGCGGGTGACACTGATCGCGCCACCCGCTGACCGGCGGTCTACGGCGCTAGGCTGGGGGCTCCGGCAAGATCCAGGAGGTACGGATGGCCACGAAGGACAACGGCGGTCAGAAGCAGACCACCCGCCGCACGGACGAGGTCGAGGAGACCGAGGCCACCACGTCCGAAGACGTCCAGGAGCGCAACGAGAAGCTCTCCGACGACGTCGACTCAATTCTGGACGAAATCGACGAAGTACTCGAAGAGAACGCAGAGGACTTCGTACGCAGCTACGTCCAAAAGGGAGGAGAGTGACTAAAACGGACATAAAATCAGGGCGGAGAATCAGCGGCACGCAAAGGCAAAAATCCATAGCATGAAGCCGTGGAAGCCAAAAGATGCCGAGACTGCGACCAGATCAAGCCCCACTCTGCCTTCTGGAAGAGCAAGGCATCCCCAGACGGCCGCGCTCTCTATTGCAAGGACTGCTTCGGCAAACGCAACGCCGCCTCCTATCGTGGCAAGCAGGCGAGTCAGGGCAAACAGACAAGACCGTTCAAACCCCGACAGTCGCTCCCGGAAGGCATGAAATACTGCCCACGCTGCGAGAAGGCGCAACCCACAGCCAACTTCGGGCGTAATAAGGCCGAAAAGTCCGGCCTCACCGCATACTGCAAGCCATGCCACACCAAGGCGACAGCGGAGAACCGGAGAAAGAACCACGGCTCGGAACGCAACTACCTGCTCAAGCTCAGGTACGGCCTGACCGAGTCCGAGGTCGACCAGGTGGTCCGGAGGCAGGGCGGCGTCTGCGTAGTGTGCCTGGACGCCGCCCCGGTCCATGTCGACCACGATCACGTGACGCGGCGCTTCCGCGGCGTGCTGTGCTTCCCGTGCAACGGTGGGCTCGGGCAGTTCGACGACGACATCTGGCGGATCACCGAAGCCGCCGACTATCTCGAGAACCGGACCTGGTTCGCGGACCTGCTGCGTCTCGAACTCGGAACGGCGAACCTCGATCTCCCAACGCTCCGAAGGCTCGTCTCGTCATTCCCGCAGCGGGCGGATTCCGTGGTCGCCGGCCCCGAGGATCTACGACACCGCCGGGTCCTCGGCGGACGGCATGTTCTGGCCTTGCACGGGCTCCAGAAGGGCCTGTGCGCGATCTGCTGCGACCGTCCCGGCGACAATGTCGACCACTGCCACAGCACGGGCGCCCTGCGCGGTCTGCTCTGTGGCGGTTGCAACACGGGCATGGGGCAGCTCCGTGACGATCCGGCCGTCTTGCGCCGCGCCGCCGCCTATCTGTCGCAGACGTTGGTGTCCGAGGTCGCGACGGAGGCGGGCGGCACTCGTCTGTCGTTCACGGTCCCGGACGTCGATCCGGCGGCGGTGTCCGACTGGGCCGGGGTCCGCAGGGCGGACGCCGAGGCGCGTCTGGGTGTCCGTGAGGCCGAGGGTCCGCGCGAAGGGTGGATCAAGGTCCCGGCCGGCGCCGTGTGAGCGGGGGTGCGGTTCGCCGTGGGCTGATCCGGGTTCGGGTGGCATGCGGTGGGGCGTCGTTGAACAGTAGGGTCGGGAGGGTCAGCGCCGTCCGGGTCCTTCGGGCCGGGCCGGTGCCGTGGTGGAGGGAAGGAGTCGCGTGGCGTCGCACGATCCGCATTCCGGACGGTTGGCCGGGCTGTTCGCCAGTCCGGACACGTCTTCGTTCTCGGAGTTCCTGGGCGGGTATTCGCCGGAGCTGCTGCCGGGCGGCCGGTCGTTGCCGCGCGCGGTGACGGCGGGGGACGAGATTCCGCATGGCACGACGATCGTGGCGGTGACGTTCGCGGGCGGCGTGGTGATGGCGGGTGACCGGCGGGCGACGTCGGGGAACGTGATCGCGCAGCGGGACATCGAGAAGGTGTTCCGGGCGGACGAGTTCTCGGCGATCGCGATCGCGGGGACGGCCGGGCTGGGGATCGAGATGGTCCGGTTGTTCCAGGTGGAGCTGGAGCATTACGAGAAGCGTGAGGGCCGGACGCTGTCGGTGGAGGGCAAGGCGAACCGGCTGGCGACGATGGTGCGCGGGAACCTGGGTCTGGCGATGCAGGGGCTGGCGGTGGTGCCGTTGTTCGCGGGGTATGACGAGGCGCGGGACGTGGGCCGGATCTTCTCGTACGACCCGGCGGGCGGCCGGTACGAGGAGCGGGAGTTCCATGCGATCGGTTCGGGTTCGGTGTTCGCGCGGGGTTCGCTGAAGAAGCTGTACCGGCCGGAGTTGTCGGCGGAGGACGCGGCGCTGGTGTGCGTGCAGGCGTTGTACGACGCGGCGGACGATGATTCGGCGACGGGTGGCCCTGATCTGACGCGGGGAATCTTCCCGGTGGTGGCGGCGGTGACGTCGGAGGGGTATCGCCGGTTCGGTGAGGACGATGTGGGCGCGTTGGCGCGTTCGGTCGTCGAGGCACGTCATGAGTCGCCGGGCGGGCCGTCCGCCCCGCTGCGATAGAAGGGAACCAGACCGGTGTCGATGCCGTTCTATGTGTCGCCTGAACAGCAGATGAAGGACAAGGCGGACTACGCGCGGAAGGGGATCGCGCGGGGCCGCAGTGTGGTGGTGCTCCAGTATGCGGACGGCATTCTGTTCGTGGCGGACAATCCGTCGCGGGCGCTGCACAAGATCAGCGAGATCTATGACCGGATCGCGTTCGCGGCGGTGGGGAAGTACAACGAGTTCGAGAATCTGCGGCTGGGCGGTGTGCGGTACGCGGATGTGAACGGGTACCAGTACGACCGGCGTGATGTGACGGCGCGGGGGCTGGCGAACGTGTACGCGCAGTCGCTGGGGACGATCTTCACGGAGACCAACAAGCCGTACGAGGTCGAGCTGGTGGTGGCGGAGGTCGGTGAGGACGCGGACACCGATCAGATCTACCGGTTGACGTTCGACGGTTCGGTGGCCGACGAGCATGGTTATGTGGCGATGGGCGGTCAGGCGGAGGCGGTGGCGCAGTCGTTGAAGGACGCGTACCGCGAGGGTGCGGCGTTGCCGGACGCGTTGCGGACGGCGGTGCGGGCGCTGGAGGCGCAGGACGCGGATCGGCGGCTGGTGGCGGCGTCGCTGGAGGTGGCGGTGCTGGATCGTCATCGGGAGCATCGGCTGTTCCGGCGGTTGCCGGCGGCGCGGATCGAGGAGTTGCTGGCGCAGAGCGCGTCGTGAGGGGGCCCGCTGCGGCCGGGGTGGCCGTGGCGGGCTTTTTCGTGCCCATCACGTGATCTACAACGTAAAGGCGTCGGTCATTTTCCCCCGTTTCCCAAGGTTTAGTGCACAGGGGACGGGGGAGCCGCGACGCACCGCGCGGGCGGGAACGCGAGGTGGGGAATTAGGGGGCTCGGGAGACTGCCAAGACGGGCCCCGGCCGCATAGGGTCGGGGTGTGGACAGGCGCATCTTCGGGCTTGAGAACGAGTACGGCGTGACGTGCACCTTCCGCGGGCAGCGGCGGTTGTCACCGGATGAGGTGGCCCGCTATCTGTTCCGCCGGGTGGTGTCGTGGGGTCGTTCCAGCAACGTGTTCCTGCGGAACGGGGCGCGGCTGTACCTGGACGTGGGCAGCCACCCCGAGTACGCGACGCCGGAGTGCGACAGCGTCGTGGATCTGGTGACGCACGACAAGGCGGGGGAGCGGATCCTGGAGGGTCTGCTCGTGGACGCGGAGCGCCGGCTGCGCGAGGAGGGCATCGCCGGCGACATCTACCTGTTCAAGAACAACACCGACTCGGCAGGCAATTCGTATGGCTGCCACGAGAACTATCTGGTGGGGCGGCACGGCGAGTTCGGACGCCTGGCGGACGTGCTCATCCCGTACCTGGTGACGCGGCAGATCATCTGCGGCGCCGGCAAGGTGCTCCAGACGCCGCGCGGCGCGGTGTACTGCGTGTCGCAGCGGGCGGAGCACATCTGGGAGGGCGTGTCGTCGGCGACGACGCGGTCGCGGCCGATCATCAACACGCGGGACGAGCCGCACGCGGACGCCGAGCGGTTCCGGCGGCTGCACGTGATCGTGGGCGACTCGAACATGAGCGAGACCACGATGCTGCTGAAGGTCGGGGCGACCGATCTGGTGCTGCGGATGATCGAGGCCGGGGTGGTGCTGCGGGATCTGACGCTGGAGAACCCGATCCGCGCGATCCGCGAGGTCAGCCATGACATGACGGGCCGCCGGAAGGTGCGGCTGGCCAACGGCCGCGAGGCGAGTTCGCTGGAGATCCAGAAGGAGTACTTCTCCAAGGCGAAGGACTTCGTGGACCGGCGGGGCGGCGATCCGACGTCCAAGCGGGTGCTGGACCTGTGGGAGCGGACGCTGCGCGCGGTGGAGACCGGTGATCTGGATCTGGTGGCGCGGGAGATCGACTGGGTGACGAAGTACCAGCTCATCGAGCGGTACCGGCGCAAGTACGATCTGCCGTTGTCGTCGCCGCGGGTGGCGCAGCTCGATCTGGCGTATCACGACGTGCACCGGGGGCGGGGGTTGTACTACCTGCTGGAGAAGAAGGGTTCGGTGGAGCGCGTCTCGCGTGATCTGGACATCTTCGAGGCCAAGTCGGTGCCGCCGCAGACGACGCGGGCGCGGCTGCGCGGGGAGTTCATCCGCAAGGCGCAGGAGAAGCGCCGTGACTTCACGGTGGACTGGGTGCATCTGAAGCTGAACGACCAGGCGCAGCGGACGGTGCTGTGCAAGGACCCGTTCCGTTCGGTGGACGAGCGCGTCGACAAGCTGATCGCGGGGATGTGAGGCGGTACCTACCGAGGGGTCACCTGTCCCTCACCTGCGGGGTAGGGTGAGCGCGCACACATCGCGCTCACCACCCCCGAAGGACCAGTATGCGCCGCTTCGCCCCCGTGTCGCGTCCGTTCTCTGCGCGGGTCCGGCCGCGCGCCGGTGTCCGTCCGGGTTCGGCGGGCGCGCTGGCGCTGGTGCTGGCGGCGGGTCTGGTGGCGGGCGGGTGTTCGAGCGGCGGCGACGTGCAGGTCGAGGTGAAGGGCGACCGGGGCGCGGCGCCGAAGGTGACGTTCCCCAAGGACACCGAGCCCGAGGACGGGTTCGCGGTGAAGACCCTGGAGAAGGGCGAGGGCCGCAAGGTCGCCAAGGGCGATCTGGTCGTGGCGAACTACGTCGGGTACCGGTGGAACGGTTCGGGGCACCGGCTGCTGGCGAGTTCGTTCGACGCGCGGGTGCCCGAGCGGTTCCAGCTCGGGAAGGTCGTGCCGGGGCTGGACCGGGCGCTGGAGGGTGTGGCGGCGGGGTCGCGGGTGGTGGCGCGGGTTCCGCCGAAGGACGGGTACGGGGCGAAGGGGTTCCCCGAGCTTCAGGTGAACGGCGGCGACACGCTGGTGTACGTGCTGGACGTGCTGGGTTCGTACGCCCGCGCGTCGGGTGTGAAGGGGCCGGTGCGGGCGGCGGGGGACGCGCGGTTGCCGGTGGTGGGGGAGCCGGTGGCGGGGCGGCCGGTGCCGGTGACGATGCCGAGGTCGGCGCCGCCGAAGGGCCTGACGGTGCGTCCGCTGGTGCAGGGGTCGGGTGCTCCGTTGAAGAAGGGGCAGCTCGCGGTCCTTCAGTACCAGTTGATGAACTGGCGGGACGGGAAGGTGCTGGGGTCGTCGTGGGCGGACGGTGAGCTGCACACGGCGGTGATCGGCGGCGAGGAGCTGGTGCAGGGCCTGGACCGGGGTTTGCAGGGGCAGAAGGTCGGTTCGCGGGTGCTGGTGGTGGTGCCGCCGGCGCTGGGGAAGGCGCCGTGGCGGGAGCAGCGGTTCAAGTTGCGCAAGACCGACACGCTGGTGTTCGTGGTGGACGTGCTGGGCGCGCACTGACGTGTTCCGGGCGCGGCCGGGTCGTTCTTAGAATGCCCAGGTGGAGGACATCGAGGCGATCGGCCTGTTGCAGGACCCGGTGCGGCGGCGGCTGTACACGTTCGTGGTGGGGCAGGGCCGCGAGGTGGGGCGGAACGAGGCGGCGGAGGCCGCCGGGGTGACGCGGACGCTGGCGGCGTTCCATCTGGACCGGCTGGCGGAGGCGGGGCTGCTGGAGACGGCGTCGCGGCGGTTGTCGGGGCGGTCGGGGCCGGGCGCGGGGCGTCCGGCGAAGGTGTACCGGCGGGCGGCGGGGGAGCGGGGCGTGTCGCTGCCGCCGCGCGATTACCGGACGGCGGCGTCGGTGCTGGCGGAGGCGGTCGAGGGGGCGGGGCTGGACGGGCCGCTCCAGGACGCGGCGCGGGCGCGGGGCCGGGAGCTGGCGGCGGGGCCGTGCGCGGATCTGGGCGCGGCGGCGGAGCTGCTGGCGGCGCGCGGCTATGAGCCGTTCCCGGACGGGGAGGTGCTGCGGCTGCGCAACTGCCCGTTCCATGTGCTGGCCGAGGAGTTCCCTCCGCTGGTGTGCGGGATGAATCTGGCATTGCTGGAGGGGTTGCTGGAGGGCGGGGAGGTGGCGGTGCGGATGGACGCGCGGCCGGGGCTGTGCTGCGTCGCCCTCTCTAAAAACAATAAAGATTGACTTAGAAGGCCGGGCCGTGATGGGGTGGCCCCATGCCCGAACACCACCTGGCCCAGTTCAACGTCGCCCCCCTCCGGCACCCCCTCGACGATCCCCGCATGGCCGAGTTCGTCGCGCTCGTCGGCCCCGTCAATGCGCTCGCCGACGCCGCCCCCGGCTTCGTGTGGCGGCTCGTCGAGGACGGCGCCGCGGACGCCACCGCTCTGCGTCCCGCCGGGGACGACGTCATCGTCAACTTCTCGGTGTGGGAGAGCCGCGACGCGCTGTGGGAGTTCGTCTACCGCAGCGGGCACCTGGACGCCATGCGCCGCCGCCGCGAGTGGTTCGCCCCTCCGGCGGCGGCGCACCTGGTGCTGTGGTGGATTCCCGCCGGGCACGTCCCGACGGTCGCCGAGGGCATGGAGCGGCTGACGCTGCTGCGCGAGCACGGCCCGACGCCGCGCGCGTTCACGTTCCAGACGATGGCCACTCCGGAGGAGGCCGCCCGGGCCGGTGGTCAGAGCAGCGCGGCGGCGTGCCGTCCGGCCGCGGCGGCCGTGAGGAAGTAGGCCAGGTCCTGGTCCAGGCGGCGGCCCATCGTGGACAGCCGCACCCCCCAGTCGCGCTCGGCGGCGGCCAGCACCTCGCGCAGGCCCTCGACGCCGACCGGGACGAGCGTGTGGCGGTCGCCGAGCACGGCGGCCTCGGCCGCCACCCGGGCGCCGAACGGGCCGCCCAGCTCGGGCACCGGCACGTCGGCGCGCGCCAGCGCCACCCGCCCGTAGGCGGTGACGCTGTGGTGGGAGACGCCGATGTGCCGCTCGCGCAGGTCGCCCTCGCTGACGCGCAGCGAGGCGACGGGGCGGCCCGCCAGGACGGCGGCGGCGTTGACGGCCTCACCGGCGGTCACGCCGGAGAACCCCCAGCGGGTGCCGGTGCCCAGGTTCCCGGGCCCCTGCGCGACGACGATGACCTCGGCGTCCAGCACGAGCCGCGCCGCGAGCAGCCCGGTGTGCACGGTGACGGCCTCCAGGTCGCCGCCGAACGCCTGCCCGGTCGTCACGGTCGCCGCCAGCGCCCCCGCCTCGCGGAGCCGCGCGATCGACATCGAGAACCAGGCGGGCAGCGCGCCGCCGTCCGGCATGACGTAGACGACGCGGGTGCCGGGCCGCGCGGCCAGCAGCCCGGCCAGGATCGGCGGCAGCGCCGAGTGCAGGTCGGCGACGATCACCGGGGCGCCGTCCAGGGAGTCGGCGTCGCGCAGCACCGCGTGGTGCGGGGAGTCCTGCTCGTCCACGCCGAGGACGGTCGCCTGGAGCGGCGTGTAGCGGGCCTTGACCAGGTGGCCGGGTCCGGGCGGGTCGGGCGGCAGCCGGTCGGGGACCGCCACCACCATCGCGTAGCCGCCGGTCCCCAGACCCATCGCCAAGGCCGTAGTGTTGAGCAGGACGGTGTCGCCCGGCTCGGGCCGCCCCACCAGGGCGGGATAGGCGAGGGCGCGGTGCGCGCCGTCGCCCCCGATCACGACGTCCAGTTCCACCGCCCCCGGCCATTCCCGCCGGACGCGTTCTACCGTGCCTTCTCGCCATCGGATCACAGCGGAAAACGGTAGCGTCCTTCCCGGGAGACCGTGCCGCGTCGGCGCGAAACACACGGAAGAGGGTGGCGAGGGTGTCACGGCGCAAGACCGAGCGCCTGCTCAACCTGGTGGTGTGCCTGCTCGCCACCCGCCGGTTCCTCACGGCCGAGCAGATCCGCCGCGCCGTCCCGGGCTACCCGGACGGCGCCGAGGCGTTCAAGCGGATGTTCGAGCGCGACAAGGAGGAACTGCGCGAGCTGGGCGTCCCCCTGGAGGTCGGCAGCGACGTGTCCGGCGGCGGCGGTGAGGAGATCGGCTACCGCATCCCCCCGCAGGACTACGAGCTTCCCGAGCTGCACCTGACGCCCGACGAGGCGGCGGTGCTGAACCTGGCGGCGCGGGTGTGGCAGCGCGCCAGCATGGCCGACGCGGTGTCGGGCGCCCTGCTGAAGCTGCGCGCCGCCGGCGTCGAGACCGGTTCGGTGCCCGACGCGGCGCCCGCACTCGGCATCGAGCCGCGCGTCGACACCGGCGACCCGGCATTCCCGCCGCTGTGGGAGGCCGTCCGCGACGGCCGCCCGGTGACGTTCACCTACCAGGGCGTGGGCCGCACGGCGGCGGCGCGCCGCCACCTGGAGCCGTGGGGCGTGGTGTCGCGGCGGGGCCGCTGGTACGTCGTCGGCCACGACCGCGACCGGGGCGAGAGCCGCGTGTTCCGCCTCAGCCGCATCATCGGCGACGTCGCCCCGGACGGGCCGCCCGGCAGCGTCACCGTGCCGGACGGCGTGGACGTGCGGGCGCTGGCGTTCGCCACCCCCGACGCGCAGGCCGAGCCCCGCCCGGCGACCGTCCGGCTGCGCGCCGGCGCCGCGCACGGCCCGCGCCGCTGGGCGAGCGAGGTCCGCCCCCTGCCCGGCGGCGAGTGGGACGAGGCCACCCTGACCTTCCGCGACGCCGACTGGTTCGCGCCCTACCTGGCGCGGTTCGCCGCCGACGTCGTCGTGCTCGACCCGCCCGACCTGCGCGAGGCCGTCATCCAGCACCTCAAGCGCGCCCTGCACGCGGGCGCGGCCACCGGCGAGAAGGCGAACGAGGCATGAGCACGCCCGCGACCACCTCCACCGGACGGCTCGGGCGGCTGCTCGCGCTCGTCCCCTACGTCGTCAACCGCGACTCGGTGATGCTGGACGAGGCCGCCGCCGCGTTCGGCGTCACCCAGAAGCAGCTCATCGACGACCTCAACCTGCTGTGGTGCGTGGAACTGCGCGCCCCCGACCCCTACTGCCCGATCGACCTGTCCTACGAGGGCGGGGAGATCACCGTCACCGAGGCCGAGTCGATCGCCCGGCCGCTGCGGCTCAAGGTCGACGAGGCCGCCGCGCTGCTGGTGGCGCTGCGGATGCTGGCGGGGGTCACCGGCCCGCACGACCGCGACGCGCTCAGCCGCGTCATCGCCAAGCTGGAGTCGGCCGCCGGTGCGGCCGCGACCGTCGCCGGGCAGGTGTCGGTCGAGGTCGGCGGCGGCGGCGCCGCCCGCGACCACCTGGCCGTGCTCCGCGAGGCGATCACCGCTCGGCGCCGCGTCCACCTCACCTACTACGTGCCCGCGCGCGACGAGAACACCGAACGCGACGTCGACCCGATGCGGGTGCTCGTCGTGGAGGGCTCCACCTACCTGGAGGGGTGGTGCCGCCGCGCCGAGGCCGTCCGGCTGTTCCGCCTGGACCGCGTCACCGGGCTGACCGTGCTGGACGTGCCCGCCGACATCCCCGACGGCGCCGAGCCCATCGACGTCGACGCGGGCCTGTTCCGCCCGTCCCCGCAGGACGTGCGGGTCACGCTGGAACTGGCGCCCGCCGGGCGGTGGGTCGCCGACCACTACCCGTGCGAGAGCGTGACCGAACTGGGGGAGGGGCGGCTGCGGATCGTGCTGCGCACCCCCGACACCCGCTGGGTGCGGGGCCTGGCGCTGCGGCTGGGCGACCAGGGCCGCGTCGTGGCGCCCGCGGCGCTCGCCGGGGAGATCCGCGCCGACGCCGCCGCGGCCCTGGCCCACTACGAGACGGTGTGAGCCCCGTGACGGAAGGACGGCGACGATGACGGCCCTCGGATGGTCGGGCCTGGCCGTGGCGCTGGGCTCGGCGGGCCTGGCCGTGCTCGCGTACTGCGCGTTCAAGGTGTGGCTCGCGGTGCGGCGGCTGGGCCGTGAACTCGACCGGACGCGCCGGCGGCTCGCCCCCAAACAAGGGGCACTACGGGATGAACTTCGCACACTTCACGACACTCGCTCCCCACAGGACGTGGATGAGGGCGTACGATCGTCGTAAGTCGCACCTGCTGAAGAGGACGTCACATGCCTAACCTCGGTGGCTCCGAGATCCTGATCCTGCTCCTGATCGTCGTGCTGATCTTCGGGTCGGCGAAGCTTCCGCAGCTCGCGCGCTCGCTCGGCAAGTCCGCCCGCATCCTCAAGGCGGAGACCAAGGGCCTGCGCGACGATGACGACGACGAGAGCGCCGCCAAGGCCGCCGCCGCGCCCGCCCCGGCCCCCGCCGAGACCGAGCGGGAGCGCACCGCCCGGCTCCGCGCCGAGCAGCTCCGCGCCGAGGCCGACCGCGTCGAGCGCGAGGCCGGCGCCAACACCGACCGCCGTCCCGGCGCGCTGCCGTCCGGCGAGCCGATCCAGGGCGTGCCCGTGAGCGACTACGGCCGCAACCAGCACTGACCGCCCCGGCCCCACCATCCCGAGAATGGCCATGCTGAAGAAGACGACGCGGCGGGCGGCCGACCCCGAGGGCCGCATGCCGCTGCTCGATCACCTGCGCGAGCTGCGGAACCGGCTGATGAAGGCGATCGGCGCGTTCATCATCGGCACCATCATCGGCTGGATCTTCTTCGACCCCGCGTGGGACTTCCTCAAGCAGCCGTTCTGCGACCTGCCGCAGACCCACACGATCGGCAACGAGTGCACGCTCGTCGTCAACGGCATCTTCTCCTCGTTCTTCCTCCAGTTGAAGATCGCCGCGATCCTCGGGCTGGTGCTGTCCTCGCCGGTGTGGCTGTACCAGCTCTGGGCGTTCGTGGCGCCCGGCCTGTACCAGCGTGAACGCCGCTGGACGTACGTCTTCCTCGCCGCCGCCGTGCCGCTGTTCTTCGTCGGCACCGCCCTGGCCTACGTCACCGTCGACAAGGGCCTGTCGCTGTTCCTCGGGTTCGTCGCCGAGGACGTCACCCCGCTGATCTCCGTCGAGCACTACCTCGGCTACGTGCTGGCGATGCTGCTGGTGTTCGGGCTGACGTTCGAGCTGCCGCTGTTCGTCGTCGTGCTCAACATGGCGGGCGTCCTCAGCTACCAGCGGCTCCGCAAGAGCCAGCGGCTCGCCCTGTTCGGCATCTTCGTGTTCGCCGCCGTCGGCACCCCCAGCGGCGACCCGTTCACCATGCTGGCCCTGGCGCTGCCCACCGTCGTGCTGTTCGAGGCCGCCGTGCTGCTGGCCTTCTTCAACGACCGCCGCCGCGGGCTGCGCCCGTCCGACGACGCCCTCGCCGACGACGAGCTGTCCCCGATCGACCTGGACGCCATCGACGCCGAACTCGACGGCGGCGGGCGCCGCGACCGGCGCCGCGACTGACCGGCCGCGTTTCCGCCCGCTCCGCGCGGCGGCGGGAGACGCGCCGCGCTTCACGTGCATATCGGGCCGTACGAAACCGTAGGCTCGAACCATGAGCACCCCCGACACGCAGTCGGCCGGACAGAGCCCGGCGGAACAGAGCCCGGCCGAACGCTACGCGGCCTACCGCGAGCGCACCGCCGGAAGCGGCCCCGCGCTGCTGGACTTCCAGACGCTGTACGACTTCCGGCTCGACGCGTTCCAGATCGAGGCGTGCCGCGCCCTGGAGGGCGGCAGCGGCGTCCTGGTCGCCGCGCCCACCGGCTCCGGCAAGACCGTCGTCGGGGAGTTCGCCTGCCACCTGGCCCTCACCGGCGGCGGCAAGTGCTTCTACACCACGCCGATCAAGGCGCTGTCCAACCAGAAGTACGCCGACCTCGTCGCCCGCTACGGGCCCGGCAAGGTCGGGCTGCTCACCGGCGACAACAGCGTCAACGGCGAGGCGCCCATCGTCGTCATGACCACCGAGGTCCTGCGCAACATGCTGTACGCGGGCTCCTCGACGCTGTCGGGGCTCGCGTTCGTCGTCATGGACGAGGTCCACTACCTCGCCGACCGGTTCCGCGGCGCCGTCTGGGAGGAGGTCATCATCCACGTCCCGGAGTCCGTCCGGATCGTGGCGCTGTCGGCCACCGTGTCCAACGCCGAGGAGTTCGGCGAATGGCTCCAGGAGGTGCGCGGCGACACCGCCGTCGTCGTCGACGAGCACCGTCCCGTCCCGCTGTTCCAGCACATGCTCGTCGGCCCCCGCCTCTACGACCTGTTCGTCGAGACCGGCAAGGGCAAGAGCCGCGAGGCGCGCGTCAACCCGCAGCTCCAGCGGATCGCCGTCGAGGAGGTCCGCCGCGCCAAGGTCAACCAGGGGCGCCGCACCGGGCACCGCCGCGCGCCGCGCCCCCAGCGGTTCCGGCCGCCGCTGCGCGCCGACGTCATCACCCGGCTGGAGCGCGCCGGGCTGCTGCCCGCCATCACGTTCATCTTCTCCCGCGCCGGCTGCGACGCCGCCGTCCTCCAGTGCCTGCACGCCGGGCTGCGGCTCACCTCCCGCGAGGAGACCGAGGAGATCCGCGCGCACGTCGAACTGCGCACCGCCGACCTCGCCCCCGACGACCTGCGCGTCCTCGGCTACCACGACTTCCTCGCCGCCCTGGAACGCGGCGTCGCCGCCCACCACGCCGGGATGCTCCCCACCTTCAAGGAGATCGTCGAGGAGCTGTTCACCCGCGGGCTCATCAAGGCCGTGTTCGCCACCGAGACGCTCGCGCTCGGCATCAACATGCCCGCCCGCACCGTCGTCATCGAGAAGCTCGACAAGTGGAACGGCGAGGCGCACGTCGCCCTCACCCCCGGCGAGTTCACCCAGCTCACCGGGCGCGCCGGACGCCGCGGCATCGATGTCGAGGGCCACGCCGTCGTCGTGTGGAACCCGTCGGTCGACCCCGCGTCGGTCGCCGGGCTCGCCGGCACCCGCACCTACCCGCTGAACTCCAGCTTCCGGCCCTCCTACAACATGGCCGTCAACCTGGTCGGCGCCGTCGGCGTCGAACGCGCCCGCACCCTCCTGGAGGAGTCGTTCGCGCAGTTCCAGGCCGACCGGGCCGTCGTCGGCCTGGCCCGGCAGGTCCGCAAGAACGAGGACGCCCTCGCCGGATACGCCAAGGCCGCCGACTGCCACCTGGGCGACTTCATGGAGTACGCGGCGCTGCGCCGCCGCCTGTCCGACCGCGAGGCCGAACTGTCGCGCGAACGGTCCGCCGGGCGCCGCGCCGAGGCCGCCAAGTCACTGGAGCACCTGCGGCCCGGCGACGTCATCCTGGTGCCGTCCGGGCGCCGCTCCGGCCTGGCCGTCGTCCTGGACCCCGGCATCGGGCGCCGCTCCGACGGGCCCGCGCCGCTCGTCCTGACCATCAACCGGTCGGTGCAGCGGCTGTCCATCCTGGACTTCCCCCGCCCCGTCGAGCCCGTCGAACGCGTCCGCATCCCCAAGGGATTCAGCCCCCGCAACCCGCAGGCCCGCCGCGACCTGGCCGCCACGCTGCGCGCCAAGGTCCCCGATGAGGGCCGCGAACGCCGCCGCACCCGCGACACCCCCGCCGCCGACGACGCCGAGATCACGCGGCTGCGCGCCGAACTGCGCGCCCACCCCGTGCACGGCTGCGCCGAGCGCGAGGACCACGCCCGCTGGGCCGAGCGGTTCTTCCGCCTGGAACGCGAGACCGGCCAGCTCCGCCGCCGCGTCGAAGGCCGCTCCCAGGTCATCGCCCGCACCTTCGACCGCGTCTGCGCCGTCCTGGAACAGCTCGGCTACCTGTCCGGCGACACCGTCACCGACGAGGGCCGCAGGCTGGGCCGCATCTACAACGAACTCGACCTGCTCACCGCCGAGAGCCTGCGCGAGGGGCTGTGGAACCGCCTCGACCCCGCCGAGCTGGCCGCGTGCGTGTCGGCGCTGGTGTACGAGTCGCGGCAGCCCGACGACGCCGCACCGCCCCGCACGCCCACCGGCGGCGTCCAGGAGGCCCTGGCGGCCATGGTGCGGCTCTGGGGGACGCTGGAGGGCGTCGAACGCGACAACCAGGTCGCGTTCCTGCGCGAACCCGACCTGGGGTTCGCGTGGACGGCCTACCGGTGGGCCAAGGGCGACGACCTCGATGAGGTCCTGCTCGACGCCGGGCTCACCGCGGGCGACTTCGTGCGCGCCGTCAAGCAGCTCCTGGACCTGCTCGGCCAGGTCGCCGACGCCGCCCCGCCCGACAGCCACGTCCGCCGCACCGCCCGCAAGGCCATGGACCAGCTCCGCCGCGGCGTCGTCGCCTATACGTCGGTCACCTGACGGCCCTCTTCGCGGCGTTTCCCGCCCGGCACCGGATCATCCGGTGCCGGGCGTTCCCTTTCCCGGCCGCACTCCAGAGCCGCCCAGTTCGGGCGGTATGTCGATTCTGGGGGGATGTGTTCTTGGACCGGGTGATGCCCCGCGAGCATGACCGCCGCCGTCCCCGAAACCCGCATTCCGTGCCGCCCCGGGCGGCGCGGCCCGGGAAACGGGTGAAGTGCGGGCGCGGGGACGGCGGAATGGCGGGAGGTCCACGCGACTCGGCGGCCCTACCCCACGCCGGTGTGACAAGAAGGCGGCCCGTTGCGTACGGCGCGGCGACAAGAACCACAAAAGGGCCGGGTGATAGTGTCACCCGGCCCTTCGCAGAACAGCCCGCCCGTTCGGGCGGATACGTCGGCGGATACGGCGTCCCCGCCGCCGATACGGTCGTCTATGCGGTCGCCGGCGCCGCCGTGGGAGATCGTCGCGTCAGTGCGCGGCCTCGTAACGCTCGATCACCGCGGCGGGAATGCGGCCCCGGTCGTTGACCTTGATGTTCTGTGACTTCGCCCACTCGCGAATGTCCGCGGAACGCTCACGGGTGTTCTGCGTGCGCGGCGCGCGGGCGCCCTTGACGGGAACCTTGCGGGAGCGGCGGGCGGCCGACACGAACGGCTCCAGACCGGTCCTGAGCTGCGTGGCGTTGTCCTTGCTCAGGTCGATCTCGTAGGACACGCCGTCGAGCGAGAACGTGACCGTTTCGTGTGCTTCTCCGCCGTCGATGTCGTCGACGAGGAGGACCTCGACCTTCTGTGCCATGCGGGGACTCCCTTTGTCATGCACCCGGAGCGGCGTCCGGATGTGTCTCGATGAACGCAGCATAGACCTCATCAGAGATTTTGCCACGCTCGGAGACTTCCACACCGGCCGCCTTCGCCCATTCGCGGACCTCGCCGTTGGTGTATCCCTTGACCTTGGCCGCCGCGCCGCCCTTGCGGCCCTTACCCGCGGGCTTCACCGGGACCGCCTTGGCGATGTAGAGCTCCAGCGTTTCCAGCGTCGCGGACAGCCGCTTGTAGTTCTCGTCGCTCAGGTCGATCGTGAACGTCCGCTCCAGTACGCCGAAGTCGCGCTTGGCGACGTCGGTGCCTTCGGAGCCGTCGATGTCGTCTACCCGAATGACCTTCTCGGCCATGTGCGCTGTGACTTCCTTCCTCGCCGATGCGGCGGCGCGGAGCGCGGCGGTTTGCGGAGCCGCCGGGCACGCGCCCGCCGGGGATCTCCGAAATGGTGAGGTTCGCTACCCGCCGCGGCCGTCAATGCCGCCATTCGCCGGACCACCCCGGCCCGTCCATTGTCCCGCGTGCGGGACACTCCCCGGGACGTCCCGGCGTTCTCACTAGGGTGGGACCGCCGGGCAGCCGTCCGGCCCGCCACCTGCCAGAGAGGCCGCCGCACCATGCCCCAGCCGGGTACCCCCTTCACCGACGACGTCGTCGAGGCGATCAAGCGCCACATGAACGAGGACCACCCCGCCGACTGCCTGGAGATCGTCCAGGGGCTCGGCGGGCACCGGGACGCGACGGCCGCCGGGATGGTCGACATGGACGAGGACGGCATCGTGTTCAGCGCCGAGATCGCCGGCGCCGAGGTGCCCGTGCGCGTCGCCTGGGCCGAGCCCGTCACCGAGCGGCCCCAGGTGCGCCGCGAGGTCGTGCGCATGTCGCAGCAGGCCCGGCGCTCCCTCGGCCTCGCCCCGCACGCCGAGCACTGACCCGGCGCCGCTCGTGCCCGGCGCGGGCGTGGACCGTGCCAGTCGTGCGCTGAACTGGGGTGCTGTTGCGTTCCGACGTGGCGTCGGTAAAGTAGCCTACGTCACGTCGGAAAAACCCGCGCCGAGCTCTTCCCTCGAAGAGTTAGGCAAGGCTAACCTCAGTCCAGCGCCCGGAACCGCCGGGCGCCGACGACGGAGAAGGTGCGTGCATGGGCATGGCCGGAGACACGGCGGCCGCGGCCGGCGACACGGGCTTCGCGGCCGAGCTGCGGGCCGCCACCCGCGGCGACCACGGCGAGAACGAGACGTCGTCGTACATGAGCGCGCTGGTCGAGGGCCGCCTCAGCGGCGAGCAGTACGCGCGGCTCATCGTGCAGCTCTACCCCGTCTACGACGCGCTCGAGCGTGCCGCCGACGTCATGGCCGCCGACCCGGTCGCCGGGCCGTTCGTGCAGCCGGGCCTGGCCCGCCGCGCGGCGCTGGAGGCCGACCTGGCCTACTTCTACGGCGCCGGCTGGCGCGACGCGCTGGTGCTGCTGCCCGCCGCCGAGCGCTACCGCGACCGGCTGGAGGAGGTCGCGTTCGACTGGGCGGGCGGATTCGTCGCCCACCACTACACCCGCTACCTCGGCGACCTGTCCGGCGGCCAGTACATCGCCCGCCAGGTGCAGCGCGGCCTCGGCCTCGGCAAGGACGACCCCGGCGTGCTGTTCTACCGCTTCGAGGGCAAGCCCAAGGCCATCAAGGACGGCTACCGCGCCCTGCTGGACGCCGCCCCCTGGAACGCCGCCGAACGCGCCCGCGTCATCGCCGAGGTCAAGACCGCCTACCGCCTCAACGCCCAGATCACCGACGACCTGAGCCGCGAACTCCACATCGAACCCGCCGCATAGCGACCGAACCGTGGGCGGCGGCCTCGGCCACCGCGCGGGCACATGCGCTGACCGGTGAGGCGAGCGGCCGTAGGCCGGAAAGCAATGAGTGGGGCCCGGGAGTTTTCCCATCTCCCGGGCCCCGAAGAGGTCCGCCGTGTTGCACCGGTTCCGGTCGCTCGCGGGCGGATCAGGTTGCTCTCCCCGTGTGCTGCCTTTGACACCACGGGGCCGCGAGAGGCCCCGACCGGATTCGAACCGGCACTTCGGGGAACGCCGTCCGCCCGCCGCCGGAACTCCGCGGCGGGAGGTGCTGAGTCTGGAGCGAGAGTCTGAGTTTCACCGCGGCTGCCTCTGCCCGTTGGGCTATCCCGGCCACGTGGTTGCCGGGAGGGGGACTCGAACCCCCACTGTCACCGCGCGCTGCTTCAGTCTGACGGTCTCAGTTTCAGCGTCCGCGCCCCGGTGAGGGGCGCACCCCCGCGCTCCAGCGGGGGAGTCTGGTGGGCCCGGCCGTCTCAGCCGAGCAGGTAGCCGAAGATCACCTCGCCGATCTCGCGGTCGGTGACCTCGAAGCCGTTGGCCTCCTCGCGGGCGAACTTCACCGCGCGGCTCAGCGCGTCCAGCCGCTCCAGCAGCTCGTTGACGCGGCGGGCCGGCAGCGCGCCGGAGAACTTCACCGTCGTCCAGTGGCCGACGGCGACGTCCTCGTAGAAGACCTCGACCTGCGCCGGATGCTTGTCGGTCGCCTCCGCCTTGACGTGGTTGAACGGCACCTTCTTGGTCTTCACCGTCCGCACCGGGTCGGTGCGCCACACGTCGGTGGCGGCGTCGAACGTCCAGGACTCGGCGGCGTCCAGCACCGGCAGCCGCGCCACGAGCGCCTGGAGCTCGGCGATCTGCTTCTCCAGGAACAGCAGGTGGGTGACCGGGACACCGGTGAGCAGCGTGCGGCCCTCGACGACGACGTCGGCGCGGGCCTCGCAGTTGGCGTGGTCCTTGGTCGCGGTGACGTCGAATAGCCGGGTCACCGCCGCCGCCGTGTCGCGCAGCGCCTGCTCCGCCGTGATCTGCACCTTCGTCGACTCGGGCGGGTACTCGTCGCCGTCCTCGTCCTTGGGCTGGTAGGACCGCGAGATGCCCGAGAGCAGTGCCGCGGTGCCGGTCGTCCGGCGCGCCTCGGCCAGCGCGTGCTGGGCCTTGCCCCGCACGCCCTTCTCGACGGCGATGATCTGGTTCAGTTTCGACATCGTGGTTCACCCCGTTTCCGACACCGGAACCGTAGGGCAGCGGCGCCGGGCGGCGCAGCTCATTTTCGCGGGTGTTTGGAATGGTTCCTGGCGGAGATCTCTGCGGTGCGCCTCGGGGGTCGCGGCGCACCGAACGTCACCAGGAGGAATCCGTGCTCGCCATCGTCGCGGCCGTCATCTTCGGTCTCGCCCTGCTGTTCGATCTCGCCGACATCCAGTCGGACCCGTTCGACTACGCCACGCTGGTCACGCTCGGACTGCTGTTCGTCGCCCTGCACCTCGCCGGGATCGGCGCGGGCTCGAACTGGCGGGGCCGTGGCCGCGGCCGGCGCTGATCCGCTGCCCTAAAACGGATCTACAGCGTAAAGGCCGGGGCCGGTGCGGACGACGCACCGGCCCCGGCCTCACGTTGCATCCGGGTTCAGACGCCGTGCCGCGCGAACTCCCGCAGGCCCGGCAGGTCGGTGATGACCGTCTGCCGCCAGCCCGTCCGCGCCAGGCCGCGTTCGCGCAGCTCGCCGAAGGCCCGCGCCACCGTCTCGCGCGAGGAGTCCATGCAGCTCCCCAGCTCCTCCTGCGACAGCGGCGGCGCGATCTCCAGGCCGCCGTCGGCGGCCGGGGCGACGTGCGGAAGCGACTGCTCGGCCAGCTCCACGAGCAACTGCGCCAGCCGCTGCGCGCCGCGCGCCGACACGTGCGCCTGAGCGCGGCGCCCCGCGTCGTCCAGGCGCCCCACGAAGGTGCCGCTCACCAGCTTCCACACGGCGGGGTTGGCCTCCAGGAACGCGGTGAACCGGACGGCCTGCACGATCAGGCCGCGCAACGGGCTGAGCGCCGTCACCGTCGCCGACCGCTGCCGGTCGCCCAGCACCGCGCTCTCGCACACCAGGTCGCCCGGTCCCCGGACGGCCAGCACGACCGCGTGGCCCTCCGGCCCGGTGACCGACGCCTTGGCCCAGCCGCTCTCGATCACCACGACGTGGTCGGACGCGTCGCCCTGGTGGCACAGCGTCCCGCGCGCCGGGTAGCGGCGGGTCAGCCCGGCGTCGCGCAGCGCCGTCCGCTGGGACGGCTCCAGCGCCGACCAGAAGGGCAGCGGGCGGTGGTCCGCCGGAGAGGGCCTCTCGATCACAGGGGATGTCCGTCCTCGCGCTGATGCACCGTAACCGATGATGCGCGAACGCCCCGTCAGATGTCTGTGTCAGGTGACGCAGACGCGCCCGTCAAGCGGGGGAGAGCGCGTTCAGCAGCCGGTTCACGGGACTCTCCAGCGCCCAGCGGTCGGCCAGCTCCACCAGCGCGGCGGGGTCCTTCGGCTTGGCCGGGAGGCGGTCGTCCAGGCCGGTCAGCTCGGGGGAGTCGATGTCGGTGACGACGCGGACGACGGTCTCGGCGGCGTCGAGGTAGTCACCGGCGGCCTCGACGCGGCGGCGGGCACCGGCGGGGAAACCGTCGGTGGCACCGGCGGCCAGGGCCTCGCGCAGCGCCGCGACCGACCCGAAGCGGGTGACGAGCGCGGCGGCGGTCTTGTCGCCGACGCCCGGGACGCCCGGCAGGCCGTCGCTGGGGTCGCCGCGCAGCGTCGCGTAGTCGGCGTAGGCGCGGCCCGGGATGCCGTACTTGTCGGCGACCTCCGCCTCGCCCAGCACCTGGAGGTTGCGGATGCCGCGCGCGGTGTAGAGGACGGCGACCGGGCCGGAGTCGTCGACGAGCTGGAACAGGTCGCGGTCGCCGGTGACGATGTCGACGGGCCCGTCCGCCGCGCCCCGCACGGCCAGGGTGCCGATGACGTCGTCGGCCTCGTAGCCGGGAACGCCGACGCGGGCCAGCCCGACGGCGTCGAGCACGGCGTCGATGACGGGGAGCTGCGCGGAGAGCGCGTCGGGCGTCTGGTCGCCTCCGTCGTCGGCGACGCGGTGCGCCTTGTAGGACGGCAGCGCCGCGACGCGGAACTCCGGCCGCCAGTCGGCGTCCATGCAGCACACCAGCCGGTCGGGGGAGCGGTCCTGGACGAGCCGGGCGATCATGTCGATGAGGCCGCGGACGGCGTTGACCGGCGTGCCGTCGGGCGCGGTGACCGACTCGGGCACCCCGAAGAAGGCGCGGAAGTACAACGACGGCGTGTCCAGCAGCATCAGCCCGCTCATGGCGCCCATCGTCGCACGGCGGCGTCCGCCGGTGGGCGAGCGTCGCCGCGCGGCTGCGATCCTGGTGGGACGCTCGGGACGGCAGACGGCCGGGCCACAGAGGTGAGGGGATGGATGTGACGACGGAGTTGTATCCGCGGGAGCGGGTCGGGCTGATCCGGGACGCGGTGGCGGCGGCGGATCTGGACGCGGTGCTGCTGACCCCGGGCCCCGACCTGCGGTACGCGACGGGCTACGACGCGCACCAGCTCGAACGGCTGACGTGCCTGGCCGTCCCGGCGGCGGGGGAGCCGTTCCTGGTGGTGCCGAGGCTGGAGCTGCCCGCCGCGCAGGCGTCGCCCGCCGGGGCGCTGGACCTGGAGCTGGTCGCCTGGGACGAGACCGACGACCCGTACGCGCTGGTCGCCGCGCGCCTGCCCGCGCGTCCGGCGCGGGTCGGGGTGGCCGACCGCATGTGGGCGGTGATGGCGCTGCGGTTCCGCGCGGCGCTGCCCGGCGCCGAGCAGGTCGCGGCCGGCGCGGTGCTGCGCACGCTGCGGATGCGCAAGAGCCCGGCCGAGCTGGACGCGCTGCGCGAGGCGGGCGCGGCGATCGACCGGGTGCACCGCCGCGTCCCCGGCCTGCTGAAGGCGGGCCGTACCGAGCGGGAGGTGGGCCGCGACGTCCACGACGCGATCCTGGAGGAGGGGCACGCGGCGGTGGACTTCGTCATCGTCGGATCGGGCCCCAACGGCGCGAACCCGCACGCCGAGCTGTCCGACCGGGTGATCGCCGAGGGCGAGCCGGTCGTCGTGGACATCGGCGGGACGATGCCGAGCGGCTACTGCTCGGACTCGACCCGCAACTACTGCGTGGGCGAGCCCCCGGCGGAGTACCGGGCGTACTTCGACGTGCTGCGCGAGGCGCAGCGGGTCTCGTGCGAGGCGGTGCGTCCGGGCGTGACGCCCGAGGCGGTGGACGCGGCGGGCCGCGACGTCATCGCGGCGGCCGGGTACGGGGAGTACTTCGTCCACCGCACCGGGCACGGGATCGGCCTGGAGTCGCACGAGGAGCCCTACATCGTGGCGGGCAACACCGAGCCGCTGGAGGAGGGCATGGCGTTCTCGGTGGAGCCGGGCATCTACCCCGGGGCGCACGGGGCGCGCATCGAGGACATCGTGCTGTGCACGGCCGACGGGGTGGAGAGCGTCAACCGGACCCCGCACGACCTGGTGATCATCGGCTGATCCGGCGGACGGCCGCCCGCGCGGGGCGGGGTTCCCCGCGGGGAACCCCGCCCCGCGCCGCGTATCGGCGCAGATAACGATAAGTGCACCATCCCGGCGGAGCGTCAGGAAGTGCCTTGTGGCACAGTCCATCCGCCCTGTATTGCTTATGCACTGTTCCGCCGGGGTTACGCGCGCGTTTCGCAGTGTTGCGACGATGCGCCGGACGCGAAGGAGACGCCGTGGCAGAGGTCGTCCTGACGGGAGTCGGGAAGGTGTATCCCGACGGCACGCGTGCCGTGGGTGATCTGGACCTGACGATCGCCGACGGCGAGTTCCTCGTGCTGGTCGGCCCGTCGGGCTGCGGCAAGACGACCGCGCTGCGGATGGTCGCCGGCCTGGAGGACATCTCCGAGGGGAAGGTCGCGATCGGGGAACGCGTCGTCAACCGCGTCCCGGCGCGCGACCGCGACGTGGCGATGGTGTTCCAGAGCTACGCGCTCTACCCGCACCTGTCGGTGCGCGACAACATCGGCTTCGGGCTGTCGCTGCGCAAGGTCGACAAGAAGACGATCCGCGCGAAGGTCGAGCAGGCCGCCGACATCCTCGGCCTCACCGACCACCTGGACCGCAAGCCCCGCAACCTGTCGGGCGGGCAGCGGCAGCGGGTGGCGATGGGCCGCGCGATCGTCCGCGAGCCGCAGGCGTTCCTGATGGACGAGCCGCTGTCGAACCTGGACGCCAAGCTGCGCGTGCAGACCCGCGCGCAGATCGCCCGCATCCAGCGCGACCTCGGCGTCACCACGATCTACGTCACCCACGACCAGACCGAGGCGATGACCCTCGGCGACCGGGTCGCGGTGATGAAGCGCGGCGAGCTCCAGCAGGTGGCTCCGCCGCAGGAACTCTACGACCGGCCCGCGAACCTGTTCGTGGCCGGTTTCATCGGTTCCCCCGCCATGAACCTGATCCAGGGCACGCTGACCGGCGACGCGGCGAACCCGCGGCTGGAGATCGGCGGGCAGACGCTGGCCCTGCCGGCCGAGGTGTTCACGGCGCGACCCGCGCTGGCGGGCCGCCTCGGCCGCGACGTCGTCGTCGGGATTCGTCCCGAGGACATGGAGGACGCGCGGATCGCCGGGGAGACCGAGGGCGCGACGCTCACCTCCACCGTCGAGCTGGTGGAGGCCATGGGCTCGGACGTGCTCGTGCACTTCACCGTCGAGGCGGCCGAGGTCATCACCGAGGACACCCGCGAACTGGCCCGCGACGCGGGCGCCGACGTGAACGGCGGCGCCGCCCCCACCACCGACGTGATCGGTCGGTTCAGCCCGCGGACCAGCGCCGCGGTCGGCGACCGGGTGACGATCACCGTCGACACCGGTCGCCTGCACTTCTTCGACATCGAGACCGGCGCGTCGATCTGGGGCGACGCCGGTTCCCCCAAGGAGGACGACGAATGAGGATCAGCAGGCGCCTGGCCGCCACCGCCGTCGCGGCGGGCATGCTCGTCTCGGCCGCCGCGTGCGGCGGTGACGACGGCGACGGGGACGGCGGCGCGGGCGGCGACGGCGCGCTCAAGGGCGTCACCGTCGAGGTCGCCGCCAAGTGGACCGGGCCGGAGGAGACGAACTTCCGCAAGGTGCTGGCGGCGTTCGAGAAGAAGACCGGCGCCAAGGTGAACTACGCCTCCACCGGCGAGAACACCGACGCCTACCTCGGCCCGCGGCTCAGCGCCGGCAACCCGCCGGACGTGGCGATCCTGCCGCAGCCCGGCCTGCTCCAGCAGTACGCGGCGCAGAACAAGCTGAAGCCGCTGGACGCCGCCGCCGTCAAGGAGGTGGACGCCAACTTCGCGCCGTACTGGAAGGAGCTGGCCTCCGCCGACGGCAAGACCTACGGCGTGCTGGCCAAGGCCGCCTACAAGTCGATCTTCTGGTACCGCACGGCGGCGCTGGAGGACGCGGGCGTGCAGCCCCCGGCGTCGTGGGCGGACCTGGTCAAGGCCGCCGGGACGCTCCAGGACTCGGGCACCACGCCGTTCGCGCTGGCCGCCGGGCCGCAGGACTCCTGGACGCTCACTGACTGGTTCGAGAACGTCTACCTGTCGCAGGCCGGGCCGGAGAACTACGACAAGCTCGCCAAGCACGAGCTGAAGTGGACCGACCCGACCGTCGCCAAGGCGCTGACGACCCTCGCCGAGATCTGGGGCAAGGGCGGCTTCCTCAACGGCGGCGTCTCGGGAGCGACCAAGACCAAGTTCGACGCCTCGGTGACCGACGTGTTCGGCCAGGAGAAGGCCGCGATGGTCTACGGCGGCGACTTCGCCGCCGCGAACATCGCCACCACCAAGGCCAAGGTCGGCACCGACGCCAAGGTGTTCGCCTGGCCGCTGACCGGTGACACCAAGCCGGCGCTGCTCGGCGGTGACATCGCCGTCGCGCTCAAGGACGGCAAGGGCGCCCAGGAGCTGATGAAGTTCCTGGCCTCGCCCGAGGCCGGCACGGTGTGGGCGGGCCTGGGCGGCTACCTGTCGCCGAACAAGAACGTCAAGCCCGACGCCTACTCCGACCCGGTGGCCAAGGAGCTGGCGGCGCAGATCCAGCAGGCGGGCGACGCCGCCCGCTACGACATGTCCGACCTGGCGCCGTCGGCCTTCGGCGGCACGCCCGGCAAGGGCATGTGGGAGGCGCTGCGCGCGTTCGTGTCCAACCCGACCGACGTCAAGGGCACCCAGGCGCGGCTGGAGAAGGACGCGGCCGCCGCCTACAAGTAAGGACGGCGAGACCGGGTGCCGGGCCGCGACGGAGCGGCCCGGCACCCGGGGCAGGGCGAGCACAGGCTGAGCACGGCCGCCCCTCCGGACGGCCCGAGGTGAGGGAACCGCGCGCATGAGCGCTCCGCAGGACGAGGCGCCGCAGGACGAGGCGCCGCAGGCCACGACCGGCGGTCCCGCCGCCGCCGTCGCGACGGGCACGGCGGACGGCGGCGGCCACGGTGGCGGCGAGAACGACGTCAAGGACGACGGCGGCAAGGGCGGCGGCCTGGCGCCGCCGGTGTGGCTCGCGGTGGTGTTCCTGCTGCCCGCGCTGCTGCTGCTCGGCTTCCTGGTCGTCTACCCGATCGTCTACTCGGTGATCCGCAGCTTCTTCGACGCCGACGGCGCCTTCACCGGCGCCGACAACTACGTCGGGATCTTCCAGGGCGAGGCGCGGCTGACGGCCGTGCGCAACACGCTGGTGTGGATCGTGGTGGCGCCGACCGTCGTCACCATCCTCGGGCTGGTGTTCGCCGTGCTCACCGAGCGCATCCGGTGGGCGACGGTCTTCAAGCTCGTGGTGTTCATGCCGATGGCGATCTCGCTGCTGGCCTCGGGCGTCATCTTCCGCCTGGTGTACGAGCAGGACCCCGACAAGGGCGTCGCCAACGCCGCGATGGTCGCGCTGCACGACACCTTCGCCGGTGGCGGCGCCAGCTATCCGGGTGCCGCGCCCCGGCAGGGGCAGGGCGTCCCGGTGCGGTCCGAGGGCGGCGCGGTCGTCGGGGCGGCGCCCGTCGAGCCGGGGCGGACGGCGCTGCTGCCGCTGCTGCGGGTCCGTCCCGAGCAACTGCCGGAGAAGCCGACGCCGGCGGCGCAGCCGCCCGCGGCGGGCCCGCGCGCCATCACCGGGACGGTCTGGTTCGACTTCACCCGGGGCGGCGGCGGGGCCCCGAACGCGGTGGACGCCACCGAGAGCGGCCTGCCGGGCGTCAAGGTCGAGGCGGTCCGCGACGGCGAGGTCGCCGGGTCGGCCACGACCGGCGACGACGGCACGTTCCGCATCACCGGCCTGTCGGCCGGGCAGTACACGCTGCGCATCCCCGCCGACACGTTCACCGCCGCCTACGGCGGGGCCGAGTGGCTGGGCGGCACCCTCATCACCCCGGCGATCATCGGGTCGTACCTGTGGGTGTGGGCCGGGTTCGCGATGGTGCTCATCGCGGCGGGCCTGGCCGCGATCCCGCGCGACGCGCTGGAGGCGGCGCGGGTGGACGGCGCGACCGAGTGGCAGGTGTTCCGCCGCGTCACGATCCCGCTGCTGGCGCCGGTGCTGACCGTGGTGCTGCTGACGCTCGTCATCAACGTCATGAAGGTGTTCGACCTGGTGTTCGTCATCGGCGGCGGCGATCCCAAGGCCAGCGTGCTGGCCCTGGAGATGTGGACCGAGTCGTTCGGCGGCGGCCAGAACCAGGGCGCGGGCAGCGCGATCGCCGTGCTGCTGTTCGTGCTGGTGCTGCCCGCCATGTACATCAACATCCGGCGCCTGCGGCAGGAGCGGAAATGAGCACCGAGAAGACCGCACCGGAGGCCACCGGGAACGGCGGCGGGTACGGCGCGCCGCGCCGCAGTGTCGCCTCCCGGATCGTCAACCGGCTCGGCGGCGGCGTCGCGCAGTTCCTGCTGGTGCTCATCGCGCTGTTCTGGCTGGTGCCGACGTTCGGGCTGCTGATCGCCTCGCTGCGCTCCAACGCCGACAACGCCTCCAGCGGCTGGTGGACGGTGTTCACCGAGCCCGCGCAGCTCACGTTCTCGTCCTACGGGTCGATCCTCGACAAGCCCGACTTCATCGACTCGTTCTGGAACACGATCGCGATCACGGTGCCGTCGACGGTCCTGGTCGTCGTCATCGCCTCGCTGGCCGCCTACGCGTTCGCGTGCCTGGAGTTCCCCGGCCGCGACTGGCTGTTCCTGCTGGTCGTCGCGCTGCTGGTCGTGCCGGTGCAGGTGGCGCTGCTGCCGGTCGCCGACCTGTACGGGCGCATCGACGTCGGCGGGTTCCAGATGTTCGGGTCGGTGACCGGCGTGGTGCTGTTCCACGTCGGGTTCGGGCTCCCGTTCGCGATCTTCCTGCTGCGCAACTTCTTCATCGCGATCCCGCGCGACCTGCTGGAGGCCGCGCGGATGGACGGCGGCTCGGAGTGGACGATCTTCCGGCGGGTCATCTTCCCGCTCGGCGGCCCGGCCATCGCCTCCCTGGGCATCTTCCAGTTCCTGTGGGTGTGGAACGACCTGCTGGTCGCGCTGGTGTTCGCCGACACCGAGGCCCAGCCGATGACCAAGTGGCTCCAGTCGCAGATGCGCCAGTTCACCGGCAACATCGACATCCTGGCGCCGGGCGCGTTCATCTCACTGATCATCCCGCTGATCGTGTTCTTCGCCTTCCAGCGGTACTTCGTGCAGGGCGTCCTGGCCGGCTCGGTCAAGTAGCCCTGAACGGAGAAGGCCCCCGGAACGCGTGGTTCCGGGGGCCTTCCGCGTGGTGTCAGACGGTCTCCTTCGCCAGGGACACGTCGCCGTCCTGCGCCGCGCCGCCGTGCCCGATCGCGAGGCCCGTCGCGGGGTCGAAGAAGTGCAGGCGGCGGGTGTCGACGGCGACCTCCAGGTCGGCGCCGGGACGCACCGCCGAGCGGGCGTTGACGCGGGCCGTCCACAGCGCCCGGTCGTCGATCAGCGGGATCGCGGCATCGTCGCCCTCGGTGGCGTCCTCGGCCAGGTCGGCGGTGTCCTTGTGCTCGACCGGCGGCGCGTCGATGGTGAAGATGACGTTGATCTCGCTGCCCAGCTCCTCGGTGACGCTGGCGGTGACGGCCAGCGGCGCCCAGTCGGGCTTGGCGTGCGCGGCGTCCTCGAAGTCCGAGGGCCGCACGCCGAGGATGACCTCGCGGCCGGCGTAGCCGTCCAGGCCGGGGCGCTCGGCGACGCGCTCGGCCGGGACGGGCAGCGCGAACCCGGCGAACGCGGCGACCAAGCCGCCGTCCTCGCCCTGCTCCAGGCGGGCCGTCACGAAGTTCATGGCGGGCGAGCCGATGAACCCGGCGACGAACAGGTTGACGGGGTCGTCGAACAGCCGCTGGGGGGTGTCGACCTGCTGGAGGCGGCCCTCGCGCAGCACGCAGACGCGGGTGCCGAGCGTCATCGCCTCGATCTGGTCGTGGGTGACGTAGACGGTGGTGACGCCGAGCCGCTCGTGGAGCTGGCTGAGGGAGGCGCGCATGGACACGCGGAGCTTGGCGTCCAGGTTGGACAGCGGCTCGTCCATGAGGAACGCCTGCGGCTCGCGGACGATCGCGCGCCCCATCGCGACGCGCTGGCGCTGACCGCCCGACAGCGCGGCGGGCTTGCGGTCCAGGAACTGCTCCAGGCCGAGCATCTTGGCGGCCTGGAGCACCTTCTTGCGGCGCTCCTCCTTGGAGGCGCCGCGCAGCTTCAGGCCGAACTCCAGGTTCTTCTCCACCGTCATGTGCGGGTAGAGGGCGTAGTTCTGGAAGACCATGGCGATGTCGCGGTCCTTGGGGGCCAGGTCGTTGACGACGCGGTCGCCGATCGACACCGTGCCGCCGCTGATCTCCTCCAGCCCGGCGATCATCCGCAGGGCGGTGGACTTGCCGCAGCCCGAGGGGCCGACGAGCACCATGAACTCGCCGTCGCGGATCTCCAGGTCGAGATCGTCGACCGCCTTCACCCCGCCCGCGTAGACCTTGTCGACGCCGTCGAGCACGATCGCGGCCATCCGTCCTCCTTCTGGAAACGTTTCCACGCATCCGGTTCCACCAGGCTTTATGTCGTCTCGCTGGATTGAAATTCATGGAAACGTTTTCAGTAAAGCGCCGGTTATGGGAAGATGCCCGGCATGAGCGTCACCATCAAGGACGTGGCGGCCGGGGCCGGGGTCGGCATCGCCACCGTCTCGCGGGTGTTCAACGGCAGCGGGCCCGTCGGCGCCGCCACCCGCGAACGCGTCCTGGCCGCCGCCCGCGAGCTGGGCTACCGGCCGAGCGCCGGGGCCCGCAGCCTGCGCGGGCGCGGCGGGGGTGGCGTCGGGCTCGTCCTGCCCGACCTGACCGACCCGTTCGCCGCCGAGCTGGCCGAGGGCGTGCTGGCCGCCGCCCGCGACCTGGGCGAGCACGTCGTGATCGACCTGTCCGGCGGCGACGCCGCACGTGAGGCCGCGATCGTCGGCCGGTTCCTGGAACGACGGCTGGAGGGCGTCGTCGCCGTGCCGTGCGGCGAGTCCGCCCCGTGGGCCGAGGCCGCCCGCGCCGCCGGGCTGGTGTTCGCCGAGCGCGTGGCGCGCGGCGTGCCCGGCGTGCCGGGCGTCCTGGCCGACGACGCCACCGGTGTCCGGCACCTCACCGAGTACCTGGCGGGGCTCGGGCACCGCCGCATCGCCTACCTGGGCGCCGCCGCGCCCGGCGGCGAGCCCGACGTGCGCGAGCGGGCGTTCCGCGCGGCGCTCACCCGGCTGGGCCTGGCCGTGCCGGAGTCGCTGCTGGTGCCGGCCCGGCCCAACCGCGACAGCGCCTACGCCGCGGCGGCGGGCCTGCTCCAGAGCCGCGACGACGTCACCGCCGTGCTGGCGGCCGGGCACCTGCTCGGGGAGGCGGCCGTCCTGGTCGCCCGCGAACTGGACCTGCGCGTCCCGGCCGACGTGTCGATCGCGATGGTGGACGACGTTCCGTGGGCCGAGCTGTGCGACCCGCCGCTGACGGCCGTGGCGCGGCCCGCCCGCGCGATGGGCCGCCGCGCCTGCGAGCTGGTGCTGCGCGACCCGGCGCGGCGCGGCCACGCGCCCGAGCCGCTGCCGGCCGAGCTGGTCGTGCGGGGGAGCTGCGGCCCGCCGCGCGGCGCCCGCGCGGGCCGTTGATCCGGGGGTTTTCCGACCGGATCGGGGGAGATCGTCCAGAGCGGCCCGGGAAGGCCCGCGGGCGCGCTAGATTCTCCGCGTGGAGGAGATCGATCGGCAGATCCTCGGCCTGCTGGCCGACGACGGGCGGATGAGTTTCACCGATCTGGCGCGCGAGACGGGCCTGTCGGTGTCGGCGGTGCACCAGCGCGTCCGGCGGTTGCAGAAGCGGGGCCTGGTCACCGGGTTCACGGCGCAGATCGACCACGAGCTGATCGGGCTGCCGCTGACGGCGTTCGTCTCGATCAAGCCGATCGACCCGGCCGCCCCCGACGACGCGCCCGACCGGCTGGCGGGCCTGGCGGAGATCGAGGCGTGCCACTCGGTCGCGGGGGACGAGAGCTACATCCTCAAGGTGCGGGTGGCCAGCCCCAACGCCCTGGAGGACCTGCTCCAGCGCATCCGGGCGGCCGCGAACGTGGCGACGCGCACGACGGTGGTGCTGAGCACGCCGTGGGAGGGCCGCCGCCCGCTGCTGTGACCCGGCCGGACCTTACACCGTCAAGGCGCGCGGTTGGGTGGCCGATATCACCGGTTCCCGCTGATCAGAGGGGATACGCTGATGCCGTGTCAGCCCCCGAGAGCAAGACCGCGAACAGCACCGCGAGCGACGGCCGCGCGCCGGACGCCGTCGAGCAGATCGCGGACGTGGTCAAACCCCGGCTGCGCGGCTGGCTGCACGCGGGGACGTTCCCCGTCACGCTCGTCGCGGGGTTCGTCATGGTCGCGCTCGGGCCGACGCTGCCCGCGCGGCTGTGCGCGGCGATCTACGCGCTGACGTCGGCGCAGTTGTTCGGCGTCTCGGCGTTCTACCACCGGGGCCGGTGGACGCCGAAGGTCACCGAGGTGCTGCGCCGCTTCGACCACGCCAACATCTACCTCATCATCGCGGGCACGTACACGCCGTTCGCGGTGCTGATCCTGGACGGGGTCACGCGCGTGGTGGTGCTGGCCGTGGTGTGGGGCGGCGCGCTGGCGGGCGTGCTGTTCCGGGTGCTGTGGGCGGGCGCGCCCCGCGCCCTGTACACGGGGCTGTACATCGCGCTGGGCTGGGTCGCGGTGCTGTTCGTCCCGCAGTTCATCGAGGGCACCGGCGTGGCCGTGGCGACGCTGGTGGCGCTCGGCGGCGTCCTGTACAGCGCGGGCGGCGTCGTCTACGCCCGCCGCCGCCCCGACCCCTCCCCCCGCTACTTCGGCTTCCACGAGGTCTTCCACGCCCTCACGATCGCCGCCTACGTCCTCCAGTACATCGCGGTCTCCTTCGTCGTGTACCGGGCCGGCCCGATCTAGTCCGGACGGGTCCGCGGGTGCGCGTCAGGGCGGAGTGAAGGGGCCGCCGGCGGCGAACCGGTCGAGGGCGGCGGCGTAGGGGGCGGGGTCGAGGCCCTTGGCGGCGGCCCAGGCGTCGTCGTGGACGGTGCGCAGGTGCCGGTCGGCGGCGTCGCCGAGGACGGCGACGATCGTGGTCCCGGTGGCGGCGGGACGGGCGGCCAGGTGCAGCGCGGCCCACAGGCAGGTGCCGGTCGATCCGCCGACGGGCAGGCCGGTGGCGGCGCGCGCGGCGCGGGCGGCGGCGACGCTCGCCGCGTCCGGCACCGGGACGACCAGGTCGTAGAGGCCGGGCAGGAAGCCGGGTTCGACGCGGGGGCGGCCTATGCCCTCGATGCGCGAGGGCATGCCGGTGGCGTAGCCGAGATCACCGGTGACCCATGCGGGGAAGCAGGCGGAGTTCTCTGGGTCGGCGACGGCCAGGCGGGTGCCGGTGCCGTAGGTGCGGGCGTGCCGGCCGAACGCGGCGGCGGTGGCGCCCGTCCCGGCTCCGGCGACGATCCAGGCGGGCGGTGCGGGGAGCTGAGCGGCGAGCTCGATGGCGGGATCGTCGCCGCGGTGGTCCAGCGCGTGCGCGGCGTGCGCGTACTGGTCGAGGAAGCAGCCGCCGGTGGCGGCGGCCAGCTCGCGCGCGGTGGCGTAGATGGCCAGGGGTGGGGTGACGAACCGGACTTCGGCGCCGAGCGCCTCCAGCGGCGCGGCGCGGCGGGGGTCGGGGGCGCCGGGCAGGACGGCGGTGTAGGGCAGGCCGAGGAGGCGGGCGAACGTGGCCTGGGCGAGGGCGGCGCCGCCGCCGGTGGCCTCGACGACGGGGGTGCCCTCGGTGATGCGGCCCGAGGCGATGGCGTGGCGGAACAGGGCGCGGGCGGCGCGGTGCTTGAGGGAGCCGGTGGGCAGGGCCGACTCGTCCTTGAGCAGGACCGCGACGTCGTGGGCGAGGGGGAACGCGCGCAGCGGGGTGGGTTCGAGGGCGGCGCGTTCGGCGTCCAGGCGGCGCAGCGCGGCGGCGGGCCAAGCGGTGGGGTCGTCGTCCATGCGGGGCGGGGTCAGGGGGCGGTGGCGACGAAGGACGTTTCGCCGAAGCCGACCTGGTCGCCGGGGTGCAGGCGGGCCAGGCCGAGGATGCGGCGGCCGTTGACGCGGGTGCCGTTCATCGAGCCCAGGTCGGTGATGGTCCAGCCGTCGGGGGTGCGGCGGATCTCGGCGTGCACGCGGGAGACGGTGACGTCGGTGAGCAGGAAGTGGCAGCCGGGCGCGCGGCCGACGACGATGCGGCCCAGGCCCTCGGGCGGCAGCGTGAACCGGGGCAGGCGCGGGGCGCGCCAGGCGGCCTCGACGCGGGCGGTGGCCCGCGAGACGCTGGAGACGAGCCCGGTGAGCCGCGCGACGACCCGTCCGGTGGGCGGCAGGTCCTCGACGATGTCGGCGAGTTCGGCCTCGTTGCGGGCGCGCAGCACCAGGTCGACGCGCCGCTCGAAGGTGTCGGTGGAGATCCGCCCTTCGGCGACCCGTTCGCTGAGCACGCGCAGCGCGCGGTCGCGATCGCCGTCGGAGGCGCGCACCACCGGGGGCCGACCGTCCATGGCTGTGAGTATCCATTTCCCGTCGCGGGCTGTCCAGCGATCACCGGTGCGGGCCGGATGCGGCCCGCACCGGTGAGACGCCGTCCGCGCCGGGAAGGTTCGGGCCGGGCGTCAGCGGCCCAGCAGGTCGCGGGCGATGTGGACGACCTGGATCTCGTCGGTTCCGGCGTAGATCTGGAAGGACTTGGCGTCGCGGGCGAGCTGCTCGACGCGGTACTCGCTCATGTAGCCGTTGCCGCCGAAGAGCTGGACGGCCTCCTGGGCGACCTCGCTGGCGGCCTGGGCGGCGTAGAGCTTCATGGCGGAGGCTTCGGCGAGGGTGGGGGTGCGTCCGGCGCGCTGCATCTCGATGTGGCGGAAGACGAGGTTCTGGACGTTGAGGCGGGCGACCTCCATCCGGGCCAGTTTGAGCTGGATGAGCTGGAAGTCGCCGATGGCCTGGCCCCACAGTTCGCGGGTCTTGGCGTAGTCGACCGACAGGCGCAGGCACTCCTCGATGACGCCGAGCGCCATGGCGGCGACGCCGGCGCGTTCGGTGACGAAGTTCTGCCGGGCCGACTCGCGTCCGCCGCCCGATCCGGCGGCCAGCAGCCGGTCGGCGCCGGCGCGGACGTCGGTGAGGAACAGCTCGCCGGTGGGGGAGGAGTGCAGGCCCATCTTGCGCAGCGGGCGGGTCTGCTCCAGGCCGGGCATGCCGCGGTCCAGGACGAAGGTGAGGATCTCTCGGTCGCGGGGCGCGGCGCCGTCGTCGAGCTTGCAGTAGAAGACGATGGTGTCGGCGTGGGGGCCGTTGGTGATGAACGTCTTGGAGCCGCTGAGGACGTAGTCGTCGCCGTCGCGGCGGGCGGTGGCCTGCATGCCGCCGAAGGCGTCGGAGCCGGAGTCGGGCTCGGTGATGGCCCATGCGCCGATCTTGTCCAGGGTGAGCAGGTCCAGGCCCCAGCGTTCCTTCTGCTCGCGGGTGCCGCGCTTCATGATCGTCCCGGCGGCGAGGCCGAGGCTGACGCCGAGCGCCGACACCAGGCCGGGGGCGACCTTGCACAGCTCGATGATCGGCAGCATGTTCATCGCGGCGTTGCCGCCGCCGGGGGTGTCGTCGCCGGACGCGGCGGCGGGCCGGTCGAGCCGCTTGGCGAAGGACGAGCGGGCCATCTCGTCCATGCCGAACGTCTTGTACAGGTCGCGCAGCAGGTCGTAGGGCGGCAGGTCGCCGGAGTCCAGCTCGTCCAGGTGCGGGCGCACCCTGGCCTCGATCCAGTCGCGCACCGCGTCGCGGATCATGAGGTCTTCGCCGGACCACTCGATCATGTCTCGCACCTTCCGCCGGAGGGGGTCGGAGACCATCCAAGCAGACGACGCAAGCGCGCGCTTACTGCGGGAGGGTGACGATGTCGGCCAGGACGGCCTCGTCGGCGGCGAGCCGCGCCGCGGCCGGGCTGTCGTAGACGACCAGCAGCTTCTCGCGTCCGCCGGTGAGCCCGGTGTCCAGGACGGCGACGCCCTCGGCGTGGTCCTCGCCGTCGCCGTGCGGCAGGTCCCCGACGGTCTCCAGGTCGTCGGCGTGCACGATGCCGGGCGCGTCGGCCTCGGGCGCGGGGGTGCCGCAGGCGCCGCGCCAGCGCAGCAGCCGCACCGGGCCCGACAGGCCCATGCTGGGCCCGGCCAGGACGAGCAGGTCGTCGCCGTGCGGGCACAGGTCGCGGATGCCCAGGCCGCGCAGGTCCAGGAAGTGCGTGCGGTAGCGGGCGCCGTCGGCGAAGCGCAGGGCGCGCAGCCGGTGCGGATCGTCGGGGTCGGTGCCGGGGCGGATCTCCACCAGGACGGCCCAGCCGCGCAGCACCGGGCCGCGCAGCCCGATGTAGAGGCGGTCGCCGCGGGTGGCGACGCCCTCGATGTCCAGGCCGTTGTCCTTGCTGGGGATGGCCAGGAACGGCGCGAGGTGCGGGTCGTCGGCGAGCAGGTCGGCGAGGGAGTCCTTGTGCAGGCCGAGGACGGCGGCGGCGCGGTCGCCGTCGCGGGCGACCGGTTCGGGCAGCCCGTCGGGGCCGGTGACCAGCGGCAGCCGGGCCAGCACGAACCGGTTGTCCTCGCGGACGACCGACGCCAGGCGCCGCCGCGACTTGGCGTCGTTGTGGTGCGGCTTGATCCGCTTGCGTTTGAGGCTGTGCGAGCCGATGGCCCACAGCCACGCGCCGTCGCGGCACAGTCCCTCGATGTCGGCCTCCTCCTCGCGCCCGGCGGGCAGCGGGATCAGGTCGGCGAGGAAGAACGTGCGCTCGTCGTCGTAGCCGGTGAGGCGGCCGTGCTCGTCGGTGCGCGCGGTGAGGCGTTCGACGGTGGCGGTCTCGTCGCCCGCGACCCACAGGCAGCGGCCGTCCTGGCGGACGGCCGACAGGTTGACGTGCGTCTGCGCGGCCCGGCTGGCGTGACCGAAGCGCAGAGGGATCTGCCGTTCCACGTACATGCCTCGATCGTTCCATGGCGGAACGACCGCAATCCGCCCGCCGGCACGGCCGATATCGGACACGGCGGTGCCGGGGCGGGCGGGAGGGGCGGTCAGACGGCGCGCATGGCGCGGTGGACGGCGCCCCAGTACGCGGCCGTCAGGTCCAGGACGCCGTCGAAGCCGCGCCGGACCTGGGCCAGGTCGACCTCGTCGCGGCAGACCCGGGCGGCGTCGGCGACCAGGCCGGGCAGGTCGGTCTTGGCGGCCTCGCAGATGTGCACGTAGAAGTACTCGCAGGCGCGGTGGAAGTCGTCCTCGTCGTAGAGGTGCTTGTAGTTGCGCATCCCCTCGTACATGCGGATCGTGGTGGAGTGCGCCAGCGCCTCCTGTGCCAGCAGCGCGCCGCGCACGACGCGGGCGTCGGCGTCGGTGAACAGGGCGCGGCGGGCGTCGCCGAACGCGCGGGTCTCCGGACGGCCGCCCGCGCGCAGCTCGGCGGCGGTGTAGGGCTCGTCGCGCAGCCGGCCGAGCAGCCCGGTCAGCATCGTCTCCAGCAGCAGCAGGTGGGCCTTGGCGGGGTCGCCGTTGCCGTACTCGGTGTACAGGTGCTTGACCCGTTCGACGCGGGCGGCCAGGTCGTCGGTGTGCAGCACCGACAGCGCGATCATGACGGTGGTGTCGATGGTGCGCGCGTAGAACTCGCGGGCGAACACCTCGACCTGCGCGTAGGGGAGCGGTCCCGACAGCCAGTGCCGGTAGAAGTCGTTCTCCAGCGCGGGATGGCGGCGGACCGCCCCGGTCATCTCCCGGAGCGTTTCCGTGACGGCGGCGTGCTGGACGGGCAATGGAGCTCCCTCGACGGCGAAGACAACCTTCGGTGACGTTCTGCTATCGGTAACTATGTTGCGCCACCGGACCCCGCGTCGTCATGATCATGACCGAAGGTGGTCAGAAACCGGGCGCGTCTCCTCGGGTGCGCTCAGTGCCGCGCGGGCGCGTCGTCCCAGCGCACGGGCAGGGTGTCCGGGCGGCGGAACACCAGGCCGCGGGCGGGCGGGACCGGGCCGTCGGCGCGCAGCCCCGGCAGCCGCTCCAGCAGCGCGGTGAGCGCCGCCGTGGTCTCCAGCCGGGCCAGCGTGGCGCCGAAACAGATGTGCGGGCCGTGCGCGAACGCCAGATGGGCGCCCGCGTTCGGGCGTCCGACGTCGAAACGGTCGGGGTCGGGGAACACCTCGGGGTCGCGGTTGGCGGCGGTGAGCGAGACGCGCACCAGGTCGCCCGCGCGGACCGGCGCGCCGCCCAGTTCGACGTCGGCGGTGGCGTACCGGTCGACGACGGCCGCCGCCGGTTCGTGCCGCAGCGACTCCTCGATCGCGCCCGGCAGCAGGCCCGGGTCGGCGCGGACGCGGTCCAGTTCGGCGGGGTGCGCCAGCAGCGCCGCCACCGCGTTGACGATCATGCTCTCGGTGGTGTCGATGCCGCCGAACATCAGCACGGCCGCGTCGGAGACCAGCTCGGCGGTCGCCAGGCCCGCCGGATGCGCCGCCGCCTCACCGAGCACCCCGGCGCCGGACGGCAGCGACGCCTCGACGGCCGCGCGCAGGCGGGCGCGGGCGTGCGCGGCGTCCGCGGGCAGGGGACGCCCGGCGGTGAGGTCGGACACCGCGTCCACGAACGCGGCGTACCAGGAGCGGACGGTGGCGGCGTCGACCCCGTCCAGGCCGAGGGCCTCGGCGACGACCGCGACGGCCAGCGGCCCGGCCAGCGCGCCGCGCAGCTCGGCGCGGCCCGCCGGGGCCAGCGCGGCGACGCGGGCGGCGGCCTGCCCGGTGACGAACGCGGCGAACCGCTCGCGGGTGCGGGCGGGCCGGAACGGGCGGGCGAACGGGTCGCGGTGCCGGGTGTGGGCGGGCCCGTCCAGCGACAGCATGCTGGGGCCGACGACCCGCGCGGTGCTGAACCGGGGGTCGTCGACGGTGAACGTCGTGGCGTCGCGCATCACCCGGACGGCCAGGTCGTGCCGGGTGACGAGCCAGCCGTCCAGCGCGGGCAGCCACGACACCGGCTCGGCGGCGCGCAGCCGCGCCAGCGGCGCGTGCGGGTCGCCCGCCAGTTCGCCGGCGGTGATCCGCGCGCCGACCGGGAACGCCTCGGACCGGATGTTGAACGACATTCCGGTCAGCGTACAACCGGGGATCAGGTCGTCTTCTGCCGCGCCCACCAGGCGCGGCCCTCCTCGGGCAGCGTGTGCACCGGGTCGTAGTAGGGGTGGCGGCGCTCCAGCGCGGCCGGGTCACCGGACTCGATCGCGGTCCGGTAGTTCTTGGTCCACTCGCTGATCCCGCGCGTCCGGTCGTAGGTGGCGACCTGGTGCACCCAACGCTTGCCGACGTAGGGGACGTCGCACACGATGCGCGGGGTTGCGAAGCCCGGCAGGTAGCCCATGATCGCGTGCTGGAGGTCCTGCGCCTCGTGCAGCGCGGGCCGCCAGTGCTCGCTGAACGGGATCATGTCGCACAGGTACAGGTAGTACGGCATGATCTGCGCCTCGTCCAGCAGCGCGAACGACAGGTCCAGCAGCGCCTCGGGGGTGGCGTTGACGCCGCGCATCAGCACGCCCTGGTTGCGCACGTCGCGCACCCCGGCGTCCAGCAGCGCCCGCGCCGCGCGCGCCACCAGCGGCGTCACCGACCGGGCCGCGTTGACGTGGGTGTGCACGGCGAGCTGGACGCCGCGCCGCGCGGCGGTGCCGGCCAGCCGCTCCATCCCGGCCAGCACCTCGGGTTGCAGCCAGTGCTGCGGCAGGCCCATCAGCGCCTTGCTGGCCAGCCGCACGTCGCGGATCGAGTCGATCTCCAGCAGCGCGCCGACGAACGCCTCCAGCCGGGGCCAGGGCAGGTTCGCCACGTCGCCGCCCGACACCACCACGTCCCGCACGCCCGGCGTGGCGCGCAGGTAGTCGAGCATCGCGGTGTGCCGGTCGGCGGGACGCAGCGCGAAGCGGTGCTTGTCCACGGCCGGGGTGGAGGTGCCGACCAGGTCCATGCGGGTGCAGTGCCCGCAGTACTGCGGGCAGGTGGACAGCAGCTCGGCGAGCACCTTGGTGGGGTAGCGGTGCGTCAGGCCCTCCACCACCCACATCTCGGCCTCGTGCAGCGAGTCGCGGGCCGCGCGCGGGTGCGACGGCCACTCGGCCAGGCGGTCCGAGGCGACCGGCAGCATGTAGCGGCGGACGGGGTCGGCCAGGAACGCCTCGGTGCCCGCCGCGTCCATGGTGTTGAGCATCTGCGGGGTGAGGAGCATCGACATCGTCGCGCGGGTGGCCTGGTCGCGTTCCAGGTCGGCGTAGAACTCCTCGCCGACCAGGTCGCCCAGGACGGCGCGCAACTGCCGGGCGTTCTTGACGCAGTGGGCGCGCTGCCACTGCGCCGACTCCCACTCGGCGGCGGTGACGTCGCGCCAGCCGGGCAGCCGCCGCCAGTCGGGTTCGGTGAGCGGGGCGCGGCGGTAGGCGTAGGGCTGGGCGGCCGGGGCCGGCGGACCGGTGTCCGGGTGCAGGGCGGTGGTCATCGTCGACCCCTCCTCCGACGATCGAAGGCCGGAACGTCTTGTCTGATGCCGACGTTACGGGAAGACTTTGCGTTGAACCAGAGTCACTCGGGAGAATTTTCGGAGGCTGGCCGTGGGTGAGCGTGAACGTGCGGTGGGGCTCCACCGCGTCCTGGACCCGCCCGGCGTGCTGCCGCAGGCCGCGCACCGGCTCGACCCCGACCCCGCCATCGGCCCCGACGAGGTCCTGGTCGCCGTCGAGCGCCTCAACCTGGACGCCGCGTCCTACCGGCAGCTCCGCGACGCGCACGGCACCGGCGCCGCGCTGCGCCGCGCGGTGCTGGAGATCGTCGAGACGCGCGGCAAGATGCACAATCCCGTCACCGGGTCGGGCGGCATGCTCGTCGGCACCGTCACCGCCGCCGGTCCCGACTCGCCGCTGGGCCTGCGCCCCGGCGACCCCGTCGCCACGCTCGTCTCGCTCACGCTGACGCCGCTGGCCATCACCGACGGGCTGGCCCGCTGGGACGGCGCGTCCGAGCAGATCCCCACGGCCGGGCACGCGATCCTGTTCGCCCGCTCCCTGGCCGCCGTCCTGCCCGCCGACGTCCCCGTCCCGCTGGCGCTGTCGGTCCTGGACGTGTGCGGAGCCCCGGCCCTCACCGCCCGCGTCGTCCACGCCCACCCACGCACCGCACCCGCCGCACCGGGGCGGGTGGGCGAGGTCGTACCGTCCGTGGGCGGCGCGGCGGGGCCGGTGGTGGCCGTTCTCGGTGCGGCGGGCAAGTCCGGGTCGCTGTCGCTGGCGGCGGCGCGCCGCGCGGGCGCCGGCGCGGTCTGGGGCCTGGTCCGCGACGACGCCGAGCGGACGCGCCTGGAGGCGGCGGGACTGGCCGACCGCGTCGTGGTCGCCGACGCCCGCGACCCCCTCGCCGTCGCCGCGGCGCTGGGTGCTCCCGCCGACGTCACCGTCGTCTGCGTGGACGTCCCCGGCTGCGAGCACGGCGCCGTCCTGGCGACGGCGCCCGGCGGCACCGTCGTGTTCTTCTCCATGGCGACGTCGTTCACCGCCGCCGCGCTCGGCGCCGAGGGACTGGCCGCCGACGTCACCCTCCTCATCGGCAACGGCTACACGCCCGGCCACGCCGAACTCGCCTTCCGCCTGCTGCGCGAGGAACCGGGCATTCGTGCGATGTTCCCCGCCGGGCACCCCTGACTTCGGCACAATGATCGCGGACCCCGCCGCCGGGGCGGGCCGAGCCGGAGGAGTTCCGCCGATGGGGAGCATCACCGCCGAACTGCGCGCCGCCGACCCCGCCGCACGCCGCGCCCAGATCGTCCAGGTGCTGGTCGAGGCGTTCGCCGACCTGATGGAAGGCGCCCCCGCCGAGTTCCGCCGCCGCTTCCGCCGCATGGCCTCCGACCCGTTCGCGTTCTACCGGGGCAGCGCCTGCCTGTTCTACGCCGACATGGCCCGCGACGAGGACCCCTGGGCCGACGAACGCACCGGCCGCGTCTGGATTCAGGGCGACCTGCACGCCCAGAACTTCGGCACCTACATGAACGACGACGGCGTGTTCGTCTTCGACGTCAACGACTTCGACGAGGCGTACCTCGGCCACTTCACCTGGGACGTCAAGCGGCTGGTGGCCAGCCTGGCGCTGCTGGCGTGGAGCAAGGCCATCTCCGACGCCGACATCCGGCGCCTCATCGAGACCTACGTGCGCGCCTACGTCGACCAGGTCCGCCACTTCGCCGAGCACGGCGACCAGGACCCCTTCGCGCTCACCCTCGACACCGCCGACGGGTACGTCCGCGACGTGCTCATCGCCGCGCTGGCCTCCACCCGCATCGAGCTGCTCGGGAACCTCACCGAGGTGCGGGGCACCGAGCGGCGGTTCCGCGCCGGGCCCGGCGTCCGCCGCCTGGACGACGCCGAACGCGAACGCGTCGAGTCCGCCTACCTGCAATACCTGGTGACGATCCCCGAGGACAAGCGGTTTGGCCGCCTCACCTACGCCGTCAAGGACATCGTGGGCGCGTCCGGTTTCGGCATCGGGTCGGCGGGGCTGTCGGCCTACACGATCCTGGTCGAGGGGCACAGCCAGGCGCTGGAGAACGACGTCATCCTGTCGATGAAGCAGGGCAACGTCGCCGCGCCCAGCCGCGTCGTCGACGACGCCCGCATCCGCGGCTACTTCGAGCACCACGGCCACCGCACCGCCGTCTCGCGCCGCGCCCTCCAGGCCAACACCGACCCCTGGCTCGGCCACACCGCCATCGACGGCGTCGGCTACGTCGTGCAGGAACTCTCCCCCTACGAGGCCGACCTGGACTGGACGGCGCTGACCGAGCCGGAGGAGATGCTCGCCGTCCTGGACGACCTCGGCCGCGCCACCGCCAAGATCCACTGCGTGTCCGACACCGACTCCGACCACACCCTGGTCGGGTTCCAGGTCGAGGACGCCATCAGCGCCGTCCTCGGCGACGACGCCACCGCGTTCGTCGAGGCGATGGTCGCGTTCGGCACCGAGTACGCCGCCGTCGTCCGCGACGACCACCGGCTGTTCGTCGACGCCTTCCGCAACCACGAGATCCCCGGCCTGTGAGCCGGTAGGGCTCAGGCGCGGGCGATGGCGCGGAAGACCTCGACGGTGTCGCGTTCGTCCTGGGCGGTGCCGTGGTCGCTGAGCTTGACGATGACGGTGCGGGTGGCGGGGTCGACGTAGGTGTACTGGCCGTGGATGCCGAGCGCCGAGTAGTCCCGGCCGCCGCCGGGGTGCCACCACTGGGCGGAGTAGCCCCAGCCGCCGAGCCGGTGCCGGGACGGGGTGGCGATGCGGGTGATCCACGGGGCGGGCACGACCTGGTGCCCGGCGGCGCGGCCGCCGTCCAGGACGAGCCGTCCGACGCGCGCGAAGTCGCGGGCGGTGGCGTTGACGCAGCAGTACGCCTTCTCGGTGCCGCCGGGCCGGTCCAGGTTCCAGGTGGCGGGGCGCTCGGCGCCGATCGGCCGCCAGATCCGCTCGGTGAGCAGGTCCGACAGCGTCCGTCCCGTCACCCTGGCCAGGACGAGCCCGAGGATCTGGGTGTCGACGCTGCGGTACTCGGCGCGGCCGCCCGGCGTGTGGGTGACCGTGCGGTGGTCGCGGACGAAGCCGGGCAGGTCGCGGGTGAGGTACATGCGGGCGGTGCCGGTGAAGGGCCAGTAGGCGTTGTAGTTCTCGGACACGTCGACGCCCGAGGCCATGTCGAGCAGGTCCCGGACGGTGATCGCGTCGTAGGCGCCGCCGGTGCGCAGCTCGGGGAGCAGGTCGGTGAGGCGGTCGTCCTCGGCCAGTTCGCCGCGTCCGATCGCCTGGCCGGCCAGCAGCGAGATCATCGACTTGGCCATGGACCACGACGACAGCCGGGTGCGCTCGGTGACGCCGTCGCGGTACCACTCGTGGGTGAGGCGGCCGTCGCGCACGACGAGGAACGCGTTGGTGCGCGTCGCGGCCAGGAACCGGGCGACGTCCACCCGCGCGCCCTTCCACGGCACGGTCGCGGGGAGGGGCCGTGGAGCGGCGGTCAGCGGCGCGGCCCGGTCGGGCGCGGCGACGGTGCGAGCGGGGAACAGGTCGCCCCACCGGGACGGCTCGGTGGTCTGCACGCGGTAGAGCGTGTGCGGCGGCGGGACGTCCATGACGGCGGTGGCGGCGTAGGACCCGCCGACCAGCACGGCCGCCGCAAGCGGGACGGCGAGCAGGAGGCGCCGCCTGCGCGCCGGGAGGCCGAACCGCCGCTTCGGGCGGTCGCGCTGGGACTTCATTCTGGGTACTCCGGGGTGAGAGGGGGAGGGTTCACCGGTCCGGCCGGGTGCGCCGGTCCGTGGGGCGGCGTCCACACGCCGTTGCCGATGATCCCGTGGTGCGCTCCGGCGGGCCGGTCGGGGTCTCGGTTCTGGGCGCGGCGTCACGGCTGGGAAGGTCAGCCGGTGCCGGTGGAGTGGACGGCGGCGGCGACGGTGGGACACCGCCCCGGCGGCAAGCCAACCGCACCCGCAAGCGCCCAATAACATCGCCGCCGACGGCACCACTGTCGGTGACTCCCGCAATCGCGCGCGGCGATCTCGGCGCGGCGGATCGACTCGTCGGCCGCGACCGGCACGTCCACCCGCATCCGCACCGCCGCCAGCTCCTCCAGCGTCGCGGTGCCGGAGGTGGACGAGGCGGCGCTGGCCCGGTTCGCGGCCGATCCGTCGGCGTGGCGTGAGCGCGCGGACGCCACGGCCGTGTGAAGGCGGCGGGCGCCACCGACATCGCGGTGCTGAAGGTGCAGCCGCTGGGCGGGGTGCGGGCGGCGCTGCGGGTGGAGGATGCGACGGTCCTGCCGCGAGGGACGGCCCCGAACGCCGAGATGGACCGGCTCGGCGCGCCGCAACCGCGCGCGGCGGGGAACCCGGCGCGGACTGCTCGGCGCATCTGCTGCGGCACGGCGCGTTCATGCGGCATGGGAAACCCGGATCGCGCCGGTTTGGCGCATCTGCTGCGGCGCAGCGGATTCGTGCGGCGTGTGCACTGGCAGGTCGGCTTGGTGCAACTGCTGGCGCACGGCGGGCTCGTGCGGTGTAGGGACCGGCGTGAGCCGGTTCGGCGCGGCGTGCTCGTGCGGCGCTGGGAACCCGGCGTGCGCTGGTTCGGCGCGTCTGCTGGCGGGCCTCTGCTGGCGTGCGGCGGCTTGGTGCGGGGTGGGTCGGTTCGGCGCGTCTGCTGGTGCACTGCGGGCTCGTGCGGTGAGGGAACCCGGGGGCCGACTTGGCGCGTCTGCTGCCGCGCGGCGGGCGCGTGTGGCGTGGGGTGTGTGGATCGGGGTCGGTGGCGGGTTCGGGTCGGTGTGGTCGGTGAATAGTGGGCGCGGGGGTTGTGGGCCTTGGGGCTTTGGGCGAAGGGGCCGGGTTTCGCGTGGTTGTGACGTGTGTGGGTGGTGGGGGTGGCGCTGGGCGGGTCGGGGGAGGGGAGGTACCCGTCCCGCCCAGCGCCGGGCGGGTGGCCGTGGGGAGCCGCCCGCCTTCTCGACCGGGCACGGTGCCTCGGTCGGGCTGAGCGGACGGGCGAGGGGGTTGCTCGTCGCGCTCAGCGTTCTGGGGCCGCCGGGTCGGCGGCGTGTCCGGTGGTGCCGGTGGTGCCGGGGGTGACCGGCCGGAGCGGGGCGGGGTGGTCCCGGCCCGTGGTCCGGCGGGCGTACTGGTGTCAGGCGGCTCCGGAGGTGGGGTGAGGGACGACGGTCGCGCCCGGCCCCTGGGCGGGGCCGGGTTGCACAGTGGTCTGCTGCGGCACGAGGTTCCTCCGGCGGACGGGTGTGGTCGGGGGCTGGGCGGGACGGACGAGGGGGAGGTGCCCGTCCCGCCCAGCGTTCAGCGGGCGAACGCGATCGCGGTGCCCGCCCCGATGACCGCGGCCAGGACCACGATCACGAGGGGCGAGCGCAGCGGATCGCGTCGCGGGACCGGGGCGGCCGCCTTGGCCGTCCGGCGGTGGGGAGCCGGTGTGGCCCGGGGAGCGGGACGCGTCGGGCGCGCTCGCGGCGGCGCCTGCCGTGGTGGCTGCACGGCGGGCGGCTCGGCCGCGGGCGGTGCCGCAGGTCGCGGTCGCTGCACCGGACGCGGCGGCGCCGGATCAGCGACCGGCGGCGGCGCGGGCGGCTCGGGCTCCGGTCCCGGCGCTGGCGGTGCCGGTGGAGGCGGCGCGGGCGGTTCCGGTGGCGGAGGCGGCGGCTCCGGAGGCGGCGGGGGAGGCGGGGGCTTGGGCGGGGGCGGCGGCACGGGTTTGGGCGGTGGCCGGTGGCACCGCGGCCGCCCGACGGTGACCTGGACGTTCCCGCCGACCCCGACGTGCACGCCGCCGTGCACCCCGTCCACACAGATCACGATGCCCGGCGCGGGCGGCGAGGGCGCCGCCGACGCCGCCGGCATGACGGGCATGAACGTCACGCCGCCGAGCACGCCGCCCACGACGAGCGCGCGCGGCACGACGCCCCGCCCGCGCAAACCGACGAACCACCACCCGCGTCCCGCGCCCGCAGCCTCATCGCCGCCTCCCATGTCCGCGGCCTCAGTGCCGTGTTCTGCGTCGGCGGCTTCAGCCCGACCTCTCGCGTCGGCGGTCTCGGCGCCGTGGCGTGGCTCGCGGGTGGGCGGCGCCTCGGGGATTCGGTCGTGGCCGCGTCGCTGCCCGAAGCGGCGCGCACGTGCTGGACGCGTCCGTCGTCGCTCCGGCGCGGGGGCCGGACGTGCGGTGTGGTCGTGTGGTGACGGACGGGGGGCGTCGTGGTGGGGTGGGTGGGGGGTGGGCATGGGTCAGCCGCCCGCGGTGATGCGGCCGAGGTCGGTGAGGGCGGCGGCGAAGGCGTCGGGCGGGACGGCGAGGGCGCCGTCGAAGACGTGGGAGATGTCGACGGCGAGCCAGATGCCGACGCCGAGCATGGCGGCCATGATGCCCAGCGGGACGAGCGTCCAGCGCTGGGGCCGCGCGCCGGACAGGAACGGCAGGAACAGCACGACCAGCCCGGTGACGACGGTGATGAACAGCAGCCCGGCGGGCGGGGAGATCGCGGCGTCCATGGAGCGCTGCTGGCGGGCGGAGGAGATGGCGCTGAGCTGGTCCAGGACGGCGTTGCGGGCGTCCTTCTCCTCGTCCTCCTCGGCGCGCACGGCGATGACGCCGCGGCGGATCGCGTCGAGGGCGGACGCGGCGGCCGGGTCCATGCGGCCTTCGCGCATCCGGGGCCATTCCCGGTCGCGCACGAGGCGGGCGTAGCCGGTCAGCTCGTTCTGGACGCGGGCGCCGTCGGGGGCGGGCAGCCGCGCCGCGGCCCAGGCGGCCTCGACGACGGCCTGCCCTTCGGTGTGGGTGTTGAGGCGGGCGGCGTCGGCGGACGTCCAGGGGACGACGATCGCGATGGCGAACGCGACCAGGAACAGCGCCGAGAGCATGGCGCCGGTGTGGGAGTTGGTGGGTCCGTCGGTCTCGGCGTCCTCGCTGCCGAGCCGGAATCGCCGTGCGACGCGGCTCGCGATGAACACCACCGCGACGGCGCACGCCGAGGCGAGCAGATAGACGGGCATGACCCTTCTTTCCGGTGACTGGGCGCCGGGGGGACCGGAACGCTACTGGACACTGAACGTCACTATAGATAACCGAGAGTCGCAGTGTGCAGCTTTTTCGGTTCTCGCCGAATCAAGCAGGTTCTTGCGTGATTCGGGTCTCATGCCGGAGGATCTTCTGTACTGGACGCGTCACCGGGGACGATCGCCGGTACCGTCGCGCAACGTCGAGAGGGGACCCCGACCGTGCCGGACGGAAAACTCGCCCTGGACCCCGACCTGGTCCGCCGCGCCCGCGCCCTGGCCGCCCGCGCCGCCGAACCCGTCATCGCGATGGCCCGCACCCACACCACCGTGTCGGTCGAACGCGCCCTGCTGCGCCTGGCCGGGCTGACCGGCGCCGACGCCGACGGCCGCCCCTGGGTCAACCACCTCACCGACGCCGTCGCCGACCAGGTCGGCCTGGAGCACGGCGTCGCCCTGCCCGTCTGGGACGCGCTGCGCGACCACCGCGACCTGCCCGCGCTGGCCCGCGCCACCGCCGCCGGCCGCGTCCGCTTCCGCCTCCCCGCCGGCCCCGACGCCGACACCGCCGGGACCGCCGCCACCCGCGCCGCGTCCGCCGGGCTGGCCGGCATCGACGCCCGCCGCGCCGAACGCACCCGCCTGCTGCGCACGCTGGGCGACCCGCCCGGCCCGCTGCTCTACCTCATCGTCGCCACCGGCGACATCCACGAGGACGTCCCGCAGGCCCAGGCCGCCGCCCGCGCGGGCGCCGACGTCATCGCCGTCATCCGCTCCACCGGCCAGTCGCTCCTGGACTACGTCCCCGAGGGCGCCACCCGCGAGGGCTACGCCGGCACCTACGCCACCCGCGAGAACTTCCGCCTGATGCGCGCCGCGCTGGACCAGGTCGCCGCCGAGACGGGCCGCTACGTGCGCCTGACGAACTACGCCTCGGGCCTGTGCATGCCCGAGATCGCCGTGCTGGCCGGGCAGGAGCGCCTGGACATGATGCTCAACGACTGCATGTACGGGATCATCTTCCGCGACATCAACCCGCGCCGCACCTTCATCGACCAGCGGTTCTCCCGCCAGATCCACGCCCGCGCCGGGATCGTCATCAACACCGGCGAGGACAACTACCTCACCACCGCCGACGCCGTGGACGCCGCCCACACCGTCACCGTCAGCCAGCTCCTCAACGAGCGGTTCGGCCACGAGGCCGGGCTGCGCGACGACCAGCTCGGCCTCGGCCACGCCTTCGAGATCGACCCCAAGATCCCCGGCTCGTTCCGGCTGGAGCTGGCGCACGCCCAGCTCGCCCGCGAGCTGTTCCCGGCGGCGCCGCTGAAGTACATGCCGCCGACCCGGCACATGACCGGCAACATCTTCGCCGGATACCTGCTGGACGCGTTCTTCAACCTGGCCGGCGTCCTGACCGGCCAGTCGATCCTGCTCGTCGGCATGATGACCGAGGGCATCCACACCCCGTGGCTGTCGGACCGCGACCTGGCGCTGGAGAACGTCCGCTACGTCCGCGACGCCTGCGGCGACCTGGCCGAGGACTTCGTCCCGCGCCCCGGCGGGTTCGTGGCCCGCCGCGCCGAGCGCGTGCTGGCCGAGTCGGTGGAACTGCTGGAACGCGTCGCCGACGACGGCCTGCTCACCGCCATCGCGCAGGGCACCTTCGGCGTCACCCGCCGCCCGCCCGACGGCGGACGCGGCGGCGAGGGCGTCATCGCCCGCGCCGACGGCTACCGCAACCCCGCCGCCGAACTCCTGGACGCCCAGGACCCGCACGCCGCCCACGCCGGACACCAGGAGGTCCCCGCATGACCGAGACGCCCACGGGCCCCGTCGTGACCGGCGCGGCGCCCGCCCAGCCCGCCGACACCCGCCAGGTGCTGCGCCCCTACGGCGACACCACCGGCGACGGCCTGATCCAGATGTCGTTCACGCTGCCGGTCCCGGCCGGTCCCCGCGCCGACGCCGCCGCGCTCCAGCTCGCCGCCCGCATGGGGCTGGAACCGGCCGGCGTCGTGCACGCCAAGGCGATGGGCCCCGACTTCACGTTCTTCATCGTCTACGGACGCACCCGCCACCTCATCGACTACGCCGCCATCCCCGCCCCGCCCGGCCGCGCCTACCCGCTGCTGTCGGCCGGGCAGGTGAACCGCGCCGTCCGCGCCGCGCTGGGCCGCCGCCTGGTCGTCGTCGGCGCCTGCATCGGCACCGACGCCCACACCGTCGGCATCGACGCGATCCTCAACGTCAAGGGACACGCGGGGGAGAAGGGCCTGGAGTACTACCGGGAGCTGCGCGTGGTGAACCTGGGCGCCCAGGTCGAGGTCGACGACCTGCTCGCCCGCGCCCGCGCCGAGAACGCCGACGCCGTGCTGATCTCCCAGGTCGTCACCCAGCGCAACGCGCACCTGCACAACGTCAAGCGGCTCTCCGCCGCGTTCCACACCGCCTACCCGACGGCCGTCGCCGCCGGGATGGGCCGCCCGCTGCTGGTCGCGGGCGGCCCCCGCTTCGACGGGGTCACCGCCGCCGACCTGGGCGTGGACGCCATCTTCGGCAAGGGCACCGGCCCCGCCGAGGTCGCCTCCTACCTGGTGCACGCCCTGCTGCCCGACGCCGACCCCGGCGCCGCCGACACCGAGGAGACGCCGTGACCGGCGCCCACGAGGGACTGAGCGTCACCCACCGCCGCTACGTCCCCTACGCCCACGCCCACTACGCCGGGGACCTGGTCGACGGCGCCTACGTGCTCGGCCTGTTCGGCGACGTGGCCACCGAGGTCTGCATCCGCGCCGACGGCGACGAGGGCCTGTTCGCCGGCTACGCCGACGTGCGGTTCCTGGCCCCGGTCCGGGCGGGCGACGTGCTGGAGGCCACCGCCGTCGTCACCCGCGTCGGGCGCCGCAGCCGCACCCTGGCGCTGGAGGCTCGCGTGGTGTGCCGGGGACGGTCGGACCTGCGCGAGTCGGCCGCCGAGACGCTGCCCGAGCCGATCACGGTGGTGACCGCGACCGGAACGGTCGTCGTGCCCGCCGCCGCGGACTGATTTCGGCGCCCCCGCCGCGCCTGCGGTGACCTGCGGCGACGGGGGGTCGACGCAGGGCACGGGGAGGTTGACAAGGCGGGGGAACCGGATAGTTTTGCTCGGGTCCAGCGCGGACTCACCGATCGGCCGCCCGCGACGCTGTCCGCCCCGTGCCACCGGGCCCGCGCTCCGGCGCGCCCGCCGAACCAGGTGCGGGGCCCCGGGCCGCTCGCCCGGGTGGAGCCGCCCGATCGCGCGGGGGTTGGACCCGGGAGGGGCCCGGACATCCAGTAGAAAACGGAGACCGTTCTCACCGCCTGTGGGGCGGCTTCGGCCCGAGGGGTGTCCCGGGCCCTCTTCCGCGCCCCCGCTCCGCCGCCCCGTCCGGGATGTCCGTGTGACCCGGTAGCGTTCCTGCCAGCACGATTCCCGGGTAAGGAGCAGACGTGGCACACGACACCCGTGTGGGCCGATCATCGGGCGCGGACGAGCCCGACGCTCCCGACCCCGCCTCCGGCGCACGCGTGGACACGAGCGCACGTACCGGTACGGACTCACGCGCCGAGACGAGCACGCGCACCGGCGTGGACTCGCCCGACGGCGCGGCCGCCGCGCCGCGCCGGGTGCGGTGGCGCGGTGTGCGCCGGGCGGGGCGCGTCCGTCCCCTGGTCGCTGTGGCCGCCGGGCTGCTGCTGTGGACGGCTTTCCCCCCGCTCGACCTGATCGTCCTGGCGCCCGCCGGGGTCGCGGCGCTGACGCTGGCGCTGCGCGGCATGCCCGCCCGTGCGGGCGCCTGGCTGGGGTTCCTGGCCGGGGCCGCGTTCTTCCTGCCCGTCCTGACCGGCATCGTCAAGATCGGCCCGGACGCGTGGGTGCTGCTCTCGCTCGTCCAGGCCCTGTACTTCGTCCCGATGGCCGCCGCGATGGCGGCGGTGTCGCGGCTGCGCGGCTGGCCGGTGTGGATCGCCGCGCTGTGGGTCGCGCAGGAGCTGGCGCGCGGCAGCGTCCCGTTCGGCGGCTTCCCCTGGGCCCGCCTGGCCTTCAGCCAGACCGCCACCCTCCTCACCCCCTACGCCGCGCTCGGCGGCGCCCCCCTGGTGACCTTCGTGACGGCCCTGACGGGCACCCTGCTGGCCGCCGCGGCCGTCTGCGCCGTCCGCGCCCGCCGGGAGGGCACGCGGCGGCGCGGCGTGACCGGCGCCGCCGCCGCGCTGGGCGTGATCGCGGTCCTGGGCGCCGGGGCGCAGCTCGTGCCCACGCCCACCGCCGGGCGCGCGGTGACCGTCGCCGTCGTGCAGGGCAACGTGCCGCGCCTCGGCCTGGACTTCCTCGGGCAGCGCAAGGCCGTCCTCGACAACCACGTCCGGCAGACGCACGCGCTGGCCGCGCAGGTGCGCGCGGGGCGGGTGGCCCGCCCCGAACTGGTCGTGTGGCCCGAGAACGCCAGCGACCTGGACCCCTACGCCGAACCCGACGCCTACACCGCCATCGACGCCGCCGTGAAGGACGTCGGCGTCCCGGTCCTGGTCGGCGCGCTGGTCGACAGCGCCGACGGCACCCAGGTGGAGAACCGCGGCATCGTGTGGGACCCCGTCACCGGCCCCGGCGACTACTACGTCAAGCGCCATCCCGTCCCGTTCGGCGAGTACCTGCCGTTCCGGCCGCTGCTCACCGAGCTCATCACCCGCTTCGAGCGCATCCCGCGCGACTTCGCGCGCGGCACCCGCTCGGGGGTGATGCGGCTGGGCCCGGTGACGATCGGCGACGTCATCTGCTTCGAGGTCGCCTATGACCGCGAGGTCCGCGACGTGGCGGGCGGCGAACTGCTCGTCGTCCAGACCAACAACGCCACCTACGGCCGCACCAGCCTGCCGCCGCAGCAGATCGCGATGTCGCGGCTACGCGCCGTCGAGCACGGCCGTACGATCTTGGTGGCGGCGACGAGCGGCATCAGCGCCGTCGTTGCCCCCGACGGCCGGGTGCTGTCACGATCGGCGGAGTTCACACCCGATCTACAGGTCGCGGCGGTTCCGGCCCGTACCGATCGCACCGTCGCCGGACGCGTGGGCGCGGCGCCCGAATGGGCGCTGACCCTGCTGGGCGTCGGTGCGGTCGTCGGCGCGGCGGGCCTGCGCCGCCGCAGGGTGCACACGATGGGGAACGAGGGGAACGGACACTGATGGACAGCACAGCCGCGGGTGACGCGGTCGTCGACCCGGCCGGGCTCGGCCGGATCGTCGTGATCATTCCGACCTATGACGAGGCGGAGAACATCGAGTCCATCGTCGGCCGGGTACGCGCCTCCGTGCCGGCGGCCTCGGTGCTGGTCGTGGACGACTCCAGCCCCGACGGCACCGGCGACATCGCCGACCGGATCGCCGCCGCCGACGACCACGTCCACGTCCTGCACCGCACCGCCAAGAACGGGCTGGGCGCCGCCTACATCGCCGGGTTCGGCTGGGCGGCCGAGCGCGGCTACGACGTCATGGTCGAGATGGACGCCGACGGCTCGCACCGGCCCGAGGAACTGCCGCGCCTGCTGGCCGCCCTGGCCGACGCCGACCTGGTCATCGGCGCCCGCTGGGTGCGCGGCGGCAAGGTGGAGAACTGGCCGCGCTCGCGCGAGGTCCTGTCGCGCGGCGCCAACACCTACGCCAAGCTGATGCTGGGCGTGCCGCTGTCGGACGCCACCGGCGGGTTCCGCGCGTTCCGCGCCGCCACCCTGGCCAAGATCGACCTGGAGGGCGTGGAGTCGCGCGGTTACTGCTTCCAGATCGACCTGGCGCTGCGCGCGGTGCGGCAGGGGCTGCGGGTCGTGGAGGTGCCGATCACGTTCGCCGACCGCGAGTACGGCGAGAGCAAGATGAGCCGCGACGTCATCGCCGAGGCCGCGCTGCGGGTCACGCAGTGGGGTGTGGCGGCGCGCGTGGCGCGGCTGCGCGGGCGGCGCTGACGTCCCCCGGCGGGGTCGGGCGGGTCGAGGCGGACGGGGAACGTTGTGCGGCGGGCGGGAAACGTTCGGCGGCCGTGCGGCGTTGTACCGGGGGAGAGGCTCGCTTTTTCCGACGTGAAGACCGGAGTCATGCTGTCGCGACTGCTGATCGTGTCGATCCTGCTGCTGCCGCTGGTGGAGATCCTGCTGCTCGTCCAGGCGGTGTCGCTGCTGGGCGGCTGGCCGACGCTGGCGCTGCTGGCGGGGTTCGCCGTGCTGGGCGGCCTGATCGTCCGCCGGGAGGGCCGCCGCGCCTGGCGCGCCCTTCAGGAGACCGCCCGCACCGGCGCCCTGCCGAGCCGCGACGTCGGTGACTCCGCGCTGGTGATGGCCGGCGGCATGCTGCTGATGCTGCCGGGGTTCGTCACCGACGTACTGGGCCTGGCCCTGGTCCTGCCGGTGACCCGCCCGCCGCTGCGCCGCGCCGCCGGACGCTGGGCGGCCCGCCGCGCCGCATCCCGCCCCCGCGTGGCCGTCTTCCCACCCGGCTTCACCCCACCCCCGGGCCGCACCCCCCAGGGCCCGGACGGCCCGATCGTCCAGGGAGAGGTCGTCCACGACGACGCCCCCCGCGCCGACACCCCGGACGCGGAACCGTCGGGGGACCACAGGCCCGGCCTGAACCGTCCGCACGCCTGACCCACGCCACGCCCGTCGCCACGCGGTGCGACACCACCACAAGCCCGCGCGGCATCACCGCACCCGGTACGTGCAGCCGCAGCACGGTCGGGCGCCCGACTTCACCTTACTTTGTCAAGGTGGCGGGTGAGTGATGCAAACCGTGTTAGCCAGTGAAGATCCTGCCGCTGGTCCGGACCGTGTCGCTGCTGGGCAGCGGTGGGGAGGCAACGCGTGCCCTGGCGCTCGTCGGTCCGGGTCGCACAGGATCAGCGCGAGACGACGCTCTCCGGTCGCGGCGACGCGCGTTCGGGCGAGTTCGGCGCACGGGAGACGAGCCGTGACGGCCGGGTCAGGAACGCCGCGACCAGCACTCACCGCGCACACCGTCATCCCGAGCCACAGCCCAGTGCCGGTCAGGTTGTCGACGGTGTGGTCGGTGTCGCGGTCGCGCGGCGTCGCGGGGTGCCCGGGGCGGCCCGGAGGTCGTGTGCGTCGCGTGTGGGGCCGCCGGTGGGGGAGAACGGGTCAGGGCCCGCGCCGGTGGTGGTCGGTGCGGGCCCTGGCGGGTGCTTTGTGTGGGTCAGGCGCTCTTGCGGCGTCCGGCTCGCAGGATCGCCAGGCGTTCGGCGAGGACCTCTTCGAGGTCTTCGACGGTTCGGCGTTCCATGAGCATGTCCCAGTGGGTGCGTGCCGGCTTGCCCTTCTTGGTCTGCGGCAGTTCCCCGTCGACCCGGAGAGCGGTGACCCCGCAGCTCCGGCATTCCCATGTCATCGGTACCTCGGCCTCGGCAGCGAGCGTCACGGTGAACCGATGCCCCTTGCCGCAGGTGTAGTCCACCTCCTGGCGCGGGGCCAGGTCGGTGTTGCGATCGTTCTCGTAGCTGGTCGCTCCGAGACGGGTGCCGCGAAGTGCGCGCTCGGCCATCGTGACGTGCCTCCCAGACGGCTTGCCTTGTACGTCCATGCCAACGCTGAGTCCGGTCTCAAGATTCCCGCCCGGGGGAGGGTCCAACCCTGCCGTTTGTGGCCGCGTGCGTCAGGTCCGGGTGGTGAGGACGTGGTCGATGAGGCCGTAGTCGCGGGCCTGCTCGGCGGTGAAGTAGCGGTGCCGGTGCAGGTCGCGGCGGACCTGTTCGGTGTCGCGTCCGGTGGCGGCGGCCAGGATGTCCTCGGTCTGGGCGCGCTGGCGCAGGATCTCGGCCGCCTGGATCTCCAGGTCGCTGGACGCGCCGCGCACGACGTCGGTGGCGGGTTCGTGCAGCAGGACGCGGGCGTTGGCGAGGGCGGCGCGGGTGCCGGGCCGTCCGGCGGCGAGCAGGACGGCGGCGGCCGATCCGGCCTGGCCGAGGCAGGTGGTCTCCACGGGCGGGCGGATGTAGGTCATGGTGTCGTGGACGGCGAGCATCGCGGTGAGCGAGCCGCCGGGGCTGTTGAGGTAGAGGTGGATGGGCCGGTCGGGGTCGATGCCCTCCAGGGCCAGGAGCTGGACGGTGACGTCGGCGGCGGCGGTGTCGTCCAGGGGCGCGCCGAGGAACACGATGCGTTCCTCGAACAGCTTGTTGTAGGGGTCCATCTCCTTGACGCCGTAGCTCGTGCGTTCGACGAAGGACGGCAGGACGTGCCGCGCGCGGGGCCGGTCCATCAGGCGCCGACCCGGTCGGTGCTGTCGATGACGTGGTCGACCAGGCCGTAGTCGCGGGCCTGCTCGGCGGTGAACCAGCGGTCGCGGTCGGAGTCGGCCTCGATGCGGTCGACGGGCTGCCCGGTGTGGAAGGCGGTGCGTTCGGCCAGGACGCGCTTGAGGTATAGGGACTGCTCGGCCTGGATCTTGATGTCGGAGGCGGTGCCGCCGATGCCGCCGGACGGCTGGTGCATCATCACGCGGGTGTGCCGCAGCGCGTACCGCTTGCCGGGGGCGCCGGCGCACAGCAGGGACTGGCCCATGGAGGCGGCCATGCCGAGCCCGACGGTGGAGACGTCGTTGGGGACGAAGTGCATCATGTCGTAGATCGCCATCCCGGCGTCCACGACGCCGCCGGGGGAGTTGATGTACAGGGTGATGTCGCGGGCGGAGTCCTGGGCGGCCAGCAGCAGGAGCTGGGCGTTGACGCGGTTGGCGAGCTCGTCGTCGATCTCCTGGCCGATGAGGACGATGCGCTGGGCGAGCAGCCGCTGGTAGAGACTCGCGTCGGCGAGCCCGGCGGTGGTGACGGTCGCGGACGAGCGTCCGGTGAACGTCTCGGGCCGGTGCGTGCCGGGTGCCGTGCCGCCCGGGAGCTGGCCCGGGATCGTGATGGGCAGGTGCATGGTGCCTCCTCGTTTCCTCGAACTGTACAGAACGTACAGTTCGCGATCCGGGGGGCGCCACGGAGTTCGCTATACGATGAATCCGTGGAGATCCCGGTTACCGAGGCACGCGCCCAGTTCGCCGATCTGGTCAACCGGGTCGCCTACACCGGCGACCCGATCCTGCTGACGCGGCGCGGACGCCCCATGGCCGCGCTGGTGTCGGCCGACGACCTGGAGCTTCTGCGCGCCCTGCGCGAACAGCGCATCGACCTCACCCAGTCCGGCGGGCCCGCCGCGTCGCCCGCCGACGACCGCGCCCCGCGCCCCCTGCGCATCGCCGCCGAACTCCGCCCCCCGCCGGGCCCCCGCCGCCCCCCGGGCTTCGGCCCCTGACCCCGCGTCGCGTGACGCCCTGTTCGGGGTCAGTCGTGCTGGGGGAGGGGGCGGGTGTGGTGCCATAGGCCGCGTGAGGACAGGACGTGGCGCAGGGAGACCAGTTCGTCGGTCATGATGCCGTCGACGCCGAGGTCGAGCAGGTGGTGCATGGTGGCGGGGTCGTTGATGGTCCAGGCGTGGACCTTCAGGCCCAGGGCGTGGCACTGGGCGACGAACGACTCGGTGATGACGCGCAGCGGCCCGAACGACGGGGGGACCTGGGCACAGGTGACGCCGGCGTCGGCCAGGGCGGCGAGGCGGGCCAGGCGCGGGCCGGGACGTCCGTAGGACAGGGCGCGCAGGGTGGCGATGTCGCGGGGCCCCAGGGCCATGCAGACGGGCTGCCGGGTGAACAGGGGGAGGCGGGCGCGCATCTGGGCCAGGCGGCGCGTGGAGAACGACGTGACGCACACGCGGTCGAAGGCGCGGGTGCGGTGCAGGACCTCGGCGAGGGGCCCGATGACGTGGGCGTCCTTGAGGTCGATGTTGACGCGGGCGTCGGGGAAGGAGCCGAGGACGTCCTCCAGCGCCGGGATGGGCTCGGTTCCGGCGATGCGGGCCTTGGCGACCTCGGCGTAGGGGAGGCGGGCCAGGACGCCGGTGCGGTCGGTGACGCGGTCCAGGGTGCGGTCGTGGAAGGCCAGGACGACGCCGTCGGCGGTGGCGTGGGCGTCGGTCTCCAGGTAGCGGTAGCCGAGGTCGGTGGCGCGCTGGAAGGCGGCCATGGAGTTCTCGGGGCGGGCTCCGGCGCCGCCGCGGTGGGCGAAGGGGATGGGGCCGGGGTGGTCGAGGAAGGGATGCGAGCGCGGCACGTCCCCGATTATCCCCCGCGGCCCGCCCACCGTTGATCTTACTTCGTAAAGGTGGCGGGTCGGGGTGCTACCGTCCCTGCACTGACACCGACCGCGACGATGAGGAGCCCCGATGGCCGACCCCGAGCAGTACCGTGCCACGTTCGAGCTGGTGGACGCCGACGGCGACGGCCAGATCTCCCCGGCGGAGCTGAAGAACCTGATGAGCGCCCTGGGTCAGGAGATCTCCGACACCCGCGCCGTCGAGGTCGTCGTGCAGGCCGACGCCGACCGCGACGGCAAGATCAGCCTGCCCGAGTTCGCGGCCCTGATGGAGTCCTACCGCGCCTGACCCCGTTCGGTGGTCAGGCGGGCGCGGTCCACTCGCGGCGCCGGGTCTCGGCCAGGGCGACGGCGGTGGCGACGGCGACGTTGAGGGAGCCGACGCGCCCGATCTGGGGGATGTAGGCGACGGCGTCGGCGGCGGCCAGCAGGGCGGGGGAGACGCCGTGGTCCTCGCCGCCGACGGCCAGGCACACGTCGCCGTCCAGCGGCGCGTCGTGCAGCGGCACGGCGTCGGTGGTCAGTTCCACGGCGATGAGCCGCAGCCCCTCGGCGCGGACGCGGGCGGCGGCCTGCGCGGCCGTGCCCGCGTGCTCCCAGGGGACGAGGCGTTCGGTGCCCAGGGCGGTCTTGGCGACGTTGCGGTGGTCCAAGGGGGTGGCGTTCCCGGCGAGCCAGATGTGGGAGACGCCGAAGACCGCGGCGCTGCGGACGATGGAGCCGAGGTTGAACGGCTGGGTGACCGACTCGACGAGCAGGTCGACGCGGTGCCCGGTGCGGCGGCGCCAGTCGCGGTTGAGGCGCTTGACGTCGGTGGGGCGGAGCTGGCGGCGGCCGGCGGGCGGGGTGCTCATCGGGTGGTTCCCTCGTCGGGGGTGTCGGGGCGGGTGACGGCCAGGACGCGGTAGGCCGAGCGGGACGCGACGCGTTCGGTGGGGTAGCCCTGCTGGTCGAGCCAGCGGTGCAGGGAGTCCGACCCCAGGTGCTTCTGCACGACCAGGTGGGCGAGGGCGCCGGGGGACAGGCGGGGCAGCCAGGTGAGCAGCAGGGCGTGCAGGGCGGGTTTGCCGATGCGGATCGGCGGGTTGGACCAGAGCGCGGCGTAGCGGCGGGACGGGTCGATCTCGTCCGCCCGACTGAACCTTACGTTGTCAAGGCCGCCGGTTTTGGCGTTCTCTCGCGCGGCTTGCAGCGCGCGCTCGTTCACGTCCACACCCCACACGCTCGCCTGCGGCGAGCGGCTCGCCATGGTCAGGGCGATGGGGCCGTAGCCGCAGCCCAGGTCGAGGAGGTCGCCGTGGGCGGGGGGAGGGGGGACGGTCTCCAGCAGGATGCGGGTGCCGGCGTCGATCCGGTCGGGTGAGAACATGCCGCGGTCGGTGGCCAGGCGCAGATGCAGGTCCGGCAGGACGAGGTCGACGGTCGCCGGGCGGCTCGCCGTCCCGGGACGCGGCGCGAAGTAGTGATCCCCCACGTCGGCAGACCGTATCAGCGCCGGGCCCGCACGCGGGCACGCACGGGCCGCCGCGTGGGGTCAGGGCAGGCGGGAGAAGAACGCCAGCGACGTCCCGGCGGCGGCCAGCGCGAACAGCAGCGCGATGCCGGTGAACCGGGCGCTGATGTCGCGGTGCTCGGTGGTGAAGCCCAGCGAGGTGCCGATGTTGGCGTACACCTGGCCGAGCTGGCCGGCGTCGGCGGCCTCGTAGGCGCGGCCGTCGGTGCCCTCGGCCAGGGCGCGCAGGGTCTCCTTGTTGACCGACACGCTGGTGGTCTCGCCCTCGATGTCCACGGTCCCGAACGGGGTGCCGAACGCGATGGTGGAGACGGGCACCTGGGCGCCGCGGGCGGCGTCGACGGCTTCGGCGACCGACCGTCCGGTGGTGTTGTCGCCGTCGGACAACAGCACGATGTGGGCGGGCGGCGGGTCGGTGCTGGCCTGCGCGTCGAACGTCGTGATCGCCTGGAGGGAGGTGAAGACGGCCTCGCCGATCGCGGTGCGCTTGGCCAGGGTGAGGCCGTCCAGGGACGCGATGGCGTTCTGCCGGTCGGCGGTGGGCGCGGCGATGAGGTTGGCGTTCCCGGCGAACGCGACGACACCGACGTTGAAGCGGGCGGGCAGGTCCCCGATGAAGTCCTTGGCGGCGTTCTTGGCGGCGTCCAGGCGGCTGGGCGCGACGTCGCGGGCCATCATCGACAGGGACACGTCCACCGCCACCATGATCGTCGCCCGGTCGCGGGGGATCTTCACGGGCGCGGCGGGCCGCGCGAACCCCACCATCATCAGCAGGATCATGAGCAGGAACAGCGCGGCGGCCACGTGGCGGCGCCAGCCGGGGTGGCGCGGCGCGACCTGGCTGAGCAGGCTCAGGTTGGTGAACCGGACGGCGTAGGCGCGGCGGCGGAACTGCAACGCGACGTAGGCGCCAGCGAGCAGGGGGAGCAGTGCCAGCAGCCAGAGGCGTTCGGGTGACAGGAAGGTCATGCGCGTACCCCCGGTGCGGCGATGGAGCGGCCCGCGGCGCGGCGTTGGCGTAGGGCGAAGCGGGCGATGTCGGCGACCCAGTCGCGGTCGGTGCGCAGGGTGAGGTGGTGGGCGCCGGCGCGGCGCAGCGCGGCGCGGATGTGGGCGCGTTGCTGGGCGGCGGCGGTGGCGTAGCGTTCGCGGACGCGGCGGGACAGGACGATCTCGTGGACGCGTCCGGTTTCGGGGTCGGTCATGTCGATGACGCCGATGTCGGGCAGGTCGAGTTCGCGCGGGTCGATGATCTCGACGGCGAGGACCTGGTGGCGTGCGGCCAGGCGGCGCAGGGGCCGTTCCCAGGTGGGGGCGGCGGGGTCGTCGTGGGGGCCGGGCAGGAAGTCGGAGATGACGACGCGCAGGCCGCGGCGTTTCTGGCCGCGGTCCAGGGCGGTGAGGGCGGCTGCCAGGCCGGCGGCGGCGTGTCCGGGGCCGCGTCCGGGGGGCGGGTCGGTGGGGGCGGTGAGGACGTCGTGCAGGAGGGTGTGCAGGGCGGGGCGTCCGGTGCGGGCGGGGCGGCGGCGGAGCCCGGCGGGGTGCTGGAGGTAGGCGCCGACGCGGTCGCCGAGGCGGACGGTGAGGAAGCCGACGGCGGCGAGCGCGGCGGCGGCCAGGTCGCGTTTGGTGCGGTCGGCGGTGCCGAAGTCCATGCTGGGGGTGAGGTCGACCAGCGCCCAGGTCTCCAGTTCGTGGTCGGCGATGAGGTCGCGGACGTGGGGGTTGGTGGTGCGGGCGGTGACGGCCCAGTCCATGTGGCGGACGTCGTCTTCGCCGGGCTGGTAGAGGCGCGCTTCGGCGAGTTCGGTGCCGGGGCCGGGCAGCAGGCCCAGGTGTTCGCCGTTGAGGAGGCCGTCCAGGCGGCGGGTGACGGCCAGGTGCAGGCGCCGCAGGCTCGCGGGGGGTGTGAGGACGTCGTCGCGGGCGGGGGTGGGGGCGCGGTCGCGGGGTGGTTCGGGTGCGGTGAAGCGGGGCGTGCCGGGGTGCTTTCCGCTCGCGGGTGCGGGTGCGGGTGCGGGTGCGGGGCCGGTGGGCGGGGTGCCGGGCCGGTGGGCGGGTGCGGCGTCCGGTGGGGGCGTCGGGGTGGGTGTGGGCTGGGCGGACGGCATCCACCACGGGGTGGCGTCGGCGCCGCGTTCGGCGTCGTCTTCGCCGGTGCCCGAACCCGGTGTCGTACCGGCCTTCGGGTGCTGCGCCGGATCGCCGCCCGAGGGTCCTTCGCCTGATCCCTTGCCCGGACCACCGCTCGCACCGCCGTCCGGCCCGGCTGCCGGGGCGTCGGCGGGCGGCGTCCCGGTGCGGGCCGCGTCGGCGTCGGGTCCGGTGGGGGAGCCGGGCGCGGGGCGGTCGGTCATGCCGGGACGACCCCCGCCCCGTGGTTCCACACCACGCGCGGCGGCGGCACGGCCGCCAGGATCTGCGCGACGACGTCGCCGGTGTCGACGCCGTCGGCGAGCGCGTCGAACGTCAGGACCAGGCGGTGCGCCATGACGTCGCGGGCGACGGCGCGGACGTCGTCGGGGAGGACGTAGTCGCGGCCCGCCAGCAGCGCCAGGGCCCGCGCGGCGGCCGCCAGGCCGAGGGTGGCGCGGGGGCTGGCGCCGATCTCGATGACCTGCGCCAGGTCGCCGATGCGGTACTGGGCGGGTTCGCGGGTCGCCATGACCAGCCGCACGATGTAGTCGGCGACCAGTTCGTGGACCGACACCTCGGCGGCGGCGCGCTGGAGCGTGGTGAGCCGTTCGGCGTCGAGGACCTGCCCGGCCTCGGGCGGGTCGACCGACATGCGCCGCAGGATGTGCAGCTCGTCGTGCGCCCCGGGATACCGCACGTCGATCTTCATGAGGAACCGGTCGCGTTGCGCCTCGGGCAGCGGGTACACGCCCTCGGACTCGATCGGGTTCTGCGTCGCGAGCACGATGAACGGGCGCGGCAGCGGATACGTCGTGCCGCCCAGCGACACCTGCCGCTCGGCCATGACCTCCAGCAGCGCCGACTGCACCTTGGCCGGCGCCCGGTTGATCTCGTCGGCGAGGACGAAGTTCACGAACACCGGCCCCAGCTCGACGTCGAACTGCTCGGTGGACGGGTGGTAGATGCGGGTGCCGACGATGTCGGACGGCACCAGGTCGGGCGTGAACTGCAACCGGGCGAACGACCCCCCGACGACCCGCGCCAGCGTCCCCACCGCGAGCGTCTTGGCGACGCCCGGCACACCCTCGATGAGGCAGTGGCCGCGCGCCAGCAACGCCACGACGAGCCGTTCGATCATGTGGTCCTGCCCGACGATGACCTTCTTGACCTCCGCGACGGTGCTCTGCAGCAGCGCGGCGGCCTGGTCGACGTCGTGGGCGGCGACGGTCATCGTCGGAGTCCTTCCCGTGCGCGGGCCCGCAGGGCGCGGGCCGCGCGGTCGTGGCGGTTCGGCGGTGTGCGGCCGGGCATTTCCCCTCATGCGCGACCCTACGCGATCAACTCCTACCCGCAGACGGGCACGGCCAGCCCCCCGCCCACCCGCCGGTTGTTAGTGTGGCGGCCATGTCGAGGCCGCTGCCACCGGGGGATCCGGACCAGCTCGGACCGTACCGCCTGACCGCGCGGCTCACCGAGTCGTCGGCCGGGATCGTGTTCCTCGGCGTCGACGACGGCGGGCGGCGGGTGTCGGTGGCCGTCCTGAACCGGGGCGCGGCGGGCGACCCGGCCGCGCGGGACCGGTTCCGCGCGGCGATCGTCGCGGGCCTGCCCGGCGGGGGCGGTGCCGCGGGCGCGCCCGTCGTCGCCGCGCAGCCCGAGGGCCCCGCGCCGTGGGTGGCGACGGCCTACGACCCCGACCGGTGGAACGGCGACGACGGCGCTGAACGCTTCCTGCGTCCCGTCCCGCTCCAGGACGCGCCCGCCGGAGGTGCGCGGCGCGGTCCGGGGTTCACGCCGCACTGGGCCGGGTCGGCGCAGCCCGCCCTGGCGCCCCGGCCGCTTCCGTACGTGCCGCCCGAGCCGGTGCGGCGTCCCGAACGCGGCCTGGTGTCGGCGATCGTGCTGCTCATCGGCGTGCTGCTGGTGCTGGCGGCGCTGCTGGCGGTGCTGTTCGCGTGCCAGCCGCAGGTCACGCCGCCGCCCCCGCCGCCTCCCGAGCCGACCCTGTCCACCCCGCCCACGGCGCCGCCGACGCCTCAGCCGTCACCGACGCCCACGCAGACGTCACCGACTCCCACGCCGTCGCCGTCGCCGTCCAGCAGCCCCACCGACGGGGACGGAGGCGACGGCGGCCCGCTCTGACCTGCGCGGCACGGGGCGGCCTGGTCGCTCGCGGCGGACCTGACGGCGTGAACTGCGCTCACATCGGGGTCAGCGGCGCATGGGCGGCCGTTACGGGTGCGGAGTCGGGTCGGTGAACGCCGCGCGGATCTCGGCGCCCAGTGACGCCAGTTCGGCGGCCGGGGGAGCGGCGAACGCGCTCCAGCCCAGGTAGCCGTGGTCCAGGCCGTCGCCGGGCAGGAACCGCACCGGTACGCCCGCCGCGCGCAGCCGCGCGGCGTACGCGGCGCCCTGCGCGGCGAGGCGGTCGTGTTCGGCGACGGCCATGATCGTGGGTGGCAGCGTCTCCGGGTCGGGGACCAGCAGCGGGGACACCTCGGGGCGGCGCGCGTCCGCGTCGCCCAGGTAGACGGCGAGCGCACGCCCGATGTCGCCGCCCGAACTTGGCAGCCCGTCGGGGTCGGGCGGTGACGGCGGCACCTCCCGCAGGTCCACCGCCGGATACACCAGCACCTGCACGGCGGGGGGCGTCCCGGCCCGCGCGTGCCGCCACGCGGCCACCGCGGCGATCTGCCCGCCCGCGCTGTCGCCCGCCACGCCGATCCGCGCGCTCTCACGCACCGGCAGGCCCCCGTCGGCCGCCAGCGCCCGCACCGACGCCAGCGCCGCCACGGCGTCGTCGGTCGCCGCCGGGAACGGGAACCGCGGCGGACGCCGGTAACCCACCGACACCACCGCGACGCCCGACGCCGCCGCCAGCGCCCGCACCACCGGGTCGTAGGCGTCCACGTCGCCCAGCACCCAGCCGCCGCCGTGGAAGTACACCAGCAGCCCCGGCACCTCACCCGGCACCGGCACGTACAGCCGCGCGGGCAGCGGGCCCGCCGCGCCGTCGACCGTCAGGTCCCGCACCCGGTGCAGCGGCATGCGCGGCGACCTTGCCAGGTCGGCGGCGTGCTCGGCGCGCAGCCCGTTCAGCGTGCCCGGCCGCCGGTCACCGCCGCCCGCGCGCCGGGCCCGCAGGAACTCCCGGTAGCCCGGCTCACGGGGCCCCGGCACCCGGCACCTCCCGCTCCGGCCCGTCACCCGGCGCCCCGGCGGCGGCCCGCGCCAGCGTGTCCAGGACGAACGCCGTCGTCCGCCGATGCCACCACCCGGCCCGCCGCACCATCGCGTGCCCCTCACCCGGGACGCTCTCGAACGTCACCAGCGCGCCCGCCGCCCGTGCCCGCTCCGCGTACGCCCGCGACGCCGCCGGGGGAGTCGTCCGGTCGGCGTCGCCGTGCGCGATCAGCACCCGGCGTCCCGCCAGGTGGTCGACGGGCTCGCCGCGCGGCACCCACGGGGCCAGCGCCGCCACCCCGGCGACGCGGGGGTCGCCCGCGACCCGCAGTGCCGTCCGCGCGCCCATCGAGTGCCCGACCAGCACGATCGGGACGGCGGGGTGCCGCTCGTCCGCGACGCGCAGCGCCCACAGCGCGTCGGGGACCGGCGACGCGTCGTCGCCGTTCCATCCCCGGTACCGGTAGCCCAGCGTCCACACCGCCAGCTCCCGTGGGCGTCCGGCCGCCGCGAGCGACCACGCGAACGGCACCATCCGCAACGCCGCCGGCTGCCGCGCCGTCGCCCGCTCCCGGCCGTGCTCCCGTCCTCCGTGCAGCACCACCACGAGCCCCCGCGGCCGCGCCGCCCCCCGAACACCCAGCCGAGGCACCACCCCAACACCCATGCCCGCACCCTCTCACAACACCCCGAACCCCCCACTCAACCCGAAAACGCCTAACCGCGATCCGGGTCGTCAGCGCGGCGGAGTCCCGGGCGGGCGCCACCGTCGCCTTCCTCAGACGTTCGGCCCGGACGCAGATCTCGAAGGCCGCGTCCACCGGAGCCGACCCCGCGTTCGACCGGTTCAAGCTGGGGGAGCGGCACCAAATACCGCACCCTCGACCCGGCCGGGCCGACTGGCGGCCGCCGCCCGATCCGACGGCCCGCCGCGAACAGCCGCAGCCCAACGTCGGTACCGATCTCGGCCACCGTGCGCACGAACGACGACGGCCAACAGCCGGTCGGCGCCGCGTCGCCCAGGAGATCGGCGTCTCCACGATGACCCTCTACCGGTACGAGGAGACTGACCGGCGAAAGAACCACAGCCGACCGCGCGGGGGAGATGTCCTCCATCCTCGAAGCTCTACCAGGGGCGCCCAGGCTTGCCCGGGAGTATCGGCGTCTCCACGATCCAGCGACCGGACCGCGCACGGGCTCCGGCCGTTTCGCCGCCTGCGGTTCTGCCGACACCAGTTCCTGCGCCGCGCCCTCGGCGGCAGCCCACTCGTTCCGACCACGCGAGACGGGAACGCTCGACCACCTGCTACGGCACCGTTGAGTACGGAGCCCACGGCGTCGTCGAAGCCACACGACACCTCAGCAGGATCGCGACCAATAAGCCTTGCGCCACCAAAGCGGGCATTCGAGTGCAACGGAGCGGCGCTTCGGCGGCCTGGTACCAGGAGGGGGCTGCGAGCGGAGCGTCCACCCGGGCGCGGGCTTACCTCTCCGTGCCGCTTCACCGGGTAGGGGGAGGTGTCCGCCCGGCCGATGATCAACCGGGCGCGCGTGAACGTAGGCCCCTCGTGACCGACCCGAATCTTCTACTTAACATAATGTGCATTATCGAGCATGGACAAGATCACCGTAAACGGGCATCACGGGAGCATCCGCCCGGGCGCGGGAAGCGTGTCGCGCCACTCGTCGGAGCAGGCGGCCGACGTGCCGCGCCATGGCGGCGTCCAGCTCGGCGCACAGCTTTCGGCGGTCAGTGCCGGTCGGCGGGCGGTGGTCGGGGCGTCTGGGGCGGTCGGGGTGTCTCCGGTGGCAGGCCGCGAGGACGCGGTGGCGTCCCGCTCTGGGCGACGGCGTCGTCACCGGTGCCTTCCCGGGGCGTTCGGGCTGGACGCGGATGTCTCGTCTCGGGAGGCGGAGCCGCTGTGTTCGGGGGGCGACGGATGGTGCCTGGACTGTCGTGGGTCGGCGCCGGGGTGCCTTCGGGGCGGTTGGGGTGGGAGTGGGAGGAATCCGGCGGCGCACCGGTGGATGGGCGGGATCGGGCGTTCCCGGCATGACATTCTCTACGGATTCGTGAGCGTAGGGTGAACGTCGATGGTCCGGCGGGTGGCGTGGTGGTCACGGGTGGGCCGTCGTAGTGAGGGAGAGCATGCAAGCGCCTGAGTTCAGCGCCGAGTGGTACCGGGCCGTGACGGAGTTCGCGCACGGCTTGCCGTCGTTCGTGCACACGCTGGCCGAGATCGGTACCGACGCGGGGCTGCTGCTGTTCGCGGCGTTGTTCGTGGCGGGCTGGTGGCGGGCGCGGCGCGACGAGGAGCGGGCGATGGCGCTGGCGCTGCTGGCGCCGTGCGCGGTCATCGGGGCGTATCTGGTCAGTGAGGTGTCCAAGTCGTTCCTGCGGGAGGAGCGGCCGTGCCGGGCGGTGGCGGGGGCGATGAACATCGCGGCGTGCCCGGCGCCGGGCGACTGGTCGTTCCCGAGCAACCACGCGACGATCGCGGCGGCGTCGGCGGCGGCGATCGTGGTGGCGTGGCGGGCGATGGCGCCGCTGGTGCTGCCGGCGGCGGCGCTCATGGCGTTCTCGCGGGTGTTCGTGGGCGTGCACTATCCGCATGACGTGGCGGCGGGGTTCGTGGTGGGCGTCGTGGTCGCGTCGGTGCTGGCGTTGGTGCTGGTCAAGCTGGTGGCGCCGCTGGTGCTGCGGGTGCGGGAGCTGCCGGTGGGGGCGTGGCTGCTGGGCGCGGCGCAGGCGGTCCCCGGTACGAGCGACGCGGTGCCGGGCGCCGACCCCAACGCCACGCGCCCCGACATCCTTCCGGTCGTCGGCCGCCACCGCCGCCCCGGCTCCTGACCGAGCCGCGCGCACGTATCCGGCGGGGCGAGCGCGCGCCGACGCCGGGTGATGTCCGTGAACGCGCCGACGGCGGAATGCTGGCACGCCCTAAACTTCCGCCGCCGCGCCGGGGCGACGCCCCCACCCCTGTCTTCCGGCAGGACCGGACCGCCCGCGACCCCCACGGTAGGGCTGGGTGCGCTGGCGTGGCGCGGCGTGGAGGCCGGGCCGCCGATGGCGCGCGGTGGGCGGCCCGGCGTTCTGGGGAGGATCGCGCGAGTGGGGCGCGGGCGGCCGGAAGCGGTTCGCGCGGGCGCGGTCGGCCCGGCGCGGTCGTGGGCCGCCTGACGTTCTGGGGGCGCGGTCGGATGCGGTCGTGAGCCGCGCGGTCGGATGCGGTCGGCACCGCGCGGTGGTGGGTGGTGCGGTCGTGGGCAGTGCGAGCGTGGGCGGCGTGGGCGTGCGGGCCGTCCTGCCGCCTAGCATCGGGCGCGTCGGTCTCCGAGGAGCTACCTGGTCATCTCGGGAGCCGGGCGGGTCAGGGGCGGGTGACCAGGCCGGCGTCGTGGGCGAGGACGGCGGCCTGGACGCGGTTGCGGACGTCCAGGCGGGTCAGGATGGTGCTCACGTAGGACTTGACGGTGCCTTCGACGAGGTGGAGGCGGCGGGCGATCTCGGCGTTGGACAGTCCGGCGCCCAGCAGGGCCAGGACGTCGCGTTCGCGGGGGGTCAGGGCGGCGATGCGGTCGCGGGCCCCGGCGCCCGAGCGCAGGGTTCCCAGCGTGGTCAGGACGCGGTGGGCGACGCGCGGGGACAGGTAGGCGGCGCCGTCGGCGACGGCGTGGACGCCGGTGAGGAGTTCGCGCGGGTCGCCGGACTTGAGGAGGAATCCGTCGGCGCCGCCGGTGAGGGCGCGGGTGATGTTGTCGTCCTCGCCGAACGTGGTGAGGATCAGCACGCGGGTGCGGGGCACGGTGCGGCGCAGTTCGGCGGCGGCGGTCAGGCCGTCCATGACGGGCATGCGGATGTCCAGGAGCGCGACGTCGATGCGGTGGGCGTGGGCGAGGCGGACCGCTTCGGCGCCGTCGGCGGCCTCGGCGGTGATCTCGATGCCGGGGTCGCCGGCCAGGATGGCGCGGACGCCGGCGCGGATCATCGTCTCGTCGTCGGCGAGCAGGACCCGGATCACGGGGTGTCCTTTCCGGAGGGGACGGCGCGGGGCGGGCCGTGCGGGGGCAGGGCGTGCTTGGCGGTGAGGCGGTCGCCGGTGAAGCACAGCCGGTGCACGTCGCCGAGGCCGAACGGGTTGGCGTCCGAGCGGTAGTGGGCGCAGCGGGTGCCGGGCGGGCGCGGCGCGGGGCGGCGGCCCACGTCGGAGGCGGGCAGTTGCAGGGGCGGCAGGACGGAGGCCAGTTCGGCGCGGGTCGCGCCCAGGGGCAGCGCGGCGAACGCGGCGGACGGCAGGACCGAGTTCACGCTGACGACGACGTAGTAGCCGCCGGTGATCGCGCCCAGGCCCGCCAGCAGCAGCGCGGGCACGGCGACGGCCGTGCGCAGCCGGCGGCGGACCCGGTCGCGTTCGGCGGCCAGCCGCCGCGCCGACTCACTGCCCGCGGCGAGCGGCGGCGGGACGGGGGCGGGACGGTCACCGGCGGGCAGGGCGGCGTGGACGGTGAAGCCGCCGTCGGCGGTGGACGCGGCGCGCAGCGTGCCGCCCGCGACGCGGACCCGTTCGGTCAGGCCCGTCAGGCCCAGGCCCGTCCCCGCCGCGACCGGGGCGCCGCCCGGGGGGCGGGTGTTGGCGACGGTGACGGTCAGCCGCCCGGGACGCGGCGCGGCCAGCCGGACGGTCACGGCCGCGCCCGGGGCGTGCTTGGCCGCGTTCGTCAACGCCTCCCGCACGACCCGGCACACCGCCAGCTCCACCATCGGCGACACCCGCGGCGGCGCGTCCCCGTCACGTGGGACGGGGTCGTCCACGGGGTCCAGGGCGTCGTCCAGGCGGACGCGCAGGCCGGACGCGGCGGCGCGGGCGACCAGCTCGGCGACGCCCGCGCGCAGCCCACCTCGCCCCGCGCGCCGGACCCCCGCACCCGAAGCCGCCGTGACCGAAGCGGCGTCGGGCGTGTCAGGGGTGTCGTCGTGGAGGACGCCGAGGATTTCGGCGAGGCGGTCGGTGGCCAGGGCGGCGCCCGCGCGCAGGTCGGCGGCGGCGGCGCGGTGGCGGGCGGGCAGGTCGGGGGCGAGTTGCAGGGCTCCGGCGCGCAGGGCGAGCAGGGCCAGGTCGTGGCCGAGGGAGTCGTGCAACTCGCGGGCGATGCGGGCGCGTTCGCGGAGCCGTTCGCGGTCGGCGGCGGTGCGCTGGTGCCGTTCCAGGTGCTCGGCGCGTTCCCATCCGGCGTGCAGGAGCTGGCGGCGCTGCCGCCAGTACCGGCCCGCCAGCCACGGCGCCACACCCCACAGCACCAGGTGGAACGTCAGCGGGAACCAGACGGTGACGCCCGTCCCGGCCAGCAGGTGCCAGGCCGCTCCCCCGGCCAGCAGCACCGCGAACACGGCCGCGACGGGGCGCGGGCCCGCGTCGCGGCGTCCGGCCAGCAGCGCCAGGACCGGGACGGCGAACACGAAGTTGCCCGACACCGCCGTCGACGCGACCGCGACGCCCAGCGGCACCGCCGGGGCCCGCCGCGCCACCGTCATCGACGCGCCCAGCAGCACGGCCCCGGCCAGCGGCGCCGCCCACGCCGTCCCGTGCCGGGGCAGCCCGAGCAGCACCGGGACGGTCAGCAGCACCCCCAGGGCGGTGTCGGCGACGCCGGGACGCCGCCACCACGCGGACGCGAGAGTCATGCCCCCACCGTAGGAGGGGTCGCGGGCGGTCCGGCACTGCCGGAAGACAGGGGTGGGCGCGTCGCCCCGGCGCGGCGGCGTAGGTTGAGGGCGTGCCAGCATTCCCCCGCGAACCACCCGGGAACGCCCGGCCCGCCGTGCGCCGGACTCCGCCCGGAGGGACGCCCGTGACCCGCCCCGTGATCCGCGTCGCGCTCGCCGACGACCAGACGCTCGTGCGCGCCGGGTTCCGTTCCATCCTCCAAGGCGAGGACGACATCGCGATCGTCGCCGAGGCCGCCGACGGCGACCAGGCCGTCCGGCACGCCGCCGGGCTGCTGCCCGACGTCGTCCTGATGGACGTCCGCATGCCCGTCGTGGACGGCCTGGAGGCCACTCGCCGCATCACCGCCGACCCGCGCCTGGCCGCCGTCAAGGTCGTCATCCTCACCACCTTCGACCTGGACGAGCACATCTACGGTGCGCTGAAGGCCGGTGCGTCCGGGTTCCTGGTCAAGGACACCGAACCCGCCGAGCTCATCCACGGCGTGCGGGTCGTGGCGCGCGGTGACGCGCTGCTGGCGCCCAGCGTCACCCGCCGTCTCATCGCCGAGTTCGCCGCGCACGCCGCCGCGCCGCCGCCCGCGACCCTCCTGGACGCCCTCACCGGACGCGAACGCGAGGTGCTGCACCTGGTCGCCGCCGGGCTGTCCAACGAGGAGATCGCCGCGCGGCTCGTGCTGTCGCCCGCGACCGCCAAGACGCACGTCAGCCGGATCTTGGCCAAGGTCGGTGCCCGTGACCGGGCGCAGCTCGTCGTCCTGGCCTACGAGAGCGGCCTCGTCCGTCCCGGCTGGCTCACCTGACCCGCAACCCCCGTGGCGCCCCCGGTGTTGGTACCGACGTGACCCCACCCGACCCCGCCCCCTGCGTCGACGCGGTGTTCGCCGGCCTGTACGACGGGCACCGCGACGCCGTCTACAGCACCGCGCTGCGGCTCACCGGACGGCCCGCCGACGCCGAGGACCTGGCCGCCGAGACGTTCCTGCGCGCCTACCGGGCGCTGGGCCGCTACGATCGGGCACGCCGCGCCGAGCTGCGCGCCCGGCCCTGGCTGCTGACCATCCTGACCAACCAGTGGCGCAACGACCTGCGCGGCGCGTCCCGCCGACCCGCCACCACCCCGCTGGACGACACCGTGCCGCAGCCGCCCGACCCGCGCGCCGACGTCCCCGCCGCCGTGGAGAACCACGAGACCGGACGCGAACTCGCCGCGCTCCTGGCCGCGCTGCCGCCCGCGCAGCGTGCCGCCGTGGTGCTCCGCCACGTCGCCGACCTGCCCATCGGCGACATCGCCGCCGTCCTGGACGTCCCTGAGGGCACCGTCAAGTCTCATATCTCCCGTGGCCTGGCCCGGCTGCGGCGCCTCCACGCCCCCGGTCCCGCATGACGTCCGGCCCGCGTCGCGTCCCGCCCCCGGGAGACCTCGCGCACACCGCCCGACCGGCCGGCCCCACCGGCCAGTCACGGGGTGAGCCCTCCACGGGCCACCCGATCCACCGTCCGTCGGCGCACGCACCCGCGAACCGCCCAACGCGCGGTCCACACGGCGCGCGCACCGCGAACCAACCCGATTCACCATCTACGCGGTGCACGCTTCACGGGCCGCATGACTCGTCGTCCACGCGTCGCGCGCACCGCGAAGCGCCCGACTCGGCGTCCACGCGGTGAACGCCCCACGGGCGGCACGACTCACCGTCCGTGCGGTGCGCGCACCGCGCGGCGCACGGCGCCCGACTCGCCGTCCACGTGATGCGCGCACCGCGAAGTGCCTGACCGACCGTCCCAGCCGACGCCCGAGCCCCGACGCCGGGCCGTGCCGCCCGACCAGGAGGCCGCCGATGCCCACCCCGCCCCACGACCCGCTCACCACCGCGCTGCGCGCCCTGGCCACCACCGCGCCCGCCGGGCTCCTGCGCGACGTCGCCGCCGTCCACATCGACCTGCCCGACCCCGCCGGGATCCTGCCGCCGCTGCGCGTCGCCGTCACCGGCACCGGCCCGGCGTTCCTGCGCGCCGGACTGGACGCCGCCGCGTTCACCGCCGCCTGGCACGCCCGCTTCGACCGCCCCCTGCTCCCCGCCACCCCCGGCGCCCTGCGCGACCTCGGCCACGACCCCACGGCCGACCACCTACGCGACCACCTGCGCCGCATCCTCACCCACGCCCTCACCCCCGCACCGGCCGAAACGCGCACCCAACGGGACACGCCCGAAGGCCCGCTCGGACCGGACGCCGCCAAACCGAGCCGCACCGGACTGCGCGCACCGGACGCACGCGCTCACGGCACCCCCGCCTCGAGCCGCCCGGGACTGCACGGCCCCGGGTCGCGCAGCGCGGGGACGCGCGGGCCGGGGTCGCGTGACCTCGAACCGAGCGGGAGGCCCGGCGGAACCGGCGCCGTGGACCCGGGCGCCGACGGCGCAAGCGCCAGCGGCGCGGGTGGGAGCGGCGCAGGCGCCTCCGGCGGGCCGGGGGCCAGCGTGGTGGACCTGGGTGTGCTGGACCTCAGCGTGCTCACGCCGTTCGAGGCGGCCGTGCTGCGCACCACCGCGTCCATCCCGCCCGGCCAGACCCGCCCCTACACCTGGGTCGCCGCGCACGCCGGACGCCCCGGCGCCGTCCGCGCCGCCGGGACCGCGCTCGCCCGCAACCCCCTCCCGCTGCTCATCCCCTGCCACCGCGTCACCCCCGCCGACGGCAGCCCCGGCCGCTACATCTTCGGCCCCGACGCCAAAGCCCGCCTCCTGGCCGCCGAACACCTCGACCTGCACCGCGCCGCCGACCTCACCCGCCGCCGCGTCCGGTTCCTCGCCGACCCCGCCACCGGCCACGTCTGCCACCCCACCTGCCCCCACGCGGGCACCCGCGAATACCGCACCCTGGCCGCCGCCCTCATCGACGGCCACCGCCCCTGCCCCCACTGCCGCCCCACCTGACCCGCAACGCCCACCACCCACCAGACCCAGACCCCGAGAGCGACGAACCCCACCGCGCCGCCGACCTCACCCGCCACCCCACCAGGGACGTGACGCGGGCGATCTCGACCGCGCACAGCCCACGCGACCACCGACCATCCCCCGGCCAGACGGAATCGCGGGCGGTGGACGGAACCGAAGGCCCGCGAACGCGACGAATCAGGCGGCACGCCGCCGCACAGGAACCGACGCCGCACCGCGCCACACCGACCGACATCGGAGCCCGTGCGAGCGGCGTGCACCCGCCTCCGCAACGTCCTGCTCGGCGGCGCCCCCGCCGCCCCCGACCTGCTCACCGAAGCACGCGCGCGGCGCCCGCGTCGTCACCACCTACGGCATGAGCCCACGCCGACGACCAGGACACCCCGGCCGACACATGTCCCACCTCACCCGCCACATCGCTGCGCTACTGCAACACCGCGCAGGCCCATTACGCGGCGGCGGTACCGTCCACGCCGCACGCCCGCGGGACGACGCCACGCCGCAGCCGCCCGACCCGCGCTGACGCCCCCGTCACCGGCCGAACGACACGGGACAGGAACGCCGGAGGAGGTCAGCGGGTGGAGCCGCGCGCCGCGCACCCCACGCACACGCGCGTCTCCGGGCGCGCCATCAGACGTTCCTCGCCGATCGGGCCGCCGCAGCCCTCGCACGTTCCCAGGTCGTGCGGTGCGCGGGCCAGCGCGGCGTCCAGCTCCGCCAGACGGGCCCGCGCCCCGGCCAGCAGGGACTCCACGTGCGCGCGCTCGAACCCGAGCGTCACCCCCTCGGGATCGTGCTCGTCGTCCACCGCCACCCCCGACGCGGACGCCACGATGCCCTCCCGGTCCCGCGCCAGCGCCTCGATCCGCGCCACCGTAGCCGCCCGCCGCTCCACCAAAACCTCACGCAACCCCATACCGGCACCAACCACCCACGTCCCACCCCCGATTCCCAACCCGCACGGCACCCAGCCGAAACGACCGCTCGAACCCGTCCCGGTGCCGCCCGGCACCGGGACGGCGGAAGCGGCGCCGCTCCCGCAAAATCGGGCCGGACGAACCCTCTCCGGCGCGCGCCTCCACGTCCTTTCCGCCCCGGCCACCTCCACAGCCCCGCCCGCACCCGACAAGCTTCAGGGCCGCCGCGCTCACCCCGGATCGGTCGCCGCCGACCGCGCTCCCACCGGGACCGGGGCGCCGATCCCGCTGACCAGCACGCCTGCGGCGGTGACACCGATCCCCACACGTTCCCGGCCAGCCGCCACGGGCGCGGTCAGGCCCAGCAGCAGGTCCGCCGCCAGCGGGTCGGACACGATCTCGGATGGCCTGCGCCAGGTCACCGATGCGGCAGGCGGGTTCACGGACGATCTGCGTCCGGCCCGGGCGAAGGGCGCCGCACGCCGGACGACCGGCCCCGGCCGACGAAGGCCAGGACCGGCGCCGAAGCGCGCCACCCGGTCCGGGAGGCAGCCCGGTTCCGAGCGGCGGGCTGCACGGAGAGGTCGGGTTGCAGGAGACCTGCGCGCGGCGAGCCGTCCATGGCGCGGGGTGTGCGCCGACAGCGACCCGTTGTCGTTGGCCGGGCCGGGTGACCGGATCGTTCCGGGGTGCGGCGTGATCGTGGCTGCCGGGACGGCGCGCGGGGCGCCACGATGACGGGTATGAAACGCGCACTGCTCGTCATCGACGTCCAAGAATCGTTCCGCGCCCGCGAGACGTGGCGGGCCGTGGACCGCCCCGACATCGCCGAGCGCACCGCGCGGCTGGTGGCGGCCGCGCGGGACGCCGGCGACCTGGTCGTGTGGGTCCTGCACACCGAGCCCGGCAGCGGCACCGTGTTCGACCCCGAGCAGGGCCACGTCCGCCTCATGGACGGCCTGGACCCCGCCCCCGGCGAACCCGTCCTCACCAAGACGTCCCGCAACGCGTTCACCACCACGCCGCTCCAGCAGACGCTCACCGCGCGCGGCGTCGGGCAGGTCGTCATCTGCGGCATCCAGACCGAGCAGTGCTGCGAGACCACCGCCCGTCTGGCCGCCGACCTCGGCTACGACGTCCTGTTCGTCACCGACGCCACCGCCACCTTCCCCATCCCCCGCCCTGGCGCCCCCGCCGGACGCGACCTGGACGCCGTCCTGGCCGACCCCGCCACCCTGTCCGCCGCCGACATCACCGCCCGCACCGCCTACGCCCTGTCCGGCCGCTTCGCCACCCTCACCACCCTGGACGAAGTGGCCCCGCGCACCGCCGCCGCCATCGGCTAACCTGACCGGATCGTGACCCTCCCCAACCCCCGCCCGGTGCGCCGCGTCGTGTTCCCGCTCGTGCCCGGCCTGCACCTGCTCGACCTGGCCGGGCCCGCCCAGGTGTTCTCCACCGCCGCCGACCAAGGCCACCCCTACCGCCTGCACCACCCCGGCCCCCACGCCACCGGCCCCAACGCCACCGGGACACGCGACACCGATCACGCGCGGAACCCCGGCCGCGCCACCGGCGACCCGCGCGGGGGCCGGGCCGCCGCACACGACCCGCACGGCAACGACCCGCATGGCAACGGTCCGGACGGCCGCCCGCACACGACCGTGCCCACCGCGCAGGGCCTCACCCTGCACGCCGACGCCACCTGGCCCGACCTCACCCCCGACGACCTGATCATCGTTCCCGGCTGGCGGCACCGCCGCCCCGGCCGCCCGCCCCACCCCGGCGTCGACGCCGCCACCGCCGCCCGGCTCGCCGCCCACCACGCCGCGGGCGGCACCGTCGCCAGCGTCTGCGCCGGAGCGTTCGCCCTCGGCCAGGCCGGCCTGCTGGACGGACGCCGCTGCACCACCCACCACGCCCTGCACACGCAGCTCGCCGCCCGCCACCCCACCGCCACCGTCGTCCCCGACGTCCTGTACGTCACCGACGACCGCGTCGTCACCTCCGCCGGCATCGCCAGCGGCATCGACCTGGCCCTGCACCTGCTCGCCGTCCGCCACGGACCCGCCGCCGCAGCCCGCGCGGCCCGCGACATGGTCGTGCACACCCGCCGCAACGGCGACCAGCCCCAGGACAGCGCCATGCTGCGCCACCGCGCCCACCTGTCCGACGCCGTCCACCGCGCCCAGGACCTCATCGACGCCCACTACACCCGGCCCCTGCCGCTCGCCGACCTGGCCGCCGCCGCCGGCGTCAGCCCCCGCACCCTCACCCGCCGCTTCACCGCCGCCACCGGCCTCACCCCGCTGCGCTACCAGCAGAACCTGCGCCTGGAACACGCCCGCCACCTCATCGGCCAGGGCGCCACCCACGACACCGCCGCCCGCGCCGCCGGCTTCACCGACGCCCGCATGCTCCGCCGCCTCCGCACCCGCCCCTGACCACCCCACACCACCACCCGGCCCACGCCGCGATCCCCCCGCCGCCGTCGCCCGGACGCGGCCCTGGCCCGCGAGCACCGCGCCCGCGTCGGCCACCTCATCAGCGGCCGGTCCCGCACCGGCAAAGCCCGGCCCGCCAACCGCGCGCGGCAACCTGCGCCCGCTCCCCCGCGCGACGTCACCCCGCTACGGCGACACACGCCCCCGCGTCCCTCGGGCCACGCAGCGCACGAGGGTTCATCGCACCGCCGCGACGAAGCGCCCCGGCCCGCCACAGCCCGGCCACCGCGCGACGTCACTCCACTGCGGCAACACACGCCCCCGCGTCCCTCGGACCACGCAGCGCACGAGGGTTCATCACGTCCGCACATCGCCGCGACGAAGCCCCCTGCACGTCAACCCGGCACGGTGGACCGGCACGTCAACGTAAAGGTTCCTCGGCGTGGGTCACCTCGCCGTGGGCCACGAGCGCGCGGCCCGACGTCGCCGACGCCGTCCACCGCTCGAAGGCGTCCGCGTCGGGCACCGGGACGCGGACGTCCACCTCGACCGACGCGCCGTAGCGGACGGCCACCGGGGTCAGGCTCCGCGCCCGCAGATCGCCCAGGTACCGGGCCGCCGGGCCGTGGTCCAGCGCGACGGTCAGCGACACGACCCGCACCAGCTCCACCACGCCCGCCGCCGACACCGCGTCGGCCACCGCCTGCCCGTAGGCGCGCGCCAGGCCGCCCGCGCCCAGCTTCACCCCGCCGAAGTACCGGGTCACCACCGCCGCCGTGCCGGTCAGGCCGCGCCGCACCAGCACCTCCAGCATCGGAGCCCCGGCCGTGCCCGCCGGTTCCCCGTCGTCGCTGCTGCGGGTGAACTCCCCGAGCGCGCCGACGACGTACGCCGAGCAGTTGTGCGTGGCGTCGCGGTGCGCCCGGCGATGCCCGGCCACGAACGCCGCCGCGGCGGCCTGGTCGTCCACCCGCGCCAGCGTGCACACGAACCGGGAACGCCGCACCTCCAGCTCCCATGACCCGCCCCGGGCGATCCTGCGCATAGGCCACCGAGTCTAGGCGCGGGCCGTGCGCGACCCGCCCCGCCGGGTGCCCGGCGTGCCCCCGCATGTCAGACTTGCGCGCGTGAACGCCCACGGCGCCAGCGCACCGCTCACCCGCGACCAGATCATCGAGGCCGCCCTCGACCTGGTCACCCGCGAAGGAGGCAACGCCCTGTCGATGCGGCGGGTGGCCACCGCCGTCGGCGCCGCCCCCATGAGCATCTACCGGCACGTGCGCGGACGCGAGGAACTGCTCACCCTGCTCATGGACCGCGTCATCGGCGCGCTGCCCCGCCCCGACCTGCCCGTGTCACCCCGCGACCGGCTCCTCACCCTGCTCACCTGGCAGCACGAGCGGCTGGCCGAACGCCCCTGGATCGTCGAGGTCCTCATCCGCGGCGAACTGGCCGCGCCGTCCCTCATGTGGCTCATGGAGGACGTCTACACCGCCTGGACCGACTGCGGCCTCACCCTCGACCAGGCCACCCGCGCCCACCGCATCGTGTGGGTGTTCACCTTCGGCGACCTGGTGCAGCGCATCCACCCCGGCAGCCCCGGCGCCTCACAGGTCCTGGGCACCGCCCCCGGACCCGCCCCCCACATGGAACAGCTCGGCGACCGCTGGAACCCCCACGGCGGCCAGCCCCACTTCCCCGGCGACCTGATCGTCCTGGTCGACGCGCTCATCTCCCGGCCCGGCGATCACCACCCGGAAACGGCCACGGATTGATCCGGCACCCCAGCAGCGACTTGGACTGCTGCACCATCACCGGCGCCCGCCGCCCCGGCGCCGGGCACCCCGCGTGCCCGTGCCCCAGCGCGTGCCCGACCTCGTGCCCCACGACGTACTCCCGGTAGGACGCCAGGTCACGGCCGTAGGTGACGGCGCCCAGCCCCCACCGCCGCGCGTTGATCACCGACCGGTTCCCCGCCTTGCACGACAGCTCGCCCCCGGTGATCAGCGGCGCGCACAGCCGGTCGGTCAGCGACGGCGAGGCCAGCGCCACCCGGAACCGCACCGGCCCGCCGCTCACCCGCGCGAACCGCATCCGGCCGCCCGCGCCCCACCCGCGCGGATCGTTGAGGATGCGGTGCACCTCGGCCGCGAACCCCGCGCCCGCGAACGGCAGGCCCCGCTCCACCTCCACGCTGTAGCGGACCAGCGTCCCCGACCGGCCCACCGCAGGACGCGCCGACCCCGGCACCGCCGCCAGCCGCCCCGACGCCGCCACCGGCACCCGCACCCGGCGCGGCTGCGCCCGCCCGTTCACCACCAGCGCGCGCGGCACCGCCGACGCCGACGCCGAAGCGGCGGGCGGACGCGGCGACGCCGACGCGTCCGGCGCCGCGGGCGCCCCCGCGCCCGTGCGCGCGTGACCCTCGTCCCCTCCGGCGGCCAGCACCACCGACCCCGCACCGGCCGCCGCCACCAGCGCGCCCGCGACCAGCCCCGCGATCCCGCCCCGCCGCCGCGCTGTCCGTGTCGTCCGCGCAGCCCGTGCCCTGCGGCGTCCGCCGCGCCCGGGCGCCGGTGCCCCGGCAGGCTCGCGCCGCTCCCCCTGTAGTTCGTGCACGCTCGTCCGGTCCCCCGCCCCCGACCACCATGATCGGCAAGCATCGTAGAACGCGGCACCGCCCCCACCCGCCCCCGGGGGTCGCCCACGCCCCGCCCGCCCCGCCGGGCGGCGGCCTCAGGAGACCAGGTCGATCGCGTCCGCGATCGACGGCAGCACCAGCGACGGACGGTAGGGGAAGCGGTCCACCTCCTCGCGGGCCGTCACCCCGCTCAGCACCAGCAGCGTGCGAAGCCCCGCCTCGATGCCCGCCACCACGTCGGTGTCCATCCGGTCACCGATCATCACCGTGGACTCGCTGTGCCCGCCGACCTCGTTCAGCGCCGTGCGCATCATCAGCGGATTGGGCTTGCCGACGAAGTAGGGCGCCACCCCCGTCGCCCGCGTGATCATCGCCGCGACCGCGCCCGTCGCCGGCATCGACCCCTCCGCCGACGGCCCGATCGGATCGGGATTGGTCGCCACGAACCGGGCGCCGCGCTCGATCAGCCGCACCGCGCGGGTGATCTGCGAGAAGCTGTAGGTGCGGGTCTCGCCCAGCACCACGTAGTCGGGCTCCAGATCGGTCAGCACGTACCCGGCCTCGTGCAGCGCCGTCGTCAGCCCCGCCTCACCGATCACGTACGCGGTGCCCTCGGGCCGCTGGTCGGACAGGAACGCGGCCGCCGCCAGCGCCGACGTGAAGATCGACTCGGCGGGGACGTCCAGGCCGAGCGCCATCAGCCGCGCCGACAGGTCCCGCCGCGTGTAGATCGAGTTGTTGGTCAGCACCAGGAACGGCTTGCCCGACGCCGTCAGCCGCCGCAGGAACTCCCCCGCCCCCGGGATCGCCTGGCCCTCGTGCACCAGGACGCCGTCCATGTCGGTCAGCCACGACCGGATCGGGCCGCGCTCGGTCAGCGTGCTTGTGTCGGCACTCATACCGGCATTGTCGCAGGCCACGGTCCCACCCCGGCGGCCCGGGGCACAGCCGCCACAGCCCGCCGACCCGCCCGCCGAACCACACCCCGGCACGCTGCGCGACGTCCTGAGAAGCCTCCCGCGCGCACGGCGACGCCCCCTTCCTCGTCCACGAGGACGAACGCCTGTCGAACGGCGGCTCACCGGCGCGGGACGGCGGGTGCCCCGGGTGGACCGGGACACCCGCGCGCCGGTACCGCGCCGGGGGCGCGGTTCAGACGTTGACGCCGAAGTCGGACGCGATGCCCGACAGGCCCGAGGCATAGCCCTGCCCGACCGCGCGGAACTTCCACTCCGCGCCGTTGCGGTACAGCTCGCCGAACACCATCGCGGTCTCGGTCGAGGCGTCCTCGGTGAGGTCGTAGCGCGCCAGCTCGTTGTCGTCGGCCTGGTTGACCACGCGGATGAACGCGTTGCGGACCTGACCGAAGCTCTGCTGGCGGCCGTCGGCGTCGTAGATCGACACCGGGAAGACGATCTTGTCGACCTCGGCGGGAACGCCCGCCAGGTTCACCTTGATCTGCTCGTCGTCGCCCTCGCCCTCACCGGTCAGGTTGTCGCCGGTGTGCTCCACCGAACCGTCGGGGCTCTTGAGGTTGTTGAAGAACACGAAGTGCTGGTCCGACACGACCTTGCCCTGCGCCGACACCAGCAGCGCGCTGGCGTCCAGGTCGAAGTCGGTGCCGGTCGTGGTCCGCACGTCCCAGCCCAGGCCCACCACCACCGCGGTCAGTCCGGGAGCCTCCTTGGTCAACGAGACGTTGCCGCCCTTGCTCAGACTGACGCCCACTTGTCTACCTCCGCTTTGATCGGCCGTGCGCGGATGCGGTCATCCGCGCGCTCACAACGCCAAACGGTAGCCAGCGCCCCCGGGTTCCCCGCCACGCCGCCCCGTCCCGGCGTGGCGCGCGCCACCGCGCGCCGGGCTCCGCCCCCGGCTCCCCAGGCGGCCGCACCGTCCACGCCGATTCACCCTCGGCGAGAGCGCGGCGCTCACTCCCCGGTGACGAACGCGGCGGGCGCGCCGAGCCCCGACGGCGGCTCCAGCGCCGCCGCCAGCGGCTCCACCGCCACCTCGCCCGCCAGGTCCCGCCGCGCCGCCCACACCCGGTCCAGCAGCCCCGGCCCGGCCACGCCCTCGTTCAGCAGCACGCCCGCCCGCCGCGCCATCCAGTCCAGCGCCGCCATCCGCCACAGCGGCGCCGCCTGCGCCGGGCCGTCCGCCGCCGCGGCCGCGACGATCTCCAGGACCGTCCGGTCGGCCAGCGCCGTCGCCGCCGCCCGCGCCGGGGCCAGCTCGGCGTTCCACGCCGCGAACGCCGACGCGCCGCCCGCCTGCGCCCCCTCGACCCGCGCCGCCAGCTTGGCCGCCAGCCGCGCCTCCACCGCCCCCGCCAGCGCCGGCCACACCTGCGGATCGGCCAGATCCTCCAGCGACGGCGGAACGTCCGGCGGCGGGACGTAGCGGTCCCGCGCCGCCATCGCCCGCGCGGTGTCGAACAGGATCAGGTCGTTGTCGCCGCCCGCGCTCATGTAGGCGTGCGTCAGCCCCCGGTAGGCGTTGAGACGGTCGGTCGCGGCGAACCCCGGCGCGCCGCTGTGCAGCCGGCACCGCGTCACCGTCTCCTGCGCCGCCGCCGTCACCGCCGCCTTCAGCAGCGCCAGGTCCCGGTCCACCGCCGACCACGGCGCCCACGCCCCGCCCGCCGCCGCGACCGCCGCCGGGCCCGGCGCCTCGGCCGACGTCCGGCGCGCCTTGACGTGCGCGGCCACCGCCGTCAGCGTGTACGCCGACGCCAGCGACCCCAGCACCGCCTCCCCCTGGTTGCGGTACCCCGCCAGCGGCGCCGACGGCGCCAGCCGCCCCAGCGTCACCCGCCCCGAGGTGTGCGCCGCCAGCAGCGACGCCGACGCCCGCGTCACCGCCGCCGACGCCGCCACCACCGCCCGCCACACCGCCGGGCCGATCGCCATCGACCGCGTCAGCCGCGCCGCCGGATCACCGACCGGATCGTGGAAGGCGCCCTCGTCGTCGAACGACGCCCCGTCGCGCAGCCACGCCTCATAGGGGACGCGCACCCCCTCCAGCCGCACCGCCGCGTAGTCCACCGGCAGCCCGCCGGTCTCGGGCGCCGCCACGATCCGCACCCCGTCGGGCACCGACCCGTCCGCCGCGCGCACCGGCACCACGAACACGAACACGCCCCGCTCCCGGCCCCCCTCCACCAGCGTCGCGTACACCGCGGCGGTCTTGGCCACGCCCGGATGCGCGGTGTTGGTGGGGAACTTGGCGGCCCGCGCGTCCGGCGTCGACAGCACGAACGCGCGCGCGGCGGCGTCGAACACCGCGGTGGTGCGCGGCGCCAGATGGCTGTTGCTGCGCCCGGCCTCGGTCATCAGCAGCGTCCCGACGTCCTCGAACGCCTCCAGCCGCGCCCGCGCCGCGCCCTGCTGCCCGCCGCCGAACCGCAGGATCGGGCCCAGCGCCAGCGTGTAGTGCAGCAGCATCACGTGGAACAGCGCCGGGTCGGCGACGGCGGCGCGTTCCAGCAGCCCGCACAGCAGCGCCGGATCGTCCAGCAGCTCGGCCGCCGGCGGCGCCGCCCGGCCCGCCGCGCGCAGCCGCTCGTAGGTCAGCGCCTGCCGGTCGCGGGCGTTCAGCCCGGCCGGGACCTGCCCGAACGCGTCCGGGACGGCCTCGGCCAGCCGCGCCCGGTCCTTGGCCGGCAGATCGCCGCGCACGAACCGCAGCAGCTCGGGAGAGGGGGAGGTCGGGGGGTGGGTCATCGCGCCGCTCCTGTCCAGTGAGGGGGAATCGGGCCGAACGCGGGTCAGGGGTGTCAGGGATGTTCGGAGACGGTGGCGAACGCGCGGGCGCCCGGCACCGACAGGTGGACGCTGTGGCACAGCGCCTCGCCCGGCCCGGCCTGCACGAACACCCCGACGCCGGTGCCGTGCACCGCGCGCAGGAGCTCCGGCAGCCGCAGCGGGCGCACGATGCAGTCGGCCAGCGCCCGGTGCGGGTCGTCGCCGCAGTGATAGGCGCGGCCCCGCACCGGCGAGTACACCGGCAGCGACGCCGGGGACACCCGGAACCCGCGGATGCGGTCGTACCACTGGTCGTCGGCGCCCGCCAGCGACGGATGGTGCGCCAGATAGGGGACGTCCAGGACGGCGCTGCGCACCCCGCGCTCGCGGCCCGCCGCCCGCAGCCGCCCCAGCTCCTCCAGCGGCCCCGACACCACCGTGACCGCCGGGGCGTTGGTGCACGCCACGACCGTCGCGGCCAGGCCCGCCGCCGCCAGCAGCGCCGCGGTGTCGGCCTCGGGCGCCGCGACCACCGCCATGCCGCCGCCCGCGCCGCGCGCCGACAGCACCTCCACCAGGCTCACGGCCATGCGGGCGCCGTCGGCGACCGTGAACATGCCCGCCGCGACCATCGCGGCGATCTCCCCGAAGCTCTGCCCCACCACGCACGCCGGGACGACGCCGCGCGCCCGCAGCACCCGGTCGGCCACCAGCGAGCACGCGTACGCGCACACCTGCGCCACCCCCGGCCGCAGCGCCGCCCGCGCGTACGACGGCGGATCGTCCAGCAGCAGCGCCGCCAGGACGGGCCAGCCCGGCGGCAGCCCCTCCTGCGCCCCGTCCAGGACGGCCCGCGCAACCGCGCGGTCACCGGCGCCGTCGACCAGGACGTTCAGGGCGGGCGTCCCGCCCGACCCGGTGCCCGGGAACAGGAAGGCGGTCGTGTCGTCGGGCTTGAGCTCCTGCGTCCAGGCCAGGGTCATCGTCCGGGCTCCTTACCTCAAGGACAGACTCGCTTCGGTTGGTGGATTAACGACGATCGACCCCGCACCATGGCATAAAAGTTACAAAGCCAAAGTATCGCTGGAGCGCGGCGGTCTGACAACCGGTCAGTTCCGCCCCGCCCGACCCGCCCGGCCCCCCGCCGGGTTGAGGGGAGCGCCCCGTGTCACCTCCGCGGCCACGTCCACGACCCATCACCCCACCCCCCGGACCCGACCCCGGCCACACGCCGCCGGTCCGCCAGCGCGTCGCCGTGCTGGGCACCGGCGCGCACCTGCCCGCCCGCCGCGTCACCAGCGCCGAACTCACCCGCGAACTGGACCTGGCGCCCGGCTGGATCGAGGAACGCACCGGCATCGACGCCCGGCACGTCGCCGCGCCCGGCCAGGCCGCCTCCGACCTGGCCGCCCACGCCGCACGCGACGCCCTGGACGCCGCCGGGATCACCCCCGCCGACGTCGGCCTCATCGTCGTGGGCACCTCCACCCCCGACGAACTGGGCCCCTCCACCGCCTGCCGCGTCCAGGCCCTCATCGGCGCCCCCCGCGCCGCCGCGTTCGACGTCGCCGCCGCGTGCACCGGCTTCGTCTACGGCCTGCACACCGCCGCCGGATGGCTCGCCGTCCAGCACGGCGCCTCCCCCTACGCCCTGGTCATCGGCGTCGAGGTGTACTCGCGGTTCCTCAACCCCGCCGACCGCGCCACCGCCGTCCTGTTCGGCGACGGCGCCGCCGCCGCCGTCCTGGGCCCCACCGGCCCGCCCCACGGCATCGTGGCCATGGGCCTGGGCGCCGACGGCACCCGCGCCGGCGACGTCCTCATCCCCGCCGGCGGCAGCCGCGCCCCCGCCAGCCCCGCCACCCTCACCGGGCAGGGCCACACCATCCACATGGACGGCCGCGCCGTCCGCGAGTTCATCACCGGAACGTTCCCCACCCTGGTGACCGCCGCCCTGGACCAGGCCGGCGTCAAACCCGGCGACCTGGCCAAGGTCGTCCCGCACCAGCCCAACCCCCGGCTCGTCGCCTCCCTCGCCCCGGCCGCCGGGCTGGACCCCGGCCAGCTCGTCATCACCGGCCGCGACGTCGGCAACATCGGCGCCGCCAGCCTCCCCTACGCCCTGCACCACGCCGTCACCCACCGGGCCCTGCCCGACCGGTCCCTGGTCCTGCTCGCCGGATTCGGCGCCGGGCTCACCTGGGGCCACGTCCTGTTCTGCTGGCGCGCCTGACCCGCCGCCGGGCGCCCCCTGCGCGGCGGCGCCCGGCGGCCCGGCGATCACTCGGTGAGGTCGCCCTCGGCCGCGATCCACACGTGCAGCAGCAGCATCAGCTCCAGCCGGATCGACGGGTCCTCCACGTCGAAGTCCAGCAGCTCGTGCAACTGCCCCAGGCGATACCGGACGGTCTGCGGATGCACGTGCAGCGCCGCCGCCGCGCCGGTGGCGTTGAACCCGTTCTTCAGGCACTCCAGCAGCGTCACCGCCAGCCGCAGCCCGTGCCGCGAACGCGTCCGCGTCAGCGGCTCCAGCCGCCGCGCCGCCACGATCTCGGTGAGCCGCCCGCCCTCCTCCAGCAGCAGCTCGCGCACATGGTCCTCGGCGCGGGCCAGCATCCCCTCCCGGCCCTCCGGCTCGGGGATCACCCCGGCGTTCACCAGCTCCAGCGTCCGCCGCGCCCACTGCAACGACACCCGCGCCTCGCCCACCGGAACCGCCGGGCCCACCGCGCCCACCCAGCCCGACAGCGTCGCCGCCAGCCGCTCGGCCTGCCCCGGCCCGTCCGGATCGGGCATGATCAGGCACGGACGGCCCCCGTCCATCCCCGACAGCATCTCGGGCATCAGCCCCGCCGGGCCGTCCCCGCCGCCGCCCGGACGCGGCCGCAGCACGATCACCGCCATCCGCTGCGGCAACGGCCAGCCCGCCAGCTCCGCCTGCTCGGCCACCACCTCGCCCGGCACCTCGGTGTCGGCCAGCAGCAGGCTCAGCAGCCGGTGCCGCCGCTGCTCCCGCTCACCCGCCGCCTTCTCCTTGGCCCGCCGGTACCCGTCGGCCGCCGCCGCGGCCAGCTCGTCCAGATACGCGAAGTTCGCCTCGGCCATCACCGACAGCAACGCCAGCGGACGATCCATCTTCTGGTACTCGGTCGCCAGATACCGCCACGCCACCCGCGACGCGATCCGCATCGCGTTCTGCAGGTGCTCCAGGTTGCGGCCCTCCACCGCCTCCCCGTAGCCGACGTCGAAGTACACCTGGTAGACGTCCTTCCAGGAACTGTCCGCGTCGGCGATCAGCCGCACCAGATGCTCCATCGCGAACGACACCGCCGCCTCGACGACCTGCCGGTACACCGGATCGTCGGGACGCGCGTACTCGGGCACCTCCCCCAGCACCGCCCCGACCATCAGCTCCTGCACCGTGGGCAGGTGCGCGCGCATCCACACCGCCTCCTCGGGCGCCACCTGACGCCACGGCTGCGACGCCGCCCCGCGCCCCGCATGCCCCCCGCAACCCCGCGCCGAAGCGCCGTCCTGCACCGTCATCACCGCGCGCACCTCCCGCCGGGCGGACCTCGGCCCGGAGCATCGACGGTAGGTAGCCGCCCCCCGCCGCGACACTCAATCGGTGAACTCGCGCGACACCCCCACTTGTCACCGCCATGACAAACCGGCGGGTCACTTAGGGCGTTCCGGCGCGTCCACCGCACGGACGGACGGTGAACCCGCGCACTAGCCGCGCACGCCCAGGTCCGCCAGGACGGTCAGCGCGTCGTCCACGTCCCGCTCCGTCGTCGACACGTGGAACGCGCACCGCAGCCGCCCCGCCCGCAGCGCCGCCACCACCCCCCGCTCCCGCAGCGCCGCCCCCGTGCCCTCGGGCACCTCCAGCGACACGATCGCCGACGCCCCCGCCGCCAGCCCCAGACCCGCCCGGAACCGGTTCGCCAGCCCCACCCCGTGCCCGTGCAGCGCCTCCACGCCCACGCGTTCCAGCAGCTCCAGCGCCGGAGCGTGCCCCACCCACGCCGGCCACACCGGGGACAGGTCCAGCCGCCGCGCGTCCCCCGCCGGCCGGTACGGCTCCCCGTACAGGTCCCGCCACGGGCTCTGGGTGCCGTACCAGCTCGCCCCCACCGGCGGCAGCGCCGCCAGCGCCTCGGCCGAACCCGTCAGGAACGCCGTCCCGCGCGGGCCCAGCAGCCACTTGTAGCCCCCGCACACCAGCCAGTCGGCGCCCGCGGCGTCCAGCGGCAGCCAGCCCAGCGCCTGCGTCGCGTCCAGCAGCAGCCGGGCGCCGTGCGTCCGGCACGCCGACGCCAGCGCCTCCAGCGGAGCCACCGCACCATCGGCCGACTGCACCGCCGACACCGCCACCACGTCCCCCGGCTCGACCGCCTCGGCGATCCGCGCCAGCGGCACCGTGCGCACCCGCAGATCGGGACGGGCCGAGAACGGGAACAGCAGCGACCCGAACTCGCCCTCGGCGCTCAGCACACTCGTCCCCGGCGGCAGCGACGCCGCCACCAGCCCCACGAAGTACGACACGTGCGAGGCCACCGCCACTCGCTCCACCGGCACCCCCGCCAGGCGCCCGAACGACGCCCGCGCCGACGCGACCGCCGCGTCCACCCCCACCGGCTCCAGCAGCCCCTCCGCACGGTCGCGTTCGGCGGCCAGCACGGCGGCGTGCGCGGCACGCGGCGGCAGCCCGAACGTCGCGGTGTTGAGGTAGACGACCCGGGCGGAGAACTCGCGCTGCGCGGCCTCGATCGAAAGACTCATGATCCCGATCATGCCGCGCGCCGGGACGAACCGTGCATCCCGGCATCGACTTTCGGCTACCCGCCCTGACCCATCGGCCGCTGCCGCACCCCGCGCCCGCCGACCAGGCTGAACCCATGATCCGGGGCATCAGGACGGGAGCGTCCCAGGGACGCTGGACACTCGAACACGACGGGCAACGGCTGGAGGTCGACTCCGCGCGCACCGGCGCCCGCCGCACCGTCCACCTGCGCGCGGACGACCACGACGCCACGCGGACCACCGCCACCACGCGCGCGACCCTGCCCTGGGACGAACGCCACGAAATCCTGGTGCGCTACGACGCCCTCGGCTACCTCGACGGCCTCCCCACCTCCGTCGTCCTACGCCCCACCCCCAACAAGAAGACCAACAACCCCGACGAACCCGACACCAACCACGACGAGCGAACCGACACCAACGCCACCGCCACCGACACCGGTGCTGGTGGCGGTGCGAACGTCGACGCCGACGGGCAAGCCCGCAACGGCGACAGCGGCGCCGACGATAGCCACGGCTACGACGACGGCAGTGGCGGTGGCGGTGGTGGCGGTGGCGGTGGTGGCGGCGGTGGTGGCGGCGGTGGTGGCGGCACCCGTGCCGACGCCAACGACAACGACGGCGACAACGACGGCGACAACGACGGCGGCGAGGGCGACGGCGGCGACGGCGACGGCGACGGCGAGATCGCGTTCGCCCCGCCGGACGGTACCCGTGCCGCACGCCGCGCCCGATTCGCCCGGGAGCATCCCGCCCTGTACGCCTCCCGGCACGTCGCCCTGGCCACCGGCAAGATCCTCATCGGGCTGCTGGGGCTGAGCGTGCTCGTCCGGGCCCTGCTGCCCCGCATCGACCTGCCCGACCTCCCGGACATGCCGGATATTCCGTGGCCCGATCTGCCCGGCATCCCGTGGCCGCGGCTACCCGACCTCGTCCTGTGGGACTGGCTCAGCGCGGTCCTGCGCACGACCCAGTACTGGATGCCGATCCTCATCGCCGTGGGCGTCGCCGTCCGCGAGGTCGAACGCCGCAAGAACAAGCAGCGCCGCGCCGAAGAGACCGGGGACGACGACCGCACACCGTCCTCCACCGAATAACGCGCCCCGTGGACTCTCCCACCGTGGGAGAGTTCACCCTGGAGACGAACCGGTGATCCACCGGCCTGCCCGGACGAGGAGCGCACGGCATTGAGCGCCATGGTGAAGATCGACGCCCGCGGCGGGCAGCACTGCGAGACGACCACGCTCGGCGTGCTGCTCCGCCACCAGGACCTGGACCTGTCCGAACCGATGATCTTCGGCCTCGGCTCCGGCCTGTCCTTCATCTACTGGGACGCCAAGAACCTGGACTTCCCCTTCCTCGGCGGACGCGTCAAACCGTTCGACCTCACCCGGAACCTCGCCGCCCGCCTCGGCCTGGACCTGCGCGTCCAGGAGACGACCTCCCCCCGCAAGGGCTGGGACAACGTCGCCGCCGCCCTCGGCGACGGCCGGCCCGTCGGACTCCAGCTCGACAGCGCCCACCTGGACTACTTCAGCTCCAAGGCCCACTTCGGCGGGCATGTCGTCGCCCTGTACGGCTACGACGACGAGGTCGCCCACCTGGTCGACACCGCCGCGCAGGGCGGCGCGGTGACGACCACCCGGACCGGCCTGGCCGACGCCCGCGCCGCGCGCGGCCCGATGACCGCCCGGCACCGCTCCTTCACCCTCACCGCCACCCCGGACGCGCCCGCCCCGCACGACCGGATCATCCCCGCGATCACCGCCTGCGCCGACGCGTTCCTGCACCCGCCCATCGCCAACCTCGGCCACCGTGGCGTCCAGAAGGCCGCCACGCTCGTGCCCGGCTGGCTCGAGCGGACCGACGACCCGGGACGCGACCTCCCCCAGGCCGCCCGGCTGATGGAGGAGGGCGGCACCGGCGGCGCCCTGTTCCGCGTCCTCTACCGCGACTTCCTCGCCGAATCTTTGACGGTCGTGGACAGCCGTCACCTGCGCGCCGGCCACGACCTGTACGCCGAGGCCGCGCCGCTGTGGACCGAGGTCGCCGCGCTGATCACCCGCGCGGGTGAGAGCGGCGACGCCGCGTGCCTCCGGCGGGCGGGCACCGTCCTGCACGACCTGTCCCGCATTGAGCACGACGCCATGCGGGCCCTGAGCCGCCTGGCCGACGACGCGCCGCGTCCGGTCAGCCGCTGAGCAGCGCGAACAGTCCCGCGCACGTCAGCGCCACCATCACCACCGCCACCGGGAGCTGCCCGCGCAGCGCCCGGCCCGGCGGGGTCGTGCGCAGCGCCAGGTCGTGCGCGGCCAGCGTCGCCAGGATGTGGCCGATGACGATGCCGTTCACCTGCACCTGCGCCGTCAGCGTCGGCCCCGCCAGGTCGCTGTCAACGCGGTTGCCGGTCGAGCCCAGCAGGTTCCAGCCCGCGCCGAACGGGTCGCTGGCCAGGATGAACGTCGTCTGCCCCTCCAGCAGGAAGAACGAGAAGTAGTGCGCCAGCGTGTAGCCCAGCGCGATCGGCAGCAGCGTGGCGGCGTACCGGCCCGGCAGCTCGGCCGGGTCCTGGCCGGTCAGCGCCGCGCTGGCGCGCAGCGCGCCGAAGTACAGGACGGCCACGGCCCCGATCGCGGCCCCCAGGCCCAGCGTCCCCGCCGCCACGTTCCCCGCCGCGACGTTGTCGCGCCAGAACGTCGTGCGGGTGATGCCGTCGAACCCGGTCGAGCCGATCAGCACGCACGCGGTCGCGGCCAGCCCCGGCACGGCGACGCCGTCCATGAGGCCGGTCAGCGGCGTGCGCAGCACCGGGCGCCCGTCCGCGCGCCGCCCCAGCGGGCTCATCCGCGCCAGCAGCGAGGAATACGCCTCGAACCCGTCCCCGCGCGTGCACCAGTCGCGGCCGAACCACCAGGCCAGCGCGGTGTTCACGGCCAGGTAGCCGACGATCAGCGCGCCGACCAGGCGCGGGTCGGCGCGGCCCGGCGCGACCAGCTCCAGCCACACGAACGCCGTCAGCCACGCCGCCGCCGGCCAGTACCCCACGCCGGACGGCAGCGGACGGCGCCCGGTCACCGGCGTGCGGGTCACCGCGCACACGCCCGCGTGCAGGGTGCGGACGGGATTGACGCGCCGCCACACCGGCCCCAGCAGCACGCTCGCGGGCACCAGACCCACCCAGAACGTCACGTACAGCGCCCACGGCGCCAGGTTGCGCTGCTCGGTCGGCGGCCCCGCGAACGCCACCGCGACCACCAGCGCCGTCGCCGCCAGCGCCAGGACGCGGCCCGCCCAGGTGAGCGCCGGGCCGTCCAGGACGCGGGCGGGCCCGGCGGGCAGCGGACGCCCGCCGCCGGGGTCGATGCGCGGCCGTTTCCACGCGACCGTCAGCACCAGGAACGACACCGCGACCGCCGCGCCGCCGCCGACGATGGCGGCGACCGCGTCTAGCGGCAGGTCGGTGCGCCCGCCCAGGCCGTGCGCCAGGACGTCCACCGCTCAGCCGACCTGGAGCTCGAACAGCCGCAGGTGCGCGCCGTGCAGTTCGGCCTCGAACACCCCGGCGCGGTCGGCGCGGATCTGCACGACGGCCGGGCGGCCCGGCTCCAGCCGCGCGCTCTCGTCATAGCCGTGCAGGTGGAACTCGTCGGCGGCGTCGCTGGTGACGGTGATCTTCACGGTGGTGCCGCGCTCGGCGCGGACGCGCGTCCCGGGCTGGACCGAGGCTTTCCCCGCGGATACATTCACTGTGACGTTCGTAACGTGTTGCTTACCTGCGGGCTCGGTGACGGGAGCCGAGGGGGTCGTCGGCGTGGTGGCCGGGCCGGTCTCGTCGGCCGGTTCGCCGCAGGCCGTGAGGGAGAGGAAGACCCCGGTCAGTGCCGAAATCGCGAGCTTCCTGAGTATGTGCACCGTGACAGTCTCCTGTTCCCGACAGATCCCGCACAAGACCGTGACACTAGACAATGACACATTGATGGGTGACACTCTCCGGCGCGGGGTGGTTTGTACCCCGTTCTCAGGGCAAGGGGAGCATCCGTGTTGGATCGAGTGTCAAGAACCGGAGGGGACCTGCTGCCCCTCCTCGCCCAGGAACCCGCCAAGCCCGCGGGCGGCGCCGCGCTGGACCAGATCGTCATCGCCACCGGCGGGGCCGCCGCGCTGACGGCCGTCCTGCTCGTCCTCGGCTGGGGCCACCGCACCGGCCGCATCACGCTCCTGCAGCGCCTGGCCGACCTGTCCGAACGCGGACCCGGGCGCGGCCTGCCCGGCTGGGCCGCGCTCCCTTCCGTCGTCGCGATGCTGTCCCTGCTCACCGCGCTGCTCGGCATGTACTGGGACATCTCCCTGCACATCTCCCATGGCCGCGACGAAGGCCCGCTGGCCAACATCGCCCACTACCCGATCCTGTTCGGGCTGTTCGGCATCTTCACCGCCGGGGTCCTGTCGGTCGTCCTGCCCAAGGGCGAACGGCCCGGCCGCGCCGCCGTGCGCATCACCCGCGACTGGTACGCGCCCGCCGGCGGCGTCCTGCTGGCCGGAGCCGGGTTCTACGCGCTGCTCGGCTTCCCCCTCGACGACGTCTGGCACCGCATCTTCGGCCAGGACGTCACCCTGTGGGGCCCCACCCACCTCATGCTCATCGGCGGCGCCGGGCTCTCCCTGGTCGCGATGATGATCCTGGAACGCGAGGGACGCCGCTCCTTCACCGGCCCCGCCGACGCGCGCGGGTCCGCCGTGACGCGCTGGGTCCGCCGCGGCATGCTCGGCGGCGGCCTGCTCATCGGCCTGTCGGTCTTCCAGGCCGAGTACGACTTCGGCGTCGCCCAGTTCCGGCTCGTGCACCAGCCGCTGCTCATCGCCCTGGCCGCCGGCTGCGCCCTGGTCGCCGTGCGGCTGTGGGGCGGACGCGGCGCCGCGCTGTTCGCCGTCGCGTTCTACATGCTGGTCCGCGGCGGGGTGTCGGTGCTGGTCGGTCCCGTCATCGGCGAACTGTGGGCGTCGGTGCCGCTGTACATCGCCGAGGCGCTGCTGGTCGAGCTGGCGGCCCTGGTCCTGATCCGCCGCCCGCTGCTGTTCGGCGCCGTGTCCGGCCTGCTCATCGGCACCGCCGGGTTCGCCGCCGAGTTCGCCTGGACGCAGGTCGCGTTCGCGATGCCCTGGACCGGCGACATCGTCGTCGAGGGCGTGCTGCTGGCCACCGTCGCCGGTGTCGCCGGGGGCGTGTGCGGCGCGATGCTCGCCGAGGGACTGGAGGGACGCCTGCCCCGGCCGCAGGTCGCGCGGCCGCTGTTCGCCCTGGCGATCGTGGCCGTCGGCGTCGCCGTCGCCAACGGCCTGATCATCCACGTGCCCGAGGGGCAGCGCGCCACCGTCACCCTCACCGACGTGCGCGGCGGCGAGGACGACCGCACCGCCCACGCCCGCGTCGAGCTGTCCCCCCGCGACGCCGTCGACGACCCCGCCTGGATCGCCGTCACCGGCTGGCAGGGCCTCGGCCTGCACGTCGAACCGCTGATCCGCGAGGCGCCCGGCGTCTACCGCACCAGCGCGCCGATGCCGCTGCACGGAAGCTGGAAGACCCTCATCCGCATCCACGACGGCCGCACCCTGGCCGGCGTCCCGATCTACCTGCCCGCCGACCCGGCGATCGGCGCCGAGGCCGTCCCCGCCGACCCCGAGTTCACCCGCGACGTGCAGAGCGAGAAGTCGATCCTGCAACGCGAGCTGAAGTCCGACGTGCCCGGCTGGCTGTGGCTGGCCGCCTCGGCCGTCGTCCTGCTGTGCACCCTGGCACTGCTGATCGCGCTCGGCTGGGGCGTCGCCCGCGTCTCGCGCGAATACCCGCACCGCGCCGCCGAGACGCCCCGCGAGATGGCCGCCACGTGACGCCCCTGGACGGCGTGCTGGCCACGCACCCCATCGTCAGCGCCGTACCGTTCTTCGTCCCGACGTTCATCGTCGTCGGCGTCATCGGCGTCATCATCTGGCGCGACCGGCGCCGCGGCGACGAGGAGGACGGTGCCGGCGAGTCCTAGAGTGCCGCCATGAACGACTACCTCGAGGAGATGTTCGGCCTGCGCGGACGGGTCGCGATCGTCACCGGCGGCAGCTCGGGGATCGGGAAGGCCATCGCGACCGCGCTCGCGCGGGCCGGAGCGCGGGTCGTGCTCGTCGCACGCGGCGCGGCGGCACTGGAGGAGACCGCCGCCGCGCTGCGCGCCCAAGGGCACGAAGCGGCCTGGATCACCGCCGACCTGGCCTCCCGCGACCAGGTGCGGCGCGCGGGCGACGAGGCCGCCGCCGTGTTCGGCGAACCCGACATCCTGGTCAACAACGCCGCCGTCAACCTGCGCCCGCCCCTGAACGACCTGGACGAGCACGTCTGGGACACCACGATGGCCGTCAACCTGGACGCCCCGCACCTGCTCAGCATGCGGTTCGGCCCCGGCATGGCGCGGCGCGGCCACGGCCGCATCCTGCACCTGTCCTCCCAGCAGGCGTTCCGCGCCTACGCCGACAGCGGCGCCTACGGCGTCGCCAAGGCCGGGCTGACCGCGCTGGCCCGCTCGCAGGCCGAGGCGTGGTCGCCGCACGGCGTCACCTGCAACGTCATCGTGCCCGGCGTCGTGCTCACCCCGCTCAACGCCCGCCTCGCCGGCGACCCCGCCACCGCCGCCGCGCTGGCCGCCCGGACCCTCACCGGCCGCAACGGCCTGGCCGAGGACTTCGCCGGGACCGCCGTCTTCCTGGCCTCGTCCGCCGCCGCCGCGATCACCGGGCAGGCGGTCTTCGTGGACGGCGGCTTCTCCGCCCACTGATCAGCGGCCCCGCGCGACCAGCGCCTCCAGGCCGTCCATCAGGACGCCCAGCCCGAACTCGAAGTCGGCGTCGGTGTCGGCGCTGAAGCCCTCCTGTTGCAGGACGCCGGAGGCGATGACCGACGCCAGCTCCGGATAGGCGGCCGCGTCCAGCCGCGTCAGCAGCGCGCCCAGACCGCCGTCGGGCGCGGCCACGCCGCCCTGCGCCGCGACGGCCGCCGCCGCGTCCGCCAGGTCGCTCTCCAGCGACACCTGGGTGCGGACGAACCCGTTGACCAGCACCAGCACGCCCAGCCGGGTCGCCGCGTCCACCCCCATGCCGCGCATCGCCCGCATGCCGGTCTCCATCCACGCCACCGCGTTCGGCATGATCGGCGGCCCGCCGATCGGGACGCGCAGCAGCCACGCCATCGACGCCGCCGACGCCCGCAGCGCCCGCGTCCACGCCTCCAGACCCGCGCGCCAGTCCGTCCCCGGATCGGGCAGATCGGCGGGCGGGGGACCGACCGCCGCGTCGGCCATCAACGCGAGCAGCTCGTTCTTGGACTCCACGTACCGGTAGAGGGCCATCGTGGAGACGCCGACCTCCCGGGCGACGCGCCCCATCGACACCGCCGCCAGCCCGTCGGACTCCCCCACCCGCAGGCCCGCCGCCACGATGTCGCCCAGCGCCAGCGTGCGCGCCGGGCCCTTGCCCGGCGCCGGGCGCAGCCCCCACGCCAGCTCGACGCTGCGCGGCAGCTCCGTGCCCTCACCCATCACCGACCCCCTGGCTGCGTAGGACCTACACGGTAACGGCCCGTCCCGCCGTTGACGGCACCCACCCTGCTGTGTATACCCTACGCAGTAATTCAGCGTATGCGATACGCAGTACTGGTTCCTGGAGGACCCCGTGACCCACACACCGGCGATCGAGACGGCCGCCCTCGGCAAGTCCTTCGGCGCGGTGCGCGTGCTCGGCGACATCACGCTCACCGTCCCGGCGGGCGGCGTGTTCGCGCTGCTCGGGCCCAACGGCTCAGGCAAGACGACCCTGGTCCGCGTCCTGTCCACCCTCACCCGGCCCGACGCGGGCACCGCCCGCGTCCTCGGCCACGACGTCGTCTCCGAACGGCGCGCCCTGCGCGCCCGCATCAGCCTCACCGGCCAGTACGCCGCCCTGGACGAACTCCAGACCGGCACCGAGAACCTGGCGATGATGGGACGCCTGCGCGGCCTGGGCCGCACCGCCGCCCGGCGCCGCGCCGACGAGCTGCTGGAACGCTTCGACCTCACCGGAGCCGCGCGCCGCCGCGTCCTCACCTACTCCGGCGGCATGCGACGGCGCCTCGACATCGCCGCCAGCCTCGTCACCCCGCCCGACCTGCTGTTCCTGGACGAGCCCACCACCGGCCTGGACCCCCGCAGCCGCCACACCATGTGGGACATGGTCACCGACCTGACCCGCGCCGGCGTCACCGTCTTCCTCACCACCCAGTACCTGGAGGAGGCCGACCGCCTCGCCGACCGCATCGCCCTGCTGGACGGCGGACGCGTCGCCGCCGAGGGCACCGCCGACCAGCTCAAGGCCCGCGTGTCCACCGGACGCCTGGACCTGGTCCTGGACGGCCCCGCCGCCTTCGCCGACGCCCTGCGCGCCCTCGGCGACCGCGCCGTCCACATCGACTCCGAGCACGCCACCCTCGGCGTCACCACCACCGGCGGCGCCGCCGAGATCCGCGCCCTGCTCGACGAACTCGACCCCGACCGCACCGCCGTCCGAGCCTTCACCGTCCGGCCCACCACCCTCGACGACGTCTTCTTCGCCCTCACCGGCCGCGCCCAGGAGGCCACCCGTGTCTGACGTGCTCGCCTACCCCGTCCTGGCCGCCCGCGCCGCCCGCCTCAGCCTGCGCACCGTCGACGCCCTGTTCACCGCGCTGCTGCTGCCCGTCATGATCATGCTGCTGTTCGTCTACCTGTTCGGCGGCGCCATCCAGACCGGCGACACCCCCTACGTCGTGTACGCGCTGCCCGGCGTCCTGGTGCTGTGCACCGCCTACGGCGCCTCGATGACCGCGCCCGCCGTCACCTCCGACATGACCGCCGGGATCATCGACCGGTTCCGCTCCATGGACGTCGGCGGACGCGCCCTGCTCGCCGGGCACATCACCGCGGGCGCCGTCCGCAACCTGGCCTCGGTGGTCCTGGTCGTCGGCGCCGCGCTGCTCATCGGGTTCCGCGGCGACGGCGGCGCGCTGGGCTGGCTCGCCGCGCTCGGCGTGCTGATCGCGTTCATCGTCGCGCTGTCGGCTCTGTCGGCCGCCGTCGGGCTGCTGGCCCGCTCGGTCGAGGCGGCGGGCGGCTTCACCTTCGCCGTCCTGTTCCTGCCCTACCCCAGCAGCGCGTTCGTCCCCGTCGAGACGATGCCCGGCTGGCTGCGCGGCTTCGCCGAACACCAGCCCTGCACCCCCGTCATCGAGGCCGTCCGCGCCCTGCTCACCGGCGCCCCCGCAGGCTCGGCACCCTGGATCGCCCTGACCTGGTGCGGCGGCATCTTCACCGCCTCCCTGGCCCTGGGAAGCTGGCTGTTCCACCGCCGAACCCGCTGAACCCCCCCGAAGCCACCCGCCCGACCTCTGCGGGCGGCCTTCCCACCACGTCCCGGGAGACCGGACCGGCACGTGCGGGTCGCCCTTTCCGCCGGGTGCCAGGAGGCGTCCCGTGCAGCCCGGCGAACCCACCCACGCCCGGACGAGACCGGACCGGCACGTGCGGGCGGCGGCGCGCCGGATGCCGGGAGGCGTCCCGTGTGGGCGGCGGACCCGGTGAACCACGTCCCGGTGGCAACGGGACCGGCGTCTGCGGGCGCGCCCTCCCGCCAGAGAGGGCGGCGGACCCGCCACGTCCGGAGGAGACCGGACCGGCACGTGCGGACGAGCCCTCCCGCCGCGTCCCGTGCCACCGGCGGACCCGCCCACGTTCCGGGAGGCGACGGGAGCGGCGCATGTGGGTGAGCCGGTCCGACCGGCCTTCCGCTCGGCGGTGGGCGGCGCTCTCGTCCGTCGGCGGACGCGCCGGACCGGGTGCGAGAGGCCGGACCGGCACGCGCGGGCGTGCCGGTCCGGCCCCTTCTCACTGGGTCAGGTCGCGTTGCGGCGGACCGTGATCTGGTCGATCTGCTCGGCCAGGTCGAAGTCCCTGGCGGTCAGGCCGCCCGCGCTGTGCGTGGTGAGAGCGAAGCGCAGGGTGCGCCACCGGATGTCGATGTCGGGGTGGTGATCGGCCTTCTCGGCGGGCTGGGCGACCTCGTCCACGACCGCGATCGCCTCCGGGAACGACGGCGCCGTCACCGTGCGGACGATCTCGTCCCCGCTGCGCTCCCAGCCCGACAGCTCGGTCAGGCGCGCGGCGATCGCCCCGTCGCCCAGCGTCTCGGCCATGGTGGAAACCTCCTCGGTCCGGTGCTCGGTCCGTGCTGCTCCTTCCCGCCCGGCACGATTCCTCACTTCCCGGGCGTCAGATCGGAGCGGGCGGCCGGCCCCGCGCCGCGAGGCCGTCACGACGCACCGTCCAGCCGGTACAGGCCGGTGACGGTCGAGCCGCCGACCCGCACGGCCGTGCCGTTCTCCCGCACCCACGCGGTCACCTCGGCGTTCCCACCGCCGGGACCACCACCGCCGCCGACCTGCACGAAGCGCAGCTTCCCCGACGCGGCGTACGCCTTGAGCTTGGCGACCGTCATCGCCGGGTCGCTCCCGGTGAAACCACCCATGGCGATCACGGGCTCACCCGTCTGAAGGATCAACGACGAGGCCGCCTGCGCACTCGGCACCGCCACCAGCCAGCGCGCACCCCCCTGGTTCTGCCGCAGATAGGCGACCGTCGCACGGTCGAGCCCACCCCCCGGCCCACCCATCACGCGCCCGCCACCACGCCGATCCGACACCCCATCCCGCCCCTGCGACCCGGACGACCCGCCCCCCGGCCGCGACCCACTCCAAGCGGAACCAGGCGGCAACCCCGCACCACCACCGGGCGGGTTCACGGAAGCCCCACCATTCCCACCCGAGGCAGCACCACCGGGCGGAGCGCCCGAGGACCCACCGTCACCACCGGGCGGCGTCGCCGAGGAGCCGCCGGTCCCGCCGGGGGCCGTACCGCCAGGCGGCGTACCAGAGGACCCACTGTCACGCCCGGAGCCCGCACCACCGGGCGGCGTGCCCGAGGAACCGCCGTCGTCGCCCGAGCCCGCACCGCCCGGCGGCGTACCAGAGGAGCCGCCGTCACCCCCGGAGCCCGCACCGCCCGGCGGCGTGCCCGGGGAACCGCCGTTCGCGTCGGGGGCCGCGCCGCCGGGTGGTGGGCCGGGCATTCCGCCGGTCTGCCCGTTCGGGGCGGCGCCTCGGCGGGTGCCGGGGAAGCCTCGGCCCATGGGGGCGCCGAAGCCGCCCGAGGACGGGCCCGCCGTCGGGTTCGTCCCGTTCACCGGGGACGACGCCGCCGAGAGCGCGTAGGCCGCCGGGCCGAGCAGGCCCGCCACCAGCGCGGCCCCGGCCGCGACGACGCCCAGCCGCCGGACCCGGCCGCGCAGCAGCAGCCCCACAACCGCCACCACCGTCGCCGCGACGACGACCCACCGCAGCCACGGCACCCAGTCCGGCGTCCGCGCCAGCAGCGCGAACGCCCACGCGCCCGTCACCGCCACGGCCACCGCCAGAACGAACCGCCCCACACCGCCGCACCGCGCGAGCGTCACCGCGCCCGCCTTGCTCGGCGCCGCGCCCGCCCCAGCGCCCGCCGCGTCCGCCCTGCTCGGCACCGCGCCCGCCCCGGTTAGCGCTGCGCCCGCCCTGCTCGGCACGGCGTCCGCCTTGCTCGGCGCCGCGCTCGCCCCGGTCGGCACCGCGCTCGCCCCGGTTAGCGCTGCGCCCGCCCTGCTCGGCACGGCGTCCGCCTTGCTCGGCGCCGCGTCCGCGCCGGTCGGCACCGCGTCCGCGCCGGTCGGCACCGCGCCCGCCCCGGTCGGCACCGCGCCCGCGCCGGTTAGCGCCGCGTCCGCCTTGCTCGGCACGGCGTCCGCCCTGCTCGGCACGGCGCCCGCGCCGGTCAGCGCTCCGCCTGCGCTGGTCGGCGCTGCGCCTGCCGTGCTCGGCGCCACGCCTGCGCCGGTCAGTGCCACGCCTGCGCCGGTGAGCGCTGCGATCGCCGGGGCCATCGCCGTCGTGTAGTACGGGTGCAGCGTTCCCTCCGCGAGCGAGAACACCACGGCGTGCACGGCCAGCCAGCCGCCCCACAGGAGCAGCGCGGCGCGCGGCAGGTCCGTGCGCGGACGGCGCCCGGCCAGCGCCAGGCCCGCCACCAGCATGATCACCGCGAACGGCAGCAGCCAGGAGATCTGACCGCCGAGCACGTCGTTGAACATCCGCAGCGCGCCCGGCTCCCCGCCGAACCCGCCGCCGCCCCCGCGCCCACCGGGACCGCCGCCCTGCCCGAAGATCCGCCCCAGCCCGTTGTAACCGAGGACCAGGTCGCGGACGGTCCCGTCGGTGCTGCCGCCGACGAACGGACGCCGCGACGCCGGAATCGCGTCCACCACGACCATCCACCACAGGCTCGACACCGCCAGCACCACCCCGGCCGCCAGCAGGTGCAGCAAACGCCGCGGCAACGACGGACGCGCCGCCACCAGGTACACCAGCGCCAGCGCCGGGACGACCAGGAACGCCTGCAACATCTTGGTGTTGAACCCGCACCCGACCAGGAACGCCGCCAGCAGCAGCGGACGCAGCCGCCCCCGCTCGACCGCCCGCTGCGCCGCCCACGCGGCGCCGACGAGCAGCAGCACCAGCAGCGTGTCGGGGTTGTTGTCCCGGTTGATCGCCACCGTGATCGGCGTCAGCGCCAGCACCGCCGCCGCGACGATCGCCGCGACCGGCCCGGACGCCCGCCGCACCGTCGCGTGCAGCACCGCCACGGCCGCCACCCCGGCGATCACCTGCGGCAGCAGCAGCGCCCACGTCCCGTAGCCGAGGACGCGCGCGAACAGCCCCATCACCCACAGCGCCAGCGGCGGCTTGTCCACGGTGATGAACGACTCGGCGTCCAGCGACCCGAAGAAGAACGCCGACCAGCTCTGCGTCCCCGACTTCACCGCCGCCGAGTAGTACGCGTTGGCGTCCCCGGCCGCGCTCAGCCCCCACCCGTACAGCAGCGCCGCCACGGCCAGCACCGCCAGCAGCGCGGGCCGCGACCAGCCGGGTTCGCCCCGCCACCGCCGCGTCCGGCGCTCCTCGGCGGCCGGCGCGGGCGCCGTCGTCGTCGCGGTCATCGCGTGCCTCCGATCCGGCGGGGGTGGAAGATCCACGCCCGCATCAGCAGGAACCGGACCAGCGTCGCCAGCCCGTTCGCCGCCACCAGCGCGGCGACCTCCACCGCGCGCGACGCGCCCGGCGCCAGGACGTGCAGCAGCGCCAGGCCGCCGGTGCTGAGCGCCAGGCCGAGCAGGAACGCCAGCCCGCCCTCCACCTGATGACGCAACGCCCCCCGCGACCCGGTCACCCCGAACGTGAAGCGGCGGTTCGCGGCGGTGTTGAACACCGTCGTGACCACCAGCGACACCGCGTTGGCCGCCAGCGGCCCGAGCACGGTCCGCAGCAGCACGAACAGGACGAGCTGCGCGGCCGTGCTGACCGCGCCGATCACCGCGAACGCCGGAAGCTGCCGCCCCATCCCGCGCGGCAGCCGCGCCCGCACCGGCGCCCCGGATCCGGCGCCGCCGCGCAGGCCCTGCCGCGCGACCCGCGCCATGCCGCGCAGGTCGTCCAGCGCGGTGCGCACGACGTCCACGCGGCTGTCGGGATCGTCCACCCAGTCCACCGGCACCTCGTGGATGCGCAGCCCCGACCGCTCGGCCAGCAGCAGCAGTTCGGTGTCGAAGAACCACTCCTCGTCGCGGACCTCGGGCAGCAGCACCTGCGCGATCTCGGTCCGCACGGCCTTGAACCCGCACTGGGCGTCGGTGAACCGCGCCGCCAGCGCCGTGCGCAGCAGCAGGTTGTAGCAGCGCGAGATCAGCTCGCGGCGCGGGCCGCGCACGACGGCCGCGCCGCGCGTCAGGCGGCTGCCGATCGCCAGGTCGCTGTGCCCGGAGATCAGCGGCGCCACCAGCGGCAGGAACGCGTCCAGGTCGGTGGACAGGTCGACGTCCATGTAGGCGACGACGTCGGCGTCACTGCCGCTCCACACGTGCCGCAGCGCGCGCCCGCGCCCCTTGGCCTCCAGCCGCACCGCGCGGACGCCGGGCAGCTCGGCGGCCAGCGTCCCGGCGACCCACCAGGTCGCGTCGGTGCTGGCGTTGTCGGCGATCGTGATGCGGAACGGATACGGGAACGTCCCGGACAGATACGCGTGCAGCCGCCGCACACTGGCGGCCAGCACCCGTTCCTCGTTGTGGACGGGCACGACGATCTCGACCAGGCGGGTGCGGCGCGCGTCCGGCGCGGCCCCGCCGGGAGCCCCCGGCTCGGTGGTCACATGGTTCATGCCGACGAGGCTGCGCACCGGGTGTGGGAGCGGGCTGAGGCGCCGATGAAGGCGGGATGAGAAAGTTCAGCCCGGGGTGCCGGGGAAGGTGAGGCGCGCGAGCGTCCCGCCGCCTTCGGCGGGTTCGAGGACGACGGTGCCGCCCGCCTCGGCGACCACGCGCGCCACGATCGACAGGCCGAGCCCCGAGCCGGGCAGGCTCCGGGCCGACGGCGACCGCCAGAACCGCTCGAAGACGTGCGGCAGCTCGGCGCCCGGGATGCCCGGCCCCTCGTCGCGGACGGTCAGCTCCCCGCCGCGCAACCGGACCGAGACCGTGCCGCCGGACGGGCTGAACTTCACCGCGTTGTCCAGCACGTTGACGACCGCGCGCTCCAGCGACGACGGCTCGCCGCGCACGAACCACGGCTCGGCCGCGGCGTCCACGGTCAGCCCCGGGCCGCGCAGCCGCGCCCGGTCCACGGCACGGCCGACGACGTCGTGCAGCGCGACGTCCTCCTCGGCGGGCGCGGCCTCGTCGGGACGGGCCAGCTCCAGCAGGTCGCCGACGAGGCTGGACAGCTCGCGCATCTGCGCCTGCACGCTGACCAGCAGCCGGTGCCGGGTGCCGGACGGCAGCGCGCGGCCGGTCTCCTCCGAGCGCAGCAGCAGGTCGATGTTGGTGCGCAGGCTCGTCAGCGGCGTGCGCAGCTCGTGCCCGGCGTCGGTGATGAGGCGCTGCTGGCGTTCGCGGGAGGCGGCCAGCGCGGCCGTCATCGTGTTGAACGCGCGGCTGAGCCGGGCGATCTCGTCGGCGCCCTGCGCGGGGATGCGGGTGTCGAGGTCCTCGGTGCGGGCGATGTGCTCGACGACGCCGGTCAGCTCGTCCACCGGCCGCAGCGACGCCCGCGCGATCATCAGCCCGGCCCCGGCCGACACCAGCACGCCGAGCGCCGCGACCGCCGCCAGGGTCAGCGCCAGGTCGTTCAGCGGCCGATTCACCTGGTCCAGCCGCAGCGCGTAGGAGACGGCACCCGCCCGCCCCTCCGGAACCGGGATGGGACGGGTGATCACCCGCACGTCCACCGCCTCACCGTCGGCCGTCGTACCCGAGCCGTCGTGGCGGGCCTCGGCCGACGTCCCGGCGGCGACCGCCCGGTCGGCGCCGGTGATCTCCAGCGTGCCGCCGTTCGGGACGGCGCAGGCGCGGCCGTCCGGGGTGACGAGCTGGACGACGTCGTAGGGCGCGGGCGGGCGCAGCCCCGCGCCCGGGTCGGTCCGCCCGTCGGCGCAGGCGGCGAGCTGCGCGGCGAAGTCGCGGGCGCGCCGGTCGAACATCGGGCCGCCGGGCGGCCCGCTCAGCGCGTCCAGCCGCCGGTCCAGCTCGCGGTAGAGCTGTTCGCGGACCAGGAACCAGCTCAGCGTCGCGCACAACGCCACCGCCACCGCCACCGCCGTCGCGATGAGCAGCGCCAGCCGCCCGCGCAGCGGCAGCCGCCTCATGCGCCCGCGCGCAGCACGTAACCGACGCCGCGCACCGTGTGCACGAGCCGGGACGCGCCGCCCGCCTCGGTCTTGCGGCGCAGATACATGACGTACACGTCCAGGGAGTTGGAGGCGGGCTCGAAGTCGAACCCCCACACCGTCTCCAGGATCTGCTCGCGGGTGAGGACCTGACGCGGGTGCAGCAGGAACAGCTCCAGCAGCATGAACTCGGTGCGGGTCAGGCCCAGCGGGCGCCCGTCGCGGGTGACCTCGCGGGTCGCGGTGTCCATCCGCAGGTCCTCGAAGGCCAGCACGCCGTCGGCCCCGGCCGGGACGGCCATCGCGCCCCGGCGCAGCAGCGCCCGCACCCGCGCCAGCAGCTCGTCCAGCTCGAACGGCTTGACCAGGTAGTCGTCGGCGCCCGCGTCCAGGCCGGTGACGCGGTCGCCGACCATGTCCCGCGCGGTCAGCATCAGCACCGGCACGGTCTCGCCCCGCGCACGCAGCCGACGACACGCCGTCAGGCCGTCCATGCGGGGCATCAGGACGTCCAGCACGACCAGGTCGGGCCGCCCGTCGGCCACCCGGTCCAGCGCGAGCAGCCCGTCGGCGGCCTCCTCCACCCGGTAGCCCTCGAACTCCAGGCTCCCGACCAGCGACTCCCGCACGGCGGGCTCGTCGTCCACGACCAGAATCCGCGCCCCGTCCATCCACCCACCGTAACCAGCGCCGACACCCGGCCCACGCCACCCCGGCGCATTCTCATGCGCTTCTCATCGAGCCCGCCCGACCAGGCACGGGCAGGCCGCGACGCGTGCGGGCTTCACCTACGCCTGAGACGAAGGCGGTCCGGCACGTGCGGGGCATCCGCCTTCCCCGCTTCGGAACGAGGGCCGTCAGGACGCGTGCGGGGCGTGTCCGCCTCACCCGAGGGCCGTCAGGACGCGTGGGGCGGGCGGATCTCGATCGGGTCGGTGGTCAGGATCGCGGCGGGCTCGGCGGACGGTGCCGCCGGGCGCGGGACGCGGCGCGGGAACGGGCGGTAGCGGGCGGCGTTGCGCAGCGCGCTCACGGCGATGGCCGGGGCGTGGCGGGGCAGCGTCGTGACGGTCGCGCGGACCGTCACCGTCGTGGCGGCGGCCCAGGCGTCGCCCGGGACGCCCGCCACCGTCGTCGCGGCGCGCGCCAGGGCGCCCGGCTCGTCGTGCACGACCGTCGCCGTCGCGGTCACCGGCTGCGGGCGGGTGGCGGCCGTCCAGCTCGTGCGCATCACGTCGACGACGACGTCCTTGGCGACGTCGCGGAGCAGGTCGCGCAGGCGTTCCTTCATGGCCAGCCGCAGCGCCTCGCGCATCACCTCGGCCATCACGGTCTCCACCGCGATGACGGTGGCGCGGGTCGCGGTGCGGGCGGCCAGGTCGGTGGCGGTGCGCGCCACGGCGCTGCCCGCGAACGCCGCCAGCAGCCCGCCCGCCGCGCGGGCCGGTTCGCTGCCCGCCGCGCGGGCGGCCAGGTCGGCGGCGGCAGCGGCCACCGGGTACTCCTCGGCGCGGGAGCGCACGGACCCGGCCAGCTCCCGGGCCGCCTCGCGCGCGGTCTCCTGGACGACCTGCACGACCACGTCGCGGCCGACGTCGAGCGCGACCTCCACGGCCACGTCGGCGACGGCGTCCACGATGGTGTCGACGACGATGCGGGACGCGGCCTGCACGACCGGGGCCGTCACGGCGCGGCCCGCGACGTCGCGGGCGGTCTCGGTGGCGCGGCGCGTGAACGGGTTGCGGCCCGCCAACCGGGCGATCTCCTCGGCCAGCGCGCTGGCCGCCGGATGCTGCGCGGCCTGCCCGGCCAGCGCCATCGCCGCCGTCGTCGCGTCGAACGCCGCGCCGGTGACCGCGTTGGACTGGGCGGCGTTGCGCGCCTCGGTGACGGCGCGGTCGGCCGCCGCCGACGCCAGCGAGACGGCGGCGTCGCGGGCGGCGCGGTCGATCGCGCGCCCGGCGGGCGTGCCCGACAGCCGGTCCAGGGCGCGGCCGGCCGCGACGTGCGCGGCGTCCCACCCGGCGGCGCGCACCGGGCCGGTCAGCGTGACGGCGCCCCGGGCGGCGCGCTCGGCGGCGGGCGCCAGGTCGGTGTACAGGTCGCGCAGGGCGCGCGCGGTGGCGCGGTCGAGGCGCGCGGCGAGGTCCGTCCAGTCGGGCGGTGCCGCGTCGTTGCGTTCGTCGTCCATGACCGCGCCCCCACTCAGGTCAGCTCCTGCTGTCACGATAACCGCCGTTCGTCCGGTACCGACTCCTTCTCACGGTGGAACCGGACGTCGTCCGAATGGCCACGGCCCGCATGGGTAGGACCCGTCACGCAGCGTTACGACGGCAAATGGGGGGATTTGCATGGGCGGCAAGAAGATGGAAGGCGACGAGAACCAGCGCCGCAAGAAGGCCCGCGAGGCCCGCAGGGCCGGTTCGACGCCCAGCGCGGAGAACGTGACGACCGGCGCGTCCAAGCAGCCGCACTCCGCGCCCGAGCACGACCCGCACCATCACGCCGAACGGCTCGCGAACATCCACCGGGGCAAGCAGCAGGACACCTCGCCGCGCCCCAAGCCCGGCTACGGCGAGCCCGCGTCCAAGCGGCGCCGGCAGAGCTGATCACCGAGACCACAGGGGGCGAACATGCGGATCTCCGATCCCGGACGGCTGAAGGACGTGCTCGGCGACCTGGCCTTTCCCGCCGACAAGGAGCGCATCGTCGCGCACGCGCGCGACCACGGCGCCGACGAGGTCGAGCTGAAGGCGCTCCGGGCGCTGCCGCTCGGCGAGTACGACGCGCTCTACCAGGTGGAGCGCTCGGTGCCCGTCGACCCGGCGCCCGAACGCACCGGCACCGAACGCGCCGAGCAGCGCCGCGACCACCGGCACGCCGACCTGGCCGAGTACGAACGCCCGGCCCACCGCTCACCCATCGAGGAAGAACTCGACAACGGCTGAACCCACCACCACACCACCCGGCGGCGCCCCAATAGGGCGCCGCCACCCGCCCCGGAGCGGCACGGCCCGCGCGTCGGTCTCGCGAAACGGCAGAGCGGCCCTGTCGCTGGACGACGCCGCGAACACGCGGGGCCGGTCCACCTGGCCGCCCTCGACGCTCGCCGTGCCCAGGTCGGCACGGAGCGCGCGTCCGTCTCGCGGACGATAGAGGGGCACTGTCGCTGGACGACGCCGCAGGCACACGGGGCCGTCCACCCGGCCGCCCGCCGTGCCCGGGTCGACACGGCGAGCGCGTCCGTCTCACGGACGACAGAGCGGCACGGCCGCTGGACAACGGCGCGAACACGCGAGGCGGTCCACCTGGCCGCTCTCGACGCTCGCCGTGCCCGGGTCGGCACGGAGCGCGCGTCGGTCTCGCGGACGGATTGAGCACGCGCCGCTGGAGAGCGCTGTGAACATGGGTGCGCCGGGTTCACCCGGCGGTCACGTGGCGCCCTTGCTCGGGGCGGCCAGGGGCGTCGTCGTGGCGTGCGAAAAGGGCGTGCGGTTTTGGGGGCGTGGTTGTTACAGTGGGGTCGATCCATGAGGAGGTGGACTATGGCCGTCGTTGACGTCGCTGCCCTGTGCAGCGTTCCGGCCGACGTCGACCTCCGGGTGCGCGGCTGAGCGAGGCTCGCCGCCGCCCCTTTCACTCAAGGGTTTCCCACCGTGTCCTTCGCGTCTTCGCACGCTCTGTCCAACCTGGGCTGGAACGACCGGCTCACCGACTCCTTCACCGACCACGCCACCGCCGGGCTCGTGCCCGCCCGCGTCGCCGCCGTGGACCGCGGCCGGTGCGACCTCCTGACCGCCGACGGGCCCGTCAACGCCGCCACCGGCGCGGGTCTGGCGCCCTGCACCGGGGACTGGGCGGCGCTGCGGCCCGGCGACGATCCGGCGATCGTCGCGCTGCTCCCCCGCGCCACGGCGATCGTGCGGGCGTCCGCCGACCGCACCTCGCACGGCCAGGTGCTCGCCGCCAACGTCGACACCGTCGCCGTCACGGTCTCGCTGGAGACCGCCGTCGACCTCGGCCGCGTCGAGCGGATGCTCGCGCTGGCCTGGGAGAGCGGCGCCCGGCCCGTCGTCGTGCTCACCAAGGCCGACCGCAGCCCCGACCCCGACGGCGACGCCGCCGAGGTCGGCCGGGCCGCGCCGGGCGTCGACGTCCTGACCGTCAACTCCCTGGACGGCACCGGCCTGGACGCCGTCGCGGCGGCGCTCACCGGCACCGTCGTGCTGCTGGGCACCTCGGGCGCGGGCAAGTCCACGCTCGGCAACGCGCTGCTGGGCGCCGACCGCCTCGCGGTCGGCGCGGTGCGCGCCGTCGACGGCAAGGGACGCCACACCACCGTCCGCCGCGAGCTGGTGCCGCTGCCGGACGGCGGCGTGCTCATCGACACCCCCGGCCTGCGCGCCGTGGGCCTGTTCGACGCCGCCGGCGGCCTGGCCGCCGCGTTCGCCGACATCGAGGAACTGGCCGGGCACTGCCGGTTCCACGACTGTGCCCACGACGCCGAACCCGGCTGCGCCGTCCAGGCGGCCGTCACCGACGGCGACCTGCCCGAACGCCGCCTGGCCAGCTACCGCAAGCTGGAGCGCGAGAACGCGTGGGCGGCCCGGCGCGGCGACGCCCGGCTGCGCGCCGAGCACGAGCGCCGCTGGAAGACCATCGCCAAGGCGCAGCGCCGGATGTACTCCGACCGCGACACCTGGGGACGGTGACGTCCCGGCCGGGCGCGGGCCGCGCGGCCCGCGCCCGGCCGCTCACCGGTCCCGCCGCTGGGACCGGCGCACCGCCAGGGGCAGGAACACCGCCGTGATCAGCAGCGGATAGAGGACGGCGAGCCACAGCGCGTGGTCGGCCGCGAACGACGCGCCGCCGACACCCGGGTTGCCGAACAGCCCGCGCACCGCCGTCACCGTCGCGGTGACGGGGTTCCACTCCGCGACGACGCCGAGCCAGCCCGGCATCTGCGCGGGCGACACGAACGTGCCGGAGATCATCGTGATCGGGAACAGCGGCGCCCACGCGCCGCCCGCCGCCTCGGGCCTGATCATGAGCCCGACGACGATTCCGACCCACGTCAGCGAGAACCGCAGGAGCAGCAGCAGCGCCAGGGCCGCCAGCGCCCGCAGCGGACCCTCGTGGAACCTCCAGCCGACCACCAGCGCGCACCCGGCCAGGATGGCCAGTTCGAGCACCGAGTTGACCAGGTCCGCGACGCTGCGGCCGAGCACCGGCGCCGACGGCGACATCGGCGTCGTGCGGAACCGGTCGGTGACGCCGCGCGCCGCGTCCGTCGCGACGATCGTCAGCGTGGTCGCCACCCCGAACACCATCGACTGCGCGAACAGGCCCGGCATGAGGAACGCGCGGTAGTCGCCGCCGCCCTCGACGACCATGGCGCTCCCGAACACGTACCCGATCATGAGCACCAGGCCGATCGGCCAGGCGAGCTGGTAGCCGAGCGCGGCGGGGCTGCGGACCCAGTGGAGCAGGTCGCGGCGGGCGACCGTCCAGGCGTCGGACAGCGTCCAGCGCAGGCGCTCCCGGGCCGGGCCGGGAGCGGCGGCGGGGGGTGCGAGGGTCACGCCGCCTCCGCCGCCTGGTGGCCGGTCAGTCTCAGGAAGACCTCGTCCAGCGTGGGCCGGCGCAGCGCCGCGTCCGCGACCCGCACGTCCGCGTCGGCCAGGCCCGACAGGACGGCCGTGAGCGCGGCGATCCGGTCGCGGACGGGCGCGCTGACGCGCAGCTCGCCCGCGTCCACGTCCGGCGCGGCACCGGTGGTGCGGGCGACGACGCCGGTGGCGGCGGCCAGGTCGGACGGGTCGCACAGCACCACCTCCACGCGGTCGCCGCCGACCGCCGACTTGAGCCGGGCCGGGCTGTCGTCGGCGATGACGCGGCCCCGGTCCAGGACGACGATCTGCCCGGCGAGCCGGTCGGCCTCCTCCAGGTACTGGGTCGTCAGCAGGACGGTCGTGCCGCCCGCGACCAGGTCGCGGATCGCCGCCCACACCTCGTTGCGGTTGCGCGGGTCGAGGCCGGTGGTCGGCTCGTCCAGGAACAGCACGCGCGGCGCCCGGACGAAGCTCGCCGCCAGGTCCAGGCGGCGGCGCATCCCGCCGGAGTACCGCGCGACGCGCTTGCGGCCCGCCTCCGCGAGTCCGAACCGGTCGAGCAGTTCGTCGGCGCGGCGCCGCGCGGCCGCCGGGGTCAGGTGGTGCAGCCGTCCCCACATGACCAGGTTCTCGCGGCCGTCGAGGATCTCGTCGACGGCGGGCGTCTGCCCGGCCAGCCCGACGCACCGCCGGACCCGCGCGGCGTCGGCGGCGACGTCGTGCCCGGCGACGGTGACGCGCCCGGCGTCGGCGCGCAGCAGCGTCGCGAAGATCCGCACGGCCGTGGTCTTGCCCGCGCCGTTGGGGCCGAGCAGCCCGCAGACCGTGCCCTCGGGGACGGTCAGGTCGATGCCCGCGAGCGCGTCGGCGCGGCCGTAGCGCTTGCGGACGTTCTCGGCGGTCAGCGCCGCCGTCGTGCCACCCATGCACACCTCCGGTGAACCATTTTGGGACTCTGATGTCTCATTTAGAGTGCCATACGTTCCACCGAAGGTGTCAAGAGATCCGTTCAGCGCTCGACGGCGGCCAGTTCGCGGCGCAGATGGGCCCGCTCGGGCTCGGTCCCCGCCAGGGCCAGCGCCTCGCGGTACGCCTGCGCCGCCTCGGCGGTCCGGCCCAGGCGGCACAGCAGGTCCGCGCGGGCGGCCGCGTAAGGGTGGTGCCCGCGCAACCGGGGCTCGTCCGCCAGCTCGTCCAGCAGCGCCAGCCCCGCCGCCGGGCCGTCGCGCATCGCCACGGCCACCGCGCGGTTCAGCGCCACCACCGGCGACGGGGTCAGTGTCAGCAGCACGTCGTACAGGGCGACGATCTGCGGCCAGTCGGTCGCGGCCAGGTCCGGCGCCTCGTCGTGCACGGCCGCGATCGCCGCCTCGACGCCGTAGGGGCCCGGCGGGCCGCCGGTCAGGGCCGCGACGACCAGCGCCCGGCCCTCCTCGATCATCGGATGGTCCCAGCGCGAGCGGTCCTGGTCGGCCAGCAGCACCAGCGCGCCGTCCGCGCCGATCCGGGCATGACGGCGGGCGTGGACGAGCAGCATCAGGCCCAGCAGTCCCGCCGGTTCCCGCTCGTCCGGCAGCAGCCGCCGCAGGATGCGGGCCAGCCGGATCGCCTCCTCGGCCAGGCCGGGACGCTGAAGCTCGGGGCCGGTGCTGGCCGCGTACCCCTCGGTGAAGATCGAGTAGACGGCCTGCAGGACGCCGGGCAGCCGGTCCGGCAGCTCGGCCGGGCCCGGCACCCGGAACGGGATGCGCGCCGCGCCGATCTTGTGCTTGGCGCGGACGAGGCGCTTGGCCATCGTCGCCACCGGCACGAGATACGCCCGCGCCACCTCGGCCGTCGTCAGCCCGGCCAGGAACCGCAGCGTCAGCGCGCCCCGGTCCTCGGCGGGCAGCGCCGGATGCGCGCAGGTGAAGAACAGCGCCAGCCGCTCGTCGGGGAAACCGTCGTCGGACGCGACGGGCGCCGCTCCGCGCTCGGCGTCGGCCTGCAGGACGGCCAGCCGCGCCGCGTAGACGCGGTCGCGGCGCAGCCGGTCCACGGCCCGGCGCCGGGCCGTCGTCATCAGCCAGGCGCCGGGGTTGGGCGGGACGCCGTCGCGGGGCCAGCGCGCCAGCGCGGTCTCGACCGCCTCGGCGGCGACCTCCTCGGCCAGGTCCAGATCCCCGAACCGGCGCACCAGCGCCGCGAGGAGGCGCCCGTGCTCCTCACGGAAGACCGCCTCGACGGTCGCGTGCGCGGCGTCCCGCCCGTGCTCCACCGGCGTCAGGCGAAGTCGGCGATCGGGCGGACGGTGATCGCGCCGCCGCCGTGCGAGCCGGGGCAGCGCGCCGCCCAGTCCAGCGCGGCGTCCAGGTCGGGGACGTCGATGACGTAGAAGCCGCCGAGGACCTCACGGGTCTCGGCGAACGGGCCGTCGGTCACGGTCCGCTCCCCCGCCGCGTCCACCTGGACGGTGGTGGCGGTCGTCAGGTCGGCCAGCGACTCGGACGAGACGAGGATGCCGGCGGCGCCGACCTCCTTGTCGTAGGCGACCCAGTCCTGCACGGTGCAGGTGTTGTCCATGTCGGCGGACTCGGCCTGGATCAGCAGCATGTACTTCATGGTGGATCTCCTTCGTCGTCGTGTGCCCTCTCCACGAACGGGCCCCGCCCGGATGGACACCACCCGAGAAGAAATTTTCCGATCACGGCAGCGGACGTCCCCGCGCGGCCAGCCACAGCCCGTACCACTCCTCGTGGGTGAGGGCCGGGTCGCGGGTGGCGGCGTCGCGGCAGGCGCGGACGCGGTCGGGCCGCGCGGTGCCGATGACGGGCACGATCCCCGCCGGATGCCGCCGCAGCCACCACAGCACGATCGTCTCGGGCGTGGTGCCCTTGCGGTCGGCCAGGCCGGCGACGAGCCGCGCGGTGGCGTGCTCCTCGGGCGTCTCCTGGCGGCCGGTGTAGCGGCCCCGCGCCAGCGCGCCCCACGCCTGGAGCGTGATCCCGTGCGCGCGGCAGTGCTCCAGGGTGCCGTCGGAGAACCCGACGTCGGCGGCGGCGGGGGTGTTGACCAGGACGCCCTGCTCGACCCACGCCCGGCTGTGCAGGCTCATTTCGAGCTGGTCCGCGACGACGGGCAGGTCGAGTTCGGCCTGGAGCGCGGTGATCTGCGCGGCGCTCATGTTCGACACCCCGACCGCGCGGACGCGCCCCTCGGCGTGCAGGGCGGAGAGCGCGGCGGCGACGTCGCGCGGATCGGCCAGCGGGTCGGGCCGGTGCAGCAGCAGGACGTCGACGGCGTCCACCCGCAGCCGTTCCAGGCTCTCCCGCACCCGGGCGCCGATGCTCGCGCCGCGCAGGTCGTAGTGGCCCGCGCGTCCGTTCGCGGCGAGCCGGATGCCGCACTTGGTCTGCACGGTGATCCGCTCCCGCAGTCCCGGCGACCGCGCCAGCACCTCCCCGAACACCGCCTCGGCCTTGCCCCGGCCGTAGATGTCGGCGTGGTCGAACGCGGTGATCCCGCTGTCCAGCGCCGCCTGCACGACCGCCTCCGCGTGCTCGATCTCGGCGGCGCCGTAGGTCTCGGCGTTCCACTCGCCGCCGAGCCCCATGCACCCGTAGATCACCCGTCCGGCCTCGTCCACCGCGCTCACCCCTTCCGACGTCGCGCGTCCGCTTCGCCTCCCAGCCTCTCACCCGCCCTCAGCGCGGCCAGGTGCCGCGTCAGCGCGACGGCGGCCGCGACGGCGACCAGGGCGCAGACGCCCGTCCAGCCCAGGTGAGCGTAGAGGCGCAGGCCCGCCCAGGAGCCCGCCGTCCCGCCCAGGTAGGAGCACGTCATGTAGGCCGTGTTGAGCCTGCCGCGCGCGTCGGCGCGCAGCGCCAGGACGCGGGACTGGTTGGCGACCGTACCCGACTGCATCGCCACGTCCAGCACGAGCGTCCCGGCGGTCAGGGCCACCAGCCCCACCGTGCCCCCGCGCGCGCCCGCCGCGAGGATCGCCGCCGCGGCCAGGAGGCCGAGCAGGCAGACCAGGGTGACCGCGTCGGCGCCCCGGCGGTCCACCAGGCGTCCCGCCAGGGGCGTGCACGCGATCGTGGCCGCCCCGACCAGGGCGAGCAGGCCCACGGCGCGGGTGTCCAGCCCGTAGACCGGGCCGGTGAGGAGCAGGGCGACGCACGTCCAGACGGCCGAGAAGCCGCCGAAGGCCGCCGCCTGGTACAGGCACGAGCGGCGCAGCTCCGGCTCGGCCCGCAGCAGGCGCAGCGGGTCCAGAAGGGACGGGCGGCCGCCGCGCGCCGCCGGAACGGTGACCGGCAGGACGAACGCCAGCACCCCCGCCAGCAGCAGCACCACCACGGCCGCCGCCAGATAGGGCGCGCGCCAGCCCAGCCACTCCCCGAGCGTCCCGCCGAAGGCGCGGGCCAGCAGCATCCCGGCCATCGACCCGCTCAGCAGCGTCCCGAGCACCGTGCCCCGGCGCCCGCCGTCCACCAGCCCCGCCGCCATCGGCGCGATGACCTGCGCCGCGATCGTCGCGACGCCGACCAGCGCGCTCGCCGCCACCAGCACCGGCAGCGCCGGGGCCGCCGCCGCCAGCAGCAGGCCCGCGCCCGCGACGGCGAGCAGCGCGACGAGGAACGGACGCCCGGGCAGCCGGTCCCCGAGCGGCACCAGCAGGAAGATCCCGGCGGTGTAGCCGAGCTGGATCGCGGTCACCACCGGCGCCGCCGCGCCGGGCGGCACGTCCAGCCCGGCGGCGATCAGCGGGGTGATCGCCTGCGGGAAGTAGAGGTTGCCCACCCCGACGGCGCAGGCGAGGGACAGGAGCAGCAGCAGGCGGGTGCTCATCGCGTCGGCGCGTGCCGGTGCCGTGGTCGTCATGCCCGGCAGTCCACGCCACCCGGGCGCCGCCGCCCAGCACGGTAGCCTGGAGCTTAATGATCACCTTTGAGCTGGGCGTCGAGGACCTCGCGGACACGCGGTTCGCGCTCTCGCCGCTGTACGAGACGGTGCTCAGCCTGCGCGTCCTGCGCGAACCGGGGCTGTCGGCGCTGCACCTCCCGTGGCGGCGGGCCGCGCTCGCCCGGCTCGGCGGGCTCGACACCGGGCTGCTGCTGTCGCTGGTCGCGGCGCGGCGCACCCTCCCCGACTTCCTCACCCCGCGCCCGGCGACGTTCGCCGCCGCGTTCGACGAGGAACTGGCCGTCGTCCGCCGCGCCTCCCCCGCGCTGGTCCGCCGCGACCTGGCGGCCGCGCACGCCCCCGAGCCCCTTCCGGCGCCGCTGCGGGACGCCGCCACCGGCGACGACGCGTCCGTCGCCCGGCTCCGCGACACCGTCTGCGACCTGCTGCACCGGTACTGGACGGTCGCGCTCCGACCGGCGTGGCCGCAGATGCGCCTGGTGCTGGAGGCCGACATGACCTACCGGGCGCGGCGGCTCGCGGTCGGCGGCGCGCGGGCGCTGTTCGCCGACATCCACCCGCACCTGCGCTGGCACGACGGCGTCCTGTCCATCGACCGGACCATCGGCGCGGGCTACCGTGCCGCGTCGTCGGGCCGGGGGCTGCTGCTCGTCCCGTCGGTGTTCGCGCACAAGCCCGCGCCGCCGGTCGGCGCGGACGAGGCGCCGGTGCTCGGCTATCCGTGCCGGGGCGTGGCGACGCTGTGGCATTCCGCGCCGGTGGCCGACGTCTCCGCGCTGACGTCCCTGGTGGGCGTGCCGAAGGCGACGCTGCTCGGCCTCCTGGACGAGCCGCTGCCCACCGTCGAACTCGCCCGCAGGCTCCGCGTCACCCCCAGCGCCGTGTCGCAGCACCTCAAGGTGCTGCACGCGACCGGGCTGGTCACCCGCGCCCGCGACGGGCGGCAGGTCCTCTACCGGCGCAGCGGCCTCGGCGACGGCCTCGTCGGCGCGCGGCGCCCCGGGGTGGTAGGTGTGGGCCATGACTGAGAGCGTGACCGGGGTGCGCGGGCGGACGCGGCGGGCCATTCTCGCCGCCGCGGCGGCGGTCCTGGCGCGGGACCGGGCCGCGACCGTCGCCGACATCGCACGCGCCGCCGACGTCGGGCGCAGCACCGTGCACCGGTACTTCCCGGAGCGGGACGACCTGGTCCGGGCCGTCGTGGAGGACTCGCTGGAGGTCGTCGAGCGGGCCGGGGCCGACGCGCGGCTCGACCAGGGGACGCCGCTGGAGGCGCTGCGGCGGCTCATCGCCGGATACGTCGCGGCCGGAGACCGTATCCGCTTCCTGTGGGGCGATCCGGACGTCCTGGCCGGTCACGGGACGCCCGCCGACGACCCGGACTGCCCGCCCGTCCAGGACCCGATGCTCGACCTGGTCACGCGCGGCCAGGCCGCGGGCGTCCTCGACCCGGACGTCGAACCCGTCTGGGTGCAGAACGTCCTGTGGGCGCTGGTCTACACCGGCGTCGAGCTGGCCGAGCAGGGCGTGCTGCCCCGGCACGGCGTCGTCGCGCACGTCGTCCGCACGTTCGAGAACGGCGTGCTGGCGCGCTGACGCCCCGGCCACCGCGCCGGGCCGGGGCGCCGGCGCGTCAGACCTCCAGCGTCTCCTCGATCGAGCGCAGCCGGTGGCGGGCCAGGGCGAGGTTGGCGCGGTTGCGGTCCAGCGCCATGTACATGAACAGGCCGGCGGACTTGCGGCCGGTCACCGGGCGGATGATGTGGTACTGCCCGGACAGGGAGATGAGGATGTCCTCGATCTCCTCCTTGAGGTTGAGCTGCTCCATCGTGCGCAGCTTGGCCCGCACGACCTCGGTGTTGCCCGCCGCGGCGACCTGGAGGTCGAGGTTCTTGGAGCTGCCGAGCATGCCGAGCGCCATGCCGCTGCTGTAGTCGACGACGGCGGCGCCGACCGCGCCGTCGATGTCCATCATCTCCTTGAGGGCGGTGTCCAGGTTGCTCATCGTGCGTCCTTCCGTTGGGGTTCGGGACCGCCGGGGGCGGCCAGGAGGCCCGCGATGGCGCGGGCGACGGGGCGCGACTCCAGGTGGAGCCGGCCGACGTTCACGGCGGGTGCGGCCAGCACGGTCAGCGACGCCGTCCACCCGGCCGCGTAGATCACCACGTGGCCGCCGGTGCCGTGCACGACGACCTCGCGGAACGCTCCACCGTGCGCGGTGGAGGCGAGCCGGTGCGAGAGACCGAGCTGGGAGGCGGTCAGCGCCGCGAGGCCGTCGGGTTCCAGGTCGGGGGGCAGGTCGTGCGCGACGAGCAGCCCGTCCGACGACGCGACGAGGCTGCCGACGAGGTCGGGGAGGCGGTCGCGCAGCGCGTGCAGTTCGGCGCGCACGGCGGGGTCGGGGTCGGGCGGCGGCAGTTTCACGGGCCTCCTCATCAGTTCACCCAGCCGTCTCTTCCGCGGGGTCACGCAAGCTCCTCCAGCGCGGCGCGCAGCCGGACCAGCACGTCGTGGTCGGGCGGCGTCCAGAACGCGGGCGGCTCGCCCGGCGCGGGCGCCGTCGCGAGCGCCGGGGCGACGGGACGGACGGCGGGTCCGGGCCGTTCGATCAGCCGCGCCGCCGCCAGCGCCCGGACGGCGAGCAGGCAGCCGAACGTGGTGCGGCCGAGGTCGAGCGCCAGCCCGGCGGCGGTGCGGTGGCCGTCGGCGTTGAGCAGCAGCTCGGCCTGTAGGCCGGTGAGGATGACGCGCTGCCGCCGCACCCGCCGCACCGGCACCACGGGGGCGGTGTCGGCGCGGTCGTCGGGCCATTCGGCGTCGAGCCGGTCGCGGCGGCGCGTCCGCTCCAGCACCAGCGTCGCGGGCGTGATCCGGCAGACGGGCGCCAGCCAGTGCGGCGGTCCGGCCTCGAAGCGCGGCTCGGCGGCCGAGCCGAGCAGGGACGAGGCGGCGTCGAACGCGGCCAGCAGCGCGAACATCTCCAGCCGCGCCCGGCCGAGGCCGGGGGCGCGGCCGGCCTCGCGCAGCGGCGCGCCGTCGCGTTCGGCGACGGCGAGCAGGACGCGCCCCCACTCCTCGGCCGACACGGTGCCGGACGACATGACGAGCCGGTCCAGCCCGGTCGTCGCCCGGTTCGTCACATAGGTGACGGCGCCCCGGTCGAGGAAGAACGCGCCCTCGTCACCGGCGTGCAGGACGCCGGTGCGCTCGTCGGCCTCGGCGCGGCGCAGCGCGGTGACGATCGGGGGGTCGGCGTGGGCCGGGGCGACGCCCGGATCGGCCGCCGCCGCGCTACGCACCCTCCCCTCCCGCCATTTCACCGAGCAGTTCCCGCACGCGCAGCCGGGCCAGCGCGAGATTGCCTTTGTCGCGGTCGACGAGCAGGTGCAAGAACAGCCTTCCCTCGAACGCGTCGTTGATCAGTGCGATGAGGTGATAGCCGCGCGTGCCGCAGACGATGATCTCCTCGATGTCGTCGCCGGTGCGGGTGGTGCTGAGCGCCGGGGTGGCCAGCACGGCGCGGACGACGTCGGTCGTACCGGCCGCGTCCTCGTGTTCGTCGACGGGATCGGCGCGTCCCGCAGCGGCGACCGCCAGCCCGCTGGCCCCGTCGACCAGCGTCGCGCTGTGGGAGCCGGGGATCTCCATGATCTGTTTCAGGCAGCCGTCAATGCCCAGCACGCCGTCCCCTCCGCCGCGTGAGAGTTGCAGGAAGTCAGACGTTACACCGAACAGAACGTTGCGTGCCGTCATTCGTCAAGACAAGTCTAAAAAAGCAGGTGATGCCTGGCAGGCAGGCATTATCGCCATTCGGGGGAAGCATACCGTTGAGTATTTCGTGATCCTCGGTGCATGTTCCACATACGCGTTGAAATGGCTCAATTCCCCGGTGTCGCGACCGCCTCGGCGGACCGCTCGGCGAGATTCCGGACGTACGTCACCAGCTCCGGCGGCCCGTGCACCGTGAACGGGCGGCCGCTCATGATCAACCGCATCGCCACGAACTCCACCGCGTCGGCGTGGCCGCGCACCCGGACCTCGTCCGGCCCGATCTCCTCCAGCTCCCCCGAGCCGCCCGACCACCGCGCGGCCTCCGCGACGGGCATGCGCAGCGTCACGTCCGTCTCCACGTGCCGCACCAGCGCCGCCATCCGCTCGGCCAGGAACTCGGCCGGGTCGCCGCCGGGCACCGCGCGCCCCGCCGACCGCTGGCCGATGCCGCGCGGTCCGGAGATCCGGTCGACGCGGAACGTGCGCCAGTCGTCGCGGTCGATGTCGAAGGCCAGCAGATACCAGCGGCGGCCCGCCACCACCAGCCGTTCCGGCTCGACCAGCCGCCGCGTCTCGGCGTCGTCGGCCGCCCGGTAGGAGAACCGCAGCCGCTCCCGGCCCGCGACCGCGACCGCCAGCGCCGCCAGGTCGGACGGCGAGACGCCCGGCCCCCGCCCGGCCGACCACGGCGCCGCCGCCACGGTCGCCGCCGTCAGCGCCGCAAGCCGGGGCCGCAGCCGCGACGGCAGCACCTGCTCCAGCTTGGCCAGCGCCCGCGCCGACGCCTCCCCGATGCCCTCGACCGGCTGCGACGCGGCGGCCGACAACCCGACGGCGACCGCCACGGCCTCCTCGTCGTCCAGCAGCAGCGGCGGCATCGCCGTCCCCGCCACCAGCCGGTACCCGCCCGCCGGTCCCATCGCCGCCCGCACCGGATAGCCGAGGTCGCGCAACCGCTCCACGTCGCGTCGAACGGTGCGGGTACTGACCCCGAGCCGACCGGCCAGCTCACCGCCCGCCCACTCCCGGGGCGTCTGAAGCAAGGACAGCAACGCCAGCAGCCGCGAGGAAGTACTCATACCCCCAGCATGCCCGAGTAGCGGACGCTTCCCGTCCGGCACCCGGCCTCGCCCGCCGGGGTGGCCTCAGCGCCACCTCATGACGGAACCATCGGCACGGTTCTCTCACCGTCCCGCCAGGTCACGGCATCGAGACGCGCCCTGTCGCGCACACGGCGGCGGGGCCGCCGACGCCTCCGACACCGGCTCCCGGCCACCCGGCTTGTGCCGACTGGGTGGGATACCGGACGTCGACGAGACGGAGCGACCGGTCCGTTCCGTGGCCTGGCGCCGGGTTCCGGGTACGCACGGCCTTCGCCCGAAATGAGCCAGAGGTCGCGACCGAGCACTCCACCGCACCGCCGTCACCCCTCTCCCGGCACAGCCCTCGGCAAACACTCTTTGTGATAAATCCATCACCGAAAGTGCGACCGTCCGCCCGTGCGGGCGCATCATCCGATCGAACGGAGAACCTGTGTCCCTTCCCCTCGTCAGGCCCGGCGCCGTGCTGGTGCTGGGTCTCGCGTCGGTCCTGTCCGCGCCGCTGCCGTCGTCGGCGGCGGAGGCGCGCGCCGCGCAGCTCGTCATCACGGCCAATCCGTCCACCGGCCTGGCCTCCAGCACCGCCGTCGGGGTGGGCGGTCGTGGCCTCAACCCTCAGTACACCTACTACGCCCAGCAGTGCGGGGTCATCAACGAGGCCACCGGGGAGTGGGCCTGCGACCCCAACACCCGCGTCCGCCTCACGCCCGACGAGGGCGGCGCGTTCAGCACGCCGTTGAGCGTCCGCAAGCACTTCGAGGGCGTCCGCGGCAACGGCGAGTACCACTCCATCCACTGCGGCCGCATCCAGTGCGTGGTCGGCGTGGCCGCCACCGACGGCGGTGACGCCACGACGGCTCCGCTCGAGTTCCGCTGATCCGTGGCCGGGCCGGACACCGCCGCCGTCCGGCCCGGCACGCGGTCACTCCCAGCAGGTGTCGCCGAACACGAAGGGGGACTCCTCGCACTGGGCGATGAAGTCGCCGGGGAAGCCGAGGGCGAAGTCGGCGGCGCCGTCCAGGCGGGCGGCGGCCTCGTCCGGGAGGGTCAGGCCGGCCGCGCCGAGGCTGTCGGTGAGCTGGGCGGCGGTGCGGGCGCCCACCAGCGGGTGCACACCGGCGTACTTGGCGCGCGTCCAGGCCAGCGCGACCTGCGCCGGGGTCGCGCCGATCTCGGTGGCGACGTCGCGGACGGTACGCGCCACCGCGTGGTCGCGGTCGGTGAGGGTGCCGGGATCGACGCGGGTCTCGCCCGCCGGGGTCGCGCCGGTGAACTTGCCCGACAGCACGCCGCGCGCCAGCGGCGCCCACGCCGCCACGCTCAGCCCGAGCCCCTCGGCCATCGGCAGCAGCTCGCGCTCGACGTCGCGTTCCAGCAGGTTGTAGGGCACCTGGAGGCCCGCGAACGGTGTCCAGTCGCGCCACTCCGCGAGCGTGTTGGCGCGGGCGACGACCCAGGCGGGGACGTCGGAGACGCCGACGTGCAGCACCTTGCCCGCGCGGACCGCGTCGTCCAGCGCCCGCATCGTCTCCTCGACCGGCGTGCGCCGGTCCCAGACGTGCACCCAGTACAGGTCGATGTAATCGGTGCGCAGGGCGCGCAGGCTGTCTTCCAGCGACCGGACGAGGTTCTTGCGGTGGTTGCCCGCCGCGTTGGGGTCGGTGCGGTCGCGGGTCAGCGTGTACTTGGTGGCCAGGACGGTCCGGTCCCGGCGGCCCGCCAGCAGCTCACCGACGATCTCCTCGCTCGCGCCGTACGAGGAGGCGGTGTCCACGACGTTGCCGCCCGCCTCGAAGTAGGTGTCCACGATCGCGCGGTAGTCGGTGATCCGGTCGCGGTCGTGGAAGGTCATGGCGCCGAGGAACAGCTCCGACACCCGCAGCCCGGTGCGGCCGAGTGGGCGGTAACGCATGAATGGTCCCCTTTCGTTGCGGGACCGAGCCTGCCGCTCCGCGGCCGTCTCAGGGAGACCGGCGTGAGGCTGGCCCTCGCGGGGCCACGCAACCCCGATAGCCTCGGGACCATGGGAGACAACGAGCTGGGCGGGTTCCTGCGCGCCCGCCGCGAGGCGCTCACCCCCGAGCTGGCGGGGCTGCCCGCCGGGCCGCGCCGCCGCACGCCGGGGCTGCGCCGCGCCGAGCTGGCGACGCTCGCCGGCGTCAGCGTCGAGTACCTGACCCGGCTGGAGCAGGGCCGCGACCGCCGTCCGTCCCCCGAGATCATCACCGCGCTCGCCGAGGCGCTGCGGCTCTCCCCCGACGAGCGGCTGCACCTGCACCGGCTGTCCAAGGTCGCGTCCGGCGCCTACTGCGCGGACGCCCCCGAACCCGACCGCACCGTCCGCCCGGCCGTGCGGGCGCTGCTGGCCGCGCTCGAACCGGCTCCGGCGGTGGTCGTCAGCCGCATCGGGGAGGTCCTGGCCCGCACCGAGGGGTTCGCCCGCCTCGCCGGGCCGCTCGGCCTGCTCGACGGCGAGCCGCCCAGCCTGGCGTACTACGTCTTCACCGACCCGCGCGCCCGCCTGGCGTTCCCCGACTGGGACACGGTCGCGGCCGCGCGCGCCGCCGAGCTGCGGACGGCCGCGTCGCTCGGCGACACCCACGCCGCGTACGTGGCCGACGAGCTGCGCGTCCTGGCGGGCCCGTCGTTCACCGGCCACTACGCGGGGTCGGCGCTGCCCGCGCGGACCGGCGTCGAGCGGTGGGCGCATCCGCGCGCGGGCGAGCTGCGGCTGTTCTACGAGTGCCTGGCGCTGCCCGAGACCGACGAACAGCAGCTCGTCGTGCGCCTGGCGGCGGACGCGGCCACCGAGGCGGCGCTGACGGCGCTGACGGAGGCCGTCGTCACGCGGTGAGGTCGAGCCGCCAGTCGTTCCAGAGCCCCCGGGTGCCGGGCGGGAAGTCGAGTTCCGTGGCGCCCAGCAGGGTGAAGCCGAGCCTGCCGCACAGGGCGTTGGACGCCGCGTTGTCCACCGAGGAGAACGCGTGCAGGTGCCGGTGCCGCCCGTCAGCGCGGGCCCTGTCCACCAGCAGCCGCCCGGCCGCCGAGGCGATGCCGCGCCCGTGGTGCTCGGCCACCACCGCCCAGCCGGTCTCGTAGACCAGGGCGTCGCGCCACTCCCGCTCCCAGAAGCCGATGAGGCCGACCGCGTCGTCCCCGGCGTGGACGCGGTACATCATCCCGGGCGCGGTCCCGGCCAGGTCCAGGTAGCGGCGGTGCCGTTCGAGCAGCCGGTCCGGGGTCTCGACGCCGCCGAGGTGGCGGCGCGCGTCCGGCGTGTTGAGGGCGTGCAGGACGTTGATGCCGTCCGTGGTCCACGGTTCCAGGCGTACCGGCTGCATCCGCCGATTCTGGCACGTTCCACGACAGCCGGGGAGGCGCCCCTCAGCCGGTGAGGTCGAGCCGCCAGTCGTTGCAGCGCATGAGCGAGCCGGGCGGGAACTCGAAGTCCGTGGGGCCCAGCAGGGTGAAGCCGAGCCTGCCGCACAGGACGTTGGACGCCGCGTTGTCCACGCTGGGATACGCGTGCAGGTACCGGTGCAGCCCCTCGGCCCGCGCCGCGTCCACCACGAGCCGTCCGGCCGCCGAGGCGATGCCCTTCCCCTGCCACCCGGGGACGATCGTCCAGCCGGTCTCGTAGACGACCTCGCCCCGCCACTCCTTCTCCCAGAATCCGATCACGCCCACCGAACCGGGCTCGTCACCGACGAGCACGCGGTACATGGCGCCCGGTCCGGACGAGCCGAAGGCCAGGTAGCGCCGGTGCCGGGAGAGGATCTGCTCGGCGGGCTCGACGCCGCCGAGGTGGCGGCGCGCGTCGGGGGTGTTGGCGGCGTGCAGGACGTGCAGGTCGGCCTCGGTCCAGGGTTCGAGCCGTACGGTGTTCATGGTCGCGATTGTGGCACGCTCCACCGACGTTCTCCGGCCCGGCGACCCCTCGCGCGGGACGGACGGCTAGCGGGGACGGACCAGGCGGGCGACCTCCGCGCGGTCGGCGTCGGCCCGTTCGGCCGCCGCCTGCTCGGCCGCCACCCGCACGTCGTAGTCGGCGCGGGCCCTGGCGATCTGGCCCTGGTGCTCCTCGGTCCAGGTGACGAGCGCCTTGATCGTCGTGTGCAGGGTCGCGCCCAGCTCGGTCAGCTCGTAGTCGACGCGCGGCGGGACCGTCGGGTGGACGGTCCGGCGGACCAGGCCGTCGCGCTCCAGATGGCGCAGCGTTCGCGTGAGCATCCGCTGGCTGACGCCGTCGATCATGCGGCGCAGCTCGGTGAAGCGCAGCGACCGCTGCTCCAGCAGCGCGATCACCAGCAGCGACCACTTGTCGGCGACCCGGTCGAGGATCTGCCGGACCTCGCAGTCCTCGCGGGCGTCCCAGTGCGTGTAGTCGAAGTCCTCGCCGCCCGGGTCGGTATCACAGCGGTAACCGGGTGACGTCGATGTTCCGTCTTCCATGCCTCCCGATGGTGTCCCACGATGGGGCCGGTTACAAGAGGGAACCGGCCCACGTTCGGGATACCGGCCCTTCCCGTCCCCGGAAGGAGTGGACCCGTGTCCACCACCCACGACCGCGTCAGCGGACGCGCCTGGGCCGTCCTCGCGGTCCTCGGCGGCGCGATGTTCCTGGAGGGCATCGACGTCGCGATGATCAACGTGGCGCTGCCCGCGATCCGCGCCGACCTCGGCCTGTCCACCGGCGTGCTCAGCGGCGTCGTCAGCGCCTACGTCCTCGGCTACGGCGGGTTCATGCTGCTGGGCGGACGCGCCGCCGACCTGCTCGGCCGGCGCCGCATGTTCCTGCTGTGGCTGGGCGTGTTCATCGCCTTCTCGGGCCTGGGCGGGCTGGCCACCGAGGGCTGGATGCTGCTGCTCGCCCGCTTCGCCACCGGCGTCGCGTCGGCGTTCATGGCCCCGGCCGGGCTGGCGCTGCTCACGTCCGCGTTCCCCGAGGGCCCGCTGCGCACCAAGGCGCTCGGCGTCTACGCGGGGCTGGCGGCGGGCGGGTTCTCGCTCGGCGTCGTCGCGGGCGGGATGCTCACCGCGCTCGGCTGGCGCTGGGTGTTCTTCGGGCCCGTCGTGCTGGCCTCGCTGATCCTGCTCGGCGCGCTGGCACTGCTGGACGTCGAGCCGCGCACGCCCCGGACGGGACGGTTCGACCCGCTCGGCGCGCTGAGCATCACCGGCGCGATGCTCGCGCTCGTCTACGGCATCGTCCGGCTGGAGAACCCCTCGCACGGCCCGGCGCTGACGGCGGCGCTGCTCGTCCTCGGCCCGGCGCTGCTCGCGGTGTTCGTCGTGGTCGAGCGGCGGCACCCCCAGCCGCTGGTCCGGCTCGGCATCCTGCGGTCGGCGCGGCTGGTGCGCGCCAACGTCACCGCGATGCTGTTCCTGGCCTCGTTCGCCGGGTTCCAGTTCGTCGCGACCCTCTACCTCCAGGAGGTCCGGGGCTGGACGCCGCTGCAGACCGGCCTGGCGCTGCTCGTCGCGGGCATCGACACGATCCTGGCGCCGACGCTCACGCCGCGCCTGGTGAACCGGTTCGGCAACCTGCGGGTGCTGTTCGGCGGGACGCTGCTGGCGGTCACCGCCTACGCGCTGTTCCTCCCGGTCGGCACCGACACCGTGTACGCGGCGATGTTCCCCACGATGCTGCTCATCGGACTGTCGTTCGCGCTCGCCTACGCGCCGCTGACGATGGCCGCGACCGAGGGCGTCCCCGACCACGAACAGGGACTGGCCGGCGGGCTGCTCTACACCTCGATCCAGTTCGGCACCGCGCTCGGCCTGTCGGCCGTGACGGTCGTCGGCGTCGCGGCGGGCGGGGGCCTGCCGGGGGTGCGGGCGGCGCTGCTGGTCCCGCTCGTGACGGCGCTGCTCGGCGCGATCGTCGTCGCGACCGGCCTCCGGCGCCGCGACCCGTCCGTCCCGGCCGACGCCGCGCCCGTCGCCCACCAGCCGGTCGGAGCCTGATCGCTCGGCCATCCGGGACCTGTGCGCCCGGCCGCCCTCGCTCGATGATCGGTGGGGGGGGGGCCACGGGTGCTCGCACAGTTGGCCGGGGGCGCTCCGGCCCCGCACGAGTGATCGGTGCGGGGCCGGAGCGTCGTCGAGCGGGTGGGGGCTCAGCGCTCGGCCAGGACCTCCAGGTAGTGCGCGTTCTCCATGATGCCGAGCACGTTGCCGAACGGGTCGCGGACGGCGGCGGGCACGAAGCCCTCGCCGCGTTCGATCGGCTCCTGGACCGGGGTCGCGCCGAGGTCCAGGAGCCGCCGGTAGGAGGCGCGCACGTCGTCCACGTGCCAGAACTGGACGGGTCCGGCGGGCCTGCCGTCGCTGTCGGCGTAGCGGTACCGGCCGTCGACCAGCCCCAGTTCGTGCCGGTAGTCCCCGACGCGGAACTCGACGTAGCCGTCCACGCGGAAGTACGGCTCGATGCCGAGCACCTCGGTGTACCAGGCGACGGCGGCCTCCAGGTCGTCGGCCCAGTAGTTGATGGTCGCGAATCCCCGCAGCATGGTGGTCCCCTTCGTCCGTTCCGTTGCTCCGCACGTTAGGGAGCCATCAGGACAGTGAACGTCCGCATGGTTGACTGGCCCGATGCGTGATCCGTCCGCACGGCTGCTGCGCCTGCTGTCCCTGCTCCAGACCCCGCGCGACTGGCCCGGCGCCGAGCTGGCCGACCGGCTCGACGTCACCGTCCGCACCATCCGCCGCGACGTGGACCGGCTGCGCGAACTGGGCTACCCGGTGGTGGCGGCGCGCGGCAACGTCGGCGGGTACCGGCTGACGGCCGGGACGGCGATGCCGCCGCTGCTACTGGACGACGAGGAGACCGTCGCCATCGCCGTCGCACTGCGCACCACCGCCGAGACGGACCTGCCGGGCGTCGAGGACGCGGCGCTGCGCGCCCTGGCCAAGCTGCAACAGGTGCTGCCGAAGCGGCTGGCGCACCGGCTGGGCGCGGTGGCCGAGGCCGCCGTCCCGATGCCGGTGGAGGGCGGCCCCGCGACCGACCCGGCGACGCTCGCGACCCTCGCCGGCGCCTGCCAGGTCGGGGAGAAGGTCCGCTTCGCCCACACCCGGGCGGACGGCACCGCGTCGCGCCGCCTGGTCGAGCCGCACCGGCTGGTCGCGGCGGCGCGGCGGTGGTACCTGGTCGCGCACGACGACGCCCGCGCCGACTGGCGCATGTTCCGCGTCGACCGGATCACCGAGGTGCACCGCACCGGCGTCCGCGTACCGGCCCGTGCCCTGCCCGGCGGCGTGGACGCCGCGACGTTCGTCCACCGGTCCCTCGGCGCCGACGCCGTCCGCGCCCGCGTCCTCCTGCACGCCCCGCCCGCCGAGGCGTCCGTGGCGGCCCGCCTGGGCGACCTGACCCCGCACGACGCCGCCACGACCCTTCTCACCACCCGCCCCGGCTCCCCCGCCTACCTGGCCCACCGCCTCACCCTGCTCCCCATGCCCTACACCGTCCTGGACCCCCCGCCGGTCGCCACGGCCCTCGCGGACCTGGCCGCGCGCGCCGCCGCCGCGTCCGGTCAGGCGGAGGCTCCGCCGTCCAGGACGAGGTCGGCGCCCACCGTGAAGCCGGAGTCGTCGGAGGCGAGGTAGAGGACGGCGGCGGTGACCTCGTCGAGCGTGCCGACGCGGCCGAGGGGGATCGTGGGCGCGAGGCGGGCGTCGCGGTCCGCGACGGTCTCGCCCGGCCGCACGGACATGGGCGCGTCGGCCGCGCCGGGGCTGACGGCGTTGACGCGGACGCCGTCTGCGACGTGGTCGCGGGCGGCGGCGCGGGTCAGGACGCTGACGGCGGCCTTGCTCGTCGCGTAGGACGCCAGGCCGGGCAGGCGCACGTGCGCGCCGATGTTGGACGCGGTGTTGACGATCGCGCCGCCGCCGTGGGCGCGCATGTGCCGGATCTCGTGCTTGAGGCACAGGAACACGCCGGTCAGGTTGACGTCGAGGGTGCCGCGCCAGGCGGCGGCGTCCAGATCCGCGAGCGGGGCGGCCTCACCGAGGACGCCCGCGTTGTTGTGGGCGACGTGCAGGCCGCCGTGCCGCTCGACCGTCGTTTCGACCAGGCGGGCGACGTCGTCCTCCACGGTGACGTCGGCGGTGACGGCCTCGGCCTTGCCGCCGTCGCGCGCGATGAGCGCGACGGTTTCGTTGAGGGCTGCGGCGTCGCGTCCGGCGACGACGACGGTCGCGCCCTCGGCGGCGAAGGCCCGCGCGGTGGCGCGGCCGATGCCGCTGCCGCCGCCGGTGACGAGCGCGACCCTGCCCTGGAAACGAGACATGTGGTTCTCCAATTGTAGAACGTACGGTCAATTATGGAGGCGTGCATCAGCGCCGCCCCCGCGGAGGGATTCAGTCGAGAACGGACAGCGCCGTCGCCGCCGCGTCGCGCAGCCGGGCGGGATCGTCCGCCCCCTTGCCCACCACGCGCATGCCCTGGAGCACCGTCAGCACGAACCGCGCGAGCGCCCGGGGGTTGCGGTCCGCCGCCAGCTCGCCCTGGGCCGCCGCGCGGGTGAGCGCCGAGGTCAGCGTCGCCTCGACGAAGTCCCAGTTGGCGGCCACGCGCCGCGCCGCCGCCGCGTCGTGCGGCACCAGCTCGACGGCCGTGTTCACGACCAGGCATCCGCGCTCGGCGCCGGGCCCGGTGGCGTCGGCGGCGAACCGCTCCACCAGCGCCCGGACGGCGGGCAGCACCGGGCCCGGCTGCGATAGCAGCCCGGCCCAGTCGACCCCCAGCTCCACGTACCGGTCGTACGCCTTGAGGTAGAGGTCGCGCTTGCCGCCGAACGTGGCGTAGATGCTCGCCCGTCCGATGCCCAGGTGCTCGACCAGGTCGGCCATCGTCGTCGCCTCGTAGCCCCGGGCCCAGAACAGCTCCATGGCGCGGTGCAGTACCGCGTCGGGGTCGAACTCCTTGGTCCGTGCCATGGCGGTGAACCTAGGCCATTGTGGAACGATCGGTCAAGATAGGTGACGAAAAGAGGGCGGCGCCCCACCGCGTGGTGGGGCGCCGCCGGTCCGGTGGACGGGAGGTCAGGGCAGGTGGAAGCCCGCGCCCACGTCGCCCCGGGCGTTCATGTCACCGATGATGAACTCGATCGAGGTATGGCCGGGGAATCCCCAGAGGTTGCCGACGAGCGTGGTCCCGTCGACGACGGGACCACCGGAGTCGCCCGCGTTGGTGGCGACGGCGCTGATGAAGCGGCCGATGTTCGCCGGGCCGTGGCCGGTGACCTTGCCGCAGGTCAGTCCGGTCCGGTGACCCATCTTGCACAGGCGGGTGCCGACGGCCGGGCGGGCTCCGAGCGACGTGATCGTCAGCGAACCCGACGGGCTGGAGACCGTGTTCGTCGGCCGCACCTTGGTCTCGTCGAACTTGATCACGGCGTAGTCGGGTCCGGCCACGCCGCCGGTGAAGTACCCGTTGCCCTCGCTGATGTAGGTCACCTCGCCGATCACGCCGACGTCGAGGAAGTCGAGGCTGCTGGGCGGCGGAGCCGGGTTGAAGAAGGTGCCGTGCGGCGACCGGTCGAGGTAGACCTTGTCGCCGTGGACCTTCTGGCCCGCGTCGTTGACGAAGCAGTGCGCGTTGCTGAGGCCCACCAGGTTGCCCGCGCCGTCATAGCCGACCGCGGTCAGCGTGCAGCTCTTGACCTTCATCTCGGTGGGCGTCTGCACGAACTGCTGATAGATCCCCGTGCCACCACCGATCGGGTGCCGGGTGTCCGCCTGGGCGGCGGGAGCGACGGGGGTCAGCAACGCGGCCACCGTGGCCGCGACCAGAAGACCGGCCTTGCGCATGAAGCTGGGCATGTTCACTCGCTTCTCGGAAGGATCAAGACACCCACATTCAAGCAGACACACATGTCTTTTTGAAACTCCCCCCAACCACCAAAGACCCCGACCGCCCGCAACGGGCACCCTGGCCGCGCTCCCGGAGGACCCGGCACCCGGCGGCCCCGCCGGAAGGCGTTCTTCCGGAAGGCCGTCGCCCACGGAGCGCCCGGCGCACGGTATTGCCCGGATGGTGCAGACATGCCGGACGCGCCGACTCGCTGGCGGTCTCCTCGCACGCGGCGCCCACGTACACGTCTTGTCGCGGCTGACGCGCCCGTTGCGGGATCGGTGGTGCGTCTGGGTCGGCGGCGGCCGCGACGACTGGCTGCCCGCCGAGGAAGACGCCCGCGAGGCGAGCGTCCCCACCACGTAGCTGGGCGCAGCCGCGCTCGGGCGCGTCCTGCCGTGCACCGACGGCCTTGCGTTACGCCCCGTCGAGCGGCGTGGCCTGCTCGCGCCGCGACGACTGGCTGCCCGCCGAAGACGACGTCGGCGAGGCGGGCGTCTCCGCCGCATAGCTGGGTGCGGCCGCGCTCGGGCGTCCTGCTGTGTATTGACGGCCTTGCGCGTTACGCCCTGTTGGAGGGCATGAACTCTCGTCCTGCTGGCGGTCGCCGCCCGCGCCCTCGTTGAGGGCGGCGTCGCCGTCGTCGTGCTGCCTTACGCCTTGGTGGCGTGGGGACGTGGACGCCTGCTCGGGCGAATTCAGTCGGGCGGGCGGTGGGGGCGTGTGGCTCACGGCGATCGGCGGGCCGTGGCCGGGGGCGGCGGTGGCGGGCGGGCGTGTGTCGTCGTCTTGGGTCCCAGGTGGGGGCGGCAGGGGTCGTCGTGGGGCCGGGCAGGAAGTCGGAGATGACGACGCGCAGGCCGCGGCGTGTTGCCCGGGGCGGCGCCGGTTTTAGGTTGCGGCCTTGGTTACGAGGTCGGTGATGTGTGCCTCGACGTCGGTGGTGAGGTTGGTCAGGGCGAAGGCGGTCGGCCACATGGCGCCGTCGTCGAGGGTCGCGACGTCGTTGAAGCCGAGGGTGGCGTAGCGGGCCTTGAACTTGGCGGCACTCTGGAAGAAGCAGAGCACCTTGCCGTCCTTGGCGTAGGCGGGCATGCCGTACCAGAGCTTCGGCTCCAGGCCGGGGGCTGCGGCGCGGACGAGTTCGTGGACGCGCTCGGCCAGGACGCGGTCGGCGTCCTCCATCTCGGCGATCTTGGCGCGGATGTCGGCGTCGCCGTCGGCCTTGGCCTTGCCCCCGCTGCGGCGCCGCGCGGTCCGCACCTCCTTGGCGCGCTCCTTCATCGCGTCGCGCTCCTCGGCGGTGAAGCCCTCGCTCTGCTCGGCCTTGGTGTTCGCCATGTCGATCCCCTTCTCGCTGCGTGTGCTCCCATCCTCCTTCCGGCAACGGCACGCCGCTTCTCAAAAACTGATCGTTAACACCCCACGCCCATCCCCACTCGTGACCGTCGCAGACACGGCGGCCATCGAGGCGGCCGCGCCTGGTCCCCGCCCAGCCGGGCAAGCCGCCGCCGAGGGCCGTGTGCGGCCCGGCTGCCGTTGGAAGGCCGGGCCGTTGTAACCCACGGAGCCCCGCCACCCGTAGGGCTTACACGCGAACCCCAGCAGCACGAAGCGGACGCCTCGCCCAGCTACGACCACGCGCACGCACAGGCGGACGCGCGGGCACCCCGGCCTCGCCCGGGTCAGCGTACGGCCGCGCGAGCTCAGGTGGGCGCGGGCACCACGGCCTCGCCCGGTGAAAGTGTGACCGCGCGCGAGTGAGCACGATGGCTCCGGCCGGGGTCAGAGTTTGCCGAGGGCTCGGGCCAGCGCGGTCGCGGTGGAGGCGATGACCTTCTCCTCGGCCGGGGTGTTGTCGGCGGTCCGGTTGGTGAAGATCGACAGGATGATCGGCGCGGTCGCGCCGGGGGGCCAGACGATCGCGAGGTCGTTGGCGGTGCCGTGGTTGCTCGCGCCGCCCGTTCCCGTTTTGTCGCCGACCGTCCAGGTCTTCGGCAGGCCCGCGCGGATGCGCTTGTCTCCGGTGACGGTGGCCTTGAGCCAGCCGACCAGCCGCGCCCGGTCGTCCGGGTGCAGGGCCCCGCCCGCCGTGAGCGCGGAGAAGGTGCGTGCGGCCGCCGCCGGGGACGTGGTGTCGCGCCGCTCGCCGGGGCTCCACTCCGTCAGGCCGGGTTCCGGACGGTCCAGGCGGCTCGTCCGGTCGCCCTGGGCGCGGAAGAACGCGGTGAGCCCGGCGGGCCCGCCGATCTGCCGCAGCATCATGTTGCCCGCGAAGCCGTCCGACCTGGTGATCCCCGCGCGGCAGAACTGCGCGGGCGTCATGCCGGTGTCGGTGTACTCGGTGGTCTCCGGGGAGTTCTCCTTCAGCTCGGCGACCTCGGACGGCGTCCAGCGGACGATCCGGTCCATCAGTCCGGGGCTGCCGTTGCGCGCCTTGTGCAGCACCGCCGCGCACGCGAAAGCCTTGAAGACGGAGTTGAACGGGAAGCGTTCGTCGGCGCGGTACCCGACGGTGCGTCCGGTGCCCAGGTCGATGCCGACCGCTCCGATGCGTCCGTCATAGGACTTCTCCAGTGCCCGCAGCGCCCTGTCCAGCCCGGGGTTCGCGGCCACCGCGGCGCTCGTCCGTTCGGCGGGACGCGCCGCGCGGTCCGGCTCGGCGCCGGCGCCGAGCGCGTGCACGCCGCCGGTGGCCAGCGCGCCGAGGGCCAGAGCGGTGACGCCGGTCCGCAACCAGAGCTGTCGTCTCATGTCAGAAGCAGATCAGGAACCGGCCGGGCCTGTCCAATATCGCTACGGACGCCCGGCCATACCCGAACGGCTATGGGTGCGACGGCTCAGGGGCTGGCGGCACCGAACCACCGGGGCAGATGGTCGACGAGGTCGCGCCGGTCCTCCCCGGCCCACGCCACATGACCGTCCGGACGCAGCAGCACGGCGGGCGCGTCCACCTCCTCGGCGGTGTCGACGACGTGGTCGATCCGGTCCTCCCAGCCCGCCACCGAGAGTCGGCCGGTCTGGTCGAGCAGGAGCCCCCGGCCACGGTGCGTCAGCTCGTAGAGGCGCCCGTTCTTGAGCCGGACGTCGCGCATCCGCCGTCCGAGCAGGGGATGCCCCTCGCCGAGGTCGTAGCGGACGCTGATCGCGGTGATCTTCTCGATCAGGTACCGGTTCACCTCCTCGAAGTCCATCAGCTCCGACAGCAGCCGCCGCACGGCCTGCGCGCCCGGCGCGGTGGAGACCAGCTCGGACTGGGCGCGGGTGTTGTCCAGCACGGCGGCGGCCACCGGGTGCCGCTCGGTCTCGTAGCTGTCCAGCAGGCCGTCGGGCGCCCAGCCGTCGATCTCGGCGGCCAGCTTCCAGCCGAGGTTGAACGCGTCCTGGATGCCGAGGTTGAGGCCCTGCCCGCCGAGCGGCGGGTGGACGTGGGCCGCGTCGCCCGCCAGCAGCACCCGCCCGGCCCGGTACTTCTCGGCCTGCCGGGTCGCGTCGTTGAAGCGCGACAGGCGGCGCGGCGAGTGCGCGCCGAAGTCGGTCCCCGCCGTGGCGTCGAGCCGCCGCCGGAACTCCTCGAACGTGGGCGGGACCGTGCGATCCTCGGCCACTCCCCCGGCGGACACGACGAGGCGGAACATCCCGTCCCCGAGGGGCATCACGCCGAACCGCAACTGCGTCTCGCGGACCTTCGCGACGACCTCGGCGACCGTCGCCGGGTCCTCGGTCAGCGCCATCTCGCCCAGCAGCGTCTCGGCCGTGGCGGGTTCGCCGGGGAAGCCGACGCCGAGCAGCCGCCGGACCGTGCTGCGGCCCCCGTCGCAGCCGACGAGGTAGCGCGAGCGCAGCCGCGTGCCGTCGGCCAGCTCGACGGTCACCCCGTCGTCCTCCTGGGTCAGTCCGACCAGTTCGCTGCCGCGTCGGATCTCGGTGCCGAGTTCCAGGGCGTGTTCGGTCAGCAGACGCTCGATGACCGGCTGCGGAATGCCGAGAACGTACGGATGCGCGGTGTCCAGCCGATCGGGCCACCGCTTGGTGATCCCGGCGAAGAAGCCGCCGACCTGGTACTTCTTGCCGTGCGCGAGGAACCGCTCCAGCAGCCCGCGCTGGTCCATCACCTCGATGCTGCGCACGTGCAGGCCGAGCGCGCGGACGTACTCGCCCGGCTCGGCCTCCTTCTCCACCACGAGCACGCGCACCCCGTGCAGCCGCAGTTCGCCCGCCAGCATCAGACCGGTCGGCCCGCCACCGGCGATGATCACGTCGATCATGAATCCCCCGTCATCCCAGCCTGCCCGCGCCTGTTCCCGCAGGTAGCGGCTTCGGTGGACGATTGTGCGGCACGACCCGGGTCTTGCCGCAAGACCCCCTGTGCGCTATACCTTGAGAGTGGCGAGGAGTGCGGGAGACTCCTTGCCTTTCTTCTTGCCCGGCCCCCCGACCGGCGCGAGCCGGGCCGGGTCAGGGAGCGGTCGAGCGGATGGAACGCCACCAGGTCGCGGTGTACCTCGGCGCCATGGCGGCGGGGCTGCTGCTCGGACGGGTCGCGCCCGGCCTCGGACCGGGGCTGGAACACGCCGTCAACCCGGTACTGGGCGCGCTGCTGTTCGTCACGTTCCTCCAGGTACCGGCCGCCGAGCTGTTCCGTTCGCTGCGGGACGGGCGTTTCCTCGCCGCCGCCCTGCTGGTCAACTTCGTGGTGGTGCCGCTGGTCGGCGCCGCGACGTTCGTCCTCCTGCCCGCCGACCAGGCCGTGCGCGTCGGCGTCCTGCTGGTGCTGCTGTGCCCGTGCATCGACTACGTGATCGTCTTCGCCGGGCTGGCCGGTGGGTCGGGGCGGCGGCTGCTCGCGGCGACGCCGCTGCTGCTGGTCGCGCAGATGGCGTTGCTGCCGGGGTTCCTGTACCTGTTCCTGGGCTCGGAGCTGGCCGACGTCGTGGAGGCCGGTCCGTTCGTCGAGGCGTTCGTCGTGCTGATCGCCGTGCCGCTGGCGCTGGCGTGGACCGTCCAGGCGTGGGCCGCCCGGAGTCCCGCCGGGGAGAGGGCGGCGGCCGCCGCCGGGACCACGATGGTGCCGCTGATGGCCGCGACGCTTCTCGTCGTGGTCGCCTCCCAGGTTCCCAAGATCGGCGACAGTCTCGGCGACGTCGCCGCCGTGGTGCCCTTCTACGTCGCCTTCCTCGTGATCATGGCGGTGGCGGGCGCGGCCGTGGCCCGCCTGTTCCGTCTCGACGTCCCGGCCGGACGCGCCATCGTGTTCACCGGCGCCACCCGTAATTCCCTGGTCGTTCTCCCCCTCGCGCTGGCGCTGCCCGACCGGTTCGCCGTCGCCGGTGCGGTCGTGGTCGCGCAGACGCTGGTGGAGGTCGTCGGCATGGTGGTGTATGTCCGCGTCGTCCCTCGCCTGGTGCCTGACCGCCGCGTTCCGACGGCGGTCACGGCAGCGGAGGGGGAAGGGCCAGGCCGGTCTTGACGGTGTCGAAGACGAGCAGCGTCTCGTACCGCCTGATGTTGTCGTCCGCCTTGAACAGGCGGTCGCCGGCGCGGCCGCAGTCGCGCATGCTGCGGGAGGCCAGGACGACCACGTAGTCCCACGGGCCCGCGACGCGGTAACACTGCTGGACCTGCGCGTCCGCGCGCATCCGGGCCGCGAACGCGCGGTGGTGCTCGAACGACTCCTGGTCGAGGGTGACCAGGACGGTGGCCAGGACGGTCGGGCCGAGGCGGTGCGGATCGAGCACGGCGACCTGCCGGGTGATGAGGCCGTCCCGGCGGTAGCGGGCGATGCGCCGCTGGACGGCGCTCGGGGAGAGCCCGACGCGTTCGCCGAGGTCGTGCAGGGTGCGGTCGGCGTCGTGCTGGAGCAGGTCCAGGAGCAGCGCGTCGATCTCGTCCAGGCGGGGCGGTGGCGCTTCGGGCATGCAAGATTATTGCGTCCGGACGCGAAAATTCTCAATCGGGTCGATCGGGCGTTCGATTAGCGTCGGCCGGGTCGGCACGAGGAAGGGTGGCGCGCATGGACCTGGACGTGGCACGGATCGAGAAGGCCGCGCGGGTGATCGACCCGGTGTTCCTGAACACCCCGCAGTACCTGGACGAGCGGCTGTGCCGGGAGCTGGGCGGCCGCGCGGTGACGGTCAAGCTGGAGACGGCCAACCCGGTGCGCAGCTTCAAGGGCCGGGGCGCCGACCTGATGCTGAGCACGCTCGCGCCCGGCACGCCGGTGGTGTGCGCCAGTTCGGGCAACTTCGGGCAGGCCGTCGCGTATGCCGGACGAGTGCGCGGGATGCCGGTCGAGGTGTTCGTGCCCGCGACGATCAACCCCGGCAAGCAGGAGCGGATCGAGACCTTCGGGGCCCGGGTCGTCGTGGTCGACGGGGACGGCACGGCGGCGCGGCGGGCCGCCGCCGCGCACGCCGAACGTCACCCCGGCCGCGTCCACCTCCAGGACGGCGTCCAGGCGGCCATCGCCGAGGGTGCCGGGACGATCGGCGCCGAGCTGACCCGCGCCGGGACCGGCTTCGACGCCGTCGTGCTCCCGGTGGGCGACGGCGCGCTGATCAACGGTGTGGCGCGGTGGATGCGGGAGCACGCTCCCGGCACGCGGATCGTGGGCGTCAACGCGGCGGGCGCGCCGTCGATGCTGGAGAGTCTGCGGGCGGGCCGCGCGGTGGACCTCGAACGAACCCGGACCTTCGCCGACGGCATCGCGGTGGGCGCGCCCTCGGCGGAGTCGGTGCGCCGGGCGAGCAGGCTGGTGGACGAGATCGTCCTCGTGCCGGACGAGGCCATCGCGGACGCGATGGAGCTGGCGGCGCGCACGCTGGCCGTCCTCCTGGAACCGGCCGGCGTGGCGGGCCTGGCGGCGATCGCCGCGAACACGATCCCCGGCCACCGCCTGGCGACCGTGCTGACCGGAGCGAACCCCCGCCCGGAACAACTACGCGACCTGGCGTCCCGCCTGGCGCAACCCACCCCCTGACCAGCCCAAGCCCACAAGGACGCACCGACCCAGGCCAGCCGGGTTGGGTCAGGGTGCGGGGTCCGTCGTGGGTGTGGGCGGGGTGGTGGTCTCGGAGCGGGCGGTCGCCTGGTGGAGCAGGAGCTCGGCGGTGGCGGCGCGTTCGCGGAGGCGGTCCGCGTCCTGGCGGGCGGTGAGGAGATCGCGTTCCAGGCGGGCCACGCTGTCCCGGTGGGCCTGCTCGGCGGCCTCGGCGGCGGCGCGGGCGGCGGCGGTCTGGGCGGACTGCTCGGCCGCACGGTCGGCGTGGGCGGCGCGGTCGTGTTCCGCGCGGTCGAGTGCTTCGCGGAGCCGGGACAGTTCGGCGGTGGTGTCGGCGCGGACCTGTTCGGTCGTCCGTTCGGCCTGCTGGAGCAGGGCGGCGGCGCGCTCGCGGTCGGCGGCCGTCTCCCGGCGGAGATCGGTCAGTTCTCCGGCCAGACGTGCGCGCTCGGCCTGTTCGGTCTTCAGGGCCTCTTGCGCGGTGCGCGCCTCCTTCTCCAGTTCCCGGTGTGCGTGCCGCCCGGTCTCCAGGGCCTGGCGGGCGGCTGACAGGTAGCCGGTCAGTTCCGTGACGCGTTGCAGCGCCTCGCGTTCGCGCTGGGACGCCTGGGCGCCCGCCTCCAGCGCGGCTTCGGCGCGTCCGTCGGCGGCCAGCGCGCGTTCGGTGGCCTCCTTCTCGCGTTCGACGGCCTCGGCGCGCTCGCGTTCGGCGCGTTCGGCCTGCCGGGACGCGGTGGCGGCGCTGCGCCCGGCTTCCTGGGCGTCCTTCTCGGCCAGTCCCGCGTCGCGGCGGGCGCGTTCGGCCTCGGCCTCGGCCGCCTCGACGCGGCTGACGGCGGCGGCGTCGATCTCCTCCAGGTGGCGCAGCAGGGTGTGCAACGCCTGCTGCTGGTCGCGCAGCGAGGGCAGTAGCCGTTCGGCCAGCTCGGCCGCCCGCTGCTGGCCCGTCGTCGTGACGGCCGCGGCGGCGGCGCGCTGCAACCGTGAAGCCTTGTCGGCGTGCGCCTTGCAGCAGTACTTGCTGCGCCGCCCGCCGCGCGGCCTGCCCTTCTCGTCGGTGGGCGGAGCCGGAAGCGGCTCCCCGCAGCGGTTCCCCCGCTCGTCGACGAGCTGGCACCGCCCGAAGGGATGGTCCCGCTCTCTCCTGGCGTCCGTCTCGTCCTGCGCGAGCACCGAGGGATCTTCCAGCCGCGTCATGTCTCCGTCTTCCACGCCGCACACGCTATATCCGATCGCGTACGCGTGCACGCGTTTGCTTTCACGACACGCGCACGCGTTTGATCGCCATAGAGCCACTTGCGATAACATTCCCTTATCGCAAGTGGTTTCGAGAGGAGCGCCGCACGGTGAAGCACGACCCGGACAGCCCCATGGACGCCCCTGCCGAGACCACACCCGCCGAGCAGGCCGTGGAGGCGATCGTCGGTGATCTGTCGTCGACGACCGAGCCCGTTCCGGCGCCTCCGGGGGGCGGCCTTCTGGGAGGCGGTTCGCGGGCGGGGTCCGTTGGTGATTTGTCGTGGAGTGCGGCGGCTTACATTGAGCGGGCGCAGGCCGTTAACACGCGGCGGGCGTATGAGAGGGACTGGGAGCAGTACGACTCGTGGTGTTTCGCGAGCGGGCGGGGTCCCCTGCCCGTGAGTCCCGGGCAGCTCGCGTCCTGGGCCGCTCATCTGGCCGAGGGGGGCCTGGGGCGGACGCTGGCGCCGTCCACGATTCAGCGCAAGCTCGCCGCCGTCACGTCGCGGCATCGCAAGATGACCGGGGAGAAGGTCGACGGGTCGCTGGCCGCCGACGTCCTGCGCACCTATCGCAGGGAGCGCGGGAGCCCCCGGCCCCGGCGGGCCGCGCCGGTCACCGTGGACGTGCTGCGGGAGATCGTGACCGCGCTGCCCGACACGGCCCAGGGGTCGCGGGACCGGGCGCTGCTGGTGCTGGGGTTCGCCGCCATGCGACGGCGCAGCGAGCTGGCCGCACTGGACATCGGGGACGTCACCGCCGTGCGCCAGGGCCTTCTGGTGTGGCTGCGCTCGTCCAAGACCGACCAGGCGGGCCACGGGCACGAGATCCCGCTGCTGTACGGCTCCCGCCATCTGACCTGCCCGGTGCGGGCCGTCCAGGAGTGGATCGCGCTGCTGCGCGAGCGCGGCGTCACCGACGGCCCGTTGCTGCGCCGCGTCGACCAGCGCGGCCGCGTCGCCGGAGAGCCGGGCTACACCGGCCGCTCAGCCGACGGTCACCGCATGACCGGCGCCGGGATCAGCCACGCGTTCAAGCAGGCGTGCGCCCGCGCGGGCCTCGACCCCGAGCGGTGGAGCCCCCACGGCCTGCGCGCGGGCGGCGCCACCAGCGCGGCCGACGCCGGCGCCAAGGCCGCCGCCATCGAGACCATCGGCGCCTGGTCCCCCCGCTCGCGCCAGGTGCACGAGTACATCCGCCAGCGCGACCGCTGGGACGACCACCCCATGCGCGACGTCGGCCTCTGAGCCCGCCCGCCGGCGCTCGATCCCCCGGTCCGCCTCGGGTTCCCGTCACCTCCGTCAGCGCGGCCGGTGGGACGAGCGGCCGCGCGCGACGTCGGCCTCTGAGGCGAGGTCGTGCTCAAGCAGTGTTCGAGCGGCCGAGTACGCAGAAGTCGTTGCCCTCCGGGTCCGCCAGGACGATCCACGAGACGTCGCCCTGGCCTACGTCGGCGGGTTTCGCGCCGAGGGCCAGTAGGCGGGCGACCTCCGTGGCCTGGTCGCCGCCGGGGTAGGGCAGTACGTCGAGGTGGGCTCGGCTGCGCGCGCTTTCGCGGTCGGGTGTGCGGAAGAAGAACAGGTACGGTCCGACGCCCTCGGCCGAGCGCAGCATCGCGCGTTCGTCGGTCACCTCGTGGACGGTCCAGCCGACGGCCTCGCCCCAGAACCGCGCCATGGCGCGCGGGTCGGCGCAGTCGACGTTCACCGACGCGATCGGCCCGGTGTCCCGGTAGATCTCGCGGGGCTCCAGCACGCAGAACACGTTGCCCTCCGGGTCGGCCATGACCGTCCACGGGACGTCGCCCTGGCCGATGTCGGCGGGCGTGGCGCCCAGCTCCGTCAGCCGCGCGACCAGTTCCGCCTGGTGCGCGGCGGACGTGCTCGCGAGGTCGATGTGCGTGCGGTAGCGCACCGTCTCGGGATCGGGGACGGTCACGACGTCGATGCACACGGCAGTGGGGTCCGGCCAGTCGAAGCCGACGGGCTCGACGTTGGTCACGCCGGGCCCCTCGCTGGAGACGCCCCAGCCGAGCGCGTCCGCCCAGAACCGTCCGAGCGCCGCGTCGTCGCGCGCCTTGTAGTTCACCTGAACCAGTTGCAACCCCATGCCGCCGACCCTACGTCCGCCGCACCCACGGCATCGAATCGGATTCGACCGGCCGCAACGGCGACGGTGGACGCCGCGCCGCTGCGGCGTCCACCGTCGCCCGAGTCCCGAGCGGCCCGTCAGCGCAAGGAGCGGAAGAAGCCGCGCAGGTCCTCGACGAGCAGGTCGGGGGCGTCGTGGGCGGCCCAGTGGCCGCCCCGGTCGTACTCGTTCCACGACACGATCGCGGTGTGGTCGCGGTCGGCGAAGCGGCGCAGCGGGCGGAAGTCGTGCGCGAACGACGCCAGCCCGAGCGGGAACGTCGTCGGCTCGGCCGCCGGTTCGGCGCGGTGGTTCTCGTAGTAGAAGCGCGCCGAGGACGCGGCGGTGTTGGTGAGCCAGTAGATCGTGGCGTTGGTGAGGACGACGTCCGGGTCGGGCAGGCCCGCCAGGAGCTGGCCGATCCACGCGAGCTGGCCCGCCGGGGAGTCGGCCAGCGCGTGCGCGAGGGTCTGCGGCTGGGCCTGCTGGACGCGGTCGTGCACGGCGTGCTCGACGAACGCGCCGAGGAACGCCAGGTACCCCTGCTCGGCGGCGGTGAGGTCCGCCAGCTCGGCGGGGTCGCCGGACGGGAACGAGAAGATCTGGTTCACGTGCACGCCGAGCACCCGGCCGGGGTGGCGGCGGCCGATCTCGGGGCTGACGATGGCGCCCGCGTCGTTGCCGTGCGCGCCGAACCGGTCGTAGCCGAGGCGGGACATCAGCTCGGCCCAGGCGTCGGCGGTGCGGGCCGCGTCCCAGCCGCGCGTGCGGGTGGGGCCGGAGAACCCGAACCCGGGCAGGGACGGGACGACGACGTGGAACGCGTCGGCCGGGTCGCCGCCGTGTGCGGCGGGGTCGGTGAGCGGGCCGATCAGGTCGACGTACTCGACGAACGTGCTGGGCCATCCGTGGGTGAGGACGAGCGGAACGGCGCCCGGCTCCGCCGAACGGACGTGGACGAAATGCACGTTCTGCCCGTCGATCTCCGTGGTGTACTGCGGGAAGGCGTTCAGCCGCGCCTCCTGCGCGCGCCAGTCGAAGCCGTCGCGCCAGCGCTCCGTCAGCTCGCGGACGAACGCGCCGGGCACCCCGTACTCCCAACCGGGCTCGACCGGCCCGCGCCGCACCCCGTCGGTCACCTGCCCGGGCGGAAGCTCCTCCGCGTGGCGGGTGCGGCCGAGGCGGGCGGCCAGGTCGTCGAGGTCGGCCTGCGGGATGTCGATGCGGAAGTCGCGGATCTCGTTCATGAGGTCCACTCTCGCGTGCCTTTAGGCTGGCTTCGTTCCTAATGGTCGGGCATTCTGCGTCCATGCTGGAAACCTCCGCGCGGCTGCTGCGCCTGCTCGCCCTGCTCCAGTCGCCCCGCCCCTGGACGGGCGGCGAGCTGGCCGACCGGCTCGGCGTCAGCGGCCGGACGGTCCGCGCCGACGTCGAGCGGCTGCGGTCGCTCGGCTATCCCGTGGAGGCGACGCGCGGATCGGCGGGCGGGTACCGGCTCGGCGCGGGCGCGGCCGTGCCGCCGCTGCTGCTGGACGACGAGGAGGCGGTCGCGGTCGCGGTGGGGCTGCGCACCGCGACGGGCGGGTCCGTCGCCGGGCTGCCCGAGGCGTCGCTGCGGGCGCTGGTGAAGCTGGAGCAGGTGATGCCGTCCCGGCTGCGGCACCGGATCGCGACGCTGCACGGCGCGACGGTCGCCGTCCCGGCGGATTCTCCGGGCCCGACGGTGGCCGCGGAGGTGCTGACGGCACTGGCGGCGGCGTGCCGGGCGCACGAACGGCTGCGGTTCGACTACACCGCCCACCAGGGCGCGGCGACGCGCCGCGAGGCCGAGCCGTACCGGCTGGTGAACTGGGGCCGCCGCTGGTACCTGCTGGCCTGGGACGTGGACCGGGCCGCCTGGCGCACCTTCCGCGCCGACCGGATCGTCCCCCGCGTGCCCAACGGCCCCCGGTTCACTCCGCGTCCCCTGCCGGAGGAGGACGTGGCCGCGTACGTGTCCCGCCGGGCGTCGGCGGCGGCCTGGCGCTACCACGCCACGGTCACGGTGCGCGCGCCCGCCGCGACGATCGCCGCCCGCGTCAGCCCCGCCGTGGGCACCGTCGAGCCGGTGGACGACGCGTCCTGCCTCCTGCGCACGGGCGCCGACACCGTGGAGAGTCTCGCGGTCCACTTGGGCCTGCTGGACGCCGATTTCGAGGTGACCGGCCCGCCGGAACTGGTCGCCCACCTGCGCACGCTGGCCGACCGCTACGCCGCCGCCCTCCCGCCGCCGGGGAGCTGACGTTCAGCCGGTGACGTCCATGCGCTGCGTGCCGATCACCGACAGCAGGCGCAGGGCCTCCTCCGACGGGGAACCCGGCGTGGCGGTGTAGAGGATGACGCGCTGGTCGCGGTCGGCGATGTCCAGGACGTCGCAGTTGACGGAGACCGGCCCGACCAGCGGGTGCTGGAACGTCTTGCACAGCGTCGGGCCCGCCGTCACGTCGTGGGAGTTCCACAGCCGCGCGAAGTCGGCGCTGCCCGCGCGCAGCTCGCGGACGAGCGCGGTCAGCTCGGGGTCGCCGGGGTAGCGGGCGGCGGCGCCGCGCAGGTGCAGGACGGACGTGCGGGCGAACTCGTGCCCGTCCGTGATGCCGTAGAGCAGGCGCCCTTCGGGGTGCGGGCCGAGGAACGCGCGGCGGACGAGGTTGCGGTCGCGGCGCGGCAGCGCGGAGAAGTCCTCCAGCAGCGCCGCCGCGAGGTCGTTCCAGGCGATCACCTCGTAGGCCGCCGACAGGACGAGCGCGGCGGCGTGCGGCAGCCGGTCCAGCAGGTCCAGCACGCTCTGCCGCACCTCGCGCGGCGGCCCCGGCGGCGGCGCGGGCGGGGTGCCGGCGAGGTGGTGCAGGTGGACGTTCTCGGCGTCGGACAGGCGCAGCGCGCGGGCGAGCCCGGCCAGCACCTCGCGGGACGGGACCGGCCCGCGCGCCTGCTCCAGCCGCGTGTAGTACTCGACCGAGATGTGCGCGAGCCGGGCGGCCTCCTCGCGGCGCAGGCCCGGGGTACGGCGGCGCGGCCCGGCGGGCAGGCCGACGTCGGCGGGGGCGATCCGCTCGCGTCGGCTGCGCAGGAACGCGGCCAGCTCTGCTCTGTCCACGGGTCCAGTGTGCTCGGCCGCCGCCCGCCCAGCCAGGTACCGGCGGTGCCTGGCTACGGAGGCTTCGGTCACAGCAGGCTGAACGGCATGACCACGACAACCACCACGGTGACGGCGGGCCTGCTGGCCGGCAAGGTCGCCTTCGTCACCGGCGCCGGGCGCGGCATCGGCGCCGCCGCCGCACGTCTGTTCGCCCGCGAGGGCGCCCGCGTCCTGCTCGCGGCCCGCACCGAGGACGAGCTGAAGTCCGTCGCCGAGGACATCCGCGCGGCGGGCGGCGTCGCCGACCACGTCCGCTGCGACCTGGCGGACGCGGCGTCGGTCCGCGCCGCCGTCGACCGGGCCGTCGAGCTGCACGGACGCCTGGACGTCGCGTTCAACAACGGCGCCACGATCGCCCCGCCGGGGCCGCTGGACGAGGCCGAGGAAGCCGACCTCGACCACGTCTACGCGGTGAACCTCAAGGGCACGTGGCTGGCGATGGCCGCCGAGGTGAAGGCGATCCGGGCGACGGCGGGCGCGGGCGCGATCCTCAACACCAGCAGTGTCGGGAGCCTGATGGGCAACCCCGAACTCCCCGCCTACGCGGCGATGAAGCGGGCGGTGAACAGTCTCACCGCGTCGGCCGCCGTCACCTACGGCCCGGAGAACATCCGCGTCAACGCGATCGCGCCCGGCACGACGCTGACCGAGATGCTGCACGCGTGGGACGCGGTGTCGCCCGGCGTCATCGACGGGCTCAACGCGCGGACGCCGCTGGGCCGCGCCGCCGACCCGCTGGAGATCGCGCAGGCGGCGGCGTGGCTGCTGAGCGACCGCGCCTCCTACGTGACCGGCGCGGTCGTGCCGGTGGACGGCGGCATGCTCGCCTGAGCGCCGCCGCCCACGCGGCGTCACGCGGCCGCGTACTCGGCCACCCGGCCGTCGCGCAGGACCAGGTGCGATCCGGTGAAGCGGGCGCGCATCCGGCGGTCGTGCGTAACGATCGCCAGCGCGCCCGGGTAGTCGGTCAGGGCGTCCTCCAGTTCCTCAACGAGGGCGGGCGCGAGGTGGTTGGTGGGCTCGTCCAGCAGGAGCAGGTCCACCGGCTCCGCGACCAGCCGGGCCAGTTCGATCCGGCGCCGCTGCCCGTAGGACAGGACGCCGACGCGCAGCCGCAGTTCGGCCGCCTCGAACAGGCCGAGGGCGAGCAGCGCGTCGGCGTGGTCCTCCGGGTCGCCGTCGCGGCCTTGCGCGAACGCTTCCAGGACGGTGCAGCCGGGAGGCCAGGGCGTCTCGTCCTGGCGCAGGTGGCCGACGCGCCCGGCGACGCGCACCGCGCCGCCGTCCGGGCGCAGCTCCCCGGCCAGCACGCGCATGAGCGTGCTCTTCCCGGCGCCGTTGGGGCCGGTGACCAGGAGCCGTTCGCCGGGCCGGATGCGCAGCGAGCCCACCTGGAGGCGGTCCCCGACGGACACGCCCGTCAGCTCGGCGGCCGGTCCGGTCCCGGCCACGCCGCCGCCGCGCAGGTCGGCGGTGAGGACGAGCGGGTCGGCGGGCGGTGCCACGGGCGCGGCGGTGAGGCGTTCGGCGCGTTCCTTGGCGTTGCGAATCCGTACCATCGCGCCGTGCCCGCGCCCCCGAGCCCGGAAGCCGCCGTGCCCGAAGACGCTCAGCGGGACCTTGCGGGGGATGGCGTCCAGCCGGGCGACGTTGGCGGCGGCGAGCCGCCGGTTGCGGGCCAGCTCGTCCTTCCATTCGGCGTGTTCGCGGAGCCGCCGCCGGCGTTCGGCGGCCTTGGCGGTCCGGTAGCCGTCGTAGCCGTCGCCGTAGCGGGTGATCGTGCCCGCGTCGACCTCCAGGATCGTGGTGGTGAACCGTTCGAGGAACACCCGGTCGTGGGTCACGGCGACGACCGTGCCCCGGTGGCGGCGCAGGCGTTCCTCCAGCCAGGCGACGGCCTGGTCGTCCAGGTCGTTGGTGGGTTCGTCCAGCAGAAGCAGCTCGGGGTCGGCGGCCAGCGTCGCGGCCAGCGCGAGCCGGGAACGTTCGCCGCCGGACAGGGTGCCCAGCCGCCGGGCGGGGTCCAGGTGCGGCAGGCCCAGTCCGTGCAGCGCGATGCCGACCCGCGTCTCCGCCTCGTAGCCGCCCCGGGCCTCGTAGCGCTCCACGAGCGCGGCGTACCCGGCCTGCGCGGCGTCCAGGGCCGCGCCGGTCGCCGTGGCGAGGACGGCTTCGGCGCGGCGCAGCGCGGTCTCGATCGCGCGCAGGTCGGCCAGCGCGAGGTCGACGGCGTCCTGGACGGTCGCGTCGAGCGGAAGCGGCAGCGCCTGCGCCAGGTGGCCGACGCCGCCGTCCGCGACGACCGTCCGCTCACCGGAGTCGAAGCCCTCGACGCCCGCCAGGACGCGGAGCAGCGTGCTCTTGCCCGAGCCGTTGTCACCGATGACGCCGACCTTCTCGCCGGGACGGACGGTGCAGGTCACGCGGTTCAGGACGAGCCGGTCGTCGTAGCGCTTGGTGAGGTCGTGGAGTGCGAGTTGTGAGGTGCGCACAGAGCTGTCCCCCTTGTCTCGGCCGGGCCGATCGGTTCGGAGCGATGACGGGTCCGCGTGCACGCCGCCCGCGCGGAACGGGGTGCGGCGGGGCTGAGGAGGGGATGCCGGAAGCTGTATGGGAGTGCCCTTTCGTCGACCAACGAGACGATCCGTCTCGCGAACGGGCCCCACTCTGCATCATCCGTGGCGACTTGTCAAGACGGTCCGTCTCGTCTTGTTCGGATAGGATCGCCGCCATGACGACGCAGAGCCGCAAGGCCCCCGACGCCACCCGCCGCCGCGAGTCCTCGCGCCGCGCCATCCTGACGGCCGCGTTCGAGCTGGTCGGCGAGGTCGGCTACGGGAGGCTCAGCATCGAGGGCATCGCCGCCCGCGCGGGCGTCGGCAAGCAGACGATCTACCGCTGGTGGCCGTCCAAGGGCGCCGTGCTGTTCGACGCTTTCCTCCTGCTCGCCGCAGGCTCCGAGGGCGCGGACGCGTCCCTGCCCGACACCGGCGACCTGGCCGCCGACCTCAAGCTCGTCCTGCACGCCACCGTCGACGAGCTGAACGACCCGGCCATGAGCGAGCCGATGCGCGCGCTCACCACCGAGATCCTGCTCGACCCCGCCCTCGCCGCGACCTACGCCGAACGGCTGGACGCCCCGATGCGCGAGCTGAAGCGCGCCCGCCTGCGCAGCGCGCAGCGCGCGGGCGAACTGCCCGCCGACCTCGATCTCGACCTGGCCGTGGAGATCCTGTGGGGCACGCTGCGCAACCGCTGGCTCGAACGCACCGGCCCCCTGGACCACGCCTACGCCGACCGCCTGGTGGACACGGTCCTGAACGGGCTGCGCGGATAAAGCGCTGGACGCGGCGACGCCCGGCCTTGTACCTTGCGGACGGCCGCGACCCCGCCCGAGGAGGTGAGTCCCATGAACGCTGTAGCGCCGTGGGTGCTCCCCGTCCCGTCACGGTCGGGCGACTGACGCAGGTGTCGCCGGGAGCGCCCTTTCACTGGGCTTTCCCGAAAGGCACCACCGATGCATTCTGCTTTCGCAACTGACGTCGTCATCGCCGGATGCGGTCCGGCCGGCGCGATGCTGGCCGCCGAACTCCGTCTCCACGAGGTGCGGGTCCTCGTGCTGGAACGGGAGATCGAGCCCGCGTCCTTCGTCCGCATCGTCAGCCTGCACGTCCGCAGCCTCGAACTGATGGCGATGCGCGGGCTGCTGGACCGGCTCCTGGAGAACGGACGGCGGCGCCCGCTCGGCGGCCTCTTCGCCGCCCTTCCCGCGCCCGCGCCCACCCATCTGGATTCCCCGTACGCCTACCAGCTCGGCATTCCGCAGCCGGTCGTCGTCCGCCTGCTGGAAGAGCACGCCACCGCGCTGGGCGCCGAGGTCCGGCGGGGCCGCGCGGTGACCGGATTCGCGCAGGACGACGCGGGCGTCACCGTCGAACTGGACGACGGGGAAAGGCTGCGCGCGCGTTTTCTCGTCGGCTGCGACGGCGCGCGCAGCACCGTCCGCAAACGGCTCGGCGTCGGTTTCCCCGGCGAGCCCGCGCGGACCGAGACGCTGATGGGCGAGATGGAGGTCGGCGCCTCGCCGGAGGAGATCGCGGCGAAGGTCGGCGGCGCCCAGCGGCGCTTCTGGCTCCGGCCCTTCGGCGGCGGAATCTACAGCGTCGTCGTCCCCGCGGCGGAGGTCGGTGACCGGACGCGGCCGCCCACCCTCGACGATTTCCGGACGCAGTTGCGCGCCGTCGCCGGAACGGATTTCGGCGTCCATTCCCCGCGCTGGCTCTCCCGTTTCGGTGACGCGACCCGGCTGGCCGAGCGGTACCGGGTCGGGCGCGTGCTGCTGGCCGGAGACGCGGCGCACATCCACCCGCCCATCGGCGGGCAGGGCCTCAACCTGGGCGTCCAGGACGCCGTCAACCTCGGCTGGAAACTCGCCGCGCACGTCCACGGCCGGGCACCGGACGCGCTGCTGGACACCTACGAGGCCGAGCGTCGTCCCGTCGCCGCCGACGTGCTGGACAACACCCGCGCCCAGACCGAACTGCTGTCCGCCGAGCCGGGGTCGCAGGCGGTGCGCAGGCTGCTCACCGAGCTGATCGGCATCGAGGAGGTGAACCGCCGCCTGACCGAGAAGATCACCGCGACCGGCGTCCGCTACGACCTCGGTGACGGCCCCGTCCTGCTCGGCCGCCGCCTGCCCGACCTCGACGTGGCCGGGGGCCGCCTCTACGGCCTGCTCCGGCACGGCCGCGGCCTCCTGCTGGACCGCACCGCGCGCCTGCGCGCCGACGGCTGGTCGGACCGGGTCGACCACCTGCCGGACCCCACCGCCGACCTGGACGCTCCGTGCGTGCTGCTGCGCCCGGACGGCCACGTCGCCTGGATCGGTGACGACCAGCGGGACCTGGACGGCCACCTCGCCCGCTGGTTCGGCCCGCCCACCGGCTGACCCGCGTCAGGAGCGGGCGTGCTCGTCGTCGCGGGGCCAGGGGCGGCCCTCCCGGTCCTCGATGCTGGTGTTGAGGAGGGTGAGCAGGCGGGTGAGATCGGTGACGTCGGCGGCGTCCCAGCCCGACAGCACCCGGGACAGGCCGCCCATCGCCCACTGCCGGTCCCGGTCCAGGCGGCGGGCGCCCTCGGCGGTGATCCGGAACTTGCGGGCCATGCCGCCGTCGGGGTCGGGGATGCGCTCGACGACGCCGGAGCGCAGCATCGCGGCGGTCTGCCGGTTGACGGTGGAGACGTCCAGCCCGAACGCGGCGGCGAGCTGCCCGATCGTCAGCGGGCCCTCGGCGTCGATGCGGCGCAGCAGCAGGTAGGCGCTGCGCTCCAGGCGTCCGGTGGACGCGCCGTCGCGGACGGCGCCGATGGCGGCGTGCCGGCCGAGCAGCATCAGCTCGCGTTCGAGCGTGCTCAGCGGGTCCTGCATGAAGGGTCCTTTCCGCCGTTCGGCCCGCATCCCGGCTATGTAGGATGCACGCATTGTGTAGCACGCACGGTACAGGCGCCGTCCCCCGAACGGAGCGTCGTGAGCGCATCCCAGCCCGCCGCGCGCGGCGGCGCCGTCGTGGCCGTGCTCGCGGGCGCGGGCATCGTCGTGTCGCTGATGATGACACTGATCGTCCCGCTGATCCCCGACCTCCCCCGGATCTTGGGCACCGGCGCGGCGAACGCGTCATGGGCGATCACCGCGACGCTGCTGGCGGGCGCGGTCGCCACGCCCGTCGCAGGCCGCCTCGGCGACCTGTACGGCAAGCGGCGGATGCTGCTGGCGTGCCTGACGGCGATGGCGGCGGGCTCGGCGGTGTGCGCGCTGTCGGGGTCGCTGGTGCCGGTCGTGGCCGGACGGGCGTTGCAGGGTCTCGGCCTGCCGGTGATCGCGCTCGGGATCAGCGCGATGCGGGACGCGCTGCCGCCCGAGCGGCTGGGCCCGGCGGTGGGGCTGATGAGCTCGTCGCTGGGCGTGGGCGGCGCGCTCGGGCTGCCGCTGGCGGCGCTGCTGGCGCAGCACGCCGGGTGGCGGGCGCTGTTCTGGGCGGCGGCGGGGCTGGGCGCGCTGATGGCGGTGCTCGTCCGGGCCGTGGTGCCCGCCTCGCCGGCGCGGGCCGTGCCCGCGCGGTTCGACGTCCCGGGCACCGCCGGGCTGCTGGCGGCCCTCCCGGCGTTCCTGCTGGTGGTCTCCAAGGGCGGCGACTGGGGCTGGACGAGCCCGCGCACGCTCGGCCTGGCCGGTGGCGCCGCCGCCGTGTTCGCCGTGTGGGCGTGGTGGGAGCTGCGCACGGACGCGCCGCTGATCGACCTGCGCACCAGCGCGCGCCGCCAGGTGCTGGTGACGAACCTGGCGTCCGTCCTGGTCGGGTTCGCGATGTACGCGCTGTCGCTGCTGGCGCCGCAGGTCCTCCAGCTCCCGGCCGCGACGGGGTACGGGCACGGGCTGTCCATGGTGGAGGCCGGGCTGTGGATGGCGCCGGGCGGCCTGATGATGATGGTGACGGCCCCGCCCGCCGCGCGGCTGTCGCGGGCGCGCGGCCCGCGCACCACGTTGCTGGCCGGGGCGCTGACGATCGCGGCCGGATACCTGCTCGGCCTGCCGCTCATGGGTTCGCCGTGGGGGCTGCTGGTGTTCTCCGCGGTGATCAGCGGCGGCGTCGGGCTGGCGTACGCGGCGATGCCCGCGCTGATCATGGGGGCGGTGCCGCCGGCGGAGACCGCGTCGGCCAACGGGCTGAACTCGCTGGCGCGGACGGTCGGGATGTCGCTGTCCAGCGCTGTGCTCGCCGTGGCGCTGGCCCGGCTGACGGTCCCGCTCGGCGCGGTGGACGTCCCCTCGCGCGACGGCATCCGCGTGGGGCTGCTCATCGGCGCGGGCGCCGCGCTGCTGGCGGCGGCGCTGATCCCGGCGATTCCGGTGCGGGGCCGTCCGGGGCGCCCGGACCCGGCGGACGCGACCGTCCCGGTCCGCAGTCCCTGATCACAGCCGTCCCGAATTTTCGGGCGTCCGAAACTCGCGTGTCAGGATGCGAGACGGCGCGGGTCCGAGGGTAAAGCCCGGTCCAACGCGGGCGCGGCGCGCGCCGTAGCGCGTGGCGATGGCGCAGATTGCGGAGCACGAACGCGAACCCTATCCCCGGAGGTGGCCATGCCCCGCGGCATGACCGAAACGTTTCCGCCGCTCCCGATCGACCGGGACGAGGTGCCGTGACCCCCATCGATACGACGCACGACGCCCCGTCCCCGTTCACCGAAGCCGACGCCGGGTGTCCGGCCGCCTTCCGGCTGCCGGACCTGACCCTGCCCTTCGCTCCCCCGCCGTCCCGGCCCGACGCCGCCGCGCTGCGCGCCGGAGCCTGCGACCGGGCGCTGGAGCACGGCGTCCTGGGTCCGCGCGGCCACGAGCGGCTGTCCACCGGCCGCAACCTGGAGCTGGGGCTGGCGCTGACCGGCACCGCCCCGGCGGCCCGCGCGGCCGTCGCGATGGACTGGTTCGTGTGGATCCTGCTGCTGGACGACCGCATCGACGACGGCCCGTGGGCCACCGACGGGACGCTGGTCCGGTTCACCGAGCGGGTGCTGGCGGTGGTGCGCGGCACCGAGGTCCCGCACGGCGGCCTGGGCGAGGAGCCGATGCTGCGCGCGCTCGCCGGTGACCTGTGGCCGCGCACGGCCGCGCTGGCGGGCCAGGCGTGGCAGGACCGATTCGCGGCGGCGCTGGCCCGCCACCTGTGGGCGCAGTGCGACCTGGTGCACCGCCGCGACGAGTGCAAGACGATGGACGTGCAGGGGTACGTCCGCGAGCGCCGCGACCTGTTCGGCGCCGAGCTGTTCTTCGCGCTGATGGAGGCCGCCGACGACCACGTCGTGGCGGCGGGGGCCCGTCCGGCGGAGCTGCGCGAGGCCGCCGCCGACGTGCTGGCCTGGACCAACGACGTGTACTCGCTGGAGAAGGACCTGGCGTTCGGTGAGCCCGCCAACCTGGTGTGCCTGCTGCGCGACGAGCGCGGGGGTTCCTGGCAGGACGCGGTCGACCTCGCGCACGCGATGCTGGCGGGCCGCGTCGCGGACTTCGAGCGCGCCGCGCCGGGCGCCGACGCCCACTACGCGGCGCGGCTGGCGGGGGTGCTGCGCGCGTCGCTGGACTGGCACCGGTCGGTGCCGCGCTACCACTGGCAGGCGGCGGCCGACGTCGACACGCGCCGCACGCCGCCGAGCCTGCTGTGGCCGGCGTTCGAGCGCGACCCGTATCCGCTGTACGCGCGGCTGCGCGAGGAGTTCCCGGTGGTGCGCGACGAGCCGCTGGACGCCTGGCTCGTCAGCCGCCACGCCGACGTGCGCGCGGCGCTGACCGAGCCCCGGCTGACGCCGCGCAACTACGGCTGGCAGCTCGCCCCGATGTTCGGCGTCACGGTCATGCAGATGGAGGGCCGCGAGCACACCGCGCACCGGGCGTTCCTGACGCCGGCGTTCCGGGGGCGGGCGCTGGCGCGGCTGACGGCGTCGATCGAGTCGACGGCGCGGCGGCTGGCGGCGGGCGTCGCCGCGCGGCTGCGCGAGCACGGCCGGGCCGACCTGGTGGAGGGCTTCTGCCACCACCTGCCGATCAACGTTGTGGTGGAGGCGCTGGGGCTGCCCGCGCGGGACGCGCCGCTGTTCCAGGACTGGTACCGGGCGGGCTTCTCCTACCTGGGCAACTACCGGCAGGACCCGGCGACGCTGGCGCGGGGGCTCTCGTCGCGCGACGAGCTGTACGCCTACCTGGAACCGTTCGTGGCGGCGCGGCGGCGATGTCCGGCCGACGACCTGCTGTCGGTGCTGTGCTCGGTGGAGGTGGACGGCGCGCCGCTGCCCGACGACATGATCATGGGGTTCTGCGGGGCGCTGCTGGGCGCGGGCGGCGAGACGACCGACCGGGCGATGGCGTCGATGCTGACCAACCTGCTGGACGATCCCGGGCTGCTGGCGGCCGTGCGGGCGGACGCGGACCTGATCGCGCCGGTGTGGGCCGAGTCGCTGCGCCGCAACCCGCCGGTGCACGTGATCCTGCGGCAGGCCGACGGGGCGGTGGACCTGCCGTCGGGACGCGTGCCGGACGGGGCGACGGTGGCGTGCCTGATCGGCGCGGCCAACCGCGACCCGGCGCGGTTCGCGGACCCCGACCGGTTCGACCCGTTCCGTCCGGCGTCGGTGGACCGCGAGTTCACCGGCGCGGCGACCCATCTGGCGTTCGGCGCGGGCCGCCACTTCTGTCTGGGGTCGCAGCTCGCCCGGATGGAGGCGGAGATCGGGGTGCGCATCCTGCTGGAGACGCTGCCGGAGTTCGGCTACGCCGAGGGCTTCGTCCCGGTGGAGACGGGGTTGCTGACCCGCGCGCCCGAGCGGGTGCTGGTGGAGCCCCGCTGACGTCGCGCGTCCGCCCGCCGCGCCCGGCGGACGGGCGGACGGCGCCGGAAAACCGCTGTACCGCCGAGACGGCGACTCGCTACAACGGTGTCCATGATGCACAGATATCCCCGGACCCGGCATCTGGCCGGGTCGCGGCTCCAGCCCGGGGACCACGACCTGGCGGCGGCGCCGTTCGCGGAGATCGCGGGCCGCCACCTGGTCGTGGAGGAGAAGCTGGACGGCGCCAACGCCGGGATCAGCTTCGACGCGGCGGGAACGCTGCTGTTGCAGAGCCGGGGCCACTACCTGGCGGGCGGACCGCGCGAGCGGCAGTTCGGGACGTTCCTGTCCACCGCGCGCCGCGACGCGCTGCTGGCGGGCACGCCCGTCGTGGGCGTGCCCGTCCTGCACACCGGCGAGGTGCGGGACGCGGCGGCGTTGACGGCGCTGGTGGGCCCGTCCACGTGCCGGACGCCGCGCTGGCGGGAGGCGCTGGCCGAGGCGGCCGTCGCGGGCGGCGCCGACCCGGCCCGCACGGCCGCCGAGACCGACGCGGCCGAGGAGATGGAGGGCCTCTACGTCAAGGTCGAGGAGGACGGCCGGACGGTCGGCCGCTACAAGTGGGTGCGGGCCTCGTTCCTGACGGCGATCAGGGACGCGGGCTCGCACTGGCACGACCGGCCGATCGTCGCCAACGCCCTGGCCGATCCGGAGGCGCTGTATGCGCGTGTTCGCTGAGCTGTGCCCGGCGCCGCCGCGCTGGGAGGTGCCCTGGGACGACGTCGCGGCGGCGTTCGCGTGGGTGCGGCGGCTGGAGGGCGTGCCGCAGGACCGGCTGCACCACGCCGAGGGCGACGTCGCGGTGCACACCCGGATGGCGTGCGAGGCGCTGGCCGGGCTGCCCGCGTGGCGGGCGCGTCCGGCGGAGGAACGGGTGCGGCTGTTCGCGGCGGTGCTCCTGCACGACGTCGCCAAGCCGTACTGCACGCGGACCGACGCCGACGGCCGCGTCACCGCCCACGGCCACTCGCGGCGCGGCGACCTGATGGCGCGCCGCGTCCTGTGGGAGCTGGGCGCGCCGCCGGAGTGGCGCGAGCACGTCGCGGCGCTGGTGCGCCACCACCAGGTGCCGTTCTGGGCGCTGGAGCGCCCGGACCTGGCGGCGATCGCGTTCCGGGTGAGCCTGCTGGCCCGCAACGACGACCTGGTGCTGCTGGCGACGGCCGACCTGCTCGGCCGGATCTGCGGCGACACCGCCGAGATCCTGGAGAACATCGCGCTGTACGAGCAGTACTGCGCCGAGCAGGAGTGCCTGACCGGCCCGCGCCGGTTCCCCTCGCCGCACGCGCGGTTCTGGTGGTTCCGCAAGCCGGGCCGCGATCCGGACTACGACGCCTGGGACGACACCGGGCCGACGGTGACGATCATGTCGGGGCTCCCGGCGGCGGGCAAGGACACCTGGCTGGCCGCCCGTCTCCCGGACGTGCCGGTGGTGGGCCTGGACGCGCTGCGCGCCGAGCTGGGCGTCGATCCGGCCGGTGACCAGCGGGCCGTCGCGGCGGCGGCGTACGCGCGCGCCCGCGAGCATCTGCGGGCGCGCGAGTCGTTCGCGTGGAACGGCACGAACCTGTCGCGGGACGTCCGCGACCGGTGCACGGGCCTGGCCGCCGCCTACAACGCGCGGGTGGAGATCGTCGCGGTGGAGGCGCCGCCACCGGTGCTGCGGCGCCGCAACCTCGCCCGCGCCGCGCCGGTGCCCGAGGCGGTCGTCGAGCGGCTGCTGCGCCGGTGGGAGCAGCCCGACCCGACCGAGGCGCACGGCGTCCGCTGGATCACCACCGGCTGAGCGCTCAACCGGCGAAGAACACCGCGAGTTCCGGGGCCAGCGCCTCGGGCGTGACGTTGTGGTCCTGGTCCTTCAGGACGGCGTGCTGCGCGGCGGGCACGGCGGCCAGCACGCCCTGCACGGCGCGTTTGAGCACTTCGGGGCCGTGCTCGCCCTCCATGGCCAGGACGGGCGGGGCGAGCCGGGCCAGGTCGCCTGCGGGCAGCAGGCCGTCGTCCAGGACGGCGGCCTCGTAGGCGAGCGTGGGCGCGAGACGGACCATGGCGCCCCAGCCGGGCGCGGCGCGCAGGCCGGTGACGGCCTGCGCGGGCATGCCGACGTGGCGCAGGAACAGTTCGACGGCGTCCTCGTGCTGCCCGTCCGACAGCAGTTCGGTGAGGCGGGTGCGGTAGGCGGCGTGCTCGCGGCCCGCCTCGCCGTCGGTGCCGTAGGGCGGTTCGTACAGGGCCAGCCGGGTGATCGGCAGCCCGGCGAGGGCGGCGCGGGCGGCCAGGACGGCGCCGGAGGAGTGCCCGAAGACACCGGCGCGCCCGCCCGCCGCGTCGATGACGGCGGCCAGGTCCTCGATCTCGCGGTCGACGGCGTAGGGCGGGGTGTCGCCGCTGTCGCCGCGTCCGCGCCGGTCGTAGACGTAGGTGACGTGGCCGAGGGCGGCGAGCGCGCCGGCGTGCACGGCGAAGGCGCGGCGGTCGCACTGCGCCCCGGCGGCGAACACGACGGCGGGACCGGTGTCGCCGAACCGCTCGTAGGCCAGCGGCGTCCCGTCGGCCGAGTGGGCGATCTGCATCGGTCCTCCAGCGTGGGCGGAAAGGTGTCCTTCCTGCATCGTGTCCGCTGAGGCCGCCGCTACACCGTGCGACGGGTGTGATGGGATGGGCGCCGCCGGAGGGAGGGCGCGTGATGGCGGAGCGGGAACGGGTGGCGCTGGTCACCGGGGCCGGGTCGGGGATCGGCGCGGCGGTCGCGGCGGCGCTGCTGGAGCGCGGCTGGCGGGTGGCGCTGGCGGGACGGCGTCCCGGTCCGCTGGAGGCGGGCGCGGCGCGGGCGCCGGAGCGGGCGCTGGCCGTCCCGGCGGACGTGACGTCGGCGGCGTCGGTGGACGCGCTGTTCGCGGCGGTCGCCGACCGGTTCGGGCGGCTGGACCTGCTCGTCAACAACGCCGGGGTGTTCGGCGCGACCGCGCCGGTGCCCAACTTCTCCCCCGCCGTCTGGGACGAGGTCATCGCGGTGAACCTGACCGGGGCGTTCCTGTGCGCGCGGGCGGCGTTCGCGCAGATGCGCGACCAGGACCCGCGGGGCGGGCGCATCATCAACAACGGGTCGCTGTCGGCGCACACCCCGCGCCCGCACGCCGTCGCCTACACCGCCAGCAAGCACGCGGTGACGGGCCTGACCAAGACGCTGTCGCTGGAGGGCCGCGCGTACGGGATCGCGTGCGGGCAGATCGACGTCGGCAACGCCGCCACCGACATGTCCACCGGTTTCGGGGCGGGCACCGTGCAGGCCGACGGGTCGGTCCGCGCCGAACCGGTGATGGACGTGTCCGCGGTGGTGGAAGGCGTCCTCTACATGGCGGAGCTGCCGCCGGAGGCCAACGTCCAGTTCATGTCGGTGCTGGCGACGGCGATGCCGTCGTTCGTGGGCCGGGGCTAGGCGCGCGGCAGGACGGCGGCGGGGGCGACGGCGAGCCGGACGCCGAAGGTGGCGTAGGTGAGGACGAGCCATCCAGCGCCCAGGTAGGTGCCGCCCGCGTCGCCGAGCAGCGCCTGGCCGGGCAGCGTGACGGGCAGCCACAGCGACGCGGCGAGCAGGTGCCAGCGGGCGCCGCCGCGCAGCCGTCCCTTCCGGACGGCGGTGATGCCGACGACGAGCATGCCGAGCATCGACAGCGGCCAGCACAGGTCCAGCGGCAGCGTCCAGGACGGGCCGTCGTCGCCGTAGGCCAGGGCGGTGACGCACCAGAGGGCGGCGGCGGTCAGCAGCGCGGTCTCGACGGTGAGCAGCACGCGCCCGGCGCGGTCGCCGGTGGCGCGGACGGCGCGCAGCAGCAGCACCAGCGCGAGGACCGACAGCACGAACGCCATGCTCCCGGCGATCTCGGCGGGCAGGACCTCCTTCACCCGGTCCCCGGCGGCGAGGAGGGTGGCGGCCCAGGCGGTGGCGCCTGCGGCGAGCGCGGCGCCGGTGGCGCGCGCGGCGGTGAGGGGGGCGACGGCGGGGGTCGCGGGCGCGGCATGGAGCGTCATGGGGGTCCTTTACGTCCGTTGCGGTGGCGGGAGGCACCCTCACACTGCCGGTCCGGCGTCCCGGGCGACCAGGGCCGGGGCTCCCTGATGATCGGGGACGCGGCGCGGTGACCGATGTCCCGGTGGCGCGGGGACGCCGCTCCCGGGTGACCGGGACGGGATCACGGTCATGCTGGGACCGTGACCTCCGTTTCTTCTCCCGACGCCGCCGCGCGCCGCCGCCCGGCGGGCGCGGCCGTGGCGGTGGCGGTGCTGTGCGTCGTGGCGACGGCCGCGACGGTGTGGCTGGACGTGGCGCTGGGCGACGCGCGCCCGCCCGGGCCGCTGGACTGGCCGTTCTGGGGCTCGGCGCTGTCGGGACTGCCGCTGGCGCTGGCGGGCGGCGTGCTCGGGACGCGGCTGCCGCGCCATCCGATCACGTGGCTGATGCTGGCGGGCGGGGCGGTCGCCGTCGCCAACGGGTTCGGCGCCGCCTACGCCTCGACGTCGGTGCTGCTGCACCACGGCGACCTGCCCGGGACGGGCCTCGCGGTGTTCGTCGGAGGCCGCGCCGGACCGCTGATCAACATGATCGTGCCGCTGACGCTGCTGTTCTTCCCCGACGGGCGGCTGCCATCGCGGCGCTGGTGGTGGCCCGCCGGGATCGCGGTCGGGCTCCAGGCGCTCGGCGCGCTGGTGCTGCTGACGATCCCGTGGGACGTCATGTCCGGGGACGAGGGGCGCGCGCCGGGGCTGGCGGGCGTCCCGCTGGACCCGCTGACGCCGCCGCTGCCGGACGGGTTCTGGCCGCTGACGCCGCTGGTGTTCTGGATCGGGTTCCTGCTCGCGTTCTTCCTCGGCGTGGCGGCGTTCGCGACGCGGTTCCGCCGGTCTGACGAGGCGCGCCGCACGCAGCTCCGGTGGATGCTGCTGGCGCTGGTCACCGACGTGGTGCTCCTCGTGGCGCTGATGGCGGGGACGGCGTCGGCGCCGCAGTGGGCCAAGGTGTTCCTCGGGGACGTCACGCTGGTGCTCATGCACGTGGTGATCGCGGCGGCGGTCGTCGTCGCGGTGGCCCGGTACCGGCTGTACGACGTCGATCTGCTGCTGGGCCGCACGCTGCTGTACGCGGGCCTGGCGGCGGTGGTGGTCGGCATCGACGTGGCGGTGTTCGTCACGGCGGGCATGGTGATCGACGAGCCGGTCGCGGCGGTGGCGGGCGCGGGCGTGGTCGCGGTGCTGTACGCGCCGCTGCGGGTGCGGTTGCAGCGGTGGGTGGAGCGGGTGCTGACGGGCCGCGCCGAACCCTACGACGTGGTGTCGGCGCTGGCGGCGCGGCTGGAGGAGTCGGTCGGGCCGGACGAGCTGCTGGCCGAGGTGGCGCGGGTGGTGGCGTCCTCGTTCCGGTCCCCGTACGTGCGGGTCGAGCTGGACCGGCCGGACGGCCGCACGGTGGTGGTGGAGCACGGCGGGTTCCGGGAGGGGGCGGTGGTGCTGCCGTTCGAGTACCGGGGGACGGCGATCGGGCGGCTGGCGCTGGTGCCGCGCGCGGGGGCGCGGTTGTCGGACGCCGACCAGCGGCTGCTGGCCGACGTCGTCCGGCAGGCCGCGGCGGCGGCGCACGCGACGGCGCTGAGCGAGGAGCTCCAGGCGGGCCGGGAGCGGCTGGTGACGGCGGTGGCCGAGGAGCGGCGGCGGCTGCGCCGCGACCTGCACGACGGGCTGGGCCCGGCGCTGGCGGCGGCGACGCTGAAGATCGAGGCGGCGCGTCATCTGGCCGTGCGGGACGCGGCGGGCGCGGACGGCACGCTGGTGTCGGTGCGCGGCGACCTGTCGGCGGTGCTGGGCGACGTGCGGCGGCTGGTGCACGACCTGCGCCCGCCGTCGCTGGACCAGTTCGGCCTGGCGGGCGCGGTGGAGCAGGTCGCGGCGCGCTTCCACGGCCGTTCGCTGCGGGTGTCGGTGCGCTGCTCGGGCGAGTTGGGGTCGCTGCCGGCGGCGGTGGAGGAGGCCGCGTACCGCATCGTCGGCGAGGCGCTGTCGAACGTGGCGCGGCACGCGGCGGCGTCGGCGGCGGTGGTGTCGCTGGCGGCGGTGGCCGGGGCGCTGGAGGTCGAGGTCGCCGACGACGGGCGGGGCGTGCGGGCGTCGGCCCCGGCGGGCGTCGGGCTGGTGGGGATGCGGGAACGCGCGGCGGAGCTGGGCGGTCTGTGCACGGTCGAGCGGCGTGCGCAGGGCGGCACGCGCGTGCACGCGCATCTGCCCTTCGGCCCCCGGCCCGCGACGCTTCCGGTCCAGGGGGCGACCGCGCTGGCGGGCTGACGCGCCGCTGGGCGCGCCCCTAGGATCGGAGCGTGCTGCGCCCCGATTATCCCTTGCTGACCGAACGATTGCTGTTGCGCCCGTTCGAGACGGGTGACCTGGAAGAACTGTTCGCGTACCAGTCGCTTCCGGAGGTGGCGCGGTTCCTGTACTGGGAGCCGCGCGACCTGGAGGAGTCGCGGGTGTTCCTCCAGCAGAAGATGGCGGCGTCCACCCTGGGCAAGGAGGGCGACTGGCTCGTCATGGCGGTGGTGGACCGCGCGGACGGGCGGCTGATGGGCGAGATCAACCTGCGCTGGCACAGCCGCGAGCACCGGCAGGGCGAGCTCGGCTACCTGTTCCACCCCGACTTCCACGGCCACGGGTACGCGACCGAGGCGGCCGAGGTGGGGCTGCGGCTGGGCTTCGAGGTACTGGGACTGCACCGCGTCACCGGGCGGCTGGACGCCCGCAACGACGCCTCGGCGCGGGTCCTGGAGCGGCTCGGCATGCGCCGCGAGGCGCACCTGCGCGAGAACGAGTTCGTCAAGGGCGAGTGGAGCGACGAGATCGTCTACGCGATGCTGCGCCGCGAGTGGGACGCGCGCCGTCCGGGCCGGTCAGCGGCGGGCGCGGGCGTCCAGGCGGGCGGCCAGGTCGATGACGGCGCCGCGCAGCGCGTCGGGCCGCCGGATCGTGAAGGGCACGCCGAGCCCGGCGAGCAGTAGCGCGGCGCCGTCCAGGCGCTCGGTGCGCAGCGTCAGGACGACGCCGCCCTCGACCGCGCGCAACCCGGCGACGGTGGGCGGGACGCGGCGGCGCGCCTCGGGCAGCGTGGTCTCCAGCAGCACCTCGACCTCGTGGGCGTAGGGGACGGCGGCCAGCGCGCGGGTGACCAGGGCGACGGCGTCGGTCCCGTCGGGGACGGTGAACCGCGCGTCGTCGAGGACGGCTTCGGCGACGCGGTCGACGCGGAAGGTGCGGGTCTCGCCGGAGGCGTGGTCGTGGCCGGTGACGTACCAGCGGCCGGAGTGGAACACCAGGCCGTAGGGGTCCAGGTCGCGCCGGGTGGCGCCGCCGCGCCAGTTGCGGTAGGCGAGGCGGACGCGGCGGTGGTCGCGGGCGGCGGCGGCCAGGGTGAGCAGCGGGCCGGTGGCGGGGGCGGCGCCGTCGCGTCCGGCCAGGGTGAACTCCAGCGTGCCGCGCAGCGCCTGCACGCGGTCGCGCAGCGCGGCGGGCAGGACCCGCTCGACCTTGGCCAGCGCGCTCTCGGTGGCCTGGCCGGGCAGTCCGACGCGGCGTCCGGCCAGCAGGCCGAGGACGACGGCGGTGGCCTCGTCGTCGGTGAGCATGAGCGGCGGCAGCTTGAACCCGGGCATGAGCCGGTAGCCGCCGTGCCGGCCCCGGTCGGCGACGACGGGGACGCCGAGGTCGGCCAGGCGGGCGGCGTAGCGGCGGACGGTGCGCTCGTCCACCTCCAGCCGGGCGGCCAGTTCGGCTCCGGTGAGGCGGGGGCGGGACTGGAGGAGTTCGAGCATGGCCAGGATGCGCGTCGTCGGATGTGACATGGACCACTCCCCTATCCGGACGGCTTCTGACCGGATTCGATCCTAGGTTGGTGATCAACGGATGCACCGAGAAAGGCGTGACGATGGCGACGTTCGTACTGGTCCCCGGATTCTGGCTCGGCGCGTGGGCGTGGGACGGGGTGGCCGCGCGGCTGCGCGCGTCCGGCCACACCGTGCGCGCGGTCACGCTGCGCGGGCTGGCGGAGCGCGCCGACGAGGCCGACGGCGCGGGCGTGGACGACCACGTGGCCGACATCGTCGCGGTCGTCGAGGACGGCGACCTGCGCGACGTGGTGCTCGTCGGGCACAGCGGCGCGGCGGTGCCGGTGACGGGCGCGGCCGAGCGGCTGGCGGACCGGCTGGCGCGCGTCGTCTACGTGGACACCGCGCCGCTGCCGTCGGGCCTGGGCGTGCTCGACTTCTGGGAGCCCGAGCAGCGGGCCGAGGGCGAGAAGGCCATCGCGGCGACGGGCGGCCGCTTCCTGCCGCCGCCGCCGTTCACCGCGAACCCGGACGCTCCCGACCTGGCGGGCCTGTCGGAGGCGGACCTGGCGCTACTGCGCGAGCGCGCGACGCCCGAACCGGCGGGCGCGGTGACCGGGGCGCTGCACCGGGCGCCCGAGCCGCCCGCCGTCCCGGCGACGATGGTGGCGACGTCGATCCCGCTGCCGGCCGTCCGGCAGATGATCGAGGGCGGGGCGCCGATGTTCGCCGAGCTGGGCGGCGAGCGCTGGAGCTTCGCCGAGCTGCCGACCGGGCACTGGCCGATGCTGTCCGAGCCGGAGCGGCTGGCCGACCTACTCGCCGGGCTCGCCTGACCGGCCGGGCACCAGCAGCGCCCCGGCGCAGCCGAGGGCGGTGCCCAGGGCCCATCCGGCCAGGGCGTCGGTGGGCCAGTGGTAGCCGAGCGTGACGGTCGCGACGGCGACGGCCGCGGCCAGCACGGCGGCGGCGGCCGTCCAGCGGCGCGACGCGCGCAGCAGCACGGCGATCATGAGCAGGCATCCGGCGGCGTTGGCGGCGTGCCCGGACGGATAGGACAGGAACCCGTCCTGGAAGAGCGCGTCGCGGCCGTCCAGCGGCGGCGTCCGCGCGAACAGGTACTGGGCGCCGCGCGTCGCGGCCAGCGCTGTCACCAGCCACAGCGCGGCGCGGACCGCGACGCCGGGCGCCCGGTCGCGCCACGCGGCGTACAGGGCGGCCAGCGCGGTGAGGGAGCCGACGATCCAGTACTGGCCGCCGTTGACGATCGTGCGCCAGATCATGTGCCGGACGCCGGTGCGGGGCGGCAGCCCGCTGGCGAACGTCCAGGCGTCGAACCGGCGCAGCGCGCCGCCGGCCAGCACGTCCGCCGTGGTGAGGACGGCCAGCACCGCCGCGAGGACCGCCGCTGCGGCGATGACGGAGGTGCGGGACGGCGCGCGGGTGCGGCGCCCGTCCCGCGTTCGGAGCACCTGCATCCCCGCATCCTGCCGCATGGACCGCGATGGCCGGGCCCGCCGCTGACCTGGGGGGCTCACCCGCCGACACACATTGATCACTGTTTTGTCACTTAAGGACATAGAGCACAACACGCAGATACGGGACACTCTGCGGCTATCAGTGCGATCATCCGGGTCGCCCCTGCCCTGAAGCTCTGGGAGTGCCATGTCCCCCTCCACGCCCGTCCGTCCGCCCGTCCGGTGGCGTCGTTCCCTGGCCGCGTCGGCGATCGGCGTGGCGCTGGTCTCCGGTGCGGGCGTGGCGGCGGTCCCGGCGCAGGCCGCGGCGGCTCCGGCCAAGGCGGCCGACACCGGCGCGCGGATCACCTCCGTGCAGCAGATCGCCGCGGGCCAGATCGACCTGACGATCAACTCGCCGTCGCTGGGCAAGTCGGTCAAGACGCGTGTCCTGCTGCCGACGGGCTGGCGCGAGGGGTCGACGACCAAGTACCCGGTCATCTACGCGTTCCACGGCGGCCAGGACGGCTACCTGTCGTGGTCGCGCAGCACCGACATCGAGGGCTGGGCCCGCAAGTACCAGGTCATCGTCGTGATGCCCGAGGCCGAGAACGGCTCGTACGCTGACTGGCGCAACTACGGCAAGGGCGGCACGCCCAAGTGGGAGACCTTCCACACCAAGGAGGTCTTCCAGCTCATCGAGCGCAACTACGGCGCCAGCACGGTGCGCGCGGCGATCGGGAACTCCTCGGGCGGGCACGGCGCGTTCAGCTACGCGGCGCGGCAGCCCGGATCGTTCAAGTACGTGGCGTCGCTGAGCGGCATCCTGTCGATGCGCCAGCCGGGCATCCCGGCGCTGCTGATGTTCACCAACATGGGCAACGGCCAGGACCCGTACGCGATCTGGGGCATCCCGTGGTGGGACGACGCGTCGTGGCAGGCCCACGACCCGTACACGCTGGCCGACAAGCTGCGCGGCACGGGGCTGTTCTTCTCGGCGGGCACGACGGGCCGTCCGGGCCCGGGCGACCCCGACGTCGCGCCGTGGGACATCGGCCTGCTGAGCGAGATCGCGATCGGCTCGAACAACGAGGACTTCCGCAAGCGCCTGGACACCCTGAAGATCCCCTACACGGCGCACATCTACGACGACGGCCGCCACAACTGGCCCGCCTGGATTCGCGAGGCGACCGCCGTCTGGCCCAACCTGATCAAGGCGGTCGGCGCCAAGCCCGCCTGACCCCCGCACGCACACGAACGCCCGGACCCGCCGAGGGTCCGGGCGTTCGGTCGTTCTCCGGGCGCCGCGCGGGCGCCGGACGTGGGAGCGGCCCGGTGCCCGAGCCCCCTTGTGCTCGGGCACCGGGCCGCTGTCGGGGGGCGGGTCAGCCGGTGGCGGCGGACAGGTCGGTGACCGGGAGGGTGCCCTCCAGGTACGCCTTGCGGCAGGCGTGCCGGGAGACCTTGCCGCTGCTGGTGCGGGGCAGGCCGCCCGGCTCGATGAGGACCAGCTCGTGGACGCGCACGTCGTGGTGCTGCTTGACGGCGGCGCGGACGGCGTCGGTGACGGCGTCCAGGTCCAGGCGCTTGATGGGGACGCGGCGGTTGCGCTCGGCCACGACGACGAGCCGCTCGGTCTCCTCGCCGCCCAGGGCGAACGCGGCGACGTACTCGCGGCGCACGCCCTCGTGGGCGTGGTAGGCGGTGTACTCGATGTCCTGCGGGTAGTGGTTGCGGCCGTCGACGATGACCAGGTCCTTGATGCGGCCGGTGACGTACAGCTCGCCGTCGTACCAGACGCCGAGGTCGCCGGTGCGCAGCCACGGCCCGGCGGGCAGGTCCCCGAGGGTGCCCTGTAGGACGGCGCCGAACGTCTCGGCGGTCTCCTCGGGGCGTCCCCAGTAGCCGGCGGTGACGTTGGGGCCGTGAATCCACATCTCGCCGATGTGCCCGTCGGGCAGGCGGACGCCGGTCTCGGCGTCGACGACGGCGACGTGCTGCCCGTAGGGCTGGCCGCAGCCGACCAGGACGGTGGCGCGTTCGGCGTCGCGGTCGCAGGGCTCCAGGACGCCGCGGCCGAGGGCGTCGCGGTCGAAGGCCCGGACGGTGGGGACCTCGTAGCGCGAGGAGGAGGAGACGTAGACGGTGGCCTCGGCGAGCCCGTAGGCGGGGACCTGCACCTCGGGGCGCAGGCCCTTGGGGCCGTAGGCGTCCAGGTAGCGGCTGAGGGTCTCCTCGCGGATGGTCTCGGCGCCGTTCATGAAGACCTGCACGCCGGACAGGTCCAGGCCCTCCTTCTCCTCCTCGCTGACCTTGGTGGACAGGTAGTCGTAGGCGAAGTTGGGGGCGCAGGTGAACGCGTGGCCCTGCTGGGACAGCAGTTCCAGCCAGCGGATCGGCCGCATGATGAACGCGACGGGGTCCATGAGGACGGCGGGGCTGGCGTAGGCGATGGGCAGGCCGACGGCGGTGACCAGGCCCATGTCGTGGAAGAGCGGCAGCCAGTTGACGCCGGTGGACACGCGCGGGATGCCGTCGAAGGTGCCCCAGCACTGCTCGGCGTTGGCGGCCAGGTTGCCGTGGGTGAGCATGACGCCGGCGGGGACGCGGGTGGACCCGGAGGTGTACTGGAGGTAGGCCAGGTCGTCGGCGGAGATCGGCTCGTCGTCCCAGGTGCGGGTGGTGTCGATGGTGTCGACGGTGATGATCTGCTTGGGGCGCGGCAGGGTGTGCTGGTCGAAGAACGCCTCGACGTGCGGCAGCGCGGAGGTGATCGTCAGGACGGTCTCGGGCTCGGCGTCGCCGTAGACGGCCACGAGGCGGTCGGCGTGGCCGGGCAGGTCCGGGGAGAACAGCGGGACGGCGATGACGCGGGCGTAGTGGCAGCCGAGGAACCCGATGATGTAGTCGAGCGTCTGCGGGGCCAGGATGGCGGCGCGCTGGCCGGCGTCGGTGCCGTCGCGCAGCACGGCGGCCAGGGCGCGGGCGCGGCGGTCCAGCTCGCCCCACGTCATCTCGACGGCGACGCCGTCGACGTTCTCGCTGTAGTCCATGTACGTGTACGCCCGGTCGTCGGGGTACTGCTGGGCCCAGCGGGCGAGGCGGTGCACGAGCGGGGTGCGGTCCAGTTCCTTCAGGGTCATGCGAGGCGCTCCAAAGAAGCCAAGGGGGGCCGGAGGTCGGAGGGGGTGGGTCAGCGGGTGCCGGTGGGCTCGGGGTGCAGGCGGCGGGCGGCGAGGCGTTCCTCGTCGGGCCAGCGCACGTCCCAGACCCAGCCGAGCTTCTCGAAGAGCCAGATGGCGCGGGCGCTGATGTCGATCTGGCCCTTGAGGACGCCGTGCCGGGCGCAGGTGGGGTCGGCGTGGTGCAGGTTGTGCCAGGACTCGCCGAAGGACGGCAGGGCCAGCCACCACACGTTGCGGGACTCGTCGCGCGTCTTGAAGTGCTTCTTGCCGAAGACGTGGCAGATCGAGTTGATCGAGAACGTGATGTGGTCGCCGGCGAAGACGCGCAGGATTCCGGCCCAGAACAGGGCGGTGACGGCGCCGTGCCACGACCAGGTGAGCAGGGCGCCCAGGCCCATCGGGACCAGCAGCGTGCTGGCGGCGATGAGGACGTAGACGTCGTTGCGGCTCATGAACCGCAGGTCGGGGTCCTTGAGCAGGTCGGGCGCGTACTTGGTCCGCGAGGTGCGGGTCTTGCGGAACAGCCAGCCCATGTGGGCGTGGAACAGGCCCTTGGTCAGACCCCAGACGCCGGGTCCGAACGCCCACGGGGAGTGGGGGTCGCCCTCGCGGTCGGAGTACTTGTGGTGGCGGCGGTGGTCGGCCACCCAGAAGATCACCGAGCCCTGCCACGCCTGTCCGCCGAGAACGGCCAGGACGATCTTCAGCCACCGTTTGGCCTTGAAGCCGCCGTGGGTGAAGTAGCGGTGGTAGCCGACGGTGATGCCGAGCGCGTTGAACGGATACAGGAGCGCGAAGATCGCGACGTCGGTCCAGCCCAGGCCCCAGCCCCAGAAGAAGGGGACGGCGGCGGCCAGGGCGATGACGGGGCCGACGACGAAGACGACGACGCTGATGCGTTCGACGAGCGGGACGGCATTGGGAGAGATGTCGGGCAGCGGCGTTCTGCTGTTGCCCACATCGGCGACGCCCGCGGTCATGGGGGCTCCTTTGGCGTTCCGGTTCGCGGTGCAGGGTTCGGCCGGACGTGCTTCGGCCGCGATAGGGGACGACCGTACGGTCATGTCCGCGGGCAGGTCTTCACCTCGGGCGCAGCACTTGCCCGGCGGGGTGTGAAGCTCGTTGACAAAAACCGCCGGGAAGCCCGTCGTGGCGCACGACCGGGCGACATACCCGACTTAACTCGTCGGGTTCACCACCGCCCCCGGCATTTATTCATGATCTTTCATATCCGCGCCGGACCACTTCTATTTTTTCTCGGAAATGCGACTAGTGATCTCACCGCGGGGTATCGCCTTATCCGCGCCCCCCTCCATGAGAAAGACGGACGCGGGCCCACCAGGACACCGTTGAACTGCGATCACTCCGGATCGTCGCGGTGTTCCCGATTCCTTTCCGGTGACCGGACGTTGGGAGATTCCATGATCCGACCGGCCTCGTCGCCGCACTCCCGCGACGACTCAGAACGTTTCACCCCGGCGCACCGCGAGCGGTATCTCGGCCATTTTCCGGCGGCGCGTTCGTGCGTCCTCGGCGAGGTGGCCGCCACGGTCGGGGCGGTCCGGGCCGAGCAGGCGGTGGCGCTGCTCGGCGAGATCGGGGCCGCCGACCGGGTCTACCTGCTGGGCGCGGGCCGTTCGCGGCTGGCGGCGGAGGGGTTCGCGATGCGGCTCGTGCACGTCGGCGTGACCGCGCACGTCGCCCAGGAGGTGACGGCCCCGGCGGCGGGCGAGGGCGATCTGCTCATCGCGTGCAGCGGGTCGGGCGCCACGCCGACCGTGCTGGCGCTGGCCGAGTCGGCGCGGGCGGCGGGCGCGCGGGTGGCGGCGGTGACGGGCGATCCGGCGGCGGCGCTGGCGGAGGCCGCCGACCTGGTGGTGGACGTGACCGAGCACGAGACGGCCGGGCGGCCGGGCTCGGAGCAGTTCGTCGGGACGCTGTTCGAGCAGTGCGCGCTGCTGCTGTTCGACGTGCTGATCCTGACGCTGGAGCGGTCGGGCGCGGCCGATCCGGACTACATGTCGGCGCAGCACACCAACCTGGAGTAGTCATGGGCGTTGCGGCGGGACCGGCCGCGCTTCCGGCGCGGGTGACCGGCACCAACACCAAGGGGCTGCTGGGCCGTCGCGGCCTGGCGGCGTGGCTGGCCGAGCTGCGCGCCGACGCCGCGCCGCTGGCGGCGGCGGGGTTCTTCGTGGCCGTGCCGGGGCCGCTGACGGGCCCGGCGGCGCGCGCGCTGGAGGACACCGGGATCGCGGTGGCCGGTCAGGACTGCTGGCACGACGGGGACGCGGGGGTGCCGACGGGCGAGGTGGCGCCAGCGCTGCTGGCCGAGGTCGGGTGCACGCACGTGCTGCTCGGGCACGCCGACCGCAGGGCGCTGGGCGAGGACGACGCGCTGGTCGCCCGCAAGGCGGCCGCGGCGGCGCGGGCGGGCCTGGTGCCGGTGGTGACCGTCGGGGAGACGGGCCGGGGCCCGGCCGCCGAGGCGGTCACGGCGGCGCAGGCGTCGGTGGTGGCGGCGGCGCTGCCGCCGGGCGCGCCGCTGGTGCTGATGTACGAACCGGCGTGGACGATCGGCGCCGAGCAGGCCGCGGCGCCGGAGTACGCGGCGCCCGTCCTGCACGCCCTGCACGCGATCGGCCGGGGCCGCGCGGGCCCGGTGCGCGTCCTGTACGGCGGCGCGGTGGTGCCGGGGGTGTTCTCGCGGCTGGCGGCGGTGGCGCCGCTGGACGGCGTGGGCCTGGGCCGGGCGGCGCACGACGCGGGGATGCGCCGCGAGGTGCTGGCCGAGGTCCTGCACGGCGCGGCCGGGGAGGCGGGATGAGCGCGGACGTGGCCGGGCGGCCGGTGACGCTGCTGACGTTGCAGTGGACGGACCTGGAGCTGGCGGAGGTGTGCCGGCTGGCGGAGTCGTGGGGGTACGACGGGCTGGAGCTGGCGTGCCATCCCCGGCATCTGGACCTGCGCCGCGCCGGCGACCCGTCCTATCTGCGCGAGGTCCGGGCGACGCTGCGCCGCCACGGCCTGCGCGTGCACGCGCTGGCCGCGCACATGATCGGGCAGGCGGTGTGCGATCCGATCGACGACCGGCATCGCGGGATCGTCCCGCCGTGGGTGTGGGGCGACGGCGACGCCGAGGGGGTGCGGCGGCGGGCGGCCGAGGCGATGCGGGCGGCGGCCCAGGCGGCGGCGTGGCTGGAGGCGCGGACGGTGGTGGGGTTCACCGGGTCGTCGATCTGGCCGATGTTCCTGCGGTTCCCGCCGGTGAGCGAGGCGCGGATCGCGGCGGGCTTCGGCGACTTCGCCCGCCGCTGGACGCCGATCCTGGACGCCTTCGACCAGGTCGGCGTGCGGTTCGCGCTGGAGGTCCATCCGGGCGAGATCGCCTACGACTACTGGACGGCGCGGCGCGCGCTGGAGGCGGTGCAGGGCCATCCGGCGTTCGGGTTCAACCTGGACCCGAGCCATTTCGTGTGGCAGGGCCTGGACCCGGCGGTGTTCGCCGGCGACTTCCGCGACGTGCTGCTGCACGTGGACTTCAAGGACACGCGGCTGGCGCTGGACGGCCGCAACGGGCGGCTGGGCTCGCATCTGCCGTGGGCCGATCCGCGGCGCGGCTGGGACTTCGTGTCGGTGGGGCACGGCGAGGTCGACTTCGAGGCGATCGTGCGGGTGCTGAACGCGATCGGTTACACCGGGCCGATCTCGGTGGAGTGGGAGGACGCGGGCATGGACCGGGAGGCGGCGGCGGCCGAGGCGCTGACGCGGGTGCGGGCGCTGCTGCGGGTGGTGCCGGGCGCGCGGGACGGGGAGGGCCGGTGACGCCGGAGCTGGTGGTGTTCGACTACTCCGAGGTGCTGTCGCGCAACCTGCCCCCGGCGGTGCGGGCGCGGATCGAGCGGGCGGCGGGCGTGGACCCGGAGGTGTTCTGGGCGGCGTTCTGGGGCCGTCGCCGTCCCTACAACCTGGGCGGGTCGGCGGCGGAGTTCTGGGCGGGGGTGGCGGCCGACACGGGCGCGGGCTGGGACGAGGCGGCGCGGCAGCGGCTGTGGGCGCTGGACATCGGCGGGTGCCTGAACCCGCATCCGCCGACGGTGCGGCTCGCGCGGGACCTGGCGGCGCGGGGGGTGCGGCTGGCGCTGCTGTCGGACGCGCCGCCGGATCTGGCGGCGGCGCTGCGGGTGTCGCCGTCGATGGCGGTGTTCGAGCGGCTGTTCTTCAGTTGCGATCTGGGCGCGGTGAAGCCGGAGGACGCGGCCTTCGAGCGGATGCTGTCGGCGCTGCGCGCGGACGCGTCGCGGTGCCTGTACGTCGACGACGGCGCGGCCAACGTGGCGGCGGCGGCGCGGCACGGGTTCGTCGCGCACCGGTACCGGGGGGCGGGCGGGCTGGCGCGGTTCCTGGCCGGGCACGGGCTGCTGCCCGCGTCCTGATCAGCGGCGTCTGCGGCGGCGTTCGGGGCGGGCGGGGACGGTGGTGAGGGGGTGGTCCTCGACGGTGTAGCGGCGGATGTAGGCGGAGAAGAACGCCTGGATGCTGGCCCCGGCGGGCAGGGCGAGCAGCGCTCCGACGGGGCCGATGACGGCGGCGCCGGCCAGGACGAGCCCGAACGCGACGGCGGGGTGCATGTCCAGGGTGCGGGCGGTGATGCGGGGTTGCAGGACGTAGTTCTCGAACTGCTGGTAGGCGACGATGAACAGCAGCACCCACAGCGCGGTGGCGGGGCTCTGGGCGAGCGCGACGACGACGGGCAGCGCCCCGGCCAGGTAGGTGCCGACGGTGGGGATGAACTGGGACACCACGCCGACCCACAGCGCGAGGGTGAGTCCGTAGGGGACGTCCAGCAGCGACAGCGCGATGTAGTGCGCGACGGCCGAGCACGCGGCCAGCAGCGCGCGGGAGTAGATGTAGCCGCCGGTCTTGGTGACGGCGATCTCCCAGGCGCGCAGCACCTGCCGCTGGCGGTGCGGGGGCAGCACCGAGCAGACGGTGCGGCGGAACTGGGGGCCCTGCGCCGACAGGTAGAAGGTGAACAGCAGCATGCCGAGGCCCTTGACCAGGACGCCGGCGGCGGTGGCGCCGATCCCCCACACGTTCCCGGCCAGGTCGGACACGTGCCGGGACAGTTCCTCGGTGATCGACGGCAGTCGTTGCAGGAGGGTGCCGGGTGACAGGTCGGTGCCGAAGGCGTCGTTGATCCAGCCGACGACCTGGTCGGCGTAGCCGGGGACGGCGTTGATGAGGTGGGTGGTCTGGGCGATGAGCAGGGAGCCCAGGACGCCGCCGAACAGGGCGGCGACGGCGGCCAGGAGCAGGAACATGAGGCCGGTGGCGGGGCCGCGCCGCCAGCCGTGCCCGGCCAGCCAGTTGACGGCCGGTTCGATGGCGAACGCCAGGAACAGCGAGGTGAGCAGCAACAGCAGCAGGTCGCGCAGCCGTCCGAGCAGCCACAGCCCGGCGATGAACGCGAGGACGGTCGTCCCGGCCAGGACGAACGCGCGCGGCAGCCAGGGCGGCATGCGGCGCGGATCGGCGGCGGCGCGCGCCTGCTGCGCGGCGACCTCGGGCGTGTGCGTGCTGACGGTCCCGGGCCGCCGCGCCTCCCCCGCCTTGTCCCCCGCCTTGTCCCGAGGCTTGCCCGCCGCGTCGTCCGGTGCGTCGTCCGGCGTTCTGCTCGCGGCGTTCTCCGGCGTGCTGCCCGGGTTCTCGTCCGGCGTCTGGTCCGGGGAGTCGGCGGGGTCGGGTTCGGGCATGGTCGGACGGTAGGCGCCCGGCCGCCGGGACGGGGGCGGGGCGCCCGGGCGGGCGGGGTTTCTTTGCCGGGGTTTCTAGGGGTTGTGGGGGTGCAGGTCGTCCAGGCGGGCGCGCAGGGCGCGGCGGAGCCGTTCGGCGGCGTCGGGGGCGGGGGCGTGCAGGAGGGCGGCGAGCCGGTCGTCGCGGGCGTCCAGGGTGCCGGGCGCGGGCGGGTCGGCGGGGACGGCGCCGGGGCCGGGCGGGGGCCCGTACAGGGCGGTGACGCGGGGCAGGGCGGTGGCGGGGTCGGTGAGGAAGCGCAGCAGGCGGCGGCGCAGGTAGTCCGAGCCGGTGTCGCCGGCGGCGGCGCGGCGGGCGCAGCCGCGCGCGGTGGCGGCGCCCAGGGCGTGTTCGAAGCAGTCGGTGAGGGCGGCGCGGCGGGCGGCGATGAGGGCGTCGGCGTGCGGGTGTTCCAGGACGAACCGCAGGATGGCGCGGGTGGTGTGCTTGTGGTTGGCGCGCAGCCGCCGCAGGGCGAGCAGGGCGGTGACGACGTGGCCGGGCGGCAGCGCGCGGGTGAGGACGGCGGTGAGGCGGGCCAGGTCGGCGCGGTCGGCGTCGGGCAGCCCGGCCTGGGAGGCGGCCAGGACGCCGAGCAGCACGCGGGCGCGCTGCCAGGCGGCCAGGCCGGGCACCAGCGGCAGCAGCGGGTACAGGCGCGGGGCGGAGGCGTGCGCGGTGTGGTGCAGTTCGGCGTCGTCCCAGCACAGGGTGCCGCCGCGCGGCAGGGTGAGCGGGCGGTCGTGGTCGCGCAGATGGGCCAGCAGCGCCGGGATGTCGATGGGGTGACCGGTGAGGGTGTCCATGAGTGCCTCCGCAGTCATGGAGTTTAGGCAGTGCGGGGCGCCGGGCGGTCAGCCGGTGTGGACGGGCGGCGTGGTGGGCTGGGCGGCGGGGGCGGTGCCGGGGGTGACGGCGCGCTGGGCGAGGTAGGCGCCGGTCAGGACGGTGAGGCCGCCGGCGATCTGCACGGGGGTGAGGGTCTCGCCGAGGACGGCCCAGGCGATGAGGGTGGCGGCGACGGTCTCGGTGTAGGCGACGGCTCCGGCGATGGGCGCCGACAGGCGGCGGACGCCCGCGGCGCCGGCCAGGTAGGCGACGACGGTGGAGACGAGCACGATGACGGCGACGAGCAGCCAGCCGGGCGCGGTGGTGCCGGCGAAGTCGACGCGGCCGGGCAGGACGTCCCACGGCAGCGACCAGGGCGTCGCGGGGACGGCGAGGGCGACGGCGGCGACGCAGGTCCCGGCGGCGGTGGTGACGAGGGGGTCGACGGCCGAGCCGAGGTGGTCCAGGAGGAGGAAGTATCCGGCGGCGCAGGCGGCCGAGCCGATGCCGGCGGCCAGGCCGAGCGCGTCCAGGTCCAGTCCGGTCCAGACCCGCACGACCAGGGCGAGGCCGATCAGGGCGACGGCGACCCCGGCGACGGCCGAGCGGGGCACGGCGGCGCGCCGCACGACGCGCGTCCAGACCAGGACGAGCAGGGGCCCGGTGAACTCCAGCAGGATCGCGATGCCGACGGGCAGCCGGGACGCGGCCAGGAAGTACAGGGCCTGGGCTCCGGCGACGGCGGTGAAGCCGTAGGCGACGAGCTGGGGGGCGTGCGCGCGGGCACTGCGCAGCCCGGCGCGGCCCCGGGCGAGCAGCGCGACCGGCAGCAGGACCAGGGCCGCCCCGGCGATGCGCAGCCAGACGGCCTGCCAGGAGGTGAGCCCGGCCTCGATGAGGGCCTTGCCGAACGGCCCCGAGGCGCCGAAGCACACCGAGGACAGCAGCATGAACGCCAGACCGTGCGCGCGCAGCCGCGCGGTGCCGTCCACGGGCGCCTCCCCCTCCGTCCGGGCGGCGCCCGGAAGCCAGCAGCATCCTGGCACAAGGGTCCTTACATCCGCGACGGGGAGATGCCGGGAATGCGGCCGGCCGGGGCGCGGCCCACTACTATGCGCGGGGTGAGCGGGCAGGGGACCGGGGGAACCGGAACAGGCGCAGGCGGACCGTCCACCGACCTCTTCACGGCGGTCGAGGGCAACGTCCGGGAGCTGGTCGCGGCCCCTTGGTGGGCGTCGGCGACGCCGCCGCAGCGGGCCGAGCAGATCGCGGCGCGGATGCTGTGGGGCGCGGGCGAGTGGTGGCTGTACGGGGCGTGGGGCCGCTGGTACCGGTGCGGCCTGGACGGCTCGTGGCAGCCGTGCCCGCCGCCGTCGCAGCCCGCCGACCGCGCCGCGGCCGTCCCGGCGCCGCAGGGCGCGGGCACCCCGCCGATCCCGCCGCAGCTCTTCCCGACCGGCCCGGACCTGTCGGCGGGGCGCGTCAACCCGCACGGGTTCCTGGGCGCGTTGCCCGACACCGGCGTCGTCGCGCGGATCTCGCAGGCGCTGACGACGGCGCTGGCGGTGAACCCGGCGCAGTTCGCGCAGCGCGACCCGATGTTCCAGCCGGGGACGCCGTCGACGGTCGCGGCGGCGTGGGGGGCGCTGCTGTGGTGCGCGGGCGCGCCGGTGGCGCTGACCGAGCATCCGCTCATCGAGTCGTTCACCTACTACCTGACGACGCCCGCCGAGCGGCTGCACTGGATGATGCCGCCGGACTTCTCGACGCTGGCGGGGTACTACGCGCACCGGCTGGGCGCCGGTGACGGCGGCGGCGCCGCCCACATCGCCCGCGTCATGTACGAGGTCGCGACGGGGTTGCAGGGCGACGCGCGGTTCCGTCCGGGCGCCGACGCGCTGGCGGCGGTGACGGGCGCGTCGCTGCGCTACGTCCAGCAGGACCTGGCGATGGCGCGGTACGGCCCGGCGGCGATCGTGCAGGAGTGGCGGCGCCGGTGCCCGCCGGAGTTCGCCACGCCGATGATGCGCGACACCGCGCCGGGCGAGTTCCTGCGGCTGGCCCTGTACGACCTCCAGGAGATCGTCGCCGAGCTGGGCGCGGCGGGCGGCGCGGCCCCGGCGGGCCCGTTCGCGCGCGGCCAGGACCGGGTGCGGCACGCGGGCCTGGCGGTGCTGGCGGCCGATCTGGCGGCGGCGCCGGGGGCGCTTCCGGCGTTGCAGCGGTGGCTAGACACCGACAGTGCCCGCACGGTGCAGGCGGTCCTGGCCGATCCGGCGCATCCGCTGCGGGTGCTGTGGCCGCGCGACGGGCGGCTGCCCGCGGCGCTGCGCACCCAGGACGCCGACGTGCTGGCGTCGCTGCTGGCCACGACCTACGGGCTGGGGCTGACGTGGTGCCGCCTGGCGCAGGTGCCGCCCCCGGCGACGGGGTTCACGGTGCCGCAGGCGGTCGCGGCGGAGCTGACCAGCCCGGCCCTGTACAGCCCGCCGTCGACCGACGAGCTGTCGGCGTGGGACATCATCTCGGCGGCGCGGGCGCATCTGGCGGCGGCGCGTCCGGAGGGGCCGCCCGCCGACGCCCCGGTGGCGCCGGTGCCGGGCCCCGAGGACACCGGGGCGCCCGAGCCGCCCCCGGCGGTGGCGCCGTCGGCGCCGCCGCGCCCGCCCCAGCACGACGCCCAGCACCCGCCGCACGAGCCCGGGTACGGGTCGTCGCACGAGCCGGGGCGGTCCATGCACGGCCCCTCGCACGAGCCCGAGCACGGGCCCTCGCACGAGTCCTCGCACGGGCCCGGGCACGGGTCGCTGCATGGGCCGTCGCACGAGCCCCAGCACGAGTCGGCGCGCGAGCCCGGTTACGGGCGGCCGCACGCTGGGTGGCCGCACGACGGGCCGTCGGGCGCGGGCGCGGTGCGGGACGCGGCGCCGCAGCCGTTGCCGCTGCCGCACGCCGCCGGGCAGCCACCCGGCCCGCCGCCCGTCCCCCCGCCGGGTCCGCCGCCGGGTGCGGCGCCCGCCGGGCCGACGGCGCCGGTGTGGCCCGAGTCCGGTGCCGCCGCCCCGCCGGGAGCGGCGGGCACGCAGGTGGATTCGGGGGCGTTCGCGACGCAGTTCGACGATCCGGGGCGTGCGCGGCATCCGGCGTCGCCGCCCGATCTTCCGCCGCCGCCGGTGCCGGTGCCCGAGACGCCGCCGCCGGTGGTCCCGGCGGCCGAGCACCCGGCGGGGCCGCGGGTGGTGGAGTTGTACGGGGTCCGGTTCCTGTGCGGCGCCGACGACATCGAGCGGGTGGTGACCGAGGCGCGGCGGCGCGGCAAGTGGGCGGCGCGGCTGCGCGGGCAGGAGGTGTCGAGCGCGTCGGTGCCGGCTCTGCTGCTGATCGGGGAGCGTTCCAGCGGGCAGCGGCGGCTGGCGCGGATGGTGGCGCGGGCCCTGGCGGAGGTGGAGGTGTCGTCGGGCGAGGTCCGCACCGTGCACGCCGAGGATCTGCGGGCGGGCGGCGCCGAGCGGCTGGGCGCGGCGCTGGACGAGCATGCGGGGCACGCGCTGCTGCTGGACGGCCTGGACGAGCTGATCCTGGACGACGCGCAGGGCCGCGCGTTCGCTTCGGCGCTGTACCGGGCGCGGCTGGAGGGGGTGAGCGACACGGCGCTGCTGGCGACGTGCGCGCCCGAGCGGGTGGGCGAGCTGTCGGCGGCGGCGCCCGAGCTGCTGACGGATCTGCGCGCGGTGCGGCTGCCCGACACCGGCGCGGCCGAGGTCCGCGAGGCGCTGCTGGGGCTGCTGGCCGACGAGCGGCGGCTGCGGCTGGCGCCCGACGCGTGGGAGGCGGCGCGCGGCGACCTGCCGTCGCTGCGCGGGCGGGGCCGTCTGACCGGCGCGCGCCTGGTGGAGTCGTATCTGGACCGGGCGGCGACGCGGCGGCTGGGCCGCGCCGAGGAGACCCACGCCCTGGGCGACGCGCTGGAACTGACGTTGACGGCAGAGGACTTCGAGGGCGTGGCCCAGGAACTGGCGGGCTGACCCGCACCACACCGACCCAACGCCGGTCCGACCCGACGCCGGGCTGGATCGACGCCGGGCTGGATCGACGCCGGTCCGACTCGACGCGGGGCGGGGTCGGCGCGGCGTCGAATCTGCCCCGCACCGAATCGGTGCCGCACCGGATCAGGCCCGCACCGAATCGGCGACGCGTCGAGTCGGCGCCGGGCTGGGTCGGCGCCGCACCGGATCGGTGCCGCGTTGAATCGGTGCCGCGTCGGATCGGCACGGGGCAGGGTCGGTGCCGCGTCGGATAGGCGGCGCGTTGAATCGGCGCGGGGCTGGATCGGGGCGGGGCTGGATCGGGGCGGGGCTGAATCGGCCCCGCCCCGGATGGCGCGGGGCTGGTCGGCGGCGCGTCGGATCGGCACCGGGCGGTGGCGTGTCCAGTCGGCGCGGGGCGTGGTCGGCCCGGGCGTCGGACCGGCGCCGTGTCGGACCGGTGGCGCGTCGGATCGGCGCCGTGTCGGTGGCGCGCCCGGTCGGTGCGGGGCTGGGTCGGCCCGGCGTCGGGTCGGTGGCGTGTTGGGTCGGTGGCGCGTCGGGTCGGTGTGGGGCTGGCGTCGTTGCCGGGATGGTCGGTGCCGGTTTTAGGCCGGGCTGCGCTGGGTCGTTCTCGGGATGGTCAGGGGGTGTCGGTGGTTTCGGGGGTGGGGTGGGCGTAGGGGTCGGTGACGCCGTGGGGGCTGGTGAGGTCGTCGGTGTCGCCTTGGGTGAGGTGGGCGCCGGCGGTGTAGGCGGTGTCCAGGAAGCGCAGGACGGTGCCGACGGGGTCGTCGGTGGTGCGGGCGTCGTCGTACTTCAGGACGGCCAGGTGGCTGCCGCCGCCCGATTCGGTCCAGTGCGCCCAGTCGGGCCACAGGGGCTGGTCGGCGAGCCCGGCGGGTTCGGGCGCGGTGTAGGAGTAGAAGGCGGGCCAGGGGCGTTCGTCGTCGCCGAACCAGAACCCGGCGGAGATGACCTCCTGGCTGTAGGCCTCGCGGGTGACGGGGTCGGCGTTGGCGCTGACGGGGACGTGGCGTCCGGTGAAGCGGGTGACGGCCAGGTCGAAGGTGTGCCAGAAGTGGTGGACGGGGGAGGTCTTGCCGCAGAAGTCGGCGGCGTGCCGTTCCAGGACGGCGGCGACCTGGGACAGGATGCGCCAGTAGCGGGTGATGAGGGCGGGGTCGTAGTCGGCGTGGCGGGTGTCGTCGGCGAACGGGGTGGCGTCGTCCAGGTCGAACGGGACGTCCCAGATGTCGGGGTGGACGCCCAGGTCGGCCAGGGCGGCGAAGACGGCGTCGTGGAAGGTGGCGACGGACTGGCCGATGAGCGGGATCTGGATCTGGGCGCCGTCCATGCGGTCGACGCGCACCTGGTGGGAGCACAGGTCGAAGTCGACGCAGAACTGCGCGGCGGGGTCGCCCATGGGGCGGGTGGTGAGGCCGCGTCCGGTGAGGTGGAAGGGGACGTTCCACCAGTGGTTGCGGCGTACCGAGCACGCGAGCCGGATCTTGCCGACGATCTGGGCGAAGCGGTGGAAGGTGTCCTTGGTGGCGCGCCAGTCCTCCAGGGGCATGGCGGGGAACAGTTCCAGTTCGGCGCCGGGCGGGACGACCGGCGCGGTGCCGGTGCCCGGTTCGGTGCGCGGCGGGTCGTCCTGGGCGGTGCGGGTCATGGTGTCCCCCGGTTCGGGTGGCGGTCAGATGCGGAAGACGGTCTTGCCGCGCGCGTCGCCGTCGCGGGCGGCGTCCAGGGTGGCGGGCGCGTCCGACAGCGGCACCTGGTGCTCGATGCGGATCTTCAGGCGGCCGGCGTCGATGAGGTCGGCCAGGTCGGCGAGCCGCCGGGAGGTGGCCTGGTTGGAGTAGTTGACGCCGTGGACCTGCCGGGCGGCGAGCCCGTCGGGGTTGAGCGCGAAGACGGTGGACAGGTAGGTGCCGCCGGGCCGCAGCAGGTTGGCGTAGGGCTCGATGCCGGCGGCGGGCGTGACCAGGTCGATGATGACGTCCACGCCGCCGGGGTGGGCGGCGACGATCTGGGCGGGGACGGTGCCGGTGGTGTAGTCGACGGTCTCGGCGGCGCCGAGCGCGGTGAGCAGGTCGGCCGAGTCGGGGGCGGCGGTGGCGACGACGTGGGCGCCGCGGTCGGCGCAGAGCTGGACGGCGGCCTGCCCGACGCCGCCGGTCGCGCCGATGACCAGGACGGTCTGGCCGACGTCGACCTGGGCGGTCTCGACGAGCCCGGCGGCGGTGGTGGCGGAGGTGGGGACGGCGGCGGCCTGCTCGTAGATCATGCCGTGGGGCATGGGCGCGATGGGGCCCTCGGCGTCGGCGACGGCGTATTCGGCGTAGGAGCCGATGCCGCGGGTGACGTCGAGGAACTGGCCGTAGACGTGGTCGCCGGGGCGGAACCGGGTGACCTGGTCCCCGACGGCCTGGACGACGCCGGCGCCGTCGCTGCCCAGGACGAGGGGGAAGTGGTGGTCGGCGGCGTCCTTGAGGGCGCCGTCGGCGACCTTGAGGTCGAAGGGGTTGAATCCGGCGGCGTGCAGCCGGACCAGGACCTGGTGGGGGCCGTGCTCGGGTGCGGGCAGGTCGGTCAGGACGGGTTCGGCGCCGAACCCGCTGATGGTGATCGCGCGCATGACGGCCTTCTTTCCCTCGGCGTGCTGGTCGGCGTGCTGCACGGGGCGGGCGGCCCCGGTGGGGCTGATCCCCGCGCGGCGGCGCCGCGCAACCGTGTTTGGCGCAACCTTGGCGGGGTCTTGCCCGGCCGCTGGGCGCGCGTGCCCGGTGTCAGTCCCCCGGGGCGTTGAGGCGGGTCGCGGGCGACTGGCACGCCTGGTGGACGCCCGGAGGGATGTGGGTCTGGACGGGCACGTCGCGGCGGATGGTCAGCCAGGACGCGGCGCCGCCGAGCGCGCACAGCGCGGCGGCCAGCAGCATGGCGCGCGGATATCCGGCGCCCAGGGGCCCGTCGCCGCGGGTGTGGAGTCCGGCGGCCAGCGGCAGGACGGCGACGGCGAGCAGGTTCGCCAGCCGCGACACGGCGTTGTTGGTGCCGGAGGCGGCGCCGACGTGGTCCTCGTCGACCGAGGCGAGCACGGTGGAGGTGAGCGGCGCGACGGTCAGCGCCATGCCGAGGCCGAACACCACGACGCCGGGCAGCACGCCGGTGAGGTAGGACGCGCCGGGCTGCGCCAGCGCCATCAGCGCGACGCCCGCCCCGGCGATCAGCGGCCCGGCGGTCATGGGCAGGCGGGCGCCGGTGCGCTGCGCCAGGGCGCCGATGCGGCTGGACAGCAGCAGCATGATGACCGTCATGGGCAGGGTGGCGGTCCCGGCGGCCAGCGCCGAGTAGCCCAGGGACGTCTGGAGTTGCAGGGTGAGCAGGAACAGGGCGCCGCCGAGCGCGGCGTACACGGCCAGGGTGGTGAGGTTGGCGCCGACGAACTGGCGGGAGCGCAGCATGTGCAGGGGCAGCAGCGGGTTGGCGGCGCGGCGTTCGATGAACGGGAACGCGATCAGCCCGGCGGCGCCGGCGAGGGCGGCGGCGGTGGCCAGGGGCGTCCAGCCGTGGGCGGGGATCTCGATGAGGGCGTAGACGGCGCCGCCGAGCCCGGCGGTGACGGCCAGCGCGCCGGGGTAGTCCAGGCGGCGGCCGGTGGCGGCGCGGGTCTCGGGGACGCGCCGCAGCGCGTACAGGGTGGCGGCGGCCAGCGGGACGTTGATGAGGAACACCCAGCGCCAGGAGGCGGCGTCGACGAGCCAGCCGCCCAGGAAGGGGCCGAGGGCGGAGGCGACGCCGGCCAGGGCGGCCCAGCGGCCGATGGCGGCGCCGCGGTCGCGTTCGTCGATGGTGGCGTCGATGATGGCCAGGCTGCCGGGGACCAGCAGGGCGCCGCCGACGCCCTGGGCGACGCGGGCGGCGATGAGCGCTCCGGCGCCGGGCGCCAGCCCGCAGGCCAGCGACGCCGCGGTGAACACGACGAGCCCGGCGGCGAAGACGCGGCGGTGGCCGTAGCGGTCGCCGAGGGCGCCGCCGAGCAGCAGCAGCGCCGAGAGGGTGAGCAGGTAGCCGTCCAGGGTCCATTGCAGGACGGGCAGGCCGCCGCCGAGGTCGCGGCCGATGGCGGGCAGGGCGACGTTGACGACCGAGCCGTCCAGGAACGCCACGCCCGAGCCCAGGACGGTGGCGGTGACGATGTGGCGTCCGGTGGCCGAGCCGAGGCGGACGCGGCCGGTGCCCGGCGCCGGGCCGGGGGTGGGCGCGGGGTGCGTGGACAGGGTCGCCTCCGGTGCTGGTCGGGTGTTCACCGGGAGCGTGCCGTCCCGGGCGGGGCCCCCAAACCGCCTTTGAAGGTTACGGGAGGGGCGCGTGACCGTCCCGGGGGTTCAGGGCAGGGCGCGGGTGAACCAGACGGTCTTGCCGCCGGGGGCGGGGCGGGTTCCGGTGGCGGTGGCCAGGGCGGCGACGATGAGCAGGCCGCGGCCGTGTTCGGCGAGGGGGCCGGGGTCGGTGCGCGGGCCGGGCGGCGGGGCGTGGTCGGTGATCTCGGCGTGCAGGGTGCGGGGCGGCCCGGGGACCAGGGTGAGGCGCAGGGTGACGGGCCCGTGCCCGTGGACGACGGCGTTGGCGACCAGCTCGTCGATCATGAGGACGATGTCGCCGGTGGCGGCGTCGTCGGTGACGCGCCAGTCGGCCAGCGCGGCACGCCCGCGGGCGCGCGCGGCGGCTGCGGCCCGGGGCCCGACGGGCAACCGCAACCGCACACTGGGCCACGCCCCGCCAGTCGCCCCGCCGGTTGTGCCGCCGGTAGGCCCGTCGATTGTCACGCCGGTTGCCCCACTGCTCGCGCCGCCGCTCGTGCGGCTGCTCGTGTCTCCGGTTCTCCCGCCGATTGTGCCGCTGCTCGTGTCGCCGGTTGTCGCGTTCCGTGTCGTGTCCGGTGTGCCGTTGGGGGTGCCGGGTGGTGGGGCGGGTGGTGCGGTGAGCGGGCTGCTCGGGCGGGTCATGGTGGTCCTCTCCCCCGGTGGTCCGGCGGCCGGGCGGCCGTGCCGGTGCGTCGTCCCGACCGGTGGGACGCGCCGCGCGGCGGGCGGGTGCACGGGCGCGGGGGCGGGCTCGCCGTGGCGGGAGGGAACCGTCACCGGCGGGTGAGGGCGCGGCGGGGTCGCGGCGGGGTGAGGTGCGCGACACGGCGCGCCGTGGGGGCGGCGGTGGGAGGAGGCAGGGCCGGGAAGCGGTTACAGTGGACGCGGTCGGTGTGGCATGTGTCCCCCGGGCTCTATTCACAGCCTTCGTGGAATACCGCCGGGTCCTCGTGGCCCGGGCCGGAGCCGCGTTGTGCCTTTCGCCGTGAGGCGACCACCACACCGGCCTTGAACGTCGAAGGCCCCGGCAGGGTCTCCCTGCCGGGGCCTTCGACGTTCGTCGGGTGCGGTGGTCAGGTCAGAGCGGTCAGTGCCGCGGCCGTGAGAGCGGCGACCGCGGCGACGGCGACGAGCACGATCGCGGCGATGAGCCGGAGGTCGGTGCGGCGTGGCGGGCGGCGGCCGTGCGCGGTGAGGCGGGCGGCCAGGCGGGGGTCGTCGGCGGTGAGGTGGGCCTCGATCTCGGCGAGGAGCCGCCGTTCCTGCATCGACAGCGCCATGGGGACGTCCTCTGGGGTGAAGGCGACGGGGTGTGGTGGTTCTCCCCCGGCGAACGGGTTTTACCCGTCGCCTTCACTGCGGAGTCAGCGGCCGGGTGCGGTGACGGTGGCGGCGCGAGCGGGCGCCGACTCGTGGTGCAGGCGGTCCAGCGCGGTGACGTAGTAGGTGTAGGTCTGCCCGGCCTTGGCGGTGGGGTCGACGATGCCGCCGCCGCGCACGGACGTCAGCAGCCGGTCGGCGGGGACGGCCGCGCACGCGGCGCCCTTGCCGTCGACGCGGTAGACGGCGTAGGCGGTGGCGTCGCGGGAGGGCTGCCAGCCGACGCGGACGCCGCGGTCGCCGTCGGCGGCGGCGGTGACCGAGCGGACGGCGGCGGGCGCCTTGCCGCCGGGGGCGGGCGGCGGGAGGGCGGGGCGTCCGTAGTGGTCCTTGCGGACCCGCTGGGCGAGCCCGGCGCGGTTGCCGACCATGTCCTTGGCGGAGAAGTACACGTCGCCGCGCACCTGGGGGTGGCGCTGGTTGAGCGTGAGGTGCTTGGACAGTTCGGCGGGGTTCTTCCACGGCCCGGACTCGCCGCCGCGGTAGGCGGCCTGCCCGATCGTCAGTTGCACGCCGGTGCCCTGGACGAGCTTGGACCACCAGGCGACCAGGGTGCCGTAGTCGGCGCGTGAGTCGCCGATGGCCCAGTAGAGCTGGGGGGTGACGTAGTCGATCCAGCCCTCCTTGATCCAGCGGCGGGTGTCGGCGTACTGGGCGTCGTAGGACTGGAGGGCGCGGGTGTCGGACCCGGCGGGGTCGCTGGACTTGTTGCGCCAGACGCCGAAGGGGCTGATGCCGAACCGCACGTGCGGTTTGGCGCGGCGGATCTGGCCGTGCAGGTCGCGCACGAGGGTGTCGACGTTGCCGCGCCGCCAGGCGGCCTTGGTCTTGCCGTCGCCGAAGCGGCGGTAGGTGGCCTCGTCGGGGTAGTCGCCCGATCCGTCGGGATAGGGGTAGAAGTAGTCGTCGAAGTGGACGGCGTCGATGTCGTACTTGCGGACGACGTCCAGGACGGCCTTGGTGGCCAGGTCGCGGACCTCGGGAAGCCCCGGGTCGTACCAGAGGCCGCCGCCGTACTCGCGGACCCAGGAGGGGTTCTTGCGGGCGGGGCTGTCGGGGGCGAGCTTGGAGCGGTCGGTCTCGCGGGCGACGCGGTAGGGGTTGAACCAGGCGTGGAACTCCAGGTTCCGCGCGTGCGACTCCTTGATCATGAAGTCGAGGACGTCGTAGCCGGGGTTCTTGCCGGGCGTCCCGGTGATCCACTTGGACCACGGTTCGTAGGGCGAGTCGTAGAACGCGTCGGAGTTCGGGCGGATCTGGACGAACACCGAGTTGAGGTTGAGGTCGCGGGCGCGGTCGAGCAGGCGGCGGTAGTGGGCCTTCTGCTGCTCGGCGTCGTCGCCCTTGTCGGGCCAGTCGATGTTGCCGACCGTCGCGATCCACATCGCCCGCAGCTCGCGTTCCCGGGAGTCGCCGGGGGCGGCGACGGCGGGGCACTCGGGGCTGGTGCCGGTGCCGCCGCCGGCGACGGGCGCTCCGGCGGGCGGTGGCTCGGCGGCACCGCCCAGACCGCACGCGGCCAGTCCCGCGGCCAGGGCGCCGGTGAGCGCGGCGGCGGTGAGCGTGCGCGCGGGGCGGCGCGCGGGACGGGGCGGGATGGGGTCGTGCTGGATGGGTCGGACCATAGTGCGGCCCATTGTTACGCATTCGTCACCGTGCTCGGGACGATTCGGCTCCGACTTGCCGTGTTCGAACACCAGTTCTAGTGTGGGGCGGGTGGCCGAGGCGTCACCCCAGGTCAGACGGCCGGGTAACCGTGAGGGAGGCCCGCATGCGGTGGGATCACCTGCGCACCGACACCACCGGGGACGCGGCGCTCCGCACCCCCGGCGCGACGCTCGACGATCTCTTCGAGGAAGCGCCCGGCGATCCGAGCGGTGCCCGACCCGGGGATGCGAACGCGACGTCGGGCCGCCCGCCCGGTGCAACGTCCGGCGATCTTTTCGAGGGGGCGCCCGGCGATCTGCGCGGCGCCCCGTCCGGGCGTGCGAAGACGGCGTCGGGCCGCCCGCCCGGCGCAGAGCCCGGCGATCTTTTCGACGGAGTTCCCGGCGATCCGGGTGGCGCGTCATCCGGGGGTGCGAACGCGGCTTTGGGCCGCTCGCCCCGAGAGACGCCCGGCGATCTTTTCGAGGGGACGGCAGGCGATCCGGGCGGCGCTCCGGGCGGGAGCGCGAACGCGGCGACGGGTCGCCCGCCCGGCGCGACACCCGGCGATCCCTTCCAGGGGGCGCCCGGCGATCTGCGCGGCGCTCCGTCCGGGGGCGCGAACGCGGCGTTGAGCCGCCCGCCCGGAATGACGCCCGAGGATCTTTCGGAGGGGGCGGCAGGCGATCCGGGCGGTGCCGCGCTCCGGGGCGCGGCTCCGGGGCGCGCGCCCGGGGCGACGCTCGGCGGTGTCCCGGAGGGGGCGGCCGGTGGTTCCGGCGGCGCGCGCGGGACGCCGGTGCCGCTGCTGGAGCGCGGCGCGGTCGCGCGCACGTTCGCGACGCCGGCGTTCGCCGGGATGACGTTCTACGAGGTCCGGGCGCGCAGCGTCGTCAACCGCGTCCCCGACGGCTCGCACGTGCCGTTCCGGTGGACGATCAACCCGTACCGGGGCTGCTCGCACGCGTGCGTGTACTGCTTCGCCCGCAAGACGCACGAGTACCTCGATCTGGACTCGGGGGAGGATTTCGACCGTCGTGTCGTCGTCAAGGTCAACGCCGCCGAGTGCGCCCGCGCCGACCTGGCCGCGCCCCGGCTGCGCGGCGAGCACGTCGCGATGGGCACCAACGTCGACTGCTACCAGCGCGCCGAGGGCCGCTACCGGCTGATGCCGGGCATCATCGCAGCGCTGGCCGACGCGGGGAACCCGTTCTCGATCCTGACCAAGGGCACGCTGATCCTGCGCGACCTGCCGCGGCTGGCCGAGGCGGCGGCGCGCGTCCCGGTGTCCACGGCGGTGTCGGGCGGCGTCCTCGATCGCGACCTGGCGCGGCTGCTGGAGCCGGGCACGCCCGCGCCGCGCCGCCGGCTGGAGGCGTGCGCGCGGCTCAACGACGCGGGCATCGGCTGCTCGGTGCTGCTGGGGCCGGTGCTGCCGTACCTGACCGACTCCCCCGCGCAGCTCGACGCCGCCGTCCGCGCCGCCGCCGAGGCGGGCGCCACGTCGGTGACCGCGATCCCGCTGCACCTGCGTCCCGGCGCCCGCGCCTGGTTCCAGCGCTGGCTGCGCGAGCACCGCCCCGACCTGGTCGTCCCCTACGCCCGCCTGTACCGGGGCGGTTCCTACACGCCGCGCGCCTACCAGGACCGCATCGCCGCGCAGGTCCGCGACCTGGCGGCCCGGCACGGCGTCGGCACCCGCCCGCGCCCGCGCATCGCACCGCCCCCGCCCGAACCGCGCCAGCTCACCCTGCTGTGACCCGCGCACCCCAGGCCGCACCCGCGCCCCCGGGATGTGACCGCGCCCCCGGATGTCGCCGCGCCTCGCCAGTGCCCGCGCCCCGGCCGTGCCCGTGCCCGCGCGACCCGGGCCGTCGCCACACGCGGCGCGTCCGCGGCCGTGCCCTCGGCGGTGACCGTGCCTAGCCTGTGCCCGCGTCCCGGGCGTGGCCGCGCCCCCGGCGGTGGCCGTGCCTCGCCAGCGCCCGAGCCCCCGGGATGTGGCCGCGCCCCCAGGCCGTGGCGGCGGCCCCGGCGGTGGCCGTGCCTCGCCAGTGCTCGCGCCCCGGGCGTGCCCGCGCCCGCGGATGTGGCCGCGCCCCGGGATGTGGCCGTGGCTCGCGCGCGCCCGTGCGCCCCAGGCGGTGGCCGCGCGGCCCGGGCGGTGGCCGCGTCCGGGCCGTGGCCGTGGCTGTGGCCGTGGCTGTGGCCGTGGCTGTGGCCGTGGCTGTGCCCGCGTCCCGGGCGTGCCCGCGCGCCCCGGAACGTGGCCGTGCCCCTGGCGGTGGTTGTGTCTCGCCAGTGCTCGCGCCGGGATGTGGCGTGCCGCCGGGTGTGGCCGTGTCTTGCCGGTGCTCGGGTTGCGGGTGTGTCGGTGTCGTGGTGGTTCGTGGTGGGGGCCGGGGCGGGTTAGAGGGGGTGCGGCGGGGGCACGACACCAGGGTTCGTGATCATCGAGGTCGGGGGGCCGGGCGTGGCGGTGCTGCTGGCGCTGGTGTCCTCGGTGATGATCGCGGCGGGCGGCGGGGTGGCGCTGCGGATCGGGGACCGCCGTCATCTGGTGCTGGGGCTGGCGGGCGGCATCGTGCTGGGGGTGGTGGCGTTCGACCTGCTGCCCGAGGCGCTGCACGCGTCGGACGCCGAGCTGCTCCACGTCCCCGCGCCGATGATCGCGTTCGCGGCGGGGTTCGCGTTGCTGCACGTGGTGGAGCAGGCCACGGCGATGCACCACGCGCACGAGCACGAGTACGCCCCGCACCGTCATCCGGCCGCGCATCCGGCGGTGGACGCGTCGGCGGGCCCGGTGGGGGCGACGGCGAGCACGGCGGGGTCCGGGCACCGGCACGGCGCGACGGCGGGCCGGCTGGCGGCGATCGCGTTGATCACGCACACGTTCCTGGACGGCCTGACGATCGGGCTGGCCCTGGACGCGCCGGGCGCGACGGGGCTGCTCGTCACCGTGGCGATCTTCGCGCACAACTTCGCCGACGGGTTCAACACGGTGACGTTCGCGTCGCTGCGCGACCCGGCGCGCCGTCCGGCGCTGGGGTTCCTGGCGGCGGCGATGCTGGCCCCGGTCGCCGGTGCGGCGCTCACCCAGCTCGTCGAGGTGCCGCACGGGGTCCTCGGCCCGTATCTGGGTTTCATCTCCGGCGTGCTGCTCTATCTGGCGGCGGCCGACATCCTGCCCGAGGCGCACAGCAACCATCCGCGCGTGGCGACGCTGCTGATGACGGGCGCGGGCCTGGCCGCGATTCTGCTCGTCGTCGCGCTGGCGCACGGCGGCGGCCACGCGCACTGACCGCCCGTTCCGGGAGAATCGCCCGGCACCGGGTGTTACCGATCTTTCACGGCGGGTAGATGCCGCTCAGCCGCCGTACCCGCGCGGCGGCCCCGGCGGGAGGAGCACACCCGTGAACACGCGCGCCCGGACCGCAGCCCGCACCTCGACCCGGCATCTGGAACGGCACGGCCCCGTCATCGACCATCTGCGCCGCCGGTTCCCCACGCTCGATCCGGGCGCGGTCGAGGACGCCGTCCGCGCCGCCGCCGACTGCGCCGAGCATCTGGACCGCGTCGTGGACGACCGCGTCGTGGAGCACCTGGCCGCCGACCGGCTGCGCGGCCGCCTGGCCACCCATCATCTGCTGCCCGAGGCGAAGCCCGCCGATCCGCCGGACGGGCGCCGGCGCCATCCCGGCGACGGCGCCCGCCGCTGACCCCGGGCGCGGCGGGGGCGTGCGGCGTCCCCGTCCCGGCGCGGGTTCTGGCTACGCTGCCCTCATGGACGCGACACGGCCCACGCCGGGCGGACGGCCGGTCGTCGTGGAGCGCGCCGTGGGCGTGGGCGGGGAGCTGGTGCTGCGCCGCGCCGGAGCGCACCACGAGATCATCAGCAACGGCGTGTTCCTCATGGACACCCGCGACGGCACCAGCGAACGGCTCCTGGTCGACCTGGCCGTCGCCGGGCTGCAGGCACCGGCGGCGCTGGCGATCGGCGGGCTGGGCGTCGGGTTCTCGCTGGCCCGCGCCGCCGCGCACGCGCACCTGACCGCGATCACCGTCGTCGAGCGCGAACCGGCGGTCGCGGCCTGGCATCGCGGGCCGCTGCGCCGGTGTTCGGACGGCGCGCTGGACGATCCGCGCGTCCGGCTGGAGGTCGCCGATCTGCTCGACTGGGTCGCCGCCGCGCCGGGCCCGTTCGACGCGCTGTGCCTGGACGTCGACAACGGCCCGCACTGGACCGTCACCCCCGGCAACGCGCGCCTGTACGACGACGCGGGGCTGGCGCGGCTGGCGGCGCTGCTCACGCCGCGCGGCGCCCTGGCGCTGTGGTCGGCCGGGCACGCTCCCGGGTTCGCCGACCGGCTGGCGGCGCGTTTCGCCGACGTCGCCGTCCATCCGGTGCCGGTGCCGCGCGGCGAACCGGACCTGGTCTACGTGGCGCGGCGGCCCCGTCCTCCAAAGGACTCGGGCCGGAACTTGTCGCCCCGCCCCACCCCTACCGGACATCCCCTTCGCTAGGTTGCGACCACACCGAAATCTCCTATCGACCTCAGCGGAGGAACCACCGTGGCCCTCACCCACGCCCCCCAGCGCCTCGTCCTGGGCGACCTGCTCCCGGGCGCCCGCGTCCGCGACGCCGCGCTCGTCGCCGGTTCGGCGCTGGCCGTCGGCCTGGCGGCGCAGATCATCGTGCCGTTGCCGGGCACGCCGGTGCCCGTGACGGCGCAGACGTTCGCGGTGCTGCTGTCGGCCGCCGCGCTGGGCGCGCCGCGCGCCGTGCTCGGCATGGTGCTGTACCTGGTCGCGGGCGTGGCGGGCGTCCCGTGGTTCAACGAGGGCCAGTCCGGCGCGTCGCTGCCCACGCTCGGGTACGTGCTGGGCTTCCTGCTGGCGGCGGCGGCCGTGGGCACCCTGGCCCGCCGGGGTGGGGACCGCACTCCGGCGCGCACGCTGGCGACGATGGCGCTGGGCACGCTGATCATCTACGCGGTGGGCGTGCCGTACCTGGCGGTGTCGCTGGACGTGGGCCTGGCCAAGGCGCTGTCGCTGGGCGCGACGCCGTTCCTGGCGGCCGACGCCCTGAAGATCGCGCTCGCGGCGGCCCTCCTGCCCGCCACCTGGAAACTGACCCGCCACTGACCGACACCCGCGAAGCTCCCCGCCCTACCCACCAAGAAAACCCGGGTACCCCGGACTCGCCGCGCTCCGGCGGCCGCCGGAGCGCGGCGAGTCCGGGTCGGGGCGCGAAGCCGCCCCGGCACGCGGCGGTGCCGGGACGGTGGGAGCGAGCGTCCTCCGCGTGGGCGGGGGGACGAGCAGCGGGCCCGGTCGCGGCCCCGGACGACCTTGACCGCCTCCCCCACGCGGGGCGGCCCGTGTGGCCAAGCAGAACAGCGCGGAGACCCGCGCCCTCCGCGCGGGGGGGGGCCCTGACCCGTGACGGCTGGCGTTCGGGCGATGTTTTCTGGGCTTGGAGATTGAGACGCTTCCGTGCTCGCGTCCGGAGGGCGCGGGCGGGGGGGGGGGAGAGAGAGGCGGGTCGTGAGCGAGTCGTGGACTTCTGAATGCAGGGTGTTTTCCGCGCGCGGAGGCGTCGGCTGGGCGGTGACGGTCGTGGAGGCCGGGGCCCGTCCGGGGCGTCGGCGGTGCGTGGGCGGGACTCGGGTGGGCTGGGGTGGTCGCTTCGGGTGGGGGTGTCGCGGGGGCGGTGGGGTGGGTGTGGTGCGTGCCTCACCGTCGGGGCGTGCGTTTGAACGGGTTCAACTCTCCCGTACAGTTGGGCGCGTGAAGCTCGCCGCGACTGCAACGGACCGTCTGACCGTCCGCACCGCGCCGGTCGCCGATCCCGGTGACCTGCTCGCGCATCTGCCGGCGCCCGACGCGCTGGCGTGGGTCCACCGCGGCGACGGCGTCATCGGCTGGGGCGAGGCGGCCCGCATCACGCTGCCCGCGGGCGCGGGGCGTTTCACCGACGCCGCGTCGCGGCTGCGCGAGCTGTTCGCCGGCGCCCACGTCGACGACCCCCTGGCCTTGCCCGGGACCGGTCCGGTGGCGTTCGGCAGTTTCGCCTTCACCCCGCACGCGCCCGGTTCGGTGCTCATCGTGCCGCGGCACGTGCTGGGGCGCCGGGACGGGACGGCGTGGCTCACCACCATCGGCGCCGAGCCGCCGCACCCGGGCCTGGTGCAGCCGTCCACCGCGCCGGGCCCGCTGACGTGGAGCGACGGGGCGCTGCCCGCCCCGGCGTGGCAGCACGCGGTCGCCACGGCCCGCGACCACATCCGGGCGGGCCGCCTGGGCAAGGTCGTCCTGGCCCGTGACCTGCGCGCGCACGCGGACGCTCCGCTGGACGCGCGCGTCCTGCTGCGCCGCCTGGCCGCCCGCTATCCCGCCTGCTACACGTTCGCGGTGGCGGGCCTGGTGGGGGCGACGCCCGAGCTGCTGGTGCGCCGGCACGGGGGGCGGGTGGAGTCGCTGGTGCTGGCGGGCACGTCGGCGCGCGGGACGGGCCCGGCCGCCGACGCGGCGCGCGGCGAGGCGCTGCTGGCCTCGGCCAAGGACCAGCATGAGCACGCCTACGCCGCCGACATGGTGCGGGACGCGCTGGGGCCGCTGTGCAGCGACCTGCACGTCCCCGACCGGCCCCGGCTGCTGCGGCTGCCGAACGTGATGCATCTGGCGTCGGCGATCCACGGCCGCCTGTCGGGCGACCGGTCGGTGCTGGACGTGGTGGCGGCGCTGCATCCGACGCCTGCCGTCGGCGGCGCCCCCACGGCCGCCGCGCTCGACCTGATCGCGGAGCTGGAGGGCATGGACCGGGGCCGTTACGCGGCGCCGGTCGGCTGGATCGACGCGCGCGGCGACGGCGAGTGGGGCATCGCGCTGCGCTGCGCGGAGGTGGACGGCGCGTCGGCGCGGCTGTTCGCGGGGTGCGGCATCGTCGGCGGTTCCGACCCGGCGGCCGAGCTGGCCGAGGCGCAGAACAAGTTCCGCGCGATGCAGTACGCCCTGGAGGGCTGAACCCGGCGGGTTCAGCGCACGACGTCCAGGACGTTCATCTGGAGCCCGTTGCCGTACGCGCGGTGTTCGACGAGTTCGAGTTTCTGGGTGTCCTTGTCGGTGTCGCTGAACAGGCGCTGCCCGGCGCCGAGCAGCAGGGGGAACACCAGCAGGTGGTAGCGGTCGATGAGCCCGGCGTCGGACAGGTTCTGGTTGAGGGTGGCGCTGCCGTGGACGAGGATCGGGCCGCCGTCGGTCCGTTTGAGCGCGGCGACGTCGTCGAGGGTGCGCAGCAGGGTGGTGTCACCCCAGCCGGTGGCCAGGTCGCCGTCGGCGAGGGTGGTGGAGACGACGTACTTGGGCAGGGCGTTGTAGTCGGCGAACTCCTCCATCTTGGGCCAGACGGCGCTGAACGCCTGGTAGCTGACGCGACCCAGGAGCAGCGCGGCCGCCTCACGCTGTTCGCGTTCCTTGATCTCGAACGCCTCGGGGAGGAACGCGGTGTGCTGGAACGTCCAGCCCGAGTTGCGGTAGCCGGGTTCGCCGCCGGGCGCCTGCATGACGCCGTCCAGGGAGACGAAGGCGGTGGTGATCAGGGTGCGCATGGATCGTCCTCGATGTCGGGCCGGGCGAGCAGGGTGGTGAGCCAGTGCCGCCAGGCGGCTTCGGCGCCGCCGGCGGGCCGCTCGAACAGGTGGTGGAAGAGCGCGGCCGGGCAAGCGCCAATCGACGCGCGTCAGAGCCGGGCGCGCTCGTCCAACGCGGGCGCCCGGTGGCGGGGGTCAGCGTTGGCAGTGGGGGCACCAGAAGAGGTTGCGGGTGGCGAGGACCTGGGTCCGGATCTCGGTGCCGCAGATCAGGCAGGGCTGCCCGGCGCGGCGGTAGACGTAGACCTCGCCACCGTGGCCGTCGACGCGCGGGGGGCGGCCCATGGCCTCGGGAGTGTGCTCGGGGCGGACGGTGTCGATGCGCCCGTCGCGGACGCCGTCGGCCATGAGGGCGGCCAGGTCGTCCCAGAGGGCGGTCCAGCGGTCGACGCCCAGGTCGCGGCCGGGGATCTCGGGGTGGACGCCCTGGCGGAACAGCACTTCGGCGCGGTAGATGTTGCCGGGTCCGGCGACGACGGCCTGGTCCATGAGCAGGACGGCGACGGGTGCGCGGCTGCGCGCGATGCGCGCGTAGGCGCGGGCGGGGTCGGCGTCGGCGCGCAGCGGGTCGGGGCCGAGCCGGTCGCGCAGGCGTTCGACGTCGCCGGGTTCCAGGAGTTCGCACGCGTTGGGGCCGCGCAGGTCGGCGTGGCCGCCGGCGGCGGCCAGGCGGAGCCGGACGGCGCCGACGGGCGGAGGCGCGGGGGCGGGCCCGAAGGTGTACTTGCCGTAGATGCCCAGGTGGACGTGGAGGGTGCGGTCGTCGTCGAAGTCCAGGAGCAGGTGTTTGCCGTGGGCGTCGGCGCGGGTGAGGACGCGGCCGTCGATGCGGGCGGCGCCGCCCGCGAAGCGGCCCTGGGGGCTGGTGGCGGCGACGGCGGTGCCGCCGAACACGCGGTGGTGCTCGGCGGCCAGGCGGTGGACGGTGTGACCCTCGGGCATGGCGGCCAGCATACGGCCGGGCGGGTCACCCGGCGCCGGCGTCCTTCATGTGGGCGAGGGCCTGCCGGTAGGAGGTGAGGGCGCCGGTCTCGGTGTAGGGGAGGCCGACGCTGGCGCAGTGCTCGCGGACCAGGGGCCGCAGCCGGGCGAGGGAGGGCCGGGGGACGCTGGGGAACAGGTGGTGCTCGATCTGGTAGTTGAGACCGCCGGTGAGGTAGTCGGTGACGGGCCCGGGGCGCACGTTGCGGGAGGTGAGGACCTGGCGGCGCAGATGGTCCCACCGGTCGCCGGGGCCGGGCATGGCCATGCCCTTGTGGTTGTGGGCGAACGAGGCGCCCAGGTGCAGCCCGAACAGTCCCTGGTGGACGGCGATGAGCGCCAGTCCCTGCGGGACGGGCAGCAGCGTGAACACCAGCGCGAGGTATCCGGCGGTGTGCAGGGCGAGCAGCGTGCCTTCCAGGAGCCGTTCGCGGCGGGCGCGGCCGCGCAGGTACAGGACGCTGGCGACCTTGAGGTTGAGCCCTTCCAGGAGCAGCAGCGGGAAGAACAGCGCGGCCTGGTGGCGGATGATCCAGCGTCCGACGCCGCGCCGCCCGGCGGCCTGCTCGCGCGTCCAGGCCAGGACGCCCTCGCCGACGTCGGGGTCCTTGCCGACGTGGTTGGGGTTGGCGTGGTGCCGGTTGTGCTTGTCGTTCCACCAGCCGTGGCCCATGCCGAGCATGAGGTCGCCGAGCAGCAGGCCCAGCAGGCGGTTGACGCGGTGGGTGGCGGCGATCTGCCGGTGCCCGGCGTCGTGGCCGAGGAACCCGGTCCGCGCCGACAGGACCGCCAGGGGGACGCCGAGCGCGACGGCCCACCAGGCGGCGCCGTGGGCGGCCAGGACGCCCACGCCCGCCCACGTGGCGGCGGTCGCCGCGACGTTGAGCCCGATCATCAGCGTGTACCGGCCGCGGCGGCGGCGCAGCAGTCCCTGGTCGCGGACGCGGCGGGCCAGCGGCCCGAAGTCGCCGCCGGTGCGGGCGGGCGGGCCCGGGACGGGCGGCGGGGCGGGCGGGTCGGTCACGGCGACGGTCATGCGGCCTCCATCGGTCGGGTGCGTCCATGACGCTACGGAGCCGGGGGCCGCCCGGTCGTCCCGCGCGGGAGCCAACCCCGACGTGGTCCTGCGGTATCGGGTGGCCGGGCGGCCCCGGCGTTCTCCCACCCTGGACGCCCGCGCCGCCGGGCGCAGGGGGGCCTGCACCCGTCCCGGAGGGGGCCTGCCCCCACCACCCCGGACGACCACCGCGAACGCCGCAAAGCGGACCCTGGGTAAGAGAAAGGTCGAGAGCGCCCGTTAAAATCACAAGTCATGACCCTCAGTACGCGCTGGATCACGCTGGACGGCGCCGTCAACGTGCGGGACCTGGGCGGCCTGCCGACCGCCGACGGGCGGCGGACCCGGCTGGGGCGCGTGCTGCGCGCCGACAACCTCCAGAGCCTCACGGTCGCCGACGTCCGTGTCCTGCTCGACGACTACGTCCTGAAGAACGTCATCGACCTGCGCAGCGACGCCGAGGTGCGGCTGGAGGGCCCCGGCCCGCTGACCCGCACGCCCTCGGTCACGCTGCACCACCTGTCGCTGTTCGCCGAGGGCGGCGCGCACACCGACGTCGCGGCCGACACCCCCGGTACCGCCGCCGGGATCGACCTCGACCGGATTCTGCCCTGGCAGCGCCGCGACGACGGCGACCTGCCCGAGCAGGACCGTTCGATCGCCCACTACGAGGGCTACCTCGACCACCGCGCCGACTCGATCGTCGCGGCGCTGCGGGTGATGGCCCGCGCCGACGGCGCCGCGCTCGTGCACTGCGCGGCCGGCAAGGACCGCACCGGCGTGGTGTGCGCGCTCGCGCTGGAGGTCGCGGGCGTGCACCGCGAGGCGATCGTGGACGACTACGCCCAGACCGGGGAGCGCCTGGAGGCGATCCTGCGGCGCCTGCGCGGCAGCGACACCTACGCCGCCGACCTGGACGCCCGTCCCGCCGACTCCCACCGACCGCACGCGGCCATCATGGACAAGTTCCTGGGCCGCGTGGACGAGCGGCACGGCGGCACCCTGGGCTGGCTGGGCACCCACGGCTGGACCGACGAGGACTCCGCCGCCCTGGTGGACCGCCTCGTCGGCTGACCCCCCGCCCCCCTCAGAGCCGAGGGGTCTCGGGGTCTCGGGGCCGAAAAGTCTCGTGGCCTGGGGTCTCGGGGCCGGGGGTCACAGGGTGCGGTCGACGCGGGCGGCGGCCAGGTCCGGCCAGGCGAAGGTGAGCGCCTGGCCGGGTTCCAGTGCGCCCCAGCGCGGCGCCAGCTCGTCCAGCCGCGCCACGATCCGCTCCACGGCCGCGCGTTCCGCGCCGGGCAGCTCGCCGGGGTCGGCGAGCGCGGCCGACCCGGGTTCCAGCAGCGCGGCGGCGCGGGCGTGCGGCGGGACCTGCCCGTGACGGCGCCGCCACACCACGTCGCACAGCGCCGCCAGACGCTCGGACCGCGCCATGTCCGAGTCGCCCGTGCCATGGTCGTCGCGGCGCAGCGCGTCCTCCTTGCGGCGCCGCCGGCGTTCGGCGCGGCGCCGCTCACGCGCGTCCCCGCCGCCGGCGTCATGGAACGAGCCGCCACCGGCGGCGGCACGGCCGTAGACGCCACCGGTCAAACGCAGCTCGGCCTCCACCACGTAGTGGACGAGGTCGTGCGGGATGTCGGGGTCGTAGCCGGGCGCCGGGTTCATCAGCCGTTCGGGCCGCCCCGGCACCGCCACGATCGTCGCGTAACGCCGCCACCCCGTCCGCGCGAAGGTCACCTGCATGCCCCCACGCTAGGCCGACCCCCCTCCCCCGGTCACCCCGTTTTCGCGCCGCCCGCCACCTGGAACAGGTCCCACCACCGGGCAGCCGCTCGATCACCCTCCTGTCCCCCGCCATCACCCCCCACCCCGCGCGGCCTCGACCCGCTCACCACCCGCGAACGCGAGGTCACCGCCCTGGTCGCCCGCGGCCTGTCCAACCAGGAGATCGACGCCCACATGGTGATCAGCCACCCACCGCCAAGACCTACGTCAGCCGCGCCATGACCGGACTCCGCGCCCGCGACCGCGCGCAGCTCGTCATGCTCGCCTGCGAATCCGGCCTGGTCACTCCTCAACGCGACTGACCGGAACCATGTACTGGGCTAGTCCCCTGCTGAGGGGTTTTTCTTTTTCCTTAAAATGAAGAGGGTGCAACTAACCCGACACCTTTACACAGTAAGGTAAGACAGGGGTGGAACGGCCGAGCCCTCGCGGGGTGACGGTCAGCCGGTCGTCAGCGTCTCTCGGACGGCCGCGTGCGCCGCCGTCCGCAGGTCGGCGTGCAGGGCCGCGTTCCTCTCCCGGTCGGTGCGGGCCTCCACGATCCGCAGCCCCTCCCCCGTCAGCGCCTTGGACAGGTCCCCCGCCGTCTCCAGGCGCCGGTACGGCAGCCGGTGCGCCTCCGCGACCGCCGCGAAGTCCACGCTGTGCGGGGTGCCGAAGACCCGCTCGAACGGGTCGGCCAGCGCCGCCTGCGGCAGCAGCGAGAAGATCCCGCCGCCCTGGTTGTTCACCACGACGATCGCCAGATCCGGACGGCGCTCGTGCGGACCCAGCAGCAGCCCGTTCTGGTCGTGCAGGAACGCCAGATCGCCCAGCAGCGCGTACGACCGGCCTCCGTGCGCCAGCGCCGCCCCCACCGCCGTCGAGACGAGCCCGTCGATGCCGCTCGCCCCCCGGTTGGCCAGCACCCGGATGCCGCGCCGGGGCCGCATCACCTGGTCCAGGTCGCGGATCGGCATGCTCGCCGCCGAGAACAGCAGCGCCCCGCCCGGCAGCCCCGCCGCCAGGTCCCGCGCCAGCCCCGGCTCGGTGACCTCCGCGACGGAGTCCAGCACCGCGTCCACGGCGTCGGCGGCGGCCAGGTCGGCCGTCTGCCACGACCGCAGCCACGCCCCGTCCCCCGACACGACCGGGATCTCCACCTCCTGCGCCACCTGCGTCGCCGACCGCACCGGGTCGGGCCAGCGCGTCAGGTCCGGCGCCAGCACGATGTGCTCCTCGGCCCGCCGCAGCAGCGCCAGCAGCGGCCGCGACAACCCCGGCTTGCCCAGCGTCACCACCACCTCCGGACGGTGCCGCTCCACGAACTCCGGCACCCCCAGCAGGAAATGGTGCGCCGACAGCGCGTGGTCGCCGTACCGGGCGTTGCCCGACGGCTCCGACAGCACCGGCCACCCCGCCATCGACGCCGCCGCCACGTACCGCTTGACGTTCACCGCCCCGTCCCCGACGACCAGCAGCCCCCGCCGCGTCGGCGGCACGTGCAGCACCGACCCCGGCGTGGCCGCCCGCACCTTCGTCCACGCGCCGGTCGCGTCACCGTCCAGCGGCTCGCACCAGTTCTCGTCCCCGTCGGGCACCAGCGGCTCACGGAACGCGACGTTCAGATGCACCGGCCCGGGCGCGGGCGCCAGCGCGATCCCCCACGCGCGGCTCACCAGCGACCGCCAGTACGCCACCATCCCCGGCCGGTCCTCCGGCACCCCGACCTCGCTGCTCCACCGCACCGCCGTGCCGTACAGCTTCACCTGGTCGATCGTCTGGTTCGCGCCCGTGCCGCGCAGTTCCGGCGGACGGTCGGCCGTCAGCACCAGCAGCGGGACGCCCGACTCGTGCGCCTCCACGACCGCCGGAAGGAAGTTCGCCGCCGCCGTCCCCGACGTGCACACCAGCGCCACCGGACGCCCCGACCGCTTGGCGAGCCCCAGCCCGAGGAACGCCGCCGACCGCTCGTCGATCCGCACGTGCAGCCGCAGCCGGCCCGCCCGGTCGGCCGCGTCCAGCGCCAGCGCCAGCGGCGCCGACCGCGACCCCGGCGCCAGCACCACGTCGGTCATGCCGCAGCGCGCCAGCTCGTCCACCAGGACGGTCGCCAGCGCCGTCGCCGGGTTCACCGCGCGTCCAGATACACGGCCGCGGCGTCCGCGCGCTCACGCCACCCGGACGGATCGGCCTCGAACCGGGCCAGCGCCGCCTCGTCCACCTCCGGACGCCGGACGGCCAGGACGCCGTCCACCGGCGCCAGCGGCTCGTCCACCACGTCGCCCTCCAGCAGCGACAGCGTCCCCAGCCCGCACGCGTACGGCAGCTCGGGCAGCGCCGCCGCCAGCGCCACCCCCGCCGCCAGCCCCACCGACGTCTCCACCGCGCTCGACACCACCACCGGCAGGCCCGTCGCCTCGGCCACCCGCAGCGCCGCCCGCACCCCGCCCAGCGGCTGCACCTTCAGCACCGCGATGTCGGCGGCGCCCGCCGCCTTCACCTTCAGCGGGTCCTCGGCGCGGCGGATCGACTCGTCGGCCGCGACCGGCACGTCCACCCGCATCCGCACCGCCGCCAGCTCCTCCAGCGTCGCGCACGGCTGCTCGGCGTACTCCAGGTCGAACCGGCCCAGCGACCGCAGGATCGCCACCGCGTGATCGACGTCCCAGGCGCCGTTGGCGTCCACCCGGATCTTCCCGGCCGGGCCGAGCGCGTCCCGGACGGCCTCCACCCGCGCCAGGTCGTCGGCGTCGGTCTGCCCGCGCTCGGCGACCTTCACCTTCGCCGTCGAGCACCCCGACGCCCTGGCCAGCGCGTGCGCGGTCGCCGCGTCCACCGCCGGGATCGTGGCGTTCACCGGCACCCGGTCGCGCACCGGCGCGGGCCAGCCCACCCCGGACGCTTCCCGGGCCGCCGCCAGCCATCGGGACGCCTCCGCCGGGCCGTACTCGGCGAACGGGGAGAACTCCCCCCACCCGGCGGGGCCGTGCAGCAGCGCTCCCTCCCGCCGCGTGACGCCGCGGAACCGCGTCCGCATCGGGATCGCGAACACCCGCACCCGTCGAACCCCCTGCACCGCGTCGGACAAGACGCCTAGTAGTACCACGGGTACGGAGACCAGTCCGGATCACGCTTTTCCAGGAAAGAGTCCCTGCCCTCGGCCGCCTCGGCGGTGCCGTAGGCCAGCCGCGTCGTCTCCCCCGCGAACACCTGCTGCCCCACCAGACCGTCGTCGATCGCGTTGAACGCGAACTTCAGCATCCGCTGCGCCGTCGGGCTCTTACCGTTGATCTTGCGCGCCCACTCCAGCGCCGTCCGCTCCAGCTCCGCGTGCGGGACGACCGCGTTCACCATGCCCATCCGGTGCGCGTCCTCGGCCGAGTAGGTGTCACCCAGGAAGAAGATCTCGCGGGCGAACTTCTGCCCGACCTGCCGCGCCAGGTACGCCGACCCGAACCCGCCGTCGAAACTGGCCACGTCGGCGTCGGTCTGCTTGAACCGGGCGTGCTCGCGGCTGGCCAGCGTGAGATCGGCCACCACGTGCAGGCTGTGCCCGCCGCCCGCCGCCCAGCCCGGCACGACGCAGATGACGACCTTGCCCATGAACCGGATCAGCCGCTGCACCTCCAGGATGTGCAGCCGACCCGCCCGCGCCGGGTCGATCGTGTCCGACGTCTCACCCTCGGCGTACTTGTAGCCGTCCCGGCCCCGGATGCGCTGGTCGCCGCCCGAGCAGAACGCCCACCCGCCGTCCCGCGGCGACGGCCCGTTCCCCGTCAGCAGCACGCAGCCGACGTCCGACGACATCCGCGCGTGGTCCAGCGCCCGGTACAGCTCGTCCACCGTGTGCGGCCGGAACGCGTTGCGGATCTCGGGCCGGTCGAACGCGATCCGCACCGTGCCGTGCTCGACCGCCCGGTGGTAGGTGATGTCGGTGAACCCGAACCCCTCCACCTCCGTCCAGGCGTCCGCGTCGAACAGCTCCGAGACCATGGGTGCTCCTTCTCCGGTGGGCGACGACCCTATTCAACCCGCCCGGAAAGTGAACACGTTCAGCGGGGTCGTCTACGCTGAGGGATCATGGACCGCCGCCTGCACGCCCTCGTGCTGCCGCCCGGCCCGCGCCTGCTCAGCGCCCTGGCCGCCGCGCTGGACGGCACCGGCCCGGCGATCTGCCCCCTCTCCCCCGCCCTGCCCGCCCCCGCCCGCGACGCCCTCCTCGACGCCGTCGCCCCCCACGCCGTCGAGACCCCCGACGGCCTCACCCCCCGCCCCGGCGGCATCCCCGTCGACGACGCCACCGCCGTCCTCGTCGCCACCTCCGGCTCCACCGGCGCCCCCAAGGCCGTCGAACTCACCGCCGCCGCCCTGCGCCACTCGGCCACCGCCACCCTGCACCGCATCGGCGCCGCCCCCGGCGACCGCTGGCTGTGCTGCCTGCCCACCGACCACATCGCCGGACTCCAGGTCCTCGTCCGGTCCCTGGTCGCCGGCACCGACCCCGTCATCGTCCCCCGGTTCGACCCGGCCGCCGCCGACGGCGTCGCGCACCTGTCCCTCGTCCCCACCCAGCTCCGCCGCCTCCTCGACGACGGCACCGACCTCACCCGCTTCCGCACCGTCCTGCTCGGCGGCGCCCCCGCCGCCCCCGGCCTGCTCACCGAGGCACGCGCGCGCGGCGCCCGCGTCGTCACCACCTACGGCATGAGCGAGACCTGCGGCGGCTGCGTCTACGACGGCGTCCCCCTGGACGGCGTCCGCGTCACCACCGGCGCCGACGGCCGCGTCCGCCTCGCCGGACCCGTCCTGTTCAGCCGCTACCGGCTCCGGCCCGACCTCACCGCCGCCGCCCGCGACGGAGCCTGGTTCCGCACCGCCGACCTCGGCGCCCTCACCGGCGGCGTCCTCACGATCTCCGGCCGCGCCGACGACGTCATCAACACCGGCGGCGAGAAGGTCGTCGCCGGAGACGTCGCCACCGTCCTGTCCCGCCACCCCCGCGTCGGCGACGTCGTCGTCGTCGGCCGCGCCGACCCCCGCTGGGGCGAACGCGTCACCGCCGTCGTCGTCCCGCGCGGCACCGCCCCCGCCCTGGACGAGCTGCGCGCCTGGGTCCGCGCCACGCTCCCGCCCTACGCGGCCCCGCACGAACTCCAGCTCGTCACCCAGATCCCGCTGCTGCCGTCCGGGAAACCCGACCGCGCCCGGCTCAGGAACCCCGACCCGCCCGCCCCGGTGCCGAACGTCACATGACACGCTGGACGCATGCCTCGCGCCCGTGACCAGCACTCCGAGAGCACGCTGACGGTCTTCCTGGCGTTCGCCGCCAACCTCGGCATCGCCATCGCCAAGATCATCGCTGCGGTGCTGACCGGATCGGCGTCCATGGCGGCCGAGGCCGCGCACTCGGTCGCCGACACCTTCAACGAGGTGCTGCTCATGGTCGGGCTGCGGCGCAGCGCCCGCGCCGCCGACCGCCGCCACCCCTTCGGCTACGGCAAGGAACGCTACATCTGGACGCTGCTCGTCGCCGTCGCGATCTTCGGGATGGGCGCCCTGTTCGCGTTCTACCAGGGCGTCGAGGCGTTCCTGCGCACCGAGGAGGAGGAGACCTCCTACCTTGTCGCCTACACCGTGCTGGCCGTCTCGTTCGTCCTGGAGGGGATCTCCTGGCGGCAGGCGCTCAAACAGGTCCGCGCCGACGCCCGCGCCGAGGGGCTGCCGTTCCTGACGTTCCTGCGCCGCACCGACGAGCCCACCTCGCTGAGCGTCCTACTGGAGGACTCGGCGGCCCTGCTCGGCCTGCTCATCGCGTTCGCGGGCCTGGCCCTGCACGAGCTGACCGGCTCGGCCGTCTGGGACGGCGTCGGATCGCTGCTCATCGGCGTGCTGCTCACCACCGTCGCGCTCGTCCTCGGCCGCGTCAACCTCAACCTGCTGATCGGCAACCAGGCCGACCCGCGCCTGGTCGCCGACGTCCGCGAACGCCTGGCCGCCGCGCCCGAGATCGAGTGGGTCGTCGACCTGGTCACGATGACGGTCGGCGCCGACCGCATCCTGGTCTGCGCCCGGCTGGACTTCACCGACACGCTGACCGCCGGCGACGTCGAGCGCGCCTGCGTGCGGATGGCGCAGGAGCTGGGCGAGGCGCACCCGGAGATCGACGAGGTCTTCCTCGAACCGGTCCCCCGCGACGACCCCGACCTGCGCGCCCGCGTCGTCGCCCGCTACGGCAAGGCCCTCGGTGAGACGCGGGGCGAGTCCGGAGACGCGTCCGTCGAGGGGTAAATCCCCCGCCCGCGTCCTTTACATAGTAAGATCGAGGTGGTGGAGCGACCGTTATGTGTCGACGCCTACCGGCCGGGAACAAGAACCCCTCCATCCGACGTTCCCGCTATTGCGCGCGTCACGAGAGAAAACGTCTCCGCCGCACCACCACACGGAAGGGAGGGGGGCGTCACCATGCCGCGATCCGCCGCCAAGACCCCGCTCACGCAGCCCGCGAACCCCGCGCTGGAAGCCCTGCTCGAGCGCGGCCGTGCCAACGGCCGCCTGTCGCTCGACGAGGTCCGCCGGGCGTTCGAGACCGCCGGGATCAGCCCGGCCCAGGGCCGGTCCATCCTGCGCGGGCTCTCCGAGGCCGGCGTCAGCATGGCCGGTGACAACTCCGGCGAGGAGGACACCGCCCCCGGCGGCAAGCCCGCCGCACCCCGCAAGCGCGCCCGCAAGGCCGCCGCCGACGGCACCGCCGTCCCCGCCAAGCGCGCCCCCCGCGCCAAGACCGCCGCCGTGACGGCCGTCACCGCCAAGGCCGCCGTCCAGGCCGCCCCCGCCTCCCCCTCCCCCGCCGACGACGCCACCGAGGACGACGGCACGTTCGAGGTCACCGAGGTCGAGACCGAGCCCCCCGCCGACCTGGACGACACCTCCACCGTCATGGGCGACTCGGTGCACACCTACCTCAAGGCGATCGGACGGCGCCAGCTCCTCACCGCCGAACAGGAGGTCGACCTGGCCCAGCGCATCGAGGTCGGCCTGTACGCCGAGCACAAGCTGGAGAACGAGGTCGGCCTCGACCACGAGACCCGCCTCGAACTGGAGTGGGTCGCCGCCGACGGCCGCCGCGCCAAGGCCCACATGCTGGAGGCCAACCTCCGGCTCGTCGTCTCGGTCGCCAAGAAGTACTCCGACCGGGGCCTGTCGCTGCTGGACGTCGTCCAGGAGGGCAACCTGGGCCTCATCCGCGCCGTGGAGAAGTTCGACTACTCCAAGGGCTACAAGTTCTCCACCTACGCCATGTGGTGGATTCGCCAGGCCATCCAGCGCGGCTTCGCCGACTCGGCCCGCACGATCCGGCTGCCCGTCCACGTGCTGGAGATGCTGAGCAAGCTCAGCCGCATCGAACGCGAGATGCACCAGCGCCTCGGCCGCGAGCCCACCCCCGAGGAACTGGCCGTCGAACTCGACAAGAGCCCCGAGCAGGTCCGCGAACTGCTGCGCACCAGCCGCCAGCCGATCAGCCTGGACTCCACGATCGGCGAGGACGGCGAGACCCGCATCGGCGACCTCATCGAGGACACCGACAGCCCCGAAGCGGGCGACCTGGTCGACCGGCAGCTCATGGCCGAGCAGCTTCGGCGCACCCTCGACATCCTCAACCCGCGTGAGGCGAAGATCATGGCGATGCGGTTCGGGTTGTACGACGGGACGCCTCGGACGTTGGACGAGATCGGTAAGGCGTTGGGGCTTACCCGGGAGCGGATTCGGCAGTTGGAGAAGGAGTCGCTTTCCAAGCTGCGGCATCCTAGTAATGCCCGGCCTTTGCTGGACTTTGCCGTGTAGGGCGGTGGGGCTGGTGGCTGTGTAGGGCTGGGGTTGCTGGTCTTGCTGGGGGATGGTGCGGCGGGACTTGTTGGTGCGAGGGGCGTGTTTGCTGCCGCGACTGCGTCGCGGGGGGTCAGGGCCTCTTTGGCACCGACCCCGGGCCCGGTTGTTCGCGTGTATACGGGTGTGCCGGGCCTTGCGTGGTTCGGGTTCACTCTTTAGGGCACGGGGATCATGGTCTGGGTTCTTCTTCGGGCCTCGTCGTAGCGGCGGAGTAGGAGGCGGGCCACCGTGTCGTGGGCGCCTAGTGGGGCGGCTACCGCGTCAGCGTCTGCCTTGGTCATTCGGGTGTGGAACTCGCCCGGGGCCAGTACGTACGAGGCCACCAGGACGCGTCTTGCGCCGTTCGCGCGGGCCGCCGCCACCGTCGCGCGCAGGGACGGGCCGCCCGACGCGACGAAACCGCACAGCACCGGGCGCCGCAGCCGGCGGCCCAGCAGCCTTGCCGCCGCCCGCACGTCCGCGACGCCCGCCGGGTCCGACGAGCCGGGCGCCGCCAGCACCACCGCGTCGCCCGCGCGCGGCGCCGCCGCCTCGCGCAGCCGCGCCGCCAGCGCCTCGGCCAGCAGCCCGTGCGGCCCCAGCGGACGGCCCGGCACCGCGTCCGGACGCCGCCGCTCCACCCGCCCCGGAATGTCGATCAACGCGTGGTAGCCGCGCGCCAGCAGCAGCGGCACCGCGACGACCGGCGCCCCGGCCAGCCCGTCCAGCGCGTCCTCCAGCCGCGGCGCGCTGATCTCGGCGAACGCGCCGTGCACCGGCAGCCACGGCCGCAGCTCCCGCACCCGCGCCAGCAGCCGCCCCGCCGTCGCCGCGCCCTCCGCGCTGCGCGTGCCGTGCGCCACCGCCAGCAGCGCGGGCACGCCCGGCTCACCCACCGGAGAACTCCGCCCGCACCGGCTCGATCAGCCGCGGGTCGCACGCCAGCCGGTACCCGCGCTTGACGACCGTCTCCACGATCCCCGACCGGCCCAGCCCCCGCCGCAGCCGCGCCACCGCCATCTCCACCGCGTGCTCGTCGGCCTGCGGACGCGGATCACGCGACCACGGCGCCCCGCTCAGCACCAGCCGGCTCGGCAGCACCCCGGTCAGCTCCGCCCGCGACACCACGTGCCCCGGACGCCGCGCCAGCGCCCGCAGGATCGCCATCGGCGCCGGCGCGATCGGCCGCAACTGCCCGTCCAGCACCACCGCGTGCCCGCGCAGCTCCAGCGACGTGCCGCGCACCTCCAGCAGCCGCGACCGGTGCCGGGGCAGCTCGGCCGCCAACGTCCGCACCAGCGCCCCGATCCGGGGCCGCTCCGGCTGCACCGTCGGGACGCCCCGCTCGGTCAGCGCCTGCGCCGTCACCGGGCCCACGCACGCCGCCACCACCTGCCGCCGCAACGCGTCCAGCAGCGGCTCCTCCAGCCCGTCCTCGGCCGCCACCGCCAGCGTCGCCGCGACCGCCGGGGCGCTGGTGAACGTGATCGCGTCCACCGTCCCGGCCACCGCCTGCCCGACCAGGCGCCGCAGCGGCGTGGAGTCGTCGGTGCGCGACCACCGGTACACCGGGATCTCCACCACCTCCGCGCCCGCCGCCCGCAGCGCCTCGGTGAACTCCGGAAGCTGCTCGCCGTAGAGCTGCACCGCCACCCGGCGTCCCGCCAGGTCGTGCTCCAGCAGGTACTTCAGCACCTCCGCGCAGCTCTCCGACGCCGGAGACCAGCGCTCCTGGAGCCCCGCCGACCGGATCGCCCCGCGCGCCTTCGGGCCGCGCGCCAGGATCGACACCCCCGACAGCCGCTCCATCAGCGCGTCCCGCAGGCCCCAGCCGTCGGCGGCCTCCAGCCACGCCCGGAACCCGATCGCCGTCGTCACCACCAGGTGGTCGAACGGCCGCGCCGCGCACGCCCGCGTCGCCTCCAGCAGCTCGACGTCGTCGGCCAGCGGGATCAGCCGGATCGCCGGGGCGTGCACGACGCGCGCGCCGCGCCGCTCCAGCAGCGTCGCCAGCTCCTCGTGCCGGCGGGCCGCGGTCACCCCGACCGCGAACCCGGCCAAGGGTTCATTCGCGGTGCTCATCGCTCGTCCCCACCTCCACCCGATCCCCCGCCGCCGTGCGGCGGACCGGGAAGACGCGCAGGGACACCGCCGGATCGTCCAGGCAGACCCCCGTCTCCAGTGCGAAGACCTGCTTGTACATGGGCGAGGCGACCGTGGCGGCATCGCCGCGCGTCCCGAGCAGGCCGCGCGAGATCACCTGCGCGCCGCTGAACGGGTCGAGGTTGGACAGCGCGTACAGCGCCCCGTCGTGGGTGCGGAACACCGCGACCTGGACGCCGCCGACGATCGCGCAGGCACCCCGTTCGGGCAGCAGATCGGCGTAGGCGCACACGTCGGTCCAGCGGGGGCCGCCCGGAGGAGCCTCCCGGGCGAGCGTCGGAGCGGGCGTCGGGGTCATCGGGCGGCAACCTCCAGGCGGGTTCCGGCCACCAGGACCGGCTTGATCTGGTCGCGTTCGGGCTCGAAGACGATGCTGGGATCGGGCGTCCCGGGAGCGTTCACGAAGGACACGAAGCGCCCGAGCTTCTCCGGGTCGTCCAGCGTGTCGCGCCACTCGTCGGAGTAGGCGGCGACGTGCCGCGCCATGGCGGCGTCCAGCTCGGCGCACAGGCCGAGCCGGTCCTCCACGATGACCTCGCGGAGGTAGTCCAGGCCGCCGTCCAGGTTCTCCAGCCAGCTCGCGGTGCGCTGGAGACGGTCGGCGGTGCGGATGTAGAACATCAGGAACCGGTCGATGTAGCGGACCAGGTCCTCGTCGGTGAGGTCGGTGGCGAACAGGTCGGCGTGGCGCGGGCGCATCCCGCCGTTGCCCGCCAGGTACAGGTTCCAGCCCTGCTCGGTCGCGATGATCCCGAAGTCCTTGCCCTGCGCCTCGGCGCACTCGCGGGCGCACCCCGACACCGCCGACTTCAGCTTGTGCGGCGCGCGCAGCCCCCGGTAGCGCAGCTCCAGCCGGATCGCCATCGCCACCGAGTCCTGCACGCCGTACCGGCACCACGTCGACCCGACGCACGACTTCACCGTGCGCAGCGACTTGCCGTAGGCGTGCCCGGACTCGAACCCCGCCTCCACCAGGCGCCGCCAGATGTCGGGAAGCTGCTCGACGCGGGCGCCGAACAGGTCGATCCGCTGCCCGCCGGTGATCTTGGTGTACAGGCCGAAGTCGCGGGCGACCTCGCCGATGACGATGAGCCGTTCCGGCGTGATCTCCCCGCCCGGGATGCGCGGCACCACCGAGTACGTGCCGTTCTTCTGGATGTTGGCGAGGAAGTGGTCGTTGGTGTCCTGGAGGGCGGCCTGCTCCCCCGCCAGGATGTGGCCGTTGCCCAGGCTCGCCAGGATCGACGCCACCACCGGCTTGCAGATGTCGCAGCCGCGGCCCCGCCCGTGCTCCTCGATGAGCCGGGTGAACGTCGTGATCCCCCGCACCCGGACGATGTCGAACAGCTCGGCGCGGCTGTGCTCGAAGTGCTCGCACAGCGCCCGGCTGACCTGGACGCCCGCCGCCGTCAGCTCGGCGTCCAGCAGGTTCTTCACCAGCGGGACGCAGCTCCCGCACGTGCTGCCCGCCCGGGTGCAGTTCTTGACCGCCGCCAGGTCGGTGAGACCCTCGTCGCGGACCGCCGTGCGGATCGTCCCCGCGCACACGTTGTTGCAGCTACAGATGACGGTCGCGTCCGGCAGATCGCCGCCGGACGCCGCCTCGGTGCCGCCGAACAGCGTCTGCTCCGGGCTGCCCGGCAGCTCGGCGCCCAGCAGCGCCCGCAGCGTCGGGTAGGCGGCGGCGTCGCCGACGAGCACGCCGCCGACGAGCGTGCGGGCGTCGTCGCTGACGACCAGGCGCTTGTAGACCCCGGCGACCGGGTCGGTGTAGGTGACGTCCAGGTGGCCGTCGCGGGCTCCGGCGAACGGGTCACCGAAGCTGGCGACGTCCACGCCCATCAGCTTGAGCTTGGTGGACGCGTCGGCGCCCTCGAACCGGGCGCCGCTCGCGCGCCCGGCGGCGCGGGCCAGCAGCGCGTCCGCGACGACCTCGGCCATGGAGAAGCACGGCGCGACCAGGCCGTGCACCTGGCCGTCGACGCAGGCGCACTCCCCCACCGCGTAGACGTCCGGGTCGGCGGTGCGGCAGCCCGCGTCCACCGCGACGCCGCCGCGCTCGCCCACCGGCAGCCCGGCGGCGCGGGCCAGCTCGTCGCGCGGGCGGATGCCGGCGGAGAACACCACGACGCCCGCCTCGACGGCGCCGCCGTCGGCCAGGGCGACGCGGGCGACCGCGCCGTCCTCCCCCGCCTCCAGCCCGGCCATCGGCGTGCCCGCGTGCACGGTCATGCCCAGCGCCTCGATGTGGCGGCGCAGCATGGCGCCGCCGCCCTCGTCGAGCTGGCGCGGCATCAGCCAGGGTGCGATCTCGACGACGTGGGTGCGGACGCCGAGTCCTTGCAGGGCGCGGGCGGCTTCGAGGCCGAGGAGTCCGCCGCCGATGACGACGCCGTTCGCCCCGGGCCTTGACATAGTAAGGTTGGTGCAGTGGGCGCGGAGGGCGTCCAGGTCGTCCAGCGTCCGGTAGGCGAACACGCCGGGCAGGTCGTGCCCGGCCACCGGCGGGACGAACGGCGCCGAGCCGGTGGCCAGCACCAGCGCGTCGTAGCCGATCGCGCGGCCGGCGGCGGTGCGCACGGTCCGGGCCGCGCGGTCCAGCGCCACGACCGGGTCGCCGGTGACGAGCGTGACGTCCGCGTCGTGCGGCGCGCAGGCCAGGTCGGCGTCCTCCGTCAGGTAGGACGTGAGCGCCACCCGGTCGTAGGCGGGCCGCGTCTCCTCCCCCACCACGGTGACCCGCAGGACCCGGTCCGGGTCACGCTCCCGCAGTGCCTCCACCAGCCGGTGACCTGCCGGGCCGTGCCCGACGATCACGACGTCGCGTACCGCGTGCCCTTCGTCGTTCATGGGCCGATCCTCAGCAGCGGCCGTTTCGCGGTTGCGTCGCCTCTGTCACCGGCGTGTTAAAAGCCGCTCACTTTGCAACCTAATCGTGGTCATACCGCAACCGTATCCTTGTGAATTATGGCGATTCTTCCGGGCCGGGAAAATACGCACGGATGATCACCCGCCGATGCCGGTCGGCGCCCCGCACGGGGGTCACGCGACGGCGGCCGGAAGGCCCGCGCACCGGCGGGCGCGGCGGCGGGCCGCCCTCCCCTCGCCTTGACGGTCGCGGGTCAAGCGTTCTGCCGCGAATGCCGGGCGCCGTTCGCCGTCACACCCGCACATACCCGCACGGATCGGTGGCGATTCCCCCGCCGCGCGGCCCGATGCGGCCGGACCCGTCCCCGGCCCGGGGCGGCGGCCCGTCCGCGCGGTTTAGCCTCAAGGCCATGCCGGACCTCGCCTACTACGCCTCGCTGCCGCGCACCCGCGGCGCCGCCGCCGCCCTGCTGCTGGACGACCTCGGCCGCGTGCTGCTGGTCAAACCGACCTACAAGGAGGGCTGGTTCCTGCCCGGCGGCGTCATCGAGGCGGGCGAGTCGCCGCGCACCGCGTGCCTGCGCGAGTGCGAGGAGGAACTGGGCCTCGTCCCGGCCGTCGGCGGCCTGGTCTGCGTCGACTGGGCGCCGCCGCGCGAGGGCGTGGACGCCGCCAACGTCTTCGTGTTCGGCGGCACCGTCACCGCCGACGAGACCGCCCGGCTCACACTGCCGCCCGACGAGCTGTCCGACCACGCCCTGGTCCGGCCGGAGAAGATCGACGAGTTCGCGCCGCCGCACATCGCCCGCCGGATGGGCCCGGCCCTGCGGGCCCTGGCCGGGGGACGCACCGTCTACCTGGAGGACGGCCGCGAGCCCTGACCCGGCCCGCCGGGTCAGGACGGCGAGTCAGACCGAGACGTGGTCGCGGGCCTCCGCGCCGCGCTCGGGATCGGCGACGCGGGCGCAGTGCGCCGAGCAGTACCAGTGCCGGTCGACGTCGATTCCGTGCCCGATGACGCGGCAGCCGCAGTTCTCGCAGACCGGCGCCAGGCGGGTGATCGCGCACTCGAACGAGTCGAATGTGTGAACTCCCCCCTGCGCGTGGACTTCGAAGGACAGCGCGTAGTCGTTTCCGCAGACCTCACAGGTCGCCATGGTGGTCCCTTCCCCCGTGTCACCACTGCTGACCGCCCTACCCCGCCCGGTCCGCCGCGACGCATGGAAAGGTCCCGGAAGGCGGGTCGTCCGCCGTCCGGGACCTTTCGTCTCGGGGGTGCCTAGCCGAGGCCGCCGCGCAGGGCGCCGATCAGCTCACCGTTGCCGGTGTCGCCGCTCAGCTCCCAGAAGAACGCGCCGCCGAGGCCCTGCTGCTTGGCGTACGTGGTCTTCCCGCCGAGGGTGGCCGGGGTGTCGTAGCTCCACCACTGGTCACCGCACTTGGCGTAGGCGGTGCCGGCGACGGTGCCGGTGGCCGGGCACCGTTGCTTGAGGACCTTGTAGTCCTCGATGCCCGCCTCGTAGGTGCCGGGCGCCGCGCCGCCCGCCGAACCGCCGGGGGCCGCCTGCGTGACGCCCTTCCAGCCGCGTCCGTAGAACCCGACGCCGAGCAGTAGCTTGCTCGCCGGGACGCCCTTGGCCTTGAGCTTGGTGATCGCCGCGTCGGAGTTGAACCCCTGCTGCGGGATGCCGGGATACGACGTCAGCGGCGAGTGCGGTGCGGTCGGGCCGTTGGCGGCCCAGGCGCCGAAGAAGTCGTACGTCATCGGCAGGTACCAGTCGACGTACTGGGCGGCGCCGCCGTAGTCGGCCGCGTCGATCTTCCCGCCCGCGCTGGCGTCGGCGGTGATCGCCGCCGTGACGAGCTTGCTCGACCCGAACTTGGCGCGCAGCGCCGCCATCAGGTTCCGGAAGGACGCCGACCCGCTGGTGTCGCAGGTGAGCCCGCAGGCGTTCGGGTACTCCCAGTCGATGTCGATGCCGTCGAAGACGCCCGCCCAGCGCGGGTCGTTGACGAGCTGGTGGCACGACTCGGCGAACGCCGCCGGGTTGGCCGCGGCCTGGCCGAAGCCGCCCGACCACGTCCAGCCGCCGAACGACCACAGCACCTTCAGGTGCGGGTACTTCTTCTTGAGCTTGCGGAGCTGGTTGAAGCTGCCGCGCAGCGCGCCGGTGTCCCAGGTGTCGCCCACGCCGTCGACGCTCTCGGCCGCGCTGTAGGCGCGGTCGTAGTCGGCGTAGCTGTCGCCGATGGTGCAGCGGCCGTTCTGCACGTTGCCGAACGCGTAGTTGATGTGGGTGAGCTTGGCGGCCGAGCCGCTCGTGTCGATGTTCTTGACGTGGTAGTTGCGCCCGTAGACGCCCCACTGCGCGAAGTAGCCGACGATCTTCGCGCCCGCCGGGCCGGGCGGCGGCTCCTCCGGATCGGGGTCCGGGTCCGGGTCGGGATCGGGGTTGCCCGAGCCGTCGCAGGCCGCGCCGTTGACGGTGCAGGCGGTGGCCCAGCCGGGTCCGGACCCGTTGAAGCCGAAGCTCGCCTTGGCCCCGGGAGCGAGGGAGCCGTTCCAGGCGAGGTTGGTGAAGGTGTGGCGGTTCCCGGCGGCGGTCCGCGTGGCATCCCACACGGACGTGATCGTCGTCCCGGCCGGGAGGTCGAGGACGAGCGTCCAGCCGTTGACGGTGGCGGTCGTCCCGTTGGTGATCGTGCAGTTCCCGCCGAAGCCGGAACCCCAGTCGGTGCTCTTGGCGCACACGGCGGTGACTGTCGCGGCGGACGCTGCCGGTGCGACCGCGACGGCGGCGCCGGCGGTCAACGCCAGCGCTCCCGCCACGGCGACCCAGCGCCGCACACCCTTGTCGGACATCGTTCTCCTGTCAGCTCGGCCCCCGAACCCACAGACTCCGTCCACTGTTAGGAAAGTTTCCTAACAATTAGCGCGATGCTAACCGGGCGGATTGCCCACGGGCAAGAGCCATGCCGGAACACGCGTGGGCGCCCCGGTTCACCACCGGGGCGCCCACGTTCAGTGCCTGAAGGAGCCGATTCCGTCGTTCAGCGGGCCGTCACACTCCGGCCGACGCGAGACTGCGTTCCGCGTCCGCCTTCCCGCGCGGACGCCGCAGGTAGCAGGCCCAGGTCAGCAGCACGCAGACACCGTAGAACCCCGCCAGCGTGAGCAGCGCCGGGGCGATCCCGCCGGTCTGCTCGATCGACACGCGGAACGTCTGCTGGATGAGGACGCCGCCCGCGGCGCCGACCGCCGAGATGAGGCCGATCGCGGCGGCGGCCTCGCGCCGGGACGCCGCCACCGCCTGCTCGACCGCGCCCGCCTTGGTCGCGTCCGCCGCGGCCACCGCGCGGCTGCGGAAGATCGCCGGGATCATCTTGTACGTCGAGCCGTTCCCCAGTCCGGTGGCCACGAAGACCAGCAGGAACGCCGCCAGGAACCACGGCCAGCTCCCGGCACCGACCGCCGCCGCGACCGCCGCGATCCCGGCGCCCATCACCAGGAACGTCACCAGCGTGACGCGGGCGCCGCCGAGCCGGTCGGCGAGCCAGCCGCCGAACGGCCGGGCCACCGAGCCCGCGAAGGCGCCGAGCCAGATGAAGTGCGACCCCGTCACGTCCGGGAACTGCGTCTTGATCAGCACGCCGAAGCTGAACGAGTAGCCGATGAACGACCCGAACGTCCCCACGTACAGGACGGACATGACGACGGTCTGCCGGTCCCGGGCGCTCGCGCCCATCTCCCGCAGCGTGTACGACGACGCGGCGCTCGTCAGGTTGTTCATGAACAGGTAGGCCAGCACCGCCGCCAGCAGGATGAACGGCATCCACACCCAGCCGACCGCCACCAGCCCGAACGCCACGATCAGCGGCGGCATCGCGAGCTGTGTCACGCTCGTGCCGAGGTTGCCGCCCGCCGCGTTCAGCCCCAGCGGCAGGCCCTGCCGCGACGCCGGGTAGAAGTGCGTGATGTTCGCCATCGACGACGCGAAGTTCCCGCCGCCGAGACCGGTCGTCGCCGCGATGAGGAGCAGCACCCAGAACGGGATCGACGGGTTCTCGATCGCGTAGACGAACAGCCCGCACGGCACGAGCAGCAGCAGCGCGCTGATCACCGTGAAGTTCCGTCCGCCGAACAGCGCCGGGGCGAACGTGTACGGCACCCGCAGCACCGCGCCCACCAGGTTCGGCACCGTCGTCAGCCACAGCGTCTGCCCGACCGACAGCCCGATCCCCACGCTCGGCAGGCTCAGCACCGCGATGCTCCACAGCAGCCACACCGAGAAGCCGAGGTGCTCGGTGAGGATGGAGAACACCAGGTTCCGGTTGGCGATCCGGCGGCCCCTGTCCGCCCAGAACCGCTCGTCGTCGGGCGCCCAGTCGTCGATCCAGGCCCGCCCGCGGCCGGCCGGGGCCACGGTCACGGGTTCATCGGTCAGCGCGGTCATCTCGTCTGCCTCCAGGCTCGTCGGACAGCGCCGAACCTAGAAACCCCGCGTTACACCGAACCATGCCCCACGTGCCCACCCTGCTACATCCTGCGCACACCGAAAACACCCGACTGTGAGACACACCCACCGCCGGGCGATCTCAGACGCCGTGACGAGATGAAAGGTCTCCGTGTCCGGTCGACGCGGCGGCCCCTGGCATCCCGCTACATCCTGCGCGCGGAGGCGCGCGCGGGCGCCGTCCGGTGCGGGCGCGGCGGATGCCAGGACGGGTCGCGGCCGGACGAGCGGAGGACCGCTTCCCAGGGGTCGGTGGTGGCCAGGGGGCGCAGGCGCAGGTGCGGGACGCCCCAGTGCCAGGCGGAGACCAGGAGGGCCGGGTCGGCGGGGCGGTGGTCGGTGCCGAGGGCGCGGGCCATGTCCCAGGCGTGCAGGTGGAACTCGACGCAGGCGGCGCCGGTGTGGTCGCCGACCGAGTACTTGGTGCCCCGGTAGATCAGGTGGGTGCGGTCCCACTGGTCGGGGACGAGATCGGCGTAGGCGCCCGCCGACACGGTGAACGCCGTGACGCGGTCGGGGCCCGGCTCGGCCGGCAGCACCGCCAGCTCGGCGGCGTTCTGCCGGGCCTGCTGACGGATCAGCACGGCCGCCACCGCGTCCCGCGCGAACAGTTTGGCCAGCCGGCTGTCGGGCGCGTCCTGAAGGTACTCCAGGTAGTTCTCCGCGACGCACCGCAGATGCCCCGCCAGGTCGATCAGCAGCCAGTCGCCGCACGGAGTCGGCGTCTCCCAGTCGCCGGCCCGTCCCGCCAGGGCGCGGATCGCCCGCACCCCGTCCGTGTAGGACGCCAGGACGCGTGACCGGTCCGGAGGCGTGCGCTCCACGATGTGTCTCAACCCCCCGTGCTCGCGCGCGGCCGGAACCCCCTCCGGACCGCTGCGGCCTGCCCTTCCGGCCGCGCCCCCGCGCGGCCCCGCCCCGGTGCGCCGGGACGTTCCCCGGTGGGCAGGCTCTCAGAGATCGGTGGCCGGTGCCACCGTGTGACCTGGTGCCGGACGTAGCGCGCGCCGCGCCCGGCCGCGCGTCAGACGGCGATCGTCGGGACGGTGCGGAACCCGAGCCGGTGCGCCTCGCGGGCGGTGCGCAGCCGGTCGACCTCGGCCGTCCACGGCTTGACGGCGGGCTTGGCCTTGCCCCGGCGGCGGGCGATCTCGGCGGCGCGGCGCGTCTTGGCGTCCTGCTCGGGGAGCGCGTAGCCGCGCGGGCCGATCGCCTCGCGCTCGGCGGCCTCGGCCCCGGCCAGCGCGGCGGTGAGGGCGCGGTCGAAGGCGAGCGTCAGTTCGCGCAGCTCGGGCTCGGCCGCGTCGCGCGCCTCGGCGTCGCGCAGGGCGCGCTCGGCCGCGCCGGCCTCGGCGAGGCGGGTGCGGTACTCCCCGGCCAGGCGCCGGTCGGCCTCGTACGGCCCGGCGACGTCCTTGCTGACCCGGCGGCCCAGCGGCATGACGGTGCTCCTTCGATCTGCGATCACACGTTCCGATCGAGGCCAGCGTACGCGGGTGACCCGCCGAGTGTGAGCCGGGACACCGAGAATCGGCTCTTTACGCAGTAAGGTGACGTCCGTCCGCGCAGACTCCAGGCAGGGAGACGTCCCGATGGTCCGGCAGCCCAGCATCAACGCCCAGAACCGCCCGCCCCTGTCGATCGACCGCATCACCGACGCGGCCCTGTCGATCGTGGACGGCCAGGGCCTCGGCCGGCTGACGATGCGCCGCCTCGGCGACGCGCTGGAGGTCGAGGCGATGGCGATCTACCACCACCTCCCGCGCGGCAAGGAGCAGCTGCTCGACCACCTCGTCGCGCACGTCGCGGTGCTGCCCGCGAGCGAGGGCGACGCGACCGGCTGGCGGGACGCGCTGCACCGCTGGGCCGTCGCCTACCGGGCCCGGCTGCTCACCCACCAGGGCGTGCTGCCGCTGCTCGTCACCCGCCGCAACCCGGCCGCGCTCACCACGACGACGGCGTCGCTGCTGGAGCTGATGCGCGGCGGCGGCGTCCCGGAGGACACCGCGCGCGTCGCCGCCCACGTGCTGCTCGGCTTCGTCCTCGGCCACGCGGCCCTGGAGGTGCGCGGCACGCCCGCGTTCCCGGGCGACTCGGTCGGCACGCCCGGCGAGGCCCCGATCGACTGGGACGCGCGCTTCGCGGCGGGGCTCGACCAGGCCCTCGCGGGCGTCAATCCCGGCTAGGGCGTGGCCGCTCCAGGACGCCGTGCGTGACGGTGACCGCACCCTCCGGAACGTTTGGGCGGCGTCCGGCGTGTCGCACCCGTCCGTTCACGCGCACCGGGCACGCTGTGCCCAGCGCCTCGGCGTGACACGGCTCACAGCACGACGCCACGGCGGGCTCCCCTCATAATCGCCCGTTCGGACTATGGCGAGCGGACGGCGAACCGTTCCACACTGAGACGCGTCCCACATTTCGACAGCGATCACCGCACGGAACCGGAGGCACGCCGATGTGCCCGCACCAGCCGCCCTGTCCCATCGCCAGCGCGTCCGACCGCGACGCCGCGCGCACCGTCGCCCACCACCCCGAACAGGGGTGGAGCCTGCTGTGCAACGGCGTGGTCACCTTCGAGGACACCGGTGAGCTGCTGCCCGACGGGGGAATCATCGCACCGCACCGGCCGACCGACCTCGGGGTCGTGTCCGCCGCCTGACGTCCGCGCGGACTAGGGGGACTAGTCCGGACGGGTGATCTTCCTCGGGGGGCCGCCGCCCACCGCACGACCAGCAGAGACCGTCGCCGACCGGTCCGCCCCCGGCGGGCCGGTCTTCCCATGCGCTCAGCCCGCGCCGAGCCCGCCCCAGCGCCGCAGCCACGGCTCCACCGCCGCGCCGACCGCGTCCGGTGCCCGGTTCAGGTCGTGCCGCTCCCCCGGCAGCACGACGACGGCCGCCGCGTCCGCCGCGTCGGGGACGCCGAACGGGTCGCGGTCGCCGTTGACCACCAGCACCTCCGTGCCCGCGCCGCGCAGCTCGTCGACCCGGGTCTTCTCCGGGCGGCCCGGCGGGTGCAGCGGGAACGCCAGCGCGAGCACGCCCGTGGCGCCCGCCTCGGCGGCCGTCCGGCAGGCGACGCGCGCGCCGTTGGACCGGCCGCCCTGGACGAGCGGCACCGCGTCGCCGTACCGGCCCCGGACCCGCTTGAGGATCTCCAGCCAGGCGGCGTCCTGCGCGGCGGCCGGTCCGGGCGCCCGCCGCCCCGCCTTCCGGAACGGCTGGAGCACGCGGGCGACCGCGCCGCCGAGCCCGAGCGCGGTGTCGCGGACGGCGAGCAGGTCGGGCGCGTCCACGCCGCCGTTCGAGCCGTGCGTGAGGACGAGCAGGAACGCCGGACCGGCGACGTCGTCGAACGTGACCTCGGCCGGGCCCGCCCCGGTGGCGATCTCCATGGCGCCCAACCTAACGCGCCGCCCCGACCCGCTCACGCACCGGGATGATCACGTGCGGCAGACTGAGCGCATGGAGCACATGACCGAGAGTGAATGGCGCGCGTTCGTCTCCCACGGCACCCGCACCGCGAAGGTCGCGGTCGTCCGCGAGGACGGCTCGCCGCACGTGACGCCGGTGTGGTTCGTCCTGGACGGCGACGACCTGGTCTTCAACACCGGCGCCAGCACCGTCAAGGGCAGGGCGCTGCGCCGCGACCCGCGCCTCGCGCTCTGCGTCGAGGACGACGAGCCCCCGTTCTCCTTCGTCACGATCCTCGGTGCGGTCGAACTCACCGACGACGTCGAGGCGATGCTGCCCGTCGCCACCGCGATCGGCGCCCGCTACATGGGCGCCGAGCGCGGCGAGGAGTTCGGCCGCCGCAACGCCGTCCCGGGCGAGATCCTCGTCCGCGTCAAGATCGGCAAGGTGATCGCGGAACGCGACCTGGCGGACTAACCGGCGTCGCCGAGGGCGAGGCGGAGGCGTTCGGCGAAGCTCTCCTCCAGCAGCGGCCCCCAGGGGTAGGCGGCCGGGACGCGGACGGCCTCGGTGAGGGCCGCGTGCGCGGCGGCGGGCGTCTCGCCGGAGGGGTCCTCGGCGTGCCGGACGGCCAGCAGCGCGTACATGTGGTCCAGGGCGCCGAACGCCTCACCGGTGAGGACGGGCAGCGCGCCGTCGGCGGCGGCGCGTTCCACGACCGGTTCCCACCACAGGTCGGCCGGGTCGTCGGTGTCGGCGTCGTCGGCGAAGTCGCGGCGGAGCCGGGCGCGGACCTGCCCGGCGACGCCCGGGTCGGCCAGGCCGCGGCGCCAGGCGTCGCGGGCCTCCTCGTCGCGGCCGCGCAGCGGCAGCGTGCGGGCGAGCAGTTCGGTGGCCAGCGGGCCGACCTCGGGGTCGGCGGGTCCGTCGCCGAGGGCGGCGCCGAACGCGCCGATGGCCTGGTCCAGGCAGGCGATGCCGAGCGCGACGGCCAGCCGCGCGTACGCGTAGGGGGCGGCGTCGCGGTCGATGAGCTTGAGCCCGGCGGTCAGGACGCGCTGCGCGCGGGCCGCTTCGCCGCGTTCCAGCAGCCGCTGGGCGAGGTCGTGCGCGGCGAGCGTGCCGTACTCGGCGTCGCCGGTGCCGATCGCCTCCTCCCAGTGCTCCCGGGCGGCGTCGAAGTCGCCGCGGTCGTCCGCGAGCCGGGCCAGCGCCAGGTGCGCGGGCGGCAGGTACTCGGGGGTGCCGAACTCCAGGACGGTCCGCCACACGGGCGCGGCCTCGTCGCGTTCCCCGGCGCGCTCGTGCCCGAGCGCGAGGTGGTAGGCGGCGCGGGCGCCGTACTCGGGGTCGCCGGTGGCGATGGCGGTGCGGCCCGCCGCGCGGGCCCCGGCGACGTCGCCGGCGTCGTCCAGGACGACGGCGAGCCCGAGCGCGGCACGCGCCCGGTACGGGCCGTCACCGAGCCCGAGGACGCGCGCGAACAGCTCGGCCGCGCGGTCGGGCTCACCGTCCTCGGCCAGCCGCCGGGCCCGCTCGCACCACTCCGCCGCATCGGGCGTCTCCGTCATCGCTCTGCTGCCCTCGGGGGTCGGTCGGCCTCGGATCTCGGGGCCCGCGTCACAGGGGCGGCGGCCCGCAGACTCCCGGCCCGCGTCCGCCGCCCGGAGACGGCGGACGCGGGCCGGGAATTCGTCGACACAGCCTAGCGATCCGGGCGCCCGGCGTCGCGCCCCGACACCCGGAGGGCCGGTGGCGGTCAGTCCTCGAACGCCTCCGGCGGGGGGCAGGAGCAGACGAGGTTGCGGTCGCCGTACGCCTGGTCGATCCGGCGGACGGGCGGCCAGTACTTGTCCTCGCGCAGGGAGGGCAGCGGGTAGGCGGCCTCCTCGCGGGTGTAGGCGTGCTTCCACTCGTCGGCCAGCAGGGCGGCGGCGGTGTGCGGGGCGTTCTTCAGCGGGTTGTCGGCGGCGTCCCACTCCCCCGCGGCGACGCGCTCGATCTCGCGCCGGATCTCCACCATGGCGGCGACGAACCGGTCGAGTTCGGCCAGGTCCTCGCTCTCGGTCGGCTCGATCATGAGCGTCCCGGCGACGGGGAACGACAGGGTCGGCGCGTGGAAGCCGTAGTCGATGAGGCGCTTGGCGACGTCCTCGGCGGTGATCCCCGTCTCCTTGGTGATCTTGCGCAGGTCGGCGATGCACTCGTGCGCGACCAGGCCGTCCCGGCCGGTGAACAGGATCGGGTAGTGCGGGGCGAGCTTGGCCGCCAGGTAGTTCGCGGAGATCACCGCGCCCTCGGTGGCGGCGCGCAGGCCGTCCGGGCCCATCATGGCGATGTAGGCCCAGGAGATCGGCAGGATGCCCGCCGACCCCCACGGCGCCGCCGAGATCGGCCCGACGCCCGTGGCCGCGTCGCCCACCTCGGGACGCAGCGGGTGCGTCGGCAGGAACGGCACCAGGTGCTCGCGGACGCCGACCGGCCCGACGCCGGGGCCACCGCCGCCGTGCGGGATGCAGAACGTCTTGTGCAGGTTCAGGTGGGAGACGTCGGAGCCGAACTCGCCCGGCCGGGCCAGCCCGACGAGGGCGTTGAGGTTGGCGCCGTCGACGTAGACCTGGCCCCCGGCGGCGTGCACGAGGTCGCACACCTCGGTGATCGACTCCTCGAACACGCCGTGCGTGGACGGGTACGTCACCATGATCGCCGCCAGCTCGGCGCCGTGCTTGTCGATCTTGGCGCGGAGGTCGTCGAGATCGACGTTCCCGCCGTCGTCGCACGTCACGACGACGACCCGCATCCCGGCCATGACGGCGCTCGCGGCGTTGGTGCCGTGCGCCGACGACGGGATGAGGCACACGGTGCGGTGCCCGTCGCCGCGCGAGGCGTGGTAGCCCCGGATGGCCAGCAGCCCGGCCAGCTCGCCCTGCGACCCGGCGTTGGGCTGCACCGACACCTTGGCGTAGCCGGTGATCTCGGCGAGCCGGTCCTCCAGCTCGGAGATCAGTTCGACGTACCCGGCGGCCTGGTCCAGCGGCGCGAACGGGTGGATCTGCGCGAACTGCGGCCAGGTGACCGGTTCCATCTCGGTCGTCGCGTTCAGCTTCATCGTGCAGGAGCCGAGCGGGATCATCGACCGGTCCAGCGCGATGTCCTTGTCCTGGAGGCGGCGCAGGTAGCGCAGCATCGCCGTCTCGGACCGGTACCGGTGGAACACGGGGTGGCTGAGGTAGGGGCTCTCGCGGCGCAGCTCCGCCGGGAACGCCTCGGTGGCGGGACGCACCTCGGCGGGCGCGCCGAACGCCTCCAGGACGGCGGCGACGTGCTGCTCGGTGGTGGTCTCGTCGCAGGCGACGGCGAGGTGGTCGGCGTCGACCGGGCGCAGGTTGACGTTCCGCTCGCGCGCGGCGGCCAGCACCTGCGCGGCCCGGCCCGGCACGCGGGCCAGGACGGTGTCGAAGAACGCCCCGTGCACGACCTCGACGCCCGCGTCCCGCAGCCCCTCGGCCAGCGACGCGGCGCGCTCGTGGGCGCGGCGCGCGATGGCGGCCAGCCCCTCGGGGCCGTGGTAGACGGCGTACATGCTCGCCATGACGGCCAGCAGCACCTGCGCGGTGCAGATGTTGCTGGTGGCCTTCTCGCGGCGGATGTGCTGCTCGCGGGTCTGGAGCGCGAGCCGGTAGGCGGGCGCGCCGTCGGCGTCCACCGAGACGCCCACCAGACGGCCGGGGAGCTGCCGCTGCAACCCCTCGCGGACGGCCAGGAACCCGGCGTGCGGGCCGCCGAACCCGTACGGGACGCCGAACCGCTGCGCGGAGCCGACGACGATGTCCGCGCCGGACTCCCCCGGCGGGCGCAGCAGCGTCAGCGCCAGCAGGTCGGCGGCGACGACGGCCTGCGCGCCGCGCCCGTGCGCCGCCTCGATCACCGGGGCGAGGTCGCGGACGACGCCGGACGCGCCCGGGTACTGGAGCAGGACGCCGAAGACGTCGCCGTCGGGCAGCCCGCCGGACAGGTCCGCGACGGCGATCTCGACGCCGAGCGGTTCGGCGCGGGTCCGGATGACCTCGATCGTCTGCGGGAGCACGTCGGCGTCCACCAGGAACGTTCCCGGCTCCCTGCGCCGTCCGGCGCGGTGCGCCAGCGTCATCGCCTCGGCGGCGGCGGTGCCCTCGTCCAGCATCGACGCGCCCGACACCGGCAGGCCGGTCAGGTCGGACACGACGGTCTGGAAGTTCAGCAGCGCCTCCAGCCGGCCCTGCGAGATCTCCGGCTGGTAGGGCGTGTAGGCGGTGTACCAGCCGGGGTTCTCCAGCACGTTGCGCAGGATGACGCCGGGCGTGGTGGTGCCGTGGTAGCCGAGGCCGATCATCGAGGTCAGCACCGTGTTGCGGGCGGCGATCTCGGCCAGCCGCTCCAGCGCGGCGGGCTCGCTCAGCGCGGGCGGCAGGTCCAGCGGGCGGCCGGTGCGGATCGCGGCGGGGACGGCCGCGTCCAGCAGGGCCTCGGCGCCGGAGTAGCCGATGGCGGCGAGCATCCGGTGCAGGTCGCCGGCGGCGGGCCCGATGTGGCGGTCGGCGAACGCCGCGCGGGGCTGCTGCGGCGACGCCACCGGGGCGAAGTACTGGGCCGTCATGTGAGAGAAGCCTCCTGGGCTAGCGGTCGCTCAGGGCCGCCACCGGCGCACGGCCGGACGGCGGGCCGGTGTGGCCTTCTCCCCCTCTGTCACGGCACCTGAGAGCTTCACCCGCGTACGGCGGGGTTTCCCCTTCGGTGAGGCGGCTCCGCGACGGTGCGGCCGCCTGCTTTCCAGAGGTGCCTCGCCCGAGCGGTCCTGGGTGCCTGAGAGGTTCCGGGGAGGTTGCCCCTTCGGCGTCCCGCGCCGGCTGCGTGGGATCTCTCCCGCTCAGGGTCGACGGCTTTCCTCCCGGCAGCCTATCCAATGGACCGCCGTGACGATCACTCCGGGGATGCGCTCCGGCCGTGGCCGGGAGCACGGTCCGCGACGTGATCGGTACGATGACCACAGCGACGGCTCCCGGTGGCGCGGCATCATGCGACCTCTCGCGGGGAAGGGCCGTCCCGAGGCGGTGCTGTGTCAGGCGGTGATGGGTGACGCAGACGCGCGACACCACGGCGGATTCCGGGCGGGCCGAGCCCACCGGCGTCCTCGGCGTGCCCGTCGACGAGCCCGACCTGCCCGAGCGCATCCGGCGCCCCGCCGACGCGCTGCGCTTCGCCACCTCGCTCATCGGCCTGGCCGCCGTCATGCTGCTCGTCTCGATCGCGCAGCAGACCACGCACGGCCTCGCCAACGACATCGCCGAGGGCACCGCGCACGCGCCCCGCCCGCTGCTCACCTTCGCCACGCTGATCTCCGGGTTCGGCGTGCTGGCCGTGCCCGTCGCGTTCGCGATCGAGCGGCTGCTGCACCGGGGCGGCATGCGCGTCGCGATCGCGCTGTTCGCCGCCGTGATCACCTTCGTGGTGACGGTCCTGCTCGACGACCTTGTCGCGCCCGCCACCGACGGCGGCGTCCTCGACTCGCTCATCTGGGGCGGCGCCGGCACCGCCCCCGTGCACACCGCCATCGCCCCCGTCATCGCGTTCGTCAGCGCCGTCGGCATGTCCGGCCGCACCCGCTGGCAGATCGCCACCTGGACGATGATCGGGCTGGCCGCCCTCACCGGCCTGACCGCCGCCTACGCCTCGGTCGCCGCCCTCGCCGAGACCTACTTCCTCGGCCGCGCCATCGGCTTCGGCACCCTGTACGCGCTCGGCACCCCGAACCCGCGCCCGTCGGGCACCGCCGTCGTCGCCGCCCTCACCCGCATCGGGCTGCGCCCGGTGCGCGCCGAACGGCTCGCCGACGCCCCCGACGAGCCCCGCCGCTACGGCGTCGCCCTCGCCCGCGCGCAGGGCGCCGCCCCGGCCGACGCCACCGGCGCCACGCTGCCGCGCGGCGAATGGCAGCTCGACGTCCGCGTGCTCGACCGCGACATGCAGAGCGCCGGGCTGCTGTACCGGGTGTGGCGGCTGGTGCGGGTGCGGGCGGCGGTGCAGCGCCGGGCCGTCCGGTCGCTGCGGCGCTCGCTGGAGCAGGAGTCCCTGATGGCCTACGCCGTCAGCGCGTCCGGCGCCCGCACCGCGCGGCTCGTCGGCACCGTGGAGGTCGGCACCGAGGCGGCGCTGCTCGCCTACGAGCACGTGCCCGGACGGCTGCTGTCCGAACTCGACGACGACGAGATCACCGACGCGCTGCTGGTCGACGTGTGGCGGCAGTTCCGCCGCCTCCAGGCGGCGCGGCTGGCGCACCGGCGGCTGGACGCCGAGGCGCTGCTGGTCACCGGCGACGGCCGCGTCCGGCTCGCCGCGCTCGGCGCCGGGGAGATCGCCGCCGGCGACCTCACGCTCCGCCTCGACCTGGCCCAGCTCCTCACCACGCTCGCCCTGCGCGTCGGGCCGGAGCGCGCGGTCGCCACCGCCGCCACCGTGCTCGGCGAGGGGACGCTGGCGCACGCCGTCCCGCTGCTCCAGCGGGTCGCGCTGTCGCGCGCGACGCGGACCGCGCTGCGGCACGAGAAGGAACTGCTCGCCGCCATCCGCGAGCAGATCGTCCGGCTGGAGCCCGAGAGCGAGGCGCCGCCGATCCGGCTGGAGCGGTTCCGGCCGCGCACGATCGTGTCGATCGTCGCGCTGAGCGTCGCGGCCTACATCGTCGTCCCGCAGGTCAGCAGCGTCGACATCGTCCACCTGGTGACGACCGCCGAGTGGTGGTGGATTCTGGTGGCGTTCGGCGGCGCCGCCCTGACCTACCTGGCGGCGGCGCTCATGCTGCTCGGGTTCGTGCCCGAGCGGCTGCCGCTCGGCCGCACGGTGATCGTGCAGGTCGCGGCGTCGTTCGTGAAGCTCGTGGCGCCCGCCGCCGTCGGCGGCGTCGCCGTCAACACCCGGTACCTCCAGAAGTCGGGGGTGCGGCCGACGCTCGCCGTGGCCAGCGTCGGCGCGTCGCAGCTCGTCGGGCTGGGCGTGCACATCCTGCTGCTGGTGCTGTTCGGCTTCCTCACCGGGTCCACCGGCAACGCGACCCGCGACCTGGCGCCGTCCCGGATGATCGTCATCGCGGTGCTGACGGTCGCGATCCTCGCGGCCGCCGCGCTGACGATCCCGCGCGTGCGGCGCATCGTCGCCGGACGGCTGCGCAGCATGTTCTCCGGCGTCGTGCCGCGCCTGGTGGACGTCGTCCAGTCGCCCCGCAACATGCTCACCGGCCTGGGCGGCACGCTGCTGCTGACGGTCGGGTTCGTGCTCTGCCTGGACGCCTCGGTCCGCGCGTTCGGCGGGGCACTGCCCTGGACGACGGTCGTCGTGGTGTTCCTCACCGCGAACGCGGTCGGCTCGGCCGCGCCCACCCCCGGCGGCCTCGGCGCCGTCGAGGGCGCGCTGACGCTGGCGCTGACGATCTCGGGACTGACGGCGGAGACCGCGACGTCGGCGGTCCTGCTGTTCCGTCTGCTGACGCTGTGGCTGCCGGTGCTGCCGGGGTGGGGGGCCTTCGCCTATCTCCAGCGCAAGGAAGCGATCTAGCGGACGTGCGGCGCGGCTAGCCGGTCCGGCGGGCGCGGCGGCGGGAGGCCAGTTCGTCGTGGCCGCCGTCCTCGTCGCCCACGGCGGACTCCCCCGGAAGTTCGGCCAGCGTGCCCTCGACCTCCTGCCAGACGCGGCCGAGCGCGATGCCGAACACGCCCTGGCCGCCCTGGAGCAGATCGACGACCTCGTCGGCCGAGGTGCACTCGTAGACGCTGACGCCGTCGCTCATCAGCGTGATCTGCGCCAGGTCGCGCACGCCGCGGTCGCGCAGGTGCGTGACGGCGGTGCGGATCTGCTGGAGCGAGACGCCGGTGTCGAGGAGGCGTTTGACGACCTTCAGCACCAGGATGTCGCGGAACCCGTACAGCCGCTGGCTGCCCGAGCCGTGCGCGGCGCGCACGCTCGGCGTGACCAGCCCGGTGCGGGCCCAGTAGTCGAGCTGGCGGTAGGTGATCCCCGCCGCCGCACATGCCGTGGGACCGCGATAGCCGACGTCCTCGGGCGGCGCCGACACCTGCGCGTCGAAGAGCAGGCCCTGCTCACCGGCGTGCTCGGACGCCCTGCGCCTGTCGGGGGTCGCCTTGCCCTCGCCGCTGCTCACCGCCACGCGGACCTCCGGCTTCTATCAGCCCGCGGCGTTCCGTCAAGGGGGTTTGGCGGAGGAGGCCACGGGTGTTCCACCAGCACGGTAGGTGCCGGTCAGAGTGTGGTCAACGTTCGTCGTCGGCGCGTCGCATGCCCGGATGAACCGGCTTCACGTGGGCAAACCGCGCACCGGCGGCGTCCTCCCGACTCCTACCCCGCTCCCCACCGGGGGAAAACGGTCCCGCCCGGGCGGCTCAGCCCGCGCGGCCGAAGTCCTCCGGGGAGATCGTGTCGAGGAACTCGCGGAACTTCTCCACCTCGTCCTCCTGCTCGTCGGGGATGGCGACGCCCGCCTCCTCCAGCACGTCCTCGCTGGCGAAGATGGTGGCCCCGGTGCGCAGCGCCAGGGCGATGGAGTCGGACGGGCGGGCGCTGACCTCGACGCCGTTGGAGAAGACGAGGTCGGCGAAGAAGATGCCGTCGCGCAGGGCGGTGATGTTCACCGTCCGGAGCTGGACACCGAGCGCCTCCACGACGTCGCGGAAGAGGTCGTGGGTGAGCGGCCGGGCGGGCAGCACGCCCTGCTGGGCGAAGGCGATCGCGGTCGCCTCGACGGCCCCGATCCAGATCGGCAGGTAGCGTTCCCCACCCGTCTCCCTGAGCAGGACGATCGGCTGGTTGGAGGGCATCTCGACCCGTACGCCGACGACCTCCATCTGCTTCACTGCGGCTCCCTGCTGGTCCTGGACATCGCGGTCGGCCGTGCGCGGGAGCCGCCGCGTACGCGCGGCCCCTCGAACCAACGTACACCCCGACGGATTCGATGGCTCCGGGCCGTACCGGATGAAACGGGCGGAGCCGGGCGGCGTCAGGAGTCCAGGATCTCGGCGAGACCGGCCGTGACCAGGGCGGCGTGCAGCCGCACCGACAGCTCGGCGACGGCGCGGGCGGCGTCGGCGGCCTCCGCGTGGGCGCCGGGGGCGCGGCGGCGCAGCCGGGGCGCGACCGTCTGCTCGACGAGCGCGACCTGCCGGTCGGCGGCGGCCTTGGCGGCGCGCAGGTGCCGGACGCCGAGCCCGTGCTCGCCGAGCGCGGCGACGGTGCGGGCGATCGTGAGCGCCTCGCCGTCGTAGCGGTTGCCGGTGGCGCGGACGAGCCCGTACTCCTCCATCTCGGTGAGGAGCCCGGCGTCGATGCCGGCGCCCGCCAGGAGCTGGCGGCGGGTGAGGCGGACGGGCGGCGCCCCCTCGGGCGTCCGGGCGTCCGCCGCGACGAGCGTGCGCGGACGCGGCGCCGGGACGGCGGGGCTCCCGTCGTCGCCCGCCGGGGCGGTCTCGCCCCGGTCCTGCGCGCGCAACTGCTCGCGGATGACGCGCAGCGGCAGGTACCGGTCGCGCTGGGCGGTGAGGACGAACCGCAGCCGCGCCACGTCGGCGGCGGAGAACTTGCGGTACCCCGCGGGCGTGCGCTCGGGCTCGACCAGGCCCTCGGCCTCCAGGAACCGGATCTTGGAGACGGTGACGTCCGGGAAGTCGGCCCGGAGCAGCGCCAGGACGTCCCCGATGGTCATCGGGGCGGCGTCCGGGCGGGGCGCCGGTTGCGCGTTCATGGACCTCCGTTCGGTGCTCGCCCCCGCTCGCGGTGTGCCCGTCCGGACGGGACCGCCGAGCGGGGGCGCCGGGTCAGCCGTGCTGCGGGTTGGTCAGGAACACCAGCCGGAACTTCCCGATCTGGACCTCGTCGCCGCTGGACAGCCCCGCCTGGTCGATCCGCTGCCGGTTGACGTACAGCCCGTTGAGGCTGCCGACGTCGCGGACGGAGAACCGGCCGCCCTGGCGGCCGAACTCGGCGTGCCGCCGGGAGACGGTGACGTCGTCCAGGAAGATGTCGCTCTCGGGGTGCCGTCCGGCGGAGGTGCGCTCCTTGTCGAGCAGGAACCGGCTGCCCGCGTTGGGGCCGCGCCGGACGACGAGCAGCGCGGTGCCGGGCGGCAGCGACTCGGCGGCGACCTGGTCGGGGCCGGCGGGCTCGGCGTCGCCCTGGTCGGCCTCGTAGGCGTCCAGGTTGCCGATGGTGATCGTGGAGGTGGACTCGCCGGGGGACTCGCGGGGCGGCAGCGGAGGCTGGCCGCTCCGGGTCAGCGGAGTGCCGCAGTTGGAGCAGAAGCGGGCATCATCCGGGTTGGCGTGACCGCACTGCGTGCAGTAGACGCTCGGCATAGATCGGCTCGGCCTCCTACCATCGGCGCGCCGCGCACCGCCCCTTCCGGGGCCGCCCGCAACGCGCGCATCCACTCAACCAACCCACGCCGGGGACCCGCCCCCGAACGGCCTGCCCGCGGCCGGGGCCGCAGGCGGTTGCCGCAACTTACGCGGGTAGTACCCGAGGGGTCAACCGGAACGGTCACGCCGGCCGCCCCCAAGCTACCGCCGTCAATGATCGCAGGTCCACGCCGCCGCGCGGAACGCCCGTGCGGTCACGGTCGCGCAGCCTGTGATGACCGGGCGGTCAGCCCCGTTCGGCCCGATCCGTCAGCACCCCTCACCCCGACCGTACCGCGCGGACGGTCACCTTCGCGCGCTGGGAGAGCGCGACCGTGGCGCCCGAGCCCTGGAGCGTCCGCACGACGCCGCCCGGGATGTTCAGCGCCGTGGTCAGCGTGTGCGGGTCGCCGATGGCCAGGAACCGGTAGGGCGCGCTGAGCAGCCGCCCGTCGGCGGCGATGCCGCCCGCGGCGTCCACGAAGTGCGTGCCGACCCCGGCGCGCACGTCACCGATCTGCACCACCTCGGCGCCCGCGTCGCGCAGTTCCTCCAGCGCGTCCAGCAGGTGGACGGCGCGCAGCCGCCCGGCCGGGTCGGCCGCGACCAGCTCGACGCCGGGCCCCTCGGCGGGCAGCGTCCCGGCGAGCAGGCCGTAGACGGTGGCGCGGCGCCGCGCCTCCTCCACCGCGGCGGCGCCCTCGCCGTCGCGGACCAGTTCCTCGCGGGTGCGTTCCAGCTCGCGCAGGTCGCCGCGCAGCCGCTCAGACCGCTGCCCCAGGTCGGACAGGATGCCGACCAGCTCGTCCTGGCGGGCCGTGGCGAACGTGGAGTCCCGGTCGGTGGACCGGACCTGCGCGACGACGGCGAAGCCGAGCACGACGCACAGCAGCGCCCCCACCCACTGCCCGGGCGTCGAGCGGGGCCGCAGCATGTCGGCCAGGACGCGCCACCCGCGCAGGTCCTCCGGCCGCGTCCGCTCCGGCTCGCTCATGCGCCGAACACCCGGCGGCGGATGGCGGCCGCGTTGGAGAAGATCCGGATGCCGAGCACGACGACGACGCCGGTGGAGAGCTGGGAGCCGACGCCGAGCTGGTCCCCGAGGAAGACGATCAGCGCGGCGATGACGGCGTTGGACAGGAACGAGACGACGAACACCTTCTCGTCGAACACGCCCTCCAGCCGGGCGCGGACGCCGCCGAAGACCGCGTCCAGCGCGGCGACGATCGCGATCGGCAGGTAGGGCTGGAGCCACAGCGGGACCGCGGGGTCCAGCAGCAGCCCGAGGGCGATGCCGGCCAGCAGGCCGAGCAGGACGATCATCGGCCTCTCTCCCCCTCTTCCACCGGCCGGGCGTGGCGCGGTTCAGGAACGGTCCCGGCGGGCAGCCGCGCGTCGGACCGGACGCGGCGCTCGTACCGGAGCCGGTAGCGGTCGCGCAGCGCGGCGAGCCGCCGGTCGGCCGCCGAGCCCGCCAGCGCGGCCGACAGCCGCTCGGGGTCACCGAGCGCGGTCACCGTGTACGGCCGCGTCAGCGGCCGGTAGTCGACCAGGACGGCCTCACCGGCGCCCCGGATCGCCGAGGTGGCGGTGAGCCGCAGCCCGTTGACGCCGATCGCGGTCGCGCCGGCCCCCCACAGGTCGTTGACGAGCACCTGGAGGTCCTGATCGTAGACCCGGCCGCCGCCGTCCCCGGCCCCGTGCGGGGCGTCGTCCACGGTGACGACCAGCGCGGCGCCGCGCGCCGGGGCCGCCGCCGCGGCGGCCTGGGCGGCCGACAGCGCGCGGCGGGCGCGGTGCCCGGCGTCGGTTCCGGCGAGCGCGGCGGCGCGCAGCCGCTCGGCCTCGGCGCGGGCGGCGTCGGCGCGGCGGCGCAGCGCGTCGGACTCGGCCGTGCGGGCGCGGATCTCCTTGACCAGACGGGCACGTTCCTGCGCGGCGACGGGTTCGCGGCGGCGCGCCTCGGCGCCCGCTACGGCCAGCAGCACGCCGACGAGCGCGACGACGAGCAGCACGCCCGCGCCGCGCCCCCGGGTGCCGGGCGGTTCGCCGCGCGCGGCGCGGCGGGCGGCGGCGTCGGCGTAGCCGGGGTCGGCGGCGCGGGCGGAGAACAGCTCGGCGAGCAGCGACATGGACGCGTCGGGCCGCGCCGCCCCTCGCGTCTCGTGCCGTTCCTCCCGTTTCACCGGCTCATCATGCCAACCCGCGCCAAACGCGCGGCTCAGCTCACCGCGCGTTCGACCACGGCGGCCCACTCGGTGATCAGCTCCTGGGCGGCGTCGGCGTCGGGGCCCTCGGCCCACAGGTGCGTGACGGGCTCGGACGGGTCGGGCAGGACGAGCACCCAGCGGCCGTCCTCGGCGACGACGCGGACGCCGTCGGTGGTGTCGATCTCGCGTCCGGCGGCGGCCTCCACGACGTGCCGCATCACCCCGCCCTTGGCGGCCCACGGGGTCGGGACCGAGCGGCGCAGCAGGTGCGCCTCGGGGATGCGGCGGTCGATCTGGGAGAGGGTGAGCCGGGTGCGGGCGACGAGGCCGACGAGCCGGACGAACGCGGCGATGCCGTCCACGGCGGTGCTGAACTCGGGGATGAGGAACCCGCCGCGCCCGTCCCCGGCGAAGATCACATCGGGCCGGGCGGCGGCGCGGGTCAGCACGTCCTGGGAGGTGGAGGTCCACTCGACCTGGACGCCGTGGAAGCGGCAGACCTGCTCGGCGACGCGGGTGGTGGTGACCGGGAGGGCGACGCTGCCGCCGCGCCGCTCGGCGGCGACCAGGTCGAGCAGGACGAGCAGCGCCCGGTCGTCGCTGATCAGCGCGCCGTTCTCGTCGACGAGCGAGATCCGCTCCCCCACCGGGTCGAACCGGACGCCGAACGCGGCGCGCGACGACGACACCAGCTCCCCGAGCCGTTGCAGGTCGCGCATCCGCTCGGCCAGGGTCTCGGTGGGGTTGGCCTCGTCGAGGGCGTTGTTGCGGGTGAGGACGTCCACGCCGACCTTGCCGAGCAGCGTCGGCAGGACGAGCGAGGCGGCGCCGCCCGCGCAGTCGAGCACGATCTTCAGCCCGGCCTCGCGGACGCCCGTCATGTCGATCTGCCGCAGCACCTCGCGGGCGTAGGTCTCCATCGTGCGGGCGGGGTAGCTCAGCTCCGCGATCTCGCCGGGGAACGCGCGGCGGTACTCCTGGCGGCCGTAGACGCGCTCCAGCTTGCGCTGGGCGCCCTGGGACAGGTCGGCGCCCCGGTCGTCCAGGAAGAGGATGTCGACGCCCTGCGGGTCGCCCAGGGTGGTGCGGATGTAGACGCCGCCCGCGCCCTCCTCGCGGCCGGTCTGGAACCGGGCGGTGGGCAGCGGGCACGCCTCCAGGTCGCGGACGTTGATCGCGCTGGCGGTGAGCGCGGCGATGACGGCGCGTTTGAGGGTGCGGGCGGCGCGGGAGGCGTCGCGGCCGGTGACGACCGTGGTGCCCTTGCGCAGCGTGGTGGCGTAGGCGCTGGCCAGCCGCACCGCGAGTTCGGGGGTGATCTCGACGTTGACCAGGCCGGAGACGCCGCGCGGGCCGAACAGGTTGCGCTGCCCGCGCGACTCCCAGATGACGCTGGTGTTGACGACGGCGCCGGCCTCGATCGTCTTGAACGGGTAGACCTTGACGTCGTTGGACACGTATGCCTCGGCCTCGATGACGCACTCGTCGCCGATGACCGCGCCCTCCTCGACGCGGGCGCCGGACATCAGGTCGGTGTTCTTGCCGATGACGGCGCCGCGCAGGTTCGTGGACGGCCCGACGAACACGTTGTCGTGGACGACGGCGCGGTGCAGGAACGCGCCCTCCTTGACGACGACGTTGCTGCCGAGCACGGTGAACTCGCGCAGCTCGACGCCCGCCTCGACCTTGGCGTAGTCACCGACGTACAGCGGGCCCTTCAGGACGGCCTCGGCGTCGACCTCGGCGCCCTCGGCCACCCAGACGCCGGGCGACACCTCGAACCCGTCGATCTGGACGTCGACCAGGCCCGACAGCATGTCGGCCTGGGCCTTGAGGTAGCTCTCGTGGGTGCCGACGTCCTCCCAGTAGCAGTCGGCCACGTACCCGTACAGCGGCGCACCGGCGGCGAGCAGCTTGGGGAACACGTCGCCGGACCAGTCGACGGACTCGCCGTCGGCCACGTGGTCGAGGACCTCGGGCTCCATCACGTAGATGCCGGTGTTGACGGTGTCGGAGAACACCTGGCCCCAGGTGGGCTTCTCCAGGAAGCGCTGGATGCGCCCCTGCTCGTCGACGATGATGATGCCGAATTCGAGCGGGTTGGGGACGCGCTTGAGCCCGATGGTGACCAGGGCGCCGTTCTCGCGGTGGAACCGCACCATGTCGGTGAGGTCGATGTCGGTGAGCGCGTCGCCGGAGATGACCAGGAAGCGGTCGTCGCGCAGCGCCTCCTGCGCGTTCTTGACGCTGCCCGCGGTGCCGAGCGGCACCTCCTCGGTGGCGTAGCTCAGCGTCATGCCGAGTTCCTCGCCGTCGCCGAAGTAGTTGCGGATGAGCGCGGCGAGGAACTGGACGGTGACGACGGTCTCGTCGAAGCCGTGCCGTTTGAGCAGGCGCAGCACGTGTTCCATGATCGGCCGGTTGACGACGGGGAGCAGGGGTTTCGGCTGGTTGGCGGTCATCGGACGCAACCGCGTCCCCTCACCGCCCGCCATCACGACGGCCTTCATCGGGGTGTCTGCGCTCCCTTCTGGTCGCCGGGCGGGATGTCCCGGCGCGGATCGGGATCGGGATCGGGTTCGGGGGGCGCGCCGGGCTCGCCGACGGCGGGCGGCGCGGTGCGGGCCCGGCGGGCGGCGACGAGCAGGCGGCGGGTCTGCTCCCAGTACAGCAGCGCGCCCCACCAGTACAGGGCCGTGCCCCAGATGGCGAAGGACCAGCCGACGACCTTGGCGCCGGTGGCGACCGGGCCGTCGTAGTCGCCGAGGAGCAGCAGCGGGAACGCGTAGAGCAGGCACATCGTGGCGGCCTTGCCGACGAAGTGCACGGGCAGCGTGCCCGCGTAGCCGAGCCGCCGCATGATCGGCCAGATGGGGAAGATGGAGACCTCGCGCGCCACCAGCAGCACGATCAGCCACGGCGGCACGATGTCGCGGACCGTCAGGCCGATGAGCGTGGCGAGGATGTAAAGCCGGTCGGCGGCGGGGTCGAGCACGATGCCGAGGCGGCTCGTCTGGTTCAGGGCGCGGGCGAGCTTGCCGTCCAGCCAGTCCGACAGGCCGGCCACGACGAGCACGACGAGCGCGGCGGCGTCCTGCTCGGTGAGGATCAGCCAGAGGAACAGCGGCACGCCGAGCAGCCGCGCGAAGCTCAGCAGGTTGGGGACGGTCAGCACCCGCGACGGCGGCTCGTCGTCCGATCCGCCTCGCGCGTCGCGGTCCCCGTCGACCTTGGCACTCACCTTCCGGCTCGCTCCCCTTCGCTACCCGTCCCCTATGATCCTGACCCTACCGGTGCGGATCCGAAAGCCCCGTGACGGCACCTGTGACACTCGATGGGGTACTTCTCCCCCAACGTCCGGACCGTCCGGCCCGCTCCCGGCGCCGCCGGTGTCATCTTCGCGGACGGCTCCGACAGAACGTCACCCGCCCCTGCCCCGCGCGTCATACCTCCGTGTCCCGGGTTGCGGCAAGCCCGGTGCGCCGGGTTACCGTCGTGCACGGCAGATCGCGGGGGCCCGGCGAACCGGGCTGAGACTGCGGCTGAGACGGCCGCTGACCGCTCGAACCTGACCGGGTAATGCCGGCGTAGGGAGAGATCGAGTCGTCATGACCGACGTGAACAGTGTGCTGACGCATGCCCGCAAGACCTACCTGACGGGCGACCGGCCCGGCCTGCGGGTCCCGATGCGGGAGGTGCCGCTGACCGACGGCGGCGCCGTGGTGCTGTACGACACGTCCGGGCCGTACACCGACCCGGACCAGGCGATCGACGTGCGGCGGGGCCTGCCCGCGCTGCGGGCGGAGTGGATCGCCGCGCGCGGCGACACCGCCGGTTACGAGGGCCGCGCCGCGCGGCCCGAGGACGACGGGCGCCGCGCGGGCGCCCCGGCCCTGGACCGGGCGGAGTTCCCCGAGCGGCGGCCGCGTCGCGCCACCGGCGGCGCGGTGACGCAGCGCGCGTACGCGCGGCGCGGGGAGATCACGCCGGAGATGGAGTTCGTGGCGCTGCGCGAGGGCGTGGAGCCCGAGTTCGTGCGGGCGGAGATCGCGGCGGGGCGGGCGGTGCTGCCCGCCAACGTCAACCATCCCGAGATCGAACCGATGATCATCGGGCGGAACTTCCTGGTGAAGATCAACGCGAACATCGGCACGTCGGCGGTGACGTCCTCCATCGAGGATGAGGTCGCCAAGATGACGTGGGCGACGCGGTGGGGCGCCGACACCGTGATGGACCTGTCCACCGGCCGCGACATCCACACCACGCGCGAGTGGATCCTGCGCAACGCGCCGGTGCCGATCGGGACGGTCCCGCTGTACCAGGCGCTGGAGAAGGTCGGCGGCGACCCGGCGGCGCTGACCTGGGAGGTCTTCCGCGACACGGTGATCGAGCAGGCCGAGCAGGGCGTGGACTACATGACGGTCCACGCGGGCGTCCTGCTGGCGTACGTGCCGCTGACGGCGCGCCGCACGACCGGCATCGTCTCGCGCGGCGGGTCGATCATGGCGGCGTGGTGCCTGGCGCACCATCAGGAGAACTTCCTGTACACGCACTTCCGCGAACTGTGCGAGATCTTCGCCGCCTACGACGTCACCTGGTCGCTGGGCGACGGGCTGCGCCCGGGGTCGATCGCCGACGCCAACGACGAGGCGCAGTTCGCCGAGCTGCGCACGCAGGGCGAGCTGACGCGGATCGCGGCCGAGTACGACAACCAGGTGATGAACGAGGGCCCCGGCCACGTCCCGATGGACAAGATCAAGGAGAACGTCGACCTCCAGCGGGAGTGGTGCGACGACGCGCCGTTCTACACGCTCGGCCCGCTGACCACCGACATCGCGCCCGGCTACGACCACATCACCTCGGCGATCGGCGCCGCGATGATCGGCTGGTACGGCACGGCGATGCTCTGCTACGTCACGCCGAAGGAGCACCTGGGGCTGCCCGACCGCGACGACGTGAAGGCCGGTGTCATCGCCTACAAGATCGCCGCGCACGCGGCGGACCTGGCCAAGGGCCATCCGGGGGCGCGGGCGTGGGACGACGCGCTGTCGCGGGCGCGGTTCGACTTCCGCTGGGAGGACCAGTTCAACCTCTCGCTGGACCCCGACACCGCGCGGGCCTTCCACGACGAGACGCTTCCGGCGGCCCCGGCCAAGACGGCGCACTTCTGCTCCATGTGCGGCCCGCACTTCTGCTCGATGAAGATCACCCGGGACGTGCGGCGGTACGCCGAGGAACGCGGCCTGGACGCCGGGGACGCCCTCGGCGCGGGACTGGCGGAGAAGGCCGCCGAGTTCCGCGCCGCGGGCGGGAGGCTGAACCTGCCGCTGGTGCCGGGCGACTAGCCCCGGCCCCACAGGTAGGCGCCCGCCGCGAGCAGCAGGACCGAACCGGCGCTCGCGGCGCCGCGCACGTGGTTCCAGGCCGTCCAGCGTCCGGCGTAGTCGTTCCAGGCGCGGGCGGCCTCGGCCGCGTCGGCCGGGATCGTCAGCGCGTCCAGGGCGTCGTTCATCGGGACGTTGACCGCCATCGTCGGCACGAGCGCGCCAACGACGTAGACGGCCGCCGCCGCGAAGAACAGCAGCGCGGCGGCGCGCCGGTCCAGCGTCAGCAGGACGATCCCGGCGGCGATCGCCGCGACGGGCGCGAACAGGAACGCCAGCAGGAACACCGGGTTCTGGATGCGCTGGTTCATGCCCTGCATGGCCGCGATGGCGACGGCGCCCGGTGTGGCGTTCAGGCCGGGCATGACGCCGACGGAGAAGCCGAAGAAGGTGCCCGTCATCCCGGCGGCCGTCAGGAAGGAGAGGGCGGCCGGAACGGCCGCCAGGAAGGTGCGCACGAGAAGTTCCTCTGCGGTCGGGTGTCGGTTTCAGGGGTTCCAGACGCCGGTGGCGGCGGTGGCGCGGGCATAGTCGGTGAAGTCGGCGGGTTCGCGGCCGAGGGCGCGGCGGACGCCGTCGGCGGGCGCGGCGTTGCGGCCGTCCAGGACGGTCCCGAACAGGTAGGCCAGCAGCCCGCCGACCTCGTCCGGCACGCCGTGCTCGGCCAGGACGCCCAGGTAGGCGTCCAGCGGCACCGGCACGTAGGCGACGTCGCGGCCCGCCGCCGCGCCGATCTCGGCCACCGCCCGCGCGAACGTGAGGGCGCGCGGGCCGGTCAGCTCGTAGACCTCGCCGTGGTGGCCGTCCTGCGTCAGCGCCGCGACCGCCGCGTCAGCGATGTCGGCGGCGTCCACGAACGGCTCGGGCACGTCCCCGGCGGGCAGCGCGACCTCCCCGGCGCGGACGGGGTCGAGCAGGTGGTCCTCGCTGAAGTTCTGCGCGAACCACGAGCAGCGCAGGACCGTCCACTCCAGCCCCGAGGCGCGCACGACGTCCTCGCACTCGGCGGCCTCCGGCTCGCCGCGCCCCGACAGGAGCACGATCCGCCGCACGCCCGCCTTGACGGCCGCCTCGGTGAACGCCGCGATGGTCTGCGGGGCGCCGGGGGCGGCCAGGTCGGGCTGGTAGGAGAGGTACACCGCGCCGGCGCCCGCCAGTGCCGGGCCGTAGGTGTCCTCGCGGGTCCAGTCGAAGGGGAGGGCGGCCGACCGGGAGCCGATGCGGACCGGCAGGCCGCGTTCCATGAGCCGGTTGGCGACGCGGCGGCCCGTCTTGCCGGTACCGCCCGTGACCAGGTGCAGGGTGTCGTCGTTCGTCATGTCCTCAGTCCACCGGACCCGGCCGCGCGCGGACATGGCTCGGACGCGCGTCCGCATACGCGAGCGTCTAGAGTGCGCCGCGTGGACGCTCTCGCCGATCTCCTCGACGGCCCCCGGGCGCGGGGTGCCTTCCTGCTGCGGGTCACGATGGAGCCGCCGTGGTCGGTGCGGGTCCAGGACCGGGCGCCGCTGACGCTCGTCGCGATGGTGCGCGGCACGTCGTGGCTGGTGTCCGGCGACGGCCCGGCCGTGCGGGTCGCGCAGGGCGACGTCGCGATCGTGCGCGGGCCCGAGCCGTACACGATGACGTCCGACCCGGCCACGCCCGTCCGGGTGATCATCCATCCGGGGCAGCGCTGCTCCGCGCCCGACGGGACGAGCCGCACCGAGCAGATGACGCTCGGCGTCCGGGCCTGGGGCGACGCGCTGGACGCCCCCGACGTGATGCTGGTCGGCACCTACGGGCTGCGCGGCGCGGTCACCGGGCGGCTGCTGGCCGCGCTGCCGCCGGTGCTGACCGTGCCGGGCGCGGACGCGGGCGCGGCGGCGGCACTGGCCGGGCTGCTGGAGAGCGAGATCGGCCGCGACGAGCCCGGCCAGGACGTCGTCCTGGACCGGCTGCTCGACCTGCTGCTCATCGCCGTGCTGCGCGCCTGGTTCGCGCGGCCGGACGCGGCGGCGCCCGGCTGGTACCGGGCGCACGGCGACCCGGTGGTCGGGCCCGCGCTGCGGGCGGTGCACGCCGATCCGGCGCGGCCGTGGACGGTCGCGGCGCTGGCCGCCGAGGCGGCGGTGTCCCGCGCGGCGTTCGCCCAGCGGTTCGGGCGCCTGGTCGGGGAGCCGCCGATGGCGTATCTCACCGGGTTCCGGCTCGCGCAGGCCGCCGACCTGCTGCGCGAGACCGACGCGACGCTGGAGGCGGTGGCGCGGCGCGTCGGCTACGGGACGCCGTTCGCGCTCAGCACCGCGTTCAAGCGCGCGCACGGGGTCAGCCCGCAGGAGTACCGCGACCGGCGCTGAAGGACCGCGCGCATTTCCCGCGCACGCAATTCGGCGTTTTCCGTCCCGGAACACGGTTGTTTCACCGGCGTCATGTATTGCACGCGGTCCGGAACCCGGTGACCGGGAACTTTCCCGTGCGGCGCGGCGTTTCCCCTCCTGAAATCACCGGCCGCTATGGCATGATGCGGGCACATCGGACCCATGCGAGGGAGTGATATGACCATCAAGCCGACCGAGGACGACCTTCTTGCCGTGTTCTCGCGGGCGGACCTCGGCGGTGACGAGAAACTCGACCTGATGGAGTTCTCGCTCGTTCTGGACCATCTCGGATTGTCCTGGAACAAGGCGCAGGTACAGCATCGGTTCGAGCAGGCCGACCTCAACCGCGACGGATTCATCTCCTTCTCCGAATTCACGCAGGTCCTGCGGACGCAGGGCTGGACGAGCGGCGGCCTGGCCGCGGCCGGCTGACGGCCTGATCGGCGCACCGCCGGAACCCCGGGCCCACTACCCCGCGGTGTGGGCCCGGTCGGCTGTCCGGAACGGGAGGGGCGCTCAGACGCTCCGGCCGCGCAGCTCCCGGTAGCGGCGCACGAGCGCGGCCGTGGACGCGTCCGGCAGGCCGGACGGCGGCGCCTGCTCCGTCAGCGCGGGCACCAGGTCGTTCGCCATGACCTTGCCCAGCTCGACGCCCCACTGGTCGAACGAGTCGATCCCCCAGACGGTCCCCTGGACGAACACGACGTGCTCGTACAGGGCGACGAGCTGCCCGAGCGTGGACGGCGTCAGCTTCGGCGCGAGCAGCGTGCCGCTCGGCCGGTTGCCCGGCATCACCTTGTGCGGCACCAGCTCGGCGGGCGTCCCCTCGGCGACGATCTCGGCGGCGGTCTTGCCGAACGCCAGCGCGGACGACTGCGCGAGCAGGTTCGCGGTGAGCAGGTCGTGCATGCCGGGACCGTCCCCGGCGGCGGCGTCCTCGAACGGCTCGGCGAACCCGATGAAGTCGGCCGGGACGAGTCGCGTCCCCTGGTGCAGGAGCTGGTAGAACGCGTGCTGGCCGTTGGTGCCCGGCTCGCCCCAGTAGATCTCGCCGGTGGGCACGGTGACCGGTGCGCCGTCGGCCCGCACCGACTTGCCGTTGGACTCCATCGTGAGCTGCTGGAGGTAGGCGGGGAAGCGGGCGAGGCGCTGGCTGTAGGGCAGCACGGCGCGGGTCTGGGCGCCGAAGAAGTCGGTGTACCAGATGCCGAGCATTCCCATGATCACCGGCATGTTGGCGGTGAACGGCGCGGTGCGGAAGTGCTCGTCCATGGCGTGGAATCCGGCGAGCATCTCGCGGAACCGCTCGGCGCCGACGGCGAGCATGAGCGACAGGCCGATGGCGCCGTCGAAGGAGTACCGGCCGCCGACCCAGTCCCAGAAGCCGAACATGGCCGAGGTGTCGATGCCGAACTCCGCGACGCGCTCGGCGTTGGTGGACACCGCGACGAAGTGGTCCGCGACGGCGGCCTCGTCGCCGAGGCGGCCGACGAGCCAGGCGCGGGCGACCTTGGCGTTGGTCAGCGTCTCCAGCGTGCCGAACGTCTTGGACGCGACGACGAACAGCGTCCGCTCGGGGTCGAGGCCGGCCAGGACGCCGGTGATGTCGGCGGGGTCGACGTTGGAGACGAACCGGGCGTCGATGCGTTCGCCGGGCCGGTCCGGCAGGTCGGCGTAGTCGCGCAGCGCCTCGTAGGCCATCGCGGGGCCGAGGTCCGAGCCGCCGATGCCGATGTTGACGACGGTGGTGACGCGCTTCCCGGTGAACCCGGTCCACTCCCCCGACCGGACCTTCCCGGCGAACGCGGCCATCCGGTCCAGGACGGCGTGCACGTCGCCCGCGACGTCCTGGCCGTCGACGGTGAGGGACGCGCCGGGCGGCAGCCGCAGCGCGGTGTGCAGGACGGCGCGGTCCTCGCTGACGTTGATGTGCTCACCGGTGAGCATCGCCTCGGTGCGCTCGCGCAGCCCGGCGCGTTCGGCGAGACCGGCCAGCAGCCGCAGCGTCTCGTCGGTGACCAGGTGCTTGGAGTAGTCGAGGTACAGGTCGGCGGCGGTGACGGTGAGGCGTTCGGCGCGGCCGGGATCGGTGGCGAACAGCTCGCGCAGCGTCACCTCCGCCAGGTCCGCGTGGTGCCCGGTGAGCGCCGACCATTCCGCCGAAGCGGCGATGTCCGTCATGTGTCCCCTTCTCCGCCGTGCCTGAGACGGGCGCGCGGCGCCCGCACCGCCTCCCCCAGGCGATCATAGGGCGGGGCCTTCCCGCCGGGCTTCACGTCAACCGCGCGGCGCGGAACTCCCGGTGGTCGGCGGCGTTCTGTGCGGCGTAGGCGACCGCGAACGCGGCGACGGCGCGGTCGAACCGGTCGGCCGAGCCGAGGTATCCGGCCAGCGCGATCCGGTCGCCGGTGAGGGCGTGGGCGCGGGCGAGCGCCTGCGCGCACGCCGCGCCGTAGGCGGCCAGGCTCTCCAGCCGCATCCGCGTCGGGTCGGGCGTGGCGGGGACGTCCCGCAGCCAGCACCACACGTGGCGGCGTCCGCCGGGACCGGCGCCCCAGCCGAGGAAGGGATCGGGGACGGGCTGGATGCGGCGCCGCCCGGCGACGACGCGGTGCCCCGGGTCGGGGAACGCGGCGGGCCGCACGTGCGGGGCCAGGGCCGAGCGGCCCGCCGGGCGGACGGCCAGCACGAGCGGGTCGTGCTCGTCGCGGCCGGTCAGCGCGACGAGGTGGCCGCCGGACGCCTCGCGGGCGGCGTCGGTGACGCGGTAGCCGCCGAGCAGGGCCGCGGCGTCCTCGCCGAGGGTGCGCAGGTAGCCGGTGAGCGCGGCGGCGAACGCGTCCGGCGGGCGGGCTCCGGCGTGGTCGAGCAGCGGCGGGTCGTCGGTGATGCGGCGGGCGCCGTCGCACGCCTCGGTGAGCCGCCACAGCGGCGGGAGCCCGTCGCGCGCCGTGCCGGGCCGGGTGGGGCGCCGCCGCCGCAGCGGGGCGCCGTCCAGGACGCCGCACGCGGCCTGGCGGAACGTGAACACGTCGATGTCGGACATCTCGGCGAAGCCCCGGACCCACTCCCGGTAGGCGGTGGCCGCGCACCGCGCCGTGTACCGGGCGGCGCCCTCGGCGTGGCCGTTCTGGAGCGCGGCGACGGCGAGGCTCGCGGCCAGCCGCTTGACGTCCCACTCCCACGGGCCGGGATGGGTGTGGTCGTAGCCGGTGAGGCCGAACAGCGGCGGCCCGGCGTCGGCGGTGTGGGCGCCGAAGTTGAGCAGGTGCGCGTCTCCGGCGGCCTGGACGTCCAGGCCGGTGACGGGGGTGCGGGCCAGGTCGGCGGCCATCGCGGCGGGCGTCGCGCACAGCAGCGCGAGCGGCGTCGCCGCCGGGCGCAGCGCGGCCGGGGCGGCGGGCGGGCGGCGGCCGGACGGCGGCGCCCACACGGCGTGCGCGGCGCGGGGAACCTGCGCGCGCAGCGCGCGGCCCCGCCGGTACCGCTCGCCCGCAGTCGTCACGCGCACCCTCCTCTGGGGCGTCGTTCCAACGGCCGGGGTCGCATAACACCAAGAACCAGGCAAGACCCGCTCGGACCGCCCGGCGAGGCCGTAGGGTCGGAGAAGATCATCGAGCGTTGGGGGGCGGATGTGAGCACGCGCGCGTGGTGGGCCGGTACCTACACCGGCGACATGGGCCGGGGCCGGGGCGTCTACCTGCTGCGGCAGGGCGCGGACGGCGCGCTGGACGGCCCGTCGCTCGCCGCCGAGACCGTCGCGCCGTCGTACCTGGCGGCCGGGCCGCGCGGCGACCGCCTCTACGCGGTCCGCGAGCAGCCCGAGGGCGGCGTCGTCGCGTTCGCCGTCGGCGCCGACGGCACGCTGCGCGAGACCGGTTCCCGGACCCTCCCGGCCGACCCGTGCCACCTCGCCGTCTCCCCGGACGGCCGCACGCTGCTCGTCGCCTGCTACACCGCCGGGACCGTCGCCGCGCTGGCGCTGGACGAGGCGGGCGACCTCACCGGCGACCCGGGCCTGTTCCACGGCCGGGGCAGCGGCCCGCGGACCGACCGGCAGGACGCCCCGCACGCCCACAACGTCCTGTGGACCCCGGACGGCACCGCGCTGGCCACCGACCTCGGCACCGACACCGTCCGCACCCTGCGGGCGCGCGGCGGCGAGCTGGAGGTGCTGGCCGAGCTGGCGGTGCCGCCCGGTCACGGCCCCCGGCACTTGGCCCTGCACCCGTCCGGACGCGTCTACCTGATGTGCGAGCTGGAGCCCCGGCTGCTCGTCCTGACGCCCGGCGGCTCCTACGCCGACCTGAGCGTGACCGCCGAGTCGGCGGCGACCGCCGGGGCGACGCCGAACGGCTCGACCGGCGCCGCGATCAAGATCGGCGCGGACGGCGCGTTCGTCTACACGTCCATGCGCGGCGCCGACGTCGTCACGGCGCACCGCGTCGAGGACGGCGGCGCCCGGCTCAGCCCGGTCGCGGACGTGCCGTCCGGCGGCGCCGGGCCGCGCGACCTGTGGGCGGACGCGGCGGCGCTGCTCGTCGCGAACGAGAACGGCGGCGGGGTCACGGCGTTCGCGATCGGCGCGGACGGCGTGCCCGTCGCGACCGGCGCGAACGTCGACGTCCCGTCCCCGGTCTGCCTGATCACGGCGCGTTTCCCCAGGTAAGCGGCGGGAACGGGCCCCTTGGAACCGATCAGGGGGGCAACGGTCATGGGGATCGCCAGCACGAATCCGGCCACCGGCGAGGTGGAGAAGACGTTCGACGCGATGAGCGGGGAGGAGGTCGACCGCGCGCTCGGCCGCGCCGCGCACGCGTTCGGCTCCTACCGCCTCACCCCCTACGAGGACCGCGCCCGGTGGATGCGCGCCGCCGCCGACCTGCTCGACGCCGAGACCGACCGGATCGCGGCGGTGATGACGGCCGAGATGGGCAAGACGCTCGCCGCCGCCCGCGCCGAGGCGGGCAAGTGCGCCAAGGCGCTGCGCTACTACGCCGACCACGCGGAGGACCTGCTCACCGAGCGCGTCGTGGACGCCGGGGCGGTCGGCGCGAAGCGGGCGTTCGTCCGCTACGACCCGCTTGGGCCGGTCCTCGCCGTCATGCCGTGGAACTTCCCGCTGTGGCAGGTGATCCGGTTCGCGGCGCCCGCGCTGATGGTCGGGAACGTCGGGCTGCTCAAGCACGCGTCGAACGTGCCGCAGACCGCGCTGTTCCTGGAGGAGCTGTTCCGCCGCGCCGGGTTCCCCGAGGGGGCGTTCCAGACGCTGCTGATCGGGTCGGGCGCGGTCGAGGGGATCGTCCGCGACCCGCGCGTCAAGGCCGCGACGCTCACCGGCAGCGAGCCCGCCGGACGGGCGGTGGCCGCCGCGGCGGGCGCGGAGATCAAGCCGACCGTGCTGGAGCTGGGCGGCAGCGACCCGTTCGTCGTCATGCCGTCCGCCGACCTGGAGCGCGCCGCCGCGACCGCCGCCGAGTCGCGCTGCCTCAACAACGGGCAGAGCTGCATCTCGGCCAAGCGGTTCATCGTGGACGAGGAGGTCGCGGACGCGTTCGAGCGGCTGTTCGTCGCCGCGATGCGCGCCAAGAGGGTGGGCGACCCGCGCGACGCGGACACCGACGTCGGCCCGCTCGTCAGCGAGTCCGCCCGCGAGGAGGCCGCCGCGCTCGTCGCGGACGCCGTGGAGAAGGGCGCGACGGTGCTGTGCGGCGGCGAGATCCCCGCGGGGCCGGGCTGGTACTACCCGCCGACCGTCGTCACCGGCATCACCCGGGACATGCGGATCTTCGGCGAGGAGGTGTTCGCGCCGGTCGCGTCGCTGTACCGGGTGCGGGGCGTGTCGGCCGCCGTCGAGCTGGCCAACGCGACCGGGTTCGGGCTCGGCTCCAACGCGTGGACGAACGACCTGGCCGAGCAGGAGCGCTTCATCCGCGAACTGGACGCGGGGCAGGTGTTCCTCAACGGGATGGTGACGTCCTACCCCGAGCTGCCGTTCGGCGGCGTGAAGCGCTCCGGCTACGGCCGCGAGCTGGCCGGACCGGGCCTGCACGCGTTCGCGAACACCAAGACGATCTGGGTGGGCTGAGCGCCCGGGGCGCTCAGCTCCCCTGGGCGTCCCGCCGCTCGGCGACCTGGCGCTGCACCTCGGTCATGTCGATCGCCTTGGCCTGCGAGATCAGGTCCTCCAAGGCGTTCTCCGGGAGCGCGCCGGGCTCGGAGTACAGCACGACCTTGTCCCGGACGATCATCAGGGTGGGGATCGAGCTGATCTCGAACGCGGCCGACAGCTCCGGCTCGGCCTCGGTGTCGACCTTGGCGAACGTCACGTCCGGGTGCTTCTCCGAGACGCGGTCGTAGACGGGCGCGAACGACCGGCACGGGCCGCACCAGGACGCCCAGAAGTCGACCAGGACCATGCCCTCCTTGTCGAGGGTCGCGTCGAACGTCTCGCGGGTCAGCTCCACGGTGGCCATCGGGTGCTCCTCTCCTGCCTGCACTGGGCTCGTCGTCCACGTCAACCCCGGCGGCGCCGGGCGCATTCCGGCCCCTACCCACCGCCCGCCGGGCGAACGCGCGGCCCGGCGGGCGCAGCGTACGATCACGATCGGGACGGCGGAGGGAGCCGGGATGGGCGAGCGTGCGATCCGCTGGGGCGTGCTCGGCACGGGCGGCATCGCCGCCGTCTTCACCGAGGACCTGCTGGCCCTGCCCGATCACGAGGTCGTGGCCGTGGGGTCGCGGGCCGAGGGCACGGCCCGCGCGTTCGCCGACCGGTACGGCGTCGCCCGCGCGCACGGCTCGTACGCCGCGCTGGCCGCCGACGCCGGGGTGGACGTCGTCTACGTCGCGACCCCGCACCCGCTGCACCGCGAACCGGCGGCGCTCTGCCTGGAGGCGGGCCGCGCGGTGCTGGTGGAGAAGCCGTTCACGACGTCGGTGGCCGACGCGGCCGCGCTGGCGGCGCTGGCCCGCGAACGGAACCTGTTCGCGATGGAGGCCATGTGGACGCGGTTCAACCCGCTGGTCCGCCGTGGCTACGCGCTGGCCGCCGACGGCGCGATCGGGGAGGTCACCGCCGTCTACGCCGATTTCTCCATCGCCCCCGCCTACGACCCGGCGAACCGCCTCTGGGACGCCGACCTGGCGGGCGGCGCCCTGTTCGACCTCGGCTGCTACGCGCTGTCGTTCACCTGGCCGCTGCTCGGCGCGCCGGACACCGTCCGCTCCGTCACGGCCCCCGCCCCGACCGGCGTGGACGCCAACACCGGCATCCTGCTCGGCTACGACTCGGGCGCGCTGGCGCTGCTGCACTGCGGCCTGCGCGGCGACTCCCCGCACACGGCGACCGTCGTCGGCACCCGGGGGCGGCTGGAGTTCGCGGCGCCGTTCTACCGGCCGGGCGCGCTGACGCTCGTCCGCACCGGCGCCGAACCGGAGACGTTCACGACCGAGCTGCCCGGCCACGGCTACGGCTACCAGGCGCGGGAGGTGGCCCGCTGCCTGCGCGCGGGACTCACCGAGTCGCCGCTGATGCCGCTGGACGAGACCGTCGCCATCCTGGCGACGATCGAGGCCGTCCGCGCGCAGGCCGGCGCGGGCTAGTCCACGTCCACCCAGCCGAAGGTGCGCTCGACGGCCTTGCGCCAGCCCGCGTAGCCGTCGGCGCGGCGGTCGTCGTCCCACCGCGGTTCCCAGCGCCGGTCCTCGGCCCAGTTGGCGCGCAATTCGTCGGTGTCGCGCCAGAACCCGGTGGCGAGCCCGGCGGCGTAGGCGGCGCCGAGCGCGGTGGTCTCGGCGACGACGGGGCGGGAGACCGGCACGCCGAGGATGTCGGCCTGCAACTGCATGCACAGCTCGTTCGCGGTGACGCCGCCGTCCACCTTGAGGACGTCCAGGGAGACGCCCGAGTCCCGGTGCATGGCCTCCACGACGTCCCGGCTCTGGTAGCAGATGGCCTCCAGCGTGGCGCGGGCCAGGTGCGCGTTGGTGTTGTACCGCGAGAGCCCCACGATGGCGCCGCGCGCGTCGCTGCGCCAGTACGGCGCGAACAGCCCGGAGAACGCCGGGACGAAGTACACGCCGCCGCTGTCCTCGACCTGGGCGGCCAGGGACTCGCTCTGCGCGGCGCCGGAGATGATGCCGAGCTGGTCGCGCAGCCACTGCACGGCCGACCCGGTGACGGCGATCGAGCCCTCCAGCGCGTAGACGGGGGCGTCGTCACCGAACCGGTAGCAGACCGTCGTGAGCATGCCCGCCTCGGAGCGGACGAGTTCGGTGCCGGTGTTGAGCAGCAGGAAGTTGCCGGTGCCGTAGGTGTTCTTGGCCTCGCCCGGCGCGAAGCAGACCTGCCCGACGGTGGCGGCCTGCTGGTCACCGAGCACACCGGTCAGCGGCACCTCGCCGCCGAACGGCCCGGACGCGAGCGTGACGCCGTACGGCTCGGGCGCCGAGGACGGCATGATGCGCGGCAGCATCGCGCGCGGGAGGTTGAAGAAGGACAGCAGTTCGTCGTCCCAGTCGAGCGTCTCCAGGTCCATCAGCATGGTGCGGGAGGCGTTGGTGACGTCGGTGACGTGCACGCCGCCGTCCCGGCCGCCGGTGAGGTTCCAGAGGATCCAGGTGTCCATCGTGCCGAACAGCGCGTCGCCGCGTTCGGCGTCGGCGCGGACGCCGTCCACGTTCTCCAGGATCCACTGCGCCTTCCCGGCGGCGAAGTAGGTGGCGGGCGGCAGCCCGGCCCGGTGCCGGATGACGTCGCCGCGCCCGTCGCGGTCGAGCGCGGCGGCGATCCGGTCGGTGCGGGTGTCCTGCCAGACGATCGCGTTGGCGTACGGGCGGCCGGTGCGCCGGTTCCACACCACGGTGGTCTCGCGCTGGTTGGTGATCCCGGCCGCCGCGAGGTCGGAGGCGTCCAGGTTCGCCTTGGTCAGCGCGGTCTCGACGACCGCGCGGGTCCGCTCCCAGATCTCCAGCGGATTGTGCTCCACCCACCCCGAGCGCGGCAGGATCTGCTCGTGTTCGAGCTGGTGGCGGGCGACCTCGGCGCCGCCGTGATCGAAGATCATGAAGCGGGTGCTGGTCGTGCCCTGGTCGAGCGCTCCGACGAAGTCGGCCATGGTCCGGCTCCTTCCACGGGTGGGGGCTCGGGAGAACATATCCCGGACCACCGCCCGGCAAAGCGCAGCGTGTCCCCCGACCGGCGCGTCGCACCGGACGGCACGATCCCCGGGTGGACGGACTGCGGCGCGGCACCGGCATCGTGACTCCCGCGTGGGGCGCGGAGGTGATGGCGACCGGCATCGTGTCGGTCGGGTTGCATCTGGCGGGCGTGGAGTGGGCGTCGCTGGCGCTGCTGGTGATCGCGGCGGTGCTGTGGGTGCTGCTCGGCGCGGTGTTCGCCGGGCGGCTCGGCGCCGACCGGGCGCGCTGGACGCGGGAGGCGGTGACGCCCGCCGCGCTGACGGGCGTGGCGGGCACGGGCGTCCTCGGGGTGCGGCTGTCGCTGCTCGGGTGGCGGGGCGTCGCGGCGCTGCTGCTGGTGATCGCGGCGGTGCTGTGGGCGGTGCTGCTGCCGGCCGTCGTGCGGCACCTGCGCGACCGGCTGCCGGGCGCCGCGTACCTGGTGTGCGTCTCGACGCAGTCCCTCGCGGTGCTGGCGGCGACGCTGGCCGCGACCGAGCCCGGCGCGTGGCCGTTCGGGTGGCTGCTGTGGCCCGCCGGGCTGCTGTTCCTCGTCGGCCTGGCGCTGTACGCGATGGTGCTGTCGCGGTTCGACCTCGCGCAGCTCCGCGTGGGGGCCGGGGACCACTGGGTCGCGGGCGGCGCGCTGGCGATCTCCGCGCTGGCCGCCGGGAAGCTGGCCGCCGCGACGCCCGCGACGGCCCGCGACCCGCTGGTGTGGGCGACCCTGGCCGTGCTGGCCGCCGCGCTGGCCTGGTACGCGGTGCTCGTGGTGTGCGAGGTCCGCTGGCCCCGGTGGCGCTACGACGTGCGCCGCTGGTCCACCGTGTTCCCGCTCGGCATGACGGCGGTCGCGACGATCACGGCGGCGTCCGTCGCGGGCCTCTCCTGGCTCGGCACCGCCGGCGAGGTGCTGCTGTGGCCCGCCGTGATCGTGTGGGCGGTCGTCGGGACGGGCGCGCTGCGCCACCTCAGTCGCGGCTGACCGGCTCCCAGCCGCGCCGCGCGGCGCGGGTGGCCGGGGCGGTGCCGGTGCGGCGGCGGTAGACGATGTACGGCCGGAACGGGTACTTCACCGGCACCGCGAACGCGTGGATCAGCCGCGTGAACGGGAACAGCGCGATCAGCGCGAACCCCAGGACCACGTGGAAGCGGTACAGCAACGGCGCTCCTTCCATCAGCTCCGGACGCGGGTCCAGCAGGAAGATCCCCCGGAACCACGGCGAGACCGTCTGCCGGTAGTCGTACCCGCCGAGCAGGCCGTTCTCGATCGTCGTGACGCCGATGCCGAGCAGCAGCGCGCCGCCGAGCAGCAGGTACATGACCTTGTCGTTGCGGGTCGTGGCGGCGAACACCGGGCCCGTGCGGCGGCGCCGGTAGACGAGCAGGACGAGCCCCGCCCCGGCCGCGAGCCCCGCCGCCGTCCCGGCGTACAGCGACACGGCGTGGTAGGTGGTCTCCGAGCCGACCAGCGACGTCCACTGCTCGGGGATCAGCAGCCCGAGCGCGTGGCCGCCGATGACGAACAGCAACCCGTAGTGGAAGAGCGGGCTGGCGACGCGCAGCAGCCGCTTCTCGTACAGCTCCGAGGAACGGGTCGTCCAGCCGAACCGGTCGTAGCGGTACCGCCAGACCGTTCCGCCGACGAGCGAGGCGAGCGCGACGTAGGGGAACGCGACCCACAGCAGCAGGCTCACGCGGGCGCTCCCGGGCCGAAGGGGATCAGGCCGACCTGCTCGGCGGGCGGCCCGGACCGCGCCATCGCCAGCGCGGCGGCGCGGTCGCGCGGCGAGACGCCCGGCAGCGTCGCGCAGACCGCCTCGACGGGCGCGGCGTAGGGCGAGCCCCGGTCGGTGAGCGCGATGCGCAGCAGTTCCAGGCCGGGCCGGTGCTCGGCGAGCAGGTCGCCGCCGCCGTGCAGCGCGGCGAACTCCAGCACGACCGGCAGGAAGTCGGGCAGTTCGCTGGTCGCCGGGACGACGCCCGCCGCCCGGTACCGCTGGATGAGCGCGGCCAGCGACGCGCCCCGGCGGCGGGTGTCGCCGTCGCGGTAGTAGGTCAGGTAGAGGCAGCAGCGGCGCCGCAGGTCGAACGTCTCGACGTAGTGGCGGGCCAGGTCGCCGTGCGCGGTGGCGTCCAGGTGGTCCAGGAACGCGGCGAGCCGGGACGCCGGGACGCCGCGCGGCAGCTCGGCCACGGACGCGCGCAGCAGGGCGCGGCGGTCGTACAGCGCGGTGTCGGGGTAGCTCAGCAGCAGCGACGCGGCCTGCCAGACCGGCGCGCTCACCGCCCGTCCCCGTCGCGTCCGGGGAACAGCCCGTCCGGGCTGCCCTTGCCGTCCCAGTTCAGCAGGTTCACCCTGCCCCTCCGATCCTGCGGGCGGGTGAGCGCGCCGCTCGTCTGCCGGTCCTTGAGCGCGTGGAAGTTCTCGGCGGTCGGTGTCGGCGGCGGCCCGGACGCCTCACCGAACGGGCCGGACACCGGCGCGGCGCCGTCCAGGCCGCCGGAGCCCGGCACCGAGCACGCCGTCTCCTCCAGCGCCGCCGCCTCGGCGGCGGCCTGCGTGGGGATGACGTAGCGCTCGTCGTACTTGGCGAGCGCCAGCAGCCGGTACATCTCCCCCATCTCGGTCTCGGTGAGGCCGACGGCGGCGGCCTTACCGGGGTCGGCCGGGTCGCCGAGCGTCACGTCGCGCATGTAGGAGCGCATCGCGGCCAGCCGCCGCAGCACGGCCGTGACCGGCTCGGTGTCGCCCGCCGTGAACAGCTCGGCCAGGTACTCGACGGGGATGCGCAGCGTCTCGATCGCGCCGAACAGGTTCCCGGCGTCCTCGCCGTCGTGGCCGCTGTCGCGCAGCGCCTCGACGACCGGCGACAGCGGCGGGACGTACCAGACCATCGGCAGCGTCCGGTACTCCGGATGCAGCGGCAGCGCGACCTGGTACTTGCTGATCAGCGCGTGCACCGGCGAACGGCGGGCCGCCTCGACCCAGGCGTCCGGGACGCCGTCGCGGCGGGCCCGCTCGCGAACGGCCGGATCGTCGGGATCGAGGAAGACGTCGAGCTGCGCGGCGTACAGGTCGCGGTCGTCCTCGACGCTCGCGGCCTCGGTGACGCGGTCCTGGTCGTACAGCAGCACGCCGATGTAGCGCAGCCGTCCCACGCACGTCTCCGAGCAGACGGTCGGCAGCCCGACCTCCACGCGCGGATAGCAGAACGTGCACTTCTCGGCCTTGCCGGTGCGGTGGTTGAAGTAGATCTTCTTGTACGGGCAGCCGGTGACGCACATCCGCCAGCCCCGGCACGCGTCCTGGTCGACCAGGACGATCCCGTCCTCCTCGCGCTTGTAGATCGCGCCGGACGGGCACGCGGCCATGCACGTCGGGTTCAGGCAGTGCTCGCAGATGCGCGGCAGGTAGAACATGAACGCGCGCTCGAAGTCGAGCCGGACCGCGTCGGAGATCCTCTCCACGACCGGGTCGCGGCGGGCCAGGTCGGGGCCGCCGCCCAGGTCGTCGTCCCAGTTGGCGCTCCACTCGACCTTCATCGGCTCGCCGCTGATCAGCGAATGCGGCCGGGCGACCGGGAAGTCGTCGCCGAGCGGCGCGGACGTCAGCGTCGCGTAGTCGTAGGTCCAGGGCTCGTAGTAGTCCTGGATCGAGGGCAGCAGCGGGTTGGAGAACAGCGTGAACATGCGCCGCGCGCGGCCGCCCGACCGCGGTTTGAGGCGGCCCTTGCGGTCGAGCGTCCAGCCGCCGCGCCACTGCTCCTGGTCCTCGTAGCGGCGCGGGTAGCCCTGGCCGGGGCGGGTCTCGACGTTGTTGAACCACACGTACTCGACGCCCGCGCGGTTGGTCCACGTCTGCTTGCACGTGACCGAGCAGGTGTGGCAGCCGATGCACTTGTCGAGGTTCATCACCATCGCGAGCTGGGCCATGACGCGCATGTCAGTACTCCACGTCCTGGTCGCGGCGGCGGATCAGCGTGATCTCGTCGCGCTGGTTGCCGGTCGGGCCGAGGTAGTTGAAGGCGTAGGAGAGCTGCGCGTAGCCGCCGGCGAGGTGGGCGGGTTTGACGAGCAGCCGGGTCAGCGAGTTGTGGATGCCGCCGCGCCTGCCGGTGCGTTCGGTCTTGGGCATGTCGATGACGCGTTCCTGGGCGTGGTGGTAATAGACGGTTCCGCGCGGCATCCGGTGCGAGACGATCGCGCGGGCGACCACGACGCCGTTGCGGTTCTCCATCTCGACCCAGTCGTTGTCGGCGGCGCCGATCGTCGCGGCGTCCTGCACGCTGAGCCAGACGGTCGGGCCGCCGCGCGACAGCGTCAGCATGAGCAGGTTGTCCTGGTACTCCGAGTGGATCGACCACTTGGAGTGCGGCGTCAGGTAGCGGACGGCGAGCGCGACGCCGTCGCGGGTGCCGGGCCTGGGCTCGCCGAACAGCCTGTCCATGTCGAGCGGCGGCCGGTACACGGGCAGTTGCTCGCCCAGTTCCGCGATCCAGGCGTGGTCGAGGAAGAAGTGCATGCGGCCGGTGAGGGTGTGCCACGGCTTGCCGTGCTCGACGTTGATCGTGAACGGGGCGTAGCGGCGGTCGGGCGCCTCGATGCCGGACCACTCCGGGGACGGGCCGACGGCGACCGGGTGGTCGCGGGTGTCGGCGAACGTGATGCGCCGGTCCGCACCGGCCTCGATGAGCGCGTCGAAGGAGCGGCCGGTGCGTTCCGCGAGCTGCGCGAAGCCCTGGGCGGCCAGCCGCCCGTTGCTGGTGCCGGACAGGGCGAGGATCGTCTCGCACCAGTCGGCGGCGGTGCGCAGCCGGGGGCGGCCGTCGCCGGTGGTGCCGTTGCGTTCCGCGAGCCACCCGATCTCGCGGTCGGGCGTGAACGTGACGCCCTTGACGGCCAGGCCGCCGTTCTCGGCCTTGGGGCCGAGCGCGGCCATGCGCGCGCCGACGGCGGTGTAGTCGCGCTCCACGACGGTGAAGGCGGGTCGCGTCCCCTCGGGGGCGCCGTAGGGGGCGCCGCGTTCGGCGGGGGTGTCGTGCTGGAGCGGGACGGCGACGACGTCGCGCCGGACGCCCAGCCGCCCGGCGGCCAGCTCGCTGAACCGGGTCGCGATGGCCTGGAAGGCGTCCAGGTCGCTGCGGGCCTCCCAAGGCGGATCGACGGCCGGGTTGAAGGCGTGCACGAACGGGTGCATGTCGGTGGACGACAGGTCGTGCTTCTCGTACCAGGTCGCGGCGGGCAGCACGATGTCGGACATCAGCGTCGTGGACGTCATGCGGAAGTCCAGGGACAGCAGCAGGTCGAGCTTGCCGCGCGGCGTCTCGTCGCGCCACGTCACCTCGGCGGGGCGCCGGTCCTCCGGGGACTCGTGCGCGCGCAGGTCGGCGTCGGTGCCGAGCAGGTGCCGCAGGAAGTACTCGTCGCCCTTGGCGGAGCTGCCGAGCAGGTTGGCGCGCCAGACGGTCAGGACGCGCGGCCAGTTCGCCGGGTCGTCGGGGTCGGCGGCGGCGTGCCGCAGCGAGCCGTCCGCGAGCGCGGCCTCGACGTACTCACCCGGCGGGCGGCCGTCGGCGGTGATGGCGTCGGCGAGGTCGAGGGGGTTGCGGTCGAAGAACGGCGCGAACGGCATCCAGCCGCGCGCCGCCGACTCCGCGACCAGGTCGGCGGTGTGCCTCCCGGCGAACAGCCCGGTGCCGAGCGGGGAGGACAGCGCGTCGGCGCGGTAGCCGTCGTAGCGCCACTGCCCGGTGTGCAGGTAGAAGTACGGCGTCGCGGGGATCTGCCGGGGCGGGCGCGTCCAGTCCAGGCCGAACGCGAGCTGCGCCCAGCCGGTGAAGGGCCGGACCTTCTCCTGCCCGACGTAGTGCGCCCAGCCGCCGCCGTTGCGGCCCTGGCAGCCGGTCAGCATGAGCAGCGCCAGGAACGTCCGGTAGATGGTGTCGGAGTGGAACCAGTGGTTCGCCCCGGCCCCCATGATGATCATGCAGCGGCCGCCGGACTTCTCCGCCGTGGCGGCGAACTCGCGGGCGATCCGCGCCGCCACCGCCGCCGGGACCGAGGTGATCTCCTCCTGCCAGGCGGGCGTGCCGGGCTGGGAGGCGTCGTCGTAGGACGCGGGCCACTCCCCCGGCAGCCCGGGACGGGAGACGCCGTACTGGGCGAGCATCAGGTCGTAGACGGTCGTGACCGTGCGGCCGCCGACCTCGCGGACCGGGACGCCGCGCCGCAGCACGCCCGCCGAGCCGTCCGGGGCGTCGAAGCGGGGCAGCAGCACCTCGGCCGACGTGCCCGCGCCCTCCGCCGACAGCAGCGGCGTCACGCCGTCCAGGTCGAGGTTCCAGCGGCCCTTGCCGCTCTCGGACCAGCGGAACCCGAGCGACCCGCCGGGGACGACGGGCGCGCCGCCCGCGTCGAGCAGGACGGTCTTCCACGCGGCGTCCTCGCCGGTGTCGCCCAGGTCGGCGGCGGTGAGGAAGCGGCCCGGGACGCGGGCGCCGTCGCGCTCGTCCAGGGTGACCAGGAACGGCAGGTCGGTGAAGCGGGAGACGTAGTCGGTGAAGGCCGGGACGGCACGGCCGACGAAGAACTCGCGCAGGATCACGTGGCCCATCGCCAGGCCGAGCGCGCCGTCGGTGCCCGGGTGCGGGGCCAGCCACTCGTCGGCGAACTTGGTGGCGTCGGAGTAGTCCGGCGACATCACCACGACCTTCTGGCCCCGGTAGCGGGCCTCGGCCATCCAGTGCGCGTCGGGGGTGCGGGTGACCGGGACGTTGGAGCCCCACAGCATGAGGTAGGCGGCGTCCCACCAGTCGGCCGACTCGGGCACGTCGGTCTGGTCGCCGAACACCTGCGGGGACGCCACCGGCAGGTCGGCGTACCAGTCGTAGAACGACAGCATCGCGCCGCCGAGCAGCGACACGAACCGCGACCCGGCCGCGTGCGACACCATCGACATCGCCGGGATCGGGGAGAACCCGGCGATCCGGTCGGGGCCGTGCGCGCCGATCGTGTGGACGTGCGCGGCGGCGATCATCTCGACGGCCTCGTCCCAGCCGACGCGGACCAGGCCGCCCTTGCCGCGCGCCGACTGGTAGCGGGCGCGTCTCTCCGGATCGCCGACGATCTCCGCCCAGGCCGCGACGGGGTCGTCGAGCCGTTCCCGGGCCTCGCGGTACATCTCGGCCAGCACACCGCGCGCGTACGGGAACCGGACGCGGGTCGGCGAGTAGGTGTACCAGGAGAACGCGGCGCCGCGCGGGCAGCCGCGCGGCTCGTACTCGGGCCGGTCGGGGCCGACGCTCGGATAGTCGGTCTCCTGCGTCTCCCAGGTGATGACGCCGTCCTTGACGTACACCTTCCACGAGCAGGACCCGGTGCAGTTCACGCCGTGCGTGGAGCGGACGACGCGGTCGTGGCTCCAGCGGTCGCGGTAGAAGACGTCGCCGTCGCGCCCGCCGTCCAGGTGCTCGGTGCGCAGGTCGCCGGAGACGTCCCGGCTCCGCGTGAAGAACCGTCCGGTGCGCAGCAGCGCGTCGCCCATCACACCCCCCGTTGGTGATCGCGAACCGATCATGCCCGCGACGGAGGGCGATCATGCGGTGCCGCGCCGCGACGGCCGGGACGGGCGCTATGCAACTGAACACACATCGCGCCGTCAGAGTCGTACGTCCTCGCCATTTACGGCAAGCGGTTCAGCACTCACACTCTGTGCATCCGTGTGTCCGACCTCACTTCGCATGCCGCCCCCGGAGGATTCATGCGCCGCTTCACCCTGGTGGCGGGCGCCACCCTGGCCGCCGTCGCGCTCGGCGCCGGCACCGCGCCCGCGCAGGCCGCCCCGCGTCCGCCCGCCCCCGCCGCCCAGACGACCGAGCTGCGGTTGCCGAACTTCGACCCGCTGCCGCCGTCGTCGACGCCGGTCGCGCTGCGCGACGCGTACCGCGACCTGAAGGTGACCTACACCTTCAACGGCCAGCAGCGGACACTCCAGGACTACCTGACGCTGACCAACACGCACGGCTTCGTCGTGCTGGACGGCCAGGACGTCGTGTTCGAGAAGTACGCGTACTCCACCCGCGACACGCTGTTCCAGTCGTGGTCGATGGCCAAGTCGTTCACCTCGGCGGCCGTCGGCATCGCGCTCTCCGACGGGAAGATCTCCTCGATCGAGGACCCGGTCACCAAGTACGTGCCGGAGCTGCGCGGCTCCGGGTACGACGGCGTCTCGCTGAAGAACCTGCTGGCGATGTCGTCGGGCATCCAGTGGAACGAGGGCGTGGACGTCCCGCCCGTGCACGTCGCCGCGAGCCTCGGCATCGCGCTGCCCGACCTGGCCAAGCAGCGCAAGCGCGGCTGGGAGCCCGGCAGCCGGTTCGAGTACACGTCGATGAACTCGTTCGTGCTCGGCTGGGCCGTCGCCAAGGCGACCGGCACGCCGTTCCACAAGTTCGTCGCCGAGCGGATCTGGAAGCCCGCCGGGATGGCCGACCGCGCCTACCTGGGCAGCGACTCGCGCGGCAACAGCATGGCGTACTGCTGCACCTACGCCACCGGCCGCGACTTCGCCCGGTTCGGGCTGCTCTACCTCAACGGCGGGCGCGCCAACGGGCAGCAGGTCGTGCCGCAGTCGTGGGTGACCGAGTCGACGCGTCCGTCCGCCCCGTTCAACAAGGGCTACGGGCTGCACTGGTGGCTGGGCGAGGACGGCGACTTCATGGCGCAGGGCCTCGGCGGCCAGACCATCTACGTCTCCCCGAAGACCGGCGTCGTGATCGCCAAGACGACGCTGTTCACGGTGCTCGGCGCCGACGAGACCGGCGCCGCGTTCCGCGCGGTCGCCGAGGAGGTGGCCCGCACCCGCGCCGCGGCGCGGCCCGCGGCCTAGGTCCTCCGGTTCCCCCGCCGGCCGCGCCACGGCGGGGGAACCGGAACATCCCGCGCACCGAGCCGGTTGACAGGTTAGGCTTACCTAACAAACTTCTCGGTGATCGGAGATCGCATGGCGACGGAGCCCGCGCGTAAAGGACCCGCAATCAGCACCGGCACGGTGCTGCGGAGCGAACGGCTCACCCCGCACCTGATCCGCGTGGTGCTCGGCGGCCCCGGCCTGGACGGGTTCGCGGCGGGCGAGTTCACCGACCACTACGTCAAGCTGCTGTTCCCGCGCCCCGGCGTCACCTATCCCGACCCGTTCGACATGGCCGTGATCCGCGCCGATTTCCCGCGCGACCAGTGGCCGGTCACGCGCACCTACACCGTCCGCGCGTTCGAGAACGGCGAACTGACCCTCGACTTCGTCTACCACGGCGACGAGGGCCTGGCCGGGCCGTGGGCCGCGAACGCCGCGCCGGGCGACGAGATCCGCTTCCTCGGCCCCGGCGGCGCCTACACGCCCGACCCCGAGGCCGGCTGGCACCTGCTGGCGGGCGACGAGAGCGCCCTCCCGGCCATCGCCGCGTCCCTGGAGCGCGTCCCCGGCGACGTCCCGGCGCACGTCTTCGTCGAGGTCGCCGACGCGTCCGAGGAACTGGACCTCAAGGTCCCCGGCGCCACCGCCCTCACCTGGCTGCACCGGGGCGACGCCCCCGTCGGCGCGAAGCTGACCGAGGCCGTCCGCGCCCTGGACTTCCCCGACGGCACGATCCACGCGTTCGTCCACGGCGAGGCGGGCTTCGTCAAGGAGCTGCGCCGCTTCCTGCGCGTCGAGCGCGGCATCCCGCTCGACCGGCTGTCCATCTCCGGCTACTGGCGCGTGGGCCGCGACGAGGACGGCTGGCAGTCGTCCAAGCGGGACTGGAACCGTCAGGTCGAGGAGGAGGAGTCGGCCGCGCTCAAGCGGTGATCCCGGCCGGGTCGTCGTCGCGGAAGCCGGGCAGCCAGCGCTCGGCCTCCGCGCGGAACGGCCCCTCGGTGCCGAGCTGGCACAGCACGCCGCCGCAGCCGGACAGGGCGCGGCTCACCGCGAGGTACTGCGGCGGCAGGCGGAGCTGGCGGGCCAGGCCGCCGGGCCGCAGGTCGCCCGCCAGGCCCATGCCCCGGGCCGTCTGGCCGCGCAGCCACTCGCGGCTGTACCGGAACGTCTCCTGGGTGAACGGGATGACGTGCGGGGCGATCAGCGCCGCGAGCTGGTCGGCGTCCACCTCGCCCTCGGGGGCCAGGAAGCCCTCGGCGCGCAGCGCCTCCACCATCGCCTCGGGGTCGCCGTAGGTGCCGATGCGCAGCAGCCGCCCGATCGACCACTGGAGGTCGGCCGGGACGCGCGCGGCGCCGCCGAAGTCCAGGACGCCCAGCCTCCCGTCCGGCATGAGCCGGAAGTTGCCCGGGTGCGGGTCGATGTGGATGCGCTCGGCGCGGACCGGCCCCGACAGCAGGAAGCGGAACAGCAGCAGGCCCGCGCGGTCGCGTTCCTCCTGCGTGCCCGACGCGATGACCTTCGCCAGCGGCGTTCCCTCCAGCCACTCGGTGACCAGCACGTCGCCCGCCTGCGCGACGACGGCCGGGATGACGTAGTCGGGATCGTCGCGGTAGGCCGCGTGGAACGCCTTCTGCGCCGCCGACTCGTCCAGGTAGTCCAGTTCCTTCTCCAGCCGCCGCCGCAGGTCGGCGATGACCGGCTTCATCTCGATGCCGGGGAACAGCGGCGTGACGAGACGGCTCAGCCGGGAGAGCTGCCGGAAGTCGCTCATCAGCGCCTCCCCCGCCCCCGGGTACTGCACCTTCACCGCGACCTCGCGGCCGTCGTGCCACACCGCGCGGTGCACCTGCCCGATGGACGCGGCGGCCGCCGGACGGTCGTCGAACGCGGTGAACAGGTTGCGCCACCCCGGCCCGAGCCCCTCGGCCAGCACGCGGTGCGTCGTCGCGGCGGGCATCGGCGGCGCCGCCTCCTGGAGCTTGGTCAGGCTGGCCCGGAACGGCGCGGCGACCTCCTCCGGCAGCCCGGCCTCGAAGATCGACAGGAGCTGCCCGACCTTCATCGCGCCGCCCTTGAGGTCGCCCAGGACGGCGAAGAGCTGCTCGGCGGTGCGGCGCTGGACCTCGGCGGCGACGGCCTCGGCGGGGCGGCCGACCGTCCGCTTGCCGAACCCGAGCGCGGAGCGCCCGGCGTAGCCGAGCGGCAGCGTCGCCAGCTTGGCCGTGCGGGTCACCGCACGGCGGGGCATGTCACTCACGGCACCGTCCCCACATGGTTCGCGACCTCGGTTCGCGTCTTTCCGGGAGATCGCACTGTACTCATACGGTACGGCGCGGGACGAGCGTTCTGCTCCCGTCCCGGGACGCGTTCGAGGGCCGCCCCGTCCGGGGCGGCCCTCGGTCCTGCGGTCAGGACCCGGTCGCGACCCTCTCGGCCGCGTCCCGGTCACCGGCCTCGCGCTCGGCGGCCAGCCGGTGCCGCAGCCGCTCGCCCTCGACGTCCACGTTCGGCAGCACCCGGTCGAGCCACCGCGGCAGCCACCAGGCGGCCTTCCCGGTCAGCGCCATGACGGCCGGGACGATCGCCATCCGCACCACGAAGGCGTCGAACAGGACACCGGCGGCCAGCGCGAACCCGATCATCTTGATCATCGGTTCGTGCGCGAACAGGAACCCGGCGAACACCGCGATCATGATGACGGCCGCCGCCGTGACGACCCGCGCGTTGTGCCGGAACCCGGTCACCACCGCGTCCTTGGGCTCGGCGCCGTGCACGTACTCCTCGCGCATCCGCGTCACCAGGAACACCTGGTAGTCCACGGCGAGGCCGAACACGACGCCGATCATCAGGATCGGCATGATGCTCATGATCGGGCCGGTGGTCTCCACGCCGAGCAGGCCCGCGAGCCAGCCCCACTGGAACACCGCGACGACGGCGCCGAACGTCGCCACGACGGTGAGCAGGAAGCCCAGCGCCGCCTTGAGCGGGACGAGCAGCGACCGGAACACCAGGAGCAGCAGCAGGAACGCCAGCCCGATGACGACCGCGAGGTAGGGCACGAGCGCGTCGGCGAGCTTGTCGGACACGTCGATCGCCATGGCCGTCTGGCCGGTGACCATCGCGGCGGCGCCGCCGGACGACGCCTCGAACCTCCCGGCGGCGTCGCGGATGCCGGAGACGAGCGTCTCGGTGCCCGCCTCGCTCGGTCCCGTCTTGGGGATCACGGTCAGCAGCGCGGTGTCCCCGGCGGGGTTCGGCGCGGGCGGCGTCACCGCCGCGACGCCGGGCAGCCGCTGGAGCTCGCCGGTGAACCGCTGCGCGGCGGCCGGGGCGGGCCCGCCGCCGTCGGCGGTGTCCACGACGACGAGCAGCGGGCCGTTGATGCCGGGGCCGAAGCCGTCGCTGAGCAGGTCGTACGCCTTGCGCTGCGTGGTGTCGGTGGAGGCGACCTCGTCGCCGGGCAGGCCGAGGCGCAGGTCCAGCGCGGGGATCGCGACGACGCCGAGCGCCGCCACGGCCGCGATCAGCACCGGCAGCGGCCGGCGCACCACGAACCGCGCCCACCGCTCGCCGACCGGCCGGTGGCCGGGCCGGGCGCCGCCGCGCAGTCCCGGGATCTTCCCGCCGAGCACCCTGCGCCCGGCGAAGCCGAGCAGCGCGGGCAGCAGGCTGAGCGCGATGAGGACGGCGACGGCCACGGCGAACGCGGCGGCCAGCCCCATCTCGGTGAGGATCGGGATGCCGACGACGGTGAGCCCGGCGAGCGCGATGAAGACGGTCAGGCCCGCGAACACGACGGCCGACCCGGCGGTGCCGACGGCCCGTCCGGCCGCGTCGGCGCCCTCGCGTCCCTCCAGCAGCTCGGCCCGGTAGCGGGACACGATGAACAGCGCGTAGTCGATGGCGACGGCCAGGCCCAGCATGAGCGCCAGCGTGGAGGTCATCGAGCTCATCTCGATCAGGCCGGTCGCGGCCGTGATCACGGCCATCGCGATGGCCACGCCGAGGATCGCGTTGAGCAGCGGCAGCCCGGCCGCGATGAGCGACCCGAACGTGATGATCAGGACGACGGCCGCGACGGCGATGCCGATGACCTCGGCGGCGCTCTGCTCGGGCATCGTCTGCATCGCGTCGCCGCCCATCTCGACGGTCAGCCCGGCCGCGCGGCCCTGGTCGGCGGCGGCCGCCAGGCCGTCGCGGGCGCCGTCGGACAGGTCGATCGGTGAGACCGTGAAGGTGGCCTGCGCATAGGCGACGCGGCCGTCCGGCGAGACGGCCTTGGCCTGGTACGGGTCCGCGACCTGGGCGATCTGCGGCGTCTGGCCGAGCCGCGCGACGACCTGGTCGACGGCCGTCTTCACCTGCGGGTCGGTGACCTTGGCGCCCTCGGGCGCGGCGAACACGACGCGGGCGGTGGCGCCGTCGGCGTTGGCCTGCGGCATCCGCTCGCCGAGCAGGTCGATGGCCTGCTGCGACTCGGTTCCGGGGATGGAGAAGTCGTCGGCGGTGGGTCCGGACAGCGTCGCGGCGCCCGCGCCGCAGGCGAGGACGAGCGCCGCCCACAGCAGGGCGACGAGCCTGCGCCGCCGGTAGGAGAACCGGCCGAGCCGGTACAGGAAGGTGGCCACGAGTAGACAAGTCCCATCGACGCCGGGCCGTGGTGGCGGCCCGGAGAGGTTCGGTGGTCGGCGGTCACCGCCGCGCCGGGTCGGCGCGGTGGCTGCGGGGTGGATGCCGCCCTGACGGGGGGAGCCTGTGCCCGCCGGGCGGCGGCCGGGCACCGGACGTGCGGTGGGGTCGGGGGGTGCGGCGGTCAGGTGCGCGCGGGCACCGCCCGTGGTTCGGGCAGCCCGGCGCGCATCAGCGTGAACGCCTCGTCGATCATCGGCGCGAGGCCGCCGGGCCGGGCGTCGCGGTCGAGCCACAGTTCGAGCACGACGCGCATGGCGGTCCCGGCGGCGCAGGCCAGCAGGTGCGGGTACAGGTCGCGGCCGGCGTCGGTGCCGGTGCGCTCGGCCAGGACGGCGGCCAGGTCGTGCTCGATGGTGTCCAGGCCGCAGAGCTGGCCCGCGAGCAGGCCGGGGTTGCTCCGGATGACGCGGACGAGCGCGAAGATCTCGGCGCGTCCGGGGTCGTCCTCGGGGAGCAGCACGTCGTGCACGACGTGCTGGACGGCGTCCCAGGCGGGTTCGCCGTCCGGCCGGGCGCGCAGCGCGGCGATCGCGTCCTGCGCGAGGTCGGTCAGCGGGGAGACGATCGCGTCTTCCTTGCCCGGGAAGTAGTTGTGGAACGTGCGGGGTGAGACATCGGCGGCGGCGGCGATGTCCTCCACGGTCACGGCGTCCACCCCGTGCTCCAGGACGAGGAGCATCGCGGCGTGCCCGAGGGCCGCCCGGGTGGCGGCCTTCTTGCGGGCCCGCAGGCCGAGTTCCGCAGTCATACCGTCACGGTACGACTAAGTTGCAGAAGGCGCAAAATTTCAGACACTGCACGGAAGTGACGTTTATCGCACCTCGCGGTGATTCGCGCCTTCTACCCCTCGTCCGGCAGGTCGAACGCCCGGTACAGCCGGGTGTCGAAGAACGAGGCGACCCGGGCGACGCGCCCGTCGGCCAGCGTGAGCACCTGGAGCTGGAACGGCCGGTACACGCCGCGATCGTCGCGCCGGTACATGGCGAAGGCGGGCTGGCCGTTGGCGGCGGTGGGCCGCATCCGCAGCTTGCCGGGCGCCGGGTCGCACTTGGCGCGGACGAGCCGCCCGATCACCTCGGCGCCCCGGTACCATTCGGGGTAGGGCGGCATCTCCCAGACGGCGTCGCGGCGCAGCACCGCCACGAACGCGGCGATGTCGCCCTCCTCCAGCGCGCGGGCGTAGGCGTCGAGCAGGGCGCGGGCGGCCGGGTCGCCGGGTTCGGTGACGGCGTCGCGCTCGGGCGCGGCCTCCCGCAGCCGGGCGCGGGCGCGTTGCAGCGCGCTGTTGACCGACGCGACGCTGGTGCCGAGCAGTTCGGCGACCTCGGCGGCGCGCCACTTCAGCACGTCGCGCAGCAGCAGCACCGCGCGCTGGCGGGCCGGGAGGTACTGGAGGGCGGCGACGAACGCGAGCCGGGTGCTCTCCCGGTGGGCGACGACGGCGGCCGGGTCGACGGCGCGGCCGGGCGTCTCCTCGGCGGCGAACAGCGTCTCGGGCGCGGGCTCCAGCCACGGCACCTCCGGCGCGGCGGTGACCGGGGCCTCCGGGTCGTCGGCGGGGGCGCCGAGGCCGGTCGGGAGCGGCCGCCGGCCGCGCTGCTCCAGCGCGGTGAGGCAGGTGTTGGTGGCGATGCGGTAGAGCCAGGTGCGCAGCGACGAGCGGCCCTCGAAGCCGTCGTAGGCGCGCCAGGCGCGCAGGTAGGTCTCCTGGACCTGGTCCTCGGCGTCGTGCAGGGAGCCGAGCATGCGGTAGCAGTGCGCGGTGAGTTCGCGCCGGTAGGGCGCGGTGCGGCGCTGGAACTCGCCCGCGTCGGGCTGCTCGGTCACGGACGCCGTCGTCGTGCCGGTCATCTCGGTCATCCTCCGGGTCGGCCTGGTGTGGTCCGACCGTAGGCGACGCCACCGACAGAACGGCGGCCGCGGACGGACACGGACCGCGCGAGCACCGTCACGTCAGGTCATGCCGGGCCAAAACCTCCGCCAGGAAGGGCAAAACCCTTCCGTGTGGGAAGGGAACCCTGCACCCTGGAAGCAGGTCCGGACGGCACCGCGAGTGCCGGTCACCCGGGAGGACATGGTGATCGTGAGACCCGAGGGCGGCCCGCGCGTGGTCGTGGGGGTCGACGATTCGGCCGGTGCGCGCTGCGCGCTCGCGTGGGCCATCGGTGAGGCCCGGCTGCGGCGGATGCCGCTGCTGGTCGTGCACGCCACCCCGCTGCCGCCGCACGTGTCGGCGGCGGGGCAGCTCGGCGGCGGCGTCACCGAGGCGCTGCGGGCGAGCGGCGCCGAACTGCTCGACCGGCTGCTGGACGAGGTCGCGGCGCCGGGCGAGGAGCGTCCCCGCACGCTGACGCTCGTCGGTGAGCCGGGTGCGGCGCTGGTGCTGCTCACCCGCGAGGACGACATCCTCGTGGTCGGGCACGGCGGCCGGTCGGCGCTGTCGCGGCTGCTGCGGCCGTCGGTGCGGCTGCACTGCGCGCGGCGCGCCAGGGCGACGCTGGTCTGTGTGCGGCCCCCGTCGGTGGAGTCCCTGCTGACGTCACTGGCCACCCGGGACGACTCGACCGGCCGGGCGCGGCTGCGCCGGTTCGGGTGGCGGCAGGACGGCTGAGGCGCGTCCGTCCAGCAGTGCGGGCGGCGCGGCGGCGACGGCGCGCTCGATGAGGTCGCGTTCGTCCAGCCGGGTGCTGCGGCCGTCGGCGATCAGCACCTCCCCGTCCACCAGCACGGTGTCCACGACGCGGTTGCTGCCGGTGGTGAGCAGCGTCGCGCCCGGGTCCAGGACGGGCACGCACGCCAGGTCGCGGTCGAAGCGCAGCAGCGCCAGATCGGCCTGGACGCCGGGTACCACGCCCTCGGGCCGCTCCTCGGCGCCGAGGACGGCGTTGGCGCCGGTGGTGGCCAGCTCCAGCATCGCGGCGAAGCCGAGCAGGTCGGCCCGGCCGTGCACGGCGCGCTGGAGGTAGGCGCCGATGCGCATGGTCTCCAGCGCGTCCTGGGTGTCGTTGCTGGCGGCGCCGTCGACGCCGAGGCCGACGCGCAGCCCCGCGTCGAGCATCTGCGGGACGGGCGCGACGCCGCTGCCGAGCCGCATGTTGCTCAGCGGGTTGTAGGAGACGCCGACGCCGTGCGCGGCCAGTTCGCGGCGTCCGTCGTCGTCCAGCGCGCAGCAGTGCACGGCGAGCAGCCGTTCCCACAGGAACCCGGCGTCGCGCAGGTAGCCGACGGCGCCGGTTCCGGCGTGCTCGCGGCACATGGCGTCGTCGGTGGGGGTCTCCAGCAGGTGGATGCTGACGGTCATGTCCCGCTCCCCCGCGAACGCGCGGACGCGGCGCAGCCCGTCCGGCGTCATCGAGCGCGGGTTCGGCACGGCGACGCCGAGCGTCACGCGTCCCCCGGCGGTGCGGGCGGCCAGCTCGTCCACGTGGGCGAGCGCGACCTCCAGCGGGTCCATCAGCCGGGGCTCGAACCCCCATTTGCGGGTCGTGTCGGGCCGGTCCGCGACGCCCCGGCAGACGACGGCGCGGATGCCGGTGTCCGCGAGCGCCGCCAGGATCGCGGTGTGCACGGCGGGGTCGGGGTGCGGCCACATGTGCTCGACGAGCGTCGTGGTGCCGCTGCGCAGCGCCTCGACGGACGCGGCGGCGGCCGCGACGTACGCCTGCTCGGGCGTGAGGGCGACCGTGCCCTCGGCGACGTACCGCAGCCAGCGGATCAGCGGCTCCCCCTCGGCGACGCCGCGCATGATCGACTGGTGCAGGTGGGTGTGGGTGTTGACCAGTCCCGGGATGAGGTGGCCGCCCGTCCCGTCCAGCACGTCGCCGCCGGGGGCGCGCAGCCCGTGCGGCTCGACGGCGGTGACGCGCCCGCCGGAGAGCCGGACGTCCTGCCCGGCGAGCCAGCGGCCCTGCGACCAGACGGTCGTGTTCGCGATGACGGTGGGGGTGCTGCGCACGGTGCGGGTCCTCTCGCCGGGATGCCGCCAGTCCAGCAGCCCGGCGCCGCGCCGTGCGAGGGCGTGAACCTACGAACCCGGGCCGGGCGGGGCGCCCGGGTTCGTAGGTTCACGCCATGCCTCACACCGGGGGCAGGTCGGCCAGTTCGGCCAGCGCCGCCCGGTGGCGCCCGGCGGTGCCGAGCGCGATGGCGTCGCTCTTGGCCCGCTTGAGATAGAGGTGGGCGGGGTGCTCCCAGGTGAACCCGATGCCGCCGTGCATCTGCACGCACTCCTCGGCCGCGCGGACGGCGATGCCCGAGCAGTGCGCCTGCGCCAGCGCGGCGGCGACGGCGGTGTCGGCGTCGCCGGACGCGACGCACCCGGCGGCGTACCGGACGACGGCGCGGGCCTGGCTGACGGCCGCCCACAGGTCCGCGACGCGGTGTTTGAGCGCCTGGTAGGAGCCGATGGGGCGGCCGAACTGGTACCGGGTCTTGAGGTGGGCGATCGTCAGTTCGAGGCAGCGTTCGGCGAGGCCGAGTTGTTCGGCGGCCAGCAGCGCCGCGCCCGTCGTGAGCGCCGCCGTGACCGCGTCCGCGCCGCCGATCCGCCGGGCGGGGGCGCCGTCGAGGGCGACGTCGGCGAGGCGGCGCGTCATGTCCAGCGACGTGACGTGCGTGATCCGCGCGGCGGAGCCGTCGACCGCGTACAGGGCGCCGTCCGCCGGGACGAGCAGCGTGCGCGCGACGGCGGCGTCGGCGACGCTGGTGACGACGCCGGTGAGCGCGCCGCCGTCGGCGCGGACGTCCGGCACCGGGTCGCCGGGCGCCGTGGACAGCGGCACGGCCAGCACCGCCGGGCCGTCCGCCAGGACGTCCGCCGCACCGGCGGCCAGCAGCGCGGCCGTGCCGAGGACGGCGGCGCCGAGGAACGGGACGGGCGCCACGGCGCGCCCCAGCTCCTCCATGACCACCGACGTCTCCCGCCACGACGCGCCCGCGCCGCCCGCGTCCTCGGGGACCGGCAGCGCGGTGACGCCCATCGCGACGAGCCCGTCCCAGGGCGCGGCGGCGTGCGGGGCGTCGGTCTCGGTGCCCGCCAGGACGTCGGCCCAGCCGCAGGTGTCGTCCAGCAGGGAGCGGACGCCGGCGCGCAGGTCGTCCTCGATCTCGCCGTACAGCAGGTCGCTCACTTGGGCAGGTCCTTCCACGGCACGTCCTTGTCGGTGCGGATCTCCCCCGGCAGGCCGAGGACGCGTTCGGCGACGATGGTGCGCAGGATCTCCGAGGTGCCGCCCTCGATGGAGTTGCCCTTGGCGCGCAGGTAGCGGTAGCCGGGCGAGCGGCGGGTGAAGTCGACCTCGGTCGGGCGGCGCATCGTCCAGTCGTCGTAGCGCAGGCCGTCCTCGCCGAGCAGTTCCAGCTCCAGGCCGGACAGCTCCTGGTTGAGGCGGGCGAAGGCGAGCTTGGCCGCCGACCCCTCGGGGCCGGGGTCGCCGGCGGCGAGCCTTTGGCGGAGCCGTTCGCCGGTGAGCCGCGCCGCCTCGGCCTCGACCCACAGCCGCATCAGCGCGTCGTGCCCGGCGGCGGTGCGGACCTCGGGGCGCTCGCGCCACAGTCTCGTGACGACGCCGAGCATGCCGCCCTCGCGCGGCGCGGCCTGGCCGCCGATCGCGACGCGCTCGTTCATCAGCGTGGCCGTGGCGACGCGCCAGCCGTCTCCGACGGCGCCGAGCCGGTCGGTGTCGGGGATGCGGACGCCGGTGAGGAACACCTCGTTGAACTCGGCCTCGCCGGTGAGCTGGCGCAGCGGGCGGACGTCGACGCCGGGGGCGTGCATGTCGCAGACGAAGTACGTCATGCCCCGGTGCTTGGGCACCGCCGGGTCGGTGCGGGCGACGAGGATGGCCCACCGGGCCTCGTGCGCCATCGACGTCCAGACCTTCTGCCCGTCCACGACCCAGCCGTCGCCGTCGCGGACGGCGCGGGTGCCGAGCGCGGCCAGGTCGGACCCGGCGCCGGGCTCGGAGAAGAGCTGGCACCAGACCTCCTCGCCGGTCCAGAGCGGGCGCAGGAACCGGTCGAGCTGCTCGGGGGTGCCGTGGGACAGCAGGGTCGGCGCGGCCATGCCGAGGCCGATGCCGTTGCGTTCGGGATGGTTGCCGGGGGCGCCCGCGCGCGCGAACGCGCGGTCGACGGCGGGCTGCGCGGCGCGGGCGGCGCCGAGGCCGCCGCGTCCCTCGGGGTAGTGGACCCAGGCGAGCCCGGCGTCGTAGCGGGCCCGCAGGAACTCCCGGGGCGGGACGGCGGCCGGGTCGTGCGCGGCCAGGAACGCCGCGACGCGCCGTTCGATCTCGGCCGCGTCGGGCGGGGCGGTGCTCACGGGGCGGGACCTCCACGGAGACGGCATACCAACCGGTCGGTATGCCGCTCACCCTAGGAACCGCCCGCGACGTCCGTCAACGCCCGCGCCCGCCGCGACGCGAACGCTGTGCGGCGGCACAACCCGGCCAGAACGTTGCCGCGTCCCGGGCGGCGTCAGTATCGTGGGGCGCCCGAGTGACCCACATCACACATGCCCGGAGGTGCGATGCGCGTCCCGCCCCCGTCCTGGCTGCCGTTCGCGGCGGCGGCGGGCGCCCTGGCCCTGGCGCCGGGCCGCCCGGTGGCACCGGCGCTCGGCTACGCCCTCCTCCTGCTGGCCCTCACCCTGACCCGGGCGAACCTCGCCGTCCCGGCCCTGGCCGGAACAGGAGCCTTCGCGGCAACCCTCATCGGAGGCCCCCTGACCCTCCTGACGGCCGCCCTGGCCGCAGCCTGCGCCGCCGCCACCCTCACGACCGCGACCCGCGTGCTCGGCCTCCCCCACGCCCGCGAACGACACGCACCGCCGCACAGCGATCCCCCGGACACGCGCGCGGACGCGGCTTCACCCCGCACGGACGCGCTCGGCCCGCTCCGCGCGCGGGGACGACAGGCGGTGCCGCACGGCGGCGCCCCGGCCGCGATCTCGGTCGGCGGCGCCCGCGCGTTCGGCCCGTCGCTCTCGCGGAGGCGGCACGTGCCGCCGCATGGCGACGGCGAGGACACGCGGGCGGGCGTGGTCGCACCCGGTGGCGCGGCGTGGGGATCGCTGGTGGGCGGGGTCTTCGCCGTCGCGTTCGCGGGGTTGTGCGTGGTCGTCGGGGCTCCCGGAGGGGTTCCGGGGGTGGGGACCGTCGTGGCCGGGGCCGTGGTGGTCGCCGTCGCGGCGTGGGGGGTCGGGCGGACGCGGGCGGGGGCGGCCGGGCGGTTGCTGGCCGCCGTGCGCGACGATCCGCGCGCCAGTGCGGCGCTCGGCGTGGACGGCGCGCGGGTGGCGCTGCTGCTGGCCGTCGCCGCCGCCGCGCTCGCCGGGGCGGCGGGGCCGCTGCTGGCCGCGCCCGGCGCGTCGCTCGCCGACGGGCTGGCGATCGTGCTGCTGGCGTCGCTGCCGGGCGTCGCGACGGTGCCCGGCGCGCTCGCGGCCGGGGCGGGCCTGGCTGCGGCTCAGGCGTTCGTGCCGGGCGCGCACGGCGTGACGCTGCTGCTCGTGGCCGGGGCGGCGGCCGGGGCCGTGCGCCTCGCGCCCCGGCTCGGCGTGCGGCCGGTCGTGGTGGCGCATGCCCGGCGGTGAGCACGGCGGGCTGCGCGTGGACGCGGTGACGGTGCGCGCCGACGGCGCGCTCGTTCTGGACGACGTCGCGCTGCGCGCGCACCCCGGCGCCGTCACCGGCATCGTCGGGCCCCCCGGAGCGGGCAAGACGACGCTCGCCGACGTCGTCACCGGCTGGCGCCGCCCGGAGTCCGGCACGGTGACGCTCGACGGCACCGACCTGACCGGTGCCGCGCCGTACGTCCGCGCCCGCGCCGGGCTGGCCCGCACCGTGCACGGCGGCACCCCGTTCGGCTCGCTGTCGGTGCGCGACAACGTCCGCGCCGCCGTGGAGATCCACGCGCTGACGCGCCCGGTCGCCGGGCGCGGCCCGCGCGACCGGTGGCGGCGCCGCCGCGCGGCGCGGGCGTCGGCGGCGGCCACCGCCGACGTGCTGCTGGCCCGCACCGGCATCGCCCCGTACGCCGGCCATCCCGCCGCGCGGGTGCCGGCGGCGGTGGCGCCGCTGCTGGAGATCGCGCGGGCGCTGGCGACCCGGCCGCGCGTGCTGCTGCTGGACGAGCCGGCGGCGGGCCTGACCGACGTCCGCGCCCGCGCGCTGGAGGTGCTGCTGCGCGATCTGGCGGCCGAGGGGCTGGCCGTCGTCCTCACCGCGCCGGACCTGAGCGCCGTCCTCGGCGTGTGCGACACCGTGCACGTCCTGGACCGGGGCCGGGTGGCGGCGTCCGGTCCCCCGGCGGGCGTGCGCGGCGAGCCGCGGGTCCGCGCCCTGTTCGCCCGGTGATAATCGAGGCACCCTTTTTCCTTCGCGGAGGTGGACGCATGGGCACCCCGGTGCGCGAGGCGCTGCTGGACGCCGCCGCCGATCTGCTGGTCCGGCACGGCTACCGGGGCCTGCGGATGCGCGACGTCGCGGACGCGGCGGGCGTGAGCCGGCAGACCGTCTACAACGAGTTCGGCGGCAAGTGGGGGCTGGCCGAGGCGATCGTCGTGCGCGACAACGAGCGCTATCTGGACGGCATCGACCGCATCCTGGCCGCCCATGACGAGCTGTATCCGGCGGTGGTCGAGGCGGTGCGGTTCACGCTGGAGCTGTCCGCCGACGACCCGATCAAGAAGATCGTGCTGACCGGCGCGGGCGGCGACGAGCTGCTGCCGCTGCTGACGACGCGCGCCGAGCCGGTGCTGTTCGCGGCGAGCGAGCGCATCACCGCGCACGCGCTGGAGCACTGGCCCGACCTGGCCGAACGCGGCCTGACCGAGATCACCGACGCGGCGGTGCGGCTGACGATGAGCCACGCGCTGCTGCCGTCCGGGCCGCCGGAGCAGGCGGCGCGGGCGATCGCGCGGATGGTGGTCCGCTACCTCGCCCCCTGATGTCAGTGCTCACTTACTTCGCGGGTACGGTGGACGCATGGACTTCGACCTTCCGGACAGCGCGACCGCCGTGCGCGAGGGCGTCCGCGCCCTCGCCGCCCGGTACGACCAGGACTACTGGACCGCCTGCGACGCCGGGAAGCGCTGGCCGCAGGAGGTCTGGGACGACCTGGTCGCGGGCGGCTGGCACGCGCTGGCGATCCCCGAGGAGTACGGCGGCGGGGGCCAGGGCCTGCTGGAGCTGGCCGTCGCGCTGGAGAGCCTGGCGGCGGGCGGCGCGGGCGGCGCCGCGTCCTTCCTGTACCTGCTCACCCCGGCGTTCGGCGGCCTGACGATCGCCCGGCACGGCACGCCGGAGCAGCGCGCCGAGTTCCTGCCCGCCATCGCCGCGGGCGAGCTGGAGACGGCGTTCGCGATCACCGAGCCGGACGCGGGCAGCAACGCGCTCAACATCACCACGCACGCCCGCCGCGACGGCGCCGGCTACCTCGTCAGCGGGCAGAAGATCTGGATCTCCGGCGTCGAGCGCGCCGACGTCCTGGTCCTGGTCACCCGGACGACGCCCGCCGCCGAGGCGACGCCGCGCACGCACGGCTTCACGGTGCTGCTGGTGGACGTTCCGGCGGCCCGTGCCGCTGGAACGCTGACGTATCAGCCGATTCCGAAGCTCGGCACGAACACGGTCGCGTCCAGCATGGTGTTCCTGGACGACGTCCGCGTCCCGGCGGACCGCGTCCTAGGCGAGCCCGGCCAGGGGTTCGCGGTGCTGTGGGACATCCTCAACCCCGAGCGCGTCCTGGCGGCGGCGGGCGGGGTGGGGAGCGGCGAGCTGACGTTGGAGATCGCGGTCGCCTACGCCCGTGAGCGCGCACCGTTCGGCACCCCGATCGGGGCGCACCAGGCGGTGGCGTTCCCGCTGGCCCGCGCCAAGGCGCAGCTCGAACTGGCCCGCCTCATGACCTACAAGGCGGCCTGGCTGTGGGACCGGGGGCGGCCGTGCGGCGCGGAGGCCAACATCGCCAAGCTGACGGCCGCCGACGCCGCCTGGCAGGCCGCCGACCGCGCGTTCCAGACGTTCGGCGGCATGGCGTACTCGCTGGAGTACCCGATCGCACGGATCTTCCGCGACGCCCGCATCGCCAGGAACATCCCGGTCGCCGAGGACCTGGTGCTCGCCCACATCGCCCAGCAGCAACTGGGCCTGCCCCGCTCGTACTGAGGCGTCACCCGGGCGTCCCGAACGCCTCCCGCAGCCGCGCGACGGCGAGGGCCTGCGCGTCGCGTCCGGCGTCGAAGGTGTCGGGCATGAGGAAGAACGAGTGCACGACGCCGGGGTACCGGCGGGCCTCGACGGGCACGCCCGCCGCCGCGAGCCGGGCCGCGTACGCCTCGCCCTCGTCGCGCAGGATGTCGTACTCGGCGGTGATGACGGTCGCGGGCGCGACGCCGGACAGGTCGGGCGCGTGCAGCGGCGCCAGGCCCGGTTCGCACGGGTCCGCGCCGGCCCGGTACATCTCCATGAACCGGGACATCTGGTCGGCGTCCAGGCCGTAGCCGCTGCCGTACTGCGCCCAGCTCTCGGTGTCGCGGGCGGTGTCGGTGACCGGGTAGACGAGGAGCTGGTGCACCAGCGGCACCCCGGTGTCGCGGGCGCGCAGCGCGGCGACGGCGGCCAGGTTGCCGCCCGCGCTGTCGCCGCCGACGGCGACGCGGCCGGGGTCGGCGCCGAACCGGGCGGGGTCGGCGAGCACGGCCGCGATGACGCTCCAGGTGTCCTCGGCGGCGGCCGGGTAGGGGTGTTCGGGCGCGAGCCGGTAGCCGACGTTGAGCACGACGCACCCCGCGCCCGCCGCCAGCTCGCGGCAGGAGACGTCCATGGCCTCGATGCCGCCGACCACCCAGCCGCCGCCGTGCAGGTAGACCAGCACGGGCAGCGGCGCGCCGTCGGGCTCGGGCCGGTACAGCCGGACGGGGATCTCCCCGCCGGTGCCGGGCACGCGCAGGTCCTCGACGCGCGGCAGGTCCCGGCGTTCCACCGGGAACACCAGGTCGAGCTGTTCGCGCAGCTCGTGGATCGAGGGTTGCGCGCCGCCGTGCTCGGCCATCGCGGTGAAACCGCGAAGCTGCTCGACGTACCGTTCGGTCTGCGGGTCCAGCGACATCCGTCCTCCTTGCCGGGACCGGTTCCCCGGGAGGGGGCGGCCAATCCGGCGTGCGGTGTGATCCGCGCCCGGTCAGCCGCCGCCGGACGCCGCCGCGACGAGCGCCTCGAACAGCCGCTGGTCGTCGCCCTCCTCCGGGTGCCACTGGACGGCCAGGCCGAACGGGTGGCCGCGCAGCTCGACGGCCTCGACGGTCTTGTCGTCGGCCCACGCGACCTGTTCCAGGCCGCCGCCGACGCGATCGAGCGCCTGGTGGTGGTAGGTGGGGACGTCGGCGGTGGCGCCGAGGACGCCGCCCAGGGCGCTGCTGCCGCTGATGTGCACGCGGTGCGTGCCGACGCGCCCGATCTCGGGGCGGTGCCCGTCGTGGCCGACCTGGTCGGGCAGGTGCTGGACGAGCGTGCCGCCGAGCGCGACGTTGAGCAGGTGCATGCCCCGGCAGATCGCGAGGAACGGCGTGTTCTGCTCCAGCACGGCGCGCAGCAGCGCGAGTTCGGCGCGGTCGCGGTGCGGCTGCGGCGGGGACGTCTCGGCGTGCGGTTCGGCGCCGTACCGGCCGGGGTCGACGTCGCCTCCCCCGGCGAACACGATGCCGTCGAGCCGGGAGACGAGCGTGCGCAGCCCCTGCGGGCGGCCCGCCGGGGGCAGCAGCACCGGCACGCCGCCGGAGCGTTCGACGGCGCGCAGGTACGGCGCGGGGAGCAGGGCCGCCTCCCGGACCCAGGTGCCCCAGCGGGCCGGTTCGAGATAGGTGGTCACGCCGATCAGCGGCGGGGGCGGCGCGGAGGTCGGGCGGGTGTCCTCTGGCATGCCTGGTCCCTGGTCTCCTCGGGAACGCCGGGCGGTGCCCGCGTTCCGATGTGCGGGTTTGCACCGGCTTCGTCTCAGCATCATGGCGTATCCGGCGACTCGGTGATCCCCGGCCCCGCGGACGCGCGGCGGCGGCGCCGCACGGCCGGGGGTAGAGAATCGTCCACCGATGGTAGCAATAGCGACATTTACGGCGGACAGCGAGCATGCCGCCTACCTCGCACCATCGACGGCCATTGTCAGAGATCGTCCGCGACAACTCCCGGCACCTTTATCAATACCGATCAGTATCCTTCTCCCGATCCCTCGGACGGGATGACTACCGAGAATCATGACACGATTACTCTTTGAAGTATTCGTTGCGGCTTGCCGGGAATCGGTTGAGTACCTGCGGCTTTGGGTGCGAGAATTTCACCCAGCCGGACACCCGGGGGCGTACAAAGCGCCGGGGAACGCCGGGATTCGGTGTCCGTAACCTGGGGGGCGAGTGCGGGAAATGACCGTGGAACCCAGAACCATCAGATCGAGTTTTCTCCCCGTGGAGGCATCGGGGGAAAAGGCGGCGGCCTATTTCTACGGCCGTCTCTTCGCGGCCGAGCCGCGCGTGCGGGCCCTGTTCCCGCCCGCGATGGACGTCCAGCGGGACCGGCTGTTCCAGGCGCTCACCACGATCGTGTTCCGCCTGGACGACCCGGACAGCCTGCTGCCGTACCTGCGGCGCCTCGGCCGCGACCACCGCAAGTACGGGGTCCGCCCCGAGCACTATCCGGCCGTCGGTGCCGCGCTCCTCGCGACGCTGCGCAAGTTCGCCGGCCCCGCCTGGTCGGCGGAGGCCGAGACCGCGTGGACCGCCGCCTACCGGACGGCGTCCACCCTCATGATCGAGGCGGCCGAGCAGGACGCGGACACCCCGCCCTGGTGGGTCGCCGAAGTGACCGCGCACGACCGGCGCGCGCACGACCTGGCCGTCCTCACGCTGCGGCCGGGGCAGCCCGTGCCGTTCACGCCCGGCCAGTACGTCACCGTGCAGTGCGCGCGGTGGCCGCGCGTGTGGCGGCCGTTCTCGGTCGCCAACGCGCCCCGCGCGGACGGCTCGCTGGAGCTGCACGTGCGGGCCGTGCCCGGCGGGTGGGTCAGCGGCGCGCTGGTCCGCTCCACGGCCCCGGGCGACACGGTGCTGCTCGGGCCGCCGCTCGGCACGATGACGCTCGACCCCGGCTCGGACCGCGACCTGGTCCTCGTCGCGGGCGGCACCGGCCTGGCGCCGCTCAAGGCCGTGCTGGAGCAGGTGGCGACGACCGCGCCGCACCGCGCGGTCCACCTGGTCGTCGGCGCGCGCGACGAGCGCGGCCTGTACGACCTGCCAGGGCTGCGGGCGCTGACGGAGGCGTGCCCGGGGCTGCGGATCGTGCCGGTCCTGTCGGACGCCTACGGCGAGCACCCGTACCGGGCGGGGCTGCTGCCCGACGTCCTGCCCGAGGTGCTGCGCGGCCTGCCCGACCTGGACGAGCACGAGGCGTTCGTCTGCGGCCCGGCGGACATGACGCGGACGGCGGTCGACGCGCTGCGCCGGCTCGGCGTGCCGTCCGCGAGGATTCACCACGATCTCGCCGAGACCGGCGAGCCGGTCGTCCCGGAGCTTCCGCCCGCGCGGGGCTGCCCGGTCGTGCACCACGCCTGAGCACGGCCGGAGCGCCCGCGCGGCGTCCCGAGGGGGGAATGGGGAGGGAGACGGCCCCGGTCTGAGGCGCGGTCAGACCGGGGCCCCGTCCGCCGCGGCGGCGCGTTCGCGCAGGAACGCCGTCGTCGCGGCGTCGGCCGGATAGAACGCCTCGATGGCCAGTTCCGCGACCGTGACGTCCAGGGGCGTGCCGAACGTGGCGATCGTGGTGATGAACGCGAGGTCGCGGCCGTCCGCGCGCAGCCGCAGCGGCACCAGCACCTCCCCGCCGTCCGGCTCGGCGGCGACGTCGGCGCGCGGGCCGGGGTAGTCCCGCAGTTCGCGGTAGAGCGAGGTGAGCGCGGCGTCGGCGGTGAGCGCGACGTGCCGCCGCACGCGCCCGATCATGTGCGCCCGCCACTCGCCGAGGTTGGCGATGCGGCCCGCCATGCCGTCCGGGTGCATGCTGAGCCGCAGCGCGTTCACCGGCGGGCGCAGCAGCTCGGGGGCGACGTCCTCCAGGAACAGCCCGGCGGCGGCGTTGGCGTCCACCAGGTTCCAGAACCGGTCGACGACGAGCGCGGGCGCGGGCTCGTGCGCCGCCAGCACCTGCCGCAGCGCGCTCCGCACGCCGTCCATGCGGGGTTCGGGCAGCGGCGTCTCCGCGTAGCCGGGGGCGTATCCGGCGGCGACGAGCAGCAGGTTGCGGTCGCGCAGGGGGACGTCCAGGTGCTCGGCCAGGCGCAGCACCATCGCGCGGCTCGGCATCGACCGGCCGGTCTCCACGAAGCTCAGATGCCGGGTGGACACCTGCGCGGCCGAGGCGAGTTCGAGCTGGCTGAGGCGGCGGCGGTGGCGCCAGGCGCGCAGCCGGTCCCCGATGGGCTGGGCCTCGCCCAGCGCGTTCGCCGTCACGTCCTCTCGCCGTGCAGGTGCTCGCCGAAGAATCCGAAGATCCGGTCCCATGCCTCGGGGGCGTTCTCGCGGCCCTTGCCGAGGCCGAAGGTGACCCGGGCGACGGGCATGATCGGGGCGGGCACCGACGTCTCGGTGAGGAAGCCGTGCCCCGCGCCGGGGACCTCCGTCACCTCGTGCGTCACACCGTGCGCGGTCAGGGCGCGCTCCAGCTTGGCCGCCGCGCCGCGCAGCGTGGGGTCCTTCGCGCCGTAGTGGGCGATGACCGGGCACGCGCCGGCGAGGGCGCCGGTGTCGCGCGGCAGGATGCCGTAGTTGGCCGACGCGGCCTGGAAGTCGTAGCGGGCCGCCGCGACGAGCGCGAACCCGCCGCCGAGGCAGAACCCGATGACGCCGACGCGTCCGGTGCAGTCGGGCCGTTCCGCCAGCGCCACCCGCGACGCCTCGATCACGTCGTAGGCGGTGCCGCGCCGCGCGATCATCTGCCGCATCGCGCCCATGACGCACCGCATCCACGGCTTCCCGCCGTACAGGTCCGGCAGCAGCGCCAGGTACCCGCGCGCGGCCAGCCGGTCGGCCTGCGCCCGCATGTCGGCGCTCGCCCCCAGTGCCTCGAACACCACGACGACGCCGGGCCACGGCCCCTCCCCCTCGGGAACGGCCAGATAACCGGGGAACGTACGGCCCCCGACGGTGAGAGAGATCTCGGCCATGTCCGTCACACCCCTGTCCTCGCCACAACGTTGGGCCCCACCCTCACACACACCGCCCGGACCGGGACGCCCACCCCGCCCCACCGCTCGCGATCAGCGCGAAGACCTGGTTTCCTTGACACGCCTCACCGTGAGGCGAAGTGATGCATTGGGGCAGCAGTGAAGAGCGTCGAACCCGAGGTCTTCCTCGTGGCCAAGCCCGAACTCGACTACGACGAGGTCGCGCGGTATCTGCGCGAGGTCGGCGGGGAGAGCTGGCTGGAGCGCCTGGACCGCGGGGACCTGGACGCCGAGCTGAACGACCCGCAGAACCTCGCCGAGTTCGCCGGGCGGCTCTGCTACCGCTCGTGGGAGCCGGGCCTGAACCCGAACGTGACGCGCGTCCGCACCGACCAGACCGAGTACCTGCAGAACATCCTGCGGTCGCTGCACGGGTCGGTGCTGGAGCACGTGTCGTTCAGCTTCGTGCTGCACAACGTCAGCCGGGTGCTGACCCACGAGCTGATCCGGCACCGGCCGGGGGTGGCGATCTCGCAGGAGTCGCTGCGGTTCGTCCGCCTCCAGGACATCCCGTTCTGGTTCCCCGAGTGGGCGAAGGACGACCCGGAGCTGATGAAGCGCGCGACGGCGCTGCTGGAGCAGATGGAGGAGTTCCAGGGCTGGATGGCCGGCCACTTCGGCCTGGACGACGAGGGCGTCCCGTTCGCGGTGAAGAAGCACCGCACGTCGTTCATGCGGCGGTTCGCCCCCGAGGGCGTCGGCACCGGCCTGGTCTGGACGGCGAACGTCCGCACGCTCCGGCACACGCTGGAGGCCCGCACCGCCGAGGGCGCCGAGGAGGAGATCCGCCTGCTCTTCAACCTCGTCGGTGAGGTGCTGCGCAAGGAGGCCCCCGCGCTGTTCGGCGACTACGAGGTCGAGGACGGCGCCTGGACGCCCCGGTGGCGCAAGGTCTGATGCCCGTCCGCGACGTCGCCGGGGCCTGCCCGCTCGACTGCCCGGACGGCTGCTCCTGGGTCGTCTCGGTCGAGGACGGTCAGGCGGTGCGGCTGCGCGGCAACCCGGCCCATCCGTACACGCGCGGCGCGCTGTGCGGCAAGGTCAACCGGTGGCTGGAGCGGGCCGGGCAGCCCGACCGGGTCACCGCGCCGCTGCGCCGCGTCGGCCGCAAGGGCGAGGGCCGGTTCGCGCGGATCTCCTGGGACGAGGCGCTGGGCGAGATGGCCGCGCGGCTGCGGGCGATCGTGGACGAGCACGGCGGCCAGGCGATCTGGCCGTACTGGGGCACCGGCACGCTCGGCTACCTCCAGGGTCTGGAGGGCCAGCCGGGGCGGCGGCTGTTCAACCTGCTGGGCGCGTCGCTGCACAGCGCCGACATCTGCTCGGTCGCGGGCGCGACGGGCATCTCCGACATACTCGGCTCCCCCGCCGGGATGGACCCGGAGGATCTGGCGCACGCCCGGCTGATCCTCCTGTGGGGGACGAACCCGCTCACGTCCGGGCACCACGTGTGGAAGTTCGTGCAGGACGCGCGCGCGGCCGGGGCGCACGTCGTCGCGATCGACCCGGTGGCGACGCGCACGGCGCGGCTGGCCGACGATCACCTGGCCCCGCTGCCCGGCACCGACGCCGCGCTCGCGCTGGCGCTGCTGCACGTGGTCGTTGGCCTGGGCGCGCAGGACGACGCGTTCCTCCGCGACCACACGAGCGGCTGGCCCGAGTTCCGGTCGCGGATCGCGGAGTTCCCGCCCGGCCGCGCCGCGACGATCACCGGTGTCCCGGCGGAGGCGATCGTGGCGCTCGGTGAGCGGATCGCCCGCACCCGGCCGACCGCGATCCGCGCGACGCAGGGTCTCCAGCGGCACGCGGGCGGCGGCAACGCGCTGCGCGCGCTGGCCGCGCTGCCGGGCGTCACCGGCGACTGGCGGCTGCGCGGCGGCGGGCTGGCGACGTCCACGTCCGGCCACTCCAAGATCGACAAGGCGCGGCTGCACCGCTACGACCTGCTCCCCCACCCGTCGCGCATCCTGTCGATGAGCCGCCTGGGCGGGACGCTGCTGGACGCCGACCCGGCCGTGCGGGCGCTGCTCGTGCTGGCGGGCAACCCGGCGGCGAGCAATCCCGACCAGAACCGCGTCCGGCGCGGCCTGTCCCGCTCCGACCTGTTCACGGTCGTGGTGGACCACTTCCGCACCGACACCGCCGACTACGCCGATCTGCTGCTCCCGGCGACGATGCAGCACGAGCACGCCGACCTCAACGACGGCTACGGCCACCTTTACCTGCACTGGAACGAACCGGCGGTCGCGCCGCCGGGCGAGTGCCTGCCCGCCACCGAGACGTTCCGGCGGCTGGCCCGCGCGATGGGCCTGGACGAGCCGTCGCTGTACGACTCCGATGAGGAACTGGCCGCGCAGGCGCTCGGCTCGGGGCATCCGTTCCTGGCGGGCATCGACCTGGACCGGCTGCGCCGGGAGGGGTCGGTGCGGCTGTCCGTCCCCGACCCGTTCCTGCCGTACGCGGACGGGTTCCCGACGCCGTCGGGGCGGCTGGAGTTCCGGTCCTCGCGCGCCGAGCGGCGCGGCGACGCCGACCCGCTGCCCGGCTACGTCCCGCCCGCCGAGGTCACCGACGCCGGCCGCGCCGCCCGGTACCCGCTCGCGCTGATCTCGGCGGCGTCGCACCACTTCCTGAACACGACGTTCGCCAACGAACCGCGTCTGCGCCGCCGCGCGGGCGACCCGGAACTGTGGCTGCACCCCGGCGACGCCGCCGCCCGCGAACTGGCCGACGGCGACCGCGTCACCGCGTCCAACGACCGGGGCGCGTTCGAGGCCGTCGCCCGCCTCACCGACCGGGTCCGGCCGGGCGTCGCCGCGACGACCAAGGGCCACTGGGCCAAGCTGACCGGCGGCGCCTCGGTCAACGCGGTGACCCGCGAGGACGTCACCGACCTCGGCGGCGGCCCGGTCTTCCACGACACCCGCATCGAGGTCGCGGCGTGCGCGCGGCGCGGCTGATCTCGCTCGTCCTGCTGCTCCAGGCGCGCGAGACGATGACGGCCGCCGAGCTGGCGGCCGAGCTGGAGGTCTCCGAGCGGACGGTCTACCGCGACGTGGAGGCGCTGTCGGCGGCGGGCGTCCCCGTCTACGCCGACCAGGGGCGGCACGGCGGCTACCGCCTGGTCGCGGGTTACCGCACGCGCCTGACGGGCCTGTCCCGGGAGGAGGCCGAGGCGCTGTTCCTGGCCGGGCTGCCCGGTCCGGCGGGCGACATGGGCCTGGCCGACGCGGTCGCCGCCGCCGAGCTGAAGGTCGTCGCGGCTCTCCCGGCGTCCCTGCGCGACGCCCCGGCCCGCGCGGGTCAGCGCTTCCACCTGGACGCGCCCGGCTGGTTCGGGCCGTCCGGCCCGCCGCCGCTGCTCCCCGACCTGGCCCGCGCCGTCTGGAACGACGAGACGATCACGCTCGCCTACCGCCGCGACCGCGAGGTCGAACGGACGGTGGACCCCTACGGCCTCGTCCTGAAGAACGGCACCTGGTACCTGATCGCCGCCGTGGACGGCACCCACCGCACCTATCGCGCCGACCGGATCACCGCCGTGACCGCGACCGGCGCCGTCTTCGACCGCGACGCCGCCTTCGACCTGCCCGCCCACTGGGCGGCGAGCACCGACGCGTTCCGCCGGTCGATGCTCCGCGACCGCATCACGGTCCGCATCAGCCCGGCGGGCCTGCGCGTCCTGCGCCTCGCGACCGAACCCCTCGCCGCCGCCGAGGCCGCCGAGCACGCGAGCCCGCCCGACGCGGGCGGCTGGGTCACGACGACGCTCCCGGTCGAGTCCCTGGACGTCGCCTACACCGAACTCCTGCGCGTCGGCCCGGAGATCGAGGTTCTGGAGCCGCCCGAGCTGCGCGCCCGCTTCGCCGAGGCGGGCGCGCGGCTCGCGGCGCTCTACCGGTAGCCGGTGGTGTCGGCGGGCTTGCCGGGGAACACCACCTCGGTGATGTACCGCCAGGCGTCGGGACGGCTGCCGTCCACGTCGGTGAAGCCGTACTCCAGCGCCAGGCCCCCGCTGGACAGCGACCGCCCGGACCACCGCGCCCGGTCGGGGTCGGCGGCCAGCGCGGCGACGGCGCGGCCGACGAACGCGGGCGACTCGGAGATGAGGAAGTGCGGGTCGGTCTTCGCGCCGTCGCGCCAGGTGTCCTCGGTGACGCCGAAGTGCTCCAGCATCGCCTCCGAGCGCAGCCAGCCCGGCGTCAGCGCGACGGCGGTGCCGCCGTGCGGGCGGACCTCGTCGGCGAGGGTCTGGCCCATCCGGATGACCGCCCACTTGGCGAGGTCGTAGAAGAACCCGCAGTCCTTGCGGTACTCGGCGTTGGTCTCGGCGGTGCCGTCGGTGACCTCCACGACGAGACCGCCGGGGTGCCGGTTGAGCAGCGGCAGCGCGCGGTGGCTGGTGATGGCGTGGGTGTCGATCGAGAGCCGCAGCATCCGCAGCCCGTCCTCCAGCGACTGTTCCGGCAGGCTGAGGTCGAACTTGGTGAGGTGGTCGGCGCCCCAGATGTCGTTGACGAGGACGTCGAGCCGCCCCTGCTCGGCGTCGATGCGCCGCACGAGCGCGTCCACCTGGTCGATCTCCAGATGGTCGGTGGGGACGGCGATGCCGGTGCCGCCCGCCGCGGTGACGAGGTCGGCGGTGTCCTCGATGGTCTCGGGCCGCCCGAGCTCCGAGCGGCGTTCGCGGGTGGTGCGTCCGGTGACGTAGACGGTGTGGCCCGCCTCGCCCAGCGCGACGGCGATCCCCCGGCCCGCGCCCCGGGTGGCCCCCGCCACCAGCGCGATCTTCGGTGTGGTGTTCATGCGGGAGAGCCTGCCCGGAAAACCTGACAACGTGTGGCAGGTTTTCCGGGCGAGTCTCAGCCGCGTGCCAGCCGCAGCGCGTTCGCGACGATCCGGTGCCCCGCTCCCCCGGCCGCCGTCAGGATCGACTCGGGGTGGAACTGCACGGCCCAGCGGCGGCGCGCCGGGTCCTCGACGGCCATGACGACGTCGCCGAGCAGCGCCGTCACCTCGAAGCCGCGCACCCGGTCGGGGGTGGCGTGCAGCGAGTGGTAGCGGGCGGCGGTGAACTCGTCCGGCAGGCCGTCGAACAGCCCGCCGCCGGTCACCTTCACCGCCCCCGGCTTGCCGTGCGACGGCTCGGGCAGCAGGGCGAGCGACCCGCCCGCGTGCTCCACCATCGCCTGGAGGCCGAGGCAGACGCCGAACGCCGGCAGGCCCCGCGCGTCCAGGGCGTCGAGCAGGGCGGCGGTGCCGAAGTCCTCCGGGCGGCCCGGACCGGGCGAGAGCACCACCAGGTCGGGGGCGTGCTCGTCCAGCAGCCGTTCGGGGAACCCGTGCCGCAGCGTCACCACATCGGCGCCGCGCTGGCGGAAGTAGTCGGCGAGCGTGTTGACGAACGAGTCCTCGTGGTCGACCAGCAGGACCCGCATCCCCTCCCCGGTCCGCTCGGCGTCGTCGGCCGCCGGGGCGGGCGCGGCCTGCTCGCCGGTCTCGGCGGCGGCCAGCGCCTGGAGCAGTGCGCTCGCCTTCAGGTGCGTCTCGCGCTCCTCCTCCTCGGGGTCGGAGTCGTAGAGCAGCGTCGCCCCGGCCCGGACGGTCGCGACGCCGTCGCGGATCTGCGCGGTGCGCAGCGTCAGGCCCGTGTTCATCGAGCCGTCGAACCCGACGCAGCCGACCGCGCCGCCGTACCAGCGGCGCGGCGCGTCCTCGTGGTCCTCGATGAACTGCATCGCCCACGTCTTCGGGGCGCCGGTGACGGTGACGGCCCACATGTGGGTGAGGAACGCGTCGAGCGCGTCGAACCCGGGCCGCAGCCGTCCCTCGATGTGGTCGACGGTGTGGATCAGCCGCGAGTACAGCTCGATCTGGCGGCGGCCGAGCACCTTGACCGACCCGGGGACGCAGATCCGCGACTTGTCGTTGCGGTCGACGTCGGTGCACATCGTCAGCTCGGACTCGTCCTTGGCCGACGACAGGATCGTGCGGATCTGCTCGGCGTCCTCCAGCGCGTCGGCGCCGCGCCGGATCGTGCCCGCGATCGGGCACGTCTCGACCCGGTCGCCCGACACCCGGACGAACATCTCCGGCGACGCCCCGACGAGGTATTCGCCGTCGCCGAGGTTGAACAGGAACTCGTACGGGGCCGGGTTGGTCTCGCGCAGCCGCTCGAAGAACACGGCCGGTTCGGTGCAGCGGCCGTACATGGCGTGGCCGGGCGTCACCTCGAACAGGTCGCCGCGAATGAACTTGTCCTTGGCGTCGCGGACCATCTGCGCGTACACGCCGGGCACCGGCTGCGGCGGCAGCGGCGCGGGCGGCCGGGCGGCGATCGTCTCGGTGCCGCGCGCCAGGCCGTCGGTGGACGCGCCGTCCGGCGTGGTGAACTCGTAGGAGACGCGGTGCGAGGTCTCCCGCTTGCGGTCCACGACGATCATCTCGTCGGCCAGGTGCAGCACCAGGTCGCGCTGGTCGTCCGGGCGGTCCAGCCGGGTGCGCAGCGGCTCGAACTGGAGCGTGAGGTCGTAGCCGAACGCGCCGTACAGGCCGAGGTGCGGGTCGTCGCAGCCGAACAGGTCCACGACGGCGCGCAGCGCGGTGAACACGGTCGGCTGGCGGCTGCGCTGCTCCTCGGGGAAGAACTCCTCGGTCGCCGGGACGTGCACCGCGACCACGTCGCCGGTCCGCTCGGTGATCTCGCCGGTGGGGGCGAGGACGGCGGCGACGGCGGGCAGCAGCACCCGGCCGCGCGCGTTCAGCGCGGTGACGGTGAGGTGGCGGCCCCGGGCGGTGAACTCCAGGCACGGGTCGACGTAGGCCATGTGCCAGCGGCTGTAGCGGCCCGGATACTCCATGCCGGACGACAGGACCCCGCCGCGCCGCTCGCCGACGGCGGCGACCAGGGCGTTGAGCGCGTCGGACTTGCGCTCGGAGTCGACGGGGACGGCCGTGCGGACGACCCGCACGCCGCCGTTGGTGACGAACTCGGTTGAGACGGTCTCCACCGGGGTGGCCCCTCGCTGTGATCGGCCCCGGAACCGGCGGGAAACGCGAGAGCGACCGCCGGAAGATGGGGCGGTCGCTGGATTGGAACGTTCGAGAACCGGCGCCGCGTCAGCGGCGCCACCACTGGCGGCCTGGGGTTCGCATGGGAGGAACACTATCCGCTCTCCGGGGTGGCGGCCAAGTGGCCGGGCTCGACGCGGCGCGCGCCGCCTGCGAGGATGAGACAAAAGCGTTCACTTATCTCACCGAGGGGTCGCGGCCATGAACACCGAGTTCGAGCTGCGCGGCATCAACCATCTCGCCCTGGTCTGCCGCGACATGAAGGCGACCGTGGACTTCTACCAGGGCGTGCTGGGCATGCCGCTGATCAAGACGATCGACCTGCCGTTCGGCTGGGGCCAGCACTTCTTCTTCGACGCGGGCGGCGGCGACGCGCTCGCCTTCTTCTGGTTCCCCGACGCGCCCGAGCCGGTCCCCGGCGTCACCGCGCCCAAGGAGCTGCCCGACCGGGGCGAGCTGATGTCGGCGATCGGGTCGATGAACCACGTCGCGTTCGACGTCCCGCCGGAGCGGATCGAGGAGTACCGCGACCGCCTGCTGGCCAAGGGCGTCGACGTCGGCGTCCTGCTCAACCACGACGACAGCGAACTCGGCGTCGCCCCCGCGATGCACGACGGCGTCTTCGTCCGCTCGATCTACTTCAAGGACCCCGACGGCGTCCTCGTGGAGTTCGCCGCCTGGACCCGCCGCCCGGACCGCCCCGAGGACGTCGCACACGAACCGAGGACGTCCGCCGACCGCACCGTCTGAGGAGCCCCCCATGCCCCGACTCCGCCGGGTGCCCCGCGCCGAGGCCGAAGCGCGCGAGGACAGGCTCGTCCTGTACTTCTACGACCGGCTGTTCGGCCCCGACCGCGACCCGGGCGCACCGGACGATCCCGGCACCGCGACGGGCTCGCCCGGCGACTGGTGGAGCGTCTTCGCCCTCGACCCGGCGATCTTCAAGCACTGCGTCCAGGGCTTCGGCGTCTACCGGGGCGTCACGCTGGACCCGGTGCTGCGCGAACTCGGCCAGACCCGCGCCGGGTGGGCGCGCGGCAGCCAGTTCGTGTTCTCCCAGCACTGCAAGCAGATGCGCGCCCTCGGCGTGCCGGACGCGACGATCGCCGCGATCCCGTCGTGGGAGGTCTCCGACCGGTTCGAGCCGCTGCAACGCGCCGTCCTCGCCTACACCGACGCGCTCGTCCTGGGCGGCGGGCGCGTCCACGACGGCGTCTTCGCCGCGCTCAAGGAGCACCTGCCCGACGAGCAGATCCTCGAACTCACCTACGTGGTGTGCCTCTACGACATGCACGCCACGATGGCCAAGGCGCTGCGCGTCGAGTTCGACGACCGCGACGATCCGGTCGTGGAGGTGCCCGCGCCCGAGGGGTACGGCACCCGCGACATCGCCGACGATCTCACCGGTCCGTCCTGACCTGGCCTTAAACAGAACGTGATCGCGATGTGACCCGGGCCTGGATACGCTCGCGCCGCCCGCCCCCCGTTCGCGGGCCGTCCCGCGTCCCCGGGGCGGCGCGCGGCCGAGACCGAGGAGGCCCATGTCCTCGCAGTCACCGCCGCCGGAGCCTCGGCGCAGCGACCGCAGCCCCTGGAACTGGCTGCTCGCCGTTCCCGTCGTCCTGCCCCTGCTGACGTTCGTCTACAACCGCGAGGAGCCCCGCGTCGCCGGGTTCCCCGCCTACTACTGGATGCAGCTCACGTTCATCCCGCTCGCCGTGGTCTGCACGCTGGTCGTCTACCGCCGCACCCGGCGCGGCCGGAACCCGGGGGGCGACCGTGTCGAGTGACCACCTCACCGAGCTGATCATCTTCACGACGCTGTTCCTGGTCGTCAGCGGGATGGGCTTCGTCGCCGCGCGGTGGCGCCGCCCCGAGACGATGGGCAGCCTGGACGAATGGGGCCTGGGCGGCCGCTCGTTCGGGAGCTGGATCACCTGGTTCCTCATCGGCGGCGACCTGTACACCGCGTACACGTTCGTCGCCGTCCCGGCGCTGGTGTTCGGCGCGGGGGCGATGGGCTTCTACGCCGTCCCATACACGGTCGTGGTGTACCCGCTGGTGTTCCTGGTGCTGATCCGGCTCTGGTCGGTGTCGCACGTGCACGGGTTCGTGACGCCCGCCGACTTCGTCCGGGCCCGGTTCGGGTCGTCGGCGCTGGCGCTGGCCGTGGCGGTCACCGGCATCGCCGCGACGATGCCGTACATCGCGCTCCAGCTCGTCGGCATCGAGGCGGTGCTGAAGGCGATGGACATCACCGGGCACTGGCCGATCATCATCGCGTTCGCGATCCTGGCCGCGTACACCTACCAGTCGGGGCTGCGCGCGCCCGCGCTGATCGCGTTCGTCAAGGACTCGCTGATCTACGTGGTGATCATCGTCGCGGTGATCTACATCCCGACGCAGCTCGGTGGCTGGGGCGAGATCTTCGGCGCCGCCGAGGAGAAGTTCGCGCGCAGCCCTGCGCCGAACGACGGCGTGCTGCTCAACGGCTCCAACCAGCTCAACTACGCGATGCTGGCGCTCGGCTCGGCGCTGGCGCTGTTCCTGTATCCGCACAGCGTCACCGGCATCCTGGCCGCCCGCAACCGCGACGTCATCAAGCGGAACATGTCGGCGCTGCCCGCCTACAGCCTGCTGCTCGGGCTCATCGCGCTGCTCGGCTTCATGGCCATCGCGGCGGACGTCAAGCCGATCGGCTCCGACACCAACACGGTCGTGCCGGTGCTGTTCGACAGCGTGTTCCCGTCCTGGTTCGCCGGGATCGCGTACGCCGCGATCGGCATCGGCGCGCTCGTCCCGGCCGCGATCATGTCGATCGCGGCGGCGAACCTGTTCACCCGCAACATCTACCGCGAGTACCTGCGGCGCGACGCCACCGACGCCGAGGAGGCGGCCGTCAGCAAGATCGTGTCGCTGGTCGTCAAGCTCGGCGCGGTGGCGTGCATCCTGCTGCTCGACCCGGAGTTCTCCATCGACCTCCAGCTCATCGGCGGCGTGGTGATCCTCCAGACGCTCCCGGCGGTGGCGATCGGGCTGATGACCCGCTGGTTCCACCGGTGGGCGCTGCTGGCCGGGTGGGCGGCGGGCCTGGCGGCCGGGCTGTGGATGCTCTACACGATCCCCAACCCGGCCAAGGGCAAGGACCACTTCGGCGGCTCGGCGTTCGCGCTGAGCGAGCTGGGGTTCGACACGACGATGACCGTGTACGCGGGCGTGATCGCGCTCGCGGTGAACCTCGTCGTCGCCGTCCTCGCGACGGTCGCGCTGCGCGCCGCCAAGGTGCCCGACGGCGCCGACGCGACCCGCCTGACCGACTACACCGCCGACCAGGGCGACCCCCGCGTCAAGGACCTCGACCTGGACACCGGCGCGGGCACGTCCACCTGATCCGGGGCCGCGTGCCGGCGTCCGGGCGCCAGCACGCGGCATGGACTCGGCAAACAACGCCCCAACCCCGCCATGCCGCCCGGCACCCCGGGAAGGACGTGATCAGTGCGGTACATCGCAGACATCACGGACTCGGGAGAAAAGGTGCGTCTCAGAACGGCCGCCCGCGCAGGGCTGATCACCGGGGCCGCGGGCCCGATCCTGTTCGGTCTCGCGTCGGCGGCCCTCGCCGACGACCTCGACATCGACCCGTCCAGCGCCCGGCACGGCCAGACCGTCACGGTCTCCGGCGGCTGCCAGGCGGGCGACCGCTACGTCAACATCTCCGGCGCCGTGAACGCCCAGGGCGCCGTCAACGACGGCTGGTTCAGCGTCCAGGGCAAGGTCACCGCGAGCGCGTCCGGCCGCCACAAGATCACCGCGAAGTGCATCACGTCGAACTACTCGCAGGACGGCACGATCCGCGTCACCGGCGGCAAGAAGGAGGGCGGGAACCAGCCGCACGGCTGGGCCGAGACCGGGGGCGGCGGCACCCAGGGCCCGGACGTCCCCTGGACGCCGGTGGGCGTGACGCTGGCCGCCGGGGCCTTCGCGCTCGGCAGCGTGGCGCTGCTGCGTTCCCGGTCCCGTGGGCGAGCCTAACCGCGGCTACGTCCTCGCCGTCGGCCTCGCCGTGCTCGGCGCGCTCGCGATGGGCCAGGGGATGCGCGGCGACGACGAGCCGCGCCGCTACCGCGACCTCGGCGGCCCGCGCGCCCTGTGGTCCATCCCCGACGGCGAGGCGCTGCCGTTCTCGCCGCCCGCCCGCGTCACGATCCCCGGGATCGAGGTCGACGCGCCGACGATGCGGCTCGGGCAGCGCGACGACGGCACGGTCGACGTCCCGCCGTTCGGCCGCGCCGAGCAGGCCGGGTGGTACGAGCACGGCCCCGCGCCCGGCGCGCGCGGCTCGGCCGTCGTGCTCGGCCACTACGACGACACGGGCGGCCCGGCCGTCTTCTACCGGCTGCGGGAGTTGAAGCCCGGCGCCCGGGTGAAGATCACCCGCAAGGACCGGCGCGTCGCGGTGTTCACCGTGGACGCGGTGGAGCGGGTGCCCAAGTTCGAGTTCCCGCGCACCCGCGTCTACGGCGACGTCCGCTACGCCGGGCTGCGCCTGGTCACGTGCGGCGGCCCGTACGACCGGGCCGACCGCTCCTACCGCGACAACGTGATCGTCTACGCGCACCTGACCGGCGAGGAGGGGCGGCCCGCTCAGGCGCGGCCGTAGTTGTCCTCCAGCCGTTCGATGTCCTCTTCGTCGAACTCGCCGAAGGCGATCTCCATGACGCGGACGGCGGCTCCGGCCGAGCCGAGCCGGTGGGTGTCACCCGCGCGGATGAGCACGCGCTCCCCCACCTCGGGCAGGATGCGGCGCCCGGCGACCTCGAAGACGGCGCCGGGGTCGAGCGCGACCCATAGTTCGTCGCGGTGGCGGTGTCGCTGGAGGCTGAGGCGCTGCCCCGGCTCCACGTGGATGATCTTGACGGTGGACGGCTCGTTCAGCGTGAACTGCTCGAACGCCCCCCAGGGTCGCCGCTCGGTGAGCACGGGCGGGACGTCGGTCGGGGCGTCGGAGGGCACAGCGGCGGGCGCTTCGATCGGCACGGTCACCTCGGGGTTCGTCGTTCCTGGAACAGTTCGAGCACGCGGCCGTCGGACGCCGCGGGCAGCCCGCCGAGGATGAGGTCGGCAAGGCCGTCGACCACCACCTCGCGGGGGACCTCGTCGGTATGGTCCAGCCACCAGTCACCGGCGGTCTGCACCATGCCGACCAGTGCGTGGGCCCACACCTGGGCACGGTTCGGGTCGGCGATCGCCCCCTCCTCGGCCAGCACCTCGGCCAGCTCGCGGCCGATGCCGCCGATCATCGTGCTCATCGCGCTGTGCGTCGCCGCGTCCTCGGCGCTGGCCCGGTGCATGAGGAAACGGTAGAGGTTGAGGTTGGCCGAGACGGTGGCGAGGTAGGTGTCGATGGTCGAGCGGACGCGGTCCAGCGCCTCGCCGGGCCGGGAGAACTCGGCCCGGATGCCCTCGATCACCTTGCGCGTGTGGCGTTCGGCGAGCGCCTGGTACAGGCCGCTCTTGTCGCCGAAGTGGCGGTAGAGGATCGGCTTGCTGATGCCGGCCTCGGCCGCGATCGCCGCCATCGACGCCTCGGGGCCCTCGCGCTGGATGACGCGGTCGGCGGCCTCCAGCAGCGCCCGGCGGCGGCCCGGGTCGCGGCGCGGCGGAGCGGGCGCCTTGGCGCCGTTCAGGGATGGGCTCACACCGCGCCCCGAAGGGCGGCGGGGCGGCGGTGACGCTCCGGGCTCGGTCGCATGACCGAACGGTACTCGGGGGTGTTACCCGGTGACAACACCCCTGGCCTGCGGCGGGACGCGAGCGACGACACGCGTCGCAGAGAGTGATCATTACCTTGCTCTAAGCGATCATTCGGGCCAGACTCGGGGCCTGACCACCCCACTCCCTGACTGCGAAACCAGAGGTGAACCATGCCTGGCGAACCCGCCAGCGTCAGCGTGCTCCACCGGGTCGAACTCTGCGACACCGACGTCACCGGGCACTACCACCACTCGACGGTCATCCGCTGGGTGGAGTCCGCCGAGCAGACGCTGCTGTACCGCATCGGGCTCGACCACCTGCCCGTCATGCCGCGCGTCCGCTACGACGCCAGCTACCGCAACCGCCTGTGGCGGCACGACGTCGTGGAGACGCGGCTGCGGGTCACCGCGGTGGGCCGCACGTCCGTCCGCTACCTGTTCGACGTCTCGACCGGCGGCGACCCGTCGGTGGAAGGAGCCCTGACCGTGGTGAACGTGGACGGCGCGACCGGTGCCCCGCTGCCCCTGAACGACCAGGAGCGCAAGGTGCTGATGGAGTCCGGCGCGCAGGAGGGCGACGGGCTGTCGTCGGTCTTCGGCGCGGCGCCGGTGCCACGCGGTCCAGGTCAGCGCCCGATGACGCGCCCGGCCCCTGAACCGCCCGGCGACGCGTGGGGCATCGGCTACGGCTGATCGAGCGTTCCATGATTCCCTGTCCGCGCTCCGGCGGGCAGGGAATTTTCATTTTCCCTTTCCCGGTGTGGAATCTGCCTTTACCGTTTCCGTGCGAACGGAAGGGGAGAGCGGTGACCCTTGAGGAAGCGGTCCGGCTGACGCACGACGTCAGCGCGCGGCGCGGCGCCCCGGCGCCGCCCGCGCCGCCCGTGCTGATCTTCACCGGACCGCGCGGCCAGGGCAAGACGCACCTGATCGAGACGCTGGGCCGCCGCCTCACCGGCCGCGCGCACGTCGCCGGGCTCGACCTCGCCGACGCCCCGCACGACCCGTTCCCGGGCCCGCCGGAGGGCGTCGCGACGACCGACGGCGACCGGCGGCCCGTCCTGCCCCCGGCCGTCCAGCTCCTGGACCGGATCGTCCGGGACCTCGACCGGGACTGCGCGGCGTACGGCCGTCTGGTCTTCCCGCGCTTCACCGCCGGGCTCGCCGTACTGGGCCGCGGCTTCGCCCGGCCGACGCCGCAGGCGACGCGCGCGGCGATCGGCGCGGCGTTCGGCGCGCGCGGCCGGCTCGGCGCCCCGCTGGACCGTATCCACCGGCTCACCCTCGACGAGATCGTCGGCGGCGCCGCCGCCGGGCCGGTCGGGCTGGCGGCGTTCACGCTGTACCTGCTCATCGGCTGGGCGCGCGGCGACCGCGGCCACCGCCGCGCCGTGCTGCGCTGGTACCGCGACGCCGACCTCGGCGCGGGCCGCCAGGACGCGCTGGACCGGCTCACCGGCCTGCACCACGCGGCCTGGCACCCCGCCGAGGGCGACAACGCCGCCCTGCTCGCCGAGACGCTCACCGCCGCGTTCCTCGCCGACCTGGCGCAGGACATGGACCGCCGGCGCCGCCCGTTCGAGCCGCGCCCCCGCTGCCGCCGCTATGACGCCGTGCTGCTCCTGGACGAGGCCGACGAGCCCCGCGGCGCCGAGCTGCTGACGCTGCTCACCGGCGCGGGCCGCGCCGCCCCGCTGACGATCGTCGCGACGGCGCGCGGCCGTCCGTCCGCCCCCGGGCGGCCCGCCGCCGCGCCCGTCGACCTGGCCGCCGCCGACGCCGCCGAACTGCGCGGCGGAGGCGGATGGCGGCACGTTCCGCTGCCCGACCGGACGCTCGCCGAGGTCACCGCCGCCCTGCCGCGCGCCCTGCCGCGCGCCGAGCGGCACCGCACGGCGACGGCGGTCCACGAGCTGACGGGCGGGCACCCGTACGGCACGGCGCGGCTCCTGGACGCGCTCGGCGACCGGCCCGGCGTCCCCGTCGACCTCCGGGCGCTGCTGTGGGAGCCTCCCGGCGACCCCCTGGTGGACGGCCTGGTGGCGCGCCTGCTGCGGGACGTGCCACCGGCGACGGTCGCGGCGCTGGAGCTGTGCGCCGCCGCCGACCCCGGCGAGCTGGGCCTGCTGCGCGGCGGCATGGTGCCGGTCACCCGCTACAACACCGCGCTCGACGTCCCCGTCTGGCGTCGCGACGCGGCCGGTGACCGGGAGCTGCCGCCGTTCCTGCGCACGCTGCTGCTGGAGCGGCTGCGCGGGTCCGGCGAGCCCTCGCAGCGGTGGCGGGACGCGCACGAGTGGCTGCTCGGCGCCGCCGAGGCGCGCCGCGACCCGGTGGCCGAACTGCGGCACGCGCTGGCGCTCGGCCGCGTCGGGCACGTCGGCCGCCGGCTGCTGGCGCTGCTGGACGAGCGCGAACCGGCCGCCTGGATCGAGCTGGTCGAGGCGGTCGCGACCGCGCCGCCGCACCGCCCGCCCGCGCGGACGGCGGCGCTGACCGGATGGGCGGCGGACGCCTCGGTCGACGAGCCCGGCCAGATCGTCGCGGACCTGCTGGCCGGGCTGTGGGTCGTCTCCGACCCGCTGTGCACGGCCGATCGCGCGACGCAGTACCAGGACGTCGCCGCCTGCCTGCACAACCTGGACTTCCTCCGCAGGCGCGGCGAGCCGTTCCGCCGCGCCGCCGAGCGGTACGCCGAGCGCGCGGGGACGTGGCGATGACGACGTGGCAGGTCCCGGGCCGCCTGGAGCGGCACTGGCCGTGGGCGGTGTACGTCGCGGTCGCGCTGCTGGCCGTCGCCGGGCTCCGGGCCGGGACGGGCTGGCCGCCGCTGCCGTTCCGCGCGGAGTGCGCCCCCGGCGTCGCGGAGGCGACGATTACCCGGGACGGCACGCCGCACCGCGAGTGCGTCGGCGTGACCGACGACTTCGCGTTCGAGCCGAGGCTGGCGGGGGTGGCCGCCGCGCTGCGCGCGAACAACGCGGCGGCGACGCGCGGCAGCCCCGGCAGCTACGTCACGGTCGCCTACGTCGGCCCGCTCACCCATCCCGATCCCCGGGTCGTGCACCGCCTGGAGGGCGCCGTGGCCGGGGCGCAGCGCGCCAACCAGTCGTCGGTGATCGGTGACCGGCCGCGCGTGCGCCTGCTGCTGGCCAACACCGGCAGCGACGGCAGCCGGTGGGGCCCGGTCGTCACCGATCTCATCGCGCGGACCCGCACGCACGAGAACGTGCGCGCCGTGGCGGGCGTCGGCCTCAGCCAGGACTCCACGCTGCGGATCGCCCGGCGGCTCGCCGGGGCGTCGCTGGCGATGGTGGGCGACATCGTGTCGGCCGCCGAGATCGACCGCCGCGCCGCCGACGGCTTCGCCCGCGTGAACCCGCACGTGGGCTCGCAGGTGGCGGCGCTGGCCCGGCAGGTGCGCGCGGACGGGAGGCTGCGGACGGCGACGCTCGTCGGGTCGGCGTCCCGCACCGACCTCTACACGCTCTCGCTGGCGGCGGCGTTCAAGCGCTCGATGGGCGGGCTGTGGCGGGCGGGCGGCGCCAACGAGTACCCGTTCGGCGACGACCCGGAGAACGAGTTCGACGTCATCGCCCGCAACCTGTGCAGCGGCACGTCGCCCGACCTGGTCTTCTACGCGGGTCGCGCGCAGGATCTGCCGCGCTTCATCGGCTACCTGGCGCAGCGGACGTGCCGCGCCGAGCCGCTGACGGTGGTGACGGGCTCGGACGCGGTGATGCTCACCGGCCCGCAGGCCGAGTACCGGCGGGCGCTCGCGGCGCTGCGCGCGGCGCCGCTGACGCTGCTGTACGTGCCGCTGGCCGAGCCGTCGCTGCTGCGCGACCCGCGCCACAACCCCGACGCCGACCAGTGGGCGCGGTTCGAGCGGGACTACACCGGCGTGCTCGGTTTCGACGGCGCCCATCTGCGGTCGGGCTGGGGCATCATGGCGCACGACGCCGTGCTCACGGCCGTCCGGGCTGTCCGGTTGGCGTCCGGCGCGTCGGGCCGCGTCCCCTCGGCGTCGCAGGTGCGGAACATGCTGTACCTGATCAAGACGTCGAGTTCGGCGGTGCCCGGCGCGAGCGGCTACGTGGAGATCGACGCGGCGACGGGGAACCGGGTGGTGCGGCGGCTGCCGGTGGTGCGGCTGCACGCGGACGGCCGCGTGGAGCTGCTCCGGTTCCAGAAGGTGTGAGCCGCGCTCAGACCTGGCGGCCGGGGAAAAGCGTCTCGCGGTGGTCGATGAGGCCGTCGGTGAAGTGCAGCCAGTCGGTGAAGCGCAGCGCGACCTGCTCGCCGCTGTGCAGCCGTCCCTCGAACCGGCCCCGGACGGCGATCCAGCCGTCCTCGCCGCCGAGCACCTGGTCGAGCCGGTGGCGGCCCTCGGCGATGATCCGTTCGGACTCGTAGAACGTCCGCAGCGCGTCCAGGCCCTCGATGGCGGGCGTTCCCTGCCGTTCGTAGCGGACGGCGTCGTGGAACAGCGCCAGGAGACCGTCGAGGTCCTGGGCGTCCACCCGCGCGTAGTAGCGGCGGGCGAGTTCCGCGGGAGCCTGCTGCACTGCCGTGTCGGCTGTCGTCACCGTGATCCGCCTCACATCCGGGGGTGGGAACGGTTCCGGATTCTAGGGCGGAGCGGGGTGAGAAAAACTGTCCGGACCTATGGTTCTTATCGGCCGATTTGTCCGAACGTGACAAGGGTCACCGAGGGTCGCGGGGCCGTCCGTCCTCGGCGTCCTCGACCTCTTCGTCCCGGTCGGGCAGGGCCGCCAGCTCGTCCTCGTCGAACCCGCTGGTGTCGCGCGGCTCCACGTAGGGCTCCTGCGTCTCCTCCAGCCCGCCCGCGATGGCCCGGCCGCGCTCCAGCTCGGCGTTCAGCTCGGCGCCCAGCAGGATCGCCAGGTTGCTGATCCACAGCCACACCAGGAAGACGATCAGCCCGGCGATGCTCCCGTAGGTCTTGTTGTAGGACGAGAAGTTCGCGACGTAGAACGCGAACCCGGCCGAGGCGATCAGCCACAGCACGATCGCCAGCAGCCCGCCCGGCGTCACCCACCGGAACCCGTGCTTGGCGTTCGGTGACGCCCAGTACAGCAGCGCGAACAGGAAGCTGACGACGAGCAGCAGCACCGGCCACTTGGCGACGTTCCACGTCGTCACCGCCGCCGGGCCGAGCCCGATGACGTCCCCGACGCGGCGCGCCAGCGGCCCGGACACCACCACCGCGATGGCCGACGCCGACAGCAGCACCAGCGTCACGACCGTGATGCCGATGCGCAGCGGCAGCGTCTTCCAGATCGGGCGGCCCTCCGGCACGTCGTACACGGCGTTGGACGCCCGCATGAACGCCGCCACGTACCCCGACGCCGACCACAGCGCCGCCGCGAGGCCGATCAGCGCCACGGCGCTCGCCCCGGCCCGCCCGCGCTGGAGTTCGGTGAGGCCCTGGACGAGCACGTCCTTCACCGACCCCGGCGCCATGTCGCCGACGTTGGTGATGAGTCCCTCGGAGACCGACGTTCCCGCCAGTCCCACGAGGGACACCACCACCAGCATCGCCGGGAAGATCGACAGAACGCCGTAGTAGGTGAGCGCCGCCGCCCAGTCGGTGAGGTTGTCGTCCTTGATCTCACCGACGCTGCGGCGGACCGCGCCCCACCACGAGCGCACCGGCAGCCGCGTGGGCGCCGCCGGGGCCTCCTGCGTCACGTGCCTGGCCATCTGCCGTCCTTTGCTTCCCGGGGGGTGGGTCGTGCTTCGCTACGTGGCGTCCTTGCCGCGTTTGGCGGCGGCCTGGGCGCCCGCGCGGTGCGTGGCCGACTTCACCAGGCCGAAGATCGCGCCGTGGATCGCGGCGGCGACCAGGACCTCGGTCCAGCTACGCTCCAGGTCACCGGCGTCGGGGGTGTCGTCGTCCCCGGCGGCCAGTTTCCACACCTGCTTGAAGATGGCACCGGCGACGACACCGCCGGCGACGCTGACGCCGAGTGATCCGGCCTTGTAGACGAGACTCATACCCGGCCCTTCTTCTTCGCGCGGCGGCGCCGGACGCGACCGGCGGCCAGCAGCACGGCGCTCGCGGCGGCGGCGCCCTGGAGGCGTGCCTTGCGGTCGCCCTCGTTGATGCGGGCGATCAGCTCTTCGGTCAGGTCGTGGTCGAGGACGGCGCTGCGCGCGTCGTCGAACGTGGCGGCGGCGCGTCCGCGCAGGGTGGCGCGGGCGGCGCGGCGCCGCTTCCACCGCCAGGCGGCCAGCCCGGCGAGGGCCAGCGCGACGCCGCCGCCGACGACGGCGCCGGTCTTGGCGGCGGGCTCGCCGTACTCGTCGGCGTACTCGTGCGCCTTCTCCTTGGTGGCGTCGGCGTATCCGGCCGCCTTCTCCTTGGTGGCGGCGACCTTCTGCTGCGTCTCGTCCTTGACCTGCGCGGCCTTCTCCTTGGCGCGCGCGGGCACGTCGGCCTTGGCGGCCAGGGCCTCGACGGTGTCGCCGAGGTCTTCGCGGGTGCGCTCGATGTCGGCGCGCAGCTCGTCCGCGGACGGCCCGTCGCCGCCGGGCTTGTCGGTCATCGGTGACTCCTCTCCTTCACCTCGGTGATGTCGCGCTTGGTGCTCTCGATCGCCTCTTCGGGGACCGGCGGCGTGGCCTTCTCGGTCTCCTTCTTGCCGGTCAGGCCGAGGACGCCCGCCACCGCGAACAGGACGACGGCGACGATCAGCGCGGCGGCCCAGACGGGCAGCACCAGCGCGAGCGCGCCGATGGCGGCCGCGACGAGCGCGCCGACGCCGTACAGCGCGACGACGCCCGCTCCGCCGAACAGGCCGACGCCCTTACCGGCGTGCTTGCCCTTGTCCTTGACCTCTTCGACGGCCAGTTTCAGTTCGGCCCGGACCAGCTCGGAGATCTGCTGGGCGGCCTGTTTGACCAGCTCGCCGGTCCCTTCCTGCGCGGCCTGCGGCGGGCGTCCGCCCTCGGCCGGTGCACTGTGTGCCATCACTCCCACCCCTAGGTACTCGCGTGCCTCTGTGCTTGCGCCATACCCGTCTGTCATCGTTCAGGCACTACTGGTGCCCCCGCTGCGGCGGCTAAACGCCCCGGTTCCCGATCGGGTGATGATCACCGGCTGACCTGCGCCGACACCCGGAAATGCTGCGAAAAGCACAACGCCCCGGAACGCTCCCGCGTGGGAGCGTTCCGGGGCGTGCGCGGGGGGACTAGCGGACGGGCAGGCCCGTCACGCGGCGGCCGATGACCAGCCGCTGGATCTCCGAGGTGCCCTCGAAGATGGTGAAGATCTTGGCGTCGCGGTGCATCCGCTCGACCGGGTACTCGCGGGTGTAGCCGTTGCCGCCGAGGATCTGGATGGCCTCGTCGGTGACGCGGACGGCGGCCTCGGACGCGGCCAGCTTGGCCATGGAGCCCTCGGCGTTGACGAAGTCCTTGCCGTTGCGGGCCATCCACGCGGCGCGCCAGACGAGCAGGCGGGCGGCGTCGATCTGGGTGCGCATGTCGGCGAGCTTGAAGGCGATGGCCTGGAAGTCACCGATCTTCTTGCCGAACTGCTCGCGTTCCTGGGCGTACTGGAGCGCGTAGTCGTAGGCGGCCTGGGCGACGCCGAGGGCCATCGCGCCGACGGTCGGGCGCGTGGTCTCGAACGTCTTCATGGCGGCCTGGCCCTTGCCGCTCTTGCCCTCGCGGACGCGGGCGATGCGCTCGTCGAACTTGTCCTTGCCGCCGACGATGAGGTGGCTGGGGACGCGCACCTGGTCGAGGATGACCTCGGCGGTGTGGGAGGCGCGGATGCCGTGCTTCTTGAACTTCTGGCCCTGCTTCAGCCCCGGCGTGTTCGGCGGGATGATGAAGCTGGCCTGGCCCCGGCTGCCGAGGTCGGGGTGGACGGACGCGACGACGACGTGGACGTCGGCGATGCCGCCGTTGGTCGCCCAGGTCTTGGTGCCGTTGAGCACCCATTCGTCCTTGGCCTCGTCGAACGTGGCGCGGCAGCGGATGGAGCCGACGTCGGAGCCGGCGTCGGGCTCGGAGGCGCAGAACGCGCCGAGCTTGACGTCGTCGGCGGTGCCGAACATCTGCGGCACCCACTCGGTGACCTGCTCGGGGGTGCCGACGGCCGCGATCGAGGCGGCCGCCAGGCCGGTGCCGACGATGGCGAGGCCGATGCCGGCGTCACCCCAGAACAGCTCCTCGAAGGCGACGGGGACACCGAGGCCGGACGGCTCCAGCCACTGCGTGGCGAAGAAGTCCAGCGAGTAGATGCCGACCTTGGATGCCTCCTGGATGAGCGGCCAGGGAGTCTCCTCGCGCTCGTCCCACTCCTCGGCGGCAGGACGGATCACGTCCTTGGCGAACTCGTGCACCCACTGCTGGACCTCGCGCACGTCCTCGCTGAGTTCCAGCGAGAACGGAGTCTCCTCGGTGCTCGTCATCTCTATTGACCCTCTCTCCAATATCGCGTGTTACCCACGGTAGCACCGTCTCGGGTTACCGCGGGTAACACCGTGGCAGGCGTCACAGGCGTTACGCCACATGACTCGGAGATTGGGCGGAAATCGCGCACGCGCGCGCGACGGGCGCTCAGGAGAGCAGCGATCCGCGCGCCGCCGCGTACTCCGGCACCTCGATCATCGGCCGCCGCTCCCCCACGCCGACGTCGCTGACGCGCAGATCGTGCCCGTCCGCCGAGCGGCGGAACTGCGTCAGCGCCGTCGCCGGGGCCTCCAGCGGCAGCATCCGGCCGTGCCGCTGGAGCCGCGACCACGCCGTCAGCATGATCTGCCCCGACATCGCGCCCAGGGCCTCGGTGGTCTGGTGCCCGTGCACGCGGCGGCCGAGGTCGACCTGCGCGATGGCGTCCAGGCCGGAGTCCTGGAGGACGTCCAGCAGCAGCCCCAGCTCGACGCCGTAGCCGGTGACGAACGGCAGCCGCTCCAGCAGCGACCGCCGCCCGGCGTACTCGCCGCCGAGCGGCTGCATCACCCCGGCCAGCGACGGCCAGTGCAGGTTGATCAGCGGCCGGGCCACCAGCTCGGTGACGCGCCCGCCGCCGCCCTCGGTGGTGCCGGTCTCCCCGATCAGCGGGCGGTCGTAGCAGCCCTTGACGTAGCCGATGTCCGGGTCGGTGAGCAGGGGCCCGAGCAGGCCGGTGATGTACGACGACGTGAACCCGACCAGGTCGGCGTCCACGAAGACGACCACGTCGCCGGTCGTGGCGGCCATGGACTTCCACAGCGCCTCGCCCTTGCCGGACATGCGGCCCTCGCCGGGCAGCACCGCGTCCTGGGAGACGACGCGCGCGCCGGCCGCCGTGGCGACGGCGACGGTGGCGTCGGTGGACCGGGAGTCCACGACGACGATCTCGTCCACCAGCGGCGCCCGGTCGACCAGGTCGGCCCGGATCGCCCCGACGATCTCGCCGACGGTCTCCTCCTCGTTCCTGGCGGGCAGCACGACGCTCACCCGCGTTCCCTCCTTCGCGGCGAGCAGCGTCTCCACCGGCCAGTCGGCCGCCTTGCTCGTACGGCGGTGCAACCATGAAGCGACCTCGGGCAGCATGGCCAACCCCTCCCCTGCGGACGAACGTCGCGAACACGCCCCGATGACCCGGAACGTACTGTCATCGCAGATCATTCACCGTTGGCACGATCCCGAACCGGCCGACGCAAAGAGTTAACACGACCACAACGCCCACGAAACGCCCCGAAAAGGCACGAAACCCCGGCAACGGGCCGCGCGGAGGCCCGCCACCACGGCCGTCACGCGTTGCTCAGCACCCTCGGGTCTTCCGCGTCGACGCCGGACGTTCCCAGGTCGCCGCCCTCGGCGGGCTCGTCCTCGTCGTCGGGTTCGCCCGGGTCGTCCGCGACCGGGACGACGCCGTACACGTACTTCCCGCCGTCGGACGGGTACCAGACGCCCCACTGCGTGCACGTCTCCCGCAGCACGGCGAACCCGCGCCCGCCCTCCGGCCCGGCCGCACACGACCATTCGCATCCCGGTCACCAACGACTCGATCGCCTCCGGCAGGTCGCTCGACCTCATGGTCCGCGCCATGCGTCACCATGGGTGGAACGTCGATGACCGGATGTGGGAGCGCGGCGCGAGCTGCGGCTCAACGGACAGTTGCGGCCTGTCCGCCGTCAAGATCTCCTAGAGGACTCATGCCCCGTAGCGACTGGACCGACCTGCCCGACGCCATGAGCCGGGCGATCACCGCCCGGACCGGCCCGGTCCTCAGCACCCGCTCGGCCCCCACGGGCAACCACGCCGACGTCGCCATCACCGTGCGGACGGCGGACGGCGCGGTGTTCGTCAAGGCCGCCCGGAAGCTGGACGCCGACCGCGACGGCCCGGAGGTCTGGTCGCTACGCCGCGAGTCCGCCATCGCCCCGCACGCGCCACCCCTCGCACCCCGCCTCCTCTGGCAGGAGGAGGCCGGGGGATGGATGGCCCTGGGCTTCGAGCACGTCCCCGGCCGCACCGCCGTCTTCACCCCCGGCTCACCGGACCTGGACCTCCTCGCACAAGTCGTCCACACCCTCCAGGACCACCCGTGCCCCGACGCGGTGGACCTCAACGTCGAACAGCGCTGGGCGAACCTGACCGACGACGTCTCCCCCATGGCAGGCGACACCCTCCTGCACACCGACCTGAACCCCAAGAACCTCATCATCGACGAGAACGACCACGTCCACGTCGTCGACTGGGCCCTGACCAGCCGCGGCGCCCCCTGGATCGAGATCGGCCAGCTCATCCCCTGGCTCATCCTCGACGGTCACAGCCCCACCCAGGCCGAAGCCTGGGCCACCCGTTTCACGTCCTGGTCGACCACCCCGCCCCCCACCATCGACCTCTACTCCCACCTGGCCACGAAGTTCTGGCAACACCGCTCCGACAACCACCCGGCCCCGTGGATGCCCCCCTACCTGGACGCGTGGAAGCAGTGGACGACCTACCGCACACACGCACCATGACCCACACGCGACGCATGGCGAGAACACACCGGGTTCCGGGACCGTGCAGGAGCGGTCGGGTGTGGCTGACGGCGTGGGACCGGAGCCGGCGGGTCCGGGCGCTGCGGAGTGGTCCCCCGCCGGGGCGGTTCGGCGGCGGGGCTGAGTCAGGCGCCGTTCGTCACCGGGTTGGGCCGGTCACCAGGGCGTGGACGTGGGCGGCGGCTTCGGGTGCCGGGACGGTGGTCGTTTCGCCTGTGGCGCGGGTCGTGACTTCGACCGTGCCGTTCGCCAGGCCGCGTTTGCCCACCGTGACGCGGTACGGGATGCCGATGAGTTCCACGTCCGCGAACTTGGCGCCCGGGCGGAGGGGGCGGTCGTCCAGGATCGTGTCGACGCGGGACGCGCGCAGGCTCTCGTAGATCGACTCGGCGGCCTCGGCCGTGGGGGCGTCGTCGCCGTTGAGGAGGACCACCGCCGCCTCGAACGGCGCCACCGCGACGGGCCACACGATGCCCTTGTCGTCGTGGTGCGTCTCGATGACGGCGGCCATCGCGCGTTCCACGCCGATGCCGTAGCTGCCCATGATCGGGGTGACGCGGTCGCCGTCCGGGCCGAGCACGGTGACGTCCAGCGTCTCGGTGTACTTGCGGCCGAGCTTGAAGATGTGCCCGACCTCGATGGTGCGCACGACGTCGAGGGCGCCGCCGCACGCGGCGCACGTCTCCCCGGCGGTGACCTCGCGCAGGTCGGCCCAGGAACCGACCGCGACGTCCCGGGCGACGTCGACGCCGCGCAGGTGCACGCCGTCGGTGTTGGCACCGGTCGTCATCGCGGTGCGGCCGCGCAGCGCCTCGTCCGCGAGGATCGGCAGGTCCGTGACGCCGACCGCGCCGAGGCTCCCCGGCGCGGCGCCGAGCGCGTCGCGGATCTCCTCCGCGTGCGCCGGACGCAGGGCGAGCGCGCCGGTGGCGTCCGCGAGCTTCTGCTCCACCAGGGCGTGGTCGCCGCGCATCAGCACCAGCGTGAGCCGGTCGTCCACGACGTACACGAGCGTCTTGATCTGCCGGTCGGCGGGCACGTCGTGCTGCTCGGCCAGCTCGTCGATGGTCCGGGCGTGCGGCGTGTCGAACCGCTCGGGGACGGGCGGCGCCGTGCCGTCCGCGACGGGCGCGAGCGCCGACGTCGCCTTCTCGACGTTCGCGGCGTAGTCGCACGCGGTGCACCGCACCACGAGGTCCTCCCCCGCCTCGGACGGGCACATGAACTCGACCGACGCGCTGCCGCCCATGCTCCCGCTCGACGCCTGCACCGGGATCGCCGGAACGCCGAGCCGCGCGAAGATCCGCGTGTACGCGTCGTAGTGCCGGTCGAACGCGGTGTCCAGCCCGTCGGCGGCGACGTCGAAGCTGTAGGAGTCCTTCATGGTGAACTCGCGGACGCGCAGCAGCCCGCTCTTGGGCCGCGGCTCGTCGCGGAACTTGGTCTGGAACTGGTACCAGACCTGCGGAAGGTCCCGGTACGACGCCAGTTCCCGCGCCAGGACAGTGAAGATCTCCTCGTGCGTCATGCCGAGGGCCAGTTCGGCGCCCCTGCGGTCGCGGAGCCGGAATATCTCGTCGCCCATGACGTCCCAGCGGCCGCTCTCCCGCCAGATCTCCGCCGGGTGCAGCGCGGGCAGCAGGAACTCCTGCGCGCCGATCCGCGCCATCTCCTCGCGGACGACCTCGATCACCTTGGCCCGCACCCGGACGGCCAGCGGCAGCAGCGAGTAGTGCCCCGCCATGAGCTGCCGGACGAACCCGGCCCGCACCAGCAGCCGGTGACTCACCGCGTCGGCGCCCGCCGGGGCTTCGCGGAGCGTGGGCGTGTAGAGCTGGGACCAGCGCATGAAGGGCGACCTCGTCGTCAGGGTTGTCCGGGCACAGGGATTGTAGGGCTCCTGGCCGGGACGACGGTGGGCAACCGGTCCACCGGGTCGGGGAAGACGTGCGCGCGCAACTGGAACGTCGCGCCGAGCAGTTCCGGGGTGAGGACGTCCGCCGGGGCGCCCTCCGCGACGAGCGCGCCGTCCTTCATGACGACGAGGTGGTCGCTGTAGCGGGCGGCGAGGCTCAGGTCGTGCAGGACGGTGACGATGGTGCGGCCCGTCTCGTCGCGGAGGCGGACGACGAGGTCCATGACCTCGACGGCGTGGGCGAGGTCGAGATGGGTGGTCGGTTCGTCCAGCAGCAGCACGTCGGCCTGCTGGGCGAGGGTCATGGCGATCCACGCGCGCTGCCGCTGCCCGCCCGACAGTTCGTCCAGCGGCACGTCCGCGAGGTCCAGGACGCCGGTGGCGCGCATCGCGTCCCGGGCGATCTGCGCGTCCTCGCCGCTCCACCGGCGGTACCAGGGCTGGTGCGGCTGGCGGCCCCGGGCGGCCAGCTCACCGACCGTCATGCCCTCGGGCGCGACGGGGTTCTGCGGCAGGACGGCCATGCGGCGGGCGACCTCGCGCGGGCGCAGCGCGTCGAGCCGGTCGCCGTGCAGCGTCACGTGCCCGGACGACGGCGGCATCAGCCGGGCGAGGACGCGCAGCAGGGTGGACTTCCCGCAGCCGTTCGGGCCGATGATCGTGGTGACGCGGCCGGCCGGGACCGTGAGCGTCAGGTCGTCGAGCACGGTCCGGGCGCCGTATCCGGCGCGGACGTGCGCGGCGTGCAGGGGGCTCGGTTCAGACACTGGTTCTCCGGCGGTGGCGGTGCAGCAGGTAGAGCAGGAAGGGGGCGCCGACGACGGCGGTGACGACGCCGACGGGCAGTTCGGCGGGGAGCCGCTGCGCGGTCAGGTCGGCGGCCAGGATGAGCAGCGCGCCGGTGAGGCCGCCCGCGAGCGGCGGCGGCCCGGCGGTGCCGAACAGCCGCATCGCGGCCTGCGGCGCGACGAACGCGGCGAACGCGACGGGCCCGGCGACGGCCGTGGCGCCCGACGCCAGCACGACGGCGACCAGGAGCGCCAGCGCCTCGGTGCGTCCCGGCGCGGTGCCGAGCGCGGGCGCGACGGACCGGCCGAGCCGCAGCGCGGCCAGGTCGCGGGCCAGGTAGGCGCAGGCGAGCCCGGCGGCCAGGACGAACGGCGCGAGCAGCAGCACGTCCGGCATCCGCGCGCCGGACAGGGAGCCGGTGAGCCAGCGCATCGCGACCGCCGCCTGGTCGATGTCGGTGCGCAGCAGCAGCCAGGAGACCCCGGCCATGCCGATCGCGTTGACGCTGATCCCGACGAGGATGAGCCGCAGCCCGTCGAACCCGGCCCGCCACGACAGCGCGAGGATGCCGCCGGTCGTCACGAGCCCGCCCGTGATCGCCGCGGCGGCGAGCATCGCGGACCCGCCGGGCAGCAGCGCCGGATGCGTGATCAGCAGGACGGCGAAGAAGCCGGCCCCGGTCGTCACGCCGAGGATGTCGGGGCTCGCGATGGGGTTGCGGGTGATCGACTGGGTGAGCGCCCCGGCGCAGCCGAGCGCGAACCCGACGAGCACGGCGGCGAGGGTCCGCGCCAGCCGCCGGTCCACGACGACGAGCGTCTCGACGCGCGTCCCGTCCCCGGCGAGCGCCGCCAGCACCCGCGCGGGCGCAATGTCCAGGCTCCCGCTGAACACCGCGACCCCGGCGACCCCCAGCAACGCGACGGCGACCACGAGGCCCGCCACCCCGGCCCGAGGCCGCACCAGCACCCCCACCGGCCCGACCCGCACCCCGAACGCCCTCCGCCCGCGCCGCACAGCGCCGCCCCGCACGCCGGCCGGTCGGCCACGGCCGGAAGCGGCGGGCGCACCCTCCCGCGCGCGCCTCACAGCGCCGCCAGGCGGCGGCGTCGTGTCAAGGCCAGGAGGACCGGGGCGCCGACGACGGCCATCACGACGCCGACGCGCAGTTCGGCCGGGCGGACGGCCACGCGGCCGAGCACGTCCGCGACGAGCAGGATGATCGCGCCGATCAGGCCCGACAGCGGGACGAGCCACCGCTGGTCGTGGCCGGTGATCGCGCGGGCGGCGTGCGGGGCGACGAGGCCGAGGAAGACGATCGGGCCGCAGACGGCCGTGGCGGGCCCGGCCAGCAGCGTGATCGCCGCGATGCCGGTGACGCGGCTGCGCCGCACCCGCGTTCCCTGCGAGCGGGCGACGTCGTCGCCGAGGCCGAGCGCGTTGAGCGACGCGGCGTTCGCCAGTGCCAGGACCGTTCCGGCGGCCAGCAGCGGCACGACGACCCCCGCGAGCGACAGGTCCCGGTCGGCCAGCGCGCCGACCTCCCAGAAGCGCATGACGTCCAGCGTCCGCTTGTCGAGCAGGATCAGCGCCGAGGTGAGCGCCGTCAGCAGCGCGCCGACCGTCGTGCCGACGACCGCGAGCATCACCAGCGCGCCGCCGCCGGTGTCGCGGAGCGCGAACAGCAGCATGAGCGTCGCGACCGACCCGGCGCCGAGCAGCGCGGCGGCCACCACGGCCGCCGGGGCGGTGATCCCGGCGCCGTAGACGAGGCAGGCGACCGCGAACCCGGCCCCGGCGTTGACGCCGAACAGGCCCGGGTCCGCGAGCGGGTTGCGGGTGTGGCCCTGCATCAGCGCCCCGGCGAGGCCGAGCGCGAGCCCGACGGCGAGGCCGAGCAGCGTGCGCGGAAGGCGCTGCGAGGTGATGACGGTGGCGTTGTCGGAGTCCACGCCCGTGAACACCGCGCCGAGCACCTCACCGAACGGGATCGTGTTGCTCCCGACCGCGAGGCTCAGCACGGCGGCGCCGCCCGTCCCGGCCACCAGAACGGCCGTGACCAGGGGAAACGACACCCGCCGCGTCCGTCCTGAGCGATTCATGTAGGTTAGCCTAACCTAACTTGAACGAGCCGCCCGGCTCGCCCCCCGAGGAGCTGGAACGTGACAAAACGACCCCGCGTCAGAGCGGCGCTCGCCCTGCTGACCGCCGCCGGACTGCTGGCCGCGTCCGCCTGCGGCGGCTCGTCCACCGAGGACACCGCCGCGTCCGGCGGGCAGACCCGCACGGTGACGGACACCTTCACCGGCGACGTCACGGGCGTCCCGGTCAAGCCCAAGCGCGTCCTGGCGCTCTGGCGCACCGGGTCGGAGCTGGCCGACCTCGGCGTCGTGCCCGTCGGCGCGCTGGACGGCGAGTTCCTGCCGTCCGAGCTGGGCCCCGAGGTCTACGCCAAGGTCAAGAACGTGCCCACGGTCGGGACGTTCGAGGGCGTCGACATCGAGAAGGTCATCCAGGCCGACCCGGACCTGATCATCGGCATGGACAACGGCGGCCTCAAGATCGACTACAAGGAGCTGGCCACGGTCGCCCCGACCGTCATCCTGAAGATCGCCGAACCGACGGACGTGTGGCGCAACTACCCGCGCGTCGCGGACCTCGTCGGCAAGTCCACCGACTTCTCCCGGCGCGACGCCGCCGTCAACCGCGACCTGGCCGCGATCAAGGCCGCGCACGGCGCCGAGCTCGGCGCGGCGAAGACCGTCGTCGTCAACGCCGCCGAGGGCGGCGCGCTCTGGGTCGACACCAGCAAGTCGCTCAACTACGAGCGGCTGACCAAGGCCGGATTCGGCTACCTGGAGGAGTACACGCGTAACCCCAAGCGGTACGTCACCGAGCTGTCCGGCGAGAACATCGCCAAGCTCGGCGGCGCCGACCTCGTGCTCTACCCCGCGGGCCTGGACGGCAGCGTCGACCCCGCCACCAAGAAGATCATCGACAGCCCGTCGTTCCAGCGGCTGCCCGCCGTCAAGGCCGGGAACCTCCACCCGCTGACCTCCGGGATCATCTACACCTTCGCGGCGGCGACCAAGCAGGTCACCGACCTGAAGGCCATCGCCGCCGAGTACGCCGCGCGCTGACCCCCCACCCCGAAAGGAGCGGCATGGCAGGCCGCAACCACAAGCCGTACCCGATCGTGATCCGCGAGCTGGAGGTCACCGAGGCGTACGACGTGACGCCCCGGATGCGGCGGATCGTCCTCACCGGCGACCAGCTCGGCGCCTTCCGCAACAACGGCTACGACATCGCGCCGTTCCTGACCGAGAACGCCGACGACCACGTCAAGCTCGTGCTGCTCGACCCGGACGACCCGTCCGTCGAGCCGCCCGTCCAGGACGACGGCCACCTGGACTGGACGCGCGCCGCGCTCGCCCGGTCCCGCGACTACACGCCGCGCCGCTACGACGCCGAGGCGCGCAGGCTCGAACTCGACTTCGTCCGGCACCCCGGCGGCATCGCCTCGGAATGGGCCGACCGGGCGCGGCCGGGCGACACGATCCACGTCGCCGGGCCGCGCGGCACGACCGTCCTGCCCGCCGAGATCGACGCCTACTTCCTCGCCGGGGACGAGACGGCGCTGCCCGCCATCGCCCGCCGCATCGAGGAACTGCCGCCGGGCACGCCCGTCACGGCCGTCGTGTCGATCCCCGACCCGGCCGAGGAGCAGACGTTCGAGCACGCCGCCGACCTGCACGTGACCTGGGTGCACCGCGACCGGACCGGGCCCGAGGCGTTCCTCGCCGCGATCGAGGCGGCGCCGTGGCCGGACGGACGCGTGTACGCGTGGGCGGCGGGCGAGGCCGGGGTGCTGCGCCCGCTGCGCCGCTACCTGCGCGACGTGCTGCGCCTGGACCCCGCCTACACCGACATCGCCGGGTACTGGCGGGCCGGGCAGGCGCAGCAGGAGATGGGCGACAACGTCCGCACGCTGCGGCGGGCGGCGAGCCTGGCCGTCCCGTACGCGATCCGGACGGCGATCAGCCTGGACCTCGCCGAGCTGGTCACCGAGGGGCACACGAGCGTCGCGGCGCTGGCCGACGCGGCGGGCGCCGACCCGCGCGGGCTGGACAAGGTGCTCCGGCTCCTGGCGGACGCGGGCTGGTTCACGCTCGACGGCGACGCCGTCGGCCTCACCCCGACCGGCACGATCCTGCTGGAGGACGTCGCGCACGAGCGCCTGGACCACCGCAACGGCTACGGGCGCCTGGACGAGGCGTGGCCCGGCCTGCTGCACGCGGTCACGACGGGCCGGTCCGGCTTCGTCCACGCCCGGGGCCACGACTTCTGGGCGGAGCTGGCCACCGCCGACCGGCTCGGCACGACGTTCGACGGCAGCCTGGAGCACTGGTCCCGGCACTGGGCGCCCGCCGCCGTGAGCGCCCTGGCGCTGACCGGCGGCGAGCACGTCGTGGACGTCGGCGGCGGCACCGGCACGCTGCTGGCCCGCGTCCTCACCGAGCACCCCGGCGCGCGCGGCACGCTGGTCGAGCTGCCCACGACGGCCGACCGCGCCGGCGCCGTCTTCGCCGAGGCGGGCGTCCAGGACCGCGTGACGATCGCGGCCCGCAGCTTCTTCGAGCCGCTGCCCGGCGACGGCGACGTCTACGCGGTCGCCCAGGTGCTGCACGACTGGCCCGACGCCGAGGCCGTCGCGATCCTGCGCCGCGTGGCCGAGGCCGCGCGCGGCGCCCGCGTCGTCCTGGTCGAACGCCTCGCCGACGACCACGCCCACCCCGACCTGGCGTTCGACCTCATGATGTACGCCGTCTTCGGCTCCGGCGAACGCGACCTCCCCGCCTACACGGCCCTGGCCGCCCAGGCGGGCCTGGAGGTCACCGGCGCGACGCCGCTCGGTGAGGGCCTGCACCTCCTCGACCTGCGCACCGCCCCCTGAACCACTCCGCCGAGTGACCCGGTCGGGTGGGCCGGGTCACTCGGTGGAGTGCCGGTCGAGGAAGGCGTAGACGTCGGCCTCGTCGACGCCCGGGAAGGCGCCGGGCGGCAGGACGGACAGGACGTGGGAGTGGGCGCGGGCGGAGGGCCAGGCCATGCCCTCCCAGCGGTCGGCGAGGGCCTTCGGGGGGCGCTGGCAGCAGTCGCCGTCCGGGCAGGCCGACTTCTCCCGGTTCGTACTGTCGCGGCCCCGGAACCAGCGCGAGTCCTCGTAGCGGACGCCGAGCGTGATCGCGAAGTCGCGTTCGTGGCTCGGATCGATGTGCGAGAGGCACCAGTACGTGCCGGTCGGGGTGTCGGTGTACTGGTAGTAGACCGAGAAGCGGTCCTCGGCGTTGAAGACGTGCCGTCCCGCCCAGGAGCGGCACATCCGCTGGCCCTCGATGGCGCCGTCGGAGTCCTGCGGGAACGACAGGCCGTCGTTGGCGTACGCCTTGTAGATCGTGCCGTTCTCGTCGTTCTTGGTGAAGTGGAGCTGGAGCCCGAGGTGGTGCGTCGCCATGTTGGTGAAGCGGTGCGCGGCCATCTCGTAGGAGACCGAGAACACGTCGGCCAGGTCCTCCACCGACAGCTCCCGGTTCGCCTTGGCCTCCTGGAGGAACGGGACGACGGCCCGCTCCGGCATCAGGATCGCGGCGCCGAAGTAGTTGGCCTCCACCCGCTGGCGCAGGAAGTCGGCGAAGTCGGCGGGCTGGTCGTGGTCGAGCGCGATGTGCCCGAGCGTCTGGAGCAGGATCGTGCGCGGCGTGTGCATGCCGAGCTGCTCGCGCTCCAGGTAGATGCGCCGGTTGCGCAGGTCGGTGACCGACCGCACCGAGCGCGGCAGGTCGCGGACGTACTGGAGCCCGAACCCGAAGTGCGACACCAGCGTCATCAGCGTGCCCTGCGAGACGGCGCCGCCCCGGTACCCGACGGCGTCGAGCGTCTGCGCGGCGACGTTCTCGATGTCGGCGAAGTGGTTGCCGCGCTCGTGCATCTGCCGGCGCAGCTCGGCGTTGGCCTTGCGGGCCTCCTCCGGGCTGGCCGTGGGCTTGGTGCGGCTGCGGCGCAGTTCCCCGTACAGCGCGAGGATGTGCTCGATGACCTCGTTCGGCATCCGCTTGCCGACCTTGAGGTGCGACAGGCCGAGCGTGCGGTACAGCGGGTCGCGCTGCGCCTCCTCCAGCGCGATCTCCAGTTGCGCGCGGCGGCTCGGCGGCTGGCGGCGCAGCAGTTCCTCGACGGGCGCCTCCAGCGCGGTCGCCAGCGCCTGGAGCAGCGACAGTTTCGGCTCGCGCCGCCCGTTCTCCAGCAGCGAGAGCTGCGACGGCGCGCGGCCGACGCGTTCGCCCAGGTCGGCGAGGGTCATGCCCCGGCTGCGGCGGAGATGACGCAGGCGCTGCCCGAACGTGACGAGATCTACATCACTCGTCAAGTTGAGGGGTTCTTCTGGCCGCAAGGTCGTCATGGCTTGATGGTAGCGGAAAAACAGCAGATCTTTCGCCGTCGGATCGGTCATTTCGCCCTCGCACTCGCGGCATAGTCGAGGTCAAGCACCCAGGGGACGACACAGAAGGGCAATGCGATGAGCGACAGTCGCCTCAAGGGCGCAGCCGACGAGCTGCGGCAGCAGTGGGCCAACGACGAGCGCTGGAACGGCATCGAGCGGAGCTACTCCGCCGAAGAGGTCGTCAAGCTGCGCGGCTCGGTCCAGGAGGAGCACACCCTCGCGCGCCTCGGCGCCGAGCGCCTGTGGAAGCTCCTGCACGAGGAGCCCTACGTCCACTCGCTGGGCGCGCTGACCGGCATGCAGGCCGTCCAGCAGGTGAAGGCCGGTCTCAAGGCCATCTACCTGTCCGGCTGGCAGGTCGCCGCCGACGCCAACCTGGCGGGCCAGACCTACCCGGACCAGTCGATCTACCCGGCCAACTCGGTGCCGCAGGTCGTCCGCCGGATCAACAACGCCCTGCTGCGCGCCGACCAGGTGCAGTGGTCCGAGGGCTCGGGCGACACGCACTACCTCGCCCCGATCGTCGCCGACGCCGAGGCCGGCTTCGGTGGCGTCCTCAACGCCTTCGAGCTGATGAAGGGCATGATCGCCGCCGGTGCGGCGGGCGTGCACTGGGAGGACCAGCTCGCCTCCGAGAAGAAGTGCGGCCACCTGGGCGGCAAGGTCCTCATCCCGACCTCGCAGCACATCAAGACGCTGAACACCGCGCGTCTCGCCGCGGACATCTCCAACGTCAACTCCCTGATCATCGCGCGGACCGACGCCGAGGCCGCGACCCTGATCACGACCGACGTGGACGAGCGCGACCGCGAGTTCATCACCGGCGAGCGCACCGCCGAGGGCTTCTACCGGGTCCGCAACGGCATCGAGCCCTGTATCGCCCGCGCCAAGGCGTACGCGCCGTACTCCGACCTCATCTGGATGGAGACCGGCACCCCGGACCTGGAGCAGGCCCGCAAGTTCGCCGAGGCCGTCAAGGCCGAGTACCCGGACCAGATGCTGGCCTACAACTGCTCGCCGTCCTTCAACTGGAAGGCGCACCTGGACGACGCGACCATCGCGAAGTTCCAGCGCGAGCTGGGCCACATGGGCTTCAAGTTCCAGTTCATCACGCTGGCCGGCTTCCACTCGCTCAACAGCGGCATGTTCGACCTGGCCTACGGCTACGCCCGCGAGGGCATGTCGGCCTACGTCGAGCTCCAGGAGCGCGAGTTCGCGGCGGCCGAGCGCGGCTTCACCGCCGTCAAGCACCAGCGCGAGGCCGGCACCGGCTACTTCGACCTGGTCAGCACCGCGATCGCCCCGGACTCGTCCACCACGGCGCTCAAGGGCTCCACCGAAGAGGGTCAGTTCCACTGATCCGCTGATACCTCAGTCCTCACGGCTCAACTGAGGATGGAAGGCCCCTCCGGTTCCTACACCCCGGAGGGGCCTTCCGGCTTTTCTGCGCAGAACGCCACGGAAGCGGCGGGCGGGCCGGACTAGGCTCTCGGCAAGTGAGTGTCCATCCGTGGGTCGCCTGGTACGCCTTCCGCAGACACACCGCCTATCCGCTCGGCGCGTTCACCGAGGGCCTGACCAACACCGTCTTCGGCCTCCTCCGCGCCTACATCCTCATCGCCGTCTGGGCCGAGCGCCCCTCCCTCGGCGGCTACGACGTCACCGACGCCGTCACGTTCTGCTTCCTGACCCAGGCGCTGCTCGGCGCCGTCCAGGTCTTCGGCGGCATGGACCTGACGGCCCGCATCCGCACCGGCGACGTCGCCATCGACCTGTACCGTCCCGTCGGGCTGCTCGGCTGGTGGCTCGCCGACGACGTGGGCCGCGCCCTGGCCACGCTGCTGCTGCGCGCCGGGCCGCCGCTGCTGACCGGGGCGATCATCTTCGACCTGCGCGCCCCCTCCCCCGCGCGGGCCGCCGCGTTCGCGGCGGCGTTCGCGCTCGCGGTGCTCGTCAGCTTCGCGCTGCGCTACCTCGTCGCGCTGGCGATGTTCTGGCTCTCCGACGACCAGGGCGTGCAGATGATCTCGCTCGTCCTCACCCTGTTCTTCTCCGGCATGGTCCTCCCCCTGGTGGTGTTCCCCGGCGCGCTCGGCACGGCCGCCGGATGGCTGCCGTGGTCGGCGCTCATCCAGGTGCCCGCCGACGTCTACCTGGGCAAACGCGACGTGGCGGGCGCGCTGGCGTTCCAGGCGGCGTGGGCGGCGGCGCTGCTCGCCGCCGCGCACCTGGTCACCCGCGCGGCCCGGCACCGGCTGGTGGTGCAGGGTGGCTGAGCAGTTGCGCATGTACGGCGTGCTGGTGTGGGCGTGGACGCGCTCGGCCGCGCAGTATCCGGTGTCGCTGGTCCTGCTCGGCGTCGGCAGCGCGGTCGTCACCGGCCTCGACGCGCTGGCGATCGTGATCGTGTTCACCGGCGCCGACCGGCTCGGCGGGTTCACCGCCGCCGAGGTGCTGTTCCTGTACGCGACGGCGGCGCTGGCGTTCCAGGCGTCCGACGCGCTGCTCGGCAACACCGAGCTGCTGTCGCGGCACGTGCGCGAGGGCACCTTCGACACGATGATGACGCGGCCGGTGAGCCCGCTCGTGCAGATCGCCACCGAGCGATTCAACCCGCGCCGCCCGATCAGGATCGTCCTCCCGGCGGTGCTGCTGGCGCTCGTGCTGCCCCGGCTGGACGTGCCGTGGACGCCGGGCCGCGCCGCCGTCGTCGCGGTGATGGTCGTGTCCGGCACGGCGATCTTCTGCGGGATCTGGGTGCTGGCGGCGTCCGTCCAGTTCGTCCTGATGGAGAGCCACGGCGCCACCAAGTCCCTCACCTACGGCGGCGGCTTCCTCACCCAGTACCCGCTGAGCCTGTTCGCCCGCGACTTCGTGCGCGGCGTGACGTTCGTCGTCCCGCTCGCCTTCGTCAACTGGCAGCCCGCCCTGTACGTGCTGGACCGGCCCGACCCGCTCGGCCTGCCCGGCCCGGCCCGGTTCGCGTCCCCGGCCGTCGCCGTCGTCACCTGCGCGGCGGCGGCGCTGGCCTGGCGGACGGGGCTGCGCCGCTACCGCTCCACCGGAAACTGAACGGGAGGCACCCCCCATGATCGAGGTCACCGACGTCGCGCGGACGTTCACCGTCCGCCGCCGGACCGGGCGGTTCCGCCGCGTCCGGACCACCGTCCGCGCCGTGGACGGGATGAGCTTCACCGTCCCGCGCGGCCAGTTCCTCGGCTACCTCGGCCCCAACGGCGCCGGGAAGTCCACGACGATCAAGATGCTGACCGGCATCCTCACCCCGTCGGCGGGGTCGGTGCGGGTGTGCGGGCTCGACCCGTCCCGGCAGCGGACGACGCTCGCGCGCCGCATCGGCGTGGTGTTCGGCCAGCGCACGACCCTGTGGTGGGACCTGCCGCTGCGCGACAGCCTCGCGCTCGTCCGGCGCCTGTACCGGGTCGAGTCGGCGGCGCACCGCGAGCGGCTGGACGAGCTGACCGCGCTGCTGGAACTCGGCCCGTTCCTGGACACCCCCGTCCGGCAGCTCAGCCTCGGCCAGCGGATGCGCGGCGACCTGGCCGCCGCGCTGCTGCACGCGCCCGAACTGCTCATCCTGGACGAGCCGACGATCGGGCTCGACGTCGTGAGCAAGGCGACCGTCCGGGGCTTCCTGGAACGGCTGAACACCGAGCGCGGCACGACGATCCTGCTCACCACGCACGACCTCGGCGACATCGAGCGCCTGTGCGACCGAGTCCTCATCGTGGACCGGGGCCGCCCGGTCTTCGACGGCGACCTGCCCGCGCTGCGCGCCCGCGCCGACACCGGCCGCACGCTCGTCGTCGACCTGGCCGAGCCCGGCCCGCCGGTCGACCTCGGCGGCGTGACCGTCGCGCGCGTCGCGGGGCCGCGCCAGTGGCTCGCGCTGCCGCCGGACGCGAACCCGGCGGCGGTGATCGCGGCGCTGTCGGCGCGGTACGAGATCCGCGACCTCGCGCTGCGCGAACCCGACATCGAGGAGGTCGTCGCGCGCCTCTACCAGGGGGTCGTCTCACCTGCCGCCGGGTGAGCGCGGTGCCGCCCGCTGCCCGCTCCGGCGGGTTCGCGCCAGGGGGCGTCCGCGCCGTCCTCGCGGGCGGACGCCCAGCGGCGCGGCGCCCACGTCGGGACGAGCAGCGCGAACCCGAGCAGCGCGAACAGCCCGGTGCCGAGCAGGGTGCGCAGGCCGTCGTCCAGGTCGCCGCCGGGCGGGACGCGGGCGGGCAGCGCGAGCGCGGCGGCCGGGTCGAACAGGAAGTAGCCCGACAGGCCCAGCAGGGCCAGCGCGGGCACCAGCGAGACCAGCGGGGACGCCCAGCGCGCCACGATGATCACACCGGCGACCAGGCCCGCGGCGGCCAGCACGGCGAACGAGCCGTAGGCGCGGGCGGTGTCGGTGATCTCGCGGGCGAGCGGGTCGTAGGAGGACGTGGCCTGGACGAAGCCCCAGGCGGCTCCGTAGAGCAGCGCCGGGACCAGGAGCAGGCCGAGCAGGAAGCCGAGGGCGTGTCGCACCGGGATCACCTCGCGGGGGCGGGCGGTATTTCCGTCCATCCCAACATGCGCATCACCTGTTGCGCAGTAAATCCTGATTCGTCACTTGACGACCTTGACCGGAACGCACGTTTTTCCTGGTCAGACGGGCTATGGGAGAAAGTTTCGTTTTGACCCTCGGCACCGGGGCATCGGCGGGACGTTATTCCGGCACAGGGAGGACACAATGTCGACCGTCGTGATGGTCGTCGTCGTCATCATCGTGATCGCCGCCGTCGCGGGCGGGGGCTTCGTCCTGTGGACCCAGAGCCGAACCCGGCGTCTGAAGTCCCAGTTCGGCCCCGAGTACGACCGCGCGGTGGAGCGGCACGGTGGCCGCGGCGCCGCCGAGCGCGAGCTGCTCACCCGCGAGCAGCGCCACCAGGAGCTCGAACTGCGGGAGCTGGACCCGCGCCGCCGCGAGGAGGCGCGCGCCCAGTGGACCCACGTGCAGGAGCGCTTCGTGGACGCCCCGAAGGAGGCCGTCGCCGAGGCCGACCGCCTCGTGACCTCCGTCATGGGCGAGCGCGGCTACCCGACGGGCGACTTCGACGAGAACGTCACCCACCTGTCCGTCGAGCACGGCCAGACCATCGACCACTACCGCCGTGGTCACGAGCTGAGCACCAGGTCCGCCGAGGGCTCGGCCGACACCGAGGACCTGCGTCAGGCGATGGTGCACTACCGCGCCCTGTTCGAGGACCTGCTGGCCATCCCCGAGGGCGAGCGCGCCGCCGCCCCCGACCCCGACCTCTCCGGCACCCGGCCGGACACCCCCGCCGAGCACCGTGAGGCCCCCGCTGAGCACCGCGCCGACGCCCGCCCCGACACCCCGGCGCCGCCCGCCGCGCCGGCTGCCACCGACGTCCCCGCCGAACGGCGCGCGGACGCCCCGCGCGACGAGGCGCCCGCCGAGCGCGGCGCGCCGGTGACCGGCACCCGCAACGACGACGAGAACCCGAGGAGCTGACCCCATGTCCGAGCACCGCTTCGACCGCGACGACGAGATCCGCGACGACGCCCCCCGCGACGCCCACGACGGCGACGCCCACGTCGCCGGGGCCCCGCCGCGCGACCCGTTCGCCGAGCCGTCCCCCGGCACCGTCCCCGGCGAGGGCCCCGGCCCGACCGACCCGCCCGCCGGAGCCGGAGCCGAGTTCGGCACCGAGGACGGCCCGTCCGAGTTCGACGCCGAGCCCGACGCGGGCACCCCGCCCCCGGCCGCCGCGCCCGCCACGGACACCGCCGCGCCCGTGACCACCGACACCACGCCCGGCACCCCCGGCGCCGACAAGGACAGCCCGGTGGACCGGCTACTGGACCCCGCCGAGGCCGACCGCTTCCACGAGCGCTGGCACGAGCTCCAGGCCGGTTTCGTCGACGACCCGGGCGACTCGGTCCGCCGCGCCGACGAACTGGCCGACGAGGCCGTGCAGGCCCTCACCCAGGCGCTGAGCAAGCACAAGACGCGGCTGGAGGACGGCTGGCGCAAGGACGGCGGCGAGCCCGACACCGAGACGCTGCGCCAGACGCTGCGCGGCTACCGGGAGTTCCTGGACCGCATGCTGTCGTCGTGATCCCGTCCGGCATCGGCGGGGGTGGCCGTCCGGCCGCCCCCGCCGTTTCCGTCGCGCGCTCTGGTCCGGCCGCCCCGGCCGGGGAATACTGACCGCACCGTCACCCCGAGACCGCAAGGAGCATCCGGTGCCCGAGCACACGATGACGATCGCCGGACGTCCCGCCCCCGCCGAGGCCACGTTCGGCGTGATCAATCCCGCCACCGGCGAGGTCGCCGAGGTCGCGCCGGACGCCACCCGCGCCCAGCTCGACGCCGCGATGCACGCCGCGCACGCCGCCCTGCCCGCCTGGCGCGGCGACGAGGACGCCCGCCGCAAGGCGCTGCTGGCCGCCGCCGACGTCCTGTACTCCCGCGCCGCCGAGATCGGCCGCATCCTCACCCTGGAGCAGGGCAAGCCGCTGCGCGAGGCCACCGGCGAGGTCAAGGGCGCGGGCGCGTGGATGAAGTACTACGCCGGGGTGGAGATCCCCCGCGAGGTCATCCAGGACGACGCGCGCGCCCGCGTCGAGGTCGTCCGGCGGCCCGTCGGCGTCGTCGCCGCGATCACGCCGTGGAACTTCCCGCTTCTGCTGGCCGCCTGGAAGATCGCCCCGGCGCTGCTGGCGGGCAACACGATCGTGCTCAAGCCCTCCCCGTACACGCCGCTGTCCAGCCTCAAGCTCGGTGAGGTGCTGCGCGAGGTGCTGCCGCCCGGCGTCCTCAACGTCGTGTCCGGCGGGGACGACCTCGGCGCGTGGATGACCGGGCACCCCGTCCCGCGCAAGATCAGCTTCACCGGCAGTGTCGCGACGGGCAAGCGCGTCGCGCTGGCGGCCGCCCCCGACCTCAAGCGCGTCACGCTGGAACTGGGCGGCAACGACCCGGCGATCCTGCTGCCCGACGCCGACCCCGCCGCCGTCGCGGACCGGCTGTTCGGCGCCGCGTTCCTGAACAACGGGCAGACCTGCTCGGCCGTCAAGCGCGTCTACGCGCCCGCCTCGCTCTACGACGCGGTGGTGGAGGCGCTCGCCGAACGCGCCCGCGCCGCGAAGGTCGGGGACGGGATGACCGAGGGCGTCCAGTACGGGCCGGTCAACAACCGGCCGCAGTTCGAACGCGTCACCGACCTGGTGGCCGAGGCCGTGGCGGGCGGCGCGCGGGTGGCGGCGGGCGGGGAACCCCTCGACCGGCCCGGCTACTTCTTCGCGCCGACGATCCTGGCCGACGTCCCCGCGGGCTCCCGCGTCGTGGACGAGGAGCAGTTCGGGCCCGCGCTTCCGGTCGTCCGCTACGACGACGTGGACGAGGCCGTCGCCCGCGCCAACGGCACCCACTTCGGCCTGTCGGGGTCGGTGTGGGGCGGCGACGCCGAACGCGCCGCGCAGGTCGCGAGCCGCCTGGAGTGCGGCACCGTCTGGGTGAACACCCACCTGGCGCTGGCCCCGCACCAGCCGTTCGGCGGGTTCAAGTGGAGCGGCGTCGGCGTGGAGAACGGGCCGTGGGGCCTGTACGGCTTCACCGACATCCAGGTGCTGCACACCGCGAAATCCTGACGCGCCCCGCCCCGCCGCCGCGCGCTGTTTGCGACAATGCGAGCAGCGCCCCTGCCGCCGACCCGCATCCCGGAAGGAACCGCTTGGACGAGACCTGGGAGGTCGTCCGCCAGGACGACCTCGGCAACGCGTTCACGGTGTCCACGCACGACACCCGCGTGCAGGCGCTCGCGCGCGTCCTCGTCCTGGAGGGCGGCGTCCCGCACCGGCAGCTCTACCGGGTGGTGGGGCCGCCCGCCGCGACCGACCGCACCAACCGCGACCTGTACCTGCACGTGCTGGGCGTCGGCCGGGACGTGCGGAGCGCGTCGTGGTCGCTGTCGGCGTTCCTGCGCGCGCTGTGGAAGGTGAGCCTGCCGCTGCGCGACCAGGAGGCGCTGGCGCCCGACGACGTCGCCGCGCTGTTCACGGCCGCCGCCGTCGTGGCGCCCGCCCCCTACGACCCGGCGTGGTCCATCAAGGACCTGGCGCTGCCCGGCGACGCCCCGCACGATCATGCCGACTGGGAGCGCGTCATCCTGTCCCAGCTCGCCGACCTGGAGGACTTCGTCCACCACCCGCCCGGCCCCGACGCCCGCTTCGGCGTGGACGCGCCGCGCCCGTCCGGTTCGGGCGAGCGCGCCACGCCGCCGCGCTGGTACAACTTCGAGCCCGCCACCTACCTGGAGTGCGCGGTCGCGGGGGCGCTGGGCGGCTGGGACGCCGCCGACGGGCAGCGCACCCCCCGGCCGGGTGCGCCGCAGAAGTCGCTCGTCCGGCTTCTTCCCCGGCTGACCTGGGGCGACCTGTCCCGGGTGCTGGTCTGCGGGCAACTGTACGAATGATCGGCCGCTGACGGGCTATACCGGGAGCGACCTCCGGGAGGTACGTCATGGTCTGGATCGGATTGGTGCTGCTGGCGGCCGGTTCCGTCACCGCCCTGGTGTCGGACGCGCCGGTCGTCTGGATCGGCGCGGGCGCGATGGCCGCCGGGGCGGTGCTCGTCATCGCCGGGCTGGTGCGGCTGCGGCAGGGCCGGGCGCGGGCCGCGCTCGGCGGCGGCGCGGACGTCCCCTACCGCACCGGCAAGGGGAAGATCGCCGCGATGATCGCGGCGGTCGTCTACATCATCTCCCCGATCGACCTCATCCCCGACGTGTTCCTGCCGGTCGGGATCGTCGACGACGCGACCGCGTTCACCTGGCTCCTGGTCGCGGCGGCCCAGGAGTACACCCGACGCTCACGCCGCGTCGTCCCCCGCTCCTGACGTCACCCCAGCCAGCTCCGCAGCGCCCACCACCAGTGCGCGGACGCGGGGAGGGCGGTACCGGCGGGGCTGTGGCCGGTGAGGTCGCGCAGGCGGCGCAGGCGGTACTTGACGGTGTTGACGTGGACGTGGAGGGCGGCGGCGGCCAGGTCGCCGCGCCCGCCCGCGTCGAGGTAGGCCAGGGCGGTCTCGGCGAGCTCGCGGTGGAACGGGTCGGCCGGGTGCAGGCCCGGCAGCAGGTCGCGGGCCAGCAGGCGGCCCAGGCCGGGGTCCGCGGCGGTCGCCGTCAGCAGGGCCAGGTCGGTCAGACGGCGCAGCCCGGTGAGGTCGGCGGCGTCGGCGGCGTGCAGGGCGCGGCGGGCCAGCGCGTAACTGGGGGCGATCGTCGCCGGGGGCCCGGGCGGGGCCGCGACGAGCAGCGGCTCCTCCGGGAGCGCGGACGGGTCGGGGAGGCGGACGACCAGGGCGGCGAAGCGGCCGTCGACCAGGCCGCAGACGGCCGGGCCGGTGGCCGTCAGGGCGTTCTCCAGGCGGGCGGCGACCGCCGGGTCGCTGACGTCCGACACCACGCAGTGGTAGGCGCCCGACGGCTCCAGCGGCGCCGGCACCGTCGCCGGTTCGCCGTGCAGGAGCTGGCGCAGCGCCTGCTGACGGCCCTCGCGGGCCGTGCGGGCCTGTTCGAGTTCGGTGACGCGGTGCGCGTGCACCATGCGGTGCACCAGCGCCGTCGTGATCGCGTCGACGCGGGTGACGCCGTCCAGCAGCGCGTCGGCCGGGACGCCCCGGCGGCGGCCCTCCGCGACCAGCGCCGCGACGAGGTTCATGCGGCCCGCCTGGAAACCGTCGAGGAACGACGCGACCGGGACGCCCTGCCGGGCCCGGTCCGAGCCGAGCCGCGCCGCCGCGTCCAGCACGGCCGCGTCCGGCTCGCCGCCGCCCTCCAGCGCCGCCAGCACCCCGCGCACCAGCGCCCGCGTGTGCCGCCGCGTCTCCTCGGCGGGCAGCGCCGCGACCAGTTCCGAGCGGGTGCGGGCCGCGCGGACCGTCGCCTCCAGCAGGGCGGGATCGTCCGCGCAGTCGGCGAGCAGCGCCAGGAACGGGTCGGTCATCGCTCCCCCGGTTGTCGGTCGCGGACAACGACGGCCCGGACCGTTGGACCCCTTCACTCTAGGCGGACGGCCGTCCGTGCGATTCCGTGGAAGCGGACGACACCCAAGGAGTTTCACCATGGCGAACGACGAGGACTTCCTCGACAAGCTGCCGACCGACCTGATCTTCCGGTTGCCGCCGAACTTCGACACCGTCGAGGACGAGCGCCGGCACCGCAAGGAGCGCCTCACCGCCGCGCTGCGCGTCTTCGGCAAGTTCGGCTTCGAGGAGGGCGTCGCCGGGCACATCACGGCGCGCGACCCCGAGCGCACCGACCACTTCTGGGTCAACCCGTTCGGCATGTCGTTCAAGCACGTCAAGGTCTCCGACCTGATCCTGGTGAACCACACCGGGCAGGTCGTCGAGGGCCGCTACCCGGTGAACGAGGCCGCCTTCGCGATCCACTCGCAGGTCCACCAGGCCCGCCCGGACGTCGTCGCCGCCGCGCACAGCCACTCCACGCACGGACGCGCGCTGTCGGCGCTCGGGCAGAAGCTCCAGCCGATCACCCAGGACGTGTGCGCCTTCTACGAGGACCACGGCCTGTTCGACGACTACACCGGCGTCGTCACCGACCTGGAGGAGGGCAAGCGCATCGCCGCCGCCCTGGGCGACTACAAGGCCGTCATCCTGCGCAACCACGGCCTGCTGACCGTGGGCGACACCGTCGACGCCGCCGCCTGGTGGTTCATCACCATGGAGCGGTCGAGCCAGGTGCAGCTCCTCGCGCAGGCGGCCGGGACGCCCGTCCCGATCGAGCCGGAGAACGCCAAGCTCACCCACTCCCAGATCGGCAACGACCTGGTCGGCTGGATCAACTACCAGCCGCTCTACGACCAGATCACCCGCGAACAGCCCGACCTGTTCGACTGAGCCCCCGCCACGCGGCCCGGTCGCCCCCGCCGGTGACCGGGCTCGCGGCGCGGCGCACAGATCTTGCTCGGCTTTCCCTTCGCTCGACTTCCGCCAGCCCCGGCACGATTACCGTATGTAGTCGATCATCGGGGAAGGGAGTGAAGCGGGTGAGCGCGCGGGACGCCGCCGACCAGTTGCTGCGGCTGACCCGCCTTCTGGTGCGGGCCGACGACGAGCCGTACGCCGACGAGGGCGCCGCCCACGTCCTCCGCCACAGCCGCGCCGTGCTCACCCCGCGGGAACGCCACGTCCTGGAACGCCTCCTGCGCGGCGAGTGCACGTCCCGGCTGGCCGAGCTGATGGACCTCCCCGAAGCCGGGGTCTCCGAGCACCTGCGCGTCCTCGTGCGCGACTTCACCGGCGGCCAGAGCGCCTATCCGGCCACCACGCCTCCCCCGGTGCGGCGCGCCCGCAACGTCCTCGTGGCGGCACCGCTCGCGACCCTGATCGCCGCGCTGCTCACGGCGGCCGCCATCGCCGCGCTCCGCACCCCGCCGCCGTCCCGCCCCGGCGCCGGACCGGCCGCGCGCCCCGCCCCGGACGGGACGCGGGCCGGGGTGCCGCTCGGGCTGTACGGCGCCGCCTCGCACGGGACGTTCCCGCTGCGGTTGCCCGCCGAGGTCGCCGGGGCGCGGGAGCTGCCGTCCGGGGTCGCGACCGCCACCTCTTTCTGGGACGCGGCCACCGCGCGCGGCGCCCGCATGTCCTACGTGACGATCGCCAGCCCCTACTGGCCGCTCGGCACCCGCGTCCGCGTCACGCACCGGGGCCGCGCCGCGCAGGGCGTCGTGCAGGACTTCGGGCCCGCCGCGTGGGCCGTCGCCCAGCACCGGGTGCCGGCCATCATCGACCTGTCCGAGGCGATGATGGCCGACCTCACCGGGCGCCGCTCGCACGCCGTCCGCGTCCGCTTCGAGGTCCTGAAGTGGGGGCGCGGCCCCGTCTACCGCGCGACCGGACCCGGCTACCGGCTCGCGTTCGGGCGCGGCTGACCCGCCAGCGGCAGCCGCACCCGGAACCGCGTGTCGCCCGGCCGCGACTCCACCGTCAGGTCGCCGCCGTGCCGCCCCACGACGATGCGCCACGAGATGTCCAGGCCGAGGCCCGTGCCCTGCCCGACCGGCTTGGTGGTGAAGAACGGCGTGAAGATCCGGCCCAGGTCCTCCTCCGGGACGCCGCCGCCGGTGTCACCGATCTCCACCACCGCGTGGTCGTTCTCGCGGAACGCGCGGACCGTCAGCGTCCCGTGGCCGCCCATCGCGTCGAGCGCGTTGACGACCAGGTTCGTCCACACCTGGTTCAGCTCGGCCGGGAAGCACGGCACGCGCGGGAGACCGGCCGCGTAGTCCGTCACGACCCGGACGTCCGGCGCGATCTTGCGGCGCAGCATCGTCAGCGTGCTCTCCAGCAGCTCGGCCAGATCCGCGTCCCCGGCGGCGGCGCGGTCGAGCTGCGAGTACTGCCGCGCCGAGTCGAGCAGCGCCGTGATCCGGCCGGACGCCTCCGCGATCTCCGCCTGGAGCTGCGCCACCTCCAGCACCTCCGCGAGCCAGCCGATCGCGGCGGGCAGCCGGTCGCCCGCCGCCTCCGCCACCTGCTCCGCCTCCGCGACGCCGAACCCGGCGGCGACCAGGCCCGGGGCGACGTCCCAGCCGTCCGGGACGCCGTGCTCGTCGAGCCAGTCGCCCAGCTCGTCCTCGGCGTCGCTGACCGCCAGGGGGTCGCGTCCCGGCTGCGCCGCCCCCGCCCCCGTCAGCCGCTCGTGCAGCGACACCAGCGCGCCGATGCGCTCGCAGTCCACGCCCTGCCGGGCCAGGTCCGCCAGCCGCCGCTGCGAGGCGAGCAGCCGGTCGCCCAGCTCGGCGCTCGCCCGCGACACGGCGGCGGCCGGGTTGTTCAGCTCGTGCGTCAGCCCCGCCGTCAGCGTCCCGAGCGCCGTCAGCCGCTCACGCTGGTCCACGACGTGCCGGACCGTCGTCATGCCGAAGAACACGCCCTCCAGCAGGTGCGTCGCCATCGGGAACCACTCGCGCACCGCCTGCGCGAACGACCGCGCGGGCAGCACGAACACCCGGGCGGGCCGCGTCGCGCGCAGCGAGTGCGGATAGATCTGCTCGATGCGGTCCCCGATGTACGCCTGCACCGCCCCGCCGTACAGGCCGGGCCTGCTGTCGCGGTTCAGCTCCAGCTCGGCGTTGCGCACCAGGTGGAACATGCTGATCTCGCCGTCGAGCAGGACGTAGAACTCCTCGGCGGGCTCGCCCTGCGCGCAGAGCAGCTCGCCCTCCGCGAACGTCCGGACGCCGCCGTGGTCGGCGAGCCACGCGAGCTGCGTCTCGTCCAGGCTGTCGAACAGGAACAGCCGGCGCAGCTCGCCGGGGTCGGCCCGTGTCATGAGCGCTCCAGGTAACGGTGGACCATCGCGACGGCCATCGCACCGTCACCGACGGCCGAGGCGACGCGCTTGACGGAGTCGGCGCGCACGTCGCCCGCCGCGAACACCCCCGGCACGCTGGTCTCCAGCCAGTACGGGTCGCGGACCGGCGTCCCGCCGCCGCCGACGTCGGGCCCGGTCAGGACGTAGCCGCGCGCGTCGCGTTCCACGACGCCGTCGAGCCAGTCGGTGCGGGGCTCGGCGCCGATGAAGACGAACAGCCACTGGGCGTCCACGGTGCGGGCGCCGTCCGGGCCGGTGAGGGTCAGCCGCTCCAGGTGGCCGTCGCCCTCCCCCGCCGTCACGACCGTGCCGGTGTGCACGGTGATGTTCGCGATGCCCGCGATCTGCTCGATCAGGTAGTGCGACATCGACGCCCCCAACCCGTCCGCGCGTACCAGCAGGTGCACGCGCGCCGCGTACCGGGCGAGGTTGACGGCGCACTGCCCGGCCGAGTTCGCGCCGCCGACGACGTAGACGTCCTGGCCCACGCAGTCGGGGGTCTCGGCGGGCGCGGCGCCGTAGTAGACGCCGCGTCCGACCAGGCCGTCCAGGCCGGGCGCGGCCAGCATCCGGTAGGAGACGCCGGTGGCGAGGATGACGGCGTGGGCGGCGATCTCCGAGCCGTCGTCCTGCCGCACCACGCGCGCCGGGCCGCGCTCCTCCAGGCCGACGACCTCGCCCGTCGTCACCAGCTCCACGCCGAAGCGCTCGGCCTGGCGGCGGGCGCGGTCCGCGAGCTGGGCGCCGGACACGCCGTCCGGAAAGCCCAGGTAGTTCTCGATGCGGGAACTCTGCCCGGCCTGCCCGCCGGACGCGTGCCGCTCGATCAGCACCGTCCGCAGCCCCTCCGACGCGCCGTAGACGGCGGCGCCCAGCCCCGCCGGGCCGCCGCCGACCACCACGAGGTCGTAGAAGTCGGCTCCCGCGCTGGTGGACAGGCCCACGGCCGCCGCCAGCTCGGCGTCACCCGGCGCCGCGAGCGCGGTGCCGTCCGGCAGCACGACCAGCGGCAGCTCAGGCGACCCGGCCGCCTTCACCAGTTCCTCGCCCTCCGGGACGGTGTCGAGCAGAAACGTGTACGGGAGCTGGTTGCGGGTGAGGAAGTCGCGGATCTCGTACGACCGGGCGCTCCAGCGGTGCCCGACGACGCGCAGCTCCTCGGGGACGCGCCGGTCGGTGCGGGTCCACGCGTCGAGCTGCGCGTCGATCACCGGATAGAACTTCTCCTCCGGCGGATTCCACGGCTTGAGCAGGTAGTGGTCCAGGTCGACGACGTTGATGGCGCGGATCGCGGCGTCGGTGTCGGCGTAGGCCGTCAGCAGCACCCGGCGCGCGAACGGATACAGGTCCATGGCGCGTTCCAGGAACTCGACGCCGTTCATCTCGGGCATGCGGTGGTCGGCGAGCAGGACGGCGGTGTCGTCCCCGCGCAACTTCAGCTCACGCAGCGCCCCGAGCGCCTGCGACCCCGACTCGGCACGCACGACCCGATAGCGCTCGGCGTAGCGACGACGCAAATCGCGAGCGACGGCACGAGAAACGCCGGGATCGTCGTCCACGGTAAGGATGACGGGCTTGACCTGACTCATCCAGCCAGCGTACGACGAACAGCAATCTTCCCAGCACCACCACCCACACCCCCCAACACACCCGACACCCAGCCCACCCACAGACCCGGGACAGACCCGGCACCCCGCGAGCCCGCCCGCAGGCCCGAGGACGGACCCGGCGCCCAGCCTCCCAGCCCGACCACAGGCCCGGACAGACTCGGCGCCCAGCCTCCCAGCCCGATCACAGGCCCGGACAGACTCAGCGCGCAGCCTCACAGCGAGCCCGACCGCGAACGCGGAGCGGACCCGACACCCAGCCTCCCAACGCGCCCGCCCGCAGACCCGGGACGGACCCGGCACCCAGCCTCCCAGCGTCCAGCCACAGGCGCGGGAGCGGACCCGGCGCCCAGCCTCCCAGCGCCCGACCACAGACCCGGAAAAGACTCGGCGCCCAGCCTCACAGCGCGCCCGACCGCGAACGCGGAGCAGACCCGACGCCCAGCCTTCAAGCGCACCCGGCCGCAGGTGTGGCGCGGGCTCAGCGCCAACCTCCCAACGCGCCCGGCCGCAGACCCGGGGCGGTCCCGGCACCCAGCGAGCCTGGCCGCACGCGCGGAACGGGCTCAGCGCGCAGCCTTCAACGCACCCAGCCGCAGACGCGACAACGGACCCAGCGCCCATCCTCCCAACGAGCCCGCCCGCAGGCCCGGAACGGACCCGACACCCAACCTCCCAGCGAGCCCGACACAGGTCCGGGCCAGGCTCGGCGCCCAGCCTCCCGGCGCACCGGGCCGCAGGCGCGGGGGCGGACCCAGCGCCAGCCTCCCAGCGAGCCCGCCCGCAGGCCCGAGGACGGACCCGGCGCCCAGCGAGCCCAGCCGCACGCGCGAGACGGGCTCAGCGCGCAACCTTCCAGCGCGCCAAGCCACAGGCGCGGGGCGAACCCGGCACCAAGCTTCCAGCGAGCCCGCCCGCAGGCGCGGAACGGGCTGGGCGCCCAGCCTCCAAGCGCGCCGGGCCACAAGCGCGGTGGCGGACCCGGCGCCCCAGCGAGCCCGCCACGCGCGCGGGGCGCGCCCGGCGCTCAGCCTTCCGGCGAGCCCGGCCGCAGGCGCGGGGTGGGTCGGTTCACGCACTCCGCTCGGGCATCGGTCATGATCGGAACATGACACTGCGGGTGGCACTCATCGGATACGGGACCGGGGGCGCGGTCTTCCACGCACCGCTGATCAGCTCGGTGCCGGAGCTGCGGCTCGACGCGATCGTCACGAGCCGCCGGGACGACGTCCTCGCCCGGTATCCCGGCGTGGAGGTGCTCGACGGCACCGACCGGCTGTGGGAGGCGACGGACCGGTACGACCTCGTCGTCATCTCGGTGCCGAACCGGAAGCACGTGGCGCTGGCTCGCGAAGCGCTCACGTCCGGCATGCCGGTCGTGCTGGACAAGCCGGTGGCGGCGACGGCGGCCGACGCGCGGTCCCTGGCGGCGCTCGCCGCCGTGCGCGGGCTGCCGGTCATCCCGTTCCACAACCGCCGCTGGGACGGCGACTTCCGCACCGTGGCGCAGCTCGTCGAAGACGGTGCGCTCGGCGCGGTGCCGCGGCTCGAGTCGCGGTTCGAGCGGTGGCGCCCGCGGGTCAAGGAGTCGTGGAAGGAGAGCGCGGACCCGCGCGACGCGGGCGGCGTCCTGTTCGACCTCGGCGCGCACCTGATCGACCAGGCCGTCGCGCTGTTCGGCCGCCCTGGAACGGTCTACGCGGAGATCGACACGCGCCGTCCGGGCGCCACGACGTCCGACGACGTCTTCGTCGCGCTCACCCACCCGGGCGGGGAGCACTCGCACCTGTGGATGAGCGCCACGGCCGCCGACCTCGGGCCGCGTTTCCGCATCCTCGGCGCGGACGCGTCCTACGTCGTCTCCGGCATGGACCCGCAGGAGGACGCCTTGCGCGAGGGCCGCACCCCCGCCGACGACCCCGCCTGGGGACAGGCCCCGTCCGACCGCTACGGCCGCCGCGGCACCCCGGACGACACCCGCCCCGAACCGACGATGCCGGGCGCCTACCAGGAGTTCTACCGCGCGGTCGCCCGCACCCTCACCGAGAACGCACCGCCCCCGGTCGACCTCAACGACGCCATCACCGGCCTGGACATCATCGAAGCCGCCACAGAATCCTCCAAAACCCGAACCACCATCACCCTGAAACCCTGAACAACACCACCGAGACCACCACCGAGCCGCCCGACCAGGCCACCATCACCCAGGACGCCCAGAACAGCCGCACGACACCTCGGCAGGATCGCGACCACCGCGGTTGAGGCGCTTGACGTCGGTAGGGCGGAGCTGGCGTGCGGCCCCACCGAGCCCACGTCGAGTCGCCCGCACGCACAGCACCATGGCGCCAACAACTGAACGGCGACACCACGGCTCGACCAAACCCGTCATCGAGCAACCCCGCACCAGCACCACCCTGACGCCCTGAACAACGGCGCTGCGGCTCGATCTGGACCGCCGCCGAGTCGTCGCGCGCCCGCGCCACCGTCACGCTGACGCCTGATTGCTGGCGCTGCGGCTCAGAGGACGGAGACGTGGACGTGGTCGAAATGGTTCTGGGTGATGCTGCCGCGGTTCTCCATCTGGCGCCAGCCGCCGCTGCTGCGCATGTCGTAGATGCGCTGGCGCCAGATGATGTACTTGATGCCGAGGCGCGAGGCGTTGGCGATGAGGTAGGCCGCGACCGAGTTCCCGTGCGCGGTGGCCGAGGCGCTCGGCATGCGGCCGGCGGTGCTCTCCATGAAGTCGCAGGCGCGGCCGGAGCCGTGGTCCTGGGGGTCGCCGGGACGCGAGCAGCCCACGGTGGGGAACGGCCCGAACTTGCCGTCGACCTCGACGAGCACCGTCCGCATCCGCGGCGTCATCGAATTGCCCGTGATGGGCGACCGGGTGCCGCTGGCGCCGTCGGGGCGTCCCGCGCTCCCCCCGCCGGGGGCGCTCACGCCCGACGCCTCCGGCTTGTACTTGGCGAGCAGCTTGCGGACGCGGGCGCGCTGGCCCTCCAGGTCCTCGATTTCCTTGCGGACGTCGGCCAGCTTGGCCTGCGCGTCCTTGCGCGACTTGTCGGCCTTGGCCGACAGCGCCACCAGGCCGGAGATCCGCCCGTCGTTGTTGCGGGCGATGTGCTCGATCGTCGCGGCGTCGCGGATGGCGCCGCCCGGATCGGCGGAGGTGATCATGGGGATCGCGTCGAGGTGCCCGGACATGTAGGTCGAGGCGGCGAGCGTGCTGACGTCGGCGCGTGCGGCGGCGACCTCGCGGTTGAGACGCTCGGCGTCCTTGGTCGCCTTGGCCGAGGACTTCTTCGCCTCTTCCAGGGAGATCAGTTCCCCCCGGTACTCCTTGGCGAGCTTGTCCGACCGCTTCTTCAGCTTGGCGTACTCCTTGGCGGGGTCCGGCGCGGCGGGCACCGCCACCGCCGTCCCCGACGCTCCGGTCACCACCGCCGACCCGGCCACCAGCACCGCGAGCGCCCACCCCCGCCCCACCCCGCGCCGCCGTCCGCGCCGATGGTCACCAGAGGCCCACGCCACAAGAATCTCCCATTCCTCACCGTCAAGATTGGCGGCACGCTACCACAACGATTCGACCCCTTTAGACAAATGAATCACCACATACAGTGACCCGAACGTCACGCCCCCACCTGCACAGATCCCCCAGATTCACCCACCCCGTCCGCCCTCCATTCCTCCGCCAACCAGTACGCACCCCACCCCACCAAGGCTCAACAGAACCCCAGAACAACACACCACGACCAACACCCGCAGACCACGAACCGGCTCCACCCCAGGACGGCGAACCCCGCCCAGAGCGACCACCCCCAAAAATGACCGACCCCACCCAGGCGAGCCCAACCCACCCGAAGCGCTAGGCCCATCCGAAGCGCTCGGCCCGCCGAGAGGGTCGACGCTGCCGAAGGAGCTCGGCTCTCACCTGCAATCACCGGCCCCCGCCCGGAGCAGTCGACCCGAGGGGGTCGACTGCTCCGAGGAGGTTGGCTCTCGTTCGGAGGGGGTTGGCTCCCAACCCGGGGGTGGTCGGCTTTGGGTTGGGGTGGTTAGCGGATAACCAGTTCCTCCCAGCGGGGGACGCGCGGTTCGGTGCGCAGGCGGAGGCCCGCCTCGGCCGGGGTGCGGTTGCCCTTGCGGTTGTTGCACTTGCCGCACGCCAGGATGGTGTTCTCCCAGGTGTCGGCGCCGCCGCGCGACTGGGGAAGGACGTGGTCGATGGTGTGGCCGCGCCGGCCGCAGTAGCCGCAGAGGCCGCGGTCGCGCAGGTGGACGCCGCGCTTGCTCCAGGCGGGCCGCCTGCCGTGACGCCACCGCATCGCGACGTAGCGGATCAGCCGCAGGACGCGGGGAACCGGGAAGCTGCCGATGGTGCGCCCCTCCTCCGCCTCCTCCACGACGGCGACCTCCCGGACGAGCATCCGGATGGCGTGCCGCAGATCGACTCTCTGCAAGGGCTCGTACGACGCGTTGAGGACCAGGACGTGCACCGGTCGCCTCCCTGCCGCTCAGGGCCGCTCCCCCACCGGGACTCGAACCCGGCCACGCGGTACCGATGCGACGCTCCGCCGCCCCACCACAGGGGAAATGCCAAGGACATTCTCCGGCCCCGGCTTCCCCGGGACCACCTTTAGAGTGCCCACACAAAGCCCCCCGGGCAAAGCTTTTTCCCCAGCGCTTCCACAATGTCAATCCCCGATTCCCCTCCCTCCGCCCTCCACCCACCCCACCCGCACCCCCTCCCAACACCCATCCCTAACCCCCGCCGCCACCCAACCCGCACACGCCGCACTTCACCGACACCCGCTCGTTCTCCCCGACAAGCGCCCGCCCCTCTCCGACCGGCGCGCGCCATCCCGGACCAACGCCCGCCCCTCCTGACCAGCGCCCGCCCCTTCCTGAGCAGTGCACGGCCCTTCCTGAGCAGTGCACGGCCTAATTGACCAGCGCCCGCCTTCCAGCGCGCCTCCCTCCCCAGCGCCCGCCACTTCTTGGCCGACTCGCGGCCCACCCGGCAAGAGCCCACCCCTTCCTCGCCACCGCGCGGCTCTTCTCGGTCAGCGCGCGTCCCCTCCCGGCTGGCGCGCGGCCCTACCCGACCGGCGCACACCCCTTCCTGGCCACCTCGCATTTCTCCCCGGTCGGCGCGCCCCGTCCGGCTGGCGCGTTGCCTACTCGTCGGGGCCTCGGTCTTCTTGATGGAGTTCGGCTTCGCCCTAGCGGTGGCCCACGATGGGTTGGATGACCGGCGCTGCGCGGGTTTCCCACCAGGTGGTGTCGCCGCGCGACGAGGACGGGAGCACCTCGAGGGCCCGGCAGACCGGGAGGGCGCAAGGGGTGGGCGTGGGGACGAGATGGAGAGCGAGCGTGACGCCCGGGTGGTGGGGGCGGGCGCCCCAGAAGCGGAGGACGTCGTCGGGATCGAAGGGATGGTGCTGCGGCCCGTCGCCGGACGGGCGCGGGATCGCACGCCCCGCCAGACGGTCGGTGAGAAGGCGGTGGGTGAGGCCCCGCAGCAGGTTGGCGGCGGTCAGCATGCTTCCGTACGGCACGGCACGCGTCACCAGTTCGGGCAGCCCGAACCGGTGCAGTCCACGCGTCTCGGCGCGGACGCGGCCGTCACCGTCCCGGTCGATGAAGACGGCTGTCCACCCGTCCCGCGCGACGAACACCCCCTCCTCACTCGGCACCACCCCGAAGGCGCTCCCGCCCGAAGGCGTCCCGATTGTGCCCGCACCGAGCACGCGCCCGGCGGCGGCAACACTACCCGCGCCGGTCGGAGACACCCCGACCACATCCACCTCAGCCGGGGACAGACCGAATGCGCCGGTTCCAGTTGAGGGTGTGCCGGGAGTGCCGGATTCAGGCGGTGGGGTGGGCTGCGTGAGGATGCGGCAGGTGGCCAGGTCTGCGACGCGGCCGTGGGTGCGGTGGGCGAGCACGCGTGCGACCAGCCGCACCGCCCGGGCGTGCTCCGGCTGACGTTCCGAGCCGCATGTGCCGCCGACGAACGTGTAGTGCTCGTCGCGGAGAACGTCACGCAGCGAGGAACGGCCGAGCCACGGCACGTCGGGCGGCGCCTCCCGTGCCTCGACGACGAGAGACGGCGTGCCGAGCAACCGCCCGGCCAGGGCCGCGACGGCCCCGCCGCCGAGCCCGCCCCGCCGCCCGGCGACCTCCGGCGGCGCCACCGCCGACGCGACGAGATACCCGCTCTCCACGAACGAACCGGTGCCCTGAGACGACGCGAACACAAGAACCTCCCCCGACTCCGCCCGACCCTCGGCCGAAGACGAGTCCAGCGTCACGCACTGTGTCCACCCACGCACGACCGAACGAAATTCTGTGGATAACTGGGCACCCATGCCTTGACCCGGCCGCTCGGGGCATCGGCTTCGGCGCGACGAAGCCGACACAACTATTCACCCAAGTGCCACATGTCCGCATTTGCAGCGCGTAGCTCGCGACGAATGTCCTGATATAACCGGCCAGGTGGCGACTTTTTTGTTTGCAAAATCACCACCGTTAGCACGCTAACGCGGCTAGTGTTCAGTCGTGTTCGCCGAGCCCGGTCTCGCCACGATACCGAGCCAGGCTTGAGGGACGCCCGGCCGTCCAGCGGCCGGACAGCAAGGAGGGCGCTCCGGGTTCGCCCGGAACGCCCTCACATCACCACGGTCGTGGCGGCCGTTCAGCTCAGATGAGGTGCTGCAACACCTGCACGAGCGCCGCCCACGCGCTTACGAGCGCGGCGGTAGCGGTCGCCGCGACCGCCCAACCACCCCGATAGTCATGCATATCGGCACATCCTCTCGTCAGTTAACGGCCGAGGCGACAGACGTCGCACCGGCCTTTCGGGGTCTTCCGGCCCACCGCAAACGACACGCGGGGATCGGCATCTGCCGACACTATCCCGTCTCACAGCCTAAACATGGCTCGTCGTCTCAAAAAATGGCCGTGCCCCGACTTCGACCTGCCGGACACATGAAGCACAAAGTCGGATTTGCTCGCAAAGAGCAGATATATGTACCGTTCTGCGTCCGTCTCAGCCGACCCGGCCTGGCGTGGTGACCGTACGCTGCGCGGCTCGTCAGGGGAGGTCGGTTACGGTCGCCTGGTATTCGCGGGTTTCGTGTTCGGTGTGGAAGCCCAGGGTGTGGTTGACGGCGAGCATGTGGGGGTCGTCGCCGGAATTGTCGGTCTCGATCTCTTCGATCTCGGGGCGTTCGGCGGTGAGCCAGTCGAGCATGGCCGCCTTCATCCAAAGGCCGAGGCGGCGGCCCCGGTGGGACGGGACGACGGCGGTGTCGTACTGGGCGGCGTGGGCCGGGTCGGCCGACGGGACGACCATCTCGGTGAAGCCCGCGATCACCCCGTCGCGCAGCGCCGCGACCGTGTAGAGGTCGTCGCCGCGCTTGGCGACCAGCTCGCCCATCTCGCGAACCCGGTGCGCGTCCCACGGCGAGCCCTCGTACTCGACGAGGTCGGCCATCGCGTCCTTCGCACGTGCCAGCGCGCCCGCGTGCTCGTCGGGCACGACGCCGCGCCAGCGCGCGAGCGTGTACCCGGCGGGCGGCGCGGCCAGCAGGGACGCGACGTGCCCGGGCGGCAGGTCCGCGAGCCGCAGCCGCAGCTCCCGCACGGTCAGCACGCACGTGAAACCGTGCGACTCCAGGAACGGGACGGCCGCCGTACCGGCCGACACCTGCGCGATCACGCTGCTGCGCCCGTCCTCGCGCAGCCCGCGCGCGGCGGCCGTGAGCAACCGCCGCGCCAGCCCCCGGCGCCGGTGCGCGGGCCGCACCTGGACGTCGATCTCCCCGGGCCGGTCGGCGCCGGGCTCCCCCGGCAGCCGCAGCGCCGCGACGCCCGCGAACCCGCCGGCGTCCGGCGCGGCCCACAGCCGCTGCCGCGCGTTCGCGCCGAGCAGGAGGGCGAAGGTGTGCTCCACCGAGGGCACCTCGGCCGCGGACGGATCGGCCGTCAGCACGTCGTGCCACTGGCGGATCTGCGCGTCCGTGGGATCGACGAGCTCGGTGACGTCCATGCAACCTTTTGTACAGGACGACCGGCGCTCAGCGGGTGAAGGCCGCCAGGATGCGTTCGGCGGCAAGGGCGGGCGTGAGCGTCCCGGCGGCGACCTCCGCCTCCAGCTCCGGGACGACGGCCCGCACCGCCGGTGCGTCGTGCAGCTCCGACAGCAGCCGGTCGCGCACCATCGCCCACGTCCATCCGACGAGCTGGCGCCGCCGCCGCGCGTCCAGTTCGCCGGACGCGCGCAGCCGCTCCCGGTGCGCGACGAGGTGTTCCCACACGGTGTCGAGCCCGGTGTTCTCCCGCGCGGAACACGTGAGCACGGGGATGTCGCCGCGTTCCTCGCTGCGCAGCATCCGCAGCGCCCCGGCGAGTTCCCGCGCGGCCTTGCGGGCGTCCAGCGCGTGCGGCCCGTCGGCCTTGTTGACGGCGATGACGTCCGCGAGTTCGAGGACGCCCTTCTTGATGCCCTGGAGCTGGTCGCCGGTCCGCGCCAGGGTCAGGAACAGGAAGGTGTCCACCATCTCCGACACGGCGGTCTCGGACTGCCCGACGCCGACGGTCTCCACGAGCACGACGTCGTACCCGGCGGCCTCCATGACGACCATCGCCTCGCGCGTCGCGCGGGCGACGCCGCCGAGCGTCCCGGCGGTCGGTGACGGCCGGATGAACGCGGCGGGGTCCATGGAGAGCCGCTGCATCCGCGTCTTGTCCCCGAGGATGCTGCCGCCGGTGCGGGTGGACGACGGGTCGACGGCGAGCACCGCGACGCGGTGCCCGGCGCCGGTCAGGTCGGTGCCGAGCGCGTCGATGAACGTCGACTTCCCGACGCCGGGGACGCCGGTGATCCCGACGCGCACGGCGCCGCCCGCGTGCGGGGTCAGCGCGACGAGCATCTCCTGGGCGAGCGCCCGGTGGTCGGCCCGCGACGACTCCACGAGCGTGATCGCCCGCGCGATCCACGCCCGCGAACCGTCCCGGACTCCGGCGACGTAGTCGGCGGCGGCCTTCACGCGTCCGCGTCCCCCGTGGCCTCGTGCCCAAGCCGCCGACCGAGGTCGTCGAGCAGGTCGACGGCCGCGTCCGCGAGCACGGTGCCCGGCGGGAAGATCGCGGCGGCTCCGGCGGCGCGCAGCTCGTCGAAGTCCTGCGGCGGGATGACGCCGCCGACGACGATGACGATGTCCTCCCGGCCCAGCTCGGCCAGCTCGGCGCGCAGCGCGGGCACGAGCGTGAGGTGCCCGGCGGCGAGCGAGTTGACGCCGACGACGTGCACGTCGGCCTCGACGGCCTGCCGGGCGACCTCGCCGGGCGTCTGGAACAGCGGGCCGACGTCGACGTCGAAGCCGAGGTCGGCGAAGCCGGTCGCGATGACCTTCTGGCCCCGGTCGTGCCCGTCCTGTCCCATCTTGGCGACGAGGATGCGGGGGCGGCGGCCCTCGGCGGCGGCGAACGCGTCGGTGGCCGCGCGGGCCCGTTCGATGGACGACACCTCGCCCGCCTCCTCCCGGTACACGCCGGAGATGGTACGGATCTGCGCGGCGTGCCGCCCGTAGGCGCGTTCGAGCGCGTCGGAGATCTCGCCGACGGTGGCCTTGGCGCGGGCGGCGTCGATGGCGAGCTCGAGCAGGTTGTGGTCGCGTCCCCCGGCGGCCTCGGTGAGCGCGTCCAGCGCGGACGCGACGGCGTCGCCGTCGCGTTCGGCGCGCAGCCGCTCCAGCTTGGCGATCTGCTGGGCGCGGACCGAGGCGTTGTCGACCTTGAGGACGTCGATGCTCTCGTCGGCGTCGGGCCGGTACTTGTTGACGCCGATGACGGGCTGGCGGCCGGAGTCGATGCGCGCCTGGGTGCGCGCGGCGGCCTCCTCGATGCGCAGCTTGGGCAGGCCCTCGTCGATGGCGCGGGCCATGCCGCCCGCCTCCTCGACCTCGGTGATGTGGCCCCAGGCGCGGCGGGCGAGGTCGTGGGTGAGGCGTTCGACGTAGGCGCTGCCGCCCCACGGGTCGACGGTGCGGGTCGTGCCGGACTCCTGCTGGAGCAGGAGCTGGGTGTTGCGGGCGATGCGGGCGGAGAAGTCGGTGGGCAGCGCGAGGGCCTCGTCGAGCGCGTTGGTGTGCAGCGACTGGGTGTGGCCCTGGGTGGCGGCCATGGCCTCGACGCAGGTGCGGGCGACGTTGTTGAACACGTCCTGCGCGGTGAGCGACCAGCCGGACGTCTGGCAGTGCGTCCGCAGCGACAGCGACTTGGCGTTCCGCGGCTCGAACCGCTGGACGAGTTTGGCCCACAGCAGCCGCGCGGCGCGCAGTTTGGCGACCTCCATGAAGAAGTTCATCCCGATGGCCCAGAAGAACGAGAGCCGGGGCGCGAACGCGTCGATGTCGAGCCCGGCCTCGCGGCCCGCGCGGATGTACTCGACGCCGTCGGCGAGGGTGTAGGCCAGTTCCAGGTCGGCCGTGGCCCCGGCCTCCTGGATGTGGTAGCCGGAGATGGAGATGGAGTTGTACTTCGGCATCCGCTGCGAGGTGAACGCGAAGATGTCGGAGATGATCCGCATCGAGGGCGCGGGCGGATAGATGTAGGTGTTGCGGACCATGAACTCTTTGAGGATGTCGTTCTGAATGGTCCCGGCGAGCTTTTCCGGCGCGACGCCCTGTTCCTCGGCGGCGGCGATGTAGAGGGCGAGGACGGGCAGCACGGCGCCGTTCATCGTCATCGACACCGACATCTTGTCCAGCGGGATGCCGTCGAAGAGCTGACGCATGTCCAGGATGGAGTCGATCGCGACGCCCGCCATGCCGACGTCGCCCGCGACGCGCGGGTGGTCGGAGTCGTAGCCGCGGTGGGTGGCCAGGTCGAACGCGACCGACAAGCCCTTCTGCCCGGCGGCCAGGTTGCGGCGGTAGAACGCGTTGGACTCCTGCGCGGTGGAGAACCCGGCGTACTGGCGGATCGTCCACGGCTGCGTGGTGTACATGGCCGGGTAGGGGCCGCGCAGGTAGGGCGCGATGCCCGGGTAGGTGCCGAGGAAGTCCAGGCCGGTGAGGTCGTCGGCGGTGTAGAGGGGCCGGACGTCGATGCCCTCGGGGGTGGCCCACGTCGGCGCGTCGTCGTCGGCGAGGCCCGCCCGCCAGCGCTTGACGGCGTCGGCCTCGGGTTCGGCGGGGCCGAGGGCGAGCCCGGAGAAGTCGGGGATCATCGGTTCACTCCCAGGTCGCCGTGGGTCGTCTCAAGGATCGCGACGGCGTCGCATCCGGCGAAGAGCGCGTCGTCGACGCCGGGGTACTCCCCCTTGCCCGCGAGCCAGATCCGGGCGGCGCCCGCGTCCCGCAGCGTCCGCGCGGCGGCCGCGGCCTCCTCGCCGTAGACGCGGTCGGACGAGCACAGGCACGCGACCGGCGTCCCGGCGGCGGCGAAGTCCTCCGGCGGCCCGGTGACGGTCTCGACGCCGCCCGCCTGGAACAGGTTCGCGGCGAAGCTCGCGCGGGCGGTGTGCACGGCGACGGGGCCGAGCGTCGCCAGGTAGACGCGGGGCCGGGCGCCGGTGGCGGCGGCGTGCGCGTCGGCGCGGTCGCGCAGGTCCTCGTAGTCCTGCGCGTACCGGACGACGGGAAGCCCGCCGCCCGCCCGCGCGGGCGCCGGGGAACGTTCCGGAAGGGTCTCGGTCAGGTGGGGGAACTCGCTGACGCCGGTGAGGGGCGCGCGGCGGGTGGCCAGGTCGCGGCGGCGCCGCTCCCACACCTCCGCGTGCCATCCGGCGATCAGCCCGGACTCCAGCGCGGCGGGCAGGCCGCCCGCGCGCTCGATCGCGGTGAAGCGGTCCCAGGCGGCGTGGGCGAGGGCGTCGGTGAGCGACTCGACGTACCAGGAGCCGCCGGCCGGGTCCATGACGCGGGCCAGGCTGGACTCCTCCAGCAGCAGCGTCTGGGTGTTGCGCGCGATGCGGCGGGAGAAGGCGTCGGGCAGGCCGAGCCGGGCGTCGAACGGGGTGACGGTGACGGCGTCGGCGCCGCCGGTCCCGGCGGCGAACGCGGCGACGGTGGTGCGGAGCATGTTCACCCACGGGTCGCGGCGCGTCATCATCGCGGCCGAGGTGACGGCGTGCAGCCGCGCGGCGGTGCCGTCGGCGGCGCCGCAGACCTGCGCGACGCGGGCCCACAGGCGCCGGGCCGCGCGCAGCTTGGCGATGGAGGCGAACTGGTCGGCGGTGACGGCGAGCCGGACGTCGAGCTGCCCGAACGCCTCGTCCACGCTCAGCCCGGCGCCGGTGAGGGCGCGCAGGTAGGCGACGGCGGCGGCGAGGACGGCGGCCAGCTCGTCGGCGTCGGAGCCGCCCGCGTCGTGGTGGACGGTGCCGTCCACGGTGATCGCGCGCAGGCCGGGGAACGCGCGGGCGCAGCGGACGGCGAGCGCGGCGGCGCCGTCGAGCGGGACGGCGGTGCCGGTGCGGGCGGCCAGCCCGAGCGGGTCGGCGCCGAGGTTGCCGAGCGCGGTGTCCGCTTTGCCCTGCTCGGTGACGAGCGTCAGGAACGCCGCGGCGGCCTCGGCGGTGGCGGCGCCCGCGTCCAGCACGACGGGCGCCAGGTCGAGGTAGACGCCGCGCAGCGCGGCGGCCAGGCCGTCCACCGGCACGCCCTCGGGCCCGGCGGTGAGCCAGACGGACGTGACGCCGTTCTCCAGGTCGGCCAGGATCGCCTCACGCGTGGCGTCCGGGCCGGGGTCGGTGTGCCGCTGCCGGACGTCCCATCCGGCCACGCCCTCGCCGCCGGGCCGCACCGGGCGCGGCGCGGGCGCGAGGCCGGGCCGCCCGGGGACGGCGTCGTCGGCGGTGTACAGGGCCGCGATGGACGGTCCGTCGTAGGTCTCGTGGGCGAGCAGGCCCTCGATCTCGCCGAGGGGGGTGTCGTCATCGGCCGCGCCGGACTTGCGCAGCACCCCCTTCACCATCTCCCGCCATCGCTCCCGGGACGCCGGGGGGAAGGCGGCGGCCAGTTCGAGTTCTTCAGGCGGCACCGTCATGGCAGGGATCGTAAGCGAGTGAGTACGCACGACCCGGGCGCGGGGTACCACTGGCCGGGAATTGTGATCGGGCACACATCGCGAAACCCCTGGTTAACGCGGTAACCGCCGGGAAAGGGGAGCGCATGACTCTTGATCCGCTGCCCGGCGACCTCTACCAGATGCAGGACCTCCTCGACGCCCCCGAGCAGGAGATCCTGGGCCGCGTCCGCGACTTCCTCGCCGCCGAGGTCGCGCCGATCGCGAACGACTGCTGGGCCCGCGCCGAGTTCCCCCACGACCTCATCCCCAAGTTCGGTGAGCTGAACGTCGCCGGGCTCGGCTACGACGAGTGCCCCGGCGAGACGCCGAGCAGCATGCTGACCGGCTTCCTGGCCTTGGAGATGGCCCGCGTCGACCCCTCCATGTCGACGTTCTTCGGCGTGCACACCGGCCTGGCCATGGGCAGCATCGGCGCCTGCGGATCGGCCGAGCAGCGCCGCCGCTGGCTGCCCGCGATGGGACGGATGGAGCAGATCGGGGCGTTCGCGCTGACCGAGCCGCACGGCGGCTCCGACGTCGCGCTCGGCCTCCAGACCACCGCCCGCCGCGACGGCGACCACTGGGTCCTCAACGGCGCCAAGCGCTGGATCGGCAACGCCACCTTCGCCGACCTCACCGTCGTGTGGGCGCGCAGCGAGGAGGACGACAGCGTCCTCGGCTTCGTCGTCGAGAAGGACACCCCCGGCTACACCGCCACCCGCATCGAGAACAAGATCGCGCTGCGGACCGTGCAGAACGCCGACCTGACCTTCGAGGACTGCCGCGTCCCCGAGGCGAACCGGCTGGAGAACGCGTCCGGCTTCCGCGACACCGCCCGCATCCTGCGCGCCACCCGCAGCGGCGTCGCCTGGCAGGCCGTCGGCGTCATGCTCGCCGCCTACGAGATCGCCCGGCAGTACTCGGTCGAGCGCGAGCAGTTCGGCCGCCCCATCGCCAAGTTCCAGCTCGTCCAGGACCTGCTGGTCAAGATGCTCGGCAACACCACCGCCTCGCTCGGCATGGTCGTGCGGCTCGCCCAGGTGCAGGACTGCGGCCTCTACCGCGACGAGCACTCGGCGCTGGCCAAGGCGTGGTGCACCAGCCGGATGCGCGAGACGGTCGGCTGGGGCCGCGAGCTGATGGCGGGCAACGGCATCGTGCTCGACTACGACATCGGCCGGTTCGTCGCCGACGCCGAGGCGCTGTACTCCTACGAGGGCACCCGCGAGATCAACACGCTGATCGTCGGGCGCGCCGTCACCGGGCAGGGCGCCTTCGTGTGACCCGGCCGGGCGCGGCTGGCGCGGGGGTGCGTCCCTTCTCACCGCCCCTCGCCCGGCCGCCCCGCGCGGCGTACCGTCGAGAAGCGTGCCCCCGGAACCACGAGGCGGTGGGATGACCCGAAGGTTCGGCATCGAAGAGGAGTACTTCGTCGTCGATCCGGTCACCCGGCAGGTCGTCCCCCGGGGCGGACCCGTCGTGGCCCGGGCGCACGCGGCGCTCGGGGACCGGGCGTCCAGCGAGCTGCTCAGCTCGCTGGTGGAGGCCAAGACGCCGCCCTGCGACGACCTGGCCAAGCTCACCGACCAGGTCCGCGCGATGCGGGCGGCGATGGCGGGCGCCGCCGCCCGCGAGGACGTCGCGCTCGCCGCGACCGGCACGCCGGTGCTCGGTGAGCTGCTGCCGCCCCCGCTCACCCCCGGCCCCCGCTACGCCGAGAGCCTCGCCACCTACCGGGCGCTGGACGAGGAGCAGTGCATCTGCTCCTGCCACGTCCACGTCGAGGTGTCCTCCCCCGCCCGCGCCGTCGCCGCCGCCAACCACCTGCGGCGCTGGCTGCCCGCGCTGCTCGCCCTCACCGCGAACTCGCCGTACTGGGCGGGCCGCGACACCGGGCACGCGTGCTGGCGGGCGCTGACGTGGGCGCGCTGGCCCGTCGCCGGTCCCCCGCCGCACTTCACGTCCGCCGCCCACTACGAGGAGCTGGTCGGCGCGCTGCTGGAGTCCGGTGCGCTGATGGACCGCGCCACCGTCTTCTGGGACGTGCGCCCCTCCGACCACCTGCCGACGGTCGAGGTGCGCCTCGCCGACGTCGCGCTGACGGCCGCCGACGCCGCGACGTTCGCCGGGCTCGTCCGGGCGCTGGTGACGCGCGGACTGGAGGACGAGGAGGCGGGGCGCCCGCCCAGCCGGCCGTCCGGGGAGCTGCTGCGGGCCGCGTACTGGCTCGCCGCCCGGCACGGCCTTTCGGGGCCCGGGCTCGACGTGGCGACCGGCCGCACCGTGCCCGCCGCCGACCTCGTCACCGGCCTGCTCGACCACGCCGCGCCCGCCCTCGCCGACGCGGGCGACCTCACCGCCGTGCGGCGCGGCGTCGCCGCGATCCTGATGCGCGGCACGGGCGCGGCGCGGCAGCGCGCCGCGTTCCGCCGCCGGGAACGGCTCACCGACGTGGTCGACCTCGCCCTGCTGCGCCCGGACGGCCCTTGAGGCGCCGCAGGTCCGGCCGAGAGCGCAGACTTACCGCCCGCCCCTCGGTATGGTTCGATCATTGAGTCGGTCGTGGCCGGAGGGGAACGGCCCTTGGTCAGGAGCGGGGTCGGAGTTGGCCGAGGCGCGAGGCCAGTCGCCGGGTGTTCTGCCGCCGGACCCGGCGGACGACGCCGGTCCGGACAGCGTCCTGCTCGTCGAGGACGACGCGGGCGACACCCTGCTCATCCAGGAGTTCCTGGCCGACAGCGGCCTGCGCGCGCGGCTGCTCGCCGCCCGGTCGCTGGCCGGGGCGCAGGCGATCATCGCCGACGGCGAGCGCCCGGCGTGCGTCCTGCTCGACCTGCACCTGCCCGACTCCAGCGGGCTGGAGGGCCTGCACACGATGCTCGCGGCGGCGCCGCAGTCGGCCGTCATCGTGCTCACCGGCCTGGCCGAGGCCCGCGCCGGGCTCGCCGCCGTCGCGGTCGGCGCGCAGGACTACCTGGTCAAGGACGAGCTGGAACCGCGCTGGCTCGGCCGCGCCGTCCGCTACGCCGTGCAGCGCAAGCAGGTCGAGCTGTCGGCCGCCGCGTTGCAGGCGGGCCGGTTGCGGGCCGAGGAGAACGCCCGGCTGGAACGCGGCCTGCTGCCCCGGCCGCTGCTGTCCACCGACCGCCTGGAGATCGTCACCCGGTACCGGCCGGGCCGGATGCACTCGCTGCTCGGCGGCGACTTCTTCGACGTGGTGGAGACGCCCGACGGCGCCGTGCACGCGGTCGTCGGCGACGTCGCCGGACACGGCGCGGCCGAGGCCGCCATGGGCGTGACGCTGCGCGTGGCGTGGCGGTCGTTCGTCCTGGCGGGGCTCAGCGGCCCGCCGCTGGTCGCGATGCTGGAACGGCTGCTGCTCGCCGAACGCGACGACAGCGAGGCGTTCGTGACGCTCATCAACGTCACGCTCCCCCCGGACCGGACGCGGGCGCTGGTGACGCGCGCCGGGCACCCGGGGGCGCTCGTCCGCGACGGCGCGGGCGGCGTGACGCTGGTCGAGCCGCCCGGTGGCCTGGCGCTCGGCATGATGCCGGGCCTCGGCGTGTGGCCGCAGACGGAGCTGGCGGTGCCGCCCGGCGGCGGTCTGGTGCTGTTCACCGACGGCCTGTTCGAGGGCGAGACCGGCGAGGAGGAGCGCCTGGACCTGTCCGGCCTGCTCGCCCTGGCCCGCGCCCGCGGCGGCGACGGCGCCGAGGCGCTGGTCGACCACCTGATCGGCGCGGCCGAGGCGGCGTCGGCCGACTACGGCGGGCTCGGCGACGACGTGGCGGTCGTCCACCTGGGCTGGCGCGCCTGACACGGCCGTTAGGCTGGCACGGCGTCCGGACGGGAGGGGCATGGCCGCGAGCGAACCGATCGACCCCGACGTCGATCTCGGCAGCGCCGCGCAGCGCGCGGAACTGCGCCGCGCGCCCTGGTCGGTCCTCGGCGCGGTCGCGGTCGGCGGCGCCCTCGGCGCCCTGGCCCGCTACGGCCTGACGACCGCCTACCCGCTCGCACCGGGCGCGTTCCCCTGGACGACGTTCGCGATCAACCTCGCCGGCTGTCTCCTCATCGGCGTACTCATGGCCGCCCTCGCGGCCTCCCCGAACGCCTCTCCCCTGACCCGCCCCTTCCTGGGCGTCGGCGTCCTCGGCGGCTTCACGACGTTCTCCGCCTACGCCGTGGACACCGTCACCACGGCCCGCGCGGGCTCCCCGCTCCTCGCCGTCGCGTACCTGGCCCTCACCCCGCCCCTCGCGGTGGCGGCCGTCGCGGCGGGCGCCCTCCCCACCCGCCGTCTCCTACGCCGCCGAACCCGCCCGTGACCCCCACCCACGGAACGGCACCAGCCCCGCCCGAGGCGAGGCGGCACGCCGATGACCGCGCGGCCCCCACCCGCTTGCTGCGCCGCCCGACGCGGGGCGGGCGCGCCGGTGAACGCGCCGCTCCGTCTCCACTGCCGCCGAACCCGCCCGCGACCTCAGCCCCGCCCGGCGATATGGGGCGGGTGCGCCGGTGAACGCGTTGCTCGTGGTCGCCGGGGCCGCGCTGGGCGCGCCGCTGCGCTACCTGGCCGACCGGGCCGCGCAGGCCCGGTTCGGCGGCGGTTTCCCGTGGGGGACGTTCGGGGTGAACGTCGCCGGGTCGGTGCTACTCGGGTTTCTGGCCGGTCTGCCCGCCGGTGAGCAGTTCGGCGCGTTCGCCGGTGCCGGGTTCTGCGGCGCGCTCACCACCTACTCCACGTTCGGGCACGAGACCTTCCGGCTCCTGGAGGACGGGCTGCGGGGACGGGCGCTGCTCTACGCCGCCGGAAGCGTGGCCGCCGGTCTGGCCGGAGCCGCGCTCGGGTTCGGCCTGGGCCTGCTGGTCGGCGGTCCGCTCCAGCCGTGAGGTCTCCGGCACCCGGCCGTGCGTGAGGTCTTGGACGAGCCGCGCCCACATCGGGCCGACGCGGTCCATGTCGTAGGCGCGCACGGACGTGCGGGCCCGCTCGCCTAGCCGGTCGCGCAGCGCGCCGTCGGTGATGACGCGGTCGAGCGCCGCCGCGAGGGCGTCGACGTCGCGGGGCGGCGCGAGCAGCCCGTCCACGCCGTCGGTGATCATCTCGGCGGGGCCGGTCGGGCAGGCGAAGGAGACGACGGGCAGGCCCTTGCTCATCGCCTCCAGGATGACCATCGGCATCCCCTCGTGCCGCGACGACAGCACGTACACCGACGCCCGCTCCATCTCGCCGGGCAGGTCGGCGGTGCGGCCCTTGCGCACCACGCTGCCGGACAGCCCGAGGTCGGCGATCATATTGTCGATCTTGGTGTACTGGCGGCCCGACCCGAAGATCCGCAGCGTCCAGTCCGGATGGGCGGCGGCCACCTGCCGCCACGCCTTCAGCAGCAGGTCGAACCCCTTCTGCCGGGTGAGCCGCCCGGCCGCCAGCACGACCTTCTCCTGCCGCCGCGAGGGCGGGCCGCCGGGCGTGACCGCCGCGTTCGGGATGCGGACCACGGGCAGCCCCGGCACCTCCGCGGCGAAGTCGGCCATCGACGCCTCGGTGAGCACCGTCAGCGCCGCCAGGCGCGGGTAGGACCGGCGGATGCCGTTGCGCAGCGTCTCGTCGTAGACGCCGAGGTTCATGTGGTCCTGCCCCACGGCGGCGACGCCGCGCGGCGCGGTCTCGGCGACGATGAGGTTGAGCGCCGGGCGCGTGCCCATCAGGACGTCCGGCTGCGGCCCGGCGAGCATCCGCGCGAGCCGCAGGTCGGTGTACAGGGTCTCGCGGGCGTCCCGGCCGCTGCCGGGCGCCAGCACGCTCGGCAGCCGGGCCAGCAGCCGCGCCACGCGGCCGTGGGGAACGGTCCGGTCGTCGGCGACGCGGACGGTCACGCCGGGCGGGACCGTGAAGAACGGCCGCTCGCGCTCGCGCAGCAGGCTGACGATCTCCACGTCGTGGTCGCGCGCCAGGTAGCCGCTGACGGCGAGCACCGTCCGGATCGTCCCGCCCTGGCCGTAGGCGTGCCGCAGCAAGATGCGCACGCGCGGCCGCTCCCCGGGCAGCCGGACGCGGCGGTGCGGGCGGCGCAGCGCCGCGAGCGCGCGGACGGTGAGCAGTGTGCCGCGCCGGGCGGCGCCGTGGGCGCGGCGCCGCGCGCGGTGGCGGACCCGGCGGGCGAGGCGCCGCCCGCGGGCCGAGGCGGTGGTCGTCGAGCCCGGCACGGTTCCCCCCAAACAACGATCGGGCGCTGTGTTGGGAATCTCCCCGGTGGAACCAGGCTCAATCACCCCGGGATGGCCAAGATCAGCCAGGTTCGGGAGACAACCGGTCAGCCGGTGGCAATCTCCTTCTTCAGGGCACTGCCCTTGACCCACTTGGCCCAGGACATCTCGTAGTAGCTCCAGCCGTTGTTCCAGTCCAGGCCGCGCTTGGAGCCGGTGACGATGACGGGGTCGCCCCGGTGCGAGAAGTTGTAGAACCACTTGGCGGCGGCGGGCGGGGAGTTCAGGCAGCCGTGGCTGACGTTCTGCCGCCCCTGCGCCCAGACGGTCGAGGCCATGGAGTGGACGTACTCGCCGCTGGAGGAGATCCGCACGGCCCACGGGATGACCTCGCGGTAGCCGCCGTTCTTCTTGTCCTTGGGATCGACGCCCATCCACTCCGACGTCATGATCGCCGGGTTCTCCTTGCCCATCGTCAGGTGGACGCCGCTCGTGGTGAGGTAGGTGTCCACGCCGTTGACGACCCGGCCGCCCTTGCCGGCGCTGATCGGCCACGACTTGACCTTGACGCCGTTCTTGCGGGCGACGGCCTTCTTGGTCTTGGTGCTGACGGTGGTGATGTGCGAGTCACCGATCTTGAACTTGCGCGTGAAGTCGGCGACGCCGTAGGTCTGCTTGCCCGTCTTCACGCCGGTGAGGCGCGCCCGCACGCTGACCGCCTGGTTGGCCTGCCAGTACTGCTTGTTCTTCGTGCGGAAGACGACCTGGGTGTCGCTCGTCCAGTACCAGGCGCCCACGGCGGGCTTGCCGGACTTGACCTCCAGGGCCTGTTCCACGGCCTTGCGGTCGCCGACGGCGCGGTTGAACGTGAGGTGGATCGGCATGCCGACCCCGACCTTCTCGCCCGCGCTCGGGATCATGTCGATGACCCGCAGCTCGTTGGCGGCCTTCACGGTGCGGAACTTCGCGGTGACCGTGGTGGTCTTGCCCTCTTTGCTCTTGGCGACGGCCGAGACGTCGTACTCGGTGCCGGGCCGCAGTGTGCGGGACTTCCAGCCGGTCTTGTCGGCGGTGAGCGTGCCGGAGACCGGCTTGCCCTTGCGGCTGACCGTGACCTGCTCCAGCGTGCCGCCGCTGGCCTTGACCTGGACGCCGTCCTCGGGCCGGGCCTTCTTCTCGCCGTTGTCGGGCGAGACGGTGATCTGCGGGGCCGCCGGGTCGGCCGTGCCGCCGATCGTGACGCCGTCGCCCTTCTCGGGCCCGCCGCTGCACGCGGTCGCGAAGACGAGCATGACCGCGGCCACTCCCGCGCTCGTCCGGACACTCGCGGAAAGCCGTCGCTGCACCCTCAACCTCCCAGACCCCACCGACCCGTCCACGCAAGACAGTAGCGAGAGAAATCACCTAGTAAGCCGCGTCTTCCCTCATTACCGGGCCTCTGAGATCAAAGCGTTGCAAGACGGGCGCCGCCCCCGCAAGGGGCGGCGCCCGTCTCAGGCCCTCGTCGTGACGCGCGCCACTCAGCCGCCCGTCGGCGCGGCCTCGGTTCCCGAGCCGGAGCCCGCCGGGGCCTCGGCGCCCTTGAGTGCGCTGCCCTTCTGCCACTGCTTCCAGGAGAGCTGCCAGTAGCCCCAGCCGTTGTCGGGCAACAGCTCACGGCTGGACCCCGTCAGCTTCAGGACGTCGCCGCGCTGCATGATGTCGTAGTACCACTTGGCGTTGGCCGGGCTGAGGTTCAGGCAGCCGTGGCTGACGTTCGCCGAGCCCTGCGAGCCGACCGACCACGGCGCCGAGTGCGTGTACATGCCGCTGTTGGTGAACCGGACCGCGTGGTCGACGACCTGCTTGTAGTAGCCGTCGTCGCCCTCCTTGCGGCCGGGCGAGATCATCGTGACCGGGTTGGCCTTCTCCATGAGCAGGTGCGTGCCGCTCGTGGTCGTGTACTCGCGTGTCTGGCCGTTGCCCGCGCTGAACGGGATCGTGCGCAGCTTCTTGCCGTCCCGGTAGACCGTCATGTGGTGCTTGCCGAGGTTGCCGGTCGTGTACTGCTTGGCGCCGATCGAGATGGTCTCGTCGACGTCCTTGGCGCCGTACACGCCGTTGCCCGCGTTCACCCCGGCCAGCTCGGCGTTCAGGCGGACCTTCTGGTGCGGCTGCCAGAACGTCTTGGTGCGGTAGATCACCTGGTCGCCGGAGATCCACCGCCAGGAGCCCTCGACGGGCTTGTCCGGGGTGACCTTCAGCGTCCGCTCGACGGCGGCGCGGTCGGTGACGGCCCGGTTGAACCGGATGAAGATCGGCATGCCGACGCCGACCTTCTCGCCCTTGCGGTTCGGGGTCACGTCCAGCACCGACAGCGTCTTGGCCGCCGACGGCTTGAGCGTGGTGAACGTGCTCGTCGCCGAGAGGGGCTTGCCCTTGTGGCTGCCCTGGGCCGTCACGGTGTAGGACGTGCCGGGCGCGAGCGTGCGCGACGAGCGCCAGGTGCGCTTGTCGGCGGCCAGCTCGCCGGTGATCGTCGCGCCGTCCCCCTGGACGGTGACGTTCTGCAACGTGCCGTCGGACGCCTTCACCTCGATGACGCCGTCGGGCTTGATCTGGCCCGCGCCGTTCTGCGGCGTGATCGTCAGCGCGGCGGTCTCACCGGCCGCCAGTTCACCGCTGCCGTTGCCGCCGCCGCCCGAGCAGGCGGACAGCAGCATGACCACACCGGTCCCACCGGCCACCACGACCCCGAAACGCCCCTTGACGCGCACCGCGCTCCCCCAAGCCTTCTGTACCGTCCCGTAACGGCAATCTACCGACTCTTTGAGACGCTTGAACCAGGGAAAAGGTTCGCAGCCCGCGTTTAGACGCTGGCGGGGGCCGCGTTGACCTGACGCATACAGCGGTGGAAGCCCCAGATCGAGAGGGCGGCGGCCGCGGCGCCGAGCAGCGCGACGAGCGACGTGCGCACCCACAGGTAGACGCCGATCGACTGGAAGAACAGCATCCACAGGCTGAGCGCGGCGTTGACGAAGAACACCACCGCCCACAGCAGCGAGACGCGCAGGAAGAACCGCCGCACGCGGGCGTGGGCGAGGAACGCGGCCGGCATCGGCACCATGTCGGTGGCCAGCCGCTGCGCGAGCGGGCGCCGCGCCAGCGCCGATACCAGGAACGTCATCGCGACCAGGAGCGTTCCGAGCGTCGGCTGGAGGAAGTACACGACGGCGCTGTGGGTGACGGCGGCCAGCCCGGCGCGGACGGTGACGCTGAGCGCGGCGAGCACGAGCATCGCCGTCACGCCGTGCCCCCGGAACCAGCGCCAGGCGAGCCCGCCGTAGACCCAGGCGACGGCGGCGGCCAGGCCGCCGTTGAGGCCGAGCAGGGCGAACGCGGCGTAGAAGACCGCGACCGGCGCGATGACGCCCTCGACGAAGCGCGGCGCGGCGTGCCGGAGCATCGCGCCGAGGCGCGGCAGCTCGAAGGCGTGCGGCCCGGCGGCGGGCGGCGCGGCGCCGGCGCCGGCGCCGCGGGTATCAGGTGGTTCGGAGCAGGCGGTCGCCGTCGTCATCGCGTTCTGTGCCCCCGCGCGGATGGGCCGGCCGCGGACGCGGCCGGACGGTCTGGTTGCGGAACGCGGCCAACGCTACGTGATCCACGAGGGGAATCCATCCCTTTCGTCCATCCCGGCCCCCTTGACGTTATTGGATAAGACGTTGAATAGTACGGTTCCCGGACGAGCGAGGAGCACGGCGATGACCGAGAACGGCACGCACGAGACCCCTGACGGAAACGAGCTGGGCGACCTGATCGGCGCGGTCGGCACCCCCGAGGAACTGCGCGCCCTCCTGGACAGTCCCGGCGTGGACGACGCCCTGATCCGCGAGTTCGCCGGCGCGGTCGGCACGGCGGCGATCCTCGACCGCATCTTCGCCCTCATCGGCACCCGCTTCCGCCCCGACAAGGCCGGACGCGGCCACGGCACCGTCCGCTGGGACGTCACCGGCCCCGACGGCGTGCACTCCTACCACCTCGTCATCGCCGACGGCCGCGCCGAGGGCGGCGCGGGCGCCCCGGTCAAGGCGAAGGTCACGCTCGGCATGACGCTGCCGGACCTGCTGCGGCTGTGCGCCGGACGGCTCAACGGCGTCACCGCCGTCATGACCGGCAAGATCAAGATTTCCGGCGACCTGATGTTCGCCGCCAAGATGCAGGGCTGGTTCGACTACTCCTGATCAGCTCGCCGGAGGCGCGGGCCGGGCGGCCCGCGCGGCGGTGTAGAGGGCGCGCAGCGTGACCGCGACGGACGGGCGGCGCACGCTCGCCGCGCGCGTCACCGCGTAGACCTCCCGGGCCAGGTCGACGTCCGGGATGCGGCGGACGGCGACGCCCCGGTCCCCCGCCGCCAGGGCCAGCGCGGGCACGGCCGTGATGCCGACGCCCCGGGCGACCAGGCCGAGGATCGTGGACAGCCCCTCGAACTCCCACGGCACCGGCCGCGCCCCGCCGACCGTGTCCAGCAGCGTCTCCACCGCCGCGCGGGACGGCTCGCCGCGCGGCGCCGCCATCCACGGCTCGTCGCGCAGCTCCTGGAGGTCGACCGGGCGGGCCGGGTCCGCCATCGGGTGGTCGGCCGGGACGACCAGCACCAGCGGGTCGCGGACGAGCCGGAAGAACTCCAGCGCGGCGGGCGCCTCCTCGGCCAGCGCGCCCGACCAGTCGTCCACGAGCGCGATGTCGGCCTCGCCCCCGCGCACCTGGCGGATGCCGTCGTCGGCGCGGGTCTGGCGCAGCACGAAGGTGAGCGCGCGGTGCTCGGCGAGGCTGCGGGCCAGCACGGGCGCGAACGCGACGGCGGCGGTCGGGAACGACGTCAGCACGATCCGGCCCGAGGGGACCTCCTCGTGCGCCGACAGTTCGGCCTCGGCCATCTCGACGAGTCCGAGGATCTCCTCGGCGCGGTGCGCGAGGCGGCGTCCGGCGTCGGTGAGGTCGGCGCTGCGCGCGGTGCGGTCGAGCAGCGCGACGCCCGCCTCCCGCTCCAGCGCCGCGAGCTGCTGGGAGACGGCCGAGGCCGTGTAGCCGAGCGCGGCGGCCGTCGCGGCGATGCTGCCGCGCCGGGCGAATTCGGCCAGCAGCCGGAGCCGCCGCAGGTCGAGCATCACTTCTCCTTACGGTCAGCATCGTTGAGAGCCGCTTGTCATGATGCTACGGGGGCGACGAGAGTGGGGCACGTCCCGACCATGTCCTCTGGAGACGTCTTCATGACCGTGCCCGCCGCGCCCGGCCTCGCCCCTTCGCCCGCCGTCCCGCTCCCGCACGGGCTGCGGCCCGTCCCGCTCTCCCCCACCCTCGCGATCAACGAGGCGCTGGCCCGCAAGAGCCGCGAGGGCCTGCCGGTCCTGCCGTTCGGGTTCGGCGAGGCGGGCATCCCCATCCATCCGTCGCTGATCCGCGAGCTCGCGGCGGCGGCCGGACGCGGCGCCTACGGGCCCGTCGCCGGGTCCGCCGCGCTGCGCGCCGCCGCCGCCGGCTACTGGGAGCGCCGCGGCCTGCCCACCGACCCCGATCTCGTGGTGTCGGGCCCGGGGAGCAAGGCCCTGCTGTTCGGTCTGCTGACGGCGCTGGGCGGCGACGTCGTCGTGCCCGCGCCGAGCTGGGTCACCTACGCCGCGCAGACCGAGCTGACCGGCGCCGCGGCGATCCGGGTGGCGACCCCGCCCGGCGAGGGCGGCGTCCCGAGCCCCGCGCTGCTCGCCGACGCGGTGGTGCGCGCCCGCGCCCGGGGCCGCACGGTGCGCGCGGTGGTGCTGACGCTGCCCGACAACCCGACCGGCACGCTGGCGGGCGAGGAGACCGTCGCCCGCGTCTGCGCCGTCGCCCGCGACCTCGACCTGGTGATCATCTGCGACGAGATCTACCGCGATCTCGTCCACGACCCCGGCCGCGTCCTCCCCTCGGCCGCCGCGCACGCCCCCGAGCGCACGGTCGTGACGACGGCGCTGAGCAAGCAGCACGCGGCGGGCGGCTGGCGGATCGGCGTCGCGCGGCTGCCGGACGGGCCGTTCGGCCACGCGCTGCGCGCCTCACTGCTCGGCATCGGCTCGGAGATCTGGTCGAGCCCGCCCGCGCCGATGCAGCACGCCGCCGCCTACGCGTTCGGTGAACCGGACGAACTCGTCGCCCACGTCGCGCGGGGCCGCCGGTTGCACGCGGCCGTGACGACGGCCGTCGCCGCCCGGTTCCGCGCCGCCGGAGCGCTGGTCCGCGAGCCGGAGGCGGCGTTCTACCTCTACCCCGACCTAGAGCCGCTCCGCGACCGGCTGCGCGCCGAGCACGGCGTGCGCACCGGCGCCGACCTCACCGGCCTGCTGCTGGAGCGGTACGGGCTGGGCGTCCTGCCCGGCGTCGTCTTCGGTGACGCCCCCGAGGCGCTGCGCATGCGCGTCGCCCCGAGCCTGGTCTACGGCGCCGACGACGAGCACCGCCACGCCGCCCTGGCCGCCGCCGACCCGGCCGCCCTGCCCTGGATCGCCGCCGCGCTGGACCGCCTGTCGGGCATCCTCGCCGACGTCGCGGGCGGCGGCCGCTGAGCGGATCGCGCCCAGTCCCCCCGCGACCTGCGCACTCGTCCGATCCTGGCTGGGTGGTCATCGCCCCGCCGAGGCGGATAAAGGTGGTGTAGGGTCCAACGTCGCACGGGGTGCGAAGACCGCAAACCAGACGGAGGGGACCCGCCATGAGGCACGCACGCGACGGTGCCGCCGCGGCGATGAGCGCCGCGTCCCGGGTGCTCGTCGCCCGCGGCGGGAACGAGCCGCAGGAGCACGACGACCCCGACGTCGCCTGGGGCCGCCGTCCCCGCGACGGCGTGTGGGTGCCGACCAAGGACGGCCAGCGCGTCCACGTCGGCTTCGACCTGACCGCCACCGACACCGTCGCCCAGTTGCTCCGGCCCACCCTGCGCGCCTTCGTCGGCATCGACGTCGACACCGACATGGTCGCGCAGACGACGCTCGGCGGCATCCGGCTGCTGACCGTCCTGCACGGGCCCGACGCCCCGAGTGAGTTCCGCTTCCCGCTGTCGCTGCCCGACGGGCTGGCGCTGGAGGCGATGCCGTCGGGCGGGTACGACGTCGTCCACCTGCGCTACGGGGCCACGGTCGGCCACCTGTTCAGCCCGTGGGCGTGCGACTCGATGTTCCGTCAGGTGAAGGCCGACTACGCGCTGGACGGCTCGGTGATCACGATGCGCGTGCAGCACGAGGGCGCCGCCTACCCCGTCGTCGCCGACCCGCGTTACGCGCGCTGACGGCCCGTCCCGGGCGCCGGACGGCGCGCTGCGCGCCCGCCGAGGGCCGTTCGGTGCCGCCGGGCGGCATAGGGTGGTCCGCGACCCGCACGCCCCCCGGTCCCCGAGACTGGAGTCATCGTGATCTTCGCTCATGACACCGAGCACGCCCTCGCGGTGGTCGTCGATCTCATCAACACCGGACCGGCGGCGTCCGGGACCGAGCGGCTGGACGGGCTGCCCGCGCTGCGCGACTTCGTCCGGCGCAACGCCTTCAGCGGCGTCACCGCGCTGACCGCCGCCGACCTCGACCACGTCCGCGACCTGCGCGACCGCTTCCACGCGGTGTTCTCCGCGCCCGGCGTGCCCGCCGCCGTCACCCTCGTCAACGCGGTCATCGGCGCCGTCCGCGCCACGCCGCGCCTCACCGACCACGACGGCTACGACTGGCACGTCCACTTCTTCGCCCCCGGCGCCCCGATGGGCGAGCACCTGGCGGCCGACTGCGGGATGGCGCTGGCCTACGTCGTCGCCGCCGGGGAGCTGGACCGGCTGCGGGTGTGCGCGGCGCCGGGCTGCGCGCGCGTCCTGGTCGACCTGTCGCGCAACCGCTGCCGCCGCTACTGCGACAGCCGCACCTGCGGCAACCGGATGCACGTCGCCGCCTACCGGGCGCGGCGCCGCGAGGCGGGCGAGTCCGACCCGGCGGACGCGGGCGCCCCCGCCGGCTGAGCCGTCAGGCCAGGGCCGCGACGGCCGCCAAGGCGCGCCGGGCCGCCGCCGCGTCGTGCACGCGGAAGACGCGGGCGCCCAGCCATACCGAGACGCCGAGCACCGCCATCGTGCCCGCGCCGCGCTCCCCGACCGGGCGGTCCAGCGTCTCACCGATGAAGTCCTTGTTGGACACGGCGACGAGCACCGGCCACCCGGTCGCGGTCAGCTCGCCCAGCCGCCGGGTGATCTCCAGCGAGTGCCGGGTGTTCTTGCCGAAGTCGTGGGCGGGGTCGATGAGGACCGCGTCGCGCCGCACCCCGCACGCGACCGCGCGTTCGGCCTCGGCGGTGACGTGCGCGAGGACGTCGGAGACCACGTCGGTGTAAGCGGCGCGGTGCGGGCGGGTGCGGGGCGCCAGGCCGCCCGCGTGCGCGCAGACCAGGCCGGTGCCGTACTCGGCGGCGACGGCGGCCAGTTCGGGGTCGGGGCCGCCCCAGGTGTCGTTGAGCAGGTGCGCGCCCGCCGCCGCGACGGCCGCGCCGACCTCGGCCCGCCAGGTGTCCACGCTGATCACCACGTCCGGGTGGCGTTCGCGGACGGCGGCGACGACGTCCACGACGCGGCGCAGTTCCTCGGTGACGCCGACGTCCTCGCCGGGCCCGGCCTTGACGCCGCCGATGTCGACGATGTCGGCGCCGCCCGCCACGGCCGCGTCCACGGCGGCCAGGGCCGCGTCGAAGCCGTAGGTGGCGCCCCGGTCGAAGAACGAGTCGGGGGTGCGGTTCACGACCGCCATGACGGCGAACCGGCCGAGGTCGCGCCCGTTCAGGCGCAGCGGGGGAAGCGGGGCGCTGGTGCTCATGTCGGGTCCACGCTCGCACATCACCGAGCACGGCGCCACGCGGCGCGACCGGGCCCGGGTTCCGGCTCCGTCACGAAGGCGAAGCAAATTCGGTGTTTACCGAACCCGCGCTCGTCAGCATCCCTCGGAGGTCGCTAACCTCGTGTTTCACGCCCGTTGCGGTTTTCGTCCGCATCAGGTCCGTCGTCTGATCCTTATATCAGCCAGTCAGCCCAGGAGGATCCGCTGTCCAGGCGAGCACTCATCACCGGCATCACCGGGCAGGACGGCTCGTACCTCGCCGAGCATCTGCTGGAGCAGGGGTATGAGGTGTGGGGACTGGTGCGGGGTCAGGCCAACCCGCACGTGTCGCGGCTGCGCAAGCACATCGGCGACGTGCAGATCACCACCGGTGACCTGCTGGACCAGGGCAGCCTGATCTCGGCCGTGGAGCGCGTCCGGCCCGACGAGGTCTACAACCTGGGCGCGATCTCCTACGTGCCGATGTCGTGGCAGCAGGCCGAGCTGACCGCCGAGGTCACCGGCATGGGCGTGCTGCGCATGCTGGAGGCGATCCGGGTCGTGTCGGGCGTCAGCTCGTCGCGCACCCCCGACGGCGAGCAGATCCGCTTCTACCAGGCGTCGTCCTCGGAGATGTTCGGGATGGTGCGCGAGACGCCGCAGAACGAGCGGACGCCGTTCCACCCGCGCAGCCCCTACGGCGTCGCCAAGACCTACGGGCACTACATCACCCAGAACTACCGCGAGTCCTACGGCATGTTCGCCGTCAGCGGCATCCTGTTCAACCACGAGTCCCCGCGCCGGGGCGCCGAGTTCGTGACGCGCAAGGTGTCGCTCGGCGTCGCGCGGATCAAGCTCGGGCTGGCCACCGAACTCCGGCTCGGCAACCTGGAGGCCCGCCGCGACTGGGGCTTCGCCGGCGACTACGCCCGCGCCATGCGGATGATGCTCGCCCACGACACCCCCGAGGACTACGTCATCGGCACCGGGCAGACCCAGTCCGTCCGCGACCTGGTGGAGTTCGCGTTCCGCACCGCCGGGCTCGACTGGCGCGAGCACGTCGTGCTCGACGCCCGGTTCACCCGCCCCGCCGAGGTCGACCTGCTGTGCGCCGACCCCAAGAAGGCCCGCGAGCAGCTCGGCTGGGAACCCGCCGTCGGGTTCGAGGAACTGGTGACGATGATGGTCGAGTCCGACCTGCGGCTGCTGGGCGGCTCGTCCCGGCCCGACGACGAGCCGGTCAGCCCCGACCACTGGTGACCGGTGGGTCGCGTGCGACGATGAACCCATGGCGACCTGCGAACACGTCAAGGACCTGCCCGCCGACCCGCCGCCGCCGCGCACCCCGCAGGGCTGCGAGGAGTGCCTGAAGGAGGGCACGTCGTGGGTGCACCTGCGGCTGTGCCTGACGTGCGGGCACGTGGGCTGCTGCGACTCCTCGCCCATGCGTCACGCCTCGGCGCACTTCCGGGACGAGGGCCATCCGATCGTCCGGTCGTTCGAGCCCGGCGAGGACTGGCGCTGGTGCTTCGTCGACGAAGTTCTCGTCTGAGACGGTAGGAGTCGGGGGGAAGGGTCTTCTGACCTGGAAGACCCAATCACGCCGTGTGCGGGAACGACGCCGATCCGGTGTCATACCGTCGGCGCATGAACCTGCGGCAGCTCCGCTTCGTCGTCGCCACCGCCGATCACGGCACGATGACGGCGGCGGCGCAGGCCCTGTTCGTCGCGCAGCCCGCGCTGTCGCGGGCCGTGCGGGAGCTGGAGCGCGAACTCGGCCTGGAGCTGTTCACCCGCTCGGGACGCGGCGTCGCGCTGACGCCGACCGGGGAACGCGTCGCCGCGCACGCCCGCGCCGCGCTGGCCGCCGTGGACGCGATCGAGAGCCTGGCGGCGGCCAAGGCGGGCGGGCGCGGCGCCGAACTGCGCATCGCGGTGGCCGCCGCGCTGGAGCCCCGGCTGACCGGCCGGTTCGTGCCCGGGTTCGCCCGCGAGCGGCCCAGCGTCGCGATCCGCGTCCTGCGCGCCGACGACCCGGCGGCGCTGGTCCGCGGCGGCGAGGCCGACCTGGCGCTGACCGTCCTGCCGGTGCCCGGCGACCTCATGGCCCACCCGGTCGAGGAGCGCGAGGCGGTGTTGGTGTGCGCGCCCGGCGCGGCGCCGCGCGAGCCGACGCCGGTGTCCGCATTGGACGGGCTGCCGCTCGTCCTGCCGCCCGGCGGCCCGCTGCGCGCCGAACTGGACGGCCTGCTGCGCGCGACCGGGACGCGCCCGGCGATCACCTCCGACGCCGACGCCGCCGGGCGCGCCCGCCGCGTCCGCGCGGGCTCGGGCGCGGTGCTGGCGTTCCGCGACCGGCTCGGCGACACCCCGGGCCTGGTCGTGCGGTCGTTCACGCCGCCGCTGGCGCAGACGATCGGTTTCGTGCAGGCGCACCGGCGGCTGCCGTCGTCGGCGGTGGACTTCCTGGCGTTCGCGCGGGAGACGGGCCGCGCGCGTCCCTGAATTCCGGCCCGGCGGCGTGCCAGGATCAGACGGTGGAGACGACGCACGCCCTGTGGCTGCTTGCCGTACCGGTGACCGCGCTGATCGTGGCGGGCTTCGCGCGCCGCGCGGGGGTCGCGGCGCCGCTCGCGCTCGTCGTGGCGGGCATGGTGCTGGCGTTCCTGCCGGGCGTCCCGGAGTTCGAGCTGGACCCCGAGTTCGTGCTGTACGCGTTCCTGCCGCCGCTGCTGTTCTCGGCGGCGTGGCAGAGCAGCTACTACAACCTGCGCGAGAACCTGCGGCCGATCGCGCTGCTGTCGGTGGGGCTGGTGCTGTTCACCACGGTCGCGGTCGGGTTCGCCGCCTACGCGCTCATCCCGGAGATGCCGCTGGCGGCGGCGCTGGTGCTCGGCGCGATCGTGGCGCCGCCGGACGCGGTCGCGGCGGTGAGCGTCGCGCAGCGGCTCGGGCTGCCGCGCCGGCTCGTCACGATCCTGGTCGGGGAGAGCCTGTTCAACGACGCGACCGCGCTGACCCTGTTCCGGGTGGCGCTGGCCGCCGCCGTCGGCGCCGGGTTCAGCCTGGGCGAGGGCGTGGAGCGGTTCCTGTTCGCGGCGCTGGCGGGCACGGCGATCGGGCTGGCGCTGGGGCCGCCGCTGCACTGGCTGCGCTCGCGGCTGCGCGATCCGCTGGTGGAGAACGCGGTGGCGATCGTCGCGCCGTACGCCGCGTACCTGGTCGCCGAGTCCGTGCACGGGTCGGGCGTCATCGCGGTGGTCGTCAGCGGCCTGTACCTCGGCCACCGCTTCACCGACTCGCCCGCGCTGACGCGCCTGCTGGGCCAGTCGTTCTGGAAGCTCGTGGTGTTCGTGCTGGAGTCGGTGGTGTTCCTGCTCATCGGCCTGCAACTCCCGCCGGTGGTGGACGGCCTGTCCCGGCACGGCTGGTGGTCGCTGGCCTGGTGGGCGGTCGCGATCTTCGGCGTCGTCGTCGCCGCCCGGTTCGTGTGGGTGTTCGCCACCGGCTACGTGCCCGGGGTGTTCTCGGCCAAGGAGCGCGGGCGCGGCGTCGGCTGGCGCGGCAACGTCATCGTGTCCTGGGCGGGCATGCGGGGCGTGGTGTCGCTGGCGGCGGCGTTCGCCGTCCCGTTCGTCACCTCGGCGGGCGGCGACTTCCCCGCCCGCGACCTGGTGCTGTTCCTGACGTTCACCACCGTGCTGGCCACCCTGCTCGTGCAGGGCGTGACGTTCCCGGCGCTGATCCGCGCGCTCGGCGTCCACGGGCAGCGCGAGATCTACGAGGACACCGTCGCCGAGGCGGGCGCGCAGGACGCGGCGGCGCGCGCGGCGCTGGACCGGCTGGAGGAACTGGTCGGCGCGAGCCCGGCCCCGCTGGACGAGGGGGTCGTGGAACGGCTGCGGACGCTGGCCGAGCAGCGCCGCCTGGGCGCGTGGGAGCGCCTGGGCGGCGGGACGGGCCCGGACGGCGCGGAGGTGCCCAGCGCCACGTACCGGCGGCTGCGCCGGGAGATGCTGGCCGCCGAGCGGGAGACGTTCGTCCGACAGCGGAACGAGCGCCGCATCGACGACGAGGTGCTGAACCGGGTGCTGCGCGAACTGGACCTGGAGGAGGCGGCGCTGGACCGCCACTGACCTCCCCCAGGTCCCGGTGTCGGGTCAGATGCCGTTCAGCGGCTTGTCGGGCAGGTCCACCGCGTAGGACTCCTTGACGACGTCGAGATGGTGCCAGGACGCGTTGACGGTGACGCCGGGCACGGCGCGCACCGCGTCCAGCACCGCGACGAGTTCGGCGCGGGTACCGGCCTCGGCGTGCCCGACCATGTCGTGGCGGCCGAATCCGGTCGCGAGGTAGCGGACTCCCTCCTGCTCTGCGACGGCCTCGGCGGCGCGGCGCAGTCCTCCGGCGACCGACAGCCCGAACCCGGCGAGTTCGGCGGCGCCGAGGGCCAGCGGGTCGGTCAGGCCGGTGACCTGGATGACGCCGGACCGCATCAGCCGGACGACGCGGGCGCGCGTGGCGGCCTGCGACAGTCCGATGATCCCGGCCAGCCGGGTGTAGGGCGCGCGCCCGTCGCGCTGGAGCTCCTGGAGCAGCCGCCAGTCGATGTCGTCGAGGGAGACCTCGCCGAGATCGCGGACGACGGCGTGGGCGTCGCGGACGGTGGCCACCGAGCGGAACACCTCGGCGGTGCGGACTCCGGGGACGCCGCGGATCTGGTCGATCTCGGCGGCGAGTGCGGCGTCGTCGCGGGTACGGACCTGGGCGACCAGGTCGTGCGGCCCGGCGGTCAGCGCGGTGAAGCTGACGGCGGGACGCTCGGCGACGGTCGCGGCGATCTCGCGGGCGGCGCCGTCGACGGTGACCGACACGTGCCCGATGGCCTCGGCGCCCACGACGGCGGCGTGCACGATGCCCACCACCCGGACGACCTCGGTCTCGAGAAGGTTCTGCACGCGGGCCCGCACCGCCGTGCGGGACAGCCCCACCCGGTCGGCGAGCGCCTGGAACGTCGCCCTGCCATCCCGCTGGAGCTCGCGGACGAGCACGGCGTCGACCGCATCCAGCACGGCTCTCCTCCTCGACATGCGTAGAAAGATCGATTTTTCGGCAACTGCAAGATCATTCCATTTCCGGGCGGTATCCCGTCAAATATTGATCCTGCTCGTGTTCCGCACCTCCCGTGGCGATCGAAGCGTCGGTGTCGGCCCTGCCGGGTGACGAAACCGACGCCTCCGAATGCGGTACGGGAGCGCAACGAGATCAGGGGCGGAGGCGTCGGCGGCCCCGGCGGGCCACGCCCCCGGTCGCTCCGAACGTGGCGCTGGTCACGCTCGGACCCCGGCCGGGGCGGCCTGGAACGTGCTCGTGCCGTCGTCCTCTCCGGTCTGACCTGCATGAGCGACTCCCGGTGGCTGTGTCGTGCGGGTCTCGGGGCGGTGATCACCGCCTCAAGGTCATGTAAGAAAAGTGCAACGGACACGCAAGAACGTCAAGAGCTGACTTTACCGAGAGTCCAACCGAACGTCGGGCCGACCTTCACAACACGCCCGGGGCGGGGCCGCGCGCCACTCCGCCCGTGCGGGAGCTTCCGTGCGGAACCCCCGGGAACGGTGGCTTGGCGGGCGCACCGGCGGGTATGGCGCACAATGTACGGTGGCCCAGCCACTTTGATCCGCGATTGGTGTGTAGTACAGACGTGCGCCTGCTGAACGGTGAGCCGCCCGCTCACGACCTCACCTACAACGACGTCTTCATGGTCCCGAACCGCTCGCCGGTCGGGTCGCGGCTGGAGGTGGACCTGTCCACCGCCGACGGCAGCGGGACCACGATCCCGCTCGTCGTGGCCAACATGACGGCCGTGTCCGGCCGCCGCATGGCCGAGACCATCGCGCGGCGCGGCGGCGTGGCCGTCATCCCGCAGGACATCCCCGCCGAGGTCGTCGCCGAGGTGATCGGCTGGGTCAAGCGCCGCGACCTGGTCGTCGACACCGCGATCCGGCTGACGCCCGGCGGCACCGTCGGCGAGGCGCTCGCCCTGCTCGGCAAGCGCGCCCACAACGCGGTGATCGTCGTGGACGGCTCGCGGCCCGTGGGCGTCGTGACCGAGTCCGACTGCCAGGGCGTCGACCGTTTCGCCCAGCTCCGCGACGTGATGTCGCGCGACGTCCTGTCGCTGCCTGCCGGGCTCGACCCGCGCGAGTCGTTCCACCGGCTGCACGAGGGCGGCCACCGGCTCGCCCCCGTCGTGGACTTCGCCGACGGCTCCCTCGTCGGCATCCTGACCCGCACCGGCGCGCTGCGCGCCACCCTGTACAAGCCCGCCGTGGACGCGACCGGGCGGCTGCGCGTCGCCGCCGCCGTCGGCGTCAACGGCGACGTGGCCGGCAAGGCCAAGGCGCTGCTGGACGCGGGCGCCGACCTGCTCGTCGTCGACACCGCGCACGGCCACCAGGAGAAGATGATCTCCGCGCTGGCGGCGGTGCGCGCCCTCGACCCGGGCGTTCCGGTCGTCGCGGGCAACGTGGTGACGGCCGAGGGCACCCGCGACCTCATCGAGGCGGGCGCCGACATCGTCAAGGTCGGGGTCGGTCCCGGCGCCATGTGCACGACGCGGATGATGACCGGCGTCGGCCGCCCGCAGTTCTCCGCCGTACTGGAGTGCGCCGCCGAGGCGCGGCGGCTCGGCCGGCACGTGTGGGCCGACGGCGGCGTCCGGCACCCCCGCGACGTCGCGCTGGCGCTGGCGGCGGGCGCGGCGAACGTCATGGTCGGCTCCTGGTTCGCGGGCACCTACGAGTCGCCCGGCGACCTCCAGCGCGCCGCCGACGGCCGCCTCTACAAGGAGAGCTTCGGCATGGCCTCGGCGCGCGCGGTCGCGCTGCGCACCGCCGACGACTCCCCCTTCGACCGGGCCCGCAAGGCGCTGTTCGAGGAGGGCATCTCCACGTCCCGCATGTTCCTGGACCCGCGGCGGCCCGGCGTGGAGGACCTGGTGGACGGCATCATCGCGGGGCTGCGCAGCTCGTGCACCTACGCGGGCGCCCGGTCGCTGGAGGAGTTCCACGAGCGCGCCGTGATCGGCGTGCAGAGTTCGTCGGGATACGCGGAGGGCATGCCACTCGCCACGAGCTGGTGAGTGCGAGAGAATGATCACGCGGGGAGGAGACCGTGCGACGGCCTGGGAAGTCCGGTTGATCCGGATTTGGTAGCCGTCGCGGCAACCGTTTCCCGGGTTTTGCGCGTCACATATGTAGGTTGGGGGCTGAATGCACCCCGCCCGGGGAATCGGAGCGTACATGTCGAAGCGATCGTTCGGCCGGGAGGCCGCCCCCGGACGCGTCCCCCGGGGCGCGGCGCCGGTTCCGGCGCCGCCCGGGCGCACCGCACGGTCGCTGCCGCATGCGCTGACGCTGACGCTGGCGTCGGCGGCCGTCTGGGGCGTGGCCCACATCTGGACCGGGCGCCGGGCCTCCGGCGGGGTCCTGCTCGCCGTCTACACGTTCCTGCTCATGATCGCCGCGACGACCGCGCTGCTCGGCGACGAGAACACCGCCGCGACGATCGCCGCCGATCCGTCGCTGATGCGCGCCCTCGTCGCGAGCCTGCTGCTGCTCGGCCTGCTGTGGGTCGCGGTGATCGTCCGGTCGTACCAGATCCTGCGGCCCGGCACGCTCGGCCCGGGCCTGCGCACGGCGGGCGTCGGCGCGGTCGCGGTGCTGTGCTTCGCGGTGGCGGTGCCGGTGGTGTGGACGGCCCACCGCACCTACCTCGCCGGCGACCTGATCAGCAGCATCTTCCAGAGCGCCGACCGCAACGGCCAGTCGATCGACGCCGACGACCCCTGGAAGGACACGCCGCGCGTCAACGTGCTGCTCATCGGCGGCGACGCGGCCGGCAACCGCGAGGGCGTCCGCACCGACAGCATGACGGTCGCCAGCGTCGACACCCGCACCGGCGACACGGTGCTGCTGAGCCTGCCCCGCAACCTGGAGCGGGTGCCGCTGCCCGCCGGGCCCGCCCGCGACCGCTTCCCGTACGGGTTCACCGGCGACGGCTACGGCACGCCGGGCCTGCTGAACGAGGTCTACCAGTTCGCCGAGGACCACCCGGACCTGGTGCCGGGCGTCCCCAAGAAGAAGCGCGGCCCCGATCTGCTCAAGCGGACGGTGTCCGGCATCCTCGGCATCCCGGTCGATCACTACATCCTGGTGGACATGTTCGGTTTCGCCGACATCATCGACGCCATGGGCGGCGTCCGGATGCGCGTGCAGGAGCCGATCCCCTACGGGCAGCGCGGCGACGTCATCCAGCCGGGCCTGCGCACGCTGGGCGGCAAGGAGGCCCTCTGGTACGGCCGCTCGCGCACCTTCAGCGACGACTACGCCCGGATGGGCCGGCAGAAGTGCCTGCTGCGCGCCATCGCCCAGCAGGCCGACCCGCAGGCGGTGCTGCTCCAGTTCGACAAGCTGGCCTCGGCGACCAAGCGCGCGGTCTCCACCGACCTGCCGCGCGAGCTGCTGCGTCCGATGATCGCCCTGTCGGGCAAGGTCCGCGAGGGCGCCACCCTGAACAGCCTCCAGTTCGTGCCGCCGCTGATCAGCACCGGCAACCCCGACTGGCGTGAGATCCGCCGGCTGACCGCCGAGGCCCTGGCGCCGCCCAAGCCCCCCACCCCGAACCGCGCGCCGCTGGCGGGCTCCCCCACCGCGCCGTCGGCGGCGGGCACCCCGGCCCCGTCCGAGTCGCCGCAGCGCGAGGAGGAGGCCGGGAAGAAGCCGGTCTCGCTGGAGTCGACCTGCCCCTCGTAACGCCGCGCGGCCCCGCGCGGCGGGGCAGAATGGACACGGATCGAGCGGGAAGGTGGGACCTGCATGCCCCAGATCGTGGGCTGTGACGCCTTCCGGGTGCGGATGCCGCGGGGGCGGCGCCGTGAGAGCGTGCTGGTGCGCGTGGTGGCGGACGACGGGAACGTCGGGTGGGGCGAGGCCGCCCCGGAGGGCGGAGGCGAGCCGGACGGGCTCGGCCCGGCCTGGTGCGACCTGGAGGAGCGGCTGGGCCCGGCGCTGGTCGGGCTGGAGTGGGAGAGCCCCGAGGACGTGGCGGGCGCGGCGCAGCTCGGCGGCCCCGCCGCCGCGGCGGCGGTGGACGTCGCCTGCTGGGACCTGTGGTGCCGGGGGCGGGGGCTGCCGCTGGCGCACGCCCTCGGCGGGACGCGCACGTCGATCGTGACGGCGGCGCGGATCGCGCCGGAACCGAACCTGGACACGCTGCCGGGCCGGGTGAACCAGGCCGTGGGCGCCGGGCACACGCGGGTGACGCTGGCGGTCCGGCCCGGCTGGGACACCGAGCCGCTGCGCGCGGTGCGGCGGGCGTTCCCGGCGCTGGCGGTCGTCGTGGACGCCGGGCACGCCTACGACGCCGACGATCCCGCGCATCTGGCGGCGCTGGAGGCCCTGGACGCCTACGAGCCGGTCGCGGTCGAGCGTCCGTTCGCCGCCGGCGACCTGGCGGCGCACGCGCGCCTGCAACGGCTGGTGGCGGCGGCCGTCGCCCCGGCCGTCGGCGACCTGGACACGCTCGCGGCGGCGGTCGAGCTGGGCGCGGGCCGCGTCCTGAACCTGCGTTTCGACCTGCTGGGCGGGCTGACGGCGGCGCGCGCCGCGCACGACCGCGCCTACGCGGCCGGGTGGGACATCTGGTGCACGGGCGTGGGCGTGTTCGGGGTGGGCCAGGCGGCGGCGGTCGCGCTCGCGTCGCTGCCGGGCTGCACGCTGCCGAGCGAGGTGACCGACCCGTCGGGCGGCCCGGTGTTCGTGTCGCCGCCGGTGCGGTCGGCGGGCGGCGTGGTGGGGGTGCCGCTGACGCAGCCGGGCCTCGGCCACGACGTCGACGAGGAACGCATCGCGCGGCTGGCGACGCGCCGGATGCGGCTGGCGGTATGACGCGGGCGCCGGTGTGGGTGGTGGCGGGGCCGCCGGGCTCGGGCAAGTCGACGGTGGCGGCGCTGCTGCTGGCGCGGCTGCGTCCGGTCCCGGCCCTGCTGGACAAGGACACCGTCTACGCGTCGTTCGTCGCGGCGACGCTGGCGGCGGCGGGCCGCGACGCGGGCGAGCGCGAGGGCCCCTGGTACGACGAGCACGTCAAGCCGCACGAGTACGCGGGGCTGACGGCGGCGGCCCGCGAGATCCGCGCGGCGGGCTGCCCGGTGCTGCTCAGCGGCCCGTTCACCACGGCGATCCACGACGCGGCCCGCTGGCACGCGTGGGAGGCCGAGCTGGGCGGCCCGCCCGTCCCCCTGGTGTGGCTGCGCACGGACGCGGCGACGCTGCGCGCCCGGCTGGAGGCACGCGGCCTGCCCCGCGACGCGGGCAAGCTCGCGGCGTTCGACGCCTTCACCGAACGCCAGCGGCCGGGCGAACCGCCGCCGGTCCCCCACCACGCCATCGACAACCGCCTAACCGCGCGGACACCGCTCACCGAGCAGATCACCGCACTCACCGAACCCCACTAGCCCCCGCCATCCCCGGAGCGAGGCCGCTCACAGGCCAGGCACCGCGCCACCGGGTTCGCGGGGCACGGCCCGCCATGCCCGCAAGCGAGCCCCATCACCCGGCGCGCTCACCGCGCCGCCGGGTTCCACGGCACGGCCGTCTCCCCCGAGCGAGCCCGCTCACCGGCCCGTCGCCGCCGCGCTCGCGGGGTGGGCCGCGCCGAGCGCACCGGGCGGCCCGTCCCGCGTGGGGGCGGGCCGCCGTGCGGGGCCGTCGGGGTCATTCGGAGGCCAGCAGGGCCTCCAGTTCGCGTACGGCGTCGCGGAGGTGGCCCGCGAAGGCGTGCATGGCGTCGGCGACCGACGCCGGGGTGCTGAGGTAGACGTTGAAGCGGTCGGGCAGCAGGACGTAGGCGACGCCGATGCACTGCGGGCTCGTGGAGCCGAACCCGAAGTACAGGACGTTGACCGAGGGCGCCGAGCTGGTGCTGAGGTAGTCGTCGCGCAGCACCGTCCAGCCCGGGGTGCGGAACAGGGCGGGTTCCTCGGTGACGCCGAGTTCGGCGCCGCGCCGCTTCTGGATGAGCTGGAGTTCCCACAGGTGCTGCTCGGGGGCGCGTCCGGCCTGGCAGTCCTTGGCGCGGGCGACGTGGGCCTCGGCGGCGGTGCGCGCGGCGGCGCGGCGGGCGGCGGCGTCGGCGGCCGGGTCGCCCATCGCGGCGACGAACGCCTGGATCTCGGGGGTGACGACGCGCATGGCCTCGGTGCGGCCGCGCCGGTACTGGCGGGTGGCGATGGACTCGTAGGTGGCGCCCAGGTGGCCCTTGGCGCGCTGGTGGGCGAGCTGGTAGGCGAGTTGCGCGAACGCGTCCGGCGAGATCTTGAGCTGCTTGGCGCGGTTCGCGCCGAAGTCCTCGAAGGAGACGGTGGTGGTGGCGGTCGCGGCGGCGTAGTCGGCGAAGGCGTGTCCGGCGTCGGTGACGTCGGCGCGCAGCGCGTCGTCGAGCGTGAACCGCACCGGCGCGGTCGGCGGGGTGCCCTGCGGGCGGGCGCCGGACGCGGCGGCGTGCGCGGCGGCGTCGGCGCCGAGGACGGCGTCCACGAAGCTGAGCACGGTGGTGCCGTCCAGCCCGCAGTGCTCGATGTTGATGCCGGCGGCGCCGTCCTCGAACACCACGAACGTGACGGCCTTGTCGAACCAGCGGTCGGCGCTGTCACCGTGCAGCAGCCGGTCGCACGCCTCCAGGTCGGTCGCGGGGGCGACGTCGTCGAGCGCGACGCAGAACAGCGCGGTCTCCACGGCGTCGAGTGCGTCGGCGTTGGCGGGGTCGAGGGCGAGCAGCGCGGCGCGGCTCGCGGCCCACTCGGCGCGGGCCTTGGTGGTGAGGTGCCCGACGGTGGTCCCCGGCGCGGCGGGGGTGGCGGCCTCCTTGAGGACGGCGCCGATCCCGGCGGCGAGGTCCCCGGGGGCGTAGGGGGCGCCGTCGGGCCCGACGACGTCCATCCGGACCAGGTTGCCGCGATGCAGCACGATGATGTGCCGGGCCTGCGAGGGGCCGGGCCACGCGTCGGTGTAGGGGACACGGACGGTGTCCTGCTCGGCGCCGGGGATGCGCGTGGCGGAGAACAGGTACTTGTTCTGCTCCATCGACAGCGCCCGGCCGCGCTGCACGACGGGCGGGACGCTCTCGTCGTCGAGGGCGAGCTTGTAGGCGACGGCGCCGGAGATGAGGGCGGCGGCGCGGTCCTCGCGGGTCAGGTCGGCGTGCTGGAACAGGAAGAAGAAGTTGGCGTTGAGCGCGATCCGGTCGCGGCGGCCCAGGTACCGGTACGGCCAGAACACGTCGAGCCAGCTCTGCACGCCGGGCGAGCCCTCGTACGCGGCGAGCGCGGCGTGCAGGGTCTCGCCGGGGCCGCCGGGGGCGAGGAACGCCTCGATCTCGGCCTCGGTGGCGGCGCGCTGCTCGGGGGTGAGCAGCGGGGCGCTCCAGGTGAGGAACCGGGTGCAGGTGTCCCGCAGGTCGGGCAGCGGGACGCGCGGCAGCGCGTCCTCGTTGCCGAAGGTGCGTGCGGACAGTTCAGGGGTCGCGGTCACGGTCGTTCCTCGGTCGGGGTAGAGGTGGTGGGATGGCGCGGGCGTGAGACGTGGAGCTGGGCGTAGAACCAGCCGTCGGTCTCATACCCGCTCGGGTCGATGCCGTCGCCGGTCATGGCGTCGAGCACCAGGTCGCGTTCCTGGTCGGTGGCGAAGCGGCGTTGCCGGACGGGCGCCCCGACGGCCTCGGTGGTGTAGCCCGCGGCGTCGAGCGTGTCGGCGATGGGGGCGAAGGAGAACATGCGCAGCACGTAGTGCGCCATCCACGGCAGCCGCCCGTCCTGGGCGGCGATGACGCGGGAGAGGGTGCGGTCGGTGACGTAGCCGAGGCAGCCGGTGGAGATGACGACGTCGGCCCCGGCGAGGCGCCGCGCCTGGTCGGGGGTGGGGTCGGCGGCCTCCAGGTCGGCGTGGACGGCCTCGTCGAGGTAGCCGGCGGCCAGCGCGTAGGCCAGGGCGTCGGCGGAGACGTCCAGCCCGGTGAAGCGGGGAGCGCCGGGGCGGCGGCGGGCGCGCAGCAGCGCGCGGTCGCGGTCCAGCAGCGTGTCGCGGGTGAGGGCGGCGGCGTCGTCGCCGGCGTACCGCTCGTACAGTTCGTCCATGGTCGCCCCGCACTTGGTGAGGGCGGCGTTGATGCCGTAGGAGCAGCCGATGTCCAGCACGCTGGAGGCGGTGGTGCCGTGGACGGCGCGGTGCTCGGCGATCAGCGTGGCGAACGCGGGCTGGGCGAGCTGCGGGATGCAGTAGCCGAGGCCGCGCAGCGTGCCGAAGTAGGCGCGCGGGTCGGGCTGGCGGTAGATGTGGTCGAGCGAGATCTTTCCGGGGGTTCCGGTCTGCACGGCCGTGGGTCCTTCCGGTTCGCGGGCGCGAGGGATCGAGGCGGGGGGTTCCTGATCTCGGGCGCCGCGCTAGTCCAGGAGACCGTCGACGCGGACGCGGCCTTCGGCGGCCAGGTGCTCGGGCAGGACGCGGCCGAAGAGCTGCCGGGTGCGGGCGACGCTGCCGATGACGCCGGGCTTCTCGCTATAGGCGAAGATCGCCGAGTGGCGGGGCCGGTCGCCGCCGACGGGGCTGACGCGGTGCAGCGAGTAGCGGCCCTGGAAGAGCTGGAGGTCGCCGGGACGCAGCGTGAGCGTCCGGACGAGGTGGTCGCCCTCGCCGGTGAGGACGGCGCGGACGTCGGCGAAGTTCTCGCCGGTGGCCGAGCGGATGCCGGGGCAGTACTCGAAGACGCCGCCGTCCTCGGGCTCCTGCGTCAGCATGGAGACGGTGAACTCGTTGGTGTCGAAGTGCCAGGGGTGCTCCATGCCGGGGTTGACGACGTTGAGGCACAGGCCCGACAGCGGGTCCGCGAGTTCGTGCATGGCGTCCAGGCCGAAGCAGTCGGCGACGAACCGCTGGAACACCTCACTGGTGTAGAGCCGCTGGATGAGCGCGGTGGCGGGGATGCGGTCGCGGGCGACGAAGGCGTTGCCGCGTTCGACGGTGAGGCGGCCGGGGTGGTCGTCGGGGAGCGGTGTCGTGATGTCGATGTTGTAGGCGTTGACGGTCTCGACGTCGTAGTGGGCCGTGGGGGCGATGGCGGCGCCCTCGCGGCGCAGCGTCTCGCGCAGCTCGGGCCGGATGAAGTCGGGCAGGACGCTGCATCCGACGTCGCGCAGGTCGGCGCGGACGCGGGCGACGGTGGCGGACCACGCGGGCCCGGCAGGGTCGTGGAGGGGGTAGCGGCCGGTGTCGACGACCTCGGCGAGGGGGCCGGTCGTGTGCGCTGCGACTGCGTTCATGGACGTCCTCTCCGCGCGGGCATGCGGCGGCCGAACGGACGGGACGCGCCCGCCGGCGTCATGCTCCTCCGCGCATCTGTGAGGCGTTCTAGCACAGCGCCCTTGGCCGCTCCGGGTCGCAGGCGCGCGGATTCTTTAGCACGGCGGTCTAAACGCGACCGTGACCTGTGCCTTTGACCGGCCTGTCGAGTGGCCCAGATCACAACCGAACAGGGTTCTGTGTTCCTTCTCACCGTGTCCCGTCACAACGGCCGACGGTCCCGTCCCCACGCGGGGAACTGGACCGCCGACCGGGGTGCTCTACCGGGATCAGTACGACTTGGGCAGCCCCAGGGAGTGCTGCGCCACGAAGTTCAGGATCATCTCGCGGCTGACCGGCGCGATCCGCATGAGCCGCACGACGCCCGCGAGCATCCCCACCCCGTACTCGGAGGTGAGGCCGTTGCCGCCGTGCGTCTGGATGGCCGTGTCGACGATGTGGATGGCGGCCTCGGCCGTCGCGTACTTGGCCATGTTCGCGGCCTCCCCCGCGCCCATGTCGTCGCCCGCGTCGTACAGGGCCGCGGCCTTCTGCTGCATGAGCCGCGCCAGCTCCAGCTCGATCTTGCCGGTGGCGAGGGGGTGCGCGATGCCCTGGTGGGCGCCGATCGGCGTCTTGAACACCTGCCGGTCCTTGGCGTAGCCGATGGCCTTGTCCAGCGCGAGACGGCCGATGCCCGCGCCCATCGCCGACGCCATGATCCGCTCGGGGTTGAGGCCGGCGAAGAGCTGGAGCAGGCCGCCGTCCTCGTCGCCGACGAGCGCGTCGTAGGGCAGCCGCACGTCGTCGAGGTGGCAGATGAACTGCCGCTCGGGCGACACGATCTCCATGTCGATCGGCGTCCAGGTGAACCCGGGGGCGTCGGTCGGGAGGATGAACAGCGAGGGCCGCAGGTTGCCCTTCTGGTCGTGGCTGCGGGCGACGAACAGCACCGCGTCGGCCTCGTCCACGCCGGAGATGAACGTCTTCTGCCCGTTCAGCATCCAGCCGTCGCCGTCGCGGCGCGCCGTGGTGGTGATGCGGTGGGCGTTGGAGCCCGCGTCCGGCTCGGTGATCGCGAACGCCATCTTGACCGAGCCGTCCGCGAACCGGGGCAGCCAGTGCTTGCGCTGCTCGTCGGTGCCGGACCGGGCGATGATCGTCGCGCAGATCGCCGGGGACACCACCATGAGCAGCAGCGGGCACCCGGCGGCGGCCAGCTCTTCGCAGACGGCCGCCAGGTCACCGATGCCGCCTCCGCCGCCGCCGTACTCCTCGGGCACGTTGACGCCGAGGTAGCCGAGCCGCCCGGCCTCCTGCCACAGCTCGTCGGTCTTCTCCCCGGCCTTGGCCTTGCGGACGTAGTAGTCCGGCCCGTACTTGGCGCCGAGTTCGGCGACGGCCGCGCGCAGCGCCTGCCGCTCCTCGGATTCGCTGTAGGTCACGCTGTGGTCCTTTCGGGGGGTCAGGATGCTTCGATCACGGCGAGGACGGCTCCGGCCTCGACCTGCTGCCCGGCGGCGACGCCGAGCTCGGCCACGGTTCCGGCGGCGGGGGCGGCGATGCGGTGCTCCATCTTCATCGCCTCCAGCACGACGAGCGTCTGGCCCTCGGCCACGGCCGCGCCCGCCTCGGTCTCGACGCGCACGACCGTGCCGGGCATCGGGGCCAGCAGCGAGCCGGGCGCGACCAGGTCGCTGGGGTCGGCGAACCGGGGCCGCAGCCGCAGCGCGACCGGGCCGAGCGGGGAGTCGACGTCGACGCGGTCGCCCGCCCGCGTCACCGTGAACGTGCGCCGCACGCCGTCCTGGGTCAGCGTGACCTCGTCCGGCGCCGCGGCGGCCACCGCGACGCCGTCGAACCCCTCGGCGGCCAGGCCGTCGCGGGTGAGGCGGTAGGCGACGTCGATCCCGGTGTCGGAGTCGGCCGTCAGGAACGTCCGGCGCTGCGGCTGCGAGGGCACGTTGCGCCAGCCGGACGGCAGCCCGCCCTGCACCGGCGCGGCGGCGCGGTTCGCGGCGGCGACCGCGAGCGCGGCGGCCAGCGCCGACAGCCGGACGGCCGCCGCGTCCGCCAGCGGCGCGGCGAGCCCGGCCAGGCCGACCTTGTCCAGGTAGCCGGTGTCGGTGTCACCCGCCAAGAACGCCGGTTCGCGCAGGATGTTGGCGAGCAGGTCGCGGTTGGTGGTGACGCCGTGGACGCGGGCGCCGGTGAGCGCGGCGCGCAGCCGCCGCGCGGCGGCGGCGCGGGTCGGCGCCCACGCGATCAGCTTGGCCAGCATCGGGTCGTAGTGGACGCCGACTTCGCCGCCGGACTCGAACCCGCTGTCCAGGCGCAGGCCGGGACCGTCGGGGCGGGCGAACGTCACGTCCACGCCCGGGACCTCGAAGGTGTGCAGCGTGCCCGTCCCGGGCCGCCAGTCCGCCGCCGGGTCCTCGGCGTACAGGCGGACCTCGATCGCGTGCCCGTCGGGCGCCGGCGCGTCGCCGTCCAGCTCCGCGCCCTCGGCGACCTCGATCTGGAGGCGGACCAGGTCCACCCCGTAGACGCACTCGGTCACCGGGTGCTCGACCTGGAGGCGCGTGTTGACCTCCAGGAAGAAGAAGCGGCCGTCGTCCGCGAGCATGAACTCGACCGTGCCCGCGCCGACGTAGCCGATCGCCTGGGCCGCGTCCAGCGCCGCCCGGCACAGCCGCTCGCGCAGCTCCGGGCCGACCGCCGGCGACGGCGCCTCCTCGACGATCTTCTGGTGGCGGCGCTGGATCGAGCACTCGCGCTCCCCGAGCGCCCAGCCGTGCCCGTGCGCGTCGCTGAGGAGCTGCACCTCGATGTGCCGGGCGTTCTCCAGCAGCGGTTCGCAGAACACGGCCGGGTCACCGAACGCCGACTCGGCCTCGCGGCGGGCCGCCGCGACCTCGTCCGGCAGATCCGCCAGGGCGCGGACCACGCGCATCCCGCGTCCCCCGCCCCCGGCGGACGCCTTCACCAGGATCGGCAGGTCGGCGTCGGTGACGGCGTCCGGGTCCAGCTCCGGCAGCACCGGCACGCCCGCGCCCGCCATCAGCTTCTTCGCCTCGATCTTCGAACCCATCGCGGCGATCGCCCGCGGCGGCGGCCCCACCCACGTCAGGCCCGCGTCCAGCACGGCCGCCGCGAACGCGGCGTTCTCCGACAGGAACCCGTACCCGGGGTGGATCGCGTCCGCCCCGGCGGCCCGCGCCGCCTCGATGATCAGGTCACCGCGCAGGTACGTCTCGCCGGGCGCGGCCCCCGGCAGCCGAACGGCCGCGTCGGCCTCGGCCACGTGCGGCGCCCCGGCGTCGGGGTCGGAGTACACCGCGACCGTCCCGATGCCGAGGTCGCGGCAGGTGCGGAAGACGCGGCGGGCGATCTCGCCCCGGTTGGCGACCAGCAGTTTCTCGATCATCAGCTCACATCCGGAAGACGCCGAAGCCGTCGGCTCCGCGTACAGGCGCGTTGTGGACGACGGACAGGCACAGGCCGAGGACCGTGCGGGTGTCGCGGGGGTCGATGACGCCGTCGTCGTAGAGCCGCCCGGACAGGAAGTAGGGCAGCGACTCGGCCTCGATCTGCGTCTCGACCATCTCACGCATCGCGCGGTCCTGCTCCTCGTCGTACACCTGGCCGCGCGCCTCGGTCGCCTGCCGCGCCACGATCGACAGCACGCCCGCGAGCTGCTGCGGCCCCATCACCGCCGACTTGGCGCTCGGCCACGTGAACAGGAACCGGGGGTCGTAGGCCCGCCCGCACATGCCGTAGTTCCCGGCCCCGTACGACGCGCCCATCACCAGCGTGATGTGCGGGACCTTGCTGTTGGACACCGCGTTGATCATCAGGGCGCCGTGCTTGATGATGCCCGACTGCTCGTACTCCTTGCCGACCATGTAGCCGGTCGTGTTGTGCAGGAACAGCAGCGGTGTGTCGGCCTGGTTCGCGAGCTGGATGAACTGCGCGGCCTTCTGCGCCTCGTCGCCGAACAGCACGCCCTGCGCGTTGGCGAGGATGCCGACCGGGTAGCCGTGCAGGCGGGCCCAGCCGGTGACCAGGCTCGTCCCGTACAGCGGCTTGAACTCGTCGAAGTCCGAGCCGTCCACGACGCGGGCGATGACCTCGCGCGGGTCGAACGGGATCTTCAGGTCCTCGGGGACGATGCCCGCCAGTTCCTCGGCGTCGTAGCGCGGCTCCACGACCGGGCCCGGCTGCGGGCCCCGCTTGCGGTGGTTGAGGCGCTTGACGATCTGGCGGCCGAGGCGCAGCGCGTCCGGCTCGTCCACCGCCATGTAGTCGGCCAGGCCCGACGTGCGGGCGTGCATCTCGGCGCCGCCCAGCTCCTCGTCGTCGGACTCCTCGCCCGTCGCCATCTTCACCAGCGGCGGCCCGCCCAGGAACACCTTCGCGCGCTCCTTGACCATGACGACGTGGTCGCACATGCCCGGGATGTACGCGCCGCCCGCCGTGGAGTTGCCGAACACCAGCGCGATCGTCGGGATGCCCGCCGCCGACAGCCGCGTCAGGTCGCGGAACATCCGCCCGCCCGGGATGAAGATCTCCTTCTGGGTGGGCAGGTCCGCGCCGCCCGACTCCACCAGGTTGATCACCGGAAGCCGGTTCTCCAGCGCGATGTCGGACGCGCGGAAGCTCTTCTTCACCGTCCACGGGTTACTGGCGCCGCCGCGCACCGTCGGGTCGTTCGCGACGATCATGCATTCGACGCCCTCGACCACCCCGATCCCGCAGATCACGCTCGCGCCGACCGGGAAGTCGCTCCCCCACGCCGCCAGCGGGCTCAGCTCCAGGAACGGCGCGTCCTCGTCGAGCAGCAGCTCGATCCGCTCCCGCGCCAGCAGCTTCCCGCGCTTGCGGTGCCGTTCGACCTTCTTCTCCCCGCCACCGGCCAGCGCCTCGGCGTGCTCCCGCTCCAGCTCACCGAGCTTGGCGAGCATCGCCGCGCGACGCTCCCCGTACTCGGGACCGGCGGTGTCCAGCGTGCTCTTCAGTGTCACAGCAGCGTCTCCGGAAGATCGACATGACGGGCGCGAAGCCACTCCCCCAGGGCCTTGCCCTGCGGATCGAAACGGGTCGACGCCGAGACGCCCTCCTGGAGCAGCCCGGTGACGACGAAGTTCAGCGCCCGCAGATGCGGCAGCGCGTAACGGGCGACGGCGTACGCCCGCGTCTCGGGCAGCAACTCCCGAAACCGCTCAACGGTGAGGTACCCGTCGAGCCATTCCCACTGAGCATCGTCCCGGGCCCAGACACCAATATTGGCGTCCCCGCCCTTGTCACCACTACGGGCCCCGGCGATACGCCCCAACGCAACCCGGACGACACAGGCGGAGCCCTCCTCGTTCTCCCCGGAGTTGTCCACAGGCTGCGGCGTCGGCCTCTCGCGGCCCCCGTGATGCGAAAGACTTGAATCAAGGGGGTCCCCAGCCAAGTTGCGGGCGCCTTGCACAGCGTGCCCCGCGTCCTGCCCGGCCATCGCAGACGGCGGTACGTCATCCTCTCCCGGCGGGAGGGCATCGCTACCGGCCGCTGTCTGCTTCACAGGCGGGCTCGTTTCGCCCTCCCCTTCGGGCAGCGGACGCGTGACGGTCGGCGGTGCGATCGGCCGCCGGGTGCCGTCCGGAAGGACCGCCACGTGCTCGACGGTCTCGTTCGGCACGAACGCCGGCTTGTACACCCCGTACGGCGCGCCCTTCCCGGGCGGCGACGTCATCGTGAAGCCCGGGTAGCCCGCCAGTGCCAGTTCCACGACCGCGCCGCTGAACGCGCGGCCGACCTTGTCGGCGTCCGGGTCGAGCACCGCGCAGCGCAGCAGCGCCGTCGCCTCGCCCTGCGTCGCCGGGTCGGGCGCCGCCGTCCCGATCGTCGTCCACTCGACCCGCGCGGGACGCCCGTCGCCGAACGCCTCCTCAAGCTGCCGCCGCGTCATCTCGGCCTTCGCCTCGACGTCCAGGCCGGTGAGCACGAACGTCATTTCGTTGCGGTGCCCGCCGAGGTGGTTGAGGCACACCTTCGTCGTCGGCGGGGGCGGCGTGCCGCGCGTGCCGCTGATCTCGACGCGGTCGGGCCCGTCCTGGCGGAGCCGGACGGTGTCGAACCGCGTCGTCACGTCCGGGCCCGCGTACGCCGGACCGCCGATCTCGTAGAGGAGCTGCGCGGTGACGGTCTCGGTCGTCACGGCGCCGCCGGTGCCGTCGTGCTTGGTGATGACGCTGGACCCGTCCGCGTGGATCTCGGCAAGCGGAAAACCCAGCGCCTTTACATTGTAGATCTCGTTGAAGTGGGCGAAGTTGCCGCCCGTCGCCTGCGCGCCGCACTCCAGCACGTGCCCCGCGACGGTGGCGCCCGCGAGCGCGTCCCAGTCGTCGCGCGCCCACCCGAAGTGGGCGGCGGCCGGCCCCACGACGAGGGACGCGTCGGTGACCCGTCCCGTCACCACGATGTCCGCGCCCGCGTTCAGGCACTCGACGATGCCCCACGCGCCCAGGTAGGCGTTGGCCGTCAGCGGAGGCCCGTAGGCACCGCCCTCCAGACCGAGATCGCCTGCGCGTGGCAGCAGATCGTCACCCTCGACGTGCGCGACCGCGACGTCCAGGCCCAGCTTCTCCGCCAGCTCGCGGAGCTTGGCCGCGAGCCCGCGCGGGTTCAGCCCGCCCGCGTTGGTGACGATCCTCGTCCCGCGCTCGACCGCCAGGCCCAGCGTCTCCTCCATCTGGCGCAGGAACGTCGTCGCGTACCCGCCGTGGGGGTCCTTCAGCTTGCTCCGGCCCAGGATCAGCATCGTCAGCTCGGCGAGGTAGTCACCGGTGAGGACGTCCAGCGGGCCGCCCTCCAGCATCTCCCGGACCGCGGAGAACCGGTCGCCGTAGAAACCCGAGGCGTTGCCGATCCGCAGCGGTTCGCTCATGGCCGCAGCCTGCCAGCCCGTCCCGAAAAAATCAATCGCGCTTGATTGTTTTTTGCCGTCGCGGTTTGGTTCACTAGAGATCGCCACCGACCCGAGGACACGATGACGACCCAGGCCGCCCCCCGCGAACCCCGGCAGGACCGCAGCCGCGCCACGCGGCAGCGCCTCCTGGAGGCCGCGATCGACTGCCTGGCGTCCGTCGGCTGGACGGGCACGACCGTGACGGTCGTCGCCGAACGCGCCGGCGTCTCACGCGGCGCCGCGCAGCATCACTTCCCCACCCGCGAGGAGCTGGTCACGGCCGCCGTCGAGTACGGCAGCGAGGTCCGCATGACCCGCATGCGCGACCACCTCGACGCCCTCGCCGACCAGCGCCCCACCGTCCGCGACGTGGTCATGCAGCTCGGCGAGATGTTCGCGAGCCCCCTCTTCCGCGCCGCCCTCCAGCTCTGGGTCGCCGCCAGCTCCGACGACCAGCTCCGCGCCCAGGTCCTCCCCCTGGAGGCCCGGGTGGGTCGCGAAGCCCACCGCCTGACCGTAGAAGCCCTGGGCGCCGACGAGTCCGTCCCCGGCGTCCGCGAAGCCGTCCAGGCCACCCTCGACCTGGTCCGCGGCCTCGGCCTCGCCGACCTCCTGACCGACGACGCCCCCCGCCGCACCAACCTCCTCACCCACTGGGCGACCACCCTCGAATCCATCCTCCGCCCACGCCCATGAAACGACACATCAGCCCGAATGCCCGGCGACGACCTTCTCGCCGCCGGTGTTCATGACGTCGTCGGTGCGGCCGGAGATCGTGAGGACGCCGCCGGTGAGGGCTTGGCCGCAGAACGACAGAACATCGTGGGCGAAGGCAACAGGCGGCAAGGCCAATAAGGAAGAAACCCCAAAAATGCGGAAGGCCCCACCCGTCACGGGTGGGGCCTTCCTAAAGTAAGTCCGGCGGCGTCCTACTCTCCCACACAGTCTCCCATGCAGTACCATCGGCGCTGAAAGGCTTAACTTCCGGGTTCGGGATGGGACCGGGTGTTTCCCTTTCGCCAAAACCACCGAACGTCTCACCCCCAACCCCTGTCCCAGACCACCGAAGCAGTCCGCCCAGGGGCGGGAAATCCTCGTTCGAGCATCAGGCTCGATATTCACTTAACCCACACCCCCCACACCAGACCGACGAAGCCGG
>NZ_KB894095.1 GCF_000374305.1 Actinomadura flavalba DSM 45200 | reverse complement strand
CGTTCGGTGGTTTTGGCGAAAGGGAAACACCCGGTCCCATCCCGAACCCGGAAGTTAAGCCTTTCAGCGCCGATGGTACTGCATGGGAGACTGTGTGGGAGAGTAGGACACCGCCGGACTTACTTTAGGAAGGCCCCACCCGTGACGGGTGGGGCCTTCCGCATTTCCGGGGGATGCGATGAGTCCCGCACGGGGTACAGGTCTGTTCTGGTGACCGTCGCAGAGCACTGCCCGGCACGAGACTCAGCGGAGGACGTCATGACGACCACCCCGGACCCTACGGCGGCGGAGCCGCCCGGCCGCCCGCCCGTCGTCGATCTGGCCACCTGGCAGGCGCAGCGGGACGAACTGCTGACCCGGGAGAAGGCGCACACCAGGGAAGGCGATGCGATCGCGGCGGCTCGCCGCCGGCTGCCGATGGTGGAGTTCGACGGGTCGGTCGAGGTCGTCGGCCCGCAGGGCCCGGTGCCGTTCCTCGACCTGTTCCAGGGACGCGACGAGCTGATCGTCTACAAGCACATGTGGCACGACGGCGCCCCCCACCAGGGCCAGTGCGAAGGCTGCACCACTGTGGCCTGGAACCTGAGGGACGCCCTTTACCTCAACGCGCGCGGCGTCTCCTTCGCGATCGTTACCTCGGGCCGGTGGCCGGAAGTGGCGTCCTTCGTCGACTTCATGGGCTACACGCAGCCCTGGTACTCGGTGCGCGGCCTGGACGCGCCCGTCGGCGGCACCATGGGCGACCTGACGTCCTTCCTCCGCGACGGCGACCGCACCTTCCTCACCTACTCCACCACCGGCCGCGGCATCGAGCCCGCCAACGGCACCTTCGGCCTCCTCGACATGACCCCCTACGGCCGCGCCGAAGCCTGGGAGGACAATCCCGCCGGCCGCCCCGAGGGCGACCACCCCTGCTGGTACTGGCGCTCCGACGCCACCGGCCACGCCACCTGGGGCCCCACCAGCCGCCCCGTCCCCCAGTGGACCCGCCCCGACGCGGCCCCCGCCCAGACCCTCGGCCGCCAGGACGATTCTCACTGACCGCGCCGTCACCCGATCGAGTGCTCGCCGCCGCCCCCGGGCTCACTACAGAATGGCCCCACCCGTGACGGGTGGGGCCATTCGCGTTTCCGCACGTCCTGCGCGGTCACTCGAAGTCGACGCCTCCGCTGAGCGGGTACCAGGGCGCGGGGCACCACCCCTTCGCGACGCTGCCGGGTCCGGCGGTGGCCCAGTCTCCGTAGACGGTCGACTTCGGTTGGGGCCAGACGCCGGTGCGGCTGCACGTCATCTTGGCGCGGTAGCGACCGTCACCCTGCTCGCAGCGCACCGAGAACCCACCGATCCAGCTGAACGTGCACCCGGACGGCTGCGCCTGCGCGGCCGGCGCCCCCAGTGCGGCGAAGCCGCCGCTCCCGAGCACCGCGGCGGCCAGGACGCCCCCGACCCGCTGCGTCCACCGCGTCCGACCCGCACTCGCCGCGTTCATACGTCCTCCTCGTCGTCGGTGCCCCTTGCCGGGCGGTCCCCAGCATGCCGCCACGCACGTCCCGGCCGCCTGTGACGAGCGTCCTCGCCGTGCGAGCCCCCGCATGGGACGTCCCGGCGGCGCGGCCGGGACGGCGGCGAGCGGACATCGTTCGACCGTCCGGCGAGTGGCGGACGTGAACAGACCGCTACGCGCGTGAGCATGGGGACATGAACACACCGAAGCCGTTCCGCGTGGACATTCCGCAGGCCGATCTGGACGAACTGAACGCCCGGCTGGCCGCCACCAGGTGGCCCGGGCAGGTGCCCGGTGCCGAGTGGGACTACGGCGTCGAGGAGTCGTATCTCACCGAGCTGGTCGAGTACTGGCGGAGCGGGTACGACTGGCGGGCGCAGGAGGCCCGGCTGAACGAGGTGCCGCAGTTCACCACGACGATCGACGGGCAGAACGTCCACTTCCTGCACGCGCGGTCGCCCGAGCCGGACGCGCTGCCGCTGGTCCTGACGCACGGCTGGCCGAGCACCGTAGCCGACTTCCTCGACATCCTCGGGCCGCTCACCGACCCGCGCGCCCACGGCGGCGACCCGCGCGACGCGTTCCACGTGGTGGCGCCGTCGGTGCCCGGGTTCGCGTTCTCGGGGCCGACCGCCGAGCGCGGGTGGGGCACCGACCGGATCGCCCGCGCGTGGGCCGCGCTGATGGACGGTCTCGGGTACGAGCGGTACGGGTCGCAGGGCGGCGACTTCGGCAGCATCGTCGGCCCGGCGCTCGGACGGCTCGCGCCGGAGCGGGTCGTCGGCGTGCACGTCAACGCGCTGGCGGACGCGGCCGTCCCCACCGGCCCGGGCGACGAGGATGCGCTGGACGAGGCCGACCGGGCGCGGGCGGAGGAGAACGGGTACTGGTGGCAGGGCCGGTCGGCGTACGCGATGCAGCACGCGACCCGTCCGCAGACGCTCGCGTACGCGCTCAACGACTCTCCGGCGGGCCAGCTCGCCTGGAACCTGGAGTGGTTCGTCGACTTCGACCCGACGAGCACCGGCCACACGCCGCCGTCGCGCGACGCGGTCCTCACCGACGCGACGATCTTCTGGCTGACGGGCACGGCGGGTTCGGCGGCGCGGCTGTACGCGGACGCGGGCGAGGAGACGTGGGGATCGCGGCCGGAGCCGTCCGGGGTGCCGACGGGCGTCGCGAACTTCTACGGTGACCGGGCGATCCGCGCGCTCGCCGAGATCAGCAACGACGTCACGCACTGGTCGACCTACGACACCGGCGGGCATTTCGCCTCACTCCAGGCTCCGGACCTGCTCGTGTCCGACGTCCGGACGTTCTTCCGCGACCTGCGGTGACGACCGGCCGGTAAGCCCGGTGGCGCGCGGCTTGACTCGTTAGGGTGAGGCTCCATGACCGAGCGTTACCGTACCCCCGTCGAGGTCCACGTCATCCTTGAGCGCGGCGACGAGATCCTGCTGCTGGAACATCGCGACACCGGTCCGTACGACGGCTGGCTGCGCGCCCCGTCCGGGCCGCTCGGGCGGGGCCGCCGCCTGGACCTGACCGCCGTCCGCGACGTCTGCGGGCCGCTCGGCGTCCGCGTCGAGCCGGACGACCTGCGGCTGGTGTCGGTGGTCCACCAGCGCGAGGCCGACGACGCCCGGGTGGCGGTGTTCTTCGCGGGCGGGCTCTGGTCGGGTGAGCCGGTCTCGGCGTGCTGGGCCGATCCGCTGGAGCCGCCGCGGCGGCTGCTGCCGTGCGCGGCGGCGGGGGTCGCGGCGTACGTGCGGGGGGAGCCGCTGGCCACGGCGGGATGGTCGTCAACCATGGGTTGACGATCTGCCATCGTCAACCTAGAGTTGACGCATGACCTCCAACGTACGTCTCGATGACCTCATCGCCGCCGTCAAGAAGGCCCGCACCGACCCGCTCGACCAGCTCAGCGACGCCGTCCTCGCCGCCGAACACCTCGGCGAGGTCGCTGATCACCTCATCGGGCACTTCGTCGACCAGGCGCGTCGCTCCGGCGCGTCCTGGACGGAGATCGGCACGAGCATGGGCGTCAGCAAGCAGGCCGCCCAGAAGCGGTTCGTGGCCAAGCCCGACCTGGACCCGCAGCAGGGGTTCAGCCGGTTCACGCCGCGCGCCCGCGCGACCGTGATGGCCGCGCAGACCGAGGCCCGCGCCGCCGGGAACGCCGTGATCACCCCCGGCCATCTCGTGCTCGGCCTGCTGTCCGAGCCCGACGCCATCGCCGGCCGGGCGATCCGCGCGCAGGACGTGCTGCTGGACGCCGTCCGCCAGGCGGTCGTGCCGACCCTGCCCGCCGCCGACGACGACGTGCCCGACCTCGTCCCCTACGACGCGGACGCCCGCAAGGCCCTGGAACTGACCTTCCGCGAGGCCCTGCGGCTCGGCCACAACTACGTCGGCACCGAGCACGTCCTGCTCGCCCTCCTCGAACAGGAGAACGGCGACGGCCCCCTGCACGGCGTCGGCCTCGACAAGAGCACCGCCGAGGACTACATCGTCGAGACCGTGGCCGCCCTGGCCCGGGAACACGCCCGCGCCCAGGAGGCCGAGGACGCTTGAACGTCCTGGCCCCGCCGTGCACGGGCGCGGCGGGGCCGGGCGTCAGGCTCGGCGGGCGCGGAGGGCGTCCTTGGTGCGGTCGATGACCGAGGCCACGGGGCCCGCGACGAGGTTCGCCACGCCGGATTCCACGCCCGGGTGCGGGCGTGTGGGCGCCGTCGCCTCGGCCGCGCGTACCGCGGCGGCCAGCGCGCGGCGTTCTTCCGGGGTCGTCGCGGCGCGCAGGCGGGGGAACTCCTCGTCCTCCTCGTGCCGGGCGTGCTCGGTGACGGCGGCGCGCAGCTCGTGCAGGCGTTCCATGAAGCCGGGGCCGTCGGGGCCGAGCGCGTCCAGGGCGGCGAGGATCTCCTTGGCGGACCGTTCCTCGGCCAGCCGGGCGTCGACCGTGGCCTTACCGTCGTCGGCGACGCGGCGGGCGTAGGGGTGGACGACCTCCTCCTCGGCCGTCTCGTGGACGGCGAGCAGGCGCCGCAGCCGGTCGAACGCCCGCTGCCGGTCGCCGCCGGTGGAGGACTGCACGTCGGTGAACGCGTCCTGGATCTCGGCGTGACGCCGCGTCAGCAGGTCGATGACGTCGTTCTCGCTCATACCGTCTCCCTCGGTGGGCTTCGCGTGAAGTGCACAGGTATGCCCCGGCGGCGCCGGGAAACACGCGCGGCACCACGGAGAACCATGCTCACCGCGTGACCTGCGAAAACCCTAACGCTCCGGGGGTCAGATCTCCCCGCCGGACAGGACCGCGTCGGCGTCGGCGATGCGGTAGGCGTAGCCCTGTTCGGCCAGGAAGCGCTGGCGGTGGGCGGCGTAGTCCTGGTCGAGGGTGTCGCGGGCGACGACCGCGTAGAAGCGGGCGCCCGCGCCGGACGCCTTGGGCCGCAGCAGCCGGCCGAGGCGCTGCGCCTCCTCCTGGCGGGAGCCGTAGGCGCCCGACACCTGGATCGCGACGGTCGCCTCGGGCAGGTCGATGGAGAAGTTCGCGACCTTCGACACGACCAGCACCTTGACCTCGCCCGCCCGGAACGCGGCGAAGAGCCGTTCGCGTTCCTTGATGCGCGTCTCACCCTTGATGACGGGTGCGTCCAGCAGGATGCCGAGGTCGTCCAGTTGGTCGATGTACTGGCCGATGACGAGGATCTGTTCGCCTTCGTGCCGCTTCACCAGGGTTTCGACCAGGCGGGTCTTGGTGTCGGTCGTCGCGCAGTAGCGGTAGCGCTCCTCGGGCTCGGCCGTCGCGTAGGCGAGGCGTTCGGCGTCGGTGAGCGTCACGCGGACCTCGACGCAGTCGGCGGGGGCGATCCAGCCCTGCGACTCCATGTCCTTCCACGGCGCGTCGTAGCGCTTGGGGCCGATGAGGGAGAAGACGTCGCCCTCGCGGTCGTCCTCGCGGACGAGCGTCGCGGTGAGGCCGAGGCGGCGGCGGGCCTGGAGGTCGGCCGTCATGCGGAAGATCGGCGCGGGCAGCAGGTGCACCTCGTCGTAGACGACGAGGCCCCAGTCGCGGGCGTCGAACAATTCGAGGTGCTGGTAGGCGCCCTTCCGGCGCGTCGTCATGATCTGGTACGTCGCGATCGTGACGGGGCGGATCTCCTTCTTGGAGCCGCTGTACTCGCCGATCTCGTCCTCGGTCAGCGACGTGCGGCGGATCAGTTCCTGCTTCCACTGGTGCGCCGACACGGTGTTGGTGACGAGGATCAGCGTCGTGGCGCGGGCGTGCGCCATGGCCGCCGCGCCGACGATCGTCTTGCCCGACCCGCACGGCAGCACGACGACGCCGGACCCGCCGTGCCAGAACGCGTCGGCGGCGTCGCGCTGGTAGGAGCGCAGCTCCCAGCCGTCCTGCGCGAGGTCGATGGGGTGGGCTTCGCCGTCGACGTATCCGGCCTGGTCCTCGGCGGGCCAGCCGAGCTTGAGCAGCGCCTGCTTGAGGGCGCCGCGCTCGCTGGGGTGGACGGCGACGGTGTCGTCGCCGTGCCGGTCCCCGATCATTCCCTTGACCTTCTTGGCGCGCAGCACCTCCTCCAGCACCGACCGGTCGGACGAGACGAGCACGAGCCCGTGCGCGGGGTGCTTCTCCAGCCGCAGCCGCCCGTACCGGGCCATCGTGTCCGCCACGTCGACGAGCAGCGCGTGCGGCACGGGGTACCGGGAGTACTTGATCAGCGTGTCGACGACCTGCTCGGCGTCGTGCCCGGCGGCCCGCGCGTTCCACAGCGCGAGCGGCGTCACCCGGTAGGTGTGGATGTGCTCGGGGGCGCGCTCCAACTCCGCGAACGGCGCGATGTCCTTGCGGCACTCGCCCGCGAGCGCGTGGTCGACCTCCAGCAGCAGCGTCTTGTCGGACTGGACGATCAGCGGTCCATCGGTCACGTGGCAGCACCCTCCACCCGGAGCCGTAAAGAGAGGACGGGAACACGCACGCTACCCGGCGCCGCAACCCGCATACGTCCAACAGCAGAACCCGCCCGAGTCTTCCCGTTACCGCAGCGCGCCGAGGCGGTCGCGCAGCAGGACGCGTTCGGGTTCGTTGTGGCAGCGGGCGAGGGCGCGTTCGAGGGCGGCGCGGGCCTCGGTCGGGCGGTCGAGGCGGGTGAGGAGTTCGGCGTGGACGGCGGGGAGGTGGTGGGACGTGGGGAGGGCGTCGTCGCGGATGAGGGCTTCTACGAGGGGGAGGGCGGTTGCCGGCCCTTCGGACATCGACAGGGCTACCGCGTGGTTGAGGGTGACGACCGGGGACGGGGTCAGGTGGTTCAGGGCCTCGTAGAGGCGGACTATGCGGGGCCAGTCGGTTGCTTCTACCGAGGGGGCCAGGGCGTGGCATTCGGCTATGGACGCCTGGAGGGCGTAGGGGCCGAGGCCCGGGGCGGTGTGGGTGGCTCGGGTCAGGGCGGCGCGGCCTCGGGTGATGGCCGCGTGGTCCCAGCGGCGGCGGTCCTGGTCGTGCAGGAGGACGGGGGTTCCGTCGGGCGCCAGCCGGGCCGGGAAGCGGGCCGACGTCAGTTCCAGCAGGGCCAGCAGGCCGTGGGTCTCCGCTGACTCGGGGACGAGGCGGGCCAGGACGCGGGCGAGGCGGGTGGCCTCGCCCGCGAGGTCGACGCGGATGAGGGCGTCGCCGGAGCTGGCCGTCGAACCCTCCGTGAAGATCACGTACAGGACGTTCAGCACCGAACCCAACCGGGCCGGACGTTCCGCCGCGGGCGGCACCGCGAACGGGACGCGGGCCGCCGCGAGCGTCTTCTTCGCCCGGGTGATGCGGGCCTGCACCGTCGCGGTCGGGACGAGGAACGCCCGCGCGATCTCGTCGCTGGACAGGCCGCCGACGACGCGCAGCGTCAGCGCCACCCGCGCCTCGCGCGACAGCGCGGGGTGGCAGGCGACGAACATGAGCGCGAGCACGTCGTCGTCGATCGCGTCCGGGTCCCAGGGCAGGTCGGCGGACGGGCCGGGCGGCGGGCCGCCCGTGGCGGCGCCGCCCTCGCCCAGGTCGCGGGCGAAGGCGGCGTACCGGTCGTCCAGGGCGGAGCGGCGGCGGAACGCGTCGATGGCGCGGCGGCGGCCGACGGTCAGCAGCCAGCCCGCCGGGTGGCGGGGCACGCCGTCGCGCGGCCACGTCACCAGCGCCTCGGCCAGCGCCTCCTGCGCCAGGTCCTCGGCGAGGGAGACGTCGCCGGTGTAGCGGGCGAGCGCGCCGACGATCCGCGCCGACTCGATGCGCCACACGGCGGCGACGGCCTCCCGGCCCGAGGATGCGGACGTCATCGCTCAGAGCTGCCCGGTGGCCTCGCGCCAGTCCCGCTCCCGGCGGATGTACTCGTTGTCCTGCGGGAACTCGTCGATCGTGGGGACGCGGCGGATCTCGGTCTTGAACCCGGCCCCGGACGCCGGGAGGCGCCGCGCCCACTCGACGGCCTCCTCCTTGGACGCCACGTTGAGGATGTAGAAGCCGCCGAACAGCTCCTTGGTCTCGCCGTAGGGGCCGTCGGTGACGATGGGCGGCTCGGCGGAGTGGTCGACGACGACGCCCTCGGCCGGGTCCTCCAGGCCCTCGGCGGCGAGCAGGACGCCGGCGCGCATCAGCTCGTCGTTGAACCGGCCCACCCGCTCCAGCATCGTGTTCATGTCGGTCTCGGCCATCCTCGCGTACGCCTCGTCCGTCGCGCGCATGATCAGCATGTACTTCATCGTCGGCTCCCTGCCGTGTGCGGGTCCTTTGTGGACCCTCTCCCCCCGAGGTCGAACGGGACGCGGCCGGGATCGACACCGTGTGAGAAGTTTTTCTCAGTCGATGTAGCCGTAATAGTCGAGCGTGGCCATGACGGCGACGAACGCCACGCCGAGGACGAACGACACGGCCAGGATGACCCAGCTCCACCGCGTCAGCGACCGCGCCGACGACGGGTCGGTGGACGACCGCGAGAGCGCCAGCGCCGACGTCACCAGCGACCCGATCGCGAACACGTTGCAGCACATCGCCAGCGACACGGCCGACACGACGAGCGCCGCGATCGTCGAGGGCCGCGCCGACGACGACGCCGGGGGCGGATGGCCCGGGTACTGCCCGTAGGGGTCGTGCGGGTTCTGCCAGCCGGGGGGCGGGCCGCTCATGGGGAGCTCCATGGGGGTAGCGGGCGGGACGACGGTGATACGTGAGACGGCGCCGTCAGTCCGACAGTTCGGACACGCCGGTGATGCGGTGCAGCGCGAACCGGTGGACGGCCGCGCGCGTCGCGTCGTAGCCGGTGAGGAAGCCGCCGTCGACCCGGACGGGCTCCACGATGCGGCTCGACGCCTGCCCCTGCTGGTCGAGGTACCCGATCCACACGCGGCTGCCGCGTTCCACGGCGACGCGCAGCCGCTCGACCGTCGCCATCGCGGGGGAGCGCGGCGGCTCGCCGGACGGCGCCTGCGCCGCCCCGTACGCGGCGGCCTCGTCGCCCGCGCGCAGCGCCCGGACGGCCGCGCCGATCATCATGTCGTCGGCGGGTCCGCCCGGACGCCGCCGGACGATCTCGGCGGTCGGCGCGGGCTCGGCGCGGTGCGCGTCCCGCCGAGTGATGATCACGCCGCCGCCGGGGGCCTCCGCGACCGGGGCCAGGCCCATCGCGCGCAGCCCGTCCAGCAGGTCGGTGCGGCCCAGCGACGACGCCAGCACGTTCGGCGCCAGCCGGAACAGGCGCAGCGCCTCGGACCGGCGGTCCGCGAGGATCTCGTCCAGCGTCGCCGGGGTGTCGGTGCGGGCGTAGGACGTCAGCGACCCGACGCGGAGCTGCCCGTGCCGCCGGGCGACGTCCTCGATGAGGTAGGTGAGCGGCTGCGGCAGCGGCGTCGCGGAGTGCCGGCCGAGCAGGTCGACCAGGTCGGACGCGGTGCGGCCCGCGTCCAGCGCCCGCCGCACCGACGTCGGGGTGAACCGGTAGACGGTCGCGGCGCCGGTGGACTCGACGTCGGCGGCCAGCGCCATCTCGCGGCCGAGTTCGGTGACCAGCGGGCCGGGTGCGACGGCCGTCAGGTCGGCCTGGATGAGGATGCGGTCGACGGGCGCGGGCAGGTGCTTGTCGAGCAGCGGTTCGGGGTCGTCGCCCGCCAGCAGCGCCCGCCCGAACGGCGACAGCTCGCCGTAGCCGGTGACGCCGAGGACGGCGGCCTCGCGGAGCGTCCAGTCGATCATGCGGTCGCGGAACGGCCCGCTGCGGCGGGGACGCCGCCACGCCAGCCGGGCGCGGACGGCGCCGGGTCCGGCGGCGAGGCCGGGCGGGGCGTCGGCGAGGACGTCCAGCACGGCGCGTCGCACGTCGGGGGCGCCGCCGCGCACGACGGCCTCGCTGAGCGCGTTGACGAGCCGGTCGCGTTCGTCGCGTTCGCCGGACAGGCCGGGGGCGCGTTCGCTGCGCAGCCAGCCGCGCGCCAGCTCGCGCCAGCGGCCCGCGATGTCGCGCATGAGCCACAGGTCGTAGGCGGGGGTCGGCACCCATTCGCCGTCCAGGTCGCCGCTGCGGGTGAGGAGCCCGGCGGCGTAGGCGATCTCCGCGAGCAGCGCGGCGTGCCACTCCTCGACGTCGAGGTGGAGCGCGGCGGCGCGCAGGTCGCGGACGGCCAGGCCGCCGCTGCGCAGCACCGGGACGGGCTCCAGGCCCCAGCGTTCCAGCAGGTCCGCGACCATCCGCACCGCCGTGTACGCCTCTCCGGCGGCGGCTTGGACGACGCGTCCGGCGTCGGCGGGGCCGGGCTCACCGAGCGGCGGCGGCGCCGGGGTGACGTCGCGGACGACGCGTCCGCCGCGCAGGTGCAGGCCGATCTCGCGGGGGAGGGTGACGGTGCGGTCGTCCTCGGCGGCGAGCAGGCCGCGCGCGAGGAGCCGTTCGACGGGCGACGACGCGGTGTCGATGCGGACGGGGCGGCGGGCGTCCGCGACGCGTCCGGTCGGCGGGCCCCAGGCGAGCTGGTCGAGGGCGGCGCGGGCCTCGGGCCCGGCGTCGTCGATGAGCGGTTCGGGGTCGGCCAGGCGCGCGGCGAGGCGGGCGCGCAGGGCGGCGGCGTCGGTGAAGCCGCGCGGCGGCTCGTCGCCCAGGTCGGTGACGAGCCCGGCGAGCCGGTCGGCGGTGTAGCCCGCGAACGCCTCCGCGATCGGCGGGCCGAGCCCGGCGGGCTGCGGCAGCGCCTGCCGGACGCCCGGCGCCGGGCACGGACCCGGCTCGCCCCAGACGAGCGCCTGCTCGCGCAGCAGCGCCAGTGCGGGCTTCACCTGCGCAAGCGTCGCGCCGAGCCCGGCCGCGACCGTGCGCGGCGACGGGTCGGGCAGCGCGAGGACGGCCTCCAGCACCGCGAGCGTGAACCGGTCGAGCCGGTCCAGGGCGCGGGCGACCGTCGTCGGCGTCGCCGCGCGGGCGGCCAGCGCGGTCAGATCGGCCGGTACGGGACTGATCAGCTCCGGCCGGGCGGACAGCAGCGTGCGCAACGCGGCGTCATCACGCGCGCGCAGCCAGTCCGCATAGCTGTCCATTCCCTCCAGACTAGTCAAGCCCCGGCACGCGTCCGCGCGCAGGCTTGAGGCGCGTCACGAGATGCGCTGCTCCAGGCCGACGAGGCCGAGGCCGAGCCGCGCCCAGCTCTCGACGAAGCGCTTCTCGTCGATGCGGGTGGGCGGCTCGTACATCGACTCGTTGGCGAGCCAGTAGTTCACGACGGCGCCGCCGAGGATGGACGCGACGGCGGGCCAGTCCTCCTCGGACCCGGCGAACTCGGGCTGCGCCGAGAGCCAGGCCGCGATGCCGTCGTAGAGCGGGTTCACGATGCCCTCGCGCATTTCCGCGACGAGGTGCGGGAACTGGTCGAGGTCGCGGAAGAGGACGCGGATGAGGTCCTGTTCCTCGCGCATCTTGGCCAGGCCCGCGTGGCACGTCATCTTGAGCCGGACGTGCAGGGGGCGGTCTTCGAAGACGGCGGCCTGGGCCAGCACCTCGGAGATCTGGCGGCTCGTCCGCTCGATGTGCTCGCGGATCGCGGAGGCCAGCACCTCCTCCTTGGACCGGAAATGCCGGTAAAGGCCGCCCGCGCCCGGGGACAGGCCGGACGCCGCCTCGATCTCGGCGACCGAAGTGGCGGCGTAGCCGCGCTCGGCGAAAAGGCGCAGCGACTCGGCCACGATCCGCTCGCGCGTAGAAGTCGTCATCGTTGTGTGTTCCTCCGCAAGAACACTAAGGCATCGGCGGGCGGCGGCGTCGCCGTGCCGCGCGTTAGGGCGTGCCCGAATTCGTGATCTCGCTCGCTCTGCGGCGGGCGGGGACTACAGTGCTGACCTTCCCGCCGGGGGCGGAGGCGGGCCGGCGAGCGGAGAGGGACCGAATGCCTGTGGCTGCGCGGACCGGGAGCCGGGCGGGCTTCCTTCCGGAGGATTTCGTCGTGCCGACGCTCGTCGCCGGGCTGCGGTTCCGGATTCGCCCCATCACCGTGCACGACGTCGTCAAGGACTACGGCGCCGTGCACGGCAGTCTCGACCGGCTACGCGGCCGGTTCGGGCCCGAGTGGGGCTGGCCCGACGGCGAGTTCACCCTGGAACAGGCCCTCATCGACGTCGCGTGGATGCAGAAGGAAGCGCAGTTGCGGCGGTCGTTCAGCTACGTCGTCACCACGCCCGACGAACTCCACCAGTACGGCCGCATCCAGGTCGCGCCGTGCGACGACGGCGAGTGCGACGCCGTCGTCGTCTTCTGGGTCCGCGACGGCGCCCCGCGCGGGCTGGAGGCCGAGGTGGAGGAGTTCGTCCGGCAGTGGGTGACGACCGCGTGGCCGTTCACGACCGTCCGGTTCCCCGGGCATTCCGGCTGACGTCAGGCGAGCCGCCGCAGGACGCCGACGACCGCGCGGCCCACGATGAGGTAGGCGAGCGCGGCCAGACCGTAATTCACCGCGACCTCGATCTTGGGGTCGGACGGCTGGAACATGTCGCGGAAGATGCCGCACAGGTCGTAGGCCCACTCGCCGATCTGGGCGACGAGGTCGTTGCCGGGGTTGGCCTCGAACGCGACGAACACGATGTGCGCGGCCAGCACGAGGACGGCGAACGTCGTCAGCACCGACACGATCGTCGCGATGGCGCGCACCACGCGGCGGCGGACGTCGCGCGCCCGGGACTCGCGGCGCTGCGAGCGGGCGGCGGTGCGAGTGCCGGTGGCGCGGGTGTCGCCGGTGCGGGTGTCGGTGTCGCGGTCGTGGCCGGTGCGGGTGTCGTCGGGCTCGCGGCCGGGAGCGGTGTCGTGCGCGGCGGCGGAGGCGACCGGCTTGTCGGTGGACACGGCGCCGCTGGGGCGGTCCGGGGCGTCGTCGGCCGGGGTGTCACGGGAGGGGTCGGAACGTTCGGCCATGGTGCGTTTCCTTCGCGTTCGGGGCGTCGGCGGGCCGCTGCCGCGCGCGGTCCGTCCGGTGGGGTGCCGGGGGTCTGCCGTACTGGGCGGCCGAGCACCGGCGCTCCCGGGGGGCGGGATATTCCGGCGACTCTGCCATAACCCTCCTTTACCCTGTGGATCGTGCTCGACCATGTTCCGCAGAGTTTCTCGCCGGCGGGCTGGGCCGTGGGCTTCGACCTGGACCTGACGCTCGCCGACACCCGCGCCGCGATCGCCGCCGTCTACGAGGTGCTGGCCGCCGAGACGGGCGTCGCGATCGACACCGCGCTGGTGCAGACGCGCATCGGCCCGCCGCTGGAGGTCGAGATGGCCTACTGGTACCCGCCCGAGCGCGTTCCGGCCATGGTCGACCGGTACCGGGCGATCTACCCGGACGTCGCGATCCCCGCGACGCTGATGATGCCGGGCGCCGCCGAGGCCGTGGACCGCGTCCGCGCGGCCGGGGGACGGGCCGTCGTCGTGTCGGGCAAGAACCAGGCCGACACCGAGCGGACCGTCCGCTTCCTCGGCCTGCCGGTCGACGCGGTCGTCGGCGGCCTGTTCGGCGCCGACAAGGGCACCGCGCTGCGCGCCCACGGCGCCTCCGCCTACATCGGTGACCACACCGCCGACATCGCCGCCGCCCGCGCCGCCGGAGCGCTGGCCGTCGCCGTCGCCACCGGGCCCTTCCCGGCGGCGGAGCTCACCGCCCACGGCGCCGACGTCGTCCTCGCGGACCTCCGCGAATTCCCCACCTGGCTGGACGCCTTCGTGACCGATCCGGCGATGCGGTCTTTTCCGTCAGAGGGCTCGGGGTAGGAGAAATGGGTAAGCGGTCGCGCGGTGCGGAGAGGTAATCTGCAAGGCCGATCCAGACGAGAATTTGACGAGGTCTCCCGTGCCCACTGGCAAGGTGAAGTGGTACGACGCCGACAAGGGGTTCGGCTTTCTCACCCGTGACGACGGCGGCGAGGTGTTCGTGCACTCCACGGCGCTGCCCGCCGGGGTGACGACGCTGAAGCAGGGGCAGCGGGTCGAGTTCGGGGTCGTCGAGGGGCGGCGCGGGCAGCAGGCGCTGTCGCTGCGAGCGCTGGAGACGCTGCCGTCGGTCGAGCAGACCGTCGCCAAGCAGCGCCGCAAGAAGCCCGACGAGATGGTCCTCATCACCGAAGACCTCATCAAGCTCCTGGACGTCGTCTCCGAGACCTACCGGCGCGGCAAGCACCCCGCCCCCGCCGAGGCCAAAAAGATCGCCACCGTCCTGCGCGCCGTCGCGGACGACCTGGCGGCGCCCTAGCCCGCCGTCTCCGCGGTCTTCGGGGCGCGCCGCAGCGGCGCCGCGCGGATCAGCAGCGTCACCAGGGTCGCGGCCAGGGCGGCGCCGACGACGGCGAGCGCCACCCGGCCGCCCGCCACGATCGACAGGCCGAGCCCGAGCATTCCGCCGAGGACCCAGCCGAGCTGGTGCAGCGTCTCCGACACGGCGAACGTCGAGGACCGGACCTCGTCACCGATGTCGCGCTGCACGATCGCGTCGATCGACAGCTTGCCGAGCGACTGGCCGATCCCGGCCGCCGCCGCGACCAGCAGCGCCGTCCACAGCCCGAACAGGACGGCCGCGACCCCGGCGGCGGCCGTCACCAGCGTCAGCGTCGCGAACACCAGCACGCGCGGCGCCCGCGCCTTCATCGCCGCGCCCAGCGCCGTCCCCGCCAGGCCGCCCGCGCCGCCCGCCGCCGCCAGCAGCGCCAGCGCGACGTCGCCCGACGCCGGGGCCAGGCTGTGCTGGCGCAGCAGGAACGCCAGATAGAGGATGAGGAATCCGGAGAAGGCGCGCAGCGCCAGGCTCGCGTACAGCGCCTCGGAGACGGCCGGGCCGACCCGCGCCAGCGTCCGCCAGTGGCCGCGCGGCGCGCCGTCGGCGCCCTCGGCGGGCGCCTCGTCGGCGTCCGGCACGTCGGTGTGGGCGGGGAGCCGCAGCGTGAACAGGACGCCGACGAAGAACACGGCGGTCGCGACGCGCAGCACCCACGCGCCGTCCGCGACGGCGGCCAGGCCCGCGCCGAGCGGCACGACGACCGCCGCCGTGATCAGCCCGGCGAACGTCGCGCGGGCGTTGGCGGTGACGAGCGTCGTCTCACGCGGCAGCACGCGCGGCGTCACGGCGGCGCGCAGCACCCCGTACGCCTTGGACAGCACCAGCACGCCGAACGCGGCGGGCAGGAACGTCACCTGGTCGCCGTGCACGACGGCGGCGGCCATGCCCCAGCACAGCAGGCCGCGCGCGGCGAACGTCGTGGACATCGCGTAGCGGCGGACGTGCCGCATCCGGTCGAGCAGAGGGCCGATGAGCGGAGCGACCAGGGCGAACGGGGCCATCGTGACGAGCAGGTACAGGGCGACCTGGCCGCGCGCCTGCGCGACGTCCAGGCCGAAGAACAGGGTGCCCGCCAGCGCGACCGTGACGAGCGCGTCGCCCGCCGAGTTCAGCGCCGTCGTCTCCACCAGCGTGCCGAGCCCGCTGCGGCCCGCGTCGCCGCGGTGCGTGAGGTGCCGCGACAGCCGCCCCGCCCGGCGGAACGGCACGCCGAACGCGCGCCCCACACCCGTCGCACGCTCGCGAATCGCCATCCCGGCCCCCTCTTGACGACATTACGTTCCCCTTTCGGCGGGCGGATCACCCTTCGAGGCACGACCCGAGTGCGCGGTCACTTGTTCCGATGGGTGAGAATTGAGGTGTGAGCCCACTGCCGCAGTCCACGTCCGCACGTCGTACCCGCACACCCGCCGTCGACCCGGCCTGCGCGGCGGCCGTCGACCTCGCCCTGGACGCCGCCGAAGACACGGCCTGGCCGTCGGAGGTGGGGGAGCATCTGGGGCTGCGCGCCGAGGGCGACCGGGTCGTCACCCACGGGTTCGCGTGCGTCGACCCCGCCTACGAGGGGTGGTACTGGGCCGTCACCGTGGTGCGCGCGGCGCGCGCGAAGAACGTCACGGTCGACGAATGCGTGCTGCTGCCCGGCGACGACGCCGTCCTCGCGCCACCGTGGATTCCGTGGCTGGAGCGGCTGCGGCCCGGCGACCTCGGCCCCGGCGACCTGCTGCCCACCGCGTCCGACGACGTCCGGCTCGCGCCCGGCTACACCGGCACCGACGACGACTCCGACTTCCAGACGTCCTGGGAGCTCGGGCTCGGGCGCGTCCGCGTGCTGTCGGCGGAAGGGCGGGACGAGGCCGTCGAGCGCTGGTACGACGGCCCGGCCGGGCCCGCGTCGCCGCTCGCGCAGTCGGCGCCCGCGCAGTGCTCGACGTGCGGGTTCTTCTGGCTGCTGGCGGGCGAATTGCGGCAGATCTTCGGCGTCTGCGCCAATGAGTACGCGCCCGACGACGGCCGCGTCGTCTCGGCCGACCACGGATGCGGCGCGCACTCCGAGGCGGTGTCCATTCCCGGCGCGGCCGAGCATGGGCCGCCCATCATCGACGAACTGGGCTACGAGCTGATGCCCGCCGACGAAGGGTGACCGGCGACCCGTTCGGCACGGGCGCGCTCCGTGCCCGGGTGCTGCGCGCCTGGGCCGATTCTCCGGCTCGGTTCCGTGAGGACGCCAACACCGAGGAAGACCACGCGCTCGGGGGATACCGGGATCGGGTGGTGATCGAGCTCGCGCAGAACGCGGCGGATGCGGCGGTGCGCGGTGGTGTTCCGGGGTTCGTGCGGTTCACGCTGTCGGCCGGGGAGCTGACGGCCGCGAACACGGGGGCGGCGTTGACGGCTGCCGGGGTGGAGGCGCTGTCCACGTTGCGCGCTTCGGACAAGCGGGGGGATGGTGCTGCGGTCGGGCGGTTCGGGGTGGGGTTCGCCGCCGTTGTCTCCGTTAGCGATGAGCCGTCGATTGTTTCGGTCGATGGGGTCGGTGCTTCCCCCGGTGTCCGCTGGTCCCGGGCCGACGCCCGCCACCTCGTCACTCAACAACCCGCCCTCGCCGAAGAACTGACCCGCCGCGACGAACACGTCCCCCTGCTCCGCCTCCCCTTCCCGGCCGAAGGCACCGTCCCGCCCGGCTACACCACCCTCGTCCGCCTCCCCTTCCGCGACGCCGCCGCCGCAGCTTCCGTCACCCGCCAGCTCGACGACCTCGGCCCCGCGCTGTTGCTCGCCCTCCCCGCGCTCGAAGCCGTCGAAATCGTCACACCCGACGCAACACGCGTCATCACCCCCGGCGACGCCCGAACCGTCGAAGACCACGGCACGATCCCGCCCGGCCTGCTCGCCGACCGCCCCGTCGAGGAACGCGCCCGCCCGCAGTGGTCCCTCCGCTGGGCCCTGCCCCGCCCGGGCGACGCCCCGCCCGTCCTCCACGCCCCGACCCCCAGCGACGAGCGCCTCGACTTCCCCGCGCTCCTCATCGGCTCGTTCCCCCTGGCGCCCGACCGGCGCCACATCGCCGCCGGTCCGCTCACCGACTTCCTCGCGGACCGCGCCGCCGACCTCTATGTCCGCCTGCTGCGCGCGACGCCGTCCACCCCCGCACTGCTCGACCTGGTCCCGGGCCCGGTCGGCGCGGGCGAGCTGGACGCCGCGATCCGCAGCACCGTCCGCGACCGGCTGCCCGACGCGCCGCTGCTCCCCGGCGGCACGCGCGGACGCGACGCCACCGCCATCGACGGACCCGCCCCGCTCATCGACCTGCTCGGGGAGGACGTCGTCCCGGGGCTGCTGCCGTCCGCGTGGCCCGCGCGGCACCCGGCGCTGGCCGTCCTCGGTGTCCGCCGCCTCGAACTGGCCGACGTCGTCGACGCCCTCGCCGCGCTGGAACGCGACCCCGCCTGGTGGACGACGCTGTACGAGACGCTGCGCGGCGCCCCGTCCGACGCGCTCGGCGCGCTGCCGGTGCCGCTGGCGTCCGGCCGCCTGACGCGCGGCCCGCGCGGCCTGCTCATCGCGGACCACGTCGACCCGGCGGGTCTCGACGTCCTCGGGCTCCGCTTCGTCGATCCCGCCGCCGCGCATCCGCTGCTGCTCCGCCTCGGCGCCGTCGAGGCCGGGCCGCGCGAGGTCCTGGCCGACCCCGCCGTCCGCGCCGCCGTCGAGAACGCCTTCGACGCCGACGACCCCGGCGAGATCACCGCCGCCGTCCTCGGCCTCGTCGCCGCCGCGCGCCTCGACCCCGGCGACCTGCCCTGGCTAGCCGACCTGCCCCTCGAAGCCGACGACGGCGACCTCTACCCGGCGGGCGAACTCCTGCTGCCCGGCAGCCCGCTGCGCGACGTCATGGCCGACGACGCCCCGTTCGGCGTCGTGTCCGCCGACGTCCTGGACCGCTGGGGCGCCGCGACCCTCACCGCCGCCGGCGTCCTGGACGGCTTCGCCCTCGTCACCGCCGAGGACGTCGACCTCATCGGCGTCGCCGACGGCGACACCGGCCTCGACCTGGACGACGAGGACCGCTGGGCCGACCACGTCCTCGACCGTCTCGGCCCCGGCGCGCTGCCGCCGCTCGTCCCCGAGTTCACCGCCGTCCGCGACCTGGAGCTGGTCGACGACTGGCCCGCCGCCCTCCGCCTGCTCGCCGCGCCCCCGCACCGCGCCGCCGTCCTCGACCCCGTGCACGTCACGCAGGACGGCCGCCGCGCCACCGTCGCGTCGTACACGGCGTGGTGGCTGCGCGCCCGTCCCGTCCTGGACGGCCGCCGCCCCGGCGAGTACCGGCTGCCCGACAGCGACCTGGCGGGCCTCTACGACCCGGCCCCCGCCGACCTGGACCCGCGCCTGCTCGCGGCCCTCGGCGTCCGCACCACCCTCGCGGCCCTCCTGGACGACCCGGACGGCCCCGCCGAACTCCTCGCCCGCCTGGCCGACCCGTCCCGCACCGTCCCCCGCGACCACCTGTCCCCGCTGTGGACGGCCCTCGCCGGCCGCGACGTGCCCCCACCCACCCACGTCCGCGCCCTGGTAGACGGCACGCCAGAGATCGTGGACGCCTCAGACGCCCTCATCCTCGACCACCCGGCCCTGATCCCCCTCCTGACGGGCCAGCCCCTGATCGTCGCGTCCTACCCGGAGGCCGAGGCCCTGGCCGAAACCCTCGACCTCCCCCTGGCCTCGGACGAGATCGAAGGCACCGTCACCTCGGAGGGCAAGAAAACCGAAGTCCCCACCCAAGCCCACGCCCTACTCCCGAACGCCCCAAGCACCTACATCCACCACGAACACCTCACCGTCGACCAAACCCCAGTCGACTGGTGGACCACCGACTCAGACCTCCACGCCACAACCCCGTCCGGCCTCGCCCGAGCCCTCACCTGGACCACCGAAACCTGGCACCTCCGCCACCTCCTCACCGCCGCCCTAACAGCCCCCACAACCCTCCCCACCCTCCTCACCGAATCAGACCTGGAGCCGTAGCCGCTGCGGGTCGCGGGTTGTCAGTCCTCTTGGGTGTGGGGGGAGCGGTGGGACTGGAGGCGGGGGACGTACCACATGGCGAAGAGGCCGATGGTCGTGCCCATGGTGCAGACGGCCAGCCACCAGCGGTCCGGGGTGGGGAGGTCGATGATCAGGAGGACCAGTAGGGCTATCGCCCAGGCTGCCGTGCCCACCTGGGCTATGCGGACGTCGTTGGTCGGGAGGGGTGGCGGGTCGGGGAGGCGCGCCTTTTTCATACGGCCAGGTTATCGGCCGTGCGGTCGGGGCGTGGCACCATGGGGGCCGCGATGATCGGGACGACGTTCGTCGCGGGCGGGCGGGGCCGGAATACGGGCCCGCCGTCGTTCGTTAGCAAAAGCAATGACTTCTGCGAAGGACTCCCACCATGCCTCCCGCCCTGGCCGAGGAGCTGCGCATCTCGATCGCGCGGCTCTCCCGGCGGCTGCGCACGCTCCGGCCGTCCGAGGACGACGACGGCGGCTCACTCTCCCTCACGCAGTTCGCCGCGCTCGCGGCGCTCCAGCAGCACCGGGGGATGACCCCGCGAGAGCTGGCGGACCACGAGAAGGTGCAGCCCCCGTCGATGACGCGCGTGATCGCGCACCTGGAGGAACGCGGGCTGGTGACGCGGGCCCCGCACCCGACGGACGGACGCCAGGTCGTGATCACCCCGACCGAGGCGGCCGAGACGCTGCTGGCGGCGCAGCGCCGCCGCAAGGAGGCGTGGCTGGCCCGGCAGCTCGCCCAGCTCACCCCGCAGGAGCGGGAGACGCTGCGCCGCGCGGCACCGATCCTGGACAAGCTCAGCAAAGCCTGACCGAGACGACGAAGCGCGGCGGCATGTTCCGCTCGCTGCGCGTCCCGAACTACCGCAGGTTCGCGCTCGGCCAGGTCGTCTCCAACACCGGCACGTGGATGCAGCGCGTCGCGCAGGACTGGCTCGTCCTCCAGCTCGCGACGAACGGCGGCATCGCGCTCGGCATCACGACGGCGCTCCAGTTCCTCCCGCTGCTGCTGTTCGGCCTGTGGGGCGGCGTCATCGCCGACCGGTACGACAAGCGCCGGCTGCTGATGATCACGCAGGTGTCGATGGGGCTGCTCGCGCTGGTCCTGGGCGTCCTGACGGTCACGGGCGCGGCGCAGGTCTGGCACGTGTACGTGCTGGCGTTCGGGCTCGGCCTCGCCACCGTCGTCGACAACCCGGTGCGGCAGGCGTTCGTCGTGGAGATGGTGGGCCGCGACGACCTGCCCAACGCGATCGCGCTGAACAGCGCCACGTTCAACGGCGCCCGGATGATCGGCCCGGCCGTCGCGGGCGTCCTCATCGCCGCGATCGGGACGGGACCGGTGTTCCTCGTCAACGCGGCGTCGTTCGCGGCCGTCCTGTACGGGCTGTACCGGATGCGGCCGGACGAGCTGAACCCGTCCGAACCGGTCAAGCGCGCCAAGGGCCAGCTCCGCGACGGCCTGCGGTACGTGGCCGGGCGCCGCGACCTGCTGATGACGCTGGTCCTCGTCGGGTTCGTCGCGACGTTCGGGATGAACTTCCAGATCACGATCGCGCTGGTGGCCCGCGAGGTGTTCCACACGGGCGCGTCGTCGTTCGGGCTGGCGTCCAGCATGCTCGCGGTCGGCGCGCTGACCGGCGCGCTGCTGGCGGCGCGCCGGGTGGCGCGGCCCCGGCTGCGGCTGCTGCTCGGCGCGGCGGCGGTGTTCGGCGTGCTGGAGATGGTCACCGGCGTGATGCCGACGTACTGGTCGTTCCTGGCGCTGCTCGTCCCGACGGGCATCGCGCTGATGACGTTCACGACGGCGGCGAACGCGAGCATGCAGCTCGGCGCGGCGCCGGAGTTCCGGGGCCGCGTGATGGGCCTCTACATGTTCGTGTTCATGGGGACGAATCCGCTGGGCGCGCCGGTCGTCGGGTGGATGGCGTCGCACTTCGGGCCGCGCCTGTCGCTGGTGCTCGGCGGGGCGGTGGCGCTGGCGGCGACGCTGACGGTCGCGGCGATCATGGCGCCGCGCGGCGCCGTCCGGGGCGTGCTGCGCCCGGCGCCCGCAACAGGATCTTGACCGCCGGTTGACCGGGCGTTCCGCGTGGACAAGGGGCGTTCCGGCTGCGAGTCTGGAGGGGTGGTGCCCCGATGAGGCTGTTCGTGGCGTTGCTGCCGCCCCCCGAGGTCCTGGACGGTCTGGACGCGTTCATCGACCCGTTCCGCGCCGCGTGGCCGGGCCTGCGCTGGGTCCGCCGCGACCTGCTGCACGTGACGCTCACGTTCCTCGGTGACGTCGACGACCTCACGTTCGACCGCCTGCTGCCCCGCTTGGAACGCGCCATCGCCCGGCATGACCGGATGCGCCTGGCGCTCGTCGGCGGCGGCGCGTTCCCGCTCGGCGGGCAGCACGCCCGCGTCGTCTGGACGGGCGTCTATGGCGACCGCCGCGCCCTGGCGGGCCTCGCCGCCGCGACGAACGCGGCGGGCCGCCGCGCCGGCCTGCCCATCGACACGCACCGCATGTACCGCCCGCACGTGACGCTGGCGCGCACGCGCTCGCCGATCGACGTCCGCCGCCTGCTGGAGCCTTTGACGACGTTCGCGTCCGCGCCGTGGCACGCCGACGCGGTCACGCTCGTCCGCAGCCACCCGCCCACCGAGGCCCACGCCCAGCCGGACTACGAGACCCTGAAGACCTGGTCGCTGCGCTGAACGGGCGTCAGAGTTCGGGCGGCGGGGGAGCGGGGCGGGTCGCGTCCGGCGGGCCCCAGGGGAGGCCGTGCTTCTCGCAGGCGCGGCGCAACGCGATGAGGTCGGGCGGGAAGCCGACCTGGCGCAGCACGCGGCCCGACGGACCCCACACGACGAGGCGGGGGAGGCGGTCGGTGGAGTCGTCGATGCCGACGCCGCCGACGCGGTCGCGGGTGACGTCCCATTCCAGGCGGCCCCGCCGGGTGACGACGGCGACGCCCGCCGACGACACGCGGAGCTGCGCGCGGTTGCGGTCGTAGAGCCAGGCGCCCGCGACGCTCGCCAGCAGTCCCGCCGGGACGGCCCAGCTCGCCGTCAGCGAGAAGCCGCCCAGGTAGGGACCGGCCCACAGCGCCCCGGCCAGCGCGATGATCTGGCCGAGCAGCACCGAGGCGACGTAGGCCGCCGCGCGGGAGCGGCGCGTCGCGTCCAGGGTGACGCCGGGGGCCGTCAGGGACGGCGACAGGCGCGGCTGCTCCGGCTCGGTGAACCCGGCGACGGCCGAGTGGAACGCGGCGTTCAGGTACGCGTCGTACTCGGCGTCGGTGACGGGCAGCCCGGCGGCCTTCGCCGCCTCGCGCAGCTCGGTGCGCGGGATGCGCAGCGCGGACAGCGGCGCGGCGAAGAACTCGTCGCCGTCGGCGTCGTAGAGCCGCACCCAGGCGTGGCCCGCGATGGTCAGCAGCTCGATGCCGCCGACGCGGTCGGGCGGCATCCGCAGCACGACGTCGCCCGCCGCGTCGGCCCAGCCCAGGCCGTCATCGGCGACGACGAGCCGCCCGCCGGGCACCTGCGCGAAGATCTCCGGCAGCCCCTCCAGCCCGTACTCGGGGGTGCGCGGCGCGGGCGCGCCGGGCGTCACGACGTGGTAGCCGTGGTCGTCGAGGGCGTGCACGAGCTGGAACGCGTCCAGGCCGTGCGCGGGGAGCCGGGCGAGCAGTTCGAGCCGGTGCCCGAACACCAGGACGGCCGGGTCGGCGGGGCGCGGCTGGCCGGTCAGCGCGTCCAGTCGCAGGCCGGGCCCGACGACGAGCGCCGCGACCCGCGCGGCGGGCAGTTCGACGGGCGCGCGCGGCCCGGGACGGGTCCGCACCGACAGCCCGTCGGCGGTGATCGTCCAGTGCACCCGCCCGGTCGCCAGCACCCGCCGCCGCGCCACGAGCACGCCGAGGATGGCGGCGAGCGCCCAGCAGCCCGCGGCGAGGCGGGCGCCGAAGTCGGTGGCGTCCTCGGCGGCGATCCGCACGACCATCGCCACGCCCAGCGACGCGACGACGAGCCCGAGCAGCGCGGCGCGGCGTCCGCCGGGCAGCGGCGACGGCGAGGACAGCCGCACCTTGCCGCCGGGCGGCGCGTCGGCCGCGCCGGGGGAGTGGGCGGCCTCCAGCAGCCGCGCCTCCTGGTCGAGGAGCCGCTGTTCGACGGCGTGGTCGGGCGGCAGCGGGCCGAGCGACACCGCGACCTCGCCGCGCCCGGTGGGCGGCGGGTCGTCGACGGCGGGGTCGAGCAGGTCGGCGGTCTCGCCGTCGAGGACCTGGACGGGGATGCCGAGCCGCCGCGCCGTCACGAACAGCGCCAGCGGCTCCATGCCCAGCGAGCGCAGCGTCCCGGCGGGGGTGCGGCCGAACTTGTGGACGACGGTGAGCCCGTCGTCGGCCGTGGTCAGCGCGAGCTGCTCGATGCGCGAGCGCGCGTAGCGGATCTCGCCGGGGCCCCGCGCGGGGACGCGTTCCAGCCCGGCGGGCGAGAGCCGCCAGTACGGCCGCACCCGCGCTCCGACGATCGCGGCGAGGCCCCACGGCAGCGCGACGGCGACGGCGATCAGCGCCGCCCACAGCCACACCGGCCGGATGGGCGACAGCGCGAGCGCCACCGCCAGCAGCGCGAACGGCCCCGCCCCGACCGGACGCCACCGTCCGCCCGAGCCGTGCAGGCCCGCCAGCTCATGCTCCACAGTCGGCATCCTCACATGTTTCCGGTCGGGGATGTCATGACCTTCGCCGGACCACCCCGTAACCGACGACGCCCGCGATGGCCAGAACGAGGAACAGGCCCGTCCGTGTTCCTCCGATGTCGGTGCGGCGGCCCTCGTCGGCCTGCGGGTCGCCGCCGGGGACGGGCCGCGGCGACGCGGGCGGCGACGGACGGACCGCGACGGGCAGCGCCACCCGGTGCAGCGGCTGGTCGACGCCTTCGGAGCCGACCAGGACGGAGCGTCCGTCGGCGCCGTAGGTGATCGACTCGCCCTGCTTCTGCGCGGGCAGCGCGACCGATCCGAGGGACTTGCCGGGTTTGCCGTCGGCGCTCATCGCGTAGACGCGGGCGCCGAAGTACGTGCGGATGACGTAGGACCGTCCGTCCGGGGCGAACGCGCCGTCGGTGGCGATCGACGGGGCGTCGCCCACCTTGCGGAGCCGGTTGAACCCGTTCGTGCGCAGGGTCTTGGGGGCCGCGTAGAGGGCGGCGCCGAACAGCTTGCTCGCGATGTAGAGCCGGTTCGTGCGCGGGTCGATCATCATGGTCTCGGCGTTGCGCGGGCCGTCCTCGTACTTGAACCGGAACGCGGTGGCGCGGATCGTGCGGGTGCGCAGGTCGGCGGGCTCGGGGATGCGGTAGACGGTGACGTACGGCCAGGCGCCGCCGAGGTTGTCGCCGATGTCGGCCACGTAGATCGCGGGGCGGCCGCGCTCGTCCTCGCCGATCGCCATGGCCTCCCAGTCGCGGGCGGTCGCGCCGCCGAGCGTGAGGACGGCGACGGTGCGTCCCCGGGAGTCGAGCGCGTACACGTTCGGGGAGCCGCCGGAGTCGTTGTGGGTGTAGATCACCCCGGGATGCCGCTTGCTGACGGCGAGTCCGCTGGATTCGGAGATGCGCGGATCGGAGACCCGGAACAGCACCCTGTCCTCGGCGTCTGCGGCCACGGCGGGCGCAGCCGTCCCCGCCACCAACGCGACCGCACCGCACAAGGCGACGAACCGCCACGGCCCGGACGGACGCGACATGCCTCATCCTCCCCGCACGCGACGCACGACGGTCACTTCAGCAGCGCACCGGCGACCACGGCCAGGACGAGCGCGGTCAGCACGGTGGGAAGCAGCCATTGGGGCGCGCGGTTCACAGACGCCACCTTATGCGCCCCCACCCCCACCCCGAACCCATACCCCCCAGCCCGACACCCAGACGCGAACCCGCGCCGAAGGAGCCCCAGCCACAGAGGCCCGATGCGTAAGAGCCGCACAGAACCAGGACTCGCACGCAGAGCCGTATACACGCGAACCACCGGGTCAGGGCCGCACCGCCGCAGAGGGCTTGATCATCCGGACCGAAGGGAGGATGATCAAGCCCTCTGCGGCGGTGCCAAAAAGGCCCTGACCCCGCCGCGACGAAGTCGCGGCAAAGCAAACACAGCAACTGCACCCACCAGTCCAGCCGAACTACCGGACCAGGGCGATCACCGACCTCAGCCCAGCCGCTCCACCACATAATCAATGCAGGCAGTCAAAGCCTCCACGTCGGCCGGATCGATAGCCGGGAACATCCCGATCCGAAGCTGATTACGCCCCAGCTTCCGATAAGGCTCGGTGTCCACGATCCCGTTAGCACGCAGCACCTTCGCCACGGCACCAGCATCGACCCCATCAGCGAAGTCGATCGTCCCGACCACCTGCGACCGCTTACCCGGGTCAACGACGAACGGAGACGTGTACGACGTCTTCTCCGCCCACGTGTACAGCCGCTGCGCGGAGTCGGCGGTGCGCCCGGTCGTCCAGGCCAGGCCGCCCTGCTCGTTCATCCAGTCGAGCTGGTCGGCCAGGAGCAGCAGCGTCGCCACGGCCGGGGTGTTGTACGTCTGGTCCTTGGCGGAGTTGTCCACGACGGTCGTCAGGTTGAAGAACTCCGGGACGTACCGGCCGGACGCGGAGATCTCCGCGATCCGGGCGAGCGCGGCGGGCGAGGCCAGCGCGAGCCACAGGCCGCCGTCGGCGGCGAAGCACTTCTGCGGCGCGAAGTAGTAGACGTCGGTCTCGGACACGTCCACGGGCAGGCCGCCCGCGCCGGAGGTGGCGTCGACGAGGACGAGCGCCTCGTCGGCGGACGTCCCGGCGGGCCGCTTGATGGGCATGGCGACGCCGGTGGACGTCTCGTTGTGCGTGAGGGCGTACACGTCGATGCCGGCTTCGGCGGACGCCTCGGGGTGCGAGCCCGGGTCGGCGGCGATGACGGACGGGTCGCCGAGCCACGGCGCGCCCTTGGTGACCTTGGCGAACTTGCTGGAGAACTCACCGAAGGTCAGGTGCTGGGAACGGTCCCGCACGAGCCCGAACGCGGCGGCGTCCCAGAACGCGGTGGTGCCGCCGTTGCTCAGCAGGACCTCGTAGCCGTCGGGCAGCGAGAAGAGCTGCGCGAGGCCCGCGCGGACGCGGCCCACGACGGACTTGACGGGCTTCTGCCGGTGCGAGGTGCCCATGTAGGCGTCGCCGGTCGCGGCGAGGGCGGCGAGCTGCTCCGGGCGGACCTTGGACGGCCCGCAGCCGAACCGGCCGTCGGCGGGCTTGAGGTCGGCGGGAAGGACAAGGTGGGGATTCGCGCTGTCGGTCACTCGCAGCAGCGTACTTGACCTGCGACGAAGATCACCGCCGGGTTCACGATCCGAGACGCCCCGCGCGTCACCTGCGCCGCCGCCGGACGACGTCGAAGACGAGCCACGCGAGCCCGGCCGCGCAGATCGCCATGACGGTGCCGGGCGGGTGCAGCCAGCCGTCGCCCCGGTCCCGGGCCTCCAGCGCCGTCCGCGCCGAGTCCACGAGCAGGAAGACGAGCAGCAAGGCGGCGAGCACCCGCGCGATCGTCCCGGCGACGGCGTTGACCCGCGCCCGCCGCGCCTCGGCCGCCTCCGCCTCCTCGGCCTCCGCCTGCCGCTCCGGTTCGGGAGTGGGGTCGGGCCGCGCGGCGGGTTCGGGGCGGGTGGCGCGGGGGCCGATGTCGCCGTCGAGGGGCGCGTCTGCGTCGTCGGTCACGGAACCATCCTGGCAAACACCTTTTCATGCAGGAAAGCGGACGGTTGGATGAGGCGCGCCGATGATCGAGGGGGTGGGACGTGGGGAGTGGCCACGAGCCGCGCGGGGACAGGCTCGAAGGGCTGGAGAGCCTGTTCGAGCGGCTGCGCGAGCGCCCCCCGCGCCGCGCGGGCGACCGGCTGCGCCCGGTGCTCGTCCTGGCGGGCGCCGACGACGACCTGCGGCACGCCACCCAGCGGCTGGTCGAGCGGGCGTCCGCCGACGGCGGCCCGGTCGGGCACCTGCACGGCGCGTCCGGGTCCGGCGCCCGCACCGACATGGCGCTGCTGCTGCGCCACCTGGCGCGGCGGCTGTCGGGCGCGCGGCTGCGCTTCCCGCTGCTCAGCATGGTGCTGTGGCTGCTGGAGGTCCGCCGGATGCGGCTGCGGCAGGAGGCCGGGCAGGTCGTCGAGCTGACGACGAACGCGCAGCGCCAGCAGTGGCAGCTCGCCGCGAACCTGCGCGACGCCGAGGAGGACGCCCAGCGCCGCACGCTGCTGGCCCGGGCGATCCAGCGGCGCCGCCGCATCGTCGTCCCGGCCGACCAGCCCGGCGGGCAGGGCCGCATGGCGACCGTCCTCGGGCATCTGGAGCAGGTCGCGCCGATCGGCGTGGCGGTGGTGGCGCTGGTGTCGGCGGGCGCGGCGAGCACCCTGGACCTGGCCGCCGCCATGATCGCGGCGGGCGTCGGCGTCTCCGTGCTCGGCGGCCAGGTCGCGGCGCGCACCCGCGACCGCGCGGGCCGCCGCCGCTACCGCTGGTTCGCCTCCGCCCACCAGACCTACCTGCGCGGCCGGCGCTCGGTGGACTTCCTGGGCCTGGCCCTGGACGTCGTGTTCCGGGACGAGTCGGGCCCCGGCCCGCTGGACGACGCGATCGAGCGCCTCCTCGTCGCCGCGTTCCTCCAGGACCTGCGCATCGCCTACCGGCGCGGCGCCCGGCAGTCGGCGTGGGCGCGGGTGCGCTACCCGGCGGTCGTCGCCGGGCCGCTGCCCGAGGACGACCCGGCCCGCGCCGTCAGCCGCCGCCTGGTCCGCTGGGTGGAGGAGATCCGCCGCCGCGAGGAGCGCTTCGACCCGCTGGTGCTCGTGCTGGCCGCCGCGTCCGAGCAGGAGGCCGCCGACCTGGCCGGGACGGTCGCGGTGCGGCTCGGCGGCACCGAGCCCGCCGACCTGGCCGCGTTGCGCGAGACGCCCGAGGGGCAGCCGTTCTGGGCCGCGTACGAGCGCCGCCGGCACCGCGTCGCCGTCCTCGGCACGGCCCGGACGATCCGGGTCAACGTGCGCGGGGACGGCTCGTCGGCCGTTCCGGTGCATCGCGGACGGCGCCGTCCGTTCTGGGCGCATCCGGCGCTGCCGTGGCTGGCGATGGGCGCGGTGCTGGCTGCGTCGGTCGCGGTCATCGCGGTGCAGGCCGTCCGGTACTGCGCGCCGTTCGACGTCTGGCACGCGGCGAACCGCGAGTGCGTCGGCGTCACCGACGGCTCGACGGTCTTCACCGACCGTCTGAAGGCCGTGCAGGACCGCATCGCGGACGAGAACCGCGCCGTCGCCGACTCCGGCAAACCGTACGTGACGCTCGTCTACCTGGGCGCGATGACGATCGACCCGGCGACCCGCAACCCGCAGGCCGACCTGCTCGCGGGCATCCACGGCGAGCTGGTCGGGCTGTCGATCGCGCAGCGGCAGCACAACCAGGCGGGCGGCGCGCCCCGGCTGCGCGTCCTGCTGGCGAACGCGGGCTCGCGGTTCCGGTACGCGCGCGAGGTCGCGGTGCGGGTCCGGGAGCTGGCCGAGAAGGACCGCAGCATCGTCGCCGTGGTCGGCTTCGGCCAGTCGCGCCGCCCGACGAGCGAGGCGATCGAGGTGCTGGGCCGCTCGGCGCTGCCGATGATCGGCACGACGAACACCTACGACGGGACGGCCCGCGACCAGGGCGGCTTCTCCCCGTACTACTTCCGGCTGGCGCCGCCGAACGCGCGGCTGGCGCGGCACGCGGCGCACTGGGCGCGGACGGGCCGGGCGGGCGTCCGGGCCCGCACCGCCGACGTCTTCTACGACACCGGCCCCGACGACCTGTACAGCCGCAACCTCGCCGCCGACTTCGCGCGCAGTTTCGGCGGACGGGCCCGGATGCTGCCCTACGCCGACCCGAGCCAGGTGCCGGGCCGCGTCCTGGAGGCGTGCCAGAACCCGGCGGACGTCTTCTACTACGCGGGCCGCTCGGACGAGTTCCGGCTGTTCATCAACCGGCTGGCCAACACCGACTGCCGGGGCCGCCGCGTCGTGCTGGCCGCCGACGAGGTGACCAAGTACGTCAGCGACAACGGCGCCGAGATCGGCCGCACCGACTCGATCCGCCTGCTGTTCACGCCGCTGGCCGCCCGCGAGGCGTGGACGCCGCGCTGGATCGGCGACCGCCCGTTGCAGAACTTCTACTCGTCGTTCGACCCGGTCGTGAACGAGATCGTCGGGGCGTCCGCTCCGGCGAACATCCGCCCGTCGCGCGCGCACGCCGCGCTCGGCTACGACGCGGCCCGCACCGTCGCGGGCACCGCCGAGCGCGTCTACGGCGAGCGCCGCCGCACGCTGCCGACGGCCGCCGCGATCCTGTCGGAGCTGACCGAGCCGGGGCCGGGCGCGCAGCCGCAGGGCGCGACGGGCCTGCTGAGCTTCGGCCCACGCTCCACCGGCCACCAGGTGCCCGGCAAACCGGTCCTGCTGGCGGCCGTCCAGCCCAACGGCACGCTGACGATGGTCGCGGTCTGCGGAACCCTCGTCCGCGCCGCCCAGAACCGGGGCGACTGCCCCTGAAACGCCGGAACGCCCCCGGGGAGTCCGGGGGCGTTCGCGAAGGGCTGTCGCTAGGACGCGTAGCGCTTGAGCGCGTCCGCGGCGCCGTTGACCGCCTCGATCGAGCGGGTGCCGGGGCCGGTGTAGCGGGCGGACGGGCGGACCAGGCGCCCGGTCCGCTTCTGCTCCAGGATGTGCGCCGCCCAGCCGGCGGTGCGGCCGCAGGTGAACATGGCGGGCATCATCGCGGTCGGGACCTCGGCGAAGTCGAGCATGACCGCCGCCCAGAACTCGACGTTCGTCTCGATGGCGCGGTCCGGGCGGCGCTCGCGCAGCACGGCCAGGGCCGCGTCCTCCAGGGCCTTGGCGGCCTCGAAGCGCGGCGCGTCCAGCTCCTTGGCGGTGCGGCGCAGGACGCGGGCGCGCGGGTCCTCGGCGCGGTAGACGCGGTGGCCGAAGCCCATCAGCCGCTCGCCGGAGTCGAGAATGTCGGTGACGACGCGGCGGGCGTCGCCCAGCTCCTCGACCTTGGCGATCATCGGCAGGACGCGGGCCGGGGCACCGCCGTGCAACGGTCCCGACATGGCGCCGATGGCGCCGGAGATGCTCGCCGGGACGTCGGCGCCGGTGGAGGCGATGACGCGGGCGGTGAACGTCGAGGCGTTGAGGCCGTGCTCGGCGGCCGACACCCAGTAGGCGTCGATGGCCTGGACGTGCCGGGGGTCCGGCTCGCCGCGCCAACGGATCATGAACCGCTCGGTGATGGTGCGGCCCTCGTCCACGCGGCTCTGCGGCACCATCGGCACGCCGACGCCGCGCGCGGACTGCGCGACGAACGACAGCGCGGTGACGGAGGTGCGGGCCAGGTCGGCGCGCGCCTCCTCGTCGGTGATGTCCAGCAGCGGACGCATGCCGTACGCGGGGGCCAGCGTGGGCAGCGCGGCCTGCACGTCGACCCGGACGTCGCCGGACGTGACGGGCAGCAGGTGCGGCTCGGCGGGCGCCAGGCCGGGGTCGAAGCTGTCGTCGACCAGCAGGCCCCAGGCGTCGCCGAAGGAGACGCGGCCTACGAGATCCTCGATGTCGACGCCCCGGTATCGGAGGGCGCCGCCCTCCTTGTCCGGTTCGGCGATCTCGGTCTCGAAGGCCACGACCCCCTCAAGCCCCGGTTTGAAGTCGGACATGTCGTCCCTGCCTTTCGTCCCCATGAGTAGATAAGGCGGTAGCCGTGCCATTGAACCCTGCCCGTCCTACCGACGAGTACCCAGGTCCCTGTGTGATCCACAACGTCCCGGTGGGAAGGTGTGACGCTGTGGATCGCCCAACGCACGACCCCGCCGGACTTCGCGCATCCTACGAAAACGGGACACTCTCCCCGGACACCGCACCCGCGGACCCGCTGGAGCTGTTCGCCACGTGGTTCGAGGACGCCGTCGCCGCCGGGCTCTCCGAACCGAACGCGATGGTGCTCGCCACCGCGTCCGCCGACGCGGTGCCGAACGCCCGCGTCGTGCTGCTCAAGGGCTACGGCCCGGCCGGGTTCCGGTTCTTCACCAACCACACCTCGCACAAGGCCCGCGACCTGGCCGCCAACCCGCGCGCCGCGCTCGTCTTCCCCTGGCACGCCATGTCCCGGCAGGTGCGGGTGAGCGGCCCGGCGCTGCGGCTGACGCCCGAGGAGTCCACCGCCTACTTCCGCACCCGGCCCTACGGCTCGCAGATCGGCGCGTGGGCGAGCGAGCGGCAGTCGTCGGTCGTGGACGACCGCGCCGAACTCGACTCCCGGTACGCCGACCTCGCCGAACGCTGGCCGGATCCGGCCGTGACCGGCGCGGAGGTGCCGCGCCCGGAGTTCTGGGGCGGCTACCGCGTCGTCCCCGAGGAGATCGAGTTCTGGCAGGGCCGCCCCGACCGTATGCACGACCGCGTCCGCTACCGCCGCGCCGCCCCCGTCGCGTTCGGCGCGGAGGCGGACGCGGAGTGGACGGCCGAGCGCCTGTCCCCGTGACGGCCCGGCCCGCGCGGGGGAGCACACTGTCCCGGTGACTTCCGAACAGCAGCCGTCCCCCCAGGACGGTCCTGACGTCGGCAAGCCCGAGCCGGAGCCGAGCCGGTCCGCGCTGCGCCGGTTCGCCATCGACACCCGGCCGCTCGCGCTGCCCGACTTCCGGCGGCTGTGGATCGGGCAGAGCGTGTCGAACGTCGGGTTCCAGGTGACGGCCGTCGCCGTGCCCGTCGAGGTCTACACGCTCACCCGGTCGTCGTTCTGGGTCGGCGTGCTGGGGTTCGTCACGCTCGTCCCGCTCATCGTGTTCGGCCTGTGGGGCGGCGCCGTCGCCGACCACGTGGACCGCCGCAAGCTGCTGTTCTGGTCGTCGTGCGTCACCTGGGCCTCGACGCTGGCGCTGCTCGTCCAGGCGCTGCTGGACGTCCGCAACCTCGCGCTCATCCTGGTGATCGTCGCCGTCCAGTCCACCGGGTTCGCGATGTCGTCCCCGACGCGCGGCGCGATCATCCCGCGCATCGTCGACGGGCCGCTCGTCCCGGCCGCCAACACGCTCAACTACACCGCGAGCACGTTCGCGATGTTCGCCGGGCCTCTTCTGGCCGGACTCCTGCTCGCCCGGTACGGCTACGGCGCCGCCTACGCGCTCGACGCCGTGCTGTTCACCGTCGGCCTCTACGCGGCGCTGCGGCTGCCGCCGATCCCGCCCGCCGGGCAGGCGTCCGGGACGCCCGGACTGCGCGCCGTCGTCGAGGGCCTGCGCTACCTGGCCACGCAGCCGGTGCTGTTCATGTCGTTCGTCGTGGACATCATCGCGATGGCGATCGCCATGCCGCGCGCGCTGTTCCCCGAGGTGGCCGACACCCGGTTCGGCGGCGAGGGCGCGGTCGGGTGGCTGTTCGCCGCGATGGCGCTCGGCGCCGTCCTCGGCGGGCTGTCGTCCGGCTGGATCGGGCGCGTGCGCAGGCAGGGCGTCGCGCTCGTCGTCGCGATCGTCGTGTGGGGGCTGGCCGTGGCCGCCGCCGGGCTCGCGCCCGCGCTGTGGCTCGTCGTGGTGCTGATGGCCGTCGGCGGCGCCGCCGACCTGGTCTCGGCCGTGTTCCGTCAGTCGATGCTCCAGACCTACGCGCCCGACGAGATGCGCGGACGGCTCCAGGGCGTGTTCATCGTCGTCGTCGCGGGCGGTCCCCGCCTCGGTGACCTGCGCGCGGGCGCCACCGCCGCCGTCGCGGGCGTCACCGCGTCGTGGGTCGGCGGCGGCATCGCGTGCGCCGTCCTGGTCGTGCTGGCGGCGCTCGCCGTCCCCGCGCTGCTCCGCTACGACGCCCGCAAGCCCGCCGACCAGCAGTGACGGGAAGAAGACCGATGTCCGTTTTGTTGCCCGGGAACCGGCACAAGCGGGTTGGCGCTCGGGCCGCCGTGCGGCGGTGCGAGCAAGTAGACTTCAGGGTCACAAGACTGGAGGGAGCTGTGACCTCACATTGACCTCACATGGCCTGATCGACACCACCGAGATGTACCTCCGGACGGTGTTCGAACTCGAAGAAGAGGGGATCGTTCCCCTCCGCGCGCGCATCGCCGAGCGGCTCTCGCAGAGCGGCCCGACGGTCAGCCAGACCGTCGCGCGCATGGAACGGGACGGGCTGCTGCGGGTCGAGGGTGATCGGCACCTTGCTCTCACCGACGCCGGTCGCGGCCTCGCGACGCGCGTCATGCGCAAGCACCGTCTCGCCGAATGCCTGCTCGTCAACGTGATCGGCCTCCCCTGGGAGGACGTCCACATCGAGGCATGCCGCTGGGAGCACGTCATGTCCGAGGAGGTCGAGCGCCGCCTCGTCGCGCTGCTCGACAACCCCACGACGTGCCCGCACGGCAACCCCATCCCCGGCCTGGACGAACTGGGCGGACGCGAGCCCAGCGGCGACGCGCCCGCGCTCGCCGTCATGACCGACGTCGCCACCCGCGAGGGCACCGCCGCCGTGGTCCGCCGCATCAGCGAGCAGGTCCAGGGCGACAGCGACCTGCTGCTGCACCTCAAGCAGATCGGCGTGCAGCCCGGCCGCGAGGTCACGCTGCGCTCCACCGAGGACGGCATTCACGTGACCGTCGACGACGAGGCCGGTGTCGCGCCGCAGGAGATCGCCCGCGACATCGCCGAGCACGTCTTCGTCAGCAGGCGCTGAACTGGTGCCGGGGGGACGCGGAGCACGCGGCGCGGACGGCGGGGGCCGCCGGTCTATACCGAAGATCTCCCCGCCGCCTCGCCGTTGCGACGTATCCCGCCGCCCGATCCGTCGTTCAATACAGGTGGGGCCTTCCACGGGTGGGGGCCGCCTTCGCCAGGGTCCGGGGCCGGTCGTCAGGATGAGCGCATGAACCAGTGGGGTGAGCCGCCGTTCGGGGCGCACCTGCCGCCCGAGACCGTCCTCAACCAGATGGAGATGGCGGTCGTCGTCTGCGACCGGTTCTCCAACGTCATCTACGGCAACGCGTTCGCCCGGCAGCTCTTCGGCTTCGGCAACGACGTCGTCGGGCACTCGGTGCTGTCCCTCGGCATCGCCGAGGAGGACCACGAGCAGGCCGCCGAACTCGTCCGGTACGTGCTCAAGGGGCACGTCTGGGAGGGGACGTTCTGCAACGTCCGTTCCGACGGGTCGATGGTCTACACGCGGGCGCACGCGGTGCCGCTGCGGCACCCGTCCGGCGCCGTCGACGGCATCGTCATCATGGCGCGCGAGGCGCTGCGCTCCAACCAGCGCGAACAGGACCGGTACGGCCTGCTGGAGCGCATCGGTGAGCGGCTGGCCGGTTCGCTGGAGCTGGAGTCCACGCTGCGCCGCGTCGCGGACACCCTCGTCCCGCAGTTCGCCGACCACTGCTTCATCGACCTGTTCTCCGGCGACCGGCTCGTCCGCCGGGTGTCCGCGCACGCGGGCGGCTGGGTGCCGCCGCCGGGCACCTGGGCCGAGGTGGGCGAGGCCGTCGCGTACCCCGCCGGGCACTTCTGCGCCAAGGCGATGAGCCGCCGCGACGCCGTCCTCATCGAGGACATGCTCCAGTACCGCTACGCCGAGCACGACGGCCAGGGCGACGACCTCGGCCTCACCTCGGTGATCTCCGCGCCGCTGCTGGTGCGCGGCGAACTGCTCGGCGTGATGAGCATGGCGCTGTCCAACCTGTCGCGCCGTCCCGACCCGCACTACGACGGCTTCGACCGCGACCTGCTCGGCGCGATCTCCAGCCGGGTCGCGCTGTCGATCGACAACGCGCTGCTGTTCGAGCAGGAGCGCGAGACCGCGCTGGCGTTCCAGAAGCACCTGCTGCCCGCCGACCTGCCGCCCCGGCTCGACGGCCTCCAGGTCGCCTGGCGGTACGAGCCCGCCCGGCCCATCGAGTCGCACGGGCACGGCATCCAGACGCAGGTCGGCGGCGACTGGTACGACGTCATCCCGCTGTCGGCGGGGCGCGTCGGGCTCGTCATCGGTGACGTCGAGGGGCGCGGGGCGCGGGCGGCGGCCGTCATGGGGCAGTTGCGGGCGGCGCTGCGGGCCTTCGCGCAGGACGACAAACCCCCCGCCGACATTCTCCGCAAGCTGGACGAATGGGTGCGGACGATGACGCGTCCCGAGCGCACCCGCTCGAACTGGTCCGGCGACGACCTCGTCCGGCCGCCGCTGGTGTCGTGCACCTACTTCGTCTACGACGCGTGGTCGCGCGTGCTGGAGTTCGCCAACGCCGGGCACGATCCGCCGCTGCTTATCGTCGACGGCGAGGTCGGTGAACTCGACTTCGAGTCCGCCGGGGCGATGCTCGGCGTCCGCGCGCCCGGCCTCGGCGGCGAGATCCTGTTCAACGAGGAGACCGCCGAGCTGAAGCCCGGCTCCACCCTCGTCCTCTACACCGACGGGCTGATCGACCGGCGGCCCAAGGAGAACGGCGAGTACCACTCGCGCGACCGCGCCCGCGAGATGGTCCGCGACGCGGTCGCGGCCGTCGCCCGGCGCGACGTGGAGGCCATCGCGGAGGCCGCCTACCTGGCGGTCCCGGGGGAGATCGACGACGATGTCGCGATCGTCGTCATCCGCACCGCGTCCGACGAACTCGACGTCCGCGAGCGCACCTTCGCCGCCGAGCCGATCATGGTGTCGGAGGCGCGGCGGCTCGCCGCCGACGCCTTCGACGACTGGGGCATGGCCGACGAACAGGCCGAACTCGCGCACCTGCTGGTGTCGGAGGTCGTGACGAACGTCGTCCTGCACGCCACGGCGACGCCCGCGCCGCGCCGCGAACTCGTCCTGGACGGCCCGCCGCCCGGCTTCGGCGACGCCTTCGACGAGGACGACTGGAGCCTCGACCTCGACCTGGCGTCCCAGCTCGGCCGCCGCGAACCCCCCACCAAGGAGTTCCGCCTGCGCCTGCGCAGGGGCGCCGACGCGGTCTGGGTCGAGGTCTTCGACACCGACATGCGCCTGCCGCGCATCAAGAGCGCCGGCGAGACCGACGAGGGCGGGCGCGGCCTCTACCTGGTCGACCAGCTCGCCACCCGCTGGGGCGCCCGCCCCACCCCCAACGGCAAGGCCGTCTGGTTCGAACTCCCCCTCACCGGCCGCTGACTCCCCGCACGGGCGAGTGCGGCGGCGCGGGCAGGGTCGCCTCCGCGCCACCGCACCCGGTGGTTATGACGGGTCCTCTCCGTTGGACATGAGGATGCGGACGTCGGTGCGCCACTGGTCGTCGGAGGTCGCTTCGGCCAGCCGCCGCGCGATGTAGTGCAGCGAGTCGCACAGGGAGGTGCTTTCCGGCCCGCCGAGCGCGATCATGAGGTCCGGGAGGGAATTCCACGTGCGGATCTGCGCGCCGTAGTCCTTGGGATAGGCGACCCACACGCACCCGTCCGCCGCGTCGTCCACCTCGAAACGGTAGCCGGGCCACATCGCGTCGAGCACTTCCACGATCGACGCGTACGGATGCTCGCCCGACCGCAACAATTCCGGCACGCCCGGCCCGCCATTCTCCAACTTGCCGTTCTCCGGCCCGCCCTTCCCCGGCCCGCCCTTCCCCGGCCCGCCCTTCCCCGGCCCGCAGCTCTCCGACCCGCCGTTCTCCAGCGCGCCGTTCTCCGGCCCGCCGTTCTCCGGCGCGCCCCTCTCCGGCCCGGCATCGTCGCGCCCGGCCGTGTTCCGCCCGGCCGCGTTCCGCCTGGCCGTGTTCCGCCTGGCCGCGTCGCGTCCGGCCGTGTTCCGCCTGGCCGCGTCGCGCCCGGCCACGTCGCGCCCGGCCGCGTCCCGCCTGGCCGTGTCGCGTCCGGCCGCGTCGCGCTCGGCGTCGTCGCGCTCGGCCGCGTTTCGCTCAGCCACGTCGCGCCCGGCCGTGTTCCGTCCGGCCGTGTTCCGCCCGGCCGCGTCGCGCTCGGCCGCGTTTCGCCTGGCCGCGTCGCGCCCGGCGTTGTCGCGTCCGGCCGTGTTCCGCCCGGCCGTGTTCCGCCCGGCCGTGTTCCGCCCGGCCGCGTTCCGCCCGGTCGCGTCGCGCTCGGCCGTGTCGCGCCCGGTCGCGTCGCGCTCGGCCGTGTCGCGCTCGGCCGTGTCGCGCTCGGCCGTGTCGCGCTCGGCCGTGTCGCGCTCGGCCGTGTTCCGCCCGGGCGTGTCGCGCTCGGCGGCGTCCGGTTCGGTGGTGTCGGGTCCGCTTGTGCGGCGGAAGGGGATGATTTTCATCCTTCGCCCGTTCCGTTGTGGAACAGGCGCAGGACCTCCGCGCGGTCGAACCGCAGATGCCCGGCCGGGGTGCGGCCGGGGGACAGGAATCCCCGCCGCGTCCACCGCACCACCGTGTAGGGGGTCACGCCGAACAGCCGCGCGACCTCGCTGGTCTTCATGCAGTCTGGATAACCGCTCACGTTGCCTTTCCTCTCCTGAAGTGATCGACCACCAGGTGGAACGGGACCGTTCACACCGCTTCCTCCACATCGGCCGGGTCCAGCACGACCCACACCGACTTCTCCGACACCTCCGCGACCCAGCCCAGATCCACGGCCACGGTCGCCAGCATCGCCAGGCCGCGCCCGCTCTCGGCCAGCATGTCGTCCAGACGGCCCAGCACCGGCGCCTTGCCCGGCGCACCGTCACGGACCTCCACCACCAGCCCCGCCGCCGCCGGATAGACCCGAACGCCCAGCAACCCCCCGCCGTGCCGGATCGCGTTACCCGCAAGCTCACTGACCGCCCACGCCGCCCGCTCACCCATCAACGAGCCGAACCAGGCGCCGACCAAGCACCCCAGCACCTGCCTCAGGGGCCGCAGGTCGCCCACCGGCTCCGGAGCTCCGAGCAGTTCCACTCGGCCCACCGGCTCCGGCGCCGGCCCCGGCGTCACCCTCCGCCCCCGCGCCCCGCCCCCGCCCGCACGGGCCGCCCGCTCCGCTTTCCCCGCCGCACGATCCCGATCACCCGAGCCCCTTTCGGCCGCGAGGGAGAAGCCGTTCGCGATCATCAGAACATTCACGGTCTCGCACCCTTCCGTCGAAGAGATTTCGTTTTCCGGCCCCCAGGATTCACCGTCGGATCTATGGTGGGGAACACAAACAGACGGTACGTGGATGGTTACCGCGAAGGGAGCGATGCGATGTCCGTATCGACCACTTTCGAGCCCCGAAGCAGCCTGCGCGCGCAGTTCGCGTACACACTCCAGATCGTCCGCAAACTGAAGGGAGAGAAGCAGGACGACGTGGCCCGAGCCCTCTACGTCTCCCGCGAGACCGTCTCCGCCTGGGAGACCGCCCGCGTCCTCCCCGACGAGGAGACCTGCGCCAAGATCGACGCCCACTACGGCACGGACCAGCTCTTCCAGGTCCAGTGGGACCACGCCCAGCGCACCCACGTTCACGAGTGGTTCGAGACGTACCTGGAGCACGAGCAGGACGCGGATGACATCCGGACGTTTGAGCCGCTCGTTATGCCCGGACTCCTCCAGACGGAGGCTTACATGCGTTCTCTGGAGAGCTCGCAGCCCCTTACCGAGGGGATGATCCAGCAGCGTCTGGCGCGCTGGACGATGCTTGAGCGCACGAACGCGGCGGACCTGTGGGCCGTCGTGGACGAAGCCGCGATCCGTCGGCCGGTGGGCGGGGCGGCCGTGATGCGGGAGCAACTCGCGCACGTGCTCACGACCGCAGAGAGCGACAATGTCACGATCCAGGTCGTCCCCGAGCAGCACGGTAGTCATCTGGGGATGAACGGCGCTCTTCTGCTCCTCCGCAGGCACGACGGTCGGCGTATCGGCTACGTTGAGGCGCAGCTCGGTGGAAGACTGGTGGAGGACGACGCCGAGGCCCGTCGCCTGGAGCGACGCTTCAACCGGACTGTCGCCAAGGCGCTGTCCGAGCACGACTCTCTTGCTCTGATCAACCGCACGATGGAGGAGATGGAATGATCGAGTGGCGTAAGAGCACCCGTAGTCAGGGCGACGGTGGGAACTGCGTCGAGCTGTCCACGAACGTCACCGAGGCCGTCCGCATCAGGGACTCCAAGAACCCGACCGGCCCGCACCTGGCTCTCACCAGGCCCCACCTGGCCGGTCTCCTCACCGACGTCAAGTCCGGCTCCCTGGACCTCTGACCCACCCGGCGCGGTGCCAGCCGCATTACCGGAACGGTCCCGGCCCCCGACACGCCCCCCGCGTCTCGGGGGCCAACGCACTTCTTCCTGGCACACTCCCGTCGCCCGTGTTATCGAAGGGTGAGGTCCATGCACACCGACCCACCCGAAAGGGCGACGACATGATCGAGTGGCGCAAGAGCTCCCGCAGCCAGCAGGGAGGCCAGGGAAACTGCGTTGAGCTGTCCACGAACGTCACCGAGGCCGTCCACATCAGGGACTCCAAGAACCCGACCGGCCCCCACCTGGCTCTCACCAGACCCCACCTGGCCGACCTCCTCACCAACGTCAAGTCCGGCACCCTGAACCTCTGACCCACCCCGCCCCGAAACGGTCCCACGGCCCCGACACGCCCTCCGGCGTCTCGGGGCCGGGGGACCGTTGGCTTTGCGTCGACGGCGTCCGGAATCACGCGCTTGCCCTCAACCGGACTTGAGGTCCTACGGTCTCTGCATGACCTGCACGGCGTGCAGGCTCCGAGTCGAAGACCCGAGGGGGACACCCATGACGACCGAGCAGATCTCCGATGCCGAACTCGCCGGACAGCCCGCCGCGTACTGGACCGGTGTCGCCTATCAGGCGCTCATCGCCTACACCCGGGCCCAGCAGGCCGCGAAGGGCTACACCCAGCCCCAGTTCTGGCTCCTGCGCAACCTGTCGGAGAACGACATCTCGCCCGACGGCGAGGGAAGGACCCTGCCCGAGCTACAGGAGGCCATGACCTCCTACATCCGGCCCGAGGACGACCTGGCGGCGGAGGCCGAGGTGCTCCTAAAACGCGGCTGGCTGACCCGCGACGTCGAAGACCGGCTGTGGCTCACCAAGGAAGGGGAACAGGCCCGCGTAGACCTCGCACGCAACGCCCCCGCCATCCGCGCCACCCTCCACGAGGGCATCGACGACGCCGACTACGTCACCACCCTGAAGGTCCTCCAGCAACTGATCCACAACGCAGCCGGGCCAGACGCCCACTAGATCGAGAAACCGGACGAGCCACCCGCCCCTGGCAAACTCACGACAGCCCACCAACGTGACCATCCCGCCCTAGTCCGCGGTAAGGCCCCCGATACCGTGACGAGACCACTGCCCTGAGTCACCTTGTCGCCGGGCCGCATCCTCCCCAGAGGCTCCGGCAGAGTCGATGCCCCGATGGACGTGGGATGCGCGTCATTTCGGGTTGGTCGGGGTGCGCTTTCGGTTGAAGAAATCGACCAGGCCGTGGGGGGAGTCGGCGGCGAAGCACAGGTCGAGGCCGCGGGACGACATGCGGGCCGCGACGTCCGCGCGTGGGAACATCGCCGTCTCGTAGCGCAGGAGGGCGGCCTCCACGTCGTCGCCGTGCTCGACCAGCGCCAGCGCCAGCTCGCAGGCGTCCAGCATCGCGGCGTTCGCGCCCTCACCCGCGAACGGCGACATCAGGTGCGCGGCGTCACCGATCAGCGTCACGCCCGGGGTGCGCGGCCACGAGTGGCCGGTGGGGAGGGCGTAGATCCGGCGGGCGGTGACCTCGTCGTCGCAGTGCCGGATGAGATCGGTCAGCGCCGGGTGCCAGTCGGCGAACTCCGCGAGCAGCGCGGTGCGCACGGCGGTCACGTCGGCGGTGTCGAGGCCGTGGGTCTCGATCCAGTCCTCCGGGGTGCGCAGCATGGCGCCCAGGTGCAGGTCGCGGCCGCCGTGGCCACCGATGTTCTTGTTGTCGGACAGCGCGAACAGGCTCCCGGCGCCGACCAGCTCGGCGGAGGCGGGCAGCCTCGTCGGCGCGTCCGTCACGCGGAGGTCGACGTAGCTGATCCCGGCGTACTGCGGGACGGCGGCCGACAGCAGCGGGCGGACCCGCGACCAGGCGCCGTCGGCCCCGATCACCAGGTCGGCGGTCCGGCGCGCGCCGCCGTCGAAGGTGAGCTCGAACCGCCCGTCGTCACGGCGACGGGCCGTGGTGAGCTTGTGACCCCATGCGACCCGGCCGGGGTCGAGCGAGTCCAGGAGGAGGGCTCGCAGGTCCGTCCGGTCGATCTCGGGCCGTCCGGTCGTCCCGTCGGGGGGCGACTCGTCGATGAAGACCGTGCCGGTCTTGTCCATCACCCGCATCGCCTCCGCCTGCGGCCGGGTCAGCCGGGTGAACCGCTCGTGCAGGCCGGCCTCGCGCAGGGCCCGCTGGCCGGACTCGACGTGCAGGTCGAGCAGGCCGCCCTGACGCCGGGCGCTGGCGGAGGCGTCGAGCTCGTAGACGGTGCTGTCGACGCCGTGCCGCTGGAGAATCCGCGCCAGCACCAGGCCGCCGATGCCGCCGCCGACGACGGCGATGGAGGGGGTCATGGGGCACCTCAAGTCGTATACGGTGTACATGACTAGTCGTGTACACCGTAAGTGACCCGGTAGGGTGCTCGCAACCCACGCGAGGAGCGCCGCCGTGACCGACGAACCACCGCCCGTCATCTGGGCGCGCCTCTCCGGCCAGGGTCGCGGCCCGGCCCGCACCCTCGACCACGGCGCCATCACCGCGGCCGCCGTCGCGCTCGCCGACGAGGAGGGCATCGACGCGGTCTCGATGCGCAGGATCGCGAGCCGGATGGGGCACAGCGCGATGTCGCTCTACCGGCACGTCGGGGGGAAGGACGACCTGACCGAGCTGATGTACGACGCGGTGCTGGGGGAACTGGATCTGGACGGGATGCCGTCGGGGGACTGGCGGGCCGACCTCCGGCGGCTGGCCGGGGAGATGCGCCGGCTCCACCACGCCCACCCGTGGATCACCCGGTTCGGGCACCGGCCGACGCTCGGGCCGCACGCGCTGCGGTTCCGCGAGATCGGCCTGGCCTGCGTGGACGGGATCGGCCTGGAGATCGACGCGATGATGGACGTGCTGGCCACCGCGCTCCAGTTCACCAAGGGTTACGTCGCGCAGGAGCTGGGCGAGGCGGAGGCCCGGCGGCGCACGGGCCTGGACCGCGACGGCTACCGGCGCAGCACCGCTCCGTACCTCACCGAGCTGCTGGCGAGCGGTCGCTTCCCCGCGCTGCGGCGGGTGGTCGTCGAAGCCGACGACCACCGAGATCCCGACGCCGTGTTCGAACGCCGCCTGGAGATGGTGCTCGACGGCCTGGCCGCCCGCGTGGCCCCCTAGCCGGGCCGCCCGCACTCATTGCGCTCGGGTGCGCAGGGCGCGGTCGAGGGCGTCGAGGGTCCACGTCCAGGAGGCTTCGGTGGGGCGGGGCGTGTGGGCGAAGGCGCTGGCGGCCTCCAGGGACGTGAAGCCGTGGAAGGTGGCGCCGAGCATGCGGACGGCGTCGGTGGCGTCAGGTTCGGGCAGGGCGTAGCCGCGCAGGACGGCGCGGGCGAGTTCGGAGTGGCGCGGGGCCGCGCTGCGGGCGGCCGTCTCGGCGTCCAGCGGGGCGCGGGACGCGGCGTACCGGCCCGGGTGCTCGCGGGCGTAGTCGCGGTAGGTGCCGCCGAGGGCGGCCAGGGCGTCGCGGCCCGCGCGTCCGGCGAGCGCGGCGGCGGCGCGGTCGGCCATCTCGGCCAGCGCCAGCAGCGTGACCCGCGTCCTCAGCTCGTGCACGTTGGCGATGTGCGCGTACAGGCTCGGGTCCTTGACGCCGAGCCTGCGCGCGACGGCCGCGACCGTCAGCCGCTCGAACCCGATCTCGTCGGCCAGCTCGGCCGCCGCGCGGTCGAGGCGCTCGCTGATCCTAGGGGTGCTTGCCATTTGCCTAATACTATTAGGCGACCTAGCCTGTGTCCATGGAACCTCTCACCGAACGCGACATCCGCACGTCGTTCGTCAACTGCTCCAAGGGCGAGGCGAAGCGGCTGGGCGTCCCGTCCGACCTGGCGGCGCTTCCGTGGGACGACCTGGACTTCCTCGGCTACCGCGACCCTGGCGCCCCCGCGACGGGCTTCGTCGTCGCGGAGAACGGCACCGGGCTCGTCGGCGTCGCGCTGCGCGCCGTGAAGGGCAGCGCGCGCGGCTTCACCGCCCGCAGCATGTGCTCCCTCTGCCTGACGACGCACAGCAGCGGCGGCGTCGCCCTGATGACGGCCCGCCGCACCGGCGAGTCCGGCCGCCAGGGCAACACCGTCGGCCAGTACTTCTGCACCGACCTGGCCTGCTCCCTCTACATCCGAGGCCACAAGAAGGCGGTGGGCACCGAACTCACCGAAACCCTCACCACCGACGAGAAGATCGCCCGCACCCGCACCAACCTGACCACCTTCCTCGCCCGCGTCGCGGAGTGACCCCGCGCGGAGCGTGCCGCCGCCCGCGAGCGGGTTCAGCGTCGGGCGGGTGGGAAGCCGTGGGTGCGGGAGGCCGCGACCAGGGCCGCGACCGGCGCGAGGAGCGCGAGGACGGCCCACGGGAACGACGCCGGGCCCGCCGCGTCCAGCAGGAGGCCGCCGGTGACGCCCCCGGCGGCCATCGCCAGGTTCCACAGGGTGACGAGCATCGCCTGCGCCGCGTCGGCCTGGTCGCCGCCCGCGTCGTTGACGGCCGTCTGGAGCAGCGTCGGCGCGCCGCCCCAGCCGAGGCCCCACAGCGTCACCGCCGCGTAGACGACGGCCGGATCGCCCGACGTCGCCGCCAGCAGCGTCGCCGCGACCGCGAACAGCAGCACGCTCACGATGGTCAGCGTCCGCAGCCGCCGGTCGATGTGCGCGCCGACGAACCAGATGCTCAGCAGCGACGCGGCGCCGAACACGAGCAGCACGGCGCCGGTGGAGCCGCCCATCCCAGCGTGGTCGAGGAACGTGGCGACGTAGGTGTAGAGGATCGTGTGCGCGAGGACGAACACCAGCGTCACGGTCAGCACGGCCGCGACGCCGGGCACCCGCAGCGCGCCGAGCAGCGGCGGGCGCGTCCCGGCCCGCTGCCCCGGCTGGTCGGGGACGAGCGCCGCGATCCACGCGATGAGCAGCACGGCGAGCACGGTCATGGCGCCGAACGCGACGCGCCAGCCGAGCAGCCTGCCGAGGAACGTCCCGGCGGGCACGCCCAGCGCCAGCGCGACCGGAATGCCCGTCATGACGAGCGCGACGGCCCGTCCCTGCAAGTGCGCCGGGACCATCCGGCGCGCGTATCCGGCGAGCAGCGCCCAGGCGAGCCCGGCCGCGACCCCGGCCAGCGCCCGCGCCGTCATCGTCAGGACGTAGTGCGCCGACAGGGCCGTGACGGTGTTCGCGACGGCGAAGCCGGTCATGGCCGTCAGCAGCACCCGCTTGCGGCGCCAGGCGGCGGTGGCGGCGGCGAGGGGGAGCGCGGTCAGGACGGTGCCGAGCGCGTAGATCGTCACGGTCTGCCCGGCGGCGGACTCGGTGACGCCGAGGCCCGCGCTCATCGCGGGCAGCACCCCGGCGGGCAGCGTCTCGGTGAGGCTGGTGACGAAGACGGCCGTCGCCAGCGCGAGCAGGGCGGGGAGCGGCAGCCGGTCCGAACGGGTGGCGGTTAGGGTGTTCGCAGACATGCGGCCTATGCTCAAACCCTCACATTGATGTGAAGGTCAAGCGAAGGGGGCCCATGCGCATCGGAGAGCTGTCGGAACGCACCGGAACGGCCCGCAGGCTGCTGCGCTACTACGAGGAGCAGGGCCTCATCAACCCGTCGCGCGCGGCCAACGGCTACCGCGAGTACGACCCCGCCCTCGTCGACCGCGTGATCCAGATCCGCGGCCTCCTCGACGTCGGCCTCCCCACCCGGCTCATCAAGCAGATCCTGCCCTGCCTGGACAAACCCCGCGCCATCCACTTCCCCGACGCGACCCCCGAGATGCTCGCCACCCTGGAACGCGAACGCGACCGCATGAGCACCCGCATCACCGTCCTCACCCGCAACCGCGACGCCATCGACGAGTATCTCGCCGAGGTCCGCACCGGCGCGCGCTAGGCCGGGCGGGCCGAGACGTGGACCCACGACTGGGTGAACCAGAGTTCGCCGCCGATGACGCGGGGACGGGCGCCGGTGCGGGGGCCGCCGTCGACCTCCGCGATGAGCGCGAGGCGCAGCGTGTCGGCGGTGGGCTCGTCGAGGGACGCCAGCCAGGGCTCGGCGGGACGTTCGACGGTGAAGGCGTCCAGACGGCGGACGTCGCCGCCCGCCGCCGCGATGAGGTCGGTCAGGGCCGCCAGCGACGGAACGCCGGACCGGACGCCCGCGCGGTGCCCGGCCAGCCCGCCGCGCGCCGTCTCCCCGAGGTCGCCGCGGATCAGCTCGGCCAGCACCAGGCGCCCGTCGCGGCGGCACACCCGCAGCAGCTCGCGCAGCACCCGCGCCGGGTCGCCCAGCGCGAACAGCGCGAACCGGGCCGTGACGAGGGAGAACGCGCCGTCCTCGTAGGGCAGGTCGGTCGCGTCGGCGTGGACGGCGACCGGGTCGGGGGCGCCGACCGCCGGGCGCGGCGGCACGGTGGGAACGGTCCCGTCCTTGATGCGGACCGGCCCGGTGGGGAACTCGACGGTCGCGGTCCGGCCGCCCGGCGGCGCGTCGGCGGCGTCCACCGAGACGACCTGCCGGACGTACGGCGCGAGCGCCCCCGGGAGCGGCCCCGGCCCGGCGGCGACGTCGAGGCACACGTCGCCCGCGCCGGGTTCGGTGAAGGCCAGCAGCCGCCGCAGGTGCGGGGCGAGCGCGGAGCCCGCCTCCCGGGTGCTCGTCGCCGGTCGGCCCACGTCGGATCTCCCTCGGCTCGGCGGCCGCCCGCGCCGCCCCGCCGTCCGGACGGACGCGGGGCTTGGACGGGAGGCCGGTTCTCCGGGATATGACGCGTCCTGCGGGGCGAAGGTTCGCGCGCCGTCAGCGGCCGTTGATGTCCTGTCCCCACATGGCGAGGGCGACGAGGACGAAGATGATGATGACGGCCGACTTGCCGGGGACCGGCAGCCGCAGCTTGCCCGCCGCCCAGCGCACCGCGAACGCCGCGAGCACCGCCACGACCGCCAGCGAGAGCAGTCCTTCCATGGGCCACCTTCGATCCGGGGTACCGGGGGCCTCCAGCCTAGACCGCCGTCCGGCACTACGCTCACGCGTGTGACCGATGAGAAGCAGGACGCCAAGAACCCGATCGACGCCCGCCTCGACGCCGCCGTCGCGTCCCTCGCCCGGGGCCGCGTCGTCCTCGGCCTGGCGGCGTTCGCCGCCCCCGACGTCACCGCCCGCGTGCTCGGCGTCCGCTCCGGCCCCGACGCCGGACGCGACTACGTCACCCGCGCGTTCGGCGCCCGCGAGATCGTCCTGGGCGCCGGTTACCTGCTGGCGCGCGGCAAGAACAAGCGCATCTGGCTCCGGCTCGGCCTCGCCGTGGACGCGCTCGACACCGCCGCCGGCCTCAAGACCCGCCACCACCTGCCCGGCTGGGTCACGGCCGCCGCCGTCACGGTCTCGGGCAGCGCCGCCGCGATCGGCGCCGCGAAGGTCTCCCGCGACCTGCTGCCCTGACCTGCGCGTTCCGCGTGATCTTCCCGGTGCGCCGGGGTAGGGAGATCTCGGGGACGGGCGGCATGGGGGTGCGGCGTGGCGGCTCACAGGGCGGTGGACGGCGAGGACGCCGTGATGCCGAAGGGGCGGGATCTCGCCGTCATCCTCGGCTCGCTGATGCTGGCGATGCTGCTGGCGGCGCTCGACCAGACGATCGTCTCGACGGCGCTGCCGACCATCGTCAGCGACCTGGGCGGCCTGAACCACCTGTCGTGGGTGGTGACGGCGTACCTGCTGGCCGCGACGGCGTCCACGCCGCTGTGGGGCAAACTGGGCGACCAGTACGGGCGGAAACGGCTGTTCCAGACGTCCATCGTGATCTTCCTGGCCGGGTCGGCGTTGTGCGGCCAGGCGGGCGACATGGCGCAGCTCATCGCGTTCCGCGCGGTGCAGGGGCTGGGCGGCGGCGGGCTCATGGTGCTCGTCGTCGCGATCGTCGGGGACGTCGTCCCGCCGCGCGACCGGGGCCGCTACCAGGGCCTGTTCGGCGCCGTGTTCGGCGTGGCGAGCGTGTGCGGGCCGCTGCTGGGCGGCTGGTTCGTCGACAACCTGTCGTGGCGGTGGGTGTTCTACATCAACCTGCCGATCGGGGCGCTGGCGCTCGTCGCCATCGCGGTCGTGCTGCGGACGCCGTCGCGGCGGCACCGGCACCGCATCGACTACCTGGGCACGCTGCTCATCGTCGGATGGTCGGTGGCGCTGGTCCTGCTGACGACGTGGGGCGGCACCGAGTACGCCTGGCTCTCCCCGCAGATCATCGGGCTCGGCGCGCTCGCGCTCGTCCTGATCGCCGCGTGGATCTGGGCGGAGCGCCGCGCCGCCGAACCGGTGCTGCCGCTGGGCCTGTTCCGCGCGCCGGTGTTCTCGGTCGGGTCGGCGATCAGCTTCGTCGTCGGGTTCGCGATGTTCGGCGCGCTGACGTTCATCCCGATCTACCTCCAGATCGTGCACGGTGTGACGCCCACGATGTCCGGCGTGCACCTGCTGCCGATGATGGCGGGGCTGCTCGTCGCGTCGATCGGGTCGGGGCAGCTCATCAGCCGCACCGGCCGCTACCGGATCTACCCGATCGTCGGGACGCCGCTGATCGCCGTCGCGCTGTTCCTGCTGTCGCGGATGGACGAGACGTCCTCCACCCTCCAGCTCAGCCTGCGGTTCGCGCTGCTCGGCTTCGGGCTCGGCCTGGTCATGCAGGTCATCGTCATCGCCGTGCAGAACCAGGTGCCCTACGCCGACCTGGGCGCCGCGACGTCCGGCGTGACGTTCTTCCGGCAGATCGGCGGTTCGTTCGGCGTCGCCGTCTTCGGGTCGGTGTTCGCGGCGCGGCTGGCGCACAACATGGAGGAACTGGTGCGGCGCGGCGAGCTGCCGCCCGGCTTCGACCCGGACGCCGTCCAGGGGAATCCGGCGCTCATCGACCGGTTCCCGCCGCCGGTCCGGCAGGACTTCCTGCACGCCTACTCCGACGCGATCCAGACCGTGTTCCTGTGGGCGGTGCCGTTCGGCGTCGTCGCGTTCGTGCTGACGTGGTTCCTGAAGGAACTGCCGCTGCGCTCGACGGCGCAGGCCCCCGACTACGGCCCGTCGCTCGGCGGCGCGTCCGCGCGCACGTCGCAGGAGGAGGCCGAGCGGTCGCTGTCGGAGCTGCTGCGGCGCGACAGCGGCGCGCGCGAGATGTACGCGCGGCTCGGCCCGGCCGCCGGGGTCGACCTGCCCGCGGGGGAGATGTGGGCGCTGTGCCGGATCGCTCGGGAGGAGCGCGTGTCCGGCCCGGCGCTGGCCGACCGCGCGGGGATCTCGGTGGACGAGGGCCGCCCGTTCGTCGACGGGCTCGTGGCGCGCGGCTACGTCGAGCGCGACGCGGGCGACCTGGTGATCACGCCGCCGGGGCGCTCTGTCGCGGAGCGGCTCGTCGCGGCGCGGGTGCGCGGCCTGGCGCACTGCCTGGAGGGCTGGTCGCCCGAGGACCGGCCGGAGCTGACGGAACTGCTCGTCGGACTGGCCCGCGACACGCTCGGGGACGACGCCGAGGGACGCGCCGTCCACGGGCCCGACCGGCCCTGACTTACCGGACGGTAATATTGCGCTCCGGCGGACGGAGACACAGCTCACATCGCTTTGCACTCACGCCGATGTAATCTCATACTGACTTAAACCGAATCTCACTCGGTTATGGGACGGAACCCTAACCCCGCACTTTGGAGGCGTAGTGGCCGAGGCGTACATCGTCGGCGCGGTCCGTACCCCCGTCGGAACCAAGAAGGGCGCCCTCAAGGACGTCCACCCGGCCGACCTCGGGGCGCACGTGCTCAAGGAACTCGTCGGCCGCACCGGGGTGGACCCCTCGGCCGTCGAAGACGTCATCATGGGCTGCGTCATGCAGGTCGGCCCGCAGGCGCTCGACATCGCCCGCACCGCGTGGCTGTCGGCCGGGCTGCCCGAGAACGTTCCCGGCGTCACCATCGACCGGCAGTGCGGCTCGTCGCAGCAGTCGATCCACTTCGCCGCGCAGGGCGTGCTGTCGGGCACGCAGGACCTGGTCGTCGCCGCGGGCGTCGAGCAGATGGCCAAGGTGCCGATGGGCGCCAGCATCGTGCAGGGGCTCGACTTCCCCTTCGGTGAGGGCTGGGCCGAGCGCTACGGCATGCAGGAGATCTCCCAGTTCCGCGGCGCGCAGCTCATGGCCGAGAAGTGGGGCCTGTCCCGCGAGGACCTGGAGCGGTTCGCGCTGGAGAGCCACCGCCGCGCCGCCAAGGCGATCGAGGCCGGGTACTTCGACCGCGAGATCGCCCCGATCGCCGGGCTCGCCAAGGACGAGGGCGCCCGCCCCGACACCTCGATGGAGAAGATGGCGGGCCTCAACCCGCTGCGCGAGGGCTGGGCCATCACGGCCGCCGTCGCCTCGCAGATCTCCATCGGCGCGTCGGCGCTGCTCATCGCGTCCGAGGAGGCCGTCAAGCAGTACGATCTGACGCCCCGCGCCCGCATCCACACCCTCGCCATCACCGGCTCGGACCCCGTCTACATGCTGACCGGCCCGATCCCGGCGACGGAGAAGGCGCTCGCCAAGTCCGGCCTGAAGATCGACGACATCGACGCCTTCGAGGTCAACGAGGCGTTCGCGCCCGTCCCGCTGGCGTGGGCGGCCGACACCGGCGCGTCGCTGGAGAAGACCAACCCCAACGGCGGCGCCATCGCCCTCGGCCACCCCCTCGGCGCCACCGGCGGCATCCTCATGACCAAGCTCCTGCACGAACTGGAGCGCACCGGAGGCCGCTACGGCCTCCAGACGATGTGCGAAGGCGGCGGCCAGGCCAACGCCACCATCATCGAGCGCCTCTAGAACGCCCCGGAACGGGCGGGTCTCCATGGAGACCCGCCCGTTCCGTCGTTCCGCGACGGCCGCCGGACGGGTTACGGACAGGCGCGCCGGCGGACGGCGCCGAGTCAGGGTGCGGGTCAAGGTGGCGGGTCAGAGGGTCAGGGTGAGGGTTCGGGCCAGGCGGTCGGCGGTGGCGCGGATGCGGTGCGTGGCGGCCTCGATCTTGCCGAAGCGCGCCGTGTGGCAGGAGACGGCGAGCGCGCCGGTGACGGTGCCCGCCGCGTTCGTGACCGGGACGGCCGCGCAGCTCGTCCCGACCAGGTACTCCTCGCGGTCCAGCAGCAGCGGCGCCGGGCGGCGCAGCGCCGTCAGCAGGCGCGACTCCGACGTCATCGTGTTCGGGGTGAGGTCCTTCAGGGGGTGGCGGGACAGGTAGTCGCGGCGGTGGTCCTCGGGGAGCTGGGTGAGGACGCACTTGCCGATCGCCGTGGCGTGCGCGGCGTCCTCGAAGCCGACCCACAGGTCCACGCGGGGCGTGCGCGGGCCGTCGGCGATGTCGATGACGCGGATCTCGCCGTCCACGTGCATGCCGAAGTACGACGCGGCGCCCAGCTCGTCGCGCAACGCGACGAGCGTCGGACGGATGCGGGCCAGCAGCCGCTGGTCGCGGCTCTGCCCGCGCAGCGCGTCCAGCCGGTCGCCGAGCACCCACAGGCCGTCCGCGAGCCGCACCGCGTAGCCCTCGTGGGCCAGCGTCCGCAGCAGGTGGTAGGCGGTGGCGAGCGGGATGCCGGACTCGCGGGCGAGCTGCTTGGCGGGCGCCCCGCCGGGGTGAGACGCCACCACCTCCATCAGGTGCAGGGCACGCCGCACCGAGGAGATCAACGTTGGCTTGCGTGTCTCGTCCATTACGGAAAGCGAACCCTGTGTCATGCGTGCGGTCAAGTCCCCTGCCGAAACCCGTTCCGGCGCTCGCGACGGCGGTCCGAAAGGCGGCCGGACCGTTGCACCATATGAAAATCACCGGCATGACCCCTGCGTGCCCGGTTGCTATGTTTCGTCCACCCGAGGTGCTCTGGGCCCCGCCCCGGGACGCGGCCCCGGCGACACGCCGTGTGCTCCCGCCGGACCCCCTCCGCCGCGTCCCGGGGCGGCTGCGGACCACGCCGCCCGGCCGCACCGTGACTAGACTGTCGTGACTTCCAGCGCCCGGGACCGGCGGGCATCGCCCCGGTCCGCGGCGCCACGCACGCACCAACGAGCGGAAACCATGCAGTCACGAGGTCAGCAGAACACTCGCCCCGGCATGCTCGGCAGACTCCTCGGCGGTGGCCGCCAGGCCCCGGCGACCGGCGGCGACCTGGTCCAGCCGGCGGCCGGCGACGGAGCCCTGGAGAACCATCTCGGGGGCGACGAGGGTCGCAACTACCGCAAGTACGAACGCGACATGGTGGCGCCGCACGTCGGCCGGTCGCTGCTGGAGATCGGCTCGGGGCTCGGGCACTTCTCCGAGCAGTTCGCCGGGCGCCTGGACTACCTCGCCGTCAGCGACAACGACCCGTACTGCGTCGGTGAGCTGCGCGAGCGGTACCGGGACTCCACCGACGTCGAGGTCATCGACCTCGAACTGCCCGCCGAGATCGACATCCGGCAGCGGGTCGACACCGTCGTCATGATGAACGTGCTGGAGCACATCAAGGACGACGTGCAGGCGCTGCGCGACCTGGCCGCCGTCACGCTGCCCGGCGGCCGGATCGTCATCTGGGTGCCCGGCTACATGCAGCTCTACGGCGACTTCGACCGCAAGGTCGGGCACGTCACCCGCTACACCCCGGCGACGCTGCGCGCGTCGGTGGAGGGCGCCGGGCTCGTCCCCGAGGTGCTCAAGCCGATCAACTTCCTCGGCGGCATCGCCTGGTGGGCGGCGGTCCGGCGCGGCGGCGTCGGTTACCCCGACCCGCGTCTCGTCAAGATCTACGACCGTACGGTCATCCCGGCGACGCGCCTCATCGAGCGCGTCGTCCGGCCGCCGTTCGGCCAGACGGTGTTCTGCGTCGCCCGCGTCCCTGGGTGATCCGTCCCGGTTCGTGCCGTGCGTAGCCGCCTACCGCGCGGAATAGGTATGCGGATACGGGCGCGCATCCGTGGCGGACCGCCTCTCCGGCCGGAAGACTGGCTCACGGCCGGACGGATCGGGGGCCGCCTCTCCGAGCGGAGATGAACCGCGTTCATACGCGTTCCCCGTGACGAGAGGGCCGACCACTGAAGTTCCCGTGTGGTCCGACGGTCCGAGGACGGGTGCCCGGGAGGGGAGGCCCCCGTCCTCGGACCCTTCGCCTTCGCGCGGGGGGTCAGAAGAGGCCGAGGCGGTGCGCCTTGGCCGCCGCCTCACCGCGCGTCGCGGCGCCGATCTTGGCGAGGATGTTGGAGACGTGCACGCTGGCCGTCTTCGCGGAGATGTGCAGGTCGGCGGCGATGGCGCGGTTGCTGCCGCCGTCGGCGAGCAGGCGCAGCACCTCGTACTCGCGCGGCGTCAGCCCCAGCGGGGCCGTGCTGCGGCTCCGGGGGGCCAGCCCGGCCAGCCGGTCGGTCAGCGGGGCCGCGCCCAGCTCGCGGGAGATCGCGGTGGCCGTGGCGACGCGTTCGGCGGCGGCCTCGGCACCGCCCGCCGCCAGCGCGCAGCGGGCGGCGCGCTCCAGCGCCAGCGCGCGGTCGTAGGGCTGGTCCAGCGCGTCCCAGGCGGCGGCGACGGCGTCGAACGCCGCGCAGTCGCGCTCGCCCCGCGCGTAGCCGGTCTCGGCGCGGAACAGCGCGGACCACGCCTCCTGGACGGGGCCGCGCACGTCGGTGTCGATGGCGCGCTTCTCCAGCGGGCGCAGCAGCGTCTCGACGTCGTCGTCGAGGGCGGTGACGGCGCGCGCCGCGAGCGTCAGGACGGGCCAGGCGTACCGGGCGTCGTCCGGCAGGCCGGGCAGGTCCAGGACGGGACCGGCGGACGCCAGCGCCTCGGCGTACCGGCCCTCCGCGAACAGCGTCTCGCCCTTGAGGCGCAGCGCGGCGAAGTAGTCCTGCGTCTTCGGCCAGCGTTGCGTGAACGACGCGATGCCGTCGGTGTCGGCGATGCGGCGCCGCGCCGTCGCCACGTCGCCCCGGTACAGCGCGAGCAGGCCGTCCAGCACGAGCAGCGACGTGCGGATCGTGATCGGCGGGTCCTGGTCGAGGGCCTGGCGGGTGACGGTCAGCGCCTCGTCGAACCGGCCGAGCGACAGCAGCGGCTCGCCCTTGTTGATCGCCAGGAACGTGCCCTGGGTGCGGGCCAGCCCGAACTCGCGGGCCTGCTCGTAGCCGCGCGCGGCGGCGGCGACGGCGTCGGCGTGCCGGCCGAGCCCCTCCAGGTAGTGCGACTCGATGACGGCCAGGCGCAGCACCGCCGACGGCTGCGCGTTCCGCTCGACGGCCCGCCGCACCTCCTCGATGCGCTCGAAGTGCGCGCCGTACTCGATGTCGACGCAGAACAGCGTGGTGAGCGCGTGCGTCTCGCCGCCCGCGTCACCGATCCGCCGCGCGATCCGCAGCGACTCGCGGGCGTGGCGGCGCGCCTCCTCGATGCCGGTGGTGAGCCGTCCGTACTGGGCGAGGATGGACAGGGCGTGGGCGCGCAGCTTGGTCGGCTCGTCCGGCAGGACCTCGACGGCCTCGCGCAAGTCCTCGATGAAGCCGGGCCGGGCGAGCTGGTGCCGCAACCCGCCGCGCAGGACGAGCAGCCCCGCCCGGCGCTCGGGGGCGCCGCCGACGCGGACGAGCGCGGCGTCGGTGAGCTTGAGGCCGCGTTCCAGCTCGCCCGCCAGTTCGGCGGCGTGCGCGGCGCGGCCGAGGACGTCGGCCTGGTCGGTGCCGAGCCGCGCGGCGGCGTCCGGGACGCGGTCCCACAGCTCCAGGACGCGTTCGAGCATCGTCAGGCACTCGGCGTAGGCGGCGGCCTTGCGCGCCTCGTGCGCGGCGCGCCACGAGCTGACGAGCGCCCACGGCGCGTCGTGCGCGGCCGTCCAGTGGTGGCTCAGCTCCGCCCACAGCCGCCGCGCCGGGACGAGCGTGCCGTCGTCCTCCAGGGCCTTCGCGTAGCGGGTGTGCAGGCGGGTGTGCTCGCCGGGGAGCAGGTCGTCGTGCAGGGCCTCGCGGATGAGGGCGTGCCGGAAGGCGTAGCCGTCGCCGTCCACGACCAGGACGTTGGCGGCGACGGCGGGGCGCAGCGCGCGGGTGAGGTCGCGGTCGTCCAGGCCGGTGACGGCCGACAGCAGCCGGTGTTCGAGCCGGGTGCCGCCGCCGGCGGCGTCGCGCAGGACCTCCTGCGTCTCCTCGGGGAGCCGTTCGACGCCCGCGAGCAGCAGGTCGCGCAGCGACTCGGGCAGTTCGCACACCAGGGTGCCGTCGGCCTCCAGCAGCGCCTCGACGAACAGCGGGTTGCCCTCGCTGCGGGTGGTGATGCGGCCCGCGAGGTCGCGGTCGAGGGGGCGTCCGAGCAGCCCGGCGGCCAGTTCGGCGACGTCGGGCTGGGTGAGCCGGGTCAGGTCGAGGCGGCGGACGCCCTCGACGCGGCCGAGTTCGGCCAGCAGCGGCCGCAACGGGTGGCCGCGGTGCAGTTCGTCGGCGCGGTAGGTGACGAGGACGAGCAGCGGCGCGGTGCCGAGGTTGCGCAGCAGGAACGACAGCAGGTCGCGGCTGGAGCGGTCGGCCCAGTGGGCGTCCTCGATGACCACGACGACGGGGCCGCGCGCGGCCAGGCCCTCCAGCAGCGTCAGCACCAGCTCGAACAGCCGGGCGCGTTCCTCGCCGGACGCGGTGTCGGTCTCGGGCTCGCCGAACTCGGGCAGCAGCCGGGCCAGGCCGGAGGTGTCGCCACGCGGCAGCAGCGCGGTGACGCCGTCCACGCCGATGTCGCGGACGAGCCCGCGCAGGATCGTGCTGAACGGCGCGTACGGCAGGCCGCCGGAGCCGAGTTCGAGGCAGCCGCCGACGAGCACGCGGTGCCCGTCGCCGAGCCCCGCCGTGAACTCGCGCAGCAGCCGCGTCTTGCCGAGCCCGGCCTCGCCGCCGACGAGCACGCCGCCGGGCGCGGCGTCCAGCGCGTCACGGAGCAGGGCCAGTTCGGCCGCACGGCCGACGAGAGGGGCGTTCACTCTCCCCAGGATGCCAGGAGCATCGGACATATCGCTCCTGAATTATCGGGCGACGCGGCCCTGACCCGGGGGTTCGCGTGTATACGGCCGCTATACGGCCGCACCGGAAGTCGTCCTCCGGTGCGGATTTCCGGGGCGATGTTTGAGCGAGGTATACACACTCTCGCGCCACCGAGTGTGTATCATTCGGAGCATGGCTCGGACCAATGTCAGCATCCCGGACGATCTGCTCGCCACGCTGAAGGCGCTGGTCGAGGACAAGAAGATCGCGTCGGTGTCCGGGTTCCTCGCCGACGGCGCGCGGCTCAAGCTCGCCTACCTCAAGGACGCCACCGCCATGGACGAGCTGTTCGGCCCGCCCGGCCCCGACGAACGGGCCCTGGTGGAGAACCTGCTCGCCGGCGCGGAGGTCCGCGACCGTGATGTCGCGTGATCACCGGGCACGTCCTCGACACGACCGCGCTGCTCGACCTCGCCACCGGTAAGACCGTCTACGTCCGCGCCCGGCTGCGCGCCTCCATCGCCCAGCACGAGTCGCTGGTCGTCCCCGCCGCCGCGCTCACCCGCGCCTGGCAGCTCGTCCCCGACCACGGCCGCCCGGTGCTGAGCCGCCTCCCCAACATGCAGGTCATCCACGTGGACGACCTCGACCACGTCATCGCCGAGCAGGTCGGCACCCTCACCGCCACCGCCACCCACCTCGGCACCGACGAGGCGCAGGCCGCCTGGTCCGCCCGCTGGCGCCGCTGGCCCCTCATCACCGCCGTCCCCGACTCCTACGCCCGCCTCCCCGGCGTCCGCGTCGAGGCGATCCCCTAGCCGCGCCCCCCGGCGGGCTGGGCGACGAGCACGGCGATGTCGTCGGACCCCTCGCCGCGGAAGGCGACGGCGTCCTCGACGAGCCGGGCGGCCAGCGTCGCGGCGTCGAGCCCGGCCAGCGCCGCCAGCCGCTCCGGCAGGACGGCCTCGAAGAACCCGCCGCCGGTGGCGCGCGCCTCGGTGAGCCCGTCGGTGTAGAGCACGAGGGTGTCGCCGGGGCCGAGCCTCCGCGCGGCGGGCTCGTAGGTCACGTCGTCCAGGACGCCGAGCAGCACCCCCGGGTCGTGCCAGAACTCGACGGTCCCGTCGGCGCGCAGCACGACGGGTGCGGGATGCCCGGCGTTGACGTGCCGGACGGCGAGGCCGTCGCCGTCCGGCGTCACCGACGCCACGACGGCCGTCATGAACCGGCTGGCCGCCGCGTTGATCAGCGAGCGGTTCAGCCGCGACAGCGCCGCCTCCGCCGGGGCGCCGTCCTCCAGCAGGGTGCGCAGCGTGTGCCGGGCGAGCCCGGTCATCGCGGCGGCCTGGGCGCCGCGCCCGCACACGTCCCCGACCATGAGCGACGTCCCCCCGGCCGGGCCGGGGACGGCGTCGTAGAAGTCGCCGCCCACCTCAAGGCCGGGGTCCGCGACGCGGTAGCAGGCGCCGAGCGCGACGCCGGGCACGTCGGGCAGCGACGGCGGCAGCAGGTGTTCCTGGAGCGAGATGACGTGGCGCCGCCGCTGCTCGTACAGGGAGGCGTTGTCGATGGCGAGGGCGGCGCGGTGGCCGAGGTCGTCCAGGAAGGCGATGTCGGGCATGGCGCCCGCTGCGGTGCCGTACAGGAACGTGACGGTGCCGAGCGCGCGGCCCCGCGCGCGCAGCGGCGTGACGGTCACGGCGGCGAGCGCGCCGCCGCCGAGCGCGTCGAACGGCGCCGTCGCCAGGACGGGCCCCTCCAGCCGGGACGTGCCGGTGCGGCGTCCGGCGGCGGCCAGCACCCGGCCGAGCGCGGGGTCGACGGGGCCGGGGGCGGGCAGGGCGCTCCGGCGCCGGGCGTCCACGTGGGCGACGGCGACGCAGGACAGCTCGCCGTCCGTGCGCAGGTGGATCAGGCAGCCCTCGGCGACGGCCGGGACGGCGATGCGCGACACGTGCCGGAGCGTCTCGGTGATGTCCAGGGAGGCGCCCATCTGCAAGGACGCCTCGGCCAGGATGGCGTCGCGGGCGCTGCGCAGCTCGTCCGCCCGGTCGGCGGCGAGCCGCCGCGCGCACGCGGCGACGATCTCCGCGATCTGCCGCAGGGCGCGGCGCAGTCCGTCGGTGGCGGCCGACCGGGAGGCCAGTCCCAGCGTGAGCGTGCCCCAGTCGTCACCGGGCAGCGCGAACCGGCACTCCAGCGCGGTGCGCGCGGCGGCGTCGCGCAGCAGCGGCAGCTCCGGCCACGCGTCCTCCGCCAGATCCGCGACGTCATGCCGGACGAGCTGAAACGCCCGCGCGGGCCGCCGCTCCGGCACCCGGCGCCCGGACCCGGCGTGAACCTTCGGCCGCTCGGGCGCCCCGGTGCCGCTGCGGGTGTAGCGGGGCCGGTCCCGTTCGTCGTACCGCGTCCCGGCGACGACGAGGACGCCGGGCCAGGCGAGCAGCAGGTCGTACAGCTCGGTGGCGAGGTCGGTGACGTCCTCGGCCTCGGCCGCGCGCCGCCACAGGCGGTGGACGGCGTCGGCCCAGTCGGCCGGGGGATCGGCGGGCGGGGCACGGCGGACCCTGAGCAACGGATCACCTCGCTCTCGGGTCGGTACGGCTGGGTATCAGAGAATATGTGTCGCGCGACAAGTATGTACACGACGGCGCAGGTCTCCGCCGTGTCACGGGCGCGGTGCCGCTCCGTGACCGAAACGGGATGCTGCCGGTTTTGTCCAGCGGCGAGTATCGGTGATGCTGGAGACGTGTCAACGGAGACTTCACTGAGCGGCGCCGAGCTGCGCGCCTACCTGCACGGGCTGCCCGGCGTCGACCAGGTCGGCGCGGACGAGCGCGCCGCGCGGCTGGCCACCCGTTCCGTCAAGGCGGACGCCAAGGCCGCCGCCATCGACCTCGCGATCACCATGGTCGACCTCACCACGCTGGAGGGCGCGGACACCCCCGGGAAGGTCCGGGCGCTGTGCGCCAAGGCGGCCCAGCCCGACCCCGCCGACCCGAGCGTGCCGAAGGTCGCCGCCGTCTGCGTCTACCCCGACCGGGTCGCGGACGCCGTCGACGCGCTGCGCGGCACCGGCATCGGCGTCGCCAGCGTCGCGACGGCGTTCCCGTCCGGGCGCGCGCCGATGGACGCCAAGCTGGCCGACACCCGCGCCGCCGTCGCGGCCGGGGCGAGCGAGATCGACATGGTCATCGACCGGGGCGCGTTCCTCTCCGGCGACTACGCCAAGGTCTACGAGGAGATCGTCGCCACCAAGGAGGCGTGCGGCGACGCCCACCTCAAGGTCATCTTCGAGACCGGCGAACTCGTCACCTACGACAACGTGCGCCGCGCGTCCTGGCTCGCGATGCGCGCCGGAGCCGACTTCATCAAGACCTCCACCGGCAAGGTCGCCCCCGCCGCGACGCTGCCCGTGACGCTCGTCATGCTGGAGGCCGTCCGCGACTACCGCGCGCAGACCGGGCGCCAGGTCGGCGTGAAGCCCGCCGGAGGCATCCGCACCACCAAGGACGCCATCAAGTACCTGGTCCTGGTCAACGAGACCGCCGGACCCGACTGGCTCACCCCCGACTGGTTCCGCCTCGGCGCCTCCAGCCTCCTCAACGACCTGCTCATGCAGCGCCGCAGGCGCGCGACCGGCGCCTATGCCGACCCCGACCACTTCACGCTGGACTGAGGGACATGGACTTCGCCTACGCACCCGCTCCCGAGTCGCGGGACGTCGTCGACATCCGGCCGTCCTACGGTCTGTTCGTCGACGGCGCCTTCACCGACGGCCACGGCGAGCCGTTCAAGACGATCGACCCCGCCACCGAGGAACCCCTGGCCGAGATCGCGTCGGCCGACGCGTCCGACGTGGACCGCGCCGTCGCCGCCGCCCGCGCCGCGCAGGAGAAGGTGTGGGGCCCGATGCCGGGCCGCGAGCGCGCCAAGTACCTGTTCCGCATCGCGCGGCTGGTGCAGGAGCGGTCGCGCGAGCTGGCCGTGCTGGAGTCGATCGACAACGGCAAGCCGATCCGCGAGTCCCGCGACGTCGACCTGCCGCTCGTCGCCGCGCACTTCTTCTACTACGCGGGCTGGGCCGACAAGCTGGAGTACGCGGGCCTCGGCCCGGCGCCGCGCCCGCTCGGCGTCGCCGCCCAGATCATCCCGTGGAACTTCCCGCTGCTCATGCTCGCGTGGAAGATCGCCCCGGCGCTGGCGGGCGGCAACACCGTCGTCCTCAAGCCCGCCGAGACCACGCCGCTGACCGCGCTGGCCTTCGCCGACCTGTGCCGCCAGGCCGAGCTGCCGCCCGGCGTCGTCAACATCGTCACCGGCGCGGGCGAGACGGGCGCGCTGCTGGCCGCGCACCCCGGCGTCGACAAGGTCGCCTTCACCGGCTCCACCGCCGTCGGCCGGTCGATCGCCCGGACGCTCGCGGGCACCGGCCGCCGCCTCACCCTGGAACTCGGCGGCAAGGCCGCCAACATCGTGTTCGACGACGCCGCGCTCGACCAGGCCGTCGAGGGCGTCGTGAACGGGATCTTCTTCAACCAGGGGCACGTGTGCTGCGCCGGGTCGCGGCTGCTCGTCCAGGAGACCGTCGCGGACGAGTTCCTGGAGCGGCTGCGCGCCCGCGTCTCCACGCTGCGCGTCGGTGACCCGCTCGACAAGAACACCGACGTCGGCGCGATCAACTCCGCCGCGCAGCTCGCCCGCATCCGCGAGCTGGCCGACGCGGGCGAGGCCGAGGGCGCGCGGCGCTGGTCGCCCGCCTGCGAGCTGCCGTCGCGCGGCTTCTGGTTCGCGCCGACGATCTTCACCGGCGTCGCGCAGTCGCACCGCGTGGCCCGCGAGGAGATCTTCGGGCCGGTGCTGTCGGTGCTGACGTTCCGCACCCCGGCCGAGGCCGTCGAGAAGGCCAACAACACGCCCTACGGGCTGTCGGCGGGCGTCTGGTCGGAGAAGGGCTCGCGCACCCTGTGGGTCGCGCAGCGGCTGCGCGCGGGCGTCGTCTGGGCCAACACGTTCAACAAGTTCGACCCGGCTTCGCCGTTCGGCGGCTACAAGGAGTCCGGTTACGGCCGCGAGGGCGGACGTCACGGGCTGGAGGCGTACCTGCATGTCTAGGCTCGACGTTCGCAAGACGTACAAGCTCTACATCGGGGGCGCTTTCCCCCGGTCGGAGTCCGGAAGGGCGTACCCCGTGACCGACGCCAAGGGCCGGTTCCTCGCGCACGCGGCGCGGGCGTCGCGCAAGGACGTCCGGGACGCCGTCGTCGCCGCGCGCAAGGCGTTCGGCGGCTGGTCCGGCCGCACCCCCTACAACCGGGGGCAGATCCTCTACCGGATCGCGGAGATGCTGGAGGGGCGGCGGGCGCAGTTCGTCGCCGAGCTGCGCGACGCCGGGCTCGGCAAGGACGCGGCGGGCGCCGAGGTCGACGCCGCCGTCGACCGGCTCGTCTGGTACGCGGGGTGGGCCGACAAGCTCGCCGCCGTCGGCGGGTCGGCCAACCCGGTGTCGGGGCCGTTCTTCAACTTCTCGACGCCCGAGCCGACGGGCGTCGTCGGCGTCGTCGCGCCGGACTCGCCGCTGCTCGGGCTCGTGTCCGTCGTCGCGCCGGTGATCGTGTCGGGGAACACGGCCGTCGTGCTCGCGTCCGAGCCCGCGCCGCTGCCCGCGATCACGTTCGCGGAGGTGCTGGCGACGTCCGACCTGCCGGGCGGCGTCGTCAACCTGCTGACGGGGCGGCGCGCGGAGCTGGCGCCGTGGCTCGCCTCGCACGGCGACGTCGACGCGCTCGACCTCGCGGGCGTCGCCGCCGACGCGGTGACGGCGCTGGAGGAGGCCGCCGCCGACACGCTCAAGCGCGTCTTCGCGCCGACCGGCGACGACTGGGCGGACGAGCCCGGAACGGCGCGGATGACGGCGTTCCTGGAGGTCAAGACGGTCTGGCACTCGGTGGGCGTCTGATCCGTTTTCGCTGCGCTTCGGTGTAAAGAGGCGCGGGTTGTGGAATATCTGCTCCCGTAACTGATCATGCAACGGGGGTAGATCAGTGGCCACCACCAAGAAGAACGCCACGTCCAAGCGCAAGGCGCCCGCCAAACGGACCAGCGCCGCCGCGTCCGCGACCGCGTCACGGTCGGGGGTGAGCGCGCGGACGTCGTCGAAGCCGGCGGCGTCCAAGCCGAAGACCGCGTCGAAGTCGACGGCCAAGACCACGCCGCGTACGACGGCGGGGAAGTCGACCGGTTCGCGCCGGGCGTCGTCCGCCGCCTCGTCCGCCGCTTCGGCGGCCGGGTCGAAGGTCACGGCGGCCGCCGACCAGGCCAAGGCCGCGGCGACGCAGATGCGGTCGGTCGCGTCCAAGGCCGGGGGATCGGTCCGCGCGATGACGGCGATGACGCAGGCGATGACCGAGGCGACGAAGGCCATGGCGGACGCCGCCAAGGCGATGGGCGCCGCCGCGAAGGTCATCGACCGGCAGTCGTCGTCCGGGTCGGGTTCGTCCGGCTCGTCCGCGCGGACGCCGGGCCGCGCGCGGCTCGGCACCGGGTCCACGACGCGCGGCACGGCCAAGTCCGGCACGGCCAAGTCCGGCACGGCCAAGGCGAGCACGTCCAAGGCGAGCACGTCGAAGGCGAGCACGGCCAAGTCCGGCACCAAGTCCAGCGCGGCGAAGTCGGGCACGGCCAAGTCGGGCGGGGTCAAGGCGAGCACCGCCAAGTCGGGCACGTCCAAGGCGAGCACGTCCAAGGCGCGCACCGCGAAGTCCACGGCGTCGTCCACCCGGAAGAACGGTGCGTCGGCGAAGATGCGGACGCCGCCGCCCGGCCCGATGGTCGAGCCGAAGGTCGAGGCGGAGATGATCCAGCCGTCCCGGTCCGGCCGCATCATGCAGCGGACGGACGAGGGGAGGCGCTGACGATGGCGGAGGACTCCGACATCCTCACCCGCATCAGCGGCTTTGTCGCCGAGGAGCAGGAGTTGCGCGCCCGGCACGAGCGGGGCGAGCTGTCCGCCGACGAGGAGCAGGCCCGGATGCGGGAGGTCGAGCGCGCGCTCGACCAGTGCTGGGACCTGCTGCGGCAGCGCCGGGCCCGTCGCGACGCCGGGGAGGACCCCGGCGTCGCGCGGGCCCGCCCGGCGGGCGAGGTCGAGGGCTACTGGCAGTGATGGGGTAGACGATGGGGGATTACGGCCGTCCGCTCACGTTCGGGCACTTCCTGTCGCCCGAGCTGGACGCGGACCCGCTCGGCACCGCCGACGCCGCCGACCGGTACGGACTGGACCTGATCGGCATCCAGGACCATCCGTACCAGCGCCGCTTCCTGGACACGCTCACGCTCATGCAGGCGGTGCTGAGCGCGACGTCGCGCGTGCACGTGTTCCCGGCGGTGGCGTCGCTGCCGCTGCGCCCGCCGGCGGTCCTGGCGAAGGCGATCGCGTCCATGGACGTGCTGAGCGGCGGCCGTGCCGAACTCGGCCTGGGCGCGGGCGCCTTCTGGGACGCGATCGAGGGGTACGGCGGCCCGCGCCGCACCGCCGCCGAGGCCCGCGCCGCGCTGGAGGAGGCGATCGGCGTCGTCCGGGGCCTGTGGAGCGACCGAAGTGAACTCCACCTCGACGGCGACCACTACCGGCTGGACGGCGCCCAGCCCGGGCCCGAGCCCGTCCACCCGATCCAGCTCTGGCTGGGCGTCACCGGCCCGCGGTCGCTGGCGCTGACGGGCGGGGTCGCGGACGGCTGGGTCGCGTCGTCGCCGTACGTCCCGCCGGACCGTCTGGTCTACGCGAACGCCCGCCTGGACGCGGCGGCCGAGCACGCCGACCGCTCCCCGGACGAGCTGCGCCGCATCTACATCCTCGACGGCCGCATCGAGGAGCGCAGCGGCGGCGACTTCCTGCGCGGCCCGGTCGAGCAGTGGGTCGACCAGCTCACCGACCTCGCGCTGACCCACGGCATCGACACGTTCCTCTACGCCGGTCCGGCGGACCACCTCTCCAGCTTCGCGCTGGAGATCGCGCCCGCCGTCCGCGAGCGGGCCGCCCACGCCAGGGCGTGACCCGCTCAGCCGTGCAGGTACTCGCGGAGGGTGCCGGTGGCGAGGTCCAGCGCCGTGCGGACGGCGTCGGTGCCGCGCAGCGCGTCGAGCATGAGGAAGTCGTGGATCGTCGCCGGGACGCGGACGGCGTCGGCCTCGACGCCCGCCGCGCGGAGCCGTCCGGCGTACGCCTCGCCCTCGTCGCGCAGCACGTCGGCCTCGGCGGTGACGACGAGCGCCGGGGGCAGCCGGTGCAGGTGCCGGGGCTCGGCGCGCAGCGGCGCGGCGTACAGGTCGCCGCGCCGGGCCGGGTCGGGCAGGTACCGGTCGACGAAGCCGCGCATGGCGTCCTCGGTCAGGGGCAGCCCGGTGCCGAACTCGCGGTAGGACGCGGTGTCGAAGCCGGTGTCGGTGACGGGATAGAACAAGACTTGGAGCCGGATCGGCGGCCCGCTCCGCGCCTTGGCCATGAGGCAGACGACGGCCGCCAGGTTCCCACCCGCCGAGTCACCCGCAACGGCCAGCGCCGCCCCGTCCAGCCCCCGCCCGGCGCCGTGCGCGACGACCCACCGAGCAACGGCGTAGCACTGCTCCAACGCCACGGGGTAGGGAGCCTCGGGCGCCCGCTCGTACTCGGGAAACACGACGGCCACGTCCGCGCGAACGGCCAACTCCCGCACAAGCCGATCATGCGTCCGCGCCGACCCAGAAACCCACCCACCCCCATGCAGGTAGAGAACAACGGGCAAAACACGCCCCACCCCCACCGGCCGCACAATCCGCACCCGCACGACACCCCCGCCCCCATCCGAAACGTCGACCCACTCCTCATCAACGTCGGGCCGAGGCACCCCAGCCGACCCCTGAATCTCCTCCAACCACAACCGAGCCTCCCCCACCGGCACTTCGGACAGCAGCGGCCCCCGGGACGAGACCTCGACGAACTCCCGCGCCGCCCCCTCCAACGCCACATCGCACCGCACGTCCATGCCGCCCCCTGCACCGAAACGAGAGCGCCCCGGCCAGGAACGCCATCGACCACCTCCCACACCGCCGACCGGCCAAAACGCCACAAACAGCAAAACCGGAGCGGACCTCCTACCGCCGCCCGCGTTCGCCAGCGCGGACGCGGTCAGCCCGGCGTCGAAGCGGAGTTCGCGGAGCCGGTCGGCCCGGGTCGAGGAGGGCGCGCTGGGTGGAGTAGGACGGGGAGACGGCCACGCCGGGAGCCGGATCGGTCAGTTGCCGGACCCGGCGTATTCCGCGTTCTCGATGCCGCGTTTCCAGGCTGCCTCGAACGACTCTTCGCAGAACGCGATCATCTCGGCGTCGGTGCTCCACTCCATCGAGACGGGCAGGCCGTCTCCGCTGAAGTGGTTCCAGATGAGCACGTCGCCGTCGAAGATCCAGAAGTCGTTCGCCGGGAATCGCAGATCGCATGCCTGTCTTCTTGGCAGCCAGCGGGTCGCCTCGCCCGCGTGCACGTTCGTGAACGCCGTGTCGAGCAGGAACCGGGTGTACTCGCTCAGTGGCTCCGAGGCCACCCGTAGCCGACGCACCTCGACCCCGCGAGCCGTCGCCTGCTGGATGACCGTCAGCCACGGCCGCCACCAGGACGCCGGGTCGGACGGATCGTCCCGGTGCCCGGCCTTCCATGCTGCGAATCCCTCATCTTCTCCGGATACCGCGTAACCGTCTCTCAGCTCCAGGTGAATCGCCGATCTGGTCGCGGCGGCGAAGAGGGGCGGGAACTCAGGGTTGGCCGAGTCGGTCGCCGTCAGCAGCGGCGAGGCGTTCATGGGCATTCACGATCTCCTTGAGAACGGGCAGCATCTCCCGAGGCCGGGCCTGCCGTAGAGTTTTCGCTTGTGCACGAGATGGCTATCTACAAGCGGTATTTCGACCTGATCGCTTCGGGAAAGAAGACGACCGAGATCAGGGTGAACGACTCTTCTCGCGAGCGGTTGAGGGTGGGCGACCTGCTGCGGTTCACGTGTCGGGATGAGGAAGTGCTCACCCGGATCACGCGCCTCACCCGCTATGTCGACTTCGATGAGATGTTCGAGCACGAGTCCGTATCGTCGGTCGATCCGACCGCGTCCAAGGACGAGCAGCTTCGCAACATCCGCGAGATCTATCCACCTGAGCGCGAGGCACTGGGCGCCGTCGCGATCGGCATCGAACTGGTCGAGCGTTGATTCGATCCGGTGGTCCGCGCGCGTGGTGCTGCGCGAAGTTCGGGAGTATCGGGGTTTCTACCTCGGTGTGGTCGTATTCGTCGGCCGGTGGAGTCGGACGTGTTCGTCTTCGGGGGTGACCGTGAGGGTGTAGTGGTCGCGGCCGGGGCTGCCTTGGGTGATCCACTGGAAGTAGGCGGTGGTGGCGTGGTCCCAGAGGGGGTGGTCGCCGGCCTGTTCGACGTCGAACACCGTGCGGCCGGGCCGGTAGGTGGCGGTGGCCCAGGCGTGGGGTGACCACAGGCGGAGGGTGTAGGTGTCGCCGTCGTGGTGTCCTCGGGCTTGGACGCCGGGGAGGGCGGCGCCCATCGCCAGATCGGCCCCGGCGGGGGCGTAACCGAGGGTGCGGGGGTCGATCTCGGTGGTGGAGCGGCGCACGGCGAGGGGCGCGGGGTTCCATTCGGGGTGCCGGTGGCTGCGCATCATCATGTAGGAGGCGTAGCCGGTGAAGCGCCCTACGGCGGTGCCGTCGGGCAGGACGACGAGCCGTAGCTCGTGGCCGGAGCCGAAGCCCGGCGCGTACGGGGTGACGATCACTCCGCCCGGCCGTGTCTGCTCGATCCACGCGTAGGGGATCTCGGCCACGGCGCAGGTGGCGTGGACGCGGTCGTAGGGGGCGCCGGGCGCCCACCCGTCCGCGCCGTCGCCCACCACGAGCGCGGGCGGCGACCCGAGGCTGGTCAGGGTGGCCGATGCCCGCTCGGCGACGGCGGGATCGACCTCGACGCTGGTCACGTTGCCCGGCCCGACGATGCGCGCCAGGAGCGCCGCCGTCCACCCGTTTCCGGTGCCGATGTCCAGGACGCGGTGGCCGTCTTCGAGGTCGAGGAGTTCCAGCAGCGACACGACCGTGCTGGGCGCCGACAGCGAGGAGGTGTACCGCCCGTCCCCGGTCGCGGCGTCGGTGGCACCGTCGTCGAGCTGGGTGATGATCGCCTCGTCGGCGTAGGCGAGGTCGAGCCAACGTTGCGGGTCGTCCGCCTCGGCCACGCGGTCGCCTTCACCGGTCCAGGCCAGCGGGGGCACGAACGCGTGCCGGGGAACGTCACGCAGCGCGCTTCGCACAGCGCCGCTGGTGAGCCACCCGGCGGCGGTCAACCGCGCAGCCAACGCCTCCGCCCGCCGCATGACGTCCCCACTCACCACATCACTTCCCTCGCTTGCCGTCGCCTCGATCGCACTAGCGGGTGACGCGCTGGTCTTCGGTGTCCAGCCAGGTCCAGTGGTCCTGGGCGGTGACGATCAGGCCCCAGCGGGTCTCGGCGGGGCGGCCGAGTCCGTCCCACCAGCGGTAGGCGTCCTCGACCTCGCGCCACAGGTTGCGTTTCCCGGCCTGGCGGACGGGGAACGACGCGGCGCCCGGGTCCACGTCCAGACTCGCCCACGAGCCCGACCACGGATCGACCAGCCACACCGTGTAGGCGCCGTCGTCCCGGTGCCGGACGACGAGTTTGCAGCGCGGCACGCGCAGCCCGACGGCGAGGGACGCGGCATACGTGCCGAGCACGGGGTGGGGGTGCAGGTCGGTGACGGATCGGCGGGCGCGTTCCGTGTCGCGCACGTCGCGGTCGAGCGAGACGCGCTTCCCGCGTTGTGCGCGCAGTCGCATGAACGCCACGTCGCCCACGACGCGGCCGCGCATCACGCCGCCGCGTCCGACCGTGAACGCGACCAGCGCGCCGTTGTGCAGGTCGGTCGTCCACGGCACGAGGACTCGTCCGCCGGGCCGTGTCTGGACGCCCCACGCGTGCGGCACCCTGTTCGCGGCGACGGTGGCGATCACGCGGTCGAACGGCGCGGCGGGGGCGTGCCCGAACGCGCCGTCTCCCGTCACGACGTGGACGTCGTAGCCCGCCTCGCCCAGCGCGGCGCGGGCGCGGTCGGCCACGCCGGGATCGACCTCCACGCTTGTGACGTCGCCGCCGAGCCGTTCGGCCAGCAGCGCCGCGTTCCAGCCCGTTCCCGTGCCGATCTCCAGCACGTTCATGCCCGGCTCGGCGTCCAGTGCCGCCAGCATGGAGGCGACGACGCTGGGACGGCTGGCCGAACTGGTGATCTCGTCGCCGATCTCGTCCGCTCCGGCGGGGACGCCGTCGTCCACCTGGGTGATGACGGCGTCGTCGGCGTAGCACAGCTCCAGCCACGCCGTCTCGTCCTCCTCCCGGCGCACGGGCGCCAGCCCGCGCCCGTCCTCGACCCAGACCGTGTCCGGAATGAATTGATGCCGCGCGACCTTCTCGAAGGCTCCCCGCCACTCGGGCGCCAGTTCACCGGACTCGGTGAGCCCCGCGATCATCCGCGCGGCCAGGCGTTCGGCGCCGGCCACCTACGTGCCCTTCCCGTGCTTGCCGCCGCCCTTGGAGTCGTCCTTCTCCGCCGGAGGGATCGGCCTGTCCCACTTGCCGTCCTTCTCCTTGTTGTCGTCATGCTTCCCCATCACGGACTCCCTTCGGCACTGTGCGTCATCCAGCACGCTAAGGAGCCGGAGAGTTCTTCGACCACGGATGTGACAAAGTGTGCCGCGCCGATTCAGCCCAGGGACGCGCCCACGTCCTTGATCAAGGAACGCGCGGCCGAACCGAATACGGCGGCTTTGGCCAAGGAATGGAACATCTGCGTGTAGAGGGTGATCTCGCGCGGCTGGGTGATCGTCAGATAGCCCGACACCAGTTCCACGCTCACCTGCTCGTTGTCGAAGATCCAGAAATCCTCGACGGGACGCGCGTCATCACGATCGGGACGTGCGGGCACGACCCCGAGCGATACCGACGGCAAGGCCCCGACCTCCACGAGGCGACCGAGCTGCCCGGCCATCACCTCGGCGCCTCCGACGCCTGTCCTGAGCACCGATTCCTCCAGCAGGAAGGAGAACGTCGGCCCGCCTTTCATCAGGACGTGCTGCCGTTCCATGCGCACGGCCACGGCCGCCTCCACGTCGTCCACCAGGCCCCGCCGCGCGGCGACCGCCCGAAGGACCGCCCTGGTGTAACCCTCGGTCTGGATGAGTCCCGGCACGAGCCAGGACGAGTAGGCGCGGAACGTCCGGGTGCGTTCGAACAGCGGACGAACGGCCTCCTGCGACCGGCGCAGGCCCGACCGCTCCATGCGGCGCCACTCGATCCACATGCCCTCGACGGCGCGCAGGGACGCGACCAGGTCTGCGGCCTGGTCTTCGGCACCGCAGGCGCGGCACCATGTATCGATGTCGGCCTCGGAAGGCGACCGGCGGGCGTGCTCGATATGGGAGACCTTCGTGCGGTCCCATCCGGCCGCTCTGGCGAGTTCGATCGCGTTCATGCCCGCGTCGAGGCGAAGCTCGCGCAGGCGCCCGGCGAGCGCCCGGCGGGCTTGTTGCGCGCTGGAGGACGAGGCGGCGGGCACGGGGATTCTCAGTGGATTCGGTACTGCGTGTGCGGTGTGGCTCTCCGCCAGACGGCGTCGAAGGCGGACGTGCAGAGATCGATGACGGCGCGTTCCGCACGGATCTCCTTTTCACCGGACGAGCCGTCACCGGCGAAGTGGTTGAACAGCACGAGGCGGTCGTCGAAGACCCAGAAGTCGTTTCCGGGCAGTGCGAGGTCGGACGCCTCGCGGCGCGGCAGCCAGCGCACCGACTCGCCCGACACGATGTTCAGGGCGTCGGTCAAGGCGTGTTCGTAGCGGACATAGTCGGTGACCGGTTCCGACACGATCCGTGCCCTGCGCACCTCGACCCCGCGCGCGACGATACGGCCGACGGTCTCAATCCACTCGGGCCAGCGCTCACCGGGATCGAAGTGATCGCCCGCCAGCCATCGGCGGTAGTCCGGGTCGTCGGGCGTGTACGTGTCGCGCATCTCCAAATGGACGGCCGAACGCTCGCAGCCCTCCAGCAATTCGATGAAGGACTGGGGGACCGGTTCGCGGGCGGGATCAGGCGACGTCTTCGGCTCCATGCCGGCCGGGGCCGCGCCTTCCACGCTCATAGGTGCCACGTACGGCCTCCAAGATGATCGACGCCATGTCCGGCGGAAGCTTGACGATCGACTCGTTCGCACCGATCGGGCTGTGCGACGCGACCTCGGCCAACGCGGCCGGGTCGGTCACCGTCTCGCCCTGGAACCAGAAGTCGCCGGTGTCCTCGTCCACGAAGACCGCCGGGCACTCGTTGACCGGAGTGTTCGAGGTGATCCCCACGAAACTCAGCTTCATGACGCTCTCCGTTCGCCGATGGCGCATCCAGAGGGTGACGTGCCGAACCTACAGCGTCACCCCTCCCGCCCCCACCCGCAAGAGGCACGGCGTTAGTACCGGGTGGACGGCAGGGTTGCTCGCGTGGGGCAGCCCGAGCCGCGACCGCTTTGGGATGACCGTCACCCCCACCGGCCAGCACCTGTGGCTCGACTCCCCGGACCACCCGATCACCCCCTGAACACCAGACACCCCGGCCCGAGCGAGAGTCGGGGCCGGGGGCGTTCTGGGGGTTCAGAGGGTTTTGATGGCCTCCGCGAAGTGGCGGAAGCCTTCGCGGGTGACGAGGAGGTTCGGGCCGCTCGGGTTCTTGCTGTCACGCACGGCGATCGTGGCGGGGGCGGTGGCGACCTCGATGCAGTCGCCGCCGTTGTTGAGGCTGCGGGACGACTTGCGCCACACCAGGGTGTTCAGGTTCATGCTTCTCGACCCCTCTCCGTCTGAAGGCGCGCGGTGGCTACGCGGTTCAGAGGGACTTGATGGTGTCTGCGAAGTGGCGGAAGCTTTCGCGGGTGACGAGGAGGTTCGGGCCGTTGGGGTTCTTGCTGTCACGCACGGCGATCGTGGCGGGGGTGATGGCGACCTCGATGCACTCGCCGCCGTTGCTGAGGCTGCGGGTGGCCTTGCGCCAGGTGAGGTCGTTGGCGTTCACAGTTCGTTCATCACCTTTCGGATCTCGTTGAGTGACATCTCTTCGGGGAGTGCCCGGCGCTGGATGTCGATCAACGTGTGGCGGAGGACGGCGATGTCTTCGGGCTCGGCGGTGGTGAAGCCACGGAGCGCGGACTCGACGTGAGCGATCTCGCTTCCGTCTTTCATGGTAGCAATCGTGAAGGAACTTCCGTTGCCAGCGTGCTCGCCACTGCTCAGGATGAGCTGCACCGTGACGTTGGGAAGCTTCGCGACTTCGAGCAGGTTGGCGAGCTGACCGCGCAGGACTTCCCGGTCTCCCACCGGGCGCGTCAACGCCAGCTCGTCGATGAGGAGAACGACCCTCGGGGGCGGCCTGTCCGTACGGGTGAGGAGAGCCTGCCTTTCGAGACGCTTCTTGATCTTCTTTTCGGTCTTGAGTAGCGCCGTCACGTAATCGGGGGTCTGGATGAGGCCCGCGAAGACGCTGAGCATGTAGCACGTGAGGATCGTGGCGTTCTCCTCCTCCTCGGGCCAGTCGAACCACGCCGGGGCGGGCGCGTCGGAGGAGCCGTTCTGGTTGAGGTCGTTCCACAGCTCGATGAGCTGGCCGCGGGCGTCGAGGAACTCGTCGGCCTTGGCGGCGAAGGCGGCGTCGCAGCCGCGCGCACCCGTCTCGACCTTGCTGATCACGGTGACGTGAACGTTGAAGCGCTCGGCCATCGTCGCCTGGAGGATGCCCTTCTCCTTGCGCAGGCGGCAGAGCTGACGCCCGAAGGCGATTCGCGAGGGATGTCTAATTTGCGGCTTTGCCATTGCTTCTACCCTTCGGTGGGCATGGGCGTAGATCGACTAGGCCCTTCGTGACACATCGCTGCATCAACTGGCAATGAGTGTGCCACGTCGCTACAAGTAATACCAAGAAAACGTGACGTCACCATGAACGCGGAGTGCGATCGAACACGAGAAGGGCCGCATGATGATCACTTCCGGTATCACCGAGCACAGACCGCCGTGTGGTGGAACGGGTGCGGGTGCCGCGTGGGTGGGGGAGGCGCGTGATCTGGCCGGGCAGTGGGCGGATGCGGAGGGCTTTCCCGCCGGAGTGATCGAGGACGTGCGGCTGGTCGCATCCGAACTGGTCACGAACGCGGTTGCGCATGTGGCCGGGTCGTGGGGCGTTGTGTTGCGGTTGTACCGGTGTGATGTGGGTGCGGTGGTGGAGGTGTGGGATTCCGATTCGGCTTATCCGCCTCGGATTGGGGAGCCGGATTTTGTTCGGGAGTCCGGTCGGGGGTTGTTCATCGTGGACAGTCTTACGGGCGGTTTGTGGGGCTGGCAGTGCCTCGCGGATGACAAGGGAAAGGTGACGTGGGCGGCGATTCGGTGCAGATGATGAAGACGAAAGAGGTCGCGCGGTTGTTCGGTGTGACCTCGTACACGGTGGTGCGGTGGACGCGGAGGGGGTTGTTGGCGGCGGGGACGACGCCGTCGGGGCACCTGCGGTTCGACCGCGCCGAGGTGATGCGGTTGTACCGGGGAAGCAACGGAGACCAGGTGTGACCGGTTTCAGGGCGCTGGTGGCCTGGTTCGTCTGGGTGCGTCGCCGTGCGGCGGCCGCGTCCTACCTCCGCACCCTGGCCCGGGAAATGACGGCCCGTGGCTGGTCATGCTCAATGGCGGCCTCGGCGGTGCCGACCCTGTGGATCACTCCCACCACACGCGGTGAGAGGTCCATCGGTTACGGCGTGACCGCCGTCGTCATCGGCGGACATGCCGTCGTGCTCAGCCGTGACATGGAGGAACTGTGCTCGTGCGGTGATCCGGGCGAGGTCGCGGACGCCCTGTCCGAACGCCTCGGCACAGCACGCCTCTGAGACGGGGCCACGGAACGCACCACCCCCCGGCGTCCCGAACCCCTCGAAACGGCCCCTGGCCCGCGCTCTGGAGGGGGAAGCGCGGGCCAGGGGTCCATCACATGCGTTCGGGTGTCGGTACCCCGAGCAGGTCCAGGCCCGTGGACAGGGTGCGTAGTGTCGCTGCGCACAGGGCCAGGCGGGACTGCTTCGTCGTCTCGTCCGGGGCCTTCAGGACCGGGCAGTTCTCGAAGAACGTCGTGTAGTCCTGCGCCAGCTCGAACACGTAGTTCGCCAGCCGGTGCGGCTCGGCCGTCTCGGCGGCCTGTTCCAGGACGGTGCCGAACGTCAGCAGCCGCAGCGCCAGGGCGCGTTCGGCCTCGTGCGCGACGAGGATGGGCCCCAGGGCGTCGTCGGGGGAGACGCCGCCCTTCCGGAAGATCGACCTGATCCGGACGGTCGCGTACTGGAGGTACGGGCCGGTGTTGCCCTTGAACGACGTCATCCGGTCGAGGTCGAAGATGTACTCCGAGTCGCGCGAGACCGACAGGTCGGCGTACTTCACCGCGCCGATGCCGACCTTCTCCACGATGTCGGCGCGCTCGGCGCCGTCGATGGTGTCGTCGCGGGCGTGCTCGTCGTAGGCGCGGCCGGCGCGCTCGACGGCCTCGTCCAAGAGCTCCGCGAGCTTGACGGTGCCGCCCGCCCGGGTGCGCAGGATCTTGCCGTCGACGCCGAGGACGTTGCCGATCTGCGCGTGCTCGGCCCGCACCTCGTCACCGAGCCAGCCCGCCATCCGGGAAACGGCGAACACCATCTGGAAGTGCAGCGCCTGCGGCGCGCCGACCACATAGATCATCCGCTGGACGTCCTCGGTGTCGACCCGGTACCGGATCGTCGCGAGGTCGGTGGTGGAGTAGTTGTAGCCGCCGTCGCTCTTGCGGATGATCACCGGCAGCGGCTCGCCCTCGCGGCCGGTGAATCCGGGCGGGAACGCGCACAGCGCGCCCTCGCTGACGACCGCGATGCCCTTGGCCTCCAGTTCCGCGACGGTCGGCGCGAGCGCGTCGTTGTAGAAGCTCTCGCCCTTGATGTCGGCGTCGGTGAGCGTCACCCCGAGCCGTTCGTACACGGTGTTGAAGTACCGGGTGGACACGTCCACGAGGATCTGCCAGAGCCGCATCGTCTCGGCGTCGCCCGCCTGGAGCGCCACGACCCGGCGCCGCGCCCGGCCGGCGAACGCGGGCTCGCTGTCGAACTTGGCGCGGGCCGCCTGATAGAAGGCGGTCAGGTCGGACACCGACGAGTCGTCCCGCTCGGCGGCGTCGACGCCGACGTCGAGCAGGTGCTCGATGAGCATCCCGAACGGGGTGCCCCAGTCACCGACGTGGTTGTCACGGATGACGTCGTGGCCGAGGAAGTCGAGGATGCGGGCGATGGAGTCACCGACGATCGTGGTGCGCAGGTGCCCGACGTGCATCTCCTTGGCCACGTTGGGCGAGGAGTACTCCACGACGACCCGCTGCGGCGCCCCGCTGCGGGGCACGCCGAGCCGCGCGTCGGCCAGGACGCCCTGCGCCTCCCCGGCGATCCACGCGTCGCTCAGCGTCAGGTTGATGAACCCCGGCCCGCTGATCTCGACGTTCGCCACCAGATCGGACACTTCGAGGTGGTCGACGATCTCCTGCGCGACCGCGCGCGGGTTCTGCTTCTCGCCTCGCTCCGCCTGGAGCTTCTTGGCCAGCGGCAGCGCCACGTTGGCCTGGAGGTCGGCGAACTGCGACGGCCGGATCACCGGGTCACTGTCCGCGTATGACGGCCCGAAGGCGGCGGCGAGCGCGGCCTGCACACGGGCGGCGAGAACGAACTGCGGATCGGACATGGGACAAGGCTAGCGGCGCGGCCACCCCTATCCGGTCATGGTTTTCCCATCGCGGGCCCGCCCGGTCCAGCGGTCGCGGCGCAGCGCGAGCAGCAGCAGCGCGGCGGCGCCCGCCGCGATGGCGAGCGCGACGCCGTCGTTGTAGAGGTTGTCGGGCTGGAGCGCGAAGAAGCGCCGCAACCCGGGGACGGCGAGGACGACCGCGAACGCCGTGCCCATCGCGGCGACGAGCCCGAGCCGCCACCACGTCCACGGCCGCGCGATGATCAGCAGCACGAACAGCGCGAGCCCGAACAGGGCGAGGGTGGCGGTGGAACTGTCCTCGGCGAAGCCGGTGGAGCCGTCCTCCAGGGCCAGGTAGTACCCGGCGAACGTCGCGATCCCGCACGCGAGCCCGGCCGGGACGGCGAACCGCAGCACGCGCGGCACGAACCCGGCCCGCGCCCGCTCCAGGTTGGGCGCGAGCGCGAGGAAGAACGCCGGGACGCCGATCGTCAGCGTGCTGATCAGCGTGATGTGCCGGGGCAGGAACGGGAACCGGACGCCGAGCAGCCCGACGAGCACGGCCAGCAGGATCGAGTAGACGGTCTTGGTGAGGAACAGGTTGGCGACGCGCTCGATGTTGCCGAGCACGCGCCGTCCCTCACCGACGACGTGCGGCAGCGTCGCGAACCGGTTGTCGAGCAGCACGACCTGCGCGACGGCGCGGGTGGCGCCGCTGCCCGACCCCATGGCGACGCCGAGGTCGGCGTCCTTGAGGGCGAGCACGTCGTTGACGCCGTCGCCGGTCATCGCGACGGTGTGGCCGCGCGCCTGGAGCGCCTTGACCATGGCGCGCTTCTGCTGCGGCGTGACGCGCCCGAACACCGAGTGGTCTTCGAGGACGTCGCCCATGGCGTCGGGGTCGGCGGGGAGGGTGCGGGCGTCGAGCGGACGGTCGGCGCCGGGAAGGTCGAGTTCGCGGGCGATGGCGCCGACCGAGACGGGGTTGTCGCCGGAGATGACCTTGACGGCGACGTCCTGCTCGGCGAAGTACCGCAGCGTCGCGGCGGCGTCGGCGCGGACGCGCTGCCGCAGGACGACGAGCGCGGCGGGCTCGGCGCGCGCGGCGACGTCGAGCTTGTCGGGGTCGGTGAACGAGCCGTCCGGGACGCGGGCCAGCGTCAGCACGCGCAGCCCGGACGCGCCCAGCTCCTCGGCCTGCGTTCGCGCGGGGTCGCCGGGGGCGAGCAGCACGTCGGCGGCGCCGACGACCCAGCAGCCGTGCCCGCCGTCGAACGCGCCGCCGCTCCACTTGCGGGCCGACGAGAACGGGACGGCCTCGGTGAGCGCCCAGCCGGGGTCGGGCTCGTCGAAGCCGTCGCGGACGGCCGTCATGGTCGGGTTGGGGTCGGGGTCGCGGGCGGCGAGCGCGGCGAGGGCCGCACGCCCCGGCAGGGCGGGATCGAGCGGGACGAACCGGTCGAAGTCCATGCCGGGTTCGGTGAGCGTGCCCGTCTTGTCGACGCAGAGCACGTCGACCCGCGCCAGCCCCTCGATCGCGGGCAGCTCCTGCACCAGGCACTGCCGCCGCCCGAGCCGCACGACGCCGACCGCGAACGCGATGCTCGTCATCAGCACCAGGCCCTCGGGGATCATCGTGACGACGCCCGCGACCGCGCCGACGACGGCCTCCGGGACGCTGCCCGCCGAGGTGAACTGGCTGACGAACAGCAGCACGGCCGTCGGGACGATCAGCCACGTCACGTACTTGAGGAACCGGTTGATGCCCGACATCAGCTCCGAGTGCGCCAGCGAGAACTTGCTGGCCTCCTCGACGAGCTGCGCCGCGTACGCCTCGCGGCCCACCTTCGTCGCGGTGAACGCGCCCGTCCCGGCGACGACGAAGCTGCCCGACTGCACGGTGTCACCCGGCTGCTTGTGGACGGGGTCGGCCTCGCCGGTCAGCAGCGACTCGTCGACCTCCAGCCCGGCCGCGTCAGCGACCGTGCCGTCCACGGGGATGCGGTCGCCGTTGCCGAGCACGATGAGATCACCGAGCACGACGTCCTGCTGGGGGACCTGCGACACCTCGCCGCCGCGCCGGACCCGCACCGGCGTCTCCCCGACGACGGCGAGCCGGTCGAGCGTGCGCTTGGCGCGGACCTCCTGCACGATGCCGATCAGCGAGTTCGCCACGATGATGCCGCCGAACAGCCCGTCCTGCCACGCCCCGAAGATCATCACGAGGACGAACAATGTGCCGATCAGCGCGTTGAACCGGGTCAGCACGTTGGCCCGGACGATCTCCCCGACCGACCGGCTGGACCGGCGCGGCACGTCGTTCGTGTGCCCCGCCGCCACCTGCTCGCGCACCTGCGCGGCCGTCAGCCCGGCCCGCACCTCCGTCACCCTCGCCCCCGATGCGCTCCGACGTTCCGGGAGATCAACGGCCGGCGGCACGGCGCGGTTCCCGATCTCACTCGGCGTTCTCCTCCGGCGGTTCCTCGGCGGGCCGGTCGCCGCCGCGCCGCCCGAACCGGGACGTGCGCGTCGCCGCGATCTGCTCGCGGACGCCATCGGTGATCCGGCCCTCGGCCAGGTCGGCGGCGAGCACGCACGCCGACGCGACCGCCCGGGCGCGGGACGCGCCGTGCGCGATGACGACGGTGCCGTTCAGGCCGAGCAGCACACCGCCGCCGTAGGTGTCGGGGTCGAAGCGGGCCTTGAGGTGCTCGATGCGGCGGCGTTGCAGGGCCGCGCCCATCCGGGCGGTGCGGGTGGCGGTCAGCGCCGACCGCAGCTCCGCGAAGGCCACCTTGATCGTCCCCTCCATCGTCTTCAGGGCCACGTTGCCGGTGAATCCGTCGGTGACGACGACGTCCACGACGCCGGTCAGCAGGTCGTGGCCCTCGACGTTCCCGGCGAACTCGACGTCGTGGTGGCCGCCCGCCAGCAGCTCGTGCGCGCGGCGCGTCAGCTTGTCGCCCTTGCCGGGTTCGCCGCCGATCGACAGCAGCCCGACGCGCGGCCGTTCGACGCCGAGCCGGATGCGCGCGAACGCGGTGCCGAGTGCGGCGAACTGGAGCAGCGTCTCGGGCTTGACGTCGGCGGTGGCGCCCGCGTCCAGCAGGATCGTCGGGCGCGGCAGCGTCGGCAGCGTCACCGCGATGGCGGGCCGCAGCACCCCCGCCTGGCCCTTGAGCCGCAGCCGCGACGTCGCCACGACGCCCGCCGTGCTGCCCGCCGACACCAGCGCCGACGCGCGTCCCTGCCGGATCAGATGGCACGCGATCGCCACCGACGAGCGCGGTTTGCGCCAGCTCGCCAGCGCGCCCTCGCCCATGTCGAGCGCCTCGTCGGCGTGCACGATCGGGATCTCACCGGCGATGCCGTGCCGGTCCAGCTCGGCGCGGATCACCGGCGCCCGCCCGACGAGGACGAGCCGCGTCCCGTGCTGCCGCACCGCGTCCACGGCCCCGGCGACGATCTCCCCGGGCGCGTGGTCGCCGCCCATCGTGTCGACCGCGATCGGTGCCGGGCGCGCGGAGTCGCCCGCCGTGGCCATGGCGGCTCCAGGTGGGGTGGGGTGCGGACGGCGCCGTGCCGCCGCTCCCCGCATGGTAGGACGTCGGGCGTCCTGCCCCTTACCGGCCTGCCGCGCAGCGCGGGCCGAGGCAGCCGGCGTTCTCCACGACCGGCGCGCCGTCCACGAGGATCGTGAAGGCGTGCTCGCGGGACTCGTCGTCGCCGGTGCCGATCACCTGGACCGGCTTCTTGTCGGCGGTGGTGCCCGCGCACGTGGCGCGCATCCGCACCTTGTTCCAGCCCGGCAGGTCCTTGCAGGTGACGGCGCCCTCCAGCGCGACGCCGCGCTGTTTCAGCTCGGCCTCGGCGGCGGCGGGCAGGCCCGCGCGCAGCTTGGCCTGCGTCGGATAGCGCAGCTCGGCGGGCGCCAGCACGGTGACGTAGAGCAGGGCGACGACGCCGAGCACGGCGAGGGCGGCGACGCCGAGGACCAGGGCTTGTACGCGCGTGATCTTCACACTCCGTGTCGTCACCGGACGGCGGCGCGGGCAAGCACGGACGCGCCGGTTTTTGCGGACTCCTTACATGATCAGGAACCGCAGCCGGGGCCCAGGCACGACGCGCGCAGCACCGTCTCCCCGGCGACCGTCACGACGTACTGCTCGCGCGGCCTCGCGGAACGGACGTCGCGGGCGACGCCGGACACTTCGACGGGCGCCCCGGCGACCGTGGAGCCGGTGCAGCGGATCGTGAGCGTGTCCGGCCCAGCCTCGCGCGGGAACGCGCACTCGGGCCGGTGCTCCAGGTGGACGCCGCGCGCGGCCAGCTCGACGGTGGCGCCGTCGGTGACGGCGGTGCGGTAGGCGCCCTCGGAGATGCGCTGCATGACGCGGCACCCGCCCAACGGCACGACCAGGGCGACGGCGAGCAGGACGGCGGCCGTGCGTCTCATCGGGCGACCTCCCGGACCGCGTCCGCCACGGCGTCCGGACGGTCGAACATGATCATGTGCCGGGTGCCGGACAGCGCGACGTGCCGTCCGCGCGGGCTGAACGCCGCGATGCGCCGGTGCCCCTCCTCCCAGCGCGGCCCCCACGGCGCCGTCAGCACGACGAGCGGGACGGGCGGGAACGGCCGCCGCTCGCGCAGCGCCGCCAGGTCGGCGGCCATCTCACGGTAGGCCGACCACTCGGTGACGATCGTGCCGAGCACGACGCCGCGTCCGTAGACGGCGCGGACCGGCGCGGGCGGCACGGCCACGACGCGCCGCGCGGTGAGCCGCAGCAGCAGGTTCCGCGCGGCGGGCGCCAGCAGCCACGGGACGCCGGTCGCGGCCAGGGCCGTCCCGGCGGCGCGGGCGAGCGGCGCGATCCCGGCCGACAGCCGGTGCGCGTGGACGTCGCCGAACTCGTGGCTGCCGTCCACCAGGACGACGCCCGCCACCAGATCGGGATGGAGCCGGGCGAACGCCTCGGCGGCGAACGCGCCCATCGAGTGCGCCACGACCGTCACCGGCCGTCCCGCGCGGCGGGCGAGCGCGGCGAGGATCGCGGCGTCGCGGCGCAGGCTCGGCGGGCGCCGCGCCGCCGGGCTCGTCCCCGCCCCGGGCCGGTCGAACACGGTCACGCGGTGCGCGGGCAGCGCCGCGACGACGTCGCCCCAGTCGAACCAGGCGCCGCCGAGTCCGGACAGCACGAGCACCGGCGGCCCGTCCGCCGGGCCGGACTCCCGGACGGTGACGCGCTCGCCCGCCGCCAGGGCGATCACGACGCGGGCTCCCGCCGGGCGGCGCGCCAGTCGCGGAAGAGCGTCCAGGCGACGACGAGCAGCGCCGCGCACAGGATCGTGATCTGCACGCGCTGGATGACGCCGAGCCACCGCCCGATGACCATCGCGACGATCGTGCACGTGCCCGCGACGGCCTCGGCGACGGCCAGCCGCCACCCCCACCGCGCCAGCGTCGGCCACCACCCGTACCGGCGGGCCGCCAGCGACAGCGTGAACAGCGCCAGGATGCCGAAGACGATGACGAGCGAACTCGTCACCGCGTGGAACTGGTGCGAGAACGACACCTGCTCGGCGCGCTCGCGCAGCGCGCACCACGTCTCCAGGCTGGGCGCGCAGTCGAGTGGGAACAGCGCGTCGCCGATGGCGCCGACGCCGAACAGCATGAGGAAGATCCAGCCCGCGACGGCGAGCGGGCGGCGGCGCAGCGTCAGCAGCGCGGTCGCGGCGGCGATCAGGACCAGGACGCCGGTGACGAGGTCGCCCGCGCTGTACAGGGTGTGGAACGGCTGCGACACGGCGGACAGTTCGCTGACGTAGCCGTTGATGCGGTCGAGGTCAGGGCTGAACCGGTGTTCGAGGACGAAGGTGGCGTAGGTGATCCCGGCCAGCGCGAACAGCGCGATCGCGAACAGCGGCAGCGTGCCCGGCTCGCGCTCCTGCCGCACCCGCGCCCCCTCGTCCGGTGAATCCCGCCCGTGTCCCCAGTCCCGCAAACGGCCCTCGGCCCAGTATGGTTCCCGCGCCCGGCGGGTCCGCGGCGAGGTCGCCACCTTCACGGTCGGTGGTCGTTGAGACAGGGGGCGGCGTCGCGGCCGGTTCCGGTGCGCGGCGCCGACCTGCGTCGACGCATGATCAAGGGGGTACGAATGCTCTACGAAGAGTTACAAGTCGCCACAAACGAGGTGATACGGCCCGGAAAGTGAACTATCCGTGACGATGCTCCCGAAAGGGGCATCGTCCGCCGACCAAGGAGAACCGACACGTGACTCTGGTGAACGACGCGGCTCCCGCCCAGCGATCGGCAGGTCGCAAATTCCGCGCCTTCACGGCCAAGCACCTGGACGAGCTGACCGCCCGCGCCGGGCTGACCGCCGACCAGCGCCTCGCGACGCGCGCCGTGGCCACCGTCCTGCCGTTCCGGACGAACGCCTACGTCCTCGACGAGCTGATCGACTGGACCGCCGCTCCCGACGACCCGATCTTCCGGCTCGTCTTCCCGCAGCCCGACATGCTCCCCGAGGACGACGTGGCCCACCTGTCCGGCCTGCTGCGCCGCGAGGCGCCCAAGGCCGAGGTCGAGGCCGCCGCGCACGCCGTCCGGATGAAGCTGAACCCGCATCCCGCCGGGCAGCTCGAACTCAACGTGCCGAGCTTCGGGGACGGCCGCGTCCCCGGCATGCAGCACAAGTACCACGAGACCGTCCTGTACTTCCCCAAGCAGGGGCAGACGTGTCACGCGTACTGCACCTACTGCTTCCGGTGGGCGCAGTTCGTCGGTGAACCCGACCTGAAGATGGCCGGGGACGACGTCGCGCAGCTCCGCGACTACCTGCTCGCACACCCGGAGGTCACCAGCGTTCTGTTCACCGGCGGCGACGCCATGATCATGGGTGAGCCGGTGCTGCGCCGCTACATCGAGCCGCTGCTCGACCTGGACCAGCTCGAATCCATCCGGATCGGGACCAAGTCGCTCGCGTACTGGCCGCAGAAGTTCGTCACCGACCCCGACGCCGATGACATGCTCCGGCTGTTCGAGCAGGTCGTCGCGTCCGGGAAGAACCTGGCGTTCATGGCGCACTTCTCCCATCCGCGCGAGCTGGAACCGCTCGTCGTCGCCGAGGCGTGCCGCCGCATCCGCGACACCGGCGCCGTCATCCGCACCCAGGCGCCGCTCATCCGCACCATCAACGACGACCCGCGCACGTGGGAGGACATGTGGCGGACGCAGACGCGGATGGGCCTGATCCCGTACTACATGTTCGTCGAACGTGACACGGGGCCGCAGGACTATTTCGCCGTCCCGCTCGCAGACGCGTACACGATCTTCCGCGACGCCTACGCGGGCGTCTCGGGCCTGTCCCGCACCGTGCGCGGCCCGTCGATGTCGGCCACGCCCGGCAAGGTCTGCGTGGACGGCGTCCTGGACATCGCGGGCGAGAAGGTCTTCGCACTGCACTTCATCCAGGCCCGCGACCCGGACCTGGTCGGCCGCCCGTTCTTCGCCAAGTACGACCCGCACGCGGTCTGGCTGGACGACCTACGCCCGGCCCTGACCGACCGCTTCCCCTACGCCTGACCGGTGGCGCCGGTGCCCCCACCACCGGCGCCACCCCACCGCCCGCCTACGCGAACAGGTCCCCGAGGATCGCGAGGGCACGGGGCCGGAGCTCTTCGTCGGGGAAGAACCGGCGGCAGAGGTCCACGGCCTCTTCGACCGTCGTCACTCCGGTCAGTTCGCTGAGATGCCGCAGGTCGTCGATGTCGCGTGTCCGCGCGGCCATCGCCTTCATCGCGAAGATGTGCTCGGGCGAGGCCGCCATGACGCGCAGTCCGGGATGGTCGAAGACGCGCTTCTTCCCCGGATCGTCCTGTCCCGAGATGTAGACGCTCGCCTGCTCGTTGAGCCACCACGGCGGGAGGTCGAGGAGCTTCGCGACCTCCCGCGCCTCTTCGAGGACGACGCCGTGCGGAACGAAGAGCGCGTCCACATCACGCGTGACGCGCACGGCGTCGTAGGCGAGCGCCATGGCGGCACCGCCCACGACGAAGAGATCGGCCACGACGCCCCGGTGGACGAGGCGGTCGCCGAGCGTGGTGAAGGCGTGTTCGAGTTCGACTCGGCCTAGGAGGGAGTCTTCGGTCATGCGGCTTCGAGGTCGTGGGCCGACAAGTAGACGCCGTGCTTGCGGAAGGCGGCGGGAGCCCGGACGAGGGCCTCTGCGCGCTGCGACGGTAGCTCGGCGGGGAACCACGGACGTTCGAGGACGCGGTCGGCGGTCCACGCGGGAGGAGCCAGGTCGTGGCGTGCCGTCAGATGCTCGGCGATGGCGGCCAGGAGCGCGTCCCAGCGATCGTCGTCGACCGGGCGGGGGGCGTCCCGCACCAGGGCAGGCTGACGCTCCTCCGGTTCCCAGCGGTACTCCTCCAAGAACTCCCAGACGAGCTTCCACCGGATCTTGTCACTGTCGGCGGCCGTCAGCCGATCGGCGAGCTCGGCGATGGACATCGGGCGGTAGGCCATGGCGCCAGCTTACGGCGTGTGTGCCCTCGTCACCCGGTCCAGGGCTCTCCGGTGAGGCGTTCGTAGACGTTGATGTAGCGGGTTCTGGTGGCTTCTACGATTTCGGGGGGGATTTCGGGGCCGGGGGCCGTGCGGTTCCAGGCCAGGGTGCTGCTCCAGTTGCGGACGAACTGCTTGTCCAGGGAGTTCTGGACGCGGCCGGGCGCGTAGTCGTCGGCGGGCCAGAAGCGGGACGAGTCGGGGGTGAGGACCTCGTCCGCGAGGATCAGCGTGCCGTCGGGGGCGCGACCGAACTCCAGCTTGGTGTCCGCGATGATGATGCCGCGTTCGGCGGCGATCGCGGCGCCCCGGCGGTAGACGTCCAGCGTCACGTCCTTGAGGTGCGACGCGGTGTCGGCGCCGATCTCCGCGACGACGTCGGCGTAGGTCATGAACTCGTCATGGCCCTCGGTGGCCTTCGTCGTCGGCGTGAAGATCGGCTCGGGGAGCCGGGACGACTCGACCAGCCCCGGCGGCAGGCGCAGCCCCGACACGGTGCCGTCCTTCTCGTATTCCTTGAGGCCGAGGCCCGTCAGGTAGCCGCGCGCGATCCACTCGACGGGCAGCATCTCCAGCCGCCGGACGCGCAGCGCCCGCCCGGCGAACTCGGCGGGCACGTCCGTCGCGGAGATCACATGGTTCGGGACGACGTCGGCCAACTGCTCGAACCACCACAGCGACAGCCGCGTGAGGATCTTGCCCTTGTCCGGGACGGGCGTCGGCAGCACGACGTCATAGACGCTGACGCGGTCCGACGCGACGAGGATCAGGTCGTCGCCCGAGGCGTAGACGTCCCTGACCTTGCCCGAATGGAGCAGTTCCATGATGTGCCCGAACCCCCGCGAAGTGCCGCCGACCAGGTGCGTCCGGGAGTTTACCGGGCGCACCTGGCCGGACGCGCGTCACGCCGTGTACGTCGGGACGATCGTCGCGCGGGCGAGCGTGTGCGCGGTGACGTTGAACCCGACGACGGCGGGCGAGGTGTCGCCGTCGAGCCCGAGGGACTCCACGTCGAGGGCGTGCACCGTGAACACGTACCGGTGCGGCGCCCCGGGCGGCGGCGCGGCGCCGCCGAACGCCCTGGTCCCGTAGTCGTTACGGGCGTGCACGCCCGCAGAGTCCGACGACCCGGCCCCGGCGGGCAGCGACGTCACCGACGCGGGCACGTCGAACAGCACCCAGTGCCAGAACCCCGAGCCGGTCGGCGCGTCGGGGTCGAAGCAGGTGACGGCGAACGACTTCGTCTCCGCCGGGAACCCCGACCAGGCGAGCTGCGGCGAGGTGTTCCCGCCGCTGAACCCCCAGTCGTCGAAGACCTGGGCCTCACCGAGCGGCCGCCCGTCGGTCACGTCGTCACTGGTGACGGTGAACGACGGCACCTGCGGCAGGAACTCGTCGGGAAGCGGCGCGGCCATGGAAACCCTCCAGGCGTCGAGGCGATCGGTCCGCCGACCCTATTTCCCGGTCGCGTCGGTGTACGCCTTCAACACGGTCTCGGGGTCGCCGTCCATCTTCATCCGGCCGTCGTCGAGCCAGATGACGCGGTTGCACGTCTCCTCGATGACGTCGAGGTTGTGCGCGACGAGGAAGACGGCGCCGGCGTCCTGGCGGAGTTCGTCGATCTTGGCCTTGGAGCGCTTCTTGAACTTGGCGTCGCCGGTTGCCAGGGCCTCGTCGATGAGCATGACGTCGTGCGTGCGGGCCGCCGCGATGGCGAACCGCAGCCGGGCCCCCATACCGGACGAGTAGGTGCTCATCGGGTAGTCGATGAACCCGGGCTTGAGGTCGGCGAACTTGACGATCTCGTCGTACTTGGCGCGGGTCTCGTCGGGCGTCATGCCCATGGCCAGGCAGCCGAGGATGATGTTGCGGGCGCCGGACAGGTCCTTCATGAGGGCGGCGTTGACGCCGAGCAGCGACGGCTGCCCGTCGGTGTAGACGGCGCCGCGCGCGGGCGGCAGCAGCCCCGCGATGGCCTTCAGCAGCGTGGACTTGCCGGACCCGTTGGTGCCGATGACGCCGATGGCATCGCCCCGGTAGGCGACGAAGGACACGCCCTTGACGGCGTGCACCTCCTTCATCTGCGGCCGGTTCTGCCGCTTGACGATCCGGCGCAGCGCGCTGACGGCGTTGCCCTTGCCGCCCCCGCCGCTGTACACGCGGTAGATGATGTGCAGCCCGTCGACCACGACGATCGGGTCGCGCTCGGTGTCGAGCCGGACCTCGGGCTGCGCCTCGGCCACCGCGCCTCGCTCCTTGAGTGCCTTAGCCACGCCCGTACCTCTCCTCAGCGCGGTAGAAGTACCAGAACCCGCCGACGAACGCGACGAGCGCCCAGACCACCGCGGCGATCCACATCATGCCGTGGTCGAGTCCGTACTTGGCGGCGTCGGCGTGGTAGGACTCGATCAGGCTGTACCGGAACAGCTCGATGAAGACGGCGGCCGGGTTCAGCTCCATGACCGTCCGTACCCAGCCGTGCCCCGATTCCACCAGGCCCTCGGTACGGGACGCGATCACGAAGAAGACGCCCGAGGTGTAAAGCCATGTCCGGGTGATGAACGGCAGCAGTTGCTGGATGTCGCGGACGAAGGCGCCGAGCCGCGCGATGGCCAGGCTGATGCCGATGTTGAAGACGAGCTGGCACAGCATCGCCGGGACGATGAGCAGCCAGTACCAGGTGGGCGGTTCGCCGGTGGCGACGACGATCACCAGCAGCACCGCCATCGAGATCAGGAGCTGTTGCAGCTCGATGATCACGTAGGCGAGCGGCAGCGACGCGCGCGGGAAGTGCAGCGCCCGGATCAGCGACAGGTTGTTGCCGATCGACTTGGCGCCCGCGCTCAGCGACCGCTGGCTGAACGTGAAGACGAACACGCCGCAGATGAGGAACGCCGTGTAGTTCGTGATGTCCTTGCGCTGCCCGAGGAGCAGGCCGAACATCAGGAAGTAGACGAGGGCGTTCAGCAGCGGCGTGAGGACCTGCCACACCTGGCCCATGCGCGAGCCGCTGTAGGTGGCGGTGGTCTTCGCCGACGCGAAGTTCCAGATGAACGAGCGGCGGTCCCAGAGGCTGCGCACGTAGCGTGCGAGGGAGGGACGCGCGGCGCTCTGCGTCAGCTTGTGCTGCGCGGCGAACTCGGCCAGTGACGCAGTCCCCGACCCGTTGCGGGAAGGGTCGGCGGTCGCGACCGGCTCGCCACCCGAGGTGCTGAGCCGTTCCGGGTGACTCATGCCGCGAAGCCTATTGCAGTCGGCTCCGTGTCCGGGACGCATACCCGCATGTGCCCCCGGATTGAGATCTTCGGTGAATCATGTCGGCCTTCCCGGGGATACCCGGGGGACAGGGGTAGTCAACGTCGGAGGGCGGACGGGCATGGGCGGCGGCGTGGGTGGCGGGTCCGAGGCGGGCGAGCGCCGGGGGGTGCTGGCGACGCTCGGCCGGATCGACCGGGCGGCGTTCGACCAGGTGGCGTCGTCGCGGCTGCCGGGGCTGGAGTACGTGCTGCCGCGCCTGTCGCGGACGGCCGACCACGGCGTGCTGTGGTTCGGCACCGCGCTGGCGCTGGGGCTGAGCCGCCGCGCCCGGCTGCGCCGGGCGGCGCTGCGCGGCGCGATCGGCATCGCGGTGGCGAGCCCGGCGGTGAACCTGGTCGGCAAGCACGCGTTCCGCCGCAAGCGTCCCGTGGTCGACCTGGTGCCGCCGGTGCGCATCCGGTGGAAGCTGCCCACGTCGCACGCGTTCCCGTCGGGGCACACGGCGTCGGCGGCGGCGTTCGCGGCGGGGGTGGCGCTGGAGGCGCCCCGGCGCGTCGCGGTGCCGGTCGCGGCGGCGGCGACCGCCGTCGCGTTCGCGCGGGTCTACACCGGTGCGCACTATCCGGGGGACGTGCTGGCGGGCGGCGCCATCGGCGTCGCGGCGGCGGTGGGGACGCGGCTGGTGTGGCCGTCCCGGCCGCCCGTGGCCAAGATCACGCGGACGGGCACCGAGCGGGTGACGAGCGCCGCCGACGGGCAGGGCGTCGTGATCGTCGTGAACCCGGGCGCGGGCGGCGGCACCGAGCAGGGCGCGATGGTCCTGGTCCGTGACCCGGCCGAGGCCGCGGCGGCGCTGCTGCACCGGGAGCTGCCCGCGGCGCGGCTCGTCTGGCCGACCCCCGACGAAGACCTGGACGCCGTGCTGGCCGAGGCCGCCGCCGACGCCGAGGTGCTGGCCGTCATCGGCGGCGACGGGACGATCAACGCGGGCGCGCGCGCCGCCCTCAAGCACCATGTGCCGCTGCTGCCCGTCCCGAGCGGCACGTTCGACCACTTCGCCCGCGCGCTCGGCATCGAGACCCCCGCCGACGCGCTGGCCGCCTACCGCGACGGCTGCCTGGGCCACTGCGACGTCGCCTACGTCACCTCCGACTCCGGCGACCCGGCGCTGCCGTTCCTCAACACGGCGAGCTTCGGCGCCTACCCCGAGCTGGTGACGCGGCGGGAGCGGTTGCAGGGCCGCATCGGCAAGTGGCCCGCGCTGGCCGTGGCCGCCGTCCGGACGCTGCGCGACTTCGCGCCCGTCGACGTGACGATCGACGGCCGCCGCCGCAGCGTGTGGCTCGGGTTCGTCGGCAACTGCGCCTACGGCTCGCGCGGCGCGTCGCCGTCCTGGCGGATGCGGCTGGATGACGGGCGGCTCGACGTCCGGCTCGTCCTGGCGGGCACCCGCGCCCCGCGCCTCCAGGCCCTCGCGGCGCTGCTCGTCGGCCACCTGCGCCTCGCGCCCGGCTACGAGCACTACGACGAGGGGAAGCTCGAACTCCTCACCCACGACGGAAACCTGCGCATAGCCCGAGACGGCGAGATCAGCACGGCGACCTCCGCGTCCGTCCGCTTCGGCAAGCACACCCGCGAACTAGCTGTGTTCTGCCCGCAGCGTTAGAGGAACGCGGGCGGGGTAGGCGGAGGGGCATGAGTATGGGAATCGAGCCCGCGCGGCTGTCCGACGGCGACCTGTTCCGTGAGCTGGGGCATCTGTACGAGACGCGGATGGACACGCTGCGGCACGGGTCGGACCAGGCGCTCGCCGAGCACACCGAGCGGACGCGGCAGTTCGAGGAGGAGTACCTGCGGCGCTTCCCGCAGCGCGAGATCGACCCCGAGCGGCTGCGCGCGGGCGCCCGCGCGCGCTGACCGGGTCTTTGCCGGGAGCCGTCCGTGACCGTCCCGAAGGCGGGTACGGCACCGGCATGACCACATTCGGGTACTTCCTGTCCAGCGAGGAGCACCGGCCGCAGGCGCTCGTCCAGCAGGCGAAACAGGCGGAGCAGGCCGGGTTCGAGGCGCTGTGGATCTCCGACCACTTCCATCCGTGGCTGGACGAGCAAGGGGAGAGCCCGTTCGTCTGGTCCACGATCGGCGCGCTGTCGCAGGCGGTGACGCTGCCGGTGACGACGGCCGTGACGTGCCCCATCGTCCGGACGCACCCGGCGATCATCGCGCAGGCCGCCGCGACGTCCCAGGTGCTGCTGGAGGGCCGGTTCCGGCTCGGCGTCGGCACCGGTGAGGCGCTGAACGAGCACGTCACCGGCGCGCAGTGGCCGGCGGCGGGGCTGCGGCTGGAGATGCTGGAGGAGGCCATCGAGATCATCCGCGCGCTCGGCGAGGGCGGGATGGTCACGCATCGCGGCAAGCACTACCAGGTCGAGACGGCGCGCCTCTACACCCGGCACGACACGCCGCCGCCGATCTTCATGTCCGGATACGGGCCGAAGGCGACGGCGCTCGCGGGCCGCGCCGCCGACGGCTACATGTCCACCATGCCGGACGCCGGGCTGATCAAGCGGTTCCGCGACGCGGGCGGCGAGGGCAAGCCGACGGCCGCCGGGCTGAAGGCGTGCTACGGCCCCGACGAGCGCAAATGCGCCGAACTCGCCCACCACCTGTGGCGCCAGGAGCAGGTCCCCGGCGAGGCGGGCCAGCTTCTCCAGACGCCGCGCCACTTCGACCAGATCTCCGAGCTGGTCACCGTCGACCGCGTCCGCGAGAACGTGCCGTGCGGACCGGACGTCGAACGGCACGTCGCCGCGATCCAGCCGTTCGTCGACGCCGGGTTCGATGAGGTCTACATCAACCAGATCGGCCCCGACCAGGAGGCGTTCTTCGAGTTCTACGCCACCGAGGTGCTGCCCCGGTTGCGCCGCTGACCGGCGGCGAGCCGCCACAATTTCGCTCTCCGTGGTGAATAGTGTGCGGAACGTAGCCGTCGAGAGGGGCGTTCCGTGCCGGGTGAGCAGGTCGGGCTGGGGGAGTACGCGCGCCGCCGCAGCCCGCTCGTGGCGGTGACGCTGCTGCTGTCCGCGGGCCTGGTCGGGATCTACCTGACCGGCGACGACGCGGCCCCGGCCCGCGCGGGCGCCGCGCCGCGCCCGGTGGCGGCGGTGCCGATGGCCGCGTACACGACGCGGTTCACGCCCGGCGAGCCGCGCGTCCGCAACATCGAACTGGCCGCGCGGGCGCTGGACGGGCGGACGGTCGCGGCGGGCGAGGTCGTCTCCTTCAACCGGGACGTGGGGCCGCGCACCCGGCGGCGCGGGTACGTCGCGGCGCCGTCGATCGCGGGCGACCGGCTCGTGCCCGACGTCGGCGGCGGCATCTGCCAGGTGTCGGCGACGCTGTTCAACGCCGTGTTCGAGGCGGGGCTGGAGATCCGCCGCGCGCGGGCGCACTCGCTGTGGCTGCCGGAGTATCCGGCGGGACGCGAGGCGGCGGTCGCCTATCCGGGGCTCGACTTCGTGTGGCGGAACGACTCGGGCGCGCCGCTGACGATCCGCACCGAGGTGACCGGTTCGTCCCTGACCGTCAGCCTGTGGGGGACGCGCCGGTACACGGTCGCGTCGCACACGTCCAAGCGGCGCCACCCCGTCCCGTACACGCGGATTCAGGACGCCTCGCCCCGGTGCGTCCCGACGCCGGGCGGCCGGGGCTTCGACGTGACCGTCCGCCGCACCCTGCTCGCCGACACCCGCCGCGTCCGCACCGAGCACTTCTCCACCCGCTACCTGCCGCGCCCCGAGGTCACCTGCGCCCGCCGCTAGGGTGGCGGGATGGCTGACGCTACGCACGCACTCGGACCGGACGACGGAACCCTGCTGGTGCGGACGGGACGCGCCGGCCTCGGCCGCAAGGCCGGGCACGACCTCACGCTGGAGGCGACCCGCTGGTCGGCGGAGGTGACGCTCGGCGCGACCGCGACGGTGGAGGTCCGCGTCCCCGTCGAGGGGCTGCTAGTGAAGGAGGGCACCGGCGGCGTGCTGCCGCTGTCGGACGCCGACCGCGCCGAGATCCTGCTGAACCTCCGCAAGACGCTGCGCCCCGAGCACGCGCCCGACATCGTCTTCCGTGCCGCGGACGTCGCCCCGGACGCCCAGGTCGTCACTGGCGACCTCACGATCAAGGAGCGCACCGAGCCGCTGGAGATCCGCACCGAGCGCACCGGCGACCGGCTGACGGGCGCCGCCACCGTCCGGCAGACCCGGTGGGGCATCAAGCCCTACTCGGCGTTCCTCGGCGCCCTGAAACTCGCCGACGACGTCGAGGTCACCTTCGACGTCGCCCTGCCCGCCTCCTGACGCGTCCGCGCGGCGCGGGCGAACTGGTCGTCCAGGGTGCGCAGGAACGGCAGCACGCGGTGCTTGCCGCGCCACGGCGCGAACTGGCGGACGGCGTTGAACCCGGCCGCCGTGACGATGCGGTCGGCGGTGGCGCCGAGCGGCCAGGCGGGGTAGAGGTCGAGGTGGCGGACGCCGTCCGGCAGGGCGGGCCGTCCGGGCGCGACGACGGTCAGCTCGGGCCGGACGCCCTCGGCGGCGGCCATGTCGCGGGCGTAGCCGACGAGGTCGGCGATCTCGGCGGCCGGTCCGGAGTGGACGACGATCCAGCCGCCGACGGGCGCGACGCGCGCGGGCGGGTCGACCAGGGTGAGCGGCACGACCTCGCGGGACACCTCGTGCAGGTAGGCGAGATGCTCGGGGTGCAGCTCCTCCAGCACGTACGTGCGGTCGTACCGGATCGGGTCGGCCGGGAGCCGCCGCCGGTACACGTCCCACCGCAGCAGCCGCGCCAGATGCGTCGCCCGCACCCCGCCGGGCACGTCCCGCGCCCACAGCTCCCCGGCCCGCCCCGCCGGGAAGGCGTCCACGACGACCTCCTCCGCGACCCCCGCCCGCGTCCCGCCCGTCACCGGGCACGCGGCGGTGCCGGGCGGGCGGGTGACGCGGGGGTCGTGGACGAAGGGAGACGATGTCACGTAGGTGACGGGGTCGGTGATCGCCAGGGTGTGCAGGTAGGCGTGCAGGCGGGTGAGGTGGCCCAGGCCGTCGCCCTCGACGTGGCAGCGGATCATCGGGCCGTCTCGCGCAGGACGGCGAGGTAGCCCGCCGTCTCGGCGGCCGGGGTGAAGTCGCGGGCGATCCGGTCGGCCGCCGCCGCGCCGAGCTTGGCCAGCTCGGCGTCGGGCAGGCGCGCGGCGGCGTCCAGGGCGGCGCGGCAGGCGTGCGGGTCGCCCGCCGCGAAGGGGAAGCCGATGCGGTCGTCGACGACGTCGGCGAGGCCGCCCGCGTCCGACGCGAGCAGCGGCACGCCCAGCGCCGCCGCCTCCAGCGCGACGTTCGGCATCCCGTCGTAGAAGGACGGCAGCGCCACCACGTCGCACGACGCGTAGACGCGCGGCAGCTCGTAGCGCTCCAGGAACGGCAGGAACGTGTGGTGCACCTCGGGACGTTCCGCCAGCCACGCCGGGACGCCGTCCTCCACCTCACCGACGAGCAGCAGATGGAACCGTCCCGCGTGCCCCGACACGCGCAACGCGTCCAGGAAGAACCCGATGCCCTTCTTGTTCTTCAGCACGCCGACGAGCCCGACCGTCCGCCGCCCCGCCTCCACGTGCCCGGCCCGCCACGCGCGCGCCGCCGCCCGCTCCGACGGCAGCACCTCCCACTGCCCGGTGTCCACGCTGTTCGCGACGAACGTCACCGGCGCGTCCGGCGCCAGCGCCCGCACCAGCGGGACGTGCGAGCGCGCCACCGTGCACACGCGCGCCGACGCGCGCAGCGCGTCCGTCAGCGTGGGCCGCCGCCGCAGCGAGAACAGCCCGGTGTCCAGGTCGTTGCCGCGCAGCAGCGTCACCAGCGGCACGTCCAGCACGGCCGCGTAGACGGGCGCGGCCAGCACCGCGTACGTCCCGCCGAACGCCACGACGTGCGTGTACTCGCCCGCCGACCGCGCCAGCGTGCCGAGCAGCCGCCGCAGCGCGTGCTCGGGATCGTCCTCCAGCGGAGCCGTGATCAGCAGCCCGCCCTGCTCCCGCTCGACGCGCCACGGCCGCGCGCGCCGCGTCAGGTGCGCGACGTCCACCGCGACGCCCGCCCCGCGCAGCCCCCGGACGATCCGGTCGCACGACTCCGCCATGCCGCCCTTGCTCGGCGGATAGTGTTCGGTGACCCACAGGACGCGGTGCATCACGAGTCCACGAACGCGTCGCCCTCGTCGCCGAAGTCGCCGCCGGCCGCCCAGTCGTCACCGGGGTTGAACCCGCCCCGGTCGTAGGAGTCGAACGAGGAGTACCAGAGGGCGTCGGAGTAGGTGCGCGAACTCGACTGGTAGTAGCTCCGGCGCCGCTGGTGCACCCACGCCGGGTCGTACGGGTCGTCGGTGCGGTACCCCTGCCGCGCCACGCACTCGGGGCAGAAGCCCTGCGCCGACACGTGCGCCCCGCACACCGGCTGCCCGCACCCCGGACATCCCGCCACGGCGGGCTGCCCGCAGTGGCCGAGGACGAAGAACCCCGTCGTCACGCCGCACGGCGTCATGCGGCCCTCCTCATGGTGTGCGGCGGCGCCCAGCGGAACACCTCGGTGGACAGGTCGAGGACGACGTTCGCCAGCGCGGCGTCGTCGGGCGCCTCCGGCAGCTTGGCGCTCGCGCGGACGACCGGGCGCGCGCCGTCCTTGACGCGGACCGCGACCCACCGGGGCGGCGGCCCGCCCGGCCGGCGCAGCGCCGCGCCCTTGGGCAGCCGCCGGGTGACGCGCAGGAGCTGCACGGTCTTGGTCTTGGTCTTGAACTTGGTCTTGCCGCTGGAGCTGCGCTTCTTCACCCGGCGATACCGGACGCGGTCGGCGAGCGCCAGGTCGAGGACGCTGCCGTCGCGCAGCTCGGCGCGGACGCTCAGCCACGCGTCCAGCGAGAACCACTGCTGGAGCTTCAGGACGGGCCGCCGCGCCTGCAACTCGACCATCGCGCCCTCCTTGCCGGGGGCCTTCGGGCCGCGCAGATCGACGGTGAGGCCGAGGTGCGCGTCCGGCCGCATGTCGGCGAGCAGCACGCGCAGCAGCGGCACCAGGACGAGCCGCACCCGGGGCGGCAGCCCCCACTTGGGCCGCCGGATCTCGGTCTGCTGCCGGGACAGGCTGGCCAGCACGTGCTGCCAGTCGGAGGCGCGCAGCGTGACCGACAGCGTGCGCTGCTCGATGAGCTGCCGGTGGGCGGGATGGAAACTCGCCAGCGCGGCGCGCTGCTTGCGGAAGAACACGCCGATCACCTCCTCGCAAGGACCGTACGGTAGACGTCCGACAGCCGGGCGCGCGCCCGCGTCCAGGTCAGCGTGGAACGGACATGGTCGCGGCCGCGTGCGCCCATTTCCCGCGCCATGTCGGGGTATTCAAGCAAAATCCGGATCGCTCGGGCCAGTTCCGCCGGACGGTCGGGCGGGACGAGCCGTCCGTGCTCCCCGGCCATCAGCTCCCGCACCACGGGCAGATCCGACGCGACGACGGGCACGCCCGCCGCCATCGACTCGATCACCTTCAGCGGCGCGCATCCCTGCTCGACGTTGCGCGCGCAGCCGGTGAGCGGCGCCACCGAAACCTCCGCGTGCGTGAGCCAGCCCGCGACCTCGTGGTGCGGCAGCGTGAACCGCCAGTCGACCCGGTCCGCGACGCCGAGCCGTTCGGCGAGCCGCCGCAGCGGCTTGGCGCGCCGCTCGGGCACCGAGGCGCAGACGACGAGCCGCAGGTCCGTCAGGTCCGCGAGGCGGGCGAAGGCGCGCAGCAGCACGTCCAGGCCCTGCCACGGCTGGAGCGCGCCGACGTAGACCAGGTACCGCGCCGGGGCGCCGGCGGGCCGCGCGGCGGGGGCGTTCGGCGTCGCCCCGTTGGGCACCAGGTGGATCTTGTCTCCGGGCACGCCGAGCGCGCGCAGCCGGTCGCCGATGACGCGGGACGGGACGACGACGGCCGCGCTGCGCTCCAGGCAGTCCAGCTCCAGGTCCCGGATCTTGGCCAGCGCCGCCGGCGCCGCCCACGGCCACGTGTGCGTCATCTCGATCGACGGCAGCCCGTTCACCTCGAACACGACGGGCGCGTTCCCGGCGAGCGCGGGCAGCGCGCCCCACGGATCGCGGACGTGGACGAGTTCGAGCGTGTCCCGGTGCGCGTCCAGATGCCGCCCGACCCAGCCGGAGAACGCCTCGGCGCGGTCGATGAGGTTCGGCACGGCCGCCGCGAACCGCGCGATCTCCCGGCCGCCCTCCCGCTGGTAATCGGGCAGCCCGCCGCCACCCAGCACGGCCAGCAGCCCGCCGTCGAACCGGGTGAACAACTCGTCGGCCATCTGCGCGATGTGCACCGCCGACCCCTTACTCGACGGAAACCGATCGAACGCGACATACGCCGCCCGGTGCTTCATCCGCGCCTCCCACACAAGACGATCCGACCGTCCCGTCCGGAGCCGCGCGGCCCGATGGGGTGGTGTGCGCGGCTCTGATCCGAGGTGGCCGGGTCGCTGCGGCCGATGTTGCGTGGCCTGGTGGTGCGGGGTGTGCGGCTCTGGTCCGAGGCTGCCGGGTCGTTGCGGCCGGTGACGCGTGGTCCGGGGGTGCGGGGTGCGCGGCTCTGGTCCGAGGTGGTCGGATCGTTGCGGCCGGTGACGCGTGGTCCGGTGGTGCGGGGTGTGCGTGGCTCGTTGGAGTCGGTCGGGGCGTTGCGGTCGGTGTCGCGCGGTCCGGTCGGGGGCGGGGCGCAGGGCGTGGGGGCGTGGGGCTTCATGGGGCGCCTCGTTGCCAGGTGATCTGGTCTTTCAGGCCGACGTCCAGGGGGACGGCCGGGGTCCAGTCGAGGAGGGCGGCGGCGCGGGTGGGGTCGGCGTGGGTGCGGGGGACGTCGCCCGGGATGGGGGCGTGCGCGGTGATGCGGGGTTCGATGCCCAGGTGGTCGCTGATCAGGGCGATGGCGTCGTTGACCGACGTCGGTTCGCCGCTGCCCACGTTGACGACCGTGCCGGGCGGGAGGGTCGCGCGGACGGCGGCGGTCGTCGCGGTGACGACGTCGCCGACGTGGGTGAACGAACGCAGGGCGGTGCCGTCGCCGAAGACGGGGAGCGGGCGCCCGGCGAGGGCGGCGGCGATGAAGCGGTGGAAGGCCATGTCGGGGCGCTGGCGCGGGCCGTAGACGGAGAAGTAACGCAACACGGTCACCGGCAGCCCGGCGTCGGCGGCGGCGCGGGCGAGGCGTTCGACCTCGGCCTTGCTGCGCGCGTACGGGCTGGCCGGGGCGAGCGGATCGTCCTCGCGGCTGGCCCGCGCGCCCGCCGGCCCGTACACCGACGAGCTGGACGCCACGACGACCTTCGTCCCGCGCCGCGCGCACGCCTCCAGCAGCCGCCGCGACGCCACGACGTTGTCACGCTCCACCGCGGCCTCGCCGGGCCCCCACGAGTCGCGGACGCCGGGCCGTCCGGCCAGGTGCACGACGACGTCGGCCGCCGCGAGCGGCGCGAGATCGTCCACGGCCAGGTCGAGTTCGAGCGGGACGACACCGGCGCGCCCGCCCAGCCACCGCCACCGCTCCCGCGTCACCCCGGGCGTGAGCGACCGCCGGGGCGCGTCCACGGCGACGACGTCCAGCCCGTCCCGCGCGACCGCCTCGACGACATGACTCCCGACGAACCCGGCAGCCCCGGTCACGACCATGCGCACCAGCGCACTTTATCCGCCCATGACCCACCCGACGATGGCCGCCTCCGGCCGTCCCCGCCCGCGCCGACCGTCGCCGGGGACGCGGGCTGAGGGCGTCACTTCATGCGGTGGGCGCCCTTGGGGCGGGGGAGCAGGAGGAGCAGCGCCTTGCCGGAGAGCCACTTGAGGAGCTGGTAGGTGATGAGGCCGAGGCCGATGATGGGCAGGGCCAGCAGGACGATCTGGAGGCCCGCGACGAAGAGTTCCAGGGGGCCCGCGCCGTTGGCGGCGGCGCGGCCGAGGTCCTGCATCATCTGCCAGTCGGTGCGGACGAGGTCGGGGACGCGGGCGGCCAGGATCGTGAGCTGGACGATCAGCGCGGGAAAGACCGCCAGCACCCAGAACGTGACGACGGCCTGCGGCCAGCGCTTGAGGGCCTTGAGGCGGTCGTCGGCGGGGCGGCGGAGGACGGCGCGCTTGAGGATGGGCCCGATGTACTTGAACAGGTCGGGGATGCCGCACAGGTCGGACATGATGTAGTAGCCGTCGAACCGGAGCGTCGGCAGCAACTGCTGGAGGATCTCGAAGTTCACGTAGAGCATCGCCACCAGCAGCGGCGGGAAGCCCGTGTACAGGTAGACGCAGGTCAGCGCCGTCACGAAGATCGTGTTGAAGTAGACGCCGCCGAGGTCGGTGCGGATGCGCCCGGCGCGGCCGAGCCGGTACGACTCGGTGATGTCGGTGTAGAACGCGGGCCACACCAGGTAGATGCCGCAGCCCATGACGCCGGGCCGCACGCCGCTGTAGCGGCAGGCCGTCGCGTGGCCGACCTCGTGGAAGACGCACGAGGCGATGGCCAGGCCGAGCACCAGCAGGATCGTCAGCGGCGCCAGCAGTACGTGCCGCAGCGCGTCGCCCATGGACTGCGTGCCGAACAGGTAGATCTCGCAGCACACGAACGCCGTCACCATGAGGACGACGACGGGCGGCCGGAACAGCCAGGAGAAGACGCCGCCAATGAACCAGGTGGCCTTCTCCGGTGCGACCGACATCCGGTAGCGCAGCGACAGGAACGGGTTCGCCTTGACGATCGGCGGCGCCTGGCCGTCGAGGTAGGTGGTGATGCCGAGCGGGGCGAGCTTCTTCTCGGTGAGGAACGCGACCTGCTCGGCCGTGATGCGCGCACCGGCCGCCGCGCTGACGGCGTCGGCGACGACGGCGAGCGCCGCCGCCGGGTCGCGGTGGCCGACCAGGTGCCGGTGGTCGTGCAGGATCTTGACGACGAGGAACAGCAGCGCGGGAAGCTGGACGAGCTGCCGGTTGGGCAGCGAGACGAGCTGCTGCGGCTCCTTGTACCCCGAGTTCTTGAACTCGCCCACCAGCTCGGCCCCTTCGACCAGCGTCGGGAAGACGAGCCGGACCGGGGGAGCGGCGCCGCCGTCCACGGCCGTAGTCACAGGCGTGCTCATGAGGTTCCTCGGGATTCGACGGAGAGCGAGGGGCCGGGGGGACGGGTGCCGCGCGTCAGTCGATCTCGACGACGCCGGGCACGCAGGTGACGGTGGTGCTGGCCTGCTGCGCGAACAGGCCGGTGCCGAGCAGGCCCGGCGTGCCCTCGTAGCGGGTGGTCTGGCACGCGTAGTGGACCTGGGTGTTGGACTCGGTCGCGGCCGGTGACATCACCGAGAGCAGCAGCCGGTCCGGCAGGACCTCACCGGACAGGGCGGCCAGTTCCGCGTCGCTGAAACGGTACTTGTGGGCCATGTCGGGCCTCCGTGGCTGGACTTACGGGATGATCACGTGCAGGGAAGGACGGCCCGGAGGCCGAACATCGAAGGAAGGGCCGGCGGCATGCCACCGGCCCTTCCCCCTGGATGCGCACGGGCAGAGCCCGTAGCGCACGCCGATGTCAGACTCAGTGGCCGGAGACCGCGGTGCCCGGGGCGCAGGTGAGCGACGAGGCGTCGTTCTGCGCGTGCAGGCCCACGAGCTGGAGCAGGCCACCGTCGGGGCGGCTGATGTTGCTCTGGCAGGCGTTGCTCACGACCGTGGAGCCGGGGCCGTGGTCGCTGCCGCCGTGGTTGCCGGCGTTGTTGTACGAGTCGCCGTCGCCACCCGCGAGGAGCGTGGACAGCACCGCGCGCTCGGGCAGAACTTCGCCGGCGAGCATGTCCAGCTCGGCGTAGCTGAAGGACTTCATGATGATTTCCTTTCTCCCCTGTGCACACCCGGCATTTCGAGGACGCCAGATGTCGCCCGCCCAAATCTGTCGGGCAGGTGACCCTAGGTATATCAGCCGTGACCGAGCGCATCAAAGTGAATGTGGGAGCCGGTCAACCTCTCGTGCGGCATAAGCGTCATCGCGCCCAAAACGGGTCCGAGAAAATCGCCTTATAGGGGATGCGGGATGCCGTATCGCCGGGGAAGAAAAACCTTACTCCGTTGACAGCCCGGAACGTGGTTGCCGGATTCCGGGCTTTTCTCCGCTGCTTTTCAAGATCATTTAGCGGGTCGACGTCCCCGGCTCATCGGTGAATGCCTCCGGGCCGTGTCGGTGATATCGCTTTTTGGGCGTCGCGCAAGGCGATGATGGACGCAACAAACCACTTTTCGTATGTGTGCCGGATCGTCATCGGTGCACCCCGCCGACGCGGCTCAGCCGCCGTCCTTCTTCTTGAGCGCCGACGGCTTGTGCACCGCCTTCTTGCCGGACTTGTCGCTCTTGACGAGGTACTGCGGGTCGTCCTCGGACGCCGCCACCTCGCGCCCGGCCGCCTCGGTCCGCTCCGTGATCTCCTCCTCGACCGTGCCCGGCACCTCCGTGCCGTGGCTCCGCCAGCTCACGTGGTCGCCCTCGGCGGGCGCGCCGTCCTTCTTCCCTGCCATGCCTCAGTCCTCCTGTGCGTGCTTGGTCGCCGCGACGTCCGCGACGACGAACCGGCTGCGCGGCTGCGCGGGCGCGCGGAACGGCGGAATCCGCAGGTCCTGCGGGGGAACGGTGTAGGTCATCCAGCGGGTGAGCGCCCGCACGCCCACCTTCATCAGGTCGGTGGTCAGCCAGTCGGCCGGGCACCGGTGCCCGTCGTTGGGGTCGCCACCGCCCTGCGGCACGAACTGGTACGCGTTCGGCTCCCACCCCCGGAACCGGTCGGGCCGGAAGCCGTCCGGGTCGCCCCAGATCCGCGGGTCGTGGTTGATCCCGTGCAGGTCCAGCAGCGTCAGCCGCCCCGCCGGGAAGTGGTGGCCCTCCCAGTCGAACGACCGGGCCGCCTTCGCCGCCGTCACCGGGAAGAACGGATAGAACCGCCGTACCTCCTGGACGAAGTAGTCCAGGTCGACGGGGTCGTCGCCGGTGCGCAGCCGCTCGCGCCACGACGGGTCGCTGTGCAGCGCCATCGCGGCGAACATCGTCCACCGCGCGCTCGCCACCACCGGCCGCAGCAGGTTCAGCAGCTCGACGGCCGCGGTGTGCCGGTCGAGCAGCGCGCCGTCGTCGCCGGTGTGGCGCGCGACGACGCTCAGCGGCGAGCCGTCGTCGCGGCCCTCGGCACGGGCCCGCAGGACGAACCGCCCGGCCCAGCGCTCCGCCTCGGTCCGCGCGATCCGGCCCCGCAGGTAGCGGGGACCGAGCGCGGCGGGCGCGTCGATCGTCGCCATGAGCTGCGCGGCGACGATCCGCGCCCGGCGGTCGTCCAGCGGCGGCAGCCCGGCCCACCGGCACACCGCCCGGGTCAGCAGCAGGCCGACCTCCGCGAACAGCTCGACCCGCGACCGGCCCGACCACGACGGCAGCGCCTCCCGCCACTCCCGCGCCAGCAGCTCCGGGAGCGCGTCGCGGTCGTCGGTCGCCACGAGCCGCATGAAGATCCCGCGCTTGCGGCGCCGGTGCCCCGCGCCGTCGAGCGTCTGCACGCCGCCCTCGCCGAACAGCGTCTTCAGGACGCGGGCGGGCATGGCGCCGTGCCGGACGAACCGCGACTCGTCGTAGAACAGCCGCACCGCGTCCGCGCCGGTGACGCACGTCGCCGCTTGGCCGAGCAGCCGCGTCTCGAACACGTCGGCGCCGGCCTTGCGGGCGCGGTCCTGGACGAAGGTGTAGGGCCGCGCCAGCAGCGCCACGGTCGCGTCGAGATGATCGAGCGGAGTCGGCTTCATACCGTTCCGCCTACCCTGCCCGGCGCTGCCCGAGGTATCGCGGGCGTAAGAAGATCGCCTCGACTCAGCGTGCGCGGGCGACCCGCGTCTCGTCCCAGACCGGATCGGACGAGGGGTACACCGCGCCGTCCGCCCCGAACACCAGGAACCGGTCGAGGGACCGCGCGAACCACCGGTCGTGCGTGACCGCCAGCACCGTGCCCTCGAACGCCTCCAGCCCCTCCTGCAACGCCTCGGCGCTGGCCAGGTCGAGGTTGTCGGTGGGCTCGTCGAGCAGCAGCAGCGTCGCGCCGCCCAGCTCCAGCAGCAGGATCTGCAACCGCGCCTGCTGCCCGCCCGACAGCGTCTCGAACGGCTGCTCGGCCGCCGGATGCAGCTCGTACCGGGCCAGCGCGGACATCGCGTCGTTGCGGAACCGGGCGTGCTCGGTCATGACGATCTCGCACGGCGTCCGCCCCGCGAGGTCGGGCCGGGCGTGCGTCTGCGCGAACAGGCCGGGGACGACCCGCGCCCCGAGCCGCCCGACGCCGGTGTGCGCGATGGGCTCCACCGGCGCGGCCCCGCGCGGCAGCTCGTCCGCCGCGCCCGCCAGCAGCCGCAGGAAGTGCGACTTGCCCGACCCGTTCGAGCCGAGCACCCCGATCCGCTCGCCGAACCAGATCTCGGTGGAGAACGGGCGCATGAGCCCGGTCAGCTCCAGGTCCTCGCAGATGACCGCGCGCTTGCCGGTGCGCCCGCCGCGCAGCCGCATCGTGATCCGCTGGTCGCCCGGCGGCACCTCCGGCGGACCGGCCTCCTCGAACTTGCGCAGCCGCGTCTGCGCCGCCTGGTAGCGGGACGCGAGCCCGTCGTTGTACGCGGCCTTGTTCTTCAGCATGTTGACGAGCTGCTTGAGCTTGGCGTGCTCCTCGTCCCAGCGGCGGCGCAGCTCCTCCAGCCGCTCGTTGCGGTCGCGGCGGGCCTGCGCGTACGTGGCGAACCGGCCGCCGTGCACCCACACGGTGCCCGCCTCGACGGTCACGATCCGGTCGGCGGCGCGGTCGAGCAGTTCCCGGTCGTGCGAGACGAGCAGCACGGTCTTGGGGGTCTCGCGCAGCCGTTCCTCCAGCCACCGCTTGCCGGGGACGTCGAGGTAGTTGTCGGGCTCGTCCAGCAGCAGCACCGCGTCGGGGCCGCGCAGCAGCGCCTCCAGGACGAGCCGTTTCTGCTCCCCGCCCGACAGCGTGCCCACCTCGCGCCAGCGGCACCGGTCGTAGGGGGTGCCGAGCGCGGCGACGCAGCAGGCGTCCCACAGGACCTCGGCCTCGTAGCCGCCCGCGTCGCCCCAGTCGGCGAGGGCGGCGGCGTAGCGGAGCTGGGTGGGCTCGTCGTCGCGCTCCATCATGGCCAGCTCGGCGTCTTCCAGAGCTTCCCCGGCCTGACGCACACGTTCGGGCGCGACCGACAGCAGCAGGTCGTGCACGGACACGTCATCGCGCACGCTGCCGATGAACTGCCGCATGACGCCGAGGCCGCCGCTGTGGGCGACCGTGCCCTCCTGCGGGGTCAGGTCGCCGGAGATCATCCGCAGGAGGGTCGTCTTCCCGGCGCCGTTCGGGCCGACCAGCGCCGCCGTGACGCCTTCGCCCACCCGGAACGACACGTCCAGCAACAGCAACCGCCCGTCCGGCAGTGCATGACTCACATGCCCGACTTCGACGTGCCCCATCGCGTGTTCCCTTCCCGTGACCGACCTTCGAGTCTGCGCACGTCAGCACGGGAACGCAAACGGTTATCCACCGGCGGCGGCAAACCGTTCGGGAGTGTCCCCGGGGGTCGGTACGCTCGTCCCCGTGAGTCGAGAAGGTGTGACGCCGCAGAGCGAGGATTTCTCCGCCTGGTACAACGAGCTGGTCATCGCGGCGCAGCTCGTCGACCGGGGGCCGGTGCGCGGCACGATGGTGATCCGGCCGTACGGGTACCGGGTGTGGGAACTGCTCCAGTCCGATCTGGACCGGCGCATCAAGGAGGCCGGGCACGACAACGCCTGCTTCCCGATGTTCATCCCCGAGTCCTACCTCAAGCGCGAGGCCGAGCACGTCGAGGGGTTCTCGCCGGAGCTGGCGGTCGTCACGATCGCGGGCGGCAAGGAGCTGGAGGAGCCGCTGGTCGTGCGGCCCACCTCCGAGACGGTCATCGGCGAGTACATGGCCAAGTGGATCGACTCCCACCGCGACCTTCCGCTGCTGCTCAACCAGTGGGCGAACGTCGTCCGCTGGGAGATGCGGCCCCGCATGTTCCTGCGCACCACCGAGTTCCTCTGGCAGGAGGGCCACACCGCCCACCTCGACGAGGCCGACGCGATGCGCGAGACGATGTGGGCGCTGGACGCCTACGCGAGCGTCGCCCGCGACCTCGCCGCGATGCCCGTGATCCCGGGGGAGAAGACGCCCGGTGAGCGGTTCGCCGGCGCCGTCCGCACGTACACGATCGAGGCGATGATGCGCGACGGCCGCGCCCTCCAGGCGGGCACGAGCCACTACCTCGGCACCAACTTCGCCAAGGCGTTCGAGATCCAGTACCAGGACGAGTCGGGCAGCCTGGAGCTGGCCCACACGACGTCCTGGGGCATGAGCACCCGCATGATCGGCGGTGTGATCATGACCCACGGCGACGACAAGGGGCTCGTGCTGCCCCCGCGCCTGGCGCCGTACCAGGTCGTCATCGTGCCGATCGGCCGCAAGGAGCAGGGCGAGGCCGCCGCCGCCGAGGCCCGCCGCCTCGGCGCCGCCATCAAGTCGATGGGCTTGCGCGTCCACGTGGACGACAACCGCCCCAACCTCTCGCCCGGCTACAAGTTCAACGAGTGGGAGATGCGCGGCGTCCCGGTCCGCATCGAACTCGGCATGCGCGACATCGAGGCCGGGGTCGCCACGCTCGCCCGCCGCCTGCCGACGGTCGAGGGCCAGGGCAAGGAGCAGATCCCGCTCGACAAGCTCCCCGAGCTGCTGCCCGGCATCCTCGCCGAGTTCCAGGCGTTCCTGCTGGCCCGCGCCGAGACGTTCCGCGACGAGCGCACCGCCGACGCCGACACCTGGGACGCGTTCGCCGCGCAGGTCGCGTCCGGCTGGGCCCGCGCGCTGCACTGCGGCCGCACCGCCTGCGAGGACGAGATCAAGGCCGAGACCGCCGCCACCCCCCGGTGCATCCCGCTGGACGCACCGGAGGAGGCGGGCGCCTGTGTCCGCTGCGGAGAGCCGTCCGCCTACGGCAAGCGCGTGATCTTCGGCCGGGCCTACTAGGGGTCTTTCGGGCCACGCGGTCTAGGCCGCGTGGCTCGCCCGGGCGCCGCGCCGCTCGCCGTCGTGGTCGTCGGCGTCGTCGCCCTCGTTGTCGTCGAGCGGCGTCGAGTGCCGGTGGCGGTGCAGGTACGGCTGGAGGAACCAGAACCAGCCGCACAGCACCAGGAGCGCCACGGCGGTGAGGGTGGCCGCCAGGTTGGTCAGCAGCGTCTCGATGATCAGCGTGGTGGAGGAGATCACGGCGACGGCGAGCGCCAGCGCGCCCCAGATGCCGAACTGGTTCGCCCGCCGCACCAGGCGCTTCTTCTGCCCGGCCATGAACAGGACGCGGTGCTGGATCACGGGCGCGATGAAGCAGACCGACGCCAGGGCCGAGGCGTACAGCGCGACGTAGTAGAGCACCTCGCCGCCGCCGTCCACTTCTTCCCAGCGGGAGGCGAAGGGGACGGTCAGCAGGAAGGCGAACAGGACCTGGACGCCGGTGACGGCGACGCGGATGCCCTGGAGCAGTTCGACGAGCTGCCGGTCGACGCGTTCGGCGTCGGTCTCGTCTTTGGGGGAAGCGGTGGTCGTCATGAGTCGCCCTTTACCCAGGGGAAACGTCGTTAGCCGCACCCGGGACGAAACGCGAGATCAGTTCGCGTCCGCCGTGAGGACGCGCAGCGCGAGCATCGACACGTCGTCGCGCAGATCGCCGTCGCAGAACTCCAGCAGCGACCGCTCGACCGCCCCCAGCATCCGCTCGGCGGGCTGCCCGGCGGTGCCCGCCAGCACCTCCAGCAGCCGTTCCTCGCCGAACCCCTCCCGGCGCGGGTCGCACGCGTCCAGCACGCCGTCGGAGTACAGGAACAGCGTGTCGCCCGACCGCAGCTCGATCGTGTCCAGCCCGGCCTCGAAGTCCTTGAACAGCCCGAGCGGGACGCCGCCGCGCGACGCCGACCGGATCACGCCGTCGGCCCGCACCACCAGCGCGGGCGGATGCCCGGCGATGCCGAGCGACGCCGTCACGTGGTCGTCGCCGATGAGCAGCTTGGCCAGGACGGCGGTGACGAACCGGTCCTCGTCCAGCAGCGACTCGTTGACGGTCTCCAGGATGTCGGCCGGGTCGTCCTTCCACCGCGACACCAGCCGCACACCGTGCCGCGCCGTCGCCGTCACCGCCGCCGCGTCCTCGCCCTTGCCGCAGACGTCCCCGAGCACCAGGCCCCAGCCGTCGCGGGACCGGAACACGTCGTAGAAGTCGCCGCCGACCTCGGCGCCGTCGGTCGCCGCCATGTACCGGGCGGCCACGTCCACGCCCGCGATCGACGGGAGGCCACGCGGCAGCAGGCTCGCCTGGAGCGTGTCCGCGACCTCGGCGCGCCTGCGGTACAGCCGGGACGCGCGGATCAGCAGCGCGAGCTGCCGGCCGACGCGCTGCACGACGGCGAGGTCGGTCAGCTCGAACGGGCCCTGCTCGCCGCCGCTGGCCAGCGTGATCGAGCCGACGCAGCGGTCGCCGTCCTCGATCGGCACGCACAGCACCGTCGTGGCGCCGATGCGGCGTGCGACCGGCTGCCCGTCCGGGCAGGCGCCGAGCAGGTCGATGTCGTCGACGTGCGGGTGCAGGGCGCTCTGCGAGGAGGTGAACACCGTGGCGGGGACCGTGCCCTCGGCCGGGACGAGGTCCTCCAGCGTGCGGGCGGCGTCGTGCGCGTCCTCGTCGTCGGCGGGGCCGAGGACGACCTGACGGCGCAGCGACTCCACCGGGCGGGCGCCCGGCGCCGCGCTGCCGGGCACGACGAGGTCGATGAACGCCCAGTCGGCGAGTTCGGTGGCGAGCAGCCGCGCGCAGCGCCGCACGGCGACGGTCTCGTTGAAGACGGGCTCGTCCAGCAGCAGTTCCCCGGCTGCGGCGAGCACGTCCATGCGGTGGGTGATGCGGGCGACGGCCTCGTCGTCCTGCGGGGCGGCGCGCTTGGCCTCCGCCTCCTTGATCAGCGGCGTCGTGGTGGGCCCGGCGACGGCGACGATCATCGGATCGGGCTCGCCCCGAATCCACACCCGGGCCAGCGTGACGACGGCGTCGACCGGCTGCTCGCGGCCCAGGAACCGGACGGGGACGCGGCGGCGCTGGCCCGTCCGCACGACGGCGGCGAACTGGGACCGCAGCGGCGCGCGGGTCGCCAGGTCGCAGAAGGCGGTGAACTGCTTGCCGGAGACGTAACCCGACGACGTGCCGAGCAGCGCCGCCGCCTGCCGGTTGGCGCGGCGGACGCTGCTGTCGCGGTCGAGCAGGAACAGCGGGACGGGCGCGTCCTGGAAGACGGTGCGCAGGACGCGGCGCTCGCTCTCGGCGGCGGCGGCGCCGCCGGTGGCGTTGCCGTGGCCGGTGCCGAGGGTCTGGAGGGCGGCGACGGCCAGGTCGAGTTCGGCGAGCGCGGCATCGAGCGTGGCGCGGGCGTCGGAGGAGGGCATGCCCGCGGCCTGCCGCAGTTCACCGACGCGGATTTCAAGGTCGGCGACCTCGCGCAGGACCGTCCCAGGGTCGAGCGGGTCGGCCATCGGTGTACTCCCGGTAAGGACATGCGAACGAAGAGAAACGGCGGTGCGATCCCGCCGAGCGCAGCTTATGCCTGATCCGCGCAAACGGTGCCAAGACCGTTCAGAGCAGGCCCTGATCTACCACGATGCGCTCCGCGAGCGCGGTCAGCTTCACGTGCCGGGTCTGGGAGATGCGGCGCATTTCGGCGAACGCCTCGTCGGCGCCGCAGCCCAGCGCGTGCATGAGGATGCCCTTGGCCTGGTCGACGACGGCGCGCGACTCGACCGCCTCCTGGAGCTGGACGGCGGTGCGGTGCACGTCGCCGTAGTGCAGCGAGTTCGACAGGGCGTTGCTGCCCTGCGCGACGAGCAGCGAGGCGAGGGCCTGGCGTCCCGCGCCGAGCGCGCGGGGGGTGACGCCGTAGAGGGTGAGCGTGACCAGGACGGGCTCGCTCAGGTGCGGCGTGGTGGAGAAGCAGCGCACGCCCCGGCGGAGCAGGTCGGCGGTGGTCTCGCTCCAGCGGGTCTCGGCGAGGATGTCGTCGGACCCGGCGGGCCGCCGCGTGCGCACGACGTCGAAGACGGGACCGCGCCCGCGCGCGATCTGCCGGTCCATGGCGTCGGCGAGGTCGGGGTGGCTGGCGGCGGACGCCAGCGGCTCGGGCCGCTCGTCGTCGTCGGCGGGCAGCGCCCACCGGACCGCGGACGCCCCGGCGCAGCCGCGCACCGCGCGGGAGGCCAGCTCGGTGACGCGATGCAGCGTTCCCGCGTCGGAGGACTCGCCCACCACGCCGAGCCGCGCGATCTCCACGGCGAGCTGGTCCGTCAGGACGGCGTCGGTCGTCGGCACGACACCGACGGTACCCGGTCGCGGCTCCCGCCCGGACCGCCAGGCGAAGTCCGACGCGGGAGGGCGCGCGCGGGTGTGCCGCCGTCCGCCGCGTGCCTGCTTGACGGGCGTCGCGGCCTCCGGCGGGCCGTCGTCGACGGCGAGCGCCCACGGGTCGCGGGTGTCGCGCGGAGGGGCGGGTTTGCCGGGTGGGGGAGTCATGGGTTCGCGGGTGCCTTGGTGATGGCGGCCAGGGAATCGCCGGAGCCGCCGTCGGACAGGGTGATGTCACCGAGGGTGACGATGCCGATGGGGCGCTGGGCGTCGTCCACGACGGGGAGACGGCGGACGGCACGTTCCCGCATGAGGTGCAGCGCGGTGCCGGTGTCGTCGTCGGGGCCGACCGTGGCCAGCTCGGCCGTGCACACGTCGCCGAGCGAGGTGACGGCCGTGTCGCGGCCGTCGGCCACCGCGCGCACGACGATGTCGCGGTCGGTGACCATGCCGCAGAGCCGTCCCGCGTAGGTGACCAGCACATCCCCGATGCCCTCGTCGCGCATGACCCGGGCCGCGTCGTGCACGGTCGCGTCGAGGGGCAGAGCCTGCGGATGCGCGGTCATGACGTCGCCGATTCTCCGTGCCATGCCGGTGCGCACCTCCTTGTAAGGCGCGCTCTACCCGCGAGGGGCCGCCCTATGCGGGCGCCGGGTCAAAAGGCGAAGACGCCGCCGGTGACCGCGTGCATGGCGCAGGCGTTGGAGTACGTCTGGCGGAACGCGACCGGGCGGCCCCGCCAGGTGCCGCGCGCCTCGGCGGTGACCGGGTCGTACTGGAGGGTGCAGGCGACGCCCTCGTTGCGGCGCTCGAACTCGCCGCCGGACGCGGCGAGCTCGGCGCACGCGCGCAGCGGCGCGGGGTGGGTGCCGTGCGGGGGCTCGCAGTACAGGCGGACCTGCCGGGTGCCCGACGTCGTCTTCTCCGGGAACGTCAGCGTGAGCCGCAGGCTGGTGCCGGTGAGGGGGAGGGGCGCGGCGGTGGCCGGGAGCGCCGGGGTCAGGACGAGCGCCGCGCCGCCGAGGGCGGTCGCGGCGAGGGCGGATGCGAGCGGGGATGCCACGGGAGCCTCCGGCGGGCAGGGCCGCGCCCCGTCACGAGGCGCCCGCGCACCGTGCGACGGCGTCCTCGCGCCGTGACGTCGGCGACGACGATCTCGCTCACTGTAGCGACACGCGCACGAATCGTAAAACCGGAGGCTCGCCGCCCGGTCAGGCCGCCAGGACGTGCGCCGGACGGTGTCCCGCGAGCAGTTCGCGGAGCTGCTTGCGGCCCCGGTGCAGCCGCGACATCACCGTGCCGATGGGCGTGCCCATCATCGCGGCGATCTCCTTGTAGTGGTAGCCCTCGACGTCGGCCAGGTAGACCGCGTCACGGAAGTCGCGCGGCAGCGAGCGCAGCGCCGCCACGACCTCGCCGTCGGCGATGTGGTCGAGCACCTCGTGCTCGGCCGAGCGGAAGCCCTCGCCGCCCGCCTCGGCCCGCTCGATCTGCCACTCCTCCAGCTCCTCCGAGCCCGCGCGCTGCGGCTCGCGCTGCCGCTTGCGGTAGGTGTTGATGAAGTTGTTCGTCAGGATGCGGTGCAGCCACGCCTTGAGGTTCGTGCCCTCCTGGAACTGGTGGAAGTTCGTGAACGCCTTCGTCAGCGTCTCCTGGAGCAGGTCCTCGGCGTCGGCGGTGTTGCGCGTCATCCGCACCGCGCTGGCGAAGAGCGGGTCGGCGAGCGGCATGACGTCGCGCAGGTAGCGTTCGGTGGTCTCGGGTGTGGGCGTGTCGGCCATCGTCGTTCCCCCCTTGAGAATGACCCTGGGCCAAGGTCGGTGGGCGTCCGCCGCGTCGCGGACCGGGCGGACGGGGCCGCCCCTCGCAGAAGTACGTCTCACCGTTCCCGCCGGTTCGCGATCAAACGTGCGTTCCGTGCCGGTGAGCGGTGATTTCGGAGCTCCGGCCGCGCATGGAGGGTGGGCCGGGTGGAGCCGCGCGGATCGCGGTGCCAGGGCGACCCCGGGAGGGTCCGGGACGTCGCGGGCGCGCTCGATCGGCGCTGTCGGGATCGGGTGGTTTTCGGCTCTCACCCAGTAAGACGCACGGACGGCGTCCGAAGGTTGCGTGGCGTCGGTCACAAAACCCGGGTAACGGTCGTCCCCAGGTCCGTCGACACGGTATCGCGTGCCGCCCGCGAGGGTGGCCAGGGCCCGGATTTCGCCGGAGTTGCGACGCGGAACTCTCACGAGCGGTAATGTCCCCTTTACTGCGGGTCGCCGGGTCGGCCGCCGGTCCGCGCCGTGCCCTCGGAGGTCCCAGCGGTGAACGTGCGCCAGGAACAGCAGACCCCGGCCCGGACCGACGGCGCCCTGCCGCGCGTGCTCGGCCAGCCGCTGCTCGGCCTCGCCGCGATGGCCGTCCTCACCGTCGACGCGCGCGGCCGCGTCGCCCACTGGAGCCGCACCGCCACCGACCTGTTCCGCGTCGAGGGCGCCGGACGCGCCGCTGCCGACGTGCTGCGCCCGCCCCCCGAGCACCGCGACGCCTTCACCCCCGGCGACCACCGCCGCGTCCGGTGCGGCGTCTGGCGCACCGCCGGCGTCGGCGAGACCGCCTGGTGGATCTATCCGCTGCCCGGCCCCGGCGTCCTCGCCCTCGCCACCGACTTCGGCCGCCTCCGCGACCACGGCCCCGACCTCGGGCTCGGCGGCGTCCTGCTGCCCACCGGCGGCGCCCGGCTCCTGCACGCCGAACCCGTCCTCGCGCCCGCGCCCGACGTCGCCGCGCTCGCCGCCCGGTTCGGCGGGCTGCTGCCCGCCGACGGCGCCGCCGCGCTCACCGCCCGCGTCGCCGAACTCGGGCAGCCCGCCGTCGACCTCGGCGTCGCCGTCCGGCTGCCGATGGCGCCGCACCGGCCCGGGACGCCCCGCGCGCTGCGGGTCCGGAACGTTCCCGAGGCCCGCCCCGCCCCGCCCCTCACCACGGGGGAACAGTTCTCCTACCTCTCCGAGGCGGGCGACCGCATCGCCGGGGCGCTCGACCACGTCCAGGCGTCCCGCACCCTCGCCGAGGTCGCCGTGCCGGGCCTCGCCGACGCCGCCACCGTCGAACTCCTCGAAGGCGTCGCCGCCGCCGGGGAGGAGGACGGCGTCCGGCCCGAGCACGCCGCGCTCGTCCGGCACATCGCCCGCGCCCCCGGGCCCGTGCCCGAACCCGTCCGGCGGCCCGCCGGAGACCTCGCCGCGCGCGTGCTGAGCACCGGCGCGGAACTGCGGCTGCGCGGCACCACGGCCGAGGCCGAGGCCGAACTCGCCGGACTAGGCGTCCCCGGCGCGCCCGGCCGCGACCTGCTCGTCCTCCCGCTCGCCGCGCGCGGGCAGACCCTCGGCGTCCTGCGGCTGCTGCGCGGCCCCGGACGGACGCCCTTCACCGCCGACGACCTCGCCGCCGCCACCGAACTCGCCCGTCGCGCCGGGCTCGGCATCGACAACGGCCGCCGCTACCGGCGGGAGGCGCACACCGTCCACGAACTCCAGCGCACCATGCTCCCCGCCGACCCGCCGCGCATCCCCGGCGCCGAGATCCGCTTCCGCTACCGGCCCGCGGGCAGCGGACTCCAGGTCGGCGGCGACTGGTTCGACGCCTTCCCGCTGCCCGGCGGGCGGCTCGGCCTCGTCATCGGCGACGTCATGGGCCACGGCCTCACCTCCGCCGCGATCATGGGGCAGCTCCGGATGGCCGTCCGCGCCCTCGCCGCCGAGGACCCGCCGCCCGCCCGGCTGCTGCGCCGCCTCGACGAACTGACCCACTGGTTCACCGCCGACTACCTCGGCACCTGCCTCTACGCCGTCTACGACCCCGTCGCCCGCCGCTGCCGCATCGGCAACGCCGGGCACGTCCCGCCCGTCCTGATCACGCCCGGCGGCGGCGCCCGCGTCCTCGACGTCCCGGCCGGGGTGCCGATCGGCCTCGGCACCAGCGCGACGATGGGCACCGCCGAGTTCGACGTCCCGGACGGGTCGCGGCTCGTCCTGTGCACCGACGGGCTCGTCGAGCGCCGCGACCGCGACATCGACGTCGGCCTGGAGGAGCTGCGCGCCCACCTCGCCGACGCCGGCGGCAGCCTGGACGAGCTGTGCGACGGGCTCCTCGACACCCTCGCCGACGGCACGTTCGCCGACGACGTCGCCGTCGCCGCGCTGTCCTGCGACGGCATCCCGTGCGACGACGTCGCCACGTTCGACCTCGCCGTCGACCCCCGCTCGGCCGGGCGGGCCCGGGCGGCCACCGCCGCGCGGCTGACCGGCTGGGGACTCGGCGCCCTCGCCGAACCCGTGACGCTGCTCGTCAGCGAACTCGTCGCCAACGCCGTCCAGCACGGGCGCGGGCCCATCGTGGTGCGGCTCGTGAAGGCGGGCGCGCTGCTCGGAGAGGTCCACGACACCGGCACCGCCGTGCTGCGGCCCCGCACCGCCGCGCCCACCGACGAGGCCGGGCGCGGCCTCACCCTGGTCGAGCACCTCGCCGCGCGGTGGGGCACCCGCCGCACCGAGCACGGCAAGGCCGTCTGGTTCGAGCTGCCGCTGCCGCGGCGCTGACTCCGGCCGCAGGGAAATGTGCCGCCTCCGACAGGTTCGCGACGGCGGCGCGTGCGGTGTGATCGTGAGGCGGGCGTGCGCCCGCGCGGAACGGGGGCCCCGTTGGGAGACAGCCTGACCTTGCCGGTCGCGGAGACGCTGCACGCCACCTACGCGGTGGTGTTCGGCGACCCTCCCGCCGACCCCCGCGAACTGGCCCGCGAGGAGGTCGCCGCCCGCGTCGCCGCGCCGCTGCGGGGACTCGTCCTCGGCATGCTCGACAGCCCGATGCTGACGCTCGACCTGCGGGCCGCCGCCGACTTCCCGCCGCTGCCGGTGGACCTCATCACCGCCTATGGCGCCGATCCTTCGGAGCTGTCCGCGATCGCGTCGGCCGCGCACGTGCTCGCCGTCCGGGCCGCGTACCGTCCCGGCTGGCCGCCCGCGCACGAGTGGGCCGCGCGCGCCGTCGCCGGAGCCGTCGCGGCGGCGCGCTCGGCGCCCGTTGTGGACGTTTTCACCCCGCGCGTCCTGGAACGTGCCGATCTGCTGCGTTCCCTGCCCGGCCCGGACGGCGACATCGCCCTCACCGACTGGATGCTCATCGAGCACTCGTCCGGGCCCCACGGCTTCTACTTCGTCACCCGGGGTCTCGCCCGCTTCGGCCTCCCCGAACTCCAGACGGAGCACGTTCCGCCCGCCCTGGTCACCCCGTGGAGCCGCCTCCTCAACGGCCTGGCCCGCCGCCTCCTCGACCTGTGGCTGGACGAACTTCCCGGCGGGGAACTTCCCGTCTTCGCTGACCTTCCCGACACCGTCTCGGTCGGACTCCACGACGTCGCCGCCGCCCAGGGCCTGCACGATCCCCTTCACCGCGAGGTGAGCGTCCGCCTCCGCGCGGACACTCCCGCCCTGCTCACCGTCCTGCCCGCCGACGACGGCCCGGACCGGCTGGAGAACCTCTGCACGGCCCTCTTCGGCGAAGGCGTGACCTGAACTCCGGTGGCGGCGGCGGGAGTTATCCACAGCCTTGCCGTTCGCCTTGCCGATGGGGCGCGTCCGGCGGAGGATCGTCTTCGTGAGACGACGTCCCGGAAGCCCGCCGCCCGAGCCCGAGGAACCCGCCGTGCCCACGGAACCGTCCGACCCGCCCGAGCCCGGTGCCTCCGAGCGTCCGCCGGTGCCGCACCCGGGCGACGTCCGCGTCGCGGGCCGCCGCCGCGCGCCCGACCCGTCTCCCGCGTCCGGCGCGACCCGTCCCGACATCCCCCTCCAGACGCCCCAGGGCCGCTACGAACCCTGGGACCGCCTCCCCGGCGCACTGGAGAGCCCCCCGCCCGGCGGCGAAACCGCCCCGGCCCCACCGACGCCCGAGCCGTGGAAACCCGTCCACACGTCCCGCCCGGCCGACCCGCCCCGTCCCGACGATCCGCCGCCCGCCGAGCACCCCGGACCGTGGACGCCGAGCGCCGAGCACCCCCCGACGCCCGAAACCGGGACGCCGGGCGCGAACCCGTGGACCCGGCGCGAGCCGGACAACCCACCCGAAGCACAACCCGCCGCACGGAACGAGCCGGACACCACCACGAGCGGAACCCCACCCGAGCCACCCCACGCCACGACCGACGAGCGCGAGAGCACACCGGACCTGTGGACGATCACCCCGACCGACCCCCCGCCGACCACCCCACCCGACGCATGGACCGCCACCCCCACCGACCCCGAGCCCGACACCCGCAACGGTGAGCCCCCACCGGACCCGGCCGCCCCCCGACCAGAGCGCCCGACCGACGAGCGAACCCCGGACGCGTGGACGGCCACACCCGGGGACGCCGAGCCGGATGCCCCCGACGACGCGCGCAGCGGCACGAGCGACCCCCGACCAAGCCCGGCTGACACCTCACCGAAGCCTCCGGATGAGCGCGCCCCGGACGCGTGGGCGATGCCGCCGGGCGATGCGGAGCCGAGCACGCGTGACGAGGGGCGCGGTGGGGTGGGCGAGCCCCGACCGGGAGCGGCTGACGTCCGCCCGGAGTCTCCGGGTGAGCGCGCCCCGGAAGCGTGGGCGATGCCGCCGGGCGATGCGGAGCCGGGTACGCGTGACGACGCGCGCAATGGGGTGAGCGAGCCCCGACCGGGACCGGCTGACGTCCGACCGGAGTCTCCGAGTGGTGAGCGTGCGCCGGATGCGTGGGCGGTGTCGCCCAGCGGCGCCGAGTCAGGTGCGCGCGACGACGCGCGCGGTGGGGTGAGCGAGCCCCGACCGAGAGCGGCTGACGTCCGACCGGAGTTTCCGAGTGGTGAGCGAACCTCGGACGCGTGGGCGGTCACGCCCGGCGACGCCGAGTCGGGCGCGCGGGACGGCGCCCGCGGTGGCACGAGCGAGGCTCGACCGGGAGCGGCTGGCGCCCGACCGGTGTTTCCGAGCGACGAGCGCGCGCCGGATGCGTGGGCGGTGTCGCCCGGCGGCGGCGAGTCGGGCGCGCGGGACGACGCGCGCGGTGGCGCCAGCGAGCCCCGGTCAAGACCGGCTGGCGCCCGACCGGAGTCTCTGAGCGACGACCGTGCGCCGGATGCGTGGACGGTCACGCCCGGCGACGCCGAGTCGGGCCACGGCACGGGCGAGGCCCGGTTGAACACGGCTGACGCCCAGTCGGAGCGTCCCGCCGCCGAGGGCGAGCCCGATGCGTGGACCGTCACGTCAGGCCGGGCCGAGCCGCGTTCGTGGGACAAAGTGCCCGATAGTGCCGAGAAGCCATGGGCCCGCGCGTCGGACGAGCCGCGCGCTTCGAGTGGCGAGCGCGGTGGCGCCGGGGACGCGTGGACCGTCGCGCCGCGCCCCGGTGAAGCCCGCGGGCCGTCCGGAGATCCCCTCGGCGGCCCCCGGTGGTGGGAGGACGACGAAGACGACGCCGTCGCGGCGCCTCCCGCGCGCGGGCTCTCCGTACAGCCGCCCGGCAGAGAGCGGGCGGCGGAGCAGCCGCCCGACAGCATGGGCGCAGCCCGCCCGCCCGCCGACCTCGACGGCCCCCTCCACGATCCGGCACGCCGCGCCGCCCTGGTGGACGCGTTCGTCGCCGAGTTCGCCGGCAGTGCCACGTGGAAGGCGACGCTGGCCGTCCTGGAGGGCGCGTTCCCGGGTCGGGGCATGGCGTCGTCGCTCGCGCGCCGCACCGACGAGCTGTGGCGCATCATGGACCCGCTCGACCGCGTCGGCGGCGCCGCGCTCGGCCTGCCCGCCTGGACGGACGGCGCAGGCGGCATCGTCCTCGACGTCAGCGCCCACCGCGCCACCGGCGACGCCCTGAGCGGTGAGCGGGAACCCGTCCGGTCCCGCGCGTCCCGCCCGTACGCGGGCGCCTTCGTCATCGACACGCTCGACCCGCTCCGCTATCACCGCGCGATGGGCGGCCCCCAGGCCCCCGGCGACGGTGCCCCCGCCACCGCCCGCATCCCCGGCGAGGACGACGACACCGGCGTCGTGATCGTCGCCGACCTGCGCACCGCGGGTTCCCGCATCCTCGACGCGACCGCCCTCTGGCGCTTCGTCGGCCGCATCATCACCGCCACCCTCCTCGACCCCGCCCGCCCCGAAACGCGCCTCCGCACCCGCCGCGCCCTGCGCGCGCTCCGCCGCACCGTCCTCGTCGACCCGGCCCTCGGCCTGGCCCTCTGCCTCCACCTCGACCCCACCCGCACCCCCCACTGCCTCCTGGCCATCGCCATCGACCGCACGGAGACCAACACGCCCCACTTCGTCCGCCTCTGACACCAAACCTCGGGCACCGCACCCGACCGCGAGAACACGCAACGGGGCGCCCGGTGCGCCGCGACGTCGTGCGCTGCGGGACCTTCGGCTGCGTGGGACATTCGGCGCACCCGTCCGGCAAGCACGGCTCGCTGCCCGGATACGCGCGCGGAACTCCCATAGCGGCCGCTTCGCAGTTCCGCAGCTCGGCGTGCCCGGCGGGCTCGCAGCGCGCGGAACTCCCGTAACGGCTGCTTCGCAGTTCCGCAGCTCAGGGTGCCCGGCGAGTTCGCAGCGCGCGGAACTTCCGTGGTGGCCGCAGGAGAGTGCCGGTGTCGTCTGAGCGGGGGAATGCGGCTCTTGCTTCTGCGGGTGCGTGGGTTATTCGTCCGTGTGGAGCCAGGTGAGGTCGGATTGGAGGGATTCGGGGAGGTCGCGGAGTTGGGCGGCCAGCTCCCACGGTTCGGACGGGACGGGGTGGGCCGCCGCCGGGAGCAGGCCGCAGAGCAGCGTGTTCGCGGTGCGGACGGCCGTGAAGGGCCCGATGCGGGCGAGCCCCGCGCCGCGAAGCTGCGCGAGTTCGGTGAGCAGGACGGCCAGCGGCGAGCGGTCCTGCGGGTCGTGCAGGCCGCGGACCTGGGCGAAGAGCTCCTCGGCCAGCGCGTCCGGACGGCGTCCCGACAGGTGGTAGGACGTGCCGAGGAACGCCCCGCCGCCGACGCTGCGCGCCCGGTGGTGGTCGCGGATGCGGACGCGGAGGCCGTGCTCGGCGGCGCAGCGCTCGAAGGCGTCCGCCAGCAGCGCCTCGGACTCGCCCTCCTCGCTGAGCAGGACGCCGGTGACGACGCCGTCCCGCCGGGCCAGGCGCTCCAGCATCTCCTGGTGCAGTTCGCCGACGTCCTGCTCGACGGCGTCCAGGGAGCGCGCCAGCGACCGCTGGGCCTCCCGGTCGAGGCGTATGTCGGCCAGGTCGGTGTCCAGGCGTTCGCCGGCGCGGCCCGTCCGCTCGTCGAGCTGTGCGACGCGGTCGTGCAGCTCCGCCAGCCGCGCGTCCACGGCGGCGAGCCGATCGTGGACGCCGCCGAGTCGGTCGTCCCCCGGCGCGGCAACGCCGTCCGGCTGCGGGGGAGCGACGGGCACCGTCTCCGGGCCGGACGGACGTTCCAGCCGCGCCCCCAGCTCGGCGACCTGCGCGCGCAGCGTGCGGATGTCACGTTCGGCGCGCGGCAGCCGCCTGTCGAACGCCATGTACACCTCGCGCCCGGCGATCGCCAGACACAGCAGGACGAGAACGACGGTCATCGACAAGGAAGCTCCTCGGGGGCGGCGCCGCCTCCGACCCTAACCCGCCGGAGACGCCCCGTCCCGGCGCGCCAGAGATCTTGTCCGGAACGCCCGAGAATCAGCCGAACAGTCCGCCAAGAAGGCCGCCGAGGATCTCCCCGACGCCGCCCGCGACCTCGCCCGCCACGTCCCCGAGAGCGCCGTTGGCCGCGTCGGACGCGACGTTCATCGCGGCCTCACCGGCCCAGCCTCCCGCAGCGTTCGCGGCCCAGTTCCCCGCGACGTTCCCGACCTGCCCCGCGACGTTGCCGAGCGCCGCCTCCGCCTGCCCGAGCGGCACGCCCGCCGCGTTGACGGCCGCCGCCCCGCCGATCCCGGCCGCCGCGATCCCGGCCGCGCCCGCCGCGACTCCGGCCGCGCCCGCCGCGAGCCCCCACCCGGCGCCGTGCCCGTGCCGGTATCCGGGCGGCGCGGGATGTCCGTGCCGGACGGACGGATACCCGGGCGGCGCCGACACGGGCGGATAACCGGGCGGCGGCGCGTACGAGACGGGCTGCTGCCCGGGCGGCAACGGCGGACGAGGCAGCGGCGGCTGCCCGTACTGCGGCGCCGGAGGCGTTTCGTACGGCGCCTGCCCCCACTGCGGCTGGTCGCCATGCGGCGGTCGGCCGGGCGCCGCGTGCTGCGCGCCGGGACTCTCCGCCTGCGGGTGCCCGCCGGGCGCCGGGTACTGCGGCGTCCCGGGCATCCCGTGCTGCGATCCGTACGAGGGGATTCCACCGGGCGGCGCCTCCGGCGGATACCCACCGGGAGCCCCGTGGGGGTGACTCCCGTGGCCGCCGGGCTGCGGGTATCCGCCGGGCATCCCGTGCTGCTGCCCCCCGTGCGCCGCACCGGGCGCTCCGTGCACTGAGCCGGGCATTTCGTGCGCTGAGCGGGGCGTTCCGTGTGACGCGCCGGGCATCCCGTGTGACGCGCCGGGCGTTCCATGCCCCGGCGCAGCGGGCGTCCCGTGGTGCGCTCCGTGTGCTGAGGCGGGCGCTCCGTGCACTGAGCCGGGCGTCCCGTGTGCTGAGGCGGGCGTTCCGTGTGAGGCGCCGGGTGTCCCATGCCCCGGCGCACCGGGCGTCCCGTGGTGGGCTCCGTACGGTGCGCTGGGCGTTCCGTGGTGCGCGCCGGGTGCTCCATGGGGTGCGCCGCCGGGTGTCCCGTAGGGCGTCCCGCGTTCCGAACCGCCGGGGGTGCCGTACGGCGGGAGGGCGCCGTGCGGATCGCCGGGCACTCCGTACTGCGGCGGGTATCCCGGCGGCATCGACGGTGCGGACTGTCCGGGTGCGGGCGCGGGCGGCGGGACTGCGCCGGGCGACGAACCCGGCGTTCCCGGCGCACCGCCGAACGCGGCGGGCAGCGCGGGCGGCGCGTGCTGCCCGTGGTGCGGCGTGCTCGAAGGCGACGGGAAACCCGTCGGCGGCGGCACCGGCGCGAGACCGCCCGCGCCGTGCCCGTGCGACGGCGCGTGCTGCGAAGGCGCGGGCGCACTCGGCGCGAGGCGGGCGGCCGCGTCCAGCCACTCGGTGATCTTGGCGTCCCAGTCCGTCTCGGCGGCCTCGGAGTGCGCGACCTGGAACGCGCCGAACGCCTCGCCGGACGCGTCCCGTCCGGGCGCGCGCAGCTTGAACGCCATCGCGCGCGGGCTGGCGACGAAGCTCAGCGTCGCCAGGTCGAGCCGGTCGCGCCAGCGCTCCGGCGGAAGCAGGTGGATCTCCTGGTGGAACGGGAGCTGCTGCGGGACGCCGCGCAGCTTCGACTGCTCGAACGTCACGTGCTCGATGCGGAACCCGAGCCGCGCGATCGCCGCGAGCACCCACTGCTGCGACTGGAGCGGCTCCACGGACGTGGGGTCGACGTCGCCCGGGTCGGCCGCGCCGACGACGTCGACCTCGGTGCACAGCCCGATCGTGAACCCGGGCAGTTCCCGTCCGAGGACGGTCGTGAAAGGCAGCTCGTACGGCAGCGGAATCGAGAACGCGAGCGCCTTCTCCTCCCCGGCGTCCAGCCGGAACGCGCGCGTGAGCGCACCCCGGTAGATCTCGGGGCCGCGCGTCTCGGTGCCGTGCTCGTCGCGCATGAGCGGCATCAGCGCCAGCGTGACGTGCCGGACGTCGCGCGCGGTCGAGTCGCCGCGCACGTGGACGCGCCCGGCGATCACACCTCCGGGGCTACAGTTCGGCGCGCTGAGCACCGCGTCAACGGTGACACCGCCCGCACGCCCGGACCCACCGTCCATCCGTCCGTAGGACACCGGCCGCCCCCTCTCGACTCACGGGGACGCCGCCGCCCCACACCCGATTCGACGAACACCACCCTGCCATCGGTTCACCCCCAAAGGAGGACCAACCGGGTGAGAACTTCCAACACCACCCACACCGACACCCGCCGCCGGACAACAACCACCCGCCACACCCAAACCCACGACGCTGCCCGACCCCCGACATGCCGCACTCGGACCCCCACACTCCACCTCTTACGCCCGCACCCCGGCCCGCGCCCGCGCCTCGCGCCCGCGCCCGCGCCGCCCCGGCCCGCGCCCCGGCCCGCCCCTGCCCGCGCCCGCGCCTCGCGCCCGCGCCCGCCCCGCCCCGGCCCGCGCCCCGGCCCGCGCCTCGCGCCCGCGCCCGCGCCGCGCCCCGTCAACCGCTCACCGGGGGCCCGCACCGGGGCCGCTCGCGCCCGCGCCCGCGCCGCGCCCCGGCCCGCGTCCGCCCCGCCCCGGCCCGCGCCCGCGCCGCGTTCCCGGCCCGCGCCCCGGCCCGCGCCTCGCGCCCGCGCCCCCGGCCGCGCCCGCGTTCCCGGCGCGCACCAACGGCTCGCGCTCACGGCTCGCGCTCACGGTTTCGCGCGCCGGGGCGCTCGGTGACCGCTGCTGAACCCGGTGCCCGGTCCACGGCTCGTGTCCACGGCTCGTGTCCACGGCCTGTGCGCGGTGGCTTGTGTGCGGCGCTCGGTGGCTGCGGCCGCATCCGGCGCCTGGCCCGCGCCTGGTGATCGTGCCCGTGTCTGGGGCCCGCGGCTTGTGGGTGGTGATCTGCGTGCGGCGGTCGGTGGCCGTGCTCGTGCGCGGTGTGTCCGTGGCCGCTTTCGGAGACGGTGACCGGCGCTGCTCCCGGAAACGGGTGAACTGGCCGACCCGGCGACCGTGCGCGATGACAGCGATCGGTGCCGGGGGCGGCGGCTGGTGCACGCGCCCCGGGCGGGGGAGCCGTACGCCGCCCGCGACCGCGACGGTGAACTGTGCGCTAGGCGGTGGTTCGCCCGGCTGCGGTCGGTGAGTGGTTGGGCTGCGGTGGTCATCGGCGTGCGGTGATCGGGGTTCTGGGTGTTCGGTGCAGCGGTGCGGATGCTGGTCGTGGGCGGGTTGGGTGGTGGGGTTCGGTGCGCGTCAGGTGTTGGGGCGGAAGCGGGTCTGGGTGTAGGGGCCCTTGCCGAACGCGAGGATCTTTTCCGGGGTGACGGCGAAGACGAGGGCTGGGCCGCCCTCGGGGTGCTCGAAGCCCTCGTCGGTGGCGTCGTAGTCCCAGTCGAGCTTGCTCTTCCAAATCGCGGCGAGTTCGGTGAGGCGTTCCCGGCCGGTGACGCGTACGACCGCGCCCTCGACGACGACGTCGATCCCGCCCTGCTGGCGGTCGCTTCCCGTGGCGAGCACGCAGCGGGTCTCGACCTCCAGGTTCTTCGCCTTCTGCTCCTGCGCCCCGGTGCAGAAGTGCAGCCGCCCCCCGTCCCAGACGGCGGGAAGCGGAACGACGTGCGGGCGCCCGTCCCGTCGCGTCGTCGAGAGGAAGAACATCTCGGCCTTGACCAGGACGCCCTCCACGTCTCGCCACGCGACGGCCTCGGCGCCTTCCTCGCTGAATCCCTGATGCAACTCACCCACGGGGTCCATGCCCACTCCTCTCAACGAATTCCCGAGGGTGGACCGACCGGACTCCTCGAACTCATCGCAGCTCTCCGAAAGAAGGACTCGCGGCGACCACCCCGGCCGAGGATGCCAGGCTGAAGCGTGCCGGGGCCGAGTGTGCGGGGACGTGTCGGGGTGTATGCGCCGAGCTGGGTACGCCGGGCGGAGGGCTGGCGGAGCGGTCGGGTCGCGCGTCAGGCCGTGTTCGCCGGGCCGTGTGCGAGGCGGGTGGGCCGAACCGGGAGCGCGCCGGGTTCGGCGTCGTCGGCTGAGCGCGCGCCGGTTTGATGGTGCCGAGTGGTGTTGCGCCGGGTCAGGCGTGCTGGGTGGGCGCCATCCGCACACAGGCGCGCTCGACGGTCAGCGTGTGTCGGTGCGCGCCGGTTCGTCACATCGGGCGGAACTACCAGTCCGGCGTGCCGGGCCGAGCACGGCGGATCGAGGTTTTGGGCTGTGAGCGCCTCTGCCTCGGGTTGAAGTGCGCTGGGCGCGCTCACCGGGCTGAGCGCGTCGGTGCGGGCGTGCCAGGTTGGGTGTGCCGAGCCGGGCGCGTTGGGGCGAGCGCTTGGAATGAGTGAGTGCGTCGAGGCGGGTGCATCAGGCCGTGCGTGCCAGGTTGGGTGTGCCGAGCCGGGCGGGTTGGTGGAGCGCGTTGGGGCGAGCGCCCGGCTGCGCGCTTGGATGGGTGAGTACGTCGAGGCGTGCGCCCTGGCCTGGCGCATCGGGCCGAGCGTGCCGGGGCCAGAGCGCGTTGGGTCAACGTGCTCGGGGTGAGTACGTCGAGGTTTGTGTCCTGGGTCTGGCGCGTTGGGGGTGGGTTGTGGGCCGGGGGTTGGTGCCCGGCCCACGGGTGTCAGTCGGTTTCCTTTGCGCCTGGGTCGGTGATGGTGACCGGGGCGTAGCCGAGGGACTCCAGGGGGCCTCGGATCTGTTTGGCGTCGCCCACCGCGATGATGGTGAGGGCGTCGGTGTCGATGTGGGTCGTGTAGGCGTCGGCCACGGACGTCGGGGTGGCGGCGCGGACGGCCGACAGGTAGCGGGTCGGGTAGGTGGGGCCGAGGCCGGCGGCGGTGGTGTCGGCCAGTTCGGCGGCGACCGAGCGGGCCGTCTCGTACTCGGCGGGGGCGCGGTCGGCCAGGGCGCGGACCGAGGCCGCCGCCTCGTCCTCGGCGATGCCGTCGGCCTGGATGCTGCGCAGGCCCGCCAGGGCGTCGGCGACGGCGTCGCCGGTGACCTCGGTGTGGACGGAGCCCTGGGCGAGGAAGACGCCCCGGCCGCGCATGCGCAGCAGACCCGCCCGCACGCCGTAGGTGTAGCCCTTCTCCTCGCGCAGCACCGCGTTCAGCCGCGACGTGAGCCCGCCGCCGAGGACGTGCGCCGCGACGGTGAGCAGCGGCCAGGCGTCGCTGGTGCGGTCGGGGACGCCGTGGCCGAGGCTCAGGTACGTCTGGACGGAGCCGGGCCGGTCGACGATGACGATGCGGGGCCCGTTGACGGGCAGGATCTCGTCGGCGACGGGCAGCCCCGGGCCAGGCGTGCTCCACCCGGCGAGCGACGCCGTCAGCGCGGCCTCGGCGTCGACGCCGGTGAGGTCGCCCGCGAGGACGGCCGTCGCCTCCGCCGGGGACACCGAACCGTAGAAGGAACGGACGTCGGCGCCGCCGAGCGACCCGATGGACTCGCGCGTGCCGCCCGTGGGCAGGTGCGCGCGGGACTCGGCCGGGAACAGGACGGCGCGCAGCTCGCGCATCGCGCGGGTGCCGGGGTCGGCGTCCTCCTGGCCGATCTCCTCCAGGCGTTCACGGACGACGCGCCGCACGTCGGCGTCGTCGAGCGCGGCCGACCGGACGACGGTGGAGAACAGTTCCAGCGCGGGTTCGAGCCGCGTGACGGGCACGTCGAGCGCGACGCGCAGCGCGGTGAGGTCGGCGCTGGCGAACAGGCTCGCGCCGAGCCGCTCGAACGCGGCGGTCAGCTCGGTGCCGCCGCCGGGCCGGGTGCCCTCCAGCAGGGCCCGGGCCGTCAGCGTCGCGACGCCCTCGGACCCGGCGGACTCGCGCCCCGCGCCCGCCGCCAGGACGAGCCGGACCGACGCCAGCCGCCGCCCCGGCAGGTCGACGCGGAGCGTCTCGGGCCCGGACGGCACCCGCCCCGGCACGCCCGCCGGGAAGCTCCACGCCGGGACCGGGCCCGGGACCGGGCGGGGCTGAAGGGTCGGGGCGGTCACGCGGAACCTCCGTAGGTGAGAGCGGTGCGGGCGCCGGGGGCGAGCCAGCGGCCCGCCATCTCGCGGATGTGCGCGGCGTCCACGGCGGCGGCGCGGCCGGGCGCGGTGAAGACGCGGGCCGGGTCGCCGAACTGGGTGGCGTTGGCCGACAGTGCGTTGGCGAGGCCGGTGACGGTCTCGGTCTGCTCGAAGAAGCCGCGCTCGGCCTGCGCGGTGGCGCGGGCGGTCTCGTCGGCGTCGGGGCCGTCGGCGGCGAAGCGGGCCAGCTCCTCGTCGAGGACGGCGGCGATCTTGGCCGGGTCGGGGCCGATGGCGTCGACGATGGCGAGCGACGGGCCGCCCGCGAGGCGCGTGACGCCCGCCCAGACCTCGGTGGCGATCTCGTCGCGGCGGACCATGCGGTCGTACAGGCGGGAACCGGCGCCGCCGCCGAGGATCTCGACGGCGAGCTCGGCGGCCTCGATGTCGGTGCCGCCGTCGGACGGGAGCGGGAACATCGCGAAGTAGGCGGGGGAGGGGACGTCCTCGGCGACGGCCTCGTCGCGCACCTCGCCGAGCGGGCCGAGGTCGCCGGACCGGGCGGCGGGGGCCTTGGGCCCGGCGGGCAGGCCGCCGAAGTACCGCTCGACGGCGGCGAGGGTGGCCTCGGGATCGACGTCGCCGACGACCGACAGGACCGCGTTGCCGGGCGCGTACCAGGTGCGGAAGAACGCGGCGCAGTCGTCAAGGGTGGTGGCGTCGAGGTCTTCCATGGAGCCGATGGGGGTGTGCGCGTAGGGGTGCCCGGCGGGGAACGTCAGCGCGCACAGCCGCTCGAAGGCGGTGCCGTAGGGCTGGTTGTCGTAGCGCTGGCGGCGCTCGTTCTTGACGACGTCGCGCTGGTTGTCGAGGTTGGCCTGGGTGAGCGCGGCGGGCAGCGTGCCCATGCGGTCGGCTTCGAGCCAGAGGGCGGTGTCGAGGTGGCTGACCGGCAGCGTCTCGTAGTAGTTGGTGCGCTCGAACGAGGTGCTGGCGTTGAAGGTGGCGCCGGCGCTCTCCAGCACGGCGGCGTGCTCGCCTTCGGCGACGTTGGCCGAGCCCTGGAACATGAGGTGCTCGAACAGGTGCGCCAGGCCGGTGCGCCCGGCGACCTCGTGCCGGGAGCCGACCCCGTACCAGATGTTCACGGCGGCCAGCGGTACGACGTGGTCTTCGCAGACCACGACGCGCAGGCCATTGCCGAGCGTGTGCTCGTGCAGCGGCTGATCGGCCACGGAGCGCTCCCGTCCGGTGTGGGTTGACGGCCGCGCCGCGCGGAGCCGGAAACCCCACGTCGGCACGGGCTTGATCTCCGTCTCACCGTACCGGTTCGACGCCCACGTCACGCGGCCCGGCCCGAGCCCTGTGGATAACTTCGGCTCAGCCCGTCTTCGCCGCTTCGTGGGCCGCCTGGGCGTCCTCCACGGAGTTGTGCAGGACGAAGATCTTCGTGAGCTGCGTGACGTGGAAGACGCGGCGGACGCGGTCGTTGACGCCGGTGAAGCTCATGCTGCCGTCGCGGGCGCGCAGCCGGTGGTAGATGCCGACGAGGACGCCGAGACCGGTCGAGTCCAGGAAGGTCACCTCGCCGAGGTCGACGACGAGGTGGGTTCCGCCGTTCTCGATGATGTCGAGCAGTTCCTCGCGCAGCCGGGGGCTGGTGAAGACGTCGATCTCACCGCTGATCGTGACGACCGTGAGGTCCTGCTCGGTGCGGTGTTCGACGGCGAATTCCACGGGCGTGCTCCTTGTTCGCTGGACGGTGGTCACTCCCGGTAACCGGGATGTCCCCTATACCCCAAGGTGGGTGGGTTACCCCTGTACAGGGTTCGATGGGGGTGATCTTCCTCGCGCGGCGTCTCGCGGCCGGAGCGGTCACGGCTCCCGGAACAGCGCCCAGACGACCTTGCCGGACGGCAGCCCGCGCCAGCCCCACAGCGTCGTGAACGACTCGACGAGGTGCAGCCCGCGCCCGGTCTCGGCGATGTAGTCGGGCTCCTTGCGGCGCGGCGCCTCGGCGCTCGCGTCGACGATCCCGCACAGCAGCCAGGGCAGCCGGTGCAGCAGCCGGAGCTGGATCGTCATGGGCGCGGAGCCGAGCGGGTCGGCGTAGTCCTCGCGGACGCTCCAGTGCCGCACCCCGCGCACGTGCCCGCCGCTGTGCCGCAGGGCGTTGGTGACGAGTTCGGAGACGACGAGGCCGACGTCGTCGGCGAGGCCGCACGCGTCCCAGGCGGACAGCCGGGCGAGGGTGAAGTGGCGGGCGTCGGTGACCGACTCGGGGTCGGGCAGGACGTGGAAGGCGTCGGCGGGCCCGGCGGGGTCGACCAGGTCGAGCAGGGCGTCGTCCAGCTCGGGTGGGAGCCCGGTGGACTCGGGGATCGGGAGCGAAGGCACAGAGCGGTCCTGTGGTGGTTCGAGCGACCTCGCGCAGGGCTCCATCCTCCAGCGCGTGTGATCGTGCGCGTGGCGTGACGTCATTCCCGGGACCCCGCAGAGTGATCTCGTTGTGCAGCCATGGCTCGGAAGTCTCGTGCGTTATCCTGCGCATCGTAGCGTGCGAATGCAAGGCCCAATGCATAGCCACATGCACGTGCAGCAAGTTTTCCACAGGTGGCCGGGAACGGTTCACCCCTGCCTGAACGGAGGTCGCCCCGAGACGAGTAGGCCAATGGCACACTAGGTTCGCTGTCCGCCATGTAGCCGGGAGGTTGGGCGTGACTCCAGAGACGTCGGGAAGCGGGTCGACGGTCCGTCGCATCCTGCTCGGCTCACAACTGCGCCGCCTTCGCGAGGCGCGGAGCGTGAGCCGCCAGGAGGCGGGCTACGTCATCCGCGCGTCGGAGTCGAAGATCAGCCGACTGGAACTCGGCCGGGTCAGCTTCAAAGAGCGCGACGTCGACGACCTGCTGACGCTCTACGGCGTGGACGACGCGGAAGAGCGCGCCGTGCTGCTGCAACTGGCCCGGGACGCCAACACCCCCGGCTGGTGGCACCGCTACAGCGACATCCTGCCCGGCTGGTTCCAGACCTACGTCGGCCTGGAGGAGTCCGCGGCGCTCATCCGCACGTACGAGTTGCAGTTCGTTCCGGGCTTGCTGCAATCGGAGGGCTACGCCCGCGCGGTGATCCGCCAGGGCAACGCCGGTGCCTCCGAGCACGAGATCGATCAGCGCGTCGACCTGCGCATGCAACGTCAGGAACGGCTGACCGCCCCGGAGGCCCCGCGCCTGTGGGCGGTGCTGGACGAGGGGGCGCTGCGGCGCCCGATCGGCGGCCCCGAGGTGATGCGCGGCCAGTTCGAGCATCTGATCAGGATGGCCAAGCTCCCCAACGTGACCGTCCAGATCATGCCGTTCCGTTTCGGCGGCCACGCCGCCGAGGGCGGCGCCTTCTCCATCCTGCGCTTTCCCGAGCAGGATCTGCCGGACGTGGTCTACGTCGAGAACCTCACCGGCGCGATGTACCTCGACAAGCGCGACGACGTCGACACCTATCTCCAGGTGATGGAACGCCTGTGCGTCGACAGCGAGACCCCGGAACGCACCGTCGAGCTTCTCGGTGATCTCCTCAGAGAGGCATGATGCTCCAGTCCGACACGGGCCGTAACGGCCCGAGACCGACCGTACCCTCCACCTACAACGGCATGTCCGCGGCGCACCTGAGCGGCGCCCGCTGGCTGAAGTCCCGCCGCAGCAACTCCCAGGGCAACTGCGTCGAGATCGCGGAGCTTCCCGGCGACCGCATCGCGATGCGCAACTCCCGCCACCCCGAGGGCCCGGCCCTCATCTACACCCGCCCGGAGATCGAGGCGCTCATCATGGGCGCCAAGGACGGCGACTTCGACCATCTCATCGCACACGGCCACAACTGAGCCGATGTCCTCTCCGCGGGCCGCCGGCCCCGGCCCGCGGACCTTTCCCGGCGGTCAGCCGCAGTTGCCGTACGGCGCGCTCGCGCCGTTGCCGCCGAAGCGGACGCAGGTTCCCGGCGCCTTCACGTAGACCGGCCCGGCGTACCAGGCGAACGCGCCTCCGTCGGAGATCCGCGAACCGCCCTGGCGCTGCACCCACACCGAGACGTTCGTCTTCTTGCCGACGTTCTTCGTCTTCATCGTGACCGCGCAGTTGTAGCCGGAGCCGTTGTACAGCAGGTACGCGGTGCCGCCGCTGCCCGCCACGGACCGCTGCACGTAGTAGCCGCCGCCGTGGCCGCCGCTGTTGCACGCGGCCTGCGGCGTGTACCGGTTGGCCGGTTCGGGGCGCGGGGCGGGCCTCGTCGGCGCGGGCGTGCCCGTGGGCGGCCTGCCGTCACCGGCCGGGGGCGTGGACGCGCCGGGCCGTTCGGGGCGGGCCTTGGGAGCCCCCGGGGTCGTGGCGGGGGTCGTCTTGCGGCTCGCGGACGGCGTCGGCTTCTTCGACGTGCCGGGGGCGCCGCCGGCGGCTCCGGCCCGTCCGTCCTCCGCGGCGGCCTCCTGCTCGACGGCGGCCTGCCGCCGCTCGGGTTCGCCGCCGGGACGGTTGGCGGCCCAGACGGCGCCGCCCGCGATCAGCGCGACGAGCAGCGCGGCGGCCGTGACGGGCAGCGCCACGCGCGGCCCGCGCGACGGGACCGCTCCAACCTGGCCGGGCTGCGGCATCGTGGCGGGATTGGTCGCGTTCACCGGATGCGCGGGGGCGGCCGCGAACGGCGGCGGGGGCGGCGGCAGCGCCTGGTAGCGCGGCCCGATCCCGCTGGCGGCGCCCATCAGCCGCTCCTGCGCCTCGCGGGCGCCCGGCCGCCGCGCCGGGTCCTTGGCCAGGCACGCCAGGACGAGGTCGCGCAGCGGTTCGGGCAGCGCGCCGAGCTGCGGTTCGCCGGTGAGGATGCGGTGCATGACGGCGGCAAGGTCGTCATTGCCGAACGCGGGCTGCCCGGTCGCGGCGAACACCATCGTGGTGCCCCAGGCGAACATGTCGGCGGCGGGGCCGACGGGCCCGGCGGTGAAGTGCTCGGGCGCCATGTACGCGGGGGTGCCGACGTTCTGCGTCTCCCCGGCGGCGCCGAGCGCGCGGGCGACGCCGAAGTCGATGACGCGGGGGCCGTCTGGCCCCATCATCACGTTGTGCGGCTTGAAGTCGCGGTGCACGATCCCGGCCTGGTGGATCGCGATGAGCGCGGTGAGCGTGCTGATCGCCAGCCGTTCGAGGGCGCCGCCGGTGCGCGGCCCGTCCTGCTGGACGACGCGGTGCAGCGACTTGCCGGGAACGTACTCGCTGACGATGTAGGGGTGGTCGCCCGCGACGTCGGCGTCCAGCACCTGCGCGGTGCAGAACCGCGCGACCTGCTTGGCGACGGCGAGTTCGCGGACGAACCGGGACCGCGCGGACGTGTCGCCGGTGAGGTCGGCGTGCAGGAGCTTGATCGCGACGTGGTTGGCGAGGTCGTCGGCGGCGGCCCCCGCGCGCCGGCCGAGGAACACGGCCCCCTGGCCGCCCTCGCCGAGCCGGCCGACCAGCTCGTAGGCGCCGAGGCGGCCGGGGTCGCCGGGCCGCAGGGGGTGGGTGTCCGGGATGCTGCTTTCGGTCACTCCGCTCACTTCCATCGCTGGTCCGCCCGTCCGGCAAGACTAGGGGGAAGAAGACGGTCGTCGCGCCGTTAAACATCCCGAAAAGGACGAAGCCCCCGGGAGTTTCCGGGGGCTTCATGGTTCGTCAGGTGGTTTCGCGCTCGGGCACGGACGGCGGCGGGCCCGGTGGGCCGTCCTGCACATCGTGGCGTTCGAGACGGGCCGCGACCGCGAGCGCGCGCAGCGAGCGGGTGCGGACGTGACGGTGTCCGTGCCGGCGGCGGACGGGGATGCTGCTGGGCAAGGGGTGCCTCCCGGGGGTCGTTAACGGAACTAACGACCTGGATGATCGTCCTATTCCCCGAAATTTCAACTACCCGGCGATGGCCACGGTGCTCGGGGTGCCGGTCCAGCGGGGTTCGGTGGTGAGGTCGGCGGCGGTCGGGGTGAGGTGGGCGTCGAAGGACGTCAGCGGGTGCTCGGCCGTGAGGGTGGCGGCCAGCCAGGGGAGGTGGGCCAGGGGCGGCGGGTCGGACGGGGTGTGGCCGATCGTCAGGGTCGACGTCTCGGTGTCGTCGGTCCAGGTGAGGGAGCCCAGGGCCGGACGCGGGCCGGAGCCGACGACGAGGACGCGCGCGCTCTCGGCGCCGCGCAGGGCCGACGGCTCCCAGCGCCGGGTCAGCGGCTCCGACGTGCCGAACCCCAGCGGCGGCGCGCCCGTCACCAGCCGCGTCAGCGCCGCGAGCGCGAGGCCCGGCGGGGACGAGGGCGTCCGGGGCGTCCGCACGGTCAGCGTCAGCGGCGTGCCGGGGGGCATGCGCGGCTCGGACGTGAAGTCGGGCGCGTAGTCGCGGGCGGACGGGTCGGGGGTGAACGCCGCGCCGTCCCAGCGCAGCGGGCGGCCGGTGAGCCCGTCGTAGTAGCCGTCCCCGGCGACGACCCAGTGGACGCGGCCGTCCTCCAGCTCGGTGCGCAGCGGCAGCGTCACGCGCGAGTCCGGCGACGTCACGAGTTGCACGACGCGCCCGCGCGCAGTGATCTTCTCCAGCAGGCCGGGGCCGAGCGGCACCACGGGCCGGTCGCTGAGGACGAGCACGGCCTTGTCCGTCACGGCGTCCGCGCCGATGTTCGCGGTCACGTCCGGGCGCCGAACCAGACCGTGCCGTCGTGGCGGGCGGCCAGGTCCTCGGCGTAGCGCCACGCGGCGCGGCCCGCCGCCGGGGGGTCGGCGGCGGCGCGGATCTCCACCCACCAGACGGGCTCGTCCACGCGGACGCCGAGCAGCCGCTCGGTCTCGCCCGGCACCTCGACGAGCAGCGGCGCGCGGACGTGGGCGAGCAGCCGGTCGGCGGCGTCGGTCAGGTACGGGGAGGCGACGTCGGGCCGCTCCCGTGTGACCACGACGAGTTCGCGGCCCATCAGGCGCCCCCGGACAGCGCGTGCGCGAACGCCTCGGCGGCGATGCGGACGGCCGCGTCCCGCGCGGCGGCGCCCACCCGCTCCGGCGCGATCTCGTTCCCGGCGGCCAGGTGCCGGTCGTGGGGGACGGCGACGACGCGCAGCCCGTCGTGGCTCAGCACCTCGTGCGCGTGCCGCAGGTCGGTGTGGGCGCCGGGCGCGGACTGGACGAGCACGACGACGGTCCGGTTCAGCAGGTCGCGGTAGCCCTGATCCGCGAACCAGCTCAGCGCGGCGTGCGCGCTGATCGCGCCGTCGGCCGTGCCGGGCGTCACGAAGATCTGGGCGTGCGCGGCGGACAGGACGCGGTGGTGCAGCGGGGAGACGAGCCCGCCGCCGCAGTCGATCACGGCGGTGGCGAAGTACCGGCCGAGGCGCCCGGCGGCGGCGGCGAACGTGTCGGGGTCGAGGTCGTCACCGACCTGCCCGGGCACGGCGGCGGGCAGCACCCACAGGCCCTCGGGCGTGCGGGTGAGGTGGGCGGCGGTCGCGTCCCAGCCGCCCGGCGGCGCCGCCGCCAGGTCGCGCAGGGTGCGTGTGCCGGGAGCGCCGAGCCGCAGCGGCAGCGAGCCGAGGCCCGCGTCGGCGTCGACGGCGATCACGCGGTCGTCGCGGTACTGCCGCAGGACCCCGGCGACGAGCGCGGCCATGGTCGACTTCCCGGCGCCGCCCCGGAGGCTCGTCACGGCGATCCACCGGCAGGACGGGACGGGCGCGCCGATCCGGGCGGCGAGGTCGGCGTCCCGTCCGGGGGAGGCCGAGCCGAGGCCGCGCACGACGCCCCGGCCGAGCCGCCGCAGCACCGGGTCGCCGTGCGGGACGCGCCGGGCGAAGTCCTCGGCGGCGTAGGCGGCCATGAGGCGGTGGACGGCGGGTTCCGGGTCGTGGTCGCCCAGCACGGCCGGGGCGACGAGACCGGTGTCGGCGGCGCCGGCGTCGCGCAGCACCCGGAGCTGCCAGTCCCGAACGGGCACCGATCCCCATTTCCGCCGTTGATCCTGGAAGTCGGGTACGAGTCTAGACAGGCCGGAGCCCGCGAAACACACGCTTTCCGTGAGGTCAGAGATAAAGACCGGCCGGAGCCGGTCCGGTGCCGGTGTCGGGGGGAAGATCGGCGGCGCGCAGCGTCGTGACGGCGTCCGCCGGGGCGGCCGGGTCGAGGCGCTGCGCCTGCCGGGAGATCGCGGTGTCGAGCAGGTTGCGCATCAGCCGCCCGTTGCCGAACGACGGCCCGCGCGCGGCCCCGCGCAGCAGGTCCCGCAGCGCCGGTCCGACGTCGGCGGCGAGGGTGAAGCCCTCGGCCAGCGCCAGGTGCTCGAAGATCGAGACGAGTTCCCCGGCGGTGTAGTCGGGGAACGCCAGCCGCTTCGGGAAACGTGATTCCAGACCCGAGTTCGCGGTGAGGAAGCCGCCCATTTCCCGTTCGTATCCGGCGACGATGACGAGCAGGTCGCCGCGGTATTCCTCCATCAGTTTCACCAGCGTCGAAACGGCCTCCTGGCCGTAGGCGTCGCCGGTCAGCGCGTACGCCTCGTCCACGAACAGGACGCCGCCGACGGCCTGTTCCACGGCGGCGCGGACGCGCGGCGCGGTCTGCCCGAGGTGGGTGCCGACCAGGTCGGCGCGCGACACCTCGACCAGGTGCCCGGACGACAGCAGCCCGAGCTGCGCGTACACGGCGGCGATGAGCCGCGCGACGGTCGTCTTGGCCGTGCCCGGGTTGCCGGTGAAGACCATGTGCCGCGTCGGTGACGGCGCGGGCTGCCCGGCGGCGCGGCGCAGCTCGGCGGCGCGGGCCTCCGCGACGAGCCGGTGCACCTCCTCCTTGACGGCGCGCAGCCCGACGAGCCCGTCCAGCGTCGTCAGCGGGTCGGTGGCGGGCGCGGTGCGGGTGGTGCCGGACAGCGTGTCGGGCAGGTCGGCGGCGCGGAGCACGACGAGGTCGTCGGCGTCGGGCCGCCGCACCGACGCCAGGCGCCGCGCGTGCAGGGCGATGGCGCGCTCGGCGAGGTTGCGCATCAGCCGCGCGTTGCCGAACGACCGGCCGCGCGGGGCCCGGCGCAGCAGCCCGGCGAGCTTGTCGCGGGCGTCCTCGTCGGGGACGACGCCGTTCTCGGCGGCCTGCGCGACGAAGATCTCGCCCAGTTCGGCGTCGGAGAAGTCGGGGAACCGGACGGTCGTCGGGAACCGGGAGGAGAGCCCGGGATCGGAGCCGACGAACCGCTGCATCTCCCGCTCGTATCCGGCGGCGATGACGACGAGGTCGTCCCGGTGGTCCTCCATGAGCTTGACGAGTTCGGCGACGGCCTCCTGCCCGTAGTCCTCGCCCAGGTCGGACTGCGTCAGCGAGTACGCCTCGTCGATGAACAGCACGCCGCCGACGGCGCGCTTGACGACGGCGCGCGTCTTCACGGCCGTCTCACCGATGTACTGCCCGATCAGCTCGGCCCGCGACACCTCCACCAGGTGCCCGGACGACAGCACGCCGAGGTCCTTGTAGATGCGGGCGAGCAGCCGCGCGACGACGGTCTTGCCGGTGCCCGGGTTCCCGCTGAAGATCATGTGCCGGGACGGCGCGGGCACGTGCAGCCCGGCCTCGCGCCGCGCCTTGGCGGTGCGCGCGGCGGCGGCGAGCAGCTCGATCTCCTGCTTGACGGTCCGCAGCCCGGTCAGCGCCGCCAGCTCGGCCATGGGGTCGGTCGCGCCGCCGGACGCGTCGAACACCTCGGGCAGGTCGGCGCGCAGCACTCGCACGTCCGCGCCGGGCTCGGTGCGCTGCGCGACGGCGGCGACGACGTCGGCGGCGAGCCGGTGCGCGAGCCGCGCGTTGCGCAGGTTGCGGACGGGCTTGGTGCGGGCGAGCAGCCGCCCGGCGGCGGTCAGGACGGGCTTGTGCGCGCGGGCGCCGCGCTGCCGCAGCGCGCGGGCGAACAGCTCGGCGTGCTCGGCGGGCGTGAACGCGCGGGTGTGCGCGACGTGGAACCGCAGCGCGAGCCCCGGGTTGACCTCGCGGACGCGGTCGTCGCCGCCCGGCTCGCACAGCGCGACGACGTGCAGGTCGTCGTGGGCGTCGACGAGCCGGTGCAGCTCCTCCAGGACGGCCTCGCCGCTGCGCGGGTCGCGGGACATGTCGTCCAGGCCGTCGATGATGACGAGCCGGGTGCCGACCGAGTCGCGGGCGTCGATGTGCAGATGGGTCGTGCCGACCGAGACCTCCTTGCCCGCGAAGAAGTCCCCGGCGAGCCACAGCGGCGGCCCGGAGATGAGCCGGTCCTGGAGCAGCCGGGCGGCCTCCTGGGCGGCGTCGCGCTTGCCGGTGCCGTCCGGCCCGACGATCATCAGCCGGACGGGCCGGGTGTGGTCGGCGGCGATGCCCTCCAGCGCCCGGACGACCTCGGGCATCCCGATCAGGTCGGCGCCGGCCGGGACCTCCCGCACCGACCGGCGGCGCGGCGCGTGCGGCTCGACGGTCGCGGCGAGCCGGTTGGGGACGCGGCGGCGCGGCGCGGCCAGCCGCCGCAGGTCGGCCTGGAACTCACCGACCGGAATCCACTCGGGGTCGGGGTAGCGGGCGTCGTCGGGCAGCCCCTGCACCGAGCCGGTGAAGCGCATCGCCATGTCGAGCCAGCCCCGGCACGCCTCGGCCTCCCCGGCGCCGAGCGCGCGGGCCAGCCAGGCGCGGGCGCGCCCGTACCAGGCGGACGCGTCGAAGCCCTCGCGGACGGCCGGGAACCGTTCGAGGATCTCGCCGTAGCGGTCGCGGGTGAGGACGGCGGCGAGTTCGGCGGGCACCTCCTCCAGCCCGGCCTGGAGCAGCAGGTTCACCAGGAGTTCCGGGACGGACTCGGGGTGCGGCGCGACGCGCGTCAGGTGCTCGTGCACGGGCAGCAGCCCCAGGCACACCCAGTCCAGGTAGCCGATCGGCCCGGCGAGTTCGGGCAGGTCCGCGACGATGTCGTCGGACGCGTGCGCGATCCAGCGGCGGCGCTGCTCGTCCAGCGGCGCGGTGATGTCGAGGTCGGGCGGCGGCGCGTCGTAGAGCCGGATGAGCGCCTGGCGGCGGCGTTCGAGGGGTTCCATGCCCGCCAGGACGTCGAGCGAGTCGCGGGCCAGCGACAGCGCGACGTCCTGGTCGGGCGCCTCCTCCAGCCACTCCAGCGGCCGGAACCCGCCGGTCGTGACGCCCCAGCCGGTCAGCGGCCGCAGCGGGTCCTGGGGTTCGCGCAGGTAGCGGTTGAAGAACTGGTATTGCAGGCGGGAGTGGGTGCCGGAGTTGACGGCGGCGGCGCCGCACAGGAAGTCGACGAGCAGGACGAGGTCACCGACGACGAGCGACGCGGGCGGGGTCAGCAGCGGCTGGGCGTCGGTGGTGAGGGCGGCGGCGCGCGGGTCGGCGGCGAGCTTGTCGATGCGGGCGCGGATCTCGGCGAACAGCCCGTCCGGGACGCGCCACGGGCCGTGCGCGTAGAGGTCGCAGACGGGCTCGTCGGTGACCAGCAGCTCCAGGTGCTCGGGCAGCACGCGTCGATCCCCCTGATTCTCGGCGCCGGCACCGCACCGTCGCGCAGACAGCGTAGGTGCTCGTTCCGAGCGCGGCGTCCCGATTTGCGGGCGGACCACCCCATGACCGGAAGATCGGTTCCGCGTAGGGTGGGGAGCCGCTCGACGCCGAGCCCGGCGGGCCGTCGTGCGCGGCTCCCGGACCCGATACTCCGAGGAGCACGTCGTGATCACCAAGCTGCTGGTCGCCAACCGCGGGGAGATCGCGGTCCGCGCCTTCCGGGCCGCCTATGAGCTGGGCATCTCCAGCGTCGCCGTCTACGCCTACGAGGACCGGCTGTCGCTGCACCGGCAGAAGGCCGACGAGGCGTACGAGATCGGTGAGCACGGGCACCCCGTCCGCGCCTACCTCGACGTGGACGGCATCGTCGCGACGGCGCTGCGCGTCGGCGCCGACGCCGTCTACCCCGGCTACGGGTTCCTGTCGGAGAGTCCGGAACTGGCCGAGGCGTGCGCGGCGGCGGGACTCACGTTCGTCGGGCCGCCCGCCCGCGTCCTCAACCTCGCGGGCAACAAGATCGAGGCGGTCGCGGCGGCGCGCCGCGCGGGCATCCCGGTGCTGCGGTCGCTGACGCCCGAGCCGGGGGAGGAACTGGCGGCGGCCGACGAGGTCGGGTTCCCGCTGTTCGTCAAGGCGGCGGCGGGCGGCGGCGGACGCGGGCTGCGCCGCGTCGAACGCCGCGAGGACCTGGTCGAGGCCGTCGCGACGGCCCGCCGCGAGGCCGCCAGCGCGTTCGGCGACGAGACCGTCTTCCTGGAGCAGGCCGTCGAGCGGCCCCGGCACATCGAGGTGCAGATTCTCGCGGACGGGTCCGGCGGCGTCGTCCACCTGCGCGAACGCGACTGCTCGGTGCAGCGCCGCCATCAGAAGGTCGTGGAGATCGCGCCCGCGCCGAACCTGGACCCGGCCGTCACCGAGCGGCTGTGCGCGGACGCCGTCGCGTTCGCCCGCGAGATCGGCTACGTCAACGCCGGGACCGTCGAGTTCCTGCTGGACGAGCGCGGCGAGCACGTCTTCATCGAGATGAACCCCCGCATCCAGGTCGAGCACACGGTCACCGAGGAGGTCACCGGCGTCGACCTCGTGCAGAGCCAGCTCCGCGTCGCGGGCGGCGAGACCCTGGCCGACCTCGGCATCGCGCAGGACGAGGTGACCGTCGCCGGGTTCGCCGTGCAGTGCCGGATCACCACCGAGGACCCCGCGAACGGCTTCCGTCCCGACGTCGGCAAGATCTCCGCGTACCGGTCGCCGGGCGGCGCGGGCGTCCGGCTCGACACCGGCACCGCGTACGCCGGAGCCGAGGTGTCGCCGCACTTCGACTCGCTGCTGGTCAAGCTGACGACGCGGGGGCGGACGTTCGAGGACGCCGTCCGCCGGTCGGCGCGGGCCGTCGCGGAGTTCCGCATCCGGGGCGTGGCGAGCAACATCCCGTTCCTGCTGGCGCTGCTCGACGAACCGGACTTCCGCGCCGGGGGCGTGACGACGTCGTACATCGCGGACCATCCCGGGCTGCTCACGGCGCGGTCCAGCGGCGACCGGGCGACGCGGCTCGTCCGGTACCTCGCGGACGTCACCGTCAACAAGCCGCACGGCGAGGCCCCGACGACGCTCGACCCGGCGACCAAGCTGCCCGCGCTGGACGCCGAGGCGCCGCTGCCCGAGGGGTCGCGGGACCGGCTGCTGCGGCTCGGCCCGGCCGCGTTCGCCGCCGAACTGCGCGCGCAGACGGCGCTGGCCGTCACCGACACCACGTTCCGCGACGCGCACCAGTCGCTGTTGGCGACGCGGGTGCGGACGTTCGACCTCGCCGCCGCCGCGCCGCACCTCGCGCGGACGAGCCCGCAGTTCCTGTCGCTGGAGGCGTGGGGCGGCGCCACCTACGACGTCGCGCTCCGGTTCCTGGGCGAGTCGCCGTGGGACCGGCTCGCCGCGATCCGCGAGGCCGCGCCGAACCTGAACCTCCAGATGCTGCTGCGCGGCCGGAACACCGTCGGGTACACGCCCTACCCCGACGCGGTCGCGCGGGCGTTCGTCCGCGAGGCCGCCGCGACCGGCGTGGACATCTTCCGGATCTTCGACGCGCTCAACGACGTCGGCCGGATGCGGCCCGCGATCGACGCCGTCCTGGAGACGCACGCCGTCGCCGAGGGCACGCTCTGCTACACCGGCGACCTGTCCGACCCCGCCGAACCGCTCTACACGCTCGACTACTACCTGCGGCTCGCGGACGAACTCGTCCGGGCCGGTGTGCACGTGCTGTGCGTCAAGGACATGGCGGGCCTGCTGCGGGCGCCCGCCGCGCGCACGCTCGTCACCGCGCTGCGCGAGCGGTTCGACCTGCCCGTCCACCTGCACACCCACGACACCGCCGGGGGCCAGCTCGCCACCTACCTCGCCGCGATCGACGCGGGCGTGGACGCGGTGGACGGCGCCGCCGCGCCGCTGTCGGGCACGACGTCGCAGCCGCCGCTCCAGGCGATCGTCGCGCACACCGACTTCACCGACCGCGCCACCGGGCTCGACCTCGGCGCGCTCACCGCGATGGAGCCGTACTGGGAGGCCGTCCGGAAGCTGTACGCGCCGTTCGAGATGGGGCTGCCGTCCCCGACCGGGCGCGTCTACGAGCACGAGATTCCCGGCGGGCAGCTCTCCAACCTGCGACAGCAGGCCGTCGCGCTCGGGCTCGGTGACCGGTTCGAGGAGATTGAGCGGCTTTATGCCGCCGCGGACCGGATGCTGGGGCGGCTGGTGAAGGTGACGCCGTCCAGCAAGGTCGTCGGAGACCTCGCGCTCCACCTCGTCGCGGCCGGGGCCGATCCCGAGGACTTCGCCGCGAACCCCGGCGCGTACGACATTCCCGACAGCGTGATCGGGTTCCTCGGCGGCGAGCTGGGCGACCCGCCCGGCGGCTGGCCCGAGCCGTTCCGGTCCCGCGCGCTCGGCACGCGCACGCCCCGGCCCGTCCGGGCCGAGCTGAGCGGCGCCGAGGAGAAGGCGCTCGCCGGCGCCGACGTCCGCGCCACGCTCGACAGGCTGCTGTTCCCCGGACCGGCCAAGGAGTACGCCGAGTCCCGCGCCGCCTACGGGGACATCTCCGTCCTTCCGACGTGCGCGTTCCTCTACGGGCTGCGCACCGGCGACGAAGTCGCGATCGACCTGGAGCCCGGCGTGCGCGTCCTGGCCGAACTGGAGGCCGTCGGGGACGTGGACGAGGCGGGCGTCCGGCAGGTGATCTGCATGGTCAACGGGCAGTCCCGCACGCTCTCGGTCCGGGACCGGTCCGTCGTCGCGGACGCCGCGCCCGTCGAGCGCGCCGACACCGACGAACCCGGGCAGATCCCCGCGCCGTTCGACGGGTCGGTGACGCTGCGGGCCGAGAAGGGCGCCACGGTCGCGGCGGGGGACACCGTCGCGACGATCGAGGCGATGAAGATGGAGGCCGCGATCACCACCCCCGTCGCCGGGACCGTCACCCGTACCGTCGTCGCGGACGGCACCCGCGTGCAGGCGGGGGACCTGCTGCTCGTCGTCACACCGGAGTGAGCGGTGTTACCCCCGTGTTTACCCCCGCCTTACGGGCGGAGCGGGCAGAATCGTAGGGCTGAGCCCGCGCCGTCCGCGCGGGCCGCTGCGGGGAGGGGGCGGTGGCGATGCGTCGCCGGTGGGCGGTCGCGCTGACCGCCGTCGCGCTGCTGATCCCCGGCTCCGCCCGCGCCGAGGTGGCGCCGCCGATGCAGGCGGCCCGCGCGATGAACCCCGCCCTGCTCCAGGCCACCCTGGACGCCGCGCACGCCGCGGGCGGCCCCGGCCTGGCCGCCGTCGCCCGCGACGGCGACCGCGTCTGGCGCGGCGCGGCGGGCGCCGCCGACACCGACACCGGCCGTCCGGCCCGCTCCGACCAGCGCCAGCGCGTCGGTGAGGTCACGATGACGTTCACGGCGACGGCCGTCCTCCAGCAGGCCCAGCGCGGCCGGATCGACCTGGACGCCCCGATCGCCCGGTACATCCCGGCGGACGTGCCGGGTCCGCGCGGGCGGCAGATCACCGTCCGGATGCTCCTCCAGCACACCAGCGGCCTCGGCGACTACCTGCCCCGCGCGTTCCCGTCCCGCTCCGACTGGAACCCGGCGAGCTTCGACGCCGGACGCACCCGCGCGCTCGCCCCGTCCCGGCTGATCGCGTGGGGCCTCGCGGAGCCCGCCACCGGCGCGCCCGGCGAGAAGTACGCCTTCTCCCGCACGAACTACATCCTGGCCGGACGCCTCCTGGCGGCCGTCACCGGCGAGACCGCCGAAGCCGTCATCACGCGCGACGTCATCCGCGCGGCGGGCCTCACCGCGACGACGTTCCCCGACGGCCCCGGCATCGACGGCCCGCACCCCCGCATGTACGAGCACCTGCACGGCCAGGCCGACCCGCCCCGCGACTACAGCCGCTACGACATGTCCTACCTCGGCACCGCGGGCGCCCTGATCTCCACCATGGACGACCTGACGACGTTCTACCGGGCCCTGTTCACCGGCCGCCTGCTCGGCCCCGCGACCCTCGCCGAGATGCGCCGCACCGTCCCCGTCCCGGCCCCCGACGACCCGACCCGCCCCGAGTACGGCCTGGGCCTGGCGCTGGCGCAGCTCCCCTGCGGCACCTTCTGGGGCCACACCGGCACCCCCCTCGGCACCACCACCCGCGTCCTCTCCACCTCCGACGCCACCCGCCAGTCCGCCGTCACCGTCAACACGGCGGGCCACCAGCAACTCGACGGCGACGGCTCCCCCGTCCCGCACCCCCTGGACAACGCCACCGGCGCCCACACCACCCAATCCCTCTGCGGCACCCTCCCACCCCACCCGTAACCGCGCTCAGCGGCCCGGGGACGGGTGGTCGGGGAGGGTGAACTTCTCCGCCGGGGCGGGGACGCGGCGGGTGAGGCGGGTCAGGGTGCGGGCCGGGGGTGAGGTCGCGAGTTTCGCCGCGGTGCGGAGGGAGCGGACGCCGAGGGGCGTGCGGGGGTGGGCCAGGCGGGGAGTGCCCGGCGGGAGGTGCTGGGCCTTCACCACGTAGGGGCGCATGACGCGCTCGTAGTGGGCGAAGGCGGCGGCGTGGGGGTTCGTGGTGAGTTGCCCGGCCAGGACGTAGGCGCCCGTCAGGGCCAGGGTGGTGCCCATGCCGCTGAGGGGCGAGGCGCAGTAGGCGGCGTCGCCCAGGAGGGCGATGCGGCCCCTGCTCCAGGCCGGGAGGCGGACCTGCCCGGTGGACTCGAAGTAGAACGGCGCGGTGTCCAGGGCGTCCAGGACGCGGGGGACCTCCCAGGCCGCGTCGTGGAAGGTGCGGCGCAGGACGTGGGCCTGGTCGGACGGGGTGAGGTCCTCCAGGCCGCGCGCGTCGGTGAGGAATGACAGCGTGGCGCGGATCGTCCCGGTGTTGTCGGGGCGCAGTGTCGCGGTGCGGCCCGCGCCGGCCTGGTACCAGCGCCAGCGGTCGTTGTCGGCGGACGTGCGGGGGATCGTCAGGTAGGCCATGCAGAGCCCGAGATGCCGGGGCCGGACGCCGGGGAACACCAGGTCGCGGGTGCGCGACGACAGGCCCTCGGCGAGCACGACGACGTCGAAACGCTCCTGGCCGCCGCCGCGGAAGGTCACGTCCACGCCGCCGTCCCGGTCGTCTAGCGCGGTGATCTCGTCCCCGAAGACGTAGCGGGCGTGTTCGGCGGAGCGGTCGTGGAGCAGCCGGGACAGTTCGCCCCGCAGGATCTCCATGTCGGCGGTCCAGCCGTCCGAGTCGCCGCCGCCCTGGGGCGCGTACGCCAGGGACCGGCCGGAGTCGTCGACGATCTCGGTCCCGGTCTCGCCGGTCCCGGCGGCCAACGCCGCGTCCTCCAGTCCCATCCGCCGGACGACCTCCCGCCCGGCGCCGCGCACGTCGACGTTCTGCCCACCGTCGCGCAGCCGCTCGAATCGCTCGACGACGGTGACGTCCCAGCCACCCCGCCCAAGCCAGTAGGCCAGCGCCGGCCCCGCGACACTGGCCCCCGAGACCAACACGTTCGGCACGTCGCACCCTCCCTGAACAGACCATCCACAAGCCTCTTCGAGCCCCACCCCAAACCCGGACGCACCCCGAGCCGTGATGTGGCGCGCGTCACGAACGTGTCGCCCCGACGCTGAAGCGGGATCACGATCGCGATGACCAGCCACCGATGCCGGACGCAATCAGTAGTGCTCTTGAAGGGGGCGCGGTGAAGTTCAGGCGATGTCCCGCGTAGCCAAGCCAGCGAGGGAAAATGATCATCCAGTCGTTGACGCGTGAAGATCGCGACGGGCCGGTGCGCACCTGTCGACGCCTTCTATTGCTTGCGCCAAGGACCGGTGCCAGTGCTGGGGAGAACGGAATGATGATCTATTTCAGGGCTGATCAGCGTACTTCACCCGCCAAACGGGTGCGATGATACCTTGATGCCCACAAAGATGTTCCCCTGCCCATGCTGCGGATACCTCGCGCATGACAGCCCCCCGGGCTCGTACGCGGTCTGCCCGATCTGCGCTTGGGAGGACGACCTCGCGCAGTTGCGCTGGCCAGACCACCCGAGCGGACCAAACGGCGTTTCACTGGTAGCAGCTCAAGCTTGTTTCGAGTCCACCGGAGCCTGCACGATGTCTTCGCACAACAAGACTCGACCACCTGCGCCGTCGATTTCGATGGATCTAGGATTCAGGGCGATAGATCCGTCGGTTGATGGTTTCGAGCAGCCAGGGACCTCGGACGCTGACTGGCCGACGGACCGGACGCGCCTGTATTGGTGGAGGCCGACCTTCTGGCGGCGGGCAGGGCGGCCGTAGCGCGCTTCCGCCCTCAGTTCGTCATCGGTGGTCAATTCAGCGGCCCGGGAACGGGTCGTCACCGGAGGGGGCGGATCTCGCGAAGCCGGATGAAACCATGGCCAGTGATTCTCTCCACCGTGTGGAGAACCGGCAGTTCAGTGCGCTCTTCATGCTGGGTGCTGAGGATGACCCGGAAACCGTGGACAATATTGACGCGGAGATGGGCATATTTCCAGTGCGCCGATCTCGTGATCGTTCCCCGGGGCAGGTTGACTGCGATGATGGAATGCTTGGAAAGCATCATGGATGCAGGTGGACCCGAAGGGTTCATGCAGCGCCTGGAGAGTTAGCGCGGCCGTGAGTGCTGTCGGTCTGGCCCCATCAGTGGCAGGGCGGGTGTATACACTCATGCGAGGAGGACACTAGGGCGGCCGTCCACGTGGAGGATCTCAGTGTCGTTCCAGTGCTTTCTCGATCGCTCTGCTTTCAGCGTTCCGCACCTTGGATTGATGGGTGCCTCGGATGGCCAGGACGATTACCAGATCTCGGTGGTAAGCGCCTGTAGAGTATTGGCTGGAAGTGGGCTGAGGTTTCAATTTTCTGGGTTCGGGCTCGCCGACTGGAATCTCGGCATTCAATACGATCTGTCGGCTTTTATGGAAAAGTTGCCGGAGATGCTTAAAGGGATTGCTGTTGACCAGATGCGCAAGGTGGGGCAGTCGGCCCCCGGGGGACGAGATTAAGGGCGACAGCTGGAAGCGCCCGATGATTGGATCAAGTGGGTGCACATGAGGTATGCGAGCGTAGTGCAGTCAGACGAGCCCGGGGCCCCGGTGCTGCTCGATCCAGGCCCGTATCTCGCGGAGCTACCGCAACTCTCGTCGCGCCTCCCGGTGGGGGCCCGTACCTTCGCGGGCGATCCTGGGCACTACGACTTCGCCAGCCTTCGTTGCGTGAAGGACCTGCGAGTCGGAGAAGTTGTCATCCGTGAGGCTGGTAGTGCTCAAGTCGAGGTTATCGTCGTGTTCAAAGGTAGCAAGTGGAAGCATGATGCAGACCTTTCCATTCGCTATCGAGACGTGATTCGGTTTGAGACCGAGATTCTCGATTTGCCAAAATCGGTGCGCGTCTGGCCGGAGAGTCGAAGGCTTGGAGATGTTCAGCTCGATGAGATTCTGCCCACGTCTGTGGGCTGCTCTCATGAGCTCAAGCTGACCGGCGGAATGATTTTTGTGGAGTGTGCCGATCTGGACGCAGAATGGCAACCGGTCGCACACCCATAATCTGATGGGCATCTCTTCCGCCTTCGCGGCGGAAGAGATGCGAAGCCGGTTGTCTCCAGGTATATGAGTGCGCCTGGGCTGCCGTCAGCGTCGCGTCACCGTGCGAGAGGGCTTTGAGGGAACTCGAACCCTCCGCTGCTTCCCGAGTCAGGTAGGCCATGCAGAGCCGAGATGGCTCGGCGGGGCGCCGGGGAACATCCGGACACCGGGTGTGCGACGACCGGAGCTCGACGAGCACGACGGCGTCGGAACGCTTGCGGCCCGCCGTCGGCGCCGGGTCTCTGGTGGTTGCTCCTGAGATCGGTGTCTTTGAGTTTCTTCGCGGGGGGCCGGAGCGTGGGTGGCGGTGGGGGGTGGGTTGGCTGGGAGCGCGGGGCTGGGGGGTCGGCGTTAGGTGGCTTGTAGCGGAGAGCGGTCCAGAGTGTGGGGTGGGTCACAGAGTTGTTGGTCCAGTGCTAAAGCGGGGCTTTGAGGTGTGGGTGGAGTTCATTCCTTGGGGGGTTGTACCTGGGGGATTGTCATCAGCGATCACTTTTTCCTCCCCCCACCCCTTGGAGTGGTGATGAGAGTCCGGTCTGTGCTGACGGCCGCCGTCGTGGGAGCTGCGACGGCTGTTCCGTTGGCGGTGGCGGCGCCGGCCAGTGCCGCCCCGCTGCTGTGCAACGCCTCCGATGACGCCATCTACGCCGAGCAGGGCACGGTGAGCGGCAGCCCCGGCGACCTGCTGGCGTGCCGCGAGGTGAAGCTGTCCAACATCCCCGGCGACATCCCGATGAAGGGCTACAAGGTCCGGTACGTCTCCACGGACGCCAAGGGCGCCAAGGGCGTCGTCACCGGCACCGTGGCGATTCCCAACGCGGCGTGGACGAAGGGCGGCTCCCGGCCCACCGTCGCGTTCAACCCGGGCACGCTCGGCTCCGGCCCCCAGTGCGCGTTCTCCAAGCAGCTCGCCGGGCAGTTCGTCGACATGTACGAGGGCGGCAACCTCCAGCGGTTCATGGAGAAGGGCCACGCCGTCGCCGCCACCGACGGGTTCGGCTACATCAAGGGCCAGGTCCACACCTACGTCAACGGGCTCAACGCCGGGCACGCGCTGCTCGACGTCGTCCGCGCCTCCCGGCAGATCCCGTTCGGGTCGCTGAAGGCCGACGGCAAGGTCGCCATCGCGGGCTACTCCGAGGGCGGGCACGCCTCCCTGTGGGGCGCGCAGCTCGCCGCGTCGTACGCGCCGGAGCTGAACGTCGTCGGCGCGGCGGCGGGCGGCGTCCCCGGCGACCTGAAGATCACCGCCAAGGCGCTGAACGGCAGCCTGTTCGCCGGGTTCCTGGCGGACGCGCTCATCGGCCTCAACGCGCAGTACCCCGAGATGCCGTTCAACGAGCTGATGAACGACGCCGGCAAGCGCGCGGTCGAGGACGTCAAGAAGAACTGCCTCTACGGCACGCTCGCCGTCTTCCTCGGCGCCAAGGTGGAGAACTTCACCAAGGACAAGCTGACCCTCGACCAGCTCTACGCGGTCAAGGGCCCGGACGGCACCACGTGGGGCGAGATCGTCGACCGCCAGAAGGTCGGCGTGGACATCGGCACCCCGGGCTCGGCCGCCAAGTACAAGATCGGCTTCCCGGTCTTCCAGTACCGCGGCTGGCTGGAGGAGATCATCCCGCACGAGACCGAGGACGGTACCCGCGACGCGTACTGCAAGGCGGGGATCAACACGACCTGGCGCAACACGTACATGGCCGAGCACCTGTCGACCGACTGGGCCGCCGCGCGTGACGTCGCCAGCTTCCTGGACGACCGCTTCACCGGCAAGACCGTGAAGGGCAACTGCTAGCCCTTCCCACCCCAGGTCGCGGCCCGGACGGTCCCTCCCACCGTCCGGGCCGCGCCGCGTCTCAGGGCGCGGCGGCGCGGGCGAGCAGCGCGCGGCGTTCGGCCGCGTTGGCGGTGCGTTCGGCGGCGCGGGCGAACTCGGCGCGGGCCTCGTCGTCCCGGCCGAGCCGGGCGAGCAGGTCGCCCCGGACGCTCGGCAGCAGGTGCCGGTCGCGCAGCGCCGGGTCGTCGGCGACGGCGTCCAGCACGGCGAGCCCGGCGGCGGGCCCGGCGGCCATCCCGACGGCGACGGCCCGGTTCAGCTCCACGATCGGGGACGGCGCCGTCCGCGCCAGCAGCGCGTACAGGGCGGCGATGCCCGCCCAGTCGGTGTCGGCGGCGGTGCGCGCCGCCGCGTGCGTCGCGGCGATGGCGGCCTGGAGGACGTACGGTCCGGGCGCGTCCTGCACTTCGCGGGCCCGGAGCAGCGCGGCGAGCCCGCGCCGGATGAGGAGCCGGTCCCAGCGGCCCCGGTTCTGCTCGGGCAGCGGCACCGGCGCCCCGTCGTCGTCGGTGCGCGCCCGCGTGCGGGACGCCTGCAACTCCATCAGCGCGACGAGCCCGTGCGCCTCGGCCTCCCCGGGGACGAGCCCGGCGAGCAGCCGGCCGAGCCGCAGCGCCTCCCGGCACAGGTCGGCGCGCATCCAGTCGTCCCCGGACGACGCCGCGTACCCCTCGTTGAAGATCAGGTAGACGACGGCGAGCACCGACCCGAGCCGCGCGGCCCGGTCGGCTCCGGACGGCACCTCGAACGGCACGTCGGCCTCGCTCAACGCCTTCTTCGCCCGCACGATCCGCTGCGCGACCGTCGCCTCGGGCACCAGGAACGCCCGCGCGATCTCGCCGGTGGTGAGCCCCCCGACGAGCCGCAGCGTCAGCGCCACCCGCGCCTGCTCGGGCAGGACGGGATGGCACGCGACGAACATGAGCCGCAGGACGTCGTCCTCGATCCGCTCGGGGTCGAGGACGGTGGTGTAGGCGTCCTCGGCCCCGGTCTCCAGCCGGTGCCCGATCTCGGTGAGCCGGTCGGCGTACCGCCGGTCGCGCCGGATGCGGTCCACGGCGCGGCGCCGCGCGACCGTCATCAGCCACGCGCCCGGATTATCCGGGACGCCGGTCTGCGGCCACTGCTCCAGCGCCAGGACGAGCGCGTCCTGCGCCAGCTCCTCCGCCAGCCCGACGTCCCGCACGAGCCGCGTGAGGGCGCCGACGATCCGCGCCGCCTCCAGCCGCCAGACGGCCTCGACGGCGCCCTCCGCACTCACTTCTGTCACGGGACGCATGACAGCACCGCCCGCCCCGGCCGCGCAAGCCGCGCCGCGTCAACCCGTCGGCATGTCGTCGCCGGGGGAGAAGACGCGGTGGATGACGCCCGCGCCGTCCCCGGCGACCGCCCAGAAGCGGCGGGACAGTTCGACGGCCTCCTCCTCGGTGCGCACGTCGATGAGCGCGAACCCGACGACCTGCTCCTTGGCCTCGGCGAAGGGGCCGTCGGTGACCGTCACCTTGCCGTCCTTGGACGCGATCCGCTTCGGGTGCGGGTCGAGCCCGCCGGTCGCCAGCAGGGCGCCGGAGCGGGTCAGCTCCTCGATGAACGCGCCCATCGCGGCCGCCTGCTCCGGGTTCCACTCGCCGGTGTCGCCGGTCTCGGTCGTCATCATGAGGTAGCGCATCGCCGTCTCCTTCGGTTCGGGGCCGCTCGGTGCGGCCTCTCACCCCTGCGTCGATCGGGGCGGACGCCGTTCGACATCCGCCCCGCATTTTTTCTCAGCTTTCTTCGGAGCGGTCCGGGGTGAAGGTCGCGACGATGACGCCGGTGTCCAGCGTCGTCGTGTCCGCGAGGTTCCACGCGGACGCGAACCCCTCGCGGGCCAGCAGATCGGACGGGGTGCCGGTGCCGACGATGACCGGGTGAATCCACAGCCGCAGCTCGTCCAGCAGGTCGTGCTCGACGAGCAGCCGCGACACGTCCCCGAACCCGTACTGGAGGATGTCCTGGCCGGGCTCCTCCTTGAGCCGTACGAGCGCGGCGGGCACGTCGTCCCGGATGATCGTCGTGTTCGCCCAGGTCGCCTGGTCCTCCTTGAGCGACGTCGACACGACGTAGTGCGGCAGCGTGTTCATCCGGACGCCGAAGTCGCCCGTCTGCTCCTCCATCGACGGCCACGTCTGCGCGAACGCCTCGTAGGTGAGGCGGCCGTTGAGCAGCGCGTCGCAGGAGAACAGCAGCTCGCGGGCGTAGGCGGCGGCGCCCTCGCCGAAGTACTTCATCGTCCACAGGTGCGGGTTCTCGATGACGCCGTCGAGCGAGATGTACGTGCTGTTGATGATCTTGCGCATGGGAGTTCTCCTTCAGTAGGGACGTGCGGTGCGGGCGTCGCGCAGGGCGCGGGCCCACCAGGTCAGCCGGTCGAGCGTGGTCGTGACGGCCATCGTGCAGTCCGCCGAGCGGCGCGGCCAGGACCCGTCGGCGGCGAACAGCTCCCAGTAACGGGGGAGCAGCAGGCCGTCCCGGATCGTCACCGCGTCCAGCTCGGCGAACACCTGCCGGAGCTGCGCGGCGGCCAGCGCGCCGCCCGAGTCGCGGCCGTAGCCGATGATCGCGACGGGTTTGGCCCGCCACTCGGCGCAGAACCAGTCGATGGCCGTCTTGAGCGGAGCGGGGAAGCTCTGGTTGTACTCGGGCGTGACGATCGCGAACGCGTCCGCCGCCGCCAGCCGGGGCGCGAGCGCCGCCACCTGCGGCGGCGCGGCCGTGTCCTCGTCCGGCAGGGTCGCCGGGAGCGCGGCGGCGGCCAGGTCGATGAGATCGACCGTGAGGCCGGGCCGCCGCCGGGCGCGCCCGGCGAACCACTCCGCGACCGTCGGCCCGAAGCGGCCGGTCCGCGTGCTGGCGATGATGACCGCCACGCGGATCGTCGTGTCCTCCCCTTCGCACATGCCCACAGCTTGCCGGAAGCGCCTTTCCGAATCCTTACCGTCGACGACCGGCTATCGTGCGCGCATGCGTTTCGGGGTGCTGGGTCCGGTCACCGCCTGGACGGACGCCGGTGTCCCGGTGCCCGTCCCCGGCCGTCAGGTCCGCGCCCTGCTGGCCGATCTGCTCGCGCACGACGGCGCGTCCGTCCCCGCCGACCGGCTCATCGACGACCTGTGGGGCGACGCGCCGCCCGCCAACCCGCCCGCCGCGCTGTCGGTCAAGGTGTCGCAGCTCCGCCGCGCGCTGGAGGACGCCGAGCCGGGCGCGCGGGCGCTCGTGGAGTCCACGCCCGGCGGCTACGCCCTCCGCCTCGGCACCGGCGGATCGGACGCGCGCGAGTTCCACGCCCTGCTCGCCGAGGGCGGCGCGGACGCGCTCGGCCGGGCGCTCGCGCTGTGGCGGGGCCCGGCGTTCGCCGACGTCGCCGACGCGCCGTTCGCGCGGGCCGCCGCCGCGCACCTGGCCGAACTGCGGATCACCGCCGTCGAGGATTGCGCGCAGGCCCGGCTGGAACGCGGCGAGCACGCCGCCTTGGCTGCCGCACTTGCCGCCGACGTCGCCGCGCATCCGCTGCGCGAACGCCTGGTCGGCCTGCACCTGCGCGCACTGTACGGGGCGGGACGGCAGAGCGAGGCACTGGCCGCGTACGAGCGGCTGCGCGCCGCCCTGGCCGACGAACTCGGCCTCGACCCCGGGCCGGAACTCGTCGCCCTGCACCGCGCGATCCTCACCCAGGACCCGGCGCTCAGCGCCCCCGCCACCGGCAACCTGCCCGTGCACCCGACGCCGCTGATCGGCCGGGACGCCGCGCTCACCGACGTCCGCGCCCTGCTGGAGACCGACCGGCTCGTCACCCTCGCCGGGCCCGGCGGCGTCGGCAAGACGCGGCTCGCGCTGGCCGCCGCCGGGGCGGTCCCGGGCGAGGTGTGGTTCGTCGAGCTGGCCGCGCTCGACCGGGGCGCCGACGTCGCCGAGGCGATCACCGCCGTGCTCGGCCTGCACGACCGCGCCGACCCGCCGCCGCCCGACCGGCTCGTCACCGCGCTGCGCGGGCGGCGGGCGCTGCTCGTCCTGGACAACTGCGAGCACGTCCTGGACGAGGTCGCGGGCGTCGTCGTCCGGCTGCTGGCCGGGGCGCCCGGCGTCCGCGTCCTCGCCACCGGCCGCGAACCGCTGGACGTGCCGGGGGAGACGGTGTGGAGCGTCCCGCCGCTGGACGTGCCGCCGCCCGGCGCCGACGCCGCCGCGCTGGCCGCGTCCGGCGCGGTCGCGCTGTTCAACGAGCGGGCCCGCGCCGCCGACCGGTCCTTCGCCGTCACCCCCGACGTCGCCGTGCTGTGCCGCCGCCTCGACGGCATCCCGCTCGCGCTGGAGCTGGCCGCGACCCGCGTCCGCGCGCTCGGCACCGCCGGGCTCGTCGCCCGCCTGGACGACCGCTTCCGCCTCCTGGCCACCGGCCACCGGGGCGCCCCGCCCCGGCACCGCACCCTGCACGCCATGATCGACTGGAGCTGGGAGCTGCTGGACGAACCCGACCGCGCCGTCCTGGCGCGGCTCGCCGTCTTCGCGGACGGCTGCACGCCCGAGGCGGCCGGGCAGGTCTGCGACGGCGACGTGCTCGACGCGCTCGTCCGGCTCGTGGACCGCTCCCTGGTCACCCGCGCCGACGGCCCCCGCTACCGGTTGCTGGAGTCGGTCGCCGCCTACGCGCTCACCCGCCTCGACCCCGCCGCGGAGGCCGCCGCGCGGGCGCGGCACGCCGCCTACTACGCCGGGCTCGCGGAACGCACCGAGCTACGCGGCCCCGCGCAGCTCGACGGGCTGGACCTGCTGGACGCCGAGGCCGCGAACCTGCGGGCCGCGTCCGACGCCGCCGTCCGCGCCGGGGACGCCGCGACCGCCCTGCGGCTCGCGCTCGCCCTGGCCTGGTACCGGCTGCTGCGCGGCCGCTGGACCGAGGCCCGCCGCACCCTCGCCGCCGCCCTCGCACTGCCCGGCGGGCCCGCCGCCGACCGGGCCGCCGCCGTCGCGTGGGCGACCGGCTACGCCGGGCTCCAGGGCGACACCGCCGACTGGGCGGCGCGCCGCGACGCCGCGCTGGACGGCCTCGCCGCCGTCACCGACCCCGTCGCCCGCGCCCGCGCGCACTGGTTCGTCCGGTACGGCGGCTCGGAGGCCGACGCCGCCGGGACCGGCGCCGCGCTCGGCCCGCTGACCGCCGAATGCGCCGCCGCCGGAGACGACTGGAGCACCGCCGCGACGCTCCTCCTCGCGTCCCTGCACGCCCACGCGCACGCCGACGCCGACGCCCTCGAACGGGCCGCGCAGCGCGCCGTCCACCTCTTCACCCGGCTCGGTGACCGCTGGGGCCGCGTCAACGCGGGCCAGTGGCTCGCCGCGCACGCCGAACTCACCGGCGACCTCGGCCGCGCGGCCCGCCTCCAGCGCGACGTCCTGCGTCTCGCCGGGGAACTGCGGCTCGGCGCCGACGCCGCCGCCGGCGAAGGCTGGCTCGGCTGGATCTGCTACCAGCGCGCCGACTTCGCGGCGGCGCGCGCGGCGTTCGCGCGGGCCGCCGGGCACGGCGCCGAGCAGGGCGACGAGAGCGCCCGCGTCCTCGGTGAACTCGGCCTCGGCCTGACCGGCCACCGGCTCGGTGACCTGGACGCCGCCGAGACCCGGCTGTCGGACCTGCTCGCGGGCATCCCCGAGGACGGCGCGCCGCCCCTGTACCTGCCGCTGGTGCTCGTCGGCCTCGGACAGATCGCCGCGACGCGCGGCGAGACGTCCCGCGCCGTCCGCCTTCACACGCGCGCGCTGGACGCGGGCCGCGCGCTGGACGCCCCGCGCGACGTCGCCTTCGCCGTGGAGGGGCTGGCCGCCGCCGTCCACGGCGCGGGCGACTCCCGCCGCGCCGCGCGCCTGCTCGGCGCCGCGACGGAGACACGCGTCCGCGCCGGTCTGCCCCGCGCGCCCGTCGAGCGGCAGGACGCCGACCGCCTCACCGAGGACCTGCGCGCCGCGCTGGGCGACGACGCCCTGGCCGCCGAACTGGCGGCCGGGGCCAAGGAGGACGTCCCATGACGAAGGCCCGGCTCGGAGGCCGGGCCTTCGTCGGAAGCGGTCAGGACCTGCGGGCGCCGAGCGCCTTCATCGCGACCGGGAACTGGGCGTGCATCTCGCGCTTCCAGTAGCCCCAGGAGTGCGAGCCCTCACCGTAGAGGTTCGCCGAGACGGGGACGCCGAGCCTCTGCGCGCGGGCGACGAAGTCCTTGGTGGTCCGCTCGACCTGGCCCTCGCTCAGGTAGCGGATGTCCCACGGCGCCTTGCCCTCCGGGTCGAACGGGCCGGGCTTGCCGTTGCCCGCCGACACGTGCACCTGCGTGCCCTTGAGGCGGCTGAGCAGCGACGTCGGGTCGTGCGCCGCCCAGTTGCTGCGGTTGACGACCGGGTCGCCCCAGATGTCGGTCGCGTTGGTGCCCGCCCGGGTGTTCGTGTACATGAGCAGCGCCGGGACGCCGGGGCTGAGGATGGAGATCACGCCGCTGAACGAGCCGACGTACCGGAACAGGCCCGGCTGCCGCGCGGCGTAGGTCATCGCGCCCTGCGCGCCGGACGAGATGCCCATGGCGGCGCGCTCGCCGCCCGCGCGGAAGTTGCGCTCCAGCAGCTCGCGGACCTCGATGGTGTGGAAGGTCTCCCACGCCGGGTTGCCGCCCCGGCCGCCGTTGTACCAGTTGACGTACGAGCCGTTCACGCCGCCCTCGGGCATCGCGACGAGCGTGTCCCACTTGGACGCCACGGCGGCGATGTCGGTGCTGCGCGTCCAGGAGACCCACTTGTCGTTGCCGCCGTGGAACATGTACAGCGTCGGCCAGGTGCGCTGCGCCGTCCGCTTGTACCCCTTCGGCACGATCACGCGGACGTTGACCGACTTGCCGAGCGAGGGCGACTTGACGGTGAAGTCGAACTGCGACTTGCTCTTGTTGACCCACTTCACGCCGGTGATCGTCGCGCCGGTGGAGGCCGCGGTGTAGGCGGAGGGCTTCTGGAGCTGCGGGCCCGGGTTCGGCTGCGTCCCGCCGCCGGGCGGGGGCGTGCCGGCGTCGATGGGGGGCAGCGGGGAGTTGCCCTGCGGCTGCGTGGGCGGAGGCTGCGCGACGGTCGTCGGGGTGGGCGGCACCTGGAGCGGGCCGTTGAGCTGGGCCGCGGCGGGGTCGGCCAGCGGGCCTCCGTCGCCCGGGTCGTCCTTCCCGGAGGGGAGCAGGACGAGGACCGTGGGGACGATCGTCACGAGGGCGATGCTGCCGATGGCCAGGACGGCGTCGGTCCTTTTCCGCACTTGACTCTCCCTTGGGGTGGCAGCCAGACCTTAGCGGAGGAAGGCCGCAGCCACGGTGCGCACGGGATGAACGTGAACGAAACGATACTTGCGAGTACGTTAGCGCTTGCCGACAGGTTCCGGCCAGCGTCCCCCGAACACAGTTCACCGGCCGGACTCACGTGCTTGAGAGACAAACGACGCCGCCCGCCATGCCCCGGGAACGCCGAAAACCCGCCGCGCGGTGAGCACGGGGCGGGTGGACGGCTGAAGATCTCGCTCGATGCCACGCGCAGCGACGGCGCGGCGACGGACAGCGGTGCGGCTGCGGCCGGCAGTCGGACGCGGGCGTCGGCACGCCGACGTTCACGACGGCCGCGCGCCCACGGCCGTCAGCGGGCGCGCGGCCTTTAGTTGGTCGCGACGCGCAGCAGGAGCGTGACGAGCGTCAGCACGCCGACGCCCACGGCGGGCAGCATCCGCTGCGCCGAGTCGTGCGCGCGGCTGTGCAGCACGACGGCGCCGATCATGAGGACGAGCAGCGCCAGCGCGGCCAGAACGCCGAGCCAGCCCGCCCACAGCCCGACGACCAGCGCGGCGGCGCCGACGAGTTCCGCGATGCCGATCTGGCGGTAGCGGTCCCACGGGACGCCGAGGTGCGCGGCGATCTCCTGCTGCTGCTTGACGCCCTGGACCTTGCTCAGCCCCGCGGCGACGAAGACGGCGGCGGTGACCAGCGTGAAGATGACTGTGAGCACGAACACGAGGTCGGCATGCCCCGGTCTCGTTCAGGGAACGCCGGTCCGCAGCCCAAGTTACGGCCAACCCGGCACGGGCCCGACGTAGACCCAGGCCCCGTCCTCCCGGCTGAACGCGCTGTGCTCGGTGACCACCTCGTCCCGTCCGGCCTCGGTGTAGGCGACGGAGAACCGCACCGTCCCCTGCCGCTGCCCGGCACCCCCGGCCCCCGTCCGCTCGATCGTCAACCCCCTCCAGACGACCCGCCGGTCGAGCTCCATCACCCGGGGCCGCGTAGAGGAGTGCCAGCTCCCCAACAGGTAATCGGCGTCCCCGACGACGAACGCCGAATACCGCGACCGCATCAACTCCACCGCGGTCTCCGCCACCGCCTCCCCCAGATGCAACCGCCCACAACACTCGCCATAACCCCGCCCAAGATCACAAGGACAAACCCGCAACACCATCCCCCCATCCTGCCGCCCCCTCAACCCCACCGCCATCGACGCACCGGCCATACGCGCATCTCACGACAAAGCTGCCGAAAACCTGAGACGGGTTGCTGCGGGCTGCTATCAGTGAGGGGCGGTGGCGGTGACGGCGGCGAGGTGGTCGATGGCGGCGGGCGGATCGGCGGGGGAGACGGCACGGCGAGCGCGGGAGTACGCGCTGGAACTGTCGCGGCGCGCCGGGGCCGCGTACGCGGCGGCGGGACGGTACGCGGCGGCGGCCGCGGCCGAGCGGGCCGTCGCGGCGGTGCTGATCGCGCTGACCGGAGCCGGATGGCGCCTGCTGGTGGACCGCCGCTGGCCCGGTACCGCATCGGCGAACGTCGACATGATCCTGGTCGGTCCCGGCGGGGTCTACGTGATCGACGTCAAGCGCTGGAGGGACGCCCCGTCCGCCGCCGACGGGCACCTGCTCGCGGGCACCGAGCGCCGCGACGCCGAGATCGGCAAGCTCCTCGCCCAAGCGGCGGCGGTCGAGCGCGCTGTCGGGACGCTCGGCATCTCCCCGGTCGCCGTCCGCCCCATCATGATCTTCACCGGGCACCGGATCGACTCCGCGCTCGGCCGCGTGCGGCTGCTCGACGAAGGCACCATCGTCCGGACGCTCGTCGCCGAACCCCGCCGTTTCATGCCCGCGATGGTCCGCGCCGTCGCGACCTGCCTGGAGGAGGAGTTCCCCGCCTACGACGTCCCCGCCCTGGACGACACCCGCCCCGCCTCGCCCGGCCCGGCGGCCCCGCTTTTCGAGGTGGACGACGTCGTCGCGGCGGCCGTGCGCGGCGCCCTCGCCGAGCCGATCGAGACGTGGATGACGTTCCTGCACCCCGAGCAGGCCGCGCTGACCCGCCGCCACTGGAACGGCCCGGCGCGCGTGCGCGGCCCGGCGGGCACCGGCAAGACCGTCGTCGGCCTGCACCGCGCCGCACACCTGGCCGCCCGCGGCGCGGACCGGCTGCTCTTCCTCACCTTCAGCAGCAGCCTGCCGCGCGTCCAGGGCCGCCTGTTCGCGCGCATGGCCCCGGCCGAGGCGGCGCGGGTCGAGTTCGCCAACCTGCACGCGTGGGCGCTGCGGTTCCTGCGCGCCAGGGGCGTGCCCGTCCGGCTCGACCCGCGCCGGGCCGCCGACGCGTACGCGCGTGCCTGGCGGATGGCCGGGCAGGACAGCGTGCTCAGCGAGCTGGAGGCCAACCCGTCCTACTGGCGCGAGGAGATCGACCAGGTCGTCAAGGGCCGCGGCCTTGCCACGCTCGGCGCCTACCGGACCGTCGAGCGGCACGGCCGCCGCACGCCGCTCCAATTAGTGCACCGCGAGGCGGCATGGCTGCTCTACGAGGAGTACGAGCTGCTCCGCGCCGACGCGGGCGTCCACGACTACAGCGACGTCCTGCTCGCCGCCCTCGCGGAGCTGCGCGCCCGCCCCGAACGGTACGCGGCCGTCATCGTCGACGAGGTACAGGACCTGACCCTCACCGGCGTGCGGATAGCGCACGCCCTCGCGGGCGACGGCCCGGACGGCCTGCTCCTCATCGGCGACGGCCAGCAGTCGGTCTATCCGGGCGGTTTCCGGCTGGCCGACGCGGGCGTGGACGTCCGGGGCCGGGGCGCGGTGCTGCGCACCAACTACCGCAACGCCGCTCGGATCATGGAGGCGGCGTTCGCGGTCGTCTCCGGTGATCCGTTCGACGACCTGGAGGAGGCCAGCGCCGACGGCCGCCGCGACGTCGAGCCCACGCACCACGGCGGCATCGTCCTCACCGAGGTCGCGCCGGACGCCGCAACCCACGACGCGTGGCTCGTGCGGGCCGTGCGGGAGCACGCCCCCGACCCCGGCGGCGCGGCCGTGCTGTGCCGGACGCGCCGCGAGTGCGACTACTACGCGCGGTTGCTGACGCGCGCGGGCGTGCGGGTCACGCGGCTGGAGCAGTACGACGGGCACCCCGGCCCCGAGGTGAAGATGGGCACGTATGTCCGGGCCAAGGGGCTGGAGTTCAAGTACGTCTTCCTGCCGCGTCTCGACCTCGCCGTCGCCGAGCCGGAGGGCGGTCCCTCGGCCGAGGAGCGCGGTGCGCTGCGGCGGCGGCAGGTCTTCGTCGGGATGACGCGGGCCAGGGATTTGCTCTGGCAGGGGACTGTCGCGCCGTGACCTGCGGTTTCGGGAGTGTTGTGCGGGTCACATAGAGGGGCATGAGTCAGCCCGAGGAAGAGAAGCCGCTCGCGGATCGTCGTCGGCATCCTGAGACGCAGGTCGAGGGGGACGAGGATCTGGGGGACGAGTTCACGACGGGGCCCAGTGATCCGCCGAACGCCGACCAGGAGTCGGCGACCGGCGGAGAGGCCGAGGGGTATTCGTCACAGACGGAGATTCCCTGATCTTTCGCGCAACCCCCCGCGCGGTTCGCTCCGAAGGTCTTCGGAGACGGTGATCGAGCGGAAGGTGCGGGGGGGTCGGCGCGTGCGAGACGGCAGACGGATACGGACGGTGCCCGGGCGGACGGATCGGGTCGTGGTCGTCGGCGCCGGATTGTCGGGGCTGGCGGCGGCGCTGCACCTGCGGGGCGCCGGACGGGACGTCACCGTCGTGGAGCGCGACGCCGGGCCCGGCGGACGCGCCGGACGGCTCGACGTCGACGGGTTCCGCATCGACACCGGCCCGACCGTCCTCACGATGCCGCACCTGCTCGGCGAAGCCCTCGCCGCCGTCGGTGAGACGGTCGAGGACCGGCTCGACCTGGTCCGGCTCGACCCCGCCTACCGGGCGCGGTTCGCGGACGGGTCCGTCATCGACGTGCACACCGGCGCCGACGCGATGGCCGCCGAGGTCGAACGGGTCGCCGGGCGCCGCGAGGCCGACGGCTACCTGCGGCTCCGCGACTGGCTGACCCGGCTGCACGCCGTGCAGATGCGGCGGTTCATCGACGCGAACTTCGACTCGCCGCTCGACCTCCTCGTCCCCGACCTCGCCCGGCTCGCCGCACTCGGCGGCTTCGGCCGCCTCGATCCCAAGATCGGGCAGTTCGTCACCGACGAGCGGTTGCGGCGGATCTTCTCGTTCCAGTCGCTCTACGCCGGTGTGTCGCCGCAGAAGGCACTCGCCGCCTACGCCGTGATCGCGTACATGGACACCGTCGCGGGCGTGTACTTCCCGCGCGGCGGAATGGCCCGCATGGGCGAGGCGCTCGCGGACGCCGCGCGCGACGCGGGCGTCCGCTTCCACTACGGCGAGCGCGTCACCGCGCTGGAGCGCGGCGGCGACCGCGTCACCGCCGTCCGCACCGAGCACGGCCGCCACCCCTGCGACGCCGTCGTCCTCACCCCCGACCTGCCGCACGCCTACCGGCTGCTGGGCCGGACGCCGCGCCGCCCGGTGCCGCTGCGGTTCGCGCCGTCCGCCGTCGTGCTGCACGCGGGCACCGACCGCGCGTGGGACGGCTGGGGGCACCACACGATCTCGTTCGGCGGCGCCTGGCGCCGCACCTTCCAGGAGATCATCCGCGACGGCCGGATGATGAGCGACCCGTCGCTGCTCGTCACGCGCCCCACCGCCACCGACCCGTCGCTGGCGCCGGACGGCCGGGAGCTGCTCTACATCCTCGCGCCCGCGCCGAACCTGCGGAACGGCCAGGACTGGCGCGCGGACGGCCCGCGCTACCGCGACGCGCTCGTCCGCACCCTCGCCGACCGCGGCCTGAAGGACCTCGACGTCTCGATCGTCACCGAACGTCTCGTCACCCCCGCCGACTGGTCGCGCCGGGGCATGGCGTTCGGCACCCCGTTCGCCACCGCCCACACCTTCGCCCAGACCGGCCCGTTCCGCCCGCGCAACCTGGTGCCCGGCACCGCGAACGCCGTCCTGGCCGGGTGCGGCACCACGCCCGGCGTCGGCCTCCCCACGGTGCTCATCTCGGGCAAGCTCGCCGCCGCCCGCATCACCGGGGAGACGGCCCGGTGAGCACCGTCTCCGAACTCGACGCCGCCGGCATCCACGACCCCGGCCTGCGCGACGCCTACACCCGCTGCCGCGCGCTGCACGCCGAGCACGGGCGCAGCTACTACGCCGCGACCCGCGTCCTGCCGCCGGGACGGCGTCCCGCCGTGCACGCCCTGTACGGGTTCGCCCGGTGGGTGGACGACATCGTCGACGACCACGAGCGCGACGACGTCGCCGCGCTCACCCAGCTCGACGCGATCGAGGACGACCTGGTCACCGCGCTGGACGGCGGCCCGGCGCGGCGCCCGGTCGTCCGCGCCGTCGCGGACACCGCCGCCCGCTACGCCCTCGACGCCGACTACTTCACCGCGTTCTTGGCGTCGATGCGGATGGACCTGCGCGTCACCCGGTACGCCACCTACGACGAACTGCGCGCGTACATGTACGGTTCCGCCGCCGTCATCGGGCTCCAGGTGCTGCCCGTCCTCGGCACGTCCGTGCCGCGCGAGCGGGCCGCGCCGCACGCCGCCGCGCTCGGTGAGGCGTTCCAGCTCACCAACTTCCTTCGCGACGTCGCGGAGGACCTGGACCGCGGCCGCGTCTACCTGCCCGCTGACGTCCTCGCCGCGCACGGCGCCGACGCCGACCTGCTCGCCCGCTGCCGCCGCCGCGGCGTCCAGGACCCGCGCGCCCGCGCCGCGCTGGCCGAGCTGGTCGCGCTGAACCGGGCCGTCTACCGGGAGGCCGCGCCGGGCGTCGCGATGCTGCACCCGGTGTCGCGCCCGTGTGTCGGCACGGCGTTCCACCTCTACCAGGGCATCCTGGACCGTATCGAGGCCGCCGGGTACGACGTGTGGTCCCGGCGGCACCGGGTACCGCGCACGCGGCGCGCCCGCGTCGTGCTGCCCGCGTTCGGCCGCGCGCTGACCGCCCGTCTGCTCACCTCCTGACCGGAAGGACCGGCATGCCGTCCCCCGCTCGGCGCCTCCCGCTGCGCCGGATGCCCGCGACCACCTGGGCCCGTCAGGCCCCGACCTGGCGGGAAGCGACCCCGGCGCGCATCGACGGCGCGCTGCAACGGGCGCTGCTGCGTCCGTCGGGGAACTGGTTCGTGCTGGCGGCGGCGGACGAGATCCGCGCCGACCGGCCGTTCGGCCGCGTCGTCGCGGGCGTCGAGGTCGTCGCCTGGCGCGACCCGGACGGCACCCCGCACGCCGCGCCGGGCGCCTGCCCGCACCTGGGCGCGCCGCTGTGCCGGGGCGCCGTCGAGGCGGGCAGCCTCATCTGCCGCTGGCACGGCCTCGCGCTGTCCGGCGCCGGGTTCCCCGGCTGGCAGCCGTTTCCCGTGCACGACGACGGCGTCCTGCTCTGGGTGCGGCTGGACGAGGCGGGCGGCGAGGAGCCGCTGCCCGCGCCCGTCCTGCCCGAACGCCCGCAGGAGGCGGGGTCGCTCGCGGCGGTGGCGACGCTGGCGGGACGCTGCGAGCCGCAGGACGTCGTCGCCAACCGGCTCGATCCGTGGCACGGCTCCTGGTTCCACCCGTACTCGTTCGTCGGGCTGAAGGTCGTGGAGGTCTCCGACGGCAAGGACGGCGGCCCCGACCGCATGGTCGTGGACGTCGCCTTCAAGGTCGCGGGGCGTCTCGGCGTCCCGGTCCGCGCCGCGTTCTCCTGCCCCGAGCCCCGCACGATCGTCATGCACATCGTCGAGGGCGAGGGCACCGGCAGCGTCGTGGAGACCCACGCGACCCCGCTCGGCATGGACCGCGACGGCGTCCCCCGCACGGCGGTCATCGAGGCGGTCATCGCCACCTCACCGCGCCGGGGCTTCACCGCCGCCCGCAAGGCCGCCCCGGCCCTGCGCCCCCTGATGCGCCACGCCGCCCGCCGCCTCTGGCGCGACGACCTGGCCTACGCCGAACGCCGCTACTTCCTGCGCACCCGCTGACGGGCGCGGCGGGCGAGAGCGCGGGCGACAGGGGAGCGGCCCTCGGCAGGGACGGTCCACAGGGTGTGGCCGGGGAGGCCCCAGCGCGACAGCAGGTCGTTGGCGGCGAGGAAGCCCGTGGTGGCGGCGCGTTCCATGAGCGCGACGGGCAGGTCGGCGCGGACGTGGTCGCCCGCGACGACGACCCACGGGGACGCGCCCGTCACCGGGACGCGGCGCGCGTAGCCGCCGGGCGGGAACAGCGGGCAGTCGGCGCGCAGTTCGTGCCGCTCGTCCACGATCGCGGCGTTCCGCGTCTCGGGGTAGACGGTGTGCAACTGCTCGACCAGCCGGGCGCTCTCGGCGCCGACGTCGGCGTCCTCGGGCAGCGCGTACGCGTGCAGCTCGACCACCGAGCCGCCGGTGCGGGACGCCCACGCGCGCGACTCGTCCTCGTACCGCTCCAGCACGCTGATGTTGTCGAGCGTCGGGAACCCGCCCGTGCCCAGGAACCCGGGACGGGACGCGGCGACGGGACGGTCCAGCCAGAGCCGCGACACCAGGAACGGCGGCGCGCTCGGCACGTCCGCGACGAGCTTGCGCCACTCGGGCGCCCCCAGCTCGGGCGACGCCTCGCTCAGCCCGCGCAGCGCACCCGGGTCGGTGGCGAGCACGACCGCGTCGTACTCCTCCTCGACGTTCCCGGCCCGCACCGCGTGCGCCCGGCGCGTCCCCGCCCCGACCGACGCCACCGGCGCGCCCGTCCGGATCTCGGCGCCACGCCCGGCCAGGTGCGCGGCCAGCGGGTTCCACAGCGCCGCCGGGAACGGTCGGCGCGGGACGTCGAACAGCAGGCCCTCGCCGGACCCCAGGAAGTACAGATGGAACATCACGGCCAGCTCGGCCGCCGACAGCCGCCGCGGATCGGCGAAGAAGCTCCGCGAGAACACCTCGAACGCCAGATGCCGCGCCCCGGCCGGGAACCGCAGGACGTCGAGGAACGTGACGGCGTCCACCGCGTCGAGCCGCTCGTACACGCCGGGGACGTCCACGTCGAGCAGTTGCAGCGCGGCGGGCACGTTCACGCCCGCGACCTCCCGCAGCGGGAAGCTCGGGCTGCGCAGCGCGAGCGCGAACGCGTTCCACGGCGGCGTCGCCGGAAGCCCGGTGAACGTGTCGCTGCGCCCACCGGCGTCGACGAGCGGATAGTCGGTGAGCGGCGTCAGCATCGACAGTTCGGGGTCGCCGCGCCGCAGCAGCGCCCGCAGGTTGTAGTACTGCCGGAAGAACGCGTGGAACCCCCGGCTCATCGTGACGGACGAGCCGTCCGCGAGGGTCGTCTCCCAGCCGCGCAGCCGTCCGCCGAGGCCGTCCTCGCGCTCCAGCACGACGACCTCGACCCCGCGCTCGGCCAGCGCCGTCGCCGCCGCCAGCCCCGCGATGCCCCCGCCGACGACCGCCACGCGCGGCGTCGCGGCGGGCCGAGCGCCGCGCGGCGCCTCCGGCGGGATCGTCCGCGCCTTCGGGTCGCGGCCGGGAACGCTCACGCGCCGCCGCCGGCGCGGGCGAGGAACGTGTGCGTGATGCCGCGCTGCCAGCCGGGCAGCGGCACGGCGCGGACGGTGTCGTACCCGGCGGCCTCCAGCCGGGCGCGCAGCCCGGCGGGCGGGTCGAACTGGAGGACGCTGCGCCACAGGTACCGGTACAGCTCGGTGCGCCCGGTGAAGACGCGTCCCGCCGGGATCACCACGCCCCAGCACACCGCCGACCACACCGCCCGCGCGGCGGGGCCGTCCACCGAGTACTCGTGCAGCGCGACGCGCGCCCCCGGCTTGGCCAGCCCCCGGATGCCCCGGAGCACCTGGTCGGGGTCGGGGCAGTTGCGCAGCAGGTACGCGGCGAACACCGCGTCGACCCGGCCGCCGGTGTGCTCGCTCGTCAAGTCCTCCGCGCGGCTATGGACGAACCGCACGTTCGGCGGCCACCGCTTCGCGCGCGCCGCCGCGAGCATCCCCGCCGACGCGTCCACGCCGACGATCTCGGCGGCGGGCAGCACCCGCGCCAGCGCCGCCGTCGACGCGCCCGTTCCGCAGCCGAGGTCGAGCACCCGCAGCCCCGCGCCGTCGCGCGGCAGCCCGAGCCGCCGCGCCGACATCCGCAGATGCCGGTGGTAGCCGGGGTTCGCGCCGACGAGCCGGTCGTAGGACGGCGCCGCGACGTCGAACTCGTCGATGACCGCCCCGTGCTTCATCTCCCGCGCGGAAACCCCCATGCCCCTCCTGTCAACGGCTGGCACCCTTCCCACGTGCGATGCTATCGGGATGCGCGAGTTCGACGTGGTGGTCGTGGGCGGCGGCGCCGCCGGGCTCTCCCTTACCCACCGCCTGCGGCACCTGAACGTGTCCGTCGCGCTCCTGGAGGCCCCTCCCGGACCGGCGCGCTCCCCGGAACGCACCTGGTGCTACTGGGAGGAGGGGCCCGGCCGCTGGGACGCCGCGCTGACCGCCCGCTGGGACCGCCTGCGCGTCCTCGGCCCGGACGGCCGGGGCCGCACCGCGCCGACCGCGCCGCTCACGTACAAGATGCTGCGCTCGACGGACTTCGACGCGTATGTGCGCGCCGGGCTCGGGGGAGTGGAACAGGTCGAGGCGACCGTCACCGGCGTCACCGACGGCGCCCGCCGCGCGACCGTGCGCGCCCTCGACGCGTCCGGCGCCGAGGTGACGTACGCGGCCCGCTGGGTGTTCGACTCGCGGCCCGTTCCGCCGCCCCCGGCGCGGACCGCGCTGCTCCAGCACTTCCGGGGCTGGTTCGTCCGCACGTCCGCGCCCGACTTCGACCCGTCCCGCGCGACCCTCATGGACCTGCGCCCCCCGCAGCCCCCCGGCGGCGTCGCGTTCGGCTACATCCTGCCGCTGTCGCGGCACGAGGCCCTGGTCGAGTACACCGAGTTCACCCGCGCGCCGCTGACGTCCGGCCAGTACGACGCGGCCCTGCACGACTACACGAAGAACGTCCTGCGGCTGAGCCCGTTCGAGGTGACGTCCGTCGAGCAGGGCGCCATCCCGATGACCGACGCCCGCCACACCACCGCCACCGGACACCGCACGTTCCGAATCGGCGCCGCCGCGGGCGCCGTCCGCCCCGCCACCGGCTACGCCTTCAGCGGCATCCAACGCCAGACCGCCGCCGTCGCGCACCTCCTGGCGACGGGCCGCCGCCCGCTCCCGCCGGTCCCGCACCGCCCCCGCCACCTGACCATGGACGCCATCCTCCTCCGCGCCCTCGACACGGCCCGCGTCCCCGGCGCCGCCTTCTTCACCACCCTCTTCCGCCGCAACCCCCTCCCCAAGGTCCTCGCCTTCCTCGACGGCACCACCACCTTCCCCACCGAACTCCGCCTGGGCCTGTCAACCCCCCTCCTCCCGATGACCCTGACCACCACCGACCACACCACCGCCCGCCTCAGACGCGGGCGGGGGTGATGCGCAGCGTTCGCGTGCGGTGCAACTCCCACAGCAGCCAGCCGACCGAGACGGCCCCGAGCACCGCGTAGGCGGCGACGCCGCCGATGCCGTCCCAGCAGGCGTGCAGGGTCACGGTCGCCGCGAGCGTCAGCGGGACGGCCGCGAGGGTGCGCGGCGACGGCGCGGCGGCCCAGCGCCACAGCGCGCCGCACGCGAGTGCCGTCCACGCCATGTGCCCGGCCGGTGAGAGCAGCCCCCGCAGGAAGAGGGTCTGCTCGACGGCGCCGACGTCGCCGCGCGAGGCGATCAGGGCCGTGAACGCGTACCCCATCGTCTCCAGCACCGCGAACCCGAGGCCGACCGCGATCCCGAGCACGAGCCCGTCCGCCGTCCGCACGTCCCGCCGCCGCAGCACCGCCCACGCGAGCATGGCCACCGGGACGATGAGCTTGGCCGCCTCCTCGGCGAGCCCGATCCCGACGGCGGGCAGCGCCCCCAGCCGCCGGATCGCGTCGTACTCGACAATCCCCGCGGTGACCGTCCCCACGACGCCGCCGAACAGCGCCGCCGCCGCGAGGGTCGTCGCCGCGAGCTGCCACTCGCCGCTGCGGCCCGCCGCGAACGTCAGGAACGTCACCGGTACCAGCGCCGATCCCAGCAGGATCACCGTCGGCACGAAGTTCGGGTTCCCGGTCGCGACGAGCGTCGCCAGCACCGCCCCGAACAGCGCGCCTCCCACGACGAGCACCCCGGCCCACGCCCACTGCCGCATCACGTCCACGACCCACCGCCCGCCGCCGAAACCCGCAGAATGCCGGAATCCTAGGGAGCCGCCGACCCCCTGAGAACCCCTTCGGCCGTTGACCTGTCCCACACCGGCGAACCGCCATAATCGGGGTCCGATCGTCCCGGCGCCGCGAAACCGGTCGCCGCTCCCGCGAGGAGACCGAGCCATGAACCCCGACGGCACGAGCGACGGCGCGGCCGGTATGGCCGGGCGGCTGGACGCGGCGCGGCGGCGCCGGTTCGTGGGACGCGCGGACGAGCTCGAACTGCTGCGGGCCGCGCTGGCGGGCGACGCCGCGTTCTCGGTGCTGCACGTGCACGGGCCCGGAGGGGTCGGCAAGACCGCGCTGCTGCGGGCGCTGGGCCAGGTCGCGGACGAGGCCGGGGTGCGGGTCGAGCGGGTGGACGGCCGCGCCGTCGAGCCCTCGCCGCGGGCGTTCGCGCGGGTGCCGTCCGGCGAACGGGTCGTGCTGTTGATCGACACCTACGAGTCGCTGCGCCCGCTGGACGGGTGGATTCGGGAGGAACTGGTCCCCGGGCTGCGGGCCGACTCGGTCGTGGTCGTCGCCGGACGGGAGCCGCCGACCGCCGGCTGGTCCGCCGACCCGGCCTGGCGCGACCTGCTGCGCGTGGTGCGGCTCGGTGACCTGCCGCCGCGCGACGTCCGGGCGTACGCGCGAGCCGAGGGCCTCGGCGAGCCCCAGGCCGCACGGCTCGTCGCCGCCGCGCGCGGACACCCGCTCACCGTGACGCTCCTGGCCGACCTGCTCCGCGCGGACCCGGACGCCGACCTCGACCTCGCCGGCGCGCCCGACGTGGTCGGACGGCTCGTCGAGTGCTTCGTCGCCGGAGCCCCCGGCGAGCGCCACCGCCGCGCCCTCCAGACCTGCGCCCACGCCCGGTTCACCACCGAACCGCTGCTGCGCGCCGCGCTGGAGGCCGACGACGTCGCGGAGGTCTTCGGCTGGCTGCGCGGCCTGCCGTTCATCGAGCAGGGACCGCTCGGCCTGTGCCCGCACGACCTGGTGCGCGACGTCGTCTGCGCCGACCTGCGCTGGCGCGACCCGCCCGCGTTCGCCGCGCTGCACCACCGGATCAGGGACCATCTGCTCGGCCGGGTCCGCGCCACGGCGGGCCGCGAGCAGCACCGATGGGTGATCGACACCAGTTTCCTCATCCGGGCCAACCCTGCCGTCAGCGGCTACTGGGACTGGACCCGCGTCGGTGAGCACTACGCCGAGCCCGCGACCGCGCGCGACCGCCCGGCGATCCTGGCGATGACCGAGCGGCACGAGGGACCGGAGTGCGCCGCGCTCGCCGCGCGCTGGCTGGACCACCCGGCCGCCGTGACCACCGCGGTGCGCGGCGGGGCGTCCGGCGAGGCCGTGGGGTACGCGCTCGTCCTGCGGCTGCACGAGCTCCCGCCCGGCGACCTTGCGGCCGATCCGGGCGCCGCCGCGGCGTGGGCGCACGTGCTGGCGCAGGGGCCGCTCGAACCGGGCGCCGAGGTGACGATGAGCCGGTTCTTCATGGACGCCGAGCAGTACCAGGGTCCGTCCGCGACCCGGAACACGGCGATGGCGTGGCACACCCAGCGGCTGCTCACCAGCCCGGAGCTGGCCTTCGACTTCCTCTGCTCGTTCAGCGGCGACGCGCGCGCCTACGAGCCGATCATGGCGCATGTCGGATACGACCGGCTCGCCACGGCGGACTTCAAGGTCGGCCGCACCCGGTACGCCGCCTTCGTGCGCGACTGGCGGGGGCGGACGCCGCAGAGCTGGCTGGACATGATGGGCGACCGCGACCTCGGCGTGACCGGACCGGCCACGCCTCCGCCCCCGCCGTCGCGCGCCGACTTCGCCGACTGGGTCCGGCTCGGCCTGCGCCACCTGCACACCCCCGACCGGCTCGCCGTCAACCCGCTGCTGCGGTGCCGGATCGCGGGCGCCGCCGACCCCCTGGTGCTCCGCGAGACGCTGTGCGCGACCGTCCGCGAGGTCGGTGACGACCCGCGCACGCACGGGCTCTTCCTCGTCCTGGACCGCACCTACCTGCGGCCCGCACAGACTCAGGAGAAGGCCGCCGAATCCCTCGGCCTGGCGCTCAGCACCTACCGCAGGCACCTGGCGCGGGGCCTGGACCGCGTCACCGAGCTGCTGTGGGCCAGAGAACTGAACACCACCCGGATTGACGCGCGAATGACCACCGATCGGCCTGGCGGGTGAGCGTTCGCGCGGGACACCCTTCGCTCCCGGCGGCCTGTGGGGGCCGTGAGGAGGGAGCGTCATGGTCAGAACGATGCTGCGGCTGGGGGCGGTGGTGGTCCTGCTGGCCGCGTCCACCGGTCCGGTGTCGGCGGCGGACGCCGGGACCGCGTCCGCCGTCGTCCGCACCGAGGCGGGCGACGTCCGGGGGATCGCGGACGGCGCGCGGCGCGCGTTCCTGGGCGTCCCGTACGCGGCGCCGCCGGTCGGCGCGCTGCGGTGGCGCGCACCCGAACCGGCGCGTGCGTGGACCGGCGTCCGTGACGCGACCCGTCCGGGGTCGTCCTGCCCGCAGCTCGGCGTCCCCGGCGCGCCCGGACAGGTCCCCTCGACCGACGAGGACTGCCTGCACCTGAACGTCGAGACGCCGCGCGCTCCCGGCCGCGACCGGCCCGTCCTGGTGTTCGTGCACGGCGGGTCCGGGATCAGCGGCGCGGGGTCGCTCTATCCCGCCGCGACCCTGGCCGAACGGACCGGGACGGTCGTCGTCACCGTCAACTACCGGCTCGGCGCGCTCGGGCACCTGGCCCTGCCGGACCTGCGGGCCGAGGCGCCCGCGCTGAACTACGCCCTCCAGGACCAGCAGGCCGCCCTGCGCTGGGTGCACCGCAACATCGCCGCGTTCGGCGGCGACGCGTCCCGCGTGACGCTCGCGGGCGAGTCCGCCGGAGGCCAGGCCACCTGCGCGCACCTGACCTCGCCCGGCTCCGCCGGGCTGTTCCACCGGGCCGTCGTCATGAGCGGCGCCTGCGACCTGTCGTACCTGCCCGCCGAACCCGAACGGGCGTTCGCGATCAGCGGGAAGTACGCGGCCGACGTCGGCTGCCCCGACGGCCCCGGCCGGCTCGCGTGCCTGCGCGCCAAGCCCGTGGCCGACCTGCTGGGGACGGCGCCTCCGGCCGGCGACGGCCCCGCCGCGGCGATCCCCGGCTGGCCGCTCGTCTACGACGACGCGGTCGTTCCCGGCAACCCGCTCGACCTGCTGAAGAAGGGCAGGGGCGCGCGCGTTCCCGTCATGGTCGGCGTCACCCGCGACGAGGGCCGGATGCTCACCGCCGTCCAGTTCCAGGCGGTGACCGGCCGTGCCGTCACCGAAGAGGAGTACCAGCGGCTCCTCACCTCGGCGTTCGGGCCGCTGGCCTTCGTTCTCGGCGGGGTCTACTCGTCCCGGGGGTACGGCTCGCCGGAGAAGGCCCTGGCGGCGCTGTACACCGACACCCTGTTCGCCTGCCCCGCCGCGAAGATCGCCGCCACGCTGGCGCCCCGGACCCCGACCTACGCGTACCGGTTCAGCGACCGTGACGCGCCGAACTGGTACATCCCGGTCACGAACGTGGACCTGGGCGCCTACCACGCGGGCGAGCTCCCGTACCTGTTCGACATCCCCACCGAACGTCCGTTCACGGCGTCCCAGCGCGCGCTGTCGCACCGGATGATGGACCACTGGGCGTCCTTCGCCGCCACCGGCAGCCCCGGCGGCCCGGCCCCGTGGCCGCGCTACGACCTCCTCACGACGCCCTACAAGGACCTCCTCCCCGGCCCCGGCACCGAGGTCCTGCGCCTGGGCGCCTACCAGACGAGCCACAACTGCCTCCTCTGGGACGTCTTCGGCGCCCTGGGCTCCCTCACGGGCTAGCGCATACGGGAACCCCAGATCACCGAGCGCGAGCCGCACAAGACGACCGTCCCGTGGCCCCCGGCCCGATCGCTAACCTTGCTGCGGGAAAGGGGTGGTCCATGCCGCTTGAAGTCGGCCTGTGGCGCATCGACGACGGACCCGTCCGCGTCCCGCTGACCGCCGTCGCCTCGGAGACCGAACTCGAAGACCTCATCGAGGCCGACCCCGGCATCCTCGGCTTTCCGCTGCTGCTGATCGGACGCCAGGTCCGGACCGAGCACGGGAAGGTCGTGGACCTGCTCGGCCTCGACGCCGACGGCACCCTGCACGTCTTCGAGCTGAAACGCGAGCGGACGCCCCGCGAGGTCGTCGCGCAGCTCCTCGACTACGGGTCGTGGGCGAAGGGCCTCACCAACGAGGACATCCGCAGCATCTTCCGCGCGAGCCCGTACGGCGGCGAACTCGACCGGGCCTTCGCCGAACGGTTCGGCGCGGGCCCGCCGGACTCCCTCGGCACCGCGCACGCCCTGACCGTGGTGGCGGGCGACGTGGACGCCGCGACCGAACGGATCGTCACCTACCTCGCCGAGAGTCTCATCCCGATCAACGTGCTGTTCTTCCGTTCGTTCTCCGACGAAGGCCGCACCTACCTCGCCCGCTCCTGGCTCGTGGACGACGTCGCCGTCGCGGCGGCCGGCACCCCCACCCGGCAGGACAAGCGCGAGCCGTGGAACGGCCAGGACTGGTACGTCTCGTTCGGCGAGGAGTCCGGCGTCCGCAACTGGAACGACGCCCGCCGCTACGGCTTCGTCTCGGCGGGCGGCGGCGACTGGTACTCGCGGACGCTCAGCACGCTCCCGGTCGGAGCGCGCGTCTTCGTGCACATCCCCAAGTCCGGCTACGTAGGTGTGGGAACGGTGTCGGGGGAGGCCCGCCCGTTCGCCGACGCCGTCCTGACGGTCGACGGCGAGCCGCGCAGCATGGCCGACCTCGATCTGCACGCCGCCTACGACCACGGCCGCCCACCCGACGACCAGGACCGCCGCGAATGGATCGTCCCCGTCGAGTGGACGGCGACGGTTCCCCGCGAGGACGCCTTCTGGGTGCCGGGCATGTTCGCCAACCAGAACTCAGCCTGCAAACTCCGCGCCCGCTTCACCATCGACGAAGCCACCCGCTTCTTCGCCCTCCCCGACTGACCCGGCGAGGGCACCCGGACATAACGCACCGTGCCCGACCGGAAACCCGGTCGGGCACGGCCTGCCCAACTCGCACGCCCGCGCCTACGCGCGGTCGCCGGTGCCGCCCACGAAACGAACGCTCATGCCGATCCCTCCCCTCTAGACGTCCTCGGCCCGATGCGGAGCCGAGTCGGTGATCCCCAGCAGGCAAAGGCACACCATCCGCAGCACCCCGGCCGACCTGCCCGGGACGGAGGTGACCCGTCGAGCGACCGGGGCGCTCGGACGCGCCGCCCGGTCGAGCTGTGCGCGCAGCGGCGCCGCCGGATCGAGAATCGCGGCATACCGGCCGACCGCCTCGGCGAGCGACCCCCGGCCGGCGGCGGGAGCCGGGCGGGCGAGGGACACCGGCCTCCCGGCGGCCGCGGCGTACGCGGTCGCCGTGCCCTGGTCGCCGATGACGAAGTCCGCCGCCGCGACGGGGCCCTGCCAGCCCTGTCCGAGAGGCAGGAACCGCACCCGCTCACGCGCCTCGGCTCCGGTCCACGCCAGCACCTGCCGCCTGCCGTGCCGCACCCACACGTCGGGGTGCACGTAACAGACCCACCGGTCCCCGGAGACGGCCGATTCGGCGGCGATCCGTTCGAGCAGCGCCGGCGACCGGCCGAGCAACGAGCCCGATCCCCGAGACGAGAGCACGACGCCGAGCCGCCGCCCGAGACGTACGCCCTGCCGCTCCCGGTGCCCGTCCCGCTCGACGATCGCTCCGAGCAACGCGTCGTACACCGGGTCACCAACGACGACCGCGCACCGCCCGACGTCCGGCGCCGCCCTCTCCAGCCTGGAGACCGCACCACCGTGCGGCAGCCCGACGACCACGACGTCGTCGCGGCCCTCGCGCCCGCGGAGCAGGTCGCCGAGCGCACGAACGCACCGCCGTCCGTGGTGATCGACGACCTCGCCGTCCGGCGACACCTCCGGGAGCAGCAGCAACGCTCCCGGCAACGGGCCCACCCCGGCGGGACCGGCGGCGACCACCAGGTCGAACCGTTCCCGCGCGGCGCGGTCCCACGGGGTGGTGAGCGCGTCGGCGGCGGCCAGGAACTCCGCCACCCGGTCATCCGGCGGTCCCGGAGGCCGGGTGAACACCACCTGGACTCCCGCCACGCCCTCCACGGCCCGCACGGCGGCGATCAGCCGCTCGCCCGCCGCGACGCTGTGCACCACGACCAGCACCACGCGGCGCACCGGATACGTCTGCACGCCGCACGCGGCCGTCCACCACGGCGCGAGCCGGCGCGAGTTCGTCGTCCCCATCGTGTCCTCCTCGGCACTCGATCCGTTGCTGACCAGCGTCTCGGCCGGATGTGGAGAAAGCGTGAGGAAACCGTTGGGGCGCCCCGCCCGGGCGGATGTTCTGCTTCACTGAAACGCGATGGACGCGCGCACGGTCGACCTCCAGATCCTCGGCCCCGTGCGGTTGCTGGTGAACGGCGAACCGACGGCGCTGCAACCCCGGCTGCTCGCCGTGCTGGCGATCGCGGCGGTCAGCGACGGCAAGGCCACCTACACCGACCTGGACGAACGCCTGGGGCCGATCACCGAGGCCACCTTTCGCTATTACCGGTCGGCCTTGCGGAAGGCGGCGGGCTTCGACATCGTCCGCCAGCACGAGCGATCGGTGCTGGAGCTGGGGCTGCAGACGTCCGAGGTGGACTATTGGCGGTCCCGCAAAAAGTTCAAGGAGATCAGCGGGCTGCCCGCTGACCGGCAATACGGTCCCCTCCTGGCGGGAGCGGAGCTGTGGCGCGGACCGCCGCTGTCCGACCTGGACCAGCAACTCGTCTTCACCGAGGTTCTGGAAATCCGGCGGCAGAGCCGCAAGCCCTTCCTCGACCTCATCCGGATCTGCGCGGAACTGGAAGGCGCGGAACAGGCCATCGAGCACGCGGAACACGCAGACCGGCTGTTCGGTGACGACCACGAGATCCGACGTTCGCTGTGGCACCTGTGGGCGGAGACCGGACGAATTCAGACGTTGATCGACGATCAGCGAAGGCGGGAGGAACAGGCGAAGCGGCGTACCGCTTCGAAGATCGCCGAGCTGGAAGCCGAGAAGGGTCGGCGTGTCGCCTCGGAGTGCAGGGATCTGGAGGCTGAAAGGGATGAGTACATCGACTCGCTGCGCGCCGACCTGAAGGCGTTCTGCGAACGCGCACGTGAAGTGGCGAACGTGGCGCCGTTGCGACTGCCACATCAGCTGCCCGCGATCCGGGCTCGCCTGCGGGACCGCGATGACGCCCTGACCGCGCTCCAAGAGCTGCTCTCACCTGACAGCGGCGTCCGGGTCATGACCGTCTACGGCTTGGGCGGCCAGGGGAAGACGGAACTGGTGGTGACCTGGGCGCACAGCGTGGCCGGACACTTCCCGGACGGAGTTCTCTACGCGAATCTGCGGGGTCATTCCCCAGTGGGTGCTCCGATGGACCGCGACGCGGTGCTGGCGATGTTCGTCGAGGCACTGGGCATCTCGGGTACGAAGCGGAGCGGTGACGCTTTGCTCGCCGCTTACCGGACGGCGGTGAACACGCGCGCCCTCCTGGTCGTCCTCGACAACGCCCGGGACCATCGGCACGTCGCGGATCTCGTGGCGGCGAGCGGACGCAGCCGTACGGTCATCACGACCCGCACGGACGTGGCCGGCCGCGCGATGACCGAGGGGGCTCGCGTCCTGCCGCTGGGCCCGATCACGCTCGACGGATGCCTGGACATGCTGCGCGAGCTCGTCGGCGCCGCACGGGTCGACTCCGGGCGGAGCGCAGCCCGTGCCCTCATGGAGACATGCCACGGGATGCCGCTCGCCGCTTGGCACGTCGCCGGACATGTCCGCTGGCGCCGGCACGACAGTCTGGAAGACGTTCTGGCGAGGCTGGACTCCGAGAAGGCACTGCTGGGCGTGACGTCCGAAGGGGAGACGGCATTGCGTGATTCGCTGAGCCTGTCCTACACCCCGCTGTCGCCCGAAGCGGCCGCGGCGCTGCACGTCATCGCGATTCATCCCGGTCCGACCATCACGCTCGACGTCGTCGCTTACCTCTCCGGTACGCCGGAGCAGGTGGCGCGCCAGGCCACCGACGAACTCCTGTACAGCAATCTGCTGTACCAGTCGCCCGACCGGCGGTTCGAACTGCACGACCTCGTCCGGGCCTTCGCGCTGGAACGTGCTGTCGAGGAACGGTCGGGCGGTGGTGTGGACGCCGTGCGGGAGCGGCTGCTGCAATGGCTGCTGGCCTCCGCCCGGCAGTGCGATCGCGCACTCAGCTCGGGCCGGGAGCTCCCCGACGACCTGCTCCCGGAGGGGAGCGCACCGCTGCCAGAGCCCGAGGACGATGCCGCGGGACGCCAGTGGTTCGACCGCGAGCACGACACCGTGCTCGCGGTGCTCGACTCCCCGGATTTCCGCTCGTTCGAGCCCTACCGGTGGCGGCTGCCACTCGCCCTGTGCTCTTACCAGACGCGTAGTGGCGCCTGGTCCGTCGCAGCGCGTCACCTGGAGACGGCGTGCGAGATCGACAAGAGCGACCTGCTCGACCCACGGGATCGAGACCGCTATCAAGCGGTGTGCAGCCGCATGGTGGGAAATCTGCGACGCAAGCTGGGACAGTACGAGTTCGCAGCGGTCAGTCTGCGTAAGTCGATCACTCTCGCCGAGGGGATCGGCAGTTCGCTCGAGTCGGCCCACGGCCACCAGCACATGGGCGTCCTCCAAGAAGAGATGAGCCAGTGGGAGCAGGCGTTGCACCACGCGACGACCGCTGGTCGGCTCTACGAGGAGTTGGAAGACGAGCGGGGCATCGCGGCGACCCTCCCCACGATCATCAACTGCCATCTCAAGCGCGGCGAGATCGAAAGCGCGCTAGAAAAGGAGGCGTTCGCGGTCGACCTGATGACGCGGGCCAGCACGCCCTACAACCAGGGTGCTCTCCATCGCGTCCTGATGGAATGCCACCTGCGCGTGGGAAATCACGCGCAGGCCGTCGCACACGGGGAGTCGGCCCGCGCCTGCTACGTCGATTCCGGCGCCTCACCCAACGAGGCGCAGGTGCTCACCGGACTGGCCAGGGCCTACCGGGCGGCGGGCCGCGCCGCTGACGAACGAGCCGCGCTGGACGCTTTCATGGGCCTGTACGAGGGGCTGGGGCGCGGCACGCATGAGGTCAAACCCGAGGACAGGAAGGCGTTCGAGGCAGCGCGACGTCGCAGGGACGAGGTGACCCGAGACCCCGCCTGACCCCCTCAGTCCTGGGGCGGCCCGGGAATCTCCTCGTCCGGTGGCTCCCCGCCAGGTGCGTCCTCGTCGCGCGCGTTCCGCATCGGCAGGATGTACTCCTGCGCCTTCCGCGCGAGGTGCAGCGGCAGCGGCCTGCCGAGCACGTCGCGGTAGTCGGGCGCCTGCCGCAACTGGTGGACGGCCATCGCCACCGCGTGTGGATCGTCGCCGTCGCCCGGGTGGCAGCCGAGCACGGCGATCTCCACCAGGCCGGGGTTCCACGCCGGGCGGTCGACGTCGATGGTCCACTCACCGGCATGGTCGCCCTTGCGAATCCTCCGGCGATTCAGTTTGTGCGCCTCCACCGCGGAGCCGGACGCGGTCGAGGCCTTCGGCGCCGTGCTGTAGAAGACCCTGCCCGCCCCCTCACCGCCGACCCAGAGGTTGGAGGGCAGGCCGTGGACGACGCCTTCACGACGTGGAAGGCCCCACCACTGGGGCGTCTCGCGCTGGTCCGCAGTGCGCACCCGGACCAGCCGCAGCCAGGGGTACAGCGGGAAGGCGGGCGCCTGGCCCGTGCGGATGAGGTCTCGTCTCACCTGGCCGTCCTGCACCCACGTCCACAGGGAACGGATGTTCTGAGCGTCGACGAGCAGAACCGTGGGCCGGCCCCGGACGTGGTCCGAGTGGAGGACCCGTTGCAGGAACTCCTCCATCCTCGCGCGCTGATCGTCACGACTCCGGGACCAGTCGAACCACGGTTCGTCGGGGTCGCGCACATCGGCCAGGTCCCGGTCGGAGACGGCCGCGAGGACGGGCAACCGCCCCAGGAACCGCGGGTACGCCGTCCACGCGCCCCTCTCGGTGACCGCCCCGGGGTCCCAGCCGAGGACGGCGTCCGGCCCGTCGGCCCACGGACGCACCAGCACGGCGATCGGGAACTTCCCCTTGGCCGAGTAGGCGGTGCTGCCGCGCGCCTTCGTGGCCGTCCAGACGGCGAGGTACTGGGTATCCTCGGGCAGCCCGGCGGGAACGTCGGTGCGTGGCACGACGGTGGCGCCCAGTTGCCGGAGGGCGTCGAGCCACGCCGACTCCGCCGCGGAGGGCAGCGTCTTGCTGGACTGCGCCTCGCTGGACTGCGCCGTCGCGGGGGAGACGACGAACTGGGTGAGCACGCCGCTTCCCGCCGCGCCGAGCCGCAGTGCGAACTTGGGGTCGTTCAGCTCGCCGTACGCGGACCTGCCCGCGATCTCCACGAGCGCGACCGAGGGGACCGCCGTGTCCGCCCCGTCCTCGGCCAGGAACTCGCCCATGTCCGCGCGTCGTTCGCGGACCGCGCGGACGGCTCGGTCGGCCCTTCCCCGCGCCGGACGCGGCGGCACCCCCAGGCCGTCCGCCAGCCCGTTGTCCAGGCGCAGGCAGCGCAACGTCACCATCAACTCGTCCGTCGGCCACCGCAGTACGACGGGGTGGCCGCGGCCGCTGCGGTCGTGGTCCCGCACGCTCACCTCGCCCGCGCCGCCGTCCCCGTCGAGGCCGAGCGCGGCGGTGAGGGCGGCGACAGCCGCGTCCCGCGTTTTCTCGGTGCGCCACAGCAACCGGGCCGTGAACTCGGTCGTTCCGGACCATTCGGCGTAGAGCTTCGCCAGCGAGGCACGCCGCGCGCTCCCCAGGGCGGCCTTGGTCGCCGCGGTCCGTTCCGGAGACCCGTTCCGGCGGGCGTTCAGCGGCTTGCCCGCCGGCAGCCGCGACCGCGTGAGGTCGGCGGCCCGGACCAGCTCCGGGCCGAACGCCTGCTCGGCCCACGCGACCAGACGGGACCGCTCATGGGACATGAATCCCGCCCCGACGCCGTGTTCGCCCATGTGGGTGCTGTGCACGACGAACGCGTCCACCCCCCGTTCACCGTCGAACCACCGCTCCGGGTCACCGAGAAGCTGCGCCGGTTCCGGGAACGTTCGCGCGCGCATGGCCAGCCGCCGCATCAGCTTCGCGGGATCGCCGCCACGCCACGCGTGCCCGTCCCCGTTCCCGACCACGTACGCCACGCTGTACCGGTCGCCGGGCGGGACGCCGGGAAGCCACGCTTCGAGCGGGCGGAGGTAGACCGCGCTGCCCCTGCGGTAACCCAGACGGAGTGACCCCGTCTTCGCATCGGTGCGCGTCGCCCACCGGCGTACGCCGAAATGCACATGGACCCGGGGGCGCGGATGGAACGGCACCGTGTGCAGCGTGACGGTCGCGCACACCGAGAACCACCAGCGCCGTCCGCTCGCGTCGTCGTGGGGAAGCGGCTGGGACATCAGCTCCGCGCCCTGCTGACGGGACCGGCGCGCCACGGAGCGGAACCGCAGCACGTGCTCGCCGGAATCATAGGGCGGCAGCTCTTGAATCCGCCGGGCGAAGTGCTGGGTCGCCAGCAGGTACTGGAGGCCCGACGGCTGCGCGGTCCCGCCGTCACCGACGCCGCACCGCAGCAGCGGAACGTCCTCGCGCCGCCAGACGGGCGACTGCTCACGCAGTGCGTCGCATACGCGCTCGACCGCGTCCCGATGCTCGTCCTCGGGACGCAGTTCCTCGATCCAGTAGTCGAGCAGCCGCAGCAGGACGGGCACCGGCAGCGGCTCGCCCGCCGTGTCCACGGGGCAGTACAGCCAGGTCCGCGGACCCGCCTCGGAGGCGACCGGACGGGGCAGCACCGCCAGACGCACGTCCAGCGCCTGGAGCAGCGCGTCCAGCCGGCGGGTCGGCGGCAGCAGGACGCGGATGCGGCCCTGCCGGGTGAGGTTGCAGAGGTCGACCACATGCTCGGTGATCCGCTCGGGGAACTCCAGCGTGTGAAAGCCCGCAGTGCGGTCGCCGCCATCGTCGGCGGGCTCGTACGCCGCCCGGCGGATCGCGTCGTAGGGCACGGCCATGCTCTAGCCCCTCTCCCCGTCGCCGGAGCCGGGATCGTCCAGATCGGTCGGGTCGACGTGGGCGAGCAGGTCGCACAGCGCCAGGTACACGGGCTCGTACAGGAGAGTGGCGAGTTGCGCGTCCGCCGGATCGACCGGGGCGTCGTCCGGCAACGGGGCCAGGTAGGGGCGCAGGACGTCCCGGATGTTGTAGAGCAGGCTGGTCTTGGCGTTGTCGCGCCGTACGGTCGTCGGCCGGGCGCCCGGCGCCTTCGCCGCCGCGAGCCCGGGAGCGAACTTCGCGTCGACGAACACCACCCGGGCGGCGACGCCGCCGCGGACGAGCCGGCCGATCACCTGCCAGAGGACGACGAGCTGGTCCCACGCGAAGGATCGCAGCTCCTCCTTGCTCAGCGCGGAGTACGCGTACCGGCGCGTGAGCAGCCGCCCCCACTCGCTGCGCGCCGAGGTGCGGAAGGCACGGGCGGCGGCGTCGAGTGAGGCGTGCGCGGCGGTCAGCTCACTCAGCGACGCGGGCTCGGCCCCGGACACGCCCAGGCCCCGGGTGACGCGGCTCTCCCAGTCGTTGATGGCCAGGACCGACAGGCCGACGTCCGTCGGGACCGGGTGCGGGCGCGTGAGCAGCAGCGCCACTCCGAGCGCCGCGTTCTGGTTCCTGTTCAGGATGTTGTGCCCGCGTTCGACGGCGAGCAACGGTGCGACGAGCACGTGGAGCATGGCGTCGGTGGCGAGGTGGCCCACCTCCCCGCGTCGCACGGTGCCCGCCGGCACGGCGTCGTCCGCGCCGCCGACCGCCTCGGTGACGTCGGCGTCGTCGGCCACGAGTGCCTTGACGTGCCCCTGCCAGTCCGGCATGGCGTTGAGCTGGTCGGCGACGGACCGCGCGTCCTGGTAGCTGTTGACCAGGAGCAGGGCACGACGCCGGCGCGGGTCCTCGACGTTGTTGATCTCCTCCTGGAGCGGGGAGATCCCGTGCGGTCCCGGCTTGCCGAGCCGGTCCACCACGGCGCGCAGCAACGACGCCTGAACGCGGCGCGGCTGGCCGGAGACGCTGATCGGCTCACCGTCGTCGCCGTAGCAGAAACCCGTGCTGAACACGGTGTTGCGCAGCCGCGTCCTGGCCTCCGCCGACGGACCCAGGACGGCTCCCACCGGTGCGACGACGTGCGAGCGGGTCGACGTCCCGGCCCAGCTCGTGCCCGACAGCAGCAGCACGTGCGGCCCGCCGCGCCCCGCAGCGGTGTCGGCGCCCAGCGAGGGGAGGGAGAGCAGCAGTTCCCGGCCGACCCCGGTGCAGCGGAAGAACCGCAGCGTTCCGGTCACGGCTTCGGCTGCCGCCTCCCGCTCGTCCACGACGTACTGGAATCCCAGCACGTTGCCCATGGGGGACTCCGGTACGAGCGGCATGTAGTCCATGGGCGGGCGGCGCACCAGCTCGTTGTCCGCCGAGTTCAGCCGCATCGCGTCCTCGACCTGCGGCCACAGGTAGGTCAGCCGGTCCAGCCGGTGGTGCAGGGCCGACAGCAGCAGGGTGAACTCCAGCTTGCTCGCGAACGGGACGTCCTCGTCGTCCGGACCCGGCTCGGCGCTCTGCGCGGCGTCCTCGTCCGGTTCAGGCGCGGCGTCCGCTTTCATCGCCCGTAGCTCATCGAGGACCGAGTCGAGCCGCTTCGCCGCGGACAGCGGGTTCAGCGTGTGCAGCAGGTCCTGCGTCGCCGCGGCGAGGCGGTCGGCGACCGACTCGTACGGGCCCTGATCGCCCAGCGGGTCGTCGCGGAACTGGTCGAACGCGGCTTCCATCCGTGCACGCGACGACGTGGGCCCGTCACCGGCGCCCGCCGGTGCCCGCTCGCCGCTGGGCGGCGGATCGTCCGTGCGGAACAGCTCGGTGAGGAGCTTCGCCTGGAGCGTCCAGGAGTTGAAATACTCGATCCCCACCCACTCGCGCAGGCGCTCGTTCGCGATCAGCATCGCGTAGAGCAGGTTCGTGGCGCCGGTGACCACGGACAGCGCCACCTCCCAGTCCCGCACCCTCCGGTCGGAGAGCTGAATGCGTCCTTCCTGGGAGAGTTCGCTGATGCTGTGCGTGTGCAGGGTGTCCAGCCACGAGTGCGGCCCCCGCGACACGAGCGTGGCCGTGGGCGCGAACATCAGGTCCAGATTCATCATCACCCGGTCCGCCTCGTCCACGACGATGATGTCGCTGCGCAGGCAGGCCAGTTCCAACTGCCGCAGGCTCACCCCGCCCAGCTCGGGGGCGACCGGGCTCATGACCAGTGACGCCATGTTGGCGATCCACACCCGCGCGTCCACCTGGGCCCGCGCGGCGCCATGCCGTGGGCAGGCGTGCCACAGCGGGCAACCGGACGGGCGGGGGCGCCGCCGGTCGTCGGGCTCGCCGGTCGCGGCGTAGAGCCGCGAGCACGGTGCGTCGACCGGCCGGACCGGTCGTTCCGCCCCGCGCAGGGCGTCGAGCGGGCAGGCGGTGCTCAGATCGCCGAAGCCGTGCTCCTCGTGGTGCCCTGCCAGCAGCAGGTGCCCGCGCCCCGCGAGCCTGCGGTGTAGCCCCTCGACGTGCTGCTCGCGGGTGGACGACCCGATCACCGGCACCACCGCCCCGTCGCCGAGGAAGCCGCGCAGTTCCTCCGCCGTGCGCAGTTGTTCGGCGACGTCTCCGACCACCAGCGTGATCCGCAGCGGCTGGTCGCGGCGGACCGCCCAGACGGCCAGCACCTTCATCAGCGTGCTCTTGCCCACCCCGACCATGCCGACCGCGTGCAGCAGCCCGTCGAGCCGCAGCGCCTCGCCCGGGAGGAAGTCGCCTCCGTGTGAGCCGCGGACCAGCAGCCGGGTCTGGTGGACGCTCTCCCACCAGTTGGCGCGCTCGCCCGGCGCCGCGCGCCCGTCCATCCACGCCGCCGCCTCTTCCAGTTCCGTCCAGGGAACCTCCAGCGCGGCGCCGTTCGTCGGCGTCGATGTCGTGAGGTCGTGCGGCGGCGACGGCTCCGGCCGGTCCGCGACGTCGTCGGGAATGGTGACCTCGACGCGCTCGTCACGGTCGAAGTAGAAGTGGTCACCCGCTTCGGCCGGTGCGAGAGGCCGTTCCACGAAGTCGGGCAGCGTCTCCAACGCCTTCTCGTAGACGTCGAACCGGCCGGTCAGCGCGGTGGCCCCGGTCCATTCGAACGAGCCGAGATCCGCGGCGAGCCGGAACGCGCGGACGCTCGGGTCCAGCGCGCGGTAGTCGCGCAGCGCCTGGACCCACGCCTCCCGCCGGCGCAGTGGCCACAGCCGGTGCCGGACACACGTGATCATCCACTGCTGCTCCGGCGTGCGGGCCAGCCCTGCCGCCTGGGCGAACGGATAGCCGCCCAGCAGCGCCCAGACCGACGTCGGCGGCTGCCGCTCGTCGAGCCGCCGCAGCAGCGTCAGACCCAGCTCCACCGGGCACAGCACCTCCAGCGGCACGCGCGGCGTCCCGTGCCCGAGTCCCGCGGCAAGCTCCGCGTACCATCGCCCGCTACGCACGTCGGCTCTCCTCACGGACCATCGTGGTGAACTCCTCCTCCGAGCTCACCCGCGGCGTCTCGCTCGGCGGGGTGGTCTGATCGCGCACCACGTGCAGGTAGTCCGGGTCCGCGTCGACCCGGTACTGCGCCACCACCCAGGTCACGGGGCTGACACCGTCGAGTGCCGACGCCGCTGCGATCGCCCGGCCGAGCAGTGCCGGGTTGTGCCAATCGACGAGGGTCGCGTTCCACGAACGTCCCGGTACGTCCACCCGCAGGCCGCCGGGTCCGCGCGGTGGCCAGCGCGTGACCGCGACCCCCGGCACCGACAGGACGTCCGCGACACGCAGCACCGCCCGGTCCGGCCCGGAGACGAACTGCCGGTGTCTCCTGTCGCCCTGTAGCCGGACCTTGGCGTCCCAGTCCACCGGCTCGCCGACGAAGATCTCGTCGCCGCACTCCTCCCGCTCGCACCACCAGGTCTCCGTGAAGGTCCGGCGCACCGGCGTTCCACAGCACGCGCACGGGTAGACCTCGTCCCCTGCGGCGTACTCCGGGCCGATCGGACGGTAGAAGTCGCCCAGATACTCGCCCAGTTCACCGAGCCGACGGTCGAACCCCACCCGGTTGAGCGCATCGTTGGTGAGCATCGGATGCGTCGCCAGAACCTCGCGCAGCAGACTGAACGCCACGGCCTGGTTGCGTTCGGCGGCGAGGATCGCGAGCCGCGTCACCGGCTGCGCGGCCGCGCGGATCGGATCGCCGCTCTCCGCGCACAGCGCGATCTCGTGGCACAGGGCCGTCGGCGCTCCCGAGGCGTCGTCGACCAGGAGACCGTCCGCCGGGTAGACGGCGTCGGGCAGCCGCAACGGCCAGTCGCCGAGCGGAAGTTGATATCCCCAGCGGATCATCTCCGGCACCGACCCAGGCGCCCGCGCACGCTGACGCAGGCAATGCAGGACGATCCGATTCAGAGCGCCCTGGATCTCGTCCGGATACGGCATCCGGAACGCCGTCAGGTTCCGCAGCTCATCGACACGCACCAACGCGCTCGCCACCGCGCCGAGTACCCGCTCGTGCGACGCCTCGTCGTTCACGCCGTCGGACCTTCCGCACGCAGCACGTGCCGCGCACCCGGCGCACACCACCGGCGAACCTCGCAGCTCCCGCAGGCCCGGCCCGGCGTCGCCTCGAACGCCGCGTCGGCCAGCAACGGGACGACGAGGTCGCCGATGATCCGGCGGGCCTCCGCCACGACGTCCGGATCGTCCGGGTTCCACTCCTCCAGCGCGCAGCCGTCCGGGCGCAGGTGCTCCAACTCGACTCGCGAGCGGGTCACCTCACCGCCGAGCGCCCCGGCGGCCAGCATCAGAACCGCCAGCGCGAGCTGCGGGAACTGCCGCAGCAGGGGAAGATCACGCCGCAGCCCGCGCGACGACGTCTTGGTCTCCCGCCATACCCAGCCGCCGGAACGCCGGTAGAGCAGATCGGGCGCTGCGACGAAGACCACGCCGAGCCGCTCGTCGTGGACGACGACGAGATCGCGCGCCGCACCGTCGTCCTCGTCCACGTCGGGATAGGGGCAGAACGCCGAATGCCGCGCCAGCATCCGTGCCGCCGGACTCCGGCCGTCCTCAGGCAGCGCTGCGACGGCTGCGTCCATCGGCTGTTCCGGCGAACACCGGCGAGTGGGGGAACCGGCCCCATGACGATCCCGCAACGCCGCGTCCACGGCCCGGCCCACGAGGATCGGCAGGCTCTCGGCCGGCCCGGCGTCGCGGATGTGCAACTGCATCAGCAGGTGATAACGCGCCGGGCAGTCATGGTGGTAGCGCAGGTCGGTGACGGAGAGCGACCGCCTTGGGCCGCCAGTGGCGGGGACGTGCGGCAGCAGGTCGCCCGCCGGGAGCGCGGAGCAGTCGGACGTCTGCGGGCAGCGCGCGCAGTCACCGCCCGTCCGGCGCGCGGTGTCGTCCACGACCTCGATCAGACGCGGCGCGACCTCGTCGCGGGCGCGCCGCCGGATCTCGTCGGCCGTCCACTCGAGGACCGGTTCCGCGACCGGTGACGCCGCCCCGAAGACGATCACGCGCACCCGGTCCGGAGTCCCTGATCCGCCGAAGGCGGCGACGTTCGCCGCCGCCGCGCGGACGACCGGCGGACGCTCTTTCGGAACGGTGTGCCCGAGCAGCCATATCTCCCGGACCGAGCCGTCGTCGGACTGGTAGCGCCGTCCCCAGCAGGTCTGCTCGTAGCGGCGCACACCGCGGTGGTCGGGAGCGTCGCGGCGGTGCACGACCTTCCACTCGGACCGCACCGGCCGTCGGCAGGGAACCGCGGCCGCGGCCTGCTGGGCGTGCCAGGCGGCCCGGTAGTTGCGGAACGCCTCGACGGACCAGGAGACGAGACCGTCATGGGCGGGAGCGGATCGCGAGCCGAACGTGCCTCGGGTCCGCCGGAGTTCTTCCACGACGGCGTCCTCGTCCTGTCCGCCGAACTCGACCCGATCGAGGGCGGCCATGAGGGGGCCCAGCGCGAAGGTCTGCAACGGCGAGCCGGTGCGGGGACGGCCGTGGGGCGATGGGCGCACTTTCAACGCCAACGCCTGGGGGCAGCCAGTAGAACCGGCGTCCGTCGCGCTGACGCGGATCACTTGACCTTGATCCTTCACGCCGCCCCCAGGGTGTGAGTTCGTACGCTCATCCGGCTCTGCGAGCGATTATCACTCGGAATCATGAAAAGTGGAGCAGTTTGTGACATTCCATCGGCTACGGTTCGTCTCCATGGGGAGCAGAGCAGACGGCGCCGAGACGCAACTGGTGCCGGGAACGGTCGTCGGCCAGCGGTTTCACGTGGGCAGACAAGTGGGCCAGGGCGGGATGGGCACCGCCTACAAGGCTCGCGACCTGGAAACCGACAAGGACGTGGTCGTCAAAATACCGCAATTGTCTGCTATGTCTGATTTCGAGTCAGCGGTTCGGGAGCGTGTCAGAAAGAGATTCACCCGGGAGGCGAAGCTGCTGCGCAAGCTCCATCACCCGAACATCCCGGCCGTCATCGACGAGGGTGCGCACGGCGCGGTGCGCTACATCGTGATGACCTACATCGAGGGACGCGAGCTCTCGGAGTTCCGCCGCAGCAAACCGCCCAGCCTGCTGGAGTTCGCCGCGATCGGCACGTCCGTCGGGCGTGCGCTGGCCGCCTGTCATCGGGAGGAGATCCTGCATCGCGACCTCAAGCCGGACAATCTCATGATCGGCGACAACGGTGTCGTGTATGTGATCGACTTCGGGATCGCACTGCCGCTGGGCAAGGAAGCGACACGGTATACGGAGAACTGGGTGGGAACCGATGCCTACATGGCTCCGGAGCGGTTCTCCAACGGTGACCAGCCGGAGCAGTCCGACCTGTACAGCCTGGGCTGCGTGTTCTATTTCATGATCGTCGGACGCCCGCCGTTCGAAGGCGATTGGGAGCAGATCAAGAGGCAGCACCTGGAAGACCCGCCGGTGCCGCCCTCACGGCTCGTCAACAGGGTGCCGCGCCGTCTGGAGGAATTGACCCTGGCCCTGCTGGCGAAGAGGATCGAGGACCGGCCGAACCTGGACGAGACGCTCGCCGTGCTGAAGCGGTACCTCCCTGCCAAGGGCGACCCCGAGCCGAACCCCGTCCGCCGCCCCGACGTCACCGTGCCCTATCGCGCCCCGGCCACCGTCCGCCGTCCGGAGGCCGCCGCCGCCTCCCGAGCCCAGACCTCCCAGCCGTTCGTCCCCCGGCAGCGAAGCGGCTTGCTCACGACCGCCGAGATCAGCGAGACCCTCCACCGCGCCAGCACCGAACAAGCCCGCGGCGACACCACCACCGCCGCCCGAACCCTCCACGAGCTCCACGACCGAGCGATCGAATCCTTCGGCCCCAACAGCCCCAAACTGCTCCCGATCAAGTCGGCCCTCCACCTCCTGGACGGCCCCTGACCGCCACCGCCCCTGGACGCCCCTCCACGGCTCGGCCGGGAGGCCGCACGTGCACCGCGCGACGCGACACCTCGCAGACCAACGGAACTTCACCCAGCGAGAACCGGAACCACAGGCCCGGGCCAATCATCGTCGGGTCCGTCCTCGCGCCTGACTCAAACCGACGGCGATCAACGGAACCGACATGCCGCGGACGCCCAGCTCGACGCGATGGTGGCCCTCGTTATCGAGTGATGTAGGTCACATTTTTACTCTGGCTTGACCTCTTCCTCTGACTCACCGCCAGTGGCTACTTTGAGCCGTCTCTTCAGTCTGATCTTGAGCAGACTCCGCCTTCCCTTCCTCGCTCGTCGTGGCCGGGTGGCGAGCTCAAGTCTCCTGACAGAGTCATCAACTGGTGACTGTGCGACGAACTGCCTACGGCGCACCTGGCTATCGGGAGGCGCGTCGTGCGTTGGGTCGTTGCGCTGGCGTCGGCACCTTTGGTGGCGGCGTCTCTGCTGGTCGTCCCGGCCTCGCTTGTCGCACCGCCGGCTCGGGCCGACACGCCCCCGGCCTCGATGGTGACCGAATCGGCCGCCGCAGCAGCCGCCCAGAAATGGGACAAGCCGGTCGTGGTGTCGTCCTTGACGAGTAGTCGTCGGCAGGTGAGGGCACTTCCCGACGGGAATCTCGAAGCGACGCTGAACGCCCGTCCGGTGCGCGCGCTGAAGGATGGCGCGTGGGCCGATATTGACACCCGGCTGCGCAAACGTCCTGACGGGGGACTGGAGCCGGTCGTTGCGCCGGTGGGCCTGGTCTTCTCCGGCGGTGGTGACGGTCCCTTCGTGCGCATGACGCGCGCCAACCGGCAGCTCGCCCTGACCTGGCCGCACGGTCCATTGCCCGCGCCGTCCGTGCAGGGCGACACCGCCACCTATGCCGAGGTGCTCAAGGACGTCGACCTGGTCGTGCGGGCTACCGACATGGGCTTCACCCATGTACTCAAGGTGAAGACCCCCGAGGCGGCCAGGCTTCCAGCGGTCACGCGGCTGGAACTGGAGCTGGACGCCGCCCAGATGAAAGTGAGCGCTGATCCGGACGGCGGTTTGAAGGCGGTCGATGAGGCGATCGGCGGCACGGTCTTCCGGGCGGCGCAGCCGATCATGTGGGATTCCTCAGGCACGCAGGCGTCTCCCGCGCCCACACCCGAGACGGGTCGGACCTCCGGTACCGGAACTGCCGCGACACCCTCTCGGCCTGCTGCCACACCGTCGGCCGGGGCGCTCCCGACGGCTACCCCGAGAGCCCAGGCCACCGCGGCCACCGATCCCATCACCGAGGACCTGAGCGAGGGCCCCGCCGAGACCTCGCGTCGCGCGGACATCAAGGCCACGCCGCAAGGCGGGAAACTTGTTCTGGAGCCGGACACCTCGTTGTTCACCGCCCCCGGCACGACTTTCCCCGTCTACCTGGATCCCGACTGGCAGTCGCCGGGCGAGTCCAAGTCCGTCATGGTGGGGACGCGCTACAGCGACGCCTCGTGGGAGGACGAGGGCATGGGCCTGTGCGACGACTCCGACCCGTACATGGGCGGCCAGTGCGGCGGCTCGCACGTCAAGCGGCTGTTCTTCGGGTTCGTTCTCCCCGCGTCGGTCAAGAACACCAAGATCGTGAAGGCCGAGTTCAAGCCGTACCAGACCGGTGCCTACAACTGCACCGCGGCCGAGGCCGAGGTATGGAAGACCAAGGGCGTCGGCGGTACCACCAGGTGGAGCACCCAGGCGGCCTCGGGCTTCTGGCAGCGGAAACTGGTGGAGAGGAGCTTCAACTACGGCAACGAAGGCGTCGGCTGCGCCAACAGCACCGTGGTGCTCCAGGACGCCCGGCTGCTGGACGAGGTGCAGAAGACCGCCAACGGCAGCGGCTCGCTGTGGCTGGGCATGAAGGCCGGAAGCGAGAACTCCACCCGGTACTGGAAGCGGTTCAACAACGACGCGGTCCTGCGGATTCTCTACAACCTGCCGCCCAAGGTTCCGTCCAACGTGCAGATGGTGGCAGAGGGGGCGAACTATCCCTGCCGGGACCGGAGCGCCAGCATGCCGTACCTGCGCGCGTGGCCGAGGTTGTCCGCCAAGATCACCGATCCGCAGGGCAGTGATCGGGTCCAGGCCGAGTACCTGATCGGGTGGGGCGACGCCAACGGTGCCGGTTTCCAGTGGCGCATCGGTGGCCCGTCGCTCGGCCCTGACGCTCAGCCGCTCTACTCGGCGGGCGGGAACTCCGGTTCGACCTTCACTAAAGAGGTGGGGCCGTTGGCCACCTCGCGTGGCATCCCCAAGAACGTCCCGATCGCCTGGGCGGTCCGTGGTCACGATTTCAAGGACGGGCTGGAGAACGATAATCCCGCGAACTGGTTCAGCTCCGGTTACTTCAGCGGAACGAGCACCGCGAACGGCGGCCTCGGCCACTACTGCTGGTTCGTCTACGACGACGCCGCGCCGAAGCCGCCCACCGTCACGTCGGTGAAGTATCCCGCCGATGGCGCCGAGCACGATGCCGTCGACGTGCCGGGTGATTTCACGGTCACTGCCGCGCCGGGTGAACCGATCAGCAAGTTCGGTATCCAGTTCACTCCGCCGGGGAAACCCGCCGAGACGATCGAGTGGAAGAATCTCGGGACGACACCTTCTGCCGGTTGCGATGCCAGCAAGTGCACCTTCACCAAGACACCTCACCTGAAGGGCGAATGGCGACTGGACGTCATAGCGGTGGATCGCGCCGGCCGTTCCGGCAGTTCGGCGCCCTACACCTTCCGGGTAGGACAGCTTCCGACCGAGGAAGCGCATTGGCGGCTGGATGAGCCCTCCGGTGCGAAAGAGGTGAAGGACGAGATTGCGACCGACCTCTACCAGGCCATCAGCTTCTACAGTGGTAAATGCCTGAACGTTGAACAAGGCTCGAACGCCAACGGCGCCCATGTCGTTCAGTGGGACTGCGCCGGCGTGGATTGGGAGCGCTGGAAATTCACGCACCAGGGCGGTGACGTGTACAGCATCTCGAGTAAGCGCAGTGGTAAATGCCTCGACGTTGAAGGATCGCCACCGTCGACCGCGAACGGTGCACACGTCATCCAGGCCACCTGCGCCTCGACGCCTAGTCAGTCGTGGAAACGCATCAAGCTGGCGAGCGGCTTCTATCAGCTCGCCTCGCAACACAGCAACAAATGTTTGAACATCGCCAACGCGGCCGAAGGTGATGCGCTGAACAACGGCGCGCATCTGACGCTTTGGGACTGTCACGACATCGCATGGCGGAAATGGCAGCTTCTCTCGGTGAACGAGGCGAAGATCGTCGGCGATGACGCCGCGTTGGGTGTCCGCGCACGCGTCGGTTCCGACGCGCTGAAGCTGAACTTCGACGGTAATGCCGCAACGACCGGTTTCGCCGAGACGCAACTACCGGTGGTCGACCCCTCGAAGAGTTTCTCGGTGTCCGCATGGGCCAAGCTGAACAACGCATCGGGAACGGCGACGATCGCCGCACAGGACGGCTCGACGAACAGCTCGTTCTTCCTACAGTACGCAGGAGGCAACCAGCGTTGGTCGATGTCGTCGGTCACCGGCGACACGGCCGGTGCCGCCGGAGTGCGAGCACTCTCGAGCGAAGCGCCGAAGATCGGCCAGTGGACACATCTGGTCGGGGTCTACGACGCGACGACGAAGACGCTCAAGCTGTACGTGGACGGACGTCCGCAAGGCACGACGGCACACAACGGCGATGCCTGGTCGTCACCGAAGAGGCAGGCGTTCAGCATCGGCCGCGCCAAGTACAACGGGGCGAACACTCACTTCTTCCCTGGAGAGATCGACGATGTCCGGGTCTTCGACCGCGCGGTCACCGCGGACGACGCTCAGCGTTGGTACCGCTCAACGGTGCAGGCCACCTGGAAGCTGAACGCCCCCGCGGGCACGAACACCGTGGTCCCCGACGACTCGGGAGCCGGAAACGGCCTGTCCCTCAAGGGCGGCGCGCAGATCAAGCCCGATGACGACGAAGTCTGCGATCAGTTCACCGGTGGATGCCTGGCGCTCGACGGCAAACGCGCCGACGGTACCGGCGCCTGGGCGCAGACGGCTGGCCCGTTGGTCGACACCAGCGGAAGCTTCACCGTGGCCGGCTGGGCGGATATCGGGGCGGACCAGCCGACACGGGCGATGACGCTGTTCGCGATGGCGGGTGCGAAGCAGAGTGCGTTCACGGTCCGGTTCAATCCCGAGGCGGCACCCAACCCCTATTACGATCCCGACCGCGACCCGCCCTCTGCCCGGTTCAGAGCGGCATGGGAGCTGGAGACCGCCGACAAGGACACCGACGGCGCGTCCGTGGTGCGCTCGACCGTTTATCAGAGCCAGGACTGCAACATCTGCATCGGTGAGGGGCCTGACCACCTGATGCTGTCCTATGACGCGGTCAACAAGATCATGCGGCTCTACGTGAACGGGCGCCTGGACGGCACGGAGAACTCATCCTTCAAGGGTGGCGTGACCGGATTCAAGGCGTCGGGCCCGCTGCTGATCGGTCGTCGACTGGCCGACGGTCAAACTGCTGACAGTCACCTCACTCGGGAGTACTTCGCCGGCGTGCTGGACAACGTGTGGGTTTACAAGGGCGCGTTGTCGAATGATGAGGACCTTGCCCGTCTGGCGAATCTCGAAGAGCTCGACTCCTTCGCCGGCAACCCTCAACTGCCGGAGACCTACGACTGACCTTCGTTCCAGGTTCTCGCCCGGTCCAACAGCCGGGCGCGCACCTCGGACAAGCACGTGCTCGTGCCGTTTGATCTTGCCGTTGGGCCGGTCCTGCCATGTGTGCGGGGACGGGAATGTGCGTGGAGGAAGTTGTGCGCAGGGTTGGTCGTCCTCGATTGCTGCTCGGTCGGCCTGGCGGCCGTGCACGAGGCGCTGTCGCGGCAGCACTGACGGCCGTGCTGGCCGTGGGCCTGGTGTCTCCGGTACCGGCGCAGGCCGCCCCCGAAGACGGGCGCCGATTCTCCGACAGCAAGCCCGTCAAGGGACATGCTCTGAAGCCGCGGGCGCGCAAAGCGACGTCCGCCGGTCTGACGGCCGAAGCGCCGAGGACGCCGTCCTGGCCGAAGCCGGGTGCGGCCGAGGTGAAGGTTCCGGCGAAGGGCACCTGGGGACGTGCCGGTGAGCTCCCGGTGTGGGTGGCCGAACCGCAGCCGGGCACGAGCGGTGACCGGAACAAGGCCGTCGCCAAGGACCCGGCACGTCAGGTCGCGGTGCGCATTCTGGACCGCAAGTCGACTCAGCGCGCCGGCGTAGAGGGCGTGATGCTGGCCGTCAGCCGCACGGACGTGGCCGCCGCCGGGCAGGTCACCGTGGGGCTGAGCTACGCACAGTTCGCCGCGGCGTTCGGTGGAGCGCACGGCTCCCGCCTGCGCCTGGTGCAGTACCCCGGTTGCGTCCTCACCACGCCCGACCGGACCGAGTGCCGCAAGGCCACGCCGGTGAGCACCACGCACGATCCCAAACAGCAGACGCTGATCGCGCAGGTGCGGGCGGCAGCCGGTGCGCCGACCCCGTCGGCGACGCCGGGCACCTCGCCCGCGTCGCCCACGCCCACGGCCTCAACCTCCGCGAAGCCGTCCGCCGGCGCGACGCCCGGTACCGCCGAACGGCCCGCTTCGCCCAACGCTGCCGCTCCGCAGGCCGGAACGAACGCGGTGACGGTGCTGGCGACCCAGGCCGGGGCCAGCGGCAGCCAGGGTGATTACAAGGCGACCTCGCTGACGGCGTCGTCCACGTGGGCCGTTGGAAACAACACCGGTGAGTTCACCTGGTCTTATCCAATGCGGGTTCCTCCGGTGCCCGGCGGCATACAGCCCGACGTGAAGCTGGGCTACTCCTCGGGTGGCGTCGACGGCCGGACCGCCAACTCCAACTCTCAGTCCTCGTGGGCAGGTGACGGGTTCGACCTGTGGCCGGGCTATATCGAACGTCGCTACAAGCCGTGCGAGGACGACGGCGCTCCCAAGGACCAGCACGGCAACTCGCCCGGCGACCTGTGCTGGGGCTATGACAACGCGACGCTGAGCTGGAACGGCCGGGGCGGTGAGCTGGTCCCGGAAGGCGCCGGAAAATGGCGGCTGAAGTCCGATGACGGCACGCGCATCGAGCGGCTGACGAATGCCGGCGTCGCCAATGGCGACAACGACAACGAGTACTGGAAGATCACCACCACCGACGGCACCAGCTACTACTTCGGCTCCAACAAGGGAACCGACGGAGCCAAGCCCGCCACGGGGTCGACCTGGACCGTCCCGGTGTTCGGCGATGACGCCAACGAGCCCTGCAACAAGTCCAGCGGTTTCAAGGACTCCTGGTGCCAGCAGGCATGGCGATGGAACCTGGACTACGTCGTCGATCCCGACGGCAACGTCATCACCTACTACTACGACACCGAGCAGAACCACTACGGCCGCAACCTCAAGGCCGAGGATGAAACCCCCTACATCCGCGGTGGCGTGCTGAACCGCATCGAGTACGGTCTGCGGTCGGACAATCTGACGGCCAAGGCACCGGCCAAGGTGGTCTTCAACAGCAAGGAACGGTGCCTGGACACCGACACCAACTGCGAACCAGGCAAGATCGACTCGAATCCGAACCTGTGGCCTGACACCCCGTACGACCTGAACTGCAAGTCCGGCACCGAATGCAAGGACTTCAAGGGAACCGTCTCCCCGACCTTCTGGACGCGCAAGCGCCTGGACTCGGTGAAGACCCAGGTGATCAAGTCTGACGGCACGTTCCGCGACGTCGACTCCTGGCAGCTCTCCTACCGGTGGGGCACCGCCGACTACGACTACTCGCTCCTGCCGATCTCGATCCAGCACACCGGCCACGCCGCCTCGGCAGGCCCGATCACCCTGCCCAAGACGACGTTCGACTACGAAGAACGCGACAACCGCGTCGCGGGCGCCGCCACCGGCAAGTTCATGCGCTACCGCCTGGACTACATCGCCGACGAACACGGCGGTGAGGTCTCGGTGGCCTACAGCACCGCGCAGTGCACGAGCACGAGCCTGCCCCAGCCCGAGACCAACACCAAACGGTGCTTCCCGGTCTACTGGGCGCACGACGGCGGCATGGACCCCACGCGGGACTGGTTCCACAAGTACGTCGTCACCCACGTCATCGCGCGCGACCGGACGGGCCGCACCGCGGACATGGTGACGAAGTACGTCTACGACGAGGGCACTGGCGCGGCCTGGCACTACGACGATGACGACGGACTCACCAAGGAGAAGCACAAGACCTGGAGCCAGTGGCGCGGCTACAAGAAGGTCAGCGTCCTCAAGGGTTCCGATCCGCTCAACGGCATGGTCGAGCAGACCGACACCTATTACCTGCGCGGCATGCACGGAGACCGTAAGTCCGCCACGGACGAAACCCAGAAGCGTGAGGTCACCGAGTCCGACGGCAACGGCGGCACGGTCACCGACGAGGACCCCTACGCGGGACGCGTTCTCCGCACGGTGCAGCTCGACCAGCCCGGCGGCCAGGTGCTGAAGTGGTCACACGAACTACCGCGCAAGTTCCAGACGGCCTCCAAGACCCGTCCCTGGGGGACGATCACCGCCAACATCGCCGTCACCCAGTACAGCCGAACATTCACACCAACGGGCACATCCACCTGGCGCACGGCGGAAACGCGCACAGAACACGAGGCGGCCACCGGCCGACCGCTGTGGATCTCCGACAACGGAGACCTGGCCAACAGCGCGGACGACCGCTGCACACGCACGACCTACGCGGACAACACCACGGCGTGGATTCGCGAACCGGTCGCCCAGCAGGAGGTCACCAAGGGCAGCTGTCTGTGGACGGGTCTCGACCGCCGCTACGACGTTCTCTCCGACACCCGCACGTACTACGACGGCACGTCCACCACGCCCAAGTCCGCGTTCAAGTCGGTGACGAAGGGACGAGCGACCTATAGCGAACGTCTCGTCTCGCACGCCGCAGCCGACGGTTCACAACCGACTTACCAGAAGGTCTCGGCGACGACCGAGTTCGACGAGTACGGCCGTCCGAAGACCGTCTCGGACGCCAAGAACAACATCGTCACCACCGCCTACACCCAGACCCCGGCGACCGGTCCGGGCCTCACCACCAGAGTCGTGGTGAACAAGCCCACGGTCACCAAGACCGGCGGCAGCACCCTCAAGCTGGCCAGCACCACCGCGCTCGACACCGCCTGGGGCGCGCCCATCACGCAGACCGAGGACGCCGACGGCGTCGCCGGAGCCGCCGGTGGGAAAACCGAGTTGTTCTACGACGCGCTCGGCCGGCTGACCAAGGTGTGGTTGCCCGACCGCAACCGCACCGGCGGCCAGACCAACAACCTCGAGCACAGCTACCAGATCGAGGACGGCAAGCCGGTCGTCATCGGCACACGCACCGTCACCAACAACGGCGCCCTCGGCCAGCCGACCTATCAGTTCTATGACGGCTTCCTGCGACCACGGCAGACGCAGGCGCCCGGCCTGAACAACGGCCGCGTCATCACCGACACCATGTACGACGGGCGGGGCAACGTCGCCTGGACCTACAACGGCTACTACAACGACCAGTCCGCGCCCATCACCACGCTCTTCGGCCCCGACATGCAGGGCCTGGTCAAGAGCCAGACGCGGTACACCTACGACGGAGCCGGGCGCACCATCCGTAGCGCTCTGCTCAATGGCGCCGGCGACACCGCCGAAGTCTTCGCGGCCGCCTACGCGTACGGCAGCGACGGTACAGGCGACTGGGTCAGCGTCACCCCGCCGGACGGCGCCACACCCACCACGACGTGGACGAACGCCCGTGGCAAGACGTTGCGCCTGCGCCAGTTCAACGCGACGTCCCCCACCGGCAGCAACTACATCGACACCAGCTACGTCTACGACGCCGCCGACCGTCCGACCAAGACCACCGGCCCCGGCGGCAAGGTCTGGGAGTACACCTACGACGCCCGCGGCCGCGCTACCAAGATCATCGACCCCGACAGCGGTATCCGCACCAGCACCTACGACGAGCTGGACCGTCTGACCTCCACCACCGACGCGCGCTACACCGAGACCGACAAGACCAAGGGACGCCTGTTCCACGAGTACGACGCTCTCGGCCGCAAGACCCAGGTGCGCGCCAGCAACAGCAACGGTGAGGCCGGCAACGTCATCACGGCGTGGACGTACGACACCGCCCGTAAGGGACAACTCGACACCGCGACCCGCAAGGCGCTCGGCGCCGACGGCACGACCACCTACGACTACACCAGCACCGTCAACACCTACGACGCCGCCAACCGCCCGACCCGCACCACCATCACCGTCCCCGCAGGTGCCGAAGGCGGCCTGAGCGGCACCTACCAGTTCAACACCGCCTACAACCCCGACGGCACGCTGCAATCGGGCAGCATGCCCGCCGCCGGCGGGCTCGCCGCCGAAGTCGTGTCCTTCACCTACGACGAGTTCAAGCGCCCGCTGACGATGTCGGGGCTGTCGTCCTACGTGACCGGGACCGCGTATTCGAACCTCGGCCAGATCCGCAACTACCTGCTGGCCGCAGGCGGCAAGACCGTCACCGCCGGATTCGACTACGACGACGCCACCGGACGCACCACCCGCGCCACCGTCAGCCGTGAAGGCATCGCCGGCTACGACCGCGACGCCGCCTACACCTACAACGACGCCGGGAACATCAAACGCATCACCGATATCACCGGTCATGCCACCACCGGCGGAACGACGACCGACGTCCAGTGCTTCGGATACGACCGGCAGGGCCGTCTCACCGACGCCTGGACCCAGACCGCCACCGCGTGTCCCGCGACACCAGCGACCGCACAGATCGCCGGACCCGCGCCCTACCGCAAGCAGTACAGCTATCACCCCGACGGAAGCCGTACCAAGGAAGAAAGCTGGGGAGCGGGCGCGAACGGCGGCACCTGGCAGGCCAAACGCGAATACAAGTACGCGGGCGACAGCGGTGTCAGCACCACCTACAAGGGGCACCAGCTAGCGAGCTACACCGAGCAGAGCAACGTCGACAATCAAGAGCCGCTGAAGACCCACGCCTTCACCTACGACGCCATCGGTAACACGGCCCAGCACACGATGAACGGCAGTGCCCAGAAGTTCACCTGGGGCGCCGACAATGAGATCACCCGCACAGAAGACCCCACTAACGGTGTCAGCACGTTCGTCTATGACGCCGACGGCAACCGCCTGATCCGCCGCGACAAGAGCGGCAACACTCTCTACCTGCCCGGAATGGAACTCCGCCAGATCGGCACCGCCGCGTCGACTGCGACCCGCTATTACTCCCACGCGGGCAAGACCGTGGCCATGCGCACCGCCACCGGCGTCACGCTCCTGGCCGGCGACCACCACAACACCTCCGAACTCGCCATCGAGGCCGGCAACCTCACCAAGATCAGCCGCCGCAGAACCCTCCCCTTCGGCGAAGACCGCGGCGGCTCCACCGGCACCTGGCCCACCGCCATGGACAAGGGCTTCGTCGGCGGCACCAAGGACAACACCGGCCTCACCCACCTCGGCGCCCGTGAATACGACCCCGCCACCGGCCGCTTCATCAGCGTCGACCCCATCCTCGACCAAACGGACCCACAGTCCTGGAACGGCTACGCCTACGCCGACAACAACCCCATCAACGCCAGCGACCCCTCCGGCCTCATGCTCGACCACCCCAACAGCCCACCCGGCGGCCTGTACCCCGGAGACCCGCCCAGCCCCAAGCCCTCTCCCGGATGCCGACGCGGCTGCTGGGACAACAGCCCACCCGCCCCGAGCCCGCCCATCCGACGAAACCCCAAGCCCAGCGGCGGCGGCAACTTCTTCAGAGGCGTAGGCAACGGCTTCATCAACACGGTCATGATGGGCCCCAAGAAGATCGCCCATATCGGTGTCAACGCCTTCGAATGCGCCAAGGGAGACGGAAGCTCTTGCCTCCAGGCCCTCGGAAGTGCTAGCACAGGCCTCGCGTTCAACGGTCGCGAGTTCAACTTCTTCGGCGGTGATACGGATTCCAAGGCACACGTCACCGGAAGCGTTCTGGGTGGCTTGCTAGTGCCTCTCCCCGGTGCGTCGGCGGCGGGGTCTGTAGCCAAGGGCGGCCGGCCGCTAGCGGCGGTAGCCGCCCGAGTCCTTGGTCGATGCAGTAGCTTTCTGCCCGGGACGCGAGTTCTCATGGCCGATGGTTCGCGAAAGCAAATTGAGAAAATTGCGCGAGGTGAAAAGGTTCTCGCCACCGATGTTAAAAATGGAAAAACGGAGGCTAGGCGCGTCGCGGGCGCTATTTTGAGTCGTGGCAAGAAGAAGCTTGTCAAGATTTCTGTAGCAGCGAAAAGTAGCCGAAGTTGGGCCACGGTCGCTGATTCCCGAATCCGAACGCCAGGATTCCATCTACCGAACGATCAGTACTTGATTGCTACTGATGAGCATCCCTTCTGGATTGGCGGCTCGACTCGTCGGTGGGTCCCTGCTGCGGATGTCGAACCTGGTATGTGGCTGCGGGACGCACAGGGTCAGTCGGTCCAGGTGTCGTCTGTCCGCACTTGGGTAGTTGGTGACCAACGCGTCCATAACCTCACGGTCTCCGATCTGCACACGTACTATGCGGTAGCGGGTGAGGTGCCGGTACTGGTGCACAATTGCGGCGGAATGAAGGCTTCCGCTCAGGTTCGCAATCTGGTAGCGCGGGGTAAGACACGCGAAGCCGCTGATGTTCACTACGAAGACATGGTGCGAGCGCGTACGGGGGGTACGTCTCAGATAATCAATGGGCGAGAGGTGGATGCGGTCACGGATGATGCGCTTATTCAGGTAAAGCGAACTTGGACGGCTGTCAACCGGCCGAAGAATTTTTTGAGTAAATCGACGAGAAGGCAGATCGCGGCGACAATTTCCAGCGCGGAGGAGATGGGTGTGCGAGCCGAGTTCTGGTTCAAGTACGGCGTCCACAGCGATGTTCGCAGCTATATCGAGAGAAAAGGTGGCATCGTACACACCGGTTTCGGGGATTAGGGGAAATGTCGAAATACTTTAATGTCCGTGGGTTTATCGACTGCGAATATTCGGATATAAGAACCATCCAAAACATAGTGGAAAATTACCACGGAGTGGGGGATAGGTTCCATCTATCGAATGAAGCAATTGCTCTTTATATGCACGGTTGGTTGTACCAAGAAAAAGAAATAAATTGGGTTTCCCATGTATTCTTCGGAGCTTCTATGAGGTCGGGTGGTGTCGACCTCTTGCTAGCTCAGTTGAGGCAGATCGCCGAGGTGCTCCCCGAAGTAGAAGGCCGATTTTTCGTGGACGATGACGAGTGTGGCCCTTCTCAGCGCTGGGAAGTGGGCACTGGAATCGTATCGGTCCATCAGGGTGAGGTGTGACTTGCTGATTGGCGCAGCCGTTCAGTGATAGCTGCACCCCGACGCCGTCGGCCTTGATTCACCGGTGCTGAGTGGTCAGGCGTCCGACCGTGTCGTGTGTGAGGAGGCTAATCTTAGACGCGGTTGTTGGGCCAATTTCGCGCATGACTGGAGATGTGCCTTGACGATGGCGTCTGAGGGCGTTCGGTGCCGAGGCTGCTGTTGATCCTGCGTGGCTGACGAACGCGGCGACGGCTTGTTCGCTCCCGCTCGAGTGGTTCAGGAGGTCGGCGGTGCTGGTGTGCAATACAGGCGACGTGGCGATCATGCGGCGGAGGAAAATTGAGGACGAGCCCCTAACGACGGCCGAACGCCGATGTAGCGGTGTGACGTGCCTGCTTGCACATGGCATCCGCTAGCTCTACCGGCCTATCGATTACCGTGTTTCTTTTCTTTGGTGGCATGTATAAATGCGTTTCGCAACGCCAGCTTTTCCGAATTGAGGCCGACTCTATCTGGCTTTGAACTGTCCTGTGAGGCGGGTGCGACGGCGATTTCACTGTGCGATGAGTCCAGCTCGCCGCTGCGTCCACGATAAGCAATAGCTCCTCAAAGTGCATGGCCGCGACCTACGAATCTCGCTGCACGGTGAAATGCTGGACCACACCGCGGACCGCGATCGACGGCCTGGGCAACACCCCGTAGTACAGACCGTCGGCTTCACGGGCAAGCCCAGTGGATCGACTGTCGGACATCGTTCCCGGCTGTGTGTGCGCCCCCGGCAGGATTCGAACCTGCGGCACCCGCTTTAGGAGGGTGATCGCGCCCGTGGGGGAGGGGTTGGCGATCACGGGTGTGGTGAGGTATGCGCGGGTCAGCGGCCATGTGCCGTGTGGGCGTCCGGGGCATCGAGTGGTGTCCCGCGTGGCCGTTGGTGCCATCCCCGTGCCATCTGGCACGTGCTTGTCACTGCTCTTTCGAAGGCCGGCCGCCTCTACGGGAGCGACGTGCAGCTAGTTCTTCCTCGGCTGCGGCTAGGTCGGCGCGGTCGTGGTCGTCGCCGTGCTGTGTAATGCGGGCGCGCATGTGGTCAAGGAGGTCTGCGGTCCGTTCGGTGCCGAGCCGGGCGACGACACGGCCGTACGCCTCCCACATCGGAAGCGGTACGCGTATCGGTCTCGTCGGCGTTCGGCGCGGCTGTTCGGACATGCGGCACTCCCTCTGAATCGTGTAGCTACAGGAATCTTTGCACACCCCTTGTGTAGCTACCAGGTTTCGTTTACTGTGTAGCTACCAAGTAAACGGGGCGCAGGGGAGAACGACATGGCAGCCAAGACCAAGACGGCGACGTGCCGCCGATGCCGCGCCACCCTGCGCAGTGCCCGCACCGTCGCCGCCGGAATTGGTGACCGTTGCGCCCGCAACGAACGCCGCGAGGCCGCCGCCCGCCTCACCACCGCGACCGCCGCCGTCGACCTGTCCGCCTTCAAGGACGCCCGCACCGTCCTGGGCAAGGCCGAACAGCTCATCGAGGACGCCGCGATCCTCCCCACCCGCCACCACGGCCAGTACCTCGCCACCGGCTCCGACGGCCTCGCGACCTACCTCGTCGACACCGTCGAACGCTCCTGCACCTGCAAGGCTGGCGCCCGCCTCGGCCGCTGCAACCACCTGGTCGCCGCCGACATCCTCGACCACTGCGCCGCCCTGGCTGCATAGACCCGGTGCGGCGGGCGTCAACTCAACCACTGGCCCGGTCCCGCGCGCCCGCCGCACCGAACAAACTCAGCCCCCCGCACGGCACCACCCGACGTCGCGGAAAACCGCCCGCCGGACCACCAACCCGAGAGGGAGGAGACGGACCATGAGCACCGTCACCGACATCAAGCACACCCGCACCCGTACCCACCGCGCTGCGAAGACCGCCGTCTGCCCGACGTGGTGCGTCAACACCCACGACCACCCGCTCAACGTCGAGCACTTCGGCGACGTCCGGGACGTCGAGCTGAGCAACCACTTCGACACCGACCTGAACGGTCGCCCGATCGGGCTGGAGATGACGGCGCACCTGCGCACGCCCGAGCACGACCCGAGCGGCGTCGCGAACGTCTGCGTCGGCAACCACGAGCAGAACGCCGACACCACCATGACCCTCGACGAGGCCGAGAACTTCGCGTTCGCGCTGCTCCGCCTCGTCGCGCAGGGCCGCAAGTAGCACAAGGCGGGCACCGCCCGGCGACCCTACCGCCGGGCGGTGCCCTTGATCCGGACCTATCTGAGAGGTCAGACCCATGCACAACCTTACGGCCGGCATCACCCCCGACCCGGCTCCGCTGTCCGACGACCAGCGCGACGGCACGAGCTGCGTCGTGTGCCGCACCGACTACCGCACGACCAACGTTCCGAGCGCGCCCATCGGCAAGACGTCTGACGGCGCGCAGCTCTTCGCCTGCACGCATTCGTGCGCCGTCCTCACCGAACCGCCCGTGTGCCCCGGCTGGTGCTCGCGCGCCAACCACATCGCCGAGGACGGGCGCCTCCTCGACCACCTGGCGATCGTGGGCCGGACCCGCCTCGTCCACGGCGACGGGCGCCGCGGAGTCTTCGGCGTCCGCCTGGTGCAGGGTCGCGCCGCGACCAAGCCGGGCATCGGTATCCACGTCTACAGCAGCGACCGCGAGCACGAGCAGCCGCGGATGTTGTGGCTCAACATGCGCAAGGCCGAGGTGTTCGCAGAGATCGCCGATGCGTTCGGTGGCGTCGACCTGGCCCGTCTGGTGCGCAAGGCGCTGGACCGCGCCGCCGCCGAGCAGGAGCAGGAGGTCGGACAGTGACGAACACACACCCGTCCTGCCCCTCCTGGTGCCGTATTCGGGACTGCGCGGGCTCGCGCTGGGGCAACCACTGGGGAGACGTCGACGACTGGCCCCGACCGGACCGGGACATCCTCGTCGCCATCCGTTCGACCCGCACCGGCCGCCCCGAGATCCTCGTCCAAGCCGAAGGGTGGACGGAGGACGGCGACGCCGTCCAGTTGGGCACCGCGACCATGAGCCCGGTCGTGGCGCTCGCGACGGGGTTCGTGGCTGGAGGCCGCATCGGCACGGCACTGCTCTCCGCCGCCGCTCAGTCCCGCGTGCCGGGCCTGCCCCGCCGTGCCGAGCCTGTCACGGTCGCTGAGCGCTACGCCGACCCGATCAGCCGGATGCGCATCATCTCGGCGCCTCCCATGGTGCGCCTCATCACCAACACGCCCGGCTCGGAGCATCGCATCGAGCTGACGTACGAGCAGGTCGACACCCTCGCCGACTTCCTGTGCCTCGCCAAGGCGCCGCTGTGGCTGTGGCGTGGCCTGGTCGAGGCGTCGCAGATGGCGGAGAGGGACACGGCGTGAGCGGCGAGGACAGGGCGATCCGGTGGGGGCTGTACGCCTCACTGTCGGCCGTGACCGTGATCGCGGTCGTGATCTCCTACGGTCACATCCTCGACCTCGCCGAGGACAATGGGGAGGACGGGTTCGCCGCGCGAGCCGGTGCGCTCACCGTGGATGGGCTCATCCTCACGTGCTCGCTGGTGATCGTGAAGGCGGCCCGGAACCGGTCGCGACCGCCGGTCCTGGCGTGGTTGATGCTGCTGCTCGGCATCGCGGCGACGATGGCGGCGAACGTGGCGCACGGCCTCGACCACGGGTGGACGGGAGCACTGGTCTCCGGGTGGCCCGCGCTGGTCGCGACCGGCTGTTTCCACCTGGTCATCGGGGAGATTCGCCGTAGCCCGGACTCGCCGTCGACGGCTGGTGAGCCGTCGGCGGCGTGGCCTGCGTTCAATGTCGAGGACGCAGGTCACGCGGTAGCTGGGGATGCGCGGTGGGAGACGGTCACGGCCGCGGTGTCGGGATCGAGTAACGGCATCGAGCAGGGCGGACCGGTCGAGCTCACGGCGCCGATGGCGCGCAGCCTCGACCTCGCCGACGAGCACGGCCAGGACCCGGGCGAGAGCGCCGGTCGCGACCGGCTGGAGCACGCGACCGGGTGGCCGGTCACCGAGCCGACCGGGGAGGTCGGCCGCGCCGTCTCCGGCGAGGTCGAGGCGGACCCGGTTGAGCCCGGCGGAACAGAGCTCGCCGAAGTGGTCGCGACCGCTCGCGACCGGTTCGCCGATGTCCTCGCGACCGGGGACACCCCGTCGATCCGAGCGCTGCGGCGAGAGCTCAAGATCGGGCACCCGCGCGCCGTCCGCATCCGCGACGCGCTCGCCGAAGCACGAACCTGATGCGCTGGCCCTCGCACAGGGTCGGGTCAACCGGCTCGTGTGCGAGGGCTACAGGCCGTTCTCCGCGCACCAGGCTTCGAGCTGCTGCACGGGCACCGTGCCGGGGGAGCGCTGCACGAGCTGCGCCAGGGACGGCATCCGCGATGCCAGCGCCGACGTCTGCGCCTGCGTCCGAGCTGTCAGCGCCTCGACATCACCCACCGGTGCGGAGTCATCAGGGCCGGGCTCACCGGAGCCAGCGGCGAGGTTCCGCGCACGGTCGAGGTGAGCGCACATATCCCGCGCCGGCCGGTCGACCGACGCGGCCGCCGAGGACGAATTCGAGGGGCGCGCTGCGGGTTCCTCGCTGCTGCTGCACGAGGCCACCGTGACCGCGAGCAGGATGGCCGGTGCGTGGCGAAGGGCGTGACGAAGAGGGTTCACCCAGCAGAGTGAAGCGCGCAGCGCTCGCAGCGGCGACCTCTTGGCCACCCACGGCCAGACCACAACGAGAACACAGCGAGGGCGGAGCACCATGGCGGTACTCCGCTGGGTCGCCTGCGAGATCACCGTGCGGTGGCCGGATGGCCGGACGCGAACCGTGCGAGGGAAGGGTGACTGCCTCCTGGGCACGTGCCCGGCATCCGAGACTAGCTACTCCCCAGGATCGCCGAGCGGGAGCGAGCATCGCGGGTTTCACGGCGCGGGTTCGGTGAGGACGTAGAGGACGGCGGCGAGGGTGGTGCCGCTCATGAGGTGGCCGGCGGTGACCAGGTCGCGGATGTCGTCGAGCGGTACCCACTCCACGCGTGAGGACTCCCAGTCCTCGGTCGGGTCGCCGACGAAGGCGGCGTCGTCGGCGCGGAAGATGTGGTGCGTGCTGTCGCTGATGCCGGGCGTGGGCGTCACGGTCAGCAGCGGGCGTAGCGGGCCCGGCCGCCATCCGGTCTCGGCCTCGCATTCGCGGGCGGCGGCGGTGGCGGGGTCCTGGTCGTCGTCCTCGATGCGGCCGATGGGGATCTCCCATCCCCACGCGTCGGTGATGAACCGGTGCCGCCACATCATCAGCACGCGCCGGTCCTCGTTCACTGCGACGACGCCGGCGCCCGGCGGGGTGCGGATCAGCCGGTGGTCGAGCGTGCGGCCCTGGCCGATGTCGACCTTGGCCATGCGGATGTCCAGCCATGGGTCGGTGTAGAGCGGTGTCTCGTCGCGGACGGTCCAGCGCATCGGCGTTCCCCGGAGTCGGTGGCAGATCACCGGCCACGGTATCGGCGCGGCTACATCGGCACGTCGAGATGCTGCACGGCGCGTTCGCGAAGATCGCGCACGGCTGCGGTGTCGTGGCGGGCCAGGGCGTCGACGACGTCGCGGACCCGTTCGGCGATCCGACCGGACTCCATGCCCGCGGCGCGGTCGAGCATCTGTTCGCCGATGTCGGCGGCGTGCTCGACCTCGCCGCGCTGGGCGAGGATGAGCGCGAACGTCGCCAGGCGGTGCGCCTGCCCCCGGGTGTGGACGTCGTCGGGCGCGAGCGCCTGCTCGGCGTGCTCCTGGGCGGCGCGCAGATCACCCAGGCGGCGCAGCGCCTCGGCGTGCTGGGTGGCGACCAGGCCGGGCTGGACGTAGCCGGTCTCGGGCGGCTCGTTCTCCCGGCGGATCTCGACGCCGTACGAGCGCGCCATGTGCCGGTGGCACCCGGCGGTGTCGCCCATCCGCGCGTACGCCTTGGCCTGGAGCGCGTGCAGGTCGACCACCAGCGCCGGGGACAGGTGCCCGCCCGCGCCGCGCAGTGCGGTCTCGGCGTACTGGATCACCTGCCGGTACGTGCCCCGGTACATCGCCTGGTTGGCCAGCAGCGCCACGACATACCCGCCGAACGACCGCGAGCCCGACGCCTTGGCCATCCGCAGAGCGTGCAGCAGGTACCGCTGCGCGAGCGGCTGACGGTCGGCGTCGTAGGCCGAGATGCCCGCCAGCGCGACCAAGCCACCGGCGGCGCGCAGCAGCTCGCGGCCGGTCGCATCGTCGTAGGTGCCCTTCACCAGCGGGGCCACCTGCCGGTGCAGGTAGGCCACCACGCGCGGCCGGACGGGCACCCCGCCGACGCGCCGGTACATCTGCTCGTAGCGGTCCCGCGCCGCCCGCACCCGCTGCACCTCGGCGACGCCGACGCGACCCGGGCCGCGGTGGGAGACGTCGCGGTCGTCGGGCGGGTTCTCCCACTCGAACACCGGCGCCACAGCGGCAGGGCCGCGCAGCAGCGTCGTCCGGGCGACGATCTCGGACCGCTGGTCGTCGCCCCGCCACAGCGCGGTGGCGTGCGACAACGCCGTACCCAGGTCCGGCGGACCGTCGCCGGGCGACCCGGCGCGGTCCATGCCGATGTCGCCGAGCGTGAGGACCCGGCCGAGACGGGCGCCGAGGATGTCGCAGATCAGGTCCGGAGCGGCGCCGCGCGGGATCGCGTGGTCGCGGACCCAGCGCGCCACCGACGTGTGGTCGTACCGCGTCGCCGCGCCGTGGTTCATCCGAGCGGCGAGCCCGGCGTACGACATGCCCGCCTCGCCGAGCAGGGCGTCCAGCAGCAGATTCGGTTCCACGGCGCTCCGTCCGTCTGGCGTAAGCGCAGTGTAGGAGCGCCATCACAGGGCGCGGCAAGACCCGGCGCGCAATCCGTTCACACCCCGTGTGAACGACGACCCTCGCCCGCGGGTGCTTCACACCTGCCGCAGCTCTTCACCGCACGGGCACGCTGGCGGCATGGAGACCACACAGGTCACACCCGAGGAACTGCACCAGCAGCACCCCGGATGGACGGTACGCCGCGAGCAGCTCCCCGTCGGCGGGGAGACGTGGACGGCCACCCGCACCCGGCTCCTCACCCACCACGAGGTGTCGGCCGGCCACCGCCACACCCTGGCCGCGCCGACCGGCGAACACCTGGCCCGGCTGCTGCTGACCCAGTCCGACGAGTGCCTGAAGCTCAAGGCCGACTTCCCCGGCTGGTCCATCCTGCTGACCGACCGCCGCCGCTGGTGGGCGCTGCGCACCCGGCACGTCGTCTCCGACCTCATCGCCGACACCCTCGATGGCCTACGCGAACTGCTCGACGAGCAGACCCTCGCCGAACGCGAGGCCGAGCGGTGAACGCGACCCCGGCGTACCGCGTCGACACGGCCGTGATCGACCTCGCGCCGATTCACGCGGCCGAGGTCGCGCGGCTGCACGGGCAATTCCCGGCCGCCCGCGTCTGGTTCGGGCACCACACGCGCCGGTGGTGGGCGATGGACGGCGCGTGCCTCGTCGAGGGCGCGACGCCGGACGACCTGATGAACGCCCTCATCGCCGCCGAGATGCGGCGGTGGGGCCGATGAACTGCGGGCACGGCGTGGGGCGTCCGGGAGTGCGCCGCCGTGCCCGCGCCTACCCCCGGCCTGGTGTGCAGCGGGCGCGCCGCACCGGGCCGGGGTCCATGCGCCGGACGCGGGGGGCGTCCGGCACGCGCGGCCCGGGGCAGCTCTTCCCCGCCCCGGGCCGCGCACCCCGAGACGGCGCGCTCCCATACCGGCGACACGCCGCCGCGCCCGCGCCTGGCCTGGCTGGTTCGGGGCGCGTGACGACGCGATCGGTCAGGCGGCCGAACGATCGTGAGCAGCCGAGCGTTGCAGCCGAGAATTTTTGTGTTGATGACCGTTCGTGCGTGGCGGCTTTGCTTACCAGCCAGTCACAACTAGGAAGGAGTCACCCCCCCGAGATGGAGCAACCACCCCCCGCACCCAGAAGGGTGTCACACACAGAGGTTATGTTGATGACAACAAACAAGATCGCCCCGGGGAGTAGCGATGAAGAGGAAGCGAAAGGGGAAGGCGACGTTCCAGCCGGACCCAGAGTGGGAGGAACGGCAACGCTCAGTCAGGGAGGCGTGGAAGCTGGGGAGGCAGACAGCGAAGAGGAGCGGATCGTCGACAGCGAGCCGCGACCGCATGTACCCGGGCCGCGGTCGGACCGATCGGTGACCAAGGACTTCACCCCACTCTTCGGCGCCCAGCACGAGGCTCGCTACCTTCGGCGCCACCTCATCGACGAGTACGAGCGGCGCCACAACTGCCGCCTCATCGTCATGATCGACGTCATCCACGCAGACAGCGTCACCTACTTCGCCGAACTTCTCCACGACGCCAACCCGAAGCAGGACCTGCACCTGCTGCTGTGCTCGCCGGGTGGAGACGGCGAGGTCGCCGTCCGGCTCGCGCGGCTCGCACAGGCCAGCTGTAGGCGCCTCTGTGTCGTCATCCCCGACATCGCCAAGAGCGCAGCAACGATCCTGGCCCTAGGCGCGCACGAAATCATCATGGGTCCGAGTTCGGACCTCGGCCCGATCGACCCGCAGATCTTCCTCCCCGACCGGGGCTTCGTGAGCGCCAAGGAGATCATCACCGCTGTCAACAGCGCACTGAGCGACGTCGAAACCCGGCCCAACACCGATCAAATCCACGCCATGCTGCTGGGCAGCGGAGCCATCGACGCCAGCACCTTCCAGTTCGCCCAGTCGGCGCTCGGCCGGACCGACGACATCGCCCTCCAGGCGGTAAGCGCGAACCCGGAACGCACCCAGGAAGAGGCGGCGGCTCTCGCCAAGCGGGTAACCCATCAGCTCGTGCACGATCCGAGGATGCATTCGGCTGTCGTGGGTGCGACTGAGGCCAAGGCGGTCGGCCTCCCGATCCGTGAGCTGGACGCACAGTGCGATGACTGGCAGGAAATCTGGCGCATTTGGACTCGCTACTTCGCACTGGGCGGCCTCCGTGCCCTCTCGGTGTACGAGAGCCGGGCGGCATCCCAGGTGATGCGTGTGGAGACTGAGTAGCCAAGGACCCTCCGACCGCGAAGCGCCCCCGCCCTTCTTCGGAAGGACGGGGGCGTTGTCATCGGGGCCATGCGCTGGCCCCGATGAGCGGCGGCGCGGCGGACGCGGCCCGCGCCGCTCCGATCGGGATGCGCGCTCCCAGCACGTCCTCGTCCGCGCTGGCCTTGCGGAGCAGCGCCGCCTGAATCTCGGCGCGCCGCTGCTCCTCCGAGCCCTGTCCGGACGCTGCGCCGAAGCAGATGCTGGCGACCTGGCCGAGCTTGTCCCGGCGAAGGACGGGTGCGGGTGGGTGGAGGGAGCCGTGCGAGGTGGGGGGCGTGATGGTGGCGATGGCGCGCAGCTCGGCGACGGCCGCACCGCGCGCTTCGCCGGTGGGGGCGGTCTAGGCGGCGTGGCGGGAGACGGCGCCGTGGAGGCGGGCGGTGATGATGCGGTCGGGCGGGGGTGAGGCGGGCATGCAGGTCAGGGTAGGGGTGGGCGGTTTGTGTCGCAGAGACGAGGGCGCGACACGCCGGTTATCACTGAACCGCAATGAAATTCTTATCGCGACGATTCGATCACACTAGGTAGTCGAACGCGAGTTCGAGCAGGTAGGCGAGTTGCCTGCATGATGCACGCGACCGCGCAAGTGACCGCTTTGGGCGATTGGTCCGCTATCGACGATCGCCGCGCGTTCGTGATCTTGTGCGCGAGGTGGCAGGATCTTTCGCCAGACGAGAAAAGGCCCCGCGCGATGGAGGTCGCCGGGGCCTGGCTCGTCCTCCACACCAACGCTGCGACGCACGAAAGGACGAACATGCGCGACGATAGCAGCATGCCCGCGGTCCCTGACAGGGGGGACTCGCCCTTCGACCAGATCCGGCGCACCGACGCCTTCGGCAGGGAGTACTGGACCGGCCGCGACCTCCAGCCCCTCATGGAGTACGCGCAGTGGCGCGACTTCGCCACCGTCATCCGCAAGGCTAGCGACGCCGTACTACTCGTACAGGGTAACGACGCAGCTCAGAAGCATTTTGCGGAGACGCGCAACAAGGTCTCGATCGGCTCGGGCGCCCAGCGGGAGGCGCAGGACTATCGACTCACCCGCCTCGGCGCCTACCTCGTCGCAATGGCCGGCGACGACACCAAGGAGGCCGTCGCGCGGGCGCGGATCTACTTCGCCGTCCGCGCTCGCGAGGCGGAGGTCGGTGAGATCACCGAGGCGGAGAGGCGGCAGACCGCACTGGCCCGCGCTCGCGAGATGGTCGACTACAAGGTCTTCCGCGACATGATGGCCGAGAACGCGCCCGACTACGCGCCCAGCAACCGGGAGACCGGCATCTTCTTCGGGATGATGCAGAACCAGATCTACCGGCACCTGACCGGCATGGACGCCAACCAGATCAAGCAGGCGCGTCCCATCTACCACTGGCCCGGACGCGAGAACGGCAAGGACGAGCCCGGCCCGAACAGCAAGCACCGGAAGGTCGCCAAGAACTACCTGACCCTGCCGGAGCTGAACAAGCTGGAGCGGATCGTCGGGCGGCTGTGCCTGCGCGCGCAGGACATCGCCGAAGACGGTGCCCGGCTGAACATGAGCCAGTGGCTCGCGCTGGTCGACGCCGAGCTGGAGCTGCTCGCTCGCCCGCTCACCGCCTGACCGCGCACACGACAAAGCGCCCCGCCGCCCTCCGAGGAGAGCGACGGGGCGCTGTCGCGAGGCGAGGCGGTTGCTCCAGATCGCCGATCAGGTTACCGACTGATTGCGTGGCGTGACATTGTGGACCACGCTACGAGATGGTGAGTCGGCGCTGGCGCGGAGCGGATTACCTGATCACTGGCCCGGTCCCGCCCGGTCCGCGTCGGCGTCGAGCACCCTCGTACCTGCGACAAGGTCGTGGACGCAAGGATCAGCGGCGACGCGGACGCTCCGAAACCGGGCGCACTTCACCAGCTTGCTGAATCTCGGCGATCTGGCGTGCCGAGAACCGCAGGTAGCGGCCGACGTAGGTGGCGGGGATGGCTCCGGCGGCGGCCTTGTCTGCGAGCCAGCGGGCGCCGACGCCGAGGTACTCGGCGGCTTCAGCGGCCTTGTAGAGCCGTTGCACTCCCCCGCACGTCGGGCATCGTTGATCATCTCCTGGCGGAGCTTCCATGGTGTCCCCCCACAGCAGGCGGCCCCGTTGCCTTGGGCCTACCCGCGCCGAGCGGGCGCGCCTCTTGCCTGGATGGGACGCGGGCGATGCTGGAGGGGACACGTTGGTTGCCGTCTGGGGGTGCGCTAAGCGATCGAGCCCAAGGGAGCGTGGTCATGCGCCGAGCCGCGCGGGCGCATCCACGAGGATTGTCACGGGGGCGGGGGCTGGGGGAGGGAGTTACAGGTCAGAAGCGGTTTTCAGTCTGTGACGATGCTGCTAGCACCGCCGTGACAGTCACTCCGCGTGTCCGTGACGGGATGCATGGGGCGTCTCCGTGACGGTACGTGGCCGTGACGATTGCCGTGATGTTCGTCTGGCGCCGTGACAGTTGCTCGCAGTGGTCGTGACATCCGTGACACTCACCCTCCGCGTAGGCGTCAAGATCAAAAAGAGCCGCACGGCGAACGCCTACGCGCAGCCGTATGCGTGGGCCGACGGCTTGCCCGGTGCATCGCGGCCCGCGTTACTGAGCGGCATCTAGGGCACCCTTCCTTGTGATCTCAGGTTGGCGTAGCCCTTGGCCAGCCAGTGCTCCGCCTCGATCCGCGAGGCGATCACCCCGTGATTGCACAGATGAATCACCGGCGCCCCCGACCGTCCGGGCGCCAGCGACGCGCCGTCCCCACCCCGCACCAGCGGCGCCGGCGCGAGCCGAGGCCGCACGATCTCCTCACCGACGACCCGCCCGGAGTTGATCGCCTCAACAAGCTGCGGCACGGCCTTCGCGCGGGACCGGGCGACGATGAACTCGCCCGCCGTCGCCTTGATGAGGTTGCGGTCCTTGCCCGGACGCCCCCGAACCCAGCCGCCGCCCGCATACCCCGGGATGCCGCCCGGCCCCGGGTCGCCGGCGACCCCGGCGAGCTTGGCCAGGGCGATCTCGCGGCCGGTGACGTACCCGTCGACGAAGTCGTCGCCGAGCCGCTGCACGGCGCCGCCCTTGGCGTATCCGGCGGCCTTGGGCCACCGCCACTGATACCCGCGGCTGGCGGGGACTTCGCGGACGTCCAGGCCGGTGCGGGGCGCCTCGATGATGTAGCCAGGGCGGCTGGCCAAGACGACGTGGCCCATGTGGGGGAAGCCGAGCGCGCCGGGCCGCGGACCGGAGATGGGCCGCGAGTTCGGGAACTGGGTGTAGGTGGTGCGGGTGATCTCTTTCCCGGCGCCGTGCCGCCACGCCCCCTGCGTGAGCCCTGAGCAGTCCAGGCCGCGGCCCCAGCTCGTGCCGCCCCACACATACGGGACGCCGAGCTGGGTGCGGGCTGCGGCGACGACCGGGCCGCCGCCCCCGGCGAGCTTCTTCCACGCCTCCGCCAGCGCCGCCGCCTGGTCATAGGTCGCGCGGTGCTCGCGCCAAACCACGACGTGCTGGTCGCGCGCCCACCGGGACCGCTGCGCGCCTGCCGCGCGGTTGCCGGTGACGCCGATCTGCACGGCGCCGCCGGTCGCATACCCGGCCAGCTCACCGCGCAGCGCCGCCGCACGCAGCCGCTGCACGGCGTCGTGGCCGCCCGCGCGGCGCACCTCGGCGGTGGTCCACACGTGCTCATCCGGGGTCAGCATCGCCGGGACGCTGTCGCGTTCGGGCGCGGCGCCGGCGAGCCAGGGGACGGGGCCGCCGCGGTTCAGCCCGGCGGTGGTGGAGCGGCGGAACGTGCCGCGCGCGCTGACGTTGACGCTGACGCGAGGGTTGGAGTTCCCGATCTCCTTGAGCGCCTTGAGCGTCGTGACCTTGAACGACTGCATGCCGCCTGCGGCGTTGCGGGTCGCAGCCGGGAGCTTGTTGTATTCGCGCCACAGGTTTTCGGCGCGGCCCCGCGCGACACCCATCGCGGCGGCGGCGTTGAGGAACTCGGTGCGGCTGGTGCGGGTGCGTGCGCTGGCGTTGCCGGTGGCGCGGGCCAGCGCGTCGACCTGCGCGCGGGCGAAGGAGTTCCGCCCGGCCAGGGAGTACAGGACCGGCAGGGCGTCGCGGACACGGGCGTTGTACGCCTGCTGGGAAGTGGCGCCCTGCCCGGTGCGGATCTGCATCTGCCGGGCGGCCTCCGCCGAGGTGCGGACACGGCTGATGTAGCCGCCGAGGGACGCGGTGCCGGTGTTCTGCGCGGTGGTGAGCCGCTGGTACTGCGTCCACAACGCGATCGCCTGCGTGCGGGAACCGAGCATCGCGGTGGCCTGCCGCACGAACGCGTCGCGGTTCGTCCGCGTCTGCGCGGTGGACGTCCCGAGGATGATCGCGAGGCGCTCAACGGCATCCCGCGCATCGCGGTTCCGGCCGGCCATCGCCATCAAGATCGGGATGTACTGGGAAGCGGCGGCGTTGGCCTGCGCCATGTTTCCCGTCTTCGCTGCCATGGCGTCGCGGAGCTGCTGCACGGTCGTGATCTGCTGCGTAAACGCCGAGCGCAGCGCGTTGCTGGACTCGGTGTTCCCCGACATGTCGCCCTTGGCTTTGCCGAGTTCACCCGCGAGGTCGCGGAACCCGCGCCGGAGTTGGGTGGTGGCGTTGAACGCGTTGAGCGCGGGCGTGAGGTAGCTGTCGGCGGCGGTGGCGAGCGCCGTCATCCGGTCCTTCATGGACAGCGCGGAGTTCGAAGCGTCGTCGAGGGCGAGCGAGACGGCGCGGGTTGGGTCCTTCGCGGCCTCGACGTTGATCCGGTAGTTGCCGATCTTCGCGGCTGCTTGGGCCGTCAGCTTCCCGTTCTTGTCCAGCGCGTTCGTGAGATCCACCCCGGCAGCGGTCGCCAAGCTGAGGGCCTGCTGCTGTGTGACCCCGTACTTGCGGGCGAGGAGGTCGGCGCCGGTCTCGACGGTCTTGATGATCTCCCGCTGATCTTTCAAGGCCGATTCGGTCTCGCGGTACTCCTTGCGCAGCACGCCGATCGCGCGCGAGTGCTCGGTCGTCGAGAACTGGCTGTCGCGGACGGCCTGCGACATGTTGTTCTGCGTGTGGATCAGCCGCGCCATCGCGCCACGCGCATTGGCGTCGAGCTGCGCCGCGAACTTGCGGTGACCTTCCAGGTTGTTGCCCGTCGCGCGGGCCTCGATCCGCATGGCGCCGATCAGTTTCTCGGTGCTGCTGGACGCCTGGGACGCGCGGACCGCCCAGAACGCGAGCCCGACACCGGCCGCGACGAACAGCGCGGGCCCGGCCTTTGTTGCCAGGTTCAAGGCGCGCGTCGACCGCGACATCCCAGCCGCCGCGCCGGCGCCTTGCCCCATGCGGCCGACCATCGTCCCGACGCCGGCGGCGGCAGAGGTCAGCGGGCGCCGCAGCATCAGCGTCAGCAGCCCGAGCTGTGCGAATGCGGGGTTCACTTGGGCGAGCGCGTTCACGGCTGCGAGTCCGCCGTTGACGATGCCGAGCATCGACATCCCGACGGGCTCGATGTCCTGCACCAGCCGGAGCGCCAAGCTGCCGGTGGTGGTCGCGGCCGTGCCCAGCTCGTCGAGCGCAGCGGGTGCCGCGCGCCCCGACCAGTCGAGGAACGAACTCACCTCCGGGCCGGATGCCCACGTCCCGATTCGATCCACGAACCGGCCGACGTCATCGCCGGTCTCGTCAACGAGCTTGCCGACCTTGGGCAGTAGTACCCCACCGACCGCGAGCACCGAGTTGAACGCCGACATGGCCTGCGGCTCGTAGCTGCGCGCGAGGGCCTTGTACTCGTCGCCGAGGTTGTTCACGCCGAGCGCGACGACCTGCTGCTGCCGCGACAACCCCGACCATTCGGCCGCGAGATCTTGACTGGCCGTGATCACCTTGCCGATGGACGGGGCCGCGACCAACCCGAACGCTCCGACGGCGACACCGGCCGACGCGATCGCGGCGCCCGCTGCTCCGCCAGCCGAAGCGATCTCCATCATCCCGGCGGCGGCGCGTTCGGACGATTCGGCGGCTTCCTCGTTGGCGTCGGCCTGCCGCTCGGTCTCGTCGGCGGCGTCGCGCTGCGCGTCTCCGGCTCGGCGGGCTGCGCGCTCGACTTCGCCACCCGAGTGGCGGGCGGTGTCGCCCTGCTCGTTGTAGGCGCGGTTGCTTCGCTCGACCTCCTGGCGCATCTGCTGCTGGGCACGCGTTGCGCGGGGTCCGAGCCGTTCAGCTTCCTCGGCGAGGCGGCGGGTCTCAGCCTGCGCGCGTCGGGTGTTGCGGATGTACTCGTCGACGTCCAGGCGAAGGCGCGCGGTGACGGTCCTGTCAGCCATCGCAGACCGCCAGTCGGGCCAGTGCTGCGCTCAGGTCGCGCAGCACTGCGTCGGCGTTCTCGGCGGCGTCCGCGACCGCGTGGGCCGCCGCTCGGATCTCCGCCGTGTTCGCGCCGAGGTCGAGGTGTTCGCCGTCGCTCTGCCGGATCGTCTGAGCCAGCCGCGGAAGTTGAGCCCGGAATCCCTCGGTTGCCTCGCGCAGCATCTCAGCGTTCACCGCGACGGTTGAGATTTCACCCACGCTCACGCGTGCCACCTCCTCCGCGCTTGGGTTCGGTGTTCGTCTCGGCGTCGGCCGGGTCGCGTTGCCAGTCGACCCGCGCCGCCGCCGGCGGGAACCCGAGCCGGTGCATGAGGTCGTCGGCTGCTGCGGCGCGTGCGGGGACGGATCGCAGGCTGCGGCGCGTGGGCGGGCGGCCCGTCATGCTGCCCGCCTCGCGGCGCCGTGCAGCTCGACGCTGGTCCGGTCGATCAGCCACGAACGGCCGACCGTGCGGCCGGTGAGCCGCCCCTCGGAGAGGAGCTGACGCACCCGCCGGGTTGTGAGTCGCAGCATGTCCGCGGCCTCCTTCACGGTGATCTCTGAGGAGGAGGCTGCCGGGCCTTCCGCTGGGACCGCTTCCGCGCTTCCGTCGACGGAAGCGCGCCACGCCAGCCACTCCGCTTCGGCTTGCTCGATCGACGCCCACAACTGCCGCACCTCGGCGAGGTAGGCGGGATGGAACCGCATCGACCGCTCAAGGCTCCGCAGATACTCGGTGCCGTGGGAGCGCAGCAGCGCGCTCAAGAACACCGCCGAGAAGCCCTGTACCGGCGCGACCATAACCGGGCGGCGCGGGGGCGGGGGCGTCTGCTCCATGGCCTCTCAGCGCCGTGCGTGCCGCGCGTAGGCGGCGCCGATCAGGTCACGGGCCGTGCGGCCGGTGCGCAGGTCGTTGCGCCAGCGGGTGGCGCGGAACTGGGGGAATCGGCCGGTCGCGACGGCCCATGCGACGAGGTCTTCGCCGGTGCGGCGGGGGCGGTCCATGTTGAGAGGTCCTTCCTGTGGCTGGAGTCAGGGCAGGTCAAGCCGCCGGGCCTGTGCCGTTCTCGATCGTCGAGAACTCGCGGACCATGACGATGCGACCGGCCGCGAGCTGCTGCTCGGTGAGCGCGAGTTCGGGCGAGGACATGACGCGCTCGAACGCGGCGATGAACACCTGCGCCTGCCGTTCGTGGATGGTGGCAACGCGGTCCTCGATGTTGAGGCGGGCGATGTCGGCGAGGACCTTCCCGGCCCGGTCGAGCGCGCGTTCGTAGGTGCTGATCAGTGCGCGGTTCTGCTCGCCGTCCTCGTCTCCGGTCCACTGCTCGGCGCGCAGCGCGGCGACGCGGTCGGCGAGGAAGCTCTTGAACCCTCGCATCTCACCGGCGAGCTTGAGCAGTTCGGCGAACGGGTCTTCGACGGGCTCGGCGGTGGGGGAGTACTGGGCGGCCATGGCGTGGATCTCCTGTTCGGCGTGGCGCTGCTTGGCTTTGCGGGCGACCTGGGGGGCCTTGCCGCCGTGGAGCGAACAGACCAGGGCGCCGGGGGCGGGGGTGCGTCCGCAGCGGTTCCCCGCGCGGTTGCGGGCGGTGCAGCGACGGTGGCCGGAGCCGGCGTTCATGGGGTCACCTCGGCGTCAGCTCGTTCATGGGGTCGGGATCGTTCCTCGGCGACGAGGCGTCCACCGTTCGGTGGTGCGTCGGCGCGGATGTCGGTCATCGGGGGCGTTCTGCTGTGCTGTATGCGTGCGAGCTTGCGGGCGTGGCGGGCACGAAGTCCGGCGGCGCGGTGGGCGTTCTTGGCGGCGCGGTCGGCGCGCTGCTGCTCCCCTCGTTCGCGAGCGGCTTGGACACGCTGGGCGACGCGGGCGGCGAGGGTGTCGGCCAGCTCGGCGGCGGCTTGGTCGTCGATCATGAGGCTGCCTCTTCGCCTGCCGGGCCGCCGGGACGTCCGGCGGCGGCCCACTCGCCGGGGCCGTAGACGCCGGGAATGCCGGACTGCGGGAGGGGTGCGGCGTTCGCGGCGCGGCAGTCGGTGCACCAGGCGTTGCCGCCGGGGCCGTAGCGGTGGGTGGGCTGTCCGCACTTGGCGCACGGGCCGGTGCTGGCCGGAGAGAGAAGGTGCGTTTTACCGTCACCAGCGTCACCAGCGTCACCGCTTCCGCGTTTTCCCAGGTCGGGGCGCATCTCGGTGGGTGACGCTGGCGGGGCGTCAGCGTCACCCGGGCCGTCCGTCCCGGGGAGGGGTGACGCTACGGCGATGGGGCTAGCGTCACCCCTGTTTGCGCTGGTCACGCCGCCTGCCGGGGGGTGCTGGTGACGCTGGTGACGCTGAATCGCACCTTCTCTCTCGGGACTACCTCCGTCGCTGCTCTCGCGGTTCGCGGCGATCCGCTCGGGCGTGGCGGCCAGGGAGTAGAAGCGGCCCCTCTTGGTGCGCGACTCGGCGAACGCGATGCCGATCGCGCGCAGGGCGGGAGCGAGCCGCTTGAGCTGTCCGCCGGCGCGGGTGGGGTCGCGCGGCCACTTCTTGGGCAGCCGGTCGGGCGCGTCCACCTGGTCGAGGAGCTGCTGAGCGGAGACCGTGATCCCGCTGTCTCCGGCGGCGTCGACGAGCTTGACGACGGCTTGGGCGAACGGCTCGCCTTCCAGGACGTCGGCGACGGCGTTGCGTGCTCCGGCGGTGTAGGCGTCGAGGGTGCTCCAGCCCTTGACCTTGTCGACGGCGGCGAGGATGCGGGCGAAGTCGGCCATACGGGGCCGCTCGGTCAGGTGGACGTCGGGCAGGGCGCGCAGGACGTCGGCCAGGAGGTCGAACAGGGACGCCAGGATCGCGGCGTGCGCGTCGGCGTAGGCGCGGTCAAGTTCGGCTTCCTCGCGCCGCTTGTGGTCGGGGATCAGGCTCAGCTCGATGGTGAGGAGCCGCTCGGCGAGGTCGCCAGCAAGCGCTCCGGCGTCGATTGTGGTGAGGGCCAGGACGCGCCGGAACTCCAGCACGACGACGTCGTCGTCGGTGTACAGGGCGCGGTCGACGATGCCGTCCCCGGTGACCGCACGGCACAGTGCATCGCTCAGCCAGTCGGGGATGTAGGACACGTTGTCGATGCACAACCCCCAGCTGTTGAACGCCTGCGTGGCCCAGGACTTCACGTCGCGGGGAGCGGTGCGCTTGGGGGCGCCGGACGGGTCGATGATCCCGATGACCGCCTGCGCGGCCTTGGACTTGCCGGTGCCCTGCTCGCCCCGGAACGTCAGGATCGGATGCGGCAGGTCGGGGATGAACGCGGCGACGAGCCATCCGACCAGGAGCCGGAACGCGTCCTGGTCCATGTTGAGCAGGGCGGCGAGGCGGGCGAGGCCGTCACCATCGCGGACCGGTGAGGGCAGCGCCTTCATCGCGCCGGACCGGCGGAACAGCACCGGCGACCGTGGCTCACGCGACCACCCGTCCGGGCCGACGATGACGCACCGCCCGTCCGGCGTGCCGAGGTCGATCACGATCTGCTTGCCGTGCCGCGCGGTGCGCAGGTGCGGCACCCGTGGTTCAGACGACTGCGCGATGCCCTCCAGCACCGTCATGGCGTCCGTGAGTGCCGCTTGGGACGGCACTCCGCCGCCCTGCTCGTCGCCGAACAGCTTGGCCAGCAGAGACCGAAGTCCTGCCTTGCCGCGCAGGGGCAGAGCCAGGTTCGCCCCGTCCCGCCGCACGGCGTAGGGGCGGCCGTCGTCGGACATGAAGATGTCGAACCGCCCGCGGGCCAGCTTCACCAGGATCGCCGACTGAGACGGGCCACGGCCCTTGCCGTCCTCGCTGCCACTGCCGCCCTGGGCGGCCGGGTCAGCCTCGACCGTCAGGGGCGGAGAGTGCGCGGGACGGGACTCGGGGTCGGCGGACTGCTGGTCGAGGTCGACCGGCACCAGCTCGTCGAGCGCGTGCCCGGCGGCCAGGTGGTCGGACACGTCGGCCTTGTCGCGCTCGATCGCCGCCTGCACGGTGCGCACGCTGCGGGCGACGGGCGCCAGGACGTCGCGGATGCGGCGGGCGTGCTTGCGGCCGGCCTCGTCGCGGTCGGCCACGATCACCACCTCGGCGCCCTTGAACCACTCGGCGAACGAGGTGGGCCACGGGTTGCCGGTGCCGCCGCTGTTGCAGGTGGCGGCCTCACCGAGCGCGGCGAGCCGGTCGGCGTCCTTCTCGCCCTCCACCACGAACACCGTGCGCCCGGCGTCGACCGCGGCGAGCACTTCGGGCAGGCGGTACACCAGGCGCCGCACCCCCTTGATGCCCTTGCTCCCGTCCGGCCGGTACTGCACGAACGACTTGGCCTTGCCGTCCCTGCCCGGCTCGATGCGCTTCACCAGGTACTCAGGCGAGCCGTCCTCGTTGCGATAGACGTACTCGGCGACGACCCGGGGACGGCTGCGCGGGACGTCGCGGGGCGCGCAGACGTCGGCCCACGTGAGGTCGACGGCGGCGAGGATGTCGGCGGGTTCGCACTGTGCGGAACGGCAGCGCAGGACGAATGGCTGTTCCCGTCCGGGGTCGATGCTGAGCGACGGGTCGTGGTCGTCGTGCGCAGGGCACAGCGCCACGTGCCCGGCACCGACGCGTCGCACCCGCTCCAGCCGGGACAGCAGCACGTCCATGGGCTCCTGGGTCACTTGACGCCCCCCGGGTAGACGCGGGCGACGACGACGTACACGCGGCGACCACATCCCGTCCGCCGGACGCCCCGCACGGCCTCACGCGACCGCGCACGCCCGAAGTGTCCGTTCCCGCAGTGCGGACAGCGCAGGGCGTACCACCACTGCGTGCGGCGGCCAGCAGGTGCGTAAAGGCTTGCATGTGCGACGGGCGAACGGTCTTGCTCGGGTAGCTCACCCTCGTCCGTGCGGTGGTGGGGTGCCTGCGGGGAGGTCATTCCCACCACCCCCGGCGGCGGAGCGCCCGTTCGACGTCGTCCGGCACGATCGGCCAGAGCCCGGCGGCGAGAAGGTGCGCGCGCGCCTCACGCCACGCGAGAAGTTCACGCGGCCGGTGGTCGTCGAGGCGAATCAGCGGGGTCGCGGAACCGCTTTGGTACTGCGATTCCGTGTCGATGACCAGCGGAGACACGGTGTGATGGTGCCGTGATGGCACATTCGCCAGCGGGGTGTCAGGCGCGCAGCGGCGGCGTGCGGACCGGCGTTCAGCCTTCGGTGGCGCGGAGCCATCCGGTACGCTCGTGTGCATGTGAACCTTCCTGGGCGGGAGGGTTGGTATTGGTGGCGGCGGCCGGGCTTGCGGAGGGTCCGGCCGCGCTGTGTCCGGAGGGATAGAGCAGCGTCACGAGATCGTGCGTCGGGATCTTGATCTTGCGACCGAGGCGGAGGACGCGGGTGAGGTCCCAGGTGCCGCGGCGAATCTGCTCGTAGACCGTCCAGGGGTCCACGTCGAGGACGTCGGCTGTCGTGGGGACGTCGGTGACCGGTCCCAGATCTTCAAGGGCGGCGCGCGTCCACTGCGCGGTCATGATCGGTCCGCGTCCTTCATCCAGGCATCGACCTCCGCCTTGCGGTAGCGGACGAGCCGGGGGCCAACGCGATGTGCTCGGGGCCCAATGCCGAGCCTTGACCAGCGGCGAAGGGTCGCAACCGAAACCCGCGCACACTGGGCGAACTCGGGTCGGGTGATCCACTCTCCCGCGATCTGTGTCTGTTGAGCAACGGTTCCCCGTTCTCCTTGATGCATGAGCACAACCGTACAGGAGTGCTCGACAGGAGTCACGCCGGTCGGTACTTTGCTTGTGTGACACAACCCGACTGGCCTGCTCTAGTGGCCAAGACGATCAGTGATCAGGTCCGGCACTTGCGCGCACAGCGGGGACTGAGCGCGCGCGAACTGTCTGAGCGTTGCTCTGAGCTGGGAATGTCGATCCATCGGAACGTCATCGCGAACCTTGAAAGCGGCCGACGCCCCTCCGTCACCGTGGCCGAAGTGCTCGTACTCGCGGAGGCGCTGAAGGTCCCGCCGATCCGCCTCGTTTATCCAGTCGGTTTAGCCGCCACAGTCGAGGCGCTGCCGCAGTGCACGGCCGATACATGGCGCGCGGTCAGGTGGTTCACCGGTGAGGTACCCCTGCGGGAATCCGACCGAGTTGACTTCGAGTGGGAGAGCGGAGCGGAACCCGTCGAGAAGTTCCGCTTCCACGAGCGCATGGTTGACGCCTGGCGAACTGACCGTCAGAGAGTCGAGAACCTCGTGCGCACCTACGGTCCCCCGGCGGGTGGGGAATCTGCCGATAGCGGCTGGCAGGCCCGGGATCTGGAATACCTGCGTCTCGCCGAGCAGGCCGTGAACGCTGATGAGGCTGCGCTTCGGGACGTCCGAGAGCAGATGCGAAGCGTGGGGCTGACCCCTCCCGCACTTCCCGACGCTCTCATCCACCTTGATGATCCGGCTCGCTGACGACCAACCGAGGAAGCGACATGAAGCCGTATAAGGCGTGTTCGTGCCGGGACGAGTTCGGGAAGCTGCTCGGGAAGCACTGCCCCGACCTCACCAAGCGGCGCCACGGGAAGTGGTACGCCCGGTACGAGGCGCCCAAGACCGCGGACGGGAAGCGCCGGCAGCCGCGCATCGGGCCGTTCGACACCGAGAAGGAGTGCAAGGCCGAGCTGGGGAAGGTCGTCGGACAGGCCGGGAAGACGGGCCGCGAGTACGACCGGAAGATCACGTTCGGGCAGTACCTGGAGAAGCGGCACGCGTGGCGCGTGTCCGCGGCCGAGACCGGCGAAGGGCTCAAGCCGTCCACGCTGCGCACCGACCGCGAGATCATCGACCTGTACCTGAAGCCCGGCCTCGGGCACCTCAAGCTCGTCGGCCAGCTCGGGCAGGACCAGATCCGCGACCTGTACGCGGCCATGCGGCAGCTCAACCGGCCCGCCGAGCGCCAGCGGCCCACCGAGATGCTGCGGCGCCTGGCCGAGGCGCGCGCCTCGCTGGAGGGCGCCCGGTACTCCAATCGGCCGATCTCCGAAGCCCGGATCAAGCGCGCGCACATCGTCCTGAACGCCGCCCTGAACGACGCGGTGAAGGTGTCGAAGATCCTCGACGAGAACCCCGCCGACGGCGTGTTCCGCAGCAAGGGCGGCGCCGGGCACAAGGGCCGCGCCAAGCCGCTGCTGTGGACCGACGAGCGCGTCGAGGCGTGGGAGAAGACCGGGAAGATCCCCGCGAAGGTGATGGTCTGGACGAACGAGCAGTACGGCGCGTTCCTCGACTTCGCCGAGCACGACCGTCTGTACCCGGTGTGGCACTTCGCCGGGCACTGGGGGATGCGGCGCGGTGAGCTGGTCGGGCTGGACAAGCAGGACGTCGGCCTGAAGCGGCGGGAGCTGCACGTCCGCGATGACGTGAAGACCGAGGACTCCGACCGGCTGATCAAGTTCGAAGACGCGACCGCCGACATCGGGCGCCGCTGGGTCACCCGGCAGACCGAGGAGCGTCTTGCCTGGGGCGAGGGGTGGACGGACTCGGGCCGGTTCTTCACGCGCGAGGACGGGACGCCGCTGCGCCCCGAAGCGGTCTCGCAGCACTTCGCGCGCCTCGTCCGCCGGTACAACGCGATCCGCCAGCATCACGCGAAGGGCTGGACGGTCGAGATGATCGTCAAGCGGACGCGGGTCACCGAGTACGAGGTGAGGATGGCGCTGGCCGGGCCGCCGCTCCCGCCCGTCCGGCTGCACGACCTGCGGCACGGGTCGGCGACGATGCTGCTCGCGGCCGGCGTCCCGATGAAGGTCGTGTCGGAGATCTTGGGGCACGCGTCGGAGTCGTTCACCTCGGACGTGTACGCCGTCGTCGCGACGGCGCTGGCCGAGGACGCCGCCACGCGCATCGCGGCGTTCGTGCCGCGCCGGAACCGCGCGTAGGCCGCTTGTGCCATCACGGTGCCATCCGGGGTCGGTTTCCACCCCCGAGAACGCGAACGCCCCCGGATGATCCGGGGGCGTTTCTGCTGCTCAGAGTGTGTTTCGGTGGTGTGCGCCCCCGGCAGGATTCGAACCTGCGGCACCCGCTTTAGGAGAGCGGTGCTCTATCCCCTGAGCTACGGAGGCTGGTGTCTTGGTGAGCCTAGCGGACGGGTGGCTCCAGGGTAGGGGAGAGGGGTGGGTGGTTGGCTCGGGGTTTTCGGTGGGATGGCGGGGGTGGTTGGGGGTCTGTACGCTTTTTGGCGTGGCTGGGCGGCATCGGGAGCGGGGAGAGGCGGCGGCGGGCGTGGGCGCCCGGGGGTCGCTGGTGTGGCGTGCGCTCCTGGTGGTCGGGGGTGTGGTCGCCGGTGTCGGTGTCGTTGTCGGGTTGTTCGTCGGGCTTCGTGGGGGCGAGGCAGACGATGGGCGGCAGCGGTCTGAGGCTTCGGTCGCGCAGGCTCGGCGGGCGCCCGAGGTGCATCCCACGGTCGGGGAGGCCGTACCGCCGAAGAAGGTGACGTCGCCTCCCGTCGCGCGGCCGCGGCGGGTCGTGCCGCCGCCCGTCTCGTCGGTTCCAGCGGAGAGGCCACGACGGAAGCCTGCGCCGCAGCCTTCGCGCCCGCGTCTCGACCGGTGCCCGCCCGGGTGGGAGGACCATCCGGTGCTGCGGCGCTGGTGCGGGCGAGACGGACGTCGCGGACATTGATAAAGACGTTGATAAAACGGTGCGCGCCGTGGTGTAGCGTTCCTGGCGCTGTTCTGCTTTGGCCCCAGGAGGAAAGACCCCGTGCCAACCCCCCGGGCGGCGGTACTGACCGTCGCTTTCCTGGTGCTGGCCTCCCTCGGCGCTCCGGCCGGGTCGGCCGCGCAACGTGATGACCCGCTCGACGCGCTGCGCCGTCAGGCCGTGCAGGCCCGGGACGAGCTGGAGAAGGCCACGCGCACGATGGAGAAGCGCCGCAAGACGCTCGCCGAGTCCGAGGAGAAGCTGCGCACCACGCTGAAGGATCTCGGCGCCGCTGAAGCGGACCTGAACCGTATCCGGGGGCCGCTCGCGCGGCTCGCCAATGCGGCCTACCAGCAGCAGGACGCTGCGGGTTCCATGACGGTCTTCGGCCGGGGCGATCCCACGCTGGCGCTGCGGTCGGGCGCGGACGTCGGCCACATCGCGCGCACGCAGCAGCGGCTCGTCGAGCAGGCCGACCGGTTCCAGAAGCGGCGTGAGACGCTCGCGTCGACCGCGCAGACGCTTCAGTCGCGCAACGCCGTCGACAAGACCCGCGTGCAGCAGGACATCGACGGGCTCAAGGCGAAGTCGGCTTCGCTCACCCGCGAGCTGACGGCGATGCTCGACAAGATGAACGCCGGCCGCGACCGGCGGCTCGAACTCGCCTGCGACAAGGATCTCGCCGGGGACGCCCGGCGGTTCCCCAACGGGCTGATCCCGCAGCGGTTCCTGTGCGCGCTCCCGCAGCGGGGCGAGCAGCTCCGCGCGGACGCCGCCCTCGCCTTCTACAAGCTCAACGCCGCGTACAAGCGGCGCTTCGGGCGGGACATGTGCGTCACCGACTCCTACCGGAGTCTCGCGGCGCAGCACCGCGTCTACGCGCAGCGGCCCGGGTTCGCGGCCGTCCCCGGCACGAGCAACCACGGCAAGGGACAGGCCGTCGATCTGTGCGGCGGGGTGCAGAACGCGGGGTCGGTGCAGTTCCGCTGGGTCGAGGCGAACGCGCGCCGCTACGGCTGGTTTCATCCCGCGTGGGCGTACAGCAACCCGTTCGAGCCGTGGCACTGGGAGTTCGGCGAGGAAGAGCGCTGACCGGACGACGTGGCGGCGGGCCGAGCCGGAACGTGGTGGCGTCGGCTGCACGCCCGCCGGGCGCGCGTGGACCCGGGCGGCCGCGCGGAGCGTCAGACGCCGGGTGCCTTCGTCTCGGGCAGCGGGCTGGTGCAGTAGCGGCAGCGCCGGGCGCGCAGCGGGACCTCGCTCAGGCACTCGGGGCATTCCTGGTCGGTCGGGTCGCGGCGGTCGAGACGCTCCAGCAGCTTGGCGGTCGGCAGGACGACGAGGAAGTAGACGATCGCCGCGGTGATGAGGAAGCTCAGCGCCGAGGTGATGAAGTTGCCGTACGGGAACGTCGTCCCGTTGATGGTGAAGGCCAGGTCGGTGTAGTCGGGCTTGCCGCCGAACAAGGCGATGAGCGGCGTGATGAAGGACCCCGAGAAGTCCTTGACGAGCGAGGCGAACGCGGTGCCGATGACCACGGCCACCGCGAGGTCCACGAGGTTGCCGCGGATGACGAAACTCTTGAAGCCGCCCATGGCGAGGGTCTCCAACGTGCGTAGGGGGAACTGCCGCACGCTTTTTACCCGGGCCGGGCCCGTTCATGAGCGATCTTGCCGGATTCAGGCGGGCGCGATCTCTGACGTGCAGTACTTGCAGCGTGCCGCCTTGAGCGGGATGTCGCTGAGGCACTGCGGGCACTCGCGCTCGGTGGCCTCGTCGTGCCGGGCGAGCCGTTCGACGAGCTTGCCCATCGGCAGCACGACGAGGAAGTACACGACCGCCGCGATGATCAGGAACGAGATCAGCGCGGTGAGGAACACGCCGTAGGGGAACCGCGTCCCGCTCACGGTGAACGCGAGCTCGCTGAAGTCGGGCTGACCACCGACGAGCGCGATGAGCGGCCCCACGAACGAGTTCACGAACGACGTGACCAACGCGCCGAACGCAGCCCCGATGACCACCGCCACCGCGAGTTCGACCATGTTCCCCCGCATGAGGAACTTCTTGAACCCGCCCAAACCCCTCGCCCCCGATCACGCAACGTGCCCTTATCGCTACGCGAACACTACCCGTCTTGATCATCTCGACCCCCGATCTCTGTTGCCTGCACGTCGCGGATGACCTAGGGCTTTGTCCAATGGACCTCTGTTCGGCTGCGCGGCGTACAGGGCGCGCATCGCCGCGTTCCCACCGGTGAGCGGCCGCCACCCGGGCCGCCCCCCTCCTCTGCCTTGCGATCCTGGCGGCGGCGACCTTGGCTGCGAGCGCGCCGGACGGGCGGCTGACCTCGACCTCCTCCGGGTTCTGCGGTCGCGCGGACAGATCCCTCCGGGCACGCCTAGCCGGTGTCGTTGATGGTGATGGAGAGGTGCGGGCCCGCCGCGGCGATGGTGGTGGCCTGGGCGCGGTCGGTGGCGATGACGATCAGCGCGCCCTGCGGTGATGTCGTGTCGGGCTCGGGGCGCGGGACGGCTATGACCGGGACGCTCGTCACGACGAGCCGAGCCCGGGAAGGAACGCCGGGTAAGGCGCGCGGCAGGTCTGCTCTCGTGTCCGGAGGCGGCCCCAGGTCGGAGTCGTCCGCGGTCGGTGCGGTGGGAACGGCGAGGATGTCCACGCGGTCGCCGGGGCGGACGAGGCGCGCCGCGTCCGCGTCGGTGATGCGGACGGGGGCCGCTACCGTGCCGTCCGGCAGGCCGCGGAGCAGGTTGCCGTCCACGACGCGGGCGTCGGTCAGTGGTTCGCCTCGGCGCACCGGCCCCGCCAAGGTGCGTCCGGTGGCGTCGTCGAGCGTGCCGGCCGGGACGACGGACGTCGGCAGGGTGCGGCGCTGGACGTCGGACCGCGTGAGCGCCGTGCCGGAGGGCAGGTCGCGCGCGGCGGTCAGGACCTCGCGGGTCGGCGGGCCGGACGGGCGCAGCGCGAGCAGCGCCGAACCGGCGCCGATCGCCGCGCAGGCCGTCGCGAGCAACCGCCGGTGCCGCGCGACCCGTAAGGCGAGTCCACGGGAGATCACGGCAGCTCCAGCGGGAGCTTGATGCCGTCGAGGACGTCCGGGCACGGGCAGGGCCGCGCCTCGGGTAGGGCTCCGACGATCTCGCCGACGAGCGAGCGCAGCTGGCCGATGTTCTCCCCGAACACCCGCAGCACCTCCTGCATGGTGACGCCCTCGCCCGTCTCGATGCCCGCGTCGAGATCGGTGACCAGGCACAGAGGCGTGTAGCAGAGCGCCAGCTCGCGGGCCAGGACGGCCTCGGGATGGCCCGTCATGCCGACGAGCGACCAGCCCTGCCCGGCGAACCAGCGGGACTCGGCGCGGGTGGAGAACCGCGGCCCCTCGATGACGACGAGGGTGCCGCCGTCGACCGTGGGCCAGGACGCGCCGGACGCCGCCCGCACTGCCGCGCGTCTCCCCTCGGGGCAGTACGGATCGGAGAAGGAGACGTGGACGGCGGCGCCGGAGTCGTAGTACGTCTGGGCGCGCCCGGACGTACGGTCGACGAGCTGGTCGGGCACGATCAGCGTGCCCGGCCCGTACTCGGCGCGCAGCGAACCCACCGCGCTCGGTGCGAGCACCTGCCGGACGCCCAGCGACCGGAGCGCCCACAGGTTCGCGCGGTAGGGGATGGCGTGCGGCGGGAACCGGTGGTCGCGCCCGTGCCGGGGCACGAACGCGACCCGCCGCCCGTGCAGGGTGCCGACGGCGAGCGGATCGCTCGGCGGCCCGTAGGGAGTGTCGAGGCGGATCTCTTCGACGTCGTCGAGGAAGGAGTAGAAGCCGGAGCCGCCGATGACGCCGATCTCGGCGGCGGGCTGGTGACGCTGCGTCGTTGCCATGCGGCGACATTAACCAGGTGCGGAGCACCCCCGCAGCGATCACCCGAGCCCTGTGGATAACTTTCTCGGGGATGTTCGACGGCGCGGCGGCCGGGGTGCCCGCAACCTCTCTGGGGACCCCCTTGATTCAAGTCTTCCGCACCTGACGCGGCCGCCGCAGCCGAGCGCCCCGCCTGTGGACAACGTCCGGCGGGGAACGCCTTCAGCCGACCGGATCGAGGACTTGCGACCGCCGCTGAACCGGCTCCGAGGGCGCCTTCCCGGGCCGCCAGATCCGGTCTCCGAGGTCATGGGCCAGCGCCGGGAGCAGCAGTGTCCGCACGACGAGCGTGTCCAGCAGGACGCCGAACGCGACCGCGAACCCGATCGCCGCGAACGGCACCAGCGGCAGCGTCGCCAGCGCGGCGAACGTGGCCGCCAGCACGAGCCCGGCGGACGTGATCACCCCGCCGGTCATCGACAGCCCCCGCAGAATCCCGGTCCGGGTACCGTGCGACGCGGCCTCCTCACGCACCCGGTGCATGAGGAAGATGTTGTAGTCGACGCCGAGCGACACCAGGAAGATGAACGTCATCAGCGGGAACGCGTCGTCGGTCCCCGCGAAGCCGAAGACGTGGTCGAAGACGAGCGCCGAGACGCCCAGCGTCGCAGCGTACGACAACACCACGGTGGCGATCATGAGCAGCGGCGCGACGAGCGAGCGGAGCAGCAGCAGGATCAGCAGCACGAGCGCCAGCGCCATCGGCATGATGACCCGGTTGTCGCGGGCGGTCGCGGTGGCCATGTCGAGGTCGACGGCCCGCTGGCCGCCGACCTTCGCACCGAGATCGCCCACCGACGCGCGCAACCGCTCGATCGTGCGTCCGGCCGCGTCGTCGTCGCCCGGCCCGTGGAGCGTCACCTCGTACCGGACGAGTCCGCCGCGGCCCTGCTCGGGCGGGCTCACGGCCTGCACACCCGGCGTCCGTCCGGCGGCGCCGGCGATCTGCGCGGACTGCGCGGCCGGACCGATGATCACAGCGGGGTTGCCCTGGGCAGCGGGGAAATGCCGGTCGGCGATCTCGGCGCCGACGACCGAGTCGGGTCGCCCGGTGAACTGCCGCATCTCGGGCAGCGTGCCGGGGTCGAGCGAGGCGATGCCGGGGGTCAGCGCGACCAGGACGAGCGCGGACCCGCCCCACAGCAGCCGCGCCCGGCGGCCGGTCAGCCGCGCGAGGCGCGCCCAGACACCGCGCTGGGGACGCTGCTCGTAGGCCGGGTCGTACCGGGGGACGAGCGGCCAGAAGACCCACCGGCCGAGGATGAGCAGCAGCGCGGGCAGCAGCGTGCCCATGGCGGCGAGCGCGGTGAGGACCCCGGCGGCGGCGACGGGCCCGAGCCCGGCGGTGGAGTTCACCTCGGCGGCGAGCAGGCACAGCAGACCCGCCGCGACGGTCCCGGCGGAGGCGAGGAGAGCCGGTCCGGCGCGCCGCACGGCGGCGGCCATCGCGTCGTGCCGGTCGGGGTGCCGCCGCAGTTCCTCGCGGTAGCGGGCGACGAGCAGCAGCGCGTAGTCGGTGGCGACGCCGAAGACCAGCACGGTCAGGATGCCCGCGCTCTGCTCGTTGACGGTGACGTCCGCATGGCGGGCGAGCAGGTAGACCATGGCCTGCGAGAGACCCAGGGCGATGAGGGCGGAGAGGACGGGCACGAACCACAGCACCGGACTGCGGTAGATCAGAAGTAGCAGGACGATCACGACGAGACCGGCCGCCATCAGCAGGAACCCGTCGATTCCCTCCAGCGCGGCGTCGAAGTCGGCCTCGCCGCCGGCCGGGCCGGTGATGTGCGCCGTCAGGCCGGGCGGTCCCCGCTCGGCGATCTTGCGCGCCTCCTCGACCGACGCGGTCACGTGGTCGTCGTGGATCGGCACGACGAGCCGGAGCGCGGCGCCGTCGGGCGCGGCCTCGGGGCCGATCGGCGTGGCGGCGCCGGGCAGTGCGGCGAACGCGGCGGCGTCGGCGCGGACCTTGGCGTGGTCGGCGGGGGACAGGCCGCCCTCGCGGGCGTAGACGACGATCGCCGGGGCGGTGTCGTCCGTGCGGAAGGAGTCCTGTAGCTCGATGACGCGCGTGGACTCGGCGCCGCCGGGCAGCCAGGCGGCGGCGCCATCCTCCTTGACGTCGCCGAGCCGTCCGGCGAGCGGCCCGAGGACGACGACGAGCACGATCCACAGGGCGAGGACGACCCACTTGCCACGCCGGCCGAAGACGGCGTTGAGGAGGGACGAACGTGTCGGGGTGTTCATGCCCGACATCGTCGGCCGCACCCGGGCGAACGCGCGTCGAGCGGACGGGCCGGTTCGGGGCTCACCCGAGAGGGTGAGGCGCGCGTCCCGTCTTCAGACCGCAGACGGGGTGCGGGCCCGGCACCCGGGCCCGCGCGCCCGTGTCAGGCCACCTTCTCCGACGAAGACGAAGAGGACGACGACGTCGAAGACGACGAACTGTCACTCGACGTGGACTTCGTGCCGGACGACTCGGACGACGAGCCCGAGTCGGACTTGGCCGTGTCCGTCGAGGACGCCGTGGACGACGCGCCCGTCGTGGACGCGGTCTTCGACCCCGAGCCGCGGCTGTCGGTGCGGTAGAAGCCCGACCCCTTGAAGATGATCCCCGCGGCGGAGAACACCTTGCGGAGCTTGCCCTCGCAGGCCGGGCACTCGGTCAGCGCGTCGTCGCTGAACTTCTGCACGACCTCGAGAGGCTCGCCGCACTCGGTGCAAACGTACTGATACGTCGGCACGGTTCCTCCTCGCTGACACAGCCCGGCACCGGGCTGGCACTCAGTTGAAACGACTGCTAATGGTACCGATGTTGGGAACGGGATTCGTCCCGCCCCTGTTCCCGTCCGTCACGTGCCCTGCTCGCCGAACCATCCGGCGAGCTTGCCGCGACGGCTGACGGCCCGCAGCCGCCGCTCGGTGACGTCCCGCACCTCGGCGGTGGCGACGACGAGCAGCGTGTCGCCCGCCCGCAGCGCCGTCGTGGGGCCGGGGACGAAGCTCGACCCGTCCCGGACGACGAGGGTGATCGACGCGCCCTTCGGCAGCCGCAGCTCGAAGATCTCCACGCCGTTGAGCCGGGAGTCGGGCGGGATCGAGACTTCGAGCAGCTCGGCGTGCAGTTGTTCGAGCGGGGCGGCCTCGACGCCGAGTTCGCGGGTCGTCTCGTCGCTCTTCAACCGGCAGAGCCGGGCGGCCAGCGGCAGCGTCGGGCCTTGGAGAAGCGTGAAGATGACGACGATCGTGAAGACGATCGCGAACAGCCGGTCCGCGCCCTCGACCTCGTTCACCATCGGGATCGTGGCCAGGATGATCGGCACGGCGCCGCGCAGCCCGGCCCAGGAGGCGAACAGCTTCTCGCCCCAGCTCAGGCCGAAGCCGAGCGTAGACAGATAGACCGACACCGGACGCGCCACCAGCAGCAGGACGAAGCCGATGACCAGGGCGGGCACGATCTGGGCGGGCAGCTCGTCCGGCGAGGCGAGCAGGCCGAGCATGACGAACAGCCCGATCTGGGCGAGCCAGCCGATGCCCTCGGCGAAGCCGCGCGTCGCGGGGCGGTGCGGCAGCCGCGAGTTGCCGAGGACGACGGCGGAGACGTAGACGGCGAGGAATCCGCTGGCGTGCAGCTCGGCGGCGGCGCCGTACGCCCCGACCGCCAGCGACAGCACGGCGATCGGGTAGAGGCCGGACGCGGGCAATGCGATCCGGCGCAGCCCGGCCGCGCCCAGCCAGCCGACGAGGACGCCGATGACGGCACCGGCGACCAGCTCGTACAGCATGATGCCGAACAGCTCGGGGATGTTCGGCGCCGTCGCGTGGCTGGTGCTGAGCGTGAGGACGATGATGACGACCGGCGCGTCGTTGAACCCCGACTCGGCCTCCAGCAGGCCGCTGAGCCGGGACGGCAGCGGAAGCCGCCGCAGGACGGAGAAGACCGCCGCCGCGTCGGTCGGGGCGAGGACGGCGGCGAGCAGGAACGCGAGTTGCCAGTCCATGTCGAGCAGCCACATCGCCGCGCCGGCGACGAGGCCGATGCTGATGAGGGTGCCGAGGGTGGACACCGAGATCGCCGCGGGCACCGATGGGCGCACATGCCGCCAATCGGTCGTGACGCCGCCTTCGGCGAGGATCAGGACGAGGGCCGCGAGCCCCAGGATCTCGGCGAGCTCCACGTTGTCGAAGTCGATGCCGAAGCCCGACTCGCCGATGAGCAGCCCGATCGCCATGTAGGCGAGGAGGCTGGGCAGTCCCACCCCGTGGGAGAGCCGGACGGCGACGATGGCGCAGAGTACGAGTGTGGACCCGAGGAGTAGCCAGGCTTCGAGATGCACGTCCCTCCCGGGGGGCTTCGAGGGCGAAGATCGTTTAGGAATCCTACTGATTCATGTGCAGATCGCATACATCCGCTGATCCCATCGAGTGTCGCGCCCTGATCATCGCCGTCTGATCTGCGGGTCCACGCCGTTCACGACGTTCGTCACCGGACGTCCCGAGATCGCCGCCTCGATGTTCTCCCGCATCATCGTGACCATGTTGAGCTGCGATTGACCGGTTCCGCCCGCCGCGTGCGGTGAGAGCAGGACGTGTTCGTGCGACCGGAGCGGATGGGCGGCGTCGAGCGGCTCGGTCTCGAAGACGTCCAGCGCCGCGCCCGCCAGGCGTCCGGACTCCAGCGCGGCCAGGACGTCGGCGTCCGGGGCGATGCCGCCGCGTGCGACGTTCACCAGCAGCGCTCCCTGCGGCAGCAGGGCGAGGCGGCGGGCGTCGATGAGGCCGCGGGTCTCGTCGGTGAGCGGGATCGCGAGGACCAGGAGGTCCGAGCCGGCCAGCAGGTCGTCCAGGTCGCGGTAGGTCGCGGCGGCGTCCGGACGACGGCGGCGCGACCAGTACGACACCGGAGCGCCGAGCGCCGCGAACAGCCGGGCCGCCTCCGCGCCGATCGCGCCGTGTCCGACGATGCCGACGCGTTGCAGGTGCAGTTCCCGGGTGCCGAGGGCCAGCAGGTCGAGCTGGGGCCAGCCGCCCGCGCGGACGGCGCGGTCGCTCCAGGCCAGGTGGCGGCAGAGCGCGAAGGCCGCGCCGACGGCCCATTCGGCGACGGCGCGGGCGTTCGACCCGGCCGTGTTGGCCGCCGGGACGTCGCGGGCGGCCAGCGCGTCCAGGTCGATCGCGTCGGTGCCGACGCCGGGTGTCTGGACGAACGCGAGCCTTGGCGCCGCGGCGACCGCGTCGGCGTCCAGGGCCAGATCGCCGGTGAAGTCGCTGATGACCAGTTCGGCGTCGGCGAGGGCGGCGTGCAGGCCCGCGCGATCACGGGTGCCGGGAAGGACGAGATCGAGCGCGTCGGCGTAGGGCGCGAGCAGGCCGCGGATGAGGTCTTCACCGAGCGGGGGCAGGGCGAGAATCCGCCAGGGTTCGGTCATCGTTCTTCCTTTCCTCGGGCCGCGCCAGAGCCCCATCCTGGCCGCCGACGCGGCCGCGCCGACGGGCGGGGGCGGTCTCCGCAGGGTGCTCCGGCGACGCACCGGCCGGGTGGGCGTGAGACCCGGGCCGCGAAAATGTCAGACCCCCTCCACATGATGAGAACCCTCAGTCACCGGTTCGATGCGGAGGGTCGTCATGGGAGGCGTAGCAGGCCGCCGGTGGGCGTCGCGACTGCTCGCACGCGTTCGTCGTGCGGTTCGGCGGGCAGCGAGTCCACCAGCTCGTCGTCGTACACCACGGCGATGGTCAGGATGGCCGGGCCGACGCGCGCGAGGGCCCGGTCGTACGATCCTCCGCCGCGTCCGAGCCGTGTTCCCGAGCGGTCCACGGCGACGGCCGGAGCCAGCACCACGTCCGCGCTCGCGATCGCTGCCGGTCCGCGCGGCGGCTCGGTGGGCTCCCACGTGCCGCGCGCGCCCGGGGCGAGCGAATCCGGGCCCTCGTACGACGCCCAGTCCAGGTCGCCGTCGGGCAGCAGCCGGGGCAGCAGGACGTACGTGCCGCGCTTCCACAACGCGAACAGCAGGCCGCGCGTCTCCGGCTCGGTGCCCACCGAGGCGTAGGCGGCGACCGTCCCGGCCATCTCCAGCTCGGGCACCACCAGCAGCGTGTCACGCAGGGACCTCGCCGCCGCATGGCGCTCGGCGGGCTCCATTGTCGCGCGTGCGGAAATATGCGTCCTCCGGACGTGACGTTTTGCATCGATGTCGCGCACGTGGTTGTCCTCGCGGGTGACTAGGGTCTCTCTATGGCCGACACTGCACCTGTACTCAAGGCCGTCGTTCCGGCGGCGGGGCTCGGTACCCGATTCCTTCCCGCCACTAAGGCGACGCCCAAGGAGATGCTGCCGATCGTCGACAAACCGGCGATCCAGTATGTCGTCGAAGAGGCGGTCGACGCGGGTCTCACCGACGTTCTGATGATCACGGGGCGTAACAAGCGTTCCATCGAGGATCATTTCGACCGCGCCTACGAGCTGGAGGAGGCACTCGAAGCCAAGGGCGACGACGACCGGCTGGCCTCCGTGCGCGAGTCGGCCGACCTGGCGATCATGCACTACGTCCGCCAGGGCGAGCCGAAGGGCCTCGGCCACGCGGTGTTCTGCGCGCGGCAGCACGTGGGGAACGAGCCGTTCGCCATCCTGCTCGGTGACGACATGATCGACGCCCGCGACCCGTTGCTCCGCCGCATGATCGAGGTGCGGCAGCGGCACGGCGGCAGCGTCGTCGCGCTGATGGAGGTGGAGCCCGACCAGGTGTCGGCCTACGGCAGCGCCGCCATCGAGGCCACCGACGAGGACGACGTCGTCCGCATCACCGACCTCGTGGAGAAGCCGCCGGAGGGCGAGGCGCCGAGCAACTGGATCATCATCGGCCGCTACGTGTGCGACCCCGAGGTGTTCAACGTCCTGGAGAACACCCCGCCCGGCCGCGGCGGCGAGATCCAGCTGACCGACGCGCTCCGCACGCTCGCCGACATGCCCTCCGAAAAGGGCGGCGGCGTCTACGGCGTCAAGTTCCGGGGCCGCCGCTACGACACCGGCAACAAGCTGGAGTACCTGCGCACCGTCGTGCAGTTCGCGTCCGAGCGCGACGACCTCGCCGAGGACTTCCTCGCCTGGCTCCACGACTTCGTCCGCGACCACCCGGTCCCCAGCGCCCGGCCCTGACGCGGCCGCGCACGCCACTCGCCGCACGCCCCGGCACCGGGAAGCGCACACGACCCGGCGCCGGGCGCCGACCTCGGCGGGGAATCGGGGGTGCGCGGCGTGGGCCGTTCCGAGGGAGAGGCCGGGCGGGGAGACTGGGGGATCGTGGGGATGAGAACGGTCGAGGAGCATCTGGCGGGGATACTGGCGAGCGTGCCGGTGCTCGCGCCGCTGGATCTGGCGTTGCTGGAGGCCGAGGGGGCGGTGCTCGCCGAGGCGGTCGCGGCGCCGGTGCCGTTGCCGCCGTTCGACAACTCCGCGATGGACGGGTACGCCGTCGTCGCGGCGGACGTCGCCGGGGCCAGCGAGCGCGACCCCGTCGTCCTGCCCGTCGTGGGCGACATCTCGGCGGGCGACGAGGGCGTGTCCGCGCTGCGTCCCGGCCTCACCGCGCGGATCATGACGGGCGCGCCGATGCCCGCGGGTTCCGACGCCGTCATCCCCGTCGAGTGGACCGATGGCGGCACCGCCACCGTCCGCGTCGACCGTCCGGCGCCGCCCGGCCACTACATCCGCCGGGCCGGTGAGGACGTCGTCGCCGGGCAGACGGTCGCCGAACCCGGCACCCGGCTCGGCGCCGCCCAGATCGGGATGCTCGCCGCCGTCGGCCGCTCCCGTGTGTCGGTGCGGCCGAAGCCGCGCGTCGTCGTCCTGTCCACGGGCAGCGAACTGCGCGAACCGGGCACTCCGCTGGCCCCCGGCCAGATCTGGGACTCCAACAGCTTCATGCTGACCGCCGCCGTCATCGAGGCGGGCGGCGTCGGCTACCGGCAGGCCACGGTCGGTGACGACCCCCGCACCGTCCGGGAGACCCTCGAAGACCAGCTCATGCGCGCGGACGCGATCATCACGTCCGGCGGTGTGTCGATGGGCGCCCGCGATGTCGTGAAAGAGGTGCTGACCGGCGTCGGCACCGTCGAGTTCCACAAGGTCGGGATGCGTCCGGGCAAACCACAGGGCTTCGGACTCCTGGAGGACACGCCGATCTTCACATTGCCGGGCAACCCGGTCAGCGCGTACGTGTCCTTCCAGGTCTTCGTGCGCCCCGCGCTGCGCGCCATGCAGGGCCTGCCGCCCGAACCGCCGCAAACGGTCAGTGCTGTACTCGGCGCGGACGTCCGTTCACCCGCGGGCATCCGCCACTACCTGCGGGGACGCCTGGCGCTCCATCGCGGCCGCTACACCGTCACCCCCGCCGAAGGACAGGGCTCCCACCAGCTCGGCTCGCTGTCGGGCGCGAACGCGCTCATCGTGGTCGAGGAGGAGGCCGAGGCCCTGCCCGCCGGTACCCACGTCGAGGTCATGAGGTTGCCGACATGAGCGCCATGGGTTCGGAATTCACCGGATTCAGCCATCTGGACGACAAGGGCGCCGCCCGCATGGTGGACGTCTCCGCCAAGAGCGTCACCGCCCGCACCGCCACCGCCACCGGCTTCGTCGCGCTGTCCGACAGATGCGTGGCGGCGCTGCGCGCGGGCGACGTGCCCAAGGGCGACGCGCTGTCCGTCGCGCGGATCGCGGGGATCATGGGCGCCAAGCGCACCCCCGACCTCGTGCCGCTGTGTCATCCGATCGCGCTGCACGGCGTCACCGTCGACCTCACCGTGCAGGACGGCGGTGTCGCGATCACGGCGACGACGCGGACGGCCGACCGCACCGGCGTCGAGATGGAGGCGCTCACGTCCGTGACCGTCGCCGCGCTGGCCCTCATCGACATGGTGAAGGCGATCGACCCTGCCGCGACCCTGCGGGACGTGCGCGTCGAAGAGAAGACCGGAGGCAAGACCGGGACGTGGCGCCGGTGATCCGGGCGATGGCCGTCACGGTGTCCAACCGGGCGGCGGCGGGCGTCTATGCCGACAAGTCCGGTCCGCTGCTCGTGGACCTCCTGGAGGATCTCGGCTGTCAGGTGGACGGGCCGGTCGTCATTCCGGACGGTGAGCCGGTCGCGGGGGTGCTCGCGGACGCGGTGACGTCCGGGTACGACGTCGTCGTGACGTCCGGCGGCACAGGGCTGACGCCCACCGACGAGACGCCCGAGATGACGCGCCGCGTCCTCGACCGGGAGATCCCCGGCCTGGCCGAGGCCATCCGGCAGGAGGGACGCGACGCCGTCCCCGCCGCGATGCTGTCGCGGGGCCTCGCGGGCGTGGCGGGCCGGACCCTCGTCGTCAATCTGCCCGGTTCCACCGGGGGAGTACGTGATGGGATGGCCGTGTTGGGGAAGGTGCTGCATCACGCCATCGACCAGATCGGCGGGGGTGATCATCCCCGCCCCGACGCGTCCGGCTGAGGAGCCTCATGACCGACTCCGTCGCGATCCTGCGCACCTACGACGAGGCATGGAACCGCCTGCGCGGCCGCCTTGACGGTCTGGAAGACCACGAATTCTTCTGGGAGCCGGTGCCGGACGGATGGTCCCTGCGGCCGGGCCCCGGCGGAACCTGGACGATCGACGGCGAGGGCGGCGGCGGGCCCACGCCCGACCCGGTCCCGTTCACCACGATCGCCTGGCGTCTGGCCCACGTCGGCCTCACCCTGGTCGACTTCCGCGAGCGCTACTTCGCCGACCGGGTGATCGACCTGGACGACGTGACGCTGCCCGGCTCGGCGCAGGCGTCGATCACGTTCGTCACCGAGGCGTACAGCCAGTGGCGCGACGACATCGACGCGCTGCCCCCGGAGGCGTGGACGAGCACGATCGGCGAGCACTTCGGCCCGTACCAGGACGACAGCACCACCGACCTCGTCCTGCACGTCCTCGACGAGTTCGTGCACCACTCGGCCGAAGTCGGTGTTCTACGCGACCTGTACCTGTACCGCCACGCATTCAAGGCCGACTGACCCGGGCGGAGACCGGCTCGGCGTCCTCTCTCTCCCTGCGTGCCGTTCGCGACGTTCCAGCGTTGTGCACCGGCGGACTTCCGGCGTTGCGTACAGGCGGATCGAGTTATCCACAGGTCACGGCGACGGCCACGCGGAACCCCCTCAACGCGGGAGAATTAATCAAGGGGGTCCCCAGACGGGTTGCAGACCCCCTGGTCGAGCTGCCCTAAGACCCCACCGAATAGAGTTATCCACAGGCTACGGAGCGTGTTTGCCTTGGTGCTCGCGGGGGCGGACGCTCGTGTCATGCAGACAACGTCAGCGAGTGAAGAAGTCCTCCAGCAGGGGAGCCAGCACCGTCGGATCGACCGAGTGCGGCTGGCCCTCCAGCGTGTGCCGCTCCGCGTGTGGAAGGCGTTGCGCGATCGCCGCCGCCGCGGCGTCGATGTAGGCCCCGCCGCCGGTCACGATGAGCGCGGGCACCGCGACGTCCGTCAGTCCGGCAGGCGGCCGCCCGTCGCCCAGCATGGCCGCGTCGTAGGCCAGGGTGTGCGCGATCGCGGTGAGTTCCGGCCACGTCGGCACGCTGCGGGCCGCCGCGATGTCCTCCTCGGTCGACTCCGCCTCGCGCAGGAACGCGACGAAGGCGTCGTCCCGGCGCCCTTCGGCCAGCAGTGCGTCCAGTCGGTCCGCGTATGCGCGGTACCGCTCCGGCGCGCCGTCCGTCATGTCGTAGGGCACCTCGTAGACGGCCAGCCGCTCCATCGGCACCCCGGCCACGGCTGCCGCCAGCACAAGCGCCCCACCCGAGGAAATGCCGTACACGCACGCCGACCCTCCGGCATGCGCGATGAGCGCGGCGAGATCCTCGAACTCCCGCTCCACGGAGTAGGGGAGCGTGTCACCGCTGCCGCCCCGCCCACGCCGGTCGTAGTTGTAGACGGTGAACTGGGCGGCCAGCTCGGCCGCGAGCGGTTCGTTGTCGGTGTGGTCGGCGGCCGTCCCGCCCACGAGGACGACGGCCGGCCCCACCCCGCCCTGCCGGAAGGCGATCTCGGTCCCGTCCGCGGAGGTCACGCGCTCCATGGCCACTCCTGCCGTCAGCGATGCCGGTCCTCATCAGGTGCTCCCTCGCAGAGTGACACGCGGGAGCACCTCGGCGCCAAGCCTGCGGATATTGGCCAGCGTCGCCTCCTCCGAGCCCGCACCCTCCACCAGAAAGATCAGATTGCGCACACCCGTGGCGGCGACGGTCGCCTCGATCCGGACGGCACACTCGGCGGTGCTTCCCACTGGGTGCATCGAGCACAACTCACGGACGTAATCCAGCGCGTCACGCGGCGAACGAGCCCGACCGTCCACCGGGACGTATCCCTCCAACGCGGGCCCGAGCCACTGCGGCATCTCCCGCGCCAGCAGTTCCTCCGCCGCCTCACGCGACGCCCCGACCTGCGCCAGATGCACCGACACATGCCCCCGCGCACCCTCCAGCCCCCGACCCACCCGCCCACGATCAGGACCGGGGTCGTAGGCAGAGCCAGGGGCGCCGGAGCCGTGAGCCGGGCCGTATCCGTGCGGATCGGCCGACGTGCCGTGTTCGTTGAGGACGGCGTCGTGCCGCCGGATCGCGGCGGCCTTTTCGGCGTCACCGACGTGCATGCCCAGAAGCATCGGCAATCCGCGCGACGCGGCCAACGTCTCCGTCGCGGGAGAGGTGCACGCGACCGCGACCGGCGGTGGCTGCGCGGCACGCGGCACCACGGGCACCTCACGGAAGGAGAAGTGGTCGCCCGACCAGCCGAGCCGGTCGGCGCGCAACCAGGCCAGCAGCAGGTCCAGCGATTCACCGAACCCTTCCTCGTAGCGGCGCAGCCCCGTCCCGAGAACCTCCAGTTCCCGCCACGGGCCGCCCCGCCCGACGCCGAGCCGCAACCGCCCGTCCGACGCCAGCGCCAGCAGCGCCGCCTGCTCCGCCAACGCCACCGGATGCGTCGCCGACAGCACGCTCACCGCCGTCCCGACCGCAATCCGCCGTGTACGCCCGAGCAGATGCCCGGCCAGCGTGATCGCGGACGGCACGACGCCGTAGCTCATGAAGTGATGCTCGGCCAGCCAGACCTCGTCGAACCCGACCTCCTCGGCGAGCAGCGCCGCACGCACCGTGCGCCGGACGGCGGCGGCGTCGTCCTCGCCGGGGAACCGAGCCGACAGCAAGAAGACTCCAAAGCGCACGAACGCGTTCTACCCCACCCACCGCTGCTGCGGGGAGGGGCTCTGGGAGACTGCGGGTATGAGCAGCGTTTCGTTCAGCAAGGTCGGAGTGGTCGGGCTCGGCACGATGGGCGCCGGGATCGCGGAGGTTCTGGCGCGTGGAGAGCTGCCCGTCGTCGGGATCGAGATCGACGCGGCGGCGCTGGAGCGCGGCCGCGGGCACCTGGAGAAGTCGACGGGACGGGCGGTGAAGCGCGGCCGGCTCACCGAGGACGCGCAGCGCGAGATCCTCGGCCGCGTCACCCTGTCGACCGACTTCGGCGACCTCGCCGACTGCGACCTGGTGATCGAGGCCGTGCCGGAGCGGCTGGACCTCAAGCGCCGCGTGTTCGCAGAACTGGACCGTGTCTGCCGTCCCGACGCGGTGCTGGCCACCAACACGTCGTCCCTGTCGGTCACGGAGATCGCCGTCGCGACCGAACGCCCGACGAAGATCGTTGGCGTGCACTTCTTCAACCCGGCCCCGGTGATGAAGCTCGTCGAGGTCATCGGCACGGTGCTCACCGAGGACGGCGCGGTCGGCCGCGTCGCCGGGCTGGTCGAGGCGCTGGGCAAGATCCCGGTGACCGTCGGGGACCGGGCCGGTTTCGTCGCCAACCGGCTGCTGTTCGGCTATCTCGGGCAGGCGGTGACGATGCTGGAGTCGGGCCACGCCACCCGCGACGACATCGACACCGCGATGACCAAGGGCGGCGGGCTGCCGATGGGCCCGTTCACCCTCATGGACCTGATCGGCCTCGACACCTGCCTCGGCGTGCTCGACGCGATCTACGAGGAGTCCCGCGACCGCCGCCACGCCCCCTCGCCGCTGCTGCGCGAACTGGTCACCGCCGGACTGCTCGGCCGCAAGACCGGCCGCGGCTTCTACGACTACGCCGGTGCCGAGGCGGCGATCCCGCACCAGGCCGGTCCGGTGCCGTCCGTCGCCGTCGTGGGTGACGGCCCGCTGCCGGCACTCGTCACCGACGCGGCGGGCGACGAGCCCGGCGCCGCCGACCTCGTCGTCGTCACGGGCGACGCCGCCGTCCCGGGCGGGCTGAAGCCCGGCACGATCATCGCGATCACCGGCCCCGTGCTGGAACGCGCGGTCGCCTCGGACCGCGCCGCCGACGTCGTCGGCCTGCGCTTCGCCGAGCTGGACGCCCCGCTCGCGGAGATCACCACGACGGCCGTCACCGCCGACGCCACCGCCGCCCGCGCCGCCGAACTCCTCGCGGGCCTCGGCCTGACGCCGGTGCGCTGCCGCGACCGCGCGGGCGCGATCGTCGACGCCCTCCGCTTCCCCTACCTGAACGACGCGGCCGCGATGCTCGGCGCCGCCTACGCCGACGCCGACGCCATCGACGCCGCCATGAAGTACGGCTGCGGCTACCCCACCGGCCCCATCGCCGACCTCGACCGCCTCGGCCTCTCCCGAGCCGTGACGACCCTCCGCGCCCTCCACACCGAAACCCGCGACCCTTCCCTGGCCCCCACCCCCCTCCTAGAGGAATACGCCACCGCGAACCGCCCCCTACGCTGACAAACCCAACGCCGCCGGACCCGGCCCCGGCCCCGGCCTTGGCCCCGCCCCGTGCCCGTGCACTGGCCCCGCCCCGCCCCGCCCCGTGCCCTGGCCCTGGCCCGTGTCCTGGCCCGTGTCCTGGCCCTGGCCCGTGTCCTGGCCCTGGCCCGTGTCCTGGCCCTGGCCCGTGTCCTGGCCCTGGCCCGTGGCCGGGCCCTGGCCCCGGCCCCGGTCCGTGGCCGGGCCCTGGCCCCGGCCCCGGTCCGTGATCCGGCCCCGGCCCGTGTCTTGGCCCCGGCCCGTGTCTTGGCCTCGGCCCGTGTCTTGGCCCCGGCCCGTGTGCTGGCCCCGGACTCGGGGACGAGTCTGGGGCCAGGGTGCCGCTTCGGATCGCTTCTCGGCTGTGGCCTGGGCTCGGATCGTGGGCCCCTGCTTCGTGCCCGGTACTTGCCTGATCCCAGTTCAGTCCCAGTCCTTGGCACAAGCACTCGGCTTCGGGTCTCCGGTCCAGTTTTTTTCCTGGGCGTAGGCGCCTGGGACTAGATCCTCGTATCCCGGCTCCCGACTGGCCCCAGATGTCGGACCGGCCCCTGGCTTCGGCTCGGCCTCGGTGTCGGACCGGTTCCGGTATTGCCCTCGCCCTCTGCCTCGGTTCCGGCGTCTGCCTTAGATCTGGCGCCCGCTCGTGCTGGGCTTTGGCCTCGCCGTCACCGCTTCCGGTCCTCGGTCCATGGGTTCCGGTGTTGTTGGTCGGGGGTCGTGGTTGGTGGGTTTTGGAGGGTGTTGGTTTCCGTAGGCTTGGGTTATGAGTCCTCGGAAGAACCGTCGTCATGTGGCCGACCGTCCCGCGCCGGGGGCGGCTTGGGTGCGGGAGACGGAGGAGGGGCCGGACGGTGAGTGGGTCGTCGCGGCCGTTCCGGGGGTCAAGGCCGTAAAGGCGTATCGGTGTCCTGGATGCGACCAGGAAATTCGGCCCGGGGTGCCGCACGTTGTCGCGTGGCGTGCCGATGAACGGCAGGGGGCTGAGGATCGCCGCCATTGGCACCGTCCTTGCTGGGCCGCGCGGGGGCGTAGGGCGCCGCGCCGCCGCTGATCTGGAGCGGGGCATCCGGCGCCATTGTGGCTTGTGCGCGCCGGTCGTCTTCGTGCTGGGCAGGGTGGCGTGTGACGTGGGGGTCTCACCGTTCGCATTTGCGCTGAGTCTGTGGTGGTTCTGTGGGGATCGCTTGCTTTGGGGGTGCGGGGGGTTGGGGCTGGGCGGGAGACTGAGGTGAGGTTGAGGGGAGGACGTTATGGGTGAGATTCGTGCTGCTTCGGTGTTGCCTGCGCGTAGGGAGGAGATCGTCCTGCACACGGGGGACGGGCTGGAGCTGGTCGGGGAGCTGGCGTTGCCCGTCGAGCGGGAGCCCGTCGCGACGCTGGTGTGCCTGCATCCGCTGCCGACGGCCGAGGGCATGATGGACAGTCACGTGCTGCGCAAGGCGTCGTACCGGCTGCCCGCGCTCGCCGACGTCGCCGTGCTGCGGTTCAACACGCGGGGCACCGCGTCCGCGCGCGGGACGAGTCAGGGCGAGTTCGGCGAGGGCGAGACCGAGCGGCTGGACGTCGCCGCCGCGCTGGAGTACGCCGAGTTCCACGATCTGCCGCATCCGTGGCTGTTGGGCTGGTCGTTCGGCACGGAACTGGCCCTCAAATGGGGCCGCGACCCCCTCACCGAGGGGATCGTCCTGCTGTCGCCGCCGCTGCACCGCGCCACCGACGCCGACCTCGACGCGTGGGGCGAGGACGGCCGACCCGTCGTCGCGCTCGTCCCCGAGCACGACGACTACCTGCGTCCGGCCGAGGCGCGCGAGCGGTTCAAGCGGATTCCGCAGGCCGAGGTGATCGGTGTCGAGGGCGCGAAACACCTGTGGGTGGGCGAACCGTACGTCCGCATCGTGCTGGACGAGATCGTCAAGCGCGTCGCACCGGCCGCGCATCCGCTCCCCACGGCGTGGGACGGTCCGGCCGGAGAACCGGCTCCGCAAGATCGGACAAACGGGGCTTAAACCCTCCCGGCCGATCGCGGCCAGCCGTTCGCCGAACGCGGGGACGCGGGGTGACGATTGGCGGGCCGCCCCCCGAACGGCGGGGGGCCGAGCGGAGAACGGGAAGGATGATCCCCGCGCCATGACAGCGCAGTTGTTCGCCCGGGATGTCGGAACCGGCCCACCCCTGCTCCTGCTGCACGCGTTCCCGCTGTCGTCGGCCATGTGGCTGGCGCAGCGGGAGGGCCTGGCGGCGAGGTTCCGCGTCGTCACGCCCGACTTGCGCGGGTTCGGCGGTAGCCGGCTCGGCGACGACGAACCGTCCGTCGACCTCATGGCGGACGACGTCGCCCTCCTGCTGCGCCGCCTCGGCATCGCCCGCGCGGTGATCGGCGGCGTCTCGATGGGGGGATATGTCGCGATGGCGCTGTGCCGTCGTCACCCGGACGTCGTGAAGGGGCTGCTGCTCGCCGCGACGCGCGCGACCGCCGACACCGACGCGGTGCGCGACGTCCGGCTCCGGCATGCCGAGACGTTGGAGCGGGACGAGAACGTGGCCGTCCTGGTGGACGAGGTGCTGCCGGGACTCGTCGGCTCGACGACGATGCGCCAGCGCGCCCTCGTCTACGGTCGCGTCCGCGGTCTCGTCCAGGCGACCCCGCCGGCGGCGGCGGCCTGGGCGCAGCGCGCGATGGCCGTCCGATCCGACGCGTTCGCGACCCTGCGCGACGTGAAGGTGCCCGCCCTGATCCTGCACGGCGACGAGGACGCCCTCGCGACCGAGGACGAGGCCCGCGCCATCGCCGACGCCCTCCCGAACGCCGAACTCCAGACCATCCCGCGCTCGGGCCACCTCACCCCGGTCGAACAGCCCGACCTCTTCAACCAGACCGTCGCCGAGTTCACCGCCGCCCTGGGCCCTTAGCCGCCGAATCGTCCGGACCGTCCCACGCTCCGGTCACTTCGTCCCGGTCGAACAGCGCGACCATTTCAACCAGGCCGTTGTCGAGTTCACCGCCGCCCTGGTCCCTGGACGCCGGATCGGCCGCGCGCGACGCTCATCGACGTCGTCGTCTCGGTCTCGGGCTGCCTACGTCGGCCTGTTCGCGCCCGACGTCCGTCGGTGTCGTGGTCTCGGTCTCGGGTCGCCTGCGTTGGCTTGTTCGGGCCCGAGGGTCCATCGTCGTTGTGAGCTCGGTCCACGGGCCGCCTGCGTTGGCCTGTTCGCTTTCGAGGTCCATCGTCGTCGTGGTCTCGGTTCGCTGGCCGCCTGCGTTGGCCTGTTCGGGCCCGGCTCCCATGGACGTCGTGGTCGCGGCCCACCGGCCGCCTGCGTTGGTTCGTCTGCTCGCATGTGCGGTCACCGGGTGCGCGCTCGCAGGTTCGTGTCGTCGTGCGGGTGTCGGTCACATGGTTTCTTGGCGGGGGAGGACGACCTCTCGGATGATCAGGGCGATGGCCGCGGCCGTGGGGATGGCCAGGAGGGCGCCGACGACGCCCAGGAGGGTGCCGCCCACCAGGGCCGCGACGATGGTCACGGCCGGGGCCACGTCCACCGTGCGCTTCATGACGCGGGGGTAGAGGAGGTAGTTCTCGACCTGCTGGTAGACGACGTAGAAGATGATGGCCGCGATGCCCTCGTAGAGGGAGCCGGACAGGAAGACGACGAGGCAGACGAGGGCCGCGCCGATCGTCGCGCCGACGAGCGGGATCAGGGCCGTGACGGCGACGATGAGGGACAGCGCCAGGGCGTAGGGGACGTCGAGGATCGTCAGGAAGACGTACGACGCGACGCCCGCGATGAACGCGATCGTGGACTGGCCCGCGACGTAGCCGCCGATGCGCTCCAGGATCTCGTCGCCGAGCAGCGCGACGCGGGCGCGGCGGGAGCGCGGCGCGAGCTGGTAGGCGAACGTCTTGATCTGCGGCAGCGAGCTGAGGAAGTACAGCGTGAGGATGAGGACGGTCAGCGTCTGGAACGTCCCGCTGAGGGCCTGTTTGGTGACGTCCAGCGCCGTGCTGGCGACACGTTCCTGGACCTTGGGGTCGCTCCACATCTTCTGCGCCTGGTCCAGGAGCTGGTAGCGCCGGTCCCAGTCGGCGATGCGCTGGTTGCTCTGAAGTTGTGACAGGTAGTTCGGGATGTTCTCGGTGAGCTGGGTGGCCTGCTCGACGAGCGGCGGGATCAGCGACGCGACGAACCCGGCGAAGAACAGGAGCAGCGCGAAGAACACGACCGCGACGGCCCATCCCCGCGACAGCCCGACCCGGCGCAACCGTTCGACGGCCGGGTTGAGGCCGATCGCCAGGAACAGCGCGACGACGAGCATGACGATGACGGACTTGGCGCTCGTCGCGGCCCGCACCAGCAGCCAGGCGGTGATGACGCCGAGCGCCGCCGTGAACCCGAAGACGAACGGGTGCGCGCGGCCGAGCGGGTTCCCGGGCCGCCCGAACGGGAACATCGGGTTGACGCCCGCCTCCAGCCGACGCTGTTCGAGGTCGTGCGCGGGGTCGGGCGCGTCCGGGTCGGGCATGGCGCGGGGCGGCGCCGCGACCGTTCCGGACATCCGCGCCGGGACGCCGCCCGCCGCCGCGCCGGGGACGTCACCGGGCGGCACGCCGCCGCCCGCACCGCCGCCGCCGTCCTCGTCGCGGGTGAGCGCGCCGCTGGGCGCGCCGACCTCCTGCGCCGGTGTCGTCGGCTCCCAGGACGACTGCCGCGCGGCCCGCGTCTCGCGCGCCCGCCGCGCCGCCGACCGGACGCCGCCCGCCGCGCGCCGCGCCGTCTTCCCGGCCGCCGCACCCGCCCGCGCGAACACCCCCGGAGACGCGGAGTCCCCCGGCGGCTCGCCGGCCGGGGAGGATTCGGACGTCTCCCCGGAGGGGTCGCCGGTCCCGGCCGCCTCGGCGCCGGACGGACGGTCGTCGTCCCCCGCGGGCGCGGGAGAGGGAACCTTGGGCGCGTCGCCGGACGCGGATGCGGACGTGTCGTCGTCGTCGCGACGGGGGGTCTCGTCGGGCACGCGTACTCCTCAGATGCTGCCGACCCGGGGGGCCGAGGCGGGGGACCCGTGTCTACCCGGGTGAGATGACGAAAAGCCTAGAGGCGTTCCCGCCTCCAGGCTTTTCGTCGGTGGTACCGGCGGAGACCGGCGGCACGGAGCCGCCGTCCTTCACCGTGGTGCGGTGGAACGTCCCCGCGAGGGGGGTCGCGTCACTCCTGCCACCAGTCCTCGTCGTCCTCGTCGGCGGGCTTGGCCTGCGGCTTGGGCGCGGGCTTGGGGGCCGGCTTGGGGGCGGACGCGGCGGCGGGGGCGGGGGCGGGCTTGGCCTCGGCGGCCGGGATCTCGGCCCGGGGGGCGGGCGGGGCGGCCAGTTCCTCGCCACCGCCGCCGCCCATGGCCGGCGCGACGCCGCCGATGAGCTGCCGGAGCTGGTTGAGGTGGGAGGTGATGCTGTCGCGCTGGCGGGTCAGCTCGTCGACCTGGCGCTGCGCGGCGGTGCGGACGCGGTCGGCCTCGGCCTTGGTCTCGGCGAGGAGCTGCTCGGCCTGCGACTTGGCCTCGGCGATGACGTTGTCGGAGTTCTTGCGCGCGTTGGCCATGAGCTGCTTGGCGTGCGAGTCGGCCTCGCGGCGGGTCTGCTCGGCCTGCTGGGTGGCCTTGGCGGCCCGCTGCTCGGCGGACGCGGCGCGCTGCTCGGCCTCGGCGACGAGCTTCTGCGTGGCGGCCTGGGCGTTGGCGTGCCGCTCGGCGTCCTGCCGGTCGGCCTCTTCGCGGCGGGCGGCGAGCTGGATCTCGAACTCGGCCTCGGCCTGGGCGCGCTGGGCCTCGCTCTCCTCCAGGATGCGCTGGGCCTGCGCGCGCATCTCGTCGGCCTGCCGCTTGGCCGTGGTGAGGATCTCGTCGCGCTCGCGCTTGGTGGACGCGCGGAGCTGCGCGACCTCGCGCTCGGTGGTGGTCCGCAGCTTGGCGATCTCGCGCTCGGCGGCGGCGCGCTTCTCGGCGACCTCGTGGTCGGCGGTGGCGCGGAGCTTGGCGACCTCGCGCTCGGTCGTGGAGGTCAGCTCGTCGGCCTCGCGGCGGGCGGAGGTGCGCACCTCCTCGGCCTCGCGTTCGGCGGCGCCGCGCATGTCGTCGCCCTCGCGCTGCGCGGTGGCGCGCAGTTCGCTGGCGTCGCTCTCGGCGGTGGCGCGCTGCTCGGCGGCGTCGACCTTGGCGGCGGCCTTGATCTCGTTGGCCTCGCTGCGGGCGGCCTGGACGAGTTCGGTGGCCTGTTCCTCGGCGAGCCGCAGGAGCTGCTCGATGCGGGCGCCGAGGCCGGAGTAGGTCGGGCGTTCCTGCTCCTGGAGCTGGCGGTGCGCGTCCGACAGCTCGCGCTGGAGGGTCCCGGTCTGCTCGCGCGCGGTCCGGACCTCGCGGTCGAGTTGCTTGATGTGGTCGTCGACCTGGTGCCGGTCGTAGCCGCGGAGCACCACGTCGAACTCGCGTGGAGACGGGTCTTCGAAGATGTTGCTGAGCTGGGCGTCGATGTCGGACTGCATTGGCTCAATCCTGAGGTGACGGGGCTGCGGGTGGTTCCGGGGACCGGGTGAACGCCTGGCTGGACGGCTCTTGGCCCCAGACCTCTCCTCCGGCGAAAGCAGCGTACTCCGAGCGCTGCCGTGTTGGGGGCTCAACTGGACGCGCTGCGTGGTTTGTCCCTTTTCGTTACCACGTGGGGAGCGGTCCATGCCTCTCGCCGGTCCGCGATCCCCGTCGACCAAAAGCACCAGAGGCACCGGAACGGTCACAGAGCGGTGCTGTGACGGCACATGATCATGTTTGTGATATCGAACACATCACGATCTGCCGCCGTCCGGTTTCGGCGGCGGCTTACGGCTTCTGCACCAGTTCGGTCAGCACGCCGTGCGCGTCCTTCGGGTGCAGGAAGGTGATCCGCGAACCCATCGACCCCCGGCGCGGGGCGTCGTACAGGACCCGGACGCCCTTGGCGGCGATGCCGTCCGCCTCGTCCTGGACGTCCCCGTCGGTGCCGAACGCGATGTGGTGCACGCCCTCGCCGTTCTTGGCGAGCCACTTGGCGACGGGGGAGTCGTCGCGGATCGGCTCCAGGAGCTGGATGTAGCTGGCGGCGCCGTCCCCCGTCTCGTTGATCTTCAGCATGGCCTCGCGGACGCCCTGCTCCTCGTTCACCTCCACGTGCGCGTCGGTGAAGCCGTAGGTGTCGCGGTAGAAGGCGACGGTGGCGTCGAGGTCGTGGCAGGCGATGCCGATGTGGTCGATGCGGGTGAGCACGGGTGCCTCCAGGTAGATCGGGACGAAGCGGACGAAAGGCCGGTGGGCGGGGTCGGACGACCTCGTGGGTATGGTGGCAAACGTCGCCGCCGAACCCTTGTGGAGGCCCCCTCATGTCTGCGAACTCCGTGATCGTCGCGGGAGCGCGTACCCCCATCGGGCGCCTGCTCGGCTCCCTCAAGGACTTCACCGCCGCCGATCTCGGCGGGCACGCGATCAAGGCCGCGCTGGAGCGCGCCGGGATCACCGGCGAGCAGGTGCAGTACGTCATCCTGGGCCAGGTCCTCCAGGCGGGCGCGGGCCAGATCCCGTCCCGGCAGGCGGCGGTCAAGGCGGGCATCCCGATGACGGTCCCGTCGATCACCGTCAACAAGGTGTGCCTGTCCGGCCTGGACGCCATCGCCCTGGCCGACCAGCTCATCCGCGCCGGAGAGTTCGACATCGTCGTGGCGGGCGGCATGGAGTCGATGACGCAGGCGCCGCACGTGCTGCCCAAGTCGCGCGGCGGCTACAAGTACGGCTCGATCGAGGTCCTGGACCACATGGCCCACGACGCGCTCACCGACGCGTTCGACGGCCTGTCCATGGGCGAGTCGACCGAGGGTCACAACGCCCGCCTCGGCATCACCCGCGAGGAACAGGACGCGTTCTCCGCCCGGTCGCACCAGCGCGCCGCCGAGGCCGCCAAGAACGGCCTGTTCGACGCGGAGATCGCGCCGGTGGAGATCCCGCAGCGGCGCGGCGAGCCCGTCGTGTTCGCCGCCGACGAGGGCGTCCGCCCCGACACCACGGCCGAGTCGCTGGGCCGCCTGCGTCCCTCGTTCCGCAAGGACGGCACGATCACCGCCGGTTCGGCGTCGCAGATCTCCGACGGGGCCGCCGCCGTCGTCGTCATGTCCAAGGCCAAGGCGCAGGAGCTGGGACTGAGCTGGATCGCCGAGATCGGCGCGCACGGCAACGTCGCGGGGCCGGACAACTCGCTGCACTCGCAGCCCAGCAACGCGATCCGGCAGGCGCTCGGCAAGGAGGGCCTGACCGTCGACGACCTCGACCTGGTGGAGATCAACGAGGCGTTCGCGGCGGTCGGCATCCAGTCCGTGCGCGACCTCGGCATCGACGAGGACAAGGTCAACGTCAACGGCGGGGCGATCGCCCTCGGCCACCCGGTCGGCATGTCCGGCGCCCGCATCGTGCTGCACCTGGTGCACGAGCTGGCCCGGCGCGGCGGCGGCGTCGGCGCCGCCGGCCTGTGCGGCGGAGGCGGGCAGGGCGACGCGCTCATCCTGCGGGTGCCCGCCTCCTGACGCGTTCTCGGCGGGGGTCCTACTGGCCCCCGCCGATCTCCACCTTGACCGTGGTGAAGCCGAGGGCCTTGAGGAAGTTCTCCAGCATCAGCTTGGTGTTCTGGTCGGCGCGGGCCTGGAGGCCGCTCTCCTTGGCGGCGTCCTGGATCTTCTGCGCGGCCAGGACGTGGAGCTGCTGCTGGTTGCCGGGGTTGGCGGCGAACGCGTCGCCGATGCGGTTGGTCAGGCCGCGCGAGGTCGAGACCGGGTAGCTGCCCTTGGGATCGAGGTTGGCCCGGTCGAGCTGGGCGTGCGGGAGCCGCACGGTGACGGTGGTGCGTTCCTCGTTGATGGTGATCGCGCCGTCGGCGATCTTGGAGAAGTCGACGTAGGCGTCGACGGTGCCCTTGCCGACGAACAGCGTCCGGGTGCCGCGGATCGCGTCCGGCAGGTACTTGCTGTCCTTCTCCAGGTCGACGATCACCTGGAAGTTGCCGCTCGCGGCGTCGTAGCGGGACAGGTCGCGGATGGACTCCAGCAGCGCGGGGCCGCTGCGGTCCTTGGTCTCCTCGGCGAACGGATTGAGCCAGCGCGGCAGCGAGTCCAGCGTCTGCTGGGCGACGAGCAGCGCGGCGACGGTCGCGACGACGAGCAGCAGCGCGGTGAGCGCGCCTCGGCGCCGGGCCGCCGGGGGCGGATTCTGACGGGCGGACTCGTGGGGGGAGTCGTCGTGCGTGTCCGACGTTGCCATGTACCGGTGCATTCCCGATGAGAACGCGTCCTCACCTGTCGGCGGGAACGGGTCTGCGGATGGGTGTGACGGGCGGCACAGCCGGGGCGGAAACCGCGCCGGGCGTCCGGTACGTTCTCCGGTCGTGAACATCGTGCGCATCCTGCGGTACGTCTCCATCGCCGAGGCGACCTCCTTCCTGCTCCTGCTGCTCGTGGCGATGCCGCTGAAGTACTGGGCGGAGTTCCCGATCGCCGTGTCGCTGACGGGAGCCGCGCACGGCGGCCTGTTCATCGCCTACGTCGGCCTCGTCGTGATCGCGCGCGGCGAGCTGGGCTGGACGTGGGGCCGCACGCTGCTCGCCCTCGTCGCCGCCGTCCTGCCGGTCGCTCCGTACCTCGTCGAGCGCCGCTGGATCAAGCCGGTCGAGGAGGCCCGCGCGAGCCGGGAGGTGCCCGCGGGCGCCTGACCCGGCCGGGAACGGCGTGAGCACGGCGGGCCCGGGGGGACTCGCCGTGCTCACGCGGCGTCGTGCGGGGTGTGGCGGAAGGTGCGGGCGCCGAGCGCGCACCGCTCGTAGGACGTGTAGTGCCCGCGCAGCCAGGCGCGGCGCGTCTCCTCGGGCCAGGCGCCGAAGCGGCGGGCGGTGGCGGGGTCGTCCAGGGCGGGCGCGGCCGTGCCGAGCAGCCAGGAGTCGACCAGGGCCCGGTACTGCGCCGTCCGCGCCGACGGGCAAGGGTAGTGGCTGACGAGCCCCGCGATGATCTGGCGGGCCGCGCGTTCGCCGTGCCCCGGCGACAGGTCGTCGTCCAGGTGGACGACGGCGACGCCCGCCCGCACCCCCGCCGGACGGCGCACCGGGCCCTGCTCGACGCGGGTGAACGCGGCGGGCGTGCCGGTGAGCCGCGCGGCCAGCGGCGTCGCGGACGCGGTCACCGCCGGGAGCGCCGCCCGCAGCGCGGGATGCACGCACACGGTCAGCGGCCAGTCGCGGCAGATGAGCGCCGCCGGAGCGGGCTGGACGGGCCGCGCCCCCGCCAGCCCCACCGCGGCGGCGGCCGACGCGGCGAGGGCCAGCGCCAGCGGCGCGACGAGCGCCCGCCGCCGGTCGAGCCAGGCGGTGTAGCCGAGGACGAGCGCCGCCGTCAGCCCCAGCGACCACAGCGTCTGCGCGGCGAGGACGGCCGGGCGCAGCGTGCTGAACAGGTCGACGCGGTCGTAGGCGGCGGGCGGCAGCAGGCTCCACAGGCCCGTCCCGGCCGGGCGCAGCAGCGCCCACGGCAGCGCGACCGCCGCCACGGCGAGCGGGGTGGGCGCGCGGGGGACGACGCGTCCGGTCAGGTATCCGGCGACGACGTGCAGCACGAGCGCCGCCGCCCCCGGCAGCAGCCCGAGGGGCGCCGGGGCGCCCGCGTCCTGGCGGGACAGCGTCTCGGCGGCGAGGGCCAGCGCGACGAGCGCGTAGGCGGTGAGCGCGGCGACGGCGAGCAGCAGCAGGTCGAGCAGCGCCGCCGTGGCGGGGGAGCGGGCGGTGAGGTCGTGCAGGAAGTCGAGGCGGCGTTCCCGCACCCCGGCCCAGGCGGCGAGCCCGGCCGCGAGCGGCGCCATGACGCGGGTGGCGTCGAGCAGCGCGACGACCGAGTTGTCCCAGTAGCCGACGCCGGGCACCAGCGACGGCCACCCGGCCAGGCAGCCGGTGACGGCCAGCAGCGGCACCGCGATGATCAGCGCGGCGCGCCGGGCGTCCTGCCGGAGCGCCCGGCCGAGTTCAGACACCGGTTCCCGCGAAGCGCGCGGCGCGCGCGAACGGCCCGGCCAGGGAGCGGCGCAGCGAGCGGCGCGGCGGCAGGGGGGAGCCGAAGGGCGGGGTGGCCGCGCCGGGCGCGTCCGACAGGCGGCCCCGCGTGAGCGTGAACACGCGGTCGCACCAGACGTCGAGCGCGGCCGGGGCGGTGCCGGTGACGAGCACGACCGGGGCGAGCGAGCGGATCAGCGGGACGAGGTCGGCGGCGGCGGTGTCGTCGCCGGGACGTCCGGCGGCGAGCCGGGACAGCGGCTCGTCGAGCAGGACGATGTCGGGTTCGTGCACGCAGGTGGCGGCGAGCCCGGCGCGCAGCCGCACCTCGGGCGGGAGGTGGGCGAGCTGGGTGCCCGCGGCGTCGGTGAGGTCGGCGCGGTGCAGCGCGGCGCGGGCCGCGCCCGACCGCATTCCCTTGTAGTAGGCGGCGTACGCGACGAATTCACCGGCGGTCATCTGCGGCGCCCAGGCGAAGCGGGCGGGCAGATAGCCGATGCGCGCGCGAATGGCGCGCAGCCCGGCGGAATTCCCGGTATCGTGCCCGAGAATTTCCAGCGCGCCCGTCGTCGGCCGGCGCAGGGTCGCGAACGTGGCCAGCAGCGTGGTCTTGCCCGTGCCGGGCTGACCGGCCAGGCCGGCGACGCCGCCGGTGACGCCGAGGTCGGACGGACGCAGCAGCCACCGGCCACCGCGGCGGACTCCCAGCCCCGTGGCCACGATCGCGGAACGATCCGCGATCATGAAAGTCAATTCTCCTGAAATGTCTATTGCCCGGTGGCGGCTGCGCACCGCCCTCCGGGCCTCGGTCCTGCGACTATAGCCATTCATGGTGCTGGCTGTCAGCTCACTTGGGTCCGCATTCGGTGGTCTGTTGAATTTCGTATTTCGCCGGAATTGCACGCCATTGCGACCCTGTGCGTCCGCGCGGCCGGGACCACCGCGTTCGGCTCGCAGCGGACGGCGGCACCGACGGCGCCGGTCATGGGGCAGGATGGACCCATGCCTTCTCGGGACTTTTCGTTGCACGGGGCCGTGGATCTCGGGGCGCGGCAGGCCGCCGCCAAGAAGCAGCAGGAGCGGCGCGCCCAGGCCGCGAACGCCCCGGCCGGCGCCGCTCCGCCCGCCGGCGCCGTCGCCGCCGTCGTGGACGTCACCGACCAGACCTTCAACGCCGAGGTCGTCGAACGCTCGCAGACCGTGCCCGTCCTGGTCGACTTCTGGGCCGAGTGGTGCGGGCCGTGCAAGCAGCTCGGGCCGATCCTGGAGAAGCTGGCCGCCGAGGCCGCCGGGTCCTGGGTCCTGGCCAAGGTCGACATCGACGCCAACCCCCAGCTCGCCCAGTACATGCAGCAGATGGGCGTGCGCGGCATCCCGTTCGTCGCGGCCGTCGTCGGCGGGCAGCTCCTGCCGTTCCTCAACGGCGCCGCCCCCGAGCCGCAGGTCCGCCAGGCGATCGACCAGCTCTTCGACGCGCTGCGCAAGGAGGGGCTGCTGCCCGACGGCCCGCCGCCCGGCCCCGGCGCCGACCCGGCCGCCGGGCCCGCGCAGCCGCCCGTCGACCCGCTGCTGCTGGAGGCCGAGGACGCCCTGCAGAACGGCGACCTCGACCTGGCCGCCGAGAAGTTCCAGGCGCTGCTGGCCGCGAACCCGCGCGACGAGGACGCCGCCGGGGGCCTCGCGCTGGTCGAGCTGAGCCGCCGCGTGCGCCACCTGGACGCGAACCAGGCCGTCGCCGCCGCCGAGGCGGCCCCGGCCGACGCCGCCAAGCAGACGGCCGCCGCCGACGTCGAGATGGTCACCGGCCAGGTCGACGCCGCGTTCGCCCGGCTGATCGCCGCCGTCCGCCGCACCGCCGGGGACGACCGCGAGGCCGTCCGCAAGCACCTGCTCGACCTGTTCGCGATCCTGCCCCCCGACGACCCGCGCGTCGGCAAGGCCCGCCGCGCGCTCCAGTCGGCCCTGTTCTGACCGCGCCGCCGCTCCCGGCCTGATCGGGCCACCGCGCGGGCCGGGGCGGCGTATGCTCGACGGCGCCGACGGCGTCCGCGTGGCCTGCGCGGACGCCGCGCCCGCGGGCGCAGGCGTCCGTCCGGGGACCAGCTTAGGGAGCAGTGTCGTGGCCAGCGTGCCCAGCGTTTCGTACTCCATCACCGTCCGGCTGGAGGTGCCCGCCGGGGGCAAGGCCGTCAGCCAGATCACGCACGTGGTCGAGAACGCGGGCGGCATCGTCACCGCGCTCGACGTCAACACGGCGGGCCACGAGACGCTGCGGATCGACGTCACGATCGCCACCCGCGACACCGACCACGCCGAGGCCATCGCCGCCGCGCTGGAGAAGCTGTCCAGCATCCGCATCCACAAGGTCAGCGACCGCACGTTCCTCATGCACCTCGGCGGCAAGATCGAGATGCAGTCGAAGGTGCCGCTGCGCACCCGCGACGAGCTGTCCATGGCGTACACGCCGGGCGTCGCGCGGGTCTCGCTGGCCATCGCCCGCAACCCCGAGGACGTCCGCCGCCTGACGATCAAACGCAACAGCGTCGCGGTCGTCACCGACGGCTCGGCCGTGCTCGGCCTCGGCAACATCGGGCCGGAGGCGGCGCTGCCGGTGATGGAGGGCAAGGCGGCGCTGTTCAAGCGGTTCGCGGGCATCGACGCCTGGCCGATCTGCCTCGACACCCAGGACACCGACGAGATCGTCCGCACCGTGCAGATCCTCGCCCCGGCGTTCGGCGGCATCAACCTGGAGGACATCTCCGCGCCGCGCTGCTTCGAGGTGGAGCGGCGGCTGCGCGAGCTGCTGGACATCCCGGTCTTCCACGACGACCAGCACGGCACCGCGATCTGCGTGCTCGCGGCGCTGACGAACGCGCTGCGCGTCGTCGGCAAGGACATCGCGGACGTGCGGATCACGATGGCGGGCGCGGGCGCGGCCGGGACCGCGATCCTGCGGCTGCTGCTGCACGCGGGCGCCCGCGACGTCATCGTGTGCGACTTCAAGGGCGCCGTGCACCTGGGCCGCGACGACCTGGACGACTCGCTGCGCTGGATCGCGGAGAACACCAACGCCGACGGCTACGCGGGCGACCTGCGCGGCGCGGTCAAGGGCGCGGACGTGTTCGTCGGCGTCTCGGCCCCCGGCATCCTGTCCGCTTCGGACGTCGCGACGATGAACGACGACGCGATCGTGTTCGCGCTCGCCAACCCCGAGCCGGAGATCTCCCCGGACGAGGCGCGCGAGCACGCCGCCGTGGTCGCGACGGGCCGCAGCGACTACCCGAACCAGATCAACAACGTGCTGGCGTTCCCGGGCGTGTTCCGGGGCCTGCTGGACGCGCAGGCGGGCGAGGTCGAGCAGGAGATGCTGCTGGCCGCCGCGACGGCGCTGGCCGAGGTCGTCACCGACGACGAACTCGGCCCGAACTACATCATTCCGAGCGTCTTCCACCCGGACGTGAGCAACCGCGTCGCGGGCGCCGTCCGGGAGGCCGCCGGAGGCCGCCCGCGCACGGAGGCGTAGCGGCTCAGGCGGAGTCGCGGCGGAAGATCTGCTCGCGGCGGCGCGGCCACAGCCCGCCGTACCAGAGGATGATCGCGCCGGTCACGACGATGCCGCCGCCGGTCGCGGCCCGCGCCCACAGCACGGCCGACTCCGGGCCGGTCTCGGGGAGTTCGCCGGGGGGCGTGGGCGCGGCGCCCGTCTTGCAGTTGGCCGTCAGCGTCCGCGCGCGGACCGGGCTGTTCTCCCACGTGACCCGGACGACGGTGCGCCGGTCCTCGCGGAGCTTGACGGTCGTCGTGCGGGACGCGCCGCCGGTGAGGGTGCCGGGCACGGACGCCGAGTCGTCGTCGCGCTCGATGCCGTAGTTCTGCGTCTGCGACCCGGTGTTGCGGACCGTCACCTCGACCTCGCGGGCGGGGCAGTCCACGTTGCCGATCGTGGCCTCCAGCGGCACGACGGTGCGGGTCCGGGTGGGGCTGGGCGTCGGCGGGACGGACGTCCGGGTGGGCGTCACGGTCGGCGTCGGCGTGGGCGCCGTGCGGGTCGGCGTCGGGGTGGGCGTCGTCGGGGTGGGGCGCGGCGACGCGGTGGCCGTCCCGGTGGGGGAGTCCTCGGGGGTGGGCGTCGTCTGGTTCCCGGCCGGGGCCGCCTCGCGGGAGTCGGTCGCCCAGCTCACCAGCGGTGGAACGGCGATCAGTGCCCCGATGACGAAGAAGACGGCGGCGATGATCACCCTGGGCAACTGCATCTCGCGTCCTCCCCGGCCCTCGCGCCAAGCGCGCGCCAGCAGATCGTCAAACGCTCTCCATGTTCATCCTCAGTGTGCCGATATCCCCACGCAAGGGGGAAGCTAACGGCGCAACCCGCACGGGAACGTGCCCGGGGACTCCCCGGACGGCGCATCATGGGGGACATGGACGACGGCATCAGGGTGGGCCTTCTGCTGGTGGCGACCCCGCAGCTCGACGACCCCAACTTCCGGCGGACGGTCGTCCTGGTCGTGGAGCACGACCGGGAGGGCGGCACGCTCGGGGTTGTCCTCAACCGGCCGACCGAGGTCCCGGTCGACCGCATCCTGGAACCCTGGGCCGAACTGGTGACGGGCCCGCCGCTGGTCTTCCAGGGCGGGCCGGTCGCACTGGACAGCGCGCTCGCCCTCGCCCGGCTCCCCGGCGACGACGAACCGCTCGGCTGGCGCGGCCTGGAGGCCGCCGAGGTGGCCCGCGTCGGCCTGGTCGACCTGGACGCGCCGCCGTCGCTGCTCGCCGGCGACCTGCTCCAGCTCCGCGTCTTCGCGGGGTACGCGGGCTGGTCGGCGGGCCAGTTGCGCACCGAGGTCGAGGAGGGCGCGTGGTACCTCGTCCCGGCCGAGCCCGGTGACGTGTTCGCCGCCGACCCCGAGCGCCTCTGGCCGGAGGTGCTGCGCCGGCAGGGCGGCGACCTGGCGTTCGTCTCGACCTTCCCGGACGACCCGACCCTCAACTGAACCTCGAATAAGGTGACTGACGTGAGTACGAAGATCCTTCCCGAGAGCGACACCCGGCCGGACCTCTCCCACGGTGACGGCGACCACGAGCGGTTCGCCCACTACGTGAAGAAGCAGAAGATCACCGAGAGCGCGGTGTCCGGCTCCCCGGTGATCGCGCTGTGCGGCAAGGTCTGGGTGCCCAACCGCGACCCCAAGAAGTTCCCCGTGTGCCCGGAGTGCAAGGAGATCTACGAGTCCATGCAGTCCGGCGGCGACGGCGGCGGCGACAAGTAACCCGCCGCCGAACGGCGATGCGTCCGGTGTTCCCGGGCCCGAGCAGGAATGATCGGGTCCGGGAACACGGCTCTTTTCGCATCGGGGGATGGGCATGGCGCGAGGTCTCGTCGTTTCAGCGTGCGCGTTGGCGGTCACGTTCTGTGCGGTCCCGGCCGCGTCGGGTGTGCAGCCGCGCACCGAGCCCGACCCGTGCGCCCCGGCGGCGGCCCGCGTCGCCGGCGGCCCCGCGTCCGCCCTGTTCGACCGGCTCGGCCGCGACCGCAGCGACCTGGAGCCGGACGAGGTCGTCCGGCTGCTGGACGACCTGCGCGCCGCCCTGCGCGACCGGTACGGCACCGACGACGAGACCCGCCTGGACGGCAGGCTGCGCCGTGCGGCGCCGATCACCGTGCCGGTGCGCTTCCACGTCCTGCACAGCGGGGCGGACGGGCGGCTGACGCGCGCCGAGGTCGACCGGCAGATCGCGACGCTCACCACCGCCTACCGCAGCACCGACGTCACGTTCCGCCTCGATTCGGTCGACTACACCGACAACGACGCCTGGTACCGCGACCCCGAACGCTACGAGCGGACGCTGAAGCGGCGCCTGCGCCAGGGCGGCGCCGAGACGCTGAACCTGTACACGGCGGCGGTCGGCGCGGACGTCCTCGGGTTCTCCTCGTTCCCGCAGCAGTACCGCCAGGACCCGGTGCTGGACGGCGTCGTCGTCGACCACCGCAGCCTCCCCGGCGGCGCCTACCAGAACTTCGACCTCGGCTACACCGCCGTGCACGAGACCGGGCACTGGCTCGGCCTGTTCCACACGTTCGAGAACGGCTGCACCGCGCCGGGCGACGGCATCGACGACACCCCGTACGAGGCGGGCCCCGCGCAGGGCTGCCCGGAGGGCCGCGACACGTGCCCGCAGCCGGGCGCCGACCCCGTCCACAACTTCATGGACTACAGCCACGACGCCTGCATGCGCGAGTTCACGGCCGGTCAGGGACTGCGCGTCCGCGCCGCGTGGGCGGCCTATCGCGCCCCGGCCGCCGAGGGGAGGCGCACCACACTTGCGGCGGTCGCCGCGCATTCTGTCGTCCCCAGTCGGTAGCCTTCGATGACCGTGAGCACTTTCGCCGCACCCGACATGCCCCCCGCGTTCCCCGAACGGGCCGCCTGGGGGACGGCGTCGTCCCTGCGCGCCTGGCAGCAGCAGGCCCTGGAGCGCTACTTCGGCCCGGACGGCACCGCCCCGGGCCCGCGCGACTTCCTGGCCGTCGCCACGCCAGGCGCGGGCAAGACGACGTTCGCGCTGCGGCTGGCCCGCGAACTGCTCGACCGCCGCCTCATCGCGGCGATCACGGTGGTGTGCCCCACCGAGCACCTCAAGCGGCAGTGGGCGGAGTCGGCGGGCCGCGTCGGCATCAAGATCGACCCCGAGTACCAGAACGGGCAGGGCAAGGTCGGCAAGGAGTTCCACGGCATCGCGGTCACCTACGCGACGGTCGCGGCCCGCCCGGCGCTGCACCGCAACCGCACCGAGAGCCAGAACACGCTCGTCATCTTCGACGAGGTGCACCACGCGGGCGACGGCCTGTCGTGGGGCGACGCCGTCCGCGAGGCGTTCGAGCCCGCCAAGCGGCGGCTGGCGCTGTCGGGCACGCCGTTCCGCACCGACATCAACCCGATCCCGTTCGTGGAGTACGAGGAGGGCGGCGACGGCATCCGCCGCAGCCGCGCCGACTACACCTACGGGTACGGGCCCGCCCTGGCCGACGGCGTCGTCCGCCCGGTGATCTTCCTTGCGTACGCGGGCGAGATGCGCTGGCGCACCCGCGCGGGCGACGAGATCACCGCGACCCTGGGCGAACCCCTCACCCAGGACCAGACCTCCCAGGCGTGGCGGGCCGCGCTCGACCCCAAGGGCGACTGGATCAAGCAGGTCCTGGCCGCCGCCGACCGCCGCCTCACCGAGCTGCGCCGCGCCATCCCGGACGCGGGCGGCCTCGTCATCGCCACCGACCACGAGACGGCCCGCGCCTACGCCAAGATGCTGCGCGAGGTGTGCGGGCAGGGCGCGACGATCGTCCTGTCCGACGATCCGGGCGCGTCCAAGAAGATCAAGCAGTTCGCCGACACCGACGACCGCTGGATGGTCGCGGTCCGGATGGTGTCCGAGGGCGTCGACATCCCGCGTCTGGCGGTCGGGGTGTACGCGACGTCCACGAGCACGCCGCTGTTCTTCGCGCAGGCGGTCGGGCGTTTCGTCCGGGCCCGGCGGCGGGGCGAGACGGCGTCGGTGTTCCTGCCGTCGGTGCCGACGCTGATGGGGCACGCGGCCGAGATGGAGACCGAGCGCGACCACGTCCTCGACCGGCCCGTCCGCGAGGACGGCCTCGACGACGACCTGCTCGCGGAGGCCAACCGCGAGCGCAACACCCCCGACGACCTCGGGGAGGAGTTCGCGTTCGAGACCGTCGAGGCGTCGGCCACGTTCGACCGCGTCCTGTACGACGGCGGCGAGTTCGGCATGCAGGCGGCGCCCGGCTCGGCCGAGGAGGAGGAGTTCCTCGGCATTCCGGGCCTGCTGGAGCCCGACCAGGTCAGCCAGTTGCTGCGCAAGCGCCAGGCCGACCAGATCGCGGGGGAGCGGAAGCGCAAGACGGGCGACCCCCGCGAGGACCGCACCGCCGCCGAAGACCTGCACGCCCTGCGCAAGGAGCTGAACGGCCTCGTCGGCGCCTGGAGCCACCGCACCGGCCAGCCGCACGGCGTCATCCACAACGAACTGCGCCGCACCTGCGGCGGCCCGCCGCTGGCCCAGGCCAGCGGCGAGGAGGTCCGCAAGCGCATCACCAAGATCCGCGACTGGGCGAACAAGCGCCGGTCCTAGAAGAATCCGCGTGCGTAGGGGTCGTCGGAGGCGGCCAGCGTGGCGAGGTCGCCGGTGGCGACGATCCGTCCGGCGCGCATGAGGACGGCGCGGTCTGCGGCCTTGGTCGCGGTGAGCATCGGCACGTCGTGGGTGATGACCAGGACGGCGGCGCCCGCGTCGGCGTAGCGGCGCAGCGTGACCCAGACGCCGTAGGCGGCCGCGGCGTCCAGTGAGGCGGTCGGCTCGTCCGCGACGAGGACGCGGGGCTCGGGCAGCAGCGCTGCGGCGAGCGCGGCGCGCTGGATCTGGCCGCCCGAGTGCTGGGCCGGGAGCAGTTCGGCCGATTCGTCCGGGTATCCGGCGGCGGCGCAGGCGCGGGCGACGCTCCAGCGGCCGTACCGCTCCTCCAGCGCGCGGAGCTGCGCGCCCACGGTGTCCTCGGTGTGGAAGGCCGTGACGCCCGCCTGCGGCAGCAGCCCGACGGTGCCGCGCCGCAGCCGCCGCCACTGGCGCTCGCCGCGCACCGGCTCGCCGTCGATGCGCACCTCGCCGGTGCTGCGGGCGGTGTCGGGGAGGACGCCGGCGAGCGCGGCGGCGGCGATGGACTTGCCGCAGCCGGACTCACCGAGCAGCACGGTGATCTTCCCGTCCGGCACGGCGAGATCGACGGCGTCGAGCACCGTCTCCTTCCACCGGCCGGTGTCGATGTGGACGGTGAGTTCGCGCAGTTCGGCGGGCATCGGGCCGTTCAGTCCTCGCCCAGGTAGTCCATGACGCGTTCGACGATGGCGTCCGGGGGGTCGGTGACCGGGACGTACAGGGCGTTCTCGTCGTCGGCGGGGGGTTCCAGGTCGCGGAACTGGCTGGCGATCAGGTCGGCGCGGAAGAAGTGGCCGCTGCGCTCGACCAGGCGGCGGGTGATGGTGGCGCGGTCGCCGTCGAGGTAGACGATGAGGACGCGCGGGTCCTCGGCGTGCAGGGCCTCGCGGTACTTGCGCTTGAGGGCCGAGCAGGCGACGACGGCGGGGCGGCCGTCGTCCAGCCGGTCACCGATGAACGCCGCCAGGGACCGCAGCCACGGCTCGCGGTCCGCCTCGGTGAGCGGCTTGCCCTCGCGCATCTTCGCGACGTTGGCGGGGGTGTGGTAGTCGTCGCCCTCGGTGTACTCGTAGCCGAGGGCACCGGCCAGGAGCTTGCCGATCGTCGACTTGCCGCTGCCCGCGACGCCCATCACGAGGACGATGTGCGGCTTCTGCTCGCTCTCCACGTCAGCCGCGCACGACCGGGGCGCCGGTGAGTTCCACGCCCTCGCCCGCCAGTTCTGCGAGCGCGCGGTCGGTCGTCTCCCGGGCGACGCCCGCCGTCAGGTCGAGCAGGACGCGGGTGCCGAGGCCCGTGCGGACGGCGTCCACGGCGGTCGCGCGGACGCAGTGGTCGGTGGCGATGCCGACGAGGTCGACGTCGGTGACGCCGCGCTCGAACAGCCAGGTGGCCAGCGGCGTGCCCGCGTCGTCGGCGCCCTCGAAGCCGCTGTAGGCGGCGGTGTCGTGGCCCTTGCTGAACACGGCCTCGACGCGGCCGAGCCCGAGCGCCGGGTGGAACTCGGCGCCGGGGGTGCCGATCACGCAGTGCGGCGGCCAGGAGTCGCGGAAGTCGGGCGCGTCGGAGAAGTGGGCGCCGGGGTCGTGGTGGTAGTCGCGGGTGGCGACGATGTGGTCGTACTCGGCGGCGTGCTCGTCCGCGTAGCGCGTCACGGCGGCGGCGACGTCCGCGCCGCCGCCCACGGCCAGCGACCCGCCCTCGCAGAAGTCGTTCTGCACGTCGATGATGATCAACGCCTTGCCCATGTCCGCTCCTCTGCCCGCCTTATCCCTATATAACCTGCCACCCTCGCACGGTATGCGTCACCGCCGGGGCCCGGCGTCGATGATCTCGGTCGGCAGGGCCGGTTCGCCCCGGGAGAGCTGCGTCGCGGTGGCGGGAAGCTCGGCGAGGGCGGCGCGGTGACGGTCGCGGGCGGCGGTGAGGGGTTCCCGGCCGACGATCTCGCCGCCGCGCACCAGCGGGACCTGGAGCAGGCGGTCGCGGCGGCCCGGGTCGGGCGTGCCCGTGGTGACGACCTCGGCGGACGCGATGCCGCGCGCGTCCACGCGGCGGAACGCCGACTTGCGCCCGCCCCGGCTCGGCTTGCCCGTCGAGCGCTTGGCGACCGGGCGCAGCGCCGTGTCCGGGTCGTCGCCGTCGGCGCGGGCGACCAGCTTGTAGACCAGCGACGCCGTCGGCGCGCCCGAGCCCGTCACCACCGACGTGCCGACGCCGTAGCCGTCCACCGGCGCGGCGGCCAGCGCGGCGATGCCGTACTCGTCCAGGTCGCCGGTGACCGTGACGCGGGTGCCGTGCGCGCCGAGCGCGTCGAGCTGCGCACGGACGCGCCGCGCGACCTCGCCCAGATCGCCGCTGTCGATCCGCACCGCGCCCAGGCCCGGCCCGGCCAGCTCCACCGCCGTGCGGACCGCGCGCTCCACGTCGTAGGTGTCCACGAGCAGCGTCGTCGCCGCGCCCAGCGAGTCGAGCTGCGCCTGGAACGCGTGCCGCTCGCTGTCGTGCAGCAGCGTGAACGCGTGCGCGGACGTGCCCGCCGTCGGCACCCCGTAGCGGCGGCCCGCCTCCAGGTTCGACGTCGTCGTGAACCCCGCGATGTGCGCCGCCCGCGCCGCCGCCACCGCCGCGCCCTCGTGCGTCCGCCGCGACCCCATCTCGATCAGCGGCCGGTCCCCGGCGGCGTACGCCATCCGCGACGCCGCCGACGCGATCGCGCAGTCGTGGTTGAGGATCGACAGCACCAGCGTCTCCAGCACGACGGCCTCCGCGAACGGGCCCTCCACCGTCAGGATCGGCGACTCGGGGAAGTAGCAGTCGCCCTCGGCGTAGCCGGTGATCTCGCCGGAGAAGCGGTATCCGGCCAGCCACTCGGCCGTCGGCCCGTCCACGATGCCGGCGTCGGTGAGGTAGCCCAGCTCGGCGGTGCCGAACGTGAACGTCTCCAGCGCGTCCAGGACGCGGCCCACCCCGGCGACCACGCCGTACCGGCGCCCGGCGGGCAGGCTGCGCGCGAACACCTCGAACACCGACCGCCGATGCGCGGTCCCCGAGCGCAGCGCGGCCTGCACCATGGTCAGCTCGTACCGGTCGGTCAGCAGGGCGGTGCTGTCGTTCATGGTCACCGTGGCAGCCTACGACCCGGCGGTCCGCGCGTCCGGAGGCGGCCCGGCGCGTAGCATCGGGTACAGGCCAGCGGGTACACGCCCGGCTCCGGCGAGCGAGAAGGGAACACCCGGCGAGGCGATGAGCAACGCACCTGCACCGGTCGAACTCGACCGTCCCGACGCCGCCCAGGAGCAGGACCCGGACCGGCCCTGGCTGGCGATCGTCTGGAACGACCCGATCAACCTCATGTCGTACGTGACGTACGTGTTCCAGACGGTGTTCGGGTACTCCAAGTCCAAGTCCGAGAAACTGATGCTCGACGTCCACCACAAGGGCCGCGCCGTCGTCGCCAGCGGCGCCCGCGAGGAGATGGAGCGCGACGTCGAGATCCTGCACTCCTACGGCCTGTGGGCGACCGTCAAGCGCGACGACTGAAAGGGCAGGTGAACGCGTGACCCGCATCCGCAAGTCCCGCCAGGGCGTCGTGGTCGAACTCGACGACCAGGAGGCCGCCGCCGTCCGCGCCCTCATGGAACAGCTCCTCGGCCTGCTGGGCGACCCGCCCGCCCCCGACGACGAGCTGGCCGCGCTCGGCATCAGCGACTCGGCCGAGACCCCGGACGACCCGGTGCTGGCCCGTCTCTTCCCGGACGCCTACCAGGGCGACGGCGAGGCGGCCGACGAGTTCCGCCGCTACACCGAGATGGGCCTGCGCGACGGCAAACGCGAAGCCGCCCGCACGGTGCTGTCCGCCCTGGACGACCACACCGACGCCCGAGGCCACGTCCGCACCGTCCTGGACGAAAAACAGTCCCGGGCCTGGCTCACCAGCCTCAACGACCTCCGCCTGACCCTGGGCACCCGCCTGAACATCACCGAAGACCGTCCCCTCCCCCCACCGGGCGACCCACTACTCCCGCTCTACGCGGCCTACGACTGGCTAACAATGCTCCAAGACGACCTGGTCAACGCCGTCCACTAGCCACCCCGGCGCCCGCGAGCGCCCCCGGTCAACCGCCGCACGCCCGCCGGTGGCCGCACCAGCACCCGGGCGACCTCGAACGTTCAGCCAGGCCGCTGTTGCGACCCCCCGTAGGCGCGATTGGGAGCTGCTCTGCGTGGTCCCACACGCGCTCCTGCTGTGCGGTTGCGACCCCTCGTAGGGGCGATGGGGACGCCGGGCCGCCATCGTGGCGCACCTGCTGCGTCACGGGTTGCGACCCCTCGTAGGGGCGATGGGGACACCTCAGCCGCCGCGACCCCCGCCAGATCTCCATGTTGCGACCCCTCGTAGGGGCGATGGGGCACCCGAACCGGCCGCCGACGCGCGGCACGTGCTCGTGTTGCGACCCCTCGTAGGGGCGATGGGGACACCTCAGCCGCCGCGACCCCCGCCAGATCTCCATGTTGCGACCCCTCGTAGGGGCGATGGGGCTGCCATGTCTGCTCTGATGACGAATTTCGTCACGTGTTGCGACCCCTCGTAGGGGCGATGGGGCCCCACGGTAAAGCTGCAGCTCATCCGCTCATGCAGGTCCAGATTCTTCGCGAGGATTTCAGCGGGCCTCCGGTCGTGTTGCAGAGCCCGGCGTGTCGCTGAAATCCAGGCTTGGATCAGTGCTCAGGTTACGCCGGTGGGGTCCGTTCCGCAGTGTCCTCGCGTGAGGAGTTGGGGTGACGCCGAGCGGGAGGCTCTGGGGAACGGCGCCCGGCCGAACACCGGGCGAGCGCGGCACCGTGTGCTTCTCTGCCCGGTGGGGTGATCGGATGGGTGAGATCGGACTCCGGCGGGAGGTCAACTCCGGGGCGGGTGGTCCAGCCAGAGGCGGGTTTCGTGCTCGGTGATGAGGAGGCCGAAGCGGTCGAGGCCGGGTGAGCCGGTGTCGGTCCACTGCGTGAAGGCGGATTCGACCTCGTCCCAGAGGCGGCGGTCGCCGTACTGGGTGACGGTGTGGAGGCCGGACGGGCCGGAGGTGACCGACGCCCAGGAGCCGTTCGGGTCGCCGGTCTCGGCCAGGTGGTAGGTGAGGTGGCCGTCCTCGCTCATCGTGCGCGTCGTGAACAGGCGGGGAACGTGCAGGTGGAGGGCGAGTTCGGCGCCGTCGTCGGCCTCGGCGATCACGCGGGGGTCCAGGCGGGTCGTGGTCACGTCGGCGTCGTCGCGGTGGTGGGCGAACCAGACGGATTCCGGACGCTGCGCACGCAACAGCATGTATCCGGCGGTGCCGTGGAACGTACCGAGTCCGTAGCCGCCGGTGGTCGTGGTCATCCGGACGCGGAACCCGCCGATGCCCTCGGGCATCCACGGCAGGACCGCGCGTCCGCCGGGCTTGAGCTGCCGCACCCAGGCGTACGGGATGTCGCGTACGCCGACTGTGACGTGCACGGCGTCGTAGGGCGCGCGCGGCGGCCAGCCCTCGGCGCCGTCGCCGACGACGAGTTCCGGGGCGTAGCCCGCCGCCGCGACGTTCTCGGCGGCCTGGACGGACAGCCCGGCATCGACCTCGATGCTCACGACGTTCTCGGAGCCCACCCGGTCGGAGAGCAGCGAGGCGGTCCATCCGGTTCCGGTGCCGATGTCGAGAACGCGTTCGCCCGCGACCGGCGCGAGCAGTTCAAGGAAGGGAAAGACGATGCCGGGCGCCGAGTTCGAGGACGACGCCGACCCGTCCGGCGAGGCCGGGTCGGACGCGCCGTCGTCACGCTGTGTGATGATCGAGGTGTCCGCGTAGACCGCCGACCACCAGCCCTCCGGGTCGGCGCCGCGGTCGATGGCGCGCGGCGGCGGTCCCTCACCCCACCGGCACGGCTGCGCGTAGCCACGCGCCGGCACGAAGAGGTGCCGGGGAACGGCGTGCAGAGACCGTCGCCATTCGGGGTCGGTGAGATCCCCCGCCCGCTGGAGTGCGTCGGCCAATCGGTCGATACGCTCGGTCGTCTTCACAGTCCTCCTTCGAGTAGTCCGGCGAAGGCCGCCGTGATCGGCGCTCCCGTCGCTTCCTCCAGCCAGGCCCACTGCCCGTTCGGGTTGCACTCGAAGAAGACCGCCGCGCCGTCTTCGGTGACGCCGAAGTCGAAGCAGCCGAAGGCAAGGCCGAAATGCCGCAGATAGCGCACGGTGAATTCGGCCAGTCCGTCCGTCGGCTCGCACCAGGTGTGCGTGAGCCGGCCGTACGCTCGGCGCCAGTCGAGTTGCGGTGGATCTGCCGTGATCCGTACGCAGAACACCTGGTCGCCCACCACGGTGACGCGGAGGTCGGCGGACTTGTGGACGAGCCGTTGGAACAGATGCGCGGTTCCCGCGATGGATTCGTTGATCTCGTGCGCCTCGACCGGTTGGGTCCAGATCGTTCGTGGCCCGTCCGGGCTGATCTGCCGGACGAAGGCGAGCGGCTTGTAGATGATCTGATCGTGTTCCTCGGCGAAGGCCTGCGCCGCTTCGGGGTCGTTGGTGACGAGCGACGGTGGAATGCAAAATCCCAGTTCGGCCGCCAGGGCCAATTGCCGGACTTTCACAGCGGCGGCACGATTGGCGTCAGGATGGTTGACGTACAGGCAGCCCGGCAGATTGGCCAGGACGCCGCTCAGTCCTTCACGTGCCTCACGGGCGGCGAACTCCGCCGTCGGCGGCGCTAGGCCGGGCATGGGGGTGTGCCGGGTCGGCCGCCGCCGGTAGACCGCCCTGACGGCCGACAGATCGAGCCGCCGCGTCGTGGTCGCCAGGGCACCCGCCCACCCCCGCTGTTCTATGCGGGCTGTGAAGGAGACGTCGGCGGGAAAATCCGCGCCGGGGTCCATCCGGACCACCGGCACGCCACGCCGCGCGAGTTCCAGCGTCACGCCGTCGGCCGTCACGTCGTCCAGCTCGCTGAGCACGAGTACCGGTCGCTCGTCGCGCGCCACGCTAGTCCTCGTCGCCGCTCTGGTCGTTGTCGGTGTCGTACTGCTTGTGGTCTCGCCCGTCGCCCTTGCTCGCCGAGGTCTTGGTCTCGCCGCTCGTCCCGCTCTTGCGGTGTCCGGCGGTGATGACGGAGCCGTCGGCGAGCACGGCACGGCCGGTCTGGGTCGCCGGGTCGAGTTCCATGACGTACGCGGGAATCGCGCTGACCGTCGGGAAGGGCGCGAGCCGCGACAGGCCCCAGGGAACAAGCGTGCTCATGGCGTCTCCTTTCGCGGGTCGATCATCCGAATTGTGACGGTATGCGGGATGATTGGTCGCTGCCGTCGCGGAACAGCGTCACTTGACCGACCCCCTTGACGCCAGTGGATTCACAGAAATTCACACCCGGTGACCTCGAAGGTTGACGTCACTTCCTTCCATCCACGATTGTCGGCTTCGACATGCCCGGTACCGAGTAAGGAGCGTCAATGGCCGACAGTCGACCCCCGGTGAGCCCGTCCAACGACGACAGCGGACGAGCAGGTTCTCCGCCGTTCCACGCGGAGAACATCGACTTCGTCGGGATCGACGACAACTCGCCGCGCAGCCGTTGTCCTGCGGTCATGGCCGTCCCGGAGACGGGAGACCTGCTCCAGGTCGGCCGTAAGGTGACCGACCCGGGCACGCTCGCGCTGATCGCGGGACACACGCACATCGCGGACGATGAGGTGGCGATCTGGACGCCAGCGAACCTCAAGCCGAGCCTCCTGGACGCTCTCCAGGGCACGTACGAGGAAGGACGCGAAGGCCCAGGTGAGCCGTCGTTCGCGGATCTCCTGAACAGCACCACGCGGTCGGTCGTGCACTTGGAGGCGCGGGACACCTACGACCCGAACGACCCCGCCTTCGTGAAGTGGCAGAACGACGGCGACACGTCCTTTGACTGGGACGGCTGGATCGAGCTGGTCGGCGGTGCGGTCAAGCGCGGTGTGCGGTTCCGGCGGCTGCGGATCGTGTCGGAGCCGGTGAGCGACTACATCCGGTGGGAGCACGCCATCAGTTACGGCAATGTCGCCGCTGGGGAAGAGCTGCGGTGGCTGCCGCGTCACCTGGCCTTCGACCTGCCGCATCCGGTCGCGGACTACTTCATGTACGACCAGCGCCTCGTCGCGTACAACTTCACGGCCGGAGACGGTGTGGACACCGGCCGCATGAAGTACGTGGCGGATCCCCGGCAGATCGTGCCCGTCGTGGGGATGTTCGAGATGCTCTGGGAGCGCGGCATCCCGCACGCCGACTACACGCCGGTCTAGGTCTCGTCCAGGCGGGTGAGCGCCGCGTGGAGCATGTCGGTTGCGGCGGAGCCGACTTCCGCTAGCGCCCACAGGCGCTTCCAGGTCGCGGTGTAGAGGGCTACTTCTTCCGGACGGGTTACAGAGAGGTAGCCCGATACGAGTTCAACCGTCACCAGATGGTGGTCGGTGATGTCGAACGCCTCTTCGGGATGCACGGTGCGGCGATCGGCGGCGGCGGGAATGATGCCCACGAGCACATTCGGCCGCCGCCGTATCGCGAGCAGGTGGTGCAGTTGCTCAATGTGTAACGCCCGGGAGTAGGGGCGGTACCAGAGCAGGGTTTCCTCCAGCAGGTAGAACCAGCGGGCGTCGGGTCGGCCCAGGAGGCGCTGGCGGTCCATGCGTTCGGCGACCGCCGCCGCCACTTCGGCTTCGGGATCGTCGGTGACGACCGCTTGCTCCACGAGTACACCGGTCAGCGCAGCGCGGGTGTACGCCTCCGTCTGCAACATGCCGGGAATGACCTTCGGCTGATACGACCGTTCCATCGTCAGCTCCTCATAGAGCTGACGGACGGACTTCTGTGCTGCTTCCAGGCCACCTCGGTTCAGGTCTTCGTAGGGAATCCACATGCCTGCTACGGCTGCTTGTTCGGCTATGAGGCGGGTTCTCTGGGATTCGGGGGCGGCGCAGATCGTGCACCAGGTCTCGATGTGCTGGGCGCTGATGGGGCGTTGGCCCTTTTCGATCATTGAGACGAGGGAGGGGACTTCCAGCCGGCCGCTTCGGCGAAGTCGCGGCCGGACAGCCCGCGAGCTTCACGGAGGGCTCGTAGCTTGGCTCCCAAAAGTTCGCGGGCGGCCTGTGCGGAGGACGACGGTGACGAGGGCATGGCTCAGCCCATCATGCTCGGGCGGGCGGTGAGAGAGTCGGCGGCCGTCCGGGTTCATCGAGTCGCGGGCGCCCATCGTGTCGCCAGCGATTCCGCGGTCACTGGACGCCTACGCATTCGGTGACGAAGGCCAAACACTTCTCCAGGTGGGTGCGTGCCTGGCCCGGGTCGCCGCCCGCCACGAAGATCATGGCGATGAACGACGACGGCGAGCCGCGACCCCTCGTAGGGGCGATGGGGACGCGGGCCTCCTGGCCGGATCGCGCCACCGTCTGCACATGTTGCGACCCCTCGTAGGGGCGATGGGGACCCTACGCCGCGGTGAGGCGTGCGGGCTCGGGTGGGAGTTGCGACCCCTCGTAGGGGCGATGGGGACCCGGTCGAGGTCCGCGAGACGCCGCGCTGGGTCCGCGTTGCGACCCCTCGTAGGGGCGATGGGGACTCCAGGCGCTGGCCTCGGCCAGGAACCTCAGCTCGGCGTTGCGACCCCTCGTCGGGGCGATGGGGACCCGTCCCCGTGACGGCGAGCGGACGGGGCGGGCTCGGTTGCGGCCCCTCGTAGGGGCTATGGGGACCCCGGGTGCCGCAGCACCCACGTCACCACCGCGACGTTGCGACCCCTCGTAGGGGCTATGGGGACACCAGGGTAAAGCCGCAGCTCATCCGCCCTTGTAGGCCCAGATTTCTGGTGAGGTTTTCAGCGGGTCTCCGGTTGTGTTGTGGAACCCGGCGTGTCGCTGAAATCTCGGGCTTCGGTCAGTGCTCAGAGTACGCCGGTTGGGTTGGGTTTTGTAGCGGCCACGGGTGACGGGGTCGGGGTGACGGTGGGTGGGAGTCCTAGCGGGGAAACCCCGGCTGGCGTTGGCGACCGTGTCTGGTGAGCGCATTGCGTTCCGTGGTGACGACGAGTGCGGCCGGGCGTCGGCTGGCTGGACGAGGTCTTGGGTCTCGCGGTGGGTTTGTAGTCGGGCATCCAGGTGTTCGTGGGTGGGGTGGTGGCGCGGTGTTCGGGTTAGGGGAGGTCTAAGGCGCCTGTCTTGACGGTGGCTAGAAGGTTGGCGAAGGACGGGCGGGTGAAGGTGAGGTGGCCGGCGTCCGGGTTCTTTGAGTCGCGGGTTCCGAGCGTGGTGCCGGTGAGGTTGGCGACTTCGACGCAGTCGCTCTGGTTGCCGCTGCTGCCGCTGTGGGTGGACTTGCGCCAGGTTGGCATGGGTCTCCTTTCGGGGGCGAGGTGGTGGTACCCGGGGGTGGGAATGCGGAACCCCCGCTCGCTTTGGGCGGCGGGGGTTCTTTGGGTGGTGGTCAGGGCAGGTCGAGGGTGCCTGTCTTGACCGACGTGATGAGGTGGGCGAAGGTCGAGCGGGTGAGGGTGAGGTGACCGGCGTCCGGGTTCTTCGAGTCGCGGGTTCCCAGCGTGGTGCCGGTGAGGTTGGCGACTTCGACGCAGGTGCTCTCATTGCCGCTGGTGCCGCTGCGGCTGGACTTGCGCCAAACGGGAGTCATCGAAAACCCTCCAGGACTTGCTCGATCAAGGTGGCCGACGCGCTGACGGGAAGCGCGATGTCGCCGATGCGGTCGAACTTCCGCCGGAAGGAGCCTACCTCAGCCGCGTCTTCTACCAGGCGACCTTCCTCGCTCGCCTCGATGTAGGCCGATTCCCGTGAAGAGACGGTGATGAGCTGGAAGGAGCCGTCGCGGCCGACGTGCGCGCCCTCAGCCGTGGGAATGACGCGGATCGACACGTGTGGGAGCTTTCCCACCTCAAGCAGGCGAGCCATCTGGCCGCGCATGACACTCGGCCCGCCGACCGGCTGTCGAAGGACGCCTTCGTCCAGCAGGATCCAGAGATGCGGCGGATCGGGATCTGTCAACCGCTTCTGACGCCGCATCCGGTCGGCCACGCGCTTGTCGATGTCATCGGCGTGCGCGGAGATCACCTGCGCACGAACGTACTCCTCCGTCTGAAGCAGCCCGGGAATCGTCAGCGACTCCCAGATGCGGATTTCCGTCGCTTCGGCCTCCAAGCCGAGGTAGGCGGCGAACCAGGCGCGGTCATGGCCTTCGCGTGCGAAACGGGCAAGGCTCACAAAGAGCCCATCCGTGTTCCACCAGTCGTCGATCTTCTTGGCGTACTTCTCCTGGAGGTTGATGATGCCGTGCTCAATGCGCGAAACAGTTGATCTATCGATCTCCAGATAGTCCGCCAGCGCAGTGGCTGAGATGTTGCGCTCGGACCGGTGTCTGACCACTTGGATGGCGACGAGCTGCCACAACGATGCAGCGGGGATCGGTGGGTTGTTGTGGTCGATGCGCATCGTCCCGATGATCCTTTCATGCTGTTGTGTTGCGAACGTAGCGAACATAACCCGTCACGCTCCAGAGTGGAAGTGTAAATCCGAAACGAGTTCCGATGAATTCTGGACCCGGGCTGCGTGCCGTGGATTCGGAAACGGACAGGTCGGGAGGAGGTAGGGCGGTGGCAACAATCGTCAACGCGTCCGATCTCGAAAGTGGAGTCGAGAGGGCGCAACTTCGGTGCACGGCCTTTCGTGAGCGGCCGTCGGCGGGGGAGCGGTGATGGTGGGGGCGGCTCCGGGGGCGGCCGGTGGGGTGGCCGCGCTCGTGGTCGTGAGCGACTTCGCCTCGGTGCGGCGGGCGCGGGAGTTCGTCGGTGCCTGGTGCGTGCTGCACGAGTGCGGGGAGCTGGCACATCTGGCGATGCTCGCGGTCAGTGAGCTCGTCACCAACGCCGTCAAGCACGCGGCCGGCGTCCGGGTGACGGTGCGGGTGTACCTCGCCGACGCCGGGCTGGTCGTGGAGGTGTGGGACGACGGGGCCGAAGGGCCCGTCGTCCGGACCCTGGACGACCTCGCGGCCGAGGACGGCCGGGGCCTGGCGATGCTCGCGGAACTGTGCGACGGCGTCGGATGGGACGCCGTGAGCGGCGGCGGCAAGGCGGTGTGGGCCCTCGTCGGGGCACCGCAGTGGAACACGAGCGGAAAGGTGCGGACATGACCACGGAGGAAACGATGAAGACCAGCGAAGTGGCCCGCCTGTTCGGCGTCACCCCCTACACCGTCATCCGGTGGACGAGGCGGGGCCTGCTCAGTCCCGGGCAGACGCCGGGCGGGCAGCTCCGGTTCGACCGCGCGAAGGTCCTGGAGCTGTGGCGGCGTTGTCAGGACGACGAGACGTGAAAACAGCGCGGTGTTAGCGTGATTCGAGGCCCAGGGAGGGTGGCGGATCATGGCGGCTGCGCGGCGGGGCGACCGGCCGGTCGGTGCGGTGCGGCTGGGCGAGCATCTGTGCCTGGGGTTCGGGAGTGAGGAAGAGCGGCGGGCCGTCGTCGGACGGTTCGTGGCCGACGGGCTGGACGCCGGGCACAAGGTCGTCTACCTCGCGCAGGACGACGAGCCCGGGGCCGTGCTCGACGCGCTCGGCGGCGACGCGCTGCGGCGGGCCGAGGAGAACGGGCAGTTCGTCGTGCGGCCGATCGTCCGGGCGTACGTCGCGACCGACCGGTTCGACCCGGCGGAGACCGCCGCGCTGCTCGGCACCGAGGTCGATCTGGCGACGCTCCAGGGCTACGGCGGCGTCCGGCTCACCGGCGACACCGCGTTCTCGCTGCTGGGCTGGCCCAACGAGCAGGACGGGCCGGGCGGCGTGTGCCGGACGGCGTTCGCCGCGCCCGGGGAGCGCGCCGTCGTCCTGTGCCCCTATGACCGGCGCTGGTTCACCGACGAGCAGATGACGATCCTGCGCGCCGGGCACGACGCGGCCGTCCGCGCCGACGACCTCTACGCCGACCGGGTGCTGCGCATCTCCCCGACGTTCACCCCGCCGGGCCTCGCGCTCACCGGCGCCGTGGACGAGAGCACGCTCCCGGCCGTCCTGGACGCGCTGGCCCGGTACGCGGGCCGCCCCGGGCACTTCTGCCTGGACCTGTCCGGCCTGGAGTTCTGCGATCTGGACGGCCTGCGCGCCCTGCTCGGCGCGGGCGAGGCGGGCACCCGCCCGGACCGGCAGGTCGTGCTGCGGGGCCTGCCCGAACCGCTGCGGGCGATGGCGCGGCTCGCCGGATGGGACACGATCGGCACGGCGCTGAGGGAGGAACCGGCACGATGATGTCGGAACGCACCACCACCGACCTGCGCACCCTGCACCACTCCGCGCTGCTGTACGCGACGCCCGGCGAGTTCGCGGACGTCGCCGGGCAGTACGTGGAGCGGGCCCGCGGCGCCGGGGAGGTCCCGGTCGTCATCGCGGGCGGCGAGGCGACGGAGGCCCTGTTCGACCGGCTCGGCACGGCGGGCACCGAGGGCGTCGAGTTCATCGACGCCGCCGCGTGGTTCACCGGGCCGATCGAGGCGCTGGGCGCGTTCCACGAGCACGCCCGCAACGACTGGTGGCCGCGCGGCCCGGTGCGGCTGCTGGCCGAGCCGGTGTGGACGGGTCGCGCCGACCGCGACGTCCGCGAGTGGCTGCGCCACGAGGCCGTCCTCAACGTGGTGCTGGCGGGCACGCCGACCCGGCTGCTGTGCGCGTACGCGACGAGCACGCTGCCGACCACGCTGCTGCGCGACGCGGCGCGCACCCATCCGCTGCTCACCGACGCCGGCGGCACCCGCGACAGCCCCGGCTACGTCGAGCCCGCCCGGTTCTCCGCCGAGTGCGACGCCGAACCGCTCGTCCCGCCGCCGCTGACGGCCGCCCGGAAGGTGTTCGCGTCCGGTTCGCTGCCCATGCTGCGGGAGTTCCTGGCGTATCAGGCCCTCCGGCACGGGTTGCGTGACTCCTACGGGTTCGTGCTGGCCGTCAATGAGGTCGCGACGCACGTCATCCGCGAGGGCGGCGGGCACGGTGCCGTGTGGCTGTGGCGCGAGGGCGCCGAGTTGGTCTGCGACGTCACCGATCCCAACGCGTCCCCGCGCGACCCGTTCCTCGGCTACTTCCCGCCGCACGCCCACCGGCACGCCGAGAGCCGGATGTGGGCGGTGCGGCGGCTGTGCACGCTCGTGGAGATCCGCGCCACGCGCCCCGGCACCCGGACGAGGCTGCGCGTCCGCGTCCCGTGACCGGGCGGTACCCTGCCGACCATGCTGACGATCGAACGAGCCATGGTCGACCGGATCGTCGCGCACGCGCGCGCCGACCACCCCGACGAGGCGTGCGGCGTCATCGCCGGGGCGCTCGGCTCGGACCGGCCCACCCGGTTCATCCCGATGGTCAACGCCGAGCGGTCCCCGACGTTCTACCGGTTCGACTCGCACGAACAGCTCAAGGTGTGGCGCGAGATGGACGACCGCGACGAGGAGCCCGTCGTCATCTACCACTCGCACACGGCCACCGAGGCGTACCCGTCGCGCACCGACATCTCCTACGCCGCCGAGCCGAACGCGCACTACGTGCTGGTGTCCACCCGCGACGACGACAGTACCGAGTTCCGGTCGTACCGCATCCTGGACGGCGAGGTGACCGAGGAAGAGGTCACGGTCGTCGAGTCCTACGTCTAGGCCGCCGCCCGGACCGGCATCGGTAAACTGACCGCCATGGAGACGAGCGAGGGACCGGTCGCGCGACGACGCGCGCCCGTCCGCCTCGCCCCCGTGCAGAGCTTCCTGTTCGCGCACACGCGCCTCGACGTCGTCTACGACTGTCGCCGCCAGCGCTGAATCACCCGGAATTCCCCCGTAGCCCGTCCCGTTGTGCCTGGGGACGGGCTGCCCGTACGACACCAAGGAGAGCTTCGCGATGGCGATCGAGGTCCGTATCCCGACGATCCTGCGCAACCTCACGGGCGGCGACAAGGCCGTCGAAGGCAAGGGCGGGACGCTCGACGAGCTGTTCGGCGACCTGGACACCCGCCACCCCGGTCTGCGCGACCGGCTGGTGGACGACAAGGGGCTGCGCAAGTTCGTCAACGTGTACCTGAACGACGAGGACGTCCGGTTCCTCGGCGGCCTGGAGACGAGCGTCGCCGACGGGGACAGCGTGACGATCCTGCCCGCCGTCGCCGGCGGCTGAGTTCGGCGCCCGTGCCATGCGCTTCGACTCACTGCTGGACTCCCTCGGCCGCACCCCGCTCGTCGGCCTGCCCCGGCTCTCGCCGAGCGCCGACGTGCGGCTGTGGGCCAAGCTGGAGGACCGCAACCCGACCGGTTCGGTGAAGGACCGCCCCGCCTTCTACATGATCTCCAAGGCGGAGAAGGAGGGGCTGCTGACGCCCGGCTGCACCATCCTGGAGCCGACGTCCGGCAACACCGGCATCTCGCTGGCGATGGTCGCCAAGCTGCGCGGCTACCGGATGATCTGCGTGATGCCGGAGAACACGTCGGCGGAGCGGCGGCAGCTCCTGGAGATGTGGGGCGCGGAGATCGTCTCCTCACCGGCGGCGGGCGGCTCGAACGAGGCCGTGCGCGTCGCGAAGGGGCTGGCGGCGCAGAACCCGGACTGGGTGATGCTCTACCAGTACGGCAACGAGGCCAACGCGCTCGCCCACTACGAGACGACCGGCCCCGAGCTGCTGGACGATCTGCCCACGCTGACGCATTTCGTGGCGGGTCTCGGCACCACCGGCACCCTGATGGGCGTCGGCCGGTACCTGCGCGAGCAGCGCCCGGACGTGAAGATCGTCGCGGCGGAGCCCCGCTACGGCGAGCTGGTCTACGGGCTGCGCAACATCGATGAGGGGTTCATCCCGGAGCTGTACGACGACTCGGTCCTGACGACCCGCTTCTCGGTGGGCTCCAAGGACGCGCTGCGCCGCACCCGCGAGCTGCTGGAGCAGGAGGGCATCTTCGCGGGCATCTCCACCGGCGGCGCGCTGCACGCGGCGCTCGGCATGGCGGCCAAGGCCGTCAAGGCGGGAGAGCGGGCCGATATCGCGTTCGTCGTGGCCGACGGCGGCTGGAAGTACCTGTCCACGGGCGCCTACGGCGGCACCCTGGAGGAGGCCGAGGCCGCGCTGGAGGGCCAGCTCTGGGCGTGACGCGATCGACGGGTCCGCGGCGTGCCCGCACGTCGCGGACCCGGCTACAGTCTTACCCGAACTGGATTCTAGAACGGGGTACGGGATGAGTAGGTTCGGGGACGCCACCACCGTCAAGCGCGTGGACGACGGCCGGTACGAGATCGACCTCGACGGCGCCTTCGGCATGGCCGAGGCCGTCAACGGCGGCTACCTCATGGCCGTCCTCGGCCGCGCCGCCGTGGACGTCTCGCCGCACGCGCACCCCCTGTCCACCGCGACGACGTTCCTGCGCACGGCCCGTCCCGGCCGCGCCGAGATCGTCGTCGACCAGCGCCGCGCGGGCCGCACCACCGCGACCGCGCTCGTCACGCTGCGCCAGGACGACAAGGTCCTCACCGAGGCGCTGATCACCACCGCGACGCTCGACGGCGCCGCCGTCCCCGGCTACCTCGGCGACCGGCCCGTCCCCGGCCTCCCGCCGATCGAGAAGTGCCTGGACTTCTCGCAGGGCACGCCGGAGGCGCAGGAGGGCTTCGCGTCCTGCGTCGACATGCACTTCGACCCGGCCACGATGGGCTGGCTGAGCGGCGAGCCGTCCGGCCGCCCCGAACTGCGCGCCTGGTTCCGGCTCCGCGACGAGCACGCCCCCGACCCGTTCGTCCTCGCGCTCGCCGTGGACGCCCTGCCGCCCGTCGCGCTCAACGCGGGCGCGCGCGGCTGGTCCCCGACCGTCGAGCTGACCTGGACGCTGCGCGCCCTGCCCGCCCCCGGGTGGCTCGCCGTCTACGGCACCGGCCGCATGGTCTCCGACGGCTGGTTCGACGAGGAGGTCGAGGTCTGGGACGAGACCGGCCGCCTGGTGGCCCAGAGCCGCCAGATCGCTCGCCTCGGACGCGGCTGAAAGGTCAAAGCGACGCCGTTTTCCCGCATGTGACCGTGTGATGTCGGACGCATGACGCCCGTGAAACGGCCCGCGTCGCTTAGGCTCGTGCACCATGTCAGAAGCGCCGATCGGGATTTTCGACAGCGGGTTCGGCGGGCTCACGGTGGCCCGCGCCATCCTCGACCAGCTGCCGAACGAGCCGATCCTGTACCTCGGTGACTCGGCGCGCCAGCCTTACGGCCCGCGCCCGATCGCGCAGGTCCGGGCGTTCGCGCTGGAGATGCTCGACCAGCTCGTGGACGAGGGCGTGAAGATGCTCGTCATCGCGTGCAACAGCGCCAGCTCGGCGATGCTGCGCGACGCCCGCGAGCGGTACGCGATCCCGGTCGTCGAGGTGATCAACCCGGCGGTGCGGCGCGCCGCGCGGGCCACGTCCAACGGGCGGGTCGGGCTGATCGCCACCCGCGCGTCGGTCACGAGCCGCGCCTACGACGACGCGTTCGCGGCGGCACCGCACATCGAGCTGACGAGCGCGGCGTGCCCGCGCTTCGTCGAGTTCGTGGAGAAGGGCGTCACGGCCGGGGACGATCTCCTCGCCGCCGCCCGCTCCTATCTGCGGCCGATTCTGGACGCGGACTGCGACACCCTGATCCTCGGCTGCACGCACTACCCCTTGCTCACCGGCGTCATCTCGTATGTGGCCGGGGACGGGGTCACACTGGTCTCAAGTGCCGACGAGACCGCCAAGGACGTGTACCGGGTGCTCCAGGACCGGGGACTCGCGCGGAGTGAGACCGCGCCCGCTCCGGGGCACCGCTTTCGTACGACCGGTGACCCCGCCGTGTTCGCCTCGCTCGGCCGCAGGTTCCTCGGCCCCGAGATCGACGCGGTGGAGACCACCACCAGCAAGGCTCTGACGACCTGATTCGCCGGGGGACGGCAAGAGGAGGAGTGAGCGTGCGGGTCACTGTGATCGGCTGCGCCGGCAGCTTCCCGGGGCCGGACAGCCCCGCGTCGAGTTACCTGGTCCAGGCGGAGGGCTTCAACCTCCTCCTGGACATCGGCAACGGCGCGATCGGTTCGCTCCAGCGGTTCCACCCCCTGTACGACATCGACGCCATCTGCATCTCGCATCTGCACGCCGACCACTGCCTGGACCTGTGCGGGTACTGGGTGGCGCGCACGTACCGTCCGGGCGGCCCGGCGCCGGTCATCCCGGTGTACGGCCCCGACGACACGGCGCGGCGGATGGCCAAGGCGTACGACCTGCCGGAGGAGCCGGGCATGACCGGCACGTTCGACTTCCGGCCGCTGGAGCGGGGCCCGATGACCGTCGGCCCGTTCCAGATCACGACGGCGCTGATGCCCCACCCCATCGAGGCGTTCGCGTTCCGCATCGAGCACGGCGGCAAGGTCCTCGCCTACTCCGGCGACACCGGCGTCTCCGACGCGCTCGTCGAGCACGCCCGCGACGCCGACCTGTTCCTGTGCGAGGCGTCGTTCCTGGAGGGCGACAACCCGCCCGCCCTCCACCTCACCGCCCGCGAGGCCGCCGACCACGCGGCCCGCGCGCGGGCGCGGCGGCTCGTCCTCACCCACCTGGTGCCGTGGAACGACGCGGACGCCTCGCTGGCCGAGGCCAAGGGCGGCACCTACGACGGGCCGATCGAGCTGGCGCACGTGGGGGCCGTCTACGAGCTGTAGCCCACTAGGGTTGGGCCATGGCACGTCCTGATGATCGCGCGTTCGACCAGCTCCGTCCCGTCACCGTCCAGCGGGGGTGGCTCGACCACGCCGAGGGGTCGGTGCTCATCGAGTTCGGCGGGACGCGCGTGCTGTGCGCGGCGTCGGTGCAGGCGTCGGTGCCGCGCTGGCGGCGCGACAGCGGGCTCGGCTGGGTGACCGCCGAGTACGCGATGCTGCCGCGCGCCACCAACACCCGCAACGACCGCGAGTCCGTCCGGGGCAAGATCGGCGGGCGGACGCACGAGATCTCCCGGCTCATCGGGCGGTCGCTGCGCGCCTGCATCGACCCCAAGAAGCTCGGGGAGAACACGATCCAGCTCGACTGCGACGTCCTCCAGGCCGACGGCGGCACCCGCACCGCCGCGATCACCGGCGCCTACATCGCCCTCGCCGACGCCGTCACCTGGATGCGCGGCAAGGGCCTGGTCAGGAAGGACCCGTTCACCGGCACGGTGTCGGCCGTCAGCGTCGGCGTCGTCGAGGGCGAGCCCCGGCTCGACCTGTGCTACGTCGAGGACGCCGCCGCCGAGACCGACATGAACGTCGTCTGCACCGGCGACGGACGGTTCGTCGAGGTCCAGGGCACCGCCGAGGGCGCCCCGTTCGACCGCGCCGAGCTGGACGCCCTGCTCGACCTGGCCGCCGCCGGCTGCGCCGAGCTGACCCGGCTCCAGCAGGAGGCGCTGGCCCGGTGAACGCCGTCGTCCTCGCCACCCGCAACCAGGGCAAGATCGCTGAGTTGTACCGCATCCTCGGCGGCATCGACGTCGTCGGCCTCGACGCCCACCCGGACGCGCCCGACGTCCCCGAGACCGAGCTGACGTTCGAGGGCAACGCGCTGCTCAAGGCCCGCGCCATCGCCGCGCACACCGGGCTGCCCGCCGTCGCGGACGACTCCGGCCTGTGCGTCGACGCCCTCAACGGCATGCCCGGCGTGCTGTCGGCCCGCTGGTCGGGCCGGTTCGGCACCGCCACCGGCGACCGCGACCGCGCCAACGTCGACCTGCTGCTCGACCAGATCGCCGACGTCGCAGACCCGCACCGCGCCGCCCACTTCGTGTGCGCCGCCGTCCTGGTCGTGCCCGGCGGCCCCGAGCACGTGGTCGAGGGCCGCATGCACGGCCGCGTCATCGACGCGCCGCGCGGCGACGGCGGCTTCGGCTACGACCCGGTGTTCGTCCCCGACGAGCACACCCGCACCGCCGCCGAACTCGCCCCGCAGGAGAAGGACGCGATCAGCCACCGGGGCCGCGCGTTCCGCGCGCTGGCCGCCATCATCCCCAGCGCTCTGGCCGCCCAGCCGGACTGAACGCCGCGCCGAGCCGCAGGCCCGGCAGCATGTTCCAGCCCACGGTCATGATGACCTCCTGGAGCTGCGCGGGCATCCGGTCGAGGATCAGCGGCCCGTGGTGCGCCCGCCGCGCCGCGACCTCGGCGAGCATGTTGAGGGCGCCGAGGTCGATGAACCGCAGTTCCGCGACGTCCAGGTGGACGTCGGCGCCGTCCGCGCCCGACAGCACCAGCGCGAGAGCCTGGTCCAGGACGAGGTGCCGGGACGCGTCCAGTTCGCCCGCGAGCGCCAGCCCGCGCGGCTCGAACGTCCGGACGATCCGCAGCACGGTGTCCTCGAAGTCGGGATCGGGCCCGGCGAGCACCGCGTGCTCGGCGCCCAGTTCCTCCAGCGGCCCGGCGGGCAGCCGCGACCGGTCGAGCTGGCACAGCGCCACGACGGACGTGCTCGGTGCCACCAGCCGGTCGAGCGTCCGCTCGCAGCCGAGTAACGACTCGGGATCGGCGCCGGTGAGGTCGGTGGCGACGCGGATGGCCCGGAACCCGGCGCGTTCGGCGGCGGAGATCTCGGCGGCGAGACGGCCCAGCGCGGCGCGCGGGTCGCCGTCGAGGGTGATGACGCTCAGCAGCCGCCGCGACGGCAGGCTCACGACGCCCGGCACCCGGGGCGCGGCGACGGCGGACAGGTAGACGACCTTCTCGCGGGCGAGCAGCCCGTCGCGCACGAACGCGCCGACGACGTGCCGCCGCTCCTCCTCGCACCGGTAGGCGAGGCAGGCGTGGTCACCGGGACGCAGGTCGCCCACGGGGCGCCGCACCGACCAGAGGGTGTCCGTCATGGGAGGTCCTAACGGCAGATCCGCAGCCGGACGAAGGTGCCGTCCCAGCCGCCCCGCATCTCGACGTAGTCGACGAGCAGGCGGACCGTCCACAGGCCGAAGCCGGTGTCGAGCGCGGACTTGGGCGGGACGAAACCGGTGAGCGGGTCGGGCCGCCAGTGGCCGTTGTCACCGATCTCGCAGTTGATCTCGCCGTCGTCGTTCCACACCCAGGCGCCCATCGGCGGGCTGCCGTGCGCGAGCGCGTTCGCGGCGACCTCGTTGGCGGCCGTCACCAGGTTCCGCACGGCCGTCTCGGGGAGGCCGCCCGCGCGGGCGCGCGCGGCGACGAACGACCGCAGCGGGCGCAGGTCGTCGGAGACGATCGGCAGGTACTCGGCGCCGGGCGGGCGCTCGACGCGGCGGGCCCGCTCGCGGCGCTCACCGAAGGCGCGCGGCGCCACGTAGTCGGGGCTGCGCCGCTCGGCGCCGTCGATAACGACGGGATGCGTGACGCGGGTCGACGCCAGCACCTCGGCGGGCAGCGTCCGGCGGTCGTAGGGGCACAGCGCCGACGCGCCGGTGTCCGCGAAGACCTCGTTGATCAGCGACTCGTAGCGAATCCACTCGGCGCGCCGCTCGGCGTCGTGGCCGTCCCAGACGGGTTCGGCGACGGCGTGCACGCGCTGCGGGGCGAGCCGCTCGACGAGGTCCAGGTAGGACTTCAGCGTCCGCACCGGATGCCGGTAGAACTCGGTGGCGTCGTAGAACTCGACGGCGCCGTCGTGCTCGGCCAGTGCGGCCCGCAGCGCCGCGACGTTCTCCGGGCGGGCCACGGCCACCGCCGCCGCGCCGCGTTCCAGCCCGTCCCGCAGGAACGCGGTGGTGCCCGCCAGGAACTCCTCCCGGCCGGTGTAGAGGAACGCGCGGTGGGTCAGGGTCATGGCAGAACCTCCCCGGCCTGGTCGAGAGGGACGCGGACGCGTCCGCGCCGGAGTCCGGGCAGCCGGTGCCAGCCCACCATGTCGATCACGTTCTCCACACTCGGGGGAAGGTCGTCGAGGATCAGCGCCTCGCCGGGACGCAGCGCCTCCGCGTGCCGGATCAGCAGGTTGAACCCGGCCAGGTCGAGGAAGTCCAGCCGGGCGCAGTCGAGGCGGACGCCGTGCCCGGCGGCGACCGCGCGGGCGAGATGGTCGCCGAGCAGCGCGTGCCGCGCCGCGTCCACCTCGCCCTCGACGCGCAGGCCGCGCGGCGCGAACGTCGGCACGATGCGCAGGGTGCCGTCGTCGTACAGGGCGTCGGGTTCGACCCGCAGGTCGTGGGTGCCGGCCAGCGCGGCGAGGTCGGCGGGCGGGCAGGCCCGCCGGTCGATCTGGCAGACCGCCATCGACATCGTGCTCGGCGCCACCGTGTGCTCGACCTCGTCCTCGCAGCCGAGCAGGCCCGGCAGGCCGCCCTCGCGGAGCATCGGCGTGTAGTCGAGGGTGATGCGCACGGCGCGGAAGTCGGCCGCGACGCCCGCCGCGACCTCGCGTTCGATGGTGGCGGCGAGCCGGGCCGGGTCGAACGCGCCGTAGCCGTCGAGGCAGGCGTGCGCGCGGGGAAGCACGCTGAGCTGGCCGGACGCCAGGTGGGCGCCCGGGTCGGCGCCGACGCCGGGCAGCGCGTCCGGATCGGCGTCGGTGATGTAGACGAGCTTCTCGCGCGTGGCCAGGGCGGCGGCGACGAACCGGCCGACGATGTGGTCGCGTTCGTCGGCGCCGGAGTACGGGAGCCAGGCGTGGTCGCCCGGCCGGACGTCTCCGACGCAGCGGGTGTCGAACCAGCTCCTCATGGCCTGCCCATCGAGGTCGGTGCGGATCGCTTCAGCGTACGCCGCCGGAGCGGGATGGGAAGCCCAACGCATAGAACTCCTCACCCTGTGTTCCCATGAGCCGGGACGTCGACGTGCATCCGGACGACCGTCCCGGTGTCGCCGGTGCGGATGCGGACGTCGGAGCAGAGCAGCCGCACCGCCCACAGGCCGAGCAGGCCGGGGCGTCCGGGCGGCGGCGGGAGCTGCCCGAACCAGGACCCGTCCGGCCAGCGGCCCCCGTCGGTGACCTCGCAGACGACCTCGCCGGGCTGCGGCCACAGGCTCAGCGTGATCGGCGGGGCGCCGTGCCGCAGGGCGTTGGTGATGACCTCGGTGGCGGCGACGAGCAGGCGCTGCGTGGCGTCCTCGGGGAGCCGCGCGCCGCGCGCGCCGTCGGCGATCCAGGCGCGGATCCAGAACAGGTCGGGGCTGTGGAGCTGGAGCACGCGGGTGCCCTCCGGGCGCGGCGGCAGCGGTTCGCGGTCGCGGCGGACGCAGTAGGCGCGGGGTTCGACGAAGCCGGGGTTGACCTTGGTGCAGGGGCCGCGCGCGGTGCCGGGGTGGGTGCGGCGCGCGTCCGCGACGACCCCGGCGGGCAGCCGCTTCACCGCGTACGGGCACATGATCGACGCGCCGGTGCGGGCGAACGCCGCGTTCGCGAGCGCCTCCACCCGCTGCCATTCACCGACCTCGCGCGGCGCGCGGCGGGTCCAGGCGGGTTCGGTGAGCAGCCGCAGGCGGCGGCCGTGCGCGCCGAGCTCGTCGGCGTCCGCGACGGCGCGGGCCAGCGTCCGGGCGGGGTGGTCGTACCAGGTGGCGGCGTCGGCGAACTCGACGCGGCCGGCGTCGCCGCCGAGTTCGCCCGCCAGCAGTGTGCGGGTCGCCAGGCCGGTGACGACGACGATGCGGTCCCCGGCGGCCAGGCCGTCACGCAGGAACGGCAGGGTGGCGCCGACGAACTCGTCGACGCCCTCGTACGGCAGCAGGAGATGGGTGAATGCGTCGCTCACGGTGCCTGCTCGCATCGGATCGGGGGGACGGCGATCCGGCCAGCCTAGGCGGCCCCGCGCGCACCGAGAAGGCGCGGTTTTCCGTCATTTGAACATCGGGTGCGGGCGGGGGGACTCGAACCCCCACGGTGTCTCCACCAACAGGACCTAAACCTGCCGCGTATGCCATTTCGCCACGCCCGCGCGGCGCCGATCTCAGACGCCGAGGTCGCGGCGCAGCCGCTCGACGTGGCCGGTGGCCTTCACGTTGTAGTACGCCTTGTCGATCGTGCCGTCGGCCGCGATGACGAACGTGGAGCGGATGACGCCGACGACGACCTTGCCGTACAGCTTCTTCTCCCCGTACGCGCCGTACGCCTCCAGGACCTTGTGGTCAGGGTCGGACAGCAGCGGGAAGGTCAGCCCCTCCTTCTCCCGGAACTTCGCCAGCTTGGCGGGCTTGTCGGGGGAGACGCCGAGGACGGTCACCCCGGCGGCGTCCAGCTCGGCGACACCGCTCTGGAAGTCGACGGACTCCTTGGTGCAGCCGGGCGTCATCGCGGCGGGGTAGAAGTAGACGATCACGCGGCGGCCCGCCAGCGACGACAGCGCGACGGGCTCGCCGTCGGCGTCGGGCAGGGTGAAGTCGGGAGCCGGGTCGCCGGGCTGGAGTCGGTCGGTCACCGGGATGTGCCTTTCCCCGTTGTCGATACGTGCGGGGTCCAACCTACCGCCCGGGGCGGGGCGGGCGTTCCCGCTCCGGACCTGCCAGACTGGGCGGATCATGCGTCGCGCAGGCTTGCGAACGAGTGGAGAACAGCGAGATGGCTGACAGGTCCCGCGATCCGGAGGCGCTGGAGCGGGAGATCGAGCGCACCCGCCAGGAGCTGGCGCGCACGATCGACGCACTGGCGGACCGGGTCAATCCGCGCAACGTCGCGCACCGCGGCGCCGAACGGGTCAGGGCGGAGGCCGGGCAGGTCGCGCGGACCGTCCAGTCGCTCGTCGCCCCTCCCGGCGACGACGGCGAGCCCGGCCCGGTCGACCGCCGGGTGATCTACGCGGCGGCCGGTGTCGCCGTGGCCGTGACGGTCCTGGTGGTGTGGCGCAAGCGCCGTTGATCGAAGCACGCGGGGCGGCGGCCGGGGGTTCCGGCCGCCGCTCCGGCGTCTGTCAGCGGAACTGCGGCAGGTGGTCGCGGTGGGCGGCCAGGCCCTCGGTGAGGAGGGATTCGGCGGTGGCCTTGTCGCGGACGAACGGGTGCGCGAGCAGGGCCTGCAACGCCAGGCGCCGGTCGCCGGTGACGGCGGCGTCGGCGGCCAGCCGCTCGTAGGACTGGATCGCCTGGGTGAGGCCGCGCACGGGACGCGGCAGCGGGCCCATCGTCAGCGGCACCGGGCCGGAGCGGCCGACGATCGCGGGCACCTCGACGGTGGCGTCGTCGTCCAGGGAGGAGATCGCGCCGTCGTTGCGGACGTTGACGACGACGCGGCGGCCCTCGTCGCGGTGCAGCGCGCAGATCGTGTCGACGGCGAACTCGCCGTGCTCGCCGCCGCCGCGCTCCCGGCTGGGGTCGGGGTCGTCGCGGCGGGCCTGCTCGGCCACGCCGTCGTAGTAGGCGGGCATCGTCGCCAGGATCTCCTGGGCGCGGGTGACGCCCTTCTCGCGGAGCTGCGCGACCACCGCGTCGTGGAAGAAGTAGTACTTGGCGTAGGAGTTCGGCAGGAACCCCAGCGTCTTGCCCAGCTCGACCATGCGGACGGGGTCGCGCCACGGCGTCGCCCCGCCGCCGGGGACCTCCAGGCCGTCCAGCAGGGCGGGCAGGTCGAGCGGGACGCCGTCCAGCCGCAGCCGCTCGGCCCAGGTGGCGTGGTTCAGCCCGATCCAGTCGGCCTCCAGCCGGTCGGCGGGCAGCCCGAGCAGCCCGGCCCACATCTCGGTGTCACCGACGTGCTGGTCGCACAGGCCGATGATGCGGGCGCCGGTGTGCCGGGCGACGGCGTCGGTGACGATGCTCGTCGGGTTGGTGTAGTTGACGATCCACGCGTCGGGCGGGGCGAGCCGGGCGATCTCCAGCAGCACCGGCACCGAGCGCAGCGCCATCAGGAACCCGCCCGGCCCGGCGGTCTCCTGGCCGACCAGGCCGTGCGCGAGCGGGATCGACTCGTCCAGGTGGCGGGCCGCCAGGCCGCCGGGCCGGAACGTGGTGAACACGTAGGAGGCGCCGTCGAGCGCGGCCGCAAGGTCGGTGTGCGCGGAGACGGTGAGGTCGGCGCCGCGCGCGGCGAACATGCGGCGGGCCAGCCGCGTCATGAGGTCGAGGTGGTCGGCGTCGGTGTCGTGGCAGGACAGCTCGGTGCCGGCCAGATCGGCGGCGCGGTGCAGCAGGCCCCGGACGACGCCGGGCATGTAACCGCTGCCCGCCCCGATGATGGCGATCTTCACGGGTGGCGGGGTCCTCTCAGCGCAGGGTCGGTTCGGCGCGGGTGACGTTGACGGCGTCGCCGCCGATCTCGGCGGCCGGGATGTGCTCGACGACGAAGGCGTACTCGGCCATCGCGTCGGCGGAAACCTCGCCGGACTCACCGAACGCGGCGATCTCCGCCCAGCACGGCGCGCCCAGCGACCCGCTGTGGTGCCGGACCGACAGGCCCGCGCACAGGTTGGCGAAGCGGAGCCGGTGCGCCAGCGGCATCCCGGCGAGCGTCCCGTACACGAACCCGGCGGCGAACACGTCGCCCGCGCCGGTCGGGTCGAGGGCGCGGACGGGCAGCGCGGGCGCGGCGGCGCGCTCGCCGGTGCGGGCGTCGAGCGCGATGGCGCCGTCGGCGCCGAGCTTGACGACGACGACCGGCACCCGCTCGGCCAGCGCCGCCAGCGCGTCCTCGGCGGTGGTGGTGCGGGTGTAGGCCATGGCCTCGACGGCGTTGGGCAGGAACACGTCGACGTGGGCGAGGCGGTCGAGGACGTCGGTGGACCACGTCTCGGTGGGGTCCCAGCCGAGGTCGGCGAAGACGAGCGCGCCCGCCTCCCGCAGCGTGCGCGCCCAGCCGGGGACGGACCGGTCGATGTCGACGAAGCACGTCGCGGCGGCGGGCGGCGCCGCCGGGTGGCCCGCGTCCCCGGCGGGCAGCGGCGGCGCGTAGGTGACCATGCTGCGGTCGGCGGCGTGCGCCAGCGACACCGTCACCGGCGTGGACCACGACGGGACGCGCCGCGACCAGCGCAGGTCGACGTTCTCCTGCTCGGCGAGCGTGCGCCACAGGTAGGAGCCGAACAGGTCGTCACCGAACGCCGACGACAGCCCGGTGCGCAGCCCGAGCCGGCTCATCGCGACGGCGATGTTGGCGATGCCGCCGGGCGCCGAGCCGAGCCCGTCGGTGACCAGCTCGGTGCCCGGCGGCGGCAGCCCCGGCAGCCCCGTGAAGATCATGTCCATGAAGACCTGGCCGGTGAGGAACACGTCGAGCGCGTCCGGCAGCGGCCGGGGGCCGGGAACGGGGCGGCGTCCGGCGCAGGGGTCGGCGGGCGCGTCCACGGTGGTCACAGCTCGGGGGAGGACGCGGCGAACCGGGCGATGACGGACGCGCGGACGGTCTGCGTCTCGGGTTCGACGGTGATCGGCGCGGGCGCCCCGCCCGCCGCGCCGCCGGGGGCGGGCGCGGCCATCAGCGCCATCGGCCGTTCGGGGACGCCGCCGGTGTTCTCGTCGCGCAGTTCCAGCAGCGCGGTGAGCCGCGCCCCGAGCGCCCCGGCGTAGCCCCGGGCGCGGGCGACGGCCTCGTGCACGGCCTGCCGGGCGGCGTCGTCGAAGACGGGGCTGTCGGGCCGCAGCGCCCAGTACGGGCCGTGGACGTAACTGCGCTCGCCGTCGCCCAGCCGGGTGAGCAGTTCGCCCAGCAGGCTGAAGTCGACCACGGCCAGTTTGATCTGGGCGGTGCCCCGGTAGCCGCGGATCTCGCCGTCGTCGTGCTTGCCGTAGCGGATGACGGGGGAGATGGCCAGGCCGCCGCTCTCCACCCGTTCCACGGCCTCGCCGTAGGAGCGGACGAGGTCGAGGCAGGCGCGGTTGCGTTCGGTGAGCCGGTCGAGCGCGAGCCGCCGGTCCTTCTCCTGCGCTTGGACGTGGACGGTCACGTGGGCGACCTCGGGCTGGGCCTCCACGACGGCCTCGCCACGCACGGTGATCACGGGGGCGTCGGTCATACGGTCAACCTAGCCGCTGGCACCGACATCCGGTCAGAGGAACGTCTGCCGTTCACCCCGGTAGGTCGGCACGGTGGCGGTCACGCGGTCGCCGTCCAGGAGGTGCAGGGCGTCGAAGCGCTCGCACAGCTCACCGGCCTTGGTGTGCCGGAACCAGACGCGGTCACCGACCTCCAGCAGGTCGGCGGTGTCCCCGAGCAGCGGCGTCTGCACCTCGCCCGCGCCCTCCTTGGCGTCGTAGCGCAGACCGGTCGGCAGGTAGGGCTGGGGGAGCCGGATCGCGTCGGCGGGGCCGGACGCGAGGTAGCCGCCGCCCAGGCACGTCGCGACGCCGGGCGCGGGCCGCCGCACGACGGGCAGCGCGAACAGCGCGGCGGGACGGCCCCGGAAGTTGGAGTAGTAGTCGAACAGGTGCGGCTGGTAGAGCCCGGACCCGGCGGCGACCTCGGTGACGGCGCGTTCCGCGACGGTCTTCTCGATGCTGCCGGTGCCGCCGCCGTTGACGAACTCCAGCTCGGTCAGCGCGGTGACGGCCTTGACGATCGCGGCGCGACGGCGGGCCAGCTCCAGCCGGGACCGCTGCTGCATCCCGGCGATGACGCGGCTCATCGCGGGCTTGCCGGGCGGGCGGTCACCGACGCCCGCGATCTGCGACTCGTAGGCCATGAGGCCGACCAGGCGCAGTCCGGGCCGGGTCAGGATCTCCTCCGCGAGTTCGCGGACCTGCGCGGCCGTGCGCAGCGGGGAGCGCAGCGCGCCGATGCGGACGCGCCCGCCGAGCGGCCGGTAGGAGGCGTCGATGTCGACGCAGACGCGGATCGGGGTGCCGCCCGCCGCCTTCTCGATGAGGTCGAGGTGGGCCAGGGAGTCGACCATGAGCGTGACCGTCGCGGCGGCGTGCTCGTCGGCGGCCAGCGCCGCGACGGCGGTGCGGTCGACGGTGGGGTAGGCGACGAGGATGTCGCCGGACACCCCGTGCCCGGCGAGCCACAGCGCCTCGGGGAGCGTGAACGCCATGACGCCCGCGAAGCCGTCCATCGCCAGGACCTCTTCCAGCAGCGCGCGGCAGCGCACCGACTTGCTGGCGACGCGGATCGGCTTGCCCGCCGCGCGCCGGACGAGGTCGGCGGCGTTGGCGCGGAACGCGGCCAGGTCGACGACGGCGAACGGCGCCTCCAGCGTGGCGGTGGCGGCGTCGTAGCGCTCCCGGAGGTTCATACCGCCACAGTGCCACACTTTCGGGGAACGTGAATAGTCTTCACATAACTAGGGGCGCTTCGGATGCGTCTTGAAGAACCCCCACAGCGTCGCCGCGGCGCCCGACGGCCAGGCGTGCCGTCCGCCGTCGATGCGGCAGAACGTGACCTGCACGCCCGCGTCGCCCTTGCCCGTCGCCTGGCACGTGGTGTTCTTGGTCTGGGCGTCCATCCCGCGCTTCGCCTCGGGCAGCCCGGCGACGCGGCGCCAGAAGTCCACGGCGTCCTTGACGGGCGGATAGCCGCGATCGTCGTTGATGTCGCGGCGCCCGCCGCCGCCGATCGGCACGTTGCCGTCCGCCGTCCCGTGGAAGATCATCGCCGACACCGGCTGGCCCGGATCGCACTTGGTCACCAGCGCGCCCTCCACGACGCCGATCGCCGCGACCTTCTCCGGCGCCTCGCACGCCATCCGGTACGCCATCCCCGCGCCGTTGGAGAACCCGGTGACGTACACGCGGTTCTTGTCGACCAGGCCGGAGTCGGTCAGCTTGTCGATCACCTTGGAGAGGAAGTCGACGTCCTTGATGTTGCCGATCTTGGCGGCGCCGCAGCAGTCGCCCGCGTTCCACGTCGTCATGAACCCGTCGGGGTAGACGACCAGGAAGCCCTCCTCGTCGGCGACCTTGTCGAAGCCGCTGATCTGCTGCATCTTGCCCATGTTCGCCAGGCCGCCGTGCAGGGCGAGGACGACCGGCAGCTTCTTCTCCGGTTTGCCGTTCTTCCAGTCGCCCTTGGCGAGCTGCGGCGGGACGTGCGCCAGGAACTCCCGGTGGCCGACCGTCCCGACGTCGATCTTCTGCTTGTGGGTACCGGCGGCGGTCGGGATGCCGGCGATCTTGGCGGGGGCCTTCTCGTCGGGCTTGCCGCCGCCGCCCTCGTCCACGTCGGTGCACGCGGACAGGGCGAGGACGAGGCCGAACAGGACCAGCAGGAGGCGGCGCATGCGCGAAATGTAACCGGTCATTACCCGAACAAACCAGTCAGTAGCCCGGAAGGCCGCCCGCACTGACGGTCCGCGCGAGGCCGTGCCGCGGCATAACCTTGGGGCGTGACCGACTACGTGCTGACCCTCTCCTGCGAAGACCGGCCCGGCATCGTCGCCGCCGTCTCCGGGCTGCTCGCCGAGCGGGGCTGCAACATCCTGGAGAGCCAGCAGTTCAGCGACCGCGAGGCCGTGCGGTTCTTCATGCGGGTCCACTTCGACGGGCCCGCCGGCCTGTCGGACGAGGAACTGCGCGGGGCGTTCGCGGCGCTCGGCACCGACCTCGGGCTCGACTGGCGCCTGGACGCCACCGCCGCCCGGCAGCGAGTGCTGATCATGGTCTCCAAGGACGGGCACTGCCTCAACGACCTGCTCTACCGGCAGCGGTCCGGGCTGCTCGACGTCGACATCGTCGCCGTCGTGTCCAACCACCCCGACCTGCGCCCGCTCACCCAGTCGTACGGCATCGACTACCACCACCTGCCCGTCGCCAAGGGGCAGAAGGCCGCGCAGGAGGCCGAGGTGCTGACGCTCGTCGAGCACTACGGCGCCGACCTCGTCGTCCTGGCCCGCTACATGCAGATCCTCTCCGACGACTTCTGCGGCAAGCTCCCCGGCAAGGTCATCAACATCCACCACTCGTTCCTGCCGAGCTTCAAGGGCGCCCGCCCCTACCACCAGGCGCACGCGCGCGGCGTCAAGCTCATCGGCGCCACCGCCCACTACGTCACCGCCGACCTCGACGAGGGCCCGATCATCGAGCAGGAGGTCGCCCGCGTCGACCACACGCACAGCGCCGCCGAACTCGTCGCGGTCGGCCGCGACGTGGAGTGCCTGGCGCTGGCGCGGGCCGTCCGCTGGCACGCCGAGCACCGCGTCTTCCTCAACGGCGACCGCACCATCGTCTTCCGCTAGCCGCCGTGGACGGCACGCTCGTCTCCGAACTGCTCGCCCCCGCGCAGGCGCGGCAGCAGGCCCGGCGCCTGGCCCGCGCCGAGTTCGCGCCGCGCCGCACCGCGCTCACGCTGGTGACGCTCGCGGTGATCGCGGTGCTCGGGTCGGCCGTCGCGGTCGCGGTGCTGGCGGCCGTCGCCGGACGGCCCCTGGCGTTCGTCCCCGCCGCCGAGCTGGCCGCCGCCGCGCGCCGGACGGCGTGGGACGCCCCGGCCGTCCGCGCGACCGGCGCCGCCCTCGCCGTTCTCGGCGCCGCGCTGGTGGCGGCGGGCCTGCCCCGGCACGCCCGCGTGCTCGTCCTGGCCTCCGACGACCCGTGCCGCGTCGCCGCGCTGCGCCGCCGGGACGTCCGCCGCCTCGTCTCCGCCGCCGTCCGCGACGTGCCCGGCGTGACCCGGGTTCGCGTGCGCGTCCGTGGCCGCCGCCGTCCGCGCGTCACCGTCCGCGCCCGCACCGCCTACCGCAATCCCGGCACTCTGCCCGCGCGGGTCGCGGACGCCGCCGAAACGCGCCTGCGCTCGCTCGGCCTGCGCCGCACGCCCCGCGTCACCGTCCGGTTCCGGGAGCGCACCCGACCGTAAAGCCCCGGCCGATCTCCGGCGCGCCGGGACGCCCCGCCCCTAGGGTGACTCGGATGCGGTGGGGGCTGACGGTGCCGGGATCGGCGCTGCTGGGGCTGGGTGCGGCGGTGCTGCTCGCCGGGGACGGGCCGCTGCTGCCGACCGCCCTGGAGCGGACGGCCCGGTACGCGTGGTTCTGGCCCGTCGTGGCGCTGCTCGCGGAGTCGGTCGCGCTCGCGGCGTTCGTCGCGCTCGTCCGCGCCGCGCGGGACGCGTACCTGCGCCGCCGCGCCGTCCGCCCGTCCGGCGGCCGGGCCCGCGAGCGCGCGGCGGCGACGGCCCTGCGCGCCGCGCTCACCGACGTCGAGGGCGTCGTGTCCGGCACCGCCCGCCGCACCGGGACGCCCGGGCGGCCCCGGCTCGTCCTGACCGTCCGCACGGTCCCCGGCGCGCCGCTCGCGGACCTGCCCGGCGCGCTGACCAGGACGGCCGTCGAGCCCTACCGCGCCGCCACCGGAGATCCCGAGCTGGTCACCGTCGTCCGGATGCGTGTTATGTCCGTTCCGCAACATCGGGTTTCGGACGGCCCCGCCGGGTAGGAAGCACGCGACACGAAACCGCCGGAACTTCGGGGGGAACGCTGTGAGCGACCTGGGCAACAAGGCCGATGAAGCCAAGGGCAAGGTCAAGGAGGGCACCGGCAAGGTGACCGACGACGCCCGGCTCGAAGGCGAGGGCAAGGGCGAGAAGAACCGCGCCAAGGCCGAGGGTGCCATCGACGACGCCAAGAAGAAGGCGGGCGACGCCGCCGAGAAGATCAAGGGAATGTTCGGGGGCGGCGACAAGAAGTAGCCGCCCGTACCGAAACGACCGTGACTTGCCAGGGGGCCGGTCGGCGCGCGAGCGCCACCGGCCCTCCGTCATGCCCGCCCCGCCCTGAATAAGGCTTGACCTGCATATTGTCCCCGACTGTGGTTTTGTCATCACCCCCCGCGAGCATCAACCGAGCATCACCGACTCAGCAGGGGGAGATGTCGTGAGTCAGGAGAATGGACAGGCGAACAAGGGTTCGGGCGTCGGTACGCTGCCGAACCAGGCGTCGCGCCCGGGGTCGGAGCGCTCCAAGGACGAGTCCGGCAAGAGCGGCTCGGGCCTCCAGAAGGCGTCCGACAGCGAGAGCGTCCTCGTCACCGACCAGGGCAAGACCCGCATCGCGGACGGCGTCGTCGCCAAGGTCGCCGGCATGGCGACCCGCGAGATCGGCGGCGTGCACAAGATGGGCTCGGGCATGTCCCGCACCTTCGGCTCGATGAAGGAGCGCCTGCCCGGTCAGGGCAAGAACGTCTCGCAGGGCGTCTCGGTGCAGGTCGGTGAGCGGCAGGCCGCGATCGACATCGACGTCGTCACCGAGTACGGCGCCGCCATCCCCGACCTCGCGTCGGCGATCCGCGACAACGTCATCGCGCAGGTCGAGCACATGACCGGGCTGGAGGTCGTCGAGGTGAACATCTCCGTGGACGACATCCACCTGCCCGACGAGGACAACGGCGACGACGACGGCACCGGCAAGGACCGGCAGCAGGAGCCCGAGTCCAAGCCACGCGTCCAGTGACCGGCACGGCGCTCGCGGAGCGGATCGGCGCGGCCGTCACCGGGCTGCCGGACGTGGCCGGCCTGACCGCCGGTCCCGCCGGACGCGTCGTGACGTTCCGCGTCGGTGAACCGTTCGCGGGCGTCGCCGTCCGCGACGACGTGGTCGAGATCGCGGTCGTGGCGCGCGCCGGCCGCCCGCTTCCGGACGTCGCCGCCGCGGTGCGCCGCGCGGCGGCGCCCCTCGCGGGCGACCGCACGGTCGACGTCCTCATCGACGACATCCGGGAACCGGACGAGGACGCGGGTGACGCGCGAAGCTGACCGCGAGGCGTTCCGCCGCTGGGTGCGCGAGCACCATCCGGACGCCGGCGGCGACCCGGCCGAGTTCGCGGCGGGCCTGGCCCGCTGGCGCGGCGCCGAGCTTGAGGGCGCACGCGACGGCGCGCGGGCCAGGGCCCGCGCGGGCGTCGTCGGCGTCCGGCGCAGGAGCTGGCCCATCGAGGCCGGCCGCCGCTTCTTCGAGCGGCGGCGGCGGGCCCGCCGGCTGCGGTGATCCGCGGCCGACGCGGGAACCAAGGAGGAAGAATGAACACCAAGATCTGGCCCATCGTGGGCCTCTCGTTCGGGAGCGCGGTCGGGTTCGCCGGTGCGTTCGGCGGCTTCGGCGCGTTCCTCGTCGTCCTGCTGCTGGGCGTCCTCGGGTTCCTGGTCGGCCGCATCGTCGCCGGTGAACTGGACGTCGGCGAGGTCTTCAGCTCGCTCGGCGGCCGGAAGTCGTCGTCGTCATGACCGGCGGGCAGCGCGGCACGACGACCATCGCGGACCGGGTCGTCGAGAAGCTCGTGACCTACGCGGTCCGCGACAACGACGCCACCGGCGACATCGAGCGGACCGTGCTCGGGCTGCCGCTGGGCGGGCGCCGCCCCGCCAACGTCGACGTCAGCATCCACGGCGAGAGCGTGGCCGTGCGGGTGGAGATGTCGGTGTCGTATCCGGAGCCGGTGCGCGACACCGCCCGGACGGTGCGCGAGCGCGTCCGGCACGAGGTCGAGCGCACGACGGGGCTGCGGGTCAGCCAGGTCGACGTCGAGGTGTCGTCGTTCGACCGGTCGGTGCCCGCGCAGCGCCGCGAACTGGCGGGGGTGCGCTGATGACGTCCACCACCGGGCGGCTGCCGCAGTCGGCCACCGGGCGGCAGACCGCCGCCAAGACCGGGGGCAAGGCCGACCGGCGCGCGCGGCACACGTTCCGCACCCGGCGCGTCTGGCCGGCGGTGGTCGTCGCCGCGCTGCTGACGGCCGCCGCGGTCCTCACCGCGATCGAGGTGATCTCGGCGCTCGCCGGGAGCCCGCTGCGGCTCGTCCCGTACGACGATGTCACGTCGTGGGCGCGGTCGAACGCGTGGAGTTCGACGTGGGCGCTGGTCGCGTCCGGCGTCGTCGCGCTGCTGGGCCTGCTCGTGCTGCTGATCGGCCTGGTGCCGGGGCGCACCCGGCTCATCCCGCTGCACGGCACCGACCCCGACCTGCTCGTCGGCGTCACGCGCGGCGGTCTCAAAAGCGCCGCCGAGGCCGCCGCGCGGTCGGTCGACGGCGTCACCGGAGTGGGCGACGTCAAGATCAAGAAGCGGCGGATGCTGCTGACGGCCCGCACGCCGCTGCGCAACGACGACGGGCTCGCCGGCAAGACCCGCGCCGCCGTCCAGGAACGCCTGGACGAGCTGGGCCCCGTCCCGCGCCGCAAGGTCAAGGTACGGATCGAGCGAAGGACCTGAACCCATGGACCGCCACGCCGCACGCCTCAACCGGACCGCGCTGACGCTGCTCGGTCTCGTCCTGCTCCTGGCGGGCCTCGCCGGGCTCGCCCTCGGCCTCGGCCTGTTCGGCGCGGGCCGCGCGGACGAGGCCGTCCTGAGCGACGCCACGAGGCGGTTCGCGTCCGGCAACGCCTGGTACTGGTACGCCGTCGCGGCCGGGGCGGTCGTGCTCGCGCTGCTCGGGCTCGGCTGGCTGATCGCGCAGGGCCGCCGCGACAAGGTGTCCGACCTCGCGCTGGAGCCCGATCCCGGCAACGGCACGACGAAACTGTCGGCCAAGGCCGTGACGAACGCCCTGGAGGACGAGATCGAGGAGTACCCCGGCGTCCGGGGCGCGGGGGCCCGGCTGGGCGGCTCGTCGGCCCGGCCGAAGCTGTTCATCAACGTCGCCTACGCCCGCGACGCCGACCTGGCCGGGCTGCGGCGCCGCGTCACCGGCGACGCGCTCGCGCACGTCCGCACCGCGCTCGACCGCGACTCGCTGCCCGCCGTCGTCCGCCTCAAGCTTGTGACGGGCGCGGAGGAGCCGCGCACGGTGCACTGAGCCTTGGCGCAGGTTTGGCGCTGGATCGACCCACCGGGCGTCCCCGCCGCATAACGTCGGAAGTGTCTGTTCCTGACGGCGCTCCCACTTCGGGAGCACGGCGCAGAGGAGGCGATCATCACTGATCCTCTCCCGGGCCTCTTCCGCTGACAGGCCCGATTTCGCGCGAGGCTGCGGTCCGCACCGGCCGCGGCCTCGTCCGCTGTCAGGAAACGTTCAGACTGCTTACACGCTCCCTGAAGCCTCGCCGGGCACGCTGGTCATGATCGCTATCGGGAGGGAAGGGAGCTGAGCCGGAGTGCGACGGCGCTGGCTGCGTTACGTCCTGCTGTGGCTCGCGCTCGCCGCGCTCGTCGCGGCGTCCGTCGTCCCGTTCGCGACCGGCGCCCGCCGGGCCGCCGCGCCCGCCACGTCCGAGGGCGGCCCCACCACCGGCGGCGGACGCGGCCACGACTGGCCCGCCTGGGGCGTCTCGCACCGGCGCGGCGCCGAACCCGTCACCCGCGCCGTCCCGCAGAACCTCACCGTCACGCCCGGCGAGCCCGCCGCCGCCCTCGACCGCAGGCTCCGCGCCGTGCGCGCCGCCGGCGGCACCCCGGTCGTCACCGTCTGCTGCGGCGGCGACGCCGCCCTCGCCGCCGGGATCGCCCGGCGGCACCCGGAGCTGCGGCACTTCGTCGTCGGCAACGACCTGCGCTCCTTCACCCGCGCCCGCTGGGACGCCGCCGCCTACACCGGCCGCTACAACGCCGTCTACGCCGCGCTCAAGGACGTCAACCCCGCCATCCGCGTCGGCGGACCGTCCACGCCCATGCCGAGCGTCGCGCCCGCCCCCGCCGGCGGCCTTTCCGGCGCCTGGGGCGGCGTCGAGCCGCGCGCCCTGGAGGCCGTCCGGTACTGGCTCACCCACAAGATCGGCGCCGACTTCGTCGCCGTGGACGGCGCCGCCCCGCCCGAACACGACCCCGGTCTCGACCCGTTCACCGCCGTCGAGAAGTTCGGCGCCGTCACCCAGTGGCTCACCGCCCACAGCGACGGCGACCTCCCCGTCTGGTGGGACGGCTGGACCGCCGGTCCCGCCGCGGACCCCGGCGACCCGCGCCGCGACGCGCTGCACGCCGCCGCCCTCATCCAGTTCGCCCGCGGCGGCGCCACCGCCGCCCTCCACGCACCCGCCGCCGACCCGCCGTCCGCGCCGCTGCTCGGCCGCTTCGGCCGCTGGTTCCCGCCCGGCACCACGCTGCTGCGCGCCGACGCCGCCGACCCGCGCGTCCACGTCCTCGCCCAGCCCGCGCAGACGGTCGCCGTCAACACCGCCGCCGAACCCGTCACCACCCGCGTCGGCCGCCACGACCTGCGACTCGCCCGGTACGAGGTGCGCTGGATTGACGGGTGAGACGGGCGGAATCCTTGGGTAGGTCCGATCACGACTCGCCGAAGGAGACTCCATGGTGGACGCACACGCCGGCCGGCCCGCCCGGCAGGCCGACCTGGTCGACGTGCCGCGCCTCGTCACCGCCTACTACGCGCTGCGCCCCGACCCGGCCGAACCCGCGCAGCGCGTGGCGTTCGGCACGTCCGGGCACCGCGGCTCCGCGCTCGACGCCGCCTTCAACGAAGACCACATCCTCGCCACGAGCCAGGCCATCTGCGAGTACCGGACGCTGCACGGCACCGACGGGCCGCTGTTCCTCGGCGCCGACACGCACGCGCTGTCGGCGCCCGCGCAGGCGACGGCGCTGGAGGTGTTCACCGCCAACGACGTCGCCGTCGTGATCGACCAGCGGGAGGGCTTCACCCCGACGCCCGCCGTGTCGCACGCGATCCTCGCGCACAACCGGGGCGGCGGCACCGGCCGCGCCGACGGCGTCGTCGTCACCCCGTCGCACAACCCGCCGCGCGACGGCGGGTTCAAGTACAACCCGCCGCACGGCGGGCCCGCCGGCACCGACGTCACGTCCTGGATCCAGGACCGCGCCAACGCGATCATCCGCGAGGGGCTGCGCGACGTGCGGCGCCTCCCGTACCGGGCGGCGCTCCAGAAGGCGGGACGCCACGACTTCCTCGCCGCGTACGTGGACGATCTGCCGTCCGTGGTCGATCTCGACGCGATCCGGCGGGCCGGGGTGCGCATCGGCGCCGACCCGCTCGGCGGCGCGTCCGTCGCCTACTGGGCCGAGATCGCCGACCGGCACAAGCTGGACCTGACCGTCGTGAACCCCGACGTCGATCCGGCGTGGCGGTTCATGACGCTCGACTGGGACGGCAAGATCCGGATGGACTGCTCGTCCCCGTACGCGATGGCCTCGCTCATCGAGCGCCGCGACGCCTACGACGTCGCCACCGGCAACGACGCCGACGCCGACCGGCACGGCATCGTCACGCCCGACGCGGGCCTGCTGAACCCGAACCACTTCCTGGCCACCGCCATCGCCTACCTGTACGAGCACCGGCCCGAATGGCCCGCCGACGCCGGGGTCGGCAAGACGCTCGTCAGCAGCGGCATGATCGACCGCGTCGCCGCGAGCCTGGGCCGCCGCCTGCTGGAGGTTCCCGTCGGGTTCAAGTGGTTCGTCCCCGGCCTGCTGGAGGGCTCGCTCGGCTTCGGCGGCGAGGAGAGCGCCGGGGCGTCGTTTCTGCGCCGCGACGGCGCGGTGTGGACCACTGACAAGGACGGCATCATCATGGCGCTGCTCGCCGCCGAGATCACCGCCGTCACGGGGGAGTCGCCCAGCACCCGCTACGCGGCGCTGACGGCCGAGCACGGCGACCCCGCCTACGCCCGCGTCGACGCGCCCGCCACGCCGGACGAGAAGGAGGTGCTCAAGCACCTGTCGGCCGAGCAGGTCACCGTCGACACCCTCGCCGGTGAGGACATCACGGCCGTCCTGACCCGCGCGCCCGGCAACGACGCGCCGATCGGCGGCCTCAAGGTCGTGACCGAGAGCGCCTGGTTCGCGGCGCGCCCGTCCGGCACCGAGGACGTCTACAAGATCTACGCCGAGTCGTTCCAGGGGCCCGGCCACCTGGAGGCCGTGCAGGAGCAGGCCCGCGAACTCGTCGCGGAGGTGCTCAACACCACGGGCTGACGGGCGTGCACGCCAACTCCGGGTAGGTCGTCGGGCCGCGCAGGGCAAAGCTTGCGCGGAACGGCCACCGCCCGGGGTTCGTCACGTCTAGCGTTCTCTCCGTCACCGTACGAATCCCGGGGGAACTCATGATCCGGCCCATGGCCATGCTGCTGCTACCCGCCGTCCTCTTCGGCGCCACCGCCTGCGGCGGCGCGAGCGCCTCCGGCGAAACGGTCATCGCCGTCCGCAAGGACGGCCACAAGATCACCCGCGCCGAGTTCCTCAAGGCCAGCGCCGACTCCAAGAAGCGCCCGAAGGCCACCGCCGAGAAGGACTGCGGCAACATCAAGACCGCCCTCACCAAGGCCGGCGGCAAGATCGCCGACGACAAGGCCTGGACCGACACCTGCACCGAGGCCCTCTCCAACGAGAAGTAACACCCCGACCGGCGCCGCCCCGACCCGCAGCGGGGCGGCGCCTACTCGTCGGCCCGGTCAGCCGGTGAAGGACTCGGGGCCGAAGCGGCCCCAGGCCAGGAAGGCGGCCAGGGCCAGGTAGGCGATGTTCGCCGTGATCGCGATGTTCTCGTGGCGGCGCAGGTGCGTCACGATCGCGCCGCCCATCAGGAGCACCCAGCAGACGGCGGTGACCGGCACCATGATCGGCGCGACGCCGGTCACGGCGGGCAGGACGACGCCCGCGGCCGCCGCGACCTCGACGGCTCCGAGGGTCTTGACGAAGCCGGTGCTCGCGTCGCCCGTCCACCCGCCGCCGGGGGCTGCGGCCAGCCTCTCCTTCGGCACGAACAGCTTCGTCAGTCCACCGGCCAGCATGACGGCGGCCAGCAGCCCGGCGACGATCCACAGTGCGAGGTTCACGGGTTCTCCCTTTCCGCGGCTTCGGTTCTCGACGTGAAGACACCGCAGGCCCGGGCTCCGTGACGTGCGGGCTCCGTGACCGACGTCACGGGACCGGCGGTGTCACACCGCGGCGGCGGCCGGTGTCCCGATGTGTGACACGCTCGGGAGCGAACGAGGCGGGAGCCGGTCATAGACGCGCACGACGACACGAAGGCCGACGCCGCCACCGAGGCGTTCGTCGCCCACCGCAACCTGCTCTTCACGGTCGCCTACGAGATGCTCGGCTCGGCCGCCGACGCCGAGGACGTCCTCCAAGAGACCTGGCTGCGCTGGACGAACGTCGATCTCGACGCGGTGCGCGACCACCGCGCCTACCTGGTCCGCGTCACGTCCCGGCAGGCGCTCAACCGGCTGCGCACCCTGTCCCGCCGCAAGGAGACCTACGTCGGCCCCTGGCTCCCCGAGCCGCTGCTGACCACCCCCGACGTCGCCGACGACGTCGAACTCGCCGAGAGCGTCTCCATGGCGATGCTCCTCGTGCTGGAGACCCTGACGCCGACCGAACGCGCCGTCTTCGTCCTCCGCGAGGTCTTCGCCTTCGACCACGACGAGATCGCCCGATCCGTCGACAAGACCCCCGCCGCCGTCCGGCAGATCGCCCACCGCGCCCGCGCCCACGTCGCCGCCCGCCGCCCGCACGCGCCTGCCTCCCCGGCCGCGGCGCGCGGCGCGCTCGCGGCGTTCCAGCGCGCGATCGAGACCGGCGACGTGCGGCACCTCCTCGACGTCCTCGCCCCGGACGTCGTCCTGCTCAGCGACGGCGGCGGCGTCAGGCACGCCGCTCTCCGCCCCGTCGTCGGCGCCGCGAAGGCCGCCCGCCTGCTCTCCGCCGGCCTCGGCCCCGACCTGACCGCCGAACCCACCCACGTCAACGGCGCCCCGGCCCTCCTCGTCCGCCTGGCCGGTGAACTCGACGGCATCCTCACCGTCGGCGTCGACGGCGGCCTGGTCACCCACCTCTACTACGTCCGCAACCCCGCCAAGCTCTCCCGCCTCGCACACGAGACCCCGCTGCGCCGCTGACGTCAGCACTCGATGACGTTGACGGCCAGGCCGCCGCGCGACGTCTCCTTGTACTTGTCGAGCATGTCGCGGCCGGTGTCGCGCATCGTCTTGATGGCGCGGTCGAGGGAGACGAAGTGCCGCCCGTCGCCGCGCAGCGCCAGCCGCGACGCGGTGATCGACTTCACCGCGCCGACGCCGTTGCGCTCGATGCACGGCACCTGGACGAGCCCGCCCACCGGGTCGCACGTCAGGCCCAGATTGTGCTCGATGCCGATCTCGGCGGCGTTCTCCACCTGCTCGGGCGTCCCGCCCAGCACCTCGGTCAGGCCCGCCGCCGCCATCGAGCACGCCGACCCGACCTCGCCCTGGCAGCCGACCTCGGCGCCGGAGATGCTCGCGTTCTGCTTGAACAGGACGCCGATCGCGCCCGCTGCCAGCAGGAACCGGACCACCGCGTCCTCCGACGCGCCCGGCACGAACCGGTCGTAGTAGTGCAGGACGGCCGGGACGATGCCCGCCGCGCCGTTCGTCGGCGCCGTCACGATCCGTCCGCCGGCCGCGTTCTCCTCGTTGACGGCCAGCGCGAACAGCGTCACCCAGTCCATCGCGTGCAGCGGGTCGGTGGCGTCCTCGCAGGTCAGCGTCCGGTACAGGCGCGGCGCCCGGCGCGGAACCTTCAGCCCGCCCGGCAGCAGCCCCTCGCTCTCGCAGCCGCGCTCCACGCACGCCCGCATGACCCGCCACAGCTCCAGCAGCTCCGCGCGGATCTCCGCGTCGGTCCGCCCGAAGGCGCGCTCGTTCGCGAGCATCACGCCGGAGATCGACAGGCCCGTCTCGGCGCAGCGCTCCAGCAGCTCGGCGCCCGTGTCGAACGGGTGGGGCAGCTCGGTGTCGTCGGCCTTGACGCGGTCGGCGCCGGTGGCCGACTCGTCCACGACGAACCCGCCGCCCACCGAGTAGAACACCTTGCTGCGCAGCATTCCGCCGTCCGCGTCGAACGCGGTGAACCGCATCCCGTTCGGATGGCCGGGCAGGCTCTTCTTGCGCTCGAACACCAGGTGCTCGCCGGTCACGAACGGCACCGACGGGCCCCCGAACAGCGTCAGCCGCCCCGCCGCGCGGATCGCCGCCAGCCGCTCGTCCACCGTGTCGACATCGACCGACTCGGGCTTGTCGCCCTCCAGGCCCAGAATGACGGCCTTGTCGGACCCGTGCCCCTTGCCGGTCAGCCCCAGCGACCCGTACAGGATCGCCTCCACCGACGCGACCGACGCCAGCAGCCCGTCGTCGCGCAACCCGCGCGCGAACCGGTGCGCCGCCGCCATCGGCCCGCCCGTGTGCGACGACGACGGCCCGATGCCGATCTTGAAGAGGTCGAACACGCTGATCGCCATCGCACACCACTCCGTCGTGGGGGACCGGCGCCCCCGCGCGCCGGAGCGCGCGGGGGACGAACCGGGTCTTACAGGTCCGGATACAGCGGGTGCCTGTCGGCCAGCGCCCGCACCCGCGCCGCCAGCGCGTCCTTGTCGAACGACGGCTGAAGCGCCAGCGCGATCACGTCCGCGACCTCGGCGAAGTCCTCGGCCTGGAACCCGCGCGTCGCCAGCGCCGGCGTGCCGATCCGCAGCCCCGACGTCACCATCGGCGGACGCGGGTCGTTCGGGACCGCGTTGCGGTTCACCGTGATGCCGACCTCGTGCAGGCGGTCCTCGGCGTCGCGGCCCGTCAGCTCCGAGTCGACCAGGTCGACCAGGACGAGATGCACGTCCGTGCCGCCCGTCAGCACCTTCACGCCCGCCTTCGCCGAGTCGTCGGCGAGCAGCCGCTCGGCCAGCGCCCGCGCGCCCTCGATCGTCCGGCGCTGCCGGTCCTTGAAGGCGTCGGTCGCGGCGAACTTCAGCGCGACCGCCTTCGCCGCGATCACGTGCTCCAGCGGGCCGCCCTGCATCCCGGGGAACACGGCCGAGTTGATCTTCTTGCCGTACTCCTCCTTCGCCAGGATCAGGCCGCCGCGCGGGCCGCCGAGCGTCTTGTGCGTCGTCGTCGTGACGATGTCGGCGTGCGGCACCGGCGACGGGTGCAGCCCCGCCGCCACCAGCCCGGCGAAGTGCGCCATGTCGACCATGAGCAGCGCGTCCACCGAGTCCGCGATCTCGCGGAACCGCGCGAAGTCGAGCTGCCGGGGGTACGCCGACCAGCCCGCCACGATCATCTTCGGGCGGTGCTCGGCCGCCAGCGCCGCGACCTCGTCCATGTCGACCAGGCCGTCCCCGGCGCGCACGTGGTAGGGCACCACGTTCAGAGTCTTGCCCGAGTAGTTCAGCCGCATCCCGTGCGTCAGGTGCCCGCCGTGCGCCAGGTCGAGGCCGAGGATCGTGTCACCGTGCTGGAGCAGCGCGAAGTACACCGCCGTGTTCGCCTGCGCGCCCGAGTGCGGCTGCACGTTCGCGTGCTCGGCGCCGAACAGCGCCTTGGCGCGGTCGATCGCGAGCTGCTCGGTGACGTCCACGAACTCGCAGCCGCCGTAGTACCGCTTGCCCGGGTAGCCCTCGGCGTACTTGTTCGTGAGGACCGACCCCTGGGCCTCCAGCACCGCGCTCGGCGCGAAGTTCTCCGACGCGATCATCTCCAGCGTCGTCTGCTGGCGCTTCAGCTCGTCGGCGACGGCCGCCGCGACCTCCGGGTCGGCCTCGGCCAGCGAGTCGTAGAGACGCACGTTGTCAGTTCCCCTCGATCAGCTTGGCGTACGCGGTCGAGTCGAGCAGGTCGCCCGGCTCGTCGGTGATGCGGACCTTGAAGATCCAGCCTTCGCCGTACGGATCGTCGTTGATCACCTTCGGCTCGTCGATGACGGCGTGGTTGATCGCCGTGACCTCGCCGCTGACGGGGGAGAACAGCTCGCTCACGGACTTGGTCGACTCGACCTCGCCGCACGGCTCCCCGGCCTCGGCCTGGTCGCCCTCGCCGAACTGGAGTTCAAGGAAGACGATCTCGCCCAGGGCGTCGGCGGCGTGCGCGGTGATGCCGACGGTGACGACGCCGTCCTCACCGTCCAGGCCCGCGACCCACTCGTGTTCTTCGCTGTAGCGGAGCTGCTCCGGAACGCTCACGATCGTGATCTCTCTCTGCTTTAGGAACGCTGGTAGAACGGCAGGCCGACCAGGTCGACCGGCTCACGGCGGCCACGGACGTCCACGGCCAGGTCCGTCTCGGCGGCGCCGCTGTCCAGGTAGGCCATCGCGATCGGCTTGCCCAGTGTCGGCGACGGGGCGCCGCTGGTCACGACGCCGCACGGAGTGCCGTCGGCGTCGACGACCTCGTACCCCTTGCGGGGCGCGCGCCGGCCACGGGCGACCAGTCCCACGAGCCTACGGCCTGCGGGAGTCTGCGCCTGCGCCGCGAGTGCGGACTTGCCGACGAAGTCGACGGACTTGTCCAGTTTGACGACCCGGCCGAGGCCCGCCTCGAACGGGGTGGTCTCCAGCGTCAGCTCGTTGCCGTACAGCGGCATGCCCGCCTCCAGGCGGAGCGAGTCGCGGGCGGCCAGGCCCGCCGGGGTCACGCCCTCGACGGCGGCGAGGCGGCGCCACAGCGCGACCGCGTCGTCGGCGGCGACGAACAGCTCGAAGCCGTCCTCGCCGGTGTAGCCGGTGCGGGCGACGAGCGCGTCCACGTCCGCGACGCGGGCGGCGAGGATCGCGTAGTACTTGAGGTCGGCCAGGGGCGCGTCGGTGAACCGTTCGAGGATGCCCTGCGCCAGCGGGCCCTGGAGCGCGATCAGGCCGTACTCGGCGGAACGGTCGTCCACCGAGACGCCGAACCCCTCGGCGCGCTCGACCAGCGCCTCGCGCACCACCGCGACGTTCGCGGCGTTCGCCACCACCAGGAACGTGTCGGCGGCGAGCCGGTAGACGATCAGGTCGTCCAGGACGCCGCCGTCCGGCGCGCAGATCATCGTGTACCGGGCTTTACCGACCGCCATCGGCGACAGGTTGCCGACCAGGGCGAAGTCGACGGCCTCGCCCGCCCGCTCACCGGTGACGAAGATCTCGCCCATGTGGGACAGGTCGAACAGCCCGGCCTCGGTGCGGACGGCGCGGTGCTCGGCCGTCTCGCTCCGGTACCGCAGCGGCATCAGATAACCGGCGAAATCGACCAGGTTCGCGTCCAGCTCGACGTGCACGTCGTGCAGGGGCGTCTTCTTCGCGGTGGTCTCGGCGGGCATGGGGGCGGCTCCTTCGTCGCGGGCGCACGTGGGAACCATGATCCCACCCGCGCACGTGGCGTGTCGGTGCCTCCCCCTCTGTCATCGGCGCCTGAGAGTTTCGCCCGCGCTGCGGACTTTCACCTTCGGCGGGGGACATGCGGTCCCCGCTTTCCAGAGGTCGCCTCCCCCGTGCGGTCCGTGGGCCTGAGAGGTTCCGGGGAGGAGTTGCTCCTTCGGCGGCCCCGGCTGGCGGCCGGGGCGCTCTCCCGCACGGGGTGATCGGCTGCCCGAAAGGGTAGCAGCGGCCGTCAGTTCGCCGGAGCCGGCGACTTGGACATCTCGACGACGCACTCGCGGAGCGCCTTCTCGACCTTCTCCGTCGCGGGCCGCGCGCTGTTGGTGGCGCCGGGCGTGGGCAGCACGATGCCCTTGTCGCGCATGCACGCGTTGAAGCGCTCCGAGGCGCGCTGGCCACCGGCCGTCGCCGTACCCGTCGGCTGCGACGGGGCGGCGCCCGGGGCGGACGGCGGCGCCTTGGTGGCGCCGTCGTCGCCACCGCCACAGGCCGTGAGGGCGAGGGCGAGGGTCAGCACGGCCAGAGCCGGTGTGATGCGCATCATGATGGCCTCTCCGAGGGGCGGGAAGCGACATGATGCGGCTTGGGCGGGGTTCGGCGGTATTGCTCTGTCCGCACAAGACGGGCACCGTCCTTAGCACTCGACCGCACATCCGGCCCGTCCGTGACGGGACCGTTCCGTCCCGATGCGGTGTTCCGGCGCCCTGTAGCGTGGGCCCGAGCAGTCCCGCCCGGCCCCTGCAACGAGGACGGACATGCGCACCGACGGCCCAGTCCCGCTGCCCGGTCCCGCCGGGGTGACGGCGGCGGCGGTGTTCCGGCCCGTCCGGTCCGGCAACGCGTTCGAGGAGACCGTCGAACGGCTGCTCCAGGCGATCAAGCTCGGGGTGCTCGACCACGGCGACCGGCTGCCCCCCGAACGCGAACTCGCGCCGCTGCTCGGCATCGGGCGCGTCACACTGCGCGAGGCGATCCACGCCCTCCAGGAGGAGGGGTACGTGGAGTCGCGGCGGGGCCGCGCCGGGGGGACGTTCGTGACGTACCGGCGCCCGCGCCCCCGTCCGGCCGACCTGCGCCGCGCCGTCGAGGACATGGGCGACCGCCTCGCCGACACGCTCACCTACCGGATGGCGGTCGAGACGGGCGCCGCGCAGGTGCTCGCGGGCCTGAGCCTCACGTCCGACCAGCGCACCCTGCTGCGCACGCGCCTAGCGGAGTTGAACGCGGCGGGCCCCGACGACTACCGCCGCCTCGACACCGTCTTCCACCTGACGATCGCCGAACTGACGGGCTCCCGCCTCCTGGCCGAGACCTGCGCCGACGCCCGCCTCCGCGTCACCGACCTCCTCAACGCCATCCCCCTCTTCCGCGCCAACATCGCCCACGCCGCCACCCAGCACGCCGCCATCCTCGACGCCATCCTCCTGGGCGACCCAGAAGCCGCCCGCAAAGCCGTAACAGAACACCTGGAAGCCACAGCATCCCTACTAAGAGGCTTCCTCACCTGACCCACCCCAGCGAACCACCAACACACCCCCAGCCCCAGCCATCGCCCACCGAACACAACAACCCTCCCGCCGAGCACAACGACCCTCCGCCGAGCACAACGCCCCCCGCCGAACGCAAAAACCGCCCGCCGTACGCGACGACCCCACCGGACACGGCGAGAAGAGTTGTCCACAGGCCACGGCCACCGCCCACCCGCGAGACACCAACACGAGAAAATCGAATCAAGGGGGTCCCCAGAGAGCTTGCGAACCCCGCAGCGGCGCACGCCCCCGTCACCTATCGCGGGCAGCGCAGGCATCGCGACCCCTCGTAGGGGCGATGGGGACGGGTGCGCGCCGCGCCAGCGCGGCCCCCGCCCAAGCTGTTGCGACCCCTTGTAGGGGCGATGGGGACATCGACCCGCACGCCATGCGCCCTGCCCACGGCGGTTGCGACCCCTCGTAGGGGCGATGGGGACCGCTGGGTCGCGCGGCCGGTCCGCCCGATCCCCGCGTTGCGACCCCTCGTAGGGGCGATGGGGACGGAGACGCACGCGATCCTGGGCGAACACCTCACGAGGTTGCGACCCCTCGTAGGGGCGATGGGGACAGGTTGCGCCTCGCGGGCGCATTCCGGCGGTAACGTAGTTGCGACCCCTCGTAGGGGCGATGGGGACCCCACAGTAAAGCCGCAGGTCGGCCAACCGTGAACCCCCGGGTTTTCGAAGAGATCTTCAGCGAGCCTCCGGTCGTGTTGCCAACCCCGGCGTGTCGCTGAAACCAAGGCTTAAATCCGTGCTCATCCTACGCCGGTTACAGCGCGTTCCGCAGCGCCCCAGACACCTCGGACCGAGCTGACTCCCGGCGAAAGAACACAGCGACACGGCCTGGTCCAGCGCCGGTGAAACGCGCGCCCGGCCACCACAACACGACCCGGCGAGAACGTAGAGAACACCCCATCGCCGCCCAGAAGACCACCAGCCGCATCGCGCGACCCACAGCCCGATCGAGACTCACGCCCGCACCGCGCCCGCCCGGCGTGACACGGCCCGACCCCCCAGGGGCGGTCGGGCGACCGAGACCGGTGGCGAGCCGGGCGAGCGTGCCTAGGCGCGACCCCCTTGTTCAGGCTGTCTCTGAGCCTGGTGAGAAAGTTGTCCACAGGTTCGTGGAGTGGTTCGCGTCCGGGGGCGTGGGGGCGCATGATGTTGGTCGTTCGTCGTGGGCGGCGGGTCGGATCGGGCGTGGGGTCACGGTCGGGGCGGCGTGTCGGGCATGACGTACGCTGAGACGGTTTCGTCGGGGATCACGGAGGGCGGGCGACATGGGGTGGCTGGCGGGGGTCCTCATCCTGTTCTTCGGGTTGATGGCGTCGATCGCGCTGCACGAGCTGGGGCACCTGGCGTTCGCCAAGCGTTTCGGCGTGCGCGTCACGCAGTACATGGTCGGGTTCGGGCCGACGCTGTGGTCGCGGCACCGGGGCGAGACCGAGTACGGCGTCAAGTGGATTCCGCTCGGCGGCTACATCCGCATGATCGGGATGCTGCCGCCGCGCCGCACCGACGCGCCCGGTCAGGTCCGGCGGCTCAGCACCGGGCCGTGGCAGGGGCTCATCGAGTCGGCGCGCGGCGCCGCGCTGGAGGAGGTCCGTCCCGGTGACGAGAACCGCGTATTCTACAACCGGGCGTGGTGGCAGAAACTGCTGATCATGTTCGCGGGCCCGGCGATGAACCTCGTCCTCGCCGTCGTCTTCTTCGCGATCGCCCTGATGGCGATCGGGACGCCGACGTCGGCGCCCGTCCCGACCATCGCGACCGTCTCCAAGTGCGTCGTCACCGGTGACACCGATGTGAAGACGTGCCCCGCCGACGCTCCGCCGACCCCCGCCGCGAAGGCCGGTCTGCTCCCGGGCGACACGATCGTCGCGTTCAACGGGCAGCCGGTCACCGAGTACGCCGCGCTCCAGCGCCTCATCCGCGACTCCGCCGACAAGACGGCGACGCTCACGCTGCGCCGTTCCGGGCAGGAGTTCACCGTCCAGGCGCCGATCATCAAGTCCCGGATGCCCGACCTGAAGGACCCCGGCAAGACCGTCGAGACGGGCTTCCTCGGCATCTCCCCGGTGGCGCCGGTCGTCAACGACCGGCAGTCGCCCGGCGAGGTCGCCGGCTTCGTCGGCGACGTGACGGTCCGTTCGGCGACGGCGCTGCTGCGGCTCCCCGAGAAGATGGTCGGCGTGTGGAACGCGGCGTTCATGGGCGCCGAACGCGATCTTGAGGGCCCGGTCGGCGTCGTCGGCGTCGGCCGCATCGGCGGCGACATCGCGACGTCCGAGCAGCCCGCCAAGCAGAAGATCTACTTCTTCCTGATGATGGTCGCCTCGGTGAACCTGGCCATCGGCCTGTTCAACCTGGTGCCCCTGCTGCCGCTCGACGGCGGCCACATGGCGGGCGCCATCCTCGAAGCGATCAAGAAGTTCCTCGCCCGCCTCCGCGGCCGCCCCGACCCCGGCCCCGTGGACGTCGCGAAGGCCCTCCCCGTCACCTACGTCATGGCGATGTTCCTCATCGTCATGGGCGGCCTCCTCATCTACGCCGACATCATCAACCCCATCCGCCTCTCCGGCTAACCCCGCACACACGCGAACGCCCCCGGTGAGGGGTCGGCGGACGTCGTCGATGAGCACCCCGCACGCAAACACCCCGACCCCGACCCCGGCCCTGTCGACGTCGAACACCGAGCACCCCGCACGTACGCGAACGCCCCTTCACGGGGATGGCGACGTCGAGATCAAACACCGAGCGCCCCGCACGCACGCGAACGCCCCGCGACGGTCGCACCCGCGCCCGGAACCACCCGACCAGCCGGAGCGGCGACGTGTGTGGGCTCGTTGCCGCGTGGGGGAGGGGCGGGTCAGAGGGCCAGGGGCATGGTGCCGGATTGCAGGAAGGTGTCGAGGGTCTTGCGGTGGGGCTCGATGTCCAGGTTGCGGGCTGTCAGCCAGGTGTCGGAGTTGTACGTCTGGGCGTAGCGGTCGGCGCCGTCGCAGATGAGGGTGACGACGCTGCCCTGTTCGCCGCGGGCGAGCATGTCGGAGATCAGGAGCGCGGCGCCCCACAGGTTGGTGCCGGTGGAGCCGCCGACGGCCAGGCCCGTGATGTCGGCGGCCCAGCGCATGGCGGCGACCGACGCCGCGTCGGGCACCTGGATCATCCGGTCGATGACGGCCGGGAGGAAGGACGGCTCCACGCGGGGACGGCCGATGCCCTCGATGCGGGAGCCGGGGGCGGTGCCGTCGCGGTCGTCGCGGGCGAAGGCGTCGAAGAACGCGGAGCCCTCCGGGTCGACGACGGCGACGCGGGTGCCGAAGCGGCGGTAGCGGACGTAGCGGCCGATCGTCGCGGACGTGCCGCCGGTGCCCGCGCCGACGACGATCCAGGACGGTTCCGGGAACCGCTCCAGCGCCATCTGCTCGAAGATCGACTCGGCGATGTTGTTGTTGCCGCGCCAGTCCGTCGCGCGCTCGGCGTAGGTGAACTGGTCCATGAAGTGGCCGCCGCACTCGGCGGCGAGCCGGTGCGACTCGGCGTAGATCGACGCCGGGTCGGACACGAGGTGGCAGCGGCCCCCGTAGAACTCGATCAGCGCGATCTTCTCCGGGCTGGTCGACGCGGGCATCACGGCGACGAACGGCAGCCCGAGCAGCCGCGCGAAGTACGCCTCGCTGACGGCGGTCGACCCGCTGGACGCCTCGATGATCGCGGTGTCGGCCCGGACCCACCCGTTCGCGAGCCCGTAGAGGAACAGTGACCGCGCCAGCCGGTGCTTCAACGACCCGGTGGGATGCACCGACTCGTCCTTGAGGTACAGGTCGATGCCCCAGTCGGCCGGCAGCGGGAAGACGTGCAGGTGCGTGTCGGCGCTGCGGTTGGCGTCGGCCTCGACCTTCCGGATGGCCTCGATGGCCCACGCCCGCCGCGCCGGGTCACCACGATCGACGATTCGGGTCATCCCCGCACGATATCCCCGCACTTCACCTCGCCGGAGCCACCCCCGTCCTGCTTTTCGGCAGCGGGCCACGCCAGCCACCCGCCCCCGCCATGCGGCTCCGCCCGCACCAGCACATCGGGATCGGCCAACGGCATGGTCCGCACGCACCACCCCGCCCGCACCCACCCCCGGGCCACCCCCCGGCCGCCCCCGCCACGGGAGACTCAGTGTCGCGCGCCCCCACGTCGGGCGTCGCCGCGTCGGGTGTAACCACGCCCGATGCCCCGTCGCCGGAAGCGCCCGCGCCGAGCGTTCCTGCACCGGGGCCCCGCACGCCAGGCGCCCCCGCACTGAGTTCGTCCGCTCCGAAGGTTCCTGCGCTGGGCGCTCCGCCGCCGAAAGCTCTCGCACCGGACTTCACGGCGCCGCGCGCTCGTCCGTCGACGGCTCCGACGCGGCGAATCCCTGCGCTGTGCGTTCCCGCGTTGATGGTTCCCGCTCCGGGACTCGACGCGTCGCGCGTTCCCGCGTCGACGGTTGCCGCGCCGAGTCTCGCGGCGCCGCGCGCGCTTGCGTCTGCGCTTTCTGCGCCGGGACGCGCCGCGCCGCGCGTTCCCGCGTTGACGGTTGCCAGGTCGGGAATCCCTGCGCCGCGCGTTGTCGGGACGGTTTTTGTGCCGGGACTTGCTGTGTTGGGCGTTGTCGCGTCTTGGGTGGGTTTCTCCTGGTGGAGAAGGCCCGCTTTTCGTGGGGTTGTGCGGGGGTTGTTGGGTGGGTTGTCGTTCTGTGACGTGTGTTTGGTTGGGAGGGCTGTGGCGGGTGGGGGGTGTGGGGCGGGTGCCAGGGTGCGGCTCGACGCTGACGCTGTCGGGAGCGCCGGGGCGAGGAGAGCGAGGGGCAGGGTCGCGATGATCCAGGGCTGTACCGTGCGCATCGTCACCTCCGTGATACGGACGGTGACTATCTTTGCGTCTTCGGTGGTGCCACGCTGGCGCGCACCGCAAAGCCTCGGTCAAACTCCACCGAGGCCCCGCCCGTGCCGTTACCGGCGGGCCTCGCCGGGCCGCCCCGGGGCGGTTAGTCGAGGACGGGGGCCACTGCGCGGACGGTGTCGATGGTGTCGGCTTCGGTGGGTGACTTGTCGGGGCGGTAGCGGAGGACGCGGGCGAAACGCAGGGCGATGCCGCCCGGATAGCGGGTGCTGTGCTGGACGCCGTCGAAGGCGATCTCGACGACGAGTTCGGGACGGACGTGGACGGTCCAGTCGTCCTCGGAGACGGCGAGGGCGCGCAGGTGCTCGGTCTGCCAGGCGAGGAGTTCGTCGGTGAGGCCCTTGAACGTCTTGCCGAGCATGACGAAGCCGCCGGTGCTCGGGTCGCGGGCGCCCAGGTGCAGGTTCGACAGGGAGCCGCTGCGGCGGCCATGGCCCCATTCGGCGGCGAGCACGACCAGGTCGAGCGTGTGCCGGGGCTTGACCTTGATCCATCCGGCGCCGCGCCGCCCGGCCGTGTAGGGACTGTCGGGCGCCTTGACCAGGACGCCCTCGTGCCCCCGCCGGACGGCCTCGGTGAACACCTCGGCCGCCTCGTCGGCGGAGGCGGTGACGCGGCGCGGCATCCGCTGCGCGGCCGGGACGACCCGCTCCAGCGCGGCGTGCCGCTCGGCGCCCGGACGGTCGAGCAGGTCGTCGCCGTCGAGGTGGAGCACGTCGAACAGCAGCACCGACAGCGCGACCTGCTCGGTGCCGCGCGGCACCCGCGTCGCGGTGCGCGCGGACGTCACCTGGAACGGGTGGGGCGTGCCGTCGGGCCGCAGCGCGATCAGCTCGCCGTCGAACACGGCGTCGCGGACGGGCAGCGACGCCAGCGCGGACACGACCTCCGGCAGCCGCTCGGTGATCTCGTCGAGCGTGCGGGTGAAGACGCGGACGGCGCCGCCGGTGATGTGGATCTGTGCGCGGATGCCGTCGAGCTTCCACTCGACGGCGGCGGGCCCGTCGACGCGTTCGAGCGCGGCGGCGACGTCGGGCGCGGACGCGGCCAGCATCGGCCGCACCGGACGCCCGACCTCCAGCCCGAACTCCGCGAGCGCGCCCGCGCCGCCCGCCAGCGCCGCCGTCGCCACGGGACCGAGCGCCCCGCGCAGCATCACGGCCCGCCGCACGGCCGCGACGGGCACGTCAGCGGCCTTCGCGACGGCCTCGGTCATGACCCCGTCGAGCGCGCCCTGCCGTAGCTCGCCCGACAGCAGCCGCACCAGGAACCGCTGCTCCTGCGCGGTGGCCCGCGCGAACAGGGCGTGCAGCAGCTCGCGCCGCCGCGCCACCGACCCCTTCCCGGCGACGCCGCCGATCGCGCCGAACGCGGCGTCCACCTCCAGGACGGTCAGCGCGGCCTCGGCGGCGGGCGGCGGGACGTCGCGCAGCGCCGCGTACCCGACGCCGATCTGCCGCTGCGGCAGGTCGCCGGAGAGGTAGCCGACGGCGATGGCGGCCTCCGCCGGGGCGGCGTCGCGGAGGCAGCCGGCGATGGCCGCCGCCTTGGCCTTGCGGGACGAGGTCGCGGTGACCTCGGCGGACGTTCGCGCTAGAGCGGAGAGCAGCACGCTTCCATTCTGCCGAGCGGGTCCGACAGGATGTGCGGCCGGGGGATCTCCCGGACCGTTCCCCTTTTCGTCGGGTGAAGCGGGGGAAAAGATGCGATCAAGGAGAGGAGGCGGAGATGGGGCTGTCACCGGCGCCGCCGGAGTTCGAGCGCGGCTATTCGAGCCCGCAACCGCCGCGGGCCTCGCGCCGCCCCCGGCTGCTGGCGCTCGTCGCCGTCGTCGTGGTGGCCGGGCTCGCGGCGGGCGGGGCGTTCCTGTTCCTGCCGGACGACGACGAACGTGCCGCCCCGCCTCCGCCGACGACGGCGCCGACGCGGCCTCCGTCGCCGTCCGCGACCCCGTCCACGCCGCCGCCCGCGCCGACGTCCCGTCCCCCCGCGCCGCCTCCCGCCCAGGGCCCGATCGCCGCGCTGACCCCGCCGTGCGCGGGGGTCACCGAGGCCACCGCGCGCCGCCTCGTTCCGGGCGCGCGCAGCCAGGCGGCGGGCAACACCTCCCTCACGACCTGCACGTTCAGCTCACCGCACGGTGACGCGAAGGTGGTCCGGGTGGAGAAGAGACTGTTCCCCTCCGGTGAGGGCGGCGACGTGTCGGCGTTCGCCCGGGAGATGCTCGCGTCGGCGATCCGGCAGGCGCAGACCTCGCCCGACCAGGTGATCACGGTTCAGCGCCGCGACGACCTCGGCGACGACGCCTTCCACCGCTTCAAGGTCGACAAGCCGCTGCGTCCCGGGGGCCGCCCGGAGACGGTCGTCGCGGAGGTGACGGTCCGCGTCCGCAATGCTCTGGTGACGGTGGGCTACAGCGAGGCCGCCCCCAAGACCGGCGACCCCGCACGCAACGAGAAGACCTGCGTGGCGAACGCGATTCTGGTTCTGGAGGAAGTGCTGCCGGGTTTGCGGTAATCATTCTTGACCTCTTTCGGTCGATCGGCGGATATTCACCGTCATGGCCTTCTAGGCTGTTTCGCAAAGGGGAGGGAGCGCCGGTCCACCTCCGCCCGGCGGGCGGCGGGCCGGCGCACAGCGCGCAGAGGAGGAGGACGGCGTCGTGACCGCACAGCGGGCCGGAGTGTCCTGGATCTAGTGAGCACGGCCGCCGGGCCCGTCCCGGCGGCCCCTTCGATCGGGACGCCCCGCACCGGCTACGCTGGCGCGGCGACGAGAGGGGAACGCGGGTGGAACCGGTCACCGTGCACTGGGCGGCGCTCGACACCGTCCGTCCGCACCACGTCGCGCTGCTCGACGCCGCCGAACGCGCCCGTCGCGACCGCTACGTCCGCCCCGCCGACCGCGACCGCTTCACGCTCGGCGTCACGCTCACCCGCCTCGCCCTCGCCCGCCGGCTCGCGCTGCCGCCCGAACGCGTCCCGCTGACCCGCGCCTGCCCCGACTGCGACGCCCCGCACGGCCCGCCCCGCATCGCCGGGGGACCGTTCCTGTCCGTGTCGCACTCCGGCGACCGCGTCGCCGTCGCGATCTCCGGGCACGGGCCCGTCGGCGTGGACGTCGAGGAGGCCGCGGGCCGCATCGGCGACGACGTCGCCGCGCACCTGCTCGCCCCCGGCGAGTCCGCCACCGGCGAGGACGCGCTGCTCGCCTACTGGACGCGCAAGGAGGCCCTGCTGAAGGCCACCGGCGAGGGGCTGCGCGAGCCGATGACGCACCTGCGCGTCAGCGCCCCCGACGCCCCGCCCGCCCTGCTGGACTGGACGGGCCGCCCCGGCCTCGCCGCCCGCTTCACCCTGCGGACGCTCGACCCGGGCCCCGGCCACGCCGCCTGCCTGGCGCTCCTCGACCACCCGGCGGACGTCGCGGTCGAGGAGCGCACGTTCACTCCAGCAGCCCGGCCTTGAGCCAGACCGAGCGCGCCCGCCCGTCCAGGAAGCCGATCTCCTCGAAGAACGCGGTGCACTTGCGGAACGACCAGGCCATCGTGGCGCGCCGGTGCGGGCTCGCCGCCGCCGCGCGGCGGGCGGCGCGAGGGTCCAGGCCGACCGCCGCGTAGCCGGACGGGTGGAGGAAGTGCCCGGCCATCAGCGCCGTCGAGCGCGCGAGCGAGTACGCGGCCGTCCGCCGCTGCCACGCGGGCACGGCCGCCACCAGCCGCTTCAGCTCCTCGCGCGCGTAGCGGATGTGCCGGGCCTCCTCGATGACGTGGATGCGCGTCACCTGCCGGATGATCGGCTGGACGTCCTCGTCGGGGAAGGTGATCCGCTGGAACGCGTCGGTGAACTCCTCCACGACGAGCGTCCCGGCGAACTTCACGAGCGGGTCGTTGACGGCCGACGCGACCTTGCCGAGCTGGTACATCAGCGGATTGGGGCGGGTCGTCCGGAGCCCGCACGTCTTCACCATCCGCCCGAACATGACCGAGTGGCGGCACTCGTCGGCGATCTCGGTGAGGGCGTAGGCGACGTGGGCGCTGTCGTAGCTGCGCCGGTAGGCGTGCTGGACGAGCGCCTGCATCAGCATCATCTCCGACCAGATGCCGAACGACGCGATGCTGCACATCTCCCGCCTGCTCAGCTCGACGCGCTCGCGGTGCGACAGCGCGTCCCACAGCGGCGTCTCGTAGAGCGAGACGAGCGTGGGCGGCAGGTAGAAGACGTCGGGGTCCTGGGGGACGTCCCAGTCGACGTCCACGTCCGGGTCGAACGAGTGCCTGCGGGACGCGTCCAGCAGCCGCCCGGCGGTCGCCTCGCGGTCGGACAGGACGAGCGTGTGGTCGCCGTCGCGGCAGCGGATGCGGGCGGTGCGGGGCTCGGTCAGCGTGGGCATGGTGCGTCCTCTCCGGTCAGGACGTGGCGGCCTCGGCCGCGATGACGTCGTCCACCTCGGCCTTGCGCTCGGCCTCCTCGGCCGCGAACCGCTCGGCGTCCAGCCGCTCGGCCTGCTCCTCGTCGCCGCGCATGAGCGCGTCCAGGTCGGCGCGGGACGCCTCCAGGACGCCCATCTCCTCGAACGTCGCGCGGATGCGCGGGCTCCACAGCCCGATGTCCTTGACGCACGGGACGATCCGGCTGAACAGCAGGCTCTGGAACATCCGCATGTAGGGGGAGTTGGTGACGAGTTCGTCCACCTCGGCGGGGTTGATGCCGAAGTTCTCCCAGATCTCCCGGCCCCGGATGCGGTCGCGCATCAGGTGGCAGCCCTCGATGACGAACTCCTCGCGCTCGCGCAGCTCGGGCGCGGACAGCTCGCGGTAGTGGTCGCGCAGCGCCAGCCGGCCGAACGCGACGTGCCGCGCCTCGTCCTGCATGACGTAGGTGAGGATCTGCTTGGGCAGCGGTTTGGTCGTGATGTCGCGGATGACGCCGAACGCCGCGAGGGCCAGCCCCTCGATGAGGACCTGCATGCCGAGGTAGGGCATGTCCCAGCGGGAGTCGTCCAGGGTCTCGGCGAGCAGGTCCTGGAGCTTGGTGTTGATGGGGTAGACGAGGCCGACCTTGTCCTGGAGGAACCGGGAGAAGATCTCGACGTGCCGCGCCTCGTCCATCGTCTGCGTGGCCGAGTAGAACTTGGCGTCCAGGTCGGGGACGGACTCCACGATCCGGGCGGCGGTGATCATCGCGCCCTGCTCGCCGTGCATGAACTGGCTGAACTGCCAGGACGAGGAGTGCCGCCGCAGCTCGCCGCGGTCGCGCTCGCTCATCTTGTCCCAGTGCGGCGTGCCGTAGATCGCGAGCGACTGGTCGGGGACGCCGAGGACGTTCTGCGGATCGACCTCCAGGTCCCAGTCGATGCGCTTGACGGAGTCCCACTGCTTGTCCTTGCCCTTCTGGTACAGGGCGAGGAGCTTGTCGCGGCCGTCGTCGTACTCCCAGGTGAAGCGGGCGTCGCCGGCGAGGGGCACGTCCCAGGTGGACGCGGCGACGGGTGAGGTGTAGAGGTCATGGGTCGACACGTGACGCCTCCCGGCGGACGATCGTACGTACAACGTACGTTTGGCGTACGTTGTACGTACCGTGTCACGGAGCACTTACCCTGTCAACGGCGGTAAAGGACGGTTCGATGGCCAAGAGTGTGACCTCCGGCACGGCGGAGGCCCGGCCCGTCCTCACCCGTGCCCGCATCGTCGCCGCCGCCGTCCGCCTGATCGAACGCGACGGCGCCAAGGCCCTGTCCATGCGCGCGGTCGCCGCCGAACTCGGCGTCGCCGTCATGTCGCTGTACAACCACGTGCCCGGCAAGGACGCGCTGCTGCGCGGCGTCGCCGAGCACGTCGTCGCCGGGATGGACTTCGACGGCGCGGCCGAGGCGTCCTGGGCCGACCGCGCGCGGGCGCTCGTCCGCGCCTTCCGGACCGTCGCGCACGACTACCCGCGCTGCATGACGATCGTCCTCACCCACCGCGCCGACGGCTCCATCGCGCTGCGCCCCGCCGAACGCGCCCTCGCCATCGCCGCCGAGGCGGGGTTCGACTCGGTGACGGCGGTGCGCGTCACCCGCGTCCTCATGGCGTACGCGCTCGGCACGCAGCTCCGCGAGGTGGGCATGACCAAGGCGCTCGACCGGCTCACCGACTTCACCGCGCTCGACCCGGCCGAGTTCCCGCACGTCCTGGCGAGCGCCGACGAGCTGGCGCGCAACGACTCCGAGGCCGACTTCGAGTTCGGCCTGGACCTGCTGCTCGCCGCCGTGGAGGCGCTGCCGCGCCGTCCCGGCTTCGATCAGGCGTCCGCCAGGTAGGGCGACAGGCCGTGCCAGCAGAAGTCGGACATGTACGTCGCGGCCTGCTCGGCGGTGACGTCGGCGTGCCGGACCTGCCACAGCGCCAGCCGCTCGCTGGCACCCATGATGATCTCGGTGAACGCGGCGACGTGGTCGTCGGGCGCGCCGGAGGCGAACGTGCGCAGGACGTCCCGGATCAGCGCGCTCTGCTGGAGCCGGATCTCCTCGACGGCCGCCGCCGCCTCGGGCGTCGCGGCCAGCTCGGCGAGCGCCATCGCGAACGAGCGGCGGTTGGAGCCGACGAACTCGAAGTAGGCGAGCATTCCGCGCGTCAGGATGTCGCGCGGGGTCGTGGCGCCCGCGATGCCCTTCTGCGTCACCTCGTACAGTTCGGCCTGCGAGAGGCGCAGGCACGCCAGCATCAGGCCCTCCTTGGACCCGAAGTACTCGTAGATCATCGGCTTGGAGACGCCGCAGCGGCGGGCGATCTCGTCCATCGAGGCGGCGTGGTAGCCGTGCTCGCCGAAGAGCTCCTTGGCGACGTCGAGCATCTGCCGCTCCCGCTCGGCGCGGGACATCCGGCGGCGGCGCGGGCGCGGCGGCACGTCGGGTGTGGCAGCACTCACAGGAGAATCCCCTCTGTTGGACCTACCGTCAGTAACCTACCCGGGGTAACTTACCGGTAGTAGGTTACCGCGAGAGTTTGGAACAACATGAGCGAGCGCGCCCCGGCCATCGTCATCATCGGGTCCGGCTTCGCCGGGCTCGGCATGGCGATCCAGCTCAAGAAGTCCGGCTTCCACGACTTCGTCATCCTGGAGAAGAGCAACGCCCTCGGCGGCACCTGGTACGACAACACCTACCCGGGCTGCGCGTGCGACGTGCCGTCGCACATGTACTCCTTCTCCTTCGACCTCAATCCCGGCTGGACGCGCATGTTCGCCCCGCAGCCGGAGATCCGCGCCTACATGGAGCGCGTCGCCGACAAGCACGCGATCCGCCCGCACCTGCGGTTCGGCTCGCACGTCGAGGCCATGGAGTACGACGACGCCGCCAAGCGCTGGAACGTCTCGCTCGCCGACGGCACCGTCTTCACCCCCAAGGCCGTCGTGTCCGGCATCGGCGCGCTGCACATCCCGTCCTACCCCGACCTTCCCGGCATCGAGAAGTTCCAGGGGACGGTCTTCCACTCCGCCGAGTGGAACCACGACTACGACCTGACCGGCAAGCGCGTCGCCGTCATCGGCACCGGCGCGTCCGCCATCCAGTTCGTGCCGAAGATCGCCAAGCAGGTCGACCACCTGGCGCTGTTCCAGCGGACGCCGCCGTGGATCCAGCCCAAGCCGGACGTCTCCATCCCGGCGCCGGTGCGCTCGGCCTTCCAGCGCGTCCCCGGCGCCGCCCGCGCCTTCCGCGCCGGGATCTACTGGGGGCTGGAGGCCCGCGCCGTCGGCTTCACCATCGACCCCCGGCTGTCCGGTCCGATGGAGAGCCTCGCCCGCCGCCACATCAAGCGGCAGATCGCCGACCCCGAGCTGCGCGCCAAGGTCACGCCCGACTACACGATCGGGTGCAAGCGCGTCCTGCTGTCCAACGACTACTACCCGGCGCTGACGCGCGACAACGTGGACGTCCAGACGTCCGGCGTCCGCGAGGTCCGAGAGAACTCGGTCATCGCCGCCGACGGCACCGAGTACGAAGTCGACGCGATCATCTACGGCACCGGCTTCAAGGTGACCGACGCGCTCGCCGAGCAGCGCATCGTCGGCCGCGACGGCCGCAAGATCCAGGAGGCGTGGGCCAACGGGATCGAGGCGTACCGGGGCACGTCCGTCCCCGGCTTCCCCAACCTGTTCCTGCTGCTCGGGCCGAACACCGGCCTCGGCCACAACTCCGTCGTCTTCATGATCGAGGTGCAGATCCAGCACGTGCTGAGCTGCCTGCGCCTCGTCCAGGAGAGCGGCGCCGACGCCATCGAGCCCAAGCCCGAAGCCCTGCGCGCCTTCAACGACAAGCTGCACAAGCGGCTTCGCAAGGCCGTCTGGAGCGAGGGCGGCTGCCAGAGCTGGTACCTGGACGACTCCGGCGTCAACCGCACCCTGTGGCCCGGACACACCTTCGAGTTCTGGGCGGGCACCCGCAAGGCCAGGGAAGAGGACTACACCCTCACCTACTGACAGACTCCGCAACGCCCCCGCACGGCGCCTCGCAGGACGCGGCGCGGGGGCGTTGCGGCCCTCACGGCTCCGGATACGGCGCGAACAGCGGGCGGAAACCGTCGATGAGACGGCGGATGATGGGGCGCTGCTCGGACGGGCCGCGCCCGCGCAGGTCCAGCACCGGGTCCAGGCCGTCGTAGTACGGCGCCAGCGCCAGGTGGGGGAGCATCATGAGCAGCAGGGTCGCCAGGACGTCCACGTCGGCGTCGGGACGGATGTCGCCGCGCTCCTGCCAGAGCTTCAGCGACGGGTGCACCACCTGGAGGTAGTGCTGGTTCGCGGTGTCGCGCACCACCGAGCGCACCGCGTTGTCCAGCTCGAAGTTCGTCGCCGCCGTCACCGCGCGTTCCAGCGGGTTCTCGCTCATGTACTCGGTCCACTCGCACAGGACGTCGAACAGCCAGCCGTCGAACGGCTGGTCGAAGTCGAGCCGGGCGATGCGGCGTTCCATCTCCTCGCGGATCGAGCGGGACGTCTCGTCGCAGACGAACGCGAAGAACTCCAGCTTGTCGGTGAAGTACTGGAACAGCGAGCCCTTGGCGATGCCCGCCTCGCGCGCGATCGTGTTCAGGCTGCCCGTGGAGTAGCCGTTGTCGCCGAACTCGCGCATGGCGACCTTGAGAACGCGGTCGCGCTTGGCCACGTTCAGCCGGAACCAGGTGGAGGTCGGCATGTACCCCTTCGACTTTCGTCCGCGGATGGTCGGGTGTGTCGGAAGAATAACGGGCTGGATACGGAAACGCCTACGTTGTGCCGCATCGCGGGCATCCGGCGCGGTGTCAGTCCGTCAGCCGGACGAGGATGCGCAGCACCTCGTCCAGGATCTCCCGCGCCTCCGCGCCGTCGTCGGCCAGCGCGATCTCCCGGCCCGCCTCGCCGATCACCGTCGTCAGGACCAGGCTCAGCACCTGCGTCGCCCGGCCGCCGTCGTCACCGCCGCGCAGCAGCTTGGTGTTCTGCCCGACCCAGTGCTGGGACCGCTTGCGCCGCATCAGCGAGAACCCCGCCGGGCCCTCGCCGCCGTGGAACAGCCGCGCCGCCTCCCGCCGCTCCCAGCACACCTCCAGGTACGCGCGCGCACCCGCGATGAACTGCGTGATGGGCAGCGCGTCCCCGGCGGCCCGGGACGCCGCGACGGCCCGCGCCGCGCTGCCCTCCTGCTCGGCCGACAGCTCCTCGAACAGCGCCAGGTACAGGCCCGCCTTGCCGCCGTAGTGGTGGTAGAGGCTGCCGACGCTCACCCCGGACCGCTCGACGATCTCCGCGATGCCCGCGCCCGCGTACCCGCGATCGGCGAACACCTGCTGCGCGGCCGTCAGCAACGCCTGCCGCGTCGCGTCCGCCCGCGCCCACTGCCGGCCGCCCTCACCGCTGGTCCTCGTGGTCATCGGTCCATCGTGCCCGCACCGAACACCCGGTCACCAGCCCCCGCCGGGCTCAGCGCTCCTTCGCCTCGTCCCAGCGGACGGGGTCGGCGTTCTCCTCCTCGTGGAACAGCCGCAGGCCCGCCAGCCGCTCGCGCAACTCGCGGATCTGCGCGAACAGCCCGCGCGGGACGCTGATCGCGACCGTGAGGACCGTCCCGAGCAGCAGCCACGGCGCCGTGCCCGCCAGCGACGCCAGCAGGCCCACCGCGACCGCGCGCGGCAGCGACGGCTCGCCGAGGCCCAGCAGGATCGCCGCGAGCAGCGTCCCGGCGAGGAACACCAGCGGCGGGCTCACCACCAGCAGCGGCAGATCCGTCGGGCGCGTCAGCAGCGCCGCCGCGACGCAGCCGAGCACGAACCCGGCGGCCGCAAGCGGCGTGAAACCCGTCCAGCCCGTCAGCAGCGCGCCGGCCAGCGTCGCGCCGAACAGCAGCACGATCCCGCCCCGGCCGGTCAGCGCCGGCCCGGCCTGCCGCCGCCGGGCGGCACCGCCCCGCTGCCCTGCCACGCGTCCTCCCGGAGGCGGCGCCGCCGCGCGGTCCACCGTCGGTGTGCTCATGAGTCCTCCCGCCGATCACGATGATCAGTGCCGGCGCGTGCGCCGAAACCTACCCGTTCGGCCGCCGGTTCGGGGCGCGGCCGGGCGGGCAGACGCGTCGCGTCGCCGGTGAGCTCCGCCGCCGTGAGCGGACGCGGGGCGTCCTCCACCGGCGCGGGCCCGTCGAGGGGGGCGTCGGTCACGCCGAGGTCGTTGAGGCGGCGGGCGCTGACCAGCACCCGCGACTCCAGCGAACCGACCGTTCGGTTGTAGGACGCGATCGCGCCGGTGAGGGCGCGGCCCAGCTCGTCGACGTGGCCGCCCATCGTGCCCAGCCGCTCGTACAGCTCGCGGCCGAGGTCGAACACGGCGCGGGCGTTGTGCGACAGCGCCTCCTGCTGCCACGCGTACGACGCCGTCCGCAGCATCGTGATGAGCGTCGTCGGCGTCGCGATGTGGACGCGGCGGCGCATCGCATGCTCCAGCAGGTCCGGGTCGCGGTCGAGGGCGGGGGCCAGGAACGCCTCGCCGGGGATGAACAGCACGACGAACTCGGGCGTGGCGGCGAACGCCTGCCAGTACGACTTGGCGGCCAGCCGGTCGACGTGGTCGCGCAGGTGGCGGGCGTGCGCGGCGAGCCGGTCGCGTTCGGCGGCGGCGTCGTCGGACGCGGCGGCGTCCAGGTAGGCGGCCAGCGAGACCTTGGAGTCGACGATGATGTTCTTGCCGCCGCTCAGCCGCACGACCATGTCGGGCCGGACCGTGCCGTCGAGCGTGACGGCGGTGGCCTGCTCGTCGAAGTCGCAGTGGTGCGTCATGCCCGCCAGCTCCACGACGCGGCGCAGTTGCAGCTCGCCCCAGCGGCCGCGCGCCTCGGGCCGCTGCAACGCCCGCACCAGCGTGCGGGTCTCGCCGCGCAACTGCTCGGAGCTCTGCCGGACGAAGTCGACCTGCTTGGCCAGCATGGCGTGCGACTCGCGGCGTCCGGTCTCGACCTCGCGCAACTGCTCCTCGACCTTGGCCAGCGTCTCGCGCAGCGGCGTCACCAGGTGCTCGACGGCCTGGCGCCGCCGCTCCAGCTCGCCCGCCGCCTCGACCCCGGCCGCCTTCAGCCTGGTGTCGGCCAGTTCCAGGAACCGCTGGTTGCTGGCGTCGAGCGCCTTGGCGGACAGGTTCTCGAAGTGCTCGGCCATGCGGGTCTCGGCGTAGGCGAGCTTCTCCTCCGCCGCGCGGGCGCGTGCGATCAGCGCGCCCTGGCGGCCCTGCGCGACCGCGTAGCCGACGACGGCGCCGAGCGCGACCCCGACGAGCAGCGCGGCGAACAGCGCGAGATCCATCCCATCATCGTGACAGCGGGCCGGGAGAGTACCGCTCCGACGCGCCGAGGAGGATAATGAGACTAATCGTCTAATTGTTCGCTTCTGGACCGTTTGCAAGGAGTTCGCCGTGGCCCTACGCGCGCCCGCCGCCCCCCTCCGGCCCGTCGCCACGACGCCCGTCCAGCGCCGGATCGTCCGCGCCCTCGCGCACGAGCCCGGACAGCCGCCGAGCACGCGCGCCCGCGTCGCCGGGCGCGTCATCCGGGTGCTGCTGCGGTCCGCGTGGGAGTTCGGTCCCGACAGCGACGCCGGGCTCGTCCGCATCCAGCGGGCCACCGACCTCGCCGGACGGTTCCAGCTCGTCCCGCGCGGCACCGACATCACCCCGCAGGAGCTCGCGCACGGGCACAGCGAGTGGGTGCGCGCGGGCGCCGTGGACGAGTCCAAGGCGCTGCTCTACCTGCACGGCGGCGGCTACTTCTTCGGCAGCCCCCGGCTGTACCGGCCGTTCGCGTGGCGGCTGTCGGCGGCGACGGCGCGTCCCGTCCTCATGGTCGACTACCGGCTCGCGCCCCGGCACACGCCCGCCGACGCCCTCGACGACGCGCTCGCCGCCTACGACCTCCTGATCGCGCGCGGCCACGACCCGTCGCAGATCGTCGTCGGCGGCGACTCGGCGGGCGGGCACCTCGCGCTCGCCCTGCTGCTGGCGCTCAAGGAGCGCGGCGCGGCACTGCCCGCCGCCGCGCTGCTCCTGTCGCCCTGGGTCGACCTGCTCTGCGAGGCCGAGTCGCACACCGCCAACGCCCGCACCGACTTCCTCATCCCGGCCGGGAAGCTCGCCCGGCTCGGCCGCGCCTACTGCGAGGCCGAGGGCCAGGTCGAGGACAGCGCGCTGCTGCGTCCCCGCAGCGCCGACCTGTCCGGGCTGCCGCCGTCGCTGTTCGTCGCGACCGGCGGCGAGATCCTGCGCGACGACGCCCGCTCCACCGCCGAGCGCGCGCGGGCGGCCGGGGTGGACGCCGAGTACCAGGAGTGGCCCGGCCAGGTGCACGTCTTCCCCGTCTTCGCTGACTACATCCCCGAGGGCAAGGCGCTCTTCCGGCACCTGGCCGACTTCCTGCGCCGCGCCGGCGCCTGAGCGCGACGTACGCCGGGGGTCGCGGCGGCTCGTAAACTTGGCTGCCGTGAGCCTCTCCATCGGAATCGTCGGACTGCCCAACGTCGGCAAGTCCACGCTGTTCAACGCGCTGACCAAGAACGACGCGCTGGCCGCGAACTACCCGTTCGCGACCATCGAGCCCAACGTCGGCGTGGTCGGCGTGCCCGACCCCCGGCTGGACGGCCTGGCGAAGATCTTCGGCTCGCAGAAGATCATTCCGGCGACGATGGAGTTCGTGGACATCGCGGGCATCGTCAAGGGCGCGTCGGAGGGGCAGGGGCTCGGCAACAAGTTCCTCGCCAACATCCGCGAGACCAGCGCGATCTGCCAGGTCATCCGCGCCTTCGAGGACTCCGACGTCACCCACGTCGACGGTGACGTCTCGCCCTCGCGCGACATCGAGACGATCAACACCGAGCTGATCCTCGCCGACCTCCAGACGATCGAGAAGGCCCTGCCGCGCCTGGAGAAGGAGGCGCGCACCAAGAAGGACAAGGACCAGCTCGCCGTCGTCGAGGCCGTCACGAATGCCCAGAAGGTGCTCGACTCGGGCACCACGCTGTTCGCGGGCGCCGCGTCCGCCGGCATCGACCTGGCGCTGCTGCGCGAACTGCACCTGCTGACGGCCAAGCCGTTCCTGTACGTCTTCAACCTCGACGAGGACGAGCTGTCGGACGAGTCCCTGCGCGCCCGCCTGCGCGACCTCGTCGCCCCCGCCGAGGCGATCTTCCTCGACGCCAAGATCGAGGCCGAGCTGATCGAACTCCCCGACGACGAGGCCCTGGAACTCCTCCAGGGCCTAGGCCAGGACGAATCGGGCCTCTCCCAGCTCGTCCGCGTGGGCTTCGACACCCTCGGCCTCCAGACGTACCTGACCGCAGGCCCCAAGGAATCCCGCGCCTGGACCATCCGCAAGGGCGCCACCGCCCCCGAGGCGGCAGGCGTCATCCACACCGACTTCCAACGCGGCTTCATCAAGGCCGAGATCGTCTCCTACGACGACCTGCTGGAAGCAGGCTCCATGCCCACCGCCCGCACAGCGGGCAAGGTCCGCATGGAGGGCAAGGACTACGTCATGCGAGACGGAGACGTAGTCGAATTCCGCTTCAACGTCTGACCCCACCAGGCCAAGCACTTATCGGCTCACGTCTGCAGGCGCAAACAAGCTGGTCAGTCGCCTAACGGCCCGGATGCTTTTCGGAGTGTTCCGGGCCGTTTCGGGCTGTTCCGGGCCCCCGTGGTGACCTGGTGCGGACTCCCGAACGGTCGATCGGGCACAGGTCGTCAGGGATCCGGCTACTGCCGTGGCCACCCCGATGGCCACTACCCAGGGGCCAGAATGAGGGCATGGCACTCGGACCGCTGATCCGTGATCTCCGTACGTCTCTGGGGTACTCACAAAGTCGGTTGGCCGACGTACTGTGCGAGTCGTCCAGCCGGGCGACCGTGACGCGTGAGGACGTGTCCCGGCGGGAGAGCGGGAAGCGTACGCCGGGGCCGTTCTGGCTTCGCCACCTGGCATCGGCCCTCGAAGTGCCGTTGGAAGTTCTAGAGGGCGCCAAGTTGCAGAGACGCCAGTTCCTGACGAACGCCGCCGCTACGGCGATAGCTCCCATCGTTGCTTCTGACCTGCTCCGTTCAGGTTTCTCCGCCGCCCTCGCGACGGATGCTCCTTCCCTTGAGTACTGGAAGGACAAGCTGGTCATCTATGGGAGGGACTACATGTCCCTGGGTGCCGCCGAGATCCAAAAGCGCCTGTCTCATGACCTCCTCGTGCTTCAGCAGCAGTTGGAGACGCCGGGCGCGTGGGGAATAGCGGCCAAACTCATGACTCTGTACGGGAAGACGTTTCCGGGCTCTGACGGGGCCAAAGCCGCCAACTGGTACCGCCTGGCGGCACAGGCCGCCGATCGTTCACGCGACCTTGATGCCCGTGTGTGGGTCCGAGGCAGGGCCGCTATCGCCCTGGGTTATGAGGGGGCCTCTCTGGGGCTGGCCGACGCCTTCGCGGACCAGGCGATGGACATCGACGACAGGCCGTCCTTGGGACGGCTGAACGCCGTCATGGGCAAGGCCCACGCGGCAGCCATCCGGGGGAACGACGAACAGGCTTGGCGGCTGGCGCGGGAGGGTCGAAGGATCTTCGACTCCGTGGGCTCCGAGGATCAGACATCGGATTATGCCGTTCCCTTCTGGAGAATGAACGTCTTCTTGTCTCTTCTCGCTGCTCGCCTCGGCAATGAGAATGAGGCCATGCGGGCACAGGACGCCGCGCTCGGGGAGCTGCCCGAAAGTCTGCCGCGATTCAAGACGCACCTTGAGATGCATCGTGGTCTGATGCTGGCGCGATCGGGCGATGAAACCGGCGGGGTGGCTTATGCCCGATCTGCGCTGGATCGCCTTCCGCCAGAGAAGCACTCACTGACCCTCCGTCTTCTGATGGAGGAGGTCCGATCGGGAAATGGCCACTAGCAAGGCCACTGTGTCCGGATGATCCCGCTCCTACCGTCGTCGCTATGAATTTCGACGGACCGAGCCGCGCGAGGGGGTTCGCGGCCGGGGCCTTGTTCGGTCTGGCGGTAGGGCCGGACCTGGTCGCGTGGGGTCGGCGCTTCCTTCGGAGGTTGTGGTGAGCGTCCACGCGCCGCCGACGTCGGCCGACCTGGCGCGAGCGCTGGAGATGGCCAGGGCCGCCTGCCACGAGGCGATGGGCCGGGCCGGGATGCTGCGCGGCAAGGTCGACGAGGTCCATACCTACGCCGAGACGTTGCTTTCTTCTCTGGATCAGGAGGACGACGCCGACGGCGTCGGTTCCTGAGTCGTGATCTCCTCCGGGCGGGTGGCCGGTCAGCCACTGAAGTTCCCGCGTGGTCCGATGATCGACCGGATCGCGCCCGCCCGGAGGGCTGTAACGACCCCGGACCGTTCTGGGGCACGGGGAAGCCGAGGCGGTCCGGGTACCACGCATGACCACACGAAGGGCGTTGAGGTGAACGACGGTCAGTCGTTGAACGGCTCGGCTAAGGTCTCGGCCGTGGCGGAACTCGTGCCGAGTCTGAATGCGGAGATCGAAACCGGCTTCTCCTGGTCGGGCGGGGGCGGCGTTCTCCGTTTGGGTACCCGCACGTCACCGCTGGCGATCGTGCAGGCCCGGTATGTGGCCTCGCGTCTGGAGGAGCTGGCGGACCTGCGGGTCGAGGTCGTGGGTATCCAGACTTCGGGGGACCTGCACAAGGGTGACCTGTCGGAGTAGGGCGGCAAGGGTGCGTTCATGCGGGAGATCGACCGCGCGTTGCTCACCGGCCGTGTGGACGTGGCCGTCCACTGCCTCAAGGACGTTCCCGGTGGCGTGCCCCGGCCGAAGGGGCTGGCGTTCGCCGCGTACCTGGATCGTGAGGACACCGCCGACGTCATGCTGTTCCCGATGGCCTCGCCCGTCCAGGCGATGGCCGATCTGCCGCCCGGCGCACGGGTGGGCACCTCGGCGGTGCGGCGGCGGGCGCAGCTCCAGCAGATCCGGCCCGATCTGCGCGTGACCTACTTGCGCGGCAACGTCAACTCCCGGCTCGGGCGGCTGGACGCCGGGGAGGAGTTCGACGCGATCGTCCTGGCCCGCGTCAGTCTCACCCGCCTGGGTCTGGACCGGCCCGGCGAAGCGCTCGACATCAGTGCGTCACCGCCGAACGCACGATGCTTCACGCCCTGCGTGGCCACTGCAACAGTCCTATAGCCGGGCACGCCCGCTTCGAACGCGACGGGCAGCTCAGCCTGCGCGGCATGGTCTTCACCCGCGACGGCTCCCAGTTCGCCCACTCCCACGAATGGTCCGCGCCCGGCAAGGGCGCCGACCTCGGCGCCTACGTCGCCGGAGACCTCCTCCGCAAAGGCGCCCGCGACCTCATCGACGGCATCCCCCACTAAGCCGGTGCCGCGATTCCGATGGTCTCTGGCCAGACGAGCCGGGAACGAGCAGAACAGTCGAGTGGCCGGTGGGTACGGCCTAGGCCGTGTGGAAGTCCGCGGTCAGCAGAGCCAGTAGCTGGGCCGGTGCGTCTTCCTGGAGGAGGTGGCCGGCGTCTTCGATCCAGTGCAGTTCGGCGTGTGGGATGCGCTCGTGCAGCCATTCGGCGTACTCGGGCGGGAGGATGCGGTCCTCGCGGCCCCAGGCGATTCGCACTGGAAGCGTCAGATCGCTCAGCAGGTGCTCGTACGCGGCAGTGTCCGTCTGCCTGATCTGGCGGTATTGGCGGTAGAAGGCGGCCTGCCCCGCGCTGCCCCGCCAAGGTGCGAGGTGGGCGTCGAGGACGCCCGGCCGGAAGCCGGTGTACGTGGCGTGTCGTAAGTGGGCGGCGACCAGCGCTTCGTGCGCGTAGCCGGGGAGGCTCTCGAAGACCTCCGTGTGCTCCAGGAAGAGCCGGAAGAGTCCGCGCTCCCACGCGCCCCCGCTCACCGCGTCGAACAGGGTCAGGTCCCGGTAGGTCCTCTTCTCCAGCAGCAGGGTCCGCAGCGCGACCGCCCCGCCGATGTCGTGGGCGACGACGCTGGGACGCGACAGGCCCCAGTGATCGAGGAGCCGGGCGAAGTTTCGCGCGTGCGCCGCCAGGGTGAGGTCCTGGCCCTCGCGCCGGTCCGACCGGCCGAAGCCGAGGTGGTCGAACACGTAGACCTGACGGGTGCGGGCCAGCGCCGGGGCGATGTCCCGCCAGAGGAAGGAGGAATACGGTGTGCCGTGCACCAGCACGACCGGGTCACCGCCGCCGAGGGTCCTCCACCGCACCGCTCCCTCGGATGTCTCGAACTCCTCGTCGAGTGTCCAGTCCATCACCGGTCTCCTCCCGCCCCGTGACACATGACCTGTGCTGGGAACATGCCCGCCACCTCGTCGGATATAGGCCGCCGCCGCGTCGGTGTGACGAGCGCACCGCGCTGCCTTCGTCCCGAGACGTACGAACATGATCTTGGGCGGGCCTGTCGAACTCCCGACCACTGCCGTTTATGTCGCTTTATGTCCGGGTGGCGCATTTCACGGAGGTGATCTCCGGTGCGGACCGTCAGGCTGTGGGTAACCGCCCTGGTGCTCCGGGGTGCTCGTGTGGGGCGTGGTCGGGCGCGTTGTTCGGCGGTGGGGGTAGGGGATCGTCACCGTTTGGAAATCTGCGCTGGTCAGGGTGGTGTTGAATACGTTATCCACAACCGCGCGGCGGGGCTGTGCTTTGGTCCGATGCGCTGGAACAATTGGCGCTCGTGGTTAGTCTGGCCCGAGATGGGTCGGACGAACCGTTCCAACCCGCAGACAGGCAGACACAGGTACCCAAGACGCGCGGAGCCGGAGGCGAGGCGCGAGCGGAGGCAGGATGGCTCGCAGGTCGGCCGTGCGCAGCGGCCGGGAGACCGCCGACGTCGAGGAGGCGCAGGCGCCAGGCCGCGACGCGGCCTTCGACGCCGACCCCTGGGAGCCGCCGCGCGCCGGACGCAAGGGACGCCGGCCGGGCGACGACGACGGTGGTGGCGGCGGCGTCCAGGGCGGGCGCTACCGCGGCTCCGGTGGACGCTGGTGGGTCTGGGTCGGGCGCGCCATCCTCTGGGCGCTCATCATCGTCATCCTCGTCAACGGCATCCGTGCTCCTTTCGAGCGCTTCACCGCGTCCGAGGAGCCCGGCGGCACCGGCGGCGCCCCCGCGTCCGGGCGTCCCGGCGGGTACCCCGTCAGCGCGGCGGGCGCCTTCGCGCTCCAGTTCGCCGACGTCTACTTCAACTACGACCAGGCGTCCGCGCCCGCCCGCGAGGCGCGGCTGCGCGCCTTCCTGCCCGAGGGCGCCGACGCGCAGTTCGGATGGAACGGCGTCGGCAAGCTCGCCGTGCAGTCCGTCCAGGTCGCCGGAGTCGAGCCGCACGGCGGCGGCAACGCCACCGTCATGCTGCTGGCCCGCAGCGACGACCGCTGGCTCCGGCTCGCCGTCCCGGTCTTCGAGCGCGGCGGGTCCTTCGTCGTCGCCGGGCGGCCCGCGCTGCTGCCGCCGCCCGCCAAGGCGGCCCTGCCGCAGCGCGGCGTCGCCGACCGCGACGGCGCCCTCGAAGGCGAGCTGACCCCCGTCCTCGGCACGTTCTTCAAGGCGTACGGCGAAGGCGACGCGGCCTCGCTCGCGCGCTTCTCGGCGGGCTCGCCGATCACCGGGCTCAACCGCACCGTGAACCTCGTCCAGGTCCGCAGCGTCATCGCGCCGCGCGGCTCGGACGACGCCCGGGTCGTCACCTCGACCGTGGCCTGGCAGATTCCCTCGGCCGGGTCCGGGACGGGCGGCGAACTGGAGCAGGAGTACCGGCTCTCGCTCACCAAGAAGGGCGGAACCTGGTACGTCAAGGACATCCGGGGCATCACCGAGCCGAGCACACCATGATCCCACCCACCCGGGGACGCGTCCCCCACACCCCCGGCGACCCAGAAAGGTAGGCAGTCGATGCTGCATCACATCATGGCGTCGATTCCCCATGAGGTTCTGGCGACGCCGAACGACGACCTGCGCACCGACCAGCTCGCGGACTGGCTCCGCTCGATCTTCGGCCCGCTCTTCCTCGTCATCGTCTCGATCGTCGCGATCTTCTTCCTCTTCACCCGAGAGATCACCCGCTTCGTCCAGTTCATCCTGCTGGCGATCGGCATCGGCGTGGTCTTCTACGTGCCGAACATCATCGAGACCACGGCCCGCGCCATCGCCAAGGCCCTGGGGGTAGATCTGAGCTGACCTGGTTCGACGGTCCCGGGGCGGGGCCGGCAAGGGCGACACCGCGCGGCGCGCGGTAAAGGGGAGCACGGCGTGGACCTGCCCACGTACACGAACATCTGGCGCATCGAGAAGCGGCTCTACAAGCTCTACGACCTGCGGCTTCCGATGCCGTTGCCGCTCGTGCAGATCGGCGTCTTCGTCGGCGTGTTCGTGCCGTGGATCGTGCTGCTGACCCTCGTCGGCATCCCGTTCAAGTCGCCCTGGCACGTGCTGTACATCGTGCCGCCCGGCGTGCTGACGTGGCTCGCGACCCGGCCCGTCATCGAGGGCAAGCGGCTCACCGAACTGCTGCTGTCGCACGGGCGCTACCTGTCCGAGCCCCGCACCTGGTGCCGCCTCACCCCGATCCGCGAGCCGCGCGAGGTCGTCGTCGTGGCCCTCGTCTGGCGCCGTCCCGAGGCGCCCGCGCGCTCGACGGCCCCCGAACGCGCGGCCGTCAAGGAACGCCGCCGCGCGCGCCGCCGCACCCGCGCCCTCACCCCGGAGACCGCCCCCGCAACGCTCGCCGCCCTTGAGCCGACGCCTTCCGTCGCATCGGCGCCCCGTCCCCTGGCGGATGTCGCGGCCGACCGCGCTCTGGCCGGTGACCTCGGCTTCGAGGCCGGTTCGGGCGGCCGTGACGTGGTGACCGGCGCGGGATCGGCGTCGTCCGCCAGAGGGGTGGACTCCGGGAACGGGCCGTCTTTCGCTGATGAGCCGGAGGCACGGACGTTCGCGCACGGCGGGCGTTCGGTTGACGTCAGGGCGTCTGGTCCGGGGCTCGCTGACGGCACGGCCGGAACCGGTTCGCGGACGTTCGCCGCCGGTTCGGCGGACGCGAGTCGGCGTGGCGCGGCCGAGGTGCGGGTCGGTGACGGCGCGTCCGAAGCCGGTTCGCGGACGTTCGCCGCCGGGGCGTCGGGCGAAGGTCGGCGTGCGGTGTTCGAGCAGGCGTCGGGGGCGGTCGGCCCGGGCGAGCCCGCGCGCGTGGGGGAAGCGCCCGGCAAGGGCGAGGCCGCCTTTACTGAAGGGACGGGCGCCGGAGCGGGCGAGCCGTCCGGCGCGAGGTCGCGCCGGGGCGGACGCGTTCCGGCGGCCCGGCCGTGGCGCCGCGCGTCCCGCGACATCTCCCACGAGGACGACGCTCCCATCGAGGTCGAGCGCCCGCCGGCCACCCCCGCCCTGGAGGTGGCCCCGGTCCGCGAGCGCGCCGTCGAGGGTGCCGCGCCGTCCACCCCGCCGCGCCCCGGCTCCGGCAAGCGCGCCTTCGCCTCGGGCGTGCGCCGCCCTGGCGGGCACCCGGAGTTCTGGAAGGCCGTCCCGGCGCCTCACGAGACGCCTGCGGCGGAACGGCCCGCCGACCCGCAGGCGCACGGCCCGTCCCACCCGGACCAGCTCCGAGCCGCCGCGACGTCGAGCCCCGACGAGCACGCGGCATCACCCGGCCATGCGGAGAAGACGGCGGAGACCGAGTCCGTCGGCCGTGGTGCTGGCGCTTCGGACGGGCCGCAGAAGACGCCGGAAGAGGGGCCCGTCTCCGAGAGCACCGCCGCCGCGGAGTCCGTCGGCCACGCGCCTGGCGCTCCGGACCAGGCGGCCGAGTCCGCGGCGTCCGTCCGCGCGAGCGCCATGTCCTCGGCGCCCGGCGACCGCGAGCCCAGTACGGCGGATCGCGAGGCGGAGGCGCCCAGCGGCACGCTCGAGCGGCCGAAGGCCACCCGGGAGGGCGGCGAGGACGCGACCACCGCGCCGACGTCGGCCGCAGGCCGGGGTAAGACGGCGTCCGCTGAGACGGCGGGCGCCGACCGGCGCGAGGAGGGCGCTACCGCGCCGAGGCAGCGTGACGAGCCGGACGGCCCGGAGGCGCCGGATGCTGGGGCGGCTGAGCGCGCTGTGGCACGCCCGGCGCCCGCCAAGGCACCGGAGACGCAGGACGCCGGAGCGCCCGGTGCGGGTGCGCCTGCGGCAGGCGACGAGCCGGAGGCTCGGGCCGCCGGGTCGAGTGGTGCCGCTGAGCCGGAGGGTTCCGAGGCGCGAGAGCCCACGGGGTCTGAAGCCGAGAGCGGCGCAGGCGCGCCGCAGGGTGTGACGTCTTCCGGCGCCGAGAGCGGCACCGGCGGGCCCTCGGCGGACGCGCCGCGTGAGGGGAACGAGGAGGCGGACGGACGGGGTCGTGCGCCGTGGGTGCGTCCCGCGCCCGCCACCCGGCCGGACGTTCCGGTGCAGCGGGCGGGCGTCGAGGACGGCGGGCCCGCCTTCAACGGAGAGCCCGGGGACGTGATCGTCGCGGGCCGCCGGGTGCCCGGCTCGGGCCGTCGGCTGCCGCCCGCGACGCGGCCGGACATTCCGCGCGTCGTACGCCCTCCGCAGCCGACCCGACCGGACATCCCGCAGATCCCAGGCGCTTTCGGAGCCGGTGGCGCACACCCCATGCCCGCCCAGAAGGGCCCGTACCCCGCGACCCCACCCCCCGGCCCCCCTCCGGCGCGCACCGGCCACGACGCGGCCAGGCCCCCGCGCCGAAACGAGGACCAAGACGCCGGTATCTCGGCCACGAGCCGGGAGCCACAGGGCGCCACGCCGGTCGGCGAACAGGCAGGCCGGCAGGACGGCGCACACGATCAGCGCCACGGCGCCGAGCGAGAGGACTCCGCACGGCGCCCCGCCACTCCCGGCGAAGCCCCCACGAACACGGAGCGACCCCCCGGGACGGGCGGGCCGCAGGGTCGCGGTGAGGACGCCGCACGGTCCCGCGAGCCCGGCCGCGACGAAGGCGTGGGACGGGGAAGCGCCGGGGCAGGTGGGCCGCAGGTTCGCGGTGAGGGCGTCGCGCGGTCTCACCAGTCCGGCCTGGACGAGGGCGCGGCGAGCGGAAGCGGCGTGGCGGGCGGGCCGCAGGGTCGCAGTCAGGACGTCGCGCGTTCTCACGAGCCCGGTCAGAACGAGGGCGCGGGGCAGGGAAGCGGCGTGGCGGGCGGGCCGCAGGGTCGTGGTGAGGGCGTTGCGCGGTCTCGCGAGGCTGGGCGGGACGAGGGTGTGGGGCAGGGGAGTGATGTGGTGGGCGGCCGTCCGGGTGGTCTGCCGCTCACCTGGCGGCAGGCCGGGCGGGGGAACGGGCCTACCGGGGCGCCGCGCCCGTGGTCCGAGGAACTGGCCCATCCGCGGCGGGACGACGACGCGCGTGTGTGGCCACCGTCCGGGACGGGTGGGCCGGACCGTGGCACGCGGGGGCGGTCGGACGCGCCGCTGTGGCGAGACCGGAGTGAGACGGGCACCGGCGGACGTTCCGGACGTGCTGGCGAATCCCCGTGGAGCGACGCCGCCGCCCACGGCCCGTCCGGAGGCGCGACGCCCGCCGGGGCTCCCGAGGACGCACCCGTCGGCTGGCCCGCGCCCCAGGCATGGGCCGGTCACGGCGACGACTCCGCGTCCGGCGCGGACAGCCCCGGTCACCTCGCGACAGGCTGGCCCACCGCCGACGAGACGGACCAGAACGAGGGGGCCACGTCCGGCCGCGCGACGCCCGGCCAGGCACCCCCGGACCACGCACGGCCCGGCCGCGTAGACCCGGCCCAGACGGCCCCGGGCCACGCAGCGCCCGGCCACGCTGCGCCGGGCCACGCCGGGCCGGGTCATGCAGCGCCGGGTCATGCAGGTTCGGGCCACGCCGGGCCGGGTCATGCAGCGCCGGGTCATGCAGGTTCGGGCCACGCCGGGCCGGGTCATGCAGCGCCCGGTCACGCGGGTCCGGGCCACGTCGCCCCCGGCCACGCCGGGCCGGGTCACGCCGGACCGGATCACGCCGGGCCGGGTCACGCCGGGCCGGGTCACGCCGGGCCAGGTCACGCCGGACCAAATCACGCCGGGCCGGGTCACGCAGCTCCGGGCCACGCGGCTCCGGGCCACGACGTGCCCGGTCGCGAGGCGCCTGGGCGCGGAGTGCCGGGGCAGGCGGCCCGCGGGTCGGTGGCGCCGGGGCATGTGGTTCCCGGGCAAGCCGTGCCGGGGCAGGACGCGCGCGGGCGGGCGGGCGGCGGGTACGCGCTGCCCGGGGAGGGGACGGCCGGAGCGGACGGTCCCGGATACGCGCTGCCCGGACAGGGCCGCACCGGGCAGGAGGCGCACGGGTACGCGCTGCCGGGCCACGACGGCGCGGACGTCCCGGACGCCGACGAGGTGCCGCCGCGCGAGGGCCGGTCGGGACCGGCGTCGCCGGTGCGGGCGCGGCCGTTGCCGCCGCCGCCGGAGCCGCCGCCGTCCGAGCCGGCGATCACGCCGCCGGGCCCCGAGCACGAGGTCACCGCCGGCGGGCTGCGCAGGCTCATGCAGGCCGTGGGCGGCGGGCACGGGCAGTCCGACGCCGAGTACGAGGTGCGCATCCAGCAGCCGTTCCAGGGCACCCGGCACATCGTCGTGCTGGGCTGCACCGGCGGCGCCGGGCAGACCGTCACGTCGCTGATGCTCGGCCACACGTTCGCGCAGCACAACGGCGAGCCCGTCGTCGCCGTGGACGTCAACCCGGGCCCCGGCGCGCTGGCCCGCCGCACCCGCAGCGAGACCAACGAGACGCTGACGAGCCTCATCACCCACGCCGACCAGGTCGGCAGCCTCACCGCGATGCGCCGCTACACCTCGCAGGCCAGATCCGGCCTGGACGTCATCGCGTCCGGCAAGAACCCGTTGCAGGCCCTCGACGACCGCGACTACGCCGTCGCCATGCGCACCATCGACCGGTTCTATTCGGTCACGCTGCTGGACGCGGCGGCGGCCGTCGTCGCCCGCGTCCTGCCGTACGCCGACCAGGTCGTGCTCGTCGCCCCGGCCAGCGCCGACGCGCCGCGCGCCGTCGCGATGACGTTCGAGTGGCTCGACGGCCACGGCTACGCCGAACTGCGCTCGCGCGCCGTCACGGTGATCAACGGGGTGAGCCGCCGCAGCATGGACGACGTCGAACACGCCGAAGCGGTGGCGCGCGGGAGGTGCCGCGCCCTCGTCCGCATCCCGTGGGACGATCATCTGAGCATGGACCGCGCGCCGCGCAACGAACTGAAGTCGTTGCGCGCACCGACCCGCCGTGCCTATCTTGCCCTCGCCGGTGTGGTCGCCGGTGGGTTCAGCGTCGTGCCCGAGCGTTACCAGGAGCTGCATCAGGAGCAGGAGGCCAGCCGATGAGCGCCCCCACACGCCCGTCGCGCCACGTGCGCGGCGGCCCCCCGGACGGGATACGGCGCGCGAGGTTCGCGTCGCGTCCCGGGCAGGGGAATGTGGCGCCCGTGGACACCCACCCCGCCGGGACGACCCGGTGAGCCGGGCGTCCAAAGCCCGGTCGAGCCGCCTCGCGGTCCGCTACTTCGACGACCGGGTCCTGCTCACCGACACGACCGCCTGGGCGTACTTCCGCCTGCCGACCGTGTCCTACGAGTTCACGACGGGCGAGGAACGCGAGGCCCTCGCCACCAACATCACGATCGCGCTCGCGGGCATCCGCATGCAGGACGCCGAGGTGCACCTGCGCATCGCGCACCGCACCTACCCGGCCGCCGACTGGGCGCTCGCGCTGGACCGCACGTCCGACGGCGGGGCGGGCTGGCGCGAGTACCTGGAGGAGACCTACGCCCACGTGTGGGCCAAGGACTTCTGGACCAAGGAGGTCTACCTCGGCGTCCGGCTGGGTCCGCGCGGTGTCGGCGCGCAGCTCGGCAACGGCGTGCTGGCGCAGCTCCTCGGGTCGTACAAGCGGAGCGAGAGCGTCCTCGGCATCGACGACGACGCGATCGACAAGCGCGAGATCGCCCGCTGGACCGACCAGGCCGAACGCGTCGGCCGGGCGCTCGGCGGCTCGGCGCTGTACGCGCGGCACGCGGGGTCCGGCGAGGTCGCGTGGCTGTTCCAGCACGCGGTGACGGCGTCGCTCGCGGACCCGCCGCCGTCGGCGGTGCCGCGCCGCACCTGGGGCAAGGGGGAGATCGAGTCGCTGGTCGAGGGCGCGATCCACAACGGGCGGTCCTACCTGCGGGTCGAGCAGCCGAACTTCTCCGGCAACGGCGGCGGCGCCACGGCCCAGTCGTACGTGGCGTACCTGTCGTTCGCGCGCTTCCCGGACACGATGCCGTTCCCCGACGGCGAGCCGTGGTTCCACTACGCGGACGCGCTGCCGTTCCCGGTGGAGATCTCGTCGCGGATGAAGCTGATCCCGCCGGCGAAGGCGTCCAAGGACGTGCAGCGCAGGCTGGCGCACGCCCGCGACATGGACCAGCACATCCGGGAGGCGGGCGCGGAGGCGCCGATCGCGCTGGCCGAGCAGATCGACGCGGCCCGGATGCTGGAGCACGGCATCACCAAGGAGCGGCTGCCGTTCGTGTACGGGTGGCACCGGCTGATCGTCGCGGCCCCCACCGAGGACCTGCTGGCGCAGCGGGTCGACGCGGTCGTCGAGCACTACCGCGACATCGGCATCGACGTGGTCAACTCCACCGGCGACCAGTTCTCGCTGTTCTGCGAGTCGCTGCCGGGCGACCGCATCCGGCTGAACGCGTACGCGCAGCGGCAGCCGCTGCGCACGATCGCGGGCGGGATGCCGGTCGCGACCGTCGACCTCGGTGACCGTCCCGACCAGGAGGCCGAGGGCTGGGTCGGCCCGTACGTGGGGGAGACGCTGGGCCGGGCCCGGTCGATCGTCCACTTCGACCCGCTCGTCGCGGCGGCGCGCAACCGCCCCACGGCCGTCGCGATCACCGGTGAGCCGGGCGGCGGCAAGACGACGCTGGCGCTGCTGCTGCTCTACCAGATGGCGCTGCGGGGCGTGACGATCGCCGCGATCGACCCCAAGGGCGACGCCGAGGCGCTGGTCGAACTGCTCCAGGCGCGGGGCCGCAAGGCGCGCATCATGCCGCTGGGCGCGGCGGCGCCGGGCCTGCTCGACCCGTTCTCGTTCGGTGACGACCTCGCCGAGATGAAGACGATGGCGACCGAGACGCTGCGGCTGCTGCTGCCGCGGATGTCGGAGGAGCGCGAGTCCGCGATGATCCAGGCGGTCGGCGCGGTCGCCAACGCCGAGCGGCCGTCGCTGGGCAAGGTCGTCGACCATCTGGAGGCCGCGGGGGACGCGGCGTCCAAGAACCTCGGCGCGGTGCTGCGGTCGATGTCGGAGATGCGGCTGGCGCGGCTGTGCTTCGACCCGTCCGGCGGCGAGCGCATCGACACGGCGGGCTGGACGACGGTCTTCACGCTCGGCGGCCTGACCCTGCCGGACGTCACGATCTCCCGCGAGGACTACTCCTACGAGCAGCGCCTGTCGGTGGCGCTGATGTACCTGGTGTCCCAGTTCGCGCGGCGGCTGATGCACGGGCTCGACCGCCGCATGCCGAAGGCCATCTTCCTGGACGAGGCGTGGGCCATCACCTCGACACCCGAGGGCGCCAAACTGGTGCCGGAAGTGTCGCGGATGGGGCGTTCTCGCAACACTGCGTTGATCCTGGTCTCACAGAACGCCGGAGACCTCTTGAATGAACAGGTGACCAACTGCCTGTCTTCGGTGTTCTCCTTCCGCTCCTCCGAGCGGGTGGAGGTCGGCAACGTGATGTCTCTGCTGGGGGTGGAGGCGTCCGACGAGCACAAGGCCGTGCTGCGCAACCTCGGGAACGGCGAGTGCGTGTTCCGCGACCTGGACGGCCGGGCGGGCCGGATCGGCGTGGACCTCATCTCGCAGGACCTCCAGCGCTGGCTCGACACCAACCCGACCCGGTCCCGGCCGGGCGCGGGCGATCTGACCACGGCGGGGGCCGAACCCGAGGAGGTCCGATGACCCGGCCCCGCCCCGCGTCGCACGGCGCGGTGCTGAGCCGCGCGCGCCGTGCGGCCCGCGCGCTGGCCCCGCCGGACGGCCGTCCGCGCCTCCAGCGGAGCCCGTCCGACGGGCTGGACCGCCGCAAGGTCACCGCGACGCGGCGTGTCGCCAAGCCCCGCAGGCGCGGTCGCCGGACGGGCGTCGCGCTCCTCTTCACGATGGTGCTGGCGTTGTTCACGGGCGTCCTGTCGCCGATGGCGGCGGCCGGCCCGTTCGGCAGCGACCCCTGCGCGCCCGCCGACAGCCCGGCCCCCGAGCAGTACGGCTCCGGTACCGACGGCCTCATCAAGCCCCCGGACTACCCGAACGAGAAGCTGCGCAAGACCGCCCCCGAAGATCTCACCTACTACGATCGCTACGGCACCGCCGGGCAGTCGTGGTACGCGGTCGACATGGGCTGCGCGGACGCGATGGCGATGATGGGCAACGCCCTCGCGAACACCACGTTCACGCTCGTCCGCGCGATCGACCGCACGACGATCAGCGTCTACCAGGCGGCGGCGTCGGAGTCGCTGCTCGGCTGGCTGAAGAGCACGGTGGACGGCGTCATCAGCGGCGTCGGCGAGACGTTCAACGCCCGCTACTGGTCGTGGGTCGTGATCCTCGGCGCGATGTGGCTGGCGTGGTGGGGCCTGGTCCGCAAACGGGCCAGCAAGGTCACCGAGGGCGTCGTGTGGATGGTCGTGGCGATGGTCGCGCTGATCTGGCTGGTGGCGCGGCCCGCCGACTTCACCACGCTCGGCACGAAGGTGTCGGAGGCGACGAGCGCGGCGTTCAACGCGGCGTTGCCGCAGAGCGACGCCAAGGGCAGCACGTGCATTCCGCCGCCGGAGGGCCAGCGTCCGCCGGGCGCCGCCGCGCAGCAGGTGGACGCGACCACCCGCAACGCCAACGGCTTGTGGGTCGCGCTGGTGTGCAAGCCGTGGCTGATGGGGCAGTTCGGCACGACCGACCCCAACGCCAAGATCGTCAAGGACAACGCGGACAAGCTGCTGTGGTCGCAGGCGGTGGACCTCCCGGAGACCTACGGCGGCCAGCGCGTCGACCTGGCGAAGAAGGCCGACGCGTACAAGGAGGTCGCGGCCAACGTCAAGCAGGAGCACGCGGGCGTCTACCCGCTGTTCCAGGGCAAGAGCTGGACGAACCGGCTGGCGGTGGCCTTCGGCGGCCTGTTCGCGGCGCTGGTGGCGGGGCTGCTGATCCTCGTGATCGCGATCGCGCTGATCATCGTGAAGATCGCGTTCCTGCTGCTGCTGGTGGCGGGGCCGATCTTCCTCGGGATCGGCATCCATCCGGGCATCGGGCGGGTGATCGCGATCCGGTGGCTGGAGCTGCTGCTGTCGATGCTGCTGAAACAGGCGGCGCTGATCGGTGTGCTGTCGCTGCTGCTGTGGGCGTACGGGCTGATCCTCGGCGAGACGCTGCCGTGGGGCCTGCAGATTCTGCTGATCGCGCTGGTGACGGGTGCGGCGTTCGTGTACCGCAAGCCGTTCCAGCACCTGTTCTCGGCGGTCGGGTACTCGGCGGTCGGGGCGCGGGACAAGAGCGAGGCGCAGCTCGACAAGTCCGTCCTGGAGGCCCGCAAGAACACGGCGGGGCTCGCGACGGCGGTGGTGCCGGGCGCGGCCGGGTACCGGCTCGCGCGGGCCGGGCAGACGGGCGACGGCACGGACGCGACGACCGCGGGCACCGGCACCGACCGGCGCGCGGGCGTGGCGGCGGCGGGCACCGGCGACGGGCAGTCGCCGGACGCGGCGCCCGTCCTGGCGGCCAAGCCGAAGGCGGGCGCGGCCACCGGGCCGGGCCGGTCCCGGCGCGGAGCGCCGCCGCTCAACCTGCCGTCCCGTGCGGCGGGCGGCGGCGGAGCCGACGCGGCCGCCGGTGACGCGGCGGCCCGGACGGGCGGCGCGGGCGGTCTCGCGGGCGTCGTGGCCGGACGGTCCGGCGGCGCGGGCCGCTCGGGGACCGGCTCGGGCGGTTCCGGGTCCGGTGGCGGCTCGGGGTCGGGCGGTGGTTCGGGCTCCGGCGGTAAGAACGGTTCGAGCGGTTCCGGCGGCGGCACGCCGCGTCCCATGTCATGGGGCCGGGGCGGCGGCTCGTCCGGTAAGGGCTCGTCCGGTGGTTCGTCGGGCAAGGGCTCGTCCGGCGGCTCGGCGCCCTCGCGGGGCGGCGGCTCGTCGCGCAAGGGCGGCGGTTCGGCCCCCTCGCGCGGCGGCGGCGGTTCCGGGTCCGGCGGTGGGAACGCGCCGGTGCCGCAGGCGCGCGGCGGCGCGACCGGCGGCTCCGGTGCCGGGCCGGGCGGACGGACCGCGCCCCCGCCGCTGTGGAGCGGCCGGGGCGGCGGCGGTGCCGGGCAGGGCGGCAGCCCGCCGATCCCGTTCTGGCTGCGGCCGGTCGACCCTCCGGGTGAGGGCGGGCGCGAGTCCTGATGAATCCGACCGACCGGCAGCGCAAGCTCCTGTTCGCGGGGCTGGTGGTGGCCCTGGCCGGCATCGGCGTCTACCTGACGATCGGGCCCCCCGCCCCCGGCGAGGACGACGCGTCCCCGCGCCCCTCGGTGTCGGCGGGCCCGCCGGGCCCGGCGTCGCCGCCGCCCGGCATCGCCGGGTCGGTGGGCACGGGCTCGTTCGACATCTACCGGCTGCTGCCGTTCTCGCAGCGTGAGTTCGCCTCGGCCGCCGCGCTCGCGCAGAACTTCATCGCCGCGTACAGCACGCACCGGTTCGACGAGGAACCGGCGGCCTACATGGCGCGGCTGAACGGGTTCGTCACCGCCGACCTGCGCGGCGAACTGCAACGCGCGTCGGCGACACCGGGCCTGCTGGAGAAGCGCCGGGAGGACCGCGAGGTCGCGCAGGGCGGCGCCACCCTCGACCGGGTCCGCGACGTCGAGGACAACTCGATCATCTTCCTCGTCACCGCCAAGCAGCAGATCACCCGCGCGCGCGGCGCCAGTCAGGGCAGCGAGCAGTACGTGGTGACGGTCGCCCGCGACGGCGGCTCGCTCAAGGTGTACGCGTTCGAGCCGTCGGACGTCGGCCAGCCCGGCGGTGACCCGGGATGACGCGCCGCAACGTGCTGCTCGCCGCCGCGCTCGGCGCCGTGGCGCTGCTGTTCGCCGCGCTGCTGTTCGTCCCGGTGCTGTTCGGCGCGAGCCAGTTCCTGTTCGGTGGCGGCGGCGCGGGCGGCGACAACGCGCGCTGCGTGGACGTGTCGCGCGCCGGTGCCCAGCCGGGGGAGGCGAGCAGCGCCCGCGCGATCCCGGCGGACTTCCTGGCGCTGTACAAGAAGGCCGGCGGCGACTTCGGCATCCCGTGGAACGTGCTGGCGGGCATCGGCAAGGTCGAGACGGGCCACGGCACGTCGCAGTTGCCGGGCGTCTCGTCGGGGGAGAACTACGCGGGCGCGGGCGGCCCGATGCAGTTCCTCCAGGCGACGTTCGACGCGTTCGCGGTGGACGGGAACAAGGACGGCAAGAAGTCCCGGTACGACCCGGCGGACGCCATCCCGTCCGCCGCCCGCTACCTCAAGCACAACGGGGCGCCCGAGCGCACCCGCACGGCGCTGTTCATGTACAACCACTCGTGGGACTACGTGAACCTCGTCCTGGACTGGGCGAAGAAGTACGCGGCGGGGGAGTTCACCCCGGTGCAGACCAAGGGCGTCGAGTGCGAGGACAACGAGCTGCCCGTGGAGGCGGGCGGCGTCGTGCAGCGCATCATCGCGTTCGCGATGGCGCAGCGCGGCAAGCGCTACATCTTCGGCGCCAACGGCCCGGACGCCTGGGACTGCTCCAGCCTGCTCCAGGCCGCCTACCGGACGGTCGGGCTGAACCTGCCGCGCACGACGTTCCAGCAGTGGCCGTTCGGGGTGAAGATCCCCAAGGGCGAGGAGCAGCCGGGCGATCTGGTGTTCTTCAACACCGGCCCGGGAACGTCGCTGAACAATCCGGGGCACGTCGGCATGGTGATCGGCAACGGCAAGATGGTCGTGGCGAGCTGCTCGACGTGCGTGCCGAACATCGGCGTGAAGTCGTACAAGACGTCCAAGTGGATCGGGACGACCCGTCCGCTGGCCCGCGACGACTTCAAGCGCAAGATCTCGTAGCACCCGGAGAACCGCTCGCGGCGGCGTACCACGCTGGCGACCTGGAGGCCATCGTCCGCGCGGCCCGCCGCCCGGGCCTGACGGGACCTCGTCCACGGGGCGTGCTCCTCGGTCCGGTCGGTACGGCGTGCCGGGGGTCCGGCATGATGGGCGCGGAGGAAGGGCGGGTGAGGGCGATCATCGTGGTGGGTGCGGCGATCATCGAGGACGGGCGGCTGCTGGCGGCGCAGCGGGCCGAGCCGGCGGAGCTGGCCGGGGGATGGGAGTTCCCGGGCGGGAAGGTCGATCCGGGGGAGAGCGACGAGGCGGCGCTCGTGCGGGAGTGCGCCGAGGAGCTCGGGGTCGAGGTCGAGCTGGGGGTGCGGATCGGCGGCGACTGGCCGCTGGCGATGAGCGGCGTGCTGCGCGTGTGGACGGCGCGCGTGCTGGACGGCGAGCCGCAGGCGCTGGAGCATCGGGCGCTGCGCTGGCTGACCGCCGGCGAGCTGTACGACGTGGACTGGCTGCCCGGCGACCTTCCGCTCGTCCCGGAGATCGCCGCCTACCTGTGAGAACGCGCGGAAGGCCCCGACCCACCCGGGTCGGGGCCTTCCACATGCACGGGTCAGCGCGTGCCGAGGGCCGTCGGGGCCAGGGCGACGAAGAGGGCCTGGGGCTGGGTGAGGCCGTCGTCGAGCTGGGCGCGCAGCGCGTTCTGCTGCGGAAGCTGGATCGGGAGGAGCTTGAGGAGGTCGAGCAGCTTGGCGCTGATCGCCTGGAGCTGCGCGGGCGTCAGGGCGAGGACGTTGGTGAGCAGGCTGCTGAGCGCCGAGTAGTCGCCCGCCAGGAGCTTCTGCACGTCCGCCTGGATGTTCGCCGGGAACGCGGCGAGCACGAGCTTGATCAGCTCTTCCTGGCCCGGCAGCGACGGCTCGGCGGCGAGCGCGGCGGGGCGCTCGGCGGCGTGCGCGGGCGTGATCGTGGCGGCGACCGGCAGGAGCGCCGTCGCGGCGGTCGCCGCGGCGAGAGCGGTCTTGCGGAACTTCACGGCAACTCCTTGGGGCGGGAGGGAACGCCGGGCCGACGTTCGCGATCTGCGCCGGGAGAGTACCGGCGCGGATCTTCGCACGGTCCGAAATGGCCGCTACTGGCCAGTACGGGTGTTACGAGATGCGGTTCGCGCCCGCGTAGTCCGACCGGTCCGACAGCTTGGAGATCTTGACGACGTCGCCGGTGCGCGGCGCGTGCAGGTACAGCCCGTTGCTGAGGTAGATCCCCATGTGGTGCAGGCTGCCGCCGAAGTAGACGAGGTCGCCCGAGCGCAGCGAGCCCCGGCCGACCTTCTCACCGAGCGCGTACAGCGACCCGGTGTAGTGCGGCAGGCCCTTCTTGCCGACCTGCGCGTACGCCCAGACGACCAGGCCCGAGCAGTCGAAGGAGTTCGGCCCGGCCGCCGCCCACACGTACGGGCTGCCCATCTTCGCCATGGCCTTGCGCGTCATCTTCGCGGGCAGGCCGGTGCCGCGCACCGTCGCCGTCAGCCCCGAGCCCGGGTCCTTGACCTTGGTCGTGGAGACCTTGTCGAGCTGCTTCTGCACGTCGGCCACCTTGGCCTTGGCGGCGGCGCGCGCCTTCGCGGAGCCGTCGGCGGCGCGCTGCACCTGCGCAGTGCGCGCGTCGGCGGCGCGCTTGGCGGCGTTGGCCTTGTCGATCTCGGCCTGCGCGACCGCGACGGTCCGCGCCTGCTGGTGCGCCAGGTAGGCGTTCTCGGTCAGGCCCTCCCGGCCCCCGGCGCCGAACAGGGTGTCCGGGCCGCCGCCCATGTAGTTCGCGGCGGCGAGCCCGGCCAGCCGCTCGCGGGCGGGCGCGGCCTGCGCCTCCAGGAGGGCGGCGTGCTCGGCGGCGGCGCGCTGCGCCTTGCGCGCGGCGTCCAGGTCGACGCGGGTCTTGTTGTACTTCTCCGTGGCGATCTCGGCCTCGGTGTGCAGCTTGTCCAGCCGCTTCTCCAGCTCGCTCGCGCTGGGCGTCGGCTCGGCCGCCGCCGGACGGGCGCCCGGGACGACGCCGGGAACGGCGACGCCGAGCGCGACGAGCGCCGCCAGGGTCAGCGCGGGCGCGGTGCGGCGCCGGGACGGGGTGGTGGAAGCGGTCGAGGGCAAGCCTGCTCCTTCTCCTGACTGGACCCGAGGGAGCGTACAAAGAGACGGCAAAATGGCCAAACGCAGGGTTCGGGAACGGGTGTGACGCAGCAGGCGACGGGGTAAGGCGCTCGGCCAAGTAGACTGGGGCTGCCGCGTGTCTGCGGTCATCCTGATCTCTCACACCCAAGGCGAGCCCGCATGCCCTTCTCCACGCGTGACGACCTGCGTAACGTCGCCATCGTCGCCCACGTCGACCACGGCAAGACGACGCTGGTCGACGCCATGCTCTGGCAGTCCGGCGCGTTCCGCGACAACCAGGACGTGGACGACCGCGTCATGGACTCCGATGACCTTGAGCGCGAGAAGGGCATCACGATCCTGGCCAAGAACACGGCCGTCCGCCACAACGGGATGACGATCAACATCATCGACACCCCGGGCCACGCCGACTTCGGCGGCGAGGTCGAGCGCGGCCTGTCCATGGTCGACGGCGTCGTCCTGCTGGTGGACGCCAGCGAGGGCCCGCTGCCGCAGACGCGGTTCGTGCTCCGCAAGGCCCTGGAGGCCAAGCTGCCGGTGATCCTGGTCGTCAACAAGACCGACCGGCCGGACGCCCGCATCGACGAGGTCGTCGACGAGACCTACGAGCTGTTCATGGACCTCGACGCCGCCGAGGACCAGATCGAGTTCCCGATCGTCTACGCCTCGGGCCGCGCCGGCCGCGCGTCGCTGGCCAAGCCCGGCGACGGCCAGATGCCCGACTCCGAAGACCTGGAGCCGCTGTTCCAGGTCATCACCGAGACGATCCCGGCGCCTGCGTTCGACCCCGACGCGCCGCTCCAGGCGCACGTCACCAACCTGGACGCCTCCAGCTACCTCGGCCGGATCGCGCTGTGCCGCGTGCACGCGGGCACGATCAAGAAGGGCCAGCAGGTCGCCTGGTGCCGCCAGGACGGCAGCGTCGAGAAGGTCAAGATCACCGAGTTGCTGATGACCGAGGCGCTCACCCGCAAGCCCGCCGACGAGGCGGGCCCCGGCGACATCATCGCCATCGCGGGCATCGGCGACATCATGATCGGCGACACCATCGCCGACCCGGACGACCCGCGCCCGCTGCCGCTCATCACGGTGGACGAGCCCGCCATCTCGATGACGATCGGCACCAACACCGGCCCGATGGCCGGCCGTGAGAAGGGCACCAAGGTCACGGCCCGCATGGTCAAGGACCGGATCGACCGCGAGCTGATCGGCAACGTGTCGATCAAGGTGCTGCCGACCGAGCGTCCCGACGCCTGGGAGGTGCAGGGCCGCGGCGAGCTGGCGCTGGCCATCCTGGTCGAGAACATGCGCCGCGAGGGCTACGAACTGACGGTCGGCAAGCCGCAGGTCGTCGCCCGCGAGATCGACGGCAAGAAGCACGAGCCCGTCGAGCGGCTGACCGTCGACATCCCCGAGGAGCACCTGGGCGCCGTCACGCAGCTCATGGCCGTCCGCAAGGGCCGCATGGAGCAGATGACGAACCACGGCACCGGCTGGATCCGGATGGAGTTCCTGGTCCCGGCGCGCGGCCTCATCGGCTTCCGCACCGAGTTCATGACCGAGACGCGCGGCACCGGCATGGCGCACCACGTCTTCGAGCGGTACGAGCCCTGGTTCGGCGAGCTGCGCATGCGGGCCGCGGGCTCGCTCGTCGCGGACCGCCCCGGCGCCGCCACCGCCTACGCGATCACGAACCTCCAGGAGCGCGGCACGTTCTTCGTGGGCCCGACCACCGAGGTGTACGAGGGCATGATCGTCGGCGTGAACTCCCGCGCCGACGACATGGACGTCAACATCACCAAGGAGAAGAAGCTCACGAACATGCGGTCGTCCACCGGCGACGAGCTGGAGCGGCTGACCCCGCCGAAGATCCTCTCGCTGGAGGAGGCGCTGGAGTTCTGCCGCGAGGACGAGTGCGTCGAGGTCACCCCGGCGGCCGTCCGCATCCGCAAGGTCGTCCTGGACTCCAAGGAGCGCGAGCGCACCCGCGCCCGCTCCAAGCGGGCCGGCTAGCACGCACGACGAAGGGGCCGTCCCGATCGGGACGGCCCCTTCGTCGTGCGCGGCCTAACTGAGCTGGACGGTGCCGGTGACGTCGGCGGCCAGCCGGAGTTGGTCGCCGTTGTGCAGCGGGGACTCCACGCCGCGCGGCAGCCGTTCGCCGTTGACGAAGGTGCCGTTGGTGGAGCCCTCGTCGCGGACCCAGGCGGTGCCGGACGGGTCGAGCCAGACCGTCGAGTGGCGGCGGGACACGTTGTCGTACTGGGTGAAGGTGTTCGCGACCGGGGACTGCCCGGCGTCGCGGCCGAGCACCAGGTGCTGGCCGACCGAGACCTTCAGCTCACCGCCGGGGAACTGGACGCGCAGCACCGGCGTGCCGGACTTGCCCGGCAGCGGACGCAGGCACGAATCGCACTGGGCCGCGCTCGGGTTGCTCAGCACCGCCTCGCAGTACGGGCACATGAACGCCGTGCTGTCGGGCGTGCCGCGTCCCTGCTGGTGCTCGGGCGGCAGCAGCGTGGCCTCGCGGCCGTGCTGCGGCGGCATGGCGCGCTGGTCGTGGTGCGGCGCCTGCTGCTGGTTCTGCTGGGGCGCGCCCCACGGGTCCTGCGGCTGGCCGTGCTGGGGCTGGTGCGGCTGCCCGTGCTGCGGCTGCCCGTGCTGGGACGGCTGGCCGTGCTGGGACGGCTGGCCGTGCTGCGGCGGCGGGGCGCCCCACGGGTCCTGCTGCTGGGGCGGCTGCTCGTAGGGGGACGGGGGCTGCTGCCCGTGCCGTCCCTGCTGCTGCGGCGGCGCGCCCCACTGGTCCTGCGCGGGCTGCTGCTGTTGCGGCGCGCCCCACGGGTCCTGCTGGGGCGGGGACTGCCGCTGCGAGGACTGCTGCGGCGCGCCCCAGGGGTCTTGCTGCTGGTTCTGCTGCTGCGGCGGTGCGCCCCACTGATCCTGCTGGGGCGGCGGCGCCTGCTGCTGGGGGGCGCCCCACGGGTCCTGCTGCTGCTGTTGCGGCGCGCCCCACTGGTCCTGGGACGGCGCCTGCTGCTGCGGCGGCGGCGGCGCTCCCCAGGGGTCCTGCTGCTGCCCGTGCTGCGGCTGCTGCTGCGGCGGCGCGCCGTACGGCTGCTGACCGCCCTGCTGGCCACCCTGCTGACCGCCGTAGGGCTGCTGCCCGTACGGCGACGGCGGGCCGCCCTGCTGCTGCGGACGGCCGTGCTGGGGCGGGCCCTGCTCGGGGCCGCCCGGCCGCCGTCCGGCGCCGCCGCCCGCGCGCGCCAGGTTGGCGCCGCAGCTCAGGCACAGGACGTCACCCGGCTGGAACGGTTCGTCACAGACGGGACAGTTCAAGGTCGCCATGACACATCCCCCGCACGCACCCCGGCGCGATCGAGCGTCTCCGAGAGGTGCTCCATGTCACCCCTCCGCGGGATACCGATGTAGTACACCCGCCTTCCTTCCGGCCCCTCGTCCACGGACACCTGCATTCGGGGCCCCGCTTCCTGCGTGTCGTTCCCGGCCGCCGGCCCGTAGCGCTCCGCCCCGAGCGGGGAGAGCGGCACGACCCGCTGGTTGGCCGACCCCCTCCAGAGTAGGGAACCCCGGCCGGTGTGTCCGCCCGCCGGGTTCAGCCGGTCGACGTACGGCCCCGCGATCACGGCGTCGCACGCCTCCAGGATCTCCCGCGACTCGGCCGAGCGCGAGAGACGACTGTAGACATATCCGCTGTAGACCAGAATGTCCAACGGCATCGTCTCACGCGGGCGGCCGTCCCGCCATGCGCGGATGCCGCGCACGAGCGCCAGCAGCGCCGTCGGCTGCTGGAACGGCTCACCCCCCGAGATCGTCACGCCGTGCAGCGGTTCCGGCAGCGACGCGAGCCACCCCAGCACCGCCTCCACCGGCACCTCCTTGGCCGGATCGGCGTCCCAGGTGTCCCGGGAGAGGCAGCCGTGGCAGTGCAGCGTGCAGCCCTGCGTCCAGATCCCGGCGCGGACGCCCGGACCGAGCGCGGTGACGGGGAAGTGCGCCTTGGCGAGCAGTAGGCCGGTCACGCCAGGTCCACGTGGACGATCCCGCCCTCCCGGCGCAGCGCGGTCACGGTGATCCGCTCGTCCGGGGCGAGGTCGCGGTCGAACAGCGCGCGGGCGAGCGGGTTCACGAAGTGCGACTCCAGCGCCATCCCGATGCCGCGCCCGCCCTTGGCCAGCTCGGACGTGCACCAGGACCGCAGCGTCGACATCGCGTCGCCCCGGACGGTCAGCACCAGCCGGTGCTCGTCGGCGACCCGGCGGCAGATGTTCGCGAACTGGAGGTCGAAGATGCGGTCGGCGGCCTCGGCGCCGATGAAGTCGAACACGACGATGTTGTCACCGAACCGGTTGAGCAGCTCGGGCCGGTTCAGCACGGTCGTGAAGTGGTCCGCGACGGCGCCCTTGATCCGCGCCTCGACGTCCTCGTAGGCCATGCCGGGGTGGATGTTCTGCACCCGGCCGCCGTCGGCGCCCGGCAGCGCGGGGACGAACATGCCGAGGTTGGAGGTGAAGATCAGGATGGACTCGGAGAAGTGCACGGTGTTGCCGCGCCCGTCGGTGAGCCGCCCGTCCTCCAGGATCTGGAGGAACTTGTCGAGGATGCGGGGATGGCCCTTCTCGATCTCGTCGAAGAGGATCACCCGGAACGGGTCCTCGCGGACGGCGTTGGTCAGCTCGCCGCCCGCCTCGTGCCCGACGTAGCCGGGCGGCGCGCCGATGAGCCGGTCGCCCGACCCCTCGCCGGAGAACTCCGACATGTCGAACCGCAGGTAGGCGGACTCGTCGCCGAAGACGAGCTGGGTGATCGCCTTGGCCAGCTCGGTCTTGCCGGTGCCGGTCGGCCCCGCGAAGAACAGCACGCCGCGCGGGCGGCTGCCCGACCGCGTCGCCTGCGCGCCGGACAGCCCGAGCACGGCGCGCTTGAGGATGTCGAGCGTCTTGGTGACGGCCTGCGGCTGCCCGATGACCCGCTCGGGGACGCGCTTCTCGCCCTCCAGCACGCGGCGGCGCAGATGCCCCCGGCTCCACGGGTTGTCGAGCACGCCGAGCTTGTAGGTGCGGACGGCGTCGGGCAGGTCGGCCAGGTCGACGCCGCGCTCCTTGGCCAGCCGGGTGACCTCGATCATCGCCTGGAGCGTCAGCCCGTCGGCCTGCTCGGCGAACGCGTCGCACGCCGCGGCGGCGGCCGGGTCGGACTCGGCGTCGGTGACGCCGAACGCGCGGGCCAGCAGCCGCGCCGTCTCCTGCCGGTCGCCCAGATGCGGCCGGGGGATCGTGATCTCCCGGATGGTCTCGTTGTCCTTGGTGAGCCACGGCGGCAGGTCGCCGGGCCGCTCCACCAGCCACAGCACCGGGTTGTACAGCGGCTTGGGGCGCGGGCCGTCCACCCGGACGGGCAGCGCGGAGCGCGACAGCTTCGCGCAGAACCGGAAGAAGTCGCGCTCGGCGGGCTCCATCTCGGTCGGCGTGCGGGCGATCCGCGACGCCGAGTCGATGACGATCGCCGCCCGCACCTTCTCCGCCGGCCGCGCCACCGCCGCGAGATGCTTGGTCAGCCCCTCCAGCGACGGCTTCTCGTTCTTCTTCAGCTTGCCCAGCAGGCTCTCGGCGGCTTGTTGCGCCGCGTCGCCGATCTCGTCGCCCGCCTCGGGCAGCACCTGCACGCCGTCCACCGGGTCGTACACGATCATGCAGGAGAACCCGCTGGTGCGCAGCGACTCCCAGAGCAGGTCGCGCAGCGGCAGCAGCCGCGCGGTGCCGCCCACGCCGTCGGCCGGGGCGAGGAAGCTGTCGTGCAGGTTGCCCGACAGGACGTACTGCGAGTGCACCGACAGCGTCGCGTCGAGTTCCCGCACGAACGGAGGCCACCCCGTGAGGCGTCCGCTCAGCGTCGGTGAGTCAGCCATGCCCGGTCCCGTCCACTGCGTCGCCCCCGTCTAGAGTTCGCGTTCCCGGCCGCGCTCACGCCGCGCGGCCCGCCCCCCAGTCTGCCGGTCCTGCGCCGATACCGGCAGTTCCTGCACCCCGGGGTCGAGCCGCCAGGTCACGTCCGAGCGGACGCCCGCGGCGGCGAGACGCTCCCTGGCCTGCTCGAACGCCGTGCACCACTCCTGCTCGCGCTCGGCGTCGAGGCGGCGGTCGTCCTCGCTCTCGGCGGGACGGTCGCGCACCATCGCGGCGCGGACGCGGCCCGCGTCCTCCACGCGCATCTTCACGCTGTGGTCGGGCCAGTCGCCGCGCGTCAGCAGCAGCGAGCCGTCGTCGGCGGTCACGGTCTCGAAACCGCTCCGGACGTCGTATCCGAGGTCTTCGAAGGCCGTGGTGACAGTGTCCAGGACGTAGCGGCGCTCAGCCTCGGCCTGTTCGGCGGCGTCGGCCTCGGCGGCGCGGCGGCGCTCGGCGGCGCGGCGGTCGCGGGTGCGGGCGTTGGCGTCCTGCACGCGCAGCCGCACCTCGGTCAGCGCGGTCTCGGCGTCGGCGGGGGCGGCGGCGTTCGCGAGCAGCCCGGCCGCCTGGGCGACGGCGCGGCGGTCGGCGTCGGACGCGTCGGGCAGCAGCCGGGTCAGCACGCGTTCCAGCGCGGCGACCTCCAGCGCGGGCGGCGGGGCCGGGGTGCCGCCGAGGTCGGCGCCGAGGCTCGCGGGCGGCGCGAAGATCCGTGCACCGACCTGTTCGGCCAGGTGCTCGGCCAGGCGGCGTTCGGCGTCGTCCAGGGCGCGGTCGGCCTCGGCGCACCAGGCCGTCAGCTCCGCCGCCGACTCGTCCGACGGCCGGAGCGGCGGGGGGATCGCGACGTCCGCGCCGATGTCGTCGCGGGTCTTGGCGAGCCCCTCGGCGCGGGCGTTGCGGGCCACGACCTCGCGGAGCGCGCGCTCGTGCGTCTCGGCCTCGGCCAGCGCCTCCGCGCGCGCCTCGGCGCGGCCCTCGGCCAGCGCCGCGAGCGCGTCGGCGGCGCGCCCGGCGGCGCCCGCGCCCCGGCCGAGGACGCGGTTCATCCCCAGGCTGAGGACGACCGCCGCGTCCAGCACGATGTCGGCCTCGACGCCGCTGCTCATCGGGTTCCTCCGTTCGTCGCCGCACGTTCCTCGTCCGCGTGCGCCTGCCGCCACCGGTGCAGCCGCACGCCCGCGCCGACCGCGTGCGCCACCGGGACGGCGACGAGCGCGAACAGCCACAGCAGGCCCGCGACCGGTGTCACCGCCGACAGCAGCAGGAACACGATCAGCAGCGGGACGACGCCCAGCAACAGCAGCATCCCGCAGCCGCGCCGTCCCGTCCGCCGCGCGGCGCCCGACACCGTCTGCGACGCCTTGGACAGCCCGCGTCCACCGGCGCCGAGCAGCCTGGACAGCCACGACCACGGGCCGAACGGCAGGTAGGCGGCGCCCTGGGCGCGCGCGACCAGGACCTCGGCGCCGCACTGCACCGCCCACGCCAGCACCGAGAACACGGCCAGCGTCGCGAACGGGATGCCCGCGCTGCGCTGGAAGCCGCCGACCGCGCTGGTGCCGGACGGCTCGCCGCCGCCGGACAGTCCCGCGACGAGCGCGCTGACGGCCAGCCACAGCGCCAGGATCGGCAGCGACCAGGCGACCGCGCGGCCGACGGCGGCGCCGCGTCCGGCGAGCCGGGCGCGTTCGCGGTCGTCCCAGCGTTCGCGCAGCCCGGCGGCCTGCCGCTGCGCGGCGTGCCGTTCGCGGGCCCGCGCCTCCACCTCCAGCACCGCTTCGGGCGCGGCCCGGACGACGGCGAGCTGCCGCAACGGATCGTCACCCGCCCCGTCGGCGACCCAGTCGAACCACGGCACGGACTCGCGCACGGACGCACGGGCGCGTCCGGTGGCGGCGGCCAGGTCGGCGCGGGTGGCGCCGGGCTGCGCCGCCAGCGCGAGCAGCGTGAGCAGCACGACCGGCGGATCATCGGCCGGAACACGACCGTGCCCCGCACGGCCCCCGCCGCCCGCGAAGGACGACGGCACGTCGCCACCGCGCCCGCCGTGCGGCCGCCCGGCGTGCGTCGCCGGGGTGCCCTCGTGTGCGGCGCCCGTGTCGTGGGGCCGCCCGGTGTGTGTTGCTGGGACGCCGCCGGTGTCGTGCGGCCGTCCGGTGTGCGGTGCCGGGGCGGCGCCCGTGGCGTGGGCCCGTCCGGCGGGTGTGGTGCCCGCGTCGGGGAGGCGTCCGGACAGGGACGCCGGGACGGCGTCGTGGGTGCGCAGCCAGCGGGCGAGGTCGTTCCATGCCGTGACGTGGGCAGACCACTGTCGCTGGACCGACACCAGATCGTGGCCGTCGCGGAAGCCCGCCAGGACGGGCAGCAGCTCCCGCTCCCAGAGTTCGCGGCCCAGCAGGCAGGCCGTGCGGTGGTCGGGATGGGCGGGATCGGCGGCCAGCGCGGCCAGGGCGGGCAGGTCGCCGGAGCGGACGGCGCGGCCGAGGTAGTGCGGCGGCAGCTCCGGGTCGAGCCAGCGGACGAGGTGCAGCAGCTTGACGTCCGGCGCGAGATCGGCCGTGAGGTAGCGGTCGGTCAGCTCGATGCTGCCGTCGTCGGGCAGCGCCGCGAGCCAGCCGCGCAGCGCCCGCCACGCCTCCCCGGCCTCGCCCCGCCCGAAGAAGTACACGGCGGCGCGGTCCCACTGCGCGACCAGCGCGCGCGCCAGCTCGCGGCGGTCGTCGTACCGGGCGCCGTCGAAGGGGACGCCGGGACCGGACGGCGTCGCGGCGGCCGGTTCGGCGGCGACGGCGGGGTTCTCGCCCGCGAGCCAGCCGGCGACCTGCTCGCCGGTCCAGCGGGCGCGGGGATCGCGGGTGAGCAGGCCGCGCACGAGCAGCCGCAGCCGGGGATCGGTCACCTCGTCGGCGGGCACGCCCCGGGTTGCGAGATGGTCGACGACGGCCGTCTCGCTGAGCCCCGCGAACGGGGGCCGCCCCGTCGCCAGCTCCCGCGCGATCATGCCGAGCGACCACCAGTCGCGCGCCGGGCTGACCTGCCCGGACAGGCTCTCGGGCGCGGCGTAGGCGAGCGTCCGCGACGACGACGCGAACACGACGCTCTGCTCCAGCACCCGGCTCAGCCCGAAGTCGGCGATGACGACGCGGACCGGATCGGCGCCGGTGACCAGCACGTTCTCCGGCTTGAGGTCGCGGTGCACGATGCCCGCGCGGTGCAGCGCGGCGAGACCGTCCGCGAGCTGCCCGACGACGGCCGCGACGGCGTCCGGCGCGAGCGGGCCGTCCATCAGCGACCGCAGGTTGCCGCCGGGCGCGTACGCCGACACCTCGAAGTCGCGGCCGTCGGCGGTGCCGGTCTCCAGGATGCGCAGCACGTGCGCCGACTCCAGCTCGGGCAGCTTCGCCCACACGTCGCGGTCGGCGTGGTAGCCGCGCCGGAACAGCTTGACGACGAACTCGCCGCCCCGCTCGTCGCGCACCAGCAGCAGATCGGACTCGGCGCCCTGCACCGGCAGCTCGGCCACCAGCCGGTACCGCCCGGCCAGCTCCCCGGGCAGCCGCAGCAGCGCCTCGCCCGGCGCGGACGGCCCGTCCCGCCGGGTGTCGGCGGGCCCGCGCGGCCCCGGCACACCGCCCTCGCGCCGGGTGGCCCCGGCGTCCCGGCGCGTCCCGCCCGCCGGCGCGTCACCCTCGAACTCGGCCACCCTGCACGCCCCGTCCCGTCCCGCCGCGAACGCCGCCGAGCCTAACGCCCACCGTCAGATCTTGTCCTTGATGACCCGCAGGTACTCGACGCCCTTGAACCGCACGATCACGGCCTCCATGAGGATTCGCACCATGATCAGCTCGAACAGCCAGACGACGGGCGAGGTCAGCACGAGGATGACGCCCCACGCCCAGAAGTCGTCCCATGTCGCGATCCACACGCCGAACCCGAACACCACCAGGCACTGCACGGTGATCAGCACGAGCGCGAGGACGTACCAGACCTTGATCAGCTTCGGCGTCACGAGGTGGTCGAAGTTCGCGTCCAGCAGCGCTCCGACGAGCCCCTTCTGCGTACGCGGCGGCGGCTCCCAGCCGGGTTGCGGGGCCGGTGGCCGCCCACCCACCGGATGACCGCCGGTGCCGCTGGGCCCCGGAGGCGGCCCCTGGCGCGGCGGTCCCTGCTCGTTCGCGGGCGGGGACCGGCGCGGTGGCGGGGGGCCGTAGTGTCCGCCCGGGTCACCGGTGCCCGGTCGACGTCCCTGTTCCGGAGACTGATGCATCGCCACTCCCTGTGCGCGCCCACGCTCGATCCGCCTTTGACCTTAGAGCTTTCGGCCCGGTTTCGCGGAGAACGCCGGAGACCCAGGTCAAGGGTGGAGCGATCCCGGTCGGGGGTTGCGGGCGGCCGTTACCGGAACGGGGAGGGCGCGGACGTCAAGGGCCCAGGGGCCCTTCTCATGTCCGACAGCGGCCAGTGAGGATTCACCGGCCAATATTCGGTACCGAATCGAAGTCGACGCGAACTCATCCGCGCCGTCGGGCGTCAACATGTTCGGGAACCCCTTCGGGTTTCGCGCGGTCGGTCGGCCGGTCGCCCCGCCAATTGCGTTACAGGAGAGAAAACACCCAGGTCACCGCCGATGTCGATTGTGCGATGTTTCCGTGGGTAGCTGATTCCGTGCAGTCCTGGCACCTTCGGTAATCCCATTCGGAGGGCAGATCGCGGCATTTGTCGGTATGTTGACCTCACATGATCGAGACTGTTAGCGTCAGCGCCCGGAATGGCGGTTGAGGCCACTTCACAGGCGCGTTCGGGACGGGCTCCCCCAGCCGTCCCAGAAGGAGGTGTGCCCGTGACGACCGTGATGCTTCTCGGCGAGTTCCCCGCGACGGGGCTCCTCGGCGCGACGACGGCGACGCGTGCCCCCGCCGCGGCCGGATCCGGACCCGCGGCCGACTTCATCGAAACGGTCGCGAGCGCGCTCGGCCGCCGCGGCGCGGTCGTCGTCGTCCGCCCCGCCTGGCCGGACGGGTCCGGCGACCGCCTCGTCCGGCTGGCCCGCGCCGCGCTGCTCACCGACCGCATCGCCGACCTTCCGCTCGACCTCCCGCCGCTCGCGCTGTCGCTCGTCGCCGACCAGCTCGCCTTCCTGGCGCCCTACACGCGGCCCGGCCTCCTGGCCGGGGCGGCGCACCGGCTCGCGGCGACGGTCGTGCCGGGCGCGTGGCTCTCCAGCGTCGCCGGACTGGGCCACATCCACACCGGCCTCAGCGCCCACCTGGCGTCCTACCTGCCGGGGACGGGCTTCTCCGTGCTGGCCGGACGGCAGGCGGGCGTCCACCGCGTGACGTCCGCCGCCCCCGTGCAGCGGATCGAGCACCGGCCCCGCGACCCCGTGCTCGTCCTGTCCGGCGCGGCCAACGGTGACACCGCCTGGGTGCGTGAGCACCTGGGCCCCGCCCTCGGCGCCGCCCGGATCACCGACGTCGATCCGGCGCCCGGCGGCGCGGCCTACTGGGGGACGAAGAAGTTCGCGGAGTTCGTCGCGTTCAGCGGGCACCCCGACGACATGACCCTCATCCTGCGCGACCTGCCGGACGGCACGTGCCGCTGGTGCGGCGAGGCGCTCACGCTCCCCGCCTGCCCGTTCTGCGAGATGGACGCCCGCCACGCCGTCGCGACCGTCGCGACGCCGCCGTCGCCCGCCCCCGAACCTCCGTCCGCTTCCGATCCTCCCGCCGCGCCGCCGCGCAGGCCGTCCGCGCAGGAGGAGATGGAGACCGCCGTCACCGTCCGCGACGGCGGCGCCCGCCGCCGGTCCCCGGACGGCCCGCCGCCCGCGCGCGACCCCGATCCACGCCCCGCCGCCGACGGAGACGAGGCCGGCCGCACCGGCACGGTCGCGTTCGGCCCGGTACGCGGCACCTAGCTCCCCGACCGCAAGGACAGAGTGAGGACTCATGAACCCCCGCCAGCGACGCGGCGCCCTGCTGATGATCCTCGCCGCGCTCGGCTCGATCGTCGTGTTCGTCAGCGTCATCGGGTACGTCGGCTCGGTCCGCGCCGAGGTCGGCGTGAAGACCGACGTACTGCGGTTCAAACAACCCGTCGCGGCGTTCACCCAGGTGACGGAGGCGAACGTCGAGCGCGTCCGGGTGCCGCGCCGCTGGTCGCCCGACACGATGATCAGCAACCTGGCCGAGCTGGAGGGCAAGGTCGCCGCGGCCGACATCCCGGCCGGGGCCTATCTCCAGCGCGGCATGGTCGTCCCGGGCCCGGCGCTGGCCCCCGGCCAGCGTGAGATCGCCATCATGATCGACGCGGAGACCGGCGTGGCCGGCAAGGTCCACAAGGGGATGCTGGTGGACATCTACGCCACCTACCAGAAGCAGGTCGGGCAGTCCCAGCAGTCCTGCGCGGCGCGGATCGTCAAGGGCGCGCGCGTCATCCAGATCGGCGACATGACGAAGGTCCCCAACGCCAGGAACACGAACCTGAGCGAGTCCGTCGTCCCGATGACGTTCGCGCTCAGCGCAGCCGACAGCCTGAAGCTCACCCGTGAGGAGAGCTTCGCGAGCAAGATCAGGCTGGCGCTGATCGGCGGCACCGGCCGGGCGGCGGACGGCGTCAAGCTTCCGCCGGTGTGCGAAACCGTTCCGGCGAGGTGACGCGATGAGCATCAGGGTCCTGCTCGGCACGGACGACGACGACCTGGCGAACCGCCTCACCGGGCTGTTCCGGGAGATCGCCGACATCGAGGTCTTCGCCGTCGAGAAACGCTCCGACCACGTCGCGGGGACGGTGGCGGTCACGCCCGACCTCGACGTCGTGCTCGTCCACCAGGGCCTCGGCCCGCTTCCGGCGCTGGACCTCGTCCGCGACCTGGTGGGGCGGCACCCGGAGCTCGCTGTCGTGATCGTCGCGGTGGACGCGGGCGCGGAGCTGTACGCGGCGGCGATGGCCGTCGGCGCGCGTGGCGTCGTCAGCGCCGACCCGACGCTGGCGGAACTCCAGGCGGGGGTCCGGCAGGCCGCGGAGTGGTCGCGGACGATGCGGCGGCACCTGACGCCGTCGCCGGACGCGCCGCCGGTGGGCGGGGCGGGCCGTCTGGTCACGCTGTTCGGCGCCAAGGGCGGCACGGGCACCACGACGCTCGCGGTGCACCTCGCGCTGGCCGCGACGGACGCGGGCCGCAGCGTGTGCCTGGTCGACCTCGACCTGCAGAGCGGCGACATGGCCGGATATCTGGACGTCCAGCACCGGCACAGCATCGCCGACCTCGCCCAGACCGCGGACCTGGACGGCGCGGTCGTCGCCGAGGCGCTCTTCGTCCACCGGCTCGGGCCGCACCTGCTGCTGTCGCCCGATCGCGGCGAGGACGCCGAGGAGATCTCGGCCCGCGCGACGCGCCGCATCCTGACCCTCGTCCGGGCCCGCTACGACCTAGTGATCGTGGACGCGGGCGCGCACGTCGGCGACGCCAACGCGATCGCGGTCGAGCTGGCCGACGACGTCGTGGTGACCGCGACGCCGGACGTCCCGGCGCTGCGGGCGGCTCGCCGTCTCACCCGGTTGTGGGAGCGGCTCGCGATCCGGCGCGAGGACGAGGTCTCGGTCGTCCTCACCCGCCAGGACCGCCGCAACGAGATCCAGCCCGACCTGGCCCGCAAGATGGTCGCCTCGCCGGTGCGCGAGGTGCAGATCCCGGCCGCGTTCCGCGCCCTGGAGGAGGCCGCGAACACCGGTGCGCCGCGCGCGGTGAAGAACGCCGACTTCCGCAAGGCGGTGGGCAGGCTGGCGCGGGACCTGGGCGCGCTCGAACCGTCCCGCGACGCCGAGCCGGGCGGCGGCGACCGGGGCGCGACCGCGATCCAGTTCGCGGCGATCTTCCCGCTCGTCCTGCTGGTCGGCCTGCTGGTGTGGCAGGTGGTGCTGGTCGGGACGGCGTCGATGTACGCCTCGCACGCGGCGAACGAGGCGGCGCGGGCGGCGGCCGTCGTCGGCTACACGACGCCGCAGAGCCGCGCGGAGGTCCGGGGCCGGGCGGTGAAACGCATCGAACCGCCGTGGAGTGATTCCGACCGGCTGCGCGTGGACGTGCGCGGCGAGTACGCGGTGGTCGCGGTGGACATCCCGGCGCCGATCGCGGGCTGGCGGGTCTGGCAGATCACCGCGAAGGCGCGGATCGTGGACGAGGGGGCGGCACGGTGAGGGGCGTCCGCGAGGACCGGGGCGCGGCGGCGATCGAGTTCGCCGCGATCCTGCCGACCGCGCTGCTGGTCATCCTCGTCTGCTACCAGGCGTACGTGGCGTCGACGACGGTCGAGCGGGTCGAGAACGCCGCGCGCTCGGGCGCGCGGGTGGCGTCGCAGCGCTACGACCCGGCCCTGTGCCGCCCGTACGCCGAGCGCGCGCTGCCGAAGGAGTGGCTGACCGCCTACCGGGTGGAGGGCGGGGCCACGACGGTGGGCGGCGACGCGGCCGTGAGCTGCCGGGTCGAGGCGAAGCTGCCGCTGCTGTTCAAGGGCTTGCCCGTCGACTTCACGGTGCGGCGCACCGTCACGATGGCGTTGGGGTGAGGTGACCGATGGCTCTCAAGGACCGGCTGGAGGCCGACCGGTCGGCACACGATCGGATGAGCCGCGACACCGTCGGGCACTGGCGGTCCCGGCTGCTGGATGAGATCAACCTCGACGAACTGGCGCTGCTGACGCTGGAGCAGCGGCGTGCCCGCCTGGAGAAGGTCACGGGACTGCTCGTCGCCCGCGAGGGCCCGGTGCTGGCCGCCGCCGAGCGGGCGAACCTGATCCGCCGGGTGGTGGACGAGGCGCTGGGGCTCGGCGTGCTGGAGCCGCTGCTCGCCGACCCGACCGTCACCGAGATCATGGTCAACGGCCCCGACTCGATCTTCGTGGAGCGCGCCGGGGTGGTGTCGCGGCTGGACGGCGGCTTCGCCAGCGAGGAGCAGCTCTACCAGACGATCGACCGGATCGTGGCGCAGGTCAACCGGCGCGTGGACGAGTCGAGCCCGATGGTGGACGCCCGGCTGCCGACCGGCGAGCGCGTCAACGTCATCGTGCCGCCGCTGTCGCTGATCGGCCCGATCCTGACGATCCGCCGTTTCCCCCGCGCCTACACCATCGACGAGCTGATCGGGCTCGGCGCGATGGACGCCGCGACCGGGGGCGTGCTCGCCGCCCTGGTCCGCGCGCGGGTCAACATCGTCATCTCCGGCGGCACCGGCACCGGCAAGACCACGATGCTGAACGCGCTGTCGGCGTTCGTCCCGGCGGCCGAGCGGATCGTCACGATCGAGGACTCGGCGGAGCTTCAGCTCAAGCAGGAGCACGTGATCCCGCTGGAGTCCCGTCCGGCCAACATCGAGGGCAAGGGCGCGGTCAGCATCCGCGACCTGGTCCGCAACGCGCTGCGGATGCGGCCCGACCGCATCATCGTCGGCGAGGTCCGTGGCGGTGAGACGCTCGACATGCTCCAAGCGATGAACACCGGCCACGACGGTTCGCTGGTGACCGTCCACGCGAACTCGGCGCGGGACGCGCTGCACCGCATCCAGACGCTGGCGAGCATGAGCGACGTCAAGCTGCCCTTCGAGGCGATCCGCGCGCAGATCGCGAGCGCGATCGACGTCGTCGTCCAGCTCGGCCGGGGCGCCGACGGTTCGCGTCGCATCGTGGAGATCGCGGCGGCGGGGTCGGGCGAGGACGGCGAGCCCGACCTGCTCCCGCTGCTGACCTTCAAGGCCGAGCCGGTCGGCGCCGACCGCGTGACCCGCGGCGTGTTCCGGCACCATCCACTGCCGCCCGTGCTGGCCACCCGGCTGGAGCACGCGGGCGAGGCGGTGCCGGAGCGGTTCCGTCCCGACCCCGAGCAGGAGGAACGATGAGCCTTCCGCTGCCCGCCATCCTCGCCACGCTCGCGGCGACCCTGGCCCTGGCGACCTGGGGCGCGGCCGACCTGCTGGCGGGCTGGAGCCGTCGCCGCCGCCTCCTCGCGCGGTCGGTGGCGTCGGCGGACGGATCGGGCACGGGCCTGGCGGACCGGCTCGACCGGGCGCTGCGCGGCACGGTGCTCGGCAAGGCGCTGGCGCGGCGGCTCGCCGCCGCCGGGATGCGCTGGCGCGTGTCGACGCTGCTGCTGACGCTGGTCGGCGGCGCGACCGCGGCCGTCGTCCTGGTCGGGACGTGGGTGGCGCCGCTGTTCGGGGTCGTCGCCGCCGTGGGCGTTGTCATGGGTGTGCTGTCGTTCGTGCGGCGCCGCGAACGCCGCCGCAACGAGGAGTTCATCGCTCAGCTCCCCGAGCTTGCCCGGGTCCTGTCCAACGCGACGCACGCGGGCCTGGTCATGCGGACGGCGCTGCAGATCGCGGCGGACGAGCTGGCCGACCCGGCGGGGGAGGAACTGCGCAAGACGTCCGACGCGCTGCGGCTCGGCCAGCCGGTCGAGGCGGCCCTGCGCGACCTCGGCGACCGGCTGCCGTCGCGGGAGCTGGGCGTGCTGGTGAGCACGTTGGTCGTCTCGGCCCGCGCGGGCGGTTCGCTGGTGACGGCGCTGCGCACGATCGCCGGGACGCTGGAGGAGCGCAAGGAGACCCGCCGCGAGGTCCGCACGATCATGGGCGAGGCCGTCGTGACGAACTGGGCGATCGGCATCCTCAGCGTCGCCGGGGTCGCGCTCATCAACTTCATGCAGCCCGGGGCGCTGCGGACGATGAGCGAACGGCTCCCCGGTCAGATCATCCTCGCGATCGCCGCCGGCCTGTTCGTCGTCGGCCTCGTCATCATCGGCCGCATCACCCGGATCGACGTGTGAGGTGCCTGAATGCTCCCGATTCTGTTCATGGGCGCCGGAGCGGCGCTGTGCGTCCTGGCGGGGGTGTGGGGCGTCGCTCTGCTCACCGGCGGTGACCGCGTCGCCGCCGAGGCGGTGCTCGCCCCACCCGCCAAGACACGCGACGAGCGCTTCCTGCTCGACCGCGTCGCCGACGTCGCGGGCCGTCCGTTCACCGGGCCGGTGATGGACCTGATCGGCGGCCGCCGCGCGACGATCCGCCGCCGCATCGACGCGGCGGGCCGCCCGGACGGGCTGACCGTCGAAGGCTACGCGCGGCGGACGGCGGGCTACGCCGTCATCTTCGCCCTCGTCGGCCTGCTGGTGATCCTCAACGGCCATCCGCTGCTCGGCGTGCTGTGCTTCGTCGGCTGCTTCCAGTTCGAGCTGATGCTGTTCGGCAAGCGCGTCAGCCGCCAGGACGACATCCAGCGTTCGATGCCCGACTTCCTGGACGTCCTCGCCGTCACCGTCAGCGCCGGGCTCAGCTTCCGCATGGCGCTGGCCCGCGTCGCCGAGAGCATGCCCGGCGCCCTGTCCGAGGAGTTCCTCGTGGCGCTGCGCCAGATGGAGCTGGGCACGCCGCGCCGCGAGGCGTTCGACGAGCTGCGCGAACGCAACAACTCCGAGGCGGTGAACCAGTTCGTCACGGCGCTGCTCCAGGCCGAGGAGCTCGGCGCGCCGCTCGGCACGGCGCTGGTCGACATCAGCGACGACATGCGGCGCGAGTCGGCGCAGTGGGCCAAACGGAAGGCGCAGCGCGCCAACCCGAAGATCACAGCGATCACGATGGCGATGACGCTTCCGGCGCTCATGCTGGTCGTCCTCGGCGCCCTGTACTTCGGGTCGGGAGTGAGCAGCAGTGGCCTCCTGGGCTGAGCCGGGCGAGCCCCGCGAGGTCCTGCCCGAGGGCGTGGTGGGCGCCTTCCGCCTGTTGATGAAGCTGCGCCTGCTCATGGCGCTGATGACCCTGCTGCTGTTGCCCGACCGGCTCGCCGACCCACTGTCGTTCGCGCTGGTCCTCGGCGTCGCCGCGCTGTCGGGCATCCTCGTCCGGGGGTCGGGGGCCATCGCGCCCCGGGTGGCCCGGCATCCGCTGCTGTTCGGCCTGGACATGGTCGGCTCGTTCGCCGTGCTGGGCATCGGCGGGACGTCCGGCCCCTACCTGCTGGCGACGGTCGCGACGGCGGCGCTGGCGGGGCTGCTCTACCGGTGGGCCGGGATGCTCGCCGTCGCCACCCTCCAGATCGCCTGCTACGGCGCGGTCCTCGGCCTCACCGGCGGCGGGGGCGACTTCCAGAGCGTCATCGGGCAGCCGATGCTGTACCTGCTGGCCGGTTTCGCGGGCGTCGCGCTGCGGACGCTGCTGGACGAGCAGCAGGAGACCCAGCGGGCCCGCCGCGCCGCCGAGGTGGTCACCGCCGCCGCGCTGGAGCGTGCCCGGCTCGCCCGCGAACTGCACGACTCGCTCGCCAAGACCCTGCGCGGGATCGCGCTCGCGGCGGCGGCGCTGCCGCTGTGGGTCCGCAATGATCCGGACCGGGCCGTGACCGAGGCCGAGACGATCGCCGCCGCGACCGAGATCGCCTCGCGGGAGGCGCGCTCGCTGCTGGCCGAACTGCGCGACGACGACCCCGGCCGCTCGCTCGCACAGGTGCTCGGCGCGGTCGTCGACCGCTTCGAGCGGACGTCCGGGATCGTCGTGCTGGGACGTCCCGAGCCGGGCATCGAGCTGGCGCCCGACGCCCGGCACGAACTCGTCGCGATCCTCGGCGAGCTGCTGACCAACGTCGAGCGCCACGCCCGAGCCGGTTCGGCCCGGTTGTGTTTCACGAGTGAGGGTGATGCCGCCGTGCTGACGGTCGAGGACGACGGGGTGGGCTTCGAGCCGCGCCCGCTGGACGAACTGGCGCGCGAGGGCCATTACGGCATGGTCGGGCTGGCCGAGCGCGCCGCGCGCGGCGGCGGCACGGTCCGGGTCCGGTCCGAGCGCGGCGCGGGCACGACGGTCGAGGTGCGCTTCCCGGCGCTGCGGCCCGACGCGGCCGCCGTGCCGCACGGAGCGCGGTGATGGGCGCCCCCCGGCTGCTCGTCGTGGACGACAACGTCGTGGTGCGGTCGGGTCTGGTCTCGCTGCTGGAGGCGGCGGGGCTGGAGGTCGTCGGCGTCGCCGGCGACGGGCACAGCGCGATCCTGCTCGCGCGGGAGACCCGACCCGACCTGGTGCTGCTCGATGTGCAGATGCCGCTGATGGGCGGGATCGAGGCGCTGGCGGTGCTGAGCCGTGCCACCCCGGTCATCATGCTGACCTACACCGACGATCCGCGCATCGTGCGCGAGGCCGTCGGCAACGGCGCGATCGGGTACCTCGTGCACGGGTCGTTCACGCCCGAGGAGCTGACCGCGGCCGTGTACGACGCGGTGCGCGGCGCCACCCCGTTCTCGGAGTCGGCGGTGACGGCGCTCGTGCAGGCGGTCCGGGACGAGCCCCGGACGCCGCCCGTCCCCGCGCCGGGACGGGCCCGCGAGCCCGTTCCGTCCCGCGCGCCCCGCGACCGGTTCGGGCTGTCCGAGCGGGAGGCCGAGGTGATGGAGCTGATCGTGCGCGGGCACGCCAACGGCGAGATCGCCGGACGGCTGTTCCTCGCCGAGAAGACCGTCAAGAACCACGTCAACCGGATCTACACCAAGCTGGCGGTGACCTCCCGCGCCGCCGCCATCGCGGAATGGCTCGGCACCCGGGGAGAGGACCCCCGGTGAGCAGTGCGGAAACGCTTCGGCTGGGCCCAGGGGCCCGCGCCACCGCGTCAGCGGAAAGGGCCCGGTATTGGGCCGCCGGACCCTGGGGGAACGGCCGCGCCATTCCTAGTCTCCTGGCAACGCGGAAAGCTGGCCGAGAAACGCCGGGAGGCGAGCATGAACCCGATGATCCCCCTCTACGTGACGTTGCAGACGTTCGTGCACGGACGTGTCGAGGCGATCAAGGAACGGCAGGAGCGCGGAGCGAGCGCGATCGAGTACGCGGCGCTGATCCTGGTCGCGGGAGTGATCATCGTCGCGCTGATCGCGGCGGCCAAGGACACCGTCGTCCCCCGGGTCGAGGCCGCCATCAAGAAGATGTTCCCGGAGTAGTGGGAACGACGGCACTACCCGCCCTGCCCGGCAGGGAGTACCGTCCCGGACCGGAGGAACCCCGCGGTTCCTCCGGTCCGTTTGTCGTATTCCGCTGAAGAAAGGCAGGCCATGGCCCGCTCCGCGCGGTACGGATTCCGGATTCTGGGTGGTGGAGCGCTGTGCGTCGCGCTGGTCGCCGCCGGTTGCTCCGGCGACCCCGAGCCCTCGAAGTCACCGTCGGCGGCGCCGACGAGCGGCGGGGGAGGGGGCGGCGGAGACGGCGCGCCGCTGGCCGTCGCGAAGCTGGCGCACCGGGACGGGCCCGGACGTGTCGAACTGCGCGCGCTGAGCCGGACGTCCGACAAGGCCGTGACGGGCACCTTCCGCGTCGTCAACGAGGGGCAGGCGCCGCTGCGCCTGGAGCTCGCGTTCTTCGAGACCGACGCGGCCGTCAGCGGCTCGTCCCTCCGGCTCAGCGGCGCCGGGCTGCTCGACGGGCCCGGCGGGAAGCTCTACCGCCCGCTGCGGACCAAGGACGGGACGTGCCTGTGCTCGGACACCACGGGCCGCACCGTCGCGCCCGGCCAGGCGACCGACCTGTACGCGGCGTTCCCCGCCCCGCCCGCCGACGTGTCGCGGGTGACGGTCGAGCTGCCGCTGACGGTCCCGTTCGCCGACGTGCCGCTCGGCAACGGCCCCGTCGCGCGTCCCGCCGACCAGAAGGTCGACGCGGCCACCGCCGATCTCGCGGCGCCCCGCGTCCTGCCGGTCGAGACGGTCGTCGAGGGCGACGAGCAGGACATCGCCGACGAGGGCGACGAACGCGCCGTGCGGCTCTCGGCCGACGTGCTGTTCGCGCTGAACAAGGCCGACCTGACCCCGCGCGCGGACGGCGTCCTGCGCGGCGTCGCCGGGCAGATCGACGCGTCCCAGGGCACCGACGTGCGCGTGGACGGCTACACCGACTCGTCCGGCAACGACGCCATCAACCGGCCGCTCTCCGAACGCCGCGCGGCGACCGTCGCGAACCGTCTCAAGACCCTCGTGACGCGGCAGGGCGTGACGTTCACGCCCGCCGGGCACGGCTCGGCCGACCCCGTCGCGTCCAACGCCGACGACCGGGGCCGCCGCAAGAACCGCCGGGTCACCGTGACGTTCCCGCGCCCGCGCCCGCCCGCGCCGCCGTCGCCCGCCGCGTCGCCGCGGCCGTCCGGCGGCGCGCTCGGCAAGGCGACGTTCCGCGCCGCCGACGCCAAGGGCCTGGAGGCCACGGTGGACGCGCTGAACCGCGCCGCCGACGGCACCACCGTCGTGACGTGGACGCTGCGCAACACCTCCTCGGCGGCGATCGACGTCCGCAACGCCTTCGAGACCCAGGCCGGGCTGTCCGACACCGGCTCGGTCGTGCTCGCCGACCCCGCCGGGAAGCTGCGCTACCTCCCGGCGCGGACGAGCATCACGCACTGCCTCTGCACCAGCATGAACCGCCCGGCGGCCCGGCAGAGCCTGGCGCCGGGCGCGACCGTCACGTTCGGCGGTGTCTACAAGCTCCAGGAGAACACCGCCGAGGTCGAGCTGCGCATCCCGTGGAAGGAGAAGGAGGGGGCGACGATCGCCGGTCTGCGGGTCCGCTGACCTGGGACCGCGGGCCCTTCACCCCCGGCGCCCGCGCCGCCTACGATCCCGGCATGCGTGCGGCTCTCTCGGTGTGGACGGCGGCGGCGATCCTCGCGGTCCTCGCGCTGCTCACCCTCAAGGTCCTGGCCGTCGGCCCCGGAACCGACGACTACGCCGAGGTGCTGCGCGGCCACCTGCCGTGGCTCGTCGCGTGCGTGTTCATGGGCCTGGCGGCGGGGGCGCCGCTGGGCGAGCCCCGGACGCTGGCGTGGTCGCTGGCGGTGTCGGCGCCGGTGCCGCTGATCGCCCTCGTGCTGCGGCTGCGGCTCGCCATTCCCGGCGAGCCGGGGCCGCGCATCGCGGTCGTCGCGGCCATCGAGGCGGCTTTCGGGATCGTGCTCGGACTCGCGGTCATCTCGTTCTTCGTGGAACGGCGCGGCGGGCGCCGCCGTTCGGCCGAAGGCGAGATCTGGCGTGAATCACGCGGCTGACGGAATTGGGTCCGCGGGCCCTGTCGGCGCCGATTCCCTTTCACTACCGTCACGGTGACGCTATGGCTGAGGGAAGGGCGCGGATGCTGGTTCGGCTGCGCGGCGGGAAACGGCCCCGGGGCGACGCGGGCATCGCGACGTCCACGCTCGTCATGACGATGGCGCTGCTGCTCGCCGGCGGCCTTCTCGTGTTCGGCCGCATCGCCAACGCCAGCGACATGCGGCACCGCACGCAGGTCGGGGCGGACGCGGCGGCGATCGGCACGCTGGCCCCGCTGCGCGACCAGGCCGTCACCATGGTGATGGCGGGCCTGGAACCGGACGCCGCCGGGTACTGGGGCGTCGGGGCGCCGCCCGAGGCGGCGGCGAAACGGCACGCCGAACGCAACGACACCTCCGTCACCGAGGTGCGTCTCAGCGGCATGACCGGCGGTACCGCGCGCGTCGACGCCCGTTCCCAGGAGTGCCAGCTCAAGAGCGAGGGCGAGCTGACCGAGCGGGAGAGGCAGGACCTGGCCGAGCGGCGGAACCTGTGCAAGGACGGGTCCGGCGACGAGGGCATCGGCCGGTTCGCGACCGCCCGCGCCATCGCCGAGCTGAAGTTGCCGCACTGCGTGTTCGTCCGGGCGAACGCCGCCGCGGGCGCCACCGGCGTCGGACCGGTCGTGTCGGGCACGTGCGACGGCGTGCAGGTGTACCCGAGCGTCGACCGCGCCCGCGTCACACGGCTGTTCAAGATCCGCCTGGTGGACCGCGAGGACCCGTTCGCCTACACCGGCGCGCCCGCGATGGCGGGCGTCACCGCCGCGGGCGGCGCGGCGGTCGTCAACGAGTGCGCCAAGGACGGGAAGACGCCGCCGGAGGACCTGTCCTTCGGCGCGGCGGTCGTCGCGTGGGCACTGTGCTGGCAGGGCACGCCCTACTCGTGGGGCGGCGGCAACTACAGCGGCCCGACCGCCGGGATCTGCTGTTCACCGGGCGGTCACGACGGCCGCATCCAGGTCGGCTTCGACTGTAGCGGGCTGACGTTGTACGCCGTCTACCAGGCGTCGCGCGGCAGGATCGCGCTCGGCCACTTCACCGGCAACCAGCTCGACGACCCGCGCGGGCGCGCGGTGCCGCTGAACGCGCTGCAACCGGGCGATCTCGTCTTCTTCGGATCGCGACCGACCCGTCATGTCGCGATCTACTACGGCGACGGCAAGATGGTGGAGGCGCCGCAGACCGGCGACGTCGTGAAGATCTCGCCGCTGCGGCAGCCCTCGTTCGCGCGCCGTTTCGGCTGACGGAATGCTCGTTCCCGCCGTCGCGGCGGCCTGCGGCGCCCTCGCCGCCTGGTGCGCGCTGACCCTCGCCACGCCCTACAGCGGTCCGCCCGGACGTTCCGCGCGGATCGCCGGGGCGCTCCTGGCGGCGCTCCTGTGCGGCGCGTTCGGCGCGCGGCATCCGGGCCCCGTGCTCCCGGCGCTGCTGTATCTCGCCGTGCTGGCGGTGCTGCTCGGCCACGTGGACCTGGCGGTGAAGCGGCTGCCGGACCGGTTCACGCTGCCGTCCTACGGGATCGCCGGGGTGCTGCTCGCCGTCGCGGTCCCGTTCGCCGACGACGGCGCGGCGCGGCTGCTCGGCGCGCTCGCCGGGATGGCCGCGCTCTTCCTCGTGTACGGCGTGCAGATCGTGCTGGTCCCGAGCGGCATCGGTTTCGGCGACGTGAAGCTGTCGGGCGTCCTCGGCCTGTACCTCGGCTGGTTCGGGCTGCGCGCCTGGACGACGGGGCTGCTGCTCACCTACCTCGTCGGCGGGCTCGTCGCGGTCGGGCTGCTGATCGTCCGCCGGACGCGCGAGGGCGAGTTCCCATTCGGCCCGTACATGCTCGCCGGGACCGTCGCCGCCGTGCTCGCGGCGTCGCCCTGAGCGGACGGGCGGGCCCAAGCGGACGGGACCTGTTTTGGGCCTCTGTGCCCTGTCAGCCCGATGCGCCCGGCGATACGTTCACCGCACCTGCCGAGCAATTCCCGGAAAGGCGGACAGGGCGATGCGCACGCGACCGAGAAGTCCCGACGCGGGCGCGAGCGCGATCCACTACGCGGCCTTGCTGCTGGTGGGCGCGATCGTTCTCACCTTTCTCGCGATGATCATTCCGTCGCGGGTGGTCGACGACGTCCGGTACGAGATCTGCCGCATCTTCAACGGCGGTGACGCGAGCAAGTGCGAGCGCGCCGCGGACGTGGCGCTGAAGCCGCCGTGCACGAGCAAGGTGTCGAGCGACTCCTACGGAGGCACGGTCGACGTCGCGATCTTCCGGGTGGGCCGCGACTACGGCTTCATGCGCACGACGACGATCGGCCCGGACGGCAAGAAGACCGTCACCGTCACGGCGGTGAAGGGCCTGACCGGCGGCGTCGGCACCGGCGTCGGCATCGGCGTGAACTGGAAGGCCGTGAACGCGGGCGCGGACGCCAGCGCGGACGCCAAGCTGCGCATCGGCGTCGGCGACGGCTGGACCTTCGACGGCCCCGACGCGGAGCAGAAGGCCGACGCCTTCATGAAGCAGATCCGCAAGCAGTACGCCATCGACGGGGTGAAGGAGAACGGCGGCATCATCGGCCGCATCGGCGGCGAGGTGTACGACGCCGTCGCCGGTCCCGACATCCCGTCGTCGGACATCCGCCGCTGGGAGGGCGAGCTGGACCTGAGCGGCTCGCTCAGCGCCGGGCTCGGCCTCGGCCCGGCCGACCCCAAGGGAAAGCACCGCAAGCCCGACCGGCACACGTCGCCCGAGGGGCCCGACGAGAAGTCGTGGAAGGACAAGGTGCCCGACGGCCGGGGCAGCGACGCGGTCAGCCCGAACGCCAAGGCGTACGTCGGAGTCAACGGCAACGAGAAGGCCGTCTTCGAAGAGAACAAGAAGACCGGCGACCTGTCGGTGACGTTCATCCTCAAGGGCGAGGCGAACTACGGCGCGAACGCGCTCGTGTCCGGTCCTCAGGGACGCCGCAACGCGACCGGGGCGCTCACGGTCACCCGCGACAAGAACGGCAAGCTCAGCAAGGTCACCTTCGCGCAGACGCACATCGTCGACGGCACCGCCACCGTCGTCACCACCGAACTTCCGCTCACCACCGACCAGGAGCGGGCGGACGTCATGTCGTACCTGATCAATCCGGTGCAGTCCGGCGGCCCGGGTCTCCAGACGCTCGCCCTGACCTGGGACGACATGGCGCCGCAGCAGGATCCGGGGCCGAACGCCAGTCCGCTCCAGCGCCTGCTGTACGAGAAGGGAAAGTCGTCGAAGGTCAACTACGCCTACGATCAGACGGACGACAACTATGGCGCGAGCGTGAAACTGGGCCTGAAACTCGGAGGGAACCTCGCCATCTCCAACTCGACGCGGCAGGTGAGCGACGCCCAATACCTGGGTGCGCCCGGAACGGACGGGAAGCGACGTTATCTGACCCACCGGGAATGCCGGTGAGCCGGTCGTGACCAAGGAGGCGGCGTGATCGAGCACGTCATCGCGGCGGCGCTGGGCGCCGCGCTGTTCCTGTGGGCGACGTTCTCGCTCGTCAAGGACGCGCTGGCGCACCGGCGCCTGGTCCGGACGCGGGGCGTGTTCGTCGGCCGGACCGACGCGGCGGGCACCAGGCCGGGAGTCGCGGCGCGTTCCGGACGTTTCCGCTTCACCACCGAACAGGGGCGCACGGTCGAGGCGACGAGCCGTTTCTACTCCTTTCCGGGCCCGCGTCCGGGACGCCCGGTGACGGTGATCTACGACCCGGCGCGGCCGGAGGCCACCGCGGAGCGGCTGGGCGTCCACTGGGCGCTGCTCCTGGTGTTCGGTCCGGCGGTGGCGGCGGTCGGCGTCGCCATGATGACGCTCGGTCTGCGAGGTCTGTGATGGGTCGGGGCATGTGGAGCCGAGCCGCCTGCGTGGCGGTCCTGTTCCTTTCGGCGGGCTGCGGAGAGGGCGGCGAGGTGACGGAGCGCGACACGGGACGCCCGGCCGCTGGGCGGACCCCGGGGACGCCCGCGGGGTTCACGGCGCAGCAGGCGGGTCCGGTGCGGCTCGCGCATCCGGTGGCGTGGAAGTCCGTCAAGCCGCCCGAGGGCTGGGCGTACGTGGCGCTGCTCGGCGGCTCGGAGGCCGCCGCCCGCGCGCGCGTCGGTGTGATCACCGACGTCCCGCAGGCGCCGAGCGCCCGGATGGTGTCGGCGGCGGCCATCACCGTCGTGGAGGTGCGGACGCCCGGCGTGCGGCGCGGTCCCGACCGCCGGATCCGCGTCGCGGGGGCCGCCGAGGCCGTGCGCGTCGACTACACCTACCGCGACGTCGTCGACGGCGAGCCGGTCGGCGACCCGATCCGCGCGACGGACGTCGCCGTCGTCACTCCGGCGCGGAAGGCGTTCGTCGTCCGCGTCAACGGCTGGGAGGACGATCTGCCGCCCGCCGTCATCGACCAGATCGTGGCGTCGCTCGCGGCGACCGTGTGACCGGCCGGAACGAAGGAGGGCCCGTGGGGTTGTGGAAGCCGTGGCTCGCGTCCACGGGCACGTTCGTCGTCGGCAGCGTCGTCGCGGTGATCGTCCTGGTGGCGTTCGCCGAGGACGCGTCCGGGGGATCGGCGGACGGCTCGGTGTTCTGGAACGCCGTGGCGACCGGGGCGGTCTTCGCGCTCGGCACGGTCGCCGCGGGGCTGCTGACGCCGTCCCGGGTGCGGGGACGCCGCCGTCATCTGGCGATCCTCGCCGTCCCGGTCGCCATGCTCGTCCTGAACCTCCTGTCCTCGGCGTTCACCGCCGCGCCCGCGGTCACGGCCGCCACCTCGATCACGGCGGCGGTCGCCGTCGCCGCGGCCTGGTGGCCCTTCCATCTGGCGGGCCGCTCGCGCGCGCGGGCCACTGTCGGCGACGGGTACTTCTGACCCCGGCGGCCGACGGCGCGGGGGCGTTCATGCTGATTTGTGCTTGTCTGCATAGACAGGGGCCATAGGGCGAGGTTATGGCCGGAGGTCGGTCGTGCCGGGGTTGAGGTGATTCACTGCCTGTGGTCAGGATCACAGGCGACGCGTGCTGTTACGTATGTCACAGCAGGTGGAAGCGGGCGTAGGGTCGCAGCGCCGCCACCCACCCCTAGCTCAGGGAGCGATCAATGAGCACACTGGAGGCGCCGGACCGGTCGCGCGCCAGAATCCGGGAGCGGACGCTCCGCAAGGACAACTGGCGGGCCTACCCGCTGTTCACCCTGACGATCTTCACGGCGTGGGTGGTCTACGCGACCGTCCGGGCGTTCTGGGGGGCGGCGTTCTACGTCCCCGAGTACCACTACCTGACGCCGTTCTACTCGCCGTGCTTCAACGAGATCTGCAACGACGTCACCGTCAACGGCGTCACCGGCAGCGCCGCCGAGTTCGGCACGTTCCTGCCGAGCTGGACGCGCGGCTGGATTCCGTTCGCCGTGATCTCACTGCCGTTCCTGCTGCTGTTCCGGCTGACCTGCTACTACTACCGCAAGGCGTACTACCGCGCGTACTGGCTCTCCCCGCCCGCGTGCGGCGTCGCCGAGCCGCACAGCAAGTACACCGGCGAGCGGCGCTTCCCCCTCATCGGCCAGAACCTGCACCGCTACTTCTGGGCGGCGGCCGCGCTCATCTCGGTCATCAACACGATCGACGCGATCCGCGCCTTCCACGGCAAGGACGGCGGGTTCGGCATCGGCCTCGGCACGATCATCCTCGTCGTCAACGTGATCCTGCTGTGGGGCTACACGCTCTCGTGCCACACCTGCCGGCACGTCGTCGGGGGACGGCTCAAGCACTTCTCCAAGCACCCTGTCCGGTACTGGATGTGGGGCCGGATCAGCAAGCTCAACGAACGGCACGGCATGTTCGCGCTGATCACGCTCGCGTCGCTCGTCGTCGCGGACGCCTACGTCGCGCTGGTCGCCAGCGAGACCATCCAAGACCTGCGGCTGTTCAACTAGAAGGGGCTCTCGTGGAGATCGAAAGGCACAGCTACGACGTCGTGGTGATCGGTGCCGGCGGAGCCGGGCTGCGGGCGGCGATCGAGGCGCGCACGCAGGGCAAGCGGACGGCGGTCATCTCCAAGTCGCTGTTCGGCAAGGCGCACACGGTCATGGCCGAGGGCGGCGCCGCCGCTGCGATGGGCAACGTCAACCCCAACGACAACTGGAAGGTCCACTTCCGCGACACGATGCGCGGCGGGAAGTTCCTCAACAACTGGCGGATGGCCGAGCTGCACGCCAAGGAGGCCCCCGACCGCGTCTGGGAGCTGGAGAACTGGGGCGCGCTGTTCGACCGCACCAAGGACGGCAAGATCAGCCAGCGCAACTTCGGCGGGCACGAGTACCCGCGCCTCGCGCACGTCGGCGACCGCACCGGCCTGGAGCTGATCCGCACCGCGCAGCAGCGCGTCGTCGCCCTCCAGCAGCAGGACCACCGCGACCACGGCGACTACGAGGCCCGGCTGAAGGTCTGGTCGGAGACGACCGTGACGCGGCTGCTGCTCGACGGCGACCGCATCGCGGGCGTGTTCGCCTACGTCCGCGAGACCGGCCGGTTCGTGGTGTTCGAGGCCCCGGCCGTCATCCTCGCGACGGGCGGCATCGGCAAGGCGTTCAAGGTGACGTCGAACTCGTGGGAGTACACCGGCGACGGGCACGCGCTGGCGCTGTTGGCGGGTGCGTCGCTGCTGAACATGGAGTTCGTCCAGTTCCACCCGACGGGCATGGTCTGGCCGCCGTCGGTGAAGGGCATCCTCGTCACCGAGTCGGTCCGCGGCGACCGGGGCGTCCTGAAGAACTCCGACGACAAGCGGTTCATGTTCGACTACATCCCCGAGGTGTTCAAGTCGCAGTACGCGACCACCGAGGAGGAGGCCGACCGCTGGTACGACGACCCGGACAACAACCGCCGTCCCCCCGAGCTGCTGCCGCGCGACGAGGTCGCCCGCGCCATCAACGCCGAGGTGAAGGCGGGCCGGGGGTCGCCGCACGGCGGCGTGTTCCTCACGGTCGTCGGCCGGATGCCGGGCGGCGCCGAGGAGATCCGCCGCCGGCTTCCCGCGATGCACCACCAGTTCAAGGAGCTGGCGGACGTCGACATCACCGCCGAGGCGATGGAGGTCGGCCCGACCTGCCACTACGTGATGGGCGGCGTCGAGGTCGATCCCGACAGCGGCGCGGCGCTCGTCCCGGGCCTGTTCGCGGCGGGGGAGTGCTCGGGCGGCATGCACGGCTCGAACCGGCTCGGCGGCAACTCGCTGACCGACCTGCTGGTGTTCGGCCGCCGCTGCGGGCTGGGCGCCGCGCGGTACATCGACGGGCTCGACGCGCGTCCGGCGCTGCCGGAGGAGGAGATCGAGCGGGCGACGGCCGAGGCGATGGCGCCGTTCGAGCGGGCCGACGGCGAGAACCCGTACGCGGTGCACGCCGAACTCCAGGCGACGATGAACGAGCTGGTCGGCATCATCCGCAAGGAGGGCGAGCTCCAGCAGGCGCTGGCCTCGCTCGACAAGCTGCGCGAGCGCGTCGCGAACGTGTCGGTGGCGCCGGTCGCGGTGAACGACGGCCGCGGCTACCACCCGGGCTGGCACCTGGCGCTCGACCTGCGCAACATGCTGCTGGTCTCGGAGGCCATCGCCAAGTCGGCGCTGGAGCGCGAGGAGAGCCGCGGCGGCCACACCCGCGACGACCATCCGGACATGTCGCCCGAGTGGCGCAAGGTGAACCTGGTCTGCCGTCTCTCCGGCGACCCGGACGTCCCCCGCATCGAGCTGCGGCGGCAGCCGATGGAACCGATGCCGCCCGAACTGCTCGACCTGTTCAAGCGCGACGAACTGTCCAAGTACCTCACGCCGGGCGAGCTCGGCCAGGACGAGAACCCCGCGGGCGGGGCCGGTCTGACGAAGGCCACGCCGGACGGGACGGCGGAAGGGAGCGAGGCGTGAGCTACGAGGCGAAGTTCAAGGTCTGGCGCGGCGACGACGGCGACGGCGAACTGGTCGACTACCGGGTCGAGGTGAACGAGGGCGAGGTCGTCCTCGACATCATCCACCGGCTCCAGGCCACCCAGGCGCCCGACCTGGCGGTCCGCTGGAACTGCAAGGCGGGCAAGTGCGGCTCGTGCTCGGCGGAGATCAACGGCATGCCGCGGCTGCTGTGCATGACGCGGATGTCCACGTTCACCGAGGACGAGACCATCACCGTGACGCCGGTGCGGACGTTCCCCGTCGTCCGCGACCTGGTGACCGACGTGTCGTACAACTACGAGAAGGCCCGGCAGATCCCGTCGTTCGACCCCGGCGACGTCGGCCTGGGCGAGTTGCGGATGCAGCAGCGCGACGTGGAGCGCTCGCAGGAGTTCCGCAAGTGCATCGAGTGCTTCCTGTGCAACAACGTCTGCCACGTGATCCGCGACCATGAGGAGAACAAGCCGAAGTTCGCGGGCCCCCGGTTCCTCATGCGGATCGCGGAGCTGGAGATGCACCCGGCCGACGTCGCGGACCGGCGCAACATCGCCCAGGACGACCACGGTCTCGGTTTCTGCAACATCACCAAGTGCTGCACCGAGGTCTGCCCCGAGCACATCAAGATCACCGACAACGCGCTGATCCCGATGAAGGAGCGCGTCGCGGGCCGCCGCTACGACCCGCTGGTCTGGCTCGGCAGCAAGCTCGGCATCGTCCGCAAGGGCGAGGACACGCCGTCCGCGTGAGCCCCCGCACGGGCGGCGTGCCCCCGCGCCGCCGCCCGTGGGGCGGTCCCGCCGTTCCCGGGCGGGCGCGTGCCGGGCACGCCGGATTCACTCTCGCGGAGGGGTTGAGCGGCAAGTAGGGAAAACGCCACAGAACGCGTGACGGTTTCGTGATGGCCGGGATCGCGGCGTCCCTCTAGCGTGGAGGGCATGACCGCCTACGAGCCGGGTTCCTTCCTCGCCGAACTGACCCCGGGCGACCGGGCGGACCTGGAGCGGATCGGCACCGCGCGCGACTTCCGGCGCCACGAGATCATCTTCCGCGAGGGGGAGTGCTCGATCTGGGTCGCGGTGCTGACGCGCGGCCGGGTCAAGGCGTCCTCCGACCGCGAGCAGGGCGGCGAGGCGCTGCTGGACGTGCGCGGCCCGGGCGCGCTGCTGGGCGAGCTGGCCGCGATCGACGGGCTGCCCCGGTCAGCGACGGTGACGGCGCTGGAGCCGGTACGGGCGCTGACGTTCCCCGGCGAGACGTTCATGGAGTTCCTGCGCACGCACGGCGGCGCGTCCGTCCTCATCATGCGGACGCTCAGCGCCCGCTTCCGCGACGCCGACCGCAAGCGCGCCGAGTTCGGCGCGTTCGACGCGACGGGCCGTCTCACCCACCGTCTCGTCGAGCTGGCGGAGCGCTTCGGCGAGGTCGACGAGGACGCCTCGGGCAGCGTCCGCATCACCCTCTCCCTCTCCCAGGAGGAGCTGGCGGGCTGGGTCGGCGCCTCCCGCGAGGCCGTCAGCAAGGCGCTCGGCAACATGCGCCGCGACGGCCTGGTCGAGACGGGCCGCCGCAGCCTCGTCGTCCACGACCTGGCCGCCCTCCGCCGCCTCCTGCACTGATCCAACGTGCGGCTCGCCTCGCGGCGAGCCGCACGCTTCCTCAGCGGATGCCCTGCTCCTTGGCGAAGGACTGGGTGTTGTCGCCGAAGGCGTAGTTCTTCACGCGGATGACGGTGTTGAGGTCGGTGCTGTTCTTGCCCGCCGCGCTGGGCAGCTTGACGAGCGGGTTGAGGACGCCGGTGAGCAGGCCGCAGCCCGTCGCGGCGGGCACCGCGAAGGTGTCGTCGGTGATCGTCGTCTTGATGACGACCTTGCCGTCCTGGGAGCCGAGGCCGAGGTTCCCGAGGTTCGGCCTGATCGAGATCGGCTCCTTGTCCGAGCCGATGGAGCACTGGTCGGCGAACAGCCAGTGGTCCAGGCCGATCTTCAGCGGCAGCGCGTCCGGAATGATCATCTTGCCGGGCGTGACGGGCCCGGCCTGCGCGACGCGCGCCTTGATGCCGTCGATGGGCAGCGGCAGCCGCTCCTTCGGCACGTCGATGGGATCGCTGCGGAACCCGCCCTCGGGCGTCCGGAGCTGGATCTTCCAGTCGTGCAGGCCGACCGCGACGGGGATCGTGATGGGCTTGGTGATGTCCTGGGTGAGGCCGCCGAGCTTCATCTGCCCGTCGGTGATGACGATGGCGAGGCAGTTCCACAGCAGCGGCTGCGCCCCGGCGGGCAGCGCCGGGCAGTCCTTGAAGTCGGCCGGGGTCGGCGCGTAGGACGTGGCGGCCTGCGCGGCGGACGCGGGGCCGGTGGCGAGCAGGCCGGCGGCGAGGGCGGCGGCGCCGAGCCCGGCGGTGATCCGGGCGCGGTGGCGTCGTGTCATGCGTGCTCCAGGTGCGGGGTGGGGGAAAGGGCACCACCGTAATAAGTGCCTGACGTCGTCCTCTAGCGCGAAAAGTGAACGAACCTCATGGTCGTCGACCGTGGGATTCATCCGTCGGTGACAAGATTTGCCGGGGCCTGTCGTGCCGTAGTGACAGAAGGTGCCCCCGGGGTGCGGTGCGCGGGTGCGCATCCCGCCGCCGTACGCTGTCGGATGTGCAGTTGCAGCAGCTCGCGTACTTCGTCGCGGTCGCCGAAGTCCGGCACTTCACCCAGGCCGCGGAGCTGCTGCACGTCGCCCAGCCGTCGCTGTCCAAGCAGATCCGCGCGCTGGAGGCCGACCTCGGCGCGTCCCTGTTCAGCCGCGCGCGCGGCAACATCACGCTGACCCCGGCGGGCGAGGCGCTGCTGCCGCTCGCGCAGCGCATCCTCGCCGACGTCGACACCGCCCGGCACGAGGTGCAGGAGCTGGCGGGCCTGCGCCGGGGCCGCGTGCGCCTCGGCGCGACGCCGTCGCTGTGCGCGGGCCTGCTAGGCGACGTGCTGCGCCGCTTCCACGACGCCTATCCGGGCATCCGCATCCTCGTCGAGGAGGGCGGCTCCCGCGACCTGGTCCGCGCGCTGACCCGCGGCGAACTCGACCTCGCGCTGGTCATCCTGCCGCTGCACGGCGACCCGCCGCTGGAGACGGCCCCGATCCTGCGCGAGCGCCTGGTCGTGGCGTCCCCGGCCGAGCCGGAGGCCCGTCCGGCGCCGCACCCGTCCGGCGGGCGGATGCCGCCGCGTCCGGCGCAGGTCCCGCGCCGCCCGCACCTGCGCATCTCCGACCTGCGCAACCGCCCGATGGTCATGTTCCGCTCCGGCTACGACCTGCGCGAGGCGACGATCAACGCCTGCCGCGCCGAGGGTTTCGAGCCGCGCTTCGCCGTCGAGGGCGGCGAGATGGACGCGGTGCTGCGCTTCGTCGAGGCGGGTCTCGGCATCGCTGTGGTGCCGAGCATGGTGCTGGCGGGCCGACCGGGACTGCACGGCACTCCGCTCGTCCTGTCCGACGACGAGACCCGCGACCACCGGCGCGGCCAGCCGTCCCCGGGCCTGCTCCGCACCATCGCCCTCGCGCACCGCAAGGACGTCGACCTCACCCACGCCGCCCGCGCCTTCCAGTCCACCCTGGAGACGTTCCTGGTCGAGGCCGCCCTGTCCGGCAGCCTCCCGGCGGGCGTGGAGACCCTGCTGGACGGGTAGGGACGCCGGCATGGCCTGCAAGATCACCGAATTCGTCCTGGACTGCCGGGACGCTGAACGCCTCGCCGCCTTCTGGTGCGACATCCTCGGCTGGAGCGTGCTGGGCCGCGAGGAGTCGGACGGCTCCATCGAGATCGGCCCGCCCGGCGGCGACCCCTTCACGATCGTGCTGTCCCCGGCGCCCGAGCCCAAGACGTCCAAGCTCCGCCTCCACCTGGACGTCAGCCCCACCGACCGCGACCAGCCCGCCGAACTGGAACGCCTCCTGGCCGCCGGCGCCCGCCCCGCCGACGTCGGCCAGACGGGCGAGGAGTCCTGGCACGTCCTCCAGGACCCCGAAGGCAACGAATTCTGCCTCCTGCGCACCCGCGTCCCGTCCTGACGACGAAGGGCCGGGCACGTCGGTGCCCGGCCCCCTTCGCGTGCGGCGTTACTTCTTCTTGCCGCCCGCGCTCGCCTTGATGAAGTCGCCGTTGAGGCGGCCGATGACGTCGAGCGAGATGCCCTTCGGGCACGCGACGGTGCACTCGCCGGTGTTGGTGCAGCCGCCGAAGCCCTCGGCGTCGTGGGTGTCGAGCATGGACACGACGCGGTCCCAGCGCTCGGGCTGCCCCTGCGGCATGAGGCCGAGGTGCGTCACCTTGGCGCCGAGGAACAGCGCCGCCGAGCCGTTCGGGCAGGCCGCGACGCACGCGCCGCAGCCGATGCACTCGGCCGCCTCGAACGCGCGGTCGGCGTCCGGCTTGGGCACCGGCGTCGAGTGCGCCTCGGGCGCGGTGCCGGTCGGCGCCGAGATGTAGCCGCCCGAGGTGATGATGCGGTCGAACGCGCCCCGGTCGACGACGAGGTCCTTGACGACGGGGAACGCCGCCGCGCGCCACGGCTCGACGTCGATGACCTCGCCGTCCTTGAACTTGCGCATGTGGAGCTGGCACGTGGTCGTGTTGCGCTCCGGGCCGTGCGGGGTGCCGTTGATGACCAGCGAGCACATGCCGCAGATGCCCTCGCGGCAGTCGTGGTCGAACGCCACCGGCTCGTCGCCCTCGGCGATGAGCCTCTCGTTGAGGACGTCCAGCATTTCCAGGAACGAGGCGTCGGGCGAGATGTCGTCGATCGGGTACTCGACCATCGAGCCCTTGTCCTGCGGGCCCTTCTGCCGCCAGACGCGCAAAGTGAGCTTCATTACTTGTACGACCTCTGCGTGGGCTTGACGTATTCGAATTCGAGGGCTTCCTTGTGCAGGACGGGCTGCCCGCCCTCGCCGCCCCATTCCCAGGCGGCCACGTAGGCGAAGTTCTCGTCGTCGCGCTTGGCCTCGCCGTCCTCGTCCTGGCTCTCGGCGCGGAAGTGGCCGCCGCAGGACTCGCTGCGGTGCAGCGCGTCGATGACCATCAGCTCACCGAGTTCGAGGAAGTCGGCGACGCGGCCGGCCTTCTCCAGTTGCTGGTTCAGCTCGTCGCCGCTGCCGGTGACCTTGAGCCGCGTCCAGAACTCGGCGCGCAGCGCCGGAATGAGCTCCAGCGCCTTGCGCAGCCCCTCCTCGGTGCGCTCCATGCCGCAGTACTCCCACATGATGTGGCCGAGTTCGCGGTGGAAGGAGTCCACCGAACGGTCGCCGTCGATCGACAGGAACTTCTCGATCTGCGTCGTGACGCGGGTGCGCGCCTCCTGCACCGCGTCGTCCCGGACGGCCGGGAGTTCGGTGCGGGCGATGTAGTCGCCGATGGTGTTCGGCAGCACGAAGTAGCCGTCGGCCAGCCCCTGCATCAGCGCGGACGCGCCGAGGCGGTTCGCGCCGTGGTCGGAGAAGTTCGCCTCACCGGTGACGAACAGGCCCGGGATGTTGGACGACAGGTCGTAGTCGACCCACAGCCCGCCCATCGTGTAGTGCACGGCGGGGTAGATGCGCATCGGCGTGTCGTACGGGTTCTCGCCGGTGATCCGCTCGTACATCTCGAACAGGTTCCCGTACTTGGCCTCGACGGTCTTGCGGCCCAGCCGCTCGATCGCGTCGGCGAAGTCGAGGTAGACGCCGAGCCCGCCGGGGCCGACGCCGCGTCCCTCGTCGCACACGTTCTTGGCGGCGCGGGACGCGATGTCGCGCGGCACCAGGTTGCCGAACGAGGGGTAGATGCGCTCCAGGTAGTAGTCGCGCTCGTCCTCGGGGATGTCGGCCGGACGGCGCGTGTCGCCGCCCTCCTTCGGCACCCAGACCCGGCCGTCGTTGCGCAGCGACTCCGACATCAGCGTCAGCTTCGACTGGTGGTCGCCGGAGACGGGGATGCACGTCGGGTGGATCTGCGTGTAGCACGGGTTGGCGAAGTAGGCGCCGTGCTTGTGCGCCCGCCACGTCGCGGTGACGTTGGAGCCCATCGCGTTCGTGGACAGGAAGTACACGTTCCCGTAGCCGCCGGACGCCAGCACGACCGCGTCGGCGGTGTAGTGCTTGATCTCGCCGTTGATCAGGTCGCGGACGACGACGCCGCGCGCCCGCCCGTCCTCCACGATCAGGTCGAGCATCTCGTGCCGGGCGTGCAGCTCGACGTTGCCCGCGTCGACCTGCCGCATGAGCGCCTGGTAGGCGCCGAGCAGGAGCTGCTGGCCCGTCTGGCCGCGCGCGTAGAACGTCCGGGACACCTGCGTGCCGCCGAACGAGCGGTTGTCGAGCAGGCCGCCGTACTCGCGGGCGAACGGGACGCCCTGCGCGACGCACTGGTCGATGATCTGGGTGGAGATCTCCGCGAGCCGGTGCACGTTGGACTCGCGGGCGCGGAAGTCGCCGCCCTTGACCGTGTCGTAGAACAGCCGGTGCACGCTGTCGCCGTCGTTGCGGTAGTTCTTCGCGGCGTTGATGCCGCCCTGCGCGGCGATCGAGTGGGCGCGGCGCGGGCTGTCCTGGAAGCAGAACTGGACCACCTGGTACCCGGCCTCGCCGAGCGTGGCTCCGGCCGCGCCGCCCGCCAGCCCGGTGCCGATGATGATGATCTTCTTCTTGCGCTTGTTGGCCGGGTTGACGAGCTTGGCCTCGAACTTGCGGGTCGTCCAGCGCTGCTCGACGGGGCCCGCGGGCGCCTTGGCGTCGGCGATCGGCTCGCCCGACTGGTAGAAGGGATCGCTCATGGTCAGCTCACCAATCCGAACGTGACGGCGAAGGGCACGGCGAGGAACCCGAGGGTGACCACGCCGGCGAGGGCGAAGGCGACGCCGCGCAGCGTGCGGTTGTTGCGCGGGGTGCGCAGGCCGAGGGAGTTGAACGCGCTCCACGTGCCGTGCGCCAGGTGCAGGCCCACCATGATCACGGCGACGACGTAGAACAGCGTCACGTACCAGTTCTCGGGGGCGAAGCCCTGCACGACGCGCTCGTAGGGGGTGGCCTCGCGGCCGGCGGGGTTCACCACGAGGAACGTCATGTCCAGCAGGTGCCAGACGATGAACAGCGCGATGATGACGCCGCCGTAGCGCATGGTGTGCGTGGCGTAGCCCTGCGCGTGGGACTTCTTGCGCGAGGCGTACTTCACCGGGCGGGCGCGGCGGGCGCGCAGCGCCAGCGACGTCGCCGACCACATGTGGGCGACGACCGCGACGACGAGCCCCACTTCGAGGAGGGTCAGGAGGGTGCGGTACGGGACGGCGGGCTCGCCCATCGTGCGCAGCCAGTGCGCGTAGTGGTCGAAGTCCTCGGCGCCGTAGAAGATCTTCAGGTTGCCGACCATGTGCCCGATGAGGAAGAGCACGAGGACGCCACCGCTGACCGCCATGACGGCCTTCTTGCCGACGGTCGATCGATAGATCGCAGGTTTCGCTATAGCCACGGCCCGCACGGTAGGCGGACCTGCATCAAGATAGCCAAGTCATCAACGAACTTGATCCGATAGCCACAGGCTATGAACGGTGTTTCGGCGGGGTTTCCCGACGCCGCGTCGGAGCCGCCGTGTGGGGCAGTTCACAACCCCGTCGGGAACCTCAGACCTCACCGGCCCGGTTTGTGCGTCAGCAACAGAACCGCGAGATCGTCCGCGAGCGCGTCGCCGTTCAGCTCCTCGACCTCCGCGACGAGCGCGTCGATCAGCGCCCGGCCGCCGCTGCCGCGCCGCCGCGCGATCTCCGCCAGCCCCACCAGGCCCTCGGTGCCCAGGCGCTCGGCGCCGTCACCGACCCGGCCCTCGATGAGCCCGTCGGTGTACAGCATGAGACTCCACGCCCCACCCAGTTCGACCTCCGTCGCGGGCCACTCCGCGCCCGGCAGCAGGCCCAGCGCGGGACCGTGCGCGTAGTCGGGCAGCGCCGACACGTGCGCGCCGTCGCCGTCCTCGCGGAACAGCAGCGGCGCGGGATGCCCGGCCGAGTGCAGCCGCGCCGTCCGCCGCGACGGCGCGATCGTCACCATGCACAGCGTCGTGAAGATCTCCTCGCTGCGCCGCTCGTGCCCGAGCACGGTGTCGAGCGTGGCGAGAAGCTGCTCGCCGGTGTGGCCCGCCAGGACGAGCGTGCGCCACGCCATGCGGAGCTGCACGCCGAGCGCGGCCTCGTCCGGGCCGTGCCCGCAGACGTCCCCGATCATCAGGTGGACGGCGCCGTTCGCGGTCTGCACGGTGTCGTAGAAGTCGCCGCCGAGCAGCGCGCGGCGGCGTCCCGGCCGGTACCGGGAGTGGTGCGCGAGCGCGTCGTCCCCGATGATCGGGATCGGCAGCAGGCCGCGTTCCAGCCGCGCGTTCTCCCGGCCGAGAATGCGCGCCTCGACGAGCCGCCGTTCGGTGTCCTCGGCGCGCTTGCGCTCGATCGAGTAGCGGATCGCGCGGGCCAGCAGCGGGCCGTCCACCTCCTGCTTGACCAGGTGGTCGGCCGCGCCGGTCGCCACGGCGCGGACGCCGAGGTTCTCGTCGTCCAGCGCGGTCAGCACGATGACGGCGGCCGTCCGCGACAGCGCCAGCACGTCGCGCAGCGCCGCCAGCCGGTCGATGCCGCGCCCCGACAGGTCGACGATGACGCACTGGGTGCGGCGGGTCAGCACGCGGCGCGCGGAGTCGAGGTCGGCGGCCACGCGGAGGCGGACGTCCAGGCCGCTGTCGCTCAGCATGCGCTCGACGAGGAACACGTCGGACGGGTCGTCGTCGATGAGCAGCAGGTCGATGCGGTCGTCGCCGCCGCCCCCGGGCCGGCCCGAGGGGCGGCCGGGGACCGGCGCGCGGTCACGGCGAGGGCTGAGCGTGCTCACAGAAATGGTTTCCGGCTTCCGGACGGGTATCGGCGGGGCGGCACACACCGGCGTCTCGGCGAGGGCCGCCGGCCGGGTGGCGCCGGGGGGCGGCTTCGGCCTAGCCGCCGGGTTCCCGGCATCGGGGAGCGGGGAGAAAACGTCGCTCCGTACCCCCCGACCCTAGCGTCTCCGCTCGCGGTCACGCATCCTCCGCGCCCGTCCGCCTCGCCGGTCGGCGCCGGAAAACCTGTCGAGAAATCCGGCGTCCGCCGCCTACGGTGCGTGCCGTGGACCTTTCGCCGATGAAAGATCCCGGTCCGCCCGGTGACCGGGGACCGTGGTGGTATCTGGCGGTACTCGCCGCGAACATGCCGGGACGCCTCGCCGCGATGGCGGGCTGGGGCGTGGTGCACGCGCTGAGCCTGGCGTTCGTCCCCGCCGTGCTCGGCCGCGCCCTGGACGCGGGCGTCGTCGGCGCCGACACCTCCGCCCTGTTCGCGTGGACGGGCGTGCTGCTCGCGCTCGGCTGCGTGCAGGCGCTCGCGGACACGCTCCGGCACCGCGTCTCGGTCCGCGCCTGGCTCGGCGCCGCCTACGGGACCGTCCAGCTCGTGACGCGCCGCGCCACGGCCACCGGCGCCGCGCTGCCCCGCAAGATCTCCACGGGGGAGATGGTGAGCGTCGGCGCGGCGGACGTGTCGCAGGTCGCGACCGTCCTGGAGATCTTCGGGCGCGGCGTGAGCGCCGTCGTGACGATCGCGGCGGTGACGTCGCTGATGCTGGCGTCGTCGGTGCGGCTCGGGCTGGTCGTGCTCGTCGGCGTCCCGCTCATCCTGGCGCTGGCCGCTCCGCTGCTGTCGCCCTACCGGCGGCGCGAGGAGCGGTACCGGGAGCTGAACGGCACGCTGATCGGACAGGCCACCGACATCGTCGCGGGCCTGCGGGTGCTGCGCGGCGTCGGCGGGGAGCGGCTGTTCGCGGACCGCTACCGGGCGGCGTCGCAGCGGGTGCGCGTCTCCGGCGCGGAGGTCGCGCGGGCCGAGTCGATGCTGAGCGGCGCGCAGGTGCTGCTGCCGGGCCTGCTGCTGGTGCTGGTGACGTGGCTCGGGGCGCGCGCGGTGGCGGACGGGTCGCTCAGCGCGGGACAGCTCGTCGCGTTCTACGGGTACGCGGTGTTCCTCGTCCAGCCGTTGAAGGTCATCGGCGAGGTGGCGGGGGAGACGATGCGCGGGACGGTGGCGTCGCGGCGCATCATGGCCGTGCTGGCGCTGGAACCGGACGTTCCGGCGGCGGGCACCGCGCGGGTGCCCGGACCGGCGCCGCTGACGGACGCGGCGTCCGGGCTGGTGCTGCGGCCCGGCCGCGTCACCGCGCTGGTCGCGAGCCCGGCCGACACGGCCGCGATCACCGCCCGGCTCGGGCGGCACGCGCCCGGCGACGTGACGTACGGCGACGTGCCGTGGGGCGACGTCGCCGACGTCCGCGACCGCGTCCTGGTGGCCGTCAACGAGGATCGGCTGTTCGCCGGGCCGCTGCTGCCGTCCCTCGCGCCCGCCCGGCCGGTGCCCGCCGCGCGCCTGGACGAGGCGATCGCGGTGGCGCACGCCGCCGACGTCGTCGCGTCCACCGGGGCGGACGCCGTCGTGGCCGAGGCGGGACGCGAGTTCTCCGGCGGCCAGCGCCAGCGCCTCCGCCTGGCCCGCGCCCTCGCCGCCGACCCCGAGATCCTCGTCCTGGTCGATCCGACCAGCGCGGTGGACGCGCACACCGAGGCCGCCATCGCCGCCGTCCTCGGCCCCGCGCGCGAGGGCCGCACGACCCTGGTCTGCACGACGAGCCCGCTGTGGCTGACGCGCGTGGACCACGTCGTCCACGTCACCGAGGGCAGCGTCACCGCCGAGGGCACACACCCGGACCTGCTCGCGGCGTCCCCGTCCTACGCGTCCCTGGTCAGCCGCGACTGACCACCGCCGCGACGGGCGCGGCTCGTCGCGGCGGTTCGCGCGATGCGAGAGCGGGGGTCGGGAGGCGACGGGGCGATGGGCGGAGCGGACGGCGAGTGGGGGCGACCCGGCCGGAAGGGGCCGGGTGATCGTGGCGGGTTCGGCGCTTCGGGAAGTTCGACATGAGATCCGGTGACGAGGAGAGACGATGAACGCGCGACATCTTCCGGTGGCGTCGCGGCAGCAGGTGCGGCGCTATGCGCGGGTGCTGCTGACGCGGCACCCGCGAGCGCTCGCGGGCGTCCTGGCGCTGCACGCGGCCGCGGCCGTGTCCGGGCTGGCGGCGCCGCGGCTGCTCGGCGCGCTCGTCGACGGCGACGGCGCCGCCGACACGATCGCGGTCGCGCTGGTGGCGTTCGTGGTGGCGCAGGGCGTGCTGGTCCGGTACGCGTACCTGGCGGCGGCGCGGCTCGGCGAACGCGTCCTGGCCGAACTGCGGGAGGAGTTCGTCGACCGCGTCGTGGAGCTGCCGCTGTCGCGGATCGAGCGGGCCGGCACCGGCGACCTGGTCAGCCGGTCCACCCGCGACGTCGAACAGATGTCGGAGGGCGTCCGCGAGGCCGTCCCCGACACCGTCATCGGCGTCGTCACGATCCTCGCCACCGTCGTCGCGCTGATGCTGAACGGGCCGCTGCTCGCGGCGGCGTGCCTGGTCGCGCTGCCGCCGCTGTACCTGGTGACGCGCTGGTACCTGCGCCGCGCCCGCGACGGCTACCTCGCCGAGAACGCCGCCTGGACGCAGATCACCGACGGCTTCGCCGAGACCGTGGACGGCGCCCGCACCGTCGAGGCGTACGGCCTGGCCGACCGGCGGCACGCGCGCGGCCGGGACGACATCGCGGCGAGCTGGACGGCCGAGCGGTACACGATGCGGCTGCGGACCGTCCTGTTCCCGACGATGGTGCTGGCGTTCGTCCTGCCGGTCGCGGCGACGCTGCTCGCGGGCGGTCTCCTGCACGCGCGCGGCCTGGTGACGCTCGGGCAGCTCACCACCGCCGTCCTCTACGTGCAGCAGCTCACCGGGCCCGTGGAGACGCTGCTGTACCGGCTCGACGAGTTCCAGCTCGCCGGTTCGTCGCTGGCGCGGCTGCTCGGCGCCGGAGAGGTGCCGCCGGACCGGGTGGCGTCCGGTGAGCGCCCGCGCGGCACGGAGATCGAGCTGCGCGACGTTCGCTTCGCGTACCGGCCGGGGCAGGAGGTGCTGCGCGGCGTGGACCTCACGCTGCGCAGGGGCGAACGCCTCGCGATCGTCGGGCCGTCGGGGGCGGGGAAATCGACGCTGGCCCGCATCCTGGCGGGCGTGGACGCCCCGACGTCCGGGTCGGCGACGGCGGGCGGCGTCCCGCTGACGGCGCTGCCGCTGGACGACCTGCGCCGGACGGTCGCGCTCGTCACGCAGGAGCAGCACGTCTTCGGCGGCACCGTGGCCGACAACCTCCGCATGGTCGGCGAGTCGCTGCCGGACGCGCGGCTGCGCGCGGCCCTGACCGCCGTAGCCTGGGACGGCCCGGCCCTGGACGTCCGCGTCGGCACCGGCGGCGCCGCCCTGACCCCGGCCCAGACCCAGCAGCTCGCGCTGGCCCGGCTGATCCTGGCCGACCCGCCCACGCTCGTCCTCGACGAGGCGACGTCCCTCCTGGACCAGCGCGCCGCCCGCACTCTGGAACGCTCACTGGCCGCCGTCCTGGAGGGCCGCACCGTGATCGCCATCGCGCACCGCCTCACCACCGCCCACGACGCCGACCGCGTAGCCGTAGTGGAGGACGGCCGCATCACCGAACTGGGCCCCCACGAAACCCTCCTGGCCGCCAACGGCCCCTACGCCGCCCTCTGGACCTCCTGGCACGGCCCCACCCCGACCCTCGCCACCACATCCGAAGACGACCACTGACCCACAAGCCCACCCGACAACGAGACCCCAAGCCACCCACGAAATGCGACCCCTGAGCCGTGGATCGCGTCCGGGCGGCAGCCAAGCGCCCGGCGGCTGCAGAACGTTCAGGCGTGTCGGGCGTCTGGATGCGGGTCGTGGAAGGACGGCAGCTTGGGCTCTGGGCCGAGGCGGACCGCCGGGCTCGCGGCCCACCTCGGTTACGTGTGTTCGCCGGACTGGAGCGAGTCGGGCATGTCGGGCGTGGTCGGGGTCAGTCGGGGCGCCGATCGGAGGCGGCCGCGAGGCTCGCGGCCCGCCTCGGGTTGGTGCGGTGGGTCAGGTCAGGTTTTTCTTGAGGAAGTCGACCTGGAAGGAGAGGAGGTTCTCGGCGACGGTCTCCTGCGGGGTCATGTGGGTGACGCCCGAGAGGGGCAGGACCGTGTGCGGGCGTCCTGCCGCCAGGAGCGCCGACGACAGGCGGAGCGTGTGGGCGGCGACGACGTTGTCGTCGGCGAGGCCGTGGATGAGGAGGAGCGGGCGCGTCAGGTCGGCGGCGCGGCCCAGGAGCGAGTTGGCGAGGTAGTTCTCCGGCTCCTCGTCGGGCAGGCCGAGATAGCGCTCGGTGTAGTGGGTGTCGTAGAGACCCCAGTCGGTGACGGGTGCCCCGGCGATGGCGGCGTGGAAGACGTCCGGCCGTTCGAGCACGGCGAGCGCCGCGAGCCAGCCGCCGAACGACCAGCCGCGGATGCCGACGCGGTCGAGGTCGAGCGCGCCGGGATGACGGCGGGCCGCCTCGGTCAGCGCGGCGATCTGGTCGTCGAGGACGGGCCGGACGAAGTCGCCGTACACGGCCCGCTCCCAGCCCGGCCCGCGCCCCGGCGTGCCGCGCCCGTCGGCGATGACGACCGCGAACCCCTGGTCGGCGAGCCACTGCGCCTCCAGATAGGCCCGGCGCGTCGCCAGGACGCGCTGCGCGTGCGGCCCCCCGTACGGGTCGAGGACGACGGGCAGCCGCCCGTCGCTCGGCTCCCACCCGGTCGGCAGCAGCAGCGCGCTGCGGACCTCGCGCTCCCCGGCGCGGTACAGCTCGACCCTCGGCGTCAGCACCGGCGTCTGCGCGAACGACGCCACCGGATGCACGCCGCCCGGCGTCCGCACCTCGACCTCGGCGCCGTCCGAATCCGGCCGCGACCCGCTGACGACCGTCACCTCACCCGACCGCGCGGCGCCGAACACCCCCGGCCCCGACGTGAGCGACCGCAGCGTGTCGGGCGTGTACTCCCACACGTGCACCTCGGCGGGCTCCTCCGACGCCGTGAACACGATCGTGGTGTCCTCCACGGACAGCACCGACCGCACCTGGAGCCCCGCCGGGGTGACGGGCTTGCCGCCGATGGTCAGCCGCCGCGTCTCGGCGGCGTGGTCCTCGGTGATCCACACCAGGTCGCCGCGGCGCGTCCGCGCCGGGACGCCCGGCACGATCTCCGACCAGACCGGGTCGTGCTCGGTGTGCAGCAGCGTGGTGTCGCCGCTGAGCGTGTCGACCTTCAGCGCCCGCTGGCTGCGCTGGTCGCGCGGCTGCACGACGATCGCGAGGCCGTGCCGGTCCCACAGGGGCGTGACGACGTACGGGTACTGCCCCCGGTCCCACGAGACGCCGATGCGCCCGCCGTCGAGCGGGAACAGCGCCAGCGACACCAGCGCGTTCGGCGTCCCGGCGGCGGGATAGGCGAGTTCGGTGGCGGGCCGCTCGGGGTTGGCCGGGTCGGCGACGTGCCAGCGCAGCACGGGCGTCTCGTCGACGCGGGCGGCGAGCACGGTGGTGCCGTCGGGCGACCACCAGTGGCCGCGGAACCGGCCCATCTCCTCGGCGGCGATGAACTCGGCGAGGCCGTAGGAGATCTGGTCGCTCTCGGGCCGGGCGAGGGCGCGGTCGCCGGAGCCGTCCAGCTCGATGACGCGCAGCGCGCGGTCGGACACGTAGGCGACGCGGCGCCCGGCCGGATCGACGCGCGGGTCGAACACGGGCGTCTGCGCGGGCAGGGCCCGCACCTTGCCGGCGGTGAGATCGGCGGCGAACAGCCTGCCGCCGAGCGTGAACACCGCGACCGCGCAGGCCCGGTCGACGGCGTAGCCGACGATGCCGCCCGCCTGCTCGCGGACCCGCTCACGGCGGGCCCGCTCCTCGGCGGGCAGCTCCTCCTCGCCGGGCAGGTCGAGCGCGGCCGGATCGGCGACGAGCCGTTCGTCGCCGGTCTCGGTGTCGAGCGTCCACAGGCAGGTGACCGGGTCGTCGCCGGCGCGCGTCCGCAGGAACACGACCCGCGACCCGTCCGGCGCGATCTGGAACGCGCGCGGGACGCCGAGGCTGAACCGTCGGGTGCGGGCACTCTGCCGCGGATAGCTGATGCTCATGGGACACGAGTCTGCCAGCCGCGGTGGGCACACACCGACCCGAGCCGCCGCCTGTGGATAACCCGGTCGTGCCGATCGCGTCCCGGCGAACGAACGCGGGGGCGGGCGGGCCTCGCGTAAGCTCGGATCTTCCCGCGTACGCGTCGAAATGTGCAGGCTTGAAGGAGAAGATCCATGGCGGAGCTGCAACCGGGGGACCCCCGGCGGCTGGGCTCGTACGAGCTGCTCGAACGGCTCGGCGAGGGCGGCCAGGGAGTCGTGTACCTCGGTGCGGACGCCTCGGGCAACAAGGCCGCGATCAAGCTGTTGCGCGCCGACCTCGTCGAGGACGCCTCGGCCCGCAACCGTTTCGTCCGCGAGGCGCAGGCCGCCAAGCAGGTCGCGCGGTTCTGCACGGCGCAGGTGCTGGAGGCCGACGCCGCCGGTGACCAGCCCTACATCGCCAGCGAGTACGTCCCCGGCCCGTCGCTCTACAAGCAGATCATGGAACAGGGCGCGCTGTCGGGCGCGGCGCTGGACCGGCTCGCGATCGGCACGGTGACGGCGCTCGTCGCCATCCACCAGGCCGGGATCGTGCACCGCGACTTCAAGCCGCACAACGTGATCATGGCGCCGGACGGTCCCCGCGTCATCGACTTCGGCATCGCGCGGGCGCTGGACGTCGGGCAGACCGCCGCGACCAAGGCGATCGGCACCCCGTCCTACATGGCGCCCGAGCAGGTCGCGGGCGCCAAGCTCACCGAGGCCGTGGACGTGTGGGCGTGGGCGACGACGATGGTGTTCGCCGCGACGGGCCGCCCCCCGTTCGGCGACGACACCGTCGTCGCGGTGATCAACCGGGTGATGAACGAGCCGCCGTCGCTCCAGGGCCTGCCGCCCGAGCTGCACGGCCTCATCGCCGCGTGCCTCGTCAAGGACCCGGCCCGCCGCCCCAACGCCCAGCAGATCATGATGAACCTGATCGGCGCCGGTCCCGCCACCGAGACTCGCCTGGACGACCCCGCGCAGGCCACGTCCCTGCTCGCCGAGGGCGAGCAGCGCGCGGCGGGCGGCACGCAGCCCGTCGGCGGCACGCGCCGCATCGCCCCGGCCGACTTCACCGGCTCACTGCCGCCCGCGCCCGGCTACGGCCCCGCCGCGGCGACCCGCGCGCGCGGCTACGACGAAGAGCCGGGCAAGTCCAAGTGGCCGATCTACGCGGGCCTCGCCGTGCTGGCGATCCTCGCGGTGGTGGTGGCCGTGGCGCTGGCGACGTCGCGGAACGACGACCCGATCAGCCCGGTCGACAGCCCCACGCCGACCGTCAGCGAGACGACGGACGAGCCGGACGAGCCCGACGAGCCGGACGAGCCCGTGCAGACCCCGACGCGCCGCACGACGCCGCCCACCTCGCAGGCCCCGGCCCCGCCGCCGCCTCCGTCGACCTCCACGCCCCCCACCGCGCCGCCCACGACGCAGCCCCCGCCCACCACCCAGGAGCCGCCGACCGAGCCCGAGAACCCGGGCGGCGGCGGGGAAGGCGGCACCGACACCGGGGCGGGCGCGGGCACCGAGCCCTGACCCGGCGGGCCGGGGCGGGCATCGCCGCGGGAGCGCCTCCTGAGTACGCTCAGGAGGTATGACCGAGCCGAGCATCCTGTTCGTCCATGCCCACCCGGACGACGAGTCCATCGGTACCGGGGCGACCATGGCGAAATATGCGGCGCAGGGCGCCCACGTCTGCCTCGTCACCTGCACGCTCGGTGAAGAGGGCGAGATCATCCCGCCCGAACTGGCCTCGCTCGCCTCCGGCCGGGAGGACCGCCTCGGCGAGCACCGCGTGGGCGAGCTGGCGCGGGCGTGCGCGGCGCTCGGCGTCACCGACCACCGCTACCTGGGCGGCGCGGGACGCTGGCGCGACTCGGGCATGATGGGCGCCCCCACCAACGACGACCCGCGCTGCTTCTGGCGCGCGGACCTCGACGAGGCGGGCGCGGCCCTGGCGGAGGTCATCCGCGAGGTGCGCCCGCAGGTCATCGTCACCTACGACGAACGCGGCAACTACGGGCATCCCGATCACATCCAGGCGCACCGGGTGACGCGCCGCGCCTTCGACCTCGCCGCCGACCCGGCCCACCCCGGCGGTGCGCCGTGGCGCGCCGCCAAGCTGTACGCCTACGCGTCGCCGCGCACCGTGCTGGCGCGGGCCATCGCGGTCATGCGGGAGGGCGGGCGGCTGCCGTTCGCGCGCGTCGCGGGCCTGGAGGAGCTGGGCTCGGGCGTCCCGGACGACCTCGTCACCTCCGCCGTCGACGCGCGCGCGTTCCTGCCCGCCAAGCTCGACGCGCTCCGCGCCCACCGCACGCAGATCACGGTCGCCGACGAGGGCCCGTTCTTCGCGCTGTCCAACAACCTCGGCCAGCAGGCGTTCGGCACCGAGTACTACATCCTGCTCGAAGGCACCCTCGGCCCGCCCGCCGCCCCCGGCGGCCGCGAGACCGACCTGTTCGCCGCCGCCCGCGCGGAACCCCGCGTGTGACCGTCCGGATACCCTGACCCCCGTGCCCGACGAACACGACCCACCCGCCCCCGCGTCCCCGCGCCGCTCCGACGGCGAGCCTGTGCCGGACCCGTCCGGCGCGCATCCTCCCGGCGAACCCCGGGGGGACGAAGCGGGACACGACCCCGACCGGGAGACGCCCGGCGACGCCGTCGTCGCCGGAGCCGCCTACGCGGCGCTCGGCATCCTCGGCGCGTTCTGGGGCATGATCGGCGCCGTCGTGCAGGCGTGGCCGGCCGGGCCCGAGCCGGTGCTGGGCGTGGTCGCGGTCCTGGCGACGTTCGGGTTCGTCCACCTGGCGGGACGGGGGATGGGCGCGCGGCTCGGCGCGGTCGTGCCCGGCGTGGCCTGGGGCGTCGTCGTGCTGCTGATCTCGCAGCAGCGTCCCGAGGGCGATCTGATCATCGCGGGGTCGCTCAGCGGGTACGTCTACATCCTGGGCGGGATGATCGCCGTCGTGGCGGCGGTCCTGCTCGTCCCCGCGCGCCGTCCGGCAGGGTCCTGGCTGACTGCGGGGGCCGACGTTACCCGCAGGTAGGGTGGAGGCGCTGTGAACACCGATCCGGATGCCGCGCCCGCCGTCGACCGCGGACGCTTCCGCGCCGTCGCCGGCCGCTTCGCCACCGGCGTCGCCGTCGTCACCACCGTCGCCGACGGCGTCGACCACGCGATGACGGTCAACGCGTTCACGTCCGTCTCGCTCGACCCGCTGCTCGTGCTCTTCTGCGCCGAGAAGACGGCCCGCTTCCACGACGCCGTCCTCGCCACCGGCACGTGGGGCGTCTCGCTGCTCGCCCGCGACATGGCCGAGACGTCGCAGCGGTTCGCCACCCGCGGCCGCCCGCTGGACGACCAGCTCGCCGGCCTGGAGCACACCCGCGGCGCCCGCACCGGCGCCGCCCTGCTCGGCGGCGCCGTCGCGACGCTGGAGTGCCGCACCCACGCCGTCCACGAGGGCGGCGACCACAGCATCGTCGTCGGGGAGGTCCTCGACCTGGACGCCCCCGAGGTCGCCGCCGCGCCGCTCGTCTTCTACGAGGGCCGCTACCGCACCCTCGGCTGACCCTCGGGCTGCTCCACCGGCTCCGCCGCCGGGGCCTGCGGCACCGGCGCCCGGTAGGAACGCACGGCCAGGCACGCCGCTGCTCCTACGAAGATCAGCACGGCGGGCAGCAGCATCGTCGGCTTGAGCGCGTCCACGAACCCGTGCGTGAACACCTGCGCGCCCAGCTCCTGCGCGCGCTGCGCGACGTCCGGCGGCAGCCCGTCCGGCACCCGCGCCCCGTGGTGGGACGCGCCGATCTCCAGCCCGCCCCGCGCCGCGTCCGCGAAACCCGCCGTGAACGGCTCGCGGTAGTCGGGCGGCAGCGCGGCCGCGCGCCGCTCGGCCTCGTCCGCGAGGCTCACCGTGAGGCGGTTCTGCAACACGGCGCCGATCGCCGCCGAGGCCAGCACCGACCCCACCTGCCGCACCGTGTTGTTCACCCCGGACGCCGCTCCGGCCAGCGCGGGCGGGACGCGGCGCGTCGCCTCGGTCGCCATCGGTGCGAACAACCCGCCCATACCGGCGCCAGCGACGATGAACGGCACGATGAAGGACGTCCACGGCGTGTCCACCCGCGCGATCGTGATGATCCACAGCATGCCCGAGCCGTACAGGACGAGCCCGCCCATCAGCAGGTACTTGCCGCCGACACGGTCGGACAGCCGCCCGGCCAGCGGCGCCAGCAGCATCGACACCACCGACGTCGGCGCGATGATCAGCCCAGCCTGCAACGCGCTGTACCCGAGGACGGACTGGAGGTAGAACGTCAGCGGCAGGAACATCCCGATCATGCCGAACGACACGATCGCCCCGACCAGGTTCAGCACCGTGAAGTTCCGGTCGCGGAACAGCGAGAAGGGCACCAGCGGCTCGCGGTCCTGGCGGCGCTTCTGCTGCGCCAGGAACACCGCCAGCAGCACGGCGGCACCCGCGAACAACGCGACGATCCCGCCGTTCCAGGCGTGCTTCTGCCCTTCCGTCAGCGCGAACACCAGGCAGAACAGCGCCGCCGTGGCCAGCACGACCCCGGTGACGTCGAACCGGTGCCGGACGCCCTTGACGTGCGCGGGCAGGATCGGCGCCGCCATCGCGAGCACCAGCACGCCGATCGGCAGGTTGACGAAGAAGATCCACCGCCAGTCCAGCCAGCTCACCAGCAGGCCGCCCAGCGTCGGTCCCGCGACCGTCGAGACGCCAGCCACCGCGCCCCACACGCCGAGCGCGGCGCCGCGCCGCTCCGCCGGGAACGTCGCGATGATCATCGACAGCGTCTGCGGCATCAGCAGCGCCGCGCCGAGCCCCTGGACGGCGCGGGCCGCGATGAGCTGCGCCGGGTCCTGCGCGAGGCCGCACGCCAGGCTCGCGAGCGTGAACAGCGTGACGCCCGCCATGAACAGGGTCTTCTTGCCCCACACGTCGCCGAGCCGCCCGGCGGTGATCAGCAGGACGGCCAGCACGAGGATGTAGGCGTTCGACACCCACAGCACCTGGTCGAGCGACGCGCCGAGCCGGTCGACCATGCTGGGGAACGCGATGTTGACGATCGTCAGGTCCAGCAGGGTCATGAAGAACCCGAGCGACAGCGTGAGCAGGATCGCCCACGGGTTACCGCGCCAACGGGTCATGCGTGCTCCTGCGCGGTGAGGTGGGGGGACGCCGCGACGCCCGCACCGGCACGGGTCGGCCGGAACGTACCAATCTACGCCTGATGCACCGCCGTCGCGTGCGGCCGCGTGCTCAGTCGCCGATGCGGGGGCGCGGCAGCAGCACGCCGGTCAGCCCCTCGAAGTGCCCGACGCCGCGGTGCAGATGGCGCCGGGCGTCCGGCCAGCGGCGCCGCGCCGCGTACCCGACGGCGGCGCCGAGCGGCACGACGATGGCGCGGAACCCGTCGAAGCCGCGATAGTGCCGCTGGTAGACGCGTCCGGCGCCGCGCGCGAGATGCCGCTCGCGGGCCGGATCGGCCTTGTCGGCCGGCTCGCGCACGTCGATGCCCGCCTCGTGCCGGACGACGCGGCGTCCGCGCAGCGCGCGGAGCAGCAGGTCGGCCTCGGCGCCGGACTGCCAGGGGGTGCTGCCGCCCCCGCCGAGCCGCTCGTCGAATCCGTCGGCGTCGCGCAGGAACCCCGTGCCGTAGAAGCACGCCGCCCCGGCCCGCGCCCAGACGGTCCGCTGCGTCACGGGCCCGTCGCCGCCGCAGACGACGTCGGCGTCGCCCGCGAACGCGGCGGCGGCGCGTTCCAGCGTGTCGTCCCCGTAGACGGCCCGTTCCCCGCAGAACACGACGACGTCGGCGCTCGCGTCGGTGCCCGGGGGACTGGGCCGCGTCAGCACACCGCCGTGGGCACCCTCGGCCTGAGCCCGCCCGTCCGTCCCGGACAGCAACGTCTCCAGCAGGCCGAGCCCGGACGTCCGCTGACCTCCGCGCAGCACCCCGAGCGCCCGCAGGGCGGCGTTCCGCGCGACGGAGACCCCGCCCGTCACCTCGACGACCCGCACCGGCAGCCGCTCCGCGTACTCCTCGATGACGTCCCGCGCCTCGCGCGACATCCCCTGATCAGCGACGACGACCGCCGAGGGCGCCCGCGTCTGCGCGGCCAGCGACGCCAGCAGCCGCTCCACCGGCCGCGCCCGCCCAGCGGTGGTGACGACGACGGCGATCCGTGGAGACGACGCGGCAGACGGCATGCTGATCATTCTCCGCGCCGCCCCCGCACCCACTCACGACCAGCGATATGTGCGTGTCGCCCGATCTCTCCCGCTGATCACGCAACCCGGCAATCCGGACGGTCTCGAACGGTCTCCCGGTACTCGCCCGAGGCCGCCGACGGCGAGACCGCCTTGCCTGCGGCCTCTTCCGGCCCGCGCCCCGCCCATCCGGGTTATCCACAGCCGGAAAAAGCTTCCCGTCCGCGGAGCGAACGAGAGCACGATCGAGAGGCCGTCCCAGCCGAGGGCGGTCCACGAAGGGAACCCGTCATGCGCAGCCCGTTCCGCTCTCTCCTGCACCGCCTGGCCCTCCGACGAACTGCCCTCCCGCGCCCCACCCGGGCCGCGTCGCGACCGTCGCCGCCCGACCCCGGTTCGCGAGGCGATCTCCCCTGCGAAGCGGCGTCCTCCCGGCGTGCGGCGCGACCACGCTCCGACCGGGCGCCGACAGCCATCGGCTCGGTGGCACGTCCGTCACCGCCGCTCCACCCGTCTCGCCCTGCTCCGGCACGGCCGTCTGCTGCGGCGGTGTGCGGTCGTCCACGCGCGGGAGGCACCACGACGCCCGAACGGCGCCCGGAGACGCGCAGCGACCCTCCCCGGCCCCTCGGCGGCCCCATCGCCTCACGTGCGCCGAGCGCACGCCCACGTCGGCCGACCGAGCCCGGACGGCCGGACGCGAACGCCGCACGTCCGCGTCTCGCCGCCGGGCACCGCGCGCGGCCGCCGCGCGTCGAGGCGCCTGCGTCAGGCGTTCAGAGCCGCCGTGAACTGGTCGATGCCCCAGTCGAGGTCGTCGCGGGTGATGGTCAGGGGAGGGGCGATGCGGATCGTGTAGTCGTGCGTCTCCTTGGCGAGGACGCCCAGCTCCATCAGCCGCTCGCTCACCGGACGCGCCGGGGCCGTCAGCTCGACGCCCGCCCACAGGCCACGGCCGCGAACCTCCCGGACACGGTCGCCACCGAGGTCCTTCAAGCGCTCCATCAGATGGGCTCCCAGCTCGCGGGAACGCTCCTGGTACTCCCCGGTCTTCAGGATCGCGATGACCTCGCGGGCAATGGCGCAGGCGAGCGGGTTGCCGCCGAACGTGGAACCGTGCTGCCCGGGCTTGAAGACCCCGAGGACGTCACGGTCGGCCACGACGGCCGACACCGGCATGATGCCGCCGCCCAGCGCCTTGCCGAGCAGGTACACGTCCGGGACGACGTGCTCGTGCTCCAGCGCGAACGTCGCGCCGGTGCGGCCGAGCCCCGACTGGATCTCGTCGGCGATCATCAGGCTGCCGTTGGCGGAGCACAGGTCGCGGACGGCGCGCAGGTACCCCTCCGGCGGCACGATGACGCCCGCCTCACCCTGGATCGGCTCGATCAGCACGGCGACGGTGTCGTCGTCCATCGCGCCGCGCAGCGCCTCGGCGTCGCCGTAGGGGACGGTGCGGAACCCGGGGGTGTACGGCCCGTACGAGTCGTGCGCGACGGGGTCGTTGGAGAAGCTGATGATCGTCGTGGTGCGTCCGTGGAAGTTGCCGTCGAACACGACGATGTTGGCCTGGTCCTCCGGGACGCCCTTGACCTCGTAGCCCCACTTGCGCGCCGTCTTCAGCGCCGTCTCCACCGCCTCGGCGCCGCTGTTCATCGGCAGCACCATGTCCTTGCCGCACATCTCGGCCAGCTCCGTCACGAACGGGCCGAACTGGTCGTGGTCGAACGCGCGGCTGACGAGAGTGACCCGGTCGAGCTGCCGCCGCGCCGCCGCCGTCAACTGCGGGTTGCGATGCCCGAAGTTGACGGCCGAGTAGGCGCTGAGGAAGTCCAGGTACCGGCGTCCGTCGACGTCGGTCACGAACGCGCCGTCCGCCTCCGCCACCACGATCGGCAGCGGGTGGTAGTTGTGCGCGCTGTGCGCCTCGGACAGTTCCCGCAGCCGCTCGGTTCGGGTGTGTTCGCTCACGGCACTCCTTCGGACGGTCGGCCCGGCGCCGTCGCCGGGATCGCGTGGCACACCGGGGATCACCGGTGCGAAGGGGGGCGGATGCCCGCGCCGAAGGGTGGGCACAGCACCCATAGATCAGCGTACGGGCGCGTCAACCGGCGGTGCGCGCAGATCATGGACTCGGTGCCGGACTTTGGTCACCTCTTGACGGCCGGGCAGCGATCCAGCGGGCGGTTCCGTGCGTCTCATCCCTGGAGGCCCCCGCGCCCGCCGTCCCGCGCGCGCCTTCGGCGGGCCACGCGTGGCGAGATTCCCGCACTCTCGGGTACAACAGGGCGGCGACCCCCTTGGAGGCCCCCATGCCAGCGCCGGTCCCGGTGTTCGAGCCCCTCGTTCCGGGCGATCCCCCGGCGCTCGGCGCGCACCGCGTCCTCGCCCGGCTCGGCGTGGGCGAGATGGGCCGTGTCTACCTCGCCGTCGCGCCGGACGGCGGCAAGCTCGCCGTCAAGGTCATACGGCCCGAGTTCGCCGCCGACGCCGACTTTGTCCGGCTGCTCGGCGCGGCGGTCGCCGACGCCCGCCGCGTCCGGGGACGGTTCGTCGCGCCCGTCCTGGACGCCGACACCGTCACCGCACCGCCGTGGGTCGCGTCCGCGCACGTCGCCGGGCCGTCCCTCGCGGAGATGGTCGTGTCGCTGGGGCCGCTGCCCGAGCCGACGGTCCGGGTGCTGTTCGCCGCCGCAGCCGAGGCCCTCACCGCCGTGCACGCCGCCGGTGTCGTGCACCGCGACCTCAAACCGTCGAACGTCCTGCTCGCCCCCGACGGCCCCCGCGTGCTCGACTTCGGCTTCGCCGGCGCCGCCGACGCGCTCCCGCTGGCCGGGTCCGGCATCCGCGCGGGCGCTCCGCAGTTCATGGCGCCCGAACAGGCCCGGGGCGAGGACGCCACCCCGGCCGTGGACGTGTTCGCGCTCGCGTCCGTCGTCGCGTTCGCCGCCACCGGCCGCACCCCCTTCGGCGACGGTGCCGCCAGCGCCGTCCTCTACCGCGTCGTGCACGAGGAACCCGACCTGTCCGGCTGCCCGGACGCGCTCCTGCCGCTGCTCGAACGCTGCCTGAGCAAGGAGCCGTCCCAGCGCCCCGACCCCGCCGACATCCGCACCGAACTCGGCCTGCCCGACGACCTCACCGGCTGGCTCCCCGAGGACGTCACCCGTCGGCTCGGCGCCTACTCGGCCGACCCGCCTCGCCCGATGGGTCCGCCCACCAGCGGACCCGGCTTCGACGGACCGCCCGTCCCGCCGCCCCTCCCGCCGCCCCCGGCCCAGCCGAAGGCGTCACCGGCGCGGATCATCGCGGCGATCTGCGCGGTGGCGGTCGGGCTGCTGCTCGTCGCGGCCGTCCTGGTGGTCGTGATGCTGTCGCGCGGCGGCGGCGACGACCAGCTCCCGTCCGACGCCGCGACGTCCGCCCCCAGCACGGAACCGCCGTCCAGCAGCACCCCCGCCGAGGCGCCCGGAGGGAGCGGCAACGAGGTCGGCCGCTACCAGGACATCAACCTGCCCGACGGCTACGGGCTGGCGTTCGGCGGCGACCCGGCCCGTCCCGCGCCGTCCCACGGCGACCCGCCCGACCTGCGCTACATCGGCCGCGTCCTGTACGCGAACCGCGTGACGCTGCTGCCGCCCACCGCACCGGGCTCGTTCGCGGTCTGCACGAGCCGCCTCCCGTACCAGCGGCACCTGGAGGTGGACCGGCTGGCGCCGGGATCACGGTTCTGCGTCACGTCCGTCACCGGCCTGGTCGCCCTGGTCAACGTCCAAGGCGTAGGGCCGATGCCGGGATCACCCCTGACCCTGGACGTGACCGTCTGGGAGGGCTCCCCGCCGACCCCGGGCAACTGACAGCCTCGGTTACCCCTCGGTACGCTTGCCCCATGGACTTCGCGACCGCCGACCTCATCGACGACTTCGACGCCGAACTGCGCAGTTGCGAAACGCAGTTCACCCAGTACGGCGCCCGCACCACCTTCGCCGGCCAGGTCGTGACGATCCGCTGCCACCGCGACAACGGCCTCGTGAAGAAGACCCTGAACTCCCCGGGCGACGGCCAAGTCCTCGTAGTCGACGGCGGCGCCTCCCTGGCCTCGGCCCTCATGGGCGACATGATCGCCGCCGCCGCCGTCTCCAACGGCTGGACAGGCGTCGTCATCAACGGCGCCGTCCGCGACGTGGCAACCCTCCGCACCCTGAACCTAGGCATCAAGGCCCTAGGCTCCAACCCCCGCAAAAGCGCAAAAGAAGGCACCGGCGAAAAAAACCCCCAACTAACCCTCGGCACCACAACCATAACCCCCGGCGACTGGCTCTACAGCGACGAAGACGGCCTACTCCTAGCCACCCGCCCCCTCATCTAATCCGGATAGCCTCCGATCAGAGGACGGCATCCGGCCAGTCGCCGCTTCAATGAACTCAAGCTCACATCAATACTCGCTTGCGTGCTGACGTGCCGATATCTCCGATATGGGCACCAGTTCGACTTCGCGGTGATTGACGGCGCATGTCTAGGGCCAGCGGGCGCCGGTGCTACAGCGGCTGGCGATTATGGCCTACGGTTGCAAGCCACCTGCTGGTATGTCCGCATGTGAAACTTGATCCTCGCGCCGTAAGAGTTGACGAGGCATGCTCTCGCGTGGGTGGTTCTAATTCGTTGTAGTCGCCTCGGCTGGCGAAACTGAGCGCAGCTTCTACTTGGTCACTGGAACTGCTTCAGCTGAAGTTCTACTGCGGATCGGGCTTGGTCGATGATTTTCTGTGGAGATTTCTTGGGTTCGGTTCGTCCCCAGTACAGCATCGCCAAGAACGTATTTCCACGTACTGCGAAATCGTAAATCAAGTGTAGCCAATTATACTGACTTGCTGAGGCCGCGTACTTCTGTACCTCCTGCCCCTGGAGCCGCGTCCAGCGCTGGTCGGTCGGCTCGCTGACCTTCCACGTATCGTCATGGGCGTACCTGGTGAAATTCTCTCGTACTTTCTTGGCCGGTACGTGTCGGCGTGGAGGGCACGAGTGGGCACTCTTCTTTAGTGCGTCGAACGCGGCCATGGCGGCCGCCGAATCTGGGTAGACGGCCACCACCTGGACGTACTTGACTTCTTTTGCGCCCTTGTGCGGGTTGGTGAACTGTCGCGTAACGAAGCGTGGGTTGCCCTCGAGCTTCTGGCTCTTCAAGGAACAGAGGGGGACGCCGTTGTTCTCCGCTGCGCTCGCGACGGTCGGAGTGAGTTTCAAGTCGCTACCAAGCGCGCGCGCATCGAGAAGCCGGCTCTCGGCCTGCTTGAGATCGAACTGGGGGGGCGGTGCCGACGGGGACGCTGAAGAAGGCGCTGCCCGAGTGGGCCGCGGCGCCTGCCCGTCGTCGGATGAACAGCCCGCCCCCGTCGAGGAAACTACGACTGCCATGACTACCGAGAAACTCAAGGTTCTTGTGTGCATGATCGCTTAATCTCGTGCGTTCGTCTGAATCTCGCCGACCAGAAGCGGGGTGGGAGCGGAGTCTCGCGTCATCGACGGAAGCGTGTCGCCCGAGGACTGGCAGTCGAGTCCTTGACATTCCCACCGGAAGGTCCAGGTTATCGTTGCGACGATGTAATATTTCCCGCCGCGTTGATTTGCTGAAGACCGCTGGTACGTGTAACTGCACTCGGCGCTGTTGCGAGATCCCGGTCCGGCGCAATCGAACTGCTTCTCGACCATTTTCCACGTGACGGTTGTAGCTGTCGCCCAAGCCCTGATTGTTTGACGGCCGACGGTGATCGGCTCGGTTCCGACATCGACGTAGTTGTCAACCCAGAGGTTGGTGCGTACGCCGACGTAGGTCTTCCCCGCGGGCGCCGTGTGGACGATCGGGGTCGGGAGTTGAGCGTTGGCCCTTGCCATCTGCGCGAGAGTGAGCGTAGGGATAGGGGCTGGGCCACCACCTCCGTCACCGCCGCCCCCAGGATCGCCGCCGAGACCGAGCTCCTCCTCGTCTCCCGGAAGCAGGGGCGGAATGTTGAAGCCGCCGTCGCCGTTACCGCCTCCTCCGCCGCCACCACCGCCGCCGTTGCCGCCTCCGCCGCCCCCCACGTTCCCACCGGCGCAATGGAACTTTCCATCTGGGCCCAGAACGCACGGGTCGGCGAAGGCGGGCAACGTCGCAGCCGTCAGGGTTCCCGCGACCGTCGCAGCGGCAACGATCCCGCGTGTGACCCTGGCGGCCGTCGGCGGAAGATTGAAGGGGGTCATCCTGTGCCTCTGTCTCGAGATCACTTGCCATTCAACGGTGTAACGAATGCGGTCAGCATTCTCGATCTCGAACCGCGTCGGCGACCAGCCATCTGCCGGATTCTAGATGAACCGCAGTCCGATAAACGTACGCTTTACCCGGTGCGCTGGCCGTCCGCTTGCCTGTGGCCAGGGAGAAGCGATAGCCCGCAAGTGTGCGTAGGCAATCCGCGATGAATATTGTGGTTCTGTCCGGTGATTGGGCGTAGATGCGAGGTGATAAGACGTTCACGAAACGCCATACAACGCCCTTGGCGGTTGTTTCGTTGACGTCGCGCGTCACCCGGCGGAGGATTGGATCGATGGCCACATTCGGAAGTCCACTCGCATCATTGCGTTCGTAGGCCGTTTGCACGGCCGCATGGTAGGCGCGATAGCTCGTGAGAGCGCTCTTCTCGATCTCCGCCTTGGAGGAGGCGGTGGGCTGCCCTGCTTGGTCGGAGTCGAGGGGAGTGGTGTCGGTGCGCGTGGTGCCCGAAGGACTGAAACTGCCTGTCGCGGGTGCGGAAGCGCACGCGCTCAGAGCGAGCGTGACGAGAGAGGTGCACAGGACAGTGCGCAAGGGGTGGTAGGGGCGGGGGTGTGGCGCCATCTTCGACTCGCTCAGTCGACAACGGGGTGTCAGTACGCGCGAAAGCTTACAGATGCGGGTGCTGGGGGAAAAGTGGTTCGTTGCCGAAAGGTTTGTGCGGGATCGGGGGGTGGAGGGGTGGTCATTTCTGGGTGGATGGATGTGCAGGTCAGGGCGTGGGGGTGGGGTCGGTGATCATCTGTGTCGGTGGGGAGGGGTGTGGGGGTCTGGCTGGAGAGTCAGGTGTCTTCCTGGTGGGGAGTCCTTGTTTGCGGCGCCGGTGAGGTTGGGGCGGTGGTGGCTTGCTGTTGGGCGGAGGGGTTTGCTGCGCGGTCGGTTGAGGGTTCCTGTGCGAGCCGTGGCGTCGGCTTGGTGGTCGAGTGCGAGGTTGTTCGGGGTGGGTGGTCGGGCTTGGGCTTGGTGGTGGGTGGGGAACGGGGCGGTGGTGGTGGGGCGTTGATCGGGCTGTGTCGGTGCGGGGCGTGAGGGCGGGGGTTTTGGGTGGATAGCCTGCCTCGTTGGAGCTATGGAGGAGGCGGCGGTGGGCGGGCGCGCGGATGAGATCGCGGGGTTGGAGGGGCGTGTCGTCGCGGTCGTGCGGGGGGTGGGGGCGGTCGGGTGGCGGCGGATTGATGTGCGGTGCCGGGCTTTGGTGGCGACCAGCGACGTTGTGGTGACCTGTCTGGGGGGTGACGGTGAGCGGTGGGTGGTGCCGGAGGTGCCCGGGGAGTTGAGCGAGGCGTTGCTTCGGTTGCGGCGGGCGCAGTATCTGTCGGAGCAGGGCACGTGGTTCTCGTTGGTGTTCTTCGTCGAGCCCGACCGGTTCGGGGTCGTCTACAACTATGACGACGATCCGGGGTGGGAGCCGCCGTTGCCGGTGGAGCACTGGCGGCGGGATCAGGTGGTGCTGCCCCGGGACGGGGCGAAGATGCCGAGGTGGCTGCGGGAGCGGTTGGACGGGCGGGAGCCGGAGTACGCGGCGGACGACGTGCCCGTTCCACTCGATCCAGCCGAGCAGATGGCCCTGCTGTCGAACCGGTTCACGACGCTGGTGGCCGATCAGGCGCCGCCGCTGTGGCAGAAGGTGTTCGGCTACTACCAGGCGGCCGGCGGGCACGTGGAGTTCCCGCCGCTGATGGTCACGCGCGCCGACCGCACCCGCTGCGACTGGACGCCGCCGCCCGCCGCCGCCGCGTTGCTGGACCGGCTGCGGGCGGGGACGCACGCGTTCCAGGGGTCGACGTGGTCGCGGATCGACTTCGAGGTGCTGTACGACGAGACAAGCGTGCGGTGCCGCGCTTCCTACACCTACGACCGTGAACCGGCGTGGAACACGCTGCCGTCCGCGCATGAGGTGCAGCGCGAGCTGGAGCGGTTCCCCACCGCGCAGATCCCGGAGTGGATGACGCAGCTCGCGGGCGAGGCGTCCCGGCGCGCGGCCGAGGTGCCGCCGCCGCGGCCCGCGCTGCGCCGGGCCCGCGTGTTCGACGGCATCGGCCCCGACGGGGAGAACCCGTCGGTGACGCGTCCGCCGGTCCCGCCGGACGAGACAGGGGTCCTCGCGGAGTATCTGCGGCGCTGCCCGGTGGTGCTGGCGGCGCGGTCGTCCGCGCCCGACCTGCTGGACGCCGCGCGCCCCGACCGCGTCCCGCTGACCTTCCACACCGACGGCGTGTGGGTGTGGTCCGGCGCCGTCGCCTACTACCTGGCCGAGCACGGCGTGCCGCCGGAGCCGGAGCTGGTCGCGCACGTGCGCGGCCGGGGCTTCCGCGTGCCCGCGCTGAGCGACGACGAGATCGAGGCCGCGACGGCCGCCGTCACCGGTGAGAAGGCGCCCGACCGCTTGGCGCCGGGGTCCGCCGATCCCGCGCCCGGTCCGTCGGACACCGGCACAGCGGCGGAGGACGCCGGGCGGGCGGGGCGCTGGCTGGAGCGGGTGCGGCAGCGTCTTGAGGACTTCGGCGTCGACCCGGGCGCCTACCGGATCGGGGAGTCCGCCGACGGGGCGTGGTGCCTGGTCGGGGAGGACGGCGGGTGGGCGGTGTTCAAGGATGTCGGCGGCGAGCGGCTGAAGCCCGTGCGGTTCGAGGCCCCCGACGACGCGGCGGCGCACCTGCTGGGGCGCGTGCTGCTGATTCCGGCGCGTCGGCCGTCCGAGCCGAGCCCGCCGGTGATCGAGCCGTTGCCGGGGGAGCCTCCGCTGACGTTGTTCCGTGATCCGGCGCCGGTGCGGGTGCCGGTGGGCACGGTCGTGGACCGGTACGGCGACCCGTCGGGCAATGTCGTCTACGCGAAGGGGACACCGTTCCCGCAGCGGTCGTTGCCGCCCGACTGGGAGAACCGCCCCTATCAGGCGTATCGGGTGGCGCGACCGGCGTGGGCGTTGCGGGGGACGGCCGTGCCGTGGTTCGAGCAGCCGGGCGGCGGGACGGCGTACGTGCTCGCCGCGTCGGTGGAGGCCCTGGTGGCCGAGGGCGTGCTGGAGCCGGACGGCTGATCCGCCGCCGGGCCGGTCAGGTGCCGATGGCGGCGACGAGGTCGAGGCCGAAGAGCAGGTCGAGGTGGACGCAGGTCTCCAGCCGGGCGCCGGGCGGCAGGTCCGACGCGGCGACGGTGTCCAGGACGCGCAGGGCCGAGGGCACGTCCAGGTCGGCGGCGAGCGCGCGTTCGGCGGTGGCGACGCTCGCGCGGTCGAGCGGACGGCCGGGCGCGGTGGCCCAGTCGGCGACGAGCGCGCGCCAGCGGGCGAGACGGTCGGCGGAGGCGGCGAGAACGGCGTCGTCCAGGTCGAGCGGCGCCGCGTAGTGCGTCTCCAGCAGCGCGAGACGCAGCCCCGGCGACGGTGGGAACACTCCGGACGGCTCGGTGACGCGCAGGTCGCCGGTGGGGCCCACGGTCACGTCCGCGACGGCGTCGAGCCGCGAGAACGGGGCGACGCCGTAGTCGTCCCACCGGCCCGGAGGCGCCGGGACGTCGCCCGTCGCGAACAGCGTCGCGCGCCGCCCGGACCGCCCGGCGACCCGCCGCAGCACGTCCGCGACCACCACGGCGCGCGGCCCCGCCCCGGCCCCGACGCCGATCCGCAGCGTCCGCGCGGGCAGTTCCGAGACTCCGTGCAGCCGCAACATGCCCCAACCCTAAGCGGCCGGGGATGGGTTCAGAGGTTCGGGCCCTCGGGCATGGGCGTGGACCCGTCGGGCTTGCGCACGGCCGCGAACCGGAGCCGGACGTAGTCGGCGACCCAGCCCGATTCCCGGCGCAGGGCGGGAGCGGCGAGGTCGTTGATCCGTGACAGCAGCGGTTCGACGAGTTCGGGCGGCACGTCGGCCAGGGCGCGGGGCGCGTACACGCGCACCCAGTCGGCCGCGCCGTCCGGCCCCTCGACCATGCGCGACGGACGGTCCGCGTGCTCCAGCAGCCGGACGGTGAACCCGGCCGCCTCCAGCCGGGACGCGTACTCGGCGGGGCTCGGGAAGTACCACGGCAGCTCGGGTTCGCCGAGCCCGAAGACGCGCCACGCCGTCTGCATCGCGACGATCAGCTCGGCGCAGTTGCCCGCGCCGCCGAGTTCGCCGACGAACCGGCCGCCGGGGCGCAGGGTCTCGTGGACGCGGGCGATGACGGCGTCGGGGTCGCGGGTCATCCAGTGCAGGGCGGCGTTGGACGCGACGGCGTCGAACGACTCGCTGGTGGTGAAGTCGTGGGCGTCGCCGACGGTGAAGGACAGCCCGGGGTGCAGCGCGGTCGCCTGCGCGATCATCTCGGGGGAGCCGTCGATGCCCAGCACCTCGGCGCCCCGCTCGGCGATCTCGGCGCTGAACGCGCCGGTCCCGCAGCCGAGGTCGATGATCTTCTCGCCCGGCTGGGGATCGAGGAGATCGACCAGTGGCGCGCCGTGCGCGGAGACATACCCGAAGGCTGAGTCATACGTCGTCACGGCCCAATGCACTGTCGTAATTTACCGGCACTACCGGAATGATGCGGGAAGACACCGATCCCGGGTGACGCGAGTCACGGAACGTTCCGGGAGCCGACATCGAGGGAGTGCGACGTGCGAGGCGAGGTCCGGATCGTGGGGGCGGAACGGCCGGGGGGCCTGGAGTTGCGCACGCGGGGGCTGGCGGAACGGGGGTTGCCGGAGGTCCGGACGACGGGCCTGCCGCCGTATCTGGGGCAGGGCTGGGCGCGGGTGCTGGGCGCGGTCGCGCAGCGGCTGGCGGCGCAGGGCCCGGTGCTGCCGGTGGCGCTCGACCTGGGCGAGGGCGTGACGGTCCGGCTCGTGCCGGAGAAGGAGGGGACGCTGGCCGTGGTGCCGCCGGAGCCGGTCCCGGCGGACGCGTGGCGCCGCGACGTCCTCGCGCGGCTGTTCCCGGACGCGGCGACCTAGAATCAGGTTCTAAATCCGCCGGAAGGGGCCGCATGCCGTACACCCAGATCGCCTACGACGTCCAGGACGGGATCGCCACCCTCACCCTGAACCGTCCCGACCGCATGAACGCCTACACCGAGACGATGCGCGCCGAGACGCTCGACGCCTTCGACCGGATCGACGCGGACGACGCCGTCCGCGTCGTCGTGGTGACGGGCGCCGGGCGGGCGTTCTGCGCGGGCGCGGACCTCCAGGCGGGCGGCGACACGTTCAACCAGGACAAGACCCGCGACATGTTCGCCGGTGACGACGTCCTGGAGGACGGCACCCCGCGCGACGGCGGCGGCACGGTCGCGCTGCGCATCGCGCGCTGCCTCAAGCCGGTGATCGGGGCGTTCAACGGCGCGGCGGTGGGCGTCGGCGTGACGATGACGCTGCCGATGGACGTGCGGCTGGCGAGCGAGAAGGCCAAGTTCGGCTTCGTGTTCGCGCGGCGCGGCATCGTGACCGAGGCGGCGTCGTCGTGGTTCCTGCCGCGCCTGGTGGGGATCGCGCAGGCGATGGAGTGGGCGGCGACGGGCCGCGTGTTCGACGCGCAGGAGGCGCTGCGGGGCGGTCTGGTGTCGCGCGTGTACGCGCCGGACGAGCTGCTGCCCGCCGCTTACGCGCTGGCGCGTGAGATCGCCGACAACACCTCGGCGGTGTCGGTCGCGGCGATCCGCCGGCTGATGTGGTCGGGGCTGTCGGCGTCGTCGCCGTGGGACGCGCACGCCGCCGACTCCCGGCTGATGGCGGCGCTCGGCGCCGCGCCGGACGCGGCGGAGGGCGTCACGTCGTTCCTGGAGAAGCGCCCGGCGGAGTTCCCGATGAGCGTCTCGAAGGACCTGCCGCCGCAGGTCCCGGACTGGCCCCTGCGCTGACCCTCGGCACGCGCGCCTTCCCGCACCCGGACTCCGGGCGCGGGGAGGCGCGCGTTCGGTTTCCGGGAGTTTTGCCCTCTGTGGGCTGCCGTTTGGGGCGCACGTCCGGAATACCGGGAAGTGATCTTGTAGGGGGTACGGCCGGACTTGTGCCAGGACGGGGGTCGTGCGCCGAACGCGAGATCGGGGAGGCGCGATGCGAGGCACCACGGGAACGGCGTGGATCGGTGCGGCCGTGCTGGCGGGCACGCTGACGGCGACGTCATGCGGCGCCGAACGGACGGCCGAGACACGCGCCGTCCAGGGCCAGGCCCCGGCGGCCCCCACGCCGACGCCGAGCCCGACGCCGCCTCCGCCGCGCCGGATCGACTGCGCGAAGGAGAAGTGCGTCGCGCTCACCTTCGACGACGGCCCCGGCCCCTACACCGAGGGCCTCCTGGACGACCTGCGCCGCGCGGGCGCCCGCGCGACGTTCTTCATGCTCGGCCAGAACGTCGGGGAGTTCCCGCAGACGGTCCGCCGGATGGCGCTGGAGGGGCACGAGCTGGCCAACCACTCGTGGTCGCACCCGATGCTGACGAACCTGTCCACGTCGGCGGTGAAGAGCCAGGTCCAGCGGACGCAGGACGCGATCAGGCGCGCGTCGGGCGTGACGCCGACGCTGTTCCGCCCGCCGTACGGGGCGACGGACAAGCGCGTCGCCAAGGCCGTCGCGCTGCCGGAGATCCTGTGGAGCGTCGACACGCTCGACTGGCGGCACCGCAACGTCTCGCGGGTGCGCAAGTCGGGCGTGGGGGAGCCGCGCAAGGGCGGCATCGTGCTGTTCCACGACATCCACGAGTCGACGGTGAAGGCGGTGCCGGAGGTCGTGGCGGGCCTCAAGCGCAAGGGGTTCACGCCGGTGACGGTGTCGGAGCTGTACGGCGACACGCCGCCCGAGGCGGGCCGCTCCTACCTGGAGCGGGTCGAGCCGCAGCAGACGCCGCCGCCCGTCGAGTACGACCGGGAGACCAGCACCGCGCAGGGCTGAGCGGTCACAGTTCCAGTTCCGGTTTCAGCCGGGCGAGGGTCCACTGCCGTTGCCGGTGGACGGTGAACACGACCAGGCAGAGCGCGGCGGTGAGGAACCCGGCGAGGACGCCGACGTCGCGCAGCACGCGCGGGATCTGCCCGCCGGAGATCATCGCGCGCATCGCCTCGACGAAGTACGTCATGGGCACGACGTCGTGGACGAACCGGAACGGCTGCGGCAGCGTCTCCACCGGATACAGGCCGCCGCACGACACGAGCTGCACCATGAGCAGCACGAGCGCGACGGCGTCGCCGGCGGCGCCGAACGCGAGCCGCAGCAGGTGGACGAGGGAGCTGAACGTCAGCACGCCGAGCGTCATGACGCCGATCGTCCCGAGGGTGTGGACGGCGTCGAGCCCGAGCCCGGCGGTCAGCACGGTGAACAGCAGCAGCGCGGCGCAGACGCCGAGGAACGCGACCGGCAGCCACGCCGCGAACGCCACCGTGACCGAGGGGGCGCGGCTCGCCAGCAACCGCCCCGAGACGGGACGCAGCATCAGGAAGGCGACGATCCCGAACACCCAGAGCGCGATCGCGATGAAGAACGGGGCGAGGCCGCGTCCGTAGGGACCGGCAGGGTGCGCGTTGGACGTGGCGACGTGCACGGGGTTGGCGAGCCGTTCGGCGGTCGCGGCCTGGTCGTCGGTGGCCAGGGACGGGATCTGGCCGACGGCCGAGTCCAGCCCGGACGCGAGTTCGGCGGCGCCGTCGCGGAGCTTGGCGTTGCCCGAGTCGAGCGTCCGGGCGCCGTCGAGGAGCCGCGTGTTGCCCGCGTCGAGTTGCCGGGCGCCGTCCAGGAGCCGCGCGTTGCCGGAGTCGAGTGCGCGGGCGCCGTCTAGCAGGCGGGCCGAGCCCGCGCCGAGGTCGGCGGCGCCGTCGGCGAGCCGCGTGTTGCCCGCGTCGAGTTTCCGCGCGCCGTCCAGCAGCCGCGCGTTCCCGGCGTCGAGTTGCCGGGCGCCGTCGAGGAGCCGGGTGCCGCCGCTCCGGAGCGCGGTCGCGCCGGTGAGCGCGGCGGCGGCGCCGTCGTCCACTCGGCGGGCGCCGGTGGCGAGCCGCGCGGCACCCGCGTCCAGGGCGCGCAGGCCGGTGACGGCGTCACCGAGACGGGCCTGGAGCGCCGGGACCTGGGCGCGGAACGCGGTGACGTCGGCCGCGACGCGGCGGGTGCGGCCGTCGATTCCGGCGGCGAGGTCCGCGATGCGGCGGGTGTCGGCGGCCGCGCCGTCGGCCAGGTCGAGGACGCCCGCGAAGACGGGGTCGGTGTTCAGCGCGGGGTGCCGTGCGGCGAGCAGCCGCAACCGGCTGAGCAGGGCGGCGTCGGCGGCCTGCGCGGCGTCGAGCGCGGCGGCGCGGCCGGGGTCGCGTTCGGCGGCGGGGTGGGCGGCGGCCAGTTCGCGGACGCGCTGCGCGACCGTGCCGTCGAGGCGGGCGAGGGCGGCGCGGAGGCGGGCATAGGGGGCGCCGCGGGCGAGGTCGGGGTGCCGTGCGGCGAGGTCGCGCAGCCAGGCGTCGACGTCGGCCGCCGCCGTGGCGACGCGGGCGGAGACGGACGCGGCGAGGCCGGTCAGCTCGGTGGCGTCGTTCGCCGCCGCGGCGGCCGTGCCCGCGAGGCCGGGCAGCGCCGCCGAGGCGCGCTCGGCCAGCGGGACGGCCTCGGCCGACAGCCGGTTCAGCCCGCGCGACAGCTCGGCCGCACCAGGCGCGAGCGCGCCGGTGCCCGCTTTGAGCCGATCCAGGCCGGTGACGAGCGCGGCGGTGCCGGTGTCGGCGGCGGTGAGGCCCGCGACCAGCGCGGACGACCCCTGCCCGGCCCGCCCCAGTCCCGCGACTAGCTCGCCGGACCCGCGCCGCGCCGCGCCGAGCCCGTCCGCCAGCGCGCCGACGCCCGTCTGCGCCTGCTCGGCGCCGGTGACGAGCGCGCCCGTGCCCCGCTTGGCCTGGTCGAGGCCGGTGACGAGCCGCCCCGACCCGTCCTCGGCCGCGCCGAGCCCTTCGACGAGGCTCGCGGAACCCCGCTTGGCCGCGCCGAGGCCGTCGCGCAGCTCGCCCGCGCCGGACGCGGCGTCCCCGAGCCCGCCGCGCAGCTCGGCCAGCTCACCGAAGGCCGTCTCGAAGTACGCGGCGACGGCGGCGGCGGCGATCTGCCGCTCCAGCTCCGCCTGGACGGTCCGCGCCATCACCCCGACCAGGTAGTTGTTCGCGTCGTCCAGCCGGATGCTCATCGCGGCCTGCTCGGGCGTCCCGTTCGCGCCGCTGGTGAGCTTCGCGCTGAAGTCGGACGGAATCGTGATGACGGCGTAGTAGCGCCCGTCGCGGAGCCCGTCCCGCGCGTCCCCGGCTCCGGTGAACCGCCAGCCGAGCAGCGGGTTCGCCCGGAACTGCGCCACGACGTCCGCCCCGGCGTCCACCGTCCGCCCCTCGACGTTCACGGCCCGGTCCTCGTTCACCACCGCGACCGGAACCTGGTCGAGCCGGGCGTAGGGGTCCCAGTTGGACCAGAGGTAGATCGCGCCGTACATCAACGGCACCACGAGCAGGAACGCGAGCCCGGCCCGCTGCAAGGGCGTCCGGAACCGCAGAAGCTCGTACACGCCCAGCCGCAGCGCCCTCACGCCGGGTCTCCGAGCGTGACCAGGACGTCGCCGGGGCCCGGATCGGCGGCGGCGGCGACGATGACCGGGCCGTGGGCGGCGGCGTGGCGGGCGGCGTCCCAGAGGGACTGGCGGGCGGCGTGGCCGGCGCCGGAGTCCAGGTCGTCGAGGACGATGACGGCGGGGGACTCCAGCAGGGCCAGGGCGAGGGCGAGGCGGGTGGTGTCGGCGGCGGGGAGCGACTCCACGACCGTCGCCGGGCCGGCGGACAGGCCGACGATCTCGCAGGCGTCCTCGAACGTCTCGCGGGACGCGTCCGGCGCCGTCCGCAGCCGTTCGGCGACGAGCTGCCGGACGCGCAGCCACGGTTCGGGCGCGGCGGCGCCGCCCGCGCGGGCGACGGCGACGCGGCGGCGCACGGCGGCCGGGTCGTCGTCGCCGTCGACGGCGAGCGCGCCCGCGCTCGGGCGCATCCGTCCGGCGAGCGTCAGCAGCAGCGAGGTGCGGCCGCTGCCGCCCGGCCCCGCGACCGCGACGAGCTGCCCGCGGTGCGCCCGCAGCGACACCTCGGAGAACACCCAGCCCCGGCGGGTGCGGACCCCGAGCAGGTCCGCCTCCAGCACCGGCGCGTCGGCACGTGCGTCGTCCATCTCGACCCCCCAGGACAGAGTGGGGAGGATCGGACGTGCGCGGGGACGCGCGGCACCGTGCCCGGGCCGCTCATCGTCAAGGTTTTGCCGGAGGTTGTCCGCGCAGCTCAGCCGGGCGGTTCGGGCCGCGCGCGGCGGCGCGGCGGGGCGGCCGGGACGACCTTCCCGGCGGCCAGCGCGGCCTCGGCGACCTGCGCGACGGCGCCGTCCCGGCGGCGAACGCGCAGCGTACCGGCGGACCAGGATTCGAGGACGCCCACCACGTCACTGTACTCTCCCGTTGGCAGGCGGCGGCGTAGCGAGACCCGTTGACCCACGTCGGCCGGACTGATCGACACCACCAGCCGTGCCGCGAGATATCCGGACATGCTCTGAGCGACCCCCATGTCGAATCGACCGCACGGTGACGGCAATACTATTCACAGCGAGCTTGCGGTGAACCGGGAGAGGAGTCACTGAGGTGACCTACGTCATTGCGCAGCCCTGCGTTGACCTGCTCGACAAGGCATGTATCGAGGAGTGCCCGGTCGACTGCATCTATGAGGGCAAGCGCCAGCTTTACATCCACCCTGACGAGTGTGTCGACTGTGGTGCGTGTGAGCCGGTCTGCCCCGTGGAGGCCATCTACTACGAGGACGACGTCCCCGAGCAGTGGAAGGACTTCTACAAGGTCAACGTGGAGTTCTTCGACGACCTCGGGTCGCCCGGTGGCGCGTCCAAGGTCGGCAAGATCGACAAGGACCACCCGATCGTGGCCGCACTGCCCCCGCAGACGCAGGACTGACCGCCGACGCTCGCGGGCCGCGGCCTCCCTCGCGGAGGTCGCGGCCCGCGCTGCTTCACCGAGCTGGAGGAACCGGGCGTGTTCACGCTGCCGGATTTCCCGTGGGACCGCCTCGTGCCCTACCGGGAGCGCGCCGCCGCGCACCCGGGCGGCACCGTCGACCTGTCGGTCGGCACCCCGGTCGACCCGACGCCGCCCGCCGTCCGGGAGGCGCTGGCGGCGGCGGCCGACGCGCCCGGCTACCCGCAGACGTACGGCACGCCTCGGCTGCGTGAGACGGTCGCGGCCTGGCTGCGCGACGTCCACGGCGTGAGCGGCGCCGACCCCGACGCCGTGCTGCCGGTCATCGGCACCAAGGAGCTGGTGGCGTGGCTGCCGTCGCTCCTGGGCCTCGGCGCGGGCGACACCGTCGTGTTCCCCGAGCTGGCCTACCCGACCTACGACGTCGGCGCGCGCCTGGCGGGGGCGCGGCCCGTCGCGACCGACGGCCTGCTGACGCTCGGCCCGGCGACGCCGAAGCTCGTCTGGGTGAACTCGCCGTCCAACCCGACCGGACGCGTGCTGCCGCCCGAGCACCTGCGCAAGGTCGTGGCGTGGGCGCGCGAGCGCGGCGCGATCGTCGCGAGCGACGAGTGCTACCTCGACTTCGGCTGGGACCAGCGCAACGCCCCGGTGTCGATCCTGCACCCGGACGTGTCCGGCGGGTCGCACGAGGGCCTGCTCGTGCTGAACTCGCTGTCCAAGCGCTCCAACCTCGCCGGGTACCGCGCGGGGTTCGTCTCCGGCGACCTCGCGCTCGTGCGGCGGCTGCTGGAGGTGCGCAAGCACGCCGGGATGATCGTCCCGGCGCCGGTGCAGGCCGCGATGATCGCCGCCTACTCCGACGAGCGGCACGTCACCGAGCAGCGCGCCCGCTACGCGCACCGGCGGCAGGCGCTGCGGCGGGCGTTCGAGCGGCACGGCTTCCGCGTCGACCACTCCGAGGCGTCGCTGTACCTGTGGGCGACGCGGGACGAGCCCTGCTGGGACACCGTCGGGCATCTCGCCGATCTCGGCATCGTCGTCGGGCCGGGCGAGTTCTACGGCCCGGCGGGGGCGCGGCACGTCCGCATCGCGTTCACGGCGACGGACGAGCGCGTCGAAGCGGGCGTCGCCCGCCTCTGACCGTTCCGTCCTCTTTTCAGGGGAACCGCAGTGGCGAGCGGCACGTCTCACGGCATGTCGGACCCGGGGTTGCTTCGGTAACATGCCCGGATTCTCGTTCGTTGAGGCGTTCCCCCTGGAGGTTCCGGATGACCGGAGTCGTCATCGGCGTGCTGCTCGTGCTGATCCTGGCGGCGCTCGTCGTGGTCATCCTGCTGTTGCAGCGCCGCCGCGAGGTCCCGGCCGCGTCCGCCGCGCCGCGCGACCCGTTCGCCGCGTCCGAGCACACCGCGGGCGACCCGCGCGCGCTCAAGGCCGGCGACATGGTCGAGTACCTCGGCACCCGCTACTTCGTCCGCGGCTCGCTGCGCATCCGCGAGGGCGGTTTCACCTGGTCCGAGCACCTGCTCGACGCCGACACCCGCGACGGCGGCAAGGTCTGGATCTCCGTCGAGGAGGACCCCGACCTCGAAGTCGTCTGGTGGACCGAGATCGACATCGGTGACCTGCGCCCCGACGCCCGCCACCTCACCGTGGACGGCGTCGAGTACCGCCGCGACGAGCACGGCACCGCCGACTACACCAGCGAGGGCACCACCGGCCTCGGCGTCACCGGACGCGTCGAGTACGTCGACTTCGAGGGCCCGCGCGGACGCTACCTGGCGTTCGAGCAGTTCGGCGGCGGCACCTGGGAGGCGGGCGTCGGCGAACGCGTCCCCGACGGCTCGCTGACGATCTACCCGGGCTCCTGACGCCGTGCTCGCCGCGCTCGACACCCCCTACGCCGACACCCGCGCCGACGCCCTCCGCTTCGCCCTCGGCCTCCCGCCCCTGCCCGCCCTGGCGACACTGACCGTGGAACGCGCCGGACACGCCGTCGAACTGCGCCTGCTCGGCGCCTCACACCAGATCATCACGGCCGACCTCAGCGAAACCGTCGCCTGCCTACCCGACGCGGGCATCCCCCTCCCGTCCCGGCACGACGGCACCGGCTACGCCTTCGCGTCCCGCACCGACACCCACGGCGACGACGCCGCGTTCGCCGCCGCCGTCACCGCCCTCCGGCACGACCTCGACGGCCGCGCCGACGTCCTCACCGGAACGTTCCCCGGCTCCCCGCACGCCGTCACCGCCCTCGCCGTCGACGCCGCCGGGCTCGGCTGGCGCACCTGGCACACCTACCCCCAGACCCGGGAGATCGTCATGACATGGAGCCGGACGGAGGTGCGCCCGTGCGCCGCGCCCTGATCGGTGGCGGGCTGCTCGCCGGGCTCGGCGGGCTGGTGCTCGCCGGGGCGTTGTTCGCGGGTGGTGGTTCGCCGCGCGGCTGGATCGACGGCCGCTACCAGCAGCTCGGCGCGGGGAGCTACCGCGCGGGTCAGCCGCCCGCGCGCGTCGCGAGCGACCTCGTGCGGCGGCACCGCCCGTCCGACCGCGTCTACGACCCGGCCGGGATCTTCCTGCGGTACCGGGACGACGTGGTCGTCATCGCCCCGGACGGGCGCGGCAGCCGCGTCACCGTGCTCGACCCGGACCGGGCGTACCGGACGTACCACGGCTACGTCGGCGGACGCTGGGGCGGGTTCAACGGCCGCGCGTCCACGTTCCGCGGCGGCGGCCCGGGGACGGGCAAGTGAGCGCGTCGTCGTCCGCGAAGCGGACCTGGATCTGGATCATCGCCGTCGCCGTCATCGTGATCTTCGTCTGGGTCACGCTCGCCGACATGAACGACGACGACGGCGGCAGCGGCGGCGCCGTCTTCGGCGCGGCCGACTCGGCGCGGCTGTCCGACCGGCTCGCCGCCGCGCAGCGCGCGCAGGGCGTCTGCTACGGCTGGCGCGTCGACCCCGGCACGCCCGGCCGGTCGTTCACCGCCGCGCCGGACGGCACCGAGACCGGCTCCAGCCTCGGCCCCCGCACCGACCCGGCCCAGGACAAGGTCCGCTGCGCCCGCTACGCCGTCGTGGACGCCCGCTACTCCTACTCCTCGATCGACGAGGAGTGGACGTCGGTCTCACTGCACGTCGACAACAACCTCGGCCTGAACCCGACCAGCACGACGCTGCTGTCCCGCGTCGGCCTCACCGAGCGGGACCTGCTGGACGACGAGGCCGCCGGCCGCCTCGCCGACGTCGTCGGCGCGCTGCCGCTGCTCGCCGCCGAGGAGGGCAAGGCCCCGCCGGTGCCGCTGGACGCGGCGTCCACGCCGCGCGCCGGCGACCGGATCTCCGGCTCCGGCCACGGCCGCACCGTCTTCATCGGCCTCGGCGCCGCCCTGATCCTGGGCGGCGTCATCTGGATCATCGTCGCCGCCGCGCGGAGGAACTCCACATGACCCACGACATCCTCACCGAGAGCGGTGCCGCGCTCGCCTACGGCGTGGTCGCGATCGCGCTGATGGCGATCGGCTACCTCGTCGTGGAGATCACGACGCCCGGGAGGCTCGGCGACCAGATCTGGGTCGAGCGGAACCGCGGCCTGGCGCTGATCCTGGCGGCCAAGCTGCTCGGCGTCGGCGCGATCGTCGCGACCGCCATCGTCACCAGCGAGGACGACCTCGCGGAAGGGCTGCTGAGCACCGCCGTCTACGGGCTGATCGGCATCGCGCTGACCGTCGCCGCGTTCTACCTGCTCGACCTGCTGACCCCCGGCAAGCTCGGCGCGACCGTGGCCGAGCCGAGCGTCCTGCACCCGGCGTGCTGGGTCGTGGGCGCCGCCGACCTCGCGACCGCCGTCACCGTGGCGGCGGCGATCTCCTAGATGGAGCAGGCTCCGCCCGGCCCCGCGTGGCGGTTCGCGCGGTCGCTCGTCCTGGCGGCCGTGTTCGTGTGCGCGGCGTGCGGGCTGGTGTACGAGCTGGCGCTGGTGGCGCTCGGCAGCTACCTGGTCGGCAACTCGGTGACGCAGGCGTCGGTCGTGCTGTCGGTGATGGTGTTCGCGATGGGCGTCGGGTCGCTGGCGGCCAAGCCGCTGCAAACGCGGCCGGTCGTCGCGTTCGCCGTGGTCGAGGGGTTGCTGGCGCTCGCGGGCGGTCTGTCGGTGCTCGTGCTGTACGCGGCGTTCTCCTGGCTCGACCTGTACCAGCCGGTGCTGGTCGTGGTGGCGTTCGTCGTCGGCGCGCTCATCGGCGCGGAGATCCCGCTGCTGATGACGCTGCTCCAGCGCATCCGGCGGCAGGACGCCGGGTCGGCCGTCGCGGACCTGTTCGCCGCCGACTACGTGGGCGCGCTCATCGGCGGGCTCGCGTTCCCGTTCCTGCTGCTGCCGCAGTTCGGGCACATCAAAGGCGCGCTGGTCGTCGGCGGCGTCAACGCGGTCGCGGGCGTCGCGGTCGTCCTGTGGCTGTTCCGGCGGCAGGTGCGGCGCGGGGCGCGGACGGCGCTGTGGGCCGGGATGGGCGGCGTCCTCGCCGTTCTGGCCGGGACGTACGCGCTGGCCGACGGGTTCGAGGTGTCGGCCCGGCAGGCGCTGTACCGCGACCCGATCGCGTACGCGGTCCGCACGCCGTACCAGGAGATCGTCCTCACCCGGCAGGTCGCGCTGACGGGCCGCGCCGACCTGCGGCTGTTCCTCAACGGCGACCTCCAGTTCTCCTCGGTGGACGAGTACCGCTACCACGAGTCGCTGGCGCACCCGGCGCTGGCGGGCGGGCCGCGCGGGAACGTGCTGATCCTCGGCGGCGGCGACGGGCTCGCGCTGCGCGAGGTGCTGCGGTACCGCGACGTCGCGACGGCGACGCTCGTGGAACTCGACCCGGAGATGATCCGGCTCGCCCGCACCCATCCGGAGATCTCCGCGCTCAACGGGCGCGCGTTCGACGACCCGCGTGTCCGCACCGTCGCCGCCGACGCGTTCGGCTGGCTGCGCGGGCTGGACCGCACCTACGACACCGTCATCGTGGACATGCCCGACCCCGACGACGTCGCCACCGCCAAGCTGTACTCGGTCGAGTTCTACGGCCTGGTCAAGCGCGCCCTGGCGCCGGGCGGCCGGATGGTCGTCCAGGCGGGCAGCCCGTACTTCGCCCCCAAGTCGTACTGGAGCATCGCCAAGACGATCGGCGCGGCGGGCTTCGCCACCACCCCGTACCACGTGGACGTCCCCAGCTTCGGAGACTGGGGCTACGTCCTGGCCGCGCCCGGCGACCGCCCGCCGCCGCTGGCCCTCGACCCGTCGATCCCCGCCCTGCGCTACCTGGACGCCGACGTCCTGCGCGCCGCCGCCGTCTTCGGCCGCGACCTCCGCCACCGCGACGTCGCCGTCAACACCCTCGCCCACCCCCGCCTCGTCGAGTACGAGAACGAGGAGTGGCGCGACGCCTGACGCGTCACGTCGTCGCGTGGCCGAAGCGGGACTGGAGGTCGGCGTCGACCTCGCGCTGGTCGCGGCCCTTGGTCTCCGGGACGAAACGGGCGACGAAGAAGAGCCCGGCGAGCGAGATGGCGGCGAAGATCCAGAACGTCTCGCCCTCGCCGATGAGCTGCATGAGCGGCAGGAACAGCAGGCTCACCGCGAAGTTCGACGCCCAGTTCGTCGCCGTCGCCGCGCTCGACCCCGCGCCGCGCGCCCGGGGCGGGAAGATCTCGCCGATGATCGCCCAGAAGACCGGGCCGAGGCCGACCGCGTACACCGCGATGAACAGCACCATGAACACCAGCGTCAGCACCGACGGCCAGCCCGCCACGAACGACAGGCCCAGCAGCGCCATCGACACGGCCATGCCGGCCAGCGAGAACAGCAGCAGCGGACGGCGGCCCGCCCGGTCGATGAACCGCGTCGCGACGACCGTCATGACGAAGTTGATGACGCCGATCGCGATCGAGTAGAAGATCGCGTTCGACGCCGTCAGGCCCGTCTGCTCGATGATCGTCGGCGCGAAGTAGATGATCGTGTTGATGCCGCCGAACTGCTGGATCGCGGCGAGCAGCACGCCGACGATCAGCGCCGGACGGACGGCGGGGGAGAGCAGCGAGCGCGACTTCTGCTCCGGTCCGTGCTCTTTGGCCTCCTTGGCCTGGTTGTCCTCATAGCGGCGGATCAGTACGTCGGCCGTCGCGTCGTTGGTGACCGACGCGATGCCGCGCCGCGCCTCGGCCGTCCGGCCGCGCGAGAGCTGCCACGCCGCCGACTCCGGCACGAACCACAGCGACGCCGCCACCATCACCAGCGCCGGGACCGCGCCGACCCCGATCATCGCCCGCCAGTCGCCCGCGCCGGAGAAGATCAGGTTCGTCACGTACGCGACGAGGATGCCGACCGTGATGAGGAGCTGGTTCAGCGTCAGGACGCGGCCCCGGATCTCCTTCGGCGCGATCTCCGACAGGTAGACCGGGACGGTCGCCGACGCCGCCCCGACCGCCAGGCCGAGCACGAGCCGCGCGAGCAGCAGCGTCACGAACCCCGGCGCGACGACCGCGATGGCCGTCCCGACCAGGAACACCGCGCCCTCGATGCCGAGCGCCTTGCGGCGTCCGATGCGGTCGAGCAGCCGCCCGGACGCCAGCGCGCCGACCATCGCGCCCAGCACGAGCACGCTGACGACCGCGCCCTGCTCGAACGAGCTGAGCCCGAAGTCCTTCTTGATGAACAGCAGCGCGCCGGAGATGACGCCGGTGTCGAAGCCGAACAGGAAGCCGCCGACCGCGATGAGCACCGCCCACCGCCAGATCTTGCGCCGTCCCTCGGGAGGCACCTCGGCGAGCGGCCCGTGCTGGGACGGGGCGGTGTTGTACGCCTGCACGTGGGGTCCTCTCGCCGGGATTTCACTCCATGGCGAGAATTACCCTCCGTGATCGTCTGTATACGTCGTTGTGCGGATCAGTCACCCGGGACCGTGCGGCGGATGGCGTCGTCCACCGCGCGCTGGAACGACGTCACCAGCGACTGGATGAGCAGCGGCTTCAGCTTCCCGGCCAGCTCCAGCAGGCCCTCACGCTCCTCCGGCGGGCGGCCCCGCTCGCGGTACGGGCGCACGACCGTCTCCTGGAAGACGGCCTGGAGCTCGCCCGCGAGCGCCGTCGTGTACCGCTCGACGGCGGTGTGCGCGGCGAGCAGCGTGTCCAGCGGCATCGGCAGCCGGGCCAGCTCCGCGCCGACGCCCAGCAGCGACGGGCTGACGACCCGGACGCGGGCGCCGCCGTCCAGCCGCTCCAGGACGCCGAGCGCGGCGAGCCGGTCGAGCGCGGAGTCGTCCAGGTGGAACCCGGCGCGGCGGTCCAGGTCGCCGCGGTCCATCTCCTCGGGCTGCTCGGGCGTCCACGGTGACAGCAGCGCCCGCTGGAGCGCGATGTCCTCGGGGCGCGCGTCGTCCGGGATACGGGCGACGTGCTTCTCGATCGCGGCGAGGGTCAGGCCGAGGGCCTGGAGTTCACGGACGAGTTCGAGCCGGACGAGGTGGTCCTCGCCGTACAAGCCGGTGCGCCCGCGCAGTACCGGCGGCGGCAGCAGGCCGCGTCCGGCGTAGAAGCGGACGGTGCGGACCGAGACCCCGGCCCGCGCGGCCAGCTCGTCGATCGTGAGGTCCGTCATGCCCGCTCCCTTACGTGACAGTGCTGGTGTTACATTAGCGCTGTATCAGCGCACGCTTACAAGCAGGGAGACGCGCCGGATGGCACGCGACATCTTCACCCCCGAGCACGAGGACTTCCGCGAGACGGTGCGGGCCTTCATCGCCAAGGAGATCACCCCCCACCACGAGCAGTGGGAGAAGGACGGCGTCGTCTCCCGCGACGTGTGGCTGGCGGCGGGCCGCGCGGGACTGCTCGGCATCGACATCCCCGAGGAGTTCGGCGGCGGCGGGGACGAGGACTACCGCTACTACGTCGTCCTGAACGAGGAGTTCGCGCGCGCGGGCGTGCACGGCCCCGGCTTCTCCGTGCACAACGACATCAACGGTGGCTACCTGCGGCAGCTCGCCAACGACGAGCAGAAGAAGCGCTGGTTCCCCGGGTACTGCTCCGGCGAGCTGATCACCGGCATCGCGATGACCGAGCCCGCGGCCGGGTCCGACCTCCAGGGCATCAAGTCGACCGCGATCCTGGACGGCGACCACTACGTCCTGAACGGCTCGAAGACGTTCATCTCCAACGGCATCCTCGCCGACCTCGTCATCGTCGTCGCCAAGACCGACCCGGCGGCCGGAGCCAAGGGCGTCAGCCTGCTCGTCGTCGAACGCGGCATGGAGGGCTTCGGCCGGGGCCGCAACCTGGACAAGGTCGGCATGCACGCCCAGGACACGGCCGAGCTGTTCTTCGACAACGTCCGCGTCCCCAAGGAGAACCTGCTCGGCGAGGAGGGCATGGGCTTCATCTACCTCATGCAGAACCTCGCCCGCGAGCGCCTGTCCATCGGCGTCACGGCGCAGGCGGCGGCCGAGGCCGCGTTCGAGATGACCGTCGAGTACTGCAAGACCCGCGAGGCGTTCGGCCGCCCGATCGGCAAGTTCCAGCACAACCGCTTCACGCTCGCCGAGATGAAGACCGAACTCACCATCACCCGCACCTTCACCGACCAGTGCGTCACCAAGGAGGGCAGGGGCGAACTCTCCATCGAAGAGGCCGCCATGCTCAAGTACTGGAACACCGAACTGGTCAAGACGGTCGTGGACCGCTGCGTCCAGCTCTACGGCGGCTACGGCTACATGACCGAATACCCCATCGCCAAGGCCTACCAGGACGTCCGCATCCAAACCATCTTCGGCGGCACCACCGAGATCATGAAAGAGATCATCGGCCGCAGCATCCTGTAACGCGCCCCGACCCTCACGCGGCCTTCCGCGAGCCCGCCGACGCCACGCCGTCTGCCCACCTTCGACGGCCGTGCTCACCTGACGACAGGGGCAGGGGCTCGGTGGGCAGACGGGGTGTGGGGTCAGGGGCGGGTGGCGGCTACTCGGGCGGCGATGGCGCGGAAGGCGATGAGGTCTTCGGTCGCGGAGCTGGTGGACATGAGGGCGGTTTTGGCGATGACGACGCCGTGTTCGGGGTTGACGTAGATCTTCTGGCCGCCGAAGCCGTCGGCCCAGTAGTCGCCGTGGGTGCCGCCGCCCAGCCACCAGTGGAGGCCGTAGCCGACGCCGAGTTCACCGGCGGGCTCGTTGAAGGGCGCCGAGGGGCTGGTCGCCTGCTGGACCCAGGACGCCGGCACCACCTGGCCGGCCGGGGAGGCCCCGTTGTTGAGGTAGAGCAGGCCGAGCCGGGAGAAGTCCTCGACGGTCGCCATCATGCAGCAGTAGCCGAGCGAGCTGCCCTGGTAGTCGCGGCTGACGGTGGCGGCGGACGCCATCCCGGCCGGGTTCCAGATCTTCTGCTGGACGTACTGCGCGAACGGCGTGCCGGTGGTCTTGGTCAGCAGCCACGTCAGCACGAACGTGTTCATGCCGCTGTACACCTGCTGCGTGCCCGGCTCCCAGCCGCGGACGCGGGACTTGGCGAACTCGGTGAGCGGGTTGCCCGCCGCCGCGCCCAGGTGCGCCTGCGGGATGTCGAGCTCCTCGGTCCACTGAACGCCCGACGACATCCGCAGCAGGTTCCGGATCGACACCCCGGCGAAGCCGGACCCGTTCAGCTCGGGGAGGTAGGTGGTCACCGGGTCGTCGATCGAGGCGATGTGCCCCTCGGCGAGGGCGATGCCGACGGCCGTCCCGACGAACGACTTGGACGCCGACCACGACTGGAACCGCGTCGCCCGGCTGGAGGCGAAGTAGTGGTCGCGGACGATGGTGTTGCTGCGCCCGTCCAGTACGACCATGCCCCAGGCGCGGGTGCGGTCGTTGATGTACTGGTCGAGCGTGTAGGTGTTGCCCTGGTACTGGTACGTGACGTTCAGGTTCCGGATCGCCCGGGTGAGCGGCACGGGCTGCGGCGAGGGGGTCAGCGGGTCGGACGGCAGGATCGCCGAGATGACGTCGGGCCCGGGCGGTGACGGCGCCGCGGCGGCGGGCAGGGCGGTTCCGAGGACCAGGCTTCCGGCGGTCAGGCCGGCGATGAGGTATCTGCGCACCAACTGATCATGGTCGCGGCGCCGGGGCCCCGACTATGACTTCCGATAACAAAGTTACCGCCGCCCGTTATGGCGCCAGAAACTGGCGCATCGCGGTCCGGACGGGCTCACGTCCCGGCGGGCGGGCGGGGGATCGCATAGAGGTCGAGGACGGCGGGCGGCACGGCGATCCCGGGGCCGCCCGCGTCGATCCAGGCGGTGAGGTCGTCGAGGACGGCGTCGTCGTTGACGAGGCCGAGCCAGACGGGCCGTCCGCCCGCACGCCGGCCCGCCGCCGAGGGCTGCACCACCACGACGTTGGCCTGGGCGCAGACGTCCAGGCACTCCGAGACGCGCGTCGGCACGCGCCGCGCCAGGTCCGCGACCTGCTGGTCATGGTCGAGTCCGGGCACCTTGGACGTGCCGCAGCAGCAGCCGCGGCACACGGTCACGCGGCAGGGGACCGGCTCACCGGCAGGCACGGGAGGAACCTCCTGTCCGGGGAGATCCGCCCGGGACGGTCAATGACCGGCCCATCCTCCCATGCCGGGCATTCGCACGACGCGGGAGCGGTCAGCTCACCGGAAGCCGCAGCACGAGCCGGGCGCCGCGCGCGCCGGGTTCCTCGGCGGTGAGGACGCCGCCGTGGGCGCAGGCGATCTCGCGGGCGATGGCCAGGCCGAGGCCGGTGCCCCCGTCGCAGCGGCTGCGCGCGGTGTCCAGGCGGGTGAACCGCTCGAAGACGCGCTCGCGGTCGGCGGCGGGGATGCCGGGGCCGTCGTCGGCGACGGTCACGACCGCGTGGTCGCCGTCGCGGCGCAGGGTGACCTCCACCCGGCCGTCGGCGTGCCGCTCGGCGTTGTCCAGCAGGTTGTCCACCAGGCGGGCGACCTGCGTGGGGACGGCGTGCACCCGCAGACCCGTGGCGAGGTCGGCGGACGGGGCCGGCACGCGGGCGGCCAGGCCCTCGCGGAGCAGGTCGGACAGGTCGACCGGCTCGCGCGCGGCCGGGTCGCACGACTTGACGCGGACGAGCAGCAGCAGGTCGGTGGTGATCGCTTCCAGCCGGTCGGCGTCGCGCAGCGCGGAGTTCAGGACCTCCTTGACGTCCACATCGTCGGGGTACAGGACGGCCTCTTCGAGGTTGGCGCGCAGCCCGGCGATCGGGGTGCGCAGCTCGTGCGAGGCGTCGGCGGCGAAGGCGCGCTGCCGCTCGACGACGTCGACGAGCCGCTCCAGCACGAGGTTGACGGACGCGCCGAGCCGCGCGGCCTCGCCGTCGCCGGACGCGACGGTGACCCGGCCGCAGGCGCGGCCCGCGCCGATCGCGTCGAGTTCGGCGCGCACCCGCGCGACGGGGCGCAGTGCCCGTCCGGTGCCCCACCACGCCGTTCCGGCCGCGACGGCGACACCCGCCGCCGCGATGACGGCCGCGTCGAGCACGAGTGTGAGTGATCCGAGTAGTACGACCGCCGATCCGGCGGCAAGTAACGTGACACGCGCCCGGATCGAGCGCTGCGACACGCGCATGGACGAGAACATGACTCCCCCTCGGTCGATATATACGACCGTAGGCGCCGTCTCCCGCCCCCGTCCCCGGCGCGGCCCCAGGATGCCTCGCCTGCACAACCGGTACCGCCACCCTTAGTGACGATGACCAGTCCGACCTGCGCCGATGCACCGGCGGCCGGGTGCGGGGAAGGGTGGTGTCAGGGTGCCCGGAAGCGGCGTTGGAGGGTGGGGGAGAGGGCGAGCAGGAGGAAGGCCCAGTAGCTCAGGGCCGGGACGGCGAGGGAGAGGAGGAGGGCGACGGTGATGAGGGCGGTGGTGGCGGCGGCGCCGGTGCGGAGGGCGGCGGGCGGCGCGTCGGCGGCGTCCGGGTTCCGGGCGACCAGGAAGGCCATGGCGGTCAGCAGGGCGGAGGCGAGCAGGACCGTGCCGGTGTAGAGGGCGACGGTGAGGCGGTCGGTGCCGAAGCGGCCCGCCATCTCGGTGGGGAACGGGAGCAGGACGACCGTCAGCAGCCAGCCCAGATTGCACCAGACGAGCGGGCCCGTCAGGGCGCGGACGTGCCGGAAGAGGCGGTGATGGGCCAGCCACAGCCGCATGATGACCACGAAGCTGAGCAGGAAGACGCCGATCTGCGGCGCGCTGTCCGCGAGGACGTCGGCGGCGGTCGCGCCCTCGCCCACGACGTCGACGAGCGGCAGCACCAGCAGCGTGGCGGCGATCGCGACGATGGCGTCGGTGAACGAGACGAGCCGGTCCGGCTCTCTGACGGCGGTCACCGGGCCAATCTACGAGGCGGCCGAGCCAGGAGCCGGGACCGCCTCGTGCGTGCCACAAGTTACCGAACCGTAGGACCGGCCTCGTCGGCGTCAGCGCTGACTCGGCAGGACACAGCGCGTGTCGAGGCCGAGCACGTGGTTCAACCGGCCGAAGGCGAGCCAGGAACCGAGGCTCATGGACAGCTCGACGATCTCCCGCTGCGCGTAGTGCGCGGACATCCGCTCCCAGAACGGCTCGTCCAGCCCGTGCGGGTCGAGCGCGTACCGCTCGGCGTACTCGGCGGCGAGCCGGGTGCGGTCGTCGAAGCGGTCCGTGGTGCGCCAATCGGTGACGGCGTCGGCGAACTCCGCCTCGACCCGCTCCCCGTCGCGTTCGGTGCGCCAGTCCAGGCAGAACACGCACCCGTTGATCTGCGCGATCCGCAGCCGCGCCGCCTCGAACTCGCGCAGCCCGAGCGTCGTGTGGGCGTAGACGGCGAGCGAGAACCCGGCGGCGGCCGGGCCGATGCCGGGCACCATCTCGCCCCACACGTACTCGATGGGGTCCTTGCCGTCGGGGACGTCGATGTTCACGCCGGTCTCCTTCCGAGCCTGCCGACCGCGGGCCGCAGCGGGACGTCGAGCGCGTCGTACAGGCCGGGCGGCGCCGCGGCCAGCCACTCGATCGCGCCGACGAGCCGGCCGACGGCGGTGGCGTTGCCGCCCGCCGCGCGGTTGCCGTCCTCGTCGGTGGCCTCGACCGTCACCTCGATGCGCGGACGGCCCTCGATCACGACGCGGTGCGCGCCGTCGCCGCCGTCCGGCGCCGTCGGCCAGTCGGGCGCGCACGAATGATGGACGCGGGTGACGTGCTCGATGACGATCCGGGGTTCGCCCGCGACGATCCCCTGCACCTCGAACCGGACGGCGCCCTGCGTCCCGGCCTCGAACGCGCCCATGGTCGCGGTCTCCACGGTGACGTCGAGGGCGCGCCGGTCCACGACCTCGCGCACCTCGTCCAGCTCGACGCCGAGCCCGCGCGCGATCAACCGGACCTGCCCGCCCCACACCATCGACGGGACGGTCGGCGCGAGCATGGGCGGCGCGTAGTCCATCGGCTGGCCCATGCCGACGATGAACCGGACCGACTCCTCCTGGTCGTAGGTGGAGTAGTCGAAGATCTCCTGGCAGCGCACGACGTCCACGACCGTCCCGAGCCCGCTGACGAGCAGCGGAAGCACGTCGTTGCCCCACCCGGGGTCGACGCCGGACACGAACAGCGACCCGCCGCCGTCCTCGACGGCGGCGCGGACCGCCGCGCGCGTCGCGGCGGGAGCGTTGCGCGGGTCGTACAGTTCGTACAGCGCGGGCGTGACCACGACGGCGCCGCCCCGGACCGCCCGCAGGATGTCGGCCAGCGCCTCGTCGGGCCGCAGCTCCCCGGACGCGGCGTACACGACGGCGTCCGGCCGCGTCCCGAGCACGGCGTCCACGTCGTCGGTGGCGACGACTCCGAGCCGGCGCCCGAGCCGCGCCAGCTCACCCGCGTCCCGGCCCACCTTGCCCGGGTCCGACACGAGCACCCCGGCGAGACCGAGCCCCGGATACGCCTCCACGGCCCGCAACGCGAGCCGCCCGACGTTCCCGGTACCCCAGACGACCGTAGAGAGCATGAACAAAACCTAGCAAGCGTTAGGTTGATGGTCTAGGGCCCGTGATCATCAGATCGCCCACCGCTCCTCGTGGCCGATCGGCCGGGGCGGCGGGACGGGCTCGACGACGGCCGCACGGTCCGGTTCGGGCAGCCGCAGCAGCCGGTACATCTCCCGGCGCAGCAGCGCCGCGGCCTCGCCGGGGCGCGAGCTGAGATCACGGCGCACGGCGGCGTACGTGTCGTCGCGGTACGCGCGGGCCGCGTCGTCGAGCTGAGGACCCAGCGGGCGACTCCAGTCGATTCGCGGCGCCAGAGTGCCCAGCCGCGCGATGTGCGTGCCGGGCGCGATGTCGTCCTCGGGGAAGGCGCCGAGCGCGGCGGGCACGCCCGCCGCCAGGCCGTAGCAGGTCACCGAGCCGTGGTCGCCGAGGATTCGGTCGGCGGCGACGAGCGCCGCGCGCCAGCCCTCCTCGGGCGGCAGCAACAGGACGCCGTGGCGCAGCGCGTCCGCGCACCAGGCGAGGACCTGACGGCGCCCGTACCACGCCCAGATGTGCGGGTGCAGAGCCGCGACGATGCGGTAGCGGTCGGACGGCAGCTCCTCCGCCGCGCGCGTCAGCACGTCCGGGCACTGCCCGAACAGCGAGCCGCGCCCCCAGGTCGAGCTGACGAACACGACCCGGTGGTCGGGTCCGGCGCCCAGCGCGGTGCGGTACGCCGCCCGGTGCGGGCGGCCCGCCAGCAGCCGGTCCAGGCAGGGGTCGCCGCCGACGAACGCGACCGGAACCGCGTCGGGGCACGCGTCCTCCAGGCGGCGCAGATGCCGGTCGTGCCCGACGGCCAGCGCGGACGGCACCACCCGCCCGTTGACGACGATCCGCTCCGCGATCAGGCTCGTCACCGGCCGCGCGGCGTCGCGTCCGGCCCCGGCACCCCGATGCAGGAACTTGCCCGGCCCCGTGCCGTGCGGGACGGTCAGCACCGGCGCGTGCAGGTGCTCCAGCATGCCGTGGCTCGCCGCGACCGCCAGGTCGAACCGCGTGTGCACGGCCTGCTGCCAGGGCAGCACCAGCGCGCCCATGGCGTGCAGCAACTCGTCGAGACCGCCGGTGAACGCCGACGCCGGCGGGCGGGTGTACGCGACCGCGATCCGCGGATCGCGCTCCAGGAGCGGCAGGACGTCCCCGAGCCGCGTCGCGGCGGTGACGTGGTGGACCACCGCCAGGACGGTGCGCCGCGTGTGGACGGTCGCCTCCGTCTCCGCGTCCGGACTGAACGGTCCCCGTCGCCAGACGTCGGCGGAAGAGTGCATGCGCACGTCCTTTCGTCGCGGCCCGCAAAATTACCGAAGTGTGCCAGCGTCCGTGAGGCCGTGATCCGTCGGCTGTCGTTGCGGGGGCGGGGTGGGCTAGCGTCGGGGTATGGCGGACTTCGGGGAGATCTTTCGGGGCTTGCATGCCGGGGCGGGGCCGTTGGTGCTTCCCAACGCCTGGGACTTCGCTTCTGCGGCGGCGTTCGTCGCGGCCGGGTTCCCGGCGGTGGGGACGACGAGTCTCGGGGTGGCGGCCGTGGCCGGGAAGCCGGACGGGGCCGGGGTCACCGAGGCGGAGACGATCGGGCTGGCGGAACGGCTCGCCGCGCTGCCGGTGCCCGTCAGCGTCGACGCCGAAGGCGGGTTCGGGGACGCGCCGCGGGTCGCCGCGCGGCTCGCCGAACTCGGCATCGCGGGCATCAACCTGGAGGACTGGGGCGGAGACGCCGGACTGCTGGACACGTCCGTGTTCGCCGACCGGATCGCCCAGGTGAAGCGGTCCGCGCCGGGATTGTTCGTCAACGCCCGGACCGACGCGTTCTGGATGGACGTGCCCGACCCCCTGCCCGTCGCGCTGGAGCGCGTGCGGGCGTACGCGGCGGCGGGCGCGGACGGCGTCTTCGTGCCGAAGCTGGCCGAACCCGAGCACATCGAGGCGATCGTGCGAGCCGTCGACGTGCCGCTGAACGTGCTGTTCCTCCCCGGACGCCTGACCGTCGCCGAATTGGGGGAGCTGGGGGTGCGCCGGGTCAGTATGGGCTCGATGCCGTACCGGGTGGCGCTCGGCGCGGCCGTCGGGGCCGCGCAGGCCGTGCGGGACGGCGGAGACGTCCCGGCCGCGCCGTCCTACGCCGAGGTCGCGGAGATGCTCTCCGACGCGTGACGGACGGTAAGCGCCCGGCAGCCGTAAGCCCGGGGTGTACCTGTTCGCGATGGTGAAGCCGACCCTGGCCGTGACGACGCCGATGAATCGTGCCAGGAAGTCGAGCGCTTGGTCGAAGTGCAGCCGGGGCGTGCGACCTGCCCGTAGTGGCGGTCCGTCCGGGAGCGGCACCCGCTAGGCGCGGGTCCTGCGGGAGCGGGCGCCGCGCCGGAAAGGCGGTGCGCGGCCCGCATCGGGCCATCTCCGGCGTCTCGACCTGAAGTCAAGTGAGCGATACGGCGCCCTAGTTTATGTGCCATCGCATTCTGTGCCGTCAATCAATGGCATATACCTGTTGCGGGTGGTTCGACGGCGCGCGCCGGGAGGGTGTTCCCTTCCGGCGCGCGCCCGTGCGCACCGCCTGCCGCCGGGGCGTCCGGCGGTATCACGCCCCGTGCGAGGAGTCCCCCATGGCCGAGACCACGTTCGACCTCAGCGACCCCGGCGCCGTCCGCGCCCTGTTCGACGGCATCACCTCGCCCGACGAGCTGCGCGACATCCTCGACGCCCCCGGCGCCGACGACGCCGCCATCGACGAGTTCATCGGCATCGTCGGCACCGAGCAGTTCCTCGACCGCGTCTTCGACCTCATGTGCGCGCACTTCGCGGGCGAGCGGGCGGGCGGCGAGAGCGGCGTCGTGCAGTGGAACGTCAAGGCGCGCGGTGACAAGCACCCCTACCACCTGGAGGTCCGCGACGGCACGGCCGTCCGGCACACCGGCCCGGCCGCGTCGCCCCGCGTCACGCTGACGGTGACCGCCCCCGACCTGCTGCGCGTGTGCGCGGGCAAGCTCGCGGGCGTCCAGGCCGTCATGACCGGCAAGATGAAGCTGAGCGGCGACATGATGTGGGGCGCCAAGCTGCCCGGCTGGTTCAACATCTGACCGGCTCAGCGGCGGATCGCGGCCACCGACGCCGCGTCGCCGCCGAGCGTGACGTGCAGGTCGGCCCACGCGCGGTCGTTGCGCGTGGGCGGGCCGCCGTCGCAGTAGGGCCGCAGCCCGTTGGCCGTGTGGTAGCGCAGGACGGTCAGGTTCCGCGCCGTGCCGCCGGTCGCCGCCGGGTCGGGGGCGTGCGGCTGGTGCTCCATGCACGTCACCGGCTCGGGGGACGCGCCCGCCCGGAACGGGCCGTGGTCGTCGCCGCGCAGCAGCGCGGCCGAGCCGCCCGCGCCGAGCGCGGCCGTGACGAGTGCCGCCAGTGCGATCGTCGTTCGCTTCACGTGTGTTCCCCTCAGACGGTTCCGGTGAGGCCGCGCACCGTCAGCCCGGCGCCGACCACGACGACGAGACCGGCGGTGAGCAGCGGTGTGTGCGCGTTGAACCGGGTCGCCGTCCGGCCGAGCGGCAGGCGTTCCAGCGTGCTTTGCAGGCGGACGAACAGCAGCCCGGCGGCCGTCAGCGTCGCGGCCATCCCGAGCCCGTAGGCGAGCACGAGCGCCGCGCCGAAGACGGTGCGGCCGAGCGCGACGGCGCCGAGGAGCACGACGAGCGCGGACGGGCTGGGCACCAGCCCGCCGGTGATCCCGAGCCCGATCAACCCGCCCCGCCCGAGCCGCCCGCCCCCGTCGCCGTGCCCGTGTCCGTGTCCGTGTCCGTGGCCATGCCCGTGTCCATGGCCGTGGCCATGCCCGTGTCCGTATCCGCGCCCGCGCCCGTGCCCGTGGCCGTGCTCGTGCCCGTCTCCGTGCTCGTGGCCGTGCCCATGGCCGCCCGCGTGGCCGTGCGGGCCGACCCCGGCGCCGACCAGGACGCGTTCGGGTTCGAGCATCCGCGCCGCCGCGCGCCGTCCGCGCCACGCCGAGCGCACGAGCGTCGCGCCGATCGCCGTCACGAGCAGCCCGCTGACGACGCCGAGCGCCGCCAGCACCGACTCGCCCGTGACCGACGCCGACACGGTCAGCACCAGCCCGAGCACGAGCACACCGCCGGTGTGCGTGAGCGTGACCGTGGCCCCGACGATCAGCGCGTCCCGGACCCGCCCGCGCTTCCCGGCGATGTACGCCGCCATGACCGTTTTGCCGTGGCCGGGCAGCGCCGCGTGCGACGCCCCCAGCACGATCGCGAGCAGCACCGCCAGCAGCCCGACGCCGAACGAGAGGTCCTTCGCCCCGACGAGCGCGTTGAACCGCGCCGTGAGCGCGTTGACGGCCGACGCCACGAACCCGGCCGACGGCAGCCCCGGCAGCACGCCCGTCGACGATCCCGACCCCGGCTCCACCCGCAGCGACGCGCTCCGCACGTCCAGCGGCGAGGCCAGCAGGTCGTCGGGGTAGGCGCGCAGTTCGTCGCTGACGCTCCGCTCCGGGACGGGCGAGGCGTCGATCCGCACCCCGAGCCCGCGCGCGGTGACCTCGTGCCACCCGACCCGGTCGGCACGGAACCGGTCCGCGAACGCGACCGAGGCGGGCGCCGACAGGTCGGCGTCGGCCCGCAGCCCGCACGTGAGCCGCCCGGCCCGGAGCCCGGCCGCGCCCGGCACGTAGGCGTGCGACGACGCCGTCACCCGCCACGCGGCGGCCCGCCCGCCGACGGTGAGCGACGACGCCGCCGCCAGCGCCGCGCACTGCGTCCGCGCGTGGGCGGCGTGCCCGGCCGCGTCGATCGCGTCGCTCTCTTGGAGCGTCGGGATCTCCGCCGTGTCCACGATCGCGGTGTTCTCGACCCGGTCCGGGTAGAGCCGCAGCCCGTTGTAGTGGTTGACGGTGAAGTTCCCCAGCGGATGCGCGGGCACGGCCGCCGAGGCGGGCGCGGCGACCGCGCCGAGGGCCGCCGTGCCGAGCGCGGTGAGCAGGAGGCGTCTCATGAGGACCGTCCGAGTGCCGGGAGCCTCGGATCGAGGCGCGGGTTGATGGAGCGGGCGGCGGCGCGGTCGCCGCGCGCCCCGGCGGCGTCGCCGAGGGCGGCGCGGATCGCGGCGCGGTGCAGGTGGAAGGACGCGTTGCGCCAGCCGTGCGCGAGCGCCCGGTCGGCGTGCGGAAGGGCCTCGCGGTCGCGTCCGTTGAGGTGCAGCGCCCAGGCCAGCGCGTCCGCGACGAGCACGGACGACCGCCGCCCGGCCTCGGCCCGCGCGTGCCGCAGCGCGCCCGCCGCGTCCCCCGCGTCGGCCGCGTACTCGGACGCGGCCAGGTCGTCGGTGAGCCCGCCCCCGGCGAGCAGCCGTTCCTGCGCGCGCAGTACGGCGTCCTGCCGCGCGGCCTCCGCGCCGCGCCCGGCGGCGCGCAGAACGCCCGCGTACTCCATGAGGTACTGCGGGTGCGGCGCCCGCGCGACGAGCGCCGCGTAGCCCGCGGCGGCTCCGGCGAGGTCGCCGCGCAGCGCCCGGACCTTCGCGCGTCCCTGCGCCGCCGGGGCGGACGCGGGCTCGGCGGCAGCGGCGGCGACGTAGCGGCGGTCGGCGCCGTCCAGGTCACCGGCGTGGAACGCCAGCTCGCCCAGGTAGTACTGCGCGTACGCGACGTCGGCGGGCCGGTGGGCGACGCGCGCGGCCTGCTCCAGCAGGGTCCGCGCGGCGGCGGTGTCGCCGTGCTGCTGCGCGTCGTAGGACGCCCGGGTCAGCGCGGGCACGTCGGGCGCCAGCTCGGTCATCCGCGCGACGGCCCGCGTCGCGGCGGGCGCGTCGCCGAGCTGGGTGTAGGCGTCGGCGAGCGCGCCGTGCGCGTCGGGGCTGGACGGGCTCGCGGCGACGGCCCGCTCACCCCACCGGGCGGCCTCGCGGAAGGCGTGCCGGGCGTTGGCGAGCGCGGCCATACCGGTGAGCGCGCCGGGGTTCTCGTCCGGCGCCAGCTCCAGTGAGCGGCGGAACGCCCCTTCGGCGCGCGTGTAGTAGGAGGGGTCCAGGGTGGTGCGGGCCTCCTGCACGTAGGCGGCGCCGAGCGCGGCCCAGGTGCGGTGGTCGCGCGGCGAGTCGCGCAGGAGGCGCTGGTATCGGGGGATGGCACCGGAGGGGGCGGCGGCCTGGTCGGCGGACCGCGCGCCGTGCGGACGCCCGAGGGCGCCGATCGTCACGACCGCGGCGACGGCCGCGACCAGCGCGACGACGGCGGCGAGCAGCTTGCGTCGGTTCAGCACGAGAAGTCCCGTCGAGAGGGCACGACGGCGGCGGACGCCCGGAGACGCCCGCCGCCGCGTGGTCAGCCGGCCTTGTTGACCGCGGAGCTGTGCGGCAGCGCCACGTACGGGAACGACGTCCCGAAGGCGCGGTCGTTGGCGTTCACCGCGTCGCCGTTGGCGAGCGCCGGGACGATCCTCCCGGTGAGCGCGGCGCCCTCCAGCGCCTGCAGGCTGATGTCCAGGACGTCGTCGCCGAGGCGGCGGCCGTTCGGGAAGCCCTGCAGGTCGCCCGCCAGGACGCCGAGCCGGTTCGGCCGCCGCGTCACCGGCACGGCCATGTTGAGCCGCAGCATCTCGGCGGGCTTGAACGCCCGCGCGTTGACGTCCCTGTTGAGGAGCTGCGAGTTCAGGTCGGCCTTGATCGGGCCGGTGCGCTTGGCGACGCCGGTGAGGAAGATCTGCGACAGGTCGGTGCGGGGCGTCGCGGGCGCCTTGATCCCATAGATCTTCTGGATGAGCATCGGGACCTCGGGCTTGAGCACCCGGTCCACGAGAGGCTTGACCTTGTGGTCCTGCGACGGATCGAGCCGGTTGAAGGCGTCCTTGAGCCCGGCCGGGACGACGACCTCGTTCACCAGCGGGTTGCCGAGCCGCGACACCTGCCGGTAACCGCCGGCGGCGACCTTGCCGACGCGCACGCCGGCGCCCGCGCGGTCGGTGGTGGCCCAGACGCCGACGACGGGGTTGCGCCCGGCGTTGCCGCGCAGCGCCAGCGCCGACTTGGGCACCTGGATCGCGAGCGTGTTGACGTTGTAGCCGCGCAGGGTGTCCTGGCCGGTCTCGCTGAGGTTGCCGCCGTAGAGCAGGTCGAACACGCGCAGGTCGAGGAAGAACGAGTCGTCGGCCTGCCCCGCGTACGTGCGGCCGCCGCCGGGGACGGCGCGGACGGCCTGGGCGCGCAGCGCGCCGTAGTCCGGCATGGACGCGCGGCCGGTGTGGGACGGCGCGGCGATGGCGTCCTTGACGAGGGTGCGCGTGCCGCGCGGCGTCACCCGCTGGAGGGTGTAGCGCTGGCGGAAGAGCAGCGTGGCGTCCGTGAGGGACTTCACGGGGCCGTTGTTGTACAGGAATGTGGCGTTTCCGCGCCGGTCCTCGTTGCGGAACGTCCAGCGGTAGACGACGTCGGCCTTGCCGTCGCCATTGTTGTCGATCTTGATGTTGTATCGGGCATTCGTCGCGAACGGGTAGAAGTTCGGCCCGCCGTTGGGTTCCTGGAACGGCGTCCAGTTCGCCACGAGCGAAACGGTGCCCGGCGCGTCGGGACTCGTGAACGCGTACAGGTCGGTGTTGTCGGCCTGCGGGTCACCGGCGATGAGCGGCGCCTCCCGGTGGCTGGACGCGTTCGAGGTCGCGGGCCCGAGCGCGGCGAGCACGCCCGCCAGGACCACCAGGCCGCTGCCCGCGGCGAGGAGGACCGGCCGCTTGTTTCTGATCACGGTTTCGGAATGTCCTTCCAGTGGTGCCCGAAAAAGAAACCTTGTCCTTTTCGCGGCATAAAGGCCGGTCGTTGGATTTTGCAGACCGGCCGGGACGTGATCCTAATTCGTGGCCGGCCCGGGGCGCGGATGGGTCTTGCCGATCAATTCTTGAAGAAAGTTGTTGCGAATGGCTCGCAATAAGTTGGCCGCAGCCTTCCCGGCCCGCGCGCGCATCTCCCATGCTTCTATGGCCCACCCGGTCGTGGTTCGTGCCCCTAGGATGGTTGCGTCAACGGCGACGCCGACACGGACCAGAGACGGGTATGGACAGCTACCGAATCGACGAGCTGGCACGGCTCGCGGAGACCACCGTCCGCAACGTCCGGGCGTTCCAGGAGCGGGGGCTGCTGCCGCCCCCGACCATGCGGGGACGCACCGGCTACTACGACGACTCGCACCTGGCCCGCATCCGCGTCATCGGCAACCTCCAGGAGCGCGGGTTCACGCTCGCCAGCATCGGCGAGATGATCTCCGCTTGGGAGAGCGGCCACGACCTGTCGGACGTGCTCGGCGTCGAGAAGGTGATGACCGAGCCGTGGTCGGGCGAGGAGCCCGCCTACCTCTCGATCGCCGAGGTCGTGACCGCGTTCGTCCCCGACCTCGGCGAGGCCGACTTCGCGGGCCGCTCGCCGGACGTGTTCCCGATGCTCTCGCGCGCCGAGCAGCTCGGGTTCCTGCGCTGGTCCGGCGACCGTTTCGAGGTGCCGAGCCCGACGCTGTTCCAGGTCGGCGTCGACCTGCACGCGTCCGGCGTCCCGCTGTCGGTGATCTTCACGATCGCCGAGCACCTGCGCCGCGACTGCGACACGATCGCCGAGCGCTTCGTGGAACTGGCCGTCGAACAGGCCGACCTGCAAGATCCGGCCACGCTCAGCGGACGCTCCGACCTGCCCGAGGTGGGCCAGCTCATCCAGCGGCTGCGGCCGCTCGGCGTGCTTGCGGTGCAGGGGATGCTCGCGCAGGCGCTGCACGCCCGGATTCAGTCGGCGTTCAGTGACCGGATCGAGGACATCGTCCGGTTCCGGGCGAACCCGCCGGCCGCCCAGTCCTGATCCGCGAGCCCGGCTGACGGTGCCACACATTCGTGGGACATGAAATTGCGTCATGTCTGGACGCGATCGAGCCCTGGGCGCTTTGTATGCCCACAGGCGATTATGGATGTTTGAGACCTCGTAGACCGGCGTTGTCGCTGTTGTGAACGCTGTGTCGTGATTGAACTTCGTTCAGTGAGGTTCTGGGGCGTTTTGGCCATATGATCGGCGGTACAAGGCCGATGTCGCCTCCGTGATGGAGGTGCATCTTGTCCTCGTTTGTGGCGGAGGTGTATTGACAAAGCACTCCCGCCCCTCTCATCGTATGGTCCATAGATCTATGGAACATAGATTGGCGGTGTTGCACCCGTGGTCGGCACGCACGAACTCGACGGCACCGGCTGCGCCCGGTCACCGGTCGCAGCACCCCCCACGACGGCGCCGGTTCCGGGCCCCCGTCCGGACCCCGACGACGAGAGCGCCTCGGCACGCGTCGCCGCCCTGCTCGCCGAGGTCGCCCCCGGCATCACCCGCGAGGCCGCGGCCACCGTCCGCCGCGAGGTGCCCGCCTACGCCGGCGTCCCCGACGACGCGGGGCTGGAGACGGCCGTCGGCATCGGCGTCGGCCACTTCGTCGACCTCATCTCCCGCCCGCACGCCGACGAGACCGCCGTCCTGGCGTTCTTCACCCGGCTCGGCGCCGACGAGACCCGCGCCGGACGCGGCCTGCTCGTCCTCCAGAACGCCGTGAACGTCGCCGCGCGCGTCCTCGTCCGGCACCTCACCCGCGCCCTGGCCCCCTGGGACCTCATCTCCACCGCCGCCTACGGCCGGGTGATCGAGGAGGTCTTCCCGTTCGTCAACCGGATCATGGCGGCGGCGGCACGCGGCCACGAGCAGGCGCGCGGCGGCGAGGACGCCCGCGACCTCGACCAGGCCCGCCGGATGCTGCTCGCCGCGCTGACCGCCGAGGCCGAGCCGTCCGCCGAGGACCTGGCGCGGCTGGCCCGCGCCGCGCGCTGGACCGTCCCGTCCACGGTCGCCGTCGTCGTGCTCGCCGCCGGGGACGAGCCGCCGCGCCGCCCGCAGGGCCTCGCCCCCGACGTGCTGGACGGCCTCGACCTCACCGACCCGTGCCTCATCGTCCCCGACCCCGACGGGCCCGGCCGCCGCGCCCGGCTGCGGGCGGCGCTGACGGGGCTGCCCGCAGCGCTCGGCCCGACCGTCCCGGCGGCCCGCGCCGCCCGCTCGCTGGCCTGGGCGCGCCGCACGCTCGACCTCGCCGGACAGGGCAGCGTCGGCGGCGACGGCCTGCTGGAGGCGACCGACCACATGCCGACGCTGGTCATCCTCCAGGACCCCGAGCTGGTCACCCACATCGCCGTCCGGCGGCTGGCGCCGCTCCGCGAGCTGCGCCCCGGCAAGCGCCACGCCTACGCCGACACGCTGCGCGCCGTCATGGAGCACAGCTTCAACGCCCAGGCCGCCGCCGAACGCCTGCTCGTCCACCCGCAGACGATCCGCACCCGCATGCGCCGCCTGGACGAACTCTTCCAGGGCTCCTTCCACGACCCCGACCTGCACCTGGAGTTCCTCATCGTGCTGCGGGCCTGGCTCGACGCCGCCGCCCCCGACACCGACCCCCCGTGGTTCACCCCGGCCCCGTCCCGCCCCGGCGCTCGCTGACGCGGGTTCAGCGGACGGACAGTTCGATGCTCGACGGCTCGGCGGCGGAGTGCCGGAGGGCGTAGCGGCCGGCGAAGAGGGCGGGCAGGTCGGCGAGCGGGATCAGGTGCGGGAAGTCGGCGGTGGCGACGCGGAGGCGGAGCCGGTGCCCGGCGGGGACGGTCGCGAACGCGGGACGCACCTCGATGTCGTAGCGGACGGTCTTGTTCACCGGGACGTCCGAGCGCTGCGTCATGCGGTGGTACGGCCGCAGCAGGGCGCCGTTCCGGCCGGGCCAGCTCTTCTCGTCGTCGAGCGCGCGGAGCGAGCCGAGCTGCGCGCCGCCGGTGATGTCGGTCGAGGAGCCGTCCGGCGCCACGTCCTCGACGGTCAGCGAGAACAGCGCGTCGGGACGGGTGGACGACGCCCGCAGCGTCACGCCGATCGGCCCGGCCAGCGTCAGCGGACGCTCCAGCGGCGCGGTCGCGTAGGTGACCTGGCCGTCGTCGCGGACGGGCTTGACGCGCGGCGCGACGCACGCGGCGCCGATGCCGAGGCCGGACAGCAGCCCGGCCGCGAACTGGTCGGTGGAGCGGGTGCAGGGGTCGGAGAGGCCGGTGTAGTTCACGGTGTCGGGCGGTTCGGCCCCGGCCGGGGCGTCCGGGGTGAGACGTCCGTTCTCGCGGAGGTACAGCGTGTGCGGGCGGGCCTCGGTCAGCGGGTAGGTCGTCGCCTCGTACCGGCGCCCGCCGGGCTCGATGATCTGGAGCGGCGCGCCGAGGTCGGCCGGGCGGCCCTTGAGCCAGCGGTCGAACCACTGGAGCTGGATCTCGTTGAGGTCGACGCCCTCGCCGATGTTGCCGTGCGTCCACGGCCCGGTCAGCAGCCGGAACCGCTCGTCGGCGGGCTGCCCGGGGAGCATGGGCGCGTGCCAGGGCCGTCCGGCGGCGGCGTTCTGCAACCCGCTGTACAGCAGGGGCTCGCCGCGCTGGAAGACGTCGTACAGCCCGCCCGCCAGGTGGACGGCGACGCCGTTGTCCACGATCTTGCGCAGCACGGTCTCGGGTGCGCGGGTCCGCCAGTACGGGCCGTCGTAGCGGCGCGGCCCGTTGAGGATCATGTCGCGGGCCATCACCAGCTCGAAGTTCCCGGCCTGCATGAGGTTGGCGTAGGCGAGGGTGAGCGCGGTCGCGGGGTCGCCGGGCAGTTCGAGGAACGGCGTGGCGACGCGCGTGACGCCGTAGCCGAACACCAGGCCGAGCGGGGACAGGACGTTCAGCGCGCCGCCGCTGGTGAACAGGTCGCGGTAGGGGTCGGCGGACGCCGCCATCGGGAAGATCGCCTTGAGCGGCGAGCCGGGGCCGATCTCGGCGGCGGTGAAGAGCTGGTCGATCGCGACGTAGGACAGCCCGAGCATGCCGACGTTCCCGGTGCTGCGCGGCAGCGCGGCGGCCCAGCGGACGAGCGCGGCCCCCGCGGTCGCCTCCTCGGGGCTGAACAGGTCGAACGCGCCGGTGGAGCCGCCGGTGCCGGGCACGTCCGCGATGACGCCGATGTAGCCGCGCTCGACCAGGTAGGGGTTGAGCCCGCCGGTGCCGGGCGGCCCGGCCAGCGCGGACGGCGTCTTCCCGTACGGCGTGAACCCGACGATGACGGGGAACGGCCCGTCGGCGGGCTTACCGGTGGCCGGGTCGGCGGGGGAGTGGATGTCGGCGCGCAGGACGCGGCCGTCGGGCAGCGGGATCTTCTGGTCGCGCAGCACGTGGACGCGGTACGTGCCGGGTTCGGGCGGCGCGGCGGTGGCCGGGGGAGGCGCGGCGAGCCCGAGCGCGGACAGCAGGAGGACCAGGACGGCGAGGACTCTGCGCATGGCACGGCTCCGGAGTTCGACGGTGCCGCGACGCTAACAACCGGGCCGCCCGGCCGGAAGGTTGAATGAACATAGTTGTTCATATGTGACAGGCGTTCTCGGTCAGTCCCAGTTCGACGGCCGTCGCGTAGTCGTCGTCGATCGTGACGGCCGGGAGGCCCGCCGCCGCCAGCAGTGACGCCGCGATCGACGCGCGGTAGCCCGACGCGCAGTGCACCCAGATCTCGCCGTCCGGCAGCGTGCCCACGCGGTCCGCCAGGTCGTGCAGCGGAACGTGCAGCGCGCCCGCGATGTGTGAATCGTCCCACTCGCTCCTGCGGCGGACGTCCAGCACCGTCACGCGGCGGTGATGCCGGACGGCCGCCAGCTCCGCGAACGTCGCCAGGCGCAGCGTCTCCGGCTTCGCGTCGCCCGCCCACGCCTGCGGCGAGCCCGTCGCGGACGCCGCCGGGCGGTCGATGCCGATCCGCACCAGCTCGCGCTGCGCTTCGGCGACGTCGGCGGCCGTCGCGCCGAGCAGCGTCACCGGCGTCCCCCACGGGATCAGCCAGCCGAGGTGGACGGCGAACGAGCCGTCCAGGCCGAAGTTCAGCGACCCGCGCAGATGCCCCGCCGCGAACGCCGTCCGGTCGCGCAGGTCCACCAGCCACTCGCCCGCCTCCAGCCGGCGGCGCAGCTCGGCCGCGTCGGCGCGGCCCGGCGGTGACAGGTCGGCGGGCGCGGGACCGGCGGCGTTCACCGCGCCGAGACGGGCGTAGTAGGCGGGATAGTCGTCCAGGCCGCCGAGCAGCTCGGTGACGTACGCCTCCTCGTCCTGGGTCAGGACGGGGTTCCGCCTCTTCTCCGCGCCGATCGTGGACGCGGTCCGCTCCGTGGGCGTCGCCGAGCAGAACGACCCGAACCCGTGCGTCGGGTACACCTCGGTCGCGTCGGGCAGCTCGTCGGCCAGCCGCCGCGCCGACGCGTGCTGCGCCCGCGCCAGCTCCTCGCCGTGCTCGGGGCCGAGCAGATCCGGACGGCCCGTCGAACCGAGCAGCAGCGACCCGCCGGTGAACACCGCCGGGGCGCGGCCCGGCGCGGTGAGCACGTACGACAGGTGCGTGAACGTGTGGCCCGGCGTCGCCACCGCCCGGACGCGCAGCGGCCCCACCGCCACCTCGTCGCCCGGCTCGATCGGGTTGCGCTCGAACGCCACCTCGTCCCCGGCCGCGACGTGGTACCGCGCCCCCGTCGCCCGCGCCAGCTCCAGCCCGCCCGACACGTAGTCGTTGTGGACGTGCGTCTCGAACACGTCGGTGATCGTCCAGCCGCGCTCGGCCGCCGCGTCGAGCACCCGGTCGATGTCGCGCTGCGGATCGACGACGAACGCCACGCCGCCCGCGCCCGCCAGGTAGCCGTGGTCGCCCAGCGCGGGCGTGTCGAGCACGACGATCTCACTCATGATCCTCCCCGTTCCCTATACCGGCTGTTGGAACCGCGATGACGCCCGGCCGACCGGAGCGGGGAACGATGGTCCCGACGAGGGGAGCCCCGCATGGCCCGTGACCAGGGCGACAGGGACGGCTGGGACGCGCGGTACGGCACCGCCGAGCTGATCTGGACGGCCGAGCCGAACGTCTTCGTCGCGCGCGAGGCCGCCGACCTGCCGCCCGGCCGCGCGCTCGACCTGGCCACCGGCGAGGGCCGCAACGCCGTCTGGCTCGCCGGGCGCGGCTGGCGCGTCACCGCCGTCGACTTCTCCGTCGAGGGGCTGCGCAAGGCGCGGCGGCTCGCCGCCGAACACGGCGCCGACATCGACTGGATACTCGCCGACGTCCGCGACCACCGGCCCCGGCCACGCGGCTACGACCTCGTCCTCGTCGCCTACCTGCACCTGCGCGCCGAAGACCTGCGCGACGTCCTGTACCGCGCGGCCGAGGCCGTCGCCCCCGGCGGCACGCTGCTCGTCGTCGGGCACGACCTCACCAACCTCAACGAGGGCGTCGGCGGCCCGCGGGACCCGTCCGTCCTCTACACCGCCACCGGCGTCGCCGCCGCCCTCAACGGGCTGGAGGTCGTCCGGGCCGATCGCGTCACCCGCGTCGTCGTGCGGGGTGAGATCGAGCACACCGCGTTCGACACGCTGGTCCGCGCCGTCCGGCCCGGGTGACCTAGCGCAGCACCACGCGGTCGCCGGGGGCGTCCTCGTCGCGCTGCCAGCCGTCGTGGCCGTTGCGCGCCGTCCAGCGGCGGCCGTCGTGGCGGACGTCGGTCAGCCCGAACGCGCGGGCGTGCGTGACCGCCCAGTGCGCCACCGCCCAGCCCGACCGGCGCGACGTGACCCGCACCGCGTCCTGCCCGGCCGGAGCCGGGACGACCACCTGGAGACGGCTGCCGAACGCCCGGCGCAGCTCGCGGACCGCCTCGGCGCGGCGCGGCGCGGCGTCGTCGTCCGGCGGATACCAGCAGCGGACCGTCGCCGGCTCGCGTCCGGTGAACGCTCGCGCCAGCAGGCGGCCGTCCGGCTCGTGCCGGGCGTAGGCGTCGCCGTCGGCGCTGCGCTGGACGCGCTGCGCGGCGTCGTGCAGGTCGCGGTCGAGGTAACCCTTTACTTTGACCAGCGCGTCAAAGAACTTGCTCGTCGACGTCACCGGGTCGCGCAGCTTCTCCGGCGTGCCCCAGCCCTGCGAGGGACGCTGCTGGAACATGCCGACCGAGTCGCGGTCGCCGCCCTCCAGGTTGTGCAGGTGCGACTCCTGGATCGCCGTCGCGTACGCGATCACGACCGCGCGCTCGGGGAGCTGCTTGCGGAACGCCACGCCCGCGATCGTCGCGGAGTTCGCGCCCTGCTCCAGATCGAGCGGCTTCTTGCCCTCCGACGTCGTCACCTCGCAGCCCGTCCCGTGCAGATACGGACGAACCTGCTCGTACAGCACGTACCCGCCGACACCGAGTCCGAGCACGACGACGAGCGCGACCACGGCCCACCGCCGGCGCGCCCGCACCGAAGCCCCGTCCGGCCCCGTCGTAGCACCCACGCGAAGACCGTACCGGCATGCGCGAGCACTAAGCTCAGGGCCATGACCGAAACGTTCACCAGCCCGATCTCCACCGGCATCGACGAGCTGTGGGAGCGGCGCGCCGAGCTGACCCCCGACGACGCCGAGGCCCGCGCCGCGATCGTCGCCGCCGTCGACCAGATCGACGCCGGGGAGGCCCGGGTCGCGCACGTCTCCGGCGACGACGTCGTCGTCGACGAGCGCGCCAAGCGCGCCATCCTGCTGAGCTTCAAGGTGCTGGGCATGGTGCGCGCCCAGGTGGGCGACTTCCAGTACCACGACCGCATCCCGCTGAAGACCCGGCTGGACGGCGTCCGCGTCGTCCCCGGCGCCATCGCCCGCTGGGGCGCCTACCTGGCGCCCGGCGTCGTGCTGATGCCGTCGTTCACCAACATCGGCGCCTACGTCGATTCCGGCACGATGGTGGACACCTGGGCCACCGTGGGCTCCTGCGCTCAGATCGGCAAGAACGTGCACCTGTCGGGCGGTGTCGGCATCGGCGGCGTGCTGGAGCCCCCGAACGCCAAGCCCGTCATCGTCGAGGACGAGGCCATGATCGGGAGCCGCTCGATGATCGTCGAGGGCGCCCGCGTCGGCAAGGGCGCCGTCATCGGCTCCGGCACGAACCTGTCGGCCTCGATGCCCGTCATCGACGTCGAGACCGGCGAGGAGGTCAGCCGGGGCCGCGTCCCCGACTGGTGCGTCGCCGTCGGCGGCACCCGCCTCAAGGAGTTCAAGGGCGGCTCCTTCGGCCTTCCGGCCGTGCTGATCCTCAAGCGCCTCGAAGAGGGCCAGCGCCACAACAAGGCCGAGCTGAACGACATCCTCCGCGACCACGGCATCAACACCTGACGCGCCCGCGCCCGGTGGCCGCGCGGCGCCGCCACCGGGCTTAACCTGCTGCCATGAGCCTTGACCTCACCGCGGACGTGACGGACCTGACGGCGGCCATCGTCGACGTGGAGTCGGTGAGCGGCGACGAGAAGCGGCTGGCCGACCTCGTCGAGGACGCGCTGCGGCGGCTCGGGCACCTGGACGTCGTGCGCGACGGCGACACCGTCGTCGCGCGGACGCGGCTCGGGCGCGCCGAACGCGTCGTCCTCGCCGGGCACCTCGACACGGTGCCGGTGAACGCGAACCTGCCGTCGCGGGTCGAGGGCGACCGCCTGTACGGGTGCGGCACCACCGACATGAAGGCGGGCGTCGCCGTCCAGCTCAAGGTCGCCGCCGCGCTGCCCGAGCCGAACCGCGACGTCACGTACGTCTTCTACGAGTGCGAAGAGGTCGACGCCGAGCGCAACGGGCTGCGGCGGCTCGCCGCGACCCGTCCCGACCTGCTCGCGGGCGACTTCGCCGTCCTGCTGGAGCCGACCGGCGGGCTCATCGAGGGCGGCTGCCAGGGCACGCTGCGCGCCGAGATCACGGTCCCCGGCGAGCGGGCGCACAGCGCGCGGGCGTGGATGGGCGTCAACGCGATCCACGCGGCGGGCGAGGTGCTCGACGTGCTGCGCCGCTACGAGCCCGCGAAGCCCGTCGTGGACGGGCTTGAGTACCACGAGGGGCTGAACGCGGTGTTCGTCCGCGGCGGGGTCGCCGGGAACGTCATCCCGGACGAGTGCGTCGTCACCGTGAACTACCGGTTCGCGCCGGACAAGTCGCTCGCCGAGGCCGAACAGCACGTCCGCGACCTTTTCCCCGGCCATGCCGTCACCGTCGTGGACGCCGCGTCCGCCGCCCGTCCCGGCCTCGACCACCCGGCCGCGGCGGCGTTCGTCCGCGAGGCCGGAGCGGAGGTCCGCGCCAAGCTCGGCTGGACCGACGTCGCCCGCTTCGCGGACCTGGGCGTCCCCGCCGTCAACTACGGCCCCGGCGAGCCCACCCTCGCCCACACCGCCGGCGAATACGTCGAAACCCCCCTCATCACCGACTGCGAACACCGCATCCTCACCTGGCTCCGCTGACCATCGGAAGTTCACCGTCCGGCCAGGTCCGGGCGGGCTACGGTGTGGGGCATGGCTTCTGAGAACGACTCCCGCACGCGGCGTCAGGGTCCGGCGACCCTGCGCGGACGCGCCGTCCCGCAGACCACGACGGACCAGCGCCTCCTCGACCACCGCGGCCCCGGCGACTGGGTCCACGCCGACCCGTGGCGCGTCCTGCGCATCCAGGCCGAGTTCGTGGAGGGTTTCGGCCTGCTCGCCGAACTGCCCCGCGCGGTGAGCGTCTTCGGTAGCGCCCGCACCAGCCCGGACAGCGAGGAGTACGCCCTCGGCGTCGACATCGGCGCCCGCCTCCACGACGCCGGCTACGCCGTCATCACCGGCGGCGGCCCCGGCATCATGGAGGCCGCCAACAAGGGAGCCCACGAGTCCGGCGGCCTCTCCGTCGGCCTCGGCATCGAACTCCCCTTCGAACAGGGCATGAACAAGTACGTCGACATCGGCCTGGAGTTCCGCTACTTCTTCGTCCGCAAGACGGTCTTCGTGAAGTATTCACAGGCCTTCGTTGTGCTGCCCGGTGGCTTCGGGACTCTCGACGAGCTTTTCGAGGCTATCACCCTCGTACAGACCCGCAAGATCACTCGTTTCCCGATCGTGCTGATGGGAATCGACTACTGGAGCGGCCTGCTCGACTGGATGAAGAAGACGATGCAGGTCAGAGGCACTATCTCCGATCATGACCTGGAGTTGATCCACCTCACCGACGACCCCGCCGACGCCCTTCAGTACATCGTCAAGGCCCACGAACGAGAAGGACTGCGCGAACTGGAGGAAGCGGCGGTGGAGTCCACGGCCGACACTGTGGGCACCTGACTTTACGAATTGTGTGCTTCCCGATTCTATCCGTGATAGTCGACGCGCTAGTGAGCGCCCTCGGCCGCGCAAGTGTGGAGCGTGGTGCTGGATGATGGAGGGATACATTGCCAAGTCGACGAGAAGCCGAGGTTCTGCACCGTCTCCTTCTGGACCGTGACCTCTTCCCGTCCAGGATGGGCGCCAACGCAAACTGAAGGCGGCCCATCAGCCTTCTCCTGCCGGCCGCAGATGCGACTCCATGCGTGCCGCATAGAGGTCGTGGTGTCGTCTCGTTATGACTGAGATGCCCTCGTCCGGGCCGCCATGATGGCGGTGGCCAGCCCGTCGGGGTGGTCGGCGCACACCAGCGTGTCGGTGCCGTTGGGAAACCGCACTCGCGCCCACCACTGCTGGGTGGCCTTGCCCCAACACGGGGTCGCGGCGGGGAATTGCGTGCGCAGGTGCCGCGCCGCCTCGCTTCGGCACTCCCACAAGAGGGCTGTAGTAGGTCAACGCCATCCTGATGCGCACCGGGATCATCTCGAACCACGAAGAACCCCGGCGCCTTCGGAGGGCACCGGGGTTCCTTTTCAGGGGGGCAGGGGGTGGGGTGCAGGTGGTCAAGGATGTAGCGGTGGATCGCCTGCGCGGCTCCGGCGGGGTCGTTGGTGGCGTGGTGGTTCTCGTTGCCGCGCCACCAGGAGTACACGTCGCCCTTGGAGATGACCACGTAGGCGCCGCCGATGATCCGCTGGTCTTCGGAACTGCGAAGCGTGACGTCCACGCCGGGACCGGAGCGTACGGCGAGGAGGCCGATCTTGCGGAGCTCAGCCATCAGGTTCTGTAGGGCCGATTCGTCTTCGGCTTTGACGGTCAAGGCGGTTGCTTCCTTTCTGGTGACCCGTGGAAGGCTCCCGCCCCGCGCTCTCCCCTCCGGAACGTGGGGCGGGAGCCGTTCGAGGGCACGGACGCACGGGGGGAGGTACGCCTGTGCCCGGTCTAGAGGTGCGCGGCGCCGAGCCGTTCGGACAGCGTGTCCGCGACCTTGGAGGGTTCGCCGCAGGAACACAGCTCTTCCATGTCCCGGCTGAACACGACGGCCTGATCGTCGATCACGACGGCGGTGACGCCGTAGCCGATGGACTTGTCACCCGGCGTTGAGGGCGTGATCCACAACGTCGGCACGGCGGACGGGGCGAGGGAACAAGACCAGCCGCGCGCAACCATCTCCCGCGCCAGGCTGTTCAGGTAGGACGCGGCCGCCGCGCGGCGACGCACCCAGACGAACCACGTCACCAGCGCCTTCAAGCCCGTCATACCTCTTCTCCATTGCTCCTCCGGTACAACCGCATGACCTCCGCGCGGTCGAACCGCAGGTGCCCCGACGGCGTCGTCCCCGCCGCCAGGTGGCCGCGTCGCATCCACCGAATGACGGTGTAGGGGGTGACGCCGAACAGGCGGGCCACCTCGCGCGTCTTCATGGAAGAGTTGATGTGGTAACCAGGCCGCATGGTCACGTCTCATCCTCACCGTTCATCGTCGCCAGACGCCGACGGACAACGCTGAGACTCGAAGTCTCCGTCGTGCACACGCCGATCGTGCACAGCAGCTCGGCGAGGTCGCCCGAACTCGTCGGAACCGGGAGCGAGTTGTGCCGACTCACCGCCGTCCAGCGAGCAGCGCGACCCGCACCGCCGACGACACCGAACCGGAACTCCGGGAAGAGCCTGTCGAGCACCTGCAACAACTCGGCGTGGGGATGCGGCACGATCCTCCCCGTGACACCACGACGACCCGGCTTATCCTTTGCGGCTACGACGCTCCACCCACGGGAGCGCAGATACTGGACGATCTTCATTTCGATCGCTGCACCGACCGTTCTCATTCTCCTCCTTCGATGACGGCCCAAACGGCTTTTCCGCCGTTAGCCAGGGGGTTGACGTCCCACTTGTACGAGAGCGCTTCCACGATCGCCATGCCGCGTCCGGACTCGTTGAGGAGGTCGGGCACCATGACCTTCGGCCGTTTGGCGCCGAGCGCGTCCCACACCTCGACCGTCGCGCCGACGTCACAGCGGTAGAGCCGCAGGAGCACACCTTCGGAGCCGGCTGCGTGCTCGACGGCATTCGCGACCAGCTCAGACGCAACTAGCCGCACGTCCTCGATCACCTCGGCGGGGAACCCCTCGGCGTCCGCCCACTGACCGGCGAGGTTGCGTGCCTCGCTCACCCATGCCGTTCCCGCCCCGACTGCTGCGTTCGGCGGTTTGTGCTCGGTGATACCGGTAGTGATCATCGTGCGGCCCTTCTCGTGTTCGATCGCGCTCCGTCGCGTTCGCCTGTGGATTCGCTCCCATTGAGGCACGGATGGGCTTACCGTGGTGACGTCAACACTCGACGTGAAAAGTCGGGTGAGTTGGTCTCAGTGGTAGCTCAGTTCCACCTCAGCCCGGGAGGGGCGTGATCGTTTTGGCGCGTAAGCGACTTGTGCCTGCGTGGGCGCGGTTCGGCGCGGGAGTGAACAAGTTCCGGACACAGCGGGGGATGACGCGCGAACAACTCGCCGCCCGCATCCCCATCTCAGGTGGACACATGGGGCAGATCATCAAAGGCACGGCCAAGTGCTCGCGGGACGTCGCCGAGAAGCTGGACAAGGTGCTCGGCGCGGGCGGAGAGATCATCAGCGCGTGGGAAAGGTGGGTCGATCTCAGCGGCGACGTCCGCCCCTACGCCGAGTTCTCCGAACTGGAGGGCGAAGGCGACGCTCTCCGCGCCCTGGACACCCTGTGGGTTTACGGCCTGCTCCAGACCGAGGACTACGCCCGCTCGCTGCTTCCCACCCCCGCAGCCGTAGAGCGGAGGATGGCGCGGCAGAAGCGTGTGTTCGAGAACCCGAACCCGCCGAAGATCTTCACGATCATGGACGAAAGCGTGCTGCACCGCATGGGCGGATCGCCGTACATCATGCGCGAGCAGCTCGAATTCCTGCACGAGGCGGCGAAGTGGCCGAACGTGTGCCTCCAGATCATGCCCTGGCGGAACTACGGCAGCCTCAGCGTGACCGGATCGTTCTCGCTGGTGACGCGCGACCTCAACACGGCGGCGTTCCTCGACAACCAGGACACCGGCGAGACCTCGCTGTCCCCGGAAGTCATCGGCCCCCTTCTGGAGACCTTCGCTACACTCCAGGCGCAGGCCCTCAACATCGAGGATTCGCAGAACCTCATCAGCGAAACGAGGATGCACGTATGGAGCTGAACGGCGTGACCTGGCGCAAGTCGTCCCGCAGCGGCGGCAACGAAGCGCAGTGCGTCGAGGTCGCCAACGTCCCCGCCACGGTCGCCGTCCGCGACAGCAAGGACCCGAGCGGCCCGAAGCTCCTCGTCGGCCGTGGGGACTTCCGCCGCTTCGCCGGAGTCGTCAAGACCCTCTGAACGCAGAAAACGCCCCTCGTCCCGGCTCACGGCCAGGACGAGGGGCGTTCTGCTGTTCGCTACGACTCTTCGTAGGGCGGGTCAACCAGGTGGCGTCGCTCCTCGCGCTCGACGGCGTCCGCGAGGTTCGCGCGCAGGGTCGGAACGTCTTCCCGGTTGGGGGTCAGTGCGACGGCCAGCGGTGCCAGGGCCGCGAGAGCCACGGTGATGATGACGGCGAGGTCGGCGCCGACCAGCGGGGTCGCGGCGTGAAGGCCGGCGATCAGCATCGCCACGGCCGCGCTCCTCGACGCCGCGCAGCTCCATTTCCGGGCTGTCGGGGTCGCCCATCAGGATGCGGACGCGCACGCCCTGCTCGGCCTTGCGGCGAATCAGCTCGATCGACTGAGGGTTCTCCTCCGGCAGGAACAGCGAGGCGTTGGCGAACAGCCACAGCTCGCGGTGCGCCCGTGACACCAGTTCCAGCCACAGGCGGCTCGGTGTGTCGGAGACCCGTCAACGTCCTGGGCGCCCTCGCTCACATCCCGTCATGAGAGCGGGCGCCACGTACTCACCGGCCTGCTATCCGAGTGTTGACCAGGTCGCCGGACGGCGTTGTCGCAGGGACGGATCGTCGGGCGTGTCGGCGGTGTCGGTTCGCGCGCGGAGTCACACGTTCCGGGGTTCGGTGGGGTGGGCCGGTAGCCCTTCGAGGGAGCGGGCTTGTTCGATCATGGTGGTGATGGCGCGGAGGGTGTCGTCGGAGAGGCCGTCGGCCTTGATGGCCAGGGCGCGGACGGCGTCGGTCTCGGTGGTGTCGGGCGCGTCGAAGAAGAACTGCTCGGGAACGCCGAAGTACCTGGCCAGAGCCTGGATGTGCTTGTAGGTGGGGTTGGTCTTCACCCCTCTGCGCAGTTGGTGGACGTACGCCTGAGAGATCACCTGTTCGCCGGCCGCTTGGTTGATGGCGTCGGCGACCCTTTGGTAGGTCAGCTTCTTCTCGCCTTCGGGGTTGCGGGTCTGGAACAGGTACTCCAGCCGCTCGGCGAACAGCCCCGGCGATGACGCGTCGTCGCTCACGGATCTCCAGCCTCCCTGCCGCGAACCTCGCCGACGTTCGCGTGGAGTGCACGACTCCAAGTTTTCTTCACGCCAGTATACGCCGGATTCGTGCTGTCGACCCCTGCCCGGCGAGTATCACCGCGCGGTTCGACGGGTGGGCGCGGTCGGGCGGGTGTCCCCGAGCCAGACGGTTGGCGCGGAGCTGCGCATCGTAAGGCCGGTGTGGTGGTCGGAGCCGGGCTCGCTTCGGGCGCAGTCGATGCTGGGGTAGGGGCCGTGGATGGCGTCGATCTGGTTGCGGGCGGCGACGGTGCGGGCTTTGCAGACGGCTGTGCCGGTGAGCGGGTGAGCGGGCCTTGGAGCCTGTCGTGCGTGCGGTCGGCCGGGTCAGAGTCCGAGCCGGCGTTGCTGCGGCTGCTGTGGCTGTGGTTGCGGCTGCACGGTCGGCGTGGTCTGGGGTTGCTGGGTGTGAGTGCGTTGGGTTGGGACGTGCTGTGATGGCTGGCGTGCTTGTCGGTTGTTGGTGCGCAGGTTGTTGAGGCGGGCGGTCTCCATCCGCGTAGTCCGCCCAGCGGCTCTCCGGGATTCGACGGTGGCTGTCCGGGGTTCGACGGTCTGGACTTCGACCGGTTGCTTGGCGGTCGGCTGGACGGCTTGCCGGATGTGTTTCTTTTCGGGTGTGTCGAGGTGGCCGCGTTCGGTGAGCACGTGTTGAAGATCGAGGGTGTTGGCGGGGTGGGTGACGGAGGTGTCGTCCAGGCCGGTGCGTGCGCCGAACCATAGGGCGCCGCGTCGTTGGGCGACGGTGTTGTGGATGGTGGCGCGTTCGTCGGCGGGTAGCGCGAGGTAGAGGTTGGCGGCGACTTGTGCACGTGCGCGCTCATCGCTGGTCTGGGGCGTCTCGGGTGTGAGGCCGGACAGGTGGCGGGCGATGAGGATGGAGTCGACGGCGTGCCAGTAGGCGCTGTGGTCGTGGCGTCCGGGTTCGGCGTAGGGGCCGAGGATCTGACGAGCGTCGTCGGTGAGGACCTTGGCCTGGTCGCGGTAGGCGGCGACGATTCCGACGTGGCGTTCCCACTCGGCATGCCCCGCCGGGTCTTCGGGCGCGGTGCCCAGCGCGGTCGACCACCTCGGCTGGGCGTCGATCGTGGATGCCGTCAGGGAGTGGACGCGGTCGCGGATGGCGGTGTCGAGGTCGTCGAGGTAGGGCTTGAGGTCAGGGTGGGTTGTGCGTTGATCGTCGTCGGCGGCGAGCCACGGTAGAGCGCGATCGGCATCGTGGCGGGCGGTGCGTTGTTGCACGCCGGCGTCGTGGGCGGTGCGCAGGACGTCGTCCATGGTCTGTGGCGCGGCGTCGTTCAGGAGCGCGGCGAGGTCGACGCCGTTCCCCTCCAAAGCCTTGAGAGTCCAGGCCAGTGTCCGCCAGTCGGTCGCGGACGCTGGCGCAGGTTGGGGCGGCAGCGTGCTGGTGTAGCGGTTGAGGCGCGACGCCAGCGCCTGCGCGGGGCTGACGGCGGTGGTGCAGTCGCGGGCTCGGGCGACGAGTTTGAGCGTGGCGACGGGGTCGTGTCCGTCACGTTCGGTTCGGCGAAGGGCTGCGTCCAGTGCGGCCCAGGCCGGTTCGGCGCGAAGTCGTTCGGCGGTGTGGTGGCCGAGCGCGGCCGTGGCGGTGGCGGTGTGCTTGAGCTGGTGGGGGATGACAGCCGGGCCGGTTGCGGGGTCGGCGTTCAGCAGGCGCCGGGTTTGCCGGGAGAGTTCGGTGACGCGGACCTCCGGTGCGGTGGCGGGATGGGTGAGGGCGAGTTCTGCCGCGAGGGGACCGAGAAGACCGGGAAGGTCTCGGCCGCTGCGGTCGGCGGCGGCCAGGACGGCCGCCAGGTGAGGCCACGCGCGGTGGGTGGTGACGGCACTGAGCGGCAGGTGAAGTGCTCGGGCGGCTGCGTGGGCGTAGGAAGCGAGGTCGTCGGAGGTGACGTGCGCTGCTTCGGGCCCGTCGCTGGGACGAAGGAGTGCCGGTGCGTGCGTCGCGGCGGCGGGGTCGAGACCCTCGGCGCCCGGGACGGCGGACAGCAATGCGGCGTAGCGGGTGGTGTCGGCAAGGCTCGGCCGAGCAAGAGGCGCCGGTGGAGTCCGGTCGGTGGTGTAGTGGTTGATGCGCCAGGCCAGCAGCCGGCCGGGGGTGTCGGCGGTGAGGAGGCCGCCGTCGCGCGCCACGGTGTTCAGGAGGTGCTCGGCGGGCCAGCCGTCGGCTTCGGCCGTGGCTAGAGCGGCGACAGCTTGCGGCCAACCCTCGCATCCGGACAGCGCGCCAGCGAGTGGCCGGGGCAGCGTCTCGTGGACGAGGCGCATGTAGTGCTCGGCGGCGATGAGCGAGCTGCCGTGGTGGTGGCGGGGGACGAGGGTGGCGAGGGAGCCCGCCTCGTCGGCGGCTTGGCGCAAGGTTTCGGTTGCGGAGATCTCGTTGCCTTCGCGGGCCAGGATGTTCTCCAGGACTTCGCGGGCGGCGTATTGGCGGGCGTCGAAGCGGGCTCGGTCGAGGCGGTCGTCGGGGTCGAATGCCAGGAGTTGGTGGGTGGTGACGTACAGGGTGGTGCGCTCGCGCGCTCGCGTGGTGACGACGTAGAAGTTCTCCCGGCTCATCTCCGGGGTGATGAGCGGGTGCGCGGTGTCGACGGTGGAGCCCTGGGCCCGATTGGTCGTGGTGGCGTAGAGCAACTCGACGTTGGCGGCGACGTAGGCGGCGGGCAGGGTGACCGTGCTGTGGTGGTTGAGGTGGCGGACGGTGAGTGAGCCGTCGGTGTGGCGGCGCTGCACGGTCCAGCCGTCGCCGTTCTTGACCCAGTCCCGGCCGCCGGCGGTGGAAAGGCGTCGTTCGTTGTGGCGGGTGACGATCCAGTCGCCGGCACCGGCGTGGTTGCCGTCGTGCAATGCGACGCCGTCGGCGTGGACCTGTCCGGCTTCGACGCGGTCGCGGCGGGCCTGGGCGGACAGTTCGGTGACGTTGTGGCCGGTGGCGGCGGCCATGAGGGTGGTTTTTCCGGCGAGCATGTCGGTCTTCCACGCCGCGTACGCCGACTCGATCATCGCCTGCTTGGAGCCCGTCTGGACGCGGCGCTCGGTGAGGTAGAAGTCCAGGCCGGAGGAGTCACCGACGCGGATCTTGAGGGTGGCGTCGGCTTCGGCCGGGTTGGTGAAACGGTAGAGGGTGGTGAGCTCGGCGGCGCCTGCCTCGTGGGAGATGAGGCGGAGCGCGCCGCCGGATTCGACGGCGCCGAGCTGGCGGTGGTCGCCCAGCAGCCGGACGACGGCGCCGCGGCGGGCGGCGATCTGCACGAGCCGATCGAGTAGCAGCGTGCCCGCCATCCCGGCTTCGTCGACCAGGACGACGTTGCCGGGGTTGAGGGCGAACATGCGGGCGAAGACGGGAACGCGCTGTCCGGCGTTGAGTTCGCGGGCGTAGCGGCCGGTGGTGTACTCGGTGAGGAACTTGTGCAGGTTGTCGGCCCGCACGCCGAGTTCGTCGCCGAGGATCTGGGCTGCGGCGGCGGAGGTCGCCAAGGGCACGATGCGCTGCCCGGCTTGGGCGGCGACGTGGGCGTAGGCGCGCATCGCGGTCGTCTTTCCGGCGCCTGCGGGGCCGAGGCCGACGACCAGCAGGCGATCGTCGGCGGCGAAGGTGGTGACGAGCCGGCGCTGCCCGGCGTCCAGCTTCATCCCCTTCTCCGCGAGCCGGGCGTCGACGCCGTCCAGCGCGGCGGCGACCTGCGGACCGGCCAGGCCGACGGTGGTGGGGGTGCGGGCGGCGGCCAGGAGGCGGTCTTCGGCGTCCAGGATGATGCGGCTGGTGAAGCGGGCTGAGGCATGCTGGACGAACACCGAGGTGCCGTCGGCCCGCCGCAACATCGCGGGCTCGCGCACAGGCGAGGGCTGGTCGACCCGCACGGCCAGGTCCGGGCCGAGTGCGTGCTTCACGATCGCGGCGACGACCTCATCGTGCCGCGCGGCGGAGCCCGCGATGAGTTTCTGGCGGGCGAGCCGTTCGGCCTCGGCGCGCAGATTCCACACCGTCCACGTGGAACGCATCGCCGCCACGTTCCGCACGACCTGCTCGGCGAGGCCACGGAGCTCGGCCTCATCCCGGCCCTTACCGGGCTCTGCTTCGGCGGCTTGGGTGGGGATCGTGAGCGTGGCGAGCTTGGCGTCGTCGACGACGTCGGCCAGGTCGGTGAGTGCGCGGGCGCCGAACCGGTCGAGGAACGCGTCGGTCCAGTCGGTGCGCATCTCCTCCAGGGAGCGTGCGGTCTTCTTGGCTTCGCGGGTGTCCAGGTTGGCCTGACGGGCGAGCTGGTGGCAGATCGCCCGGTTGGGGTCATGGCCGTGCTCGCGGCGGAACTGGCGCAGCAACTGCTCGTAGCGGGCTTCGATCTCGGTGCGTCGGCTGCTGAAGAACTCGATCCACGCCAGGGGGACGCCGGCGATCTCCCGGATCGGCTCGCGCTCGTCGCGGGTGTCGGCGCGCTCGGTGAAACCGACGGGGAGCCGCTGCTGGAGCTCGGTCTCGAACCGGGTGTTGTAGAACTCGCTGGCCGCCACCGTGATCCGGTACAGGGCGCGTGCGTCCAGGCTGCGCCATTTGCCGTCGACGCCCTGGACCTTGGACGAGATCGCCACATGGGTATGCAGATTCGGGTCTCCGCCCCGGCTGTCGTAGTGGTCGAACACCGCCGCGATCAGGCCGTGCGTGGCGATCTGGGAGACGCCGCCCTTGCCCGTCCGGGTGAACGCGGCGTGTTCCTGGAGCATCGCGAACGCGGCGTCGCGGGCCGCTTCATGCGCCGCGCGGACCGCGTGCCGCACCTGCGCGCGCGGGTCCAAAGCCCACAGCAGCGCCGCCGACTTCACCGGCGCGAACACCACGTCGAACCCCGCGACCGCCGCACGCGCACGACGGGACTCCTCGGCCTGGACCTGCTTGCGGTCGATCGTCGTCGGACGCCGTCCGGTCTGGCGCTCGATGTCCTTCAACCGCGCCTGGACGCGCTTGGTGAACGCGGGCAGCGCCTGATAGTCGGGGAAACGCGTGCCGAGCGTGGCGCTGCGAAGCGCCGCCGCCTGAACCGCCTTGAGCTGCCGGCCGGTCATCCCGGCCTCGACGTGCTCGGCGAGGTACTCCTCGATGAGCCGGGCGGCCTCGGGCTGCATCCCGTCGCCGTACAGCGCCTTCATCTGCTCCTCGCTCACCGCGCCATCGAGTCCGAGCAGCTCGGCTCCCCGGCCCATCCACCGGCCGGGCGGGTTCCCCTTGGCGGTGTAGTACTCGGCGGCCGACTGCCCCCGCTCCATCGGCACGTCACCGCCCGCGACCTGCCGCGTCAGGTAGGTGTAACCGTCACCGGCCGTCAGCTTATGAACGGTCATCAACGCGACCACCCGGCCTTCACCGCGTCGCTCAACGCGACACGAGTACCGCTACGACCCGCCGCCGAACAGCGTTCGCGCGACGCCCGACCGACCTTGGACCCACGCTCGAAGACCGGTCCGCCAGGTCGGGAACCGGCGCCCAGGTCCGGCTTCGCGGCGGCTGAGGCGACGCGCTCGCCTGCCTTCTCGGTGGCGGCTGCGGCGCGGGCGTGCTGGAGGTGCAAGAGGTGTCTTGTCGGCTTGAAGCCTGCCGGAAGGAGGCCTGCCGGAACGGCAGGTGCGGGGCGAGAGCGGACGAACGTCAAGGCACGCGACGAGGTGCGAGACGAGACGAAGCGCGTGGAGGCGCGTGAGGACGAGCGTGCGCGTGAGCGCTGCACGGTACGGCGGCCCTGGGCGGGCGATGCCTTGACAATCCTCATATACGTGAGTATAACTTAAAAGGTATTCATCTACAGGAGGGAGTGGCTTGGCGCCACGAACAACCAGAAGCAGGGCAGCGGCACTACGGCAGGCGCGGGAGGCGCAGGCGGCACGGGTCGCCGCGCGCCTGGCCCGCGAGAAGGCGACCGAGCAGGCGCTGGCCGATCACTTCGAGGCCGCCAGCGCGGCAGAGGACATCCGCGACGACGCCCGACGCCGGGCAGAGCGCGTCATCGCTGACGCCGAGACCAGGACGCAGGAACTCGACACGGTGCGAGCGCGGGCGGTGCAGGCGCTTCGCGCACTGGAGTACACCAACGCCGAGATCGCCGAGATGTGCGGACTGTCGATCCCGCAGGTCCGAGCGCTGGCCAACGACCACGCGTCGGCGGCGATCACCGAGCAGGCCGGGCCGCAAGGCGATGCCGCGAGTCCACGCCGCCGTTCCCACCCTGCGGCCGCGTCGGCGCGGGTGGAGCCACCCGCTGGAACATCTCCCACAACTCGTCCGGTACCAGCCGTTCCTCAAAGCTCACCCCGGCTGGCTCAACGAGACATCACCGATCAAGACACGGTCTAAGCGACGGCTCTTTCGCTGGCGGGACACCGCACAACTCGCAGCCGTTCGCATGGTCGTCCCGACAGACATAGCCGATGCCACCTGCCACGCACCATTCGGTAGCTGCTTCGGACAGCAGGTCCGGCCCTGCGAGCAGGAGCCGACGCAGTTCGGCGTGGTCCGCGATGTCGGCAGGACGGCTGGTGAACCACTCGTCGAACCCAGGCCTGTCCCGGTGCACGCGCCAGTGTCCGTGCTCGCGGTCGTCGACTGCGGCAACGAACCGATCGACGGTGCGCTCCCAGCTAGGTGCGCCGAACCAGCCGTTGTCGAACGCGCAGATGGATTCGATCAGGGTCCGCAGGCCGAACTCCCGCTCGTGGAGGCGGTACGCACGGCCCCAATCGATCGCGTCCTGTGCCATTTCCGCAAGGTCGTCGCGCGGATCATCCTCGTGTGCCGGGTCGTCAGGGTTGTGGCAGGCCAACCCGAGTTCGAGCACGGATTGTCCAGTCGGCAGAACCCGAGACGGGTTGACGATCGCGAGTCCGACAGCGACCCAGTCGACATGGTCGAACGACAGCATCGAGCGTACGAGCCGGGTGGTCGCCGCGTTGGTCCGCATCATCATGCCGTCGTGCAGCGGGCTCCTACCGGCATGCCAGTTCTCGACAGGCGTGTTGCGCCACAGGCCGAGCGTGATCCGGGTGGCGGCGAGCCACAGCAGAGCGTCGTCGTCAAGGTGTCCGAACCGGCTGGCGCACTCCTGGGCGCCGTACCGGATCAACTCTCGCTGGTTCGGTCGCGCGTGGCTGTCGGACCTTTCAGGTTCGACGTATTCGTAGTCGGTGGCGTACTCGTCGAGGATCTCGTTGAGCTCGGCTGCGCTGCCCGCGACGTTGTACTCGAAGTCGTCCGGCCCGTTGACGGCGTACACGTCGTGGTCCCACGTGACTTGCACGTCGCCCCAGAGCACGACGTCATCGCACGTGTCGATGGCGCCGTCAGTCATTACCGGCCTGATCGTGATCGGTGCAGTTCGCCCATCGGTCCGCCCGTCGTCCTGTTCGGCCGCCCACGCGGTGATGACGCCGAGCGGCTTCGGGACGAAGGAACCGACCTCGGTGAAGCCGAACGGCTCGTCGTCCTCATCGGTGTCGAACCGGCTATTGATGAACGCGACCGCCTCGGCAGCCGTACTGACGACAGCCTCGGCACCACTGTCTTTGTCGACGACTCGCCACAACACGCGATTCTTCACGACGGTCTCCGATCTAGGTGGCGACACCCGGGGCCGACAGGACACACCGAGTTACTCAGCACTGACTCCAATGATGGGGTGACCGTCCCCTCTGTAGGTCCCGCAGGCGCTCCTCGGCGAAGATGCCTCTGGGAGAGCTGGGCGAGGATCGAGGTGCTCGTCGTGACGGCGGTGTGGAGTCGAGCGCGCTGGCGATCAAGGTCGCCTTGGTTGAGCATCGTGTGGTGCGACGCCTGTGTGAGTTGATCGTGTTGAGCTGGTGTCAGCTGCGTTGAGACAGCGTGTCGGAGGCGTTCGTGGGCGGCGTGCCCGCCGCCGGGAGCCGTCGCGTCTTGAACGAGTCGGCGCACGATTTCGGTGGTGTCGAGGGCGGTGTCGACGGTGAGGTCTAGGACCGTAAGCCCGAGCTTGGTTGCTGTGGTGACGAGATTCAGTTCTTGAGGAATCGTGAGGAAGCAGTTGGTCATCGTGCGTGCGGGTCGGTGGGCTGGCCGTCCGGCGATATTCGCGCATAGAACGGACAAGCAGGCTGCGACCGTTTCGTCCCACGGCTGGGTGAGGACGCTGGTGTTGATGAGGTCGGTCGCCTCGGTGTGGCGGTCGCCGAAGGCGTGCGCGAGGGCGGCGAGTTGGCGGCCTTCGGTGAGGTGGTCGTCGATGCCGCCGAGTCGTTCGGCGGTGGTGAGGGCGTGTTCCCATAGGCCGGCGCGGGCCAGGGCGCGGAGGCCATCGACGAGAAGGTTCGTCCGCAGCCGTGAACTGGTCGTTTGCTGAGCGTCCGGGTGAACGAGGTCCGACAGGTCGATGGCCGTGCCCTCGACCGTGAGGCAGGTGCGTCCGTTGATGGCTGCGATCAGGTCGATCAGGAGGGGTGTAGGCGCTGGCACCGTCACCTGCGCGGGTGTGCAGGCGTGCGAGGTTGATGAGGGGTTGGAGCGCGAGCTTGGCGGTGTCGAGACGGTGCGGACGCGACGCGTGGAACAGCTCGAACTGCTGCATGCACAGGGTGCGCGCGAGGTCGGTGTCGCCGTAGTCGCTGGCCAGGAGGGCGGCGAGGTTGAGGGCTTGGGCGGCGCGGAGCACGCTGTCCGCGCCGCCGTGGCGCGCTTGTTCGGCTCGGGTCTCGATCTGGGCGATCCGGACCGGTAGCGGGCGCGAGATGACCCCGGGACGCGCGACGAACGGGAAGCGGCGCGCGATCGTTTCGGTGAGACGCGATGGCGTGGCGGGGGTTGGGGCGTCCATCGGCGCTTCCTCCGGCGGGGCTACCAGGCGATGGTGAAGCGGGTGTCGGGGCGGTCGATCCGGACGCCGGTGCCGAGTCGGTCGTCGGGAGTGTCGGCGCGGTGCGCGGTGATGAGGGGCCGGGTGGGCCGGGTGTGGTTCCATTCCTGCAGCAGTTCGAGGAGTCGTGTGGTGAGGCGGTGGCTGTCGGGTCCGTGGGTGGTGATGCCGATTTCGCGGGAGATGGGGCCGTGGGGTCGTGCGGTGAGGTAGGCGAGGGTGCCGCCGTCGAAGAGGGTGGCACCGGCCCAGCGCAGGGCGGGATCGGCGATGCCGGACGTGCGGGCTTGGGCGTTGACCGACAGGCGGGCGAAGCCGGGGCTGGTGGTGGCCAGCCACAGGTCGAGGTGCTCGACGGGTTCGTGGTCGGTGACGCGGATGCCGGTCCAGTGCGTTTGGGTGCGGGCGGCGAACCCGTCGGTCAGGGCGGCCTGGTCGGGGTCGTCGACGGTGGCGGTGTTGAGGACGATCTGGTCGGTGAGGGCGATGGTGGTGGTGGAGTCGGCTTGGGTGGTGCCGCGCATGGGGACGAAGCCGCAGACGCGGGTGTGGCTGCCGAGGAGTTCGCCGGTCGGTTGCAGGTCGAGGGCGAGCGATCGGGTGAGGCCGCTGCCGTGCAGGCGGACGGGCACGACGATCCGTCCGCCTGGTGCGAGCTGGTCCCACCAGGGGCTCGGGATGTCCCAGGCTCCGGCGGTGACGATGATCCGGTCGTAGGGTGCGGCCTTGGCCCATCCGGCGGCGCCGTCGCCGCAGACGGTGGCGACCGAGGTGTAGCCGGCGTTGTCGAGTGCGGTGCGGGCTCCGTCGGTGAGGTCCTGGTCGATCTCGATGGTGACGACGCGGCCGCCCGGTCCGGTGATCTCGGCGAGGAGCGCGGCGTTGATGCCGGTCGCGGCGCCGATCTCCAGAATGGTGTGGCCGGGGCGGATGTCGAGGTCTTCGGCCTGACCGGCGACGATGTTGGGTGAGGAGGCCGAGGAGACGGCGGTGCCGTCGGCGGCGCGCTGGGTGACCACGACCTTGGGGGCGTAGGCGTCGGTCAGTTCGACGCCGGGCAGGAACACCTCGCGCGGGACGGTGCGGAAGGCGTCCTCGACGGCGGCGGTGCGGAACGTGCCGAGGCTGAGGATGCGGTCGGCCAGCGCGTTGCGGAGCGCGACGGGGTCAAGGGCGAGGGTGCCTGCGGTGTCTGTGGTCACCGCGTCGACGTTAGCCGTCTGCGGCTTGCGAGACGCGGTGTTAGAGACGGCCGCTGACCGGTGGTCGTGGAAGATGACGTGCGCGGCGGTGTGGGCTAGGGCTCCTTGGATGGGCTCGCTGAGACCTAGGCGGTTCCAGGCGTACAGGATGTGGTGGGCGAGTACGGCGTTCAGGCCACGGGTGGTCTTTCCCCGCCGGTCGAGGTCGAAGTGCTCGGCTCCGGCGCGCTCGAAAGCGCTGAACCATTCCGGCTTGACGCCGAGGCTGCTCGGTACGGGGTCGGCGGTGAGAAGGACGCGCACCTGGTCGGTGCCGGATGGTGCGGCGGGTGCGGTGCGGTGCTGGGCAAGGACGTCCCAGACGTGTCCTTGGTCGTACCAGTCGCGGCTCGCGGCGCGCAGCATCGCGGTGGCGAGCAGGACGCCGAGCTCGCGTCGGTGTCCCGCGCCGGTGGCCAGGTGATCCAGGACGTGGCGGCTGTCGGTGTGGAAGAGGCGGTGTGCGGTGTCCAGGCCGAGCGGTCCGCCGAAAGCTGCGGTCGGTGGTTCATAGACGGTGTGGGCCCAATGCGTGCAGCCGCCCTGGCTGAGAAGTCCCTGGAGAGTTTCGTCGAGCGCTCCGGTCGCTTCTTCTGCGGCCGAGCTTCCGGGCTCGTACCTCACCCGCCATTCTCGTCCCTTGCGCAGGAACCACCAGCGGTTGATCGAGCGGACCGCCTCTTGATGGCGCAACGCCGGTCGCAGGGTTCCGGTTACGGCATGTTGCGCCGCCTGCCATGAGGTGAACCAGACGCTGATCTCACGCCAGTGAGGGCTGACAGTGTTCATGGCGCGACGCCTCCGGTGATCAAGAGGCTGTTCGTCCAGTCGGTGAGGCCGCCGGTGCTCAGGCTGTGTAGGACCAGTGCGGGTCCTGCCGTTCCGTCGAGCAGGCCCGGACGCTGTCTGGGGGTTGTGTCCAGCGCGTGCAGCAGGTGTTCGGTGAGTCGGGGTAGCTGCTCGGTGAGGTCGGCGGTGGTGGCGTCGGCGGCGGTGGCGGCCACGGTGGCGAGCGTCCCGGCCCAGCCGTGGCATAGGGCCGGATCGTTGAGCCACCCCATCTGGACGGGGTCGGAGACGCAGGCCAGGAGCGCATGCTCTGCGAAGACTTGACGACTGCGGTCATTGAGGACTCGGGCGCCCAGTTGAAGCGAACGGGTGATACCGGGCGTCCCGTAGCACCAGGACGGCCGCGCCGGACCAGTTTGATGGACGTGGCCGGTGCTGTACTCGCCGAAGGTGACGCGTTCGGGCCACCAGGGTCCTGCCGTGCCGAATTGCTGCCAGCGCTCCAGCCAGGACCAGATCGCGGTGATGGCCGCGCGCTGCCCGGGAACGGTGATACCGGCGCGATGCGCCAACGCGAGGAACGCCAAGGGCCCGGTGATGCCGTGCGCCATGCCGTTGTCGGAGTGCCCCTCACCGTAGTCGCGCGCCGTCTTCCCGTGAGGGATGTAGCGGGTCCACCATCCGGGGACGTCGCTGGAGGGTTCGTCGTCGGCGGGGACCGGGACGGTGAGGTCGACGAGGTAGGAGAGGACGGCGCGCAAGTGCGGACTGGCCGGATCGCCGGTGAGGAGATGGACGCCGAGGCCGGTCAGCCCGCGGACGAGATCGTATTCGCCCGGTTCAGGCCGTTGCCGCGCGGCGATCCGGCGTTCGGCCGCCTCGATCTGGCGCGTCACCATGGCAGCGACGACGGCATCGAGGTGGGCCAGCAGCGGTTCACTTCCGGGCAGTCGGGCGGCGCGTAGCGTGAACGCGAGCGCCGGTGCTCCGTGCCAGAGACCGGCTCCGCCGGCTGCGGCGATCGGTTCGCGGACGGCGGCGGCGAACCACCTCGCGGGCCGCTCCCAGCCTGCCGACCCGTCGCGCGCCCGCAGTGCGTGCAGCAGCGTCACCCCGAGGTGACCGCTGGACAGGGACTGGCCGTCCCAGCGCGGGCTGCTCGGCGTGTGGTCGGCGTGAGCCGGTTGGGGTGGCGGAACGGCCAGGGCGTCGGCCAGGGCAGCGGCCACAGAGGCGAGGTGAGTTTGGTCGATGGAGTCACCCATCATCGGACGGCTTCTTGCCGGCGAACGCGCGCGAGGGCTGCCGAGCGCGCGAGCCGTTGGCAGGCGTGCTCACGCTCTGGGTCGAGGCCGACGCTGCGGACGTGGTTCATGTGCAGCAGCGAACCGATCACCGTGTCGGCTTCCAGGCAGGCCGACGTCCACAACCGGCGGTACGCGTCTGCGGCGGCACGGCGCGTCTCCCAGGCGCGCAGAATGTTCTGCCCTCCGGGCAGAGCGAGGACTGAGTCCGGTTCGGTGAGTTCCTGGGCTCGGCGGGCGGTTGCGCGGTCCATCGGACACGTGGAAGGTGCGGGTGGATGGTCGATCAGCCACCGTGCTCCCGCCGAGCTGCCGCCGGTGAGGGCCGTGGCGAGATCGAGGCGTCCAGCAGCGGTCAACGCCAACGGCGCAAGGGCGCGGTCGGCGCGCTGAGTCGTGAGCTGGGCGTGGACGGCGTTGGAGTCGGCGGCGAACAACGCTTCGGCGGCTCGCTGCGCCGCGCCGTCGCCGTATCGCGTGGTTTCGGCGACATGCGTGTCGAAGACCAGTCGGCTGAGCAGTCCACGGGCGCGCAGTTGCTCGGCCCAAGCACCGATGCGGGTGTAGGCCAGCCCTTGGTGGTCCTGGTCGGCGAGATGCAGGCGAAGCCGCAGGTGGGGCGATGGGTCACGGTAGCGGACGAACCACCAGGTCGGTGATGCCGTCCATGCCTCCAGCAGCACGGGCAGGTGTTCGGTGAGGATGAGGTCGAAGAGCTGGGGGTCGCTGTAGAGCTTGGCGAAGGCGATGGTCCCTGTTCCGGGCAGCACACTGCGGTTCGCGCTCCGGGTCGGGCGCCGGGTTACGGCGCGGGGCGCGGGGGCCGCGGCTCGGGTCGCGGCGACGGGCACGATGAGCTCGTGGGCGCGGCCGTCGAACCAGCCGTGGTCGGCGGCCGTGCCGGCCTCCGAGATCAGCACGGTCGAGCCGGCCGTCCGCGCCTTGTCCAGGTGATCGCGCAGGAGAGCGAGGTCCATCGGCTCGTCCAGCCGGAGCCGCAGCCGTAGGTCCGAGTCGCCCACGCTGACCGTATCGGGGAGTGCGACCTTCGCGCGCAGGACGTCGAACTGGTCTCGCCACGCCCGATCGGTCAGGTTCGGATCGGGAAGGTCTCGCGCGGGCAGCGACCATCGCGCCATCGCCAGCACGGTCCGGCCGTAGACGACCCGTGGCAGGAACGGCAGGCAGCGCGCGGCGCCCCACGCGAACGGTGAGCAAGCGGCGCTGCGAGCACGGGGCAGCTCGAACAGCAACCGGGCCATCGGCGGCATGACGCGGCGGGCGGCGGCGTTGACGAGAACCGGCTCCACCACGCGTCCACGTGACTGCGAGACCAGGTACATGCCGTTCTTGTCGGCGGTGACAGCAAGGTCGTCCAACGTGATTCGGTCGGCTGCCGGCGCCCGATGCTCGGCCAGGGTGACCAGGGTCGGAAGAAGTTGCGGCGCGCGAACCACGTTCTCCAGGTGAGCGTGAATCGGCGGGAACGAGAGCTGGGCGGCCAGCGCGCCCTGCACACTGGTCGGCAGCTGAGCGTAGATCCGCCGCCGCTGCTGCTCGGATTCGGGCAGGAGATCGGTGAAGCGGCCGGCCAGGGCGATGCCGGTGCGGCTGATCGACGACAGCACGAGCCGGAAGTCGCCCGCCGCGACCGCTTCCGGCGACGATGCCCACAGCTGCGCACAGATCTCCAGATGCGGCGGCACACGAACTTCACCACGGTCGAACGTCGAAGCGTCTCCCTGCAGATCGTCGATGTCCTCCTGGCGCAGGACCATCTCGTCGGCACCGTCCAGCGCGGCACGTTGCGCCAGACGAAGCAGTTGCGCGTCTCGAACCGTCAGCTCAGGCGGCAGTTCGGCGGCGGGCTCGGCGAAGTGAGCCGGGTAGCCGAGCCCGGCGACCGGGTCCACGAGTGCGGCCACCGGTACGAGCGCGTGCGCTCCGAAACGAGCAAGGAACGCCTCGTGATAGGCCTGCCATCCGGGGACGCCGAAGGGATGGGGCGTCAGCCGCATCAGCGCGTCGGCAGCGGCCGACGCTTCGGCGGTGACGGCCGACGGAAGGACCAGACGACCGCCTAGGCGAAGATCGACCGCCACCGGATGTTCGACCTCGACCAGCTCCCGCGCGCGCACGCCCGCGCTGGGGTGGTTCGCCGCCAGGAGCGCGGCGATGTCCTCCAACTCGGTGAGGAACGGCGACGCGTCGCGCGGCGAGGCGGCCTTTGTCGCCGCGAACGTCTCCAGGATGTGGGCCAGACCGTCACCGCTGGTGGACGGCGGTCGCAACGATGTCACCAGAGCACCGATCCCGACCAGACGCGCCAGCAACGCCTCGGCAGCGCCAGAAGGCAAGTCCGGGAACTGGGCCGTGAGCGTCCCGACCAAATCGGTGAACACCACCGGTGCGCGCGCGGCATCGACTATCGACCCGATGACGGGCGTCGACCGGAGCGAAACGTGCTTCGCCGGGGGCCGGGTGGGATCGGTGGCGTGCGGTTGCCAGGGGATGACGAGCCGGTCGCCCCTTTCGACCACCAGATCGTTCGTCGTGACGGCCAGGTTGCACAGCACCGATGGGTGGGACTCCAGGCGCGCGAGCAACCGGGCCAGCCACACGGCGTGAGCCCTTGTCCGGACCGACTGACCGCGCGGCTCCCAGGACACCGCGACCCGATCACCGAACTCCAGGACCGCGACCCCCGCGAACAGCCCGAACGGAGTCGGCCGAGCGCTCATCCGCACCAAGTACCGGGCCAGCGACATGACGACGCTGCGGGCGCGGGAAGTTGACATGGCTCGCCCATCGCAAATCTGCTCGATTTGGACTGCCAGACGGGGACTCGCGACAGCCACCGCCTCGGCGACGCGCGCATCGGACCAGACCTCGCGAATCCACCGGCAAGCCTCCTGGACACCTCCCTCTACGTACAGTCGAGGCCACCAGCTCGGGGCCAGTTCACCGGAGAAGGCCGACGCCCGGTACAACGCGGCGTCCACCGCTTGGTACAGCGGCTGCGAAGCTGAGGCAGGCACTTGGTTCTCCTCGCCAGGTCACGGGCGTCACCGGCATTCCGTGGAGCGACGCGGCTCGCCGCTCGGACGTGTGGGCGGTCTCAGCAGTCGCTGCCGGCGAGGGTGTCGCAGCCGTTGTCCGTCGAGCACTTGCGCGACGCGGTGGCAGGCCCGTCGTGCACGACCGTGATGTCGAGGCCGTCCAGCAACGCCACCACCGCGGCTTCGGCGTGCCCGTCGATGCTCTGCGGCGTGGCGCTGTCGTTCAGGGGCGTCATGGCGACTCTCCTCCGAGGAAAGGCGGAACTGATCACCTCACGAAAACCCATATCGACCCCTGAACGTAATTGCCTCTTGTTCACAACCAGGTTGTGGAGGGGCCGCAACCCGCGAATCCTTGCGCTCGGCCTCACCGGTGTTACCGTTCGCTCGTGGACCCCCAGGGACGCGAGTCAATCGCCGCAGAATTGCGCGAGACGGCCGCCGCAGAGAACTGGAGCCCTTGGCGGCTCGTCCAAGCCGTCCAGCTCAAAGCCCAGACGCCCACGTTGATCATGGCTTGGCGCCTAGCGTCCGGCCAGGTTCAGACAGACGTCATCGCCGGCATCCGAGGCCTGGCCGCCGACGATGGGACACCCTGCTCAGACAACGCCCCGTCCGTCCCGAACTACTCGAAATGGGAGAACGGACACGGCGTACCCGGTTCCTACTACCGTCGCTATCTGGCGTTGTGGTTCCGCTGCCCGCTGGAGCGACTCGGCCTGGCGGAACCCGAGCCGATCGTTACCCTGGTGGGACAGGCGCAAGTTCCGGCAGTGCTCACCGATCCGGAGGATCACGTGGAACGTCGACAGTTCCTTTCCCTCGCCGCTGCCGCTCCACTGATCAGCTTGGACGGCACCCGCTCACGCATGGAAGCCGGACTCCGCCGCATCCTGCCCGCCGCCGACCTGGACCACTGGGCCGACGTCACCGCCGGGCACGTCGCCGCCTACGGCACCGCCGCACCCGCCGCGCTCCTGGCCGCTCTGCGCCCCGACCTGGACGAGATCGCCGTCCTAGCCGAGCGCTACCCGCACCAGGCCGACCTGCACCTCACCGCATCCCGCCTGTGCGGCCTGGTCGGAGCCCTCTACACCGACCTGGACCAAGACCGTGACGCCCGCGACTGGCTCCACACCGCCAGCCGCTACGCCGACCTGTCCGGCGACACCACCCAGCGCTACTGGATCGCCATGGCCCAAGCGATGACCGCCTTCTACGGACCTACACCGCAGCGCGTCATCACCATCGCCGACCGCGCCCGCACCGCCCTCGGAGCCGCCCCCAGCGCTCCCGCCGCGCAGCTCGCCGGGCTCACCGCCCGCACCCACGCCCAACTCGGCGCCAAAGACCAGGCGGCCCGCGAACTCGGCACCGCGCAGGCCATCTTCGGCAGACTCACCCCGGCCCAGGCTCAGGAAACCTTCTTCGGCTTCCCCGCAGCCGAGATGACCATGTACAGCGCGCAGGTCCTCAGCCGAACCGAAAACCCCCGCGCCTGGGACGAACAGACCAGAGCCCTCGCCGCATACCCCGACAACGACCCGATGGACCGGCCCCTCATCCTCCTCGACCGCGCCCGCTACCTCACCGGCCAGGACGAACCCTCCCAAGCCGCCACCCTCGTCAACGACACGATCACAGCCCTGCCGACACAACAGCGCGTTCCCCTGCTACTCAACCAGGCCCGTCAGGTCACCGCCCTCATCGCCCGCCGATCACCCAACGCGGCTGCCGCACTGAAGGACTCCCTGCTCGCCTCATAGGCGGAGAACACACCGGATCGCGCTGGTATACGTGCCCGCTGCTGGCCCGCCCTCCCAAGTTGAATGCCCGAGAAAGCGGCCCAGTCCACAGGACGGACCGGCGCGCAGGGCAGGGCCACCGAGGCCGTGTCAGTTAGCGGCGCCGAACTCGTTCTGCTGCGCGGGCCGCAGGGTCACGATGCGCCGTGGTCGGCGCCACTGGCGGCGGCTCGGTCATGCGTCGCCGGATCGGTGGTGGTGTGCGTCGCGGGTGGCGGTGATCACGATCGTGAGGGTGAAGACGATCCAGACGATCAGTCCGTACACCGCCCAGCGGTGGTGCCGAGACCGTAGGTGACGCTGGCCTTGGCGAGTGCGGCCAAGTCGACGCCGATGAGCCAGCGGGGGACGCGGGGTGCGGGCTGCGGACTGGGATCGCGGGACTTGTCCATGGTGTTCCTTTCGCGTGGTGCGGTGGCCGCTTGGTCACCGGTGGAGGTGTGGCTGGTGGCTGAGTCAGGAGGGGTTCTGCCGGACGTGGGCGTTCGGAGACACACGCTCGTCGGTATGGACTCCCGGTCGGTTCGGGCCGGGGTGATGGTGAGCCGATGGGTTTCAGCCGTGAGGAGTGCGCTTCGAGCTGTCGTGGGCGCGGTTCGTTGTGGTGATCCACTGCACGACGTCGTTGAGGTCCCGTGCGGGCACGATGGTGGGTCCGCCGGGTGGTAGGGACGTCTCGTTCGCGTTGTCGGCTGGAATGACGACGGTGGTGCAGCCTGCTGTCGCGAGGGCGGTGAGACGGGCGGCGACGCCGTGGATGGGGCGGAGGGCTCCGTGGAGTCTGAGTTCGCCGATGAACGCGGTGGTGGTGAGGTCGGTCAGGTTCAGGCTCTTGTGGACGGCGAGAAGGGCTAGGGCGATCGGCAGGTCGAGGCCGGTGTCACGTTCGGGGAATGAAGCGGGCAGGAGCGCGACGCTGACGGCGCGGGGTGGGTGGAGTGACGCCGCTGTTGTGCACGGCGGCGAGAACACGGTCACGTGTTTCGCGCTCGCGGGCAAGGCCGCGCCAGAGGTAGAGGCCGGGACGGCCGGGGATGGCGTGGGCATCGACTTGGATCGCTACCGTGTCGAATCCGCGGACCGCGGCGGTGTGAATGGTCACGCTGTTCCCTTCGGCGGGCACCGTCGGCCGGGGTCGGCCTGCTGAGGAGTGCCCGGTGGGAGGCGCGGCGCGAGGCGCCCGGCCCGGTCAAGGTGGAGCGCCCGCGGCGAGCGTCGGCGAGCAAGGACGAACGACCTTGACCGGGTCTGGCGCCCGCCGCGATCGTCGCGTGCACCGGGCATCGACGACGGCCACAGAACGTCCGGCCGACGGTTGGCGTGCTCGATCCGGGCGGCTCGCGCTCACGACTGTGCGGAGACCATGAACCCGGTGCCGGGTCAGGCGCTCCGACGTCGGAGACGCAGGAGCGAGGTCTATGGGCGGTTGCGGTGGAGAGCGATGACCGCTGCCGTTCGGTCGACCAGCAGACTGACGAGCGGATGTTCCTCCCAGTCTTCCCAGTCCTCGAAGCCCAGCGCGTTGCGGGGAACGGCTTGTGCGGTGTAGATGATGCGGCATCGGCAGCAGACCACGCCGATCTCGTCCTCGTCGTTCAGCTCGGGCAGCAGCGCTTGGCGGAGGCAGCAAGGTAGGGCCAGATGTCGACCGGGGGATGCCGGGGCGGCCTCGCAGATGATGAGGTGATCGTCGTGGAGTTGGTCGGCGATGCCGCGTCCGCCCCAGGTGGCGTCGATGTTCCAGCGTCGCGGCGGGGTGGTGCGCCGGTCCAGGTCGGCGGCCAGGCGCTGGAGTTCCAGGGTGAGTTCCAGACGGCCGGCTCTCCGTCCCTGCTCGTAACCGGCCGCCCAGTCCGGTGACGTCACGTCGGTAGGGGTACCGGAGGCGTCCTCTCTGGCGGGTTGGCCGGTCACCAGGTGCCCAGCGGGACGTCGTCGTCGGCTTCCATCAGGGGCCAGGCCACGATCTCCTGGGTGAGGACCTGCACTTCGGCTCCGTCGGAGTGGTGGCGTATCTCGGTTGGGGCGACCCGGACGGTCACCTCGCCGATGTCGGGGCTGGCCCACGGCACGATCTCGTCGCCGGGCTCCAGGTTGCGCGCTTCCTTGTTGGTCACGTCTTCCTTCGTGGATGACGGGTCCCTGATCGCAGGGCCAGGGACCCGATGTCGAGGTGAGGGCGCCAGGCATCTCACGGTTTGGTGGCGGTGGCTGCTGCGTTCTCGGTTTCGTCGGTGAGGGGGTCGGCGGGGTCGTCGCCGCGGTAGGGCTGGTCGTCGGCGACGGCGCCCCGCCCAGGGCAGTCGGCGTGTGCGTCGGCGTCCATCGCCTGGCCGTCCTGGGTGACCAGCGCACGCAGCGACACCGCGTCCTGGGGACGCTCCGCCGTGATGGGCAGGCCCGACGCCTCCAGCTCGGCCACCCGCGCCGCGTGACGCCTCTCGCGGGCACGGCTGTCCTCCAGCCGCTGCACGGCGTACTTCAGCGGCGAGTAGGTGGCCGTCCGGGCCAGGTACTCCAGCGCGTCGGGATCGTCCTGGTAGGGGGCCAGCAACGCCAGCTCCTCCAGCGTCCACTCATAATCCAGCTCCGCGACCAGCTCGCGGGCGTTGCCGTTGAGCCCACCAGCCCGCACCCCGTCCCGAACTTCGTCCCGCGACAGCCCGGTGGTCTTGCGGATCTGGGTCCTGGTCAGCCCGGCCTCGGACGCGGCGAACAGCGCCGCGGCCTCCTCATGCACGTTCAGGCTCTTGCGATACCGGCTGGTGATCAGCATGTGCAGGAACTGCAGCCCCTCCTCATCGCCGGTGTCGGAGAAGAAGTACGGCACCGCCTCCAGCCCGACCTTCAGCGCGGCGTCCAGCCGGATGTTGCCGTCGACCACCCGGTAACCGCCCTCGGGCTCGGCCGCGATCTCCAGCGGCGTCACGATCCCGGCGGCGGCCACCGACTTGCAGAACGCCTGGTCGGCCTGCTTGTCCTCGCGGACATTGCCCGGATGCGCGGTCAGCAACTCCACCGGGATCATCGGCCGCTCGGTGTAGACCGGGGACTGCCCCTTGGTCTCGGGAGGGCTCGTCGCGCTGTCGGCGCTCTCGTCCTGTTCGGTGACGCCGTTCGGGTCGTCGTGGTCGGAGGCGATGACTGCGGCTTCGGTCATGTGCGATCCCTTCACCGCCGGGCTCGGCTATCGGCACCGCCGCGAGGCGCTGCCGCAGGACCGTGGTCGGCCCTGGCCCGGCTCAAGGCGACCGCGACGCGTGCAGCCGGGAACGCACACCGGGTGCCCCTGCGGGTTCAAGATGTTTTCGGCGAAGACGAAAAGATCTTGAACCGGCAGGGCGAGCGCAGCGAGAGCCCGGTTGCGAGCACGGCAAGCGCGACGCAGCCTAAAGAGCCGGGCGAGGCGTCGGCCCCTGAGAGCTCGCGATGCGGTGGGTCTCCGCAGCGAGGGCAGGGCTAGAACGCGAACAGGCAGCCCGCACGGACTGCCTGTTCGGTCATACGCGGGTTCGCCAAATGCCGCTGTCGACGATCAGGGGTTGCCGCCGAACGATGGCAAATACAGGGATGAAGGGACCGACGTGAGCGCCTGAGACGTTGTAGTCGATCCACTCGGCGGCTTCCTCCTCCGCCATTCCCGTGTTGGTCAGCGCCCTGAAGCAGTGCGCGAGATCGTAGAGCGCGACAACACGACGCGAGTTGCCAAACCATCCTTCCGCCGATCCGATGAGTGCGTCGTCGAAGCCGTCCGCGACAAGCGCCTCGCCATCGCTGGCTTCGCGAAGCCGGGCCGAGATGTTGTGAAACAGCGCATTAGCCATGGGCGTCGTCCAGCTTTCGGCTGCGGCGGCGTCGCGACGGACGATGCGGCTGCGCGCTCAACCCGAGCGGAAGTCCACTGTGCATGCCCCAGGGCTGTCCTTCCGCGCTCGCCCTCGCGAGCGCGTCTCGGAACGACTGAGCCAGGTCGTAGGATCGGAGGGTCCGGGAGCGGTGTTGGCCGGCCACCGGCCAGCGAACGCGGAACGTCTCCCCACTGCGCGTATGCCGTAGCGCGATCCAGTCCCAGTCCTCCGCCTTTAGGTGACGGCCTGCTGACGGCACATCGAGCGCTTGCGGCGAGGAGCGCGATGCGCGTTCACGACCGGAAGCCCTTCGCATCGAGGCTGACGGCATCCAGCCCGACGCGGCCCACGGTGCCGAGTCTGCCGTTGGGTTGACCATAGGTAGATTTCATAAGAAAAATTTATACTCATAGAGAAAAATCTGACGATCCGGCCTCCCAAGCGGCGAGCGACTTCGCGTGCGGCTCGCCCCGCAGTCTCTCGCTCCAGGGTGACCGACCCCTCTGGGCCGGTGTGACCACGGGGCGGCGCCCCTGGTGGCGGCTGTAGCCGACACACCTCCAACGGTGACCGATCCCTCCGGGTCGGTGCGACGTACCCATCAGCGCACCGCCCGCTCGAAGTGCGTGGTCCTCCAACGGTGACCGACCTCGTCGGGCCGGTGCGACGGCTACCCGTGCCAGCCGTTCAGTGTCGCCGGCAACCGCCTCCAACGGTGACCGACTCCTCCGGGCAGGTGCGATGACATGTCGATGCCCGAGGAGGTCAACCGGCGCCTCAGTCGCACTAGCCCGCCGTGGCCGGTCACCGTTGAAGCACCGTCCGCCGCACATGGTGATGTGCCCCGAAGTGAGCCGCCCCAAGGATTCCGGACAGTGCACAGACCGTTCGACTGGTATTAATTCTGCGCGGTCGACGGCGCATGTCGCCGGTAACGCAATGTACACGAGGGCATGGCTGTTTTACTCGGGCAACTCTCGCCCGTGCCGAATTTCCCATGTTCCCACATCGGTATAGAAATGGCCGAAGTGCCGAAGCCACGCTGCGATGGTTTCGCTGACCCTCCTGGACTGCGTGTCCGTCATTCCGGTCTGCTCCTGAAGCGCCTGCTGCAGCTCTACATTACTTAGACGGTTCCCTGCTACGAGCGCCTTGAGAGCGGGGATCTCCCGTAAGCGACCCTCTATCAATCGATGAAATTCTCCCTCGGACAGACCAGCCGGTATGCCAAGAAAAGCGAAATCTTGAAGAATTGCTGCTTCAACCGGTCGGCCGATATTAGCGCGTCCGCAGTAGTATGGGTATAGAATCGTCGGACGTCGAGTTACCGGATACCAGTCCTGTTGGCCTTCTTCCCGCAGTTGGTCGGCGGCAGCCGGACGCAACTCTTTAAGCAACTCGGCTTGGCTTCTCACCATGGCAGCCATGTGCCGTGTCGCCGAGACAGCGCAAGTCTCGATTTCGTTTAGCACTCGGACGACTTCCGGATGAGTCACAGGTACTTCTACCAGGATCTCGATATTGGCGCCGGGAACGCGCCCCGTCGCTTTATTCGTTAGGTTGGCGGATCCCACCAGGCAGCGGTCTGTGGTTAGGTAGAGCTTGGCGTGCAGGCTCGGGCAGAGCACGATGTGCAGCCGCTCGTCTCCCTCGGTGAGTTCGATGATCTCGGGGTCGGACACTCCGGCTGCCACCTCTTCAGGAGTCCAGCGCGTGATGCACTCGATTCTTGTAACGGTCGAGGGGGCAGTGGAGATAATGGCCGCGAGAACATCCCGCTTGATGAAGGGTGCGACAAATGTTACCTGGCCCTGGGCGCCCTCAATCAAGGCTTCGATCTGCCGCCAGATGTGGTCGGGCTCGGCCACGCTCAGTCCGCCGTCCCATCTACGAAGTCGCGAGCGTACTGGCCCCACAAGCGGCGTGCGTCCGCGATGCGCTCACGGAGCTTATCGGGGTGAGTTTCGTCTTCCATACGCGCCCAGGAGAAGAGCAGCAGTTTGAAGGTTTCTGCGGCACGGTTGAGCCGGTCGCGCAGATCATTCGCGTCGGCGTCTTCGGGAACGTCTTCGAGGACGGCCATCAGTTGGGCGTGCAGCGGATGCTTTTCGTTGAAGATCACCTGCAGCATGCCGGCCATAAGGTCAATACTGAAGAAGGCGGAGGTATCTTGGAAGCTAGAGATCCATCGTGCTCTAAGGTCCTTCTTCAGCGCCTCGTCGACCATGGACTGGGCGATGTCCTCATCGAGGTGATGTCGTTCGGTCAGGGCAGCGACCTGCTCCTGGCGCTTGTCTTCGGTCGTTGTGCCTGCTTCGAGCTCATCAGTTTTTCCAGTGTGACCCTCTTCGCTGCGCCGTTTGACGGCGTCCGTCGCCCTTGATGCAGCGTCCTCGTTGTGCCGCTTTTTGCCCTTGCTGGTTCCATGCGTTTGCTGCTTCAGCTGGCGCCGGATGGCCGGCAGGAGCTTCTCTTCCAGATAGAGCACGAGATCGATGAGCGGTAGGCGTGGATCGCCAAGATCGGCAAGGCGCTCCTTGAACTCTTTGAAGCTTTCGCCAGCCTCGGCGTGAACCCTCCAGTCGAAGTGAGCCAACGACGAGAAGACTGTGGCGCTCTGCTTGTTGTTCGTCACACCGAAAATAGAGTCGAGCTCCGGTGGGAACTCCACCTCAATACCCCACCAACGCTCCCGCGGGTCGTATCCGATGGCCCAGGACGCGTCGAGGTCCAGCTCTCTGCCCTGGCGCACGAGCGATACGCCCACATTGCGCTTGGCATGCTTACCCCACGGAAGGTTGCCAGGGTCCGCCGCGCGGCTCCCTCTCGGCCACGGATGGCCTTCGACATCGCCACGACGGGCCTCCGGACGAGCGATGGAGGCCCGCACCGTGATGTTGTACCTCTTGCCTTCATGTAGCACAGGGAACGGCGCCACGCCGGCTTCCGAGTCGTCGCCCATGGAGAACGGCATGAACATCTGTTTGTCTGAGAACGGGTTAGGCGTAGAGGTCGGTACCATCAAATAGAGCGGGTCGTTCGGCACAGCGTGGTATTCGCCATCTACGACCTTGCCCTCCCGGACGGGCGCCATCCGGATGTCGACGCGGCCGTCCTGGAGGTAGTGCCGGTAGACCCGGCCGATCAGTTCGGCGGTGTTCTTTAGTGTGGCTGCTGCTCCGTGCCAGTTGACCTTGTCCAGGTCGGTCCACATGATGAGTGTGCCGGAGTCTCCGAGGCCCTCGCTCAGGTCGCGCCAGTGCTGCGGCAGCGGGTCGTGTTTGGGTTCAGGGACGTCGTCAACCAGGCCCTGTTCGATCTCCTCCAGGCTGAGGTAGGTGTGCAGGGCGTTGCCAGCCCCCTGCGTCCAGGACCAGACATCGAGCCGGGTGCACTGGGACATGCTGGAGTTGGGCAGGCCCATGCCGAAACGGCCGATGCGGTCCGGGTCTGCGCCGTCCCCGTCGCCGTACTTCAGAGCGCGCCGCAGTTGCGGCTCCTCCATGCCATGACCGTTGTCGAGGACTGCGATGGTTTCCACGTGGTGGCTGGTCCGGGAGCCGACCTGCACGGGACTCTCACAGGCGAAGACCTCGACAAGGGTGGCCTTGGCGTCGATGCTGTTATCGATCAGTTCAGCGAGAGCGTAAGCGGTGTTCTTATAGCCGCTGTCCCGCATGGCCTTGACGGTCAGCGAAGGACTGACGATTCGATAGTTGCTGCGGTCACTGATCATGCGGTCTCCCATACGTCTTCCCAGTTGGTGAATGCTTCTGCCACATTGCCGAACCCGGGAAGCTCCGGATTCACGACGGTGACGATTTCACAGGTGTCAGTACCGCCAGCTTTCGGGCCGCGGATGACGCGGCCGACCATCTGGCTGTACAGCACCAGGGACTTGGTCGGGCGGGCGATCACTGCCGCGCTGGCCGCCGGTGCGTCGAAGCCTGTCGTTAGAACGCCGTAGTTGCACAGCACCATTGGGCGCCGTCCGGATCCCTTGAAACGGGAGATGACTTGGCTCCGGCGCCGGGGAGAGGACTCGCCTGTCACAAACTCGGCGTCGAAGCCTGCAGCGGACAGCACGGAGGCAATCAGCCGACAGTGGCTGACGGAGGCGGCGAACACGAGGACGCGTCGGTGCTGCTCCTGGAGGAGCTCCGTGATCGTCTGGACGATTTTGAGGTTCCATTGCTCGTCGCGGGCGAGGTCGGCCATCATCGCAGTCGGAATGTCAAACGAACGAGCAAGGACTTGCTGGTCCCGAGAGGACAGGTGCATGCCCGCTTCAGAGGCCACCGTCCTCATCAAAGGTCTGGCCAGGTAGCCCTGGTCGATCAGGGCGGAGACCGGGTTGGTGTAACCCTCAATCTCCAGCATGACCTTCTGCCGGGAGAAGTAGTCTGAGAGCTCTTCGTCTTTGGAGACGTCCGCCCACGTGCGCCCCGGGGTGGCGGTCAGCCCGAGCAAACTCGCATCGTGACGAATCGTCAGTTCGTCGACGACTCTTTGGAAGGTGGGGGCAATGATCTGATGCGCCTCGTCGAAGACCGTCAGGGTGCTGCGTGCCGCGAGGATCGCCAAGAACCGCTTATCTGACTTGGCTGCTGAGACGGCCTTCTCCAGACCGAGGACAACCAGCCCATCGCTCATCTCTGTCAGTTCTGCGGGGGCGTTACCCCAGAGCCGAAGGACCTGAAGTGGACGGTCTCCGACCCTTGTCCATGCGCGCTCGAACTCGACCGCGGCCTGCTCTAGCAATTCCTGTCCGTGCGCCAGCCACACCACCACAGTGGGTTCCTGCTGCCGCAAATGATCACAAATCAGACTCATGCCCGTTCGGGTCTTGCCCACGCCGGTCGGGAGGTGCAGCACTGCTCGTCGCGAGCCGTCGTACAGGAGTGTCTTGACTCGGGCCGCCGCGCGACGCTGATGGGGAAACAAGCCGTACTCTGGAGCAGCTTCCTGAGCGAACACCCGTGGCAGGGACGGCGCTCGGTCAACCGTGAAACCGAAGAACTCCAGCAGTTCGCGACGCTCGTCCACGGTCCACTTCAAGCTCCGCAGGTAGCTCATCGGTGGATGCTCGTCGCGCACGAGTCCAAGGCGTTGCGCCAACTCGGCTTGCTTAGTGCCCGGGAGCATGGCGATCAAAGTTGCACGCTCGGCCTCGTCGGCGACCAGGCGCTCGGCGTCGATAGCGATCGGTGCGACAGCCCGGAGACGATCGTCTCCTGCCACACCTCCGTCGATCAGATCAAGCAGAGAGCACAACTGTTCGCCGAGATGGTCGCGAACATAAGCCATCGGCGCATCGGCGAGGAGCGCCTTAAAAGACATCCCGGGTGACCACCCAGTCACTACTCCACCTGCCCCGTGACAGGCATCAATCCGCACATCCTTGCAGCCGTAGCACCTGTCGTCATGAACTCTGCCCCCGATTCGAGCACACCCAGCGCCACACCAGCGAGCGTTGCTACTCAGCGCTGGAGCGTGCAGACCACCCTAGAGGGGAGTACCGACAACGGGGGCACTAACAGACGAAGTCCCAGTTAGTGAGGTTGTTCGCTCCACTCCCAACTCAGCCAACGAGATTGGATCTTGGCTGCGCACGACTTGCGCTGGAGAGCTTGAAGTAGAACGCTAGTTCGACCTGCGGCTCGCAACACCCCGTGTTCCGAGGAATTCACGGAGTGGATCTTGGCTCACGGCTAGGATCGCCCCACCTGCTGGGGGAACCTAGGAGGCGGCAGAAGCTTCCCACCAGGAGTACATTGGTACGGGACACGAGCGAGGCGGGGTGACGGAGCGATGGATGGGTCGGACGCGTCGGATGAGTCCTACCTCGACTACAATGCCACCGCTCCGGTCCGGCCGGAGGCGTATGCGGCCGTCTGCGAGGCCATGCAGTTGGTCGGTAACGCGTCGAGCACGCATGCAGCGGGTCAGCAGGCCGCTCATCGGGTCGACGTCGCTCGCCGACAGCTAGCCGACCTCCTCGGGTGTTCGCCGGGTGAGCTCATCTTCACCTCCGGGGCGACCGAGGCAAACAACCTGGCCCTCCGTGCCGCGTTCGCTCCTGGGGATCCTCTGGTGACGAGCCCTGCTGAGCATCCGGCCGTCTTGGAGACGGCTCGCGCGGTCACCGCTGGTAGTCCCGATGAACTTGTTCTGCTACCGGTCGGCGTGGACGGACTGGTGGATCTCGACGCTCTCTCTCAAGTATTCGCGACACGCCGCGGAGGACTGGTCTCTCTGATGGCGGCGAACAACGAGACTGGCGTCCTCACTGACCTGCGGGTCGCGGCCAAGGCGGCTCATGAAGCCGACGCACTCGTCCATACGGACGCGACACAGCTCATCGGACGACTCCCTGTGGACGTCACTGAGCTCGACGTGGATCTCCTGTCGCTGTCGGCCCATAAGTTCGGTGGTCCACAGGGCGCAGGAGCTCTGTTTGTGCGGCGGGGAGTGCCTCTGCCGCACCGGCCGCTCCTGGTCGGCGGCGGACAGGAACGGGGCTGGCGTGCAGGAACGCTGAACGTGGCAGGGATAGCCGGCATGGGAGCGGCGTCCGAGGCCGCGCGTCACAGCCTCGCTGAAGAAGTCGAGCGGGTCCGTGCACTGCGTGACCGCCTCGAACACCTGATAGCAGGCGCGCTACCTGACTGCCGCCTCAACGGTCGACGCGATCAGCGACTACCGGGCGTCACCAGCATTACTATTCCTGGAGTCCCGGCAGACGCGGTCTTGGCTGCCATGCCCGATGTCTCTGCCTCTGAAGGAAGCGCGTGTGCATCTGGCGCACCGACGCCGAGCCATGTGCTCCTGGCGATGGGTTTGACGCGGGAAGACGCCGACAGCACCATCCGATTTTCGTTGGGCTACGCCACCACGGTCGACGAGATCGACCACGCCGCGCAGGCCGTTAAACGTGCCGTAATGCAAGTTCGTGCCGCGCTGACGGAAGCTCACCATCCTCGCTAACGGTTGCCTGTACCTCGTTACAGCGCACGCACTGGACGTAGAAGGGTCCTGGATGTCAGACAGCCGGCTTGGGGAAGCCGCTCACTTTGCCTTCGCGCGACACGAAACGTTCGCGCCCCGCTTCGGCTGGCTCCACAAGGCCTACATGCAGGTCAAGGACGATCCCAGCGCATTCCTCGCTGAGGACGCGCCGGTGCTGTTCGGCGTAGGCAAGAACATGGTGAACGCCATGCGCTACTGGTCACGCGCCTTCAAGCTGACCCGCGAGCACTACCCGACGGACGGGGCCCGTTCTAAGCATTCGTTTCCCACGTGGGAGGCCCGTTGGCTTCTCGATGAGGACGGCGCCGATCCCTACCTGGAGGAGAACGGCAGCCTCTGGCTGCTGCACTGGTGGCTAGTTTCCTCCCGACCTGCGGCCAAGAGCCACGCACCGACCTGGTACACGGCCTTCCACCTGGCACCGTTCTCCCGGTTCACCGTGGCGGACATGACCCAGGTCGTCACTCGCCATGTGAACTTCTCCTACAAGGAGCGCCCGGTCGAAGCGTCGATCGTTCGCGACATCGACTGCCTCACCAAGATGTACGCGCGCAGCTCACCAGAGAAAGCGGGCTCCCCAGGCAGCTACGAAGACATGCTCGCCTGCCCCTTCCGCGATCTCGACCTGCTCACCTTCGTCGGTACGCGCGGTAAGGCCGAATGGCAGTTCACGAGCGGTCAGCGCACGACGCTTCCCGCCCGAGTCTTGGCCTACGCCTGCCTCGACTACGCCGCTAAGTTCACCCGGCAGGCCAACTCCATCTCCGTGGCCCGTCTCGCCAATGAGCCGGGGTCTCCAGGGCGCGCGTTCCGCGTCCGGGAGAACGAGATCGTCATGGCACTTCAGAAGGTCGCCGCCGATCATCCACAGCTCGACCTAACCGAAGCTGTGGGGCAGCGCAGCCTCGCCTTCACCACTGATCCCTTCGTTCTGGCGTGGGACGTGCTCGACGAGCAGTACGACTTCGTCAGCCGTCGTCCCGGTTTTCCCACCCGTGAAGAGTGGGCTGCCAAGTTCCCCAGGCTCTCCGAGGCCGCGCAGAAGGAACTCACCACCTCCACCGACACCAACGAGACCCTCTTCGAGGAGATCGCGTGACCGCCCCGACCTCCACGCAGACCTCTAGCACGACGGCCGGCTTCGGCCCGCAGTTCCCCGCTGGTATCAAGCTCATCGGCTCCCAAATGCGCTCGACCAACCTTGAGCGCGATGTTGAGGACGCCTTGCACGAACCCTACGTCGGCGCCCGGGCCGTCGATGTCCTGGAACGCATCGCAAGTGCCCTAGCCGACCAACACCGCACCCGCGCCTGGTCGTTCACCGGCCCTTACGGATCCGGCAAGTCCACGCTGGCCAACTTCATCGACGCACTCCTCGGACGGGACGCCGAGCGGCGCAGTGAATCCACCCGCATCCTCGACAAAGCCAGTCCAGCTCTTGCCCACCGCCTGACCGCAGCCCTTGACGCCAGCGCCCCTAAAGGTTTCCTCGGCGGCGTGGCCACCGCCCGCCGCGAACCCCTCGTCGCCACGCTCGCCCGTGCATTGAACACGGCGGCTGCACGGCGCTGGGGTAAGCGAGCCCCGAAGGCGATCGCCGCAGCCCTGGCGGCATGCGTCGACCCCAACAGCGCCAGCGCCAAGGACATCCTTGCCGCCGTCACCGCACTGACCGAGGGCGGGAAGCAGCCTCTGCTCCTCGTCATCGACGAGTTCGGCAAGACGCTCGAACACCTCGCGGGCAACCACGAGTTTACCGACCCCCAGCACGACCTGTTCCTGCTGCAGGAACTCGCCGAGAGGTCCGCTGGCCCTAACGGGTTGCCCCTCTACCTCATGACCTTGCAGCACTTGTCCTTCATGGACTATGCCTCACGGTCCAGCGACCTTAAGACCCGCGAATGGGCCAAGATTCAGGGACGCTTCGAAGACATCACCTTCGTCCCCCACCACGGCGACTCACTGCATCTGCTACGCCGTCGCCTTGACCGCTCAGCTGTCAGCGCTGCGGGACAAGCACTGATCACGGCGTCGGCCCAGGCATCGTCTGCCATCTGGGCCGAGCACGGCCTGGGGGTCCTGGCCGAACTCGGGCCCGACCATTTCGCGGACCTCTACCCACTGCACCCACTGACGGCCCTGGCCGCGCCGATTCTTGCCGCTCAGATCGGACAGCACGACCGGAGCCTGTCGGGCTTCCTCAATAGCGGGGAGCCCAACACCGTCCGCCATTCACTAGCGCAGCACAGCGTCGCGAAGGCCGATCGCGCCAGCACGGTGCGGCTGCCGCAGCTGTACGACTACTTCCTCAACTCCGGACGTACGACCCTGCTCTCGTCTGCCAACGCCAGCCGGTGGATCGAAGTCGACTCGCGCCTTCGGGATGCCAACGGGCTATCAGAGGCAGACCAAGACGTCCTCAAGACCATCGGTGTGCTCAATCTGATCGACTCCGACGGGGCTCTCAGCGCGACCGCTCCGATGGTTCACTTCGCCCTCCACGACCCCACCGACCTAGCCGATTCCACTGCCTTCGCGGCCCTGGAGGCGCGGCTCGCCGACCTCGTACGCCGAGGCTTTGTGGTCCATCGTGACTTCAGCGGCGAATATCGGGTCTGGCAAGGCACAGACGTCGACATCGACGGCCGGGTCAAGGAAATCATCGCTCACCTCGACGCACCCTCGATCATCCGCCGACTTAGTAAACTCGTTCCCCAGGCATTCGTCGCCGGTCGCCAAAGCCAGATCACCGGCATGATGCGAGTTTTTTACACCGCAGTCAGCGGCCCGGAGACCATGACCGTCGCTGCGCCAGACGAGCTGAAAGAGCCCGCAGATGGTCTCGTCGTGTTCCACCTCGGCAGTAACGCGGACCGGCCCGACGTCATTTCGCCTCTGCCGGTGCTCGTCGGGACCACACCCGACCCCGAAGCCGTGCTCACCAAAGCCACCTATCTAGTCGCGCTCAAGGAACTCAGCGACGAGCCGGGCCTCGACCACGTCGCCAGGCGAGAACTCACTGAGCGAATCGTGCAGGCTGAGGCCGAACTGCTGGAGCTACTGCAGGACGCTTTTTACCCGCCATCCCCCGAAGCATCCTGGAGCCTTTGGCACAGCGGCATCGCTCCCGGCGAAGAACCGGCCGTCTCCGGGTTGACGGCCCGCAGCTTGAGCGGGCTTGTCTCGCTAGCCTGCGAGTCGGTTTATCCGCACACACCTCACATCCGCAATGAGATGCTCGGGCGCCACGTCCTGACGAGCCAGGCCGCCCAAGCCCGCGGCGTACTGATGACGGCCATGCTCTCCGCTTCTGGGCAGAAAAACCTCGGCTTCAGCGACGGCTACCGCGCCGAACGCGCGATGTATAGCGGTGTACTGGCTTACCTCGGCCTGCATCGAGAGAACGGCGTAGCCCAAGCCGAGAGCCAGCGGGAGAGCCTGGTCCCGTACGGCTTCTCAGCGCCGGGCGCCGGTCACGAGCACGCCCAACCCGCTTGGAACGCGCTGAACAAGGTGCTAACGGATGCCACTGAGCGACTGAGCGTTGAGGAGGTCATCCGGGTTTTGATGAGCCCGCCCTTCGGACTCAAAGCGGGCGTCGTCCCGGTGTTCCTGGTGCCGGCCCTGATCATCCGCCGCCACGACGTCGCCCTGTTCGAAGAAGGCACCTACCTTCCTCGACTGACCATCGACGTGGTGGAGCGCTTGGTCAAAGGACCTGGGCGATTTTCGGTGAAGTACACGCCCACAGGCGGCATGCAGCGCGGCCGCGTCATCAAGGAGTTGCAGGTCGCGCTAGGTGTGGAAGCAGCTCGCTCTCAGGCACTGCGCAACCCTGACCTGCTCTCGGTCGCCAGCGCTCTCATTGTGCGGGTAGCCGACCTCAACAAGTACGCCCGCACCACCAAGAACATCTCCGCCGACGCCCGCGCTGTGCGCGCCGCCATCGCCAAGGCGGTCGACCCCGACGAACTGCTCTTCCATGCGCTGCCGAAGGCACTCGGCCTCCCCGAGATTCCGGCGCGCACGCGCGCCAACGCCGAAGCGGCGAACGTTTACGTCGCACGCCTCACCGCCGCGGCGGACGAGCTCTTCGCGATCGACAGTCAGCTGCGTTCGAAGGTCGTTCGCGTCCTAGCTACGGAGTTCCGCCTGCCTGCCGAACTGTCCCAGCTGCGTACTGGGCTCGCGGCCCGATTGCGGGGCTTCGCAGACGCCGTGCTCACACCGGAGTTGCGAGGCTTCGTCGACTTCGTTCTTAGCGACAGCCTTGAGGACGACGACTGGCTGGAGCCCATCGTCGTACGGCTGACCAACTCCGCCCTTGGCGACTGGAACGACCACGAAGCCAAGGTCTTCCCCCAGAAGGCCCGGGCGATGGCCACCGCCCTTGACCGTGTCGGCCACCTACACCACGCGGGTCGAGACGTCGATGGCCGGGAAGAGAAGCTCGACGCCCAGCTGTTGACCTTGACCGACAGCGCCGGTGCTGAGCGGCGGACTCTGATCTACGTACCCCAACAGGCCCGCAGCGAGGCTGAAACCCTCGCGGCCGACATTCTCAAGCAGGCTGAGAACGCTCTCGGACCCGACGGGGCACGGATTCTGCTCGCTGCTCTCGCCCAGCGAGTGACCGAAAGCGCCGCAGCGGCCAACGAAAGGGAGACACAAGATGACCGACAGGCCTAACCCCCACAAGGTCCGGCATGTGCTCGGTATATCCGGCGGCAAGGACTCATCGGCGCTTGCCGTCTACATGCGCGATCGAGTCCCGGAAATGGAGTACTTCTTCTGCGACACCGGTGCCGAACTGCCCGAAACCTATGAGTACCTCAACCGGCTTGAGGCCGCCTTGGGCAAGTCTATCGTGCGACTCAACGCCGACCGCGACTTCGACCACTGGATGGAGGTCTACCAAGGTACTCTGCCTAGCCCGCAGATGCGCTGGTGCACCAAAAATCTCAAGATCAAGCCCCTAGAGGACTGGGTCGGCGATGACCTGGTCATCTCCTACGTCGCCATCCGTGCCGACGAGAACCGAATCGGCTACGTCAGCACCAAGCCAAACATCGATGCCGTCTTCCCCTTCCGCGAGGACGGCATCGATAAGGCCGGCGTGATGCGCATCCTCGACGAGGCTGGCATCGGCCTGCCTGGCTACTACGAGTGGCGAACGCGCTCGGGCTGCTACTTTTGCTTCTTCCAGCGTAAGCACGAGTGGGTCGGCCTCAAGGAGCGCCACCCAGAGCTGTTCGACCGTGCCGTCGAGTACGAGGAGAAGGTGCGATACCGACACACCGCCATGAAGGGCCGCAACTACACCTGGTCACAAGGCGAGTCGCTCCCAGAGCTCATCGAGCGCCGGGATGAGATCGAAGCCAAGCACCAGACGGCCTTGGAGCGCGCCGCCAATCGCGTCAAGCCCAACCGTCCGCTCCTCGAAGTCCTCTCCGACGCCCTCGACTCCGACGACGACGAGGCTGGTTGCTCTGTCTGCCACCTCTAAATTGCGGTTTGTCGTGGAGAACATCCGGAATGCAGAACGACTATTGCGCGATTACCGTTGCCTATGAGGACTGGTGTCGAGCTACCGCGCAAGAACTGCCGGGACCCAGCTCGCAGGAATCGAACACACCGCCCTCAATGGGCGGCAGGCGAGTTGCAACAGAGCGGTGCCACCACCCGCTGTACCTGACCAACGCGCAGCCGCAGCCAGGCCGATCTGCAGAGCGGTCCACACCAGCCGACACCCAGCGCGTGGATCGGCTCGGGTGGCTGGGCCGAAGCCCAGCCACCCGAGCCGAGGACCTGGCGCCGGCCGAGGAAGTCGGCGAGCGGGGCCAGCACGCCGTGATCCAGCGGCGGTTCGCCTTCGGCCGCTCATCGTCGATCCAGATATCTGACGGCAAGCACCTCTGATTGAACGGGCATTCCTCACATGAGAGAACTGCCTGTTCTCCTTCGCAGTTGTCGCTGCCGTGCTCTTATCGCTGGGCCGCGCAGCGCACAGTAGTCGACTTCTCGTCCGGCTCGCGAGGCTGTGCCGCGCTTGCCGCGCTTGCCGTGCCTGCCGTGCCCGCGACCGTGCTTCGCGCTCGCCTGCCGGTCCAGAACCTTTTCGTCTTCGCCGAGAGCATCTGAACCGGCTGGGCCGCCCGGTGTGCGTTCCCGGCTGCACGCGTCGCGGTCGCCTTGAGTTGGGCCAGGGCCGACCACAGTCCTCGAGCAGCGCCACGCGGCGGCGCCGTCAACCGAGCCCGGCGGTGAAAGGACGCACGTGACCGAAGCCAAAGACATCGAATCCGAGCACGAAGCCCAGAAGAGTCCGCCGTCCACGACGGGTCCCCCGACGGCGAGGTGGGCTGTCCCGATCTCGGGCAGCACGCTCTGTCCTACACCGAGCAGCCGATGATCCCGGTCGAGCTGTTGACCGCGCATCGGGGCAACGTCCGTGAGGACAAGCAGGCCGATCAGGCGTTTCGTAAGTCGGTGGCGGCGGCGGGCATCGTGACGCCGCTGGAAATCGCGGCCGAGCCGGGCGGCGGGACCGGGTGGTGGACGGCAACATCCGGGTGGATGCGGCGTTGAGGGTCGGCTTGTGAGCGGTGCCGGACTTCCTCTCCGATACCGGTGATCAGAAGGGTTTGCAGTGATGATCACCAGCCGGTACCGCGAGAGCCTGAACGTGCACGAGGAGGCCGCGGCGCTGTTCTCGGCGTCGGAGTCGGGCATGACCAGGGCCCAGATCCGTAAGGCGACGGTCCTGTCGCGCGAGGAGGCCCGCCACGGTGTGCGCGCGGGCGGGCTCATCGGCAACGCCCGCGAGCTGGTCGCCGAGATGGACTACGCCTGGACGTTTGATCAGCTGGCGTTGCTGGCTCCGTACCAGTACGATCCCGACGCGCTGGAGTAGTTCGCTACGGCAGCGGCGGCGTATTTGCCGCTGAAGGTACGCCGTTCAGCGGTTGGAGGACCGTCGGGCCAGCGAGGCTCGTTATGCGGCGCAGGACGCCGAGCTGGAAGCGACGGGCCTGACCGTCACCAAGACCCTCCCGAGGGCTCGGTCTCGCTGCGCGATCTGCTCACCGAGGACGGCGAGAAGATGAACGCCGGGGCCCACGCCGACTGCCCCGGCCGGGGCGCGTGGCTGGGGACCTGGGGGCCTTCCCCCTCGAATGTGGACACCTTGGAGACTGGATCTTGAGGTCCAGGGGAAGAGATGTCATCGATGGCGCTGAACTACTATCCGGAGGAGCTCAAGGCCGACGCGGTCGCGTTGTACCTGTCGGATCCGGGCAAGACCTACCCGGCAGGTCGCCGACGATCTGGGGATCAACCGGGCGACGCTGCGGCAGTGGGTGCGCGACGCCCGGACCGGCGGCACCGCCCCGGTCGCGTCGGCTCGGGCACGGCCCTCGCACTCCCAGCCGGACGTAGGCTCACCTGACGTGCTTGAGGAAGAGAATCAGCAGCTCAAGGCCCGGATCCGGGAGCTGGACTGGAGCGACATCCTGCGCAAGGCGGCGAAGTGTTTGCCGGGGCGACGCGCTGGTGAACCGCTTCCAGTTCGTTGACGATCACGCGGACGCCTTCGGGGTGAAGCGGTTATGCCGGGTGCTTCAGATGACCCGATCCAGTCTCTACCGGTAGCGCGGTGCCGCCGCCGGGCGGGTGGTCCGGGCGCGGGCCGAGGCCGATCTCGCCGCCCGGATCCGCGTGATCCACGCCGAGCATGACGGCACCTACGGGTCTCCGCGGATCACCGCCGAGCTGCGCGACCAGGGCGTGCGGGTCAATCACAAGCGGATCGAGCGGGTGATGCGCGCGCACGGCATCGCTGGGCTGCGGCTGCGCCCGCAAAGGTCCGCACCACCGTGCCTGACCCGGTCGCCGCGCCGGTGCCCGACCTGCTGCGCCGCGACTTCACCGCTGATGCACTGGGCCACAAGTACGTCGGCGACATCACCTACCTGCCGGTCGCCGACGGTATGTTCCTGTGTCTGGCCACCGTGCTGGACCTAAGGTCGCGGCGGTTGGTGGGCTGGTCGATCGCCGACCACATGCGCACCGAGCTGGTGACCGGCGCGCTGCAGGCGGCGGCCGCACCGGCGGGGCGGACGGCTGGACGGAGCCATCTTCCACAGCGACAACGGCGCCCAATACTGCAGCCGCGAGTTCGCTGCAGCCTGTGACCGGCTCGGCGTGCCCCGGTCGCGGGGCGCGGTCGGCACCAGCGCGGACAACGCCGCCGCCGAAGCCTTCAACGCCACCCTCAAACGCGAAGTCCTGCAAGGCGCCCGCCACTGGCCCGACTCCCGGACCGCCCGCATGCAAGTGTTCCGCTGGATCACCCGCTACAACACCCGCCGCAGGCACTCCCGCCTCGGCCATACCTCACCGATCAACTACGAGAACGACCCGTTCGGCGCGGGCTGGAACCTGCTGGGCTCGACCGGCAACCGCGTCGACAGCGACGTGGCGGGGCGCGCAGGTACAGGGGACAACAGGTAGCCTCGCCGCTGCCACCTGAAACCGGTGTCCACATTGCGGGGCCCCCCGCAGACGCTCGGCGCGGTGCAGTTGTCGCACCGGCCGGCCGTGGCCGGCCGCCGTTGAAGCACCAAGAGCGCGTTGGCCAACGCCGTCAAGGGCGGGCCGCACCGGCCCGCCGTGGCCAGTCACCGTTGCAGCGCCACGCCGCATGGGCGGGCAACTACAGTGACTACCAGCGTCGCACCGGCCTGCCGTGGCCGGTCACCGTTGAAGCGCCCGGCTCCGCGCTGAGACATCCGGCTCGCTGCATGTCGCATTGGCTTGCCGTGGCCGGTCACCGTTCGAGCCGACCCGAGGTGACCTCAGCGCGAGTGCTTTCCTTCCACGTCAGCCTTCGACTATCTCGCATCTGAGGTGATGCCACGATGCCGACGAGACGGATCCATCGCAGCGCTCCTTGATGAAACTGCTGTCTGGGAGATCAGCGCACAGGTGCGTCTTCGAAGAGCGTGTCGAGGTTGTCGGCGAGGGTGGGGTCGCATTCGTCGAGGATGGTTTGGTAGCGGGAGGTGACTTCGAGGCTGCCGTGGCCGGCGCGTTGGCGGACACGACCGAGGTCGGCGCCTTGGGAGACGGCCCAGGAGATGCCGGTGTGGCGGGCGTTGTAGGGGGTGAACGCGGCGGGTAGGCCGACGGTGTCTCGGGCTGCGCGCCAGATTCGCGTCCAGACGTCGGAAGAGAGATATTCGGTGCCGTCCTGGCGCCAGACGCTCGTTCGGGTTTGGGCCTCGGGGTCGCGGGTGCGGGCGCGTCGCTGGCGGGCGTACCAGGCCGCGAACGCCTTGCAGTGCACGCAGCGGCAGTCCATCGTGAAGCGGGCGCCCATTGTTCCGTGGTGATAGGCCTTGCCTGTGCTGCTGATGATCGGTGGAGGTATTTCCTCGTTGTCGATCAGCGTGACGCCTGTGCTCGGGCGCCTGTAGGCGAACATCCACTGGGGGAACAGCAGGTCGTCGCTCTTGATGTCGTGCTCTTCGATGTGGGCACGCACCATCGAGGCTGTCTTCTGGGAGATGGCGAACCTTCGCCAGTCGCCGTTCTTGGGGTTCGGCTGCACGACCCACCCCGCGACGCCGTCCGGGTGGTTATCGGCAGTCACGTAGGACGCCGAGCGCGTGATGTTGATCACCGGGGAGTCGTCGAACTCGAAGTCGCGGGGGCGGAGCGTGCGCATCTCGCACTGACGGGCCCATGTGGTGACGTTCAGGCGCGCGTACAGCTTCGCGGCGGGGAACGGCATACCGGCTTCTAGCCGGTTCCACTGCGCGTGGGTGGCGACCAGGACCCTGCGGGCCGGCACTTTCTTGAGCCTGATCGTCGACACCGGGTTGTTCTCGCGGTAACCCTCGTCCCACGCCATCTGGAGCATGCTCGACAGCACGGTGCGGACGGCTCTGCGCGTCGTGAGGCTCACGCCCTCGCGGACCAGCGTCGTCACCAGATGGTTGTAGATGGTCTCCCGGGCGATCTCGGCGACCCGGAGGGAGCCGAGGTACGGGTAGACGTGGTTCTTGAGGTGCGACTTGTAGGTCTGCTTGGCCTTCGGAGTGATGTCGGCGCGGGGAATGAAGCGCGTGGTGCCGAACTGCTTGATCGTCATCCGCGCCTTGTCAGCGGGCGGCGTGCCGTCGCGTGCGTCGCGGATGTGGCGTTCCTGCTCCTCGGCGACGCGCAGCGCCTCGTCCTCGGTCGCGAAGGTTCCGGCCGGCTTGATCTTGCCATCCGCGGCCCGGTAGAAGCCCACGTAGCGGACGCCCTTGGTCTTCGACGGCCGTGCCTGCGTGTAGGCCAACGACGTTCCTCCTGGAGATCATCGGTTAGGAGATTTGTTAGAACGACGCCGTGCCAACCGACTCCACTGAACTCCACTGGCTAACACGATGTCGTCTCTGAACTGCATATATACGTCTACATGCATGGCGATCTTCGCGCAACCGTGTAATTTCGTCCGCAAGACGGTCTTCGTGAAGTACAGCCAGGCGTTCATCGTCCTGCCCGGCGGCTTCGGCACCCTGGACGAACTCTTCGAGGCCGTCACCCTGGTGCAGACCCGCAAGGTGACGCGCTTCCCGATCGTCTTGGTCGGCACCGCGTACTGGGGCGGCCTCATCGACTGGGTCCGCGACGTCATGCTCCCGGCGGGCAAGATCTCCAAGCACGACCTGGACCTCATCCACCTCACCGACGACCCCGCCGACGCCGTCCAGACCATCGTCAGCGCCCACGAGGAAACCGAACGCCGCCTCAAGGAAGAACGCGCCGCCGCCGAGGCCACCGCAGAAGCCGCCGAAGACCCCGCCTAACCCGCAGGCCCGGCCCGGTGCACTGGCAGGACACGGCCTGCCCAAGTCGCAGGAGCGGGCGATGCTCGGCGCTACGGGTGCTGGGCCGAGTACTGCGGCTTCGCCAACCGCGCGCCTGCGTCCGGCGGGGGCTCGACCTCGGCGGCCCGAAGCGGCACACCGCCCGGCCCGGCACATCGAGACCCGGGGCACGGCGATCGGCTGACGACAAGCCGGACGCCCATGAACTGCCTTACGGACATTCTGGACGAATGGCAGGATAGGCGCGGGGGATCGGCATGGGCGGAAGCCTGAGCAGGATGCGATCGCTGAGCTGCTGGCGGGAGCCAGGGCCGGGAGCAGTTCGTCGCTGGTGCTGCGCGGCGACCCGGGCATCGGCGAGACGGCGCTGCTCGACCACGCCGCCGCGGCGATCGGGGCCGGGGACATGCGGCTCCTCCGCGCCACGGGCGTCGAGTATGAGGCGGAGCTGCCGTTCTCGGGGCTGCAACTGCTGCTGCGTCCGGCGCTCGGACGCCGCGCTGCCCGTCCCGAAGCGTGAAACCCTCGAAGCGGCGTTCGGGCTCAGACCCGCGTCCGGCTCCGAACCGATGCTCGCCGGGCTGGCGGTGCCGTCCCTGCTCGCGGAGCACGCGGCGGACACGGGGCTGCTGTGCCTGGTCGACGACGCGCAGCGGCTCGACCGACCGCGCCGCCGAGGCTGAAGACCAGCCCGCCGAACTGCGCTTGGACCGCCGCGATGGCGGCGTCGAGGCCGTTCCCGCCCTGGACAGACACCAGCGGGTCGGTGTACGCCGCGTCCTCGGCGAACACCTCCGCCAGGACCGCCCGCCGCGCGGCCGCGTCGGTCTCGTTCCATGCGGCGGGGTAGCGCTGGACCAGCTCGTCGGCGTCGCCCATGTTCCATCTCCTCGGTGCTCGTGCTCCCTTGTGACACCAAACTTGGGAGCCGGAGAAGAGGGGGAATCTGACGCGCTTAGGTACTTCCGCCGACGCTTCAGGTATCCGCCGCGCTCATCCTGACGCGACCGGGCTCATTCGGTCATCATCAGGAAGCGACCTGCGTCACCATCCCTGATTTCAATTGAGTCGGTGCTCTCGTATAGCTACGACGGGGGGCAGGTAGCTCTTTTGCGTGCGGTGCTCGGAGGCCGCCCCGTTGTTCATGGCGGAGAAGTAGGCGCGTGCGGCCTTGACGACGGCCGTCGCTACCCGGCCACCTCCGGTCACCGGTGGCGACGGCGTCGCCACCGGTCCTACGGTTGGAGTCCGCCCGGTCGTCGAGAGGGTGCGCGTCATGCTCCGCCGATCTCCGCCCGCCGATTCGCAGTACCGCCCGGGTGGGTCGGCCGTGGATCGGTACCGGGAGCTGCGAGCGGCGGGACGTAACGCTCGTCTGGTCGCCCTGGGCGTCCTCCCGGCCGCCGCCTCGCTGGCGGCGCTGCTGACGCTCGGCGGCCGCGCCGCGCTCGCCGCTCTCTTCCTGGTCGCGGGCGCCGTGCTGTGGTGGCAGCACCGCCACGACTCCGCGCGGACCTGGCTCCAGGGCGCACGCGGCGAACGCGCCACCGCCCGGCTGCTGCGGCCGCTGGAACGCGACGGGTACGTCGTCCTGCACGACCGCGCCCTTCCCGGCACGCGCGCGAACGTCGATCACCTGGTCGTCACCCCGGCGGCCGCCGTGATCGTCGTGGACTCCAAGCAGTGGTCGCGGGGACGCGTCGTCAAGGCCACCGGCCGCCGCCTGCGCGTCGGCAAGGTCGGCGGGCGCAAGGTCGTCGGGTCGGCGGCGTTCGAGGCCCGTCGCGTCGCCGCGACGCTGCGCCGCGACCTCGGACCCGACGCACCCCGCGACGTGCGCGCCGTGCTGGCCGTCCACGGCGGCCGCCTCCCGGCCTGGCGCACCCCGACCGTCGACGGCATCCCGCTCCTGGCCGCACGCAAGGTACGGCGGTGGCTGCGCTCGCTGCCCGGCGACAGCGACCCCGTCGCCGCCGCGCTCGTCGCCGACGCCTGCCGCCGGCTCTTCCCCGTCTACGGCACCGAAGCACCGCAGCCGCCGCCCCGGAACAGCTAGCGGCCGGTCGGCTCCACGTGCCGGGATCGGCCGCTCATGCCCTCAGTTTTCCGCGCAAGCCCGTTCAGACGCTCGAATTTCGATACGCCGACGATAGGGCGCTTCGGCTTGAGTGGAGGCTCGAATCGTGGACGATCCCAGAGGGGCGCATGTGTCGTACAGAAATGCCGGTTCGTTGCTGGGCAAAGGCGTGGCGTTGGGTGCCGCCATCCTGGTGATGCTTCCCGTGGGGTCCGCCGCGGCGGGGACCGCGCCGGTCGGAAAGGTACGCAAGGCGATGGAGGAACTGGCGGCGGTTCCCGGCGTCGTGGGGGCCGTCGGCGGTGCCTATGTCGACGGCGAGTCCGTCGGGGAGGCGAGTGGCGGCTCGCGGTTCCTCTGGGGCGGGAGGATTCCGGCGGACGCGCGCTTCCGGATCTGGTCGCAGACGAAACAAATGGTCGGCACCGTGGTGCTGCAACTGGTCGAGGAAGGCCGGCTCGGCGTCGACGACACCCTCGGGCGCGTCCTGCCGGTCGTCGTGAAGAAGGATCTGGTCGCGCGGGGCGCCGACATCACGGTGCGGCAGATGCTCCAGCACACGTCCGGCATCCCCGACTGGTACGCGGCCCCGGGCGGGAATCCGGAAGATCCCTCATTCGACCCGTTCGACTTCACGACCGACTACCGGCCGCTGGACCTGGTGAAATGGACCAGGGAACGGCCCCGGACGGGAGAGCCGGGGGAGAGCTATTCGTACTCCAGCACCAATTACACCCTCCTGGGTCTGATCGTCGAGCGGGTGACCGGTAACGACCTGGCCACCGAGCTGCACCGACGCCTTTTCCGTCCGCTGGGGATGACCAAGACCTACCTGACGCGTCGGCCTCCGGAGGGCATCAAGGGGCCGCACGGTCACGGTTACTATCCCGACGCCAACGGCAGGCTGCGCGATATCGACCGTTACAACGCCAGCCTCGCGGGCGCGGGCGCCGGTGGCGTCGTCTCCACCGCGCGCGACGCGAGCGCCTACCAACGGGCGTTCACGCGAGGCGAACTGCTGCCGCCGGACCTTCAGCAGATCCTGAAGCCGCCGCTGCCGCCCGAGCAGGGCCGCGCCGGCGACGATTGCGGCGGCCAATTCAAGATCCTCGGTGGCACCGGTCCCGGCTCGCTCGCCATGACCTTCTCCTCCGACGACGGCCGCCGCCAGCTCACCGTCTCGCTCACGCTGAGCGTGAAGGACAATTCCGGACCCGCTCAGGCCGTGGGAAAGGCCGTGGAGACCGTCTTCTGCTAGCGCGCCGTCACCGAACCAGACCGCAGAAGACGCGAGGCCGGACGGCTCATTGCGCGGTGCAGCCGCCGTCCACGGGCAGGGCGATGCCGGTGACGTAGCTCGCGCCGGGACTGCACAGCCACAGGACCGCCTGGGCGATCCCCTCGGGGGTGCCCAGGCGGTCGATGGCCTGCCCCGTCTCGGCCTGGGCGCGCATGTGGCGGAGTTCGTGCCTCATGCTCGCCCAGACACCGCGCAGGTTGACGGCGTTGACGCGGTCGAACTGGGCGGTGCCCGGCGTCGGTGAGTTCCCTCGCGGCGGCGTCGACGCGTTCGCCGAGGTCGGCCAGCCCGACGGCGGCACCCGCGGCGGCGAACGCGCGCGGTGGCCGGCCCCATGCCGGAGGACGCTCCGGTGACGAAGGCGACCCGCCCGGTGAAGTCGTAGCTGGGATGCATCGTGCTCCGCACGTCAGCGGGCGGTCTCGAAGGTGACGCGTTCGGCCCTGGCGAGCCGTCCGGCGTCGACGTCGAGGCGGCCGAGAACCAGCAGGTCGGCGGAGGGCGCGGGACCGTCGCGGTAGAAGAGGGCCAGGTTGCCCCACGGTGCGAAGTAGGCGATGTCCCCGGCCTTCGCGGCGACCGGCGCGGGGGCGCCCTCGGTGGAGAGCCTGCGCGGAGTGTCGGCGATCCGCTCGGTGCCGTGGAAGTCCTTGAGGTCCAGGGTGAGCGGGAACAGGGACGCCAGGTCGCGCGCGGCGGGGCTGTCGTTCAGGGTGGCGCCGACGGTTCGCCCGTCGAGGGTGACGCGAAGGTTCACGGTGGTGTTCCTTTCGGACGGCGGCGAAGCGGACGGTTCCGGCGCTCCGCCGCAGCCGGTCGAGGCCACGGCCAGCGCCGTCACGATGGTGAGCGTGCGCGGCGGCATTGCTCCTCCGTTTCGGTGAGGTCAGGGCCGGAGGAGCGTCTTGACGGCGCGGCGTTCGTCCATCGCGCGGTAGCCCTCGGCGACCTGGCCGAGGGGGAGCGTCAGGTCGAAGACCCGGCCCGGGTCGATGGCGCCGGTCAGGACGCGGTCGATGAGGTCGGGCAGGTAGCGGCGGACGGGGGCGGGGCCGCCGCGCAGGCCGACGTGCGAGAAGAACAGCTCCTGCCCGTCGAGCGCGACGTCGTGCGGGACGCCGACGAACCCGACGTTCCCGCCCGGCCGCGCCGAATGCAGCGCCTGGCGCATCGCCTCGGCGGTGCCGACGCACTCCAGGACGCTGTCGGCGCCGATCCCGCCGGTCATCTCCCTGATCCGGGCGACGCCCTCCTCGCCGCGCTCGGTGACGATGTCGGTCGCGCCGAACGCGCGGGCCAGCTCCTGGCGGGGCTCGTGCCGGGACATGGCGATGATCCGTTCGGCGCCCTTCTCCCGCGCCGCGATCACCGCGCACAGCCCGACCGCGCCGTCCCCGACGACGACGGCGGTGGAGCCCGGCGCGACCGCGGCGGCGTCGGCGGCCCACCAGCCGGTGCCCAGGACGTCCGACACGGCCAGTAGCCCCGGCCAGAACGCCGCGTCCGGCACGGCGCCGGTGGCGACCAGGGTGCCCTGCGCGTTGGGGATGCGCACGTACTCGGCCTGGCAGGTGCTCAGGAACTCACGGTCCAGGCAGTGGGACGGGAAGCCGTTGCGGCAGTTGGCGCAGGTGCCGTCGGAGGTCGCGAACGACCCGACGACGAACTGCCCCGGCCGCACCGACGTCACGTCCGCCCCGACCTCCTCCACGAAGCCGACGTACTCGTGGCCCATCGGGTGCGGCGCGTCCGTGGGCTCCGCGCCGCGATAGGGCCACAGGTCCGAGCCGCACACGCACGTCACCGCCGTGCGGATGATCGCGTCGCTGGGGTGGAGGATCTTCGGGTCGTCCAGCGTCTCGAATCGGACGTCGCCGGGACCGTGGATCACCGCTCCGCGCATGAGGACGTTCCTTCGCTTCCAGGACGCCGCCGCGAGAGCGGCGCCGAGTACGGACGGGCGCGTGACGGACCGTCGCGGGCGCCGCCTTGACCTGCGCCGTGAGCATCACGTCCTCCAGATAACCGCCTCTTGGTGCGCGCTGCGAGTCACCGTCAAGGGGTGTACCGGCAGTACACCCCCGGGACTTCGGGCAACACGTACGGTCGGGGTGTGGACAACCGTGAAGAGGTCCGCGAGTTCCTGACGTCGCGGCGCGCGAAGATCACGCCCGAGCGGGCCGGGCTGCCCACCGGGTCACGGCGCCGGGTGCCGGGGCTGCGGCGCAGCGAGGTCGCGGCACTGGCCGACATGAGCGTCGAGTACTACGCCAAACTCGAACGCGGCAGCCTCGCCGGTGTCTCCCCGGCGGTCCTGGAGGCGCTGGCCCGCGCGCTGCGGCTCGACGACGCCGAACGCGCTCACCTGCTGAACCTGGCCCAGGCCGCCGACGGCTCCGACTCCCTGACCCGTCCGCGCCGACGACGCGGCACAGACCGGTGGAGACCGCACCCCAGCCTGCAATGGACGCTGGACGCCGTCACCGCCGGGCCCGCGTTCGTCCGCAACGGCCGCATGGACGTCCTCGCCGTCAACGGGCTCGCCCGTGCCTTCTACGCCGACGTCTACGCCGCCCCCGGCAACCAGGCGAACCTGGCCCGCTTCACCTTCCTCGATCCCGCGTCCCGCCGCTTCCACCCCGACTGGGACCGGGCCGCCGACGTCGCCGTCGCCATCCTGCGCACCGAGGCGGGCCGCAACCCCTACGACAAGGACCTGCACGACCTCGTCGGCGAACTCTCCACCCGCAGCGACGCGTTCCGCACTCGCTGGGGCACCCACGACGTCCGCCACCACGGCACCGGCACCAAACACTTCCACCACCACGCCGTCGGCGACCTCACCCTCGCCTACGAAGGTCTGGAGATGGCCGCCGAACCCGGCCTCACCCTCACCATCTACACCGCCGAGCCCGGCTCGCCCTCCGAAGAGGCCCTGCGCCTGCTGGCCTCCCTGGCCGCCACACCCGGAACGGCGTGACCTCGTCCACGGGTCTCAGGGGGCGGCGGGCCGCGCGAGGTGGACCAGCCACTTGCGGAGCAGGGCGGACTCGGCCGCGCCGAGGCGGCGTTCGATGTCGGCGGAGTGCTGGAGCAGCCGGACCGCGTCGCTCGCGGGCGTCGCGGCGGGCGGCGGCGCCGAGCCGGTGATGGCGGCGATGGTCGCCTCGCGCATGCTGTCGGAGAGCGCGGGGTCGGCGTCGGGCGAGGTGATGAGCGCGAGCGTCGTGCCGATGTTGGCGGCGAGGACGTGGTCGGCGGCGAGTCGCGCGGAGACCACGAGGCGGCCCTGCTCGGCGGCGGCCGTGGTCAGCCCGAGCAGGAGGCCAGCGGGCACGGCCGCCGGGGCGGGGCGCTGCCCGGGTGAGGTCTGGCCGTACATGAGGGCGTAGAAGCCGGGATGCGCGAGGCCGAAGGCGACGTGGGCGTTCCAGCCCTCGCGGATGTCCTGGATGGGGTCGCCCGTGCTCTCGTGCTCGTCCTTCCGCGCGACGTAGCGGTCGAAGCCGTGCTGTACGACAGCGTCGAGGAGCCCCTTCTTGCTGCCGAAGAAGTGGTACAGCGTCGGCATCTTCACCCCGGCCCGCTCGCAGATCGCGCGGAGCGGGATGTCCTCCCCGGGGGAGGCCGCGATGAGGTCGGCGGCCGCCTGGAGCAACGCCGTCCGTGTATCGCTGTTGCGTCCTGGTGTCACCTTGCTACAGTAGCAAGCGAACAACGTTACATTGCCGCATATCAATGATACAGGGAGGAATCGCCCATGGAGGCATCCACGCTGGTCGGCAAGAACGTTCTGGTCGCGGGCGGCGCGAAGAACCTCGGCGGCCTGGTGAGTCGCCAGGCCGCCGAGGCGGGCGCGAACGTCGCGGTCCACTACCACTCGGAGTCCTCGCGTCCGGAGGCGGAGGCGACGCTCGACGCGGTCCGGGCGCTGGGCGGAAAGGGAACGATCCTCACCGGCGACCTGACGTCCCCGGCGAACGTCGAGCGGCTGTTCGCGGACGCGACGGCGGAGCTGGGCAGCATCGACGTCGCGGTCAACACGACCGGAATGGTGCTGCGCAAGCCGATCGTCGACACATCCGAAGCCGAGTTCGACCAGATGTTCGACGTCAACGCCAAGGCCGCGTACTTCTTCCTCAAGGAGGCCGGCCGGAACGTCGCCGACGGCGGCAGGATCATCACGCTGGTGACGTCGCTGCTGGCCGCGTTCACCGACGGGTACTCCACCTACGCGGGCGGCAAGTCGCCCGTCGAGCACTTCACGCACGCCGCCGCCAAGGAGTTCGCCGAGCGCGGGATCTCCGTGAACGCGGTCGCGCCCGGCCCGATGGACACGCCGTTCTTCTACGGGCAGGAGACCCCGGAACGGGTCGAGTTCCACAAGTCCCAGGCGATGGGCAACCGCCTCACCCGCATCGAGGACATCGCTCCGATCATCCTGTTCCTCGCCACCGGCGGCGGATGGATCACCGGACAGACGATCTTCGCCAACGGCGGCTACACCACACGCTGACCCACACCTTCCACCCGAGGAGTTCGAACATGACCTCTCTTCCCGAACCGGTCGCGTCCTTCATCGACACCGTGAACCGGCACGACCGCGAAGGCTTCCTCGACGCGTTCACCGAGCAGGGCTTCGTCGACGACTGGGGCCGCACCTTCACCGGCCGCGCCGAGATCGACGGCTGGAGCCAGAAGGAGTTCATCGGCGCCACCGGCACCCTGACGCCGGAGGAGACCACCGTCGACGGCGACACCGTGACCGTCGTCGGCGACTGGAGGAGCGCCCACGCCAACGGCCGCTCCTCCTTCGCCTTCCGCGTCGACGGCGACCGGATCGCCTCGATGACCATCCGCGAAGGCTGATCCACCGGCGGCCGGTGGCGGGCGCGGGCGTCCTAGACTGGAGGGATGCGCGGGTCGGTCGTGGACGAGGTGGCGGAGCGGGTCGCGTTCGACATCGTGTCCGGGCGGCTGGCGGCGGGGGAGCGGCTGCCGTCGATCCGGCGGCTGGCCGAGGAGCACGCGATCAACCCCGCGACTGTCCAGCTCGTCCTCGGCCGGCTGCGCACGGCCGGGTTCGTGGAGACGCGGCAGGGGCTCGGAGCCGTCGTCCGCGACGTCGAGACCGACGGCGGCGTGGAGACCTGGCGGTACCTGTTCCGGCTCTCCACCGGCGTCCCCGACCTGACCGCGCGCATCCTCGCGGACCTGCTGGAGACGCTGCGGATGTTCTACGAGTCGGCGCTCGGCAAGATCGCGCGGTCGCCCGGCGCCTACGACCCCGCGCCCGTCCGCCGCGCCGTGCAGCGGCTCGACCTGCTCGTCCGGACCGGCACGCCCGCTCCCGCCGACGTGCATCACGGCGTGCTCCAGGTGCTGCGGGCCGCGTCGGCGGCGCTCGGCGGCGGCGTGTTCCTCGGGGTGCTGAACTCGCTCGGCCCGATGTTCGGCGACGTCCCCGCCGTCCTCGACGCCGTCTACGCCGACCCGGGCGCGCACGTGTGGTGGTGGGACACGCTCGTCACCGCGTGGGAGTCCGGCGACCTCGACACGGCGCGCGCGGCGCTGACGCTCCTGGAGGACTTCGAGGCGCAGGTCATCGACCGCCTGCACGCGATCCTCGCCGCCGGAACCCCCTGAACCGCCCCGGCCGCACCGGGACGCCCGCCCGACACGCCGACGGACGCGCCGGACCGCCTTTGCCATCACCGGGAACAATGGCGGCAGGTTCGGCCACCGAATCCCGGTGGAAGTTACAGCCGGGCTTTTTCGGCGTTCGCTCCGGGCGCGAATCGCGCACGTGGGGTCAACTCTGCTGTCCGAAAAGTTGAATTGGGCTGTCGTCGGACGGGCGCCATCGTTGATTGTCCTGCGATGCGCATCTAGCGTCCGCATTGACCGCACGGTCGGCGCCCACCCGTTCCCGTCCTGCGTCGGCCGGCCGCTGACTGCCGAGGAGCGCCCATGGCCCGACGGACGAGACTCCCCACGCTGGCCGGCGAAATGGCCGCCGAGTTCGCCGGAACCCTGATCCTCATCCTGTTCGGCGTCGGCGTCGTCGCGCAGGTCGTCGCCGCCGAACTCGGTGACCACGACAGCATCGCCTGGGCCTGGGGGCTCGGCGTCACCCTCGGCGCCTACACCGCGATGCGGATCAGCGGCGCCCACCTCAACCCGGCCATCACGATCGCGCTCGCGGTGTTCCGCGAGTTCCCGTGGCGCAAGGCGGCGCCGTACATCGTCGCGCAGACGCTCGGCGCGTTCGTCGCCGCGCTGCTCGTCCGCTGGAACTACAGCGAGGTGCTGGCCAAGTTCGACCCCGGGCACACGATCAAGTCGCAGGGCGTGTTCTCGACGCTGCCCGGCAACGGGGAGTACCCGGTCGGCACCTGGGGCGCGTTCCGCGACCAGGTCATCGGCACGGCGATCCTGCTGTTCCTCATCCTCGTGCTCACCGACGTCCGCAACCACGGCCCGCTGTCCAACCTGGCGCCGCTGCTCATCGGGTTCGTCGTCGTCGCGATCGGCATGGCGTGGGGCACCAACGCCGGCTACGCCATCAACCCGGCGCGCGACTTCGGGCCCCGGCTCGCGCAGTTCCTCACCGGCTATGAGGGGGCCTGGCGCGACCAGTACGGCGAGCTGTACTTCTGGGTACCGATCGTCGGGCCCATCCTCGGCGCCATCGTCGGCGTCGCGCTGTACAAGGTGCTCATCGGCCGGTTCCTCGGCGACTCCGAGGAGAAGGGGCCGGTCGCCGCGACCGAATCCGCCGAGACGTCCTGAATCCCCCCGACACCGTCAGGAGACCCGTATGGCAGAGTTCGTCGGCGCGCTCGACCAGGGCACGACCAGCACCCGGTTCATGATCTTCGACCACGGCGGCAACGAGATCGGCCGTCACCAGCTCGAACACGAGCAGATCCTGCCCGCCGCCGGGTGGGTCGAGCACAACCCCGTCGAGATCTGGGAACGGACCCGCTCGGTCATCGAGACGGCGCTGAACAAGGCGAACCTCACCCACATGGACCTGGCCGCGCTCGGCATCACCAACCAGCGCGAGACCGCCGTCGTGTGGGACCGCCGCACCGGGCGCCCGTTCCACAACGCGATCGTCTGGCAGGACACCCGCACCGACCGGATCGTCTCGGCGCTCGAACGCGACGGGCGCGGCGACACCATCCGGCACCGCACCGGCCTGCCGCCCGCGACGTACTTCTCGGCGGGCAAGGTGCAGTGGATTCTGGAGAACGTGGACGGCGTGCGCGAGGCCGCCGAACGCGGCGACGCCGTCTTCGGCACCACCGACTCCTGGGTGCTGTGGAACCTCACCGGCGGCCGGGACGGCGGCGTGCACGTCACCGACGTCACCAACGCCTCCCGCACGATGCTCATGGACCTGGAGACGCTCGACTGGGACGACGAACTGCTGTCGTTCTTCGGCATCCCGCGTTCGATGCTGCCGCGCATCATGCCGTCCTCCGCGCCGGACGCCTACGGCGTCACGCTCGCGTCCGGCCCGGTCGGCGGCGAGGTCCCGCTGACCGCGGCGCTCGGTGACCAGCAGGCCGCCACTGTCGGGCAGGTCTGCTTCGCGCCGGGCGAGGCCAAGAACACCTACGGCACCGGCAACTTCCTGCTGCTCAACACCGGTGAGGAGATCGTCCGCTCGCGGAACGGCCTGCTGACGACGGTGTGCTACCGGTTCGGGGACGCCGCGCCCGTCTACGCGCTCGAAGGGTCCATCGCCGTCACGGGCTCGGCCGTGCAGTGGCTGCGCGACCAGCTCGGCATCATCTCCGGCGCCGCGCAGAGCGAGTCCCTGGCCCGCCAGGTGGACGACAACGGCGGTGTCTACTTCGTCCCGGCGTTCTCCGGTCTGTTCGCGCCGTACTGGCGGTCGGACGCGCGCGGCGCCATCGTCGGCCTGTCTCGCTACAACACCAACGCGCACCTGGCCCGCGCCACGCTGGAGGCCATCTGCTACCAGACGCGCGACGTCGTGGACGCGATGCGCGAGGACTCCGGCGTCGCGCTCGACGTCCTGCGCGTGGACGGCGGCGTCACCGCCAACGAACTCTGCATGCAGATCCAGGCGGACGTCCTCGGCGTCCCGGTCTCCCGTCCCGTCGTCGCCGAGACCACCGCACTCGGCGCCGCCTACGCCGCCGGGCTCGCCACCGGCTTCTGGCGCACCACCGACGAACTCCGCAACAACTGGAACGAGGACCGCCGCTGGCAGCCCACCTGGGACGAGCCCCGCCGCAACGCCGCCCACGCCGACTGGAAGAAGGCCGTCGAGCGCACCCTGAACTGGGTCGACGTTGATTGACCTCGGCGTCAGGATATCCCCGCCTGCCGTCCTCTAATTCAGACTGCGACGTAACGGAGCTGGGGCCGCCCGGTCGTCCCGCGCAGGAGTGAGGAAACCTGGCGCTTGGAAGATGGTGCCCCGATGCCCGCGAGAGGCGCCGTCCGAAGGCGGCCCGTCCACCGGGAGACCCATGCCGATCATCGCCGCGAGGTAGCGGTCCGGGTCCAAGCCGGAACGCTGCCACGCAAGGCTGGTCGGGCCATGCCGGAGCGTCCGTCCGTGCTCCCGTTCACCTGTGCGCGCCGTTTCCGAGTGTTCCGTGTCGTCCGCGATCGGGACAACGGCGCGGTGGACGCGTTAGGGCGCCGGGGTGTGGAGGTCGGCGGCGACGGTGAGGGCCGTGCGCAGGTAGGCGCGCAGGACGTCGGGGTCGTCGAAGTCGAAGCGGCTGCGGATGAGGACCGTGGAGAGGGTGATGCGGAAGAGGACGTCGGTGAGGACGGGCACGTCCACCGGCGGGAAGTGGCCGCGGTCGACGTGCCGCTGGACGATCGGCGCCGCCATCTCGGAGATCCGGGCGATCGGCTCGCTGGCGTGCAGCGTGAAGACCGGCAGGACCAGTTCGGGCACGTCGCGCAGCGCCGCGTTCAGCAGCCGGTGGTTGCGGGCGTAGCCGACGATGAAGACGAGCAGCTCGGTGAGGTCGTCGGCCGACCAGCGGACGTCCTCCAGGCGCGGGGCCAGCTCGTCCAGGAAGGCGGCCAGCTCGCGTTCGACGAGCGCCTCCTTGATGTCGTCGATCGTGCCGCCGTACTTGTACAGCGTCGGCCGTGACAGGCCCGCCGTGCGGGCGATCGCCGACAGCAGGCGGCCGGACGCGAACCCGCCGTGCAGCAGGCATTCGGCGGCGGCGTCGAGGATCTTGGCGCGGATCTGGCCGGGGGAGGGACGCGCCGGGCGGGAAGAGGGGGCCGGGCGCGCGGTGCGCGGCGTGGTCACGGGTCACTCGCTCCTTCGGCTCCGGCGGGAAAGTATCCCACATCACGTCTCGCGGCCGCCGTCGGGACCTTGACCCCCCGGTCACCGTACACTTACAGTCCCAATTGTAAGTGTAAACGTTGTGTTGCGCGCGGGGCGCCCGCCGCGAGGTCGTATCAGGAGGTGGCCGGGATGAAGATCGACCAGGACTACCGGGACATGTTGCAGACCCTCTCGGAGGGGTCCGTCCACCGGCGCTTCGACCCCTACCTGGACATCGACTGGGACTCCGCCGACTTCCAGATCGACCCGAACGACCCGCGCTGGGTCCTGCCCGAGTGCGACCCGCTGGGCGCGCACCCCTGGTACAAGGCGCAGCCGCTGGAGAAGCAGATCGCGATCGGGCTGTGGCGCAGCGCCAACATCTCCAAGGTCGGGCTTCAGTTCGAAAGCGTCCTGATCCGCGGCATGATGCAGTACGCCATGCGGCTTCCGAACAACTCGCCGGAATTCCGCTACTGCATGCACGAGATGACCGAAGAGTGCAACCACATCCAGATGTTCCAGGAGTTCGTGAACCGCACGGGCGTGGACGTCCCGGGCATGCGGGCCGACTACCGCGCGACGTCGCACTTCTGGCACCTCGGGGCCTACCTTCCGGTCATCTTCTTCATTGGCATCCTCGCCGGTGAGGAGCCGATCGACCACTTCCAGAAGAGCGTGATCCGCGAAGGCGCCGAGCGCCCGCCCGCGCTGCTGCGCACGATGGAGATCCACATCGCCGAGGAGGCGCGGCACATCTCGTTCGCGCACCGCTTCCTGCACGAGCACGTCAGCCGCCAGAACAAGGCCGGCAAGGGCATCACCTCGGTCGCCTACCCGCTCATCATGCGCTGGCTCGCCGGTGCGATCATGTCGCCGCCCAAGGAGTTCGCCCGCGAGTTCGGCATCCCGCGCAAGGTGATGCGCGAGGCGTTCTGGAAGCGGAACGAGTCCCGCGACATCATGCGCGACTACTTCGGCGACGTCCGGATGCTGGCCGACGAGCTGAAGCTGATGAACCCCGTCGCCAAGGCGCTCTGGCGGACGCTGAAGATCGACGGGCCGTCCTCCCGCTTCCGCGGCGAGCCGCACCGGCGCGCCCAGGCCGCGGCCTGACCGCATCGCCGCACACCCCTCGCGAAGCCGTAAGGAAACCCCCACCCCATGCCTCACGTCGTCACGCAGTCCTGCTGCAACGACGCCTCGTGCGTCCACGCCTGCCCGGTGAACTGCATCCACCCCACGCCGGACGAACCGGACTTCCACACGGCGGAGATGCTGTACATCGACCCGGCGTCCTGCGTGGACTGCGGCGCCTGCGTGAGCGCGTGCCCGGTGGGGGCAATCGTCCCGCACACCAAGCTGGCCGACGACCAGCTCACCTTCCTGCCGCTGAACGCCGACTTCTTCGCGCCGCAGCGGCCCAAGCCGCCGCTGCTGGCCAAGGTCACCGAGCCGCTGCGGGTGCGTCCGGCGGACGAGCCGCTGCGCGTCGCCGTCGTCGGCTCGGGCCCGGCGGCGATGTTCGCCGCCGACGAGCTGCTGACGATTCCTGACGCACGCGTCAATGTATTCGAGCGGCTCTCGGTCCCGTACGGGCTGGCCCGCACCGGCGTCGCCCCCGACCACGGCAAGACCCGGCAGGTCACGGACCTGTTCGACACGGTCGCGCGGCAGGACGGGTTCCGGCTGTTCCTCGGCGTCGAGGTCGGCCGCGACATCACGCACGAAGAACTGCTCGCCCACCACCACGCCGTCGTCTACGCCGTGGGGGCGTCCTCCGACCGGCGGCTGACGGTGCCGGGCGCCGAGACGGCGGCCACCGCGACCGAGTTCGTCGCCTGGTACAACGGCCACCCCGACCACGCGCACCGCACGTTCGACCTGTCGCACCGCCGCGCGGTCGTCGTCGGCAACGGCAACGTCGCGCTGGACGTGGCGCGCATCCTGACGCGCGACCCGGAGTCGCTCGCGGACACCGACATCTCGCCGCTCGCCCTGGACGCGCTGCGCGCGAGCGCGATCGAGGAGGTCGTCGTCGTGGGCCGGCGCGGCCCGGCGCAGTCGGCGTTCACGGTCGCGGAACTGACGGGACTGCTGTCCACGCCGGGCATCGACGTCGTCGCCGAGGGCCTGGGCGCCGACCCGGTGACGGACGGTCTGCCGCACTCCACCGTCCACAAGCTGCGCATGCTGCGCGACCTGCCCGAACAGGACGGTACGCGCCGCCGGATCGTGCTGCGCTACCTGCTCACCCCGGAACGCGTCACGGACACCGGTGTCGCGTTCGTCCAGAACGAGCTGGTGGACGAGGCGGGCGTCGCCCGCGCCGTCCCCACCGACCGCACCGAGCACATCGAAGCGGGCCTCGTCCTGTCGTCGATCGGCTACAAGGGCCGCCCGGTCGCCGACCTGCCCTTCGACGACGCCACCGGCACGGTCCCGCACGACTCCGGCCGCGTCATCGACCCGGGCCTCGGCACCGCCGTCCCCGCCACGTATGTCACGGGATGGATCAAACGCGGACCGACCGGCTTCATCGGCACGAACAAGACCTGCGCCCGCGAGACCGTCCACACCCTCGTCGACGACTACAACATTGGCCGCCTCCCCACCCCGTCCACCGACCCCGAGGTACTGGAACGCCTCATCAGGTCGCGGACCACGACACCCGTCCCCACCCCCTGATCGGCTAGCAGCCCGGCAGGACGGTTTCGGCGATGCGTTGCCGGTGCCAGGCCGGGGTGCCGAAGAGCTGGGCCGAGCCGTGGGCGCGCTTGAAGTAGCGGTGCGCCGGGTGTTCCCAGGTGAAGCCGATGCCGCCGTGGAGCTGGATCGTCTCGGCCGCCGCCGTCTGGAACGCCTCCGCGCAGTACGCCTGCGCGGTCGCGGCGCGGCGCTCGGCGTCGGGGGCGTCCGCCGCGAGGGCACGGGCGGCGTCCCGCCCGAGCGAGCGGGCCGACTCGACGAGGACGTAGACGTCCGCGAGCCGGTGCTTGACCGCCTGGAACGAGCCGATGGGACGCCCGAACTGCTTCCGCGTCCTGACGTACTCCACCGTCATGTCGAGGCAGTACTGGGCGCCGCCGAGCTGCTCGCCCGCGAGCGCCGTCGCGGCGACGGCCAGCAGCCGGTCCAGCAGGGGAGCGGCATCGGCGGCCAGCAGCGTCGCGGGCGTGCCGTCGAAGACGATCCGCGACTGCGGACGGGTCTGGTCCATCACCGGCAGCGCTTCGACGGCCGCGTCCGTCACCGCGAAAAGCGCCAGGTCGCCGCCGAACCGGGCGGGCACGACGACAAGCCCGGCACCGGGGGCGTCGAGCACGTGGTCCTTCACGCCATACAGCCGTCCGTCGCGGGCTTCGGCGCGGATCGCGGCGGCGTCCCACGAGCCGTCCTCCGCCCAGGCGACCGTGCCGGTCAGCGTGCCCTCGGCCAACGCGGGCAGGTGCTCGTGCGCTCCCGCGAGCAGCAGCGCCTGCGCGGCGAGCACCGCCGACGACAGGAACGGGACGGGCGCCAGCACGCGGCCGACCTCCTCGCAGACGACCTGCGTCTCGGCGAGCGTGCAGCCCAGGCCGCCGTGCTCCTCGGGCACCGCGAGCCCGTAAGCGCCGAGCTGCCCGGCGAGGATCGCGGGGCCCTCCGCACGGTTTAGCGCGGAGCGCACGCTGGCGCGCAGTTCGGCATGATCGAGCGTCACGGCGACCTCACTCCATCAGCGCGCGGGCGCGCGGCTCGGACGGGCGTCCTGCGGGCGGGGCCGGGCGTGTTCGCCGTCAGCGCGCGGGTGCGCGGCTCGGACTCGACAACCTCGCCACCAGACCGCGCGGCAACGCGCCGCCCACGGTGCAAGCCACCAACGGTGGCGTCGTAGGCGCGGGTCACAGCGCGGCCAGCACTCGGGCCCGGTGCTCGGACGGCGAACCCCACGCGTTGTACAGCGCGCGGGCCTTGCGGATCGAGAACGAGCCGTCGAACTCCTCGGTGTAGCCGATCGCCCCGTGCACCTGGAGCGCGACGCGCGCCGCCGCGTACGACGCCCGCGCGCACGCGGCCTTGGCGGCCGACACGTCCCGCGCGAAATCGGGCGTACCGTGCGCGAGCGCGGCGCCGTACACGAGCGGCCGGGCGAACTCCAGCCCGGTCAGCACGGACGCGAGATGGTGCTTCACGGCCTGGAACGCGCCGATCGGACGCCCGAACTGTTCCCGCGTCCCCGCGTACGCGACCGTCCGCTCCAGCAGTCCGCGCCCGACGCCGAGCTGCTGCGCCGCGCACGCCAGCGTCGCCAGGTCGAACGCCGGGCCGGTGTCCACGCCGCGCGCCAGCACCTCCCCGGGCACGACCTCGAACAACCGCCGCGCCGGGTCGAGCGACGTCAGCTCCCGGCCGGGCGCGGCGGCGCGCAGGTCGGTGCCGTCGGCGGCCAGGACGAGGTCGGCGCGGTCGGCGTCCAGCGCGTACGGCCGGGCGACCGACACGACCGCGTCGCCGGACGCGACACGCGGCAGCCACGCGTCGGCCAGCGGGTCGCGGTCGAGCAGGACGGCAGCCGCGACCGTCTCCACGACCGGTCCGGGCACGGCGTGCCGCCCCAGCTCGTGCAGCGCCGTGACGAGTTCGACGGGCAGCACGCCCGCGCCGTCGTACTTCTCCGGGACCGCGACCGCGAACACGCCCGCGTCGGCCAGCGCCGACCACAGCGGACGCCAGTCCCCGCCGCGCAACACGTCCGGCACCCCGGCGCCCGACAGCAGTTCGCGCAGCGTCGCACCGAACATGCGCTGCTCGGCGTTCAGGACGAACTTCACCGGTTCCCCCTCGGCAGGCCGAGCACCCGCTCGGCGACGATGTCGCGCTGGATCTCGTTGGTGCCCGCGTAGATCGGCCCGGCGAGCGCGAACACGTAGCCCTCCAGCCAGTCCCCGGCCAGTTCGCCGTCCGGGCCGAGCAGGTCGAGCGCGGTCTCGTGCAGCGCGATGTCCAGTTCCGACCAGAAGATCTTGTTGACGCTGGCCTCGGCGCCGACGTCGTCGGTGCGCGACACCGTCTCGAAGCCCTTGAGCCGGTAGGCGCGGGCGGCGATCCAGGCGTCGGCGACACGGTCGCGCAGCGCGGCGTCGGACGGGTCGCCGTGCGCGCGCCACGCGGCGACGAGCCGGTCGGCGGCGGCGGTGAAACGGCCGGGGGAGCGGAGCGTCAGGCCGCGCTCGTTGCCGGCGGTGCTCATCGCGACGCGCCAGCCGTCGCCGGGAGCACCGATGACGTCATCATCCGGGACGAACACCTCGTCCAGGAACAGTTCGGCGAACGCGGGCCTGCCGTCCAGGCGGCCGATGGGGCGGACCGTGACGCCCGGCGCGTCGAGCGCGAACATGACGTAGGTGAGCCCGCGATGGCGCGTCGACTCGGGATCGGAGCGGAACAGCCCGAAGCCGCGGTCAGCGAACGCGGCGCGGGAACTCCACGTCTTCTGCCCGGAGAGCCGCCAGCCGCCGTCCACGCGGGTCGCGTTGGCGCGCAGCGCCGCCAGGTCGCTGCCCGCGTCGGGCTCTGACCACGCCTGCGCCCAGATGACGTCGCCCGCCGCCATCGGCGGCAGCACCCGCGCGAGCTGGTCCGGCGTGCCGTGCGCGAAAAGGGTAGGGGCGAGCAGATTGATGCCGTTCTGGCTGACGCGGCCGGGCGCACCCGCCGCGTAGTACTCCTCCTCGAAGACCAGCCACTCCAGCGGCGTCGCGCCCCGCCCGCCGTGCTCGACCGGCCACGAGACGACCGAAAGCCCGGCCGCGCCGAGCCTTCTCTCCCACTCCCGGTGCTGGGCGAACCCGGTCGCGGTCTCCAGCGACTCCAGCGGCTCGGCCGGAACGTGCTCTTGAAGCCATGTGCGCACTTCCTGCCGGAACGCCTGCTCCGCCGCGCTGAACTCAAGATCCATCTGCCGCCGCCTTCTCGATGGACGCGAACCCGGACCGGGGTCTCACCTTCTCCGGCTCGGTGAACGCCGTAGTCGCGCGGACGGACCGGTTCCCGGCGTCCGGTCGCCCGTCGCCTGGGTCGCGGCGAAGTCCCGCGTGGTGCGGAGCGCCGGCCGGGCAGGTGCCATGACGAGCGCGCCGGTGAGACATCACGACCGACATGGCATCTCCCTTTTATCTAACAAGTGTTTGGTAGAGTACCGTACGGTCCGGATGCCGGAAATGCTCCTATCGCAGCGGACCGATGCGGACCCGTCGCCGTCCTCCCACGTCAGCGCTCCGTGAGCGGGACGTCGGTAAAGGAGGGGTTGCCCGGACGGTCCCGGACCGCACACGTCATGATCGGCGCATCGGTATGTCGAGCGGCGGGGTCGTCGCGCAGGGAGGGCAGATGAGCGTCGTCGGGTACGAGGTCGAGCGGGGCATCGCGACGATCACCCTGGATTCGCAGCAGAACCGCAACGCGCTCTCGGCGGCGGTCCGTACGGGACTGGCCGACGGCCTGGCCGCCGCGCGCGCCGACGACGCCGTCCGTGCCGTCGTGCTGACCGCCGCCGGACCGGTGTTCTGCGCGGGCGCCGACCTCAAGGAGATCGCCTCCGGCGCGCCGCCCGCCGGACCCGGCCTGCCGGAGATCCTGACCGCGATCCTCGAATCGCCCAAGCCGGTCATCGCCCGGCTCAACGGACCCGCCCGCGCGGGCGGCCTCGGGCTCGTCGCCGCCTGTGACATCGCGGTCGCGCCCGACGACGTGACGTTCGCGTTCACCGAGGTCCGCATCGGCGTCGTCCCCGCAATGATCGCCGTGGTGTGCCGGGCGCGGATGACGCCGCGCTCGCTGGCCCGCTACCTGGTGACCGGCGAGACGTTCGACGCCGCCGAGGCCGTCGCGTCCGGCCTGCTCACCGCCACCGCCCCGGCCGCCGGGGTGGACGCCCTCGTCACCGGCATGCTCGACGGCCTGCGCCGCGCCGAACCCCGCGCCGTCGCCCGTACCAAGAGCCTCGTCCCCGAACTCGCCGCCCTCAGCCACACCGAGGCGTTCCCGCTGGCCGAACGCGTCTCGGCCGAGTTCTTCGCGAGCCCGGAGGCCGACGAGGGCCGCCGCTCCTTCTTCGAGAAGCGCCCGCCCTCCTGGTCCCTGTGACCAGCGACGCCCGCATCACGTCGGGTCGGTGACGCGCACACGTCACTGACTCGGCGCGGTGACGGCACGGTCACGACCGTGAACCGCGGTCCGTCCGTGGCCGCCACGCGGAAGCGCGGTCAGTCGCGCTGGTAGACGTCCGGAACACCGTCGGCGTCCAGGTCGATCGACTCCTTGACGAAGATCTTCCGGTACGCCCGGTTGCGCAACCGCAGCACGACCGCTGCCAGCAGGCTCGCGGTGACCGACGCGGTGAGCACGGCGATCTTGACGTCGTCGTCGATGTCGGATCCGCTGCCGAACGCGAGTTCCCCGATGAGCAGCGACACGGTGAACCCGATGCCGGCCAGCAGCGCGAGCCCGAACACGTCGAGCCAGGTGAGGTCGTCGTCAAGGTCGGCGCGGGTGAAGCGGGCCACCAGCCAGGTCGCCAGCAGGACACCGACGGGCTTGCCGACGATGAGGCCCGCCATTACGCCGAGCGCGACCGGGTCAGCGAGGCTGGACGTCAGGCCGCCCAGGCCACCGACGTCCACGCCCGCCGCCAGGAACGCGAAGATCGGCACGGCGACACCGGCGGAGATCGGCCGGAACCGGTGCTCGAAGTGCTCAGCGAGCCCGGGACCGGCCTCCGGGCCTCCCCGCGCCCGGCTGCGGATCACCGGCACCGCGAACCCGAGCAGCACGCCCGCGACCGTCGCGTGGACGCCCGACGCGTGCACGAGCGCCCACGTCGCGAACGCCAGCGGCAGCAGCAGCCACCAGCTCCGTACCCGCCGCTGCACCAGCGCGGTGAACACCGCGAGCGGGACGAGCGCGCCGAGCAGCGGCAGCGGTGCCAGATCCGAGGTGTAGCCGACGGCGATGATGACGATCGCGATGAGGTCGTCCACGACGGCGAGCGTCAGCAGGAACGTCCGCAGCGCCGACGGCAGGAATCGTCCGAGGACGGCCAGCACGGCCAGCGCGAACGCGATGTCGGTCGCCGCCGGGATCGCCCAGCCGCGCGCGGCGCCGGGCGTCCCCGCCGTCACCGCCAGGTAGATCAGCGCGGGCACGACGACGCCACCGCACGCGGCGGCGACGGGCACCGCCGCCCGCCGGGGGTCGCGCAGGTCACCGGCGACGAACTCGCGTTTCAGTTCTAGGCCCGCCACGAAGAAGAAGACCGCGAGCAGCCCGTCCGACGCCCAGCTCGCCAGCGAGAGGCGCAGATGCAGCGCCTCGGGGCCGAAGCTGAAGGACCGTAGTGCCTCGTATCCGCTCGACCAGGGCGAATTGGCCCACACCACGGCCATGAGCGCCCCGGTCAGCAGCAGGGCCCCGCCGACGGTCTCCAGCCGCAGGATCGCGGCGATCCGCCGCACCTCCGGCCACGAACCACGGGTGAACAGGGACGTACGAGACGAAGTGCTCACGCATCTCCTCGCGGGGTCGACAGAGGAACCGCCGACCAGACTTCCCGGCACACCTGTTCCTCACCGTACCCACCGGTGATCGGGAAACCTCACGGCGACCCGGACGCTTATTCACGTGAGCCGCCGCTCCCGGCCGTGATATCCCAGGGTGCGGGCCTGTCCGGCCGGCCGTGATTCCGTGAGGAGACCTTCGTTGAGTTCGCTCGCCGTCTGCGTGTTCTGCGCCTCCAGCAGCCGTATCGACCAGATCCACATCGACCTGGCCGAGCAGGTCGGTGCCGAACTGGCGCGGCGCGGGCACAGCCTCGTCAGCGGCGGCGGACGCGTGTCGTGCATGGGCGCCGTCGCGCGCGGGGCGCGGGAGGGCGGCGCCGTCACGATCGGCGTCATCCCCGAGGCGCTGCGCGACATCGAGGTCTCCGACGAGGCGAGCACCGAGCTGATCGTCACGCCCGACATGCGCTCGCGCAAGGGCGAGATGGACCGCCGCAGCGACGCGTTCCTCGTGCTGCCCGGCGGGATCGGCACACTGGAGGAGCTGTTCGAGATCTGGACCGCCCGCGTGCTCGGCATGCACGGCAAGCCGCTGGTCATCCTCGACCCCACCGGCGTCTACGACCCGCTGCGCGAGCTGATGAACGGCCTGGCCGACACCGGCTTCGTCCGCCCGAAGGTGTTCGACGCCATCGGCTGGACGTCGTCCGTCACCGAGGCGTTCGACCTGCTCGAACGCAGCACCGTCCGCATCGAGCCGACCGCCGAGGACTACGGCGAGAGCGTCCCGCAGAGCGAGCAGGACGGCACCGCGCGACGCTGACCCGCCGGGGTGTCTTCCCTGCGGCTCCGCCGTCCGTTCACTCCCGGTTCAGCACCGCCCGCGAAGCTCCTTCTCGATCACTTTGAGGCAAGGAGTTGCTACATGTCCGTTTCGCGGCGCGGGGTCGTGAAGGGCGGTGCGGTGGGAGCCATGTCCATCGCGCTCGCCGGCAGCCTGGACACCGTCTTCCAGACGTCCGCCGAGGCGGTGGGCGCCCCCGGTTATGGAGAACTGGTCCCCGACCCCAAGGGCGTCCTGGACCTGCCCAAGGGCTTCACCTACACGACGCTGTCGGCCGAGGGCGACGCGATCGCCGACGGCGCGCGCGTCCCGGGCAAGCACGACGGCACCGCCACGTTCCCCGGCTCGCGGCTCGGCCGCACCCGGCTGGTCCGCAACCACGAGCAGACCGCGTCCGGCGTCAAGCCCGTCGTCCGCGCCGACCTCGTCTACGACCCGGCCGCGTACGGCGGCACGACGACACTCGAAGTGGACCGTAACAATCGGCTGGTCGCGCAGGAGATCAGCCTCGCGGGCACCGCGACGAACTGCGCGGGCGGCCGCACGCCGTGGGGCACCTGGCTGACGTGCGAGGAGACCGAGGGCTTCGCCGGTCAGACGAAGTCGCACGGCTGGGTCTTCGAGGTCGACCCGACGGGCCGGCGCACCAAGGCCGAGCCGCTGAAGGGCCTCGGTCGTTTCGCGCACGAGGCCGTGGCGATCGACCCGCTCACCCGCGTCGCGTACCTCACCGAGGACGCCAGCAAGCCGTTCGGGCTGTTCTACCGGTTCCGCCCGTCACGCCTGGGATTCGGCTACCACGCCTACATGTCCGGTGGTCAGCTCGACGCGATGCTCATCCCGGACGTCCCGGATCTGGCCTCGGTGACCGAACCCGGCTCCACGTTCCGGGTGAAGTGGGTCAAGGTACCCGACCCCGAGGCGGCGGCGACGTCCACCCGCAAGCAGTTCGACACGATCACCCGCAGCCAGAAGCTCGAAGGCGCCTGGTGGGGTCGCGGTAAGGCGTACTTCGTCGCGAGCTACGCCAAGACCGCCGACGGCGCGACGGGAAACCACGCGGGACAGGTCTGGTCCTACGACCCGCGCCGCGAGACCGTCAAGCTGGAGATGATCTTCAAGCCGAACGGCCGCTTCGAGAGCCCCGACAACATCACCGTCTCGCCCTACGGCGGCGGCGTCATCCTCGCCGAAGACGGTTCGGGCGAGCAGTACCTCGTCGGCTCGACGCTGCGCAACGTCCCGTTCCCGATGGCGCGCAACGCCTTCAACGACAGCGAGTTCACCGGCGTCACCTTCTCGCCGGACGGCCGCACCCTCTTCGCCAACCGCCAGGACCCGGGCGTCACCTTCGCCATCACCGGCCCCTGGCTGCGCCTGCACCTCTGACCGCGCGGCGTCAGGCCAGCCCGCGCCGCCCCAGCAGGGGCGGCCGGTGGCCGCCGATCGAGGCGACCATGTCGAGCACGTCGCGCAACGCGGCGTGCTCGGCCGCGTCCGCCCGGAACACGCGCGCTCCCAGCCAGGCGTGCACGGACGCGGCGGCCAGCAGCTCCGGGCCGCCCCCGGAGAGCGTGACCAGCACCGGTTCGCCGCCGCGCGCCAGCGCCGCGACGTGCTCGGCGGACGGGTCGGTCCCCGCGTCGCGCACGCCGCCGGGGACGGGCTCGGTCGGCGCGAGCAGTCGGTCGTCGGAGGCGTCCATGGGCCGATCGTGGCACAGCCGTGTGGCACGATCGTTGCCAGAAGCCGAGGATCGGAGCGCGCGTGTTCATCTACGTGGTGGTCGGGACCGCCTGCCTGGCCGTGCTGGGAGCGGTGCTCGTCCTGGCCGTCGGACGCGGCGGCGAGCTCGCCCCGGCGCAGCCCGAGACCGCGCCCCCGCTCGTCCCCGCCGGGGAACGGGTGGTGCCGTCCGACGTCACGTCGGTGCGGCTGCCCCGCGGGCTGTGGGGCTATCACCCGGTGGCCACGCAGGACACCGTCCGCTGGTTCGCCACGACGCTCGCCGAACGCGACGCCCGCATCGCGACCCTGGAGACCGAGGTCGCCGACCTGCGCGGCGACGACCCGCCCCCGATCACCCGCGCCGACCGCTGGACCGACACGCCCGCCGCGACGCGCCCGGGCGACACCGCCGGTCCGGCCGCCGCCGAGCCCGCCCCCGCCCTTGACCCCGCCGACGAGCGCCGGTTGCAGGACGAACGCTGGAACGACCTCACCGGACGCGGCGCCAAGAAGCGCGAGGAGTCCACCTCGACGAATCCGGCGACCGGGGACGACCCGACCATCCCCGCAGCCGGAGGCGACATCCCGGCGAACCCGGGCCCGAGCGCGACGTTCGCCGAAGCAGACGCCGCTGAACGCGAGCCGACCGCCGGGGAGCGCTGGGACGACCGCGCCGTCGGCGGGCGGGAGGGGAACGTCCCCGCGAATCCGGTCACCTGGGAGCGCGGGAACGACCTCACCGGTCGTACTACCGGGGGAGCGGAGGGCGGCGTCCCTGCCAGTCCGGTCGCCGGGGAAGGCCAGGACAGCCCCACTGGCCGCAGCGCCGGGGAACCGGAGGGCGGCGTTCCGCTCACCGAGGGGCGCCACGATGACCTCACCGGCCGCGACGCCAGGGGGTCGGTGGGCAGCGCCCCCGCGAATCCGGCATCCGGGGAGCGTCATGACGATCCCAGCGGCCACGTCGCCGGAGGATCGACAGGTGGTGTCCCCGCGAATCCGGTCTCCGGCGCAAGCCCGGACGAGCGCACCCCCCGTGCCGTCCCCGAGGGACCGGGCGCGCAACGGGACGGCGCTTCCACTGACCCGTCCGGCCAGGGCCCCTCGTTCTCCCGTGCCGGAGCCGGAGACGCCTCCGCGCCGGCCGTCCCCGCCGAGCGGCGGGACGACTCCGCCGACGAGGACGACGAGTGGTGGGCGGAATCGTCCGCCGAACCCGACACCAAGAGCGAGCGCTGATGGCCGATGTGTGGGCCGAGGCCACGGGCGCGGCGTCCGCGGCGCACGTCTTCGACGTCCTCACCGACTGGCCGCGCCACCGCGAGTGGATGCCGTTCACCAAGGCCGAGGGCGGCCACGGCGTCGGCGCGGACATCACCGGCTGGACGGGGATCGGGCCGCTGCGCTTCAGCGACACCATGGTCATCACCGACTGGCGGCCGGGCGAACGCGTCGAGGTCCGGCACACCGGGCGGCTGGTGCGCGGTTCGGCGTGGTTCGCGGTCGAACCGCTGCCGGGCGGTGGCAGCCGCGTCGTCTGGACCGAGAAACTCGACCTTCCGCTGGGCGTGCTGGGCCGAGCGGGCTGGGTCGTGGTCCGTCCGGTGACGCGGGTGTTCATGGGCTTCGGGCTCCGGCGGCTTGCCCGGCTCGCCGCGAAAGGCTAGCTCTGTCCGTCCCATCGGGTAGAACGGGCGGGTGAGCATCGCAGTCATTGGCGACGACGGTCTCGGGCGCTGCCCGTGGGGTCTGTCGGCACCCGAATACGTCGCCTACCACGATCAGGAATGGGGCTGCCCGGTCCGCACCGACCAGGGCCTCTACGAACGGATGTCGCTGGAGGCGTTCCAGTCCGGGCTCTCCTGGCTGACCATCCTGCGCAAACGGGAGAACTTCCGCGCCGCGTTCGCCGGGTTCGACCCGGAAAAGGTCGCCGCGTTCACCGCGGACGACGAGGCGCGCCTGCTGGCCGACGCGGGCATCGTCCGCAACCGCGCCAAGATCCAGGCGACGATCGCCAACGCCCGCGCCGCGCTCGACCTCCCCGGCGGTCTGGCCGAACTGCTGTGGTCCTACGCCGACCCGGCGTCCCCAGCCCGGACCTCTCTCGCCGACGTCCCCGCCCTCACCCCCGCCTCCACCGCCATGTCCAAGGACCTCAAACGACGCGGCTTCTGCTTCGTCGGCCCCACCACCGCCTATGCCCTCATGCAGGCGTGCGGCCTGGTCGACGACCACCTCACCGGCTGCCACCGCCACGGCGCCTGCCACTGACCCACCGCCAACGCCCTGCCCGGGACAGCCCTCGGGAAGACGCCGTGACGGCCTACCGCGCAGAGCCGGGACGTCCGACCATGGTCGACGCACCGCGCACCGCGCACCGCGCACCGCGCACCGCGCACCGCGCACCGCGCACCGCGCACCGCGCACCGCGCAGGGCGCACCGTCGTGCGGGCGGACGGACCGCGCCTTGCGGGACAGCGCCTACCGGGACAACCGAGAAAGCCGGGGCGTCCCCGCGCCGGAAGGCTTCGGGCGGGGAACGCCCTCTCGTCCGCCGGCTACCGGGTGGCCGCGACCTCGGCCGCGACGGCGCGCATGACGGTCAGGGTCTCCGCCTCGTCGAGGACGCTGTAGAGCGTGGTCTTGACGATGGTGACCCGGTGCCGTGGCGAGACGTAGACCATCTGGCCGCCGAAACCGCCGTTCCAGAACCCTTCGGTGCCGTCCAGCACCGCTGCCACACTCTGGTCCGGCTTGACGGGGTTCTTCGCCGTGGCGAAGGCGAGCCATGACGACGGCAGGACCTGCCGCCCGTTGGCGCGCCCGTCCTTGAGCATCAGCAGGCCGTACCGGGCCAGGTCACGGTCGCGGACGTAGTAGCAGCAGTAGCCCATGGCGTTGCCGTGCGAGTCGTTGCCGACGTAGGCGTCCGACGCCATGCCGGCCGGTCCCCAGATCTTCTCCTGGATGTACCGGTGGTACGGCTGCCCGACCGCGCGGGACAGGACCAGGGCGAGCACCGCGCTGTTGAGACTGTTGTAGCTGTACTTCGTGCCCTGCGGCAGTTCGGCCGTCGCACCGGCCGCGTACTGGAGTGTCGACGTCCACCCCATGCTGAGGGCGACCTGCAACGGGTAGTCGTCCATGTCCGAGTTCCAGCGAATACCGGACGCCATGCGCAGCAGGTTGCGAATCGTGACGGCTCCGTACGGCCGTGCCGCCAGCTCCGGCACATACGCGCCGACCGTGTCGTCCAACGACTTGATCTTGCCTTCGGTGTGGGCGATCCCGACCGCGTGCGCAGTGAACGGCTTGGCGATCGACCAGGTCTGGAACAGCGAGTCCGCCGAGTACCCGGGCGCGTACCACTCGTTGACGATCCTGTCGTCGTCGAGGACCACCCAGCCCTGCGCCGCGCGGTCGAGGTACTCGCGCAGGGTGCGTACGCGACCTTGATAGGTGTACGTGACGTTCAGCGCGCGGGGTGCGTTCGTCAGTTCCACGGGGTCGTCCGAGGCCCGCAGCGGGTCGAAGTTCGGCAGTGGCGCTCGCGTGACGGGCGCGGCGTCGGCCCGCGCGGGAGGTCCGGCGATGACGTTCAGCGACAGGCCGACAGCCAGCGCCAGGGAGACGGAGACGGATCTACGGCGCATCAGCGGCACCTATCCCGATAGTCCATTTTGTACTACCGCGACGGTACGAACTGTGAAGCTTCCGGCCTATGGCCGTGCTTCTAAAAGACAGTATTGTCTTTTAGCATCTCGGTTCATAGACCGACCATCATGCGCTCGTACCTGATTCCGAACTCGAGGGCGTATCGGTGTTCCGGGGCGAGGTGCTCGCCAGCGAGTTTCGCGAGGCTCTCGTATTCGGTGAACGTCCGCTGATGGGCCCGGACCTGCGCGGGAGCGCGCAACCGTGGCTCGGCTCCGAACCAGAGCTTGAGCATGCCCCGCTCCCGTGCCCCCACCGGGACGACGGTCGTGTCCGCGAGCCAGTCCCCGAGGTCCGTCCGTCCCGTCTCCGTCAGCCGCATCACCCGCCGCTGCCGCCCCGCACCGTCCCGGTCCTGCGCAAGCAGCCCGGCTTCGACGTGCCTGCCGCAGACCGCGTACACCCGCGCATACGGAACCTGCCAGAACGGCGCGACCGTACGGCCCGCCTCGACCTTCACGTCATACGGACTCGCCGCACACAGCGCGTCGACAACCCAGAACGAGACAACCAGAAGGCGTCAGCTTCACCCCAGGAAAGCAGCGCCCCAAGGCATAGCGCCCTGCCCCAACACCCACCTAGGAGCCCACGCTTCAGATTTCGCCACCTCGCACGAAGGTGAGGGTCGGGCGAGCAGGCTGGAGTGCTGGGGTAGACCTGGCTCTACCTCAAGGTCGGCGGTTCGGTCCAATGATCGTCAGGGGTGTCCGGCGGTTGGCTGGAGCACATGACGACCCAGCTCAGGTCCCGAATAACACCGGTCGCACCGGCTCGAGAGAAGACCGCATGGTGGCCGTCCGTGCTCTACGGCGGCTTCGCCGTCTTCGCGGCGGTCACGGCGCTGGTGACCTCTCTGCCCCCGCATCGGCTGTGGGGAGCGATCGCAGCGCCGGTGTACCTCCTCGCCGCAATCGCGGCTTATACCCCCTGGGGGCGCTCCCGCGCGGCGACCGTGGCGGCGCTCACGGCTGTGGGCACATTGCTCGCGCCGCTCGGGGTGCTGACGGTGACGGGGTCGGGGCAGCCAGAGGTCGAGGTCGTGCACCGGTCCGGGGCGCTGCTGATGGAACACGGTTCGCCCTATCTGCACGGCACCGATCTGTCCGGCTACCTCGCTTACAACCCGTACTTCCCCGGCATGGCGTTGTTCGGCGTGCCGCACGCGCTGCTGGGCCTCGACGCGCGATGGCTGTTCACGCTCGTCACCCTCGCGGCGCTCACCGCACTCGTCCGGCGGCGCGACGCGGCACTGATCGCTGCGTCGCCACTGCTGGCCCTGGCTCTCGCCGTGGGCGGCGACGACCTTCCGGTCCTCGCGCTGATGGGCGTCGGTGTCGTCCTGGCCGGGCAAGGACGCGGAGTTCCGGCCGCACTGGTGGTCGGCGTCGCCGCGCTGCTCAAGGCGACCGCGTGGCCTGCGCTCGCCGTCGCGTTCGTGCTCGTGGCCGCCGTCGGCGGACGGCGTGAATTGCGACGATTCGTGCTTGGCGCCGGATTCATGCTCTTGGTGCTCGCCGGAGCTGTTCTCGCAGACCTGCCCGGTTTCATGGAGAACGCGATCCGTTTCCCGCTCGGCCTCGCCGGCGTCGACTCACCCGCGAGCAGCCCGCTGCCGGGACGGCTCCTCGCTGATCTCGGCCCGCACGGTCACACCGCCGCCGTCGTCCTGCTCGGCGCGGCCGCGTTCGCGATGGCCGTGTGGCTCGTGGTCAAGCCACCCCGGACCACCGGTGACGCCTTGCTGCGGCTCGCTCTCGGCCTCTTGGTCGCGGCCGCGCTCATGCCCGCCACCCGCTGGGGTTACCTGGTCTACGCTGCGGTCCTCGGCTGGCTCGCGCACCTGCGAGGAGGGGTCCGATGGGCCGCCTCCTGATCGTCACGAACGACTTCCCGCCCCGGCGCGGCGGCATCGAGACCTTCGTGTACGAATGCGCACGCCGTTTCCCCTCCGACGATGTCGTCGTCTACACATCCCGCGGCGAAGGCGACGAGCGGTTCGACGCGCGGCTCCCGTTCCGCGTCGTCCGCGACCCGTCCCGCGTCCTGCTGCCGACGCCCACCGTCGCCGCCCGCGCCCGCGCGCTCATCACCTCCTACGACTGCGACCGTGTGTGGTTCGGCGCGGCGGCGCCGCTCGGTCTGCTCGCCGGACGCCTCGGCCTCCCGGCCGTCGCCACCGCCCACGGCCACGAGGACTGGTGGGCGCGCCTCCCCGGCACTCGCGCCATGCTGCGCCGCATCGGCGCCCGCGTCACCACCGTGACGTATCTCAGCGAACGCTCCCGTCGTCGCATCACCCCGGCGTTCCGGTGTTCGACCGCGCGCCTCGTGCCGGGCGTGGACGTCACCATGTTCCGTCCCGATGTGGACGGGGACGCTGTCCGCCGCGCTCACGGCCTCGGCCGGCGGCCGGTCGTGCTCAGCGTGTCCCGGCTCGTCGCCCGCAAAGGCCACGACCGATTGATCCGCGCGATGCCCGCCGTCCGCCGGGCCGTCCCCGGCGCGATGCTGCTCATCGTCGGCGGCGGACCGCAGGGCTTCTGGCTGCGCGGCCTGGCGGGCGCGGTCGCCCCCGGCATGGTCGTCTTCGCCGGACCGGTCGACCACGCCGACCTGCCGCCTTACTACGCGGCCGCCGACGCGTTCGCGATGCCGTCCCGCGACCGTCTCCTCGGCCTGGAGACCGAGGGCCTCGGCATCGTCGCGCTCGAGGCCGCCGCGGCGGGCCTGCCGGTACTGGCGGGCACGTCCGGCGGTGCTCCCGACACCGTCGAGGACGGCATCACCGGCTTGCTCGCCGGTCCGGACGATGACCTCGCACCGCCGCTCGTCCGGCTGCTCACCGACACGACCGGCATGGGCCGGAAAGGCCGCGCCCGCGTCGAACGTGAGTGGACGTGGGACCGCACGCACGCCCGCCTGTCCGCATTGCTCGACGACGCCCGTACGCTGCGGTGATGTCCACCGACACCCCGACCTTGTGGCGGGCCATGGGCCGCAATCCCGTGCGGTTCGTGTTCTCGTCGTGGCCTTGGCGGGCGTTCGCCTACGTCGTCACCGGGCCGGTCGTCGCGCTCGCCTGGCTCGCGGCGGTCTCCGTCGTGCTGGTCGTGGGCTTGGCGCTGACGCCGGTCGTCGTCGGCCTCGTCGTGCTCGCCTGCCTGCCGCTCACCGCGTTGCCGTTGGCGGCCGTCGAGCGGAACCGCCTGCGGTGGATCGACCCGCGACCGGCCCCTTCGTCCCATTCGGCACCTGAACGTCCTGGTCTCCAGGCTTGGATGCGGTTCCGTCTGCGTGAGCCGATGACGTGGCGCGAGTTCGGTTATGCCCTGCTCACGGCAGTTCTTGGGGTCGTGGACGTTGTCGTGCCGTTCACGGTCATCGTCGGCTCGACGCTACAACTCGCCGCACCCGACCTCGTCCGCCGCGGCGACCAGCTCGCCTACGGGCCCGGACGCACCGTGGACGAGCCCGCCGAGGCATGGCTGGCCGCCGGCGCCGGACTGCTCGTCCTACTCGCCGGGCTTTACCTGATCACGGCACTCGCGGGAGCCCGCGCCGCCCTGGCCCGCGCGCTGCTCGTCCGCGACGCCGAACGCGAGCTGATCGAGGTACGTGCCGCCCGCGTGCGCCTCGCCGACGCCTTCGAGGCCGAACGCCGCCGCATCGAACGCGACCTGCACGACGGCGCGCAGCAACGCCTCACCGCACTGATCATGACGCTCGGCCTCGCCCGCCTCGACCACCCCAGCCCGCTGCTGGACCGCGCCCACACCGAGGCCAAGGAAGCCCTGGAGGAACTGCGCGACCTCGTCCACGGCATCCACCCGCCCGTCCTGACCGACCGGGGCCTGGGCGTCGCGGTCGAGGCACTGGCGGAACGGTCCGTCATCCCCGTGGACGTCGACATCGAGGTCGGCCGCCTGCCCGAGGCGATCGAGTCCGCCGCCTACTTCGTCGTCGCCGAAGGGCTGGCCAACGTCGCCAAGCACAGCGGCGCCTCCCGTGCGCGCGTGACCGTCCGACCCGGTCTGGTCGTCGAGGTCCAGGACGACGGCTCCGGCGGCGCCGAACCCGGCACGGGGGTGCGCGGCCTCGCCGACCGCGTCGCCGTGCACGATGGGACCGTCCGCCTGTCCAGCCCGGCCGGCGGGCCGACCGTCCTGCGAGTGGAGATCCCGTGCGCGTCGTGATCGCCGAGGACTCGGTGCTGCTCCGCGAGGGCCTCACCCAGATCCTCACCCGTTTCGGCCATGACGTCACCGCCGTCGGTGACGCCGACGCGTTGCACGACGCCGTCCGCGCCGACCCGCCCGGCATCGTCGTCACCGACGTCCGTATGCCGCCGGGCTTCCGCGACGAGGGTCTGCGCGCCGCCTTGTCCCTCCGCGCCGAGCATCCCAGCCTGCCCGTGCTCGTGCTGTCCCAGTACGTCGAGCAGTCCTACGCCGCCGACCTGCTCGAAACCGGCGGCGGCATCGGCTACCTCCTCAAGGACCGCGTCGGAGACGTCACCGACTTCGTCACCGCCCTGCACGACGTCGCCACCGGCGGCACCGTCATCGACCCCCAAGTCGTCCGCAGCCTGCTCGCCCGCCGCCGCACCCCGCTCGAACGCCTCACCCCGCGCGAACGCGAAGTCCTCACTCTCATGGCGGAGGGCCGCTCCAACGGCGCCATCGCCCGCGATCTCGTGGTCTCCGAAGCCGCCGTCATCAAGCACGTCGGCTCCATCTTCACCAAGCTCGACCTTCACGTCACGCCCGACGACCACCGTCGTGTCCTCGCCGTTCTGACCCTCCTGAGAGGCACGTGAGCACGCACCTCGCCTCCGCGCCGTCGTGTGCGCGAGGTGTGTGAGCAGCGTCCGGCCTGGTGCCCGGCCAGGCAACTCACGCGTCCGCGCGGCACGTTGTGAAGCTGACCTGTCGGGCGGACCAGTGGGCTTACGTGTCCGAAGGGTGCGTGAGTTCTGCGATCGGCGGTGGGTAGCCGAGGTCGCGGTCCAGATCCCACGGCTTGTGCAGCAGGGCGGCGTCGGCGTCCTTCAGCTCCGGGACATAGCGCCGGATGTACGCGCCGTCCTTGTCGAAGCGCGCGGACTGCCGCAGCGGGTTCATCACCCGGTTCGGGCGTGTGTCGTTGCCCGTCCCCGCGACCCACTGCCAGTTGCCCGCGTTGTTGGCGAAGTCGCCGTCCACCAGCCACCGGTCGAAGTGCGCGAGTCCGCGTCGCCAGTGGATCTTGAGGTTGCGGGTGAGGAACGAGCCCGTGACCAGCCGGGCGCGGTTGTGCATCCAGCCCTCCTCGCGGAGCTGCCGCATCCCGGCGTCCACGATCGGGTAGCCGGTGCGGCCTTCGCGCCACGCGTCGTACGCCTCGTCGTCGTCGGTCCAGCTCCGGTCACGGGACCGGTAATCGTCCCGGTTGAGGCGGGGGAAGGCCGCGCCGACCTGGTAGTAGAAGTCGCGCCAGGCGAGCTGGCGCGCGTACGGGTCACCGCCCTCGCGCTTCAACGCTGCTTGCGCCAGCTCGAGCGGCGACACGCACCCGAACCGCAGATAGGCGCTGACATGGGACGTGTCGTCGGCGGCGAGCGCGTCATGTTGCGCGTCATAGCGGTCGATTCCCGACTTGAGCCAGGCGTGGACGAGCCGGCGCCCCTCGGTCTCGCCGCCCTTGACGAGCCCGGGCGAGGTGTCCTCGGCGAACGCCCGCGCGATGGTTTCCGACCCGACGTGGTCAGCGATCTCGACGTCCGGCGGCGTGAGCGAACCGGGCAGCTTCGCGGGCGACCGCCAGCGCGCCTCGCTCCACGCCCGCCAGTACGGGGTGAAGACCTTGTAGTGGTCGCCGCCGCCCGGCTTGACGTCGTCCGGCGGCACGACGGTGACGCCGGGGCACTCGGTGAACGGCACGCCCGACTCGCGCAGCGTCGCACGACGACGGGCCGCGTAGTCGCTGACGTCGGTCGCGAGATAGATGTGCTCGGCGCCCGCCTGCCGAGCGAGCCGCACCGCCTCCTCGGCCGGGTCGCCGCGCCGCAGGACCAGCCGGCCGCCGCGCTCGGCGATCGTGTCCGCGAGGTCGTCCAGCGCGTCCAGCAGGAAGCGCGTGCGGTTGGGGGAGCGGGAGAGGAGCCGATCATCGAACACGAACAGCGGCACGACGTGCTCGGCCTTCGCCGCCAAGGTCAGCGCCGGGTTGTCGTGCAGCCGGAGGTCCCGTGTGAACAGCATGAGTGACGTCTTCATCGACCGGACTTCGTGCAGCGGACCGCGCACGGTTGCAACCGGTCCGTGATCACCGGTCGAAACCCTGATGAGAGGGCTCTAAGGTGTCCTCCCGATGGGAGCAGGGGGTGGAAGGTGTCCGGAGTCGGGCTCAGCGTGGGCGCGGTGGCGCGGCGCCTCGGCATCGCACCGTCCACGCTGCGCACGTGGGATCGTCGTTACGGCATCGGCCCGAGCCGGCACAGCGCGGGCGGCCACCGCCGGTATGACGCCGTGGACGTCGCCCGCCTGGAGCACATGAACCGGCTCATCCGGGGAGGGGCCCCTCCCGAGGAGGCCGCCCGGAACGCCCTGCACGCCGACGTCGAGACCCTCGGGAAGAACCCCGTCCCGGCCCAGGTCGCCGCGCCGCGCGGTGCGGGCGGCAATCGGCTCGCGCTTCCCGACGCCTCACCCGAGGCACGGGTGCTGGCCCGCGCGGCGATGGCCATGGACGCCACCGCCATCCAGGACGTCATCTGGGCGGCTCTGCGGCGCGACGGTGTCGACCGCACCTGGCAGCACCTTCTCGTGCCCGTCCTCATCGGCATCGGAGAACGCAACGCCCGCACCGGCGCGACCATCGAGGTCGAACACCTGCTGTCAGGCTGTGTGCAGAGCGCACTGTCGGCCGTGACGACCATGGCCCAGCCGCCGCTGACGACGCGCCCGGTGCTGCTCGCCTGCGCCGCCGAAGAACAGCACGCTCTCGCCGTCCACGCGCTGGGCGCGGCTCTCGCCGAGCGACGCGTGGCCGTCCGCGTCCTCGGCGCGCGCGTCCCCTACCGGGCGCTCGCGGACGCCATCGGGCACCTGCGTCCCTCGGCGGTGTTCATCTGGTCCCAGACGCCGGAAACCGGTGACCCCGCGCCGCTCGCCGACCTTCCCGGCACCCGTCCGCCGCTGCGTCTCATCGTGGGCGGACCGGGCTGGCTGGACGGCCCGATCCCCGCCGATGTCACCCGCGTCGGCACGTTCCCACAGGCTATGGAAGCCATCGACGCGGCCCTCGGGCTCAACTGATCTTCCCTTCGCAGGCCCCCGTCGAGTTTCTCCGCCGCTCCGCGCGCACCGGACGCCTGCGCTGCACGCCCTTATCCGCGACGCTCACCCCCTCACCGCCTGGCCCATGGGCTGGCCCGCTGCCGTATGCCGCACGCGGCGCGCTGTTGGCCCAATCTCGGTAGCGAAGGCGCCTGACCTGCGGTTTCGTCGCTTCATCGGGCTGCCCTGACCCGGTTTTGACCCCGATCGGGTTGCGCCGACCACCCGCGACCGACTATGAACAAGTTTTGAAGAGGTTTTCGTTCGAGGGAGAGCGGTGCCGGGACAGGGAACGAGCGACACCGTGGGCGCATCGTGCGGGAGGGGAACCGAAGCGCTCACCGTCGTCGCCGCGCGGCTCGCGGCCGGAGACGAGACGGCGCTCGCACGCTGTAGCGCGCTGCTCGGCCCCGTGCTGCGCCGTTTCCTGCATGGACGTGTGCCGCCCGACCTCGTCGATGACGTCGTCCAGGCCGTGTTGCTAGATCTGTGGCGCTGCCGCGACCGGTACGACCCGTCTCGCAGCTTCGAGGCGTGGGCCTTCACGATCGCGCGACGACGCGCCGTGGACGCCCTGCGGGCCCGGCCGCGCCCGACCGTTCCGCTGAGCGAGACGGCCGAGCGCGCTGGCGCCGACCCGGCGGCCGGAGTCGCCCGCGCTCTGGACGTACGCCGCGCGCTCGCCGAGCTGCCGCCACCGCAGCGCGAGGCGATCGCACTCGCGTACTACGGCGACCTGACGCAACGCGAGATCGCCGAGCGGCTGGGGACGCCGCTCGGCACCATCAAGGCCCGCACCGCGCGCGGCCTGAACCGGCTGAGCGTCCTGCTCGGCACTGTCGCCCAGGGGGAAGCATGACCGACGACCGCCCGGCTCCGATCCCGCGCACGGCCGACGTCCGGCCGCGCGTCGCGGTGTCGAGCTGCCTCATGGGAGAACCGGTCCGCTACAACGCCGGTCACTGCCGGCATCGGTTCTTGACGGACGAGCTGTCGCCCTACGTCGACTACGTTCATGTCTGTCCGGAGATGGAGATCGGACTGGGGGCACCGCGCCCGACACTGCGGCTGGTCAACGCCGAATCGGGCGTCCGGCTGCGTGTCCGTGACGGCGGCGCCGATCACACGGACGCGGTCACGGCCCTCGCCGACCGCCGCTCGGCCGACCTGCCCGATCTTGACGGCTGGATTCTCAAGTCGCGCTCGCCCACGTGCGGGACGCGCGGCGTCCCGCGCCACCTGGAGAACGGCATGCCCGCCGACCGGCGCGGCCAGGGCGTCTTCGCCGCCCGGCTGGCCGAGCTGCGTCCGCTGCTGCCGATCGAGGAGGACGGCCGACTCAACGATCCGGTACTACGCGATCATTTCGTCGCCCGGGTCTTCGCGCACGCCCGGCTGCGCGCGCTCTTCGCCGGCGCCTGGGCGCCCCGCGACCTGGTCGCCTTCCACTCGGCGCACAAGCTCCAGATGCTGGCGCACGACCCGGCCCGCTACCGGGAAGCGGGCCGCGTCGTCGCCGACGCAGGTAGCCGCCCCCGCGACGAGCTGGCCGCCGCCTACACCAAGGTCTTCTCGGAGGCGTTCGCCGTCCGGCCGCGCCGAGGGCGTCACGTCAACGCGATGCTCCACCTCTTCGCGCCGATGAGCCGTCGCCTCGACGACGTCCGCCGCCGCGACGTCGCCGACGTCATCGACGCCTATGGGCGCGGCGACGTGCCCCTCGACGTCCCGATGACCCTTCTGCGTCACCACGCCCGTGGCGAGGACATCACCTACCTCGACGCCCAGACGTACTTCGAGCCGTATCCGCCGGCGCTGAACTGAGCCCGCCGGACGAGTCGTCATTCGGCTTGTCCACAGGACGCCGGGCGTCCTTCGCGCGCTTTCACCTCTGCGGCGTGACCACGTGTTGCGGCCGTGAGCGCCCTGCCGCTCGGTGCTCCCACGCTCTCGGCCAGCCCATCGGGTTATCCACAGAATCAGATTCGGTCGCGCTGGGGTTTGCGGGCCGGGCCAGCATCCTCTCGTGCCGCCGTTGGGGCGGTCGGTGACGAGAGGAGTCCGGAATGGGTGCGGGACGCAGGCTGGCGCGCAGGATCGGCTCAGCGGCCCTCGAAGGTGGGCGTCTGCTTGTTCAGAAAAGACTCGGTCGCGTTGCGGTGATCGTCGGTGGCGGCGCAGCGGTCCTGCAGGTCGGCCTCCAGTTCAAGCGACGATGGCAGATCGTTGGTGGCCGCGAACGCGAGGGCGTCTTTGACGGCGGCGTAAGCGGCCGTGGGCCCGGCGGCGAGGCGGCGGGCCAGTTCGACGGCGGCGGGGGCCAGGCCGTCGGCGGGGACGACACGGTTGACCAGACCGAGGGCGTGGGCTTCATCGGCGTCGATCCGCTCGCCGAGGAGCAGGAGCTCGGTGGCCTTCGCACGGCCGACGAGACGTTGCAACGTCCACGACATGCCGCTGTCGGGGGCGAGGCCGATGGCGGTGAAGGCCGTCGCGAACCGGGCGCTGTCGGCGGCGACGATCAGGTCGCAGGCGAACGCGAGCCCGGCCCCCGCACCGGCGGCGACGCCGTTGACGGCTGCCACGACGGGCTTCGGCAGCGCGGTGATCCCCCGGACGATCGGGTTGTAGTGGTCGCGGACCGTGTTGTTGAGACCGCGTCCGGCGACGAGGTTGTCGGCGTGCTCGCGGAGGTCCTGACCGGCGCAGAAGGCGCGGCCGGCGCCGGTGAGGATCACGGCCCGCGCGGTGGTGTCGCTCGCGGCCCGGTCCACGGTGTCGCGCAGCGCGGCCTTCATCTCGGCCGTCAGTGCGTTCATCGCGGACGGCCGGTTGAGTGTGATCGTTGCCACACCGTCGGTCACGTCGTACAGCACCGTGTCAGACATCGTCGTCCTTCCTCTCGGCCGCTCTCAAGCAACGATCGACGAACCGTGCCGTCCCCGGCAAGAGGCGCGCGGCCTCGGCGTCGAATCTCCGTGCCGCCGCTGATCCTGGCCATCCCTCCGGAAGCAGCTCGGCCGGCAGGCCGGGGTCCTCGAACAGGAACTTCCGCCACTCGTGCACGAGGCGAGTCCGCGTCGCGAACGCCTGCTCGTCCGTCCTTACCCACCCCGGATGAAGCGACGCAGAAGCGCCTCCACCGGTGTCCTCCTTGGCTGCTGCCACTCCTGCTGGGCCGTTTGGCGAAGCTTCGGAGTCCGTGGTCGTCGCCGGGCTGGCGTCGGTGGGTATGTCGTCTGCGCGCCTCGCACCGGGGTGTCGATTCGGCGGCGGAGCCGATGCCGGGATGAGCCCGGTCGTGTTCCCGTCGGCCCCCACGTCAGCAAGGCCGTCCGGTGCCGAAACCGCGTCCAGCCAGCGGGTGTAGGCGTTGGCGAGGGCGTCCAGGTTCCAGACGCGGCGGACCAAGGCGCGGGGGTCGCCGTCCAGGGCCGAGCGGAAGCGGTCGGCGTGGACGGCCTCGGCAGCCAGCAGGCCGGTGACCTCCGTGGACGCGCGCGGGCCGATCCAGGTGGTCTCCTCCAGCCGCGCGTAGCCGAGGTAGGTGAGCCCCGCCGCCAAGCGGTCACGGCGGGCCCGGTCGCGGACTCGGCGCAGGACGAGCACGTCCCAGTAGCCGTCCCACGGCTCCAGATCGCGGTAAATGCGACGGGCCGCCTCGTCCAGCCGGTGTGTGGCGCGGGGTGTCAGACGGTAGCCGTCGGCGCGTTCCAGCCACCCCTGCCGCACCATCCGCGACGCTGCCTGGCGGACGGCGGGCGGGGCGATCCCGAGGGCGCCCAGGAGGGCGACGAGCGCGCTGATCGGAGCCGAGCCGCCCCGTCGGCGGAGGTGATCGCCGTACAGGTCGAACAGCGCCGATCGAGCGTTCATATGTACCGGTCTTCCTATCTGGCTGCTGATCGTTACCACTTCGCGCCCGGAAGACGAGATAATGGACCTTACAGATACAGACGCGAAGGCGAACCGGAGGCCACGCGGCCAACGGTGCCGGCGGCCCGCGCGGCCCAAGGCCCGAGGCAGGAAGGGGATGCACGCATGGCGGCGATGAAGCCGCGGACGGGAGACGGTCCGCTCGAAGTGACCAAGGAGGGCCGCGGAATCGTCATGCGGGTCCCGCTGGAAGGCGGTGGCCGCCTGGTGGTCGAGCTGTCCGCCGACGAGGCCAAGGACCTCGGTGAGGCCCTCAAGCAGGTCGTGGGCTGACACCTCCGTCCCCTGCGGTGAACGGCCCCGGCGCTCCACTCCTGCCGGGGCCTTCGCCTTCCGCCCCACAACCACCCCACCCGCTGGCTCCGCACGCACTCCCACACCTGCAAGACCGGACATCGCGCCCATAGATCACGCATCACGCGCCTACAAGTCCAAGCAACGTCCGCCGTTGCGCACCCGCCCGTCGGCGTCCGGCGCGTCGCGGTCGTCACGCCCCGCTTACCCAGCACCAGCCGGTCCGCGTGCGCACCGGCCATGCGCACCGGCCATGCGCACCGCTCACGCGCGCACCGTCCACGTTCGTGCGTTGCTCACCTCGGCGCGCACCGTCTGCGCGCAACGCTCATGTCTGCGTTCACTTGCACGGGTATCAAGGAGCCGAGGCCATCGCGCACTCATGGGTCATGATGCATGGCATGTGATCCGTAGCCGTTGGTGCGCGCGTACCGAACGTGGCGCGCCCAACGTGGCGTGTCTCACGGGGTGGGGCTTGTGGTCTTAGGCCGCAGGTGCCGTGTGTTTTCGCACTGTGTTCGTGTGTGAGGGTTGCCTCCGCTGTGGGTGGTTGGCTTTCGAGGCGTGGCTTGTGCCCTCGGTCGTGTGAACGGTGTGGAGTCGGTGTTGCGCCTTTGGGTCGGGGCGTGGTCTGTGAGCGAGCGTTGGTGGTTGCGCCGGGGCGTTCGGGCCGGTGGTTGGATCTTGGTGCGTGCCTGCGTGCCTGCGTGCCTGCGTGCCTGCGTGCCTGCGTGCCTGCGTGCTATTGAATTCTGCAGGCGCAAGGGCACGCGACCCTCGCTAGGTCGGCAAGTGGGGGAACCTTGATCTTCGTACGTGAGGGTGGTGGGCTGTCGGGTGGTTGGCGTGGTGGGGGTGGGGGCTGAAAGGATCTGGTGTCGCTGTTTGATGCTTGGGGGAGGGGCGCTGATGCCCATCACGACCGAGGTTCGTGCCGTCGCGGGGAAGCTTTCCGAGGCCGGTGCCGAGTTGTTCGCCGTCCCGGTGCGGGTCGGGGCGGAGGCTCCGGCGGCGGAGATCGCGGCGTTGTTGCCGTTCACGCTGGACGAACTGCTGACGTTGCACCGTGCCAAGGGGGAGGCCGGGGAGGTCATCGCGACGCCGGTGCGGGTCGGCGGTGAGGTGCGGGAGCTGCTGCTTTACGGGGTCGGGGAGGCTTCTCCGGCCGAATTGCGCAAGGCGGGTGCGGCGCTCGCGCGGCGGGCCAAGGGGCGGACGTCTCTGGCGGTGGGCGTCCCGGGGCACGTGGCGGCGTTCACCGAAGGCGCGCTTCTCGCCACCTACGGCTTCAAGATCGGGAAGGCGCCTGAGCGGACAGCACCGGCGACCATCCTTGTCCTCACCGAAGAGGGGGATGCCGCCGAGGCCGTCGCGCTCGGCACGGCGCGTGCCCGTGCCACCGCGCTCGCGCGCGACCTGGCGAACACGCCGTCCAGTGAGAAGGACCCGTCGTGGCTCGCGGAGCAGGCGCGGGAGATCGGCGCGGCCGCAGGGGTGACGGTCGCCGTCCGTGACGAGAAGCAGCTTGCCGACGGCGGGTTCGGGGGACTGCTGGCCGTGGGTGGTGGTTCGCCGCGTCCGCCGCGGCTCATCGAGCTGAGCTACGACCCGGGTGACGCCGAGCGGCATGTCGTGCTCGTCGGCAAGGGCATCACGTTCGACAGCGGCGGACTCTCGCTCAAGCCGAACGCCAACATGATGACGATGAAGACCGACATGGCGGGCAGCGCGGTAGTGCTTGCGGTGATGAGCGTGCTGCGGGAGCTGGGCGTTCGCGACCGTGTCACGGGGTTGGTCGCCGCCGCCGAGAACATGCCGTCCGGCTCGGCCATGCGGCCCGGTGACGTCATCACGCACTTCGGCGGGAAGACGTCGGAAGTCCTCAACACCGACGCTGAGGGTCGGCTCGTCCTCGCTGACGCGCTCGCCTACGCCGACGCCGAACTCGATCCCGACGTCATGATCGACGTCGCGACGCTGACCGGGGCGGCGAAGGTCGCGCTCGGGCTGCGGCACGGTGCCTTGTTCGCCAACGACGACACCCTCGCGCAAACGCTGGTGGCGGCGGGTGAGGCGGCGGGCGAGCCGCTGTGGCGGCTGCCGTTGAGCGAGGAACTGCGTCCCGCGATCGACTCCGACGTCGCCGACCTGGTCAATACCGGTAAGCCCGGGTACGGCGGGGGTTCCATCACGGCCGCGCTGTTCCTGCGGGAGTTCACCGGCTCGCGCGCCTGGGCCCACCTGGACATCGCCGGTCCCGGCCGCTCGACGTCCGATTCCGGTGAACTGTCCAAGGGCGCCACCGGCTACGCCACCCGGCTTCTTCTCACCGCACTCACGGAGGCGTCCAGCTAGCGGCACCGGCCCCGCCATCCGGCTCCGCACCGCTGCGCCTGCCCGGAGGTATCCCATTGGCGGCATGGCACCGGCTATGCCACATGGTCCCTTCTCACCGCTGGTTCCTTCTCACCGCGCCGCACCGCACTCGTCCGCGCCCGCGCCCGCCCGCACTCGCCTGTGCCCGCCCGCACTCGCCTGTGCCCGCCCGCACTCGCCTGTGCCCGCCCGCACTCGCCTGTGCCCGCCCGCACTTGCCCGTGCCCGCCCGCACTTGCCCGTGCCCGCCCGCGTTTGGTCGTGCCCGCCCGTGCTTGCCCGCGCCTGTGGAGTGGCCTGCTGGTTGCGCCGGGAGGGTCGACCGGTTTGCGACGGCGCCTGCGGGGCTGTCCCAGCGGTGGGATGCGGGTTTGCGCCGTCCAGCAGCCCCACCGACGGGGACGGCGGCGACGGCGGCCTCGCCGAACCGCCACCACCGCGTGGCCCCGCGCCGCTTGGCTCCCATCTTGCTTGCGGGGCGTTTCATGGGTGGTGCCGGCGGCGCGGCTCGGTTCTGTCGCCGTGCTTGCGGGGCGTGCTGCGGCTGGTGTCGGCTGTGGTGTGCGGGCTCTGCCGTGCCTGGGGGCGTCCGGCTGAGTGGCATTGGTTGGGTCGCTTGTCTTGTGTGTTCGGCTAGAAGGTGCCGTGGCGGCCTTCGCCTGCGGTGAAGCGGGCGGCGCCGGTCAGGGCGTCGGCGGAGAGGGAGCGTTCGCCGTGGGTCCATTCGGTGGCCAGGGCGGTGGGCTCGTCCAGGTTCCATTGGGCGAGGACGGAGGCGCGGTCTTCGCGGAGGCAGGTCTGGGGGAAGGCGGCGAGGGTCGCGGCCAGGGCCGTTGCCTCCTCCAGGGCCTTGCCTTCGGGGACCAGGCGGTTGGCCAGGCCCATGCGGAGTGCCTCGTCCGCTTGCACGGGACGGCCCGTCAGGATCATGTCCATGGCGTGGCTGTGGCCGATGAGGCGGGGGAGACGGACGGTGCCGCCGTCGATGAGGGGCACGCCCCAGCGGCGGCAGTAGACGCCGAAGACGGCCGATTCCTCCACCACGCGCAGGTCGGCCCAGATGGCCAGTTCCAGGCCGCCCGCCACCGCGTGGCCGTTCACCGCCGCGATGACCGGTTTGGTGAGGCGCAGACGGGTGGGGCCCATCGGGCCGTCGCCGTCCGGGGACGCGCGGTTGCCGTCCTCGGTGGCCAGGGCGCGGAGGTCGGCGCCCGCGCAGAAGGTGCCACCCGTGCCGTACAGGACGGCCGCCACGGAGTCCGGGTCGGCGTCGAAGGCGCGGAAGGCGTCCGCGAGGGCCGCCGCCGTCGGGCCGTCGACGGCGTTGCGGCGTTCCGGGCGGTCGATGCCGATCAGGGTGACCGGTCCCTCGCGGCTGACGAGCACGCTCATCGGCGTCCCTCTCCCAACAGGTCGCGCAGGCGCGGCGCGTCGCCCGATCGGCTGCGGGAACGAGTCCACGTCGCGCATCGGCTCCGCCGCCTTGTTCCCGGCGAGTCTCGCACGCTCCGCGTTCAGCGGTCATCGTGGGTGGGTCTCGGTGCCTGGGCACGGGACGAAGGGAAACCCGCGCCCCTGAAACGGGTGGGGATCGGTGACGGGCGAGCCTGTCGCGTTGTGCGGGGGCGGCGGTGTGGGTAACGGTCGGGCATGGAGGAAGAGACGACGCTTCGGGCCGTCAACTCGCATCTGTATCCGGGCAGCGTGGTCAGCGTCGACGGGGAGGTCGAGCGGCTCGCGGAGCGGCCGCGGCCGTTGCTGTTCGACGATGACTCGCAGAGCGCGGCGCAGCTCGTCGAGGACGACGTGCTGTGGGTCGCCGCCTACATGACCACGGCCGGGACGCCCGTTCCCGAGAAGCTGTGGCTCGTCGCCGTCGAGGGTTCGGCGCTGCGGCTGCGCCGCCGCCTGCCCGGGGACGTCTGACGCGTCAGGCGGGCAGGTGGGCCCGGACCGTGTCGAGGACCTGGGCGGTGGTCGCGAAGTCGGGTGAGAGGCGGTTCTTGGTGAAGGCCACCGAGACGCCCGTCGCGGTGTCGCCCGCCGCGTAGCTGCCGCCGGCGCCGCCCATGCCGAAGACGGTCAGCGTCTCGTCCCCCTCGACCGGCCAGCCTAGCGCGAAGCCCAGCCCCCACCGCACCGGGTTGCCGAAGACCTGGTCGATGCCGTTCACCGCGACGGACGTCGCCTCGGTCAGGCGCGCAGGGGAGACGAGGCGGCCCGTCAGCAGCGCGTCGTAGAGGGCCGTGATCGCGCGGGCGGACGTCTTGGCGCCCGCCGGGATGTCCGCTCCGAGGACGTCGGGACGGTTGCCCATCTCCGCCGCCGGGAACAGTTCCATCGGCGCCGAGCGGAAGAGGGGCAGGTCGGCGGGCATCTCCGCGGACGGATCGCCTTCCGGAGCGTCGGCGGGCGGCGGCGCGTCCTCCAGGACGGCCAGCCGGTGCTGTTCGGCGCGCGGAACCCCGAAGTAGAGCTCGTCCGCGATGCCCAGCGGCTCGGTGATCTCCTCGCGGAGCACCTGCGCGAGGGGACGGCCCGTGACCCGCTGGATGACTTCGCCCAGGATGTACCCGAACGTGTAAGCGTGGTAGCCGGTCTGCTCCCCGGCGGGCCACCACGGCTTCTCGGCGGCGACGGCCGCGCTCATGCGCGCTGAGTCGCACACGTCCTCGACGGTGGTGTCGAGCGGGATGCCGGGAACGCCCGCCGTGTGGGTGAGGACGTGCCGGACGGTCACGTTGCCCTTGCCGTGCGCGGCGAACTCGGGCCACGGCTCGGCCACCGGCGTGTCGTAGCCGAGGTCGCCGCGGTCGGCGAGGATGTGCACGATCGTCGCCGTCACGGCCTTGCCGATCGACCAGCCGTAGATCGGCGTTCCGGGCGTCATCGCGCGGCCCGTCGCGGGATCGGCCACGCCCGCCACCGCGTCCGCCAGGACCTCCCCGCCCCGCCGCACGCTCACCTGCACGCCACGCTCGGCGCCCGACTCGACCAGTGCGTCCAGCGTGCGCTGGACCTCGCTCTGCAACTCCGTCATGACTGCCCCCTCTGCGATGAGGTTTCCCACAGTAGAGACGGCCACCGACAGAGCGGCCACCGATGGCGCGGCTCGGCCGGGGCGAATCTGTGAGGGCGGCTCCGTGAGGGAAGCTCGGCTTGACCGTTGGGCTGTTGAGCCGCTGCGGGCGCCGACAGCAAGGCTGGGCCAAGGCGGCTACCGGCGGTACGACTCAGCCGACATGGGCACCGATGGTCGGCTTCGCCAGGGCGGATGGACCTGGTCTTCTGAGCCAGTGGCTGCACTTGGATGGCTCGATCGGGGCGGGCGCCGACAGCAAAGCTTGCCATTGCGGTTACCGGCGGTACGACTTAGCTGGCGCGGGCACCGACGGCTGGCTCAGCCAGGCGGCTGGGCTGAGGCGGTTATCGGCAGGGTGTCTCGGGCCGGTGGTGGGTCGAGGTCGGGTCGGTGTCGTTGGTCGGTACCGGTCGGGCGCGACGGACGGGGCGGGTCTGGGTTCAGCGGCGTTCGGCGATGAGCAGCATGAACAGGGCCGTCGGGAAGGCTTCGCGCCACCACGGGTCGTCGCGGAGTTGGTCGGGGGTGGGGTGCGGTTCGCGTAGGTCGGCGATGACGAAACCCGAGTCTCGGAGCGTTCCAGCGTAGTGCTCCAGCGGACGCAGCCATGAGGTGATCATCGCGGGCGACTCCATGCCGTCCACCAGGAAGTGCTGGTCGATGCCGCGTTGCGCGAAGTACTGCTCGGCGGGGATGCCGGTCAGCGCGCCGCGCTCGGAGTCGGCGACGTAGAAGCACGGGTGCAGCGTGAGGATCACCAGCCGGCCGCCCGGCCGCAGCACCCGGCCGAACTCGGCGATGGCGTGCTCGGGCTCGGGCAGGTGGCTGAACAGGTGGTTGCACACGACGAGGTCGAACGCGTCGTCGCCGTACGGCAGCGCGTCGACGCTGGCCCGCTCGAACTCCGCCGTCCCCGGGCCGGGCACCGGGACGGCCGCCGCGGCGTCGACGAGGTTCTGCGCGGCGTCCACGCCCGTCACGCGCGCGCCGCGCCCGGCCAGTTCGCGGGCCAGGTAGCCCTCGCCGCAGCCCGCGTCGAGCACGTCCCGTCCGATGCACGGGCCGACGGCCTCCAGGACGGCGCGGTCGGTCAGCTCGGTCCGGTACCGGTCGTGCCTTTCCCGGATGACCTTCACCCAGTACGCCGCATTGGTCTCCCATCTTTCACGTGTGAGCTGCGCGAAGTTGCGCGTCGTCTCGTCCACCGGCCCCCCACTTTCTCAGGCCAGGATCAGGCCAGGCCCTTCAACCGCGACAGCAGCCGGTCGCGGGCCTCACGGATTCTTCGGTCGTTGATGGAGGCACTCCGCCGGTCGAGCGCGGCCCGCAGTTCCGGGACGCGGTCGCCGAAGGTGGGGTCGCGCGTCAATGCCAGCGGAATGTACGTCGACATCAGGTAGTGGAGGTAGGCGTCGTTGTAGCCGTCGACCTCGCGCAGCACTTCGCGCGCGGTGTTGCGCAGCGTCAGCGTGCTCGGCAGCGTGAAGTCCGGGCTGATGCGGGCGTCGCGCGTGTAGGTCGGGAACGACCATTCCTCCAGTGCCGCGTAGACCGGCGTGGATTCCAGCGCCTGGCGGTAGCGTTCGGCGAGATCGACGTCGCCTGTGCTGATCAGCGAGCCCATCACGACGCCTCGCATCATGAACGCCGACTGGCGTCCGGGCGTCTGGAAGGCCAGGTCTTCGTGCTGCGTGCCGGTGACCTTGCTGACCTGGTGCGTCAGGATGTTCAGCGCCAGGATGGAATGGAACGAATAGGCTCGCTGGTTGAGCCGCGGCGCCACCTCGATCGACGCCTCGAAGAGCCGGTGCGGGTCTTTCAGGAGCCCGCCGCGCGTGGCGTACAGGGCCTCCAGGGCGCGGTCCTGGTCGCGTCCCCAGAAACGCGCGATGTACGACGAGACCTTCGCCGGCTTGTCGCCCCGGACGATCTGGAGCCCCGCTTCCAGCGCGTTCAGCAAGTGCTGGCGCGGCACCGTCGAACGGGCCAGCACCTCGGTGTCGACCTCTAGTCCCTGCGCGTGCAGTTCAGCGACGAGCGCGCGGCGCCGTTTCTCCACGGCGTGGGCGGCGACGTATTCGGCGATGCCCGGAACGGACGCCATCAGGCTCTGCAAGGAACGTCCGCTGGCCCGTTCGAGCCAGCCGGCGTTGTCCCACAGACGGAAGACCGTGCTCTCGTCCAGACCGGAGAACGCGGCGACGTCCGACATGTTGAGACCCATGTCGGTGGCGATCTCGGAGAGGGGTTTCGGCTCGCTGTCGGCTGTCATCGCTCGCCTTGGGAGTGGCCTTTTCCGGGGACTCGATCCTAGCGGCGCGGCACGTCCGCGCACGACCCCGTCAGCCGGCCTTTCCGGCGACGCACGCGACGATCGGCAGTTCCGCGCCGCTGGAGTGCCGCAGCCGCACGGCCCGGCCGGACGGGACGCCGAGGCGGCCCGCGAACGCCTCGATGTCCGCGAACGGCCGGGGGGTGAGCGGCAGGTCGGCCTCGGTGTAGAGCAGCGAGACCGCGTCCAGTTCCGGCGTGCTCTCGGCGTGCGTGTACACGACGCGGCTGCCGGGCGGCAGCGCGGCGAGGAGTCCGGCGACGACGCCGCCGGGGTTCTCGTCGTCGCGCAGGAAGTGCAGGACGTTCATGAGGAACACCGCCATCGGCGCGGCGGGGTCGAGCAGCCGGGCCAGCTCGGGGTGCGCGAGCACGGCCCGGGGGTCGCGGGCGTCGGCCTCGGCGGCGGCGGTGCCGGGGTCGACGGCGACGAGGGCCCGCGCGTGGCTGACGACCATGGGGTCGATGTCGGCGTAGGCGATGCGGCAGCGCGGGTCGACGCGCCGGACGACGTCACCGACGCTGCCGTCGCGGGCGGGCAGCCCGCAGCCGAGGTCGAGGAACTGGCGGATACCGGTCCGCGCGGCGAGGTCGCGCGCCGTCGTGCGCAGGAACGCCCGGTTCGCCCGGACGAGGTCGGCGACGACGGGCGCGCGGGCCAGGACGCGTTCGGCGAGTGCGCGGTCGGCGGCGTAGTTGTCCTTGCCGCCGAGGTAGTAGTCGTACATGCGCGCGGAGTTCGGGACGGTCGTGCGCAGGGCGTCGGCGTGTTCCACCGGACGCTCCATGCCGCTGAGCACAGATCCCACGGTGCGGTACCTTCCGTCCTTCCGGTGGCGCTGCGACGCCGCGAACAGGAACGCGGACCGGCGGTCCCGCCGTCGGACCGACCCGCACGACTACCATCCTGACGGCGGGCCGCCCCGCCAGTCACGCACCCTTGCGTACACGCAAAGCCCCTGCCCTGACCCGCGCGTTCTCCCGTCCCCGGCCGCCCGGACGGCCCGCGCCGCAGCGCTCGCGACGCGGACGGCGCCGTCGTGCGGGGTGGACACGGCGGTGCCGCCGGGGCTCGTCCGGGGTGGCAAAGGCCCGTCCCGCCCGGGTTCGGGCGGGACGGGCCGGAAGTTCGCGTAGGGGTTAGAACGGGGCCTTGTCGCGGGCCTTGCGGCCGCCGTGGCCGCTCTTGCCGACGGCCTTGGAGGAGCTGCGGAACGGCTTGCTCAGCAGGCGTCCGAGTCCGCCGGGGGCCTGCCCGCCGGCGCGCGATCCGACGCCCAGCACCCGCTTGGTGCCGTTCTCGGGCCCGCGGGAAAGCCGGGGGACCAGGAAGGCCAGCACCAGGAGAACCGCACATACCGCCACGATCCCGACGATAACCATGTTCAACTCCTTATTGTCGTTTTCGTGTGCGAAAGCCGTCTACCCCGGACATCGGGCTTGACACTTCCCCGCGCCCTGACATGCGAACGCCCCGGCCACGGCGCCGGGGCGGAGCGGAACGGGCGGCGTCAGGACGTCAGATCGTCCTCGCTGAGCCCCTTCTCGGCCAGCCGGTCCCGCAACTCGGCGCCGACCGCCGGACGGTCGTCGGAATCGGGGTTCGTGCGCGGCTCCTGGTCGGGGTCGCCGTCCGGGCGGAAGACGACCTGGTCGGTGTCGGTGGTCTTCGGCGCGTTCTCTTCCGGTGTGGTCATGGTGCGGGCCTACCCGGGAGCGACCTGGCATAACGTCCGTGGCCGGACACGCGGCCCGGCCACGGACGGACGGTCAGCCCGTCAGGGACTCGCGCAGCATCGGCCACGCCTCGTGCAGCGACCGCTGCCAGTACGGCCAGGTGTGCTGCCCGTCGTAGATCCGCGTCGTGGCCGGGACGCCGACCAGCGCGAGCCGGTCGCGGAACGCGCGGGCGTGCTCGACGGCGCGGGCCTCCACCGGGTCGGTGAAGGGGAACCCGCCGAGCGACCCCCGCCGGCCGGTGCCGCTGGCGATCCACAGCCGGGTGCCGCGCAGCCGTTCGGCCAGGTCGTAGGGGTTGTGGGCGTGCCAGATGGCGGCCTGGGCGTCGGGGTGGCCCCAGACGCGGCGCCAGTCGGTGCCGGGGCAGGACAGCGACGGTCCCCAGCCGGTGGACGCGTCGCCCGGCCGGTGCCCGTACAGCGTGTGCAGGTAGCCGCTGAACGACGCCGCCGCCCCGAACATGCCGGGGTGCCGGGCCGCGTACAGCATCGTGCCGAGGCCGCCCATGGAGTTGCCCGCGACGGCGCGGGCGGTGCCCGCGCGGTAGTCGCGTTCGAGGATGCCGCGCAGTTCGGTGAGGTGGAACGTCTCCCAGGCGGGCGATCCGCCGCGCCCGTAGTTCCACCAGTCGGAGTAGTTGCCGCAGCGGCCGCCCTCGGGCATGACGACGATGACGTCCGCGTCGCGGGTGAGGCGTTCGACGTCGGTGTCGCGCGTCCAGGCGGTGTAGCCGTCGACGCCGCCGTGCAGCAGCCACAGCACCGGCCAGGTGCGGTCGGCGTCGCGGGACCAGCCGGCCGGCAGCAGCAGGCGCGCCTTGGCGCGGCCGCCGAGGGCGGGGGAGTCGATCGTGAGGTCGAGGGCGCGCGGCCCGGCGGACGTCTCGGCGACGACGCGCGCGGTCGCGGCGGAGGCGGGGAGGGCGGGGACGAGGAGGGTCAGCAGGAGGAGCCCTGCCGCCAGCGCGGAGAGGGTGGTGCGAGGCACAGCGGGCCTTTCGGGGCGGGCCGGGCATGGGTGGGGCCGGCCGGCGGGAGCGGTGCGCGCCGTCGCGGCGATTCGTGGTCGCCGCGACGGCACGGGGAACGCAGCACGAAACGGCTTGTGTCCGGGTGCGTGCGGGCAGGCCGGAACCTGGCCGTGAAAGCGCGGACCGCTGCGTCGGACTCCGGCCGCCACGGCACCGGCGGTGCCGTTTCCGGCACGTCGAGCCTGCCGCGATGGGGTGGGACCGGAGAGCTCTCCTGGCGTTTATTCTTCCCAGCTTTTACTGGTTCGATGCCAAGTAACCGGGCAAAACACTCATTTTCCGCCAAGCAGATGGGCGGTGAATTTTTTGCCCAGGACGCCGGATGGCGGTGGGAAGTGAGGAAAGGAACGGGAGCGATGAGAGTGGGGAGGCCGGAAAATGCAGACGTTTCTGCCGTATGCCGATTTCGCCGCGACGGCCGCCGCCCTGGACCCGCGCCGCCTGGGAAAGCAGCGCGTCGAGGCGCTCCAGGTTCTCCGGGGCCTCACGGTGCCCGGCTACGGCTGGCGCAACCACCCCGCCGTGAAGATGTGGACGGGCTATGAGGAGGCCCTGGTCCGCTACGGCCTGACGATCTGCGCCCAGTGGTGCGCCCTCGACCGCAAGGACACCTGCGCCACCACCCTGACCACCGACCTCACGTCGGCGACGGGCGTCACGCGTCCCCGCGCGCAGCCCGAACTGGCCGCCGCGGGCGACCTCCCGCCCTGGCTCGGCGACGAGCCCTTCCACCGCAGCCACCGCTCGGCCCTGCTCCGCAAGGACCCCGCCTTCTACCGCCCCCGTTTCCCCACCGACCCCGACGACCTCCCCTACGTCTGGCCCGCCTCCGACCGCTGAAAGCCCGGGACGTCACCAGTCGCGTTCGGCTACGAGGTCTTCTATGTCCGCGTCGGGGAAGCCGTAGGACGTGGCGATGTGGAGGATGTCGGTGGCTATGACGTCGCGGCCCACGGTCTCGATGCCGCCGCCGGCGGCGCCGAACTCCTCGTCGAGGGCGTTGAACTCGTGTGTCGCGGCGGCGGTGAGGGCGTAGAGGGCGGGCAGGTCGGCGGGCCGTTCGGCCTCGACGCGTTCGCACAGCCGGACGAGGATGGCGGCGCCCTTGTCGACGAGGGCGTCGGGGAAGTACGCGTCGTCGTACATCCCGGCGAGGAACGGGTACGCGGCCAGGTCGGGGTTCGTGGGCACTGCGGTCTCCTCGCGGCTCGGATGCCCCCGATCCTTCCGTCCGCCACCGACGTTTCCGGTGGTCGCCGCGCTCGCCGGGTAGGGGAAAGACGACGCCGTCGCACGGGCGGCGGAATCCCCTCGGGGGGACGGGGGTTGGAGCGGGGTATGAAGAAGATCGGGTTTCTCTCGTTCGGGCACTGGAGCGACGGCGGCGGGTCGCGGACGCGTTCGGCGGCGGACGCGCTGCTCCAGTCGATCGACCTGGCCGTGGCCGCCGAGGAGCTGGGCGCGGACGGCGCCTACTTCCGGGTGCACCACTTCGCCCGGCAGCTCGCCTCGCCGTTCCCGCTGCTCGCGGCGGTCGGCGCGCGGACGTCGCGGATCGAGATCGGCACCGCCGTGATCGACATGCGGTACGAGAACCCGATGTACTTCGCCGAGGACGCGGGCGCCGCCGACCTGATCGCGGGCGGGCGGCTCCAGCTCGGCATCAGCCGCGGCTCGCCCGAGCAGGTGATCGACGGCTGGCGGTACTTCGGGTACGCGCCCGCCGAGGACGAGACCGACGCCGACATGGCGCGGGCGCACACCGAAGTGCTGCTGAACGTGCTGCGAGGCGAGGGGTTCGCCGAGCCGAACCCGCGGCCGATGTTCCCCAACCCGCCGGGCCTGCTGCGCGTCGAGCCGCATTCGGCCGGGCTGCGCGACCGCCTCTGGTGGGGTTCCAGCTCGAACGCCACGGCCGTCTGGGCGGCGGAGCTGGGCATGAACCTCCAGAGCTCCACCCTGAAGGACGACGAGACGGGCGAACCCCTGCACGTCCAGCAGCGCAAGCAGATCGAGGCGTACCGGGAGGCGTGGGCCAAGGCGGGTCATCAGCGTGAACCTCGCGTCTCGGTCAGCCGGAGCATCTTCGCGCTGACCGACGACCGTGACCGCGCCTACTTCGGGGGCCGCACCGACTCCGGCGACCAGATCGGGATGATCGACGCGAACACCCGGGCGATCTTCGGCCGCTCGTACGCGGCCGAACCGGACGTCCTGATCAAGCAGCTCGCCGAGGACGAGGCGATCCAGGCCGCCGACACGCTCCTGCTCACCGTCCCCAACCAGCTCGGCGTCGACTACAACGCGCACGTGCTGGAGAGCATCCTCACCCACGTCGCGCCCGGCCTCGGCTGGCGCTGAGGTCAGGCGGGGGCGAAGAACCCCGCGTCCCACAGGGCCCGGACGTACGCGCGGAGCTGCTCGGCGGCCTCGTCGAGCCGGTCCCGGCGGTCGGTCGCGGCGGCGCCGGTGACCAGCGACGCCATCGCCGCGACGATCATGCGGCAGGCGAGCATCCCGCGTTCGTCGGTGGCGCCGAGGACGTCGGCGTGCAGGCTCACCAGGAGTTCCTGGTTGGCGGCGCGGCGCTCGACGGCGTCCGGCCCGGCGGCGTAGATCTCGGCGAGGAACAGGCGCGCGGCGGGCCACTCGGTGCGCAGGGCGTCGAGGTAGGCCGTCAGGCCGCGCTCGTAGAGGTCGAGGGGGTGGACGCCGCCGTCCGGGTCGCCGGGGGAGGGGGCCAGGCCCTCGGTGATCCGCTCCTTGAGGTACCCGGTGGCCAGGTCGAACGCGGCCAGGAAGCAGTCCAGCTTGGAGGAGAACACCTGGTAGAAGGACTGCCGCGCGACGCCGGAGCGCTGGAGGACGTCCTGGACGGACGTCGCGGCGAACCCCTTCTCCGCCACGGCCTCGATCATGGCTCGGCAGAGCCGCCCGCGCTGAACGCGGGTGACCTCTTCGGGGGGCAGCGCCGTCCGCCCGCGCGGCAGGCGGCGCGGTGTGACCATGCGCACACTGTAGTCCACGAACTTCTCGTTCTCACCTCGCGGACCTGGTGCGACTTCGCCAGTCAAGGGTGGCGAGGTGGCGTTCCGGGGTGAACGGGGCGCGAACTTCATGCCCCGAGGTTCCGTCCCAAACCCAGGCAGACAAAGATGTCTTTCTGTGGTGGCGGGGTGCGGCCCCGCCCGTCCCGAGGAGTGAACACGTGGGTGCCCCCCTGCTCGACAGAGATCCCCGGCAGCTCGGCGGCTACTGGCTCGCCGCGCGGCTCGGCGCCGGCGGCCAGGGCGTCGTCTACGAGGGCTACGACGCCCAGGGCGACCGCGTCGCCGTCAAGGCGCTGCACGCCGACGCGCTCACCGACCGGCTGCGCGACGGGATGCGCCGCGAGGTCGCGACCCTCCAGCGCATCGCGTCGTTCTGCACCGCCCGGATCATCGCCGCCGATCTCGACCACGTCCCGCCCTACATCGTCAGCGAGTACGTGCCCGGCCCCGACCTGCACCACTGGGTCGAGGAGCACGGCGCCTACGGCCCCGACGAGCTGTACCGCCTCGCCATCGGCATCGCGACCGCGCTGGCGTCCATCCACCGCGCGGGCGTGATCCACCGCGACCTGAAACCCGCCAACGTCCTCATCGGGCCGGACGGGCCGCGCGTCATCGACTTCGGCATCGCCCGCACCGACGAGATGTCGCGCAGCGCCACCGGCCTCAAGGGCACCCCGCGCTGGATGGCGCCCGAGCTGTTCCGCGGCGGGCAGGCGACGCCCGCCGTGGACGTGTGGGCGTGGGGCGCGATCGTGCTGTTCGCGGCCGACGGCGTGCCGCCGTTCGACGGCGGCACCCTGCCCGTCCTGATGCACCAGATCACCACGAAGAACCCCGACACCGGCAGGCTCCGGGAGCCGCTGCGCGGCCTGGTCGAAGCCGCGCTCAGCCAGGACCCCGCCGCCCGCCCGGCACCCGGCGACATCCTCGCCGGGCTCGTCGGCGGCGAGCCCCGCAACCCGCTCGAAGCCGGGCGGGCCGCCGCCGAGACCACCCGGCCGCCCACGCCGCTTCCGCCGTCCCTCGCTGACATCGCCGAACGGGTCCACAACGGCCTCGACCCCGAAGCCCGGCAGGCCGTCCCGCGCATCCTGCTCCGGATGATCGTCGCCCGGCCCGGCGCCGACGACGTCCTGTGCACCGTCCCGATCAAGGAGTTCGAGGACGGCGAGACCGGCCACTTCACCGTCGAACGCGTGCTGCGGGCGTTCAGCGACGCGGGCCTGCTCCGCATCACCGGCGGCGTCGCCGCCATCACCACCCCGGCGCTGCTGCGCGCCTGGCCCCGGCTGCGCGACTGGGTCGAGGCCGAACGCGCCGGGCTGGACGGCCACCACGCCCTCGCCGGAGCCGCCCGCCGCTGGAACGCGCACGGCCGCAAGACCGCCGACCTGCTCCAGGGATCGAGCCTGGACGACGCGCTCGGCTGGGCGTCGACCGGCCGCCGCAGGCTCACCCTCAACCTCGCCGAACGCGACCTGATCGCGGCGTCGGTCGCGCAGACCCGCGTCCGCGCCCGGACCCGCACCGTCGTGGCCGCCGCGCTGGCCGTCCTGCTGCTGATCGCCACCGGCGCGGGCGTCGCCGCCGGGTTCCAGAGCCTCAACCTGAGCAAGGCCAACGCGACGGTGTCCGCGCAGCGCGACGCGGCCGTCGGACGGCAGCTCGCCGCGCAGGCCGTCCAGTCGCGGCGGACCGACCCGGCGCTGGCCCGCCGCCTCGCCGTCGCCGCCGAGTCGCTCGCCCCCGGCAACGCCGACACCCACCACGCCCTGGTGACGCTGAGCTCCCAGTGGGAACGTGACATCTGGACGCCGCCGGGCATCGACGGCTCGTGGAACCGGGCCTACCCGCAGAACGGCGGCCCGCTCGTCTTCTTCAAGCGCGAGCAGAACCGGGCCGTCATCGTCGACCCCGAGGCCCGCCGGATCGTGCGGACGATCAACCTCCCCGGCGCGCAGCTCGCCGGTCTGGACCTCACGCTCGACGGCAAGCGCCTGTTCACCCTCCAGCAGGACGGCACCCAGACGTTCTGGGACGTCGCGCGCGGCACCCCGTCCCCTCTTCCGTACAAGCACCGGGCCGGCGCGGGCCTGCACCTCAGCCCGACCGGCGCGAAGCTCGTCACGACCTACCGGGGCGACATCACGGTCGTGGAGGCGGCGACCGGCCGGACGCTGTTCCGCGCCAAGGGCGACAGCAGCGTGTGGAGCCCGGCGATGCCGCCGGACGAGCGCTTCATGGTGCTGCCGCTGGCGGCCGGGAAGAACAGGACGCGGCTGGCCTGGTGGGACCTGACGACCGGCAAGGAGGTCTCCGGCGACCACGACGCGCGCGGCCGGTACCCGTTCGACGGCGCCCGCCAGTTCGTCGGCACGACGTTCAGCCCGGACGGCCGCTTCCTCGCCACCCGCGCCGGTGACGTCATCGTCGTGCTGGACGCGCGGACGCGGAAGGTCCGCACGACGCTGTCGGCGCCCAAAGACATGCAGGACACGTCGCTGGACTTCAGCCGGGACGGCGGCTACATCGCCACCGACACGACGCTGTGGAGCACCGAGCCCGGCACGCAGGAGCAGCCCTATCTGCGCTACCGGCCGGACGCGATGTGCTCGGGCACCCGGTTCGACGCCGCCGGGACGACGCTGCGCTGCGTCGACGGCGAGGCCCGGGTGCGGTCGCTCGACGTGTCCAGCTTCACCCGTCCGCTGCGGTTCGCGCCGCTGAGCGTGAAGACGGCGATCAGCCCGGACGGGAGCACGCTGGCCGTCCGCGTGCCGACGCTGGGCGTGGACCCTGACACCCTCCAGATCTGGGACGCCCGGACCCGGACCAAGCGGTCCGATCTGCGCATCGGCCACCCGGTCGGACGCGAGATGGCGCTGTCGCCCGGCGGGCGGTTCCTCGCGCTGCCCGACGAGAGCGGCGCGATCGAGGTCTGGGACGTGCGGTCCGGCGCGCGGCGCACCGTGATCCAGACCGGTTCGGCGCCGTCGCTGCGGCCGCTGCCGTCGTTCTCGCCGGACGGGCGGGCGGTGGCCGTCGTGGTCTCGACGCGGCCTGCCGTGCTCGCGTTCTACGACAGCGCGAACGGCCGCAAACTGGGGGAGGCGCGGACGAAGCAGCCGTCGACGCTCTCGGTGGACTCGGAGACACAGATCGTCTGGAGCAAGGACGGCAAGCGCGTCGTGTCCGCGCTCGACCTCGGCGTGGTCGCGTTCCCGTCCGGGCGGACCGTCGTCGAACCCGGCGCGCTCAACGCCCCGGCCGCGATCCGCAGCGTCCAGGCGCTCAGCCCGCAGGGCGTCCTGGCGACGGTCGAGGGGTCGGTCGAGCAGCGCTCCCTGCGGTTCTGGGACGTGGCGACGCTCCGCCAGCGCGGCGGCCCGATCCGGCTCCCGAAGGGGCCGTCGCCCATCACCGCGATCTCGCCGGACGGGCGGCTCGCCGCCACCGCCGACGTCCGCGGCAAGGTCGACCTGTGGGACGTCGGCACCGGCCGTCGCCTGGGTCTCCCGCTGACCGGTCACACCGCGACGACCAACAGCACCGACGTCCAGTCCCTCGCGTTCAGCCCGGACGGCACCCGGCTGTTCAGCGTCGGCCAGGACGACGCCAAGCTCGTCACCCACACCGTCGCGCCGCACCTGCTGAAGAAGGACCTCTGCTCCCGCACCGGCGGCCTCTCCCGCGCCGAGTGGGACCGCCTGGTCGGCAACGGCGTCCCCTACCGCACGACCTGCTGACGGCCGGCCGCCTCGGCGTCCGGTTCCCCGGGCGCCGGGGCGGCGGGCTTCCGGACGGCGAGGACGACGCCCGCCGTCGTCGCCCCGAGCAGGCCGAGCACGAGGTCGCCGACCGTGTCCTGGTAGAGCGTGCCCACCTCGGGGGTGTCCAGGATGAAGATCGCGTACTCGGCCAGTTCCCACAGGATCGCCGTGATCGCCCCGAATCCGGCGCAGCACAGCACGAGCACCCACGACCGGAGCCCGCCCCACCGGCGCATCGCGATCCCGGCGGCGCCCGCGAGCAGCGCCCAGTTCCCGTAGTGGCACGCGTCATCGAACCACTCGACGGCGTCGTACAGGTCGGCGGCGTTCCCCGCGACGTCGATGAGGAACGGCGCCGTCAGCAGCGCGTCCACGTCCCACGGATACGCGCCGCGCCGTCCGCGCGCCGCCCACACCCCGGCGACGAGCAGCACGGCGACCGGGTACGCGACGGCGCGGACGTCCATCGCCTTGTCGGCGAACCGATCCCAGCCCGGGAACAGCACGGCCAGGACGAGCAGGGCCGCGAGCGCGACCTTCATGGCAATGGCGGCGAAGCGCCACAAGGGGGAGGACATGCCCCCATCCTTGCCGCGCCGCCGCCCCGGCACCTCCGTACAGGTACTCATTCGCGAGCGGGGAGGGGGACCTCGATGTCGGGGAGGTCGGTGGGTTCGGGGGTGCGCCAGGTGCCGGAGAGGAGGACCGACAGGGAGAGGAGGTGCCAGCTCTGGCCGGGGCGGCGGGGCGGCACCTCGGACAGGCGGCGTTCGACGGCCTTGCGGTCGACGATGGAGAAGAGTTCGGCGGGGGCGTCGAGGATGTGGGCGCGGAAGACGTCGGCCAGGTCGTGGCCGTAGGATTTGCGCCAGTTGAAGCCCGCCGCGGCGGTGCTCGGCGGGGTGGCGCGGCGGCGCCAGCCCGGCCAGGAGCGGAGGGAGCGGGGGCGCTCGGTCTCGAAACGCCAGCGTTTGCCGTCGAAGGGGACGTCGCGCAGGCGCGGGGCGAGCCGGTGCAGCGCGAGCGCGACCGGTTCCTCGGTCATCCGCCATTCCACGGGCAGCGCCAGCGCGGCGCGGACGACGCGGTTGTCCAGGAAGGGGTGGTAGTACGCCCAGTTCATCAGGGTCGCCGTGTGCGAGCCCGCCAGCCAGCGGCCCGTCTTGTAGAACATGTGCAGCTTGTCGAGGACGTCGACGCCGTCGCGCTCGTAACGCGCGACCCACGCGGCGTGGTGGCGTTCGGCGTGGGCGTTGGCGTCCGGGGTGAGGAACTCGCTCTGGGCCAGGAAGACGGTCTTCAACCGCGCGCGGACGCCGTCGGGGGACAGGTCGGCCTGGTCGGTGAGGAAGCCGCCGCGCAGGCGCTCGCCGCCGGAACCGGAGCTGCGCGGCTCCGGGTCGAACGGCGCCCACCGGTTGACGCCCTCGTACGCCGAGTTCATGCCCTCGCACATGCGGACGAGCGCGTGCGCCCGCCGCACCGGATGCCCGACGACGACGGCGCCGGGCCGCTGCCGGTCGACCGTCACCCGGCACTCGACGCCCAGCACCGCGGCGACCCGCTGCGCCAGCACCACGTCCGGGCTGTCGGCCAGGCCGTGCGTCGCGCCGAAGAACGGCACTCCGGCGGCGTGGCACGCGGCGGCGATCAGCCGGCTGTCGCGTCCGCCCGACAGCGCCAGCCGCAGCGGCCGGTCGTGCCACCGGAACGGCTCGACGGCCGCCAGCAGCGCCTCGGCCAGCGGCTCGGCCCGCGCGACGGCCTCCTTGCGGCCGCGCGGCGCGGGCTCCTGCTCGGGCAGCGGCCGTGCGACGACGGCGGCGGGCCGTCCGCGCCGCGCGACGAACGTCGCCGCGTTCGGCACCGCCCGCACGCCCTCGAACGGCGTCTCGTCGGACGCGAAGAACCCGTGCCGCACCATCGACTGCAACGCCATCACGTCATAGGCGGGCGCCGGGCGGGTCAGCCCGGTCGCGGCGGCCCGCGCCGCCAGATGCGCCAGCAGCGCACGCGACGCCGCGAACCGCAGCCCGCCCGCCTCGGCGGTGTAGACGGGGCACGCCCGCGTGATGGACGTGGCCGCCTCGAACCCGTCCGGCCCGGCGCGGAACACCGAGAAGCAGCCGCCGAGGCCGTCCGCTTCCGCACCGAGCGACGCGGCGTCCAGCAGCAGGTCGGCGTCGCCCTTGGCGCCCAGGTACCCGCAGTAGGCCAGCGCCCGCCCGCCCGACGTCAGGACCGGCGCGGGGAACGGCTCCTCGACGGGCTCGTTCGACCAGGCCAGCAGCGCGGTCCCGCCGTCCGGCGCCACCCACTCCGCAGTACGCCACACGTCGGCGGGCACGGGCACGGCCTCCCCGACGGCCCACCGCGCCGCCGCGAGAACCCCGTCCGGAATCCGCCCCCCGGCGTCCCCCACGGAAACGACAAGACAAGCACGCATACGCCCCACCCCACCACCCCGGAACGAACACGGCATGAACACGGCGCGACGACCCCCGGAAACACGAAAGAGCAGACGCGACTCGCGTCTGCTCTCGTGGTGGTGGGTGCGCCGTCAGGGACTTGAACCCCGAACCCGCGGATTAAGAGTCCGCTGCTCTGCCAATTGAGCTAACGGCGCGTGTCAGGTCGCGTGGTGCCGTGGTGCCTGACTCGTCCAGGTTAGCAGGGCGGGAGAGGTGGGACGTACCGGTTTTCTTCGGGGGGAGGGCGTGGCGGAAGATCTTGGACCAGGTGCTGCCGATCTGCTTCGTCAGGCCGCCCGTGGAGTAGGGGAGGTCGTACTTCTCGCAGAGCGCGCGGACGCGCGGCGCCAGTTCGGCGTAGCGGTTGCTGGGCAGGTCGGGGAACAGGTGGTGCTCGATCTGGTGGCTGAGGTTGCCGGTCATGATGTGGAAGAGGCGCCCGCCGCTGATGTTGGCGGTGCCGAGGAGCTGCCGGACGTACCACTCGCCCTTGGTCTCCTCGTCCAGCCACGACTCGGGGAAGACCTCGGCGCCGTCCGGGAAGTGCCCGCAGTAGATGATCGTGGACGCCCACAGGTTGCGGGCGATGTTCGCCGTGGCGTTCGCGGCGAGGGTGTACCCGAAGCGGCGGCCCGTCAGCAGGGGGAAGCCCACGTAGTCCTTGCCCCACTGGCGGGCGATCTTGCCGCGGATCGCGGTGAGCTTGCGGCGGGTCTCGGCGCGGTCGTCCTCGCCGGCCAGGACCTTGTCCAGCTCCAGGTCGGCGACGGCCACGCCGTACTCGAAGAACATCTGGAGCAGCAGCGCGTAGACCGGCTGCGCCAGGAAGAACGGGTGCCATTCCTGCTCGGGCGCGATCCGGACGAGCCCGAAGCCCAGGTCGTCGTCCTTGCCGAGGACGTTGGTGAACGTGTGGTGCACGTAGTTGTGCAGGTGCTTCCACTGCTCGGCGGGGGCGACGCTGTCCCATTCCCACGTCGTGGAATGGATCTTCTCGTCGCGCATCCAGTCCCACTGGCCGTGCATGACGTTGTGCCCGATCTCCATGTTCTCCAGGATCTTGGCCAGCGACAGTGTCACGGTCCCGGCGATCCACACCGGCTTGCGGGACGACGCCAGCAGCATCGCCCGCCCGGCCAGCTCCAGGTAGCGCTGGGTGCGGATCACGCGGTGGATGTAGGCGGCGTCGTCGGGGCCGAGGTCGGCGGCGATCTCGGCCCGGAGGGCGTCGAGTTCGCGGCCGATGGCCGCGTAGTCGGCGGCCGTGAGGTGCGCGGTGGTCGTCATTGCCGTCCCTGCGGGAGTTCGGTGCACGGACGTCCGACTCTCGCAGCGGGCCGTGCGCGGAGATAGAACGTCAACTGAGTCGCCCGCGCCGGAATTCGTGCGGATGAGGACGAAAAACGGAAAGGGTCTGACCCGAACCCGGCTCATGTTTCCGGCGCGTTAGGGTCGTCGCACCGCGAGCCGAGGAGGTGCCCATGGCCGAGGATTTCCCGCGCGGTGTCGATCTCCACACGCCGAGCACCGCACGCATCTACGACTATCTGCTGGGCGGCAAGGACAACTACGCGGCGGACCGCCGCGTCGCCGCCGAGCTGCTGGAGATCATCCCGCAGGCGGCGACGGCGGCGCGGGCGAACCACGCGTTCCTGTGCCGCGCCGTCCGGCACCTGGCCGCGGCGGGCGAGACGCAGTTCGTCGACGTCGGCGACAAGCTGCCCGCCGCCGGGAACGTGCACGAGACGGCGGCGCGGATCGCGCCGGACGCCCGCGTCCTGTTCGCCGGGGAGGACCCGGTCGCGCTGACCCACGGCCGCGCGCTGCTCACGCACCCGAACACGGCCGTCGTCGGCGTCGACCTGCTCTCCCCGGCGGACGTGACCCGCGACCCGGCCGCCCGCGCGCTGATCGACTTCGACCGGCCGGTCGTCGTGATCCTCGACCGGGTGCTGCACTTCATCGAGGACGACGCGCGGGCCCGCGCCGCCGTGGACGACCTGCGCGCGCGGCTCGTCCCGGGCAGCCACGTCGTGTTCACGCACATCACGCAGGAGCCGCGCCCGGAGGCGTCCGACCCGGTCCGCCGCGTGTTCGACCCGACGACCAGCCACTTCCGGGGCCGGGAACGGGACGCCGTCCGCGCCCTGTTCACCGGCTTCACCTGGCTCGACCCGGGCCTCACCTATACGCCCGAGTGGCGCCCGGACGACGACGCCGACCCCGGCGACGCGCCGGAGCTGAGCTTCACGCTCGCGGGGGTCGTCCGCCGCTAGGCAGGTGCCGGGCGAGGAGCTGCGCGAGGTGTTCGCCGCCGCGCGGCGCGAGCGCGTCGAGCTGCGTCCGGCAACTGAACCCGTCGGCGAGGACGACGTCGGACGCCCCGGCCGCCCGGACGGCGGGCAGCAGCGCGTGCTCGGCGACCGCGACGGACACGTCGTGGTGCCCCTTCTCGACGCCGAAGTTCCCGGCGAGCCCGCAGCATCCGCCCAGGCGCCGCACGGCGGCACCGGCCGCCGCGAGCAGCGCCGCGTCCGCCGTCCACCCGAGGACGGCGTGGTGGTGGCAGTGCGGCTGCGCGACGGCCGTCACGCCGGACAGGTCGGGCGGCGCCCAGCCGGGCGTCTCGGTGAGCAGCTCGGCCAGCGTGCGCGTCGCGGCGGCGACCTCGCGGGCGGCCGCGGCCTCGGCGCCGTCGAGCAGTTCGGCCGCGTCCGCGCGGAGCACGCCCGTGCAGGACGGCTCCATCCCGACGATCCGCGCCCCTCGCCGCACGTAGGGCAGCAGCTCCCGCACGGCCGCCCGCACCCGTGCCCGCGCCCCGTCGAGCTGCCCCGTGGAGATCCACGTGATCCCGCAGCACACCGGTCCCGGCACGGTCACGCGGTATCCGGCGTCCTCCAGCACCCGCACGGTCGCCCGCCCGACGTCGGGGGAGAAGGCGTCGGTGAAGGTGTCCACGAACAGCACGACCTCGTCGCCCCCGGCGGGCGCGGCATGCTCGGCGAACCAGGAGCGGAACGTCCGAGGCGCGAACGACGGCAGGGCGCGGCGGCGGTCCAGCCCGGCGGCCCACGCGACCAGCGGGCGCAGGGCCAGCACGGCGTTCGCCCCGCGCGCCAGCAGGGGCGAGCGGCCGGTGAGCCGGGTCCAGCGGGGCAGCCAGCCCAGCGCGTAGTGCGCCCGGGGACGCGGACGGCGCCGGTAGCGGCGGTACAGCGCCTCGGCCTTGTACGACGCCATGTCGACGCCGGTCGGGCAGTCGGTCGCGCAGCCCTTGCAGGCCAGGCACAGGTCGAGGACGTCGCGCACCGCGTCCGACCGCCACGGCTGCGGCCCGAGCCGCCCGGACACGGCGTCCTGCAACACCCGCGCCCGGCCCCGCGTGGAGTCCTTCTCGTCGCGCGTCGCCAGGTACGAAGGGCACATCACGCCGCCCGTCCCGGTGTTGTCGGCCCGGCACTTCCCGACGCCGGTGCACCGGTGCACCGCGCGGGACAGGTCGCCCCTGTCGTGGTGCAGCCGCAGCCCGGTGCCCGGCGACGACCCGGCCGACGGCGCGCGCAGGTCGGCGTCCACCGGCGCGGGCGCGACGATGACGCCCGGGTTGAGCACGTCGCCGGGGTCGAACACGTCCTTGACGGCCGCCATCAGCGCGAGCGCGTCCGGTGAGTACATGTGGTGCAGCAGCGCGCTCCGGGCCCGGCCGTCGCCGTGCTCGCCCGACATCGTCCCGCCGTGCGCGGCGGCGAGCGCGGCGGCCTCGTCCAGGAAGGCGCGGAACACGCCGGTCCCGCCGGGCCGGGTGAGCGGGAAGTCGACGCGGACGTGCACGCAGCCGTCGCCGAAATGCCCGTACGGGACGCCGAACAGCCCGTGCGCCGTCAGCAGCGCCTCGAACTCCCGCAGGTACGCGCCGAGCCGCGCGGGCGGGACGGCGGCGTCCTCCCATCCCGCGTACGCCTGCTCCCCGGCGGGGGTGCGCGCGACGAGCCCCGAGCCGTCCTCGCGGATGCGCCACAGCGCGTCGGCGAGCGCCATGTCGGTGACGAGCAGCGAGTCCAGGCAGCCGGAACCGGCGATCAGCGCCGTGGAGCGGTCGGTCAGGTCGTCCCCGGCCAGCTCGACGAGCAGCCACCCAGACCCGCGCGGCAGCGCCGGGACGGCCGCCGCGCCGCGCCGCCCGGCGACGACGGACGTGATCCGCGCGTCCAGGCCCTCGCACGCGATCGGCCCGTGCGGCAGCAGCGCGGGAACGGCGTCGGCGGCCTCGGCCATCGACCCGTAGCCGAGCACGACCAGCACCCGGTGCGCGGGCTCGCGCACCATCCGCACGCGCGCCGCGAGCGTCACCGCGAGCGTGCCCTCGCTGCCGACGAGCATCCTGGCGACGTCGAAGCCGCGCTCGGGCAGCAGATGCTCCAGCGAGTAACCCGACACCTGCCGTCCGAACCGCCCGAACTCGGTGCGCAGCAGGGCGAGACGGTCGGCGGTGAGCGCGCGGAGCCGTCCGGTCAGGTCGCCGCCGCCGTCCGCGCCGGGAACGTCACCGAGCCGCAGCCGCTCCCCGGTGCCCGCCACGACGTCGAGCCCGAGCACGTTGTCGGACGTCCGCCCGTATCCGAGCGCCCGCGACCCGCACGCGTTGTTCCCGATCATCCCGCCGAGCGTGACCCGCGTCCGGGTGGACGGGTCGGGCCCGAACCGCAGCCCGTGCGCCCGCGCCGCCGCGTGCAGGTTCTCCTGGACGACGCCCGGCTCGACGAGCGCCGTCCCGGCGTCGGGGTCGATCTCCAGGACGCGGTTCAGGTGGCGGCTCACGTCGGCGACGACGCCCGGCCCCACGGCGTTCCCGGCCAGCGACGTGCCCGCGCCCCGCAGCGTCAGCGGCACCCCGGCCGCCCGGCACACCTCCAGCGCGGCGGTCAGCTCCCCGCCCTCACGCGGAGTGACGACGACCTGCGGCGGCACCCGGTAGAGCGAGGCGTCGGACGCGTAGAGCGACCGCGCCAGCGCGGAGCCGTCCACGCCGGAGACGCCCGCCCGGAGCAGCGCGTCCATCAGCGCGGCGCGGGTGTGCGCCGTGCCCCGATCCACCGTTTCATCTGCGCTGATGGCCACGATCGTAGCGCGGGTGGCAATCGCGACTGATCGCCCGCGACGGGCGGTACTCTTCACCTACTTGTCGGGTGTTAACGAAGTGGGGCACCGTTGGAAACCAAGCAGGACGCCGCCGCGCAGGGCGCCATCGCCGAGCTGCTCCGGCGGCGCCGCGACGACGTTCTCGGCCGCTGGGTCGCCATCATCGCCGCGACCGTGCAGGGCCGCATCACCGAGCGTGAACTGCGCGCCGAGACCGCCGAGCTGTTCGAGCTCGCGGTCCGCGTGGCCGAGGAGGGCCCGCGCGGCGCCGCGGCCGACGAGCTGCGCGGCGCGCTCGGTGACCTGTCCCGCTCCCGCGCCCGCCAGGGGTTCAGCCCCACCGAGATCGCGGTGAGCGTCTTCGCGCTCAAGCAGGCCCTCTACGAGAACATGGAGGGCGGCGACACCGACGAACAGGCCGCCTACCGGCAGTTCATCGAGTTCTCCGCCGTCATGGACGACCTAGGGCTGCACACCTTCGAGACCTACGCCGCCGCCCGCGAACAGGTCATCGCGGATCAGGCCGAGAGCCTGCTGGAACTCTCCACACCGGTCGTGAAGCTGTGGGAGGGCATCGTCGCCGTCCCGCTGATCGGCACGCTCGACTCGGCGCGCACCCAGGTCGTCATGGAGACGCTGCTCCAGACCCTCGTGGACACCGGGTCGGAGTACGCCGTCATCGACATCACCGGCGTCGCCGCCGTCGACACCGAGGTCGCGCAGCACCTGCTGAAGACGGTCGTCGCTGCCCGCCTCATGGGCGCCGAGTGCGTCATCTCCGGCATCCGCCCGCAGATCGCCCACACGATCGTGACGCTCGGCATCGAGTTCGGCGACATCGTCACCAAGGCCACCCTCGCCGACGCGCTCGGATACGCGCTGGAGCACCGGGGCGTGGTGCTGGGCGAGAAGCGGGAGCGGTGATGGAACGCGTCCCCGTCCTCAAGATCGGTGACATCCTGCTGGTGTCGATCCAGATCGACCTCCAGGACCAGAGCGTCCTGAACCTCCAGGAAGACCTCGCCGACCGCATCGTCGCCACCGGCGCCCGCGGCGTGATCATCGACATCACCGCCGTGGAGATCGTCGACTCGTTCATCGGCCGGATGTTCGCGACGATCGCGTCCATCTCCCGGCTGCTGGACGCCGAGACCATCGTCGTCGGCATGCGCCCCGCCGTCGCGATCACGCTGGTCGAGCTGGGCCTGTCGCTCGGCGGTGTGCGCACCGCCCTCGACCTGGAGAAGGGCCTGCGGCTGCTCGGCGTGGACGGGCTGGCCGCCGGTCCCCGGGACCGACGGTGACCGACGCCGGGGCCACCGAGATCCCCATCGGCTCGGGCGACGACGTCGTGCGCGTCCGGCAGGCCGTCCGGGAGGCCGCCGGGGCGGCGAAGCTGTCCCTCGTCGACCAGACCAAGATCGTCACGGCGGCCAGTGAGCTGGCCCGCAACACGCTCATCTACGGCGGCGGCGGGCACGCCCGCGTCGAACGCGTCGACAGCGGCCTGGGCCGCGCCGGAATCCGCATCCTGTTCGCCGACGAAGGGCCCGGCATCCCCGACCTCGACCTCGCGCTCACCGACGGCTGGACGAGCGGCAACGGCCTCGGCCTCGGCCTGTCCGGCGCCCGCCGGCTCGTCGACGAGTTCTCGCTGGACAGCGCGCCCGGCGCCGGAACCCGGATCACGGTGGTGAAATGGGGCCGCTGAGCGCTCCGGGCTGGTCGGTCGGCCCCACCGACGAGGAGTCGGTGTGGCTGCCCGTCGAGGACGTCAGCGCCGTCGCCGCCGCGCGCCGCCGCGCCACGGCCCTCGCCGAACCGCTCGGGTTCGAGCCCGACCGCCTCGCCCAGATCGCGCTGGCCGCCAGCGAGGCGGCCTCCAACCTGCACAAGCACGCCCGCGACGGCACGATGACGCTGCGCGTCACCCGCGCGGGCGGCGTGCCCGCGATCGAGCTGGTCTGCATCGACAAGGGCCCCGGGATGTCCGACGTGCCGCGTTCGCTGCGCGACGGCTACTCCACGTCCGGCACGCTCGGCATCGGCCTCGGCGCGATCAACCGGCTGGCCGACCGCAGCGACCTGCACTCGGTGCCCGGCCGCGGCTCGGTCCTCACGGCGGCGTTCGCCGTCCAGGACGAACCCGCCGAACCCGCCCCCGACCTCCCCTACGCCGGACTCACCCGCCCGATCCGGGGCGAGCAGATCTGCGGCGACGCCTACGCCGTCCACTACTCCGGCGACCGCGTCCTCGCCCTGCTCTGCGACGGCCTCGGGCACGGCCCCCTCGCCGCAACCGCCAGCCAGGAGGCGGTCCGCGCCGTCCGCGAGGCCGACCCGGACGCGTCGCCCGTCGAACTCCTGCGGCTCGTGCACCGGCGCCTGCGGCCCACCCGGGGCGGCGCCGTCGCCGTCGCCGCCATCGACTTCGCCGCCCGCACCGTCCGGTTCGCCGGGCTCGGCAACGTCGCCGGATGGGTCGTCGGCCCGGACGCGCGGCGCGGCATGATCTCCGTCCCCGGCATCGCCGGGCACCAGGCCCGCACCTTCCGCGAGTACTCCTACGACCTGCCCGCCGGGGGAGCGGTCGTGCTGCACTCCGACGGCCTGACCGACCGCTGGAAGACCGCCGACACCCCCGGCCTGCTGGCGCGGGCGCCGCTCGTCGTCGCGGCCGTGCTGCTCCGCGACGCGGGCGTCCGGCAGGACGACCGCTCCATCGTCGTGATCAAGGAGGCCGGGTGAGCGTCGCCGGTGAACTGCTCCGGCTCGACCTGCGCGACCAGGAGGAGATCTACGAGGTGCGCCGCGCGTCCCGCGAGCTGTGCGCGGCCGTGCGCCTCGACCCGCAGGACCAGGTCCGCCTGCCCACCGCGCTGTCGGAGATCACCCGCGACCTCGTCGCGCACCTGGGCGTCGTCCGCGTCACGTTCCTGCTCATCCGCTCCCCGCGCGCGGGGCTGACCGTCGAACTCGCGCTGGACGCCGAGCCCGGCGACGTCCCCAGCGCCGGGCTGCGCGCCGCCGAACGCCTGCTCGGCGGCGTCGAGGAACGGACCGGCCCGGGCGGCACCGTGCTGCGCCTGCACCGCGACCTGCCCGCCGGCGTCGACCCGCCGTCGCCGCGCGAGGCCGCCGACCTGCGGCACCGCTTCTCCGTCCGCGTGTCCTCCACCGCCGCCGACGAACTGCGCGTGCAGAACGCCGAACTCATCGACGCGCTCGACGACGTCCGCCGCCAGCGCGAGGAACTGCGCTCCCTCAACGCCGAGCTGGAGGAGACCAACCGGGGCGTCCTCGCCCTGTACAGCCAGCTCTCCCAGGAGCTGGAGGAGACCAACCGCGGCGTCGTCGCCCTCTACGCCGAACTGGACGACAAGAGCGCGCAGCTCCGCGAGGCCGCCGAGGCCAAGAACCGGTTCTGGGCCAGCATCAGCCACGAGCTGCGCACCCCCGTCAACTCCGTCATCGGCCTCACCCGGCTGCTGCTCGACGCCGCCGCCGAGCCGCTGTCGGCCGAGCAGCGCCACCAGGTCGGCCTCATCGCCGACTCCGGCGAGACGATGCTGTCGCTCGTCAACGAGCTGCTCGACCTGGCCAAGGCCGAACGCGGCGCGCTCGTCGCGCAGATCCGCACCGTGCCGGTCACCCACGTCGTCACCGCGCTCACCGAGCAGCTCGTCCCGCAGGCCGCGCAGGCGGGCATCGCGCTGCGCACCGAGCTGCCCGCCGAACCCGTCGAGCTGGCGACCGACGAGGTCATGCTGACCCGCATCCTGCGCAACGTCGTCGGCAACGCCATCCGGTTCACCCGCGAGGGCGAGGTCAGCGTCGAGGTGCGCGCCGAGGGCGACGACCTGCTGTTCACCGTCGCGGACACCGGCGTCGGCATCCCCGCGGAGTTCCACCGCCGCGTCTTCGAGGAGTTCTTCCAGGTGCCGGGCACCTCCGGCGGCACCGGCCTCGGCCTGCCCTACGCGCGGCGGCTCGCCGAACTGCTCGGCGGCGGCCTCGACCTGCACAGCGAGGCCGGCCAGGGCACCCGCGTGACGCTGCGGCTCCCGGCGGGCGAGGTGCCCCGGCTCGGCCACGTCCTCATCGTCGACGACGAGGACGCGCGGCGCGCCCAGCTCCGCGGCCTGCTCGGTGACGCCGCCGACCGCGTCAGCGAGGCGTACTCGGCTCCGTCGGCGCTGGAGGCCGTCGCCGCCGACCCGCCCGACCTCATCCTGCTCGACCTGAACATGCCCGGCGGCGACGGCCTGGACGTCCTCGGCCGGATCGGGCCGGACGTCCCCGTCGTCCTCGTCACCGCGCTCGACGTCGCCCTCCTCACGGACTCGCGTCTGGCCCGCGCCGGAGCTACCGTCGACAAGGCGGTCCTGGACCGGCCCGTGCTGTTCGACGCGGTGCGCCGCGCCCGGGAGGCCGTCCGATGAGCCCGCTGTCCACCGCCGCGCGCGCCGACCTCGTCACCGCGCTCGTCGTCGACGACAACGACACCAAGCGCTACATCATCGGGAGCTGGCTGCGCCGCGCCGGGCACACCGTCATCGAGGCCGCCAGCGCCGCGCAGACGTGGGAGCGGCTCGCGGAGCACAACGTCGAGCTGGTCATCCTCGACGTCCGGCTGCCCGACATGAGCGGCATCGAGGTGTGCGAGCGGATCAAGACGACGGCCGAGTACGCGTCACTGCCCGTCATCCACATCTCCGCCACCGCGATCGACAGCGCCGACCGCACGCACGGCCTGCGGCAGGGCGCCGACGCCTACATGACCGACCCCATCGACCCCGAGGAGTTCCTGGCCACCGTCCAGGCGGTGCTGCGCTACTACCTGGCGCGGCGCCGCGCCGAGCGCACCGCCGGGCGGCTGGCCGCGCTGACCCGCGCCACGCTGGAGATCAACTCGGCGGGGAACCTGGACCGGCTCGCCGCCGCGACCGCCACCGGCGCCGCCGAGATCTTCGGGGTGCGGGCCTCGTCGTTCATCATGTCGGTGGACGGGCGGCTGCGGCGCACCGTCTGCCTCGACCCGGCGCTGCCGCCCGAGCCGCGCGGCTGCCCGCCCGACGCGCTGGAGCAGCTGAGCCGCCGGTTCGTCCCGCTGGGGGAGAGCACCGGATCTGCGGTGGCGCGCGTCCCGTACGCCCGGCTCGGTGAGATCGTCGCCGACCCCAACACCGAGCAGGACGCCGTGTTCATCATGGCGCGCACCCTGCCGGGCCGCCCGCCGATCTGCATCGCGCTGGAGGCGGGCGGGCTCGCCAACGAAGAGGACCTCAACCTGCTGCGCCAGCTCGCGCAGACGGTCGCGCTCGCCGTGGAGGCGCTGCGCTCCTACGCCGAGGAGCACACCGTCGCGCTGACGCTCCAGCGCAGCCTGCTGCCGTCGCTGCTGCCGGAGGTCGCGGGCTGGACGTTCGCCGTCCGCTACGAGCCCGCCAGCGAGCAGGCCGAGGTCGGCGGCGACTTCTACGAGATCATCGACCTGGACGGCACGCTGCTCATCGCCATCGGAGACGTGCAGGGCCACTCGCTGCACGCCGCGACCGTCATGGCCGAGCTGCGGCACGCGCTGCGCGCCTTCGCCGACGAGGGCCACGACGCGGCGACGATCCTGGAACGCCTCAACAGCGTCATGCACCGCTACCACGACGACCAGTCCGCCACCGTCTGCCTGCTCACGCTCGACCCGCGCACCGGCGACCTGGAGCTGGCCGGCGCGGGCCACCTGCCCGCCCTGTTCCACCACGACGACCGCGCCTGGTACGGCAAGGGCGGCGGCATCCTGCTGGGCTTCCCGGTGTCGGGCGTCGACGTGGAGAACACCACCGTCCCGCCCGGCGGCGCCGTCGCCCTCTACACCGACGGCCTCATCGAGGACCGCGACGTCTCCCTCTCCGACAACCTGGAACGTCTCCGCCAGATGCCCTTCGGCGGCGACGCCGAGGCGTACTGCGACCGCGTCCTGGGCGAATTCGGCCACCGCGAGGACGACGTGGCCCTCATCGTCCTCCACCGCACCGCACCGCCGTAGCGGTGCTCAGAGGTCGCCTTTCGCGGTGAGGAACCGGTCGAGCGCGTGCAGGACGACGTACTTGGCCTTCGGCCCCGAAAGCGCCGCTCGCAGCAGTGACGGGCGCTTGGCGAACTCGTTCTCCGTCAGGATCTCGGGCAGCTTGCGGCATCCGGGGAGACTGCTCAGATCTTTCGCCAGGTGCGTCATCCGGCCCCGGGCGGCACCGCGACCCGCCATCCATTCGAAGTCGATGGAGAGCGCCACGTCGTCGCCTCCCGCGTAGATGCTCCAGACCGGCGCGTCGGTGTGACCCAGGTGGAACCAGGCGGTGACCGACGGCGCGGCGCCGCTGCCGAAGGAGTAACCGGTGAACGTCGGCTGCTTCTCGGCGTGCTGGTAGACGGCGAGGAGCGTCGCGGCCGGTCGCGGTCGTGGGGTCGCGGTCGGCCGTGTGCGCGATGGCGTTGCGCCGGTCGGTGACCGCGCGCAGGCGCGTCCGCACCTGATCGGCGGTGACCTCGCCGCCCTCCCGCGCGGTCAGGAGCTGCGCGACGCGCGGCCAGAGGTTCACGCCGCTGACGTACGCCAGCCCCTCCTTGATCTTGTCGGGGTTCTGGAACGTGCGGAACGCGAAGAACTGTGCGAAATGGGCGCGGAGGACGTCCGGCAGCGGCCGGCCGTGGTGGTGGATCTGGTCGAAGACGTCCAGGCCGATCGTCAGCTTTCCGTACTTGTCCGGCCGCACCGCCGCGGGCTGCCGGGCGAGCGCGACGGCCCGCTCGATGATCTCCTCGGTCAGCCAGTGGTCCAGCGCCGCGACCGCCTGCACCCACGCCGCGCGGTACAGGTCACCGACGTCGAACGCCCCCACCTGGAGCTGTTCTAGCCGCCTGCCGCCCCCGACGAGCTGCCGGGCGTAGTCGATGTTCTGCCGGAACCCCTGGAAGGGCTCGATGGGCTCGTCGGTCGGCACGTCCGTCCTCGATTCGGTGAGCATTGCGCGACAGCGTAGGAGAGGCCCGCCCGCGCGCGCCGGGGAACGCGGGACCGCTTCCGGTCGGAGGGCCGTAGCCTGGGCGGACGATGGAGCATATGGAGACGCCCTGGGGTGCGGTCGCGCTCGCCCGGTATCCGGAGGACGGGCGGTTGCGCGCGTGGGACGCGGCCGACGAGTACCTGCTGCGGCATCTCGCCGAGGGAGGCGTCGATCTGTCCGGTTCGGTGGTCGCGCTGGGGGACCGGTGGGGTGCGCTGACGGCGGCGCTCGCCTCGGCTCCCGGCGCCCGGACGGTCACGCAGGTCGGTGACTCCTACCTTGGCCGCACCGCCACGGTGGGCAACCTGGAGCGCAATGGCGTCGAGCCGTCGTCGGTGCGGCTGCTGACCACGCGGGACGCGCCGCCGGAGCGGGTGGACGTCCTGCTGGTGCGCGTGCCGAAGGCGCTGGCGCTGCTGGACGACCAGCTTCGCCGTATCGCACCGGCTTTGCACGCGGGCAGCGTCGTCGTCGGCACCGGCATGGTCAAGGAGATCCACACGTCGACGCTGCGCCTGTTCGAGGACATTCTTGGCCCGACGCGGACGTCCCTCGCCGTCCGCAAGGCCCGGCTGATCTTCACGAGCCCGGACAAGGCGGACGAAGCGGCCCCGAGTCCGTGGCCCCAGCGCTATGCGCTGCCCGCCGACGTCGGCCCCGCCTCCGGACGGACGGTCGTCAACCACGCGGGGATCTTCTGCGCCGACCGCCTCGACATCGGCACCCGGTTCTTCCTGAACCACCTGCCCACGGGCGATTTCGCCCGCGTCATCGACCTCGGCTGCGCGAACGGCGTCGTCGGCCTCAGCGCCGCCCTCGCCCATCCGGACGCCGACATCCTGTTCACCGACGAGTCCTACCAGGCGGTGGCGTCGGCGGAGGAGACCGTCCGCGCGAACGGCCTGGCGGACCGCGCGAGGTTCCGCGTGGGCGACGGCCTGGACGGCCTTCCGCCGGGCTCGGCCGACCTCGTCCTGGTGAACCCGCCGTTCCACTCGCACCAGGCCACCACCGACGCGACCGCCTGGCGCATGTTCACCGCCGCCCGCGACGTCCTGGCCCGCCACGGCGAACTGCACGTCGTCGGCAACCGCCACCTCGGCCACCACGCCAAACTCCGCCGCCTCTTCGGCAACTGCACCACGGTCGCGTCGAACCCCAAGTTCGTCGTCCTGCGCGCCGTACGCCGCTGAGGTGCGTCCGGTCGGCGGGCGAGGGTGCGCGTCGCGTGCCCGGCGGCGAACTCTCGTGAAGGAGAAAGCATGCGGTCGGTCGTTCCCGACTATCTGGCCGAGGTACTCCGCGACGTGGAGGCCGACGCCTCCGGACGGCTCGCGGGGTACATCCCCGAACTCGCGGCGGCGGACCCCGAGCGCCTCGGCGCCGTCTTCGCCACCGTCGACGGCGAGGTCTACGGCGCGGGTGACGTCGACGTCGAGTTCACGATCCAGTCGATCTCGAAGCCGTTCGCGTACGCGCTGGCCCTGTCCGACCGCGGATTCGACCCGGTGCTGGCCAAGGTCGGGGTCGAGCCGTCGGGGGAGGCGTTCAACGAGATCTCCCTGGAGAACGACACGGGCCGCCCCCGCAATCCGATGATCAACGCCGGTGCGATCACCACGCACGCCCTCGCCGGTCCGGGGGACATGACGCCCGCCGAGCGCGTCGAACGCGTCGTCCGGGGGCTCTCGGCGTTCGCCGGGCGTCGGCTGAGGGTCGACGAGACGGTGTGCGCGTCCGAGATGGACAACGCGCACCGCAACCTCGCCATCGCGCACATGCTGCGCAGCCACGGCATCCTCACCGAGGACCCGAGGGCGGTCGTCGACGGCTACATCCGCCAGTGCTCGGTCCTCGTGACCGCGCGGGACCTGGCCATGATGGCCGCGACGCTCGCCAACCGGGGCGTGCATCCCCGCTCGAACGAGCAGGTGGTGGACGGGGCGGTGGTGCGCCAGGTGCTGAGCGTCATGGCCACGTGCGGCATGTACGACGCGGCGGGGGACTGGGCGACTCAGGTAGGCATCCCCGCGAAGAGCGGCGTGGCCGGGGGCCTGATCGGCGCGCTTCCCGGTCAGCTCGGCATCGCCACCTTCTCCCCCCGGCTGGACGGGCATGGGAACAGCGTGCGCGGTGTTGCGCTCTTCGAGCGGTTCTCGTCCGATATGGGAATGCATGTGATGGAAGTTCCACCTGCGGCGCGTGCGGTCGTACGTTCCAACCAAATCCGCCCGGGTACGGGAGGCATGACGCGGATCTTCCGGCTGCAAGGGGGAATCCGCTTCGCGGGAGCCGAGCGGATCGTCCGCGAGGTCGTGGAGACCGCGCCCGCAGAGCCGCGGGTGGTTCTCGACGTCTCCCTGGTCTCGTCGATCGACGACGTGGCCCGGCGCATGCTCCTGGAGGTCGCGCGCCGGCTCACCCTGGACGGTCACGAGGTCTGTCTGGTCGATCCGGAGACGATGATCCCGGACCCGGACCCCGGCGACGGGGGCCGGCTCACGGTCGTCGGTGATCTCGAACAGGCCGTGAACCCGCGTCCGATCACGTCCGGCCGGAAAAACGAATCGAAGGGGTCATGACCATGGGATTCATCTCGGTGGGGAACGAGAACAGCACGTCGATCGAGCTGTACTACGAGGATCAGGGTTCCGGGCAGCCGGTCGTGCTGATTCACGGGTATCCGCTCAACGGCCATAGCTGGGAGCGGCAGACGCGCGAACTGCTGGAGCGGGGCTACCGCGTCATCACCTATGACCGCCGCGGTTTCGGCCGGTCGTCGAAGGTGGGTACCGGCTACGACTACGACACCTTCGCCGCCGACCTGAACACGGTGCTGGAGGCTCTGGACCTGCGCGACGTCGTGCTCGTCGGGTTCTCGATGGGCACCGGGGAACTCGCCCGCTACGTGGCCCGGTACGGGCACGAGCGCGTCGCCAAGCTCGCGTTCCTCGCTTCGCTCGAACCGTTCCTCGTGCGGCGCGACGACAATCCCGAGGGCGTTCCGCAGGAGGTCTTCGACGGTATCGCCGAGGCCGCGAGAGGCGATCGGTACGCCTGGTACACGCAGTTCTTCAAGGACTTCTACAACCTGGACGAGAACCTGGGCGGCCGCATCAGCCAGGAGGCCGTCACCGGTAGCTGGAACGTCGCGGTCGGCAGCGCACCGGTCGCGGCGTACGCGGTGGTCCCGGCCTGGATCGAGGACTTCCGCGGCGACGTCGAGGCGGTCCGCGCGGCCGGCAAGCCGACCCTGATCCTGCACGGTACGAAGGACAACATCCTGCCGATCGACGCCACGGCACGCCGGTTCCGCCAGGCGGTCCCCGAGGCCGACTACGTCGAGGTCGAGGGCGCTCCCCACGGCCTGCTCTGGACCCACGCCGACGAGGTCAACACCGCCCTGACGGACTTCCTCGCCAAGTGATCGCCACGACGCGGAGGGCCGCCGGGCGGCGGCTCCTCCGCGTCCCCCGGCGAAACGAACGAAGGACGAACGCGAGGATGCGTTCGCCCTTCGGTAAGCGGGTGCGCCGTCAGGGACTTGAACCCCGAACCCGCGGATTAAGAGTCCGCTGCTCTGCCAATTGAGCTAACGGCGCGTGTCTGGCCGGTGTCCCGGCGACGAGTGAACTTTAGCAGGCGGCCGCGAGTCAGTGCGAATCGGTTCTGCTGTGCGGGGAGCCGGGCGGGAGGGCGCTGACGACGCCGCGCCACAGGGCGATCGCGCGGGCGCGGGACGGCACCCCGAGCTTGGCGTAGATGCGGTTGACGTGGTTCTTCACGGTCTTCTCGCTGAGGAAGAGCTGCCGGGCGATCTCGCCGTTGGAGCGGCCCGTCGCGATGAGGTCCATGACCTCCGCCTCGCGGGCCGACAGGCCGCCGCCGACCCGGGTCGCGTCGCGGACGCGGCGGATCAGGTCGGGCGCGGTGAAGCCGTCCGGCGCCAGATGCCCGCAGGCGCCCGCGCGCAGCGCCGACTCCAGCGTGGACGCGTCGCCGTCGACCGGGGCGATCATGACGAAGACGCGCGACGTCCGGCTGAGCGGCGACGTGCAGCCCGCCCGCGCGGCCGCCGCGTCCAGCAGGACGACGTCCGGCCGGAGCCGTTCGGCCAGTTCGAGCGCGGCCGGGCCGGTCGAGGTCTCGGCGACGACCTCCAGCTCGGCGCTGCCGGTCAGCCGCGCGACGACATCGGCGCGGGCCCGGGGATCACCGTCCACCACGAGCACGCGCAGGGGGGCCGTTGCGTCGAGATCCATCCCGCCTCCGGCGGTCGCCCTGAGCCTGTCCAGGTCCCGGCAGCATAACCGTCCGCTGACGCCCCGCCCAAGCCCCGGCGATCAGGACGGACGCAGCGCCCGCACCGGCTCGGCCAGCTCGGTGGCGAAGAACTCGAAGAAGCCGTCGGGGTCGGGACCGGCGTTCATCAGCGTCAGGTGGTCGAACCCGGCGTCGACGAACTGCTGCGCGACCTCCAGATGGCGGGCCCTGTCCGGGCCGCAGCCGAAGTTCTCGCGCATGTCGTCCTCGGTGACGGTGGCCGTCGCGGCCTCGAAGTTCACCGGGTTCGGCAGTTCGGACTGCACCTTCCAGCCGGTGACGCCGAACCGCATCAGCCGGTGCGCGGACGCGACGGCGGACTGCTCGTCCTTCGCCCACGCCAGCGGCACCTCGCACCAGCGCTCACCGGCGCCGCCCGCGTCCCGGTAGGCGTCCAGGACGGACTTGTCGGGCAGCGTGTTGAACAGGCCGTCGCCGAGTTCGGCGGCGATCCCGGCGGCGCGTCCGCCGCTCGCCGCGACGACGATCTTCGGTGTCTCGGCGGGCAGGTCGAACACGCGGGCGTCGTCCAGATCGAGGTATTTGCCCTCGTAGGAGTGGTAGCCGCCGGACCACAGCAGCCGGATGATCTCCAGCGCCTCGCGCAGCATCTCGTGCCGCACCCGCACCGACGGCCAGCCGGAGCCGATGATGTGCTCGCTCAGGTTCTCGCCCGACCCGACGCCGAGCGTGAACCGCTCCTCCGACAGGATCGCGACGGTCGCCGCCGCCTGCGCGATGATCGCCGGGTGGTAGCGCATCGTCGGGCACGTGACGCCGGTCGCCAGCTCGATCGTCGCGGTGCGCTCGGCCATCGACGCGAGCATCGACCACACGAACCCCGAGTGCCCGTGGCTGAACAGCCACGGATGGAAATGGTCGCTGACCTCGACGAAGTCGAACCCGGCCCGTTCGGCCTCCACGGCCTGCCGGACGATCTCGCGCGGGTCGTACGCCTCGGCGAACAGCTTGTAACCGATCTTCATCGTCATCCCCCCGGACCGGTTCATGCCCGGGAGCCCCAGGGGCAATCACGGCTCGCGGGCGTCGCGGGCATCTGCTAGACCGAGGGGGACGGAGGAGGTGCCGGATGGTGCAGGTGGCGGTGGGGCAGTTCGCCCCCGGGCTGGACAAGGCCGACAACTCGGCCCGCGTGCGGTCGCTGGTGGACGAGGCGGCGGGACGCGGCGCGGACGTCGTCGTCCTGCCCGAGTATGCGTCGTTCACGGCGCCCCGCATGGACGAGCGGTTCGCCGCCGCCGCCGAACCGCTCGACGGGCCGTTCGCCGCGACGCTGTCGGAGCTGGCGTCCGGGCACGGCGTCCACGTCGTCGCGGGTTTCGCCGAGCACGCCGATGCGGGCCGCATCCACAACACCCTGCTGGCGTTCGGCCCGTCCGGCGAGATCGAGGCGACGTACCGCAAGATGCACCTCTACGACGCCTTCGGCTACCGCGAGTCCGACGTCGTGCTCCCCGGCCCGCTGGACACCCCCGAGACTTTCACCTCCGGCGCGATCACCTTCGGACTCCAGACCTGCTACGACGTCCGCTTCCCCGAGGTGACGCGCCGCATCGTCGACGCGGGCGCGACCGCTCTGGCCCTGCCCGCCGAGTGGGTTCCGGGCCCCCTGAAGGAGGACCACTGGCGCACCCTCGTCCGAGCGCGGGCCATCGAGAACACGATGTACATCGCCGCCGCAGGCCAGAACGGCCGCCACGGCGCCGGAAACAGCATGATCATCGACCCCATGGGCGTGACCCTGGCCTCCCTGGGCGAACAGGACGGCACGGCCCTGGCCCTTCTGGACCCGGCCCGCCTGGAGTCCGTCCGCCGGACCAACCCGGCCCTGACCCTCCGCCGCTTCACCACGACCCCCCGCTGACGGCGGTGCGCGCCGGTCAGTCGACGACGGCCGCAACGGCCTCCAGCTCCACGAGCTGGTCGTCGTAGCCGAGGACCGTGACGCCCATCAGCGTGCTCGGCACGTCGTGGTCACCGAAGGCGTCGCGCACCACCTCCCACGCCGCGACAAGATCGGCCCGCCGGGACGAGGCGACGAGTACCCGCGTGCTGATCACGTCGTCGATCGTCGCCCCCGCGGCGGCCAGCGCGCGCGTCAGCGTCTCGACGCATGCCGCCGCCTGCCCCGCGTAGTCGCCGACCGCGAGCGTCGTCCCGTCCTCGTCTAGCGGACAGGACCCGGCGAGGAAGATCAGCCGGGCATCGCGCGGCGCAGTCGCGGCATACGCGTACTCCGCGACATCGGACAGGTTCGAAGCGCGGATCAACTGCACACGACTCGCCATACGCCCCATCCTCGCAGACCGGTCATGCCTGACCTCGGCGCGGGAATGGCGGGGGCGGTGCCGGGGTTCGGGGTGGCATGGAGCTTCAGGTCGTGTTGCCGGACGAGTCGATCGCGATGCCGGCGGAGGTGCTGGTGGAGGTGGCCCGGGGGGCCGAGGAGCTGGGGTTCGCCGGGGCGTGGCTGCCCGATCACGTGTTGCCGCCGGGGGAGTACGGGGCGACGTTCGGCGGGGTCTACGAGCCACTGGTGACGATCGGGTATCTGGCCGCCGTCACGCGGCGGCTGTGGTTCGGGACGTCGGTGCTGGTCGCGCCGTTGCGCGACCCGTTCGTGCTCGCCAAGCAGGCCGCCACGCTGCACCGGCTGTCGGGCGGGCGGTTCGTGCTCGGGGTCGGGGTGGGGTGGAGCGAGGAGGAGTTCGCCGCAGTCGGCGCCGACCACGGGCGGCGCGGCGAGATCACCGATGACGTGCTGGCGCTGCTGCACCATCTGTTCGGCGGCGGCACGGCGCCCTACCGGGCCCGCCGGTTCTCCTACGAGACCGGGGTGTTCGCGCCCGTGCCGGACGGCCGGGTTCCCGTCATGGTCGGCGGCAACAGCGACGCCGCCCTGCGCCGCGCCGCGCGGTACGCCGACGTCTGGCAGGGAGTCCCCGCCGACCCCGGCGCCTTCGCCGAGCGGGCCCGCAGACTGACGGAACTCGCCGCCGGACGCGACGTCCGCGCCGCCCTCCGCATCGCCTGGAACGGCACCGAACCCGCCGAAAGCGTCGCCGACCGCGTCCGGGCCTACCGCGACGCCGGAGCGTCCGAGATCGCCGTCCACTTCGGCCCCCACGAGGGCACCCGCGCCCGCATGGAGTCCCTGACCACCGCCCTCACCGACCACTGACCGCAACGACGAAGGACCCGGTCATCTTCATGACCGGGTCCTTCGTTTGATGGGGTGAGTGACGGGACTTGAACCCGCGACATCTTGGACCACAACCAAGTGCTCTACCGGCTGAGCTACACCCACCGTGGCCGGGGTGCGTGGGCCCCGGCTTTCAGAAGTGTAGCGGGTTTCGGGGGGTGGTCGGCACCGGTGCGGTCAGGGGGTGCGGGGGGCGGCGACGGTCTCGGCGGCGACCGCGCGGGCGGTCGCGAAGTCGGGGCCCGGCTGGGGGACGAAGACGGCGGCGCGGTAGTAGCGGAGTTCCTGGATGCTCTCGGTGATGTCGGCCAGGGCCCGGTGGCCGCCCTTCTTGGCGGGGCTGGCGGCGTAGGCGCGCGGGTACCAGCGGCGGGACAGCTCCTTGATGGAGGAGACGTCGACCATGCGGTAGTGCAGGTGGCCGTCCAGGGCGGGCATGTCGCGGGCCAGGAAGGAGCGGTCGGTGGCGATCGAGTTGCCGCACAGCGGCGCCTTCTTGGGGTCCTTGACGTGCTGCTTCACGTAGTCCAGGACGGTCGCCTCCGCCTCGTCCAGCGTGACGCCGCCGGGCAGCAGTTCCAGCAGGCCGGAGGTGGTGTGCATGTCGCGGACGACCTTCGACATCTGCTCCAGCGCCTCGGCCGGCGGCTTGATGACGATGTCGACGCCCTCGTCGAGAATGTTGAGGTCGCTGTCGGTCGTCAGGGCCGCGATCTCGATGAGGGCGTCGTCGCGCAGCGAGAGACCGGTCATCTCGCAGTCGATCCAGACCAGCTTCTCGTTCGCCATAAGCCTCTCACCCGCAAGAACGTCGCGCTCCGCCCGCCGGACGGTGAGCGGTGCCACATTCCGACGGATCTGTACCCGCCCAGGTTAAGCCCAGGAGGCCCGCCGCACGGTACCGTCCCTCACCACGACGGCGCCGCGGGCCCCGGCTCCAGGCGCGGGTCGGGCTCGGCCGGGCCGTACGACGTCCGCACCGGCATCACCCCGGCCCAGACGGGCAGCGCGTAGTCCTCCTCGTCGTCCACCGGCGGCCCGGACCGCGCCTTCACCGACGCCTCGTCCAGCGGCAGCGCCAGCACCGTCGTCGCGGCCAGCTCCTTGCGGGTCGGCGGGCGGGTGGCCGCCCACCGGCCGGGCGCCATGCTCTCGGTCAGCGCCTCCAGCGCCGCGAGCTTCTCCGCCGGGTCGGTGACGACGCGCGGACGCCCGTACACGACGGCGCTGCGGTAGTTCACCGAGTGGTGGAACGCCGACCGGGCCAGGACGAACCCGTCGAGCAGCGTCACGGTCACGCAGATCTCCCCGGACGACGCGCCCAGCAGGCTCGCCGACCCGGACGAGCCGTGCAGGTACAGCGTCTCGCCGATCCGCCCGTATCCGGTGGGCAGGACGCGCGGGGCGCCGTCCACGACGACGCCGAGGTGGCAGATGCGCCCCTCGTCCAGGACGGCGTGCAGCGCGTCGCGGGAGGTGAGCGCGCGGTCCTTTCCCCGCCGCAGCCGTGTCCGTTCTGTCGTTGAAAGCGATGTCATGACCGTTAATCTAGACGGGAAGTGGACTGTTCCAAAGATCCACTCACGACCGAAAACGGGATACCACTTGGACGTTCCGCTCGTCCTGGACCGTTCCGCCGCCGAACCGCTCGGCGTCCAGCTCGTCGCGCAGCTCCGCGCGGCGCTCACCGGCGGACGGCTGCGCGCCGGTGAGCGCCTGCCCTCGACGCGCGCGCTGGCCGCGACGCTCGGCGTCGGCCGCGCCGTGGTCACCCAGGCGTACGAGCAGCTCTACGCCGAGGGCTGGCTGGAGGGACGGCACGGCTCGGGCACCTACGTGAGCGGCCTGCTCACCGCCGACCCCGTCCCGCCGCCCCCGCCGCACGAGCCGTTCCGCACGAACGAGGCCCCCGCCGGGACGATCGACCTGCGCGCGGGCATCGCCTGGACGGGCGCGCTCGACACCCCGGCCTGGCGCCGCGCCTGGCGCGCCGCCGCCGTCGCCCGGCACCCCGAGCGGGCGGACGTCCGCGGCCTGCCCGCGCTGCGCGAGCTGATCGCCGGGCACGTCCGGCGCGGGCGCGGCGTGCCCTGCGACGCGTCCCGCGTGCTGGTCACGCGCGGCGCGACGCACGGCCTGGACCTGCTCGCCGGGGCCGTGCTGCGTCCCGGCGACCGCGCGGGCGTCGAGGAGCCCGGGTACCGCCGGGCCAAGAGCGCGCTGCGGGCGCGCGGCATCGAGGTCGTGCCGTGCCCGGTCGACGAGCACGGCCTGATCGTGGACGCGCTGCCGGACGGCCTGCGGCTCGTCTACACGACGCCGTCGCACCAGTTCCCGCTGGGCGGCGTGCTGCCGGTGCCGCGCCGCCAGGCGCTGCTGGCCTACGCCCGCCGCAACGGCGCGCTGGTCGCCGAGGACGACTACGACGGCGAGTTCCGCTACGACGTCGCACCGCTGCCCGCCCTGTACGGCCTGGACCCCGACGTCGTCGTCTACCTCGGCACGACCGGCAAGACGCTCACCTCGGCGCTGGGCGTCGGCTGGCTGATCGCCGAACCGTCGCTGGTCGCGGACCTGGCCCGGCACCGCACCGCCGTGGGCGACCGCACCCCGGCCCTGCCCCAGGAGGCGCTGCGGACGCTGCTGGACGGCGGCGACGTGGACCGCCACGTCCGCCGCATGCGCGCCGAGTACGCCCGCCGCCGCGCCGTCGTCGCCGGGGCGCTGCACGGCCTGCGGCTGCGCGGCGACACGGCGGGCCTGCACCTGGTCGTCGAGCTGGGCGCCGCCGCGGCCGTCCGCGTCACCGCGGAGGCCGGGCGCCGCGGCGTCCTCACCGAGACGGTCGCGAGCCACGGCGCCTCGCGGTACTCCGGCCTGGTCGTCGGCTACGGCGGCGCCGCCACCCACGCCGACCTCCGCGCCGCCTGCGCCGTCCTGCGCGAACTGGCCGTCGGCCGGGGTCTATGAGCGGGTGGCGCGGACGGGTTGCGGGACGGGCGCGGCGAGCGCGCCCGGGTCGAGGTCGCCCGGGAGGCGCGGCGGGGGGAGCCGGGCCGGGGCGGGACGCGGGGCGCGCGACGGGGCGGTGACGGGCGTGTCCGGGCCGGTGAGGCGGCGGACGTCGATGCCGCCCGGGTCGGGACGCTGCGAACCGGGCACCTGGGACGCGCCGAAGTGGCCGCCCCGCGCCCAGTCGCGGCGGTCGCGGCGGGCCTGGTAGGAGTGCGGGGGCGGCAGCGGGGGACCGGCGGGCCAGCGGCGGGCCACGCCCCAGCCGTCCGCCCAAGCCATGATCGTCTCCACGCCGGGCAGCGTCCCGGCCGTGAACGGCTCGGCCGTCAGCGCGACCACCATGATCTGGAGGCACGTCCGCCCCTCGTGCCCGACGTCGCCGAGCAGCCCCGCCGCCCGGGTGGCCGGGACGAGCTGGATGATCTCGCCGCTGCGCGGGTTCCACACCAGATGCGCGGGCCGGCCCGCCCGGGACAGGTCGGCCGCCACCGAGCGGGCCGACACCGCCCGGGGATCGGAGTCACTGCCGAACCAGACCGCGCGCGGGGCGCCGCCCCGCAGCCGTCCGCCGTCCTCGCGGGCCGGTGTGCGGCCCGCCTCCGGCAGCCATGCGTCTGCCACCGTGCGTCCTCCTGATCGGGCGCGCCCACGCCCTGCCTGAGTTCGGATCTTCCCTGCCCCCGGCGTCGCCGGGCCGTACTGGTATTCGCGCAGGTCGCCCCCGGGCCCGGCAAGATCATGTGCGCGGCCGATTGTGGCCTTTCCGTGACGGCCCGGTCGCGTACAGCGCGGGACGCCCCCGCCCTTCCGCTGTGAACCGAGCCACGTTCTAATAGGGCGTCATGAGCGCTGACACGAGTTCCGCCGCCGTCCCCGGCCTCGACGTTCCCCGCCTCACGGACTGGCTCGCCCGCGCCCTGCCCGGCGCCGGAGCCGTCACCGGCGCCGAACTCATCGCCGGTGGACGCTCCAACCTGACCTACGGCCTCACGCTCGCGGGCGGACGCCGCGTCGTGCTGCGCCGCCCGCCGCTCGGCCACGTCCTGCCCACCGCGCACGACATGGCCCGCGAGTACCGCGTGATGACGGCGCTCGGCACGGGCACCGACGTCCCCGTCCCGCGCACCCTGGCGTTCTGCGACGACGAGGACGTGCTCGGCGCCCGCTTCTACCTCATGGACTTCGTGGACGGCCGCGTCCTGCGCACCGAGGACGACGCCGCCGGGCTCACCGCCGACCAGGCGCGCGGCCTCAGCGAACGCCTCGCCACCGCCCTCGCGGCGATCCACACCGTGGACGTGGACGCCGCCGGGCTCGGCGACTTCGGCCGCCCGTCCGGCTACATGGAACGCCAGGTCCGCCGCTGGGACCAGCAGTGGCGGCGCTCGCAGGACGCCATCGAGGAGGCGGGCGGCGACCCCGCCGGGCCGGAGTACGACCGGCTCGTCGTCCGGCTGCGCGAACGCCTCCCGCAGGACGCGCCCGCCCGGCTCGTGCACGGCGACTTCCGGCTGGACAACGCGCTCGTCCGGCTCGACCCGCCGGAGATCGCGGCCGTCGTGGACTGGGAGATGTCCACGCTCGGCGACCCGCTGTCCGACCTCGGCCTGACGCTCGTCTACTGGGCCGAGGCCGCCGACCCCGACGGCCTGCCGGTCGGCGCGACGATCACCGCCGCGCCCGGCTTCCTCACCCGCCGCGAGTTCACCGACCGGTACGCCGACCTGACCGGCTACGACCTGTCCGACCTGGACTTCTACGTCGCGTTCGCCTGCTTCAAGCTCGCCGCGATCCTCGCGGGCATCCACGCCCGCTTCCTCCAGAACGCGACGGTCGGGGAGGGTTTCGACGCCATCGGCGCCGCCGTCCCGGTCCTGCTGGACCGTGCCCACCGCATCCTGGACGCGCGCTCGCCGTTCTGACGAGTCGCGGGGAGGATGGTGCGGGTCGGTCACGGTGCGTCGGGCTCCGGCTCCTCGGGTTCCTCGGGCGGGCAGTTCCACGTGACGGAGGCCGCTCCGCCGGGCGCGAACGACACCGATCCGCCCCCCGCTCCGGAGCATTCCCCGGTGCGGGTGGCGCTCACACCCGCGCTCTGCCCGGCGAGCAGCGTCCCGCCTCCGGCGGCGCTCACCCCGGACGTCCCGGCGACCGACCACCGCACGGTGCCGCCGACCGCGCGGACCGTGACGGTGCAGGACGATCCGGCGCCCATCGAGCAGCCCGACACCGCCAGCGTCCCCGGCCGTGAACTCGACGGCGGCGGAGGCGGCTTGACCGTGCGCGACGGCCGGGGCGTCCGGGTGCGCCGCGTCGGCGTGGCCGTGGGCGTCGGCGTCGCGGACGACGTGGTGGGCGTCGGTGTCGGGCTCGGCGTCTCGCTCGGCTCGGCCGGCTCGTCGGTCAGCGGGTCCTCCGACGGCGCCGCGACGGACGCGGACGTGCTCGGCGTCCCGCCGCCCGCCGTGGGCTGCGCCCGGCCCGGCATGAGGAAGTAGGCCCCGGTGACGACGACGAGCACCGCCGCGGCGGCGGCCAGCGCGGGCCACAGCGGCGGCGTGCCGCGCCGCTCGGGCCGCTCGGCCGGGCCCGGCCCGGTGCCGTCCACCGGCAGCGGGCGGCCCTCCTCGTCGAAGGTGTTCGCGCGGGCGGCCAGCGCCTCCAGCTCGTCCATCCGGTCGGGGTCGGACGCGGCGGCGATGACGGCGGCGGGCAGGTCGGACGGCAGCAGCGCGACGGGCAGCACCTGCATGAGCCGCCGCGACGAGACGGTGCGTTCCCGGCGTTCGGAGCAGACCGGGCAGTGCTCGATGTGCCGGGCGAGCTTGCGGGCGACCGACGGCGAGAGCGGCCCGTCGCCGTCGTCGGCGAGCGCGGCGACGCTCGGGCAGTCCTCCCGGCCCGCGTGCGCGATCATCGCGGCGGCGAGGGACTCGTCGAGCCGGGCGACGGCCTCGTCGGCGAGCCCGGCGGCGTCGCCCGGCGGCAGGCCGAGGACGGCGGCGATCTCGTCGGTGTCCAGGTCGTGCCGGAGCAGCAGGTCGAGCGTCTCGCGCTCGCGTCCGCGCAGGCCCGCCAGCGCGCTGTGCACGAGCCGCCGCGTCTCCAGGCGGCGGGCGTGCTCGGCGGCGTCGAGGAAGGCGTCCTCGACCTCGGGCGCCTCGTGCCGCTCGGCGGGACGGTCGGGGGAGCGCAGCCGCCGCAGGCACTCGTTGCGGACGAGCGTGTACACGAACGGCCGCAGCGGGTTGCGCTCGTGCAGCAGCTCGCCGTGCGCCCAGATGGCCAGCAGCGCGTCGCGCAGGGCGCGGGACGCCTCGTCCTGGTCGCGCAGCAGCGCGTGGCAGTAGTCGAACAGCCGGGCCGCGTAGCGATCGGAGAGCTGCGAGAGCGCGGCGGGCTCGCCGTCGCGCAGTGCCCGCGCGAGGCGCTCGTCGGCGGTGCGGTCGAGACTGGGCCAAGCGGACACTGGGGTCCTCCCCGCGGACTGTGGAGGGGCACGGGTGGCGGGAGCCGAGGGGAGTCGGGTTCCGCGCCGCGCGGGCGGGCCGCCCCTGATCGCGGATCAGGGGGAGAAGGTCGGAGGCCCGACGGCCCCGCTCCCCGTCGGGCCTCCACATAGAAAGACGGGGGAGTCGGGGGATCGGTTGACACCCATCCGCAGATATTTCAGGAGATTTACGGGGACGGGCACCCGGAACGCGAACGGGCCGGTCAGCGCCCCGCCGAGGGGGACGCCGACCGGCCCGTTCCGCGCGGGCTACTCCGCGATACGCCGGGAGAGCATCGCCAGGAAGATCTTCTTGATCTCCTCGGCGGTCATCGCGATCTGCACGCTGCCGTTGGTGGCGGCGGCGATCTGCTCCAGCTCGTTGCGGTCCACGCCGTCCCCGAACCCGATCATGTTGATCTGGATCGGCTTGTTCGGGTCCTTGAGGCGCTTGATCTCGTTGAGCGTCTGGCGCAGCGTCGGGCCGCCGCCCGGGTCGTCGTTCTTGCCGTCGGTGAGCAGCAGGATCGAGTTGCCGAACTCGGGCTTGTAGGTGCGGCTCATCTCCTTGTACGCGGCGATGGCCGTCTCGTACAGGGCGGTGTCGCCGTCCGGCTTGGGCTCCATCTGCGACAGCAGCGACAGCATCTGGTAGCGCCGCGTCGTCGACCCCGCGACGCGCTCACCGAGCGGCCCGATGCTGATCGACTTCTTGTAGGGCACGTTGCCCTGCATCTTGGTGGAGAACAGCCAGTGGCCCATCTCGGTGTCGTTGGACATCATCGACAGCCCGCCCTGCGACACCCGCGCGATGGCCTGGAGCCGGTTCATGTTCGGCCCGACCTTCTGCGCCATCGACCCGGACACGTCGGTCAGCACCAGCATGCGCAGGCCGAGCGACAGCTTCGACCACGACTGCATGACGCCCGCGACCTCGGCGGCCTTGGGCGAGGGGAGCTGACGCGGCCGGGACGGGCTCACGCCGAGCTTGTCGGAGAAACCGGCGGGCGCCTTGCCGTCGGGGGCGCGGAAGCCCAGTTCCTGCACGTCGGCGCGGGTCTCCGGCGACGTCAGCGCCTGCTCCAGCAGCGCGGCGGCCTTGGCCTTGGCGTCGTCGGCGGTGGTGATCGCGACGGGGTAGTCCATCGACAGCGTGCCCTCAAGGGGGTACAGCGCGACGGCGGGCTCGCCCGGGGACGACTTGTTGTACTTCCAGACGGCCTGCTCGGGCGCGAGCGCGATCGGCTGCTTGCCGGTGCGGCCCTTCTTGAAGTACTTGAACTGGTCCTCGACCTTGGGGACGGTCGCCTCGCGGACCGTCCGCACGATGCCGGTGAAGATCGGGCCCTTGTTGGGGTCGTTGGTGAGCAGCGCGTCGGTGACCATCAGCGCGCCCATGCCGGTCGCGTTGTTGGCGGGCTCGGGCAGGAACAGCCGTACCGCGCCGGGCGGGATCATCTGGTTCTTGGTGACGCCGCCGCCGGGGACGCCGCCCGCGGCCTTGAGCAGGTTGTCCCAGGACGGGGTCGCGGTGACGCCCTCGCGCTGGAGCTGCCCGGCGAGCGTGCGCGGCAGGCCGACGACGATGGGGGTGGTCGCCACCGACGTCTTGGTGGTGGTGACGGCCTCCTTGCCCTTGTCGGAGCTGCGCACCAGGGACGTCCACAGCGACGAGTCGGGAATCCACACGTCCGGGCGGGCGCTGTCGCCGGTGGCGACGCCCTGGCCGGACAGCAGCGTGGCGACGGTACCGGGCTCGGCCTTGACGACCTTGGCCTGGGCGCACTTGCCGCCGACCTTGTGGCGGGCGTCGTTGTAGCGTCCGGCCGCCTTGACGACGGCGGGCTCGATGTCGGGCGCGGCCGAGACGGTGAGCTTGAGCGCGTCGTCGCCGTCGCAGCCGCCGCCGGTCCCGGCGAACGCGTAGACGCCCACGCCGAGCAGCACGGCGAGGCCCACCGCGCCGGCCAGCGGGCCGATCATCGCGCCGCGGCGCTTCTTGCGGCGGCGGCCGGGGTCGTCGCTGTAGCCGCCGGACGCGCCGGGGCCGTAGCCGCCCGAGTCGCCCGAACCACCGGCGCGTCCGCCGAAGAACCCGGCGGGGCGCTCGTCGGATCGCGAGACCGACTCATAGCCGCCGTAACCGGCGCTGGACGCGCCCGGCAGCCGGTAGCCGCCGGAGTCCTCCTCGCGGGGGGCGTCGCGCCTGGGTTCCTGCTCGCCGTAGCCGCCCTGCGCGGAGCGGCCGAGGCCGTAGCCGCCCGCGTCGGAGGCGCCGGTGAAGCCGCCGGCGCCGTAGGCGGGGGGCTGCTCCTGGGCACGGGGCTGGTACCAGTCGGGGGTCTCGTCCTCGGGCTCCCGGGGCGGCGGGTTCACCGGGTGGCTCTGGCTGTCGCGCGGCGCGAACCAGTCGGACGAACCGTCGTTGGCGGGCCCGAAGACCGGATCTTGCCCGTCCCCCGGCGGACCCTCGGGGAAGTCATTGCGATGACGTCCGCTCACGGCAGCCTCGATTCACCAGAAACCCGTCGATGTTCCCCGGCACTGTAGTAGTACGACAGAGAGGTTACAAAGAACTCAAAATTGATGATGGTGCAGGTCGTCCCCGTATGGCCCGACGATCTTGCTGCCGGTGCGGTCGGTCGCACCGTCCGATCGTCGGCGCCGACCCGCGCCGGGCCGGGGCGTCCCGCCGCTTCGACGGCGGAGGGCGAGACGACCGGGCGAACCCGGAGGAACCCGGCGCCTGGGCAGGATAACCCGGCGCACCGACCGGTTCGGCGCGGACCCCCGCACGCGGCGCCGACCGGCAGAATGGGGACATGGCTCGCCTGGTCACCGTCACCGATCCCGCCGACCCGCGCCTCGCGGACTACACGCGGCTGCGCGACGTCAACCTGCGCAAGAGCCTGGAGGCCGAGCACGGGCTGTTCGTCGCCGAGGGCGAGAAGGTCATCCGGCGGGCCGTCGGCACCGGGCATCCGGCGCGGTCGTTCCTCATGGCGCGGCGCTGGGTCGAGCCGCTGGCCGACGTGCTGGACGGCGTGGACGCCCCCGTCTACGTCGCGGACGACGCCACCGTCGAGGCCGTCGCGGGGTTCCCGGTGCACCGGGGCGCGCTGGCGTCGATGCGGCGGCTGCCGCTGCCGGAGGTCGCGTCGGTCGTCGCGGCGGCGGGGCGGCTGCTCGTCCTGGAGGACCTGGTCGACCACGCCAACGTCGGCGCGATCTTCCGCTGCGCCGCCGCGCTCGGCGTCGACGCCGTCGTGCTGTCGCCGCGCTGCGCCGACCCGCTCTACCGGCGCGCGGTCAAGGTGTCGATGGGCGCGGTGTTCGCCGTCCCGTACGCGCGGATGCGGCACTGGCACGACGGCCTGGCCGAGCTGCGCGCCGCCGGGTTCACGCTGCTGGCCCTCACCCCCGACGCGGCGGCCGTCCCGCTGGACGACGCCCCCTCCGGCGACCGCGTCGCCCTGCTGCTGGGCGCCGAGGGCGACGGCCTCACCTCGCACTGGCTCGCGGAGGCCGACGTCCCCGTCACCATCCCGATGAGCCCCGCCGCCCTCGGCCAGGGCGTCGACTCGCTGAACGTCGTCGCGGCGGCGGCCATCGCCTGTCACGCTCTGGTGCGCGGCTAGGCGGGCGTGGGTTCGCGTTCGTCGTCGCGCTCGGCGGCGGTCTCCCTGCGGTGGGCGCGGATCGAGACGGCCAGGGCGGCCGCCCAGACCGCGTAGACGACGGCGTAGACGGCCCAGCGGACGCCCGCGCCCGCGTCGATCCAGTCGCTGCGCAGCAGCGTGCGGGCATTGGTGAGGATGATCACGCCGCCGACCGCCGAGCCGAGCACGCGCGGCGGGATGTGCCGGACGAGCCAGGCCGCGATCGGCGCCGCGATCACGCCGCCGATGAGCAGCGCCGCGACCCAGGTGGCGTCGATGTCCTCCGCGCCGATGCCGACGATGAACCCGGCGCTGGCCGCGACAGCGACCAGGAACTCGCTGGTGTCGATGGACCCGATCGTCTTGCGGGGCTCCAGGCGCCCGCTGGCCAGGATCGCCGGGGTGCCGACCGGGCCCCAGCCACCGCCGCCCGTCGCGTCCACGAACCCGGCGACCGCGCCGAGCGGCGCGAGGAACCGGCGGCGCAGCGGCAGGCCGAGCCGGTCCTTGCGCAGGCCCTTCACGGTGAAGCGGACGAGGATGTAGGCGCCGAGCGACAGCAGGCTCAGCGACATGATCGGCGCGGCCGTCTCGGTGGACAGGTTGGACAGGAACGTCGCCCCGGCGAACGCGCCGGCCGCGCCGGGGATGCCGATCCGGGCGACGACCTTCCAGTCGACGTTGCCGAACTTCCAGTGCGCGGCACCGGACACCAGCGTGGTGCCGATCTCGGCGAGGTGCACGGTGGCCGACGCGGCGGCGGGGTTGGTGCCGATGGCCAGCAGCAGGGTCGTCGAGGTGACGCCGTAGGCCATGCCCAGGCTCCCGTCGACGAGCTGGGCGCCGAGGCCCACCAGGGCGAGCAGGACGAGTTTGCGCATGATCCTCTCCGGGGCGACGGGTCACCGGTATACCCGTTATTCCTACCAATCAAGTCAAATTGATAGGCCGGAATCCGTCATCCGGGGAGTGCGCCGGGGGTCAGCGCTTGCCGTACACGCCGCGCCGGGGGCGCCGGTGGGTGCCGGGCGTCCGGCGGGCGCGCTCGGCGGCGGCCAGCGCGCGGGCCGTCCGGACGCGGCCGATCCGCAACTGCGTCAGCAGCAGCGACACCGCCACCAGCAGCGCCGCCAGCCACGCCGCCTGCGTGCCCGCCACGCGCTCGAACTCCAGATCCTGCGCGACCGGCGCCTGGTTGCCGCGCAGCCGGTTCTGCCCCGGCCGCGCCGCGCTCGCCGGGGACGTCTGCGGCGCGGCGATCGACGGCAGCGCGACGTCGCCGCCCTTCGCCGTCGGGGGAGCCGTGCCGAAGGTCGCGTTCGGCGCCGGAGGCGTGTACGGCGGCGGCGCGACGGTCGCGGCCCGCCCGCCGCCGGACGGGACCGGCGCCTCCGGTTTCGGCGCCGGCTCCGGCCGGGGCGCGGGCCTCTTCGCGGGCGGGCGCACGGGCACCGTGTAGGTGATCGTCGCCCTCTCCCGCGCCTGCGGGGCGTTCGCGGCCTCGACCGTGACCGTGACGCTGAGCCTCGTCGTCTTCTTCAGCGACTTCGGCAGCGACACGTGCGCGGCGACGGTGTCGCGTTCGTCCGCGTCGAGCGTGCCGAGGACGCAGCCCGCCGCCGTGAACGGGGCCGGGCACTCACCGCCGATCTTCGCCGCCTTCGCCGACGCCGTGACGCCGGTGACGCGGACGTCCGTCGCCGTCGCCTCGGCCGCGCGGACGCGGATCGTCAGCGCGACCCGCTCGCCGGGCTTCGCCTCGTCGGCGTCCGGGACGGCGCTCAGGACGAGCTTCGCGTCGGGCGTCGGAGTCGGCGTGGGGGAGGGGGACGCGGTGGGCGACTCGCCCGGCGAGGGCGAACCGCTCGGGTCGGGGGACGGCTCCGCCAGCGCCGCCGGGGCTCCGGCGGCGATCACCGCCGCCGCGCCGAGCCCTGCGAACAACGCCTGTCCCCCCGAGCGGGAAAGCACGCCCTGCACCTCCGTCGCGTGACCGTTCGACGCCTGGGGTCCGCCGTACCCCCGAGGCTCCTCCCGGAATCATGCGAACACGGGCAAAGGGCCGGAATCAACCCTGTCGCGTGCGCACCGCTCAGACGGCGTCCTCCCGGACGTCCTCGATCTCCGCGCGCGGCGCCCAGCTCTGCCACACGCCCTGGTCGATACGGTCCAGCCCGAGCGCCTCCGCGACCGGCGCCCGGCCGCCGGTGTACTCCACCCGCAGCCACCCCTCGTGCTCGCCGACGATCACGAACGGCTCGCCCCGCCACCTGCACGTCGTCCGCACATAGCGCAGCCCCTCGACCTCGAACGCCGGGACGATCCGGCGGTACCGGCCCGGCCGCAGCTCGTCGAACCCGTCCGTCGGCTCGGTCGCGTACAGCCGGATCTCCCCGTCGGCGCCCGGCGCGGCCTCGAAGTCGCGACCCAGCCAGCGCGCCACATAACCGTCTCTGATCGGAGCCATGATGCCCGCCCTTCCGTCAGCGCTCAGGAGGTCGCGTCGGACCGGTCCGGCTCGGGCACCGCGCCGTCGCCCTCCGGACGCAGCCACGCCAGCCGGTCCGGGTCGTACATCGCCACGAACCGCTCGGACCGGTCGGCGCCCAGCACGTACATCTCCGCGCCGTACGGCAACCGGACGCTGTCGACCTTGTACTCGCGGATCGTCCCGGCACTGCCCGGCGCGAACCCGCCGCCCTCGAACGGCGCGGCCTCCACCACCCAGCCCGCCTCGCCCCACGCGGCCAGGTCGGCCTCGGACCGGCCGCCGAACGGCACCCGGTACAGCGCCGGGCAGTACGCGGGCCAGCGGATCACGTGCACCGCCGCGTCGTCCGGCGCGAACGCGGCCCCGTCCGACAGCAGGCCCAGCGTCGCGTAGAGCTGGTCGGGCGTCTGGAGTTCGGCGACGTCCGACGTCGGATGCACGAAGCCGCCGACGCGGTCGTACCCCTGCTCCAGGTACCAGCCGACGTGCTCGTGCGGCACGACCTTCTGCATGATCGTCGGCTGCGCGACCGGTTCGCCCTCCGGCTCCGGCAGACCCGCGTACGGGTCCGGCGCGGGCCGCTCCTCGACCGGCAGCGGGCGCGGCCCCGTCTCCAGCGACGGCGGCACCGTCATCTCCGGACGGGCCCGCACCAGGCCGACCCGCACCGCCCACGCGCTCAGCGCGCGGACCTGCTCGCCCTCCAGCGACGCGCCGATCCGGGTGCCCGGATTGAGGACCATCGCCCAGTCGTCGCGCGGCCACGCCGCGATCAGCTCGCGGAAGTCGGCGTAGACGAACCGCGACTCGGGCAGCACGTCCCGCAGCCGCACCAGCGACGTGAACACCCGCACCGAGCCCGCGTCGCGCAGCGCCGCGTCCCAGCGGAAGTCGCCCTGCACCGGCGTGACCTCCAGCGGCGCGTCGTCCGGGATGGGGACGAGCACGTTGGCGGCCAGCAGGACGCGCAGGAACGCGTCCGAGTCGCCGCCGAGGGCGGCTTCGTGGAGTTCCTGGTCGATGCGGTTGCCCGGGGTGAACGGCTGCTCGGGGAGCTGCGGCGTCTCGATCGGGCGCGGCTCGGGGGCCGTGGGCGCGGGGCCGCTCAGGGCGCGCACCTGGTCGGCGGTCAGCGTCGCGTCGATCGGGGTGCCCGGGTTCAGGACGAGCGTCCAGCCGCCGTCCGGCCACGCCGTGACGATCTCCAGGAGGCTCGGCATGACGAACCGGGACGAACCGATCGCCTCGTTCATCCAGCGCAGCGACGTGAACACCTGGATCGACGGCCGTCCGTGCACCGGCACCGGCCGCCACGGGAACTCGGAGTCGTCGGGGGTGATGCCCCACGGCGTCTCCGGGTCGGCCGGGACGAGGACCTGCGCGCCCAGCAGCACCTTGAAGAACGCGTCGGTGTCGCGGCGCAGCGCGGCCTCGAACAGGCGCTGCTCGACGTCGTTCTGCGGGTCGAACGCCTCGGCCATCCGCCGCGCCGTCCGCTGGTCGGCCCAGCCCGCCAGGCCCGGCAACTGGTCGGCGAGGATCGTCCCGCCCGCCGGGGAACCGGAGTTCACGGCCAGCATGAGTCCCGGCTCGGGCCAGTACCGCAGCACGTTCGTGAACGGCAGCGTCAGGTACTCGGTGCCGGTGCCCTCGGCGCGCGCCGCCTCGACCAGCCGCTCGGGCGACGTGTACAGCGGCAGCGCCCGGACCCCGTCGACCTCGACCGTGCGCCACGGGAACCCGGTGCGCCCGGGCCGCAGCGTGTAGTCCATCTCCTCGGGGACCGGCAGCAGGATCTCGGCGTCGGCGAGCGTCTGCACGAACAGATCGTGATCGTCGGCCCCGGCCGCCGCCAGCAACGCCCGCTCGACGTCGTTGGCGGCCTGAAACCCGGCCCGCCGCTCCGCCCGCCGCCCGGCCCGCTGCTCCCGCACACTCTCCCAGGGAGCCTCATCGTCCCCCCCGGGCCCCGCATCACCCACCCCCGGCGCATCGGCCGAAGCCCCGTAGGGGGCCTGAGCCCCTTCCACCGATACGTGCGGCGCGGGCGCGTCGCTCGCGCCGCCGCGCGGCGGAAGCGCACCTTCGGTACGTGCGTCGGGCGCGGACGGCTCGCTGAGTCCCAGCGCGGAAGCGTCGCTCGCGCCGCCGCGCGGCGGGAGCGAGCCTTCGGTACGTGCGTCGCGTGCGGACGGCTCGTTGAGGCCCGGCACGGGTGCGCTGCTCGTGCCGCTGCGCGGCGGGAGCGAGCCTTCGGTACGTGCGTCGGGCGCGGACGGTTCGCTGAGGCCCGGCACGGGCGCGTTGTTGGTGCCGCCCGGGGCGCGGTTGTCGCTCGCGGGGGCGCCGCCGTGCGGCGGGCGTGCGCCCTCCGTGCGTGTGTCGGGCGCGGTCGGCTCGTTGAGGCCCGGCGCGGGTGCGTCGGTCGTGCCGCTGCGCGGCGGGAGCGCGCTTTCCGTTCGCGTGCCCGGTGCGGACGGTTTGTTGAGGCCCGGCGTGAGCGCGTTGTTCGTGCCTTCCGGGGCGCGATTGTCGCTCGCGGGGGTGCCGCTGTGCGGGGGGAGCGTGCCTTCCGTTCGCGTGTCGGGCGCGGACGGGCCGTTGAGGCCCGGTGCGGGCGCGTCGAGCGGCGGGAGGCTGCCTTCCGCCTGCGCGTGGGGCGCGGACGGTTCGTCAAGGCCCGGGGCGCGGTTGTCGCTCGCGGGGGCGTCGTGCGGCGGGAGCCCGCCCCCGGGTCGGGTACCGGCTGCGGACGGCTCGTCCGTACCCGGCGCGAAGCCTTCGGGCGGTCCGGCCGCGAACGGAGCTTGGCTTTCACGCCCGGGGACGCCTTCGCGGGGCGGGGCGGCGCCTTCCGTTCGTGCGCTGGGCGGTTCGTCCGTGCTCGGCGTGAAGGCTTCGGACGGGTCGCCCGCGAAAGGCGCCCGGTCCTCGTGGGCGGGCACGCCGTCGAGCGGTGGGAGCGCGCCTTCGTGCCGCGCGTCGGCCGTCGACGGCGCTTGCCCTTCGCTCAGGGGGGCGCCGCTGTGCGACGAGAGGGGGCCGCCTGTCCGTGCGTCGGGCGTCGGGGCTCCCGGTGCGCCGCCGTGCGGGGGGAGTCCGGCTTCCGCGCGCGTGTCGGACCCGGGCGTGGGGTCGGTGGCGAAGGGCGTCCGGTCTGCGGGCGCGGCGCCGTGCGGGAGCGCGCCTTCCGGTCGCGCGCCGGACGCGGGTTCGATGGTTCCAGGCGCGGGGGGCTGGTGTGCCCCGCCCGCGAAGGGCGGCCGGTCTTCGCCCGCAGGCGCGCCGCCGTGCGGCGGGAGTGCGGGCGCCGTCCCGCTCGCGTGCGGCGCGAGGCTCTGGCTGGCAGCCGGGGCGTCGTGCTCCGGGAGCGCGGCGGACGTCGGCTGTCCGGGCGCCGTCCCGCCCGCGTGCGGCGCGGGGCTCTGGCTCGAAGCCGGGGCGTCGTGCGCCGGGCGCGCGCCTTCCGGGCGTGCGTCGGACGGTCCGCCCGCGACGGGCGCCGGGCCTTCGCTCGTCGGCTCGTATGTCCGGCCTGCGCGGGGGTCGGGCGTGTACGGCGGCTGGCCCGCGTCGTCGGATGTCGGGAATGCCCGCCCGTGGCCGCCGTCGGGCACGGGCGGCTCGCCCGGACTCTGCGGACGGTCCGCACCGGCGGGCCCGCCCTGCGACGGCGCGCCGGGCTCAACGCCCGCGCCGTAGGGAGGCCGCCCGGCCGCGAACGGCGGCGGCCCCTCGGCCGGGAGGTACGAGAACCCCTCGTCGGGGCGCGCATTGGACGGCCCCTCCTGCGCGGGCGCACCATCGCGCCGTCTGGGCAGCGCGTCCTCCGGCCGCGACGGACCACCGGACGCCGGGAACCCCGGCCCGGAACCCTCGGCCACGAAGGGCGGAGGCGCACCCGGCCCGGCCCCGGGCTCCTGGGCGAACGGCGACGACAGCCCGGGGAACGAAGCGCCCCCGCCGTCCTCCGCCGACGCCGGAGGCGAGGGCGCGGCGGAGCGCGGCGGCTCCACCCCGAACCCGTCCGGCGGCGCAGCGTCCCCGCGCCCGGCCGGGGCCTCGTCCGCACGAGCACCCCACGCGTCCGACCCTGCCGAACCCGAGCCGCCGGGCACACCCGGTGCCGCGCCGGGCTCGGCTTCGTCCGACCCCGGCGAACCCAACGCCGCCCCACCGTCCGGACGCGCATCATCCACGTCACGGCCAGGCTGCGCATGCGGCACCCCGCGCGGGTCCAGCGGCGTCCCGCCGCTGACACGCGGATCGACCGACGCGTCGTCGCGACCGGGCAAGGAGTTCTGCCCAGCGCCGCCGCCCGCACGAGAACCACCGAGGGCGGCGTCGTCCGGCGCACCCTGCGCGTGCGATCCCAGCGGCGTCGCGCCCGTACCGCGCGGCACGGCATCGTCTTGGCCTGGTCGCGGCGCGCTCTGCGGGTGCGGCGCGAGCCCACGCGAGCCCAGCGGCGTCGCGCCGGTGCCATGCGGCATGGCGTCGTCCTGGTCCGGTCGCGGCGCGCCCTGCGTATGAGGCGCGGACTCGTGCGAGACCTGCGGCGTCGCGCTGGTGCCGTGCGGGTCGCTCGGGGCGGCGTCGTCTTGGTCTGGGCGCGATGCGTTGTGCGGGCGCGGCGCCAGCCCATGCGAGCCCAGCGGCGTCGCGCCGGTGCCGTGCGGGTCGCTCGGTCTGGTGTCGGGGAGGCCCGGTGCGGTCGTCTCGTGCGGGGTGGACTCGTCACGTCCCGGCTGGGGTGCGCCCTTTGCGTGCGGCGTCGCGCCGGTCTGGGTCATGCCGGTGGCGCGGGAGGCGTCGGCGTGGCCCAGTTGCGGGACGGCCGGGTCGGTCCCCGGAGCGTCGTTCCGGCCCGACGAAGACGCCTCACCAGTGTGCCGTGCCCGGTCGTGCGGTGCGGCGTCGTCGCGTGCCTGGTGGGCGGCGTGCTGCGTGGGTGGTGCCTTAGCGAGCGGGTTGGGGCGGGGTGAGGGGTCGCCCTGCGCGTGCGGCGTCGACGGGGCCGACGTGTCGCCGGGCTCGGACGGGCGGGACGCCGCGTCCTGCGCCGGTGCCGTGCCGTCGGGCGCGCCGGGGGACGCGTGACGAGCCAGCAACCCCGGACGTCCGGCCTGCGGCGGGTGCGCGTCGCCGTCCGCGAGCTGCCGGACGAACCACGACGGCAGACGCCCCTCGATCGGGAGCGGCGCGACGCCCGGCGAGGACGCCGCGGGAACGTCCACGGCGAGCCACCAGGCGTTGTCCGGCCACGACTGCGCGAGGTCCTGGAAGGTGAGGGTGAGGAAGTGCCGGTAACCGTCGCCGAGGCAGGCGCGCATCGCCGCCGCCGACGTGTAGACCAGCGCGTAGACGCGCCCGTCCTCCTCGTGCGTCGGCCACGTCGGCCGCGCGCCGCCGCCGAGGACGCCGTCGACGACCTCCGGCGCCACGGGCACCACCAGTTCCGCCCCCGCCAGCGCGCGGAAGTACCCCTCCTGGTCGCCCGACGCGACCGCGTCCGCGAGCCGTTCCTCCAGCGCTGACGTGGGCCGCCACGCGTCGGCCACGGTCGCCACCCCCTGATTCGTCTCCGCTACGGACCTGCCTACGCTACATGGGCGAACAGGCGCAAAGCTCCCCGTCTTCCAGGTCCGTGACGGGAGCTCACGTCCGGGACGCGAGCGGCGCCCGGGCCAGCGCCGCGACGGCCGCGACCAGCCGGTCCACGTGCGCGCCGGTCGTCCCGAGGCCGAGACTCGCCCGCAGCGCCGTCCCGGCCGGGGCCTCGCAGCCCCGCTCGGCGGGGGTTCCGCCGAGCAGCCGGTCGACCAGCGGATGCGCGCAGAATTTCCCGTCCCGTACTCCGATTCCATACGTTCCGGACAGCGCCAGCGCGGCGTCGCGGGCCTCCCACCCGTCGATGACGAACGACACTATCCCGACGCGCGGCTGCCGCTGGCCGAACAACGTGAGTTCGCGCACGCCGGGGACGGCGGCGAGCCCGTCCCGCAGCCGCCGCAGCAGCCGTTCCTCGGCCGCGACGACCGCGTCCCAGCCCGCCGATTCCAGCGTCCGGCAGGCGGCGGCGAGCGCGACGGCGCCGAGGACGTTCGGCGTCCCCGCCTCGTGCCGCGCCTCCGGCTCGGTCTTCCACTCGACGCCGTCGCCGGATACGGCCGCGCTGGCGCCGCCGCCGCGCAGGTACGGCGGTGCGGCGCGCAGCCAGTCGGCGCGGCCCGCGAGGACCCCGGCGCCGAACGGCGCGTACAGCTTGTGCCCGGAGAACGCGACGTAGTCGAGGTCGAGCGCGGCCATGTCGAGCGGACGGTGCGCGACGAGCTGCGCCGCGTCCACCGCGATGCGCGCCCCGTGCCGGTGCGCGACGTCCGCCAGCTCGGCGACCGGCCACAGTTCGCCGGTGACGTTGGACGCGGCCGTCACCACCAGCAGCCGGGGCCCGGCGGGCGCTCCGGCCAGCGCCCGCTCGGCGGCGGCGACCGCGTCCAGCGGCGACGCCGGGGCGGGCAGCCGCACCGCCCGCCGCCACGGCAGCAGCGTCGCGTGGTGCTCGCTGTCGAAGACGACGACGGTGGTGCCGCGCGGGAGCGCCGACGCGAGCAGGTTTATGGCGTCGGTGGTGTTGCGGGTGAAGACGACGGCGTCCCGGTCGTGCGCGCCGAGGAAGTCCCGGACGGTCGCGCGGGCGCTCTCGTAAGCGTCGGTGCTGACCTGCGACAGGTGCCCGGCGCCCCGGTGCACGCTGCTGTAGAAGGGCAGCGCGGCCGTCACCGCGTCCTGGACGCTCTCCAGACACGGGGTGCTCGCCGCGTAGTCGAAGTTCGCGTAGGGGACGGTGCCGCCGCCGTCGAGCGGGACGGGGACGTCGGCGCCGAGCACACGCGGCAGAACCGGAGACGGGGTCGGTGACGTCTCAAGGAACGTGACAGTGGCGAGCGACATGGCCGGACCCTCCCGGGGGAGTCAGGGACCCCCGGGTGACGGGCGGTCCGCACTTGCCGCCACCGCGAGCGCGGGACGGCCCGGTCTTCACCCGGGGCACCCCATCGCGGACGAAGGGTTGCCGGCCAGCAAGCCGGGGCTTTGCGCTGGCACTCATGACCTTGTGCGGAATTATAGGCGCACGCGCACGCCGATCAAGTGGGAGACCCAAGTGCAGACAACCCGATTCCGGGCATCGGCGGCCCTCCTGGCCGCGACCACCCTCACCCTCGTCACGGGTTGCTCGCTCCTCGGCGGCTCGAACACCGCCGAGGTCTGCGCCGAGGCCCGTACGGCGTACGCCCGGTACATGACGCAGATCCAGGCCGTCCCGGCGAACGTCCCGGCCCAGTGGAAGGCCCCCACCGACGCACTCGCCGCCAAGCTGGACGGCCTCGCCGCCAAGGCCGACGACGCGACGCTGAAGAAGACCCTGAAGTCCGAGTCCACCACCCTCCGCGCCGCCGTGACGCCTCTCACAACGGGCGACACCACCCAACTGACCAAGTCCACCGCCGCAACCCCCCGCAACCTCGGCCGAGCCTGCGACTGACCCGCCCCACCACGACCAGCCCGTGTCACACGGCAACACCGGGCAGGCCCCAACCGCGCCGGGCCGCCGCCGGCAGAGCAAGCCCCCGGCGGCGACCACCTCCGCCAGCGGACGGGATCACACCGAGCATCACACCCCGGCACCCGGCGGCCCATTCCTCACATCGCTCTTCGCGCCGATGCTGCGGAACGCACGCAGCCGACGTACTCTGAGCGCGAACCCATGGCCCCGGATTTCAGCGACACGCCGGGACCCACAGCACGACCGGAGGCTCGCTGAAATCCGCCCCCAAAATCCGTGGCATCACGAAGAACTGAGCTGCGGCTTTACCGTGGGGTCCCCATCGCCCCTAAGAGGGGTCGCAACCAGCGGCTGCTGCGGTGCGACGGGTGCGGGCGCCAGTCCCCATCGCCCCTAAGAGGGGTCGCAACGCGTCCACGGCCCACTGCGCGAGCGCGCTCACCTGCCGCGTCCCCATCGCCCCTAAGAGGGGTCGCAACGCTGCTGCCTCGTCCAGGCGCGCGCGGATGTCGCGGTGTCCCCATCGCCCCTAAGAGGGGTCGCAACCGCGCCCGCGACCGGGTGGTCACACGGCGCTTGACCGGTCCCCATCGCCCCTAAGAGGGGTCGCAACAAATGCGGGATCCACAGGCTTTTGTGGGTCCCGGGTGGTGGCCGGGACCCACGGGGGTGGGGTCGGGTCAGCGGTGGAGGTCCAGGTTGGGGACGCCGCCGCCGGGGAAGCCGCCGCCTCCTCCGCCTCCACCGCCACCGCCGCCACCGCCGGGTGGGTCGCCGCCGCCTGGGTTGGGTGGGAGTTCGGGTTCGGTCGGGGGGCGGGGTGGGCTCGGTTCGGATGGGCGGGGCTGGGTCGGGCGGGACGGGGTGGACGGGCGCTGCGGTTCCTGCGGGCGGTACGAGGGCACCGACGGGCGGCCCTGGTAGGGGTCGCCGGTGTAGCCGCCGCCGGGACGCAGGGACGGTGAGCCGAACTCCTTCGGCTCCATGTTCTCGATCGACACCGCCTCGCGCATGTACGAGTTCCAGATCCGCGCGGGGAGCTGCCCGCCGAACACGCTGTAGCCGGGGATCGTCATCGGCTTGCGGTCCTTGTGGAACATCGTCACGCTCGTCGCGAGCTGCGGCGTGTACCCGTTGAACCAGATCGCGACGCCGTTCTCCGTCGTGCCGGTCTTGCCCGCGACGTCGCGTCCGTCCGGGAGCTGGGCGCCCGTACCGGTTCCGCTGCGCACGACCTGTTGCATGGCGTAGTTCGCGTCACGGGCGGTCTGGACGCTGAACGCCCGCTTGCCCTTCTCGCTGAACGTGCGGGTCTTGCCGCCGTCGACCGCGACCGACCGCACCACGTGCGGCGTCCGGTACACGCCCTCGGCCGCGAACGTCGCGTACACCGACGCCTGCTGGACGGGATGCACCGAGACGATGCCGAGCGGGAACGACGCCGCCGCCCGCTGCTCCTTGGTCATCTGGCTCGGCGCGATGCCGAGCTTCTCGGCCATCTTGGCGACCTTCTGTGCGCCGACGTCCCGGTTGAGGTTGACGTACGCCGTGTTGACCGAGTTCTGCGTCATCGTGACGAGGTTGACGGGACCGTAGCTCGTCCCGCCGTTGTTCTCGATCGGCTGGCCGCCGTCGTAGTACTGCGGGGAACTGCCGTCGTAGCTGCTGGTCAGGCTCTTGCCGTCCTCCAAGGCGGCGGCGAGCACGATCGGCTTGAACCCCGACCCGGCCTGCGCGTGGTCGTAGAACGCACTGCTCAGCGGCTCGGTCAGGTAGTTGCGCCCGCCGTAGAACGCCAGGACGCGGCCCGTCGCCGGGTCGACCGAGACCGCCGCCGTCCGCACCTTCTTGCTCAGCCCGTTCGGCAGGTTCCCGGTGACGGACTGGCGGAGCTGGTCCATGAGCTGCTTGTCGAACGTCGTGGTGATGCGCAGGCCGGCGCGGTTGATCTCGTCCTCGCTGTAGCCGCGGCGCTCGATGAGCTCCTTCTTGGCCACGTTGACCATGTAGCCCTTCTGGCCCTTGAGGATGTCGGTGACCTTCAGCTCCTGCGGGACGGGGAACTTCATCTGCGCGGCCTCGGCGGCGCCGACCGAGCCGTCGCGCACCATGTTGTTCATGACGGCGCGCCACCGCGCCTCGGCGCCGGGCCGGTTGCGGTCGGTCAGCTCGGCGAAGTTGGACGGCTGCTGGATCGCCGCTGCGAGGTAGGCGCCCTCGGCGGGTGTGAGGTCCTTGACGTCCTTGCCGTAGTACGCCTTGGCGGCGGCCTGGACGCCGTAGGCGTTCCGGCCGAAGAAGATCGTGTTGAGGTACTGCTCCAGAATCCAGTCCTTGGACTTCTCCCGGCCGACCTTCAAGGAGACCATGATCTCCTTGAGCTTGCGGGTGATCGAGCGTTCCTTGCCGATGCCGCCGTAGTAGTTGCGGACCATCTGCTGCGTGATGGTCGAGCCGCCCTGGAGCTGCTCGCCGGTCGCGGTGGACCAGAACGCGCGGGCCGTGCCCTTCAGCGAGACGCCGGGGTCTTCATAGAAGCTGCGGTTCTCGGCGGCGATGACGGCGTCGCGGACGCCCTTCGGGATGTCCTCCATGCCGACGGCCTCGCGGTTCACGCCCGTCTTGGCGATCTGGGTCTTGCCGTCGCTGTAGTAGAACGTCGGCCCCTGGGCGATCGCCGCCTCCTGCGGCGACGGGACGGGCGTGAACAGGTACGCGACGCCGAACGCCGCGAGCACGAACCCGACGAACGCCAGCAGACCGATCGCGACGCGTCGCGTGTACCGCGCGCGCTTGCTGCGCGGCGGCTTCGCGGGAGGCACGGCCGACGTCTTCGTCTCCGCCGCCGGAGCCTCCCCGAGCCCCCGCGTCGCCGCGCCGCCCTCGGCCGCGCCGTCGCCGGTCGCGCTGCTTCCGGCCGCGCCGCCCCCGGCCGCGCCGCCCTTGGGCGCGCCGTCACCGGTCGCGCTGCCCCCGGCCGCGCCGTCACCGGTCGCGCTGCCTCCGGTCGCGCTGCCTCCGGTCGCGCTGCCTCCGGTCGCGCTGCCTCCGGTCGCGCTGCCTCCGGTCGCGCTGCCTCCGGTCGCGCTGCCTCCGGTCGCGCTGCCTCCGGTCGCGCTGCCTCCGGTCGCGCTGCCTCCGGTCGCGCTGGCTCCGGCCGCGCTGTCACTGGTCGCGCTGCCCTCGGGCGCGCTGCCCTTGGGCGCGCCATCGCCGGTCGCGCCCGACGACGGGGCGCCTGTGGGGGAGTCCGCGCCGTCTCCGGCGGGGGTGCCGAGCCGGGCCGTCTCGCTCGCCGTGGCGGACGCCGCCCCGGCGGGGACGTCACCGGCTGCGGAGACGGCCGAAGTGGCGCCGACTGGGGCGCCCGCGTCGTCGGTCGAGGGTTCGCCGCGCGCGGGTGGGGCCGCCGCGCCGGTGGGCGCGGCGCTGCCGGGGGCGCCCGCGTCGTGGTCGGGGCGTGCCTCGGCGGGGGGAACGGCGGTCGCTCCGGCCGGCGCGGTGCCAGCAGGGGTTCCCGCGTCGTCGGTGCGTGGCCCCATGGGTTCGGCGCTCGGGGGAAGGGCCGCCGTGTCGTCGGTGCTCGGCTTGGTCGAGGTGCCGGGGGAGTTCGCGTCGTCGGCCGTTGTGCCGCGAGGGTCGGGCGCGTCGGTGGGCTCGTCGTCGTTCGCCGGGGAGTCGGTGTCGCCGGGAGAGGGGGCGGGGGTCTCGGGGGCGGTCGCGTCGGGTTCGGCGCGGGACGCGCCGTTCGTGCTGGCCGGACCGGCGGCCGGCCGTGCTCCGCCCGTCCCGTTGACGCGGGCGGTGGAACCCTCACCGGACGGGGCGGCACCGTTGGCGGCGCCGTCCACGACCTCGTTCTCCCCGGTGGGCGTCCTGCCCGCCGGTTTCCTGTCGCTGTCGCTCACAAGCCCCCCGTGATGATTCCGTTACCGACGATACCCGAGGGGAACAGTGCCTTCGGCCGGTCGTGCACAGGGCCCTCGGGTCTGCAAGAGGGGACGGCCGACCACCCGCGCGGGTTGTCGCCCGGACGTCCCCGAAACGTTCAAAACCGAACGGCGGGACCCCGTCCGAGGGGCCCCGCCGTCAGGCGTGTCCTGCTGGTCCGGATCAGACGACGCCGAGGATGTCCACGATGAACACCAGCACGTCGTCGCCCTTGATCGGGACCGCGGCCTGCGGGTTGCCGTCCTTGCCGTAGCCGTCCGCCGGCGGCAGGACGAGCATGACGCGGCTGCCGACCTTCTGGCCGGTGAGTCCCTTGTCGAAGCCGGGCACGGTGGCGCCGGTCCCGATCGGGAAGACGGTGGGCGCGCTGCCGTAGTTGCTGTCGAACTGCTTGCCGTTGCGCCAGAGCTGCCCCTGGTAGCGGACGACGGCCTGGTCGTTCTTGGCCAGCGCCTTGCCGGTGCCCGCGATGACGGTGTGCGTCTCCAGCTTCTCCGGCGCGTCCGTCTTCGGGATCGTCACCTTGGGCGCCTTGCCGGGCTCGGCGGCGGCGACCTTGGGCAGGTCCTTGCCGGGGTTCTTCGGCTCGCCGGTCGGGCCGGACTTGTCGTCGAAGACGTTCAGCACGTCGATGACGAAGACGACCGAGTCCTTGGGGGACAGGCCCATCTGCTCGCCCTGCTCACCGAAGCCCTGGCTCGGCGGGATCTCCAGGACGACGCGGCTTCCCGCCGTCTTGCCGACGAGGCCCGCGTCGACGCCCTTCAGCCCCGTCTTGCCGATGACGAGCGGCTGGACCTGGTTCGACTGCGGGTTCTGGGGGTTCGGCTTGAAGGTGTTGCCGAGTTCCTTGTTGGTGCTCTTCTTGTCGCGCTCGGAGCCGGTGTCGGGCGCCCACTGGTAGAAGGCGAAGCGGCCGAACACGGTGGAGCCGTTCGCGATGGCCGAGCCGTCGCCCTTGATCGGCGTCGTCACCCTGAGCTTGGACGTGGGCGCGATCTCCTCCGGGATGGAGATCTTCGGCTGCTTGCCGAACGCGCCCGTGACCTCGATCACCGGGTCGGGCCGGGTGACGACGTACGCGACGCCGCCCGCCGCGGCGAGCACCGCGACGACGGCGGCGAGGATGCCGAGCCGCTGGCGCTTCTTGGCCTGCGCGGCGGTCAGCCCGGACGGCCGCGAGCCACCGCGCCGCCCCGCGCTGATGCCGTGCGGGGTGAACTGGGGGCTGCGGATGTTCTTGGCGTTCGGAATCTTCGCCTTGGCCGGCGGTTCACCCCGGGGCTTGTCATCCTCAGACATGTTTCCTCACTCGCTCCGGGATCGACGACACGGCAACGGTCACACCCTGCCACCGCGCACCTAAGAGGACTGTGAAAACAGGGCAAAGACGACCGGTCCGTAATCTACCGGTCCGGGACTGGCCGTCCTGACCTTCGGCCCGCCGGTGGACGGCGGGGGGAAGCGACCACGATACCGCCGCCCGCGACCCGGGGCGAAAGGGGCGGACGGCGCCGGGACATGCGGATTCGCGCCGGGCCGTCGCGTCCCGGACGGCGGAGACCCGCGCCCCGGCCGCGACGTTCCGGCCGGGGAGATTCCGCAGCCGTTGTTCCTTCTTTTCCCAAGCCGCCGTGTCCGGAAAGCGCGACTCGGGCATGACGGATGTGTTCTCCGGAGGGATCGACGACGACCAGAGGCTCGACATGGTGCATCAAAGCGAAGTGGCGGGCATAAGCCCTAATTCCGGGCAGAAGCGGCGTCCTCGAACGGACTGGCTCGTCTTCGGCGTCACCACGACCCTGACGCTCGCGTTCGTCGTCTGGGGCGCCGTCGCCACCGACGTCCTCCAGGACGTGTCGGCGGCGTTGCTGGCGGGCGTCATCGGAAATGGCGGCTGGGGATTCGTCCTGGCGACGTCGGGATTCGTCATCTTCGCCCTCTGGATCGCGTTCAGCCGTTACGGCCGTATTCGTCTCGGGGCGGACGGCGAAGAACCCGAATTCCGCACGGTCTCGTGGATCGCCATGATGTTCAGCACCGGCATGGGCATCGGCCTCATGTTCTACGGCGTCAACGAGCCGCTCGCGCACTTCACCGAGCCGCCGCCCGGCACGCACGGGCCCGGCGACCCCGCCCCGGCCCGCATCGAGACCGCGATGGCGACCACGCTGTTCCACTGGACGCTGCACCCCTGGGCCATCTACTCGATCATGGGCCTGGCGATCGCCTACAGCGCGTTCCGGCGCGGCCGGCGGCAGACGATCAGCTCGGTCTTCACGCCGCTCATCGGCCGCCGCAACACCGAGGGCCCGGTCGGCAAGGTCATCGACATCCTCGCGATCTTCGCGACGCTGTTCGGCTCGGCCGCGTCCCTCGGCATCGGCGCCCTCCAGATCGGCAGCGGCCTCACCGAGCTGGGCTGGGTCACCGACTTCGACGACACGCTGCTGGTGCTCGTGATCGCGGCGCTCACGCTGGCGTTCGTCGCGTCCGCCGTCTCGGGCATCGCGCGCGGCATCCAGTGGCTCGCCAACATCAACATGGTGCTGGCGTTCGTGCTGCTGGTGTTCGTCTTCCTCGTCGGCCCGACCGTGCAGATCCTCAACATGATCCCGACGTCGATCGGCGCCTACCTCGGCGAGCTGCCGCAGCTCGTCGGCCGCACCGAGGCGACCGGCGGCCCCGGCGTCGACGCCTGGCTCGCGCAGTGGACGATCTTCTACTGGGCGTGGTGGATCTCCTGGACGCCGTTCGTCGGCATGTTCATCGCCCGCATCAGCCGGGGCCGCACGATCCGCCAGTTCGTCGGCGGCGTCATCCTCGCGCCGTGCCTGGTCAGCCTGGTCTGGTTCGCGGTGTTCGGCGGCACCAGCACGCTGTTGCAGGCGCGCGGGGTGCCGCTCGCCGACGCCGGGTCGCCCGAGGCGCAGATGTTCACCATGCTGCGCGAGTTCCCGATCTTCGGCGCGGTGAGCGTGCTCGTCATCGTCCTCATCGCGATCTTCTTCGTGACCGGCGCCGACTCGGCGTCGCTCGTCATGGGGACGCTCTCCCAGCACGGCACGCTCGACCCCACCCGGCCCGTCGTGATCGTCTGGGGCGTGCTGACCGGCGGCGTCGCGGCGATCATGCTGATCATCGGCGGCGGCGGCGACGCCGCGCTGACCGGGTTGCAGAACCTCACGATCCTGGTGTCGGTGCCGTTCCTCATCGTCCTGGTGCTCATGTGCGTCGCGCTCACCCGCGACCTGCGGCGCGACCCGCTCATCCTGCGCAGCCGGCGCGGCCGGGAGGTGGTCGAGGCCGCCGTCGACACGGGCCGCGACCGCTACGACGGCGACTTCGTCCTCGACATCAGCCCGTGCGAGCCGGACGGGGAGGCTCGGGCGCGGCGTTCCGTCCCCGGCAGCGGTTAGGGTCGTCTGCATGGCGGACGAAGGGTCGGTGCGGGTCGACGTCTACATCTGGTCGATCCGGCTGGTGAAGACCCGCTCGATGGCCACGGCCGCGTGCCGGGGCGGTCACGTGCGGGTGAACGACGAGCGCGTCAAGCCCGCCGCCGTCGTGCGTCCCGGCGACCGCATCCGCGTCCGGCTGGACGGGCGCGAACGCGTCGTCGAGGTGCGTCAGATCCTGCGCAAGCGCGTCGGGCCGCCCGCCGCCGCCCTCGCCTACACCGACCACAGCCCTCCGCCGCCGCCGCGCGAGGCGCTGGTCCCCGTGGCGCGCCGCGACCGGGGCGCCGGGCGTCCCACCAAGCGCGACCGGCGCGAACTCGACCGGCTCCGCCGCGACCTCGAACAGGGCTGACGGCCGCGCGCGTCAGGCGGGACGGGGCGAGGGGTTCTTCCAGACCTCCAGGAACAGGTGCTCCCAGGCGTCGGCGATCGGGTCGGGGCCGTAGTGCTCGGCCACCGTGCGGCGGGCCGCGTCGCTGAGCTTGCGGCGCAGTGATTCGTCCCCGATGAGGCGGTTGATGCCGTCCGCGAGGGCGTCCACGTCCTGTTCGGGGATGAGCAGCCCGTCGACGTCGCCGGTGAGGATCTCGCGGGGGCCGATGGGGCAGGCGTAGCTGACGGCGGGCAGGCCGCAGTTCATCGCCTCCAGGAGCACCATGCCGAAGCCTTCGGACTTGGAGCTCATCGCGAAGATCGAGCCCTGGGCGAGGCGCCGGTCGAGTTCGCGGGTCGGTCCCATGACGAACACGTTGTTGTACAGGTGGCGCTTGAGCACCATCCGGCGCAGGCGCTCCTCCTCCGGGCCGCCGCCGTAGATGCGCAGCGTCCAGTCCGGGTGGCGCTCGACGACCCGCTCGAACGCGGCGATGAGCTGGTGGAAGCCCTTGTTCTCGTCCAGCCGTCCCGCCGTGACGACGACCTTGGCCGCGTGGCCGGTCTGCGGGACGTCGAGCGAGTGCACGGCGTTCGGGATGCGGCGCACCCGGACGCCGGGGAAGAGGCCCGCGTAGTGGTCGAGGTCGGAGCGGCTGAGCGTGACGATCGCATCGAACGTCGGATAGGTCGCCTCGACGTGGTCGCGCCACACGCCCTTGTGCGCCAGGGCGTGCATGTGCTCCTGGACGATCCGGGGCACGTCCGCCGGAAGATGGTTCCGGACGATCAGCGCGATGCTGGCCCGGGTGGCGACGACGATGCCCTCCCGCACCCCGCGCAGGTACGCGACGAGGTTGCCGGTGCGCCGCCGCGACAGCGGGTCGGCGGACATCTGCTCGGGGAGTCCGGCGTGCCAGGACGTGTCCTCGGTGCCGTCCTCGTCCGGCTTGGGCGCTTCGGCGCGTTCGTCGGTGAGGGGGACGACGCGGACGCGTCCGTCCAGCGGGAACGCGGGTTGCTCCTGCGTGCGCTGCATGACGGCGATCTCCACGTCGAAGCCGCGCGCCACGAGCGCGTTCGCCTGCGTGACGACCGTCCGCACGGTCCCGCCGACGCCGTACACGTTGAACGTGACGTAAATGATCTTCGGTCGCTTCATCGCCCCTCCTGCGCCCCCGCTTGCAAAGCGTCACGATACGCGGCGCCGACGTTCAGCCGGACCGCGGCGCCGGGTTCGTCCAGACGTCCAGGAACAGGTGCTCCCAGGCGTCGCCGATCGGGTCGGGACCGTACTGCTCGGCGACGTAAATGACTTCGGCCGCTGGGGTGAAAGGCCGGGAACTCAACGCCCCACCGCCTCGTTCGGCAGAGGGGACGAGTGGAACAACAGGGGAAAGAGAGCGCGCCCGGCAGGATTCGAACCCGCGACCGTCGGTTTAGAAGACCGGTGCTCTATCCAGCTGAGCTACGGGCGCTCGGTGCTCAAGGGGTGGGCACCGGGTCACAGTGTAGGGCGGCGGGTGTGCTGGCTCCACCTCTGTTTCGGGTGGTCTGCGTGGGGGCGGGGAGGTTCTATCGTGGGTCAGCGTGGCGGGTGAGGTCGAAAGGGTGCTCTCGCGGGAGGGCCTCGCGGACGGTGTGGTGCGCGTCGGGGAGACCGTGCGGCGGCCCCTGGGGGCGCACGGTCCCGCCGTGCACGGGCTGCTGCGGTATCTGGAGGACGTCGGGTTCGACGGGGCGCCGCGCTTCCTCGGCGTCGACGAGCAGGGGCGCGAAGTGCTGTCGTACGTCGAGGGCGACGTGCCGCGCGGCGCGCTGCCCGGCTACGCCGCCGCCGACGACGCGCTCGCGGGCGTCGCGCGGCTGCTGCGCCGCTACCACGACGCCGTCCAAGGCTACGACCCACCGGCCGGGGCGCGCTGGGACGCCGAGCCCGCCGACCTCGACGTCGAACCCGAACTCATCGGGCACTGCGACATCACCCCGGAGAACGTCGTCTTCCGCGACGGAACGCCCGTCGCCCTGATCGACTTCGACCTCGCGCGGCCCACGACGCGGCTGTACGACGTCGTCACCGCCGTCCGGCACTGGGCGCCGCTCGCCGACCCCGCCGACCGCGACCGGCTCCTCTACCACGTCGATCCCGGCCCGCGCGTCCGGCTGTTCTGCGACGCCTACGGCCTCGCCCGCGACGAGCGCCGCTGGCTGCTGCCCGCCGCGTGGGCCCGGTTCGAGCGCTCCTACCGCGTCATGCGCGAGCGCGCCGAGCGGCGCGGCGGCGTCTGGGCCGCACTGTGGGACGGCGGCGCGGGCCGCCGCATCCGCCGCGCGCAGGACTGGATGGAACTGCACTGGGACGATCTCGATGGCCACCTGGTCTAGGGCCGCCGGGCTGCTCGCGGGCGTCGCCCTCGACGCGCTGCTGGCCGACCCCCGGCGCGGCCATCCCGTCGCCGCGTTCGGGCGGGCCGCCCGCGCCGTCGAACACCGCCTCTACGGCGACGACCGGGCGCGCGGCGCCGTGTTCACCGCCGTTCTCGTCGGCGGCACCGCCGCGCTGGGCGTGGCCGCCGAGCGCGCGACGCGGCGGCGGCCCGTCCTGCACGCCGGGGCGACGGCGGCCGTCACGTGGGCGGTGCTCGGCGGCACGTCGCTGGGCCGCGAGGGCCGGGCCATGGCGGGACATCTGGAACGCGGCGACCTCGCGGCGGCCCGCGCCCGGCTGACGCACCTGTGCGCGCGCGACCCGAGCGGTCTGGACGCCGCCGCGCTCGCCCGCGCCACCGTCGAGTCCGTCGCGGAGAACACGTCGGACGCCGCCATCGCGCCGCTGGTGTGGGGCGCGGTCGCGGGCGTCCCCGGCCTCGCCGCCTACCGCGCGGTGAACACGCTCGACGCCATGGTCGGCTACCGCAACGCCCGGTACGCGAACTTCGGGTGGGCGTCGGCGCGGCTCGACGACGTCGCGAACTGGGCGCCCGCCCGCCTCACGGGACTGCTCACGGTCGCGTGCGCGCCGCGCTCGGACGCCTGGCGCGTGCTGCGCCGCGACGGCGCCGCCCATCCCAGCCCCAACGCGGGCCGCTGCGAGGCGGCGTTCGCGGGCGCGCTCGGCGTCCGGCTCGGCGGCGCCAACGTCTACCACGGGCGCACCGAGACCCGGCCCACGCTGGGCGACGGGCGGCCCCCGGCGGTCGCGGACGTCCGCCGCGCGACCCGCCTCTCGACGGCCGTGACGCTCGCGGCGGCGCTCCTCGCCTCGGCCGCCGCCCTGGCGCTGGCCCGGCGGGCGGGCTGATGGGCGCGCTGCTGGTCGCGGGGACGACGTCGGACGCCGGGAAGAGCCTCGTCGCGGCCGGGATCTGCCGGTGGCTGCGGCGCGAGGGCGTGCAGGTGGCGCCGTTCAAGGCGCAGAACATGTCGCTGAACTCGATGGTGACGGCGGACGGCGCCGAGATCGGCCGCGCCCAGTACATGCAGGCGCAGGCGGCGGGTGTCACGCCCGCCGCCGTCATGAATCCCGTGCTGCTCAAGCCGGGCAGCGACCGCCGGAGCCAGGTCGTCGTCCTCGGCAGGCCCGTGGCCGACGTCGACGCTCTGGAATACGGCGCCCACAAGGCCCGGCTCAAGAAGATCGTCCTGGAGTGCCTGGAGGAGCTGCGCGGCAGCCACGACGTCGTCGTCTGCGAGGGCGCCGGAAGCCCGGCGGAGATCAACCTGAGGGCGAACGACATCGTGAACATGGGGCTGGCGCGCGCCGCCGGGCTCCCGGTCGTCGTGGTGGGCGACATCGACCGGGGCGGGGTGTTCGCGTCCCTGTTCGGGACGGTCGCGCTGCTCGAACCCGCCGACCAGGCGCTCGTCGCGGGGTTCGTCGTCAACAAGTTCCGGGGCGCGGTCGAGCTGCTCCGCCCCGGCCTCGACCAGTTGCACGCCCTCACCGGCCGCCCGACCTACGGCGTTCTGCCCTGGACGCCCGGTCTGCACCTCGACTCCGAAGACTCCCTCGCCCTGGACGCCCCGCGCGCCGCCGCCCTCGCCCCCCACGGGCGGGACACGCTGCGCGTCGCCGTCGTCCGGTATCCACGCATCTCGAACTTCACCGACCTGGACGCGCTGGTGTGCGAGCCCGGTGTCGCCGTCCGGTACGCGACCGGCCCCGGCGACCTCACCGACGCCGACCTGGTCGTCCTGCCGGGCAGCCGCGCGACCGTCGCCGACCTGGACTGGCTGCGCGAACGCGGCATCGCGGACGTGATCGTCCGTCGCGCGCGGGACGATCGTCCGGTGCTCGGCATCTGCGGCGGCCACCAGATGCTGGCGCGCTCGATCACCGACGACGTGGAGTCCCGCCGGGGCCGCGTCGACGGCCTCGGGCTGCTCCCCGCCGACGTCGTGTTCGCGGCGGCGAAGACCCTGGCCCGCCCCACCGGCCACGCCTACGGGCACCCGGTCGAGGGCTACGAGATCCACCACGGCACCGTCCACGTCGACGGCGGCGACCCGTTCCTCGACGGCTGCCGCGCCGGAGCCGTCTGGGGCACCACCTGGCACGGCGCGCTGGAGAACGACGCGTTCCGCCGCGCCTTCCTCACCGACGTCGCGCACGTCGCCGGACGCGACTTCACCCCGGCGCCCGACGTGTCCTTCGCCGCCCTGCGCGAACGGAGCCTCGACACCCTCGGTGACCTGGTCGAACAGCACCTCGACACCGCCGCGCTGCGCCGCCTGATCGACGGCGGCGCCCCGTCCGGCCTCCCGGTGGTGCCGCCCGGCGGCCCGCCGCGCTGACCGGCCTACCGGAACGGCGGTGTTCCCGCGGCGGCGGCGTACGCACCGGTAGGGTGATCCATTCGGCGTCCGGCGACCGCACAGGAGGAACCACCCGTGACCGAGCGGAGCAGTGCGATCGTCCCGCTGTTGAAGGCGCGGGTTCCGGCGGAGGTCCAGCTTGAGTTCCCGTTGCCGCCGGGGGAGGAGCCCGTCCGCGACGACCTGGCCGGCGACCTGTACGTCACGTACGCGTTCGAGGTCACCGACGACGGCCGCCGCCGCTACGAGCACGTCGCCGCGCGGCACTGCGCCGAACTCGACCTGCGCCCGTCGGCGCTCGCGGGCCTGGCCACGCTGAACCTGCGCACGCTGCGGCCCGAACTGTCGCTGCACTGGTACCCGGACGCCCGCGCCGTCACCGTGACCCTCGGCGGCCTGGAGGCGGGCCTGCTCCTGGACGACGGCTTCCTGGAGAAGCTCGAACAGGACGTCGAAGGCGACCTCGTCGTCGCGACGCCCGCGCGGGACGTCTTCGTCGCCACCGGCACCGGCCACCCGGACGGAGTGGACAAGCTCCGCTGGGCCGTCGGCCGCATCTGGGCCGACGGCCGCCACGAGGACGACGCACCCCCGGCCGCCGACATCCCGGCGGGCACGCTCCTGAGCCGAGACCTCCTCGTCCGCCGCTCGGGCCAGTGGGACGTCTTGGCCTGACGGGCCGCCGCTCGTCCCAGCCGTGCGCCGGAGCGAGGGGCGTTCGGCTGTGTTCAGAGGGCTCGATGGTGTCCGCGACGCGGTGAGGCTTTCGCGGGCGACCAGGAGCCCGCCGCTCACCGTGTGAGGAACTTGTGTGCGCCGCGTAGGCGGGTTGTCAGTTCTTTCTGGGTGTGGGTTCCGTCGAGGCGGATGTCCCTTGGGGAGTCGGGGCGGTGCGCGGGTCGCAGGAGGGCGGGGTCTAGGCCGTCGCGGCGGGTGAGGAGTACGCCGAGTTCGTAGCGGCTGACGGCGTCCGGTCCGGGGAGGTGGACGGTCCCGGCGTGGTCGCCTTCGGCGATCTCCACTAGGGCGGCTGCCAGGTCGTCGGCGTGGATCGGGCAGCGGATGTCGTCGACGAACAGTTCACCGTCGCGTCGCCCGGTGGCGAGGTCGCGGACGAACGTCTCGTGTTTGGAGTCTCCGTCTCCGATGATCAGGGACGTGCGGGCGATGACGGCCGAGGGGGTCAGCGCGCGGACCGCCGTTTCGGCGGCGGCTTTCGCCGCCCCGTAGGGGGTGACGGGATCGGGGAGGGCCGCCTCGTCGTAGTGGACGTCCCGGCCCGAGAAGACGGCGTCGCTGGAGACGTGCACCAGGCGGCACCCGTGGCCGCGGGTCGCGGCGGCCAGGCGGGCGGCTCCGTCGGCGGTCGTGGCCCAGTCGGCCGGCCGGACCGCGACGTTGATCACGGCGGACGGACGGACGGCGGCGAGGGCGGTGGCGATCTGATCGGGAGCACGAAGATCGACGGGCAGCCACCGGACGTCGGCGTCACCGGGACGGCTCGTGTAGGTGGCCGCCATGGCGTGTCCGACGGCGACGGCTCGCCGGACGACCCGGCGGCCCAGGTGCCCGCTTCCGCCCACGATCAAGAGGCTCATGGGCGGAAACGATGAGGCCGCCACGCTGGGCGGGGAGGGTCCTCCTGGAGATCGAGCAGGTGCAGGAGCCGCCACGCAGGTCGCCCGTCCCCGTGCGGTGAGTAGGTGGGGTGTGGCGTGTGGGCGTCTTGACCGGCGAGGGGTTCGCGGGGTCGTATCCGGGTGGGCGAGGGGAGCGCGTATGGGGCGTGGGAACGGGGAGGGTGACGGGCCGGTCGTCACCTTTTACTGTAAGGACCCCGGCTCGCAGGGTGATATCGAGTGCGACACCTTCTATTCGACCGATCGCGGCTCCTGGGTCGTCCAGGGCAAGGCGCGGGGGGCCGATGTGGGGGCGCAGTTGGTGGCGCTGGGCGACGATGAGGGGTTCGTTGAGATCTCTGGGCCTGCGGCGGCCGTTTTCGTCCGGAAGTATGTCAGGGAGCATTATGGAATCGATCTCGGCGAAGCGGCGCCTTGAGGTGTTGTTCGGGGAACCGGCGCAGGAGGTGCGGAAGCTGGAGCTTCGGGACGGTTATGAGGTGGACCGGGGTCTTTTTGAGGCGTGGCGTGCGGGTGATCGCGCCGCCGTCGAGAAGACGATGCGCGGGCACCGGGACGCTCGTGCCGAGAGGGCCGCTCGCGGTTTCCCGTTCCGTCGCGTCCGGGTCGTTTCCGAGCCGCTTTCGGAGTACCAGCGAATGGCGGTCGATATTGCCGACCCGGACGAACGGCTCAGATGGCTTCCCCGGCACAGGGTCTCCGCCGTTCCGCTGCCGGGGAACGACTGCCTGATCCGCGACGACCTGGTCGTGTTCAACCTGATCGGCGGGGACGACCAGCAGTCCGATATCCAGCTCTCCACCGACCCGGACGTGGTGAATTTCTGCAACGAGGCGTTCGAGCGGGCGTGGTCACTCGGGACGCCCAACGGCGAGTACGAGCCGTAGCACGGTGTCGGATCGGCAGCCGTCCGAATCCGCACGGCAGGCCCTCGGCGCCCAGCTCAGAGACTTGCGGCTCGGCGCCGGCCTCACCGGCGTCGAACTGGCCCGGCGGTGCGGATGGCACAAGACCAAGGTCTCCAAGATCGAGCACGCGACGCAGAATCCGAGTGAGGACGACATCCGGAGATGGGCCGTCGCCTGCGGCGCCGGAGCGTCGATCGCGGAACTGATCGCCGCCGGTCGCGAGATCGAGCACATGTGGACCGATTATCGGCGGCGCCATCGGCGCGGCATGAAGCGTCTTCAATTCCATGCGATGGACCTGTATGCCGCGTCCAAGCTCATTCGGGTGTACGAGTCGTTGTTCATACCCGGCTTCTTGCAGACGGTCGAGTACGCCGAGGCGCAATTCACGATCCATGCCGGGCTGCACGGCCTGCCGGTCGGCGACGTCGCGGAGGCCGCGCAGAACCGGATGGCGCGCAAGAGATTCCTGGGCACCGGGGCGCCTGCGTTCGCGTTCTTGCTGGAGGCGTCCGCGCTCACGAACAACACGGGCGGCGTCGACGTGATGAACGCCCAGCTCGACCACCTCCACGAGGTGTCGGCGCTCCCGTACGTGTCGGTGGGCATCATCCCGGAGGGGCGCACCCACGGGTTTTGGTGCATTGCGGGCGCAGGCGGTGTTCGGGGCGGCAGCCGGGGCGGAGATCGAGGGGGCTCGGGCACGGCTGGGAGGAACTTGAAGCAACGTTCTGGCGTCCTGGGTGTGAGTGTCCCTACCGTCGCGGTCAAGGAGCGGGACAGAGACGGAAGGAGACGAACGGTGGGGAAGCACGAAGCGCCCAAGGAGAAGCCGCAGCCGATCAAGTTGCCGAAGCCGACGTCGGACGGGGATCGCCCGGTCAAGAAGGGCGGGAAGTGAAGGGCATCGCCCACTACATCGAGGGAATGGCCGATGGGCTCGTCGCGTCGGGATATTCCCTCGATGAGGAGTGGCGTCGGGTATTGCACGCCGTGCCTCGGCACGTGTTCGCGCCCTCGGCGGCGTGGGTCGGACGCTGGGACGGGCCCGCGCGTCTCGTTCGGCGGGACGTGGACGAGGAGGCGTGGCTGCGTGCGGTGTACTCCGATGTCTCGATCGTCACGCAGTTCGATGACGGCGCCGGTGCGCTGGAGGCGGGCGGCGAGGACTTCACCTCGTCGCTGTCGGCGCCCGGCGTCGTCGTGGCGTTCCTCGATCTGCTCGGTGTGCGGGATCACCAGCGGGTGCTGGAGGTCGGCACCGGTACCGGGTGGACGGCGGGGTTGCTCGCGTGGCGGCTCGGGGACGAGAGCGTGACGAGTGTCGAGATCGACGCCGGGGTGGTGCGGGAGGCGAGGGCGAACCTGCGGGACGCCGGTCTGGGGCCTGGCGTGGTCGAGGGGGACGGGGCGGACGGGTGGGAGGCGGGGGCTCCGTACGATCGCGTGCATGTCACGTGCGGGGTGCGGGAGGTGCCGTACGCGTGGATTCGGCAGACGCGGCCCGGGGGCCGTGTGGTGTTTCCGTGGATGCCCGGTTTCGCGTTCGGGCATCGGGCCTGGCTGACCGTGACCGGGGACGGACGCGGCATCGGTCGTTTCGCGGGCAACGCGGGATACATGATGCTGCGTTCGCAGCGGTTCGGGGACTATGCGCCCGCCGTGGAGGAGGACGCCGAGCCGGGTGAGACCCGAGTGGACCCGCGCGCGGTCGCGGGTGAGTCGTACGGGTGCGATGTGGCCGTCGCGGGGCTCGTGCCGGGAGTGACGTCCGTCGAGGAGGAGACCGGGGGCGGGTGCGTCCGGCTGCATCTGCGTGACCCGGACGGTGCGTGGGCTCTGGTGGACTTCGAGCCGGGCCGGGACGTCTTCCCAGTGTTCCAGGCGGGGCCCCGGCGTCTGTGGACCGAAGTGGAGGCCGCCTACCTGCGCTGGCTCGCGTGGGGCAGCCCGAGCCGCGACCGTTTCGGGATGACCGTCACCCCCACCGGCCAGCACCTGTGGCTCGACTCCCCGGACAACCCGATCACTCCCTGAACACCAGACGCCCCCGGCCCGAGTGTGTCGGGGCCGGGGGCGCTCTCTGCGCTCAGAGGGTCTTGACGGTCTCCGCGAAACGGCGGAAGTTGTCGCGGTCTACGAGGAGCTTCGGGCCGCTCGGGTCCTTGCTGTCGCGGACGGCTACCGTGGTGGGGACGTTGGCGACTTCGATGCAGTTGTCGCCGCTCTCGTCGGAGCGACGGGACTTGCGCCACTGTGCGCCGGTCAGGAGTTCCATGCACGTCCCTTCTCTTCCATGAACGCGCGGCTCTCCGCGGCGTTCATCGCTTCGGAGCGCAGAATATCCCACGCCTCATGCGCCTCACTCAGGTGTTCGGCGAGCACCAGCGTCGAGCCTCCGCCCATCGAACCCGCGTACATCATCTCGGAGCGGTCGGCCTGGGTGGCGATGATGAACGCGCCAGCGGCGCCGTGGTGGTAGACCTCCTGGGGTGAGATGTGAATGAAGATGCGCGGCATGTGCGACATCTTCACCAGGGCGCGGGTCTGGTCGGCCATGATCTTCGGGGAGCCGACCATGCGGGTGAGCACGCTGGAGTCCAGTAGGACGTGGAACAGCGGCGGGTCGGGGCGGAACAGGATCTCCTGCCGCCGCTTGCGGCCTTCCATGCGGCGCTCGTCGCCGCCGAGGATGACGCGGGCGTAGTCGTCGGTCTGGAGGAGACCGGACACCAGCCTCCACTCGTACGCTCGGAGCTGTACGGCCGTGCGCTCTTCGCGGGGGAAGTCGTCGTAGAACGGTGGGTAGGCGCTCTTGTCTACGAAGTCCTTCCACGCCTGCATGATCTCGCCGTTCGCGCCCGTGGCCGCGTCCAGCGCGCAGGCGTCCTCCCACTTGCAGCGGAGCGTTCCTAGCTGGACGCCGCTCACCCAGGACGCGCTCTTGTAGACCAGTTTGGCCAGTGTCTTGCCGTTGAATCCGGCGTGTTGTCGCCACTTGTCCACTACAGCCCCGAATCGGGCGTGCGTGGTCAATGGTGCTGGTTGAGGCATACGTACCCCCTGCTACGTGCAGTGTTCACCAGATGGCAGCACCTTAGTTGCTGGATCGAGCGTGGAGGGGGTTTTTCGAGAATCGGCGTGCGAATCTGTCGTCGAGAGCTGCAAATCCGACACGAACGCGGAGTGCGATCGAACACGAGAAGGGCCGCATGATGATCACTTCCGGTATCACCGAGCACAGACCGCCGTGTGGCGGAACGGTTGCGGGTGCCGTGTGGGTGGGGGAGGCGCGTGATCTGGCCGGGCAGTGGGCGGATGCGGAGGGCTTTCCCGCCGGGGTGGTCGAGGACGTGCGGTTGGTGGCGTCTGAGCTGGTGACGAACGCGGTGGCGCATGTGGCCGGGTCGTGGGGCGTTGTGTTGCGGTTGTACCGGTGTGATGTGGGTGCGGTGGTGGAGGTGTGGGATTCCGATTCGGCTCATCCGCCTCGTATTGGGGAGCCGGATTTTGTTCGGGAGTCCGGTCGGGGGTTGTTCATCGTGGACAGTCTTACGGGCGGTTTGTGGGGCTGGCAGTGCCTCGCGGATGACAAGGGAAAGGTGACGTGGGCGGCGATTCGGTGCAGATGATGAAGACGAAAGAGGTCGCGCGGTTGTTCGGCGTGACCTCGTACACGGTGGTGCGGTGGACGCGGAGGGGGTTGCTGGCGGCGGGGACGACGCCGTCGGGGCACCTGCGGTTCGACCGCGCCGAGGTCAT
>NZ_KB894094.1:479076-778726 GCF_000374305.1 Actinomadura flavalba DSM 45200 | reverse complement strand
CCGAGGTGTGCGTGCCGAGGTGTGCGTGCCGAGGTGTGCGTGCCGAGGTGTGCGTGCCGAGGTGTGCGTGCCGAGGTGTGCGTGCCGAGGTGTGCTTCCTGTGTGGGGTGGTTTGGGTGGGATGGTTGGCTTGTGGTGGTGGGTGGGGTGGAGGTTAGGGTGTGGGATCGTCAGGCGGGGATGTCCGCCGAGCTTCATCTAGTCAGGCGAGGACATGCAGCGTAGTGATCCGCCCCCGGCCGAGTTCCGACATGTGTACGAGTTCAACATCCGGTTCGGTGACATCGACTCCCAGGGCCACGTCAACAACGTGAAGTTCGTCGGCTACCTGGAGGACGCGCGGCTGGAGATGCTGCACGGCGACCCGGTGCGCAAGGGCGAGGACCCCGTGCGCGGCATGGTCATCTCGCGGCACGAGATCGACTACAAGCTGCCGCTGCTGCCCACCGTCCACCCGATCCGCGTCGAGACGTGGGTGACGCAGGCGCGCGCCGCGTCGTTCGTCCTCGCCTACGAGGTCCGCGACGACGAGAACGTCTACGCCACGGCCACGTCCACGCTCGTCGCGTTCGACGTCGAGCTGAACCGGCTGCGCCGCTTCACACCGTACGAGCGCGAGTTCATCGCCCGGTACGTCGCTCCGAAGGAGTAGCCCGGACGTTCCGCCGACGCGGCACGCGGTCGGCTGCGTCGTCTCACGTTGCATGAGCGTGAGTTCGGCGCCTGGCATGTCGCTGCGAAGGAGTGACCCGGACGTTCCGCCGGGGCGGGAATGTGGTCGGCTGCGCTGTTTCACGCTGTGTGAGCGTGAGTTCATCGCCCGGTATGTCGCTCCGGGGGAGCGGCCCGGACGTTCGGTCAGCGCGGGAGCGTGGTGGGTTGTGCCGGTCACGGCTCGGTAACAGGACCATCAGCGCCCGTTTTTCACCGCATTACCCCTTTAGGGTCGCGACGCCAACTGTGGCGATCCCACGGAAAGGGGGGACGATGCGGCGCTTCGCGACAACCGCGACGGCCCTGTTCCTCACCGCCGCGCTGACCGGCGCGGCGGCCCAGGCAGTGCAGGCGGCACCCGGCGACATCGCCGATCGCCTGGACGCGATCAAGGGCCTGACGGTCGAGGAGAGGCCGTCCACGCTGCCTGGGCAGCGCTGGTTCTGGCTGACGTACAAGCAGCCCGTGGACCACCGCAAGCCCGGCGGGCAGTGGTTCGAGCAGCGCGTCATGCTCCAGCACAAGACCGACGACAAGCCGATGGTGCTCTACACCAGCGGCTACCACACGCCGACGACGATGTTCACGTCGGAGCCGACGGCGCTGCTGGACGCGAACCAGATCTCGGTCGAGTACCGGTACTTCACGCCGTCCCGCCCGGCCCCGACGGACTGGCGCAAGGACACGATCTGGCAGGCGGCGACCGACGAGCACCGCATCATCGGCGCGCTCAAGACGATCTACCAGGGCAAGTGGATCTCGACGGGCGGCAGCAAGGGCGGCATGACGGCCGTCTACCACAAGCGCTTCTACCCCAAGGACGTCGACGGCAGCGTCGTCTACGTCGCCCCGAACGACGTCGTGAACAAGGACGACCGCGCCTACGACCGCTTCTTCAAGAACGTCGGCAGCGACCCGGTCTGCCGCGCGCACCTGAAGAACCTGGCCCGCGAGATGCTGAAGCGCCGCCCGGCGATGCTCCAGCGCTTCGCCGCCGCCACGGCCGAGAACGGCTGGACGTTCACCAACGTCGGCTCCCCGGACAAGGCGTTCGAGAACTCGGTGATGGACTACGAGTGGGCGTTCTGGCAGTACAGCCTCCAGACCGACTGCCCGTCGCTGCCCGCGCTGGACGCGTCCGACGACGACCTGTACGGGACGCTGGACGCCATCTCGGGCCTGTCGTTCTACACCGACCAGGGCCTGGAGCCGTACGTCCCGTACTACTACCAGGCGGGCACCGAGCTGGGCTGGCCGAGCCCGCAGTTCACGCACCTGCGCCCGCTGCTGCGCTACGAGAGCAGCTACCAGCCGCGCACGTACGTCCCGCGCAGCATTCCGATGACGTTCAACCCGCTGGCAATGCTCGACATCGACCTGTGGGTGAAGACGCGCGGCAGCAGGCTGATGTTCCTGTACGGCGAGAACGACCCGTGGGGCTCCGAGCCGTTCCGGCTGGGCCCGGGCACGCGTGACTCGGCGTCGTACACGGCGCCGGGCATGAACCACAGCGGCCGCCTCATCGCGCGGCTCCCGGCCGCGCAGCAGGCGAGGGCCGTCGCAGACCTGCGCCGCTGGGCGGCGGTGCCGGACGGCCCGTCGATCCGCTCGCTGACCGAGGCCGACGACATGCTCCAGCGCGAGCGTCCTCCGCTGTAGGGGAACCCGGGACGGCCCGGACGAGCGCACTCGTCCGGGCCGTGCTCAGGCCGTGCGCAGCCAGGCGGCGGACGCGCCGGGGAGGAGTTCGCCGTAGAGCGGGCCGCTGGTCAGCAGGACCTCCCCCTCGGGGAGCCGGACGGGATGGTCACCGAAGTTGACGACGCAGGTGAGCGGCCCGCGCTGGAAGACGAGCGCGGTGGGCGGCGCGTCCCGCCAGGTGAGCGTCTCGGGCAGCTCGTCCACGAGCGTGCGGCGCAGCCGCAGCGCCCGCCGGTAGAAGGCGAGCGTGGACGTCGGTTCGTGGTCCTGCGCCTCGACGGTCAGCGACCGCCACTCCTCGGGCATCGGCAGCCACGGCGCGGCGCCGCCGCCGTCGGGGGAGAACCCGTACGGCTCCTTCTTGCCGCCCCACGGCAGCGGGACGCGGCACCCGTCGCGGCCGAGGACGGCGCCGTCGCTGCGCTTCCAGATGGGGTCCTGGCGGGCGTCGGCGGGCAGGTCGAGCACCTCGGGCAGCCCGAGTTCCTCGCCCTGGTACAGGTAGGCCGAGCCGGGGAGGGCCAGGACGCACAGCAGCGCCGCCCGGGCCCGCGCGAGCCCGATCCCCGGCATTCCGGGCGGCTGCTCGTAGCGGGTGACGTGCCGGACGACGTCGTGGCTGGACAGCACCCACGTGGGCGCGGCGCCGGCGGGGACGACGGCCGCGACCGCCGCCGTCACGATGTCGCGGAACTCCCGCGCCGACCAGGACGCGAACTGAAGGTCGAACTGGAACACCTGGTGCAGTTCGTCCGACCGCAGGTACCGGGCCAGCTCCGGCCCCTCGGACCACACCTCCCCGATCGCCATCCGCTCGCCGGGGTACTCGTCCAGGATGCGGCGCCACTCCCGGTACACCTCGTGCACCTCGGGACGGCTGTGGATCGGTGACCCGGCGCCGTGCCGGGCCATCTCGCCGAGGTCGGCGAACTCGGGGTCCTTGAAGAGCCCGCCCGCGACGTCGATGCGGAACCCGTCCACGCCCCGGTCGAGCCAGAACCGCAGGATGCTCTCGAACTCGCGGCGCACCTCGGGGTTGCGCCAGTTCAGGTCGGGCTGCTCGGTCGCGTACAGGTGCAGGTACCAGTCGCCGTCGGGCAGCCGCCGCCAGGCGGGGCCGCCGAACGCCGACGGCCAGTCGGTCGGGGGCCGGTCGGGCGGGCCGGAGCGGAAGATGTAGCGCTCGCGGGCGGGGGAGCCGGGCGGCGCGGCCAGCGCCTCCTGGAACCAGGGGTGCTGGTCGGAGGTGTGGTTGGGGACGATGTCGACGATCACCCGCAGGCCGCGCGCGTGCGCGGCGGCGATGAGCGCGTCGAAGTCGGTGAGGGTGCCGAAGCGGGGATCGACGTCGCGGTAGTCGGCCACGTCGTAGCCGCCGTCGGCGAGCGGGGAGCGGTAGAAGGGCGTGAGCCACAGGGCGTCGACGCCGAGGTCGGCCAGATGCCCGAGGCGGGACGTGATCCCGCGCAGATCGCCGTCACCGTCGCCGTCCGCGTCGGCGAAACTACGGACATAGACCTCGTACACGACGGCATTGCGCCACCAGGGGGATCGCGTCATACCAGGCGCTTTACCCGTTTAGGACGGTGCGTTCACCATGCTGCGGGCCGCCATCGTGAAGTAGTCCCACAGCATCTTCTCCAGCCGCTCGGGGAGGTTCAGCTCGTTGACGGCGTCGCGCATGTGCCGCAGCCAGGCGTCGCGCTCGGCCTCGCCGATGACGAACGGCGCGTGCCGCATCCGCAGCCGGGGGTGCCCACGCTCCTGGCTGTAGGTGTTCGGGCCGCCCCAGTACTGGACGAGGAAGAGGAACAGCCGCTCCTCGGCGGGGCCGAGGTCTTCCTCGGGGTACATCGCGCGCAGCGCCGGGTCGTCGGCGACGCCCAGATAGAACCGGTGCACCAGCTTCCGGAACGTGTCCTCGCCACCGACGGCCTCGTAGAACGTCACCTGTTCAGCCATAGCGCCCCCACCCTACGCGAGAGAGCCGGGCCCGCGAGCTGAGCTTGATCAGAATGTCGGGGATGTCGCTACTCGACGGCCGGGCCGACCGCGACGCCCTCGCGATCGAAGGCGCGCTTGACGCGCTCGCGCAGCGCCCGCGCCACATCGCCCTGGCGTCCGGGTGCGGTCTTCATCACGACGCGGATGACGAGCGAGTCCTCGGCGAGGGCCTGCACGCCCCACACCGACGGCTTCTCCAGGACGAGCTTGGACCACGTCTTGGTCTCGGCCATCTCCTCGGCGGTGGCCTGGAGCAGGTCCTTGACGCGCTCGATGTCCTCACCGATACCGACCGGGATGTCGAGCACGGCGCGGCCCCAGTTCTGCGACTCGTTGCCGACCGCCTTGATCTCCCCGTTGGGGACGTACCAGACGACGCCGTCCACGTCCCGCATCCGCGTCACGCGCAGCGTCACCGCCTCGACGGTGCCCTTGGCGGTGCCGATCTGCACGACGTCACCGACGCCGTACTGGTCCTCCAGGAGCATGAACAGCCCGGCGAGGAAGTCACGCACTATGCTCTGCGCGCCGAAGCCGACGGCGACGCCGATCACGCTGGCGCTGGCCAGGATCGGCGCGAGGTTCAGCCCGATCGAGCCGAGGATGCTGAACAGCGCGGTCCCCATGATGATGATCGACGCGATACTGCGCAGCACCGAGCCGAGCGTCTTGGCGCGCTGGGCGCGGCGCTGGTTGAGCAGGGCCGGGCTGCCGTCGAAGTGCGTGCGGGAGCGTTCCCGGACACGCTCGGACATCGTGCTCTCGGCCATCCGCAGCGTCACGCGGGTGATCGCCCGGTGCGCGAGGTTGCGGACGAGCAGCGCGATCAGGAACGTGACGAGAATCCACAGGGCGGTCGTGACCGGCTTGTCCAGCCAGTCCGCCCAGAAGTTCGTGAACTCCTTGTTCTGCGAGACGTTCCAGACGAGCCGGCAGGCGACGCTCGGCGCGCTGTTCTTGCACATCTGCTCGGGGGTTCCGGCGTCCTCCCAGGGCAGCGCGAAGGGAAGATTCGGCGACATAAAGGACAGACCCTCCACGGCGGGTAGCGGGTGTCGGAGCACATCACCGTGAGGTCACGGCGGTACGGCCCCGATCGTAGAGGACGCCGACGACCGCATGATACGAGCCCGCCCACCGGCCCCGCCGCACGTGACGAGCACCACGCTCCCGGGCGCGCGGTTTCGCTGCGGCCGGGCGCGTGTCCCGTCCGCCCGGGGCGGCGCGGACGGGACACGCGCGGTCGTGCGCACCCTCGCGGGTGGCACGCGTCCCCCGCCGACGGCCCATGCCGCGCCGACAGGGCCGTCAAGCGGGGGACGCGCGTTCGCGGGCGCCGCCCGCCCCCGCGGGACGGCCTCGCCGCGCCGACAGGGCCGTACCGCGGGGACGCGCGCGCTAGGGACGGGCGCGACGGCCCGCCCGCACCGGATCGGCGTCGTGGCCCGCGCGGCTCGGGACCGCGCGGCCCCGGGCGTCCCGGCACTCCTCGCGGAGCGGTTGCAGGACGTGCGCGAGCTTGGACGCCGCACCCCCCGGGTCGTCCACCCGGTGCATGCGCTCCCCCCAGGACCACCAGAAGTAGTGCTCGTGCGAACCGTGCAGCGGCGCGCACGTCACGTCTTCGGCGAGGCTCGCCGCCGCCGGGTTGACGACCCGGAGGAAGGCCGGCCCCGAGCGGGTGCGGACGACCCGCGCGACCAGGCCCCGGCCGTCGAGAACCTCTTCGAGTTCTTCCAGGTAGCCGACCCGGCTTTCGCTGGCCACCCGCTCACCCCCTCGTGTTCGATGATCCGGCGTCCCGTCCGGCCTCCGTGCGGCGGCCGGTGGGAACGGAGCGGATCGTCCTGGACACACGCCGCGAGAATTGCAACTCTCACCGAGGCGGTCAAGGGGGGCGTTCACCTGGTCGGGAGGGGAAACCTCCTCCCTAGGGAGAGAAATCACACCCTCCGGAGGAAAATTCTCTACCCGGGTGCAGGATCTCTCCTCTGCGCGCCGACCGGTTCTTGGGAATTGCTTGGCGCGCTCCTGTCCGAGGGTTACGCTCTGTGCGCAAGAGATCATGCGTTGTGGCAAGCCGCCGCTCTCCCCAGCGGTGAGGAAGGCCGGGAGACATGACGGACCCACCTCGCAAGGAAACGGACATCGCCCGTAGGGTACGCGCGCATGGCCTGGCGCGGGGGCACGGGGCCGTGGACATCGCCCGCGAGATCCATGATCAGTGCGGGTCGCTTTTCGGTACGAGCCGGATCAAAGCACACCGGCTGGCGCACGGCGTGGCCCTTTCCGACATCGTCGCGCAGGTCCGGGCCCTTTTCGAGATCGACGGCAAGCCCATCCCCAAACTCGGGGAGACGCTGCTGTCGGCCTACGAGAGCGGCTACAAACGGCCCGGCCCGGAGTACCTGCACTACCTGTGCGCCGTCTACCGGGTCGAACCGGATGATCTCGGCTACACCAGCCCGTGCGTGTGCGGACGCGCCCACTCCACCCGCGCGAGCGCGGTCGCCGCCGTCCCCCGGCCCCGCGACCCCGGGCTGCCCGACCTGGCCGAACCCGAGCCGCTGGAGGGCGCGGTCGTGCCGCGTCCCGACGAGCGGCTGCGGTTCGCCGCCGACCGACCGACCGGGTTCGACCGCGCCGCGGACCCGGCATCGACCGATGTGGGAGAGGAGGACATCGTGCTGAGAAGGACCTTGCTGCAACTGCTGGCCGGAGCGGGCGTGCCGCTCGACGGTCAGTTCCTCGGGGCCGTGGACGGTCTCCGCCGCAAGATGGACGACACCCTGGTGAACGCCACGGTGTCACCGACCATGCTCGACCAGTGGGAGGAGACCACCCACGGGTACGGGCAGATCTACCAGGCGACGCCGTCGCTGCGGATGCTGTGCGACGTGCTGCTGGACTTCAGCGAGGTCCGCCGCATGTGCGACAAGCGGCAGCCCGTCGAACTCCAGGAACGCCTCTGCCGCATCGCGGCGCAGCTCTCCGGCCTCTCCGGCCTGATCATGATCAACCTCGGTGACCACCGGCTCGCCCGCTCGTTCTTCCGCACCGCGCGCACCGCCGCCGACGAGACCGCCGACCGCAAGCTCCGCGCGTGGGTGACGGTCCGCGAGGCGCTCGTCCCGATGTACTACGGCGACCCGCGCGAGGCGCTGCACCTGGCCCGCAAGGCCCAGGACCTCGCCGGGCGGGACGCCAGCGTCGCCGCCGCGATGGCCCCGGCCGTGGAGGCGCGGGCGCTCGGCATGCTGGCCCTGCGGGGACGCGGCGACGCCGGGCCCGGCGCCCGCCGCGCGCTGGTGCGGGGCCGATCGGTGTTCGAGCAGCTCCCCAAGGAGCAGACCAACGACCTGGTGTTCGGCTTCACCGACCGGCAGATGACGTTCTACGAGGGCGACACCTTCACCAACCTCGGTGACCACCGGCAGGGCGACAAGGCACTGAGCCGGGCGCTCACGCTGTACGCGCCGAGCGACCGCGTCGACCTGACGCTGGTCAAGCTCGACCGGGCGTCCTGCCGGCTGCACGAGGGCGACGCCGACGCCGCCCTCATCACCGCGCGGGAGGCGATCCTCGACCTGCCCGTCGACCACCGCTCGGACATCCTCATGCACCGGGCGCGCCAGGTCGGCGCGGAGGTCAGGTCGCGGCACGGCGAGATCCCCCAGCTCAAACCGTTCTACGAGGCCCTGTCCGGACCATGGGTGAAGAGTCCCGGCGCGCCCCGGCGGGACGATGTCTGACGGGGGCGTCGCACCGCGCGCGCTGCCGCGGTGGAGGGGGGACGGGCCCGGCCCGGTCCGGCGGCACGGGGACCCGCCGGTCTGGGAGTTCGGCCCGCTGCGGCTGCGCCGCTACACGCCCGCCGACCACGCCACGGTGCTGCGCCTGCACCGCGACGGGCTCGCGCAGGTGGGGCTGAAGCCGGGCGACGGCGTCTACTACGACCACGACTTCTTCCGGATGCGGGAGCTGTACCTGGGCGACGACGGCGAGTTCCTCGTCGGCGAGGTGGACGGGGAGACCGTCGCGATGGGCGGCCTGCGCCGCGCCGACCTGGTTCCCGGCGGGCGGGCCCGCGCGTTCGGCGCGTTCGTGCCGGGCAGCGTCGCGCTGGACGCGGTGGAGATGGTGCGGCTGCGCGTCCATCCGGCGCACCAGGGCCGGGGGTACGGGGCGGTGCTCGTCCACACGCTGGAGGAGCGCGCCGCCGAGCTGGGCTACCGGCTGCTCAAGGCCGACACCACGTCGCAGCAGACGGCGGCGCTCGCGCTGTACCGCTCGTTCGGCTGGCGGGAGACGCGCCGCGAGCGCATCGGCGCGTTCACCAACGTCTACCTGGAGAAGCACCTGCGCTGAGACTCCCGGGCCGTGGAGGGTGTTCCGTCGCCGGCGCGGAGCGGCGGACGCCCCCACGGCCCGGGGCTTCACTCCACCCGCCGCGCCGCGACGAGCTGCATGAGCGGGTAGCGGTCGTGGTGGAGGGCGGTGTAGCCGCGGGCGTCCAGGGCGCGGGCGACCTCGTTGTCACCGAAGAGGCGGACGCCGGTGAGTTCGCTCGCCACGGCGAGGGGCAGCCCGGCGAGCGGGACGCGGGGGCGCCGCGTGGTGAGGATCGCGATGCGCCCGCCGGGGCGCAGGACGCGGGTCATCTCGTCCAGCGCCGCCCACGGGTCATCGAACAGGTACAGCGCGCCGAAGCAGCAGACGGCGTCGAAGGACGCGTCGGTGAACGGCAGCGCGGCGACGTCGGCGCGGACGTAGCCGACGTTCTCCGCGTCGGTGTCGGTGACGGCGCGCGCGAGCATCCCGGGCGCGGCGTCGGTGCCGACGACGAGCCCGCCGCCGCCGACGCCCCGGGCGAGCGAGCGGGTGACGTTGCCGGGCCCGCACGCGACGTCGAGGACGACGGCGTCCGGCCGGTCGCCGCCGGGACGGCCGAGGCCGAGGCGGCGGCGGGCGAGCCGGTGCTCGGCGGCGGTGTCGGGTCCGGCGGGCCAGCCCTTGGCGACGTTGAAGCCGATCGGCCGCCAGACGCGCTCGTAGATGACCGGCAGTAACGACGAGCGCATCACCGACTGGGCGAGCGTCGGCGGTCTGGTCGCGGCGGGGCCGAGCAGGTCGAGGTAGCCGTCCCGGACGTCCGGTTCGGTGGACGGGTCGGTGAGCAGCGCCGTGATCCGCTCGCGGGTGCCGTGCGTCATCGAGAGAGCCACCCATTTACTAGACCATGTGTCAATTGAACCTGCCACCCCTCGGCCAGGGCCGTGCCGCCCCGGAGGGCAAGATCATCCGGACCGGAGGGAGGATGATCTTGCCCTCCGGGGCGGCACTAAAGGGGCCCTGGCCCCGCCGTGCCGAAGGCGCGGCCATAGGCACGGCTCATTCCACCAGCAGGCCCGTTCGTGAGGCCATGAACGCGAGCGTGTCGGCCAGCAGGTCCGCCGAGCGGCTGACGGAACGTCCGGCATGCCCGACCTGCTCCTCGTTGCGGAGCAGGACCGGCGCGTCCGACGCCGTCGCGTGCTGCAACGCCGCGCACATCTTGCGGGCGTGCAGCGGATCGACGCGCGAGTCGCCGTCGAACGTCGTGAACAGGACCGCCGGGTAGGCGACGCCCTCGCGCACGTGGTGGTAGGGGGAGTAGGACAGCAGCCAGCCGAACTCCTCCGGGTCGTCGGCGGTGCCGTACTCGTCGCTCCAGGTCTGGCCGAGGCCGAACCGCTCGTAGCGGACCATGTCCAGCAGCGGCGCCGAGCAGACGACGGCACCGTACAGGTCGGGGCGCTGCGTCAGCGCGGCGCCGACGAGCAGGCCGCCGTTGGAGCCGCCCGAGATCGCCAGTTGGGCCGGAGTCGTCCAGCCGTCCGCGATCAGCGTCCCGGCGGCGGCGTGCAGGTCGTCGAAGACGTTCTGCTTGTGCTCGCGCATCCCCGCACGGTGCCACTCCTCGCCCTCCTCCGAGCCGCCGCGCAGGTTCGCGACGACGTAGACGCCGCCGGCCTCGACCCAGGCCAGGACGCCGGCCGAGTAGCCCGGCGTGAGCGGGACGTTGAAGCCGCCGTACCCGTACAGAACGGTCGGGCGCGGGCCGCTGTCGCCGGGACGCGCCATCACGAGCATCCGCACCCGCGTGCCGTCCTCGGACGTGTACGCGATCTGCCGCGTCTCGACCTGCGGCGGCTTCACCGAACCGGGCGACTCCGCCCAGACCGTCGTCGCGCCCGTCGTCGCGTCCCAGTGCAGGACGTGGGACGGCGTGGTGTTGTCGCTGTAGCCGAACCACACCTCGTGCCCGCCCTCGGGCCGCTCGCGCAGCGCGCCGACCGAGCCGAGGCCCGGCGTTCCGATCTCGCCGGTGCGCTCGCCCGTCGCCAGGTCGTGCACGGTGATCTCGCTGATCGCGTGGCGGGTCCAGGACGCGAGCAGCAGCGGGCGGTCCGGGCCGTCGAGGATCGCGTAGTCGGTGAGGACGGCCTCGGGGTCCTCGGGGAGCAGCGTGCGCCAGTTCTCCGGGGCCGGGTCGGTGGGGTCGGTGACGCAGAGCCGGGAGCGGGGGGCGTCGCGGTCGGTGAAGACGTAGGCGCGGCCGTCGCGGCCCAGGTGCAGGCTCGTCTCGGCGTCGACGCCCTCCTGGACGGGACGCAGGCGCGGCGCGTCCGGACCGGACGCGGCCAGGTCGGCGAGCCACAGGTCGTTGCGCGGCGCGGTGCCCTGGGACGCCGAGACGGTCAGCCAGCGTCCGTCGCGGCTGACCGAGACGCCGTAGTAGTTCGTCTTGTCGCGTCCGTCGCCGAAGACCAGGACGTCGTCGGTGTCGGGGTCGGTGCCGACGCGGTGCAGGTAGACGCGGCGGTGGTACTGGTCCTCGCCTGCGGGCACCCGGTCGGCGGGCAGGCGGCGGACGTAGAAGTACGCCTCGCCGCCCGGCAGCCACGCGACCGAGGTGTAGCGGGCGCGGGCGATCGGGCCCTCGACGGCCGCGCCGGACGCGACGTCCACCACGTACAGCAGCGACTCCTCGTCGCCGCCGTGCGAGATCTGGTAGGCGATGCGGCGGCCCTCCTTGTCGGGCTGCCAGGCGTCCAGCGTCGTCGTGCCGTCCGGGTTCTCCGCCATCGGGTCGAACAGGACGCGCTCCTCGCCGTCCGCGACCGTCAGCAGGACGGCGTGCTCCTGCTCGGGCAGGCGGCGGCCGAAGAACGCGCGGTCGCCGCGCCAGACGGGGGCGCCGACTGCGCCCGCCGCCAGCAGCTCGCCGACGCGGGCGCGCAGCGCCGCGCGGGCCGGGAACGCGGCGGACGCCTCGGCGAACAGGGCGTCCTGCGCGGCGAGCCACGTCCGTGTCTCCGCCGTGTCGCGTTCCTCCAGCCACCGGTACGGGTCGGGGACCGGGTGACCGTGCAGGTCGTCGGTGCGGTCCTCGCGGCGGGCGGGCGGATACGTCGGTCGCGTCATGGTCGAACGGTACCGATCGGACGGGAGCTGGATCATTTTCCGTCACGATGTGTAGCCGAACGAACACGCAGGTACAAGAGTCGTTGATCACGATCAGTATCTGGGGGGACCATGAAGAGCAGCATCGCCGCACGCCGGGCCGCCGCCGGGGCGCTCGTCCTCGGAACCGCCGTCGGGCTGGCCGCGCCGGCCGACGCGGCGCAGACCCGGGTCGCGTTCAACTACTCCGCGCCGCAGGTCGCGCGGACCGGGGAGAACGTGGCGTGGACGTGGACCGTCCGCAACGGCGGGCCGGGCGACGCCGAGGAGGTCGTGCTCACGCACCGCCTCAGCCCGGCCCTGAAGACCAGCGGCCTGCCCGCCGAGTGCAAGGCCGCCGCCGAGACGATCCGCTGCGAGTACGGCAAGCTGAAGCAGGGCGAGCGGCGCACCGGCCGCGTCGTCGCCGCGATCCCCGAGGCCGAGTCCGGGACGATCGAGATCAGCGGGCGCGTGACGTGGAAGGACGCCGCTCCGGCGGCGCCGAACGCGGCCACCGGCCAGAGCGGCCCGGCGTCCCGTCCGGAGAGCGAGGCCGCCGCGCCCGCGCAGCCCGCCGGGAAGCCCGCCGCGCAGGAGGCCGCGCCGGGCAAGGCCGCCGAGCCCGCGGCGGAGAAGCCCGTCGCACAGCTCGCGGAGAAGCCCGCCGACAAGACTGCGGAGAAGCCCGCCGACAAGCCCGCCGCGAAGCCTGCGGAGAAGCCCGCCGCGACGCACGCGCAGGCCGCCGTGCCGCTGAAGGGGGAGCGGCCGGGGAAGGCCGCGGCGCCGGCGAAGCCCGCGCCGCGTCCCGCCCTGGCGCCGGAGACCGCGTCCGGCGCGAGCTGACCCGGCCGTCCGCTGCGGCACGGCGCGCCCGTGCCGCAGCGCCGCCGGGCCCGCGCAGGTGACGGCGCCGCGCGGCCGGGAGTGGACGGTTTCGCCGACGCGGCGAGGTGGGAGATTAGGGGGTAGCGGACGCCCTCCCTCACAGGACACACTGAAGGGCGGGGCGGTTCGCTCCCGGGGAGGTCCTCATGGCGGGTGAGCAGGTGGCCGAGGCGATAGCCGGGCCTCGGCGCACGGTGCGGCAGCGCGTGCACGCCGAGGCGGGGAACGAACGGGCGGGGGGCGTCTGATGCGCCAGGTGCTCCTGCTGAACGCCACGTACGAACCCCTGACCACGCTGCCGATGCGACGCGCGGTCTGCCTCGTGCTGCGGGAGAAGGCCGAGGTCGTGCACCACGACACGTCCGGTGCGGTGCTGCACTCGGCGACGCTCCAGGTCGAGGTCCCGTCCGTCATCCGGCTCCGGCGCTACGTGCGCATCCCGTACCGCAGCCGCGTCCCCCTCACCCGCGCCGCGCTCATGCGCCGCGACAACTACCGCTGCGTGTACTGCGGCCGCCGCGCCGAGACGATCGACCACGTCCACCCGCGCAGCCGGGGCGGCAAGCACGTCTGGGAGAACTGCGTCGCGTCCTGCATGCCGTGCAACCACTCCAAGGCCGACCGCCTGCTCGACGAGCTGGGCTGGTCGCTGGAGATCGTGCCGTGCGTTCCGCGCGGCGCGCACTGGCGGCTGATCGGCATCATCAACGACGGCGACCCCCAGTGGGCCCCGTACGTCACCGAACCCGCCGCCTGACGCGGCCGGGCCGTATCCTGGGGCCATGCCACGCTATGACTTCCGCTGCCGGGCCTGCGGTTCGACGTTCGAGGTCTCCCGGCCCATGATCGCCGCGAACGACCCGGCCGCCTGCCCGTCCGGCCACGATGACACGGTCAAGCTGCTCTCGACGGTCGCCGTCACGGGCTCGTCCGGCGGCCCGTCCGCGCCCCCGGCCCCGTCCGGCGGCGGCGGGGGCTGCTGCGGGGGCGGCTGCTGCGGCTGAGGCTCAGCCCTCCTGGAGGGCGCGGAGCGCCGCCGCCGTCGCCGCCGTCGCCGCCGCGTCGTAGCCGGGCGGGACACCGTCGAGGAAGATCGTGTCGCCCGGGATGTGGTCGGTGCGCAGCCGGAGGATCGCCCGGTAGGCGTCCGAGGCGTACCAGGCCCGCGCGTGCTCGGCGTCGGGGAACTCGATGAGGACCGGCGCGCCGTCCCACGTGCCCTCGACGACCTCGACGCGCGCGTTGTGCACGAGGAACCGGCCGCCGAACGGCTCCAGCGTCGCCTGGATGCGCTCGATGTAGACGAACACGTCCTCGTGCAGCGGCGGGACGGGACGCAGGTTCGCCAGCGCGTACGTCGGCATCGGGAAGACCTCCAGAGACGATCCGGTGCGCCGCCGGGGTCCCGGCGACGCACCCAGTCTGCGATCGTCCCGCCCGCCGACGCGATGACGCCGGAGGTAATGACGCTCGGGAACTCCGCGCGCCGCTAGCGGTAGAGCTGGCTCACGTCGCGGGCCGCGCCGGTGGAGGCCGAAGTGGCCATGGCGGCGTACGCCTGGAGGGCGGCGCTCACCGGGCGGTGCCGGTCGCGCGGCCGGTAGCCGCCGAGGTCGGCCAGCAGCGCCTCGCGGCGGGCGGCCAGCTCGGTCTCGGGGACGTCGAGTTCCAGCACCCGGTTCGGGATGTCGATGACGACGCGGTCGCCGTTCTGGACGAGCGCGATGATGCCGCCGGACGCCGCCTCGGGCGACGCGTGGCCGATCGACAGGCCGGACGTGCCGCCGGAGAAGCGGCCGTCGGTGACGAGCGCGCACGCCTTGCCGAGCCCGCGGCCCTTGAGGAAGCTCGTCGGGTACAGCATCTCCTGCATGCCGGGACCGCCCCGGGGGCCCTCGTAGCGGATGACGACGACGTCACCGGCCTTGACGGAGCCGTCGAGGATGCCCTGCACGGCGTCGTCCTGGCTCTCGAAGACGACCGCGGGGCCGGTGAAGGTCCACAGTTCCTCCTCGACGCCTGCGGTCTTGACGATGGCGCCGTCCTCGGCGATGTTGCCGCGCAGCACGGCCAGGCCGCCGTCGGCGGTGTAGGCGTGGGCGGCGTCGCGGATGCAGCCGCCCTCGCGGTCGAGGTCGAGTTCGTCCCAGCGGGCGGACTGGCTGAACGCCGACGTGCTGCGCACGCCGCCGGGCGCGGCGTGGAACATCTCGACGGCCTCGGGCAGCACGTCGGGAGAGCGCACGTCCCACTTGGCGAGGAACTCGGTCAGCGACCCGGCGTGCACCGAGTGGGCGGTGCGGTGCAGCAGCCCGGCGCGGTCGAGTTCGCCGAGCAGCGCCGGGACGCCGCCCGCGCGGTGGCAGTCCTCGACGTGGTACTGCCCGGTGGCCGGGGCGAGCTTGCAGATGCACGGCACCCGCCGGGACAGCTCGTCGATCTCCTTGAGGCCGAAGTCGACGCGGCCCTCGGTGGCGGCGGCCAGCAGGTGCAGGATCGTGTTGGTGGAGCCGCCCATCGCGATGTCCAGGACCATGGCGTTCTCGAACGCGTCCTTGGTGGCGATGTTGAGCGGCAGGACGCTCGCGTCGTCCTGCTCGTAGTGGCGGCGGGCGATGTCGACGACGGTGCGGCCCGCGTCCTCGTAGAGGCGGCGGCGCGCGGTGTGGGTGGCGAGGACGGTGCCGTTGCCGGGCAGCGCCAGCCCGAGCGCCTCGGTGAGGCAGTTCATCGAGTTGGCGGTGAACATCCCCGAGCAGGAGCCGCACGTCGGGCAGGCGGCCTCCTCCATCTCGGCGAGGGTGGCGTCGCTGACGGAGTCGTCGGCGGAGGCGATGATGGGGTCGATGAGGTCGAGCTTGTGGCCCTGGCTGACGCCCTCGACGGGCTTGCCCGCCTCCATCGGCCCGCCGGACACGAACACGGTGGGGATGTTGAGGCGCAGCGCCGCGAGCAGCATGCCGGGCGTGATCTTGTCGCAGTTGGAGATGCAGACGAGCGCGTCGGCGCAGTGCGCGTTGACCATGTACTCGATGGCGTCGGCGATGATCTCGCGCGACGGCAGCGAGTAGAGCATCCCGGAGTGGCCCATCGCGATGCCGTCGTCGACGGCAATCGTGTTGAACTCGCGCGGGACGCCGCCCGCCTCCTTGACGGCACCGGCGACGACGTCACCGACCTCGCGCAGGTGGACGTGGCCCGGCACGAACTGGGTGAAGCTGTTCGCCACCGCCACGATGGGCTTGCCGAAGTCCTCCCGGGCGACGCCGCTGGCGCGCATGAGGGCGCGCGCGCCCACCATGTTCCTGCCGTGGGTGACCGTACGTGACCTGAGCGGGGGCATGAAGACCTCTCCAACCTCGACGTGCCGTGCGGCCCCCGGCGCTGCACCGCGCCGGACGGGCCCTGGAACCGGTCGGCAGCGGCGGGTCGCGGCGCTGCCGCCGACCCCGCGGAGGTCACGCGGGCCGGACGACCGGTTCCCCGATCCTACCCGCCGCCGCGCGACCTGGCAGAAGGCCCGCCCGGCCGTGCGGGGACGGCCGGGGCGGGCCGGGGTCAGGCCGTCCAGAGGGCGGGACGGCGGTCGATCCAGGGACGGGCCTCTTCGAGCTGGGCGGAGAGGGAGAGCAGGACGTCCTCGGCGCCCAGGCGCCCGGCGAGCATGACGCCGATGGGCAGGCCCGCGTCGGTCCAGTGCAGGGGGAGGCTGACGGCGGGCTGGCCGGAGACGTTGTAGAGCGCCGTGAACGGCGTGAAGTGCGTCTGGCGGCGGAAGTTCTCGGCCGGGTCCTGGTCGTGGAAGTGGCCGATCGGGGCGGGCGGCTGGGCGAGCGTGGGGTGCAGGACGGCGTCGTACTCGTTCATCAGCGGCATGGCCGCCCGCAGCGCGGCCTGGAGGGCGGCCAGGGACGCGATCAGCTCGGGCGCCCGCGTGGCGTCGCCGCGTTCGCGCAGCCAGCGGGTGAGCGGCTGGAGGCGGTCCTCCTGGGACGGGTCCACGGGCGTCAGCGTGGCCATGACGCTCCACAGCGTCTCGAACTGGGGGAGCAGGTCGGGGGTGAAGACGTCGGGCAGCTCGACGACCTCGTGGCCCAGTTCCTCCAGCAGGACGCTCGCCGCCTCGTAGGCGGCCAGGCAGTCGGGGTGGACCTCGGCGCCGGGCACCACGGGCTTGGCGCTGCGGGCGATGCGCAGCCGGCCGGGCGGGCGCTCGACGGCCGACAGGTAGGTGGAACCGGCGGCTTGCGGCGGGGCCAGATAGAGGTCACCCGGACGCGACCCCGTCATGACGTCGAGCAGGAGCGCCGCGTCGGCGACGGTCCGCGCGATCGGCCCGTCGGTGGCCAGGCCGAACAGGTCGGGCACGATCGGGCCGTGCGAGATGCGGCCCCGGGTGGGCTTGAGGCCGAAGAGGCCGCAGACGCTGCTGGGGATGCGGATGGAGCCGCCGCCGTCGCTGCCCTGTGCGACGGGGGCGAGCCCGGCGGCGACGGCAGCGGCGGCGCCGCCGCTGGAACCGCCGGCCGAGCGGGTGAGGTCCCAGGGGGTGCGGGCCGGAGCGGACACGCCGTTCTCGGTGTAACAGGGCAGGCCGAATTCCGGCGTGTTGGTCTTGCCCAGCATGATCGATCCCGCTTCGCGGAGCCGGACCACCACATTGTCATCGGCAAAACCGGTCAGATCGGTAAATACCTCCGACCCGAGCGTGGTGCGCACGCCCTCGGTCAGGTTGAGGTCCTTGATCGGGACCGGAACGCCCAGCAGCGGCGGCAGCAGTGCCGGATCGGACGCGTCCATGACCGCCTTCTCGGCCGCGCGCGCCTGCTCGCGGGCCAGCTCGGCGGTGACCGTCACATAGGCGCCGACCTGCTCGTTCAGCCGGTCGACGCGGTCGAGATAGTGGTCGGTGACGTCCACGGGGGACAGGTCGCGGGAACGGATCGCGGCGGCGAGCCGCACGGCCGTCAGATCATGGGTATGGGTCACACCGGTGAACGGTAGACGCCGGGCTCATGACCCTCAACGGTGGCGTGCGGGTGCGAGACTGGGAGAGCGCACGGGGAAAGAGGGGGTGAAGGCTGCCCTACCCGGCGTCTGGGTGGGCGAATCCCCCAAGTAAGGCGACAAAAGTATTAACCCGGCATGGCTAGTCGCGGAACGCGCGAACTGATTACTCTGCGCTCGGAGGATCATGCTTCCGGCGCGAAAGGAACACGGAGCGTCACCAATGTCGACCATGGAGAGAGGCGACGTGCCCCCCGACGGAGGCGACGTGTCCCCGGAGGCGGGCGGGCGCCCCCGGGGAGAGAGCGCGCACCACCCACCCGAACCCCGAACCTACGGCGATCTGCTCGGCAGCCCGCAGATCCGGCGCTGGATCCAGCGCGCGGTGATCGGCCTGGCCGTCGGCGTCGTGCTGACCGTCCTGTTCGACCTCCGCATCGGCGTGACCGCCGCCGCGCTGGTCGTCATCTACGACGTCGTCCGCCGCGCCCGCAGCACGTCCAGCGTGGCGGCGTGGCAGAAGTCGTCGGCGGCCGAGCGGCGGACCGAGAAGCAACTGCGCGCCCTGGAGCGCGACGGCTACCGCGTGCTGCACGCCCGCGCCGTCCCGCGCGACGACGAGGGCAGCAGCGACGGCCGGATCGACCATCTCGTCATCGGCCCGAGCGGCGTGTACGCGATCGACTCCGAGAAGTGGGACAAGCGGCTCCCCGTCCGGACGATGTCGCACCGCAAGCTGTTCCACGGCCCGTTCAACAAGAAGGAGAAGCTGGACGAGGCCCGCTGGGAGGCCGACCAGGCCAGCAAGACGCTGTCGGGCCGCGTCGGCTTCGAGGTGCCGGTGCAGCCGTCCGTCGCGATCTACGGCCCGGCCATCCCGTGGAAGGTCATGCGCGTCCGCGACGTGGACGTCTACTCGGGCACCCGCGCGCGCGGCTACCTGCGCGGCCGCCCCAAGATCCTCACCGAGACGGACGTGCAGCGCATCTACCAGGCGGCGGAAAGCTCGCTGCCGCCGAAGTACCCGGGCGAGGAGTGACCCGCGCGGCTCAACGACGAGCCGCGCGCCACCCGCGGAGCGCTCTACTCCTCGCTCTCCTCCAGGCGCGGATCGCCCTTGCGGAACCACTTCTCGGTCTCGGACTTGCCGACGTGGGTGATGCTCAGCGTCCTGCCGTCCTCGACGGACCTGAACCGCGAGCGGGACTTGACCATGCCGCAGTCGACCTCGCTCTCGTACCAGCCGCCGTCGATCTCTTCGAGCGGGGTGCCGGTACAGCTGAAGCCGCCCCCGGCGATGGAGACCTTGCCGTCCTCGTCGATGACCAGGGTCTCGTCGTCGGCGCCCTTCTCCATCCAGGTGCCCTGGAGGGAGGACGGCACGCCGGAGCCGCACGCGCTCAGGGACGTCAGCAGGGCCAGTGCCGCCGCCGTGGGCAGGCCGCGTCGCAGCAGGGGGGAGATCATCGGGTTCCTCTCGTCGGTCACGGTGCCGTGCGGCCCGTGGATCGGGATCACCTGCGTCGCAGGGGGACGGTTTCGAGGTCTCCGCGGGGGGTGTAGCGCCGCCAGGTCAGGGAGGCGGCCGCGGTGACGTCGAAGATCTGGGTTGAGTTGGTGGTGCAGTCGCCCTCGATGCGCCTCGTGATCCGGGTCGAGAAGATCACCAGGGGCTCGGCGGCGCTGATCAGCAGGGCCGTCGCCTCGCAGTCGGCGCCGTCGGCGGTGATCCGGATGTCCACGGCCTCGGTGCCGACGCTGCCGGTGCCGAAGGTGAACTGGCGCTGTACCGGGGAACTGCCGGGGGACGCGGTGCCGGACCAGCGTCCACGCAGCCGCGCGTCGACCTGGTCGCGCGTCACGCGGTGCAGGGTCTGCGCGCCGTCCAGCGCGAGCCGGTCGCCGCGCGCGGACAGGCGCCGCGGCTCGTCGGTGCACGCGGTGTCGCGCGGGAGCCGGTAGGTGACGGCGGGACGGAACGTGACGGAGCCGCCGTCCGCCGTCAGCGCGCCCTCGTACTCGCACAGCGCGCGGGTGGCGGCCTGGCGGTACTGCACCACGACGTCCCCGAGCCGGCCCCGCTGGATCGTGTAGCGGTGGTGCCGCTGCCCCTCGCCGTCGCCGGTCCAGCCCTCCCAGGAGCCGACCAGTGCGGCGGGGACGCCGTCGGAGGCTTCCGGTGCGGCGTCCGTGCCGGTGGCGGTGGGCGGCGCGTCGTCGTCGCGGACGGCGAGCCGGACCGCGAACGCGGTGAGGACCGTGACCGCGACGACGGCCGCTCCGGCGCCGAGCAGCCACGCGCTCCGGGCGCTCCTGCGGCGTGCCGGGGGCGGCGCCATCGGGCTCGGTGCCGGGGCGGGGGCGGGGGCGGGGGCGCGGGGGTTCTCCAGTTCCAGCAGGCGGGCGGTGTGGCGGCCCAGCGCGGCGACCAGGGCGGGCGGCAGCCAGGACGCGTCCCGCGCGTCGGCGGGCGTCGCGGCGTCGGCGTCGGCGCGGACGCGGCGCACGTCGGGGCGCGCGCGGGCGTCCTTGGCCAGGCAGCGTTCGATCAGGTCGCGGAGCGGACCGGGCGGCAGCGCGCCCAGGTCCGGTTCCTGCGTGACGACGCGGAACATCATCGCGTGCGCGCCGCTGTCGGGGTCGGTGCCGGCGAACGGGGGCCGTCCCGTGGCGGCGAACGCCAGGACGGCGCCGAGGCCGAAGACGTCGCTGGACGCGTCGAGCCGTTCGCCGCGCACCTGCTCGGGCGACATGTACCCGGGCGAGCCGATCACCGCGCCGGTGCGGGTGTGCGAGGTGCCGGCGGCGGAGCGGACGATGCCGAAGTCGATGACCAGCGGGCGGTCGATCGTGAGCAGGACGTTCGACGGCTTGAGGTCGCGGTGCACCAGGCCCGCCTCGTGCACGGCGGCCAGGCCCTCGGCGAGTCCCGCCGCCAGCGCCAGCGCCGACGCCGGGGGGAGCGGGCCGTGCTCGCGCACGGCGTCGTGCAGGGAGGGGCCGGGGACGTAGCCGGTGGCGACCCAGGGGACGGCGGTGCCGGTGTCGGCGTCCAGCACCGGTGCCGTCCACCGGCCGCCGACCGCGCGGGCGGCCCGGACCTCGGCGTCGAACCGGCGCCGGAACTCGGGATCGCGGGCCAGTTCGGGGTGGACGAGCTTGACCGCGACCATGCGCCCGCCGGGCGACCTGCCCAGGAACACCCGGCCCATGCCGCCCGAGCCGAGCCGCGCGAGCAGCCGGTACGGGCCGACTTGCGGCGGGTCGTCGTCGCGCAGTGGCCGCATGAACGCGAACCTTCCTCACGGTGTCGGCGCGGCGGACATGCTCCCCGCCGGAACGTGATCATCAGATGTGCCCGCCGAAGATAGTTGAAATTGTGACAACTGGGAAGGGCACCCGGACCCTGGACGGCCGGATGCGGCGCGGAAGCCGCGCTTGGAGCGCGTCGCGCGGGGCATGAGGCAGGCGTGGCAGACGATGGCGTGGACGGCCTGTCCGACGACGAGGTGATCGAGCGCGCACGCGCGCACGGGGTCGCGACCCGGTACACCGACTGGCGCGACCGCGAGACCGAGGTGCCCCCGGCGACGCTGCGCGCGGTCGTCGCCGCGCTCGGGCCGCCCCCGGCGGGCGAGCGCGACGGCTGGACGGTCCCGCCCGTCGTCACCTGCCGCGTCGGCGGCTCCGGCGAGGCGACCGTCTCCGGCATCGAGGTGGACGGCCCGGTCGAGGTCATCGTCGAGATCGGAGACCCGCCCCCCGCGCCGCCCCCCGGCCCGGACGTGGTCGCGGGCCGAGCCGTGCCCCACGAACTCGACCCCCGCGCCGACTCCCGCCCGACGCCCCCACCGAGCACCACCCCCGACGCCGCCCCCCAGGGGCCTGACTCTCGCCCGAACGCGCGTTCGGCGGTTCCGCCGGGCGACGCGAACGGCGCCCCCGACGGTGGCACGGCGGCCGTTTGGGAGGAGTCGGGCTCCCGCTCGGCGGTTCCGCCGGGTGGCGGTGCCGTGGTTGCGGGTGGGGCTGTTCCGCATGAGCTGGACTCGCGGGCTGACGCGCGGCCGGGTGCCGTGGGGCGGGGGCGGGCGCACGGTGTGTGGCAGAGCGAGAGCGGCGCGCACGGGCACGTGACGGTGCCCGGTGATCTGCCGGTGGGGTGGCATCGCATCCGGCTGCGCCGGGGTGGGCGGGAGGAGAGCGCCGCGCTCGTCGCGGCGCCCGCGCGGTTGCCGGACGTGCCGCCCGCGTGGGGACTGACGACGCAGCTCTACTCGGTGCGGTCGCGGGAGTCCTGGGGCCTCGGTGACCTGCGCGACCTGGCGGAGCTGGCGCGCTGGGGCGCGGGCCGGGGCGCCGGGTTCGTCCTGATCAATCCGCTGCACGCGGCCGAGCCGCTGCCGCCGATCACCGCGTCGCCGTACTCGCCGCTGAGCCGCCGCTTCCCCAGCCCCCTGTACCTGCGCGTCGAGGACGTCCCGGAGAACGGCGACGTCGGTGACCGCGCCGAGCGGCTGGGCGAGACGTGCCGGAACGTCACCGCCGACCCGCTCGACCGCGACGCGGCGTGGAAGGCGAAGCGGATGGCGCTGGAGTCGCTGTTCCGGGTGCCCCGCGACGACGCGCGCGAGGCCGCGTTCCGCGCGTTCCGCGAGCGGCAGGGCCGCGAGCTGGAGGACTTCGCGACGTGGGCGGCGCTCGCGGAGGAGCACGGCGCCGACTGGCGCACCTGGCCCGCCGACCTGCGCTCGGCCGACGCGCCGGGCGTCCCGGCGGCGCGGGAGCGGCTGGCGGCGCGCGTCACCTACCACGCCTGGCTTCAGTGGCTCCTGGACGACCAGCTCACCGCCGCGCAGCGCGCCGCCCGCGACGCGGGCATGCCGATCGGCATCCTGCACGACCTGGCGGTCGGCGTCCGCTCCGGCAGCGCCGACGAGTGGACGCACCCGGAGGTGTTCGCGGCCGGGATGAGCGTCGGCGCCCCGCCGGACGCGTTCAACCAGCAGGGCCAGGACTGGGGCCAGCCGCCCTGGCATCCGGCGCGGCTCGCCGAGGCCGAGTACGGCCCGTACCGGGCGATGCTGCGCGCGGTGCTGCGGCAGGGCGGCGGCCTGCGCCTCGACCACGCGATGCAGCTCTCCCGCCTGTGGTGGGTGCCGGAGGGGGCGTCCCCGGCGGACGGCACGTACGTGACGTACGACCGTGAGGTGCTGCTCGCCATCCTCACGACGGAGGCGGAGCTGGCCGGCGCGGTGATCGTCGGTGAGGACCTCGGCACCGTCGAGCCGGGCTTCCGCGAGGACCTGGCCGACCGCGCCGTGCTCGGCACGTCGCTGCTGTGGTTCGAGCGCGACGAGCGCGGCCCCAAACCGCCCGGCCAGTGGCGCGAACGGTCACTGGCGACGGTCGGCACGCACGACATGCCGCCCATCATCGGGTTCCTGCACGGCGACCACCTCGCCCTGCGCGACCGCCTCGGCCTGCTGACCCGCCCGCTGGACAGGGAACTGGCCGAGCACCGCGCCGAGATCGCGGAGTGGATCGGCCTGCTGAACGCCGAAGGGCTGCTCGCCACCGATCCCGGCACGATCCTGGCCGCGCTGGCCGACGGCTCGGGCGCGTACGACGAGGAGATCACGCTGGCGCTGCACGCCTTCCTCGGCCGCACCCCGGCGCGGCTGCTCGGCGTCGCCCTCCCCGACGCGGTGGGGGAGCGCCGCACGCAGAACCAGCCCGGCACGGTCGACGAGTACCCCAACTGGCGCGTCGCCCTCGGCCGCGCGGACGGCACCCCGGTCGCCCTGGAGGACCTGAACGACGACCCGCTCGCCGCCCAGGTCCTGGACCTCGTCGCCCGCGCCCGCCCTGCGGGCTAAGGCGGGTCGCGTCGGGCCGGGACGGGCTGGTCGGGGCACGACGACTCGCTGGTGGCGGGTGTTGGAGGTGGTGGGTCGCGCGCGTCCGGTGGGTTGAGGCGGGGCGTCAGGTCAGGGCTCGGGAGAGGCGGGTGCTGACGTCGTCCAGGAGGGTGTCGGGGAGGATCGGTGCGGCGGCCACCGCCGAGAACAGTGCGGGGAGGCCGGGCAGCGGGTAGCCGTCGTCCGGTCCGGCTAGGGCCTGTTGGCCGAGTGGCCGGTGCCGTAGTGACGCGCGTGCCCGGTTCCACGCCGTGCGGACCTCCTCGGGGGAGGGGACGCCGAACCCGTGCCCGACCGGCGCGGCGTGCCGGAGGCGGACGACGGCGGTGTCCCCGAAGTCCAGCGCGAGCCCGCACCGGGCCGCCAGGTCGGCGCGGACGCCGTCGTCGAGCCGTGTCACCACCGAGCACGGGGTGCGGCAGCGGGCCGCGCAATCACCGAGGGCGGACGCGACCTGGCTGTGCTGCCGGTCCAGATAGGCGCGCCAGCCGGACGGGGGTTCGGCCGCGACGCGCAGCGCCCGGTCGCACGCCGACCGCTCGGGCCGGGTGTGCTCGCAGTCGCGCGGTCCGCCCTGCTCCAGGGGCGCGCCGAACCGGCTGCCCTCGCCCGTCACGGCCGGGCCGATGAGCGCCGGGTCGCCCGCGTGGCCGAGGACGGTCTCCCACGCGAGCAGCGGCAGGTACTCGGCGGCGATGTGCACCGCCGCGACCAGCGCCGCCATCTCGCGCCGCCGCCACCGGATGTCGATCACCTCCAGCAGCAGCGCGTAGGCGGGCCGCAGGCTCGCCAGCGCCCCGCGCGGGCGCTCGCGCGGCGCCTGCGGCATCCGGGACGCGCGCGCCCGGTCGAGCAGGTCGCGGGGGACGTCCCCGGCGGCCTCGGGCATGCCGAAGTCCTCGGCGTCCAGGTCGAGCACGCGCTGCCCGAACGCGCACAGCCCCGCCAGCCCCGCCGACGACGGCGCCGCCCCGACCAGCGCCTCCAGGTCGCCGAACGCGTGCCGCCGCGCCAGCACGCCCAGCACGTCCCGCGCCGTCTCCATCGCGCCCCCTCACCCCTCCGCGCCCATGCTGGCACGCCCGGACGCACCGCGTGCGCCGGTCCGGGGACCGGCGCACGCGGAGCCGGTCAGGACGCGGCGTCGCGGGCGCGGGCGCGCAGCGCGCGGGCCACGCCGTCGCGGCCCTCCGACAGCAGCCGGGCCAGCGCCGCCGGAGGCCGCTCGGCCGCCAGGTACTCCTCGGTGCGGTCGACCGTGGACGGCTCGATCACCAGGAACGGGTAGGCGACCTCGGCGAACGTCTGCGCCATGTCGCTGCTCCACGCCGACCAGATCCGGCCGACCTCGGCGAAGTACCGCTCGACGTAGGGGACGAGCAGCTCGGCCTGGTCGGGGTCGACGAACCCGCCGAGCGTCGCGCGGTACACGGCGTTGGGCAGGTCGCCGGAGGTGACCGCGCCCCAGGCGGCGGCCTTGGCCTCCGCCGACGGGATCGCGGCCCGGCACGCGGCGGCGTTGCGCTCACCGGCGGCGGTCGGGTCGCGCTCCAGCTCGGCGCCGATCGCGGCGGCGTCGGCCCGGCCGGTGACGACGAGCCGCCGCAGCAGCGCCCACCGCAGGTCGGTGTCGACGGTGAGGCCGTCCAGCACGACGGACCCGTCCAGCAGCGCCGCGACGTAGTCCAGGTGCTCGGCCGACCGCGCGACGGCCGCGAACGCCTGCACGAACGCGAGCTGGAAGTCCGAGCCGGGCTCGGCGTCGCGGGCCAGGTCGTACAGGGCGTCCGCGAGGAGCTGGAGCCCCTCCTCGCGCCAGGCCGGGTCGGCGTACTGGTGGACGGCCGTGCGCGCCTGACGCAGCAGCGTCTGCGCGACCGAGATGTCGCTGACGCCCCGGATGCCGCTGACGACGAGCTTGACGTAGTCGCGGGTGGCCATCTCGGCGTCGCGCGTCATGTCCCACGCCGACGACCAGCACAGCGCGCGCGGCAGGCTGTCCTTGATGTCACCGATGCCGGACACGAGGGTGCGGAGCGAGTGCTCGTCCAGCCGGACCTTGGCGTAGGTGAGGTCGTCGTCGTTGACGAGCACCAGGTCGGGCCGGGCCTCACCGACCAGCTCGGGCACGTCGGTGCGGGCCCCGACGACGTCGAGTTCGACGCGGCGCCGCCGCACGATGCCCGCGTCCGTCCGGTCGTACAGGCCGATCGCGACGCGGTGCGAGCGCAGCGTCGGGTGGTCGGCCTTGGCCTCCTGGAGCACCGTGAACGACGTGAAGTTCCCGTCGCCGTCGACCTCGTAGGACGGGCGCAGCGTGTTGACGCCCGCCGTCTCCAGCCACTCCTTCGACCACGACGCCAGGTCGCGGCCGGACGCCTGCGCGAGCGGGTCGAGCAGGTCGGCCAGCACCGTGTTGCCCCAGGCGTGCCGGTCGAAGTAGTGCCGCACGCCCTCCAGGAACGTGTCCCGGCCGACGTAGGCGACGAGCTGCTTGAGCACGCTCGCGCCCTTGGCGTAGGTGATCCCGTCGAAGTTGACCTCGACGGCCCGGATGTCGGGGATGTCGGCCGCGATCGGGTGCGTGGACGGAAGCTGGTCCTGCCGGTACGCCCACGCCTTCTCCACGTTGGCGAACGTCGTCCACGACCCCGTCCACTGGGTGGACTCCGCCTGGCACAGCACGCTCATGTACGTCGCGAACGACTCGTTCAGCCACAGGTCGTCCCACCAGCGCATGGTGACCAGGTCACCGAACCACATGTGCGCCATCTCGTGCAGGATCGTCTCGGCGCGGCGCTCGTAGGCGGCGTCGGTGACGCGCGACCGGAAGACGTAGTCCTCCAGGAACGTCACGCAGCCCGCGTTCTCCATCGCGCCCGCGTTGAACTCCGGCACGAAGAGCTGGTCGTACTTCGCGAACGGGTAGGGGCGCCCGAAGACGTCCTCGAAGTACGCGAAGCCCTGCCGGGTGACGTCGAGGATGGCGCCGGCGTCCAGGTGCTCGGCCAGCGACGCCCGGCAGAACACGCCGAGGGGGATCACGGTGCCGTCCGCGCGGCGGTACTCGTCGCGGACGACGTGGTACGGCCCGGCGACCAGCGCCGTGATGTAGGTGGAGATCTCCGGGGTGGGCGGGAAGTGCCACCGGCCGCCGCCGGAGGTGTCGGCGGCCTCGTTGGTGACGACCTGCCAGCCCTCGGGGGCGGTGACGTCGAGCTGGAACGTCGCCTTCAGGTCGGGCTGGTCGAAGCAGGTGAACATGCGGTGCGCGTCGGCGGTCTCGAACTGCGTGTACAGGTACACGCTCTGGTCGACCGGGTCGACGAAGCGGTGCAGGCCCTCGCCCGAGCGCGAGTACAGCACGTCGGCGACGACGCGCAGCTCGTTGTCGGCGGCGAGGTCGTCCAGCGGGATGCGGCCCCGGGCGGCGTCGTACCGGGCCGGGTCGATGGCGGTGCCGTTGAGCGTCACCTCCCGGACGACGGCGTCGTGCAGGTCGACGAAGGTGGACGCGCCCGTCTCGGCGCTGGAGAAACGGACCACCGTGGTGGAGCCGAAGCGCTCGTCGCCGGCCGTCAGGTCGAGGTCCACCGCGTAGGACGCGACGGTGAGCAGCCGCGCCCGTTCCCGCGCCTCGTCGCGCGTGAGGTTGCCTGCCACAGGGACTCCTTGTTCATCGGATCGGCATGGGTGTCTTCGCAGTGCCCCCATGTCTACCAACCGGGCGGGCCGGGCGGCGGGAATGGGCGGGCGGGACGCGCGGTTGCCGCCAGAGAGACTGATCAATGAGAGAGGCGTGGCATGTCTGACGGTTCCCGGGAAGTGTCGTTCTGGTTCGATCCGCTGTGCCCATGGGCGTGGATGACGTCGCGGTGGATCACCGAGGTGGAGCGGCAGCGGCCGATCACCGTCCGGTGGCGGGTGATGAGCCTGTCGGTGCTGAACGAGGGCAAGGACGTCCCGGCGGAGTACCGGGAGATGATCGAGCGCGGCTGGGGCCCGGTGCGGGTGAGCATCGCCGTGGAGCAGAAGTACGGCACCGAGGCGCTGGGCCGTTTCTACACCGAGCTGGGCACGCGCCGGCACGTGGAGAAGGCCGAGTTCGACCGGGCGACGCTGGAGGCCGCGCTGACCGCCGCCGGGCTCGACCCCGAGCTGGCCGCCGCCGCCGACTCCACCGAGTACGACGCGGCGCTGCGCGCGTCGCACGCCGACGGCATCGACCGCGTCGGCCAGGAGGTCGGCACGCCCGTCATCGCGGTGGGCGAGAACGCGTTCTTCGGCCCCGTCGTCTCGCCCGCGCCGCGCGGCGCGGAGGCGCTGAAGCTGTGGGACGGCGTGCTCGCGGTGTCGGAGGTCGACGGCTTCTTCGAGCTGAAGCGCTCCCGGACGCGCGACCCCATCTTCGAGTAAAGAGTGACGCATCCGGTACCTGCATATGCCTTGCATCTACCACTTCGCCGCGATCACACTGGCGGGCGGAAGGATGGTGAGGTGCGGTGCACGTACCGGATGGATTCTTCGACGTGCCGGTGTCGCTGGCGGGCGGCGCGATCGCCGTCGCCGGCGTCGCCGTCGCCCTGCGCGGCTCCCGCCGCGAGCTGGACGAGCGGACCGCGCTGCTGGCGGGCCTGACCGCCGCGTTCGTGTTCGGCGCGCAGATGCTCAACTTCCCCGTCGCGGGCGGCACCAGCGGCCACCTGCTCGGCGGGGCGCTGGCCGCGATCCTCGTCGGGCCGTGGACGGGGCTGCTGTGCGTGTCGGTCGTGCTGGCGGTGCAGGCGCTGCTGTTCGCGGACGGCGGGCTGAGCGCGCTCGGCGTGAACATCGTGCTGATGGCGATCGTGACCGTGATCGTGGGATACGGGGTGTTCCGGGGGCTGCTGCGGGTGCTGCCGAAGACGCGCCCGTCGGCCGTCGCCGCCTCGTTCGCGGGCGCGCTGGTGTCGGTGCCCGCGTCGGCCGCGACGTTCGTGCTGCTCTACGCCGTCGGCGGCACCGCCGACGTGCCGCTCGGCACCGTCCTGTCGGCGATGCTCGGCGTGCACGTCCTCATCGGGATCGGGGAGGCGCTGATCACCGCCGTCACCGTGTCGAGCGTGCTCGCCGTCCGGCCCGACCTCGTCTACGGCGCGCGCGACCTCGCCCGGCCCCTCGAACTGCGCACCTCGCCCGTGGAGACGTCATGACCACCAAGCGGTTCTTCGTCGCTTTCCTGCTCGTCTCGCTCGTGCTGGCCGGAATCGTGAGCTTCTACGCGAGTTCCAGCCCGGACGGACTGGAGAAGGTCGCGGGCGACAAGGGCATCGCGGCGGAGGAGAAGGACCACGCCCTCGGTGACGGGCCGCTCGCCGACTACGGCGTCAAGGGCCTGGACAACGAGCGGCTGTCCGGCGGGCTGTCCGGGGTCGTCGGCGTCGGCGTCACGCTGCTCGCGGGCGGCGGCCTGTTCTGGGCGCTGCGCCGCCGCGCGGGTGCGCCGGACCCGTCCTAGATGGGCGCGGGTCACGCCCACCGCCTCTACGTGCCGGGGGCGTCGCCGGTGCACCGGCTCGCGCCGCAGTGCAAGCTCGTCGCGCTGCTGGCGTTCGTCACGGCCGTGGTCGCCACGCCGCGCGAGCGGATGTGGGCGTTCGCGGCGTACGCGGTGCTGCTCGCGGCCGTCGCGGCCGTCGCGCGCATCGGCCCCGGGCTCATCGCGCGGCGGGCGCTGATCGAGCTGCCGTTCGTGACGTTCGCGCTGCTGCTCCCGTTCGTCGCGCACGGCGAGCGGGTGAGCGTGCTCGGCGTCGCCGTCAGCCAGGACGGGCTGTGGGGCGCGTGGAACATCCTGGCCAAGGGCACGCTCGGCGTCGTCGGGTCGATCCTGCTGGCCGCCACGACCGAGCCGCGCGCCCTGCTGCTCGGCGCCGAGCGGCTGCGCGTCCCGGCGCAGCTCGTGCAGATCGCGGCGTTCATGCTGCGCTACCTCGACGTCGTCGCCGGGGAGCTGGCGCGGATGCGCGTCGCGCTGGCCGCGCGGGGCTTCGAGGCCCGCGACGTGCGGGCGACCCGCGTCCTCGCCCGTTCCCTCGGCGCCCTGTTCCTGCGCACCTACGAGCGCGGCGAGCGCGTCCACCTGGCGATGCTCGCGCGCGGCTACGACGGCCGGATGCCCGCGACGGGCGCCGTCGCCGCCACCCCCGGCCAGTGGGGGACGGCAGCCGTTCTCCCGGCGGCGGCGGCGCTGGTCGCGGCGGCTGCTTGGATGGGGGGATGACCCCGTCGCTGACCGTCTCCGGGCTCGCCTACGCCTACCCCGACGGGACGCAGGTGCTGTTCGGGATCGACGTCGAGATCGGGCGCGGCGAGCGGGTCGCGCTGCTCGGGCCGAACGGCGCCGGGAAGACGACGCTCGTCCTGCACCTCAACGGCATCCTGTCCGGCGGGCTCGGGCACGTCGAGGTCGGCGGGCTGCGGGTCGACGCCAAGGACCGCAAGGTCCTGCGCGAGGTGCGGCGCCGCGTCGGCATCGTCTTCCAGGACCCCGACGACCAGCTCTTCATGCCGACCGTCCGCGAGGACGTCGCGTTCGGCCCCGCCAACCTCGGGCTGCGCGGCGCCGAGCTGGACCGCCGGGTCACCGGCGCGCTGGAGCGCGTCGGGATGGCGGCCTTCGCGGACCGGACGCCGCAGCACCTCAGCTTCGGGCAGCGGCGGCGGGTGGCCGTGGCGACCGTGCTGGCGATGGAGCCGGAGATCCTCGTGCTGGACGAGCCGTCGTCGAACCTCGACCCGGCGAGCCGCCGCGAGCTGGCCGAGATCCTGCTGTCGCTGGACGTCACCGTCCTGATGGTGACCCACGACCTGCCCTACGCGGCGCAGCTCTGCCCCCGCTCCCTGGTCCTGTCGGACGGCGTGATCGTCGCGGACGGTCCCACGCCCGAGGTCCTGTCGGACGCCGGGCTGCTCGCCGCCCACCGGCTCGAACTGCCCTACGGCTTCGATCCCGCCGGTCGTCCGGGCTAGCCGGGCCGTACCGCCCGCGCTATTTCTGGACACGAAATATCCTGGACATATAGCATCCAGAAATGGACATCATCACGCACCCGCCCGGCCTGCACGACCCCGCCGGATACGGCTACAGCCATCTCGCCGCCACGTCCGGCCCGGTCTTCGTCGCCGGGCAGTACGCCTCCGACGCCGAAGGTCACGTCGTCTCCGCGGACTTCGCCGCGCAGGTCGAGCGATCCTTCGCCAACCTCGGCACGGCCCTGGCCGCCGCCGGGCTCGGCTTCGAGCACGTGGCGCGGCTGGGCACCTACATCGTCGGCCACGAACCGGCCCGGCTCGACGCGCTGCTCGCGGTGATCCGGCGGCACTGGGGCGACCGCCCGCCCGCGCAGACGCTGCTCGGCGTCGCGGCGCTGGCGCTGCCCGACATGCTCTTCGAGGTGGACGCGGTCGCCGTCCGGCCCTGACCCGGCGCACGACTCCCGGTGGCAGGCCGGGTCGGCCGTTCGGCTTGCCACCGGGGACGCGGTTCGGAAGACTGCCGGGCGACAATGGCAACGGTTTTCATATCCGATTCGGGGGCAAAAGTGAAGATTGCGTTCGTGGGCAAGGGCGGCAGCGGCAAGACGACCTGCTCGTCGCTGTTCGTCCGGCACCTGGCGGCCAAGGGGCTGCCGGTCGTCGCGGTGGACGCCGACATCAACCAGCACCTCGGCGTCGCGCTCGGGCTCGACGAGGACCGCGCCGCCAAGATCCCCGCGATGGGGGAGCGGCTCACCGAGATCAAGGACTGGCTGCGCGGCGAGAACCCCCGCATCCCCTCGGCCGCCGGGATGGTCAAGACGACGCCGCCCGGCAGCGGGTCGCGGCTGCTGCGCGTCGGCGGCGACGACGCCGTGCACGCGCTCGGGCAGGAGGTGGACGGCGTCACGCTGCTGGCCACCGGCCCGTTCAACGACGACGACCTCGGCGTCTCCTGCTACCACTCCAAGACCGGCGCGGTGGAGCTGTACCTGAACCACCTCGTGGACGGGCCGGGCGAGTACGTCGTCGTGGACATGACCGCCGGGGCGGACACGTTCGCGTCCGGGCTGTTCACCCGGTTCGACCTGATGTTCCTGGTGGCCGAGCCGACCCGCAAGGGCGTCGGCGTCTACAAGCAGTACACCGAGTACGCCCGCGACTACGACGTCGCCATCGCCGTCGTCGGCAACAAGGTCCAGAACGACGGCGACGTGGAGTACCTGCGCGAGCACGTCGGCGACGACCTGCTCACCTGGATCGGCCAGTCCCCGGCCGTCCGCGCGTTCGAGCAGGGCCGCACCGGCGTCACCCTGGAGGACGGCAACACCGCCGCGCTCGACCGGATGCTCGCCGCCGTCGACGCCCGCGCCAAGGACTGGGACGAGTTCCTGCGCCAGGCCGTCGAGTTCCACGTCAAGAACGCCCGGAGCTGGGCCAACCGCGCGGTCGGCACCGACCTGGAGGCCCAGATCGACCCGGCGTTCCGCTACCCCGCCTGAGCCCGCCCCCGCCCGCGCTCCGCGTCCCGGCGACGCGGAGCGTTCCAGGGCACCCCGCGGCCCGAGCGGTGCGGGGACCTGGGAGAATCGTGGGCATGCGCGTGTTTCTGGGATGTGACCATGCCGGCTACGAGCTGAAAGAGCACCTGCTCGGCTGGCTGAAGGACAACGGTCACGAGGCCGTCGACTGCGGCGCCTTCGCCTACGACGCCGTCGACGACTACCCGCCGTTCGTGCTGCGGGCCGCCGAGCGCGTCGCCGCCGAACCGGGCACGCTCGGGATCGTCCTCGGCGGCTCGGGCAACGGCGAGGCCATCGCCGCCAACAAGGTCGCGGGCATCCGCGCGGCGCTCGTCTGGAGCGACGCCACCGCCACCCTCGCCCGCGAGCACAACGACGCCAACGTCATCAGCCTCGGCGCCCGCCAGCACGACGCCGCGACCGCCACCCGGTTCGTCGAACTGTTCCTCGGCACCGCCTACTCCGGCGAGGCCCGGCACACCCGGCGCATCGAGATGCTCGGTGACTACGAACGCACGGGCGAGCTCCCGCCGCTTCCGCAGAGCTGATCCCCTTCCCCGACTTTCCGCGACTTCTCCGTCGCGGAAGGTCATGGGAGGGCATGATCTCCGCCGTGCGGGCCCGATGCTCGCTACAGTTCCAAGCGTCATGCTCGAACGTCTCGTCCAGGTCCTACCGCTGCGGGTCCGCGCCTTCCTGCGCCGGATCCCGGTGCTCGTGCGCCTGTACCGGTGGCTGCGCCGGGGCAAGCTCGTCCGCGAGCGGTACGTCTTCGTCGCGCTCGCGGTGCTCGCCCTGGCCGTCGGCATCGGCGGCGCCGACTCGCGGGCCTGGGCGACGTCCGGCACGCTCGTGCTGATCGTCCTCGGCGGCGGGCTGCTGCTGCGGGTGCGCAGCCTCATCGCGCTGCTCGCGGTCGCGGCGTTCGTCGTCGGCTACGACTCCTGGCTCGCCTGGGACCGCGACGAGCGCATCAGCATGGGCCTGATCACCACCGTCGTCATCTCCGGCATGCTCGCGTTCACCCTGGCCCGCACCCGGCAGCAGCTCGGCGTCCAGGGGCTGCGCGGCGACTCGATGCTGCTCGAACTGCGCGACCGGCTGCGCCGCCAGGGCGAGATGCCGCCGCTGCCGTCCGGCTGGGACTCCCAGATCGTGCTGCTCCAGGCGGGCGGGTCGTCGTTCGGCGGCGACTTCGTCGTCTCCGCGCTGGACGGCGACCGGCTGGAGGTCGCCCTGGTGGACGTGTCCGGCAAGGGCACCGACGCCGGAACACGGGCCCTCATGCTCTCGGGCGCCTTCGGCGGACTTCTTGGATCGGTCCAGCCGGACGACTTCCTCGCCGCCTGCAACCGCTACCTGCACCGCCAGCGCTGGGACGAGGGCTTCGTCACGGCCGTCCACGTCGAGGTCGACTTCGTCACGGGGGAGTACCGCGTCGAGTCGGCGGGGCACCCGCCGGCCGTCAAGTTCGACGGCGGCACCGGCACCTGGCGGGTCAGCCCCGCCAAGGGCGTCGTCCTCGGCGTCGTCCCCGAGGTCGACTGCACGCCCGACCGGGGCATCCTGCTCCCCGGCGACGCCCTCCTGCTCTATACCGACGGCCTGGTCGAGGCCCCCGGCAGCGACCTGGACGCCGGGATCGACCGGCTCCTCGGCGAGGCCGAACGGCTCGTCCCGCGCGGGTTCCGGGCCGGGGCCCGCGAGCTGGTGGAGATGCTGTCGGCCGAGCGCGACGACGACTGCGCGCTCGTCGTCATCTGGCGCACCTGACGGCGCCTGGGCGGTATGCCGGGCTCCGGCGAACTGGAAACCTGAATGTCATATCGCTGTAGCCCCCAGTGCACACCCGCCCGGCAGAGTGGTCCTCAGTTCGGCAACCACCTCGGACTCGTCGGATCCTCCTCGGCGCGCGAGGCTCCGGAGCGGTTGACGGCACCGAAGGCGATGCCCGCGCGATACGGCACCCCAGGGGTGGGAGGCGCCGTACGCGCGGGCATCGGTCGTCTCATATCCCGACATAACCTATTGACTTGGTAGGAATATTGCCCTTAGATGGGTGACGTGAGCTTCCTGGTCATCGTCGGAAACCCCCGGCCCGCCTCCCGCACCGCGACGGCCGCACGGGCCGCCGCGCACGCGGTGGCACGGGCGGCGGACCTTCCCGGCACCCCCGAGATCCTCGACCTTTCGGAAATCGGCCCGCGTCTCCTGGACGCCGACCCCGGACCCGAGGCCGGCGCCGCCCTGGACCGCGTCCGCGCCGCCGACCTGCTGCTCATCGCCAGCCCCACCTACAAGGGCACCTACACCGGACTGCTCAAGTCCTTCCTGGACCGGCTGCCCGGCGGCGCGCTCACCGGCAAGGTCGCGCTGCCGCTGCTCGTCCTCGGTGCCCCGCAGCACGCCCTGGCCGTGGAGGTCCACTTCCGGCCGCTGCTCGTCGAGCTGGGCGCCACCGTCCCGACCCCGGGGCTGGCGCTGCTCGAATCCGATCTCGACCGGCTCGACTCCGTCACCGCGGACTGGGCCGGTCATGTCTCCCCCGCCGTGAGGGGCGCTCTGTCGGCGGGGGCCGCCCGGTGACCGGGACGGCGACGGCACGGCCCGTCCCGGTCACCGGCGACTCCTTCCGCGACGCGCTGGCGCGGCACGCCGCCGGCGTCGTCGTGGTGACCGCCCGTCCCGCCCGCGACGAGCCCGCCGGGCTCACCGCGACCTCCTTCACGTCGGTCAGCCTCGACCCGCCGCTGGTGTCGTTCTACGTCGCGGCGTCCTCGTCCACGTTCCCCCGGCTGCGCGCCGCCGCGACGTTCGCGGTCAACGTCCTCGGCCACGACCAGGCCGAACTGGCCGCCCGCTTCGCGTCCCGCGACGTGGACCGCTTCGCCGCCCCGACCCGCTGGCGCCCCGGCCCCGGCGGCGAACCCCTCCTGGAGGGCGCGGCCGTCCGCCTCCGCTGCGACTGGCACTCCCTCCGAGAGATCGGCGACCACCTCCTGGTCGTCGGCCGCGTCATCGGCGTGGAGGTGGGAGCCACCGAAACCCCCCTCCTCTACCACCACGGCCGCTTCGGCCACTTCACCGCCCACCGCCCCCACTGACCCACCACCCCACCCACCCGGCCCCGCGCGCAGCCTGCGACGCGCCCGTACGGACAGCGTGCGGCGCGCCCCTGCGTGCGACGTCCGGCACGCTCCTGCGAACGGCGTCCGGCACGCTCCTGCGTTTGGCATGCTCCTGCGTGCGGCGTGCGGCGTGCGGCGTGCGGCGTGCGGCGTGCGGCGTGCGGCGTGCGGCGCGCCCCATGAACTGCGTGCGGCGTGCTCCTACAGGCGGCATACTGCGCGCCCCGAAGGACGGGCGTGCAGCACGCTCCTGCGTGCGATGTGGCGCGTGCCCCTGCGTGCGGTGTGCTGCGCAGCCCTGTGAGTGGCATGGAGCGCGGCCCATCACGCGGCATGTCGCTCGGCTTCGCGGGCGGCGTGCTGCGGGCCCCTACGAACGGCGCTGCTGCGCGCCCTGAGAACGGCGCGCTGCGCGCTGCTGCGGGCGGCGTGCGGTGCACCCCTGTAAGTGGCGTGCTGGGCACCCCTGCGGGCGGCGCGCAGTGCGGCCCTGTGAGTGACGCGCCCCACGGCTCATCACGCGGCATGTTGCGTGGCTGTGCGGGCGGCGCGCAGTGCGGCCCTGTGAGTGGCGTGCTGCGCGGTGCATCACGCGGCATGTTGCGTGATGCGCGGGTGGCGTGCTGCGCGGCCTGTCACGCGGCGTGCTGTGCGGTCCTGCGGGCGGCATATTGCACGGCTCCGCGGGCGGCATGTTGTGGGCCTCTGCGGGCGGCGTGTTGCGTGGCTCTGCGAGCGGGCTTCGGCGTGGCCGCCTGCGGGCGGCCGTGGCCGTGGCCCTGGGGCGGGTCTATGGGGTGAGTGTTCGGCGGATGCGGGCGAATGCCGCGTTCAGGTCGGTGGAGGCGGTGGGGTTCCAGGAGTGGGTGGTCACGGTCATGTCCTCCGGGCGGGGGTGTCCGACGCAGTGCGGGGCCAGGGCGGTGAAGAAGGCGTCGGGGTCCAGGAGGGTCTCGGGGGTGGCGACGCCGGGCGGGCGTCCGGCCAGGAGGCCGACGGCCGCGCCCAGGGGGATGCCGGTCGCCGCGCCCATCGTTAGGTCGCCGGGGACCTGGGCCAGCGCGCAGCCCACGGCCGCCGGTGCGCCGTCGCGTGCGCCGGTCGCCAGCGCGAACAGGGGCGGGAGCCGGCGCCGCCGGAACGCGCGGGCCGGGTCGGCGGGGAACCGGCGGTCGGCCCATTCGGCGACCGTCGCCGCGCGGTGGGGCGACACGAGTCGGTGGTCGACGGCGCGACCGAGCGCGCGCAGCCCCGCGACCGTCATCGCGTCCGCGAACGTCACGTTCACGCTGCCGCGCACCGACGGGAACGCCGCCGGGAGCGTGAGCGCCTCGGGGTGCCCGAACGTCCAGGCCGTGTGCCGTCCGGCGCCCGGGTAGTCGACGACCGTGCGCCGCAGGGGCCGTTCGTCCACCGCACGGCCCCGCCGCGTCACGCGGATCGTCCCGGTCACCTGCCGGACGGCGTGCACGACCGCCGCGTTCGGCACCCCCGGCCTGGCGGGGCCGTCGAGCCCGCCGAGCGTCAGGTCCCAGCCGGTGACGATCCGGTCGACACGGTCGAGTTCCCGCGCCGCCGTGACGGCCAGCAGGTTCGACACGCCGGGACTCGCCCCCATCCCGACCAGCGCCGTGACGCCCGCCGCCCGCGCGGCACCGTCGAGCCCGAGCATCTCGACGGTGGGCTCCCAGTAGTCACAGATGTCGATGTAGTCGCACCCCGCCGCGATGGCCGCCCGCAGCACGGGCACCCCGAACCGGAAGAACGGCCCGACGGTGTTCACGACGACGTCGACGCCCCGCATCGCCGCCGCGAGCGCCACCACGTCCCGCACGTCCAGCCCCAGAGCCCGCACCCGCACGCCCGCATCGCGCGGGACAGCCCCGAACGACGCACCGTCCCACGCGTCCGGGTCGAGGGCTCGTGTACTCGCGTCGTGGGGCACACCGTCGCGCGTGTCCGGGTCGGAGGCTCCTGTGCTCGCCTCGTCAGGCGCACCGTCCCGTGCGGCCGGGGTCACGGCTCGTGCGCTCGCGTCGTGGGGCGCACTGTCCCGTGCGGCCGGGGGCAGGGCTCGTGTGCTCGCGTCGTCGTCGGCGTCGTGTTTCTTAGCGCCGAGCGGCGTGCCGTCCCGCATGGCGGGGCCGGGAGGATTTGCCTGCGTGCCTGCGTCAGGCTGCGCTGTAGGCGTTGCCGCCGCCTGTGCGTCCGGGTTGGGCGATTGCACGCGTGTGCGGGTGTCGGCGGCGTCGCGTTGTGCGGGCGCGCGGGTGTCGCCGTCCTTTGGGCTCGGGCCGCTAGGACGCGTCCGCGCGTCTGTGCCGGGGGAGCGGGGGCCGGTGGTGGGCGTGGTCTCCTGTAGGAGGCGTGCGGCTGCGGCTGCGGCGCGGGCGGGGTCCAGGTCGGTGACGATCAGGTCGATATCGCGATGAAGTGCCAGCAGCGTGCGGCAGGCGTGCAGGCCCATGGTGCCCGCGCCGCCGAGGGCGAGGATGCGCATCCGGTCCACCTCGAATATATTGACTGACGTGACAGTCAAGAAATTAGGCCGCCCGTCCCTGGCGCGTCAACGGCGCGACGAGATCCTGCTGGCCATGGCCACCGTCGTCGCGCGTGACGGACTGCCGGCCACGACGCTCGCCGCCGTGGCCGAGGCCGCGGGGCTGCGGCGTACTCTGGTGCTGCACTACTTCCGCAGCCGGGACGAGCTGGTGGCGGCCTTCGTGGAGGAGGTCGTCTCCGCCTACGGCCGGGAGATGATCTGGGGCGACCCGTGCCTCCCCGCCGCCGACCGGCTGGACGCCCTGTTCGCCCCGGGCGCCTACGCCGACGAGGCCGACCTGCGCGTGTGGACCGAACTCGTCACGCTCGCCTCCCGCGACACCGCCGTCCGCGACCGGCTGCGCCATCTGTGGGCCGACCACTGGCTCCCCGAGGCCGAACGCCAGCTCGCCGCCGAGTACCCGTCGGCGCCGAGCGAAGACATCGCCGCGACCGCCTACACCCTCGCCTGCCTGGTCGAGGCCCACTGGACCTTCCACCTCCAGGGCATAGCCGAACCCCGCCGCCACCACCTCCACGCCACGGCCACCGCACTCCTCACCCGCCTAAGCCCCCCGGCAAACCACCCCGATCCGGCCGCACCCTGACCGGCGCAGACGCCGCCCAACCCGCACCGAGGCGCGCACTGCTCGGGCACGTGCTGCTCGGGCACGTGCTGCCCGTGGTCGACGTGCGCCGAGGCGGGCACCGACCGGGCGTGCGTTGATCGCGACCGATGTCGTCTCGGCGTGCGCGGAGGCGAGCACGTGTCGTCCCGGGCGCGCACTGATCTGGGTTGGCGCTGTCCGGGCGTGTGCCTAGGTGGGCGCGCGCTGGCTCGGTCCTGGGTTGGCTTGGCCGCGCACTTGATTTGGGCGCGTGCTGATTGGGGCTGACGCCGTCTAGGTGCGCTGAGGCGGTCGCGCTCTGACCGGGCGCGCTGGCTCGAGTGCGCCCTGGCTCCGGCGTGCACTGGCTCGGGCTGATGCTGTCCGGGCGTGTGCTGACTCGGGCGCGTGCTGGCTCGGTTGCGCGTTGGCTTGGCCGCGCGCTGACTCGGGCGCGTGCTGATCGGGCTGACCCCGTCTCGGTGTGCGGAGGCGGGCGTGCGCTGGCTCGGGCGTGTGTTGGTCCGGGTGCGTGGTGATGCGGGTTGGCGTCGTTTTGGCATGAGGTGGGCGGGCACTTGTTGGCTCGCGTGTGCGCCGGTCGGGGTGTACTTGGGAGGGCTCCTGTTGGCGGGGGTGGGGGTTGGTGTGGTGCGGGTTGGTTTGGGGGTTTGTTGACCTGGGTGGGTGCTGCTGGGGACGTTTCGTGGCGGCGTGGGGTGGCTAGGTAACGGACGACTGATCGTCCGCCCCCCGGTGACGCGCACGCCCGGCTGGGGGAGGTGGGATGGCGTACCGCCACAGGCTGTGGCCCCCCGCGTGCTGGTCGTTGCGGCTGCGGGTGACGGTGGTCGCCACGGCCGTGTTCGCCGTTCTGGTGCTGCTCGGCGTCTTCGGGTTCTACACGCTGATCCGCGCCACCCTTTACAGCGAGCTGGAGGGCAACGGCGCCGTCGCCGTCAGCGACGTCGCGGCCGCCGCCCGCAAGGCCGCACCGGGCGCGCTGGTGCCGCGCCGCCCCGGGTTCTCCCTGTTGCAGGTCGTGGACGAGAAGGGGCGGGTGCTGGCCGCCAGCCCCGAACTGTCCGGTGAGCCGCCGATGACGCGCGACCGCCCGCCCGGCCGGGAGGAGCGGCTGAGTCAGATCGTGTCAGTGCCCGGCGCGGGCGACCAGGTGTACGTCGTCGCGTCGTGGGTGCGGGCGCCGGACGGCTGGCGCGTCGCCTACGCGGCGGCGCCGCTGCCCGCGCTGGAACGTACCACGCGCACCCTCATCGGGGCGCTCGCGCTCGTCGTCCCGGTCACGCTGGCGATCGTCGCGTGGGTCGTGTGGCACGCGGTGCGCCGAGCGCTGCGGCCGGTGCGGCGGATGCGCGCCGAGCTGTCCGCGATCACCGGCGGCGACGACGACGGGCGCGTCAGCGTCCCGTCGACCGGCGACGAGGTCGCCGCGCTGGCCGAGTCGGTCAACGTCACGCTGCGCCGGTTGAACAAGGTGCTGGAACGGCAGCGCGCCTACGTCGCGGACGTCTCCCACGAGCTGCGCAGCCCCCTCACCGGCCTGCGCACCGAACTGGAGGCGGCCCTCGAACACCCCGACGACGAGGACTGGCCCACCGTCGCCCGCGCCGCCCTCGACGACGCCGAGCGGCTGCACCGGCTCGTCGCGGACCTGCTCACGATGGTGAAGCTCGACGCGGGCGTGCCGCTGGAGCGCGAGGCCGTCGACCTCGGCGATCTCGTGGCGAAGGTGGCGCACCGGCGCAAATGCCGGGTGTCCATCGGGGTTGAGGAGAAGCCGGGCATCCTGGTGTGGGCGGTGCCGTCCACGCTCGTCCAGGTCATGACGAACCTGCTGGACAACGCCGAGCGGCACGCGCGCAGCCGCATCGAGGTGCGGGTCCGGGTGCTGGGCGACGAGGCCGTGGTGACCGTCGCCGACGACGGCTCGGGCATCGCCGCAACAGACCGCGAGCGCGTCTTCCGGAGGTTCGAGCGGCTGGCCGAGAGCCGCGCCCGCGACCGGGGCGGCAGCGGCCTCGGCCTCGCCATCTCCCGCGAGATCGCGGAAATGCACGGCGGCAGCCTCCAGATCACCGACGACGGCCTGACATCCGATCCGCGCGCCGAGCCGGGTAGCGATCGGGACGCCGAGGCAGGCCCCGAGTGGGGCGCCGAGCCCGGCTCCGCGCGGGGTGGTGGGCCGGGCGTTGAGCCGGGTGCCGAGCCCGGGTCCGAGCGGGGCGTCAAGCGGGACGGTGGGCCGGGCGGTGAGCCGGGTGCCGAGCCGGGCTCCGAGCGGGGCGCCGAGCGGAGCACCGAGCCGGGTGTTGAGCGGGGCGTCGGGCGGGGTGTCGAGTGGGGTGCCGAGCCGGGCGGTGAGGCGGGCGCCGGGCCGGGTGTGGAGGGGGGCGCCGGGCGAGGCGCCGGGCGGGGCATCGAGTGGGGCGCTGAACCGGGCGGTGGGCCGGGTGCTGGGCGGGGCGCCGAGCCGAGTGCTGGGTCGGGCGTCGCGCGGCGTGCCGAGCGGGGCGGCGCGCCGGGCTCCGGGCAGGGCGGCGAGCAGGGCGGCGCGGGGGGCTCCGAGCGGGGCGGCGAGCGGAATGCTGGGCAGGGTGCCGGGTCGGATGGTGAGCGGGGTGTCGGGTCGGGCTCCGAGCAGGATGCCGCGCCGGGCTCCGAGCGGGCCGCCGGGCAGGGCGGCGAGCAGGGCGGCGCGCTGGGCTCCGAGTGGGGTGCTGGGCGGGGCGGTGAGCCGGGTGTTGAGCGGGGTGTCGCGCGGGGTGCTGGGCGGGGTGCCGGGTCGGGTGGTGAGCGGAGTGTCGGGTCGGGCTCCGAGCGGGGCGCCGGGCGGGGCTCCGAGCGGGGTGCTGCGCCGGGCTCCGAGCGGGGCGCCGGGCGGGGGGCTGCGCTTGAGCTTCGGTTGCCGCTTTCTACCGCGCATCGGCACCTGCCCAGTGAGCGGGGGTGATTCGGGTGCGTCGTTGTCGGGGGCGTACAAGAAGTTTCTTCATGTTTGTGGCAGGTGCGCTATAGCGTCGGCGCCGGGGATGGTCGGATCGTCGGAGGTGATCGCACCCTTCCTCCCCCCTGCGAGGTGCGCATGTCGCGTCGTCCGCTCGTGCTGCTGCTCGGTGTCCTGCTCGCGGGGGTGATGTCCGCCGGGCTGGTCGGCGTGCCCGCCGCCGGGGCCGGGGCGGTGCCCGAACCGTCCACCGGCGTCACCGGCGTCCCGTTCGCGGGCACGACGCCGTCCGGGGAGGTGCGCGGCTACCTCGACGCGCACAGCCACCTCATGTCCTACGAGGCGTTCGGCGGCAAGCTGATGTGCGGCAAGCCGTTCGACGAGAAGGGCGTCGCCGCCGCGCTGCGCGACTGCCCCGACCACGAGCCGCACGGGGTTCCGGCGTGGTTCGAGAACTTCACCCGGCACGGCACGCCGTTCGGGACGCACGACACGCGTGGCTACCCGGACTTCCCGTCCTGGCCGGCCGCGAACTCCCTCACCCACCAGCAGACCTACCACGCGTGGATCGAGCGGTCGTGGCGGGCCGGGCAGCGGGTGCTGGTGAACCAGCTCGTCGCGAACCGGGTGCTGTGCGAGATCTACCCGCTGAAGAAGAACGCGTGCGACGAGATGGACTCGCTCCGCCTCCAGGCCAAACGCACCCGTGAGATGGAGGCGTACATCGACCGGCGCGCGGGCGGGCCCGGCAAGGGCTGGTTCCGGATCGTGGAGAGCCCCGAGCAGGCCCGGCAGGTCATCCAGCAGGGCAAGCTCGCCGTCGTGCTCGGCGTCGAGGCGTCCGAGCCGTTCGGGTGCGGGCTGTCCAACGGGGCGCCGCGCTGCACCGAGGCGCAGATCGACAAGGGGCTGGACGAGCTGCACGCGCTCGGCGTCCGCTCGATGTTCGTCTGCCACAAGTTCGACAACGCGCTGTGCGGGGTGCGGTTCGACTCCGACGCGCTCGGCGTCATCCTCAACCTCGGCAACTTCGTCGGGACGGGCCGGTTCTGGCAGGCCGACGCCTGCTCCGCCGACGCCCCGCACGACAACCCCATCGCCCCGGCGGGCGGTCTCGGCGATCTCCTGGCCGGGCCGCTGCGCGACCTGCGCGGCCACGGGATCACCGCGCCGCTGTATCCGAGCGGGACGCACTGCAACGTCAACGGCCTCACACCCCTCGGTGAGCACGCGATCAAGGGGATGATGCAGCGCAAGATGATCGTGGAGCTGGACCACATGAGCGCCAAGGCGGCCGACCGGGCGCTGACGCTCCTGGAGGAGGCCCGCTACTCGGGCGTCATGTCGTCGCATTCGTGGACCGACGAGCGGTACGTCCGCCGCGTGTACGGGCTCGGCGGGATGGTCGCGTCCTACGGCCACGGCGCCGAGGCGTTCATCGCGACGTGGCGCCGCACCAAGGCGCTGCACGACGGCGGCTCGTTCGGCTTCGGCTACGGCCTGGACGCCAACGGCATGGGCCCGCTGCCGCCGCGCCGCGCGGGCGCCGAGAAGAACCCGCTCCGCTACCCGTACCGCTCTCCGATCGACCCGGGCGTCACCGTCGACCGGCAACGCACCGGCAACCGCACCTGGGACGTCAACACCGAGGGCGTCGCCAACTACGGCCTGGTCCCCGACTGGATCGCCGACATGGGCAACCTCGCCGGCGAACCGATCATCACCGACCTCTCCCGGGGCGCCGAGGAGTACCTGCGCATGTGGGGCCGCACGACCCGCTGACCAGACGGCCGCCCTGCTCGGCCTCGGGCGAAAACTTGGAGGTCGTCCAAGGCGTCCCCGGCATGGACGGGCGGCGCGCGCGGGCGGCACGACGCCAGCGTCGCGGAAGCCGCAGGCGGTCCGGCGGCACGAGAATGGCGCAGGGCGGTAGTCGTACGGAGTGCGCCGCTGCCTATGCTCGGCGGGACGGATCGGGGAGGCGTGGTGGTGGAGAAGGTCGGGGCGCGGGAGTTGGTGCGGCGGATTCTGGATGGGTTCACATCGTGGGATGTGGCGCCTCGGGTCGTTGCCGTGCCTGGGTCGGGGTATGCGGCCGATCTGGAGCGGGCGGCGGCGCGGAGCGGGTGCGACGAGGCCGTGCTGACGGGGGAGGGGACGCTGCGGGGGCGCCGGGTGGCGGTCGTGGTGTCGGAGTTCGGGTTCCTCGCCGGGTCGATCGGGCGGGCCACGGCCGACCGGATCGTCGCCGCCGTCGAGCGCGCCACCGACGCCGGGCTGCCGCTGCTGGCCGCGCCCTGCTCGGGCGGCACCCGGATGCAGGAGGGCACCGCCGCGTTCGCGCAGATGGCCCGGATCACGGCGGCCGTCGCGCGGCACCGCGCGGCCGGTCTGCCGTACCTGGTGTACCTCCGGCATCCGACGACGGGCGGCGTGTTCGCGTCCTGGGGGTCGCTCGGCCACCTGACGGCCGCCGAGCCCGGCGCCCTGATCGGCTTCCTCGGCCCGCGCGTCTACGAGGGCCTGTACGGCGAGCCCTTCCCCGACGGCGTCCAGACCGCCGAGAACCTGGCCGACCAGGGGCTCGTCGACGCCGTCGTCCCCCTCGACGCCCTCACCGACGTGGCCTCCGCCGCCCTGGCCGTCCTCGCCGCCGACCAGCCGCCCGGCCCCGCCGAGCCCTCCGCCGTGGACGCGCCGCGCCCGGCCGGCGGGGCGGCGACGGCGCCCGCCTCGGCGTGGGAGGCGATCGAGCGGTCGCGGCGCCCGGAGCGGCCCGGAGTACGGGAACTGCTGCGCGTCGGCGCGGCGGACGTGACGCCGCTGTCGGGCACCGGGCAGGGGGAGGCCGACCCGGGGCTGCTGCTGGCGCTGGCGCGGTTCGGGGACGCGCGGTGCGTCGTCGTCGGGCAGGACCGGGTCAGCCAGCGGACGGGCCATCCGCTCGGCCCGGCGGGGCTGCGGGTGGCGCGGCGCGGGATGCGGCTGGCCGCCGAGCTGAGCCTTCCGCTGGTGACGTTCGTGGACACACCGGGCGCGGTGCTGTCGGCGGAGGCGGAGGAAGGCGGCCTGGCCGGAGAGATCGCCCGCTGCCTGCACGACATGCTGGTGCTGCCCGCGCCGACGCTGTGCGTCCTGCTCGGCGAGGGCACCGGCGGCGCGGCGCTGGCGCTGCTCCCCGGCGACCGCGTCCTCGCGGCGACGCACGGGTGGCTGTCGCCGCTCCCGCCGGAGGGCGCGTCGATCATCGTGCACCGCACGCCGGACCGCGCGGCGGAGATGGCCGAGCAGCAGGGCGTCGCGTCGCCCGCGCTCGTCGCGGCGGGCATCGTGGACGCCCTCATCGACGAGCGCCCCGACGCCGCCGACGAACCCGAGGCGTTCTGCCGCCGCGTCGCCGCGACGATCGCCGCCGAGCTGCCCGGCCTGCGCGCGGGCGACGCGACGGCCCGCGCCGCCCGCTACGCGCGCTGACCTCAGAGCGTGAGGCCGGTGAGCACCATGACCTTCTCCTCGGTGTAGTCGTCCATGGCCGAGCGCAGGCCCTCGCGGCCGACGCCGGAGTCCTTGACGCCGCCGTACGGCATCTGGTCGGCGCGGTAGGACGGGACGTCGCCGATGACGACGCCGCCGACCTCCAGCTCGCGGTGCGCGCGGAACGCGACGTCGAGGTCGCGGGTGAAGATGCCCGCCTGGAGCCCGAAGGCGGAGTCGTTGACGCGCGCGAACGCGTCGTCCACGCCGTCCACCGGTTGCAGGACGAGGACCGGCCCGAAGACCTCTTCGCGCAGCACCCGGGCGTCGTGCGGGACGTCGGTGAGGATCGTCGGCGCGTAGGCGGCGCCGTCGCGCGTGCCCCCGGCCAGCACGCGGGCTCCGGCGGAGACGGCCTCGTCCACCCAGGACTCGACGCGTTCGGCGGCGTCGCGGGAGACGAGCGGGCCGACCTGCGTCTTGTCGTCCCACGGGTCGCCGGTGACGAGCCCGTTGACGGCCTCGACCAGCTTGGGGGTGAACGCGTCCAGCACGGAGCGGTCCACGTAGACGCGCTGCACCGCGATGCACGACTGTCCCGCCTGGTAGTTGGCGAACAGGCCGATCCGCGCCGCCGCCCAGTCGAGGTCGGAGTCGGGCAGGACGACCGCCGCCCCGTTGCCGCCCAGCTCCAGCGTGACGTGCTTGCGCGGCACCTGGTCGTTGATGGCCCAGCCGACCGGCACCGAGCCGGTGAACGACACGATCGGCAGGCGCGGGTCGTCCACGAGGGCGCCCGCGCGGTCGTTGGGCACCGGCAGCACCGAGAACATGCCGGGCGGCAGGTCGGTCTCGGCGAGCAGTTCACCGAGCAGCAGCGCCGACAGCGGCGTGGCCGGAGCGGGCTTGACGACGATCGGCGCGCCGACCGCGATGGCCGGGGCGATCTTGTGGGCGGTGAGGTTCAGCGGGAAGTTGAACGGCGAGATGCCGAGCACCGGCCCGCGCGGCACGCGCGTCACGTACGCCATCCGCCCGTTCGCGGCGGCCTCGGTGTCGAGCCGCTGCACCGAGCCGGACCAGCGGCGCGTCTCCTCCGCCGCGAAGCGGAACGTCGCGATGGCCCGGTTCACCTCGGTACGCGCCCAAAGCAGTGGTTTGCCGTTCTCGCCGGTGATGAGGCGGGCGACCTCGTCGTGCCGCTCGGCCAGCCGCCGCGAGACGTGCAGCAGCGCGTCCGCGCGGACGTGCAGCGGCAGCGCCGCCGCCTCCTTGCGGACGGCGTGCGCCGCCGCGAGAGCCTCTTCGACCTGCGCGGGCGTCGGCACCGACGCGACGCCGACGCCGCGGCCGTCGAAGGGGTGTGAGACGGCCAGTTCCCCGTCACCGGTCGCGGCGCGCCCGGCCAGCCAGAAAGGTGTCACGTTCATGTCGTCTGCGGCGCCCGGGGCGCCTGCTCCCTTCGCTCGGCGGCTACGGCTTTCACGCTATCTCCGCACGTGCCGCCGCGCGCGGGGCGAATCCGTAGATCTCGCTCACGAGCGCGTAGGAGCGCAGGCGGTCGGCGTGGTCGAAGACGCTGGTGGTGATCATCACCTCGTCGGCGGCGGTCCGCTCCAGCAGCGCGTCGAGCTTCGCGCGGACGGTGTCGGGGCCGCCGATGATCTGGTCGTCCAGGCGGGACCGGACGAGGTCCTGTTCCACCGGGCTGAGCGGCTGGTCGGCGACCTCCCGCGGCGTCGGCAGCGGCCCCGGCAGGCCCTGGCGCAGGCGGAGGAACTGGAGGGCCTGCGGGCGGGCCAGCTCGCGGGCGGTCGCGTCGTCGTCGGCGGCGGTGACGGACACGCCGATCAGCGCGTACGGGGCGTCCAGCACCTCCGAGGGCCGGAACGAGTCGCGGTAGAGCCGGAGCGCGGGCAGCGTGTGCTGCCCGCTGAAGTGGTGCGCGAACGCGAACGGCAGCCCGAGCAGCCCGGCCAGCCGCGCGCTGTACCCGGACGAACCGAGCAGCCACACCGGCGGCCCGTTCCCCGCCGCCGGGGTGACCTTGCTCGCGGGGTCGAAGTAGGAGCGCAGCTCGGCGACCTGCTCGGGGAAGTCGTCCACCGACATCGCCTCGGCGCTGCGCCGCAGCGCCCGCGCGGTCGGCTGGTCGGTGCCGGGCGCGCGCCCGAGCCCGAGGTCGATCCGGCCCGGGTACAGGCCCTCCAGCGTTCCGAACTGCTCGGCGACGACCATCGGCGCGTGGTTCGGCAGCATGATCCCGCCCGATCCGACGCGCATCCGCCCGGTCGCGGCCGCGACCTGCCCGATGAGGACGGCCGTCGCGGAACTGGCGATTCCCGGCATCGCGTGGTGCTCGGCCAGCCAGTACCGGTGGTAGCCGAGATCCTCGGTGTGCCGGGCGAGGTCGAGCGTGTTGCGGAGGGCTTGCGCGGACGTCGATCCCGACACCACGGGCGCCAGGTCGAGCACGGAGAACGGAACGGTCATACCAGTGGCAACCCGGCCCCCTACCGGCGTGTTCCCGGCGGACCTACCGCCGTTCGGACGGGGACCGGGGGAGGCGGCCGAGGCCCGGGAGGAAGCGGCCGACGCGGGCGGCGTAGTCGAGGTAGGCGGCGGGGTGGGCGCGTCGCAGGTAGGGCTCCTCGACCGCGCGGACCTGGAGCTGGATCGCCGCGACGGTCGTCGCGAAGCCCGCCAGCGAGACGACGTTGGGCACCATGAGGGCCAGGCCGCCCGCGGTCACGATCATCGCGGTGAAGATGGGGTTCCGGGCCAGCGCGAACGCGCCGCCGGTCACCAGCTCGGTGCGCTCGCTCTCCCGGACGCCGATCCGCCAGGACGCCCCCATCGAGCCCTGCGCCGCCGATGTCGCCACCACTCCGGCGACGGCCGCCACCACGCCCGCAACGCGCACGGCGCCGTGGTTCAGGAAATCGACGGCGGGCAGCCCGGCCAGCGCGGCGACGGGACCGGCGGCGCCGAGCAGCAGCGCGCCGGTGAACACCACCCGCGCCCACCACTGGAGGCTCCCGGCGGTCATTCCGCCGCCGCGCCAGCCGGTGTCGCCGGTGCGGCGCCACTGCACCAGCGTGCGCAGCCCGAACGCCAGCGCGGCCCAGACGAGATAGATCAGCAGCGCGGCGACGGCCACGACGACCTCCGGTTTCACGAGCACGTCCCCACCGGGCCGCCGCCCTCGGCGCCGTACGTGGGGCACAGGACGACGGCCCGGTCCGTGGCGGTCAGAAGGTGCTCGGCGGAGCGCAGCAGGTCCAGCAGGGCGGGGGCGGCGAGGAAGTAGAACGACTGGCGTCCCTCGGGGCGGTAGTCCACGAGGCCGCAGCCGCGCAGGCACCCGAGGTGCTTGGACACCGTGGACTGCGCCAGCCCCAGCTCACCGGTCAGGTCGACCACGCGCGCCTCGCCGCGCGCCAGGCGTTGCAGGATCGACAGCCGCACGGGGTCGGCCAGCGAGTGGAACAGCGCCGCCGCCGGGTAGAGCGGAGCGGCCCCGGACGCGTCCGGCTGCGGCCCGGACCACGGGCGGCCGGGCGCGCCGCCGAACTGCGCCGCTACGGGCGGCGCGGGGCGCCGGCTAGTCGTCGTCCTCGTCGTCCAGGCGGGCGAGCCAGGTGGCGAGGCGTTCGACGGGGGTCTCGAACTCGGGGTTGAGGTCGACGAACTCGCGCAGGCGCTCGGCGAGCCAGGTGAGCGTGACCTCTTCGGAGCCGCGGCGGTCGGCCAGTTCCTCGATGCCCCGGTCGGTGAAGTACATGGCGTTTCGCTCCTTTGCGACGACAAGGGCCCCGGCGCGTACGGAACGCGCCGGAGCCCTTCGGGACCGTCGTTACTTCTTCGCGCCGAACAGACGCTCGATCAGCGCGTCCTGCTCGGCCTGGTGGACCTTCGTCGAACCCACCGCCGGGGACGACGACGCCCGGCGCGAGACGCGGGACATCCGCAGGCCCTCGATGTGGTGCGGCAGCTTCAGCGCCATGAACGGCCAGGCGCCCATGTTGGCGGGCTCGTCCTGCACCCAGACGACCTCGGCGTCCGGGTACTTGGCCAGCTCGGCCTTCAGCTCGTCCACCGGCGGCGGGTACAGCCGTTCGACCCGCACGACCGCCGTGTCGAACGCGCCGCGCTCGTCACGCTCCCGGGCGACGTCGTAGTAGATCTTGCCGGTGGTGAGCGCCACCTTGCGGACGCCGGACGGCTCCACCTTCGGGTTGCTCTCGGCGATCACCGGCTCGAACCGGCCGGACGTGATCGCCTCGACCGGGGACGTGGCCGCCTTGAGCCGCAGCAGCGACTTGGGCGTGAACACCACGAGCGGCTTGCCCCGGCCCGACAGCACCTGCCAGCGCAGCAGGTGGAAGTAGTTCGCCGGGGTCGTCGGGTAGACGACCGTCATGTTGTCCTGCGCGCACTGCTGGAGGAACCGCTCGATGCGGGCCGACGAGTGGTCGGGCCCCTGGCCCTCGTAGCCGTGCGGCAGCAGCAGCACGACGGGGGACCGCTGGCCCCACTTCTGCTCGCCGGAGGAGATGTACTCGTCGATGACGGTCTGCGCGCCGTTGACGAAGTCGCCGAACTGCGCCTCCCACGCGACGAGCGCGTCGGGACGGGTCATCGCGTAGCCGTACTCGAAGCCCATCGCCGCGTACTCGCTGAGCAGCGAGTCGTGCACGTAGAACTTCGAGACGCCCTGCCCGAACTGCTTGAGCGGCGTGTACTCGGCGCCGGACCTGCGGTCGACCAGGACGGCGTGCCGCTGCCCGAACGTGCCGCGGCGGCTGTCCTGCCCGACGAGCCGCACGGGCCGCCCGTCGATGAGCAGCGAGCCGAACGCCAGCAGCTCGCCGGTCGCCCAGTCGATCGCGTCGTCGGAGATCGACTGCACGCGGCGCTGGAGGATCGGCTGGAGGCGCGGATGGACGCTGAACCCCTCGGGCAGGCTGACCTGCGCGTCGATGAGCCGCTTGACGGTCTCCGCGGAGATCGCCGTGCCCGCCGACGCGTGGTCGATCGGGATGCGCTCCTCGACGTCGGGCTTGACGACCGACCCCGGCTCCAGCGGCTTCTTGACCGCCTCGCGCGTCTCGGTGAAGGCGCGTTCGAGCTGCTCCTGGTAGTCGCGCAGCGCCGCCTCGGCCTCCTCGACCGTGATGTCGCCGCGCCCGATCAGCGCCTCGGTGTACAGCTTGCGGACCGAGCGCTTGGCGTCGATCAGGTCGTACATGAGGGGCTGCGTGAACGAGGGGTTGTCGGACTCGTTGTGGCCGCGCCGCCGGTAGCAGACCATGTCGATGACGACGTCCTTGTGGAACGTCCGCCGGTACTCGAACGCGAGCTGCGCGACGCGCGCGCACATCTCGGGGTCGTCGCCGTTCACGTGGAAGATCGGCGCCTGGATCATCCGGGCGACGTCGGTGGAGTACACCGACGAGCGCGAGTACTCCGGCGCGGTGGTGAACCCGACCTGGTTGTTCACGATGACGTGGACGGTGCCGCCGGTGCGGTACCCGCGCAACTGCGACAGGTTCAGCGTCTCCGCGACGACGCCCTGGCCCGCGAAGGCCGCGTCGCCGTGCACCAGGATCGGCAGGACGGTGAAGCCGCCCTCACCGGCGTCGAGCATGTCCTGCTTGGCGCGGACGACGCCCTCCAGGACGGGGTCGACGGTCTCCAGGTGGGACGGGTTCGCGACCAGCTCGATGTGGATCTTGGAGTCGTCGTCGGCGACGAAGTCGCCCGAGGCGCCCAGGTGGTACTTGACGTCGCCGGAGCCCTGGGCGCTGCGCGGGTCGAGGTTGCCCTCGAACTCACCGAAGATCTGCCCGTAGGACTTGCCGACGATGTTGGCGAGGACGTTCAGCCGGCCGCGGTGGGCCATGCCGACGACGACCTCGTCCAGCTCGTCCTTGGCGGCCGAGGAGATGACCGCGTCGAGCAGCGGGATGAGCGATTCGCCGCCCTCCAGCGAGAACCGCTTCTGCCCGACGAACTTGGTCTGGAGGAAGGTCTCGAACGCCTCGGCGCTGTTCAGCCGCCGCAGGACGTGGAGCTGCTCCTCGCGGGACGGCTTGTCGTGCGGGATCTCCACGCGCTCCTGAATCCAGGCGCGCTCCTCGGGGTCCTGCATGTGCATGTACTCGATGCCGACGGTGCGGCAGTAGGCCATGCGCAGCACGCCGAGGATGTCGCGGAGCTTCATCGTCGCCTTGCCGCCGAAGCCGCCGGTGGCGAACTCGCGCTCCAGGTCCCACAGGGTGAGGCCGTGCTGGAGGATGTCGAGGTCGGGGTGGCGGCGCTGGCGGTACTCCAGCGGGTCGGTGTCGGCCATGAGGTGGCCGCGGACCCGGTAGGCGTGGATCAGCTCGTGGACGCGGGCGACCTTGGCGACGTCGTCCTCGTGGGAGGCCGAGATGTCCTTGACCCAGCGGACCGGCTCGTACGGGATGCGCAGGGCCTCGAAGATCTCGTCGTAGAAGCCCTCCTCACCGAGCAGGAGCTGGTGCACGCGGCGCAGGAAGTCGCCGGACTGGGCGCCCTGGATGATGCGGTGGTCGTAGGTGGACGTCAGCGTCATGACCTTGCTGATGCCCATGCGCGCGAGCGTGTCGGTGGACGCCCCGGCGAACTCGGCGGGGTACTCCATGGCGCCGACGCCGACGATCGTGCCCTGCCCCGGCATGAGGCGCGGCACGGAGTGGACCGTGCCGATGGTGCCGGGGTTGGTGAGGCTGATCGTGGTGCCCTGGTAGTCCTCCAGGGTGAGCTTGTTGCCGCGCGCCTTGCGGACGATCTCCTCGTAGGCCGCCCAGAACTGGCGGAAGTCGAGGGTGTCGGCGCCCTTGATGCTCGGCACGACGAGCTGCCGCTGCCCGTCGGGCTTTTGGAGGTCGATGGCGAGGCCGAAGTTGACGTGCTCGGGCCGGACCAGCACCGGCTTGCCGTCGACCTCGGTGTAGGCGGCGTTCATCTCGGGCATCGCGGCGAGCGCGCGCACGATGGCGTAGCCGATGAGGTGGGTGAAGGAGACCTTGCCGCCGCGCCCGCGCTTGAGGTGGTTGTTGATGACGATGCGGTTGTCGATCAGCAACTTGGCGGGGACGGCGCGAACGCTCGTCGCGGTGGGGACCGCGAGGCTGGCCTCCATGTTGGTCGCGGTGCGGGCGGCGACGCCGCGCAGCCGGACCTCCTCGGCGCCTGCGGGGGCGGGCGGCGGGGCGGACTTGCTCTTGTCGGCCTTGCCCGCCGGCTTCTCGGCGCCCTTCGCCTTGGCGGGGGCCGGCTTGGCGGCGGCCTTGCCGCCGGAGCCGGAGTCCTTGGGGGCGGCCTTGCCCGGGGGAGGGGCGGGTTCGTCACGTGCGGCCGTGGAGCCGGGTTCGCGGCGTGCGGCGGGGGTGCCCGCCTCGCCGTTCCCGGCCGGGGCCGCCTCGGGGGAGGCGCTGGTGGTCGCGGCGGGCCGGGCGTCCGGCCGGTAGTCCGCGAAGAAGTTCCACCAGGCTTCGTCCACCGAGTTCGGGTCTTCGAGGTACTTCTGGTACAGCTCGTCGACCAGCCATTCGTTGGCACCGAAGTCAGGGGTCTTGGGGTCGGCACTTGTTTGCGACGACTCTGTCGACACGGCGGAGATCGCCCTCTTCCGCAGCTCGCAGGTGAGTTCTGAGACACGTCAAGGCTACTCGCATCCCCACCTCGTCTGTGCCAGCGCGGCAGGATACGGGGCCCGGCGGGGTGTTTCCGGCCGGTTCGCGGGGGCGGGACCGGCCTCCACCACGGGTTTGGAGGCCGATCCGCCGGGGTAGGGCTGAACGGCTGCGCGCTCAGTGGCTGTGGACGGGGACGGTCGGGCCCTCGCTGGCCTGGACGAGCACGAACCCTTGCCCCTGGAACGAGAGCTGGACGGCCTCGCCGCTGCCCCGGCCGATGAACGCCGCCGCCTTGATCGTCCGGTTGATGCCGGTCTGGAGCGTGGTGCTCCACGCGACCGCCGACTGGGCGTCGGCGAACGTGGGCGCGCGGCCCGCGTCCAGCATGACCGGCGTGCCGTGCACGTGCAGCGCCACCCAGCCGGTGCCGGTGAGCGTGGTGTTGAACAGCCCGCCCGCCATCATCCCGGCGCCCTGGACGCGGCGGATGTCGGCCTGGAGGTGCGAGTCGTAGGCGAGCAGGTTGGCGCCGTTGACGGTCAGCGACTCGTTCTCCAGGTAGAACAGGTGCAGCTCCTCGGCGTTGTGGGCGAGGAACAGCAGGCCCTGCCCGGTGGCCCGCATGAGCGGCGCGCCCTCGCCGGTGGCGAGCTTCTTGAGGAACTTGCCGACGCCGCCCGACCCCTGGAACTCGAAGTCCATCTGGCCCTGGAACGCCACCATCGCCCCCTGGCGGGCGATGACGTCGCCGTTGAGGTGGACGCGGAGCATGCGCGGGTTCTGGAGCGCGAAGTGACCGGGCGTCTGGTCGTCGAGGTTGTTGAAGAACGAGCTGCGCATCGCCGGAGGGCCTTCCAACTGGTCGGACGTGGTGGACCGCCAGCTTAGGGAGGATTTGCGGCGATCAGGCCCGGTCGTGCGGCTCCGTCCAGTCGGTGAGCGGCCCGATCGGGACGATGCCGGTCGGGTTCACGTGCGGGTGCGTGCCGTAGTAGTGCCGCTTGATGTGGTCGAAGTCGGTCGTCTCACCGAACGCCGGGATCGCGTAGAGGTCGCGCGCGTAGCCCCACAGGTTCGGGTAGTCGACGAGGCGGCGCAGGTTGCACTTGAAGTGGCCGTGGTAGGCCGCGTCGAACCGGGCGAGCGTGGGGTAGAGGCGCACGTCGGCCTCGGTGACGGCGTCGCCGAGCAGGTAGCGGCGGGTGGCCAGCCGCTCTTCGAGCACGTCGAGCGTGGCGAAGACGCCGCGCGCGGCCTCCTCGTAGACGTACTGCTCGGTGGCGAACCCGGCGCGGTAGACGCCGTTGTTGAGCGTCCGGTAGACGAGGTCGTTGATCTCGTCGATCTCGGGCCGCAGCGCCGCCGGGTACAGGTCGGGGGCGCCCTCGGCGTGCAGCGGCGCCAGCGTCGTCTCGAACTCCAGCGTGATGTTGGGGAAGTCGTTGGTGGTGAGCCGCCGGTCCTGCGTGTCCCACACGCAGGGGACCGTGTAGCGGCCGGTGAACGACGGGTCGGACGCCAGGTACAGCTCGGACAGGTACGTCGCGCCGGTGACCGGGTCGGCCTGCGGGAACCGCCAGCCGCGCTCGTCGCGGATCGGGTCGACGACGCCCACGGAGATCGCGTCCTCCAGCCCGAGCAGCCGCCGCACGATCAGCGTCCGGTGCGCCCACGGGCAGGCCAGCGAGACCAGCAGCCGGTAGCGGCCCGCCTCGGCGGTCAGCGGGTCGGTGAAGCGGTTGGGCTGGCGCACGAAGGCCCCGCCCTTGATCTCGTCCGTGACCATCTCGATCCCCTTCCGGTCGCCTCCCCCCATCGTTACGCGACCGGGCGGGACCCCGGAACCCCCCGGCGTCCCGGGGTCGAAGCCGAGCGAGATTCGGTCGGGTGGTACCACTGGGTAACCCCTTGGTGGTTACCTAGGGGAGTTCGCAGCGGGCGATGTGAGGAGACAGGGATGTCGGAACTGCGCTACGACGGCCGGGTCGCGATCGTGACCGGGGCCGGGCACGGGCTGGGCCGCCGGCACGCGCTGGAGCTGGCCGCGCGCGGCGCCAAGGTCGTCGTCAACGACCTCGGCGGCGACCGCGCCGGCGCCGGGGCCTCGGCCGGACCGGCCCAGGAGGTCGTGGAGGAGATCCGCAAGAACGGCGGCGAGGCCGTCGCCGACCCGGGCAACGTCGCGGACGCCGACGGCGCGGCGGGCATCGTCCGGACGGCGATCGACGCGTTCGGCAAGGTCGACATCGTCGTCAACAACGCGGGCATCCTGCGCGACAAGTCGTTCAAGAACATGACGGCCGAGGAGTTCGACTCGGTCGTCGCGGTGCACCTGCGCGGCTCGTTCCTGGTCTCCAGCGCCGCCTGGCCGCACCTGCGCGAGCAGGGCTACGGCCGCATCGTCAACACCTCGTCCCCGGCGGGCCTGTTCGGCAACTTCGGCCAGGCCAACTACGCGACCGTCAAGATGGGCCTGGTCGGGTTCACCAAGACGCTCGCGCACGAGGGCGCCAAGTACAACATCAAGGCCAACGCCATCGCGCCCGTCGCCTGGACGCGCATGACCGAGGACCTGCTGCCCGCCGACTTCGCGGACAAGCTCGGCGTCGAGCAGGTCACCCCGCTCGTCGCCTACCTGGCGCACGAGGAGAACCCCGACTCCGGCGAGGTCTACACCGTCGGCGGCGGCCGCGTCGCGAAGATCTTCGTGGCGGAGGGGCCGGGCTGGGGCAGCAAGGAGACGCTGTCGGTCGAGTCCGTGCGCGACAACTGGGCGGCGATCAACGCCGGCGAGCCGCTGACGGTGTTCAAGAACGTCGGTGAGCAGATGGGCCCGCTCATCCAGCACCTCACCTCCTGACGGGACGCCCATGGGCGACCTCCGGGTGGAACGGCGGGACGGGGCGGCGGTGCTCACCCTGTCCCGCCCGGATCGGCTGAACGCGGTCACCGCGCGCCTCACCGAGGAACTGCTCGGCGCCCTGGACGGGCTGGCCCGCGACACCGCGACGCGCGTCGTCGTGCTGACGGGGGAGGGCCGGGCGTTCTCGTCCGGCATGGACCTGCTGGCCGGTGACGAGAGTGACGGCGGCGAGGGCCGCGTGCAGCGCCTGCACCGCGGCATCGCCCGGGGCGGCGAGGTGACGGCGCGGCTGCGGGAGATCCCGCAGCCGGTCATCGCCGCGCTGCACGGGCCCGTCGCGGGGATGGCGGTGGCATGGGCGCTCGCCTGCGACCTCCGCGTCGCAGACCCGACGACGCGGTTCGTCGTGCCGTTCACCGACCTCGGCCTGTCGGCGGGGGACTGCGGGCTGTCGTGGCTGCTGCCCCGGCTCGTCGGCCCGGCGCGGGCGGCGGAGATCGCCTACCGGGCGGAACGGTTCACGCTCGACCGCGCCGACGACCTCGGGCTGGTCACCGAGCGGGCCGCCGCGGGCGGCGACCTGGCGGCGGCGCTGGAGCTGGCCGCCGAACTGCTCGGCAAGTCCCCCTACGGGCTGGCCCGCACCAAGGAACTGCTCAACATGGCGCTGGACGCGCCGGGGCTGCGCCGCCACCTGGCGGCCGAGACCGCCGTCCAGACCCTCGCCTTCTTCACCGAGGACCTGGCCGAGGGCATGGCGGCCACGCTGGAGAAGCGGCCCCCCGAGTTCCGGAACCGCTGAGCGCGGGGCGGGCCGCACCGGCCCGCCCCGGCGTTCAGGCGAGCGCGCCCGCCAGCGCCTCGGTGTAGCGCAGCGCGGCCAGCCGCGCGAGCGCGGGGTGCGCGCCGAGCGGCCCGGCGTAGCCGGCGCCGGACGCGGCGGCGACCTGGGCGACCGACGCGGCCTCGGGCTCGTGCCCGATGAGGTGCGGCGCGATCGCCACGTTGGCGGCGCCGGACGCGCGGAGCTGGTGCGCGGCGGCGGCGAGCGCCTGCTCGTCGCGGAGCGGAACGGTGAACACCGGGCACGCCAGCCGCGACGCCAGCAGGACGCTGGACACCTCGGCCTGCCGGACGGCACCGACGTCGCCCGGGGTGCCGACGATCACGGCGCCCGCGGCGGTGACCATCGTCATCATGCGGATGCGGTCGGCGCGGGCCAGTCCCGCGTCGGCGAGCCGGTCGTGCAGCGCCTCGGCGATGAGCGGGTGCGGGCCGAGCGCCTCGGCCGGGACGACGGGGACGGGCGCCCGCGCCGCGTGGTCGGCGACGGCGGCGGCCAGCGCCGGGTCGTGGACGGACGCGAACGGGACGACGACCGCCGCGGGTTCGTCGGGTCGGTGCTGCCGCAGCCCGGCCAGCAGCGGCGCGAGCGCCGCCTCCTCGCCGTGCAGGTGGCCCACGAGGGCCGGTTGGCCGGTGTGCTCGATCTCGACCAGCCGGGCGATCTCGGCGGCGATCTCCGCTCCGGGCCCGTGGGCCGGGCCGTTGACCGCCAGGACGAGGGCGGGGGAACCGGGGGGCAGCAGGAAGGATTCGTCGCCGCGGTGCCGCCCGCCCCGGGGGGCTCGGCGGCGTCGCGACGGAAGTGCCTCGGATGCCTGGCTTTCGGGACTCACGGCGGGAATCGTAACGCCGTCCGGTCCCGGGCGGAGATTCTCGCGCGCGGGATGTAGGGAACTGTGACCGCATCGCAGGCTGTCAGATTCACCAGATTTGTCGGGCGATGCCGGAAAGAACGGGGCAGGCGTGGCAAGGTAGTCATCGCGTCCATCAGGGGTATCTTCCGGCGTAGTAGGCTCCGGCAGACCCCCGCACAGCCCGTCTCGGAGGGTTTCTCCGCCATGTCGCGCCCTATCCCCCCACCGCGCCGCAGCGCCGGTCCGTTCCGCGGGCCGCGATGAACGGGCGCCTCAGTTCCATCCGCGCCCGGATCACCCTCGTGACGCTCGTCCCGCTGGTGGCCCTGGTCGGACTGTGGATCTTCGCGACGGGCATCACCTCCGGCGACGCCGTCCGGCTCATCCAGGGACGCGACCTCGGCGTGCAGGTCATCGAACCCACCCAGAACACGGTGGACGCGCTCCAGAAGGAACGACGGCTGTCGATGTGGCGCGTCGGGCACGGCGGCGACCCCGAGGGCGCCGACCTGGCCGCCCAGCGGCGCGCCACCGACGGGTTCCGCGCCGCGTCCCAGCGCGCCGTCGGCAGCCAGCACGTCCGCGAGCGCTTCTCCCCGGCCGCGCGCGGGATCTACGAGGCGTTCGTCCGGGGGCTCGGCGCGCTGGAGGCCGTCCGCGCCGAGATCGACGCCGGATCGGCGTCCCGCGCCGACGTGCTCCGCGCCTACACGGGCATGATCGACGCCGCCTTCGCGCTGTACTCCCTCCCCGTCCCGCAGGACGGGCGCGTCGCCGCCGACGCCCGCGCGGTCACCGCCCTCGCCCGCGCCCGCGAGTTCCTGTCCCGCGAGGACGCGCTGCTCAGCGGCGTGCTCGGCGCGGGCCGCCTCACCGTCGCCGAACGCGCCGACTTCGCCCAGCTCGTCGGCGCGCAGCGGTTCCTGTACGCCGACACGGTCGCGAACCTGCCCGGCCCCGACCGCGACCGGTACGGGCGCATGGTGTCCTCGCCGGAGTTTGCGCGGCTGCGGCTGCTGGAGGACGAGGTCGTGCGCGCGGCGCCGCGCGCGGCCGTCCCGGCCGACACCGGGCGTCCCGCGACCCGGGTGAGCCGCGCCGACCGGCCGCCGGTGTCGGTCCGGCAGTGGTGGTCGACCGCCGACACCGTCGGCACGCGGCTCTACGACTTCGAGAACGACGTGCTGGACGGCGTCACCGCGCGCGCCAGGGACATGGCGCTCGGCGTGTTCGGGCGGCTGGCCATCGCGGGCGGCCTCGGCCTGCTCGCCGTCGTCGCCTCGGCCCTGCTGGCGTACCGGGTCGCGCGGCGGCTGGTGCGCGAGTGCCGCACCCTCGCGGACGCCGTCGTCGGATTCGCCCGGTACCAGCTTCCGCAGCTCGCCGAACGCGTGCGCAGCGGCGAACCCGTGGACCCCTCCGCCGTCCCGCCCGACCCGCAGTTCCGCATCGACGAGATCCGCGCCATCTCGCGCTCCTTCCAGACGACCCGCGAGGCCGTGCTCATCGCGGCGGCGGGCGAGGTCGCCGCGCGGCGCGGCATCAACGAGGTGTTCGTCAACCTGGCCCGCCGCAACCAGGCGCTGCTGCACCGCCAGCTCGCGCTGCTCGACACGATGGAGCACCGCAGCGAGGACCCGTCCGAACTGGCCGACCTGTTCCGCCTCGACCACCTCGCGACCCGCATGCGGCGGCACGCCGAGGGCCTGGTCATCCTGGCGGGCAAGCACGCCGGGCGCGGCTGGCGCAACCCGGTGCCGCTCATCGACGTCGTGCGCGGCGCGGTCGCGGAGGTCGAGGACTACCAGCGGGTGCGGGTGCAGCCGATGCCCCGGCTGGCGCTGCTCGGCTCGGCCGTCGCGGACGTCATCCACCTCATCGCGGAGATCGTGGAGAACGCCACGACGTTCTCGCCGCCGCGCGCGCCGGTGACGATCAGCGGGCACGCCGCCGGGAACGGCTACGCCATCGAGATCGAGGACCGCGGCCTCGGCATGGACGAGGACGCCGTCGTCGCCGCCAACGCCAAGCTCGCGGACCCGCCCGATTTCGACCCGGCCGACAGCGCCCAGCTCGGCCTGTTCGTCGTGGCGCGGCTGGCCGCCCGGCACGGCATCAGGGTGACGCTGCGGCCCTCCCCGTACGGCGGCATGACGGCCATCGCCCTCATCCCCGGCAACCTGGTCGTGGAACCCGACGAGCCCGAGCCGGTGGCGCGCCGCTCCGGGCCGCTGGCCCTCACGCCCGGCCCCGCGCCGGGCGGCGGCGCCGAGACGGCCCGGGAGAAGGAGGGCGTGGTGCGGCTCGTCACCGACCCGCCCGCCGAGCACGAACCCGCGCCCGAGCCCGAGCAGGTCGCGCCGCGTCCGCAGCCCGCGCCCGTCGAGGCGACCGAGGCGGGCCTGCCGCGCCGCCGCCGCCAGCAGAACCTGGCGCCGCAGCTCCGCGAACGCGTGGACGCCCGGCTGGCCGCCGAACGCGGCGAGGACCCGGCCGGGACCGGGCGGCACCGCGCCACCGGGCCCGTGCCCGCCGCGCGGCCGGTCCCGCTGGCCGCGCCCGTCCCGCCGCAGGCCCCGCCACCCCAGAACGCGCCCGAGGGCCCCGCCGAGGACGCGCGGTCTCCCGAGTCCCTCCGCTCCATGATGTCCGCGATGCAGCGCGGCTGGGAGCGCGGCCGGGACGCCGCCGAACGCGGCCCCCAAGGCGATGCGAAGACCCACCCCGAGCAGGAGGACCACACCCCATGACACGAGCCCAGCAGGCCGGGCACGACGCGGCGTCCGGCGCGGCCGGCGACCTGAACTGGCTGCTGGACAGCCTCGTCCAGCGGGTCGCCCAGGTGCAGAACGCCGTGGTGCTGTCCAGCGACGGGTTGCGGATCGCCGCGTCGACCGGACTGGAGCGCGGCCAGTCCGACCACCTGGCGGCGGTCGCGGCCAGCTTCCAGAGCCTGGCGCGCGGCGCCGGGGAGTCGTTCGGCGGCGGCGCCGTCCGGCAGACGATCGTCGAGATGGAGTCGTCGTTCCTGTTCGTCACGGCGGCGGGACGCGGGGCGTGCCTCGCGGTGCTCGCCGAGGCGGGCGCCGACCTCGGCGTCATCGCCTACGAGATGGCGATGCTCGTGACGCGGGTGGGGCAGCACCTGTCGGCCGACCCGCGTGCCGCTGGACCCGGCGCCTGACATGCCGACCCCGTCCTGGTACGACGACGAGGCCGGCCCGGTGGTGCGCCCCTACGCGCTCACCGGCGGACGCACGCACTACGACGGCGCCGACCTGTTCGACCTGGTGGCGCTCATCGTCACCCGGGACGACACGGCCCCCGACGAGGGGGATTCGGCACCGGGCGCGCACCCCGCGCGGTGGGCGCCCGACCCGGAACATGAGATGATCTTGGCGCTTTGCCGCGCCCCGCTGTCGGTTGTCGAGATAGCGTCAGAACTGGAACTCCCCCTCGGGGTCGTCCGGGTCCTGCTCGGCGACCTGCTCGACCGCTCGCTCATCGAGGTCCGCCGCCCCGCGCCGGTGGCCCGCTTCCCCGGCGAGCGCGTACTCAAGGAAGTGATCGATGGAATCCGTGCGCTCTGACCGAGACCCGCAGCAGGCCGATTCCGCGCTGACCGTCAAGATCCTGGTCGCGGGCGGCTTCGGCGTCGGCAAGACCACGCTGGTGAGCGCGGTCAGCGAGATCCGTCCGCTGCGCACCGAGGAATCGCTCACCGAGAAGAGCGTCGGCATCGACGACACCTCGGCGGTCTCGCAGAAGACCACGACGACGGTCGCGATGGACTTCGGCCGCATCACGCTGCCGAACGGCCTCGTGCTGTTCGTCTTCGGCACCCCGGGCCAGGACCGCTTCTGGTTCATGTGGGACGAGCTGGCCAAGGGCGCCCTGGGCGCCGTCGTGCTGGTCGACACCCGGCGGCTGGCCGACTGCTTCCCCTCGGTGGACTACTTCGAGCGGCGGGGCGTCCCGTTCATCGTCGGCGTGAACCGCTTCGACGGCGCGGGGGCCCACACCCCCGAGCAGGTCCGCGACGCCCTCGACCTCAGCCCGGAAATCCCGGTCATCGAGTGCGACGTCCGCGACCGCGAGTCGGCGAAGCACGTCCTCATCGCGCTGGTGGAGCACATCATGCGCACGATGAGCAACGGCCGCCAGCCCGCCACCCACTAACTCCCCATACCGGCTGAAAGCCCGGCTGCGCACCCGGAAGGGCGCGCGGCCGGGCTTCGCCATGCCCGGAGTCGGCGGACGCTTACTTTGTCCTCTGACTGGAGAAAGTTCGCAGATTTCTAGGGAAAGGTCTTCTCAGGTGCGCGAAAGCCCGTTACGTTCTCGGCAAGCCCAGACCCGAGGGGAGGCGTGATGCGGATGTCGGCCCGCCCGCAGAACGAGCATCAGGCACGCCTGCTCCGGCTGCTGCGCGACGAGGGACCGCGCTCGCGCGCCGAACTCGGCGACGTCGTGCACCTCTCCCGGTCCAAGCTCGCGGTCGAGCTGGACCGGCTCACCGAACTCGGCCTGGTCGCGTCCGGCGGGCTGGCCGCCTCGCGCGGCGGGCGCCGGTCGGGGATCGTCCGGCTCGACCCGGGGCTGCGGTTCGCCGCGTTCGACATCGGCGCCACCTCCGTCGACGTCGCCGTCACCGACGGCGAGCTGGAGATCCTCGGGCACGTCAGCGAGCCGTGCGACGTCCGGCAGGGCGCCCCCGCCGTGCTCGACCGCGCGCTCGACCTGCTCGGCAAGCTGCGCGACGAGGGCCTGTTCACCCGCGTCCACGGCACCGGCATCGGCGTCCCCGGCCCGGTCAGCTTCCGCGACGGGATGCCGGTCGTGCCGCCGATCATGCCCGGCTGGGACCGCTTCCCCGTCCGCGACGCCGTCGGCCAGGAACTCGGCTGCCCCGTCCAGGTCGACAACGACGTGAACCTCATGGCGCTCGGCGAGCTGACGTCCGGGCTCGCCCGGTCGGTGGACGACCTGCTGCTCGTCAAGATCGGCACCGGCATCGGCTGCGGCATCGTCGTGGACGGCGCCATCTACCGGGGCGTGTCGGGCAGCGCGGGCGACATCGGCCACATCCGCGTCGACGACGACGGCCCGCTGTGCGCCTGCGGCAACCACGGCTGCCTGGAGGCGTACTTCGGCGGCGCCGCCCTGGCCCGCGACGCCCTGGCGGCGGCGCGGTCGGGCCGGTCCCCGCAGCTCGCCGCCCTGCTCGACGCGGGCGGCGACCTGTCCGCCCGCGACGTGGCCACGGCCGCGGCGGCGGGCGACGCCGAGGCCGTCCGGATCGTCCGCGAGGGCGGCCGCCACGTCGGCCAGGTCCTCGCGGGCCTGGTCAGCTTCTTCAACCCCGGCCTCGTCATCATCGCGGGCGGCGTCGCGGGTCTCGGGCACACGCTGCTCGCCGAGATCCGCAGCGTCGTCTACCGCCGGTCGCTGCCCCTGGCGACCGGCAACCTGCCCATCGTGCTCTCCGAACTCGCGGGCGCGGCCGGTGTCACCGGCGGCGCCCGCATGATCAGCGACTCCGTCTTCTCCGTCTAGATCCCACACCGCGACATCCCGGCCGGGCGACCCCCGGCCTGCCTCAGCCACCCCTTTTCCAGGAGGCCGGATGGGCCCGCCGCCCGAACCGCTGCTGCGCATGCGCGGCACCGTCAAGACGTTCCCCGGCGTCAAGGCGCTGTCCGGCGTCGACCTCGACGTCCGCGCCGGCGAGGTGCACTGCCTGCTAGGCCAGAACGGCGCCGGCAAGTCCACCCTGATCAAGGTGCTGGCCGGTGCGCACCGCCCCGACGCGGGCGAGATCACCCTGGCCGGGGAGCCGTTCGCGCCCGCCGGGCCGACCGCCGCGATGCGCGCCGGGATCGCCACGATCTACCAGGAACTCGACCTGGTGCCGGGGCTGAGCGTCGCCGCGAACGTGTTCCTCGGCCACGAGCCCGCCCGGTTCGGGTTCTCCCGGCGCGGCGCCGCCGAGACCGCCGCCCGCGACCTGCTGACCCGGCTCGGGCACGGGGAGATCCCCGTCCGCCGCGAGGTCGGGCGGCTGTCCGCCGCGCAGCAGCAGATCGTCAGCATGGCGCGGGCGCTGTCGCACGACGCACGGCTGATCATCATGGACGAGCCGTCCGCCGCGCTCGCCCACGACGAGGTCGCCAACCTGTTCCGCGTCATCCGCGACCTGACCGGGCAGGGCGTCGCCGTCGTCTACATCTCGCACCGGCTCGCCGAGATCCGCGAGATCGGCGACCGCGTCACCGTCCTCAAGGACGGCCGGTCCGTCGCGAACGGCCTGCCCGTCCACGACACGCCGACCAGCCGGATCGTCGCGCTGATGACGGGCCGCGAGGGCGACCACGCGTTCCCCGAGCGGCCCGGCGTCCCCGACGGCACCGACGAGGTGCTGCGCGTCGAGAACCTGACGCTGGACGGCGCGTTCGCGGACGTGTCGTTCACCGTCCGCGCCGGGGAGGTCGTCGGCCTGGCCGGGCTCGTCGGCGCGGGCCGCTCGGAGATCCTGGAGACGATCTACGGGGCGCGGCGGGCGACGTCCGGCCGCGTCCTGGTGGACGGGAAGGCGGTCCGGCCCGGCAGCACGGGCGCGGCCGTCCGGCACGGGATGGGCCTGGCGCCCGAGGAGCGCAAGAGCCAGGCGCTGCTGCGGTACGACACCGTCGCCGCCAACATGACGATCGCGGGCCTGGCCCGCTACTCGCGCGGCGGCTGGCTCGACCGGCGCCGCGAGCGCGCCGAGGTGCTGGACCAGCTCAAGGCCCTCGACGTCCGCCCGCCCGACCCGGACCGTCCCGTCGTGACGCTGTCGGGCGGCAACCAGCAGAAGGTCGTGCTGGCCCGCTGGCTGCTCGGCGGCGCGGGAGATCCGGGCGGGCGGCGGCTGCTCATCCTCGACGAACCCACGCGCGGCGTCGACGTCGGCGCCCGCTCCGAGCTGTACGGGCTGATCCGCGAACTCGCCGCCCGGGGCGTCGGCGTGCTGCTGGTGTCCAGCGAGGTCCCCGAGGTGCTCGGGCTCGCCGACCGCGTCCTCGTCGTGCGCGAGGGACGCGTCCTGCGCACCGCCGGAGCCGGGGAACTGGACGAGGCCGCGGTGCTCAACATGATCATGGAGGGAAGTGCCGGATGACCTTCACGCTCACGAAGAAGAAGGCCGATCCGCCGGAACGGGCGCGGCGCGGGCCGGGCGAGATCCGGCACCTCGGGCTGCTGGGGGCGCTGGGGCTGCTCGTCGTCGTCGGGCTGGTCACCCAGCCGGGCGAGTTCGCGACCGGCGGCAACATCTCCGGCATCCTGACGCTGGCCGCGACGATCGGCGTCATCACCGTCGGCATGACGTTCGTGATCATCGGCGGCGGCATCGACCTGTCGGTCGGCGCGCTGATGGCGCTGGCGTCGGTGTGGGCGACGACGCTGGCGACGCAGTCGTACGGGCCGGTCGTGATGGTGCTGTGCGCGGTGCTCGTCGGCACCGGCGCGGGCGTCGTCAACGGCCTGCTCATCGCCTACGGGCGGCTCGTCCCGTTCATCGCGACGCTGGCGATGCTCGTCGCGGCGCGCGGCCTCGGGCAGCGGATCTCCGAGCGCAAGACGCAGCTCATCCGCCCCGAGAACAACGCGATCGAGTCGCTGGCGACGACGCGCGTCCTCGGGCTGCCGCTCGTCGTCTACCTGTTCGCGGCCGTCGCGGCGGCGGGCTGGGTGCTGCTGAACCGCACCACGTTCGGCCGCCGCACCTTCGCCGTCGGCGGCAACCCCGAGGCGGCGCGGCTCGCCGGCATCGACGTCCGCCGCCACACCCTCGCCCTCTACGCGCTGTCCGGGTTCTGCTGCGGCATCGCCGCGCTGATCATCATGGCCCGGACGACGACGGGTTCCGCCACCCACGGGGACCTGTACGAGCTGGACGCGATCGCCGCCGTCATCATCGGCGGCACGCTGCTCACCGGCGGGCGCGGCACCGTCGTCGGGTCGATCCTCGGCGTGCTCGTCTTCACGATCATCACGAACCTGTTCGTCCTCAACGGACTCCAGACGACCGACCAGCTCATCGCCAAGGGCGTGATCATCGTCGTCGCCGTCCTGCTGCAACGCCGTGGCCTTCGCACCCCCACCTGACCCCACCCCCCAGGAGCAGTCATGAACACCCCTCGCATCCCGTCCCGCCGGGGCCTGCTGATCGGCGGCGCCGCCGTCGCCGCGGGCGGCCTCGCCGCCGCCTGCACGGGCAACACCCCGGAGGAGGCGTCCAAGCCCGCCGCCGCGATCAACGGCGGTGACAACGACAAGCCCGGCACCAAGGTCACGATCGGGTTCTCCGCGCCCGCCGCCGACCACGGCTGGATCGCCGCCATCACCAAGAACGCGCAGGACGTCGCCAAGAACTACTCCGACGTCACGCTGCGGGCCGTCGAGCCGACCAACGACATCAACCAGCAGATCTCGGCCGTCGAGTCGCTGATCGCGGCCAAGGTCAACGTGCTGGTGCTGCTGCCCAACGACGGCGCGCAGCTCAACCAGGTCGCCCGCAAGGCGATGGACGCGGGCATCCCCGTCGTCAACCTCGACCGCGTCTTCCCCGACAAGCTCTCCTACCGGACCTGGATCGGCGGCGACAACTACGGCATGGGCGTCGCCGCCGGACACTACGTCGGGGAGAAGCTGAAGCAGAAGAACGTGTCGAACCCGGTGATCGTGGAGATCCAGGGCATCGCGACGCTGCCCCTCACCCAGGACCGCAGCAAGGGCTTCGCCGACGCGCTCGCCACCTACGACTTCAAGGTCACCGCCAAGCAGGACGCCAAGTTCACCGTGGAGAGCGGCAACCAGGTCGCCGCCAACCTGCTCCAGGCGCACAAGAAGATCGACGCGCTGTGGAACCACGACGACGACCAGGGCGTCGGCGTCCTGGCCGCGATCAAGCAGGCGAACCGCAAGGAGTTCTTCATGGTCGGCGGCGCGGGCTCGGCCAACGCGATGCGCGAGATCCAGGGTTCGGGCGTGCTGGAGGCGACCGTCACCTACAGCCCGACGATGGCCGGGTCCGCGATCCGGATCGCCCGGCTCATCGCGCAGGACAAGGGCATGGCCGACCTCGTCGAGCAGCGGGCGCCGCAGTCGCTGACGCTCGCGTCCGAGACCGTCACCAAGGACAACGTCGCCACGTACCTGCCGCTCGGCTTCGAGTCCTGACGCGCGCCCGGCACCACGGAAAGGGGGACATCATGGCGGAACTCGGTGTGGGCATGGTGGGGCACGCGTTCATGGGACGCGCCCACTCGCAGGGCTGGCGCAACGTGGCGGCGTTCTTCGACCCGCCGCTGACGCCCCGGCTCACCGCGCTGGCGGGCCGGTCGGCGGAGCGCGCCGGGGCGGCGGCGCGGGCGCTCGGCTGGGAGTCGGTGGAGACCGACTGGAAGGAGCTGCTGCGCCGCGACGACGTCCAGCTCATCGACATCTGCACCCCCGGCGACACCCACACCGAGATCGCCCTGGCCGCGCTCGCGGCCGGAAAGCACGTGCTGTGCGAGAAGCCGCTCGCGAACAGCGTCGCCGAGGCCGCCGAGCTGGTCGCGGCGGCCGAGGCGGCGGCCGGACGCGGCGTCCGCTCGATGGTCGGGTTCAACTACCGCCGGGTGCCCGCCGTGACGCTCGCGCGGCGGCTGGTGCTGAGCGGGCGACTCGGTGAAATCCGGCACGTCCGCGCCCAGTACCTCCAGGACTGGCTGACGTCGCCGGACGCCGAGCACACCTGGCGGATGGACCGCGACCGGGCCGGGTCGGGGGCACTCGGGGACATCGCCTCGCACATCGTGGACACCGCCCAGTTCATCACGGGCGAGTACGTCACGGGCGTGTCGGCGCTGCTGGAGACGTTCACGGCGGAACGTCCGCTGCCCGGCGGCGGGGCCGCGCCCGTCACCGTGGACGACGCCGCCCTGTTCATCGCCCGCCTCTCCGGCGGCGCGCTCGCCTCGTTCGAGGCGACGCGCGTCGCGGCGGGCCGCAAGAACGCGCAGCGCATCGAGGTCAACGGGACCGAGGGCAGCCTGTCCTTCGACCTGGAGGCGCTGAACGAGCTGTGGTTCCACGACCACACCGAGGACGCCGAGACGGCGGGCTTCCGCCGGATCATGGTGACCGAGCCGGGCCACCCGTACGCAGGGGCCTGGTGGCCGCCCGGGCACCTGCTCGGCTACGAGCACACCTTCACCCACCAGTTCGCCGACCTGCTCAACGCCATCGCCGACGACGCCGACCCGGCACCGTCGTTCGCGGACGGGCTGCGCGTGCAGCGCGTCCTGGACGCCGTGCAGCGCAGCGCCGACGGCGGGACGGCGTGGGTCACCGTGGAAGGAGACGCGCGATGACGCGACCGATCACCCTGTTCACCGGCCAGTGGGCCGACCTGCCGTTCGCCCGGGTGTGCGAGCTGGCGGCCGGGTGGGGCTACGACGGGCTGGAGATCGCCTGCTGGGGCGACCACTTCGACGTCCAGGCGGCGCTGCACGACGACGGCTACGTGCGCGGGCGGCTGGACCTGCTCGCCGAACACGGCCTGAAGGTGTGGACGCTGTCCAACCACCTCGTCGGCCAGGCCGTCTGCGACGACCCGATCGACGAGCGGCACCGGGGCATCCTGCCGTCCCGGATCTGGGGCGACGGGTCGCCCGAGGGCGTGCGTCAGCGGGCGGCGGCGGAGATGGCCGACACGGCGCGGGCCGCCGCCCGGCTCGGCGTGGACACGGTCGTCGGGTTCACCGGGTCGTCGATCTGGCACACGCTCGCGCTGTTCCCGCCCACGCCCCCGTCGATGATCGACCGGGGGTACGCCGACTTCGCCGAGCGCTGGAACCCGATCCTGGACGTGTTCGACGAGGTCGGCGTCCGGTTCGCGCACGAGGTGCACCCGAGCGAGATCGCCTACGACCACCACACGACGCTGCGTGCCCTGGAGGCCGTGGGCCACCGTCCGGCGTTCGGGCTCAACTGGGACCCGTCGCACATGGTGTGGCAGGACATCGACCCGGTCGGCTTCCTGCACGACTTCCGCGACCGGATCTACCACGTGGACTGCAAGGACACCCGCGTCCGTCCGCGCGACGGCCGCCGGGGGCGGCTGTCGTCCCACCTCCCGTGGGGCGACGCGCGCCGCTCCTGGGACTTCGTCTCCACCGGCCGCGGCGACGTCCCCTGGGAGGAGTGCTTCCGCGCCCTCAACGCCATCGGCTACGCCGGTCCCGTCTCGATCGAGTGGGAGGACGCGGGCATGGACCGCCTGCGCGGCGCGCCCGAGGCCCTCGCCTTCATCCGCGACCTCAACTCCATCGAACCCCCGACCGCGTCCTTCGACGCCGCCTTCGGCTCGGACTGAGCCGCGCGTCAGGCGCGGAAGTCGGCGAAGTCGAAGCCGGGGGAGACCACGCAGGAGACCAGGACCTCGGTGTCGGCGGCGGGCCGGGCGGCCTGCCAGACGCCCGCCGGGACGAGGGCCTGCGGGACCTGGCCCGCCGCCAGGTCGGCGCCGAGGGTGATCGCGGACGGCTCGCCGGGCGCGTCGCCGGGGCCGCCGAGCAGCAGCGTCAGCGGGCCGCCCGCGTGCCACAGCCACACCTCGTCCGAGCGGACGGCGTGCCAGATCGACTCCTCGCCGAGCGGCAGCAGGAAGTAGATGCCGGTGGCCGCGTAGCGCTCGCCGGGATAGCCCGGCGGGGTGAAGCGCGGCGCGGCGCGCCACGTCTCCCGGTACCAGCCGCCCTCGGGGTGCGGGACGAGGTCGAGCGCCTGCGCGGTCGCGGGCCGGTGCAGCAGCGCGGTGTGCCGGCCGTCCGGGCCGCGCCGCAGGAAGCGCAGCTCGCCCGCGGGCGACCGGTCGACGACGCCCTGCGCCAGGCCCGGCAGCGGCGTCAGGTCGGCGGCGACGACCTGACCGGACGGGAACGTCTCGTCGGCCAGGGTGAACAGGGCGGCGTCGTCGTCCGGCGCCCAGACGCCCCCGGCCTCCGACAGGACGAACCGGTCACCGGCCTGGGCCCGCCACGCGTCGAGCGTCGTCAGCAGCACGCCGCGACCCTATTCCATCTCCGACAGGCGCGCCGGATCGAACGCGACGGGGAAGGGTTCCGTCACGCTGACGGTGTCCCCGGACCTGGCCCGGCCGACGACCCGGTATCCGGCGTCGGTGAGGCGCAGCAGCGTCACCGACGGGCGCGGCTCCAGGTCGATGATCCAGTAGTGCGGGATGCCGGTGGCGGCGTACTCGGCGACCTTGCGGACCCGGTCGGCCTGCTCGCTGGCGGTGCGCGGCGTCACGATCTCCGCCGCGAGCAGCAGGTCGGGCCCGTAGTAGGTGCGGGTGCGGCGCTCCAGCGCGCCGCGCGCCACGTCGCGGGACACCACGAACACGTCCGGTTTGCGGATGCCCGCCGGTGTCGTGACGTCCTGCGGGGCGCCCGCGACGTGGATCTCCGCGTTCGCCTGCTGCGCGCCGTTGCGCAGGATGTCGCGCAGCCGCTCGGCCGCGTTGTCGTGCCACAGGTCGCCGGGCAGCTCGGTGAGCCACCCGTGCGCCAGCTCGTGGCGGCGCCCGTCGTCGGGCGCCTGGTCCAGGTCGTACAGGGTGTACGGGCCATGTTCGTGCCCGGCCGTCACTGTCACGGGCCCCCGTCTCCGGTGTTCGATGATCGGCTTGAGCCGAATCTAGCCGAGGGAGGGTGCGCGGCCCGGCAGGCGCGCGGCCGGGTCCGGCCGGGGTCTCCCGGCGGGGAGCCGGTTCAAGTTAAGATACATCGCGAGTCGGGGCTTGACCTTCCAACGGTGGAAGCGTGCAGGCTCGGGCGGCGAGACCGCGAAGGGAAGATCCGATGAGCCTCGATCAACGCCCCGCGCAGCGCGCCTCGGATCTCGACCGGGACGCCGTGCTCGTGCGCCTGCACACCGCGTTCGCCGACGGCCGGATCGACGAGGCCGAACTCGACGAGCGCATCGAGCGCACTTTGCGCTGCCGCACGACCCCCGAACTGGCGCTCGTCGCGGCCGACCTGCCCGCGCACGCGCCCGCCGCGCCGGGCGCCCGCGTCGCGGGGCGCTTCCAGCTCGCGTGGAAGAGCGTGCTGCGCCGGTCGGGCCGGTACCCGCTGCCGCCGGTGTCGACGGTCGTCGTCTACAAGGGCCGGGCCGTGCTCGACCTCACCGCCGCCGAGTACGGCGACGTGGCGCGGCTGCGCGTCGTCGCCTACAAGTCCCGCGTCGACATCCTCGTGCCGCCCGGGGTCCGGGTGGAGTCCGGCGGCGCGGGCGTCTCGACGGACCTGCGCGGCGACGCCCCGCCGCGCACGCAGTGCGTCCGCGTCCAGGGACTCGCCTACAAGGGCACGATCGAAGTGACGGACCTTCCGCCCTCCGCCTGACAGGATGGACGGCACCGTCCCACGGGGGAGGGCGGCCGTACGCACCGACGTCCCGGCCGCGCGCGAGCACGCGGAGGGGAACGAGTGACGGCGAGGACACCCGAGCACGACGACGCGCCCGGCGCGGAGAACACCGCGTCCCGCGAGGCCCGCCGCATCCTCACGGTGACCGAGGCACCCGCCCCGAAGGGCTCCCACTGGCGCGCCTCCTACGACGCCTGGCGAACGGCCGGCGTCCCCTGGCAGACCCCGCGCCACCCCACCCCCGCCCCAGACGACACCGCAGGTGACGAGGACACCCCGAGCGTGCGCCCGGCTCCCCCCGCCACCGGCGCGGTTCCGGGCGAAACGACGCACGACCGGGATGAGCCGAGCATGCGCCCGGTCTCCCGCACAGCCGGTGCGGCTTCGGACGAACCGGGCGACCGGAATGCGCCGGGCGTGCGTTCGGCCGCCCCCACCACAGGCCCGGCTCCGGGTGATGCCGCGCGTGAGCGGGCGGTTCCCAGTGACGCGGTGTCGGGTGAGGCGGCGCGTCACCGGGACGTGCCGGGCGGGCAGGCGGTTTCGCGCGCCGTCGGTGCGGTTTCGGGTGATGGCGTGCGTGCGCAGGAGGTGACGCGTGGGCGGGCGGTTCCCGGTGACGCGGCGCCGGGTGAGGTGGCGCGTGGGCGGGATGTGCCGGGCGGGAGGGCGGTTTCCCGTGTCGCCGGTGCGGCTCCGGGGGGTGCCGCGCGTGCGCAGGAGGTTGCGCGTGAGCGGGATGTGCCGGGCGGGAGGGCGGGTTCCGGGGGTGCTGGGTCGGGCGGGGTGGCTTCGGGTGGCGTCGCGCGTGGGCGGGGGTGGCCTGTGGTGGCGGGGGGGGTCGTGGTCGGGGTGGTGGCGGCCGTCGGGGTTGCCGTGTTCGCTTGGAAGCCCGCACCGGCGCCTCGTCCGGGGGCGGACGCCGCGCTTCCGGGTGGGCGGTTCTTTCTGCCCGCGCCCGGTGGGTCGGACGGGCTCGCGCAGGAGCTGGGGGCCGTCGCGGCGGCGGGGCCCGTCATCGTGGCCGCCGGGGCCGAGAGCGAGCCGGGCGCGGCGGGCGGGGCGCGGGCGCAGTTCATCGTGTCGGACGACGACGGCGGCCGGTGGCGGCTGGCGTCCGTGCGCACCCCCGACGACAACGAGCCGCCGCGCGGCGCACGGCCCGCCGTCGTGGCCGGGACGCGGGACTCCTGGGTCGCGCTGGGCCGCGACGCCGCCGGGGCGTCCGTCGTCTGGACGAGCCCCGACGCCCGCACCTGGACCTACCGCACCGGCGGCCCGCCCGGCCGCGTCACGGGCCTGGCCCGCACCGCCGCCGGGTTCGTCGCCGTGGGCGCGGCCGGGAACCGGGCCGCCGTGTGGACGTCGCCGGACGGGCGCGCCTGGGAGCGGACGGCGGCGCCGTCCGCGCGCGAGCTGCACCAGGTCGCGGTCTCCGGCGGCGTGCTCCTCGCGCGCGGCACGCCCGCCCGCGTCACCGGGAAGCGCGCGCCGTCCGGCGTGTGGCGCTCGGCGGACGGCGGGCGCCGCTGGCAGGCCGTCCCGGTGCCGCAACCGCGTGGGGCGCCGGGCCCGGTGCAGGGGATCGCGTCCGGTCCGGGCGGGTTCGCGGCCGTCCGCGACGACGCCCGCACGACCGGCCCGAAGAAGCGCCGCACGACCACCCGCTTCGGCACCGTCGCGACCTCCCCGGACGGCCGCGTCTGGACGCCCGCCCCCGGGCTCGGCACTGAGCCGCACGGCATCGTCGTCCGGCTCGCGGGCTCCCCGGCGGGGCTGGCCGCCGTCGTGCGCGGCAAGGACGGCGGGCTCCGCACGCTGCGCAGCGCCGACGGCCGCGCCTGGACGCCCGGCACCGCGATCCCGGCCGTCACCGCGCTCGCCGTCGCGGGCGCCGGCACGCCCGTCGTCGCGGGCCGCACCGGCGACGACCCGCTGCTCGTCGCGGGCGCCCCCGTCGACCTCACCCGCGTCGGCGGCGCGATCGGCGTGCAGCGCAGGGTGGCGGCGGTGGCCGCCGCGCCGGGCCGTCTCGTCGCGGTCGGCGCCACCGGCGGCGACGCGGCCGTCTGGACGTCCGCGACCCCCACCGGCTGGACCCGCGCGGGCACCGCCCTGCCGCCGGGCCGCCGCGCCCTGGGCGCCGTCGCGCACGGCCCGTCCGGCTGGCTCGCGCTCGGCGCGGAGTCGTCCGGGAAGGCCGTGGCGCTCGCCTCGCCGGACGGCGTCACCTGGCGGCCGGTCCCCGCCCCGGGCCGCGCGACGAGCGTCGCCGCCGGTCCGCGCGGCTACGTCGCCGTCGGCCCCGGCGGCGTCTGGCATTCGGCCGACCTCACGTCCTGGCGCCGCGCGAACCTCGGCACCGGCACCGGCGCCGCGCCCCGCGCCGTCACCGCCACCCCGGCCGGTTACGCGGCCGTCGGCGGCCTCAGCGGCAAGGGCATCGAGATGCCCGGCGCCTGGACGTCCCCGGACGGCGTCGCCTGGAAGCCGACCCGCCAGCCGCCGGGCACCGCGCCGCCCACGGCCGTCGCCGCGCACGGCGCCCGGCTGCTCGCCCTCGTCCCGGGCGGCGCGCTGCTCAGCCCGGACGGCGGGACGACGTGGACGCCGCAGCACCTCAACGTCCTGCGCGACCCCGCCGCCGTCACCGCAACCCCGGCGGGCTTCGCCGCCGCCGGGGCCACCGGCGTCCCCGGCGCACGCACGCTCACGGTCGTCGCCGAACGCGGCGGCGCGTGGGAACGCCTCCCCGCCCGGGGCGCCGACGGCGACCAGCGCGTCGACGCCCTCGCCGCCGACGGCGGCGCGCTCCTCGTCATCGGCACGACCATGAGCCACCGGGGCGACGTCCCGTACCTCTGGCGCACAATGGCCCCATGACGGACGCGCTGACCACCCTGACCGCCCGCCTGGCCGAGCATCCCCGCCTTCCGCTCGGGCACTGGCCGACGCCGCTGGAGCCCGCGCCCCGGCTGACCGCCGCGCTCGGCGGCCCGGACGTCTGGATCAAGCGGGACGACTGCACGGGCCTGGCGTTCGGCGGCAACAAGACCCGCAAACTGGAGTTCCTGCTGGGCCGGGCGAAGGCCGAGGGGCACGACACGATCGTCACGTTCGGGGCGGTCCAGTCGAACCACGCGCGGCAGACGGCGGCGGCGTGCGCGCGGCTCGGGCTGCGCTGCGAGCTGGTGCTGAACCGGTCGGTGCCGAGGTCGGACGCGCTGTACGAGACGAACGGCAACGTCCTGCTGGACGGCCTGCTCGGCGCGAACGTCCACCTGGTGGACGGGCTGGACGAGACCGTCGCCGTGCTGGAGGAGATCGGCCCGGCGCACGTCGTCCCCACCGGCGGTTCGGACGCGACGGGCGCGCTCGGCTACGTCGCGGCGGCGGCCGAGTTCGCCGCGCAGCTCACCGCGCCCGGCGGCCCCGGGCACGTGGACCGGATCGTGGTGGCGTCGAGCACGACGGGCACGGCGGCGGGTCTGGTGCTGGGCCTGGCCGAGGCGGGGGTGACGGCGGAGGTCGAGGCGATCTGCGTCTACGAGCCCGCCGACGTCACCCGCGCCGCGCTGGACGCGCTGCTCGCCGACACGGCGGCGCTGCTGGACGTGCCCGTCCCGGCGGGCGGCTACCGGGTGCGCGACGACTGGTTCGGCCCCGGTTACGGCGTCGAGACGCCGGAGATGGCCGGTGCCGTCCGGCTGTTCGCCCGCACCGAGGGCGTGCTGCTCGACCCCGTCTACTCGGGGAAAGCCGCCGCCGCGCTGGCCGGGCTCGCGCACGCGGGGGAGGTCGGCGCCGGGGAGACCGCCGTGTTCTGGCACACCGGCGGCGCCCCGGGCCTGTTCGTCTATCCGGACGTGTTCTGAGCGGCGTCAGCCGTTGCAGCCGCAGCCGCACCCCTTGGGGCACGAGCAGCCGCCGCCGTGTCCGCAACTACATGCTTTGACCATGCCGGGACGGTAACGCCGCGCACACGCCCCGGACTATGGCCGTGACGGCAGGGCATCCTGCCCCTGCCGTCACGTTCCGGGCGTCACGGGTCGATGTGGAGGTCGACGCCCAGCAGGATGAGGAACCACAGCAGGACGGCGAGGATGGCGCTGAAGACGCGCTTGACCAGGTCGGGCGTGATGTAACCCCGGTCCCAGGCGACGAACAGGCCGATGAGCAGGTAGATCAGCCCGACCAGGCCGATGCCCCGGCGCCCGTAGCCGTAACGGCGCACCATGGGTGCTCCTCTCGTGGCGGCAATGACGCCTCGGAGGTCCCCCGCAAGATCCAGAAGAAACACGAAGCTCTTTCAGGACCGTTCCGAAAGCGTGCCTGGAACGTCCGAAATGATGGTGATCAGGGCGCTGCCTCGATCCGGACGAGCGCCGGATCACGCTCTCCGGCCCGGTCCGCGAACTCGGCCGTCCGGTGCACGATGTCCGTCTCGTGCCGCCGCGCGGCGAGCGGCGGGCTCACCAGGATGTGGTCGAGCGCGCGGGCGTGGCCACCGGCGACCGACGTGTACCGGCGCGGCTCGGGCACCTCGCCGGTCAGATCGCGCAGCCCCGTCTCCCCGGTCAGCCGCTTGACGGGCCCGCCGTCGCCCGGCTCGTTGAGGTCGCCCGCGACGATCACCGCCGCGTTCCGGTCCGCCGCGCGCACCGAGTTCACGAACCCGGCGAGCACCCTGGCCTGCTCGTCGCGCCGGGCCGTGCTCGGCCGCGCGGGCGGCTGGTGCCGCCCGAACGCGGGCTGGTCGTCGGTGATCGCCGGGTACCACTGGCCCGCCACGACGATGAGCGGGCGGCCCCGCCACGTCAGCTCGCCCGCGACGGGCTTGCGCGTCTCCCGCCACGCCGGGTCGGCGGGCGCGACCCGGCCGGGACTGTGCGACAGCCGGACCCCGCCCCCGGCGGGCACCGCCCGGACGGGCGCGTTCGCGGCGCCGGGCCGGTCCACGAACGTCAGCCCCCGGTCGGTGCGGAACAGGAACCCCAGGCGCGGGTTGGCGCCGGTCTCGCCGCCGTCGGCGTTGTCGCGCGGCGCGATCGACCGCCAGTCGTAGGCGGGCCCGCCCACCGCGCTGATCGCGGTGATCAGCTCGGCGGCGGACTGGTCGGCCTCGGTGGTGCCGTCGTCGGCCGGGCCGCTGTTGTCCTGAAGCCCGGCGATCGTGATCAGGTCGGGCGCGGCCAGTCCCTCGGCGATGTCGCGGGCCAGGACGAGCAGCCGCTCGGCCGGGGTGTCGGGATGCAGGCCCGCCAGGTCGAGGGTGGCGATGGCCAGCTCCCCGGGCCGCTGCGCGCGGGCCGTCTCGCGGGGCAGCCCGCCGTCCTGGCGGCGCGGCGCGGCGGTGAGCAGCAGCCGGAAGTCGCCCCGGCCGTAGTCGAGGACGCCGTCGTTGGCGCCGGGCAGCCGGTCCCCGACGTTCATCGCGGGCAGCGGCGCGAGCGCGTCGTCCAGCAGGACGCGTTCGGGGCTGGGCGTCCCGGCGCGCTGGAGCAGCCCGCCGCGCGCGGTGCGGTCGCGGGTGCCCGCGCCCCCGGCGGGCAGCACCGGCACCTCGCCCCACCGGGACGGCCCGGCGGCGACGGCGTCCACCACGCGGACCCGCATCCCCTCCAGCGACTCGTAGAAGTCGACGGCGTTCCGCTTCACGTCGAATGCGCGGCGCTCCACGTCGTGCGCGGGGCCGGGGGAGACGGCGGGCGGCGCCTTGCGCCCGCCGGGGCCGAGCACGACGGGCGGCGGCAGCGGCACCCCGCGCGCCGTGACGGCGACGGCCGTGGCGTCGATCTCGGTGCGGGACAGGTGCGCGGCGGCGCCCGGACCGGCCCGGTACTCCCCGACGCGCCCGTCCACCCGGACGGCGTCGCCCACCGCGACCCGCGCGGACGTGCGGTCGAACACGAACACGGCCTCGGAGGTGGCGTCGTCGCGGTCGGGCGCCGGGTCCTGCATCCAGAACCCGGTGCCGTCCCGGGCGGTCACGACGCCGGTCACGCCCGCGACGGGCCGTCCGGCGAGCGGCGAGACGTGCCCGCCGCCCTGCACGTCGCGGATGCGGGGCGCGGCCGGGGCACCGGCACTGGCGGGGGTGCCCGCCAGCGGCAGCGTGACCATGACGGCCGCGAGCACCGCTCCGGCCTCCCGCGCTCCGCGCACCCGTCCTCCCGAGATCGCTTCGTGGTGAGAGGTCCCATTGCAGCACGGATGGACGGTCCGAGACGGTGTTCTTCAGGACACAGTGGGCGTGTCCGGTGGAAACAGTGTCCTCAGTCGAAAAGCACGACCTGGCGGATCACGTCGCCCGCGCGCAGCGCCGCGACCGCGTCGTTGATCTCCTCGAAGCCGATGCGGCGCGAGATGAGGCCCTCGATGTCGAGCCGTCCCGCGCGCCACAGGTCCACGAAGCGCGGGATGTCGCGTTTGAGGTCGCAGCCGCCGTAGAGGGACGCCTTGAGCGACTTGCCGTCGAACAGCAGCGTGAAGGCGTCGGTGGTGAAGGCGTCGTCGGCCGCGCCCGCCCCGACGACGATGACGTCGCCGCCGCGCCGCGTCGCGCCCCACGCCGTCGCGATGGCGGCGGACTTCCCGACGACCTCGAAGACGTAGTCGAAGCCCTGCCCGGCGGTGAGGAGGTTCTTGGTGTCCTCCAGGCTGTCGAGCGTGGCCGTGTGCGTCGCGCCGAACCGCTCGGCGACCGGGTGCTTGGCCTCGTTGGGGTCCACGGCGAGGATCGTGGCCGCGCCGGAGATCCGGGCCCCCTGGATCACCGACAGCCCGACGCCGCCCGCGCCGATCACCGCGACCCGCGCGCCCGGCTCGACCTTCGCGGTGTTGACGACGGCGCCGACCCCGGTGGGGATGCCGCAGCCGAGCAGCGCCGCGTACTCGAACGGGACGTCGTCGTCGATCTTGATGACGCCCTGCCAGGGGAGCACGACCTCCTCCGTCCACGTGCCGGTGCCGGCCATGCCGTAGGCGGGGGTGCCGTCGCCGAGCCGGAACGCGGGCTCGCCGAACGACCGCGCGATGAACGTCATGCACAGGTACGGCTCGCCGCGCAGGCACTCGGGGCAGGCGCCGCAGTCGGGCGTCCAGTTGACGACGACGTGGTCGCCCGGCGCGACGGACGTCACGTGCGCGCCCACCTCGCTGACGACCCCGGCCCCCTCGTGCCCGACGACGGTCGGCGGCACGGACGGCAGCACCCCCGTCATCGTGGACAGGTCGGAGTGGCAGACGCCCGTCGCCCTGATCCGCACCTTCACCTGATCGGGCCCGGGTTCGACGGTGGTGACGTCGTCGCGCAGGTCGAGTTCCTTGTCACCGACGGCGTGCAGGACGGCGGCACGGGCCATGGGTTCAGCCTCCACAGTGAGGGGGTGGGACGGGGCCTACTCTTCGATGCTCAACGCGGCCTTGGGGCAGGACCGGACGGCGTGCCGGACGCGGTCGGCCTCCCCGGCGGGCACGTCGGGGGCGAGGATCACCAGCTCGTCCTCGTCGGTGAGGTCGAACACCTCGGGGGCCAGTCCGACGCAGACGCCGTTGGCCTCGCAGACCAGGGGGTCGACGGTCACTCTCATCGCCTTCTCCACCCCGAAAGTAGAACACGTTCCAGTCTCTGGGGGCAAGGGTGCGGAGCAGTCGTGGATCTTCGCTAGAGTGCGCGCCGGAGGCGATAGATGACTGAGCACACCACCGCGCGGCCCCCCGCCCCGCCCCCCGCCATGCCGGCCGACCTGCTGCGCGCAGCCCGCGCCGCCAAGGGCTTCATGCCCGAGGTCGAGGGCGTCGCGCTCTACGAGACGGCGGTGGAGTTCGGCGCCCGCCACCCCGGCGCCCCGCTGCTGGAGGTCGGGACGTACTGCGGCAAGTCGGCCGTCTACTTCGGCGCGGCCGCCCGCGAGACCGGCGGCACGCTCGTCACGGTCGACCACCACCACGGCTCGGAGGAGAACCAGGCCGGCTGGGAGCACCACGACCCGTCCCTGGTCGACCCCCTGACCGGCCGCATGGACACCCTCCCCAAGTTCCGCGCCACCATCGGCGCCGCCGGGCTGGAGGACGAGGTCGTCGCCATCGTCGGCGCCTCCCGCACCGTCGCCCGGTTCTGGCGCACCCCCCTCGCCCTGCTGTTCATCGACGGCGGCCACGCCGAGGAGTGGGCGCAGGCCGACTACGCCGACTGGGCCCCGCACGTCCTGGTCGGCGGCGCCCTCGCCATCCACGACGTCTTCGCCGACCCCGCCCACGGCGGCCAGGCCCCGTTCCACGTCTACGAACGCGCCCTCGCCTCCGGCGCCTTCACCGAACACCGCGCCGAGGGCTCGCTCCGCGTCCTCGAACGCACCTCCGACATCCCCGTGGCCTGACGCGACGAGGGGGCGGCCGCCGGGCCGCCCCCTCGTCGCGTCTCGCCGTCAAAGCCGTGTGCGCACCGGATTCGCGACGAATCCCAGCTCACACCCGCAGGCCGCCGGGTCCGCCGCGATGGACGGGCCCAGCGGACGTCCCGCGATCTCCTTGAAGAGGCGGGCGCCCGGGGAACCGTCGTGCAACGCGTCGGCGGCCAGCACGACGGCGGCGGCCGTGTAGGTCGAACGGTCGCCCGGGAAGTGCCGCTCGTTCGCGAACTGCCAGCCCGTCCAGTACGAGCCGTCCTCGTGCCGCAGGTGCTGGATCGTCGTGAACAGCTCCAGCGCCCGCGCCCGGTCGCCGGCGGCGTCCAGCGCGAGCACCAGCTCGCAGCTCTCGGCGGCCGTCACCCACGGCTGGTCCGACACGCACCGGCACCCGATGCCGGGCACGACGAACGTCTCCCACCCCTGCGCGAACCGCGCCGTCGCGGCCGGGCCGCGCAGGGCGCCGCCGAGCACCGGGTAGTACCAGTCCATCGAGAAGCGCGACTTGTCAGCGAACGCCTCGGGGTGCGCGGCGACGACGTGGCCGAGCTGGTCGGCGGCCAGCTCCCAGTCCGGCCGGGGCTCCCCGATGCGCTCGGCGAGCGCGACCGCGCACCGCAGCGCCTGGTAGATCGACGAGCACCCGGTCAGCAGCGCGTGATCGGCGGCCTCGCCGTTCTCGTGCCTGATCCACAGGATCTCGCCGCGCCGCGTCTGGAGCCCGAGCGTGAACTCGATCGCGCGCCGGACGGTCGGCCACATGGCGCGGGCGAACGCCTCGTCGCCCGTCATCTCCAGCTCGTGCCAGACCCCGACCGCCACGTAGGCGGCCTGGTTGGACTCCCCGCCGGGCTCGGTGACCTTGCCGAGCACCCACTTGGCGGGCCACGACCCGTCCGGGCGCTGCACGCTGGCCAGCCAGGTGTACGCGCGGCGGGCCGCGTCGTTCAGCCCCGCGACGGTGAGCGCCATCGCGGCCTCGACGTGGTTCCACGCGTCGACGTGCCCGGGGACGCCGTCGGTCGGCGTGAACCACGGGATCGCTCCGGACGGTTCCTGCTGGGCGGCGATGCTGCGCGCCGTGGCGACGACGTCGTCGGCGGTCAGCACGCCCGGCACGGACGGCGGCACGATCTCAGACAGCATCCGCCGTCTCCTGGACGGGGGCGGTGGACTCGGCGGCGGAGCCGGGCTTGGTGAAGTACACCACGACGCTCTTGCCGATCAGCGGGTTCATGACGCGCTCCGCGACGCGCGTCGCCAGCGGCCGCTTCATGATGTCCCACACCAGCACCTGGTGGTACGCCTTGGCGAGGGGGTGCTTGTCGTTGTCCACCCCGACCGCGCACTTGATCCACCAGTACGGCGCGTGCAGCCCGTGCGCGTGGTGGTGCCCGCCGACGCGGAACCCGATCGACTTGAGCTTGGCCTCCAGCTCGGCCCGCGTGTAAATGCGGACGTGCCCGCCGGGCGCGGTGTGGTAGTCCTCCGACAGCGCCCAGCACAGCCGCTCGGGCAGCCACGCCGGGACGGTCACGGCGAGCTGCCCGCCGGGCCGCAGCACCCGCAGCAGTTCGCGCATGGCGCGCATGTCGTCGGGGATGTGCTCCAGCACCTCCGACGCGATGATCTTGTCGAAGTGGCCGTCGGGGAAGGGCAGGTCGAGCGCGTCGCCCTGCACGGTCGTGGCGTTGCCGCCCTCGGGCACCTCGCCCTCCAGCCGCATGGCCCCGAACATCGTCTCGACACCGGCCAGCTCGTCGGCGTCCATGTCGAAGGCGACGACGTCGGCACCCCTGCGGTACAGCTCGAACGCGTGCCGCCCGGCACCGCATCCCATGTCCATGACGCGTTCGCCGGGGGTGACGCGGAACCGCTGGAAATCCACGGTCAGCAGGGTCGTGCTCCTTCCGTACTGGGGACGCCCGCGCGGGTGTCCCTCATGCCTTGCGCCTGCTCGCGGCGGCGAGCCGCAGGTAGTCCCGCTGCCGGATGGCGGCGCGGTAGTGGTCGACGGTGGCCTGCGCCACCGCGCGCCAGGCGTACCGCTCCTGGACCCGGGCGAGCCCCGCCGCGCCGCGTTCGGCGCGCTCGGCGGGGGAGTCGTGCAGCCGCCGCAGGACGGTGGCGAGTTCCTCGACGTCGCCGGGCGGCACCAGGACGGCCGCGTCACCGACGACCTCGGGCAGCGCGCCCGCGCGGGACGCCACCAGCGGAGTCCCGGACGCCATGTGCTCGACGGCGGGCAGCGAGAACCCCTCGTACCGGGACGGCACGACGGCGATCTCGGCGGACGCGAGCAGCTCGCCCAGCTCCGCGTCGCTGACGCCGGACACGAACCGGACGCGGTCGCCGAGGGCGAGTTCGCGGATGAGCCGTTCGATCGGGCCGTCCTTGCGCGGCTTGCTGACCACGACCACGTGCACGTCGCGCTCGGTGGCGACCTTGGCGACGGCGCGCAGCAGCACGTCCACGCCCTTGATGGGCGCGTCGGCGCTGGCCATCGCGACGATGCGGCCGGGGACGCGCTCGCCGCGCGGGTGGAAGATCTGCGTGTCGACGCCGAGCGGCAGGATCTCGATGTCGCGCGGGTCGACCCGGAAGTCCTTGACGATGTCGACCTTGGACGAGCCGGACACCGTCAGCACCGGCCCGATCCGCCGCGCGACCTGCGCCTGCATGCCGACGAACCCGTACCAGCGGCGCTTGCCGAGCTTCTGGCCGAGCCCTTCGGCGGCCTCCAGCTCGATGCGCCGGTCGACCGAGATGGGGTGGTGGATGCTGGTGACGAGCGGCAGCCCGAGCCGGCCGATGCCGAGGTTGCCGAACCCGAGCACCTGGTTGTCGTGGACGACGTCGAAGTCGCGGCGGCGGCGCCGCAGCTCGCGCAGCACGCGGAGGCTGAACGTCAGCGGCTCGGGGAAGCCGCCGGTGCGCATGTGGGCGAACTCCAGCACGTCGATCCAGTCGCGGAACTCGCCGCGCGCGGGCGTGCGGAAGGGGTCCTCGTCGCGGTAGAGGTCCAGCGAGGGGACCTTGGTGAGGACGATGTCGTCGCGGTCCAGCTCGGGATAGGGCTGCCCGGAGAGGACCTCCACGCGGTGACCGAGATCGCTCAGCTCGCGGGTCAGATGCCGCAGATAGACGCCCTGGCCGCCGCAGTGGGGCTTGCTCCGGTAGGAGAGCAGCGCCACGCGCAGGGGACCGTCGGACGTCTGGACCGCCTCAGTCACGCCAGCCCTCGCCCACGCAGCACTCCCGTCACTCGCGGGGCACCGGGCGCACGCGCACCGGCATCCCCTTGATGCCATTGATGAAACTAGACCTTAGCCTCCGCACGTTACCCGACAGTTCGATATTGGGCATGACGTCCAAAAGTGTTCGTAAGAGCACACGCAGCTCAAGCCGGGCCAGGTGGGCGCCCAGGCAGAAGTGCGGGCCGCCGCCGCCGAAGCCGAGGTGCGGGTTGGGATCGCGGCCGACGTCGAACACGTCCGGACGGTCGAACACGGCCGCGTCGCGGTTGGCCGAGGCGTAGAACACGACGACCTTGTCACCGGCCGCGATGCGCCGCCCGCCCAGCTCGGTGTCGGCCGTCGCCGTCCGCCGGAAGAGGTTCACCGGCGTCACCCAGCGGACGATCTCGTCGGCGGCCGGGGCCACGAGCGCGGGGTCGGCGCGCAGCCGCGCCCACTGCCCGGGATGCTCGAAAAGTGCCAGCATTCCACCGGACGCGGCGTTGCGGGTCGTCTCGTTGCCCGCGACCGACAGCAGCATGACGAACAGCTCGAACTCGTCGCCGGTGAGCACGGTCCCGTCGGGGGCCGGTTCGAGCAGCCGCGTCACGATGTCGTCGCGGGGCTCGGCCCGGCGCCGCTCGGCGAGCCGCGCCGCGTACGCGTACAGCTCGGTGGCGGCCTGCATGCCCGCCTCGGGCCCGGTCTGGAACTCGGGGTCGTCGGCGCCGATCAGCGTGTTGGACCAGTGGAAGATCTTCTCCCGGTCCTCGGCGGGGGCGCCGAGCAGTTCGCAGATGACCAGCAGCGGCAGCGGCGCCGCGATGTCGGTCACGAAGTCGGCCGTGTCGCCGCGCCGGGCGACGTCCGTCACCAGGTCACGGCAGATGTCCTCGATGTGCTCGGCCAGCGCGCCGATCGCCCGGGGCGTGAAGCCCCGGTTGACCAGGCCGCGCTTGCGGGTGTGGTCGGGCGGGTCCTGGTTGAGCATCATCATGCGCTGGAGCGCGAGGTTCTCCGGATCGGGCTCGTCGAACAGCGCCAGCCGCTCGTGCGAGGAGAAGAGATCCGGACGGCGCGAGACGTGGACGACGTCGGCGTGCCGCGTCACCGCCCAGAAGGGCGGGTTGCCGCGCGCCGGGTCGCCGTGGTGCCGGTGGACGGGGTCGTGCTCGCGCAGCCAGGCGAGCTGCGCGTACGGGACGCCTCCCTCGGCGTAGACCTGCGGGTCGGCCAGCTCGATGTCGGGCGCGGCCATGGGACCTCCTCGCGGGGCCGGGGCGTCAGGTGCCGTGCCGAGCGGACGGCGTGAACTCCACGCGCAGCTCCTTGACGCCGTTGACGAAGTTGGACCGCAGCCGGCGGGCCGGGCCCGCCGGGCGGATGTCGGGCAGCCGGTCGAGCAGGGTGTCGAACAGGACGGCCAGCTCCAGCCGTGCCAAATGGGTGCCCAGGCAGAAGTGGGGCCCGCCGCCGCCGAAGCCCAGGTGCGGGTTCGGGTCGCGGCCGACGTCGAAGGTGAACGGGTCGTCGATGGCGCGTTCGTCGCGGTTGGCCGAGCCGTAGAACAGCACGACCTTGTCGCCCTTCCTGATCTCCCGGCCGCCGAGCACGGTGTCGGCGCGGGCGGTGCGGCGGAACAGGTTGATCGGGCTCGTCCAGCGGACGATCTCGTCCGGGGCGGTGCGCAGCAGGGACCGGTCGGCGCGCAGCCGCTCCCACTGGTCCGGGTGGTCGAAGAACGCCTGCATGCCGCCCGCCGAGCCGTTGCGGGTCGTCTCGTGCCCGGCGATGACGAGCATCAGCAGGAAGAGCTGGAACTCCTCACCGGACAGCCGGTCGCCGTTCTCGTCCGGCTGGAGCAGCGCGGTGGCGATGTCGTCGCGGGGGTCGGCGGTGCGCTCCTCGGCCAGCCGCGCCGCGTACGCCATCAGCTCACCGGCGAACCGGGCGGCCGCCTCCTGCGCGCCGTTCAGCTCGGGGTCCGCGAAGCCGATGATGCGGTTGGACCAGTCGCAGATGAGGTCGCGGTCGGTGACGGGCGCGCCGATGAGTTCGCAGATGACGTAGGCGGGCAGCGGGGCGGCGATGTCCGCGACGAAACAGGCGTTACCGCGCTCGGCGACGTCGTCGATCAGCTCGTTGCAGATGTCGCGGACATGCCCCTCCAGCTTCTTGATCATGCGCGGGGTGAAGCCCCGGTTCACCTTCGCCCGGTTCCGAGTGTGGTCGGGCGGGTCCTGGAACAGCATCGTCATGCCGTACAGGGCGATCTCGTCGTCGGTGAACTCCTCGTACATCGACGTGCGGACGTGGCTGGAGTAGAGCTGCGGGTTGCGGGAGACCTCGATGACGTCGGCGTGCCGGGTGACGGCCCAGAAGCCCGGGACGTCCGGGTACAGGTCGCGGTGCCAGTGGACGGGGTCGTGGTCGCGCAGCCGGCGGAACTGCTCGTGCGGGATGCCGCCCCGCTCGTAGACGCCGGGGTCGATGACGTCGATGTCCGAGGTGGTCGCTGGCGTGGAGGCAGGCATGTCGTCCTTCGTGCCGGGGGCTTCGGGACCGCGTCGCGCCACGCGGGCTCTCGGTGTTGCACCGATCGCTTGCTTGGGTTCGTTTCTAAGATGAGACTCCAGTCTCGTCAAGGGTCTCCGGGGTCAGACGAGGGTGCCGGGTCAGACACGTTCCAGGATCGTCGCGCTGGACAGGGCGCCGCCGCAGCACATCGTGACCAGCGCCGACGTCGCGTCCCGCCGCTCCAGCTCGTGCAGCGCCGTCGTGATGAGCCGCGCGCCCGTCGCGCCGACCGGGTGGCCGAGCGCGATGGCGCCGCCGTTGACGTTCACCCGGTCCATGTCCGGTTCGTGCACCGACGCCCACGACAGCACGACCGACGCGAACGCCTCGTTGATCTCGACCAGGTCCACGTCGCCGATCGCCATCCCGGCCCGGTCGAGCACCCGCCGCGTCGACTGGACCGGGCCGTCCAGGTGGTAGTACGGCTCCGCGCCCACGAGCGCCTGGGCGCGCAGCCGCGCGCGGGGGCGCAGGCCGAGCGCGCGGGCCCTGGCCTCGTCCATGACGAGGACGGCGGCGGCGCCGTCGGAGATCTGCGACGACGTCCCGGCCGTGTGCAGGCCGTCGCCCATCGCGGGCCGCAGCCGGGCCAGTCCCTCGACGGTCGTCTCCCGCAGGCCCTCGTCGCGGTCGACCACGCGGGTCTCGGTGGTCGGGTTGCCCTCGGCGTCCAGGACGGGCGCGTCCAGCGGGGCGATCTCGCGGTCGAACCGGCCGTCGGCCCGCGCCTTGGCGGCGCGCTGCTGGGAGCGGGCGCCGAACGCGTCCAGGTCGGCGCGGGTCAGGCCACGGCGTTCGGCGATGCGCTCGGCGGCGCCGAACTGGTGCGGCATGTCCAGCGACCAGTCGTCCGGGCGCGGGTTCGCCGGGAGCACGTTGGAGCCGAGCGGCGACCGGCTCATCACCTCGACGCCGCAGCCGACCGCGACGTCCACGACCCCCGCCGCGACCTGCGCCGCCGCCAGGTGGACGGCCTGCTGCGCCGAGCCGCACTGCGCGTCGAGCGTCGTCACGCCCGCCTGCCACGGCAGCCCCGCGTACAGCCACGCGTACCGGCCGACGTGCCCGCCCTGCTCGCCCGCCTGCGTCACGCACCCGGCGAAGACCTCCTCGACCTCCGCCGGGTCCAGCCCCGACCGGTCGAACAGGGCGTTCAGCGCGTGCGCCAGCACCGCCTGGGCCTTGAGCCCGGCGAGCGCGCCGCCGCGCCTGCCGATCGGGGTGCGCACCGCTTCGACGATCACCGGCGTGCCCATGGAGCCTCCCGGAGGGGGTGGAAATCGGCTTCGACTGTAACGCGTTCTAGTTTTTCCGGGAAGGTCACGCGTACCGGACGGGGAACGACTTCACGCCGTTCAGCCACGCCGACCGCAGCCGCGCCGGCTCGCCCGCCGCGCGGATGCCCGGCATCGCGTCCGCGATGGCGCCGAACATCAGCTCGATCTCCAGCCGGGCCAGGTTCGCGCCGATGCAGTAGTGCGCGCCGGTGCCGCCGAACCCCAGGTGCGGGTTGGGGGAGCGGGTCACGTCGAACTCGCCGGGACGGTCGAAGACCTCCTCGTCGAAGTTCGCCGAGCTGTAGTACATCGCCACCCGCTCGCCCGCGCGGACGGTGACGCCGCCCAGCTCCACGTCCCGCGTCGCCGTCCGCTGGAACGCGATCACCGGGGTCGCCCAGCGGACGATCTCGTCCGCCGCGCCCGCCGGGCGCTCGGCCCGGAACAGCTCCCACTGCCCGGGACGCTCCAGGAACGCGGCCATGCCGTGCGTGATGGCGTTGCGGGTCGTCTCGTTGCCCGCCACCGCCATGAGGATCATGAAGTAGCCGAACTCGTCGTCGGTGAGGCCGCGTCCGTCCACGTCGGCCTGGATCAGCTTGGTGACGATGTCGTGCGCCGGGCAGCCGCGCCGCTCCTCGGCCAGCTCCATCGAGTAGCCGATGATCTCGGCCGCCGCGCAGGCCGGGTCGCCCTCGTAGTCGGGGTCGTCGTAGCCGAGCATCTGGTTCGACCAATCGAACAGGCGGCCCCGGTCGCGCTGCGGCACGCCCATCAGCTCCGCGATCGCCTGGAGCGGCAGTTCGGCGGCGATCTCGGTGACGAAATCGCCCGCGTCCCCCTTGCGGCGCGCCTCGGCGACGATCCGCTCGGCCCGCTCGGTGAGCGCGTCGCGCAGGCCGTTGATGACGCGCGGGGTGAACCCGCGCGCGACGATCTGACGCAGCTTGGTGTGCTGGGGCGCGTCCAGGTTCACCAGCAGGTTGTTGCGCTGGACCTCCAGCTCGTCGTGCCCGAACGTCCCGTTGAACCGGATGATCGCCCCGTTGGCCTGCGACGAGTACAGCGCCGCCTCGCGGCTGATCTCCTTGACGTGCGCGTGCTTGGTGACGACCCAGAACCCGTCGTCGTCGAACCCCGTGACGCCGCGCGGCTGGGGGTTCCAGAAGGGCCGCGCGGTGGCCCGCAGCGCCGCGAACTCCGCGAGCGGAATCCGGTCGGCCATGAGGTCGGGGTCGCTGAAGTCGAATCCGTCCGGCACGACGGGGTGGGAGGTGGCGGTCATCGGCGCTGCTCCTGACGCTCGCGAACGGGCGATTCCCGCCACCGTAGAACGCGTTCTACCCTCCCTTCAAGGCAAATGAGACATGAGTCTCACCACATGTCTCACCCGCAGTCTCACGGTTGCTACTTGCGCCAGAAGATGTGGTGCGTCACGCCGCTGGGGCTCGGGACGACGTCCAGGTGGTAGCGGTCGCGCAGGTCGTCGGGGGAGTCCCACAGCTTGAGGCCGGTGCCGAGTTCGATCGGCGAGACGGCGACGTGCAGGGTGTCGACCAGGTCGGCGTCGAGGAACGCGCGGACCGTGGAGACGCCGCCGCCGAGGCGCACGTCCTTGCCCTGGGCCGCCTCCCGCGCCCGGTCGAGGACCGAGGCCGGGTCGCCCCGGACGAAGTGGAACGTGGTGTCGGACAGCGTGAACGACGGGCGTTCGTGGTGGGTCAGCACGAAGACCGGGGTGTGGAACGGCGGCTCGTCACCCCACCACCCCCGCCACTCGTGGTTCTCCCACGGGCCGCGCTCGGGGCCGAACTTGTTGCGGCCCATGATCTCCGCGCCGATGTTGTGGGAGAAGTCCCGCGTGAAGTAGTCGTCCAGGCCCCGGCTGCCGCCGGGCGCGGTGCGGTTCGGCCAGCTCGCCGTCGCCGTCGCCCACGTGACCATCGGGCCGGGGTCGACGTGCCCGAACGGCCGTTCCAGCGTCTGGTCGGCTCCGGCGCCGATGCCGTCGCTGGAGACGAAGAAGTTCTGCACCTTCAGTAGCTGCGTCATGCTCGTGTCCTCGCTGTTCCGGTTCAGTCCGTGACGATCTGCCAGAGGTGGCCGTCGGGGTCGGCGCAGGTGGCCGTGTACCCCCACGGTTGCCGGACGGGTTCGGCGAGGACGTCCCCGCCCGCCGCGCCGACCCGGCCCACCGCGCCGTCGACCTCGGCCTCGGACGCGACGGACAGGCTCAGCAGGCACTCGCTCGTCCCGGCGGGCGCCGCGGCCCGGTCGCCCAGCACCCAGCCGAACCCGCCGGTCGGGATGAACATCAGCACCGCCCCGTCCCCGAGCCGGAACTGCAACGGCTCGGGAACCCCGTCGTCGGCGGCCTCCCCGAACGCCTCGAACCCGAACGCGTCCCGGTAGAAGTCGTACGCGCGCCGCCGATCGGCGGTCGCCAAACTGATCACGAAGGGCCCGGCGAACACAGACATCCCAACACCTCTCTCACAAGAAACGACCACCCGTCCAGACCAGCCCTACCCACGAAACTCATCGCCCGCGCAGGTCGCCCGCTCCACCTGCCGCCTGTCGGAACGTAACGACAAAGGGCAAACGTTGCAGGTCGGGCATCGGGTGATCCGTATGCAGTTGTGCGCCGTTCGGGCTCTTTCTCGCCTGTTCGCCGGACGGGTCGCTAGTGTGCTGGGGGCAGGTTCGCGGGAGGGAAGGCAGACGTGCGAGGAGTGCTGCGCGGCGGAGCGCGGGGAGCGGTCGTCGCCGGGCTGGCGTTCGCGCTGACCGGCGCGGCGTGGCTCGCGCGGCCCGCGTCGATGCCGGGGCCCGTCGCGGACCGGCCCGCCGCCGCCCGGCCGGGGCCGCTCACCGCCGACGACCCGTTCCGCGGCTCGCCCGCCGCCGCGTACCGGGACGGCGAGTTCGGCATCGTCACCCCGAAGCCGCGCGCGATGGCGGGGTTCACCGCGCGTGAGGTCGCGCTCGCGTACTGGCACGTCCGCAAGATGATCTCCGCCGCGAACCTCGACCGCGGCGCCGTCTACGAGGGACGCCCCGACGCGCTCGCCGCCCTGCTCGAAGCCGAGCAGGGCGCGCTGCTGCGCGCCGACGCGTCGCGGCGCGCGTGGATCACCGCGTTCGCGCCGGGGTCCACCAGCGAGGCGAACCCGACCGTGAAGGTCAAGGGGACGATCACGTCGCGCGCCGCCGCGCACCACGGCGCCCCGGCCGTCCGCGTGCGGGGGCGGCACAACTTCGTCTACGCGGTCCGGCCGCCGTCGGGGAACGGGCCGGTGGCGCGCGTCGTCGTCCGCCGCGCCACCGACATCCTCATCTACCGGCAGGGCCCGGCCGTGAAGCTGTGGCTGCTGGACAGCGGGCACGCGGCGGCGGGCGTCCGCTGCGACGTCCCGGCGGGCGGGCTCGTCCCCGACTTCGCGCGCGGCGGGCGGCCCGGCGGCACCGTCGACCCGTACGACCTCAAGGCCGACGTCCCGGCCGGCTGCCGCCCGGTCTCACGCGTCTGACGGCGGCGTCCAGCGGGCCCCGGCGAACCGCGCGGCGGCGGCGCGGACGTCCGCCGGTGCCGCGCGCACGTTCCTCATCCGCGCCAGGACGGTCCATCCCCGCCCGCCCGCGCCCGGAACGCGCCGCGCCACCAGCGCCGCCGACCCCCGCCGCTCCCGCACGGTGATCTCCGCGACGTCGTCCCAGCGGAGCACGACCGCCCGCCCGTCCCCGCGCACCCGGACCCCCTCGGGCTCGAACCGCAGCTCCGCGGCCCGCGCCAGCCGCACGACCCCCCGCACCGCCTGAGCCCCGAACAGGACGATCAGCGGCGCGCACACCAGGACCGTCCGCCCCTGACTCCACCCCCCGGCCACCAGGAGATACACCAGCGCGGCCACGGCGATCCCCAACCCCGCGACCCCCACGCCCAGGTCCCCCCGAGCCCGCCGCTTGACCACCCGAAACACAACCCGCCCACCCACACCCCGCCCGCCGGATTCCCGCCCGTCCGCGTCGCGTGCGGTCATGTCCAGCCCGGCGGCGTCTCGCCCGGCCCCGCCCTGCCCGTCCCCGCGCTGCGCGGCCATGCCTTGCGCGGCCGTGTCCCGCGCGGGCATCTCCCGCCCGGCGCCGTTCCGCCCGGCCGCGTCCTGCGCGGCTGCGTTCCGCCCGGCCGTGTCGTGTGCGGGTTCCTCCAGTGTGGTCACGTCTCGGGCGGGTGCGTACGGCGTCGGCGTGTCGCGTGCGGTCGCGTCTCCGGGCGCGCTCCAGCCGCTCGCATCCGGTTCGCTCGCGTTCCGCTCGGCGGAGTCCCGCGTGGTCGCCGGGCCTGCGGGCGTCGGGCGCTCCGCCGCGTCGGCGCGGGGCGGGTGCGCGCCGGGCGCGGCCAGCCGTTCCACCAGCGCGGCGGGGCCGGGCCGCGCGTCCGGGTCCTTGGCCAGGCACGCGGCGACGACGTCGCGCAGCGACGCGGGCAGGCCGTCCAGGTCGGGTTCCCCGTGGACGACGCGGTACAGCAGCGCATGCGTCGGGCCCTCGCCGAACGGCGCGACGCCCGCCGCCCGGCACAGGACGACGCCGAGTGCGAACACGTCCGCCGCGGGCCCGGACGCGTCGCCGGTGACCTGCTCGGGCGCCATGTAGCCGGGCGTGCCCGCGCTCGCGCCCGTCCGCGTGAGGCTGGTGGCGTCCAGCGCGCGGGCGATGCCGAAGTCGATCACCCGGGGGCCGTCGGCGGCCAGGATGATGTTCGACGGCTTGAGGTCGCGGTGCGCGATCCCCGCCCGGTGCACCGCGTCCAGCGCCTCCGCCAGCCCGGCGCCGAGAGCGAGCAGACCGGCCTCGGGCAGCGGCCCGTCCAGGTCGAGCGCGTCGGCGAGCGACGGCCCGGCGACGTGCGCGGTGACGAGATAGGGCGGGTCGCCGTCGGGGTCGGCGTCCACGATCGGCGCGGTGTGGAACCCGCCGACGCGCCGCGCCGCGTCCACCTCGACGGCGAACCGGCGCCGGAACTCGGCGTCCCCGGCCAGCTCCGGCCGGATCACCTTCACCGCGACGGCCCGCCCGCCGGGCGACCGCCCGAGGAACACCGCGCCCATCCCGCCGCTGCCGAGGCGCCCCTCGATCCGGTACCGCCCGACCTGCTCCGGATCTACCGCGCCGAGCGCCTCCATGAACCGTCCTTCCACGCGAATCGGGGCCTTCCGCCCGTCCTACCGCGTGGCGCGACACCCGTATAAGCGACTCAGCCCACGATGATCGCCCCGGCTTTGTCTCCGCAGGCGAACCGGCCGCATGATCGCGCAATTCCCGGGAAGGACTCCTCGGACATCCTGACTTTGATCATGACGGGAGTAACGGATGTCGCACTGAATCACCGCGACCGCCGCGAATACGGCTGGCGCACCGGGTGCGCTGTCGGCAGGATGGGACGGACGTGCGTCGGCGCGCCGCCGGGCGGGGAGCCCCGGCATCGCGTACCGTCGGCCGGGTCAGATGCCATCGCTAGGACACAGCCATCTGCGCACGGTCTCACGGACGGCGAGCACGCGGCGCACAAAGATGGAGGCTCGTGTGGGACTGCGCAAGGCCGGTGCCTGGCTCGGCATCGTGGAAGAGGGCGACGTCATGGACCCCCATGACGATCGCTACCCCGGCGACGCCTTCGACGGCCCCGACGAGCCCGGCGACGCGATCTCCGGCCCCGAGGGCGTGCAGATCGCCATGGTGCGCCCGCAGACGTTCCTCGACGCGGCCACCGTCGGCGAGTATTTCCGCCAGGACCTTCCCGTCATCATCAACCTGTGCGACATGGAGGACGCCGACGCCAAGCGCATCGTCGACTTCGCGTCCGGCCTGATCCTCGGCCGCCAGGGCGACATCGCGCGCCTCTCGCGCCGCATCTTCCTCATCCTTCCGGCGAACTCCAACCTCATCACCGACCAGGGCACCCGCACCGACGAGGGCTTCTTCAACCAGGCGTGACGTGTTTCCTCCCGTCCTGTGCGGTGAGGAATGCCCGTGCGGGGCGGTGAGCCCCGGGCCGTGTGAGGCGGTCTGCGACGACTTGGGGAGGCACGCGGCATGAAGCGCGAGGACATGGAGCGCAAGAACGCCGAGACGCCCGGCGGCGACTACGTCAACGACGGGATTCTCGACCCCGCGCAGACGCTGGACGGCGAGCCCGGCGAGGACCCGCTCGACCGGGGCGTGACCGTCCCCGACCACTGGTCGACGGCGCAGCGCTACGGCACCACCGGCGACGAGCAGCGCGAGGGCGAGACTCTCGACCAGCTCCTCTGGGAGGAGGAGCCCGACCCGGCCCTGGACGTGGACGCCGAGTACACCGGCGCCGCCGAGCCCCGGGCCCGCCGGTTGGAGGCCGACGACGCCCGCGACGGCGAACCGGCCGCGTTCGACCTCGACGACGGCTCCGACGCGGGCCCCGAGGAGACCGCGATGACCGTCAAGGACGAGGACGACGCCGCCGATCTCGGCATCGTCGAGGAGGCCACGGCGGGCGAAACGCTCACCATGGCCGACTCCGACGCCGAACGCGACTTCGACCACGACCAGCTCCCGCACGGCAAGTCCCGCGAGGACGGCTGACCCCCGTGCCGCCCCCGCCGTCCGGGGGCGGCGCCGTGGTCCTCAGCCCGGGGCGTGGCCGAGGACGGCGAGGAAGGCCAGCGTCGCGGGGGACGGTGACGGCGCCGTCCAGACGAGGTGCTCGTTGCGCGTCGGTGCGCCGGAGACGCGGCGGACGGGCAGATCGGGATGGTGGGCGGCGTACGCCGACGGGAGCAGCGCGACGCCCATGCCGCGCCGGACCAGGTCGGCCAGCAGCGTGCCGCTGGTGACCTCCATGACGACGTCGCGGCGGACGCCCGCCGCCGCGAACGCCTGGTCGGACTGGACGCGGCCCGCCGTCCCGGCCGGGAAGTCCAGGAACGGCTCGTCCGCGAGGTCGGCGAGCGTCAGGGGCCCGGCGGTGGCCTCCGGATGGCCCGGGGGCGTGATCAGCACGTGCTCGTCGCGGGCGAGGATCGTGCCGTGGACGCCGCCGGGGTTCGCGCCGGGCGCCAGGCCGAGGAAGGCGGCGTCCAGGACGCGTTCGCGGACCTGGACGAGCATCGGGTCGCTGCCGCCGGTGCGGACGGTGACGCGGACCTGCGGATGGCGGGCGCGGTAACGCTCCAGGACGTCGGGCAGATCGACGGCCGCCATGGTCGGGATGACGCCGACGGCGAGGCGCCCGCGCACCTCGCCGGTCGCGGCGGCGACCTCGGCGCGGGCCCGGTCGGCCGCCTCCAGGGCCTGCCGGGCAGCGGGCAGGAACGCGCGTCCCGCCGGGGTGAGGCGGACGCTGCGGCTGGTGCGGTCGAACAGCCGGGCGCCGAGTTCGCGTTCGAGCTTGGCGATCTGGTGGCTCAGCGCCGACTGCACGACCTGGTGGTGCTCGGCGGCGCGGGTGAAGCCGCCCGTCTCGGCGACGGCGACCACGTACCGCATCTGCTGGAGGTCCATGCGATCCATCGTGCTTCACGATGGATGGGATGAACAACATGTGTTGGACTCATGGATCAGTCCGGCACCAAGCTGGGCACCATGACGAACACGACGGTCCGGGACGTACCGGCTCCCGCGCGGGGGCTCACACGCGGCCTCCTCCTGCTGATGTCGGTCGCGACGGGACTGTCCGTGGCGGGCAACTACTTCGCGCAGCCCCTCCTCGACCTGTTCCGGCACGAACTGAACCTCGGCCCCGCGATGGCCGTCCTCATCGTCACCGCCGCGCAGGTCGGCTACGCGCTCGGGCTGCTGCTGCTCGTCCCGCTCGGTGACCTGCGGGAGCGGCGCGGCCTGGCCGTCGGGCTCTTCGGCGCGACCGCCGTGTTCCTCATGGTGTCGGCGGCTGCCGTCAATCCGCTCATGCTGTTCGTCGGCACCGCGCTGACGGCGCTGACGTCGGTGGCCGCGCAGGTCATCGTCCCGTTCGCGGTGACGCTCGCCGCACCCGCCGAGCGCGGGCGCGTGATCGGGACCGTCATGAGCGGGCTGCTCGTCGGCTCGCTGCTGGCCCGCACCGCGTCCGGCGGGCTCGCCGAACTCGGCGGGTGGCGGACCGTCTACTGGGTGAACGCGCTGCTGATGGCACTCGTGGCGCTGCTGCTGTGGCGGCGGCTGCCGACGCTGTACACGCCCGTCGCGCTGTCGTACCCGGCGCTGCTGCGCTCGACGGCGTCGCTGCTGCGGACCGAACCCGTCCTGCGCCGCCGCGCCGCGATGGGCGCCCTCGGGCTCGGGTCGTTCAACATGTTCTGGACGGCCGTGACGTTCCTGCTCGCCGGGCGGTACGGCTGGGGCGAGGCCGCGATCGGCCTGCTCGGCCTCATCGGCATCGCGGGCGCCGTCGCCACCCCCTACGCGGGACGCCTCGCCGACCGCGGCCACGTCCAGCGCCTCACCGGCCTCGCCGCCGCCGGTCTCACCGTCGCCTGGCTCCCGCTGCTGCTCGGCTCCCGCTCGCTGGCCTGGCTCATCGTCGGCGCGGTGGCGCTGAACGTCGCGCAGTCGGTGCTCCTCAACGCCAACCAGAACGTCATCTACGCCCTCAACCCCGACATCCGCAACCGCCTGAACTCGGCGTTCATGACGTCGTTCTTCGTCGGCGGCGCCGCAGGCTCCGCCCTCACCGCCGCCCTCTGGCCCCGCTGGGGCTGGCCGGGCATCACCCTGATCGGCGCCACCCTCGCCGCCGCAACCTTCACCCTCTGGCTGACCGACCGCCGCCCACCCCGCCCAAACGCGAAGTAACCCTCCCGACACAGACCCTCGCGCCCAGCGCGGAGCGCTGCCCTACGAAGGGGGCACGCCGACCGACCGCAGGCCGAGACGACCGGGCGCGGAACAGCGCTCGCGAGGCGGGCCTGTTCGTGCGCAGCGCGAGCGCTGTCCTGCGACGCAGACGCAGACGTTGACCGACCGCCGTCCGAGCCGACCGCGTGGGTAGGGCGCGCCCGGCGCGGGCCTGCTCGTGCGCTGCGCGGAGCGTTGCCTTCCGAAGGAGCACGCCGACCGACCGCAGGTCGAGACGGCCGGGCGTGGAGCAGCGCCTCCGACGCGGGCCTGTCCGTGCGCTGCGGCGTGCCGTCCTGCGGACGCGGACGCTGACTGACCGCCGTCCGAGCGTGGGTAGCGCTTCCGGCGCGGGCCTATCTGCGCGCCGCGCGGAGTGCCTGCCCGCCGAACGCAGCACGCTGACCGACCGTTCGTCGTGGTGGGTGCCGGGTGGGTTCGCCGGGGTCAGCCGAAGGTGAGGCGGTCGTACCAGAAGTGGTAGAAGGCGGCGTCGCCGAGGACTTGTACGGCTTCGTTGTCGGCGGGGAGGCGGCGGTACGTGGTCAGGAAGAGGTCGGTGACGGGTGCGCGGACGGCGACGGCGGCCTTGGCGTGGTCGGGGCGCCAGGTGATCGTCTTGCCGGTGAGGTCGAGGAGCCATTCGGCCTCAGTGTCGGTGGCGTGCAGGTGGACGGTGCGCCCGGGGCCGAGGAGTTCCTTCTTGCGGGGGTCGCCCAGCACGAACGGCAGCGTGAGGAAGTCGAAGAGCTCGTCGATGCCGTCCGCGGCGACGGCGGCGTCGACGGTGAAGTCGGCGCCGTTCGCGAGGAAGGCGTCCGCGCGGTGCACGACGGTCTCGAACGTCATGCGGCGGGCCCAGTACGCTGACGCACCGGGGCCCGCCCACGTCCAGACGGGCCGGTCGGGCCCGGCGTTCCGCAACGTCTCGGCCAGCCGCCCGGCCCCGTCGAGCAGCCAAGCCGCGTGTCCGGCCAGGTCGTCGGGCGCGTCGTGGCGCACCGTCGGCGGGGGCTCGCTCGCCCCGGTCCGCACGATCGTCTCCGCCCACCGATGCGCGACCCCTACATGCCGCACCACCGTGCGCAGCGTCCATCCGGGACACGTCGGAACGGGCGTCCGCCCATCCGCCCCGTCCAGCACCGCGGCGAGCAGCCCCGCCTGAAGCACGATCTCCCCGCAATACCGCTCAAACGCCAACGCCATACCCCCAACCTAAACGCTCACCCCCGCCCCGAGCGCGCGCGGCGGGCCAGGTGGGCCACAGCGAGCGTGGCGACGCAGGGCCGCACGTTGGCGGTCGGCTCGCGTCTCATCAGCCCTGCGATGACGTCGTCCAGAACGATCACTCGAAGTCTGCGCCGCGAGGTCGTTCGTCGCGCGGGAGAAGATCCGGTTCTGTGCCGTTCAGTCCGCCGAAGCGTCGGAGCAGGGCGGTCGCGAGATTGTCGCCGTCCTCGGGCTCGCGGACGGCGTCGGTCAGGATGACCCGGATCTCCGCCTCCATCGAACGACCATGGCGCGCCGCGCGGCGGCGCAGTCGTCGCTGTACCTCATCGTCCAGATTCGTCACGCTGACCGCTGCCATGGACACCTCCCTTTGTCAGTAACGCTCGGCGGGTCTCACGAGCAGGCGCTTATAGGCGGGGACGAGGACGTTGCGGGCGGGGGTGCGGGAGGTGATCTCGTAGGGGCGGCCGTCGGCGTGGACGGTTTCGAGCATGGCGGTGATCTGGTGGCGTGCCACGGCGGCGCCGAGGCAGAGGTGGCGGCCGGCGCCGAACCAGAGTTGGCGGGTCTCGGGTGGCGGCGGGCGGTGCAGGTCGAAGGGGCCCGCGAGGTTGGTCGCGTGGCGGACCAGGAGGACGACGCGGTCGCCCGCGCGCACGGCGCGCCCCGCCAGCACGGTGTCGCGGGCGACGTGGCGGCCGATGATCGGGGCCGGGGCGGCGACGCGCAGGCCCTCGCGGACGGCGTCCGGGCGCAGCGACGGGTCGGCCAGCAGCGCGTGCTGCCCGCCGGTGTCGTGCAGCAGCGCGACCGTGCGGGACGTCCCGGACGCGCCCGTCTCGGTGCCCGCGATGACGAGCAGCGTCGCGAGCCCCGTCGCCATCGGCAGGCCGAGGCCCAGTTCGCGGCAGCGGCCCAGGAGCGTGTCGGACCCGCCGGTGCGGTAGGCGTCCGGCACACCGGCGGTGATCTCGGCGACGACGGCGCGCGCCCGCTCCAGCGTCCCGGACGCGAGGTGCGTCGAGGCCGTGGTGCCGAGCGCGAGCGACGCCAGCCGTTCCCCGGCGGCGAAGAGCCGCGCGTACACGGTGTCCGGACGGTCGGACGGCAGCCCGAGCAGGTCGGCGACGAGCCGTCCGGCCAGGACGCGCGCCGCCCCGGCGACGTCCACGGTCTCCCCGGCCCGCAGCCGTGCCGCGAGCCGCGCGTGGTGTGCGCCCTGCGCGCGGGTGACGAGCGTGCGTGCGGCCTCCTCGGTGAACAGGTCACGGACGTGCGTGCGGATCTCGACATGCCGGGCGCCGCCGAAGAACTCCGCCATCTCCGGCCCGAAGAGCTGCGTCCACAGGTGCCCGACGCCGCCCTCCCCGGTCATCGTGAACACGGCCCCGTCGTTGAGCACCTGCCGCGCCACCACGGGATCGGCGACGACCCACCCGATCCGTGGCACCCGCGTGACGGCCCCGAGCCCCCGCCCGGCGGCCAGCAACGCGAACAACCCCCGATTCCCCGCCCAGAGCAACCGATCCTCATGCGTCAGCCCCGACGCGCCCCTCCCACCCGGCCCCCCGCCGAACCCCACCGCACGCCGCCACCCCCGGGCGGCGTCACCCCCGGCGGAGTACCCGCCCCCGGCGGGGCGTGCCGCAGGCGGCCCCGGTTCAGGGGCCACGAGCGCGTGCGGGCCGGGCACGTGCGGGCCGGGCACGTGCGGGCCAGGCGTGTGCGGGCCGGATACCTGCGGGCTGGGCGCCTGCGGGCCGGGTGTGTGTGGGCCGGGCGCCTGCGGGCTGGATGCGTGCGAACTGGGCGTGTGTGAGCCGGGCGCCTGCGGGCCGGGCGCGTATGGGCCGGGCGCCTGCGGGCTGGATGCGTGTGTACCGGGCGCCTGCGGGCCGGACGCGTGCGAACTGGGCGTGTGCGGGCCGGGCGCCTGCGGGTCGGATGTGAGCGGGCCGGACGTGTGTGGGTCGGGTGTGCCTTGGCCGGATACCTGCGGGCTGGGCGCCTGCGGGCCGGGTGCGTGTGGGCCAGGCGTGTGCGGGCCGGACGCCTGCGGGCAGCGCGCCTGGGGACCGGATGTGCCTGGGCTGGGCGTGTGCGGGCCGGATGTGTGCGGGCCGGGCGCTTGTGGGTGGGGTGTTTTGGGGTGGGTGGTGGGCGGTGGGGTGCAGGTGGGTGGCGGGGGAGGGTCGTTGTCGGGTGGTGTGGGCACGGGACGAGTCTGGTGGGTCGCTCGGGTGCAGGTCACAGGTGGGGTACTCAATTCGGGCGAGTGCTGATACTCAGGGTGAAGCGGGCTACTGTGCGCGGTGGTACGTGCGTCCGGGCGCGCTGCCGGGGCGCGGGTGCGTCCGGGCAGGGTGCAGGGACACGGCCGTACCGCATGACGTACCAGGGGGTCCCCGGCATCATGAGAGCCCGTATCAGCGCCGTCGCGGCGCATCTGCCCGCCGCGACGCTGACCAGCGCGCAGGTGGAGGAGCGGGTCGCCGCGAGCGGCCCCTACCGGCCGCATCCGACGATCGTCGAGCGGATGACGGGCATCCGCACCCGGCACGTGCTGCCCGACGACGAGCAGGCGTCCGACCTGGCCGTCCACGCGGCGCGGGCCGTGCTGGCCGAACGCGACCTGGACCCCGCCGCGCTCGACCTGCTGATCTTCGGCTCGGCCTCGCAGGACCTCATCGAGCCCGCCACCGCGCACATCGTCGCCGCGAAGCTCGGCGCGACCTGCCCGGTGTTCGACGTCAAGAACGCGTGCAACTCCTTCCTCAACGGGCTCCAGACCGCCGACGCGCTGATCCGCACCGGGCAGGCCGAACGGGCGCTGGTGTGCACGGGGGAGAGCCCGTCGCGGGCGATCCGCTGGAGCGTCGCCGACCGGGCGGCGTTCGTGGACGCGTTCGCCGGCTACACGCTCTCGGACGCGGGCGCCGCCGTGCTCGTCGAGGCGGCCCCGGACGGCGGCGTCTTCTACCGCGACTTCGCCGCCGTCTCGGCGGCCTGGCGGGTCGGCACGCTGCCGGGCGGCGGCTCCATGCACCCCCGCGACCCCGACTACACCTACTTCAGCGGCGACGGCCGCAGGCTCAAGGACGTGTTCGTCGGCGAGGGCCCGGAGATCTTCCTGACGGCACTGGAGAAAACGGGCCTGACCTGGGACGACTTCGCCGTGGTAGCTGTTCACCAGGTCACCATGCCCTACCTGGAACTCCTCCGGAGCCTCCTCGGCATCCCTGTGGATAACCTCGTCATCACCCTCCCCGACCACGGCAACGTCGCGTCCGCGAGCCTCCCGCTCCAGCTCGCCACCGCGTGCGCGCAGGGCCGCTGCGGCCCCGGCGACAAGGTCGCGCTGATCGGCCTGGCGGGCGGCGTCAGCCTCGGCGTGACGTTCCTGGAGCTGTGATGCGGCTCTGGATCGTCGTCCCCGCCTACAACGAGGAGAGGTCGATCGCCGCGACGCTGGAACGCCTCGCCGCGCAGACCGACCCCGACTTCACCGCGCTCGTCGTCGACAACGCCAGCGTCGACGCCACCGTCTCCGTCGTGCACGCGTTCGCCGCCGCGCATCCCAAGCTCGACCTGCGCATCGTCGGCGAACTGGACAAGGGCACCGGTTCCGCCGCCGACACCGGCATGCGGCACGCGATCCGCGCCGGCGCCACCCACCTCGCCCGCACCGACGCCGACTGCCTGCCCGCCCCCGAGTGGGTCGCGGCCGTCAAGCGCGGTTTCGACGACGGGCTGGAGATGGTCAGCGGCCCGCTGCGCCCGCGCACCGACGAGTTCCCGCTCAAGCTGTGGGAACGCCGCCTGCTGCCCGCCGTCGTGGAGCTGGCCGCCCTGTTCGGACGGTTCCGTCCCGGCAACCAGGACCCGCTGTACCTCGGCCCGTACGTGATGATGCCCGGCTGCAACATGGCGATCACCGCGTCCCTGTACGAGCGCGCGGGCGGGTTCCCGCGCACCCGCATCGAGGACGTCCACGAGGACCGGGCGCTGGTCAACCGCGTCCGGTACCTGACGTCCGCCTACGGGCTGCGCAAGGACGTCGTCGTGTACGGGTCGGTCCGGCGGCTGCGGGCGTTCGGGCTGGTCCGGACGCTCGGCTGGTACGCCGACCACCGCTACCGGCCCGACGTCGTGGACGTCCGGTGAACTGGGAACGCCGCCTCTACCTGGCCGCCCACCCCGTCGCGTACCCGCTGGTGCGCGGGCTGGGCCGGGCGGGGCCCGTGGTGCGGGTGCCGGGCGTCGGCGTCGTGGTGAACGACGCGAAGGTCGCGCGGGACGTCCTCATGGACGGCGACACCTTCCGCAAGGACGGCCCCGGCGCGCCCGGCGAGCTGTGGACGCCCGTGCTCGGCCCGTCGGTCCTGCTCAACATGGAGGGCGCGGCGCACCGGACGCTCCGCCGCAAACTGACCGGGCTGTTCACGCCCGCGTCCACCGACGCGCTGGTCGCCGAGTACCTCGCGGGGCCGCGCGCCGAGCTGACGAGGCGCCTGGAACGCGGCGAACCGGTCGATCTCGTGGACACCATGAAGGTCATGGCCGGAACCGTGATCGGCGCGGTGATCGGCCTTGAATCCGGCGACTACCGGGGCCTGTTCGAGCAGGGCGAGCGCGTCGTCGGCATGGTGTCGCTGCGCACCCGGCGGCTGTCGCCCGCGCAGGTGGCGCGGGCGCGCGCCGTCCTGGACCCGCTGGGCGACATTGCCGCCGCGTCCTACGCGTCCGGTGACGACACGACGGTCATGGGCCGGATGCGGTCGCTCGGCCTGTCGGCGGACGAGGCGCGCGGCGCGGCCGGGGCGTTCTTCCTCACCGGCACCGAGACGGTCGCGACGCTCGTCCCGCGCCTGGTCGCGCTGCTGCACGACACCGGGACGCTCGCCCGCGTCGCCGCCGACCGGTCGCTGCTGGACGCGGCGATCGACGAGGCCATGCGCGTCACCACGCCGACACCGGTGATGCTGCGCAGCGTCCACGCCCCGGCGAGGCTGGCGGGCCGCCGCGTCCGGCCGGGGGACCGGGTGCTGATCGCGACGCACAACTGCTGCCGCGCCCTCGGCCCGTTCGACCTGGACCGTCCGCATCCGCCGGAGATGCGGCGCCTCTGGTTCGGCGCGGGGCCGCACTTCTGCCTCGGCTACCCCCTCGCGCAGAGCGAGATCCGCGCCGTGATGACGACGCTCCTGGACGCGGCCCCGCTGGAGATCGTCCGCCGCACCGCCGCGCGGAACGTCCTCATCCCGACCTACCGGACGTTCACCGTCCGAAAGGGGGCACCGGAATGAGTCTCGTGCGGCGCCTGCTCGACCAGGCGGCGGCGACGCCCGACGCCGTGGCGCTCGTCGCGGCCGACGGGAGCGAGCTGGCCTACGGCGACCTGCGGCGGCGGGTGCTGGCCGTCCGGCACGGGCTGCTGGACGCCGGACTGGAGGCCGGGGACGGGGTGCTGTTCTCGGTGCGGCCATCGGCGGAGTCGCTGGTGCTGGCGCTCGGAGTCGTGGCGGCGGGCGGCGTCGTCGTGTTCGCCGACCCGGGCGCCGGGCCGGAGATGTTCACGGCGCGGCTGGCGCTGGCGAAACCGCGCTGGTCGGCGGCGGAGGCGGTGGTGTACGCGGGGAGCCGGGTGGCGCCCGTCCGGGCGTACGCGCGGCGGCGCGGGCTGCTGCTGCCGAACCTCGCGGAACTCCCGGTGCACGGGCACGTCTACACCGGGCGGTGGCTGCCCGGAGTGCCGCGCGGGGCGCTGCCGTACGCCGCGCTGGAGCGCGGCCCCGCGCCCGAACCGGACACCGACCCCGACCCGGACGCCCCGGCCGCCGTGATCTTCACGTCGGGGACGACGGCGAAGCCGCGCGCCGTCGTCCACACGCAGACGTCGCTGGCCGCCGCGCTCGACCTGTTCCGGGCGCGGCTCGCACTCGAACCCGGCGACATCGTGCACACCGACCAGCTCATGCTCGGCCTGCCGACGCTGATCGCCGGTGCCCGCTGGTCGCTGCCGCCGCTGGGCGGCACCCCGGAGCGGTTCGCCCGGGACCTGGAGATGCGCGGCGCGACGCACACGTTCTGCGTCCCGGTGCACCTCGCGGAGATCCTGGACGTCGCGCCGCGCCTGCCCGACGCGCTGCGGTACGTCCTGCTCGGCGCGGCTCCGGCGCCCGCCGCGATCCTGCGCCGCGCCGTCGCCGCCGCCCCGGCCGCCGAGGTCCTGTCGGTGTACGCGATGACCGAGATCCTGCCGGTCGCGATCGCGTCCGCGCGCGACAAACTCGCCCACACCGGACCCGGCGACCTGCTGGGAGCGCCGCTCACCGACGTCGCGTTCACCGACGACGGCGAACTCCTGCTCGCCGGACCCAGCCTCTGCCGGGGCTACCTCGGGGACCCGCCCCTCACCCGGCTCGCGACCGGCGACCTGGCCCGGCTGGAGAACGGACGTCTCGTCCTGGACGGCCGCAAGAAGGACATGCTGATCCGGGGCGAGTTCAACCTCTACCCGGGCCTGTACGAACCGGCGATCAACGCGCTGCCGGGCGTCACGGAGGCCGCCTACGCCGGGGTTCCCGACCCGGACACCGGGGACGAGGAGGTCGTCCTCGCCTACGTCGGCGACGCCGACCCGGACGCGCTGCGCCGCGCCCTGCGCGACGTCCTCGACCACGACGCCCTGCCCGACCGCGTCGTCCGCGTCCCCGACCTGCCGCGCTCGGGCCGGGGCCGCAAACTCGACCGTGCCGCACTCGCCGAAAGGTTCTCCCCATGAGAGTCGCCGTGACCGGAGCGTCCGGATTCGTCGGCGGCGCGGTCTGCCGCGCCCTGACCGCCACCGGCGCCACCGTCCACGCCTACGGCCGCCGCCTCCAGCCCCCCGACGGCCACCTGGACGGCGCCCCCTACCGTCCGTGGGACATCACGACCGGCCCGCTCCCGGACCCGCCCGGCGTCGACGCCGTCGTGCACTGCGCGGGCAGCGTCACCGACTGGGGCCCGGCCGAGGCCCTGTTCGCGACGAACCACACCGGCACCCGCAACGTCCGCGACACGTGGCCGTCCGCCCGGTTCGTCCACATCAGCACCGCGAGCGTCTACGACCCGTACCGCCCGCAGGTGATGGCCCGCGAGTCCGAGGCTCCGGTGGGCCGCTACCTCAACGCCTACGGCGCATCGAAGGCGGCGGCCGAACGCGCCGCCCTCACGCACGAGAACGCGGTCATCCTCCGCCCCCACGCCGTCTACGGCCCCGGCGACACGACGCTCCTGCCCCGCGTCCTGTCCTCGGTGCGAGGCCGCTACCTCCCCGCCGTGGGAACCGGCCACCAGCACATCAGCCTGACGTCGATCACGAACCTCGCAGCAGCCTGCCTAGCGGCCCTGACGTCCCCACTCGGCACCTACAACATCACCGACGCCGAACCGATCACCCTGGACGAAGCCCTACGCGCGATCCTGAAAGAACGCAACATCAACGCCCGCCCGATCTACCTCCCACAAGCCCCGGCAAAGGCCCTGGCAACAGCGATAGAAGGCACCTTCCTCCTGACAAACCGCCCCAACCCCCCACGCCTCACCCGCTACGCCCTCAGCCACCTAGCGGTAGAACGCACCCTGGACATCACCAACGCCCGCACCTACCTCCCCTACCACCCAACCCCCACCGACTTCACCGGCGCCGCGAACTGGTGACGCACATGCGATGAGGGCGTTGCACCCGCCGAGACGATGCGGGCGGGGGCCAGGGTGCGGTCAGCTTGTGTCGACGGAGTTTTGTTGGCCTGGGTAGCCCGGCTTTTCGCCGGGGAGGGCTACGTGTTCGCCGTCCAGGGTGTCGTTCGGGGTGGGTGGGGTTTCCGGGGGCGGGGGTGCTTGTTCTACGTCGGTGTCGCCGGGGTCCTCGTCTACGGGGGCGCCCGCGTTGACGCCCTGGGGTTCGATGAGGTCTTCGTGTTCGCGTTTGTCGGTCATGGGTGGGCTCTACCCGTCTGCCGGGCGGGTAACGTGCGTCAGCTCGTTTCCAGAGAGCGTTGCTGGCCCGGGTGGCCGGGGAGCTGGCCGGGGAGGCCGACCTGCTCGTCGTAGAGTTCGCCGGCCGAGATGGCGCGGTCGGGCGGCGGCGGGGTGGGGGCGTGGGGGGCCGGGGTGGCGAGAGGGGTTCCGATCGGGCCGCCGGCGTTGATGCCCTGTGATTCGATCAAGCCTTGGTCGGACTCGGGTTCCAGGTGCAGCATGCACGTCGGGATACCCCGTCCTAGGCAAGAAATCATGTTTTGCGAGGTTTAGGGTGTTCCGCCACGTCAGTGGGGGAGGTTGGAGTAAAGCACGAAGAAACCCGGACGACGAGGTCGGGGTTCGGAGGTCCGGACTCTCGACCCGCGACCCGGCCGGGCGGTGTACTGCGAGCAGCCCCACCGGAGGCGAAGGAGGCCGGGTGACGATCGAGCGGTTCAACGCGCTGCCGACGGCGGACGCACTCGCCGGGCTGCGGGCCTGCTGCGCATCGGAAGCCTGGGCGAAACGGGTCGAAGCGGAACGCCCCTACGCCGACCTGCCCGCGCTGCGCACCGCCTCCGACGCCGCGTTCACCGAGCTGACCTGGGGCGACGTCGCGCAAGCGCTGTCCGCCCACCCGCGCATCGGCGAACGCGCGGACGGCCCGGAACGCGAGGCGGCCTGGTCGCGCGGCGAGCAGTCCGGCATGGACGACGCGGCGGAGCAGACCCGCCGCGCCCTCCACGACGGCAACCGCGCCTACGAGGAGCGCTTCGGCCACGTCTACCTCATCTGCGCCACCGGCCTGACGCCGGACGCGATGCTCGACGCGCTCCACGAACGCCTGACCCACGACGACGCGCGCGAACGCGACGTCGTCCGCGCGGAACTCGCCAAGATCGCCGCGCTGCGGCTGGCCAAGCTCACGGGGGAGACGCCATGACGCTGTCCACGCACGTCCTCGACGCGGCGCGCGGCGCGCCCGCGCCCGACCTGGCGGTCCGGCTGGAACGCCGCGACGACGTCGGGCTGTGGACGCTGCTCGCCGAGGCGAAGACCGACGCGGACGGACGCATCCGCGCCTGGCCCGGCGGCGACCCCGGCCCCGGCGTGCACCGGCTGGTGTTCGACACCGCCGCCCTGTCGGACTTCTTCCCCGAGGTCACGGTCGCCTTCACGATCAAGGACCCCGAACAGCACCTGCACGTGCCGCTGCTGCTCAGCCCGTTCGCCTACTCGACCTACCGAGGGAGCTAGATTGACCGTCCTGCTCGGTCCCAACCGGTACGGGAAGGCGGAGACGCGCGTCGTCCGCGTCACCCGCGACGGCGACGTGCACCGCCTCAAGGACTGCAACGTCTCGGTGTCGCTGTCGGGGGAGATGGAGGACGTCCACCTCACCGGGGACAACGCGGCGGTCCTCCCCACCGACTCGCAGAAGAACACGGTCTTCGCGTTCGCCCGCGAACACGGCATCGGGGAGATCGAGGACTTCGCGCTGCTGCTGGCGCGGCACTTCACCGACTCCCAGCCGACGATCCAGCACGCCCGCGTGGAGGTCGAGGAGTACGCGTGGGAGCGGCTGGCGGGCCACTCGTTCGTCCGGGCGGGTACCGAGGTGCGCACGGCGGTCGTGCACAGCGCGGGGACGGGCGGCGCGGAGAGCGTCGTGTCCGGCCTGCGCGACCTCGTCGTGCTCAACTCGACCGACAGCGAGTTCCACGGCTACATCCAGGACGAGTACACGACGCTGCCGCCGACCAACGACCGCATCCTGGCCACCGAGGTCACGGCCCGCTGGCGGCACCGCGGCACCGGCGCCGACTTCGCCGCGTCGTTCGCGTCCGCGCGCGCCTGCCTGCTGGAGGCGTTCGCGGGCACCTACAGCCTGTCGCTCCAGCAGACGCTGTACGCGATGGGACGCCGCGTCCTGGAGACCCGCCCGGAGCTGTGCGAGGTGCGGCTGGCGATGCCGAACAAGCACCACTTCGACGTCGACCTCACCCCGTTCGGGCTGGACAATCCCGGTCTGGTGTTCCACGCCGCCGACCGCCCGTACGGGCTCATCGAGGGCACCGTGCTGACCGGCGACGCGCCGCCCGCGTCCGCCGCCTGGGAATAGGAGGGGCATGGAGTTCCTGCGCCCGACGACCTGGGCCGACGCGCTGGACGCCCGCGCCGGCCACCCCGACGCGCTGCCGATCCAGGGCGGCACGGACGTCATGGTCGAGCTGAACTTCGACGTCCGCCGCCCGGCCGCGCTGCTCGACCTCGGCCGCGTCGCCGGGCTGACCCGGTGGGAGGAGTCCGACGGCCGTCTCCGGGTCGGCGCGGGCGTCCCCTATGCCCGGCTCATCACCGAGCTGGGCGACCGGCTGCCGGGCCTGGCGCAGGCGTCCCGGACGGTCGGCTCGCCGCAGATCCGCAACCGGGGCACGGTCGGCGGCAACCTCGGCGCGGCCTCGCCCGCCGGGGACGCGCACCCGCCGCTGCTCGCGGGCGGCGCGGAGATCGAGGTGGAGTCGGCGGCGCGCGGCGTCCGGATGATCCCGGCCGCCGAGTTCTACACCGGCGTGAAGCGCAGCGCGCTGGAGCCGGACGAGCTGATCCGGGCGTTCTGGACGGACCCGGCGCCCGGCCCGCAGTACTTCTCCAAGATCGGCACCCGGAACGCGATGGTCATCGCCGTCTGCTCGTTCGCCCTCGCGCTCGACCCCGGCAACGCCCGCGTCGGCACCGGCATCGGGTCGGCCGGGCCGACGCCGCTGCGCGCGGACGAGGCCGAGGACTACCTGGCCGCCGAACTCGACTGGGCCGGGCGCGGCCCGCTGCCGGACGCCGTCGCGCGCCGCTTCGGCGAGCTGGTCGCCGGGGCCGCCCGTCCCATCGACGACGTGCGCGGCACCGCCGCCTACCGGCGGCACGCGGTCGCCGTCCTGGCGCGCCGCACCCTGACCTGGGCGTGGAACGACTACACCGGCGCGGCCGGAAGGAGGGCGTCCTGATGCGCGTGAACCTCACCGTGAACGGGTCACCCGCGACCGTGGACGACGTGTGGGAGGGCGAGAGCCTGCTGTACGTCCTGCGCGAGCGGATGGGGCTGCCCGGCTCCAAGAACGCCTGCGAGCAGGGCGAGTGCGGGTCGTGCACGGTCTACCTGGACGGCGTTCCGGCGTGCGCGTGCCTGGTCGCGGCCGGGCAGGCCGAGGGCCGCGAGGTCCGCACCGTCGAGGGGCTGGCCGAGGGCGACCGGCTGGACGCCGTGCAGGAGGCGTTCGTGGAGGCCGGGGCCGTGCAGTGCGGCTTCTGCACGCCGGGCCTGGTCGTGCAGTCGCACGACCTGATCGAACGCGTCCCCGACCCGAGCGACGCCGAGATCCGCGAGGCCCTGGCCGGGAACCTGTGCCGCTGCACCGGCTACGAGAAGATCATGGACGCCGTGCGGCTCGCGGCCCGCCGGAAGGCCACCCGATGATCACGCGGATCATCGAGCACGCGCATGTCGTGACCGTGTCCGGCGAGGAGTACCCGGACGGGCACATCGTCGTCGAGGGCGACCGCATCGCGGCCGTCGGCGCCGGGCCCGCCCCGGCCGTCGAGGGCGCGGAACGCATCGACGGCACCGGCCGCCTCGCCACGCCCGGCCTGGTCAACACCCACCACCACCTGTACCAGTGGGCCACGCAGGGCTTCGCGCCGGACGGGACGCTGTTCGAGTGGCTCGTCGCGTCCTATCCGACGTGGGCGAAGATGGACGCCGAGGTCGTCGCGGGCGCGGCGAGCGCGGCGCTGGCGTGGCTGGCGCTGTCGGGCTGCACCACCACGACCGACCACCACTACGTGTTCCCCTCCGGGCGCGGCGACCTGTTCGCCGCCGAGATCGAGGCCGCCGCCGAGGTCGGCGTCCGGTTCCACCCGTGCCGGGGCTCGATGGACCGGGGCGCGTCGCAGGGCGGCCTGCCGCCGGACGAGGTCGTGGAGGACCTGGACACGATCCTCGCCGCGACCGAGGCCGCGATCGACCGGTACCACGACGCTTCGTTCTCCTCGATGCTGCGCGTCGCCGTCGCGCCTTGCTCGCCGTTCTCGGTGTCGCGGGAGCTGATGACCGGGTCGGCGGCGCTGGCGCGCGCGAAGGGCGTCCGGCTGCACACCCACCTCGCCGAGACGCTGGACGAGGAGGAGCAGGTCGCCCGCGAGTTCGGCACGACCCCCGGGCAGTACATGGAGGAACTGGGCTGGCTCGGTGACGACGTGTGGTTCGCGCACGCCGTCCACCTGCACGACGCCGACATCGCGCGGTTCGCCGCGACCGGGACGGGCGTCGCGCACTGCCCCAGCTCCAACGCCCGGCTCGGCGCCGGGATCGCCCGGGTGAGCGACCTGCTGCGCGCGGGCGTGCCGGTCGGGCTCGGCGTGGACGGGGCGGCGTCGGCGGAGTTCGTCCCGCTCGCGGGGGAGGTCCGCCAGGCGATGTACATGCAGCGCGCCCGGTACGGCCCGGGCGCGCTGTCGGCGCGCGCGGCGCTGGAACTGGCCACGCTCGGCGGCGCCCGCTGCCTGGGCCGCGAGGCCGAGATCGGCTCCCTGGAGCCGGGCAAACTGGCCGACATCGCCCTGTGGCGCGTGGACGGCTTCTACGAGGCCGCCGCCGACCCCGTCCTGGCCTTCGCCTACGGTCGCACCCCGCCTCTGGACCGCCTGCTGGTCGGCGGGCACGTCGTCGTCCGCGACGACGAGCTGGTCACGCTCCCGCAGGACGAGGCGGGCCGCCGGGGCGCGAACGCCCACCGGCGCCTGCTCAAGCTCGCGGAAGGGGTCGGCTGATGGCGGTTCCGGTGAAGAGTCCGGGCAGGGTCGCGGCGCCCGGCGGGGGCGGGGTGGGCGAGAGCCCGCTGCGGCCCGACGGGGCGCTGAAGGTGGCGGGGGAGTTCGCCTACGCGTCCGATCTGTGGATGGACGGGATGCTGTGGGGCTCCACGCTGCGGAGCCCGCACGCGCGGGCCCGGATCGTGGCTCTGAACATCGGCCCGGCGCTGGCGCTGCCCGGGGTGCGGGCCGTGCTGACCAGCGACGACGTGCCCGGCAAGAAGTACTTCGGCATCGACCACACCGAAGATCAGCCCGTGCTGGCGATCGGGGAGGTGCGGCACCAGGGGGAGCCGGTCGCGCTCGTCGCCGCTGACCATCCCGAGACGGCGCGGCGGGCCGTGGAGCTGATCGACGTCGAATGGGACGTGCTGGAGCCGATCACCGACGCGCGCGCCGTCGTGGCCGACCCGGGTCTGCACCGCGTGCAGCAGCGCGGCGGGATCGTCCGGTACCAGCCGGTCCGGGTGGGTTCGGTGGAGCGCGGACGGGAGGAGGCCGAGGTCGTCGTCACCGGCGACTACGAGGTCGGCATCCAGGACCAGGCGTTCCTGGGCCCCGAGGCCGGGCTCGCCGTCCCCGCCGAGGACGGCGGCCTCGACCTGTACGTCGCGACCCAGTGGATTCACAACGACCTCAAGCAGATCGCGCCGTGCCTCGGGCTGCGCGACGACCAGGTCCACATGACGATGGCCGGGGTCGGCGGCGCGTTCGGCGGGCGCGAGGACCTGTCGATGCAGATCCACGCCGGGATGCTCGCCCTGCACACCGGACGCCCGGTGAAGATGTCGTACAACCGGTACGAGTCGTTCTTCGGGCACGTCCACCGGCATCCCGCCCTGATGCGGTACGAGTACGGCGCCAAGCGGGACGGGACGCTCGTCTACGCCGACGTCGAGATCATCCTGGACGGCGGCGCGTACACGTCGTCCACGATGAACGTCGTCGGCAACGCGGCGTCGCTCGGCGTCGGCCCGTACGAGATTCCGCACATCAAGATCGACGCGTACGGCGTCTACACCAACAACCCGCCGTGCGGCGCGATGCGAGGGTTCGGCGCGGTCCAGGCGTGCTTCGCGTACGAGTCGATGATGGACCGGCTCGCGGAGGCGTGCGGGATCGGTCCCGTCGAGGTGCGGCACCGCAACGCCGTCGCGCAGGGGTCGGTGCTGGCCAACGGGCAGGTGATCGACTCCCCGGCGCCGCTCGCGGAGATGCTGGAGCGGCTGGAGGCGATGCCGCTGCCGGGCGTCGCTGACCTCACGGACCTGCGCAACCTGCCCGGCGGCGCGTCCCAGACGACGCACGGCGAGGGCGTCGTGCGCGGCATCGGCTACGGGGTCGGGCTCAAGAACATCTGCTTCTCCGAGGGTTTCGACGACCTGTCCACGGCGCGCGTCCGGCTGGAGGTCATCGGCGGCGAGCCGACCGCGCTCGTGCACACGGCCGCCGCCGAGGTCGGGCAGGGGCTCGTGACGCTCAAGGCGCAGATCGCGCGGACGGAACTGGGCATCGAACGCGTCGTCATCGCCCCGGCCGACAACCGGGTGGGCGACGCCGGGTCGTCCAGCGCGTCGCGGCAGTCGTACATGACGGGCGGCGCGGTGAAGACGGCGTGCGAGGCCGTCCGGGCGCGCGTCCTGGACCTGGCCGGGGCGCGGTTCGGGCTGGACGACCTGACGCTGCTCGGCGGTTCCGTGGTGTCCCGCGCGCAGGGCGCCGTCGCGACGCTCGCGGAGGTGCTCGGGGACGCCGTCGTCGAGGAGACCCGCGAGTACCACCACCGGCCCACGCAGCCGATGGACCCGGCGACCGGCCAGGGGAACAGCCACACGCAGCTCGCGCTGTGCGTGCACCGGGCCGTGGTGGACGTGGACGTGGACCTCGGGCTCGTCAAGGTGGTCGAGCTGGCCGCCGTCCAGGACGTCGGGAAGATCCTCAACCGGCTGTCGCTGGAGGGCCAGATCCACGGCGGCAGCGCGCAGGGACTCGGGCTCGCGGTCATGGAGGAGATCGTCGTGCAGGACGGGCTGGTGCGGAATCCGTCGTTCACCGACTACCTCATCCCCACCATTCTCGACATGCCGCCGATGCGGCTGGACATCCTGGAGAATCCCGACCCGAACGCCCCCTACGGCCTGCGCGGCGCGGGGGAGCCGCCGACGCTCTCGTCCACGCCCGCGATCGTGGCGGCCGTCCGTGACGCGACCGGGAAGGCGCTCACGCGGGTGCCGGTCCGGCCGGAGCACATCGTCGCGTGATGGGGGGACCTTCCGTGCGTTTCGCCGTCAACGGCTCGATCCTGTTCACCGAGCTGCCGCTGCTCGACCGGCCCGCCGCCATCGCCGCCTCCGGGTTCGACGCCGTCGAGTTCTGGTGGCCGTGGGCGTCGCCGGTGCCCGATCCCGCCGAGGTGGACGAGTTCTGCGCGGCGCTGGCGTCGGCCGGGGTGCGGCTCGTGGCGCTGAACGGGTACGCGGGGGACATGGCGGCGGGGGAGCGGGGCGTGCTGTCCGATCCGGCGCGGATCGCGGAGTTCCGGGCGTCGGTGCCGGTGCTGGCGTCAGTCGCGGAGCGGACCGGGGCGGCGCGGTTCAACCTGCTGTACGGGACCGGGGGCTCGGACGCGGTCGCGGACGCCAACCTGGCCTACGCGGCGTCGGTGCTGCCGGGGACGGTGCTGCTGGAGCCCTTGTCGCAGGTGCCGGGGTATCCGCTGCGGACGGCCGCAGATGTCGTGGCCGTCCTGGATCGGGTGGATCTGCCGGACGCGGCGCTGCTGTTCGATACGTACCACTTGACCGAGAACGGGGACGACCTGCTCAAGGTCGTGGCCGAGTACGGCGGTCGTGTCGGGCATGTGCAGGTGGCGGACTCGCCCGGCCGGGGGCGCCCCGGGACGGGCTCGATCGACTTCCCGTCCGTGTTCGCCGCGCTGGCGGACGCCGGGTACGACGGCCCGGTCTCGCTGGAGTACCTGCCGGGCGGGCCGTCCGCCGACGCGTTCGGGTGGCTCGCGCGATGAGCGGGCACGTGCTCGTCGCGCCGGACAAGTTCAAGGGCTCGCTCACCGCAGCCGAGGCCGCCGAGGCCATCGCCGCCGGGCTCCGCGACGCCGACCCGGGGCTGCCCGTCGTCCTGCTTCCCGTCGCGGACGGCGGCGACGGGACGGTCGACGCGGCCGTCGCGGCGGGGTTCGCGCGGCGGCACGCGACCGTGACGGGCCCGGCCGGGACGCCGGTGCGCGCGTCGTACGCGGTCTCGGGGACGACGGCGGTGGTCGAGCTGGCGGAGGCGTCCGGGCTCAAGCGGCTCGCGCCGGGCGAGTTCCACCCGCTGACGGCGTCCAGCCTCGGCACGGGCGAACTCGTCGCCGCCGCCCTGCGCGGCGGGGCGACGCGCATCGTCCTCGGCCTCGGCGGCAGCGCCTGCACCGACGGCGGCACGGGCTTCCTCACCGCTCTCGGAGCCCGCTTCCTGGACGCGACCGGCACCCCGCTCCCGCCCGGCGGCGGGGCCCTCCGCGACCTCGCCGCCATCGAACCCGGCCCGGTGCCCGATGCGCAGATCATCGTCGCGAGCGACGTGGACAACCCCCTCCTCGGCCCCCACGGCGCAGCAACGACCTTCGCCCCCCAGAAGGGCGCCTCCCCGCAAGACGTCCACGCTCTGGAAGCGAGCCTCACCAACCTGACCCGCCTCACCCACCCCGCCCTCGGCTCCGGCGCGGAGGGCTCCGCCGACCATCCCGGGGCGGGTGCGGCCGGTGGTGTCGGCTTTGCCGCTCTTGCCTATCTGGGTGCGGAGTTGCGGCCCGGTATCGCCTATCTGCTCGATCTGCTCGGGTTCGCCGCGAAGGTCGACGGGGCGCGGCTCGTCATCACCGGTGAGGGCTCGCTCGATCCTCAGACGCTTCGGGGTAAAGCGCCGGTCGGTGTGGCGCGGGCGGCGGCCGCTGCGGGCGTTCCGGTGATCGCCCTCGCGGGCCGCCGCGCGCTCGGCCGCGACGAGGCGCGCGCGGCGGGCTTCCGTGCCGTCCACGCCCTGACCGACCTCGGCGCCGACCCGGCTCGCCTGATGCCCGAGGCCGCCACCCTCCTGCGCCGCCTCGCCGCCGACGCCGTCCGCGACATGCCGGACTTCAGATGACAACGGACACGACGTTCGGGGGGTGCGGTGAAGGCTGAGTTGGTGGTGCGGTCGCGGCGGGTGGTCTTGCCCGGGGAGGAGCGGGCCGCTGCGGTCGTGGTGCGAGACGGGACGATCCTCGCGGTCGTCGCGTATGACGCCGACGTGGACTGCGTGGACGACGTCGATCTCGGTGACGTCGCGCTGCTGCCGGGGATCGTGGACACCCACGTTCACATCAACGAGCCCGGCCGGACCGAGTGGGAGGGGTTCGCGACGGCGACGCGGGCGGCGGCGGCCGGGGGCGTCACCACGCTGATCGACATGCCGTTGAACTCGCTGCCGCCGACGACCGATGCCGCCGCCCTCGCCGTCAAGCGCGACGCCGCGCGCGGCGCCGTGTTCGTGGACGTCGGGTTCTGGGGCGGCGCCGTCCCCGGCAACGTGGCCGACCTGCGCCCCCTGCACGACGACGGCGTGTTCGGCTTCAAGTGCTTCGCATCGGATTCGGGCGTCCCGGAGTTCCCCCCGCTGGACGAACCGGGCATGCAGGCCGCTTTCGCCGAGATCGCCGCCGTGGACGGCCTCGTGATCGTCCACGCCGAGGACCCGGCCGTCCTCACCGACCCCACCGGCGGCGACTACGCGGCCTTCCTGGCGTCACGCCCGCCGAGCGCCGAGCGGCGCGCCGTCGAACGCGTCATCGCGCTCGCCGAACAGACCGGCGTCCGCGCCCACGTCCTGCACCTGTCGGCCGCCGACTGCCTCGCGCCGCTCGCGGACGCGCGGGCGCGCGGCGTCCGCGTCACCGCCGAGACGTGCCCGCACTACCTGACGCTGACCGCCGACGACGTCCCCGGCCCGGCGGGCACGGCGTTCAAGTGCTGCCCGCCGATCCGCGACGGCGCCAACCGCGACGCGCTCTGGCGCGGCCTGGCGGGCGGCGTGATCTCCTGCGTCGTCACCGACCACTCGCCGTCCACGCCCGAACTCAAGCGCGGCGACTTCGCGACGGCCTGGGGCGGCGTCGCGTCGCTGCAACTCGGGCTGTCCGCCGTCTGGACCGAGGCCCGCGCGCGCGGCCACGCCCTCACCGACGTCACCGCGTGGATGGCCGCGAACACCGCCGACCTCGCGGGCCTGACCGGACGCAAGGGACGCATCGCCCCCGGCCACGACGCCGACCTCGTCGCCTTCGACCCCGACGCGGCGTTCACCGTCGACCCCGGCGCCCTGCACCACCGCCACCCCATCACCCCCTACGCGGCCCGGACCCTCACCGGCCGCGCCACCCGCACCTGGCTGCGCGGCACGCCGATCGGCGCGCGACCCCACGGCACGCTGCTGTGCCGGTGAACGAGAGAGGCGACGCGATGGGTGCCTTCCACGACATGCCCGACCTGGCGGGACGAGTCCTCGGCGGCTCGGTCCTCGCCGCCAGCGACGAGTCGTTCGAGGCCAAGGAGAACCTCCTCAACCCGTGGGTTCCGACGTTCCGCGAGGGGACGTTCGGCCCGAAAGGCCAGGAGTACGACGGATGGGAGACGGCCCGGCGGCGCCCCGACGAGCACGGCGACCTCGGCCACGACTGGGCGCTCGTCCGGCTCGGCCTCGCCGGGGTGATCCGGGGCGTCGTCATCGACACCGCCTGGTTCAAGGGGAACTATCCGCCGCACGCGTCCGTCGAGGCGTGCGCCGTGGACGGCTACCCGTCCGTGGCCGAGCTGGCCGCCGCCGACTGGACGGAGATCGTCCCGCGCAGCCCGCTCGACGGCGACGCCGCGCACGCGTTCCCCGTCGACCTCGAACGGCGGTTCACGCACGTGCGGCTGAACATGTTCCCCGACGGCGGCATCGCCCGGCTGCGCGTGCACGGCGACGTCGTTCCGGACCCGGCTCTGCTCGCCGGCCTCACCGTCGACCTGGCCGCGCTGGAGAACGGGGCGCGGGTCGTCCGCTGCTCGAACATGTTCTACTCGTCGCCGGACAACATGCTCTTTCCCGGCTCGGCCCGCAACCAGGCCGAGGGCTGGGAGACGGCCCGCCGCCGCGACCTGACCGGCCACGACTGGGCCGAGATCCGGCTGGCCGCGCCCGGCATCGTCCGCGTCGCCGAGATCGACACCACGCACCTGAAGTTCAACGCGCCCGCCGCCGTGACCCTGTGGGGCCTGGACGGACGCGCCGCAGACACCGGCGACCCCGCCGCTTGGCGCCCGCTGCTCCCGCGCACCCGCGTACAGCCCGACACCCGGCACCGCTTCCGCGTCCCCGGCGCCGACGAGATCACCCACGCCCGCCTCGACCTGCACCCGGACGGCGGCATGGCCCGGCTGCGCCTGCTGGGCGACCTCACCCCGGCCGGTCTGACGGCCCTCACGGACCGGTTCCAGCGCCTGCGCGATCCGCAGCGCGACGACGGCCGACCCCTTCTCGCCGATCGTCGGCCGACCGCGCCTCCCACCGCGCGGCGTCCGTGAAACGCGGCATGGGGCCATCGTCGTTCCGCGGGCGCGGGCGGGGCGGCGGGACGACCGCCGCCCCGCGCGACCTCACGCCTCTTCGGGCTCTTCCAGGAGGTCGTCGAACTCGCCGTCCTTGACCCCGGCGACGAACGCGTCCCACTCGGCCTCGGTGAAGTAGAGGATCGGCCCGTCCTCGTTGTTCGCGTCCCGCATCACGACGGCCCGCTCCCCGAAGTCCTTGTGGTTCACCGGGACATCCTTGGCGTCCACGAACTCGATGATCACACCGTCACTGATGAAGGGCTCCGGCTGGCTCACTGCCCCACCTTGTCTCTGGTCGATTCAGGGTCGCACCAAGAGTAGTGGGGCACCGACACCCGCGCGGGGTGTTGCCAGGTCCACCCCGGCGCCGGTGTCCAGGCACCTGCCGTGGCGCGGCGCGGATTCATAGCGTCGAGGCATGAAGATCAGCAGAGGGGTTCTCCTTTTCGCGGCCGTCGTCGTGATCGGCGGTCTTTCGCCCGTTGCCGCGAAGGGCGCCGAACCCGGATTCGGGGCATTTCTCGACGAGGCCGTGCCCGCGCAGCTCGCGGAGCTGAAAGTGCCGGGGGCGGCCGTGGTCGTCGTGCGGGGCGGGCGGCAGGTGTTCGCCAAGGGGTACGGGTACGCCGACGCCGCGCGGCGGACGCCCGTCGACCCGGACCGCACCGGGTTCCAGGGCGGGTCGATCGCCAAGGCGTTCACGGCGACGGCCGTGCTGCGGCTCGTCGAGCGGGGGCGGGTCGACCTGGACGCCGACGCGAACCGGTACCTGAAGGACGTGCGGATTCCCGACACGTACCCGGGGCGGCCGGTGACCGTCCGGCACCTGCTCACTCACGCGGCGGGGTTCGACCCGCGCGTCATCGGTGAGGCGGCGGCCGGGCCGGGCGGCCTGACGTCGCTGCGCGAGCACCTGCGCGCGTCGGCGCCCGCGCGGATTCGCCCGCCCGGTGCGGTGTCCTACGACAATCACGCGTTCGCGTACGCGGGGCTGCTCGTCGAGGACGTGTCCGGGCGGCCGTTCGACCGGTTCGTCCGGGACGAGATCACCGGGCCGCTCGGGATGGCGCGGACGTCGCAGACGCAGCCGCGTCCGGCCGCGCTCGAACGGTCCCTCGCGACCGGCCACCGTCCGGACGGGGCGGGGCAGACGCCGGTGCGCGGGCGGTACGTCCGCAGTGCCCCGACGGGTGGGGTCGTCACGACCGCGACCGACATGGGCCGGTTTCTGAACGCGCATCTCGGCCACGGACCCCGCGTCCTCACCGACGCCACCCGCCGCACGATGCAGGCCCGCCACGCCGGGGCGCCGGGGCTGCCGGGCGTCGGCCTCATGTGGGAACGCCGCGAACGCGCCGGCCGCCTCGCCGTCGGCAAGGACGGCGACACCCTCGGCTTCCACGCGGGCATGGCGCTGCTGCCCGCCACGGACACCGGCGTCTTCGTCGTCTACAACGGCGACGGCACCACCGGCACCGGCGCCACGGCGGCCCGCACCCTCCTGGATCGCTTCACCGACCGCTTCGGCGGCCCCGCCCGCCAGTCCGCCGCAGCGGTCCCGGCGCGCTCGCTCGACCGCTACACCGGCACCTACCGGACGCTGCGCACGACCCGCAACGACCTGACCCGCGTCCAGGCCCTGACGGGCGCCGTCACGGTCAGCGCGGAGAACGGCGGCCTCGTCACGCGAGGCCACCTCTCACCCGACCCCGACCGCACGGAACAGCACTGGACGCCCGTGGGTGACGGCCTCTTCCAGGAGCGCGGCGGGCCTGACCGCCTGAGCCTCACGTCCGGCCGTCTGGCCACGTCCGCCGACCCGACGTCCACCTACGAACGCCTGCCCTGGTACGCGACCCCGCCCCCGGCCCAGCTCACCCTGGCCGCCGCCGTCCTCATCCTGCTCCCGACGACCGTCCTGCTGCCCCTGATGTCCCTCCGCCGCCGAGCACGCGGCTCCCGTCTGGCGACCGCGCTCGCCTGGACGACGAGCCTCCTCGTCGCGGGCTTCCTGGCGGCCACGGCGGCCCTGATGTCCGACCCCAACCGCACCAACGAAATCCTCTACCTGGGCGACGACCCGCTGCTCACGACCCTGACCGTCCTCCCCCTCACGATCGCGGCGGCGTCCCTGGCCCTCCTGGCCACCACGGTCACCGCCTGGCTGCGCGGCTGGTGGACCCGCCCCACCCGCCTCCACCACACGGCAACAACCGTGGCCACCTGCGCCTTCACCGCAGTGGCCGCGTCCTACGGCCTCCTGGGCGCCTGACCATGAAGCACCCGCGTACCGTCATGAACCCGCACAAACGGCCCACCGGCACACAACGCGTCGGTCACCCGAACCGCCCGCGCCTCGGGCATCAACGCGACACTCTCGTCCAAGGTGAGCCAAGCGACATCAAGGGCCTCATCCGTCACCGAGACGACCCCGCCGATGGGCCGACACAGGAACGCGAGCGTCACCACGCCAAGCCGCATGTTCTTGTAGACCCCGGTCAACCGCCCGACCTCGACCTCGACCCCGGTCTCCTCCAGAACCTCCCGGGCGACACCGGCTTCGGGCGCCTCGTCCAGTTCGAGCACCCCACCGGGCGGCACCCACCGCCCGTCATCGGCCCGCCGGATGGCCAGCACCCGCCCATCGGCACGCCGCACCACCCCGGTAACGCTCACCGAATGCCGCGCGACGTCCCGCCTCACGACACCGTCCACTCGTACGACAGCTTCCACAACTGCCCCGGAAACACGTTGACCACCACTTCGACCGGCCGATCGGCACCGTCGAACGCGACCCGCACGACCTCCAGCACGCATCTCCGCGTATGGCGTCGTCCAGATCGCGGGGGCGTGATTAGCGGGGACGCCCGGGTCAGAGGTCGTCGGGGATGAGGCGTTGGGCGGCTGTTTCTAGGCGGGATTGGATTTCTTCTGTGGTGGTGTGGCCTCGGAGCATTTCGATCATTTCCATGATCCAGATGCTGCCGAGGGAGCGGACCAGGGTGCGGCGGGGGTCGTTCTGGGGGATCGGGGGTTCGGTGCCGGTGGCGGCGTGGAGCATGAGGTTCGTCAGGCGGTCGCCGAAGTTGGTTTTCACGTCCGAGAGGAGGAGGGAGCGGATCAGGGCTTCGGCCAGTTCCGGTTCGCGCATCAGGCCCCGGGTGGCGCGCATCAGGACGTCCACCGCTCGGGCGGGGGGCGTGTCGGTGCTCGGGGGGCGGCGTTCGATGCTGGTCTGGAGGAGGTCGAGTTCCTCGCTGACGACGGCGACGACCAGGTCCATCTTCGACGGGAAGTAGCGGTAGAGGGTGCCGAGGGCGACGCCCGCGCGTTCGGCGACCGTGCGCATCTGCATCGCCTCGACGCCGCCGCGCGAGGCCAGGGCGGCGGCGGCCTGGACGATGCGGCGGCGGCGCTGGTGCTGGCTGCGCGACCGGGCGCCGCCCGGCGCGGCCGGCTCGCCGGTGGTCACCGGTTCTGCTGTCACGGGAATCCCTCTCTCAGAGCGCACCCGCAAGCCTACAGGGAACACGAGAACGTGTTATCCCAACGCGCCACGTCTCCCGCCCGCCCGGCCGTCAGCGTTCGCTGACTGGGGCAACGGACACGCCGCCGTGACGCCAAGATCATGCCTCTGGACACAGACTAGAATCTGTTCTAGTTTTCTCGCGTCGGACACGTTCCGAGGCGGAGGAGGACGAGCGGTGACGGTGGCGGACCTGCTGGCGGCGCGCCGGGACGACCCCCGCCCCGGGCTCGTCCACGCGACCGACGGCCGCCGCTGGACCTGGGCCGCCGTCGTCGCCGAGAGCGCCCGCCGCGCCCGCTGGCTCGCCGCCCGCGCGGCCCCCGGCCGCCCGGCGCACGTGGGCGTCCTGCTCGACAACGATCCCGAGACCGTGTTCCTGCTCGGCGGCGCCGCGCTGTCCGGCGCGGTCGTCGTGGCGCTCAACCCGGCGCGGTCCCCGGACGAGATCCAGGCCGACGCCGAGCGCGCCGACTGCGACCTCGTCGTGGCCTCCGCCCGGCACGCCGCGCGGCTGGCGTCGCGCGCGCGGCCCCCGGTCGTTCTGCTCGACGACCACGTCGCCGCCCTCCCCGAAGACGGCCCGGACACCGCCGTGCCGGTCACCGACACGACGCTGCTGATGCTGATCTTCACGTCGGGCACGTCCGGCGACCCGCGCGCCGTCCGCGTCACCCACCGCAAGGTCGAGGTCCCGGGCGCGGTGCTCGCCGACCGCCTGCTCACCCCGGACGACGTCGTCTACTGCCCGATGCCGCTGTTCCACTCCGGCGCCATCATGGCGGCGCTCGCCCCGGCGCTCGCGGCGGGCGCGTGCCTGGTGATCCGCCCGAGGTTCTCGGCGTCGGGGCTGCTGCGCGACGTCCGCGCGCACGGCTGCACGTACCTGCACTACGTCGGCAAGGCCCTCTCCTACGCCCTCGCCACCGAGCCGACCCCGGACGACGCCGCCAACCCGCTCCGCGTCGCGTTCGGCAACGAGGCCGCCCCCGCCGAGCAGGACGCGTTCGCCCGCCGCTTCGGCTGCCACGTCATCGACGCCTACGGCTCGTCGGAGACCGCGATCAGCTTCGCGCCCGGCCCCGACACGCCGCGCGGCTCCCTGGGCCGCCTCACCCCGGGCGTCGCGATCCTGAACGCGGACGGCGAGCCCTGCCCGCCCGCCGCGTTCGACGCGCACGGCCGCCTCACCAACGCCGCCGACGCCGTCGGCGAACTCGTCGCGCGCGACCACGGCCTGTTCGACGGCTACTACCGCGACGACGCCCCCGACCGCCTCCGCGACGGCGCGTTCCACAGCGGCGACCTCGCCTACCGCGACGCCGACGGCCACGTCTACTTCGCCGGCCGCGCCGCCGACCGCCTGCGCGTGGACGGCGAGAACCTCGCCCCCGTCCCCATCGAGCGCGCCCTGGCCGGGCTGCCGGGCGTGCGGCGGCTCGCCGTGTACGGGGTGCCCGACCAGGCGTCCGGCGACCAGGTCATGGTCGCCCTCGTCACCGACGCCTTCGACCCGGACGCGTTCGCCGCCCACCTGCGCGGCCGCCGCGACCTGGCGCCCGTCGCGATGCCGCGCTACGTCCGGATCACCGCCGAGCTGCCGATGACGGCGTCCGGCAAGGTCCTCGGACGCGTCCTGGCCGCCGAACGGTGGCACACCGCCGACCCCGTCTGGTGGCGGCCCGGCCGCGACCTCGCCTACCGCCGGATGACGCCGGAGGACCGCGCCGCGCTCGCGGCCGGGTTCGCCCGGCGCGGCCGGTCGTCTCTGCTGGAAGGGAACCGCTAGTGGACTTCGACCTCGACGAGACCCATCGCGACCTGCGCGACCTGGCCGCCGACGTGCTGGCCCGCGAGGCCGCGACCGACCGGCTCGACGCGCACGAGCGGACCGGCGACGCCTACGACGCCGCGACGTGGCGCGCCCTCGCCCGGGCCGGTCTGCTGGGCGCGCTCGTTCCGGAGGAGCACGGCGGCGCGGGCCTGGGCGCGATCGCGCTGACGGTGGTGCTGCGCGAGGCCGGCGTCCGCACGGCCCCCGTCCCGGCGTACGCGACGCTGGCGCTGGCCGCGCTTCCCCTCGCCCTGCACGGCACCGGCGCGCAGAAGGCACTCTTGGCGGGCGTCGCGTCCGGCGAGACGATCCTGACCGGCGCGTACCGCGAGGCCGGCCCGGCGGGCGAGGTCCGCGCGACCGCCCGCCGCGAGGGCGACCGCCACCTGGTCACCGGCGTGAAGACGTTCGTCCCGTTCGCCGCGCAGGCCGCCCGCATCCTCGTGCCCGCCCGCACCGAGGACGGCGAGATCGCCGTGTTCCTGGTCGAACCGGACGCCGCGACGCTCACCGACCACCCGTCCGCCACCACCGACCCCCTCTACCGCGTCGAACTCGACGGCGCCCCCGGCGACCCCCTCGGCCCCGGCGCCTGGACGACGCTGCGCCGCACCGCCGTCCTCGGCGCCGTCGCGCTCGCGTCCGGCGTCATCGACGGCGCCCTCACCCTCACCGCCGACTACGTCAAGACGCGCGAGCAGTTCGGCCGCCCCCTCGCCCAGTTCCAGGCCGTCACGATGAACGTCGGGGACGTCTACATCGCCAAGCGCGCCCTGGACGTCGCCGTCTGGTCGGCCGCGTGGCGCACCGAGCACGGCGACCCCGACGCGGACCTGGCCGTCGCCGCGTACAACGCCGCGGGCCCCGTCGTGCAGGCCCTCTACACGTGCCAGCACCTGCACGGCGGCATCGGCCTGGACGTCACCTACCCGCTGCACCGCTCCTTCGCCTGGGGCAAGCACGCCGGGCACCTGCTCGGCGGCGCGGACGACCAGCTCGACACCCTCGGCGCCCTCGTCGCACAGGAGGTCTGACATGTTCATCGACCTGACGCCCGACCAGAAGCGGCTCCGCGACGAGCTGCGCGGCTACTTCGCCGCCTGCCTCACCGACGAGCAGCGCGCGGGCATCGCCGACGACCCGTTCGGCACCGCCTACATGGCGCACTGCCGCCGCCTCGGCGCCGACGGCATGCTCGGCGTCGCGCTGCCGGAGGAGTACGGCGGGCGCGGCTTCGGCCCGATGGAGCAGCAGATCTTCGCCAACGAGATCGCCCGCGCCGAGGTCCCGTACCCGATCATCACGCTGAACTCGGTCGCGCCGACGATCCTCCAGTACGGCACCGAGGAGCACAAGAAGCGCTTCCTGCCGAAGATCCTGGCGGGGGAGTGCCACTTCGCGATCGGCTACAGCGAGCCGGAGGCGGGCACCGACCTGGCGTCGCTGCGCACCACGGCCGTCCGCGACGGCGACCACTACGTCGTCAACGGCCAGAAGATCTTCACCTCCGGCGCCCACTACGCCGACTACATCTGGATGGCGGCCCGCACCGACCCCGGCGCCAAGAAGCACAAGGGCATCTCGATGCTCATCGTGGACTGCGCCGACCCGGGCTACTCCTGGACGCCGATCGTCACGATGGACGGCCGCCACCACACCAACTCGACCTACTACCAGGACGTCCGCGTCCCCGCCGACCTGCTCATCGGTGAGGAGAACAAGGGCTGGGACCTCATCGTCAACCAGCTCAACCACGAACGCGTGACGCTCGGCCCGGCGGGCAACATCGGCCACACCTACGACCGGTTCGCCGCCTGGGCGCGCACCACCGAGGGCCGCGACGGGCGCCCGCTCATCGACGTCCCGGACGTCCGCCGCGCCGTCGCGCGCGTGTACGCGTACCTGCGCGTCAACGAACTGCTGAACTGGCAGGTCGCCGCCAACATGGACCTGGGCTGGCTCGGCGCCGCCGACGCGTCCGCCACCAAGATCTACGGCTCGGAGCGGATGCAGGACGTGGGCCGGATCGTCGGGGACGTCCTGGCCCGGCACGGCGATCCGGGCGATCCGGTCACCGCCGCGTTCATCGACCGGCTCGACCACGGCGTCAAGGGCGCGCTCGTCCTGACGTTCGGCGGCGGCGTCAACGAGGTGCAGCGCGAGCTGATCGCCATGATCGGGCTCGGGCTGCCCCGGGCGCCCCGCTGAGGAGGCCGCGTGCACGACGAACTGACGGCGCTGGCGGAACGCCTCGCCGCGCTCGGGGACCGGCCCGGGGTGCCCTGCCCGGACCCGGTGAACGCCGCGATGATCCGCAACTGGACGCAGGCGCTCGGTGACACCGGCGACTGGTCGGAGCTGGCGCCCCCGGCGATGATCCAGGTCTGGTCGATGCCGGGCCTCGGCGCGGCCAGGGCCGGGTCGATCGCGGACGAGCCGCTGCGGCTGCTCGACGGCGCGGGCTTCACCGGCGTCGTCGCGACCAACTGCGACCAGACCTACGACCGGTACGTCCGGGTCGGGGAGGCGCTGCGGTCCACGATGCGGTTCGGCGGTGTCACCGGGCCCAAGAAGACGGCGATGGGCGAGGGGTACTTCGTCACCTGGTTCCAGAGCTGGTGGGACGAGGACGGCGCACGGGTCGCGGAGATGCTGTTCCGCGTCCTGAAGTTCCGGCCGCGCGGGGCGCCGCGCCGCCCGTCCGGCGGCCGGTATCCGCTGCGGCCCGCCATCGGCCCCGACACGCGGTTCTTCTGGGACGGCGTGGACGCCGGGGAGCTGCGCGTCCAGAAGTGCGCCGACTGCGCCGCCCTCCGCCACCCGCCCGGCCCGATGTGCCCGGAATGCCACTCGGTCGAGCGGGACCACGTCGTCGCCGCCGGACGCGGGACCGTGCACAGCTACGTCGTCCACCACCACCCGCCCGTCCCCGGCCGCACCCCGCCGTACGTCGTCGCCGTCGTCGAACTGGACGAGGGCGTCCGGATCGTCGGGAACGTCAACGGCTGCGACCCCGCCGACGTGCACGTCGGAATGCCCGTCCGGCTGGTCTTCGAGCGGATGGACGACGACCTCGTCCTCCCGCAGTGGACCCCGCTGGACGCCCCCGACCCCGAGCCGCCCGCCCCGCGCCCCGAGGGGCTCGACATCGCGCTCACCCCGACGTTCGTCATCGCGACCGCCCTGGCGACCCGCGACCACACGCCCGTCCACCACGACCCCGCCCTCGCGCGGGCGCAGGGGTCGCAGGACATCTTCCTCAACATCCTCACCACGATCGGTCTCGTCCAGCGCTACGCACTGGAACGGGAACCCGGCGCGGAACTCGCGTCCATCGCCGTCCGCCTCGGCGCCCCCGCCTACGCGGGCGACACCCTCACCCTCACCGGCGGCCCCGCCGCCGACGGCACGTACACGGTCCGCGGCCTGGTCTCCCTCGGCGACCACGTCACCGCGACCGTCCGGTTCAAGGAGCCGCACCCATGACGCTGTCCGGACGCGCGGCCATCGCCGGGATCGGCGCCACCGAGTTCTCCAAGGAGTCCGGCCGCTCGGAACTCCGGCTCGCCGCCGAAGCGTGCCTGGCCGCGATCCACGACGCGGGCCTCACCCCCGCCGACGTGGACGGCCTCGTCACGTTCACCGCCGACGCCAGCGCCGAGATCGCCGTCCAGCGCGAACTGGGCATCGACGCGCTGCGGTTCTTCTCCCGCGTCGACTACGGCGGCGGCGCCGCCTGCGGCACCGTCGCGCACGCCGCGATGGCCGTCGCGACCGGGCAGGCCGACGTCGTCGTCTGCTACCGGGCGTTCAACGAGCGGTCCGGGCACCGGTTCGGGCAGGCCGGGGCGTCGTCGCGGGCCGACTCGACCGGGCTGGAGTTCTCCTGGCACCTGCCGTTCGGATTCGCGACGCCCGCCGCGTGGGTCGCGATGCAGGCGCGCCGCTACATGCACGACCACGGCGCCACCAGCGAGGACTTCGGCCGCGTCGCCGTCGCGATGCGGCGGCACGCCGCCACCAACCCGAAGGCGTGGTTCCACGGGCGGCCCATCACGCTGGAGGAGCACCAGGCGTCCCGCTGGATCGTGGACCCGCTGCACCTGCTGGACTGCTGCCAGGAATCGGACGGCGGCGTCGCGCTCGTCGTCACCACGCCCGAGCGCGCCCGCGACCTGCCGCACCCGCCCGCGGTGATCCGCGCCGCCGCGCAGGGCACCGGCCCCGGGCAGATGATGATGTTCGGCTACTACACCGGCGACCTGGCCGCGCTCCCGGCGATGAACACGGTCGGCACCCGGCTCTGGAAGCAGTCCGGCCTGACGCCCGGCGACGTCCACGTGGGCATCCTCTACGACCACTTCACGCCGTTCGTCCTCATGCAGCTCGAAGAACTCGGCTTCTGCGGACGCGGCGAGGCCCCCGGCTACGTCGCCGACGGCGGCATCGAACTCGACGGCCGCCTCCCGGTCAACCCGCACGGCGGGCAGCTCGGCGAGGCGTACATCCACGGCATGAACGGCATCGCCGAGGCCGTCCGCCAGCTCCGCGGCACCGCCGCCAACCAGGTGGCCGACGTCGAGCACGTCCTCGTCACCGCCGGCACCGGAGTCCCCACCAGCGGCCTCGTCCTCGGCACCGGCTAGCCGGTGGCGTCCTCCAGGCTGGCGAAGGCCTCGTCGAGCGCGTCGGACAGGACCGTGTAGGACATGCCGCCGTTACGGACGACGACCATCGCGGCCTGGAAGGTGCTCACGATGCAGGACGCCTGGACATGGGGCCCGATGTCGGTGTCGGGGTCGGCGCCGGTGCGGCCCGCGACGATCTCGGCCGTCTCGCGGAGCAGGGTCTGGGCGTTCTGGAGGCTCGCGGCCAGCAGGGTCGGGCTCTCGTCGAGCATCCGCAGCAGGCACGCGTACCGGAAGTGGTCGAAGCCGAGCTCGCCGCGCTCGTAGGCGCGGGTGACCGTGACGATGCCCCGGCGGGCGGCGGTGAAGACGGGCTCCTCGCGCGGGCGGTTGGCGATGGCCGTGAGCGTGACGTCCTTCTGCTCCGCCTGGAAGGTCAGCGCGACCTCCTCCTTGGAACCGAAGTACCGGAAGAACGTGCGGGCCGACACCCCGGCGGCGTCGGCGATCTCGTCGACCGTCGTGGCGTCGTAGCCCTTGGCGTCGAAGAGGGTGAAGGCGGCGTCGACCAGGTTCTCCCGGGTCAGCTGCTTCTTCCGCTCCCGCTTTCCGGTGGGAGGCGCCTCGTTCTTCCCGAGGGAGGGTTCACTCGCGATCATGCAGACAGCCTAATTCGCACAGGTCAACTTCGAGTAACCGAATCTGTCAGAAGACGGCCGGAGCCGGACGTCTACTCGCCGCTCGGCGACGGTTCGGGCGTCGTCGGGTCGGGCGAGGGCGGCGGGGTCTCGGCCGGGGGCTCGGGCGTCTCGGTGGGCGGCGGCTCCTCCGTGGGCGGCGGCTCCTCGGTCGGCGGAGGCGTCGTCGGGGGAGGGGTCGTCGGAGGCGGCGTCGGCTTGGGCGTCGCGGACGGGGGCGGCGTCGGGGACGGCTTGCCCGGCTCGCTCGGCTTGATCGTCGCCGGCTTGTCCTTCTTCGGCTTGTCGGCCTTGGGCGGCGCGGCCGGGGCGGAGTACGGCGGCGCGTACGGCGGGATCACCGGGGCGGGGTCGCTGCCGTACTGCGTCGTCGGGCCGGTCGCCGGCGACGTCGCGGCCGTCTTCGGCGTCGGCGTCTCGGTCGGCGCGGACGTCCGCTGGACGATCGGCTCGGTGGCCGAAGGCCCGGTGCTGTCGCTCGTCGTCGGCATGGCGGCCAGGTCGCCACCGCCGCCGCCCTTGCCGGACGGCCACGCGGCCAGCAGCCCGATCGTCGCGGCGACCGAGGCGGCCACCCCGGCGACCGCGCCCGCGCCGCGCGCCAGGCCCTTCTTGGACCGCGCCCTGTGCTCGGGCAGCGGGCCGATGACGACGAGGGGGTTCGGCGCGGTCAGCGTCGCCAGCGACTCGGCGGGCAGCTCGTCGCCCCACGCGATGACCTTCTCGCGCAGCCCGGCGGGCGGGTCCTGCGGGGAGCGGTCCGCGAGCAGTTCGGGCAGGCGGCCCTTCTCGAACGCCGTGATCAGCTCGGCGTCGGACTGGGCGGCGCCGCGCATGAGGGCGTCCAGCACGCCGCGCTCCAGCCGGGCGCGGGCCGCCTGGAGGAGGGCGTCGGCGGTGTCGGGGGCGACGCCGAGGACGCGGCCGGTGTCGGCGACGGTCAGCCAGTCGCCCGCGCGTAGGAGCAGGGCCTCGCGGTGGTCGGCGCGCAGTGCGGCGGCGGCGCGCAGCAGCGTGCCGCCGGCCTCGAACACCGGCGGGCGGCCGGAGAACGCGCCGCGCTCGGCGCAGGCCGACCGCGCGAGCGCGTACAGCCAGAGGACGCGGTCGCCGCGCAGCGGGTGCCGCAGGGCGGCGGCGAAGGTGTCGGCGACGGCCTCGGGCGCCTCGCGGTCGCCCAGCAGCGACCAGCAGTAGGCGTGCAGCCGGGCGGCGTTGCCGTCGTAGAGGGAGCCCAGGTCTCCGCGCATGTGACCTCCAGTCCCTGCGTTCTCCGACGAAACGGTAGGAATCGGGACTCTAGTGCAGCCGGTCAAGGGCCGGAAGCCCGCGCCAACCTTCCCCCCGAAGTCTTGAGAATTCTCGACAAGTTCTGATTGCTGATCCGGTTCACCCGGGAAGGCTCCCGTCCCGTCACGGCATCCGGCGAACCGGGAGAGGCGATGCGAGGACTCACGGTGCACGACGTGCACCGGTACATCCGCGGAGTGTGTTTCAAGAACGGCCCGCCCGGCACGGTCGGCGCGGAGACCGAGTGGTTGGTGACGGCCGCGGCCGACCCGGCGGCGCACGTGCCCGCCGCGGGCGTCCGCGCGCTCGTCGCGGCGGCCGGTGACCCGCCCGGCGGCAGCCGGGTCACCTACGAGCCCGGCGGGCAGATCGAGCTGAGTTCCGCGCCCTGCGCCGACCTCGGCACCCTGCACCGCGCGCTGGCCCGCGACATCGCGCACCTGCGCGTCGCGCTGGAGCCCGCCGGGCTGACGCTCACCGGGCGCGGCGTCGACCCGCTGCGGCTGCCCCGCTTCCAGGCCGAGCATCCCCGCTACCGCTGCATGCGGGACTACTTCGTCGCGTCCGGGTTCGCCGACGCGGGCCTGGCGATGATGTGCACGACGGCGTCCGTGCAGGTCTGCGTCGACATCGGTGCCGACGCCGCCGACGCGGCCCGCCGCTGGTGGCTCGCGCACGCGCTCGGCCCGGTGCTGGTCGCGGCGTTCGCGAACTCGCCGGTGCGGTCCGGGCGGGCGACGGGGCTGCGCTCGTCCCGGCAGGGCATCTGGACCGACCTGGACCCCTGCCGGACGCTGCCGGTCTGCGACGTGCACACCGACCCGGCGCAGGCGTGGGCGCGGTACGCGCTGGACGCCCGCGTCATGGTGCGCCGCACCGCCGAGGGCGGCTGGCTCGCAGACCCCGGCATGACGTTCGGGGAGTGGGTCGCCACCGGCGAGCCCACCGAGGACGACCTGGTGTACCACCTGTCCACGCTGTTCCCCCCGGTCCGCCCGCGCGGCTGGCTGGAACTGCGGATGATCGACGCGCTGCCGGGCCGGTACTGGCCGGTGCCGGTCGCGGTCGCGACGGCGCTGCTGGACGACCCCGCCGCATCGGCGGCGGCCGAGGAGGCCGTCGCGCCGGTCGCGTCGCGGTGGTCGGAGGCGGCCCGCGACGCCCTCACCGACGCGCCGCTCGCCCTGGCCGCCCGCGCCTGCTTCGCGGCGGCGATCGAGGCGCTGCCCCGGCTGCGCGGCGGCGCGCTCGTCCCGCTCGTCGCGGAGTACGCGGCCCGCTATGTGGAACGGGGCCGCTGCCCGGCCGACGACATCGCACCACGGATGCAGGAGGTCGCGTCATGACCGAACAGATCAGGGAACTGCTCGCGGACGAGCTGGGCCGGGTGCGCGAGCGCAGCTTCGGCCTGACCACGTCGGTGCTGGACGACCGGGCGCTCACCGCGCAGGTGTCGCCGCTGATGTCACCGCTCGTCTGGGACCTGGCGCACGTCGGGAACTACGAGGAGCTGTGGCTGCTGCGCGCGGCGACGGGGGCTGAGCCGCTGCGGCCGGAGATCGACGGGCTGTACGACGCGTTCGAGCACCCGCGCGCCGAGCGCCCGGCGCTGCCGCTGCTGCCGCCGAAGGAGGCGCGCGCCTACCTGGCGACCGTCCGGGCGCGGGTGCTGGACACGCTGGAGCACGCGCGGTTCGACACCGACGACAGGCTCACCCGGGACGCGTTCGTGTACCGGATGGTCGTGCAGCACGAGCACATGCACGACGAGACGATGCTCGCCACGCACCAGCTCCGCACGGACGCCGCCCTGCTCGACCCCGGCGCGCCCGCGCGGGCCGGACGGCCTGGCCCGGCGGAGGTGTTCGTCCCCGGCGGGCCGTTCACGATGGGCACCGACCGCGATCCGTGGGCGCTGGACAACGAGCGCCCCGCGCACACCGTCGACGTGCCCGCCTTCCACCTGGACGCCGAGCCGGTCAGCAACGCCCGGTTCGGTGCGTTCATGGCGGCGGGCGGCTACGGCGAGCCCCGCTGGTGGACGACCGAGGGCTGGGAGTGGCGCACCACGTCCGGCAAGCGCGCGCCCGGGTTCTGGACGCGCGAGGGCGACGGCTGGGTGCGGCGCCGGTTCGGCCGGACCGAGGAGATCCCGCCGGACGAGGCCGTGCAGCACGTCTGCTGGTACGAGGCCGACGCCTACGCGCGCTGGGCCGGGCGGCGGCTGCCGACCGAGGCCGAGTGGGATAAGGCCGCCCTCTGGGACTCCGACGCGGGCCGCGCCCGCCGCTACCCGTGGGGCGAGGAGTACGAGGAGCGGCACGCGAACCTGGGCCAGCGGGCGCTGCGGCCGTCGTCGGACGGCGCCTACCCGGACGGGGCGTCGCCGTACGGCGCGCGCCGGATGGTCGGTGACGTGTGGGAGTGGACGTCGTCGGACTTCGCCGCGTATCCGGGGTTCCGGGCGTTCCCGTACCGGGAGTACTCCGAGGTGTTCTTCGGGCCCGAGTACAAGGTGCTGCGCGGCGGCTCGTGGGCGACGCACCCGCTGGGCGCCCGGGGCACGTTCCGCAACTGGGACTACCCGATCCGGCGGCAGATCTTCGCCGGCTTCCGCACCGCCCGGGACGCCTGATGTGCCGCCACGTGGGCTATCTCGGCCCGCCCCGCACGCTGCACTCGCTGGTGTTCGACGGCGAGCACTCCCTGGAGCACCAGGCGTACGCGCCGCGCATGACGCAGGGCAACCTGCTCAACGCCGACGGGTTCGGCGTCGGCTGGTACGCGGGTAATGGCCCGCCCCTGCGGTTCCGGCGGGCGCAGCCGCTGTGGACGGACGTGTCGTTCGCCGAGATCGCGCGGTCCGTCGCCACGTCGTGCGGTGTGGCCGCCGTCCGGTCGGCGACGGCCGGGTTCCCGGTGGACGAGTCGTGCGCGCAGCCATTGCGGGCCGGGCACCGCCTGTTCAGCCACAACGGCAAGATCATCGGCTATCCGGAGGTCGAGGACAAGCTGCGCGAACTCGCCGGGGGAGTCGCGGGCGTGCCGGACGCCCGCGCCCCCGTCGACTCGGCCGTGCTGCTCGCGCTGGCCGCCCGGAACTGGCGCGACGGCGCCGGGCTCGGCGCGGCGCTCGCGGCCGTCGTCACGACGGTCGCGGCGCTGGCCGACGGCCGCTACAACCTGCTCGCCGCCGACGGTGCCGCGCTCGCCGCGACCACCTGGGGCGACTCGCTGTTCGTCCGGGAGACGCCGGGCGCGGTCGAGGTGGCGTCCGAGCCGCTCGACGGCGCGCCCGGCTGGCGGGCCGTGCCCGACCGCTCCCTGCTCACCGCCGACCTCGCCGCCGGTGTCACGATCACCCCACTCGAAGGAGCACCGTGGACCGCCACCTGACCGACGACGACCTGGCGGCGGCCCTGCGCCGGGACGTCCGCGCGGGCCTGACCGCCACCCCCAAGACGCTGCCGCCCAAGTACTTCTACGACGAGCGCGGCAGCCGCCTGTTCGAGCGGATCACCGAGCTGGACGAGTACTACCCGACCCGCGCCGAACGCTCGATCCTGCGGGAGCGGTCGGCCGAGATCGCCGAGGCGACCGGCGCGGAGACGCTGCTGGAGCTGGGCGCCGGGTCGGGGGAGAAGACGCGGCTGCTGCTGGACGGCCTCGCCGCGACGCTGCGCACCTACGTGCCGGTGGACGTCAGCGGCGACTTCCTCGCCGAGACCGTCGCGAAGATCGCGGCGGACCTGCCCGCGCTGGACGTCCACGGCGTCGTCGCCGACTACGAGCGGCACCTGCCGCTGCTGCCCGCCGGTCCGCGCCGCCTGATCGCGTTCCTCGGCGGCACGGTCGGCAACTTCCACCCGGCCGACCGCGCGGAGTTCCTGGCCGCGCTGCGCGCCACGATGCGGCCCGGGGACGCGCTGCTGCTCGGCGCCGACCTCGTGAAGGACCCGTCCCGGCTCGTCCGCGCCTACGACGACGCGCAGGGGGTGACGGCCGACTTCAACCGCAACGTGCTGCGCGTCCTGAACAAGGACCTCGGCGCCGACTTCGACGTCGCGGCGTTCGAGCACCGGTCCGTCTGGGACGCGGACAACGAGTGGATCGAGATGCGCCTGCGCGCCACCCGCGCGCAGCGCGTCCGCGTCGCGGCCCTCGACCTGGACGTCGCGTTCGCGGCGGGCGAGGAGATGCGCACCGAGATCTCCGCCAAGTTCCGCCCGGCCGGTCTGGAGGCCGACCTGAACCGGGCGGGCCTGGCCCTCACCGAGTTCTGGACCGACCCCCCGGGCGACTTCTCCCTCTCCCTGTCCGTCCCGGCCTGACGCGCCCCGTCCGCGTCCGCGCTCAGCGGGCGCGGACGGGGTGGGCGAGGTCGAGGCGGCGCAGGTCCTGGACGAGGCGGGTGGCGAGGTAGCGGTGGCCCGCCGGGGTGGGGTGGACGCCGTCGGGGCGGATGTAGGTGGTGGCGTTGCCGGTTCCGGCGGACTGGTCGCCGGTGATCCACTGTTCGGCGATGGGGTCCACGAAGGGGATCTTCGACTCGGCGGCGACGGCGGACAGCGCGTCGCGGACGGCGAGCGCGGTGGGCGGCGGGGCCTCGTGGCCCCACAGCGGGCCGATGAGGACCTGCCGGGTGCCGGGCCAGCGCTGGGCGGCGAGGCGCAGCAGCTCGCGGGCGGCGCCGGCGACCTGGACGGGCGGGAAGCGGGTGTCGTTGTGGCCGCCGGAGACGATGAGCAGGTCCGGCGCGGGGCGCCAGCCGAGCTGGGCCTCGAACAGCGGCCCGAACGCCTGCGCGCCGGTGCCCGTCGAGACGAAGCCGGTGCCCGCGCGTCCGCCGAGGAACACGTGCCAGCCGAGCAGCCGTCCCGTGGCCGAGGCGTAGGTGGTCTCGGGGCGGGTGGTGCGGTTGCCGACCGTGTAGGAGTCGCCGATGAACATCACCACGGGTGAGGCGGCCACCGGAGGCGGTGTCACCGCGGGCGCGGACGCGGCCTCCCCGACCGACGTGCCGAACGCGGTGCAGCCGCTGAGCGGCAGCGTGCCGAGGGCGAGGAGCGCGGCGGCCCGGCGCACGCGGAGAGAACGCATGGAGACTCCGCCGTGAATCAGGGGGATTGGGAGGTTGAATCCTATCGGCGGTAGAGCGTGTTGGTAACGGGGTAAAGGTCGGTGATCGAAGCCGGGCGGAACGACAGTGGGGGCGTCCGGCCCCCCACGGGCCGGACGCCCCCACCGCGCCCCTGGTCGGCGGTCAGTCCTCGTCGAGCGGGCGCAGCTCGTCGGCGTAGCTGACCGAGAGGCGCCGCATCAGGCCGTCGTCGCTGATGGAGTACTGGCCGAGGCGCCACAGCGGCGGCGAGTACGCGTGGATCGACACGCTCGCGGGGGCCGTGCCCGTCATGCGGTGGATGTGCTCGGGCCCGAAGCACATCGACGCGCCCTCGCGCAGCGCGACCTCCACGTGCTCGCCGCCGATGCGCGGGTTGTTCTCGGCCAGTTCGCCGCTGACGACCCGGACGGCGCCCGACGAGATGTCGTGATCGTGCCAGCCGGTGTCGTTCTCGGGCGTCCAGCACAGCAGCCACACGTCCACGTACTCGTCCCGGTAGAGCGACGCGTAGTGCCGCTCCCCGTCGGAGAAGGCGACGTGCCGCCGCCACACGTCGGGCCGGTCGGCCAGCTCGTTCACCAGGTCGAGCAGCTCGCGCTTGTCCAGCGCGCGCGGCGGCAGGCCGGTGAGACACGGCGCGGCACCGGGGGTTTCGACGGCGGCGCTGAGGACGTCAGCGGACATGATCTCGCTCCTCTCCGGTGAGCAGGCGGTGCGGGTTGGCCACGCGGAACGCGTGGAACGCGGCCTCGCCCAGGGCGAGGTCGCGCGGGTCGGCATACGGCCGGTCGGAACCGTGCACGACGACGTCGACGCCGAGCGCGCGGACGATCGCGTCCGCCGCCCGGGGACCGTAGGAGGACGTGTCCAGGAACGCGTCCCGGTCGATCTCGCCCCGGCCGCCGCCGCGCGCGGCGACGCGCTCGCCGTGCAGCGGCGCGAGCCCGGCGAGCAGCGCGAAGCAGGCCCGCAGCCGGGGATGCCGGGGGCGGCCGAAGGCGCGGAAGGCGTACCAGGCGGCGTGCATCTGCTGGACGTAGGGGACGACGGCGGGCCACCACGACGGCACGTCCCCGGCCGCGACGGCCGGGCCGGGGTGGACGAGCAGCGGCAGGCCCCGCTCCTCCAGCAGGTCGAGCAGCGGGGCGCAGCGCGCGAACCCGGCGGCGTCGGCCAGCGCGGTCGCGGGGAGCTGGAGCCCGGCCAGGCCCGCGTCCAGCGCGGCGGCGGTGGCCGGGGCGTCGATCGTGTGGACGCTCGCCGCCGCCCACGACCCGAACGGCGCGGGGAGCGCGGCGGCGCCCTCGTGGTAGGCGGCCAGCAGCGGCGCGGCCTGCGCGGGCGGCAGCGTCTCGACGCCGAGCGGGGACGACAGCGAGATCAGCGCGCGGTCCAGCCCGTCGGCCTCGGCCCGGGCGGCGCGGGCGGCGACGTCGTGGTCGGCGGGGTTCACCGGGTACGGGGGCTCACCGTCGAGATAGAGGGTCCAGTCGTCCAGGTAAGGAGGAGTTCGCCGGGCGCGCAAGGCGGCGAGAAAAGGCGGGGTCCACAGGTGCTGGTGCACGTCGGTGCCGCGCGCTCCCGTCCCCGTCACCGCGATGCCCCTCACTGAACCGGTTAACTGATGCGATTCAGTGAACCGGTTCAGTCGCCGCGCCGTCAAGTCGCGGACCGCGTTCCGTCGGACACAGCCCCTAGGCTGTTCCCGTGGCGGACAGGCGCAAGCGCGCGACCATCCGTGAGGTGGCCCAGGCGACGGGGTTGTCGCCCGCGGCCGTCTCCTACGCGCTGCGCGGCATCCAGACCTCCGAGGAGACGCAGGAACGCGTCCGCGCCGCCGCCGCCGAACTCGGCTACGAGGCCCACCCCATCGCGCGGGCCCTGGCCAGCGGGCGCACCGACCTCGTCGGCCTGCTCTGCGGCTCCCTCGAAGACTACTGGCAGCAGTCCCTGGCCACCGGCATCGGCCGCGCCCTGCTCGACCGGGGCCGGTACGCGCTCATCGTCGACGCCGGCGGCGACCCCGAACGCGAGCTGGCCCTGGCCCGCCGCCTGCGCGACCAGCGCGTCGACGGCCTCATCGTGCAGCCGCTCGACCCGTCCGCCGCGCTGTGGGCCGACCTCGCCGAGGCGCTGCCGGTCGTGTCCATCGGCGACGCGCTGCTCGGCGGGCAGTCGCAGGGCGAGGTCGTCTTCGACAACCGCACCGGCGTCACGCTCGCGCTGGAGCACCTGCGCGACCTCGGCCACCGGCACGTCGGCGTCCTCACCCCCACCGGGGACAGCACCCCCGACCGCCCCGCCGACGTGCACGTGCACGCCGAGGCCGACCGGCTCGGCCTGCGCGCCGAGGTAGCGGTCGCGCCGCAGTCGCTGGAGGGCTCCACCGCCGCCGCGCACCGGATGCTCGACCGTCCCGGCCGCCCCACCGCCGTCTTCTGCTTCTCCGACGTCATCGCCTACGGCGTCTACGCCGCCACCCGCGACCTCGGCCTCGCCGTCCCCGGCGACGTCGCCGTCTGCGGCTACGACAACCACCCCATGTCGGCGCTGCTCACCCCGCCGCTCACCACCGTCGACTGGGACATCGGCGGCATCGTCGAGTCCGCCGTCCGGCTCGTCTGCGACGTCATCGACGGCAAGCCCCGCCGCCGCCGCGTCGTCCGCGAACCCACCCTCTTCGCCCGCGCCTCCACCGAACCCGCCGGGGCATGAGGTGTCACAGGAGGCGGGAGAGCGGCGGGAGCAGGTCGGCGGCGGTGGCGATGTCGGCGTCCAGGGGACGGTCGGCGATGCGGTCGTCCAGGACGGCGTCGGCCAGGTCGTAGGCGGCGCGCAGCGGGCCGCCCGCCGGGGCGCGGCCCTGCATCCGCAGCGCGCGGACGGCCGCGTACAGCTCGCAGCCCAGCCCGATCCGGTACGCGGCGGCCGCCTCGGTCGTCGCCCGCGCCGACTGCGTCGAGAACCCCGCGTGCTCCTCGACGCCCCGCGACAGCACGGCGCTGCCGAGCGCGGCGGGCGTCGCGAGCCGCCGCACGTCGGCGAGGGCCGAGTGCGCGACGTACTCCAGGATCATGATCCCCGACGACGCCTCGGTCTCCGCCTGGAACGGGTACAGACCGGTGAACGCGGGCTCGGCGAGCGTCCCGAGCCGCGCCGCCGACAGCGCCATCGTCTGGAACAGCGCGGCGCGCACGCCGTCCAGCGCGAGCCCGACGTAGGCGGTGTGGAAGTTCCCGTTGTGCCAGACGGTCCGCTGCGCCGGGTCCACCAGGGGGTTCTCCGCCGCCGCGTTGATCTCCCGGTCCACGACGTCCTCGGCGTGCCGCAGCGCCTCCAGCGCGGGCCCGTGCACCTGCGGGAAGGCCCGGTAGCCGTACGGGTCCTGGATGCGGGCGGGCACCGGGTGGTCGAAGGCGAGCAGGGTGCGCACGGCGGCGGCGGTGTCGCGCTGGCCGGGGTGCGGGCACGCGTCGTGCACGGCCGGGGCGTACGGCTCCTCCGAGCCGTGCACCGCCAGCAGCGAAAGCGCCGCGACCACGGTCGACGCCGACAGCAGCGTCCGCAGGTCGGCCGCGCCGAGCGCCGCCTCCCCGAGCGTGGCCGCGTTGGAGGAGATGAACGCCAGCGCGTCCGCCGACCGCAGCCGGAACCCGGGGCCGCTCGCCGGTCCGCCGTCCGGGCCGCCGAGCCAGGCGCGCTCGCCGAGCAGGCACAGCGCCGTCGAGGCGAGCGCCGTCAGGTCGCCGGTGCCGATCGCCCCGTACACCGGGACGGGCGGGCGCAGCCCGAGGTTCAGCGCGTCGGCCAGCGCGGGCAGAACGCCCGGGTCCACCCCCGAGCCGCCCGCCGCGAGCTGGTTGAGCCGCACGGTCAGCATCGCCCGCGTCGTCTCGGCCGCCGTCAGAGGCCCGGCACCGGCGGCGTGGCTGCGCAGCAGGCGCAGGCCGTGCGCGTCGGCGTCCTCCCACTCCACGTCCACGACGCGGTTCGCGCCGACGCCCGTCGTCCGCCCGTACACCGGCCGCCGCTCGGCGACCTCGCGGGCGGTCTCCCAGGCGGCGCGGGCCCGCGCGACGCCCTCGGGCGCCAGTTCCACCGGCACGTCGTCGCGCGCGGCCCGCGCCACGAGCGCGCAGGTGAGCGAGGCTCCGTCGATGACGATCCGGCTGCTCTGCACGGGCTTCCGTCCTCTCCGTCCCAACCTGTGACAATGACGATTCTCACGCCGCCCCGGTCCCGCCGCGTCGCCGGAGGACGGGCGGGCGCGCCGCCTTCGATAACGATTCGGCTGTCGCCGAGGGGCACACCGTACTTTCTTCCCAATTCAGGTCGGTAAGCTCAAGATCGGACGGTGGCCACGCCGGGCACGAACGCGTGGGTGTGGAGTGGTTACTGTGGGGAAGATGTCGTTCCGATCATCACCGGGCCGGGCCCGGCAGGCAGCGAGGCGACGGCGTTCCGGCGCCCCGATGAGGACGTGAGCGTGTGATCACCTTCGAGGGCGTGACCAAGCGCTACCCCGACGGAACCGTCGCGGTGGACGATCTCGACCTGGAGATCGACACCGGGCGCATCACCGTGCTCGTCGGCCCGTCCGGGTGCGGCAAGACGACCACGCTGCGCATGATCAACCGGATGGTCGACGCCACCGAGGGCACGATCGCGGTGGACGGGAAGAACGTCCGCGACGTCGACCCGCCCACCCTGCGGCGCGGCATCGGCTACGTCATCCAGCAGGCCGGGCTGTTCCCGCACCGCACCATCGAGGACAACATCGCCACGGTGCCGCTGCTCCTCGGCCGCGACAAGAAGCAGGCCCGCACCGACGCCCGCGCCCTCATGGACCGCGTCGGCCTCGACACCGCCTTCGCCAAGCGGTATCCCGCGCAGCTCTCCGGCGGCCAGCAGCAGCGCGTCGGCGTCGCCCGCGCCCTCGCCGCCGACCCGCCCATCCTGCTCATGGACGAGCCGTTCTCCGCCGTCGACCCGATCGTCCGCGCCAACCTCCAGGACGAGTTCCTGCGGCTCCAGGACGAGCTGGAGAAGACGATCGTCTTCGTCACCCACGACATCGACGAGGCCGTCAAGCTCGGCCACCGCATCGCGGTGTTCCAGGTCGGCGGCAAGCTCGCGCAGTACACCACGCCCGACGAACTGCTCGACGCCCCCGCCAGCGACTTCGTCCGCGACTTCCTCGGCGGCGACCGGGGCATCCGGCGGCTGCGCTTCACCCAGGAACTCGACGCCGAGGTCGCGATGGGCGGGCCGTCCGGGCCGCCCACCGGCTCGACCGGCGCCACGCCCGCCGGGTCCGCCGAGGCGGGCGAGCGGTGACGCCCGCCCTGGCCGCCGAACTCGGCGGTGAGCCGCTCTTCCGCTGGAGCTACGTCCGCGACAACCTCGACGGCCCCATCTGGGAGTCGCTGAGCGAACACCTCGTGCTGTCGTTCACGCCCGTCCTGCTCGGGCTGCTGATCGCGCTGCCGCTCGGGCTCGCCTGCGCACGCTGGACGCGGCTGTACCCGCCGGTGCTGGCCGCGACGAGCGTCCTCTACGCGGTGCCCGCGATCGGGCTGTTCGTGGTGTTCGTCGCCTTCACCGGCCTGACGTACACCACGGTCATCGTCCCGCTGTCCCTCTACACGCTGTCGGTGCTCGTCCCGAGCGTCGTGGACGGGCTGCGCTCGGTGCCCGAGCACGTCCGGCAGTCCGCCGTCGCGATGGGCTTCGGGCCGCTGCGGCGGCTCGTCCGCGTCGAACTGCCGATCTCGCTGCCCGTCGTCATGGCGGGCCTGCGCGTCGCGACCGTCGCCAACATCAGCCTGGTCAGCGTCGGCGCTCTCATCGGCATCGGCGGGCTCGGCCAGCTCATGATCACCGGCATGAAGTGGCCCGGCGGCAACTACCCGACGCCGATCATCGTCGCGATCGTCCTCATCGTCGCGCTCGCCGTCGTCGCCGACCTGGTGCTGCTCCTCGTGCAGCGGCTCCTCACCCCCTGGCAGCGCGCCGGCCGGGGCGCCCGCCGCGCCGCCCGCCGCGAGCGCGCCGCCCGCCTGGAGGAGGCCCGGTGAACTCCATCTGGAACGCGCTGTCGTGGTTCGGGCAGTCCGCGCAGTGGTCCGGCCCCGACGGCATCCCCAGCCGCCTGTTCGAGCACGTCTGGTACTCGCTGCTCGCGTTCGCGATCACGGTGCTGGTCGCGCTGCCGCTCGGGCTCGTGCTCGGCCACCTGCGGCGCGGCAAGCCCGCCGCCGTCGCCGGGTTCCTCGTGCTGTCGTCGGCGAACGCGGCGCGGGCGCTGCCGACGCTCGGGCTGCTCATCCTCGCCGTCGTGCTCACGTCGATCGGCGACCTCGTCCCGATCCTCATCCCGCTCATCGCGCTGGCGATCCCGCCGGTGCTCGTCAACACCTACGCGGGCGTCCAGCAGGTCGAGGCCGGGCTGCGCGACGCCGCCGAGGGCATGGGCATGACCGGGCGCCAGGTGCTGCTCCGCGTCGAACTGCCCGTCGCGATGCCGCTGGTGCTGCTCGGCCTGCGCACCGCCCTCATCCAGATCATCTCCACGGCCACGATCGCCGCGATCGTCGGACTGGGCGGCCTCGGCCGCTACATCATCGACGGCTACGCCCGCCAGGAGTACGACTCCATGGCCGGGGGCGCGCTGCTCGTCATCGCGCTGGCCGTCCTCACCCAGCTCTTCTTCGCCGCCGTGTACCGCCTCACCGTCTCGCCCGGTGTCCGCAGCATCACGGCGACCACCTGAACTTCGCCCCGCCGCCCCCGGCGCGGGTGGCAACCGAAAGGAAAACCCCAATGTCGAGGATCACCCGCGGTGTCGCGGCTCTCGCCGCCGCCGTCCTGGCCCTGACCGCCTGCGGGGGCGGCGACGACGACCCGCTGTCGGGTACCGGCTCGTCCGGCGACGCCATCGTCATCGGCGGCGCCGACTTCCCCGAGAGCGGCCTGATCGGCGAGATCTACGCCCAGGCGCTGGAGGCCAAGGACATCAAGGTCGAGCGCAAGTTCGGCATCGGGTCGCGCGAGGTCTACTACAAGCAGGTCGAGTCCGGCGCGATCCAGGTGTTCCCCGAGTACAACGGGGCGCTCCTCGCGTTCATCGACAAGGACAACGCGGCGTCCACCTCTGAAGAGGTCAACAAGGCGCTGACGGAGAAGCTGCCCGCGCAGCTCGGCATCCTCACCTCGGCGCCGGCCGAGAACAAGGACTCGCTCGCGGTGACGGCGGCGACGGCGCAGAAGCACAACCTCAAGTCCATCGAGGACCTGAAGTCCGTCGCGTCCACGTTCGTCGTCGGCGGCCCGCCGGAGTTCAAGACCCGCAAGCAGGGCCTCGTCGGCCTCAAGGACGTCTACGGCCTGGAGTTCAAGAGCTTCAAGTCGCTGGACACCGCGGGCCCGATCACCGTGTCGAACCTGACCGGCGGCCAGATCCAGGCGGCGAACCTCTTCTCGACCGACGCCTCGATCAAGAAGAACAACTTCGTCGCGCTGGCGGACCCGAAGAACGTCTTCGGCGCCCAGAACGTCACGCCGCTGATCAACAAGGGCCGCGTCAGCACCGACGCCCAGTCCGCCCTGAACGCCGTCTCGGCCAAGCTCACCACGACGGCCCTCCAGGACATGAACACCGACATGGCGGACAACAAGACCGACCCGGCCGCCGCAGCCAAGAAGTGGCTCAGCGCCAACGGCCTCTCCTGACCAAGCGACACCCCGACGGCCGCGCGCTCACTCGACCGCGCGGCCGTCGCCGTGTCCACCCGACCCCACCCCGAAACGCACACAGGCCGCCAGCGCACAGGCCACCCACCGACCGTCCGGCCACCTCCACCCGGACCCAGAGTCCACAGGCGCGGGGGTGGCGCGGGGGTGAGGTGGGGTCGCGCGGGGCGGCGCGGCGCGGGCGTTGTGCGCGCGGTGGCGGGGGTGCAGTGGCGCGGGGTGCGGTGACGCGGAGGTGGGGTGGGGTCGCGCGGGGTGGGGTCGCGCGGGGTGGGGCGGCGCGGGCGTTGGGCGCGCGGTGGCGGGGGTGCGGTGGCGCGGGGTGCGGTGGCGCGGTGGGGTGAGGCGGGATCGCGGGGGCGGCGCGGGCGTGGCGCGGCGCCGGGGTGGCGGGGTGCGGTGGGGTGGCGCCGTGGCGTGGGGCGGCGTCGTGGCGTGGGGTGGCGTCGTGTGGGGTGGGGTGGCTTGTGCGGGGTGGCTAGTGCGGGGTGGCGTGGGCGGGCGTCGGGTGCGTTCGGCGTGGGATGCGGGGGCTTGGTCAGGGGGTGCGGGTTTGTTCGGCTAGGCGGTGGGCCAGGGTGTCGCGTTCGCGGGTGAGGGCGGCTATCTCGTGTTGGAGGGCGATGATGCGGCGGATGGCCGGGAGGGTCATGCCCTCGTCCATCAGCGTGACGACCTCCTGGATGCGGCCGATCTCGTTGCGGCTGTAGCGGCGCTGGCCGCCGGCCGAGCGGTGCGGGGAGACGACGTCGTGATCGTCGATGCGGCGCAGGAACGCCTGCCGGACGCCGAGCATGTCGGCGACCTGGCCGACCGTGAACAGGGCGGCGTGCTCGTCGTCCATCGGCAGGGTCATCGGGGCTCCTCTGCGGCGGGGGACGGCCCCGGTGGCGGGGCCGTCCCGGGCCGGTCGGTCAGCTCTTGATCGCCTTGCGTCCGCCGCCGCGCCGGATCTCGACCCGGCGCGGGCGCGCCCGCTCCAGGACGGGGATGCGGACGGCGAGGACGCCGTTGTCGTACGCGGCCTCGATGGCCTCGGCGTCCAGGTGCTCGGACAGGTAGACACGCCGCGTGAACGTGCCCATCACGCGCTCGCGGACAAACAGCCGCTCGCCCTCGGCGTACTCCTCGTCGCGGCGGGCGCTCACGGTCAGCACGCCGCGGTCGACGGTCACCTCGATCGAGTCGGAGTCGATGCCGGGCAGGTCGAACCGCAGCACGACGTCGTCGGCGCGGCGCACGCCGTCCATCGCCATCGTGGCCGCGCCCTGCCCGGCGCCGTCGGACCGGGTCAGGCGGTCGAACTGCCGCTCGAACTCCTGGATGAACGGGTCGATCGACGTCAGCAACATGGTGCATCACCTCCGAAGATCCCCGGCGCGCGCGCCGGGTCGTCCTGTCCTCCTGCCGGGAGGAAACTTGTAACTGAGATTGTAAGTAACTTCGCTCCCGTGTCAACATCTGGCGCTCGTGTCAACGCCAGCCGAGCGGCGGTGGGTCACACGTCTTGGCGAGGAGCCGCCATCGGCCTCATGCCCGCCCGCCAAAACACGTCCTCCACCAGGTGTCTGGCCCTGCCGGGCGCCTGGCCCCCGTCGGGTGTCTGGCCCCCGTCAGACATCTGGCTCGCGCCGGGTGTCTGGCTCGCGTCGGGCGTCGGCTCGCGCCGGGTGTGTGGCTCGCGTCGGACGTCGGCTCGCGTCGGACGTCTCGCTTCCGGTCGGGTGTCTGGGCCCGTCAGGCGTCGGACCTGTCGGGTGTCTGAGCCCCGGACCCGTCGGGTGTCTGGCTCGCATCGCGTGTATGGCTCGCGTCGGGCGTCGCCTCGCGTCGGGCGTCTCGCTTCCGGTCGGGTGTCTGGGCCCGTCAGGCGTCGGACCTGTCGGGTGTCTGAGCCCCGGACCCGTCGGGTGTCTGAGCCGTCAGGCGTTCGGCCCTGTGGGGTGCTCGGCCCTGTCAGGCGTTCGGGCCCGTCAGGCGTTCGGCCCTATCGGGTGTCTGGGCTTCGGTCAGGTGTCTGGGCGCGGTGGGCGGCCTGCTAGGCGGGCGGTGAGGGCTGTCGCGGTGGTGCGGACGCGGGCGGCCAGGGCGGGCCAGGAGTCCGGGGGGCGGTCGGCGCGGGCGAAGGTGACGGTCAGGGCGGCCGCGGGGTGGCCCGTGTGATCGAAGGCGCACGCGGCGATGCTCGCGAAGCCCTCGGTGACCAGGCCGTCCTCCGCCGACCACCCGCGCGCGGCGTCCGTCGCCAGGTCGCGGCGCAGGGCCGTCAGCGTCGCCGGGCCGCGTCCGGTGCGGTCGACCAGCGGCCCCGGGTACAGGGCGCGGAGCTGCGCCGGGGGCAGGTGCGCGAGCAGGGACCGGCCGCTGGCCGTCAGGTGCGCCGGGAGCCGGACCCCGACGTCGGTCACCAGCGTCGCGTGCCCGCGCGGCTGCTCCTTGAGCAGGTACAGTGTCTCGGCGCCGTGCAGCACGCCGAGCTGGACGATCTCCCCGGTGCGGTCGACCAGCCGACGCAGCAGCGGCCGGGCCAGCCGCTCCAGCGGCCCGTGCCGCAGGTACGCCGACCCCACCTCGAACGCGGCGACGCCGAGCCCCCACCGCCGCTCCTCGGGCACGTACGCGACGAATCCGTCCTCGGCCATCGCCGCCAGCAGGTGGTACATGCTCGACCGCGGAACCCTCAGCTCCCGCGCGATCACCGACGCGGGCAACGGCCCGGCCGACGCCGCCAGCACCCGCAACACCCCCAACGTCCGCCGCGCGGCAGGCACCTGATCCATGCCCCCAGTGTCTCGGATACGAGACGGTGTCGGTCGGTGGGCTCTCCCGGGGGGTTGATCAGGGCTGTTGGCTGGTGGGTATGAGTTTCGGCATGGGGGAGACGAAAGTCCTGGTCGGTCCGGAACCGCCATCGGCGGCGGACGTTGTGGCGGTTGCTCGGCACGGGGCCGCGGTCGTCATCACCGAGGCGGCCGACCGGGCGATGGCGGCTTCGCGCGCCCACATCGAGGAACTGGCGGCGCGGCCGCTGCCCGTCTACGGGGTTTCGACCGGGTTCGGGGCACTCGCGACGCGGCACATTCCGCCGGAGATGCGGACGAAGCTTCAGCTCAACATCGTGCGGTCGCATGCCGCCGGGTCGGGGCCGCCGGTGGAGCGGGAGGTGGTGCGGGCGCTGATGCTGCTGCGGCTGCGCACGCTCACGACCGGCCGCACGGGCGTGCAGCCCGCGACCGCGCACGCGCTCGCGGGACTGCTCAACGCGGGCATCACGCCGGTCGTGCACGAGTACGGCAGCCTCGGCTGCTCCGGCGACCTGGCGCCGCTCGCGCATGTGGCGCTCGCCCTCATCGGTGAGGGCGACGTGCACGACGCCGGCGGACGGCTGCGTCCCGCCGCCGAGGCGCTGGCCGACGCGGGCCTCGCACCGGTGACGCTCGCGGAGAAGGAAGGTCTGGCGCTGCTCAACGGCACCGACGGCATGCTGGGCATGCTGCTGCTCGCGCTGGACGACCTGCGCGCGCTGCTCCGGCACGCCGACCTGGCCGCCGCGATGAGCGTGGAGGCGCTGCTCGGCACCGACCGCGTCTTCGCCGCCGACCTTCAGGCGCTGCGCCCGCATCCGGGGCAGGCCGCGTCGGCGGCGAACCTGCGTGCGCTGCTCGCGGACTCGCCGATCATGGAGTCGCATCGCGGCCCCGAGGACACCCGCGTCCAGGACGCGTACTCGCTGCGCTGCGCCCCGCAGGTCAACGGGGCGGCCCGCGACACGCTCGCGCACGCCGCGCTCGTCGCGGACCGGGAGCTGGCGTCGGCCGTCGACAACCCCGTGGTGCTGGCGGACGGCCGTGTCGAGTCGAACGGCAACTTCCACGGCGCGCCCGTCGCGTACGCGCTCGACTTCCTCGCGATCCCCGCGGCCGACGTCGCGTCGATGTCCGAGCGCCGCACCGACCGGATGCTCGACCGCCACCGCTCCTACGGCCTGCCCGCCTTCCTGGCCGACGATCCGGGCGTCGACTCCGGCCACATGATCGCCCAGTACACCCAGGCGGCGATCGTCTCGGAGCTGAAGCGTCTGGCGGCCCCCGCCAGCGCCGACTCGATCCCGTCCTCGGCCATGCAGGAGGACCACGTCTCGATGGGCTGGAACGCCGCCCGCAAGCTGCGCCGCACCGTGGACGGCCTCACCCGGGTGCTCGCGATCGAGATCCTCACCGCCGCCCGCGCCCTCGACCTCCGCACCCCCCTCCGCCCGGGCCCCGCCACCGGCGCCGCCGTGGCCGCCCTCCGCGCCCACGTCCCCCCACCCGGCCCCGACCGCTACCTGGCCCCCGAGATCGAGGCCACCACCGCCCTCGTCCGCACCGGCGCCCTCCTCCAGGCCGCCGAATCCACGACGGGCCCCCTCCCATGAGCCCGTCCACACCCGGGCCCGCAACCCAAGCCGTCTCGTGCCCAGCCCGCCGCATTCACGACGGGCACTCCCGTATGAGCCCGTCCACACCCGGCACCGGCGCCGCTTCACGTTCAGGCCGCCGAGTCCACAACGGGCCCGCTCGGGTTGTCCCTTCCGCACCCTGGCTCCTCGCAACTCGCGCTGCGCCTTGTTCAGGCTGCCGAGTCCACGACGGGCCACGGATGGCCTCGTCCGCCGCCCGCGCCATCTGGTACCCGGGCGGCCGAATCCACCACGTGTCCTCTCGGATGGCCCCGTCGACGCCCGGGCGTGCCACTCGCGCCGCTTCGTGTTCAGGCCGAGGCCACGGCGGGCCCTCGCGGGTGGCCCTGTCCGCGCCCGGGCTTGCCACTCGGGCTGCTTCGTGTCCCGGCCGCCGAGTCCACAGAGGGGCTTCGCGGGTGGGCCTTCGTGCTTGGGGGCGCTGGCCGCTTTGGGGCTCATCCGGTCGGTGGGGTGGGTGGTCTTCGGGGAGGTTGGGCCTCCTGTTGTTCGTCGGGGTCGGTTCGTCGTCGTTCTTGTTGAGAAGGAGTTCTCGGTATGGCTGGTGCTAGGCCGGTGCGGGCCGCGCGCGGGAGTGCGCTGACCGCCAAGGGGTGGCCGCAGGAGGCCGCGCTGCGGATGTTGATGAACAACCTGGACCCCGAGGTGGCCGAGCACCCGGACGAGCTCGTCGTCTACGGCGGGACGGGACGGGCCGCGCGGTCGTGGGACGCCTACGACGGGATCGTGCGGTCGCTCACGGACCTCGAAGGCGACGAGACGCTGCTGGTGCAGTCGGGGAAGCCCGTGGGGATCTTCCGGACGCACGAGTGGGCTCCCCGGGTGCTGCTGGCGAACTCCAACCTGGTGCCGCAGTGGGCGGACTGGGAGGAGTTCCGGCGGCTGGAGGCCGAGGGACTCACGATGTACGGGCAGATGACCGCCGGATCGTGGATCTACATCGGGACGCAGGGCATCCTCCAGGGGACGTACGAGACGTTCGCCGCCGTCGCCGAAAAGCGGTTCGGCGGCAGCCTCGCCGGGACGATCACGCTCACCGCCGGGCTCGGCGGCATGGGCGGCGCCCAGCCCCTCGCCGTCACGATGAACGGCGGCGTCGCGATCGTCGTCGAGTGCGACCCCTCCCGCATCGACCGGCGCGTCGCGCACCGCTACTGCGACGTGCAGGCCGACACCCTCGACGACGCCCTGCTGCTCGCCGAACAGGCCCGCGACGACCGGCGCGCGCTCTCGATCGGGCTGCTCGGCAACGCCGCCGACGTCGTCCCCGAACTGCTGCGCCGCGACGCCCCCATCGACATCGTCACCGACCAGACCAGCGCCCACGACCCCCTCGCCTACCTGCCGCGCGGCGTCGCGTTCGCCGACATGGCCGCCGAGCGCGAACGCGACCGCGCCGGGTTCATCACCCGGGCCGGCGAGTCGATGGCCGCGCACGTGGAGGCGATGGTCGGCTTCCAGGACGCGGGCGCCGAGGTGTTCGACTACGGCAACTCGATCCGCGGCGAGGCGCAGCTCGCCGGATACGACCGCGCGTTCGACTTCCCCGGCTTCGTGCCCGCCTACATCCGGCCGCTGTTCTGCGAGGGCAAGGGGCCGTTCCGGTGGGCGGCGCTGTCGGGCGACCCCAAGGACATCGCCCGCACCGACCAGGCGATCCTCGACCTGTTCCCCGACAACGAGCCGCTGCGGCGCTGGATCACGATGGCGGGGGAGCGCGTCCACTACCAGGGACTCCCGGCGCGGATCTGCTGGCTCGGCTACGGCGAGCGCGACAAGGCCGGGGCCCTGTTCAACGACCTGGTGGCGCGCGGCGAGGTGAGCGCGCCGCTCGTCCTCGGCCGGGACCACCTCGACACCGGCTCGGTCGCCTCGCCCTACCGCGAGACCGAGGCGATGAAGGACGGCTCGGACGCCATCGCGGACTGGCCGCTGCTCAACGCGCTGCTCAACACCGCCTCCGGTGCGACGTGGGTGTCGATCCACCACGGCGGCGGCGTCGGCATCGGCCGCTCGATCCACGCCGGGCAGGTGTGCGTGGCCGACGGGACGGACCTCGCCGCGCAAAAGCTCGAACGCGTCCTCACCAACGACCCCGGCACCGGCGTCATGCGGCACGCCGACGCCGGCTACGACCGGGCCGGGCAGGTCGCCGCCGAGCGCGGCGTCCGCATCCCCATGGCGGAGGGCTGAGGTGACGTTCGAGGCCATGTGGGCGGACCTGCTGCCGGTGGGCAGGTCGGCGGCGACGGGCGGATACCACCGGTTCGCGTGGACGGCGCCGGAGCTGGAGTGCCGCGCCTGGTTCGAGGCGGAGGCGGCGGGGCGCGGCCTCGCGCTGGAACCGGACGCCAACGGCAACCTGTTCGCCTGGTGGTATCCGGCGGACGGACGCCGGGACGGCGCCGTGCTCACCGGCAGCCACCTGGACTCGGTGCCCGGCGGCGGCGCGTTCGACGGACCGCTCGGCGTCGTGACGGCCTTCGCGGCACTGGACGCGCTGCGCGAGCGCGGGTTCGCGCCCCGGCGCCCGCTCGTCGTCGCGGCGTTCGCCGAGGAGGAGGGCGCCCGGTTCGGCGTCGCCTGCCTCGGATCGCGGCTGCTGACGGGCGCGATCACGCCGGAGCGGGCGCGCGCCCTGCGCGACGGGGACGGCGCCACGTTCGCGGACGTCATCGCGGAGCACGGCCTCGACCCCGCCGCGATCGGCCCGGACGAAGCGCTGCTGGGCCGTCTGGCGTACGGGGTGGAGCTGCACGTCGAGCAGGGCCGCGCCCTGGTCGGCCCGGTCGGCGTGGCCAGTTCGATCATCCCGCACGGCCGGTGGCGCTTCGGCTTCACCGGCCAGGGCGACCACGCGGGCACGACGGCGCTCCGCGACCGCCGCGACCCGATGCTGCCCTTCGCCGCGATGGTCCTGGCGGCGCGCCAGGCCGCCGAGCGCAACGGCACCCTGGCCACGGTCGGCAAGGTCGCCGTGGACCCGGGCGGGGTGAACGCGATCGCCGCGTCGGTGACGGCGTGGCTCGACGGCCGGGGACCGGTGGACGACGCCGTCCGCCGCACGGTGACCGAGATCGAGCGCGCGGCGCGTCTGGCGGCGGTGGGCCACGACGTCAAGGTGGACGTGGCGGAGGAGTCGTACACGCCGCTCCTCGACTTCCCCCACGCCCTGCGCGACCACCTGCGCGCCCTGCTCGGCGACGTGCCGCTGCTGCCCACGGGCGCCGGGCACGACGCGGGCATCCTCGCCGCCCGCATCCCCACCGCCATGCTGTACGTCCGCAATCCGACCGGCATCTCGCACGCCCCCTCCGAACACGCCGACATCCCCGACTGCCTGGCGGGCGTCACCGCCCTCGCCCAGGTCCTCGAAGACCTCCTGGAACACCCATGATGCAGACCCGTGACACGCTGTGCACCCCACCGCCACAGCCTGTGGATAACTTCACGAAGACCCAGGTCAGCGGCCTCTCGCACGCGGGGCCGGTGGTCGCGTGAGGCGGTGGCATGCCGAGTGGGCGTGGGTCGGCGGCGCGGTCCTGCCCCACGTGTTGCTGGAGGCGGAGGGCGACCGGTTCAGCGAGGTACGGGCCGGGGCGCCGGCGCCGTCGGACGCCGTCCGGCTGCCCGGGCTGACGTTGCCGGGGTTCGCCAACGTGCACTCGCACGCCTTCCACCGGGCGCTGCGCGGGCGGGCGCAGGCCGGACGCGGCACGTTCTGGACCTGGCGGCAGCGGATGTACGCCGTCGCGGACCGGCTCGAACCGGACACCTACCGGGCGCTCGCGACGGCCGTCTTCGCGGAGATGGCGCTCGCGGGCGTCACCGCCGTCGGTGAGTTCCACTACCTGCACCACCGCCGCGACGGCTCGCCCTACGACGACCCGAACGCCATGGGACGCGCGCTCATCGACGCCGCCGCCGACGCGGGCGTCCGCATCACCCTGCTCGACGCCTGCTACCTGCGCGGCGGTTTCGACGCCCCGCTCGACGGCCCGCAGATCCGCTTCGGCGACGGCACCGCCGCCGCCTGGCGCGACCGCGTCGCCGCGCTCCTGGACGACGTACCCGCGCACGCCACGATCGGCGCCGCCGTCCACTCCGTCCGCGCGGTGCCGCCGGACGAGATCGCCGCCGTCGCCGCCCACGCCCGCGCGCACGCGCTGCCGCTGCACGTCCACCTGTCCGAGCAGGCCGCCGAGAACACCGCCTGCCTGGCCGCCCACGGCGTCACCCCGGCCGCGCTGCTGGACGGCGCGGACGCGCTCGGCCCGCGCACCGTCGCCGTCCACGCCACCCACCTCACCGACGCCGACATCGCCCTGCTGGGCGGCACCGCCACCGGCGCCTGCGTCTGCCCCACCACCGAACGCGACCTCGCCGACGGCCTCGGCCGCACGGGCGACCTGGCCGCCGCCGGATCGCCGCTGACGCTCGGGTCCGACCAGCACGCCGTCATCGACCTCCTCGAAGAGGCCCGCGCCCTCGAACTGCACGAACGCCTGCGCACGCGGCGGCGCGGCCACTTCACCGCCGCCGAGCTGCTGACGGCGCTCACCGCGACCGGCCACGCCGCGCTCGGCCGCCCCGACGCGGGCTCCCTCACGCCCGGCGCCACCGCCGACCTGGTGACCGTCGCCCTGGACTCGGTCCGCACGGCGGGCGCCGACCCCGCCGAGGCCGCCGTCTACGCCGCCACCGCCGCCGACGTCACCCACGTCGTCAACGCCGGACGCCCGGTCGTCGACGACGGCCGCCACCTGCTCGTCCCCGACGTCCCCGGGGCGCTGGCGAGCGCGATCGAGGCGGTCACGCGACCGCGCACCGAGGGGGAGGAGCGCCGATGAGCACGCTGATCCGGGGCATCGGAGAGCTGGTCACCAACGACCCGGACCTCGGCACCCTGCGCGACGCCGCGCTCGTCCTGCACGAGGGGCAGGTCGCGTGGACCGGCGCGTCCGACGCGGCCCCCGCCGCCGACGAGGTGTACGACGCCCGGGGCCGCTGCGTGCTGCCCGGATTCGTCGACTCGCACGCCCACCTGGTGTTCGCCGGGCAGCGGTCCGCCGAGTTCGCCGCGCGGATGAGCGGCCGCCCCTACAAGGCGGGCGGCATCCGCACCACCGTCGCGGCGACCCGCGAGGCGCCCGACGACGACCTGCGCGCCAACCTGCGCCGCCTCGTCGCCGAGATGGCCCGGCAGGGCACGACGACGATCGAGTGCAAGTCCGGCTACGGCCTCACCGTCGAGCAGGAGGCGCGGTGCGTCCGCATCGCCGCCGAGGAGGCCGACGAGGTCACGTTCCTCGGCGCGCACGTCGTCCCGCCCGAGTACGACGACGACCCCGGCGGCTACGTCCGCCTCGTCACCGGCGCCATGCTCGACGCGTGCGCGCCGCACGCCCGCTGGATCGACGTGTTCTGCGAGCGCGGCGCCTTCGACGGCGAGCAGGCCCGCGAGGTGCTGGAGGCCGGGATCGCCGCCGGGCTGCTGCCGCGCGTGCACGCCAATCAGCTCCGGCAGGGGCCGGGCGTCGGGCTGGCCGTCGAGCTGGGCGCGGCGTCCGCCGACCACTGCACCTACCTGTCGCGCGCCGACGTGGACGCGCTCGCCTCGTCCGACACCGTCGCGACCCTGCTGCCCGGCGTCGAGTTCTCCACCCGGCAGCCCTACCCCGACGCGCGGCGCCTGCTGGACGCGGGCGCGACCGTCGCACTGGCCACCGACTGCAACCCGGGGTCGTGCTTCAGCTCCAGCATGGCGTTCTGCATCGCGCTCGCCGTCCGGGAGATGGGCATGACGCCGATCGAGGCCGTCCGGGCCGCGACGCTCGGCGGCGCCCGCGCGCTGCGCCGCGACGACGTCGGGCACCTGTCCACGGGGGCGCGCGCCGACGTGCTCGTCCTCGACGCGCCCTCGCACGTGTTCCTCGCCTACCGGCCCGGAGTGCCCCAGGTCGCCGCCGTATGGCGGAACGGTGTCCCCGTCGTTCGGTAGGGTCGTCGCGAACGGGGCGTTCCGGTCCCCGTGGCGGGGAAGGAGACGTTTCGTGTCGGTCTCGATGGTCAAGGGCCAGCGGATCTCGCTGGAGAAGCCCGGCGGCTCGCTCACGATGGTGCGCATGGGCCTCGGCTGGGACGCGGTGAAGAAGAAGGGGTTCTTCGGCTCCCGCGAGCAGGAGATCGACCTGGACGCGTCGGTCGTGCTGTTCGCCGACGGGCAGCCCGCCGACGTCGTGTACTTCGGGCAGCTCACGTCCAAGGACGGCTCGGTCCGGCACACGGGCGACAACCTCACCGGCGCGGGCGACGGCGACGACGAGTCCATCATCGTCGACCTCACGCGCGTGCCCGTGCACGTGACGTCGCTGGTCTTCACGGTCAGCTCGTTCAACAACCAGAGCTTCGACCAGGTCGCCAACGCGTTCTGCCGTCTCGTGGACGAGCAGACCAACGCCGAGCTGGCCCGCTACACGCTCACCGGCGGCGGCCAGCACACCGCGATGATCATGGCGAAGCTGTACCGCCACGGCGACGGCTGGAAGCTGAACGCGATCGGCGAGCCCGGTCAGGGCCGTACCTTCCAGGACATGTTCCCCTCGATCGCCGCCCACGCCTGACCGCCGCCTCCCCCCGATGGCCGAGATGACGAGCGGGGCGAACGCGCCCCTGCCCCCGGGCACGCTGACCGTCACCGCCGAGTGCGGCGCGCCCGCCGACGTCAGCGCGCTGCTGGTGGACGCGCGGCTGAAGGTCCGCTCCGACGCCGACGTGGTGTTCTACAACGCCCCGTCCGCGCCCGGCGTGCGGTGGTCGCACGAAGGCGGGCAGCGCCTCACCCTCGACCTCGCCGCCGTCCCCGGCGACGTGCACGCCGTGCTGGTCGCGCTGTCGCTGGCCGACGGCACGTTCGGAGCGCTGCCGCCGCCCCGGCTGGCCGTCGTGTCCGGCGGCGCGGACGTCGCGTCGTTCACGGTGGCGAACCTCGGCGTCGAACAGGCGATCGTGGGCTTCGAGCTTTACCGCCGCGCGGACGCGTGGAAGATCCGCGCCCTCGGCCAGGGCTACGCGGGCGGCCTCGCCGCCCTCCTCACCGACCACGGCGTGGACGTCGACCCCCCGGCTCCCGCGCCCCGGCCCACCCCCGCGCCCTCGCTCCACACCACGCCCGCGCAGGGCACGCCCGCGCCGTTCGCCCACGGAGCCCGGCACTCCGCGCCCGGCCACGGCGCCCACCCCGACCCCGGTTCCCCGCCGGGACAGAGCGGGCACGGTTCACATCCCGGGCATGGCCCATCTACGGCTTCCCCGCACGCGGGCAGTGCGGCGGGACAGACCGGGCAGGGCCCGCACGCAACTTCACCGCCCCGCCCAGGTGGTTCGCCGCAGGCGGGCGGCGGGGCCGGACAGGGCTCGCAGGCCGGTTCGCCGCCGCGCGCGGGTGGCTCGCCGGGGCAAGGCGGGCATGGTCCGCCGCAGGCAGGCGGCGGGGCGGGGCTGGGCTCGCAGGCCGGTTCCTCGCCGCAGGCGGGTGGTTCGCCGGGGCAAGGTGGGCATGGTTCGCCGCAGGCGCACGGCGGGGCGGGGCTGGGCTCGCAGGCCGGTTCGCCGTCGCAGGCGGGTGGTTCGCCGGGGCATGGCGGGCACGGTTCGCCCGTTGGCTCTCCAAGTGCGGGTGGTTCGCCGGGGCAGGGTGGGCCTGGGTCTTCGCAGGTGGGGAACCAGGTTGGGTTCGTGGAGCGGGCTTGGCTGGTGTGGGAGGACGCTAGCCGGGCGGTGGCCGCGCATCGGGCGACGACCGAGCACGCGCTGCGGTTGCGGGACTCGGCGGGCGGGAGCGCCGCCGGGCGGCCCGCCGAGCTGATGGCCGCCGCGAACGAGCGGCTGGCCGCCGACGCCGCGCAGCTCGCCGCCGAACTCGGCGACGCGGGCGGGCACGTGCCGCCGGAGCTGGCGCCGTTCGACGCGCCGTCCTGGCTGACCTGGCAGCCCCGCGCCGACGTCGCCGACGGCATCCTCCTCGGCCACCTCGGCACGCCCGAGATGCCCGGCCTGCGGATGCCGCTGGTCATGCGGATGCCGTGGCGCAGCGGCGTGTGGATCACCGGCGGGCCGGTGCCGGGCGCGGCGACGGCGTTCACGTGGTCGCTCGTCACCCGGTTCCTCGCCGCGCTGCCGCCCGGCCTCGCCGGGATCGAGGTCGTGGACGCGTCCGGCCTGTCCGGCGCGCAGTGGGTCAACGGGCTCGACCCGCGCGTCCGCGACACCCTCGCGGGCGGCGGCGCCGTCGCCGGGCCGCAGGCGTCGGAGCGGCTGCGCGCCCTGCTCGACCTGGTGGACCTGCGCGGCGTCGGCGGCGAGGCCGACGAGCTGCCGCCCGGCCTGCGGCCCGGCCCGCCGGTGCGGCTGCTGGTCGTGCTGGACGTGGGCGCCGCGCTCGACGGCGACGACGCCCACCACCTCGTCCGCCTCGCCGAGGACGGCCCGGCGGCGGGCGTCCCGGTGCTGCTGGCCGAGACGGGCGCCCCGGCGGGCGAGTCGGTGCGCGCGATGCGCGTCCGGCAGGCGTGCGGCGCGAGCCTGCCCGGCGGCGAGGACACGATCCGCGACGGCTGGACCGGCCACGACTGGACGCTCACCCCCGACACCCTCGCCGACGCCCGCGAGGGCGCGGCCCCGGCGCTGCTCGCCCACGTCCTCGGCGCGCACGCGCGGGCGGTGACGGGCGGGTAGGCGGTTGAAGCCCGCTCCTCGGGTACAAGGCCCCGCGACACCGCGACAGATCCCGAGGGGGCGACGATGGCCGAGTTCCTGACCGACATCAAGACGCTGCGTGAGAACGCTCGGCAGGAGATCCTGAAGGGCCCGATCACGCAGGCGTACGGCGCGGACGTCGACCGGGTGATCCAGGTGCTGAACGAGGCGCTCGCGACGGAGATCGTCTGCACGCTGCGCTACAAGCGGCACTACTTCACGGCGACGGGCATCCACGCCGAGACGGTCGCCGCCGAGTTCCTGGAGCACGCCAAGGAGGAGCAGGAGCACGCCGACCTGCTCGCCGAGCGCATCGTGCAGCTCGGCGGCGAGCCCGACTTCTCCCCGGACACGCTGACGACCCGCTCGCACGCCGAGTACGACGCCAGCCTCGACCTCGTCGAGATGATCAAGGAGGACCTGGTCGCGGAGCGCATCGCGGTCGCGTCCTACACCGAGATCGTCCAGTGGCTCGGCGACAAGGACGTCACGACCAAGCGCGTCTTCGAGAACCTGCTGGCCCAGGAGGAGGAGCACGCCGACGACCTGCGCGGCCTCCTCGAACGCCTCCCCGACAGCCTCAAGAGCTAGAGGTACCGGCGCGACGCCCGGACGAGCGGCGGCCGCGACGCCGTGTAGGCGACGGCGAGCGGTTCGGCGATGAACAGGGTGTGGTCGCCCGCCTCGACGCGGTCGCGGGTCGCGCACTCCAGCGCGGCCACGCCGCCGTCGGGGATGAGCGCGTCGGACGCGGTGCCGCGCCGGTGCGGCTCGGCGGCCAGCAGGATGCGGGCGCCGGGACGGCCGGCGGCGGCGAACCGCCCGGCCAGAGCCCGCTGGGACGACGCCAGGATCGTCGCGGCCCAGCGGTCCCGGCGGTGCAGCACCTCGGTGAGGTACGAGGACGTCGTCATGCTGACGAGCACCAGCGGCGGGTCGAGCGAGACCGACAGGAACGACGTCACCGTCGTCCCGTGGTCGTCGCGGCCGTCGCGGACCGTCAGCACGACGACGCCCGTCGCGAAGCCCGCGACGGCCTCGGCGGCGTCGGCGGTGCTCAGCGGATCTCCCACGCGCCCGGCAGCGTCAGCGGCCCCGCCGCGGGCAGGCCCAGCCGCGCCGCCGCGCCGCTCAGCGCGCCCCAGCCGTCGAAGCGGGCCGACGCGGCGGTGCGGTCGTCGCTGGACTCCGGCGGGCGCAGCCGGTCGAGCGGGGAGCCGTGCGGGAACGGCCGGACGGGCGCCGTCGCGGCCAGCCCCGCCTTCTCGCGGGCCAGGCCGAGCGCGTGGTCGAGGCCGCCCAGCTCGTCCACCAGGCCGTTGGCGTGGGCGTCGGCGCCGGTCCAGACGCGTCCGCGCGCCAGCTCGTGCATCTTCTCGGGCGTCATGCCCCGGCCCCGCGCGGCCTTGCCGGTGAAGTCGGCGTAGATCGCGTCGAGGGAGGCGTTGACGCGCGCCCACTCGGAGTCGGAGAAGTCCTTGGTGGCGGAGAACATGCGGGCGTGGTCGCCGGAGGTGACGTGCCCGAGCCCGACGCCGACGCGGGCGAGCAGGTCGTTGACGACGGCCTTGCCGACGACGACGCCGATCGACCCGGTGATCGTGCCGGGCTGCGCGACGATCGTGTCGGCGCCCATCGCGACGTAGTAGCCGCCGGACGCGGCGACGTTCCCCATCGACACCACGACGGGTTTGCCCGCCTCGCGGGCGAGCTGCACCTCGCGCCAGATCGTGTCGGACGCGACCGCCGACCCGCCGGGGCTGTTCACCCGGAACACGATCGCCTTGACGCGGTCGTCGCGGACGGCGGCGCGGAACGCGGCGGAGATCGTGTCCGACCCCATCGACGGGCCCTGCGTGGGCAGCGGCCCGCCGCGCCCGGAGCGGCCGAGCCGGATCGGCCCCTGCCCGGTGATCAGCGCGATCGCGTCGTGCTTGCCCGGCTTGGGGAGCTTCTTCGCGACGCTCTGCGCCCGGTTGTACCGGTTGACGAACCGCAGCAGCGGCTGCCCGCCGACGCGCTCGCGGACGTGCGCGTACACCTCGTCGCGGTAGCCGAGCCGGTCGACCAGGCGCGCGTCCAGCGCCTCGGCGGCCAGCAGCGGGCCCCGGTCGATCAGCGCGCGCACCTCCGCGACGTCGATGCCGCGCGCGGCGGCGACACCGGCGGCGATCTGGTCGGCCAGGGAGTCGACGAGCCGCTGCGACGACTCCTCGTGCGCGGGCGTGTAGGCGCGTTCCATGAACGTGTTCGCCATCGTCTTGTACTCGTGCCGCTTGGCGAACTCGGGCTTGACGCCCGCCTTCTCCAGCGCGCCGCCGAAGAACGGCTCCTCCAGCGCGATGCCGGTCAGCCCGACCTCGCCGGACGGCTGGAGCCACACCTCGTCGAACCCGGTCGCGAGGTAGTAGGGGACGTTGCCGCGCCCGCCCTCGCCGAACGTCTCGGCCCAGGCGACGGCGAGCTTGCCCGCCGCGCGGAACGCGGCCACGGCGTCGCGCAGCTCCTGCGCCATCGCCAGCGCCGTGCCACCGGACACCTTGACGACGAGCGCCTTGACGCGGGGGTCGGTGCGGGCCCGCCGCAGCCCGCCGAGCACGTCGTGCAGGTGCGTGCGGCGCAGCGTCATGAGCGCGGACAGGGGGTCGGCGGGGGGAGCCTCCACGATCCCGTCCGCGAGGTCGAGTTCGAGGATCAGCGGGGCCGTGCGGCGTTCGCGGGCCTCACGGATGACGTTCACGACTGTACCGGGGTCCACCATGGCCCCAGCCTATGCGGTGGGTCAGCGGGCGAACGCGCGGTTCGGCAGGACGCTCGCGCTGGCCTGGGCGGCGGGACGGCCGTCGGGTCCGGTGAGGACGGCGTTGGACACCAGGCGGACGGAACCGGGGTGCACGCAGGTGCCGACGACGGTGTACCGCGTGCCCGCCAGGACGGGACGCAGGTAGTCGACGTTCAGGTTGAGGGTGAGCATCGGCATGAACCTGGCGCCGGTGGACGCGCCCGCGAGGCAGACGGCGTTGTCGAGGATCATCGCGATGTAGCCGCCGTGCACGGTGCCGCCGGGGTTGCACAGCTTCTCGGCGGGCGTCCAGGAGATCTCGACGTGACCGGGCTCGGCGCGGGTGATGATCTGCCCGATGTGGTCGTTGATGTCGGTGAGCTGGGGGAACCTGCCGTCGGCGATGGCCTGGATCAGTTCCGCGCCGGTGGCGTTGTTCCACAGGTCGGCGGTCGCGCTGTCGATGTCCAGGCTCAACGGGGGTCTCCTCACGGGTGCGATCAGCCGAATCGTATTCGGTTCGGGGTGCGGCGGGCGATGTGCGGTTGCTCACCGGCGTCGGCTGAAAGCTGACAAATGACGTGTCCACCGTACTGAGACGACCCGGAGGATAGGTTCGTCCGCATGGCTGACGGTGACGGCGACGGCTGGGCGCGCTGCGTCCAGGGCCACACGCATTGGGGCCGGTACGGGGCGTCGGGCCTGCTGCTGTTCCACCGCGACGCCGCCGGGATCGTCCGCGTCCTGCTCCAGCAGCGCGCCTGGTGGGGGATCGGCGGCGGCACGTGGGGCATGTTCGGCGGCGCCCGGCACAGCCACGAGGACCCGGTCGCCGGGGCGCTGCGCGAGACGGCCGAGGAGTCCACACTGGACACCGCGCTGGTCCGGGTGCACGGCGCGTCCGTCGAGGACCACGGCGGCTGGGCCTACACGTCGGTGATCGCGTCGGTCGCGGAGCGGCCGGTCGTGCGGGCCGCGTCGCGGGAGACCCGGCGCGCCGCCTGGGTCCGGGCCGAGCGGGTGCGGGACCGCCGGCTGTTTCCCCCGTTCGCCCGCGGATGGACGTCTCTGGAGGTCGCTTTGAGCCGGATCGTGCTGGTGGTGGACGCGGCGAACGTCGTCGGGGCGCGCGCCGACGGCTGGTGGAAGGACCGCGCGGGCGCCAACGCCCGGCTGCGCGACGACCTGCGGACGCTGGCGTCCGGGGGCGTCCGCCTGCCGGAGGGCGCCGCGCCCTATCCGCTGGCCTACCCGGAGATCGTCCTGGTCGTGGAGGGGGCGGCGCGCGGCGTCGCCGCCGAGCCCAGCCCGGACGTCACCGTCGTCGCCGCGCCGGGCAGCGGCGACGACCACATCGTCGCCCTCGTCACCGACCCCGACCCCGACGTCCGCTACCTCGTCGTCACCGCCGACCGCGAACTGCGCGCCCGCTGTGAGGCCGCGGGCGCGTCCGTGCTCGGCCCGCGCTGGCTGCTGGACCGCCTGCCCGCCCGGCGCCGCTGACGGCTCAGCCCACGGTGACGCGGACGCCCGCGCCGCGCAGCGTCCCGGCGGCGCGCTCGGCGTCGTCCTCGGGCACCAGCACCAGGTCGGCGTGGTAGGTCGAGGCGACGAACACCGGCAGCGCGGCGTCGGCGAGCGGCGCCAGGATCGCGGCGAGCACGCCGGGCGCGCCCGTGCCGGACGGGGTGTCGGCGTAGAAGCCCGTCCAGCGCTCGGCCTCGACCCAGGGCGGCGCCTCGCGCACGACCGTCAGCCCCTCCGGCGCCCGGACGAGCGCGACCCACTCGTCGTCCTCGGGCAGCGTCGCGTGCGCCAGATGCTCCACGACGAACCGGCCGGGCACGCGGTGCAGGTGCGGAACGCTCATCCGCCGACCCTATGACGCCCCGGGCGTGCGAGGCTCGGCGGGCGTCTCGTCCGGAACGAGCCACACCGCGCCCAGCGGCGGGACGCGCAGCTCCGCCGACGCGGGCATCGCGTGGTGCGGGACGTCGTGCGCCTCGACGCGGCCGAGGTTGCCGACGCCGCTGCCGCCGTACTCGAACGCGTCGGTGTTGAGCACCTCGCGCCAGACCCCGGTGTGCGGCAGGCCGATCCGGTAGTTCTCGTGCGGGGCGCCGGAGAAGTTGAACGCGCACGCCAGCACCCGGCCGTCGCCGCCGCGCCGCAGGAACGTCAGGACGTTGCCGCTCGCGTCGTTGGCGTCGATCCACTCGAAGCCGTCGGGCTCGTTGTCGCGCGCCCACAGCGCGGGAAACTCCTTGTAGCGCCGGTTCATGTCGCGGACGAGCTTCTGCACGCCGATGTGGTGGGCGCCCTCGGCGGCGCTGTCGAGCAGCCACCAGTCGAGCCCCCGGTCCTCGGCCCACTCGGCGCCCTGCCCGAACTCGCCGCCCATGAACAGGAGCTGCTTGCCCGGATGCGACCACATGTAGGCCAGCAGCACCCGCAGCCCCGCGAACTTGTTCCACGAGTCGCCGGGCATCTTGCCGAGCAGCGACCCCTTGAGATGGACGACCTCGTCGTGCGACAGCGGCAGCACGTAGTTCTCGGAGAACGCGTACACCAGCGAGAACGTCAGCTCGCCGTGGTGGTAGTTGCGGAACAGCGGCTCGTGCTCCAGGTAGTGGAGCGTGTCGTGCATCCACCCCATGTTCCACTTGAACCCGAACCCGAGCCCGCCCAGGTGCGTCGGCCGCGACACCCCCGGCCACGCCGTCGACTCCTCCGCGATCGTGACGACGCCGGGGCTGCGCTTGTAGACGGTCGCGTTCATCTCCTGGAGGAACGAGATCGCCTCCAGGTTCTCCCGGCCGCCGTAGATGTTCGGCGTCCACTGGCCGTCCTCGCGCGAATAGTCGAGGTAGAGCATCGAGGCGACGGCGTCGACGCGCAGCCCGTCGACGTGGAACTCCTCCAGCCAGAACGCGGCGTTGGCGACGAGGAAGTTGCGGACCTCGGTGCGGCCGAAGTCGAACACCAGCGTGCCCCAGTCGGGATGCTCGCCGCGCTGCGGGTCGCCGTGCTCGTAGAGCGTGGTGCCGTCGAAGCGAGCCAGCGCCCACTCGTCCTTGGGGAAGTGCGCGGGCACCCAGTCGACGATGACGCCGACGCCCGCCTGGTGCAGCCGGTCGACCAGGTACCGGAAGTCGTCGGGGTCGCCGAACCGGGACGTCGGCGCGTAGTACGACGTCACCTGGTAGCCCCAGGACGGCCCGTACGGGTGCTCGGCGACCGGCAGGAACTCCACGTGCGTGAAGCCCATGTCGGAGACGTAGGCGGTCAGCTCCTCGGCCAGCTCCCGGTAGCCGAGGCCCTGCCGCCACGAGCCCAGGTGCACCTCGTAGACGCTCATCGGCTCGTGCACGTAGGAGCGTTCCTTGCGCTGCTCCATCCACGCGTCGTCGCCCCAGGCGTAGGCGCTGGTGAAGACGCGTGACGCGGTGCGCGGCGGCTGCTCGGCGTACCGGGCCATGGGGTCGGCCTTGCCGCGCCACTGCCCGTCGGCGCCGAGGATCTCGAACTTGTAGGCGTCGCCGTCGCCGGCGCCGGGCACGAACAGCTCCCACACGCCCGACGAGCCCAGCGACCGCATCGGGAACGCGCGGCCGTCCCAGTGGTTGAACTCACCGATGACGCGGACGCCCCGCGCGTTCGGCGCCCACACCGCGAACGCGACGCCGGTGACCTCGCCGAACGCCGACGCGTAGGCGCGGGTGCGGGCGCCGAGGGCCTGCCACAGCTCCTCGTGGCGGCCCTCACCGATGAGGTGCAGGTCGAGTTCGCCGAGCGTGGGCAGGTGGCGGTAGGGGTCGTCCTGGACCGACTCGGTGCCGTCGTAGGTGACGGCGAGGCGGTAGTCGGGGACGGCGAGCGGCGGCTGCTCGGGGTCGTCGCCGGACAGGGCGGTGCCGGGCGGGATCGTGCCGGTGAACACGCCGCCGTGGTAGTGCCGCAGCCGGTGGCGCTCGCCGTCCGGCAGGACGACGTCGACGCGGTCGGCGAGCGGGCGCAGCGCGCGGATCATGATGCCGTCACGGCCGGGGTGCGCGCCGAGGACCGAGTGCGGATCGTGGTGTTCGCCGCCGACGAGCCGGTCGATCTCCGCGCGCGTCACTCGTGCCATGGTGATGTGGCTCCCTCCACCGCCTGACCGTCTGGCCTGCCTCGCAGGCGCTCTACCCGGTCGGAGCCTGATCCAACGCGGGCGACCCTCCGCATTTACCCACTTTCCGCACTTCACTCACGTTGCGTGGCGCGGACGTGACGGGCGGGTGCCCGCGCGGGCGGCGGCGTCTTCGCCAGGGGTCGCGCCGATGGCCGGCGCCCGCGCGGTCACGTTCGCGGGGAAGTGCCTCTCCTGTCACCCGGACGCCAGAGGTATCTGGCGTCACGGCGGCCCGGCCCGCCCCCGTACGGCGGGCCGGACGCCGTCTCCGGCGCGGCGGCCCGGCTCATCCGCGACCCCGCTGCTCGGTCAGCAGGGCCCGCAGCCCGGGTTCGTCGTCGGCCGCGACGGTCATCGCCTGACCGGCTTCGAGCTGGGCGTCCGTCAGGTCGCCCCGGCGGGTGGCGTACCAGCGTCCGGCGTCGCTGCGCCACACCAGCCAGGCGGGGAACTCGGACTCGACGGAGGACTTCGCGTCCTCGAAGTCGCCCATCGCGGTCGTCCTTTCCCCGGGGAGGCACTTCTGTATACAAAAGTCATACCGAGGCGGTGGAGTGTCAAGCTGTCCGTAAGCGGACCGTCTCCCCGGGGTTAGCGCGTCGCCCGCGCCCCCGGGGCGGAGGAGGTGACGCGAGTGCGGGAAGGTCCGGCCTACCGGCGCATCGCCGCCCTGCTGCGCGCCGAGATCCGGGCGGGCGCGCTGCCGCCCGGGTCGCGGCTGCCGACGATGGCGCGGCTGCGCGAGCGGCACGGCGTCTCGGAGATCGTCGTCCGCCAGGCCATCGCGATGCTGCGCGGCGAGGGACTGGTCGAGACGCGCCGGGGCGGCGGCACGATCGTCCGTGCGGTGCCGCCGCTGCGCCGCGTCGCGATGGACCGCTACCGCGCCTTCGCGCCGCGCCCGGACCCGCCCGCGACGACGTTCACGCGCGAGCGCGACCTGGCCTGGTCGGACTACCGGCTCGACCGGACCTTCGCCCGGGTCGAGGCCACCCCCGAGCTCGCGGAGCTGTTCGAGCTGCCGGACGCGACGCCGCTGCTCCGCCGCCACTTCGTCTTCCACGCGAAGGGGACGCCGCAGCAGATCTCGACGAACTACCTGCCGTGGTCGCTCGTCGGCGGCACCCCGGTCGCAGACCCGGCGAACGAGCCCTGGCCGGGCGGCACCCTCGCCCAGCTCGGCTTCCTCGGCCACGCGGTCACCCGCGTCGAGGAGGCGGTCCGGGCCCGCATGCCGACGCCGGACGAGTCCGCGACGCTGCGCATGGCCGACGGCGTCCCGGTCGTCACGATCACCCGCCGCCTGCTCGCGGGCGCCCGCGTCATGGAGGTCTGCCGCGACATCGTCCTCCCGGCCGACCAGGTCGTCCTGGACTACTCCCTCGACCTGTGACCCGCCCCGGACGGCGGGGCGGGCCGCCCGGCGTCAGGACGTGCCGGATTCGCCCCGGTAGGAGCCGAAGGACCACAGGTTGCCCTCGGGGTCGGCGGCGATGAAGTCGCGGCCGCCGTAGCTCTCGTCGCGGGGCTCGCGGACGATGGCCGCCCCGGCGGCCTTCGCCCGGGCGTACAGGTCGTCCACGTGGTCGGTGACGACGTAGACGCCCGCCTTGCCCGGTTCGCGGGACCAGTCGGCGCCCTCGTCCTTGACCGAGCCGAGCATGACGCCGCCGCCCTCGGGCCAGTCGAGCTGGGCGTGCTGGACGACGTCGCCGTCGGCGTAGACGGCGGTCGCGACGAAACCGAACGTGCCGGTCAGGAAGGCGATGAGCCCGTGGGCGTCGCGGGCCGACAGGGTCGGCCAGACGACGGGCGCGGGCGTGGTCTCCGAAGTGTTCATACCTCGGAGTCTTCCCCGCGCCGGTGGCCCCCGGCTTGGATGTTTCGGCGCTCCTCGGAGATCCACGCGCTCGGCGCGAGCCCGGCGAACTCCCGGAACTCGCGCGCGAGGTGCGCCTGGTCGCAGTAGCCGTGGCGGTGCGCGACGCCGGCGAGGGCGGGCTCGCGCCCGGCGGCGACGGCGGCGGCGATGGCCTGCCGCGCCGCGTCGAACCGCATCAGGCGGCTGACGCCCTTGGGGCCCAGGCCGAGTTCGCGGCGGAACAGCGTGCTGAGCTGCCGGGCGCTGAGCCCGACGTGCCGCGCGAGCCCGTCCACCGAACCGCGTCCGCGATGCCAGGCGAGCCAGCGCCACGCCTCGGCCAGCTCGTCGCGGGGCGGCCGGGCGCCGGACCGCTCCCGCAGGAACCCGTCCACGACGGCGAACGCCGCGTCCCACGACGGCGCCTCCCGCAGCCGCTCCCAGACGTCGGTGACCCCCGGCCCGATCAGGTCGGCGGCCTCGACGGCACCGGTCCCCAGGTCGGCGGCGCGCACGCCGAACAGGGCGCGGGCGGCGAGCGGGTGCACGGCGAGCTGCACGCCGGACTGACGTTCGGGCTGCACGACGTAGGTGGGCCGGGGATGCAGCCCGGCGACGAGCACGTCGCAGCCGAACCCGCCCGCGCCACGGACGGCGGCGGGGTCGTCGGCGCCGACGACCGGGCCGTCGAGCGAGAAGATGAACGTCAGGTACGGAGAGGGCAGCCCCCGGTGCAGCGTCTCGGGAAGGCCCGCCGCCCGGTAGCCGACGGCGGACGCGATTCCACCGCCCACCCGCCCGGCGCGGACGAACTCCATGATCGGCGCACCCTGCGCGTCCATGCCCCCAGTATGACCCCGGGCACCGACGGTCCGGCGGGCGGCGTCAGCTCGCCACCAGGTCGCCGTTCTCCTCGTACTCGGCGCGCGCCTCTTCCAGCAGGTCCGCCCACGAATCGACGTCGGGCCTGCGGCGCAGCAGCGCGCGGCGTTCACGTTCGGTCATGCCGCCCCAGACGCCGAACTCGATGCGATTGTCGAGCGCGTCAGCGAGGCATTCCGTTCGTACCGGACATGCGCGACATATCGTCTTCGCCCGGTTCTGTGCCGCACCCTGCACGAACAGCGCATCGGGATCAGCGTTTCGGCAGGCGGCCTGGGCGGCCAGATCCCCAGTCAGCATGAGTCCCCTCGTGGCTCTGGGAAGAGAGTGGAGTCGGCCCGCAGCGGGCGCGGACGCTGCTGGTTGGCTCATGACCGTACGCAAGTGCCGGGGTGACCATCAACCCCCCAAGAGGGCTATGTTTCAACTAGCCAGTCCATGCTGTTGGGGAAGTGACGCCGGGACGCCAAGAGAATGACGTTCGAGTAACATACGACATCCCCACGGAACCATCCTTCACCTGCGTTACGGACATCTCGCTCGAATACCCGATAAGTGGCAGCACGCGCCGCCGGAATGGTCCGTGTGGGTGTGCCCGAAACCTCGCGGAAGTGCGGGAAGGTCAGTTCTGGCGTGTCGTGGTGAGGCGGGAGAGGGCGTTGAGGGGGATGGGCAGCCAGGCGGGGCGGTGGGCGGCCTCGTAGCGGATCTCGTAGACGGCCTTGTCGAGTTCGAGCGCGTGCAGCAGGTCGGGGTGGACGGCGGCGCCGCCCGCCGAGGAGTAGCCGCGCAGGAACGCGGCGCGGGTCTCCTCCGCCCAGGACGACGCGCCGGGCGACGGCTCGCGGGACGCGTCCGCGTCCGAGGCGTGCGCCGCGTAGTCGAACGACCGGAGCATCCCCGCCACGTCGCGCAGCGCCGGGGACGGGGCGCGGCGCTCGGCGGGGGAACGGGCCGGTTCGCCCTCGAAGTCCAGCAGGACCCAGCGGTCGCCCGTGTAGAGGGCCTGGCCCAGGTGGTAGTCGCCGTGCACGCGTTGCAGCGGCGGCGGGTCGTCCAGCGCGCGGACGGTGTCGAAGACCGCGCCGATGGCCTCGGCGTGCGGGCGCAGCTCGGCCACCGTGCGGGACGTCTCGTCGAGCTGCGCGCGCATCGCGTCCACTAGCGCCGCCAGGTCGGCGGACGTCGTCTCCCGGACGTCGAACAGCTCGGCCAGGTCCCGGTGGACGGCCGCCGTGGCCTCGCCCAGCGCCGCGGCCTCGGCCGCGAACGACTCCGCCGACGCCGCCCGCGCCGTCGCCAGCTCCCAGCCGTCCGCCGCCCCGGGCACGTACGCCGACAGCAGCGCCAGGGTGACGGGCTCGTCGCCCTCGTCCAGCTCGATCCAGCCGTGGACGGCCGGGGCGTACGGCGACGCCCGCGACGTCAGCGCCAGGTTGATCTCCAGGTCGGGGCTGCGGCCCGGCGACAGCCGCCGGAACAGCTTCAGGATGTGCGACGTCCCGTACACCAGCGAGGTGTTCGACTGCTCGGCGCCGAGCGGCCGCCCGCCCGCCGCCGTGTCCAGCGCGACGCCGGGCGCCCGCCGGAACCGCAGCGCGCCGGCGGACGTCTCCGCGTCGATCCGGTCGAGCAGCACCGACGCCAGCGCCGGGTCGTGCACGGCGTCGTAGACGACCGTCCCGGGCCCGACCGGCCCGATGAGACCCCCCGGAGCAGCCTCCCCTACCCCCAGATAGAGCTGGTAACGATCAGTGGCGGACCCCTGCTCGACGTCCAGCACCACGAACCGCAGCCCCGGGAACAGCTCCGCCGACCCCGACACCCGGACCGCCGTCACGGGACGGTCCTTCCCGGCGAACCACCGCTGTCGCGGCAGCCAGTGGATCAGCAGGAGCTCCTCGGCGGACGCCACGGTCACTCCTCCTCGGAAGGCGCGGACAGGACGAACCAGTAGAACCCGTGCCCCGGCAGCGTCAGCAGGTAGGGCAGCTCACCGATCGCCGGGAACTCCACGCCGCCCATGCACTCGACGGGCGCGTGCCCCCGGAACCGGCGCAGGTCGAGTTCGACGGGCTGCGGGAACCGCGACAGGTTGTTGACGCACAGGATCGTGTCGGCGCCGCCCCACTGGTTGGACTCGCCGTCGGAGATCTCCCGGACGAACGCGAGCACGCTCGGGTTGGACGCGTTCAGCTCCACGTACTCCCCGACGCCGAACACCGGGTGCTGCTGCCGGATCTCGATCATCTTGCGGGTCCAGTGCATGAGCGACCCGGGGTTGTTGAGCTGCGCCTCGACGTTCACGGCCTGGTACCCGTAGATCGGGTCCATGATCGTCGGCAGGTAGAGGCGGCCGGGGTCGGCGTTGGAGAACCCGGCGTTGCGGTCGGGCGTCCACTGCATCGGGGTCCGGACGGCGTCGCGGTCGCCCAGCCAGATGTTGTCGCCCATGCCGATCTCGTCGCCGTAGTACAGGACGGGCGAACCGGGCAGCGACATGAGCAGCGCGGTGAACAGTTCGAGCTGGTTGCGGTCGTTGTCGAGCAGCGGCGCCAGCCGCCGCCGGATGCCGATGTTGGCCTTCATCCGGGGATCGCGCGCGTACTCGGAGTACATGTAGTCGCGTTCCTCGTCGGTGACCATCTCCAGGGTCAGCTCGTCGTGGTTGCGCAGGAAGATGCCCCACTGGCAGTTCGTCGGGATCTTCGGCGTCTGCGCCATGATCTCCGAGATGGGGTAGCGCTGCTCGCGCCGCACCGCCATGAAGATGCGCGGCATGACGGGGAAGTGGAACGCCATGTGGCACTCGTCGCCGCCGACGGCCGGGTCTCCGAAGTAGTCGACGACGTCGCCCGGCCACTGGTTCGCCTCCGCGAGCAGCACCCGGTCGGGGTACAGCCGGTCGACCTCGGCCCGGACCCGCTTGAGGTAGGCGTGCGTCTCGGGCAGGTTCTCGCAGTTCGTCCCCTCGCGCGCGTACAGGTAGGGGACGGCGTCGAGCCGGAACCCGTCGATGCCGAGGTCCAGCCAGAACCGCAGCACCTCCAGCAGCGCGTCCTGCACGTTCGGGTTGTCGTAGTTCAGGTCGGGCTGGTGGGAGAAGAACCGGTGCCAGTAGTACTGGCCGCGTACCGCGTCGTACGTCCAGTTCGACGCCTCGGTGTCGACGAAGATGATCCGGGCCTCCGGATACTTCTCGTCGGTGTCCTCCCACATGTAGAAGTCGCCGTACGGCCCGTCCGGGTCCGAGCGCGACGCCTGGAACCACGGGTGCTGGTCGCTGGTGTGGTTCATGACGAGGTCGGCGATGACGCGGATGCCGCGCGCGTGCGCCTGGTCGATCAGCTCCACGAAGTCGCCCAGCTCCCCGAACTCGGGGAGGACCCGGGTGTACTCGCTGATGTCGTACCCGCCGTCCTTGAGCGGCGACTGGTAGATCGGCAGCAGCCACAGGCAGTCGATGCCGAGCCACTGGAGGTGGTCGAGCTTGCCGATGAGGCCGCGCAGGTCGCCGTAGCCGTCGCCGTTGGAGTCGGCGAAGCCGCGCACCGACACCTCGTAGAACACGGCCGTCTTGAACCAGTGCGGATCGCGCGGGGTGTCGGGATCGAAGGCGTCGGGCACCGGCTCGTGCGGCGTCGGCTCCTCCACCTCGGCCGGTGCCGCGCCGTGGTGCGGGGTCGAGGTCTGCACGGCGGGCAGGCGCAGGTCGAGCGCGCGGTCGTTGCGCAGGTCGGAGTCGGCCGCGGCGGGAAACTCCTCCCGCCGTGCCGCGGGGTCCTGTTGCTGCGAAGTGCTCAAGTCGCGTTTCTCCGGAGAGTGAAGAGGTGGGCGGGCTGCTCCTGCGGATCGAGCCGCACGTAGTTGAACTCACCCCACGTGTACGAGGCGCCGGTGAGCTCGTCGGTGACGGTGAAGGTCTCGCCGGGAGGCACGCCGAGGGCGGGAAGGTCGAGGCGGACGGTCGTCTCGCGCGGCTGGTGGGGGTTGAGGTTGACGACGGCGAGGACGACGTCGTCCCCGTCGCGGCGGGAGAAGCAGAGGAACTCGCCCTGGTCGGGGTCGTGGAAGGTGAGGCCGCGCAGCCGCCGCAGCGCGGGATGCGCGCGGCGGAAGGCGTTCAGCCGGGTGATCAGCGGCGCGATGGTGCGGCCCTCGCGCTCGGCCGCCTCCCAGTCGCGGGGGCGGTACTGGTACTTCTCCGAGTCCCGGTACTCCTCGCTGCCGGGCCGGACGGGCGTGTTCTCGATCAGCTCGTACCCGGAGTAGACGCCCCACGTCGGGGAAAGCAGCGCCGCGAGCACCGCCCGGATCTCGAACGCGGGACGGCCGCCGTGCACGAGGTACTCGTGCAGGATGTCGGGCGTGTTCACGAACGCGTTGGGACGCATGTAGAACGACGCGTCGCCGGTCAGCTCCCCGAAGTACTGCTCCAGGTCCTCGCGGGAGTTCTTCCAGGTGAAGTACGTGTAGGACTGGTGGAACCCGATCTTGGCGAGCGTGTGCATCATCGCCGGGCGGGTGAACGCCTCGGCGAGGAACAGCACGTCGGGGTCGGTCTCCGCGATCTCGGCCAGCAGCCGCTCCCAGAACCGGACGGGCTTGGTGTGCGGGTTGTCGACGCGGAAGATCCGGACGCCGTGGTCCATCCAGTGCCGGACGACCCGCAGCACCTCGGCGTACAGCCCCTCGGGGTCGTTGTCGAAGTTGAGCGGATAGATGTCCTGGTACTTCTTCGGCGGGTTCTCGGCGTAGGCGATGGTGCCGTCGGCGCGGGTGGTGAACCACTCGGGGTGCTCGGTGACCCAGGGATGGTCGGGGGCGCACTGGAGCGCGAGGTCGAGGGCGACCTCCAGGCCCTGGTCGCGGGCGTAGGCGACGAACGCGTCGAAGTCGTCCAGGGTGCCGAGGTCGGGGTGGATCGCGTCGTGGCCGCCGTCGGGGGAGCCGATCGCCCACGGCGAGCCGGGATCGTACGGCCCGGCCTCCAGCGTGTTGTTCGGGCCCTTGCGGAACGTCGCGCCGATCGGGTGGATCGGCGGCAGGTAGACGACGTCGAAGCCCATGTCCGCGACGGCGGGCAGGCGCTTCATCGCCGTCCGGAACGTTCCGGACATGGGCCCGCGGCGGCCGATCGGGTCGACCGACGCGCCCTCGGAGCGCGGGAAGAACTCGTACCAGCTCCCGGACAGGGCCCGTTCGCGGTGGACGGTCAGCGCGTACCACTCGGTGGCGGTGACCAGCTCGCGGAGCGGGTGGCGCGCTTCGATGTCGCGGACGGCGGGCGCCCAGGCGGCCTCCATCCGGTCGTCGACCGGGACGGTGACGTCCGCGAGCCGTTCGGCGAGCGCGGTGAGGACGGGCCGCTCGTCCTCCGGGACGGCCTCGGCGGCGCGGGTGAACAGCAGCGCGCCCTCGGCGAACATCAGCTCGACGTCCTGGCCGCGCGGGATCTTGATCTCGGCGTCGTGCCGCCAGTGCGCGACGGGATCGCCCCAGGCCACGACGCGGTAGTGCCACGTGCCCGGACGGGTGGGCACGACCTCGGCGGCCAGGCGGTCCTCGCCGGGTGCGATGTCGATCATCCGGACGGGCGGCTGCTCCACGCCGTCGGGATCGCGCAGCACGACCTCGGCGCCCAGCCGCTCGTGGCCCTCGCGGAACACGGTGGCGGCGACGGGCACCGTCTCGTTCTCGACGGCCCGCGCGGACCACCGCCCGCCGGAGACGAGCGGCGTGACGTCCAGGACCGGAATTCGCCCGATCGCACCATTCTTTGGCATCCGTGATGTTCCGGACTCGACCCGCATGCGCCGTCTCCTACCCGTTGCCGACCCGTGAAACCGTCTCGCTCCGCGTCGGGGGGATTACCACTGGATGCCCGCTTCTAACGTGGCGGGAGGGGTACTCCCGCCGACCGGCACCGGCCGCGCGGGCGGGTCGCGCCCCGTGCAAGCGGCCGTCCCGCCAAACCGGGGCGGAGCGGTCCATAGGGTGACGGTCTTGTGGCTCACCTCGCGTGATTCCCGCCGACCCCTTAGCGTGGCGCCACGTGAAGGCCATCCGACGATTCACCGTACGCACCGTCCTTCCCGAGCCGCTGCGCCCGCTCGACGAGCTGGTCCGCAACCTGCGCTGGTCGTGGCACCACGAGACCCGCGACCTGTTCCGCGACCTGGACCCCGCGCTGTGGGACGCCGTCGGGCACGACCCCGTCCGGCTGCTCGGCGAGATCGCGCCCGAGCGCCTGACCGAGGTCGCCGCCGACCGGCGCTTCCTGCGCCGCCTCCAGGACGCCGCCGACGACCTGCGCGACTACGTCACCGGAGACCGCTGGTACCAGGAACAGACCGGCGGACCGGCCGCGATCGCCTACTTCTCGCCCGAATACGGGATCACCTCGGCGCTGCCCCAGTACTCCGGCGGCCTCGGCATCCTCGCCGGTGACCATCTGAAGACCGCGAGCGACCTCGGCGTCCCGATCATCGCCGTGGGCCTGCTCTACCGGCACGGCTACTTCGCCCAGTCGCTGTCGCCGGACGGCTGGCAGCTCGAACGCTATCCGCCGATCGACCCCAACGGCCTGCCGCTGACGCTGCTGCGCGAGAGCGACGGCACGCCCGTGCACGTCAGCGTCGGTCTGCCGCAGGGGCACGCGCTGCGCGCGCAGGTGTGGGTGGCGCGGGTCGGCCGCGTCCCGCAGTTGCTGCTCGACTCCGACGTCGAGGACAACGACCCCGCCGCCCGCGACATCACCGACCGCCTCTACGGCGGCGGCGGCGACCACCGCCTCCTCCAGGAGATGCTGCTCGGCATCGCCGGCGTCCGGGCGATCCGGGCGTACTGCCGCATCACCCGTCATCCCGCGCCGGAGGTGTTCCACACCAACGAGGGGCACGCCGGGTTCCTCGGCCTCGAACGCATCCGCGAACTCGTCACCGAGGACGGGCTCACGTTCGACGAGGCGCTCGAAGCGACCCGGGCGGGCACCGTCTTCACCACCCATACCCCGGTTCCCGCCGGAATCGACCGGTTCCCTCGTGAGCTGATCGCCAAGTACTTCGGCGGCGTCAACGAGAAGGCCGGGGTGCCGTCCGAGCGCATCCTGGAACTCGGCGCCGAGACCTATCCCGGCGGCGACCTGTCCGTCTTCAACATGGCCGTGATGGGGATGCGGCTGGCGCAGCGCGTCAACGGCGTCAGCAGGCTGCACGGCGTCGTCAGCCGCGAGATGTTCGGCGGCCTGTGGGGCGGGTTCGACACCGGCGAGGTACCGGTCGGCTCGATCACCAACGGCGTCCACGCCGGAACCTGGGTCGCGCGCGAGATCCTGGACTGCGGGCCGCCCGCGTCCGACGTCCCCGAGACCGACCTGTGGCCCATCCGGCGGACGCTGCGGGCCCGGCTCGTCGACGAGGCGCGGCGGCGGCTGCGCGAGTCGTGGCGGGTACGCGGCGCCAGCGAGGCCGAGACCGCCTGGATCGACACCGCGCTCGACCCGGACGTGCTCACGATCGGGTTCGCGCGGCGGGTGCCGTCGTACAAGCGGCTGACGCTGATGATGCGCGACCCCGAGCGGCTGCGGGCGATCCTGCTCGATCCGGACCGTCCGGTGCAGATCGTCATCGCGGGCAAGGCGCACCCCGCCGACGAAGGCGGCAAGCGCCTCATCCAGGACATCGTGCGCTTCGCGGACAGTGAGGACGTCCGGCACCGCATCGTGTTCCTGCCCGACTACGACATGGCGCTCGGCCAGGCGCTCGTGCAGGGCTGCGACGTGTGGATGAACAACCCGCTGCGCCCGCTGGAGGCGTGCGGCACGTCCGGCATGAAGGCGGCGCTGAACGGCGGCCTGAACCTGTCGATCCGCGACGGCTGGTGGGACGAGTGGTTCGACGGCCAGAACGGCTGGGCGATTCCGTCCGCCGACGGCCTGTCGGCCCCCGACCGCCGCGACGCGCTGGAGGCGGCGGCGCTCTACGAGCTGATCGAGGACCACGTCGCGGTCATGTTCTACGACCGCGACGCCGCCGGTCTGCCGCGCCGCTGGCTGGAGATGGTCCGCCACACGATCACGACGCTCGGGCCGAAGGTCCTGGCGACGCGGATGCTGCGCGACTACGTCGAGGGCTACTACCGTCCGGCGGCGGACGCGGCCCGCGCCCTCGCGGCCGACGGCCACGCCGGCGCCCGCGAGCTGGCGTCGTGGAAGCACCGCGTCCTGAAGGCGTGGCCGGGCGTCACGGTGGAGCACGTGGAGTCCAGCGGCGAGGAGACCCTGCACGCCGGGGGCGACCTGACGATCCGCGCGGTGGTGGACCTGGCGGGCCTGGACCCGTCGGACGTGGCGGTGGAGGCGGCCTACGGCCGGGTGGACGACACGGACGCGCTCACGTCCCCGTCCTACGTCCCCCTCACCGGCGCCGACCCCCTCCCGGACGGCCGCGCCCGCTACACGGGCCGCATCCCGCTGGCCCGCAGCGGCGCCTACGGCTACAACGTCCGCGTGGTCCCGTCCCACCCGAACCTGGCGGGCCCGTCCGAACTCGGCCTCATAGCCCTCCCCCCGACCCCAGAGGGCCTGACCAACGGAAACCTCCGCTGACCCCACGGGCGGGCGCGGCCTTTGAACCGCGCCCGCCCATCACCCACCAACAACCGCGCCGTGAGCCGTTCGGGGCGCTCACGCTCATCACCGGTCCCACGGCGGTGTCTCGTCCCGTACGTCCTTCTCCTTGCCGCCGAAGGACCGCTCGTAATCGCCGACGGGGGAGTTCCCTTGGACCTTCCCTTCGGGGACGCCGCCCTTGACGCCGCCCTCGCCTTCGGCCTTCGAGCCGGTCGGCCCGTGCTCACCGCCGGCCACGAGGGAACCGTCGAGCCCGCCCTCGCGATCCCATCCTCCTTCGGCGCCACCGATGCCGCTGAAGTCCGAACCCATGATCGGCACCTTGGACCTGTGCTCGACACCCGCGCTCGCGACGCCCCCGCCGTCCATCGTGACGTTCGCGCCGGTCTCGTTCCACCTGGCCGATCTTGTACCGGGCTCCCGCGCCCAGCTTCCAGTCATCGCCCGGCCCGCGGTCGGCGTCGAGGTCGATCTCCTTGAGCGGACGGTCGTACCTGCCGCCGACCTCGCCGGAGTCCCCGCGATTGACGTAGGCCAGCCCGGCGTTGACGCCGTTCTGCGCCAGATGGACAGCGGCGGTCCTGCCGCCTTCTCCGAACGCGGTGGCGAGGGCGGCGTCGGCATGCCGGTTGCCTGCTCGCCGGAGGTCGCTTGCGCCGGCCATCGCGCCACCGGCGAGGACGACGGCACAGGTCTGGCCGGTGGCCGCGAGAACGGCGGTGACGACGGTCGTGATCGTCAGGGCGGCGGCGGCCAGGGCTTGGGCCGGCGCCGCACCGGCGACGGTGAGCGAGGCGAGCGCCAGCGCGTCCAGGTAGACGGCCATGCCCAGCGCGAACGTCGCATGGGAGAGCAGCGCCCACGCCGACACGGTCAGCGTGACGCCCACCGCGCGGCCGTACTGCTCCAGCGCGTCGAGCTGGGCGATGTACTCGCGGACGTGGCCTTCGTAGGCCGTGCGGTCATCGGTCGTCCACGACTGTGCCGGAAGCCGCGCGACCAGCCCTTCGAGTTCCGCCGCCGCCCGCTTGAGGTCGTCCGCGACGGCGCCCCATGCATAGGCGGCCTTCATGATGTCGGCCGGTTTACCGGTCGCCAGCCGGAACTGGAAAGAGATCATGAAGGCGGGCGGCAGGAACAGCGCCGCCGCTGCCGCCATGGGCGTGGCGGCGGCCATCATGCCTTCGGCCGCGCCGGTGACGCCCTGCTCGACACCGCCACCCATGATGATCTTTCTCCCTTGTCGCGTGCGGCTCAGCGCGCGGTATTGGCCTCTTCGGCTCTGCGGTAGTAGACGGCGGTCCTGTCGAGTCTCCGAGCCATCTCGGCGGCCTCGGTCGCCTCGGAATCAATAGCTCCGGCGAAGAACTGGAGAGCGATCGGGTAGCCGACGGCCATCATCGACATGGTGATGCTGAAATCACCGCCTTCCAGGTCGAAGACGCCGTCACCGCCGAGTTTCTGCTTGACCGCATTCAGTTTTTCGACTACCTGCTTCTCCACCTCGCAGCCGTGCATGGCGATGAGCTTTGTGTCCACGGTCTTGGGGGGAGCCACGTCCGCTTCCTTGAGATCGGCGGCAGAGATGGCGGCAGCCTAGGGGAGCGCGGCGATGAGGAGAGGTGAGATGACGAACTTCATGACGGGAGTCGGATCAGGTGTCGAGACGTGATCGGGGTGGCTGCTCGGCGGAGATGTCAGGATGGGCGCCGTGTCGCATTTGGGGACGTGGTGGCCACCGCGGGGCCGGAGCGCGGACGCGCTGCTCGCCTGCGCCGTCTTCGCCTGCCTGGCGGCGGCCCGCGTCGCCGAGACGCTGGAGAACCCCGACAAGACGGTTCATCTCGGCCTGGGCTGGGTCCTGCTGTTCCTGGCCACGGCGGCGCTGACCTGGCGGCGGCGGTACCCGGTCGCGGTGGCCATCCTGACGTTCGCGCTCTGCGCGGCGTTCTATCCGCTGACCGAGCCGGACGGCCCGCTGCTCATCGTCCCCGCCATCGCGCTCTACACGGCCACCGCGCACGGCCATCCGGTCGTGGCGGGCGCCCTGTCGGGCCTGGCGCTGGCCGGGACGTGGACCGCCGAGCTGACCAGCGACGAGACCCACCTGGCCGACGCGTCGATGTACCTGATGGTCGGCTGGTTCGTGGCGGTGCTCGCGATCGGCGGCGTCGTCCGCAACCGCCGCGCCTACCTCGCGGAGGCGGCGCGCCGGGCGCGGGAGGCGGAACGGTTCAGCGCGCAGGAGGGACGGCGGCAGGCGACCGAGGAACGGCTGCGGATCGCCCGCGACCTGCACGACGGGCTCGGCCACAACATCTCGCTGATCAACGTGCAGGCGTCGGCGGCCCTGCACACCCTGGGCCGCGACCCGGACGCCGCCGAACGCGCGCTGACCGAGATCAAACGGGCCAGCCGGGAGACGCTGCGCGAGCTGCGGGAGGCGCTCGGGATGCTGCGCGGGGTGGACGAGCCGTCCCCGCCGCCGGGCCTCGCGGGCATCGCGTCGCTGGCCGGGCGCGCGGGCCGCGAGGTGAGCGTGGACGTGTCCGGCGAGCCCCGCCCGGTTCCCGCCGCGACCGGCGACGCCGCCTACCGCGTCGTCCAGGAGGCGCTGACGAACGTCGCCCGCCACTCCGACGCCGCGACGGTCCGCGTCACGGTCGGCTACGTCCCGGACGCGGTCGTCGTCCGCGTCGAGGACGACGGCCCGCCCCGCACCTCCGCCGAACCCGGCTCGGGCACCGGCCTGCGCGGGCTCCGCGCCCGCGTCGAATCCCTCGGCGGCACCTTCACCGGCGGCCCCGCCGCCACCGGCTTCGCCGTGGAGGCGCGGCTGCCGACCCCGGCGCGCTGATCGAAGACCGCCCGGTCGGCACCGGCGCGCTGACGCGGAGGCCGCGCGGTCGGCACCGGCGGCCTTGCGTGGCCGGTGTCGTCGTGCCGGGGTGCGGCCGCCGCCGTCGGCGCACCGGCGTGGTCAGAACGGGTCTTCGGTGGGCGCCGCGAGGGCGTGGTAAGCGGGGAGGAGGACGTCGGTCAGGGGGCGGCGGCGGATCTTGACCGGGGGAGCGGGAGCGATCTCCAGGACGAACCCCGGGGGCACCGGAGGCGCGGGCGGCTGGGTGCGGAGGGCCGCGAGGCCGGTGGGGGCCGTCCAGAAGCCGGCCGCCGAGAGGGGTTCGTCGCCCGGGACGTCCGTCGCGGCGGTGGCCGGGAGGCGGCGCAGGGCGGTGAGCAGGGCGGCGCGGGAGCGGCCGTTCCACTCCAGGATGAGGAACGGGTCGTCGTCGAACGCCTCGGCCAGCACGTACAGGACGGCCGCCGCGTGCTTGCACGGTTCCCCCCAGTCGGGGCATTCGCACAGGAACCGCAGCGCCTCGGCCGTCATCGGGAACAGCGGATGTCCGGCCGCGCCGACGACGACCTCGATCTCCGGCGGCATGTCCCCGGCGAGCAGCCGCGCCCGGTACACCGCCGCCGACGCCAGCTCGGCCTCGACGGCCGCCCACCCCGCGTCGTCGATCGCGTCGATGCCGAGCACGACCTCGTACGGCTCCTCCTCGGCCCCCCGCACCCGCGCCGTCACCTCGTACGGCGCGACCCGCAGCCCGAGCACGTTCCCCCGGCGCGCGTAGGCCCGGCCCCGCCGCATCCGCTCGGCGTCGGTGAACCCCTCGACCAGGTCGACGAACCGCCGCGACCACCACCGCTCACCGAGCGCCGCAGGGCCGGACGTCATGCGCTCACCGCGTCGGGGGAGAGGCGGAGGACGTCGCGCAGCTCGGCGACCGACAGGTCGGTGAGCCAGTCCTCCCCGGTGCCGACGATGGAGTCGGCCAGGGCCTTCTTGCGCTCGATCATGTCGTCGACGCGTTCCTCCAGCGTGCCGACGCAGACGAACTTGCGGACCTGCACGTTCCTCGTCTGGCCGATGCGGAACGCGCGGTCGGTGGCCTGGTCCTCGACGGCGGGGTTCCACCAGCGGTCGACGTGGACGACGTGGTTCGCGGCCGTCAGCGTCAGCCCGGTGCCCGCCGCCTTGAGCGACAGCAGGAACACGGCGGGCTCGGGGTCGTCCTGGAAGTGCCGGACGAGTTCGTCGCGCGCGTCGCGGGACGTGCCGCCGTGCAGCCACAGCACCGGACGCTCCAGCCGTGCAGCCAGGTGCGGCTGGAGCATCGAGCCGAACTCGGCGTACTGGGTGAAGACCAGCACCTTCTCGCCCTTGTCCAGCACTTCGCCGCAGATCTCCTCCAGCCGCTCCAGCTTCCCGGACCGGCCGGGCAGCCGCGAGCCGTCCTTGAGCAGGTGCGCGGGGTGGTTGCAGACCTGCTTGAGCTTGGCCATCGTCGCCAGGACGAGCCCGCGCCGCTTCTTGTCGTCGGCCTCGGCGATCTGCTCCAGCATGTCGTCCAGCGTCGCCTGGTACAGCGACGCCTGCTCGGGCGTGAGGTTGCAGTAGACCTTCATCTCCTGCTTGTCCGGCAGGTCGGAGATGATCGTGGTGTCGGTCTTGAGGCGGCGCAGGATGAACGGCTGCGTGGCGCGGCGGAGCGTCGCGGCGGCGGCCTCGTCGCCGTCGCGCTCGATCGGCACCGCGAACCGCTGCCGGAACGCCGCGCGCGGGCCGAGCAGCCCGGGGTTGGCGAACTCCATGATCGACCACAGTTCGGTGAGGTGGTTCTCGACGGGCGTGCCGGTGAGCGCGACGCGGGTGCGCGCCGGGATGCCGCGCACGGCCCGCGCCTGCCGGGTGCCGCTGTTCTTGAGCGCCTGCGCCTCGTCGCAGACGACGCGCCGCCAGCCGACGCCGGCGAGCATCTCGGCGTCGCGCGCGGCCGTGCCGTAGGTGGTGAGGACGAGGTCGGACGCCTGCGCCGCGGCGACCAGATCCTCCCCGCGACGGCGTCCCGTCCCGTGATGGACGTACACGCGCAGCTTGGGGGTGAACCGTGCCGCCTCCCGCTGCCAGTTGCCGACCAGCGACATCGGCAGGATCGCCAGCGTCGGCGCGACCGCGGCGCCGTCGCGCCGCTCGTGCGCGAACAGCGCGAGGGTGCAGAGCGTCTTGCCGAGGCCCATGTCGTCGGCGAGCAGCGCGCCGAGCCCGAGGTCGTCCATGAACGCCAGCCAGGCCAGGCCGCGCCGCTGGTACGGGCGCAGCTCGGCCTCGACGCCCGGCGGCGTGGGCAGCGGGGCGAGGCGGCGGTCGGTGTCGCCCGCGAGGAGGTCACCGAAGGTGCCGTCGGCGTCCACGGCGGTGAGCGGCAGCGCGTCGGTGCCCGCGTGGACGACGGCGCGGACGGCCCGGTCGGCGGACATCGTGCCGGTGCGCGGCTGCCGCAGGAAGTCGAGCGCGGCTTCGAGCTGCGCCTCGTCCAGCTCGACCCACCGGCCCCGCAGCCGCACCAGCGGCGTCTTCAACCGGGCGAGTTCAGCGAGTTCGTCTTCGTCGACCGTTTCGTCACCGAGGGCGAGGTCCCAGCGGAACGCCACCATGCCGCGCAGGTCGAACCCGGACGACGCCGCGGCGCCCGCGCCCTCGTCCGGTTCGGTGCGGGTCGTGAACTTCATGCCGAGCCGCGCCTTGCCCGCCCACTGCGGGAGCAGCACGCCGAACCCGGCGGCGGCGAGCAGCGGCGCGGCCGTCCGCAGGAACCGGAACGCGCCCGCCGTGTCGAGCACGAGCCCGGACGGCGTCGGCCCGTCGAGCGCGGGCGCGAGATCGGGGTAGAGCCGCAACGCACGCCCGAGCCCGGCGAGCAACGCGTCCTCCACGCCCTCCAGGAACGCCGCCTCACCCGCCCAAACCAGCTCGGCGGGCACATAAAGACTCGGATCTTCGACACTCTGCACGGCGAATTCAATCCGCCACGCGTCCCAGCCCCCGCCCGCCTGGTCCTCTTCGCGCGGGTCGTGCTCCTTGTGCCCTTCGGGCTCTGCGCGCCTTGTGTGCTCCTCGCGCGGGTCGTGTTCTTCGTGGAGGTCGTGTTGCTCCGGGCGGGCGTTCTCGTCGGCGCCGGGTTCGACCAGGCGGAAGCAGACGCGCAGCGGGCCCGCCGGGCGGTGGGTGGCCGCCGACCAGGCGTCGAGCTCGGCGATGAGGTCGTCGGGGTCGTCGCCGGGTTCGCGGGCGACGAGCGGATCGGGGCCGGTCAGGGCCTCGACCCAGCGTTCGGGCAGGGGAACGCGGTCGGGGACGCGGCCGCGCCGCTCGGGCAGCAGCGGGTGCGGGACGGTGCCGCGAACGGCCGTGTCGGTGAGGCCGTCCAGCGCCTCGCGCAGGACGTCGGCGGCGGGCCGTCCGCCGTCGGCGGCGCGGCAGGCGGCCGGCATCGCGCGGACGAGCGCGGCGAACCGGGCGGCGTCGTCGAGGACGGGCCGCCACCGGGCGAGCAGGTCGCCGTCCTCGCGCAGCAGCGCGGGCAGCACGAGCCCGCCCGCGGCCAGCCGCCGCGCCTCCTCGGCGAGCAGCACCAGGTAGCGCAGGTCGCTGCCGGGGACGATGTCGCCCGCGTGCTCGGCCGCCGCGAGCAGCGCCATCGCCGCGAACGGCTCCAGCACCAGCGACGGCACCCGCCAGGAGGCCAGCTCGGGCACGCCCGCGTGCGGGCGCGGCCCCAGCTCGGCCGACGGCAGCGGCCGCCCGTCGAGCGTCGGCAGCAGCAGGTCGAGCGTGACGCGCAGCGCCCCGGCGACCATCGGCTCGTAGGACGTGCCGGTGAAGTCGCGGGTGGCGAACGGGTGCGCGTCGCCGGGCTCGTCCGGCCCGGTGCGCTCGGCCCACAGGCAGAGCGCGCCGCCCTGCCAGGTGCCGTGCGCGATGAGCATGGCCACGAAGCTACCAGCGGCCTCCGACGCCCGGCGCCCACCGCCCGGAGCGTCCCGATTAAGCTCGGGAGCCGTACCGGCAGCCGAGGGAAGGACGACCCGTGGGCGAGTTCGTGAAGGTCGAGACGCAGGACGGGATCGCGACGATCCGGCTGGACCGCCCGAAGATGAACGCCCTCAACGCGACCGTGCAGCGCGAGCTGATCGAGGCCGCGACGGCGGTCGGCCGCGACGACGCCGTGGCGGCGGTCGTCCTGTACGGGGGCGAGCGCGTCTTCGCCGCCGGTGCCGACATCAAGGAGATGGCCGACATGACGGCGGCCGACATGGCCGCCCACTCCCACACCCTCCAGGACTTCACCAAGGCCCTCGCCGCCATCCCCAAGCCCGTCATCGCCGCGATCACCGGCTACGCGCTCGGCGGCGGTCTGGAGGTCGCGCTGACGGCCGACTTCCGCGTCGCGGGCGAGGGCGCCAAGGTCGGCCAGCCCGAGATCGGCCTCGGCATCATCCCCGGCGCGGGCGGCACGCAGCGCCTGGCCCGGCTGGTCGGCCCGGCCCGCGCCAAGGACCTCGTCTTCTCCGGACGCCACGTCGCCGCCGCCGAGGCCCTGGCGATCGGCCTGGTCGACCGGGTCGTCCCCGACGCCGACGTCTACACGACCGCGACCGACTGGGCCAAGACGTTCGTGGGCGGCCCGGCGGCTGCTCTGCGCGCCGCCAAGCAGGCCATCGACGCGGGCCTGGAGACCGACCTGAACACGGCCCTGGAGATCGAGCGCGTCCAGTTCGCCGCGCTGTTCGCCACCGACGACCAGAAGATCGGCATGCGCGCCTTCGTCGACCGCGCCAAGCCGGACTTCACCGGCCGCTGAGCGCACGCGGCGGCGCCTGAACAGCCGAAAGCCGGAGCGACCCGGGCCGTACCGCAACGACCCGGGCCGCCCCGGCCGTCTGGAGCTTGCCCTCCGCCGCTCTTTACCCACGACTATGCCGGGCAAACCGGGTGATCGACGGATAGCATCTCCGGCCATGCGACAGGCGTACCGAACGGCGCTCGTGACAGGCGCCTCCAGCGGCATCGGCGAGAGCTTCGCCCGGACTCTGGCCCGGCGCGGCACCGGGCTGGTGCTCGTGGCGCGCCGCGCCGATCTGCTGGACGCGCTCGCGCGCGATCTCGTCGAGCGGTACCGCGTCGCCGTCGAGGTGCTGGCCGCCGACCTCACCGACCCCGGGCAGCGCGCGGGTGTCGAGAGCCGGCTGCGCGCCGAGCCGGTGGAACTCCTGGTGAACAACGCCGGATACGGCGCGTTCGGGGCGTTCGCCGAGATCCCGCTGGACGACCAGCTCGCCGAGATCGAGCTGAACGTCACCGCGCTGATGCGCCTCACCCACGCCGCGCTGCCCGGAATGCTGGAACGTGGCAGAGGCGGCGTGCTGAACGTGGCGTCGATGGCCGGGTTCGCGCCGTCGCCCGGCAGCGCCACCTACGGCGCGACCAAGGCGTACGTGGCGTCCTTCTCCGAGAGCCTGCACGCCGAGGTCGCCGGACGCGGCGTCCACGTCACCGCGCTGTGCCCCGGCTTCACCCGCACCGACGAGGAGACCCCGCCGAACCTGCTGTGGCTGCGCCGCGACGACGTCGCCCGCGCGGGCCTGGACGCCGTCGCGACCGGCCGCGCCCTGTGCGTGCCGGGCGTCCAGTACAAGGCGGCGATGCCCGCGCTGAAGCTGGTCCCGCGCCCGCTGCTGCGGGCGGCCGTGAACCGGATGTGGCAGCAGGCGGCCGGCGGGAAGTAGAGGGCCTACAAGAAATGACCGGCTCGATTGTGCGGAGACGGCTTGACGTAAGTCGCCCCTGATCGCGACCATCGAACCTACGCTTTAGTAAGTTACGCGCCGTCAGCGAAGGGTCGTCATGTCCGTCACACCCGAGGAGAAGTTCCAGACCGGCCTCATGCTCGAACTGGAGGGCGTGGCCGAGAAGGAGCTCGACCGCCACCTGGCCGGCGCGGACGAGTGGTTCCCCCACCAGTACGTCCCGTGGAACCAGGGCCGCGACTTCGACGGCCCGCTCGGCGGCGACGGCTGGGAGCCCGGTGACTCCAAGCTCGACGGCGTGGCCCGCGAGTCGCTGATCGTCAACCTGCTCACCGAGGACAACCTGCCCGGCTACCACCGCGCCATCGCCGACGTCTTCGGCCGCGACGGCGCCTGGGGCACCTGGGTCAACCGGTGGACGGCCGAGGAGAACCGGCACGGCATCGTCATCCGCGACTACCTCACGGTGACCCGCGCCGTCGACCCGATCGCGCTGGAACGCGCCCGGATGAAGCACATGGAGATGGGCTACGAGGCCGCGCACGGCACCGCGTTCCTGCACGGCACCGCGTACGTCTCGTTCCAGGAGCTGGCCACCCGCGTCGCGCACCGCAACACCGGCAGGGCCTCGGGCGACCCGCTCTGCGAGCAGATGCTCGCCCGCGTCGCCAAGGACGAGAACCTGCACATGATCTTCTATCGGAACATGGTGGACGCGGCGCTGGAGGTCGCGCCGAACGAGACCATGCGCGCGATCACCGAGGTCGTGAAGAACTTCGAGATGCCCGGCCACGGCATCGAGGGCTTCCTGCGCAAGTCCGTCATCATCGCCAACGCCGGCATCTACGACCTGCGCCTGCACCACGACGACGTCGTCCAGCCGTGCCTGCGCAAGTGGCGGATCTGGGACCGCGAGTTCACCGGCGACGGCGCCAAGGCCCGCGACGAGCTGGCCGAGTTCGTCGCCGCGCTCGACGACGCGGCCACCAAGTTCGAGACCCGCCGCGAGGAGCGCCGCGCCCGGCAGGCCGCCAAGCAGAAGTAGCCGCGAGGCGCCGACGCCGGAGACACTCGGAACCTGCCGGGTGTTTCCGGCGTCTCATGTTTCAGGGCCCCGCCCGGCCGGGGGACGCCGGGTGGAACCGCCGCCGACGATGCGCGAAGGTAGGGTTTGCGAAACGATGAAGGGGGTCGCCACGACCGGGGAAGTGATCGGCCAGTACCGCGTGCTCCGCACCCTCGGGGAGGGCGGGATGGGCGTCGTGTACCTCGGCGCCGACCCGGTCGGCCGCAACGTCGCCATCAAGGTGCTGCGCCCGGCCGTCGCGGGTGACGCCACGGCCCGCCGGCGCCTGGCCCGCGAGGTCGACTCGATGCGCCGCGTGCACAGCCCGCACGTCGCCGAGATCCTCGACGCCGACGTCACCGCCGAGCGGCCCTACATCGTCACGCAGTACGTGCCCGGCCGCACGCTGGAGGAGGTCGTGGAGGACCACGGCCCCCTCGACGCGGCCGAGTTGCAGCGCCTCACCGTGGGGCTCGCCTCGGCGCTGTCGGCGATCCACGGCGCGGGCATCGTGCACCGCGACATGAAGCCCGGCAACGTCATGCTGGTCGACGGCGAGCCCGTCGTGATCGACTTCGGCATCGCGCAGGCGGCGGGCGCGTCCCGGCTGACCGCGACCGGCATGGTCATCGGCACCCCCGGCTACCTCGCCCCCGAGATCATCGAGGGGGAGGACGCCGGACCGCCGTCCGACGTGCACGCGATGGGCGGCACGATCGCCTACGCGGCCACGGGACGCCCGCCGTTCGGCTCCGGCACCTTCGAGTCGATCTTCTACAAGATCATGCAGGGCACGGCCGACCTCGACGGCGTGCCCGACGCGCTGCTGCCGGTGCTGCGCTCGGCGATGGCCCGGCACCCCGCCGAGCGGCCGACGGCCGTGGGCCTGGTGCAGATCGCGCGCCGCATCCACATCGAGGCGACGATCACCGACAGCACCCGCGTGGACGAGCACTACCAGGTGCCCGCCGAGCGGACCGCGATCGACGAGGCGCGCGAGTTCGCCATGCCGACGCAGACGCCCGCCCCGACACCCGCGCCGACTCCGGCGCCCGCGCCGGTGCACAGCCAGCAGCCCCGCGACTTCATGGGCCTGCTGCCGCCCGCCGCGCCGCCGCCCGCGCCCGCGCCGTACGAGGCGCCCTCGCAGGTGAACCCGTCGCAGATGAACCCGTACGCGCAGCAGCGGGCCCCGCAGAACCCCTACGACGACCCGTACGCGCAGCAGCGCCAGGCGCCGCAGCCGCAACCGCAGCAGCAGGCGGCGGCGCAGCGCCCGGACCGGCGCGCCGACGCCGCCGACCGCGAGCGGCGCAAGCCGTTCGGGCTCTACCGCGTCCTCAGCGCGCTCGTGCTCGTCGCGCTGCTGGCGTTCGCCAACATCGCGCCGCTGCTCGCGGTCGGCGTCACGATCGTCGGCGTCCTCGTGCTGCGCGCGGGCGACAGGGCCGCCAAGGGCATGGAGGACCGCCGCACCCGGCGCGGCCCTCGGTCGGGCGACGCGTTCGGCGCGGTGTTCCGGTCGCCGCTGCACCTGCCGGGCGCGGTGATGATGACGGCGCTGCTGGGCGGGCTGTCGCTGTTCGCCGGGGCCGTGATCGTTCTCGTGCTGGTGTTCGCGCAGCCCGAGATGGCCGCGTCCCGCGCCATCGCCTGGGCCGCGATGGCGATCATCGCGCTGCTGGCGCTGGCTCCGGGCAGCGGCGCGTCCCGCCGCCAGCTCGCCCGCATGTGGGGCGGCATCATGCCCCGCACCGACGTCGCCATCGGCGGCGTCCTCATCGTCGGCGTGTTCGCGCTGGTGCTGGTCGCCCTGTCGCAGCAGCAGCCGCCCGACACCACCCCGATCGACGGCATGGGCCGCAGCCTGGAGAACCTCCGGTCCGACATCCGCGACCTCTTCTCCGTCTCCAGTCTCCCGTTCGTCTGACCCGCCGATAGGGTGGCGGCCTGATGAGCGGTGAGACGCAGGAGCGGCTGGGGCCGTATCGGTTGTTGAAGCCGCTGTCCGGCGGGCCCGGCGAGGGGTACCGGGCGGCGGACGCGTCCGGGCGCGACGTCGCGATCCGGTTGCTGGAGCCGGGCCGGGGCGCGCCGGACATCGACGCCATGCGCGGCGTCCTCAGTCCCTACGTCGTGGACGTGCTCGGCGGCGAGCCGACCGGCGACCCCGGGTACGTGGTGTCCCGGTTCGTGCCCGGACGCCCGCTGCCGGCGGAGATCGCCGCGGGCGGGCCGCTGCGCGGCGCCGACCTGCGGGCGTTCGCGGTCGGGCTGGCCAAGGCGCTCGTCGCGATCCACCGGCGGGGCCTCGCGCACGGCGCGCTCGCGCCGGAGACCGTCCTGGTCGTGGACGGCGCGCCCGTCGTCGTCGACTTCGCGCTGGCCCCCGCCGACCCCGCCGCCGACCTCCCCGCCTACGCGCGCGTGCTGACGTTCGCCGCCACCGACGCCGGAACCGACGTCCCGCCCGCGCTCGCGGCCGTCCTGGAGCAGGCCGCCGAGCCGCGCCGCCTCACCGCCCCCGGCCTGCTCGAAGCCGTCACCGCCCTCGATCTCGGCCCCGCCGCGCCGCGCTCCGCCGCGCCCCTCCCGGCGCCGGTCACCGCGCCGCCGGACGTCGCCACGGCGCCGCCCCGGTTCGCGTCGGCGACGCGCGCGGTGCCGCCGGTCATGCAGGGGTGGGCGCGGCTGCTGGCCGTGCTCGTCGTGCTGAACGCCGCCGCGCTGACCGTGCTGCTGCCGGTGATCGGGGTCGCCGCCAACGTGCTCGCGGTGGCCGCGCTGCGGGTGGCGTCGCGGCGGCCGAGCGCCGGGAAGTTCGCCGAGGCGCTGGCCCGGATGGCCGGGACGCTCGCGGTGGCAGCGGTCGTCGCGGTCCTCGTCCCGCTGGCCCTGGCCGGGCTGGCGGCGGGGGGCGTGCGCGTCTCCCCGCTGGACTCGGCCGCCGTGGGCGCCGCCGCCGGGGTGCTGACGCTGTGGACGGCGCCGGGCGTCTCCCAGCCGCGCCGCAAGCTGGAGCTGATCTTCCTGCGCGCCACCGGCCACCCGTACGCCATCGCCGCGATCGGCACGGCGCTCGGCCTGCTGGCCTTCCTCGGCGTCGCCGCCGCGATGTCGCTGACGCCGAGTTTCGCCCCGATGTACGGCTTGCAGAGCTCGGTCGAGGCGTATCTGGCCCGCCTGCACAACGCGCTCGACTAGAGCGTTCCCGGCGGTCCGTGGGTAAGGTCTCACGCACGGGGATTTGCCATGAGGCTACTCATCGGTAACATTTGGGGTGTACAGCCGTAACGAAGACCCCGGCTCCGAAGCGGGTTCGGCTCTTTGACAGGCTGTGCGCCAGCAGCACCGCGTCATCATGCGTCGACCCGGCACGGGCGGCGCCCCCACCGCTATCTCAGCGGCCAACTGAGTGCAGGGAGGTCGGCCACCGGCCATGAACATCGTCGTCCTGGTGAAGCAGGTTCCCGATACGGAGAGCCCGCGCAAGCTGAAGTCCGAAGGCAGCACGCTCGACCGTGGCGCCGCGGACGGTGTCATCAACGAACTCTGTGAGTACGCCATCGAAGAGGCGCTGCTCATCAAGGAGGCCCAGGGTGGCGAGGTGACCGTCGTCACCATGGGTCCCGACAAGGCCACCGACTCGATCCGCAAGTCGCTGGCGATGGGCGCCGACAAGGCCGTCCACCTGGTGGACGACGCGCTGGTGGGCTCCGACGCCCTCCAGACGTCCTACGCCATCCAGCAGGTCCTCGGCCGCACCGGCTTCGACCTCGTCGTGCTCGGCTCGGAGTCCACCGACGCCCGCACCGGCGTGCTCGCCGCCATGCTCGCCGAGCGCCTGGGCGTACCGCAGCTCTCCCTGGCCAACAAGGTCGAGATCAACGGCTCCGCGATCACGATCCAGCGGCAGACCGACTCCGGCTACGACAAGGTCGAGGCTTCGCTCCCGGCCGTCGTCAGCGTCGTGGAGAAGATCAACGAGCCGCGCTACCCCTCCTTCAAGGGGATCATGGCGGCCAAGAAGAAGCCGGTCGAGAGCCTGAGCATCGCCGACGCCGGTATCGACGCCGGCCAGGTCGGTCTGGCCAACGCCTCCACCGAGGTCGTCGACTTCAACGAGGCCCCGCCCCGCGCCCAGGGTCAGATCGTCACCGACGAGGGCGACGGCGGTTCCAAGATCGCCGAGTACCTCGCCTCGAAGAAGTTCGTCTGAGCGGGGAAGGGGATTTAGGAACCATGGCTGAGATTCTCGTCCTCGTCGACCACGTCGACGGAGAGGTCAAGAAGGTCACGCTCGAACTGCTGACGCTCGCCAACCGCCTCGGCGAAGCCGCCGCGGTGTACGTGGGCTCCGGCTACGAGAGCGTCAAGGACAAGCTGGCCGAGTACGGCGCCGGCAAGGTCTACGTCGCGGCCGACGAGGAGCTGACCTCCTACGTCGTCGCGCCGACGGCCGCGCTGCTCGCGCAGCTCGTCGGCGAGAAGTCGCCCGCGGCCGTGCTGGTCGCCGCGACCGGTGAGGGCAAGGAGGTGGCCGGGCGGCTCGCCGTCAAGCTGAACTCCGGTGTCCTGACCGACGTGGTGGACGTGTCCGCCGACCTGGTCGGTGAGCACTCCATCTTCGGTGGCGCGCTCGTCGCGCACGCCAAGGTGAAGACCGGCACGCCGATCATCGCGGTGCGCCCGAACTCCATCGCGCCCGAGGCCGCCCCGGCGACCCCGGCCGAGGAGCAGGTGTCGGTGACGCTGTCCGACACCGACAAGGCCGCCAAGATCGTCGAGTCCGTCGTGGAGGAGAAGGGCGAGCGCCCCGACCTCACCGAGGCCGCGATCGTCGTCTCCGGTGGCCGCGGTGTCGGCTCCGGCGACAACTTCAAGATCATCGAGGGGCTGGCCGACTCGCTCGGCGCGGCCGTCGGCGCCTCCCGCGCCGCGACCGACGCCGGCTGGTACCCGCACCAGTTCCAGGTCGGCCAGACCGGCAAGACGGTGTCGCCGCAGCTCTACATCGCGGTCGGCATCTCCGGTGCCATCCAGCACCGGGCCGGCATGCAGACCTCGAAGACGATCGTCGCGATCAACAAGGACGCCGAGGCGCCCATCTTCGAGCTGGTGGACTACGGCGTCGTGGGTGACCTGTTCCAGATCACCCCGCAGCTCACCGAGGAGATCACCAAGCGCAAGTGACGCGCTGATCGCCTCCGCCGCCCCGGCGAGCGACCTGGAACGGTCGCCCGCCGGGGCGGTCGCTTTTCTCAGCTCGGCTCCGGCACGGGCGCGGCGCTCTTCACCACGGCCGGGTCGAGCAGGCCGTCCAGCTCGGCGTAGGGGACGACGGCGGTCGGCTGCCCGCACGCGGTGGCCGCGCCGAGCGCGGTGAGGTCGAGCACGACCGCCAGCTCGGCGGGCCGCAGCGCGACCTGGACGCCGCCCTGGGCGTCGGTGAGGGCGTCGGCGGGCAGTACGGGCGTCCGGCCGAGCGTGCAGTCCGCCACGTAGGCGGGGGCGCGCTTGAGAACGCGTTCGACGAAGGTGCGGCGGCCGTCGGCGGTGCGCCAGGCGGCGGTGAACAGCCGCTCGGGGGCGACGGCCGCGCCGGTGCGCAGGTCCACGGTGACGGTCCGCGCCCGGTGCCAGGTGGAGTGCCCGAGCTGCTGCCCGGACGGGGACACGTCGTAGCGGACGGACAGGTAGCGCGGCCCCTTCAGCTCGATCCGCGGCTTGACCGTCATCGTGGTGGTCGCGCCCGGTTCGTCGGCCAGCATGGGCCGGAACGCGGCGGCACGGGCGTCCAGCGGCGCCCGCAGTGCGGCGTTGATCCGCTCCGCGAGGCCAGGCGCCCCGCCCGTCACACGTACGGTCTGCCCGGCCATCGCGACCGGCGTCCCGGGCTCGCTGAGCGGGACGACGCCGGAGGCGAGCGCGGGCGGACGCTCGGGCCCGTCGCCGGACGCCACCCACGCGGCGCCGCCGCCCGCCGCCGCGACGACGGCCGCGCCCGCGACGATGGCGGCCCCCTTTCCGCCGACGACCCCGAGGACGCCCCCGGCCGACGCCGTCCCGGCCGCACCCGACGCGGCACCCGACGCGGCACCGGCCGCGCCGGACGCGGCTCCGGCGGAGGCCGCCGCGCCGCCGCCGAGGGACGTGGTCAGCGCGGCGAGGGGGAACAGCGCCGCGAGCGCGGCGGCGGCCGTCGCGAGGGCGCGGACGCCCCGCTGCTCCCAGTCCGCGCCGTAGGCGGTGGCGGCCGTCTCCTCCAGCGCGGCCACGAACGCCGAGGCGCTCTCGGGACGCGCCCACGGGTCCTTGGCCAGGCCCCGCGCCGCGAGGTCGCGCAGCGCGTCCGGCAGCGCTTCGAGGGGGAGCGGCGCGGTGAGGTGGTCGTTCATCAGCGCCGCGACGGACGGCGCGGGGTAGGGGCGGCGGCCCGTCACGCACTCGTAGAACACGCAGGCGGCCGCGTACACGTCGGTGGCGGGGGAGGCGGGCTCGTCGCGCCACTGCTCGGGCGCCATGTACGCGGGGGTTCCGGCGCGCCCGGCGGCGCCCGCGTCCACGGCGACGCCGAAGTCGATGAGCTTGCTCGCGCCGTCGCCGCGCACGACGACGTTGGCGGGCTTGTAGTCGCGGTGCACGATGCCGAGCCCGTGCGCCGCCGCGAGCCCCAGCAGCGATCCCTTGAGCACGGTCAGCGCCGCCTCCGGCGCGAGCGGGCCGCGCTCGGCCAGGACGGCCTTGAGCGACGCGCCGTCCACCGCCTCCATGACGATCGCCGCGCCGCCGGGCGCCTCGTACAGCCCGTACAGCCGCGCGACGTGCGGATGGTGCAGGCGGCTCAGCAGCGCCGCCTCCTCCCGGAACCGCTCCCGGAACGCCGGATCACCGGCCAGCGCCGGTCCGAGGTACTTCACGGCGGCGGTCCGCCCCGTCGCCTCGTGCCGGGCGAGGACGACGCGTCCCTGCGCCCCCTCGCCCAGCACGGTCAGCTCGCGATATCCCGGTACACCCCACATGCGGCGTTGGACGCCCGGAGCGGCGTTCTAGTTCACGCGGGGACGCGGATCTCGGCGGCGACCGGGGCGTCGCCGGGAATCTCGGCCAGGCGCGCGCCGCGCGTCCGGCCGAGCGGGACGAACCGGGCGCCGACGCCGATGAACAGCGCCATGACGACGGCCGTGCCGACGCCGATCCGCAGCGACGTCGCCTCGGACAGGAACCCGACGACGACGGGCCCGAGCAGCAGCCCGCCGTACCCCATCGCGCCGACCTGCGCGACGGCCGCCGCCGGCTGCCCGGGCGCGACGGCCCCGGCGAGCGAGATCGTCGTCGGGACGACCGTGCAGACGAACAGCCCGGTGAGGAAGAACCCGGCGAGCGCGACGGCGGCGCTCGGCGCCGTCACCACGACGGCCATCGACGCGGCGGTGCCGAACCCGGCCCCGGCGAGCAGCCGCCGGGTGCCGAGCCGGGTGCGCAGGTTGTCGCCGACGAGCCGTCCGATGAGCATGGCCAGCTCGAACATGGGGTAGCCGAGCGCGGCGACCGCCTGCGTGGTGCCCAGCTCCTCGTGCAGGAACAGCCCGCTCCAGTCCGCGATGGTGCCCTCGGCCATGAACGCGATGAACGCCAGGCCGCCGATGAGGTAGACGGCGAGGGGCATCCGCGCGCGGCGTCCGTCGCCGGTCCGCGCGGGGGCCGGCGGGTCGGCGAGGTAGGTGGGCGCGACGGCCAGCCCGGCGGGCAGCGCGACGGCGGCGGCGACGAGCACGGTGGCGGTGAAGCCGAGGCCGAGCGCGGCCGTCGCGAAGCCGAACAGGCCGCCGCTCATGGCGCCGACGCACCATCCGGCGTGCATGCTGCTCATCACCGAGCGGCGGTACGCCTGCTCGACGACGCTGCCCTGCGCGTTCATCGCGATGTCGGTCACGCCGAACGTCATGCCGAACACGGCGACGGCGACGAGCAGCGTCCCGTACGTCGGGGCCAGCGCGACGCCGACGTAGGACGCGGCCGTCAGCGGCAGCGCGAGCCGCAGCACCGACCGGCTGCCGAAGCGGTTCATCAGGACCCGCAGGCCCTGCATGGCGATCAGCGCGCCGACGCCCCAGACCAGGACGACGATGCCGATCTCACCCTCGCTCGTGCCGAACTTCTCGGCGAGCGCGGGCATCCGGGCCACCCAGACACCGCAGAGCAACCCGGCCAGGACGAAGGTCAGGAAGGTGCCGACGCGGGCGCGGCGCAGCATGGCTCACCTCTTTCTCATGATCGTGTGAAGGCGGCGCCGGACGGACGCCGTTCGTGAAGGGGGACGCGGGGACGGGCGTCAGCCGTCGAGCAGCCGCAGCATCCGTTCGCGGAGGGCGGTGAACTGCGCCTCGTCGTACAGGCCGGGCGCGTGGCTGACCACTTCCCACAGACCCTCGGCGGCGAGCCGCACGATGGCGGACGCGAGCGGGTCGGGACCGGGCTCGGTGCGGCCGTGCCAGCGCCGCATCGCCTCGTTGAGCGGCGCGGCCAGCGCCGGATCGGTGGCCGCGGCCATGATGGCCGACCACCGCCGGTAGGCCCGCGCCTCTCCGGTGAGGATCTCGAACGTGGCGCGGACGTAGGCGCGCGTGTACGCGCCGGGGGTGTCGTCGACGAACGACTCGATCAGCTCGTCGAAGTCGGTGATGACACGTTCCACCAGCGCCCCGACCAGCGTCTCCTTGTTCGGGAAGTGGTAGAGCAGACCGCCCTTGCTCACGCCGGCGCGCTCGGCGACGGCCGCGAGCGTCAACGCCTGCGTGCCCTGCTCGGAGAGCAGGGCCTCGGCGGCGTCGAGCAGGGAGTTCTTGGTCATGGCCCCTCACTGTACCGACCGGACGGTACAGTGCTCAACCCGGCCGTCTCCCCGGGCATTCCCCGCTGCCGGGGAAGCGGAGGGCCGCAAGTACTGTTGACGCTGTGGTGACCTACCTCGACCATGCGGCGACCACCCCCATGCTGCCGGTGGCGATCGACGTCATGACGGCGGAGATGGGGCGCCTCGGCAACCCCTCCTCGCTGCACGCCGTCGGCCGCCGGGCGCGCCGGGTCGTGGAGGAGTCGCGCGAGATCATCGCCGCCGCGTACGGGGCGCGGCCGAGCGAGGTCGTGTTCACCTCCGGCGGCACCGAGGCCGACAACCTGGCCGTCAAGGGGATCTACTGGGCGCGGCGGGCCGCCGACCCGGCGCGGGTCCGGGTGCTGGCGGGCGCGATCGAGCACCACGCCGTGCTCGACGCCGTCCAGTGGCTCGGCGACCACGAGGGCGCGACCGTCGAGTGGCTGGAGTGCGACGCGCGGGGCCGCGTGCGGCCGGAGACGCTGCGGGCCGCGCTGGCCGACTCCGCCGACGTCGCGCTCGTCACCGTCATGTGGGCCAACAACGAGGTCGGCACCGTCCAGCCGATCGCGGAACTCGCGGCCGTCGCCGCCGAGCACGGCGTGCCCTTCCACAGCGACGCCGTGCAGGCCGCCGCGCACCTGCCGCTCGACTTCGACCGCAGCGGCGCGGCCTCGCTCGCGCTCAGCGGCCACAAGATCGGCGGGCCGCTCGGGGTGGGGGCGCTGCTGCTGGCCAAGCCGGGCGGGCTGCTGCCCGCCGACCCGGTGCCGGTGCTGCACGGCGGCGGGCAGGAGCGCGACGTCCGCTCTGGAACGCTCAACACGGCGGCCATCGCGGGGTTCGCGGCGGCCGTCGAGTACTCGGCGGCGCGCCGGGCGGACGAGGCGCGGCGGCTCGCGGCGCTGCGGGACGACCTGGTCGCCGCCGTCCGCACGGCGGTTCCGGCGGCCGTCCTCAACGGCGACCCGGTGGACCGGCTGCCCGGCAACGCGCACTTCTCCTTCCCCGGCTGCGAGGGCGACGCGCTGCTGATGCTGCTGGACGCGCGCGGCATCGCCTGCTCGACGGGGTCGGCGTGCTCGGCCGGGGTCTCGCAGCCGAGCCACGTCCTGCTGGCGATGGGCGCCGACCCGGCCCGCGCCCGGGGCTCGCTGCGCTTCACGCTGGGCCACACCTCCACGCGGGCCGACGTCGCGGCGCTGGCCGACGCGATCGAACCGGTCGTCGAGCGCGCGGCGCGCGCGGGGCTCACGTAGGGCCTGACCTGCACGCCTTCCGAGCTGCGTGCTTTGCCCTGGTTTGACGTTCGTCTCCCCGGGCACCCTCCGCCCGTCTTTGAAGGAGGACCCCAACGATGGCGTCGAACATGGCAGGCCACGCACAGCGGGCGAAGGGCACCGGACGGCAGGTCGCCGGCAGCCCGTGGTTCCACAAGTTCTCCCGCGCGGGGCTCGCCGCGCGAGGTGTGATCTACCTGCTGATCGGCTTCATCGCCGTGCAGATCGGGCTGGGCGACAGCGGCAAGGAGGCCGACCGGTCCGGCGCGCTCGGCGCCGTCGCCGACAAGCCCGGCGGCATGATCATCCTCTGGGTGGTCGTCATCGCGTTCCTCGGCCTGGCCCTGTGGCGGTTCAGCGAGGCCGCGTTCGGCCAGCCGCTCCCCGACGGCCACAAGCCGGTCAAGCGGCTGACGTCGCTGGCGCGCGGCATCGTGTACACCGCCCTGTTCGCCGGAATGCTCGGCTTCCTCCTCGGCCACGGCGCCCAGTCCAGCGACAAGCAGTCCCAGACCTTCACCGCCAAGGCGATGGACGCCCCGCTGGGCCGCTGGCTCGTCCTCGCCGTCGGGCTCGGCTTCCTCGCCTACGGTGTCGGGAACATCGTGACGTCCGCCAAGCACAAGTTCCTGGAGAAGCTGAAGACCGGCGAGATGAGCCCGCAGCAGGTCAAGGTCGTCAAGATCCTCGGCATGGTCGGCGGCATCGCCCGCGGCCTGGTCTTCGGCGGCGTCGGCGTCTTCATCTCCTACGCGGCCATCACCTTCGACCCCGAGAAGGCCAAGGGCCTCGACGGCACCCTCCGCGAGTTCGCCGACACCCCGGCGGGCCCGTGGCTCCTCATCCTCGTCGCGATCGGCGTCGCCGTCTACGGCGCCTACTGCTTCGCCGAGGCGCGCTGGCGCAAGGTCGAGGCCGCCCGCTGACCCGCCCGCACACGCGCAACGGGGCCGCACGCCGTCGGGCGTGCGGCCCCGTCGCGTGTGGGCCCGTCAGGGACGGTAGGGAGCCAGCGCCGACCAGGACGGGTCGGGGACGGAGGCGACCTTGGCCTTGCCCTCCGACCAGCTCGCCGCGAGCTGGTCCAGATCGGAGATCACCGGGGAGGCCGGGTCGGCGTACAGGTGGAAGACCCGCAGCCCGTCGCCGGTCTGCACGGCCGCCAGGACCGCGCGCTCGCCCAGCGCCACCAGGCGCTTCTCGAACTTGCGCAGCGCCGACGCCGACGGCTCCACCGGCAGCCGGTCCGGGTTGGAGTGCTGGTACGGCACCGAGATCGCCACGTGCAGGTCGCTGAGCGGGTGGTCCTGCCGGTGCAGCGGGAACCGGATGCCGATCCGCGACGGGTGCCCGCGCGGCGTGCGGCCTTCGCCGGTCAGCCACGTGGTGTCCCCGAACGGCTCGGCGACCTGCTCCACCACCGACGCCAGCAGCGACGGCGGCAGCGCGTCGATCGGCGCCTCCTCGGCCGTGGCGACGGCGCCGACCCAGCGGGCGACGTCGTCCTCGCCGAGCGCCCAGTCGAGCAGGTGCAGCGCCACCTGGAGCCGCTGCTCCTCCGAGACGAACAGGAAGTCGGGGTGGTAGGCGGTGATGTCGACGCGGGCGCGCTGCTGGTCGGCGCGCATGCCGAACCGGGCGTACTCCAGGTCGAACTCGTGGTCGCCCAGGACGAGCTGCTGCGCGAGCATCTCCGGGTCGGGCTGGCGCGCCGGGTAGAACCGCCAGTCGGCGCCCGCCGAGCGCGGCACGGCCCGGTGCCACCGCTCGGCGATGCCGCGCAGCTCCGGATCGCCGCCGCCGCTGACCGTCAGGGACGGCCCGCGTCCCTCGGCGCCGCCGATCTCCCATTGCAGCTCGGGATGGATCTTGCGGATGCGGAGCGTCAGCTCGTCCACGACGTCGGTCGGGAGGCCGTCGCCGTCACCGTCGTCGGCGGCGAGGGCCGCCTCGATCGTGGGGCGGGCCTGCGCCCACCACTCCCAGAACTCGCTGATGGCAGGCGGCGCGGACGCCGAAGCGTCGCGCGGGCGGCGAAAAAGTCCCATGACGCGGAACATGCTACGCGGAAAACCCATGACGAGGGTGGAGCCGTCAGCGCCTACCCTGGGAGGGTCATGACTCTGCGCGTACTTGCCGCCATGTCCGGCGGCGTCGACTCGGCCGTGGCCGCCGCACGGGCGGCCGAGGCCGGCCACGACGTCACCGGCGTCCACATGGCCCTCTCCAGCAACCCCCAGTCCTACCGCACCGGCGCGCGCGGCTGCTGCACCCTCGAAGACTCGCGGGACGCCCGCCGCGCCGCCGATGTGATCGGCATCCCCTTCTACGTGTGGGACCTCGCCGAACGCTTCCACGAGGACGTCGTCGAGGACTTCGTCAGCGAGTACGCGGCGGGCCGCACCCCGAACCCGTGCCTGCGCTGCAACGAGAAGATCAAGTTCGCGGCGCTGCTCGACAAGGCGATGGCGCTCGGGTTCGACGCGGTCTGCACCGGCCACTACGCCCGGCTCGACGGCACCGTGCTGCGCCGCGGCGTCGACCACGGCAAGGACCAGTCGTACGTGCTGGCCGTGTGCACGCCCGACCAGCTCGCGCACGCGCTGTTCCCGCTGGGCGACACCACCAAGGCCGACATCCGCGCCGAGGCCGCCCGCCGCGGCCTCCAGGTGGCCGACAAGCCCGACAGCCACGACATCTGCTTCATCGCCGACGGAGACACCCAGGCGTTCCTGGCCGAGCGCCTCGGCACCGCCCCGGGCCCCATCGTGGACGCGTCCGGCGTCCAGGTGGGCGAGCACGAGGGCGCGTACGGGTACACGGTCGGGCAGCGCAAGGGCCTGCGCATCGGCACCCCCGCCGCCGACGGCAAGCCCCGCTACGTCCTGGACATCTCGCCGGTGACGAACACCGTCACGGTCGGCCCCCGCGAGGCGCTGGACGTGGACGAGATCGTCGCCGAGCGGCCGGTGTGGCTGGCCGAGCGTCCCGGCGGCCCGTTCGGCTGCCGCGTGCAGCTCCGCGCGCACGGCGAGGTGTACGACTGCGTCGTCGAGCCCGGCGACGGCGTGCTCCGCGTCCGGCTCGGCGCCCCGGCCCGAGGCGTCGCCCCGGGCCAGACCGCCGTGCTGTATGAAGGGGACCGGGTGCTCGGCTCGGCCACCATCGCGGCCACGGCCCGCGTGCCCGCCTGATCCTGAACGGCCCTGGGAGAGCGTCATGCGTTTCGGTGTGTCCACGTTCGTCACTGATGACGGGATCGCCCCCGCGGCGCTCGGCGCCGCGCTGGAGGAGCGCGGCTTCGCGTCCCTGTACGTGGCGGAGCACACCCACATCCCGGTGCGGCGCGAGTCGCCGTGGCCGGGCGGCGACGAGCTGCCCCGCCACTACTTCCGCACCCTCGACCCGCTGGTCGCGCTGACGGCCGCCGCCACCGCGACGGAGCGGCTGCGCGTCGGCACCGGCATCGCGCTGGTCGTCCAGCGCGACCCGATCGTGCTCGCCAAGGAGATCGCCTCGCTCGACCTGGTCTCCGGCGGCCGCGCCGTCCTCGGCGTCGGCGCGGGCTGGAACCGGGAGGAGATGCGCAACCACGGCACCGACCCGGCCACCCGGATGCGGCTCATGCGCGAACGCGTGCTGGCGATCAAGGAGCTGTGGACCTGCGACGAGGCCGAGTTCCACGGTGAGTTCGTGAACTTCGACCCGGTCTTCTCCTACCCCAAGCCCGTCCAGGACCCGCACCCGCCGGTGCTGCTCGGCGGCCACGGCCCCACGGTCCTCGACCGCGTCCTGGACTTCGGCGACGGCTGGATGCCCATCTACGGGCGCGGCACCGACGACCTCGCCGACAAGGTGACCGACCTGCGGCAGCGCGCGGGCCACGCGGTGCCGGTGATCGTGTTCAGCGCCCCGCCGCGCCCCGAGGTCGTGGAGGAACTGACGCACGCGGGCGTGGACGAGATCCTGTTCAACCTGCCGACCGAGCCCGAGGCCGAGACCCTCGCCGCACTGGACCGCCTGGCGGGCCTGCTGTGACGTACCCGTGGGCGCCGGGCACGGCGACGGGCGTCGGCTCGTGGCCGGGCACCGACCCGGCCGAGGCGCTGCGCGTCGTGCTCGGCGAGGTCGGCGGCCTGCCGTTCCTGCCGGAGCTTCCGGCGCGCGGCGTCGGCGCCGACCTGACGGGCCGCACCGCCGGGCTGCTGGTGGACATGCCCGTGCACGTCGAGCCGTCCGGCTGGCGGTTCTCCGACCGTCCCGGCCGCGACACCCGCCGCGCCCTCGACCACCTGGCCCGCGATCTGGACGTGCTGGAGGAACTGGCGGGCGGCCACGACGGCCCGTTCAAGGTCCAGGTCTGCGGGCCGTGGACGCTCGCCGCGACGATCGAACTCCGCTCGGGCGCCCGTGCCCTGAAGGACCCGGGCGCCGTCCGCGACCTCACCGCGTCCCTCGCCGAGGGCGTGGCCCGGCACGTCGCGGACGTCCGCCGCCGCCTCCCGCACGCCGACCTGCTGCTCCAGGTGGACGAACCGGCCCTCCCGGGCGTCCTGGCGGGCACGATCCCGAGCGCGTCCGGCCTGTCGCGGCTGCGGGCCGTCGAGGCGCCCGTCGCGGCCGACGCGCTCCGCACGGTCGTCAAGGCGGCGGGCGCGTTCACCGTCGCGCACTGCTGCGCCGCGAACGTCCCGTACGCCGTCCTGCGCGACGCCGGGTTCGACGCGATCTCCGCCGACCTGTCCCTCGTGCCCGACCGCGACGACGACGCGATCGGCGAGGCCATCGACGCGGGCACCGCCCTGTTCCTCGGCGCCGTCCCGGCCACCGGCACCGCGCCGCCGTCCCTGGCGGCGGCGGCCGCGCCGGTCCGCGCGCTGTGGCGCCGTCTCGGCTTCCCGCCCGCCGCCCTCGGCCGCCAGGTCGTCGTCACCCCGGCGTGCGGCCTGGCGGGGGCGTCCCCGTCCTACGCGCGCAAGGCGCTGGAACGCTGCGCCGAAGCGGCCCGCATGCTGCACGAGGCCGCCGACTGAACTCAGGCCGGGTGCAGGAGGTGTTCGGCGAACGTCCGGACGCGCTCGGGAGTGATGCCCTCGCGCTGCTCGACGGCCAGCGGATGGCCGGTGGCCTCCAGTTCCACCAGCGGCCGGACGCCGACCGGACGGGTGTGCACGTGCGTCTTGAGGCTGAGGGCCGAGACGTCGTAGCAGGGCAGTTCGGTGGAGAGCCAGCCGAAGTACGGAGGTTCCTCCTCGCGGCGGTCCACAAGGCGGGCGCGGAGGAGTCGTAGTGGTACGGCAGGTCGTCGTGCTCGGCGCCGCAGGACGAACACGCGAAACCGGCAAGGTTTGGCATCCGGGCATATTGGGCGTGTCGCCACCCGCGCCCGCCGTGTTTCTCGCTCCGGCATGAGAATTTCGCGCTTTCTCCCGCCGGACCGGGCCCCGGTCGGGGATGCTGCGTCCATGGTGAGATGGAACCCGCTGGGGGAGGCGGACCTTGAGGACCTGTTCGGGCGCATCCCGAACCAGGCCGAGGTCGGCGCCGTCCTGCACGACGCCGACGCCGTCATGCGGCGCCTCGCGCAGAGGTTCGGCCTGTGGGAGCACGCGTACAGCAACCGGGGCTACGTGCTGGAGCTGGTGACGCCGCCGTGCCTGGTGTCGGTGGTCGAGGCCCCGGGCGACACGGTGTACATGGCCGAGCTCCAGCAGGACGCCGACTTCAACGGCTGGCGCGTCACGGCCCGCGTCGAGGTGCGGTGCACCACCACCGGCGAGTGCGGCTACCACGTGCTGGCCACCTGGCCGGACTCCGGCACGACCCACTACACGCCGCTCGACGCGGCGCACGCGCTGGTCCGCGCGTCCGGCTGGGTCGACGGCCGCGCCGCCGCCGCCCGTCCGCGCCGTGCCGCGCGCCGCACCACCCTGCCCTGTCCCACGCTCTGACTCGCCTCCGGGCGCGCCCGGCGCGGGATCGTCGTAGGTACCAGCGACAATGGGTCCATGAGCGACGGTGTTCCCAAGGAGGCGGCGCGGCGGCATCGCGAGCTGGCCGAGCGGCTGGACGAGGCCGGCTACCGGTACTACGTGCTCGATCAGCCGACGCTGAGCGACGCCGAGTACGACGGGCTGATGCGCGAGATCCAGGCGGTCGAGGAGGAGCATCCCGAGCTCGTCACCCCCGACTCGCCCACGCAGCGGGTCGGCGCGCCGATCACCACCGACTTCGCCACCGTCGCGCACATCGAGCGCATGCAGAGTCTCGACAACGCGATGGACGCCGACGAGCTGGCCGCCTGGGACGAGCGCGTCGTCAAGGAGGTCGGCGAGGTCGCCGGCTACCTGTGCGAACTCAAGATCGACGGACTGGCCATCGCGCTCGTCTACGAGGCGGGGCGGCTCGTCCGCGCCGTCACGCGCGGCGACGGCCGCACCGGCGAGGACGTCACCAACAACGTCCGCACGATCGCCACGGTGCCGCACCGCCTGGAGGGCGACGGCTGGCCGGACGTGCTCGAAGTGCGCGGCGAGGTGTTCCTGCCGGTCGAGGGGTTCGAGCAGGTCAACGCGCAGCAGGCCGAGGCGGGCAAGGCCGCGTTCGCCAATCCGCGCAACGCCGCCGCCGGGTCGCTGCGCCAGAAGGACCCGCGCGTCACCGCGTCCCGCCCGCTCGGCATGCTCGTGCACGGCTTCGGCGCGTGGGAGGGCGGGCACCGGCCGGACGGCCAGTCCGGCGCCTACGAGCTGATGCGCGGCTGGGGCCTGCCCGTCAGCGACCGGTACAGGGTCGTGTCCGGCATGGACGAGGTCCGCGCCTACATCGAGCACTACGGCGAGCACCGGCACGACCCCGAGTACGAGATCGACGGCGTCGTCGTCAAGGTCGACCAGTTCCCGTTGCAGCGCCGCCTGGGCTCGACGTCGCGCGCGCCGCGCTGGGCCATCGCGTGGAAGTACCCGCCGCAGGAGGTCAACACCAAGCTCCTCGACATCAAGGTCGGCGTGGGACGCACCGGGCGCGTCACCCCGTACGGCGTGATGGAGCCGATCACGGTCGCGGGTTCCACCGTCGCGTACGCGACGCTGCACAACGCGAGCCAGGTGAAGAGCAAGGGCGTCCTCATCGGCGACACGGTCGTGCTGCGCAAGGCCGGCGACGTCATCCCGGAGATCGTGGCGCCCGTCGTCGACCTGCGCGACGGCTCCGAGCGCGCGTTCGAGATGCCGACGCGGTGCCCCGAGTGCGGCACGACGCTGCGTCCCCAGAAGGAGGGCGACGCCGACCTGCGCTGTCCCAACGCCGAGGGCTGCCCGGCGCAGCTCCGCGAGCGGCTGTTCTTCGTCGCGAGCCGCAACGCCTTCGACATCGAGGCGCTCGGCTACGTCGCCGCGACCGCGCTCACGCAGCCGCTGGAGCCGGGCGAGCCGCCGGTCCGCAACGAGGGCGACCTGTTCGATCTCACGGTCGGGCAACTGCTGCCGATCCGCAGCGTCGTCCGCGAGCCGCGCACCGGCCTGCCCCGGCTCGACGACAAGACCGGCGCGGAGAAGATCGTCACGTTCTTCGCCAACAAGGACGGCGAGCCGAAGAAGACCGTCGAGAAGCTTCTCGACGAGCTGGAGAAGGCCAAGGCGCAGCCGCTGTGGCGGGTGCTGGTCGCGCTGTCGATCCGGCACGTCGGCCCGTCCGCCGCGCAGGACCTCGCCCGCGAGATGCGCTCGATGGACGCGATCCGCGCCGCCACCGAGGAGGAACTGGCCACGGTCGACGGCGTCGGCCCGACGATCGCCGCGTCGATCAAGCGCTGGTTCGAGGAGGAGTGGCACCGCGAGATCGTGCAGAAGTGGGCGGCGGCGGGCGTCCGGATGGCCGACGAGGGCGCGGAGGAGGGGCCGCGCCCGCTGGAGGGCGTCACCGTCGTCATCACCGGCTCGATGGACGCCTACAGCCGCGACTCCGCGACCGAGGCCGTGCAGGGCAGGGGAGGCAAGGTCAGCGGCTCGGTGTCCAAGAAGACGAGCTTTGTCGTGGTCGGTGAGAGTCCCGGTTCCAAGTACGACAAGGCCGTCAAACTCGGTGTCCCGGTGCTCGACGAGTCGGGGTTCGGGGTGCTTCTGGCCGATGGGCCGGAAGCGGCCACCGATGTCGCGGTCCGTCCGAGCGAGTGACGGACCGGCGTCAGAGCGTTCTCACCAGCGTAAAGTTACCCGAGCGTACCGCTCGGGCTCCGATCCGCCCGGCTCCCTGGGTTGCGGGAATAACAGAACGTGCGCGAACGGGTGCGCGAGGTTCCCGATAGGTCGTACCCTCCCAAACATCACAGGTTCCCCGAACCCCCCGAGATGGTGATGAAGGACCCGAACAACACGCGGAACACGCCGCCGCGCCGGGGCTCACCGCTGTGGCTGTACGTCTGCGCCGTCACGGCGCTCGGCGCGTTCGCCGCCGTCGCGGCCGGATGCGGGCTGTCCGGCGGACGCCTCGACGCGCTCGCCGCCAGCCCCGCGTTCTGGATCCTCGGCGTCCTCGTCGTGCTCGGGGAACTGCGGCCGATCGTCACGCCCGGCTCCACCGAGGACAGCGGCGCCAGCACCGCGACCGCGTTCTCCTTCGCCGCGCTGCTGTACTTCGGGCTGCCCTGCGCGGCGCTGCTGCGCGGCGGCGCGCTCGTCGCCTGCGGCGCGATGCGCGGCCGGTCGGCGTTCCGGATCGCGTTCAACGTCGCGCAGTACACGCTCAGCCTCGCCGCCGCGCACCTCGTCCTGCACGCCTTCGGGGTGCGGCCGACGCCGCTGGCGCCGTTCGTGCCGGGCGGCGGCGACCTGCTCGCGGTCGCGCTCGCGGGCGCCGTCTACTTCCTCGTCAACGACGCGCTGGTCGCCGGGGCCGTCGCGCTGCACGAACGCGTGTCACCGCTCACCGCGCTGCGCGCCGACCTCGGCTACCAGGTGCTCGTGCACCTGGCGCTGTTCGGGCTCGCGCCGTTCGTCGTCGCCGCGATGGACCGTTCTGCGGCGTTCCTGCCGCTCATCGTGCTGCCGATCGTCGCCGTCCACCTGAACGCGTCCGCGTCGGTGCGCCGCGAGCACCAGGCCCTGCACGACCAGCTCACCGGACTGCCCAACCGCAAGCTGCTCGCGCTGCGCACCGACGAGGCGCTGGCCCGGGTCCGCCCCGGACGGCGCCGCGCCGCCGCCGAGCAGTCCCGCGTCGGGCTGTTCCTGCTCGACCTCGACCGGTTCAAGGAGGTCAACGACACGCTCGGGCACTCCACCGGCGACCGGCTGCTGCAACTCGTCGCGCACCGGCTCACCCACAGCGTCCGGCCCGGCGACCTCGTCGCGCGGCTCGGCGGCGACGAGTTCGGGGTGCTGCTGCCCACCGTCCGCGACGAGGCCGCCGCCCGCGAGGTCGCGCGGCGGCTGCGGGTCGCGCTCGGCGAACCCGTCCGGCTCGACGGGATGACGTTCGACCTGGAGGGCAGCGTCGGCATCGCGCTGTGCCCCGACCACGCGGGCGACTACGACCTGCTGCTGCAACGCGCCGACGTCGCGATGTACCAGGCCAAGGCCGCCCGCACCGGCGTCGAGGTGTACAGCCCCGCCGCCGACCGCAACTCCCCGGCGCGGCTGGGCATGCTCGGCGACCTGCGGCGCGCCGTCGACCGGGGCGAACTCGAACTGCACTACCAGCCGAAGGTGTCGCTGCGCGACGGGGCGCTCGTCGGCATGGAGGCGCTGCTGCGCTGGCGCCACCCCGACCTCGGCGTCCTCGGCCCGGACCGGTTCCTCGGCATCGCCGAGCAGACCTATCTGATGCGCTCGATCAGCCGCCAGGTCATCGCGGACGCGCTCGCGCAGGCCGCCGCCTGGTGGCGGGACGGGCTGCACGTGCAGGTCGCGGTGAACACCTCCGGCCGCGACCTGTTCGACGCGGGGCTCACCGAGGTCATCTCGGCCGGGCTGGCCGCGCACCGGCTGCCCGCCGCCGCGCTGCAACTGGAGATCACCGAGCGGGTGCTGACGAACGAGCCCGCCTACGCGTCGGAGACGGTCGCGGCGCTGGCCGCCCTCGGCATCCCGCTCAGCCTGGACGACTTCGGCACCGGCTACTCGTCGCTGGTGCGGCTGAAGCGGCTGCCCGTCGAGGAGATCAAGATCGACGCGTCGTTCGTGCAGCGGCTCACCGCCTCACCCGACGACGCCGTCATCGTCCGCTCGATCATCGACCTGGTCCGCACCCTCGGCCTCCGCTCGGTCGCCGAGGGCGTCGAGGACCCCCTCACCGCCCGCACCCTGCGCGGCCTCGGCTGCGACGCGGCCCAGGGCTACCACTTCGGCCGCCCGATGGACCCCGCGACGGCCACGGACTGGCTCCGCTCCCACCACCGCACCCGCCAACCCGCAGCGGGTTAGCAAGCCGGACCACCGCGCCTTCGGTGACGCCGGATCGAGCGGACTCCGCCGGATGCTGCGTGAGGGTTCCGGCCATCCCGGAGCGCTGGTGCGCGAGGGGTTCCGGCGATCCCTGAACGTTCGCTGCGGCGGGTCCGGTCCTTCTCCGGCGCCCCGAAGGCGCGACGGGCGGGTGAGAGGCGCGGGTCAGATGCGGGGGTCGTCCCGGCGCTCCTCGTAGACGCGGCGCTCGTGCACGTCCACCGGGCGTTCCACGACGCGGCGGGACGACGAGCGTGCGCTGAGCATGCGGATGAGGCCGAAGGCGAGGCCGACCAGCCCACCGATCATCAGGATCACGCCGACGACCCTGATGTCGATGCCGCTGAACTCGTACTCGACCGCGTAGGCCAGGATCGCACCGATGATGATCAATGCGATGCCGCCACCGATGGTCACGGCGATCTCCTTCCGTTCACGGGCGTACGCCGCACCTCTTCCCCCCAGACGGGGCTGAAACAGGCGTACCGGCCGACCTGCGGATCTTGCCTGTGGAAAACTCGTCGGGCCGATGGGCGGGCGGGCCTAGGATGGGGGACGACTCCATCCCTTCCAGGAACGGTTCCCACATGTCCGCGATCACCCGAGCCGAGGTCGCGCACCTCGCCCGGCTGTCCCGGCTGGCGCTGCGCGACGATGAGCTGGACCATCTCGCCGCCCAGCTCGACCAGATCATCTCCGCGGTCGCGCGGGTCCAGGAGGTCGCGGCGGAGGACATCCCGCCCACCTCGCACGCCCTGCCGCTGACCAACGTGTACCGGGCCGACGAGGTCCGGCCGTCGCTCGCGCCGGAGCAGGCGCTGGCGGGCGCCCCGGCGGCGGAGGAGCAGCGCTTCCGCGTGCCCCGCATCCTGGACGAGGAGGCGTGAGCGTGAGCGAGCTGACCGGTAAGGGCGCGGGCGAGCTGGCGGCGCTGATGGCGTCGGGCGAGGCGTCGGCGGCGCAGGTCGCGCAGGCCCACCTCGACCGCATCGCCGCCGTGGACGGCGAGGTCGGCGCGTTCCTGCACGTCGATCCCGAGACCGTCCTGGCGCAGGCGCGCGCGATCGACGAGCGCCGCGCGGCGGGGGAGGAGCTGGGCCCGCTGGCCGGCGTCCCCATCGCCCACAAGGACGTGTTCACCACCACCGACATGCCCACCACCGCCGGGTCGAAGATCCTGGAGGGGTGGCGCCCGCCCTACGACGCGACCGTCACGGCGCGGCTGCGCGCGGCGGGCCTGGTCATCCTCGGCAAGACCAACATGGACGAGTTCGCCATGGGGTCGTCCACCGAGAACAGCGCCTACCGGACGACCCGCAACCCGTGGGACCTGTCGCGCATCCCGGGCGGCTCGTCCGGCGGTTCGTCGGCGGCCGTCGCGGCGTTCGAGGCGCCGCTGGCCACCGGCACCGACACCGGCGGCTCGATCCGGCAGCCCGCCGCCGTCACCGGCATCGTCGGGATGAAGCCGACCTACGGCGGTTCGTCCCGGTACGGGCTGATCGCGTTCGCGTCGTCGCTGGACACCCCCGGGCCGTTCGCCCGGAACGTCCTGGACGCCGCGCTGCTCCAGGAGGCGTTCTCCGGGCACGACCCGATGGACTCCACGTCCGTCGACCAGCCCGTCCCGGCCGTCGTCGAGGCCGCGCGCCGCGCCGACGTCGCGGGCATGACCGTCGGCGTCGTCAAGGAGTTCTCCGGCGACGGCTACCAGCCGGGCGTCGCGGCCCGCTTCGCCGAGACCGTCGCGCTGCTGGAGTCGCTGGGCGCCAAGGTGGTCGAGGTGTCCTGCCCGAACTTCACCTACGCGCTGCCCGCGTACTACCTCATCGCCCCCTCGGAGTGCTCGTCCAACCTGGCCCGCTTCGACGCGATGCGCTTCGGCCTGCGCGTCGGTGACGACGGCGCCCGCAGCGCCGAGGAGGTCATGGCCCTGACCCGCGCCGAGGGCTTCGGCCCGGAGGTCAAGCGCCGCATCATGCTCGGCACGTACGCGCTCTCGTCGGGCTACTACGACGCCTACTACGGCAAGGCGCAGCAGGTCCGCACCCTGATCACCCGCGACTTCGACGCGGCGTTCGAGCAGGTCGACGTCCTCATCTCCCCGACCACCCCGACCACGGCCTTCCCCATCGGTGAGCGCGCCGACGACCCGATGGCCATGTACCTCGCAGACCTGTGCACGATCCCGTCCAACCTCGCGGGCAACGCCGCCATCTCGGTGCCCTGCGGCCTCTCGGACGACGGCCTGCCCGTCGGCCTCCAGATCATGGCGCCCGCCCTCGCCGACGACCGCGTCTACCGCGCCGCCGCCGCCGTGGAGGGCGCCCTCGAAGACCGCTGGGGCGGGCCGCTGCTCGCCCAGGCGCCGGACCTCGCGGGAGGGGCCAAGTGAGCGTCGTGACGCCGATGAAGTACGACGAGGCGCTGGCGAAGTACGAGCCGGTGCTGGGGATCGAGACGCACATCGAGCTGGGCACCGCGTCGAAGATGTTCTGCGGCTGCGCCACCGGGTTCGGCGCCGAGCCGAACACGCAGGTGTGCCCCGTCTGCCTCGGGCTGCCCGGGGCGCTGCCGGTGACGAACCACGCGGCGATCGACGGGATCATCAAGATCGGGCTGGCGTTGAACTGCCGGATCGTGGAGTGGTGCCGGTTCGCCCGGAAGAACTACTTCTATCCCGACATGCCGAAGAACTTCCAGATCTCGCAGTACGACGAGCCGCTGTGCGTCGACGGGTTCCTGGAGGTCGAGGTCGACGGCGAGACGTACCGGGTCGAGATCGAGCGCGTCCACATGGAGGAGGACACCGGCAAGTCGCTGCACGTCGGCGGCGCCACCGGGCGCATCCACGGGGCCGTCCACTCGCTGGTCGACTACAACCGCGCCGGTATCCCGCTCGTCGAGATCGTCACCAAGCCGATCACCGCGACGGGGGAGAAGGCGCCGCTCGTCGCGCGGGCGTACGCCACCGAGCTGCGCGAGCTGGTGCGGTCGCTCGGCGTGTCCGACGTGCGGATGGAGCAGGGCTCGATGCGCTGCGACGTCAACGTGTCGCTGATGCCGCGCGGCGCGGCCGCGTGGGGCACCCGCACCGAGACCAAGAACGTGAACTCGCTGCGGTCCGTCGAGCGGTCGGTGCGGTCGGAGATCGAGCGGCAGGCGGGCGTGCTGTCGGCCGGCGGCACGATCACGCAGGAGACGCGGCACTTCCACGAGGACACCGGCACGACGACGTCGGGCCGGTCCAAGGAGGAGGCGCAGGACTACCGCTACTTCCCCGAGCCCGACCTGGTGCCGATGGCGCCGTCGCGGGAGTGGGTGGAGGAGCTGCGGGCGACGCTGCCGGAGCTTCCGGCGGCGCGGCGCCGCCGCGTCCAGGCCGAGTGGGACCTGACCGACGCCGAGCTGCGCGACGTCGTCAACGCGGGCGCGCTCGACTGCATCGAGGCGACGATCGCCGCCGGCGCGGACGCCGGATCGGCCCGCAAGTGGTGGCTGAACGAGCTGTCGCGCCGGGCGACCGAGCAGGGCGTCGAACTCGCGGACCTGCCCATCACGCCCGAGCAGGTCGCCCGCGTCCAGGCGATGGTCGTGGCCGGTGAGCTGAACGACAAGCTGGCCCGGCAGGTGTTCGAGGGCGTCCTCGCGGGCGAGGGCGGCCCCGACGACGTCGTCGCCGCGCGCGGCCTCAAGGTCGTCAGCGACGACGGCGCGCTCGCCGCCATCATCGACCAGGTCATCGCGGACAACGCTCCGGTCGCCGACAAGGTCCGCGCGGGCAAGACCGCCGCCGCGGGCGCCCTCGTCGGCGCCGTCATGAAGGCCACCCGAGGCCAGGCCGACGCAGGCCGCGCCCGCGACCTCATCCTGCAAAAACTCACCACCCCCTGACCCACCCCGGGGCCCGCCCACACACCGCGGGCCCCGGCCCACCCGCCGCCGCGATTGCGACCGACCGGGCACTCCCCACCACGCCCACACGGCGGTCCAGGCTCCGGGACGCGTGGGGCGGGTGTGATTTGCCGGGGAGCTGACGTTCTGTCGGTCGTGGGCGGTAGCTTGCGGGGTCATGGGACATCAGGATGGGCTGCCGCCTCTGCCGGACGGGTTGCCTGCCGGGCGGGTGGTTTGCGCTGGGGAGGGGTTCGCTGAGGCGGCGGAGGTCGGGCGGGGCGTGCTCTGGGTGAGTGACGGGGTCGTTGCGGACGCCGGTGGGCTGTGGGAGCGGTTGTATCGGGAGCGGGGGCGGAGCGGGTGGTATCCGTTGCTGCTGGAGACGTTGCGCGGGGACGGGGAGCGTCCGTGGCGCAGTGGTGAGCTGGGCTTCGTGCCGGTGGAGCGGGTGGACGCGCTCGACGGCGGGGCGGTGCTCGCCGGGCTGTGGCCGAACCTGTCCGACGACGGGGACGGCGACCTGCGGACCGGGCCGTGGCCCGGCACGGCCGAGGCCGTCGAGATCCAGGACGACCCCGACGCCGTCGCCGCGGAGACGGCGTTGCTGCTCGGCGACGCGCAGGAATGGCTGCTCGGCCTGGTGCCCGCCGCGCGCGGCGCCGACGCCCCCGCGCTCTGCGGCTGGTCCGGCCCCGTCAACTACACCGAGACCGCCGAGCTCTGCGCCGTGCTCCGCGACTGGGAGGACCGCTTGGGCGCCCGCGTGATCACGGTCGGGTTCGACACGCTCGGCGTGTCGGTGGCCGCGCCGCCCGCCGACGCCGAGCGGGCGCGGGCCGTCGCCGTCGAGCACTACGCGTTCTGCGCCGACGTCATCGACCAGGGCATGGAGCCCGACGCGTACGTCGCGTCCCTCGTCGGGCGTCCCTTCTGGTCGTTCTGGTGGGACTGACCGGCGTCAGCCGCCGAACGTGAGGCGCAGCACGCGGTCGTCGGCGCCGTCGGGGGAGCCCCGGCCGTCGCGGTTGCTCGTGGTGAACCATACCGAGCCGTCCGGCGCGCGGGCCACGCCGCGCAGGCGGCCGTAGTCGCCCTGGAAGAGGCCCTTGGCCGCGCTCTTGTCGGCCCCGCCGTCGGCGTTCAGCGGCACCTGCCAGAGGCGCTCGCCGCGCAGCGCCGCCGCCCACAGCGAGCCGTCGGCGAAGGCCAGGCCGGACGGGGACGCCTCCGCCGTCGTCCACTCGATGATCGGATCGGTGAACCGGTCCGGCCCTCCGGCGCCCTCGACCTCGGGCCAGCCGTAGTTCTTGCCGCGTTCGATGCGGTTGATCTCGTCGGTCTCGTTCTGGCCGAACTCGGTGGCGTACATCTGCTTGCGCCCGTCCCAGGCCAGGCCCTGGACGTTGCGGTGCCCGAGCGTCCAGACCGCGTTGCCGAACGGGTTGCCGTCCGCCTCGTCGCCGTCCGGGGTGAGCCGCAGGATCTTGCCGCCGAGCGAGTTCCGGTCCTGTGCGAGGTCCTGGCGGCCCGCGTCGCCGGTGGCCACGTACAGGTCGCCGTCCGGGCCGAACGCGACCGCGCCGCCGTTGTGGTTGCCCGCCTTCGGGATGCCGGTCACGATCTCCACCGGCGACGACAGGCCGTCGTCGTCCTGCACGAACCGCAGGACGCGGTTGTCGTTGGCGGCCGTGAAGTACAGGTAGACGTGCTTGTTCCGCGCGTAGTCCGGCGACACCGCGACGCCGAGCAGCCCGCCCTCGCCGCCGGGTCGCACACCCGGCACCCGGGCGATCTCCGTCACCTTCCCGCCGGACGCGACGCGCAGCAGCCGCGCGCTGTCGCGTTCGGTGACGAGCGCGTCCCCGCCGGGCAGGAACGCGAGGCCCCACGGCACCTCCAGCCCCCGCGCCACCTGCGCGGGCTCGCCCGGAGCCGCCGTGCCCGTCGTCCCCGTGGGGGACGCGGAGCCGGATGCGGACGGGGCGCCGCCGGGGTCGTCGCCGCCTCCGCAGGCGGCGGTGAACGCGAGCGCGACCAGGACGATCAGGCAGCGGATTCTCAGCACGTCGGCCTCCGTGGGTCCGGACGGCCGGGGCCGCCCGGCGGTCCGGACAGGACGCCCGTGCCCGGACGATGAGGAACGGTCCCGGCACGGACCTCGATCAATGACAAGCCCTCCAACAGGGCATATATGCCGCGCCCGACGGCGGGAAAACCGTTCCGTGGCCCATGTTTGTCGCCGTGCAGAAGCCCCGCCTCAATCGGTCCGTGACCTACGGAACGTACATTGAGGATCACGGTGATCCCGCACTCACAGCAATGTCGCTGATCCGAAACACCGGCGGCTGCACGCACGCCGGACGCCCGGCGCGAAACTCCCGCGCGGGGCACGATTCTGCGGGCCCCGCGCGTTGAACCGGACGCCGGGCCCCGGTCACGACCTGGACGCACGGCAGGCGCACGGTGGCGCCTCCCACGGGCGGCCCCGCCGGGGCGGAGAGGGACACGGCGCGATGAGCGGCGACAACGCCAGGACGACGACGACACCGCGGGGCGTGGTGTCCGTCGCGCTGGTGGTGATCGCCGGAATCCTGTACGTCACCGGCCGCTCGCTCGGCTGGGGCGGCACGGCGTTCCTGGCGTGGGCCGAGGCCGCCGCCGCGGGCGCCGCGGCGGTGTCGCTGCTGTGGGCCGCGCGCCGCACCCCGCCGGACGCGCCGCCCGGCCGCGACGAACTCGACGACGCGCCCGAACCGTCCGGCGACCTGCTGGACCGCGTCCCGCCCGGTCTGCGGCGCGGCCTGCGCGCCGGCATCCGGCTGACCATCCACGACGACGACGCGGGCCCGCCGCCCCGGATCACCCCCGCGTGGTGCGCGTCCTGGCGCTGGTTCGGCGTCGGCGCCGCCTGCTGGGCGCTCGGCGCGGCGGGCTCGGCCCTGTCGGTGACGGTCCAGTCCCGCAGCGCGCTGTCGCTGTCCATGTCCGACCTGTTCTACCTGTTCGCGGTGATCGCGCTGGTCGCCGGACTCGTCGTCCCCATCCGGCTGCCGCGCAGCGCCGCGCTCTGGATTCGCTACGTCGCCGACACCTACGTGTGCGCGGGCGCGCTGTTCGTCCTCGGCTGGGTCGTGCTGTTCAGCCGCCTGCACGAGCGGTCCGGCGAGGCGTCCACGGCGTTCCTGCTGGAACTGCTGTATCCGCTGATCGACGTCGTCCTGGTGTTCGGCGCGCTGCCGTTCGTCCTCGGCGCGGCGCGCGGCGCCCGCCGCACGGCGTGGATGGGGTTCGGCGCGCTGGCCGCGTTCGCCGTGGCCGACATCGTCACGACGGTGGTGCGGCTCAGCGGCGGCCTGCCCGCCGACGACCCCGCCGACCTGCTCCGCATCGGCGGCCTGCTCCTGCTGCTCACCGTCCCGTTCACGGCCCGTCCCGGCGAGGACGAACCCGACACCGGCCCCGGCCGCATGATCGGGCCCGGCCTCGCCCCGGCGGCGGTCGCCGCGGCGGCGGCGCTGTTCGTCGCGGGCGCCTCGCTCACCGGCGGGCAGGGCGCGCAGCCCGTCGTGTCGATCGTCGCGGGCACGGTCACGCTGGTGCTGCTCGGCCGGCTGGCCGCGCTGCTGCACGAGAACGAGACGCTGCGCCGCTCGGTCGACACCGGCGAGGACCACTTCCACGTGCTGTCGGAGAGCGTCGCGGAGGCGGTGCTGCTGTGCGACGCCGACGCGGTCGTCCGCTACGCCAACGCGGGCGCGCTGCGCTCCTACCGCTACAGCGAGGACGAGCTGGTCGGCCGGTCGCTGCACGAGTTCGTCCACCCCGAGGACCTGCCGCGCGTCCGCGCGCTGTTCACCGGGTTCGTCGCGGAGGACGTGGACGACCCCGAGGGCGACGCGCCCGACGCCGCCGAGGCGCCCGCCCCGCCCGGCTGCCTGCGCATCGCGTGCCGCGTCCGCGCGTCCGACGGCACCTGGCTGCCGACCGAGTCGACGGTGTCGCGCTACCCCGGCTCGTCCGACACCCGGCTGCTCATCACCACCCGCGACCTCAGCGAGCAGGCCGCGCTGCAACGCCAGGTCGCGCACCTGACCTTCCACGACGGCCTCACCGGCCTGCCGAACCGCGCCTACTTCGAGGAGCGCACCCGCGAGGTGCTGTCGCGCCGCGCCGACGAGGGCCAGGTCGCGGTGCTGTTCGTCGACATCGACGGGTTCACGGCGGTGAACGACTCGTCCGGGCACGCCGCGGGCGACCAGGTCCTCGCGCAGGCCGCGCGGCGGCTGCGCGGCGCCGTCCCCGCCGACGACACGGTGGCGCGCTGGGGCGGGGACGAGTTCGCCGTCCTCATCCAGTTCACCGCCGACAACGCGGGCGACTCGGCCCCGGCGGTGGAGCTGGCGGAGCGGCTGCTGCGCGTCCTGTCGGCCGACCCCTACGTCGTCGCGGGGCAGGGCATCGCGCTGTCGGCGAGCATCGGCATCGCGTTCGCCGCCGACACCGGCCCGGACCGGCCCGGCAACGGCGCCCGGCGGCTGCGGCGCGGCGCCGAGCTGATCCGCAACGGCGACCTGGCGATGGCCAAGGCCAAGGAGGACGGCGGCGGACGCGTCGAGGTGTTCGCGCCGCACATGCACGCCGACGTCGTCCGCCGCCTCGAACTCGGCACCGACCTGCGCCGTGCGCTGGCCGAGGAGCAGTTCGCCGTCGAGTTCCAGCCGGTCGTGGAGCTGGGCACCTCCCGGGTGACGGGCGTCGAGGCGCTGGTGCGCTGGTGGCGCGGGAGCGAGTCGGTGCCGCCGGAGGAGTTCATCGCCCCCGCCGAGGAGTCCGGGCTGATGATCCCGCTCGGTGACTGGGTGCTGCGCCGCGCCTGCGCGGAGGTGGCGCGGTGGCGCGCCGACGGCTGGGACATCGGCCTGTCGGTGAACTTCACCGCCCGGCAGATCGCCGCGCCGCGCTTCGTGGAGTCGGTCGCCGAGGCGCTCGACCAGACCGGCCTGCCCCCGCACGCGCTGACCGTCGAGGTGCGCGAGGAGGTGCTGGTCGAGGACGCGGGCCCCAACGTGCGGCGGCTGTCGGCCCTGCGCGACCTCGGCGTCCGGCTCGCCATCGACGACTTCGGCACCGGATACGCCTCGCTGGCCTACCTCGGGCAGCTCCCCGTCGACATCATCAAGATCGACCCGTCGTTCGTGGCGGGCCTCGGCCAGGACGAGACGCTGACGCTCCTCACCCGCACGATCGTGCGCATCGGCCGCGACCTCGGGCTGACCGTCGTCGCCGAGGGCATCGAGCGGCCCGAGCAGCTCGAACTGCTGCGCGCGATGGACTGCCCGCGCGGCCAGGGCTTCCTGGTGGCGCGGCCGATGACCCCGGGCCGCGTCGAGCCGCTGGTGCGCTCGAACCTGCGGGCGGGCGGCCCGCTGGGTGAGGGCGGGTTGACCGAGCCCGACTCGGCGTTGTCCGCCGGTTAGTGATTTCCCGCGCACCCGTCTCAGTCGATGAGATTTCGTGTCCACGGATTTGACCCCGGACGGGAAGTCAGCGAGAGTGGCCTACGTGCAGAGCAGTCGCAACATCCTCGTAGTACTTGGTCGGCGCGCAGGCTGATCAAGTCTTCACCCCTGCGCGCGCCCCTCGACCGCCAACCGGCGGCGGGGGTTTTTTGTTGGCCGTGTACGCCTCACCGGCCCCCGCGTCCGGCGGGGAACACCCACCCAAGGAAACGAAACATGACGACCGAACGAATGACGGGAGCCCAGGCGCTGGTCCGCGCCCTGGAGAACGTCGGCGTCGACACCGTGTTCGGCATCCCCGGCGGCGCCATCCTGCCCGCCTACGACCCCCTGTACGACTCGGTGAAGGTGCGCCACATCCTCGTCCGGCACGAGCAGGGCGCCGGGCACGCCGCGCAGGGCTACGCGATGGTCACCGGCCGGGTCGGCGTGTGCATGGCCACCAGCGGACCGGGCGCGACCAACCTCGTCACCCCCATCTCCGACGCCTACATGGACTCGGTCCCCATGGTCGCGATCACCGGCCAGGTGGCGTCGTCGCTGATCGGCACGGACGGCTTCCAGGAGGCCGACATCGCGGGCATCACGATGCCGATCACCAAGCACAACTTCCTCGTCACCGACCCCGAGGACATCGGCCGCACGATCGCCGAGGCGTTCCACATCGCCTCCACCGGGCGTCCCGGCCCCGTCCTGGTCGACATCGCCAAGGACGCGCTCCAGGCCACGTTCGACTTCGAGTGGCCCGTCACCATGCACCTGCCCGGGTACCGCCCGGTGACCCGCCCGCACTCCAAGCAGGTCCGGGAGGCGGCACGGCTCATCACCGCGGCGAAGCGGCCCGTGCTCTACGTCGGCGGCGGCGTCCTGAAGGCGGGCGCGTCCGCCGAGCTGAAGGTGCTCGCGGAGCTGACCGGCGTCCCCGTCGTCACGACGCTCATGGCCAAGGGCGCCTTCCCCGACAGCCACCGCCTGCACATGGGCATGCCCGGCATGCACGGCACCGTCGGCGCCGTCGGCGCCCTCCAGCGCGCCGACCTGCTCGTCACGCTCGGCGCCCGCTTCGACGACCGCGTCACCGGGCAGCTCGACTCGTTCGCGCCCGGCGCCAAGGTCGTCCACGCCGACATCGACCCCGCCGAGATCTCCAAGAACCGGCACGCCGACGTCCCGATCGTCGGTGACGCCCGCGAGGTGATCGCGGACCTCGTCGTCGCCGTCCAGGCCGAGCACGACGCGGGCCGCACCGGCGACTACGCGGACTGGTGGCGGCAGCTCGACGCCTGGCGCGACACCTACCCGCTCGGCTACGACGAGCCCGACGACGGCTCGCTGTCGCCGCAGTACGTCATCGAGCGCATCGGGCGGATCGCCGGGCCCGACGCCTACTACGTCGCGGGCGTCGGCCAGCACCAGATGTGGGCCGCGCAGTTCATCAAGTACGAGCGGCCCGGGGCGTTCCTCAACTCCGGCGGCGCGGGCACGATGGGCTACTCCGTCCCGGCCGCGATGGGCGCCAAGGTCGGCGCGCCCGAGTCGGTCGTCTGGTCGATCGACGGCGACGGCTGCTTCCAGATGACCAACCAGGAACTGGCCACCTGCGCGATCGAGGGCATCCCCATCAAGATCGCGGTCATCAACAACGGCAACCTCGGCATGGTCCGGCAGTGGCAGACGCTCTTCTACGACGGCCGCTACTCCAACACCAAGCTGCACTCCAGCCGCATCCCCGACTTCGTCAAGCTCGCCGAGGCGTACGGGTGCGTCGGGCTGCGCTGTGAGAAGCCCGAGGACGTCGACGCCGTCATCGCCAAGGCGATGGAGATCAACGACGCGCCCGTCGTGATCGACTTCGTCGTCCACCAGGACGCGATGGTGTGGCCGATGGTCGCCGCCGGCACCGGCAACGACGACATCAAGATCGCCCGTGACATGGCTCCCGAGTGGGAGAACGGAGACTGAGCCCGATGACACAGCACACCCTCTCGGTGCTGGTGGAGAACACCCCCGGCATCCTGGCGCGGGTCGCCTCCCTGTTCTCCCGGCGCGGCTTCAACATCGAGTCGCTGGCCGTCGGCACGACCGAGCACCCGGACATCTCCCGGATGACGATCGTGGTGAACGTCGAGGGCCTGCCGCTGGAGCAGGTCACCAAGCAGCTCAACAAGCTGATCAACGTGCTCAAGATCGTCGAGCTGGACCCCGGCTCGTCGGTGCAGCGCGAACTCGTCCTGGTGAAGGTCCGCGCCGACGCCGAGACCCGGTCGCAGGTGCTGGAGACCGTGCAGTTGTTCCGCGCCAAGGTCGTCGACGTCGCGTCCGACGCCGTGACGATCGAGGTCACCGGCACCCGTGACAAGCTCGACGCGTTCCTGCGCGTCATGGAGCCGTTCGGCATCAAGGAGCAGGTCCGGTCGGGCATGGTGGCCGTGGGCCGGGGCGCCCGCTCCATCACCGACCGGTCGCTGCGCGCGATCGACCGCAGCGCCTAGATTTCTTTCAGACAACGCGAAAGGCAGAGCAGCACAGTGGCGGAGATGTTCTACGACAACGACGCGGACCTGAGCGTCATCCAGGGCCGGCACGTCGCGGTCATCGGGTACGGCAGCCAGGGGCACGCGCACGCGCTGTCCCTGCGCGACTCGGGGGTGGACGTCCGCATCGGCCTGCCCGAGGGCTCCAAGAGCCGCGCCAAGGCCGAGGCCGAGGGGCTGCGGGTGCTGACCCCGGCCGAGGCGGCCGAGGAGGCCGACCTGATCATGATCCTGGCGCCGGACCACCTCCAGCGCGGGATCTACGAGAACGACATCAAGCCCGCGCTGGTCGACGGCGACGCGCTGTTCTTCGGGCACGGCCTCAACATCCGCTACGGCCTCATCGAGCCGCCGGAGGGCGTCACCGTCGCCATGGTCGCGCCGAAGGGCCCCGGCCACCTGGTGCGCCGCCAGTACGAGGCCGGTCGCGGCGTCCCCGTGATCGTCGCCGTCGAGCAGGACCCGACCGGCTCGGGCTGGCCGCTGGCCCTGTCCTACGCCAAGGCCATCGGCGGCCTGCGCGCGGGCGGCATCAAGACGACGTTCACCGAGGAGACCGAGACCGACCTGTTCGGTGAGCAGGCCGTGCTGTGCGGCGGCATCTCCGAGCTGATCAAGACGGGCTTCGAGGTGCTCATCGAGGCGGGCTACCAGCCCGAGGTCGCCTACTTCGAGTGCCTGCACGAGGTGAAGCTGATCGTCGACCTCATCTACGAGGGCGGCCTGTCCAAGATGTACTGGTCGGTCTCCGACACGGCCGAGTACGGCGGCTACACGCGCGGCCCGCGCGTCATCAACTCCGGCACCAAGGCGGAGATGAAGAAGATCCTCGCCGAGATCCAGTCCGGCCAGTTCACCAAGGAACTGGTCGAGGAGTTCGAGGGCGGCCAGGTCCAGTTCGCGAAGTACCGCGAGGAGCTGGCCGGGCACCCCATCGAGAAGACCGGCGGCGCGCTGCGCCCGATGATGAGCTGGCTCAACGACTGACCCGCGAGCCGCATCCCGTGTGCCCGCGACGCCCTCGGCGTCGCGGGCACACGCGTTCTCAGCGGCGCAGGCGCGAGCGGAGGCGGGCGCGCAGGGGGGACGGGGGAAGGTCGGTGCGGACGCGGACCGCCAGGTGGCCGCCGGGGGTGAAGTAGACGGTGGCGTGGGCGTGGGGGAGGCCGCGGGTGAGGCCGTCGGTGCGGGCGCCGGGGGAGCGGCGGGAGCCGAAGCGGGACTCGCGGCTGAGGCCGAGGGCGGTGGTGGTGACGAAGACGTCCCAGCGGCCGGGGTCCAGGACGGCCAGGTCGGCGACGGCGCTGAACCCGTCGCCGGTGGTGTCGGCGGGGACGCGGTGCTCGACGCCGCCGGTGCGGGCGCGCAGGACGACGTCGACGGCGGTGCGGTGGGTGTCGACGCGTTCCAGGCGGGCGGTGCCGGTGATGCGCAGGTCGCCGCGGCGGCCCTGCCAGGCGACGTCGTCCAGGCGGTGCTCGACGCCGACCTCGGCGGTGATGTCGGCGTCCTGGCGGGGGACGCCGCGCAGGTACGGGTACATGGCGTAGACGCGTCCGCCGACGACGACCGCGCCCGGCCGGCGGCCCTCGACCTCGTCGCGGATGAGGCGTTCCAGTTCGTCGGGCAGGTCCTGCTGGATGCAGAACGCGCGCAGCCGGTCGGCGGCGGGCAGTGCGGCGCGGGTCTCCGCGCTGAGCCCGGTGCCGAGGACGCGGCGGGTGCCGTCCAGGAGCCGGCCCCGCTGGTCGGCGTCGAGCGTGAGGTAGCGGTGGTCGTAGACGCGCAGCACGTCCCGCAGGACGCTGAGATCGGTGTCGGTGGTCACGGAGGTCTCCTGGTCGGCCGGGGATGTTCTCACGGTAAGCCAGGACGCGACCCCGCAGGGTGAGAATCGCCGAGTGGAGATGCATACTCGGTATTGCCCACTGCCTACCGCGTATGCATACTTGGTAGGTATGTCGATCCGTCACGGCCTGCTGGCCCTGCTGACGCGCGGGCCGCGCTACGGCTACCAGCTCAGAGCCGAGTTCGAGCGGTCAACCGGCTCCACCTGGCCGCTCAACATCGGGCAGGTCTACACGACCCTGTCCCGCCTGGAGCGCGACGCGCTCGTCGTCCCCGACGGCGCCGACGGCGAGGGCCGCCACGTCTACCGCATCACCGACGCGGGCGCCGCCAACGTCGCCGCCTGGTTCGCCGCGCCGGTCGCGCGCGGCGCCCGTCCGCGCGACGAACTGGCCATCAAGGTCGCGCTCGCCGTCACGACGCCGGGCGTGGACGCCACGGCCGTGCTGCGCGCGCAGCGCGCCGCGACCGTCCGCACCCTGCGCGACCTCACCCGGCTCAAGGCCGACGCGCCGCCGCCCGTCGCCCCCGGCGAGCACGCCGAACTGCTCGTCCTGGAGTCGCTGATCTTCCAGTCCGAGGCGGAAGTCCGCTGGCTGGACCACTGCGAGGCGTCGATCGCCCGCGTGGACACCCCATCGAAGGAGTCGGACCGGTGAACGTGCTGGAGATGGCGGGCGTGACCCGCGACCACGGGACGGGCGCCGCGCTCGTCCGCGCGCTGCGCGGCGTGGACCTGACCGTCGCGGAGGGCGAGTTCGTCGCCGTCATGGGCCCGTCCGGATCGGGCAAGAGCACGCTGCTGCGCCTGGCGGGCGGCCTCGACCGTCCCACCGAGGGCACCGTGCGCGTCGCCGGGACCGACCTCGCGGCTCTGGACGGGAGGCGCCTGGCGGCCGTCCGCCGCCGCGACGCCGGCTACGTCTTCCAGGACCTCAACCTCATCGCGACGCTGACCGCCGCCGAGAACGTCATGCTGCCCCTCGAACTGGACGGCGTCCGCACCCGGCGGGCCCGCGCCGAGGCGCTGGCCGTACTGGAGCGGGTCGGCCTGGCCGACGTCGCGGGCCGCTTCCCCGACGACCTGTCCGGCGGCCAGCGCCAGCGCGTCGCGATCGCCCGCGCCCTGGTCGGCGAACGCAGGCTCGTACTGGCCGACGAGCCCACCGGCGCCCTGGACAGCGTCACCGGCGACGACGTGCTCCGGCTGCTGCGCGCCCGCTGCGCCGACGGCGCCGCCTGCCTGATGGTCACCCACGACGCCCGGCACGCCGCCTGGGCCGACCGCGTGATCTTCCTCTACGACGGACGGATCGACGCCTCCGCCGCCGCGCCGCTGCCCGAGGCCGCCCGGTGAACCGGGCCGTCTGGCGGCTCGCCCGCCGCGACGCGCTGCGCGCGCCCGGCCGCACCGCGCTCGTCGTGGCGATGATCGCCCTGCCCACGCTCGTGATCGTCGCGGTCGCGGTGCTGTGGCACGGCGACCGCGACGACCCGCGCGCGACGGCCGGGTGGCGGCTCGGCGCCGCCGACGCCCGCGTCATCGGGGTGGCGCGCGGCCCCGTCGAGCAGGATCCCGACGCGCTCGGCGCCTACGACCCGTCCGGCGGCCCGCCCGGCGCGCCGTGGACGGCGGCGCAGGTCCGGGACCGGCTCACCGCCCGGCTGGGCGGCGGCGTCCGCGTCCTGCCGGTCGCCTCGGGCGGGACCGCCGACGTCGGCACGCCGCGCGGCACCGTCCGCGCCGGGGTGGTCGAGGCCGACCTGGGCGACCCGCTGGCACGCGGCCTGGCGGAGATCATGGCCGGACGCGCTCCGGCGGGCCCCGGCGAGATCGCGGTCGGCCCCGTCCTGCGCGACCGGGGCGTGCGTCTCGGGCAGACCGTCACCGTCGGCGGGACACCGAGGACCGTGACCGGGTTCGTCGCGCTCCCGCGCGGCGGCGGCACCGTGCTCGGCGGTGCGCCCGGCACGCTGCCGCTGCGCGAACCGGCGCAGCCCGGCTGGCTGGTCGACGCGCCCCGCGCGGTGACGTGGGACGACGTCCGGGCGCTCAACGCCGACGGCCTCGGCGTGCTGTCCCGCGCCGTCGTGGCGGACCCGCCCGCCGGAGTCGCGCTCGCGCGCACCGAGGGAACCGGGGCCGAGGCCGCCGTCGTCGGGCTCGTCGTCGCGATGATGGCGTTGCAGGTCGTGCTGCTGTCCGGTCCCGCGTTCGCCGTGAGCGTGCGGCGGCGCCGCCGCGACCTCGCGCTCGTCGCGGCGGCGGGCGGGACGCCGCGCACGCTGCGGGCGATCACGCTGGTCACCGGCCTGCTCCTGGGCGGCCTGGCCGCGCTGGCGGGCGGCGCGGCCGGAATCGGTGCCGCCGCCGTCGTCCGGCCGCTGCTGGCCGAGCCCGGCGTACTGGCCCCGCCGTTCGGCGTGCCGTGGCTCCAGGTCGCGCTGACCGTCCTGCTGGCCACGGCCAGCGGCGTCGCCGCCGCGTACCTGCCCGCCCGGCAGGCCGCGCGCACCGACGTCGTCGCCGCGCTCAGCGGACGGCCCGACCCGGCGCGGCCCCGCCGTGGCGCGCCGATCGTCGGAGCGGCGCTCGTCGTGGCCGGGCTCGTCGCGTCGGTCACGCTGACCCGCGACCAGGCCGAATGGGGCGCGGTCATCGGGGCGATCGGCGTCATCCTCGGCACCGTCCTGCTCGTCCCGGCCGTCATCGCGCTCACCGGACGGATCGCCGTGCCGCTCCCGCCGCCGCTGCGCATCGCCGTGCGCGACGCCGCCCGGAACCGCGCCCGCAGCGCGCCCACCGTGGCCGCGATCATGGCGGCCATCGCGGCGGTCACGGCGCTGGCCATCGGGGGCGCCAGCGACCTGGAGCAGGACCGCCGCGAGTACGTGCCGCAGGCCGTCGCGGGGACGACGCTGGTGCGGACGTCGGCCGGGCGGGAGGCCGAGGCCGTGCGCGGCATCGCCGCCGAACTGCCCGGCGTGCCGGTCGTGCCGCTGCCGGTGCTGCAAAACGGCGGGGAGTGCCCCGAGGCGCGCTGCCCGAGCGCCGTGCTCCGCGTCGGCTCCGGCGCGAACGGCCAGGCCCTGCCCGCCTACGTCGGCGGCGCGCGCGAGGCGCGGCTGATCGTCGGCCGCGACGACCCGGCCGTCGCGGCGGCGCTCGGCGCCGGGCAGATCGTGCTGTTCGACCGCCCGGAGAACGGCCCGGTGCCCGTGCAGGCAGAGATCTACGACGGCGGACCGCCGCGCATCGCCGCGCGGCTCCCCGCGCGGGCCGTCCCCGTCGCCGCGCCCGCGCTCGCGCTCGTCCCGCCGGAAGTGGCCCGTGCCGCGAACCTGCCCGTCCAGCGCGGCCTGCTCGGCATCGACCGGGCCGACCACCGCGTCACCCGGGCCGAGCAGGGACGGCTCACCGAGCGCCTGAACACCACGGTGCACGTCGAGCGCGGGTACCGGAAGGCGCCCACCCCGCTGTACCTGCTCGCCGCCGCGGGCGCCGTGCTGGTCCTCGGCGCGACGCTCATCGCGACCCGGCTCGCGGCCGTGGACGCCCGCCCCGAGCGGACCGTGCTCGCCGCCCTCGGCGCGAGACCCGGCACCCGCAGGCTGCTGGCGATGGCGCAGGCCGCCAGTGTCGCGGCCCTCGGCTGCTGGCTCGGGCTCGCCACCGGGTTCGTCCCCGGCCTCGCGGTGACCCGCCCGCTCACCGCCATGACGCAGGTGGACGGCGCGCCCGCCCACGGCACCATCGTGGACGTGCCCTGGCTGCTCCTCGCCGCGCTCGCGTTCGCCGTCCCGGCGGTCGCGGCCCTGGTGGCGGGCCTGTTCCCCGGAGATCGCAAGGCGGCCGTGTAGCACCCCGGCCACGGGTCGTCGCGCTGATAGCGTTGCGGCCTGTGGCCGAGGGGGTGGCGCTGCGGCGCCGGGAGTCCGTGCGCGCCGCCCGCCGCGCCGTTCCCCGGCCGCTGGGCGGCCTCGTCGCGGCGGCGGCCGGGCTGTACGCGCTGTACTCGCTGCTGCGGCTCTGGACGTTCCGCGCCAGCACCTACGACCTCGTCATCTTCGACCAGGCCGTGCGCGGCTACAGCCGGTTCGGCGCCCCGGTCTCGATCGCCAAGGGCGTCCACAACGGGTTCGGGCCCGACTTCCACGTCCTCGGCGACCACTTCTCCCCGATCCTCGTCACGCTGGCGCCGCTCTACTGGCTCCACGACGGCCCCGAGACGCTGCTGCTCGCGCAGGCCGTCCTGTTCGCGCTCGCGGCCGTGCCGGTCTGGCACTTCACCCGCCGCCGCCTCGGCGTCCGCGCCGCCTACCTCGCCGCCGGCGCCTACGCGCTCTCGTGGCCGCTGGCCGAGGCGCTGGCGTTCGACTTCCACGAGGTCGCGTTCGCGCCGCTGCTCACCGCCCTGCTCATCGAGCGCTGGGACGCGGGACGGCGCGGCCACGCCGTCCTCGCGGCGGCGCTGCTGCTGCTCGTCAAGGAGGACATGGGCCTGCTCGTCGCCGGGTTCGGGCTCGTCCTGCTGACGCGGCCCGGCGAGCGGCGCGCCGGTGCGGCCTTCACGGCCGCCGGGGCCGTCGCCGCGTGGGTCGCGTCCCGCGTCCTCATCGCCGCGTTCGGCGGCGACAACGACTACTACTGGGCCTACGGCGGTCTCGGCCCCGACGTGCGCGGCGTCGTCGCGCACGCCCTCACCCACCCGTGGGACGTCGCGGTCGCGCTCGGCACGCCGCCGCGCAAGCTCGCGACGATGGCGCTGCTCGTCGCGCCGCTGCTGTTCCTGCCGCTGCTGTCCCGGATCACGCTCGCCGCGCTGCCGCTGCTGGCCGAACGGATGCTCGCCGACGAGTTCGCGAACTGGTGGCAGGCGTCCTACCACTACAACGCGTTCCTGGTCGTCGTGCTGGTGCTCGCCGCCGTCGACGCCGCCCAGCGGTTCGGGCCGGTCAGCGGGCGGCGGCTCGTCGCCGGGACGCTCGCCGGGGCCGTCGCGGTGCTGCCCTTCTTCGCCCTCGCCGACCTGGCCCGCCCCGGCTGGGCGGTCCGCGACGCCCGCGCCACCGCCGCCGCCCGCGCCGTCGCGCACGTCCCCGACGGCGCGCTGGTCGAGGCCGCCAACCGGCTCGGGCCCGCGCTGACCGGCCGCGCCCGCGTCCTGCTGTGGGACGCCGAACCCCGGCACGCGCCCTGGGTCGTCGCCGACGTCGCCGTCCCGCAGTTCCCGTTCGCCTCGGTGGCCGAGCAGCGCGCCCGCGTCGCCTGGCTGCGGGCGCGCGGCTACCGCACGGTCTACGAAGGAGAGGGGTTCGTCGTGCTCACCGTCGCCCGGCGAAAAGAAGTCTCTACCCAGATCGGCCCGTCTGTCCGATAATCGAAGAGAAGTCGTCCGGGCCGCGGCGAGCACGGCGCGCAGCAGCGCGTCACCCCCGGCGCCGCCGCCCCGGGGCGGCGGGCAGGGGCGAGGCCGGTGACTGAGCGGGTGACGGCGGCGCACGGCGCGGCACGACGCTACGAGACGTGCGGGCATGCCTGGATAGGGCTGCTCCGCCACGTGTGGCGGACGGGCGAGGCTGGCCTGGCCGACGGCGGCGCGATCGTCGAGGGGCCGCCCGCCCTGTTCGAGATCGCCTCGCTCAGCTCCCGTGACCCCCTGCTGCGCGAGCACGGCGACGGGCCCGCGCTGGACCGGTCCGCCATCGTCCCCGCCGACCGGCACGGACGGGACCAGATCCGCTGGGTCACCGACCTGCTGCGCGCCCGCCCCGCCACCACCAGCGCCTGGACGTCGCTGACCACGCCGGGCCGTCCCGGCGACGCCTACCCCGCCGTCACCGCGCTGTCGTTCCGGCTGCGCGGCTACCGGCTGTGCCTCACCGCGATGTTCCGCTCCCAGGACGCGCACCGCTGCTACCTCTCCTACATCCCGCTGCGCGGCATCCAGGTCGAGGTGGCCGCCGAACTGAGCCTGCCGCCCGGCCCGCTGCGCGTCTTCGTGGACGTCCCCTACCTGTCCGCCGCCGACATCGACGGCGCCGCCGCCGTCCTGGCCGCGCAGCCCGAGCCGCACGCCGCCTAAGTGCACAAACCGTTCAAATCGGTTGTTCGGGCGAGTGTCGCCGCGTACGCCGAGCGCCCGGCGCCCGGGGGATAGACTCGGCGGCAGGCGAGCGCACGACGAGGTGGACTCGCGCCAGCTTCAGCCATGAACACACATCCACGTTCAAAGGACTCCTCCTTGAGTAAGCCCGTCGTCCTCGTCGCAGAAGAACTCTCCCCGGCCGGCATCGCCGTGCTCGAAGCGGACTTCGACGTCCGCAGCGTCGACGGCTCCGACCGCGAGCAGCTCCTGCCCGCCGTCGCCGACGTCGACGCGCTGATCGTCCGCAGCGCCACCAAGGTCACCGCCGAGGTGTTCGCGCACGCCAAGAAGCTGCGCGTCGTCGCCCGCGCGGGCGTCGGCCTCGACAACGTCGACGTCGAGGCCGCCACCAAGGCCGGCGTCATGGTCGTCAACGCGCCCACCTCCAACATCGTCACCGCCGCCGAGCACGCCGTCGCGCTGCTGCTGGCCACCGCCCGGAACGTTCCGCAGGGCCACGCCGCGCTCAAGCAGGGCGAGTGGAAGCGCTCGAAGTACACCGGCGTCGAGCTGGCCGGGAAGACCGTCGGCGTCCTCGGCCTCGGCCGCATCGGCGTCCTGGTCGCGCAGCGCCTCGCCGCGTTCGACATGGACGTCATCGCCTTCGACCCCTACGTGCAGGCCGCGCGCGCCGCGCAGCTCGGCGTCAAGCTCGTCCCGCTGGAGGAGCTGCTGCGCGAGAGCGACTTCATCACCGTGCACCTGCCGAAGACCGCCGAGACCCTCGGCCTCATCGGTGACAAGGAGCTGCACCAGGTCAAGTCCTCGGTGCGCGTCGTCAACGCCGCGCGCGGCGGCATCGTCGACGAGGCCGCCCTCGACCTGGCCATCAAGGACGGCCGCGTCGCGGGCGCGGGCATCGACGTGTTCAGCACCGAGCCGTGCACCGACAGCCCGCTGTTCCACCACGACAACGTCGTCGTGACCCCGCACCTGGGCGCCAGCACGCACGAGGCGCAGGAGAAGGCCGGCACGCAGGTCGCGCGGTCGGTGCTGCTGGCGCTGTCCGGCGAGTTCGTGCCCGACGCCGTCAACGTCCAGGGCGGCGCCGTCGCCGAGGACGTCAAGCCCGGCCTGCCGCTGGCCGAGAAGCTCGGCCGCATCTTCACCGCGCTCGCGGGCGGGGTGCCGGTCCGGCTCGACGTCGTCGTGCGCGGCGAGATCACCGGCCACGACGTGAAGGTGCTGGAGCTGGCCGCCCTCAAGGGCGTCTTCGTCGACGTCATCGAAGAGGCCGTCACGTTCGTGAACGCCCCGCTGCTCGCCCGCGACCGCGGCGTCGAGGTCACGCTGACCACCAGCGAGGACAGCCCCGACTGGCGCAACGTCGTCCAGGTGCGCGGCACGATGGCCGACGGCACGGTCGTGTCGGTGTCCGGCACGCTCACCGGGCCCAAGCACGCCGAGCGCATCATCGAGGTCAACGGCTACGCGATGGAGCTGGTCCCGACCGAGCACATGGCGTTCTTCTCCTACGTCGACCGCCCCGGCATCGTCGGCGCGGTGGGCAACCTGCTCGGTGACGCGGGCGTCAACATCGCGGGCATGCAGGTCGGCCGGGACGAGAAGGGCGGCGAGGCGCTGATCGCCCTCACCGTCGACTCGGCCATCACGCCGCAGCTCGTCGAGGACATCAAGAACGAGGTCGGCGCCACCGTGGGCCGCCGCGTCGAACTGGACGGCTGAGTCCGCGAGGCACACCACGGAACGCCGCGTCCCCCTCAGGGCCGCGGCGTTCCGTGTTCCCGCAGGTCGCGACCCCCACGTCTCACCATGTGGGAATCTGCGCCACCGATCGGGACATTCGCGCCGATCCGTGGGTACCGTGAGAGGAGCCGTGCGGCACGCCGTGGGTGATCCTCCACGCGCCGCACCGGGCCACCGGACCGTGCGAACCACGCGCCGGCGCCCGCGCCAGCGACGAAATTCCCACCTCGAAGGATCACCATGAACACCACCGTCACGCTCTCCGACGACGCCCGCGACGAGGCCGCCGAAGCCCTCCAGAAGGCCCTCGACCGCCGCGGCTGAGCCCCGGTGCACCTCCCCGTCCCCGCCGGTGGCGTCCGGGACGGACAATGGAGCATGCGCGCGACGACCCCGGACCAGACCGCCCGCGTCCTGACCGAGGTCGCGGCCCTCGGGCCGTACTACGCCCTGGAGACCGGGCCCCCGGCGCCCGGGTGGCGTCCGCTGCCCGAGCGCGATCCGGGCTTCGTCGCCGCGCTGATCGACGACTACGCGCTGCGGCTCGGCGGCGGCTCCGGCCCGGTCGAGCACCGCGTCGCCGCGTCGATCCTGTTCCAGTCGATCGCCGCGCGGCTCTGGTCGCCGGTCGTCGCGTCGGCCGCGCTCGGCGTCGTCCCCGACCTCGCCGCGCTGCGCTGGCGGCCCGGCTCGCCGCACGGCCTGCGGCTGCCCGCACCGGCCGGGTTCGCGTACGAGAACGCCCGGCAGCTCCGCGACCTCGTCGTGGACGCGCACCTGCGCCCGCTGGGGGAGATGTTCCGCGACGTCGGAAAGCTCGCGGACGGCCTGGTCTGGGGCAACGCCGCGTCGGCCCTCGCCGGGACGCTCGTCGCCCGGCCCGCCGCGCCCGCGCGCGGCATCGTCGGGGACCTGCTCGACCTGGAACCCCTGCGCGGCACCGGCGCGTTCACCCGGCGGGGGTTCGTGCGGCGGAGCTGCTGCCTGTACTACCGGGTGCCGCCCGGGGGAGGGCTGTGCGGCGACTGCGCGCTGCTCGACCGTCCCGAGGGGTGAGATCAGTGCCCAGCCAATGAGACGATGCGGTACAGTGCGGCCATGGCTTCCCGCAGCATTCGTCTCGCCGTCATCCCGGGTGACGGGATCGGCCCCGAGGTCGTCGCCGAAGGGCTCAAGGTCCTGTCGGCGGTCGCCCCCGCGCACGACCTGGCGTTCGAGCAGACCGGCTACGACCTCGGCGCCGCCCGCTGGCACCGCACCGGCGAGACCCTTCCCGACTCCGTCCTGGAGGAGCTGCGCGGTCAGGACGTCATCCTGCTCGGCGCCGTCGGCGACCCGACCGTCCCGAGCGGCGTGCTGGAGCGCGGGCTGCTGCTGCGCGCCCGCTTCGAGCTGGACCACTACGTCAACCTGCGCCCGGTGAAGCTGTTCCCGGGCGTCGCGACACCGCTCGCGGGCGTCGGGCCGGACGACATCGACATGGTCGTCGTCCGCGAGGGCACCGAGGGGCCGTACACCGGCGTCGGCGGCGTGCTGCGCAAGGGCACCCCGCACGAGGTCGCCACCCAGGAGAGCGTCAACACCTACCACGGCGTCGAGCGCGTCGTCCGGTACGCGTTCGAGGTCGCCGCCGCCCGGCCCCGCAAGCAGCTCACGCTGGTCCACAAGGACAACGTCCTCACCTTCGCGGGCGAGCTGTACCAGCGCGTCGTCAAGGAGGTCGGGGCGGAGTTCCCGCAGGTCGGCGTGGACTACCTGCACGTCGACGCGGCCACGATGTTCTTCGTCAACCGGCCGGGACGCTTCGACGTCGTCGTCACCGACAACCTCTTCGGCGACATCATCACCGACATCGGCGCCGCCATCGCGGGCGGCATCGGCCTGGCCGCGTCCGGCAACGTCAACCCCTCCGGCGCCGCCCCGTCGATGTTCGAGCCCGTCCACGGCTCGGCGCCCGACATCGCCGGGCAGGGCAAGGCCGACCCCACCGCCACGATCCTCTCGGTCGCCATGCTGCTCGACCACGTCGGCGCCGCCGCGGCCGCCCGCCAGGTCGAGGCCGCCGTCTCCGACGACCTGTCCGAGCGCACCGCGCTCGGCCCCCGCTCCACCGCCCAGATCGGCGACGCCATCGCCAAGCGAGTAACCGGCTGACGGCGCGCTGACCGCCCGGACCCCCGGGCGGACCACTCCGGGCGCGCCGACCGCGGCGCGCCCGGTTTTCGTCGTGCGCGCCGCCGGGACCACGGAGTGACGCCGGACACCTAGGACAATGGACATGGGAACGCCGCAGGCGGCAGAGTGGCCGCGCCGGCGAACCGCGAGAGGACCAACGCGATGAGCACCACCCTGGACTTCGACATCACGCGCAACGAGCGGCCGCTGCCCGCCGTCGAGCGCGAGGGCATCCTCGCCGACCCGGGATGGGGCCGGTACTTCACCGACCACATGGTCACGATCCGCTACGCCGCCGACCGCGGCTGGTACGACGCGCGGCTGGAGCCGTACGGGCCGCTCAGTCTCGACCCGGCCAGCCAGGTCCTGCACTACTCGCAGGAACTGTTCGAGGGCCTGAAGGCGTACCGGCAGCGGGACGGCTCCATCGTCACGTTCCGCCCGTACATGAACGCGGCGCGGATGAACCGGTCGGCGCAGCGGATGGCGATGCCGCAGATCCCCGAGGACCTGTTCGTCGCGGCCCTCGAACACCTCGTCCGCGCCGACCGCGACTGGGTGCCGTCCACCGAGGGGCACAGCCTCTACCTGCGGCCGTTCATGATCGCGACGACGCGGGCCCTCGGCGTCAACCAGCCCGCCCAGGAGTACCTGTTCGCGGTGATCGCGTCCCCGTCGGGCAGCTACTATCCGCGCGGCGTCAAGCCCGTGTCGGTCTGGCTGTCCCAGGACTTCACCCGCGCGGCGGCGGGCGGCACCGGCGAGGCCAAGACCGGCGGCAACTACGCGGCGTCGTTCGCCGGGCAGGCGCAGGCCGTCGCCAACGGCTGCGACCAGGTCGTCTGGCTGGACGCCGTCGAGCGCCGCTGGGTCGAGGAGGTCGGGTCGATGAACCTCATGTTCGTCTACGGCTCCGGCGCCGAGGCCCGCATCCTCACCCCGGCGCTCACCGGCACGCTGCTGCCCGGCGTCACCCGCGACTCCATGCTCAAGCTCGCGCCCGACCTCGGCGTCCCCGTCGAGGAGGGGCGCATCAGCGTGGACGAGTGGCAGCGCGGCGCCGAGTCCGGCGAGATCACCGAGGTGTTCGGCTGCGGCACCGCCGCGATCATCAGCCCGGTCGGGCACGCCCGGGGCGCCGACCGCGCGTTCGACATCGGCACCGGCGAGCCCGGCCCGATCTCGATGCGGCTGCGCGAGGAACTGATCGGCATCCAGTACGGCACCCGCCCGGACCCGTACGGCTGGGTGCACCCGATCGCCTGAGACGGCCGATCGCGCGGGGACGGCCAGGTCCCCGCGCGGCCGTCTCGGCAGGTGAGACGCCATGTGACGAACGCGAGACGCCTGTGGCACACTGGCCGCATCATGCGTAACAGCCTCGTCATTATCGGCTGGCGCGTCGGCACCTGACAGGACATCGCCGGCGCGCAGACCTCTCACGTCCGTGAGGGGTCTTTTTGTTTCCCGGTCGCCGATGGCCGTCGCAATGTTCTCTGAGGGGTTCCCCATGCTTCCCGACGCCTTCCACGTCTACGACACCACGCTGCGCGACGGCTCCCAGCAGGAGGGCCTGAACCTGACCGTGGCCGACAAACTGGCGGTCGCGCGGCACCTCGACGGTCTCGGCGTCGGCTTCATCGAGGGCGGCTGGCCGGGCGCCAACCCCCGGGACACCGAGTTCTTCCGGCGCGCCCGCACCGAACTCGACCTCCAGCACGCGCAGCTCGCCGCGTTCGGCGCGACCCGCCGGGCCGGCCTGAAGGCCGCCGACGACCCCCAGGTGGCCGCCCTGCGCGACTCCGGCGCGCCGATCGTGACGCTCGTCGCCAAGAGCCACGACCGGCACGTCGAACTGGCCCTCCGCACCACGCTGGACGAGAACCTCGCGATGATCCGCGACACGGTCTCCCACCTGCGTGCGGAGGGCCGGCGGGTCTTCCTGGACGCCGAGCACTTCTTCGACGGCTTCCACGCCAACCGCGCCTACGCGCTGGAGGTCGTCCGCACCGCCGCCGAGGCCGGAGCCGACGTCATCGCGCTGTGCGACACCAACGGCGGCATGCTGCCCGACGAACTCGCGGACGTCGTGCACGAGGTCGTCGGCACCGGCGCCCGCGTCGGCATCCACTGCCACGACGACTCCGGCTGCGCCGTCGCCAACTCCCTCGCCGCCGTCACCGCCGGGGCCACCCACGTGCAGGGCTGCGCCAACGGGTACGGGGAGCGGTCGGGGAACGCGAACCTGTTCACGCTCGTCGGCAACCTCCAGCTCAAGCGCGGGATGCGGCTGGTGACCGACGACCAGCTCGCCCAGATGACGCGGATCGCGCACGGCGTCGCCGAGATCACCAACGTGACGCTCGGGTCGCAGCAGCCCTACGTCGGGGCGTCGGCGTTCGCGCACAAGGCGGGGTTGCACGCGTCCGCGATCAAGGTGGACCCGAACCTGTACCAGCACATCGACCCGGCCGTCGTCGGCAACGACATGCGGATGCTGGTGTCGAGCATGGCGGGGCGCGCGTCGGTGGAGCTGAAGGGCCGCGAGCTGGGCTACGACCTGTCCGGCGAGAAGGCCAAGCAGGTCGTCGACCGGGTCAAGGAGCTGGAGAACACCGGCTACACCTTCGAGGCCGCCGACGCCTCGTTCGAGCTGCTGCTGCGCGAGGAGCTGACCGGCGTGCGGCAGCGGCACTTCGCCGTCGAGTCGTGGCGGACGATCGTGGAGCGCCGCGCCGACGGCGTCCTGGTCAGCGAGGCGACCGTCAAACTGCACGCCAAGGGGGAGCGGATCATCGCGACGGGGGAGGGGAACGGTCCCGTCAACGCGCTCGACAACGCGCTGCGCGTCGCGCTCGGCCGCCTCTACCCGGAGCTGGCCCGGATGGAACTGGTCGACTACAAGGTCCGCATCCTGGAGGGGACGCACGGCACCGGCGCGCGGACCCGCGTCCTCATCGAGTCCAGCGACGGCGAGCGCGAGTGGGGCACGGTCGGCGTGGAGGACAACGTCATCGCCGCGTCCTGGCAGGCGCTGGAGGAGGCGGTCAGCTTCTGCCTGCTGCACGCGGGCTACGAGGCGGGATGAGAGGTCCGGCGCCGCAGCGGGCATGATCGGGTCATGAGCAGAGAGATCACCGACAACCCCGCAGAGAACCGGTACGAGATCCGCGAGGACGGCGTCCTGGCGGGCTTCGCCGAGTACCGCGCCGAGCCGGACACGCTCGTGTTCACCCACACCGAGGTCGACGGGGCGTTCGAGGGCAAGGGCGTCGGCGGGGCGCTGGCGCGCGGCGCCCTGGACGACGTCCGCTCGCGCGGGCTGAAGGTCAGGCCGCTGTGCCCGTTCATCCGCTCGTGGATCGAGAAGCATCCCGACTATCGGGGCCTGGTGGCCTGACGCGCCGAAGCGCCGGACGATCGCGGTCCGGCGCTTCGGCGCGGATCACGTCGCGTCGGCGCGCTGGATCACCTCGAAGGCCCACAGCTCGGCGCCGGTCGCCGCCGGGCCGCCGTGCCCGTGGCCGTGCCCGTGTCCCTGGCCGCCGTCGGCGGCCGCCTTGGCGTGGCCCTCGCGGAACTGGCGGCTCTCCGTCCAGCGCTGGAAGTCCTCCTCCGAGCGCCAGTGCGTGACCACGAAGTACTTGTCGGTGCCCTCGGTGGGGCGCAGCAGCTCGAAGCGCTCGAACCCCTCGGCGGACTCGACGAGACCGGCGCGGCCCGCGAAGCGGCGCTCCAGTTCCTCGCGCCTGTCCTCGCCGACGGTCAGCACGTTGATCTTCACCACGGACATGCGGGTTCCCCTTCGTCGCCTGATCGGCACGAGCCTATCCAGCGGCGACCCGGGTTCCCTCGCGGGTGATGAGCTGCGATGATGAGATCAAGGACGGATTCGGCGGCCGAGAATCTTCGGCGAATCGGTTCAAATCGGTGGCGGTTTTGCGGTATACGCGCCACCATGGAGTGATTGCGGCCCTTTCCGGCCGCCCCCTCGCCCCCGCCGTCCGGCGGGTCGTGAACGCAGCCTTTCCCGGAGAGATTCGTCCATGCCTGCCCGGCTCAGCAGCCCCGGCGTCCTCGGGCCCGCCACCGACGCCCCCTTCGCAGACTCCGCCTACTGCCTCGGTGTGGTGTGCGAGCGCGACGGCGACCTGCGGCAGGCCGCCCAGTGGTTCCGCGAGGCCGCCGAGGCGGGGCACACCGCCGCGCGGCTGCGGCTCGGTGACGTCCTGGGCCGCCTCGCGGACCAGGAGTGGAACGGGACCGGCATCGCGGACTCCGAGAAGCTGCTGGCCGAGGCGAGCCGCTGGCTGAGCGGCGCGCCCGCCACCGCCACCCCCGGCGGCATCGGCCTCATCACCGACATGCTGAACCGGCACCAGCGCGCCGCCGCCCGGCGCGGCACGCCCCCGGCATGAAGCACGCGCCGGACGTGAACCGATGCGCCCGTTTCGCCGTCCCACTCCGTTGAGAAGGTCAACGCGGGAAGGGTGAACCACGTGAGCCGCGAGGAATCCGGATACGTCCCTCCGGACCACAAGACGACCGCCGAGTTCGGCCTGCGGGCCCCGGCCGGGCCGCAGGAGACGCGCGACGACGCGCCGGAGACGCTGCACGACGTCCCCGTCGACGACCCCGAACCGGACACGCCGCCCGCCCCCGCCGTGACGGCCGAACAGGCCGTCCCGTCCGGGCCGTGGACGCGGCGCCCCGACGACGAGCCCCCGGCGACGCTGACCGACGAGCCGATCGCGGTCGCCGCGTCCGCGCCCCCGCCCGCCCCGCCGGGCGAGACGCTGTTCGACAAGCTCGCCGACCCGCCCGCCGACGAGCCGGAGGCGGCGGCCACGTCGCTGGACGGGCCGTCCGGCCGGGAACCCGCCGCGACGCTGTTCGACAAGCCCGTCCCGCCCGCGCGGGAACCGGACGCCACGGCCGCCGACGCGACGGCCGCCGGAGCTGCTGGGGCTGGGGCTGGGGTCGCCGCCGCGCACGAGGCGGCCGCGCCGCCCGGACCGTGGACCGAGCGGTTCGGCGCGGCCGAGAACGCGCCGCCCGCCGCCGGGCAGGCCGTGCCGCCGGGTCCGTGGACCGAGGCGTTCGGCGCGCAGGAGGCGGGGCCTGCCGAGCCTCCGCCCGCCGTCGCGTCGCACCAGCCGCCTCCTCCCGCGCACCAACCTCCGCCGCCGCACGCCGCGCCGCTGCCGCCCGTCCCGCCGCAGGGCGGGTCCGGCGGCGGGTCCGGGTCGAGCGGCGGCCGGGGACGGCTCGTGGCGATCATCGTCGCGGCGGCCGTCGTGCTGCTCGCGGGCGTCGCGGTCGCGCTCCTGGCGGGCGGCGGCGACGACGCGCCCCGCGCGGCGACGACGCCCGCCGCGTCCGCCGCGCCGGAGGCCCCGGCCGAGGAGCCCGGCGACGCACCGTCCGGCGCGCCGCCCGCCGCGCCCCCGGCCGCGCCGCCCACCGCGCAGCCGACCGGCGACCCTGCCGCGCCGCCCACGCCCCCGGCCGGGACGCAGCCGTCCGGCCCGCCGCCCCCGCCCAACACCACGCCCATCGGCCCGATCGTCACCGGCAAGGACGTCGAGTACCGGCTCGTCCAGCAGGACCCCGGCTACTACGAGGGCCAGTTCACCTTCAAGAACACCTCGACGAAGCCGCTGACCAAGTGGACGCTGTACTTCGACGCCCCCGGCGGCAAGGTCAAGAACGTGTGGGGCGGCAAGCTCGTCAAGGGCGGCGAGCGGGTCCGCGTCACGCAGCTCGACGGCGCCCGGCCCATCCCGCCCGGCGCGACGTTCGAGGTCCGCTTCGGCGCGGAGGGCGCGCCCGCCACGCCGAAGGGCTGCCGTCTCGGTGAGCGCCGCTGCGGCTTCTGACCGGCGCCGATACGTCTGACCGGCGGCGTATAGGCTGCCGGTCATGCGTATCGCGAGGTTCTCCATCGGTGAGGCCGTGTCCTTCGGCGTGGTCGAAGAGAACACCGTCGCCGCCGTCAGCGCCCACCCCTTCGGTGACCTGACCTTCACCGGTCACCGCTTCCCGCTCGACGACGTGCGCCTCCTGGCCCCCATCCTGCCCAGCAAGATCGTCGCCATCGGCAAGAACTACGCCGACCACGCGCGCGAGATGGGCGGCGAGCCGCCCGCCGAGCCGGTGCTCTTCAGCAAGCCCTCCACGGCCGTCATCGGCCCCGGCGAGGCCGTCGCCTACCCGCAGAAGCTCACCGAGCGCGTCGACTACGAGGGCGAACTCGCCGTCGTCATCGGCCGGCTGTGCCGCGAGGTCCCGGTCGAGCGCGCCGCCGACGTCGTCCTCGGCTACACCTGCGCCAACGACGTCACCGCCCGCGACCTCCAGCAGCGCGACGGGCAGTGGACGCGCGCCAAGGGCTTCGACACCTTCTGCCCGCTCGGCCCCTGGATCGAGACCGAGGCCGACCCGTCCGACCTCGCCCTCACCACGACGGTGAACGGCGAGGTGAAGCAGCAGGCCCGTACGTCGCAGCTCGAACACGGCATCCCCGAGCTGGTGGCCTACGTCAGCCAGGTCATGACGCTGCTGCCCGGCGACGTCATCCTCACGGGCACCCCCGCCGGTGTCGGCCCCCTGGAGATCGGTGACACCGTCACGGTCGCGATCGACGGTGTCGGCGAACTCGCCAACCGCGTCGTCGCCCGCGAATAACCCCGCCGGAAACGCCCGCTCCGGCCCGGTCCGCACCGCTTCGCGCGCGGCCGGGCCGGGCCGTCTCCACCCCTGTTCAGGGGCGCCCTGCGGCGGCTCAATCGTTTTGGCTAACTCCCGGCGGTCCTGTAGTCTCATCGAGGCGCGAACGACCGGCCGGTCTCACCGGAGGGCCCGTTCACGGCACTGGGGTATGGTGTAATCGGCAGCACGACTGATTCTGGTTCAGTTAGTCTAGGTTCGAGTCCTGGTACCCCAGCAGATCCGCCCCGGTGGATCGCAGCAAGCACGCCCCCGTCGTCTAGTGGCCTAGGACGCCGCCCTCTCAAGGCGGTAACGGCGGTTCGAATCCGCTCGGGGGTACTCGCTCATCCTGTTCGACGCTGTTGGCGTCTTCCCGGGGGTGTACCCGCCGCGTGCTTGCCCAGGGGGCGACCCCCTGGAACCCCCGGGTGGGGCTCGCGCCCCACACCCCGCGCTTCGGTTCCCGTTGGTGATCTTGAGTCCGTCGGTGCCTTTCGTCTGGTCTCTCTCGTTCGGGTTCTTCTCGTTTCTCTTGGCCGATCTTCCTGGTGCGGGTGACCTTCTGGGCTGCTCCCGGTCTCTGTTGTGGTGTTGAGCTGCTGGTACTTGAGGCCGGTGTTCGCTTGCTCGGCTGGGTGGGCGGGGAGTGTTCTGAGTTGGGTTTTGCGTCCGGTATCGTGGTTGGTGTCGGAGCGGGTGATCGCTTCGGGTCTGGCCCCCGTCGTCTAGTGGCCTAGGACGCCGCCCTCTCAAGGCGGTAACGGCGGTTCGAATCCGCTCGGGGGTACTGTCGTTGTGTGTGAGCCGTCCCTGTTGGGACGGCTTTTTTCTTGCCCGTAGCTGGTTACCCGTGGGTAGCCTTCAGGGATCTATTGACTAAATCACTTGGTTTCTGGAGTCTGGCGCGCATGGATCTCATGGAGAAGTACGCGACGGACGGGTACGCGATCTTTCGGGGGGTGCTCGACGGCGGGCTGGTCGGGGAGGCGGACGGGCATGTGCGGTGGTTGCAGGAGCACTACCCGGGGCGTAGTGGGGAGGACCTGTCGACCGAGCTGGTCGCGGCCGATCCGTTCTGGGTGCGGCTGGTGTCCGACGACCGGCTGCTCGACATCGCGGAACGGTTCATCGGGCCGGACATCGCCCTGTTCGCCTCGCACTACATCGCCAAGCCGCCCCGCACCGGCAAGGCCGTGCTGTGGCACCAGGACGGGGCGTTCTGGCCGCTCGACCCGATGAACGTCGTCACGCTCTGGGTCGCCGTGGACCGCTCCACCCCGGAGAACGGCTGCCTGCGCGTCATCCCCGGCAGCCACCGGGACGAACTGCACGGCGTGCGCGAGCGGCGGGACGGCGGCGACGCGGTGTTCGACGTCGAGAGCGACACCACCGTGGACGAGTCGCAGGCCGTGGACATGGTGCTGGAACCGGGGGACGTCGAGGTCCACCACCCCAACATCATGCACGGCAGTAACGCCAACACCTCCCCGCACCGGCGGTGCGGGCTGACGATCCGCTACATCCCCACGTCGACGCGCATCACCACCGAGGAGCAGCCGTTCCCGAGCGCGCTGCTGCTGCGCGGCGAGCCCGGCGTGAACACCTACCGGGAGCGTCCCGCGTACGTGGAGGGACGGCACTTCCCGTTCACGGGCGCGGAGCGCTGGGCCTGACCGGCGGGAGCAGGGCGCCCGGGTGGCCGACGACCTCGGCCGCCAGGGCGGCCCCCGCGCGGGCCGCCGCGACCGGCGGCGCGCCCGCGAGGCGGGCGGCGAGGTAGGCGCCGTTGAACGCGTCGCCCGCCGAGGTGGTGTCCACGACGCGCGGCGCCGGGACGGCGGGGACCGCCGTCGTCCCGGCGTCCGACGACACCACGCAGCCGTCCGCGCCGACCTTCACCACGATCTCGGGGACGCCCGCCGCGTGCAGCCGCGCGGCGCACGCGGCGGCGTCGCGGTCGCCGTACAGCAGGCGCTCGTCGTCCAGCGTGGGCAGCGCGACGTCGGCGCGGGCCAGGAACGGCGCGGCGGCCCGCCGCGCCTCGGCCGGCGACGGCCACAGCGCGGGCCGGTGGTTGCCGTCGAACACGACCCGCGCGGACGAGCCGTCCAGGACGCGGGCGAGCCGGTCCCGGGCGGCCGGGGCCATGATCGCGAGCGTGATGCCGGAGAGGTAGACGACGTCGCTCGCCGCCACGGCGGCGCAGGTCGCGTCCGGTTCGTCCGGGCCGAACAGCGTGCGGGCGGCCGAGTCGGAGCGGTAGTGCTGGAACGTCCGCTCGCCGTGCTCGTCGGTGCGGACGAGGTACAGCCCGCACCTCCCGCCCGGCAGCACCCGCGTCAGCGCCGACCCGACGCCGCGCGCGTGCCACGACGCGCGCATCGCCGCGCTGTAGGGGTCGTCGCCGACGACGGTGACGAACTGCGCGTCCACGGTCCCGGGCGCGGCCGACCGCACCAGGTAGGCGGCGGTGTTGAAGACGTCCCCGGCGTAGCCGAGGGCCAGCCGGTCGTCGCTCAGGTGCCGCAGCTCGGCCATGCACTCGCCCGCCAGCGCGACCCGGACGGTCATCGACGGCTCCACGCGGGCGGCGCCGCGCCGGCGTCCGCGAGCGCGGACCCGACCCCGACCGCGAACGCGCCCGCCGCGAGCCACGCCGGGACGTCCGCGACCGCGATGCCGCCGGTCGGGATGATCCGCGCCCCGGGCAGCACGTCCAGGACGGCCCGCAGGTGCCCCGGCCCGCCGGACGCCGCCGGGAACAGCTTGGCGACGCCCCCGCGCCGCACGATCCCGGCCAGTTCCCCGGGCGTGAACCCGCCCTCGACGAACGGCACGATCGCCCGGTCCGCGACGGCGCGGACGGCGTCGGCCGGGTAGGGGCTGACGAGGAAGTCGGCGCCCGCCGCGACGGCGTCCCGCGCCGTCCGCGCGTCGGTGACGGTCCCGACGCCGAGCGGCACGGCCGGGGCGAGCGCCCGGACGGACGCCAGCACGTCGGGCCAGCCGGGCGTGGTCGCGGTCAGTTCCAGGACGGGCGCCCCGAGGTCGAGCAACGTCGTACACAGCGTGACCGCTTCGTCCGCCGACGCGCGCCGGATGACGGGAAGCACCCCGGCGCGTCCGATCTCAGCGAGAACATTCATGCTTCCGCACCATACATCTAGACAATAAGTCATCTGATGACCAGACTTCAGGGCGACGATCATCCACCCCGATCGCCTCCCTGGAGGACCCGGTGCCGAGACGACGCCTGCTGAGCGCCCTGCTGGCCGCCCCCCTCACCCTGACCCTCGCCGCCCCCGTCGCCCTCGCCGACCCGCCGCCCGCGCCGCCGGTCTGCGCCGGGAAGCAGCTCCCCGCCGTGCGCGGCGCCGCCCCGAACGCCGAGCTGGACCGCCTGTTCACCCGCTACGGCAACGACAACCGCCGCACGAACGACTGGACCGGCGCCGACGGCACCTACTCCACCGCGCTGCCCGGCGGAAAGGTCGCGTTCGTCTTCTCCGACACCTTCCTCGGCAAGGTCGACGCCGACGGCGGACGCTCCAAGGTCATCGAAGAGGGCGGCACGACGCCGTTCCTCAACAACACGTTCGTCGTCAAGTCCGGCGACCGGCTCACCACGGTCACCGGCGGCACGCCGGAGAAACCGCGGGCGGCGATGCCGCCGCGCGATGACGAGCACTGGTACTGGGCCGGGGACGCGATCACGTCCGACGGCCACGTGCAGGCCACCTACCAGGAGTACGAGCGGTTCGGCCCCGGCATCTGGGACTGGCGCTGGTCGCGCAACGTGCTGGCCCGCTTCCGCCCGGACCGGCTCGGCAAGCCGGTGAGCGTCACCCCGCTGCCGTCCGGCGAGGGCGTCGCGTGGGCGTCCTGGCTGGAGCGTTCCGGTCCGTACATCTACGTCTACGGCGTCGAGGACGGGGGCGCGGTCAAGTCGATGCACCTGGCCCGCGTGAAGGGCGGCGACCTGCGCGGACGCTGGGAGTACGCCGCCGCGAACGGCCGCTGGTCGAGGTCGGAGCGCGACGCGGCGCCGATCATGCCGGGCGTCGCCAACGAGTACAGCGTGACCCGCCACGGCACCGGCTACCTGCTGCTCACGCAGGACACCACCGAGGCGTTCAGCGACAGGATCGTCGCGTACTACGCGTGCGCGCCGCGCGGCCCGTTCACCGCCAAGACGCCCGTGTACCGCACGCCCGAGACCGGCGCGTCCGGCACCTACGGCAACCCGAACGTCTTCACCTACAACGCCCACGCGCATCCCGAGCTGAGCCGCCGGGGCTCGCTGGTCGTCTCCTACAACGTCAACAGCCTGGTGAACACCGATCACTACCGCGACGTCAGCATCTACCGGCCGCGCTTCATCACCGTCCGGACCGGCTGACCGATGCGCCGGCACCGCGCCGCGCGCAACTGGGGCGCGCGCCTGCACGAGACGACGTGGTGGGGGATGCCCGCCGTCGTGCTGGAGAACGAGCGGCTGCGCGTCACCGTCCTCACCGGCAAGGGCGGCGACCTGGTGGAACTGCTCGACAAGCGCCGCGACCTGGACTACGTCTGGCTCAACCCGGACGGCGTCCGCGCGCCCGCCGACGTCGCCGGGGCCGCCGCCGACGACGTCGGCGCCTTCCACGATCACTACGAGGGCGGCTGGCAGGAGGTGCTGCCCAACGGCGGCGCGCCGGGCCGGTACCGGGGCGCGGCGCTGGCGCAGCACGGCGAGGTCGCCGGGCTGCCGTGGGACGCCGAGATCGTCCGCGACGACCCGGCCGAGGTCGCGGTCCGCCTCACCGTCCGCGCGCGGCGGATGCCGCTGCGGGTGGAGAAGACGTTCCTGCTCGCCGCCGGGGAACCCGCCCTGCGCGTCGAGGAGGAACTGTCCAACGAGGCGGACGTGCCGCTGGACGTCATGTGGGGCCACCACATCGTGTTCGGCGCGCCGTTCCTGAAGCCGGGCCACCGGATCACCCTCGACCCGGGCACCGAGGTCGTCCCGCACGCGACGCCGGTCGGTCCCGGGGGCCGCCGGGTCGGCGCGGGCGGGACGTGGCCGCATGTCCCCGCGCCGGACGGCGGGACCGTCGATCTCAGCGTCGTCCCGGAGCCGGGGGAGCCGAGCGAGATGCTGTACCTCGCCGGAACCGGCGGCCGGTACGCGATCGACGACCCCGCGCGCGGCGCCGGGCTCGGCGTCCGCTGGGACGCGTCGGTGCTGCCGTGGCTGTGGATGTGGCAGGAGCTGGGCGCCTCCCGGGATCATCCCTGGTGGGGCCGCGCGTACGTGGTCGGCCTCGAACCGTTCGCGGGCCGTCCGACCGACGGCCTCGCCCGCGCCGCCGCCGCCGGGACCGCGCGCACCCTCGCCCCGCGCGAGCGGGTCGCGCTGTGGCTGAGCGCCGAGATCAGAGAGGAACCGTGATGGGGGAGTACACCGGACGCGTCGCCGTGGTGACCGGGGGGTCGCTGGGCATCGGCCGCGCCGTCGTGGAACGGCTCGCCGCCGACGGCGCCGCCGTCGTGCTGTGCGGCGCCGACGAGGACTCGGTCCGCGCCGCCGAACAGGACGAGCGCGACCGGGGCCACGACGTCACCGGCGTCGTCGCCGACGTCACCGACGCCGAGGCGATGCGAGGGCTCGTCGCGACGGCCGTCATGCGGCACGGCGGCCTGGACGTGCTCGTCACCTCGGCGGGCGTCCAGCGCTACGGCACCGTGGAGGAGACGTCGCAGGAGCTGTGGGACGAGGTCCTCGGCGTCAACCTCACCGGCGTCTTCCTGGCCTGCCGCGCCGCGATCCCCGCCCTGCGCGAGCGCGGCGGCGGCGCGATCGTCGCGGTGTCGTCGGTGCAGGCGTTCGTGTCGCAGCGCGGCGTCGCCGCCTATACCGCCAGCAAGGCCGCGATCAACGGGCTCGTCCGCGCGGTCGCCATCGACCACGCCCGCGAGGGCATCCGCGCCAACACCGTCTGCCCCGGCTCGGTCGAGACGCCGATGCTGCGCTGGGCCGCCGACCTGTTCCGCGGCGACACCCCGCGCGAGGACCAGATCGCCGCCTGGGGCCGGGCGCACCCGCTCGGCCGCGTCGCGCGGGCCGCCGAGGTGGCCGAGATGGTCGCGTTCCTCGCCGGGCCGCGCGCCTCGTTCGTCACCGGCACCGACCACCGCGTGGACGGCGGGCTGCTCGCCCGCAACCCGGCCGTCCTCCCCGAAGACTGACCCGCCCCGACCCGATTCCCCCTTGGAGGGAACGATGCACGGCACCGTTCGCGTCCGGACACTCCTCACCTCGGCGTTGCTCGCCGCCGCCGCACTCGCCGTCCCCGGCCAGGCGAGCGCGGCGGCGGGCCCGACCTGCGCGGGCAAGGCCGCCCCGGTGTTCGGCACCGCCGCGCCGAACACCACGCTCAACACCAGGTTCACCACCTACGGCAACAGCAACGCCCGCCTCGACGACTGGACGGGCGCCGACAGCACCTACTCGGTCAAGCTCGCCGACGGCCGCATCGTGTTCGGCTTCTCCGACACCTTCCTCGGCACGATCAACGCCAACGGCTCCCGGCCCGTCGTCATCTCCGACGGCGGCACGACCCCGTTCCTGAACAACACGTTCGTCGTGCAGTCCACCTCGGGGACGCTGACGACGGCGCGCGGCGGCACCGCATCGGCGCCGACGGCGCTGCTGCCGCCGAGCGGGCCGGGCCGCGTCTACTGGGCGGGCGACATGATCACGCACGGCAACGAGGTGCAGCAGCCCTACCGCGAGTACGTCAAGACCGGCTCCGGCCCGTGGGACATCGCGTTCGACCGCAACGTCCTGGCCCGGTTCTCCACCGGCAACCTCAACCAGCCCGTCAGCGTGACGGCGCTGCCGTCGGCCACCGGCACGATGTGGGGGTCGGCGCTGCTCAAGGACGGCGGCTACACCTACGTCTACGGCACCGAGGACCGCGGCGCGGACAAGTACCTGCGCGTCGCCCGCGTCACCGGCACCGACCTGCGCGGCACGTGGGAGTACCGGACGGCGTCGGGCTGGTCGACCAGCGAGACGGCCTCGGTGCGGCTGATGAGCGGCGTGTCCAACGAGCTGAGCGTCAGCAAGCGCGGCTCGCACTACATCATGATCAACCAGGACACCAAGGAGGCGTTCAGCGCCCAGATCGACGCGCACCTGTCGTGCGCGGCGCACGGTCCCTTCACGGCCGAGCAGACCGTCTACTCCACGCCGGACGGCGGCCCCTGGGGCAGCTACGGCGACCCGGACGTCTACACCTACAACGCCCACGCCCACGCGTCGATGAACACGTCCGGCAAGCTCGTCGTGTCGTACAACGTCAACACGCTGGACATGCAGGCGGGCCCGAACAACGACGTGTACCGGAACGTGTCGATCTACCGGCCGCGTTTCGTGGACGTCCCGGTCTCGGGCTGACCCGGTAGAGGAGATCCGCATGGACGCCCAGCTCGCCGCCGCGCTGCCCGCGCTGCCGTACGTCGGCCTGGCCGATCCGCGCGCCGCGCGCGTCGCGATGGAGGAGCTGGCCCGCACGCTCGGCGGTCCCGCCGCCGACCCCCGGGTCGAGGTCGCGGACCGCCGGGCGGACGGGGTGCCCGTGCGGATCTACCGGCCCCGGCACGCGCCGGGGCCGGTGCCCGTCCTGGTCTACCTGCACGGCGGCGGGTTCTGCACCGGCGGCCTGGACACCGAGCACGCCCGCTGCGTCGGGCTCGCCGCCGAGGCGGGCGTGCTGGTCGTGTCGGTGGACTACCGGCTGGCGCCCGAGCACCCCTTCCCGGCCGGGTTCGAGGACGCCTACACCGCGCTGTGCTGGACGGCCGCGCACGCCGCCGGGCTCGGCGGCGACCCGTCCCGGCTCGCGGTGGGCGGCGGCAGCGCGGGCGGGTGCCTGGCCGCCGGGCTCGCGCTGCGCGCCCGCGACGAGCACGGCCCGCCGCTGGCGTTCCAGCTCCTGCTGTACCCGGTGCTGGACGACCGCCGCGCCACCGCGTCGATGCGCGCCTACACCGCGCCGCCGCTGTTCAACCGCGGCGACGTGGACCACATGTGGCGGCACTACCTGGGCGGCGACGCCGAGGCGCCGGTGTACGCCGCGCCCGCCCGCGCAGCCGACCTGCGCGGGCTGCCGCCCGCGTTCGTGCTCGTCGCCGAGATCGACCCGCTGCGCGACGAGGCGCTGGACCACGCGGTGCGGCTGGTCCGCGCGGGGGTGCCGACCGGGCTGCTGCACGTCCCGGGCGCCTACCACGGCTTCGACACGGTGCCCGGCGCGGCGGTCGGACGCGAGGCATTGGAGGCGCAGTACCGGGCGCTGCGGCGGGCGCTGGACAGCTCTCCGGATAAGTGATTAGATGACTTGACTTCTTCTCAGTGAGGTACACCACATGTCCCAGGAACTCGCCCGGCCGACCCTCTCCGACACGCTCACCGAGCGCGTCCTGGAGCTGATCAGGTCGGAGGGACTGCACGCGGGGGACCGGCTCCCCACCGCGCGTGAACTGTCCCAGCGGTTCTCGGTGACGACCCCGACGCTGCGCGAGGCGCTGCGCCGGCTGGAGGCCACCGGCGCCGTGCAGATGCGGCACGGCTCGGGCATCTATGTCGGCTCGGACCTGGAACGCGTCGTCATCCCCAACCCCAACGTCCGCGAGCTGGCCGGAGACCAGCTCCTCCAGCTCCTCGACGCGCGGCTCGTCATCGAGCCCCCGCTCGCCGCGATGGCCGCGCGCCGCGCCGACACCGCCGCCCTGCGCACCATCCTGGAGCGCGCCGGCCGCCACCTGGACGGCGCCGACGCCGAACTCCACGAGACGAACATGACCTTCCACCGCGCGGTGGCCCAGGCCGCCGGGAACGGCGTCCTGGACGAGGTCGTCGCCTCGCTGCTGTCGCTGCACGCCGCCGAGCAGCGGGAGATACTCCGCCTCTTCGACGACCGCGTCCGCGACCACGCCGAGCACCAGGCCATCTTCACCGCGATCGAGGCGGGCGACGCCTCGGCCGCCGAGGGCCTGATGCGCGCCCACCTGACCGACGTCAAGCACGTCATCGAAGCCCGCCTCGGCTGACACCGCCGGGCGCCGACCGTCCCGTCCCTCCGATCCCATTCTCCGCGCGGAACGTTCCACAACGACGTGGAACGCGGCATGGAACGTTCCCTGGCACCGCCCACCCCCCTGCACCACCACCCCTGCAAGGAGGCCCCCATGCTGTCGACGCGTCTGCGGGTGACCGCCCTGTCCACCGGCGCCGTCCTGGTCGCGCTGACCGGCTGCTCCTCCGGCGGCGACTCCGCCGGCGGCAAGTCCGAACTGAAGCTCTACAACGACAAGGGAGCCTGGTCGGAGTACTTCGACCAGATGGGGGCCCTGTCCAAGCAGAGCATCGGGCTCGGCATGAAGCCCGTCGGCTACACCGACGAACCCACCTACACCGCCTTCATCAAGGCGTCCCTTCGCACCAAGGTCAAGCCGGACCTGTTCACCTGGACGACCGGCGGCCGCCTCAACGAGATCGTCGGCCAGAAGCAGGTGGCCGAGACGACCGCGCTGTGGAAGCAGGCCATCGGCTCGGGCGACCTCACCGCCGACCTCGCCAAGTACTACACGGTGGACGGCAAGCAGTACTGCGTCCCGCTGAACACCGCCTACTGGGGCATGTTCTACAACAAGAAGGTCTTCGCCCAGCACAACCTCAAGCCGCCCACCACCTGGGACGAGCTGACGAAGATCGCCGAGACACTGAAGGGCGCCGGGCAGGTCCCGTTCCACCACACCACGCCCTCGTCGCTGTTCTCCTTCGTCTGGTTCGGGCAGATGGTCGCGGGCACCGACCCCGACCTGTACGAGCAGCTCGGCACCGGCAAGGCGTCCTTCACCGACCCGCGCGTCGTCAAGGTCATGGAGCGCTGGAAGTCCATGATCGACGCGGGCTGGTTCGCCAACCCCGGCGACAAGGCCGACCCCGCCGACCACTTCAAGTCCGGCAAGGCCGCGATGGTCATGTCGGGCACGTGGTTCAACACGAGCATGACCCAGCGCGGCCTCAAGCAGGGCGACGACTACGGGTTCTTCTTCGTCCCCAACGTCGAACCGGCGCTGCCCAAGACGTCGCTGATCTTCGAGAGCGGGCCGCTGTGCTCGCTCACCAAGGCACCCGACCCCAAGGCCAGCGAACGCTACCTCAAGTGGTGGATCAGCCCCGAGGCGCAGGAGAAGTGGTCCAACTCGCGCGGCGACGTGTCGGGCAACCCCAAGGTCAAGGCCGCCGACCCCGAACTCAGCGCGATCACCAAGCAGGCGGCGGACTCCAAGAACCGGCTGGCACTGCGGTTCTTCGAGCTGGTCCCCGCACCGGTGCTCACCGCCGCCCTCGACGGCCTCAGCGGATTCCTCGCCAAGCCGGACACCTACCAGAAGGTCCTCGCCGACATCCAGAAGGCGAACGAGGAGTACTGGAAGACCCAGGGCGCGGGAGGCTGATCCCCCCGTGACCGCACTCGGCAAGCGGGCCCGCGCGCGTCCCGCGCGCGGCGCCCCCGCGGGCTTCCGGCTCTTCGGGCGGCTGCGGTTCGGCTACCTGTCGCCCGCCGTCATCGTCGTCGCCGTCCTGCTCTACCTGCCGTTCCTGTGGACGGTCTACCTGAGCATGACCCGCTACGACGGCCTCGGCTCGCCCGTCTTCACCGGCTTGGACAACTACGCCAAGCTGCTCGACGACCCGGCGCTGCTCACGTCCCTGCGCAACACGCTGCTGTGGGTCGCCGGGACGACGCTGCTCCCCGTCGGGCTCGGCCTCCTGGTCGCCGTCCTCTCGCACGACCTGCGCGGCGGCGCCTGGCTCCGGCTCCCGTTCCTGCTCCCGTACGCGCTGTCGGGCGCCGGGCTCGGCCTCGTCTGGGGCTTCATCCTGCAACCCGACGGCGTCGCCAACCAGATCCTCACGTTCCTCGGCATGCCCGGGGGCGACGCCTCGTTCCTCGCCGACGCCCCCGGCAACACGTTCGCGATGATCGCCGTGTGGACGTGGCAGCAGCTCGGCGTCAACATGCTGCTGTTCGCCGTCGGCCTCCAGTCGATCCCGCGCGCGCCGATCGAGGCCGCCCGGCTCGACGGCGCGTCCGGCTGGTCGCTGTTCCGGCACGTCACCTGGCCGCTGATGCGGCCCCTGACCACCGTCGTCGTCGGGCTCGCGCTCGTCGCCAGCCTCAAGACGTTCGACATCGTCTGGGTCATGACCCAGGGCGGACCGGGCCGCAACTCCGAGACGCTCGCCGTCACCATGTACCGCGACGTGTTCAACGCCGACCAGTACGGCTACGGCTCGGCCGTCGCGGTCCTGCTGACGACGATCACCGGGCTCGCCTCCTACGCCTATCTGCGCCACCAGGCGAGGAAGGAGACGCACTGATGCGCGCCCGGAACCTGTCGGCGACGCTGCGGCGCGCCGTGCTGGCCGTGCTCGGCCTGCTGTGGCTGGTGCCGACGTACCTGATCCTCGTCAACGCCTTCCGCCCGGCCGAGGACTACCGGCCCGGCGAGGCGCTGAAACCCTCCGGTGAGCTGGGCCTGTTCGCCAACGTCCGCGAGGTGTTCGAGCGGACCGACCTGGCCGCCGGGCTCGCCAACTCGCTGCTGTACAGCCTCGTCTCCCCGCTGCTCGCGGTGCTCGTCGGGGCGCTCGCCGCCTACGCGATCGTCGTGCTGCGCATCAGGTACGGGTTCGCCTGGTTCATGCTGATCTTCGGCGGCACCGTGTTCCCGTTGCAGATGCTGCTGGTGCCGCTGTTCCTCGGCTACAGCCGCATGTCGCTGTACGACGGGCGGCTCGGCATGGTCCTCGTCTACGCGGCGATCAACGTGCCGCTCGCGGCGCTCGTCCTGCGCAACTACTTCGGCGGCATCGCGATCTCGATCTTCGAGGCGGCGCGGATGGACGGCGCGTCCACGTTCCGGATCTTCTGGCGCATCCACCTGCCGCTGTCGTGGACCGCGCTCGCCGCCGTGTTCATCCTTGAGTTCACGTTCGTCTGGAACGACCTGCTGTTCGGCCTCACGCTGACCCAGTCCGAGACCGTCCGGCCCGCGATGACCGAACTGGCGGCGCTCACCACCGACGTCTACGCCGGCACGCCCGTCCCGATCGCGCTCGCCGCCGGGCTCGTCGTGTCGCTCCCCACGGTCGCGCTGTTCCTGCTCACCCAGCGGCTGTTCACGCGCGGCCTCTCGCTGACCCAGATCTGACCCCCTCCCTCCGGAAGGTGTGACCGCGACGATGACCAGTCGCCTGCTCCAGGAAAGCCTCGGTTCCCCCGACTACGACCGCATCCGCGCCGCGTTGCGGGAGGACACCTCCGCCGAGGTCCTCGCCGTGCGCGGGCTCGCCGTCCGCGCCGCCGTGCTGCCGCTGTTCCGCCGCGACGACGCCGGGACGCTGCGCCAGGCCGTGCGGATCACGGTGACCGGCGGCCCCGCGGCGGGCCTGCGGCTGACCCTGCGCGAACCCGGCGGACCGCCGGTGGACGCCGCGAACCCGGACGGCTCGGGCACCGCGACGCTCCTCGTCCCCGAGGTGGACGCGACGCGGCGGCTCACGCTGGAGGTCCACGACGACGCCGGGCTCGTCGGCGCGGCGCCCGTCGACGTCACCCCGCAGCGCAAGTGGACGGTGTTCGTCGTTCACCACTCGCACCTCGACATCGGCTACACCGACCCGCAGGCCACCGTCCTGCGCCACCACCTCGACTACCTCGACGCCGCCGTCCGGCTCAGCCGCGAGACCGCCGACTGGCCCGACGACGCCCGGTTCCGCTGGTCGGTGGAGTCGTCGCTGCCCGCGCTGCGCTGGCTGGCGACCCGCCCGGCCGACGCCGTCGCGGAGTTCGCCGCGTCCGCCCGCGCCGGGCAGATCGAGGTCACCGCGTTCCCGATGCAGCTCCACACCGAGGCGTGCTCGGACGAGGAGCTGTACCGGCAGCTCCGGCACGTCGCCGGGCTGCGGGAGCGGCACGGCATCGACGTCCGCTCCGCGATGCACACCGACATCCCGGGCGCCGTCGTCGGCGTCGTGGACGCGCTCAGCGCCGCCGGGGTCCGGTACCTGTCGGCCGCGCACAATTGGGCGGGCCGCTCGGTGCCGTACGTGACGGGCGGCGACCGGCTCGCCCGGCCGTTCCGGTGGCGGGCGCCGTCCGGCCGGGAACTGCTCGTCTGGTTCACCGACACCCCGCACGGCATGGCGTACATGGAGGGCAACACGGTCGGGCTCGTGGACGGCTACGACCTCACCGAGGACCTGCTGCCCCGCTACCTGCGCGCCCTCTCCGACAGCCCCTACCCCTACGGCCCCGGCACGTTCGGCTGGTACGCCGCGCCCGGCCAGGTCGGCGCGGCCAAGGCGCCCGACGCGCTGGACGCCGTCCACCTGCGGGTGCAGGGCGCGCACGCCGACAACGCCGGGCCGTCGCTGCTGCCCGCGTCGATCGCGCGCCGCTGGAACGAGACGTGGGCGTACCCGCGCGTCCGCACCGCGACGAACTCCGACTTCTTCGAGCACGTCGAGCGCGAGCACGGCGACCGGCTCGACACCCACGAGGGCGACTGGACCGACTGGTGGGCCGACGGGCTCGGCTCGGGCGCGCGCCCGCTCGGCTACGTCCGGCGGGCGCAGAGCCTGCTGCGCACCGCCGAGACGCTGCACGCGTTCGCCGACGCGCGCAGCGGCGAGACCACCGGCGCCGCCGACGCGATCGACGCCGCCTACGACGACGCCGCGATGTTCGACGAGCACACCTGGGGCGCCGCGAACCCGTGGGAGGACGCCGAGGAGGCGGGCGACTCGGGCGGGCTCCAGTGGGGCCACAAGTCCGCCTTCGCCTACCGCGCGCACGACGCCGCGCACGAGCTGGTCAACACCGCCGCGTACCGGTTCGGGGCCACGTTCGCGGCGGGGGAGGGCGCGCCGGCGTCGTTCGTCGTCGTCAACCCCGGGACCGCCGCGCGGACCGACGTCGTGCGGGCGTTCCTGCCGCGCGACGTCGTCGCGGTGGACGTCCCGGTCAGGCTCGTCGACGCGCGGACCGGCGAGGACATCGCGCACCACGAGGTCGAGGTCGACCCCGCCGAGTGGCCGACGCGGCCGATCGGACGGCACCTGTCGGCCGTGCTGGCCGACGTCCCCGGCCACGGGCACGTCCGGGTGGACGTCGTGCGCGCCGACGCGCCCGCGCCGGTCCCGGCCGAGCTGGACGGCACCGTCGTCGAGAACGAGTTCTACCGCGTCGAGTACGACACGCGGCGCGGGCACATCGCGTCGGTGTTCGACAAGCGCGCCGGGCGCGAGCTGGTCGCGGCCGACGCGGCGGGCGGTTTCGGGCAGTACGTCTACGACCGGTACGCCACCGCGCCGCACTTCAACCACCTGTCCGGGCACGTCCTCGTGCACGACACGGCCCTGCTCGGCGACCGCGCCATCGGCGGCGCCGCCACCGTCGTGACGGCCGAGCGGACGCCGGTCGGGGAACGGCTCGTCGTCGAGCAGCACGCCAAGGGCGTCGACTGGATCCGCACGACGATCGAGCTGTACGCGGGCGTCCCGCGCCTCGACCTCACGCACCGGATCGCCAAGCAGCCCACGCCCGCCAAGGAGGCGGTGTTCTTCGCGTTCCCGTTCGCGGTGCCGGACGCCCCCGCCGCCTGGGAGCTGACCGGCGGCGTCGGCGGCACGGCCGTGCCCAGCGTGCCGGGGTCGGCCGAGCACATGCGGCCGATCCGGCACTGGGTCGCGTTCGAGGACCCCGCGCTGACCGTCGCGTGGGCGACGCTGGAGGCGCCGCTCGTCCAGTTCGGGTCGATCCACATGCCGTACGCGCCGTTCCCGCCGACGCTCGGCGAGGAGCCCGGAACGCTGTACTCGTGGGCGCTGAACAACATCTGGGACACCAACTTCCCGTCCCAGCAGCAGGGCGAGACGACGTTCCGGTACGCGGTGGCGTCGGCGGCCCCGCAGGACGCGGGGTCCGGGCGGCGGCTCGGCGCGGTGACGGCGGCCGGGCTCACCGACGCGTTCGTCGCGACGCTCGCGACCGGGCCGGGCACGGCCGAGGCGGACGGCGTCCTGGTGACGGCGGACGACCCGGACGTGCTCGTCACGTCCGTCGGCCGCTCACGGCACGGCCACGACCTGCTGGTCCGGCTGCGGTCGCTGGCGTCCGGGCCGGTGGAGACGACGCTGACCGTCCCCGGCGCCCGCCGCGCGTGGGCCAGTGCGGGCCTGGAGCATGATCCGGACGAGCTGCCGGTCCGCGACGGCGCGGTGACCGTGCGCCTGCCCGGCTGCGGCATCGCCGTGGTCGCCGTCGCCCTGGACGGTGCCGCGTGAGGATCACCGACATCCGCGCCACCACCGTCGCCGTCCCCCTGGAAGCGCCGCTGCTGCACAGCAACGGCGCGCACTGGGGCCGCTTCGTCCGCACCCTCGTGGAAGTCGAGACCGACACCGGCCTGGTCGGTCTCGGTGAGCTGGGCGGCGGCGGTGAGAGCGCCGAGCAGGCCGTCCGGGGACTGCTGCCCTACCTGCGCGGCCACGACCCGTTCGAGCTGGAGAACCTCCGCTTCAAGATCGCCAACCCGACCGCGTCGCTGTACAACAACCGCACGCAGCTCCTGGCGGCCATCGAGTTCGCCTGTATCGACCTCGTCGGCCAGCACCTGGGTGTCCCCGCGCACGACCTGCTGGGCGGACGCGTCCGCGACGAGGTGCCGTTCGCGTCGTACCTGTTCTTCCGGTACGCGTCCGGCGCGCACGGCGAGATCCGCACCCCGGACCAGCTCGTGGAGCACGCCCGCGTGCTCCGGGACCGGCACGGCTTCACCGTCCACAAGCTCAAGGGCGGCGTGTTCCCGCCGTCCCACGAGCTGGACTGCTACCGCGCCCTGGCGGACGCCTTCCCGGGCGACCGCCTGCGCTACGACCCCAACTCGGTGCTGAGCATGGCCGAGGCCGTCCGTTTCGGGAAGGCCATCGAGGATCTGGACAACGACTACTTCGAGGACCCCACCTGGGGGCTGGAGGGCCTGCGCCAGATCCGCGAACGCGTGGCGGTCCCCGTGGCCACCAACACGGTCGTGGTCAACTTCGAGCAGTTGGCGGCGAACGTCCTGCGGCGGGGCGTGGACGTCGTGCTCCTGGACACGACGTTCTGGGGCGGCATCCGCTCCTGTATCAAGGCTGCCGGGGTCTGCGAGACGTTCCAGGTGGACGTCTCGGTCCACTCGTCAGGCGAACTGGGGATCCAGCTCGCCACCATGCTCCACCTGGGCGCGGTGCTGCCCAACCTCACCTACGCCGCCGACGCCCACTACCACCATCTCACCGACGACGTCATCGAGGGCGGCCCCCTGCCCTACCGCGACGGCCGCATCCGCGTGCCGTCCGGCCCGGGCCTCGGCGTCCGCCTCGACCCCGCCAAGGTCGCCCGGTACGCCGACCTCTACCGCGAACTGGGCGACTACCCCTACGACCGCGACCCCGGCCGCGAAGGCTGGTACCCCACCGTCCCCAACACCCGCTGGGCCGACCCCACCGCCCCCCTCTCCGCCCGCGAGTGACCCGCGCTCAGGGGCGGAGCAGGCCGTGCGCGAGCGCCAGCCGGAGCGCCGCGCGGGAGGCGGGCGCCAGCAGGCGGGCGTCCTCGGGCGGGACGTAGCGGAGTTCGGTGATCTCCGCCTGCGGCCGGAGGACGCCCCGGTGCCGGGCCGTCAGGCAGGCCATGCGGACGTGGGAGAACGCGGGCTGGTCGTGGGCCGGTTCGCGGACGGTGCCGAGGAGCCGGATCGTGGACCGGTCGAGCGAGACGTCCAGTTCCTCCCGGACCTCGCGGCTGACGGCGGCGGCGTCGTCCTCGCCCGGTTCGCGTTTGCCGCCGGGCAGGTAGAGCAGGTCGCGGGCGCCGGACCGGACGGCCAGGAGGCGTCCGGCGTCCACGTGGATCCAGGCGACGACGTCGAGGTCAGGCACGGTCGCCAGTATCGTGCACGATCCGCAGCTCGACCCCCGCCACCAGCCCGTACCGCTCCGCCGCCGACCCCTGGTTGACGGCGAGCCCGAGCCGCCCGGACGAGTCCGGCCAGAGCACCGGCACACCCACCGGAACGGCACCGTAGGTCTCGGCGTAGACGAGGTCGAGCGTGCCGCCGCCCCACGACACGGTGACCGGAGTGCCGAAGGGGACGGGAAGGTCGTCCGGCGTCGCGGTGAGGACGGCACTGCCGTAGCGATCGAGGTACAGCACGGACGCGACGAGGGCGCCGTCCGCTCGACGCACCGGCGCGACGTCCAGCGGTAGCGGCGTGATCGCGGGACCGAAGTCGGCCAGCTCGGCGCCGTTCACGAGGTGCGCGGCGGCCGGAGCGAAGATGTCGCGCCCGTGGAACGACGACGAGACGGCGGCCAGGCGGTAAGCGGGCTCGGCCAGTTCGTGCGCGCGGACGGCACCCCCGAGAGCATCGGCGGCGAGCGTCAGCAGCCCGTTGTCGGGCCCGACGAGAACATCACCGCGCGCCGTGGCGATCCCGATCGGCCGCCGCGAGGTCCCCACCCCGGGGTCCACGACGGCGACATGCACCCCTTCCGGCAGATACGGAAGCGCCTGCTCCAGAAGGCAGGCACCTTCCACGACCTGATACGGCGCCACCTCGTCCGACACCACGAGCACCCGCGCCCGAGAAGCGATCCGCAAGATCACCCCCTGGCAGACACCGGTATAACCGGCCCCGAAATCCGTCGTCAAACTGACGAAGCCCATCCCCCCATCCAACCCGAGGTCAGCCTAGGCCGAGGACTATGCCTGTGGTGGCCAGGGTCAGGGTGGCGGCTGTGGTGAGGAGGATGGAGGTCGGGTTGGCTACTCGGGTGTTGGTGGGGAGGGTGCGGACGCGGTGGTGGTGCTGGTGGCGGGTGCGGTGGAACTGGAGAGTTGCGGCGCCGCAGACGGCCAGGGCCGCGAGGGTGGCTTGGAGGGGGGTCGTTGCCAGGCGGACGCAGAGGAGGCCCGCCGCGATCAGGGCGAGGGTTGTGCGGGACCAGGCGAGGGTGGTGCGTTCGGGCTGGGCGCCCGGGTCCCAGAGGGTCACGACGTCGCCAGCAGGGCGGCGAGCAGGACGACGGCGAGGACGGCCAGGCCGTAGGCCATGATCGGCGCGAGGCGGGGGAGCGGCAGCGTCTCGGCGCGGCGCAGGGCCCGTTCGGTCCGGAGCCAGCGCCGGAACGCCAGCGCGGCGGCCAGCGCGCCGCTCGCCGACAGCGCCACGGCGAGGACGACGCGCAGCGGGTCGGCCATGAGGTGCCGCCCGCCGACGGTGACGCCGACGCCGCAGGCGATGAGCGCCAGCGCGGTGCGAATCCACGCCAGGAACGTCCGCTCGTTCGCGAGCGTGAAACGCGGGTCCGGGTCGTCCCCCTCGGCCAGCAGACGGTCGGCCCAGCGGGCACCGCGACGTTCGGGGGAGTCCATGGCGCACATGATAAACGCCCTGGTTAACCCACCTTTGTAGCCGGAATTGTGCGATGGGCGAAAGGTCAGCCGGTGGTCAGGCGGAGGTCGGTGAGGGACGAACCGGCGGCGTACGCGGCGGCGGGACGGTCGAGCGGGACGCGCAGGGTGGTGGAGCGGCCGGGCGCGAGGTTGGCGTACCCCCAGCCCGCGAGGGAGACGTTCGGAGTGCCGGGATCGGCGTAGATCTGGACGATCTCCTTCCCGGGACGGGCACCGGTGTTGCGCAGGGTGACGGTGGCGGTGCCGTCCACGACGTCGAAGTGCTCGTACTCCCAGGTGGTGTAGCCGAGGCCGTGGCCGAACGGGTAGGCGACGTCGGCCGGGGCGTAGTGGCGGTAGCCGATGTTCATGCCCTCGGCGTAGTCGAGGACGCCGCCGGACGGGACGGGGGACAGGGCGGCCCCCTCGCGGGCCGGGAAGGTGGTCGGGAGCCGCCCGCCGGGTTCGACGGCGCCCGTGAGGACGTCCGCGATGGCATCGCCGCCCTCCTGCCCGGGCAGCCACGCCCACAGCACGGCCGCGACCTCGTCGCGCCACGGCAGCAGCACGGGCGCGCCCGCGTTCACCACCACGACCGTGCGGGGATTGACGGCGGCGACCGCGTGCACGAGTTCGTCCTGGCGGCCGGGGAGCGCGAGCGTCGTGCGGTCGAACCCCTCGGACTCCACGTCGTCGTTGGTGCCCACGACGACCACGGCGACGTCGGCGGCGCGCGCCGCCGCGACGGCCGCCGCGAACTCCTCCTCGTCGGGCAGGTGCGGAGGCCGGTAGCCGAGCGCGAGCCGGGGGCCGAGCCGGGACGGGAACCGCAGCAGCCGCAGCTCGACGGCGATCCGCTGCCCGGCGTCGGCCGTGATCTCGACGCGGTGTTCCGGCGGGCGCATGAGCGCGTCGACCGGGTCGCTGTGCGGCGGGACGTCGAGCGTCACCGCGTGGACGGTGCCGTCGACGACCAGCTCGAACGTGCCGACGCCCGCCACCGACAGCGAGTGCGCGCCCGCCTCGGCCACCGTGAGCACGGTGCGGGCGGTGAGCGCGGTGACGCCGGGCGGCAGGCCGAAGAACGTGAAGTCGGACGCCGCGCGGAGTTCGCTCGTCACCACGTCGCCGGAGCCGAGATGGTCGAGGCGCAGGCCCGGCGCGCCGGTCTCCGGGTCGGTCATGAGGCCGAGCGGGACGGGCGCGAGCCGGGCGTGCGCCCGCACGCCGTCCAGGACGGTGATCTCCGCGTCCGGCAGGGCCCGCTCCAGGCCCTCGGCGGGGGTGACGACGTGCGCGGGCGTCACGTGGGCGCTGCCGCCGCCCTGCGCGCTGAACCGGCGCGCGTTCGGGCCGAGCAGGGCGATCCGGCGCGGGGCGGCGAGCGGGAGCGTGCCGTCGTTGGCGAGCAGCACCATGCCGTTCGCGGCGAACATGCGCAGCTTGGCGCGGACGTTGCCGGGGATCTCCTCGCGGCGCGGCGCGGGCAGGCCGTCGAGCGCGCCGACGCGGGCGGCGAGCCGCAGCACGCGCAGCACCTTGTCGTCGATGTCGGCCGCGTCGACGCGCCCCGCCTCGACGGCGTCGCGGAGCGCGTCGCGCCAGCGGGCGTGCGGTGAGCCGGGCATCTCGACGTCGACGCCGGCCGCCGCCGCGTCCACCGACCGCACGGCGAACCAGTCGGACACGACGACGCCGTCGAACTCCCAGGCGTCCTTGAGCAGGCCGGTCAGCAGCGCCCGGTTCTCGGTCATGCGGGAGCCGTTGACGCCGTTGTAGGCGGCCATGACGGCCCACGCGCCGTTCCGCACGGCTTCGCGGAACGGCCGCAGGTACAGGGCGCTGAGCACGTCGGGGGAGACGCGGGCGTCGTAGGAGAGCCGCTGGGTCTCCGAGTCGTTGCCGACGAAGTGCTTGACCGTGGCGGCCACGCCGGTGGACTGGAGGCCGACGACGAACGCGGCGGCCGTGCGGGCGGCCAGCAGCGGGTCTTCGGAGTAGTTCTCGAAGTGCCGCCCGCCGAACGGCGTGCGGTGCAGGTTGACGGCCGGGGCCAGCAGCACGTGCACGCCCTTGGCCTGCGCCTGCACGCCGTTGAGGAACCCGGCGCCGACCGCGACGCCGCGCGACCAGGACGCCGCCAGCGCCGACGGGCACGGGAACAGCAGGCCCGGGTCGCGTTCGTCCCAGGCGCGCCCGCGCACGCCGCTCGGCCCGTCGGACATGACGACCGGGCGCAGCCCGATGCCGGGCAGGGCGGGCAGCGACCACATGTCGGCGCCGGTGAGCAGCGTCACCTTCTCGTGCAGGGTGAGCCGCGCGAGCCGCCGCCGCAGCTCCTCCTCGTCGATCGTCGTCATGCTCGGCAACGTACCCCGGCGGCCACCGTCCCGCGACGTCACCCCGCAGCCTGTGGATAACCGTCCGGCGCGGGGGTTGACGCGAGGTGCAGTAACGTTGTTTCCTGACAATAACGGCGTTACTGGAGGTTCCGGTGTCCACCGCGTACGAACTGGCCGTCCGGCAGGGAGACGACGTGCTCCGCACGACCCTGCTGGACGCGGCGAGCCGGCTGCTCGCCGCCGAGGGGCCGCACGCCCTGACGATGCGGCGGATCTCGCACGAGGTGGGATGCTCCACCACGGTCCTGTACCGGATGTTCGGCGGCAAGGACGGCCTCGCCGAGGCCCTCTACGTCGAGGGGTTCGCGCGGTTCCGCGCGCGGCTCGTCGCCGTGCCCGCCGACCAGGACCCGCGGCTCCGGCTCGCTGCCATGGGCCGGGCCTACCTCGCGAACGCCCGCTCGGAAAGCAACTACTACGGCCTGATGTTCGGCCGTCCCCTCCCCGGTTTCGAGCCCGGACCCGACGCGACCGCGCACGCCCTGGAGACGTTCGACGTCCTGCGGGGCGCCGTGGCCGACTGCGGCGCGGCCGGGCACCTCCCCGAGGACGCCGATCCCGTCCAGGTCGCCGAACTGCTGTGGGCGACCATGCACGGCATCGTCGGACTCGACCTCGCCGGCCTCATCGACGACGCCGGCGGCGTCCTGGAGACGGCGATCGCCGCCCTGGGCCGGGGCCTGCTGTTCACTCCCCTCACGGAATGAGACACCGCGCATGAGCAACATGTTCCTCGAAGGACTGTTCGCCCCCGTCACCGAAGAGATCACCGCGCACGACCTGCCCGTCACCGGGACGATCCCGCCGGAGCTGTCCGGACGGTACCTGCGCATCGGCCCCAACCCGCTCGGCTCCGAGGACGCGAGCACCTACCACTGGTTCGGCGGCGAGGGCATGGTGCACGGCGTCCGGATTCGCGACGGCCGCGCCGAGTGGTACCGCAACCGCTGGGTCCGCTCGCGGGACGTCGCCGCGAAGCTCGGTGAGGAGTGGCCCGGCGGCCCGGCCGTCGAGAACTTCGACCTCGCCCCGAACACCCACGTCCGAGGGCACGCCGGACGCACGTTCGCGCTCGTCGAGGGCGGGTTCCGCCCCTACGAGCTGACCTACGACCTCGACACCGTCGGCGCCTGCGACTTCGACGGCACGCTGCCGGGCGGCTACTCCGCGCACAGCATGCGCGACCCGGCCACCGGCGACCTGCACGCCATCGCCTACTTCTTCGGCTGGGAGTACGTGCAGCACATCGTGCTGAACGCCGCCGGGCGCGTCACGCGCACGGTGAACATCCCGGTCGAGGACGGCCCGATGATCCACGACCTGGCGCTCACCGAGCGGTACGTCGTCATCTACGACCTCCCCGTCACGTTCAGCATGGAGCGGGCCGAGGCCGGGGTGAGCGTCCCCTACGCGTGGAACGACGCCCATCCCGCCCGCGTCGGCCTGCTGCCCCGCAACGGCACCGCCGAGCAGGTGCGCTGGTTCGAGATCGACCCGTGCTGGGTGTTCCACACGCTCAACGCGCACGAGGACGGCGACCGCGTCGTCATCGACCTGGTGAAGTACCCGAAGCTGATGGTCGGCGGCCATCTCGCGGGGCCCACCCCGGTGCTCGACCGGTGGACGCTCGACACCACGTCCGGCAAGGTCCTCCAGGAGACGCTGGACGACACCCCGCAGGAGTTCCCCCGCATCGACGAACGGCTGACCGGGCAGCGGCACCGCTACGGGTACACGGTCACCTCGTCGGACTTCTTCGGCTCCGGCCGCGCCGGGGAGGCCCTGGAGAAGCACGACTACCTCACCGGCCGCCGCGAGCGCCACGACCTGCCCGGCGGCTGCGGCGTCGGCGAGGCCGTGTTCATCCCGACCGCGCCCGACGCCGCCGAGGACGACGGCTACCTCATGGCCTTCGCCCACGACCCCGGCCGGTCGGCCACCGACCTCGTCATCCTGTCCGCCCAGGACTTCACGGCCCGCCCCCTGGCGACCGTGCACCTGCCCGTCCGCGTCCCCATCGGCTTCCACGGAAGCTGGGTGCCCGACACCGTCTGACGCCCGCGCTCAGGTGGCCGTGCGGCGCATCCCCTCGGAGATCTTGTCGGCGGCGGCGACGACGGGACCGGCGTGGATGCGGCCGGGAGAGCGGGTGAGGCGTTCGAGGGGTCCGGAGACCGAGACGGCGGCGATGACGCGGCCGTTGGCCCCCCGGATCGGCGACGAGACCGAGCCGACGCCCTGCTCGCGCTCCCCGACGCTCTGCGCCCAGCCCCGGCGGCGCACCGACGCCAGCGTCGTCGCCTCGAACTTGGCGCCGCGCAGGCCCCGGTGCATCCGGTCCGGCTCCTCCCAGGCCAGCAGGATCTGCGCGGCGGAACCGGCCGTCATCGGCAGGGCGGCGCCGACCGGAATGGTGTCGCGCAGGCCGCTGGTGCGCTCGGCGGACGCGACGCACACCCGCACGTCGCCCTGCCGCCGGAACAGCGACGCGCTCTCGCCGGTCAGGTCGCGGAGCTGGGCGAGGATCGGCTGCGCGATGGCGAGCAGCCGGTCCTCCCCGGCGGCGACGGCGAGTTCGGCCAGCCGCGGGCCGAGGATGAAGCGGCCCTGCGTGTCGCGGTGCACGAGCCGGTGGTGCTCCAGCGCGACGGCGAGGCGGTGCGCCGTCGGACGGGCCAGTCCGGTGGTCGAGACGAGCTGGGCGAGGGACGCCGGACCGGCCTCCAGGGCGTTCAAGACGAGAACCGCTTTGTCAAGTACGCCGACTCCGCTAGAGTTGTCCATGCCTTGATATTGCCGTCTCGTCATATGAGATGCAAGTCGGGGTGACGGAAACCCCCGGCGCACCGGCGCGCCGGGACACGACATCAGGTGAGGTGGAGCGATGGGCCGCACATTGGCCGAGAAGGTGTACGACGCGCACGTCGTGCGACGTGCCGAAGGCGAACCGGATCTGCTCTACATCGACCTGCACCTCGTCCACGAGGTGACGAGCCCCCAGGCGTTCGACGGGCTGCGGCTGAACGACCGGCCCGTCCGCCGCCCCGACCTCACGATCGCCACCGAGGACCACAACGTCCCCACCACCGACCTGCTCAAGCCCATCGCCGACCCCGTGTCGCGCACCCAGGTCGAGACGCTGCGCAAGAACTGCGCCGAGTTCGGCGTCCGGCTGCACCCGATGGGCGACGACGGCCAGGGCATCGTGCACGTCATCGGCCCGCAGCTCGGCCTGACCCAGCCCGGCATGACGGTCGTCTGCGGCGATTCCCACACCTCCACGCACGGCGCGTTCGGCGCCCTCGCGCACGGCATCGGCACCAGCGAGGTCGAGCACGTCCTGGCCACGCAGACGCTGCCGCAGGTCAAGCCGAAGATGATGGCGGTCACCGTCGAGGGCGCGCTGCCGCCCGGCGTCACCGCCAAGGACCTCATCCTCGCCATCATCGCCCGCATCGGCACCGGCGGCGGGCAGGGCCACATCATCGAGTACCGCGGCGAGGCGATCCGCGCGCTGTCGATGGAAGGCCGCATGACGGTCTGCAACATGTCCATCGAGGCCGGTGCCCGCGCCGGGATGATCGCCCCGGACGAGACCACGTTCGCCTACCTCAAGGGCCGCCCCAACGCGCCGCAGGGAGCCGACTGGGACACCGCCGTCGCGTACTGGAAGTCGCTGGTCACCGACGACGACGCCGTCTTCGACAAGGAGGTCGTCATCGACGCGGCCGCCCTGACGCCGTTCGTCACCTGGGGCACCAACCCCGGCCAGGGCCTCCCGCTCGGCGACGCCGTGCCCGACCCCGCGTCCTACGCCGACCCCGACGCCCGGCAGGCCGCCGAACGCGCCCTGGAGTACATGGGGCTCACCGCCGGGACGCCGCTGCGCGAGATCGCCGTGGACACCGTGTTCGTCGGGTCCTGCACCAACGGCCGCATCGAGGACCTGCGCGCCGTCGCCGACGTCCTCTCCGGCCGCCGGGTCGCCGACGGCGTCCGGATGCTGGTCGTGCCCGGCTCGATGAAGGTCAAGCAGCAGGCCGAGCGGGAGGGCCTGCACGAGGTCATCTCCGCCTCCGGCGCCGAGTGGCGCGAGGCCGGCTGCTCGATGTGCCTGGCGATGAACCCCGACAAGCTGACGCCCGGCGAGCGCAGCGCGTCCACGTCGAACCGCAACTTCGAGGGACGGCAGGGCCCCGGCGGCCGCACGCACCTCGTGTCGCCCGCCGTCGCCGCCGCCACCGCCGTCACGGGCCGCCTGTCGGCCCCCGCCGACCTGTAAGGAGACCCGCCATGGAAGCGTTCACCACCTACACCGGGCGGGGCGTCCCGCTGCGCCGCAGCAACGTCGACACCGACCAGATCATCCCGGCGGTGTGGCTCAAGCAGGTCAGCCGCACCGGCTTCGAGAAGGGCCTGTTCTCCGCCTGGCGCGAGGACCCGGAGTTCGTCCTGAACAAGCCCGAGTACGCGGGCGCGGGCGTGCTGCTGGCCGGGCCCGACTTCGGCACCGGATCGTCGCGCGAGCACGCCGTGTGGGCGTTGCAGCAGTACGGGTTCCGCGTCGTCGTCGCGCCCCGGTTCGGCGACATCTTCCGCAACAACGCGACGAAGATGGGGCTGCTGCCGGTCGTCCTGCCCGCCGAGACCGTCGAGGCGCTCCAGACGCGCGCCGAGCGCGACCCGGCGGCGGAGATCACCGTCGACCTGGAGCGCCGCGAGGTCCGCGCGGGCGATCTCACCGTCGCCTTCGACATCGACGACTACACCCGCTGGCGGCTGCTGGAGGGCCTGGACGACATCGGCCTCACGCTGCGCCACGCCGACGACATCGCGGCGTTCGAGCAGGACCGCGCGGGGTGGCTGCCCACCACCGTCTGAGCACCGCCCGGCGCGGAAACCACCCCCGCCCCCGCATGTCTTCCGCTCCACGGGACACAATCGTCGGTGGGAAGGAAGACAGGCAGGGGTGGGGAGTGGCACACGTGAGCACGGTTCCCTGGTCCGGACCGGGCTGGGACGACCCGGAGCTGACCCGCCTCGCGCACCGGCTGCGCGAGGCGCACCGGCTCGTCGCGCCGCTGGCCGCGGCGGACCGGCGCAGGCACATCCGGCACCTGCTGGCGATCACCGACCTGGCCAAACGCGACACCGCGCTGGCCGGTCGGCGCCTGGACGCCTTCCTGGCCGAGTTTCACAGGACGCCCGGTGCCCGATAGCGTGCCGGGTGGCCGGATTCGGTCCGGCGCCCGGGCGAGACGGGGGCGAGGCCGACAAAAACGCCTGCGACACGGAAGGTTCTCGGTGCAGGTGATTGTGTCGCCGCCAAGGCTCCCTTAGTTTCGTTCGGGCAAGGGGGGAACTAGAGGAGTAACCCATGAACAAGCGTGAGCTGGTCGACGCGATCTCTGACCGGCTGGGCAGCAAGAAGGCCGCAGCCGAGGCCGTAGACGCGATCCTGGAGACCATCCAGGCCACCGTCGCCAAGGGCGACAAGGTCGCGATCACGGGGTTCGGTTCGTTCGAGAAGGCCGACCGGCCTGCCCGTACGGCCCGGAACCCCGCAACGGGCAAGACGATCGACGTTCCCGCGACGTCGGTGCCGAAGTTCAAGGCCGGCGCCGACTTCAAGAACCTGGTCGCCGGGAAGAAGTAGGTCATTCCATCAGCGCCCGGTGCCGTCTCACGGCACCGGGCGCTGATGCGTTCCGGCGCGTCGTGCGTCAGGAAGGCAGCGGGAAGGTCCCCAGGGTGACGACCGTGACGGCGCCGGAGGCGTCCACGGCCAGGTTGACGCGCTGGCCCAGGCGCAGGAGGCGCAGGCCGCCCGCGTCGAACGCCGGGGCGGCGAAGGGGAGTTCGGTGCCGTCGTCGAGGAGGACGCTGCCCGAGCGGGTGGCGGGATCGTAGTGACGCACCGTTGCCTGCATGGCGCCGACCTTATCGGGCGGGATCGGGCAGCAGCGCGGCGACGGCCGCCGTGCGGGGGCCGAGGCCGAGGGCGCGCAGGGCGGCCAGGTCGCCGGGGGTGTCCAGGTCGCGGCGGACACTGTCCAGCCCCGGCAGCGTCAGCTCGCGGACGCCGCGCGCGCGGTGCGCCGCGCGGGACGCGCCGCCGAACGCGGGGGAGAACGGCACGCCGGGGCCCGCCGTGTAGAGCGTCGTGCCGATGCCGGGCGCGTCCGCGACGAACGCCTCGGGCACCGTCGCGGCGGCGTCCAGGGCGCGGGCGAGTTCGGCGGGCCGCAGCGCGGGCAGGTCGGCCGACAGGGCGCCGACCGGCGCGTCCGGGGCGGACTCGCGGGCGCGGCGGGCGCCGTGCACGAGGGCCGGGTTCAGCCCGGCGTCCGGTTCGTCCGGGACGATCCGGGCGCCCAGCGCGGCCAGCTCGGCGGCCGGGCGCGGATCGTCGGTGACGACCACGACGGCGCCGACGCGCGGGCAGCGCAGCGCCGCCGCGACGGTGTCGGCCGCGACGGCGAGGGCCAGTTCCTGCCGGTGCGGACCGGCGAGGGCGGACATACGGGTCTTGGCGCGGGCCAGTACCTTGACCGGCACCACGAGCGACCAGGGAGGAGAAGGCGCGCCGCGCTCTGCTGTAGACATGTCAACTCGACACTATGCGCACGTAACCGCGACACTTGGGGGCACCCGCGCCGCCACGCGGGGCCAGCGAGGAGGGACGGGCATGACCGACGGTTATTCGCCGGCCTGGCGAAGGTTCACGATCGTCATCCTGCGCCCGCTGCTCTATGGAGCGCTCAAGCGCGACTGGCGCGGACGCGGCAACGTCCCGCGCGAGGGCGGCCTGATCATCGCGGCCAACCACATCTCCGAGACCGACCCGCTGGCCCTGGCCCACTTCGTCTACGAGGCCGGGCGCTACCCGGTGTACCTGGCCAAGGCGTCGCTGTTCGGCATCCCGGTCCTGCGCCCGATCCTGCGCGGAACGGGGCAGATCCCCGTCTACCGCGACACCAAGGACGCCTCGCTGGCGCTGCGCGACGCCGCCGACGCGCTGCGGCGCGGCGAGTGCCTGATGTTCTATCCGGAGGGGAGCTGCACCCGCGACCCGGAGATGTGGCCGATGACCGGCCAGACCGGCGCGGCGCGCATGGCGCTCACGACGGGCGCCGCCGTGATCCCGGTCGCGTCCTGGGGCGCGCACGAGCTGCTGCCCTACGCCAAGCGTCCCAAGACGGGCCTGGCGGGTTCGCTGAAGAAGGGCTTCCACCCCTTCCCCCGCAAGACGATGCGCGTCGCGGCGGGCCCCCCGGTCGACCTGTCGAAGTACGCCGGCGAGCCGCTCACCCGCGACGTCCTGCGCGCCGCCACCGACGACATCATGCGCGAGATCGCCCGCCTCACTGGCGAGCTGCGCGGCGAGACGCCGCCCGCCGAGCTGTACGACCACCATCGGGTCGTGCGGGAGCGCCGCCGCGAGGCGGGCCTGACCGAGCCCGCCCCGGCCGAGGCCGAGGGCGGCGACGACGAGCGGAAGGGGACACGGTGACGTTCCGGTCGGCCGTCATGGGGAGCGGGTCCTGGGGCACGGTGATCGCCAAGCTGCTCTGCGACGCGGGCGGCGAGGTGACGCTGTGGGCGCGGCGCCCCGAGGTCGTCGAGGCGGTCAACGAGCGGCACGAGAACCCCGACTACCTGCCCGGCATCGGGCTGCCGGCCGGTCTGCGCGCCACGCTCGACCCGGCCGAGGCGATGGCCGGGGCCGACTTCGTCGCGATCGCCGTCCCCGCGCAGACGCTCCGCGCGAACCTCACCGCCTGGGCGCCGCACCTGCCCGCCGACGCGGTGCTCGTCAGCCTGATGAAGGGCGTCGAGCTGGGCACGACGCGCCGCATGTCGGAGGTGATCCAGGAGGTCGCCGACGTCCCCGAGGACCGCATCGCCGTGCTGTGCGGCCCGAACCTGGCCCGGGAGATCGCCTCCGGGCAGCCGGGCGCAGCCGTCGCGGCGTGCGCCGACGAGGACGTCGCGCAGCGGCTCCAGGCCGCGACGATGACGGCGTACTTCCGCGTCTACACCACCACCGACGTCGTCGGCTGCGAGCTGGGCGGCGCCGTCAAGAACATCGTCGCGCTGTGCGTCGGGATGGCGGTCGGGCTCGGGTTCGGGGACAGCACGCAGGCGCTGCTGATGACGCGCGGACTCGCCGAGATCACCCGGCTCGGCATCGCGCTCGGCGCGGACGAGCACACGTTCGCGGGCCTGGCCGGGATGGGCGACCTCATCGGCACGTGCTCGTCGCCGCTGTCGCGGAACCGGACGTTCGGTGAGAACCTGGGCCGGGGCATGACGCTGGACGAGGTCATCGCCGTCACCAAGCAGACCGCCGAGGGCGTCAAGTCGTCGGAGGCGGTGCTGGAGCTGGCCCGCAAGCACAGCGTGGAGATGCCGATCGCGGAGGCCGTCGCGGCCGTGCTGTACCACGGCATGCCGATCAAGGAGGCGGCCGTGTCGCTCATCTCCCGGTCGCCCAAGGCGGAGCGGTACGGCATCTGAGCGGCGCGTCCACCTGCGCGCGGACCGTCGCCGGGGCGGACGATCCCCGGTAGGGTCGGGGATCATGTCCGAGGTATCTCCTAAGATCCGCGTGGCCGTGGTGTTCGGCGGGCGCAGCTCCGAGCACGGCATCTCGTGCGTCACGGCGGGCGCGGTGATGGCCGCGATGGACCGCGACCGCTACGACGTGGTGCCGATCGGCATCGCGCGCGACGGCCGCTGGGTCCTGGTGGAGTCCGCGGCGAGCCTCGCCATCGAGGACGGGCGCCTGCCCGAGGTCGACGGCGCCGGCGCTCCGCTGGCGCTGCCGATGGACGGCGCGAACCGGGGCATGGTCGTGCTGGAGCCGCGCGAGGTGCCGCGCGCGCTGGGCGAGGTTGACGTCGTCGTGCCGCTGCTGCACGGCCCCTACGGCGAGGACGGCACGATCCAGGGCCTGCTGGAGATGGCCGGGGTGCGCTACACCGGCGCGGGGGTGCTGGCCAGCGCCGTCGGCATGGACAAGGGCTTCATGAAGCTCGTGTGGGGCGCGCGGGGCCTGCCCGTCGGGCCGTACGTGCTCGTCGGCGACCGCGAGTGGCGCCGCGAGCGCAAGCGCAAGCTCGACGAGATCAAGGAGCTGGGCCTGCCGGTGTTCGTCAAGCCGGCCCGCGCCGGGTCGAGCATGGGCATCACCCGGGTGACCGCCGAGGCGGAGCTGGAGGCGGCCGTCGAGCACGCCCGCGAGCACGACCCGAAGGTCATCGTGGAGGCGGCCGTGACGGGCCGCGAGATCGAGTGCGGCGTCCTCCAGGGCCTCGCCGACGGACCGGCCGAGGCGAGCCTGCCCGCCGAGGTGCTCGTCGGCGGCGACCACGCCTTCTACGACTTCGAGACCAAGTACCTCGACGGCACGACGACGATGGCGATCCCGCCCGAGCTGCCGCCCGGCGCCGTGGAGGAGATGCAGGCCCTCGCCGTCCGCGCCTTCGACGCCCTCGACTGCGAGGGGCTGGCCCGCGTCGACTTCTTCTACACCGACGACGGCCGCTGGCTGCTCAACGAGATCAACACGATGCCCGGCTGCACGCCGACGTCGGCGTTCCCGCAGATGTGGGCGGCGTCCGGCCTCGACTACCCGTCGCTGGTCGACCGTCTCGTCCAGACGGCGCTGCGGCGCCCGGTCGGGCTGCGGTAGCGCTCCTTACGCAACTTTCAGCTCGGCGAAACAGCTCGGAAACAGGTCTCCCGGCAAGATCGTCCTGACAGCGGAACCCGCCGGAAGGACGCCCTCGTTGCTCTCCTCGCCGACCCTGTACCGTCCGCGCGCCGCCGAGGCGCGCGCCGTCCCCGGGCATGACCGGTGGCATCCCGACATCCCGGGCGCCGCCGAGGTGATCACGGGCGGTTCGGTGCGGCTGGACTGCCAGGGGCGCGAGCCGTGCGCCGACGCGGTGCTGTGCGGGCCGCTCGTGGTCGTGGGCGCCGAGCCGGGCGACGTGATCGTCGTGGACGTCGTCGGGATCGGCCGCGCCGACGGGCGCCCGGTGCGGTCCGGGCATCCGGGCGTGATCGGCTGCGCGCCGGACGCGGCGGCGCTGCACGCCACCGCCCGGACGGACGAACCGGACGCCGCCGCGCCGCTGCTCGGCGGCCTGGCGCCCGGCCTGCCCGGCTACGCGGGCGCGGCGGCGGGCGCCGTCCGCAGCGCGGCGCGCGGCCGGACGATCGGCGGCTGCGTCATCGCGCCGCTGACCCCCGGCTCCCGCATCCTGCTGCCGGTGCAGGTGCCGGGCGCGAAGCTGTCCGTCGGCGATCTGCACTTCCCCGAGCGCGCCGAGCCCGACTGCGCCGTGCCGGGGCTGCCCGGCTGGATCGACCTGCGCGTCAACCTGACCCGTCGCGGGGTCGAGCGCTTCCGCGTCACCGGCCCGATGCTGATGCCGAACCCGGCGCCCACGCTGTAGCGGGCCGCCGCTCTCCACCGCGCCGACGCGGGTGACCAGGCTCACCAGGGGGCCCGGTTGCCGGGTGACGTCCTCGGAGATACGTTCTGGACGCGCCGTCAATAGTCGGTATGCCCTGTTCAATGGGGGAGAGCCATGACCACCCCGAGGCTCCACGAGCCGGACAACCTCGTCCTCCAGGCCCGCGACGTCCACTTCGACTGGTCCGCAGTGCCGCTGCACTGGATTCCCGGCGATCCGGTGGCCACCCACCTCGTCAACGTCCTGCACCTGCTGCTTCCGGCCGGTGAGGAGTGGTTCGTCCGCGTCTTCACCGAGGCGCTGCCGCTCGTGCGCGACGAGCGCCTGCGCGAGGACGTCCTCGGCTTCATCGGCCAGGAGGCGGTACACGCCTCCTCCCACGACGGCGTCCTCGACCACTTCGCCGCGCAGGGCCTGGACGTGCGGCCGTTCGTCCGCCAGGTCGAGTTCATGTTCGAGAGCCTGCTCGGTGACCGAGGCGTGACCGGCGAACGCGGCCGGGCGTGGCTGTACGAGCGGATCTCCCTCATCGCCGCGATCGAGCACTTCACCGGCGTCCTCGGCGACTGGATCCTCAACGCCGAGGCGCTGGACCGGGCCGGGGCCGACCCGACCATGCTCGACCTGCTGCGCTGGCACGGCGCCGAGGAGGTCGAGCACCGGCACGTCGCGCACGACCTCTACATGCATCTTGACGGCCGCTACGTGCCCCGCGTGCGCGCGATGGGCGAGACGGTCACGATGCTGCTGGCGCTGTGGCAGCGCGGGCACCGCTACCTGATGTGGGCCGACCCGCAGGTCGGCGGACGCGTCAAGGGCGGGCTGCACCACTTCCGGCGCACCGGGCCCGCCGGGCTGACGCCGTCGGGGCGGCTGCTGCTGCCGTCCATCCGCCGCTACCTGCGCCGCGACTACAGCCCGCTCGGGGAGGGCTCGACCGAGCAGGCGCTGGCGTACCTGGCGTCGTCCCCGGCGGCGCAGGCGGCGCTGCGGTGACGGCGCCGATCCCGCCGTCGCTCAACGGGCGGCGCGACCGCGACCCGTTCTGGGTCGCGGTGAGCGCCGTGTTCGGCGGCATCCACCGGGTGCGGCGGCTGCGGCAGCCGGTGCTGCCGCCGGTGCGGCCGGTCGAACGCGACCTGGCGATGGTCGTGCGCGAAGTGCGGCGCGAGGCGGCGGACGTCGTCAGCCTGCGCCTGGCCGCCGCCGACGGCCGCGTGCTGCCCGCCTGGCAGCCCGGCTGCCACCTGGACGTGCTGCTGCCGTCCGGGCGGCGCCGTCAGTACTCGCTGTGCGGCGACCCCGCCGACCGCCGCACCTACCGGATCGCGGTGCGCGCGCTGCCCGCCGGGGCGGGCGGCTCGGTGGAGGCGCACGGGCTCGCGGAGGGCGACGCGCTACGGGTCCGGGGACCGCGCAACGCGTTCCCGTTCCTGGCGGGGGAGCGGTACCTGTTCCTGGCGGGCGGCATCGGGATCACCGCGATCCTGCCGATGGTGCACGCCGCCGCACGCGCGGGCGCGGACTGGCGGCTCGTCTACACGGGCCGGTCCCGGACGACGCTGCCGTTCCTGGACGAACTGCCCGCCGAACGCGTCACCGTCCGCACCGACGACGTCGACGGCGTGCCTGACTGCGCCGAGCTGCTGAGCCTCGCCGCGCCCGGCACGGCCGTCTACTGCTGCGGCCCCGCCGCCATGATCGACGGCGTGCGCGCCGCGTTCCCCGCCGGAACGGGCTCCACGCTGCACTTCGAGCGCTTCGCCCCGGCGCCGATCGTGGACGGCAAGCCGTTCGAGATCGAGCTGCGCGGCAGCGGCGTCGTGCTGCCCGTCCCGGCGGACCGCTCCGCGCTGGACGTGCTGCGCGAGGCCGTCCCCGGCGTCGCCTACTCGTGCCGGCAGGGGTTCTGCGGCACGTGCCGCGTCGGCCTGGTCGCCGGGCACGCCGACGAGCGCGCCGTCTCCGACGCCGACGAGTCCGGCCTGCTGGTCTGCGTCTCACGCGCCTCGGGAGGACGCCTGACGCTCGACCTCTAGCGCCCGGCCGCCTCAGTCGTCGCCGTGCTCGTCCGGCTTGAGGGGGTCGTGGCCGAGGTCCATGAGGGAGTGGCGCCACTTCTCGTTGGAGGCGCCGGTGCCGGGCGGGTGGGCCAGCAGGTCGTTGACGCGGTCGACGACCTGGCGCATGGCGTCCAGGTCGTCCTCGGTGAGGTCGACCTTGCGCTTGCGCAGGATGCGGACGACGTGGCGGCCCATCTCGGGGACGCCGAGGTCGGGCTCGGCGGGCATCCCGTCGGTGCCCGACGCGTCGGTCAGCAGCCAGGGCCGCAGTTCCTCCGAGCTCATGTTGACGGCGCGGTGGAACTCGTCCCACAGTTCCTCGGTCTCCGGCGCGACACGGTGGTTCACAGCGGCCTCCCTCTCGGCTTTCCCTTACCCCCTTCCCCGCCGCCGCCCGGTCCACCTCCCGGCGCGTGCCAAGGACTCTTGGTCTCGCGCCGACCCCGGCGCTACGCGGACGGGCGCAGCGCGGCGACGGTCGGCGCGAGGGATGGGTCGGCGGCGGCGTCGTCCAGCGCCTCGGCCAGCGTGGCGCCGTAGGTGGCGCCGGCCGCGGCGTGCCGCTCGCGTCCCGCGTCGGTGAGGACGGCGTAGACGCCGCGCCGGTCGTCGGGGCAGTCGTCGCGGACGGCCAGCCCGGCCGCGACGAGGCGTCCGGCCAGGCGCGTCACCGAACTCTGGTTCAGGCCGATCTTCGCGGCGAGTTCCTGCATCCGCAGCTCGCTGCGTTCCGCCACGGCCAGGTGGCCGAGCGCGCGGTACTCCGACAGGCCGAGGCCGTGGCCGCGCTGGAGCGCCGCCGCGAGCCGCTGTTCGACGTGGGCGTGCAGGGCCACGACGCCGTCCCAGACGGCGGTGTCCGGCGTGCTGTTCATCTCCCGGCCTTTCGCTCGATCCGACTTGACACCAAGGTACATGTACATGCAATGATTTCACCACGCAGTTGCACGTACATGCAAATAAGGAGTGCGGACCCATGGCCTGGATCTACCTGCTCATCGCCGCCGTCTTCGAGGTCGTCTTCGCCCTCGCGACCAACGCCAGCGACGGCTTCACCCAGCTCTGGCCGTCCCTGCTGACGGCGGGCGCCGCCGGGCTCGGGATCTTCTTCCTCAGCCTCGCGCTCAAGACCCTCGACGTCGGCGTCGGCTACACCGTCTGGGTCGGCATCGGCTCGGTCGGCACCGTCGTCTTCGGCACGCTGATCTTCGACGAGCCGATGACGCTCGCCAAGGCGGCCTCGTTCGTCCTCATCATCGGCGGCGTGCTCGGCCTCAAGCTGAGCGACCGCGCCGCCGAGCCCGTGCCGGACGAGCGTCCGCTGCCCGAGCCCGTCTCCGCCTGACCCCCGCCCCACCTCGCGCAAGGAGCCCCACCATGGAATGGATCTTCCTCGGCATCGCCGTCGTCTTCGAGATCGCCTTCGCCCTCGGCACCAACAGCACCCGCGGCTTCACCCGGCTCTGGCCCTCGGTGTTCACGCTGCTCGCGGCGGCCGGCGGCATCTTCACCCTCAGCCTGGCCCTGCGCGAACTCGACGTCGCCGTCGGCTACACGATCTGGACGGGCCTCGGCGCGATCGGCACGGTCGTCTTCGGCGCCGTGCTGTTCAAGGAGCGCATCACCACGTCGAAGCTGCTGTCATTCGCGGCGATCCTCGGCGGAGTGCTCGCGCTCAAGCTGGCCGCGGGCTGAGTGCGGTCACAGCTCGCCCTCGGGACGGGGAGGAACGGTGGAGGTGATGGCGTCGCCGAGCTCGATGAGCACGTCGCCGGGCGGTGCGTACCGCGCGGGGACCGTCACCTCCACATACGCCTGGCGCCCGACGGCCGTCCACGTGACGGGACGGTCGGCGGGCAGCCCGAACCAGTCGAGCCCGTTGATCGTCTGGAGCTGCGACTCCGGCCGCAGCGCCGCCGGGCGCGGCACCCCGCAGCGCAGCGCGATCGCGGGCTTCCCCCACGCGGCGGTCAGCGCCGAATCCGGGTCGGTGTCGCGGCGCTTCTGGCCCGCGACCGACTCGGGCAGCCGCAGCCCCTCGCACAGCCGGGCCGCCGCAGCGTCGGCGGCGGGCGCCGGAACCCGGACGGCGCCCTCGGCGCAGCCCGCGAGCAGGCCGGCGGCCACCAGCACGGCGGCGGACGGCCGCAGCGTTCCCCCGAACATGAAACGGTCCTCAGATGCGCACGATCGGGCAGGTCAGCGTCCGCGTGATGCCCTCGACGGTCTGGATGCGCGCGACCACGAGACGCCCGAGCTCGTCCACGTCGCGCGCCTCGGCGCGGACGATCACGTCGTACGGGCCGGTCACGTCCTCGGCCTTCAGCACGCCCTCGACCGCGGCGATGGTGGCGGCGACGTCGGCGGCCTTGCCGACTTCGGTCTGGATGAGGATGTAGGCGTGCACCATCACGTCCTCCCCGGGCGGAGACTTGGGTCAACAACCGGCCACCGTATCGTGTCACCCGCCACACGGGGTGGCCGGGGTCGCGACGCGGGGCCCCGCGAACGGACGGGCGGGATCGTGCAGAACGTCGGTGACCTGGGGGAGTTCGGGCTGATCGAGCGGCTGACCGCGCGGTTGCCGCGCGGGGAGCACGTCCCGCTCGGCCCCGGCGACGACGCCGCCGTCGTCGCCGCGCCGGACGGCCGCGTCACCGCCACGACCGACCTGCTCGTCGAGGGCCGTCACTTCCGCACCGACTGGTCCGCGCCCGAGGACATCGGGCACAAGGCCGCCGCGCAGAACCTCGCCGACGTCGTCGCGATGGGCGCCCGCCCGACCGCGCTGCTCGTCGGCCTCGCGGTGCCCCCGGAGACGTCCGTGGAGTGGCTGGAGCGGCTGTACGACGGGCTGGCCGACGAGTGCATGGCGGCGGGCGCGGGCGTCGCGGGCGGGGACGTCGTCGGCGCCCCGGCGCTCATGCTGGCGGTCACGGCGCTCGGCGACCTCGGCGGCGGCGCGCCGCTCACCCGGTCGGGAGCGCGCCCCGGCGACGTTGTCGCGGTGCGCGGGCGGCTCGGCCACGCGGCGGCGGGCCTGGACCTGCTGGAGCGCGGCGCCGACGGCCCCGCCGCGTTCCTGGACGCCCACCGCCGCCCCCGGCCGCCGTACGCGGCGGGCGCGGAGGCGCGCGCGGCGGGCGCGACCGCGATGATCGACGTGAGCGACGGGCTCGTCCAGGACCTCGGGCACGTCGCGGCGGCGTCGGGCGTGCGGATCGAGATCGACGCCGCCGCGCTGGAGATTCCCGGCGTACCGGGCGGGGACGGCCTGCGCTTCGCACTGACCGGCGGTGAGGACCACGCGTTCGCCGCCGCGTTCCCCTCCGGTGCCGTACCGTCGTCGTGGCGCGCGATCGGCCGCGTGGCCCGGGGCGACGGCGTCGTCGTGGACGGGCGCGCCGTGACGTCGGGTGGCTGGGATCACTTCCGGCGTTAAGCGCAGGTAAAACGCCCCCTACCGTACGGTTTGGCTTTGCTCATCCGGTAGGCAGTTTTGAGGCCCGTTTGGTATACATCCTCTGATCGAAGAGGAATGGGATGGGACGACACACCAGAACTCCAGAGCCCGGCCACGAGGCCGCGCCGGACGCCGAACCGGCCTCCGGCGACCGCCCGAACCGGCCGCGCATTCCCGTCCCCCTGCTCCCCATCTTCGCGCTCGTGGTCGCGGGCGGCGTCGTCTCCTACGCCTTCAGCACCCAGCAGATCTCGCTCAATTTCGCGGCGCCCGCGCACGAGCCGCTGACCGACACCGCGCAGGGCGGCCGGCTCGCCGAGCGCGACCAGGGGGAACGCGCCAGCCGCGACGCGGGCCGGGGCAGCGGGCTCGTCGTCGCCTTCCGGCTCGCCGAGCGCGGCGCGACCGGGTTCACCGGCACCGCGACGATCACCAACCGGGGCAGCGCGCCGGTGGCGCGCTGGTCGCTCGCGTTCGCCCTCCCGGACGCGACCGTGCGCTCCGCGCAGGGCGGCGAGGTCGTGGAGACCGGACGCCGCGGCTGGGTCCGCAGCCCCGCCGGGGCGCCCGCGCTGGAGCCGGGCCAGTCGGTGAAGATCGTCTTCCGGGCCGCCGGGACGGCGGGCGGACCGCGGACCTGCGTGCTCAACCGCGAGGAGTGCACCCGCGTCTGAGCGGGTCAGACCCCCGTAAACTAGGCGGCATGCCGCAGACCTCCGGGGGCCAGGCCCCGCCGCTCGTGCTCACGATCGCCGGGTCCGACTCCGGCGGAGGCGCCGGAATCCAGGCCGACCTGAAGACCATGCTCGCCCTCGGCACGCACGGGATGAGCGTCGTCGCGGCCGTCACCGCGCAGAACTCGCTGGGCGTCCAGGGCTACTGGGAACTGCCGCCCGAGGCCGTCCGCGCCCAGCTCGACTCGGTCCTGTCCGACATCGGCGCCGACGCGATCAAGACCGGCATGCTCGCCTCCACCGCGCTCGTCGAGACCGTCGCCGAGGCGCTCGCGGACGTCTCCGCGCCCGTCGTCGTCGACCCGGTCGGCGTCTCCAAGCACGGCGACACGCTGCTGGCGCCCGACGCCGTGGACGCCGTCCGCTCCGCCCTGCTGCCCGTCGCGACGCTCGTCACCCCCAACCTGTGGGAGGTCGAGCTGCTGACCGGCGTCAAGGTCGTGGACGAGCGCGGCCTGCGCGGCGCCGCCGAGGCCGTCAAGGCGCTCGGCCCCCGCTGGGTCCTCATCAAGGGCGGCCACCTCCCCGGCGAGCCCGCCGACCTGCTCTTCGACGGCGAGACCGAGCACCGCTTCACCGCGCCCCGCCACGACAACCGCCACACCCACGGCACCGGCTGCACCCTCGCCTCGGCCATCGCGTCCCACCTCGCGCTCGGCGCCGACCTGCCCGCCGCCGTGGCCGCCGCCAAGGACTACGTCACCGGCGCCATCGCCGCGGGCTTCCCCCTCGGCACCGGCATAGGCCCCGTCGACCACGCCTGGCACCTCCGCCCACCCCACTGACCACCACGCCCCACGCTGCCCGCGCTCGGCATTCCGCCGGGTGCCCACCGTGTGGCGGTTGCGGCCGGGTGGCCGCGGCGCCTTCCGGTGGGGGTGCGCCGGGGTCTGCGGGCGGTGCGTTGTCGGGGGCTCACCTGGGTGAGTCGCGGGGGGTGGGAAGGCTGCGTTCGGTGACAAGGATCGTTCCCGGCGCCGTGCGATGATCGGCCACGCCAGGGGAGTCGCCCCTGCGAAAGGGGCGGGCGTGCAGGACATGCTTGCGGTGGTGGACGCCGCCGAGGGCGGTGAGGTCGCCGAGGAGTCGGCGCTGCGCGGTGGCGTGCTGCTCGTCGTCCTGCTGGTCGCCTGTGCGGTGGCGTTCGCCGTGCTCGCGCGCGACGCGGGCGTCGGACGCCCGGACGGCCCCACGCCCGCGCAGGTCACGCCCGGCCCGGCCGACCCGGGGCCCGAGGCGCGGTTCGCCGCCCGCACGGACTGAGCGGACCCCCGGAAACGACAGAACCGGCCCACCGGTGAACCGATGGGCCGGGAAGGTCGCGGGGCGTCAGACGGTCGGCTTGACGATCTTGCCGGCCTTGAGGCACGAGGTGCACACGTTGACGCGCTTGGTGGCACCGTTCACGACGGCGCGCACGCGCTGGATGTTGGGGTTCCAGCGGCGCGGGGTGCGGCGGTGCGAGTGGGAGACGCGCATGCCGAAACCGGGTCCCTTGCCGCAGACGTCGCAGACGGAAGCCACGGGAAACTCCAAGTGGGTGTCGATGCTGTGAGCCGGAGCGCTCCGGTGAGCCGGGCCCGAGGGACGGGGCGGCCGGTGCGCTCGCAGAAGACGCCTCGGGACGAGGCGCAGGGATCAGAGTAGCCGATGGCTCGTCACCGGCGCGAATCGGCGCCGGGCCGTTCCCAAGAGGCCACCGCGCACGGTACAGAGGGATACGCCGGGGTAAGCGGAGGCGGACGGGAAGGGGACACCAGCGTGGCGGAAGTGCTCGACGTCCTGGACGGCCCGGCGGTACGGCGGTGGAGCAGGCTCGCCGCGGACGCGCTCGGCGCCGTCCGCGCCGAGATCGACGCCCTCAACGTCTTCCCCGTGCCCGACGGCGACACCGGGACGAACCTGCACCTCACGCTGCTGACCGCCGCCGACGCCGTCGCCGAGCTGCCGGACGGCGCGGGCGCGTCCCAGGCGTGGCGGGCGTTCGCGCGCGGCGCGCTGCTCGGCGCGCGCGGCAACTCCGGCGTCATCCTCAGCGAGGTGCTGCGCGGCCTCGCCGACCGGCTCGGCCCCGACGGCCCCCCGGCGGGCGGCGACCGGTTCGGCGCCGCGCTGCGCTACGCGTCCGGGCTGGCCCGCCGCTCGGTGGAGCATCCCGTCGAGGGCACGATCCTCAGCGTCCTCCAGGCGGCGGCCGGGTCCGTGCCGGACGGCGCGCCGCTGGCGGACGTGGTGCGGACGGCGGCGGCCGGGGCGCGCGCGGCGCTGCGCGGCACGCCCGGCCAGCTCGGCGTGCTGGCCGAGGCGGGCGTGGTCGACGCGGGCGGCGCGGGGCTGTGCGTCGTGCTGGACGCGCTCGTCGCCGTCGTCACCGACGAGTACCCCGAGCGGTACGTGATCCCGGCCCGCACCGAGGGCTTCGCCCCCGTCCAGCCCCGCGAGGCCGACGGGCCGGGCCCCGGCTACGAGGTGATGTACCTGCTCGACGCCGACGACGCGGCGGTCGCGGGACTGCGCGAACGGCTGGACGCGCTCGGCGACTCGCTCGTGGTCGTCGGCGGCGACGGGCTGTGGAACGTGCACGTGCATGTGGACGACGCGGGCGCCGCGATCGAGGCGGGCCTGTCGGCCGGGCACGCCCACCGCATCCGGGTGACGTACCTGCACGCGCCGTCCGCGCCGGACCAGGCCGCTCCGCACGACGGCCGCGCGGTCGTGGCCGTCACGGCCGCCGAGGGGCTGGCGGCGCTGTTCGAGGGCGTCGGCGCGCGGGTGGTGCGGCGCGAGCCGGGGGCGGTGCCGCCGCTGGCGGTGCTGGCCGAGGCGATCCTGGCGGCGGGGGAGGAGGTCGTGGTGCTGCCGAACGAGCCGGAGGTGCTGGCGCTGGCCGAGGCCGCCGCCGAGCGGGCCCGCGAGACGGGCAGCCGGATCGCGGTCGTTCCGACGAAGGCGTCGGTGCAGGGGCTGGCGGCGCTGGCCGTGCACGACCCGATGCGGCGGTTCGCCGAGGACGTCATCGCGATGACGCGGGCGGCGGGCGCGACCCGGTTCGGGCAGCTCGAAGTGGCCGCGCAGGAGGCCGTCACCTCGGCCGGGATCTGCGCGCCGGGCGACGTCCTCGGCCTCATCGAGGGCGACGTGGCGCTCATCGAGGGCGACCAGATCACGGCGGCGCGCCGCGTCCTGGACCGGATGCTGTCGGGCGGCGGCGAGCTGGTGACGCTCGTCGCGGGTGCGCACGCCGAACCGGGCCTGGCCGGGGCGCTGGAGGAGCACCTGCGCGCCGGGCACCCCGACGTGGAGGTCGGCGTGTACGACGGCGGCCAGGTCCTCTACCCCCTGCTGTTCGGAGTGGAGTGAGGTGTCACCCCGATGGGCTTGAATGGGGTCCGTGGTGAATCTCGCTGAACCGTTGTCCAAGCCGCTGGGCGACAAGACCGCGAAGGTGCTGGCCAAGGGCCTCGACCTGCACACGGTCGGAGACCTGCTGCACCACTATCCGCGCCGCTACGCCCATCGCGGCGAGCTGACGCCGCTGAGCGGGCTGGAGGACGGCGAGCACGTCACCGTCATGGCCGAGGTCGTGAAGGTGCAGGGCCGCACGCTGTCGCGCAGCCCCGGCTACGTCCTGGAGATCACCGTCACCGACGGCACCGGCGAGCTGAAGCTGAGCTTCTTCGGGCGGCGCGGCTCGTACGTGGCCGAGAAGGACCTGTCGCCCGGCACGCGCGGCCTGTTCGCGGGGAAGATCAGCACGTACCGGCCGCGCAGCGGGCGCCCGCAGCGGCAGCTCACCCACCCGCAGTACAAGGTCGTGCCCGACCGGGCGGGCGAGGCGACGGCGGCGGAGTGGGCCAACGAGATCATCCCGATCTATCCGTCCACCAAGGGCCTCGACATCGAGGCGATCACCAAGTCCGTGCAGACCGTCCTGGATCAGGTGGAGTTCGGCGCCGAGCCGCTGCCCGCCGACCTGCTGGCCGCGCGCGGGCTCGTCGGGCAGCGCGAGGCGTACGACGGCATCCACCGGCCGCGCGACTGGGACGAGCTTGACCGCGCGAAGAAGCGCCTGCGGTGGGACGAGGCGTTCGTCGTGCAGATCGCGCTGGCGCAGCGCCGCCGCGCCGCGCGCGCATTGCCCGCCCAGCCGCGCCCGGTGCGCAAGGACGGCCTGCTCGACGCGTTCGACGCCCGGCTCCCGTTCACCCTCACCGACGGCCAGCGCCAGGTGGGGGAGGAGATCGCCGCCGACCTGGCCGCTGAGCATCCGATGCACCGCCTCCTCCAGGGCGACGTCGGCGCGGGCAAGACGGTCGTCGCGCTGCGCGCGATGCTCCAGGTCGTCGACGGGGGAGGGCAGGCGGCGCTGCTCGCCCCCACCGAGGTGCTGGCGCAGCAGCACTACCGCTCGATCGTCGCGCTGCTCGGTGATCTGGCGCAGGCCGGGCAGATCGGCGGCGCCGAGCACGCGACCCGCGTCGCGCTGCTCACCGGCTCGCTCGGCGCCAAGGCGCGCAAGGCGGCGCTGCTGGAGGCCGCGTCCGGCGACGCCGGGATCGTCGTCGGCACGCACGCGCTCCTGCAAGATCGCGTGCAGTTCGCTGAACTCGGCCTGGTCGTGGTGGACGAGCAGCACCGGTTCGGCGTCGAGCAGCGCGACGCGCTGCGCGAGAAGGTCGGCGGCGGGCGCCCGCACGTGCTCGTCATGACGGCGACGCCCATCCCGCGCACGGTCGCGATGACGGTCTTCGGCGACCTGGAGACGTCGGTGCTCGGGCAGCTTCCGGCGGGCCGGGCGGGCATCCAGACGGTCGTCGTCCCGCCGGAGAGGCCCGCGTTCCTGGCCCGCACCTGGGAGCGCATCGGTGAGGAGGCGCGGGCGGGCCGGCAGATCTACATCGTGTGCCCGCGCATCGGGGAGGCCGAGGGCGACGAGGGCGACGTCCCGGTGGACGAGGGCGCCCGCCGCTCGCCGCTCGGCATCGTGGAGCTGCGCCCGCAGCTCGACGAGCTGCTGCCGGGCCTGCGCATCGGCGTGCTGCACGGCCGTCTGGTCCCCGACGAGAAGGACGCGGTGATGCGCCGCTTCACCGACGGCGAGCTGGACGTGCTGCTCGCGACCACGGTGATCGAGGTCGGCGTGGACGTCCCGAACGCGACGGTGATGGTCATCATGGACGCCGACCGCTTCGGCGTCTCCCAGCTCCACCAGCTCCGCGGCCGCGTCGGGCGCGGCGGGCTGCCGGGCCTGTGCCTGCTGGTCACCGACGCCGAGCCGGGGAGCAAGGCGCGCGAGCGGCTCGACGCGGTCGCCTCCACGACGGACGGGTTCGTGCTGTCCCGGCTCGACCTGGAGCAGCGCCGCGAGGGCGACGTGCTGGGCGCGGCGCAGGCGGGGCGGGCGTCGAGCCTGCGGCTGCTGCGGCTCAACCGCGACGAGAAGACGATCCGCGCGGCCCGCGACGCCGCGACCGAGCTGGTCGCCCGCGATCCGGACCTGTCCTCCCATCCCGGGCTGGCCGCCGAGCTGGCGGCGCTGCTGGACGAGGAGCGGGCGGAGTACCTGGAGAAGACGTGATCCTCGCCTCTTCATATTTCCTACTTATTAAGTTGACTTAACCCCTCGGCAGGGTCACGATGGAGTCGTGAACCTGAGCGAACTCCTCACCGCTCGCCGCCACGTCGATCTCCGGCGGCAGGCGAGCGCCCTGTGTCCCCGGCGCCGATCCCGACCCTGACGGAGATCCGACGCGCCGACCGGAGGCCGCCATGACGCTCACCCACGACCACGCCATCACCCGCACCCGCCGTACCCACCGCCGCACCGCGCCGCTCGACCGCGTGCTCGACCTGCACCGGCTCGACGCCCCCACGCCCGACGACGTCCGCGAGCAGCTCTCGGACCCCGAGCCCGAGGTCCGCGCCGCCGCCGTCCGCGCCCTCGGCCGCGCCGCCCGCCACGGCGTCGCCGCCCGCGACACCGGCGACACCATCGCCTGGGCCCTCGCCGACGAGGACGCCGGCATCCGCCGCCTCGCCGCCGGATACCTGCGCGACCTGCCCGAGCTGTACCTGGGGGAGGACGGCGTCAGCGCGCTGCTGCTCGCCGCCCGCCGGGGCCGCGACCGCGCCACCCGCGAGTCCGCCGCCGCGCTGCTGGCCGCCCTCACCTCCGGCGCCGCCGAGCTGTACGCGCAGGGCCTCCAGGACGACGAGCCGCAGGTCCGCGTGCAGGCAGTCCTCGGCCTCATCGCGCTGCGCGCCGGGCCGGAGGTCGCGCAGGCCGCCGACGACCCGTCCCGCGAGGTCCGCGTCGCCGTCGCCGAGGGCCTGGCCCGGTTCGGCACCGCCGCCGGGCACGACGCCCTCGCGCACCTGGTGACCGACCACGACCCCGTCGTGCGCATGGCCGCGCTCGACGCCGCCGCCGACCTCGCCGTCCCGGCGGGGCTGGCCGCCCGCGTCGCCCGCGCGGTGGACGACCCGAGCTGGCAGGTGCGCCGCCGCGCCGCGCTCGCGCTGGCCACCGCCGACCCGGAGACCGCCGTGCCGCCGCTGCTCCGCGCGCTGCGCGACGCGATCGTCGACGTCCGCCGCACCACCGTGCAGTCCCTGGAGCAGTGGGTCGACCGGCCCGAGGTCCTGACGGCCCTCACCGAACTGCTCACCGACCCCGACCCGGGCGTCCGCACGCAGGCCCGCTGGGCGCTCGCCTAGGACGCACCCCCTGGACCCGGCCGCGGCCCTCCCCCGGACTCCCGGGCCGCCGCCGGTCGCCGGCGGGCGGAGCGCCTCGGGGTGGGGACGCTCCGCCCGTCCGGCGAACAGCCGATCTCCGGGATACTGGGCGGCATGAGCAGGGTCATCGCGGGCAGCGCGGGCGGACGGCGGCTCGCCGTCCCGTCCGGCAGGGACACCCGGCCCACCAGCGACCGCGCCCGCGAGGGCCTGTTCTCGACCGTGCAGGCGCTGCTCGGCCCGCTGGACGGGCTGCGCGCCGCCGACCTGTACGCCGGGTCGGGCGCCGTCGGGCTGGAGGCGCTGTCGCGCGGCGCCGCGCACGCGCTGCTGGTCGAGTCGCACCCGCGCGCCGTCAAGGTCGTCCGGCAGAACATCGCGGCGCTCGGCCTGCCCGGCGCCGTCGCCGTGGCCGACCGCGTCGAACGCGTCGTGCGCCGCGCGCCGGACGCCCCCTACGACCTGGTGTTCGCCGACCCGCCCTACGCGCTCGCCGACGACGCCGTCCTCGCCCTGCTGCACGACCTGCGCGACCACGGCTGGCTCGCCGCCGACGCCCTGGTCGCCGTCGAGCGCTCGGTACGCGGCCCCGCACTGGCCTGGCCGGACGGCTACGAGGCCGAACGCGACCGCCGCTACGGCGAGGCCGTGTTCTGGTACGGGCGCGCCACCGGTTGACGGCCCGCCCGCCGGGCAGAAGATGATCGACGGACTGATCATCTCCACGGAGGCGGCCGGGCATGCTCGGGACCGACAAGGCGCTCAGACGGACGTGGCTCGTGACGCTCGTCATGATCCTGGCGCTCCTGGCCAACGTCACCTACGTCCAGGGCTTCCAGGCCGGGGAACTGCGCGACGACGCCCTCAACTCGCGCCAGTACCAGAACCGCAACCGCGTCCAGCGGGGGCCGATCGTCGCGGGCGGCGTCCGGCTGGCGTGGTCGGAGCCCGCCGGGGACGGCCGGTACGTCCGGCGCTACCGCGAGAGCGAGACCTTCGCTCCGGTGACCGGTCACTTCTCGCTGTTCACCCAGACCGCGCTGGAGAACGCCGAGAACCACATTCTGGACGGCAGCGACCCGCGCCTGGTCACCACCAGCCTTCTCGACCGCGTCCTCGGCCGGAAGATCCCCGGCGGCACGGTCGAGACGACCATCCGCCCCGACGCGCAGCGCGCCGCCTACGCCGTGCTGCGCGACAGCGGCGCCCGGCGCGGCGCGGTCGTCGCGCTCGACGCCGCCACCGGCGCGATCGTCGCGATGGCCTCCTATCCCTCCTACGACGCGAACACGGTCGCCACGCTCAGCTCCCGGGACGCCGAGCGCGCCTTCGACCGGCTCAACGCCGCGCCCCGCCGCCCGCTGCTCAACAAGGCGACCGGCGAGCTGTTCCCGCCCGGCTCCACGTTCAAGACGATCAGCGCCGCCGCCGCGCTCGCCGCGGGCGACGACCCGTCCACCCGGGTGCGCGCGGGCCGTTCCTACCGGCCCGCCGGGGCCGGGCAGGCGATCAACAACGACGAGGGCGACATCGGCGGCCTGTGCGACCGCTCGGCCGTCCCGCTGCTCAACGCCTACGCCGAGTCGTGCAACACCACGTTCGCGTACATGGGCGCCGAGCAGCCGGGCAACGCGGCGCTCGTCACCGCGGCCCGCCGCTACGGCTTCTACGAGCGCATCGAGATCGAGCGCGGCATGTCCGCCGCGCCCAGCTCGTTCCCGGACACCGACCAGCCGTCGCTGAGCGCGCTCGGCGCGATCGGCCAGGGCAGCACGGTCGCGACGCCGCTCCAGATGGCGCTGGTCGCCGCCGCGTCCGTCAACGAGGGCGAGGTCATGTCGCCCTACCTGGTCGAACGGCTGCGCGGCGCCGACGGCTCCACCGTCGAGCGCGCGAACCCGCGTCCGCTCACCCGCGCCCTCACCCGGGCGCAGGCCCGGCAGATGAACCGGATGATGCGCGAGGTCGTGCGGACCGGCACCGGCGAACGGCTCCAGGGGAGCGCCGTCGCGGGCGGCAAGACCGGCACCGCCGACATCGACGGCGTCTCCTACAACGACCGCTGGTTCATCGGATTCGGCCCGCCCGACGACCCCAGGTACGCGGTCGCGGTGCTGACCGAGGCCGACGGCTACGGCATCGAGTCCGGCACCGGCGCCGCGCGCGTCCTCGCTGCCCTGGCGGACTGAAACCCGGGTAGGACGTCCGTGATCGCCGTTTGGTACCGTCGCGCCGCAGGGTGCCGACCTGCACGAACGAAGTCCCACCGCGAAAGCGCAGCCAGGATGGAGCCGCCCGTGCGCCGCGCCGTATGTCCCGGATCTTTCGACCCAGTGACCAATGGCCACCTCGACATCATCAGCCGGGCCTCCCGCCTGTTCGACGAGGTCGTCGTCTCGGTCCTCATCAACAAGACGAAGAAGAGCCTGTTCACGATCGACGAGCGCGTCGAGATGCTGACGGAGGTGACCAAGGAGTACGGCAACGTCAGGATCGACACCTGGCACGGCCTCCTGGTCGACTACTGCCGGCAGAACGACATCCCCGTCATCGTCAAGGGGCTGCGCGCCGTCAGCGACTACGAGTACGAGTTGCAGATGGCGCAGATGAACCACCGCATGGCGGGCGTGGAGACGATGTTCATGTCCACCAACCCGCTGTACTCCTACCTCTCCTCCAGCCTCATGAAGGAGATCGTGAAGTACCGCGGCGACGTGTCCGGCCTGATCCCCGAGCTGATCCACGAGCGCCTCGCCGCCCGCCTCCAGGAATCCTGAGAGGTCCCGGCCCTTCCGCGCGAGTTGGGTGCGTGCGGCCAGGTCGGTTACCCTGGTACACCGGCCCCGAACCACGGCCGTCACACCCATGCCTCTTCCTCGCGCTGGAGTTCCCACTGTCACGCCTCGATCCGCACGCGCCCCTCGTGCTCGACACCCGGGCTCTGGGACGGCAGCCGGGCACCTCGCGCCGCGAGACCCCGCGCGTGCCCGCCCCGGAGGACTTCGGCGTCGAGATGGTCGGCGTGCCCGCGGGCGCCGTGATCGAACTCGACCTGCGGCTGGAGGCGGTGCTGGAGGGCGTCCTGGTGACCGGCACGGCGACCGTCCCCCTGGAGGGGGAGTGCGCCCGCTGCCTCGACCCGATCTCCGACACGTTCGAGGCCGACTTCCAGGAACTCTTCGTCTATCCTGACACCCGCTCCGGCGGCAACGCCGAAGACGACGAGTACCGCCTTGAGGACGACCTGATCGACCTCGAACCGGTGCTCCGCGACGCGGTTCTGCTGGCCCTGCCGCTCTCGCCGCTGTGCCGGGACGACTGTCCCGGACTGTGCGCCGAGTGCGGTGTGCGGCTCGCCGACGCCGAGCCGGACCACCACCACGACGTCGCCGACCCCCGGTGGGCGGCGCTGCACGAACTGACCGGCGGCGATGCGGAGTCCGCTCCGTCCGCACCGGCCTCCCCCACCGGGGGGAGCGGGGGCCCTGGCCCTCGCGGAACCGACCGACGAGAACGAAGGCAGGAAGGCTGAGATGGCCGTCCCGAAGCGGAAGAAGTCGCGCAGCAACACGCGGCACCGGCGCTCGCAGTGGAAGACCGCTGCGCCGACCCTGGTCGAGTGCCCCACGTGCCGCGACAAGAAGCTGCCCCACACCGCCTGCGCGACGTGCGGCACCTACGACCGCCGGCAGGTCATCACCCCGTCGGCCTGATCGCACACGCATCCCGGGGGGCGGTCCGCGCGGCGCGCGGCCGCCCCTCCGGACGCACCGGGTACGGGCCGCGCCGCGCGGCCCGCACCGGACCATCCACCGGCGGGTGACGCCGGAGCCGCGGCCGTACCGTCCGGGAGCCGCCCGGAGCCGTGGTGCACGCCGGGAAGTCATTCCCGACCGGCGCGCACCTCGCCTTCGTGGACCTTCCGGAGTTCCGTCCGCCGCCACGCCGTCACGCGCATCACCGGCGTCCGCGTCCCGTGGGCGCCCCGGTCTCCTCAAGGAGGGCCACGTGAGCGGCAAGAAGCCCGGTCACGCCACCGACAGCGCGGCGCTGGCCCGCGCGCTGGGCGTCGAGATCGAACCCGCCCTGCTGGACCGCGCGCTCACGCACCGGTCCTACGCCTACGAGAACGGCGGGCTGCCCACCAACGAGCGGCTGGAGTTCCTCGGCGACTCCGTGCTCGGCCTCGTCGTCACCGACACGCTGTTCCGCGGCCACCCCGACCTGCCCGAGGGACAGCTCGCCAAGCTGCGCGCCGCCGTCGTCAACATGCGGGCGCTGGCCGGGGTCGCGCGGGCGCTCGGCGTCGGCGCGCACATCCGGCTCGGCCGCGGCGAGGAGGGCACCGGCGGGCGCGACAAGTCGTCGATCCTCGCCGACACGCTGGAGGCGCTGATCGGCGCCGTCTACCTCGACCGGGGCCTGGACGAGGCCGCCGCGCTCGTGCACCGGCTGTTCGACGCGCTCATCACCCGCTCGGCGGGCCTGGGCGCCGGGCTCGACTGGAAGACCTCGCTCCAGGAACTGACGGCGGTGGAGGAACTCGGCGTCCCCGAGTACCACGTCGCCGAGAGCGGCCCCGACCACCAGAAGACGTTCCGCGCCTCGGTGCGCGTCGGCGGCGCCACCTACGGGTCGGGCGAGGGCCGCAGCAAGAAGGAGGCCGAGCAGCACGCCGCCGAGGCCGCCTGGAACGCCATCCGGGAGGAGGCGGTGCGGCGGCACGAGAGCGCCGCCGCGCAGGCGCCGGACGCCGCCGGTGCCTGAGCTGCCGGAGGTCGAGGTCGTCCGCGCCGGGCTGGAGCGGTGGACCACCGGCCGCACGGTGGCGTCCGCGCGGGTGCTGCATCCGCGCGCGGTGCGCCGCCAGCCCGGCGGGCCGGACGAGTTCGCCGGGCGCCTCGCGGGCGCGACGCTCGCCGCGCCGCAGCGGCGCGGCAAGTACCTGTGGCTGCCGGTGGACGGCCGCGACGAGGCCGTCCTGGCCCATCTGGGCATGAGCGGTCAGCTCCTGGTGGCCGACCCCGGGCGCGAACCGGAGAAGCACCTGCGAGTTCGCGTCGCGTTCGCCGACGGCGGCCAGGAGCTGCGGTTCGTCGACCAGCGCACCTTCGGCCACCTGCTCGTGACCGACCTCGTGGACGGCCCGCTCGGCCGCGTCCCGGAGCCGGTCGCGCACATCGCCGCCGACCCGCTGGAGGACGCCTTCGACGAGGACGCCTTCCACCGCGCCCTGCGCCGCCGCCGCACCGGCGTCAAGCGGGCCCTGCTCGACCAGTCGCTCATCAGCGGCGTCGGCAACATCTACGCCGACGAGGCGCTGTGGCGGGCGAAGCTGCACTGGGCCCGCCCGACCGAGACGCTGACGCGCCCGGAGGTCGCCCGCATCGTGGACGGCGTCCGCGCGGTGATGGCGGCGGCCCTGGCCGCCGGCGGCACCTCCTTCGACAGCCTGTACGTCAACGTGAACGGCGAGAGCGGCTACTTCGACCGCTCCCTGGACGCCTACGGCCGCCGCGACGAGCCGTGCCGCCGGTGCGGCGCGCCGATCCGGCGGGACGTGTTCATGAACCGGTCGTCCTACAGTTGCCCGGTGTGCCAGCCGATGCCGCGCCGCGCGCGGCTCTAGGGGAGTTCGATGGACCAGGGCGCGCCGGACGGCGCCGTGCGGATGACCGCGTGGGTGCGCGGACGCGTGCAGGGCGTGGGCTTCCGCTGGTGGGCGCGGTCGCGGGCGCTGGAGCTGGGGCTGACCGGCTCGGCGAGCAACCTGCGCGACGGCCGGGTCGAGGTCGTGGCCGAGGGGGAGCGGCGTTCGTGTGATCTGCTTCTCACCGCGCTGGAGGCCGCCGACGTTCCCGGGCGACCCGGGCAGGTCACGGGCGTGGCGGTCCGCTGGGACGCCCCGCGCGGGGGGCTGCGCGGTTTCGAGGAGAGGTGACCGGGTAGGGGAAGCCGGTTGGCAGATGCTAAACTGGATACGACAGGTTGTTACCGGCCCGTGATGTCCATCTTGACCCGGGCGCACGCCGGTGCGACTCTAGATGCAACGCGCACCGACTGATCTCTGTTCCTCGGGCGCGATTCCTGCTGGTGACTCAGCGTGGAGGACCCTTAGTCATGGCGAAGGCTCTACTCGGCCACGTCGGCGGTCCCGACCCCCGGATGGTCGCGGAGATGCGGCGCCTTCAGCGGCGCGTACGTGAGCTCGAATCCGAACTCTCTCGGCTTCAGGATGAGAACGACGCGCTCGCGACGGCGGCCGGCGACGACGTGCTGTCGCTCGCAGTGAAGGATCGTGAACCGGCGCTGACCTGATCGGCGCCCACAACTCGCAGTGAACAAGGGGACGCTTTCATCGGCGTCCCTTCTGTGTGCCCGCCCTCGGCGGTTCCGTGCCGAGATGACGGTCCGCGAGGTGCGGCGCCGGTAGGGTTTCGACCCTGGCCGGTGCCACACCACGGGGAGGACGGCGGGGCACGTGTATCTCAAGACCCTGACGCTGCGCGGCTTCAAGTCGTTCGCGTCCTCGACGACGCTGCGGTTCGAGCCCGGCATCACCGCCGTCGTCGGACCCAACGGCTCCGGCAAGTCCAACGTCGTGGACGCGCTCGCGTGGGTCATGGGGGAGCAGGGCGCCAAGTCGCTGCGCGGCGGCAAGATGGAGGACGTCATCTTCGCCGGGACGGCGAACCGCGCGCCGCTGGGCCGCGCCGAGGTCGTCCTGACGATCGACAACTCCGACGGCGCGCTGCCGATCGACTACACCGAGGTGACGATCAGCCGGCTGATGTTCCGGTCGGGGTCCAGCGAGTACGCGATCAACGGCGACTCGTGCCGGTTGCTCGACATCCAGGAACTCCTGTCGGACTCGGGCATCGGCCGCGAGATGCACGTCATCATCGGGCAGGGCCAGCTCGACCGCGTCCTGCACGCCGGGGCCGAGGGCCGCCGCGCGGTCATCGAGGAGGCGGCGGGCGTCCTCAAGCACCGCAAGCGCAAGGAGAAGGCTCTCCGCAAGCTCGACGCGATGCAGGCGAACCTCAACCGCGTCCAGGACCTCACCGGCGAGCTGCGCCGCCAGCTCAAGCCGCTCGGCCGCCAGGCCGAGATCGCGCGCCGCGCCGCCGTCATCCAGGCCGACCTGCGCGACGCCAAGGCCCGCCTCCTCGCCGACGACCTCGTCACGCTGCGCACCAAGCTCGACCAGGAGGCCGCCGACGAGGCCGCGATCCGCGAGCGCCGCACCGCCACCGAACGGTCGCTGGCCGAGGCGCAGGAGCGCGAGGCGCTGCTGGAGGCCGACGAGGCCGCCGCGGCGCCGCTGCTCACCCAGGCGCAGGACACCTGGTTCCAGCTGTCGGCGCTGAAGGAGCGGCTGCGCGGCGTCGCCGACCTGGCGGCCGAGCGCCGCAACAACGCCGCGCAGGCGGGGGAGGAGCGGCGCGGCCGCGACCCCGGCGACATGGAGCGCGAGGCCGCCGAGATCCGCGAGCAGGAGGCCATGCTGCGCGAGGCCCTGGAACTCGCGCAGGAGGGCCGCGACGACGCCGTCCGGGAACGGTCCGCCGCCGAAGAGGCGCTGGCCGCCGAGGAACGCCGGTTGCAGGCCGCCGCCCGCGCCGCCGCCGACCGCCGCGACCAGCTCGCCCGGCTGCGGACCCGGGTGGAGTCGCTGCGCAGCCGCGCCCAGGCGGGCGCGGCCGAGCTGGGCCGCCTCGGGGAGGCCCGCGCCGAGGCCGAGCGGCGCGCCGAATCCGCCGCCGCCGAGCACGCGGCGTTCGAGTCCGGCATCGTCGCCGATCCGGAGCTGGCCGCCGAGCACGAGGCCGCGCAGGAGGCCCTGCACACCGCCAGGGACGCCGCCGAGGACGCGCGCGCCGCCGTCGACGGCCCCCGGCAGGCCCTCAAGGACGCCCGCGCCGCCGTCGCCGCCGCCCGCTCGGCCGACCAGGCCGCGCAGAAGCGCGTCACCGCGTTGCAGGCGCGGATCGAGGCGCTGAACCTGACGCTGGCCAGCGCCGCCGACGGCGGGGAGACGCTGCTGACGGCGGGGTCCGACGGGTCGCTGCCCGGGGTGCTCGGCACGGTCGCGTCGCTGCTGACCGTCCGGCCCGGGTACGAGGCGGCCGTCGCCGCCGCGCTCGGCAACGCGGCCGAGGCCGTCGCGGTCGGGTCGCTGGACACGGCCGAAGCGGCGCTGGCGCTGCTGCGCGCCCGCGACGCGGGACGCGCGGGGCTGCTCGTCGGCGGCGCGCCCGGCGGCGCGGCGCGCCCGGCCGGGGTGGAGCCGCTCGTGGACGCGGTGACCGTGCCCGACGCCGTCCGTCCCGCGCTGGACCACCTGCTCGGTGACGTCGCCGTCGCCGGCGACGTCGCGTCCGCCGCCGCGCTGGTGCGGTCCCGTCCGGAGCTGCGCGCGGTCACCCGCGACGGCGACCTGGTCGGCGCGCACTGGGCGCAGGGCGGCGCCGCCGGGGGAGCGCACGGCCTCCTGGAGATGCGCGCCACCCTCGACGAGGCCATCGCCGGTCTGGCCGCCGCCGAGACCGCCGCCGAGACCGCCGCCGTCGCGCTGGACGAGGCCGCCGCCGCCGAGCAGGCCGCGCAGGCCGCGCTGGACGCCGGGCAGGCCGCCGCGCAGCAGGCGCAGAGCGGCGTCGACCGGGCGCAGGCCGCGCTGGACCGCGTCCGCTCCCGCGTCCGCGAGGCCGACGCGGCCGTCGCGGAGGAGGCACGCCGCGCCGCCCGGCTGGAGGCCGACGCGCGCGCCGCGCGCGGCGAGGTCGAACGGCTCACCAAGTCGCTGGACGCCGCGTCGTCGGCGCTGGAGGCCGACACCGAGGCCGCCGAAGACCTGGCGATGCGGCTCGAAGAGGCGGAGGAGGCGGCCGAGGTCGCTGACGACGCGGGCGACGACACCGCCGCCCGCGACGAGCTGAACGCCCGCTGCCAGGAGCTGCGCTCGGCCGAGATGGAGGCGCGGCTGTCCGTCCGCACCGCCGAGGAACGCGTGCAGGCCATCGCGGGCCGCGCCGACGCCCTGGAGCGCGGCGCCCGCCGCGAACGCGAGGAGCGCGCGCAGGCCGCCGCCCGCCGCGCCCGCCGCGAGGAGCAGGCCAGGGTCGCGGCGGCCGTGCACCGGGGCGCCCGCACCGCCCTGGACCGCATCGAACGGTCGCTGGAGCAGGCGGTCGCGCGGCGCGAGGCCGCCGAGCAGGCCCGCGAGGCGCGCACCGCCGAGCTGCGGGTGGTGCGCGGCCAGGTCCGGGAGCTGTCGACGACGCTGGAACGGCTCGTCAACGTCGCGCACGGCAGCGAGGTCGCCCGCGCCGAGCAGCGGCTGCGGCTGGAGCAGTACGAGCAGCGCGCGCTGGAGGAGTTCGGCCTGGAGGTCGCCGCGCTCGTCGCCGAGTACGGCCCGGACCAGCCCGTCCCGCCCGGCCCCGAGGCCGCCGAGGACGCCGCGCCCGCCCCCTACGACCGCGCCGCGCAGGAGAAGCGCGCCAAGACCGCCGAACGGCAGCTCACCCAGCTCGGCAAGGTCAACCCGCTGGCGCTGGAGGAGTTCGCGGCGCTGGAGGAACGGCACGCGTTCCTCACCACGCAGCTCGAAGACCTCAAGAAGACGCGCCGCGAGCTGGAGGGCATCGTCAAGGAGGTCGACGAGCGCGTGCAGCAGGTGTTCGCGTCCGCCTACGCCGACACCGAGCGCGAGTTCGAGCGCATCTTCGCCCGCCTGTTCCCCGGCGGCGAGGGCAGCCTGTCGCTGACCGAGCCCGACGACATGCTCGCCACCGGCGTCGAGGTCTCGGCCCGGCCGCCGGGCAAGAAGGTCAAGCGGCTGTCGCTGCTGTCGGGCGGTGAACGCTCGCTGGTCGCGATCGCGTTCCTCGTCGCGGTGTTCAAGGCCCGCCCCTCGCCGTTCTACGTGCTGGACGAGGTCGAGGCCGCGCTGGACGACACCAACACCCAGCGCCTCATCACCGTCTTCGAGGAGCTGCGCGAGTCGTCCCAGCTCATCGTCATCACCCACCAGAAGCGCACGATGGAGGGCGCCGACGCCCTCTACGGCGTCTCCATGCGCGGCGACGGCGTCACCCAGGTCATCAGCCAGCGGCTCCGCGAACCCGAGCCCGCCTGATCCCTTTCGTGCCACTATGCGGTGGTGACGAGCGGGCGGAAACGGTATCTGGCGGGCGCTCGGTGGTTCGCCGCGGCGCTGGTGGTGCTCGCGCTCGCGACGGCCTCGCTGCTGTACGCGGCGCGCGACATGCGGGCCGCGGAGCGGGCCCGGCAGGGGGACGGAACCCACGGTTCGTTCCGCGTCGAGGGCTGGAAGTGCCGCAACGACCGCTGTACCGCGACCGGGGTCTTCGTCGCGGACGACGGGGCGCGGCGGCGGGTGCGGCTCGAACGGTACGACGGGCCGCTGGCGAGGGGCCGGACGATCCCCGCCTGGGACGTCGGTGAGCGCACCTACGTCGTCGCCGCGGACGTCGCGGGAGCCGGGGCCACGATCGGCTGGTTCGTCATCGGCGGGCTGCTGGCGGTCACGGCGCCGGCGCCGGTCGTCGTCGGCGTCCGGCGGACGCGCGACCGGGGCCGGTCCTGAGCGGATGGCCTGACCGGCCGCGCCGTTGTTGCCGGGTCGAGGCCGGACCGTGGTCGGCGCAGGGTGAGGCGTCTGGAAAACTGGTCGGGTTATGGAATATGTGATCCTGATCGCCGCGCTCGCCGTCCTCCTGCTGGTCGCCGGCGGTGTCATGTTCCTGCGGCCCGGCCGCCGCAAGGCCGCTCCACCGGCCGAACCGCAGGAGCAGGCCGAGCAGCGGCCCGGCGGCACCGCCACCGTCGTCGACGACGCCACCGCCACCGCGCCGCCCGCGCAGCGCGGCCCGCCCTCGACGGCCGAGCCCGTCGTCCCGCCCGTCGAGATCGAGACGCCGCCGCCCGGCGCGGGCCGTCTCGTCCGGTTGCGCGCCCGGCTGGCCCGCTCGCAGAGCACGTTCGGCAAGACCCTGCTCGGCCTGCTGTCCCGCGACACGCTCGACGACGACGCGTGGGAGGAGATCGAGGACACGCTCATCGGCGCCGACATGGGCGTCACCGTGGCCCGCCAGATCACCGACGACCTGCGCACCCGCGTCCAGGTGCTCGGCACCCGCACGCCGCAGGAGGTCCGCGCGCTCCTCAAGGAGGAGCTGGTCAAGCAGATCGGCCCCGACCTGGACCGTTCGCTGCACACCGCGCCGCACGGCACCCGGCCGTCGGTCGTGATGGTCGTCGGCGTCAACGGCACCGGCAAGACCACCACGTGCGGCAAGCTCGCCCGCGTCCTGGTCGGCGACGGCGGCACCGTGCTGCTCGGCGCCGCCGACACCTTCCGCGCCGCCGCCGCCGACCAGCTCGAAACGTGGGGTTCGCGCGTCGGCGCCCCCGTCGTCCGCAAGGGCGAGGGCGCCGACCCGGCCAGCGTCGCGTTCGACGCCGTCAAGCAGGGCGTCGACGGCGGCTACGACACCGTCATCGTCGACACCGCCGGCCGCCTGCACACCAAGACCGGCCTGATGGACGAGCTCGGCAAGGTCAAGCGCGTCATCGAGAAGCAGTCCCAGGTGGACGAGATCCTGCTCGTCCTCGACGCCACCACCGGCCAGAACGGCATGCAGCAGGCCCGCGTGTTCGGTGAGGTCGTCAATGTGACCGGCGTCGTCCTGACGAAACTCGACGGCACCGCCAAGGGCGGCATCGTCGTCCAGGTCCAGCGCGAGCTGGGCGTCCCGGTCAAGCTCGTGGGCCTCGGGGAGGGCCCCGACGACCTGGCGCCCTTCGAGCCGGGCGCTTTCGTGGACGCGATCCTCGGCGACTAGCGGCGTTTTCGGTCCCGCAGACGTTCCCTCCGCCCTCGGCGGGGGGAACGTCTTTTTGTCAGGAGTGCACGAGTAGTTCGTGACTTTTCCGTGACCGAAACACCAACCGGAACCCCCTTCCCGGGCACCGGTGAGCGGACCGAAACACCGACGAAACACTTCCCGGTGTGGTTTCACACCACCGAAACATCCTCGCCCTTCCCGCGAAACGGCCAGGCCAGAGTCTCGGAGCAATCCAATCCCGTGGCCGAGGAGGGAAAGCCCCCGAGATGAATATCGACAGCGGCAACACTGCCTGGATCTTGGCGAGCACAGCGCTCGTCCTGCTCATGACGCCTGGGCTCGCGTTCTTCTACGGGGGCATGACCCGCGCCAAGAGCGTGCTCAACATGATGATGATGAGCTTCGTGAGCATCGCGGTCGTGGGCATGGTGTGGGTGGTCTACGGTTACTCCCTCGCCTTCAGCGACGGCGGCGCACTCGGCTCCTTCATCGGGGGACTCGGCGACTGGGGACTCGTCGGGCTGGAGAAGACCGCCACCGCCGACGACGGCTCGGGCATCCCGAGCCTGGTGTTCGTGACGTTCCAGGCGACCTTCGCCATCATCACCGTCGCGCTGATCAGCGGCGCCATCGCGGACCGTGCCAAGTTCGGCGCCTGGGTGCTGTTCACCCTCGTCTGGGTCACGCTCGTCTACCTGCCGATCGCCCACTGGGTCTGGGGCCCGGAGGGCTGGCTGCTGGAGCTCGGCGCGCTGGACTTCGCGGGCGGCACGGTCGTCCACATCAACGCCGGTGTCGCCGCCCTCGCCCTCGCGCTGGTGCTCGGCAAGCGGCGCGGCTGGCCCAAGGACCCGATGCGCCCGCACAACCTGCCGTTCGTCCTGCTCGGCGCCGGTCTGCTGTGGTTCGGCTGGTTCGGGTTCAACGGCGGGTCGGCGCTCGCGGCCAACGAGGTCGCGGCCGTCGCGCTCATCAACACCCTCGTCGCCACCTGCGCCGCCGCGTTCGCCTGGATCATCGTGGAGAAGCTGCGCGACGGCGCCTCCACCACCCTCGGCATCGCGTCCGGCGTCGTCGCCGGCCTCGTCGCCATCACGCCCGCCGCCGCGTTCGTCACCCCGCTCGGCGCCATCGCCCTCGGCCTCATCGCCGGCGCGGTCTGCGCCTTCGCGGTCAGCCTGAAGTACAAGCTCGGCTACGACGACTCCCTCGACGTGGTCGGCGTCCACATGGTCGGCGGCATCATCGGCGCCCTGCTCATCGGCTTCATCGCCACCACGGCCGTCAACGACGCCGGCGCCGACGGGCTGCTGGCGGGCGGCGGCATCGGCCTCCTCGGCAAGCAGGCCGCGGGCGTCGGCGCCACGATCCTCTACTCCTTCGTCGCCACCTTCATCATCGCCAAGATCATCGACCTGGTGATGGGCTTCCGCGTCGACGCCGAGGACGAGATCAGCGGCATCGACAGCGCCGCCCACGCGGAGACGGCGTACGACTTCGGTAGCGTCCACGCCGGCGCGGGCGCTTCCACCGGCTCCCTCGCGAGCACCACGACCACCGAGCAGAAGAAGGTAGAGGCGGAAGCGTGAAGCTGATCACGGCGGTCATCAAGCCGTTCAAGCTGGACGAGGTCAAGGCGGCCCTGGAGACCTTCGGGGTCAAGGGACTCACCGTCAGCGAGGCCAGCGGCTACGGCCGGCAGAAGGGCCACACCGAGGTCTACCGGGGCGCCGAGTACAAGGTCGACCTGGTGCCCAAGCTCCGGATCGAGGTCCTGGTCGACACCGAGGACGCCGACGACATCATCGACGTCATCGTCAAGGCCGCCCGCACCGAGAAGATCGGTGACGGCAAGGTCTGGGCCACCCCGGTGGACGCCGTCGTGCGCGTCCGCACCGGTGAGACCGGCCCCGACGCCCTCTAGGTAAGGAGACGAGTGGTCCTCGCCCACGGAACGGCCGGGGAGCGGTCCCCGGCCGCCCCGGCCGGATCGGTCGACGCGGCCCGCGCAGCCCTCGTGGCGGCGCGGGCCGCGCGCACGGCCGAACTCGACGGCTGGCTCGCCGGGCTCCTCGGCTCGGGAACGCCCGGCACCGGCCCGTCCGTCCCGCCCGGGGTGGCGCTGCTCGCGGTCGGCAGCCACGGCCGCCGCGAGCTGACGCCCGGCGGCGACCTCGACCTCGTCCTGCTGCACCGCGGCGACGACGGCGTCGCCGCCCTCGCCGACCGCGTCTGGTACCCCGTCTGGGACTCCGGCCTGCGCCTGGACCACTCCGTCCGCACGCTCGCCGAGGCTCGCGAGGTCGCCCGCACCGACATGAAGGCCGCCCTCGGGCTGCTGTCGGCGCGCCGCGTCGCCGGAGAACACGCCCTCGTCGACGAGCTGCGCGCCGCCGTCCTGGCCGACTGGCGGGCCGACGCCCGCACCCGCCTGGCCGAACTCGCCGCGATGTCCCGCGACCGCTGGGACGCCCACGGCGAACTGGCGTTCCTGCTCGAACCCGACCTCAAGGAGGCGCGCGGCGGGCTGCGCGACGTCCACGTCATGCGGGCCGTCGCCGCGTCCTGGGTCGCGTCCGCGCCCGACGCCCGCGTCGGCGCCGCCCACGACCTCCTGCTCGACGTCCGGCACGCCCTGCACGAGCACACCGGGCGCAGCGCCGACCGGCTCGTCCTCCAGGAACAGCAGCCGGTCGCCGCCGCGCTCGGCCTGCTGGACGCCGACCAGCTCCTGCGCACCACCGCCGAGGCCGCCCGCACCATCGCCCACGCGGGCGACCACCTGTGGCACCGCGTCGAACGCTTCCTCGCCCCGCGCCGCGCCGGGAACCGCGCCGTCGAACGCCGTCCCGTCGGCGACGGCGCCGTCGAGCAGGACGGCGAGGTCGTGCTGGCGCGCGGCGCCGACCTCACCGACCCCGCGCTCGTCCTGCGCGTCGCCGCCGCCGCGGCGCACGCCGGGCTGCCCCTCGCGCCCGCCACCGTCGAACGGCTCGCCCGGCACGCCGCCCTGCCGTCGCCGCCGTGGCCCGAGGCCGCCCGCGACGCGCTCGTCGCGCTGCTCGGCGCCGGGCCCGCCGCCATCGGCGTCTGGGAGACCCTCGACCAGGCCGGGCTGATCGTCCGGCTCGTCCCCGACTGGGAACGCGTCCGCAACCGCCCGCAGCGCAACCCGTTCCACCGCTTCACCGTCGACCGGCACCTCGTCGAGGCCGCCGCCGGCGCCGCCGCGCTCACCCGCGACGTCTCCCGGCCCGACCTGCTGCTCATCGGCGCCCTGCTGCACGACATCGGCAAGGGCTGGCCCGGCGACCACTCGGTCTCCGGCGCCGTCGTCGCCCGCGACCTCGGCGCCCGCCTGGGCCTGCCCGCCGATGACGTCCGCGTGCTGGAGGCGCTGGTCCGGTACCACCTGCTGCTGCCCGACACCGCCACCCGCCGCGACCTGGACGACCCCGCCACCGTCGAGACCGTCACCGCCGCCGTGTCCACGGTGCCCGGCCGCGAACGCGAGATCATCGACCTGCTCGCCGCCCTCGCCGTCGCCGACGCGCAGGCCACCGGCCCCTCGGCGTGGAGCGCGTGGAAGGCGTCGGCCGTCGCCGAACTGGCCCGCCGCGCCGCCGCCACCCTCGCGGGCGGCACCCTGCCGCCGCCCGACCTGCCCGAACCCGGACGGCTCGCGCTCGCCCGCTACGACGGCGCCGCCGTGCGCGTCGCCGGGTCGCGCGTCACGATCGCCGCCCCCGACCGGCCCGGCCTGCTGTGGAAGGCCGCCGGGGTGCTGGCGCTGCACCGGCTCGTCGTCCGCACCGCGCGGATCGTCTCGGCGCCCGAGCACGGCACGGCCGTCCTGGACTTCACCGCCGTCCCCGAGTTCGGCGCCCCGCCCGAGCCCGCCGCGCTCGAAGCCGACCTGCGCCGATTGCTCGCCGACCGGCTCGACGTCGCCGGACGCCTCGAACGCCGCGCCCGGTCCGTCCGGGTCCGGCCCGGTGTGCCGGTCGCGCCGCCGCGCGTCACCGTCCTGGAGGAGGCGTCCGCGTCCGCGACCGTGCTGGAGGTCCGCGCGCACGACCGGCCCGGGCTGCTGTGGCGCGTCGGGCAGGCCATCGGCTCGGCCGGGCTCCAGGTCCGCGCCGCCCGCGTGGACACCCTCGGCGCCGACGCCGTGGACGTCTTCTACGTGGTCGACGGCTCGGGCGCCGCCCCGTCCGAGCCCGCCGTGCTGTCCGACGTGCGGCAGCGCGTCCTCGCGGCCCTGCGCTGAGAGGCGGGCGGCACCCGGCGATTCACCCGATAGTCTGATGGGTGATCCCAGCAGCTTTCCAAGGACGGGTCCAGACACGTGTTCGAGACGCTCTCCGACCGCTTGACGACGGTTTTCTCGTCGCTGCGCAGCAAGGGCCGGCTCTCCGAGGCCGACATCAACGCGACGGCCCGCGAGATCCGCATCGCGCTGCTCGAAGCCGACGTGGCGCTGCCCGTCGTCAAGGATTTCATCGCCCGGGTCAAGGAGCGCGCCGGCGGCGCCGAGGTCTCCCAGGCGCTCAACCCGGCCCAGCAGGTCGTCAAGATCGTCAACGAGGAGCTCGTCGCGATCCTCGGCGGCGACACCCGGCGCATCCGGTTCGCCAAGACCCCGCCCACCGTGATCATGCTCGCGGGCCTCCAGGGCGCGGGCAAGACCACCCTCGCGGGCAAGCTCGCCCGGCACCTCAAGGCCGAGGGGCACACCCCGCTGCTCGTCGCCGCCGACCTCCAGCGGCCCAACGCCGTCCAGCAGCTCCAGGTCGTCGGTGAGCGCGCGGGCGTCCCGGTCTTCGCGCCCGAGCCCGGCAGCGGCGTCGGCGACCCCGTCGCCGTCTCCCGGCGGTCCATCGAGCAGGCCCGGCAGGCCCAGCACGACGTCGTCATCGTCGACACCGCCGGCCGCCTCGGCGTCGACGCCGAGATGATGCAGCAGGCCATCGACATCCGCGACGCCGTCTCGCCCGACGAGGTCCTGTTCGTCGTCGACGCCATGGTCGGCCAGGACGCCGTCAACACCGCGCAGGCGTTCATGGACGGCGTCGGCTTCGACGGCGTCGTCCTGACCAAGCTCGACGGCGACGCGCGCGGCGGCGCGGCGCTCTCGGTCCGGCACATCACCGGCCGGCCGATCATGTTCGCGTCCACCGGCGAGAAGCTGGAAGACTTCAGCGTCTTCCACCCCGACCGCATGGCCGGGCGCATCCTCGACATGGGCGACATCCTCACCCTGATCGAGCAGGCCGAGCAGGCGTTCGACACCGCTCAGGCCGAGAAGATGTCGACGAAGTTCGTCTCCGGGGAGAATTTCACCCTTGAGGACTTCCTCGAACAGATGATGATGATCCGCAAGCTCGGCCCCATCGGCAACCTGCTCGGGATGATGCCCGGCATGGGCCAGGTCCGCGACCAGATCAGCAACATCGACGACAAGGACCTCGACCGCGTCGCCGCGATCATCCGCTCGATGACGCCCGGCGAGCGCGAGAACCCCAAGATCATCAACGGTTCGCGGCGCGCCCGCATCGCCAAGGGCTCGGGCGTCTCGGTCGGCGAGGTCAGCAGCCTCGTCACCCGCTTCTACGACGCGCAGAAGATGGTCAAGCAGATGGCGGGCGGCATGGGCCTGCCCGGCACGCCCGCCCGCCGCAAGGCCAAGCAGGCGCAGAAGGCCGCCAAGAAGAAGGGCAAGCAGCGCTCGGGCGACCCGCGCAAGCGCGCCGTCGGCCAGCGCGCCGCCGACGCGCCCGAGCAGGACGGCGCCCCGCAGGGCCTGCCCCCCGGCCTCGCCGGCGGCCAGCTTCCCCCCGGCCTCGCCGGCCAGCTTCCGCCCGGCTTCCAGATGCCCGACCTCGGCAAGCTCGAAAGCCGCAAGAAGAAGTAGCGCGACCGCGCGGGGGCGCCCTCGACGCCCCCGCGCCACGCGTGCCGCGCGTCACCGCACGATTGCACTTTCACGCCGAACGTCTGGCAGAATGGCAGGCTGGAAACCCCGGATCGGCAAGGCGCCCTCTCTCGTCCTGTGCGACCGGGAATCCCTTGCCCGGCCGGCACCGGTGTTTCCCCACCTGGTCCGGACCGGACACCCTGTATCAAGTCTGGAGAACACCACACCCGTGGCAGTCAAGATCAAGCTCAAGCGTCTGGGGAAGATCCGGAGCCCGCAGTACCGGATCGTCGTCGCCGATGCCCGCACCAAGCGTGACGGCCGGGCCATCGAGGAGATCGGGGTCTACCAGCCCAAGCAGGAGCCCTCGCTCATCCAGATCGACTCCGAGCGCGCGCAGTACTGGCTCGGCGTCGGCGCGCAGCCGACCGAGCCCGTCGTCCGCCTGCTCAAGGTCACCGGCGACTGGCAGAAGTTCAAGGGCGAGCCCGGTGCCGAGGGCACGCTCAAGGTCGCCGAGCCCAAGGCCGACAAGAAGGCCGTCTTCGAGGCCGCCGTCAAGGAGTCGCTGGGCGACACCGCCGGCGAGGCCCCGGCCACCAAGGCCAAGTCCAAGAAGGCCGAGCCGAAGAAGGCCGAGGCCGCCGACGAGAACACCGAAGTCAAGAGCGAGGGCTGACGTGCTCGAAGAAGCGCTCGAGCACCTGGTACGCGGGATCGTCGAGAACCCGGACGACGTCCGGGTCCGCGCCCGTCGTCTCAGGGGCGGCCGGGTCCTGGAGGTGCGCGTGCACCCCGACGACCTGGGCAAGGTCATCGGCCGCAGCGGTCGCACCGCCAAGGCCCTGCGCACCGTGATCACCGCCCTCTCGGGCGGCCGGTACGTGCGCGTCGACCTGCTCGACGTCAACGAGGTCCGCTAGCCGTGGCACCCCGGTTCCCGCGGCGTCCGCGCCGCGGGCCGCGCCCGGCGCCGCCGTCCGCCCTCCGGCGGGCGGCGGGCCTCAGCACCCCCGACGGCACGGCATGACCGAGCAGCCGCTCGTCATCGGCCGTGTCGGACGGCCGCACGGCGTCCGCGGTGAGATCACGATCGACGTCCGAACCGACGACCCGGACCTCCGGTTCGCCCCCGGCACCGAGATCCTCACCGACCCCGCCACGGCCGGTCCCCTCACCGTGGACCGTGCCCGCTGGCACTCCGGACGCCTGCTCGTGCGCTTCTCGGGTCACGACGACCGCACCGCCGCCGAAGGGCTGCGCGGTACCTGGCTCGTCGTCGGACCCGACGACGTCCTCGTCTCCGACGATCCCGACGACTTCCACGACCAGGACCTGGTCGGGCTGTCCGTCGTGACCGTCGGCGGCGAGGACGTCGGCACCGTCACCGACGTCCTGCACCTCGGTCAGGACGTCCTCGTCGTCGGCCGCCCCCCGGCCGGCGACGCGCTCATCCCCTTCGTGGCGGCCCTCGTCCCGTCCGTCGACCTGGACGCGGGCCGTCTCGTGGTGGACCCCCCACCCGGTCTGCTGGACGAGCAGTGAAACTCGACATCGTCTCGATCTTCCCCGACTACTTCGCCCCGCTGGACGTCTCGCTGCTCGGCAAGGCGCGCCGCACCGGGCTGCTCGACGTCCGCGTCCACGACCTCCGTGACTGGACGCACGACCGGCACCGCACCGTGGACGACACCCCCTACGGCGGCGGTCCCGGCATGGTGATGAAACCCGAACCCTGGGGTGAGGCGATCGACGCCATCGCGCCCGGGCCGGAGCTGCCGCGGCTCATCGTCCCCACGCCCAGCGGGCGGCCCTTCACCCAGGCGACCGCCGCCGAGCTGGCCGCCGAACCCTGGCTGCTGTTCGCCTGCGGACGCTACGAGGGCATCGACTCGCGCGTCGTCGCCGAGTACTCCACGCGGCTGCGCGTCGACGAGGTCTCCCTCGGCGACTTCGTGCTCGCCGGCGGCGAGGTCGCCGTGCTCGTCATGGTCGAGGCCATCGGACGGCTCGTCCCCGGCGTGCTCGGCAACGCCGATTCCGTCGCCGACGACTCGTTCGCCGCCGGATCCATGGAGTCGCTGCTGGAGGGGCCCGTCTTCACCAAGCCGCCCGTCTGGCGCGACCGCGGCGTCCCGGAGATCCTCATGTCGGGGCACCACGGCGCCATCGCGCGCTGGCGCCGCGACGAGGCGCTGCGGCGCACCGCCCGGCACCGTCCCGAACTGCTGGCGCGGCTCGATCCGGCCGCGCTCGACCGGCATGACCTGGCCACTCTCGCCGACGCCGGTTTTCCGGTGCACGGCGAAGATATGGCACACTGAACTGTCCCGTGTGCGCGCACACGCGGCCACAGACGCAACCGAAGTACCGAGCGATTCACCTCGCGCGGCGCGACGCCCCCACCGCAGTCCCACCGGGGCCTCTCGACGTCCGCGCATCAGCGATGAGGAAACCATGCACACCCTGATCCAGGAGATCGAGCAGGCCGCGCTGCGGACCGACCGTCCGGACTTCCGTCCCGGCGACACCGTGCGCGTCCACGCGCGCATCACCGAGGGCAAGGTCACCCGTATCCAGCCCTTCGAGGGTGTCGTCATCCGCCGCCAGAACGGCGGCGCCCGGGAGACGTTCACCGTCCGCAAGATCAGCAAGGGCGGCTACGGCGTCGAGCGCACCTGGCCGCTCAACAGCCCGCACATCGAGAAGCTCGAAGTGCTGATCCGCGGTGACGTCCGCCGCGCCAAGCTGTACTACCTGCGCAACCTGCGCGGCAAGGCCGCGCGCATCAAGGAGAAGCGCGACTTCTAGGGCATCCCTCGCCCTCCGCGCACGCCCCGGGAACCCTCTGCGGTCCCGGGGCGTTGCCGTTTCGGCGGCGACACGGCAACGCGCGCCGCTCCGTGCGGTCGTCGCCGCTAGGCTTGGCGGTCTGATGACAGACGAGGACGATCGGAGAAACGTGCGATCCGAGGCCGAGGGCGCGGTGCCCGAAGAGCAGGAAACCGTTCCCCCCGCTGAAGATTCCGACTCTTCGGAGAAAAAGGGCAAGCGGAAGAAGGACGAGAAGAAGAAGCAGGGCTCGTTCTGGAAGGAGCTGCCGATCCTCATCGGGGTCGCGCTGGTCCTCGCCCTGGTCATCAAGGCGTTCGCGGTGCAGCCGTTCTTCATCCCCTCGGGGTCGATGGAGAACACGCTCCAGGTGGGCGACCGCGTCCTCGTCAACAAGATCGTCTACCACACGCGCGACATCACCCGGGGCGACATCGTCGTCTTCAACGGCCTCGACTCCTGGGACCAGGAGACCGAGGTCCCCAAGCCGTCCAACCCGGTCGGCAAGGCGCTGCGCTGGGTGGGGTCGGCGTTCGGCGTCGCGTCCAACGAGAAGGACTACATCAAGCGCGTCATCGGCATCCCCGGCGACCGCGTCAAGTGCTGTGACGCGCAGGGCCGCGTGACGGTGAACGGCGTCCCGCTCGACGAGCGGTCGTACCTGTTCACCGACCGGGCCACCGGCGAACGCAACGACCCGTCGGAGATGAACTTCGACGTCACCGTCGGCAAGGGCCAGCTCTGGGTCATGGGCGACCACCGCGAGTACTCGTTCGACTCGCGGCACCACCGCAGCGACCCGGGCGGCGGCACCATCCCGATCGACCGCGTCATCGGCCGCGCCTTCGTCATCGTCTGGCCCGTCGGCAACGCCGGCGTCCTCTCGATCCCGAAGACCTTCGACCAGCCGGCCCTGAAGTCCGCCGCCGCCGCGGCGACCCCGGCCACGCCGATAGCCCTCGGCCTGATAGGCGCCCTCCCCGTCACCCTCCTCAACCGCCACCGCCGCAACCGTCGCCACCGCCACTGAGACCGGCAGGCGGCGGACGAAGGTCAGCGGTCCTGGCCGCCGCCGACACCGCCGCTGAGACCCCGTGAGCCCCGGCCAAAGCCGGGGCTCACGCACTTCACCCAAACCCCGTCACGGCCCACCACCGAGCCCCGGCGCCCCCACAGAACCGCCCAGCGACCCACTCCCCATCGCACGGCCCGGCGACCCAACTCCCCACCTGACATCACCACGACCACCAGCCCTCGCCCACGAACACCAGCCAAGAACCCCACCCCCACCGAGGCCCCAGACCGGCACCATCCTCGTCACGGCGCTCGCGGCGCTCGCGGCGCTCACGGCGCTCACGGCGCTCACGGGCGCTCACGGCGGTCGCGGTGCTCACGGTGGTCGCGGCGGTCACAGCCGGGTGCAGCGGGCTACGGGCGGGCGCAGCGGGCGCTGCGTGTCGGGCGGCGCTGCGTGTCGGGCGGCGCTGCGTGTCGGGCGGCGCTGCGTGTCGGGCGGCGCTGCGTGTCGGGCG
>NZ_KB894094.1:0-478976 GCF_000374305.1 Actinomadura flavalba DSM 45200 | reverse complement strand
GGCGCTGCGTGTCGGGCGGCGCTGCGTGTCGGGCGGCGCTGCGTGTCGGGCGGCGCTGCGTGTCGGGCGGCGCTGCGTGTCGGGCGATGGGATTCTCAACGGCCGCTCGGTTCGACGGGTGGCGTTGGCCGAGGTCACGCAGATGGGGCGGGGCGTGCCGGTGTGGGGGAGGTGGGCGGTTCGTTGAGAGTGCCGTTGTTCGTCCGTGCGGGGACGTACGCTGCGGTGCATGAGGGAACGTCCGTTGCGGTTCACGCCTCGCCGGGACGCGGGGCTCTACGCGTATGAGCGCGCCCTGGCGCACGGCGGCTTCACCACGGTCGCCGGGGTCGACGAGGCCGGTCGGGGTGCGTGCGCGGGTCCGCTGGTGGTGGGCGCGGCGATCCTTCCCCCGGGGCGCCGCGGCGCGATCGAGGGCCTGATGGACTCCAAGCTCCTCACACCCGCCCGGCGCGAGCGCGTCTACGACGAGATCATGGCGAAGGCCGTGGCGTGGAGCGCGATCGTGATCCCCGGCCACGACATCGACCGCATCGGCGTCCACCGTTGCAACATCACGGGCATGCGCCGGGCGCTGGTCGCGCTGGACCGGCGCCCCGACTACGTCCTCAGCGACGGCTTCCGCGTGCCCGGCGTGGACGTGCCGAGTCTCGCCGTCATCAAGGGCGACCGGGTCGCGGCGTGCGTGGCCGCCGCATCGGTGATCGCCAAGGTCACCCGCGACCGCATCATGACCGGGCTCCACGAGCGCTACCCCGCGTACGGTTTCGACGTCCACAAGGGATATGTGACGCGCGAACACGCCGCGGCCCTGGCACACCACGGCCCGTGCGCCGAGCATCGCTTCTCTTACGTCAATGTCGGCCGCGCCTTGCGTAAGAATGGGGAGGTGGCCTCGGGGGAGGGGACGAGCGGGGTCTCCGACGCGGGCCGGACGGAAGGGGCACACGCGTGAGCGCCGAAGATCTCGAAAAGTACGAAACCGAAATGGAGCTCCAGCTCTACCGCGAGTACCGCGACGTCGTCGGCCTCTTCACCTACGTCGTCGAGACCGAACGCCGCTTCTACCTCACGAACTCGGTCGACCTCCAGGTCCGCGACACCTCCAACGGCGAAGTCTTCTTCGAACTCACCATGCAAGACGCCTGGGTCTGGGACATGTACCGCCCAGCCCGCTTCGTCAAAAACGTCCGCGTAGTAACCTTCAAAGACGTAAACGTAGAAGAAATAGCCAAAACCGACTTCGAACTCCCCTCCACCTAACCCACCCCAACCCCGCCCACGCACCCACTCAAATCCCAGACAAACCACCACCCATCCACGCACCGCCTACCCGCGCGCCCATCCACGCGGCCCTCACCCGCGCACCGCCTACCCGCGCGCCCATCCACGCGGCCCTCACCCGCGCACCGCCTACCCGCGCGCCGCCCATCGACGCGCCGCCCATCCACGCACCGCCCATCGACGTGCCGCTCACCCGCGCGCCGCCCATCCGCGCCCGCCATCACTTTGCATCCGCGCGCCGTATGTCGTACGTCGTGCACCTCGCATTTGGTGAACCTGGCAACAAGCGCGTCGCGTACGTCGCGCAGTGCCCGCCCAGTGCGCGGCCCTCGCAGGCCCGAGCACTTCGTGCACCGCTCACTTAGAGCACGCCACCTCCTCTGCATCGCTCATCACCGCCCGCCGCCCTCGCCCGCCGCGCCTAGCGCCTAGCGCATCGCGCATCGCACCGTGTACCGCGCGCCTCGCACCGTGTACCGCGCGCCTCGCACCGTGTACCGCGCGCCTCGCACCGCGCGCCTGGTGCGCCTGACACCAGGTGCGCCGCGCACCGGGTGCTGTGCGCGCCAGGTGCGCCGCCCCCTGTCGGCTCGCCCACCTCGTACACCGCTCACACAGAGCACGGCATCTACCTCCGCACCGTGCATCGGGCGCGTCGACCCCACGTGCAGTGCCCACCAGGTGCGCGGCCCGCCGCAGACTTGTCCGCCTCGTGCACCACTTCCCTGCCTAGGCGGCACGCTGTCAACGCGCATCGTGCCTCTCGCGCAGCCCGCGCAACGCACGCCGGATGCGCCGCTACCGCGCACCCAACGCGCCCGCGCATCATGCGCTTTGCGCGTGGTGCGCCCGGTGGCAGGGGCGTCGCGCACCTTGCGTAGACACCCGCCCATCGACATCCGCGCGATCTTCGCGACGCTGTTCGGCGGCGTCGCGCACCCTGCAGAGGCGCCCGCCCCCGCTTACTGCGTGGTCTTTTACTTGATAACCGGCCGCATGGGCACGCGGCCGCATGGGCACGCGGGCATGTGGGGCGCGTGGGCATGCGGGCGCAGTGGGCGCCTATCCGTTTCGCGAGATCATTGGGGCCTCCCCGTTGACGGTCGTGGAGGGGCGTTCTGAGTTCTGAGCGGACTGGGTGCACCGATTTGGTGCATTTGCGGGCTCCTTTCTGGTGCTGCACGTTCCTGGGGTGGTGGGGCCGCGCCCGGTCCCGGCCGTGCGCGGGCGGCTGTCGGCGCCGTGCTGCCTGCCGCGTTCAGATCGGCGCCGATGTCCTGGAGGTCGGTGGCTGAGGTGTGTTGGTCGGCGACGATGGCGTAGGCGTTCCCTGGGGCGTGGTCAGGTGGGGCGTTTGGCGGCGGGGGTTAGGCGCCAGCCGGAGGTGGTGCGTTCGGTGAAGCCGCCGGCGGCGAGGAGGCCGAGTTTGGCCGTGACGGTCGAGGGATCGAGGCCGGTGTTCGCCGCGAGCTGGGAGGGCCCTGCCGCGCCACGGGCGGGGATTGCTTCCAGGACCGCCCTCGTGGTCGCGTCGAGCCGATCGCGGGGCAGGACGGGGTCACGCGGGGGAGGGGCCAGGTCGGCGCCGAGGCGGCCGACCGCCTCGATGACCTCGGCGGGACGGGTGACCACGAGCGCGGGCGGGTGTTCGCGCAGAAGACGGTGGCATCCCTCGGAGAGCCGTGAGGTCACCGGCCCCGGTACCGCCATCACTTCCCGGCCGAGCCGCTGTGCCCACTTCGCCGTGCTCAGCGCGCCGCTGCGCCACTCCGCCTCCACCACGACGGTCCCTCGGGTGAGCGCCGCGATGACCCGGTTGCGAACCAGGAATCGAGACCGGTGCGGATGCACGCCCGGCGGCGACTCGCTGACGAGCAGACTCCGCCGGGAGAGCTCGGCGAACAGCGCCTCGTTCTGCGGCGGATACGCGACGTCCACGCCGTTCGCCAGAACGGCGATGGTGGGACCGTCGGCGGCGAGCGCTCCCCGATGCGCGGCGGCGTCGATGCCGATCGCGCCGCCCGACACGACCGTCCACCGGCTGTCGGCGAGCTCGGCGGCCAGGTCGGCGGCCACCCGGAGCCCGTAGGGCGTCGCGTTGCGCGCGCCGACCACCGCCACCGACCGCAGGCAGGCGTTGCGCAGGTCGTCGGGCCCGCGCAGCCACAACGCGTACGGACGTTCGTCACCGAGATCGTCGAGCGTCGTGGGCCAGCCGCTCTCACCCGGACACAGCAGGCGCACCCCCAGCCGCTCGGCCACGGCCAGATCCTCTGCGGCGTCCACCGTCCGCAAACGCACCTGCCACCGCCGCAGCCGCACAGCCGCCCGCTTCAGCTCCTGTCCGTTCAGTCCCAGCTCCGCCGGAACCTCCCCGCACCGCACGACCCCGATCGCTCCGACGGCCCCGTAGGTCTGGATGAGCCGATTGACCAACCGATCGCCCGGCTCCGCGAGCGCGGTGAACGTAGCGAGTGCCCCGACCTCACCGTCACCCTCGCCCCGCATCCCTGCGACACCCCGAATGTCCTCGACCCGGCCTCGATGCGCACTCCGACCCCCAGATGCCGGGACCATGGCCAGCGAACCGGCCCCTACCTCGTCGTCCGACGAACGGGCCACTACCTCGTCGTCCTCCATTCGCTGCGAGGTGCCCTGCCCATACTCCGCTCGGTCGTGATGAGCGCCCCGATGAGGCGAAGTGTGCGCGCTCGCCTCCACAGGCGCGGCCAGGGAGGCGCCCTCGATGCCGCTTGCGCTACCGGAGTCGTCAGGCCCCTGCACAGTGGTCAGACCGTGCTCCGTCTGGTGGGCTTGCGGGGCCTGGCATGCGGCAGCGGACGTTAGTACGGAGGCGGCGCGTGCGCTCACCTTCGTGTCCGGCGCGGTGCTCGCGCCATGCGTGACCGGCGCACTCCGCTGTGCCCGGTCGGGTTCGTCGTTCCCACGGGTGGTTGCGACGTGCGTAGGCATGCCGCCGCTCATCGAGCTGTGCAAGGTCGCCGCCAGCCCTGCGTCAGCGGTCCTCTCGGGTCCTGCTATCCGCCCGAGCGGCTCGTTCGGCGGGTTGGAGTGCGGCGTGTGGCGTGCGGCCCCGTGAACGGCGAGCTTGGTCGGTCGTTCTTCGGACGCGGGCGGCTCGTCGATGGCATGCATGGTGGTGGCCTTCCGGGTGTGGTGGCGGGCGTCGGGGTCGGTGTTCATGAGCGTTTTCCCGTCCAGAGGGCGAGGGCGCCGCCGATGTCGTCGGCGCCGGGTTCGTCGTGGGCGCCGAGGTCGGCCAGGGTCCAGGCGACGCGTAGAACGCGGTCCAGGCCACGAGCGCTGAGGAAGCCCAGGTGCAATGCGTCGTCGACGGGGCCCATGGCGTCCGCCGGCGGAGTGAAGCGGCGGCGGAGCTCGGGACCGGGGATCTCGGAGTTGGAACGCCACGGAGTGTCCTTGAGACGGCGTCTTGTGCGTTCCCGGGCGGCGGCGACCCGCTCGGCGACGACCGCGCTCGACTCGGCGAACTCCAGGTCGTAGCGGAGTTCGGCGCGGCTGGCGGGCGCCAGTTCGAGCTTCAGGTCGATGCGGTCGAGCAGCGGCCCGGAGAGCCGCGACAGGTACTTGCGGCGCATCCCGGGAGCGCACGAGCAGTCGACGCTCTTGGCCGCCGCGCACGGGCACGGATTCGCCGCGAGCACGAGCGTGAAGCGGGCCGGGAACCTGGCCGTACCCTCGGCCCGCGAGATCCGCACCTCGCCCTCTTCGAGCGGCTGCCGCAGCGCGTCCAGCGCCCCGTTGTGGAACTCGGGCGCCTCGTCCATGAAGAGGATGCCGCGATGGGCCAGCGAGATCGCCCCGGGGCGCAGGACGCGGCCCGAGCCCCCGCCCGCCAGCGCAGCGCGCGTCGCGGTGTGGTGCGGCGCGTGGAAGGGAGGGCGTGTGATGAGCGGCCGTCCGGTCGGCAGCGTTCCGGCGACGGAATGGATGGCCGTCACCTCTAGGGCGGCCTCCGGGTCCAACGGGGGCAGCAGGGTGGGCAGTCGTTCCGCGAGCATGGTCTTCCCGCATCCGGGAGGGCCGGCGAAGAAGAGGTGGTGCCCGCCCGCTGCGCTGATCTCCAGGGCTCGACGTCCCTCGGCCTGCCCGCGCACGTCCGCCAGGTCGAGTTCGTCGAGGCGGTCGTGGACGTGGGCGGTGCCGTTGTCGGGCAGGACGCGTGCCGGTTCGGGTTCGTCGTCTCCGGGCGGGGGCGGCTCGTCGCGCAGCAGTGCGAGCAACCCGCGCAGCGTCGCCGCGCCGATGACCTTCACGCCGGGGACGAGCGCGGCCTCCGTCTCGTTGGCGCGCGGGACGACGACCGTCCCGCATCCGGCATTCGCGGCGGCGAGCACGGCGGGCAGCACACCGGGAATGCCGCGCACGCGTCCGTCCAGCCCAAGCTCGCCGATGATGACGAGGTCGTCGCAGACGCGGGGCGGCACCGTCTCGGCGGCGGCCAGTAAGGCGACCGCGATGGCGAGATCGAAGATCGAGCCCTTCTTCGGCAGGCTCGCCGGGAACAGGGAGACCGTGACGTGGCGGTTGGGCCAGTCCTCGCCGGAGTTGTAGATCGCGGCGCGGACGCGGTCGCGGGCCTCGCTGAGCGCAGCGTCGGGCAGTCCGACCAGGTGCAGGCCGGGAATGCCGCTGGTGATGGCGGCCTCGACACCGACGACGAAGCCGTCGACGCCCACGAGGGAGACCGAGTGCGTACGGGCGAGCGTCATGTCAGCACACCTCCCGCAGGTGCGCGACCGTGAAGCCGTCCGCACGGACGGCGAGGCCGAGCACGTCGACGCGCACGCGGTCACCTCGCACTCCCCGCCCCGCCGACCAGCGCAGCGCCAGCCTCCGCAGCCGGGCGGCCTTCGCCGGAGTGACAGCCTCCGCTGGATGGCCGTACGCGGCGCTGCGCCGCGTCTTCACCTCGCAGACGACGAATCCGCGCCCGTCGTGGGCCACGATGTCGAGTTCGCCTTCGGGGCAGCGCCAGTTGCGGTCGATCACGCGCCAGCCGAGACCGCGCAGATAGTCGGCGGCGGCGTCTTCGCCGCGAGCGCCGAGCCTCTGTGCGTTGTTCTGGGATGTCATCCGTTCCACCTCCGCAACCGAGCGTGCTCGGCCGGCGACATCGCGGAAAGTAAAGTCTCGGCCTGTGGATAACGCCCCGGTCGGGCATGCCACCCTCCCGGCGGCGATAGGCCAGCACAGCGAGGCGTTTCCGGCCGCGCACGTTCTGGGCGAGCAGTGCGGCGACCGCGCGAAGCCCCTGCACGACACAGGGCCGGGTGCCGCCGCGTGCAGCGCCGGAATGCGCGCGATGTCTGGAAGGCGCTGATCCTTCTCGGCGTACCAGCCGTTCGGACGGGCGCGAACTCTTCGGGGTGAGGCGGCGGCCCCAGAACGCTGCGAGGACAGGGACGCAGCGAGCGCCTGTACATGGCGAGCGGCAAGACGTGGCGAAGGCTTGGACGTCGTGACGGCATGGCCGTCGCGAAGATGTACGCGGTGAGGGCATGCCTCCGGCGACGACATCGACGCAGACACTGCTGGAGCAGCGGTGAGGCTGCCTGTCGTGGTTGCGTTCGCGTCGGGCCGTGCAGCACCGTGGGTCATGTGACGAGTGACGAGACCGCGCCGCTGAAGGACGTGCTCCCGGAATTCGAGGAGTACCTGCGGGGCGAGCGCGACGTCTCGCCGCACACGTTGCGGGCCTACCTCGGTGATCTGCGAGATCTGTCGTCCTACATGGGGATGATCGGGCTCGGCGGGCCCGGGGAACTGGACGTCACCGTTCTGCGGGCCTGGCTTGCGCGTCAGCACGCGCTCGGACGCACGCGGGCCACGCTCGCCCGCCGGACGGCCGCCGCGCGGGTCTTCACGGCCTACCTGTACCGGTGCGGACGCCTCGCGGACGACCCAGGCGCGCTCCTCGGCACGCCTCGGCAGACGCGTGACCTCCCGACCGTGCTCTCCCAGGACCACGCCGCACGTCTGCTGGACACGCTGGAAGGCGAGACCCCGCTCGACATGCGCGACCTCGCGGTCCTGGAACTGCTCTACGCTACGGGCGTGCGCGTCAGTGAACTGTGCGGACTGGACGTGGACGATCTGGACGGAGGCAGGCGCACCGTCCGTGTGCTGGGCAAAGGCGGGCGTGAGCGCACCGTCCCGGTCGGGGAGCCCGCGATGCGGGCGGCCGACCGCTGGCTGCGCAGCGGCCGTCCGGAACTGGCGACCGAGGAGAGCGGTTCCGCGTTGCTGCTCGGCGCACGCGGTGGACGGCTGCATCCGACGACCGCGCGCCGCATCGTGCACGCCCGCATCGCCGCCGCCGGTGAGATGCCTGACGTGGCGCCGCACGGACTGCGGCACTCGGCGGCGACCCACCTGCTGGAGGGCGGCGCCGACCTGCGCGGAGTCCAAGAGATCCTCGGACACGCGTCGCTGCGCACGACGCAGCTCTACACGCACGTCTCGGCCGAACGGCTGAGACATGAGCACCGCCGGGCCCATCCGCGTGGAGGCGACTGATCAAAGCGACACAACCAAGCGACACAGCGTGAGCATCGCCGCGTTCAGCTCTCACCGCGTTCAGCTCTCACCGCGTTCAGTCCTCACCGCGTTCAGCTTCCGCCGGGTTCCGTTCCGGCCGGTTCCCTTCCCAGGGTCCTGAGCACGTCGGCTTCTGCTCGCGTCGCGCGCTGATCACGCCGTGTCCTGATCACGCTGTGTCCTGGTTACATCGCGTCCTCACCACGCCGCGTCCTGGTAATGCCGAGTCTTGATCGTGCCGGGCCCGGCCTCTCCCGCGTCCGCTCGCGCTGGGTGTCGTTGTAGCCGATCCACGCGTCGTGTTCATGTTCGTCGTAGTTCGCGCTCCCGGTTCAGGTCGATCACGTCGGCCGGTGTTCTGCGCCGGGCGCGCAGGCGCGTCTGGCGCCAGGCGAAGAGGGCCGCGAAAGAGAGGACGGCGCCGGTAAGGGCACCGCCCGCCGCCGTGGCGGTCTCGCGCGGGCCGATCGACGAGGCCAGGACGCGCGGTGGCTCGGACGGCTCCACCACCCGCTGCGCGGGCGCGGCGGGCGGCCACAGGGGCAGTAGCCGGACCGGGCGCTGGACGAGACGAAGCGGGTCAAGGTAGACGGTGCCCTGACGCAAGCCCCAGTGCAGGCAAGCCTGCGGGCAGTGCGGCGTCGCCGGACTCTCCAGCACGCCGATCTTCGTCCCGGCGGCGACCTCGGCTCCCGTCGGCAGTGCTGGACGGACGGGCAGATAGGTCGTGCGCAGAGCGCCGTGGTCGAGCGAGATCACGCTTCGCCCGGCGAGAAGCCCCGCGTAGGCGACGCGTCCGGCCCCTGCCGCACGCACGGTCTGGCCCGGACGCGCGGCCAGATCGACGCCGCGATGGCCAGGGCCCCAGGGCACGGCCGGTGGGGCGAACGCGCGGACGACCGGTGGAGGCGGGGGCCCGAGCGGCCAGCGCCACTCATCGGGCGCCGGTGCGGGCGAACCGGTGAGCGCGAGGACGAGAGGAAGCGTCGAAACAGTCATGGGTCCAGCGTGGCCTGCCAGGACATGGCCACGCGGCCCCTGGCCGGGGCTGTGGATAACTTTCTCGGACGGCCCGGTGGCAGGCCGATCAGGAGGTCCGCAACCCCCCTGGGGACCCCCTTGATTCAATTCTCCCGCAGTCGGGCCACCTCGTGCGGGCCGAGCCGCAGCCTGTGGATAACCCTGCTCCAGCCGCCCCGGACTGCGTTGATTCCACGTCGGCGGCCTTCATCCCATAGAATCGGTGAACGGTCGCGCGGGCGCACGCTCTCGCGGCCGAATTCACGCGCTCGCACGCCACCGCCGTCCTCGTGACCGGTGGGGCGGCGCCTCTCGGTCCGTCGTTCGCGGCGGTGGGGCGCCGTCAGGGCGCAGACATCAACCAAATCGCCCGTCAAGCGACGCGGGCACAGAACCCAGGAGGACGACCATGGCACCCGTGGTCACCATGCGCCAGCTCCTTGAGAGCGGCGTTCACTTCGGCCACCAGACGCGCCGCTGGAACCCGAAGATGAAGCGCTTCATTCTCACCGAGCGCAACGGCATCTACATCATCGACCTCCAGCAGTCGCTGTCCTACATCGACCGCGCCTTCGAGTTCGTCAAGGCGACGGTCGCGCACGGCGGCACGATCCTGTTCGTCGGCACGAAGAAGCAGGCGCAGGAGGCCATCGCCGAGCAGGCGGCGCGGGTCGGGATGCCCTACGTCAACCAGCGCTGGCTGGGCGGCATGCTCACCAACTTCTCCACGGTGCACAAGCGCCTCACCCGGCTCAAGGAGCTGGAGGAGATCAACTACGACGACGTGGCCGGCTCCGGCATGACCAAGAAGGAGCTGCTCGGCCTGCGTCGCGAGAAGGACAAGCTGGAGCGCACCCTCGGCGGTATCCGCGACATGGCGAAGGTTCCCAGCGCCGTGTGGATCGTGGACACCAAGAAGGAGCACATCGCGGTCAACGAGGCCAAGAAGCTCGGCATCCCGGTCGTCGCGATCCTCGACACCAACTGCGACCCGGACGAGGTCGACTACCCGATCCCGGGTAACGACGACGCCATCCGCAGCGTCAGCATGCTGACCCGCGTCGTCGCCGACGCCGTCGCCGACGGTCTCATCGCCCGCTCCGGCGCCGCCGGCGGCGACGAGAAGCCCGCCGAGCGGGCCGCCGGCGAGCCCCTTCCCGAGTGGGAGCGCGAGCTGCTGGAGAGCAAGGAGCAGGACGCCGCCGCTCCGGCCGAGGCCCCCGCCGCCGAGGCCGAGGCCGAGGCTCCCGCCGCTGACGCTCCGGCCGAGGCCGACGCTCCGGCCGAGGAGGCTCCGGCCGAGGCTGAGGCCGAGGCCGTGGCCGCCACCGAGGCCAAGGACGGCGAGACCGACAAGTCCTGACGACGTGCGGCCCCCGGGGCAGGCGCACACGCCGCCCCGGGGGCCCTGTCGCGTCCAGTCTTCCCACCACACAGAGACGAAAGAGCGATGGCTGACTTCACCGCCGCCGATGTCAAGCGGCTCCGCGAGCTCACCGGCTCCGGCATGATGGCCTGTAAGAACGCCCTGGTCGAGGCCGAGGGCGACTTCGACAAGGCCGTCGAGATCCTGCGCCTCAAGGGCGCCAAGGACGTCGGCAAGCGCGCCGAGCGCACCGCCGCCAACGGCCTCGTCGCCGAGCACTTCCAGGGCACCGGCGACGGCGCGCTGCTGGAGATCAAGTGCGAGACCGACTTCGTCGCCAAGAACGCCGAGTTCATCGCGCTCGCCGACCGCATCGTCACGTTCGCCGCGCAGAGCGGTGCGCAGGACGCCGAGGCCGTGGCCGCCGCCGAGATCGAGCCGGGCAAGACCGTCGACGCGCTGGTCCAGGAGAACAGTGCCAAGATCGGCGAGAAGCTCGAACTCGGCCGCTTCGCCCACTTCACGGGCGCCTACGTGGCGAGCTACCTGCACAAGTCCGACCCGTCGCTGCCGCCGACCACCGGCGTGCTCGTCGAGCTGGACGCCGAGAACCCCCAGGTCGCCAAGGACATCGCGCAGCAGATCGCCGCGATGTCCCCGAAGTACCTCACCCGCGACGAGATCCCCGCCGAGGCGATCGAAAAGGAGCGGGCGCTCGCCGAGCAGCTCACCCGCGACGAGGGCAAGCCCGAGCAGGCGATCCCGAAGATCGTCGAGGGCCGCGTCAACGCCTACTTCCGCGACTTCGTCCTGCTGGAGCAGGCGTTCGTGAAGGAGCCGAAGAAGACCATCGCCAAGGTCCTCGACGAGGCCGGCGTCAAGGTCGTGCGCTTCGCCCGCTTCAAGGTCGGCCAGGCGTAGGTTCCCGGATTCAGGGGACCAGAGATTCCACGACGCAACGAGGAGGCCGCCGACGTGCCGGAGAAGACCATGACTGACACGGCGGCGGCCTCGTCGCCCGCCCAGCACGCGCCGCGTGGGGGCTGGCGACGTGTGCTGCTCAAACTGTCCGGCGAGGCGTTCGCCGGCGGCGACCCGCTGGGCATCGACCCCGAGGTCGTCCAGCACGTGGCCGAGGCCATCGCCGCGGCCGTGCAGGACGGCGTCGAGGTGGCGGTGGTGTGCGGCGGCGGCAACATGTTCCGCGGCGCCCAGCTCGCCGAGCGCGGTATGGACCGCGGCCGCGGCGACTACATGGGCATGATCGGGACGGTCATCAACTGCCTGGCCCTCCAGGATTTCCTGGAGAAGCTCGGGCTCGACACCCGCGTCCAGACCGCCATCACGATGAGCCAGGTCGCCGAACCGTACATTCCGCGCCGCGCCATCCGGCACCTGGAGAAGGGCCGTGTCGTGATCTTCGGCGCGGGCCTGGGCCAGCCGTTCTTCTCCACCGACACCACCGCCGCCCAGCGCGCGCTGGAGATCGGTGCCGAGGCCGTCCTGAAGGCGACCCAGGTCGACGGTGTCTACGACGCCGACCCGCGCAAGAATCCCGACGCGGTCAAGTTCGACCGTTTGGATTACGGTGAGGTTCTACAGCGGGGACTGAAGGTCATGGACGCCACGGCCATCAGCCTCTGCATGGACAATGCCCTGCCGATCGTCGTCTTCGATCTGATGGGTCAGGGCAACATCGTCCGGGCGGTCCGGGGTGAGAAGATCGGCACGCTGGTCAGCCCGGCCGACGGCTGACGTACGACGGGCCACCGACAGAACGGCCGACTAGCTGAACCGGGAGTCGAAGTGATCGACGAGACCCTCCTCGAAGCCGAGGAGAAGATGGAGAAGGCCGTCGCGGTCGCCAAGGAGGACTTCCAGGCCATCCGCACCGGGCGCGTCACCCCCGCGATGTTCAACAAGATCACCGCGGAGTACTACGGCACCCCCACGCCGATCAACCAGCTCGCCTCGTTCACGCTGCCCGAGCCGCGCATGGTCATCGTCCAGGTCTTCGACAAGTCGTCGATGTCCGCGGTCGAGCGCGCCATTCGCGACAGTGACCTCGGCGTGAACCCCACCAACGACGGCAACGTCATCCGCGTCGTCTTCCCGGACCTGTCCGAGGAGCGCAGGCGCGAGTTCATCAAGGTGGCGGGCGGCAAGGCGGAGGATGCCAAGATCTCCATCCGCAACGTCCGCCGCCGCAGCAAGGACGCCCTGGAGAAGCTCGCCAAGGACGGCGACGCCGGGGAGGACGAGGTCCGCCGTGCGGAGAAGGAGCTCGACGACGCCACGAGCAGGTACGTGGCGCAGATCGACGAGCTCCTTGAGCACAAGAAGGCCGAACTGCTCGAGGTCTGATGGAACGCGACGAAGCCGGGGAACCCGAGGGTTCCCCGGAGGTGCCGCCCGGCGCTCCCCCCGCCGCCGTGGGTGTTCCGGTCACGAAGCGGGCGGGCCGCAACCTCCCCGTCGCGATCGGTGTGGGGCTGCTGCTCGGCGGCCTTGTCCTGGGCTCGCTCTACACCGTCAAGGAGATCTTCCTTGGCGTCATGATCCTGTTCCTGATGCTCGGTACGCGCGAGTTCATCGGTGCTTTCCGTAACCGCGACATCCGCGTCCCCGAGATCCCGGTTCTGGCCGGGATGCTCATCGCACCGATCGCCGGATACGTGGGCGGCGCCGACGCGCTCGTGGCGGCGGTGGCCCTGACCGTGTTCGCGGTGCTGGTCCTGCGGTTGCCTGGCGGTTCGGACGGTTACGTTCGCGACGTCAACGCCGGGGTGTTCATCACCGGTTACCTGGTGCTGATGGGCGGCGTGGTCGCGTTGCTGCTGCGGCCCGACGACGGCGATCACCGCATCGTCGTGTTCATCGCGGTCACGGTCGCCAGTGACATCGGGGGGTTCTTCGCCGGGTCGTTCCTCGGCCGGCACAAGCTCGCGCCGACGATCAGCCCCAAGAAGACCTGGGAGGGCGTGACCGGCTCGGCACTGGCGTGCATGGCGGCCGGCGGCTGGCTGGTGTGGGAACTGCTGGACGGTCAGGTCTGGCAGGGCGTGCTCGTCGGTCTGGCGGTGGTCGTCAGCGCGACCGTCGGCGACCTGGTCGAGTCGATGATCAAGCGCGATCTCGGCATCAAGGACATGGGGACGCTGCTGCCCGAGCACGGCGGCGTCATGGACCGACTGGACTCGCTCGTGGCGACGGCGCCGGTGGTGTGGCTGCTGCTCGCCCTGTTCGTCCCGGTCTGATCCACGCTAGGACGGCCGCGGACCCGCCGGGTCCGCGGCCGTCGGCGTCTCAGGAGACGACCCAGGACCGGCCCTGGTGGGCGAGCCGCCGGACCAGCGCGTCCGAGCCCTCGCTCTTGGCGTACTGGTGCTCCTCGCCGGTGATGGGGACGAGCCACAGCCAGCGCACGGGATCGCCGTCCACGCTGAATCCGGTCAGGCCGGGCGGGACGGGACCGGCGAGGCGGCTCGGGTCGTCGAGTAGCAGGACGCCCTGCCAGGGCGCGTCGCCGCTGCCGAGCGGGAACGTGTGCGCCTCGTGGTACCACTTGACGACGTCGCCGGGGGCGAACCAGGTCACCGAGCGCCAGGGGTACTGGGCCAGCCACGGGAAGATGCTGCCCGCGCGCTGGCTGGGCAGCGCGGTGGCGACGGCGAGTTCGACGCGGGCGTAGGGCGCGACGTCGTCCTCGTACAGTTCGATCGTGGGCATCCGCTGGCGGCTCATGCCGATGGTGCTGAGCACCGCGTAGTCGCGGTCGGCGGCGGCGGGACGTTCGGAGACACCGACGGTCGGGCGGGTGCCCCGGCGGCCGGTGAGCTGGCCGCCGACGTCGTGCCAGTAGTGCCCGCCGGGGCCGAGGCGCTGGAGCAGATGACCGAGGACGGACTGCTGGAAGGCGGGCCAGGCGTCCTCGGCGTCGTGCCGCCGCCAGTGGTCGCGGGCGGCGTCGATGCGCTCGCCGAACTCGGCGATCTCGTCGCGGAGCGGGAACGCGAAGGGGCTCTGCTCGGCGGCGTCGCGGCTGTATCCGGGAATGCCGCGGGCCATGTCGGACCAGCCGGGGATGACGAACAGCGCCTCGCCGGCCTCCAGGACGGCGACGCCGTCGCCCTCCTCGAACCAGACGATGTCGAGGTCGGTGGGTTCGAGCGGTCCGCGCCCGGCCCGGGTGCGGACGTGCGTGGCGGGCAGCAGCGGAGCGGCGCCCGCGTCCATCCGCGCCCGGTCGAGCGCGGCGGGCGCGTCGCGGTGGTTGGCGACCCAGACGGCGCCGACGACCGTGCCGCGCGGATCGCGGAGCGTTGCGGAGGTGACGACGCCGTCGCACTCGATGACGAGCCTGCGGCTCCCGTACGGGCTGCTCTCGGCCCGGACGACCTCGGCGGTGCCCCGGCGCGCCGAAGCGGACCCCCTGCGCAATACCGACATGATCGAGACCTTAGCCCGCGGTTCAAGGTCATGCGCCCGAACGCGCGTCCGTATGCGTGACCTGGCCCGGATCGGCCCCGCACCATGGGAAGGATGGCGTGGAACGTGGTGGTTTGCGGGGCTCGTCGGTTCCGCTCGCGATGGACGAGGCACGCACCGACGTTTGCGACACTGGAGACACCATGTCTGCCATCACCGAACACGCCGACGACCCGGGCCGACCGACGCAGGCCGCCGAGACGGCGGCGGGGACGGACGCCGAGGCGGCCGGAGGCGCCAGGACGCCCGCCAAGCTCGTCTTCGCCGCACCGCGCCGGGCCAAGCCGCCGCGCCACCTCGCCGACCTCACCGCGCAGGAGCGCCGCGCCGCCGTCGCCGAGCTGGGGGAGAAGCCGTTCCGCGCCGACCAGCTCTCACGGCACTACTTCGGCAGGCTGGTGAACGACCCCGCGCAGATGACCGACCTTCCCGCCGCCGTGCGCGACCGGCTCGCCGCCGAGCTGCTGCCGTCGCTGCTGACGCCCGTCCGCGAGCTGGCGTGCGACGGTGGCGCCACGCTGAAGACCGTCTGGAAGGCGTTCGACGGGGTGCTGTTCGAGTCGGTGCTGATGCGCTACCCCGACCGGGCGACGATGTGCGTGTCCTCCCAGGCCGGATGCGGTATGAACTGCCCGTTCTGCGCGACCGGTCAGGCGGGGCTCACCCGCAACCTGTCGACGGCGGAGATCGTCGAGCAGGTGGCGGCGGGCGCCCGTGCCATGGCGTCGGGGCGGGTGCCGGGCGGGCCGGGGCGCGTGTCGAACATCGTGTTCATGGGCATGGGCGAGCCGCTGGCGAACTACAAGGCCGTGATCGGGGCGGTGCGGCGCATCACCGACCCCGCTCCCGCCGGGCTCGGCATCTCGCAGCGCTCGGTGACGGTCTCGACGGTCGGGCTCGTACCGGCGATCGACAAACTCGCCGCCGAGGACATGTCCGTACGGCTCGCCGTCTCGCTGCACGCTCCCGACGACGAACTCCGCGACGAACTCGTCCCGATCAACAACCGCTGGAAGGTCTCGGAGGTCCTGGACTCCGCCTGGGCGTACGCCGAGCGCAGCGGCCGGCGCGTGTCGATCGAGTACGCGCTGATCAAGGACGTCAACGACCAGGCGTGGCGCGGCGACATGCTGGGCCGGCTGCTGCGCGGCCACCTGGTGCACGTCAACCTCATACCGCTGAACCCGACGCCGGGCTCCAAGTGGACGGCGTCCCGGCCGCAGGACGAGCGCGAGTTCGTGCGGCGGCTGGAGGCGCACGGCGTCGCGGTCACCGTCCGGGACACCCGCGGCCGGGAGATCGACGGCGCGTGCGGGCAGCTCGCCGCCTCGGTCTGAGGCGTCCAGCGGGTGGCCGCATCCGGCCGGAGAAAAACGACGGCGGATGCCGCGAATTTCGTCAGCATCGGCTCATCGGCCGGATTCGACGCAGGCCAGACGTGGGCGGCTCGGGCGTCGCCGTCGCGGGGGCGGCCGGGTCCTCGTCGGGCTCCGGCGCGGTTTTTCGTCGGCGGGGCGCTTGCCGTTGGCACTTCGCGACTGTTAGTGAAGCCTATTTTGGAAACGCGTTCTGAGAACGACGAGAACGCTTGCGGGGTTCTTGCCCGGGCGGTCAGGCTGTTGCCGCCGCCCAGGCCGGCGGCCGTGCGCGAGGGCGGGGGCGCCGCGTTTTTCAGCCGAATCCTCTGGAGAACCCGATGACGCCGATCGCCAACAAGCACCTGCCCGTCGCCCTGCGCGGATACGACCGCGTCCAGGTGGACGACCTGCTGGGCAGGATCTCCCGGGCGCTGGACGGCCGCGACGGGATGAACGCGGACGCCGTGCGCGCGGCGCGGTTCGACGTGGTGGTCCGTGGTTACGATCGTGTCGCCGTCGACGATCTGCTCGCCGAATGCGTGCGCGAACTGCGGGGGCCCGAGGAGGACGGGGCGGTTCCGGCGGTGCATGCCGACTGGCTGGTGCGGTGGATTCAGAGCGTGCAGTTCACCGGGTCGCGGTTGCGGCTCGGATACGACGTGCGGGACGTCGATGCCTTCCTGGACCGGGTGATCGGCGGCCTGCGCGGTGAGGCGCCGCAGGTGTCGTCGCGGGACGTGCGGGAGTGCACGTTCGCGTGCGTGCGGCTCGGGCCCAGTTACGACGAGCGCGAGGTCGACGAGTTCCTGCGCCAGCTCGCCGACGCTCTCGACCGGAGCTGACCTCGGCGCGGAGGGTTATCCACAGCCTGGAACTCTAGGTGGCATGAGCGTCGCTCATCGTGAACGCTAGGTGCCATGAACCAGATCACGGTCCAGCGTCGCCGTCTCGTCTCCCTGTTCTCGCTCTACCTCGTGCCCGAGGTGGCGGCCATGGTGCTCGCCCTCGCCCGCCCCGGCCTGCTGTTGCGCAGAGGCGGGCCTCCCGCGGTCTGGCTCGGCGGTTCCTCCGGTGATCCGCCGGTGTGGCGCGGGCGCGCGCTGCAACTGCTCGCCGTGGTCGACTTCGCGGCCCTGCCGAGGGTCGGCGGCTTTCCGTTCCGGAGGCAGGCGGCGTTCTTCTGCGCCGGGGCGGCGGCGCGTCCCTGGGGAGACGTCCCGGACGAGCGCGAGGCGTGGCGCGTGCGGTCGCACGGGGCTCCGCACCCATCGGGACGGCCGAGAGGGGTCGTTCCGTTCCTCTCGCTGCCGTCACCGGCGGAACCGGTCGTCCGGCGGCTGGAGGCGGTGTGCGCCGGTTTCCTCGCCGTCTACGAGAACCTGTACACGGCCTGGTCGCAGTACGTGTGGCCGGCGAACGCGCCACGGCACCAGCTCGGCGGCTGGCCGGTCACCCTGAGCGGCCCGTTGCGTCCGGCGGCGCCCGCGCGGAGCGGGCCCCCGTCGGACGACGACCAGTGGCGGCTCGTCGTCCAGCTCGACGGCGATCCGGAACTGGGCTGGCACTGGGGTGATCCGGGACGGGTCTTCTTCACCGTGCGTCCGCGCGGCACACTCGGCAACGCCTGGCTCACCGCGCAGGTCCGCGCACCCGCGCCGGACTGGAGCAACACCGACCCCGGCTGGAGGATGGACCGATGAGCGGCTGTGTGTTCTGTGCGGTCATCGCGGGGGAGCGCCCCGCCCACGTCGTCCTGGACGAGCCCGACGCGTTCGCGTTCCTGGACGTGCGCCCCCTCTTCAAGGGGCACACGCTCCTGGTGCCCCGCGCCCACGTCGAGACGTTGCCCGACCTCCCGCCGTACCAGGTCGGCCCGCTCTTCCGCCGCGCGCAGGACCTGGCGACGGCGATGGAGTCGGCCCTCGACGCCGCCGGGTCCTTCGTCGCCCTGAACAACCGCATCAGCCAGAGCGTCCCGCACCTGCACGTCCACATCGTCCCGCGCAACCCCAAGGACGGCCTCCGCGGCTTCTTCTGGCCCCGCACCAGGTACGCCTCGGACACCGAGGCCGCCGACTACGCCACCCGCCTCCGCCACGCCCTGGAAGGGGGTTAGAGGGGGATGGTGGCGAACGTGGTGAAGGGGGTGGGGTCGGGGGTCGCGGGGGCGGGCGGTGTGTGGTGGGTGTGGAGGTCGCGTTCGGCGGCGTCGAGGGCCGTGCTGAGGATGTACTGGTGGAGGGTCCAGCCGAGGAGGGCGGCGGCTTCGTGGAGGAGCTGGAGTTGCTCGGGCGTCGGATGGAGGGTCAGGCGGGGGGCGGGAACCGACTCGCGCATGGCCGGTCTCCTTCCTTGCTGGGCCTCAAAATACGACGGGCCGCGCAGCGCTGGAATCCCCGAAATGTCGCCAGTGGGCTGATTCGATGGAAACGTCGGGAAATGGGATAGTGGCACCCGGATCGCGGGAGGGGGGCGCGGGTGCAGGACGGGGTTCCCGCCATCAGCGTGCGCGGTGTCCGCCGGTCCTTCGGGGCGGTGCGGGCGCTCGACGGCGTCGATCTCGACGTGCGCGCGGGCGAGTTCTTCTCGGTGCTCGGGCCGTCCGGATGCGGGAAGACCACGCTGCTGCGCGTCATCGGCGGCTTGGAGACCGCCGACGCCGGAACGGTCGCATTGCACGGTGCCGACGTCGCGGCGGTGCCCGCCGAGCGCCGTGACGTGAACACGGTCTTCCAGTCCTACGCGCTCTTCCCGCACATGAGCGTGTTCGACAACGTCGCGTTCGGGCTGCGCCGCCGAGGGGTCGGACGCGCCGAGGTCGGTGCGCGGGTGCGGGCCATGTTGGAGCTGGTCGAGCTGGCGGGCCGCGAACGCGACCGGCCGCACACCCTGTCGGGCGGACAGCGGCAGCGCGTCGCCCTGGCTCGCGCGCTGGTGAACCGGCCCCGGGCGCTGCTGCTCGACGAGCCGCTCGCCGCGCTCGACGCGAGACTCCGGCAGGCGATGCAGGCCGAGCTGAAACGCGTCCAGCGCGAGGTCGGCGTCGCGTTCGTCCACGTCACCCACGACCAGGCCGAGGCGCTGGCCCTGTCCGACCGCGTCGCCGTCCTCAACGAGGGGCGCGTCGAGCAGATCGGCACGCCGCGTGAGGTCTACGAGCGTCCCGCGACCCGGTTCGTCGCCGGGTTCGTCGGCACGTCCAACCTCATCGCCGGGGTCGCCGAAGCCCCGGCCGGAGGCGGCCCGGCCCTGCTGCGCTTCGGTGACGCGGGTCATGTCCTGGTGCCCGGCGCCCTCGGCGGCCCGCTGGAGGTCGCCGTGCGGCCGGAGAGGGTCCGCATGACGCGTCACCGCCCGGACGCGTCCGTGTGCGCCCTGCGCGGCACGGTCACCGACGTCGCCTACCGGGGCGCGTCCACCACCTACCGCGTCACCACGCCCGCCGCCGACCTGCACGTCTACGCCCAGAACACCGCACCCGCGCCTTTCCCCACCGATCCCGGCGCTGCTGAGGGCACTCCGCCCGACGGCGAGAGTTCCGCACGCGAAAGCCCGAGCGTGCAGCCCGGGGCTGCACGCCCTGAGTCTGGGAGTGCGGGCATGCCGCCCGCGCCCGGGAGCCCTGGGCTTGATGTGGGAGGGCCGCCGGGAGCCGGAGGTTCCGCGCGTAGAGGTGCGAGCGGACCGAGGGAGGCCGCGGGTCTCGCGCGCGAGAGCCTGCGCGGGTCGGGCGAGGTCGAGGGTTCCGTGTTCGGTGCGGGTGGGTGGGGCGGCGGCGAGGATTCTGCGTCTGGTGTGGGTGGGTCTTCGGGGGGCGGGGGCACTGTGCCGGGAGTTGTGAGTGCGCCCGGCGGGGGTGGGGGTTTCCGGGGTGACGTTGGGGATTCCGGTGCCGGGGCTGTAGGTGGGGGAGAGGCGTTGGTTGAGGGGCGGGTTGGGGACGTGGTTTGGGTTGTGTGGGAGGCGCGGGATTCGCTGGTGCTCGGGGTGGTGTCGTGAGGCGGCGCGGGTTTCTGATGGCGGCGGGGGCGGGGCTGCTCGCCGGGGCGTGCGGCATCGAGGGGCGGGGGACGCCCGACGACGCGCGGTACTGGGAGGGCAAGCGGCGCAATGGGCGGCTGAGCTGGGCCAACTGGCCCGGGTACATGCAGGAGGACCGCGCCACGCTCAAGGCGTTCGAGCAGGACACCGGCATCCGGGTCGAGTACAAGGAGGTCATCGAGGAGAACGGGCCCTGGTTCGGGCGCATCCAGGCGCCGCTGGCGGCCGGGCAGCCGATCGGGTTCGACCTCATGGTGATGACCAACGGCGTCCACCTGGAGAAGGCGCGGCGGCTCGGCTACCTCGCCCCGCTCGACCACGGACGGCTGCCGAACTTCGCCGCGAACTCCGGGCTGAAGAACCCCACCTACGACCCGGGCAACAAGTACACCGTCCCGTTCGTGTCCGGCATCACGGGCATCGCGTACAACAAGCGGCACGTCAAGGGTCCGGTCACGAGCATCGAGCAGCTCTTCGACCCGCGCTACAAGGGCCGCGTCGGCATGATGGCCGACCCGCAGGAACTCGGGAACCTCGGCCTGCTCGCGCTCGGCGTCGACCCGGAGAAGTCCACCCCGGACGACTGGCGCCGCGCCGCCGCGCGCCTGCGCGCGCAACGCGACGGCGGCATCGTCCGCAAGTACTACACGCAGGACTACATCGACGCCGTCAGCAAGGGCGAGGTGTGGCTGACGATGGCGTGGTCGGGCGACGCGTTCACGATGGCCGGTCCCGACGTGGCGTTCGTCGTCCCCGAGGAGGGCGGCACGCTGTGGACCGACAACCTGTGCATCCCCAGAACGGCCCGCAACCCCGTCGACGCGCTCGCCCTCATGGACTGGCTGTACGAGCCGCGCAACAACGCGCTGCTCACCGAGTACATCAACTACATCTCCCCGGTCCCGGCGACGAAGGCGCTCGTCGCCGCCGACGCGGCCGGCGCGGCGGGCCGCGAACGCAAGGACCTGCAACGCCTGGCGCGCAGCCCGCTGGTGTTCCCCGAACCGCACGAACTGGAGCGCCTCAGCTACTTCCGCCGCCTCGACCAGGACGAGGAACCGGTGTTCCAGCGGACGTTCGAGCCCATCGCCCGTGGCGCGTAGATCCCGGACGCCCGGCCGCGCGGCCCCGTACTGGCTGGTGCTCCCGGCCGGCCTGTGGCTGGCCGCGTTCTTCCTGGTGCCGCTGGCGTCGATGGCGTCGCTGTCGCTCCAGTCGGGCGACCTCGTCGACGGGTTCGAGCAGACCTTCCGCTGGCAGAACTACCGCGACGGCCTGGACGTCTACGGCCCGGTCCTCGGCCGCTCGCTCGGCTACGGCCTGGCCGCGACGCTGCTGTGCGCGCTGCTGGCGTATCCGGCCGCGTACTGGATCGCGTTCCACGGCGGGCGGCGCCGCCAGTGGTACCTGTTCCTGATCGTGTCGCCGTACTTCGTCTCTTTCGTGCTGCGCACGATCGCCTGGCGGCAGCTCCTCACCGACGAGGGCCCGCTGCTGGGCCCGCTGAAGGACGCCGGGCTGCTGGACGCGGGCTTCCGCGTCCTCGACACGAGCGGCGCCGTCATCGCCGGGCTGGCCTACAACTTCCTGCCGTTCATGGTGCTGCCCGTCTACGTCGCGCTGGCCCGGGTCGGCCGCGAGCTGCCTGAGGCCGCCCGCGACCTGTACGCGTCGCGGACGCAGGCGTTCCTGCGGGTCGTGCTGCCGCTGTCGGCGCCGGGCGTCTTCGCGGGCGTGGTGCTGACGTTCGTGCCGATGTCGGCCGACTACGTCAACGCCGAGGTGCTGGGCGGCCCCGGCGACACGATGATCGGCAGCGTGGTGCGGGCCGAGTACTTCGACAACAGCGCCTACCCGGCCGCGTCGGCGCTGTCGTTCACGCTGATGGCGGTGCTGCTGCTGGCGGTGCTCGGCTACGCCCGCGCGTTCGGCGCGCGACGCGTCCTGGGGGAGCCGTGATCGGGCGCCTGTACACGTGGGCCCTCGTCGGCTGGCTGCTGCTGCCGGTCGCGGTCATGGCCGTGTTCGGGTTCAACGACGCGGACCCCCGGCGGAACGTCCGGTGGGACGGCTTCACCCTGCACTGGTACGCGCACCTGCTCGACCGCCCCGACCTCACCCGCGCGCTGCTGAACTCGCTGGCGATCGCGCTGGTCAGCGCGGCCGTCGCGACCGTCCTCGGGACGCTCGCGGGCCTCGCGCTCGGCCGCCACCGGTTCCGCGGGCGGGGGTCGGCGAACGTGCTGGTCCTCATGACGATCGCGTGCCCGGAACTGGTGCTGGGCGCGGCGCTGCTGTCGCTGTTCGTGACGCTGAACGTGCCGCGCGGGTTCGGGACGGTCGTCGCCGCGCACGTCATGGTCGCGCTCGGGTTCGTCGCGGTGACGGTCCGGGCCCGCGTCGGCGCGCTGGACCCGGCGGTGGAGGAGGCGGCCCGCGACCTCGGCGCGGGACCGTGGACGCGGTTCCGCCTCATCACGCTGCCGTTGATCGCCCCCGGCGCGGTGGCGGGCGCGCTGCTGGCGTTCACGCTGTCGATCGACGACTTCGTCCTGACGGGCTTCACGGCGGGCTCGACGGTGACGTTCCCGCTGTGGGTGTACGGGTCGCTGCGCACGGGCGTCCCGCCGCAGGTCAACGCGCTCGGCACGCTGCTGTTCGCGGCGGGCGTGCTGGTCGCGGCGCTGTCGGCGCGGAGCCGCCGTGCCTCCTGAGCCCGCCGTCTTCTGGGAGCGCGACGTCGCCCCGCGCGACCCCGAACCGCCCTACACCGGTCGGGGAACGTGTGACCTGGCGATCGTCGGCGGCGGCTACACGGGCCTGTGGACGGCGATCCGCGCCCGGGAACGCGACCCGTCCCTGGACGTCGTGCTGCTGGAGCGCGGACGGCTGGGCGGCGCGGCGTCCGGCCGCAACGCGGGCTTCTGCGCGGCGACGCTGACGCACGGCGTCCGCAACGGCGCGGCCCGCTGGTGGGACCAGATGCTCGAACTCGAACGCCTCGGCCACGAGAACCTGCTGGCGATCGCCGCGACGCTGCGCCGGTACGGCGTGGACGCGGGCTGGGAGCTGACCGGCTCGCTGCGCGTCGCCACGGCGCCCTGGCAGCTCGACGTCCTGCGCGAGGACGCGGAGACGGCGTTCGAGCTGGGCTGGCAGCCCGCCGTCCTCGGCGCGGCCGGGACGCGCCGCCAGGCCGCCTCGCCGCGCTTCCTAGGCGGCGTGTGGGACCGCGAGGACACCGCGCTCGTCCACCCCGTCCGGCTCCTGCACGGCCTGGCGGCCATCGCCCGCGCGCTAGGCGTGCGCATGTACGAGAACACCACCGTCACCGCCCTCGACCGAGACACGACCCCCGCACGCGGTCCTCGCGGGGATGCGGGTCGTGCGGGCGATGCCGCCGCAGCGCACGGGGAGGTGGCCGACCTCGACCGGGACGCGAGCCGCAGGCACGGCGCCGCCGCGCCGCGTGGTTCTCATGGGGACGTGAGGCCCGCGGACGATGCCGCAGCGTGTGGCGCGTCCGGGGAGGGGGCCGGCTTCGAGCGGGATGCGAGCCCCGCGCACGGTCTTCGCGGGGACGCGAGTTCCGGAGCGTGTGGGGAAGGGGTCGGGTTGGGCCGGGATGCGCGTCGTGGGCGTGGGGGCGCTGGGGTGGTGTTGCGGGTCGGAGAGGGGGTTTTGCGGGCTCGGTGTGTCGTGGTGGCTACGGGGGCCGTGGATTCGCTGGTGCGGGGGCGGGTGACGGTTGCCGTGCATGATCGTGTGCTCGTCACCGAGCCGCTCGGTGCGGCGCAGCGGGCGGAGGTGGGGTGGGTGCACCGGCAGGGGGTCGCCGACGTCGCGCACCTGTTCCACTACGCGCGCCTGACGCCGGACGACCGCGTGCTGTGGGGCGGCTCGGAGGCGGCGTCCAAGCCGCGCACCGACGGGAGGCTGGAGGCCGCGTTCCGGGCCACGTTCCCGCAACTGGAGGACGTCGCGGTCACCCACGCGTGGAGCGGCGCCGTGGACACCAGCGCCCGGTTCACCGCGAGCACGACGACCGCCCTCGGCGGCGCCGTCGCCCGCGTCGCCGGGCACACGGGCCTCGGCGTCGCCGCGTCCCGGTTCGCCGCCGACGTCGCCCTTGACCGGCTCGGCGTCGCCCCCGACGCGGAGACCGATGCCCGCGCCCGCCTGGACGCCGTGCGCGAGGAACCCGTCCGGTATCCGCCCGAGCCGCTGCGCACCCCGCTGCTGGCCCTGGCGCGCCGCGCGCTGGCCCGCGCCGACCGCGACGGCCGTCCGGGCCTCCTGCTGCGCGCGATGGAGCGCCGCGGGCTGGGCTTCGGGTCGTGAGGGCCTAGTCGGGCGAGCCGTCCTGCGCGCCGAAGATCACCGAGGAGACCTCCAGGTAGAGCTGCTCCGGATACGGCATGAAGTTGACCTTGTTGAACTGCTGCTTCTGGCCGCCGGTCTCCAGGATGAACTCGCCGTAGCCCAGCGTGCGGCCCAGGAGCGAGCGCTCCAGCGTGATGTCGGTGACCTTGCCGAGCGGCATCATGCCGACGTCGCGGTTGAAGACCCCCCGGATCACCATGACGCGGTGCTCGGTGACCAGGAAGAACTCGATCGACCAGACGAGGATGCGCCACAGCAGGTAGCCGAGCGCGGCCAGCCACAGCAGCCACACGAGCCAGAAGCCGGTGACGACGCCCGCGACCGCGCACAGCACGAGGCCGACGACGGCGACGGCGAGCGCGGGCAGCAGCACCGCCGGATGCTTGCGCACGGCGATGACGCGGCCCTCGTAGGACATCAGGTACTTGTCCACCGAACGCGACGCCGAGTCGCGGTGGACCATCATGTCTTGCAGATTCACGGTCGCGGCACCTTCGTCAAGATCCGGCCTTCACCGTAGCCGACCGTGCCCTTGTGCGGCTGCGGACCGGACCGGAAGATGAGCGGATGGACACGGACACGCGGGGCGCGCGCGGGACGGCCGGATCGTTCGTGCCCGACGTCACCGGACGGCCCGTCTGGCGGCTGCTGCTGCGCGGGCTCGGCGTCTACCTGCCGGGGTGGACGCTGCCGCGCGGCGCGCAGCCGGTGCCCGGCGGCGGCGCGGGGCCGCCGGCGTTCCTCACCCCGAGCGGCTTCGGGCTGCACCTGCGCGACCGGGCGCGGGGCCTGGAACCCGACCGCGAGATCTACGTCCGGGGCCGCGCCGACCCGAGCTTCGGCATCGTCCTGGCCGGACCGGCGCAGGCCGTCGGCACCCGCGTGGTGGACGCGGCGGCGCTGGTCCGGTTCGCGCGCCGGATCACGTTCGAGGAGCTGACCGTCGAGGGCGACCCCGCGTCGGTGCCGTACGCGGCGCGGGCGGCGCGGTCGGTGCGCAACGTCGTGCTGCTGGACCGCGCGGCGGGCGTGGGCCTGTGCGCCGAGGCCGACCCCGGCACCGGGACGGTGACGTCGCCGGTGTTCGTCCGCCTCGGACCGCCGCACGAGCGGACGGTCCGCGCCTACGCGCCCGATCCGGCACCCCAGGCCGTCAGGTCCCAGAACTGATGCGGCGGGAGCCGCCGCAGCCGCAGCGCGGCGGCGGACGGGTCCCAGAAGACCTCGTCGCTCTCCAGTTCCAGGGCCTGGTCGGGCGTCAGGACGGCGCACAGCAGCTCGTCGCGGGTCCGGACGGTCAGCAGCGGCCCGATCTGCGCGACGGCGCCGCTGGTCTCGTGCAGGGTGCGCAGCAGTGACTTGAGGGCGGCCTCGTCCTCGGGGGCGCGCACGGGTGCGACGCCGGGCGGCAGCGGGGCGCGGGCGAGGCCGCGTCCGCCGGAGGCCAGGTCGGTGCCGGTGGAGATGAGCAGGGCGGTGAACGCGCCGCCGAGGTCCTCGACGCGGCGTCCGCCGAGGAAGTAGCGGTGCCGGTCGGGTCCGTCGCCGGTGCGGAACCGGATGTCGAGGCGGCTGGCGCGGACGGCGCGTTCGTAGACCTCGGGGAGGACGTCCGCGAGCTGGTCGTCGCGCGTCCACAGCCGCCCGACGGCGCGGACGGCGGGGCCCTCGCCGGGTGGACGCCCGGCGAGCGCGGTGGCGACGGCGCCGTCGAGGTCGCCCTCCGCGAGGCGGAGCAGTTCCCCGACGACGTCCTCGACGTCCTCCAGCGTGCGGGTGAGGGCGCGCTGGAGTTCGAGCATCTCGGCGCCGCTGCGCTCCAGGTCGGTGAGGCGGCCGAGGGCGTCGTCGACCTTGCCCTCGGTGACGGCGGCGGCGGCGGAGTCGGACGCGCGGACCGTTCCCTCGATCTCGGCGAGCTTGCGGCGCAGCGCGGCGAGCGTGACGCGCTGCTGTTCGAGGTCGTGCAGCCGCCCGGCCTGGGCGCGGACGTACTCGTCGGCGCGGTGCACGACGGTGGCCAGCTCGTCGACGTGCCCGGTGGTGTCGCGCATCCGCGCGTCGAGTGCGGGCAGGACGTCCTGCTTGACGCGCGACAGCTCGGCGGTGAGCTGTTCCCCGACGGTGACGAGGACGTTGTTCTGCCGGACGACCTGATCGTTCAGTTCGTCGATGCGGCGCACGAACGCGCGCTGCTGTGCCCGGCTGCGCCGGCCCGCGTACAGTTCGAGCGCCCCGACCGCGACGCACATCACCACCAGGATGACGGTCGTCATGCCACTCCCTCGCCGCGAGTTCTGGTCGCGACCATAACTTACGATCACCGGAGCGGACCGGTACTTACGTAACCGCCTGAAATCAGTGACCACCCGGTCCGATAAGGCGTTGTTCCCGAAAAATCAGTCACATCCCTCGAACTGGGGAACGGTCGTGGTGACCTTCAGGCCGACCGGCCCGAACCAGGTGCGGAGCAGCTTCGCGGCGGTGCCGTCCTGGTACATCGTCGTGATGGCCTTGTTGACGGCTTCGCAGCCCGCCACGTCGTCGCGGGCGATGCCGACGCCGTAGGGCTCGTCGGAGATCGGCGCGTTGACGATCCGCAGCGGCTCGCCGCCCTTCTTCGCGGCCTCGGCCGCGAGCCCGGCCAGGATGAGGTCGTCGGTGGAGACCGCGTCCAGCTCGCCGCCCTGGAGCTTGGCCAGGCACCCCGCGTACCCGTCGGCCTTCACCGACTGCGCCGCGACGCCGCGCTCGCGGGTGACGCGCGGGAACGACACCGACCCCGGCACCTCGCAGAGCCGCTTGCCGCGCAGGTCGCGCACGTTCCGCACGGAGGTGTCCGCGCGGCGCACCAGGATGTCCTGGTGCGCGACGTAGTACGGCCCGGCGAACGCCACCCGCGTCTTGCGCTCGGGGGTGATCGAGTAGCTGGCGACGATGAGGTCGACGGCGCCGGACGTCAGCCGGTCCTCGCGCGTCGCCGAGGTGATCGGCTCGAACCGCACCCGGTCCGCCGCGACGCCGAGCCGCCGGGCGATCTCCTTGGCGATCTCGACGTCGAAGCCCGCGTAGGTGCCGCCGGTCCGCAGCGCGAGGCCCGGCTGGTCGCGGTTGACGCCGATGACCAGTTCGTCCTTGCCGGTGACGGAAGCGGCGTCGGCGCCCGCGATGCCGCACCCGGCGGCGCCGAGGGCGGCCGCCGCGAGGACGGCGGCGAGACGGCGGGGGATCGAGGGGTTCACCGGTACTCCGCGAGTCGGGGGCGTACGCCCAGCAGGACGAGGACGATCACGGCCAGGCCGGCGGCGGGCAGCCCGTACTCCCAGTACCGGCTGCCGTCCTCGCCGTCGCGGATCGCGTCGTCGAAGACGTCCTGGTGCAGCGCCGCGAGCCGGACGAGCGAGGCGTCGTAGGCGGCGAAGCCGCGCGCCTCACCGAGCCGGGCGGCGACGGCGCGGCCCCGCTCGCCCGCGCCGGTGAGCTGCCGGAGCCGCCGGTCGTCGGCCTGGAAGGCGCGGTAGCCGACGACGACCCGCGCCAGCGCCGCCCGCTGCCCGGGGATGCCCTGGCGGCCCGCCTCGACGCCGAGGAAGCCGAGGTAGCGGCCGTTGCCGGACTGCCGCTGCACAGCGTCGTTATAGGCGGCGAGGTTCCCGGCCCGCAGGTACAGCACCGACTGGGACTTGCTGAAGAACACCTGCTCGTAGGTGTCGGCGCGGCCGGGGTCGAGCAGGTAGCGGGTCTGGTCGGCGTACGCGCTGTTGCTGATGGCCCGGGTGCGCGACAGCGCGAGGATGGAGTCGAACCCGTCCTCCTTGGCGGTGCGCAGCCGTTCGGCCTGGCCGAGCAGCATGACGGTCGACAGCCCCGTCAGCCCGACGACGAGCAGCGTCGCCAGGGCCAGCGCCGGGTTGAGCAGGCGCCGGAACCGGACGGTCAGGAACACCTGCAACGCGACGAGCAGCGCCAGCAGCAGCACGCCGGTGACGACGACCGCGACCGTCCCGGCCCGCACCGCCGACCGCCGGTCCTCGTAGGTGTGCCGCACGAGCGTGCCGTTGTCGAGCGTCAGGTTGTACGCCTTGGGCAGCAGGTCCAGCTTCATCAGGTCGGTGGCCTGCCGGTACACGGCGGTGACGCGCGCGGACGGCGGCCCGGCGGCGTGCGCGTCCTGCTGGTCGAGCAGCAGAGCCTGGGAGGCGAGCCGCTCGTAGCGGCCGAGGCCGCTGAGCAGGTCGCGGGCGGTCTCCTCCTCCGAGCGCTCGTCGGCGAGCCGCGCGGCCGTCAGAAGCGCCGCCCCGGCGCGGGCCCGGTTGGCGTCGTAGCGGGCGATCGCGTCGGCGCGGCGGACGCCGAGGTCTTCGGCGCGGCCGATGAGCAGGGCGCTGGCGAGCTGGGCGTCCATGTCGGTGAGCTGGAAGTACAGGTCGCCGGTCGCGACGACCTGCGGGCCCGCGTCACGGCCGATGACGCGGACGCCGTCGCGGGCGTCCGCGACGGCCGCCCAGGTGACGGCGAGCGTGGCGGCGAGCGCGACGACGACGGCGGCGGCCAGCGCGCGGACCCGTCCGGCGGCCGTGCGCGGCAGCGCCCGCCGCACGCCGCGCCGCCCGGGTGCGGGCGGGGCGGGGGCCTGCTGCATGACGGTCAACGGTCCTCCCGCAGCGTGATCGTGGTCCAGGCGCCGACGTGGATGCGGTCGCCGTCGCCGACGGGCGTCTCCACGTTGGGCGCGATCGGGTCGGCGGCGCCGTTCAGGCAGGTGCCGTTGGTGGAGCCGGGGTCGACGAGCGCCCAGCCGTCCGCGCGGGGGAGCAGGACGGCGTGCAGCCCGGAGACGCCGGGGTCGCCGGGCGGATCGCGCAGGTCGATCTCGGGCGGGTCGCCGGCCGATCCGCGCCGCCCGATCCGGACCTGCGCACCGGACAGCCGGACCTCGCGGCGCGGCGCGTCCGGCGGGAAGGCCAGGCCGCCCGCGTCGGGGCCGTTCCCGGCGACGACGGTGGCGAAGTAGTCGCGGTCGGCGGCGATGACGGCGACCCAGCCGCCGGACGGCGCGGCCTGCGGGGTGGGGCGCCCGCCGCCGGTGGCGAAGTCGTAGCCGCACTCCTCGCAGAACCGGTCGTGCGCGGGCGTGCCGCAGTCGGGGCAGGACCGCTCGGCGGGCGCCGCGGGCGCGGCGGCGCCGATCTGCTCACCGCACACGTCGCAGTAGTCGGAGGTGCCGGACGTGTGCCCGGCGGGACAGGTCGGCATGTCAGCCCTCGCGCCGGCGGGTCCGGACGGTCTTGGTCGACCGGGTGTCGAGCGACATCTCGTCGGCCTTGGCCACGTCGCGGCGCAGCCGGACGGTGCCGGTGGCGGCGTCCTCGACGTCGACGACCTTGCGCAGCAGCGCGGTGATCGGGTCGTTGCCCGCCTCGTCCGCGAGCTGCACGGCGCGGCCGAGGCGCGCGGTGGCGGCGTCCAGGTCGCCGTCCTTGCGCGCCTGGAGACCCTGCTGGATCGCGTCGGCCAGCTCGGCCTGCCCGGTGTAGTGGGCGACGCGGGCGTTGATGCGGGTGGACCGCGCCTCGTCGTCGGTCCACGCCGCCAGGACGTTCGCGGTGGCGAGCACCCGCTCCTCCTCGCCCGCCGCGCCGGGCACGACGAGCTTCACCCACGCCGCGCGCAGCTCCTTGCCGACACCGGCGGACGGCACCTCGACGCACAGGTGGTAGTCGCGGCTCTCCGCGCCCCACGCGCCGAGCGGGTAGTCGCCCGCCTGCGGGCCGCCCTCGGCGCGGCGGCCGGTGAGGTCCTGCACCGCCGGCGCGACCTGCTTGACGAACCGCACCGTCGCGTTCTGCGGCGTCCACACGCGCAGCGCCACGTCCGCGACCGCCTTGCCCATCGCCGCCTCGGTCATCGCCCGGAAGTCGGTGACCAGGTCCTCGGGGTCGGCGACGATGTCGACGCCGCCGAGCAGCGCCGTCGACACCTTGCGCAGCTCGGCGACGTCCCAGTCGGTGCCGACGCCCCGGCAGTCCGCGACGAACCGGCCCGCGCAGCGGAACAGGACGGCGTCCAGCTCCTCGTCGGTCTCGTGCTGGTTCTTGCCGTCGGTGAGCACGATCGCGTGCCGGATGCCGTCCTGGTGGGCGTCGAACAGCTCGTCGGCCAGCCGCAGCCACGACCCGATCGCGGTGCCGCCCGCCGCCTGCACCTTGAGCAGCGCCGCCTTGGCGGCGGCGCGGTGCTCGGCGTCGGCCGGGACGAGCCGCTTGTCGCGCGGGTAGACCATCCGGGCCGTGTTGGCTCCGGCGACGATCGCGAAGTGCACCCCGTCGCGGAGCGTGTCCACGGCCGTCTGCGCGGCCGTGACCGCCGAGCGCAGCTTGCTCTCGGGGTAGGTCATCGACCCCGACGCGTCGAGGACGATCACCTCGGCGGCCGCCGCGGGCGCCGCCGCGACCGGCGCGCCGGTCGCCTCCACCGAGACGATCGCGTGCACCAGCGTCCCGTCCTCGGGCAGGTACTTGTTCTGGTCGACGCCCAGCGTGAACCGGGGCTCCTCGGTCATGGCCGCACTCCGTTCGTGGCGGTGACGGGCAGCAGCGTCACGGTGATGTTGTCGCGGCCGCCGGCCTCCAGGGCGTGCCCGACCAGGGCACGGGCGGCGTCCAGCGGCGTCGCGGGCGACCCGGCGGCGGCGCGCAGCGCGGCGGCGTCGGGCAGGTAGTTCCACAGGCCGTCGCTGCACACCACGACCGTGCCGGGACGGTCCACGCTGAACGTGCGGACGTGCGGCTCGACCTCGTCGGCGTCGGCGCCGAGCCACGCCGTGATGACGTGCGCGTTCGGGTGCGCCTCGGCCTCGGCCTCGCTCAGCGCGCCGCGCGCGACCATCAGCGCCGCCCACGAGTCGTCGTCGGTGAGCTGCCGGGAACCGGTCAGCGCGCTGGTGTCCTCGGTGTCCTCCGGGTCGCGCGGCGGCGGCTCGGACGCGGCGACCCAGTAGACGCGGCTGTCCCCGACCCAGCCCACCGTCACCTGGCCGGGCGACGCCACCGCCGACACGTACGTGCACGACGGCGCGTCCGCCGGGGACGGCGCCAGCGCCGCGACGGCGCGGGCCGCGTGCAGCGCCGCCGCGCGGGTCGCGGCGGCCGGGTCGTCCCCGGCGGCCAGGCGGTCGCGCAGCGCGGCCGCCCCGGCCTCGGCGGCGGCGCGGGACGCGGCGTCCGGATGCGGCGACGAGCCGACGCCGTCGCACACGACCCCGATCAGGTGCGGGGAGCAGGCCGCCAGCGCCAGATAGTCCTCGTTGCGGGGATAGCGGCGGCCCCGGTCGCTGACGCCGACGGCGGCCTGGCCGGGCAGCTCGATCTCCAGGTGGTCGCGCTCGGCGGGCTGCTTGAGGCCGCAGTGGCCGCAGTAGCCCTCGTCGTCCACGGCGGGCTCGCCGCAGTGCGCGCACGCCCGTGCGGGCGGCCCGGCGGCGGGCGGCGGGGCGGGCGGGGAGTCGCCGAGCCGGTGCCCGCACGCCTCGCAGAAGTCCTCGCCGGGGTACACGACCTCGCCGCAGGCGGGACAGGCCGCCTCGGCCGTCTGCACGGTGCTCATCCTCGTGTCTCCCGTCACAGCAGGGTCCTCGGGCGGACCGCGTTGGCGGCGTCGATGAGACGCCGCCGGTCCTCCCGGTCCCGGGCGTGCCGGGCCAGCGACCGGTAGGTGGCTTCGAGCCGGGCGCGCAGCGGGCCCTCGTCGAGGGGGACGCCGAACAGCGCGCCGCCGTTCGCGCCCGCGCCGCCGTGGCGCACCCAGCCGAGCGCGGCCTCCAGCACCTCGGCGGCCAGCCGGTCGCGGCGGCGCTCGTCCACGTCTAGGCGGGACAGCCGCTCCCCGGCGGCGAGCAGGTCGGCGGCGACCAGGTCGCCGCCGGGACGGCCGCGCACGGCGGTCGCGACGGCGGCGGCCTGCGCGGGCACGCGGCGCACCGACGCGGGCGGGACGGCGTCCAGCACCGCGATGGCCGACGAGCGGTCGCCCGCCGCCGCGTACACGCGGGCCAGGCCGAACGCCGCGTTGATGTGGCCGGGATCGGTGCGCCACACCAGGTCGTACAGGCGGGCCGCGTCGCGCGGCGCGGTCTGCTCCCGGCAGTACGCGAGCGCCAGCTTGGGGGCGGCCTCGCCGGGCAGCAGCCCGTAGAGCCGGTCGAAGCGGGCGTCGGCGTCGGCGACGCGGCCATCGGACAGCAGCGCGACGGCGCGGAACCACTCGACGCGCCAGTCGCCGGGCAGCTCGGCCTCGACCTCGTCCAGCAGCGTCCACGCCGACGCCGGGTCGCCCAGCTCGATCCGGACGCGGGCCAGCGTCAGCCGCGACTCGGGCGTCTGCCGGGGCAGGCCCGCGACGGCGCCCGCGATCTGCTCGGGCGGCAGCGAGGTCAGGCCCGCGAGGAACCCGGCGGCCGGGTCGGCGCCGTCGGCGAGCGGGACGGGCAGCGCGGCGGCGGCGTCGGCGGGGGCGACCGGGGGCAGCACCGGGCCCTTGTCCTCGTCGTCGGCGCCCTGCGTGCCCGGCGCGGACCGCTCGGGGCCGAACAGGCCCGAGGGGGAGGGGCGGGGGCGTCCGTCCTCGGCCGACAGGACCTCGCGCAGCACGCCGGTGAGCTGCTCGGCCATCTCGGCGGCGTCCTGGAAGCGGACGGCCGGGTCGCGGTGGGTGGCGCGGCGCAGGAACCGGTCGAACGACTCGTGCCGCGCCAGCACGGGGATCTCCTCGCGCGGCGGCAGGTCGGTCGCGTAGCGGCCGGTGTAGCCCCGGAACGGGAAGCTCAGCACGGCCAGCGTGCGGCCGACCGTGTACAGGTCGGAGGTGACAGACGGGCCCAGTTCGGAGATCTCGGGCGCCTGGTAGCCGACCGTGCCGTAGATCGCGGAGTCGTGGTCGTCGGTGCGGCGCACGCCGCCGAGGTCGATGAGCTGGAGCTGCTCCTCGGACTGGATGACGTTGTCGGGCTTGAAGTCGCAGTACAGCAGGCCCTGCGCGTGCAGGTAGCCGAACGCCTGGAGGACCTCCAGCGCGTAGGCGATCGACTGGGCGAGCGGCAGCGCCTCGGCGCCCGTCTCGCGGGCCGCCGACAGGATCTCTTTCAGCGACCGGCCGCCGACGTACTCCATGACGATGTAGCCGTCGCCGGTGTGCTGCACGAAGTTGTAGATCTTGACGATGTTGGGGTGCGACACCTCTGCGAGGAACGCGCGCTCGGCCGCGGCGGCGGCCATCGCGTCGGCGTCGCCGGTGTCCAGCAGGCCCTTGAGGACCACCCAGCGGTCGCTGACGTTGCGGTCCTTGGCGAGGTAGATCCAGCCGAGCCCGCCGTGCGCGAGGCAGCCGAGCACCTCGTACTGGCCGCCGACCAGGTCGCCCGCCGCGAGCTTGGGCGTGAACGAGAACGCGGTGCCGCAGCGCGGGCAGTACCCCTCGGTGCGGCCGGGACGGTCACCGCGCCCGCGTCCCACCTTCTCGCCGCATTTCGAGCAGAACCGCTTGTTCTCGGCGACCTTCGCGTCGGGCAGCAGCGCCGTCGACGGGTCGCGGTAGGGGACGCGCGGCACCTCGACCAGGCCCGCGCCGAGCATCCCGCGCCGCCCGGAGGACCGCGCCGAGCCGGTCCGCGTGCTCCCCGTCCGGACGCTGCCGGTCGCGTGGCTGCCGTACGAGCCGCCGCGCCCGGACACCACTGTCGCGGCGGCCGGGTGGCTGCGCGGCGCGGGCGTCCGCGTCGTCGGCGGCGCCCCCGCCCCGGGCGGCATCCCGCACCGGTCGCAGTACCCGTCGTGGACGTGCCCGCCGCACCCGGGCTGCGTGCACCGCGCGGGGACCGGCGGTGCGGCCGGGCCGGACGCCCCCTGCGGCGCGGACGGCTGAGGCGCGGACTGCGGGGCGGAGGGCGGCATGCCGCAGATGTCGCAGTAACCCTCGCGGACGTGGCCGCCGCAGCCGGGGCGGGTGCAGCGTGGCGGGCCGGACGGTGCGGAGCGGGTCGTCGGCGGGGCGGCGGGCGTCGACGGCGCGGTGAACGGGGTCGACGGGGGCATGCCGCACAGGTCGCAGTAGCCGTCGCGGACCGTGCCGGAGCAGCCGGGCCGGGCGCAGCGTGGCGGGCCGGACGGGGCGGAGCGCGTCGTGGGGGGAACGGCGGGCGGCATGCCGCATACGACGCAGTACCCGGCCTGGACGGTTCCGGAGCAGCCCGGGGCGGTACAGCGGATCAACGGTCCGGTCCTTTCGGGCGCGCGGCGCGGGCCTGCCGGTTCAGGGCCGCCCCGCAGCGGGCGTCGGACCGTCCGCGCGGCCCCGTGCGGCCGGGCAGGGCACGGGCGTCACACAACGGCACACCCCCGGTCGGCCTGGCAGTCGAGATCATTTCCCCTGGTTCAGGGAGTTTAGGGGGATCAGTCTCGCGCAGGGGGACCGGTCCGCTCAAGAGGCCGATGACCTGCCCGCAACCCCCTCGAAAATGTCAGTGTTCGAACATACAATCGAACCATGGCGAACGTTGCGATGCACCCCGACCGCGCCACCGACTCCGCGCTCACCGCCGCCGAGATCGCCTCGCTGGCGCTCTCGCTGGCCCACCTCGGCGCCGGCCCGCAGGCCGCGACCGCGCGCCGCGCCCTGAAGTCCCTGCTCGACGTCGAGGTCCACGACGACGTCGTCGCCGGCACCCTCGCCACCCTCACCGAGTCCCTCGACGCCGCCACCGCCGACCGCGCCCGCGTCGTCGCGGCGGCCATCACCGAGCACCGCGTCGTCCGGCTCTGCTACGGCGACGCCGCCGCCAACGTCACGATCCGCGAGGTCGAGCCCGTCACGTGCCTGGTCCACCGCGACCACTGGTACCTGGTCGGCTGGTGCCGGATGCGGCGCGGCGTCCGCGCCTTCCGGTTCGACCGCATCCTCGCCGTCGAGTCCACCGGCCTCCCGGCGCGGCCCCGCCGCGCCGACCGTTACCTCCCCTTCCAACGCCGCACGAAGGCGGCCTAAGAGCGGCGCCCCCGCCGGTCGCTCAGGGGAAGGAGCGGCGCAGGCGGCGGGTGCCCGTCGTCAGGCCCCGGCCGAGCCGCCCCAGCGGTGTCCGGCCGGGGTCGGACGACCGCCGTGGGCCGCGTCGTGGGCCGCCGTAGGATGACGCGTGATGAGCCGCACCGAGGACGTTCTCGCGCATCTCCAGCGGCTCGGCATGTCCGGCTACGAGGCCAAGGCGTACGTCGCGCTCGTGGCGGCGGGGCGGCCCGTCAACGGGTACGAGGTCGCCAAGCGGTCGGGGGTGCCGCGCAGCACCGTCTACGAGACGCTGGGCAAGCTCGTCACACGCGGGGCCGCGTTCGAGCTGCGCGGCGCGGGCGACGCCACCGACTACCTGCCGCTGCCGCCGGACGCGCTGCTCGACCGGCTGCGCCGCGAGTTCGACGGCTCGGTCGGCGTGCTGCGCGAGGCGCTGCCCGCCGTCGCCGCCGCCCCCGAACCGCACATGATCCACAACCTGCGCGACGGCGCCGCGCTGCTCGCCCGCGCGGGCGACGTCCTGGCCGGGGCGCGCCGCGACCTGTTCCTGTCGCTGTGGCCGCAGGAGGCCGGGCGGCTCGGCGCCGACGTGCGCGCCGCCGCCGGACGCGGCGTGGACGTCTCGCTCATGACGTTCGGCGCGGGCGGCGGCGACCTGCCCGGCGACGTCCACGAGCACCGGTACTCGGCGCCCGAGGCCGTCCTCCAGGACCTCGGCTACCGGTTGATCGTCGTGGTGGGGGACCGGCGCGAGGCGGTCGTCGGCGGGTTCGGCGACGACGGCGTCGCGTGGGGCATCTACACGGCCGACCCGGCGGTGGCGCTGATGGCGGCGGAGTACGTCCGGCAGGACATCGCGCTCCAGATCCTCGCCGAGCGGGTCGGCGCGGCGGAGCTGAACCGGCTGTTCGCGACCGACCCGGGTCTGCTGCGCCTGCTCGGCCGGCGCCCGGCGCAGTGACCGCTGCGCCGGATGTGTTCCTGCGTGGCGGCTGTTGTGAATGTTGCACCCGGGTGATGCTCTTCGTCCGAATCGAGACCGGTGACGCAGCGTGAGAATGGGCCGCTGAGCTGGGCGTGTGAGTTTCCGTCGGCGGAATGTTTTCGTCGTCAATCGGCGCCCCATGGGTATCGACAAATAGTAGCCACAGCGGTTGACTCGGTCTGTGGCGAACGACACAATCTGACGTGTCGCAATTAATTGCGACGCAATTACTCAAGGGGTCACGCCGGGCTCGCGACCCGCAGCAGGGAGCCGTGCAATGACTGCTGACGACCACGCCGCGGAGGTGGACGCGCTCCGCCGCCGCTTCCCCGGCTGGGCGGTGTGGTTCGGCCGCTCCACCCGGCACTGGTGGGCGCTGCCGCCGCGCGGGCGCGGCCCCGCCGACTTCGTCGAGGCCGACACCGCCCAGCGCCTCATCGCCCGGATCGAGGCGATCCGGGCGGGCGCCGAGACCCCCGCGCACGCCACGTCCGCGCAGGTCGGGACGGTGCCGCGCGCCGTGGCACCCGACGGCAGACCGCCGCCCCACGATCCCCGGGACGACACGCGACGCCCCTCGAATCTCCTCCGTATCGAGGGAACCACACCGTCGCCGTCGCACCGGGTCCCGATGGTCGCCTGGCCGGGCAGCACCGCGAGGTGATCCGCCGTTCCCACCAGGCCGCGGCCCTCGGGCCGGCGTGGCCCGGGACCGAACGGCGCCCGCCGCACCTCCTCTCCAGCACCCGCGTGCGGCGCGGACGCCGGTACCCACCGCCCTCCCGGGCCACGCCGGCGCTCATTAGCGAAACGCTCGAAATTGAGCCGGAACATCCACTGAAATTTGCGCGCGACGCTGTTGCATTTCGGCGGTTCCGTGCTCCCCGGTAAAGCGCGGCCGTCGCGCGGCGCCTCCCGCGCCCCGCGGAAGCCGCTACGCTGCGGCGATGGGCAGGATGCGGTGGAAGGTCACGCTGGCGGTCGCGACGGCGGCCGTCACGGTGCTGACCGGCTGTAGCGGGGGAGGCGCGGAGCCCACCGAGGCGGCCCGCGCCGGTGACCTGACCGGGCAGGGCGAGGGCGCGCTCAACCTGCTGACGCTCGCCGGGGACGTCGAGAACGGCAGCTCCGCCCCCCGCGTCGACTGGGTCACCCCCTTCGAGGAGCGCACGGGCTGCCGGGTGAGCTGGCGGGTCGCCCGCAGCACCCAGGACATGACCGCGATGATGAGCAACCCCGACCGGCGCTACGACGGCGTCGCCGCGCCGCCGGAGGTGTCGGGACGGCTGATCGCGGGCAGGCACGCGGCCCCCGTCCGGACCAGCGCCGTCGAAGGGTACAAGCGGCTCGACCCCAAGCTCCGCACCGTGCTCCGGCAGGAGGACGAGACGTACGGCGTCCCCTACCTGTGGGACGCCTCCCTCCTGCTGTACGACGTCAACGCGGTGCCGCAGCCGAACGGGTGGGAGGCCCTGTTCGAGCCGGGGCAGGCGCGCCGGCACGCCGGGCGCGTCGTCGTGCGCGACACGCCGCTGAGCATCGCCGAGGTCGCGCTGTACCTGAAGCGCGCGCAGCCGGGGCTGCGCATCGACGATCCGTACTCGCTCACGCCCAAGCAGCTCGCGGCGGTCCGCAAGGTGCTGGAGCGGCAGCGGCCGAGCGTCCAGACGTACTGGGCGGCACAGGCCGAGGCCGTCGCCGCGTTCGCGGGCGGCGAGGCGCGGCTCGGCGCGGGCACGCCGTACCAGGCCGACGTGCTGAGCCGCGCGGGGCGCGGCGTCCGCGCGGCCGTCCCCGCCGAGGGGGTGACCGGGCGGCTGACGTCGTGGATGGTCGGCGCCCGCGCGGTGAACCCGAACTGCATGTACAAGTGGCTGGGCTGGACGGCCTCCGCCGAGGTGCAGCGCCAGGCCGCCGTCTGGAACGGCACGGCCCCCGCCAACCCCGCCGCCTGCTCCGACGACCGCGCCACCGCCGCCCTCTGCGCGGCCTACCGCGTCGGCGACCGCACCGCCCTCGACGGCGTCACCTTCGCCCGCACTCCCGCCAAGCTCTGCCCGGCGGGCAAGAACCGGGGCGAGCGCACCTGCACGGACTACGTCGAGTGGTCCCGCATCTGGATCGAGACGACCAAGCTCGACCGCTGACCGGCACCGCATCTGAGCGTTCGCACTCGTCCCAAGAAGACAGACGCGTGTCGGCCGCCGACCGCGCGGTCCGTGCGCGCTCGGTCGTACGCGGCCGCAGTGCCGTGCGCCGGGGGTGAAGCTCTCCGGTGCGCCCGACCGCCCCCAGTCGGGCGCACCTCGCGGGGTGGTCCCGGGTCTCCCCCCGAAGCCCGGGTCACCCGTCTTCCTGGAGAGCTCGTTCGGGTGGCGGCCTTACCTGCGGGCCGCCACCTGGGCCGGGACCGGGACGGCGCCCGATCCACCGGCGTACGCGGGAGCCTCCTCGGAGCGCGTGCCCTCACGGGGGACGGGCAGGATCACCGCGCACTCGTCGCACGCGAAGACGCCACCGCCGCCCGGCACGTGGCCGACGCGCACCCGCGGACGCGGCCACTTCTTCCGGCAGACGACGCAGGCGTCGCCGTGGCGCTGGTCCGCGTTGAGCGGGCCGGGATCGAAGGCCAGCTCGTTCGCGTCGGTCATGTCGCCCCTCCTTCCGAAGGAGTCGCTCGCACGTGCCTCCTTTATATGTCGCCTTTCGTGTTGACTCGGATGCGGAAAGTGAAAGCGCGGGCAAAGGCTCGCCACCGCAGCCGTGCCGGGTCGCCTCCAAGATCGTCAAGTGCCGGGGCGGGCGCCGCGCGCGCCATACAGGACAATGACCCCGTGACTCCTGACTCCTCCGCGTCCGGCCGCGCCGTCGCCGTCCTCGGCTCGACCGGGTCCATCGGCACCCAGGCCCTCGACGTCGTCCGCCGCAACCCCGGCCGGTTCCGCGTCGCCGCGCTCGCCGCCGGGGGCGGACGCGTCGACCTGCTCGCCGCCCAGGCGATCGAGTTCCGCCCCGAGGTCGTCGCCGTCGCGCGGGCGTCGGCCGCGCAGGACCTCCAGCTCGCCCTGTACGCCGAGGCGCAGCGCCGCGGCTACGCCACCGGCGACCACGCCCTCCCCAAGATCCTCGCGGGCCCGGACGCGGTCGCCGAGGTCGCCGCGTGGCCGTGCGACGTCGTGCTCAACGGCGTCACCGGCGCGCTCGGCCTGGCGTCCACGCTGGCCGCGCTCGACGCCGGGCGCACCCTCGCGCTCGCCAACAAGGAGTCGCTGATCGTCGGCGGCCCGCTGGTGAAGGAGCGCGCCCGCCCCGGGCAGATCGTCCCCGTCGACTCCGAGCACTCCGCGCTCGCGCAGGCGCTGCGCGGCGGACGCGAGGACGAGGTGCGGCGGCTCGTCCTCACCGCGTCCGGCGGCCCGTTCCGCGGCCGCACCCGCGCCGAACTGGCCGACGTGACCCCCGAGCAGGCGCTGAACCACCCCACGTGGGACATGGGCCCCGTCGTCACGATCAACTCGGCGACGCTCGTCAACAAGGGCCTGGAGGTCATCGAGGCGCACCTGCTGTTCGACGTCCCGATGGACCGCATCGAGGTCATGGTGCACCCCCAGTCGGTGATCCACTCGATGGTGGAGTTCACCGACGGCTCCACCCTCGCCCAGGCGAGCCCGCCCGACATGCGGCTCCCCATCGCGCTCGGCATGGACTGGCCCGACCGCGTCCCGGACGCCGCCCCCGGCCTGGACTGGACGCGCGCCCACACCTGGGAGCTGTTCCCGCTGGACGACGCCGCCTTCCCCGCCGTCGCGCTCGCCCGCCGCGCCGGGACGCTCGGCGGCACGTTCCCGGCCGTCTACAACGCCTCCAACGAGGAGTGCGTGGAGGCGTTCCGGCAGGGACGGCTGCCCTTCACCGGGATAGTCGACACGATCACGCGGGTAGTGGACGAGCACGAGGCCGCGGGACCGGGCCGCGCCGCCACGCTCGACGACGTGCTCGCCGCCGACGCGTGGGCGCGCACCCGCGCCCGGGAGCTGACCATGGGCTGAGGGGGGACGCGAGGTGGCCTTCGCGCTCGGCGCGGCGGCGTTCGTCGTCGCGCTGCTGGTGTCGGTGATGCTGCACGAGGCGGGCCATCTCGTCACGGCCCGGCGGTTCGGGATGAAGGCCGCCGAGTACTTCGTCGGGTTCGGCCCGACGCTGTGGTCGCGGCGGCGCGGCGAGACCGAGTACGGCGTGAAGGCGATCCCGCTCGGCGGATACGTCCGGATCGTCGGTTACACGCCGCTGGAGGACGTGCCCGAGGCCGACCGCGACCGCGCCTTCTACCGGCAGCCCGCCGGGAGGCGCGCGGTGGTCATCGGGGCGGGCGTCGTGGTGAACCTCGTGTTCGCGTTCGTGCTGCTGGTGCTGATGGCGACGGCGCTGGGCGTGCCGCGGCCCGGCACCGCGACCACGACGATCGCGCGCGTCGCGCCGTGCGTGCCGGGCACGTGCGGCGAGGGCGCCGCGCCGTCCCCGGCGCGGGCGGCCGGACTGCGCCCGGGGGACCGGGTCGTCGCGTTCGGCGGGCGGCCCGTGCGGGACTGGGCGGAGCTGCGCGCCGCCATCGACGCCGCCCGTCCCGGCCGGGACGTCCCGGTGGAGATCGACCGGGACGGCGTCCGCTCGACCGTCCGGGTGCGCCCGGCCGACCTTGGGGGCGAGCCGTTCCTGGGGGTGACCTCCCGCGTCACCGGCGCCGGATACGACCGGCTCGGCCCCGTCGACGCCGCCGTGTTCGCGGGCCGCGCCATGGGCCGGACGATCGCCGGGATCGGCGGCGCCGTCGCCGACCTGCCCGCCGCCGTCCCGCGCCTGTTCTCGCCGGACCGCGCCGAGTCGCCGGGCGGCCAGGTCGGCAGCGTCGTCGGCGCCACCGGCATCTCCGGGCAGATCTTCGCGGGGGAGAGCTCGTGGCGCGACAAGGCCGTCCTGTATCTGTCGCTGGTCGTCTCGGTGAACATCTTCCTGGGCGTGCTCAACGTCGTGCCGTTGCTGCCGCTGGACGGCGGGCACCTGGCGGTGCTCGCCTACGAACGCGTCCGCGCCCGGGTGGCCCGCGCGCGGGGCCGCCCCGATCCGGGCCCGGTGAACATGGCGAAACTGATGCCGCTGACGTACCTGGTGGTCCTTCTCCTGGTGGGATTCGGCACACTGCTGATCGTCGCCGACCTGCTCAACCCGCTGGAGCTGCCCTGATGCCCCGCGCCCGGGGCGGCCACGTAACGTCACCGGACGGTCACGTAGTTCCTCCCTCGTTGTCGTCCTGACCGCCTCCCGGGGCACTTAGGCTGAGAGGGGCGAGGTAAGGGAGAGGGATGAGCGTTTCACTGGGTATACCGACGATCCGCGGCACCGGGGGCGAGACGGCGAAGGCATCGGTCGCGCCGCGCCGCGCGTCCCGGCAGATCATGGTCGGGAACGTGCCGGTCGGCGGCGATGCGCCGGTGTCCGTCCAGTCCATGACCACCACGCTGACCTCCGACGTGAACTCCACGCTCCAGCAGATCGCGGAGCTGACCGCTTCGGGCTGCCAGATCGTGCGGGTGGCGTGCCCCTCGCAGGACGACGCGGACGCCCTCCCGGCCATCGCCAGGAAGTCCCCGATCCCGGTCATCGCCGACATCCACTTCCAGCCCAAGTACGTCTTCGCCGCGATCGACGCCGGGTGCGCGGCCGTCCGCGTGAACCCGGGCAACATCAAGAAGTTCGACGACAAGGTCGGTGAGATCGCCCGCGCCGCCAAGGACGCCGGCGTCCCGATCCGCATCGGCGTCAACGCGGGCTCGCTCGACAAGCGGCTGCTGGAGAAGTACGGCAAGGCCACGCCCGAGGCGCTGGTGGAGTCGGCGCTGTGGGAGTGCTCGCTGTTCGAGGAGCACGACTTCCGCGACATCAAGATCTCCGTCAAGCACAACGACCCCGTCGTGATGATCGAGGCGTACCGGCAGCTCGCCGCCGCCTGCGACTATCCGCTGCACCTCGGCGTCACCGAGGCCGGGCCCGCGTTCCAGGGCACGATCAAGTCGGCCGTCGCGTTCGGCGCGCTGCTGTCGCAGGGCATCGGTGACACGATCCGCGTCTCGCTGTCGGCGCCTCCCGTCGAGGAGGTCAAGGTCGGCGCGCAGATCCTGGAGTCGCTCGGCCTGCGCGAGCGCGGCCTGGAGATCGTGTCGTGCCCGTCGTGCGGACGCGCCCAGGTGGACGTCTACACGCTGGCCGAGCAGGTCACCGCCGGGCTGAAGGACTTCCCCGTCCCGCTGCGCGTCGCCGTCATGGGCTGCGTCGTGAACGGCCCCGGTGAGGCCCGCGAGGCCGACCTCGGCGTCGCGTCCGGCAACGGCAAGGGCCAGATCTTCGTCAAGGGCGAGGTCATCAAGACCGTCCCCGAGTCGCAGATCGTCGAGACCCTGATCGAGGAGGCGATGCGCATCGCCGAGGAGATGGGCATCGAGGTCGGTGAGGACGGCTCGGTCTCCGGCCCCGGCGCCGAGGTCACGGTCGGCTAGGCGTTCCCCGGCACGGGACCGGTCCACGCGTGATCGCTCCGGCAGGTCACGAACGCGTCTCGCACGCGTCGCGTCCCGGTGACACTCGCCGGTGCGGTCGGGCCTGCGATCGGGCGCGGACGGCTCCGTCCTGATCACGTCGCGCAGCAGGACGTTCGGGCTGATCGCAACGCGCGGCATGTGGCGTGAGTTCCGGGCCGATGGTCACGATCGTGCATCCTCTCCGCCCGAGGGCTGCCGCGGCGTGTGCTGATAGTAGAAAAATCCCCACCGTTTGTGACATCTCACGGAGGGGGTCTGGTGAAGAGGCTCGTAGTGATCGCGGCCGCGCTGGCCGTCGGGGCGGGCGGCGTCGCCGCCACCACCGGCAGCGCCGCCGCAGCTCCGGCGCAGCCGGTCGCGCGCATCGCCTGGGGCGCGTGCCCCGCGGACGACCCCTACCTGGAGAACGCCGAGTGCGGGAAGCTCCAGGTGCCGCTGGACCACGCCAAGCCCGGCGGGCGCAAGATCTCCGTCGCCGTGTCGCGCGTCAAGCACACCGACACCAAGAACTACCGGGGCGTCCTGCTCGCCAACCCGGGCGGTCCCGGCGGCTCCGGCCTGTACCTGTCGGGCGGGCTGTCGTCCTGGCTGCCGCCCGAGGTCGCCGCCAAGTACGACGTCATCGGGTTCGACCCGCGCGGCGTCGGGGCGAGCGAGCCCGCGCTGACGTGCGACCCGAACTACGAGGCCCCGGTCCGCCCGGAGTACGAGCCGCGCTCGATCAAGGACGAGGCCGTCTGGCTCGCCAAGTCCAAGCGGTACGCCGACGCGTGCGCCAAGAAGTTCGGCTGGGTGCTGCCGTACATGCGCACCACCGACGCCGCCCGCGATGTCGACGCGATCCGCGCCGCGCTCGGCGCCGACAAGATCAACTACTACGGGTTCTCGTACGGCACCTACCTCGGCGCCACCTACGCGACCCTCTTCCCGAACCGCGTGAAGCGCATGGTCTGGGACGGCAACGTCGACAGCCGCGACGTCTGGTACAAGGGCCAGCTCTCGCAGAACGTCGCGTTCGAGCGGAACTTCAAGCTGTGGACGGCGTGGGTCGCCAAGTACGACTCGGTGTACCACCTCGGCGCGACGGCCAAGGCCGTCGAGGCGAAGTACTACGCGGTGCGCGCCGCCGCCCGCAAGGCCCCGATCGGCGGCAAGGTCGGCCCGTCCGAGCTGACGGACATCGTGCTCAACGCGGGCTACCACACCGGCTACTACCCGATCGTCGCGGGCGCGCTCGCCGCGTGGGTGAACGACAAGAACCCCACCCCGCTCGCGAGCCGGGTGAACCCCGGCGGTGACGACAACGGCTTCGCGGTCTACAACGCCGTGCAGGCCGTGGACGCGCCGTGGCCGTCGAGCTGGCGGACCTGGCACCGCGACGCGAGCCGCCAGTACGCCTCGGGCTCCGCGAAGTTCCTCGCGTGGAGCAACGTCTGGTTCAACGCGCCGATCCACTTCTGGCACGCCAAGGACCCGCGCAAGGCGTTCCCGATCGGTTCGGCCAAGGCCCCGGCGATCCTGCTGGTGCAGTCCACGCTCGACGCCGCGACCCCCTACGACGGCGGCCCGCAGATGCGGGCGCTGTTCCCGAAGGCGCGGCTCATCGCCGAGCAGGGCGGCAAGACGCACTCCAACACGCTGAACGGCAACGCCTGCCTGGACGACCGCGTCGCGGCGTACCTGGACTCCGGCGCGCTGCCGGCCCGCAAGCCCGGCCGCACGGCCGACGTGACGTGCCAGGCCCTGCCCGACCCGGTGCCCTCCGGCGCCACGGCCAAGTCGACGCAGAACCGGACGAAGGACCTGCCGGTCGGCCGCTGGTAGACCCCGTCCCCGAACCAGGACCGGCCGTGGCGATCCCTTCCGTCACGGCCGGTCCGTTCCTGTTCCGCCCGGAAACGCGGCGGATCTCCCGATGCCGGGGGAGAGGCGGGGGACAGCGATAGAAAGCGGAGCGTGCTGACCCTCGCAGGCAAGGGCGCCCTCGCGGGCGCCGCCGCACTCGCCGTCCTGGCCGCCGGGCTCGCCCCGGCCGCCGCCGCCCCGTCGATCACCTGGCGGGCGTGCCCCGACACCGACCCCGTCGAGGGCACGGCCCTCAAGGGGCTGGAGTGCGGCGACCTGAAGGTCCCGCTCGACCACGCGAACCCCGGCGGGCCGACCGTCACGCTCGCGCTGACCCGCGCCAAGCACACGGCGCGGCGCTCGCAGGGCGTCGTCCTGCTCAACCGGGGCGGTCCCGGCGCGCACGGCCGCGACCTGGCGGGCGGCTTCCAGCGCGGCATGCCCGACGACGTGGGCGCCGCCTACGACTGGATCGGCTTCGACCCGCGCGGCGTCGGCGCGAGCCGTCCCGCGCTGACGTGCGACACGTCCTACCAGGAGCCCGGCCGCCCCCGCGCCGACACCGTGCCCGCCGACGCCGCCGCCGAGGAGGCGTGGAAGGAGCGGGCCAAGCGGTTCGCCGACGACTGCGGACGCCGCTACGGGCGCCTGCTGCCGCACATGGGCACCGCCGCGTGGATCGAGGACATGGAGGCCATCCGCCGGGCGCTGGACGCGGATCGGCTCAACTACTTCGGCTACTCCTACGGCACCTACCTCGGCGCCGCGTACGCGACCCGCTACCCGCACCGGGTGCGGCGGATGGTGCTGGACAGCGTCGTCCGGCCGACCGGCGTCTGGTATCCGAGCCAGCTCGACCAGAACGTCGCGTTCGAACACCGCATCCGCGCCTACTTCGACTGGATCGCCCGCAACGACGCCCGCTACCGGCTCGGCACGTCCCGCGCGGCCGTCCAGCGCTCCTACGACCGGGCCCGCGCGAAGCTCGCGAAGACGCCGATCGACAAGCGGATTGGCGCGTCAGAACTCGACGACGTCTTCCTCGGCGACGGCTACGGCACCCGCACCTGGCCCGCGCACGCCAAGGCCCTCGCCGACTACCTGCGACGCCGCGACCCCGCCGGGCTGCGCGCCGCCTGGCAGAAGCCGGACGCGGTCGAGCAGAACACGTTCACGATGTACAACGCGGTCCAGTGCCGCGACGCCGTCTGGCCGCGCGACTGGTCGCGGTGGCACCGCGACGCCACACGCCAGTGGCGCGCGGGCTACCGCTTCGAGACCTGGGGCAACGTCTGGTACAACGCGCCGTGCGCGTTCTGGTCCGTGCCCGGCGGCACCCCGCCGGAGGTCGGCGGGGTCGCCGCGCCGCTGCTGATCCAGGCCACCGAGGACGCGGCCACCCCCTACGCCGGAGCGGTCGAGACGCACGGGCGGTTCCCCGCGTCGCGCCTCGTGGTGCAGCGGGGCGGCGGCGACCACGGCGTCACCTTCGGCGGCGACGCGTGCGTGGACGGCGCCGTCGCCGCCTATCTGCGCGACGGCACGATGCCGGAGAGCCGTCCCGGCCCGGACACCACCTGCACCGCGCCGCCCCCGCCCACCGCGCGGCAGGCGGCCTCGCCGCTCGCCGACGCGGCGTCACCGTGAGGATCACCGACGGCTTAGGCTGTGACCGTGGCAGGAACAGCGCCGTGGCCGCTCCGGACCCCGTGGGCAGGGGGCCGTTGACGATGCGCATGCTCGGCTCGCTGCCGGTCCGCGTCCTGGACGACCGGTACCGCGACGACGCCCTCGCCCTGCTCGACGCCGACCCGGTGACGAACGTCTTCGTGGGCTCGCGCGTGCACGCGTCCGGGCTCGATCCGCGCCGCCTCGGCGCCCAGATGTGGGGATATCTGCGCGACGGCCGCCTCGCCGCGCTGTGCTACGCGGGCGCCAACCTCATCCCCGTCGGCGCCGACGACGCGGCCGTCCGGGCGTTCGCCGAGCGGGCGCAGGCGCAGGGGCGCCGGTGCTCCTCCATCGTCGGGCCGGTCGGCGCGGTGAGCGGGATGTGGTCGTTCCTCGCGCCGTACTGGGGCCCGCCGCGCGCCGTGCGGGCCGCGCAGCCGGTGATGTGGACGGGGTCGCCCGCGCGGGTGCCCGCCGACCCGGCCGTCCGGCGCGTCACCATGGAGGACTTCGACCTGATCTATCCCGCCTGCGTGCAGATGTTCACCGAGGAGGTCGGCGTCTCGCCGAACACCGGCGACGGCGGCGTCCTGTACCGGGCGCGGGTCGCCGAGCTGATCCAGGCGGGCCGCGCGTTCGCCCGCATCGAGGACGGGCGCGTCATGTTCAAGGCGGAGATCGGCGCGGTCACGCCGCACGCCTGCCAGGTCCAGGGCGTGTGGGTGCCGCCGGACCTGCGGGGGCGCAGCCTGTCGGTCGGCGGCATGGCGGCGGTCGTGTCCGAGTCGCTGCGCGGGATCGCGCCGGTCGTCTCGCTGTACGTCAACGACTTCAACTCCCGGGCCCGCGCGACGTATCGGCGCGTCGGATTCACCGAGTCCACCGTGTTCATGTCCGTCCTGTTCTAGGCGGGAAGTCGCCGCTATGCCTTAGCATCCGGGCCGTGGAGTTCGCCGGTGCGCTGCGGAACGCGGTCCAGGAGTCGGGACTGACGCTGGAGCGCATCCGGCACCGTCTCGCGGGCCGCGGCCTGGCGGTGTCGGTCGCGACGCTCAGCTACTGGCAGCGCGGGCGGAGCCGGCCCCGCTCGCGGCCCGTCGTCGCGGCGCTGGAGGAGATCCTGGCACTGCCGCCCGGGACGCTCACGTCGCTGCTCGACGACGCCGCGCCCGGCACCCCCCGGCTCTGGCACGACATGGCCGGATACGCCCGGCTCGTCGGGCAGTTCGACCGGTCCGGCGACCACCGGCTCGAATGGCTCTCGGTGCACGACGTGTATGCGCTCGGGCCCGCCCGCCGGTCCGCCGGGCTCGCCGTCCGGACCGTCCTGCGGGCCGGGGCGGGCGGCATCGACCGCGTCATCTGCGTGCACGACGTCGGGCCCGGCCCCGGCGCCGAGCTGACCCGCACGCGGTACAGCCGGCCCGGCCGCGTCCGCACCGAGGGGCGGCTGCTCGGCTTCGAGCTGGTCTTCGACCGCGTCCTGGCGGCCGGGGACTGCGCCGTCGTCGAGTACGAGCTGACGCCGCGCGGCCCGCTCGGCGCCGTCGACCGGTACGCGCGGCCGTTCGCGCGGCCCGCCCGTGACTACGTCGCGGTCGTCCAGTTCGACGCGGCGACGCTGCCCGCCCGCTGCTACGGCTTCTCCGCCGGAACGGCCACCGCGCCCCGGCAGCGGCTCGGCGAACTGTGGGTGGGGACGTCGGGCAGCGCGCACCTCGCCGTGCCCGACGTGCGCGGCGGGATCGTCGGCGTCGAGTGGGAGTGGGACTGATCACCCCGGCGCCGGTGTCTTGGCATCGCGGCGCGCTCGCCTTACAGTGAGCGCGGGAGAAGCAAGCACGGTTGTCAGGGCCGTCACGGGGGCCGGCCGGAGTAGATCCGGAGGCCGAGAACGATGCTCGACGTGACCGACCACGACCTCGATCAGACGTTGCGCAAGGGCCCTTTCGACGTCGCCCTGCACGCCGCCATCCGCGCGCGCGGGCTGAGCCTGGAGACGCTGCGGCGGCGGCTGGCCGCGCAGGGCGTCGCCGTGAGCCTGTCCACGCTCAGCTACTGGCAGCGTGGCCGCACCCGGCCGGAACGGTCCGGCTCACTGCACGCCGTCCGCGGCCTGGAGGAGATCCTCGACCTGCCGCGCCACTCGCTGGTGACGCTGCTGCGGCCCGCGTCCGAGCGGACCGGCCCCTGGCGGACCCTGCCCGAACTCTGCCCCGAACCGGGCATCCGGGAGCTGCTGGACGAGATCGGCGGGCACGGCGACCGCCGCGTCACCGGTCTGTCCCTGCACGACCAGTACACGATCGGGCCGCGCCGGAGCATCGTCGAGACCCACACCCGGGCCGTGTACCAGGCGCAGCAACCCGGTGTGGACCGGTGGATCGTCGTCTACCACCATCCGCACGGCCTGCTGCCGTCGGCGCGGTCGGCGCGCGGCTGCCGGTTCGGCCGGGTCCGGACGGACGCGGCCAGCGGTCTCGTCGCGGCCGAGCTGCTGTTCGACCGCGCGCTGGACCGGGGCGAGACGTACCTGCTGGAGTACGGGTTCGCGTTCGACGAGTCGGGCGCGCCCGCCTGCGAGGAGGGGCGCGGCTTCCACACCCCGCAGCACGAGTACCTCATCGAGATCCGCTTCCACCCGTCGGCGCTTCCGGCGCGCTGCTACCGCACCTGGCGCCCGGACGCGCAGACGCGGCTGCGCGACACCGGCGACCTGCGGCTGTCGAGCTACCGCAGCGCGCACTTCATCGAGTTCGGCATGCCCGCCGGGTATCACGGCATCCGCTGGGAGTGGGACTGACTCACCCCCGTCCGCCGGGGACGAGCAGCGCCAGCAACCGATCGAGTTCGGCGGCCGGGTCGGTGGTGAGCCCGGCGTGCACGACACCGGGCTGCACGATGGTGCTGCGCGGCGCCGTCAGCCAGCGGAACCGCGCGCCCGGCGCCTCGGCGGCGGCCGGTCCGGCGGCGTCGCCCCCGGCGCACAGGGCCCGGACGCCCCCGAGCGCGGACCGCACGCCGCCGAGGTCGAGCGCCGGGTCGAGGGCGTGCAGGCGGGCTTCGTCCAGATGGGTGCGGCACCCGAGGTAGTCGAGGGCACGGCAGTAGACGACGACCCCGACGTTCATGCACTCACCCCGCTCAAGACTCGGCACGACCCGCAGCGCGGCGTACTCGAACACGGTCGAGGTGATGGCCCGGGCGCTCACGCGCGACCTCCGGACCCGAGGACGGGGCGGTGGGTCATGTGGGGCCTCCGAGCCAGTCGGGGCGGTTCTCGCCGCGGCGGGAGGCGGTGTCGGGGCGGGCGCGGACGTCGAGGGCGGGGAGCCAGGTACGGGGCTTGCCCGCGCGGGTGAGGAGGATGTCGACGTAGGCGGCGCGGACGGCGTCGGGATCGGCGAAGCCGGGCTCGCCTTCCAGCCAGGCGTCGGGGACCAGTGCGACGACCTCGCGCAGCGCCGCCTCGGTGATCTTCGGGGCGAACTCGGCCTCGGCGGCGGGCAGCTCGGTGGCGTACGGGGTGAGGACGTGGTCGTCCACGTCGTAGGGGCCGCTGAACAGCCGGGCGGCGTTGGCCCACGCGTGGTGGAAGATGAGGCTGGCGCCGTGGTCGATGAGCCAGACGTCGCCGTGCCAGACGAGCATGTTCGGGTTGCGCCACGACCGGTCGACGTTGCCGATGAACGCGTCGAACCACAGCACCCGCGACGCGAACGCGGCGTCGGCCTCCCACCCGAGCGGGTCGAACCCGAACGAACCCGGCAGGTAGTCGACGCCGAGGTTGGTGCCGGTGCTGGCCTTGAGGAGGTCCTGGACGTCGGGGTCGGGTTCGTGCCGTCCGATCAGGGGGTCGAGGTCCATGACGACCAGTTCGGGCGTGCGCAGGCCGAGCCGCCGTGCCAGCTCCCCGGCGATCACCTCGGCCACGAGCGCCTTGCGCCCCTGCCCGGCCCCGTGGAACTTCATGACGTACGTGCCGAGATCGTCGCCCTCGACGATCCCGGGCAACGACCCGCCCTCGCGCAACGGCGTCACATACCTGATCGCCTTCACCTCTGACAGCACGTGAGCACGCTATCGTGCGGCGACGTGCACCTGATCGACCTCACGCACCCTGTGGAAAACGCGATGCCCGTCTATCCGGGCGACCCGGAGGCGCTGATCGTCCCGGCCCTCACGGCGGCGTCCGACGGCGTCAACGTCCAGCGCCTCCACCTGGGCACCCACACCGGCACCCACGTCGACGCCCCCTTCCACGTGAACGACGCCTGGCCGCGCCTGCACGAACTCCCGCTGACCCGCTTCACCGGACCGGCCGTGATCCTCGACGCCCGCGACCTCCCGCCCCGCGCCCCGATCCCGCCGGACGCCGTCCCGGCGGGCCTGCGCGAGGGCGACGTCCTCCTGGTCATGACGGGCTGGTCGGTCCACTGGAACACCGACACCTACCTGGCCCATCCGTACCTCCCCGAGGAGACGGCGGCGGCGATCGTCGCGACGGGCGTCCGCACCGTCGCGATCGACGCGTTGAGCGTGGACCGCACCCCCGCGCCGGACGAGACGTCCTTCACCCTGGCCGCCCACCGCACCCTCTGCGGCGCGGGCGCCGTCATCGCCGAGAACCTGACCGCCCTCCACGAAGTCCACGAGGCCCGCACCGCCGGTCACCAGGTGGAGACCTCCCTCTTCCCCCTGGCCCTCACCGCCGACGGCGCCCCCATCCGCGCCATCGCGCGCGTCGGCTGAGTACGCGTACTCATGCGGCGGCCGGGCCGCCTTCCTAGATTGCGATCATGCTTCTGAGATCGGCCGCCGCGGCCACCGCGCTCACCCTCGCGCTCTGCCTCTGGTGGGCGGCGCCCCGGGCCCATGGGAACGACCGCTGGGAACTCGTCGCGGACGAGAAATCGGTCGCCTACGGTCGGGTCGTCGCCACGGGGGAGCGCGAGGCGTGGGCGTTCGGATGGAAAACCGTTGGCGTGGGCGCCTGGCTGCCGATGGCGGACGGCCCGCACCGGCCCACGGCCTTCCACTGGACGGGCGGTCGCTGGACGGAGCGCGACCTGCCGGTCGGACGGGGCCATATCGGGGCGGTCGCCGCGTCCGGCCCGTCGAACGTCTGGGCGCTGACCGGCGCGTCCGTCCTGCGCTGGGACGGACGCGCCTGGACGGTCATGCGCGAGCAGCCCGCCACGGCGGGCGGCCTCGCCGTGATCGCCGCCGACGACGTATGGATCTTCGGTGCCCGGAGGGCCTGGCACTACGACGGCAGGACCTGGTCCGAACGCCCCGTCCCCTTCACCGCCTTCCGCGTCAGCGCCCGCTCGTCGTCCGACATCTGGGCCCTCGACGACGTCCACCCGTGGGTCCACCACTTCGACGGCGGAACGTGGACCCGGACCGACCTGTCCGGGGTGCTCCCGAAGGCACCGCCCGCCTCCGGCGAGGCCCCGCCCGGCCCCCTGCACGCCGGGCTCGGCGCCATCACCGCCGACGCGTCCGGCGTCTGGATCACCGGCGAGATCGGGGCGTCATCGTTCCTCCTTCATGGCACGGGGTCCGGCTGGCGCAGTGAGAACACCTCCGCCACGGCGGGCCGCATGACCCGCGACGCCGCACCCCTCCCCGACGGCAGCGGCGGCCACTGGTTCCTCGGCTCCACCGACCCCAACGGCGACGCCTCCGCCCTGGCCCACCGCACCGCCACCGGCCACTGGACCCGAATCCCCACCGGCGGCGAACTCACCTCCCTCTCCACCACCCCGGGCGGCCCCCTCTTCGCCACCGGCACCATCGGCCGGGCGAGGGGTGTCTTCCGCAGCCTCGCGCTCACATCTTGGTGATGACCTCTTCGGCGAAGCGTTCCATCGTGGCGAGGCGCAGGGCGGGGGAGCGGCGGCCGTGTCGCTCTTTCTCAGCGGGGGTGGCGAGCCACCACGGGGCGGCCAGGGTGGCGTCGACGCCTTGGCCGTGCCATCTGCGGTAGAGGTCGGGGGTGGGGAGGGCGGCGATGGGGGCGACGATGTCCAGGTCGGCCAGGGTGCGGCCGTTCTGCCGGAGGAGGCCCTTCAGGCGGGACAGGAGGTCGGTGAGCTGGTCCTCGGTGTAGACGCGGTTGCCGATCCAGCCGTCGGCCAGGCGGGCGGCGCGGGTCAGGGCGGCGTCGCTGTCGCCGCCGATGTAGACGGGGATCGGCTCTGCCGGGGTCGGGGCGATGCTCAGGGGGCCGAAGTCGTAGTGGTCGCCGTGGTGTTCGACCGTGCCGCCCTGCCAGAGGGTGCGGAGGGCGGGGATCATCTCGTCCAGGCGGCGGCCCCTCGTGTGGAAGTCCTGGCCGGTCTGGAGGAACTCGTCCTTGCACCAGCCGACGCCCGTGCCGAGCGTCACGCGGTCGCCCGACAGGGCCGCCGCCGTCGAGACGGCCTTCGCCACCGTGAAGAGGTCCCGCGCCGGGGCGATGTAGACGTTCGTCGCGAAGCGGACGCGGGTCGTCGCCGCCGCCATCGCGCCGATCGTGACCCACGGATCGGGCCAGTGCGTGTCGGGACGGTACGGCGGAGCCCCGGTCTCGGAGTACGGGTACTCCGCAGCGTAGTCGGCGTAGAAGATGTGGTCCGAGACGGCGACGGTGTCGTAGCCGAGGGCGTCGGCCGCCCGGGCCAGCGGGACGAACTCGGCGGTGTCGACGAACGCGGCGCCCAGCCAGAAACGCATCGGCGGCCTCAGTCCTGGAACTCGGGGATGACCTTGGTGGCGAACATCTCCAGATTGCGCTTGACCGTGTCGAGCGGCAGGACACCCTGCTGGCCCTGCATGAACAGCCCGAACCACTCCAGGTCGGGCATGCGGTCGAGCATGCGCTGGATGCCGCGCTTGACGTCGTCGGGGGTGCCGAGCAGCGCCATCTCGACCTCGTTCATGCGCTTGAAGTCGCCCTTCTCCGGCGAGATCGGCTGATGCCGGTCGTCCTCCTTCTTGCGGAGCACCTCCAGGTAGCCGAACGGGCCGAAGAACGACGCGAAGTCCTTCTGCATGCCCGTGCCGTAGGTGGCGATGGCCTCCTCACGCGTGTCCGCCATGCCGACGATCTTGAGGATGCCGGTGTGCTCGCCGAGCTTGTAGTCCTTGCCCTGACGCGCGCACTCCTCCTGGTAGAGCTTGGCCTTGGCGGCGTGGTCGTCGGGGTTCGGGGTGAACATCCACGGCAGGATGCCCTCCTGCGCCGCGCGGACGACCGACCGGTCCGAGACGGTGAACGGCTGCCACAGCTCGGGGTGCGGGTTCTGGTACGGCTTGGGGCAGACCGAGACGGACCGGATGACGCCGTCGTCGTCGATCTCGCCGGGGGCGCCGAACGTCTTGGTCCACTCCTGCGCGGGCCAGCCCTCGATGCCGGAGAAGGGCGCGGGGACGGAGTAGTCCAGCACGTCGCTCTCGTAGCGGAGCGTGTCGTTCTCCCACGCCATCTTCATGATCTTCAGGATTTCGCCGAACACGTCGAAGTTGCGGTTGTCCGACGACGAGCCGTCCGACCGGGCCGCCGCCGCGTCCCAGCGCTGCCCGAGGACGTTCGCCCACCGCGCCTGGTAGCCGCGCGCGACGCCGAGCCGCAGCCGTCCCTTGCTGAAGTGGTCGAGCAGCGCGACGTCCTCGGCGGCCCGGATCGGGTCCCAGGCGGGCAGGACGAGCCCGAGCGGGGCGAGCAGGATGCGTTCGGTGCGGGCGGCGAGGTCGGTGAGGAACATCAGCGGGTTGACCGAGAACTCGAACCCCTCCGAGTGGAAGTGGTGCTCGGTCATCATCAGGGCGTCGAAGCCGATCCGGTCGGCGTGCACGGCGATCTCGCGGACCTCGTGCAGGAGCTTCTGGTACGACTCGACGTCACGGCCGATCGGCCGCCGGGCCTTGGCGTTCTCCTCGGCGGACCAGCCCGACCCGGGGATCTGCGGGTTGAGGAAGATCGAGAACTTCACGGGGACGTCTCCTTGTCGCGTGCGTCGAGCCAGGTCGTGAGGGTCAGCAGGAACTCGGCGGGACGTTCGGCGTGCAGGCGGTGCCCCGAGCCCGGCCACACCTGCGCGCGGGACGCCGGGTGCGTGAACACGCCGCGTTCCCAGTCGGCGGAGCCGGCCTGGGCGGCCGACCAGCAGGACAGGACGGGGCAGGCGCGCCGCGCGAGGTACGTCTCGGCGGCGGCGCGCAGGCCGAACTGGTCGGGCCCGTCGTAGAGGGCGGGGAACGCCTGGGCGAGCGCCTGCGGCGCGGTGGCGAGGATCTTGCGGGCGTGCCAGCCGCGCAGCCACGGCGGGGACGCGGGCGTGTAGCACCAGGCGTCGTTGGCGAGGGCGGTCGCGTACGGGTCGGGGCCGCGCAGCGCCGCGTACATGGGCGGGAACGCGGCGGCGACGGCGTCGGGCTGCCCGTAGCCGGGGTCGACGCAGACCAGCGACCGGACGCGTCCGGGGTGCTCGACGGCGAGGGCGCTAACGACGAGCGCGCCGAGCGAGTGCCCGACGGCGTCGACGGCGGGGACGCCGAGTGCGTCGAGCAGCCCGGCGAGGTCGGCGGCCAGGTCGCGCGGCGCGTAGCCGGACGGCGGCGCGGACGAGTGCCCGTGCCCGCGCAGGTCGGGGGCGAGGACGCGGCGGCGTTCGGTGAGCCCGGGGAGCTGGAAGATCCAGTCGTCGGAGTCGGCGCCGTAGCCGTGCACGAGCAGGACGGGCGGTCCGGCGGGGCGGGCGGGGGCGTCGTCGGTGTGGAACAGGCGCACGTCGCCGTGCGGTGAGGCGACGTCGGTGAACGGCATGCGGCACCCCCTGCGACCGGTGGACCGAACAAGCGCACGCTACATCAAAGCCACAATCCCTAGCAATCGCTTGGTCGGTTACGCTGACCGCCATGCGCCTCGGACTCACGATCTTCGCCACCGACCGCGTCATCGCCCCGCACGAGCTGGCCGTCGCCGCCGAGGAACGCGGCTTCGCCTCGCTCTACCTCCCCGAGCACACCCACATCCCGGTCGCGCGCGTCACCCCGCCGCCCACCGGCGACGCCACGCTGCCGGAGGAGTACGCCCGCACGCTCGATCCGCTGGTCGCGCTGGCGGCGGCGGCAGCGGTCACGAGCCGCATCACGCTCGGCACCGGCGTCAGCCTCGTCGCCCAGCGCGACCCGATCGTCACCGCGAAGGCGATCGCCACGCTCGACCGGCTGTCCGGCGGCCGGTTCGCCTACGGCATCGGCTTCGGCTGGAACCGCGAGGAGGGGGAGGCGCACGGCGTGCCGTGGCGCAAGCGGCGGGCGCTGGCCCGCGAGCACGTGCTGGCGATGCGGGCGCTGTGGGAGGACGAGCGGGCGTCCTACGCGGGCGAGTACGTGCGGCTGGCGCCGTCGTGGTCGTGGCCCAAGCCCGCCGGGCGCGTGCCGGTCCTGCTCGGCGGCGCGGCCGGACCGGCGCTGTTCGAGCACATCGCGGAGTACGGCGACGGCTGGCTGCCGATCGGCGGGGCGGGCGTGCGGGCCGCGCTGCCCGCGCTGGCCGGGGCGTGCGCGCGGCGGGGGCGTCCGCCGGTGCCGGTGATCCCGTTCGGGACGCTCCCGGACCCGGCGAAGCTGGCGTACTACGCCGATCTCGGCGTCGAGGAGGTCGTGCTCCGCGTCCCGGCCGGTGACCGGGACGCGGTCCTGCCGGTGCTGGACGACTACGCCCGCGCCCCCAGGGGCTAGCGGATCATCCGGAAGGAGAAGACCTTCGGGAACTCGTAGTACTCGCCCTTACCGGACTTCACGGCGCCGAGGATGAGGAACACCCACTGCGCGAAGGCGTGGAACAGCCAGATGACGATGGCCGGGGCCAGCAGCCACCACAGATCGGTCACGATCGCGATCGGCAGCAGCACGATGAGCGGCGCGAGCATCTGGATGAGGATCGTGATCTGGTAGTTGAGCGCCTGCGCCGCGTGGAACCGCACGAAGCGCGACTCGTTCCGCTTCACGAAGTAGATGATCAGCGGCGCGAGGAAGCCCAGGAGCAGGGTGCCGAGGTAGGCGAACATCGCCCACGTGGTGTCGTCGCCCTGGACGTGGGCGCGCGGCCCCTGCGCGCCGGGCGGGCCGTAGCCGCCGCCGGGCGGGTGGCCGTACGCGCCGCCGGGGTCGTGGCCGTAGCCCTCGGGGCCGGCGTAGGGGCTGCCGACGCCGGGGGTGCCGCCGTACGGCGAACCGTACGGCGGGGGCTGGGAGCCGGAGTCCGGCGGGGGGCCGCTGTCGGGAGGCGGCGGGATGTCGTCCTTCACAGCGACGTCCTTTCCGGGAGGTGTGTCCACGTTATCGGTAATGGGACGCGTGGAACCCGCCGCCGGTTCGGTCTCAGTCGAAAACGATCACCGACCGCGCCACCGCCCCCGACCGCACGTGGGCGATCGCGTCGTTGACGTCGTCCAGCGGCAGCCGCTCGGAGACGAGCCCGGCCAGGTCGAGCCGTCCGGCGCGGTGCAGGTCGGCCAGCAGCGGCAGGTCGCGGGCGGGGTTCGCATCGCCGCCCTGGGTGCCCATCAGCCGCCGGGAGCCGAACAGGACGCCCGGCGGGATCGCCAGGTCGCGTCCGGCGGCGGGGCTGCCGACCATGACGGTCGTGCCGCCGGGCTGCGTGGCGGCGAACGCGGCGGGCAGGACGGCCGGGACGCCGGTGACGTCGAAGGCGTAGTCGGCGCCGCCGCGCACGATCGCGCCGACCTGCTTGGGAAGGTCGTCGGAGAGCAGCGTGTGCGTGGCGCCGAACGTCTCGGCGAGGCGCAGCTTGGACGCGGCGACGTCCGCCGCGATGATCGTCGTCGCTCCGGCGAGCCGCGCGCCCTGCACGACGTTGAGGCCGACGCCGCCGCATCCGACGACGAGCACGCTGGACCCGGGCTCGACGCGGGCGACGTTGAGGACGGCGCCGACGCCGGTGACGACGGCGCAGGCGGTGAGCGCGAGCAGGTCGAGCGGGTCGCCGGCGCCGACCTTGACGCACATCGCCTCGGCGACGACGGCCTTCTCGGCGAACGACCCGATGCCGATGTAGGGCCGGACCGCCTCGCCGCCCGCCGACAGCCGCGTGCTCCCGTCTGCCGTCATGCCCATGATCGTGGTCATCCGGGACCGGCCCGAGCACAGGTGGACGCGTCCGCGCACGCAGTTGCGGCACCGTCCGCACGGCCCGTTCATCGCGATGACGACCCGGTCGCCGGGTTTGACGGACGTCACGCCCGGCCCGGTGGCCTCGACGGTGCCCGCGCTCTCGTGGCCGAGGACGCAGGGCAGGTGGGTGACGACGGGGCTGGTGCCGTCGATGCCCTTGAGGTCGGAGCCGCACACGCCGGAGGCGGCGATGCGGACCAGGACCTCGCCCGCCTCGGGCGGGGCGATCTCGATCTCGGTGACGTCGAGGGGCGCGCCGTACGCGCGGAGCAGGGCCGCCCGCATCGTGGTGGTCACGTCTGGTCCGCCTTCCGTCGCCGGGTCGCCGCACCGCACGCTAGCACCAAGCATTTGCTTGGTCGAGTGCTGACCGGATGCGGCCGGAAGACGGGCGTAACGCCGCGCACTCGCCGGTCTGTCAGAGGCCCCGGCCATAATCGCGCCCGTGGACGACGAGACGATGGACGAGCTGCTCCCGTACCTGGCGTCGGCGCTCGCGCGCGGCGAGGCCGGCTTCGCCGCCGTCGTCGCGGACGCGGCCGAGCACCTGGAGCTCTCCGCCGACGACCCGGCGCTGCACGAGGTCACCGACGGCGCGTTCGCCGCCTACCGCGCCGAGCAGGCCGGGTGGAGCGGGCTGCTGCCCGCCGAGGCGCTGCTGGCGGCCTGCCGCGACCTGGACGTGTCCGGCATCGTGGCCCGCACCGACTTCACCTGCTGCCAGACCTGCGGCGTCGCCGAGATCGGCGCCGAGACCGCGGCCGCCGCACGGGCGCGGGGCTACGCGTTCTGCCACGCCCAGGACGTCGACGCCTCCGCCGCCGGGCACGGCCTGCACCTGTCGTTCGGCACGGCCGGCGAGGACGGCGACGCGGCGGCGATCGGCCGCGAGGTCGTCGCGGCGCTGGCCGCGCGCGGCGTGGCGGCCGAGTGGGACGGCGACCCCGGGCGCCGCATCACCGTCCCGCTGACGTGGCGCCGCCGCCGGTACGCCTCGCTGGCGTGGTCGCCGTCGGCGGCGGCCGAGCCCGTCCCCGCGTCCGCGCCCCCCACGGTGCTCGTCACGTACTGCGACTATCCGGCCCACCGGTACGAGGACGAGGGCGCCGCGATGACGTTCGAGGAACTGCGCGGCGTCGCCTGCGCGCTCCTGCCCGTGGACGGCAACTTCCTCACCTGCCAGGACGCGGCGGGCACGATCGTGCAGGCGATGTGGGAGAAGAACGGCCGCCTCTGGCTGGAGATCCCCGACTCCGGCGCCGGGATGTCGCGCGGCCTGTACGCGACGCTCGACCGGCTCGTCGAGGTCGCGGGCGCGCTGGCGGCGGGCGAGATCATCGACCTGGACCGCTACGGCGAGGTCACGACGGTGCGGTGGAAGCCCGACCCGCTGGCCTAGCCGGTGGGCTTGCCCCGTGACGGCGCGCCGGTTAGCGTACCAAGCGCTCGCTAGGTTGGGCGATGTGTCCCGGCGCACCGGAGGTGACGGCGTGAAGTTCGGTGTCCCGCTCGGCCTGGTCCACCCCGCGACGTGGCGGGACCTGGCCGTCGCGGCCGACCGGCTCGGCTACGAGTCGGTGTGGCTGCCCGAGCACCTGGTGTTCACGACGGACCTGTCCACCGACCACTACCCCGGCGGCGCGAACCCGGGCATCCGGCCGCATACGCCGCTGTTCGACGCGCCCGCCTACCTGTGCGCGCTCGCCGCCGCGACCTCCCGCGTGCGGCTCGGCACGGCCGTCTACCTGTACGCGCTGCGGCACCCGCTCATCGCCGCCCGCGCGTTCGCCACGCTCGACCACGTGTCCGGCGGGCGCGCCATCGCGGGCGTCGGCGCGGGCTGGTACGCGGGGGAGTGGATCGCGGCGGGCGCGGACTTCACGACCCGGGGCCGCCGCCTGGACGAGGCCATCGCGGTGACGCGGCGCCTGTGGTCGGAGCCGGTCGTCGCGCACGACGGCGCCTTCTTCCCGTTCCCCGAGGTCGCGTTCGAGCCCAAGCCCGTGCAGGACCGGCTGCCGATCATCGCGGGCGGGGAGTCGCACGCGGCGCTGCGCCGCGCCGCGACGCTGTGCGACGGCTGGATCGGCATGCCGCACACGCTCGGCAGCGCCGCCGCGCAGGTCGCCCTGCTGCGCGAGCTGCGCGGCGACCGTCCGGGCCCGTTCGAGATCACGGTCCACACGTCCGGTGCGCCGGAGCCGGAGGAGGTCGCCGCCTGGTCGGACCTCGGCGTGCACCGCCTCATCGTCCGGCCCTGGACCCGCACCCGCGAGGCCGCCGAGGGCCTGGCGGCCTTCGCCGCCGGGCACGGGCTCGCTCAGGAGTCGTAGGTGCGCACGGCGGGGCGGTCCTGGTACCAGGTCGCGATGACCGACGACCCGTGCCGGTCGCGCAGGAAGTCCACGCGCAGCCAGCCCTCCGCGCGCGAGACGCGGACGCGGTAGCCCGGGGCGGCGTTGGCCGACACGAACGCCACCGCCGAAGAGGTCATCGTGAGGACGGCGCGCCCGCCGCGCGTCGAGTACGTCCGCAGGTCGTGGACCGGGCTCGGGCCGGGCGTCGGCACCGCCTGCGGCACCGGGACGGCGACCGGCGCGACGGCCCGATCGGACACCGCGTCCCGCACGACATCGCGGACTCCGAACCACGAAAGCATCACCGCGAGCGCCGTCAGCACCACCCACGGGGCAACATAGGACATCGCGCGACGCATGGGCACATGGTGGCATACGGTTCGCCCATGGCGAGTGTTCTGGTCGTCGAGGACGACGCGAGCCTGCGGGCCGCCCTGATCCGCGAACTGACCGCCCGTTCGCACGTCGTGCGCAGCGCCGGCACCGCCATGGACGCCCTCCGCGAGGTCACCCAGGCACCGCCCGACGTCGTCATCCTCGACCTCGGCCTGCCCGACCTCGACGGCGGCGAGGTGCTCAAGATGCTGCGCGGCGTCTCCGACGTCCCCGTCCTCATCGCCACCGCCCGCGAGGACGAACCCGAGATCGTCCGGCTGCTCAACGCCGGCGCCGACGACTACCTCATCAAGCCGTTCTCCGCCGAGGTGCTCAGCGCCCGCCTCGCCGCCGTGCTCCGCCGCGCCGCCCGCTCCGGCCCCGCCGCGACCCTGCGCGTCGGCGGCCTCGACATCGACCTGGACCGCCGCGAGGCCACCCTGGACGGCGCGCCGCTGGAGCTGACCCGCCGCGAGTTCGACCTGCTCGCCTACCTCGCCGCCCGGCCCGGCCGCGTCGTGGCCCGCCGCGAACTGCTCGCCGAGGTGTGGCGGCAGGCGTACGGCGACGACCAGACCATCGACGTCCACCTGTCGTGGCTGCGCCGCAAGCTCGGGGAGACGGCGGCGCGCCCCCGCTACCTGCACACGGTGCGCGGGGTCGGGGTCCGGTTGTCCGAGCCCCCCGCATGAGACGCACGCTCGTCCTGGTCTCGCTGGCGGTCACGTCGATGGTCGCGCTGGCGTTCCTCATCCCGCTCGCGCTGACCGTCCGGGAGATCGCCCGGGACCGGGCGCTGACGTCCGCCGAACGGCAGGCGGGCGCGCTCGGGCCGGTGCTCGTCGTCACCGAGGACCCGGCCGCGCTCGACCGCGCCGTCGCCAGCACGCAGGCCGGGGCGGCGCGGCGGATGACCGTGCACCTGCCCGACGGCGGCGTCGTGCCGCGCGGCGACGTCGTCGGCACCCGCGCCACCCCCGAGCAGCGCGCCGCCGCGATCCGGCGCGGCCGGTCGCACGCCGCGCGCGTCCCGGGCGGCTACGCGTTCCTGCAACCGGTGTGGCTGGACGCGGGCCGCACCGCCGTCGTCGAGGTGTTCCTGCCCGACGACGAGCTGTCGGAGGGCGTCGCCTCGGCGTGGCTGGTCATGACGGGCGTCGCGGCGGCGCTCGTCGCCGGATCGGTCGCCGTCGCGGACCGGCTCGGCCACCGCATGATCCGCTCCACCCGGCGGCTCGCGGACGCCGCCGCCGCGTTCGGTGACGGCGACCTGCGCGTCCGCCTCGACCCGGACGGGCCGCCCGAGCTGATCGAGGCGGCGCTGGCGTTCAACGCGATGGCCGACCACGTCGTGCAGCTCCTGGCGGCCGAACGGGAGATGGCCGCCGACCTGTCGCACCGGCTCCGCACGCCGCTGGCCGCGCTGCGGCTCAACGCCGAGGCGCTCGGGGACGGCCCCGTCGCGGACCAGACGCGCGAGGCCGTGGACCGCATCGAGCGGGAGGTCGACCAGATCATCCGGACCGTCCGCAAACCGACCGCGCGGGGGAGCTGCGACGCCGCCAAGGTGCTCCGCGAGCGCGTCGGGTTCTGGTCGGTGCTGGCCGAGGACGAGCGGCGCTCCTGCGAGCTGATCGGCGCCGAGGACGCGGCGCCGCTGCCGATCCCGGCGTCCGAGCTGGCCGCCGCCGTGGACGCGCTGCTCGGCAACGTCTTCCGGCACACCCCCGAGGGCACGGGCTTCGCGGTGACGCTGCACCGGGGGCAGGGCGTCACCGGCATCCTCGTCGCGGACGCGGGCACCGGCATCGCGGACCCGGGCGCCGCGCTGCGCCGGGGCGCCAGCGGCGGCGGCTCCACCGGCCTCGGCCTGGACATCGCCCGCCGCGCCGCCGAGGCGACCGGCGGCCACCTGCGCATCCACCGCTCGGTGCTCGGCGGCGCGCAGGTCCAGATGTGGCTGCGCACCCGCACGCCGACGCCCGGTCGCCGCGCCCGCCGTCAGCGGCTGCGCCGCGCTAGCCGGTGAAGGACGGCGCCACCTCCGCGCGGACGCGGCGCAGCCCGATGATGCTGCCGAGCACGGCGCCGACGCCGATCGCGGCCGTCGTCACGATCGCCGTGAGGAGCGACGACCCGGCGTCCGGCGCGCCCGTCGCGTACTTGACCAGGCTGAGGTAGACGTCCGGGCCGGGCAGCAGCGCGCCCGTCACGCCCGGGATGACCAGCACCGCCGACGGGATGCGCAGCCGCCGCGCGGCGAGCGTCGCCGCCCAGCCGAGCGCCGTCGCCGCGACGAGCACCGCGAGCGGCGGCACGGCGTGCAGCCCGGCCCGCAGGAGCTGGTTGACCGTCCCGGCCAGCAGCCCCGCCGCGACCCCCGCCGGGACGAGCCGCGCCGCGCCGCCGTTGAACAGCGTGTTCCCCGCCGCGCCGACCGCCGCCGACAGCACCGCGACGACCAGCGGCAGCGCGGCGAACCGCACGCCGTAGGCCATCTGCTCGAAGTCGCCCACGCGCAGCGCGACGCTCCCCGCGATGGCCGCGCCCGCGACGAGCCCGCCGATGAGCAGCACCACCGAGACCAGGCGGCTCGCCGCCATCAGGTTGAAGCCGGAGATGGCGTCCTCGGCGAGCGACACCACCGACAGGATCGGCAGCAGCAGCACCAGGTTCGCCGCCATCAGCCCCGCGACGGCCGCGCCGGAGAACCCCGCCTGGAACAGCCCGGCCCCGGCCAGCACGACCAGCATCGCCTGGATCGCCGTGATGTAGAACGGCGGCAGGCAGGTGGCGCCGAGCAGCCAGCCGGTCCGGTTGACGAGCGCCAGCAGCAGCGCCGCCGCGACCGCGCCCGCGACCGTCCCGCCCGCCTGGAGCGAGATCATCGCGGCCAGCACCGCGCCGCCCGCCATCCGCACCCACCACGGCCACCGCTCCTGCGCCCGGGTGATCGCCTCCAGCTCGGCGATGGCCTCGTCCACGTCCACCCGTCCCGCCACGATGCGCTCGATGAGCCGGTGGACGAGGTTCATCCGGTCGAGGTCGCGGGCGTCGTCGGTGCGGGCGACCCGCATCATCACCAGCGGGCGGCGGCCCGGCGGGCGCCACTGGAGGTGGATGGAGCGGGCCGTCAGGTCGCCCTCCAGATGCTCGACGTCGTAGCGGCGGGCGACGGCCTCCAGCGCCTCCTGCACCGAGCGCGTCTCGAACCCGGCGACGAACATCTCCTCACCGAGGCGCAGCGCGAGCTGCATGACGTCCTCGACGTGGCCCTCGTCGGCGTCCTCCGCGCTGCGCTCCATCCCTGCGACGTCGCCCGGAGCGGGTAAAAGGCACCCCGGGCACCCGGCAAGATCTGGCGGCGGGCCGTCCGGGCGGCGGGCGGCGCGGGTACGGCCCCGGGCATGACGACCGTGGCGGTGCTGGGCACCGGGATCATGGGATCGGCGATGGCGCGGACGCTGCTGCGCGACGGGCACGACGTGCGCGTCTGGAACCGCACGGCCGCCAGGGCGGCGCCGCTGGCCGCGTCGGGCGCGACGCTCGCGGGCGACGTGCCGGAGGCCGTGCGCGGCGCGGACGCGGTGCTGACGATGGTGCCGACGGGCGAGGTCGTGGCGTCCCTCGCCGACGCGCTGCTGCCGGAACTGGCCGAGGACGCCGTCTGGGTGCAGACCAGCACGGTCGGCGGCCCGTGGACCGACCGGCTGCTCGACCGGGCCCGCCGCGCCGGCCGGATGATGCTCGACAGCCCCGTCTCGGGCAGCAGCGGGCCCGCCGAGCAGGGCACGCTCACGATGATCGTGTCCGGGGAGGTGCCCGCGCTGGAGCGGGCGCGGCCCGTGCTCGACGCGCTCGGCTCGCGGACCGTGCACGTCGGCACGGGCGGCGAGGCGTCCCGGATCAAGCTGATCGTCAACGGCTGGATGACCGCGACCGTGCTCGCGATGGCCGACGCCCTGGACGCGTGCGGGCGGCTCGGCGTCGATCCGGCGCACGTCATGGACGTGGTCGACGGCGGCCCGCTGGCGATGCCGTACGCGCTGGACAAGGCGCGCGAGATCCTGCGCGGCGACTTCGCGCCCGGGTTCCCCGTCGACCTGGCCCGCAAGGACCTGCGGCTGCTCATCGACGAGCTGCCGGACGCGTCACCGCTGTACCGGACCGTCGAGGGGGCGCTCGGCGCGGCGTCCGACGCGGGACGCGGGCGGGCGGACGTCGCGGCCGTGCGGTGAGCTTTGCCGCTCCGTGGGCTTGATCACCTTCCATGCCGGACATGCAGGATCTTGTGAGAGCACGCACCCGCGGACTGATCGCGATCCTCGCGGCGGCCGTCCTGCTCGTCGGCGGCTGGCCGCTGCTGAACGCCGCCCTCGGCGACGAGACCGAACCGCTGCGCAACGGCGCCCGGCTGACGCTGGGCGACGCGGCCCGGTTCACGGTCGGGCCCGGCTGGACGCTGCGGACCGCCGAGTCCGATCCGGACAGCTCCTATCTCCTGGAGCGCGGCACCGTGCGGCTGCGCCTCTCGCTGGTGACGCCACCCCGGGACGCCACTCCGGCGCAGCTCTGGGAGGGGTTGGGCCGGGTCGCGGAGGCGTCCGGCGAGCACGTCGAGCTGGGCGAGCCGGTCCCGTTCGGGCGGCGCGGGCTGCGCGGCCCGGTCGCCGAGGGCCGCGCCGTCGGCACCGCGACCGTGCAGCGCGCGCCGGACGGCGGCGGCGCCGCCGAGACGACCGCGCTCGGCGAGCCCGGCACGGCCGCCGACCACCGGGCCGCCGACAACGTCGCGGCCTCCCTGCGCTGGCTGGAGGGCTCATGACGGCGGTGACGGCGACGCGGACCCGGAGCGTCGAGGCGACGGTCGTGGTCGCTCGCGTGCTGCTGGGCGCGGGCACGGCGGCGGGCGCGCTGGTGCTCGCGGCGGAACTGCTGGGGCAGGCGGCGGCGTTCCCGGTGACGTTCCTGCTGTCGGCGCTGCTGCAACTCGTGGTGCTGGTGGTGGGGTTCGCGGTGCTGCGCCGTATACGCCCGATTCACTCGCCGCCGTTCGGGGTGTCGGCGGTGGGCGTCCTGTGGGGCGGACTGGCGGCGACGGGCGGTGCGCTGCTCGCCAACGACGCGCTCGGCGGCGTCTGGGCCAAGGCGGTGTCGCCCGCGTTCGACGCCGCGTGGGGCGCGGCGCTGACAGCGCCGCTGAACGAGGAGGTGCTGAAGGTCGCGGGCGTGGGGCTGCTGGCGCTGGCGTTCCCGCTCGTGCTGCGCGGCCCGGTCGACGGCCTCGTCCTCGGCGCCCTGACGGGCCTGGGGTTTCAGGTGGTCGAGAACGTCCTGTACGGGCTGCGCACGGTGGAGGCGGCGGGCGGCGTCGGGGAGGTCGGGGCGGCGATCGAGACGTTCGTCGTCCGCGTCGGCGTGACCGGCCTGGGCTCGCACTGGGCGATGACCGCCGTGGCCGGGGCGGGCGTCGGTTTCATGGTCGCGCACCGGGTGGCCGCGGGCGTGTTCCTGATCGTCCTGGCGATGGCGATGCACTGGCTCTTCGACTCGCCCCTGCTCTCCTTCACCGGCGGCGTCGCCGTCAAGGTCGCCGTCAACTTCCTGATCTTCCTGGTCCTGTACTTCACCCTGCGCCGCACCTACCGCCGCCATGCCCGGCGCGCCCTCCACGCCGACGAGTCCACGACCCTCCTGACCCGCCACGCCCGCCGCAAGGCCCGCCGGCACGTCCCGGCCGGTCCCGAACGCGCCCGCGTCATCGCCTACCAGCGGTCCCGCCTCGCCACCCTCGACGAGTGAGCAGGTCACGCCGGGTCGTACGGTGGAGGAATGGTTCCGTTCGTTCTGGGATTGGCGGCCTACGATCTGGGGGCCGGTGGCCGGCATCGGGGGCTGCCTTCGGCGGCGGTGTCGATCACGGTTCCGGAGTCGGGCGCGGTCGAGATCGCGCGCGGCGGGCGTCGTGCGCGGTTCGAGGCCGTCGTGGGCGGGCTGCACCTGGACGCGGTCGAGGTGCGGCAGGCCGGGGGCGCGGGCGGGGTGCACCTGCGGTTGAGTCCGCCGGGGGTGCGGGCGTTGCTGGGGGTTCCGGCGGCGGAGCTGGCCGGGGAGGCCGCCGAGCTGGGCGACGTCGCCCCGGCGCTGCGCGACCTGCCGGAGCGGCTCGCGGCGTGCGGGACGTGGACGGAGCGGCGGGCGCTGGTCGAGGGGCTGCTGCTGGACGGGCTGGACGGCCGGGCGTGCCGCACCCCGGGCGGCGCCGCGCTGGCGGTCCTGGCCGAACACGGCCGGGTGCAGGACGCGGCGCGGACGCTCGGCTGCTCGCGGCGGCATCTCGGCGACGTGGTGCGCTCGGAGTTCGGGGTGACGCCGAAGCACTACCTGCGGCTCGTCCGGTTCGAGCGGGCCAGGGCGCGGGTCGCGGCGGCGGCGCGGGCCGGGCGGCCCGGCCTCGCGGGGGTGGCGGCCGCGTCGGGGTTCGCGGACCAGGCGCACCTGGCCCGCGAGTGGCGCGCCATGGCCGGGTGCACGCTGACCGAATGGCTGCGAACCGAGAGCCCGGCACCGCCGTTCCCGAATCTTCAAGACCAGCCGGACCGCGCACTCCGATGATGGACGCATGCCGTACACCACGCGCCTGGCGCCCCGTCTGATCGTCCCCGATCCGGACGCCGCGTCGGCCTTCTACCAGCGCACCCTGGAAGCCGAGCAGGTCTTCCGCGGCCCGGCGGGCGACGACGGCCGCCCGGTCGTCATCGAGCTGCGCGCGGGCGCCTCGTCGTTCCGCGTCTCCCCGTCGGTGGCCGCGTGGGGCTGGTCGCCCCCGGCGGAGGACGGCACCCCGCCCGTCCTCATCGAGATCGAGACCGAGGACCCCGACGCCGTCGCGTCCCGCATGACGACCCACGGCGCCGAGACCGTCGTCCCCATCGAGAACCGCCCCTACGGCAAACGCTCCGGCCGCATCCGCGACCCGTACGGCCACCTCTGGATCATCACCGGCCCCCTCCGCTGAGCTGAGGTGGTCGGGTCGCCGAAAAGTGCGCGGACCGCGTTCGGCGTGTGATCGAATGTGTCGATCCTGTCAACGGAGTGGTCAGTCGGGAGAAAGACGTGCCGGAGCCTTCAGCGGACACGATCACCACGCAGGTTCGGCATGTCCGTGCCGCGCTGCTGGAAAACTACTCCGGCCTGATCTTCGATGAGGATCTGCGCGGCTACGACCCGCGGGGGCGTGAACAGCGTTTCCTCTCCCGTGCCCTCGCCGCTGAAGCGATCCGGATCGCGACCGGTTGCGACTACGAGGCCGCGGCAGCGTCGGTGATCGACGGGGAGCGTGACCAGGGCATCGACGCGATCGCCGTCGGGGACAGCGGACCCGAGGTCGTGCTGGTCCAAGCCAAGTGGAGCGATGTCGGGAACGCCCGCCTCGACCGCGCCACCGCGCAGGCGCTCGCGGAGGGACTGCGGGCGATCGACAGCCGGCAGTTCGAACGCTTCAACGACCGTCTCACGCCGTTGCGTCCTCAGCTGGACGCGGCGATGGGTGACGCTCGTCTCCACATCACGTTGGTCTTGGCCGTGATGGGCCCCGCGAGCCTGGGCGAGGGCGCCAAGGACGTCATCGACACCTTGGTAAATGAGGCGAACCACAACGGGCCACTGCTGCGCCGAGAAGTGCTCGGCGCGGCCGACTTCCACCGTCGTCTGCGCCGTGACCTCGCGCCGGACCCTGTCGACGTCAGCGTCACCATGCGCGACTGGCTCCGTAAGACCGAGCCCTTCGACGCGTGGCAGGGCACGGTCGCGATCAGAGAGGTGGCGCGATGGTACGACGAGCATCGGGACGACCTCTACGAGCAGAATGTTCGCAAGTCGCTCGGCATCACGCGGATCAACACCGGCATCAAGGAAACGCTCCTCAAGGAGCCCGACAATTTCTGGTACTTCAACAACGGCATCACTGTCCTCTGCACCGAGATCGAGCCCCACTTCCTCGGCCGACGCAAGGGAGATGAGCCGGTCGAGCTGAGGCTCACGGGCGTCAGCGTCGTCAACGGTGCCCAGACCGTCACGGCGATCCACGAGGCGATGCGGCAGAACTCGGACGTGGCCGAGGACGCCGACGTCACTGTTCGTGTCTTCTCCCTCGGCGACGACCGCGAACGCTATGCGGCCCGCATCACCGAGACCACCAACACCCAGAACGACGTCTCTCGCCGCGACTTCATCGCGCTCGACCCCGTCCAGGCCGAGATCCGTGAGGACTTCTTGCTGTCCGGCCTCGGCAAGTACACCTACAAGCGCGGTGAGGCCGAACCCGGCTCCGACTCGGGCTGTTCGGTCGAACAGGCCGCCGTCGCCCTCGCCTGTGCCCACCGCACCCCCGAGCTGGCGGTACGAGCGAACCAGGACGTTGAGACGTTGTGGGAACGCGGTGCGCGAGGCGCCTACACTCGCCTGTTCAAAGAAGGTCCCAGCGCGCACCGCATCTGGCGTGCTGTCCAGGTCCGCCGCGAGGTGGGCAAAGCGCTGGAGATCGAGCGCAAGGAGCTGCACGGGCGCGCCGCCGAGATCGCACGACGCGGCGAGCTACTGGTCGTCCACCTGGTGTTCCAATGCCTCGATCAGGACGAGATGGACGACCCGGCGGCGAACTGGGACGCCGCCCTTGCCCGCGTCCCGGAGCTGACCGCCCGCAATTCGGCATGGCTGGTCCACCACCTCGACGCCACGTTCGGTGAGAAATCGCTGCTCGGCAGCACGTTCAACGACGAGACCCGATGCCGCACACTCGCGCGTGCCGTGCTCGCCGACGTGGAACGCGGTGCCGTCATTCCGGTGCTGCCCGCCGATTACCGGCCTCCCGCGCGCGGCACACGCACGTCGCGGCGTCCTAACACGGTTCCGACACTGGTCAATTCCGGCCGTATTCCGGACGGAACTCTCCTGCGCTATGTCTCACAGGGCGACGCCGAGACGGAAGCCGTCCAGCCATGGCTCGACGAGGACCCACGCCGTGCCACGGCCACGTGGGTCAACGACCGCGTCCGGTGCCTGCTGTGGGGATATGACGAGCAGGTGTACTCGGCCAGCGGCCTGGTGCAACGCATCTGGGAGCTCGCGGAGTACGAGAGCGCCCCGGTATCCGTCCAGGGCCCGCGCCGTTGGCTGCTGTCCGACGGAGCATCACTCTGGGATCGCGCGCTCCAGATCTACGCCGAGGAAGAGGAGGCGGGGTGAGCTCGGGGATGTGTCACCCGCGGGCTACATGCCACCGGGCCCGGTCAAGAAAGGCCGCGGCCTCGCGCGTTCGCTCGCCGACGACGACGTGGTCGTCGTAGAGATCGTCGAACACTGCCACCGCGGCGGCAGTGTCGCCGTCGGGAGGCGAGCAGGAGGCCGATGCTGCGCCGGATCTCGAGTGACAGTTCACCGGCGTCGCCATGGGCCGCGATGGCGTCGGCCAGATCGTCGAACTCGGGCATCGCGGCGCGAGCATCCCACCGACCTACCGGGTTGGCGCCAGCCGCCGATAGGCGCCCAAGACCTCTGGGCTCTCCGCGCCAAGGCGCGCGGTCACACGGCCGATGGCAAGAGCAACACGTCGGTGACCTGGGTGAAGCGCTCGTTTTCGGAAAGCCGCAGCGCGCACGATCGCCACGGCGACGTTCTTCCCGGTGCCGACGGCGGTGACGGCCGGGGCCGGCTCGCGATGTCGCGGGGCGAGACCACGCGGCGTGTTCGGGCGCCGATACAGCAGTGTCGGGCGGACATGGCCGGGTCGGTACCGAGGCCGGGGGTGGCGGCGACACGCCGGGGAGGTAGGGGAGCCCTTCGTGAACGGTGTAGGCGTCTTCCGGCCGCTGCGCGGGCCTTTTGCCGAGCAGGTCCAAGACTGGTGCCTCCAGTCTCTGGCCGTCCGGTCTGCTTCACCGGCACACTTCTCGGCCTCACCCGGGTCGAGGCCGCCGCCCGTATCGCGGTACTCGGCGCCGACACCGCCACCGGCGTCTCCAGCAAGGTCGACCTCGTCCGTCGCCGGAGACGTCAAGCCGTATCAGATGGCTCTGGGCGCGGTGCGGATTTCCCCGGGCGTCGGTCCGGCGCAGAAGCCGCGTGTCCGTGACATTCGTCTGGGCCATCCCTGCTGATGCGCGGCCGTGACGAGTCGAATGAGCAGGTGGCGAACAGCGGTCGAACTCGAAGGAGTCAGGCGCGATCCTGTCCTTCGGTCTGAGGTGACGCCGTGGGTGGCGGATTCGTCAGGCGGTTGGGGGAGTCCTGGGCGGGGCGGGGGCGAAGGTGCCTCGGAGGAGGGTGCGGAAGGCTTCGGCGGTGCCTTCTGCGGTGGTGTCGCCGGTGGCCAGGCGGCGGAGGGCCAGGCCGTAGAAGAGGGCGACGATCGCCGGGGCGTGGCGGGCCGGGTCGGGGACGTCCAGGGCGGTGAGGACGGCTTCGGCGAGGCGGTCGTAGGCGGCGATGGAGCGCGTCGACGTCTCGCGGACCTCGGGGTCGCGGGTGGCGTGCAGGTGGAGTTCGAGGTTCGCGATCTGCTCGGGGCCCGTCGCGAAGTCCAGGACGGCCTTCTCGACCTCGTCGGCGGCGCGCTCGGGGTCGTGGGCGGTGTCGCGGAGGGTGAGGACGCGGGCCCGGATGCGCTCGATCTCGGTGTCGACGTAGGTCTGGAGGGATTCGCGGAGAAGGTCCTGCTGGGACGGGAAGTGGTAGGTCAGCGAACCCAGCGAGACGCCCGCCGCCTTGGCGACGGCGCGGTTCGTCACCGCGCCGAGGCCCTGTTCGCCGATGAGGCGCAGGGTGGCGGCGAGGATGCGGTCACGGGGTGCGGTCACGCTGTGCAGTCTTCCATCCGGCGCCCGGGAGACCTATCGTTCGTACGAACGAACGATAGCGTGGGACGGGTGGAGATGCACGAGCTGGGACTGGCGGCACAGGTCGAGATGGCGGCGCGGGGGGAGGTGTCCTCGCGGGAGCTGGTGCTGGCGTCGCTGGAACGGATCGAGGCGTGCGCGCACCTCGGCGCGTTCCGCGTCGTGCGGGAGGCGGCGCTGAAGGAGGCCGACGAGGCGGACGCCCGGCTGCGCGACGGCGAGCGCCGCGCGCTGCTCGGCGTCCCGGTCGCCATCAAGGACGACACCGACATCGCGGGCGAGACCACCCCGTTCGCCGTCCAGGCCGAGCACGCGCCCGCCGAACGCGACGCCGAGATCGTCCGGAAGCTCCGCGACGCGGGCGCGATCATCGTTGGCAAGACCACGACGTGCGAGGTCGGCCTGTGGCCGTTCAGCGAGTCGCCCGGCTACGGCAGCGCCCGCAACCCGTGGAACCCCGCGCATACGCCCGGCGGGTCGTCGGGCGGATCGTCGGCGGCCGTCGCCGCGCAGATGGTGCCCGCCGCGATCGGCTCCGACGGCGCGGGCTCGATCCGCATCCCGGCCGCCTGGACGGACCTGGTCGGCATCAAGCCGCAGCGCGGCCGCGTCTCGGGCCACCCGCGCACCGACCCGTTCTACGGCATCACCGTCTGGGGCCCCATCGCCCGCAGCGTCGAGGACGCGGCGCTACTGCTCGACGCCGTCACCGGCAGCCACCCCGAGGACGCCTACCGGCTCGACCCGCCGATCACCCCGTTCGCCGCCGCCGCCCGCCGCGACCCGGGCCGCCTGCGCGTCGCCGTCTCGTTCCGCACCGCGTTCGGCGTCAGCGGGAGGCTGGACCCGCAGATCCGCCGGGCGGTCGAGCGGATCGCCCGCCGCCTCACCGACCTCGGCCACAGCGTGTTCCCCGCCGACCCCGACTACGGCCTGGTCGGGCTCGGCCTGATCCCGCGCGGCACCACCGGCGCCGCCGACTGGATCGACGGCATGACCGGCGCCCGCCCCGAGGCCCGCACCGTCACCGAGGCGCGCATCGGCCGCGTCGTCGGCCGCCGCCTGCTGCCGCTCGCCCGCCGCATGGACCCGGCGCTGCGGCACCGCGCCGGCAAGATCTTCCGGTACGCCGACGTCGTGCTCACCCCCGCGACCGCGCAGCTTCCGCTGAAGGTCGGCGCGTTCGACGGCGCGAACTACCGCCGCACCCAGTCCGGCGTCGCCGCCGCCTGCCCGTACGGCTGGCCGTGGAACGTCCTCGGCTGGCCCGGGATGAGCGTCCCGGCCGGGTTCAGCGCGGACGGGCTGCCGATCGGCGCGCAGCTCCTCGGCCCCGACTCCGGCGAGGCGACGCTGATCGCGCTCGCCGCGCAACTGGAGGCCCTGGAGGGCTGGGCCGACCGGCATCCGCCCGAGACGGCTCAGTAGCCCGAACCGGTGAGCAGGCCGCCGTCGACCTGCACCTCGCTGCCGGTGCAGTACGACGCCTCGTCCGACGCCAGGTAGACGACGAGCCCGGACACCTCCCGGCTGCGGCCGAGCCGCCGCAGCGGGAGGCCCTGGATCAGCGCCTCGGCGGCGGGCGCGGTCGCCTCGATGACGTCGTCCTGCATCGCCAGCGGCGTGATGATCCCGCCGGGATGGAGGGAGTTGACGCGGATGCCGTGCACGCCGAGTTCGCGCGCGGCCGACTTGGTGAGCCCCCGCACGCCGAACTTGCTGGCGCTGTAGGCGGCGAGCCCGGCCGCGCCGACGAACCCCTCGGTGGACGACACGTTGACGATCGACCCGCCGCCCGCGTCGCGCAGCGCGGGCGTGACGGACTTGATCCCGAGCCACTGCCCGACGAGGTTGACGTCGAGGATGCGCCGGAACTCGTCCAGGTCCATGTCCTCGATCTGCTTGTGCCGCAGGATGCCCGCGTTGTTCACCAGGACGTGCAGCGCGCCGAACGTGCCGACGGCCGTCTGGACGGCCGTGGCCCAGTCGTCGGGCGACGTCACGTCCATCGGGACGAACCGGACGTCGTCACCGAGGTCGGCGGCGAGCGCGCCGCCCTCGTCGGTGAGCACGTCGCCGAACACGACCTTGGCCCCCTCGGCGACGAATCGCCGCACGTGGGCCTTGCCCATGCCGCGCGCCCCGCCCGTGATGAGGGCGACCTTGCCGTCAAGCTGTCCCATCGGTGCTCCCTGCCGCGTGTCGCTGGATCGCGGCCACCGCGACGGCGGCGGCCTCCATGGTCCGGTAGACGGGGACGCCCGCGTCCCGCGCCGCCGCCCGTACCGCGCCCTTCACCCCGTCCGGCGCGCACTCGGCGTTGCGCAGCACGAGCCACACCCGCGCCGCCACCGCCCGCCGCAACGCCCCGAGCGCTTGCGCGTACGCGTGCAGCGGATCGAAGCCGTCCCCGAACGCCGCGTAGCTCTGCACGTTGACGTGCGCCACGATGTCCGGATACGTCCGCTCGGCGAGGATCGCGCGCACGGCGCGCCCGGCGAGCGCCGGGTCGGCCCGCGGCCCGAGCGGGATCTCCAGCGGATTGGCGAGCGAACTCCCCGCCCCCAGCCCGAGCCCCCGCAGCACCGGCAGCACGGCATCGGGCAACCCGGGCAGCTCCAGCCCCGCGTCATCGAGGACATCGGCGGCGAGCACCCCGGCACCCCCGCTCGGCCCGATCACGAGCACCCCCCGCGCGGCGTGCGGTGCTCGCTCGCGCCGTGCCGCGTGCAGGTCGAAGGCATCCAGGACGCCGATGAGGTCGTCCTGGCTCGTGACGAGGGCGGCTCCCGCCTGGGCGGCGAGGGCGGGCCAGACGCGGGCGTCGCCGACCATGCCGCCGGTGTGGGAGGCGGCGGCGCGGCGGCCGCGCGCGGACCGGCCGCCGACGAGCAGCGCGACGGGCTTGCTCGTCGCCGCGATCGCGTCGTACAGGGCGCGGCCGTCGCGCGGGCCTTCCAGGTAGAGGCCGACGGCGCTGACGCCGGGGTCGGCGGCCAGGTGGCGGACGAGTTCGGCGGGCGCGACGTCGGCGCTGTTGCCGACCGTGGCGACCTTCGCGAACCGGAGCCCGCGCCCCTCACCGACGCGGACGACCTCCCCGGCGAGCCCCCCGCTCTGCGACACCAGCGCGATCCGCCCGGGGAGCCCGGGCCGCCCGCCGAGGAACGTCTGGCCTCCGGCGGGGGAGTAGACCCCGAGGCAGTTCGGACCGAGCAGACGGCATCCGGCCTCGCGCGCGGCCGCCACGAGTTCCGCTTCGAGGTCCGGCCGTCCCGTCTCGGCGAACCCGCTGCTCATCACCTGCACGAACGGGACGCCCCGCGCCTCCCGGACGACGGCGGCGCACCGGTCGGCGGGCACGGCGACGAGCGCGTAGTCCGCGTCGGCGTCCGCGAGCGACGGCACGCACGGCACGCCGTCGATCTCGGACGCGGTGGGATGCACCGCCACGAGCCGCCCGGAGAAGACGTCCCGGTAGAAGCCGAGGAACATGTTCCCGAAGTTCGGCTTCCGCGCCGACGCGCCCACGACCGCGATCCCGCGCGGCGCGAACAGCCGGTCGAAACCGGCGTCGCCGGGCGCGGGCGGCGGAGCCGGGGGAGCGTCGGCGTCGATCCGCCGGGCGTCCACCGCGATCGCGCCGGACCCCGTGACGATCACCGGGTTCAGCTCGAACTCGCCGAGCCGGTCGCCCAGCGCCTCGACGGCACCGCCCGCGCCGCCGATCGTCAGGATCAGCTTCACGAGCGCGTCGAGATCGACGTCCTGACCCCGGTATCCGTCCAGCAGCGGCGCTCCGCGCAGTTCGCGCAGCATCTCGCGCACGTCCGCCTCGGTGACCGGGCACAGCCGCAGCGCCGTGTCGTCCAGCGCCTCGGCGAAGATCCCGCCGAGCCCCGCGAGCAGCACGGGCCCGAACACCGGGTCGCGGACCGCGCCGACGATGACCTCCAGCCCCGCCTCGGCCTGCTCCTCGACGAGGAAACCGTCCGGGACGACGCCCTCGCTCGCGATCTCCCGGTGCATCTCGATCGTGGCGGCGGCGGCCGACCCGGCGGAGGCCAGGCCGAGCCGGACGCCGCCGACGCCGGTCTTGTGCAGCAGCCCGGGCCCATATGCCTTCACCACCAGCGGCGGCGTCAGCGCGGCGGCGGCCCGCTCGATCTCCTCGGGGGTCCGGCCGGTGACGCCGCGCGGCACGCGGACGCCGAACCCCGAGATCCACGCCTTCACCTCGTGCTCGGGCGGATGCGCCATGCGCTCAGCCGGCCGCGTGGGCGTCGCGGATGCCGCGCCGCAGCAGCTTGCCCGGCCCACCCGACGCGTCCTGCATGTGCGGCAGTTCGGCCGTGACGACGACGCGGTCCGGCGCCCGGTGCGGCGGAAGCCGGTCGGCGAGGGCGGCGCGGACGGCGTCGCCGTCCAGGGTCGTCCCCGCGCGGGGCACGACGGCGAGCAGGATCGTCTGCTCCACCGCGTCCGCGCCCTCGGGATGCGCGGGAACGCCCACGGCCCCGGCCTCCGCGACGCCGTCCACCTCGATCGCGGCCTCCTCGACCTGGGCGGGCTGCGACCACCGGCCGTGCTTGAGGATCGCGTCCTCCCGGCGGCCGAGCACGTACACGAACCCGGCGGCGTCCATCCGGCCGAGGTCGCCGCCGACGTACCAGCCGTCGCGCAGCACCCCGGCGGTCTTGTCCGGCTCCCCGTCGTAGCCGGTCATGACGTTCGGCCCGGCCAGGTTGATCTCACCGACCTCGTCCACGACGCGCCGCCCGTCGGGGCCGGTGATCCGCACCGCGCACGACATCCGCGCCCGGCCGGCCGACGCGATCTCCTGGCTGCCGTCGTCCTGGCGGCCGAAGCAGGTGTAGGGCGCCTCGGTCTGCCCGTAGTAGCTGTAGATCGCGGCGCCCGGCAGCCGCTTCATGACCCGTTCGCGCAGGCCGGGCAGCAGCGGCTCGCCGCCGAGGACGATCGACGTCAGCGACGACAGGTCGGCGTCCGCGTGGTCGTCCGAGCCGAGGAGCGCGGCGAAGAAGCTCGGGATGAGGCTGACGTGCGTGACCTTCTCTCGGGGCACCACCCTGAGGAAGTTCGCCGGACCCCAGTCCTGTTCGAGGACGAGCGTCATCCCCGCGTAGAACGCCGGGCCGACCAGCGCGGGGAACCCGATGCCCCAGATGATCGCGCCGGTGCCCATGACCGAGCCGGGGTCGCGGTCGACCTCCAGCCAGATCTGCGCGCTGGCGAGGGCGCTCGCGTGCGTGTGCCGGACGGCCTTGGGCAGGCCCGTCGTGCCGGAGGTGTAGAAGAGGGCGAGCAGGTCGTCGCCGGAGCCGCCGAGCGGGGGTTCGTCCTCGCTCGCGGTCGCCGCGAGGGCGTCCACGTCGAGCGCGCCGTCCGCCGCGCCGCCGACGCGCAGCCAGAGCGTGACGCCGGGCAGCGCGGGCCGGATCTCGGCGACGAGCCCGTCCACGGTCGCGTCGTAGACGAACGCGGTGCAGCCGGATTTCTCCACCACCTGCCGGAGCGTGTCGGCGGGCCAGTACGGGTTCAGCGCCGCGACCGTCGAGCCGATCTTCATCTGCGCGAGGTACGCCTCGGCGACGTGCAGGGTCTCGTTGAGCAGCGACGCGACGCGCGTCCCAGGCCGCACTCCGGCGGCCAGCAGGGCGTGCGCGACGCGGTTCACGCGGCGGTTCAGCTCGTCGTAGGTGAACCGCTGGTCGCCGCAGTAGGTGAGCGCGACCTTGTCGGGCGTGCGCAGGGCGCTCGCGGTGAGGACGGCGTAGGCGTAGTTGCTGAAGGGGGAGTGGTGTCGCGCCACGGCTCGGCTCCTTGCGGGCGGACGGCTACGCGCGGGCCGCGTAGATCACGAACGGGTGCCCGGCCGGGTCGCGCAGCACGGCGCGGACCTCGTGCGGGCCTTCGTCGGGGCCGCGCACCAGCTCGGCGCCGGCGGCGGTGAGGCGGTCGACGGTCGCGGCGACGTCCTCGACCTTGAACGCGGCGGCGGGGGCGCCGACGACGTCCTCCTCCCGGGCGGCGAGGCCGAGCGTGACGCCGCCGCCGTCGAGGGCGGCGTAGCGGCCGCCGTCCTGGAACTTGACGGGCAGGCCGAGCGCGTCGCGGTAGAACGCGAGCGCGACTTCGAGGTCCTGGGCGGGGTAGAGCACGGTGCCGACGCGGGTCACGGGACGGGCCTCCAGGAGGGGATCGGGCCGAAGCCCGCGCGAACGGGGAAGTGCACCCTGACCCGCTGCCCGATATGCACGGCGCCGGTGACGTCGCCGAAGACGCGGGCGCCCTCGGGCAGGTCGATCCAGGCGAGGGTGTACGGGGTGGCGAAACCGGGGAGGAACGTGCGGTGCACCTCGGTATGGGTGTGCACGATGCCTTCGCCGGAGACGGCCCGGTACGGCAGCTCGGTACCGCCGCAGAACGGGCAGGCCGGTTCGGGGAAGTGGACGATCCGCCCGCAGCCCGCGCAGTGCTGGAGAGCCAGCTCACCGGAGCGGGCGGCCTCCCAGTACGGGGCGGTGAGCGGGCCGGGGGCGGGTGCGGGGCGCGGGTCGTCCATCGCTGCCCAACCTAGCGCACGCTTGGTTAGTCGACAAGGGCGTCCCGGGACAGCCGGTCCGCACGCCGCGTGGTCTCCGGAAGGCGGTACTCGGGGGTCAGGCGGAGCGTGAGCGCGCAGGCGGTGTCGAGGTCGATCCGGTGGCCGATCGAGACGAACACCGGCCGCACGCCGGTTCGCGTGCGCAGCGCGGCGCCCACCTCGTCGCCCTCGTGGACGAGCGGCGCGCGGGCGCCGCGCTCGGGGCCGGGCGGCTCGTGCGCGCCGATGAACCCCGTCTTGGCGACGCCGAACGTGGGCAGCCCCGTCAGGACGCCGACGTGGCAGGCCAGCCCGAACCGGCGCGGGTGCGCGAGGCCGTAGCCGTCGCAGACCAGCACGTCCGGGGTGAGGGGGAGGGCGCGCAGCGCGTCCAGCAGCGCGGGCACCTCGCGGAACCCCAGAAGGCCGGGGATGTAGGGGAAGGCGGCCCGCCCCTCCACGACCGACTCGGCGACGACCTCCAGCGTCTCCGCGTCCAGCACGACCACCGCCGCCGCGAGCCGTTCGCTCCCCGGCTCGTACGACACGTCCAGCCCGGCGATCGTCGCGGGAGCGGCATCGCTCCGGGCCGGGAGGGCGCCGCCCGGCGTCTCCGGCCCGGTGGACGTCGTGCGTGCGGCGTCCGGGGCCGTCGCGCGGGCGGTGCCGGGGAGGTCGAGGCGCGCGCGCAGGGCGTCCTGGACGGCCTCCGCCTCGGTGGGGGTGCGGGGCCAGGGGCCGAGGTCGGGGAGGTCCATGGGCGCGAGGTTATCGGGACGACTACCCAAGCAAATGCTAGGTCGGTATCGTCGGCGGGGTGGCGATCGAACTGAGCGAACTGGCCCGCCCCGCGCATACCGCGCTGCTCATCATGGAAGTCCAGCGCGGCGTCGCGGGTGACCTGGCCGCCTTCCCCGACCTGGCCCGGATCTGCGCCGAACGCGGCGTCGTCCGCAACACGGCGCGCGCGGCGGACGCCGCACGCGGCGCGGGCGTCCCGGTCGTGCAGTGCACGGCCGCCTTCCGCGCCGACCGCGCGGGGAGCCATGCCGACAACTGCGGATTCATCCGCAACCTGCTGCGCGACCCCGACCACATGCGGGAGGGCACCGGCGCGGTCGAGGTCGTCCCCGAGGTCGCGGCGCCCTCCGACCTGGAAAGCCGCCGCTACCACGGCTTCTCCCCGTTCACCGGCACCTCGCTGGACACGCTCCTGCGCTCGCTCCGCGTCCGGACCGTCGTGGCCGCCGGGCTGTCGCTCAATCTCGGCATCCCGGGCCTCTGCCTGGAGGCGGTCAACCTCGGCTACCGCGTCGTCGTCCTCACCGACGCCGTGGCGGGCATCCCGGCTGACTACGGCGACGCCGTCCTGGCGCACACCGTGAGCCTCCTCGCCACCCGCACGACGAGCGCACAACTGGCGCAGGCGTGGGGCAAGGCGTGACGGGGCTCGACCGGGGCGACGCGGCGCCGGTGAACTCCGCGCGCGCGACGAGCGCGCAACCGGCGCAGACTCGGGGGAAGGCGTGAAGGGGCTCGGGCTGGAGGGGCGGGTCGCCGTGGTCACCGGGGGCGCGGGTGGGATCGGGGCGGCGATCTGCGCGGATCTGGCCGGGCTGGGGGCGCACGTCGTCGTCGCGGACGTGGAGCGCGACGCCGCCGCGGCCGTCGCGGACGGGCTCGGCGGCACGGCCGCCTACGTCGATCTCGGTGACCCGGACGGCATCGACGCCTTCACCGCCGACGTGGGGCCGGTGGACGTGCTCGTCCACAACGCCGGGATCTCGATCGTCGAGCCGTTCACCGAGAGCGACCCCGCGCACTGGGACCTCATGTGGCGGATCAACCTGCGCGCCCCGATGCAGCTCACCCGCGCGCTGCTGCCCGGCATGACGGCGCGCGGCTGGGGACGGCTGGTGTTCGTCTCGTCCGACGGCGCGCGCGCCGGGTCGGGCGGCGAGGGCGCCTACGCCGCCACCAAGGCCGGCCTGTTCGGCCTCGCCAAGACCCTCGCCCGCGAGGCGGCGCGCGGCGGCGTCACCAGCAACGTCGTCTGCCCCGGCCCCACCGACACCCCGATGGTCCGCCGCGTCGCCGAGCGGCACCCGGACCTGCTGGACCGGCTCGCCCGCCAGGTCCCGCTGCGCCGCATCGGCACGCCCGACGACGTGGCGGGCCTCGTCGCGTTCCTGTGCACCGGCCGCGCCGGTTACATCACCGGCCAGACGCTCTCGGTCAGCGGCGGGATCACGATGCAATGACGTCACAGCGACGCGTACGCGGCCTCCGTCAGCCGGTAGGAGCGCAGGTCGCCGGTGAGCTGCTCGCCCATGAGGTTCGGGAGGTAGGCCAGCGCGAGCCCGGCGGCGGGGTCGCCCAGGCCGAGCGAGCCGCCCGCCCCGGCGTGGCCGAACGCCGTGGCGCGGGCTGCCTCGGGCATGTGGAAGACCTCGGCGGGCAGCATGTAGCCGAGCCCGAAGGCGCTGTGGGCGAGCAGCGTGCGGTCCGGCCCCCGGACGTGCGCGCGGACGGCCTCCGCCAGCGTCTCCGGCCGCAGGATGCGCCCCGCGATCAGGTCGCGGTAGAACGCGCCGAAGGCCGCCGCCGTCGTGAGCATCCCCGCCGACGGCCAGCCCGCGCGCAGCACGACGGGGTTGTTGTAGCCGCCCTTGCCGGGGCTCGGGACGTTCAGGGACCGGTTCAGCGCGCTCGCCGGGTCGGTGAACGCCGCGACGAGGCCGCCCAGCGTGGCGTCGTCCACGGGGAGCGTTCCGGCGCCCGGCTCGTTGGTCGCGCCGCGTCCGGCCGAGAGCCGGGCGGCCCGCTCGATCACCGCGTCGGGGGCGCCGATCCACAGGTCGAGACCGCCCGCGAACTCCTGCCGGACGAACTCACCGACCGTCCGGCCGGTGTTCCGGCGGACGATCTCCCCGGCGAGCCAGCCGTGCGTCAGCGCGTGGTAGCCGTGCGCGGTGCCGGGCTCCCACTCGGGCGTCTGCGCGGCGAGCAGCGCGGACGCGGCGGCGGGGTCCGCGACGTCCTGCGCGGTGACGGGCTCGGTGAAGGCGGGCAGCCCGGCCTGGTGGGTGAGGAAGTGCGCGGCCGTCGTGCCGTCCTTGCCGTGCGCGCCGTACTCGGGCCACCAGCCGGTCACCGGCGCGTCCAGGTCGACGGCGCCGCGCTCGGCGGCCAGCAGCGCGGCCGTCGCGGTGACGGCCTTGGTGCAGGAGAACCCGAAGGCGGGGGTGTCGGGCGCCCAGGCGCGGCCGGAGCGCTTGTCGGCGATGCCGCCGTAGAGGTCCACGACGAGCCGCCCGTCCGCGTAGACGGCGATCGCCGCCCCCAGTTCGCGTCCTTCGGCGAACCCCGCCGCGAACGTCTCCCGGACCGCACCGAACGCGGGATCGCAGTAACCCTCGACCGTGGCCATGCCCGCCGTCCTCTCGAAAGGTGTGAAACCGCATCATGCTGGATGAACCGAACAATTGGGGACGGTGGGGTGCCTCCGACGAGCGCGGCACCCTCAACCTGCTCACCCCCGAGGCGGTGCTGGCCGCCGTCGGCTGCGTCCGCGAGGGCCGCGTCCTGGACCTGGCGCTCCCGATCCGCGGCGCGACGTCCTCCCCGGCGCCCACGACGGTCCCGCACCTGCGCGGACGCCCGCTCCCGCAGCACTTCATGTCGGTGGACGGCGGCGACTACGCGGCGGGCACCCGCCCGATCGGCGCGGGCCTGCGCATGGCCGACGACGCGCTGATCGTCACCCCGCACGGCACCACGACGCACCTGGACGCGCTCTGCCACATGTGGACCGGCGACACCCTCTACAACGGCCACCCGGCGGCGCGCGTCCGCTCGTACGGCGCGGGCCGCTGCGGCATCGACAAGGCGGGCCCGATCGTCGCGCGGGGCGTGCTCTTCGACGTCCCGCGCCTGCGCGGCGTGCCCCGCCTGGACGCGGCCGACCGCGTCGAGCCCGCCGACCTGGAGGCGTGCGGCGTGGACCTGCGCCCCGGCGACGCGGCCCTCGTCCGCACGGGCTGGCCCCTGGCCTGGGACGACGGCCCGGACGTCTACTGGTCCGGCCAGCCGGGCCTGTCGGCCGACGCGGGCCGCTGGCTCGCCGCCCGCGACGTCAGCGTCGTGGCCAGTGACAACGCCGCCATCGGCGCCCTGAACGCCCGCCAGTCGGCCGACGAGGACCTCCCCGACGACCTCCACCTCACCCTCCTCTGGCGCCACGGCGTCCATCTGGCCGAGATGCTCCACCTTGAGGCCCTCTCGGCCACCGCCCGCACCGACTTCCTCTTCATCGCGACCCCCCTCCGCATCGAAGGCGGCACCGCCAGCCCCATCACCCCGATCGCCGTCCTCTAGCCGGTCAGGCGCCGGGGTAGGCGCCGCCGCCGTGGGTTCGGTCGAGGGTGTCGTAGTCCGGGGTGTGGCCGCGTTTCAGGATGGCGGGGACGAACTCGACGTCGCGCGGCTTCTTGTACGACGCGATCTCGGTGCGGACGTGGTCGATGACCTGGTCCGCCGTCAGGTCGGCGCCTTCTGCGAGGACCACGAGCGCCTTCGGGGACTGGCCGAAGCGGTCGTCGGGGACGCCGATCACGGCCGCGTCCGCGATGGCCGGGTGGGACTTCAGCGCGCGTTCCACCTCGGCCGGGTAGATGTTCTCGTTCCCCGACTTGATCATGCGCAGGCGGGGGCCGATGAAGGTGAGCGTGCCGTCCGGTTCGCGGCGGCCCAGGTCGCCGGTGTGGTGCCAGCCGCCCGCCGACTTCGCCGCGTTGAGGCCGGGCCGGTTCCAGTAGCCGGAGAAGATCGCGGGACCGCGCGCGCAGATCTCGCCCACCTCGCCGGGCGCCACCTCGGCGCCGGACGGGTCCAGGAGCCGGACGTGGGCCAGCGGCGACGTCCGGCCCGCGCCCCCGGCGCCGCCCATGCCGAGGCCGAGGAACGTCAGCATCCCGCCCACCTCCGTCTGCCCGTAGCCGCCCATCCCGGACGCGCACCACGGGCTGTCGTCGACGGTGATCATGGCGTCCCACGCGGGGGAGCGGGCGACGAAGCGCAGCGACGACAGGTCGTAGGCCCCCTCGCTGTTCGCCGCCACCAGGCCGTCGATCATCGGCCCGAACAGGAACGCCTGCGTGCAGCGCTCCGCCTCGATCAGGCGGCAGACCTCGACCGGCTCGTAGGCGGGGGTGAACACCAGGGTGCCGCCGAGCTGCACCGTGGCGAGCGTGAACATCACCGTGCCGACGTGGAACAGCGGCCCGCACGCGAGGAACGTGAAGCCGTCCTCCATCTGGCGGACGTGCAGCAGCGCCGCGCTGTGCGCGACGAGCGCGGCATGGCTCAGCAGCGCCGCGTTCGGGCGGCCGTCGAACGCGGCCGTGTAGAGCGCCAGGACGGGCGCGTCCGCCGGAACCTCCGCCTCGGGAAGCGGCGCGGCCCCGGCGGCGAACGTCTCGTACTCCTCGCCCGACGCGATCCACCGCGCGTCCCCGCCGCGCCCGCGCGCCTTCCCGACCGCCTCGGACTCCTCGAACACCACGACGGCGGGTGCCAGGTCGTCCAGGACGAACGCCAGCTCGTCCGCGCTCTGCCGCCAGTTCGCCGGGCACAGCACGGCCCCGAGCCGCGCGGCGGCCAGCAGCAGTTCCAGCACCCGGAACGAGTTCTGCCCGAGCCACAGCACCCGGTCGCCCGCGCCCACGCCGGACGCCGCGAGCGCACCGGCGAGCCGCGCGACGCGGTCGTCCAGCTCGGGCCAGGTGAGGCGGACGTCGCCGTCCACGACGGCGGTGCCGAGCGGGCGGCCGCGCCGGTGCTCGGCCAGGACGTCTGCGAGAGTGAGCCGGTGGACGGACATCGCGCCTCCTCGGGCGGGTACTGCGGGGGGTGTCAGCGGAACGCGGGCATGACCTCGGCGGCGAAGAAGCGGAGCACCCGGCGCATCTCGTCCAGCGGCAGCGGACGTGTCGAGCCGAAGTCGCACATGAGGTTCGTGAACCCCATCTCCCGGATCGCCGCGATCTGCCCGATGACGCGTTCGGGGTCACCGATGACCTCCAGCTGGTTCCAGCGGAACTCGTTGTCGACCGAGCCGCCCTTGAGGTAGCGGTCCTGGTAGAACTCGAAGCCCTTGGCGGCCCTGCCGGTCGCCGGGTCGATCGGCGCGCTGGCCGCGTTGAAGATCCGCGACCGGTCGAAGCCCGCCTCGAACCGGGCCTGGTCGGCGCGGGCCTGCTCGGCGGTCGGCGCCACGTACACCGACCGGCTCGCGACCAGTTCGGCCCCGGCGGTGTCGACGCCGTGCGCGGCGGCCGTCGCGTGCCACGTCCGCGCGGCCTCGGCGATCTTCTTGAACGGCGCGGCGGGGTCCGCGAGGATCGGGAGCCCGCGCGCCGCGTAGCGCTCGACGGTCTCGGGGCTGACGGCGGCGACGTGCAGCGGCGGGTGCGGGCGCTGCACCGGCTTGGGCATGAGCGTCAGCGGGTGCGTCGTCTTGTGGAAGCGGCCCTTGTACTCGAACGGCTCCTGCGTCCACAGCCCGACGATCATGTCGAGGCACTCGTCGAACCGGTCGCGGGCCTCGGCGAGGTCGAGCCCGAAGTTCTCGAACTCGGCGCTCTGGTAGCCGCGCCCGATGCCGAGCTGGAGCCGGCCGCCCGACAGCAGGTCCACCATCGCGGCCTCCTCGGCCACGTGGATCGGGTTGTGCAGGGGCAGGACGACGATGCCGGTGCCGAGCCGCAGCCGCTCGGTGCGGGCGGCGAGGTTCGACAGCAGCGTGAAGACGTTGGGCACGACGCCGTAGTCCCGGAAGTGGTGCTCGGCGATCCACACGCCGTCGAACCCGAGTTCTTCCAGCAGCTCGACGACTTCGAGCTGGTAGTCGTACACCTCCCGGGCGGTCTGCCCGGCGAACTGGTGGAACAGGTGGAAGGTCGAGAACTTCACGTGCACGGCTCCTTCTCCAGCGGACGGCCCGGCGAGCGCGCCGCGCCACGCCGGCGTACGACGCCGCGCCCATTCTGACGTACCAAGCGCTCGCTTGGGAAGGGATCGCCCGCACGGCTCGGTACGGTGAGCGCATGAGCAGCGGATTCAGGCACGTGGTGATGTTCGTGTGGGCCGAGGGGACGACGGTCGCGCAGCAGGAGGAGGTGGCGGCCAAGCTCGCGGAACTTCCCGGGCAGATCCCGCAGATCGCCGCGTACAGCACCGGCATCGACGCGGGCGTCAACCCGAACACCTGGGACTTCGTCGTCGTGGCCGACTTCGCCGACCGGGACGCCTACCTCGTCTACCGCGACCACCCGGCCCACCGCGACGTCATCGACGCCTACATCACGCCGATCGCCGCGCAGCGCGCCTCGGTCCAGTACGACACCTAGCAAGCGCTTGTCTAAGACGACTCCGGCGGGTTAGCGTCGGCGGACACCGCCCGCCGGGGTCGGATCGCGCCCCCTCCCCGGCGGGCGGCCCGCACCACCGGCACGGTGAGGGAGACGCGATGACGGGACGGCAGGGCTTCTCCGGACGGGCGGCCGTCGCCGGGGTCGGCATGACGACGCCCACGCGCGCCTCCGGCGTCACCGTCCCGGTGCTCGCCGCCCGCGCCTGCCGGGCCGCGCTCGACGACGCGGGCCTCGACCGTCCCGACGCGATCCTCACCTACCACCTCGGCGACGGCGCGCCCGTCCCGTACGTCGCCCGCGAACTCGGCCTGGACGACCTGGGCTGGCACAACGAGATCTCCGGCGGCGGCAGCCAGTGCGCCTCGATCCTCGGTGACGCCGCGATGCTGGTGGACGCCGGGATCGCCCGGTCCGTCCTGGTCTACCGGGCGCTGAACGGCCGCTCGGGACACCGCGTCACCACCACCGGCCTCCGCCTGGGGGAGGGCACCGAGGAAGAGTTCACCCGCCCCTACGGCCTGGCCGGGCCCGTCCACCAGTTCGCCCTCGCCGCCCAGCGGTACCTGCACGACACCCTCCTCACGGAGGAGCACACCCATGCCGTGGTCGCACAGTCGCGCGAGCACGCCGCCGCCAACCCGCGCGCGCTGCGCCGCGACCCCCTCCTCTTGGAGGACTACCGCGCCGAGCCGATGGTCGCCTCACCCGTGCGCCGCGCCGACTGCTGCCAGGAGACCGACGCCGCCTGCGCGCTCGTCGTCACCCGCGCGCAGGACGCCCCGGACGCGCCGCGCGTCCACGCCGTCGTGCGCGGCGGCGCGCCGAACCGGATGGACCGCACCGACGACGTCACCCGCGTGTTCTCCGCGCACGTCGCCGCGCCGCTCTACGCGGCGGCCGGGATGCGTCCCGCCGACGTGCGGCTCGCGCTGCTCTACGACGCCTACTCCTGGCTCGTCCCGCGCCAGCTCGAAGACTTCGGCCTGGTGGAACGCCCCGACCTGGGCGGATTCCTGCTCGCGCGCGGCCACGCGGCCGCAGGGGAGGTCCCGGTGAACCCGCACGGCGGGCTGCTGTCCGAGGGCTACGTGCACGGCCTCAACAACGTCGCCGAGGCCGTCCGCCAGCTTCGCGGCGCGGGGACGAACCCGACCGGAGCGGACGTCGCGCTGTGCACCGGCTTCGGCGGCGGCCACGGCGCCGCCGCCCTGCTCACCGCCCCCTGAGCGGCGCTCACCCCGCCGCCCGCACCTGCATGATCGAGTCGCGCAGCGCCTGCGGCTGCGCGGCCTCCAGCAGCCGGGAACCGCCGCCCAGCGGCACCATCGCCCACCACGAACCCGTCGCCCTGCCGTACCAGACGCGCACCCCGGGGAACTGTTCCTGCAACCCCCGCACCGTCGCCGCCTGCGCGGCGGGCGAGGGCTCCTCCTGACTCGCGGCGCCACGTTGTACCGTCATGCCGCCTCCCCCCGTTCACCTTTTGGATACAGCGTCCCCAGGATCGAAAACGTCACCCTTGATCGACAAAGTGTGATGAAGGACACGATGTCATCCTCAAGGACGGCGCGCATGGCGGATCGGAGGAACGACCGGACCGTTGTGTACGCCCACAGGCGTACACCGGTTGACATCGTCCGCCGGATGCCCCGGGCCGTCCCCGGACACCAGGCTCGAAGCCGTACCGATCGTGCTTCCCGAAGGTGACCCCATGACCGCACCACCGCCCACCGGCCCGCTCGCCGCGCTCGCCCGCCGCTGCCACCGCGGGCGCCGCCTCACCCTCGCCGCCTGGATCACCGGGACGATCGCCGTCCTCGTGCTCGGCTTCGGCTTCGGCGCCGAACCGCTCAACGACTTCGCCGGCGGGAACAGCGAGTCCGGCCGCGCCCAGCGGGTGCTGGACGACCACTTCCCCGGCGCGGGCGGCGACAGCATCACGATGGCCGTCCGCGCCGACGGCGACGTCCGCGCCCCCGCCGCCCGCGCCAAGGTGCAGGCCGCGCTGGACCGGCTGGCCGAGACGCCGCACGTCACGTCCGTCGGCTCCCCCTACACCACGCCCGGCCAGATCTCCGGCGACGGACGCTCGGCGTTCGCGTCCGCGCAGCTCGACGTCGCCACCGACGACATGCCGAAGGCGGCGGTCGCCGCGCTGCTCAAGGACGCCCGCGCCCCCGACGGCCCCGTGCGGATCGAGTTCGGCGGCGCCGCCGTCGACCTCGCTGAGACGCCCGGCGGCGGCTCGGCCGAGGGCGTCGGGCTGCTCGCCGCGATCGTCATCCTGCTCATCGCGTTCGGGTCCGTGCTGGCGATGGGGCTGCCGATCGTCACCGCGCTGTTCGGCATCGGCACCGGCCTCGCGCTCATCATGCTGCTCGGGCACCTCCTGCCCGCGCCGTCGTTCAGCCCGATCGTCGCCGCGCTCATCGGGCTCGGCGTCGGCATCGACTACGCGCTGTTCATCGTCACCCGCTACCGCGAGGGCCTGCACGACGGCCTCGACCCCGAGGACAGCACCGTCCTCGCGATCACGACGGCCGGACGCGCGGTGCTGTTCGCCGGGACGACCGTCATCATCGCGCTGCTCGGCCTGCTCGTCATGCGGCAGGAACTGCTCAACGGCGTCGCCGTCGCCGCCGGGCTCGCCGTGCTGATGACGATGCTCGCCGCCGTCACGCTGCTGCCCGCCCTGCTCGGCTTCACCGGCCGCCACATCGACCGGTTCAAGGTGCCCGGCCTCGGCCGCGCCCGCCGCCCGCTCGCCGAGCGCTGGGCGCGGACGGTGCAGCGCCGCCCGCTGCTCACCGGCGCCGTCGCCGCCGGGGTGCTGCTCCTGCTGGCCGTGCCCGCGCTGTCGATGCGGCTCGCGCTGCCCGACTCCAGCGTCCAGCCGCGCGACACCAGCGGCTACGCCGCCCACACGATCGTCTCCGAGGCGTTCGGGCCGGGCACCTCGGCGCCGCTGGTGATCGTCGCCACCGGCGGCGACCTGGCGCCCGTCGCGCGGGCCGTCCGGGAGACGCCCGGGATCGCGGCCGTGCAGCCGCCCGTGCCGAGCCGCGACGGCGCCGCCGCGCTGCTCGTCGCCTTCCCCGCGACCGGCGCGCTCGACGCGAGGACCGCCGACCTCGTCCACACGCTGCGCGACGACGTCATCCCCCGCGCCACCGCCGGAACGGACCTGGACGTGCACGTCGGCGGCCCGAACGCGGGCTCGATCGACTTCGCCGAGAACGTCCGCGACCGGCTGCCGTGGCTCATCGCGGTCGTCGTCGGGCTGTCGCTGCTGCTGCTCGTCGCGATGGTCCGCTCGGTGACGATCGCGCTCCAGGCCGCGCTGATGAACCTGCTGTCGGTCGGCGCCGCCTACGGGGTGCTGACCGCCGTCGTGCAGTGGGGCTGGGCCGGGAGACTGCTCGGCTTCCCCACGGACATGCCGGTCACCACGTGGGTGCCGCTGATGATGTTCCCGATCCTGTTCGGGCTCTCCATGGACTACGAGGTGTTCCTGGTGTCCCGCGTCCGCGAACTGTACGAGCGGGGCGTGGAGACCCGCGAGGCCGTCGCGCAGGGGCTCGCCCGGACCGCCCGCGTCATCACCGCCGCCGCCGCGATCATGGTGATGATCTTCCTGTCGGTGCTGCTCGGACCCGACCTCCAGGTCAAGCAGATCGGCCTCGGCCTCGCCGTGGCGATCCTGGTGGACGCGACGATCGTCCGGATGGTGCTGGTACCGGCGCTGATGGAACTGTGCGGCAAGGCCAACTGGTGGCTGCCGCGCCCGCTCGCCCGCGTCCTGCCCTCGGCGCTGGCCGCCGAGCGGACCGAGGGCAAGGAGCCCGCCGGAGTCTGAGCCCCGGTACGCGACCGCCGTCCCGCGCGGGACGGCGGTCGCCCGCGCCTAGTGCGTGTTGATGCCGTCGAACATGACCTTGAGGTAGTGGTCCGCGAGACCCTCGGCGTTGAGACGGCCGCCGGGCTTGAACCAGCGGACCGCGACCCAGACGGTGTCGCGGATCATCCGGTACGTCAGCTTGGGGTCGATGTCGGCGCGGAAGTCTCCGCTGTCCTGCCCCGCCTTGATCGCCGTGACCCACATCGCCTCCACGTCGTCCTCGGAGCGGGTGAGGTAGGCGAAGCGCTCCATGCCCTGGAGGTAGCTCCAGTCGTTCTGCATGACGGTGATCGCCGCGCGGTGCGGCTCCAGCGTGCCGAACGCGATGCGGACCAGGCCCGCGATCGTCGCGCGCGGATCGTCGCCCCGGTCGATGACGCCCCGGTACGCCGCCATGATCTCCTCGAAGAAGCCCGAGAGGATCTCGTCGACGATCGACTCCTTGGAGTCGAAGTGGTGGTAGAGGCTGCCCGACAGGATGCCGGCCTCCTTGGCGATGTCGCGGACCGTCGTCGCCTGGAACCCCTTCTCGGCGAACAGGTCGGCCGCCAGGCGCACCAGGTGGTCGCGCCGCTCGGACGCCAGCGCGCTCGCGCCGCGCCCACGACGACGCGGCGCCTCCTCCTGCGTGCTCGGCGTACGGGTCCGGCCGGAATTCGCGTTCGTGGTGGTCACCCCCCCATTATGCCCGCCCACCCGAACGCTTGCTCTGTTTATGGCCGCGACTCCGTCGCGGCGGGGGTCAGGGCCCTTTTGGCACCGCCGCAGAGGGCATGATCATCCTCCCTTCGGTCCGGATGATCATGCCCTCTGCGGCGGCGCGGCCCTGACCCGTGACGGTTGGCGTCTTGTCGGCCGGACCTTCGTGGTCGTGGTGCCGCGGTGGCTGAACCCTGATGGTCATGGTGCCGGGGTGGTTGGAGCTTGGTGGTCGTGGTGCCGCGGTGGTTGGAGCGTGAAGGCGTGAAGGCGTGAAGGCGTGAAGGTTGGGGCTTGGGTGTGGGGTGGTGTGGTGGCTGGAGCTGTGGCGCGTGGAGGCGTGGTGGTTGGGGCTTGGGTGTCGCGGTGGTGTGGTGGCTGGAGCTCGGGGGCGTGGTGGCTGGTGCCGGGGTGGGTGGGTGGTGCGGTGGCTGGGTGGTGTGAGGGTGCGGTGGTTGGGGGCGGTGTGGTGGCGGGTGGTGGGTGTTGTGGGTGGTTTTGGGATGTTGGTGGCGTTTGGCTCTGGCGTGGGGGGTGTCCGTTCCGTACGTTTCGGTCAGGACTCTAAGGAGCAGACATGACTTACGAGACGGCGCCGTGGGCGTCTTCGGCCGCACGTGCCCGCATCGCCGACGTCGCCGCGGGGCTCGGTGCGCCTACGCCCGAGGGGGTCGCCGCGACCGTGCGGACGGCGCTGAGCGACCACGCCCGCCGCTTCGACGCCGAGGGCATCGTCCTGTACGCCGGGACCAACCTCATGAGCCCCGCCGCGCGCGCCGTCGCGGACGCCCCCGTCGGCGGACGGCCCAGCATGGGCTGGCCCGGCGAGAAGTACCAGTCCGGCCTGGACCACCTCGACACCCTCGAAGTGCTCACGCCGGCGCTCATGGCCCGGCTGCTCGGCGCCCGGTTCGCCGAGGTCCGCGCGCACAGCGCCACGATGGCCAACCTCGCCGTCTACACGGCCGTGACCGAGCCCGGCGACACGATCGCCGTGCTGCCCGAACGCGCGGGCGGCCACACCAGCCACCACGCCGTCGGCGCGCCCGGCGTGCGCGGGCTGCGCGTCGTCGACCTGCCCTACGACGCCGCCGCCTACGACGTCGACGTGCCCGCGCTGCCGGAGTTCCTGGACCGCGAGGGGCCCCGGCTCGTCGTCATCGGCGCGAGCCTGCTGCTGTTCCCGCACCGCGTCGCGGAGATCGCGGAGGCCGTCCACGCGGCCGGGGCGACGCTGCTGTACGACGCGTCCCACATGGCGGGCCTCGTCGCCGCCGGGCGGTTCCAGCGCCCGCTGGCCGAGGGCGCCGACCTGCTGACGTTCTCCACCTACAAGTCGTTCGGCGGCCCGCCCGGCGGCGTCGTCGCCACCGACGACGCCGAGCTCGCCGAAGCCGTGTCCGCCGCCGTCTTCCCCGGCCTGACGGCCAACTACGACATCGCCCGCCTCGCGCCGCTGGCCGTCACCGCCGCCGAAATCCTCGCCGATGACGGCGCCTACGCCGACGCCTGCGTCGCGGCGGCGCAGACCCTCGCCGCCGCCCTGCACGCCGAGGGCGTCACCGTCGCGGGCGCCGACCGGGGCTTCACCGCCTCGCACCACGTCGCCCTGGACGTCGCGGACCTCGGCGGGGGACGCGCCGCCATGGACCGTCTCGCGGAGGCCGGCGTCTACCTCAGCGCGATCGGCCTGCCCTGGCAGGAACCCGGCGAACCCGACCGCGGCCTGCGCCTCGGCACCCAGGAACTCGTCCGCCGCGGCTTCACCCACGACGACCTGCGCCGCGTCGCCGCCCTCGTCGCGGACGTGCTCCTGCGCGACGCCGCGCCCGGGCCCGTCCGCAAGTCCGCGGCGGCGCTGCGCGCCGAGATCGCCCGGCGCTGAGCGGGGTCAGCGCTCGTCGGGCGGCGGGGGAGGGAGCTCGTCGGCCGCCTCGGCGGCGGCGGCGAGGCGGTCGTTGAGCTTGCGGACGAGCGCGTCGCCCTGCTCGGTGAGGCGCTCGATCGCCGGGACGGCGAGGTCGTCGCGGACGGCGTCGGCGACGAGCTCGTCGTACTCGTGCGCGTTGGCGGTCAGCTCCTCCAGGCGGCGCCGGGCGCGCAGCGCGTCGTCGGCGGCCGTCGCGCGCTCGGCGTACCGTTCCAGGGCCTCGACCCGGCGGGTCACCGCCCGGACCGAGACGTCCAGCTTGTCGCGGAGCGGGCGGAGGGCCGCCGCGATCTCCGGGCGCTCCTCCGCCTCGCCCACGGCGTCCTGCTCGATGCGCAGCCGCGACTGCCGGGCGAGGATGTGCGCGATCTCCCACTCGTGCCGGGGCAGCGTCACCGCGTTGTCGATCGTGTCGAGCAGCCCTTCCCGGTTGACCTCCGACTCGGTGACGGTGTCGATCGCGCGCTGCGCCCGGACGAGCAGCACGAGCGCGTCGTGGTCGAGGTCCTCGGGGACGACGTAGCGGTCGCGGTGGTGCTCCAGCTCGCGGGCGCGGGCCAGGTCGAGCGTGACGCCCGGGGTGCCGAACGCCAGCATCGTCGCGAGCATCCCGAGCGCGAGCATCCACACGGCGCCGAAGACGAAGCCGCCCGTCACGCCGACCAGCAGCACCAGCGCCGGGACGAGCCACACCAGCGGCTTGCGCCGCGCCACGACCCGGTCCAGCTCGCCCCTGAGCGCCGGGTCGGCGACCGGGCGCGGCTCGGTGGTGCGCAGTCCCGGCGCCGCGGGCAGCGGCGCGCCGACCCGCCGCCAGTCGGTGCCGACGTGCGTCTCGAACGCGAAGTCGGTGGGGGAGATCTCCACCTCGGCCGGACCCGGCGGCAGTGGCCACGAACCGACCGGGTCGCCGCCGCCCGGACCGGTGAACCGCACCCACCAGCCGTTCTTGGCGTCGGCGCAGCGGTACCGGCCGGGCGCCACGTCGATTCCCACGAAGAACGTGCCCGTGCCCGGAATGTTCTCGGTCGTGCCGTTGCTCACCGCCGGCCTCCGCCCCGACCCGGCCCGTTCCGCCGTGTCTGCTGCCATTGTCGCGCGCGCCCCGGCCCGTGGCACGTCCCCGACTCTCCGGGCGTACCCGCGACCGGGGCGGTGAGTCGCGGGGTGGAATACTCCGGCGGGTGCGACCCGACTACGACCCGCGCGACGATCCGCCCTGGGCGATGCAGCTCGTGGCCCGCGTGGAGAAGACCGACCCGCCCGGCTCCGGCGCCGTCTGCGCCGCCACCGCGCACGCCGTCGTGCGGCTGCTCACCGACCCGCGCGCCGCCGAGCGCGACGGGGAGTGGCGGGCCGCCGTCGCCGAGTGGGAGGCGCGGCGCATCCGCAAGGTGACCCGCCGCGCCCGGGGCGTGCGCTGGCCGGACGTGCAGGAGCTGCCCGGCGTGACGGTCCGCGTCGGTGGCGCCGAGGTGCGCGCCTTCGTGCCCGGGCCCGTCGACGACGTCCCGCCGCAGATCGCCAAGCTCCAGGTCGCGGGCCTGGACCTGCCCGCCGAGGAGACGCCGCCCGCCCCGCCCGCGCGCCCGTACGCCGCGCTGGCCCTCAACCCCGCCGTCACGATGACGACGGGCAAGGCCGCGGCGCAGTGCGGTCATGCCGCCCAGATCCTCCTGCGCGACCTCGGCCGCCGTAAGCGGGCGGCGTGGATCGACGGCGGGCTCGCCGTGCACATCGAGCCGGACGCCGACTGGGACCGGTGCGTCAAGGACGCGACGGTGCTGGTCCGCGACGGCGGCTTCACCGAGGTGCCGCCCGGCACGCTGACGGCCGTCGCGCGCCTGGTGACCTGATACCGCCCGCCGGTCATGACGCCGGCGGCCCGCCGTCGGCGTCGGGCCGCGTACGCGGCTCCCCGAACACCGTGTCACCCGGCCGCTCGGGCAACGACAACGGAGCCGTGCGGTGGGGCCGGGGCAGCGGTGCCGCCTGGGTGGCCTCGGTGTCGGCGCCGCCGCCCGGCGCGTCCCGGGGCTGCGGCGCGTCCACGATCGTGCGCCCGGCCGCGGGCGCGTCGCCCGGCGGAGCCGGAGCGGGTACGGCGTCGCGGTCGCGTGCCGAACCGGGATCCACCGCGGTCGCGGACGGCGGCCCCGGAGTGTGCGCCGCGCCCCGGTCGGGCGCGGACGCGGGGGAGGGCGCCGGGTGGGGAGGCGGTGCCGCGTCGCGGACGGGTGCGCCGGGGGCGTGCGCCGCGTCCGGCCCGGGTGCCCGCGCGGGCGGGCGGGCTCGTTGCAGGGCGGCCAGGGCCATCTCCTGGGTGCGCGTGAGGCGTGGGGAGGCGGGGGCGGCCGGGCCGCGCCGCTCACCGACGCGGGCCTTGACGCTCAGGCTGTAGGCGAGGGCCAGCAGGAGCGCGAAGCCCAGGACGTACAGGACGCGCACCGCCAGCGTGCCCCATTCGCCGTTGATCGCGGAGAACGCGGTGAACACGCCGTATCCGACGGTCCAGAGCGCGAGCGCGGGCAGGAACCAGAAGTCCCGCCGCCGCACCAGCGCGACCACCGCCGCCGCGACGAGCAGCACCTGCACGGCCGTCGCGAGCCCCAGCAGCGGCAGCGCGAGCCCCGCCCCGACGACGTCGGCCAGGGCCGCCCGCCGGTCGGACCAGGCCAGGCCGGTCGCGGCCACCGACGTCACGCCGAACGCGACGAGGAACGCCCCGACCGGGTAGTGGAACCGGTGCCAGTTCTCCGGCCGCGCGGCCGGAGGCGGCCCGGCGGGCGCGTCCGGGAAGGTCGGCGCCTCGCCCTGCGGGCGGGGCAGCGGCTGGTCGGGCCGGGTCCATTCCGGGCTCGTTCCCCCACGGACCGTCATACGTCCCCCTGCATCGCACCCTGTACGTCCCTCGCAACCTATCCCGAAGCGGGCGCATGCGGTGGATGGGTCGGTGGACGATTCGCCGGACCTCACACCCGATACCGCGCTGACCTGCCCGAAGTGCTTGCACACGGACGTCGCGCGGGTCAGGCTTGGCCGTGTCGGGCCACGCGGAGTCCACGGAGCGACCCACGGGAGCGACAAGGATGACGCCTGACGAAACGGGAACCGCCGCGGTGGTGACGTCGCGGCTCGAACTGCTGGAGGCGCTGGGCGCCGAACTGGCCGGCCGGGGCTACCGCACACGGATCACGCCCCGCGACCACGCACCCAGCCTGCATGTGATGAATCCGGACGCGTCCTCACTCGCGGAGAACATCCTGGCGGAGGAGGGCACGGACGGCTGGTGGTTCTGGTGGTCGTGGGCCGAGCGGATCGGACCGGCGCACGACCTGACGGCGGCGGCGAACCGCGTCGCCCTCGTACTGACCGCTCAGTGACGGTCGCGTGATCATGCGGTGCGCCGTGGCGTACCCGCCCGGCTCGCTGCATGATCACGCTTCTCGGGGCAGGCGCCGCCCCGGAATGTTGGCGCACTCAACATATGCCCGGACGCCGTCCGGACGATCTTCGCGCGCCCGCGACCAGCGCGTTCGCCCGGCCCACGTCTCTGACCTGGTCCGCGACGCGCGTTACGGCATTGTTACTGCACACAACAAATTCCCCCTGTCGGACCTCTGGTGCAATCCGGGCGGACCCGTTTAAGTTGCCGGGTACAACATTCAGCCGTGTGACCCCGGTCACCGGTGGGCCCCACCCCCGATGGCCGCCACGTCGCGGCCCGCCCAGAAAGGACCCGGCCTCATGCGCAAGGGCATCCTCGGCTTCGCGGCCGTCTCCGTCGCCGCGGCGCTCTCGCTCACCGCCTGCGGTGGCGACGACGACGGCGGCTCGGGCGGCGACAAGCAGGGCAAGATCGGCGTGATCCTGCCCGACACCGCCTCGTCCGACCGCTACGAGAGCTTCGACCGTCCGTACCTGGAGCAGGCGTTCAAGGCCGCGGGCGTCCAGTACGACATCCAGAACGCCGAAGGCTCGACGCAGCGCTTCCAGACGATCGCCGACCAGATGATCACCAACGGCGCGACCGTCCTCGTGCTCGACGGCATCGACTCCAACTCCGCCGCCGCCGTGCAGCGCAAGGCGCAGGCCGGCGGTGTGAAGACGATCGACTACGACCGGCTCGCGCTCGGCGGCGTCTCCGACTACTACGTCTCCTTCGACAACGCGAAGGTCGGCGAGGAGCTCGGCAAGGGCCTCCAGAAGTGCCTGGGCGACAAGAACGCCAACATCGCCTACCTCAACGGCGCGCCCACCGACAACAACGCCACCCTCTTCGCCCAGGGCGCGCACAGCGTCCTGGACAAGGTCACCACCTACAAGAAGGTCGCCGAGCAGGCCGTCCCCGAGTGGGACAACCAGCGCGCCGCCACGATCTTCGAGCAGATGTGGACGCAGCAGGGCGGCAAGATCGACGGCGTGCTCGCCGCCAACGACGGCGTCGGCAACTCCGCCATCTCGATCCTGAAGAAGAACGGCGCCGCGGGCAAGGTGCCCGTCACCGGCCAGGACGCCACCCTCCAGGGCCTCCAGAACATCCTGGACGGCAACCAGTGCATGACGGTCTACAAGCCGATCAAGCAGGAGGCCGACGCCGCCGCCAAGCTCGCCATCGCCGTCCTCAAGGGCGAGAAGCCCGAGACGACCGGCACCGTGAACGACCCCGAGGGCAAGCGCGACGTGCCCTCGGTGCTGCTCGCCCCGATCGGCGTCTTCAAGGAGAACGTCAAGCAGGTCGTGGACGACGGCTTCGTGAAGAAGGACGACCTGTGCAAGGGCGACTACGCGGCCAAGTGCAAGGCCGCCGGGATCGAGTGACGTCCCCGGGCTGAGCCCGCACCACCCGCACGCTCCGCCCCCGGGCCGGGTCCGTCCACGCGGCGGACTCGGCCCGGCCGAGGGACCGCAAGGAGGTTCCCATGTCGCAGTCCCTGTCGAAGTCCTCACCCGGGGACGACCCGGAGCACGGCGATCCCGTGCTGCGCCTGACCGGGCTCAACAAGAGCTTCGGCCCCGTGCACGTCCTGCACGACGTCGACTTCGCGCTGCGGCGCGGCGAGGTGATGGCGCTCGTCGGTGACAACGGCGCCGGCAAGTCCACGCTCATCAAGTGCATCGCGGGCATCCACCCGATCGACTCCGGGCGGATCGTCTTCGACGGCCGTCCCGTCACGATCGGCACGCCCCGCGACGCCGCCGCGCTCGGCATCGAGGTCGTCTACCAGGACCTCGCCCTGGCCGACAACCTCGACATCGTGCAGAACATGTTCCTCGGCCGCGAACGCCGCAAGGGCATCGTGCTGGACGAGATGGCGATGGAGGAGGCCGCCCGCGACACCCTCGCCAAGCTGTCGGTGCGCACCGTGCGGTCCGTGCGGCAGCGCGTCGCGAGCCTGTCGGGCGGGCAGCGGCAGACCGTCGCGATCGCCAAGGCCGCGCTGTGGGACTCCACCGTCGTCATCCTGGACGAGCCCACCGCCGCGCTCGGCGTCGCGCAGACGCAGCAGGTGCTGGACCTGGTCCGGCGGCTCGCCGACACCGGCCACGCCGTCGTGCTGATCTCCCACAACATGAACGACGTGTTCGCCGTCGCCGACCGCATCACGGCCCTGTACCTGGGCCGGGTCGCGGCGGAGGTGCGCCGCGAGGACGTCACGACCGGTCAGGTCGTCGAGCTGATCACCGCCGGCCGGTCGGGCGACCTCGGGCTCGCCCCGGCGACCGCCGCCGAGAACATCTGATAGGGGCCTTGATGTCCACCGACCTCCCCAAGAGCGAGAAGCCCGCGGTGAAGTTCGCCGCCGGCGACTTCGCGGGCGACCGGCCGCCGGGCGACATGCGCTCGGCGGCGCTGGACGCCTGGCAGCGCGTGCGCTCCGGCGACCTCGGCGCGACGCCGGCGATCCTCGGCCTGCTCGGGCTGATCGTCCTGTTCACCGCGCTGCGTCCCGAGACGTTCCTGTCCAAGGGCAACATCGCGAACCTGTTCACCCAGGCGCTGCCGATCACGATCCTCGCCATGGGGCTCGTGTTCGTGCTGCTGCTCGGCGAGATCGACCTGTCGGCGGGCGTGGCCAGCGGCGTGTGCGCCGCCGTCATGGCCAAGCTGCTGGTGGACGCCGGGCAGCCCTGGTACGTGGCGGTGCTCGCGGCCGTTGCCGTCGGCATCGTCATCGGCACCGCGCTCGGCGCCTTCGTCGCGCTGGTGCGGATACCGTCGTTCGTCGTCTCCCTCGCGCTGTTCCTCGGCCTCCAGGGCATCACGCTGCGGCTGATCGGCGAGGGCGGCACCGTACCCGTCCGCGACGACGTGATCAACGCGCTGGCCAACAAGAACATGCCCGTCGGCCTCGGCTGGGCGCTGGCCGCCGCCGTGATCGTCGGCTACGCGGCGACCGAGTTCCTGCGCTGGCGCGGCCAGCACGCGCGCGGCCTGGCGGCCCGGCCGATCCAGTTCGTCGGCGCCCGGGTCGGCGTGGTGACGCTCGCGGTCCTCGGCGGCACCTACCTGCTCAGCCAGGACCGCGCGCCGGGCCCGATCGTGCTCGCGGGCGTCCCGTGGGGCGTGCTGCTCGTCGCGGTGCTGCTCATCATCTGCACGTTCGTCCTCGGCCGGACCCGGTACGGGCGGCACGTCTACGCCGTCGGCGGCAACGCCGAGGCGGCCCGCCGCGCGGGCATCAACGTGACCCGCATCCGCGTCTCGGTGTTCATGATCGCCTCGACGCTGGCAGCGATCAGCGGCATCGTCGCGGCGTCCCGGCTCAGCTCGGTCGCCACGAACTCCGGCGCGGGCAACACCCTGCTGTACGCGGTCGGCGCCGCCGTCATCGGCGGCACCAGCCTGTTCGGCGGGCGCGGCAAGGCGCGCGACGCCGTGCTGGGCGGTCTCGTCATCGCCGTCATCGACAACGGCCTGGGCCTGCTCGGCACCAAGGCGTACCTCAACTTCCTCATCACCGGCGTGGTCCTCCTCCTCGCCGCGAGCATCGACGCCACCGCCCGGCGCCGCCGCTCGGAGATGGGGAGATGAGGAAGGGCGCGTGGCCCGCCCGCCGGGCAGGTCACGCGCCCGCGCAGGGGCTTGGGACTACGATGGGACGAATTTCAGCAGGAGCCCCCCTTTGATGCCAGCGACACCTGTTCTCGAACTCCGCGGCGTGGACAAGAGCTTCGGTCCCGTCAAGGTGCTGCACGACGTCTCGTTCACCGCGCACGCCGGTGAGGTGACCGCGCTCGTCGGCGACAACGGGGCCGGGAAGACCACGCTGGTCAAGGGCATCGGCGGCGTGCACGCGTTCGACCGGGGCGTCTACCGCTTCGACGGGCGTCCGGTGCGGCCGCGCAGCCCCCGGGACGCGGCGGCGCTCGGCATCGAGATCGTCCACCAGGACCTCGCGCTCTGCGAGAACCTCGACATCGTCGAGAACATGTTCCTCGGGCGCGAGCGCAGCCACGGGATCGCGCTGGACGAGGCCGCGATGGAGGAGGCCGCCGCCGCGACGCTGTCGCGGCTGTCGGTGCGCACGGTCGGGTCGGTGCGGCGGCGCGTGTCGGAACTGTCGGGCGGGCAGCGGCAGACGGTCGCCATCGCGCGCGCCGCCCTGTGGGACAGCCGCCTCGTCGTGCTGGACGAGCCGTCGGCGGCGCTCGGCGTCGCGCAGACGCAGCAGGTCCTGGAACTGGTGCGGCGGCTGGCCGACCGGGGCCTGGCCGTCGTGCTCATCTCGCACAACATGAACGACGTGTTCGCCGTCTCCGACCGCGTCGCCGCGCTCTACCTCGGCCGGACGGTCGCGCAGGTCCGCACCGCCGACGTCACGCACCGGCAGGTCGTCGAGCTGATCACGTCGGGCCGCAGCGGCGACCTCGGGCCGCGCGCATGAAGGCGGGCCCGTCGCCGGAGGAGATCCGCCGGCACAACCTCGGCACGCTGCTGCGCTTCGTGCACCTGCGCGGCCCGGCGTCGCGGGCCGTGCTGGCCGAGTCGCTGGGGCTCAACCGCAGCACGATCATGGCGCTGACCGCCGACCTCACCGCCGCCGGGCTCGTCCGCGAGGAGCTGCCGCGCAGCCCCGGCCGCCGGGCCGGACGGCCGTCGCTGGTGGTGCGGCCCGAGTCGACCCGCGTGTACGTGCTGGCGTTCGACGTCGGCGTGGACCGGCTCGTCGTCGCGCGGGTCGGGCTCGGCGGCACGGTCCTGGCCCGGCGCAGCACCGACCTGCCGCGCGGCGACGTCGACCCCGGCGACCTGGTCGGGGCGCTGGCGTCGTCGGCGCGGGCGCTGGTGCGCAAGGCGGGCCGGGACGCGGTGTGCGTCGGCGCGGCGCTCGGGTTCCCCGGCATCGTGCGCCGCGCGGACGGCCGCATCATCTTCGGCCCGAACATCCACCTGCACGACCTCGACCTCGGGACGGCGCTGGCGCGGCGGCTCGGGCTCGGCGTGCCGGTGCGGGTCGCCAACGACGCCGACCTCGGCGCGCTGGCCGAGCACGAGCGCGGCACCGGGATGGGCTGCGACAACCTGGTCTACCTGCACGGCGACGTCGGCATCGGCGGCGGCATCATCGTCGGCGGGCGGCTGCTCGGCGGCGAGGAGGGCTTCGGCGGCGAGATCGGGCACATGGTCGTCAACCCGAACGGGCGCGCGTGCGCGTGCGGCGCGCGCGGCTGCCTGGACGCCGAGGTCGGTGAACCGACCCTGCTCGACTACGCGGGCCGCGTGCAGGCGCCGGGCCAGGCGGGCCGCGAGGCCGTCCGCGCCGTGGTGGACGCCGCCGACCGGGGCGACGCCGAGGCGCGCGAGGCGCTGCACCGCGTCGGCACCTGGCTGGGGTTCGCCGTGGCGAACCTCGTCAACATCTTCAACCCGGCGATGGTCGTGTTCGGCGGCACGCTCCGCGACGTCTACCTCGGCTCGGCCGCGCAGGTCCGCAGCATGGTCGCCACCAGCGCGCTCGCGGCCCCGCGCGACCGCGTGAAGCTCCGCACCGCCGAACTCGGGGACGACGCCCCGCTGATCGGGGCCGCCGAGTTCGCCTTCACCGACCTGCTCGCGGACCCCCTCCAGGTCCCGGCGCGGCTCCGCGAGGCCGAGGAGACCCCGGTCTCCTGACGGCTCAGACGCTGAAACGTCCGTAGGCGCCGCCGTAGAAGACCAGCGGCTCGCCCGGGTGGGTCTCCGCGAGGTCGTGGACGCGGGCCACGACGATCATGTGATCGCCCGCGACGTGCTCCTGCTCGATCTCGGCGTCGATCCAGGCGAGGGCGCCGTCGATGACGGGCGCGCCGGCGGGGGAGCGGGTCCAGGTGAGACCGGCGAACTTGTCGCCGCCCCGGGTGGCGAGGCTGGCGCAGACGGACTGCTGGGCGGCGCCGAGGATGTTGACGCAGACGCGGCCCGCCCGGCGGAGCTTGGGCCAGGTCGAGCTGGTGTGGGCGACGCAGAAGGCGACGAGCGGCGGGTCCAGCGACACCGAGGTGAAGGAGTTGGCGGCCAGCCCGGCGGGGGCGCCGGTGCCGGGGTCGAGTGCGGTGACGGCGACGACGCCGGTGGCGAAGCGCCCGAGCACCGCGCGGAAGCGGGACGCGTCCGGTCCGGCCGCCTGCGGTGTCGGGGCGGAGCCGTTCGGCGAACCGTGCATGCGGTGTCCCGTTCTGTGGGGCAGGGGCCGGGGCGCCGGGGTGCGCGGCGCGGCGGCGATGCGGGCCGAGCTGGCACGTGCGGCCATCGTCCGTCCCTTTCTCTTAGCCAAGCGCTTGCTTGGACGATAAGGCGGCCCGTTCGCGAGTGTCAAGCGGGCCCGGTTTCGTCCACGCTCCATCTCACCCGGTCGCGACCGGCCCGGGTCGCCGGAAGGGCCGTTCGGGGCACATCTCGGCCGAAAGTCCCATCCCGGTCTAGGTCCCCGGACGGAACTCGGGGCCGTTGACGGCCCGCCCGCCGCCGTCTACCGTCTTGCACAAGCGTTTGCTTGTTTGAGGGAGGACCGTGAGCGGCTTCCGGGACCGCACGGCCATCGCCGGCGTCGGCTACACCCCGTTCAGCGCGAACTCGGGCGTGTCCACGCTCAGCCTCGCCGTCGACGCCGTCCTCGCCGCCCTCGACGACGCGGGCCTGACCGTCGACGACGTGGACGCCCTCGCCACCCACCGCGTCGGTGACTCCACCCCGCCTTGGGTCGTCGCCCCGGCCCTCGGCGTCCCCGAGGTCACCTGGTACCTCGACCAGTTCGGCGGCGGCAGCGTCTCGCACGCCGTCCTCGGCCAGGCCGCGATGGCGGTCGCGTCCGGCGTGGCGCGCACCGTCGTCTGCTACCGCGCGATCAACGCCCGGTCCGAGTTCCGCATGGGCGGCACCGGGCGCGGCCCCGCCCCCGTCTTCGACGCCCAGTACCAGGCCCCCTACGGCCACCTCGCCCCGCCGCAGCAGTTCGCGATGGCCGCCCGCGCCCACATGAACGCCTACGGCACCACCGCCGAACAGCTCGGCGCCATCGCCGTCACCCAGCGCGGCAACGCGGTGAAGAACCCCCGTGCCCGCAAACGCGACCCGATCACGCTGGACGACTACCTCGCCTCCCGCTGGATCGCCGAGCCGCTGCGGCTGCTGGACTGCTGCCTGGAGACCGACGGCGCCTGCGCCGTCGTCATCACCTCCGCCGACCGCGCCCACGACCTGCGCCACGACCCCGTGCTGATCTCCGGCGCCGCCTGGGGCGGCGGCGACACCTTCCTGTCCGGCGCGGGCAGCGGCCCCGCCGGGACCGACCTCACCGTCACCGAGGCCGCCCGCCTCGCCCCCCGCCTGTACGCGGCGGCGGGCGTCGGGCCGGACGACATCGACGTCGCCGAGCTGTACGACTGCTTCACCTACTCCGTCCTCGTGCAACTGGAGGACTACGGGTTCTGCGCGAAGGGCGAGGGCGGCCCGTTCGCCGCGTCGGGGGCCATCGGCCCCGGCGGGACGCTGCCGGTCAACACCCACGGCGGTTTCCTGTCCGAGGGCTACGTGCACGGCATCAACCACGTCGCGGAGGCCGTCGCGCAACTGCGCGGCACGGCGGGCGACCGGCAGGTGGCGGGCGCGTGCGTCGCCCTGTCCACCGCCCAGCCCGGCTACGTGCTGGCGGGCACCTCCGCCCTCATCCTCAGGAGCGACCGTTGAGCCTGTCGGAGCGTCCCCGGCCCGAGCCCGACCGCGACTCCGCCCCGTGGTGGGAGGCCGTCCGGCGGCACGAACTGATCGTGCAGCGTTGCGACGGCTGTGCGGCGCTGCGCTTTCCGGCGCGCTCGGTCTGCAACCGGTGCCGGTCGCGGAACTGGACGTGGGTGCCCGCCTCCGGCACCGGCCGGGTCTACTCGTGGATCATCACGCACCAGGTGTTCCTCAAGGGCCTGGCCGACGAGGTTCCGTTCCTGGTGCTGCTCGTCCGGCTGGACGACGGCGACGATCTGCTCATGTACGGCGGCCTCGTCGGCGCCGGGGCCGACGTCCTGCGCCCGGGCCTCCCGGTGGAGGCGGTCTTCACCGACGTCCCCGGCGAGGACGGCACCACGCTCGTCCAGTGGAAGCCCCGGGACCTGGTCTCCTAGCGCGCGGCCAGGGCGTGCAGGGCGGGCTTGTCGATCTTGCCGTTGGCGTTGACGGGGAGGTCGTCCACGAAGATCACCCGGCGGGGGACCTTGTAGTTCGACAGGTTCGCCCGCGCCCAGCCGATCACGTCGTCCGGCGCGGGGGAGGTCCCGGCCGCCGGGACGACGTACGCCCAGCCGACCTCGCCGTGCCGCTCGTCGGGCACGCCGATGACGGCGACGCGGCCGACGAGCGGGCAGCGCAGCAGCAGCGCTTCGATCTCGGCCGGGTAGGCGTTGAAGCCGGAGACGATGAACATCTCCTTCTTGCGGTCCACGATCGCGAGGTTGCCGTCCGCGTCCAGCGTGCCGATGTCGCCGGTGCGCAGCCACCCGTCGGCGTCCACGGCCTCGGCGGTGCGGGCCGGGTCGCGCCAGTAGCCGCGCATGACGCCGTACCCGCCGACGAGGATCTCCCCGGGCTCGCCCACGCCGGTGTCGGCGCCCGCGTCGTCCACGACGCGCACGCGCACGCCCGGCACCGGGCGGCCGGTCGTGGCCGCGACGACCTCGACCGGGTCACCGGCCCGCGTCATCGACACGACCGTGCCCTCCATCAGCCCGTACGCGTTGATCATCCGTTCCACGCCCGCCCGGTCGCGCAGCCGCCGGATCAGCTCGGGCGGCACGGCGGCGGCGCCGCAGATCGCCACCCGCAGCGACGACACGTCGCGCCCGTCGAGCCGGTCGAGGAGCTGCCAGAACATCGGCGGCGCCCCGGCGAGCACGCTGACCCGGTCCCGTTCGACGAGGTCCAGCAGTTCGCCCGGGTCGAACACGGCGATCGGCAGCATCGTCGCGCGCCGCAGCACGCACGCCAGCAGCCCGGCGTTCAGCCCGAAGCCGTGCGAGAACGGCGCGATGATCGGATACCGGTCACCGGGCCCGAGCGTGACGATCTCCGCCCAGTCCCAGTAGCCCCGGAGCAACTGGACGTGGTGCAGCATCACGCCCTTGGGCGCGCCGGTCGTGCCGGACGTCGCCATGATCTCCGCGAGGTCGTCCGGGCCCACGGACGCGGCGCGCCGCTCCGCCGCCGCGTCCGGCACGCGGGCGCCGCACGCCAGGAACGCCGCCCAGCGCGGCCCGCCGTCCAGTACGGCGACGTGCGCGAGGTCGGCCAGACCGGCGAACGGGCGCTCGTCGGTGGGCGGCCCGGCCGCCTCGGCGAGCATCCCGAGGTAGGACGTCCCGAGGAACCCCTCGGCGACGAGCAGCACCGACGCGCCGCACGCGCGGAGCTGCCCGGCGGCCTCCAGCCCCCTGAACCGCGTGGACAGCGGCACGATGATCGCGCCCGCGTCCCAGATCCCGTAGGCGGCGACGACCCAGTCCGGTCCGTTCGGCGCCCACACCGCGACGCGGTCGCCGCGCTCGACGCCGAGCGCCAGCAGCGCCCGCGCGACGCCGCGCGCGCCGTCGGCCAGCTCCCGCAGCGTCAGCCGGGCCGCGCCCGACGCGACGACCTCGGCGTCCGGATGCCCTTCCGCCTGGTCGCGCAGCATCCGGGGGATCGTGCCCCACGCGGGCACGGGTGCCGCCTCCATCGGGCCTCCTCAGCCGAGCGCGGCGCGGTCGCGGCCGAGATGGTGGCCGCGGGCGTCGGTGACGGTGCCGGGCCGCCGCTCCCCGACGACGTCCGGTTCGACGGCGACCTCGACGGCGACGGGCGTCAGCGCCCGCAGCGCCTCGGTGATCCGGCCCTTCCACATGGGGTTGCGGACGAGCGTGTCGCGGGCGAACGTGACGTGCAGCGCGGCGGCGTCGAGCGTCCCCGCGCGGGTGACGCGCAGGTCCCAGCGGCTCACGCCGTCGATCCGGGCGAGGGCGGCCCCGACGGCCGGGACCGACAGCCAGCGTCCGCGCACCAGGACGTGGTCGCCCACGGTGTGCGCCACGGCCGGGATCGCGTCCTCGCCGCCGTCCAGCCGCACGACGTGGCCGGTGCGCAGCACGGTGCCGCCGAGATCGGGATGCCATGCGGGCGTGACGACGATCTCCGCGAGCCCGGCCGGGTAGGGGGCGTCGAGCCGCGCGTCCTTGCCGAGCGGCGCGAGCGCGAGCAGCCCGTCGCGGACGGGCGTGAACGCGCCGTCGCCGCGCCAGGCGACCGGCACGCCGAAGCACGGGTCGGCGTACAGCTCGCGGACCTGAGCGCCGAACTCGGCGGCGAGCTGCGCGGCGGTGCCCGGCGAGGCGATCTCCCCGACGAGCAGGATGCGGTCCAGTTCCAGGTCGAGCGGGTCCAGCAGGAACTCCAGGTGCAGCCGGGCCAGCAGGTCCATCGCGCCGGTCGGGGTGATGACCAGCGTCGTCGCGCCGACCGCCTCCAGCGCGGCGTGCAGCCGGACGCGCCCGCGCGGGCCGGTGGACGCGGCGGCCTCCGCGACCCGCGCGGCGGCGCGGGCCAGCAGCGCCCCGGCGGCCTCGCCGTCGTCGTTGAGCGCGACGACCACGCGGTCCGACGCGGTGACGCCCGCCGCGCGCAGCGTCTCGGCGGCCAGCTCCGCGGCGGCCTCGCCGTCTCCGAGCGAGGCGACCATGCCGCCCTCGGGGGAGACCTGGAGCAGGCCGGTGGCGCGCCGCCCGGCCGGGAACGCGCTCCGGGTGAGCCAGCCGCTCACGCCATCACCTCCCGCATGAACCGCTTCATCGACTCGCACACGTGCTCGTGCGGGAGCCCGCCCACCTGGGCCTGGAGGATGAGGTCGGTGGCGCCCGCCGCCGCGATGCGCCGGGCGGCCTCGCGCGAGCCGTCCACGTCGTCGAGCACGACCATCGTCTCGTCCCGCAGCACGGCCATCGCCTCCTCGGGCGGCAGCCCGGCGGCCTGCTGGCCGAGGACGCGGTGGGTGGCGTGCCGGGCGTCGGTGTAGCCGGGGGGAGCGACGAGGTTGATCTGCCGGCGCAGGTACCACAGCACCGGGTCGGCGGCGGTGTCCACGGCCTCCTGCCGGGTCGGCGCGACGTACCAGGGGACCATCAGCGCGATCCGCCGCGACGCGGGGTCGAACCCGTTCTCGGCCAGGCACTCCTTGTAGGCGGCGATGTCGGCGGCGACCTCGTCCAGGCCCTTGAGCATCGTCATGCCGAGCAGGTGGTAGCCCTGCTTCGCGGCGGCGAGGTACCCCTCCAGCGACGTGGACGCCACCCAGACCGGCGGGTGCGGGTCCTGGACCGGGCGCGGGTACACCGCGACGTCGGGGACCTCGAAGAAGCGGCCGGAGCGGGTGACCGGCGCGCCGTCGGCGTTCCAGATCGCCAGCACGGCCTCCAGCGACTCCTCCCACAGCTCGCGCGACTGCTCGAACGGCCGCTGGAACGCCTGGTACTCCAGCGGCGACGCGCCGCGCCCGGTGCCGAACTCGACGCGGCCGCCGGAGATGACGTCGAGGGTGGCGACGCGTTCGGCGGTGCGGATCGGCGACTGGAACGGCAGCAGCACGACGCCGAGCCCGAGGCGGATGCGCTCGGTCCGCTGGGAGAGCCCCGCCAGGACGAGGTCGGGCGCCGAGGAGTGCGAGAACCCCCGGGTGAAGTGGTGCTCGACGAACCAGGCGGTGTCGAAGCCGAGCCCGTCGGCCAGGACGACCTGGTCCATCACGTTCTGGAACGCCTGCCGCTCCACGTCGCGGGAGCGCCCGCGCACTTCCAGCTCGTAGCCCAGGCTGATCCGTAGGGACGTCATCGCGCCTCCGAGAAGGGTCCACCGTGTTAACCAAGCGCTCGCTTGGGAGCGTAGCAGCCGGAAACGCGACCGAACAAGGGAGGGACGGACGATCAGGAGCGGTGGGGCTCGCTCACCGGACACGGCGCGGACTGCGCGGCGGCCGTGCGCAGCCCCGCCAACGTGGCCCGGCCCGCGCCGGCCGCCAGCGCCCGCGCCTTCGCCGGAACGCGCGGGCCGTCGTGCAGCGCCAGCCACGCGAGGTACCCGACCGCGACGACCGACCAGAACGACGCCAGCCGGTACACCGCCACCGCGGCGGCGGCCGGGGTCAGCGCGGCGCCGAGCGCGACCAGCGCCGCCGCCATGCTGCCCTCGATCGCGCCGAGCCCGCCCGGCAGCACCGGAAGCATCGAGCCCGCCGCCTGCGCGGCGAAGTACACCAGCGTCGCCGTCACCGGCGAGATGTCGAGCCCGACCGCCCGCACCGCCGCGTACAGCGCCAGGATGTCGAAGACCCAGTTCAGCGCCGCGAACAGCACCAGCGCGCCCCAGTCACGGCGCGTGGGGCGCAGCATCGCCAGCCCGTCGCGCAGCCGCTCGGCCCAGGGCGCGATCCTGCGGTGCGCCAGGACCGCCCGCACGGGGACGGCCAGCCGCCGCCGGACCGGACGCGGCCACGCCGCCAGCACCAGCGCCACCGGGACGGCCAGCCCCGCCAGCGCGGCGAGCCGCACGCGCGGCTCGGCCAGCAGCGCCACCAGCGCGATCGCCGTGTACGCCGCGCTCGTCACGAGCCCGCCGACGATGATCACGGCGGTGGCCAGGCGGGCGTTCGCGCCGCCGCGCCGGAACTGCTGGAACGTGTAGACGACGCTGACCGCCGGACCCGCCGGAAGCGTCGTGGACAGCGCGTTGCCCGCGAACGTGATCGCCGTCATCCGGCGGCCCGACATCCGCACGCCGCCGATCCGCAGCAGCCGCCGCTGGATCCAGGCGAACATGCCCATCGACGCCGCCGCGCCCGCGATCACGACGGTCAGCCAGACCGGGTGCGCGGTCGTCGCCGCGCTCCACATCGCGCGGGGGTCGGGCAGCTTGTTCCAGACGAACGGGAGCAGCGCCACGACGACGAGCACCATGGCCCAGCGCAGCACGCGCCCGGCCGGGAAGCGGCGCGACGGGGCCTGCGGCGCCGGTGCGGGCACGACCGCGACCGCCGCGTCCTGCGCCACGCCCACCGTCACGTCCGGCCACCTCTCCGGTCCCGCCCTTCGGGGCAACTTTCACGTCGAGGTGTCCATTCCCTCTTGCGAGGTTAAAATTCGCGGCGTGATCCGGGTCACGGGCTAGGGGCGGTCCCGGACGGCGACGAGCCCGCCGAGAACGCCCACGTAGGCGGTGCCGTCCGGGCCGAGCGTGATCGGCGCCCAGTTGTTGTCGAACCACTTGCCCGTCCCGGTGAGGACCTTGAACACCGTCCGGCCCGTGTGCGCGTCCACGGCCGTGAGGTACCAGGCGTCGATCAGGTCGCGGCGCGGCTCCTTGGTGTACAGGTAGACCAGCCCGGCCGGGACCGACGCCTTGGCCACCGTGGACGGCGAGCGCTCGGCGCTCGTCCACGCGACGCGGCAGCCGTCCGCGCGGACGTCCACCCGGCTCACGCCGCCGGTGGACGAACCGCCCGGCGGCAGCTCGAAGAAGTTCCGGTAGCCGTGGTTGTTCTCCACGAACAGGCTGTTCCCGTAGCCGATGAGCGAGTTGTCCGTGGCGCTCCGCCCCGACGCGAACACCGGCACCCGGCAGACCTCGCGCCCGTCGCTCGCGCGGTGGACGAGCACGTGCATCCGGTCGTCGGCGTTGTCGGTGATCGCCACGAGGCCGTCGCCGAAGAACGTCGGCGTCGTGCCCGAACCCTGGTCGAGCTGGCCGACCTTGCGGCCCGAGCCCCGGTCGTAGGGCCGCCGCCACAGGATCGCCGGGGTGCCGTCGGGCGCCGCGCGGAGCTGGTAGAGGGCGTGGTCGGAGACGATCGACACCCCGCTGCGCGCCGCCGCGAACGAGTTCTGGACGCCCTCGCCGTCGAGCCGGATCGCCTTGATCCGGCCGGTGGCGGGTTCGATCGTGCCTATCCGGCCGCGCTTGGTGATCCACCAGATGAGGCCGGTCCAGTCCGGGCCGACGGCGGTGATCGGGTCGCACTCGCCCTTCGGCCACGGGTTCGTCCACGTCGGGCAGGCGTGCGGGAGGTAGCCGCGCAGGTCCCAGTCGTCGGTGACGCGGAACCGCCAGGCGCCGTCCGGGCCCCGCTCATGCGCGAAGCGCCGCACGTGGAACGCCGCGTCGGCGACGACGGCGCGGTCCTGCGGGTCGAGGTAGTAGTAGGCGCCGCCGGAGGTGTCGGTGAGGACCTTGTCCAGGTCCAGCCCGAACACGGCCTGGACGGTCGAGGGGCGCGGCGGGAGCGGGAACGTCGCCAGGTCCTTGAGCGTCGCCGGGTCGATGAGGCGCAGCGTGAACTCCTGGCCCCGCGTGCACTGGGCGACGATCAGTCCCGTCCGGCGGGCGAACGTGACGGTCGAGCACAGGCCGGGCAGGCCGCCGCCCTTGGCCTCCGACACCACCGACGGGTTCCGTCCCAGCGGGCCGAGGAACGGGTAGGTGTCGCTGGCGTGGCTGTCGGCGTGCATCGACGACCAGCCGACCGGCCCCTGGTACGGGTTGGCCGGGACGGGCGTGCCCGGCAGCGGCCTCGGCGTCGCGGGCGCGCCGAGGTAAGCGGGGAGCAGGCCGCGTCCGGGGCCGTCCGGGACGGGGGCGGCGGACGCGGGCGGGGCGCCGAGCAGGGCACCGGCCAGGACGACGGCGCAGACCGCCGCCAGGGCCCGGGGGAGGGGCATGCCGTAAACCTATCTTTCCGGTAGGAAATACGACGGTCATGGTAGGGGTCCATGCGCCGCCCCCCGCTGTGATACGCGGCACATCGTAGGCCGACCGCTCCCCGGTGGCCAGATGCGCCCGGCCGCGTCCGGGGTTACCCTCCGGGCATGGCGATCGACGCGGTCATCTTCGACTGGGGCGGCACGCTCACCCCCTGGCACGACATCGACCTCGGGGACATCTGGCGCGGCGTCTGCGCGTCCGGGCTCGACCCCGACCGGGTCGAGGCCGCCGCCACCGCGCTGCTGGACGCGGAACAGGAACTGTGGCGCCGCTGCCGCGACGAGCACCGCAGCGGCACCCTCGACGAGGTGTTCGCCCTCGCCGGAGTCGAACCCACCGAGGCGCTGCTGGCCGCCAAGTTCGACGCCTGGACGCCGCACACCTACATCGACCCCGCCGTCCCCGGGCTGCTCGCCGAACTGCGCGGGCGCGGCATCCGCGTCGGCGTCCTGTCCAACACGATCTGGTCGCGCGACTGGCACGAGCGGATCTTCGCCCGCGACGGCGTCCTCGACCTGCTCGACGGCGCCGTCTACAGCAGCGAGATCCCCTACACCAAGCCGCACCGCGAGGCGTTCCGGGCCGCGCTCGCCGCCGTCGGCGCGACCGACCCCGCCACGGCGGTCTTCGTCGGAGACCGGCCCTACGACGACATCCACGGCGCCAAGTCCGCCGGGATGCGCGGCGTCCTCGTCCCGAACAGCACCGTCCCCGCGTGGGACGCGACGCCGCCCGACGCCGTCATCGGCGGGCTCGACGAGCTCCTGCCGCACATCGACCGCTGGTCCGGCCGACGCGGGGGCCGGTGACCGTCTTCGCGCAGGTCGGCGCGATAGTGGAGACATGGTCACCTTCCGCCGCCCCGGATACGTCTGCACCGACCACGTCGTCACGGTGCCGCTCGACCACGCGCGCCCGGACGGCGCCACGATCGAGGTCTACGCCCGCGAGGTCGTCGCACCGGCCCGCGCCCGCGACGACCTGCCGTGGCTGCTGTACCTCCAGGGCGGGCCGGGGCACCGGGCGCCCCGGCCGGGCGCGTCGGCGGCGGCCTGGCTCGACCGGGCGCTGCGCGACTACCGGGTGCTGCTGCTGGACCAGCGCGGCACGGGACGCAGCACGCCCGCGAACCGGCGGACGCTCCCGGCCGACCCGGCGCGCGCGGCGGACTACCTGGCGCACTTCCGCGCCGACGCGATCGTCCGCGACGCCGAGGTGCTGCGCCGCCGCGTCGCCGGTGACCGGCCGTGGACGGTGCTCGGGCAGAGCTTCGGCGGGTTCTGCGCCGTCACCTATCTGTCGATCGCGCCCGAGGGGATGCGCGAGGCGATCATCACCGGCGGCCTGCCGAGCCTGACGGCCACCGCCGACGAGGTGTACCGGGCGGCGTACCCGCGCGTCCTGGCGCACAACGAGCGCTACTTCGCCCGGTATCCCGGCGACGAGGCGCTCGCGGCCCGCGTCGCGAGCCACCTGGCCGTCGCCGACGAACGCCTCCCGACGGGGGAGCGCCTCACCCCGCACCGCTTCCAGACCCTCGGCCTGGCGTTCGGGTCGTCGGCGCAGTTCGACACGCTGCACTACCTGCTGGAGGAGGCGTTCTGCGGCCGGGAGCTGTCGGACACGTTCCTGACGGGCGTCCAGGCGGCGGTCTCGTTCGCGCCGCACCCGCTCTACGCCGTCCTGCACGAGGCCATCTACGCCCAGGGCGCGGCGACGGACTGGGCCGCGCACCGCGTCCGCGACGAGTTCCCCGCCTTCGCGCTCACCGACGGCCCCGTCCGCTTCACCGGCGAGATGATCTACCCCTGGCACTTCACCGAGGACCCGGCCCTGCGCCCCCTCCGCACCGCCGCGGGCCTCCTCGCGGCCCGCACCGACTGGCCCGCCCTCTACGACGAGGACGTCCTCGCCACCAACACCGTCCCGGTCGCCGCCGCCATCTACCACGACGACATGTACGTCGACCGCGAAGCCTCCCTCCGCACCGCCGCCACCATCCGCGACCTCCGCCCCTGGATCACCAGCACCCACGCCCACAACGCCCTCTCCGCCGACCCATCCGTCCTGACCCACCTCCTGGCGATCCTCCACGACGAGATCTGACGGGATCGCCGCGTCGCCGGATCTCGGTGACCTGCCCGGGCGTGCGCCTGCGCCGTGCGGCGTCGTGACGAGAATGTGACCGTCCGCATCCGGCCGTCGCGGTGCGTATCGCCCATGGGGCGACGTGGCAGGTGTTTCGCTTGGCGGTATGCGGAACGAGCGGGCGTGGGCGATCGTGGACGTGGAGACCTCCGGGCTGCGAGCGGCGCAGCACCGGGTGCTGTCGGTGGCCGTGGTGACGGCGGCGGCGGACGGGACGCCGCAGGGCGAGTACGCGACGCTGCTCGATCCCGGCTGCGATCCCGGGCCGGTGCACATCCACGGGCTGACGCCCGCGCGCCTGCGGGGCGCGCCCCGGTTCGAGCAGGTCGCGGGGCGGGTGGCGGAACTGCTCGCCGGGCGGGTGCTGGTCGCGCACAACGCGCACTTCGACCACGGGTTCCTCGCGCAGGAGTTCGCCCGCGCGGGGACGAACTGGCCGGTCGCCGAACGGCTCTGCACGCTCGCGCTGCACCGGCGGCTCGCCCCGCCGACCCCCGACCTGCGGCTCGGCACGCTGGCCGCCCACTACGGCGTCGCCCACGACCGCGCCCACGACGCCCTCGCCGACGCGCGGGCACTCGCCGGGATCTTCCGGTACTCGCTGCGCGAGGCCGGTCGCCTCGGCCTCGACCTGCCGGTCGTGCCCTGCGCGCCGCCGGGCCCCCGGTACGCGCCGCCCATCCCCAAGGTGCACTGCCCGTACCGCGGCCCCGGCCGCTACGTTCCCGGCGGGCCGCTCGTGCAGGGAATGAAGGTCGCCGTCACCGGCGAGACCGCGCTGCCGCGGCCGGAGCTGTGCGCGGCGGGGTCGGCGGCCGGGCTCGACATGATGCAGGCGGTGAGTGGGCGGACGAGTGCTCTGGTCGTCGGGCATGGTGCTGGTGGGTTCGCGAAGGCTCGGCGGGCGGTGGACGAGGGGGTGCCGGTGCTCGGGGAGGCCGAGTTTCTGCGGCTGCTCGCCGACGTGCGGCCGGGCGCGCTCAAGGAGGCGGGGGTCGACGTTCCGGCGCCGCGCCGCGCGATCGCCCCGGTGCGCGGGCGGGCCGCGGGGCCGCTGGGCGGGCGGCGTGTGCTCGTGCTCGGAGGGACGCACGCGGAGGCCGCCGGTGCGCGGGCGCGGGTGGCGGAGCTGGGCGGCGCGGCGGCCGTGAACCTGTCGGCGAGCGTCACCGACGTCGTCGCGCTGCGCGGCGGCCGCGAGGACCGCCGCTTCCCTCGCGTCCAAGCCCTCGACCTGCCCGTACACACCGAGAACTGGCTCACCCGCCCCGCCGACGACCCGCGCACCCCACGACCGTCGCCCGCGCGCGGCGACGTTCCGCGCGGCCCACGACCGGAACCGTCGCCCGAGCGCGACGTGGGCGGGGTCGGTGCGCCGGTGGTGCTGGTGCGGGGCGCGGTGATCGATCTTCCCGACGACGGGCGCTGGACGCTGTCCGCGTCCTGGGAGGCTCGCGACGGGTGCGAGGTGGACGTCGTCGCGTTCGCGCTCGACGGCGCCGGAAGGGTCGCCGGGGACGACGACTTCGTCTTCTACGGCGCGCCCGAGGGCCCCGACGGCGCCGTGCGGCTCGTCGTCGACGGGCCGGCCGAGCAGTCCGTCGCGCTCGACCTCGCGGCGCTGCCCGCCGACGTCCGGACGGTCACGGTCGCGGCCGCCGTGGACGGCGGTACGTTCGGCGGTCTGGGCGCGGTCCGCGTCGTCGTCGCGCCCGGCGCGGCGGCGGCGCCGCACGCCGAGGCGACGCTGGACGCGGCCACCAGTGAGCGCGCCCTGCTCCTCGCCGAGGTCTACCGGCGCGGGCCGGTGTGGCGGCTGCGCGCGGTCGGGCAGGGGTTCGACCACGGCCTCGCCGGGCTCGCGACCGCGTTCGGCGTCGAGGTCGAGGACGCCTGAGACCGGCGGCTAGGCGAGGGTCGCCGCCTCGTATACGACGGCCGAGGGGTCGCGGCGGGCGGTGGCGACGGTCAGGGTGCGGCCGAGCCAGGCGTAGGCGGGTGCGCTCGTCTCGAAGTGGACGAACAGCCGGAAGTAGTACGTCGCCGGGTCGACGTCCTCCCCGGCGGCGAGTCGTTCCAGGACCTCGGGCGGGCCGTGCCGGACGCCCTCGGTGCGCAGGTAGAGCAGCGCGCCGTCGTGGGTGCGGACGGTCGAGCGCGTGTCGATCGAGGCCGTGCCGTCGGCGTGGACGAGCTGCCAGTCGGCGCCGCCGGGCAGGATCTCGCCGCGCAGCCGCGCCCCCTCGACCGTCCCGCCGACGATCGGGACGATCCGCCGATCGCCGCGCGGGGTGTCCCCGAGCCGCAGCATCGGGTCGAGCCGGACGCGGAACGTCGCCAGCGGCTCCAGACTCAGACCGACCACGACGCCCGCTCGTTCAGCAGCGCCGGATCGAACCCGGCCGTCTTCTTGTAGGCGGCGGCGATCTCGGTGCGCTCGGCGAGCGGGATCACGGCGTCGACGTCGGTGAAGCCCTCCGGCGCGCGCTCCCGCGCCAGCCGCATCACGACCTCCGGGCCCATCTTGCGGTTCGCCAGCGCGATCGCCGTCGTCGGCGGGCGCCGCTCGGCCTCGTACGCCTCGGCGCCGCGCCCGGTCGCGAGCGCGTGCGCCAGCACCCGCGCGTCCAGGATGGCCTGCGACGCGCCGTTCGACCCGATCGGGTACATGGCGTGCGCGGCGTCGCCGAGCAGCGTGACGTCGCCGAACGTCCAGCGGGGGAGCGGGTCGCGGTCCACCATCGGGTACTCGAACACCTCGCCCGCCGCCTCGATGACGCCGGGGACGTCGAGCCAGTCGAACCGCCAGTCCGCGAAGTGCGGCAGGAACGTCGCCGGGTCGACCCGCCGGTTCCAGTCGCCGCGCGACGCCGCCTCCTCGGCGGGCCGCTCGGCGATCCAGTTGATCAGCACGTCGCCGTTCCGGTCCGGCGCGCTGATCGGGTAGGCGACGAACTTCTGCTCCCCGTCCCCGGCCATGATCATCGACCGGCCGGTGCGGAAGGGGCGGCCCCGCGTCGTCCCGCGCCACAGCACGAGACCGTTCCACGGCGGCGGCCCCTCGTCCGGGTACAGCGCGGCGCGGACCGTCGAGCGGATGCCGTCGGCGGCGATCAGCAGGTCGCCGTCGTGCCCGGCCCCGCGCACGGGCGAGGACGTGCGGACCGCGCCCGCCCCCAGCCGGTCGACGACGGCCTCCAGCAGCAGCATCTGGAGCGCGCCGCGCGGCACCGAGTACTGCGGCCAGTGGTAGCCCGCGTCGAGCCCGCGCGGCTCGGCCCAGATCTCCTGCCCGAACGCGTTGAAGTAGGCGAGTTCGGCGGTCGGGACGCCGATGCCCGCCAGCGGCCCGGCCAGCCCGATCTCGGTCAGTTCCCGGACGGCGTGCGGGAGCAGGTTGATCCCGACGCCGAGCGGCCGGATCGACGGGACCGCCTCGTGCACCACCACGTCGGTGATCCCGGCGGCGTGCAGGCTCAGCGCGGTCGCGAGCCCGCCGATGCCGCCGCCTGCGATCGTCACGCGCATCGTGCCGTCCTCGCGAAAGAGACCATTCGGGCATGACCATCTTGCTGAACAGGAACGATCTTCGCAATGGAGCAGGACCGGCCGGGATCAGGCGTCGCCCGGCTGCGGCTTGGGCGCCAGCGCCCCGGCGGGAAGACCGGGGAACGCCGGAGCGGCGGCCGGGGCGCCCGCGCGGCGGCGCCACTCGACGGCCCGCGTGGCGGCCTCCTGCATGGTGCGGGCGGCGAGGGTGCGGAGCCCGGCGTCCGGCGAGCCCGCCAGACCCGCATAGGCGCGGACGACGTCGTCCTCCAGCGCCGCCGCCAGCCCGGCCGCCGTGCGGGCCGAGGTGACCTCCACCGGCAGCCGGTAGACCGGCGCGGCGGCGGGCACCGGCGCGCCCGCCGCGGCCAGCCGGGCGGCCAGGGCGTCGCGGGCGGCGCGGTGCGCGTTCCATCCGTCCATCGCCGTCCGCTGCGACGGCGGGCGCAGCCGCGCCCCGACGACGCCGTACCCGTGGACGGCCGCGTGCTCGGCCTTCAGCGCCTCGGCCAGCGCGCGCGTGCTCACGCCGGTGCCTCCGCTGCGAGGACCGCCGCGTGCCCGGCCTCGCAGGCGCCGATGGACGCCAGCACCTGCGCCAGCCCCGGCGACGTGCGGGCGACCTCGGCGAGCCGCGCCCGCGCGGCGCCCGCCTCCGCCTCGCGCAGCGCCCGCACCAGCTCGGCCCGCCCGGCGGGCACCTGCTGCGTGACGGGGACCGGCATCGCGCCGCCCTCCTCCGCCCGCCGTCCCGACCCGGGCACGTACAGCCGCCGCAGCGCGGCCAGGTGCTCGCGGTGGTGCGCCAGCGCCGCGCCGACGTGCGCGGTGAGCGCGGGCGTGAGGTCGCCGCCCCCGGCCGCCTCGTACAGGCCGACGAGCCGCTGCTCGGCGGCGATGGCGCCGAGCAGCACCGGAAGCTGCGCGTGCGCGGCGGCCGACCGCGCCGGAGCCTCGTCCGCGCAGCCCCCGGCCAGCGGCACCGCCGCGACGGCGGCGCCCAGCACGGCCCGCCGCGAGACGGGAAGAAGCGGAAGGGGCACGGGTGTTCCTCACCAGGCGGTTCACGGGTGACGCGGCCTCGCGCCGGCCGGTCCCAGCATTCCACACCCGGCACGCCGCCGGGCGCTCCGATCGGCCGTCCCGGTCCCCGGCTGTCGATACCCTGTGGGTACACAGTTCGTGCCGTACAGCACCACCGGTCCCGCATGCGCGCGACCGGTCGCACAAGGAGGTCCCATGAGCGCCGAGTCCGGCGGTGACCGCGCTCAGCGGGGCACACCGCGCGGCGGCCGTGACGCCACGGCCGCCGAGATCACCCGCCTGCTCGCCCCCGCCGTCGAGGCCACCGGCCTCGACCTGGAGGAGGTGGACGTCCGCCCCGCGGGCCGCCGCCGCCTCGTCAAGATCGTGATCGACGGCGACGACGGCGTCGCCCTCGACGACGTCGCCGAGATCAGCCGGGCCGCCTCCGACGTCCTGGACGCCTCGGACGTGATGGGCACCGCGCCCTACGTCCTGGAGGTCACCTCGCCCGGCGTCGACCGCCCCCTCACCGAGCCCCGCCACTGGCGCCGCGCGACCGGCCGCATGGTCGTCGCGCCGCTGACGGCGGGCGGGCAGGTGGAGGGCCGCGTGATCGAGGCCGACGACGCGGGCGTCGCGCTCGACGTCGTCACCAAGGGCAAGGGCAAGGCGCCGGGCAGGCCCGCGCGCCGCCGCTTCGACTTCACCGAGATCGGCCGCGGTCGCGTGCAGGTCGAGTTCCGCCGCGCGGACGACCCCGCGCCGTCCTCGGCCGGCCAGGAATAAGGGGGGACACCGTGGACATCGACATGAGCGCGCTGCGCGTACTGGAGAGCGAGAAGGACATCTCGCTCGACGTGGCCGTCAAGGCCATCGAGGACGCGCTGCTGATCGCCTACCACCGCACCGAGGGCGCCGCCCAGCGCGCCCGCGTCGAGCTGGACCGCGCCACCGGGCACGTCACCGTGTGGGCGACCGAGGTCGACGAGGAGGGCGAGCCGGGCCGCGAGTACGACGACACCCCGACGGGGTTCGGGCGCATCGCGGCGACGACCGCCAAGCAGGTCATCCTGCAACGCCTGCGCGACGCCGAGGACGAGCTGACGTTCGGCGAGTACGCGGGCCGCGAGGGCGACATCGTCTCCGGCGTGATCCAGCAGGGCAACGACCCCCGCAGCGTCCTGGTCGACCTCGGCAAGATCGAGGCGGTGCTCCAGCCGCAGGAGCAGGTGCCGGGCGAGCGCTACCAGCACGGCGAGCGGCTGCGCGCCTACGTGGTGCAGGTCCGCAAGGGCCACCGCGGCCCGTCGGTGCAGCTCTCGCGCACGCACCCGAACCTGGTCCGCAAGCTGTTCGCCCTGGAGGTCCCCGAGATCGCCGACGGCACGGTGGAGATCGCGGCCATCGCCCGCGAGGCCGGGCACCGCACCAAGATCGCCGTCCGCTCGCGCAAGCCGGGCGTCAACGCCAAGGGCGCCTGCATCGGCCCGCTGGGCAGCCGCGTCCGCAACGTGATGGCCGAGCTGCACGGTGAGAAGATCGACATCGTCGACTGGTCGGACGAGCCCGCCGAGCTGGTCGGCAACGCGCTGTCGCCGGCGCGGGTCTCGGCCGTCGAGGTGGTGGACGCCGAGGCGCGGGTCGCCCGCGTGATCGTCCCCGACTACCAGCTCTCCCTCGCCATCGGCAAGGAAGGGCAGAACGCCCGGCTCGCGGCGCGGCTCACCGGCTGGCGGATCGACATCCGGTCCGACACCGAGAAGCCCGAGCCGCCCGCCGGGGAGACCCCCGCGACCGGCGCCGACGCACCCGCCGAAACCGGGGCGAACGGCACCGAGTAAGCCAGGAGAGCATGCGACAGGTCCCGCCGACGCCGCGGCGCGGTAGACTTCAAGAACGTGACCGGGCGGTCCCGCAGCGCACCTGCGTGGGCTGCCGGGTTCGCACGGCCAAGTCCGAACTGCTGCGCCTGGTGGTGGTCGAGGGCGTCATCGTCCCCGATCCGGCCGGGCGGCTGCCGGGCCGGGGTGCGCATCTGCACCCCGATCCGGCCTGTCTCGCACTCGCCGAGCGCCGTCGCGCGTTCCCCCGGGCCTTCCGCCTGGCCGGGCCGCTCGACGCCGCCGCGGTGCAAGATCGGCTTGCGGTGATCGCCGCGCGGCAGCAGGATGGCCGAAACGGTATGTACCCCGCACCCGCGGGGCTGGTCCGCGACGTCTAGTCGGAAGCAGGTCGAGATTGCTATGAGCGCTCGATGAGCACGCCGCGATGAGTACGGCAAGTTAACGACGGTCCGGTGGCCGCACCCCCGGACCGAGTAGGGAGTGCAGTGGCCAAGGTCCGGGTATACGAACTCGCCAAAGAGTTCGGCGTCGAGAGCAAGGTCGTCATGGCCAAGCTCCAGGAGATGGGCGAGTTCGTCCGTTCGGCGTCCTCCACGATCGAGGCGCCGGTCGTCCGCAGACTGACCGAAGCGTTCAACAACGGTTCCTCCGGCAAGTCCGGCGGGAAGCCGGGGGCCAAGCGTCCGCAGGGCGCCGGGCCCCGCCCGTCCGCGCCCCGTCCGGGTCCGCCCGGCGAGCAGGGCGCCCGTCCCGCGCCGCCCAAGCCGGCGGCGCCGCGTCCGGCGGGTCCGCCCGCCGCGCGTCCCGGCCCCGGTGCCGGTCCGCGTCCGGGCCCGCGCCCGGGTCCGGTCCCGCCCGCGCCGGGCACCCCGGCCGCTCCGGCGGCCGACAGCGCCCCGCCGGCCCCGGCGGCTCCGCGCGAGGACGCCCCCGCCGCCCCGCAGGGCGGCCAGGAGGCCCCGGCCGCGCAGGCCGGTCCGTCCGCCAGTGCTCCGGCGGCCGGCAAGCCGGGTCCGCGTTCGCCCAAGCCGGGCCCGCGTCCCGGGCCGCGCCCCGAGCGCGGCCGTGGCGGCGGCGCCCCGCGTCCGGGCAACAACCCGTTCAGCTCGACCAACACCGGCATGGGCCAGGCGCCCAAGCCGGGTCCGCGCCCCGGGCCGCGTCCCGCGCCCGGTGGCGACCGTCCCGGCGGCGACCGGCGCGACGACCGCGCCGGCGGCCCGCGTCCGGCCGGTGGCCGCGGCCCGGGCGGCCCCGGTGCCGGTGGCCCGCGTCCGGGCGGTCCCCGCCCGAGCCCGGGCGGCATGCCCCCGCGTCCGGCGGGTGGCGGCGGTCCACGTCCGAGCCCGATGAACATGCCGTCCTCGCGGCCGGCCGGCGCCCCCGGGCGCGGCGGGCCCGGCGGTGGCGGCCGTCCCGGTGGCGGTGGCCGTCCCGGTGGCGGCGGCGGTCGCCCGGGTGGCGGCGGTCGTCCCGGTGGCGGCGGCGGTGGCTTCGGCGCACCGCGCGCCGGCGGTGGCGGTCGTCCCGGCGGCTTCGGCCCCCGTCCCGGTGGCGGCGGTCGCGGTCGCGGCGGCACGCAGGGTGCGTTCGGCCGTCCCGGCGGACGTCCCACGCGCGGTCGCAAGAGCAAGAAGCAGCGGCGTCAAGAGTTCGACCAGATGCAGGCGCCCGCGGCCGGTGGCGTTTCGGCGCCCCGCGGCAACGGCAAGAGCATCCGGCTGCCGCAGGGCGCGACGCTGACCGACTTCGCGGAGAAGATCAACGCGAACCCCGCGTCGCTCGTCGCGATCATGATGCACCTCGGCAAGATGGTGACCGCCACGCAGTCGGTCTCCAACGAGGACCTCGAACTCCTCGGCGTCGAGCTGGACTTCGACGTCCAGATCGTCTCGCCCGAGGACGAGGACCGCGCGCTGCTGGAGTCCTTCGACATCGAGTACGGCGAGGACGAGGGCGGCGAGGAGAACCTCCAGCCCCGTCCGCCGGTGGTGACCGTCATGGGTCACGTCGACCACGGTAAGACCAAGCTGCTGGACGCCATCCGGTCGGCGAACGTGGTCGCGGGCGAGGCCGGCGGCATCACCCAGCACATCGGCGCCTACCAGGTCGAGACCGTCGTCGACGGTGAAGACCGCAAGATCACCTTCATCGACACCCCGGGTCACGAGGCGTTCACCGCCATGCGTGCCCGCGGTGCCGACACCACCGACCTGGTGGTGCTGGTGGTCGCGGCCGACGACGGCGTCAAGCCGCAGACCACCGAGGCGATCGACCACGCGACGGCGGCCGGCGTGCCGATCGTCGTGGCGGTCAACAAGATCGACAAGGAGGGCGCCGACCCGCAGCGCGTCCGGGCCCAGCTCACCGAGTACGGCCTGGTCGCCGAGGAGTTCGGCGGCACCACGCAGTTCGTCGACGTGTCGGCCCGCGAGCTGATCAACATCGACGGCCTGCTGGAGTCCATCGTCCTCACGGCGGACGCCGAGCTGGAACTGTCCGCCAACCCGGACATGCCCGCCCAGGGCTCCGCGATCGAGGCGCACCTCGACAAGGGCCGCGGCGCCGTGGCGACCGTGCTGGTCCAGCGCGGCACGCTGCGCGTCGGTGACTCCATCGTCTGCGGCGTGGCCTACGGCCGCGTCCGGGCGATGCTCGACGAGAACGGCAACAACGTCGAGGAGGCCGGGCCGTCGCGTCCGGTGCTGGTCCTCGGCCTGACGGCCGTTCCGGGTGCCGGCGACAACTTCCTGGTCGTCGACGACGACCGCGTCGCCCGGCAGATCGCCGACAAGCGCACCGCGCGCAAGCGCAACGCCGAACTCCTGCGCAGCCGCAAGAGCAGCTCGCTGGAGGAGCTCTTCAAGGACCTGGAGCGCGGCGAGCGGGACGAGCTGCTGCTCATCCTCAAGGGCGACGTGTCCGGTTCGGTGGAGGCCCTGGAAGACTCGCTCCTCAAGATCGACGTGGGCGACGAGGTCAGCCTGCGGGTCATCCGGCGCGGTGTCGGTGCGATCACGCAGGACGACGTCAACCTGTCGCTGGCGTCCGAGGGCGCGGTCATCATCGGCTTCAACGTCCGGCCCGAGCGCAACGCGCAGGAACTGGCCGACCGCGAAGGCGTCGACATCCGGTACTACTCGGTCATCTACCAGGCGATCGAAGAGGTCGAGGCGGCCCTCAAGGGCATGCTCAAGCCGGAGTTCGAAGAGGCGCAGCTCGGCACCGCCGAGGTCCGCGAGGTCTTCAAGGTGCCGCGCATCGGCAACATCGCCGGTTCGATGGTCACCTCGGGCATCATCCAGCGCAACGCCAAGGCGCGCCTCGTCCGCGACGGCGTCGTGGTGTCGGACAACCTCACGGTGTCCTCGCTGCGCCGCTTCAAGGACGACGCCACCGAGGTCCGCGAGGGCTTCGAGTGCGGTATCGGCGTCGGCTACAACGACATCAAGCTCGGTGATGTCATCGAGTGCTTCGAGATGCGGGAGAAGCCCCGCATCTGACGCACGGGGACGGGCGGTCTGCGCGCAGGCCGCCCGTTCCGGTCAACGCACATGCGACGCCAGGTAGATCGTCAACGCCTGGCGTCGCCGCATTCCCGGTACCCCCCGGCCCGGCGCGCGCGACCCGGGCCCGGGAACACGCGGCGTCCGCGCCGTCGTTCCAACGAAGAGAAACACGAGGTGATCGGCCAGGTGTACGTGGGTGCGCTGACACTCGACCTGCTGCTCGGCGACGTACGGTCGCTGAAGCAGAAGCGCTCGGTGGTGCGTCCGGTCGTCGCGGAGGTGCGCAAGCACTTCCCCGGGGTAGCGGTCGCGGAGACGGGGGACAACGACCTGCACCGCCGCGCGGAACTCGGCATCGCGGTGGTCTCGGCCACGGCGGCCAACTGCGAGCAGGTGCTGGACCGATGTGAGCGCCTCGTGGCCGGTCGCCCGGAGATCGAGCTGCTGTCCGCGCGGCGGCGGCTCTACACCGACGAGGACTGACCTCCTCGCCCGACCAGAAAGGGAGTGCGCTCATGGTGGACGCAGCGCGGGCGCGCAAGCTCGCCGACCGCATCCAGCAGATCGTCGCCGAGATGCTGGAGCGCCGGATCAAGGACCCCCGGCTCGGCTTCGTGACCGTGACCGACACCCGCATCACCAACGACCTGCGCGACGCCACCGTCTACTACACGGTGTACGGGTCGGAGAAGGAGCGGGCGGAGTCCGCGGCGGCGCTGGAGAGCGCCAAGGGCGTCATCCGGTCGGAGGTCGGCAAGCAGACGGGCGTGCGGCACACGCCGAGCATCACCTTCGTGCTCGACGCGCTCATGGAGAACGCCGAGCACATCAACGAGCTGCTCGCCAAGGCGCGGGAGCGGGACGCGGAGGTCGCGGCGGCCGCCAGGGACGCCAAGCCCGCCGGCGACGCCAACCCGTACCGCACCGACGACGAGGACGACGAGGACGACGAGGCGTCCGCCGAGGACACCGGCACGAGCGGCGGGGGATCGGCGGACGGCCCCGCGGGACGCCGGTCCTGATGCGGGGGCCGGTGGCGTCCTGCACGGTCGTCCGCGCCGCCGCCCCGGGCGTGCCCGGGGGCGGCGGGCCGGCGCGGCGGCGCCCGGCGGACGGGCCGTGGCGGCCCGGTCTGGACTGGGAGCGTGCGCTGCGGGTGATCGACGCGGCCGACGAGATCTGCCTGGCGTGCCACGTCGTCCCCGACGGCGACGCGCTCGGCTCGATGCTGGCGCTCACCCAGGCGCTGCGCGGGCTGGGCAAGCGCTGCGTGGCGTCGTTCGGCGAGCCGTTCGTGATCCCGGCGAGCCTGCGCTTCCTGCCCGGTCAGGAGCTGCTGGCCGATCCGGCGACGGTGCCCTCGGCGCCGCAGCTCATGATCGCGCTCGACTCGGCGGGGCCGGAGCGGCTGGGGTCGCTGGCGGGCCCGGCGACGTCGGCGGCCGAGCTGATCGTCGTCGACCACCACGCGACCGGCAGCGACTTCGGCACGGTCCGCCTGGTCGATCCGGGCGCCGCCGCGACGGCCGTCCTGGTGGACGAGCTGATCCGCCGCCTCGGCGCGCCGCTCACCCACGACATCGCCGAGGGCCTGTACGCGGGGCTGGCGAGCGACACCGGCTCGTTCAAGTACCCGTGCACGACCCCGCAGGTGCACGATCTGGCGGGGCGGCTGCTGGAGGTCGGCGTCCGGCCGGAGACGGTCAGCCGCGAGCTGTGGGACCGTGCCCCGTTCGGGTACCTCCAGGTGCTCGCGGGGGCGCTGGCCCGCGCCCGGCTGGAGCGGGACGCCGCCGGCGGGCTGGGCCTGGTCTGGACGACGATCGCCCTCGCCGACCGCGCCGCCCGGGACGTCCCGTTCGACCAACTCGAAGGCGTCATCGACCAGCTCCGCCGCACCGACGAGGCGGAGGTCGCGGTCGTCCTCAAGGAGACCGACGCGGGCGAGTGGTACGTGTCCACGCGGGCCAAGGGCCGCGTGGACGTGGGCTCCGCCTGCTCCGCCCTCGGCGGCGGCGGGCACCGCGACGCCGCCGCCTACACCGCCTCCGGCGACCCGGAGGACCTCATCGACGGGCTGCGCGCGGCACTGCGCCCGCTCGGCACCACCGACCCCGCGGAGAGCGTGACGTGACCGACGGACCGGCCGAATCCGGCCTGGTGATCGTGGACAAGGCGAGCGGCTGGACGTCGCACGACGTCGTGGCGCGGATGCGCCGCCTGGCGCGCACCCGCAAGGTCGGGCACGCGGGCACGCTGGACCCGATGGCGACGGGCGTGCTCGTCGTCGGCGTCGGCAAGGCGACGCGGCTGCTCGGCCATCTGGCGCTGACGGAGAAGGGCTACGACGCCACGATCCGGCTCGGCGCGTCCACCAACACCGACGACGCCGAGGGCGAGGTCACCGCGACGGCGTCGGCGGCGGCGGTCACCGACGCCGCGCTGGCCGAGGGCATCGCGGCCCTCACCGGCACGATCCAGCAGGTTCCGCCGCAGGTCAGCGCGATCAAGGTGAACGGCGAGCGGGCGTACAAGAAGGCGCGCGCGGGGGAGGAGGTCGCGCTGAAGGCGCGGCCCGTCACGGTGCCGGAGTTCGCGGTCACCGGCGTGCGCCGCGACGGCGACGTCCTCGACGTGGACGCGTCGATCACGTGCTCGTCCGGCACCTACATCCGCGCCCTGGCCCGCGACCTGGGCGCCTCCCTCGGCTGCGGCGGCCACCTCACGGCGCTGCGCCGCACCCGCGTCGGCCCCTACGGCCTCGACGCCGCCCGCACGCTGGAGCGGCACGCCGAGGACCTGGCCGTGCTGCCGATCGGCGCCGCCGTCGCCGCCGCCTTCCCGCGCCGCGACGTGGACGCCGACGACGCCCGCAAGGTCGTGCACGGCGGCCGCCTCACCGCCCTCGGCCTCGGGCCTGGCCCGGTCGGCGTCTTCGGGCCGGACGGCGAACTGCTCGCGCTCGTCGAGGAGCAGGGCCGCGGCGCCAAGCCGCTCGCCGTCTTCGCGGGGTGACCGCCCCCTGGCCCCGCCGCGCGGAGGCGCGGCATTTAGACTCGTGCTGCACATTCGGGCAGTCGGACGCAGGGAGTACATGGTGCGGCGCTGGCACGGCCTCGACGAGGTTCCCGCCGACTGGGGCAGGTCGGTCGTCACCATCGGGGTGTTCGACGGGGTGCACCGCGGCCACGAGCGCATCGTGCGCGCGGCGGCCGACGAGGCCCGCGAGCGGGGGCTGCGCTCGGTCGTGATCACGTTCGACCCGCACCCCGACGAGGTGGTGCGCCCCGGCACGCATCCGCCGTTGCTGGCGTCCACGCGGCGCCGCATCGAGCTGCTGGAGGGTCTCGGCACCGACGCGGTGGCCGTGGTGCCGTTCACGCTGGAGCTGTCGCAGGTCCCGCCGGACGAGTTCGTCCGGTCCGTCCTGGTCGAGCGGCTGCACGCCGCGCACGTGATCGTCGGTGAGGACTTCCGGTTCGGGCACAAGGCCAAGGGCGACGTCCCGCTGCTGCGCGAGCTGGGGGAGAAGTACGACTTCACCGCCGAGGGCGTGCCGCTGGTCGCCAACGGCGGCACGATCTCCTCGACGTCGATCCGGGGCGCGCTGGAGTCGGGCGACGTCGCGGCCGCCGCCGAGGCGCTGGGCCGTCCGCACCGGGTGGAGGGCGTCGTCGTGCGCGGCCACCAGCGCGGGCGCGCGCTCGGCTTCCCGACGGCGAACCTGGAGACGGTCCCGCACACGGCGATCCCGGCCGACGGCGTCTACGCGGGCTGGCTCGTCTGCGACTCCGAGCGCTATCCGGACGCCCGCTGGCCCGCCGCCATCTCCATCGGCACGAACCCGACGTTCGAGGGCGCGGGGGAGCGCACCGTCGAGGCGTACGCGCTGGACCGCGACGACCTCGACCTTTACGGCGAGCACATGGCCGTCGACTTCCTCGCTCGCATCCGCGACACGCTCAAGTTCGACTCGGTCGAGGCGCTCGTCGAGGCGATGAACAACGACGTGGACCGTGCCCGCGACCTGACCCGCTGATCCGCTGACCCGCCGGTCACGGTGGGTGGTGCCCCGTAACGCGGGGGCTTTCAGGCGTGGTACGGTGAATAGTCGCCGGGTAAGAGCCCGGTTCTGACGTGCTGCACCCTCATGCGGCACGTCACTTCCACAACGCATCATGCGGATTCCTCTGGCCAGGCGGCCGTGATCTGCGGGTGACGATCCCACTGAAGGAGCCACGTGTCGCTCGACACCGCCACCAAGAACAAGATCATCGAAGAGTACGCGACCACTGAGGGTGACACCGGCTCCCCGGAAGTCCAGGTCGCGCTGCTCACCCGGCGGATCAACGATCTGACCGAGCACCTCAAGGAGCACAAGCACGACCACCACAGCCGCCGCGGCCTCCTGCTGCTGGTCGGCCGTCGTCGCCGCCTCCTGAAGTACCTGTCCAACAAGGACATCAACCGCTACCGGGCGCTCATCGAGCGCCTCGGCCTGCGCCGCTGACACGGTGAGGGGCGCGGCCCGCACGGGGCCGCGCCCCTCACACCGGTCTACCGGCCACAACTGAACAGAACAACGCTTATTACCCCGCGGACACCGTTGGTGCGGCCGGTCCTCGGTAGTGGCGTCCGGATCGAGGAGCGATCCGTATGCTTCGATCGAAGACCGGCACTGCGTGAAAAGCCACGGGTAACGGCCGCGGGGACCATTCCAGACCTGGAGGTCCTCCGTGACAGAAGCTCCGCGCATCGAAGGCGCCATGAGCACCGAAGCCGTGATCGACAACGGGTCCTTCGGCACCCGCACGATCCGCTTCGAGACGGGCCGTCTGGCCCGTCAGGCGGCCGGTTCGGCCGTCGCCTACCTGGACGACGAGACGATGGTGCTGTCGGCCACCACCGCGTCCAAGAAGCCCAAGGACAACCTGGACTTCTTCCCGCTCACCGTCGACATCGAGGAGCGGATGTACGCCGCCGGGCGCATCCCCGGCTCGTTCTTCCGCCGCGAGGGCCGTCCCTCCGAGGACGCCATCCTCACCTGCCGGCTGATCGACCGCCCGCTGCGCCCCTCGTTCGTCAAGGGCCTGCGCAACGAGATCCAGGTCGTCGGCACGATCATGTCGCTGCACCCCGACGACCTGTACGACGTCGTCGCGATCAACGCCGCGTCGCTGTCCACGCAGCTCGCCGGGCTGCCCTTCTCGGGTCCGATCGGCGGCGTGCGCGTCGCGCTGATCGACGGCCAGTGGGTCGCGTTCCCGCGCCACTCCGAGCTGGAGCGCGCCACGTTCGACATGGTCGTCGCGGGCCGCACCCTGGAGGACGGCGACGTCGCGATCATGATGGTCGAGGCCGAGTCCACCAAGGACACGATCAAGCTCGTCGGCGAGGGCGGCACCGCCCCCACCGAGGAGACGGTCGCGCAGGGCCTGGACGCCGCCAAGCCGTTCATCAAGGTGCTCTGCCAGGCGCAGGCCGCGCTGGCCGCCGAGGCCGCCAAGGAGACCGGTGAGTACCCGATCTTCCTGGACTACGAGCAGGACGTCCTGGACGCCGTCACCGCCGCCGTCTCCAAGGAGCTGGCCGAGGCGCTGACGATCCCCGGCAAGCAGGACCGCGAGTCCCGCCTGGACGAGATCAAGGCCGGCGCCGTCGAGTGGCTCGCCGCCGACTTCGAGGGCCGGGAGAAGGAGATCTCCGCCGCCTACCGCGCCGTCACCAAGAAGCTGATCCGCGAGCGCGTCGTCCGCGACGGCCTGCGCATGGACGGCCGCGGCGTCAAGGACATCCGGCAGCTCACCGCCGAGGCCCACGTGCTGCCGCGCGTGCACGGCTCGGCGATCTTCGAGCGTGGTGAGACCCAGATCCTCGGCGTCACGACGCTGAACATGCTCCGCATGGAGCAGACGATCGACACGCTCAACCCGGACAAGACCAAGCGGTACATGCACAACTACAACTTCCCGCCTTACTCGACCGGTGAGACCGGCCGCGTGGGTTCGCCGAAGCGGCGCGAGATCGGGCACGGCGCGCTCGCCGAGCGCGCCCTGATCCCGGTGCTGCCGGCGCGCGAGGAGTTCCCGTACGCGATCCGGCAGGTCTCCGAGGCGCTGGGCTCCAACGGCTCGACGTCGATGGGCTCGGTCTGCGCGTCCACGATGGCGCTGCTCGACGCGGGCGTCCCGCTGCGGCAGATGGTCGCGGGCATCGCGATGGGCCTCATCCACGAGGGCGGCGAGTACGTCACGCTGACCGACATCCTCGGCGCCGAGGACGCGTTCGGCGACATGGACTTCAAGGTCGCCGGCACCCGTGACCTCATCACCGCGCTCCAGCTCGACACCAAGCTCGACGGCATCCCCGCCTCGGTGCTGACGGCCGCGCTGAAGCAGGCCAAGGGCGCCCGGCTGGCGATCCTGGACGTCATGAACGAGGCCATCGAGGCGCCCGCCGAGATGAGCCCGTTCGCGCCGCGCATCATCACGATCAAGGTCCCGGTGGACAAGATCGGTGAGGTCATCGGCCCGAAGGGCAAGATGATCAACTCGATCCAGGACGACACCGGCGCGGACATCTCGATCGAGGACGACGGCACCATCTACGTCGGCGCGACCGACGGCCCGTCCGCCGAGGCGGCGCGGCAGGCGATCAACGCGATCGCCAACCCGCACATGCCCGAGGTCGGGGAGCGGTTCCTCGGCACCGTCGTGAAGACGACGACGTTCGGCGCGTTCGTGTCGCTGCTGCCCGGCAAGGACGGCCTGCTGCACGTCTCGCAGATCCGCAAGCTGCACGGCGGCGCGCGGATCGAGAACGTCGAGGACGTCATCAAGGTCGGTGAGAAGGTCCAGGTCGAGGTGACCGAGATCGACCAGCGCGGCAAGCTGTCGCTGGTCCCGGTCGAGGTCGTCGAGCGCGAGGCCGCCGCCAAGGCCGAGGGCGGCGACGCCCCGGAGGGCCAGGCCGACGCCGCCGACTCCGGCGACGGTGACGGCGGACGCGGCGGCGCTCCGCGCCGTCGTCGCAGCCGCAGCCCCCGCGACGAGGGCGGCACACGCAACTCCTGACGCTCTGCGTCACACGACCGGTCCGTCCCTTTTCCGGGGCGGGCCGGTCGGCCCGTTTCTCCCGTCGAACACCAGATTGCGAGAGTTCCGTGACGCTGTCGGCGCGGGCGCAGGAGCCCGGCTCCACCCTGATCCTCCACCCCGGCGCGGACGGCTCCGGCGTCGTCCGGCGCACGGTGCTGCCCGGCGGGCTGCGCGTCATCACCGAGGAGATCCCGGGGGTGCGGTCGGCGGCGTTCGGGATCTGGGCGAACGTCGGGTCGCGCGACGAGACCCCGGCGGACGCGGGCGCCAGCCACTTCCTGGAGCACGTCCTGTTCAAGGGGACGCCGCGCCGGTCCGCGCTGGAGATCAGCGCGGCGATCGACGCGGTCGGCGGCGACCTCAACGCGTTCACCGCCAAGGAGTACACCTGCTACTACGCGCGGGTGCTCGACGCCGACCTGCCGCTGGCGGTCGACGTCGTCGCCGACATGGTGGCGGCGTCGCTGAACCGTCCCGAGGACGTGGACGCCGAGCGCGGCGTGATCCTCGAAGAGATCCACATGCGCGACGACGACCCGGGCGACCTCATCCACGACGAGTTCTCCACCGCGCTGTACGGCGACGTCCCGATCGGCCGCCCGATCCTCGGCACGATCGACTCGATCAACGCGCTGTCGCGCGACGCCGTGCACGCCTACTACCGGCGGCACTACGTCCCGTCGAACCTGGTGGTGTCGGCGGCGGGCAACCTCGACCACGACACGGTCGTGCGGCTCGTCGCGGACGCGTTCGCGCCCCACCTGGACCCGTCCGGCCCGCCGCCGGCGCCGCCCCGCCTGGGCGGCGACCCGGTCGCGGTGTCCCCGACGACGGTGGTCCTCGACAAGGACACCGAGCAGGCGCACATCGTGCTCGGCGGCGCGGGCCTGGCCCGCACGGACGAGCGCCGGTTCGCGCTGGGCGTGCTGAACGCCGCGCTGGGCGGCGGCATGTCGTCGCGGCTGTTCCAGGAGATCCGGGAGAAGCGCGGCCTGGCGTACTCGGTGTACAGCTACACGGCGCAGTACGCGGACACGGGCGTGTTCGGCGTCTACGCGGGCTGCCAGCCGGGCAAGGCCGACGAGGTGCTGTCGCTGTGCCGGGACGGCGTCGCGGAGGTCGCGGCGAACGGGCTCACCGCCGAGGAGCTGGAGCGGGGCAAGGGCCAGGCGCGCGGCGGGATGGTGCTCGGCCTGGAGGACACCGGGTCGCGGATGAGCCGGATCGGCAAGAGCGAGCTGGTCTACGAGACGCTGCTCCCGGTGGACGAGGTCATCGCCCGCATCGACGCGGTCACGCTGGACGACGTCGCGGCGGTCGCCGCCGACGTGCTGACCCGCCCGCAGGCGCTCACCGTCATCGGTCCCGTCGAGGACGGCGCTTTCACGCTTTGATCGGCGTCCCTTGACCCGTTCCCGGGGAAGGGATGATCATGAAGTTCCTCATCCGGGTCGCCGTGTCGGCGATCGCGCTGTGGGCGGCGACGGCCCTGGTGGACGGCGTGGACGTCACGGCCGCGTCCACCGGCCGCCAGGTGCTGACGCTGCTCGCGGTCGCCGTGATCTTCGGGCTCGTCAACGCGTTCCTCAAGCCGCTGATCCAGGCGTTCGGCTGCGCGTTCTACGTGCTGACGCTCGGCCTGTTCGCGCTCGTGGTCAACGCGGCGCTGCTCGTGCTGACGAGCGGCCTGGCCAACGCGCTGCGGCTGCCGTTCCACGTCGAGTGGTTCTGGCCCGCGTTCTGGGGCGCGCTGATCGTCTCGGTGGTGAGCTGGCTGCTGAACCTGCTCGTCGCCGACGACTGAGCGGACCGGTAGTCTTCGACCTCCGGGACGGGCAGGCCAGGAGGAACGAACGTGATCAAGGTCGGGGTGCTGGGCGCGAAGGGCCGGATGGGCACCGAGGTGTGCCGGGCCGTCGAGGGCGCCGACGACATGGAGCTGGTCGCCACCGTCGACGACGGCGACAGCCTCGACGTCCTCAAGGGCGCCGACGTCGCGGTGGACTTCACCCACCCGGGCGTCGTCATGGACAACGTCCGCTGGTGCGTCGAGCACGGCGTGCACGCCGTCGTCGGGACGAGCGGGTTCGACCCGTCCCGCACCGACCAGGTGCGGTCGTGGCTGGCGGCCACGCCGGGCGCCAAGGTGCTCATCGCGCCGAACTTCGGCATCGGCGCCGTCCTGATGATGGACTTCGCGCAGCGCGCGGCCCCGTTCTTCGAGTCCGTCGAGATCGTCGAGCTGCACCACCCGAACAAGGCCGACGCCCCGTCCGGCACCGCCTACCGGACGGCCGAGCTGGTCGCGGCGGTCCGTGCCGAGAAGGGCGTGGCGCCCTCGCCGGACGCGACCGTCTCCGAGCTGGACGGCGCCCGCGGCACCGACGTGGAGGGCGTCCGCGTGCACGCGGTGCGGCTGTCGGGCGCGATCGCCCACCAGGAGGTGCTGCTGGGCGGGCACGGCGAGCTGTTCTCCATCCGGCACGACTCGATGAACCGCACGTCGTTCATGCCGGGCGTGCTGCTCGGCGTCCGCGAGGTCGGCGGGCTGCCCGAGCCGCTGACGGTGGGGCTCGAATCGCTGCTCGGCCTGTGATCCGGTTCGACGCCGAGCCCTGGGAGTACCTCGGCTCCGACGACGTCGTGGACGTCGACCACCCGCTCGTGCAGACGATCGCGGCGCGGCTGCGCACCGGCGACGACGTGACGTACGCGCGGCTGGCGTTCGAGCACGTCCGCGACGAGGTGACGCACTCGGTCGACGCGGGCGACCGCCGCGTCACCTGGCGCGCGTCCGACGTCCTGGAGGCGGGGACGGGCCTGTGCTACGCCAAGTCGCACGCGCTGGTGGCGCTGCTGCGGGCGGGCGGCGTCCAGGCGGGCCTGGCCTACCAGCGGCTCCGCTCCGGCGACGACCTGGTGCTGCACGGCCTGACGGCGGTGCTCGCCGACGACCGGTGGGTGCTGCTCGACGCGCGGACGGGCGTGGAGTTCTCCGCCGCCGACGACCGGCTCCTGTACCCGGCGGACGGCGCGGGGGAGACGACGTACCCGACGGTGCACGCCGCGACGCCCCCGGTCGTGCTGGCTGCGCTGCGCGGCGCGGACGACGCGCTGGAGCTGGCGGCGTCGGGCCTACCCCGGGAGCTGTGAGGACGCGGCCAGGGTGCAGAATGCCGGGATGGACGAGGTCTTCGCACGCGACATGTACACGGTGATCGAGCCGCTGAGCGTCGTCACCTACTTCTCCCCGGAGAGCCGCGCGGCGTACAAGGAGGCGGGCCTGCGCGGCTACTGGATGGGCTACTTCGCCGGGCGCGCGGCGCCGCTCGGCGCGGCGGGCCCGGGCACGGTCGAGGCGCTGTTCCACAGCTTCAACGCCCGGCTGGTGTACCGCGCCCTGCCCGACGCGTGGTCGTTCGCGTCGCCGCAGGACGTCCTGACGGCCCGCTGGGCGGGGGTGGCGGCGGCGCTGCGCCGTCTCGTCCCCGACATCGAGAAGATCGCCGAGGCGGTCACGGCGCCGCTGGAGACCGTCGTCGCGGCGGCCGACCCGACGGGCCGCGCGCTGTTCGCCGCGAACCGCGACCTGCCGGCCCCGGCCGACCCCGTCGCCCGCCTCTGGCAGGCGACGAGCGCCCTGCGCGAGCACCGCGGCGACGGCCACGTCGCCCTGCTCACCGCCGACTCCCTGAACGGCGTCGAGGCCAACCGCCTCGCGATGGCCGTCCGCGAGGGCACCGAGCAGTGGTACCGCGAGAGCCGCGGCCACTCCGAGGAGGACTGGCAGCAGGCCACCGAAACCCTCCGGGCAAGGGGCTTCCTCACCGAGGAAGGCACCGCCACCGACACGGCCCGCACCTTCCACGCGTCCCTGGAACACCGCACCGACACCCTCGCGGCCCCGCCCTACACGGCCCTCACCAACCCCCACGAGATCCGCGAGATCCTCCGCCCAGCAGCCCAGGCCGTCACCGCCTCCGGCGAACTCCCGTTCTGAGGCGCGCGCGTGGTCAGTCGGTGGGTTTGGTGAGGCGGGGGATGCCTGCCGCCTCGTAGGCGGCGTTCTCGTCGAGGGTCTCCTCCTGGAGGAGGGTGGTGGCGAGGGATTCGAGTTTGTCGCGGTTGGCGCGGAGCAGGTGGAGGGCTTCGGCGTAGCACTCCTCGACGATGCGGCGGGCCTCCTCGTCCACGACGTCCAGGGTGCCCTGCGAGGCGTACTGGGCCATCGGGTCGGCGCCGTCGGGGGGCAGGACCGACAGGGGGCCCACGCGGGTGGACATGCCCCAGCGGCCCGCCATGCCGCGCGCGATGCGGGTGACCTGTTCCAGGTCGCTCTCGGCGCCGGTCGTGACGACGCCGAAGACGAGGTCCTCGGCGGCCATGCCGCCCAGCGCGCCGGTGATGCGGGACTTCAGGTAGCGCTCGTCGTAGGCGTAGCGGTCGCCCTCGGGGGTCGAGACGGTGACGCCCATCGCGCGCCCGTGCGGCACGATGGTGATCTTGCGGACGGGGTCGGCGCCCGGCAGCAGCATCCCCAGCAGCGCGTGACCCGACTCGTGGTAGGACGTGCGGCGGCGCTCGTTCGGCGGCATCACGAGCGAACGGCGCGTGCCGAGCTGCACCTTCTCCAGCGCGGTGTGCATGTCGGCCATGTCCACCGCCGTCTTGCCGCGCTTCACCGCCAGCAGCGCCGCCTCGTTCACCAGGTTCGCCAGCTCCGCGCCCGTCATCCCGGGCGTCATCTTCGCGACGGCGCGCAGGTCGAGCGCCGGGTCGAGCGGAACGTCCCGCGTGTGCACCCGGAGGATCTGGACGCGGCCGTCCAGGTCGGGCGCCGACACCGCCACCGTCCGGTCGAACCGGCCCGGACGCAGCAGCGCCGGGTCGAGGATGTCCGGCCGGTTCGTCGCGGCGATCACCACGACGCCCTCCGAGCCGGAGAAGCCGTCCATCTCGGTGAGGATCTGGTTCAGCGTCTGCTCGCGCTCGTCGTGCCCGCCCATCGACGCCCCGCTGCCCCGGGTGCGGCCGATCGTGTCGATCTCGTCGATGAAGATGATCGACGGCGCCGTCTTGCGGGCCTCGGCGAACAGCTCCCGGACGCGGGCCGCGCCGACGCCGACGACCATCTCGATGAACTCCGACGCCGCCGCCGAGTAGAACGGCACGTCGGCCTCGCCCGCCACGGCCCGCGCCAGCAGCGTCTTGCCGGTGCCGGGCGGCCCGGTGAGCAGGACGCCGCGCGGCACGCGGGCGCCCATCTTGCGGTACTTGCCGGGGTCGCGCAGGAAGTCGACGACCTCGCTCAGCTCCTCCTCGACCTCGTCGATCCCGGCGACGTCGGCGAACGTGGCGCGCTTCTCGTCCGGCGTGACGGGCTTGGGGGAGCGGCCGAAGCCGCCCATCAGCCCGCCCGCGCCGCCCCCGCCGCGCATCCGCCGCTGAATCCACACCAGCGCCGCGATCCACAGCCCGACGAACAGCAGCACCGGCAGCAGCGACAGCAGCAGGTTCGCGACGAGCCCGCGGTCCTCGGCGGGTTCGGCGTTGACGACGACGCCGTGCCGCACCATCCGCGCGTACACGTCGTCGTCGGCGAACGCGGGACGCAGCGTCTCGAAGTCGGTGTAGGTGCGAGACTCGTCGCTCTGCCCGGGGATCTGCCGGGCCTCCTTCAGCCGTCCCTCGATGGCGTAGCCGCGCGTGTAGACCTCGCGGACGTTCCCGGCGTCGACCTGCTGGGTGAAGCTCGTGTACGGGACGGTCTCGCGCTCGGTCCGCCCGGACATCGTCATGGACGCGTAGCTGAGCGCGAACACGGCGATGAGCAGCAGCCAGAAGAACGTGTTGCGGCCGGGCCGGAAGCCGCGCCCCCGGAAGCCGTGGGGCCGGTCGCCGCGCCGCCGCTCCGGGACGCCCTCGGCCCGCCACGGCCGGTCGCCGCGGTCGTCCGGCGGTGCGCCGCGGCGCTGGTCCTCATCTCGCGGTGACGTGGACGGCACCTGGCAATCTCCCCCGCAAGCGCGAAACGTCGTGCGGCCCCCCGACCGGCAGTGATCAAGACCTGCCCCCGCGCCGACCGGCGAAAACCTGCCTCACCGGGGCGGGACGGGCGTGGCGAAGCCGTGCTTGCGGAACAGCCGCGCGGCCGACGGCGCGGCCAGCCACGCCACGAACGCGGCGGCCTCCTTCTCGTGCGGGCCCTCGACGACGGCGGCGGGGAACGACGCGGTGACGTTGTCGGCGGCGGCGATCGGCACGCTGGCCGCCGCCGCGCCCGCCGAGCGCAGGTCGGTGACGTAGACGATCCCGGCGTCGGCCTGGCCGCCGCGGACGCGGTCCAGGACGGCGCGGGAGCTGACCTCCTCGGCCGCGCGGGGGACGCTGACGCCCGCCCGGGTGAACATCTGCCGCGCGTACCGGCCGGACGGGATGACGCGCGCGCCGATCACGACGCGGACGCGGGACCGGGCGAGGTCGCCGGGGCCGCGTACCCGCAGCGGGTTGCCGGGCGCGACGGCGATGGTGAGGCCGGTGTGCGCGACGATGCGGGGCCGCCCGGTGAGCTGGTCGGCGGCGTCCTTGAGCGCGGCGACGTCGTCGGTGATCAGCACTTCGGCGGGTTCGCGGTCGGCGACGCGCCCGGTCATCTCGTTCGTGCCGCCGAACCGGGGGACGATCCGGACGCGGGGCCGTTCGTGCCGGTACAGGACGGCGAGCTCGCTCAGCACCTCGGTCACCGACGACGACGCGAGCACGGTCAGCGTCACGGACTCGGGCTCGCCGCAGCCCGTTCCGGCCGCCGCGAGGCCGAGCACGAGGACACCGGCGGACGCGACGCGGCGCCGCCACCGGGGGGAGTCGGGCATATGCCGTCATCCTACGCGGCGACGGGCTTGCGGGAGTGCCCGGAAACCGTCGGTGGCGGGCGTTAGGGTCGGCGGCATGTCCCTCGATCTGATGGAGGCGCTGCCCGCTGACTGGCGTGCGCGTCTCGACCCCCTCCTCGACCCGGCGCACACGGCCGCGCTGAACGCGTTCGTCGCCGGTGAGTACGCCGGGCACACGGTCTACCCGCCCCGGGAGGACCTGTTCAGCGCGTTCCGGCACTGCTCGTACGACGACGCCCGGGTCCTGATCCTCGGCCAGGACCCGTACCACGGGCCCGGGCAGGCGCACGGGCTGAGCTTCAGCGTCCGCGCGGGGGTGCGGCTGCCGCCGTCGCTGCGCAACATCTACAAGGAGCTGGCGAGCGATCTGGACGTCCCGCCCGCCACGACGGGCGAGCTGATCCCCTGGGCCGACCAGGGCGTCCTGCTGCTCAACGCGGTGCTGACGGTCCGCGCGGGCGAGGCGAACTCGCACGCGGGCCAGGGCTGGGAGGAGTTCACCGACGCCGCCATCCGCGCCCTGAACGCCAAGGAGGAGCGCGTCGTCTTCGTCCTGTGGGGCGCCTACGCCCGCAAGAAGGCCCGCCTGGTCACCGGCCCGCAGCACACGATCATCGAGTCGGCCCACCCCAGCCCGCTGAGCGCCAAGAAGTTCTTCGGCACGGCCCCCTTCAGCAAGGTCAACAAGGCCCTCGCCGACGCGGGCCGCCCCGAGATCGACTGGAACCCGGCTCCGTCGCCCCGCTGACCACCGCGCGGACGTGGACCTGGCCGGTGCGGCGACGCCGAAGGCGAGCCGCACCGGCCAGATCGCGAAGCGATGCGCGTCCGCACCTTCCCGGTCAGGGCGCGAGCCGCCAGGCGAGCGGCCGTGGGCCGGGAAGGCGATCTATAGGGCGAGGCCGATCGCGAGCAGGGTGCCGTAGGCGATCTGGAGGCGGCCGGTCTCGCCCAGGACGGGGATGAGGGCGGGGCCGTCGGCGCCACCGAGGATCTTCTGCGTCGGCGGGACGGACAGCGGCGCCGCCAGCAGCGCCAGCAACGCCCACGGGTGGGCGGCGGCGAGGGCGAGCACGAACAGGAACGGCATCGCCGTGCAGATCGTGTACAGGATGCGGGTGTTGCGGTCGCCGAGCACGACGGCGAGCGTGCGCTTGCCCGAGACGCGGTCGGTGGGGATGTCGCGCAGGTTGTTGGCGACGAGCAGCGCGCACGCCAGCAGCCCGATCGGGATCGCCGCCGCCCACGCCTCCGCCGGCAGCGCCTCCAGTTGCACGTAGACGGTGCCGACGACGGCGACGAGCCCGAAGAACACGAACACCGAGATCTCACCGAACGCGCGGTACCCGTACGGGTTCTTGCCGCCGGTGTAGAACCACGCGGCCAGGATGGCGAACGCGCCGACGAGCAGCAGCCACCAGGTCGTCACGGCGGCGAGCACCAGCCCCGCGACGGCCGCGAGCAGGAAGCACGCCAGCGCCGCCGCCAGCACCTGCCTGGGCCTGGCGACGCCCGATCCGACCAGCCGCAGCGGCCCGACGCGGTCCTCGTCGGTGCCGCGCACGCCGTCGCTGTAGTCGTTGGAGTAGTTGACGCCGATCTGGAGGATCAGCGCGACGAACGCCGCGAGCGCGGCGCGCCACCAGACCGCGCCGCCGGCGCCGGCGGCGACGCCGGTGCCGACGACGACCGGGACGAGCGAGGTGGGCAGGGTGCGGGGCCGGGAGCCGGCGACCCACTGGGAGAGCGTGGCCACGTGTTACCGCTGTTCTGCTAGGTGCGGACGGGGAACTATGCCGCTGATTCTTCCGGACGCCGGGCACCGCCCGGGCGCAGCCGCAGCGACAGCAGCAGGCCTCCGGCGAGGATGGCGGCGGTGACGAGCGCGCCGTCGCGGGCGGCGGCGGCCAGGGCGGTGTCGGCGGCGGCGGCCTCGACGGCCCGCGCGGGGTCGTCGTGCAGGTCGCGGGCGGCGGTTCCGGCGCTCTGCCGCAGGTCATGGGCGAGGACGGCGGCGCGTTCGGCGGGGACGCCGGTGCCCTCCAGCTCGCGGGCCATCGTGTGGCCGAGGCTGGTGGCGAACACCGTCCCGATGAGCGCGATGCCGAGCGCGGCGCCGACCTGCCGCGCCGTGGACTGCGTGCCGGACGCCTGCCCGGACTGCGCGGGCGGCACGTCGGCGAGGGACACGTTGGTGAGCTGCGCGGACGTCAGCCCGAGCCCGATCCCGTAGAGCAGCATCCACGGGGCGAGCCCGAGCCCGGACGTGGTGGGCGACAGGGTGAGGGCGAGGGCCAGGACGGCGCCGACCTCCAGCGCCATGCCGATCCGGACGACGCGGTGTGCGCCGCGCCGGGCGGCGAGCCGTCCGGCCATGCCGCCGGACAGGAACGCGCCGAGCGCCAGCGGCAGGATCGCCAGGCTGATCTGGATCGGGGACGTGCCGTGCACGCCGAGCAGGAACAGCGGGAGGACGAACAGCAGCCCGAGTTCCCCGACGTTGATCAGCGCGGACGCGAGGTTGCCGTGCCGGAAGTTCGGGATGCGGAACAGCGTGAGGTCGAGCAGGACGGGGCGTCCGGCGGCGGCCCGCGCCCGTTCGACGAGGACGAGCGCGACGAGCAGCACGGCGCCGAGCGTGAGCACGATCGGCACCGGGGACGGCCCGCCGACGGGCCAGTCGGCTCCGGCGAAGCGGAACGGCTCGGTGGCCGTCCACCAGCCGTAGGTCTGGCCCTCGATGACGCCGCAGACGAGCGCGCCGAGCCCGAGCGCGGACAGGGCGCCGCCGAGCCAGTCGATCTGCCGCAGCAGCGCGCGTCCGCGCGCGGTGGCGGCGCGGGTCTCGGGCATGAGGGCGAGCGCCCCGGCGATGAGCGCGGCGCCGAGCGGCAGGTTGACCCCGAACGCCCAGCGCCAGCCGCCGCCGGTGGCCAGGGCGCCGCCGAGCAGCGGGCCGAGCGCGGCCATGCCGCTGAGCATGGAGCCCCAGATGCCGAAGGCGATGTGCCGGTCGCGGCCGGTGAACAGCGTGTTCAGCGTGGACAGCGCCGCGGGCATGATCATGGACGCGCCGACGCCCTGGAGCGCCCGCGCGCCGATGAGCCCCGAGCCGTCCTGCGCGAGGGCGGCCAGCAGGCTGGCGCCGGTGAAGACGGCGACGCCGAGCACGAACATCCGGCGGCGTCCGAGCAGGTCGCCCGCGCGCCCGAAGGGGATGAGCAGCGCCGCGAACACCAGCGCGTAGACGGAGGTGACCCATTCGGCGTCGGAGGTGGTGAGCCCGAGCGCGACGGCCATCTGCGGCATCAGCACGCCGACGATGGTGGCGTCCACGATGATGAGCGAGACGCCGAGGCTGAGCAGGGCCACGACGAGCCAGCGACGGCGGCCCCCGGCGGGAGGCGCCGCCGGGGCGGACGCTGCGGTGGACGGGGACGTCAGCGTGGTCTCGGGCACGGTGTCCACATTACGGGCGGCCTCTCCCTGCCCCTCACCGACCCCGTCGAAACCTGGGCCGGGGTCAGGCAAGGGACGTGTGCAGCCGGAGCTGCCGGACGGGTTCGCCCATGTCGAGGGTGCGGGCGGCGCCGTCGGGCGCCCACCCGGCGGATTCCAGGAAGCCGCGCAGGACGGTGTCGGCCTCGAAGACCCAGCTCAGCAGGAGGGCGGTGCCGTCCTCGCGCAGCAGGTCGGCGGTGGCGGCCAGGAGGCGGCTGCCGTGCCCGGCGCGGGCGTGCAGGGGGTCGGTGAGGATCGTGAGGAGTTCGGCGGTGCCGGGTTCGGCGTCGGCGTCCTCGGCGGGGGCGTGCGCGGCGAAGCCGACGACCAGGTCGCTGGCGACGGCGACCAGGACGCGGTGCCGGCCGCTCGGCGGCGCGGTGATGGACGTGCTCCACCGCTCCCGCCACGCGTCCCGCGCCTCGGGCACGGTCACGTCGGCGAGCACGGCGGCGGGCAGCAGGTCGCGGTAGCCCCGCCGCCACGCGCGCACCTGGATGTCGGCGACGGCGGCGGCGTCGGCGCGCCGCGCCGGGCGCACTCCCACGTCGGCGATGGCGTCCATGGCGGTCACTCTAGGCGCTGGCGGTCGCGCCGACGACCTTCCGCCGGGCGGACCGGCGCGAGCGCAGCAGGAACTCGGCGAGCAGCAGGTTGGGCACCCACGACAGGAAGGTGACGATCAGGTACGCGCGGTCGAAGGCGACGCCGGGGTCGGTACCGGGCTGAGCGACGAGCAGGATGATCAACCAGAGGCGCAGCGTCACGCCCGCGTAGGTGAGCGCGAACAGCCGCACCGCCCACCGGCGGTGCGCCCGGAGGTCGCGGCGGCGCGCGGCCCGGAACGCGGACGCGGCCGCGACGAGCCAGAGCAGGGCCAGCAGCCCGAACCCGGCGGTCCCGGCGAGACCGGCGTAGCTGAACGGGCTGAGCAGCAGCCCGGCCACGCCGCCGGGGACGACGGCGGCCAGGACGGTCCGTCCCGCGACCCAGTGCAGGCGCGGCAGGCGGGCGCGCAGCCGCGCGGAGAACTGGAGCGGGCTCAGCAGCAGCGCGACACCGGCGCCGATCATGTGGACGTAGAGGGCCGACCGCACCCAGGCGGGCTGCCCGGCGTAGTGCCCGGCCAGGCCCGTGCCGTCGGCGGCGAGGGCGTCCAGGGACGCGGTCAGATAGGGCAACGGGGCGTAGACGGCGACGGCGGCGGCGCTCAGCGCCAGCCACCACAGTCCGGCGGTTCGCTTCATGGCGCCCGACGCTAGGAACGCGGGCGCCGGTCGCGCCTCACTCGCGCGAGTGATTCCCCGGACGCCCGCGCCGGGGGAGGATGCCGGACATGCGCATCTGGCTGTCGGGCGGGCTCATGGCCCTGTCGGTGGCGGTGGGTCTCGCCTTCCCGGTGCCGCCGCCGTATCGGGGCCCGGACCTCCCGGGACTGGTTTTGTGCCTCCTGGCGGCGGCCTGCCTGCTCTGGCTCCGCCGCCGCCCGCTGCGGGCGTTCGCCGCGACGTGCGCCGTCCTGGTCGGCAACGCGGCGGCCGGGTATCCGGGCACGCTCGTCCACTGGCCCCTGTGGATCGCGTTGTTCGCCTGCTTCGCCGCCTACGGGGACGCGCGCCGCCGCGCCCTCTGCGGCGCCGTGTTCGCGGCGGCCCTCGGCGGCTTCCTCGCGCTGGACCGCGACCCGCTGGATTCGCTGCCCGGTATCGCGATGGGGCTGGTCATCGCGACCGTGGGCGGCGACGCCCTGCACAGCAGGCGCGCCCACACCGCCGAGACCGCCGCGCGCGTCCTGCTGGAGGAGCGCGCCCGGCTGGCCCGCGAGCTGCACGACGCCGTCGGGCACGCGGTCAACGTGATGGTCATGCAGGCGGCGGTCGGGCAGCGGGTGTTCGCGTCCGACCCCGCGTTCGGCCGCGACGCGCTGCGGCACGTCGAGGCGCTGGGCCGCAGCGCCCTCACCGAGCTGGACCGGCTCGTGCACGCCCTGGACGACCCGGCCGCGACCGTCGACCTGCGCGCCCTGGCCGAGCGGGTCCGCGCGGCCGGACGCGAGCTGGACCTGGACGTCGGCGCGGTCGACCTGGCGCCGGACGGCGCCGCCGCGCTCAACCGCATCGTGCAGGAGGCCGTCACCAACGCGCTCCGGCACACCGACGGCGGCCGCATCCGGCTGAGCCTGGCCCAGTCCGGCGGCCGGGTGCGGCTGGAGGTCGTCAACGAGGGACGCGGCCTCACCGGCGGGCCGCCCGGCCGGGGCCTGGCCAACATGCGCCGCCGCGCCGCCGGGCAGGGCGGCGAGTTCGACGCCGGGCCGACCGCCGAGGGCTTCGCGGTCCGCGCCACGCTGCCGGCGCGGCCGTGATCCGCGTCCTGCTCGCCGACGACGACGCGCTCGTCCGCGCGACGCTGCGCGCGCTGCTGGCCGCCGAGCCGGGCTGCGCCGTCGTCGGCGAGGCCGACAACGGGCACCGGACGGTCGCCGCCGCCCGGTCGCTGCGGCCCGACGTGGTGCTGATGGACGTCCGCATGCCGGGGCACGACGGCCTGCACGCCACGCGCGAGATCACCGCGTGGGCTCCGCCGCGTCCGCGCGTCCTCGTCCTGACGACGTTCGACCTGGACGACGTCGTGGACGACGCCATCGCCTCCGGCGCGGACGGGTTCCTGCTCAAGCGCGCCACGCCGGACGAGCTGGTCGCGGCCGTCCGCACCGTCGCGGCGGGCCACGCGCTGCTGGCGCCCGAGATCACCCGGCGGCTGCTCCGCTCGCTGGCGGCCCGGCCGCGCCCGCCGGGGCTGCCCGCGCCGCTGACGCCGCGCGAGTCGGCCGTCCTGCACGGGCTCGCCGCCGGGCTGTCCAACGCCGAGATCGCCGCCGCCCACCACCTGTCGCCCGAGACGGTCAAGAGCCACATCAAGAGCATCCTCGCCAAACTGGGCGTCCGCGACCGCACCCAGGCGGCCGTCTGGGCGCACCGCTCGGGCTTCGCGAGGGAGCGCTAGGCGCGGCGGCGGGCGCGGTAGGCGCGGGTCTTGGTGCGGTTGCCGCATACGCGCATGGAGCACCAGGTGCGGGAGCGGTTCTTGGACGTGTCCAGGAACGCCCAGGCGCAGGTGGCCTCCGGGCACACCTTGAGGCGCGGCCAGGTGCCGTCGGCGGCGGACTCCACGACGGCGGCGGCGACGCGGGCCAGCCCGGCGCGGGCGCCGGTTCCGGCGGCGGTGAGCGTCGGCGCCGGGCCGCCGAGCGCGACCCGCACGGGCAGCTCGGCCAGGACGCCGTCGAGCGCGGCGGGCGCGCCGCCGGTGCCGTGGTGGGCGAGCATCGCGGCGCGCAGCCCCTCGCGGAGGTCGAGCGCGAGCCGCAGGTCGGCGTCGCGGGCGGGCGTGCCCGCCGGGACGAGGCCGCGCCCGGCCAGCCAGTCGGCGAGCCGCCGGGGTCCGCCCAGCTCGTCGGAACCGACCTCGACGTCGCGCGTGTTGACGAAGTCGCGCAGCAGCACGGCCGCGCGGTGCGTCCCGGTCATCGGCCCTCACCTCCGCCCGCTCGGGCGCACTGTACCAACCGACACCGGTATAACGGTGTGACCGGTGTCTGGGAGAGGAGCCCGTGATGGACGTGAAGGTGACCAACATCGTCGTGGACTGCAACGACATCGGCGTCGTCAGCCGCTTCTGGGCGGAGCTGCTCGGCGCCAAGACGACCTGCGACGAAGGGGACTGGATCGACCTGGAACCGCTCGGGACGGGCGGCCCGCTGCTGTCGTTCCAGCTCGTCCCCGAGCCCAAGCGGGCCAAGAACCGCCTGCACCTCGACCTGGTCGTCGCCGACATCGAGGCGGCCGGGGAGCGCGCCCGCGCCCTCGGCGCCGTCCCGGCCGGTGCGCCGCAGGGCGACTCCCGGTGGCCGTTCCGCGTCTGGCACGACCCGGAGGGCAACGAGTTCTGCTTCTGCACCGACCACTAGGGCTCGTCCAGCACCCGCGCGAGCCGCCGCACCCCTTCCACCAGCTCGCCGTCCGACGCGGCCGAGCAGTAGCTCAGCCGCAGGTGCGGGCCCGGCGGCTCGGCGGGGAAGAACGGGCGGCCCGCGCTGACCAGGACGCCCGCCCGCAGCGCGGCCTCGGCGGCGGCCGTGTCGTCGGCGCCGCCGGGCAGCGGCGTCCACAGGTGCACGCCGCCGTCCGGGCGGCTGGGCGCGAGCTGCGGCAGCTCGCCCGCGAGCGCCGCCAGCAGCGTGTCCCGGCGGGCGCGCAGCGCCGTCCGCACGGCGCCGACGTGCCGCGCCCAGCCCGGGGAGGAGACCAGGTCCAGCAGCGTCTCCTGCAACGGCCGGGCCGGGAAGAAGTCGGTGACGAGCTGCGCCGCCCTGATCCGCTCGGCCACCGGCCCCCGCGCGATCACCGCCGACACCCGCAGGCTCGGCGCGACCACCTTGGTCGGCGAGGCGATGTGGACGACGCGCCCGTCGGCGTCCTGCGCGACGAGCGGCGGCGGCGCGGCGTCGATCGCCAGGTGGCGGGCGTAGTCGTCCTCGATGACGAACGCGCCCGCCGCGCGCGCGACGTCGAGCACTCGGGCGCGCCGCTCGGCGCCCATGGCCGCGCCGGTCGGGTTCTGGAACGCGGGCTGGCAGTAGACGGCGCGGGCGCCGGTCAGCGCGAACGCCTCGGCGAGCAGGCCGGGCCGCAGCCCCTCGCCGTCGATCGGGACCGGGACGGGCTGGAGCCCGATCATGCGCGCCACGGCGAGCGCCCCCGGATAGGTGGGCGACTCCACCAGCAGCGGCGCGCCCGGGGCGAGCACCGCCCGCAGCACGGTGCTCAGCGACTGCTGGCCGCCCGCGGTGACGGTCACGTCCCCGGGCGTCACGTCCGGCCCGGCGATGCGGGCGAACCAGGCGCGCAACTGCGCCAGCCCGGACGGCGGCGGCATGTCCCACGCGCGGGGACGCCGCGCCGCCCGTCCCATCGCCGCCGCGAGCGCCCGCGCGGGTTGCAGGTCGGCGTGCAGGTAGCCGCCGCTGAGCGGGACGACGCCGTCCGGCGGCGCCTTGAGCAGCCACCCGATGGCCCCGGCGTCCACGGCGCGGTCGCCGAGCGCGACGGCCTGCCAGCCGAGGTCGGGCGGCCCGGCGGACGGGCCGGGCCGGTCGGCGGCGTAGACCCCGGCGCCGGGGCGCGTCACGACCAGCCCCTCGGCGGCGAGCAGTCCGATAGCGCGCGTGACCGTGACCGGGCTGACCCGGTAGCGGTCCACGAGCGTGCGGCTCGACGGCAGCCGCGCGCCGGGGCGCAGGTCGCGGAGTTCGGTCCGCAGGCTGTCGGCCAGCGTGGCCACACTGCTATCGTTGTTCATGAAGGATAACGATAGCGCTACTGGCATCTCCCCGATAGCGCTCGGGCTCGCGTTCACCGGCGTGCTCGTCTTCTCGCTCACGTTCCCCGCCACCGCTTTCGCGCTCGAAGGACTCGGCCCCGCCCTGATCGGCACCGGGCGCAACGCCGTCGCCGCGCTGCCCGCCGCGCTCCTGCTGCTCGCCGCCGCCGGTCCGCTGCCCCGCCGTGCCGAGTGGGCCGGGCTCGCCGTCGTCGCGGTCGGCGTCGTGTTCGGCTTCCCCCTGCTCACCGCGCTCGCCCTCGATCACGGCTCGTCGTCCGCGCACGCGGCCATCGTCATCGGCGTCCTGCCCGCCGCGACCGCCGTCTGCGGGGTGCTGCGGGCGGGGGAGCGGCCCTCCCGGACGTTCTGGCTCGCGAGCGGCGCGGGCGCCGTCTGCGTCACCGGGTTCGCCGTGATCCGCGGCGCGGGCGCGCCGACCGCCGCCGACCTGCTGCTGCTCGCCGCCCTGCTCGCCGCCGCCGTCGGCTACACCGAGGGCGGACGCCTCGCCCGCACCATGGGCGGCTGGCGGGTCACCTGCTGGAGCGCCGTGCTGTCGGTCCCGGTCACGCTGCCCCTCACGCTGTGGCTGCTGGCCTCAGGCGACGCCGTCTGGACCGCCCGCTCGATCGGCGGCTTCGCCTACCTGGCGTTCGGCTCGTCGTTCCTCGGCTTCTTCGCCTGGTACGCCGGGCTCGCCCGCGCCGGGATCGCGCGCGGCGGCCAGATCCAGCTCGTCCAGCCGCTGCTCACGCTGGTGTGGGCGGCGCTGCTGCTCGGCGAGCACATCGACGCCCTCACGCTCGCGGCGGCGCTGGCGGTGCTGCTGTGCGTGGCGTTCACCCAGCGCGCCCGCGTCGGCTCCGCGCCGCGCCCCCTTGCATCCCGTGACGCGGTGCCGCACGATGTGGAGAAAAGTGTCACAACGAGGTGACGCGGACGGGAGAACCCGATGGCCGAGGTGTCCGTGCCCGAAGGCGGGTTCTGGCCCGCCCCCGAGATCCCGCAGCCGAACATCTACCCGATGGAGTGGCGCGTCGAGACCGACCGGCTCGCCGAGATCTACGAGAAGTCCAAGCGGATGCTCTGGAACCCCGCCGACCTGCCCTGGGACGGCCTGGACCCCGGCGACTTCACCCGCGAGCAGCGGCTCGGGATCATGTACTGGTTCTCCGTCCTGGCCAACTTCGACGCCTCCGGCCCGGCCGTGTTCGCCCGCGCGACGATCCACGCGTTCGAGCAGCACGAGGAGGACCCCGTCCGCAAGTGCTTCTTCTCGATCACCCGGGACGAGATGAACCACGAGGAGTGCTGCCAGCGCTCGATCGCGAGGCTGTGGCCCGGCGGCCCGCTGGACTGGACGCCCGGCGACGACCTGGAGCGCGCCGCCCACAACAACATCGGCTGGCTCTACCACAACGGCGGCCGGTACTGGCAGGGCTACAGCACGGCCGTGCGCAAGTACTCCCTGGCCGTGCTGTTCACCAGCTTCATGATGGGGGAGATGGCCGCGTCCACCCTGTTCCGGGGGATGGCGTCCGGCACCGAGCACCCGGTGTTCAAGGAGATGTTCACCAAGATCGGCCGGGACGAGTCGCGGCACCTCCAGATCTGCATGACGATCCTGGACAACGAGTGGCCCGGCCTCACCGAGGACGTCAAGGAGCAGATCACCAAGCAGCTCCGCGCCGGGTTCGTCTTCCTGTCCATGATCCTGTGGGAGCCGCCGGACGGCTTCTGGGACCTGCCGCCCTACTTCCTGCACAACCATCGCGTCCTCATGGGCCACGCCCGCGACGCCGGACTCGGCGTGCTGTCGTTCGAGGAGCAGGCGGAGAACTGGCGGCAGGCCATCGCCCGCGTCCGCGCGATCGTCGAGCGCTGGGGCATCCCGTTCCCGGCCATCCCGGAACTGGACATCGACGGCGTGCACGTCGAGTTCATCGACCCCGAGGACGTCATCCCGGTCTTCTGAGGGCACCGGACGGCCCGCCGCACCGGCGGGCCGTCCGGCCGGTCCACCGGCCTTTAAGTTCCCGTTCACCGATCCGGATGAAATCATTCCCGGATGCGAAGATGGTTGAGACGTTCGGCGTGGGTTGCAGCGTATGTTGCGGGATTGGCCGCACTGGCGCTTTCCGGCGCATGGGTGTGGTGGCAGGGAGAACCGGGATTCCGGGGAACGGACACCAACGCGTTGTGGGCGCGTCATCAGTGGATCGGTGAGCCGCACGCCGACGAGGAGTACCGCCGTTTCGGCGCCCTGCTGCGCTCGGCGCGCGTCACCGACGTCTATTTCCACGCCGGGCCCGTGGAGGCCGACGGCACCGTCCCCGCCGCCAAGATCGGCAACGCCCGCGCCCTGGTCGAGGCCATGCGCCGCCACGCCCCCGGCGTGCGCTCCCACGCGTACCTGGGCCAGATCCGCGTCGTGGAGGGCTCCGGCGTCATCGACCTGGACGACCCGAAGGTGCGCGAGCGCGTCGTCGCCACCGACGCCCGCTTCCTCGACCTCGGCTTCGACGGCATCCACTACGACTTCGAGCCGATCTTCCCCGACGACCGGGCCTTCCTCGACCTGCTCGACCGCACCCGCGCGCTGACCCGGGCGCGCGGACGGCTGCTGTCGGCCGCGCTGGAACAGAAGACACTGGTGGACGGCGCGCAGCGGGTCTTCGACACGGTCGCGCCCCGCACCGGCCGGGTCCACTACCCGGCCCGCCCCACGGGCGCGTTCCTGCGCGCCGTCGCCGACCGCGTCGACCAGCTCGCGATCATGACCTACGACGTCCAGCTCCCCACGCAGTCCCTCGTGGGCCTGCACTACGCCCGGCACACCGAGTGGACACTGCGTCTCGTCGGTGACCGCACCACCGTGTTCATCGGCGTGCCGACGTACACACCGCTGGCCGGCTGGGCCGAGACGCCGGACGTGGCGCTGCGCGGCGTGCGGCGCGGCGCCGACGCGCTGGACCGTCCCCCGGCGCGTCCGTGGGGCGTCGGGATCTACGCCGACTGGACCACCGATAGTGGCGAATGGGCACGGTACCGTGCGAAATGGGTGCCGGACAGCCGGTGATTGCCTGGCCGCCGGGTCACCCAAGGGTGACGTTTGGGTCATCCCCTTTGTCACGTTCCTAAATACCATTCCTCGCTGGTCAGAGACGGGGTATAGGTCACGTTTCCGGGGGTATTCGCAAGAAGGGAAACACCACCGCAGAGGGTAGAAAGTGGGGACGCGCATGGGGATTCAGCAGACCGCGTGGCGCGACACCGACCACCTCCGGGACCTGGCCTCCGAATTCGCCGGATGGCGAGTCGGGCGCGGCGGCTCGGGACACTGGTGGGCGGTGCGGGGCAACGATCTCGTCCGCAGCCTCTCCGTCGAGGAGCTGCGTTCGAGGCTCCGGGAACTGAACCCGCTCCGCCAGCATCGCTGACGGACGGACCCGGCCCGCCGCGCGCGGCCGTCCCGGAGGGCGTCCCGGCGTTCGGCACGCCCCCGCCCGGCCCGCGCCGTAACGCGGCGCAACCGAGTTCCGATGAGGTGAACGAAGCCGTCGCCCCCGTACCCCCGAGCGTGGGCGGCGGCTTCCCCGGCGCCACGGCGCGGACGCGCGCCCCCGGCCCGCTGCCGAAGATGAGACCTTCTCGTGGGTACCTGCGGGTCCAAGCGGCGACGCCGGAGCGATACCGTTCGTCCATGGCACCGAGCACAACCAGCGAGGCGCCGTTCGGGCGGATGCTGACCGCGATGGTCACCCCGTTCCTGCCCGACGGCGGCGTCGACTACGACGGGGCGGCCCGCCTCGCGACCCACCTGGTCGACGAGCAGCGGCACGACGGCCTCATCGTCAACGGCACCACCGGCGAGTCGCCCACCACCACCGACGACGAGAAAGAGCGCCTGGTGCGCACCGTCGTCGAAGCCGTCGGCGACCGCGCCATCATCGTCGCCGGCGCCGGCACGAACCACACCGAGCACAGCCTGCGGCTCGCCCGGCAGGCCGAGGCCGCCGGCGCGCACGCGCTGCTCGTCGTCACGCCGTACTACAACAAGCCCCCGCAGGAGGGGCTGCTGCGGCACTTCACCGCCGTCGCCGACGCGACCGCGCTGCCGAACATGCTCTACGACATCCCCGGCCGCGCCGGGGTGCCGATCGAGACGCAGACGCTGCTGCGCCTCGCCGAGCACCCGCGCATCCTGGCCGTCAAGGACGCCAAGGGCGACCTGTTCGGCGCCTCGCTCGTCATGGCCAACACCGATCTCGTCTGGTACTCCGGCGACGACAACCTCAACCTGCCGTGGCTGTCGGTGGGGGCCGCCGGGTTCGTCAGCGTGGTCGGGCATGTCGTCGGCGCCGAGCTGCATGAGATGATCGACGCACACCGTGCCGGTGACCAGGCGCGGGCGCTGGCCATTCACCGGCGTCTGCTGCCCGTGGTCACCGCCATCATGACCCGTACGCAGGGCGCCATCGCCGTCAAGGCCGCGCTGAACCTGCTGGGCCTTCCGGGCGGTGGCGCCGTGCGCCTGCCGCTGGTGGAGGCCCCGCCGGAGTTCGCGGCGCGCCTGCGCGAAGACCTCACGATAGGGGGAGTCAAAGTGCCAGAGGTGAGCATTCCGGAGGTCGACGGCGCGTGAGTCACCCGCATCCCGACCTGTCGGCCCCGCCCGCGCTGCCGCCCGGCGGCCTGCGCATCGTCGCGCTAGGCGGCCTCGGCGAGATCGGGCGCAACATGACCGTGTTCGAGTTCGGCGGTCGGCTGCTGATCGTGGACTGCGGCGTGCTGTTCCCCGAGACCGAGCAGCCGGGCATCGACCTGATCCTGCCCGACTTCGAGTACATCAGGGACCGCCTCGGCGACATCGAGGCGATCATCCTCACGCACGGCCACGAAGACCACATCGGCGCGGTGCCGTACCTGCTGCGCGAACGCCGCGACATCCCGATCGTGGGTTCGCGACTGACGCTGGCGCTGCTGGAGGCCAAGCTCGTCGAGCACCGCATCAAGCCGAACACGCAGGTCGTCGCCGAGGGCGAGCACCGCACGCTCGGCCCGTTCGAGCTCGAATTCCTCTCGGTGAACCACTCCATCCCCGACGCGCTGGCGGTCGCGATCCGCACCCCGGCCGGGCTCGTCCTGGCCACCGGCGACTTCAAGATGGACCAGCTTCCGCTGGACGGCCGCCTCACCGACCTGCCCGGCTTCGCCCGGCTCGGCGCCGAGGGCATCGACCTGCTCCTCTCGGACTCCACCAACGCCGAGGTCCCCGGGTTCGTGCCGAGCGAGCGCAACATCGGCCCCGTCGTCGACGAGGTGTTCCGCACCGCGCAGGAGCGGCTGATCGTCGCGTGCTTCGCGTCGCACATCCACCGCGTCCAGCAGGTGCTCGACGCCGCCGTCGCCAACGGCCGCAAGGTCTGCTTCATCGGCCGGTCGATGGTGCGCAACATGGGCGTCGCGCGTGAGCTGGGGTACCTGTCGGTGCCCGACGGCGTCATGGTCGACCAGAAGGAACTGGAGCACATCCCGGGCGACCAGCTCGTCCTGGTGTGCACCGGTTCGCAGGGCGAGCCGATGTCGGCGCTGTCCCGGATGGCCAACCGCGACCACCAGACGGTCCGCATCACCGAGCGCGACACCGTCATGCTCGCGTCCTCGCTCATCCCGGGCAACGAGAACGCCGTCAACCGCGTGATCAACGGGCTGACCCGCTGGGGCGCCCGCATCGTGCACAAGGGCAACGCGCTCGTGCACGTGTCCGGGCACGCGTCGGCGGGCGAGCTGCTGTACGTCCTCAACATGACCAAGCCCGGCAACTTCATGCCGATCCACGGCGAATGGCGGCACCTGCGGGCGCACGCCAAGCTCGCCTCGCTCACCGGCGTGCCCAACGAGAACATCGTCATCGCCGAGGACGGCGTCGTCGTCGACCTCGTCGACGGCCAGGCCCGCATCGTCGGCGCCGTCCCCGCGGGCTACGTCTACGTCGACGGCTCGTCCGTCGGGGAGATCACCGAGACCTCCCTGAAGGACCGCCGCATCCTCGGCGAAGAGGGCTTCATCTCGATCGTCATCGGCGTCGACTCCACCACCGGCAAGGTCGTCGCCGGCCCGGAGATCCACGCCCGCGGCGCCGGGATCACCAACGAGGACTTCGACGAGGTCGTCGAGCGCATCCAGTCCGCCCTGGCCGAGGCCGCGGGCAAGGGCGTCACCGACACCCACCAGATCGGCCAGCTCGTCCGCCGCACGGCGGGCAAATGGGTCAACGAGAACTACCGCCGCCGCCCAATGATCATCCCAGCGGTGGTCGAGGTCTAGTTTATGGCCGCGACTCCGTCGCGGCGGGGTCCTGTTTGCTTGGCCGCGCCTTCGGCACGGCGGGGGTCAGGGCCTTCTTGGCACCGCCGCAGGGGGCATGATCATCCTCCCTTCGGTCCGGAGGATCATGCCCCCTGCGGCGGTGCGGCCCTGACCCGGTGGTTCGCGTGTATACGTTGCGGCGCGGCTCGGACCCCTGTGATTCGGGCGTATGCGTCACTGCGCGGTCCTGGTCCGGGTGGTTCGGGTGTATGCGTCACTGCGCGGTTCTGAACCGGGCGGTTCGCGTGTATGTGGCTGCGCGGTTCGTGTCTACGTGGGTGTCTGGGGTTCGGGGTTTGTGGGGCGACACGCCCGGGGCTCGGGTGTGGCCGGGTAGGCGCAAGGTGCTTGGTTACGCTGGTCAGTATGGCCACACGTGCGTCCGGTGGGGCGAAATCTTCCTCCCGTGCCGGGAGCGGTGCGGGTCGTAAGCCCGCCGGGGCCAAGCCTCCGGCGCCGCGCAAGCCTCCCGCCAAGAACACGCGCGGTGGCGCGGCGCGGGGCAAGAAGGCGCCGCCGCCCGCCGAGCCGATCCCCAATCTGATCTTCGGCGCGGTCAAACTCGTCTTCAAACTGTGGCAGGTCGCCGCGTACGCGGTCGGGTCGCTGTTCCGGGCGTTCGGCCAGGGCGCGCGGGGCCTGGACGCCGAGCACCGCCGCGACGGGCTCGGGCTCGCGCTGCTCGGCGCGTCGATCGTGCTGGCGTCGGTCACCTGGTGGACGCCCCAGGGCGCCGTGTCGGGTGCGCTGGAGCAGGTCGTGCGCGGCGGGCTCGGCGTGCTCGCGATGGGCCTGCCCGTGCTGCTGGTGCTGCTGGCCTGGCGCGCGCTGCGCAACCCGCCGCCCGCCGAGGAGACCGGCCGCGTCGTCATCGGCCTCACCGCGCTCGGCGTCGGCGTGCTCGGCATCGTGCACATCGCGTTCGGGCTGCCCTCGCCCGCCGAGGACATGGCGGGCGTGCGCGGCGCGGGCGGCGTCGTCGGCTGGCTCGTCGGCAGCCCGCTGGACGCGATGCTGTCCGGCTGGGTCGCCGTGCCGCTGCTGCTCCTGCTGTCGGGATTCGGGCTGCTCGTCGTCACCGCGACGCCGATCGCCCGCGTCCCCGACCGGCTCGCCGAACTCTGGGCCGTCGCCACGCTCCAGCAGCGCCCCACCCCCGAGGAGGTCGTCGACGGCGAGGCCCCCGCGCCGCGCCGCCGCCGCAAGGCCAAGGACGAGCCCGAGGAGCCCGAGGTCGAGGTCGGGGAGCACTCGCGCCCCTACGACACGCCGCTGCTCGACGAGGACGGCAAGCCGTCCGAGCCGTCCGGCCGCGACCTGGCCGACGACCTGTTCGACCCCGACCCGTTCGACGTCCCCCCGCCCCCGCCGCCCGCCGACGTGGACGCGCCGCCGGAACCGCCCGCGCCCGAGCGTCCCGAAGTCCGCGACCCGACGCCCGCGCCGCGCCGCAGCGAACAGCTCCCGCTCTCGTCGTCCGGCGAGATCTACCAGCTCCCCGACCCGGCCGAGCTGCGGCCCGGCAGCGTCGCCAAGCCGCGCACCAAGGCCAACGACCAGGTGGTGAGCGCGCTCACCGGCGTGCTGGAGCAGTTCAACATCGACGCCCAGGTCACCGGCTTCACCCGTGGCCCGACGATCACCCGGTACGAGATCGAGCTGGGCCCGGCCGTCAAGGTCGAGAAGATCACCGCGCTGACCCGCAACATCGCCTACGCGGTCAAGAGCCCCGAAGTGCGGATCATCTCCCCGATCCCCGGCAAGTCCGCGATCGGCGTCGAGATCCCCAACGTCGACAAGGACATCGTCAGCCTCGGCGACGTCCTGCGCTCCCCGGCCGCGACCAACGAGCACCACCCGATGATCGTCGGGCTCGGCAAGGACGTCGAGGGCCGCACCGTCGTGGCGAACCTCGCCAAGATGCCGCACATCCTCATCGCCGGCGCGACCGGCGCCGGTAAGTCAACGTGCATCAACGGCCTCATCACCTCGATCCTCATGCGGGCCACGCCCGACGAGGTCCGGATGATCCTGGTCGACCCCAAGCGCGTCGAACTGACGATGTACCAGGGCATCCCGCACCTGATCACGCCGATCATCACGAATCCGAAGAAGGCCGCCGAAGCCCTCGAATGGGTCGTGGGCGAGATGGACCGCCGCTACGACGACCTGGCCGCGTCCGGGTTCCGGCACATCGACGACTTCAACAAGGCCGTCGCGGCGGGCAAGCTCGTCCCGCCGCCCGGCAGCGAGCGCGTCTACGCGCCCTACCCCTACATGCTCGTGATCGTCGACGAGCTGGCCGACCTGATGATGGTCGCGCCCCGCGACGTCGAGGACTCGGTGGTCCGCATCACCCAGCTCGCCCGCGCCGCCGGCATCCACCTCGTGCTGGCCACCCAGCGGCCCAGCGTGGACGTCGTCACCGGCCTGATCAAGGCGAACGTGCCGTCCCGGCTGGCGTTCGCGACGTCGTCGCTGGCCGACAGCCGCGTCATCCTCGACCAGCCCGGCGCGGAGAAGCTGGTCGGGCAGGGCGACGCGCTGTTCCTGCCGATGGGCGCCAGCAAGCCGATGCGGCTCCAGAACGCCTACGTCGCCGAAAAAGAGATCACCAGCATCGTCGACCACTGCAAGGCGCAGATGGAGGCGGTCTACCGCGAGGACGTCACCGACGTCGCCGGGCCGAAGAAGGAGATCGACGAGGACATCGGCGACGACATGGACGTGCTCGTGCAGGCCATCGAACTCGTCGTCACCACGCAGTTCGGCTCGACGTCGATGCTCCAGCGCAAGCTCCGCGTCGGTTTCGCCAAGGCCGGACGCCTCATGGACCTCATGGAGAGCCGCGACATCGTCGGTCCCAGTGAGGGCTCCAAGGCACGGGACGTCCTCGTGAAACCCGACGAGCTGGCCGGAGTGCTGGCCGATGTGCGGGGCTCGGTGTGATGTTGCGGGGGATCGGACAATAGATGCGAAATCTTGCCCTTGATCGCACGTGTCGCCGGTCGCCCAGCGGGCATCCCGGTTCCTAGACTGGAAACGTCGCACTGCGGGAGGAGGCTCGGGTGAGCATCGGTGAGACCTTGGCAGAGGAACGACGGCAGGCCGGTCTCACGGTCACCCAGGTGAGCCACCAGACGCGCATCAGGGAAAGCGTCATCCGCGCCATCGAGAAGAACGACTTCACCTCGTGCGGCGGCAACTTCTACGCGCGCGGGCACATCCGCAGCATCGCGCGCGTCGTCGGCGCCGACCCCGAGCCGCTCGTCCGCGCGTTCGACGACGCGAACGGCGGCGCGCCCGCGCCGGTGTCGGTGCTCACCGCGTTCGAGCCCGAGCGGCCCGTCGCGTTCAAGGAGCGGCGCGCCCCGAACTGGACGGCCGCGATGGGCGTCGCGCTCGGCGTGCTGGTGCTCGTCGGCGTCTTCCAGCTCTTCGGCTCGGGCGGCAGCGCGCAGCACACCGCGCGCCAGGTCGCCACGACGCCGTCCGCCGCTCCGGCCACCACGCCGCCGCCCCGGCAGGACGCGGCCCCCGCGCCCGCGCCCGAGGCCGTCGAGCTGCGCGTCAAGGCGCGCGAGATGACGTGGGTGCGCGTGCGCGGCGACAAGAACCGCGAGCTGTACACCGGCGTGCTCAAGGCCGGCGTCGTCCGCGAGTGGAAGGCGTCCAAGCGCATTGTCATCGAGATCGGCAACGGGCGCGGCGTGAAGCTCACCGTCAACGGCAAGAACCTCGGCTACCCGGCCAAGAACGGCGCGGCCGTCCGGCTGAAGTTCACCCCGAAGGACCCCGAGCCCGCGTAGACCGCCCGACGGTTCGTCAGGACTCCGCCGCGCCATTACCTTTAACCCTATGTCCACACGCCGTACCGTCTCTCTCGTCACGCTCGGGTGCGCCCGCAACGAGGTCGACTCCGAAGAGCTCGCCGCCCGGATGGAGGGCGCCGGGTGGGATCTCACCGAGTCCGCCGACGGGGCCGACGTCGTCGTGGTGAACACGTGCGGCTTCATCGAGGCCGCCAAGAAGGACTCGATCGACACGCTGCTGGCCGCGCACGACTCCGGCGCCAAGGTCGTCGCCGCGGGCTGCATGGCCGAGCGGTACGGCGCGGAGCTGGCCGAGGCGCTGCCCGAGGCCGACGCCGTCATCGGCTTCGACGACTACACCGACATCGGTGACCGGCTCAACGACGTCCTGGAGGGCCGCGCGCACGCCGCGCACACGCCGCGCGACCGCCGCACGCTGCTGCCGATCAGCCCGGTCGAGCGGCACGCGTCCGCGCCCGCCGTCGCGATCCCCGGCCACGGCGAGACGCCCGACCTGCCCGCCGGGCTGGCGCCGGAGTCGGGGCCGCGCGTGCTGCGCCGCCGCCTCGGCGGCGGGCCCGTCGCGCCGCTGAAGCTGGCGTCCGGCTGCGACCGGCGCTGCACGTTCTGCGCCATCCCCGCGTTCCGCGGCGCCTACGTCTCGCGGCAGCCGGCGGAGGTCCTGGAGGAGGCCCGCTGGCTCGCCGGGCACGGGGTGCGCGAGCTGGTGCTCGTCAGCGAGAACTCCACCTCCTACGGCAAGGACCTCGGAGACCTGCGCGCGCTGGAGAAGCTGCTGCCGAGCCTGGCGGCGGTCGACGGCGTCGACCGCGTCCGCGTCAGCTACCTGCAACCCGCCGAGCTGCGCCCCGGCCTGCTGGAGGTCATCGCGGCCACGCCCGGCGTCGCGCCCTACTTCGACCTGTCGTTCCAGCACGCCAGCGGTCCGGTGCTGCGCTCGATGCGCCGCTTCGGTGACCGCGAGCGGTTCCTGGAACTGCTCGACCGCATCCGCACGCTGGCCCCCGAGGCGGGCGTGCGCTCCAACTTCATCGTCGGCTTCCCCGGCGAGAGCGAGGACGACTACGAGGAACTGGCCGCGTTCCTCACCGGCGCGCGGCTCGACGCCGTCGGCGTGTTCGGCTACTCCGACGAGGACGGCACCGAGGCCGCGACCCTGCCCGGCAAGGTCGACCAGGACGAGGTCGACCGCCGCGTCGCCGAGCTGACCGCGCTGGCCGACGAGCTGACCGCGCAGCGCGCCGAGGACCGCGTCGGCACCGAACTGCACGTCCTGCTGGAGGACAAGGCCGACGACGGCGCCGCCGAGGGCCGGGGCGAGCACCAGGCGCCCGAGGTCGACGGCACCGTGCTGGTCCACGGCGACGGGCTGCCGCTGGGCGAGATCGTCCGGGTCCGCGTCACCGGCAGCGACGGTGTCGACCTGGTCGCGGCCGTCTCGTGACGGCGGGCACGCCGGAGCCCGTCGCGGGTTCCCCCGATCCGGCGGCGCCGCCTCCGCCGAGCGTCTACAACGTCGCCAACCTGCTGACGCTGCTGCGCATCGCGCTCGTCCCGCTGTTCGTCTGGCTGCTCGTCCAGGACGGCCTGGGCTGGCGGCTCGGCGCGTTCGCGGTGTTCGCGGTCGCGTCGGTCACCGACAAGATCGACGGCGACCTGGCGCGCAAGTACGGGCTCGTCACCGACTTCGGCAAGATCGCCGACCCGATCGCAGACAAGGCTCTGACCGGCGCCGCGCTGGTCACGCTGTCGGCGCTCGGTGAGCTGTGGTGGTGGGTCACGATCGTGATCATGGTGCGGGAGATCGGCATCACGCTGCTGCGCTTCGTCGTCATCCGCTACGGCGTGATCCCGGCGAGCAAGGGCGGCAAGCTCAAGACGATGCTCCAGGTCCTCGCCATCGCGGCGATGCTGCTGCCCGGCCCGCTCGACCCGGTCCGCTGGACGCTCATGGCGGCGGCGGTGGTCGTCACGACCGTGACCGGCCTCGACTACGTCCTCCAGGCGTGGCGGATGCGCCGGGCCGCCCGCGTCTAGCAGGGCGTTCCGTCGTCCCGGGGCGATAGGTTCGGAGGAGGGACAGCGGAAGGGGTGCCGTGCGGGTCGAACTGGTCACGGTGGGGGACGAACTGCTGCTCGGTGACGTCGTCAACGGCAACGCGGCGTGGATGGGGCGGCGGCTGGCCGACGTGGGCGCCGAGCTGACGCGCAGCGTCGTCGTCCCCGACGACCTCGACGCGATCGTCGCGGCGCTGACGGCCGCGCTGGGCCGCGCCGACGTCGTCGTCACCACGGGCGGTCTCGGCCCGACGTACGACGATCTCACGCGGGACGCGCTCGCCAAGGCCGCCGGGGTGGAGCTGGTCCGCGATCCGCAGATCGAGAAGCGGCTGCGGGCGCGCGGCGAGCGGTTCCGGCCGATGACGCTGCGCATGGCCGACGTGCCCGCGGGCGCGACGACGCTGGAGAACTCGGCGGGCACCGCGCCGGGCCTGCGCGTCGAGCTGCGCGGCGGCGTGGTGTTCGCGCTGCCGGGCGTCCCGCCGGAGATGCGGTCGATCATGGAGGACGGCGTCCTCCCCGAGATCATCGAGCGCGCCGGGCTGCCCGTCGCGGCCCGGCGCACCCTGCGCACGGCGGGCGTGTGGGAGTCGGTCCTGGCCGACCGGCTCGCCCCGGTGGAGGCGATGCCGCGGGTGCGGCTGGCGTACCTGCCGGCGCCGGGCGAGGTGCTGGTGCGGATCACGACCGCCGGCGACGATCCCGGCCCGGCGCTCGACGCCGCCGAGGAACGCGTCCGCGAACTGCTCGGCGACACGGTGTACGGCATGGGCGACGAACCGCTCGTCGCGGTGATCAGCGGCCTGCTGGAGGAGCGCGGGGCGACGATCGCGGCGGCCGAGTCGCTGACCGGCGGGCTGATCGCGGCGGAGCTGACCGGGCGGGCGGGGTCGTCTGCGACGTTCGCGGGCGGCATCGTCACCTACGCCACCGAGACCAAGCACCGGCTGCTGGGCGTCCCCCGGGAGCTGCTGGACGCGCACGGCGCCGTCCACCCCGACGTCGCGGCGGCGATGGCGACCGGCGTCCGCGACCGGATCGGCTCGGCCTACGGCGTCGCGGTGACCGGCGTCGCCGGTCCCGACCCGCAGGACGGGCAGCCGGTCGGCACGGTTTTCGTCGCCGTGGCCGGACCCGGCGATTCCCTGACCGTGGTGAGGCCGCCACTGCCGGTGACCGGTTCCGGCCCCGAGGTGCGCGCGATCATCCGGCGGATGACGGTGGTCTGCGCCCTTGACCTGGTACGACGTACACTGCTCGGACTCGGTCCCGGGCCGCTGACCGGCGCGGACGGTCAAGATCGGGAAGAGAAGGGTTGATTACCGCGTTACGTTGCGAGCGAACACGAAATCGACGGTCTGCCACGGCCACCCCCCAGGCGGGTACGGTGGAAGCGGCAGATGGTCCGAACTGAGGGAGGGAGCGAGACGATGGTCCTGCTTCGCCAGCTGCTCGGTGACGTACTGCGGCAGCTGCGGCTGCGCCAGGGACGCACCCTCCGTGAGGTGTCCGCTGCTGCGCGGGTCTCCCTCGGATACCTGTCCGAGGTCGAACGGGGACAGAAGGAAGCGTCCTCGGAGCTGCTCGCCTCGATCTGCAAGGCGCTCGGAGTGCCGCTGAGTCACGTGCTGCGTGAGGTCGCGGACGCTCTGGCCCTCGCCGAGCTGCAGCACGAGCCCGTCATGGCGGGCGCGCCCGAGCACGAGCGGATCTCCGAGAGCATTCCGGCCACGCCGGAGGAGATCACCGGCGAGCTGCGCCCGGACATGGTCGCCGCCTGACCGGGCGCCCGGCTCGCGGCACGCGTGGCTTCGCGATGCCCGCGTGCGGCCCGCCGCCGCGCCCGTGAGGCGCGGCGCCCCCGCGCGGCGTCCGGGAATCGCCGCAGGTGAGGGTGCCCTTTGTGGGCGGCTTCACGAGTAATCGCGGCATAGACGGGGAGGCCAGACGTTGTAACGGATGACCGGAACGACGTTGGAAGGAGCCCCTCATGGCGACGATCAAGAGCCCGCTCGACGAGCAGGCGCGGAAGGCCACGGGGCAGGCGCTCCAGGGCGCGCTGATCGACCTGGTCGATCTGTCGCTGTTCGCCAAGCAGGCGCACTGGAACCTGACCGGGCGCAACTTCAAGGTCGTCCACGAGCACCTCGACGAGATCGTCGATCTCGCCCGCGAGGGCATGGACGACGTGGCCGAGCGCGCGGTGGCGATCGGCGTCAACCCCGACGCCCGCGTCCGCACCGTGGCCGACCGCACCGAGATCGACCAGCTCGACGCCGGCTACCTGGCCGACGACAAGGTGGTCGCGGCGGTGACGGACACGCTCGCGCAGATCATCACCCGCTTCCGTGAGCGCGTCGCGGCGACGGACGAGCCCGACCCCGTCAGCCAGGACCTGCTGATCTCGATCACCTCGGAGCTGGAGAAGCAGCACTGGATGTTCCAGGCGCAGACCTCCTGATCCCGCGACACCGACGGGCCCCGGCTTCACGCCGGGGCCTTCGCCGTGTCCGGGGCTTCGGCCAGGTCGGCGACGACGGCGACATGGTCGGACGGCCAGACGCCGTCGACGGGCCGCTCGCCGAGCAGGCCGACCGAGGTGACGGCGTGCGGTCCGCCGACGTGGATGTAGTCGATGCGGGCGTCCGGATTACCCGGCTTTACGTAGGGATTGCCGTTGCGCCACGTCGTGCCCGGGTCGGCGGGATCGGCGTAGCCCCAGACGTCCTGGAGGCTCATCTGCGGCACGACCGGCGCCGTCCGGACGCCGCCGAGCAGCCGGACTTCGTCGGAGTCGGGCACGGCGTTGAGGTCGCCGGTGACGATCGGGCCGCGTCCGGCCGCGCCCTGGTGGGCCGCGACGAACGGCACCAGCTCCCGCACCTGCGCCATCCGCGTCCCCGACGCCCACGGCGGCGCCTCCAGGTGCGTCGTGAAGAACGGAACGGGGTCGGGCGCGTCCGCGAGCACGTACAGCGCGGTACGGCCGTCTCCGGCGCCACCGGGCGCGGGCAGCGACAGCACCTCGCGGTCGGCGATCGGCCACCGGCTGAGCACGGCGACGCCGACGTCGCAGCCGTCGCCGGGCGCCCGGTCGCGCCAGCGCGCCGAGGACGCGAACGGCGCCCACGTCCAGTGCAGGCCGAGTTCGGCGGCGAGCCAGCCCGCGAGGTTGTCCCGTTCGTCGCCCCATACCTCCTGCAGGCCGACCAGGTCGGGCCCGGCCGCCGCCAGCACCGCCCGGATCGCCTCCCGGCGCCGCCGCCACGGCCCGAACCGCCACCACACGTTCCACGTCACGACGCGCATGCTTCCTTCTACCGCCCCCGCACCGGCGGCCCCCGCCCGAACGCCCGGGCGTGATCGTGATGTGATGGAGGGGCAGGCACGGGGACAAGGGGGTTCCGATGCGCGCGTACCGGATCGAGCGGTGGGAGGAGACGCCCCGGCTGGTGGACGTCCCGGTGCCCGAGCCGGGGCCGGGGGAGCTACTGGTGGAGGTCGCCGGGTGCGGGCTGTGCCACTCGGACCTGGCGCTGATGGGGATGCCGCGCGAGATGGGCGAGGCGCTGGGGTGGGAGGCGCCGTTCACGCTCGGGCACGAGACGGCGGGACGCGTCGCCGCGCTCGGTGACGGCGTCCTCGGCGTGGCGGAGGGCGACGCGGTCGCGCTGGTGTCGCCGTCGTCGTGCGGGGTGTGCTGGTACTGCGTGCGCGGCCTCGACAGCATCTGCCCGTACGGGCTCGCGGGACGCGGGTACGGCGGCGACGGCGGTCTCGCCGAGTACGTGCTGGTCGGCAGCGTCCGCGACGTGATCCCGCTGCGCACCCTCGACCCGCGCACGGCCGGGCCGCTCACCGACGCGGGCGCCACCGCCTACCACGCGGTGCGCCGCGTGCTGCCGCGCGTCCACCCGGGCGGCGTCGCCGTCGTGCTGGGCACCGGCGGGCTCGGCGCGTTCGCGATCCAGCTCCTGCGCGAGCTGACCGGGGCGCGCGTCGTCGCCGTCGACACCAACCCGGGCAAGCTGGAGCTGGCCCGCGACCTCGGCGCCGACGAGGTCTGCACCGAGCTGACGATGGAGGCCGTGGCCGACCTCACCGACGGGCGCGGCGCCGACGCCGTCCTGGACCTCGTCGGCGTGGACGAGACGATCACCGCCGGGCTGTCGGCCGTCCGCTGGGGCGGCGCGTTCGGCCTGGTCGGCTCGTCCGGCGGCTCGTTCCCGTCCCCGTGGTTCGGCGGCCTGCCCCGCGACGGCGACGTCTTCGTCTTCCAGGGCTCCACCATCGCGGACCTCCAGGAGATCGTCGCCCTCGCCGAACGCGGCGTCATCCGCACCGAGGTCGAACTGTTCCCCCTGACCGCCGTCGAAGAGGCGTACGCCCGCCTCGAACACGGCGACCTACGCGGCCGCGCCGTGGTGGTGCCCGGCTAGCGGGCGCGCGTCACCGCTCGGGCTGGCAGCGGGGGCACCAGTAGGTTGAGCGGTCGCCCGCCTCGGAGGGCTGGTAGGCGCGGCGGACGCGGGTGCCGCAGCGGCGGCACGGCCGGTCGTAGCGGCCGTAGGTCCAATGTTCGCGGCCGGGGCGGCGGTCGCCGGTGGTGATGTGGCCGTGCCGGGCCTTGTTGGCGTCCAGCAGGCGGTGCGCGAGATCGACCAGGCCGGGCAGGTCCGCGACGTCCGCGACGGGCGTCCACGGCTGGACGCCGCGCAGGAACAGCAGCTCGGACTTGTAGACGTTGCCGATCCCCGCCAGCCGCGTCTGGTCCATGACGGCCTCACCGATCGGGCGTTCGGGCCGCTCGGCCAGCCGCCGGACGGCCTCGTCGCGCAGCGCGGCGTCCCAGCCGGGGTCGAGCAGGTCGGGGCCGAGGTGGCCGACGACGCGGTCCTCGTCGGCGGTCGGCAGCAGCTCCAGGATGCCGAGCGAGCTGCCGACGGCCTGGAACTCCTCGTTGGCCAGGACGAGCCGCACCCGGTGGCCGCGCGGCGGGGGACCGGCCGGGCGCACCCGGAACTCGCCGTCCATCAGCAGGTGCACGTGGATGGTGGCGCCGCCCTCGACGCGGACGAGCAGGTGCTTGCCGCGCGAGGCGACGTCGAGCACGGCGCGTCCGCGCAGGTCGGCGGTGGCGTAGCGGGGGACGCGGAAGTCCGAGCGCGTCAGCACCCGCCCGGCGAGCGCCTCGCGCAGGCGCCGGGCGGTGTTCCAGACGACGTCGCCTTCGGGCACGTCAGAGGAAGGAGGGGCTTTCCCAGGCGGCGGGATCTTCGGTGAGTTTGCGGACGGGAGCGGGCAGTTCGCCGGAGGCGACGTGCTGGAGGGAGATGCGTTCCAGGATGCCGCGCTCGCTGGCGCGCAGCGCGATCCAGACCTCCTGGAGCGACCGGGCGGGACCTTCGTAGCCGACGTGCTCGGGGCGTTCGCCCCGGACGCCGAGCAGCGGCCCGTCGATGGCGCGGATGATGTCGGCGAGGGAGATGTCGGCGGCGGGGCGGGCCAGCCAGTACCCCCCTTCGGGGCCGCGCTGGCTGCGCACCAGGCCGGAGCGCCGGAGCTGGCCGAGGATGTTCTCCAGGAACTTGGGCGGTATCTGCTGCGCCTCGGCGAGCTGGACGGCTGTCACCGGACGGTCTCCGGCGACGGCCAGCTCGGCCGCGGCGCGCAGGGCGTAGTCGACCCGTGCGGACAATCGCATGTGGTTATTATCCCTTGCCGATCTGACTGGTCGGGCTTAGGGGCGTCATGGAACGGTGCGAACGGCCCGGCGTCCCCGTGGCCGGGCCGTTCGCGGCGTCTCACCCGGTGGCGGTGAGCCCGAGCAGCTCGGCGGTGGCACGGGCGTTGGCGTCCGTCGCGCCGAACGTCGCCACGTGCACGGCACCCTCGGGCCGCCAGACGGGCAGGCCCATCTCCACCAGGACGGCGTCGGGCCGCTCGGCCAGCAGCGCCGTCGCCAGCGTCCGCTGGCCCTCGTGGCGGTGCGCGTCCCGCAGGACGATCACCAGGCCGCGTCCGCTCGCCCGGTCCAGCAGCCCGGGCGCCTCCCGCGCCGCGCCCTCGGCGCGGACGGCCTCGGCCGCGTAGGGCGCCAGCCCCCACGGCGTCGGGCCGACCGCGATGTTCCCCGACGCCGCCAGCTCGACGACCAGCGGCGTCCCGCTGAACCCGGCCAGCTCGCCGGTGACCCGCAGCGCGCGGCGGGCGCCGTCCAGGCCCGCGTCGCGGTCCACGGCCGTGCCGAAGGCCGGGGGAGCGGGGACGAGCTTGGCGGTGCGGGCGGCGGCGTCGGCCAGCCGCTCCAGTGGCAGCCGCCCGGCGCGGACGGCCGCCTCGATCGCCGCGACGACGGCCAGCAGCGACTCCTCGTGCTCGCGCGGGCCGAGGCACAGCAGGTCCACCCCGGCGATGAGCGCCCGCACCGCCGCCTCGGGGATGCCGATGGCGCCGCTGGCGCCGTCCATGTCGAGCGCGTCGGTGACGATCACGCCCTGGTGGCCGAGCCGTTCGCGCAGCAGCCCGGTGATCACCTCAGGGGCGAGGGTCGCCGGAACGCCCGGGGCGTAGGCCGGGACGTTGAGGTGCGCGGTCATGACGGCCCGCACGCCCGCGGCGATCGCCGCCCGGAACGGGACCAGCTCGCGCCGGTCCAGCAGCCCGGCGTCGGCGTCCACGAGCGGGACGGCCAGGTGCGAGTCCTGCACGGTCGCGCCGTGGCCCGGGAAGTGCTTGGCACAGGCGGCGACGCCCGCCTCCTGCGTCCCGGTGACGGCGGCGGCGGCGTGCCGGGCGACCAGCTCGGGGTCCGAGCCGAACGCGCGGGTGCCGATGACCGGGTTGTCGTCGGCGGTGTTGACGTCCACCGACGGCGCGAAGTTCAGCGTCACGCCCACCTGCGCCAGCTCGGCGCCGAGCGAGCGGTAGACGCGCCGGGTCAGCTCCGGGTCGTCGGCGGCGCCGAGCGCCGCGTTGCCCGGGTAGGGGCTCGCGACGACGTGGCCGCCGAGCCGGGTGACGTCGCCGCCCTCCTCGTCGATCGTGACGATCGGGGCGTTCGCGGCCGTGCGCATCGCGGCGGTGAGCGCCGCCAGCTCGTCGGTGCCGCGCACGTTGCCGTTGATGGCGAACAGGGTGACGCCGCCGAGGCCGCGCTCCAGCTCGTCCAGCAGCCAGCGGGGCGCGGTCGCGCCCGCGAAACCCGGCAGCAGCGCGGCGCGGGCCAGCCGGGACAGTTCGTCGCTCATCCCTTCACCGCCCCGGCGGTCAGCCCGGAGACCATCTTGCGCTGCACCGCGAGGAAGAACACGATCACCGGGATCGTGAGCAGCGTCGACGCCGCCATGATCGGGCCCCACGCGTTCCCGCTGCGACCGAAGAAGAACTGCATCATCATCGGCAAGGTCGCCTTCTCCTGGTCGTTGAGGAACGTGAACGCGAAAATGAACTCGTTCCAGGCGGTGATGAACGAGAAGATGCTGGTGGCGACGAGGCCGGGCGCGACAAGGGGCAGCAGCACGGTGAAGAACGTGCGGAAGGGGCCCGCGCCGTCGATCGCCGCCGCCTCCTCCAGCTCCTTCGGGACGGCCGCCACGAAGCCGCGCAGCATCCAGATCGCGAACGGCACCGCGAAGCCGATGTAGACGAGGGTGAGCCCGGCGTAGGTGTCGAGCAGGTCGAGCTGCTTCAGGTCGAGGAACAGCGGGATGACCAGCGCCTCGCACGGCACCATCTGCACCACGAGCAGCATGATCAGGAACGTCGTGCGGAAGCGGAACCGGAACCGCGCGACGGCCGTGGCCGCGAGCAGGGCCAGCAGGCTCGACACGACGACGGTGGCGAGGGCCAGCAGCAGGCTGTTGCGGAAGTAGACCCAGAACGACTGCTCGGCGATGCCGCCGTTGATCACGAAGTCGAAGTGTTCGAGCGTCGGGTTCGACGGGAACGGCTGCGGCGTCGTGGAGAAGATCTCGGTGTTGGGCTTGAAGGCGGTCGTCACCATCCAGAAGACGGGGAAGACGGCGGCGAGGAACACCAGGACGCCGGCGGCGTTGACGCCGATCCTGCGGAGTCGGGTGGTGCGCATTACTTCGTCTCCCCCTGCCGGACCATGACCCGCACGTACACCGCGGTGACGGCGAGCAGGATGACGGTGAGCACGAGCGCGATGGCCGAGCCCATGCCGAGCTTGGGATTGAGCGAGCCGAACGCCTCGGCGTAGGCGTACAGCGACAGGTTGAACGCGTCGCGGTTGGCGAGCCCGGACATGATGAAGAGCTGGGTGAAGACCTTGAAGTCCCAGATGATCGACATCACGAGCAGCACCAGGAAGATCGGCTTGAGGATCGGGAACGTGATGCTCCAGAACGAGCGCCACGGGCCCGAGCCGTCCACCCGCGCCGCCTCGTACAGCTCGCTCGGGACGCTCTTCAGCCCCGCCAGCACCGACACGGCGATGAACGGGCACGCCTGCCAGACGACGCAGATCGTCAGCACCGTGTAGGTGCCGAGCGGCGTGGAGAACCAGTTGTAGTCGTCCCAGCCGGAGCCGACGAGCCAGTCCGGCAGCAGGTCCAGGGTCCAGTTGACCAGGCCGCCGGTCGAGCCGAACAGCCAGGAGAAGATGATCGCGGCGGTCACCGGGGGAGTGGCCCAGGCGACCATGACGCCGCCCGCGACGACGTTCGACATCCGCTTGCCCAGGCGGTTGAGCAGCAGCCCGACCAGGGTGCCGACGAGCATCGTCAGCGACACGGCGACGGCCGCGAAGAGCACCGTGTGCTTCAGCGCCTGCCAGAACAGCGGGTCGGAGAGCATCGTGGAGAAGTTCTCCGCGCCCACCTGCTCGGCGGGTTCGCCGCGGAGCTGGCGGTTGCCCACCTTCTGGAAGGACATGATGACGATCTGGATCATCGGCCAGAACATCAGCACGGCGATGACCAGCACCGTCGGTGCGATCAGCAGGTAGGGCCCCAGCCGGGGCCGGCGGCGCCGACGCGCCGGGCCGGAGGTCTTCCGGCCCGGCGCCTCGCGCACCGCGGGAGCGGTGTCGAGCATGAACCTCAGTCCGTTCGCGCGGCAGTCCTGGCTACGGGTTCAGCAGGGTGTTGGCCTGCTCGTTGGCCTTCTTCAGCTCGTCGTCGAGGGACTTGCCCTGCATGATCGCCTTGACGGCGTTCGGCAGGACCTTCTTGGCCTGCTCGAACTCGCCCCAGCCCGCGCTGATCGGCGGGAACTTGGTGTTGCCGGCGATCGTCGTGAAGATCTCCAGCTTGGGGTCGGAGAACTTGACGTCCGAGCGCATCGAGGAGAAGCCGCTGTAGTCGGCCCACGCCTTGGCGTTCTTGGCGTTGTTCAGCACCGTGATGTAGTCGAACGCGGCGCCGGCGGCCTTGGTGTCCTTCCAGACGGCCAGGTCCGAGCCGCCCGCCATGACCGGCGCGTTGCCGCCCGCCTTGGACGGGATCGGGAAGACCGCCCAGTTGTCGGCGTCCTTCGCGGAGATCTTCTTCATCTCCTTGAGGGCCCACGAGCCGTCGAAGTACATGCCGAGCTTGCCGAGCGCGAAGTCGCGCTGCGGGCCGTCCAGCTCGTTCTTGCCGACGTACTTCTCCGGGGCGACCTTCTGCTTGCCGACGAGGCCCGCGTAGAAGTCCACGGCCTCCTTGGCCTGCGGCTGGTCGAGCTTGCCGGTGAACTTGTCGCCCTCCTTGACGGCGACCTCACCGCCGTTGCCCCAGATGAAGCTGAGCAGGGCGTTGGTCTGGTCGCTCGGGACGCCGATGCCGGGGACCTTGTTCTCGTCCTGGATCTTCTTGGCGGCGGCGGCCAGCTCGTCCCAGGTCTTGGGCGGCTGGATGCCGGCCTTGTCGAACCAGTCCTTGCGGTACCAGACGCCCCGGACGCCGCCGTACCACGGCACGGCGTAGGTCTTGCCGCCGCTCTGGTCGTTCTCCAGGGCGGCCTTGCTCAGCGTCTTGCCGTCGGCCCACTTGTCGAACCGGTCGCCGATGTCGAGGAGGCTGCCCTGCTCGATGTGCGACTGGACGTCGGTGTTGCCCAGCTCGGTCACGTCCGGGCCCTCACCGCCGGCGGCGGCCTTCTGGAACGTGGTGGCGACCTGCGGCCAGGGCACGTACTTGACCTGGACGTCGGTGTTCGGGTGCGTCTTCTTGAAGTCCGTCTCGACGTCGTCGAGGAACTTGGTCTGCTCGGGCGTGCCCTCGCCCATCATCCAGACCTTGAGGGTCGCCGGGCTCTTCTCCTCGGTGCCCGAGTCGCCGTCGTCGCCGCCGCAGGCCGTGGCGGCCAGGGCGATCGCGGCCGTCGCGGCCGCAATCTTGATGAATTTCACTGGGGGTTCCTTTCCGGCTTCGCCTCGCGGGCGGAGCGTCACCACCTCGTCGGGCCCCAGTAGGGTCCGACCATGCCCGTTTTCCTCCGCACCGCTCGCGGGCGCCCTGCTCGCCAGTCGGCTTGGGCGTAAACTAACAAGAAACTTTCCTAAACAAAACGCTCGTTAGCGGATTGAGACATCGAGGGGTACGAGCATGGTCGGACGGCCGGGGACACCACGCCTGCTGCGGCAGTTGAACGACCGCGCCGCCCTGGATCTGCTGGTCAGCGACGGGCCGCTGACCAGGGCGCAGATCGGCGAGCGGACGGGTCTCTCCAAAGTTACGGCCTCCCAGCTACTGTCCCGGCTCGAAGAACGCGGGCTCGTCGAGGCGGCCGGAGAGCTGGCCGGAGGGCGCGGCCCGAACGCCGCGCTGTACGCGGTGGTGCCGTCGGCCGCCTATGTCGCGGGTCTCGAAGTCGGCCCCGGGGGCGTCACGGCCGGGGTCGCCGACATCACCGGGCGCGTGATCGCGAAGGTGACCGTCGATCCCAACGGGTCGTCCGAACCCGTGGAACTGGTGCACAGCGCGGTGGTGAAGGCGTGCCGGTCGGCGCGGGTGGCGCTGGCGAAGCTGAGCGCGTTCGTCATCGGGTCGCCCGGCGTCGTCGATCCGCGCACGGGCGACGTCCAGTTCTCGTTCGACCTGCCGAGCTGGCACGAGGGCGTGCTGGCCGCGCTGCGCACCGACCTGCGCCGTCCGGTGACGATCGAGAACGACGTGAACCTCGCCGCCGTCGCCGAACGCGCCTACGGGGCCGCGCGCGACGCCGAGGACTTCGCGCTCGTCTGGCTGGACCGCGGCATCGGCCTGTCGGTGATGCTCGGCGGGCGCCTGCACCGGGGCCGCTCCGGCGGCGCGGGCGAGATCGGCTACCTGCCCGTGCCCGGCGCGCCGCTGCCGGTCGGCGGGGCGCGCCGCGACGGCCAGGGCGTCACCGAGTCGACGTCGTGGGGCATTCCGGCGCTCGCGGGCGGTTACGGCTCGCTCGTCGGCGCCGACGCCGTCCGCCGCCTGGCCCACACCCACGGCCTCACCGAGCCGACGGCCGTCGAGTGCGTGGCGGCGGCCGCCGCCGACGAATCCCGTGGCGGCGCCTTCCTGGACGAGCTGGCCGACCGCATCGCGTACGGCGTGACGTCGGTGAACATCGTCCTGGACCCGGGCCTCGTCGTCCTGTCCGGGAACCTCGGCGCGGCGGGCGGCACCCCGCTCGCCTCCCGCATCGAGTCCGTCGTGGCCCGCCTCAGCCCGACCCGCCCCACCGTCACCGTCACCCGCGTCGACGGCGACCCGGTACTGCGCGGCGCCCTGCACGCGGCCCTCGAACAGGCCCGCGACGCCGTCTTCTCCACCGACACCTGACCCAGCAAGAACGCGGACGTCGGGCCCGTCGCGCGGGACAGACGGTGGAGACACGACGGCGCCGGACACCGTGCGGGCGGTGTTCGGCGCCTGGGCGGGGTCGGTACGACCCCGTGGATGTCAGGTCCCGGCGGTCACTTGGCGGGTGCGGCCGGAGCCGCGGGCCTCGGTGTGACGCGCCGTGGATCGTGCATCGCGCGATCCAGGACGGTGCGGTTGATGACCTGTCGGCGCCGCCGCTGCGCTGCGGCGGCCCGGGCCGTCGGTGTCATGAGAACTCCCCGTTCCGCGGCGGGCTTTCCCCGGCCCGCCGCAACCCCGTACGCTCCGGATTCTGTCAGGCGACAGGTCGCCTCCGAATCCGCCGTAAGGAGGAAATGGAGGTGCGACCTGGTAAGGACTCCGGTCCTGGATGCCCGGGACGTCCGGGATCGTCCATCCGTCGTTCGGGGGAGGAACACATGGCGTTGCGGGATCGGCTGCGTCGGTTCGCGCAGAAGCCCGGGTCGGCCGACACGGGGCCGCTGCGCCGCGTCGTCGACGCCGCCGGAGCGCGCGAGGACGACGTGCGCGAGCTCACCGACGCCGCCCTCACCGACGCCGTCGCGGCGCTGCGCGACGGCGGCCTGACCTCCGACGCCGACCTCGCGGAGTTCTGCGCCCTCGGCCGCGAGGCCGCGCACCGCGCGCTGGGTGAACGGCCGTTCGACGTGCAGCTCGTCGGCGTCCTCGCGCTGCTGTCCGGGCGTGTCGCCGAGATGGCCACCGGCGAGGGCAAGACGCTCGCCGGAGCGCTCGCCGCCGCCGGGCACGCGCTGCGCGGGCGGCGCGTGCACGTCCTGTCCGTCAACGACTACCTGGCCCGCCGCGACGCCGCGTGGATGGCTCCGTTGCACGCCCTGCTCGGCGTCACGTCCGGCTGGGTCACGCAGGAGTCCACGCCGGACGAGCGCCGCGCCGCCTACGGCGCCGACGTCACGTACGCGCCCGTCAGCGAGGTCGGCTTCGACCTGCTCCGCGACCGCCTCGCGACCTCGCCCGGCGCGGTCGTGCTGCCCGAGCCGGGCGTCGCGCTGGTGGACGAGGCCGACTCGGTCCTGGTTGACGAGGCGATGGTCCCGCTGATCCTCGCGGGTGCCGCCGACGGCGCCGCCGCCGCGCCCAGCCACGCCGACCTCGCCCGGCGGCTGCGCCCCGGCCGCGACTACACCACCGACGAGGACGCCCGGAACGTCCAGCTCACGTCCGACGGCGCCCGCGCCGTGGAGCGCGCCCTGGGCGGAATCGACCTGTACGCGGCGGACAACCTCGGCACGCTCACCGGCGTCAACCTCGCCCTGCACGCCGAGGTGCTGCTCCACCGCGACGTCGACTACATCGTGCGCGACGGCGAGGTGAAGCTGATCAGCGAGTCGCGCGGCCGCGTCGCGCTGCTCCAGCGCTGGCCGGACGGCCTCCAGGCGGCCGTGGAGGCCAAGGAGGCGCTGGAGGCGTCGCCGGGCGGCGAGATCCTCGACCTGGTGACCGTGCAGGAACTGATCAACCGGTATCCGGTGCGGTGCGGGATGACGGGCACGGCCCTCGCCGTCGCGGGGCAGCTCCGCGAGTTCTACGAGCTGGACATCGTCGTCGTCCCGCCGAACCGGCCGCGTGTCCGCGAGGACCGTCCCGACCTGCTGTACGCGACCGTCGCCGACAAGGAGACGGCCGTCGTCGAGCTGATCGACGAGGCGCACCGCGCGAACCGTCCGGTGCTGGTGGGGACGCTGGACGTCGCGGCGTCCGAGCGGCTGGCGACGCGACTGCGCCGCGCCGGCCTGGACCCGGTCGTCCTCAACGCCAAGAACGACGCCGAGGAGGCGTCGATCATCGCCGGTGCGGGCGCGCCGGGCACCGTCACGGTGTCGACGCAGATGGCCGGGCGCGGCACCGACATCCGCCTCGGCGGCCCGGACGGCTCCGCGCACGACGCCGTCGCCGACGCGGGCGGCCTGCTCGTCATCGGCACCGGCCACTACCACTCCAGCCGCCTGGACGACCAGCTCCGCGGCCGGGCGGGCCGCCAGGGCGACCCGGGCGGCTCGGTGTTCCTGGCGTCCCTGGAGGACGACCTGATCACCCGCTACGCCCCCGAGGAGTCCTACGGCGGCACGGTCGCCGACGACGGCTCCATCACCGACAAGAACGCGCACTGGATCGCCGGGCACGCCCAGCGCGTCGCGGAGGGCGTCGACCTGGAGATCCACCGCAACACGTGGCGCTACAACCACCTGATCGGCCTCCAGCGCGGCGCGTTCCTCAAGGACCGCGCCAAGGCCCTCACCGGCTCACACGCCGACGACCTGCTACGCGAACGCGCGAAGGACCACCACGCCCACCTGGTCGGGGAGACGTCGGCGGAAGAGGTGGCCGAGGCGTCCCGCCAGATCGTCCTGTACCACTTCGACCGCGCCTGGTCCGACCACCTCGCCTACCTCACCGACCTCCGCGAGGGCATCCACCTGCGCTCCCTGGGCCGCGGCCTGGACCCCCTGGTCGAGTTCAACCGCGAGGCCGTCCCAGCAGGCAAACGCCTCACGGAAGAGGCCCGCACATCAGCCGTGGAGACCTTCAACTCCCTGGAACCGGGCCCGGACGGCCTGGACCTGGCGTCGGCAGGCGTCCAACGCCCCACGGCGACCTGGACCTACATCGTCCACGACAACCCTTTCGGCACCCTCGACGACCGAGCCTTCCGGGGCCTGGTCACCCTTCTCACCACCCGCCGCCGCTGACCCCGGCTCACAGCACGGAGACGGTGTGGTCGTCCAGGCTCATGAGTAGCTAAGCGGCCCGCACCCAGCGGATGCGCGGGTCGTCGTAGCCGACCGACACGGCCTCGGTGGACACCGGCCCGGCGGGTCCGAGCACGTGGAGGACGCCCCGCACCCCGGCAAGGGAGGTCTTCGTCGCCCGCAAGGCCACATGGCCGCGCCGGAAGTGCGGGCACGCGCGGACCGCCCTGTCCCCGCACGGCGGGCAGACCGGCGGGTGCGACGTCACGACGGCCGCAGGCCACGGGTTCTCCTCATACTCCCGCCTGCCCAGAAGCCACCGCATCGACTCGGCGTCAGCGGGCTTGCCTCCGCAGATCTGGCAGAGGCGCTTACGCATGGCCCGCCGCTGCCGCAGGAAGTGCACGGCCCCGAAGTCCGGACGGCCCTCGCCGGGGCACGCACCGACCCGGCTCCACCTGCGTCATCCCCGGCGACAGGGTCGAGATCGTCGCCGAACTCGCCCCCGGAGAAGGCGCGCACTGGCCGGTCGACCCTGTGCGTGCTTAGTAGGTCAGTTACGCAGGCGGAGGCCGCGTGGGGTGGGGTGGAAACCGGCGGATTCCAGGGCTGCGGCCAAGGGGGAAGCGTTGATGTCGGTGCCGTCGGCTCTTTCTACGGTGAGTTTGCCCAGGGCGCCTTCTCGGACGGAGAGGGCCAGGGCGTCTACTGCGGGTTGGAGGGTGGTGGGGTCGTCGGTCCAGGTGAGGAGGGTCTTGCCGCCTCGTTCCACGTAGAGGGTCAGGTGGCCGTCCATGAGGACGACCAGGGCGCCTGCCTTGCGGCCCGGCTTGTGGCCGCTGGCGGTCTCGTCGTCGCGGGGCGGCCAGGGGAGGGCGGCGCCGTAGGGGTTGGCGGGGTCGGTCGCGGCTAGGACGATCGCGCGGCGGCCCGTTTCGCGGGACGGGGCCGTCTCCCAGATCGCGCCCGGGTCGGGCGCGGCGGGGCGCAGGGCGCGCAGGCGGTCCACGGCGCCCGGCAGGGCGAACTGGGCCGCGCCCAGGCCCTCGACGAAGTAGCCCCGGCGGCAGCGGCCCGTGTCCTCGAAGGCGCGCAGCACGGGATACACCCCGGCGAACCCGCCGGGTGTGCGCTCGGCGGCCACCGCGCCCCGGATGACGATGCCGTACCGCTCCAGCAGCGCCTCGGCGAGCGCGTGCGAGCGCGGCGTCGGCGCCGTCTCCCGCGCGGGCACGAGCCACCACCGCCCCGCCGCCGTGGGCGGCCCGGTCCGCGAAGGCAGCACCGGCCGTCCCCGTCGTCCGGCCCGCGCCCGGTGCGTCGGCCGCCCCGACCCCAGCGCCGCCCGCAACGGCGCGAGCGTGTCGTTCGTGACCAGCCCCGCCCACACCAGATCCCACAACGCGGACACCAGCTCCCCATCGGCCACTCGCCCATCGCCCGCCGACCCCGTCGTCTCGGCGTCGGTCGGGCGGGGCGCGGAGTTCACGCGATCGGAGAGGGTGCGGAAGAAGAGGGCGTTGCCGTCGTTCAGGGCGTCCAGGGCCGTCTGGTGGACGGGTGTCAGGGTGATCTCGGCGGGTTCGGGCAGGAGCAGCGGGGCCGTGTCGGCGAGGTACAGGGAGATCCAGCCGTCGCCGCCGGGCAGGCCGCCCTGGCCCGCCCACAGCACCTCGCCCGCCGAGGTCAGCTCGTCGAGCATGGCGGGGGAGTACCCGGCCACGCGGGACGGCAGGATCAGCGACTCCAGCGCCGACGCCGGAACCGCCGCGCCCTGCAACTGCTCGATCGCCTGGACGAGCGCGTCGATGCCCCGCAACCGCGACCCACCGGCCACGCCGTGCCACATCGGCAGGAAACGCCCCAGCGCCTCCGGCGGCGACGGCTCCACCTCCGCGCGCAGGCGCGCCAGCGACCGGCGCCGCAGCGTCCGCAGGACGCCCGCGTCGCACCATTCGCCCGACAGCGGACCCTCGACGGCCGAGATCGGCAGGAACTCGCCCGCCACGACCCGCCCCGCGCCCGCCAGCCGCCGCAGCGCCTCGGTGACGACGGCGACGCCAAGCCCGAACCGCGTCGCGGCCAGCGTGGCGGGGAACGGTCCGTGCGTGCGGGCGAAGCGGGAGACCAGGTCGCCGAGGGGGTCGTCCACGGGCTCCAGGAACGCCTCGGGCACGCCGACCGGCAGCGGCGCGCCGAGCGCGTCGCGCAGCCGCCCCGCGTCCTCGATGGCGGCCCAGCGTTCCTCGCCCGCGACGCGCACCCGGATCACCCGCCGCGCCGCCTCCAGCTCGGCCAGCCACGGCCCCGGATCGGCGGTCGAGCGCAGCGCGGCCTCGGCCGTGGTGAGCGGGCCGACGACGCGCAGCAGGTCGGCGGCGCCCTCGGCGTCGCGGGCACGGCGGTCGTCGGCGAGCCATTGCAGCTCGCTCTCGGTGTCGGCGACGACCTCCGGATCGAGGAGTTCGCGCAGGTCGGCCTGGCCCAGCAGCTCGGCAAGCAGCGCCGAGTCGAGCGCGAGCGCCTGCGCGCGCCGCTCGGCCAGCGGCGAGTCGCCCTCGTACATGAACGCGCCGACGTAGTGGAACAGCAGCGACCGCGCGTACGGCGACGGCTGCGGCGTCTCCACCTCGACCATCCGCATCGACCGCCCGGCCAGATCCCGCATGACCTGGACGAGCCCCGGGACGTCGAACACGTCCTGAAGGCACTCGCGCATCGTCTCCAGCACGATCGGGAACGACGGATACCGGCTCGCCACGGCCAGGAGCTGCGCGGCCCGCTGGCGTTGCTGCCACAGCGGCATCCGCCGGTCGGGGCGGCGGCGCGGCAGCAGCAGCGACCGCGCCGCGCACTCGCGGAACCGCGCCGCGAACAGCGCCGAGCCGCCCAGCTCGTCCACGACGACGCGCTCGATCTCGTCGGCGTCGAACAGGGCGACGTCGAGCGAGGGCGGTTCGTCCATGTCGGGGACGCGCAGCACGATGCCGTCGTCGGCGTGCATGGCCTGCGCGTCGACGCCGTACCGTTCGCGCAGCCGCCCGGCGATGGCCAGCGCCCACGGCGCGTGCACGCGGGCGCCGAGCGGCGAGTGGACGACGAGCCGCCAGTCGCCCAGCTCGTCGCGGAACCGCTCGACCACCAGCGTGCGGTCGTCGGGCAGGTGCCCGGTGGCCTCGCGCTGCTCGGTGAGGTACGAGACGAGGTTCCCGGCGGCCCAGTCGTCCAGCCCGGCCGCCGTCACCCGCGCGCGGGCCCGCTCGGCGGGCAGCCCGGCCAGTTCGCGGGTGAACGCGCCGAGCGCCCGCCCCAGTTCGGCCGGGCGGCCGGGCGAGTCGCCGTGCCAGAACGGCAGCTTGCCGGGCTGGCCCGGCGCGGGGGAGACCAGGACGCGGTCGGGCGTGATGTCCTCGATGCGCCACGAGCTGGCGCCGAGCACGAACACGTCACCGACGCGGGACTCGTACACCATCTCCTCGTCCAGCTCACCGACCCGCGACGACTTCTCCCCGACGAGGAACACGCCGAACAGCCCCCGGTCGGGGATGGTGCCGCCGCTGGTGACCGCGAGCCGCTGCGCGCCCGGCCGGTCGCGCAGGACGCCGGTGACGCGGTCCCACACGAGCCGGGGCCGCAGCTCACCGAACTCGTCGCTGGGGTAGCGGCCCGCGAGCATGTCGAGCGTGGCCTCCAGCGCCGAGCGCGGCAGCGTCGCGTAGGGCGCGGCCCGCTTGACGACGGTCTCCAGCTCGTCCACCGTCCACTCGTCGAGCGCGACCATCGCGACGATCTGCTGCGCGAGGACGTCGAGCGGGTTGCGCGGATACCGCAGCTCCTCGATGGCGCCGCCGCGCATCCGCTCGGCCACCACCGCCGTCTGCACCAGATCGCCCCGGTACTTCGGGAAGATCACGCCCTTGGACACCGCGCCGACCTGGTGCCCGGCCCGGCCGACGCGTTGCAGCCCGCTCGCCACCGACGGCGGCGACTCCACCTGCACGACGAGATCGACGGCGCCCATGTCGATGCCGAGCTCCAGGCTGGACGTCGCGACGACGGCGGGCAGCCGCCCCTGTTTCAGGGCGTCCTCGATGCTGGCCCGCTCCTCCTTGGACACCGAACCGTGGTGCGCCCGCGCGATCTCCGCCGGAGCGCCCAGCGCGGCCCCCGCCTGCGCCATCACCTGGGCGGGCGAACCGCCGCCGAGGGCGCGTTCGACGTCGTCGGGGCCGATGCGCTCCAGCCCGCCGCCCTCCTCCCGCGCGACGGACGCGCGCTCGAACGCCAGCTCGTTCAGCCGCCCGCACAGCCGCTCGGCCAGCCGCCGCGAGTTCGCGAACACCAGCGTGGAGCGGTGCGCCTCGATGAGGTCGAGGACGCGGTCCTCCACGTGGGGCCAGATGCTGCGCTGACGCGGATCGGCGGTGCCCGACTCGTCGGTGAACGTGCCGACCTCGCCCATGTCCTCCACGGGGACGACGACGTCGAGATCGAACACCTTCTCCGACGGCGGCTGCACGGCCCGTGCCGGGCGCGGCCCGCCGAGGAAGGCCGCGACCTCCTCCACCGGACGGACCGTCGCGGACAGGCCGATGCGCTGCGCGGGCCGCTCCAGCAGGGCGTCGAGCCGTTCGAGCGACAGCGCCAGGTGCGCGCCGCGCTTGGTGCCCGCGACGGCGTGGACCTCGTCGACGATGACGGTCTCCACGCCGCGCAGCGCGTCGCGCGCCTGCGCGGTGAGCAGCAGGAACAGCGACTCGGGCGTGGTGATGAGGATGTCGGGCGGCCGGGTGGCGATGCGGCGGCGCTCGTCGGCCGGGGTGTCGCCCGACCGGATGCCGACCGTGATGTCGGGTTCGGGAAGGTCGAGCCGCCGGGACGCCTGCCGGATGCCGGTGAGCGGCGCCCGCAGGTTGCGCTGGACGTCCACCGCGAGCGCCTTCAGCGGCGAGACGTACAGGACGCGGCAGCGCCGCTTCGGGTCGTCCGGGACGGGCTCGGCGGCGAGCCGGTCGATCGACCACAGGAACGCGGCCAGCGTCTTGCCGGACCCGGTGGGCGCGACGACGAGCGTGTTGTCGCCCTGCGCGACGGACGTCCAGGCGCCCTCCTGCGCCGCCGTGGGCGCGGCGAAGGCCCCGGTGAACCACGCCCGGGTGGCGGGGGAGAAGCGTTCCAGCACGTCAGCGCTCATGTCCTCCATCCTGCCCCGGGGGTGTGACAGAACGCGCACGGGCCTTGTAAGCAAACGCTTGCCACGGCATCGTGGAGGGATGCCCCACGTGCTCCTCGCGGTCGGCGCCATCGCCCTGCTGCTCGCCGTCAACGCGCGATGGCCCCGCTTCGGCCCCGTCTCGGCCGTGCCGAGTTTCTTTGCCGGATGGTGGACGATCGAGCTGGCCCCGCACCTGCTCGTCCTGGAGATCGCCGCGCTGGCCGCCCTCGCGCTCGGCGGCGGCCTGGCGACCTGGCCCGGCTGGATCGGTCTCGCGCTCGGCGCGGCCGGTGCGGCGGGCACGCTCGCGACGATCCTGGTGTCCCGCCGCACCCTCGTGACCCTGCGCGAGAGCGGCGTCCCGCTCGACCTCGACCCCTCCGGCGCGCCGCGCTATCCCCGTTCCCACCTGGTCCTCCCGCCGCTGTGCCTGCTCCCGCGCCGGGGCGTCCGCGTCGACCGCGGCGTCGTCTACCGCGAGGACGGCCGCCTCCGGCTGCGCCTGGACGTCTACCGCCCCGCCGCCGACGGCACGCTGCGCCCCGGCCTGCTCCAGATCCACGGCGGCGCCTGGATCGTCGGCGACAAGCGCGAGCAGGGCCTCCCGCTGCTCAACCACCTCGCGACCCAGGGCTGGGTCGGCTTCAACGTCAACTACCGGCTCAGCCCCCGCGCCACCTGGCCCGACCCGCTGCACGACCTCAAGCACTTCATCGCCTGGTACCGCGAACACGCCCCTGACTACGGCGCCGACCCCGACTTCCTCTGCGTCACCGGCGGATCGGCGGGCGGGCACCTGGCCGCGCTCGTCGCCCTCACCGCGAACGAACCCCGCCACCAGCCCGGATTCGAAGACGTCGACACCAGCGTGCGCGGTGCCGTCCCCTTCTACGGCGTCTACAACTTCGTCGACGCCGGGCCGTGGCCCGTCCCGTTCGGCGCTGTGAAGTTCGTGCAGCGGATGGTCTTCAAGACGTCCTTCCGGGAGAACCCCGAGCCGTTCGCCGACGCCTCGCCCGCCAAGCACCTGCGCCCGGACGCGCCGCCGTTCCTCGTCGTGCACGGCACCCACGACTCGCTCATCCCCGTCGCCGAGGCCCGCCGCTTCGTCACCGCGCTGCGCGAGGCGTCCGACGCGCCCGTCCTGTACGCCGAGATGCGCGGCGGCCAGCACGCCTTCGACGTCTTCCCGTCCTACCGCACCGCCCGCGTCGTGGAGGCCGTCGAGCGCTACCTGACCGGACTGCACCGCGCGTACGCCGCCGGCCGCGAACCCGCCCGCGCCGAGGACATCGCCGACCTCGGATAGCGTGGGCGCCGTGCGCCTCACACAGTTCTGGGAACGGATGAACGAGCAGTTCGGCGAGGGCTACGCCGAGAGCGTCGCCAAGGACCACGTCATCGCCGCCCTCGGCGGACGCACCGTCGAACGCGCGCTCGCCGAAGGCGAGTCCGCCAAGACGGTGTGGCGGGCCGTCGTCGCCACCTTCGACGTCCCGGCCCGCCTGCGCTAGTAGACCGCGACCGCCGTCACGAACCCGATCATCAGGTTCGCCACCGCCAGCAGCACCGCCGCCGGGTTCAGCGGGTCGCGCTCGTCGTCCACCAGCTCCCGGATGCTGATCCCCACCAGCCGGTCGAAGACCATCGTCGCGGTGATCTGCGCGACGATGCCGACCGCGCCGAACACCAGCGTCCGCAGCAGCCCCTCGACCAGATCACCGCCCGACGCGAAGATCGACACCGCGACGATCAGCCCCACGCCCACCAGCGACGCGCACGACAGCAGCGTCGCGTTCGGGTTGCGGTGCTTGCGGATCATCGTGATCAGCCGGCCCGGCGTCACCAGGTCCATCAGGTAGAAGCCGAGCACGAACAGCACCAGGCCGACGCCCGCGTACGCGAGCAGGGCGCCCGACCCCTCCAGCAGGATGCGCGGCAGGCTGTCGTCGTTGTTCATGGATCTCCTATCGGGGGACGCCGTGCCCTACTGCACGACGCGATGCGGGACGAACGACGACGTGTCGTCGGTGATCAGGCCGGCCGTCTCGCGGATGCCGAGCCCCGCGGACTCGTCCGCCACCACCCAGGCCCCCAGCACCGGGTGCTGGCCGTCGAACTCCGGCAGCGCGCTGAACTCCTGGAACACGAAGCCCTCGCGGCCGTAGTCGCCCTGGGTGCGCTGCTCGGAGCCGTCCGGCGTCACGATGCGCATGCTCGCGCCCTCCCGGCCCAGCAGCGGCTTCTGCACGTAGGACGTGAGCGAGCCGGGGGTGTTCAGGTACGTCGGCAGCAGGTTCGGATGCCCGGGGAACAGCTCCCAGAGCAGCACCAGCAGCGCCTTGTTCGACAGCACCATCTTCCAGATCGGCTCGATCCAGCGGGTCGGCGCGGCGGGGACGTTGCGGCCGAACTCCTCGGCGACGATCCACTCCCACGGGTACAGCTTGCACAGCGTGCGGATCTCCGCCTCGTCCAGGTCGACGAAGCGGCCGCGCGCCGGGTCCCAGCCGATGTCCTCCATGGCGATCGCCGTGCCCGGCAGGCCCGCCTCCTCGGCGGTCTCCTGCATGTAGGCGATCGTCATGACCTCTTCGCCGGTCTCGTCCCCGCTCGTCCAGGCGAAGTGCAGCGGATCGGGACCGATCTCGGCCGCGATCTCCTTCCAGCGGGCCACCAGCTTCTCGTGCACCGAGTTCCACTGGTCGTCGTCCGGGCGGGTGTCCTGGAGCCAGTACCACTGGACGATCGAGCTCTCCACCAGCGCCGTCGGGGTGTCGGCGTTGTACTCCAGCAGCTTCGCCGGGCCGTCGCCGCCGTAGGCCAGGTCGAACCGCCCGTACAGATGCGGCTCGCGGCGGCGCCACGACGTCTCGATCAGCGGCGCCACCCAGTCGGGGATGCCGAGCACGTGGTAGCGGCCGGTGGCGACGACGTGCTCGACCGCCTGGAGGCACATGCCGTGCAGCTCCTCGACGACGGCCTCCAGCGCCAGGACCTCGTCCAGGTCGAAGACGTAGTGGACCGACTCGTCCCAGTACGGGCGGGGGAGATGTTCGGGATGCGCCGTCCGGTGGAACGCCAGCCCGTGCTCCTCGACCTTCTCGGCCCAGCCCTCGCGGGGAGCCGACCGCTCCCGCCGCATCAGCTCCCGCTCCGGCCGCTGCCGCCGAACCCGCCCCGGCTCAGCGTCTTGCCGGTGCTCGACTTGATCTTGCCCTTGCTCGGGCGGAAGGAACTGCCGCCGTAGACGTAGGTGGAGTTGCCGTTGTCGCGCTTGCCGCCGTAGTACCAGAAGTAGCGGCCGTAACCGGACGTGCCCCGGTCGACGTCGCCGCGGTTGCAGTAGCTGTCCGGGACGACCCGGTAGCCGCCCTTGGTGTTGGTGAAGCCCCGGTTGTCGCGGTCCACGCACCACGCCGTCGTCGACTTGCTGCCGCACGCGACGAGCGTCAGGGACAGCGCGCTCACCATCCCGATCTTGACCGTCCGGGAACGGAGCCTGCGGGCCGGAGGGCTCTGAGGTGGCAAGGGGAACACGTCCTTCTCTTCACGGGCGCGGTGGCCGTCCGGGGGTACGGCGCCGCGGCGTCCAGCGTAGGGTCGTCGATCAGTTGGACGGAAGGGGACCCGGTTCTGGTTCTCGGTGATCTCGGATCAGTCCGGAACGGGCAGTTGGGCGTACAGGTCCATGGGGTCGATCGTCGCGGGCAGATCGCTCACCTGGCCGTCGCCCACCTCGACCACCCGCCACGTGCCGTCCCGGAGTCTGGCCAGGTCGGTCGTGATGAACCGGCAGCCGAGCGCGCGGACCGCCGGGGCGACCGGTCCCACGTCCGGATCGGGTTCGATGCCGGGGGTGTCCGGATGCGGCCCCACCAGGGCGGGCTCGCCGTCCACCCACCACACGCGCGCCTCGCCGCCGCCGTCGAACTCCTCGAACTCCCGCACGACGACACCGCCCGCCAGGAACTCCTCCTGGCGGGCGATCAGTTCGGTGACGACGGCGGTGAGCGCGCGGGCGTCGCGCAGGTCGGGGACGTAGCAGGCGGCGTCCCACTCGTGCTTGCGGGACTTCACGTAGTCCTTCACGATCGCCGGGCCGTCGCGCAGCGGGCGGACCATCTCCGGCAGATCGCCCGGATCGCCGCCCGGCGGGACGGGGCGCCACACGCTCGCCGGGGTCAGTCCCGCGAACGTGTCGTGCCAGCCGGGCAGCTCGTGCGCGCGGCGGTAGTCGTCGGGATGGGTGAGCAGGACGGTCCCCCGGCGGCGCAGCGCGGCGGCGAGGGCGGTGTACTGCGCGCTCGTCAGCATCCAGCCCCGGTACCAGGCCGGGCCCAGGTCGGCGGGGACGGCGCGGACGGCCTTGGCGGCGTCGCCCCGGCACAGCTCGTCATGATCGATCAGGGCGGTCTCGCCGTAGTGATCCCGCACGGCCGTGGCCTCGCGGGCGAAATGGGGGTCAACGCGCCGGGGATGCAACGGATCGGCGCAGAAGAGGACCGTCAGCGTCATGATGGAAGCCTCCGTGGCGTCAGCGTACCGGGGCGGCGGTCTCCGCACACGGCCGTGTCCACAGCCGGATTCGCGTCCTGCACCATGATCGAACGCATGTTCGGTAGGCTGTCCCCGGCGCGCGACGTTATCCACAGGCTCGGCCGCCCGTTCGAGAATGTCCGAGGCTCCTCGTAACGTCGTTCCCGTCAACCGCCGCCGGGCGAACGAAACGGACGCCGGGTGTCCTCCGCAGAACGCGGGGGCGGTCTTCCCACACGAAGGAGCACATCTCATGGCAGCGAACGACCGGGAGAAGGCTCTCGAAACCGCCCTCGCGCAGATCGAGCGGCAGTTCGGCAAGGGCTCGGTCATGCGGATGGGCGAGGAGGCGCGCGCCCCCGTCGAGATCATCCCGACCGGCGCGATCTCCCTCGACATCGCGCTCGGCATCGGCGGCCTGCCCCGCGGCCGGGTCGTCGAGGTCTACGGGCCCGAGGGCTCCGGCAAAACGTCCATCGCCCTGCACGCGGTCGCCAGCGTGCAGCGCAAGGGCGGCATCGCCGCGTTCGTCGACGCTGAGCACGCGCTCGACCCCGAGTACGCGACCAAGCTCGGCGTCGACATCGACGCCCTGCTGGTCTCCCAGCCCGACACCGGCGAGCAGGCGCTGGAGATCACCGACATGTTGATCCGCTCCGGCGCGATCGACATCGTCGTCATCGACTCCGTCGCCGCGCTGGTGCCCCGCGCCGAGATCGAGGGCGAGATGGGCGACAGCCACGTCGGTCTCCAGGCCCGCCTCATGTCGCAGGCGCTGCGCAAGCTCACCGGCGCCATCAACCAGACCAAGACCACGGTGCTGTTCATCAACCAGCTCCGCGAGAAGGTCGGCGTCATGTTCGGCTCGCCCGAGACCACCACCGGCGGCCGCGCGCTGAAGTTCTACGCCTCGGTCCGGCTCGACGTGCGCCGCATCGAGACCCTCAAGGACGGCACCGAGGCGGTCGGCAACCGCGTCCGGGTGAAGGTCGTGAAGAACAAGATGGCCCCGCCCTTCCGCGTGGCCGACTTCGACCTGCTGTACGGGCTGGGCATCTCCCGCGAGGGCGGCCTGATCGACCTCGGCGTCGAGCACGGCTTCGTCCGCAAGTCGGGCGCCTGGTACACCTACGACGGCGACCAGCTCGGCCAGGGCAAGGAGAACGCCCGCAACTTCCTCAAGGCGAACCCCGACATGGCCGACGGCATCGAGAAGAAGATCCTCGAAAAGCTCGGCATCGGCCCCAAGCTCGACAAGGAGTCCGCCGAGACCACCGACGCCGCCAAGCCCATCGACGCCCCGCCCGCCCCTCCGGCCCCCACGGGCCGCAAGCGCGCCGCGAAGTCGGCCCCGGCCGACGCCTGACCCCGGTGCCCGTCACCCACGACGGCACACCCACCGTGGGCGGCCGGCCACACCGGCCGCCCACCCTCCCGACACCGAGCCACGCGACAAGCCACACGAAAACGTGCATGCCACGCAGGAGCGGAACGTGCGAGGCGGGCGGGAACGGGACAGGTGAGGCGCGCGGTGCCAGGCGTCCAAGGTCGAGCGTGCCGTGTGGTGTCGATGTCCGCTGACGAGCGCCTAGTGCCGTGTCGATAGCGGAGGTCGGTCTTGCGCTGACATGAGCCACGCGAAGGTGTCGGCAATGCAGAGCTGCGTCCAAAGGGGGATGTGAGGGGTAGCGCGAGGTAAGCGCGCCACAGGGGTGCCGTGTGGGGAACGGCGCGGGTGGCGCGGTGGGCGGCAAGACGCCCATGATCCGCGCCGGGCGCGCGGTGCCGGGTGCCGTCGTTTGCTGGGTGAGGGAAAGGGGCTGCTGGTGACTGGTACACCGCCGTCAGAGGATGAGACGTCCGCGCGGGGAAACCCTTTCGGCCACCTGACGTCTCCCGGGGCGCGTCCACGGCCCGTCGACCCTGCTCTCTGGGCGGAACCCGAGGACGACGCCGCTTCGGCCACATCGCCGTCTCGCGGCAAGAAGTCCGGCGAAGGGCAGGGAGCGGCGTCGAAAGCGTCGGACACGACGCCGAGTGCGACGGAAACCTCGGCCACGGACGGCCCCTTCGCGCACCTGGCGGCGCCACGTGAGCAGGCACGTCCGGTCGACGCCGCCGCATGGGGCGCCGACGAGCCCACGAGCGCACCGCCGCAGCCCGGCCCATTCGCGGATCTGACGTCCGAGGGCGACCGACCGTCCCCGGAACAACCGTCCCCCTGGACGGCCGACACCCCAGACCCACGCCACACGACCCCCAAACGCAAACGATCACCGGCGACCCCCACCCAGAACACAACCTCACCCACCGACAAATCGAGAACGCCGCGACAAGCGCCCGCCAAGACGGCGGGAACACCCCCGGCAGAGCCCGCCGAGACGAAGGCGACACCGCCCACCAGCCCGGAGGCAACGCCCCCGGCAGAGCCCGCTGACGCAGAGGAGACGAGGCCGCGCCGCCCGCGTGCCGGGAGCAGAGCGACACCGCCCGCAACCGGCGCCGGGATGGAGGTAACACCGCCGGTAGCGCCCTTTGACGAGGCGACACCGCCCGCACCCTCCGCTGGCACGGAGGCAGCGCCACCGGTGGAGGCCGCCGAGGCGGAGGAGGCAACACCGCCCGGTCCGCGTGCTGCGACGGCGGCGCCATCGCCCGCGGCGGGCGCCGGGACGGCAAGGGCGCTGCCGGTAACGCCCGCTGGCGCGGTGGGAACACCACCGGTGGAGGCCGCCGAGGCGGAGGAAGCGAGGCCGCGTGGTGCGCGTGCCGGGAGGAGGGCGACACCGCCCGCAGGGGGCGCAGCAATGGAGGGGGTGCCGCCGGTGGAGGCCGCCGGGTCGGAGGTGACGATGCCTGGACCCGCAGGAGTGAGATCGGTCGCCGGGGTGGAGACAGCATCGTCGGTGCCGGTCGCCGGGGAGGAAGCGGCGGTGTCCGAGCGGGGGGCGTCTGATGCGGCGAGTGCTGGGCGTTCGCGGCAGGCGGGGGCGCCGGAGTCTCGGTCTCGTCGGACCTCTCGTGGTACGTCTGCGGGGGCTTCGGGTGAGCGGGGGCGGGGTGGTCGTCGTGGGAAGGGGACGGGCGGGGAGGAACAGGCGGAGGTCGGGGAGGGCAGGCTTGAGGAGCGGGCGCGGGACATCTGCCTGCGGCAGTTGACGGGGAAGGCGCGCACGCGGGCGCAGCTCGCGGAGGCGTTGCGGCGCAAGGAGATTCCCGACGCGGTCGCGGAGCGGGTGCTCGGGCGGCTCGCGGACGTCGGGCTCGTCGACGACGAGGCGTTCGCGCAGGCGTGGGTTGCGTCGCGGCACCAGGGACGGCGCGGGCTCGGCAAGCGCGCGCTCGCGGCGGAGCTGCGGCAGCGGGGCGTCGAGAGCGAGACCGTCAGCGACGCCGTCGAGGCCGTCGGCGCCGACGACGAAGAACGCCGTGCCCGCGAACTCGTCGAGGCCAAGCTCCGCTCCACCCGCGGCCTCGACCCCGCCAAACGCACCCGCCGCCTCGTCGGCATGCTCGCCCGCAAGGGCTACTCCTCCGGCGTCGCCTACCGAGCCGTCCGCGAAGCCCTCGAATCCGAACACCACGACCCCCACAACCCCTAAATCCGCCCGCCCACGCGTCGCCTGCCTGCGCGCAACCCCACCCGCGTCCGTCCGCGCCCGCCCATGCCCGCCCGCGTCTCGCCTGTCTGCGCGCAACCCGCCCGCGCCCGTCGCCCGCCCGCCCATGCCCGCCCGTGTGTCGCCTGTCTGCGCGCAGCCCGCCCGCGCCCGTGCTCCGGGCTGGTTGGGGGTGTTTGGTTTGGGGGGTTTGGGGTTCGGCTGGGGACTCGTCCTGTGGTGGGTGTCATCGGGCGGGGTGTCTCCTGGGAGGTGCCGTCCTTTGAGCGTACGGCGTGTAGCAGGTCGTGTTGGGTTGGGTGCGGGGTTGGGGGAAGTGGCCGGAGGCGGTCGGGTGGGGGAGAGGCTACGCAAGGCGATTGTGGGGTGTCGGGCTGTTATCTAGGGTCGGATCATGACCATTCCCACTGAACCGATCGGGAGCATTCCGCGGCCTGCGGAGTTGCTCGAAGCCCTGGCCGAAGGCGACGCGGGGCGGATCGCCGCCGCGCGGGAGAAGGCGATCAGTGAGACGATCGGGCGGCTTGAGGCGCTCGGATCGCCCGTCGTCACCGATGGTGAGCAGAGCAAGCCGAGTTTCGTCACCTATCCGATCGCCGGGCTGGACACGCTGGCCCCGGACGGGGCGGTCATCCCGTTCGCGGACGGGCACCAGCGGCAGCTCCCCGTGCTCACCGGCGGCCCCTTCCGGTACGCGCAGAACGCCGTCGACTACCTGAACGAGGCGCAGCGGGTCGCGAACACGCCCGTCAAGCAGGCGGTCATCGCCCCGTCCGCCCTCAGCCTGCTGTACCCGGCGGCAGGGATCGCCGGATATTCGCCGGAGGAGTTCCGCGCCGACCTCGTCGCCGGAGCGGTCGCCGACATCCGCGCGTGTCTCGACGCGGGCGCGCACACCGTGCAGCTCGACTTCACCGAGGGACGCCTGTCGCTGAAGCTCGACCCGAGCGGCGGCCTCCTCGACCAGTTCGTCGCCCTCAACAACGAGGTGCTCGACCACTTCACCGCCGAGGAACGCGTGCGCATCGGCGTGCACACCTGCCCCGGCGGCGACCAGGACTCCACGCACAGCCTCGACGTCGACTACGCCGGTCTGCTGCCCGCCCTGTTCCGCCAGCACGCGGGCGCGTTCTACGTGCAGCTCGCCAGCGAGCCCGACCCCGACCGCGTCCTCCAGATCATCGCCGCACACCTGCCGGACGACGCCCGCGTCTTCATCGGCGTGACCGACCCGATCGACCCGGTCGTGGAGACCCCCGAGCAGGTCCGCGACCGCGTGCTCCGCGCGGCCGAGTACCTGCCCGTGGACCGGCTCGGCACCTGCGACGACTGCGGTTTCGCGCCGTTCGCCGACGACACCTCGACGTCGCGCGACCTCGCGTTCGCCAAGATCGAGGCCCGCCTGGCGGGCACTCGGCTGGCCGCCGAGGCCCTCGGCGTCTGATCGACGGCGGCCGCGTCTCAGCGCAGCAGCGCGAACGCGGCCGCCGCCGTGACGCCGTACGCGAGATGCGGCGCGGCGTCCGACAGCCAGTCGCCCCGGGACCAGTCACGCGGGTCGGTCAGGCGCAACAGGGTGAGCGGCACGTCGGACGCGGCCATCGCCCCGGCGCCCAGCACCCCGGCGCGGACGGCGAACGGCGCGTCCCGCCGGACGACCGGAGCCGCGCAGACGGCGACGCCGAGCCCCGTGGCGTAGCCGAGGAGGGCGCCCAGCGCCTCCTTGCGGTTGGCGGCCCGGTCACCGCCGCCGAGGTCGATCCCCGCGGCCTTCGCGAGCCTGCCCGCGGACCGCTCCGGCGTTCCGCTGGCCGCGCGGGCCCGCAGCGCCATGTCGAGGTAGCTGACGATGTTGAGCGCGCTGGTGCCGGCGGCACCGGCGAGCAGCCCTCGGGCGATGGTGTGCATGGACTCCACGTACCCGGCGGACGCGCGCGTGCCGCGCCCGGCGACGAGTATTTGCCAGCCCCTGACGGACGCGCCCGAGACCGGCTCCTCGCACGTCAGCGACTCGCGTCCGAGGGCATCCCTCGGCGACGGCGCGCGGCCAGCCGAGGCCCACCACACCGCCGGACCGATCGCCATCGACTGCGTCAGTCGCATCGAGCGCCCGTGCGTGGCGTGGCCGGGGTCTGCTCGTAGGACGGTGGTTGGCTTTCGGTCGGGAGGTTGGGTGTACGGGTTGTCCCTGGGTGTGCGCGGTGAGCCGCATCGAGCGCCCGTGCGTGGCGTGGCCGGGGTCTGCTCGTAGGACGGTGGTTGGCTTTCGGTCGAGAGGTTGGGTGTACGGGTTGTCCCTGGGTGTGCGCGGTGAGCCGCATCGAGCGCCCGGTGCGTGGCGTGGCCGGGGTCTGCTCGCAGGACGGTGGTTGGCTTTCGGCCGGGAGTTGCGTGTACGGGCCGTCCCTGCGCCGTGAGCCGCGTCGAGTGCAGGTGGATGGCGTGGCCGGGCGCCGGGGAACGGCGGTTCGGCCTTCGGCCGGGAGTTGCGTGGCTTACGTGTTCGGGCCGTCCTTGGGGGCGCGCGGTGAGCCGAGTCGAGCGCCCGGTGCGTGGCTGGTGCGACTGGTCGTTGAGCGGTGGTTCGGGCTCTTGGGCGGGTCTGCGTGGTCGGGCCGTCCTTGGGGCAGCCGCTCCGGGCTTCGGTATGCGGCGTGGCTGGGTGGCTTTGGCGCGGGTCGGCCCTGGGGGCCGTGGGTGGTGAGCCGCGTCGTGTCGGTGTGGGGTGGCTGGTTGGTTTGGGTCAGCCTAGGTCGAGGGGTGGTACTTCGCGGGGCTGGAAGCCGAGGGTTTGGCCGTAGAAGGAGAGCTCGGCCTCCAGGCAGGCGATGGTGGTCTCGGCGCGGCGGAAGCCGTGGGCCTCGCCCTCGAAGGTGAGGTGGGCGTGCGGCACCTTCTTGTCGCGCAGTGCGGCGGCGAAGCGCTCGGACTGGTCCGGGGGGACGGCCGGGTCGTCCAGTCCCTGCAACAGCAGGACGGGGCAGGACGTCTCGCCCGCGCGGTGCAGCGGCGAGCGCTCCTCGTAGGCGCGTTCGAAGCCGGGGAGGGGCCCGACGAGGCCGAACACGTACTGCGACTCGAAGTCGTGCGTGGTCTTGGCGAGCGTCTGGAGGTCGCTGATGCCGAAGTACGACGTCGCGGCCTTGAACACGCCCGTCTTGGTCACGGCCGCGAGGGCGGTGAAGCCGCCCGCGCTGCCGCCGCGCACCCCGATGCGCCCGGGGTCGGCGACGCCCGCCGCGACGAGGGCCTGCGCCGCGGCGACGACGTCCTCGACGTCCACGACGCCCCACTGCCGCCGGATGCGTTCCCGGTAGGTGCGGCCGTACCCGGACGAACCGCCGTAGTCGACGTCCACGACGCCGATGCCCCGGCTGGTGAAGAACACCCGCGCCAGGTCGAGGTTCTGCGCCGCCCGCGCGGTCGGCCCGCCGTGCACGAACACCACGTACGGCGGCCGCTCGTCGGCGGGGCCCTCGGCGGACGGGCTGGCGGGCGCGTACACGGTGGCGTGCACGGGACGCCCGAACGGCCCGTCGAGGCGTTCGGCGCGCGGCGCGGGCAGGTAGCCGGGGTCGGGCAGGTCCTCGACCTCGCTGCGCAGCACCGTGTAGTCGCCGGTGGCGGTGTCCAGCCGGACGAGCGAGGTGGCGACGTCCGGTCCACCCGCGATGCCGACGACGGTGGTGCCGTCGGCCGACAGCGACATGGCCCAGTCGGTGAACGGCAGATCGACGTCGTCGAGGTCGAGCGTGTCGGGGTCGTAGAGCGCGAGCCGCTGGCCGCCCTCGCCGTGCATGACGGCGAGCCGCCCGTCGCCGAGCAGCGCGTACGGCATCCCGCCGAGCTGCCACAGCGGCGCGGCGAACTCCTCCTCGGCGGGGTAGAGCGCCTGCGGCGACTCGCCGTAGAGCCCGACCTGGTAGATGTTCCACCAGCCGGGCCAGTCGGACGCGACGTACAGCGTCCGGTCGTCGGCCCACAGCGGTGCCAGCGCCGACTCCTTCAGGCCGCCCTTGACGGTCCGGGGCGTGACGGCCTTGCCGTCCTCCAGCGCGGCGACGCGCAGTTCGGTGCCGTCCCACGGCATGCGCGGGTGGCTCCACTGCACCCACGCCAGGTGGCCGCCGCCGGGGGAGGGCGCGGGGGAGGCGTAGAACCCGGCGCCGGTGACCAGCTCGCGGATGGCGGCGGCGTCCTCGGCGGCGGACCCGTCCAGCGGGACGGCGACGATCGCGCGCCGGATGCCGTCGGGGGTGTGGCCCTCGCAGACGCACCACACCTCGGTGCCGTCGGGGGACAGCACCGGGTCGGCGTACCGGAGGCCGCCCGGCAGCGCGGGTTCGGGCGTGAGCGGGCGCGGCTTGGCGTCGCCGCCGGCGTCGAGGCGGTGCAGGCGCTGGTCCTCGAAGTGCGAGAAGACGAGGCCCGGCCCGTCGTCACCCGGGACGACCAGGTACGACCGGCCGCCGTACTCGTGGACGCGGGTGCGCGCGTCCCAGGGCGCGGCGAGCACCTCGGCGGGCTTCCCGTCGGCGCCCGCGTGCATGACCGTGGTGCGGCCGCCCTCCTCGGGCCGGGTCTCCTGCCACCACACGTCCGGACCCGACACCGTGGGGAAACTCAGGCGAAGCCGGGCGCGGGCGACGTCGGCCGCGGAGATGGGGGAGGGCCAGGAACCGTAGGGGAGGGTCGCGCGAGCGGTCATAGGCGAATCGTCCCGCATCGGAGGATCGGTTGGGGCCATGACGGGGCAGTTGACCTCCAAAAGAAACAACCCGCTCACCGGTGAGGTCCCCGGCGATCCCGGCCATCCCTCCCGCGACGGGAGGATGTGTGACGTCGCCCACGCGTCTCAGGCGGGAACGAGCAGGCGGCCGAGGTCACGGACGGCGGTGCGGGCCGCCCGGCCGGCCCCGATCGTGCTGGCGGACGGCCCGTAGCCCAGCAGGTGGACGCGCGGGTCGGACGCGACGCGGGTGCCGTCCATCGCGATGCCGCCGCCGGGGCCGCGCAGCGCGAGCGGCGCCAGGTGGTCGAGCGCGGCGCGGAAGCCGGTCGCCCAGAGGACGACGTCGGTGGCGAACTCGGTGCCGTCCGCCCAGACCACGCCGGACGGGACGATCCGCGCGAACATCGGCCGCCGCCGCAGCACGCCCGCCGCGATCCCGGCGCGGACGTCGGCGGTGAGCGTGAGCCCGGTCGCCCCGACGACGCTGCCCGGCGGCAGCCCGCGCCGCACCCGTTCGGCGACGCGCGCCACCGACGCCCGGCCGCGCTCGGCGTCGAACGGCCCCTCGTTCCACACCGGCGGACGCCGGGTCACCCACGCCGTCGCCGCCGCGACCGGAGCGATCTCCAGCAGCGCCTGCACCGCCGACGCCCCGCCGCCGACGACCACGACGCGCTTCCCGGCGAACGCGTCCGGCCCCCGGTAGTCGGCCGTGTGCAGGTGCCGTCCCGCGAACGTCTCGCGCCCCGGGTAGTACGGCCAGAACGGACGGTCCCACGTCCCGGTCGCGTTGATCAGCGCCCGCGCGCCGTACTCGCCCGCCGACGTCGCGACCGTCAGCCCGCCGGGGCCGTCCGTCACGGACGTCACGTCCACCGGCCGCCGCACGTCCAGCCCGAACGCGGCCTCATAGCGGGCGAAGTACTCCGAGACGACCTCCGACGCGGGCCGCGCCGGATCGCGGTCGTCCAGCGGCAGGCCGGGCAGGTCGTGCACGTTGTGCGTGGCGCCGAGCGTCAGCGTCGGCCACCGGAACTGCCAGGCGCCGCCGGGACGCGGCGCGTGGTCGAAGATCGCGAACGACAGCGGGGACCGCCGCAGGAAGTACCCGGCCGACAGCCCGGCCTGCCCCGCACCGATCACCGCGACGTCCACGAAAGCGTCCATGCCACCGCAAACCGCAGGGGGCGCCGCCGGATTCCCCGGCGGCGCCCCCTGGGAGACGGAAGGACGGTCAGACGCGCGGACCGGCCGTCTCCTGCACGGCCATCCCGGGCGCGGGCGGCGGACCGCCGGTGCCCATCGTCTTCGCGGCCGTCTTGCGGCTGCGCCGGCTGCGGCGCTCCAGCACCGTCGCGACGCGGCTCAGCGCCATCGCCAGCGCGATGTAGATGATCCCGACGACGATGCCCGCCTGGAGCACGTTGTTGCCGAAGTTGGCGGGGATCAGCTTGAACCCGGTCGCGAGCAGCTCGGGGTAGGCGATGATGAAGCCGAGCGCGGTGTCCTTAAGCAGGACGACGAGCTGGCTCACGATCGCCGGCATCATCACCGTGATCGCCTGCGGCAGCAGAATCAGCCGCAGCACGCCGTTCTTGCGCAGGCCGATCGAGTACGCCGCCTCGGACTGCCCCCTCGGGATCGAGTTGACGCCCGCCCGGACGACCTCGGCGAGCACCGACCCGTTGTACATGACCAGGCCGAACACGACGGCCGCGAACGCGGGCACGACGATCGTCCCGGCGTTGATCTGCACGCCGAAGATCGAGAAGAAGTAGTCGACCGTCATGCGCTGGAACTGCCCCAGCGGCGACTCGGCGATCACCGGGCTGACCTTGTTCGGCAGGAAGAACGCCAGGAAGATCAGGATCAGCAGCGGGATGGCGCGGAAGAACTCCACGACGGCGCCCGCCGGAATCCTGATCCACCAGTGGTCCGAGAGCCGCGCGAGACCGAACACGACGCCGAACACGATGGACAGCACGGACGCCAGCGCGGCGGCCTGGAGCGTCTTCCACAGGCCCGGCAGGATCAGGTTCGTCCAGACCTGGCCCTCCAGGAACGGGCTCCACAGGTCGCCCGCGAACTGCCCCTTGGCGTTCAGCCGCAGCACGAGCGCCACGATGAGGCCGAGCAGCACCAGCGCCGACACCACCGTCAGCACGCGGTTGCGCGCGCGGGCCCGGGGCCCGGGCGCGTCGAACAGGACGTTGGCCTCCCGGCTCATCGCGCCACCGCCGTTCGCTTGGCCAGCCAGCCGAAGAAGAAGCCGGTCGGCAGGGTCAGGATCATGAAGCCGATGGCCACGCCGATGAACAGCGGCACGGCGCCGCTGGCGAACGACGGCAGGTCGAGCAGGCCCTTGGAGACCGCTGCGATCTCGCCGTAGCTCGCGGCGGAGGCGACCGTCGTGTTCTTGATCATCGCGATAAGGACGCTGCCGAGCGGCGCGACGACGGCGCGGAACGCCTGCGGCAGGATGATCAGCCGCAGCGACTGCGTGAACGTCAGCCCGATCGAGCGGGCGGCCTCGGCCTGGCCGAGGGGGACGGTGTTGATGCCCGAGCGCAGCGCCTCGCACACGAACGCGCCGGTGTAGCCGGACAGTCCGAGGACGGCCCACCAGTAGTAGGTGGTGCTCGGCTCGCCGGAGAAGGCGAGGCCGAGGGTGTCGTTGAGGCCCAGGCTGCACATCAGCAGCACCAGCGTCAGCGGCGTGTTGCGCACGATGTTGACGTAGCCGGACCCGAACCAGCGCAGGACCGGGATGGGCGCGACGCGGAAGCCGGCGAGCACGGTCCCGATGACGAGCGACAGGACCCCCGCCGCGGCGGCGAGCCGGAGCATCGCCCAGAAGCCCTGGAGGATCGCGTCGAAGTTGTCGAAGAACGGGCCGAAGTCAAACAGGTCGAGTAGCTGTTCCATGGCGTTCCAGCGGGTCGAGGCCCGAACGCGCGCTCCCCGGGAGGTTCACTCCCGGGGAGCGCGCGCTGGGACGGTCGTCAGCCTGGGATCAGGCGCAGGGCTCGAACGTGGGGGCGGTGGTGGCCTCGATCTTGAGGCCGGTGCCGCTGAAGTGCTTCTCCATGAGCGTCTTGGCGGTGCCGTCCTGGTACATCTTGGTCACGGCCTTGTTGACGGCCTCGCAGGTCTCGGTGTCGCCCTTCTTGATGCCGATGCCGTACTTCTCATCGGTGAAGGGGTCGTTGATGACCTTGAACGAGCCCTTCTGCTGGCTGGCGAAGCCGGCCAGGATGAGGTCGTCGGTGGTCACCGCGTCCAGCGCGCCGGCCTTGAGCTTGGCGACGCACTCGGAGTAGCTGGAGGCGTCGACGGTCTTGGCCGGGATGTTGAGCTGGCCGTCCGGCGGGCCCTCGGTGACGCGGCGGTAGGAGTTGGAGCCGGCGGCCTTGCACAGCCGCTTGCCCTCCAGGTCCTTGGCCTTGGCGATCTTGTTGTCGTCGGCGCGGACCATGGTGTCCTGGTGGGCGACGACGTACGGGCCGCCGAAGGTCACCTGCTGCTTGCGCGCGTCGGTGATGGAGTAGGTGGCGAAGATCAGGTCGACCTGGCCGCCGCCGAGGAACGACTCGCGGTTCTCGGAGCGGGCCTCCTTGAACTCGATGCCGTTCTCCGGGACGCCGAGCTCCTTGGCGACGTACTTGGCCACGTCGACGTCGAAGCCCTCGAAGCCGCCGTCGGGCTTCTTCAGGCCGAGCGCGGGCTGGTCGTACTTGATGCCGATGACCAGCTTCTTGTCGTCCTTGGCCTTCTGGACGACGGTCTTGGCCTCGGTCTTCTCGGAGTCACTGCCACAGGCCGTGAGACCCATCGCCAGCGCGGTCGCCGCGCCGATGACGGCGCCGAAACGACGTACTCGCATGCTGTTGTTACCTCTGCTTTCTGCCGGAGCCCGGAGGGATCAGTGCGTGAGAATCTTGGACAGGAAGTCCTTGGCGCGGTCGCTGCGCGGGTTCGTGAAGAACTCCTCGGGCGTGTTCGACTCGACGATCTGGCCGTCGGCCATGAACACGACCTTCTTGGCGGCCTTGCGCGCGAAGCCCATCTCGTGCGTGACGACGATCATCGTCATGCCGTCGCGCGCGAGGTCGGTCATGACGTCGAGCACCTCGTTGATCATCTCAGGGTCGAGGGCCGACGTGGGCTCGTCGAACAGCATGACCTTGGGCTTCATGGCGAGCGAGCGCGCGATCGCCACGCGCTGCTGCTGGCCGCCCGAGAGCTGTGCGGGGTACTTGGACGCCTGGTCGGCGATGCCGACGCGCTCCAGCAGCGCCATCGCGTTCTTCACGGCCTCGGCCTTGCCCTGCTTGCGGACCTTGACGGGCCCGAGCGTGACGTTCTCCAGGATGGTCTTGTGGGAGAACAGGTTGAACGACTGGAACACCATGCCGACGTCGGAGCGGAGCCGGGCGAGGTCCTTGCCCTCCTGCGGCAGCGGCTTGCCGTCGACGAGGATCGTGCCCGAGTCGATCGGCTCCAGCCGGTTGATCGACCGGCACAGCGTGGACTTGCCGCTGCCGGACGGGCCGATGACCACCACGACCTCGCCGCGGTTCACCGTGAGGTCGATGTCGCGCAGGACGTGCAGGTCACCGAAGTGCTTGTTGACGTTCTCGACCACGACGAGGGGGCCGGCGCCCGTGGCGTCGAACGGGCCGTCACTCGCGTCCTGGGGCGCAGCGCCCTCGGCGGCGCCTGACCCGACTTCGTTGTCCGTCATGCCTCGGGACTCTAAGGGATCGCTCTGAGTTGCCAGGCCACCGCGGTATTCCGATCCGATCACGAATACGCACGTCGCGGGGTGTACCGGGCACCTCATGTTGATCATTTTGCCTGGCCGGAACCCTCGCGCGGGGATGCGCGGGACGCACGCGGAGGACGTCCCTGCGCGTACGCTGGACGCGTCATGAGTACGCCTACCCAGAGCGGCGCCCGCACGTACGAGGTCCGTACCTACGGGTGCCAGATGAACGTCCACGACTCCGAGCGCCTGTCGGGCCTGCTGGAGGACGCCGGATACGTCCGCGCCGGCGACGCCGAACCCGACGTCGTCGTGTTCAACACGTGCGCGGTGCGCGAGAACGCCGACAACCGGTTGTACGGCAACCTCGGGCATCTGCGCCCGGTCAAGGACGGCCGTCCGGGGATGCAGATCGCGGTCGGCGGGTGCCTCGCCCAGAAGGACCGCGACACCATCGTGCGCCGCGCCCCCTGGGTGGACGTCGTGTTCGGCACGCACAACCTCGGGTCGCTGCCCGCGCTGCTGGAGCGGGCGCGGATTCAGGACGAGGCGCAGGTCGAGATCGAAGAGTCGCTGGTGACCTTCCCCTCGACGCTGCCGACGCGCCGCGAGTCGCCGTACGCGGCGTGGGTGTCGATCTCGGTGGGCTGCAACAACACGTGCACGTTCTGCATCGTCCCGGCGCTGCGCGGCAAGGAGCGCGACCGGCGGCCGGGCGAGATCCTCGCCGAGGTGGAGGCGCTCGTCGCCGAGGGCGTCAGCGAGATCACGCTGCTCGGGCAGAACGTCAACGCCTACGGCAGCGGGTTCGGCTCGCTCGCCGCCGCGCCGGACGAGGTCCGCGCGATGACGGCGGGCGGCCAGTCGGCGTTCGCCGGGCTGCTGCGCGCCTGCGGCGACGTCGCGGGGCTGGAGCGCGTCCGGTTCACCTCGCCGCACCCGAAGGACTTCACCGACGACGTCATCGCCGCGATGGCCGAGACGCCGAACGTCATGCCGTCGCTGCACATGCCGCTCCAGTCCGGGTCCGACCGCGTGCTGCGGGCGATGCGCCGCTCCTACCGGCAGGAGCGCTACCTGGGCATCATCGAGAAGGTCCGGGCGGCCATGCCCGACGCCGCGATCACCACGGACATCATCGTGGGCTTCCCCGGCGAGACCGAGGAGGACTTCGAGCAGACGCTGCACGTGGTCCGCGAGGCGCGGTTCGCGAGCGCGTTCACGTTCCAGTACTCCAAGCGTCCCGGCACGCCCGCGGCGACAATGGAGGGCCAGTTGCCGAAGGCCGTCGTCCAGGAGCGCTACGAGCGGCTGATCGCCCTCCAGGAGGAGATCTCCTGGGCGGAGAACCGGCGCCAGCTCGGCCGCACGCTGGAGGTGCTGGTCGCGGAGGGCGAGGGCCGCAAGGACGCGGCCACCCGCCGCCTGTCCGGCCGCGCCGCCGACAACCGCCTGGTGCACTTCGCCGAGCCGGACGAGCCCGTCCGGCCGGGCGACACCGTCTCGGTCGAGGTCACCTACGCCGCGCCGCACCATCTCGTGGCCGACAAGCCCGCGCGCGGGGTGCGCCGCACCCGCGCGGGCGACGCGTGGGAGGCCCGCCAGGGCGGCGGTCCCGCCACCGGCGTGACGCTCGGGATGCCGTCGATCGGCCGTCCGGCGGCACCCGCTCCGGCCGCGTCCGCCTGCTCGGTCCGTCCCTAGCGCCGGTGCCGGTCTCGGCGGCCCTCTGCCCGCATCCGCCGCTGCTCGTCCCGGAACTGGCGGGCGCGGCGGCCCCCGAACTGGACGCGCTGCGCGCCGCCTGCGCGACGGCGGTCGCGGCGCTGCCCGCCGACGTCGTGATCGTCGGCGGCGGCCCGCGCACCCGCGTCCACCCGTCCGGCGCGCGCGGCACGCTGCGCCCGTACGGGCTGGACCTGACCGTGGGGGCGCGGGGGAGTGCGGAGACGCGCGAGGGCGGCGGCGTGCGGCCCGTGGGGCTGGACGGCGCGGGTCTGCCGCTGTCGCTGACGATCGGGCGGTGGCTGCTCGGGCGCGACCCCGCCGGATACCGGGAGATCGCGGTCGACGCGACGCCGGACGAGTGCGCGCGCGTCGGCGCGGACCTCGCGTCGAGCACGGCCCTGCTCGTGATGGCGGACGGCTCGGCGTGCCGGTCGGCGCAGGCGCCCGGGCACCTCGACCCTCGCGCCGAGGGGTTCGACGCGTCCGTCGCCGGGGCGCTGCGGCGTGGCGACGCCGCGGCGCTGGCCGCCCTGGACCCCGCGCTGTGCGCGGAGCTGGGCGCGGCGGGCCGCGCCGCGTGGCAGGTGCTCGCGGGAGCCGCCACGGGCGCGGAGTACGACGGCGTCCTGCATTACGACGAGGCGCCGTACGGCGTCGGCTACCTCGTGGCGGGCTGGCGCCGCCGCTGACTCAGCGGGCCGAGCCGTCCTCGGGCCGCTGCTCGCGCTCGGGGCGGGCGGCGCCGTCGCCCCCGCCGCGCCGGTCGCGGTCGAGGTACTCGTTCGCCTTGGCCTGGGCCTGGTCGACGCGGTCGGCGTACTTGCCGCCGGTCCGCTTGTCGATCATGTCCCCGCCCTTCTCGACGCCCTGCTTGGCCTTGTCACTGTGCTGGCCGAGCATGTCCTTGATCTTGTCGATGAACGACATCGTGCACCCCCGTGATCGTGCGTTCTCCGTCGTACCTACCCCGAACTGCGGCGACAATGACCGGGTGACCCCTGCACGCGTGATCGCGGTCGTCGGTGCGACGGCGGCCGGAAAGTCGGATCTGGCCGTCGAGCTGGCGCTGCGCCTGGGCGGTGAGGCCCTCAACGCCGACTCGATGCAGCTCTACAGGGGCATGGACGTCGGCACCGCCAAGCTGACGGCCGCCGAGATGCGCGGCGTGCCGCACCACCTGCTCGACCTGTGGGACGTCACCGAGCCCGCCGCCGTCGCCGGGTACCAGCGGCTCGCCGCCGAGGCCGTCGCGGACGTCCGCGCGCGCGGGCGCGTCCCCGTCCTGGTCGGCGGGTCGGGCCTGTACGTGCGCGCCGCCCTGGACCACCTGGAGTTCCCCGGTACCGACGCGGCCGTCCGCGCCCGGCTGGAGGACGAGCTGGCCGCGTCCGGTCCCGGCGTCCTGCACGAGCGGCTGCGCGCGCTCGACCCGGTCGCGGCGGCGAACATCCTGCCGTCCAACGGGCGCCGCGTCGTGCGGGCGCTGGAGGTCGTGGAGATCACCGGCCGCCCGTTCAGCGCGACGCTCCCCGAGTTCTCCTACCGGTACGACGCGGTGCAGATCGGGCTGGCCGTGCCGCGTCCCGAGCTGGACGAGCGCATCGCGCTGCGCGTCGAGCGGATGTGGGCGGCGGGCCTGGTCGAGGAGGTCCGCGCGCTGGAGAAGGCGGGCCTGCGCGAGGGCCGGACCGCCTCCCGCGCGCTCGGCTACGCGCAGGTGCTGCGCTTCCTGGCGGGGGAGTGGACCGAGGAGCGGGCCAAGGAGGAGACGGTCCGTCTCACGCGGCGGTTCGCGCGCCGTCAGGAGTCGTGGTTCCGCCGCGACCCGCGCGTGGTGTGGCTGCCCCACGACGCGCCCGACCTGGCCGAGCGCGCGGTCGCGGCTACGATCTAGTCATGCGTTTCGTCAAGGGTCACGGCACCGAGAACGACTTCGTCATCCTGCCCGATCCGGACGGCGAGCTGGAGCTGACGCCCGCGTTCGTGGCGTGGCTGTGCGACCGCCGCGCGGGCGTCGGCGCGGACGGCGTGCTGCGCGTCGTGCGCACCAAGGCCGCCGGTGAGCCCGCCGTCACCGCGCAGGACGCCGAGTGGTTCATGGACTACCGCAACGCCGACGGCAGCGTCGCCGAGATGTGCGGCAACGGCGTCCGGGTGTTCGCCCGCTACCTGGTCGACGCGGGCCTGGCCGCGCCGGGAACGTTCCCGATCGCGACCCGCGCCGGGGTGCGGGGCGTCGAGCTGGGCGCCGAGGGCGACGTCACCGTCGACATGGGCGGGATGCCGTCCTTGCTCGGTACCGCCGTCGCGACGCTGGACGGCGCCGAGTTCCCCGGCGTGAGCGTGTCGGTCGGCAACCCGCACCTGGCCTGCCGGGTGGACGCGCCCGTCGCCGCGCTCGACCTGACGCGCGCCCCCGGCTTCGACCCGGCCGTGTTCCCCGCCGGGGTGAACGTCGAGTTCTTCCGCCCTGTCGGTGAGCGGCACGTCGAGATGCGCGTGTTCGAGCGCGGTTCGGGCGAGACGCGCTCGTGCGGCACCGGCACGGTCGCGGTCGCGCTGGCCGCCGCGCTGGCCGAACCCGGCGCCGGTCCCGTCCCGGACGGCCGCTGGACGGTCGACGTTCCCGGCGGCCGGGTCACGGTGACGCTGGCCGGCGACACCGCCTACCTGGCCGGACCCGCCGTCCTGGTCGCGGAGGGGACGATCCGTCCCGACCGGACGGGCTGAGCGGTCCCGGGAGAAACGGGACCTAAGTCCCTCACCCTCGGGACCGAGAACGCGTAATTTCATTCGTGCACACCCTCTGGTGGAAGGCCCCCGGAGTCTGGGATGGGAGCCCCGGATTCCGGCGGAGCCGGAGGGTCGGCGACGGACCTTCTTGGCGGGGGGCGCGTCGCTGGCCCTCCCCACCCGGGTGCGGGCGGCTCAGCCGCTCTCTTCGACGGTGTACTGGCCGTTCACCGGCAGCCGCGCCGTGATCAGCGTCCCGCCGCCCGGACCGGGCCCCACCGTGCACGATCCGCCGAGTTCGGCCGCGCGTTCGCGCATCGACGTCATCCCCACGCCCGACGCGCCGCGCTCGGCCACGCCGATGCCGTCGTCGCCCACGGACACGTGCAGGTCGCCGTTGAGCGACAGCCGCACGACGGCCGAGTCGGCGCGCGCGTGCCGGTGCACGTTCGTCAGCGCCTCCTGGACGATCCGGTACGCGGCGACCTCGGCGGCGGCGGGCAGCAGGTCCAGGTCGCCCTCGACGTGGACGTCCACGCGCGGGCCGTCGCCGGTCGAGACGACGCCGCCGAGCGCCCGGATCGCCCCGGCGAGGCCGAGGTCGTCCAGCGCGGGCGGGCGCAGGCCGTAGACGAGGTCGCGGATGTCCCCGATCGTCCGGCCCATCGTGGTGCGCAGTTCCTCCAGCAGCGGGTCGACGGCGCCGGGGTCGGTGCGCAGCCGGATGCGGGCGGCGTCGACGGTCATGGCGAGGCTGGCCAGCGTCGGGCCGAGGCCGTCGTGCAGGTCGCGGCGCAGCCTGCGGCGCTCCTCCTCGCGGGTCCGCAGGATGCGTTCGCGGGACCGCTGCACGTCGATGGCGAGCCGGGTGGCGCTGGCGAGTTCGGCCAGGTTGCGCGACAGGACGGACGCCAGGCGCGGGTCGGGCGGGCGCGACAGCCCGTACAGCAGCCGCCCGACGGGTTCGCTGTGCCAGACGAGCGGGACGAAGTGGCGGCGCTCGCCGGGGTCGCCGCTGCGCACGGACGTCACCTGGCCGTCGCGGTCCAGCACCTCGATGACGACGCCGTCGGCGTGCAGCGCCTCGCGGACGGTCGCGGCGGCGACGGTCAGCGCGGCGCGCGGGTCGGAGATGCTCTGGAGCCGCCGGTTCAGCCGGTCCGCGATGCGGTAGGGGTCGCGTTCGCCGTGGATGAGCCGGTCGACGGCGCGTTGCAGGCGGCGCCGGACGGGTTCGAACACCGCCCCGGCGGCGATGGCGCCGACGAGCCCGGCGAGCTGCCCGTGGTCCGCGACGAACCGGCTGGCGGTGGCGACCAGCGCGAAGTAGACGCCGGTGATGACGACGACGAGGCCCGCGTACACGAGCGTGCGGCTGATGACCAGGTCGATGTCGTAGAGCCGGTAGCGGGTGATGGCGATGGCGACGCAGATCGGCACGGCGGTGATGGTCAGGGTGCGAATCCAGTCACCGATCGGCAGGTTCTCACCGACGTACACGATCGTCTGGGCGAGCACGCCCGGGTAGATCACCCAGGCGATCTGGCGGCGGATGTCGGCGGAGGAACGGGCGAACCGCAGCGCGATCGACACGAAGCCGAGCGCGAACGTGCCGAGGATCGCGACCGTGATGGGCAGGGGAATGTCACCGAACGGATAGACCGAGACGCCGTTGTGGAACTTCCGCACGTCCGGGTCGATCGTGAGGTGGACGGCGACGATCACGGGGATCGCGAACGCGAGCGCCAGCACCGGCCGGAACCAGCGGGAGACGAGCCGCCCGTCGGGGAAGATCAGCGGCAGCACGAGCGTGAGGAAGTAGGTGTCGACGGCCCAGAGCCAGGTGCCGAGCCACTGGACGAATCCGGCGCCCGGCAGGCCGCGCCCGTCCAGGAACGGTCCGAGGTTGAGGGACAGCACGTAGACCGAGGCCGAGACGCCCGCGGCGAGCATGAGCCAGCCGACGCGCAGGCCGGGCCGGTGCCGCAGCAGCAGCGCGGCGATCGGCGTCCACGAGAGGGCGACGACGATCTCGGGGTGCCACCACACGAGCCGCTGCCCCGCCGGGAGGAGGCCGCCGAGGACGAGCGTGCCCGCGACCGTCGCGATCGCCGCCGCCGCGAGCGCTAACGCGGTGTTGCCGGCGAGGCCGGCCCTGGCTCGTCCGTCGGCTCTGCCCATGCGTGCTCCCCGAGTGAAAGTAAATGAATCGTAAAGCTTGCGGGGTGCCCACCCGGGGATCTCGGGCGACCGATCTGGGACGGCTCGGGCGGATGGGAGCGCGTCAGGCGGTCGGGGCGGTGAGGTGGGGGCGCAGCAGCGCCCGGATTCCGGTGCGCAGATCGCCGGCGGACACATTCTCCAGGATGAGGGTCTGGAGAAGGAACCCCGGCAGGATTCCGAAGATCGTCCGGCCGACGGCCGCGGCGTCGGTGCCCGGCGGGAGCGCGCCGGTGTCGACGAGCCGCCGCACGTAGCGGACCCAGGCGGCGACCATCAGGCCCATCGTCTCCTGCACGTGCTTGCGCAACTCGGGGTCGTGCAGCGCCAGCGCCCACGCCTGCGGCGCCAGCCGGACGGGACCTCCCGCGGCCAGCATCTCCTCCAGGTGGACGGCGAAGCCGGTGATCACGTCGTCCAGCGGGGGGAGCGGGTCGGCGTCGACGAGTGCGGCGAGCCGCGTGTGCAGGTCACCGACCGTGCTGGTCATGATGGCCTCGACGATCGCGGTCTTGCTCGGGAAGTAGCGGTACACCGCGCCCGCCGACAGCCCCGATTCGGTGAGGATGTCCTGCATGGACGTGGCGGGCAGCCCCTTGCGCTCGAAGCAGGCGGCGGCGGCGTCCAGGATCTGGCGGCGGCGGCGGGCCAGGTGCTCTTCGGTGACCTTCGGCATACCGCCAACCTAAAACGAACGTTCGTTCTTGACAAACGCGGATCGGCGGAGCACGCTCGGATCATCGCAAGAGAATGAATGTTCGCTTTCTTTGGAGGACCCCATGCACTCGGCTTCGCTGCGCAGGGCCGCCGCCGTCGGGCTGGCCGCCGCCCTGCTCCAGCTCGTCATGATCGTCGCCTTCGCCTGGCCCGCCGTCCGCAGCGCCCCGCACGACGTGCCGCTCGTCGTCACCGGGCCCGGCGCCCCCGCCGTCGCCCAGCGCCTCGCCGCCGAACGCCCGGGCGCCTTCGAGGTCGGCACCGTCGCGGATCCGGCCGCGGCCCGCGCCGCCGTCACCGGCGGCGACGCCTATGGCGCGATCATCACCGCCCCCGCCGGGCCGCCCCGGCTGCTCGTCGCGTCCGGCGCCTCGCCCGCCGTCGCCCAGCAGCTCGCCCAGGCCGCGCAGACGCTCGGCGGTGCCCCCGCCCCGCCCGTCGAGGACGTCGCGCCCGGCGGCGACGGCGACCCGCGCGGCGCCGGGTTCGGCGCGCTCGTCCTGCCGCTCGTGCTGTCCGGGATCGCCGCCTCGGTCCTGCTCACGTTCGCGGTCCGGCCGATCGGCGCCCGCGTGCTCGGCGCCGTCGTCTTCGCCGCCGTCGGCGGCCTCGCCGTCACCTGGACGGCGCAGGCGTGGCTCGGCGTCCTCGGCGGCCCCTACCTCGCCGTCGCGGGCACGGCCGCGCTCGCCGTCCTGGCCGTCACCGGCACCGTCACCGGCCTCGCCGCCCTGCTCGGCCGCCCCGGGCTCGGCCTCGGCGCGCTGACCCTGCTGCTGCTCGGCAACCCGCTGTCGGCCGCCGCGTCCGCACCCGAACTGCTGCCCGTGCCGTGGGGCGCGCTCGGCCAGTTCCTGCCGCCCGGCGCCGCCGTCTCCGGGCTGCGCTCCGTCGCGTTCCTGGACGGCGCGGGCGCGGGCGGGCCGCTGCTCGTCCTCGCCGCGTGGGCCGCGTTCGGCCTCGCGCTCGCCCTCGGCGGCGTCCTGCGCGCACGCCGCCCCGCGGAGGCTCCGGCGCCCGATCCCGAGCCCGCCCTCGTCTGACCTGCGGTCCGGCCCGGCGGACACGCCGGGTCACCGTTGGATCACTTTCGTGCGGCCTTTCCGGAACGCCCCCGCCGTACCGTGATCGAGCAGTAGCATGCCGTCACCGACGGGTGGGGGAGAAGGGGCACGATGGGGAGGTATCTGCTTCGCCGGCTGGCCACGTACGCGGTGCTCACCGTCGTCGCGGCGAGCCTGGCGTACCTGGTCGCCGCCGGCTCGCTGCGGCCCCGCGACGCCGTGCGCAACCACACCGGCGGCACGCCCGCAGCCGTCGAGGCCGAACTCGCCCGGCTCAACCTGCACGACGACGTCCCGCTCCCCGAGCGCTACCTCACCTGGGCCTCCGGCGTCGTCCGCGGCGACTTCGGCGAGACCGTGCAGGGCGAACCCGTCACCGGCGAACTCTGGCGGCGGCTCGGTGTCAGCCTGCGGCTGCTGTCCGCCGGAAGCGTCCTCGGCTTCGCGGGCGGCGTCGCGCTCGGCGTCTACGCCGCCGCCCGGCGCGGCCACACGCCCGACCGCGTCATCGGCGGCGGCGCGTTCGCGCTGCTGGCCGTCCCCGTCTTCGTCCTCGCGGTGTTCCTCCAGCTCGGCGCCGCCCGGCTCAACGAGATGACCGGCCTGCAACTCGTCGAGTGGGTCGGTGAGTCCAGCCCCGGCGCCGCCGACGGCACGTTCGGCGCCCTCGGCGGTTTCGGTGACCGCATCCGGCACCTTCTGCTCCCCACCCTCGCCGTCGCCCTCGCCCAGCTCGCCGTCTACTGCCGCTACCAGCGCGCGACCATGCTCGACGTCCTCGGCGCCGACTACGTCCGCACCGCCCGCGCCAAGGGCCTGCGCCGCCGGCACGCGCTGCTGCGGCACGGGCTGCGCACCGCCGTCGTCCCCCTCACCACCTACTTCGCCTACACCGCCGGGCTCGTCCTGCTCACCGGCATGTTCGTGGAGAAGATCTTCGGCTGGCACGGGCTCGGTGAGTGGGTCGTCGACTCCATCACCCGCGGCGACGTCAACGTCGTCGCCGCCGCCAACTGCGTCGCCGCCGTCGCCGTCCTGCTCGCCGGGCTGTTCTCCGACGTGCTGCGCGCCGTCCTCGACCCGCGCGTCCGGGTGCACCCCCGATGACGGCGCGACGGCCCGCCAACCGCCGCACGACGCTCGGGCTCGCCCTGCTGGCGGGGCTGTTCCTGCTCGCGTTCCTCGGCCCGCACCTGGCGCCCTGGCACTGGGACGAGACCGACTTCACCGCCTTCCGCGAACCGCCTTCGGCGCGGCACTGGCTCGGCACCACCCAGTCCGGCCGCGACATGTTCGCGCTGACCCTGCGCGGTCTCCAGAAGTCCCTGGTCATCGGGCTGCTCGTCGCCGTGCTGTCCACCGCGCTCGCCGCCGTCGTCGGCATGACCGCCGGTTTCCTCGGCGGCTGGGCCGACCGGCTGCTCATGTGGGGCGTCGATCTGCTGCTGGTGCTGCCGTCCATCCTGATCGTGGCCGTGCTGTCCCCGGCGCTGCGCGGGCACTGGCTCGGCATCGTGCTGCTGCTCGCGCTGTTCGGCTGGATGATCACCGCGCGGATGGTGCGGGCGATGACGCTGTCGCTGCGCGAACGCGAGTACGTGCGGGCGGCGCGGTTCCTCGGCGTCGGCAACGTGCGCGTCGTTTTGCGGCACATCCTGCCGCACCTGTCGTCGCTGCTGATCGCGGACGCCGCGATCAACGTCAGCGTCGCGATCATCGCCGAGAGCGGCCTGGCCTACCTCGGGTTCGGCGTCCGCCCGCCCGACCTGTCGCTCGGCACCCTCATCGCGGACGGCTGGGGCAGCGCGCACGCCTACCCGTGGCTGTTCGGGTCGGCGGCCGGGGCGCTCGTCCTCGTCGTCCTCGCCGTGAACCTGCTCGGTGACGGGCTGCGCGACGCCCTCGACCCCGAACTGCGGGGTGCGCGCCCGTGAGCCTGCTGGAGATCCGCGACCTGCACGTCTCCTACCCGCCGGACGTGTGGGCCGTGCGCGGCCTCGACCTGTCCGTGGACGGCGGCGAGGTCGTCGGCGTCGTCGGTGAGTCCGGCTCGGGCAAGTCGGCGCTCGCGCACGCCGTGCTCGGGCTGCTGCCGTCCGGGGCGCGGGCGCGCGGCTCGGTGCGGCTGCGCGGCGAGGAACTGCTCGGCCGCTCCGACGCCGACCTGTCGCGGGTGCGGGGCCGGGAGCTGGCCATGGTGTTCCAGAACCCGCTGTCGGCGCTGACGCCCGTCCGGCCCGTCGGTGACCAGATCGCCGAGACCATCCAGATCCACGCGGGCGCCACCCGGCGCGCCGCGCGCGCCCGCGCCGCCGAACTGCTGGAGATGGTCGGGATCCCCGACGCGGCCGGGCGCGCCCGCGCCTACCCGCACGAGTTCTCCGGCGGGATGCGGCAGCGCGTCATGATCGCGATGGCGATCGCCAACGACCCGCTCGCCATCGTCGCGGACGAGCCCACCACCGCCCTCGACGTGACGATCCAGGCGCAGATCCTCGACGTGCTGAGCGTCGCCCGCGACGCCACCGGCGCCGCGATCGTCCTGATCACGCACGATCTCGGGGTCGTCGCCGGATTCGCGGACCGCGTCGTCGTCATGTACGCGGGCCGCGCCGTGGAGTCCGGCCGCGTCGAGGACGTCTACGCCCGGCCCCGCATGCCGTACACGATCGGGTTGCTGCGCTCGCTGCCCCGCCTGGACGAGCCCGCCCGCGCGCTGCGGACCGCGCCGATCGAGGGGGCGCCGCCGCCGTCCGGCGGGCCGCCCGCCGGGTGCCCGTTCCGGCCCCGCTGCCCGCTCGGCGGGCCGCGCTGCGACGGCGCCGAGCCCGAGGCCGTCGTCGTCGGCGCGGGCGGGCACCGGGCGGCGTGCGTCAACACCGCGCTGACCCGCGACGCGGCCGGGGTGTTCCCCGTCGTGCCGGTGCCGGTCGTGCCGCCGCGTCCGCCGCGCACGGAACGGCCGCCGGTGCTGGAGGTGGACGGGCTCGCCCGGCACTTCCCCGTCTACCGGGGCATGGTCGTCAAGCGCCGGCTCGGCGCGGTGCGCGCGGTCGACGGCGTGACGCTGGAGGTGCGGGCGGGCGAGTCGCTGGGCCTGGTCGGTGAGTCCGGCTGCGGCAAGACGACCGTGCTCATGGAGGTGCTGCGGCTCGACCGTCCCCAGCGCGGCCGGGTGCACGTGTTCGGGCAGTCCACCGCCGAGCTGACGGCCGCCCGCCGCAAGGAGCTGCGCCGCGACCTCCAGGTCGTCTTCCAGGACCCGTTCGCCTCGCTCGACCCGCGCATGCGGGTCCGCGACATCATCGCCCAGCCGCTCACCACGCACCGGGTCGCCCGCGCCCGCATCCCCGGCCGCGTCACCGAACTGCTCGCGCTCGTCGGCCTGGAGGACGAGCACGCCGCCCGCTTCCCCGGCGGCCTGTCGGCCGGGCAGCGGCAGCGCGTCGCCATCGCCCGCGCGCTCGCGCTCGAACCCCGGCTGCTGCTGCTCGACGAGCCCGTCGCGTCGCTGGACGTGTCCGTCCAGGCCGGGATCATGGCGCTGCTGGAGGACCTGCGCGCGCAGCTCGGGCTCGCGTACGTGTTCGTCGCGCACGACCTGGCGGTGGTGCGCCGCATCGCGGACCGGGTCGCGGTCATGTACAACGGCCGCATCGTGGAGATCGGCGGCGCCGACGCCGTCTACGGCTCGCCCGCGCACCCCTACACGCGGGCGCTGCTGGACGCCGTCCCGCTGCCCGACCCGATCGCCGAGCGGCGGCGGCGCCGCCGTCCGCTGCACGGTGATCCGCCCGATCCGTCGGCTCCGCCGCGCGGGTGCCGGTTCCGGCCGCGCTGCCCGCGCTACGCCGGTCTGCCCGCGTCGGCGCGGGAGCGGTGCGAGCGCGAGGACCCGCAGGTCGTCGCGCGGCCCGGCGCCGCCGACCAGGCCGCCGCCTGCCATCATCCGCTGGACGTGCGGTGAGGGCGACGTGCGCGGCCCTCGTCCTGATGCTGGTCCTCATGCCGCTGTCCGGATGCACGGTGCCGGAGACGTCGCGGGGCGCGCTCGCCGGGGCGCTGCCGCCCGCGTCCGACGTCAACCCCGTCGATCCGCGCGCCGTCCGCGACGGCGGCACGCTGCGCTGGCCGCTGCCCGAGTTCCCCGCGCAGTGGAACTTCCACCAGGCCGACGGCAGCAAGGGCGTCGTCGCGCAGGTCGTGTACGGGGCGTTGCCGGTGCTCATGCGGTCGGACGCGCGGGCCGTCGTCCGGCCGGTGCCCGAGTACCTGCGCGGCGCGCGGGTCGTGTGGACGGGACGCCGCCAGGTCGTCATCTACCGGCTCAATCCGAAGGCGCGGTGGTCCACCGGGCGGCGGCTCGGGCTCACCGACTTCGCCGCGCAGGCGCACGCGCTGTCGGGCCGCGACGGGCGCTACCGGGTCGCGACGATCGCCGGATACCGGCAGATCGCCCGCGTCGAGGGGGGCCGGGCGGAGGGGGAGATCCGGGTGACGTTCGCGCGCCCGTACGCGGCGTGGCGCAGCCTGTTCAGCCCCCTGTACCCGGCGGAGACCACGCGCGACCCGGTGACGTTCAACACCGGCTGGCGGCACCGGGCGCCGGTGACGGCGGGGCCGTTCCGCATCCGGGAGATCGACCGGACGGGCAAGTCGGTCACCCTGGTCCGCGACCCGGCGTGGTGGGGGAGGCCCGCCAAGCTCGACCGGATCGTGTTCCGCGCGATGGACACCAGCGCGATGCCGGGCGCGTTCGCCAACGACGAGATCGACCTCATGGACGTCGGCACCGACGCGGCGGCGCTGCGCCGCGTCGAGTCGGTGCACGGCGCGGTGGTGCGGCGGGCGGGCGGCCCGGACTTCCGGCACCTGACGCTGAACGCGTCGCGTCCCGCGCTCCGCGACGTGCGGGTGCGGCGGGCGGTGGCGCTCGCCATCGACCGGGAGGCGATGGCCCGCTCCGACCTGGCCGGGCTGGGCTGGCCGGTCCGCACGCTGGGCAACCACTTCTACGTCAACACGCAGGAGGGCTACCGCGACAACTCGGGCGCGTTCGGCCGGTACGACCCGGACACCGCGCGGCGGCTGCTGGACGAGGCGGGCTGGCGTCCGCACGGCCGGTACCGGGTGAAGGACGGCCGGACGCTGGCGCTGTCGTTCGTGGTGCCGTCCGGGCTGCCGGGCAGCAAGCAGGAGGGGGAGCTGACGCGGGCGCTGCTGGAACGGGTCGGTATCCGGGTGGACGTCCGTCCGGTTCCGACCGACGATCTGTTCGACCGGTACATCACCCCCGGCGACTTCGACATCGTCCCGTTCTCGTGGCTGGGCACGGCGTTCCCGCTGTCGGCGCTGCGCTCGGTGTTCGCGCGTCCGCGCGGCTCGCGCATCCAGCAGAACTACGCCCGGCACGGCACCACCGAGATCGACGCCGCGATGGACCGCGCCACCGCCACCCTCAACCAGGCCCGCGCCCGCGCCCTGGTCCACCGCGCCGACGCCCTCATCTGGCGCGAGGCGACCGTCCTGCCCCTCTACCAGCGCCCCCAGATCGTCGCCACCCGCCGCGGCCTGGCCAACCTAGGCGCGAACGGCTTCTCCCAACCCGCCTACGAGACCATCGGCTTCACCGGCCCCTGACAGGGCGGTCAGCGGAAGGTGACCTCGACGCCCTTGCGGTCGCTGACGAAGCGCGGGTTGTAGACGAAGAGGCGGAGGTCGGCGGCCTTGAGGGAGTCCTTGACGGGGAGGTCGGTGGCGACGCGGACGAGGTAGGAGGCGCCGGCGGGGATGAGGGTGTCGCCGTCCTCGGTGAACGGGGGACGGGAGTCGTCGACGCGGGCGGTGATCTCGGTGCGGCCGGGGAGGGTGCACATGGAGTCGGGAATGCCGGGCTGCGGCATGCAGCGCTCCTGCGCCGACGCGGGGACCTGCGCGCGGGGGAGGAAGAGGTCGGCCGGGTAGTCCAGCGGGACGGGGCGGCGCTGCGTGTTGGTGATCGTGTAGTCGGCGTAGGCGAAGACGGCGCCGTCGGACGTCTTGGTCGTCCGGAGCGGACGCGCGTCGGTGCCAGCGTCCACGGCGGAGAGTTCGTAGCCGTAGCCCTCGGGGGTGTTCAGGGTGAGCGGCGCGCCCGCGTCGGGTCGCGGGGTGGCGGGGGTGCCGTCGGACGCCCGGCCGCCCTGGCCGCCGGAGAGGGTGGGCGCGGTGCTCGGCCCGGTGTCGTCCCCGGCCCGCAGCATGACGATCCCGGCGGCGACGCCCGCGATGCCGACGGCCCCGGTGAGCGCCCCGGCGAGCCCGAGCCGCCCGGCGTTGCTCTTCTTCCGGCGGCGGTGTGAACGATGGGGATTGGTCATCGTGTTTCCCGTTGCTCCCTCGCGCCTCGGCGGTCACGTGCGGCGCCCCTGATACGGCAGGCCACATTACCGGACATCCACATCAACGGCCCCTGACCCCCATTAACGGGCCATTTGCGGGCCGATCGCCTCCTGTGTTACGAACCGTCGGCGAACAGCGGCCCGCGCCCCAGTCCGCGCAGCGACGCGTCGAGCACCTGCGCGGTGTGCGCGACGGCCATCTCGGTGCCCTGCCGTCGCAGCGCGGTCGCGATCTGCAACGAGCAGCCGGGGTTGGCCGCGACGAGCAGTTCGGCCCGCGTCTCGCGCACCGACGCCGCCTTGCGGTCGCCCAGCTCGGACGCCGCCTCCGGCTGGAACAGGTTGTAGGTGCCGGCCGAGCCGCAGCACACGTCGGGGTCTTTGATCTCCCGGACGGTCAGCTCGGGGATCTGCGCGAGCAGCGCGCGCGGCTGGCTCCGCACGCCCTGCGCGTGGGCGAGGTGGCAGGCGTCGTGGTAGGCGACGGTCGCCGGGACGGGATGCCGTTCGGCGCGCGGCCCCAGCTCCACCAGGAACTCGGCCAGGTCGCGCGTGCGGTCCGACAGCGCCGCCGCCCGGGCGGCCCAGACCGGGTCGTCCTTGAGCAGTTCGCCGTACTCCTTCATGGACGAGCCGCATCCGGCAGCGTTGACCACGATGACGTCCACGTCACGGAACGCGTCGATCGTCCGGCGTGCGAAGGCCGCCGCCTCCCCGGCCCGTCCCGAGTGCAGCGACAGCGCGCCGCAGCAGCCCTGCCCGCGCGGGATGACGACGTCGCAGCCCTCCAGCGCCAGCACCCGCGCCGTCGCGGTGTTCACGCCGGGGAAGAACTCGCCCTGCACGCAGCCGGTCAGCATCCCGACGGTGGCGCGGCGCCCGCCGCGCGCGGCGACGCGTTCGGGCAGCCGGGGCGCGGGACCGAGCGGCGGCGCGAGCCGTTCCATCGCGGCCAGCGACGGCGACACGCGCTCCAGCAGCCCGGTGCGCCGGACGGCGCGGTCGAGCCCGGTGCGCTGGTAGAGCCGCAGCGGCCCGCGCAGCGCCCGCAGCCGCCGCCGGTAGGGGAAGAGCCCGAACACCAGCGCCCGCAGCGCCTTCTCACCGAGCGGCCGGTCGTGGTGCTCCTCGACGCGCGCCCGCGTCGTCTCGATCAGCCGGTCGTACTGCACGCCCGACGGGCACGACGACACGCACGCCATGCACCCGAGGCACTGGTCGAAGTGCCGCACCATCTCCGGCCCGAGCGGCGCGCCCCGCTCGTGCTGGTCCATGAGGTGGATGCGTCCGCGCGGCGAGTCCATCTCCTCGCCCCACAGCACGTAGGTGGGGCACGTCGGCAGGCAGAAGCCGCAGTGCACGCAGTCACCGAGAAGATCCGGCATGTCCTCCGAGGCGCTCATGTCAGATCCCTCCTGCGAAGCGGCCCGGGGAGAGCCGGTGCTGCGGGTCGAACTGGTCCTTGACGCGCCGCATCAGCGCGATGCCGGGGACGGGGCCCCAGACGTCGAGCGCGGCGCGGACGTCCTGCGGCGCGTACCGCACGACGGCGCCGCCGACCCGCCGCAGCGCCGCCAGCGCGGCGGCGGCCTGCTCGGGCGTCGTCCCGGCGGGCAGCCCGGCGTGCCCGTGGCCGCTCGCGGACCAGGCCAGCGACGCGTCCGGGACGGCGGTGAGCAGCTCAGGGAGCGAACCGGGCGGGACGGACGTCTCGACGAGCGTCGTGCCGTCCGGGTACGCGCCCCATCCGGGCGGCGGCTCGGCGCCGATCGCGCCGTCACCGAGCAGCCCCGCGACGAGCGCCGCCCGCGCGGGCACGCCGTCCGCGACGCCCTCCAGCAGCACGGCCACCCGCACCGCCGCGCCCGGGCCGGACGTGACCTCCAGCCCCGCCGCGTACGCGGGGCAGTGCAGGACGGCCTGCACGGCGTCGTGCGCGTCCTTGGGCGCGGTGTACGTCCGCGTCACGAACGCCCGCGTCTCCGGGACGGGGTGCAGCCGGAACGTCGCGTCCACGATGAGCCCGAGCGTCCCGTACGACCCGGCGAACAGCCGCCCGAGGTCGTAGCCCGCGACGTTCTTCACGACCTTCCCGCCGGACCGGGCGATCCGCCCGTCCGCCCGGACGATCGTCAGCCCGATCACCAGGTCGCGCGGCGCGCCGTACAGCAGCCGCAGCGGCCCGGCGGCGCCGGTGGCCAGGGTGCCGCCGACGGTCGAGCCGGGCAGCGGCGCGTCCAGCGCGAGGCGCTGCCCGCGTTCGGCGAGCACGCCCGCCAGGTCGTCCAGCGCGACGCCCGCCTCGGCCTTGACGACGAGGTCGCCCGCCGCGTGCTCGACCACGCGCGACAGCCGGGTCGTGTCGATCAGCAGGTCGCAGCGCCGCGGCGGCAGGCCCCAGTCCAGCCGGGTCTCCCCGCCGCGCGGAACGACGGCCAGGCCGTGCTCGGCGGCGGCGGTGAGGACGGCGGCGGCCTCGTCCGGGGAGGCGGGCGCCGCGACGAACCGGGGGGCGACGCCGAGCACGCCCTCCTCGGGTTCGGCGGGGCGCACGTCGGCGCAGGCGCGGGCCAGCGCGTCGAGCGGTGTCATCAGAACAGCTCCGCCTTCCCCTGCGCGACCAGCGGATGCGGCCCCTTGCGCACGCCCGGCACCTCGCCGCACAGGCGCGGCGTCGGGAAGATCTTGCCGGGGTTGCAGAGCCCCGCCGGGTCGAACCCGCAGCGCACCATCTGCATCGTGTCCAGGTCGGTGTCGGTGAACATGCGCGGCATGTACCGCGCCTTGTCCACGCCGACGCCGTGCTCGCCGGTGATCGACCCGCCGTGCTCGACGCACAGGTCGAGGATCTTGCCGGAGACGTCCTCGGCGCGGTCGGCGGCGCCCTCCACGGCGTCGTCGAACAGCACCAGCGGGTGCAGGTTGCCGTCCCCGGCGTGGAAGACGTTCGCGACCCGCACGCCGGACGCGGCCGACAGCGCGTCGATGCTCGCCAGCACCTCCGGCAGCGCGGTGCGGGGGATGACGCCGTCCTGGACGAGGTAGGCGGGGCTGATCCGGCCGACGGCGGCGAACGCCGACTTGCGGCCCTTCCAGATCAGCGCGCGCTCGGCGTCGTCGGCGGCGACCCGCACCTCGAACGCGCCCGCCTCGCGGCACAGCCGTTCGACGGCGGCGAACTGGTGCGCGACCTCGGCCTCGGGGCCGTCCAGCTCGACGACGAGGACGGCGCCCGCGTCCGCCGGGTAGCCGCAGTTCACGGCGGCCTCGGCCGCCTCGATGGCCAGCGCGTCCATCATCTCGATCGCGGCGGGCACCACGCCCATGCCGATGATCTTCGAGACGGCCGTGCCGCCCGTCTCGATCGACGGGAACGCCGCCAGCAGCGTCTGCACCGTCTCGGGCACCCGCGTCAGCTTCACCGTGATCTTGGTGGTGATGCCGAGCGTGCCCTCGGCGCCGACGAAGACGCCGAGCAGGTCGTAGCCCGGCCCCGAGCCCAGCTCCACGACGTCGCCGTCCGGCGTGACGACCTCGCACGACAGCACGTGATGCGCGGTGAACCCGTACTTCAGGCAGTGCGCGCCGCCGGAGTTCTCCGCGACGTTGCCGCCCACCGAGCAGATCTGCTGGCTGGACGGGTCGGGCGCGAAGTAGTACCCGTTCGCTCGGACCGCGCGCGTCACGTCCAGGTTGATCACGCCGGGCTCCACGACCGCCCGCTGGTTCGGCAGGTCGATCTCCAGGATGCGCCGCATCCGCGCGGTGACGATCAGCACCCCGTCCGTCCGGGGCAGCGCGCCCCCCGACAGGCCCGTCCCCGACCCGCGCGCGACATAGGGGACGTTCTCCTCCACGCACGCGCGGACGATCGCCGCCACGTGCTCCGCCGACTCCGGCAGCACGACCACGCCGGGGGAGGCCCGGTGCGTCGTCAGCCCGTCGCACTCGTAGGTCGCGAGCCGCACCGGATCGGTGATCACACCGCCGGGCGGCAGCAGCGCCGCGAACCGTTCAGCCAGCCGATCCAGGGGAGCGTTCATCCCGTCACCCTTCACACCGTCCGCCGGGGGGTCTGCGGTGACCGGCGCCCCCGCGTCGCTGCGGGGGCGCCGGCCGGGGATCACGGGAAGCGCTGGTACGCCGGGGTCGTGAGGAACTCGGAGTACTCGTCGGCGAGCGTCACGTTCTTGAACAGCTCGACCGCCTGGTTGTAACGCGGCTCGTTGAACGCCTCGCCCAGCTCGGCGCGGATGCCGGCCAGCTCCTCGTCGAGGATCTGCTCCACCCACTCCTTGGTGATCGTGCGGCCTTCCTTGGTCTGGACGCCGTTGTAGATCCACTGCCACACCTGCGAGCGGGAGATCTCGGCGGTGGCGGCGTCCTCCATGAGGTTGTGGATCGCGACCGCGCCCGCGCCGTCCAGCCAGGTGGCCAGGTAGCGCAGCGCCACGTCCACGTTGCCGCGCAGGCCCGCCTCGGTGATGTCGCCCGGCGTCGCCTTGATGTTCAGCAGGTCGGCGGCCGAGACGTCGACGTCCTCGCGGAGCCGGTCGCGCTGGTTCGGCTTGTCGCCGAGGACGCCGTCGAACACCTCGCGGCAGATCGGGACCAGGTCGGGGTGGGCGACCCAGGACCCGTCGAACCCGTCACCGGACTCGCGGGTCTTGTCGGCGCGGACCTTCTCCAGCGCCACCTTGTTGACGGCCTCGTCCTTGCGGGACGGGATGAACGCCGCCATGCCGCCGATCGCGTGCGCGCCGCGCTTGTGGCAGGTGCGCACCAGCAGCTCGGTGTAGGCGCGCATGAACGGCGCCGTCATCGTGATCGCGTTGCGCTCGGGCAGCACGTAGTCGGCGCCCCGGTCGCGGAACTTCTTGATCACCGAGAAGAGGTAGTCCCAGCGGCCGGCGTTCAGGCCCGCCGAGTGGTCGCGCAGCTCGTAGAGGATCTCCTCCATCTCGAACGCGGCCGGGATCGTCTCGATGAGGACGGTCGCGCGGATCGTGCCGCGCGGGATGCCGAGCGCGTCCTGCGCGAGGTTGAAGGCGTCGTTCCACAGACGCGCCTCCAGGTGGCTCTCCATCTTCGGCAGGTAGAAGTAGGGGCCCTTGCCCTTGGCGATCTGCCGCTGGGCGCTGTGGAAGAAGTACAGGCCGAAGTCGAACAGCGACCCGGACATGGGCTCGCCGTCCACCAGGACGTGCTTCTCCTCCATGTGCCAGCCGCGCGGGCGGACGACGATCGTCGCCAGCTCCTCGTCGCCCTTGAGCGCGTACGACTTGCCCGACTTGGGGTCGGTGAAGTCGATCGTGCGGTCCAGGGCGTCGCGCAGGTTGAGCTGACCCTCGACCATGTTCGTCCACAGCGGGGTGTTGGCGTCCTCGAAGTCGGCCAGCCACACCTTCGCGCCCGAGTTCAGCGCGTTGATCGTCATCTTGCGGTCGGTCGGGCCGGTGATCTCGACGCGGCGGTCCTCCAGGCCGGGGGCCGGGTCGTTGACGCGCCAGCTCTCGTCGGCGCGGACCTGCGCCGTCTCCGGCAGGAAGTCGAGCGTGCCGCCCTCCGACAGCTTGCGCTGGCGGTCGGCGCGGGCCGCGAGCAGTTCCTTGCGGCGGGCGCCGAGTTCGCGCTGGAGGGACGCGAGCAGGCCGAGCGCCTCGGGCGTCAGGATCTCCTCGTACCGCTCGCCCAGAGGTCCGGTGACTTCGAGCCCGTCAGGTGCAGCCATCTGCTCGCCCTTTCGTCTAGCGAAATTCCACTTCTGTTCCGTGGAGAACGCTACTCGGCGGTACTCCTCCGGGTCAAAGCGGGTGGTCACCGGCCGGAGCCGCACCGCGACCCCGGAACCGGGCAGGTCGGAGCCCTCGCGGCCCTCCCCACGGGAATGCCCCGGCGAAGGACGGATAATCGGCTCGCCGCCGCCCGGCACGCGTGAGACGATCGCCGGGAAGACCGGGCCGCCCCGCGGCGTTGCACAGAGGACATATGACTCAATCTTTCTTTGACGACCAGAACCCGATCGAGAACGAGCCCCTGACGGGAGAGCTCGACCTGGAAGACCGCCGCGCACTGCGGCGCGTCGCCGGGCTCTCCACCGAACTCACCGACGTCACCGAGGTCGAGTACCGCTCCCTGCGGCTGGAACGGGTCGTCCTCGTCGGCGTCTGGACCGACGGCACCGCCGAGCAGGCCGAGAACTCCCTGCGGGAGCTGGCCCTGCTCGCCGAGACCGCCGGCTCGGAGGTCCTGGAAGGACTCGTCCAGCGGCGCTCGCGCCCCGATCCCGCCACCTACATCGGCTCGGGCAAGGCGGCCGAGCTGCGCGACATCGTCATCGCCACCGGCGCCGACACGGTGATCTGCGACGGCGAACTGGCCCCCGGCCAGCTCCGCCACCTGGAGGACACCGTCCAGGTCAAGGTCATCGACCGCACCGCGCTCATCCTCGACATCTTCGCCCAGCACGCCAAGAGCCGCGAGGGCAAGGCGCAGGTCGAGCTGGCGCAACTCTCCTACCTGCTGCCGCGCCTGCGCGGCTGGGGCGGCAACCTGTCCCGGCAGGTCGGCGGCCGGGCCGCCGGCGGCGTCGGCATCGGCGGCCGCGGTCCCGGTGAGACCAAGATCGAGCTGGACCGGCGGCGCATCCGCACCCGCATGGCCAAGCTGCGGCGGCAGATCGCCGAGATGTCCAAGTCGCGCGACACCAAGCGCGGCGTGCGGCAGCGCAACGCCGTGCCCGCCGTCGCCATCGCCGGGTACACCAACGCCGGCAAGTCCTCGCTGCTCAACCGGCTCACCGGTGCCGGGGTGCTGGTGGAGAACGCCCTGTTCGCCACCCTCGACCCCACCGTCCGCCGCGCCGAGACGCCCGGCGGGCGCGCCTACACGCTCGCCGACACCGTCGGGTTCGTGCGGCACCTGCCGCACCAGCTCGTCGAGGCGTTCCGGTCCACGCTGGAGGAGGTCACCGACGCGGGGCTCGTCCTGCACGTCGTGGACGGCTCGGACGCCGACCCCGAGGCGCAGCTCGACGCCGTCCGGGAGGTGCTGCGCGAGATCGGCGCCGACCGGCTGCCCGAACTGGTGGTGATCAACAAGGCGGACGCCGCCGACGACCTCGCGATCGCGCGGCTGCGGCGGCGCGAGCCCAACAGCGTCGTCGTGTCCGCCCGCACCGGGCAGGGCATCGCCGAGCTGCGGGAGGCCATCGAGGCCAACCTGCCCGGCCTGGAGGCCGAGGTGCGCGTGCTCGTCCCGTACGAGCGCGGCGACCTGGTGGCCCGCGTGCACGAGCGCGGCGAGATCGTGAGCGAGGAACACCTCGCGGGGGGCACGGCGCTGCACGCGCGCGTCCCGCAGGACCTCGCGGGCGAGCTGGAGCCGTTCGCGGACCTGGCCGCCACGCGCTGACGGGAACGACGTTCGGAGCCCGGCCGGAATGATCCGGCCGGGCTTCGTCGTGCCCGTACGGAACGCCGCTCGGTTATTGCTGAGATTCCCAACTTCCCGGACCAACCGCGCAAGCGGGAACGGTCCGGCCCGCTGTGCGGTGACAACTTCCTCAATCCCCTTGACCGGGCGTCTTCACTCCGTAAGGTGAACAACGGATTCCCCACGGTCGCCGCGGTGACACCCGCCCGGCGGTGGCCCGTGCCCGCACGCCGAACCACGGCAGGCGGGCCGTGATCAGGAAGGTTGTCCCGGTAGTGACGTCCCGTCGGCATTCTCCCCGCGCCGCCGATTTGTTTATGGCGGTGCATTCCGAGCCGGGCGCGGCGGCGTCCGGGGAACTTTTCCGGGCGGGTGCCCGTTCGTCCGCCAGAGCTTGTCGGGCGGGCCGCGCGTGCACTACCGTGACGAAACCGATATCTCCGGTCTCGTTGCTCGCGGTGGTCGTCCGACCACTCATCCCCTCCAATGGTGGCCCGTCGGCACCCAGTCGACGTTCCGGATCGAGAGCAGGTGGCCCTCTCCATGGCAGGTCCGACCCCCGGAACCCGCGCAGGCGGCCTCGCCTGCACAGCGCCCCGCTCTCCCGCACCGAGCGCGGACCGGTGATCGCATGACGGTACGGCTGCTGACGAACATCGGACGGCTCTGGACGGGCACCGACGTCTGTAGCAACGCCGCCGTCCTCATCCACGACGACCGCATCGTGTGGGCCGGTCCCGCGTCCGACCTGCCGCAGAGCGTCCCCGGCGTCATCGACGACATCGTCGACGTCGACCACGTGGAGAACCTCGGCGGCGGGCTCGTCACGCCCGGCCTCATCGACGCGCACTCCCATCCCGTCTACGCGGGCAACCGGTGGGCCGAACTCGCGATGCGCACCAGCGGGTCGTCGCACTCGGCGATCACCGCGGCGGGCGGCGGCGTCAACTCCACCGTCACCGTGACCCGCGGAACCGACCCCTGGACGCTGTGCAACGGCGTCCGCGAACGGCTCCGGCAGTGGATTCTCGCGGGCACCACCACCGTCGAGGCCAAGACCGGCTACCACCTCACCCGCGACGGCGAACTCGCCGACATCCGGATGCTCCGCTCACTGGAGGGCGAGCCGGCGATGCCGCGCGTGCACGCCACGTTCCTCGCCGCGCACATCCTGCCGCCCGAGTACTTCGGCCGCCGCCGCGACTACATCGAGGCCGTCCGGCTGTGGGCGGGCGACGCCGCGGCGGCCGGCGCCGACTCCATCGACGTCTACTGCGACGAGGGCCACTTCACCGCCGAGGAGGCCCGCGTCCTGCTGCTCACCGGCAAGCGCGCCGGGCTCAAGGCGCGCATGCACGCCTGCGCCAACGAGCGCATCGGCGCCGCGCAGGTCGCCGCCGAGGTCGGCTGCGCCTCCGCCGACCTGCTCACCCACGCCGGTGAGGACGACATCAAGGCCCTCGCGCACGCCAACGTCACCGCCACGGTCTGCCCTGGCAGCTCGCTCAACGGCAAGCGCCCGCCCGCGCCGGTGCGCGCCATGCTCGACCGCGGCGTCAACGTCGCCCTCGGCACCGACCACAACCCCGGCCAGTGCGGCATCACCTCGATGCCGCTCGTCATCGGGCTGGCCGTCGCCATGTACGGCCTCTCGGTCACCGAGGCGCTGCGCGCCGCGACCCTCGGCGGAGCCGCCGCGCTCCGCGTCGGTGACCGCGGCTCCCTGGCACCCGGCATGGCGGCCGACATCGTCCTCTGGGACGCCGACCACGAGGGCGCCTTCGCCTGGGCGTTCGGCCTGCGCGCCCTCCGCATCTGGCGCGGCGGCATCCCGGTCCAGCCCTGACCCACCGCCACCGCACAAACGGCGTAGCGGCGTGTGGCCGTCGTTCGGCCGTGTCCCCGAACGGTCGTGACCGCGCCCTTCGGCCCAGGCGCGGCGGCGCGCGTCCAGACCCGACCAAGCGTCCTCGGCTGGACCGTCAAGGGGTGCGGCCCCTGTTCGGCAGGGTTCTCGCGTGGTCGTTCGTGGCCGCGGCTCGTCCGTGTGGGCGTGAGTCGCGCGCCGATCGGGGTCGGTGTGTGTCGCTGTGGCGTCATTCTCGGTGCGAGGAGGGCAGGGCTTAGCGCATCGCGCGTGCTCGGGTGGGACATGCGTCTCGTCGCGATCGGTGCGGTGTCCGCCGGGGGTACGCTCGGCGCATGGCAAGTGCGGACGTCGCCGTCGTCACCGACTCCACGGCCTATCTGCCCGCCGAGCTGGCCGAGCGGCACGGGCTGATCATCGTGCCGCTCCAGATCGCCGTCGGCGGCACCGTGCGGGACGAGAACGACATCACGGTCGCCGAGGCGGCGCAGGCGCTCAAGGAGTGGCGTCCCGTCACGACCTCGCGTCCCGCGCCCTCACGGTTCGCGGACGTCTACGCGGAAGCGGGTGACTCCGGCGTTTCGGCGATCGTGTCGGTGCACCTGTCGGCGGAGATGTCGGGCACGGTCGAAGCGGCGCGGCTCGCCGCCGAGTCGGCGCTGGTGCCCGTCCACGTCGTCGACTCGGGCACGATCGGCCTGGGGCTCGGCCTCGCCGCCCTGACGGCCGCGGCGGCGGCCCTGCGCGGCGAACCCGCCGAGGCGGTCGCGGCGGCCGCCGACGCCCGCGCCACCGCGTCCCGCTCGCTCTTCTACGTCGACACCCTCGAACACCTGCGGCGCGGAGGCCGCATCGGCGCCGCCCAATCCCTCCTGGGCTCGGCGCTCATGATGAAGCCGCTGCTGGGCATCTCCGCCGGGCGCATCACCCCGCTGGAGAAGGTCCGCACCGCCAACCGCGCCCTCACCCGGCTGGAAGAGCTCGTCGTCGCCGAAGCGGGCGACCGCCCCGTCGACCTGGGCATCCAGCACCTCGCCGCCGCCTCCCGCGCCGAGGCGCTGTCCGCCCGGCTGAGGTCCCGAATCCCGCACATCGAGGACATCTACGTCGGTGAGGTCGGCCCCGTCATCGGCGCCCATGTGGGCCCGGGCATGCTCGGCGTCGTCGTGGCGCCCCAGCTCTGACCCTGTCGGCGGTGGCCGGGCGCGGGCGGTGCCCTCATGAGGCTTGAATCGTTGGGGTTCGTGGCGGGGGAGAAACGGTCGCGCTGACGCGTTATCCACAGGCCGCGGCATCACCAACGCGTGCCGCCCTCGACGCGGAAGAATGAATCAAGGGGGTCCCCAGACAGGTTGCGGGCCTCTTCTTCAGGCTGCCGTCGAACCCGGCGAGAGAGTTATCCACAGGCAGAGCCGAAGGCTTCGTGCGGTCGCGCTCGGGTCGTCGGGGCGTGGCTGACGGGCTGTAGCCCTTATACGGATGGGGAATCGGCCCGCGGGGCTCCGGCGGGGCGTTGTCCACAGGTTTCGACGTGCCCCTCGGTGGGGTTGCGATGTGCCTAGCGTCCTATCCATGAGATTCAACGAACCGCTCAAGACCGCCGGTGCCCCGCCTTCCTCGAAGCTGCGCGGCGGCCCGGACATGCCGCGCATGTCCGCCAAGGGCGCCCGGGTCATCCTGCTCGCCGCAGTCGTGGCGACCGTCGTCGCCGTCGCCTACCTGTGGCTCTCGTGGCCGCGCGCCGAAGCCGCCCCGGAGCCCGTGGCGCCCACGGCACACGTCTCACCCGTGTCCGCGCAGGCCCCGCCGCCGTCACCGGAACCGTCGGCGGCGTCGGTAGTCCTCGTCCACATGCTGGGCAAGGTGCGGCGCCCGGGTGTCGTGGAACTCCCGTCCGGCTCCCGCGTGGTCGACGCCCTGAAAGCGGCGGGCGGCACCCGCCCCGGCACCACGACCGGCTCCCTCAACCTCGCCCGCCGCCTGGTGGACGGCGAACAGATCCCGATCGGCGTCAAAGGAGCCCCACCGTCACCGACCTCACCACCGGCCGACCCCGGGGCAACCGGCGCCCCACCGGGGAACGGCGCCCTGATCGACCTCAACACCGCCACCCTCGAATCCCTGCAGACCCTGCCCGGCGTAGGCCCCGTCCTGGCCCAGCGCATCATCGACCACCGCACCCGCCAGGGCCCCTTCCGCTCCATCGACCAACTCCAGGACGTCTCCGGCATCGGCCCCCGCCGCTTCACCGACCTGAAACCCCTAGTCCGTGCCGACCCCACCACAACACCACCCCAACAGGGCACCAACTCGTGAACCCGCACACCCACAAGCCCCACCCGAAGCCGAGCCCGAACGACCCACAGACACGCGGCCCACCGAAAGGCGCCTTCTCACCGACCCGCACGCGCTCCGCCGACGAAAGGCCCTCCCACCAGCCCGAACACGCGACCCGTCGATGCTCCTACGCCCCACGGAAGAGCAGAGCCGCATGGCCAGCAGGCACCGCGTCAGGAGACGCCGGGTCACAGGCGCGATGTGAAGGCGCCGGGTCTGGATGCGCCCAGTTGGAAGGCGCCGGGCCAGGAGGGGCCGGTCCGGCGGCGCGCGGTCCGGCGGCGCGTTGCGCGGAGGTGCGCGGCGTCGCGGCGCGCGGTGTGGAGGCGCGCGGGCTGAAGGCGCCTGGTCTGGAGGTGCCCGGTGCGGAGGCGCGTGGACTGGATGCGCCCGGTTGGAAGGCGCCTGGTCTGAAGACGCCGGGCCGGGAGAGGCCCGGTCCGGCGGCGCGCGGTGTGGAGATGCGCGGCCCGAAGGCGCTGAGCCAGGAGGCGCCCGGCTTGGAGGCGCCCGGCTTGGAGGCGCCCGGTCTGAAGGCGCTTCGCCACCAAGCGTCCGGTCAGGGGCGCCTGCTGGGAGGCGCCCGGCTGGGAGGCACCCAGTCTGAAGGCCCCCGGCAAGGAGAGGCCCGGCGTGGCCGCGTCGGGTCACAGACGCGCGGTGTGGAGGCACGCGGTCAGGAGGGATGCGGTTCGGGGCGGCGGGTCGTGAGGTGCGCGGTCGGTGGGGTCGCGTTGGTGGGGCGGAACGGTGGCTGGAGGGATGGGGAGCCGGATGAAGCTTGTGGGGGGTGTGGTGGATGCCGGGACGGTGGCGGGTCGGGGGCCGGTGGATGTGCGGTTGGTGGTCCCGGCGGTCGCGGTGTGGGGGACGGCCGTCGTCGTGGTGGGCGTGCGGCCGGTGGTCGGGGGCGCGGTCGCGTTGGCGTGCGCGGTGGGGGCGTTGGTGGTCGTGGCACGGGGACGCGTGGCGGTGGGGGTGGCATTGATGTGCGTCGCGGGATCGGCGGCCGCGGTCGGCGTGCGGGTCGCGGCGGTGGGGAGCGGGCCGGTGCGGGCGGCGGCGGCCGGGGAGAGGCGGGGAACGGCCGAGGTGGTCGTGACCGGCGATCCGCTGGTGACGCACCGGGGAGCGCGGCAGACGGTGATCGTCCGGGCGCGGGCCGAGGTGTTCGGGCCGAGCGGGGACATGGGGCGGGTTCGGGTTCGGGTGCCGGTGCTGCTGGTCGCCTATGACGAGCGGTGGCGAACCCTGGTGCCGAGTACCCGGGTGCGCGTGACGGGGAAGTTCGTGCCTCCGCGCGGAGGTGAGTTGCTGGCGGCGGTGATCGTGGTGCGGGGGCCGCCGGTCGCGATCGGGGAGCCGTCCCGGGTGCAGCGGGCGGCCGAGCACGTGCGGGCGCGGCTGCGAGCGGCGGTCGCCCACCTGCCCGGCGACCAGCGGGCGGTGCTGCCGGGGCTGGTCGTGGGCGACACCTCGGGGCTGGACCGGTCGCTCACCGAGGCGTTCCGCACGGCCGGGCTGACACATCTGCTGGTGGTGTCGGGCGCCAACCTCGCGATCGTCATCGGAGCCGTCCTCGGCGTGTGCGGCTTCCTCGGCGCGCGCCGCCGCACGGCGACGCTCGTCGCGGTGGGCGCGGTCCTGGTCTTCGTGGTCGTGGTCCGGCCGGAGCCGAGCGTCCTTCGCGCGACCGTCATGGGGTTGATCGGGCTGCTCGCGCTCCTGAGCGGACGCCAGCGGCAAGGCGTCCCGGCCCTCTGCGCGGCGGTCGTCGTCCTCGTCCTGCTCGATCCCGCGCTCGCGCGCTCCTACGGGTTCGCGCTGTCGGTGCTCGCGACCGCCGGGCTGCTGGTCCTCGCGCCGCCGTGGCGGGAGAGGCTGCGGCGTCGGCTGCCCGCGCCGCTGGCCGACGCCGTGGCCGTGGCCGCCGCCGCGCAGCTCGCGGTGGCGCCGCTGCTCGTCACACTGTCGGGCGAACTGGGCGTGCTGGCGATCGTCGCCAACCTGCTCGCCGCACCGGCCGTCGCGCCGGCGACGATCCTCGGCGCGATCGCAGCGGTCACGGCGCTCGTGGCGCTGCCCGTCGCGCAGGTGATCGCGTGGCCGGCGGGCCTGGCGGTCGGCTGGATCGCCGGGGTCGCCCGGACGACGGCCGCCCTGCCGTACGCGACGCTGCCGTGGCCGGCGGGCCTTCCGGGAGCCGCCGCGGCGCTCGCGGCGTGTGTCGCGGCGGTGCTGATCCTGCGCCACCGCGCGCTGCTGGTGCTCGCGTCCGCCACCCTGGCGGGCGTCGCGGTCGCGGTGCTCCTGCTGCGGGCCGTGTCACCCGGCTGGCCGCCGCCGGGCTGGCTGCTGGTCGCGTGCGACGTGGGGCAGGGGGACGCGCTCGTCCTGGCGACGGGCGTCGCGGGCCAGGCGGTCGTCGTCGACACCGGCCCGGACCCGCACCCCGTCGACGGCTGCCTGCGTCGCCTGAATGTGCGGACGGTCCCGCTGCTAGTCCTCACCCATCCGCACGCCGACCACACCGGCGGCGTACGCGGCGTCCGTTCCGGACGGAGCGTGCACACCGTCCTGACGACACCGCGGAGCGGTGCCCGGGACGGCCGCGACACCGGCGGCCTGATCCGGCACGGCAGCCACCCCGGCCAGACGTGGCGCATCGGCGCCCTCACCCTGACGGTGCTCGCCCCACGCATCGACGGCCCACCGCTCACCGTCGCCACCGACGGCACCACGATCAACGACGCGAGCATCGTCCTGCTGGCTCGTCACCCACGCTTCTCCGCCCTGCTCACCGGCGACCTGGAGGACGACGCCCAACGCGCCCTGACACCCCACGTCCCACCCGTCGATGTCTTGAAGGTTCCGCACCATGGCTCGAAGACACAGCACGCCCCGTTCCTCGCCGCCACCCGCGCACCCCTGGCCCTCGTCTCAGCGGGCCGGGACAACGACTACGGCCACCCGGCCCCCACCACCCTGACCCTCCTGCGTTCACTGCACATGCGCGTCCACCGCACCGACCAGCAGGGCGACCTCGCCATCGTCCCCGCCCGTCCCGGCCTCGTAGTCGTCACCCGCCGCTGAACCCATGAGCCAGAGAACCCCACCGCGCACACCACAACCCGGCCCACGACGCCGTCGCGGACCGTTGAACCCATGGCCGGAGGACGCCGCAGCGTAGAGCACCGCCCGTCCCGCCCCGCACCGTCGTCGCGGGCCGTTGACCCATAGGCCCGGGGACCGCGCCGCGTGGACCACGGTCCGTCCCGCACGTTGTCGCGGATGAGCGAACCCATGTGCCGGAGGACCATGCCGGGCCTACCCCGGCTCGGCCTGGCCCGGCTCGGCCTGGCCCGGCTCGGCCTGGCTCGGCCTGGCCCGGCCCGGCTCGGCCTGGCCCGGCCTGGCCCGGCTCGGCCTGGCCCGGCCTGGCCCGGCCTGGCCCGGCCTGGCCCGGCCTGGCCCGGCCTGGCTCGGCCTGGCCCGGCCCGGCCTGGCCTGGCCTGGCCTGGCCCGGCTCGGCTCGGTGTCCGGTGCGGCTTGGCCCGGTTCGGTTCGGTTCGGTCGGCCCGTCCCATAGCGTCGTCGTCCGCCGCTGCATTCATGGGCGGGGGACGGGGCCGCGCGGACTCTCGTCCGTTTCGCAGTGCCGTCGTGGGGGTGTGCTCGGCCGTGGGTGGCGGGCACGGGTGCGGCGTCGGTCGGGTCGTGGCATGAGGGGGCGACCGGGGCGGAGGCGGGTGAGGGGTGGTCGTGGGGTGGCATGCTTGGGGGGTGGCGTCTGAAGCACTGCATGTGATCGCCGGGGACGAGGAACTGCTGGTCGACCGGGCCGTGGGGGAGGTCGTGGCGGCGGTGCGGGCCGCGGACCCGGAGACCGAGGTGCTCGATCTGGCGCCCGGCGGGCTGGAGCCGGGGCGAATCGGGGAGTTGACGTCGCCTTCGCTGTTCGGGGAGAGCAAGGTGCTCGTGCTGCGGGCGGCACAGGACCTCGGGAAGGACCTGACGGCCGAGGTGCTCGGGTATGCCAAGGCGCCCGCCGAAGAGGTCGTGCTCATCGCCGTGCACCACGGGGGCGCCAAGGGCAAGGCGCTCGTGGACGGGCTCGTCAAGGCGGGGGCCCGGAAGGTCACGTGCCCCAAGGTCACCAAGACGGGGGAGCGGGTCGACTTCATCCGCGCGGAGATCCGCCGGGCCGGGGGCAAGATCTCGGCCGACGGTGCGCGCAACCTGCTGGAGGCCGTCGGCAACGACCTGCGGGAGCTGGCGGGCGCGTGCAGCCAGCTCGTCGCCGACACCGGCGGCAAGGTCGACGACGTCGCCGTCGCCCGCTACTACCGGGGACGCGCCGAAGTCAGCGGCTTCGCCGTCGCCGACAAGGCGATCGAGGGCGACCTGGGCGGCGCCCTCGAACAGCTCCGCTGGGCCCTGGCCACCGGCGTCGCGCCGGTCCTGCTGGTGAGCGCGCTCGCGCAGGGCCTCCGCGGCCTCGCCAAGGTCGGCGGCGCTCCCCGCGGCGCCCGCGCCGCCGGGCTCGCCAAGGACCTCGGCATGCCCCCCTGGAAGATCGAACGCGTCCAGCGGCAGCTCCGCGGCTGGTCCGGCGAGGGCGTCGCCCAGGCCATGTCCGCCGTCACCGAGGCCGACGCCGCCGTCAAGGGCGCCGCCGCCGACCCCGCCTACGCCCTGGAAAAGACCATCACCCGCATCGTCACCGCCCGCTCCCTCCGCTAACCCAACCACCCCACCCACCTACCAACGCCCCACGCCCCGCCGATCCACCCGCCGAGGCCCCACCCGCGCCACCCCACCCGCGCCGACCACCCGCGACGCCGACCCACCCGCGACGCCCCATGCGCTGACGCGCCAGGCGCCGCCGTGCCGCTTGCCACGCGCCACGCGTCGACGCCACCTCGTGTCGATGCGCCACGTGTCGCGTGCCGCCGCACCGACGTGCCGCTCCCCGCCGCGTCAGCGTGCCGCTTGCCCGCGCGCTGCCGCCGCGCGCTGACGCGGCGGGGAGCGGCCTCCTCGTGCCGACGTGTCGCGCCGACGTGCTGCGCGCCGATGTGCTGACGTGCCTCGTGTCGTGTGTCGTCGTGCTGGTGTGTCGCTTGTTGTGTGCTGGCGTTGCGCGTTGACGTGTGTTGGGTCGTTGTCACTTGTTTGGCGACGTTCTGTGTGTCGCGGCTCCGTGGGCTGATGGCGCGTGTGGGGTGGGGATGTTCGTGGTTCTGATGTTCGGTTTGTTCTCTGTCTGGGGGGCGGATGGTGTGCGGGTTGCCGGGTGAGTGTTGGGCTGGTTGGTGGGGTTGTGGTTCAGGGGAGGTGGGTGGTGATTGTGGTGAGGAGGGTGGTGGTGGCGGGGGTGTTGGTGCGGGTGGGGAGGTGGAAGGCGTGGTAGGGGACGGGTGGGAGGTCGGTCAGGGGGCGTGTGGTGACGCCTGGGGGCGGGGAGGCGCAGCCGTTGACGACGGCCAGGCCGACGCCGAGGGCTACGAAGTGCAGGATGAGGGGCCAGCCGTGGGCCTCGACGGCCGTGGTCCAGCGGACGGACGCCGCGTGCAGGGCCCGTTCCAGCGCGACGCGGTGCGGGCCGTGCGGCGGCGGCATGACCAGGTGCGCCGACGTCAGGTCGCGCAGGGTGAGGGTCGCGCGTGCGGTCAGCGGGTGGTCGTCGGGCATCGCCAGCACCTGCGGGTAGCGGGCCAGCAGGACGGTCTCCAGGTCCGCCGGGAGCACGTCCAGGACGGCGACGCCGACGTCCGCGCGGCCCGTGCGGACCGCGCCGAGCGCGCGGGCCCGGTCGCCGTTGATCAGCCGCAGCCCGGGAAGCGCCCGCACCGCCGGGCCCAGCAGGTAGAGGTACGCGCCCTCGCCCGCCGCCAGGACGGGCGCCCGCGTCGGCGCCGCGCCGCGCATCTCGGTGAGGAACGCGCCCACCCGGGCGTCCAGCTCGCGCGCGAACCGTGCCACCGCCTCGCCCTCGGGCGTCAGGTCGAGCCGCCGCCCCCGCCGCACGTACAGCGGACGCCCCAGCGAGACGCCCAGCTTGCGGATCTTCGCGTGCAGCGACGGCTGCGAGATCCGCAGCTCCTCCGCCGCCCGGGTGAAGTTCCGATGCTCGGCGAACACCGCGAAGGCGGCGAGCGCGTCCGTGGAGACCCGCGAGAGATCCATAGCTTGAACCTATAGTTCCCGCACCGATCCATAGTTCTCCCGCCGTCCGGCGGGCGGGACGCTGAACGGCATGAACGCTCACGAACAGCACATCACCCGGCTCGGCATCGACTTCGGACGCGTCGTGCACGGCGGCGCCCTCGCCCCCGGCGACCAGGACACCGTCTTCCTCGGCGGCGACGACGCGCAGGCGCTCGCGTCCCAGGCGACACCGGGCATGTGGGAGGCGGTGCCGGGCCTGGTCGACCTCTTCGGCGGACGCGCGTGGATCATCTCCAAGTGCGGCGAGCGCATCCGCCTCCGCACCCTCGCCTGGCTCGACCATCACGACTTCTACGCCCGCACGGGCCTGCCCCGGGAGAACGTCCGGTTCTGCCGCCGCCGCGCCGACAAGGCCGGACACTGCCGCGAACTGGGCATCACCCACATGATCGACGACCGGCCGGACGTCCACCGGGCGCTGGAGGGCGTCGTCCCGCACCGCTTCCTGTTCGGCCCGCAGCCCGCCGCGCCCCCGCCCGGCGTCCAGGACGCGGCCGACTGGCCTCGGACGGCCGCCCTGATCCGCGCCACCGTCAGTAGGTAGCGGGGCGGAACCGACGCGCTGAGCCGGGCGCCGTCCGGCGTGGGGTGGAGGACATGCCCGTCGGTGGCGGTCTGTCGGCGGCGTTCGGGCGTGGGCGAGTGGTCCGGGACGGCGGTGCTGGCCTGTGCCATCGTCAGCGCAGGTAGTGGGATGGAGTCGACGCGCTGGGTCAGGCGCCGTTCGGCGTGGCCTGGAGGACGCGCCCGTTGATGTGTATCGGGTGGCGTCTTCTTGTCCGGTGGTGGTCTGTCGTGTCGCCGGTCGGCGGGGTGAGTGGGCCGGGGCGGCCGTGCTGATCTGTGCCGTGGTGAGCCGGGCGCCGTTGGGGTGTGCGGTGTAAGCCCTTCCCGCCTTACAGCGGGTGGCGTCTGTCTGTCCGGCTCGCAGCCCTGCGTCCGGCTGGACCGGGACGGCGGTGCCGGTTCGTGCCGTCGTCAGTGCAGGTAGCGCGGAAGGACCGATGCGGTGAGCCAGACGCCGTTCGGGGTGTGGTGGAAGACGTGGCCGTCGGCGTGCATCGCGGCGGCGTCGATCTCCAGGACGACGGGCGGGCCGTGGCGGCGGCCGACGGCGGTGGCGGTCGCGGCGTCGGGGGAGAGGTGGACGGCGTGCCGCCGCCCCGGGAGCAGCCCGTCGCGGCGGATCGCGGGCAGGTGCCGCGTCGTCGTGCCGTGGTACAGCACGGGCGGCGGCGCGGCGACGGGATGATCGAGCCGAACCGGGATCGAGTGCCCCTGGTTCGCCCGGACGAGCAGGCCGGACGCGTCGAACGCGTACCGGCCCTTGGCGTCGGCGGCGACGAGCCGGCGCAGCCGGTCGAGCGTCAGCGGGACGCCGTCGCGCCGCGCGACGGCCAGCACCTCGTCCACCGGCGCCCATCCGGCGGCGTCGATGGTCAGCCCGTCCGGGCGGTGCCGCAGCAGCCGCGACAGGTACTTGGAGACCCGCACGTCGTCCATGGCAGGGAACGCGAACGGCGAAGCCGCGGCACCCGCATCAGGGGCCGCGGCTTCGCCGGACGTCGCGTGGGCCTTACTTGGCCAGCTCGGCGGCGCGCTTGGCGATCGCCGACTTGCGGTTCGCGGCCTGGTTCTTGTGGATGACGCCCTTGCTGGCGGCCTTGTCGAGCTTGCGGGCCGCGGCGCGCTGCGCCTCGACGGCCTGGTCGGCGTTGCCCGCGTCCGCAGCCTCGCGGAACTTGCGGATGGCCGACTTCAGCTCGGACTTGACGGCCTTGTTGCGCAGCCGGGCCTTCTCGTTCTGCTTGTTCCGCTTGATCTGGGACTTGATGTTAGCCACGTCGTAGTGCCTCAGCTTGGTTGCGATCCGGGCCTGCCGCAGGCAGCGGGACAGGCTCTGACGAAGGGGTGAACGGGGGCGGACGGTGCCCCAGGGCACGACGCTACGCCACACGCAGGTTGCGAGCTTACCAACGACGGCGCGCCCCCGCGAATCCTGGCGCGTGGAGGGGCTGCACGGAGCATCCCGGAGGACATGGGACTATGGGACACGGCGTACTCCGCCGTCGCTCCACCCTGCCCATCAGCGAGTTTGCGAACGGACCCCGATGCCGGCGCCCCAGCCGAACCAGACCGACCCCGCGATCATCCGCAACTTCTGCATCATCGCGCACATCGACCACGGCAAGTCGACGCTCGCCGACCGGATGCTGCAACTCACCGGGGTCGTCGAGGACCGTCAGATGCGCGCGCAGTACCTCGACCGGATGGACATCGAGCGCGAGCGCGGGATCACGATCAAGAGCCAGGCGGTCCGCCTGCCGTGGACGTCCGGCGGCACCGGCTACGTGCTCAACCTGATCGACACCCCCGGCCACGTCGACTTCTCCTACGAGGTGTCGCGGTCGCTGGCGGCGTGCGAGGGCGCGGTCCTGCTGGTGGACGCGGCGCAGGGCATCGAGGCGCAGACGCTGGCGAACCTGTACCTGGCGATCGAGGCCGACCTGCACCTCATCCCGGTGCTGAACAAGATCGACCTGCCGGCCGCGCAGCCGGAGAAGTACGCCGAGGAGCTGGCCGGCATCATCGGCTGCGACCCGGGCGACGTCCTGCGCGTCTCGGGCAAGACGGGCGAGGGCGTCACCGAACTGCTCGACCGCATCGTGCAGACGGTCCCGGCCCCCCAGGGCGACCCGGACGCCCCGGCCCGCGCGCTCATCTTCGACTCGGTCTACGACACCTACCGGGGCGTCGTCACCTACGTCCGGATCATCGACGGCCACCTGTCGCGCCGCGAGAAGAGCCTGATGATGTCCACCGGCGCCGCGCACGAGACGCTGGAGGTCGGCGTCATCTCGCCGGAGCCCAAGCCGGTCTCGGGGCTCGGCGTCGGTGAGGTCGGCTACCTGATCACCGGCGTGAAGGACGTCCGCCAGGCCCGCGTCGGCGACACGGTGACGACGTCGTCGGGCGCGGCGGCCGAGCCGCTCGGCGGCTACCAGGACCCGAAGCCCATGGTGTTCTCGGGCCTGTACCCGATGGACGGCGACCAGTACCCCGACCTGCGCGACGCGCTCGACAAGCTGCGCCTCAACGACGCGGCCCTGGTGTACGAGCCGGAGACGTCGGCGGCGCTCGGCTTCGGTTTCCGCTGCGGCTTCCTCGGCCTGCTGCACATGGAGATCGTCCGCGAGCGGCTGGAGCGCGAGTTCGGCCTGACGCTGATCTCCACGGCGCCGAACGTGGTGTACCGGGTCGTCATGGAGGACGGCACCGAGCACACGGTCACGAACCCGAGCGAGTTCCCCGAGGGCAAGGTCGCCCAGGTGTACGAGCCGGTCGTGAAGGCGACGCTGCTGTCCCCGAGCGACCACATCGGCGCGATCATGGAGCTGTGCCAGGGCCGCCGCGGCGTGCTGCTCGGCATGGACTACCTCTCCGAGGACCGCGTCGAGATCCGCTACACGCTGCCGCTCGGCGAGATCATCTTCGACTTCTTCGACCAGCTCAAGAGCCGGACGCGCGGCTACGCCTCGCTCGACTACGAGCCCAGCGGCGAGCAGGAGTCCGACCTGGTCAAGGTCGACATCCTGTTGCAGGGCGAGTCGGTGGACGCGTTCAGCCAGATCGTCCACAAGGAGAAGGCCCGCGAGTACGGCCTGATGATGACGGCTAAGCTCAAGGAGCTGATCCCCCGGCAGCAGTACGAGGTCCCGATCCAGGCGGCGGTCGGCGCCCGGATCATCGCCCGCGAGAACATCCGCGCGATCCGCAAGGACGTCCTCGCCAAGTGCTACGGCGGCGACATCTCCCGCAAGCGCAAGCTGCTGGAGAAGCAGAAGGAGGGCAAGAAGCGGATGAAGACGATCGGCCGCGTCGACGTCCCGCAGGAGGCGTTCGTCGCCGCGCTCTCCACCACCGAGCCGGCGGAGAAGACCAAGAAGTAGACGGGCCGGGCACGGCGCCCGGCCCCTCTCACTTGACCAGCGGCCAGGCCAGCACGATCGGCACCTCGCGGAACTCGCCGCGGTTGGCGGAGCGTCCGGCCCAGACGAGCGCGAAGAACGTGGCGCCGGTGAAGATCATCGGCAGCACGAGGATCTGGTCGAAGACGAGCGAGACCAGCAGCGCGAACGTCCACACGGCGGCCGACGCGATGCCCATGTTGAGCGCCTGCGCGGCGTGCCGCCGCACGAACGGGTGCCGCGCCTTGCCCAAGTAGACGATGGCGGGCGCGATGCCCGCCAGGACGAACTGGCCGATGTAGGCCATGAGCGCCCAGTTGCGGTCGTCGACGGTGATCGGGCCGGGCGGTGGCGCGGCCGGACGCGGCGGCTGGTGCGGGGGCTGCTGCCAGGCGGGACCGGGCGACGGGGGAGGCCCGTAGGCCATGGCGAGTGTCCTTCCAGGGGGCGGCGGAGTACGCGGCAGTTTACGGCGTCAGCGGAGCCGGCGCGGGTCGGTGCGGCCGTGCGGGAACTCCAGGGCGACGTGCTCGAAGCGGTGCCCGCCGCCGGGCGGCGGCGCGAGGCTGAGGCCGAGATCGGGCAGGACGGTCTGCCCGTGCCGGTCGAGGGTGCGGTGCCCGAGGTCGCGCAGCAGCGTGACGACGTCGGCGGCGGGCTCGTCGAGCAGGTCGATGCCGTCGTAGCGGAACCGCAGCTCGGGGTTGCCGCCCCAGCCGCCGGGCCGGGAGCCGAAGACGGTGCTGACGCGCTCGGCGCCGCCGGGTTCGCGGACGGCGGCGACCGACAGCGAGCCCCGCCCGACGCGGATGGCGCGGTGCGCGCTGTACCCGCAGATGAACGACGGCGCCGGGACGGGCGACGCCAGCCGCCCGGCGACGGCGGTGAGCGTGTCGAACGCGTCGGCGGCGCTGGTGGAGAAGAGCAGGTCGGCGTCGGGCAGGACCGCGCCGCGGCCGGGTTCGAGGGCGACGACGAAGGGCGGGACGCGGCCGGGGAACCGGGCCGGGTCGGGGTCGCGCAGCGTGACGAGCCCCTCCCACGCGACGGGCTCGTCCACGACGAACCAGGTCACGTCGGCCTCGGCGCCCAGTTCGGTGAAGGCGCGGTCGGTGAGGAGCCGGGCGGCGCTCTCGCGCAGCGTCGCGGCGGTCTCGGCGAGCCGCGGTCCCCACCAGGCGGGGGCGGTCCCGTCGCGCCAGACGGCGCCGGTGCGGGACAGCGTGCGGCGGTCGCGGCCGTCCTTCTCGTCGATGATCTCGCAGTGCCAGCCGTCGGGGCCGCCGGTGAGCAGAACCCGTGCCGGCACGCGTCCGTAGCGGGGCGCCCCGAAGTCCACCATCCTGCGACTTTATCCGGACCGGTGCCGCCGACGCCGGTGGACGCGCGTTGTGCGCGTTTCGCCGGGGATGACCGCGCCGTGTCGGACGCGACACGGCGGACGTCCCGGAGCGGGACGGCGCCTGCCGCTACGGTCGGTGTTCGGACGCATCCGGAACGTCGGAAGGTATGCGAGGGTGACCCACGCGGATCAGGTCCTGCGTTCGGCCAAGGAGCGCGAGACCGTCAACGCGGTCGTCCGCGCGCTCCGCGCCGCCGCCCCGTTCGGGTGGGAGCGGCTCAGCGTGGAGTTCCGCGCCACGGTCGGGATCGACAGCGTGCTGTTCGAGATCCTGGACGCGCACGGCGGGCGCCGCACCGCGATGCCGCCCGGCCAGGCGGTCGGCAAGCTGGACGAGCTGCGCCGCGTCATGTACCGGCGCGGCAAGGGCGCGTGGTTCACGGCGCTGCTGGAGGTGGAACGCTCCGGCCGGTTCAGCGCCGAGTTCGACTACGACGGCGAACCCGACTTCCACCCGGCCCTCACCGCCGCCGCGTTCCGTCAGGACCTCGACCGCTTCCCCCGCCACGACGAGCACATCCCGGACTGGCTGCGGGCCCGTCTCGCGGAGGTCTGAGCACGGTCCCCGGCGCGGCACACTGGGGGAGTGCCCGCGACCCTTCCCGATGGCGACCCCGTGCCCGCCGACGGCGCGCTGCCCCGCAGCGCGCTGGACGGGCTCGGCACCCGGCCGTTCGCGTTCTACGTCCACGTGCCGTTCTGCGTGACGCGCTGCGGCTACTGCGACTTCAACACCTACACCGCGACGGAGCTGGGCGCGGGCGCGAGCCGCGAAGCCTACGCGGAAACGGTCGTGCGGGAGATCCGGCAGGCGCGGCGGGTGCTGGGCGACGCCGAGCTGCCCGTGCGGACGGTGTTCGTCGGCGGGGGCACGCCGACGCTGCTGCCCCCCGGCGACCTGGGCGCCGTCCTGGCCGCGATCGACGCCGAGTTCGGCCTCGCGCCCGGCGCGGAGGTCACCACGGAGGCCAACCCCGAGTCGGTCGACCTCGCCTACCTGGAGGGGCTGCGGGCCGCCGGGTTCACCCGCGTCTCGTTCGGGATGCAGAGCGCCCGCGAGCACGTGCTGCGCGTCCTGGACCGCGCGCACACGCCCGGCCGCGTCGCCGACGTCGTGGACTGGACGCGCAAGGCGGGCTTCGCGCACGTCAACCTCGACCTCATCTACGGCACCCCGGGCGAGTCCGACGACGACTGGCGCGCCTCCCTGGAGGCCGCGCTGGCCGCCGAGCCCGACCACGTGTCCGCGTACGCGCTGATCGTCGAGGAGGGCACGCGGCTGGCGGCGCGGGTGCGGCGCGGCGAGCTGGCGGCGCCCGACGACGACGCCATGGCCGACCGCTACCTCATGGCCGAGGAGATGCTGAGCGGCGCGGGCCTGCGCTGGTACGAGATCTCCAACTGGGCGGCGTCGCCCGAGGCGGCCTGCCGCCACAACCTGCTGTACTGGACGGGCGCCGACTGGTGGGGCGCCGGTCCGGGCGCGCACAGCCACGTCGGCGGCACCCGCTGGTGGAACGTCAAGCACCCAGCGGCGTACGCGGCGCGGCTGGCCGAGGGCGTCACGCCCGCGCACGCCCGCGAGGTCCTGGACGACGCCGACCGCCGCGTCGAGCGGATCATGCTCGAACTGCGGCTGGCCGACGGCTGCCCGGTGGACCTGCTGGACGACGCCGCCGTCCGGCGGGCCGTCGGGGACGGGCTGCTGGAACCCGCCCCCGCCGCCTCCGGCCGGGCGGTGCCGACGCTGCGCGGCCGGCTGCTCGCCGACGCGCTCGTCCGCGACCTCACCTGAAGCCCGGCGGTCAGGTGAACATCGGCCACGCCATGAACGACGGGAAGCGGTAGTACTCGCCCTTGTTCGCCGCGATGGCCGCGATGATGATGAACACGAACTGCGCGATCAGCACGGCGGGCAGCAGCACGAACCCGATCAGCACGATCATCAGAATGGCGCTGATCATCGCGTAGACGAACTGCGTGATCGCGAAGTTGAGGCCCTGGGCGCCGTGGTGGCGCAGGAACGGCGACTCGTCCTTCTTGATGAGGTAGACGAGCAGCGGGGCGACGAACCCCAGCAGGAACTGCCCGAGGTGGCAGAGCAGCCCCCACGTGCGGTCGTCGGAGGTGACCTGGCCGGGCGTTCCGTAGGGCTGCATCTGGCCGGGCTGCCCGTAGGCGTCGTAGCCGGGCGCCTGGCCGTACGCGGCCTGGTCGTAGCCCGGCTGGCCGTGCTGCTGGCCGTAGCCCTGCTGCCCGTACGGGTCCTGCGGCTGGCCGGACGGCTGGTTTCCGTAGCTCACGCGTGCTCCTGTCGCTCAGCGGCGGGGGGCTGGACGGGCGGTTCCGTCACGGTGCCGTGACGAAGTCAATCAACTCTTCGACGCGCCCGAGCAGTTCCGGTTCCAGATCGGCGTAGGTCGTGACGGAACCGAGGATGCGCTTCCAGGCGGCGCCGGTGTCGTCCCCCCAGCCGAGCGCGGCGAGCACGCCCTCCTTCCAGGGCAGGCCGCGGGGCACGTCCGGCCAGGCGGCGATGCCGACGGCGGACGGTTTGACGGCCGCCCACACGTCCACGTACGGGTGCCCGGCGACGAGCACGTGCGGCGAGGTGACGCGGGCGGCGATGCGGCTCTCCTTGGACCCGGCGACGAGATGGTCGACCAGGACGCCGAGCCGCCGCCCCTCGCCGGGCGCGAACTCGTCCACGATGGCGGGCAGGTCGTCCACGCCCTCCAGGTATTCAACGACGACGCCCTCGACCCGCAGGTCGTGCCCCCAGATCTTCTCGACCAGCTCGGCGTCGTGCAGGCCCTCGACGTAGATCCGGCTCTCCTTGGCGACCTGCGCCCGCACGCCCGCGACGTGCACCGAGCCCGACGCCGACCGGGCGGGGCCGCGCGGCGCCGCGACGGGACGGGTGAGGGTGACGGGCCGTCCGTCGATGAGGAAGGCGGCGGGCGCGAGCGGGAACACGCGCCGCTTGCCGAACCGGTCCTCCAGGGTGACGCCGAACTTGTCGCATCCGACGACCGCGCCGCAGAAGCCGCTGCCGGGGTCCTCCGCGACCAGGCCCGGTTCGGCCGGGACCTCCGGGATCTGCCCCTTGCGGGGTCGCCGCCAGTCGCCCGCGAGGACGTCCTCGCCGTAGTCGTTGCTCCGCACGCCACCGCACTCTAACGAGCGCGAGCGAGCCGGGCACCTCCGGACGACCCTCCGGGGGTCGTACACTTGGCACTCCGAAGCAAGGAGTGCCAGTACGGGGGCAGGGGAGGTGACCACGTGCTCGACGACCGGAAACTCGCGGTCCTGCGCGCCATCGTCGAGGACCATGTCTCCACCAACGAGCCGGTCGGCTCCAAGACCTTGGTGGACCGCCACAGCCTCGGCGTGTCGTCGGCGACGATCCGCAACGACATGGCGGTGCTGGAGGAGCAGGGCTACATCACGCAGCCGCACACCAGCGCCGGGCGCATCCCGACCGACAAGGGCTATCGCCTGTTCGTGGACCGGCTGTCCACGATCAAGCCGCTGTCGGTCGCCGAGCGCCGCGCCATCGAGACGTTCCTCGGCGGCGCCTACGACCTGGACGACATCGTCGGCCGCACGGTGCGGCTGCTCGCGCAGCTCACCCGGCAGGTCGCGGTCGTGCAGTACCCGTCGCTGTCGCGTTCGACGGTGCGGCACGTGGAGCTGGTCCCGGTGGCCGAGCGGCGGCTGCTCCTGGTGGTGATCACCAACACCGGCCGGGTCGAGCAGCGGCTGATCGAGACGCTGACGCCGGTGCCGGAGGAATCGATCGCGCACCTGCGGGCGTTGCTCAACACGTGTCTGGACGGTTGTGGCCTCGGCGACGCCCCCGACGCGGTGGCCGACCTGCCGGACAAGCTCGCCCCGGACGACCGGCCGCTCGCGGCGGCGGTGCTGTCGGTGCTGCTGGAGAGCCTGGTCGACCGCACGGAGGAGAAGGTCGTCTTCGCCGGTGCGGCCAACCTGGCGCACGTGGACTTCTCGCGCAGCCTGCGGGACGTCCTGGAGGCGCTGGAGGAGCAGGTCGTCCTGATGAGGCTGCTCGGAGAGACCGGCGATTCCTCTACAGTGACGGTGCGGATCGGCACGGAGAACCCCGACGAGGGCCTCCGGTCCACCTCGATCGTCGCCACCGGCTACGGCGCCGGTGACATCACCCTGGCCCGGCTGGGCGTGCTCGGGCCGACACGCATGGATTACCCCAGCACGATGGGAGCGGTACGGGCAGTGGCACGGTACGTGGGACAGATCCTGGCGGGGTCGTAAGTGGCCAACGACTACTACGCGACCCTCGGCGTCCGGCGGGACGCCAGCGCGGACGAGGTGAAGAAGGCGTACCGCCGGCTCGCGCGCGAACTGCACCCGGACGTCAACCCCGATCCGGCCACGCAGGAGAAGTTCAAAGAGGTCACCCAGGCGTACGAAGTCCTCTCCGACCCGCAGAAGCGGGAGATGTACGACATGGGCGCCGACCCGTTCGCGCGCGCCGGAGCCGGCGGTGCCGGGTTCGGCGGCGGCGCCGGGTTCCCGTTCAGCGACATCATGGACGCGTTCTTCGGCTCGGCGTCCGCGCGCGGCCCGCGCAGCCGGGCCCGCCGGGGACGCAACGCCACGCTGCGGGTCGAACTCGACCTCACCGAGACGGCGTTCGGCACCACCCGCGAGCTGACGATCGACACCGCCGTCGCCTGCACGCACTGCCAGGGTGAGGGCACCGCGCCCGGCACCCACCCCGACACCTGCGACACGTGCCAGGGCCGGGGCGAGGTGCAGCAGGTGCAGCGCTCGTTCCTCGGCCAGGTCATGACGGCCCGTCCGTGCCCGCAGTGCGGTGGTTTCGGGTCGGTCATCCGGCACCCGTGCCCGGAGTGCTCGGGCGACGGCCGGGTCCGCACCCGCCGCACCGTCAAGGTCAAGATCCCGGCGGGCGTCGAGAACGGCATCCACATCCAGCTCGCGGGCGAGGGCGAGGTCGGCTCCGGCGGCGGCCCCGCCGGAGACCTCTTCCTGGAGATCGTCGAGAAGCCCCACCCGATCTTCGAGCGCGAGGGCGACGACCTGCACTGCACGGTCGAGATCCCGATGACGGCGGCGGCCCTCGGCACCAGCGTCACGATCGAGACCCTCGACGGCCCCGAAGAGGTGGACATCAAGCCCGGCACGCAGTCGGGCCAGGTCACCACCCTGTACGGGCGCGGCGTCCGGCACCTCAACGAGAGCGGCCGCGGCGACCTGAACATCCACGTCCGCGTCGAGACCCCCTCCCGGCTCGACGAGGAGCAGGAGGAACTGCTGCGCCGCCTCGCCGTCCTGCGCGGCGAGGAGCGCCCGCCCGGCCGCTTCGCCCCCGGCCAGCGCGGCGTCTTCTCCCGCCTGCGGGACGCGTTCAACCAGCACTGAAGAGACACCGTCACGGCCTACCGGGAGGGCCGCGCCGCCCCGCCGGGCGGAGCGCCCTCCCGGTAGGCCGCGCGCGATGAAGGGTTGCCAGCACCATGAGCGCACCGGTCTTCCTCGTCGAGACCGCCGCCCTGGCCGGTGAGCGCGTGGTGCTCGACGGGCCGGAGGGGCGGCACGCGGCCACGGTCCGGCGGCTCCGGGCCGGGGAGCGGATCGACCTGACCGACGGCGCCGGGCTCGTCGTCGAGGGCGTCGTCTCCGGCGTGGAGCGCGACGCGCTGAGCGTGGACGTGCTCGCGCGGCGGGAGGTGCCCGCGCCCGCGCCGCGCCTGGTCGTCGTGCAGGCGCTGCCCAAGGGGGAGCGCGGGGAGCTGGCCGTCGAGACGATGACCGAGGCCGGGGTCGACGAGATCGTGCCGTGGGCGGCGGAGCGCTGCGTGACGCGCTGGAAGGCCGAGCGGCGCGAGAAGGCGCTGGGCCGCTGGCGCAACGCCGCCCGGGAGGCCGCCAAGCAGGCGCGCCGCGTCTGGCTGCCGCACGTCACCGACCTCGCCAGCACGGCCGCCGTCGCGGCGCGGCTGCGCGACGCTGGCGCCGCCTATGTACTGCACGAGGGGGCGACCGACCGGCTCAGTGCCGCCGCGCCCCCGGCGACCGGCGACATCGTGCTCGTCGTCGGCCCCGAGGGCGGCGTCAGCGACACCGAACTGGCGACGTTCGCGGCGGCCGGGGCGGGCGGCGTGCTGCTCGGCCCGACCGTCCTGCGCACCTCGACGGCGGGCGTCGCCGCCCTGGCCGTCATGTCGTCCCTGACCGGACGCTGGTAGCGCCTAGGGCGCCGAGACGCCCGAGTCGGACGTGGCCGAGCCCGGCTCGGTCGGCTGCTCGGCCGGAGGCGTCGGCTGGTCGGTGGGGGTGGTGGGCTCGGTCGGCTGCGGCGCCGGAGTGGACGGCCCCGGCGACGGGGTCGGCTTGGTGGGCGGGGACGACGGCGACGGGCACCGCGTGACCGAGACCGGCGTGTCCGGCCCGGTCGCGGACGGACTCGCCGCAGGCGGCGTCGCGGGTGCCGAAGCCCCCGCCGGACCGCACGCCGGGGCGCCGGTGGACGACGTCGTGGGCGGCGGCTCGGAGGGATCGCGCGGATCGCCGTCACCGCTGCCGGACGGCGCGGGCGCCGGTTCGGCGGCTCCACCGCCCGGGGCGCCGCCGGTGTGGTCGCCGCCCCTGGCGTCGGGGGACTGCGCGGGGGCGCCGCTGCCGCCCGCCTGGATGAACCGGAGCGTCTCCGGCGCGGAGACGCCGAACCCGGCGATCGCCACGGCCGCGGCGACCGCGAGCGCGGGCCGCGCCCAGCCGGCGGTGAACCATTCCACCCCGAAACGCCGCGCGGGGCGGGCGGCGATGCGGGTGCGGATGCGCTCCAGGCCGTCGTCGGCCGGGATGACCGTGTCCGCCTCCGCGTGCAGAGCGCGGCGGAGCACCTCGCCGAGCTGCTCGTCGCTGGGACCGGTGGTCATGAGAATTGCTCCAGAATGTTGCGCATCGCGGCCATCCCCCGGGCGGTGTGGCTCTTGACCGCACCCCGGGAGATGCCCATGGAGGCGGCGATCTCCGCCTCGGAGAGATCACCGTAGTACCGCAGCGCGAGGGCCTCGCGCTGCCGGTTCGGCAGCCGGTGGAGCGCCTCGACGACCGCCGAGCGCTCCAGTTCGCCGATGGCGCCCACCTCGGCGCTGGGCGCGTCGGGCAGGCCCTTGGGGGCGTACTTCTCGACCACCGCCCGGTGTCGCAGCACCGAGCGCGACCGGTTCACCACGGACTGACGCAGGTAGGACAGGGCCTTGTCGGGGTCGCGCAGGCGCCGCCAGCCGCCGTGCATGGCGACGAACGCGTCCTGCACGACCTCTTCGGCCGTGCCGGAGTCGCGCACCAGCATGGCGGCGAGGCGTACGAGGGAGCGGTAGTTGGCGCTGTACAGCGCCGTCACCGCTTGGTCGGCGTCCCAGGCGACGGCGACCGCGCCCGCCGTACCCCTGGCCACGAGGGTCTCGGTCACGTCTGTGGGACGCGCGCCCTCGTCGTCCGGTTTACGGAAGGGCATTCTCTGTCGTGCCTCGGTCACTCGTTCCGCCGCCTTCGCCACCGTCCCCCGCCGTCCGCGCGGAGGGGCGCCCGGCTCGGTCATGGGTGAGGCGATCCCGGCCGGCCCGCGGGGGAGGCGTGGGGCCGTGGGGGAACGCCTGATCCGCCAACCTTAGAGGTTGCCGCGCCGATTCGCCGCCCCTCGCCGGAGCCGCCCGCGCCGCCACTAGGATCCGGGCAGGTCCACCCGCAGGTCCGTCGAGGGAGACGAGCGCATGACCGACTGCCTGTTCTGCAAGATCGTCGAGGGCGAGGTGCCCGCGAAGATCGTGCGCGAGTCCGAGCGCGCGCTGGCCTTCCGCGACATCAACCCGCAGGCGCCCACGCACGTGCTGGTGATCCCGCGCGAGCACCGGCCGGACGCGGCCGCGCTGGCGGCGTCGTCGCCGGAGGCGCTGGCGGAGGTCGTCGGGCTGGCCGCCCGGGTCGCCGCCGACGAGGGCATCGCCGACTCCGGTTACCGCCTCGTCTTCAACACCGGCGCGGGCGCCGGTCAGACGGTGTTCCACGTGCACGCCCACCTGCTCGGCGGGCGCGGGCTGAACTGGCCTCCCGGCTGACGGGCGGACGGCCGTCCGCCCGGGGAAAACGGGCGGCGCGTCCCGGACACCGCGCAGTACCATGGAGGTGTTCGACGCGGTAACACCAGCACAGAAAGCAGGTCGGAGAGGCCGCGAGGCCCGGCTGATGGTCAACTCAACTCAGGGGCGCGCCCGGCGCGCCGGGGAGCGCACCCCGCTCAAGATCGTGGTGCCGGACGACCACTCGATGGTGAGCCTGCTCGGCTCGCGCGACGAGCTGCTGCACGTGATCGAGAAGGCGTTCCGCAGCGACATCCACGTACGCGGCAACGAGATCACCGTGACCGGCCCGCCCGAGGAGGCGGAGCTGGCGCAGAAGCTGTTCGCCGAACTCATCGAGCTGCTCGGCAGCGGCACCGAACTGACGCCCGACGCCGTCGAACGCAGCCTCGGCATGCTGCGCGACGCCGGGCCCCGCCCGGCCGAGGTGCTCACGCACGACATCCTGTCCAGCCGGGGCCGCACGATCCGGCCGAAGACGCTGAACCAGAAGCGCTACGTCGACGCGATCGACGAGCACACGATCGTGTTCGGCATCGGCCCGGCGGGCACCGGCAAGACGTACCTGGCGATGGCCAAGGCCGTCCGGGCGCTGACCGACAAGAAGGTCAACCGGATCATTCTGACGCGTCCGGCGGTGGAGGCGGGCGAGCGGCTGGGCTTCCTGCCCGGAACGCTCTACGAGAAGATCGACCCGTACCTGCGCCCGCTGTACGACGCGCTGCACGACATGGTCGACCCCGACTCGATCCCGCGGCTGATGTCGGCGGGCACGATCGAGGTGGCGCCGCTGGCGTACATGCGCGGCCGCACGCTGAACGACTCGTTCATCATCCTGGACGAGGCGCAGAACACCTCGCCCGAGCAGATGAAGATGTTCCTCACCCGGCTCGGGTTCGGCTCCAAGGTCGTCGTCACCGGCGACGTCACCCAGGTCGACCTGCCGTCCGGGCAGCAGAGCGGGCTGAGCGTCGTGCAGGACATCCTGGCGGGCGTCGGTGACATCGACTTCTGCCGTCTCACCAGCCACGACGTGGTGCGGCACAAGCTCGTCACCGACATCGTGGACGCCTACAACCGCTTCGACGAGGCGAAGGTCGTCGCGGACCCGCCGCCCCGTCCGGCCCGCAAGCGGGGCGGACGCTGATGTCGATCGAGGTGCTGAACGAGTCCGGCCTGCCCGCCGACGAGAAGGCCATCGGTGACCTGGCCCGGTTCGCGCTGGACGAGCTGCGCGTCCACCCGCTGGCCGAACTGTCGATCATGCTGGTGGACGAGGAGGTCATGACCGACCTGCACGTCAAGTGGATGGACGAGCCCGGCCCGACCGACGTGCTGTCGTTCCCGATGGACGAGCTGCGCCCCGGCCACATGCCCGGCGATGACGACGACGCCGATCCGGCGCTGCTGGGCGACATCGTGCTGTGCCCGGCGGTCGCCGGCCGGCAGGCGGCCGAGGCGCGGCACTCCACCGAGGCCGAGCTGGAGCTGCTGACGGTGCACGGGGTGCTGCACCTGCTCGGCTACGACCACGCCGAGCCCGAGGAGCACAAGGAGATGTTCGGGCTCCAGGCCGAGCTGCTGACCGCCTGGCGCGACCGGCGGTCCCCGGCCTGACCGGCCGCCCGGTGCCCGTAGTGGACGTCACCCGGGGTTAGCAAGCCGACACGCAGGGAAAGATCACGCGCGGCGAGGGATTCGGGGGGATTCCATGGCGCGCGGGACGAGTACGGGCTTGCGGTGGGGCGCGATCATGTCCGTGCTGGCCGGTTTGGCGGGATTGACGGGGCTGACGGCGGGATGCGGCCAGGAGCGGGTGGCGACCCGCGTGGCGGTTCCCCGGCCGGAACAGGTGCTGGCGGCGTCGGTGCTCACCGAGCGCGACGTCCCGGAGGGGTTCTGGCCCGCCGAGGTGGGCCGCGCGGTGACGGCCCTGCGCCCGCCCGACCCCGACTGCGCGGCGCTGCTGCGCGTCGCGAACGCCACCCGGCCGGACGAGCTGCGCGGCGCGGGCTCGGGCGCGGTCGCGGCGGCGTCGTTCTACTCCGAGTCGCCGGTGCTGAGCCTGCACGAGCACATCTTCCGGCTGCCGCCGGGCGAGGCGCGGCAGCGGCTGACCGAGTCCCGCGCGGCGCTGGCCCGATGCCCGAGCATCGCGATGGACGCGGGCCGCAAGAAGGTCGCGCTGAACCGCTACCGGCTGCCGCACCCGAAGGGCGCCCGGGACGCCGTCGCCGTCCGCTACCAGCGCGGCGACGCCCGCAAGGGGTACAGCGGCGTCGACATCGTCCTGGCCCGCCTCGACCACGACCTGCTCGTGATCACGGCGCCCGGCGAGTTCTCGTGGGGCGGGCACCGCAAGCTCCAGCGCGCCGTCGCCCAGGCCGTCCGCAAGGCGCGTCCGGCCGCGCGCGAGCACGCGGCGGCCGTGAAGGCGGCGGCGACCGCCTCGCCGACGTCCCGCGCGACCGACGCCCGTCCGTCGCCGTCCACGAGCCCCTGAACGGCAGACGTCAGAGGGTGGCGGCGAGGTCGCCCTTGAGGTCGGCGACGAACACCGGGGCCTTCGCGCCGAGGTCGCGGACGGCGGCGAGGTCGCCGGGCCGCGCGGTGCCGGACGCGGTGACCACGGCGGCGGCCTCCAGGCTCTCGGCGCCGGAGGAGACGGCCATGGCGACCGCGACCTGGAGGGCGGTGAGCGCCAGCGAGGGGAGCGCGACCGTCGCGGCGGCGTACGTGCGGCCCGTCTCGTCGCGGACGGCGGCGCCCTCGGCGGCGCCGGTGCGGGCGCGCGTCGAGCGGGCCAGCGTGATGATCTTGGTGTCCTCGGCGGTGGGTTCGCTCACCCGGCCAGCTTAGACGCCGCCGTGAGCGGCGCCGCAAGTCGCCGCCAAGTGGGCGGCAAGGGGCGCGCGCGAGGCTCGGTCACGTCAACCTGCCGAGCTTCACGTCCGAGGAGAGAACCCCGATGTCGCGTCTGCTCTACCGCCTGGGGAGGGCCGCCGCGCTGCGGCCCTGGCGGTTCGTCGTCGCCTGGCTGCTGCTGGTGGGGGCGCTGGGCGGCGCCGTCGCCGTGACCGGCGGCGCCCTGCACGACAACTACACGCTGGACGGCTCCGGGTCGCAGGAGGCGACCGACCTGCTCACCGAGCGGTTCCCGGACCTGGCCGGGGCCGACGCCCGCGTCGTCGTCCGCGCGAAGGACGGGTCCGTGGACCCGGCGGCGCTGGCGCAGGCGCGCACCGCGCTGGCCGCGCTGCCGCACGTCTCCGGCGTGGAGCCCGCGCCGCCGGGCCGGACGCCCGCGATCGGGCTGCTGACCGTCCGCTACGACGTGCCCGTCACCGACCTGAAGCCCGCCGAGACCCTCGACCGGCTGGAGACCGCGACGGCGCCGCTGCGCGCGAGCGGCCACCAGGTCGAGTTCGGCGGCCAGGTCCCCGAGAACGTCACCGCGCCGGGCGGGGCGGCCGAGGCCGTCGGCATCGTCGCGGCGCTGGTCATCCTGCTGCTGGCGTTCGGGTCGGTCGTGGCGGCGGGGCTGCCGCTGATCGTCGCGCTGGCGGGGCTCGGCGCGGGCGTCAGCGGCGTGCTGCTGCTGGCCGCCGTCACCGACGTCGCGACCACCGCGCCCACGCTGGCGATCATGGTGGGGCTCGGCGTCGGCATCGACTACGCGCTGTTCATCCTGACCCGGCACCGCGAGGGACTGGCCAAGGGCCTGTCCGTGCCCGAGTCGGTCGGCCGCGCGATGGGCTCGGCGGGCCTGTCGGTGCTGTTCGCGGGGTTCACCGTGCTGCTCGCCCTGTGCGGGCTGGTGCTGTCGCGGGTGCCCGTGTTCATGACGATGGGCTTCGCGACGGGCATCGTCGTCCTCGCCACGGTCGCGGGCGCCCTCACGCTCTTGCCCGCCGTACTGGGGCTGGCGGGCACCCGCGTGCTGCGCCGCCGCGACCGCGTGGAGGGCGCGGTGATCAGCACGGACGCGCCGGTCGTGCGCCGCTGGGCCGACCGCGTCGCGCGCCGGCCGCTGGCCTGGGCGCTGGCCGGGCTGGTGCTGCTGCTGACGCTCGCCGCGCCCGCGCTGGGGATGCGGACGTGGCCGAGCGACGCCAGCAGCGAGCCCGACTCCAACACGGTCCGCCGCGCCTACGACCTCATCGCCACCGGCTACGGGCCGGGCGCCAACGGCCCGCTGCTCGTCACCGTCGACCTGGAGCGGACGCCCGCGTCCGAGCTGCCCGGCCTCACCCGGCGGCTCGCCGCCGACCGCGACATCGCGGCGGTCGCGCCGCCGCTGACCTCCCCGGACCGCACCGCCGCCGTGATCGTCGCGACGCCGGAGTTCGGGCCGCAGGACGAGGGCGTCCGCCCGATGGTCGACCGGCTGCGCGCCGACGTCCTGCCGCCGGGCAGTGAGATCACCGGGCTGACCGCCGTCTACGTCGATCTCAGCCGGGTCCTGGAGGATCGGCTGTGGCCGGTGATCGGGGTCGTGGTCGCGACGTCGTTCCTGATGCTGCTGGTGGTCTTCCGGTCGGTGATCGCGCCGATCAAGGCGGCGGCGATGAACCTGCTGTCGATCGCCGCCGCCTACGGGGTGCTGGTCGCGGTGTTCCAGTGGGGGTGGGGCGCGGGGCTGCTGGGGCTGCCGCACGCGGTCCCGGTGTCGAGCTTCATCGTCCTGCTGCTGTTCGCGGTGCTGTTCGGCGTCTCGATGGACTACGAGGTGTTCCTGCTCTCGCGGGTCCGGGAGGAGTGGCTGCGCACCGGGGACGCGCGCGGCTCGGTCACGACGGGGCTGGCCGCTACCGGCCGCGTCATCACCAGCGCGGCGCTGATCATGGTGGCGGTGTTCCTCGGCTTCGCCCTGGACCCCGGCCTGGTGATCAAGCAGATGGGCGTCGGGCTGGCGGTCGCGGTCGCCGTGGACGCGACGGTCGTCCGGCTCGTCCTGGTCCCGGCGGTCATGGCCCTGCTGGGCGGTGCGAACTGGTGGCTTCCCGGCCCGCTGGACCGCATCCTGCCGAAGGTGGACGTCCACGGCCCCGCCGAGGACTCGCCCGCCGGGGAGAAGGAGCGCGAACCCGCCCCGGCCTGACCTCGCACCGCCCGCCGCCCGCCGTCCGGGCGGCGGGCGTGACGAACAACGCGCGGGGGCCCGACGGCCCGTGGGGCCCGGCCGGTCTAGGCTGGCGTCCAAATGGCGGGCGACATGACGGACGTGCGGGTTCTGGGCGCGTTCGAGGCGCATGTGGCGGGTGCCCCGGCCGACCTCGGCGGGCCCCGCCAGCGTTCCGTGCTGGCGCGGCTCGTGGCGGCGGGCGGACGCATGGTGCCCGCCGACCGGATCGTCGCCGACCTGTGGCCGGAGGGGGCGCCGCCCCGGGCCGCCGGAGGACTCCAGTCGTTCGTCTCGCACCTGCGGCGCGCGCTGGAGCCGTCCCGGCCGCCGCGCACGCCCGCCGGCGTCCTGGTCACCGCGCCGCCCGGATACGCGCTGCGGCTCCCGGACGACCGGGTCGACGCCTGGGCGTTCGAGGCGCTGACGGCCCGCGCCGCCGAACGGCTGGCCGCCGGAGACCCGGCCGCCGCCGCACGCGCGGCGGGCGAGGCCCTGACCCGCTGGCGCGGCCCCGCCTACGCCGAGTTCGCCGACCTGCCGTGGGCGGCGCGCGAGGCCGACCGCCTCGCCGAACTGCACCGGCTGGCCGTCGAGCACCGCGCCGCCGCGCTGCTCGCGACCGGCGGCGCCCCCGGAGCCGTCCCCGACCTGGAGGCGCACACCGCCGCGCACCCGTTCCGCGAGGAGGCGTGGCGGCTGCTGGCCCTCGCCCTGTACCGGGCGGGCCGCCAGGGCGACGCGCTCGCGGCGCTGCGCCGGGCCCGCGCCCGGCTCACCGAGGAACTCGGCGTCGACCCCGGCCCGGCGCTGCGCGATCTCGAACGCGACATCCTCGCCCAGTCCCCGGCGCTGCTGGCCGAGCCCGCGAACGAGCGCGCCGCCGCGCCGGTCCTGACCGTCGTCCCGGACGCCGCGCCCGCGCACGCGTTCGTCGGCCGCGCCGCCGAACTGCGCCGGATGGACGCCGCCGCCCGCGACTGCGCCGCCGGGGAGGGCCGCCTGCTGCTGCTCAGCGGCGACGCCGGGATGGGCAAGACCGCGCTCGTGGAACGGTTCGCCGCCGACCGCGCCGCGCACGGCTGGCGCACCGCGTGGGGCCGCGCCCCCGAGACCGGCGGCGCCCCCGCCGCCTGGCCGTGGGCCGAACTGCTGCGGGCCCTCGCCGCCGCCGACCCGCCCGGCGGCGACCTGGCCGCCCGGCTCGCCCCGCTGCTCGACGACGCCGCCACCCCCGAGGGCGGCGACGTCCAGGCCCGCCGGTTCCGCCTGCACCTGGCCGTCGGGGAGTACCTGGGCGGGCTCGCCGGGCGGGCGCCGCTGCTGCTGGCCCTGGACGACCTGCATTGGGCCGACGAGGAGACGCTGGCGCTGCTCGTCCAGCTCGCCGGACGGCTCCGCGACCGGCCCGTGCTCATCGTTGCGACGTACCGTCCCACCGAGACTCCCGCCGCGCTCGGCGGCGCGCTCGCGCTGCTGGCCCGGCACGAGCCCGAGCGGCTGGAGCTGGCCGGGCTGCCCGCCGCCGAGACCGCCGCGCTGGTCCGCGCCGCCTGCGCCACCCCGCTGAGCGACGGCGACGTCGCCGCCATCGCCGAGCGCACCGGCGGGAACCCGTTCTTCACCCGCGAGTCCGCCCGCCTGGTCGACGCCGAGGGGCTGCCCGCCGCCCGCCGCGCCGTCCCCGCCGGGGTCGGTGACGTGCTGCGCCGCCGCTTCGCCCGGCTCCCCGCCGGAGCCCACGCCGTGCTGCGCGTCGCGGCCGTCCTCGGCCGTGAGGCCGACCTGGCCGTCCTCACCGACGTGGCGGGCGGCGACGAGGACGCCGTCATCGACGCCGTCGAGGCGGGCCTGGCCGCCGGGCTGGTGGACGAGCCCGCGCCCGGCCGCGTCCGGTTCGCGCACGCGCTCGTCCGCGACGCCCTCTACTCGGACCTGTCGCGGGCCCGCCGGACCCGGCTGCACGGCGCGTTCGCGGCGGCGCTGGAACGGCACCGCCCGCACGAGACCGCCGCCATCGCCCACCACCACCTGGCGTCCGGCGGCGACCCCGAACGCGCCGTCCGGTACGCGCGGCTCGCCGCCGAGGCCGCCGAGACGCGCTTCGCCTACCGCGCCGCCGCCGAGCTGTGGAGCCGCGCGGCCGACCTGCTCGGCGCGGCGGGGAAGATCCGCGAGCGGCTGGAGACCGAGATCGCCGCGATCCGCGCCGCCGCGCTGGCCGGGGACCTGATGGGCGCGCGCGTCCGGCGGCAGGCGGCGGTGGCGCTCGCCCGCGACGTCGGCGACACGTGCCTGCTCGCCCGCGTCATCGTCGCGTTCGACGTCCCGACGCTGTGGTCGAGCCGCGCCTACGGGTCGTCGGACGACGCGATCGTCACCGCCGCCGAGAGCGCGCTCGCGGCGCTGCCCGCCGACGCGGCCGAGCTGCGGGTGCGGCTGCTGACGACGATCGCGATCGAGCGGGAGGGCGAGGCCGCCGACCGCGGCCTGCGGGCGGGCCGCGAGGCCGTCGCGCTGGCCCGCGAGCACGGCGACCCGGCGCTGCTGGCCGTCGCGTTCAACGGCCTCTACCTCAACCTGTACCGCGAACCGGGCCACCGCGACGAGCGCTGGGCGCTGGCGAACGAGCTGCTCGACCTGTCCCGCGCGCACGACCTGGCCGTCTACCGGGGCCTGGCGCACCTCCAGCTCCGCCAGGCGGCGGCGGCCCGGCTGGACTTCGCCGCCGCCGGCGAGCACTCCCGCGCGGGGCTGCGGCACGTCCGCGACCAGGGGCTGGCGCTGCTGGAGGCCATCGGCCACTGGCACGGCGGGCTCGACCACGTCATCGCCGGACGCTGGGACGCCGCCGGGCACGCCTATCGCCGCGCCTGGCACGCGACCGGCGGCATCTGGGGCACCGAGCGCGGGATGCTGTTCATCACCGACTTCTGCACGCACCTGGCGCGCGGCACCCTGGCCGGCCTGCTGGAGGAGACCGAGGAGATCGTCGCGGACTGGGGGCACGTCGACTTCGCCGCCGACCTGCACGCCGTCGTGCTCGCCGCCGCCGGGCGCGGCGCGGAGGCCGCCCACCGGGCGCCGCCCGGCACGGTCCGGCCCGACTTCTTCTTCGACCTGGCGATGTCGGTGCGCGGGAAACGCGCCGTCCTGCTCGGTGACCGCGCGCTCGGCGCCGAGACGTACGCGGCCCTGCTGCCCTGGGCCGACCACCTCAGCGGCGGCGGCTGCGGCGTCGTCACGCTCGGCCCGGTCGCGCAGGTCCTCGGTGACCTGGCCGTCCTGCTCGACCGCCCCGCCGACGCCGCCGCGCACTACCGGCACGCCGCCGAGCTGTCGGCGCGCGTCGGCGCCGCCCGCTTCGAGCGCGAGGCCCGGGCCGCGCTGCGCGACCTGGGCACGCCCGCGGCGTGACAAGGTCGTCCCATGCGCGACAATTGACAGGTGACAGCGCTGGGAGACCTCAACGCCGCCGATGTCCCCCAGGGGTTCCGGTCCGGCTTCGCCTGCTTCGTGGGACGGCCCAACGTCGGCAAGTCCACGCTGATGAACGCCCTGGTCGGGACGAAGGTGGCGATCACCAGCAGCCGCCCGCAGACCACCCGGCGGGCGATCCGCGGCATCGTGCACCGGCCCGACGCGCAGCTCGTCGTCGTCGACACCCCCGGCCTGCACAAGCCGCGCACGCTGCTGGGGGAGCGGCTGGACAGCCTGGTGCGGTCCACGCTCACCGAGGTGGACGTGATCGGGTTCTGCGTCCCGGCCGACCAGCCCGTCGGCCCCGGCGACAAGTTCATCGCCCGCGAGCTGGCGAACGTCAAGTCGACGCCGATCGTCGCGATCGTCACCAAGACCGACCTGGTGCCGCGCGAGAAGGTCGCCGAACAGCTCATGGCCGTGGGCGAACTCGGCGCCTTCGCCGACATCGTGCCCTGCTCCGCGCAGGACGGCTTCCAGGTGGGGCTCGTGGGCGACCTGCTCATCGGGCACCTGCCCGAGGGCATGCCGCTCTACCCCGAGGGCGACCTCACCGACGAGCCCGAGCAGGTGCTCATCGCCGAGCTGATCCGCGAGGCGGCGCTGGAGGGCGTCCGCGACGAGCTGCCGCACTCGATCGCCGTCCTGGTGGACGAGATGGCGCCGCGCGAGGGCCGCGACGACCTCGTCGACGTCTACGCCCACCTGTACGTCGAGCGGTCCAGCCAGAAGGGCATCATCATCGGCCACAAGGGCGCGCGGCTCCGCGACGTCGGCGCCACCGCCCGGCGGCAGATCGAGGCGCTGCTGGGCACCCGCGTCTTCCTCGACCTGCGGATCAAGGTCCTGAAGGACTGGCAGCGCGATCCGAAGCATCTGCGCCGGCTCGGCTTCGACGATTGAGCCGCGCGGTCAGCGGCTGGAGCAGCGCCAGCCCGGTGACCAGCAGCGCGGACGCCAGCGCCAGGTACCAGCCGTAGGTGAGCGTCAGGTCGAACCGGCCGAACAGCTCGTTCTCCCGCATGATCTGCTCGCGCGCGTGGCCGAGCCGCAGCACGAACAGCCCGCAGCCGAGCGCGGCCAGCGCGCCGGGCACCGCGCTGAGCAGGGCGATGCGCGGGTCGCGCGCGACCAGGCCCCACGCCGTCAGCAGCAGCGCGCACAGCGCCAGCACCGGCACGACGACCACGGCGCCGTCGGCCTCGATGCCCGCCACGTCGCCGCCCTCCTGGCGGAGCTCGCTGCCGAACAGGCTGAGCACGTACCGCATCTCGGCCCACGGCAGGAACGCCGAGACCAGCAGCGTGCCCGCCGCCAGCATGGTGAGCACCGACCAGACCGTCCTCGCCCGCGAGCCGGGCGGACGCGGGGCGGCGGGCGGTTCCGGCTGCTCGGCCGGAGACGCGCCGTGCGCCGCCCGGTGACCCGTGTGCAGAGGCGGCAGGAACTCCGGCCTCGGCCGCCCGCCGGAATCCACGTCACCGCTCATGAGCACAGCGTAGACCTCGGGCCCGCCCGCCGACCGGATCGCGTGACGCCGCACCCAGAGGTGTCGAGCCGGTTCCGGTGCGGGCGCGGGGTGGGTAGTTTGGGCGAGGTCGCGCAGAAGGGAGGGCGTCGGTGCTGCTCGTCTTCGGGTTCTCGGTCACCTATCGGACGGTCGGGGAGGGAACGTTCCACTGTCCCCGCTGTGGGGGAGACCGGACGTATCGGCGGCGCGCCGCGCGCCGCTGGGTCACCGCGTTCTTCGTGCCCGTCGTCCCGCTGCGGGCCATCGGCGAGTGCGCCGAGTGCCGCACCTGCAAGGGACGGTTCGCGACGTCGGCGCTGCGGACGCCGACCGCGCGGCTGATGGCCGCGGCGCTGCCCGCCGGGATGCGGGCCGCCGCAGCGCTCGTGCTCGCCGCCGGCGACCCGGGCGACCCCGCCGCCCGCGAGCGCGCGATCCAGGTCGTCCGCGGCTACGGCGACACCGCCTACGACGGCGCCGCCCTCGACGGCGACCTGGTGCTGCGCGCGGGCTTCCTCGCCGAGGAGGTCACCCGCGCCGGTGACGCGCTGACCGTCGAGGCCCGCGAGTGGTTCCTCGCCCAGACCGTCCGCATCGCGCTGGCGTCCGGCCCGCTGGACGAGGCGCGCCGCCGCGCCGTGCACCGCGTGGCGCAGTGGCTCGGCATGTCCCGCGCGCACGCCCTCGGCGTCATCCTCACCACCGAGGGTGCCGCGCACTGACCCCACCCCCCATTTACGGACGTCCCCCATGTACGCACCAGAGCGCACGCCCGCCCGCCGCACGGCCCTCGTCCGCCGCCCCGGCCCCCGCCTCGCCGAGGGCATCGCCCCGGGCGCCGCCGCGCCCGTCGACACGGACCTCGCGCGCCGCCAGCACGACGCCTACGTGGCCGCGCTGCGCGCCGCCGGGTGGACGGTCCACGAGGTCGAACCCGCCGACGACCACCCCGACGCGGTGTTCGTGCAGGACGCGCTCGTCGTGCGCGGCGACGTCGCCGTCGTGACCCGGCCCGGCGCGCCCGCGCGGCGCGGCGAGACGGCGGGCGCGGAGAAGGCCGCCCGCGACCTCGGGCTGCGCGTCGAGCGGGTCACCGCGCCCGCGACGCTGGACGGCGGCGACGTGCTCCAGGCGGGCGGCGTCGTCTACGTGGGCCGCACCGCGCGGACGAACGAGGACGGCACCTGCGCGCTCGCGCACCTGCTCGGCGACGGCCCCGTCGTTCCGGTGGCCGCGCCGGACGTCCTGCACCTGAAGTCGGCCATGACCGCGCTGCCGGACGGCACGCTGTTCGGCCGCCCCGAGCACGTCGCCACCGCCGGGCTGCCGGGGGTGCGGGTGGCGCCCGAGCCGACCGGCGCGCACGTGCTCGTCACCGGGCCCCGGCACGTCCTGCTGGCGGCCTCGGCACCGCGCACCGCCGCGCTGCTCGCCGCCGAGGGACTGGACGTCACGACGGTCGAGATCGGGGAGTTCCAGAAGCTCGGAGGCAGCGTGACCTGCCTTTCCGTGCTCATTCCCTGACCGACGGTCGCGGTGAGAAGTTCGTCATCCTCATGTAACACGACGGTCGTTGCCCGGAAATCTGTTTCCGGAGACTTGGCACAGTAAACGAACCGACGGGGTCCGTTCTGTGAGGAGTCGATAGTTGCGGAAAAAGTTCTTCAGGCCGTTGGCGGCGGCGCTCGTCCTGCCGGCCGCATTGCTCACCGCCTGTGGCGGTGAATCGGGTGACACCGCCGAAGCGGGGGCCGCCGGAAACACCATCAAGGTCGGTGTCCTGCACTCGCTGAGCGGCACGATGTCCATCAGCGAGGTGACGGTCAAGAATTCCGAGCTGCTGGCGATCGAAGAGATCAACGCCAAGGGCGGGGTGCTCGGCAAGAAGCTGGAGCCCGTCGTCGAGGACGGCGCCTCGGACTGGCCGACCTTCGCCCAGAAGGCCCAGAAGCTCATCAAGAAGGACAAGGTCGCGACGGTGTTCGGCGGCTGGACGTCCGCCAGCCGCAAGGCGATGCTGCCGGTCTTCGAGCGCAACAAGGCGCTGCTGTGGTACCCGGTCCAGTACGAGGGGCTGGAGAGCTCCCCGTACATCTTCTACACCGGCGCCACCACCAACCAGCAGATCGTGCCCGGCCTCGACTACCTCAAGGAAAAGGGCAAGAAGAAGATCTACCTGGTCGGCAGCGACTACGTCTTCCCGCGCACCGCCAACAAAATCATCAAGGCGTACGCGAAGGCGAACGGAATGCAGATCCTGGGCGAGGAGTACACTCCGCTCGGGCACACCGAATACAGCACGCTGGTCAACAAGATCAGTGACGCCAAGCCGGACGCGGTGTTCAACACGCTCAATGGCGACAGCAATGTGGCCTTTTTCAAGCAGCTCAAGAGCGCCGGATTCGACGCCGCCAAGCTGCCGGTGATGTCGGTGAGCATCGCCGAGGAAGAGGTGAAGGGCATCGGCGTCCCGAACATCGAGGGCCAGCTCGTCGCCTGGAACTACTACCAGACGACCTCCGGCGCGACGAACGACGCGTTCGTCAAGGCGTTCCAGGCCAAGCACAAGGGCGCGGTGACCTCCGACCCGATGGAGGCCGGGTACAACGCCGTCCACCTGTGGGCCGCCGCCGCCGAGAAGGCCGGCAGCGTCGAGGTGGAGGCCGTGAAGAAGGCCGCCGCCGGGATCTCGCTCGACCTGCCCGAGGGCAAGGTCACCATCGACGGACCCACCCAGCACGTCTACAAGACGGCCCGGATCGGCGTCATCGGCAAGGACGGCCTCATCAAGGAGGTCTGGTCGTCCAAGGAGCCGATCAAGCCCGACCCGTACCTGAAGTCCTACCCCTGGGCCTCCGGCCTGTCCTGACGAGGGAACGTTCCGCGGCGCGCGCAACGGCGGGCGCGCCGCTTCCTCCCCGGAACGCATTAGAGGAGGCGGCTCAAAGCCCATGGAATCACTGCTCAACCAGGTGCCGATCGGGCTCAGCATCGGCGCGGTGCTGCTGCTCATCGCGCTCGGCCTGACGTTCACGTTCGGCCAGATGGGCGTCATCAACATGGCGCACGGAGAGTTCATCATGGCCGGTGCCTACACGGCCTACATGCTCCAGGGATGGGCGGGCGGCCAGGCCGTCCTGGTCGCCCTGCCCGTCGCGTTCCTCATCGCGGGGGCGCTCGGCTGGATCCTGGAGCGGACGGCGATCCGGCACTTCTACGGCCGGCCGCTGGACACGCTGCTGCTCACCTGGGGCGTCAGCCTGGTGCTCCAGCAGGCGGCGCGCGACCTGTTCGGCGCCCCCAACGTCCAGGTCGACGCCCCGTCCTGGCTCACCGGACGGATCGAGGTCGCGGGCGCGAACCTGCCGTACTCGCGGCTGTTCATCCTCGGCCTCGCCATCGCGTGCGTCGTCGGGATCTCGGTCTACATGAACCGGTCCCGGCAGGGCCGCCGGATGCGCGCGGTGATGCAGAACCGCGAGCTGGCGGCGGTCAGCGGCGTCGCCACCGGCCGCGTCGACCAGTTCACGTTCTTCCTCGGCTCCGGCCTGGCCGGTGTCGCCGGGGTGGCGCTGACGCTGATCGGGCCGGTCGGCCCGTCGCTCGGCACCTACTACATCGTGGACGCGTTCCTCGTCGTCGTCGCGGGCGGCCTCGGGCAGCTCAAGGGCGCGGTGATCGCGGCGCTGGCCCTCGGCATGCTGAACTCGTTCACCGAGTTCTGGACCGACGCCAGCCTGGCCAAGGTCATCGTGTTCGCGGCGATCATCGCCTTCCTCCAGTTCCGTCCCCAGGGCATGTTCGTCCTGCGTTCCCGGGCCCTGACATGAGCGACCGGCTGCGTGGCTACACGCTCTTCGCCTCGATCTCCCTGCTCATCCTCGTCGTCGCGCCGCTGGCCCTGCCCGCGTTCCGGCTCGACGAGCTGGCCAAGTACCTCTGCTTCGCCATCGCCGCGCTCGGCATCGGCCTGGCCTGGGGCCAGGGCGGCATGCTCACGCTCGGCCAGGGCGTGTTCTTCGGCCTCGGCGGCTACGCCATGGGGATGTACCTGAAGCTGCACGACGCGGGCGGCGACCTGCCCGACTTCATGGTGTGGAGCGGCGTGGAGAAGCTGCCCGCGCTGTGGGGACCGTTCGGCAACCCGGTCGTGGCGATCGGCGCGGTGATCGTCGTGCCGGTCGCCATCGCGACGCTCCTCGGCGTCCTGGTGTTCCGGCAGCGGGTGCGCGGCGCGTACTTCGCGATCCTGACGCAGGCGCTCGCGGCGGCGTTCGTCATCCTGCTCGTCGGCCAGCAGGGCCTGACCGGCGGGACGAACGGGCTGACCAACTTCTACGACGTGTTCGGCCGCGACCCCGAGGCCGAGAGCACGCAGCGCGGGCTGTACTTCGTCACCGCGATCGTGCTCGGCGTCCTGTACCTGGGCGCGCGGCAGCTCGTGAAGTCGCGGTTCGGGCGGCTGCTCGTCGCCGTCCGCGACGGCGAGGACCGGGTCCGGTTCCTCGGATACAACCCCGCCACGGTCAAGACGATCACGTTCGCGGTCTCGGCGGGCATGGCGGGCATCGCGGGCGCGCTGTTCGTCCCGGTCGTCGGGATCATCTCGCCGTCGCTGCTCGGCGTGGTGCCGTCGCTGGAACTGGTCGTGGCCGTCGCGGTCGGCGGCCGGTACGCCCTGGCCGGGGCGATCCTCGGCGCGGTCGCGATGAACTACGCCAAGACGGCGTTCAGCGAGGAGTGGGCGGGCGGCTGGCTCTACCTCCAGGGCGCCCTGTTCATCCTCGTCATGACACTCGCCCCCAGGGGCGCGGTCGGCGTCTACCAGCAGGCCCGCGACGCCCTGGCCCGCCGCCGCGGCGACCGGCCCCCGCCCGAGCCCGAGCCCGCTCCGGCGGTCAAGACCCCGAAGGAGGTACCGGCATGAGTGAGGCGTTGCTGGAGATCCGGGGGCTGGAGGTCGTGTTCGACGGCTTCCGGGCCCTCGGGGGAGTGGACCTGACCGTCGGGGCGGGGGAGCTGCGGTTCCTCATCGGCCCCAACGGCGCGGGCAAGACCACGCTCATCGACGTGATCACCGGGCTGACCCGGCCCGCGTCGGGGACCGTCCGGTTCGCGGGGACCGAGCTGTCCGGGCAGAAGGAGCACAAGATCGTCCGGCTGGGCATCGGGCGGACGTTCCAGACCTCGGTGGTGTTCGAGGAACTGACCGTCGTGGAGAACCTCGACCTGGCCGCCGGATTCCGGCGCCCGCTGCCGACGCTGCTGCGGCAGCGCAGGGGCGTGTCCGACACCGTCGCCACGGCGCTGGACACCATCGGCCTCGGCCACCTGGCCGACCGGCCCGCGGGCGTCCTGTCGCACGGGCAGCGGCAGTGGCTGGAGATCGGCATGCTCATCGCGCAGCAGCCCCGGCTGCTCCTGCTGGACGAGCCCGTCGCCGGCATGAGCCGCGACGAGCGCGACCGCACCGGCGAACTGCTCACCTCGATCGCGAAGGACCACACGGTCATCGTCGTCGAGCACGACATGGAGTTCCTGCGCCGCTACGCCTCCCAGGTGACGGTGCTGCACGAGGGGAAGGTGCTGGTCGAGGGCGACGTCGCCGCCGTCCAGGCCGACCCCCGCGTCCAGGAGGTCTACCTGGGCCGCACCCGGGAGGAGGCCGCGTGACCGGCACCGAGCCGCTGCTCCGGGTGACGGGGCTGGAGGCCGCCTACGGACGGGCCCGCGTGCTCTTCGGCGTGGACGTGACGGTCGGGCCGGGCGAACTGCTGTGCGTGATGGGCCGCAACGGCGTCGGCAAGACCACGCTGCTCAACGCGGTCATGGGGGTGCTGCCGCCCACCGGCGGCACGGTCGTCTTCGACGGCGAGGACGTCACCGGCGTCCCCACGCACGAGCGCGTGCGGCGCGGCATGGGCTACGTGCCGCAGGGGCACGAGACGTTCCCGCAGCTCACCGTCGCCGAGAACCTCCAGGTCACGCTGGAGGCGTCCCGGCACCGCGACAAGGGCGCGATCGACGAGGCGCTGGAGATCTTCCCCCGGCTCAAGGAGTTCCTCGGCCGCCGCGCCGGGTTCCTGTCCGGCGGCCAGCAGCAGCAGCTCGCGATCGCCCGCGCGCTCGTCACCCGGCCCCGGATGCTGATCCTGGACGAGCCGACCGAGGGCATCCAGCCGTCGATCGTGCAGGAGATCGAGGCCGCGATCGAGCGGCTGCACAAGGAGAACGGCCTGGCGGTGCTGCTCGTCGAGCAGTACCTGGAACTGGCGCTGCGGCTGGCCGACGGCTTCGTCATCATCGAGGGCGGCGCCGTCCAGCGCGCGGGCACCGCCGAGGACCTGCACGACGAGGAGGTCAAGCGGCTGCTGGCCGTCTGATCGCCCGCCCGGCGCCGCGTCCCCGCTCAGGACCCGGCGCCGGGCTCCGCGTCGTCCTCGTCGGACGGGCGCGGCCCCTCCGGCCCCTCGCGGCCGAGCCGCAGGGCGCGGGTGATGCGCAGGGTGCGGAACGTCCGGCCGAGGACGGCGAAGTCGGGGCCGGGCTGCCCGCGCACCTCGTCGGCCGCGCGGTGGTAGGCGGCCCGCTCGTCCTCGGTCGGCGGGCTGCCGTGCTCGTGCCTGTGGTGGGCGGGCGCGGTGAACCGCAGGAACTCGTACAGCCGGACCGACGCCGAGTCGGGCCCCTCCGCGTCGATCACGGTCCGCCAGCCCCGGCGCGGGCGCACCTCGGTCACCTCGAAGGCGGGCGGCAGGATCAGCACGCCCGGGTGCGTCTGCGCCGCGTGCCGCGCCTCGGCCACGATCTGCGCGGAGTTGGCGTCGGCGTTGGCGGTGAAGGCCGAGATGTTCAGACGGAGCTGCATCTCGTACTCGCCGCACGGCCGCATCGGGTCGAGGACCATCTCGTAGACCGGGTCGGGGCCTCGCGGCGGCTCGACGTCGCTCGGCCGGGGCGGCTCCAGGATGCGGTCGCCCATGAGGGTGAACCGCAGGATGCGGATGATCCGGTACCGCTCACCGCAGAACTCCCACTCGTCCTTGCGGATCGGGTCGCCGTCCTCGGGGTTGAGCTTGGCCATGGCGGCGGACGCGGCGCGGACGTAGGCGTGGTCGTCCGGGCGGATCTCGATCTCGGTGTCCAGCCAGTACGCGAAGCACCGGCGCGCCTCGTCGGGGGTCGCGTGGCAGGTGTCGAGGATCCGCCACTCGCGGCCGGTCTGGCGGGCCACGGAGAAGACCGGCTCCAGCGGGAGCAGCTTCGGGTACTGCCGGAAGCGGTCGCCGAGATCCTGGTCGCGCGCGGCCATGACGGGGTCGAGGTCGCGGGTCAGGGTGATCGTGTCGAATCCCGGCATGGACGGGAAGGTCATGCCCCTCATCCTGACCCGTGACGCGGAATCCGTCCGGCGGTTCGCGCGGATACACCCGCGCCGGGGAATACCTTCGTGGCCTTTGTGGCGTTATGCCCAGGGGAGGAGGCGCCCGTGGTCTCACCATGCGGGACGCCGTTACCGAGGCGCGGATGCGATCTGTTACGTTGGCGAACGTGTCGCGCGAGCTGCTCCTCCTTAGCGGCCGCAGCGGGGGCCCATAACTCAGGCCGGCTCCCTCGCTGCGGGACAGCGTCATGCACGGCGAACCACGTGACGTGGCCGTCGGCCGCAGGATCAGATCCCAGCCACAGAGGATGAGGCGCACATGTTTCCCGAGCAGCAGCCTTCCGGTATGCCCGTCGAGCGCTACCGCCCGTTCGCACCCGTCACGCTCACCGACCGCACCTGGCCCGGCCGGGTCATCGACGCGGCCCCGCGCTGGTGCGCGGTCGACCTGCGCGACGGCAACCAGGCCCTGATCGACCCGATGGACCCGCAGCGCAAGCTGCGCATGTTCGAGCTGCTGGTCCGCATGGGCTACAAGGAGATCGAGGTCGGGTTCCCGGCGGCCAGCCAGACCGACTTCGACTTCGTCCGGCAGATCATCGAGGAAGACCGCATCCCCGGCGACGTCGTCATCCAGGTGCTGACGCAGGCCCGGCCCGAGCTGATCGAGCGGACCTTCGAGTCGGTGCGCGGCGCCAAGCAGGCCATCGTCCACCTGTACAACTCCACGAGCACGCTCCAGCGCCGCGTCGTGTTCGGGCAGGACCGCGACGGCATCACCGCCATCGCCGTCGAGGGCGCCAAGCTGTGCGCCAAGCTCGCCGAGGACATGGGCGACACGCGGATCTACTTCCAGTACTCGCCCGAGTCGTTCACCGGCACCGAGCTGGAGTACGCCGTCGAGGTCTGCAACGCCGTCAACGACGTGTGGAAGCCCACCCCCGACCGCAAGGTCATCGTGAACCTGCCCGCGACGGTCGAGATGGCGACGCCCAACGTCTACGCCGACCAGATCGAGTGGATGCACCGCAACCTGGCCTACCGCGACTCGGTCGTGCTGTCGCTGCACCCGCACAACGACCGGGGCACCGCCGTCGCCGCCGCCGAGCTGGGCTACATGGCGGGCGCCGACCGCATCGAGGGCTGCCTGTTCGGCAACGGCGAGCGCACCGGCAACGTCTGCCTGGTCACGCTCGGCCTGAACCTGTTCACCCAGGGCGTCGACCCGCAGATCGACTTCTCCGACATCGACGAGATCCGCCGCACCGTCGAGTACTGCAACCAGCTCCCGGTGCACGAGCGCCACCCCTATGGCGGCGACCTGGTCTACACCGCGTTCTCCGGCTCCCACCAGGACGCCATCAACAAGGGCTTCGACCACCTGCGCCGCGACGCCGAGGCCGCCGGGGTACCGGTGGAGCGGTTCACCTGGCAGGTCCCGTACCTGCCGATCGACCCGCACGACGTCGGCCGCAGCTACGAGGCGGTCATCCGCGTCAACAGCCAGTCCGGCAAGGGCGGCGTCGCCTACATCATGAAGACCGAGCACGCGCTGGAGCTGCCGCGCCGCCTCCAGATCGAGTTCTCCCGGGTCGTGCAGGCGCACACCGACGGCGAGGGCGGCGAGGTCACGCCCGAGCGGATGTGGCAGATCTTCGAGCGCGAGTTCCTCGTCGGCGGCCCGCGCGTCGGGCTGCTGGCGCACCGCACCGCGTCCCGCGTGGACGAGAAGGACCGGCTGAGCTGCGACGTCCGCGTCGACGGCGAGATCCGCGAGATCGAGGGCGTCGGCAACGGCCCGGTGTCGGCGTTCGAGGCCGCGCTGGCGACCGTCGGCGTCCGCGTCCGGGTGCTCGACTACACCGAGCACGCCCTCAGCGCCGGCGGCGACGCCCGCGCCGCCGCCTACGTCGAGTGCGACGTGGACGGCACCACGGTCTGGGGCGTCGGCATCGACGGCAACATCGTCACGGCCTCGCTCAAGGCGATGCTGTCGGCGGTGAACCGCGTCGCCCGCGGCACCGCCTGAGCCGAAGCCCCCGGAAAGCCCGGCCGCGCCCGCCGCACCCAGCGCGCGTCCGTTTCGGAAGGCCCGGACCCGATGACCTCGGTCCGGGCCTTTCGTGCGACTCTCCCCGGCGCTAGCCGAGGACGTGGTGGACGAGTTCGCGCAGCGGGCCGTTGAGCTGGGCTTCGCCGACCGTCGCGGTGGAACCGTCGATGTCGATGTCGTAGAGGTACTGGTCGGGGATGCGGCCCGGCGGGGGGACCGCGTCCAGGTCGACGCGGTCCACGAGCCGGGCCAGCACCGGATCGCGGGCGCTGTCGGACTCGCCGTGCCGTTCGACTCCCGCGAATCCGCCGGTGCGGACCACTCTGACTCTCACGACGCCTCCTCGCGCCCGCCCATCGCTACGCCTGCACGCCGACTCCCGCCCAGCCCTCGCGCACCGCGGCGACCTCCGGCGCGTCGTCCCCGTGGAGCGCGGCGGCGGTCACGACGGTGGTTGCAGCGAAAGTTGCGAAATCCGCCGTGGCCGACAGTTTGCCCCCGGTGAGCGTGTCGTACCAGATCTTCCCCGCCTTTTCCCAGGCATTCCCGCCGAGGGCGGTCGCGACCAGGTAGAAGGCGCGGTTCGGGATTCCGGAGTTGATGTGGACGCCGCCGTTGTCGCGGTAGGTGTCGACGTAGCCGTCCATGTGGCCGGGCTGCGGGTCCTTGCCGAGGCGCGGGTCGTCGTAGGCGGTGCCGGGCTCCTTCATGGACCGCAGCGCGACGCCCGCGATCTCGTCGGTGAGGAGTTCGGCGCCGACGAGCCAGTCGGCGTCGGCGGCCTGCTGGCCCAGGTGCCACTGCTTGACCAGCACGCCGAACACGTCCGACATCGACTCGTTCAGCGCGCCCGCCTGGCCGTAGTACTCCAGGTTGGCGGCGTACTGGGTGACGCCGTGGGTGAGCTCGTGGCCGGTGACGTCCAGCGAGGCGGTGAAGGCGTTGAACAGCACGCCGTCCCCGTCGCCGTAGACCATCTGCTCGCCGTTCCAGAACGCGTTGTCGTAGTCGCGGCCGTAGTGGACGGTGGAGATCAGCGGTAGCCCGGCGCCGTCGATGGAGTTGCGGCGGTAGGCGGCCTCGAAGAAGTCGAATGTGGTGCCGAGCCATTCGTAGGACTGGTCGGCGACGGGGTCGCCGGTCGCGGGACCGCCCTCGGCGCGGACGGTGTCGCCGGGCAGTTCAGTGCGGTACCCGGCGTCCTTGATCGTCCGGTCGGGGACGAAGTCCTCGGTCGGGGCGGCGGGACGGACCGGGGCGATCCGCCGTTCGGACCGGACGCCCGCGCTCAGCGCGAGGGTCCGGCGGGCGATGTCGCGCAGCGCCGGGTCACCGGCGGTGGCGACGCGTTCGAGGATGTGCGGCGGCACGATGGTGCATCTCATGGACTCCACGCTGGCACTTTTCTGTGATCGACACCACGTTTCCACGCTCACCGGCGCGACCTGATCCGGTCACCCTCGGTGATCATGGGGTGGTTCGTCCCTGGATGATCCATCTCCGCCGGTGCGGAAGAATGGCCGGGTGACCCTGTACCGAGACGAAGGCGTCGTGCTGCGCACCCAGAAGCTGGGCGAGGCCGACCGCATCGTCACGGTGCTCACCCGCCGGGGCGGGCGCATCCGCGCCGCCGCCAAGGGCGTCCGCAAGACCAAGTCGCGGTTCGGCGCGCGGCTGGAGCCGTTCACCCACGTCGACCTCCAGCTCTACGAGCGCCGCTCGCTCGACCTCATCACCCAGGCCGAGACGCTGCGCCCCTACGGGCAGCGCCTCGCGCTCGACTATCCGCGCTACACGGCCGGCACGGCGATGCTGGAGACGGCCGAGAAGCTGACCAGCGAGGAGGGCGAGCCCGCGCTGCGGCAGTTCCTGCTGCTCGTCGGCGGGCTGCGCACGCTGGTCGAGGCCGAGCACGACCCCCGTCTCGTCCTGGACGCCTACCTGCTGCGGTCGCTGTCGGTCGCGGGCTGGGCGCCCGCCCTGGACGAGTGCTGCCGCTGCGGCGAGCGCGGCGGCCTGCGCGGCTTCGCCATCGCGGCGGGCGGCGCGGTCTGCGGCCGGTGCCGCCAGCCGGGCGCCGCCACCCCCGCGCCGCCGACGTTCGGCCTCATGCTGGCGCTGCTGCGCGGCGACTGGGCCTACGCCGACGGCAGCGACACCCGCCACCGGGTAGAGTGCAGCGGCCTCGTCGCCGCCTACCTGCAATGGCACCTCGAACACGGCATCCGTTCGCTGCGGCACGTCGAGCGCGGCGGCGAGTGAGCCGGACCCACCCGATCCCCGGTCGAGCCGAGAGGCGAGTTCGTATGAGCAAGGCCGTCCTGCCGCCCTATCCCCACCCGGACGGGGCGCGCCCCCCGGCGATCCCGGCCGAGCTGGTGCCCCGGCACGTCGCGATCGTCATGGACGGCAACGGCCGCTGGGCCAAGGAGCGCGGGCTGCCCCGCACCGAGGGCCACCGGCGCGGCGAGGACTCGCTGTTCGACGTGATCATGGGCGCGATCGAGCTGGGCGTCCCGTACGTGTCGGCGTACGCGTTCTCGACCGAGAACTGGAAGCGCTCGCCGGACGAGGTCCGCTTCCTCATGGGCTTCAACCGCGACGTCATCCGCCGCCGCCGCGACCAGCTCCACTCGATGGGGGTGCGGGTGCGCTGGGCGGGCCGGCGCCCGAAGCTGTGGCGCAGCGTCATCAAGGAGCTGGAGTCGGCCGAGGAGATGACGCGCGGCAACGACACGCTGACGCTCCAGTTCTGCGTGAACTACGGGGGCCGCGCGGAGATCCTGGACGCGACCGCCTCCATCGCGCGCGACGTCCGCGACGGCAGGCTCAACCCGGACAAGATCACCGAGAAGGTGTTCGCGCGCTACCTCGACGAACCCGACATCCCGGACGTGGACCTGTTCCTGCGGTCGTCGGGGGAGCAGCGCACGTCCAACTTCCTGCTCTGGCAGTCGGCCTACGCCGAGATGGTCTTCCTCGACACGCTCTGGCCGGACTTCGACCGCCGCCACCTGTGGCACGCCTGCGAGGTCTACGCCTCGCGGGACCGCCGCTACGGGGGCGCGCAGCCGAATCCGCTCCCCGCGTCCTGACATTTCCTACAGGATTAGTTTGCTTTCTGCGGTCGGGCCGCCTACCGTCGTGGCATGACGTCTCAGGTCCCGGAGTCACTACACGCCGTGCTCGACAGACCTCTCACCGTGCGCCCCGTCGCGGGCCGCGTCGGCGCCGAGATCTGTCCGGTCCGGCTGTCCGGCGACCTGCCGGAGGACGTCGTCGCGCGGCTGCGCGGCGAACTGCACCGGCACAAGGTGCTGTTCTTCCGGGGCCAGCACCACCTGGACGAGGCCGGGCTGCTCGCCTTCGCCCGCCGCCTCGGCGACCCCGGGCGGGTGCCGTCCTCCGGCCAGGACGGCGGCGCCTGGCACACCGACGCCTCCTACACCGAGCGCCCGCCGCGCGCGACGCTGCTCCAGGCCGTCGAACTGCCGTCGCGCGGCGGCGACACGGTCTGGGCGAACACCGCCGCCGCCTACGACGCGCTGCCGGTGGAACTGCGCGACCTCGCCGACCGGCTCTGGGCGCACCACGCCGACCCGTCCGGCCGCGCCGACCATCCGGTGGTGCGGCTGCACCCCGAGACGGGGGAGCGGTCGCTGCTGCTCGGCGGGTTCGCCCGCTCGATCGTCGGGCTGAGCGCCGAGGCCGACTCCGAGGCGCTGATCCGCCTCTTCCAGGACCACGTGACGCGGCTGGAGAACACCGTCCGCTGGCGGTGGGAGGCCGGTGACGTCGCGCTCGCGGACAACCGGTCCACGCAGTACCGGGTCGTGCGCGACTTCGGCGACGAGCCCCGCCATCTGCGGCGCGTGACGCTCGCGGGCGAGGTGCCGGTGCCGGTCGTCCGGCGGGGCTGAGCGGAACGGGGGCGGCGTGCGCCGCCCCCGTGACCGGCTCAGACCAGGGAGGCGTCGAGGGTGATCGTCGTGCCGGTCAGCGCCTTGCTGACCGCGCAGTTCTCCTTGGCCGCCTGGGCCGCCTTCTCGAAGTCGGCGGCGCTGAGACCGGGCACGCTCGCCCGGACGGTCAGCTTGCTGCCGGTGATGCCCTCACCCGGCTGGAAGGTGACGTCGGCCTTGGCGTCGATGGTCTCCGCCGGGGTGCCCGCTCCGGCGAGCCCGGCCGTCAGGGCCATGGAGAAGCAGGCGGAGTGCGCCGCGGCGATGAGCTCCTCGGGGCTGGTGCGCCCGTTCGGCTCCTCGGAGCGGGACGGCCAGGTCACCTCGAACTCACCGATGCCGGACGAGTCGAGCGAGACCTTTCCCTGGCCGCCCAGCAGCGGCCCTTCCCAGTGCGTGTTCGCGGTACGTGTCGTAGCCATGTGCCGATTCTTGCGCATCCGCGATCAGCTCCGCCCGGCGACGCACCCCGCGCACGTCCCGAACACCTCGACGGTGTGGGTGATCTCACTGAAGCCGTGCTCGGCGCCGATCGCGTCGGCCCACTTCTCGACGGCGGGCCCGGCGACCTCGACCGTCCGGCCGCACGCGCGGCAGACGAGGTGGTGGTGGTGCTCCTCGGTGCGGCAGGCCCGGTAGACGGCCTCGCCGTCGTCGGTGCGCAGCACGTCGACCTCGCCGGTCTCGCTGAGGGCTTGGAGCGCCCGGTAGACGGTGGTGAGGCCGATCTTGGAGCCGTCGGCGCGCAGGTCGGCGTAGATGTCCTGCGCGGACCGGAAGCCCTGGTTGCCGGCGAGCGCCTGGCGCACGGCGTTGCGGCGGGTGGTCGTCAACTCTTCATCACCTCCGGCTCGGCGGCGCGCGCCCGGGCGGCGGCCGTCCGGCGTCGCCGCAGCGGCCCGCCCGCCGCGACCGCGACGGCGAAGACCGCGAGGGCCAGCAGCACGATGGACGGGCCCGGGGGCAGATCGTACTGGTACGACCCGGCCAGTCCCGCCACCGCCGACAGTACACCGGCGGCCATCGCCGCCAGCATCGTGCCGCGGAAGCTGCGCGCGAACTGCTGCGCGGCGGCGACCGGCACGACCATGAGCGCGCTGACGAGCAGCAGCCCGATCGCGCGCATCGCGATGACGACGGTGACGGCGGCGGTCACCGCGACGAGCGCGCTGAGGAACCGGACGGGCAGCCCGGCGGCGCGGGCCAGCTCCTCGTCCTGGCTGAGCAGGAACAGCTCCCGGCCGAACAGCGCGACGACGAGCAGCACGGCGGCGGCGAGCCCGGCGATGACGTACAGGTCGGCGGCGGTCACGCTGGTGATCGACCCGAACAGGTACGACTGGAGGCTCGCGGTGCCCGCCCCGGACCGTCCGGTGAGGACGACGCCGCCCGCGAGCCCGCCGTAGAACAGCAGCGCGAGCGCGACGTCGGCGCCGCTGCGGCTGCGGGCGCGCAGCAGCTCGATCGCCAGCGCGCCGAGCACCGAGACGGCCAGCGCGCCGAGGATCGGGGACGAGCCGGTGAGCAGACCGAGGCCGATGCCGGTGAGCGCGACGTGGCCGATGCCGTCACCGAGCAGCGCCAGCCGCCGCTGCACGACGAACGTGCCGATGGCCGGGGCGGTGAGCCCGATGAGCACGGCCATCACCAGGCCGATCCGCATGTACTCGAACTGGAGCATCTCCATCACGCGGCCTCCCCGTCGTCGGCGACGATCCGGCCCCCGGCGAGCCGGACGGTCCGGGTGATGAGGGGCGCCAGCGGGCCGAGTTCGTGCGCGACGAGCACGACCGTGCGGCCGCCGGCGACGAGCCCGCCCAGCGTCCCGGCCAGGTCGAGCTGGCTGGTGGCGTCGACCCCGGCGGTCGGCTCGTCGAGCACGAACGCGTCGGGCTCGCCCGCGAGCGCGCGGGCGATCAGGACGCGCTGCTGCTGCCCGCCCGACAGCAGGTGCGCGGTGTCGCGGTCACGTCCGGCGAGCCCCACGGCGGCGAGGGCGCGGTCGACGGCGGCGCGGTCGGCGCCCCGGTCGGTGAGCGCGGGCAGCCACCGGGACCGCCGCGCGACGCGGCCCGACGCGACGACCTCCCGGACGGTGGCGGGCACGCCGCCGCCCATCGGGAGGCGCTGCGGGACGTACCCGACCCGGCCCCAGTCGCGGAACCGGGCCGGGGGGACGCCGTAGACGGCCGTGCTGCCGCCGCTGAGCGGCAGCAGCCCGAGCAGCGCCTTGATGAGCGTGGACTTCCCGGCGCCGTTGGGGCCGAGCACGGCGACGACGTCACCGGCGGCGACGCGCAGGTCGACGCCGCGCAGCACGTCGCGTCCGTCGCGGCGGACGTGGCCGCCGCGCATCTCGAAGGGAGGGGTCATGAAGTCTTTCTGCGTCAGGAGCAGCCGAGGGCGGGCTTGATCGCGGCGAGGTTGGCGCGCATCAGCGAGAGGTAATCATCGCGCGATCCCTCCTTGACGCCCTCGACGGGGTCCAGCACGGCGGTCTTGACGCCCGCCTCGCGGGCGAGGGCCTCGGCGACCTTGGGGCTGACCAGCGTCTCGGTGAAGACCGTGGTGGCGCCCGCGTCCTTGATCTGGTGCGTCAGCTCGGCGAGGCGGCGCGGCGACGGCTCGCTGGAGGCGTCCACGCCCGCGATCGAGATCTGCTTGAGCTTGTAGCGGTCCGCGAGGTAGCCGAACGCGGCGTGCGCGGTGACGAGCGTGTCGCGGGTGCACGACTTCAGCCCGGCGGCGAACGCGCCGTCGAGTTTCTTCAGCTCGGCGGACAGGGCGGCGGCGCGGGCGCGGTATCCGGCGGCGTGCGCGGCGTCGTCCTCGGCCAGGCGCTCACCGAGGGCGGTGGCGACGGTCGCCATGCGGTCGGGGTCGAGCCACAGGTGCGGGTCCTGCTCGCCGTGGTCGTGGCCCTCGTCGCCGTGCTCGTCCTCGTGGCCGTGCTCGTGCTCGTGTTCGTCCTCGGCGGGCGCCGGGATCAGCTTGACGTGCGACGCGGCGTCGAACGCGGCGTCCTTCGCGTGCTTGGCGACGGCGTCGTCCACGGCGGGCTGGACGCCCTTGATGAACAGCGCCAGGTCGGCGCGGCCGACGCGGCCGACCTGCTTGGGCGTCAGCTCCAGGTCGTGCGGTTCGGCGCCGGGCCGGGTGAGCGTCGTGACGGACACGTCGGGGCCGCCGACCCGCTCGGCGAGGAAGGCCAGCGGGTAGAAGGACGCGACGACGTCGGTCCTGCCGTCGGCGGCGGCGTCACCGGACGAGCCGCAGCCGGTGAGCGCGGCGAGTCCGAGGGAGGAGGCGAGAACGAGGGGCAGCATCCGGGCACGGGAGGTGAACACGTCCCGAGTATGGACGAAAGTGAAAACGGTTGTCAAAACCGACCGAGGGCATGGGACACCGCGAAGGCTGCGAGCACCGCGAACGCGAGCACCCGGCCGATCCGGGCGCCCGTCGTCAACCGCGGCCAGTTCAGGTACGCCAGCCAGGTCGTGATCGCGATGAGCACCAGCAGCGCCGCCACGCCGAGCCAGTTCGCGACGAACAGCCCGACGCACAGCAGCACCAGCACCGCGATCAGGAACAGGGTCCGGCGCCGGTGCAGCAGCACCACGGCGGGCGCGCTGCGGCGCTCCACCGCGGCGCGGAATCCCTCGGTGCCCGGTCCGGGCGGTTCGCGCGTCTCCATGCCGACAACGTAGCCGCCCGCGCCTGCCAGGATGTGACGATGATCGCCGTGACCCGCTACCGGGTGCCGCAGCAGCGGGACGAGGACTTCGCCGCCGGGATGCGCGCCGTGCTCGACCTGCTCGCGGGCAGTCCCGGGCACCTCACCGGACGGCTCGCCCGCAACATGGACGAGCCCGACCTGTGGACGCTCGTCACCGAATGGGAGGGCGCGGGGTACTACCGCCGGGCGCTCGGCGCCACCGACGTCCGCGTCCGATTCCTGCCGCTCGCCGCGTTCGCCGTGGACGAGCCCGGTGCGTACGAGGTCGTCGCGTTTTCCTGAACGTCCGCTGCACCTGCGCGTCAATGCTCGGGAAAGACCTGCGGGCGCCCGTTTGCGGGCGAACCGGACCGGTGATCAACCGCGCGAGTTGATCATCGGGAGGATCGGATGCGGCATGCGCGAATCGTCGGCGGGGTACTCGGAGTGGTCGCGGTCTCGGCCGCCGTCAGCGGCTTCCGGCCGCCCGCCGAAGGGGCCGCGGCCGACCCGGCCGCCGCGCTAGCCGACACCGAGCGGGCCCGGACGGTCGCCTACCGGGGCGTGCGCGTCCCGGTCCCGGCGGGCTGGGCCGTGCACGACCTCGCCCGCGAACCCGGACGCTGCGTCCGGTTCGACCGCAACGCCGTCTACCTGGGCACCCCGGCCGCCGACGCCGACTGCCCGTCCCGCGTCGTCGGCGGCGCCACCGCCCTGCACGTCGAACCGCTCGGTCCCGCCGGGCAGCGCCGCGCCGGGGTCGTCCGCGCCGACCGGCTCGCCGGGCAGGACGTGCCCGCCACGCCCGACCACGCGCTGCGCCTGCCCGTCCCGGAGGCGGGCGTCACGCTGACCGGCGCCTACGGAGCCGACCCCGCCGAGCTGGAGCGGATCGTCCGCGCCACCCGGCTGTCGGCCGGCTGGCCCGCCGAGCCCGCGCCACCGGCCCCGGCTCCCGTCCCGGAGGAGACGCCGCCGCCCGCGGCGCCCGAGCCGCGCGACACCGAGCAGCGGGCCTGGGCCACCGGCAAGGGCTTCGACACCTGCGCCGCGCCGAGCCTCGCCGCGATGAGGGCGTGGCGCAAGGCGTACCAGATCTCCAACATCTACATCGGCGGCGCCGCGCGCGGCTGCGCCCAGAAGAACCTGAACGCCGCCTACGTCAAGCAGGTGCGGGCGATGGGCTACCGGCTCATCCCGACCTACGTCGGGCTCCAGGCGCCCTGCTCGAAGTACAAGGCGCGGTTCAGTGCCGCCAACGCCGCCGCGCAGGGACGCGCCGCCGCCGACGACGCCGTCGCCAAGGCCAAGGGCCTCGGCATCCCCGCCGGGCAGCCGGTCTACTTCGACCTGGAGGCGTACAACAGCAACAACGCCTCGTGCCGCAACGCCGCGCTGACGTTCGTCGGCGCCTACTCCGCGCGGATGAAGGCGCTCGACTACGTGCCCGGCCTCTACAGCAGCGGCTCGTCGGGCATCCGCGACGTCGGCCGCGCCACCGGCATCACCAAGCCGACCGCCGTCTGGTACGCCCACTGGGACCGCAAGACCGCGATCTACGACAGCCCGTACCTGGAGTCGTCGTGGTGGCCGCCGCACCGGCGGATCAAGCAGTACCGGGGCGGGCACAAGGAGACGCACGGCGGCGTCACGATCAACGTCGACAACAACGCCGTGGACGCGCACGTTTATTGACGTGCGGAGACCCCCGCGCGGTGCCCTAAGCTTGGCGGCACGCCCCGCGCAGGCACGGCCGCGCGGAGGCGCTCACACCGGGGATGGCACACGCCCGGCCGGAGTTTCGTCCGCGCCGGGACGCTTCGACAATCCCGCCGACCGCCAGCCGGATGGAGAATGCTCATGGCACGCCGTTCCGACGTGTTGGAGACGATCGTCAATCTCGCCAAGCGACGGGGTCTCGTCTACCCCTCCAGCGAGATCTACGGCGGTCTGCGCGCCTCGTGGGACTACGGCCCGCTCGGCGTCGAACTGAAGAACAACGTCAAGCGCCAGTGGTGGAAGTCGATGGTGCAGGGCCGCGACGACATCGTCGGCCTCGACTCGTCGGTCATCCTGGCCCGCGAGGTGTGGGAGGCCAGCGGCCACGTCAACGCGTTCGTCGACCCGCTGACCGAGTGCCAGTCGTGCCACAAGCGGTTCCGCGCCGACCACCTCGAAGAGGCGTACGAGGAGAAGCACGGCCGGGCGCCCGCGAACGGCCTGGCCGACATCACCTGCCCCAACTGCGGCACCAAGGGCGCGTTCACCGAGCCGCGCATGTTCAACGGCCTGCTCAAGACCTACCTCGGCCCCGTCGAGGACGCGTCGGGCCTGGCCTACCTGCGTCCCGAGACCGCGCAGGGCATCTTCATCAACTACCTGAACGTGCAGCAGTCGGCGCGCCGCAAGGTGCCGTTCGGCATCGGCCAGATCGGCAAGTCGTTCCGCAACGAGATCACGCCGGGCAACTTCATCTTCCGCACCCGCGAGTTCGAGCAGATGGAGATGGAGTTCTTCGTCCGTCCCGGCACCGACGAGGACTGGCACCAGTACTGGATCGACGAGCGCTTCCAGTGGTACGTCGACCTCGGCATCAACAAGGAGAACCTGCGCCTCTTCGAGCACCCGGCCGAGAAGCTGTCGCACTACTCCAAGCGCACGGTGGACGTGGAGTACCGGTTCGGCTTCGTCGGCAGCGAGTGGGGTGAGCTGGAGGGCGTCGCCAACCGCACCGACTACGACCTCACCACGCACGCCAAGGCGTCCGGCACCGACCTGTCGTTCTTCGACCAGGAGGCGGGCGAGCGGTTCACGCCGTACGTCATCGAGCCCGCCGCCGGTGTCGACCGCTGCACGCTGACGTTCATGATGGACGCCTACTCCGAGGACGAGGCGCCCAACGCCAAGGGCAAGATGGAGAAGCGCGTGGTCATGCGGCTGGACCGCCGTCTCGCGCCCGTCAAGGTCGCGGTGCTGCCGCTCTCGCGCAACGCCGACCTGTCGCCCAAGGCCCGCGACCTGGCGGCGCAGCTCCGCAGGAACTGGAACGTCGACTTCGACGACGCGGGCGCCATCGGCCGCCGCTACCGCCGCCAGGACGAGATCGGCACCCCGTTCTGCGTCACTGTGGACTTCGACACGCTCGAAGACGACGCCGTGACCATCCGCGAGCGCGACACGATGAGCCAGGAGCGCATCGCGCTCTCGCAGGTCGAGCCCTTCCTGGCCGCCCAGCTCGTGGGGGCCTGACCAGGGTAGACACGCGAACCGCCGGATCACGGCCGGGTTCGGGAGCGCAGGCCGCGGAGCGGCGTGCGGCCTCCGGGCCCGGCCGTGACGTTTGCGGGCTCCGGCCCCCGTCGCGCCGCAGGCGCGGCGGTGCGCGCGCCGCCCGGTTCGCGTTTTCGGACCCCGGGGATATAGTCTCATTGCAGACGATTTCCATTCGGATGAAGCCCAGGGGAGCGTATGCGCGGAGGACACAGAGCGGCGCAAGCGCTGCTGGTGTGCCTCGTCGCGTTCCTCGGCCTCGTCTACACGCCCGTCTCGGCCGCCGCCGTGTCCCCGGCCTCCGGCACCGCGCTGACCACGCTCGTCGGCGGTTCACGCGTCGTCCTGTCCACCGTCGGCGACGCCGCCTGCCTGGGTAACCATGCCCAGCCCTCCGGCCAGGTCCAGCACCACGGGCCGCCCGCGCTCGTCGCCGAACCCGCCGCACCGGCGGAACCCGGCGAGCCGCCCGCACCCGCGCGTCCCGGCGTGTCCCCGGCGCTCTCGGCCCACGAGCCCGATCCGTGCTCCGGCCGCGATCCACCCCGCTTAGCGCGGCTCTGACACCACCCCGGACACATCCCCCCTCGACCGCCCGACCCCGCGTCCAGCCGCGCGGGGCCGGCCGTGACGTACGTCCACGGCCCTACCCCCTGGAGGTACTCCCATTTCTCTCGCCGAAGCCCTCATGGCTCTGGGCGGGGCGTTCCTGGCGGCGGGCCTGCTGGCCCGCGCCGGCGTCCGCATCGGACTGCCGACCATCCCCCTGTTCATGCTCGCGGGCCTGCTGTTCGGCCCGCACACCCCCGGACTCGCGCTCTTCGACGACCCCGCCGACCTCAAACTGCTGTCGGCGCTCGGGCTCGTCTTCCTGCTCTTCTACCTCGGCCTGGAGTTCCACCTCGACGACCTGATCAAGGGCGGCGGGAAACTCGTCGGGTCGGGCCTGCTGTACCTCGGCCTGAACGTCGGCGGCGGCCTGGCCTTCGGGTTCGCGCTCGGCTGGGGCGGCCGGGAGGCGTTCGTCCTCGCGGGCGTCATCGGCATCAGCTCGTCCGCGATCGTCACGAAGATCCTCATGGACTCCGGGCGCATCGGGAACCCCGAGAGCAAGCTGATCCTCGGCATCATCGTGGTCGAGGACGTGTTCCTCGCGCTGTACCTGGCGCTGCTCCAGCCGATCCTGTCCGGCGCGACCGGCTTCGGCGCCGCCGCGGCCGACTTCGGCAAGGCGTTCGCGTTCCTGCTCGTCCTCACCCTGATCGCCCGCTACGGCGCCCGCTGGGTCGGCCGGTTCGTGCGGATTCGCGACGACGAACTGCTCGTCGTCACGTTCGTCGGCCTGGCCGTGCTCATCGCCGGGTTCGCCGAGCACCTGGGCGTCTCCGACGCCATCGGCGCGTTCATGGTCGGCCTGATCCTCGGCAACACCAAGGCCGGACCGCGCATCCAGCACCTCGTCCACCCGCTGCGGGACGCGTTCGCGGCGATCTTCTTCTTCGCGTTCGGCCTCCAGATCGATCCGGGGGACTTCGGCGCGGTGGCGGTCCCGGTGCTCCTCGCCGTGGCCCTGACGATCGTCATGAACATGAGCGCGGGCCTGGCCGCGGGCCGCATCCACGGCTTCGACCGGACCGAGTCGTCGAACGTGGCGCTGACCGTGCTGTCGCGCGGCGAGTTCGCGCTGGTGCTGGCCGCGATGGCCGCGACGGCGAACCTGGACTCGCGGCTCGCGCCGTTCATCGCCGGGTACGTCGTCATCCTCGCCGTCACCGGCCCGCTCGCGGCGATGCGCTCGGAACGGCTGGCGCGGCTGCTGCCCGAGCGGTTCTTCCCGCGCACGGCGGCCGTCCCGCCCGCCCGGCCGCACGGCCCGGACGAGCCGGACACCGGCCCGGACCCGGACGCGCCCGCCGCCGACGACGGCCACGGCGCCGCCGAGGCGGCCCCGGAACCGGCCGCCCGTCCCTGACCGCCCACCGGGCCCCGGCCGGACGCCGGGGCCCGGTGCCGTGTGCCGCGCGCCGCCGGTTCCCCGCGCTGGGGTACCGTCGGGGTGACGATCGGTCCACCGGACGAAGGGACGCGCATGCGCTCACCGGCGCGTCCCGCGCCGCCCGGCGGCCGGGTGCCCCGGATGCTGGTGCTGCTGCTCGGCTTCGCCGGGCTGCTCGGCGTCCCGGTGCCCGCCACCGCGCTCGCGGCGGGCGGGGCGTCGATGCGCGCCCACGTCGCCCATCCCGGTTCCCGGACGGCCGGCGGCGAGATCGCCGCCGTCGTCGCCGTCCGGCACGCGCCCGCCACGGCGCCCAGCGCGGCCCCCGCCGCCGTCCTCCCCGACGCCCCCGCCCTGCGGCCCCCGGCCCCCGGGTTCGTCCGCGCCGTCCGCGACGGGTCGCGGACGGCCGCCCCCGCCCCCGTCCCCGCGCGCGGGCGCGCTCCGCCCTCCCTCCACGGAATCTGACCCTCGTCCCCGGCCGGCGACGCCGCCGGTCCCTTCTTTCCCTGGTCCCGTGGAGGTTCCATGTCGCGCGCCAATCTGGTGCGGGCGGTACTGGCGTTCGGAGTGCTCGCCGTATCGCTGATGTTCACCCTCACCGAGTCCCCGAGACTCGGGCTCGACCTGCGCGGCGGCAGCCAGATCGTGCTGGAGACCCGCGCCGCGCCGGGCGCGCCCGCCAACGCCGAGAACACCGACCGCGCCCGTGACGTGCTGGAACGCCGCGTCAACGCGCTCGGCGTCGCCGAATCGTCGATCACGCGGTCCGGTGAGAACCGCATCATCGTCGAACTGCCCGACGTGCAGGACCCGTCCGAGGCCGCCGAGGTCATCGGCCGGACCGCGCAGCTCACCGCGCACCCCGTCCTCACCCAGGACGGCAAGCCGCCCGCGCAGGGCCAGCAGGTGCTGCGCGACGAGAGCGGCCAGGAACTCAAGATCGGCCCGGCGGCCCTCACCGGCGAGGGCATCGGCTCGGCCAGCGCCGGGATCGACCCGCAGTCCGGCGGCGGCTGGTTCGTCACGATCGACTTCCGGGGCAACGGCGGCCAGGCGTGGCAGAAGGTCACCGCCGACGCCGCCTGCCAGATGGACGACCGGCGCCGCGTCGCGATCGTCCTCGACAAGGAGATCATCTCCTCGCCGCAGGTCAACCAGGACGTCCGCTGCGGAGTCGGCATCGCGGGCGGCTCCACCCAGATCACCGGCAACTTCAGCGCCGAGGAGGCCAAGGACCTCGCCGCCCTCATCCAGGGCGGTTCGCTGCCGGTCCCGGTCGAGATCATCGAGCAGCGGGTCGTCGGCCCGACGCTCGGCGCCGAGGCGATCGACGCCAGCGCCCGCGCGGCGATCGTCGGAATCGCGGTCACCGGCCTGTTCATCATCTTCGTCTACCGGATCGCCGGTCTCCTCGCGACGCTCGCGCTGGCCTGCTACGCGCTGATCTCCTACGCGGCGCTCGTCGCGATCGGCGCGACGCTCACCCTGCCCGGCCTCGCCGGGTTCGTGCTGGCGATCGGCATGGCGATCGACGCGAACGTGCTCGCGTTCGAACGCGCCCGCGAGGAGTACGCGGAGAATCCGAAGAAGGGCCTCGGACGCTCGCTGTCCACCGGGTTCAGCAAGGCGTGGTCGGCCATCGCCGACTCCAACATCACCACGCTGCTCGCCGCCGGGCTGCTGTTCTTCCTGGCCTCCGGGCCGGTGCGCGGCTTCGGCGTGACGCTCGTCATCGGCGTGCTCGCGTCGATGGTCTCCGCGATGCTGATCAGCCGCGTGCTCACCGAGGCCGTGCTGTCCCGCCGCTACTTCGAGAAGCGGCCCCGGCTGTCGGGACTCGACGGCATCGGACGCATCCGCACCTGGCTGGAACGGCGCAAGCCCGACCTGATGGGCCGCCGCCGGTTCTGGCTCGGCCTGTCCGCGCTGCTGGTGGTGGTCTCCGCCCTCGGCATCGGCGTGCGCGGCCTGAACTACGGCGTGGAGTTCACCGGCGGACGGCTCATGGAGTACTCCACGACCCGCACCGTCGACGTCGACCGCGCCCGCGCGGCCGTCGCCGACGCCGGGTTCCCCCGCGCCGTCGTGCAGCGCAGCGGCGACAACGACGTGTCGGTCCGCACCGAGGACATCTCCAACGCCGACCAGCAGCGGATCGAGAAGGCCCTCGGCGAGCTGGGCGGCGGCGTCACCAAGGAACGCGACGAGCTGATCGGGCCGAGCCTGGGGGACGAGCTGCGCCGCAACGCGCTGATCGCGCTCGGCATCGCGCTGCTCGCCCAGCTCGCCTACCTGGCGGTCCGGTTCCGCTGGACGTTCGGCGCGGGCGCGGTCATCGGCCTGTTCCACGACGCGATGATCGTCGTGGGCGTGTTCGCCTGGCTCGGCAAGCCGATCGACGGCGTGTTCCTGGCCGCGATGCTGACCGTCATCGGCTACTCGGTGAACGACTCGGTCGTGATGTTCGACCGGGTGCGGGAGCTGTGGGGGGCCAAGCCGAAGGAGCGGTTCGACCGGATCGTCAACCTCGGCGCCCTCCAGACGATCCCGCGCACCGTCTACACCGGCATGGGCGCGACGATCATCCTGGCGGCGCTGGCGTTCTTCGGCGGCGACTCGCTGCGCGACTTCGCCATCGCGCTGCTCATCGGCATCAACGTCGGCATGTACTCCACGGTGTTCATCGCCGGGCCGGCGTCGATCGAGCTGGAGCGGTTCGCCAAGTCGCCGCCGCCCCGGCAGAAGACGCTCAAGCGCCCGCAGCGCGACACGCGCGACTCCGGCGCCGTCGTCTGACGCACGAGACCCCCGCCGGGACCGTCCGGCGGGGGTCTCGTCACGTTCCAACCCCGGGTCAGATCAGGCCGGGGCGGTTCTCGTGCTCGTCCTGCTCGGCGCGGATCACCTGCATCACCGCGTTGATCAGCGCGAGGTGCGTGAACGCCTGCGGGAAGTTGCCCAGGTGGCGGCCCGTGTGCGGGTCGATCTCCTCGGCGTAGAGCTGGAGCGGGCTCGCGTACGACAGCAGCTTCTCGCACAGCGTCCGCGCCCGCTCGACCTCACCGATCAGCACCAGGGCGCTGACCAGCCAGAACGAGCAGATCGTGAACGTGCCCTCCTCCGAGTCGAAGCCGTCGTCGGTCTCGCCCGCGCGGTAGCGCAGGACGAGGTCGTCCTCGGACAGCTCGTCGGCGATGGCCAGCACGGTCTCGCGGACGCGCTTGTCGTCCGGCGGCAGGAAGCCCAGCAGCGGGATGAGCAGCGCCGAGGCGTCCAGCGCGGTCGCGCCGTAGTGGGCGGTGAACACGCCCCGCGCGTCCAGCGCGTTGGCGAGGACGTCGGCGTGGATCTCGTCGGCGGCGGCCTGCCACCGCTCGGCCCGCGCGTCGTCGCCGCGGATGCGGGCCAGCCGGGCGCCCCGGTCGGCCGCGACCCAGCAGAACACCTTGGAGGAGGTGAAGTGCTGCGGGTCGCCGCGGACCTCCCACATGCCGCAGTCGGGGGTCTGCCAGTTCTCCAGCGCGTCCTCGACCTGCTTGACGACGATCTTCCACAGCCGGTCGTCGAGCCGGTCGCGCTTGCGCACGAACATGTAGATGGAGCCGATGATGGCGCCCCACACGTCGTGCTGGGCCTGCTCGTACGCCTCGTTGCCGATCCGGACCGGCCGGGCGTTGTCGTAGCCCGACAGGTGGTCGAGCGTCGATTCGGGCAGCTCGGCGCGGCCGTCGAGGCCGTACATGATCTGGAGCTTGCCCTCGGACGCCTCGGCGACGTCGGTGATGAAGTAGAAGAAGTCGTTGGCCTCCCAGTCGTAACCGAGCGTGTAGAAGGCCCACAGCGCCATCGTGGAGTCGCGGATCCAGGTGTAGCGGTAGTCCCAGTTGCGCTCGCCGCCGGGCGTCTCGGGCAGCGACGTGGTCGCGGCGGCGGCGACCGCGCCGGACGGCGCGAACGTCAGCCCCTTGAGCGTCAGCGCGCTGCGCTGGAGGTGGCTGCGCCACGGGTGGTCGGGGAAGCGGCCCCGGTCGAGCCAGTGCTGCCAGTGGTGGACGGTCCACACCAGCCGCTCGTGCGCCTCCTCGTAGTCGGCGGGCGGCCCGTGCTCGCTCCACGACAGCGCCACGAACCGCGCGTCGCCCTGCTTGAGCAGCGTGCGTGAGGTGGCCAGCGACCCCTCGAACCCGACGTTCATGTCGGTGGACAGCCGCAGGTTGATGCCGTTCCCGCTGGCCACGGCCTCGTGGTACCCGGCGCCGGTGTGCTCCCAGCGCGCGGGCGTCAGGCCGTAGTCGAACACCGGCATGCAGTCGAGCCGGACCTGCACCTGCCCGTTGACGCAGCGGACCATGCGCAGCAGCACGTGATCGGCGTCATAGTCGGTGGGCGTGCGCCGATGCGTGTGAGATCGCTCGTTCTCGTGGTGCCAGGGCCCCATCAGCAGCGCGTCGGTGACGACCAGCCACCCTCCGTGCGACCACCACGTGGTCTCCATCACCATCGTGCCCGGGATGTACCGCTGCGCGGCCGGGACGTCCACGCCCGCCGGGCCCACCCGGAAGTAGCCCGCGTCACGGTCCAGGATCGACCCGAACACGCTGGGCGAGTCCATCCTGGGCAGGCACATCCACTCGATGTTCCCGCTGGGCGCGACCAGGGCGGTCGTCTCGCAGTCGGACAGGAACCCGTAATCGGCGATCGGGGCGAACGGATCCCCCGCCCGGCCACCGGCGACCATCGGCCTCACAGCCTCACCTCCTTGATCCATCATTCCCTCTCGATCGCAATGCGTACGCCATGCCACCGGGGCAGGTTGCCCGGGGACGCGTCGTGTCCGGACGCGGGCCGGAACTGTGTCCGGCGTTACGTCCGGGCTTAGTGGAATAGACCAGTCCAACCGCTCCGACCTGCGGGAACGGGGGTTCGGGCGGGGGGCGAAGATCGCATCTCGCCCACCCGGGTACAGTCCCCGCATGCAGGACACGTTCCGTGACCATGCCGCCCGCGACGTCGCGGTACCGGCCGGTAGGCGGTCCGTGTCCCGCCGCTGAGGAGAACCGGAGCGAGAAGGAGCTCCCCGTGCCGAAGTTCGTGTACGACTTCACCGAGGGCAACAAAGACCTCAAGGATCTGCTGGGTGGCAAGGGCGCCAACCTCGCCGAGATGACCAACCTCGGCCTGCCAGTGCCTCCTGGGTTCACGATCACAACGGAGGCGTGCCGGCATTACCTGGAGCACGGGACCGTTCCCGAGGGGCTGACGGCCGAGGTGGACGCCCATCTGGCCGCCCTGGAGACGGCGATGGGCAAGCGGCTCGGCGACCCGACGGACCCGCTGCTGGTCAGCGTCCGCTCGGGCGCCAAGTTCAGCATGCCCGGAATGATGGAGACCGTCCTCAACATCGGGCTGAACGACGAGTCCGTCGCGGGCCTGGCCGCCCAGGCGGGCGACGAGCGCTTCGCCTGGGACTCCTACCGCCGCCTGATCCAGATGTTCGGCAAGACCGTGCTGGACATCGAGGGCGAGCTGTTCGAGGACGCCCTGGAGGCCGCCAAGCGCGACCGCGGCAGCGACGACGACGGCGATCTCACCGCCGACGACTTCCGCGCGCTCGTCGCGACGTTCAAGGGGATCGTCCGCGACCACGCGGGCCGCGAGTTCCCCGCCGAGCCGCGCGAGCAGATGGACCTGGCCGTCAAGGCCGTGTTCGACTCCTGGAACGCCGACCGGGCGATCCTGTACCGCCGCCAGGAGCGCATCCCCGTCGACCTCGGCACCGCCGTGAACATCTGCTCGATGGTGTTCGGCAACCTCGGCCAGGACTCGGGCACCGGCGTCGCCTTCACCCGCGACCCGGCCTCCGGCCAGCAGGGCATCTACGGCGACTACCTCCAGAACGCCCAGGGCGAGGACGTCGTCGCGGGCATCCGCAACGTCGTGCCGCTCACCGAGCTGGAGCGCATCGACAAGGCGAGCTACGACGAGCTGCTCCAGATCATGGAGACGCTGGAGAACCACTACCGCGACATGTGCGACATCGAGTTCACGATCGAGCGCGGCAAGCTGTGGATGCTCCAGACCCGCGTCGGCAAGCGGACCGCCGCCGCGGCGTTCCGCATCGCCTGCCAGCTCTGGGACCAGGGGCTCATCACCGCCGACGAGGCCACCGACCGCGTCACCGGCGACCAGCTCGCCCAGCTCATGTTTCCGCGCTTCGACGCCGACCGCCTGGACGGCGTCACCCGCCTCACCAAGGGCATGAACGCCTCGCCGGGCGCGGCCGTCGGCAAGGCCGTGTTCACCTCCGAGAAGGCCGTCGCGCTGGCCGCCGAGGGCGTGGACACGATCCTCGTCCGCCGCGAGACCAACCCCGACGACCTCGCCGGCATGGTCGCCGCGCAGGGCGTCCTCACCTCGCGCGGCGGCAAGACCTCGCACGCGGCCGTGGTGGCGCGCGGCATGGGCAAGACGTGCGTGTGCGGCGCCGAGGAGCTGGAGGTCGACGTCAAGGGCGGCACGTTCATCGCGCCCGGCGACGTCGTCGTCCGCGAGGGCGACGTCGTCTCCATCGACGGCAGCACCGGCGAGGTCTACCTCGGCGAGGTACCGGTGAAGCACTCGCCGGTCGTGCAGTACTTCGAGGGCGAGCTGCGGGCGTCCGACGGCGACGAGCTGGTGCAGTCGGTGCACCGCCTCATGAAGCACGCCGACGACGCCGCGCGGCTGGCCGTCCGGGCCAACGCCGACACCCCCGAGGACGCCGCCCGCGCCCGCCGCTTCGGCGCGCAGGGCATCGGGCTGTGCCGCACCGAGCACATGTTCCTGGGCGACCGGCGGCAGCTCGTGGAGCAGCTCATCCTGGCCGAGGAGCCGGGCGACCGCGAGGCCGCGCTGGCGGAGCTGGAACCCCTCCAGCGCGCCGACTTCACCGGCATCTTCGAGGCCATGGACGGGCTGCCCGTCACGATCCGCCTCATCGACCCGCCGCTGCACGAGTTCCTGCCGGACCTGACGGAACTGTCGGTCAAGGTCGCCCTCGCCGGGGACGCCGCCAGCCCGCAGGACCGGAGGCTGCTGGAGGCCGTCCACCGTCTGCACGAGCAGAACCCTATGCTCGGACTGCGCGGCGTGCGGCTGGGTTTGGTGATCTCGGGCCTGTTCGCCATGCAGGTGCGCGCGATCGCCGAGGCGGCGGCCGACCGCAAGAAGGCGGGCGGCGACCCGCGCCCGGAGATCATGATCCCGCTCGTGGGCGCCGTGCAGGAGCTGGAGGCCGTCCGCGAGGAGGCCGAGAGGGTCCTCGCGGAGGTCGCGGCGGAGACCGGCGTGAACGTCCCGGCGCTGATCGGGACGATGATCGAGCTGCCGCGCGCGGCGCTGACCGCCGGGCAGATCGCCGAGGCCGCCGAGTTCTTCTCGTTCGGGACGAACGACCTCACCCAGACGACGTGGGGCTTCTCCCGCGACGACGTCGAGGCCGCGTTCTTCTCCCGCTACCTGGACCTCGGCATCTTCGGCGTCTCACCGTTCGAGACGCTGGACCGCGACGGCGTCGGCCGCCTGGTCCGGATCGCCGCCGAGGAGGGCCGCAAGGCCCGTCCGGGCATCAAGCTCGGCATCTGCGGCGAGCACGGCGGCGACCCCGACTCGGTGCACTTCTGCCACGAGACGGGCCTGGACTACGTGTCCTGTTCGCCGTTCCGCGTCCCGGTGGCGCGGCTGGAGGCGGGCCGGGCCGCGATCGAGGCGGTCGCGAGCGACCACCGCTGACGCGGGCGTCCCCGGCGGCGCCGCCGCGCCGCCGGGGACGAACTTGGGCGAAAACGGCGACTCGGTACGTCGAACCGGGGACGGGTTCCCCCGCGTCCAACTAGCGTGTCCAGTGCGATGACGTTGGAGTTCGAGCGGCCGGACGGTGACCGGCCCGACGAGATGGACGACGGCCCCCGGAACGGGCGCCGTCGCCGCAAGCGGTCCCGGGCGACGGTGATCAGCATGATCGTGTTCGCGGCGATCCTGCTGCTGGTCGTCGGCGTCCCCCTCGGCGCCGGCTGGCGTGTCTGGTACCAGGCCCGCCAGGACGAACGCCCGAAATCGGACGCGATCGTGGTGCTCGGCGCCGCCCAGTACAACGGCGTCCCGTCCCCGACGCTCAAATGGCGGCTCCAGCACGCGCTGGACCTGTGGCGCGACGGCGTCGCGCCCCGCATCGTCACCGTCGGCGGCAAGGCGCCCGGCGACAACTTCACCGAGGCCGAGTCGGGCCGCCGCTGGCTGATCCAGCGCGGCGGCGTCCCGGCCGACAAGGTCGTCGCCGTCCCGGACGGACGCGACACGCTCCAGAGCTTCCAGGCGCTCGGGCCCGTCTTCGAGCGGCACCGGTGGTCGTCGGCGGTGCTCGTCACCGACCCCTGGCACGGCCTGCGCTCCAAGCGCATGGCCCGCGACTACGGCATCGAGGCGGCGGCGTCCCCGACGCGCAGCGGCCCCAGCGTGCAGACCCGCGAGACCCAGTTCCACTACATCGTCCGCGAGACCGGCGGCTACCTGTCGTACGTCTTCTTCGGCAAGAGCGTCAAGGCGCCGAGCGAGACCATCAAGGGCACTCCGGCGCCGTAAGCTGGGTCGGACCATGACAGACCCCTACACCCGCCCCGACCTCGCCCGGTACGCCCCCGAGGACGCCAAACGGCGCGGACGCAGCGCCTTCGAACGCGACCGCGCCCGCGTCCTGCACAGTGCCGCGCTGCGGCGGCTCGCCACCAAGACGCAGGTCGCCTCGCCCGGCACCGAGCCCGAGGACAACGTGCAGAGCCTGCGCACCCGGCTCACGCACTCGCTGGAGTGCGCCCAGATCGGCCGGGAGCTGGGCCGTTCCTTCGGCTGCGACCCCGACGTCGTCGAGACCGCGTGCCTGTCCCACGACATCGGGCACCCGCCGTTCGGCCACAACGGCGAGGCCGCCCTCGACGCCGTCGCCGCCGCGTGCGGCGGGTTTGAGGGCAACGCGCAGAGCCTCCGCGTGCTGACCCGGCTCGAACCCAAGTCGTTCGCGCCCGAGGGGCCGCCGCTGCACGGCCGCAGCGTCGGCCTGAACCTCACCCGCGCGTCGCTGGACGCGTCCATGAAGTACCCGTGGAACCGCGACGCGTCCGACACCGGCAAATGGGGCGTCTACCCCGACGACGCCGAGTACGCCGCCTGGGTGCGCGAGGGCGCCCCGGCCGGGCGGCTCTGCTTCGAGGCCCAGGTCATGGACTGGAGCGACGACGTCGCCTACTCCGTGCACGACCTGGAGGACGCCCTGGTCGCCGGGCACATCGACTTCGCCCGGCTCGCCGACCCGGAGGAGCGCCGCCAGATCGCCGTCACCGCCACCGGGCTGTACTGCCCGGACGCGGGCGCCGACGAACTGGAGGAGCGGTTCGCCGAACTGCTGGCCGAGCCGTTCTGGCCCGACCACTACGACGGCACGGCCCGCTCGCTGGCCGCGCTGAAGAACCTCACCAGCTCCCTCATCGGCCGCTTCTGCCTGGCCGCCGAGGACGCCACCCGCGACGCCTACGGCGACCGGCGGCTGACCCGCTACGCGGCCGAACTGATCGTCCCGCGCCCGCAGCGGCTCGAATGCGCGCTGCTCAAGGGCATCACCGCGCACTACGTGTGGATCAGCCACGAGGAGCTGCGCGCCCGGCAGCGCGAGCTGATCACCGAGCTGGCCGGCCTCATGCTCGCCGGGGCGCCCCTCGGCCTCGACCCCGCCTTCCGCGCCGACTTCGTGCACGCCGCCGACGACGCCGGGCGCCTGCGCGCCGTCATCGACCAGATCGCCTCCCTCACCGACGCCTCGGCCGTCGAACGCCACCGCATTCTCACCGGCGGGGTGTGACACTGGCCGCGCTGTGACACTGGCCGCGCTGTGACATTGGCCGCGCCTTCGGCGCGGCGGGGTCGGGGCCTCTTGAGTGCCGCCGCAGGGGGCAAGATCATCCTCCCTTCGGTCCGGAGGATCTTGCCCCCTGCGGCGGCACGGCCCCGACCCGGGCGGGTTCGCGTCGCGTCGACGGGTGGGGAGAAGCCGGAAAGGACCGTAGGGTCGGTTCGGTGATGACTCAGGTGGGGGCGCCGGTGCGGCGCGCGCGGTTCGCGGTGACGGTCGTGTTCCTGGTGCACGGGCTCGTCGCGGCGGGCTGGGTGGCGCGGATTCCGCAGATCAAGGACGAGCTGTCGCTCAGCGCCGGGTCGCTGGGCGTCGCGCTGCTCGGGGCGCCGGTCGGCGTCGTGCTGGCCGTGCGGTTCGCGAGCGTGTGCGTGGCCCGGTGGGGGAGCCGCGCGGTGACGCTGGCGGCGGGGACGGCGGCGGCCGCGTCGCTGCTCCCGGTGGCGTTCGCGTTCAACCTCGGGTCGCTGACGGTGGCGCTGCTGCTGATGGGCGCGTCGCTGGGCCTGATGGACGTCGCGATGAACGCGCAGGGCGTCGCGGTCGAGCGCCGCTACGGCCGCCCGATCATGTCGGCGCTGCACGGCGTCTACAGCGTCGGCACGCTGATCGCGGCGCTGATCGGGTCGCTGGCGGCGCACCGGGGCGTCCCGGTCGCGCTGCACCTGACGGTCGTCGCGGTCGTGTTCGGCGCGGTGCTGTGGACGTGGGGACGCGGCCTGCTGGGCCGCGAGGCCGACGAGCTGCCCGAGCCCGCGGGCGATCCGCTCGGCAAGCCCGCCCGGTCGAACCGCTGGACGATGCTCATGCTCGGCGTCATCGGCCTGTGCTCGTTCGTGGGGGAGGGCGCGATGGCCGACTGGAGCGCGGTCTACCTCAAGGAGGACCTGGACGTCGGGCCCGGCGCGGCCGGGCTCGGCTACGTCGGCTGCGCGCTGGCGATGACGCTGGGCCGGTTCGCGGGCGACCGCGTCGTCGCCCGGTTCGGCGCGGTCCCGGTCGTGCGGGCGGGCTCGATCGTCGCGGCGGCGGGCCTCGGCGCGGGCCTGGCGGCCGGCCATCCGGCGGCGGCCGTGGCGGGTTTCACGCTGTTCGGCCTGGGCGTGGCGGTGGTGGCCCCCGTCACGTTCAGCGCGGCGGGCAACCTGCCCGGCGTGCCCGCCGCCGTCGGCATCTCCCGCGTCACCGCCCTCGGCTACTGCGGCCTCCTCGGCGGCCCCCCGATCATCGGCTTCATCGCCGAGGGCGTCGGTCTCGGCTGGGCCCTCATGGTCCCCGTCGCCCTGGCCGCCCTCATGGCCGTCCTCTCCCCGGCGGCCTCGGCGGCCCGCGCGTGAGGGGCGGGCGCGCGGGTGCGCCCCGGGCACGAAGTGATCTTTTTACTCGTGTCGGCCTTCGGAGGCGCGTTTGCCTCGGGTAAGGTCTGGGCAGGTGAGCACCTTGCAGCGGTCAAGACCGGTCAAACCGGCTGGAACCGTGCGCAACTACCGTCTGTTCGCGCGCGAGCTGGCCAGCTTCGGCTTTGTCGGATTCGTCGGGACCGTCATCACCATCGGCGGGGCGAACCTGCTGCGGCACGCGCTCACCGTCGCGCCGCTCGTCAGCGTCATCGTCCCGACCGTGGCGTCCACGGTCACGTCCTACCTGCTCAACCGGCACTGGGCGTTCCGGCACCGCGACAGCGCCGGCACCAGCCGCGAGTTCGCGCTGTTCTTCGGCCTCAACGGCGTCGGGATGGCGATCCAGGTGCTCTGCACCGCCGTCACGTTCTACGTGCTGAACCTGCACGGCGGCGTCGCCTACAACGCCGCGCTGGTGATCGGCCTCGCCCTCGGCTCGGCCTTCCGGTACTGGTCATACCGCCGGTGGGTGTTCCGGCCCGTCGCGCTCTGAGAAGTTCTCCCGCGAAGGTGTCACATCCGGGCGGCCCCGCCCGTCCTGTGGGTGACGTGATCCACCGACGAGGGAGTCCACCCATGACCCAGCGCATCGATTTCGCGGCCGTCGCCCCCGACGGGTTCTTCGCGGGCGTGCTCCAGGCGGCCGAGGCCGTCGCCAAGAGCGGCCTGGACGCCGCCGTGCAGGAGCTGGTGAAGCTCCGCGTCTCCCAGCTCAACGGCTGCCTGTACTGCGTCGACATGCACCACCGCGACGCCCGCGCCGCCGGGGAGACCGAGACCCGGCTGGCGCACCTGGCCGCCTGGCGCGAATCGGCCCTCTTCACCGCCGCCGAGAAGGCCGCCCTCGGCTACGCCGAGTCCGCGACCCACCTCGGCCCCGAGGGCGTCCCCGACGACGTGTGGGCGGGCATCACCGGTCACTTCACCGACCGCGAGATCGGCGCGCTCGTCGCCGGTGTCGCCCTCATGAACACCTTCAACCGCATCGCCGTCCCGAGCCGCACGCCTCCGCAAAGCTGAGGGCGGACGGCTCAGCCCAGCGTGATGTCGGCCGCGACCCGCGCGCCCGGCCCGACGACGACGCCCCGCACCTCGCCCGTCCGCACCGCGCCGGCGGGGGAGGTGCAGGTGGCGGTCAGCGTGTAGGTGCCGGGTGGCAGCGGGCGCCGGTAGGCGCCGTCCGGGCCGGTCACGGACGCCAGCTCCGGGATCGGGGGCGCGGGCGAGGACGTCGCCGTGGGGACGACCGCGCAGTCCGCGACCGGTTCGCCGGTCCCGGACAGGACGCGCCCCGCGACCTCGCCGGCGGCGGGCGGCCCTGCCTCCGGCGGGGGCCCGGCGGAGGCCGACAGCGCGAGCGGGACGAGCAGCAGGGCGGCCGGCAGCCGCCGGTGAGCGAGCATGGACGTTCCTCCCGAGGAGCCTGCGCCGATCGTACGTCCGGGCCGCCCGGCGGTCGTCCCCGCCGGGCGGCCCGTCGTGGTCATGAGATCACTGGTTCCAGGTCGTGAAGTTGTTGAACGCGGGTTCGGTGATGCGCGTCCCCCGGTTGTAGGGCGACCCGCCGTACAGGCCGTAGGAGTGCACCGCGACGGCGCAGTAGGCCCCGCAGCCGGGAATGCGGACGGCCGATCCGCTCTGCCCGCCGAAGGTGTCGATGGAATAGAAGAGCTGCCGCGTGCTCGTGGAGGCGACGGTGCCGTTCATCTGCCAGAGCGTGTTCGCGGGCTTGTCCCCGGGATATCCGGAAATGTTCACGGTGGTTCCGTTGTAGGAGGCGGACTGCCAGCGCAGCCCGATCCAGCCGGTCGCGTTCCCGACCGTGCAGTTGAGCTTGATCGCGCCGTAGTCGTATTCCGGGTCCTGGCTGTTGATCCAGCCGTTCACGGAGTACGCGTTCGTCCAGCCGCACGATCCGTAGGGCGTGCTGCTGCCGTTCCGGCCGGGCCAGAACACGAAATTGCTGTTCCAGCCGTGGACATTGTTGGCGTTGTCGTGGGTGTAGACGCAGTGCCCGGACGTCGCGACGGTGTCGTTGTCGTAGAGGAACGCGGTGCAGATGTAGGTCTGCCCGTCGGGTGCGGTGAACGTGAGCCGCCCGTTGACGCTGTTGGGGTACGTCGTCGTGTTGGTGATCTGGGTGCGGCCGTCGGGGCCGATGACGGTGTTGATCCCGACGTCGGGTCCGATCGTCCGCGCGTTGCGGGGGAATTTCCTGGTCAGGCTGACGCCGCGGGTGTCGGCGAGCCGTCCGGTGCCGCGCGCGGCGGCCGACGTGGCGGGGGTGGCCGCGGCCCGCGGCGCCGCGCCCTTGGTCACGGTCCCGGCGCTGCTGCGCGCGACCGGCGTGTTCGGGCTCGGCGCGGCGGCGGCCGGGGCCGCCGCCAGCCCGAGGGCGAGCACCGCCGCGGCCAGCGCGGCGCAGAACCGTCCGGCGCGTGCGGCGGACGAAGAGGAGGTCATGCCGAATTCAACCTTTCCGTGGACGGATTTCACAGCCCGATCCGGCCGATGTGAGAAATCGGCCGGATGGTGGAACCGGCGTCCCCGACCCGGGATCTCCGGGCGGAAAGTGTCGCGGCATGCGTCCATGCCGCCCGCGCGGAGGGAAACGCGGGTCGTCCCCGTTTCCGTTCTCCTCCGCCGCCTGCTCCGTTATACGCAGCACCGGCGGAGAAGTCAGGATGCTGGCCTGCTCCGGACAGCGGGTGAACCGGACGCGCAATTTCCTTATGCCCGCGCTTGGAACGCGCTTTTCCAGCGCCCCGGCGGCCGGACGTGAAACGAGCCCCCGGTTCGGCTGAACCGGGGGCTCGCGTGCGGCCGTTTCACGGCCCTTCAGGTCTTCAGTTGAAGAGGCTGAAGTAGTTCGGCTGGCTCTGCGCGTTCAGCTCCTTGAGCTTGGGCAGCTTGCCGAGGACGGTCCGCGGGTCGCGGATGTCCAGGACGTCCAGGCCCTTCTGGATGTCGTTGGAGTAGATGTAGCCGTTGTAGTAGTACGCCGACCAAGAGCCGCCGGTGATCAGGCTCGTCTCCGAGAGCGGGCCGCGCTCGAACCAGCCCAGCTCCTTCGGCTTGGCCGAGTCGGTGAAGTCGAACACCGAGATGCCGCCCTGGTACCACGCCTGCACCATGATGTCCCGGCCCGGGACGGGGATCAGCGAGCCGTTGTGCGCGACGCAGTTCTCGGTGTCGGCGTTGGCGCGCGGGATCTTGTAGTAGCTCTTGAACACCAGCTTGCGCTTGTCGCCCTTGCCGGTGATGTCGTAGATCGCGTTGGCGCCCTTCTTGTCACCGATGGTGGCGTTGCAGGTGGCCGCGCCGCCGCCGCCGAGCTCGTCGGTGAACACGATCTTGTTGGCCGCGTTGTTGAACGTGGCCGAGTGCCAGAACGCGAAGTTCTCGTCGTCGCGGACCGAGGTGATGACCTTCGGCTGCTCGCGGTCGGAGATGTCGAACAGCACGCCGTCGCCCATGCAGGCACCGGCCATGAGGTTCTTGGTCGGGTACGAGGTCAGGTCGTGGCAGCCGCTCGTCGCGGAGGTGCCGTTGGGGTACGGCAGGCCGTCGCCGGGGTTGCCGCCGTCCGGGAACAGGACGGGCTCACCGACCACGGCGGCCGCCTGCGGGTTCTTCAGCGGCACCTTCACGATCGAGATGAGGTCGTGCGGCGGCTGGCAGTCGGGGAACGCGGCGTTCGGCGAGTAGGACGAGACGTAGATGTACGCCGTGTCCTTCTTGCCGGGCACCAGGGTGTTCGTGTGCGAGCCGCACTTGGTCTCGACGGCCTTGACGTACCGGGGGTTCCGGACGTCGCTGATGTCGAAGATCTTGATGCCCTCCCACGCCGTCTTGTCCGAGGCGGGCTTGGACACGGCCTGGCAGGAGTCGTCGCTCATCGAGGCGTCGGTGCTGAGGAACAGCAGGTTGCCCGAGACCGAGACGTCGTTCTGCGCGCCGGGGCACTGCACGACCGACACGATCTTGGGAGCCGACGGCTTGCTGATGTCGTAGATCGTGAATCCGAGGTAGTTGCCGCCGATGGCGTACTTGCCGGTGAACGCCCAGTCGCTGTTGAGGGCGTTCGTCGCGGCGAACGGCGCCGGCTTGGGGATGTTCGCCAGGTGCTGGATGTTCTTGCTCTTGGCGATCTCGTCGACCCCGGGGATCTCCGCGGCGGTCGCCGGGGGAGCGACGAGGACGGCCGAGATCGCCAGCGCGATCCCCGTCACGGCTCCGAGCAGCGTTCTGCGCTTGGTTCGGCGTCTTTCTGGCGCCACCCTGACTCCTTCGTGTATGTCTCCGGCGGAGACACGTCACTGATCATCCGGAGTATGGTGCCTGTACTCCTATTTGCCCAGACCTGTTGTCATTTGAGAGCTTCCTGAGACCTCGCGGTTCCATGCCGGTAACAGGGGAGCGGATACGTTCGGGGATCGGTAGACCGGACGAAAGGAACTCGATGCGACACCGGATCGCGCTGGCGGCCCTGGTCACGGGCCTGCTGACGGCGGCGGGCGGCCTGACCGCGTGCGGCGGGGGCGGCGACGGGGCTGCGCCGGAGCCGAAGGGCACGATCCTCGTCCCCGGCAGGCCCGGCGAGCCGAACAGGACGGAGGTCCGGGGGCCGATCAAGCCCAAGCCGGTGACCGAGGCCGAGGTCCGCTTCGCGCAGATGATGATCCCGCACCACGAGCAGGCGCTCGCGATGTCGTCACTGGCGCCCGGGCAGGCGGCGGACGGGCGCGTCAAGGCGATCGCGTCGCGCATCGAGGCCGAGCAGACCGTCGAGATCTCGGCGATGCAGGCGTGGCTGCGCGGGAAGACGCCGAAGCCCGCGCACGGCGGGCACGGCGGTCACGGGCGGGCGACCGCCGGGCCGCAGCAGCACGCGGGCATGGCCGGGATGGCGACGCCGCAGCAGATGGAGCAGTTGCGCGCCGCGCGGGGCGAGGCGTTCGACGCGCTGTTCCTCGACCTCATGATCAAGCATCATGAGGGCGCGCTGGTCATGGTCAAGGACGTCATCTCCAAGGGGGAGGACGTCACGATCCAGCAGCTCGCCCGCGACGTCCAGTCCGGCCAGAACGCCGAGATCGCCCGGATGCGCGCCCTCCAGCGGGGTTAGCCGCTCAGCGGCCCGCCCGATAGCACGTCGAGCGTCGTGACGGTGTCATGCGCCGGGACCGGCTCGGGTCATCTCGCGGTGAGCAGGGGCAGCAGGACGGCGTCCACGACGCGTTCGATCTCCTCGGGGGTGCTGCGGGGCCGCCCGCTCACGCAGTGCTGGACGAGCATGGCCGGGCCTACGGCCGCGATGGCCGCCAGGTCGGCGTCCGGGGGCGGGTCGTGGCGGCGGGCGAGGTCGGCGATGCGCTCGCGGCAGGGCAGCGCGACGGTGGTCTCGAACAGGGTGCGCAGGGCGGCGGTGCCGTCGTCGCCGGCGGCGGAGACGGCCTGGAAGGCGGTGCCCTTGGAGTCGAACATCGTCTGGTCGAAGTAGCGCAGGAGGACCAGCAGCCCGTCGCGCAGGGGGGTGCCGGGCGGCAGGTCGGGCGGCGGCGCGAGCAGGTCGCGCAGGGCCGCGACGACCAGCTCCTCCTTGTTGCGCCAGCGCCGGTACAGCGCGGCCTTGCCGGTGCCCGCCGCCGCCGCGACGCCGTTGGTGCTGAGCCGGGCGTAGCCGACGGTGTCGAGCTGGTCGAGCACCGCGGCGAAGATCGCCGCGCGGAGGGCGTCGCCGCGCCGCCGGGACGCCGTGCCGTCCGTCGTGGTCACGGTGCTGCCCCTTTCCCCGGCATTGCGGGTACCAGCGTACCGATCCTATAGTGAACCAACTGGTTCCCTAAAGGAGGTCGTCCCATGTCCCCGCCCGCTTCCGCGCGCCCGGCGTCCACGCTGGTCCTCGCGGTGATCGTGTCCTGCGAGCTGGCCCTGATGCTCGACGCGACGATCATGAACGTCGCGCTGCCCGCCGTCCGCGACGGCCTCGGCTTCACCCCGGCCGGTCTGAGCTGGGTCTCCACCGCGTTCCTGCTCGCGTTCGGCGGGCTGCTGCTGCTCGGCGGGCGCGCCGGGGACGTGTTCGGCCGCCGCCGCGTGTTCCTCGCCGGGATGGCGGTCTTCACGCTCGCCTCCCTGCTCGGCGGGCTGGCCCCCGGCCCCGGCTGGCTCGTCGCCGCCCGCGCCCTCCAGGGCGCCGGGGCCGCGCTCGCCGGGCCCGCCACGCTCGCGCTGCTCGTCACCCACTTCACCGGCGAGCGGCAGGCCCGCGCGCTCGGCGTCTACTCGGCGGTGACCGCGTCGGCGATGACGCTCGGGCTGGTCCTCGGCGGCCTGATCACCGCCGCGCTGTCGTGGCGGTGGGTGCTGTTCGTCAACGTGCCGCTCGGGCTGTTCGTCCTCGCGGTCGCGCCCCGGCGGCTCGGTGAGACGCCCCGGTCGCCCGGCCGGTTCGACGTGGCGGGCGGCCTGACGTCCGTCGCCGGGCTCGTCGCGCTGACGTTCGGTCTCGCGCGCGCCGAGCACGGGTGGTCCGACCCGCTCGCCGTCAGCGGTCTCGCGGTCGGCGCGGCGCTGCTCGCGGTGTTCGTCCTGGTCGAGCGGCGGGCGGCGCGGCCCGTCCTGCCGCCGTCGCTGTTCGCCGACCGGGCGCGGGCGGGCGCGCTCGCCGCGCTGCTCCTCGTGCCGATGGTGACGATGAGCGCGCAGTTCCTGCTCGTGCAGTATTTCCAGGAGGTCGCCGGGTTCGGCTCGCTGCGGTCCGGGCTGGCGTTCCTGCCGATGGCCGCCGGGATGTTCGCGACGGCGCGGCACGCCCCGGCCGCCGTCACCCGCCTGGGCGGACGCGTCGTCGCGCTCGGCGGCATCGCGTCGATGGCGGCGGCGCTCGGCTGGCTCGTCCCGCTGTCGGACGGCTACTGGCTCGGCGCGGCGGGGCCGCTGCTGCTGCTCGGCGCCGGGCTCGGGTACGTCGTCGTCCCGCTGAACATGGCGATCATGGCGACGGTGGACCCGGCGGAGGCGGGGGCGGCGTCCGGGGTGCTCCAGGCCGCGATGCTGACGGGCGCGTCGCTCGGCGTGGCGGTACTGTCGGCCGTGCGCGTCTCGGCGGGCGGCCCCGCGCTGCCCGGCGGGCTCGGCGCGGCGTTCGCGACCGGGCTCGGCGTGCTGGCGGTGGCGTTCCTGGTGGTGCTGGCGACGCTGCGCGGACGGGACGGGGGCGCGATCAGCACGCCGGAGCCGGAGTCCGCGACGCCCGCTCCGCACCCGTCGTGAGACGGCGGCGCAGCGTCGCGGCGTCGGCGGCCGTGGCGGTGACCAGGACCGCCGGGCCGGTCAGGGGCAGGACGGACAGGCCCTCCGCCGTGTGCGGCTCCGTCGTCAGGCCGGGCCCGGCCAGCAGGACGCTGCCCACCGCGCGGGCCGCGCCGAGCACCGGGGCCGTCGTGTAGACGGACGGGTCGGTGAGGTCGAGGGCGTGGCGGAGCAGCGGGCGGCCGTCCAGCGTGACGTCGAAGCGGGCGGTGTGGGCGCCGGGCGCCTCGCCGTGCCGTCCGAGGACCAGTTCCTCGCGCCAGCGCAGCGTGGCGTCCGCCGCCAGCTCGACGGACGTCACCGCGCGGTGGTCGCAGCCGCGCGCCGCGACCGTCGGCTCGGGCGCGTAGTCCAGGTGCGCGCCCGCGCCGACGCGGGCGCGGACCGTCATCCGGGACGGCCCGTCGCCCGGCAGCGCCAGCGCCGACGCCGCCGACCGCACCGTCAGCCGCGCCCCCGCGCCGACCTCGACGTCGAGCGCGAGGTCGTCGCCGCCGAGCGGGCTCGCCGCCGCGCCCACCAGGTAGACGGCGTCCGGGGTCTCCCGCACGGCGAGCGGGCCGTCCGAGCGCAGCCGCGTCAGGCGGGTGACGCCGGACGCGTCGCACGCGGCGGTGATCGCGGCGCGCGGCGCGTACGAGCGGGTCATGCGGGCGCGTGCTCGCGCGACCCGGCGACGACGCGCCGCACCCACGCCGCGACCTCGGGCGCGCCGGGCGCCTCGCGCAGCGACGTCAGCGCGACCGGCTTCCCGTCGCGGACGCGGGCGGCGTCGCTCGCCATCAGCTCCAGGTCGCTGCCGACGAGCGGCGCCAGGTCGGTCTTGTTGATGACGAGCAGGTCGGCGGCGGCGACGCCGAGGCCGCCCTTGCGCGGGACGTCGTCGCCGCCCGCGACGTCCAGCACGAAGATCTGCCGGTCGGCCAGGCCCCGGCTGAACAGCGCGGTGAGGTTGTCGCCGCCGCTCTCCACGATGACGAGGTCCAGCCCCGGGTGCCGCTGCTCCAGGGCCTCGACGGCGTCGAGGTTGGCGGAGATGTCGTCGCGGATGGCGGTGTGCGGGCACGCGCCCGTCCGCACGGCCGTGATCCGGTCGTCGGACAGGACGGCCTCGCGCCGCAGGAAGTCGGCGTCCTCGGTGGTGTAGATGTCGTTGGTGACGACGGCGAGCGCCAGTTCGTCCCGCAGGACCCGGCACAGCGCCGCCGTGAGCGCCGTCTTGCCGCTCCCGACCGGCCCGCCGATCCCGAGCCGCAGCGCCCGCCCGCCGGGCGGCGTCGCCGCGTGATGATCGGCCCCGTGCCCGAAGTGCGCACCCATGAAAGCAACCTCCCGATAGATCAAGACTCGAACAGGCGCAGGTCCGCGCCCGCGTGCGCCTCGGCGTACAGGTCCAGCACCGGCGCCGACGGCGCGGGCAGCTCCGCCCACGGCCGCCCGGCGTACCCGGCCGCCTCCGCCGCGACGGCGTCGATCGCCGCCGCCAGCCCGCCCAGCGCCTCGTTGACGCCGAGCGGGTCCAGCCCGAGCAGCCGCACCCCGGCCGACGCCCCGCCCGTCACCGATCCGTAGGCCGCGATGGACGCCGCGTCGCGCGGCCCGCCCCCGGCGGCGGCGGTGGCCGCCCCGAGCACGAGCGGATGGTGCGCCCCCTGCCGCGCCAGCACGTCCAGCGCCGCCGAAGGCCACGTCCGTAACGCCACCCGCGCCAGTGACCGCCCCTGCGCCCGGGCCGCCCGCCGCTGCGCGGGGGAAGGCGTCCGAGTGTCGGCCTCGGCGTCCAAAACCTCCCAAGCCACCGCAAGCCCACCGTCACCCGTCACCGTCGCACGGTTCACCGTGCCGGTGGTCGTCCCTGACGGGGGCGGGTCGGATGCGCGGTGGGTGGCCGCTTCTGCGGGCGTTCCCGTGCCGGTGGCACCTCCGGCCCTAGGTAGGCCGGGTAGGCGATCTTCCTCCACGGGCTCGGTCGCGGTGACGGCGAGGGCGCAGGCCGCCGCCGCGAGGGCGGCGGTCACCAGGCCCGTCGTGGCCAGGCGGCCTCGTAGGAAGGCCGTCAGGGACGGGATGTCGGTGACGGTGCCCGCCGTGACGGCCGGTTCCAGGCCGCCGGAGTGGGCGTGGCCGCCCGCCGGGAGGCGGGAGTCGGCGAGCAGGAGAAGCGACGGGTGCATCAGAACAGGAAGTACCGCTGGGCCATGGGGAGTTCCGTGGCCGGGGCGGGGTCGATGACGTCGCCGTCGACGGTCACGGTGAAGGTGTCGGGATCGACCCTGATGTCGGGCAGGGCGGTGTTCTCCGGCAGGTCGGCCTTGCCCAGGCGGCGGGTGTCCTTCACCGGCGCCAGCCTCCGGCGGACGTGCGGCAGCCGCTCCGCGAGCCCGTCGTCCAGCGCGGCGGGGGAGACGAAGTGCAGGGACGTCGCCGCCGCGACGACCGGCGCGGCGCCGAACATCGGGCGGGGCAGCATCGGCTGCGGCGTCGGGATCGAGGCGTTGGCGTCGCCCATCGCCGCCCAGGCGATCACGCCGCCCTTCAGCACGACCTGCGGCCGGACGCCGAAGAACGCCGGCTCCCACAGCACCAGGTCGGCGAGCTTGCCCGGCTCGACCGAGCCGACCTCGCCGTCCAGGCCGTGCGCGACCGCCGGGTTGATCGTGTACTTGGCGACGTAGCGGCGCGCGCGCAGGTTGTCGGCCGGGCCGTCGCCGGGCAGCGCGCCGCGCCGCCGCTTCATCGCGTGCGCCGTCTGCCACGTGCGCAGGACGGTCTCCCCGATGCGGCCCATCGCCTGCGAGTCCGACCCGATGATCGAGATCGCGCCGAGGTCGTGCAGGACGTCCTCGGCCGCCATCGTCGTCGGCCGGATGCGCGACTCGGCGAACGCCAGGTCCTCGGGCACCGACGGGTTCAGGTGGTGGCACACCATGAGCATGTCCAGGTGCTCGTCGAGCGTGTTCACGGTGTGCGGCCGGGTCGGGTTGGTCGACGACGGCAGCACGTTCGGGTGCGAGGCGACCGTGATGATGTCCGGCGCGTGCCCGCCTCCGGCACCCTCGGTGTGGTAGGCGTGGATCGACCGGCCCGCGACGGCGCCGAGCGTCGACTCGACGTACCCGGCCTCGTTGAGCGTGTCCGAGTGCAGCGCCACCTGCACCCCGGACGCGTCCGCGACGCGCAGGCACGCGTCGATCGCGGCGGGCGTCGAGCCCCAGTCCTCGTGCAGCTTGAACCCCGACGCCCCGGCGCGGAGCTGCTCCCACAGCGCGGGCTCGGACACCGTGTTGCCCTTGCCGAGCAACGCCACGTTGACGGGCGCGCCGTCCAGGGCCTCCAGCATCCGGTGCAGGTACCAGACGCCCGTCACGGTCGTGGCCTTGGTGCCCTCGGCCGGTCCGCTGCCGCCGCCGACGAGCGTCGTGACGCCCGCGCCGAGCGCCTCGTCGATGAGCTGCGGGCAGATGAGGTGGACGTGCGAGTCCACCGCGCCCGCCGTGAGGATCTTCCCGTTCCCGGCGAGCACCTCGGTCGTCGGGCCGATCACCAGATCGGGGTGCACGCCGTCCATGGTGTCGGGGTTGCCCGCCTTGCCGAGCGCGACGATCCGTCCGTCGCGAATCCCGACGTCGGCCTTGACGACCCCCCAGTGGTCGAGCACGACGACGCCGGTGACCACCAGGTCGAGGGCGCCCTCGGCGCGGGTGGCCATGCCCTGGCCCATCGACTCGCGGATCACCTTGCCGCCGCCGAACACGGCCTCGTCCCCGGCGCCCGCCGGGCCCCGGCTGCGGTCCTCGGTGACCTCGACGAACAGGTCGGTGTCGGCGAGCCGCACCCGGTCGCCGGTCGTCGGCCCGTACAGCGCGGCGTACCGCGCGCGGCTCAGCTCGGTCATCGGCCCTCCCTGATCCGCAGGCCCGGCACGGTGCGCGTCCCGGCGAGCGGGACGAGCGCGACGTCCCGGACGACGCCCGGCTCGAACCGCACGGCGGTCCCCGCCGCGACGTCCAGCCGCTGCCCGCGCGCGGCGTCGCGGTCGAACTCCAGCGCGGCGTTGGCGTCGGCGAAGTGGTAGTGCGACCCGACCTGGACGGGCCGGTCGCCAGTGTTGGTGACGGTCAGCGTCGTGCGTGGCCGTCCGGGGTTCAGCTCGACCGGTTCGGGGCCGGGCACGATCTCGCCGGGGATCACGGGATCGGCCGGTGGACGGTGACGAGCTTGGTGCCGTCGGGGAACGTGGCCTCCATCTGCACGGACGCGAGCATCTCCGGCACGCCCTCCATGACGTCGTCGCGGGTGAGGACGGTCCGCCCGGACTCCATCAGCTCGGCGACGGTGCGCCCGTCGCGGGCGCCTTCCATGAGGTGCACGGCGATGATCGCGGTGGCCTCGGGATGGTTGAGGCGCAGCCCGCGCGCCCGCCGGTCCCGCGCCACCTGCGCGGCGACGTGGATCAGCAGGCGCTCCTGCTCATGTGGGGAAAGAAGCACAGACGGGACGCTAGCCGCCGCTGACCTGCGACGGAACGGAACACCCGGGTATTTAACGCCCATTTCACACGCGAAACACACCCGACACAAACGGGCCTTCCCGGGCCGGGTGGCCCGCGTGGTCCGGCCGGTCCGCGCGCCGCCGGGCTGCGGAAGCCCCGGGCCGGGCCGTAACACGCGAGAGACGGCGTTCGCGCGTCACCGGGAGTGGCGGCGAGACCGCGTCAGCGGGTGTCAGGGGAAGTGTATGCCCTGGTCAGGGCGCCGAAAGAGGAGATCGCAATTTTGGCCTTCCGGAAAGCCCGAGCAGGTCAGACCGCTTCGGTGAGGTTTCGGCAATAGATCACTTACATACCGGTTGATGGCGAAACATCACGCTTACCGGGCGCGCGGCCCCGTGAAACCGCGACTTCCGAGACTGCCGCCGAACGATCTTGGAGGTGCCCATTGGCCGCGGAGACCAGCTCCGTCAGCAGACGAGGATTTCTCACCCGGGTGGGAGCGACCGGCGGCGCGGGGGCGATGTTCGCCACCATGGGCGCGCTCGGCCTCGCCCCCGCCGCCGAGGCGTCCCCCCGCGTCGCGTTCACCCCGCCCCGCCCGTCCGACTTCACCCTGCGCGGACGCTCGGCCGCCCGCGTCCTCGTCCTCGGCGGCGGGGTCGCCGGGCTCGCCGCCGCCTACGAACTCGGCAAGGCCGGGTACCGCGTCACCGTCCTGGAGGCCCAGGACCGCGTCGGCGGCCGCAACCTCACGCTGCGCGGCGGCGACCGGCTCACCGAGATCGACGGCGCCACCCAGCGCGCCGGATTCTCGCGCGGCCAGTACATGAACGCCGGACCCGCCCGCATCGCGCAGTGGATGACCACCATGGACTACTGCCGCGAACTCGGCGTGCCGCTGGAGGTGTTCACCAACTCCAACGCCGAGGCGTACATCTACAACGAGAACGCCGGGATGAAAGCGCCCGTCAAGTGGCGCACCGCCAAGGCCGACGTCTACGGCTACGTCTCCGAACTGCTCGCCAAGGCCACCGACCAGGGCGCCCTGGACAAGCAGCTCACCTCGACCGACAAGGAACGCCTGCTCGCGTTCCTCACCGACTTCGGCGCCATCGGCCGCAAGACCGACGACTTCGCCTACAAGGGCGGCGGGCGGCGCGGCTACACCGTCGACCCCGGCGCCGGGCACGTCGCGGGCACGCCGCTCGGCGACGTCCCCGCCCTCGCCGACGTCTTCGCCAGCGGCGTCGGCCGGGCGTTCTCCTTCGAGTTCGGCTACTCGCAGGCGATGCTCATGTTCCAGCCGGTCGGCGGCATGGACGCCATCCCGCGCGCCCTGGCCAAGGCCGTCGGCCACCACCGCATCGAGACCGGCGCCGCCGTCACCCAGATCACCAACCTGGCGCGGGGCGTCCGCGTCGAGTACCGCAGCGGCGGCCGGACGCGCGTCGCCGAGGCCGACTACTGCATCGCCACGCTGCCCCCGCACATCCTCGCCAAGATCCCGCACAACCTCGGCGCGAGCGTCCAGTCGGCGCTGGCCACGCCCGTCCCCGTCTCCACCGGGAAGATCGGCCTGGAGTACCGCAACCGCTGGTGGGAGACCGGCCACAACATCTACGGCGGCATCACCAACACCGACCTGGACGTGTCCACGATCTGGTACCCGTCGTCGGGCTACGGCGGCGACCGGGGCCTCGTCGTCGGCTACTACAACTTCGGCGGCAACGCCGACGCCTACGCCGCCCTCTCCCACTCCGCCCGGCTCGACCGCGCCCTCGCCGCCGGGGCGAAGATCCACGGTCCCGAGTACCGCAGGAACATCGCCGCGTCCGCGTCGATCGCGTGGCGGCGCCAGCGGCACATCGAGGGCGGCTGGGTGTCCTGGCCGTCGCGCGGCGCCGAGTACGCCCTGCTCAACCGGCCCGCCGGCAACGTCTACTACGCCGGGGACTGGCTCAGCTACGAGATCGCCTGGCAGCACGGCTCGTTCGAGTCCGCGCGCAAGGTCGTCACCGAACTCCACCAGCGCGCCCTGAAAGGCTGAACCCGATGCGCCGTCTTCCCCTGCTCGCCGCCGGTGCGGCGGGCGTCCTCCTGCTCGGCGTGGCCGGGACCGCGTCCGCCGCGCCCGAGGCCAAGCCCGCCAAGCCCCCGCACCCCCTCCAGGTCCGCCCCGCCCTCCCGGCGGGGGCGACGAACCCTTCCATCGCCGACGGCGTCGCGGTCGGCTCGCTCGTCGGCACCTACACCGCCAGCGGCCTCGGCCCCGCGACGGCCAACGCGGCCGCCCCGGCGGGCAGCCCCGAACGCTTCGTCAAGTGGACGGAGCTCCCTCCGGGCGTCACGCTCACCGAGGCCCAGTCGCTGAACGTCTTCGAGCAGATCACCGCCAACCTCCGCGCGCAGGGCCTGACGCTGCGGGACGTCATCTCGATGCGCGCCTACCTGTCCAACCCGCCCGGTACCGACATCGCGGACTTCGCGGGCTGGAACCGCGCGTACCGCCAGTACTTCGCGAACACCGACCTGGCCACCAAGAAGGTCGTCCCCGTCCCGCTCGGCACGGCCCCGCCCGCCGCGCCGATCTTCGTCAACCCCGCCCGTCCGTCCCGCGTGACACTGGAGGTCGCGAACCTGCCCGTCGCGGGCTGGCTCGTCGAGGTGGAGGTCGTCGCCGCGTACCGCTGACCCGCGCGCCGTGCCCGGCACCGGGTGCCGGGCACGGCCGGATCACTTGATCGGCTTGATCGTGACGGAGCCGACGGCCTGGCCCTTCATGACCGAGATCGTGAGCGTCACGTTCGCGTTCGCCTTGCCGATGTTGGTGACGTACGCGGTGCCGCCGCACTTGTGGACGTCGTCCGCGTCGGTGGTGTAGCCGCCGCCGGGGTGGGCGACCGCCATCCGGGCCCGCCAGGGCGAACAGCCGGACCACGTGACGTGGATGATGTGGCTCCGCGTGTTCTTCGACGACGTGCTCAGGTACTGCTTGTCGGTGTAGCGGAACTTGGGGCCGCCGGTGACGTCAATGGTGCCCTTCTTGGTGCCCTTGTAGATCCCGTCCGCGTGGGCGGGCGCGGGGGCCACCGCGGCGCACAGGACGCCGGCCGCTCCGGCGGCCAGCGCGCCGCGTCCGAGTCTCCTGGCCCAGGTGTTCGTCATGCGGTCCTCTCCTGTCGCTCTGCCGGATCACGCTGTGCCGGGGGTGTCCGGCGGAGGTCACGCGGGGTAGTTGCCCCAGGTGAAGGCCCAGTCGTCCTTGTACTCCTTGGCCGACGGGAGGTAGTGGATCGTTCCCGTCGCCAGGAACTTCGAGCACTGGCTCTTGGGCGGGAGCGCGGCGATCAGCGTCTCGACCTTCGGGTTGCCCCTGGCCGTCGCGTAGTAGACGCGCTTGTTCTTCTTCTTGCCCGCCTTGCAGTAGACGCTGCCGGTGAGCTGCCCCACCTTCTTGCTCTTGGGGCAGCCCTTCGCGGTCTGGAACCACACCTTGAGGTACTTGCCGTACTGGTCGGAGTCGTACCAGACCTTGAACTCCGGGTCGCCGCAGGTGGCCGCCGCCGCGACCGGGGCCGGCCCGGGCGCCGCCGCCGCCGGTGCGGGAACGGCCAGGGCGCCCGCCGCCAGCAGTGCGCCCGCGCCGATCAGTCTCCCGGTCCGCGCCCTGCCGGGGCGCCGTTCCCGCGTTGCCGCATCGGGCATGAAGACTCCTTGTCCGTGCTGTCGGAGTGCGTGAGGATGCTCGGGAACCTAGATCATCTTCAGTGGTCCCGCGACGTCACCCTGCACGGGAGCAAGGCGGGTTGTGGACGGTATTACGCTGCTCGTCCGCGCGCGCCGGGAATTCCCTCGCCGCGCCGCGCGGGGCGCTAATGTGAACAGCGAGGAGTGACGGAAGAAACCCCGTCGATCCGTGAAAACCGGCCATCTGAAGGAAGTCGCGCATGTCGCCATCGCCGCCTTTCCCGGTAGTGGTCCGGGACCTCGCTCCGGCCGCCTGGCTTCCGGCGGAGATCGGCGGTGCCGAGGGCACCGTCGCCGCGCTGCTGCCCCGCCGGTACGCGGCGTACGCCCGCGTCGCGCACCCCGCCGGCCCGGGGGAGGAACCGTGGCCCGGCAGTCTGGACGCCCGCGAACTGGGCACGCTGTGCGCGGTCCTCGCGCGCCGCACCCGCACGCCGGAGCGGGTCTGGTTCTGCCTGTGGGACGGCTGGGGCTGGCTCCGCCCGGCGTCCGGCGGCCGGGTCCTGCGCGCCGAGGGCGGCCCGGGGGAGACGCCGCCCGTCCCGGCCGCGCCGCCCGCGGGCTACCTCGCCGGGGCGCTGGACGCGCCGCGCGTCCGGCTGCCCGCCCGCGACCACGTCCTGCTCGGCGGCCCGCTCGACGCGGCGACCGCCATCGGCGACCGGGGCGACGGCTACTTCTTCCCCCAGTCACCGAACCTGTTCTGGCCGGACGACCGCGCCTGGTGCGTCGCCACCGAGATCGACCTCGCCGCCACCTACGTCGGCGGCCCGGCGGCCCTGGTCGACGACCTGCTCGGCACGCCCGGCCTCGACGTCACCCGCGTCGTCCCAGGCGACCCGCTCGACGGCTGAAACGGCTCCCGGACGCCGTCCGGGAGCCGTCCGCCTCAGCGGGCGGTGCGGCTCAGCCGCCCTTCTTGCAGGCGTTGATGCGCACCTTGGTGCTCCAGTCGTACCCGCTGCCCGACGGCGGCGTGTAGCGCGGCGGGAAGACGACCGTGGCGAGCGCCTTGGCCTGGTAGGTCTGCTTCTTCACGCAGCGCCGGGCGGCGTTGGTGCTGACGCGGTTCTTGCCGGTGGCGGTCTTCCAGCCGCTCTCCTTGTACTTCTTGCCGTTCTTGTACAGGATCACCTTGATCTTGAGCGAGCCGACCTTCTTCGTGCACTTCACGTCGGCGGTGACGTTGACGCGGTGCTTGTCGGCCGCGTGCGCGTGGTGCGAGTAGTGCGGGTTGTGCGCCGTGATCTTGCAGGTGATGACGTCGGCCTGCGCCGCGCCGGCCTTCGGCTTGGCGGTCGGACGGGCGGTGAGGTCGGACGCGTCGGCGTGCGCCGTTCCCGGCGTCAGGGCGAAGAGCAGCCCGGAAACGGCCGTGACCGAGGCGAGCGTGAGTTTCCTGGTCGAACGCATGAGCACGATCCCCCTGGATTCGTGGTCGGAACGCGTCCGATTATCGGGGTCGGAAAAGGTGCGGCGGAACCCCGGGGCCGGATGCGGACAGCGCGTCGAGAAGAACCCGATGAGGGGTTTCAGAGAGGCGATCTCGCTATTTCCTCAATAACCGTCATGGCGCCCATTTCTGCATCAGGCCCGGCGTCCGATTCCGGGATACTCCACGACGAGCCCGTCCGCGTCGACGACGATGTCCCGGTCCCAGCGCGGGCTGCGGTACTCCACGATCGACGTCCCGCCCTCGCGGCGTCCGGGCGCGTACGTCTGCTCGTCCGGCAGGACGCGCAGATCCGGCACCGACACCCACGCCATGAGGTGGTCCGCGCGCTCGCCGCCGTCCAGGTAGCCGCCGCGCAGCACCGGCATCGTGTTCGTCAGCGGCGACAGCCCGAGGTCGCAGTCCAGCGCCCCGGCGAGCGCCGCCGCGTCCCCGCCGGGCGGCGGCAGGTCGACGTGCCCCTCGGCGCGGGCGCTGACCGTCCACACGCCCTCCGGCCGGTTGACCAGTTCCAGGTGCCGCACCCACGGCCCGGACGCGGGATCGTCCCCGGACGCCCGCACCAGCAGCCGCGCCGTCACGTACCGGTCCCCGGTGGTCAGCTCGTACTCCAGCCGGTACGGGAACGGCCCCCCGCCGAGCGCGACGCCCTCGGCCTCCAGCCGTCCCTCCCCGAACCGCACCGTCGCCAGCTCCGCCCCACGCGGCTTCACCCACACCACCGAACGCTTCATGCCTCCCACCTCCCCGCGAAGGCCGCGTTCATCCCGACCGGCGGGTTCCGTCGGAGGGCGACATTAGACTCGCCGGTGTGGCAGGCCGGATTCGCAATGAGGACATCGCGCTCGTCCGTGAGCGCGCGTCGATCGCCGACGTGGTGGGCGAGCACCTTCAGCTACGGAACGCGGGCGGCGGCAACCTCAAGGGGCTGTGCCCGTTCCACGACGAGAAGTCGCCGTCGTTCAACGTCACGCCCGGCAGGGGGCTGTACTTCTGCTTCGGGTGCGGCGAGGGCGGCGACGTCATCAAGTTCGTCCAGGAGATCGAGCACCTGTCGTTCTCCGAGGCCGTCGAGCGGCTGGCGGGCAAGGCGGGCGTGCAGCTCCGCTACGAGGAGGGCGGCTACACCCAGCGGCAGGACGGCGGGCAGCGCGCCCGGCTGCTGGAGGCGCACCGCGTCGCCGCGCAGTACTACACCGAGCAGCTCTCCTCACCGGAGGGCGTCATCGGCCGCCGGTTCCTGGCCGAGCGCGGGTTCGAGGCGGCCGACGCCGAGCACTTCGGCGTCGGGTTCGCGCCCCGCGAGTGGGAGGCGCTGGTCCGGCACCTGCGCGGACGGGGCTTCACCGACGCCGAGATGATCACCGGCGGGCTCGTCAAGGAGGGCCGCCGCGGCCCCATGGACCGCTTCCGCGGCCGCCTCGTCTGGCCCATCCGCGACCTGTCCGGCGACGTCATCGGCTTCGGCGCCCGCAAGCTCTACGACGACGACGAGGGCCCCAAGTACCTCAACACCCCCGAATCGCCGCTCTTCCACAAGGGCTCGGTGCTCTACGGCGCCGACCTCGCCAAGAAGGAGATCGCCCGCCGCCGCCAGGCCGTCGTCGTCGAGGGCTACACCGACGTCATGGCCTGTCACCTGGCGGGCGTCCCCACGGCCATCGCCACCTGCGGCACGTCCTTCGGCGACGACCACATCAAGATCCTGCGCCGCCTCCTGATGGACCAGGACGAGTTCCGCGGCGAGGTCGTGTTCACCTTCGACGGCGACTCGGCCGGGCAGAAGGCGGCGCTGCGGGCCTTCGCCGACGAGCAGAAGTTCGTCACGCAGACGTTCGTGGCCGTCCAGCCCGACGGCCTGGACCCGTGCGACCTGCGGCTGCGGCACGGCGCCGCCGCCGTCCGCGACCTGGTCGCCTCCCGGCAGCCGCTGTTCGAGTTCGCCGTCCGCAACCGGATCGAGAGCCACGACCTCGACACCGCCGAGGGGCGGCTCGCCGCGCTCGACGCCGCCGCGCCCGTCGTCGCCGCCATCAAGGACCGCGCGCTGCGCCAGATGTACGCGGTCAGCCTCGACCGCTGGCTCGGCATCATGGACGAGCAGTTCGTGCTCGGCCGCGTCCGCGAGCTGGCCGCCCGCGAGCAGTCCCGCGCCCGGGGCCGCCGGGGCGGCGCCCCCGTGGCCGAGGCGGAGGCGCCCGAGCGTCCCGCGTTCGACCCGAACGACCCCGACGTCCGCCGCGAACGCGAGCTGCTGAAGCTGGCGCTCCAGTGGCCGGCGGTGCTCGGCCCGCTGTTCGACGAGCTGCCGCCCGAGGCGTTCCTGGTGCCGCCGCACCGGGCCGTGCACGCGGTGATCGTCGCGGCCGGGGGCACGGCGACGGCCGCCGGGGCCGCCGAATGGCCCGCGACGCTGCGCGAGCGGGCCCCGAACGACCAGGTCAGAGCCCTGGTCACGCAGCTCGCCGTGGAGGCCGTACCGACCTCCCGGGAATCGGACGACCGTTATGCGATCGAACTGCTGGCCCGAATTCAGGAACGCCAGCTCACCCGGGAGATCGCGGACGTCAAATCTAAACTCGGGCGGCTGAATCCGGCCGAGCAGGTCGAGGAGTACAACCGCCTCTTCGGTGATCTTGTCGCGCTTGAGCAGCGGAGACGGGTGTTGCGGGAGCGCGGCCTCGGCTCACAGTAAGGAAAGTGACGGTGAAATGGGTCCTGTGATCTAGGCCCTTCATCGCGCAGACTGTCAGGGTGGGCCCTTCGGTGCTGCCAAGCGAGGCGCCATCGGTTGACCAGGTGGCGGACCTTGTCGCACGTGGCAGAGAGCGCGGCGGTGTGACCGTCGATGACGTCGCTGCCGCACTCGATCGTTCCGACTTGCCGGACGACTCACTGGAACGCGTCGTCCGGATGCTCGCCGAACAGGGGGTGGAGGTCCTTGAGTCTCCCCAGGAGACCGAGGACCCGCGAGCAGCCGAGGGCGACCTCGGCAAGCGGGCGCCGACGAGCGACCTGGTCCGCATCTACCTGCGGGAGATCGGTCGCGTACCGCTGCTCACGGCAGAAGATGAAGTCGAACTAGCCAAGTCGATCGAGGCGGGTCTGTTCGCTGAGGAGAAGCTGGCGCACGCCGCCGTCCTCTCCCGCGCGCGGCGGCTCGACCTCGAACTGCTCGCCCGGGACGGTATCCGGGCGAAACAACGTCTGATCGAGGCCAACCTGCGCCTGGTGGTCTCGATCGCGAAACGCTACGTGGGCCGGGGAATGCTGTTCCTCGACCTGATTCAGGAGGGAAACCTAGGACTCATCCGCGCGGTCGAGAAATTCGACTACACGAAGGGGTTCAAGTTCTCGACCTACGCGACCTGGTGGATCAGGCAGGCGATCACGCGGGCGATCGCCGACCAGGCCCGGACCATCCGCATCCCCGTGCACATGGTCGAGACGATCAACAAGCTGGTGCGCGTGCAGCGCCAGCTCCACCAGGATCTCGGGCGCGAGCCGGTGCCCGAGGAGATCGGCGCGGAGATGGGCCTGACGCCCGTCCGCGTGGTGGAGATCCAGCGCATCGCGCAGGAGCCGGTGTCGTTGCAGTCGCCGATCGGCGAGGAGGACTCCGATCTCGGCGACTTCATCGAGGACTCCGACGCGGTCGTCCCGATCGAGGCGGCGGCGTTCATCCTGCTCCAGGACCAGCTCGGCGGCATCCTGCGGACGCTGTCCGAGCGCGAGCAGCGCATCATCCAGTTGCGCTTCGGCCTGGCCGACGGTCATCCGCGCACGCTGGAGGAGGTCGGCCGCGAGTTCGGGGTGACCCGGGAGCGCATCCGGCAGATCGAGTCGAAGACGCTGGCCAAACTCCGTCATCCGTCCCGCGCCCAGATCCTGCGGGAGTACCTGGACTGAGCGGGCCTCGCCTCCCGCCGGTCCGCCGGCGGGAGGCGAGACCGGAAGAGGACGGCGGGCGCCCGGAACGTCCGTATGGATGGCTAAGTGTCCGACCGGTCGATTACCGTGGCGGTCATGTTGATCGTCACGACCGACGGGCTCGCCGGTTACGCCATCCGCAACGTGCTCGGCGACGTGCTCGGCACCGCCGCGCACGGCGCGCAGCAGAACCCGCAGGGCGCCGCGAGCGGCACCTTCTCCGTGACGGGGGAGCGGCCGGGCGCGGGCCTGGCCGGCACCCGCCGCGCCGCCGTCGAACGGCTCGCCGAGGACGCCCACCGCAAGGGCGCCAACGCGGTCGTCGGCATGCGCTTCGAGACGGTCACCACCGGCGCCGGAGCGGAGGTCTGCGCCTACGGCACCGCCGTCTGGGCCGAGCCCGCGCACGCCACCGCCCAGCCCCCGGCCGCAGCGCAGTCCCAGCCGCTCTACCCCCAGCACCCGCCGACGCCCGAGTACCAGCCCGGCGGCCCCCCGATGGCCGCCCGCAACCTCACCATCGGCCTCCACGACGACCGCAGGTGAGCGGGTTCACTCCTGCGCGCGTTCCGCCCGGATGCGGGTGACGACGTCGCCCGCCTCGGTGCGGATCGCGGCGAGTTCGAGGAGATAGCGCCAGTAGTCGGGATTGGGGCCGACGAGGATGCGGGGCGCCCGTTCGATGCGCTCCACCAGGGCGTCCAGATCACGGGCATGGTGCGGGGCGGCGCCGCCCGGCTGCGCCGTCGCGAGGCGCTGCGCGTCGCGGACGGCGAACCGGACGGGCTCCACCGCCGCCTCCGGGTCCGCCTTCACCTCGGCCAGCTCGGCCACCCGGCCCGTCACCTGCCCGGCGCGGCGGTCGGCGGCGTTCAGCTCGGTGCGGGCGGCGGTGACCGAGAGCCGGGCCTGCCGCCACTCGGCCCGCCGCACCTGCGCGTTCGCCTCGTCCAGCCGTTCGCGCGCCCGCCCGACCCCGGCCTCGATCGACTCGGCGGCGCCGCGCAGGTCCTGCCAGCACGCCTGGGAGTAGCCGCGCACGAGCGTCCGCATGGCCTCGCGGACGGGGTCGAGGCGTCCGGCGACGACGTCGGCGCGGGTCCGCACCGAGGCCAGCGCCTGCCGCGTCCGCTCGGCCTCCTTCGGCAGTTCCTCGGCCGCCTCCCGCGCCGCCGACGCGACGCGGGCGACCTCGTCGGCCAGGTCCATCGCGCCGTTCAGGCCGAGGCCGCCCAGGCCCTCGGAGCTGAGCCGGGCCAGGTCGGCGCGGGCGCGGTCGAGCTCGGCGACGGGCTCGGCGGCGTCCAGCCCGGCCGCCTGCGCGGCCTGCACCGCCGACGCCGCCGCCGCGACGGCGTCGCGCGCGGCCGTCAGCTTGGGCGGCAGCCGGTCCAGCGCGGACTCCAGCCGCGCCATCTGCGGCGCCAGCCGCTCGGCGAACCCGTTGAGGTCGCCGGTGACCTTCGTGAGCCGGTCGGTGACGGCGGCGAACGCCCGCGCGACCGCGTCGTACTCGGCGGGGGAGCGGGGCCGGCCGTCGAACGGGTGCGCGTCCACGATCGCGATGTAGGCGACGGCCGCCGCCGTCGCCGTCTCGACGAGCCGGTTCAGGTCGCGCCGGGCGGGCGCGGCGGCCGCGGCGTCCAGATCCTCGAAGACCGTGAGACGGCCGGTCAGGTACTTCTCGGCCTGGTCCATGTCGTAGAAGGCGGTCGCCGCCGCCTCCCTGGCCGCCTCGCCCGCCGCCGCCGCGTCGGCGGGCCCGCTCCGGCCGCGTCGCCGCTGGTCGCCCGGTCCCCGCACGCCTTCTCCCTTCGTCCGCTCCCTCAGTCTCGCGCAGGGGGGACGGTACCGGCACCGTCCGGGGGGTGTTTTCCAGCGTCACGGCGACCTTTCGGTTCCGCGCACGCGAAAGGGCGCCGGATCGGGAACGGATAGCATCGCCCCTACGTCGGTACTGGCGGGCGCCGACCGGCGTCCGCGTTCGCATGCGATCATGGAGGCTCCAGTGGGCGTCAGTCTGACCAAGGGCGGTAACGTCTCTCTCACCAAGCAGGCTCCCGGGCTGACCGCGGTCACCGTCGGCCTCGGCTGGGACCTGCGCACCACCACCGGTACCGACTTCGACCTCGACGCCTCCGCGCTCGTCCTCGACGCCACCGGCAAGATCGTCACCGACCAGCACTTCGTGTTCTTCAACAACCTGCGCACCCCGGACGGCGGCGTCGAGCACACCGGCGACAACACCACCGGCGCGGGCGACGGCGACGACGAGCAGATCAAGGTGAACTTCAGCGCCCTGCCGGACACCGCCGAGCGGGTCGCCTTCGCCGTCTCGGTCTACGACGCCGACGCCCGCAGCCAGAACTTCGGCCAGGTCCGCAACGCGTTCATCCGCGTCGTGAACCAGGGCGACGGCTCCGAGCTGGCCCGCTACGACCTCTCCGAGGACGCCTCCACCGAGACCGCCATGGTCTTCGGCGAGCTGTACCGCAACGGCGACGAGTGGAAGTTCCGCGCGGTCGGCCAGGGGTACGCCTCGGGTCTGGCCGGAATCGCGAGCGACTTCGGCGTCAACCTCTAGAACCACCACGAGAAGCGACAGGAGAAGCCGAATGGGAGTATCGCTCGCCAAAGGCGGCAACGTCTCGCTCACCAAGGCCGCGCCGAACCTGACCGCGGTCTCGGTCGGGCTCGGCTGGGACGTCCGGGCGACGACCGGCGCCGACTTCGACCTGGACGCCTCGGCGCTGCTGCTGGACGGAACCGGCAAGGTCATCTCCGACCAGCACTTCGTCTTCTTCAACAACCTCAAGAGCCCCGACGGCTCGGTCGAGCACACCGGCGACAACCTGACCGGTGAGGGCGAGGGCGACGACGAGTCCATCAACGTCACGCTCACCGAGGTGCCCGCCCAGTGCGAGCGCGTCGTGTTCCCGGTGTCGATCTACGACGCCGACAACCGCGGCCAGAGCTTCGGCCAGGTCCGCAACGCGTTCATCCGGATCGTCAACCGCGCCGACGGCAACGAACTGGCCAGGTTCGACCTGTCGGAGGACGCCTCGACCGAGACGGCCATGGTGTTCGGCGAGCTGTACCGGCACGGCGGCGAGTGGAAGTTCCGCGCCGTCGGCCAGGGCTACGCCTCCGGCCTCGCCGGGATCGCCATGGACTTCGGCGTCAACGTCGGCTGACCGCTCTCACTCACCCCGCCCGCTCCCCCTCTGAAGCAGAAACAGGCGCATGATATTTCGCACCTTCGGGTGGTCCTTCGCCATCACGATCCTCGGACTGATCCTCGGATTCGTCTACGGATCGTGGGAGGCGCTCGCACTGGTCGCGGTGCTGTCCATCCTGGAGATCTCGCTGTCGTTCGACAACGCGGTCGTGAACGCCAGGGTCCTCGACCGCATGTCGGAGTTCTGGCAGAAGATCTTCCTCACGATCGGCATCGCGATCGCGGTGTTCGGCATGCGGCTGGTCTTCCCGCTGGTCATCGTGGCGATCACGGCGAGCGTCGGCCCGATCGAGGCGCTGGAACTGGCGCTGAACGACCAGGAGCGCTACCACGACCTGATGGACGGCGCGTATCCGACGATCGCGGCGTTCGGCGGCATGTTCCTGATGATGCTGTTCCTGAACTGGGTCTTCGCCGAGCGTGACGAGCACTGGCTGACGTGGCTGGAGAAGCCGCTGGCGCTGCTGGGCCGGCTCGACCAGCTCGCGGTGGTCGTCGCGGCGGGCGCGCTGGCGATCGTGGCCTCCCTGTGGGCGGACGAGCCGGGCACGGTGATGACGGCCGGCGTCCTCGGCCTGATCACCTACATCCTGGTGAACGGGCTCGGCGAGCTGTTCTCCGAGGTCGGCGGCCTCGGCGACGACGCGGAGGAGGCCGCGCCCCGCAAGCGCGGCGGCGGCCTGACCAGCGGCGGCCCGTCCGGTCTGGCCAAGGCGACGGGCAAGGCCGGGTTCTTCCTGTTCCTGTACCTGGAGGTGCTGGACGCGTCGTTCTCGTTCGACGGCGTCATCGGCGCGTTCGCCATCAGCAGCGACCCGATCATCATCGCGATCGGCCTGGGCGTCGGCGCGATGTACATCCGTTCGCTGACGGTGTTCCTGGTCCGCAAGGGCACGCTGCACGAGTACGTCTACCTGGAGCACGGCGCCCACTGGGCGATCGGCGCCCTGTCGGTCTGCATGCTCATCGGCATCGGCAGCCACGTGCCGGAGTGGATCACCGGCGGGCTGGGCGCGGGCCTGATCATCGCGGCGTTCGTCAGCTCGCTTGTCCGCAACCGGCGTTCGGGCGACGAGGAGACCGGCGAAGTGGAACTGCACCCGTCCGGGGTGTGAGGACGCGCTGAACCGATGGGCCCCGGTGCCGCCGGGGCCCATCGGTGTGTAGGCGTTAAGGTGGTTCTTGGGGGGATCGTACGTGCATGCGGCACTTTGACCAGATTGACACGGCGCTGCGTAAGCACCTGTTCTACCGGCATCCCCGCGGCTTCGACCGGCACGACGACCCGGCCGTCCTGGCCGTCGCGCTCGGCGCCACGCTCTACACCCCGGCGGTCCGGCCGCGGCTGGCCGAGGACGTCGCCAAGGCGGCGGCGCGGGGCGTGCGGAGCCTGGTGGTGTGCCTGGAGGACTCCATCGCCGACGCCGACGTGCCCGCCGCCGAGCGGAACGCCGTCACGCAGCTCACCCGCCTGCACGCCGAGGGCGGGCCCGCGCCGCTGCTGTTCGTCCGGGTCCGCGCGCCGCACCAGATCGGTGACCTGGTCGACCGGCTCGGCGCCGCCGCCGGGCTGCTGACCGGGTTCGTCCTGCCGAAGTTCACCGCCGAGACCGGTGGAGCGTTCCTGGACGCCCTCGCCGAGACGCGGGCGCGGACCGGCCGGCGGCTGCTGGCGATGCCGGTGATCGAGAGCCGCGACGCCGTGCACGCCGAGACGCGCGCGCCGCTGCTGCGCGACGTCGCGGCGCTGCTGGGCAAGCACCGCGAGCACGTGCTCGCCGTCCGGATCGGCGCCACGGACCTGTCGGCCGCCTACGGGCTGCGCCGCCCGCCGGACCTGACGATCTACGACATCGGCCCGGTCGCGGGCGCGATCTCCGACGTCGTCAACGTGCTGGGCCGCGCCGACGGCACCGGCTTCGTCGTGACCGGCCCGGTCTGGGAGTACTTCTCGGCGGGGGAGCGGATCTTCAAGCCGCAGCTCCGCGAGGCACCGTTCCAGGCGCAGCGGGCGGTGCCGCTGCGCCAGCGGCTCATCGGCTCGGACCTGGACGGCCTGCTCCGCGAGGTCCACCTGGACAAGGCCAACGGCCTGACGGGCAAGACGGTCATCCACCCGACGCACGTCGCGGCCGTCCACGCGCTCTCGGTCGTCACGCACGAGGAGTACTGCGACGCCGCCGACATCCTCGGGGTGGCGGGCGGCGGCGCGATGGCCAGCTCCTACGCCAACAAGATGAACGAGGCCAAGCCCCACCGCGCGTGGGCGGAGCGGCTGATGCTCCGCGCGCGGGTGTTCGGGGTCGCGGCGGAAGGGGTCACGTTCGTGGAACTGCTCGAAGCCGCGGGGGCGCGGTGAGCGCGCCCGCGGCCTGGGTCGGGGCGCGGCTCGGCGTCCGGGTCGTGGACGGCGACGCGCCGGGCGGCGTGCGGCTGGGCGCGCTCGTCGGGCTCGCGGTGCGGCGCAACCCGCGCCGCGCGCACCTGCTCGTCTCGACCGTGCTCGGCAAGCACGTCCCGACCGACCCGCGCCTGGTGCACGGCGCCGGGCTGCTGCTGGGGGAGCTGGTGCGGCTGCGGCTGCGGGGCCGCGCCCCGGCGCTGCCCGGCGCCGGGCACGGCCCGCTGCTGGGCAACGCGGTCCACGGCACGCACGGCGCGGTGCGCGCGCTGCGCGACCGGATGCGCGAGCCGCGCGGCGCGGTGGACGCCGTCGTCGTCGGCTACGCCGAGACGGCCACCGCGCTCGGCCACTCGGTGGCGGACGCGCTCGGCGGCGCCTGGTACCTGCACTCGACGCGGCGCCCGGTGCCCGGCCTGACCCCGTACGGGGCGTTCGAGGAGGAGCACAGCCACGCGACCGGGCACCTGCTGCTGCCGTCCGACCCGGCCGCCGTGTCACGGGACGTGCCGCTGGTGCTCGTCGACGACGAGCTGTCCACCGGCACCACGGCGTGCAACACGCTCCGCGCCCTGCACGCCACCCATCCGCGCGCCCGCTACGTGGTGGCGACGCTCGTGGACGTGCGGTCGGAGGCCGACCGCGTCCGGATGCGGAACCTGGCCGCCGAGCTGGGCGCCGACATCGACGTCGTGGCGCTGGCGACGGGCCGCGTCGAGCTGCCGCCGGGCGTGCTGACGTCGGGGCAGCGCGTCGTCGCCGAGCTGTCCGCGCTGCCGCAGCCGCCGGTGCCGTCCGCCGACCACGGCGCGGGCCGCGTCGACCTGGCCTGGCCGGACGGGCTGCCGTCCGGCGGCCGGCACGGCTTCACCCCGCAGGACCGGCGCCGCCTCGACCGGGAGCTGCCCCGGATGGCGGCGGTGCTCGCGGCGGCGCTGCCCCCGGCGGCGCGGCGCGTGCTCGTGCTGGGCTGCGAGGAGCTGATGTACGCGCCGCTGCGGCTGGCCGAGGCGCTGGCCGACGCGCTGCCCGACGCCCGGGTGCGCTACTCCACGACGACGCGCTCCCCGGTGCTCGCCGTCGACGACCCCGGCTACGCCATCCGCACCCGCCTGACCTTCCTTTCCCACGACGACCCGGCCGACGGCCCCGGCGACCGGTACGCCTACAACGTCGCCCCCGGCGCCGACGCGTCCCGCGCGTTCGACGCGATCGTCCTCGTCGTGGACGCCCCCGCCGACACCCCCGCCCTCACCGACGGCCTGCTGGAGCGGCTGCGCGCGCTGGCGCCGGTCGTCCTGGCCGCGATCCCCGACGGGAGGCCCCCCGCGTGACGATCCCCGAGGCGCTGCGCGGCCCGGCGTTCGGCAGCTACGCCGCCGACGAGGTGGCCTGGCTGCTCACCGACCTGTCCGGCGCGCGGCTGGAGGCGCCCGTCGCCGAGCGCGAGGCCGCGATCCAGACGGGCCGCGCCCACTACGCCGAGTCGCTGCCCATCGAGTACCAGCCCGGACCCGCCTACCGGCGGCTGTTCCACGAGGCGCTGGACGCGTCGGCGGCCCGGCTCGCGCACGCGGCCGGGCTGATGACCGAACTCGTCCTCGCCGAGCGCGGCGCGGACGCGGTGCTGGTGTCGCTGGCCCGCGCCGGGACGCCCGTCGGCGTGCTGGCCCGGCGCTGGGCGCGCTTCGCGCACGGCCTGGAACTGCCGCACTACGCGGTGAGCATCGTGCGGGCGCGCGGCATCGACACGGTCGCGCTGGCGTACCTGGCGGCCCGCCACGACCCCGCGTCGGTCGTGTTCGTCGACGGCTGGACCGGCAAGGGCGCCATCGCCCGCGAACTCACCGACGCGCTGCGCGGCACCCCGTTCCCGTCCGATCTGGCCGTCCTCGCCGACCCCGGCCACTGCACCGCGCTGCACGGCACCCGCGACGACTTCCTGATCCCGTCGGCGTGCCTGAACTCGACGGTGTCGGGGCTGGTGAGCCGGACCGTCCTCAACCGCGACCTGATCGGGCCGGGCGACTTCCACGGCGCGAAGTTCTACGCCGACCTCGCCCCCGGCGACGTCTCGAACGTGTTCCTGGACGCGGTGTCGTCCCGCTTCGCGGACGTCGCGGACGCGGTGCGCCGGGACCTCCCGGCGCTGCGCGCCGCCGACCGCGCCCCGACCTGGTCGGGCTGGGAGGCCGTCCGCCGCGTCGGCGCCGAGCACGGCGTGGACGACCTGAACCTCATCAAACCGGGCGTGGGGGAGACGACCCGGGTGCTGCTGCGCCGCGTCCCGTGGAAGGTGCTGGCCCGCGCGGACGCGGGCGACGACCTGGCCCACATCCGCCTGCTGGCCAAGGAACGCGACGTCCCGGTGGTCGAGGTGGCGCCGGACGCCCTGCCGTACTCGTGCGCGGGCCTGATCCACCCGCGTTTTAGCGGGGGTGCCGTCCAGTGACCGTCCTCGTCTGCTCCGACCTCGACCGGACGCTGATCTACTCGGCGAACGCGCTCGGGCTGACCGGCCCGGACGCCGCCGCGCCCCGCCTGCTCTGCGTCGAGACGTACCGGAACGCCCCGCTGTCGTACGTGCTGGAGGACGCCGCCGCCGAACTGGAGGCGCTGGCGGACGAGACCGTGTTCGTGCCCGTCACGACGCGGACGCCCGAGCAGTACGCCCGCGTCCACCTGCTGCGCCGCCCGCCGCGCTACGCCATCTGCGCCAACGGCGGGCACCTGCTCGTGGACGGCGCGGACGACCCCGGCTGGTCGGCGGCCGTCCGGAGCGCCGCCGCCGAGGGCGCCGCGCCGCTCGCCGAGATCGCCGAGCGGATGGCGGCCGCCGGCGACTTCGTGCTGTCCCGCCGCACCGCCGCCGACCTGTTCGCCTACGCCGTCGTCGACCGCGCCGCGCTGCCCGACGGCTGGCTGGCCGACCTCACCGGCTGGTGCGCGGAGCGCAACTGGCGCACGTCGTTGCAGGGCCGCAAGGTCTACTGCCTGCCCGCCGGGCTGACCAAGGCCGCCGCCGCCCGCGAGGTCGCCGCCCGCACCGGCGCGACGACCCTGCTGGCCGCCGGGGACTCGCTGCTCGACCGCGACCTGCTGGAGGCCGCCGACCACGCCGTCCGGCCCGCGCACGGCGAACTCCACGACACCGGGTTCGCCGGGGCGGACGTCACGGCGGCGTCCGGTGTGCACGCGGGCATCGAGATCACGCGCTGGTTCCGCAGGCGCGCGGGCGCCGTGGAGTAGTTACCGCCCGCGCCCGCGCCGTGGGAGGAAACAGACGAGCCGCCAGGGCTCGCCCAAGCCGCCCGATGCAGCGACAATCGCGTCAAGGACGGAGAACGCGATCGGGGATGCATTGAACGCCCGGCTGACCGGCGACGAGACGGCGCTCTGGCAGGCCGCGGCACGCGTGCTCGACGCGGGCTGGACGGGAACGGCGACCGCGCCGTCACCCGGCCTGTACCCGCACCAGTGGGGCTGGGACGCCGTCTTCACCAGCGTCGGCCTGGCCCGGCACCGGCCCGGCCGCGCCGAACGCGAGCTGACGTCGCTGTTCGCGGGCCAGTGGGCGGACGGGATGCTCCCGCACCTGGTCTTCGACGCCGTCCACCCGCGCCACGCCTACTTCCCCGGCCCCGCCCTGTGGCGCAGCGACCGGCAGCCGCGCGCGCCGCGCGTCGCCACGTCCGGGCTGACGCCGCCGCCGCTGCACGCCGTCGCCGCGCTGCGCCTGCACACCGCCGCCCGCGACACCGACCGCACCCGCGCGTTCCTCGCGCACCTGTACCCGGCGCTGGCCGCGCAGCACGACTACCTGGCCCGCGACCGCGACCTGGACGGCAGCGGGCTCGTCGCGATCTGCCACCCGTGGGAGTCCGGGCAGGACAACAGCCCGGTGTGGGACCGTCCGCTCGGCGCACTGGAACCGCCGCGCGCCGCCTACGCGGCGCGCCGCCCGCCCCGCACCCCGCCCACCGGCGAGGACTACGACCGGTACCACTGGCTCGCCCGCCTCCACCGGGACGCCGGATACGCGCCCGGCCACCTGCGCGACGACCACCCCTTCGCCGTCCAGGACCCGCTCGTCAACTCCGCCTACCTGGCGTCCGCGCACGCCCTCGCCGAGATCGCGCGGATCGTCGGCGCCGACCCCGTCCCGCACCGCGAACGCGCCGCCCGCGTCCACGACGCCCTGCTGGACCGGCTCTGGGACGCCGGCACCGGCTGCTTCCGCGCCCACGACCTGCGCGGCGGGCGGCACCTGCCCGTCGTGACGATCGGCGCGTTCGCGCCGCTGCTCGCCCCCGACCTGCCCGCCCCCGTCCTGCGCTGCCTGGGCGACCTGCTGCTGTCGTCGCGATTCGCGGGCGCCGCCGGATACCCCGTCCCGACCTGCGACATCCAGGCCCCCGCGTTCGACCGCACCGCCTACTGGCGCGGCCCCGCCTGGGTCAACCTGAACTGGCTGCTGTGGACGGGAGCCCGCGCGCACGGCCTCGCCGTCATCGCCGACCTGCTGTACGGCTCGACGCTCCGCCTCGTCCGCCAGTCGGGCTTCCGCGAGTTCTTCGACCCCTTCGACGGGACGGGCCGGGGCAGCCACGACTACGCCGCGTCGGCGGCCCTCGTCCTGGACCTGCTGGCCTCCCGGCGGGCGTTCCGCGCCGCCTGATCGCCTACGGTGGCCTGTATGCGCCTCACCCGGCTGCCGTCGGCCGCCCGCCGCGACCTCGTCCTGGAGAAGGGCGAGCGGCCGCTGGCCCACGCCCCGACGCGCGGCGGCTCGTACGTCGTCGCCACGTCCCTCGCCCTGCACATGCCGACGCCCGGCGGCGGCCTCACCCGCATCCCCTGGGAGCGCGTCGACCACGCCGCCTGGCGGGACGGGCGGCTGCACGTCCGCGAGTCGTCCGGCGGGCCCGAGCACCAGGTCGGGCTCACCGACCCCCGGTCGCTGCCCGAGACCGTCCAGGAGCGGGTGACGTCCACCATCGTGCTGTCCCAGACGGCCCCGCTGCGCGGCGGCGGCGCCGTGCGGATCGCCGCGCGCCGCGCCCCGGCGGGCGGGACCGTCCGCTGGACGCTCGTCTTCGAGGCGGGCACCGACCCGTCCGACCCGGCGCTGCGCGCCGAGGCCGAGCAGATCCTGGCCGGGCTGCGCGAGCAGACGGGCCTGTAGAACGCACGAACGGCCCGCCGTGGCGGGCCGTTCGGAAAAGCGGTCGCGTCAGCGCGCGGCGGGCGGCACCGGCGGCGTGGAGGCGACGGAGTTCGGGTCGGCCGCCAGGCCGTCCTTCTTGGCGCTGCCCGGCACCTTCTCGGGCAGCTTCTCCTTCGCCGTGTCGGCCAGCCCCTCGGCCTTCACCTTGGCGGTCCCGGCGAGGTCCGTGCCGCGTGCCTTGAGCACCTCGGCCTTCTCCTTCACCGCGGGGTTCTCCGAGAACCGCTGGCCCGCCTGCTTGATCTGCTCGTACCGCTCACGCCCGGCCTTCGTCCCGAGGACGTAGCCGACTGCGGCACCAACGAAGAATCCGGCCCGAAGCTTCATCTCTACTCCCGGGGTCGATACGGATGGGATCGGCAACCTCCCTACCCCCGCCACCGATCTCAACCCTCGCGACACCGACGCGTTCGGCCCGTGTCCGGGCACCGGGCGGCCCACCGCGCCCGGTGCCGTCGTCCGCGCCGCCGTCAGGCGGCCTTCCCGTGCCCGTGCGCCGGGGGCAGCCAGACGCGGGCCTTGATCCGCGTCCCCTTGGAGATGACGCGGATCTCCTGGTACGCCTCCGGGGTGATCAGGCCGCCCCGGCCGGTCGTCTCGACGAACAGCCGGTCCGGGACGATCAGTCCCACCTCGGCGTCGGGCCGTCCCTCGAACACGGCCTTGAACGAACGCGCGTCCAGCAGCCGGAACAGTTCCAGCGACGTGTCGCCGGTGACGCCGTGCTCGTCGTGCACGACGTGGCCGTGGTGCACGGCCAGCCGCAGGCGCAGCCGGGAGTGCTGGCCCGCGTACCGGTTCTCACGCCGCACGACGGCGGCCAGGTGGTGGGCGAGCGGGTCCAGCAGGAACACCGGGTCGGTGCCCGCCGGGAACACGATGAGCGCGCCGTCGCCGCGGTCCTCGCGGTAGCAGCGGTCGAGCGGCAGGCCCGTGATGTTCAGGGCGTCGCGGAGCAGCCCGTACATCGTGGCGCGCAGCCGGCGGCGCAGGTCGGCGTCGCGGGGCTGGGCGCCGAAGCCGATGATGTCGACGGCGGCCAGGGAGGTGTGCATTCTCTCGTTCCTCACTTCGTGGTGTTCTTCGAGCCTGTCGTCGCACCAGAACCGCTCGAGCTGCCCGCGCTCAAGGTGCGACACCGGTACGTGCGGCAGCGTCCGCCCGGTGCGGGCGGCCCAGGCGCCGAACAGCAGCCGGGCCACCTCACGCCAGTACGCCTCGTCGGCGTCGAACTCCGGCAGTGTGGGCAGCACGGGATTTCCTCCCTGGGCGGACGATGACGACAGAACGAATCGTGGGGCCCGGCGGAGGACCGTGGAGTCACTTCCTGGACATTCGGACGAATCCGGAAAGTTGATCTTCGACGCGCGCGATGTCGCCCTCTTTAGGCCGCTTGCCCGCCCCCAGGAATGTGTCAAATGTTACAGTTCGCCAGGGCTCTCCTGTTCCGCTACTATTGCGCCTCCCCGTTCCCACCGGTCCGAGCAGAGGTGCCGCATGGACGAAGAGCGCGCCGCGATCCTCGCTGAATTCCGTGAGTATCTGGAGAACGCGATCGCCCGCGCGAAGGTCAACTTCGCGACGGCCGAACGGCTTTCCGTCGAACTCCAGGGAAAGGCCGGGGCGCACGGCGTGCCGCTCCAGGCCATCCGGAAGTCGACGCTGCACGACCACGTGCGCGGGAGCCGGCACCGGCTGCCGAGCTGGACCTGGGTGACGAACCTCTGGGCTTTCCTGAACGCGGCGGCCGCGCAGAACAGGGTCGATCCCGCCCGGATCGGCACCCTCGCCGAATGGGAGGCGGCGTACGAGGCCACCGAGGCGAAGCTCCGCCGGCTGGGGGAGCGGCCGGACGGCGCCGGGACGCGGCGGGAGCCCTCCCCGCACGACCCGGCGGTGGCCGATCCGTCCTCGACCTGGTGGGCCGGATACGCCGACCTGGTCGCGCCCCGTTTCTCGCGGTATCTCAACATGGAGCCGCTGTGCGGCGACGTCCGCTGCTACGCCGACCTGTACTTCCCGGACCTGCTCCAGACCCCCGACTACGCCGCCGCTGTGGCGCGTCTCCGCAATCCCGGGGCCACCCGGGCGGAGATCGCGCGGCGCGTGGAACTCTGCGTGCTGCGGCAGCAGCTCCTGCCGCACGAGGACCGCCGCGTCTGGGCGCTCATCAACGAACTGGCGCTGTGGAACCCGGTGGCGGATTCGGCCGTCATGAAACGGCAGCTACGGCATCTCTTCGACGTCGCGGCGCGGATGCCGATCCAGATCGTCCCCGCGCAGTGCCGCGCGGCGCGCCTGGCGAGCGGGCCGATCACCGTGCTCCGGTTCCGCCACCAGAGCCTTCCGGACACCGTCTACCTGGAGGAGGCGGGCGGCGCGCTGTATCCCGACGACCCCAAGCTGCGCGCGACCTACCTCAAGCAGTTCGGCGATCTGGCGATCGCCGCGTACCGGCCCCGGGAATCGCGCGCCATCATCCGGCGGTTGATCGGCGGCATGTGAGCGACATCTGCCGCCGCCGGGGGTTGCCCGTCCCCGAATGGCGGCCGAAGATGGAGAGCGTGCATTCCCCCCGGCACGCGAAGGAGATCATGTGTCCGACGACGGATACGCCTGGCAGCGAGCCGAAAGGGAACTGACCGAGATCGACACGTCGGTTCCGCATTCGGCCCGGATCTGGAACTACTGGCTCGGCGGCAAGGACAACTTTCCCGTCGACCAGGCCGCCGGTGACCAGTACGTCCGCACATTCCCCGGCATCCTCGACATCGCCCGGCTGACGCGCGAGTTCCTGAAACGGTCCGTCCGCTACATGGCGGCGGACGCGGGACTCCGCCAGTTCCTCGACCTCGGCACGGGCCTGCCCACGGTCGACAACACGCACGAGGTCGCGCAGCGCATCGCGCCCGACGCCAAGATCGTCTACGTCGACAACGACCCGCTGGTGCTGACACACGCGCACGCGCTGCTCACCAGCACTCCGCAGGGCACGACCGACTTCGTCGACGCGGACCTGCGGCGGCCGGACGTCATCCTGGAGGCCGCGGCGCGCACCCTCGACCTCGACCGGCCGGTCGGCCTCACCTTCATGGGCGTCCTCGGCCACATCACCGACGACGACGAGGTCCGCACCCTGGTGCGCGCGCTCGTGGACGGCCTGGCGCCGGGCAGCCACCTGGTCATCTGCGACGGCTACGACGTCGTCTCGCCCGAGTTCGTCCAGGCGCAGGACGACTACGACGAGGGCGGTTCCGTCCCGTACAGGCTCCGCGACCGCGCGCAGATCCTCGGCTTCTTCGGCGACCTGGACCTCCTCGACCCGGGCCTGGTCCCGTCGCCCGAGTGGCGCCCGGAGACCGAGCAGGTCGGCCCGGCACCCCAGATCCGCCCCCTCGCGGGCATCGCCGTCAAACCGGCGTGACCCCCGGCACGACGAAGGCCCGCCCCTGCACGAGGGACGGGCCTTCCTTGCGGCTCCCGCGAGTGGACTCGAACCACTAACCTGCCGGTTAACAGCCGGCTGCTCTGCCGATTGAGCTACGCGGGACCGTGCTCCGCACCGAGGTCTTCCGTCCCCGGCAGCACGTTTAGATTAGCGCATCCACGAACCCTTTCGCGCACCGTTGAGCGCGCCCGGCCAGCTGACGAGTTCCCGGCCCGAGGGAGCGCGACAGGTCCGACCGAGTTCAGCCGATGCCGACACCTCCTTGATTCGACCCTGTCAGCGCGTCCAGACCGCACGCATGCGGTCCCGCGACGCCGCGGGTGCGGGCAGGCGGGAGAAGCCACCGGTGGGGGTCCGGAAGATGCAGTCGATGCCGTAGCGGTGCAGGAGCGCGACATCGGCCGATGCGGGACGGGCCGGGAGGAGGGCTGAGAGACGGTCGGCAGGGGCCGGGCTGTGCGGGGCATAGTCCAGCAGCTGGCCCAGCGCTTCCCGGACGAAGCGGTGGTCGGCGCCGCGCTTGGCCTCGATGATCTCCGTGCCGTCGGGACCTCGGAGGTGGATGTCGGTGAGCCCGGCGGGGGTCCGCAGGCGCCGCGTCTCCACGCCGTCGAGGCTGTCGACGTAGGCGCGGACCAGCAGCGCCTCGGTCCGGCTGACGACGATCTCCTCGACGGGAGAACGATAACTCGTCGCGGTGGTGTGGATTCTCTCCATGGGTACCACCGCGGTTCCTTGGGTCAGGGCCGTGGCGGTCCGCGTCTCCTCGGCACGATCGCGCAGCCTGTCCGCGGTGGTCGTGATGGCGAGTCCTTCGAGGATCGTCGTCGCCTTCTCCCCGGTCAGGATGCGCAGGCCCATGAAGTTGTCCCCGGCGTTGAAGCCCGGCAGATCCCATATCTCGGTGTAGGGGATGTCGGTCGGCGTGAAGGCGGCGAGGCTGTAGACGTTGTCCCAGCCTCCCTTCGCCGGATCCGGTTCCCACAGTGTGTCGGCGAAGGCGACATTGGTGAACAGGTAACCCATCTCGCCGACGGCGTGGACGCGTTTCTGGCCGGTGAACAGGACGACGTCGCCGGGCCTGGTTCGCGCCAGGTTGGAGGTCTGGGTCGGCCGTCCGCCCCAGAAGCGGGCATGACCACTCGGGTGGAGCGCACGCAGCGCGCGTACTTGCGCTTCGGTCAGGTGACGTTCGCGGGATTCGCCGAGGAAGCGCACCCCCTGCTCGATGGTGTCGCTCCATCGCCGCCGCGAGGCGGCATTTCCGGTGGACGGCTGAATCACCACGGTCGTCACGGTCGGCCCCTTTCCGGCGAATGGAACATGTTTCCATGTCGGCGGACTCGGTGCGTTCCGCTTCTGCGTTGCCGCCGTGAGACGGGGCCAGGTCTACCGCTTGGTGGGGCGGGAAACATGGTCATGGGGGGAGGGATCATGGTGACGTTGGTGATGGTGCCGCCGCAGGATGAGGAGACGGCAGGGTGGCCGGAGCGGCTGGAAGCCGAGGTGGCGGGGCTGCGGGTGGTGCGGCCCGGGTCGCGGCAGGAAGCCCGGGAACAGCTGGCGGGGGCCGAGGCGGCGTTCGGGGAGGTGGGGCCCGAGTTGTTCGCGGTCGCGGAGCGGTTGCGGTGGGTGCAGGCGCCGGTGGCGGGGCCCGCGCCGGGGTTCTTTCATCGGGGGCTGGTGGAGTCCGATGTCGTCGTGACGAACATGCGGGACACCTATACCGATCATGTGAGCGCGCACGCGATGGCGCTTGTTCTTGCGCTGGCGCGGGGGCTGCCGAAGTACGTGCGGGACCAGGACGCGGGGCGGTGGGCGCCTGAGCGGGGGGACGCAGCCGTGCTCGCCCTGTCGGAGGCGCGGGCGCTGGTCGTCGGGGTGGGGGCGCTCGGGGCCGAGATCGGGCGGCAGCTCGCCGTGTTCGGGGCCGAGGTCGTCGGGACGGACGCGCGGCGCGACGGCCCGCCCGAGGGGTTCGCGGAGCTGTGGCACGCCGAGGCCATGGACGCGCTGCTGCCCGGGGCCGATCTCGTCGTCGTCACCGTGCCGCACACGCCGCGGACCGAGGGGATGTTCGACGCCGCGCGGTTCGCGCGGTGCAAGCCGGGGGCGTTCTTCGTCAACGTCGGGCGCGGTCCCGTCGTCGACCTCGGCGCGCTGACCGCCGCGCTCGACGACGGGCCGCTGCGCGGCGCCGCGCTCGACGTGTTCGCCGAGGAGCCCCTGCCCGCCGGAGACCCGCTGTGGGCGCGGCACGACGTGCTGATCACCCCGCACGTCGCGGGCGTCGGGCCGCACGCGGCGGAACGCCGGTACGCCGTCCTGCGGGAGAACGCGGCTCGGTTCGTCGCGGGCCGCGACCTGGTCAACGTCGTGGACAAGACGCAGGGGGCCTGACACCCGATCGATACATAGAGTTATGTAGCAACTACAATAGGTGACGTGATCACACGTCGGCGTGTCGGCATCGCGGGGGCCGTCGCCGCCACGGTCGCGCTGGGCGGGGCCGTCCCCGTGTGGCGGGAGCGGCCCGCGGAGGTCGAGCCCGCCGTACGCGCGCGGATCGTGCCGCTGGTCGAACGGCACCTGGAGGCGAACGCGACGCCGGGGGAGCGGACGTTCTGCGCCGTGCACCTCCTCGACGCGCGCCGCCGCGCGAAGACGCTGATCGCGGCCGTCCACGCGCACTGCGAACGGTTGCGCGCGGCGGACGGCACGCTCCAGGTCGTCGCCGTGCACGACGGCGCCCTGCGCGTCTCCCTCCGCTCCACGGGCGGCGCCTGGCGCGTCGCGGGCGTCGCGAAGCCCCTGCCGCCCGCCGTCGACACGCTGCTGACCGGCCCGGCGTCCGCCGATCCGCACGCCGCCCCGCCCGCCCCGAGCCCCACGCTCCACGACCGCGCCCGTACCGTCTTCGGTCTCCCTCCCGGCGCTCCCGTCGCCCCGTCCTGACGGCCCACGAAACGATCTTGAACGGGTTAAAGTACGCGGGTGCGTAGGAATGTGCTGGTCGCGGGGGGAATCGCCGTTGCGGCGGGCGTCGCCGGTGGGGCGGCGTGGCTGTGGCCGCAGGGCGGGCCGGAGGTCGCGGCGGACGTGCGGGAGCGGGTGACGCCCGTGGTGCGGGCGCATCTGGAGGAACGCGGGATCGTCGGCGGGGTGCTGGAGGAGACGCCCGGGGCCCGCGTGCTGTGCTCGGTGCGGCTCATCGAGGCGCGGGAGCGGGCCGGGTTCACCCGCGCCGGGGTGCACGCGCACTGCGAGGAGTTCGCGCCGCGCGGTGCCGGGCTGGCGCGCGGCACGGGCGTCGCGACGCCGCTGGTCGCCCACGTCCGGGACGGCGAGGTCGTGCGCGTCGAGGAGGCCGAGGACGGCGCGGGCCACGCCGCGTCCGTCCGCGCGATGTTCACCGGGGCCGGGGCGGACGCGGCGCTGCGCGACCCCGGCCACCCGGCCCTGGACGCCCGCGCCCGCACGGCGTTCGGGCTGCCCTCATCGGCGCCGATCGACGCCGGATGACTACTCCTCCAGGTGCGGCGTGCCGCCCGCGACGACCTCGGCCAGCAGGTCCTCCTCGGACGCCCCGCGCCGCCAGTAGCCGGTGAACTTCACCGCGCGGCGGTCCACGCCGAGCGTCTGGACGAGGTGGCGGCGCAGCGCCTTCACCGCGCCGGACTCGCCCGCGATCCACGCGTAGCCGGGGACGGTCACGTCCGCCGCGCGCACCGACTCGGCCAGCGTGGCGCCCTCGCCGCGCACCGCCCACGTGAGCGTCACGTCGGCGGCGGACGCGAGGTCCTGCCGGTCGTCCGCGCGGGGGACCTCGATCCACACGTCGGCGGCGGTCCCGGCGGGCAGGGCCGCCAGGATGCCGCCGATCGCCGGAAGCGCCGTCTCGTCGCCCGCGAGCAGCACGCGCTTCGTCTCCGGCGGCGGACGGAAGTCGATCGCCGAGTTGTCGCGGGACGTCGGCGCGAGCACGGTCACCGGGTCACCGGCCTGCGCGGCCAGCGCCCACCGCGACGCCGGACCCGACTCGCCGTGCAGCGCGAAGTCGACGTCCAGCTCGCCGGGGCGCTGGTCGCGGGCCGTGTACGTCCGCATGACGGCCCGGTTCGCGGGGGAAAGCGCCCGCCACGCACCGAACCAGTCCTCACCCGCGTCGACCGGGACGACCGGGGCGTCCTGCCCCGGATGCGGCAAGAACAGCTTGAACCGCTGATCCCGCCCGCCCGAGGCGAAGTCGTCCACCCGGTCGCCGCCGAGCGTGACGCGCAGCATCGTCGGCGACAGCCGCGCCACCCGCGTCACGCGCAGGTCGAGGAACACGTACTCCGTCATGCGGGGGCTCCTAGGAGACCTTCTTGGCGGACCGGATGGCCTTGGCGAGGTCCTCCAGCAGCGGGGCGCTGCCCGCGTAGGAGAAGCGCGGCTCGGCGTGCCACGGGACGACCTGGCCGGCCTTCACGGCGGGCAGGTCCTTCCAGGACGGCTTGCCGCCGAGGTCCTTGGGCTGGAGCGACTGCGTCCGGGCGTCCAGGAAGACGATGTCGGCCTTGTACTTGCCGGCGTTCTCCCAGGACAGGTTCTCGAAGTAGCCCTGCTCGTCGACCTTGTCCGGCGTGATCAGGTCGACGCCGAGGGACTTGAAGAAGATGAGGTCGGTGTTCTTGGCCGGGTTGGAGGCGTAGAACAGGTCGGCGGTCGCCGCCGACGCCAGCACCTTGATGCCCGGGTTCTCCTTGGCGGCGGCCTTCAGGTCCTCGGTGGCCTTGTCGAACCGCGCCTTGGCGGCCTTCACCTCGGCCGACTCGGTGTCCGCCCCGAGCGCCTTGGCCAGCTCCGCGTACCGCTCGATCGGCTTGTTCAGCGGGACGGCCCCGGCGGCGATGCCGATGCTCGGCGCCAGCTTGAAGATCTTGTCCTTGCTGTCCGCGGGGACATAAAAGAGGTCCGGCGGAGTGTAGCTGTTGTCGATCAGCAGTTCGGGGCGCAGCGACGCGTACTTCTCGATGTTGAACTCGCCGTAGGCGTTGCCGATGATCGTGACCTTGTTCGGGTCGACGTTCCCGATCTGCGGGTCGGGCGAGCCGTCCTTGAGCTTCGCGGGCCCGTACACGCCGACGATCTGCTCCCGCACGCCGAAGTCGTGCAGCGCGGCGGCGGCGCCGACATAGGCGACGATCCGCTGCGGCCGCTGCTTCAGCTCGACCTTCGTGCCGCGGTCGTCGGTGAACGTCCAGGCGCCGGAGTCGTTCCCGGTCCCGGCGCCGTCCTCGCCACCGCACGCGGTGAGCAGCGACGCACCGAGCAGCAGCGCGCCGCTCGCGGACAGCAGACGTCGTCGGGACAGATGATTCAAGCGCATGGCACGTTCCGTTTCGGGGGTTTCGTACGATGGCCCCGAAGCGGGACGCCATCACAATTTAGGTTAGCCTAGCCTTATCCACAGCGCAGCCCCCGCCCCCACGACCCCGCCCGGACGCCCGGCGTCGCGGCGTCGAAGGTGGCGAGTTAGGTTAACCTAACCTCTGTTTGTCGTCTGGTCGGGAGGGACGTTCCGGCCGGTGTCCGGTCCGGAGATCGTGTGAGCACGCTGGTCGAAACGCCTTCGCCCCCCACGGCGCGCGCCGTCGGGGCGCGGCGGTCCGCGCGGGTGGCGGGGCTCGTCGCGGCGCTGCTCGCGCTGGGCGTCGTTTCGGTGGCGAGTCTCGCCGTCGGGGCGCGGCCGCTGCCGATCGGGGACGTCTGGGGCGGGCTGACCGATCCGGCGTCGCCCGCGTACACGCTCGTGCACGACATGCGGCTGCCGCGCACGGCGCTCGGCGTCCTCGCCGGGATCTGCCTGGGGCTCGGCGGCGCCGTCATGCAGGCGCTCACCCGCAACCCCATCGCCGACCCCGGCCTGCTCGGCATCAACGCGGGCGCGTCGGCGGCCGTCGTCACCGCGATCTCCGTGCTCGGCGTCACCTCGTTCCTCGGGTTCGTGTGGTTCTCGTTCGCGGGCGCCGGGATCGTCGCCGTCCTGCTCTACGCGATCGGCGGCGGACGCGGCGCCACCCCGGCGCGGCTGGCGCTGGCCGGGTCGGCGCTGAGCGCGGCGCTGTTCTCCTACGTCAACGCCGTCATGCTGCTCGACACCGCCGCGCTGGACCGGATGCGGTTCTGGACGGTCGGCTCCCTCGCCGCCGGAGACCCCGCGATCGTGGCCCGCGTCGCGCCGTTCGTCGGTCTCGGCCTGCTGCTGGCGCTGGGCGTCGCCCGGCCGCTCAACGCGATGGCGATGGGCGACGACGCCGCCCGCGGCCTCGGCGCGAACCCCAGGCGGACGCGGGTCGTCGCGATCGCCGCGATCACCCTGCTGTGCGGGGCGGCGACGGCGGCGTGCGGCCCGATCGTGTTCGTCGGCCTGATGGTGCCGCACCTCGTCCGCGTCCTCACCGGCCCCGACCTGCGCTGGCTGCTGCCGTACTGCGCGGTGCTCGCGCCGGTGATCCTGCTGGTCGCCGACATCACCGGACGCGTCGTCGCGCGCCCGTCCGAACTCCAGGTCGGCATCGTGACGGTCGTGCTTGGCGGCCCGTTCTTCCTCTACTTCGTGCGGCGGCGACGGATGGAGCGGTCATGAGCGTGCTGCGGGCCGGGGACCTCTCGGTCAGGTTCCGGCCGCGCGCGCTGACGGTCGGCGCCGCGTGCCTGGCCGTCGCGGCGGCGCTGGCCGTGGTGGCGATCGGCAGCGGCGACTTCCCGCTCACCCCGGCGCAGGTCGTGGAGATCCTGCTCGGCGGCGGCGCCCCGTCCGACGCGTTCATCGTCAAGGAGCTGCGGCTGCCGCGCGTCGTCACCGGCCTGGCCGTCGGCGCCGCGCTCGGGCTCGGCGGCGCGGTGTTCCAGTCGCTGGTCCGCAACCCGCTCGGCAGCCCCGACATCCTCGGGTTCACGCAGGGCGCGTCGTCGGGCGTGCTGGTGACGATCGTGGTGTTCGGCGGCGGGGGAGCGGCGGTCGCGTTCGGCGCGATCGGCGGCGGCATCGTCACCGGGCTGGTCATCATGGCCCTGACGGGACGGCACGGCCTGCACGGCCAGCGGCTCATCCTCATCGGCATCGGCATCGCCGCCATCCTCACCGGCGTCAACGGCTACCTGCTCACCCAGGCGCAGATCATCGACGCGGCGCGGGCGTTCCTGTGGCTGGCGGGCAGCCTGAACGGGCGCGGCTGGTCCGACGTCGTCCCGCTGCTCATCGCGCTCGCGCTCATCGTCCCGTTCCTGGTGCTGGCCGCCGCGCGGCCGATGCGGATGCTGGAGATGGGCGACGACGCCGCGCAGGGCCTCGGCATCGGGGTGGAGCGCGTCCGGATGGGCGTGCTGGTGGCGGCCGTGCTGGCGATCGCGCTGGCCGCCGCGGCGGCGGGGCCGGTGAACTTCGTCGCGCTCGTCGCCCCGCAGCTCGCCCGCCGCCTCACCCGCGCGCCCGGCCCGAACCTGGTGCCGTCGATGCTCATGGGCGCGGCGCTGCTGATGGCCGCCGACCTGATCGGCCAGCGCGCCTTCGCCGGAACCCAGCTCCCGGTCGGCGTCGTGACCGGGCTCATCGGCGGCGGCTATCTGGTGTGGCTGCTCGTCACCGAACGCAAGTCTGGACGGATCTGACATGACCGACGCACGGCTCTCCGGCGAGAAGCTGACCCTCGCCTACGACAAGCGGACCATCGCGCAGAACCTGACGGTCGCGATCCCGGACGGCTCCTTCACCGTGATCGTCGGCCCGAACGCGTGCGGCAAGTCGACGCTGCTGCGCGCTCTGTCCCGCGTCCTCACCCCGAAGGACGGCGCCGTCCTGCTCGACGGCGAGCGCATCTCCGCCTGGCCCGCCAAGAGGCTCGCCCGCACCCTCGGCCTGCTGCCGCAGTCGTCGATCGCGCCGGACGGCATCACGGTCACCGACCTGGTCGCCCGGGGCCGCTACCCGCACCAGGGCCTGCTGCGGCAGTGGTCGCGCGAGGACGAGCGCGTCGTCGCCGAGTCGATGGACGCCACCGGCGTCGGCGCCCTCGCCGACCGCTACGTGGACGAGCTGTCCGGCGGCCAGCGCCAGCGGGTGTGGATCGCGATGGCGCTGGCCCAGCAGACCCCGATCCTGCTCCTGGACGAGCCCACGACGTTCCTCGACATCGCCCACCAGATCGAGGTCCTCGACCTGTGCGCCGACCTGCACGAGCAGGGCCGCACGGTCGTCGCCGTCCTGCACGACCTCAACCACGCCGCCCGCTACGCGACCCACCTGGTCGCCCTGCACGACGGCCGCCTCGTCGCCGAGGGAGCCCCGGGGGACGTCGTGACGGCCGAACTGGTCGAGAGCGTGTTCGGCATGCCGTGCCGCGTCATCGACGACCCCGAGACGGGAACGCCCTTGGTCGTCCCGGCGGCCCGCCGCAAGGCCGTCGCCTAGGGCGTGCTGGTGCCCGCGTCGGAGTCCAGGCGGGACCAGGCGGCGTCCCAGAGGGCGGCGCGGCGGCGGTCGCAGCGGCGGCGCAGCAGCCAGTAGGCCAGCCCGGCGGGGAACGCCACGGCGAGCAGGGCGGCCGAGGCGGCGTAGCCGGCGTCGGAGACCGAGCGGCTGTGCGGGCGGGGCTTGACGGCCGGGGCGCCGTGCTCGTCCACCCAGATCGGGTGCGTGTCGCCGATGCCGGCGTCCTTCCACGCGGGCAGCGTGCCCTCGCGGACCGCGCCGCCGGGCACCGGCCAGATCGCCTTCACCGACGCGTGGTAGTACCGCTCGCTGACGGCGTGCGTGGCGCCCGCGTCCACGGCCGTCGCGAGCACCAGCGTGCGGGCCGCCCGCTCGGCGGCCTCGGCCCGCTTGCCCGTCGCGTACGCGCGCGCGGCCAGCAGGGACGCCAGCGGCAGCGCGACGACGAGCGCGAGCGCCAGCAGCGCGGCCGCGCAGCGCCGCTGGACGCGGTCGACCGGACGGCGCAGCGGCGACCGGTACAGCCCCAGCCGCGCCCGCCACGGGCGCCGGTATCCGCGCATCGCGTCCACCTCCCGACGCGGAGGAGTGTTGCCCGTTCTGCCGGGAGTATGCACCGGCGCGGGGACCGGACGGAAGCCCGTCCGGTCCCCGGGGCGCGCCGTCAGCCCCGCGCCAGCGCGAGCAGCTCGCCGAACCCGGACTGGACGCCCTTGCCGAGCGTCTCCAGATCGGGCATCGCGTCGAAGTCGCCCGACAGGCCGAAGTACAGCGTGCCGCAGTACGACACGATCGCCGTGCCCACGCGGACGCCCGCCGCCAGCGGCACGTACGGGTGCATCTCCAGCGCCCGCCGCCCCATGACGTACAGGGGGAAGTCGGGACCGGGGACGTTCGTCGTCACCGTCTGCACCAGGTCCTGGCGGAACCGCAGCGGGAACGACGCGCCCAGCGACAGCAGCGCGGGCGCCACCGAGGAGTCGGTGAGCTGGGTGACGCCGTAGGCCCCGGCGACCTGATTGCCGCGTTTGGCCTCGTCCACCCGTTCGCGGACGACCCGCAGTCGCTCCAGCGGGTCGGCCTCCCCGGCGGGCAGGTTCACCAGCATCGCCGCGACGCGGTTGTTGAGCTGCCCGCGCTCGTTGGCCTCGCGCATCGACACCGGCACGAGCGACCGCACGATCGTCTCGGGCCGCAGCTCGCCGCGCGCGTTCAGCAGGTCGCCGAACCCGGCGGCGACCGACGTCAGGACGACGTCGTTGACCGTCCCGCCGAACGCCTTGCGGACCTCGCGGACCTCGTCCAGCGACATGCTCTGCCACGTCCACCGCCGGTGCGGGCCGATGGGTCCGTTGAGCGAGGCCGCGGCGCGGGTGCCGAGGTTGCCGCTCGCGCCCGCGACGCCGCGCGCGAACGCGCCGATCTCGCGGGCCCGCCGGACGGCGCCGGTGCCGCGCGCGATGTCGCGGAGCTGCCCGAGCGGACGGGCGACGCCGCGCTGCGCGCTGTCGGCGAGCAGCGCCAGCGACGACGGCGGCTTCTCCGGCTCCCACGCGCGGGGCTCGCCGGGCGGCTCGTACTCGGGGGTCAGGTCGAACATGGCGGTCGCCAGGTCCATGCCGGCGACGCCGTCGACCATGCAGTGGTGGGTCTTGGCGATCAGCGCCCAGCGGCCGTCGGTCAGCCCCTCGACGAGCCACATCTCCCACAGCGGTTTGGCCGGGTCGAGGCGGTGGCCGAGGATGCGCCCGGCGAGGTTGCGGAGCTGGTCGTCGCTGCCCGGCGCGGGCAGGGCCGTGTGCCGGACGTGGTAGAGGATCTGGAAGTGCGGGTCGTCGGTCCACACGGGGCGGCCGAGGTGCAGCGGCACCGACCGGACCCGCTGCCGGTAGCGGGGGAATCCGGGGAGTTTGTCGACGGTATGCCGGATCAGGTCGCCGTACGACGGGGCGGGGCCCTCGAACACGACGACGAGCGCGACGTGCAGGGGCGTGTTCTCGTCTTCGAGGAGATAGAAGCTGGCGTCCAGTCCGCTCATCCGATGCAACGGCCTCACCGTCTCTCTGCCGCGGGTCATCGGGGGAGTGCGCGGCCACGACGGCGGACTCCACGGCGCTCGGCGCCGCCACGGCCGGTACCCGGGGTGACCTCGGCGTCCCCCCAGGATAAGTGAGCCCTTCCCCCAGGCCGGAGGTCCAATCGGACTTTATGTCAAAAAGGGCAATTCACGCGGCGAGGCGGTGGGAACGGCGCGCGTTGTGCGCGGTGTGCTCGCGGATGAAGGCGCCCACCTCGTGCAACGCGGCCAGGCCCTCGGGGACGAGGTCGGCGAAGACCTGGAACACGTGCACCTGGCCGTCCCAGAGCTGGAGGCGGCACGGGACGCCGGCGGCCGACAGGCGCTCGGCCATCAGCTCCGAGTCCGGCAGCAGCATCTCGGTCGAGCCGACCTGGATCAGCGTCGGCGGCAGGCCCGACAGGTCGGCGTTCACCGGCGAGATCGACGGGTCGAGCGGCACCGCGCCCTCGGTGAGCAGGTTCGCCAGCCGCTCCACCCGGCGGGCGGGCAGGTAGGCGTCCAGCCGGGCGTTGGCGTGCGCGAGCTTGGCGGTGTGGTCGAGGTCGGTGAGCGGGGCCATCGCGACGAGCGCCGCCGGGGACGGCAGTTCCTCGCGCAGCGCCTGGAGCGTCGCGGCGAACGTCAGGAAGCCGCCCGCCGAGTCGCCCGCGACGACGATCTTCGCCGGGTCGGTGCCGTTGTCCAGCAGCCAGCGGTAGGCGGTCACGCAGTCGGAGACCGAGGCCGCCAGCGGCGCGGCCGGGAGCTGCCGGTAGCCGACCGACAGCACCGGCGCTCCCGACGACGCCGAGATGCGCGCGACCATGCGGCGGTGCGTCCGCAGCCCGCAGCAGAAGAACCCGCCGCCGTGGAAGTACAGGACGGTGCGGTCGTCGTCGGTGCGCGGGCCGCGCACCCATTCGGCGCGGAACCCGTCGAACCGGACCGGCTCGACCCGCGCCCAGCGCGGCGTCGGCAGTGCGACCGGGGCGGCCAGGTCGATCGCGGCGGCGGGCCGCAGGCCGCGCGGGCCGAACGGCCAGAACGCCAGCACGGGCGCGACGGTGAGCTTCAGCCCGCGCGCGGTCAGGCGCGCGCGGACGGTCGTCCCGGGCCTTTCCTCGATGAGCGGCTCCATCGGTGCCTCCTCGTGCTGACACGGCCCTTGACTGACCCGGGGGTCAGTTCGGCTGTGACAGCCTGCGGCTCGTGTTACCTGTCTGTCAAGAGTCGTTCCGGTGACGGCTCGGCGACGGGGGTGCGCACGGGACGTGCGGCGGTGCCGAGGGCCAGCAGGGCGCCCAGTGCGCACAGCGCGGCCGTGATCCAGAAGATCTCCTGGTACTCGGTGCGCAGCGCGTCCTGGACGGCGTCGGTATACCGCGCCATGGCGATCTTGAACTCGGCGTCCGGCATGAGGAACGGCAGCGGGGGCTGGAGGTCGGCGGTGAGCGCGTGGAAGCGGTGGAACCCCCACGCCGACAGCGCCGCGATGCCCAGCAGCATCCCCATCATCCGCGCGACGACGACCATCGCCGACGCGATCCCGAACTGCGCCGCCGGGACGACCCGCAGCACCGCCGACGACACCGGCGCGATCACCAGGCCGAGGCCCAGGCCGGTGACGACCAGGTCGGCGTCCATGCGGGGGAGCGGCCCGTAGGTCGCGGCGGCCATGTCGGCGGGCCACGTCGCGATCAGCGCGTAGCCGCCGGCCGCGATCGCCATCCCCGCCACCAGCGGCCACCGCTCGCCGAACCGCGCCGCGAGCAGGCCGCCGAGGACGGCCGCGACGAGCAGCGCCCCGAGGAACCACGCCAGCAGCAGCGCGCCGCCCAGGGCGTCCTTGCCCAGCAGCGTCTGGGCGACGAGCTGGACGTCCACGAGCGTCACGATCAGCGCCGCCCCGGACAGGAAGCTCACGCCGAGCGTCGCGAACAGCGGGCCGCGCCGCGCACCGGCGAGATCGAACAGCTTGGTGCGGGCCTTCACCTCCCAGACGACGAACAGCGCCAGCACCGCGACGCCCGCGCCGATCACCGGCAGGCCCCACGACGGCAGCGCGGACTCCTGCGGCTCGGGGTTGTAGACGGCGACGACGAGCAGCCCGAGCCCGAGGGCCAGCAGCAGCCCGCCGACGACGTCGATCCGGGGCCGGTCGCCCTCGGGACGCCCGGCCGGGACGGCGACGTGGACGGCGGCCATCGCCGCCGCCGTCAGCGGGAGGTTCACCCAGAAGATCGCCCGCCAGTCGAACGCCGTCGCCAGCGCCGCCCCGTACAGCGGGCCGAGGGCGCTGCCCAGCTCTTGCGCGGACCCGATCGCGCCGAGGACGACGGGGCGGCGGCGCTCGTCGAAGAGGTCGGCGGCCAGCGCCATCGTCACCGGGAGCAGCGCGCCGCCCGCCATGCCCTGGAGCACGCGCCCGGCCGTCAGCGGCACGAGTGAGTCGGCGAGCGCGGTGACCAGCGACCCGGCCGCGAACACGACCAGGCAGAGCTGGATCACCGAGCGGCGGCCGAACCGGTCCGACAGCCGGCCGAGCAGCGGCATCGCCGCGACGTAGCCGAGCAGGAACCCGGTGATGACCGGCGTGATGCGCTCCAGCCGGTTCACCGGGATGCCGAGGTCGCCGACGATCGTCACGAGGATCGTCGTGACGACGTAGGCGTCCAGCGCCGCCAGCAGAACGACGGCACCGCCGACGCCGACCGCGACGCGGCGCCGCCCCGTCACGCGGGCGCCGCGATCTGGTAGGGCTTGTCGAACTCGGTGAAGTCGATCGTCACCGACGCCTTGCCGCCGCCCTCGGCGGGCAGGTCGCCGCGCACGCGCAGCAGGCGGTGGTCGGCGGCGCTCACCCAGACCTTGCCGGGGACGTCCTGGTTGATGCCGGGGACGAGGTCGCCGAGCGCCTCGCGCGGCAGCGTGACCGCGATGCGGTGGGCGTCCTTTCCGGCGACCTCCTCGGTCGCCTCGGTCTTCGCCCCGCTGACGGACGTCAGCAGCTTGGAGATCCCGCGCTGCGGGTCGAGGACGGCGGACGGGTCGTACATCGTCGCGGCCATCGCCTTGGGCAGCTTGCGCCACCCGCCCGTCACGGCCTTGATGTAGAAGGCGTCGCCGAGCGCGACGAGGTTCATCTCCACGGTCTGCCCGGCCTGCGCGAGCTGGATCGTGCCCTCGGCGTCGCCGCTCTTGAGCAGCTTGATGTCGCCGCCGCGCACCGGGATCTGCGGCTTGTCCTCGGTGCTGAGCGCGAGCGCGACGCTCTGGACCGCTCCCATCGCCTGGGCGGACTGCCGGAGCGTGGCCGTCGCGTCCGGCCCGCCGGCGCGCTTGCCGCCGTCCCCGTCGTCTCCGCCCTTGCACGCCCCGGCGAACACGAGAGCGAACAGTGCGGGAACAACAGCAACAAAACGGACTACTCGTCTGGACATACGCCGGACCTTACCGACCCCGCGTGGCCTGCGTCACTCACGCTCAGGGATGACACAACTTCGCTCTCGCGACTGATAACCCGGGTGACAACTTTCCCCGGGAGGCGTTCGCGGGAAAGGGCGGGGGGCGATTTGATCGGGGTGCCGCCGAACGTGTCGCGGGACGGCGTCGCCGGGGCGTTACCGGATGGCGTTTCCGCTCGTCGATCTCTTAGACTCGGCGCGACACGGGGATCACGGGGCGGTAGCTCAGCCGGTCAGAGCAGCGGACTCATAATCCGCCCGTCGTGGGTTCAAGTCCCACCCGCCCTACGGGTGGCCGGGCCGTCCGCTGGACGGCCCGGCCGTTTCGTCTCAGGGGCTCGCCGGAACCGGGACGACCCGGTCGACGCGGTAGTACTCGGCCATCGTGTGGGCCACCCAGTCCTCGGCCGGGACGCGGACCGGCGAGAACGGCTCGGCCAGGCCCGCGATGCGCAGGCGCCGGGCCGTGACGGTGGTGGCGCCCGCCGCCCGCTGCCGGAGGACGTCGGCGTTCTGGGCGTCCCACGCGACCGACCGGGTGACCATGGCGCGGCCCAGGACGCGCAGGTGCTCGGCGAGGAAGCCGCAGGTGACCAGGGCCGTCGCCGCGCACACCACGGCCAGGGCCGAGGCGGCGACGCGGCGGCGGCGCGTCAGGTGCGCCAGGGCCGCGCCGAGCGCGAACCCGTAGGCGGTCGCGGCGAGGACCGCCAGGAACGTGACGGTGAACCAGCCCCGGGCGATGTGCTGGCCCAGCTCACCCCACCCGACGCGCAGCGCCCACATGACCGGCAGCGCCGTCAGGACGACGGTCAGCGCGGGCAGCGCCAGCGCCCACGCCAGCCGCGCCGGGCGGCGGGCCGGCCCGGCCAGCGCGGCGAGCCGGGCGGGGCCGAGGAGCAGGGCGCCGAGCGCCCCGGCCGCCAGGGCGCCCAGCAGCGCCGCGTTGGTCACCGTCCCCTCCAGGACGTGGCCCCAGGCGTTCAGGGTGTCGCGGGCGATCCCGGCGGAGATCAGCGCCTCGCCGTCCGTGCGGTGCGCGATCGTCTGCGCGTGTCCCGGTGACGTCAGGACGATCAGCGCCCCGGCTGTCAGCCCCGCCAGCAGCGCCGCCGCGCCCGCCGCCGCGTAGGTGAAGCGCCGCGCGAACAGCAGGTGCGTCAGCAGGCACAGGCCGCCGAGGACCCCGCCCGCGAACACGATCGGCTCGTTGCACGTGCCGAGGAACGTCCCGGCGGGGAGGGCGAGCACGGCGGCGGCGACGCGGGCGCGGCGCGTCCGGGCGCGGACGGCGAACGCCGCCAGCGCGCACAGCAGGAGCAGCGGCAGCACGTGCGTGAGCGCGCCCGTGGCCCAGAACAGCGTCTGGTAGGTGCGGGGCTGGGCCAGCAGCGCGACCGTCGCGGCGGACAGGCCCGCCAGCGCGGCGAACGGGAGCGGCGGCCGGGCCGTGAGCCGCCCCGCCAGGCCGTGCGCGAGGCAGGCCACCGCCAGCGCGGTCGCCGCGAACGTGACCGCCCCGGCGAGCTTGAGCGACACCCCGGGCACGAGGTACGCGAACCCGTGCACGATCCCGTTGCCGACGCGGCCGGTGACGTCCTCGTAGAAGACGCGCGCCGCCCCGAGCGGGCCGTGGTCGCGCGCCCAGTTCGAGAGCCGGTAGTCGTCGGACGTCGGCCGCGTGAAGAGGCCGAGGAACGCGACGGCCCCGCCGAGCGCGGCGCAGCCGAGCAGGACGGCCCACGTCGCGGCGGCCGGGCCGCGCGCCGGGCGCGGCGGATCGTCCGGAACGGGCGGATGGACGGTGACCGGCGGCGCGAGCGCCGGATCGATGATCGTCGCCATGACGGAACCCCCACGGGTTGGAAAGGCGTATCGGTGGAATGGCCGGAAGGCCGGAAAATGACATCCGTCAACGCGCCACGATTTCCTCAAGAACTGGTCAGGTCCGGTTTTTCGGCGGGCGGATCGTCGCGCGGAATAGCACGATAGCGTGCGGAGGTGGCCGATGGAGGCAACGGAGATCCGGAAACTCGCCCGGCTGGAAGACCGCCATTGGTGGTACCGCGAGCGGCGGCGCCTGCTGGCCCGGCAATTGCGCGACTGCGGTGAACCCGGCCGCGCGCTCGACCTCGGCGCCGCCGGGGGCGGCAACACGCGCGTGCTGTGCGCGCACGGCTGGGACGCCACCGCCGTCGACTTCTCCGCCGAGGCGGTCGGGCTGGCCCGCGAACGCGGGCTCGACGCCGTCCGCGCCGACGTCTGCGAGCTGCCGTTCGCGAGCGGCACCGTCGATCTCGTCGTCGCGTTCGACGTCCTCGAACACGTCGAGCAGGACCACCTCGCCGCCGAGGAGATCGCGCGGGTGCTGCGGCCGGGCGCGCCCGCGCTGGTCGCCGTCCCGTGCGACATGGCGCTGTGGTCCGCGCACGACGAGGCGGTCGGGCACGTCCGCCGCTACGACCGCGAGGGCCTGCACGCCGTGCTGGAGAAGGGCGGCCTCGCCGTCGAGGAGATGTGGAGCTGGAACGTGCTGCTGCGGCCGGTCGCGGCGCGGCGGCGCAGGTCGTCGGAGGGCAGCGACCTGACCGCGCTGCCGCGTCCGGTGAACGCGGCGCTGTCGCTGGTCGTCGCCGCCGAACGGTATTTGCCGGTGCGTCATCTCCCGGGCGTTTCGCTGGTGGCGCGCGCCCATCGCGCGTGACGTTCTCCCGCTTTTTCGTGCATTCCCGAAAGGTCGATCAGGGTGCTTGAATCGCCAGTTTCCGCCGGTTTCGCCGCTGTCTCGGAGCGGCCGGTGGCGACGGTCGAGATCGTCATTCCCGTGCTCAACGAGGAACGCGCGCTGCCCGGCTGCGTCCGCACCCTGCACGACTTCCTCGGCTCGGCGTTCCCGCTGGCGTGGCAGATCACCGTCGTCGACAACGGCAGCACCGACGCCACCTGGGAGGTCGCCACCGGGCTCGCCGCCGCGTTCCCCGAGGTCCGCGCCCGGCGGATCGACGTCCGGGGGCGCGGCGCCGCGCTGCGCGCCGCCTGGTCCGGCAGCACCGCCGACATCGTCGCCTACATGGACGTCGACCTGTCCACCGGCCTCGACGCGCTGCTCCCGCTCGTCGCGCCGCTGGTCAGCGGGCACGCCGACGTCGTCGTCGGCAGCCGCCTCGCGCACGGGGCCCGCGTCACGCGCGGCGTCCGCCGCGAGATGGTGTCGCGCTGCTACAACCGGCTGCTGCGGGCCGGGTTCCGCACCGGTTTCCGCGACGCGCAGTGCGGGTTCAAGGCCGCGCGCACCGACCTCGTCCGGCCCCTGCTGGAGAAGGTCGCCGACGACCGCTGGTTCTTCGACACCGAGCTGCTGCTGCTCGCCGAGTACAACGGGCTGCGCGTGCGGGAGGTCCCGGTCGACTGGATCGAGGACGTCGACACCCGGGTGGACGTCGTCCGCACCGCGCTCGACGACCTGCGCGGCGTCGCCCGCGTCGCCCGCTCGATGGCGGCGGGCCGCGCGACCGTCGAGCTGCCCGCCCGGCCGGAGCCGAGCCCCGCCCATCCGGACGCCGTGCTGGCCAAGCCCCGCGCCGAACTGCTCGTCAAGCTGGTGTCGTTCGGCATGATCGGCGTGGTGTCGAGCGTCCTGCACGCGCTGATCTACCTGCTGCTGCGCGACGGCCTCGAACCGGTCGGCGCGAACTTCGTGGCGCTGCTCGTCACGGCCGTCGCCAACACCGAGGCCAACCGCCGCTGGACGTTCAACCGCGCGGGCGGCCCGCGCGCCGGCGTCCACACCCGCGCGGGCCTGCTGTTCGCGATCAACTACGCCTTCACGACGGGCGTGGTGACGCTGCTGCACGTCGTCGCCCCGGACGTCCACCGCGTGACCGAGACGGCCACGCTCGTCGCCGCCTTCCTCATGATCACCCTGCTCCGCTTCCTGGCGCTCGACCGCTGGGTCTTCCCCGCCCGCCGCCCGGCCGCCTGACTCCGCGTCCGGGCCGAGCGGATGAGAGCGTGGGACGTACGGAAGCCGATCATGGGAGGTACGTCATGCTGGTCGCGTTCTCGGTGACGCCGCTCGGTACGGGGGAGGACGTCGGCGAACTCGTCGCGGAGGCGGTACGGGTCGTCCGCGCGAGCGGCCTGCCCCACCGCACCGACGCGATGTTCACCACGATCGAGGGCGAGTGGGACGAGGTCATGGCCGTCGTCAAGGCCGCCACCGACGCCGTCGCCGCCCGCGCCCCGCGCGTCAGCCTCGTCCTCAAGGCCGACTTGCGCCCCGGCGTGACCGACGCACTGAACGCCAAGGTGGCGACCATCGAACGCCACCTCGCCACCTGACCTCCGGACCGGCACGGGCAGGACGGCGGTGCGAGTCACGACGGTTTCGGATCGTGTCGGGCCGTGGGCTAGGGAGCGATGACGCAGGGGCCGCCGGAGCAGACGTCGATGACCTCGCCGGTCTTGAGGAAGGCGGCCTTCTGGCGGCGGGCGTCGGCGTTGTTGCGGGGATCGGAGTGGGGGTCGCGACCCTCGGTGGGTGGGGTGTTGGTGAGGGGCGGGGCGGGGGAGCCGCTGTCCCAGACGACCATCGCTGAGCCGCGATGCGGGTGGGTGAGGGGCTGGATGCCCCAGTACGGGGCCTTGTCGGGGAGGCGGCCCGGGCGGATCGCCGGGGTGTGCAGGCGGGCGCCGATCGTCCGGGCCTGGACGTCGGCGGCGACCGGCGCGACCTGGTGGTCACCGAACGCGACGTGCATCAGGACGGGGACGCGCAGCGCCGCCGCATAGCCGTTGGCCTCGCCGCGGTCCCACAGGATCTGGATCAGCGCCAGCGCGACCTGCTGGTCCAGCTTGTCCGGATAGAACAGGTCGAGGACCCGCGCGTACTGCGGGAAGTCCGAGCTGCGGTTCAGCAGCGTGCTGTAGTTCATCGCCGGGACGCCGAGCACCGCGCGCTTCACGTCGGGGGAGACGGCCGCGAGCGCGCCGCCCATGATGCCGCCCTGGCTGTTGCCGTCGAAGACCAGCTCGGCCGAGGCGTCCACGACCGGCCTCCCGGCCGCGTTCTGGAACGCCTTGTGCCGCGTGAAGCCCTTCGTCAGCGCGCGGCCCAGGTAGGTGAAGTTGAGCATCCCCTGCTGGAGCCGGTCCGCGACGGTGGAGAAGCGGGTGACGTCCATGAGCGCGGTGAGGACGTTCGGGACGTCCTCGTTCGCCATCCCGATCCACTTCGTCGCGCAGAACACGAACCCGTGCTCGGACGCCATCGCCTTGACGTTCCCGGCCCCGACCTCGCTCTCGGAGCCGAGCAGCCCGTGCCCGTAGAGTGCGGGACGCGCGGGCGTCTCCAGCGCCGAACGGGGGATCTCGCACTGGAACGGCACGACCTGCGTGTTGCCCGGCAACTGCGCCGGCCTGCCGTCGGCGCCCCGGTGGAAGCCGCCGCCGGGCGGGCCGCCGCGCAGCGCCAGGTAGCTCGGCGCGAACACGAACCCCTTGACGTCGCGGGCGATGCGCTCGTCGACGTCGTCGGTGACCTGGGTGACGACGAAGTCGGGGGAGCGGGCGCCGAGCCGGGCGAGCGCCTCGGTGTGGATCGTCGTCGCGGGCCCGGTCAGGCCCTCGCGGCTCGCGACGGTGAAGTCCCACGCCAGGTACAGGTCGCCGGTGCCGACGCCGTGCCGGTCCAGGTCGCCGAGGACGCCCCGGATCGCCCGCTGCCGCGCCGCCAGCGGGTCGCCGGACGGCAGCGTCCCGCCGAGGATCTTCGCGAACGCGGGATTCGGCGCGATGACCGCGCCCGACGCGTCGCGCAACCCCCGCAGCGCGACCGCGTACCGGTGCCCCTCGGTCAGGTTGCGCGCCGGGCGGACGATGAGCGCCTTCCGGTCCTCGGGGGCGTTGGCGTCCAGTTCCGCCCAGTACGGCCACCGCTCCCCGGTCTCGGTGTCCAGCAGGACGATCGGCGCGTCCGCCGCCAGCGACGCCCCGATGTCGGTGATCGGCGCCGCCCCGCTGCGCGCGAGGTCCACCCCCGGCACCCGGCTGAGCAGCATCGACCCGGGCGAGAACCCGTCCGAGCGGTTCCACTCGGCGGGGTTCACGCGCACGCCGAGCGTGTTGCTCAACGTCGTGTGCAGATCGAGCCGCCGCCCGGTCGGCGACGTCGCGTCCGCGCGCGTGTAGTGGTCGCTCGGGAACGGCAGCAGGCACGCCGCCGGGTCGATCGGATCGCACCCGTCGGCGGGCGCGGCCACGGCCGCCGGCACACCGGTGAGCAATCCGGCCGCGACGAACAGCGCGACGGCGACAGCGAGGGGGGAACGCAACGCCGACCTCCCAGGGGGTGGAGTGTCCACGCGATGAGACCCCACCGGGCCCCACCCGGTCAAGCGTCGCGATCGATCGCTCACTGCGGGGCGTCGCGCCGGTAGCGCCCCCGACGCGGAACGTCCATGGGCGGAACGGCGAACGGATCAGACGACCGCCCACCCCGCGGAGAAGGCCCGCCGTCCCGCGAGGGAGAGGCCGAACCGTGGGAAGGCGACCCGCCCTGCGGGGGCGGCGCGAGCGGCCCGGCGTCCCGCGCGGGAGGGGGCGAATCGTGCGTCGGCGGTCCGCCCTGCTGGGGCGGCGCAAGCGGCCCGGCGTCCCGCGAGGGCGAGGCGGGATCGTGCGTCGGCGCTCCGCCTTGCGGAGATGGTGCCAACGGCCCGGCGTTCTGCGCGGGAGAGGCTGAACCGTGGGACGGCGGCCCGCCCGGCGGGGGCGGCGCGAACCGCCCGGCGTCCCGCCCGGGAGAGGCCGAACCGTGGGAGGGCGACCCGCCCTCCGGGGGCGACGCGAACGGTCCGGCGTCCCGCGAGGGAGAGGCCGGACCGTGGGACGGCGGTCCGCCTTGCGGGGGTGGCGCCAGCGGTCCGGCGTTTCGTGCGGGAGAGAGCGGGTCGTGGGTGGGCGGTCCGCCTCGTGGGGGTGGCGTGAACGGTCGGGCGTCTCGTGCGGGCGGGGGTGGTGTGAACGGTCCGGGGTTCTGCGTGGGTGTGCGGGAGGCGGGTGGCGGGGGTGGGTCGGTTTGGCGGAGGTGGCTGTGGCGGCGGCCGTACAGGAGGTAGACGGCGAGGCCCGCCGCCATCCAGCACGCGAACCATCCCAGTGTGCTGAACGGCAGGTTGCTCAGCAGCCACACCACCAGGACGATCGTCGCCGTCGCGACGGTGCGCGGGGCGCGGACGCGGAAGGGGCGGGGCAGGTCGGGGCGGGAGCGGCGCAGGGCGGGCACGGCCGCCGCGACGAACAGGAACGTGAACAGCGCCCCCATGACGACCAGCGGCTCCAGGGCGAGGACGTCCACCGTCTGCGTCATGACGATGGCCGCGCCGCCCGCCACCAGCGTCGCCCGCGTCGGCACCCGGTACCGGCCGGTGCGGCCGAGCGACGCGGGCAGCAGCCCGTCGCGGCCGAGGGAGAACACGACGCGGGTGAGCGCCACCAGGACGACGAGGATCACGGTCGTGAGGCCGAGGACGGCGCCGATGTCGATGACGCGGCCCATGCCGCCCGCGCCGACGGCGTCGAACGCGCCGCTCAGCGTCGCCGCCTCCGGGTCGATCCGGTCGTAGCGCACCATCGCGGTCAGGACGAGCGCGACCGCCGTGTACCCGACGATCGCGGCGACGAGCGCGCCGAGGATGCCGCGCGGCACGCGGCGCGGCGCGTCGCCGGTCTCCTCGGCGGCCGTGGCGACGAGGTCGAACCCGATGTAGGCGAACACGATGGCGGGCGCGGCGGCGAGCACGCCCCAGACGCCGAACACCTGGGGCCCGCCGCCGGTGAGCGCGCTGACGGCCGACTCCAGCATGGTCCCGCCGGACGGCGCGGGCCGCGCGGGCGGCACGAACGGCCGCAGGTTGCCCGCGTCGAAGTACGTGGCGCCGACGCCGACGACGAGCCCGAGCACGGCGAGCTTGGCCACGACGATGAGCCACAGCGTCCGCAGCCCGACCCGCCCGCCGATGGCCACGAGCAGCACGAGCAGCGCCAGGATCGCGAGCGCGAACACGTCGAAGCCGGTGCGCTGCCCGATGAGCCCGCCGAGCCAGCCGGGGACGGGCACGTCGAACCCGGCGAGCGTCTGCGCCGCGTACAGCGACCAGGCCCGGGACACGGCCGACGCCGCCAGCAGCAGTTCCAGCACGAGCGACCAGCCGACCAGCCATCCCCAGATCTCCCCGAACGCGACATAGGTGAACGCGTAGGCGGAGCCCGCGACGGGCACGAGCGCGCCCATCTCGGCGTAGGCGAGGGCGGCGAGCAGGCAGACGCCGCCCGCGATGAGGAACGACACGACGACGGCGGGCCCGGCCGTCCCGGCGGCCTGCCGCGCGGCGATCGAGAAGATCCCGGCGCCGATCATCACGCCGAGGCCGAGCACGACGAGGTCGGGGGTGCGGTAGACGGCGCGGAGCCGGTGGCGCCCGCCGTAATGGTCGCCTACGGCCTGTTCGACCGGCAGTCTGCGGAACACCGAACGGCTCATGCGCACCTCCCGTGGCAGGACAGAATTACCTACGACCCGGTAAGTGCGCATTGATTTAAGGCTAAATGTCAGAAAGTCCCGGGCTGTCCGTCCCGTCCGGGACTGGCGCCACGGCAAGATCAATGGCACCGTGGTCGGGTTCGCGTCCCGCAGGAGGATCTGTGTCCCGTCGCACGACGCCCGTCCTGGCCCTCGCCACGGCCGCCGCGCTCGCCGCGTCCCTCGCGGGCCCGGCCACCGCCGCGCCCGCCCCGGCCAAGACGCCGGTCGCCACCGGCTCGGGCGGCGCCGTCGCCACCGTCGACCTCGACGCCAGCCGCACGGCGCTCGACGTGCTCAAGCGCGGCGGGAACGCGATGGACGCGGCCGTGGCGGCGGGCGCGACGCTCGGCGTCACCGAGCCGTACGTCGCGGCCATCGGCGGAGGCGGCTACCTCACGTACTACGACGCCCGCACCCGCCGCGTCCACACCTTCGACGGCCGCGAGACGGCGCCCCGGGCGATGCGCGCGGACTCGTTCGTCGACCCCGCGACGGGCACCGCGATCCCGTTCGACCAGGCGGTGACGAGCGGGCTCGGCGTCGGCGTCCCGGGCACGGTCGCGCAGTGGGACCGCGCGCTGCGCGCGTTCGGCACCCGCGATCTCGGCACGCTCCTGAAGCCCGCGATCGGCGTGGCCGAAAAGGGATTTAAGGTCGATCAAGAATTCCACGATCAGACCGCGCAGAATCAGGCCCGTTTCGCCGATATCGTCCCCACGCGGAAACTGTTCCTGCCGGGCGGACGCCCGCCCGCCGTCGGCTCGACGTTCCGCAACCCCGACCTCGCCCGGACCTACCGGGAGCTGGCCCAGCGCGGACCGGCGTCGTTCTACCGGGGGCGGATCGGGCAGGACATCGTCCGGACGGTCCAGCGCCCGCCGGTCGACCCCGCCGCCACCCGCAACGTCCGCCCCGGCCTGATGACCGCCCGCGACGTCGCCGCCTACCGCGCGCTCAGCCCGCAGCCGACGCGCGTCTCCTACCGGGGCCTGGACGTGTACGGGATGCCGCCGTCGTCGTCCGGCGGCTCCACGGTCGGTGAGGCGCTGAACATCCTCAACCGGTTCGAGCTCGACAAGAAGGACCCTGCCGCCGCGCTGCACCTGTACCTGGAGGCGTCCAAGCTCGCCTACGCCGACCGGGGCCGCTACGTCGGTGACCCCGCCCAGGTGAAGGTCCCGCTGCGCGAGCTGCTGTCGCGCGGCTACGCCCGCGAGCGCGCCTGCCGCATCGACCCGGCGCGCGCCGCGCAGGCGCCGGTCGCGCCCGGCAGCCCGGACGGCCGCTACGAGCGGTGCCCGAAGCCCGGCAAGACGGGCGCCGCGCTCACCTACGAGGGCCCACAGACGACCCACCTGGTCGTCGCGGACAAGTGGGGCAACGTCGTCGCCTACAACGTCACGATCGAGCAGTTCGGCGGCAGCGGCATCACCGTCCCGGGCCGGGGATTCCTGCTCAACAACGAGCTGACCGACTTCACCCTCCAGCCGCCCGCGCCCGGCGCCGCCCCCGACCCGAACCTGCCCGGACCGGGCAAGCGGCCGCGCAGCAGCATGGCGCCGACGATCGTGCTGGAGAAGGGCCGCCCCAAGCTCGCGGTCGGCACCCCCGGCGGCTCGACGATCATCACGACCGTCCTGCAGATCCTGTTGAACCGCATCGACCTCGGCATGGACCTGCCCACCGCGCTCGCCGCGCCCCGCGCCACCCAGCGCAACACGCCGCAGGTCTTCGCCGAGCAGGGCTTCCTCGACCGCTACGGCGCGGCGCTGACCGCGAAGGGCCACCAGGTCGCGCTGTTCCCCGGCCCGCCCGCCGGGACGATCGGCGCGGCGACGGGCCTGGAGTTCCTTCGCGACGGCCGCGTGCAGGCCGTCGCCGAGCCGACGCGACGGGGCGGCGGCAGCGCCCTCGTCGTCCGCCCGTCCCGCTGACCGCCGTGGCCAGGGGTGTCGTTCCGCCACAGGGGGAAGGAGTCCCGGCATGGCACGCTCGTATGTACAGGTGACCACGACCGTCGACGCGCGGGATGAGGCGGCCGAGCTGGCGCGCGCGGCGGTGGCCGACCGGCTGGCCGCCTGCGCGCAGCTCGTCGGCCCGATCCAGAGCACGTACTGGTGGGAGGATGAGATCGAGACCGCCGAGGAGTGGATGGTGCTGTTCAAGACCACCACCGACCGGTTCGACGAGCTGGCCTCGCTCATCACCGACCTGCACTCCTACGACACCCCGGAGATCATCGGCACGCCGGTGACGGCGGGCAGCCTCGACTATCTGACGTGGATCGCCGAGCAGACCGAGATCGACGACGAGGACGACGACCCGGACGTCGACGGCCCGGACGTCGAGGTGGACGACGAGGACGACGACCCCGACCTGGAGGACGACCGCACGGTGTGAGGCGCGGGCCCCTGGCCCCGCGTGTAAGTCATCAATTACACTGGAGGCCGGAGCCGAGAGGAGCGGTCCATGACCACCGCGCTCGCGAACGACACCGACCACGGCCTGTTCGGCCCCGGATCGGTGACCTGGCGTGTGATGGGGGAGCCCGTCCTGATCGTCGGGGGCATCCGCGCCCTGCTCTTGCAGGCGCTGCACCCCCGCACCATGTGGGGCACCGCGCAGAACTCCGAACTGATGGACCCGCGCTCGGCGTGGGCGCGGCTGGAGCGGACCGTCGAGTTCGTCCGCGTCCGCACCTACGGCACGCACGCCGAGGTCGACCGCGTCGGCCGCCGCGTCCGCAACCTGCACGCGCGGCTGCGCGGCGTCGACCTCACCACCGGCGAGACGTTCGCCGTGGACGAGCCGGAGAACCTGCTCTGGGTCCACCTCGGCGAGGTCGACTCCTACCTGGACGTCGCGCGCCGCGCGGGCGTCCCGCTCACCGCCGCCGAGGCCGACGCGTTCGTGGACGAGCAGCGCCGCGCCGCCGAGGTCGTCGGGCTCGACCCGGCGTCGGTGCCGGGCAGCGTCGGTGAGATGCGCGACTACTACGCGGCGATGCGCGGCGAGATCTGGGCGTGCGAGGAGGCCAAGCTCGGCCTGCGCCGCATGTTCAACCCGGCGGTACCGCGCAAGCTGATGCCGCTGAAGCTCGCCGCGCCGGCCGTGGGCACGCTCGTCGTCTCGACGCTGCCGCGCTGGGCGCGCCGCATGTACGGGCTGCCGGGGCTGCCCACGTCCGACCTGGCCGCGACGCTCACGCTGAAGAGCCTGTACCGCACCACCCGCGTCATCCCCGAGCGGTACCGGTACTCGCCCGACGCCCGCCGCGCCCTCGACCTCACGCGTGCCGCTCCGGAGGCCGAGGAGCTGACGGCGGCGTCCTGACGTCCCGCTACAGGTGCGGCGCCGCCTCGGGCACCGGGGCGTCGTCGTGGGCTCCGGCGCCCTTGCGCGGCAGGAACAGCACCGGCACGATCAGCACGGCCGTGAGCGCGAGGGCCGTCCAGAACGTCGTGCCGAACGCCTCGGCGATCTGCGGGGCGATGCGCTCGCGGACGGCGTCGGGGATCTCACCGAAGCCGGCCTCGCCGCCCCCGCCGCCCGGGACGCGGTCGCTGATGCCGCGCGCCAGCAGCACGGCCAGCAGCGCGCTGCCGAACGATCCGCCGAGCTGCATGATGATGTTGAGCGAGCTGGACCCCCGGGGCACGGCCGATCGGGGCAGCCGGACGATCGCGGACGTCATCGTCGGCATCATCGTCGCGCCGAGCCCGAGGCCCCGCACGAGCAGCGACGCGCTGAGCAGCCAGTACGACGTGGTGTCGGTGACCTGCGTGTAGGCGATCGTGCCGAGCGTCAGCAGCGCGATCCCGACCGGGACGACGCGTCCGGCGCCGAACCGGTCGGTGAGCAGGCCCGCCAGCGGCATCGCCAGCGCGGCGCCGATGCCCTGCGGGGCCAGCAGCAGCCCGGCGGTGAACGCGCCCTCGCCGCGCACCTCCTGGTAGTAGAGCGGCAGCAGGAGCAGCGAGCCGATGAGGCCGACGCCGACGAGGAACACCGCGATCGACGCGGCGCCGAACGTCCGGTTCGCGAACAGGCGGACGTCGATGAGCGCGCGTTCGCGGCGGTTCAGGCTGTGCAGCACGAACAGCGCGACGAGCGCGAGGCCGCCCGCGAGCCAGCCGAGCGTGGCCGGGTCACCGAAGCCGCCGTGGCCGCTCGCGGTGGACAGGCCGTAGATGAGCAGGACGAACCCCGGCGGCAGCAGGAGCAGGCCGCGCAGGTCGAGCGGGGCGCGCCCGCCGTGGGCGCCGTCGGCCGGGATCTTCCAGAGCGCCAGCGCGAGGGCCAGCGCGCCGATCGGCAGGTTGACGAAGAAGATCCAGCGCCAGTCGGCGTTCTGCACGAGCCAGCCGCCGATGATCGGGCCGAGGACGGGCCCGAGCAGCATCGGCACGCCGACGATGCTCATCACGCGGCCCATCCGGCGCGGCCCGGCGGCCATCGTCAGGATGCTCATCCCGGTGGGCATGAGCATGCCGCCGCCGAGTCCCTGCACGACGCGGAACGCGATCAGCGACTCGATGTTCCACGCTGCCCCCGCGAGCGCGGAACCCGCGACGAACAGGACGATCGACGTCATCCAGACGCGCCGTGCGCCGAACCGGTCGATGGCCCAGCCGGTCAGCGGGATGACGGTGCCGAGCGCGATGAGGTAGCCGGTGACGACCCACTGGATCGTGGACAGGCCGGTGCCGAAGTCGCGTCCGAGCGTCTGGAGGGCGACGTTGACGATCGTCGTGTCCAGCACCGCCATGATCGTGCCGGAGATGACGACGAGGCCGAGGACGATGATGCTCCGGTCGAGCCGATCGCCGCCGGAGTCGTCGCGCGGCGGTGGTGCGGCGCCCTCAGGGGGCGCCTTGGTCGTGCTTTCGGGCATGGGGAGAGTTCCCTTCGGGTGTCGGGCCGCCACCCTCGACTCCAACAAGTCTTGAAGTTCAAGGTATTGGCAGTGCACCATGAAATATGTTGAACTTCAAGCCATGAGCTCCCGCGAACCGGTGGACCCGGACCTCCTCGCCCTGGTCATGCTGCTGGGACGCGTCGCGAAAAGCCTCAAACGCCCCGGTGACGGGCCCGGCCCGCCCGAGTTCATCGTCCGCGCGAAGGAACAGGGCCTCGGACCCCGGCACGTCCCGGTCATGGTGTCGCTCACGCTGACCGGCCCGAGCGCCGTCGGGGAGATCGCCGGACGGCTCGGGCTCGGCGCCGCCACCGCGAGCCAGCTCGTCGGGGAACTGCTGCGCGCGGGCCTGGTCGTCCGCGAGGTCGACCCGGACGACCGCCGCCGCGCGATCATCGACGTGGCGCCCGCCTGGCAGGAGACCGCCCGCGCGTTCGCGAGCACCAAGCTCGCCGCCGCCCGGACCGCCCTGGACGGCCTGGACGCCGCGGAACGCCGGGCGTTCCTCAAGGGGCTCCGCCTCTTCGTCGAGGCGTCCGAGCACACCGGCCCGCCCTGCCCCGACCCGTCCGCCGGGCCGAGCTGAGGGTCAGCCGCGGCGCATCAGGCGGCCGACGGCGGCCATCAGCTCGGTGGACATGGCGTCGGCCTTGCCCTCCTCGGCGCCCTCGGCGACGCAGTGCCGGACGTGACCGTCCAGCAGGCCGAGCGCGACCTTGTCCAGCGCGGCCTGGATCGCGCTGATCTGGGTGAGGATGTCGATGCAGTAGCGGTCGTCCTCGACCATGCGCTCGATGCCGCGCACCTGGCCCTCGATGCGGCGCAGGCGCGTCTGGAGCTGGTCCTTCGTGGCGGTGTAGCCGCGCGTCGGAGTCTGCCCGCCGGTCGTCATCGTCGTCCTCGCATCTCGCTGCCGTGGGCGCTGGCCAGGGGAGCCCGCACGCAGCAGTCTATGCGGTTCCGTCCCGTTCCTTCCGGGCGCGCGGGTCAGGACGGCGGGACGTTCCACGAGGTGATCACCGGGCGGTCGTGCTCGGTGCCGAGGGTGGAGACGGTGCCGGTGGCCAGCGCGAACAGGCGGCCCTGGGACGGTTCCAGCCCGAGCCAGCGCGCGGTGAGGATGCGCAGCAGATGGCCGTGCGCGACGAGCACGACGTCGCCGTCGTCCAGCCGGGGCCGGACGCGGTCCAGGACGGTGTCCACGCGCTTGCCGACCTGCTCGACGCTCTCGCCCGGGTGGTCGGCGTCGCCGGGGACGACGCCGTCGTCCCACAGGTAGAAGCCGGGGCGCGTCTCGCGGATCTCGGCGCTGGTGATGCCCTCGTAGCCGCCGTAGTCCCACTCCCACAGGTCGGGGTCGGTGGCGTCCACCGTGAGCCCGGCCAGCTCGGCGGTGCGCCGCGCGCGCCCGGCCGGGCTGGACAGCACCAGGACCGGCGCCCGGCCCTCCATCGCCGGCCGCAGCGCGCGGGCCTGCTCCTCGCCGTGCGGCGTCAGCGGCAGGTCGGTGCGGCCGGTGTGGCGGCGGACGCGGCTCCACTCGGTCTCACCGTGCCGGAGCACGATCAGTTCGCCCATGGGGCCACTCTACGGTGCGTCAGGTCCCGAGCACGGAGGCGAGGGGCACGTGGTCCATCCCGTGGGCCTCGGCGACGGGCTCGTAGACGAGCCGCCCGTCGTGCGTGTTGAGCCCGAGGGCCAGCGCCGGGTCGGCGCGCAGGGCGTCGCGCCAGCCCAGGTCGGCGATCTGGAGGGCGTACGGGACGGTCACGTTCGTCAGCGCGTACGTCGAGGTGTTCGGCACCGAGCCGGGCATGTTCGCCACGCAGTAGAACACCGACCCGTGCACCCGGTACGTCGGGTGCGCGTGCGTGGTGGGCCGCGAGTCCTCGAAGCAGCCGCCCTGGTCGATCGCGATGTCGACCAGCACCGAGCCGCGCTTCATGTGCGCGACGAGGTCGTTGGAGACGAGCTTGGGCGCCTTGTGGCCCGGGATGAGGACGGCGCCGATCACCAGGTCGGCCTCACGGACCCGCTGCCCGACCGTGTACACCGTGGACATCAGCGTCCGCAGGCGCCCCTGGTAGATCGCGTCGATCTCGCGGAGCTTGTCGACGTTGACGTCCAGCACGGTCACCGACGCGCCCATCCCGACCGCGACCTGTGCCGCGTTCAGCCCCGCCACGCCGCCGCCGATGACGACGACGTTCGCCGGGGCCACGCCCGGCACGCCGCCGGGCAGCACGCCCCGGCCGCCGTTGGAGCGCATCATGCTGTACGCGCCGACCTGCGGCGCGAGCCGTCCGGCGACCTCCGACATCGGCGCCAGCAGCGGCAGCCCGCCGTTCGGGAGCTGCACGGTCTCGTAGGCGATCGCGGTGACGCCCGCGTCGAGCAGCGCGTCCGTGCACTCGCGCGACGCGGCCAGGTGCAGGTAGGTGAACAGCGTCTGCCCGCGCCGCATCCGGTGGTACTCGCCCTCGACCGGCTCCTTCACCTTGAGGATCAGGTCGCCCTCGGCCCAGACGGCGTCGGCCGTGTCGAGGATCTTGGCGCCGGCGGCGGCGAACTCCTCGTCCGGGACGGCCGATCCCTCACCGGCGCCGCGCTCGACGAACACCTCGTGGCCGTGCCGGGTCAGCTCGTGGACCCCGGCCGGGGTGATCGCCACGCGGTACTCGTGGTTCTTGATCTCGCGCGGTACGCCGATCTTCATGGTGCGCCTCCAGCCCGCCGTTCTCCGGGGTACCTCCCCGGAATACCGTCGTCCATGTGGGGAAACGTCCGCTTCGGCGGAATCTGTCAGCTTCGGGGGGTCAACGGCGGCAGCCATTCGTCCGCTATCGCCACCGTGAGCTGTTCGAGTAGCGGTCCGGCCTGGCGGAGGCCGCGCGCGGCGTCGGGCTCGATGTCGGTCAGCGCGTACACCGCGTGGAGGCGGGCCCGGCGCGACTGCTCGCCGGTGAGGCCGCGCGTCCCGGCGACGGCGACGACCGGCGCCCCCGCCCGCGCCGACGCCCGCGCGACGCTCGCCGGGGTGCGGCCGCGCAGCGTCCGGACGTCGAGCACGCCCTCGCCGGTGACGACGAGCCGCGCCTCCCGCGCCAGCCCGGGGAAGCCCAGCAGGTCGAGCAGGAACCCGGTGCCGGGCGCGGACGCGCCGAGCAGCGCCAGCGCGGCGAACCCGGCGCCGCCCGCCGCGCCCGCCCCGGCGCGGTCGCGGGCGATGCGCCGCACGGCGGCCTCGGCCAGGTCGGCCCAGCGGCGCAGCCCGGCGTCCAGCGCCCGCACCTCGGCGCCCGCCGCCTCGCCGCGCGCGCCGTAGGGGGCGGCGGCGCCCGCGCGGCCCAGCAGCGGCGACGCGGCGTCCCCGGCGATGACGACGTCCACCCGGGACAGGTCGGTCAGCGCGCGCAGGTCGAGGCGGTGCAGCGAGCGCAGCGCGGCGCCGCCGGGCGGCAGGTCGCGGCCCTGCGCGTCGAGCAGGCGTCCGCCGAGGCCCTGGATGAGCCCGGCGCCGCCGTCGGCGGCGGCGCTGCCGCCCAGCCCGAGCACCACCCGGCGCGCACCGACGCGCCGCACGGCGTGGGCGAGGAGCTGGCCCGCGCCCAGGCTCGTCGCGGTGAGCGGACGCGGGCGCGCGTCGGGCAGCAGGGCCGGTCCGGCGGCGGTGCCGAGGTCGACGACGGCCGTGTCGCGCTCGACCGCCAGCGCGGCGGTGACGGGGCGTCCCGTCGGACCCGTGACCTCGACCGGCACCCGCCTCCATCCGGCGGCGATGGCGGCCTCGGCCAGCCCGTCGCCCGCCGCCGGGACGGGCAGCTCGACCACCGGCACGCCGGGCCGCACCCGCCGCAGCCCCACCGCCAGATGGTGCGCCACCTCGGCCGCCGACAGCGACCCCGCGAACCGGTCGGGCGCCAGCAGGACGTGACGACGCTGCACTGCGTGGGGTGTCGTCACGGCACGCCTTTCAGACCCGGGGTGGAGGCCGGGGATTCGCCCTCGCCTGAGTACTGCCTCCCCAGGAAATCATCTGACGCCGAGAAGTTCCTCCACGATGTTCAAACCGAAGTAGAGAACGAAGACGACCGAGACGATCCACAGCAGCCATCCGGCCTGACGGGCCCGGCCGCGCGCGGCCATGATGAGCGTGTAGGCGATGATGCCCGCGCCGACGCCGTTGGTGATCGAGAATGTGTACGGCATGAAGACGATCGTGAGGAACGCCGGGATCGTGTAGGCCAGGTCCGTCCAGTCGATCTTGGCGACCTGCGCCATCATCAGCGCTCCGACGAGCACCAGCGCGGGGGAGGCCGCCTGCGCCGGGACGATCGCCGCCAGCGGCGTCAGGAACAGCGCGACGGCGAACATCAGGCCGGTGGCGATGTTGGCCAGGCCCGTCCGGGCGCCCTCGCCGACGCCCGCCGCCGACTCCACGAACACCGTGTTCGCCGACGAGCTGGTGACGCCGCCGAACGCGGCGGAGACGCCGTCGACGGCGAGGATGCGGCCGAGGCCGGGGACGCGGCCGAGCTTGTCGACCAGGCCCGCCTCGTCGCTGATGCCGAGGATCGTGCCCATCGCGTCGAAGAAGCCCGACAGCACCAGCGTGAACAGCACGACCGACGCGGTGAGGACGCCCGCGCGCCCGAACCCGCCGAACACGTCCACCTGGCCGAACAGCCCGAAGTCGGGCACGGCGACGAAGCTGTCCGGCATGTCGGGGACGACCACGCCCCAGGACCCGGGGCCTTCGGCCGGGATGGCGGCGTTCGCCTGGATGATCACCGCGAGCACGGTCGCGACGACGATGCCGATCAGCAGCGCGCCCGGCACCCTGCGCACGTACAGCACGATCATGAGGAGCAGTGCGACGACGAACACCACCGACGGCCACGTCGCCAGGTGCCCGCCGATGCCGAGCGAGAGCGGCGGGCTCTCGGCGCTGGAGGTGACGAACCCGGCGTTCACCATGCCGATGAACGCGATGAACGCGCCGATGCCGACCGCGATGGCGTGCTTGAGCGCCAGCGGGATCGCGTTCATGATCATCGTGCGGACGCCGGTGACGGCCAGCAGCACGATGATGACGCCCTCCAGTACCACCAGCCCCATCGCCTGCGGCCACGTCATCAACGGCGCCGCCTGGTACGCGACGACGGCGTTGATCCCGAGCCCGGCGGCCAGCGCCATCGGAACGTTCCCGACGAGCCCCATGAGCAACGTCGCGACGGCCGCCGACAGCGCCGTCATGGTGGTGAGCTGCGGAATGGACAGCACGTCCCCGTTGACGTCCTCCGCCCCACCCAGAATCAGCGGATTCAGCAGAATGATGTAGGCCATCGCAAAGAACGTCGTGACCCCACCCCGCACCTCCCGCCCAACAGTGCTCTCACGCCCAGAAAGATCAAAGAACCGATCCAGGGGGCCGCGCCGCTCGGGCGGACCTGACTCGGACTCCTGCGTCTCGGGCTCGGAGGAGGACATCGAACGCACTCCACATCACTGATCGAACGGGAACGGCGCACAGCGTAACCGCACGTCACTGACCGAAACCCCACCGGGGTCCGCGTGCGGACGGCGTGGTCAGAAGGCCATGGACGTTGCGTAGGCGTAGGCGCCTAGGGTGAGGGGGACGTGGTGGTCGCGGCCGTCGTCGGGGATCGTGAAGATGATGGCGACCTCCGGGTAGCAGGTGGGTTCGTTGCGCTCGGCGAAGTAGGCGCCCGAGCCGTAGCGGAGGCGGTACGTGCCGGGCGGGGTGCCGTCGCCGTCGCCGCCGTCGGTCCACCGGCCGCTCGCGTCGGTGCCGCCCTCGGCGACGGGTTCCCAGGTGTCGGCGGCGTAGCGGTCGAGCCGGACGGGCAGCCCCGCGGCGGCGCGGCCGCTGCGGGTGTCCAGCACGCGTGTGGAGACGGTCATGGACACCAGTACAGCAGGAGTCGCGGGCTAGATCGCGCACCGAACGGCGCTGCGCCGGGCACCCGGTCCGCTATAACCTGCCGTGGTGCGTATGCGGCACCCCGGCGCGCACGGCGCGGCGCCGGGCGCTTACCTCCTAGGCGGTGGTCACGATGGATCGCGAGACGTTGGGACAGCGCATCCGCGCGCTGCGAATCCGGCAGGGGATCAGTCAGGCGCAGCTCGCGTTCCCCGAGCTGTCCGACAGTTACATCTCGCTCATCGAGAGCGACAAGCGCATCCCGGCGCCCAGCGTCATCGACCTGCTCGCGGGCAAGCTGAACTGCTCGGCGACCTACCTGGTCTCCGGCGTCAGCGAGGACGTCGTCGACGACCTGCGCGTCACCCTCGACTACGCCGAGATCGCGCTGCGCAACGGCGCCGCCGCCGAGGCCCGCGCCCGATTCGCCGACGTGCTGGCCAGCGACGACGCGGTCGCGCTGCCCGAGATGCTGCACCAGGCCCGCTGGGGGCACGCGCTGGCGCTGGAGGCGTCCGGCGACCTGTCCGGCGCCGTGGACGAGCTGCGCCGGCTCACCGCCGAGGCGTCCCCCGACGCCGACCTCGACCACTGGGCGCGGCTGCACGTCGCGCTGAGCCGCTGCCTGCGCGAGCGCGGCGACGTCGGCGCGGGCGTCGGCGTCGCCGAGGAGGCGCTGCGGCAGCTCGTCGCGTCCGGCGCCGACTCCACCGACGCCGCCGTGCACCTCGGCGCGGCGCTGCTGGTGGCGTTCGTCGAGCGCGGCGACCTGGTGCGGGCCGGGCAGCTCGCGGCGCAGCTCGTGGAACGTGCCGACCGTGTCGGCGGGCCCGGCGCCCGCGTGGCCGCCTACCGGGAGGCCGCGCGCGTCGCCGAGATCCGCGGCGACCTCGACGGCGGCGTGGAACTGGCCGAGCGGGCGCTGCTGGCCGCCGGCGACGACGAGGACCCGCGCGTCGTGGCCGCACTGCGCGTCGCCTACGCCGGGCTGCTGCTGCGCGCCCGTCCCGAGCGGGCGTCCGAGGCCCGCGACCTGCTCGCCCGCGTGCGCGGCGAGATCACGGTGAGCGCGGCGGGGGAGAAGGCGGTGGCCGCGTGCCTGACGGAGCTGGCCCGCGCCGAGACGGCGCTGGGCCGTCCCGGCGACGCGGTCACGCTGGCCGAGGAGGCGCTGGGCCTGCTGGGCGAGACGCCGCGCCGCGCGACGGCCGCGGCGCTGACGGTGCTCGGTGAGGCGTGCGCCCGGCTCGGCCGCCGCAACCGCGCGGTGGAGGTGCTGACGCTGGCCGCGACGCACCTGGAGGGGCTGGAGTCGTCCCGCGAGGCGGCCCGCACCTGGTACGACCTGGCCGACCTGCTCGCCGAGACCGGCGGCGCCGACGCCGCCGAGCTGGACGCCTACCGGCGGGCGCTGGCGGGAGTCGGCGTCTAGCCGGTCGGCTGAGGCGGCGGTCTCGCCGGGCGGGAAGCGCCGCCTCCGCGAGGCCGCGTCGCGGCCGGGCGCGCTTGCTCTTCCGGTGTGCTCCGATCTCCGACCGTGACCGGTACGGGGCGTTCGCACGCGCCGGTCTCAGTAGGCTGGACGCGGCTTCCGTCCGTCCCCTAGAAACCGGCCTCTTCATGATCATTCGCACCTCCCGGGCGCTGTTCGCCCTCCTCGCCCTGGGCCTCGTCGCGGTCCTCGGCACCGCCCTGGCCGCCCCCGCGTCGGCGCACTCGCGGCTGGTCTCCAGCACGCCGAAGGCCGACGCGACGGCCACCCAGGTCACGGAGGTCGAGCTGACCTTCAGCGACGCCCCCAGCGCCGCGAAGGTCGTCGTCACCGACGACGAGGGCACCCAGTTCCAGGCCGGTGAGGCGGCCCGCGCCGGCACCGTCGTCACGCAGCGGCTCAAGGGCGCGCTGCCCGGCGGCGCCTACACGGTCGCGTACCGGATCGTCGGCGCCGACGGCCACCCGGTCGAGTCCGACGACCTGACGTTCGTCGTCGCGCAGGGCGGCGAGGAGGAGCCCGCCGGGCTCGCGCCCGCCGAGTCCACCGCCGAGCCCGAGCAGAACACCACCGCGGGCGCGGGCCTGCCCGCGAAGAACAGCACGCCGTCCGACGACGACGGCGGCGTCTCACCGTGGATCATGGTCCTCGGGGGGCTCGGCGTCGGCGTCCTGATCGGCCTGGCGTTCGTCCTGCTGCGCGGCCGCCGCAAGCGCGCCACCGCGTCGCAGGAGCCCGCGCGCACCGCCACCGGTGAGACGGACAAGGGCGCCTCCGGTGAGTAAGGGGACGCCGGCCGTCGTCCGCGCCGCGGCGCTGTCCGTCGCGGCGGCGGCCGGCGTCCTCGTCGTCGGGCTCGTCGTCGGCGGCGTGGTGGCCGAACGGGTCATCCCGGGCCTCGGCGACGCCGGCGCGCTCACCCGGTGGGGCCTGCCGGTCTCCCGGCTCGTCATGAACCTGACGGCGGCGCTGACGGTCGGCGCGCTGCTGGCCGCCGTCGCCTTCCTCCCGATGCGCGCCGGGGGCAAGGACAAGAAGGCCGCCTCCCCGCTGTCGGCCGACGCGATCGGCTACCTGCGCGCCTCGTCCTGGCTCGCCGCCGCCTGGGCCGCCGCCGCCGCCGCGACGCTCGTCTTCACCGTCGCGGACGTGCTCGGCCAGCCCGTCTCGGAGATCCTCACCGGCAACGAGCTGAGCAGCTACGTCGGCTCGCTGCCGCAGGGCACGGCGCTCATGCTCGTCGTGCTGCTCACCGTCGTCGTCGCGCTGCTCGCCTGGACGACGACCACGCCCGGCGCCGCGTTCGGGCTGCTCGTCCTGGCCGCCGTCGCGCTGCTGCCGCCGCCGCTGACGGGGCACTCGGCGTCCGCCGGGAACCACTCGGTCGCCGTCACCGGCGTCGCGCTGCACGTCCTGGCCGTCGCGCCCTGGGTCGGCGGGCTGGCGATCCTCGGGTTCCACGTGCTCACCGGACGCGACAGGGCCGGCGTCATGGCCGAGCGGTTCAGCCGCATGGCGCTGTGGTGCTATCTGCTCGTCGGCGTCAGCGGCATCGTCAACGTCATCGTCCGGCTGCCCGACCCCGTCGAGCTGCTGACGACCAACTACGGGCGGCTCGCGACCGGCAAGATCGTCGCGTTCGCGCTGCTCGGCGCGTTCGGCTGGTGGCACCGCGAGCGGACCGTGCCGCAGATCGCGGACGGCAAGCCGCGCGCGTTCGCGCGGCTGGCCACCGTCGAGGTCGCGGTCATGGCGGCCACGATGGGCCTGGCCGTCGCGCTGGCGCGCACCGCGCCGCCGCCGCCCGCCGAGGAGGAGACGCCCGTCCGGGCGCTGCTCGGCTTCGACCCGCCGCCCGAGCTGACCTTCGGACGGCTCGCGACGCTCTGGCAGTTCGACTTCTTCTTCGCCACGCTCGCCGCCGTCCTCGGCGGCCTCTACATCGTCGGGCTCGTCCGGCTGCGGCGGCGCGGCGACCGTTGGCCGCTGCACCGCACGCTCGCGTGGTTCACCGGGCTGGTGCTGCTGCTGGCCGTCACGCAGACCGGCGTCGCCCGGTACTCGCCGATCATGTTCAGCACGCACATGGGCCAGCACATGGTGCTCAACATGCTCGCGCCCATCTTCCTGGTCGCGGGCGGCCCGGTGACGCTGGCGCTGCGCGCGCTCAAACCCGCCCGAATCCGCGGCGACCGGGGCCCGCGCGAATGGCTGACGGCCGCGCTGCACAGCCGGATCACCGCGATCTGGACGCATCCGGCGGTCGCCACGATCCTGTTCGTCGCGAGCACGTTCGCGCTGTACTTCACGCCGCTGTTCGAGAAGGCCATGCGCAACCATCTCGGGCACATCGCCATGGAGGTGCACTTCCTGGCGGTCGGCGCGCTGTTCTTCTGGGTGCTCGTCGGCGTCGACCCGGCGCCGCGCAGGCTGCCCTACCCGGCCCGCATCATGCTGCTGTTCGTCACCATGCCCTTCCACGCGTTCTTCGGGCTGGCGCTGATGAACCTCGGCGCGCCGCTCGCGCCCACCTGGTACGGCGCCGTCCAGCCCGACTGGGTCGCCTCGACGCTGGACGACCAGCACACCGGCGGCGCGATCGCGTGGGCGTTCGGGGAGATCCCGACGCTCGTCGTGCTCGTCATCCTCGGGTTGCAGTGGTTCTTCGACGACCAGCGGCAGGCGCGCCGCCAGGACCGCCGGGCCGACCGGGCCGAGGCGTCCGGCAACACCGACGACGACGATCTCGCCGCGTACAACGCGCACCTGGCCGATCTCGCCAAGAAGTCGCAGGCCAGACCTCCGACCAGCGACTGAGTCGTTCAGCCTTCCGGGGGAGGTGGCGGCCCGTTCCCGTCTGCCACGATCGAGGGGTGAGACGGGGACTGGCGGTCGTGACCGCTCGGCGGACGTGGCGCCGGTGGGCCTATCTGGTGGCCGGCGGGGCGCTGCTGCTGCCGTACTGGCTGCTCTCGATGACCGTCATCGGGCCGCTGCCGGTCGCCCTGGCCGCGCAGCTCGTGCTGATGCTCGTCGTGCTGCCCGTCGCCGGGACGTTCCTCACCGGGCTCGTCCCGGCGGTGCGGTCGCTGGAGGGCGCCGCCGCGCGGGAGCTGCTGGGCGGGCCGCTCGCGGCGCTGCCCGCCTCGTCCGGGCGGGCCTTCGGTGACCGGGTCCGCACGGCCGTCTGGTACACCGCGCACCTGCACGTCGGCGTCGTCGTCAGCGCGATCAGCCTCGCGGTGCCGCCGTTCGCGGTCGTCACGATGTTCGCGCCGTGGAACGCGTGGACCGAGCCGTTCGTCGGGCCGGGGCCGGGGAAGTGGGGCGGCTGGGCCTGGGTGGCGATTCCGGCCGGGCTCGCGACGCTGGCGGGCGTCCTCGCGCTGATCGTCGGCGCCGGGGCGGGGCTGGCGCGGCTAGCGCCCCGGCTGCTCGGGCCGTCTCCCGCCGAACGCGTCGCCGAGCTGGAGGCCGCCGCGACGCGGCTCGCTGAACGCAACCGGCTCGCCCGCGACCTGCACGACTCGGTCGGGCATGCGCTGAGCGTCGTCACGCTCCAGGCCGCCGCGGCCGGGCGGGTCCTGGCCACCGACCCCGCGTTCGCGCGCGAGGCGCTCGGCGCGATCGAGGAGACGTCCCGCGCCGCCCTCGAAGACCTCGACCACGTCCTCGGCCTGCTCCGCGAGGACGCCCCCGCCCGCGCCCCGCAGCTCACCCTCGGCGACCTGCCCCGGCTGCTCGACCAGACCCGCATCGCGGGCGTCTCCGTCGCCGCCGACGTCGATCCCGGGCTCGCCCGCGTCCCGGCGGCCGTGTCGCGCGAGGCGTACCGGATCGTCCAGGAGGGGCTGACCAACGCGCTCAAACACGCCGGGAAGGTCCCGGTCCGCGTGCGGGTGGCGGTGCGCGGCGACCGGCTGGAGATGGAGATCGACAATCCGCTCGGCGAACGCGAGATCACCACGAAGGGCGGCGGACGCGGCCTGTCGGGCGTGCGCGAACGCGTCAGCGTCCTGCGCGGCACGGTCGACGCCGGCCCGTCCGCCGAAGGCTGGCACCTCCACGTCGTCCTGCCCCTGGGCCCGTCCCCGTAGGAGCAGCGAACCCGCCCGCCCGGAACAACGAGGGCCCCCGGCGCCCGCCCCGCCGAGCGGGCCGCCTCGCGCGCATGTGGAGGGCTTGCGCGCATGCGGAACGCTCGCGCGTATGCGGAAGGCCCGCGCGTATGCGGGACGCTCGCGCACTCGGGAGGCTCCGTTCGGAACGCGGTTGTCAGCCGGGCACAGCCGGAGGGCTCGTGCGTGTGCGTAAGGCTGGTTCAGGAGCGCGGCGTCGATCTGTGTGGTCTGGGCCGCCGTGCCCGCATCCGGAGGGCTGGCGAGCAGCTCGCCGTAGAGCCGGGCGACGGGCGGGCTGCCTTGCGCGCATGCGGAGGACGCACACCGCTGCGTGCGTGCGGGCGGCTGCTGTCCGGGCTGCCTTGCGCGCACGTATGCGGCAGGCTCGCGCGCATGCGGGAGGCTTCGCCCGGAACGCGGTTGTCAGCCGGGCACAGCCGGAGGGCTCGCGCGTGTGCGGAGGGCTGGTTCACGAGCACAGTGTCGGTCTGGGCGTTCTGGGCGGTCTGGGCGGACTGGGCCGCCTATGTGGAGGGCTGCGCAGTCATGGGGAGGCGGGCGGTTGTGGCGGGTTCGTATTGGAATCCGAGTGCTGATGGTTTTTGTGTGGGAGGGCGGGGTTGTGGCGATTCGTGTGTTGCTCGTCGATGATGAGCGGTTGATTCGGGCCGGGCTGGCCGCGTTGATCGGGGCCGAGCCGGGGCTGGAGGTGGCCGGGGAGGCGGCGGACGGCGCCGAGGTGCCCGCCGCCGTGCGGGAGACACGGCCCGACGTCGTGCTCATGGACGTGCGCATGCCCCGGCTGGACGGCATCCAGGCCACGCGGCGGCTGCTCGCCGAACCGTTCCCGCCGAAGATCATCGTGGTGACGACGTTCGAGAACGACGAGTACGTGTACGACGCGCTCAAAGCGGGCGCGTCCGGGTTCCTGCTCAAACGGGCGCGGCCCGAGGAGATCCTCACCGCCATCCGCATCGTCGCCGAGGGCGACACGCTGCTGTTCCCCGCCGCGATCCGGTCACTGGCCGAGCGGCACGGCGTCCCCGCGCCGCCCGCCGCGCGGTGGCACGGGCGGCTGACCGAGCGGGAGGCCGACGTGCTCCGGCTCGTCGCGAAGGGACGCGCCAACGCCGAGATCGCCGCGGAGCTGTTCGTCAGCCCGCAGACGGTGAAGACGCACGTCGGCAACGTCCTGGCCAAGCTCGGCGCCCGCGACCGCACCCAGGCGGTGATCCTCGCCTACGAGACCGGCTTCATCGTCCCCGGCTGAACGCTCGCGTGGGATGGGCCGGTGAGGGATGTCCGGTTCGGTGCTCGGCGTCCTGGAACGCTGGTTCCCGCTTGTGAGACCGGTTTTGTGGTTCTCGGCTGAACGCTCGCGCAGGAGGAGTTCATGAGAGATTTCCGGTTCGGTTACAACGTGCGCGGGCTCGGCACCGCCGCCGACCTCGCCGTCGACGCCCGCCGCGCGGAGGCGTTCGGGTACGACGTCGCGCTCGTCCCCGACCACCTCGGCGGGCCGTCGCCGTTCGTCACCGCGCAGGCCCTCGCCGACGCCACCGACGGGTTGCGCGTGGGCACGCTCGTCCTGAACAACGGGTTCTGGAACCCGCACCTGCTCGCCCGCGAGGTCGCCAGCGTCGACCGGCTCAGCGGCGGCCGGTTCGAGCTGGGCCTCGGCTCGGGGCACATGAAGTGGGAGTTCGACGCCGCCGGAATCGCGTGGGAGCCGTTCCGCGAGCGGTCCGCGCGGCTCGCCGCGACGATCGCGACCCTGGGCCGGATCTTCGCCGACCCGATGTACGCCGAGCGGGCCGACCTGCACGAACAGCACGGTATCCCGGTGCTCGAACCCGTGCAGCGCACCGGGTTCGGCGGGTCGGGGCCGCCCCTGCTCGTCGGCGGCACCGGCGACACCGTGCTGGAGATCGCCGCCGCGCACGCCGACACCGTCGCCGTCGCGGGCGTCTTCCAGGCGCCGGGCGAGCCGCCGGGCACGTTCCGGCTCGGCACCGCCGCCCAGGCCGCCGAGCGGGTCGCGTTCGTCCGCGACCGCCTCGGCGGGCGCGACGCCGAGCTGAGCATGCTGCTCCAGCGGGTCACGCTCACCGGCGACCGCCGCGCCGCCGCCGAGGAGACCGCCCGCCTCCTGCCATACCTGAGCGTGGACGAGATCCTGGAGACGCCGTTCCTCGCGTTCGGCACCCCGGAGCAGATCGCCGCCCAGCTCCGCGCGCACCGAGAGGAGTACGGCTTCTCCTACGTCACCGTGCACGGCCCCTTCATGGAACACCTCGGCCCCGCCATCGAACTCCTGCGCTGAGCGCGCCCGCGGCCGCTGGCGTTTGCCGTCGTTGCTTTCGTGTGGGCGGCGTGGTCCGGCGTCCGTGCACTGTGCGGAGTGCGGGTTCTGCTGCGTCGTCGTCGTGCACGTGCCGTTCGTGGGGCAGCCGGGGGCGTCATGGAGGTGCTGTGCTGAGCGCGCCTGCGAACTCCAGGGTGCGGCGTCGTTGGTCGGGGGTGCCGTGGGGGCTGATCAGTAGGTCGGTGACGCCTGCGTTGGCGAATCGGGCTATTTCGGCGGTCAGGGCGCGTTCGTCGCCCGCGATGGCGGTCTCGTGCACGCCGGTCAGGCCCTGCCGGGCGAGGATCGCGCGGTAGGCGGGGAGTCCGCTCGCGAAGCCGAGCTGTGTTGCCAGCTCGGCCCGCACGCTCTCGGGGTCGTCGGTGAGGGCCGCGTAGACGCCGGCCAGCACGCGGGGCGCGGGGCGTCCGGCGGCCTGCGCTGCCGCCGTGACGGACGGGACGATGTGATCGGCGAGCGCGGCGGGGCCCGTCCAGGTGGTGACGACGCCGTCGGCCAGCTCGCCCGCGATCCGCAGCATCACCGGCCCGAGCGCGGACAGGATGACCGGCGGGGGAGTGGCGCCGGGTGCGTCGATGCGGGTGGTGGCGCCGGAGTACGTGCCGTCCTCGCCGCGCAGCAGGGGGCGCAGCGCCTCCAGATACGCGCGGACGTGCCGGGCGGGACGCTCGTAGGACAGGCCCAGCTCGCCCTCCACGAGCGCGGCGTGGCTCGGCCCCACGCCGAGCGTGAAGCGGCCGCCGGTGAGGGCGGCGGCGGTGAGCGCCTGCCGCGCGAGCGCGGCGGGATGCTGCGCGTAGGTCGGGACGATCGCGGTGCCAGCCTCCAGCGACGGGTTGTCCCGCGCGGCGAGGACGGCGGTGTCGACGGCGTCCCAGCCGGTGAACTGGCCGTAGAAGACGCTGCCCAGGCCCGCCCGCGCGATATGCCGGGCTTCTTCGGCGTGGTCGTCGAGGGGCGCGCCGCCCGCGAGGAGGAAAGCGCCGATGCGCATGGGGATCGCCTCCATAAGGTGAACCGGATGTTCCGGTTCCGGAGGTTAACATGAACTCCACGTTCCGGTTAAGGGGGAAGCTTGCGCGCCGACGCCCAGCGCAACCGCGCCCGCATCACGTCCACGGCCCTCGCCCTGTTCGCCGAGCACGGACCCGGCGTCCCGATGGACGAGATCGCCCGTGCGGCGGGCCTCGGCGTCGGCACCCTCTACCGTCACTTCCCCGACCGCGCCGCGCTGGTCGAGGAGATCGCCCTGACGGCCCTGCGGGAGACGCACGAGGTCGTGCGCGGGCTCCTGGCGAACCCGCCCGCCGACCCCTTCGACGCCGTCACCGCCTTCGCCCGCTACGGCGCCGACGCGCCCTTCGCCCTGGTGAAGTCCCTCAGCGAGTCCAGCCCCGCACCGGCGGAACGCGCCACCCTCCAGACCGAGGTCAACGCCCTCCTGACGACCCTGATGGAACGCGCCCGCGCGACCGGCGCCCTCCGCCCCGACATCACCCCCCACGACGCGGTCGCCGTCCTCAGCCACGCCGTCTGCCGCCCCGGCGCCCACCCCGACGACCCCTACATCCGCGTAACCCTCGCGGGCCTCCGCCCCTGACCACCCCGACGAGCCCTTCACCGAGGATCGCCCGGCGCGCGTTTCGGGCCTGCGGGCCGCGTCGCCGGGGCTACCCGGACGGTAGGGCTTGCCGCCTCGCGGCTCGGGCTGTCGGGCGACACCGGCCCGGGGCGGCCCGGCGAGACCTCGCCGGGGCGTCCGGCGATCACCGCGCGGTTCGGGCCTGCGGGCCGCGTCGCCGGGGCCACCCGGACGGTAGGGCTCGTCGCCTCGGGGCTCGGGCCGTCGACGCCCGGCGCGTTCGGGTGGTCCGGCTGCGTCCGGCGAGGGCTTCGGCGGGCGGTCCGGTGCTCGGCGCGTGCGGTTCGGGTCTGCCGGGGCCGGGTTGTCAGGCGCCGCCGGCGGGGAGTTCGCCCAGGGTGACGTTCGTGGTGCGGCGTTGGCCGGTGGGGTTCTCGATGTCGATGCGGGCGCGGTCGCCTGGGTTGAGGCCCGCGAGGATCTCGGCCAGGGCCGTCTGGCCCGGGGTCGGGGTGCCGTTGACGGCGATGATGCGGTCGCCGGGGCGGATGCCCGCGCGGGCGGCGGGGCCGCCGTCCTCGACCTCGACGACGCCGACGGCGGCCTGCTGGGAGCTGTCCGGGTCGATGATGGTGCGGACCGTCACGCCGAGCGCCGCCCGGCCGCTGTCGGTGACGCGTCCGTCCTCGATGAGCTGCGGCACGATGCTGCGCACCGTGTTGGACGGCGTCGCGAACCCGATGCCGCCCGCCGTCCCGCCCGCCTGCGGGTCCGACGCCGCCGCCGTCGGGATGCCGAGCACCTCGCCGGACAGCGACACCAGCGCGCCGCCGCTGTTGCCCGGGTTGATCGCCGCGTTCGTCTGGATCGCGTTCCCGATCGTCGCGCCCGGGAAGGCACCCTCGCCGCGCGTGGAGACTGTCCGGTTGAGCGCCGAGACGATCCCGTTCGACACGCTTCCCGACAGCCCGAGCGGATTGCCCATGGCGAGCACGATCTGCCCCACCTTGGCGGCGCCCGAGTCGCCGAACCGCGCCGGACGCACCTGCACGCCGTCCACCTTGACGACCGCGAGGTCGTCCGCCGCGAACGAGCCCGTGAGCGTCGCGCGCGTCGGCGTCCCGCCGCTGGCCGCCGTGACCCGGATGCGCTCGGCGCCCGCGACGACGTGCGCGTTCGTCACGATGTGCCCCTGGTCGTCCCAGACGACGCCCGAGCCCTCGGCGTCCTCCGTCGTGATCTGCACGACCGACGGCAGCACCCGGCTCACGACCTGCTCGTACTGCTGCTGCAACGCGACCGCCGCGCCACCGCCGTCGCCACTGTCGGCCGGACTGGCGGCCGGTGAGCCGCTACTCCGCGTGATCGGCGTACCGCCCGCGCATCCCGCCGCCAGTACCGCCGCGAGCACCGCTCCCGTCGCGGCGCGCGCCTGCGTCCTCGTCCCCATCGGCCACCCCCGCACAGGTCATGCCCGTGCGGGGCCCGTCCGCAAGCCGGGTCAAGTGATCTTGAACGGTGCCGGGCGGCGCCTTGAACACCGGCGCGATCATCGAATGCCCCTTACGCCCCGTTTACCGGCAAGTCGTTAGAAAGGGGCTGTACCGACGAACGTCATCCGATCGGGGGATCATGGACGCCGTCACGCTCTCCGAACTGCGCAAGCCGCGCACCTTCCCGGCCGTCTCGGTCGTCATGCCGACGTACCGCCACGCCCCGGAGAACCGCGGCGACGCGATCCGGCTGCGCAACCTGCTGGGCGAGGTGCGGCGCCGCCTCACCGCCGACGACCGCGTCGACCCGGCCGCCGCCGACGGCATCCTGCGCGGCCTGGAGGAGGCCGCCGGTGAACTCGACCCGCGCGACGCCGAGGACGGGATCGTCCTGTTCGCGGCCCCGAACGGCGAGCACCACGCGTTCACCGTCGAGACCGAGGTGGACGAACGCGTCATCGTCGACACCACGTTCGCGACCCGCGACCTCATCGCGGCGCACCACCGCACCCCGCGCTACTGGCTCGTCTGCCTGTCCGACCGGCGCGCCCGGCTGTGGGACGGCCAGGGCGGCGAACTCACCGAGCACCGTGGCGACGGCTTCCCGCTCGCGCCCGAACCGCTCGACGAGCAGGGCGACGGGCAGCGCGACCGCCGCTCGGCCGGCACCGGCGACGAGCCGCACCGGCGCCTCGTCCGCGCCGTCGTCACGGGCCTGCACGCCGTCCTGGCGCGCGACGCCCGCCCGGTCGTGATCGCGGGCGTCACCCGGCACCAGGCGCTCTTCGACGAGCTCGCCGGTCCCGGCGTGACGATCGCCGGGCGGATCGACGGCGGCTTCGAGGGCGCGTCCGCCGGGACGCTCGCCGAGCTGGCCCGGCCCGTGCTCCAGGCGTACGACGACCTGCGCGAGGTCGCCGTCCTCGCCGAGCTGGAGGCCGCGCGCGGCCTCCGCCGGTACGCGGCGGGGCTGCGGGACGTGCTGCCCGTCGTGGAGCGCGGCCAGGCCGAGCACCTCGTCGTGGAGCGCGGCTACTACGCGCCCGCCGTCCGGACGCCGCGCGAGGTCGTCCCGGTAGACGGCCCGGTCGGCGCGCTGCACGGCGCCGACGTCGTGGACGACGTGGTGGACGACCTCATCGAGACCACGCTGGAGTACGGCGGCGAGGTCACGTTCGTGTCCGACGGGTTCCTGGTCGACCACGACCGGATCGCGGTCGTCACCCGGTATTAGACCCGGTCAGGATCTCGACGCCGAGGTCCCCGAGCACCGACCGCATCGTCAGGATCACCACGCCGACCGTCAGCACCGGCGCGATGACCCACCGTTCGACCTTGCCGTCGGTCCTGGGGATCAGCGGCAGCCCGATCCGGGCGCGCAGCGGCCAGAACACGGGGCAGCCGCGCGGGGTGAGGCAGTCGCCCGCGATGTGCGCGAGGCAGCCGAGCGCGACGGCGTACCCGGCGAAGCTCATGTCGAGGTCGTGCATGAGGTAGACGGCGAGTCCGGCGAGGACGCAGTCGAGGATGGACGACTGCGGCTCCTTGCCCTCGAAGTCGAACCCGATGCCGCGCAGCCCGAACCCGATGATCACGAACAGCGCGGCCCACCAGCCGTAGATCGCGTAGGTGGCCAGCGCCCACATCGCGAAGCCCATCAGCACGGCGAAGAAGATCGAGTGCGTCGCCTGCCGGTGTCCGCCGGAGATCTTGCCGACGTACTTGCAGAACACCCGGGTGACCGGCCCGAACGTGTTGGCGATCCGCCCGTTGTGGTGGTCGATGTCGGGGAGCAGCGCGGCCCCGGCCGTCACGACGGCCCCGGCCAGCAACTGCTTGGGCGTCAGATTCACCGCCGCCTCGCCGAGCAGCCGCTCCTGCCCCAGCACCGGCGCCGCCGCGAGCCACACCAGCGCCCCGCTCAGCGCATGGTTCCCGCCCATCATCCCAAGATCACCCTTTCCACCCGAACCCGACCCGGCCGGACTCTAACCCCCCGAAGATCCCCATCTCCTCACGCCGCGCCGTGTTAGAACACACTGACGAATAAGGCGCATCCGGACCCCCGCCGGTTCCCGCGTCACGCCGCCGTCCGGGTGCCACTACATTCGACGCCCATGCAACGTCTCACCGGTGTGCTCGTCGGCGCCGTCTTCGGGTTCGTCTTCGTCCTTCTCAACACCGGCGCGCCGCTGGCCGCCCGGGCGGGCGTGGCGGCGCGCTGCGGGGCGGGGCTCGCCCTGGCCGTCGTCGCGGTCGCCTGGGTCCGGGCGGCCCGCTCCGCGCGGACGTCCGACGGCGGCTCGGCGCGGGGGCCGATGTTCGGGCGGGGTTACCTCGTGGTCGTCGGCGTCGAGGTGGTCGCGTTGTTCGGCGGGCTCGCCGTGCTCCGGACGGCGGGGGCGCCCGAGGAGTGCGGGGTCGCGTGGGTCGCGGTCGTCGTCGGGGCGCACTTCCTGGTGCTGGCGCGGGTGTGGCGCGAGGCGTCGGTGCTCGTGCCGGGTGCCGCGCTGACCGTTCTCGGCGTCCTCGGGCTGGTTCTGGCCGGTACGGCGGAACGCGCTTGGACGCCCGTCGTCTCGGGCGCGCTGTCCGGGGCGGTGCTGCTCGCCGGAGCGCTGTGGACGGTCGCGAGCGCCCGGACTCCCCGGTGACGGTGCGGCGGCGTCACCCCCGGCTCCCGCGCCGCCGCGCCATCGCCAGCAGGAGCGCCAGCGCGGCGTACGGCAGCGCGGCGAACGCGAACAGCGCGCCCGGACCCGCCCAGCGCGAGCCGAGCGCGTATCCGGCGAAGGCGAGGACGGCGACGACCTCCTCCCCGAACCCGGCCAGCGACGTGACGGTCGCCCGCGCGCCCGGCTCGATGCGGTCCTGCAACCGGGCGTCGGCCGCGGCGAGCGACCACTGGAACACGCCGAACGCGGCGCCGACCAGCACCATGCCCGCCGGATGCCCGCTCGCCGCCCCGGCCGCCAGGAACAGCGCGGCGGCGCCGAGCAGCGGCACGAACCACCGCGTCCCACGCCCGGCGCACCAGGCGCCCGCCGCGTCCCCGGCCGCCACGACGAACAGCAGCGCGGGCACGGCCGCGAGCGTCGGCACCATCGACGCGGCCAGCAGCGGCAAGTACTCGTCGAGCGCGGCGACGAACGTCAGCGCCGACAGCACCGCCAGCGCCGCGCCCACGCCGGGCACCGCCCGCACCTGCCGCAGCCCGTCCCGCAGCACGACGCGGAACCCGGGCTCGTCCTCGTCCGGATCGGCCCGCGCCGGACGGCCCTCGGGCAGCGCGCGGGCCACCAGGGCGCCGAGCACGCAGACACCGACGCTCGCGACGCCCACCGCCGTGTAGCCGCCCCAGGCGAGGACCGGGACGGCGAGCGCCGTCGCGACCAGGACGGCCGTCGTGTCGAGGGCGCGCACCCGGCCGATGACGCGGGCATAGGTATCGGCGGCCCCGGCGCGCTCCAGCTCCTCGTAGGCGAGCGCCTGCACGGTGCCCGAGCGCAGCGCCGAACCCGCGCCCCACAGGACGAACCCCGCCGCGAACGCCGGATACGACGGCGCGAACGTCCACAGCGCGTATCCGGCACCGGTCACCAGCGGCGCGCACGTCAGCAGCGTGCGGCGCGCCACCAGGTCGGCCAGCACGCCGGACGGCACCTCGAACACGAACGCCGTCGCGGACCAGAGCACGAACAGCGACGAGATCTGCGCCGGACCGAGCCCGGTGTCGGCGAACAGCAGCGCGTACACCGGGTACAGCAGGACGAGGTTCTCAAGGAACGCCGAAGCGTACAGCGCGGGTACGAGCCGCCCGCCCGGCGTCGTGAATCAATATCGTCGTCGCGTCATGCCCCGACTCTAGTTCCCGGCGGGCAGCAACCGCCAGTCCGGCGACGTCGCGCCCGGCCGGTACCGCGAGTCCAGCCGCTTGGCGACGATCGATGCCAGCCCCTGCCGCGCCGCCGCGTCCCGCACGGCCGCGCCGTCGCCGGGGAACCACGGCGTGACGGAGGCGAGCCCGAGGCCGTCGAGCCGGTCGCGGCGCTCCTCGTAGGGCGCGTCGAGCAGCGGATGCCCGTCCAGGTGCAGCACGTCGAAGACGAGATACGCGGCGCGGCCGTCGACCTCCGCGAACTCCCCGTCCAGCAGCGCGGGCCGCGCCCCCAGCGCCTCGCCCAGGACGGTCCCGAGCCGGGACGGCCCGGACGCGCCGAGGAACCGCGTCCGGCCGCCCTCGACGCGGGCCAGCGCCCGCCGCCCGCCGTAGGCGAACTCGAACGCCCACCGGGACGCGTCGCGCGGCAGCCGCTCGCGCCGCTCGGGCAGCATCGGCGCCCAGTCGTCCGGCGGGGGAGCGGCGGACGGGTCGGCGGGCGGGTCCATCCGGTGGATCATCCAGTTCTTCCCGCCGGTCTGGAACAGCACGTACCGTCCCGACACGCGTGTTCCGTGCAGGACGAACTTGACCTCCCGGTCCGTCCACTTCTCCGTCTCGTAGGTGCCGCGATCCCACAGGATCACCCGGCCGCCGCCGTACTCGCCCGCCGGGATGTCGCCCTCGAACGAGGCGTAGTCGAGGGGATGGTCCTCGGTGTGCACGGCGAGGTGGTTCGTCTTCGGCGACGGCGGAAGCCCTTTGGGCACCGCCCACGACACCAGCACGCCGTTCCGCTCCAGCCGCAGGTCCCAGTGGAGGCTCGTCGCGTGGTGCTCCTGGACGACGAACGTGTCGTCGCGGCCCGCCGGGAGCGGCCCGTCGCGCGGCACGGGCTCGGGCGTGCGCTCCGCGCTGCGCCGCCTCCGGTACTCCGCCAGCCGATCGCTCACCTACCGCCCGTACCCGCCCGGCTACCGGATGAAGACCGCGAAGTCCGCGACGTCCGGGGTGATCTCCGGCGGCAGCTCGGCCACGAGCGACATCTCCTCGGCCGACTGGAACCCGCCCGTCTCCGCGCGGACGGCGACGATCCGGTCCGCCAGCTCCCGCGTCACCCCCGGCAGGTGGACGAGCACGTCCACCGGGGCGTGGTTGACGTCGATGAGCCCGCCGTCCTGGTAGCGGCGCGGCAGGTCCGGCCGGCCGATGCGCAGCTCGCGCGCCAGGCCCGGGTCGGACGCGGCCAGCGTCCGCGCCCGCTCCCGCAGTAGCCGGTGCCGCCGCACCCGCTCCACCTCGGCGTCGTTGCCCAGCCCGGACAGGCCGTCGGGGTCGAACACGCGGCGGCGGATGAGGAACGCGTGCCCGCAGCCCACGACGGCCAGCACGAACATCAGCAGGCCCGCGACGGTGCGCCCGTCCTCGGACCCGGCCTGGGGCAGGTTCATCATCAGCAGCGTGAACACCGCGCCGTAGCCGAGCGTCGCCACCAGCAGGTGCGCCGACCGCCGCCACAGCAGCGCCGCCGCGAACGTGAACGGCGTCGCGTACCCCAGCGTGAGGAACGGCAGGGCCGCCCACGTCACCGACAGGGCCGCCCGGCCCGGGGGCATGTCGTCGGACGGCACGCGGGACTCGTACGGCGCCGGAACGTTCATGAGGGTCTCCCGGACGGTGGCGGGGGGCACTGGCGAGCGTTCCCGCCCGGGGTCAGGGCAGTGTCAGGATCTCGTGGCCGTCTTCGGTCACGAGGATCGTGTGCTCGAACTGCGCGGTGCGCCTGCGGTCCTTCGTGACGACCGTCCAGCCGTCGTCCCACATGTCGTAGTCGTGGGTGCCGAGCGTGAGCATCGGCTCGATCGTGAACGTCATCCCGGCCTGGATGACGGTGGTGGCGTTCGGGTCGTCGTAGTGCGGGACGACCAGGCCGGAGTGGAACGTCGTGCCGATGCCGTGCCCGGTGAAGTCGCGGACGACCCCGTACCCGAACCGCTTGGCGTACGACTCGATGACGCGCCCGACGACGTTCAGCGCCCGCCCCGGCCGGACGGCGCGGATGCCGCGCATCATGGCCTCGCGGGTGCGTTCCACCAGCAGCCGCGACTCCTCGTCGACGTCGCCGCACAGGAACGTGGCGTCGGTGTCGCCGTGCACCCCGTCGATGAACGCGGTGATGTCGACGTTGACGATGTCGCCGTCGCGCAGCGCGGTCGAGTCGGGGATGCCGTGGCAGATGACCTCGTTCACCGACGTGCACAGCGACTTGGGGTAGCCGCGGTAGCCGAGCGTCGACGGGTACGCGTCGTGCCGCAGCAGGAACTCGTGCCCGATGACGTCCAGCTCGTCGGTGGTGATACCGGGCCGGACGTGCCGGCCGACCTCCTCCAGCGCCTGCGCGGCGATCCGTCCCGCGACGCGCATCTTCGCGATCGTCTCGGGCGACTTGACGTCCGGCTCGCCGGTCTTGGGACGCTTCTTCCCGACGTACTCGGGACGCGGGATGTGCGCGGGGACCTTCCGCATGGGGGTGACCTGGCCGGGCCGGAGAAGGTGCGTCGTCATGGTCAGCGAGTGTAGTCAGCGATATCGGGGCACGAATGGGGTGCCCCGCGAGACGAAGGAGACGCCGATGGCGAACGCGAACGACGGTGACTGGTGGTTCTGCCTCAAGCACATGAAGGTGGAGCACGGGCCCGGCTGCCCCGACAAGGACCGCATGGGCCCGTATTCGTCCCAGGCCGACGCCGCGAGCGCCCTCACCACGGCGCGGCAGCGCAACGAGCGCTGGGACGAGGAGGACCGCGAGGCCCGCTAGTCGACGGTCGGGCCGCTGACGGCGTCCAGGAGCCGGGCCAGGCGGCGGCGCAGGCCCGGACGGGCGCCGGAGTCCTCCCCGGCGGCGGCGCTGACGAGGTGCTGCGCGCCGTCGAACGACAGCAGCGGATCGGCGGCCGGGACGGTCAGGGACGCGTGGGCGAGGCCCGTCAGCTCGCGGTCGCCGCCGTCCAGGGTGAGGATCGTGGCGCCGACGCGGCGCGCGTCGTCCACCCGCTCCAGCAGCGGCACCGGCGCCTCCTGCTCGGCGACGACGAACAGCGTCTCGCCGCGCCGCGCGTCCTCCAGCCGGTCCAGCCCGACGCGCAGGTGCGCGGGCGCGGACGGCGGCGGGCGCCACCGCACCAGCGTCGGCGCCAGGCCGGGCAGCGACGCCAGGCGGCTCTCGTCGTCCAGATGCGCGGCCAGGTGCCACGGATCGCCCGCCGGGGTGCCGACGAGCAGCAGGCCGCCCGGCGTGCGGGCATTGGTCCGCAGCGCCCGGCCCAGCTCCCGGGTGCGGTCGAGCCAGCCCGTCGCCGTGAGGACCTCACGCAGCATCATCACCTGGTCACCGTCCACGAGGTCATCGTGCCCCACCCCGCCCGTCCCGGCAGCCGTTTGACAGACTCGGCACCATGACTGAGCAGCAGCAGAAGACCCCCTCCGGAGCCGGAACCGATCTGCCGGACGTCTCCGGCCTCACGCTGGGCATCCTCGGCGGCACCGGCGACCAGGGCAAGGGACTGGCCCGCCGCTTCGGCCTGGCCGGGCACACCGTGGTCATCGGGTCGCGCAAGGCCGACCGGGCGCAGGAGGCCGCCGACGACCTCGGGATCGCGTCCGTGCGCGGCGCGGAGAACGCGGCGGCGGCGCGCGAGGCGGACGTCGTGATCGTCGCGGTGCCGTGGGACGGGCACCGGGCGACGCTGGAGTCCGTCCGGGACGAGCTGGCGGGCAAGATCGTCGTGGACTGCGTGAACCCGCTCGGCTTCGAGAAGGGCAAGGGCATGTACGCGCTGCCCGTCGAGGAGGGCAGCGCCGCGCAGCAGGCGGCGGCCGTCCTGCCGGACAGCACCGTCGTGGCCGCGTTCCACCACGTGTCGGCCAAGCTGCTGCTCGACCCGGCCGTCGACGGGATGGACCTGGACGTGCTCGTCCTCGGCGACGTGCGCGAGGCGACCGACACCGTCCAGGCGCTCGCGGGCCGCATCCCGGGCATGCGCGGCGTCTACGGCGGCAAGCTGCACAACGCCCACCAGGTCGAGGCGTTCACCGCGAACCTGATCTCGATCAACCGGCGGTACAAGGCGCACGCCGGGCTGCGCGTCACGGACGTCTAGACGGGCGGAGTGGCAGCGGCCCGAGCGCGCCGCGGGCACGGCACAATGGGCGGGTGGAAACGATGGCCGCCCGGCGCGCGCGTGTGCTGCTGCCCCACAGCCGGGTGGGGCCGCTGCGGGCGGTGCTGCAACGCGTACTGATCGCGTTCGGGCTGCTGCTGGCGGTCGTCGCGGCCGTCTACTTCGACCGGGACGGCTACCGCGACAACTCCGGCAGCCCGCTGTCCCTGCTCGACGCCTTCTACTACGCGACCGTCACCGTCTCCACGACCGGATACGGCGACATCACCCCCGTCAGCCCGGGGGCGCGGTTCGTCAACATCGTCTTCATCACGCCCGTCCGGGTGCTGTTCCTCATCGTGCTCGTGGGCACCACCCTCGAAGTGCTGGCCGAACGCACCCGCGACGACTGGCGCCGGACCCGCTGGAGGAACCGCGTGCGCGACCACATCGTGGTGGCCGGATACGGCACCAAGGGGCGCAGCGCCATCCGCACCCTCCTCAACAGCGGCGTCGACCACACGCAGATCGTCGTCGTCGACCCCGACCCGCGCGCCACCGCCGACGCGGCCGACGCCGGGTTCGTCGGCATCCTCGGCGACGCGACGCGCAGCTCCGTCCTCAAGCAGGCCGAGGTCGGCCGCGCCCGGGAGATCGTCATCGCCGCGCCGCGCGACGACTCGGCCGTCCTCATCACGCTCACCGCCCGGCAGCTCAACCCGCGCGCCGGCATCCAGGCGGCCGTCCGCGAGTCGGAGAACGCGCCGCTGCTGCGGCAGAGCGGCGCCGACCGGGTCATCACCTCCTCGGACGCGGCGGGGCGGCTGCTCGGCGTCTCCACCAGCCAGCCGCACGTCAGCCAGGTCATCGAGGACCTGCTCGAACAGGGCAGCGGCCTCGACCTGGTCGAGCGGCCGGTCGACCCGTCCGAGGTGGGGCTGAGCCTGCGCGACATCCACCAGCCGGGGCTGGCCGTCGTCCGCGACGGCACCGTCCTCGCCTACGACCACGACGCCTGCGGCGCGCTGCGCCCCACCGACCGGCTCATCGTCGCCCGCTCCACGCCCCGCAACCTCAACCCGGCGAGCCGCCCCGACGCCCGCATGGGCGAGGACCCGTCCCAGGAGGAGCCGTCGTCGGTCGCGTCGGCGGCGCGGCGGCGCGAGCAGGACGCCGTCGACGACGAATCCGAGCGGGACTGAGGTTCCGCTTCACCGCGCGGCGAGAATCTGGGAGCCTTTCGGCGTGTCCGTGCGTCTGAACCTGTGACGGCCGGTTCAGGACCGCGTGCCGCGAGGGAACAGGTGGACGATGAGCGACAGTCACTCGGCCGATCCGTGGAGCGCGTTCCTCGCGCCCCGACCCCACCGCGCGGCCGAGCGGCTGCGCGGCGGCACCGACCGGGAGCGGGCCAGGCCCGCCCGCCCGTCCGAGCCCGGGACGGCCGACGTCGCCTCGCGGGTGCTGGCGCGGCTGCGTGAGGCGCGCGCCCCGCAGACGTTCACGCAGCTCTGCCGCGGCACCGGCCTGGGCGTCCTGGAGGTCGCCGGGGCGGTCGAGACGCTGCGCGACGCCGGGCGCGTGACCGTCGAACGCGGCGGCGGCGCCCCCGGCGACGAGGGGGACGAGATCGTCCGGCTGCTCGACGCATGACCGGCTACGTCATCGCGGCGGCGCTGAGCTGCCTCGTCGGCGTCGCCGAGCTGGTCAGCCGCTACCGCGACCGGCCGATGACGCTGCTCCGCGTGCCGAGCACCTGGGCGTACGTGCTGATCAACGGGTCGGCGGGCGCGTCGTCGCTGTTCCTGCTGCGCACCTTCGACTGGAAGTTCGGCGTGCAGTCGCCGCAGATGGCCGCCGCCACGCAGGTGCTCGTGGCGAGCCTGGGGTCGATGATGGTGTTCCGCAGCGCCGTGTTCACGGTCCGCGTGGGCGACGAGGACGTCGCCGTCGGGCCGAGCACGCTGCTGACGTCGCTGCTGGCCGCCGCCGACCGCGGCGTCGACCGCAAGCAGGCCAGCAGCCGCGCCGCCGCGGCGGGCGACATCATGCACGGCGTCTCGTTCCGCCGCGCCCAGCTCGCCCTCCCCACCTACTGCCTCGGCCTGCTCCAGAACGTGTCCGCCGAAGATCAGGCCGCGCTCCGCACCGCCGTGGACGCGCTGGCGGGCAGCGACATGACCGACACCCAGAAGGCCCTCAACCTCGGCCTGCTGCTCATGAACGTCGCCGGGCCGGACGTCCTCAGCGCGGCCGTGAAGACCATGGAGGACGAGATCCGGCTTCCGGTGCCCGGACCGGCGCCCGAGCCCCAGAACGTGTGAGAGCGCCCTCCCGGTCCGGGAGGGCGCTCTCACGACGCGGGTCAGTGGTAGGTGTGCTCCGGCGCCGGGAAGGCGCCGCCGACGACCTCGGCGCCGAACTCCTCGGCCGCCGCGCGCAGCGCCGTGCCGACGTCGGCGTACTTCTTGACGAACTTGGCGGTCCGGGGCGTGAGGCCCGCCATGTCCTGCCAGACGAGCACCTGCGCGTCCGTCGCGGGACCGGCGCCGATGCCGATCGTCGGGATGCTCAGCGACCGGGTGACCTCGGCGGCCAGCTCGTCGGGGACGCACTCCAGGACGACCGCGAACGCCCCGGCGGCCTCCAGCGCCTTCGCGTCGGCCATGAGGTCGGAGCCGGCCTCGCCCCGGCCCTGGACGCGGTAGCCGCCGAGGACGTTCACCGACTGCGGCGTCAGGCCGAGGTGGCCCATGACGGGGATGCCGGCCGCGACCATCGTCTCGACCTGCGGCAGCACGCGGCGCCCGCCCTCCAGCTTGACGGCGTGCGCGTGGCCCTCCTTCATGAACCGGGCGGCGTTCGCCAGGCCCTCGGAGACGCCGCCCTGGTAGGAGCCGAACGGCAGGTCCGCGACGACGAGCGCCCGCCGCGAGCCCCGGACGACGGCCGCCGTCAGCGGCAGCAGGTCGTCCACGGTGACGGGGAGCGTGGAGTCGTAGCCGTAGACGACCATCGCGGCCGAGTCGCCGACGAGCAGCACCGGAATGCCGGCCTCGTCGAACACCCGCGCGGTGGAGGCGTCGTAGGCGGTGAGCATCGGCCACTTCTCGCCGCGCTCCTTGGCGGCGGCGAGGTCGCGGACGGTGACGCGCCGTCCCGAGGCGCCGCCGTACAGGGCGGTGGGCTGAGCGGTGGAAGAAGACATAGCTGATCCCTCCGGTCTTGAGGCGCCACGGTGGCGTACCCAGACCCCTCGATCGTGCCATTACAGGAACGTTTCGGATACCCCCGGGGATTCCCGGCGTCCCTGACCACCCGATTTTCACAAGGAGTCGTGATCTTCTCCCCTCGGGGGTCGTGATGCCTCATACTGGCGCGGGGGAGTGGTCCGACGACAGGCTGTGGGAGCGCGCCAGGTGAGATCCGTGATGGCCCCGCGGGGCGACGCGCCGACCAGCGACTCGGCTTCGCGCACACTCGTGCTCGGGGTCGGCGGCGACGGTCGCATCGTCCAGTGCGGGCCGAACGCCGCGTCGGTGCTGGGCCGTCCGTCGCAGGAGCTGATCGGCGAACCCGCCGCCGCGCTGCTGCACGGCCAGGCCAAGCCCGAGACGCGCGCCGACCTCGACACCCTGCTGGAGGCGCTGGCCGCCGGGCAGGAACGCACCAACGTGATCGCGGTGCGCCGGGACGACGGCTCCACCACCGACGCCGTCGTCACCGCGCAGCCGATGGTCGGCGCGAGCGCGGTCGGGCCCGCCGGGCTGCTGTTCGTCCGGGTCGCGCTGCCGCCGAGCGAGCGCTATCAAGACCCGGCCCTCATGCGCCGCGCCCTCATGGACGACCAGCTCACCCGCTTCGGCGCCTCGCTCGACCTCGACCAGAGCGCCAAGGGCCTCGTCGACGTGATCGTCCCGCACTACTGCAACGCGGCGTCGGTGCTGGTGCTGGAGAGCCTCGTCGCGGCCGACGAGGTGCACGCCGAGGCCGGGTCGGCGGTGCTGCGGCGCCTCGCCGTCACCTCCGACGACGGCGACCCCCGCTGGACGGCCACGTTCCCCGTCGGCGAGGTGCTGGTCTTCCCCGAGGGAACCCCGTACCGCGAGGTACTGGAGACGGCGCGGCCCGTCCACCTGCGGCACATCGAGAGCGAGCTGGCCGACGACATCGGCCGCCGCTGGCGGCGCGAACCCGCCAGCGAACTGCTCGACGGTGCGTCGATGGTGCTGCTGCCGCTCGTCGCCCGCGACACGCTGCTCGGCTTCATCGCCTGCACGCGCGTGTCCGGCTTCCGGCGGTTCGACGCCTACGACGTCGAGATCGGCATGGACTTCGCGGCGCGGGCCGCGATCGTCGTCGACAACGCGCGCCGGTTCAGCCGCGAGCGCGCCACCGCGCTCGCCCTCCAGCGCAGCCTGCTGCCGCACCGGCTCACCGCGCCGACCACCGTCGAGGTGCGGCACCGCTACCTGCCGGGCAGCAAGCTCGTCGAGGTCGGCGGCGACTGGTACGAGTCGATCGCGCTGCCGGGCGCCCGCGTCGCGCTGATCGTCGGGGACGTCGCGGGGCACGGCGTGAAGGCCGCCGTCACGATGGGACGGCTGCGCACGGCGCTGCACACGCTCGCCAACCTGGAGCTTCCGCCCGCCGACGCGCTGCACGTCATGCACGAGCTGATGATCGAGCTGGGCGAGCAGGAACCGCACTTCGCCACCTGCGTGTACGCGGTGTACGACGCGACGTCCGGCACGCTGGAGATCGCGTCGGCGGGGCACCTGCCGCCGCTGCTGGTGCGTCCCGGCGGGCCGGGGGAGTACCTGACGATCCCGCCCGCGCCGCCGCTCGGCGTGTCGGGCGGCGCGGCGATCGAGAGCCGCGAATTCTCCGTCGAGGACGGCAGCGTCTTCGTCATCTACACCGACGGCCTGGTGGAGAACCGGGGCCGCGACATCGACGACGGCCTCGCCGGGCTGAACGCGGTGTTCGGCCCCGACACCGCCACCCGGTCCATGGAGGACATGGCGAAGGCGACGCTGGCGGGCGTCTACGGCGACCACCACCGCGACGACATCGCCGTCCTCATCTCCCGCTTCCGCCGCCTCCCCGAGGGCCGCTGCGTCTCCTGGACGCTCCCGGCCGACCCGGCCGCCGTCCGCCGCGCACGCGGCCTGGTCCGCAGCCAGCTCCAGACGTGGGACCTGGACGACCTCACGTACACGACGGAGCTGCTCACCTCCGAGCTGATCACCAACGCGATGCGCTACGCCCAGTCCAAGGGCCCCATCGAACTCCGCCTCATCCTGGAGCGCTCGCTGATCTGCGAGGTCCGCGACGGCTCGGCCGCCCTGCCGCGCCTCCGCCACGCCACCGACGACGAGGAGGGCGGCCGCGGCCTCCTGGTCGTCAGCCAGCTCGCCGACCGCTGGGGCACCCGCCGCACCGCCACCGGCAAGGTCGTCTGGTGCGAACAGCTCGTCCCCGGCCTGGACCCCACCCCCACCGACCCCATCCCCGCCTGGCCCGGCGAACACCACCACCGAGTCGACTGATCGCGCGACCCGACCGGGAAGGGCCCGTCAGGTGTCGGAGGCGGGTTCGCGCCAGCGGTTGGTGATGGGGACCCGGCGGTCGCGGCCGAAGTTCTTCGGGGTGATCTTGGGGCCCGGGGGGTACTGGCGGCGTTTGTACTCGGCCAGGTCGACCATGCGGATGACGCGTTCGACCAGCGGGGCGTCGTGGCCGGCCTTGATGAGGGCGTCGTGGCCCAGGTCGTTCTCGACGTAGTCGATGAGCAGCGGGTCGAGGACGTCGTAGGACGGGAGGGTGTCGCGGTCCTTCTGGCCGGGGCGGAGTTCGGCCGACGGCTCCTTGACGATGATCGACTCGGGGATCGGCTCGCGGGCGAACGGGTGCAGGAAGGCGTGGTCGGCGCCGACGGCGGAGTTGCGCCAGCGCGCCAGCGCCCAGACCATCGTCTTGACCAGGTCCTTGATGGGGGCGAAGCCGCCCGCCGAGTCGCCGTAGAGGGTGGAGTAGCCGGTGGCCAGCTCGCTCTTGTTGCCGCCCGTCAGGACGAGGTGCCCGTCCTGGTTCGACAGGCCCATCCAGACGTTCGCGCGGATGCGCGCCTGAAGGTTCTCCTCGGCGAGGCCGTCGAGGTCCAGGACGGCCTCGAACGCGTCCACCATGCCGCCGATCGGCACGATCCGGGCGTGGATGCCCTGCCGGTCGACGAGATCCTCCGCGTCGCTCACCGAGTGCCCGGTCGAGTAGCGGGACGGCAGCAGCACCGCGTGCACGCGGTCGGGGCCGATCGCGTCGGACGCGATCGTCGCGACGAGCGCCGAGTCGATGCCGCCGGACAGGCCGAGGATCACCGACCGGAAGCCGTTCTTACGGACGTAGTCGCGGGTGCCGAGCACGAGCGCGCCGTACACCTCGGCCAGGCCGGGCAGCGGCTCGCTGACCTCCGGCGCCGCGGCGTCGTAGGCGGGCAGCGGCGCGTCCTGGAGGACGTACCGCTCCACGGTGATCGTCGTGCCGTCGAGCGCGTCGACGGGGGTGCGGGCGGGTTCGGCGGGGGCGACGGCGCCGGGCAGGTCGAGGTCGGTGACGAGCAGGTGCTCCTCGAACTGGGGTGCCCGCGCCAGCAGGGCGCCGTCCGCGCCGACGATCAGCGAGTCGCCGTCGAAGACCAGCTCGTCCTGCCCGCCGACCATGTTGACGTAGGCGAGCGCGCACCCGGCCTCGCGGGCGCGCTCGGCGCACAGGTCGAGGCGGGTGTCGTCCTTGTCGCGCTCGTACGGTGAGGCGTTGATCACCAGCAGCAGCCCGGCCCGCGCACTCCCGGTGACGCTGACGGGCCCGCCGTCCTGCCACAGGTCCTCGCAGACGGCGGTGGCGACGTCGACGCCGTGCACGCGGACGACGGGCAGCCGGTCGCCGCGCACGAAGATGCGGTACTCGTCGAACACGCCGTAGTTCGGCAGGTGGTGCTTGGCCGACCGCACCAGCACCTCGCCGCCGACGAGCCAGGCGGCGCCGTCCAGCGGCGATCCGGCGGGCTGCCCGGCGCGGACGAGCCCGACGGTGCGCCGGTCGAGGTGGCCGGTGACGACGGGCAGGTCGCCCAGGCCCTCGTCGGCGAGGCGCCGCGCGACGCGTTCGAGCGCGCGCCGGGAGGCGTCCACGAACGACGACCGCAGCGCGAGGTCCTCGACCGGGTAGCCGGTCAGCATCATCTCGGGGAACGCGACCAGGTGCGCGCCGGCGTCGGCGGCCCGGCGGGACCACTCCACGATGAGGTCGGCGTTGCCGTCGAGGTCACCGACGGTCGGGTCAACTTGCGCGAGCGCGATCCGGAGCTGTGCCACGCGATCAAGCCTAGACGACACCGCCCGAGTATCGTCAAACTGACGACAAGTGGCGCCGCCGGACGGCCGGACGCAGCGCGAGCTGCCCGGCCGCCGCGAGCAGCCCGAGCGCCAGGCACGTCAGCCACAGCACCGACGTGCCCCGCTCCAGCAGCCGGGTGCCGAGGATCGGCGCGAGCATGAAGCCGCCCGACCACGCCAGCCCGTAGACGGCGTTGTACCGGCCGCGCAGGTCCGGCGGCGCCAGGTCCGCGACGATCGCCTGGACGACGGTCGCGGCGACGATCTCACCCGCCGTCCACACCACCACCGCCACGGCGTATCCGGCGAACGAGTCGAACAGCGCGGTCAGCCCGTATCCGACGCCGACGAGCGCGCACCCGGCGGCCATCACGCGGGAGGAGTCCCGGCGGCTCAGCCACGCCGTCACCAGCGGCTGCACGAGCACGATGAGCACGCCGTTCGCGGCGACGACCAGGCCGTAGGCGCGCGCCGACAGCCCGTCCGCGCGCATCGCCAGCGGCATCGTCGTCATGCACTGCATGAGGACGAGCGTGAACACCAGCGTCAGCAGGCAGTAGACGACCATGACGCGGTCGCGCAGCACCGCGCGGAACCCGGGCCCGCCCGGCACGTACGGCGGCCGGGTCTCGGGCACGGCCCGCCAGACCAGCAGGCCGTAGGCGGCGCAGACGGCGGCGTTGATCCAGAACAGCCACAGGAAGCCGCGCTCGGCCAGCGTGCCGCCGGTGACCATCGCGACGGCGTAACCGAAGTTGATCGCCCAGAACAGCAGCCCGAACGCGCGCGGCCGGTCGGCGGCGGGGACGATGTCACCGACGACGGCCTGCGCGGCGGGCCGGTGCATGTCCATGAACAGGCCGAGGGCGAGCGCCGCCGCGAGCAGGAGCGGGAACGTCGCCGCGTAGCCGAGCGCGATCATGGCGGCGCCCGACGCGATGGTGGCGAGCGTCAGCGTGAACCGGCGTCCCACCCGGTCCGCGAGGACGCCGCCGAGCACCTGCCCGGCCAGCGTCCCGACGCCGAGGACGGCCATGACGACGCCGGACTGCCCGAGCGACAGGCCGCGCACGGTCACGAGGTAGAGCCCGAGGAACGGCGCGACCATGGCGCCGAGGCGGCTGAGGAACGTGCCGCCCCACAGCACCCAGAACACGCGCGGCAGGCCGCCGACGCGCGACCGCAGGAAGCCGGGGGGAGCGGGTTTCGTCAACGTCGTCACCCGCCCATCGTCGGGGCGCGCGGGCACCGCGTCGATTCCTTTAGCGTGGGCTTAAAGGACGTGGTCAGGGGAGAGTCGCCGGTGGTGGAGTTCGAGTTCGGAGCCGACGACGCGATGCGCGTGCGGTTCGCGTTCTCGCCGCTGTGGGAGGCGGTGCACAGCCTGCGGGTGCTGGCCGACCCGTCGGGCAGGGCGCTGCACCTGCCGTGGCTGCGCGCGGTCCGGCCGCGCCTGGCGGGCCTCGGGATCGGGGAGCTGCGGGCACTGGCCCCCGCGAACGGCTACATCCCGGACTTCCTGACGCCGCCGCCGGACGGCCCGCTGCCGGACGTCGCCGCCGAACTCGCCCTCGTCCGGGCGACGCCGCCGGAGACGGTCGCGGCCGAACTGGCGGTGCTGGACCGGCCGCTCGCCGTCCCCGATCCGGCCGCGTTCCGCGACACCGTCGCCGCCGCCCTGGAGCGCTACTGGCACGCGGCGCTGGCCCCGCACTGGACCCGCATGCGCGACCTGCTCGAAGGCGACGTGCTGCGCCGCGCCCGCGCCCTGACCACCCTCGGCGCCGAGGGCGTCTTCGCGGACCTGCACCCGGCGGTGACGTGGCGCGACGGCGTGCTGCGCGTCGAACGCCCCTGGTCGCGGCGGGCCGCGCTGCGCGGACGCGGGCTGCTGCTCGTGCCGAGCGTGTTCGTGTGGCCGCGCGTCTCGGTGATGGTGCCGCCGTACCAGCCGATGCTCAGCTACCCCCCGACCGGCGTCGCGACGCTGTGGGAGTCGTCGGCGCCCCCGGCGCCCGGCGCGCTCGCCGCCCTCGTCGGCCGCACCCGCGCGACGCTCCTGACGGCCCTCGCCCTGCCCGCCACGACGACCGACCTGGCCCGCCGCCTCTCCGTCACCCCCGCCGCCGTCAGCCAGCACCTCGCCGTCCTGCGCGCCAACGGCCTGGTCACCGCCCACCGCCTCGGCCGCCGCGTCCTCTACACCCGCACCCCCGCCGGCGACGCCCTCACCGCGCGGGTCAGCGCAGGGAGGCCAAGGCGTCCAGGCGGGACGGGGGGCGGGCGGCCGGGGCCGCGTAGCGGCCGGACTCGGTGAGCCATTCCAGGTGGGCGCGGGGGGCCGTGTGCAGCGCGTCGGCGACGGCCAGGACGCTCGCGCGCCCGGTCTCGTCCAGGCCCAGCCGGGTCGTCGCGGCGGGCAGCGTCCGGACGGACTCGGCCAGGTCCGCGCCGCGCAGCGCGACCCGGTCCGCGACCAGCTCCTCGGACTGCGCCGACGTGAAGCCGTACGCGACGTTCATCACCGTCACGTGGTCGTGGACGTCGCCGCGCGCCGTCTCCGCGACGTGCGAGGCCAGGTCGTTCGACCACGCCACCATGTCGGCCGACGCCTCCACCAGGTCCTTCCACAGCGGCGTCGCCAGCACCCGGAGCGGCAGTTCGACGCCCAGCACCGGCTCGACGAGATCCGCGAGGAACGGCCCGCACGCGCGCCGCCGCAGCGCCGGGAACTCCGCGAGCGTGGGCATCTCGCCCAGCCGGCGGTGCACGGCCTCCTGCGCGCAGCCCGTCCGGTGGTCCTCCATGTGGGCGAGGAACCGGCGCCGCCACTCCCGGCTCATCCCGGCGCCGGTCGCGTCCCACAGCTCCAGCAGGGCCGCCTCCAGCGGGCGCGCCCCGGGACGGGCCCGTCCCCGCCGCAGCGCCGCCAGCAGGTCGCCGTACAGGATGTGCACGGCGTTCGCGCTGCCGCCGAGCCCGTCGGCGTCCAGGACGTCGTCCAGCGCGAACGTCCAGGTGAGCCAGCGGCCGAACAGCTCGACGCGCCCGGGGTCGGCCGCCGGGAAGATGCGCGCGGCGAGCCGGCCGAACCGGGCCCGGCCGAGCGCGCAGGCGTCCGGGTCGCCGAGCAGCAGGCCCCGGCCGCGCGCCCAGCCGTCCACGCGCTCGCCGAGCGCCCGCACGTCGGCGTGCAGGCCGGACGCGGGGGCCTGCGCGGCCACCCGGTCGGTGAGGGAGTGCAGAAGTGTGACGTTCACGGCACCCACCACGCTAATGATCTTCCGGTGGAGGCTCGCGGGAACGCCACGTCAACTTTCGGGAAAGAGGGCAAGACGGGGGCGAGCCGGGCATGAAGACGGTCGACGTGGCACTCTTTGCTGATCTTCACTCTAAGGAGGACCCCCGTGTCCCGACGGACCACCCTTTCCGCGGTGCTCGGCACCCTGCTGGCGGCCACCCTCACCGCCTGCGGCGGTGGCGGCGACGAGAACGCCACCGTGCAGGGCGCCAAGCTGGTCAAGGCCGGCCAGATCACCACCTGCACCCACCTGCCGTACCCGCCGTTCCAGTCCGAGCAGGGTGGCAAGGTCGTCGGCTTCGACGTCGACCTCATCGACCTGGTCGCCAAGAAGCTCGGCGTCAAGCAGGAGATCATCGACACGCCGTTCGAGACGATCAAGACGGGGTCGGCGCTCAACGCGGGCAAGTGCGACGTCGCCGCCGCCGGCATGACGATCAAGCCGGACCGCGCCAAGTTCATCGACTTCTCCCAGCCGTACTTCGACGCCACCCAGGCCGTGATGGCGGCCAAGGGCAAGGAGTGGAAGACGATCGAGGACCTCAAGGCGTCCGGCGTCAAGGTCGGCACGCAGGCGTCCACGACGGGCGAGGAGTACGCGCGCGGCAAGGGCGTCGACTCGATCTCGTTCAAGGACTCGGCGGCGCTGCTCAACGGCCTGCGCACCAAGCGCGTCGAGGCCGTCATCCTGGACTACCCGGTCATCCAGGGCTGGCTGAAGTCGGCCGACAACGCCGCCTACGCGGTCGCCGGGCAGTTCGACACCGGCGAGCAGTACGGCTTCGCCGTCCGCAAGGCCCAGAACCCCGAGCTGCTGAAGACCATCAACGAGGTCGTCGGGCAGGCCCGCCAGGACGGCACCTACAAGACGATCTACGAGAAGTGGATCGGCCCGATGCCCGAGGACGGGTGACGTGACGGCGTCGTCCGAAACGGGCCAAGGCGCCCCCGCCGCCGGCGGGCTGACCCGCCGGCAGCGGCGCCGCCTCATCCTCGGCGGCGAGTACGCGCTGTTCCTCGGCGTCATCGTCGCCGTCGCGCTGCTCGCCGACTGGGAGTCGCTGCGGGTCAACTTCCTCAACCTCGACGTCGTCGGCGACCTGTTCCCCGAGATCATCACGGTCGGCCTGCGCAACACCGTGATCTACACGGTCACCGGGTTCGTGCTCGGCCTGGTGGCCGGGCTCGTGCTGGCGCTGATGCGGCTGTCGTCGGCGGGCCCCTACCGGTGGACCGCGATGATCTACATCGAGGTGTTCCGGGGGCTGCCCGCGCTGCTGATCTTCATCTTCGTGGGGGTCGGCGTCCCGCTGGCGTTCCCCGGCACGAACCTGCCGGGCGGCGTCTACGGGCAGGCGGCGCTGGCGCTCGCGCTCGTCTCGGCCGCGTACATGGCCGAGACGATCCGGGCGGGCATCGAGGCGGTGCCGCGCGGCCAGATGGAGGCGGCGCGGTCGCTCGGCATGTCCCGCGCCCGCGCCATGCGGACGATCATCATCCCGCAGGCGTTCCGGGTGGTGATCCCGCCGCTGACCAACGAACTGGTGCTGCTGTTCAAGGACTCGTCGCTGGCGCTGTTCATCGGCGTCTCGCTCAACGAGCGGGAGCTGGCGAAATTCGGGCAGGACCTGGCGAGCGAGAAGGGCAACACGACGCCGATCGTCGTCGCGGGCCTGTGCTACCTGCTGGTGACGATCCCGCTGGGCTACCTGGCCCGGCGGCTGGAGACGCGGCAGCGCAGGGGGCAGCGATGAGCGGGACGGCGATCGAGATCGAGGGGCTGCGCAAGGCGTTCGGCGCCGACGAGGTGCTGCGCGGCATCGACCTGACCGTCCGGTCCGGCGAGGTGGTGTGCGTCATCGGCCCGTCCGGGTCGGGCAAGTCGACGCTGCTGCGGTGCGTGAACCTGCTGGAGGAGCCCACCGGCGGGACGATCCGCGTCAACGGCGACGAGATCACCCATCCCGACGCGAACCTGGACGCGATCCGCATCGGGATCGGCATGGTGTTCCAGCAGTTCAACCTGTTCCCGCACCTCACCGCGCTCGGCAACGTCACCGTGGCCCAGCGCAAGGTGCTCAGACGGGACAAGGACGAGGCGGCGCGGATCGCCCGCGAGAACCTGGCCCGCGTCGGCCTGGCCGGACGCGAGGACGCCTACCCGGCCCGGCTGTCCGGCGGCCAGCAGCAGCGCGTCGCCATCGCGCGGGCGCTGGCGATGGACCCGTCGGTGATGCTGTTCGACGAGCCGACCTCCGCGCTGGACCCCGAGCTGGTCGGGGACGTCCTGGCCGTCATGCGGACGCTGGCCGAGGACGGCATGACGATGCTCGTCGTCACGCACGAGATGAGTTTCGCCCGCGAGGTCGCGGACCGCGTGATCTTCCTGGACGGCGGCGTCGTGGTCGAGGAGGGCCCCGCCGCGCAGGTGATCAGCGAGCCGCGGCAGGCCCGGACGCGCGAGTTCCTGGCCCGGGTCCTGGACCCGGCGTCGGCGGGCGCGCCCGCCGGGACCGTCGGGAAGGAGGCCCCGGAGTAAGGCATGAAGCGCGATCTCGCGGCTGTGAGCAGCGGCGATCGTATGGCAGAGTTTGTCCTGGTCGCTCCCAGGTGCTCCCGCGTTCACGGGGCGACTCCGGACCGTGGACCGGTCCGTAACGTCGCGGTAACAGCGACGGGGCATACTGCACACGAGGCGTACCTGCCGACCAGCGCGGACACGCCGGACGGACCCGGTTCCGTTACTCCCCGCCCACGGCGGGGAAGGGCCCGGAACGTCCGGTGTGCACGCGCCGGGCGGCGTCGCACCACCGAGGGAGAAGGCTTTGGACCGTCAGCAGGAGTTCGTGCTCCGCACGCTGGAGGAGCGCGACATCCGCTTCATCCGGCTGTGGTTCACCGACGTGCTCGGGTTCCTGAAGTCCGTCGCGGTCGCGCCCGCCGAACTGGAGGGCGCCTTCGGCGAGGGCATCGGCTTCGACGGCTCGGCCATCCAGGGCTTCGCGCGCGTCTACGAGGCCGACATGATCGCCAAGCCCGACCCCTCCACGTTCCAGGTGCTGCCGTGGCGGAGCGAGGCGCCCGGCGTCGGCCGCATGTTCTGCGACATCCTCATGCCGGACGGCACCCCCAGCTACGCCGACCCGCGCTTCGTGCTGAAGCGGGCGCTGTCGCGCGCCGCCGACCTCGGGTTCACGTTCTACACCCACCCCGAGATCGAGTTCTTCCTGCTGCGCGACCGCCCCGAGGACGGCCGGGAACCCACCCCCGTCGACTCCGGCGGCTACTTCGACCACACCCCGCACAGCGCGGCGCACGACTTCCGGCGCAACGCGATCATGATGCTGGAGGCCATGGGCATCTCGGTGGAGTTCAGCCACCACGAGGGCGCCCCCGGCCAGCAGGAGATCGACCTGCGCTACGCCGACGCGCTCACCACCGCCGACAACATCATGACGTTCCGTCTCGTCATGAAGGAGGTCGCGCTGGAGCAGGGCGTGTTCGCGTCGTTCATGCCCAAGCCGTTCACGCAGTACCCCGGCTCGGGCATGCACACCCACATGTCGCTGTTCGAGGGCGACCGCAACGCCTTCTACGAGCCCGGCTCGGAGTTCCAGCTCTCCAAGGTCGGCCGCGCGTTCATCGCGGGCCTGCTGCGGCACGCCGCCGAGATCTCCGCCGTCACCAACCAGTGGGTGAACTCCTACAAGCGGCTGTGGGGCGGCGTCGGGCACGCCGCCGGCGCGGGCGGCGAGGCGCCGTCCTACATCTGCTGGGGGCACAACAACCGGTCCGCGCTGGTGCGCGTTCCCATGTACAAGCCGCAGAAGGGCCACGCGACCCGCGTCGAGTACCGCGCGCTGGACACCGCCGCCAACCCGTACCTGGCGTTCGCCGCCATGCTCGGCGCCGGGCTGAAGGGCATCGAGGAGGGGTACGAACTGCCTCCCGGTGCGGAGGACGACGTCTGGGCGCTGACTCCGGCCGAACGTCGTGCGCTCGGGATCGAGCCGTTGCCGCAGTCGCTTGATGAGGCGATTCACGCCATGGAGCGCAGTGAGCTGATGGCCGACGTGCTCGGGGAGCATGTGTTCGACTTCTTCCTGCGCAACAAGCGGCAGGAGTGGGAGGACTACCGGGGGCAGGTCAGTGAGTACGAGCGGAAGCGGATGATCACTGTGCTGTGAGGCCGGGGCCGGGGTCTGCGGGGACGTGGCGCGGTTGTTCGGCGGGGCTGGTGGGTGCAGGGAGCTGTGTTTGCTTTGCCGCGACTTCGTCGCGGCGGGGTCAGGGCCCCTTTTGGCACCGCCGCAGAGGGCTTGATCATCCTCCCTTCGGTCCGGATGATCAAGCCCTCTGCGGCGGTGCGGGCCCTGACCCGTGACGGCTGGCGTTCGGGCGATGTTTTCTGGGCTTGGAGATTGAGACGCTTCCGTGCTCGCGTCCGGAGGGCGCGGGCGCGGGTGGCGGGTTACGGTAAAGGTCGTGAGCGAGTCGTGGACTTCTGAACGCAGACCCTCCCTGATCGGGCGCCTGGCGCGGCTCGGGTTCACCGATGCGGGGAACGCGGAGCGTTTGCTGACGGGGGCCGAGCAGGACGGCGGGCCCCTTCCCGACGACGAACTGCTCGCCGCGCTCGGCGGCACCGCCGATCCCGACCTCGCCCTCGCCGGGCTGCTGCGGCTCTTCGCCGCCGCCGCCGAGACGGACGTCGCGGACGAGCTGCGCGCCGCCCTCGGCAAGGAACCCGGGACGCGGGAACGGCTGCTGGCCGTCCTCGGCGTCAGCGGCGCCCTCGCCGACCACCTCGCCCGCCACCCCGGCCACTGGACGATGCTCCGCGACGACGCGATCGGGCGCCCGCTCGCCCCCGCGCCCGGACTGCCCGGTGACGACGACATCGAGCCGTCCCGGGAACTGCGCGCCGTCGAGCTGCGGACCGCGCTGCTGCGCGCCGTCGGCGCCGACCCGGAAGCGTCCGACCCGGTCGCGTCCGGGCACGGGCCCGGCACCCTCGTCGCGCTGCGCGCCGAGTACCGGCGGCAGCTCCTCGCGCTCGCCGGGCTCGACCTGACGGGCGCCGCCGACGTCGCCGAGGTCGCCGCCGAACTCGCGGACCTGGCCGCCGCCGCGCTGGAGGCGGGCCTGGCCGTCGCCCGCGCCGAGGTCGACGGCCACGACCGGTGCCGCCTCGCCGTCATCGGCATGGGCAAGGCGGGCGGCCGCGAACTCAACTACGTCAGCGACGTGGACGTCATCTTCGTGGCCGAGGCCCGCGACGGCACCGCCGAGGACGCCGCCCTGCGCACCGCGACCCGCCTCGCGTCCGCGATGATGCGGGCCTGCTCGGCCAGCACCGTCGAGGGGTCGCTGTGGGAGGTCGACGCCGCGCTGCGCCCCGAGGGCAAGGCCGGGCCGCTCGTCCGCACCCTCGCCAGCCACCGCGCCTACTACGAGCGGTGGGCCAAGACGTGGGAGTTCCAGGCGCTGCTGAAGGCGCGCCCGCTCGCGGGCGACCCCGGGCTCGGCGCCCGCTACCTGGAGACGATCACCCCGCTCGTCTGGGAGGCCGCCGACGGCGAGCAGTTCGTCGAGGACATCCAGGACATGCGGCGCCGTGTCGAGGCCGACCTGAACCAGCGCACCGCCGAGGCCGAACGGCAGCTCAAACTCGGCCCGGGCGGGCTGCGCGACGTCGAGTTCAGCGTCCAGCTCCTCCAGCTCGTGCACGGCCGCGGCGACACCGCGCTGCGCAGCCCCGCCACCCTCGACGCGCTGGAGACGCTGTCGCGCCGCGGCTACGTGGGCCGCGACGACGCCGCCGCGCTCGCGTCGGCGTACCGGTTCCTGCGCCGCGTCGAGCACCTGGTGCAGCTCCACCGGCTGCGCCGCACGCACCTGGTCCCCGACGAAGACGCCGGGCTGCGCCGTCTCGGCCGCGCCCTCGGCCTGCGCGCCGACCCCGTCAAGGAGTTCACCGCGCTGTGGCGGCGGCACGCCCGCGAGGTGCGGCGCATCCACGAGAAGCTGTTCTACCGGCCGCTGCTGCGCGCCGTCGCCGCCCTGCCCGGCGACGAGGCGCGGCTGACGCCCGACGCGGCGCGGACGCGGCTCGTCGCGCTCGGCTACCACGACCCGGCGGGCGCGCTACGGCACATCGAGGCGCTGACGACCGGGGTGTCGCGGCGCGCGTCGATCCAGCGGACGCTGCTGCCGGTCATGCTCGGCTGGTTCGCCGACACCCCCGACCCCGACGCCGGGCTGCTCGGCTTCCGCCGCGTCAGCGACGCGCTCGGCACCACCCCCTGGTACCTGCGGCTGCTGCGCGACGAGGTGACGGTCGCCGAGCGGATGGCGTGCGTCCTCGGCACCAGCCGCTACGCGACCGACCTGCTGCTGCGGGCGCCGGAGGCGGTGACGATGCTGACGAGCCGCGCCGAGCTGAGACCGCGTCCGCTGACGGCGCTGCGCGGCGAGGCGCTGGCGGCCGTCCGGCGGCACGCCGAGGGGAGCGGCGCCGTCCCCGCCGAGGACGCGGTCGCGGCCGTGCGGGGCGTCCGGCGCCGCGAGCTGCTGCGCATCGCCGTGTCCGACCTGCTCGACTACGCCGACGTCGAGACCGTCGGCACCGGCCTGACCGACATCGCGACGATGACGATCGAGGCCGCGCTGCGCGCCGCGAGCAACAAGATCGAGATGGAGGCGCGGACGCCGCTGCCGACCCGGCTGGCGATCGTCGCGATGGGCCGGTTCGGCGGCCACGAACTCGGCTACGGCAGCGACGCCGACGTCATGTTCGTGCACGACCCGCTGCCAGGCGCGTCCGAGGCCGACGCCGCCAAGGCCGCCAAGGCGGTCGCGGAGGAGATGCGGCGGCTGCTCGCGCTGCCCGCCGCCGACCCGCCGCTGGAGATCGACGCGAACCTGCGCCCGGAGGGCAGGCAGGGCCCGCTGGTGCGGACGCTGGCGTCCTACGCCGCCTACTACGCGCGCTGGTCCGAGCCGTGGGAGAGCCAGGCGCTGCTGCGCGCCGACCCGCTCATCGGCGACCCGGAGCTGTGCGAGAAGTTCCGGGCGCTGATCGACCCCGTCCGCTGGCCCGAGGACGGCATCGACGACGACGCCGTCCGCAAGATCCGGCAGCTCAAGGCGCGGATGGAGTCCGAGCGGCTGCCGCGCGGCGTCGAACGCCGCCTGCACACCAAGCTCGGTCCGGGCGGCCTGTCGGACGTGGAGTGGGTCGCGCAGCTCCTCCAGCTCCGGCACGCGGCGGAGGTCCCGGCGCTGCGCACCACGCGGACGCTCGCCGCGCTCGACGCGGCCGTCCAGGCCCGCCTGCTGGACGAGGGCGACGCCGCGGCGCTGACCGAGGCGTGGCGGCTCGCCACCCGCATCCGGGGCTCGATCATGCTGGTGCGGGGCCGCGCGTCCGACCTGCTGCCCACCGACCACCACCGCGAGCGCAGCGCGATCACCCAGCTCCTCGGCTACGGCTCGACCGGCGAACTCCTGGAGGACTACCGGCGCCGCGCCCGCCGCGCCCGCGCCGTCGTCGACCAGGTCTTCTACGGCGTGACCTGAACCAGCGGCGGCGGGGCCGCGGCGCGGCTGCGGCCGTAGAGCCACCAGGAGACGCCCAGCGCGGCGGCGACCAGCGCCCCGCCCGCGACGGCGTCGAGCACGTAGTGGTTGGCGGTCGCGAGGATGACGTAGATCGTCGTCAGCGGGTACAGCACGGCGAGCCAGCGGGCGCGGCGCCGCGTCGCGAGCCGGATCACGACGAAGCCGCACCACAGCGCCCAGCCGGCGTGCATCGACGGCATCGCCGCGTACTGGTTGGTGAGGGTGCCGGACGCCTCGCTCGCGTACAGGCCCATCGAGTGCAGCGCGACGACCGGGTCGACGAACCCCTCCTCGTGCAGGAAGCGCGGCGGCGCGAGGGGGTAGAGCCAGAAGCCGACCAGCGCCGCGCCCGTCGCGATCATCAGCGACGTGCGCAGCCACCGGTACTCGGCCGGGCGCCGCCGCCACACCCACACGACGAGGCCGAGCGTGACCGCGAAGTGCGCGACGGCGTAGAACATGTTGGCGGTGCGGGCCAGCCAGGGCACGGCGAGCAGGCCCTCGTTGAGACCGCGTTCGACGTCGAGGCCGAGGAACCGCTCCAGCGACAGGATCTGGTCGGCGTTGGCGAAGGCGGGGCCGGTGCCGTCCTGCACGAGGACGAGCCGGGTCAGCGTGTAGCCGGTGTAGAACAGCGCGATGAGCAGAAGCTCACGCCACACCGGCGGCGCCTTGACACCGCCGACGGGAGCGAGGGCGGCCCGGCCTCGGGGAGGAGCTGGGGCGATTGGGGCCATGCTCCTTATCTTTGCGCTTTGGTCAGCCCGCTGTGATCAGCGGGACGAACGGTCTTCATCTCAACCTGAAGTAGTAGAGCGGCGCTTGAACGTACGGACTTTCGGTGGAGTTAAACCCTTGACCCGGGGGTGAACGAGGGGAGTCCCGGTCAGGGGATGACCTGGGTCACCTCCATCGGCCGCTTGAGCGTGTTGCCGACCGTGCAGTACTGCTCGTAGACGCGCGCCGCGACCGCGCGCAGCACCTCGTCGGACTTCGCGGTGGACGCCGCGTCGCCCGGGGGCAGCTCCACGTCGTAGGTGATGGTGATCGGGCCCAGCTCGTTCGCCGCGATCTTGTCGGCGGTGACGGTCGTCGCGAGACGCACCATCCGGTGCCCCCGCTGGGACGTGAGCGGTTCGACGGAGAACAGCTCGCAGCCGCCGAGCGCCGCGAGCAGCAGTTCCACCGGGGAGAACACGCCTTCGGCGTCGGGGCCGCCGATCGCCACCCGGCCGCCGCGGTCGTTGGTGGCCTCGAAACCGTCGTCGGTGCGCTCGACGCGAACGTTGGGCATGGGAGCCTCCTGGGGCGGGTCGTCACTCTTCCGGGCGAACGTCCGGGAAGTTCTGAGTCTTCCCTATCCGAGGCGTTCCTGCTCCTCCGAAACGATCGTGGCGGCGAGCAACGCCTCGGAGATGTCGAGCGCGTCCGGCGTGGACTCGGCCAGGTCGCTGCGGCGCGCGTACTCGTCGAACAGGCCCTGCTTGAGCCGCAGGATCTCCAGCATCCGCTGGTCGACGCTGTCGGGCGTCAGCAGCCGGTGCACCTGCACCGACCGGGTCTGCCCCATCCGGTGCGCGCGGCCGACCGCCTGCGCCTCCAGCGTCGGTTTCACCTGCGGCTCGCACAGGATCACCACCGACGCCGCCTGGAGGTTCAGGCCCGTCCCGCCCGCCTGGATCTGCGCGAGCAGCACCGCGTGGCCGGGCTCGCGGGCGAACGCGTCCACGACGGCCTGGCGGTCGGCGGCGGGGACGCTGCCGGTGATCGGGCCGTGCGCGTCGCGGCCGACGGTGAGCCGGACGGCGTCCAGCACGTCCCGGAAGAACGAGAAGATCACCACCTTGCGCTCGTTCTCCGCAGCCTCCTCGACCAGCTCGGCCAGCCGCCGCAGCTTCGCCGACCGCTTGACGTCGGCGTAGGCGGCGCGGCGCATCGCCATGAACGCGCCGTCGCGGACGGCGTCCCGGTAGTGGCGGGCGTCGGCGGCGCTGAACTCCTCCCACTCGTCCACCCGGACGACGTCGGGCAGCTCGACCAGCACGTCCTGCTGGTTGCGGCGCAGGTAGGCGGGGCCGACGGCGGCGCGGAACGCGCGCGGGCCCATCGCGGCGTCGCTGTGCCGGATGTCGGGCAGCAGCTCGGGCCGCAGGTACTCCACCAGCGTGCGGAACTCCTCGACGCGGTTCTCCATCGGCGTGCCGGTGAGGAACAGGACGCGTCCGGCGTCGCCGCACCAGGCGCGGACGGCGCCCGCGCGGCGGGTCGCGGGGTTCTTGGCGTAGTGCGCCTCGTCCACGACGAGCAGGTCGAGCGGGTGCGGGGGCAGCGCGTGCAGGGTGTCGAGCGTGGTGACGGCGACGCCGCCCTTGGCCGCCCACGCCCGGAGCGCCCCGGCGCGGCCCGGGCCGTGCACCGGGTGCGGCGTCAGCGTGGTGTGCGTCTCGATCTCGCGCAGCCAGTTGATGAGAACGCTCGCCGGGCACGCCACGAGCACCCGTTCGCGGCCCCGCTCGGCCAGGTGCGCGGCGACGGCGAGGGCCTGCACGGTCTTGCCGAGGCCCATCTCGTCCCCGAGGATGACGCGTTCCTGGGCGAGTGCGAACTTGGCGCCGAACTCCTGGTAGCCGCGCAGCGCGACGCGCAGCCGCGCGGTGTCGAGCGGCTGCGCGCGGACGCGGCGGGCGAGGTCGTCGGTGAGGTGGCCTTCGGCGGCGTCGCCGTCGGGGACCAGCGCCGCGATCTCGGCCAGCGCCGTCTGGTACTCGGCGGCCCGCAGCTCGTAGTCGATGCGGGCCTCGTCGGGGCCCGCCTCGGGGCGGAGCAGGTCGACGGAGGTCTGCGCGAGCAGCAGGCGGGACTCGTCCTCGCGGCGCAGCAGCGCGGCGATCTCCGCGACGGCGGCGTCGGCGCGTTCGCGGCGGGCGCGTCCGGCGACCAGGCGCAGCCACCAGCGGGACGCGGGGCGCGCGTCCGCGAGGAGCGGCGACAGTTCCTCGTCCACCCGTTCTGCGACGCCGCGTGCCCGGGCCAGGTCGGGTCCGGCGGTGACGACGCGGTGCAGCGCGACGAGCAGCGCCCGGTCGGGTTCGTCCCCGATCGTGACGGGCGCGGCCCGCTCGGCGGCGTCCGCGATCTGCCGCGCGGCGGCGTGGAGCTGCGCCGCCGTCTGCGGCCCGACGCCCGGCAGCGCCTGCAACCGGTACGGGGTGCTGTCCAGGACGTCCCCGACGGTGGCGTACCCGGCGTTCTCCAGCGGCCCGAGCCGCAGCCGCCCGCCGGTGACGTCCTTCAGCCGCGCGAGCGGAATCCCCGCGAGCTGCGCCCGCGCCTTCTCCGCGCGCAACGGCGCGACGGCCTCCTGCACGGCCCCCCGCGCCCGCCGCTCGTCCGCGATCAGATCCCGCGCGGCGTCCCGCAGCCCATGCCCACCACGCAGGATGTCCTTGACGTCCACAATCCGCCGAGCATACGACCCCCCACCGACACCGGCGGCGCGGGCTGACTTTGCTCACCATCGAGCCCGGCTTGAGAGTAACGTTTCGCTACTGCTTGATTACAGATTCGCTCTAGGATGGTGCGGCGTGGGGTACATACACTCAGAATGACGGGCGGAGTCTGTGACGCGACCGAAGCACCGGGACAAGGAGTTGGACCACGTCCTTGAGCAGGCGTGGGAGAAGGGATGGCGGATCACGCGGGACAAGCGGTACTGGAAGCTCTGGTGTCCTTGCGAACAGAAGCATTTCAAGACCGTCAAGCTGACGCCGTCTGATCCTGGCTACAAGCGGAACCTTCTCAAGAAGCTCGGTAATAGTACGTGCTGGAACGAGGAGCGCCGATGATCTTCTATGCGGAGCTTGGCCTGAAGGTCGACGTCGTTCAGGTCGACGACATGGCGACACGTGTCGAGGAGTTCCTGGACGCGCTTGCGGACCTGGAGGAAGCCGACCCGTCAATTCATGACGTCGACGTGACCGCGGCGCTGGCCACGGGTGATGTGTCGGCCACGATGTACGTGCGGGCGGACGACCTGGCGGACGCCGGTCAGAAGATCGTTGCCACCGTCCGGGCGGCCCTCCACGAGATCGGTGACGGCACACCGGGCTGGGAACACGTCGCGCAGGCGATGCGGCAGGCCTGCATGAACGTCCGTGCTGAGGGCGCACGCGAACTCGCCGGCACCTGACCCGCAGCGGAGTCCGACACCGTGAGCACCGCTGCGGGCGGCCGGGGCCGCGAGCGTCGTGTCCGACCTGACGGACACGGCGGCCGTGGTGAGGGCCGTGCTGGGCGGCTGAAACGTCCGCGCCTAGGGGGAGGGCGATGAAACCGCGCGGGCGGGCTTGGCGTTTTCCGCCAACCCTCTCTGACAAGTCGTCCAATACGGTGGGGCACCCGCGGACGGCGACCGAGAGCGGTGGTTCCTGTGACCGGCACGGCTTCCCCCGACCGACGTACCCTGCTCGGCGCCGCCGGGCTCGCCGCCGCCGTCGCGGCCGTCCCGTCCCTCGGCCTGCCGCCGCCCGCGCGGGCCGCCGCGCCCGACGCGCTCACGCTGTGGACGCTCGACACGATGAGCGGCCTGGCCGCCTTCGTCATGCCCGGCCCCGACGCGTACTCCCGGGCGCAGGGCACGCCGCGCCGCGAACCCGGCGGCATCGAGGCGCGCACGCCCGAGTTCCTCGTGGACGCCCTCGACCGGTACCTGCCCGTCCCCGACCTGCCCGCCGCGTCCCTCGCCCGGGGGCTGCTCGCGGCGGTGCCCGGCGACGCCGGCGCGGGCGGGACGCCGCTGCTGCGGAGCGACGCGTCCGTCCCGCTGTCGCCGGTCGTGGCGCTGCTGCTCAACGTGCAGGCGCTGCGGGTCGCGCCGTGGACCGTCGCCGGGCCGTTCCGCACGCCGTTCGCGCGGCTGTCCTTCGACCGCAAGGCCCGCGTGTTCGAGCTGCTGGAGGGCGCCGACCCCGACCTCGTCGAGATCTTGGACGCGCGGCTGCCCGAGCCGCTGCGCCGCACCGCGTCCGGGCTGCTGCGGTTCCTCGGCGGCGCGCTGCTGGAGCTGACCGCGCTCGGCGGCTACTCCGAATGGGCCGTCTGGGACCGCGACGCCCGGGAACTGCGCGGCACCCCCGTCGGCTGGCGCGTCAGCGGCTACACGCCCGCCGCCGAGGGCCGCCCCGAGTTCCGCGGCTACTACCAGGGGCGCAGGGAGGCGACCGGATGAGCCGGGACGTGATCGTCGTCGGGGCGGGCGGCGGCGGGCCCGTCGTCGCGAAGGAGCTGGCGTCGCGGGGACTGGACGTCCTGCTGCTGGAGGGCGGCGCCCGGCACGGCGACCCGCGCCGCGAGTGGACCCACCTGGAGAACGACGCGAACAACCCGCTGACGGGGTTCCTGCGCGCCGGGCCGTCCGACCGGGACGCCCCCGCCTGGCTGCGCGAGACGCCGCAGAACTCCTACCTCCTCCAGGCCACCGGCGTCGGCGGGACGACCCTGCACTACTACGGCAACTCGCCGCGCGCGTTCCGGGGCGTGTTCGCCGGATACACCGGCGCGGACCGGGCGATGTACGACACCGCCCACGCCTTCCCGTTCCGGTACGAGGAGCTGGTGCCGTACTACGCGTGGGTCGAGGCGACGCTGCCGGTGCAGACGGCGGCGATGGGCGTCAAGGAGACCGTGTTCCTCGGCGGAGCCGAACGGCTCGGCCTGCCCGTCCAGACGACCAAGGACACGCTGACGGCGTCGTTCCGCCCGCAGGAGAACGCGATCCTGCAACCCGGCGGCACGGCCGGGCGCACCGGAGACCCGGCACGGCTGCGCCACCCGCAGGCCACCGGCTGCACGTTCTGCGGCTACTGCCTGCAAGGCTGCATGGAGCCCGCCGGAGCGCCGCGCAACCAGGCCGCCAAACGCTCTACCGACAACAGCTACGTGCCGATGGCGCTGACGGCCCCCGCCTGGTCACGCCACGGCCGCGCGGTGACGCTGCTCGCCGACGCGTACGTCACGCGCGTGCACACGGCACGACGCTCCGGACGGACGACGGCGACCGGCGTGACGTGGCGGTCGGTGACGACGGGGGAGACGCACCGGGAGGACGCGAAGGTCGTCGTCCTCGCCGGAGGCACGACGGAGACGCCCCGGCTCTGGCTGAACAGCGGCCTGCCGAACCCGAACGGCTGGGTCGGACGGGGCCTGACCGACCACCACCTCGACTTCGTCACCGGGGTGTTCGACGACGACACCGGCTCGTCGCGCGGCCCGTCGTCGGCCGCCCGCTGCGACTTCCCCGGCTACGGGTCGCTGGAGAACGTCGGCGTCCCGCCCGCGATGCAGGCGTTCTCGTTCGCGCTGTCCGACAGCGGCATCCGGGGCCGCTACCGCAACGGCCGCGGCCCGACCGGACCGTGGGACGGCCGCGCGGGACGCGTCGTCGGCCCCGAGCTGAAGGAGCTGCTGGCGCACGGCGTGGACCGGCTGCTCAACGTCCTGATCCTGACGGGCGACGACGTCGAACCCGACAACCGCGTCACCCTGTCGGCGCTGCCCACCGACGAGCACGGCCAGATCCCCAAGGCGGTCCTCCGCCACCGATCCCGCAGCCGCCGCACCGCCGACTCCCGCGAGTACCTGGCCCGCCGCGCCGCCGAACTGCTCCGCAAGGCCGGTGCCCGCCGCGTCCACCGCATGGACTGGGCGCCCCTCCTGCTGCACATCCACTCGTCGATGCGCATGGGCGCCTCGGCCGCGAACTCCGTCCTGGACGCCGACGCCCAGAGCCGCTGGGTCTCGGCCCTCTACGTCGCCGACAACTCCGCCCTCCCCAACGCCCTGGGCGGCCCCAACCCCACCCTCACCACCCAGGCCCTCGCCACCCGCACCGCCGAAAAGATCTTCACCACCCACTTCTCCGGCACCCCGTGGATCACCGACGAGCCCCCCGTCCCCTCCACCGACCCCCGCATCTCCGCGGTTCTGTGACATCAGATCCAGCCGACGACGGAACTGTTCCCTGCGGCTTCGGCCGAGCCGTCGTCACTCTTCACTAGTTCCGAGGGCTGCACCGGTGCCCGGACGTCCTAGGGAGCCGTCCGCTTCGAGTGTGGAAGGAGTAGATTCGACGATGCCTGCTTGATCCCTCGCATTTCGCTCGGCGCCACCTCTGAGTTCCTGACGCACTCGCCGCCAAGCACGGATGATGGGGGGCAGCCGGGACAATACATCGCTGATCTGCGTGAGTAGGAGAGTCACGCAGCCGAACGAGGCGAGGATGATCAAGGTGGTCTTGTCCCAGTTCACGCGCTGTCTCCACTCTCGTTGGACCATGACACCTACTGAGGCGGGCGAGTGTGCAGAATTTCGCTTTCAAAATTGCCGTTCGGGAAATGATTCTTACTTGCAATCATTCGGTCCGCTGGTCGAACAGTTCTCGAGCGCACATCCAGTCGAGAATTTTCACGCCTAGCTCGTCGGGTGCATCGAGCAAAAAGTTCGCCAACGTTGCGCGGTCTTGGAGCGGTTCCGGCACGTCCGACGGCTCCAGTACGGCAAGATGCCCCACTGCTGCCTTGACGACCGTATTCCAGCCGGGCATGCCAAAGTGCGCGGGAGCTCTGAGGGCGCCGATCGCGGCCCCGTGCAACAACGCTCCTCGCCAGCCTCTCTCGCGCATCAGTTTCGACATGTGCCATGTCTGCGTCTCGACGTGTTCTACGAACTCCTTCAAAGGCCCACCGCTCGCACTCAAGGTGAAGTTCGAGCCGCCGGCCCAGCGTAGGTGAACGTCCGAGGCGATGATCTGAAAAGTAGACAATGCTTCGGGCCCTTTCTCTTTCGCGGCGATGAGAGATGTTCTCGCCCGGCGGTAAAGGTCAACGCTCTGCGCGAGCATTTCGCCGTCACTCGGTCCATCGGCCGTCGCGAGGATGTCCTCCAGGGGGCCAGTGCGCCATGCGGCGGCGACGAGTCCGACTGCGGCACAGTTGATCAGTAGTTTGGTGTCGCCTGAGTCAATCTTGAGATATTCAAGAACGGAAGTCAGCTGCTCATCGTCCGGCGTCGACGGAGAAGGGGGCGTGCCAGTCGTCCGCTGTGCTGTCTGATGCGGCGCGTCGTCCGGGCGCTCGATTGCGATCCCTCTGGTGGTCAGGGAATCGAAGATCTCATCCGGGCCGCAGTCGATATGTGAAACGCCATGCTCGCCGTGACAGTCGGCCGTGCACTCCACTTCATCGGATGAATCGTCCAAGGGGGACGCTTCATTGATCAAATGATAAGCGAGCCTGCTTGCCACCGCCTCGCGCGCTGCGATCATCGCCAAGGAGATGCGCAGGTTCTGGTCTCTCCATTCCGTGTCCGTGGGCTCCATCGACGCGGGGCGAGTAGGAGCATCGCCCACGGTCCAGTCGTGGCTAGATTCGAGCGACACCAGGAGCCAGGCGATCTCAAGCGGTTCGACCTCATCCTCGGAGGCCAGTCCCGCGACCGCATCGGCGGCCCGGCGTACAGCACAGAGCCGGTCCAGGTAATGCGCACGCGACGCTGTCCACTGTTCCTCCTCTGCGCGCGCCCGCTCCGCGTCTTCTACCAGTGCGTGGTCGCGCGCTCGACGAGCTCGGGCGACGAAACGGGTCAGGCAGGGGCGGCAGGCGAAGAGTCCGGACGACTCGGTTGGTCCAAGCGGTATCGGCTCATGGCCGTCGAACGCGCTGGCGCACAGACAGCAGTCGAGAGCCTCGACTTGGCGGGATGTGGGTATGGCCGGGAGCGCGGCACGGATCGTGGCATACGCGTAGGCGGGGACATGCACAGGCGCGGTCCTTCTGTCGACGTCGGTGCGATGCCTCATCCTCTCGGCGTTCGGGGGCCGACTGTCACAGTCTGGCGGGCGCGGCGCGGAACTTGGCGGGAACTGACGCGCCGTCGACCTGCTGCTCGTACGATGTTGGCGATATCTGGCGCCTCACCCCAGGAAGCAGGTTCGAGAGAGTGGCCACCACATCCTCTGACCAGCGAGACGAGGCGCATCGCGAACTGGCTCAGGCACTCCAGGAACTGCATCGTGCAGCCGGTTCACCGGGCGCGCGCCGGGTAAGTGCTCTCACCAAGGAGCGGGACGACCTTCCCGACTCTGTCAGTCACGAGGGCGTACGGACCGCTCTCAAGGGATTGCGTGTGCCGCGCTGGGAGACCGTTCATTCGATCGTCGCGGTGCTCGCTGAGAAGTGTGCTCCGCCTCGGGATCATCAGGCGGAGGTGGCCAGATTCCTGCCTCTGTGGCGTGCAATACGTGACGGCGATGCCGGTGCGATGAAGTCGGCGCGAGAACTGGTCCTCGGCGGTTGGGGTGGTGAAGACGGCCAGTGGACTGCGGAACAGGTCGTTGGCGTTCTGAGCAACCCCTACAACGCCATCGAGATTCATCCATCCCTCGCGACACCCCATGAGACTCTGATCTCGGAGGACGATTGGGTTCGCGTGAGTCTCCGAACGATTGAGGAGTCCGGCGCGGAGTTCTTCCTGCGTGCGTTGCTTCGCTCGCTCAAGGGCGACTATGTCGGAGCGGACGAAGGTGTGCCCTATGGTTACCGTGATCCGGGCTCTGAGGTGGCAGAAGCGCACGCGGTGTTTCAGTTCGGTTGTCTGGAGATCCTTCGACGGCTCCGACACGAGCCCAATCTCCTGCAGGATTCCATTCGTGCGATGCGAAGCGACGAGACGATGGACCGGGAGGAGAGGCTGGAGATGTTGGAGGCGGAGTCAGATCTGGCCCTGATGAGAGAGATCATGACCGTGACTCCCGCCACCTGGGATGAGGTCTCGGAGGAAGCTCACCATCTCGTCTTCGGCTACCTCATCAAGGAAGTTCGGCCGGTCGGCCGGCCGGATCTGCCGCCGTGCGAACGCTTTCAGATTACTTGGCGTGTGCCCGAGCCTCCCGCAACGTGACTTCGGGCTGACACCTCCCCGCATGCGGCGGGCCGCCGCCCCCGGTGGGGGCGGCGGCCCGGGAGCGCGCCGTGGTGCGGGCTAGATGTCGTAGTACAGCTCGAATTCGTGGGGGTGGGGGCGGAGGCGGATCGGGTCGATCTCGAATTCGCGCTTCATGCTGATCCAGGTCTCGATGAGGTCCGGGGTGAAGACGCCGCCTTCCAGCAGGAAGTCGTGGTCGTTCTCCAGGGACGTGAGGACCGCGTCGAGGGAGCCCGGGACCTGGGGGATGGCGCGCATCTCCTCGGGGGGCAGCTCGTAGAGGTCCTTGTCGACCGGGTCGGCGGGCTCGATCTTGTTCTTGATGCCGTCGAGCCCGGCCATCAGCATCGCCGAGAACGCCAGGTACGGGTTGCAGGACGGGTCCGGGACGCGGAACTCGACGCGCTTGGCCTTCGGGTTCGAACCGGTGATCGGGATGCGGATGCAGGCCGAGCGGTTGCGCTGGGAGTAGACCAGGTTGACCGGGGCCTCGTAGCCGGGGACCAGGCGGTGGTAGGAGTTCACCGTCGGGTTCGTGAACGCCAGCAGCGACGGGGCGTGCCGGAGCAGGCCGCCGATGTAGAAGCGGGCGTTGTCGGACAGGCCCGCGTAGCCGACCTCGTCGTAGAAGAGCGGCGAGCCGTCCTTCCACAGCGACTGGTGGACGTGCATGCCCGACCCGTTGTCGCCGAAGATCGGCTTCGGCATGAACGTGACGGTCTTGCCCGCCGCGCGCGCCACGTTCTTCACGATGTACTTGTAGAGCATGAGCTGGTCGGCGCTGCGCAGCAGCGTGTCGAAACGGAAGTCGATCTCCGCCTGACCGGCCGTGCCGACCTCGTGGTGCTGCATCTCCACGGTGATGCCGGACTTGAGGAGCTGCGTCACCATCTCCGACCGCAGGTCGGTGTAATGGTCCATCGGCGGGACGGGGAAGTAGCCGCCCTTGTACGGCGGCTTGGCGCCGAGGTTGCCGCCGGGCTCCTCGCGGCCGGTGTTCCACGCGCCCTCGATCGAGTCGAGGTAGTAGTAGCCGGCGTTCTGCTTCGTCTCGAAGCGGACGTCGTCGAAGATGTAGAACTCGGCCTCGGGGCCGACGTAGGCGGTGTCGGCGATGCCGGTGCCGCGCAGGTAGTCCTGGGCCTTCTTGGCGACGTTGCGCGGGTCGCGGCTGTAGGGCTCGCCCGTCAGCGGGTCGTGCACGAAGAAGTTCAGGTTCAGTGTCTTGTGCTGGCGGAACGGGTCGACGACGGCGGTCGTCGGGTCCGGTAGCAGCAGCATGTCGGACTCGTGGATCTCCTGGAACCCGCGAACCGACGAGCCGTCGAACATCAGTCCGTCGGTGAAGACGCTCTCGCCGAAGCTCTCCACGGGGAACGTGAAGTGCTGCATCTTGCCGGGCAGGTCGACGAAGCGGCAGTCGACGAACCGGACGTCCTCGTCCCTGATGTAGCTCAGGACCTCATCGGCACTGCTGAACATTCAGCCTCCTTGGGGCGCTCATGGCTGCTCGGGCAGGCTAGGACGCGGCCGTTTCCCGGCCATGTCCCATGTGTTTCGCCTGTGTTACATCTCACTCGGTGACGTGGGCCACGTGGACCCCCGGAAGGGCACCGAGCAGACATCGCCCTACCCCTGAGCGGATAGCGTATGCCTATGAGCAGTGGTGACACGCGTCGCGGTGACGGGCCGCGCTGGACGCAGACGTGGCTGAGCGGCGCCCGCTCGGCCGGGGTCGACCTCGGCCGCCCGGGGGAGCGGTACGGCCTGCCCGAGCAGGGCAGCGGCTCGGTCGCCGGGTACGGACGCAGGCTCGGCGCCCTGTTCCTCGACTGGCTCGCGTCCCTGCTCGTCGCCGGTCTGCTCGTCCAGGCGCTCGGCTGGGAGCCGTCCCAGCGCAGCCTGCTCACCCTCGCGATCTTCGGCGTCCAGGCGTGGCTGCTCACCGCGCTGACGGGCGTCACGCTCGGCAAGGCCGTCCTCGGCCTGCGGACGGTCCGCCTCGACGGCCGCCGCGTCGGGTTCGGCTGGGCCGCCGCCCGCGCCGCGCTGCTCCTGCTCGTCGTCCCGGCCCTGGTGTGGGACCGCGACTACCGCGGTCTCCACGACCGCGCCGCCAACACGATCGTCGTCCACCGCTGACGAGAAAGGCGCCCCCGAGGGGGCGCCTTCTGCGATGCGGTCAGCGGCTGCGCGGCTTGGGGCTCTTCGGCATGCGGGCGCCCCGGGGAACGGGGCCCTTCGGCATCTGCACGGCGCGGGGGAGCGCCTGGAGCCGGCCGTTGAGGTCGGCGAGCTGCGGCTTGGTGAGGTTGCGGGGCAGCTTCATCAGGTGGCGCTGGAGCTTGTCCACCGGGATCTGGCCCTCCTCCTCACCGACCTGGACGTCGTAGATGGGCACCTGCTGCGCGGCGCGGGAGATGCGCTTCTTCTCGGCGCCCAGCAGCGGGCCGACGCGGCTGCGCGGCCCCTCGGAGACCAGGACGACGCCCGCGCGGCCGACGGCGCGGTGGACCATGTCGAGGTTGCGGTTGCCGGTGACGGCCTCGGTGACCGTCCAGCCGCCCCGCATGTTCTGGAGGATCGCGGCGGCGGCGCCGGGCTGCCCGGCCAGCACCTTGTACTGCGCCCGCTGCGCACGGCGGCTGAACACGATCATGCCGACCAGGACGGCGGCCAGGACCCCCAGCGGGATGAAGAACCAGAGCTGGCCGATCAGCCAGCCGATGACGATGAGGACGGCGAGCGTCCCGAGCGCGGCGGCGGCGACGATCGGCAGGGCCTTCGGGTCCTGCTGACGGAGAACCTTGGCGACCATCCGGATCTGGGCGAACCGACCCGGACTGTCCTGGGCCCCGTCCTTGGGCTTCTTCGACATGCGTCCAGGATAGTCCGGTGATCCCGCTCAGCGGTCGCGCGCCTCGATCGCCTGCTGGTACAGCCGCCCGGCGCGGTAGCTGGAACGCACCAGCGGGCCGGACATGACGCCCGCGAACCCGATGGCCTCGGCCTCGGCGGACAGCTCCACGAACTCCTCCGGCTTGACCCAGCGCTCCACCGGGTGGTGGCGCGGGGACGGCCGCAGGTACTGCGTGATCGTGACGAGTTCGCAACCGGCGGAGTGCAGGTCGCGCAGCGCCTCGGAGACCTCCTCGCGGGTCTCGCCCATGCCGAGGATGAGGTTGGACTTGGTGACCAGACCGTCTTCGCGGGCGCGGGTGATGACGTCGAGGGAGCGCTCGTAGCGGAACCCGGGCCGGATGCGCTTGAAGATGCGCGGCACCGTCTCGACGTTGTGCGCGAGCACCTCGGGCCGCGACCCGAACACCTCCGCGAGCTGGCCGGGGTCGGCGTTGAAGTCGGGGATGAGCAGCTCGACGCCGCAGCCCGGCACCGCCGCGTGGATGCGGCGGACCGTCTCGGCGTACAGCCAGGCGCCGCCGTCCTCCAGGTCGTCGCGGGCGACGCCGGTGATCGTGGCGTACTTCAGGCCCATGGACGCGACGGACTCCGCGACGCGGCGCGGCTCGTCGCGGTCGAGCGCGGCGGGCTTGCCGGTGTCGATCTGGCAGAAGTCGCAGCGGCGGGTGCACTGGTCGCCGCCGATGAGGAAGGTCGCCTCGCGGTCTTCCCAGCACTCGTAGATGTTGGGGCAGCCGGCCTCCTGGCAGACGGTGTGCAGCCCCTCGGACTTCACCAGGCCGGTGAGCTCGCGATATTGCGGGCCCATCTTCAGCTTCGTCTTGATCCAGTCGGGTTTGCGCTCGATGGGCGTCTGGCTGTTGCGCGCCTCGACGCGCAGCAGCTTGCGTCCCTCAGGTGTCGCCGTCGTCACCCCTTCAGCCTACGTCGGGATGATCGGTGCCGGTACCGTGCCCGATCAGGTCCCGAACAGGACAAGATTGGGGCAGTTTCGCCACCTGCGGTCGCTGATCTCTCTAGGGTGACTCCCTGTCACGCCGCCGCCCGTTTCGCAGGAGGACCACCGTGGGTCTGGCCATGTCGTTCTTTCGGCTTCCGCCCGTGCTGGAGGGCGAGGCCGACCCCGGCGCGGTCGCCCGGCTGCTGTTCGGGCCCGCCGGACGCCGCGCGGCGCGTCCGGCCGACACGGTGCTGGACCTCGGCGGCGCCTGGCAGGTGCTGCACTACCTGCTGACCGGCGACCCGTGGGACGGCCCGCAGCCCGCGAGCGACGTCGTGTGCGGCGGGCGCCTGCTCACCGAGGACGGCGCGGACGAACTCGGCGCCGACGTCGTCTACCTGTCGCCCGACCGCGTGAAGCTCGCCGCCGACCACCTCACCGCGACGCCGTTCCTGCTGCTGGCCGAGCGCTGGGACGTCCGCGCGATGGCGGCGGCCGACGTCCAGGACGCGCGCTTCCTCGACGACGCCGCGCGGGACCGCGTGCTGCGCCCGATGCACGACGCGGTGACCCGTTTCTTCCAGCACGCCGCCGCCGAGGGCCACGCCGTGCACAAGCTGATGACGCAGAACTAGCGCGCGCCGCTCACGTCCTCGCGCCGGGCGCCCGCGCGGTTCCCCCGCCGCGCCGCGCGGCGCTGACCCCAGCGCACGAGCACGACGACGACCGCGATCTGCACGACGAGCAGGGCGATCGACAGGATCAACATCAGCACTTCGCCTGCTCCGAGGGCCATCGAGGGTCCTTCCGCGTCCGTCCCAGTGGTCGATGGCGGGGATCTTCCCCGCTGCGGAGCCGAATATGCGGCGGACGTCAGCGCGCGAGCTGCGCCGTGGTGCGGTGGAAGATCGCGGGGGCGTCGAGGGCGGCGGCGAGATGCTGTTCGACGAGCGGGACGACCTCGGCGACGGTAACGGGACGCCCGAGTTCGCCGGTGAGGCTGGTGGACCCGGCGTCGCGGATGCCGCACGGGACGATGCGGTCGAACCAGGCCATGTCGGGGTCGCAGTTGAGCTGGAAGCCGTGCATCGCGACGCCCCGCGAGACGCGGATGCCGATCGAGCCGATCTTGCGGTCGGGGGTGCCCTCGACCCACAGCCCGCTGCGGCCCTCGACCGTCGTCGTAGCCAGGCCCAGTTCGGCGCAGACCGCCATCATCATCCGCTCCAGCCGCCGCACGTACGCGACGACGTCCACCGGATCGGGCAGCTTGACGATCGGATAGCCGGTGAGCTGCCCCGGGCCGTGCCAGGTGATCTTGCCGCCCCGGTCGACGTCGACGACGGGGGCGCCCGGGTCACCGAAGGGGCGGTCCTGCGGTTCGGTGCGCTTGCCCGCCGTGTAAACCGGGCGGTGCTCCATCAGCAGGACGGTGTCACCGATCGCGTCGTCGGCGCGCAGCGCGTGGGTGCGGCGCTGCAACTCCCAGCCGTCCTCGTAGGGGACGGCGGCGGCGCCGAAGCCCGCGTGGACGACGACCAGCCCGGCGGCGGCGGTCGCCGGGGGTCGCCCGGCCGCCTCGCGTACGTCTGCGGTGTTCACACCGTCCAGACTATGCCGCCGGACCGAGCAGGCGGGGGTCCACGCGGATCTCCTTCGCCGACCCCTCGCCGTCCGGTTCGAGGCGGTACGCCGCGCCCTGCTCGCGGTACGACACCGCCTGCACGAACTCGGTGCCGACGTAGTGCAGCGCGACGTCCTCGTCGGCCGCGTACCCGGCGGGCAGCGTGCCGTCACCGACGAGCCGCTGGAGCAGCGGGCGCCGCTGCGCGTCGCTGTCGTAGTGGACGCCGCACGAGTACGGCAGGAACCCCAGCCCGTCGGTGAGCGGGCGCAGCTCGGGGCCGTAGGAGTCGGTGTTGCCGCCGACGTGCCAGCACAGCGCCCCCGCGCTCTGCCCCGACAGCACGACGCCCGCCTCCCACGCCTCGCGCAGGACGTCCCCGAGGCCGTGCAGCCGCCACAGCGCGAGCAGGTTCGCGACGCTGCCGCCGCTGACGTAGATGAGGTCCTGGGAGAGCAGGTGCGCGCGGACGTCGGCGTGGTTCGGCATGGGGAACAGCGCGACGTGGCTGACCTCGGCGTCGAGCTTGCCGAACCCCTCGTAGAAGCGCGCGATCACGGCGGGGTCGTCGCCCATGGCGGTGGCGAGGAAGCAGACGCGCGGCCGGTCCTGCCCGGTGAGGTCGATCGCGTACCGCAGCAGCGGGCTCGGTGACAGGCCGTAGCGGTCGTCGGGGACGAACGACCCGCCGCCGATCGCGAGGATGTGCGGCTGCCCGTCAGTGCTCATCGGTCTGCTCCTTTTCTGTGTGCCAGCGTGGAAGGCCACGGTAGGGCGCTCTGTCCGCCAAGCGACGCGCTTGGGCGAAACTTGGGATTAATCGCGCCGAAGCACGGCCCGCAGCGCATCCGGCAGTTCGGGGTGCGCGAACGCGAACCCGGCCTCCTCCAGCCGCGCCGGAACCACCTTCTGACTGATCAGCGGGCCCTCGTCGGCGAAGTCGCGCAGCGCGGCGCGCAGCACGAACGCCGGGACGGCCAGCTTCGCCGGACGCCCGAGCGCCCGCCCGACCTCGCGCGTGTAGTCGGCGTTGCGGACGGGGTGCGGCGCCGTCAGGTTCACCGGGCCGGACACGTCGTTGTCGAGCAGGAAGCGCAGCGCCGCGACCTCGTCGGCGAGGGTGATCCAGCTCGTCCACTGGCGGCCGTCGCCGAGCCGCGCGCCGAGCCCGAGCCGGAACAGCGGCAGCACCTTGCCGAGCAGGCCGCCGGAGCGATCCAGGACGATGCCGGTGCGCGGCAGGACGACGCGGACGCCCGCTCCGGCGGCGGGCGCGGCGGCGTCCTCCCAGTCCGCGACGAGGTCGGCCAGGAAGCCGGTGCCGCGCGGGGCGCCCTCGTCGGCGGCCCGGTCGCCGGTGGCGCCGTAGTAGCCGATCGCGGACCCCGACACCAGGACGCGCGGCGGCGCGGCGGCACGCGCGACGGCCTCGGCGATCGTGCGGGTGCCGGACACGCGGCTGGCGTAGATCTCCCGTTTGCGCGCCGACGTCCAGGGCCGGTCACCGATTCCGGCTCCGGCGAGGTGGACGACCGCGTCCACGCCGTCCACGGCCGCCGGATCGACGTGCTCGCCGGGCGTCCAGCGCACCTCGTCCGGCGCGGACGGCTCCCGCCGCACCAGCCGCCGCACCTCGTGCCCGTCCGCCCGCAGCGACCGCGCGAGCGCGGCCCCGATCAACCCCGACGCCCCGCTCACGGTCACCTTCATGCCCCCACCCTAGGACGACGCGCGCGCAACCGCCGGTAAGACCTCCGCCACCGGAGGGTCCTCGGCCGCGCACCGACGCACGCCGGACCCGGCACCGACGAACGGGCGTTCGAGGGACTGCCGCGTCGCCGGAGCGCGGCCGTGCGGGCGGGGCCGGTCGGCGCGCTGCGGGGGAGGGGACATACGCTCGGGGGATGGCGAAGATTCCCACTGCGGCGGTGGCCGCGTCCGGTCTGGTCGGGGGGTACACGGCGGCGCGGGTCACGCGGCGCCGGGAGCTGGGCGGGGTGGTGCTGGCCGCCGCCGGTGCCTGGTGCGCGCGGGAGTGGGCGCGCGCGGCCGGTCCGGCGACGGCGGCGGGGCTGCTGACCGTCTACGTCGCGGGGTTCGGCGGGTCGCACCCGCTGGCCAAGAAGATCGGCTCCTGGCCCGCCGTCCTCACCGTCACGGCCGTCTCGGCCGCCGCGTCCTACGCCGTGGCCGACCGCCGCGCCTGACCCCTGCGACGAACGGCCCGTCACCTCGTGAGTGACGGGCCGTTCGCGTGTCGCGGGAGGCTAGAGACCCAGGTCGGCCTCGAAGTTGCCCTCCTCCAGGCGGTGCTTGATCGTGGCGAGGAAGCGGGCGGCGTCCGCGCCGTCGATCAGGCGGTGGTCGTAGGTCAGCGCGAGGTAGACCATCGAGCGCACCGCGATGACCTCGCCCAGCTCGGGGTCGTCGATGACGGCGGGGCGCTTGACGACGGCGCCGGTGCCGAGCATGCCGACCTGCGGCTGGTTGAGGATCGGGGTGTCGAACAGGGCGCCGCGGCTGCCGGTGTTGGTCAGCGTGAACGTCCCGCCCGCCAGCTCGTCCGGGCTGACCTTGTTGGTGCGGGTGCGCTCGGCGATGTCGGCGATCCGCTGCGCGAGGCCGCCCAGGTTGAGCTGGCCCGCGTTGTGGATCACCGGGACCATCAGGCCGCGCTCGGGCACGTCGACCGCGATGGCGAGGTTCTCCACGTCGTGGTAGGTGACCTCGTTGTCGTCGGTGTCGATGACGGCGTTGAGCTTCGGGTGCGCCTTGAGCGCCTCGATCGTCGCCTGCGCGAAGAACGGCATGAACGACAGCTTCACGCCCTCGCGGGCCTGGAAGTCGGCCTTGGCCCGCTCCCGCAGCCGCGCGATCTTGGTGACGTCGACCTCGACGACCGTGGTGAGCTGCGCCGACACCTGGAGCGACTCCACCATGCGGCGGGCGATCGTCTGCCGGATGCGCGTCATCTTCTCGGTCTTGCCGCGCAGCGCGAGCTGCTCGGCGGGCGCGCCCGCCGGAGCCTGCGCCGCCGGACGCGACGGGGCGGCGGCCGGGGCCGCCGACTGCGCCGCCGGAGCCTGCTGCGCGGGCGCCTGCTGCGCCTGCTGCTCGGCGGCGCGGGCCGCCTCCAGCACGTCCTGCTTGCGGATGCGCCCGCCGACGCCCGTCCCGGTGAGGGAGTTCAGGTCGACGTTGTGCTCGCCCGCCAGCTTGCGGACGAGCGGCGTCACGTACGGGCCGTCGCCGGAGGGGGCGTCCTGCTTGGGCTCCTGCTGCGTCTCCTCGCGGCGGGCCGGCTGCTGCGCGACGGGCGCGGGCTCGGGCGTGGCCGGCTTCTGCTGCTCGGCCGGAGCCTGCTGCTGCTGCGCGGGCGGCGGCCACGCCGACGGCGGGGGCGCCTGCTGCGACTGCTGCTGCTCGGGCTCGGGCTCGGACGGCTGCTCCGGCTCGTCCTGGGCCTGCGGCTCGGGCTCCGGCTCGGCCTGCTCCGCGTCCTGACCGGACGACTCGCCGCCACCGGACGGGGCGTCGCCCTCGTCACCGATGATCGCGAGTTCGGCGCCGACCTCGACGGTCTCGTCCTCGGCGACGGTGATGCTGGTCAGCACGCCGGACGCGGGTGAGGGGATCTCGGTGTCCACCTTGTCGGTGGACACTTCGAGAAGCGGCTCGTCGGTCTCGACGCGCTCACCCTCCTTCTTCAACCAGCGGGTGACGGTGCCCTCGGTGACGCTCTCGCCGAGCTGGGGCATGGTGACGGAGACCGGCATGGCTCTCAGCGACTCCTTCGACTACTGTGCGGGCGTTCAGCCGTGCACGTGCAATGGCTTGCCGGCGAGGGCGAGGTGTGCCTCGCCGATCGCCTCGGACTGGGTCGGATGGGGATGGATCAGCGAGGCGACCTCGCTCGGCAGGGCCTCCCAGTTGTAGATGAGCTGCCCTTCCGCGATCAGCTCGCCCACGCGGGCGCCGACCATGTGGATGCCGAGGACGGGACCGCCCGCCGCGGCGATGACCTTGACCTCGCCCTGGGTGCCGAGGATCTTGCTGCGGGGGTTGCCCGCGAGGTCGTAGGTCACCTCGGTGACCTGGTGCCCGCGCGCCCGCGCCGTCTCGGTCGTGATGCCGACCGAGGCGACCTCGGGGTCGGAGTAGGTGATGCGCGGGACACCGTCGTAGTCGATCGGGGCCGGGTTCAGCCCGGCCAGCCGTTCGGCGACGAGAATGCCCTCGGCGAACCCGACATGGGCGAGCTGCGGGGTGGCGACCAGGTCGCCGACCGCCGAGATCGTGGGGACGTTCGTGCGGCACAGCTCGTCGACGACGACGAACCCGCGCTCGGTGGCGACACCGGCCGCCTCCAGCCCGATCCCGTCGGAGACGGGACCGCGCCCGACGGCGACGAGCAGGAGTTCGGCGTCCAGGACGGTGTCGTCGGCCAGCACGACCGACACCCCGCCCTGCGTCGTCTTGGCCTCGACGAACTTGGTGCCGAGGTGGAACTTGATGCCGCGCTTGCGGAACGCGCGCTCCAGCCGCTTGCTGCTGGACGGCTCCTCCAGCGGGAGCAGGTGCGGCAGCGCCTCCACGATGGTGACCTCGGCGCCGAACGACCGCCACACGCTGGCGAACTCGACGCCGATGACGCCGCCGCCCAGCACCACGACCGAGCCGGGCACCCGCCCGAGCCGCAGCGCGTGGTCGGACGAGATGACGCGTTCGCCGTCGATGTCCAGGCCGGGCAGGCTGCGCGGCGCCGAGCCGGTGCCGAGCACGATGTGCTCGCCGGTCAGCTCGCGGACGCCGTCCGGCCCGTCGACGCGCACGGTGGTCGGGCCGGTGAGGGCGCCGGTGCCGCGCACGACGTCGATGCCGCGTGACTTGATCAGGCCGGTGAGGCCCTTGACGGTCGTGGAGACGACCTTGTCCTTATAGGCGTCCACGGCGGGCATGTCGATGCCGTCGTAGGTCGCCCGCACGCCGAACGCGGCGGCCTCGCGCGTCTGGTCGGCGACCTCGGCGGCGTGCAACAGCGCCTTGGTCGGGATGCAGCCGCGGTTCAGGCAGGTGCCGCCCAAGCTCTCGTCGCGTTCGACGAGCGCCACGCGGCGGCCGAGTTCGGCGGCGCGCAACGCGCACGCGTACCCTCCGCTGCCCGCGCCCAGGACGACGATGTCGTAGGCGTCGCTGTTGACCACTGGATCTCCTTCGTTCCCGGTCTCCGCGCCCAACCTATGCGTTCCGCGCGCGTCGCGGTGGCGTACCCGCGCGTCCGGCATCTCCGGTGGCCGGGACGGGACCGGTCACAGGCTGCCCGCGGCGAGATCCTCCGCGACCTGTACCAACGTACGGGCCGCGGCTCCGGTGCCGCCCTTCGGGGTGTACCCGTAGGGCTCGCCCTTGTGGAAGGCGGGCCCGGCGATGTCGAGGTGGGCCCACTTGACGCCGTCGGGGACGAACTCCTTGAGGAACACCCCGGCGGTGAGCATGCCGCCCCAGCGCTCGCCGCTGATGTTGGCGAGGTCGGCGACGGCGGAGTCCAGGCCCTTGCGCAGGTCGGCGGGGAGCGGCATCCCCCAGGCGGCCTCCCCGGCGCGGCCCGCGGCGGCGACGACGCCCTCGCGGACGGCGTCGTCGTTGGCCATGACGCCGGTGGTGCGGGTGCCGAGCGCGACGAGCGCGGCGCCGGTGAGGGTGGCGACGTCGACGATGAGGTCGGGGGAGTCCTCGGCGGCGCGGACGAGCGCGTCGGCGAGGACGAGGCGGCCCTCGGCGTCGGTGTTGAGGACCTCGACGGTCTTGCCGCCGTACAGGTGCAGCACGTCGGACGGGCGCTGGGCGGTGCCGCTCGGCATGTTCTCGGCCATCGCCATGTAGCCGACGACGTTGACGGCGGGCCCGAGCTTGGCGATGGCGGCGAGCGCGCCCAGCACGGCCGCCGCGCCGCCCATGTCGGACTTCATCCAGTCCATGGAGTCGGCGGGCTTGAGGGACAGGCCGCCGGAGTCGAACGTGATGCCCTTGCCGACGAGCGCGAGCGTGCGGGTGGCGTCGGGGTGGGCGTAGGCGAGGCGGATGAGGCACGGCGGGTTGGCCGAGCCCTGCCCGACGCCGATGAGGCCGCCGTAGCCGCCGTCCACCAGGGCCTTCTCGTCCAGCACCTCGATCGCCAGGCGGTTCTCGCCCGCGACGCGCTGCGCGACGGTGGCGAAGTCGTCGGGCGACAGGTCGGACGGCGGGGTGTTGACCAGGTCGCGCACGAGGGCGACGGACGCGGCGAGGACGCGGGCGCGCTCGACGGCGTCGGCGTGCCCGGCGTCGCCCGCGACGACGAGCTCGGCGACGGGCTCGGTGCGCTCGCCGGTGCGGTAGCCGTCGAAGGCGTAGGCGCCGAGCAGCGCGCCGAGCGCGGCGGCGCCGGTCTGCGCGGGGGTGCCGGCGGGGAGGGCGACCAGGACGCGGCGGGTGCCGGCGAGGCCGCGGACGGCGGCGCCCGCCGCGCGGCGCAGCGTCTCCTCGTCGGGCTCGTCACCGAGGCCCACGGCGACGACGACGCCCGCCGGGACGGCGCCGAGCGTCGGGAGCTTGGTCACCTCGCCGGCCTTGCCGGTGGCGCCGAGCGCGGTGAGGGCGGCGGTGAGACGTCCGCCGAGGGCGTCGTCGAGCGCGCCGGTGAGGGGGTGCCCGCCGGGGCTCGCGCCCTCGGTGCCGGGGGTGACGCCGATCACGATCGCGTCGACGTCGAGGTCTGCCGAGGCCGCACTGTCAAGGCTGATGCTGGTCACGTAGCACGATGTTAGTCCTCCGCGTGACCGGATTCGCACGGGCTTATGGTCGCGGCCTCCGCCGCGACGGGTTCGGGGCCCTTCGGCGTGCGGCTTCCCTCGTCGCTTGGTCGCAGGGCGACCTGCGCTCCTCAGTCCAGCCGCACGCGGCCCCGAACCGCTCACGGGGGTTCGGGTGGGTGGCGGAACGGCCGTTACGGCGCGGGATCGTGCAGGTGGGGGACGAGTTCTCCAAGGACGGGGTGGCGCATCTCCGGCGGTATTCCCTGATTCCGACCAAGTTTGTATGTTTGCGCTGTGACCAGGAAGAACACGGCGGCGGCGGAGACCCTGTCGCTGACCGACGCGACGCGGCTGCGGGCCGACCGGGCCCGGCAGGTCGCCGACGTGCTGCGGCGCCGGGTGCGCGGCGGCGACTTCACCGACGGCGTCCTGCCCGCCGAAGGCGACCTCGTCGCGGCGTTCGGCACGTCGCGCAACACCGTCCGCGACGCGCTCGACCTGCTGCGCGCCGAGGGCATCATCGAACGCTGCCCCGGCGTCGGCACCACCGTCGTCGCCCGCGCCTACCCGCACGGGCTGGAGCGGCTCCAGGGCCTCGCCGAGACGCTGCGCGAGCACGGCGAGGTCGTCAACGAGGTCCGCGCGGCGGGACGGATCGTCCCGCCCCGGGAGATCTCGGCGCGGCTGGAGCTGGCGGCGGGCGAGCCCGTCGTCTACGTCGAGCGGCTGCGGCGGCTCAACGGGCTGCCGCTCTCGCTCGACCTCACCTACCTCGCGCCCGACGTCGGTGAACCGCTGCTGGCCGAGGACCTGGCCGGTACCGACGTGTTCGTCCTGCTGGAGCGGATCACCGGGCAGCCGCTCGGCCGCGCCGAGGTCACCCTGGAGGCCGTCAACGCCGACCCGCACTCGGCGGCCGTCCTGGACGCGCCGCGCGGCGCGGCGCTGCTCATGCTCGAACGCCTCACCCACCTGGCCGACGGCCGCCCGGTGGACCTGGAGTACATCCGCTTCCGCGGCGACCGCATCGCGATGAGCGGCCTGCTGCACCGCTTCTGACCCTCCCCCTTCCGACCGCCCTGGAGGCGCCCCATGCCGCTCGTGAACGCGCGATCGGACGTCCCGGTGACGATCGACGAGTCCCTGTGCGTCGCCGGATGCACGCTCTGCGTGGACGTCTGCCCGCTCGACGCCCTGGCCATCGACCCCGCCACCGGCAAGGCGTACATGCACGTGGACGAGTGCTGGTACTGCGGCCCGTGCGCCGACCGCTGCCCGACCGGCGCGGTCACCATCGACATCCCCTACCTGCTGCGCTGAGGAACGATCCCGTGAAGAAGACTCTCGCGGCGGCGCTGCTGGCGCCGTCGCTGCTGGCGGGCTGCACCGTCGCCGGGAACGCGTCCGGCGGCGGGGACGCCGTCACCGTGACCGTCGGCTACCAGTCCAAGACGATCAACACCGTGACGGCCGGGACGCTGCTGCGCTCGCTCGGCGCGTTCGAGAAGCGGCTGGCCGCGCTGCCCGGGAAGTACCGGGTCGTCTGGCAGGACTACGACACCGGCGCGCCGATCACCGCGCAGATGCTCGCCGGGAAGATCGACATCGGCTCGATGGGCGACTACCCGCTGCTGATCAACGGCTCACGGGCGCAGGCGGCGGGCGGCGACGCCGGGACGCGCCTCGTCTCGGTCACCGGGCACAACCCGCGCGGCGCGCTGAACGGCGTCGTCGTCGCGCCCGGCTCCAAGGCCCGGACGCTGCGCGACCTGCGGGGCGCGACGATCTCGGCGAGCGTCGGGTCGGCCGGGCACGGCACGCTCGTGCAGGCGCTCGGCAGGCACGGGCTGGACCCGGCCGAGGACGTCAAGGTCGAGAACCAGCAGCCGCCGGTGGGCGCGTCCGCGCTCAAGTCGGGCGCCGCCGCCGCGTTCGCGCAGTTCGTCGCGTGGCCGGGGCTGCTCGTGCAGAAGGGCGAGGGGCGGCTGCTCTACGACGGCGGCGCGCTGGACGTCCCGACGTTCCACGGCGTCGTCGTGCGGAACGCGTTCACCCGCGAGCGGCCGGACGTGCTCGGGGCGTTCCTGTCCGCGCAGATCGACGCGACCCGGGCCCTGCACGCCGATCCCGTCGGCTCGGCGGAGAGGGTCGCCGCCGCGACGGGCCTCCCGGCCGAGACCGTCTACCTGTACAACGGCGCGGGCGGGATCGCGAGCTTCGACGTGACGGTGAAGAGGCCGCTGCGCGACGCGCTCGCCCACGACGTCCCGTTCCTGAAGTCGATCGGCGTCCTCACCGCGCCCCTCGACCTGGCCGCCTTCGTCGACGACGGCCCGATCCGGCGCGCGTACGGCGCCGGGTACGACGCGGCGGCGGCGTCCACCGCCAACCCGGCCCCGATCACCGGGAACGACGCGGTGTGCGGCCGCAGGGTGACCGACGCCCGCACGGCGGGCGAGGTCTGGGTGCGCGGAGAACGCACCCCCCGCCCGGTCGCGGATCCCGGCTGCCTGCTCCGCACCGTCCGCGCCGTGCAGTCCGAGGGCAAACAGGTCCGCGCCGCCTACGTCCCCGACCACACCACGGGCACCCGCTGGTTCGCGGACCACCAGCTCTGGGTCCGCGACGGCGCCAGGTTCCTCCCCTTCGCCACCGAGGAGACCGCCCGCCGCCACCTGAACGCCCACCCCGCCGCCCGCCTCGTCCCCTACACCGAAGCGGTGACCCGCGCATGACGGTGGTGGAGGAGCGGACGGTGACGGTGCCGGTGCGGCGGGAGCGGCCGGTGGTGCGGCGGGCCGTGCGGGGGCTGGCGTTGCTGGGGGCGCTCGGGGTGTGGCAGGTGCTCACGGCCGCCGACGCGCGGGTGTGGGTGCGGTTCGACCGGCTGCCCGGACCCGTCGAGGTGGCGCGGGAGTTCGGGCGGCAGCTCGGGCACGGGCCGTACTACGCCGACGTCGCGCAGAGCCTCGTCCGGATCTTGACCGGGTTCGGGCTGGCGGCGGTCGCCGGGATCGGGCTCGGGATCGCGCTGGCGCGGTCGCGGTGGGCGCAGGACCTGCTCCAGCCCCTGCTGGAGGTCGCCCGGCCGATCCCGGCGATCGCGCTGGTGCCGGTGGCGATCCTGCTGTTCCCCGCCAACGAGCAGGGCATCGTGTTCATCACGTTCACCGCCGCGTTCTTCCCGGTGCTGGTCAGCACCCGGCACGCCGTCGCGGCGCTGCCGGGCGTCTGGGAGGACGCCGTGCGGACGCTCGGCGGCGGACGGTGGCGGGTGCTGACCGGCGTCGTCCTGCCCGGCGCGCTGCCGGGCGTGTTCGGCGGGCTGTCGGTCGGGATGGGCGTCGCGTGGATCTGCGTGGTGTCCGCCGAGATGATCTCCGGCGACTTCGGCGTCGGGTACCGCACCTGGCAGGCGTACACGATCGTGGACTATCCGGGCGTCCTGGTCGGGATGATCACGATCGGCGTGCTCGGCCGCGCCACGTCCGGGCTCGTCGAACTCGCCGGGCGGCGCCTCCTCGCGGGGAGGCTCGGATGATCACCGAGACCGTCGCCACCGGGACGCGCGAAGGCGGGCTCGGGCTGCGCGCCGACGGCGTCGCGCTCGGCCACGGCGGGCGCACCGTCGTCGCGGGGCTCGACCTGGCCGTCCGCGCCGGGGAGATCCTGGTGATCGCCGGGCCGTCCGGCTGCGGGAAGTCCACGCTGCTGCGCGCGCTCGCCGGGCTGCTGCCCGTCACCGCCGGGCGCCTCACCGCCGGGGACGCCCCCGTCACCGGGCCGTCGCCCGACCGCGCGCTCGTCTTCCAGGACGACGCGCTGCTGCCCTGGCGCACCGCGCTGCGCAACGTCGAACTGCCGCTGGCCATCCGCGGTGTCCCGCGCCGGGAGCGCCGCGCCGCCGCCCGCGACTGGCTCGGCCGCGTCGGGCTCGCCGACGCCGCCGGGCGGTATCCGCGCGAGCTGTCGGGCGGGATGCGGCAGCGCGTCCAGCTCGCCCGCGCGCTCGCCGGAGCGCCCCGCGCCGTCCTCATGGACGAGCCGTTCGGCGCCCTGGACGCCCAGACCCGCGCCGGAATGCAGGCGCTGCTGCTCGACGTCCTGCGCGCCGCCCCCGCCACCGTCGTGTTCGTGACGCACGACGTGGACGAGGCGCTGGCGCTCGGAGACCGCGTCGTCGTGCTCGGCGCGGCGGGCGTCACCGCGCAGATCACCGTTCCGCACCCCCGGACGCCCGTCCGGGACCCCGCGCTCAGGGACGCGCTGCTGCGCGCCCTCGGCGCCCAGGAGAGGGAGGCCGTCTGATGGAGATCCCCGCCGTGACCGACCGGCGCGAGCTGCGCTGCGACGTCCTCGTCGTGGGCGGCGGCACCGCCGGGACGATGGCCGCGATCACCGCCGCCGAGCACGGCGCGGACGTGCTGCTGCTGGAGAAGGCGCACGTCCGGCACTCGGGGGCGCTGGCGATGGGCATGGACGGCGTCAACAACGCCGTCATCCCCGGCAAGGCCGAGCCCGCCGACTACGTCGCCGAGATCACCCGCGCCAACGACGGCATCGTGAACCAGGCGACGGTCACGCGGACCGCCGAGCGCGGGTTCGCGATGGTGCAGCGGCTGGAGCGCTACGGCGTGAAGTTCGAGAAGGACGAGCACGGCGAGTACGCGGTGCGGCGCGTGCACCGCTCCGGCTCGTACGTGCTGCCGATGCCCGAGGGCAAGGACGTCAAGAAGGTGCTGTACCGGGTGCTGCGGCGGCGGGAGATCCGCGAGCGCGTCCGGATCGAGAACCGGGTCATGCCGGTGCGGGTGCTGACCCGCGACGGCCGCGCGGTCGGCGCCGTCGGGTTCGACACGCGCTCGGGGGAGTTCGTCACGGTCGCGGCCGGGTCGGTGATCCTGGCGACGGGCGCGGCCGGGCGCCTCGGGTTGCCCGCCAGCGGGTATCTGTACGGAACGTATGAGAACCCCACCAACGCGGGCGACGGGCACGCGATGGCGTACCACGCGGGCGCGGAGCTGTCCGGCATCGAGTGCTTCCAGGTCAACCCGCTCATCAAGGACTACAACGGGCCCGCCTGCGCGTACGTCGCGAACCCGTTCGGCGGGTACCAGGTCAACGCGCGGGGCGAGCGGTTCGTCGACTCCGACTACTGGTCCGGGCAGATGATGGCCGAGGTCAAACGCGAGATCGACTCGGCGCGCGGTCCCATCTACCTCAAGACGACCCACCTGCCCGACGAGACGCTCGCCGCGCTGGAGTCGATCCTGCACACCACCGAGCGCCCCACGCGCGGCACCTTCCACACCGGGCGCGGCCGCGACTACCGCACCCACGACGTCGAGATGCACATCTCCGAGATCGGGCTGTGCGGCGGGCACTCGGCGTCCGGGGTGTGGGTGGACGAGCACGCCCGCACCACCGTCCCCGGCCTGTACGCGGCGGGCGACCTGGCGTGCGTGCCGCACAACTACATGATCGGCGCGTTCGTCTTCGGTGACCTGGCGGGCGAGCACGCGGCCGCGTCCGGCGCCCGGCCGGGCGCGCTGCCCGAAGACCAGATCCGCGCGGCGCACGAGCTGGTCTACCGGCCGCTGCGGCACCCGGACGGGCCGCCGCAGCCGCAGGTCGAGTACAAGCTGCGCCGGTTCGTCAACGACTACGTCGCGCCGCCCAAGACCGGGTCGCGGCTCACCCTGGCCGTCGAGACGTTCGCGCGGATGGGCGCGGAGGTCGCCGCGATGGGCGCGCGGACGCCGCACGAGCTGATGCGCTGCGCGGAGGTCACGTTCATCCGGGACTGCGCCGAGATGGCCGCGCGGGCGTCGCTGGCCCGCGCGGAGAGCCGCTGGGGCCTCTACCACGACCGCGCCGACCTGCCCGGCCGCGACGACGAGGACTGGTTCTGCCACCTCAACCTGCGCCGCCGCGCCGATGGCGCGATGGAGTTCGTGCGGCGGCCCGTCGCCCCCTACACGGTGCCGGTCGAGGAGTTCACCGTGCCGCCGCCGTTCGAGCCCGAGGTGATCGGGACGGCCGGGCCGCAGGTCGTCGCGGCGGCGCGGACGGCGGACGGCGCGCGGACCGGCGGCTCGGTCGGGCGGTCGCCCCGGCTGCTGGAGCTGCTCGCGCTGGTGGAGACGTCGCCGGGGCTCGCGGAACTGGAACCGTTCCTCGTCGACCCCGGCCCGAAGGTGCGGCGGGCGGCGGTGGCGGCGCTGACCGAGGTGGTGCCGCCCGGCGCGGGGGAGGCGCTGGCGCGGGCACTGGGCGACGAGCACGGCTCGGTGCGCCGGGCCGCCGCGACGGCGCTGCGCGAACTCGTCGAGGTGCTGCCCGCGACGCCCGCCCTGCGCGACGCGCTGCTGCCCGCCCTCGGTCACGCCGACGGCCTGGTGCGCGCGGCGGTGCTGGAGGTGCTGCGCAGCCTGCGCCTGGGATCGGCGGAGCGGTACGCCGCCGCGCTCGCGGACGGCGACCATCGGGTGCGGCTGCGCGCCGTCGCGGGGCTGGTCGCGCACGACGCCGCCGACGCGCTGGCGTCCGGTGCGTCCGACGCGTCGCGGGAGGTCCGCGTCGCGGTGGCGGCGGGCCTCGGCACGATCGGCGCCCCGTCCGGCGCGGCCGCCCTGGCCGCGCTGTCCGCCGACCCCGACCTGCTGGTGCGCGCGGCGGCGCTGGAGGCGGCGGCGGGCGTCGGGTGCCCCGAGCCGCTGCGCGGGACGGCGCTCGCCGCGCTCACCGACCCCGCCTGGCAGGTCCGCGTCGGCGCCGCGCGGGGCCTCGCCGCCGCTCCCGACACCGGCCCCTTGATCGGCGCCCTGTCCGATTCCCACCCTGATGTCCGTAAGGCGGCCGTCCTCGCCCTCGCCCCCCGCGCCGCCGACCCCGCCGTCGCCGAGGCACTGCGTCAGGTGGACAAGGACTCCGACGCCGACGTCCGCGCCTACGCCCGCCGCGCGGTCCCCGCCGCCTGACCGGTCAGGTCGCCAGGGCGACGAGTGCGGTCGTCGTGGCGATCTCGACCAGGGCGCCGAGGACGTCGCCGGTGACGCCGCCGAGGCGGCGGCGGGCGTGGCGCAGGGCGAGCAGGGCCGCCGCGAGCCCGGCGAGCACGGCCAGCGGCGTCCGGACCGGGTGACCGGTGACGGCGCCGGCGGCCGTGGCGGCGGCGAGGACGGCCGCCGTCACGGCCACGGCCGCGCCGGTCCCGACCGTCCCGGCCACGAGCGCGCCCAGACCGCCGGGCCGGGCCGCCGGGACGGACGTCCGGCACGCCCACGGCAGTGCGAGCCGCCCGGCCACGGCCGCGACGACGACCGCCACCGCCGCGTCGTCCGCCGACGCCACCGCCGCCACCTGGATCAGCAACGCGAACAGCAGCGCCACGACCCCGAACGGCCCGATGTCGGACCGCTTCATGATCTCCAGCGCGTCGGCGGCGGGCTTCCCGCTGCCGAGCCCGTCCGCGAGATCCGCCAGCCCGTCCAGATGCAACGCCCGCGTGATCACGGCCATGGCCCCGACCGCCAGCGCGGCCCCGAGCAGCGGCCCGAGCCCCGCGACGTCCGCCACGACCAGCACCACGGCCGCCGCCCCGCCCACGAGCAGCCCCACGAACGGCGCGACGACCATCGCCCACCGCCCCGCGCCGCGGTCCACCACGCCGACCCGCACGGGCACGACGGTCAGCAGGCTCACCGCCAGGCGCACCCCGTTCACGCACGCACCGCGCGGCCCGCCGCCGTCGCCCGCCGGGCACGCCAGCGGAGGGGACGGCGCCCGGTGGGCTCACCGCGCGGGGCTCCGTTCACGGCAGGTCCAGGATGCGGCCCGCGACGATCAGGGCCGCTTCCTCCGATTCGGCCGCGACGCGCTGGTTCAGGTGGCCGAGCAGGTCGGTGAAGGCGCGGCCCGACGCGGTCATCGGGACGAGGGACAGGCCGACCTCCTCGGTGACGGCGACGACGCGGGCCGCCGTGGCGCGCCAGGCGTCCACCAGCTCGTCCAGCCGGGGCGCGACGGAGGCGGGGGAGTCCCAGGCGTCCGCCGCGTCGATCACCGACGTGAGCCAGGAGCCCAGGCCGTCGAGCAGGACGGCGCCGCGCGCGGCCCGCAGCACCCCGGCGGCGTCGCGGGTCTCGACCGTCGTCCACCAGGCCGGGCGGCGCTCGCGGTGCGCGGTGACGCGCGCCGTCCATTCCGCGTCGCCGGAGCCGGTGCGGCCCGTCGCGATGTACGTCACGTCCGGCTCGGCCGCCAGGCGCAGTTCGGCCTCGGCCGACTTGCCCGAGCGGGTGCCGCCCAGCAGCAGGGTGCGGTGCGGGCCGGACGGCGGTTCGAGCCACAGGTCCAGCCGCCGCCCCAGCTCCCGCGACGAGCGCACCCGGTGGTCGACGTGGACGGCCGCGACGTGCGTCCCGGCGGTGACGGCGCCCACCCGCCGCAGCAGGCCCAGGTGCTCGGGACGTCCCACCAGGTCCAGCAGGACCGCCGCGTACTCGGTGCCGGGCCCGGGTTCGGGCGCGGCGTCCGGCCCGGCCGCGACGAGGATCGCGCCGCCGTCCGGCGCCGTCGCCTCGTAGCCGCCCGAGACCAGACGGCGCGGCAGATCCTCGACGGGCACGCCGTCCACCAGGACGCGCGTCGGCGCGAACCGCCCGCCCGCCGCCCGCAGCGCCGCGCACGACGCGCACCGGCAGCCGGGCTCGGGCCGCCCCCGGGCCCCGGCCGTGCCCAGGAGCTCCACGTTCATGGTGATCACCACTGTAGAGCCGCCGGGAGGCGATAGCGTCGGGGCCGTCCGCGCCGAGAGGAGAACACCGTGTGGAGTTGGCGGCTGGAGAAGGCCGGTGGGCAGGACGCCGGTACGTCCCCCGAGACGTTCCCGACCCAGTCCGACGCCGAGAGCTGGCTCGGCGAGCACTGGCGCACCCTCAAGGCCGACGGAGTCGACCGCGTCACGCTGCTCGAAGGCGACCGTGCCGTCTACCCCATGAGCCTTGAGGAGGCGTCCTAACCGGCGCGCGGGCGGGGCCGGACGTCCGGCCCCGCCCGCGGAACGCTACGGCCGGGTCTTCGGGCTCGTGGTGAGCGCCGGGTCGCGGACGACGGTGTCACCGAGCACGCCGTCGATCCGGGCGAGGACGTCCGCGTCGAGCGTCACCCCGGCGGCGCGGACGTTGTCGCGGACCTGCTCGGGCCGGGACGCCCCGATGATCGCGGACGACACGTTCGGGTTCTGCAACACCCACGCCACCGCGAGCTGCGCCATCGTCAGCCCCAGCTCCTCCGCGACCGGCCGCAGCTCCTGCACGCGGGTGAGGACGTCGTCGTCGAGGAAGCGGCGGATGAAGTCGGCGCCGCCCTTCTCGTCGGTGGCGCGCGACCCCTCCGGCAGCGGCTGCCCCGGCCGGTACTTGCCCGTCAGCACGCCCTGCGCGATCGGCGACCAGACGATCTGCCCCAGACCCTCGCGCTCGCTCAGCGGGACGACCTCGCCCTCGATGACCCGCCACAGCATCGAGTACTGCGGCTGGTTGGAGACGATCCGGTCGAAGCCCATCTCGCCGGCGATCTTCAGCGCCCGCTCGATCTCGTCCGCGCGCCACTCCGAGACGCCCACGTACAGGACCTTGCCCTGCCGGACCAGGTCGTCGAACGCGCGGAGCGTCTCCTCCAGCGGCGTCTCGTGGTCGAACCGGTGCGCCTGGTAGAGGTCGACGTAGTCGGTGCCGAGCCGCCGCAGCGACCCGTGCAGCGACTCGTTGATGTGCTTGCGCGATAGGCCCCGGTCGTTCGGGCCTTCGCCCGTCGGCCAGTAGACCTTGGTGAAGATCTCCAGCCCCTCGCGCCGCTGCCCGGCGAGCGCGCGGCCGAGGACGGCCTCGGCGCGCGTCCCGGCGTAGACGTCGGCGGTGTCGAACGTGGTGATGCCCTCGTCGAGCGCGGCGGACACGCACGCCAGCGCCGCCTCCTCCTCGACCTGCGACCCGTGCGTGAGCCAGTTGCCGTACGAGATCTCACTGACCTTGAGGCCGCTGCGCCCCAGATTCCGGAACTTCATGCGTCCGACCCTACGGCGGTCAGGACGGCTTCTGTCCCACCTGGACCTGGGGGCGGGGCTGACGCAGCCGGCGGATCTGCATGGCGCGCAGCGCGGCGTACAGGCCGACGCCCTTGAGGTTCTCGTCCGGGTACTTGGCGGCGGCGAGCCGCTTGACGCCCGAGCTGATCATGAAGCCCTCGACGAACACGACGGCGAGCAGCAGCGGCGGCGCGAACAGGCCGAAGATCTGCGCGGCCGGGATCGGCAGCAGGCTGACCGCGATGATCGCGAACAGGATGTACATCAGGTAGGACGCGATGGTGCGCCGCGAGTCGACGTAGTCGCGGGCGAGCCGCCGCACCGGGCCCTTGTCGCGCTTGAGCAGGTAGCGTTCCTCGCCGCGGGCCATCCCCTCCCGCATCTTGACGCGCTCGGCCGCCTGCTTCTCGCGCATCTTGCGATAAGCCTCCTTGCGGTTGGCCGGAGGCGCGGTGATGGGCTGGAGGCGCTTGCGCTGCGCCTCGCTGCGCTTGGGCGTGGGCCTGCCCTTGCCTCCCGGCTTTACTACCTCGGGAGGATTCTCGGGGGCTTCCTGGGTACGACGTCGGAACACAGGGATCAGCCTACCGGCTGGGATTCGCCGTCCGGCTGCGAACATCGTGACCTCCCCATGCGTTAACGCGTAGGGTGATAGAAGCCCAGCAGTGGCCATTGAGCCCAGTTGAGCCCAGTTTGCGACTGAGCGACAGCACACGAAGGGACCGGCGCCGGCGCGATGAGCGTGATGAAGCGAATGTCGATGATCTTCAAGTCCAAGGCCAACAGGACCCTGGACCGCATGGAGGACCCGCGCGAGACGCTGGACTACTCCTACCAGCGGCAACTGGAGATGCTCCAGAAGGTCCGCCGCGGCGTCGCCGACGTCGCCACCTCGCGCAAGCGGCTGGAACTCCAGATCAACCAGCTCGAGGGGCAGCAGAACAAGCTGACCGACCAGGGCAAGAAGGCCCTCCAGGTCGGCCGGGAGGACCTCGCCCGCGAGGCCCTGACCCGCCGCTCCGGCCTGGACTCCCAGCTCGGTGACCTGCGCGCCCAGTACCAGCAGCTCCAGGGCGAGGAGGAGAAGCTGACGCTGGCCTCGCAGCGGCTCCAGGCCAAGGTCGACTCCTTCCGCACCCGCAAGGAGACGATCAAGGCGACGTACACGGCCGCCGAGGCGCAGACCAAGATCAACGAGGCGTTCAGCGGCATCTCCGAGGAGATGGGCGACGTCGGCCTCGCGATCCAGCGCGCCGAGGAGAAGACCGAGAACATGAAGGCGCGCGCGGGCGCCATCGACGAGCTGCTCGCCTCCGGCGCCCTGGAGGACTTCTCCGGTCCCAAGGACGACATCCAGGCCGAGCTCGACCGCATGGGCAGCGGCCCCGGCGTCGACATGGAGCTGGAGCGCCTCAAGGCCGAGCTGGGCCAGGGCTCCGCGCCCAAGGAGCTGAACCAGGGCCAGGGCCAGCAGCAGGGGCAGCCGCAGGGCCAGCCGCAGCCGCAGCAGCAGGTCCAGTGGCCGCAGCAGCCCGGCGGGGGTGCCCAGTGATCGTCCGGATCATGGGGGAGGGGCAGCTCGACGTCGCCGACGACGACCTGTCGGCCCTCAACGCCCTGGACGACGAGCTGGAGTCGGCCATCGAGACGGGCGACGAGGCGAAGTTCCGCAGCGCGCTCAACGCCCTGCTGGACAACGTCCGCAAGGTCGGCAGCACGCTCCCCGCCGACAGCCTGGCCCCGTCCGAGCTGATCCTCCCGCCGGTCGACGCCGGCATCGAGGAGGTCCGCCAGATGCTCGGCGACGAGGGACTCATTCCGGACTGACGTCCCCGGCCCGGGACGTCGGCGCCGGGGGAGACCCCGGGCATGACGCGACGGCGCCCGCCGCGGAGCGGAAGTCCCCCCGCCCCGCCTGCGGCGCGGCACGCACGCCGTTGTTTGAAAGATCACGCACGTGGGACGACCGAGGGAGGTCGTGGAGGGGGAAACGATGGCACGCACACGGTACGCACCCGACCGGGGGCTCACGTCCCGGATGCTGCTGACGATGTTCCTGCTGGGGCTCGTCTACGTCGTGTTCGTCGGCGCGGTGTTCGTCGCCGCGCCGCGCTTCGGCCCGATCGCGCTGCTCGTCGCGGCGGTCTTCCTCTTCGCGCAGTACTTCTTCAGCGACCGCATGACGCTGTTCGCGATGCGGGCGCAGGTCGTCACGCCCGAGCAGGCGCCCGAGCTGCACGGCGTCGTCGACCGCATCATCGCGCTGTCGGACGCGCCCAAGCCGAAGGTCGCCATCGCCGACACCGACGTGCCGAACGCGTTCGCGACCGGCCGCAACCAGAAGAAGGCCGTCGTCTGCGTCACGACCGGGCTGCTGCGCCGGCTCGACCCGGTCGAGCTGGAGGGCGTCCTGGCGCACGAGATGGCGCACGTCGCGCACCGCGACGTCGCCGTGATGACGATCGCGTCGTTCCTCGGCATCTGCGCCGGGCTGCTGACCCGCGTCGGGCTCCAGGCGGGACTGTTCGGCGGGTTCAACCGCCGCAACGACCAGAACACCGGGCTGATCCTGCTGGCGGTGGTCGTGGTCAGCGCCGTCGCGTACGCGATCAGCTTCCTGCTGACGCGGGCGCTGTCGCGGTACCGGGAGCTGTCGGCCGACCGGGCCGCCGCGCTGCTGACGGGCCGTCCGTCCGCGCTGGCCAGCGCGCTCACGAAGATCTCCGGGGACATGGCCCGCATCCCGTCCCGCGATCTGCGCTCGGCCGAGCCGTTCAACGCGTTCTTCTTCGCGCCCGCGTTCACCAAGGGCGTCAGCCTCTCCACGCTGTTCTCGACGCACCCGTCGCTGGACAAGCGCCTCGACCAGTTGCAGAAGATCTCGGGCCAGCTCGGCCGGGGGGAGTGACATGGGGTTCCTGGACGCCCTGCTCGGCCGGTCCAAGCCGGCCAAGCCCGATCTGGACCGGCTGTTCGGCCTGTCGACGGCCGCGATCACGCTGGAGGCGGCGGCGGGCTTCACCCCGACCGGCCTCGGCTCGGTCTGCTTCCGCGCCGCCGAGGGCGCCGCGTTCGCCCGTCTCCAGGCCGACGTCCAGGCCCTGCTGGACGCCGACGACGGCCCCGCCGTCGAGATCACCCAGGACTCCTACGGCTACACCTGGATCATGGACCGGCACGACCCGTCCGACGTCCCCGGCCTGGTCACCGAGCTGCACGCGGTGAACGCGTCGCTGGAGCAGAACGGCTTCGGCCCGCAACTGCTGTGCTCGCTGGTGGGTTTCACCGGCCCGGACGGGCAGCGCCTCGCCCTGGTGTACCTGTACAAGCGCGGCACGTTCTACCCCTTCGCCCCGCTCCCCGGCGACAAGCGGGACAACTCCCTCGAACTCCAGGTTCGCGGCGCCGTCGGCGCCGACCTCCCGTTCGAACAGGACCTCACCCGCTGGTTCCCCGTCTGGGGCGCCCCCGGCGTCTGACCGCGAACAGGGCCGCCGCACTCCGCGTGCGACGGCCCTGATGTGCGTCCGGGCTACGGCAGCGCGAGCATCCGGTCCAGCGCGAGACGCGCGTAGTGGGCCGTGTCGGCGTCCACCTGGATCTGGTTGACGACCTCGCCCGCCGCCAGCGACTCCAGCGAGTGCACCAGGTGCGGCAGGTCGATGCGGTTCATCGTGGAGCAGAAGCAGACGGCCTTGTCGAGGAACATGATCTGCTTGTCGGGGTTCTGGGTGGCCAGGCGCTTCACCAGGTTGAGTTCGGTGCCGATGGCCCAGGCCGAACCGGCGGGCGCGGCCTCGATCGTCCGGATGATGTACTCCGTCGAGCCGACCTGGTCGGCGGCGCGGACGACCTCGTGGCGGCACTCGGGGTGGACGAGGACGTTGACGCCGGGGACGCGGGCGCGGACGTCGTTCACCGAGTCCAGGGAGAAGCGGCCGTGCACCGAGCAGTGGCCCTTCCACAGGATCATCCGGGCGTCCTGGAGCGTTCCCTCGGGCAGCCCGCCGTTCGGCCGGTGCGGGTTGTAGACGACGCAGTCGTCCAGCGACAGCCCCATCTCCAGCACGGCGGTGTTGCGGCCCAGGTGCTGGTCGGGCAGGAACAGCACCTTGGAGCCCCGCTCGTACGCCCAGTCCAGCGCGCGCTTGGCGTTCGACGAGGTGCACACCACGCCGCCCCGGCGGCCGACGAACGCCTTGATGTCGGCCGAGGAGTTCATGTAGGTGACGGGGACGACGTCGTCGGCGATGCCGAGGTCCTCCAGGGCCTCCCAGCACTCCTCGACCTGGTCGAACGTGGCCATGTCGGCCATCGAGCAGCCGGCCGCCAGGTCCGGCAGGACGACCTGCTGGTGCCCCGCCGTGAGGATGTCGGCCGACTCGGCCATGAAGTGCACGCCGCAGAACACGATGTAGGGCGCGTCGGGACGGGCCGCCGCCTGCTGCGCGAGCTTGAACGAGTCGCCGGTCACGTCGGCGAACCGGATGACCTCGTCGCGCTGGTAGTGGTGGCCGAGGACGAACACCCGGTCGCCGAGCGCCGCCTTGGCGGCCTCGGCGCGCGCGACGAGGCCGGGGTCGGAGGCGGGCGGCAGGTCGCCGGGGCAGTCGACGCCGCGTTCGCTGGCCGGATCGGAATCGGCGCCCAGCAGCAGCAGCGGAAGATCGCGCACGGGGGTGGTCACGGGAGTCTCCCTCCAGCGACGGGTACTTATCGTCGCATTGACGACTAATCATCGCACACGACCGGCGATGCGCCCGACCGAGACCCCCGCGCCCGGCCGTCGCGGACCTCGCGTGAAACACTGGCGGGGACACGGAATGGCTCGACGGCAAGGTACGTTGAGTCGAAGGAAGAGGCGTGCCGACGCGTCCTACACGAGACATCGCCGCCCCAGGCGGCACGCGAGACCCGGGAGCTGAACACATGACGGTTTCAGGCGAGACCACGCAGGAGACCACCCAGCAGGGTGTCGTCCTCACCGACAACGCCGCGGAGAAGGCCAAGGGCCTGCTGGAGCAGGAGGGCCGCGACGACCTCGCGCTGCGTGTCGCCGTGCAGCCCGGCGGCTGCTCGGGCCTGATCTACCAGCTCTTCTTCGACGAGCGCGAGATGGACGGCGACCAGGTCCAGCACTTCGACGGCCTCGACGTCCGCGTCGACCGGATGAGCGCCCCCTACCTCACCGGCGCCACGATCGACTTCGTCGACTCGATCGAGAAGCAGGGCTTCACGATCGACAACCCGAACGCCTCGGGCTCCTGCGCCTGCGGCGACTCGTTCAACTAGCAGCACCCGTGAGGGGCGGTCCGCTTCGGCGGGCCGCCCCTCACGCGCGTCCGGTGGCACGCGGCGAGAAGGGGCGGCCGGAGGGGACGCAGTACGCTGGGGTGTCCGCCAGTTCCCCGACGAGGAGAGCGACGCAGTGCGCATCGCCGTCACCGGCTCCATCGCCACCGACCACCTGATGACCTTCCCCGGTCGTTTCACCGACCAGCTCATGGCCGACCGGCTCGACCGGGTCTCGCTGTCCTTCCTCGCCGACGAGCTGGAGATCCGGCGCGGCGGCGTCGCCGCCAACATCTGCTTCAGCATGGGCGTGCTCGGGCTGCGCCCGATCCTGGTCGGCTCCGCCGGAGCCGACTTCGCCGACTACCGGTCCTGGCTGGACCGGCACGGCGTCGACACCGCGTCCGTGCACCTGTCCGAGCTGCGGCACACCGCCCGGTTCCTGTGCACGACCGACACCGAGCAGAACCAGATCGCCACGTTCTACGCGGGCGCGATGAGCGAGGCCCGCAACATCGAGCTGGGCCCGATCGCCGACCGCGTCGGCGGCCTCGACCTCGTCCTGGTCAGCCCGAACGACCCCGAGGCGATGCTGCGGCACAGCGACGAGTGCCGGTCGCGCGGCGTCCCGTTCGCCGCCGACCCGTCCCAGCAGCTCGCCCGCATGAACGGACCCGAGGTCCGCCGGCTGGTCGAGGGCGCCGCGTACCTGTTCACGAACGAGTACGAGAAGGCGCTCTGCGAGGAGAAGACGGGCTGGTCCGACGAGGAGATCCTGTCCCGCGTCGGCGTCCGCGTCACGACGCTCGGCGCCAAGGGCGTCCAGATCGACCGCGCGGGCGCCGAGGGCGTCCACGTCCCCGGCGTCGTGATCGACCACGTCGTCGACCCGACGGGCGGCGGCGACGCCTTCCGCGCGGGCCTGCTGTCGGGCGTGAGCTGGAACCTCCCGCTGGAGCGCGCCGCCCAGGTCGGCAACCTGATCGCCGCCTACGTCCTGGAGACCGCCGGACCGCAGGAGTACACCCTCACCCGCGACGGCTTCCTCACCCGCCTCAAGGCGGCCTACGGCGACGAGGCCGCCGCCGACATCGCCCCCCACCTCCCGCACTGACGGACACGTAGTGAAGGGCCGGGCCGCGTGGCCCGGCCCTTCAGTACGTCCGGCGGATGTGGAAGCCCCAGCCGCCCTGGGGCAGGGTCTCCTCGCGGACGAAGTCCTGGGACTTCATGCGGCACCAGGCGGGGATGTCGGTGCGGGCGGCGACGTCGTCGGCGAGGACGGCGATGATCGCGCCGACGGGCACCTCGCGCAGGCGGTCGGCCAGCATGATGATCGGGATCGGGCATTTGCGGCCCAGCGCGTCGATCACCAGCGCCGGGGCCGCGGCCGACTCGGGGACGGGTGCGGCGAGCGGGGCGGCGGGCTCGGGCGCCGGGCGGCCGGTCTCCCGTTCGGCGGGACGCCGGCCGCTGTGCCGCCCGGCGGCGCGCTTGCCGCGGCCTTTGAAGATCATGCGGACGTCCGCCTCCCGGTCGGGGCCGTGCATGCGGGCTGCACGGCCGGGTCAGCGCAGGTTCTCGCGCAGGCGCGCGACGACGCCGGGCAGGGCGCCGAGGAAACGGTCGACGGAGTCCCGCGTCGTGCCGCGCGGCAGCGAGACCCGCACGTTCCCATGGGTGATCACTCCCATCGCTTCCAGAACATGGCTCGGACGCAGCGTATCCGCCGTGCAGGAACTACCCGACGAAACGGCAAATCCCAGCCGGTCAAGTTCGGTCAACAACGCCTCACCCGCCACATACAGGCAGGAAAAGGTCACCAGGTGGGGCAGCCGGTCAACGGGATCGCCCACCACCTGCACGTCCTCGATCGTCCGCGCGACCGTCGTCCGGACCAGGTCCACCAGCGCCGCCAGGCGCGGCGCCTCGGCGGCCGACTCCGCGTGGACCGCCGCCAGCGCCGCCGCCGCCCCGGCCGCCGCCGGCACGTTCTCGAACCCCGGAACGCGGCGTCCCTCGCGCTCGTCCGCCGGAAGCGGCGAGCGGAACCGCGTCCCCTTCCGGACGACGAGCACCCCGACCCCCGGCGGCCCGCCCCATTTGTGGGCGCTCGCCGTCAGAAACGACCATCCGTCCGGGACGGCGACACGCCCGGCCGACTGCGCCGCGTCCACCAGCAGCGGGACGCCCGCCGCCCGGCACGCCGCCGCCGCCTCCGCGACCGGCTGCACCGTCCCGACCTCGTGGTTGGCCGACTGGAGGCACGCCAGCGCCGTGTCCGGCCGCAGCGCCGCCGCGAACTCCGCCGGATCGACGCGGCCCTCCCGGTTCACGCCGACGATGCTCACCTCACCGCCGTCGGCCTCGTGCCGCTCGGCCGCGTGCAGCACGCTGGAGTGCTCGACCGCGCTCACCACCAGGTGCCGCCCGGCCCGGCGCCGTGCGGCGAGGCCGCCGAGAACGCCCAGGTGCACGGCCTGCGTGCCCGACGACGTGAACGCCACCTCGTCCGGGCGGGCGCCGAGCACCCCGGCCACCTGCGCCCGCGCGCGGTCCAGCAGCAGCCGCGCCGACCGCGCGGGACCGTAGAGCCGCGCCGGGTCGGCCCACGCCGCGTCCAGCGCCGCGACGAGCGCCGCGCGGCCCGCCGGATGCGGGGGTTCGGTGGACGCCGCGTCCAGGTAGGCGCCGATCGCGCCGTGATCAGCCACGCCAGAACACTAACCGGCACCCAACCGGGGGTCCGCGCGACCCTCGCGCTAATGTGTCCATCGCACGTGTACCAACTGATCTCACCGCCCGGATCACCCCGGGCCTCTCAAATCCGTGGGGAAGGCATTTCCGTGAGTCCGACCCGCTCTAGGGAGCGGCGTACGCCTGTGCGCAGTCGCCGCGCAGTCCGAAGCGCCGGCGCGCTGGGCCTGCTCGCGCTGACCGCCACCGCGTGTAGCGGTGAGGCGTCCCGCCTGGGCATGCCCGAGCCGATCAGTGACCAGGCCGAGCGCATGCTGACGCTCTGGCAGGGCTCCTGGATCGCCGCGTTCGCCGTCGGCGTCCTGGTCTGGGGACTGATCATCTGGGCGGTGCTGTTCCACCGCAAGCGCACCGAGGACCTGCCGCCGCAGGTGCGCTACAACCTGCCGATCGAGATCCTGTACACGGCCGTGCCGTTCGTGATCATCGGGGTGCTCTTCTTCTTCACCGCGCGCGATCAGGACTACGTCGAGACCCTCTCCGACGACCCGGCCGTCACCGTCGAGGTGACCGGGTACCAGTGGAGCTGGCAGTTCGACTACAAGGACAGCCCGGCGAAGAACGCGCGCACCATCGCGACCGTCACCGGCATCCCCGTCGACCCGAACCACCCGGTCCCCGGCGGCAAGCCCGTGCTGACGGTCCCCGCAGGCGAGAAGGTCCGGATCAAGCTGGTCGCCAACGACGTCATCCATTCCTTCTGGGTGCCGGCGCTGCTGTACAAGAAGGACCTCATGCCCGGCCTGGACAACGAGTTCGAGTTCACGGCCAACAAGACGGGCACCTATGAGGGCCGCTGCGCGGAACTGTGCGGCGTCGACCACAGCCGGATGCTGTTCCAGCTCCGCGTCGTGACGCCCGAGCAGTACCGCACCTACATCACCAACGCCCAGAACGCGGGAGGTGCCCAATGACCGCCGTGGCCGACGCGCCGAGCGCGGTGACCGCGTCGCGGACGAGCAAGGGGCGCCTGGTCGCCTCCTGGATGTCGTCCACCGACCACAAGGTGATCGGTTACCTCTACCTGATCACCTCGTTCGTCATGTTCCTCATCGGCGGCGTCATGGCGCTGCTGATGCGGGCCGAGCTGTACGAGCCCGGCCTCCAGGTCGTGAGCAACGAGCAGTTCAACCAGCTCTTCACGATGCACGGCACGATCATGCTGCTGATGTTCGCGACGCCGCTGTTCATCGGCTTCGGCAACGTCATCGTCCCGTTGCAGATCGGCGCGCCGGACGTCGCGTTCCCGCGCATGAACATGCTCGCGTACTGGCTGTTCCTGTTCGGCAGCCTGATCGTCCTCGCGGGCTTCCTCACCCCGAACGGCGCCGCGTCGTTCGGCTGGTTCGCCTACGCGCCGCTGTCGGACTCGGTCCGCTCGCCCGGCGTCGGCGGCGACATGTGGGTGATGGGCCTGGCCATGTCGGGCTTCGGCACGATCATGGGCGGCGTCAACTTCATCACCACGATCCTGTGCATGCGCGCGCCCGGCATGACGATGTTCCGCATGCCGATCTTCACCTGGAACATCCTGCTCACCTCGATCCTGGTGCTGCTGGCGTTCCCGGTGCTGGCCGCCGCGCTGCTCGCCCTGGAGGCCGACCGCAAGCTCGGCGCCAACGTCTTCGACGCCGCGCACGGCGGCGCGCTGCTGTGGCAGCACCTGTTCTGGTTCTTCGGGCATCCCGAGGTGTACATCATCGCGTTGCCCTTCTTCGGCATCGTGACCGAGATCCTGCCGGTGTTCAGCCGCAAGCCGCTGTTCGGCTACGTCAGCCTGGTGTTCGCGACCATCGCGATCGCCGGCCTGTCCATCACCGTGTGGGCCCACCACATGTACGTGACCGGCCAGGTGCTGCTGCCGTTCTTCTCGTTCATGACGTTCCTGATCGCGGTGCCGACAGGTGTGAAGTTCTTCAACTGGATCGGCACGATCTGGCGAGGGCAGTTGACGTTCGAGTCACCGATGCTCTGGTCGATCGGCTTCCTGGTCACGTTCCTGTTCGGCGGCCTGACCGGCGTCATCCTGGCGTCCCCGCCGCTGGACTTCCAGCTCTCGGACTCCTACTTCGTCGTCGCGCACTTCCACTACGTCGTGTTCGGCACCGTGGTGTTCGCGATGTTCGCCGGGTTCTACTTCTGGTGGCCGAAGTTCACCGGCAAGATGCTGAACGACCGGCTCGGCAAGGTGCACTTCTGGCTGCTGTTCATCGGCTTCCACGGCACGTTCCTCGTCCAGCACTGGCTGGGCGCGGCGGGCATGCCGCGCCGGTACGCCGACTACGCCGACGAGTTCACCGCGCTGAACCAGGTCTCGACGATCTTCTCGTTCATTCTCGGCATCTCGATGATCCCGTTCTTCTACAACGTCTACATCACGGCGAAGAAGGGCAAGAAGGTCCTCGTCGACGACCCGTGGGGCTACGGGAACTCGCTGGAGTGGGCGACGTCGTGCCCGCCCCCGCGCCACAACTTCAACTCGATCCCGAAGATCCGCTCCGAGCGGCCCGCGTTCGACCTGCACCACCCGCACGTGGGTGTCAAGGGCGACCTGGCCAGGGTGGAAGGAGAGTAGCCGATGCGCGTCCAGGCGTTCCTGTTCTACGGGTGTGCGCTGTTCTTCCTCGTCACCACGGTCGTGTACTGGCTGTGGTCGGGTGAGTGGACCGGCACCACCGCGCTCGCGATGTCGGTCGGCCTCGCCGCCCTGGTCGGGTTCTACGTCCACGTCCAGGTCCGCCGCATGGAGCGGGCGAACGGCGGTCCCCTCTACGAGGACGACCCCGAGGGCGACATCTCCGACGCGGCCGGTGAGCTGGGCTTCTTCAGCCCGCATAGCTGGTGGCCGCTGTACGTCGCCCTGTCCGCCACGATGATCACGCTCGGCGTCGTCTTCGGCTGGTGGCTCGCCATCATCGGCGCGGCCGCCGCGCTGATGACGACGATCGGCCTGGTCTTCGAGTACTACCGGGGCCACTTCGCCCACTGATCACGTCGCACGCCCGCGAGGCCCCGTCTCCGTTCCGGAGGCGGGGCCTCGCGGCGTTTCACCGGCGGACGGGACGGCGTGTCCCGCCGGTGCGTGTCCGGTCATGTCCGGACGGGGAAGCCCTGTGCGTGGCAAATGCAGCACCCGTAAACAACGGCCAAAATCCGGCACATTAAAGACACGCCTATCGCTTCGGCGTTTCGTGGTGGGGGCGGGGTCGTCCGGCTTCATACTGGGCACGCTTGACTGCACACAGTGATGACCGGGGGAGTTGACGGTGCGGGGCGGCGTTTCAGCAGCAGGGAATCGCGGCCGGCTGGTCCGCGTGGTGGCGATCGGGGCGGCCATCGCGGCGGCGGCGGCCGGATGTTCGGGGCAGGACGCGCCGATGGGGCAGAACGCCCTGGAACTGGCGATGTCCCCGGCCGAGGGGGCGGGCGGCGCATACCGGCCCGACCGGCCGATCACGGTGCAGGCCAGGAACGGCACGGTGGAGAACGTCACGGTCACCACGAAGGGCGAGGCGGTCGAGGGGGCGCTCAGCGCCGACCGGTCGCAGTGGAAGTCGCGCTGGTCGCTCACGCCCGGCGCCGAGTACACGGTGACGGCGACGGGCCTCGGCAAGGACGGCAAGACCCGTACCGCGACGAACCGGTTCACGACGGCGAAGGTCGCCCGGACGGTCGCGACCACGCTGGAGGCGCCCTTCGACAAGGAGACCGTCGGCGTCGGCATCCCGATCATCCTCCAGTTCGATCGCCCGGTCACCGCGCGCGCGGCCGTCGAGCAGGCGCTGGAGGTCCGCTCGGAGAAGCCGGTGGAGGGCGCCTGGCACTGGTTCGGCGACCAGCAGGTCGTCTTCCGCACCAAGCAGCACTGGCCCGCCCGCACCGACGTCGAGTTCCGCGCCCACCTGGCCGGCGTGCGGATGACGAAGAACCACTGGGGCGGCAAGAACCAGACGGTGCGGTTCCGCGTCGGCGACGCGCACGTGTCCAAGGCCGACGAGGACAACCACACGATGGTCGTCAAGAAGAACGGCAAGACCGTGCGCACGATCCCGGTGAGCATGGGCCGCGGCGACGTCCGCAAGTACACGACGACGAACGGGAACCATCTCACGATGGAGAAGGCCAGCCCCGTCATCATGGACTCCTCGACGGTGGGCTGCGGCCCGGGCTGCGCGGGCTACTACCGCCAGACGGTGTACTCGGCGGTGCGCATCTCCGACAGCGGCGAGTACGTGCACAGCGCGCCGTGGTCGGTCGGCTCGCAGGGCAACAGCAACGTGAGCCACGGCTGCCTCAACATGAGCCCGTCCAACGCGTCGTGGTTCTACAAGTTCTCCCACCGGGGCGACCCGGTCAAGATCACCGGCACGAGCCGCGAGCTGGAGCCGGAGAACGGCTGGGGCTACTGGCAGCTCTCCTGGAAGGACTGGGTCGGCGGCAGCGCGCTCAAGCGCTCGCAGCACATCGGCCCGACCGGGGACATCGCCGCGCCCGCGTCCTGACGCCGCACGCTCTCCGCCCCCGCCCGTGTCCCGGGCGGGGGCGGAGCCGTTCCCGGCGTCAGGGGGCGCCGGGCGGGGGCTCCGGCGCGCCGTGGTGCCGCGCCCAGGCGCGGGCGAGGGCGATGCGCTCGGGGGACGAGGGGTGGGTGCTCCACAGGAGGCGTTCGAGCGGGTCGGGGTCGAGGTCGGAGATGTTGCGGCGGGCCAGCTCGCGCTGCATCGCGGCGAACGTGGCCGGGTCGCGGGTGAGGTCGAGCGCGTGCACGTCGGCGCGGGCCTCGATGCGGCGGCTGACGAGGTTCTGCACCGGCGCGGACACCTGCGTGCCGACCGTCACGAGCGCGAGGACGAGGGCCGCCGCGCGGGGCGTCGCGGCGCCCTCGCCGCCGGGGTCCAGGCCCGCGCGGCGCAGGAGGCGCGGTGACGTCAGGAGCGCGCCCAGCAGGCACATGGCCCCGGCGACGCCGAGCGCGCCGAGCAGGGTGCCGTACAGGACGTCGCCGCGCGCGGCGTGGCCGAGTTCGTGCGCGACGATCGAGCGCACCCGCTCGGGCGGCGAGGCCAGCAGCGTGTCGTAGACGACGATGCGCCGGGTCGAGCCGAACCCGGAGACGTAGGCGTTGAGCGTCGTGGTGCGGCGGGACGCGTCGGCGACCAGGACCTCCCGGACGGGGACGCCGTCGCGGTCGGCCATCGCGAGCAGGTCGGAGCGCAGCGCCCCGGCGGGCAGCGGCTTGAAGTCGTTGAACACCGGCTCGACGACGACCGGGTAGGCGAACGACCCCGCGACGACGAGCAGGAACCCGCCGAGCGCGGCGCCCGTCCACCAGTAGCGCGGGAACCGCCGCAGCAGCAGGACGAGCAGCAGCAGCACGATCGTCCACAGCACCCAGGTGACGGCCAGCGAGCGGGCCTGGTCACCGAACCAGGACGTCCACGACTGCGTCGTCAGCCCGTACCGGCGCAGCACGGACGAACTCCACACCCGGAACGGCAGCGCCGCGACGCGCAGCACGACGGCCAGCGCGAGCGCGGCGACCGCCACCCGCAGCGGCCACCGCGGCACCCGCGCTGTGACCCATCCGACGAACCGCGCCCCGAGCGGCGTCAATCCGAGCACCAGCACGAGCGCGAGCCCCACGACCAGCCCGCCGTACGCGGCGGGCGCGAGCGCCGCGTCGAACTCCCGCGCCCGCTCGATCTGCGCGGCGGTGAAGTCCCGCCCCGGATCAACGGACACCCCGGCCACTCCCGGCAGCGGATCCCAAGGCGTCGTGATCACCAGCACGACTCCCACGGCCACGAACAACACCACGGCACACACGACGGCGACCCACCGCGCCCGCCCCTCACCCGACACGCTCACCGCTGGCTTCCTCCCGTCCCTGCGAAGATCCAGTGTGGCGCCTTCTGGCCCCCCGCCCTAGCGGCATGGTGATCAGAGGGCAGTCAACCCAGTTCGCGCCGGAGTTCGGTGCGCCATTGGGCCGTGAAGCGGGAGAGCGAGAGGCCGAGGGTGGAGCGGAGGGCGGCTGACTCGGAGGTGCGGCCTGCCGTGCGGTAGAGGTGGAGCAGGATCTTTTCGCCGTGGTCTCGGGCGATCATCCGGCAGGCGAGCCAGGACTCCTGGTACGCCTGCGTCAGGCGGTCGGACGAGGCGGAGAAGGCCGCCGCGTCCGGCAGGGCCGACGGGACGCGGCCCGCGCGGACGTCCGCGCGGAGTTCGGCGGCGGCCTCGCGGACGCCGAGGTTCGCGCGTTTGTAGCCCACGTGGTCGGCCAGGCCCTCGATGAGCCACATCGGGGTGCGGGTGTCGCGGGCGGCGTCCAGGGCGACGTGGGTGAGCTCGTGGGTGAGGACGACGTCGCGGCCGGTGGCGGTGAGGCGGGTGAAGGTGCCGGGGGAGACCACGACGCGGTCGGCGCCCCGGCCGCCGTCGACGCCGGGGGCGACGGTCGCCAGGGCGGCGATGCGGGTCAGGTCCGGGGACGACGACCCCGCGAGCGCGCGGGCCACGGCCGGGCGCGCGGGTGCCAGCGCGACCGACGTCCGCGCCCACCCGCGTCCGGTGACGGACGTCACGACGGGCTCGGCGGCGTCCAGCCGCCGGGAGATCTCGGCCACTTCGGGGGCGTCGCCGATCACCAGGCTCGCCGCGCCGGTCACGACCCGCAGCGGGCCGCCGTCCCAGATCTCCGGATCGTCCCCGGCGCCGCTGCCGGAGACGCGCCAGCCGCCGTCGTGCCAGGTGAGCCGCAGCGTCCGCTCCCGGCCGGTCTCGGCCCGGTCGAAGCCGCGCAGCCGGTGCCGGACGGTCACGCGCACGCTCGCCTCGCCGGACGGCGCGACGTCCCCGAACCCGGCGAACCGCTCGCGCCAGGCGTCCAGCGGCATCCGCCGCAGGTTGTCGAACACCCGCCCCTCCGGCGCGCGCAGCGCGGGCGTCACCGTGTCGAGGAACGCCGCCCGGTCGCCGCGCGCGACGGCCGCCGCCCGCCGCTCCAGCAGCGCGCCGACGGCGTCCTCCCCGGGCGCCCCGGACGGCGCGGCCCCGGGCCGCAGCACGGCGAACGCCGCCGCGCCGAGCAGGGCCAGCACGACGCAGAGCCCCGCGGCCAGGGCGCCGGTCCGCCGGGAGGCGGGTGGCGCCGGCCGCGGGGCTCCGCGTCCGGGATCGCTCATGCGGGCGATCCTACGAGCCGGTGGGACGGCCCGGGTCATCGGTCACTTGGCGTACTCGGGGTAGCCGTAGCCGACGATCTGCGACGTCTTGCGGGTGCGCTCCTTGACGGCGTTGTCGGTGTTGCCCTCGATGGTCTTCACCGTGCCGTTGCCGTTGTCCTTGACGACCATGCCGACGTGGACGATCGAGCTGACGGACTTGGAGCCCTTCCAGTTGAAGAACACGACCGCGCCGGGCTTGGGCTTGGTGCCCCAGCGGTCCTGCTTCTGGAAGTACTTGGCGTGCTGGACGGTCCAGGCGTCGGAGCCGAAGTCCTTCTGCATGCCGAGCTCTTCGCCGACCCAGGAGACGAACATGGAGCACCACGCGGCCTTCTTGTAGGCGTTGATGTGGCCGCCGTCACGGTCGACGGTCTCCTTGGCGCGGTCGGTGCCCGCGTACCAGCTCGAGAACTTGGTGTTGCCCGAGCCGTTCTCGCGGATGCCGACCTGCGAGCGGGCCTTGGCGATGGCGTCCTGCGCGGTGCCCTTCTTCGCCTCGCGCGGGGCGTCGACCTTGCCGTCGGCGGCGTCGCCGCGCTGCGGCTCGGCGGGCGCCGACTCGGGCTCGTCGGCCGGGGCCTCGGGCGCCTGGACCTGCTCGGGAACGGTCAGGCCCTTGGGGGCGACGGCCGCACCGGCGGCGGACAGGGCGCCGCCGGCCGGGGCGTCCTGGCCCGGGATCGGCAGGGCGGCGTGCGCGGCGGTGCCGGCGGTGCCGAGGAAGACGGCGCTCGCGGCGAGGGTGCCGGTGACGCGGAGAGCGACGGCGAGCGGGGTGTGCTTACGGGTGGTACCGGACATGCTGAGTCTCCTCGCTTCCATGCCGCCTACCGGGTTAGCTGTCGGGTTCGGGCGTGGAAGCTGCCCTACGGCCTGCGGACAGGCCGATTCACCCCGTGGAACGCGTGGGTCCCCGGCTCCGCACGGCGCCTGAACGGCGCGGACGTGCGTGATTAGGCGGCGAGCGCGCGCTGCGCGCTCGTGGTCAGGGTCTGTCGGAGCCTCCGGGCCGCTGGGGGCCGCTGGGAGGCGGGGAGGTCCGCGTCAGAGGGGGCGGACGGCTCCGGAGGGGAGGGGGTGCGGCTCGGGCCGCACGGCCCTCACCGTGCTGTCGGTGGCGCCTGTGGCGCGGAGCCCTTCAGCGTGTCGGCGTGTGCCGCTCGTGGGGTCGTGGCGCCGGCGCCGTGCGCCGGGCGGGGGAGTGGGCTGGATACCGCTCTGCTGGACAGAATCGCTCCTTCTTCCAGACGCCTGCCGGGTTAGCTGACGGATTCGGGCCTGGAAGTCGGCCCTACGGTGCGGTTCCGGACGCGGACGTCGGTCCCGGTCACCGATTCACCCCGTGCCGGGCGTCCGGACGGTGTCCGGACCCGGCGGTTGGGTCCCCGGTCCCACGGATGTGGGTTCGGCGTTCGCCGTGCCGCTGGGATGTGATGAGACCCCGTGCCGCGAGGCTTCGCGGATGCGTACGGCGTTCGACATTGGCAGGTGCGGGTCCTGGGCGGACACCGCGCGACGGGTACCTGGAAAGTACCGCGAGTACCCACACACTACCCGAGAGCCACCAAGAGGCAAACCACCTGCAAAGACACCGGGCTCGTGTGTCGTACCCGGGTCAACGACAAGACCCCCGGGCTAATTCCCGGGGGTCGTGACGCCCTTGCGGGCAAAGGTTCCGTCAGGGACGGGTGGAGCCGTAGTACGTGCTCAGGTAGTAGCCCGAGGTGATGCTGACGATCTCGACGTTCTTGCCCGTCCGGGGGGCGTGGATCATCTTGCCGCCGCCCACGTACATGCCGACGTGGCCCAGGCTGCGGAAGAAGACCAGGTCGCCGGGCTGGAGGGCGGACTTGTCGATCTTCTTGGTCGCGGCCCACTGCGTGTTCGTCGTCCGGGTGATGTTGACCCCGGCCGCGCCCCAGGCGCGCATCGTCAGGCCCGAGCAGTCGTAGGAGCTCGGTCCCGCGGCGCCGTAGACGTAGGGCTTGCCGAGCTGGGCGTAGGCGAAGTTCAGCGCCGCGCGGGCCGAGCCGCTGGCGGGGCCGCTGTAGCTGCCGCCGGTGCCGCCGCCGGAACCGGGGGTGGCGGGGCGCTCGCCGAGGCGGGCCAGGAGCTTCTTCTGCTTGGCGATCGACGCGTCGACCGTCTTCTTCTTGCCGCGCAGGTCGTCGGCCTTCTTGCGCACGTCGTCGTAGGCCGCCTTGGCCTGCGCCTCGTCGCGCTTGAGGCGCTGGGCGGCGACGACGTACTGGTTGAGCTGCGCGTCGCGGTTGCGCGACAGGTGGCCGATGATCGCCCGCTGGTCGAGCACGACCTGCGGGTCGTCGGCGCTGACGAGCCCGGCGACCTCGCCCGCGTCGCCCTGCTTGTAGGCGGCGGCGGCCATCTCGGCGAGGTTCTTGCGCTGCTGCTCGAACGTCTTCTTCTCGGCGGCGTTGGCCTTCTTGGCCGCCTCGTACTTCTTCTTCGCCGCCTTCAGGCGCTCGGTCGCCTGGTTGTACTGCTCGACGAGCTGCTCGACCTGCTCGTTCAGCTTCGTGAGCTTCTTGCGCGTCTGCGCGGCGGTCGGCCTCGGCTCGGCGTGCGCGGGCACCGCCACGAGCGGCAGCGGCAGCGACACGGCGACCGTGAGGCAGGCGGCGGCGGTCAGGCGGCGGGACGTCCCGCGCCCCGGGAGAACGCCCCGCATGCTCCGCTGCGCGGAGGTCCCGGTGAGATCGTCGGCCACGGTCCGTTACGCCCCTCTCGTCCAGGTCATCAGCCGCTGACCCTAGCGAGACCCCACACCTCTCACAACCGATTCATCACTAAAGCGGAGTTTTGGCGAGCAATGTCCTACGAGGGTGAGCGTTTCGTCACGTGAGGTGATCAAGAACGGCCGAGGCGGCGCAGCAGCAGCGCCGACGGCACCGGCCGCGCGCCCGCCCGCCGCGCCGCCGCCGCGACCTCGCCGTCGGTCGACACCACGACGACGGGACGGCCCGGCGGCTCCGCCCGCACCAGCTCCCCGATCAGCTCGTCCGCCGTCGTGCCCGCCGCGCTGAACCGCACCCGCACCCCGCGCGGCGCGAACGCCGGGACGGGCGCGTCCAGCTCGGCACCGTCGAACACGCACGTCACCTCCGCGCGCGTCTGCGCGGCCAGCCCGCCCAGGCCCGACAGCAGCCGCGACCGCTGGTCGGCCAGCGGCAGCTCGCCGTAACCCGACTTGGTGACGTTGTAGCCGTCGATCACCAGGTGCACCTGCGGCAGCGCCACCAGCCGGTCCAGCAGGTGCGGGTCGCCGTCGGGGACGGCCCGGCCCACCGCCGGCTCCTGCGCCGCGACCGCGTCCGCCGGACGCCCGATCGTGGACGGCAGCGCCAGCTCCCGCCGCACGCCCTGCGCCGCGTCGACCAGGGTGTCCACCAGCATCCGCAGCCGCATGTCGTCCACGTTGCGGCCCTCCCGGGCCGCCCGGCGCGTCGCCTCGGCCGCCGCCTCCGCGCGCTCGGCGCGCGCCCGCGTGCGGCGCAGCTCCTTCTCCAGCGCCGCGGCCGCCTCGCGCGCCGCGTCCAGCTCGGCGCCCGGCACCTGCCGCCCGGCGTGCTCGGCGTCCGCGCGCGCCGCCTTCATCCGGGTGCGGGCGTCGTGCACCTTGCGGCGCAGCTCGGCGTTCTCGTCCTTGACGGCGCGCAGCTCGGCCCGCAGCCGGGCGACCTCGCCCGTCCGCACGGCCTTCTCCGCCGCCAGCTCCGCGCGCAGCGCCGCGACCGCCCGCTCGGCCTCCTGCTCCACCGTCAGCGCGGCCCGGCGCTCCAGCTCCGTCCGCGCCGTGTGCACCGCCCGCGTCCAGCCCGGAGGACGCAGCAGGTACGCCAGCCCCGCGACCTCCACCGGATCGGCGGCCGGCGGGGCGTGCCCCTCCTGGACGGCGGCGACCAGCTCCGGCTGGACGCCGCGCAGCGCCTCGGCGACCCGCTCGCGGAACCCGCCGTCGCGCTCCAGCACCGCCGCGATCTTCGGCCCGGCGAGCTTGGCGCGCTTGCGCCGGTCGAACCGGGCGAACGGCCGCAGCGCCCCGGGCACCTCGTCCGGCGGGAGCACGCCGAGCACTTCGGCGGCATGCTCCACCACCCGCTGCCGGACCGCCTCGGGCAGCGGCAGCTCCAGCCGTTCCGCCGGTTCCGGGCCGTCGATGACTGACTCCCTGTTCGGGCACCGCCGTGCGCCGGTGCCGGTCCGCTCGTTTCGATCATCTCAGTTTATGGCCGCGAGGCTGTTTATGGCCGCGACTTCGTCGCGGCGGGGTCAGGGCCCCTTTTGGCACCGCCACAGAGGGCATGATCATCCTCCCTTCGGTCCGGAGGATCATGCCCTCTGTGGCGGTGCGGGCCCTGACCGGCGGGGTTCGCGTGTATACGCCTGGCCCGGCAGGGTCGCGTGTCGGCGCGGGCCCTGACCGGCCGGGTTCGTGTGTCGGTGCGGCCGTGACCGGGTGGGGTTCGCGTGTTGGTGTGGCCGTGACCGGGTGGGGTTCGCGTGTTGGTGCGGCGCTTACCCGGCGGGGTTCGCGTGTTGGTGCGGGGAGGGGAGCCGTTTCCGCTTGTTCTGTCGGAGGGCTGCTCTAGCGTCTGCCGCATGGTGTCAGGGAGTGTCGGGGGCGGTTTCGCGGGTCCGGGTGCCGTCCAGGGGACCTTGGAGGAGATCGGCACGCCGCTGGCCGAGGTCACGTTCGTCGTGGTCGACCTGGAGACCACCGGCGGATCGCCCGCCGACTCGGCCATCACCGAGATCGGCGCGGTGAAGGTGCGCGGCGGCGTCGAGCTGGGCGAACTCGGGACGCTCGTCGACCCGGGCGGGCCGATCCCGCCGTTCATCACCGCGCTGACCGGCATCACGACGCAGATGGTCTACGCCGCGCCCCGGATCGAGCGGGTGCTGCCCGCGTTCCTGGAGTTCGCGCGCGGAACGGTCCTGGTCGCGCACAACGCCCGGTTCGACGTCGGGTTCCTCAAGGCCGCCTGCGCCGAGCACGGGCACGCCTGGCCGCCGTTCGCCGTGCTCGACACCGTCGATCTCGCCCGCCGCGTGCTCGGCCGGGACGAGGTCCCCAACTGCAAGCTGGAGACGCTCGCCCGGTACTTCCGCGCCGCGACGCAGCCCAACCACCGCGCGCTGTCCGACGCCCGCGCCACCGTCGAGGTGCTGCACGCCCTGCTGGAACGCGCCGGGTCGTTCGGCGTCACCTCGCTGGAGGAGCTGCGCGGCTTCGCCAAGGCGCCCACGCCCGAGCAGCGCCGCAAACGGCACCTGGCCGACGCCGTGCCCGGCGGCCCCGGCGTCTACCTGTTCGAGGACGAGCGCGGCGAGGTGCTGTACGTCGGCAAGAGCGGCGACCTGCGCACCCGCGTCCGCAGCTACTTCACCGGCTCGGAGACCCGCCCGCGCGTCCGCGAGATGGTGGGCATCGCGGAGAACGTCCGCACGATCCCGTGCGCGACCGCGCTGGAGGCCGAGGTGCGCGAGCTGCGGCTCATCGCCGCGCACAAGCCCCGGTACAACCGCAGGTCGAAGTTCCCCGAGCGGGCCGTCTGGCTCAAGCTCACCGACGAGACGTTCCCGCGCCTGTCGGTCGTCCGCGAGCTGCGCGCGGGCGACACCGCCTACCTCGGCCCGATCGGGTCGCGGCGCCAGGCGGAGGAGGCCATGGCGGCGCTGCACGAGGCGGTGCCGCTCCGGCAGTGCACGCAGCGGCTCACGCTGCCGCTCATCGAGCGCGGCGCGGCCCGCACCTGCGCCCTCGCCGACCTGGGACGCTGCGGAGCCCCGTGCGAGGGCCACGAGACCGCCGAGAGCTACACCGCGCACACCGCCGCCGCCGCGAAGGTCATGGCGGGCGACGTGCGGCCCGTCGTCGCCGCCGCCGAGGCCCGCATCGACCGGCTCGCCGCCGAACTGCGCTACGAGGAGGCCGCCGCCCAGCGCGACCGGCTCGCCGCGTTCGTCCGCTCCGCCGCCCGCGCGCAGCGGCTCGGCGCGCTGGCGGGCTGCGCCGAGCTGGTCGCGGCCCGGCCCGCGCCCGGCGGCGGCTGGGAGATCGCCGTCGTCCGGTACGGACGGCTGGCCGCCGCCGGCACCGCCCCGCACGGCGCGCACCCCCGGCCCTACGTCGACGCGCTCATCGCCACCGCCGAGACGGTCCTGCCCGAGCTGGCCGACGGCGCGGGCGGCATCCCCGCCGGGGCCGCGTCCGGCGGGGCGGGCGCCGAGGAGATGGAGTGCGTCCTGCGCTGGATCGACGTCCCCGGCGCCCGGCTCGTCGAACTCGACGGCACCTGGACGTGCCCCACGCACGGCGCCGAGGCGCTGCGCGAACGGCTCGACCGCGCCTACGCCCCGCACGAGCCCGCGCCGCCCCGCCCCCGCCGCCCGCTAAGGTGACGGCACGTACCCCCCGGTACCACCGCATTCGAGCAGAAGGCCCCCCGACATGGCGATGCCGCTGTACGACAGCCAGCCCACGCGGCGGGCGCCGTGGGTGACGTACCTGATCGTCGCCGCCAACGTCGTCGTGTTCCTGTTCACGCCGCTGGCCAACTTCGCCGTCTGGTACGGCGACCCCCGCAGCGAGGCGCGGGCGTGCAGCGCCGAGCGGTTCGTCCGCGAGCACGGCGCGATTCCCAAGGAGCTGACGACCGGGCGGCAGCAGCCGGTCCCGGCCGAGACGGTCCGCGACTGCGGCCCCGCCACGTACCAGAAGACGCCGTGGATCTCGGCGTTCACGTCGATGTTCCTGCACGGCGGCGCGCTGCACCTGATCGGCAACATCATCGTGCTGTTCGTCGTCGGCGCCGGGCTGGAGGACCGGCTCGGCCGGCTGCGCTACCTGCTCGCCTACCTGCTGTTCGGGATCGTCGCCGTGTACGGGTACGCCTACGTGTCACCCGAGTCGCAGACGCCGCTGGTGGGCGCGTCCGGCGCCATCGCGGGCGTGCTCGGCGCCTACCTCGTGCTGAACCCGCGCGGGCGCATCGTGAGCCTCGTGCCGCCGATCCTGGTGGCGCGCCTGCCGGTGTGGGTCGTCCTCGGCACGTGGTTCGGGCTCCAGTGGGTCTCGCTCGACGACAAGGAGAGCAACGTCGCCTACGTGGCCCACATCGCGGGTTTCATCGCCGGGGCCGTCTTCGCCCTCGCCGCCCGCCGCGCGGGCCCCACGCGCCGTCCTGTGGCCCTCTACCGGGGCTGAGCGCGCCTCAGTCGGACGCGGGGAGGCCGAGGGAGAACGTCGCCTCCAGGTCGTGCCGGGAGTACGTGCGGAACGCGATGTGCGTCTCGGTGTCGCGGATGCCGGGGACCTTGTTGAGACGTCCCGGGATGACGTCGTTGAGGTCGTCGTGGCGGCGCACGCGGACCATGGCGACCAGGTCGTACTCGCCGGTGATCGAGTAGACCTCGCTGACACCGTCCAGCGCCGCGATCGTCTCGGCGACCTCGTGGATGCGCGCGACCTCGGCCTTGACGAACACGATCGCAGTGACCACTGCACTCCCTCCGTTCTGCGGACCCGCGCCAGCCTATCTAGGCGTGCAGCGCCCGCGCCGTGGCGATCCAGCGATCCAGCAGCGCGGACGTGGCGCCCGAGTCGACGGCCTCGGCGGCGCGGGTGAACGCGGCGCCCAGCGCGTCGGTGAGCCCGCCCGGATCGGGGGTGCCGTCGTAGGCGACGACGAGCGCCGCGGCGTTCAGCAGCACCATGTCGCGGACGGGACCGCGCGCGCCCGCGAAGACCTCGCGGGCCACCCGGGCGTTGTAGGGAGCGTCGGCGCCGCGCAGGTCGTCGGGCAGGGCCGGGGGGATGTCCAGGGCGGCCGGGTCGAAGACGGTCTCGACGGCGGCGCCGTCGCGCACGACCCACACCGCCGACGGGCCCGTCGTGGTCAGCTCGTCCAGGCCGTCCGAGCCCCGGAACACCAGCGCGCTGTTGCCGCGCTCGGCGAACACGCCCGCCACGATGCCCGCCATGCGCGGGTGGAACACCCCGACCGCCTGCGCGGACGGCCGCGCCGGGTTCGTCAGCGGGCCGAGGAAGTTGAACACCGTCGGCGTGCCCAGCTCGCGGCGCGTGGGCCCCGCGTACCGGAACGCCGGGTGGTAGAGCGCCGCGAAGCAGAACGTGATGCCGACCTCGTCGGCGACCCGCGCCGTCGCCTCCGGCGCCAGGTCGAGGGGGAGGCCCAGCTCCTCCAGCAGGTCGGCCGCGCCGCACGACGACGACGCCGCGCGGTTGCCGTGCTTGACGACCCGCACCCCGGCCGCCGCCGCCACGACCGCCGCCATGGTGGAGATGTTCACGGTGTGGGCGCGGTCGCCGCCGGTGCCGACCAGGTCCGCGATGCGGCCCGGCACCGAGATCGGCGTCGCGTGCGCGAGCATGCCGTCGGCCAGGCCCGCGACCTCCGCGACCGTCTCGCCCTTGGCCCGCATCGCCACGGCGAACCCGGCGATCTGCGCGTTCGTCGCCTCGCCGGACATGATCTGCCGCATCGCCCAGGAGGTCTCCTCCGCCGACAGCGCGTCGCCGTCGAGCAGGGCGCCGATCAGGGCGGGCCAGCTCGTGCGGGCCTCCATCACAGGACCGGCAGCTTGTTCGCGGCCCGGTGCCGCAGCAGGTCGGCGACGGACCGCGCCACGGCCATCGGGTCGAGGGGGAGCGCGGTGACGGCGTCGGCGCGCGACCAGGTGGCGAGCCAGCCGTCGTCGCGCCGCGCGATGATCGCCAGCATCGGCGGGCAGTCGTAGACCTCGTCCTTGGCCTGGCGGCACACGCCGAGCCCGCCCGCGGGCTGCGCCTCGCCGTCGACGACGGCCACGTCGATGTCGCCCTCGTCGAGCCGGGCGACGACCGCCGGCTGCGTGGCGATCTCGACGTACTCCACCGGCGGCAGGTCGGCGGCGGGTCGGCGGCCGATCGCCAGCCGGATCTGCGCGCGCGTGTTCGCGTCGTCGCTGTAGACGAGGACCTTCATCGGAGTCTCCGCGGCGGTGCTGCTCATGGCCGGAAGGCTACCGGAGCGCGAGCCCTCCGCACGAGGGACCGGCCGCACGGACGAATCGGCGGTTACGGTGACATGGCGGAGATCGACTCGGCGCCGCCCGGCGGCCGTGTCCGAATCGTGCTCCAAGGCGTGTCGGGGCGCGCCGCGCCGGGCGGCGCGGCCCTCCGAACGGCGGGAACGCCTGGTGCCAAAGGGCTCCGGCGTGATCCGGGCGCACGCGCGGGACACGCTCGGAACGCGCTGGAGGGGGGTCCTGCACGGGTCGCCCCACCGGTGACGTAATAATGCTGCCCGTGGCAACAGCATCCGCGATAGAGACAAGACCTCACGCACGGGCGAACCGTCCCAACCTGGTCAGCGTGGGGACGATCGTTTGGCTGTCGTCCGAGCTGATGTTCTTCGCGGCACTGTTCGCGATTTATTTCACGATCCGCTCCGTGACGATCGGCCAGCAAGGCGAAGACGCGTGGCCGGGGGCTCATCTGGACCTCCGCCTGGCGGCCATCAACACCACCGTGCTGGTGCTGTCCTCGGTGACGGCGCAGATGGGCGTGTTCAAGGCCGAGGCGGGCAAGGTCGGCCGCGACGGCGGGCTGCTGAGCTTCCGTAGCTGGGGCCTGCGCGAGTGGTACGTCCTCAGCTTCCTGATGGGCGCCTACTTCGTCGGCGGTCAGGCGTACGAGTACGTGCAGCTCGTCAAGGAGGGGCTGACGATCTCCTCGTCGGCCTACGGCACGGTCTTCTACCTGACGACCGGCTTCCACGGCCTGCACGTGACGCTCGGCCTCGTCGCCTTCCTCTTCGTCCTCGGACGCACCTACGCCGCCCGGCGATGGACACATGAGCAGGCCACCAGTGCGATCGTCGTGTCGTACTACTGGCACTTCGTGGACGTGGTCTGGATCGGCCTCTTCTTCGTCATCTACCTGCTCGACCTCGTCTGACCACCGACGACATGACCCGAACGGGGATTTCCGTGAAAAGGTTCACCGCATGGCGACGGCGCCCGTGGGCGGGCTACGCCGTCGTGCTGGCGGCCCTGGCGGCGATCGGCGTCATCTACGCCGGCTTCTCGCCGCAGACCGACCGCGCCGAGGCGGCGAACGCGAACCAGGCCGCCGCGCAGGCGAGCCTGGAGAACGGCAAGGAGCTGTTCAACAAGAACTGCGCGAGCTGCCATGGCATGAACGGTGAGGGCGTCAAGGACAAGGACGGCCGCGCCATCGCACCGAGCCTGCTCGGCGTCGGCGCCGCCTCCGTGGACTTCCAGGTCTCGACGGGCCGCATGCCCGCGATGAACCCGGGCGCCCAGATGCCCCGTAAGCCTCCGATCGCCGCGTTCGACACGCGGATCGAAAAGAACTACGAGACGCCGGAGGAGCGCGAGGAGGCGCACGAGCGCCAGGCCGAGGCCCAGCAGAACCTGGACGACCTCATCACCTACATCACCTCGCTCGACCCGGGCGGCCCGCCCATCCCGCCCGCGTCGGCCGTCGACCCCAGCAAGGGCAAGGTCGCGCTCGGCGGCAAGCTGTTCCGCACCAACTGCGCGCAGTGCCACAACTTCACCGGCCAGGGCGGCGCCCTCACCGGTGGCAAGTACGCGCCGCCGCTCAGCCGCGACGACGTGACCCCGACCCAGATCTACGAGGCCATGCTCACCGGCCCGCAGGCGATGCCCGTCTTCAACGACAGCACGCTCACGCCCGAGGAGAAGCAGGCGATCATCGCCTACGTCGTCCAGACGCGTGAGGAGCCCAACGCCTCCGCCGCCGGACTCGGCCGGATCGGCCCGGTGTCCGAGGGCCTGGTCGCCTGGCTCGTCGGTCTCGGCATGCTGGTCCTGGCCGCGATGTGGATCACCGCGAAGAAGCCGAAGAAGCTGAAGAAGTCATGAGCGACGAGAACGAGACGACGGGCTCGCCGGAGCCCCGCGAACACGGCGACCGGATCATCGGCACGCCGTCCCCGGCCACGCAGCGGAACCTCATCGTCGAGGACGACGAGGCCCCGGCCCCGGCGGGCGCCGGCGCCGAGCTGGACGAGGGCGAGGCCAAGCGCGCCGAGCGCGTCGTCGCGGCCCTGTTCGTCCTGGCGTTCTTCGCCAGCCTCGGCTTCATGGTCTACTTCGTCGGCTGGAGCGGCCGCCACGGCGGCATGCACGGCCTGGAGCGCACCCGCGAGTCGAACATGTGGCTCGGCGGGCTGATGGCCCTCGCCTTCCTGGCGATGGGCGTCGGCGTGACGATCTGGGTCCGGCGGCTGATGACCAGCAAGCCGATCATCCAGGAGCGGCACGAGTTCTCCGCGACGCCGGACGACCGCAGCGCGTTCGCGACGGACGTGCTGGAGGGCGCGCAGGACAGCGGGCTCAAGCGCCCGCTGCTGCGCCGCACCCTGCTGCTGGCCGCCGCCCCGCTGGGCCTGGCGCCGCTGTTCCTGCTGCGCGACCTCGGTCCGCTGCCGGAGAAGAAGCTGCGCTCGACGTACTGGGGCGAGGCGGTCCGCAAGGCGCAGGCGCAGGGGCGCCGGGGCGTCCGCCTGGTGGTGGACGGCACCGACCGCGCGCTGCGCGTCAGCGACTTCGCCGCCCCCGGCAGCATGATCACGGTGCTGCCGGAGGGCATGGAGAAGGACGTCCCGCACGAGGACGTCCTCACCCAGATGGCGAAGTCCGTCACCATCCTGATCAACGTTCCGGCGGACCAGTTCAAGCCCGCTCCGGGGCGCGAGAACTGGCACATCGGCGGGATCGTCGCCTACTCGAAGATCTGCACGCACGTCGGCTGCCCGGCGGCGCTGTACGAGCAGACGACGCACCACATCCTGTGCCCGTGCCACCAGTCGACGTTCGACGCCACCGACGCGGCCAAGGTCGTGTTCGGCCCGGCGGCGCGTCCGCTGCCGCAGTTGCCGCTCGCCGAGGAAGACGGCTACATCATCGCGACCGCCGACTTCCCCGAACCGATCGGCCCGAGCTTCTGGGAGCGCGGATGACCGAGACCACGGCGGGCGCGACCGCCGTCAAGACCCCCAAGGCCGTCGACGGCTCGCTGAACTGGCTCGACGACCGGTTCGGCTCGACCGGCTTCTTCAAGCGCAACGTGAAGAAGGTCTTTCCGGACCACTGGTCGTTCATGCTGGGCGAGATCGCCCTGTACTCGTTCATCATCCTGCTGCTGACCGGGACGTACCTGACGCTCTGGTTCAAGCCCAGCATGATCGAGGTCGTGTACGACGGCTCGTACCAGCCGCTCAAGGGCGTGCAGATGTCGGAGGCGTACGCCTCCACGCTCGACATCTCGTTCGACGTGCGCGGCGGCCTGCTCATGCGGCAGATCCACCACTGGGCGGCGCTGCTGTTCGTGGCGTCGATCATGGCGCACATGCTGCGGGTGTTCTTCACCGGCGCGTACCGCAAGCCGCGTGAGATCAACTGGCTCATCGGCATCGGCATGTTCACGCTGGCGATGGTCGAGGGCCTGTTCGGCTACTCGCTGCCGGACGACCTGCTGTCGGGCACGGGCCTGCGCATCACGCAGGGCGTGGCCGAGTCGATCCCGGTCGTCGGCACGTACATCTACATGTTCCTGTTCGGCGGGGAGTTCCCCGGCACGGACATCGTGTCCCGGATGTACATGCTGCACATCCTGCTGATCCCCGGGCTGATCCTCGGCCTGGTGACCGCGCACATGATGATCATGTGGCATCAGAAGCACACGGCGATGCCGGTCAAGCACCAGACCGAGACGCAGGTGTACGGCTACCCCTTCTACCCGGTCTTCATGGCCAAGACGGGCGCCTACTTCCTGTTCACGTTCGGCGTGCTGGCGCTGCTCGGCGCGTTCGCGCAGATCAACCCGGTGTGGCTGTTCGGCCCGTACGACCCGGGCGCGATCTCGTCGGGATCGCAGCCCGACTTCTACATGGGCATCCTCGAAGGCTCGCTGCGCATCATGCCGCCGTGGGAGATCTCGGCGTGGGGCCACACCGTGACCCTGAGCGTGCTGATCCCGGCGCTGCTGCCGCTCGGCCTGGTGTTCGGCGGCGCGGCCGCGTGGCCGTTCCTGGAGCAGTGGATCACCGGTGACAAGCGGCTGCACCACGTCAACGACCGTCCGCGCAACGCCCCGGTCCGCACCGGCGCCGGCATGGCGATGGTGGCGTTCTACGGCATCCTGTGGCTGGCGGGCGCGAACGACGTGATCGCCGAGCGGTTCCACGTGTCGCTGTTCGCGACGACCTGGTTCTTCCGGTTCGCGGTCTTCCTCGGCCCCCTCCTCGCCTACATCATCACCAAGCGGGTCTGCCTGTCGTTGCAGCGCAGGGACGCGGATACGGTGGCGCACGGCGTGGAGAGCGGCATCATCCTGATGTCGCCCGAGGGCGGCTTCAGCGAGAAGCACGAGCCGGCCACGCCGGAGGAGAAGGTCGTCCTGCTGTCCAAGGAGACGGCGCGGGGCGAGGCCCCGGCGGTCGACGCCAACGGCATCCCGGCGCCGAGCAGCAAGGGCCCGATCGGGCACCTGCGCTCGCGGCTCCAGCGCGCCTGGACCTTCGACGACATCCCCGTCGAGGAGGGCCACGGGCACGGCGACGGCCATGGCAACGGTCACGGCGACGGCAACGGCCACGGCGACGTGAGCGAGCGCAAGAACCCGCAGCAGATCGGGCACTGATCCAGCGATCTGCGCACAGTGCGACGGGGCCCGTCACCGAGTGAGGTGGCGGGCCCCGTCGCGTCGGCGCCGTCGTGAGGCCGGAGAGAGATGAGCACGAGGACCCTGGTCGTCACCAACGACTTCCCGCCCCGGCCGGGCGGCATCCAGGCGTTCGTCCACAACCTCGCGGCGCGGCGGCCGGAGGGGTCGGTGGTGGTGTACGCGCCGGAGTGGAAGGGGGCGGCGGCGTTCGACGCCGAACAGCCGTTCCCGGTGGTGCGGCATCCGACGTCGCTGATGCTGCCGGAGCCGGGGGTGCTGCGGCGGGCGGGGGAGATCCTGCGCGCGGAGCGGTGCGACTCGGTGCTGTTCGGGGCGGCGGCGCCGCTGGGGCTGCTCGGCCCCGCGCTGCGGCGGCGGGGGGCCGCCCGGCTGGTGGGGCTGACGCACGGGCACGAGGCGGGCTGGGCGGCGCTGCCGGGGGCGCGGCGGCTGCTGCGCCGCATCGGCGACGGCACGGACGTGCTCACCTACCTGGGCGAGTACACGCGGTCGCGGATGGCGCGGGCGCTGACGCCCGCGGCGGCGGCCCGGATGGCGCGGCTCGCGCCGGGCGTGGACGAGACGGTGTTCCGCGCGGGCGCGGGCGGCGCGGCGATCCGGGACCGGCACGGCCTGACCGGCCGTCCGGTGGTGGTGTGCGTGTCGCGGCTCGTCCCGCGCAAGGGGCAGGACGCGCTGATCCACGCGTGGCCGTCGGTGCGGGCGCGGGTGCCGGACGCGGCGCTGCTGCTGGTCGGCGGCGGCCCGTACCGGGCCGACCTGGAGCGCCTGGCCGTCGAACGGGGCGTCACGGACTCGGTGGTGTTCACCGGCAGCGTCCCGTGGGAGGAACTGCCCGCCCACTACGACGCGGGCGACGTGTTCGCGATGCCGTGCCGCACCCGCCGCCGGGGCCTGGACGTGGAGGGCCTCGGGATCGTCTACCTGGAGGCGTCGGCGACGGGGCTGCCCGTCGTGGCGGGCGACTCGGGCGGCGCGCCGGACGCCGTCCTGGACGGGGAGACGGGCGTCGTCGTCCCGGGCCGGTCGGTGCGCGGCGTCGCGACGGCGCTCGCGGACCTGCTGACCGATCCCGTCCGCGCGAAGGAGATGGGGGAGCGGGGACGCGCCTGGGTGGAGCGCGAGTGGCGCTGGGAGATCCAGGCGGCGCGCCTCGGCGCCCTGCTCGACGGGTGATTTGGCGCCCCGTGCGCCCTTCGTCGTGATCTTTGCGTGACGCCCGGACGATCGTCCGTGGTGGTGCGTATCGCGGCCCGGGCAACGGTGGCAGGATGCGTGCCATGGCGGACGTCGAAGACGCGTGGACCCCGGTCGCGGGGGATGCGGTCGGGTGGCTGGCGGAGTTGGACCCGGACCACTGCTACTCGGGCTTCGAGCCGCCCGGCCGGCCCGACGCGGCCTGGGTGCTGCACGCGATGTACGTATGGCGCGACGGGCTCGTCACCACGACCCACGACGACGTGCACCGCTCGGTGCGGGCGGCGGGCCTGTCCGAGCCCGAGCCCGACGGGCTGGAGAGCGCCGTCGGGGAGCTGCTGGAGGACGCCGTCGTCACCGGCAGCCAGCTCGGCCGCAGCGGCCACCCCGGCGCGGGGTGGCGGCGGCTGCGGTGGGCGGAGCTGGCGCGCGGGTTCGGCGGCCCGGTCGTGCCGGACGGCGAGTACCCCGGGCACCGCTGCCTGCGTCAGGCGCATCCGACCGGGAGCTGGTCGGCGGCGGTGGAGCCGCCCGCCGAGGGCTGCCTGGACCGCGAGGGCTGGCACCGGCTGATGACGATCCTCGCCCGGCACAGCCCGGACGGCGCCGACACCGAGTGCCTGGCGTACTACTGCCCGCTCGTCACCGCCGAGTGGGACCGCGAGACCGTGCTGACCGGCAGGCTGCTGGACGCGCCCGAGCTGTACGACCACCCGGAGATGGAGAGCTGCCCGTCGAACCTGTGGGCCCGGGACCGGTCGTGGGTCGTGTACTGCGACTGGGACCTGTGGGGGACCAAGGTCGTGGGGCCGTCCGCGCTCATCCAGGACCTGCTCGCCGACCCGGAGCTGGAGGCGCTGCGCCTGCCCTGGGCGGGCTGAGCACCGGCGGACGCGCCGCCCCGCGCCCGTCGTCGCGGTGGCGGTCGCGGAAACGCGAAGCCGCGCCCGGCGTCCGGTGAGGGACGCCGGGCGCGGCTTCCGCGTGCCGGCCGCGCCAGGGCGGGGACTGGTCCGGTGCGGGCTGGGCGGTCCCCGGTCGGCATCGGACGGGAGCGCCGAGAGGGGTCGCACGCACCGGCGCGCGGCCGGTCGGTTCCGACGTTAGGCCGACGCCCGCTCTAGAACGAGGTTCTTAAGGCGCGTTTAAGGTTCACCTCATTCCGGCCTAAGCCTGGAACGTGCCGGTATATCCCGCACGGTTTCCCGCCCCGCGCGTGAACCCTCCGCCGCGTCCGCCCGTACCCCTGCCGGACACGGCAGGACCGGGCAGGCGCGGAAGGTGGGTGCGGTGGATCGGCGTGAACACGAGCCGGTACGCGTGACGCGGCAGAGCTTCGGCGGCCGGGTGGGCCTGCCCCCGGCCGCCCGGCCCCGGCGTCCCCCACCGCCTCCGCAGGCCCCTCCGCCGGTGGCGCCCGCAGGGGACTTCGAGGAGTTCTGGCGGCGACCCGGTGCGCGCCCGGCGGCACGCCGCCCGTCCCGTGGACGCCGCCGGGCTCCGAAGCGCCCGGACGTGACGGCCAGCACGGGCGGGGTCGGCGGCGCGGTGCCGCTGATGGGGCGCCGCCGTGCGTCGAGGCGTGCGGTTGTGACGGCCAGTACGGGGTGGGTCGCTGGCGTGGCGCTGCTGATGGGGCGCCGCCGTGCGTTGAAGCGGACGGTCGTGGCGGCCAGCACGGGCCGGGTCGGCGGCGCGGTGCCGCTGATGGGGCGCCGCCGTGCGTCGAGGCGGGCGGTCGTGGCGGCCAGCACGGGGTGGGTCGGTGGCGTGGCGGGGCGCCGTCGGGCGTCCAAGCGGGCGGTCGTGGTGGCGGGCACGGGGCGGGTCGGCGGTGTGGCGCCGCTGGCGGGGCGTCGTCGGGGGTCGAGGCGGGCGGTTGTGACGGGGCGTCGTCCCGCCCGGCGGACGCGGCGTGGTCCGGTGGGGGTGCGGGTGGGCGAGCGGGTGGGTGTCGGGGCGGTGCTGCTGTCGCTCGTTGTCGGGTTCGCGTTGCTGGCCGTCGTTGAGCAGGCGGTGCTGAGCGGCGGCGGAGTGGTTCCGGATGTGGACCGGGCGGGCGCCGAGCGCGGGGTGCCGCGTGAGCGTGCCGAGCCGCGTGCGCGTCCGGCCGTCCCGGCGCCCGCGCGTTCGGTGGCGCCCGCGCCGACGCGTGCGGCCCCGCCGCCGCCCTCCCGCGCCGCTCTGCTGGCCCGGGTGCGGGCGGTGACGGCGGAGCGGCGTGGCCCGGGCGCCCGCGAGGAGTTCGGCGTCGCGCCGCCCGCGCCGCTGGCCGAGGTGGCGCGCGTCAGCGCGGACGGGCGCTGGGCGTTCGGCACCGCCGCGATCCCGGTGCCGCGCGCCCGGCCCGGCACCCCGCAGATCGCGTTCTTCGCGGCCCGCTGGACCGGCCGCGACTGGCAGGTGGCGCTGTCGGGCGGCACGGCGTTCGCGCCGCTGGCCGCGCGGCTGCCCGCCGCCGTCCTGCCCCCGGCCGAGGCGCGGACGCTGACGCGGCACAGCGCGCTGACCGGCGCCCGCGCGGTCGCGTCGATCGACGGCACCCGCGCCGGGGACGGCCTGGAACTGCCCTGGCGGACCGGCGCCGTCTGGACGATGACCCCCGCCGGGAACCGCGCGGCGGGCCGTCCGCTGGCCGCCCTCGCCTTCGCGGGCGGCGACGGCGCCGTCCGCGCCCCCGCCGGAGGCCGCCTGTACCGGTTCTGCGCCCGGGGCGGGACCGGCGGCCTGCTCGTCCTCGTCCACGGAACCGGCCTGGCCACCATCTACGACGGCCTGCGCGCGCCCACCCGCGCGCGGCCGGGCACGGTCGTCGCGCGCGGCGCCGTGCTCGGCCGCACCGGCACGGCCCGCGCCTGCGGCGGCGCGCCCGCCGCCCGTCCGCAGGTGCGGTTCGCGCTGCGGCGCGGCGCCGAGGACGTCCCGCTGGAGAACGCCTGCCTGGGCGGCTGGCGGTTCCGGCAGCGCGCCGACCCGCTCGTCGGGTTCGCCGAGCGCGGCGGCCTGGAGGTGCTGCCGGGCGGGCGGCTGGCCAACTTCGGCCCGGTGCCCGTGGAGGACGCCCCCGCCACCGACGACCCTCCCACCAAGGAGCCCGATGAAGGACGATGACCTCCCCGCCCCGCCCTCCTGGGCGTTGCGCGCGGTGCTCGCGGGCTGCGCGGTGGTGCTCGCGGGCGCCGCGACGCCGCTCGGCGCCCAGCTGACCGGCGGCGTCCAGCGCTTCCTGCTGTACTACGCGGGCGTGTTCGCGCTGCTGGCGCTGACGGCGGCGGTCGTGACGGGCCTGCTCGCGACCGAACGGCTCATCCTGGCCATCCGGCACCGCGTGCTGGCGCAGGCGGCGCACCGCGCGGCGTCCACGCTGGCGCTGACGTTCGTCGTCGCCCACCTGCTCGTCAAGATCCTCGGCGGGCTGGCGCTCCCCGCACAGGCCGTGGTGCCCGGCCCCGGCCCCGTCGGGCTCGGCACGCTGGCGTTCGAGCTGATGGTGCTCGTCGCGGTGACGGGCGTCCTGCGGTCCCGCTTCGCCCGCCGGGAGCGCCCGTGGCTCTGGCGGACCCTGCACGCCGCCGCCTACGTCGCCTGGCCGCTGGGCATCTCGCACGGGCTCACCGCCGGACGAGCCGCCGCGCCCTGGGTCGTGCTGAGCTACGTGCTGTGCGTCGCCGCCGTCGCGCTGGCGCTGCTCACCCGCATGATCGTCGTCGTCCGCCCCCGCGACGTCCGCCGCGCCGGTGAACGGCTTCCCGCCCCGCGGACGCCCCGCCGCCCGGCGCCGCGCGCCGACGACGCCCGCGAGGCGGGCGGGGTGCCGTGGTGAGCGCGGTCGCGGTCGGGCATCTGGGCGGTCCCCGGCTGACGCTGGGGTTCGACCGGTGGGAACGGCTGGACCTGGAACGGCACCTGGCCGTGCACGGCAGGCTGCCCACGCCCGACCTGGACGAGGTCGTCGCCATGGCCGAGCGGGCCGGGCTGCGCGGCCGGGGCGGCGCGGGCTTTCCGTTCGCGCGCAAGCTCGCCGCCGTCGCCGCGCGCGTGGCGCACCCGGCGGCCGACGCGGACGCGCTGCTGCCCGGGGAGACGCGCGGGTCGCGGCGGCCCGGCGCGGACGCCGTCGTCGTCGTCAACGGCGCCGAGGGCGAGCCGGGGAGCGCCAAGGACAAGGTGCTGCTGTGCCGGGCGCCGCACCTGGTGCTGGACGGCGCGCAGATCGCGGCGTCGGCGCTCGGCACCCGCCGGATCGTCGTCGCCGTCGAGGACGACGCGGCCGCCCGGTCGGTCCGGGCGGCGATCGGGGAGCGGCGGATGCCCGCGCGCGTCGTCCGGCTCACGGAGCGGTTCATCTCCGGCGAGAGCGGCGCGGTCGTCCGGGCGGTCAACGGTGAGGTGCCGGTGCCGCCGGGCGTCAAGGTGCGGGCCGCCGAGGCCGGGGTGGACGGCGCGCCGACGCTGCTGTCCAACACCGAGACGTTCGCGCAGCTCGCCGTCCTGGCCTCGCTCGGCCCCGACCTGTACGCGTCCGCCGGGACCGCCGACGAACCGGGCACGACGCTGCTCACCGTCGGCGGCGCCCGCGTCGTCGAGGTCCCCTACGGCACGCCGCTGCGGACCGTCCTGGACGCGTGCGAGGTGCCGCCCGGCGACCCGGTGCTCGTCGGCGGCTACCACGGCGAGTGGCTGGACGCCGGGGGAGCGGCCCGGGCGGTGCTGTCCCGCGCGGGGATGCGGGCGGTGGGCGCGTCCGTCGGCGCGGGCATCGTCCTGCCGCTGCCCGCCGGGACGTGCCCGCTCGGCGAGGCCGCCCGCGTCGCCGCCTACCTGGCCGCGCAGTCGGCGGGGCAGTGCGGGCCGTGCCGGCTCGGGCTGCCCGACGTCGTCCGCGTCATGAACGGCCTCTGCGAGGGCACGGCGGGCGTGGACGAGCTGCGCCGCGCCGCCGGGATCGGGCGCGGCCGGGGCGCCTGCTCGCATCCGGACGGCACCGCCCGGTTCGTGCTGTCGGCCGCCGAGGTGTTCGCCGACGACGTCGAACTGCACCGCGCCGGAGGCTGCGGGCGGCCGACGTTCGGCGTGCTGCCGCTGCCCGTCCCGGACGGCTCGGAGGGCCGCGTCGCGATCGACTGGAGCCGCTGCGACGGCCACGGGCTGTGCGCCTACCTGCTGCCCGAGCTGATCCAGCTCGACCGCTACGGCTTCCCCGTCGTGCTCGGCACCGACATCCCGCGCTGGATGGAGCGGGACGCGCGCCGCGCGGTGGCGATGTGCCCGGCGCTGGCGCTGCGCGTCACCACCGGTCCCCGGTGAACCGCGCGTCCCGCCCGGCGCGTATCCCCCGTCGAGAGGAAGGAGACGCCGCGATGCGCAGGCGAACGCTGCCGGGGATTCCGCCCCGGCTGATGCTGGCCGTGACGGCCGCGCTGTCGGTCGCCGTGACGGTGCTGGTCGTGCTGAGCCCGCCCGGCGTCCCCGCCGACGGCGAGACCCGCGACGGCCGGGCCGTCACCCGCTGGGGGCCGCTCACCGACGCCGACCGGCAGCTCCTGACGGCGGTCCGCCGGGCCGGGCTGTGGGAGATCCCGGCCGGGCAGCAGGCGCAGCAGCGGGCGTCCAGCACCCGCGTCAAGGAGGTCGGAGACGCGATCATGCGGCAGCACATGGAGCTGGACGAGGACGCCCGCCGCACCGCCGACCGGCTCGGCGTCATCCTGCCGAGCGAGCCGAACGCCGACCAGAAGGCGTGGCTGGCGGAGATGTCGCGCACGTTCGGCGCCGACTACGACCGCGTCTTCGTGCTGCGGCTGCGCGCCGCCCACGGCAAGGTCTACGCCGTCATCGCCCGGACCCGCGCGCAGACGGAGAACACCGAGGTCCGCGCGTTCGCGGACCGGTCGATGCGGTTCGTCAACAACCACATGAGGCTGCTGGAGAGCACCGGCCTCGTCACCCCGTCCGCGCTGCACTGACCCCCGAGGAGATCCCGATGACCAGGACCCGAGCCGTGACGGCCGCGCTGTCGGCGCTGCTGCTCACGACGGCGCTGGCCGCGCCCGCCACGGCCGACCCGCGCGACCGGCGGGGCGGCCGGGCCGCGCCGACCACGGCGCCCGCCGAGGAACCGCCGCCGAACCAGGTGATGGAGGGACCGCCGCCCACCGACTTCGCGCCGATCCGGCAGGCGCCGCGCCGTCCTGAGCCGCGCGTGCGGCGGGGCGGGTCGCGGGGGTCGTTCACCTCGCGGTGCGGACGCAACGAGAACGGCCACCACAATCCGGACAACTTCATCGTCGCGCCCGGCGTCGCCAACGGCGCCCACCACATCCACGACTACGTCGGCAACCTGTCCACCGACGGGTTCTCCACCGACGAGAGCCTGGACGCCGCCGGGACGACCTGCGCCAGGGGCGACAAGTCGACCTACTTCTGGCCCGTCATGCGCGTCCGCGACCAGCGGGACGACTCGGACGCGGCGCGGCAGAGCGAGGCGGACGGCAACGTCGGCCGGATCGTCACGCCGACGCTGGCCCGGATGCGGTTCACCGGCAACCCGCGCTCCCGCGTCACCGCGATGCCGCGTTTCCTGCGGCTGATCACCGGCGACGCCAAGTCCGGCACGAACGGCGCCGCCAACGCCCGCGCCCGGTGGACGTGCTCCGGCGCCGGGGACCGCGCCTTCACCGACCGGTACCCGCTGTGCCCGCGCGGCGCACAGGTCCGGCGCGTGCTGGAGTTCCCGTCCTGCTGGGACGGCCGCAACACCGACAGCGCCGACCACCGCTCGCACGTGGTGTTCCCGGCCCGCGACGGCGCCTGCCCGGGCGGGACGCGGGCCGTCCCGCGCCTGGTCATGACGCTCGGCTACCGGCTGCCCGCCCGCCCGGCGGCGTTCGCCGTGGACAGCTTCCCCGAGCAGGGCCACGCCCCGGTCACCGACCACGCCGACTTCGCCAACCTCATGCCGGACGCGCTGATGCGGCAGGTCGTGACGTGCATCAACCAGGGCCGGTCCTGCTGAGGTCACGGACCGTTATCTACGATCGGGACCATGAACATTGTGATCGCGGGAGGACACGGCCAGATCGCGCTGCGGCTGGCCCGGCTGCTGAGCGGACGGGGCGACACCGTGCGGAGCCTGATCCGCAAACCGGAGCAGGCCGACGCCATCCGGGCGACGGGCGCCCAGCCCGTCGTCCTGGACCTGGAGAACGCGAGCCCCGAGGAGGTCGCCGAACGGCTCGGCGGCGCGGACGCCGCCGTCTTCGCGGCGGGCGCCGGGCCCAGGAGCGGCGTCGAGCGCAAGGACACCGTCGACCGGGGCGCGTCGGTGCTGCTGGCCGACGCGGCGGGCCGCGCGGGCGTCCGGACGTTCGTGCAGATCTCGGCGATGGGCGTGGACCAGCCGCCCGCGCCGGACGCCGGTGAGCAGTGGGCCGCCTACGTCCGCGCCAAGCACGCCGCCGAGGAGGACCTGAAGGCCCGCGACCTCGACTGGATCATCGTCCGCCCCGGCCGCCTCACCGACGAGCGCGGCACCGGCAAGATCACGCTCGGTGAACCGGACGTCGGCTACGGCGAGGTCACCCGCGACGACGTCGCCGCCACCGTCGCGGCCCTGCTCTCCGCCTCCGGCGCCGAGCACCGCACCCTCGACCTGATCAACGGCGAAACCCGCATCACCGACGCCGTCGCCGCACTGTGACGACCCGCCGTCCGCCCCCTCGCGGGGCGGACGGCGCGTCAGCGCAGGCGGTCGAGGGCGAGGTCGCGGGCGCGGGGCGACCGGCGCAGGTAGCGGGCCCACCGCTCGTCGGCGGCGGCGTAGCCGCGCATGACCTCGTCCAGCACGGCGGGCGCGTCGGCACGGTCGCGGCCCCGCAGGGCCAGCACGATGACCGTGGCCTCGGGGAACCAGACGCGGTCGGGGCCCGCCATCCGGCGGACCACGCCGTCCATGCCCTCGCGCGCCAGGACCCCGGCGTAGTGGGCGATGCGCGGGCGCAGCAGCTCCACGGCCCGGTCGTGCGGGTCCTCGGGCAGCCCGGTGGCGCCGGTGAGCAGCGGCGTCAGGAACGCGCGGAGCCGCGCCGCGTCCGCGACGCCGCCGGGCAGGCCCGGGTACTCCTTGGCGAACTCGTCCCAGTCCACGTCCGGGCCGAGGTCGGACGCGCGGGGCAGCCGGTGCAGGTCGGAGGCGTCGGCCGCGACGTACACCCGGGCGAGCAGCCGGTACGTCAGCGTCGTGTCGCGGGCGAGCAGCAGCGCGTCGTAGGCGTCCTTGCCCTGCGGGTACATATCGTTGAGCACCCACATCACCTTCCACGCCAGCGACAGCTCGCGGGTGGCGCCGAGCAGTTCGACACCGCCCGGGAGCACCGTCGGCTCGGGCGGCACCGGCAGCAGCTCACCGAACACGAAGTCGAGCTGGACGGAGCCCTCCAGCCCGCCCGCGTGCCAGCCGAGCACCAGGCGGCGGCCCGGAACGCGGTCGTAGGTCCAGATCTCGTCGCTCAGCACCTCGGTGGCGTCGACGCGGACGTCGTCGCCGCCCGACAGCGCCTCGGCGCCCGCCGCGACGTCCTTGAACAGCGCGGCGGTGCGCGGGTCGTCCAGTTCCCAGTCGCCCGGCACGACGACGAAGTCCAGATCGCCGGGCTCGCGGGCGTCGTCGCCGTACCAGGCGCGCAGCAGCACGCTGCCACGCAGCACCAGGTGCTCGCGCCACGGTGACGCGGCGATCGCGGCCAGGACGTGATCCCGGGCGCGGCGCCGGGCCGCGAGCCAGCGCGCCTGCACGGCCGGGTCGGTGAAGCGGGGCTCGCCCGCGCGGACGGCGCGGGCGTGCTGCTTGAGCGCCGGGTCGAACACCATCGGCTGCCGGGCGCCGGGGACCGGGCCGACCGTCGCGGGCAGCCCGGCCCGCGCGCGGGTCGCGGCGTCGGGCCGCGCCTGCGGGATGATCCGGTCGGCGGGCCAGGGACCGAATCCGATCTCGTCCCAGGACGTCATCGCGGGTTCCCCTCGGTGATCCAGCCGTCGTCCAGTGACTCGGCGTCGTCGTCCACGACGTACTCGCGTTCGACGGCCGCGATCTCGTGCCCGGCGGCGCGCAGCGCGGCGACGAGCGCGGCCAGCCGGGCGCGCGCGGTGGCGTCCCCGACGCCGTGGCAGCGCTGCGTGACGAACCGTTCGGCGCGGCCGTCGGACCGGACGCGGCGGGCGTTGCGGGACACGTGGGCGTGGTGCGGTCCGGCGACCGCCGCCGGGTCGCCGCCGGGCGGCAGGACGAGCTTGACATGGTGCTCGAAGTACCGGCCGGGTTCGGCGGCCTCGTCGGCGGCGGGGACGCCGTCGTTCCACGGCGCCGCCTCGATCTTGACGCGCAGCACCGCGAAGCCGTCCGCCGCCAGTTCGGCGCTCGCCCGCCGGGCCTTCGCCCGGGCCGCGTCCAGGCTCCCGGACGCGCGGAGCGTCAGCATCGGCTGCGACGCCGCGCGCCCGCGTGCCAGCACGATGTGCGCGCACCGGACGCCGCGCGCGGCGGACCAGCGTTCCAGCGCCTCCGCCTCGCCCGGTGCGACCGTGACGTGCACCTCGAAATCTCCGAACACCCGTCGATGATCCCAGCGCGCCCGACCGGAATCATTCGGATTGCCGGGAACGCGGAAGGGGCGGCGCCCCGGTCGGGTGCCGCCCCTCGTGTTGCGGACGTCAGGTGTAGAGGGCCTCGATCTCGTCGGCGAAGTCCTTGATGACCGCGTGGCGCTTGACCTTGAGGCTCGGGGTCATGTGGCCGGCCTCCTCGGAGAAGTCGACGCCGAGGATCTGGTACTTCTTGATCGCCTCGGCCTTAGAGACCGACCTGTTCGCGTCCTCGACGGCCTTCTCGATCGCGGCGACGAGGTCGGGGTCCTCGCGCAGCTCGTCCACCGTCATCGCGGCGGGCTTGCCGTGCTGCTCCTTCCAGGGGCCGAGGCCCTCCTCGTCCAGGGTGATCAGCGCGCTGATGAACTTGCGGCCGTCGCCGACCACCAGGCACTGGCTGATCAGCGGGCTGGCGCGCAGCCGGTCCTCCAGGGGGGCCGGGGCGACGTTCTTGCCCGCCGCCGTGACGAGGATCTCCTTCTTCCGGCCGGTGATCTTCAGGAAGCCGTCGTCGTCGAGGGAGCCGAGGTCGCCGGTGTGGAACCAGCCGTCCGCCAGCGCCTCCTTGGACGCGGCGTCGTTGTTCCAGTAGCCCCCGAAGACGTTGATGCCCTGGACGAGCACCTCGCCGTCCTCGGCGATCCTGACGGTGACGCCCGGAATCGGCTGCCCGACCGTGCCGACCTTGATCGCGGACGGCCGGTTGACGGTCGCGGGCGCCGTCGTCTCGGTGAGGCCGTAGCCCTCCAGGATCGTGATGCCGACGCCGCGGAAGAAGTGGCCGAGCCGCTCGCCCAGGGCCGCGCCGCCCGACACCGCGAACTGCACCTTGCCGCCGACGGCCTGGCGCAGCTTGCCGTACACCAGCACGTCGAACACCTTGTGCTTGGCCTTGAGCCCGACGCCCGGCCTGCCGGTCGCCAGGGCCTCGCTGTAGGCGATGGCGGTCGCGGCGGCGGCGGCGAAGATCTTGCCCTTGCCGCCCGCGATGGCCTTCTGCTCGGCGCCGTTGTAGACCTTCTCGAACACGCGCGGCACGGCCAGCAGGAACGTCGGCTGGTAGCTGCCGAGGTCGGGCAGCAGGTTCGGGATGTCGCTGTGGCCGAGGACGATGCCCGCCTCCACGACGCCGACCTGGATGAGCCGGGCGAACACGTGCGCGAGCGGCAGGAACAGCAGCGTGGACGAGCCGTCCACCGTGACCTCCGACAGCGCGCCCTGGATCGCGTTGCGCGCGGTGGAGACGAGGTTCGCGTGCGAGATCTCGCAGCCCTTGGGGCGGCCGGTGGTGCCCGAGGTGTAGACGAGCGTGGCCAGGTCGGCGCCCTGCCGGACGGTCCGGCGCTCGGTCAGCGTCTCGTCGGAGACCTGCGCGCCCGACGCGGCCAGGGCGGCGACGTCACCGGCGTCGATGCCCCACACGTGGGCGAGCGACGTCAGCTCGGCGCGGACCTCGGCGACGGCCGCCAGGTGCTTGTCGGACTCGGCGAAGATGCCCTTGGCGCCGGAGTCGCCGACGATCCAGGCGACCTGCTCGGACGAGGACGTCTCGTAGATCGGGACGACGACCGCCCCGGCCGCCCAGATGGCGTAGTCGAGGACGGTCCACTCGTAGCGGGTGCGCGACATCAGGGCGACGCGGTCGCCGGGCTCGATGCCCGCCGCGATCAGCCCCTTGGCGACCTCTCCGACCTCCTGCGCGAACTCGCGCGCGGTGACCGCGCTCCACGACTCGCCGCTCTTGCGCCGGACGACGATCGTGCCGGGCGCCTCCTGCGCGCGGGCGAACGGCGTTTCGGTCAGGTTGGTGGCGCCGGGCACCTCCACCAGGGCGGGGACGCTGAACTCGCGCACGGCCACTCCTCCAAGATTGAGCACTGCGGGGCGAGAAGACGGTACCGGTTTCTCAACGGTTGATGATACCCGCGAGTAGGTAAAGCGGCCGGAAACGGTACGGGCGGTTAAGGGAGCGGCAAAAACCCGTGGTCCGGCGTCGATCCGGAAGATCGTCGCGCCTACGCTCGGGGGCCACGGGAAGGAGCCGCCCATGGCGCTGCTGGAAGTGATCGCCGTGTCGGCCGCCGACGCGCGCGCCGCGCAGGACGGCGGCGCCGGCCGCGTCGAGGTCGCCGCCGACATGATCGCGGGCGGGCTGACGCCCGATCCCGGCGTCGTCGCGGCCATTCGCGCCGCCACGACGCTGCCGCTGCGCGTCATGCTGCGCGCCAACGCCGGGTTCCGCACGTCGGCGGGCGAGCTGGACCGGCTGCGCCGCGCCGCCGAGGCGCTGGCCGCCGCCGGGGCGGACGGCTTCGTGTTCGGCTTCCTCGACCCCTCCGGCGCGCCCGACGCCGCCGCCGTCGGCAAGCTCGCCACCGAGATCGCCCCGCTGCCGTGGACGTTCCACCGCGCCTGCGACACCGCCGCCGACTGCGGCCACGACGCGTGGGCCGCGCTGCACGAGCTGGCCGCCCGTCCCGGCTCGACCCTGGACGCCGTGCTCACCGCCGGGTCGCCGCGCGGCCTGGACGCGGGCGGCGCCGCGCTCGTCCGCCGCGCCGCCGAGGACCCCGCCGCCGCGCGGCTCGTCCTGGCCGGGGGCGGCCTGCGCCGCCGCCACGTCGCCGCGCTCGCGGCGGCGGGCGTCACCGCGTTCCACGTCGGCCGCGCCGTGCGCCGCGACGGCACCTTCGACGGCCCGGTCGACGCCGGGCTCGTCCGCGAGTGGCGCGCCCTCGTGGACGCCGCCGCGTCCTGAGCGCGGACGCGCGCCCCATTAGAGTCGGATTCATGCGGATCCACGTGGTGAGCGACGTGCACGGCAACGCCGAGGCGCTGAAACGCTCCGCCGACGGCGCCGACGCCCTGATCTGCCTGGGCGACCTCATCCTGTTCCTCGACTACTCCGACCACGGCCAGGGGATCTTCGCCGACCTGTTCGGCCAGGAGAACACCGACCACTTCATCGCGCTGCGCACCGCCAAGCGGTTCGACGAGGCCCGCGCCTTCTCCCGCGAGATGTGGGCGTCGCTCGACGACGCCTGGGCGCACGTCGAACGCGCCGTCCAGCGCCAGTACGCCGAGCTGTTCGCGGCGCTGCCCACCCCCGCCTACCTCACCTACGGCAACGTCGACATCCCCCGCATGTGGGCCGAGCACCTGCGGCCCGGCCACCACGTCCTGGACGGCGAGACCACCGAGATCGGCGGGCTGCGCTTCGGGTTCGCGGGCGGCGGGCTGCGCACCGAGTACCGCACCCCCCACGAACTCGACGACGACGTCTACGCCGCCAAGATCGACGCGCTCGGCGAGGTGGACGTGCTGTGCACCCACATCCCGCCCGAGGTGCCCGAACTCCTCTACGACACGGTCGCGCGGCGGTTCGAGCGCGGCAGCGTCGCCGTCCGCGAGCTGATCGAGCGCACCCAGCCGCGCTACGCGCTGTTCGGGCACGTGCACCAGCCGCTCGCGGCGCGGACGCGCATCGGGCGCACCGAGTGCGTCAACGTCGGTCATTTCCGCGCGCGGGGGGTGCCCTTCGCCCTGACCGTGTGACAGATGCCCGACGATGTGAGAGACAGAACGCCGACACGAGCGAGCCGGAGGGACGGCGACGATGGCGGACCGGACGAGTTCCACGATCACGATCGACGCGGAACGGGACGAGATCATGACGGTGATCGCGGACCTGCCCGCCTACCCCGACTGGGCCAGCGGCATCCGCGAGGTCACGGTCGAGCGGACCGGCGCGGACGGCCGCGCCGAACGGGCCCGCCTCACCTTCGACGGCGGTCCGTTCAGCGACACCGTCGGCCTGGCCTACACCTGGGAGGGCGACGACGCGGTGCACTGGACGCTGGACAAGGCGGGATCGGTGGTGACGGGCCTGCACGGCTCGTACGCGCTCGTCCCGGCGGGCGCGGCCACCGAGGTCACCTACGAGCTGGCGGTGGACGTCCGCGTCCCCATGATCGGCATGGTGAAGCGCAAGGCCGAGAAGCGGATCATCGACGCCGCGCTGAAGGGCCTCAAGCGGCACGTCGAGAGCTGACCCGCGCCGCGCCCGCGCGGCGCGGGTGAGAGCTTGCTTCCCCGCCCGGGGCGATACCGTTTCACGCCGACGACGGATGGACAATGAACAGATGACCGAGCAGCAGCCGGGCGGTGTCCTCGACGAGGCGGTGAAACTCCTCGACGTCCTGCGGCGGCGTGCCGCGTGCGGCGGGAGCGCCGCGCGGGACGGCGCGGACGTCTGGGGCGACGCCGTGCGCGCCGACCCGCCGCACGTGACGGGAGCGGGCCCATGCCGCGACTGCCCCGTGTGCCGGGGCCGCGCGGCCGCCCCGGACGTGCGGCGGCACGTCGCCGCCGCCGGGCGGTCGCTGCTGGCGGCCGTCCGCGACGTCGCGGCGGCGGCGCAGCGCCCGGCTCCCGGCTCGGCCGCCGGTCCGCGCCGTCCGTCCTCCACCCCGGAGGCGGGCCACCCCGGCGCGGACCGCGGGAACCCGTGGGCCGCCGCCACCGGCGACCCGGCGGACATCGGTTAGCGCACCCCGCCCCGCCCGGGGCGATCGGCAAGGAGGAGGAGCACCCATGGCCCTGACCATCGGTGTCGATGTCGGCGGTACGAAGGTCGCGGCGGGCGTCGTGGACGACGACGGCGCGATCCTGGAGAAGGTGCTCCGGCCCACCCCCTCCACCGATCCGGAGGAGACGGCGCTGGTGATCGGCGAGGTCGTCGACCTGCTGCGCGGCAAGCACCCGGAGGTCGCCGCCGTCGGTCTCGGCACCGCCGGGTTCGTCGACGAGGACCGTTCCACCGTGCTGTTCGCGCCGAACCTGGCCTGGCGCGACGAGCCCATCAAGAAGAAGGTCGAAGACCACGTCGGCCTGCCCGTCGTCGTGGAGAACGACGGCAACGCGACCGCGTGGGGCGAGGCGCGGTTCGGCGCCGGGCGCGGCCAGGACTTCATGGTCTGCGTGACGCTCGGCACCGGCATCGGCGCGGGCATCATCATCCACGGCGAGCTGAGCCGGGGCGCGTTCGGCATCGGCGCCGAGGCCGGGCACTTCCGCGTCGTCCCGGACGGGCGGCGCTGCGGCTGCGGCAACCGGGGCTGCTGGGAGCAGTACGCCAGCGGCAACGCGCTGGTGCACGAGGCCCGCGACCTGGCCCGGGTGGCGCCCGCGATGGCGGGGCGCCTGCTGGAGCTGGGCGGCGGCCGTCCCGACGGCATCAACGGGCACCAGGTGACGCAGGCGGCCCGCGAGGGCGACCCGGCCGCGCTGGAGTGCTTCCGCACCGTCGCGCAGTGGGCGGGTCAGGGCCTGGCCGACCTCGGCGCCATCCTCGACCCGGGCGCGTTCGTCATCGGCGGCGGCCTGTCGGACGCGGGCGACCTGCTGCTCGACCCGATCCGCACCGCGTTCGAGAACGCGCTGACCGGGCGCGGGCACCGCCCCAAGCCGCAGATCCGCATCGCCGAGCTGGGCCCGGCGGCGGGCATCGTCGGCGCCGCCGACCTCGCCCGGATCTGACCCCCGTGTCGCCGCTGCGGCTGGTCAGCTACAACGTCCGGTCGCTGCGCGACGACGCGGCGGCCGTGGCGGCCGTCGTCCGGGCGCTCGCGCCGGACGTCCTGTGCCTTCAGGAGGTGCCGCGGTTCGGGCGGTGGCGGTGGCGGCGCCGGGCACTGGCGCGCGCGTGCGGGATGCGGATCGTCGCGGGCCGCCGCGCGTGCGGCCTGGCGGTGTTCGCGGCGCCGGGCGTGCGGCCGGTGGGGCGCGAGTTCCACCTGCTCGCCAAGGTGCCGGGGCTGCACCGGCGGGGCCTGGCGGTCGCGGCGCTGGAGCTGCCGGACGGCGCCCGGTTCACGGCGGCCTCGACCCATCTGGACCTGCGCCCCGAACCGCGCCTCGCGCACGTGCGGGAGGTCCTGCCGCTGCTGGCGCGCTTCGGCGCGCGGCACGGTCCGGTCGTGCTCGCCGGGGACATCAACGAGGAACCGGGCGGGCCGTCCTGGACGCTGCTGTCCACCGACCTCCGCGACGCCCACGCAGTCGCCCCGTGCGGTGAGGCCGCCACCTTCCCTGCCGCGAACCCGCACCGCCGCATCGACGGCGTCTTCACCGACCCGTCGATCACCGTAGAGGGCTGCGGCGTCCCCCCGGCTCCCTCGCTCGTCGCGCTCTATCCGGCTGCCACCGACCATCGGCCGCTGGTAGCAGACCTTCGGCTGCCCGGGTGAAATCGCGCCTCAGCCACCACGCGGGCACGTTGACCGGCCGGCGCGGAGACGCCGAAGGCGAGCCGCGCCGGCCGGATCGCGAAGCGATGCCGTGCCCGCAAATCCCCGGTTAGGCTGCGAGCCCCAGGCGAGCGGCCGTAGGCCGGGGATTCTTTCTACACCGCCGCGCCGCCGTCGGGGTCGCGGGGTTCGTCGCCCATGCGCAGGACGAGCGTGACGAAGCCGCCGATGAAGGCCGCGACCGCCAGGAACGCCGCCCAGCCGGGGACGTACCAGTCGAGCAGGACCGTGCACAGCAGGTAGAGGGGGCCGCCGACCAGGGCCGCCCAGGCGCCCTTGGTGACCGGGTCGGTGCTGGGCATCGGCGGCGGGGGCGGCGGGACGAAGTGGGCGTCGTCGTCCTCTTCGAGCGGGCCGTCCGCGTCGTCCTCGGCGGGCTTGATGACGCGGGCGCGGGGGAGCGCGCCGGTACGGTCGTCGCCCTCGGCGGGCGGCTCCTTGGGCTCGGGAAGGCTCTCGGAGTCGGGCCAGGGCACGCGCTCGCCCGCCGCCGGGGCCGCGTCGAACCCGGCGACGATCTCCGCCCAGATGGCGTCCTCGTCGCGCGCGGCGGCGGGCGGCTCGGCCGGGGCGGTCTCGGGCGTCCGGCCGGGGTGCGGCGGCAGCGGCTCGGCGTCGCCCGCGCCGCTCTCGCGCAGTCGCAGCAGGTGGACGCGGAGCACCCCCTCGGCCTGCGGCTTCATGGCGTCGTCGACGAACAGCCGGTCGAGGGTGTCGTCGGCGGCGGCCGGGCCCTCGTCCAGCACGGTCGCCGGATCACCGGGCTCGCCGGGGACGGCGTAGGCGGCGACGCCCGCGTCCCGCAGGGCCGCCAGCACGGCGTCCGCCAGATGGGGCGCCAGGTCGACGAGCGGGGCGTAGCTGTCCGCTGAGAGTCCGTTGCCTCGGCGATTCACGGGGCCGGCTCCTCCGTCGACTCCGGGACGGCCGTCCGCGCGCAGACGACCGTCGGTTCCGCATTGCACCGGACACCCGCAGGGGGGCGCACCGGGTGGGTACCACGGTAGGCGCCCGGCCGCCCGGGGGCATCCCCGCGCGGTCGCCGCCCGCCGTGTTCCTCCGAGCCTACGTTCCCGCGCGGCGTCGCGGGGCCGCCGGGGCGGGATGGGCGGATTCGCGCGCCGGGTGCGTACGGGATCGTGACGGGATGCGCACGGCGGGGGAGCACGGTGGGCAACCACGGCGCGAGGTGGGAAGATGTCCCATCATCTCCCCGCCCGTCCTCGGGTCGCACGGAAGGCGCCGGCCATGCTGTGGTTCTGGATCCTGCTCAGGATCGTCCTGTCACCGATCCTCTACCTGGGCTGGCGGCCGCGGAACTCGGGCATGCGGCACGTGCCCAAGCGCGGTGCCGCGCTGCTGGTGTCCAACCACCTGTCGTTCGCGGACCACTTCTTCGGCCCGCTGCCGCTGATGCGCCCGATCTTCTTCATCGGCAAGGGCGAGTACTTCACCGGCCGGGGCATCAAGGGCCTGATCAGCAAGGGGTTCTTCACCGGCGTCGGCGTCGTCCCGGTGGACCGCACCGGCGGCAGCGCCGCCGAGGCCGCGCTGGACACCGGCCTGCGCATCCTCGGTGAGGGCAAGCTGCTCGGCATCTATCCCGAGGGCACCCGCGCGCCCGACAACCGCCTCTACCGGGGCAAGACGGGCGTGGCGCGGCTGGCGCTCAAGGCGAAGGTCCCGGTCGTCCCGATGGCGATGATCAACACGTTCGAGCTGATGCCCTCCGGCCGTCCGCTGCCCCGGCTGGGCATCCGGCCCGGCGTCCGGTTCGGCGCCCCGCTGGACTTCTCCCGCTACTACGGGCAGGAGGACGACCGCGAGGTCCTCCGCAAGATCACCGACGAGATCATGCAGGCGATCCAGGGGCTGTCCGGCCAGGAGTACGTCGACCGCTACGCCGCCGAGGTCAAGGCCGAGATGGAGGGCAAGACCCCGCGTCCCGTCTCCGACGACGACTAGTGGGCCTGGAGGCCGCCCTGTGGCGGGCGGTGGCGGTGTACCGGTGGCTGTCCCTCGGGTACGCGGCGCTGCTCGTCACGATGAACTACCCCGGCTACGCGCATCCGCTCGCGGGCTGGGCCGTGCTGGGCGTGATGGCGGTGTGGTCGGTCGTCGCCACGGTCGGGTACGCCGATCCGCACCGCCGGGAGGGGACGTCCGGGCGGGTGCTGATCGGCGGTGACCTTCTCGTCGCGGCGGGCGCGCTGCTGGCGACGTCGTGGGTCGAGACGCCCGAGGGGCTGGCCGCCGGACGGCCGACGCTGCCGGTGTCGTGGGTCGCCGCGTCGGTGCTGGCGTGGGCCGTGCAGGGCGGGCGGCGGGCCGGGCTCGTCGCGGCGGCCGTCCTCGGCGCCGGGAACCTGCTCGTGCACGTGCTCGGCGGCACCGGCGGCCCGCGCGGGCCGGGCACCTTCAACGGGATCGTGCTGCTGTTCCTGGCCGGGCTCGTCGTCGGGCACGTCGTGCGGCTCGCCCGCGACGCCGAGGCGCGGCTGGCGCGGGCCGTCGAGCTGGAGGCCGGGACGCGCGAACGCGAACGGCTGGCCCGCAGCATCCACGACTCGGTCCTCCAGGTGCTCGCGATGGTGCGGCGGCGCGGGGACGCCCTCGGCGGCGAGGCCGCCGAGCTGGGACGTCTCGCCGGAGAGCAGGAGGCGGCGCTGCGTGCGCTGGTCGGCACGTCGGCGCCGACGCCCGGCGGCGACGCCGACCTGCGCACGCTGCTCGCCGCGCACGGCTCGACGTCGGTGACGGTGTCCACGCCCGCGACGCCGATGCGGATGCCCGCCGCCGTCGCCGGGGAGATCGACGCGGCCGTCGCCGCCGCCTTGGACAACGTGCGGCGGCACTGCGGCCCGGAGACGCGCGCCTGGGTGCTGGCGGAGGACGACGGCGCGGGCGGCGTCCTGGTCAGCGTCCGCGACGACGGGCCCGGCATCGAGCCGGGACGGCTGGACCGGGCGCGGGCGTCGGGGCGGCTCGGCGTCGCGCAGTCGATCCGGGGCCGGGTCCGCGACCTGGGCGGCACGGCCGAGATCGTGTCGGCGCCGGGGGAGGGCACCGAGATCGAGCTGTCGGTCCCCGGCGTGCTGTCGGATACGTCCGCGTTCTCCTAGGCTGGGGCCGTGACCGAGACTCCGGCGGCCCCGCTCCGCGTGATGATCGTGGACGACCATCCGATGTGGCGCGACGCCGTCGCCCGCGACCTGGCCGAGGCGGGCCACGAGGTCGTCGCGACGGCGGGCGACGGCCGCACGGCCGTGCGCATCGCCGCCGCCGCGCGCCCGCAGGTCGCGATCGTCGACCTCCAGTTGCCCGACATCTCCGGCGTGGAGGTGACGCGGCGGCTCGTCGCCGCCGAGCCGCCGGTGCGCGTCCTCGTCCTGTCGGCGAGCGGCGAGCAGCAGGACGTCCTGGACGCCGTCAAGGCGGGCGCGACCGGCTACCTGCTCAAGTCGGCGGGGCGGGAGGAGTTCCTGACCGCCGTCGCCCGCACCGCGACCGGCGACGCCGTCTTCACCCCCGGCCTGGCCGGGCTCGTCCTCGGCGAGTACCGCCGTCTGGCCGCCGCCCCCCGCGACGACGGCGCGCCCCGCCTCACCGACCGCGAGACCGAGGTCCTGCGCCTGGTCGCCAAGGGCCTGACGTACAAGCAGATCGCCGCGCGGCTGGTGATCTCGCACCGCACCGTGCAGAACCACGTGCAGAACACGTTGGGCAAACTCCAGCTCCACAACCGCGTCGAACTGGTCCGCTACGCGATCGAGAAGGGCCTGGACGGCCCGGAGTAGGCGGTGAGCCGGGACGAGGCGGTCTTCGTCGGCGTCGACCTCGGGACGCAGGGCGTCCGCGCGCTGGCCGTCACGGCCGTCGGGGACGTGCGCGGGGCGGGCGGCCACCCGCTGACGGGCCGTCGTGACGGACCCCGGCACGAGCAGGACCCGGAGCAGTGGTGGACGGCGGTGGGCGCGGCGTGCCGCCGGGCGCTCCGGGACGTCCCGGCCGGGGCGGTGCGGGGCGTCGCGGTGGACGCGACGTCCGGGACGTTCCTGCTGACCGGCGCGGACGGCCGTCCGCTGACACCGGGCCTGATGTACGACGACCTGCGCGCCGCCGCCCAGGTGGAACGGGCCGACCGCGCCGGTGCCGAGGTGTGGCGGCGGCTCGGCTACCGGCGGATGCAGCCCGCCTGGGCGCTGCCCAAGCTGCTGTGGCTGCTGGAGCACCGCCGCGACCTGCGCGGCGCCCGGCTCGCGCACCAGACCGACTTCGTCAACGCCCGGCTCTGCGGCCGTCCCGTCGCGACCGACCTCGGCAGCGCGCTCAAGACCGGCGCCGACCTCATCGCGGAGGACTGGCCGCACGACGTCCTGGCCGACCTCGGCGTCCCGGCCGGGCTGCTCCCGCCGCTGACGCGGTCCGGGACGCCGCTCGGCGCCGTGAGCCCGGCCGCCGCCGAGCACACGGGCCTGCCGCCCGGCACGCCGGTGCTCGCCGGATGCACGGACGGGTGCGCCGCGCAGCTCGGCACCGGCCGCCTCACCCCCGGGTCCTGGAACTCCGTCCTCGGCACCACGCTCGTGCTCAAAGGCGTCACCGACGACCTCCTGCACGACCCGCACGGCGTCGTCTACTCCCACCGCGCGCCGGACGGGCGGTGGCTGCCCGGCGGCGCGTCCGGCGCGGGCGGCGGGGTGCTGGCGCGCGACTTCCCCGGCCGCGACCTGGCCGCGCTCGACCGCGCCGCGCGGCGGTACGAGCCGTCCGGCGCGGTCACGTATCCGCTGGTCTCGGCGGGGGAGCGGTTCCCGTTCGTGGCGCCCGGCGCGTCGGGGTTCGTCCTGGGTCGTCCCCGGGACGAGGCCGACCGCTTCGCCTCGATCCTGCAAGGCGCCGGATATGTCGAGCGGCTGTGCCTCGACTACCTCGACCTGCTCGGCGCGCCCGTCGGCGGCGACCTCACGCTGACCGGCGGCGCCGCGCGCAGCGCCTACTGGTGCCGGTTGCGCGCCGACATCCTCGGCCGCCCGGTGATCCTGCCCGCGAACGCCGAACCCGCCCTGGGCGCGGCGGTGCTGGCCGCGTCCGCGGACCGTCCCCCGGCCGAGACCGCCGCCGCGATGGTCCGCGTCCGCGCCACCCTCGACCCCCGCCCGGCGCACCACGCCCGCTTCACGGCCGGTTATCTCACCCTCGTCGCCGAGCTGGAACGACGCGGCTGGCTACCCCCGCCGGTCGCGGCCCACGCGCGGCGAAGCGCCTCCGGCTGACGCCGGGCGCCGCACCATGGGCGAACCCGTGCCGTACATCCGCGCCGAGTGAACCTGTGGGTGGTGCGGCGGGGTCGGCTTCCGCCTGGTGGCGGCGAACCCGGGCCGGGCGTGGCGCGTCTCAGTCGGTGACGGGCGGGGGGTCCTACGGCATGGGGAGAGGTCATGGCCGGGGTCGTGTTCGCCGCCGCGCACGCGCCGGTGTTCCTCGCGGTGGTGGGGTACGCGCGGGGCGTCGCCGTCCGGGGGCGCGTTCCGCAGGAGGAACCGGACGCCTACGCGGTCGGTCGCCTGGTCGGCGGTACGCCCCGGGCGACGCTCGCGGCCGCGGCGGCGCTGCGGGCGCGGACCGAGCACCTGTGGCGTGAGCCGGGAATCCGCGCGGCGGACGACGACGTGCGCGACGGGCTGGTCCGCGACGGGCTGGTCGTGGGGCCGGGGGTTCGGCGGCGTTTGCGGTGGGCGGTGGCGGCGTTCGTCCCGCCGACCGTCGCGGACGGTCCGGGGCGTGTTCGGGTGGGTTCGTCGGTCTTCCTTCCCGGTGCCCGGCGACGCACTATGGTCTAGACCAGTGGCGGCGCGCCGTGCGGGGAATGCCCGGAGGCGGCGCGGCCGCGCGGCTAGGGTCGGTCCGGTAGGAAGTCGAGGGAGGAGACCGGTGGCTGGAGAGGGAGAGGGCATGCGCGTCGGAGTGCTGACCGGAGGCGGGGACTGCCCCGGCCTGAACGCGGTGATCCGCGCCGTCGTGCGCAAGGGCGTGCAGGTCTTCGGATACGAGTTCGTCGGGTTCCGCGACGGGTGGCGCGGCCCGCTGGAGGGCGACACGGTCGCGCTCGACGTGCCGGCCGTGCGGGGCATCCTGCCGCGCGGCGGCACGATCCTCGGCTCGTCCCGCACGAACCCGGTCAAGGTCGAGGGCGGCATCGAGCGCATCAAGGACAACCTGGCCGGGCTCGGCGTGGACGCGCTCATCGCCATCGGCGGCGAGGACACGCTGGGCGTCGCGAGCCGCCTGCACGAGTCCGGGGTGAACGTCGTCGGTGTCCCCAAGACGATCGACAACGACCTCAACGCCACCGACTACACGTTCGGCTTCGACACCGCCGTCAACATCGCCACCGAGGCCATCGACCGGCTGCACACCACCGCCGAGAGCCACCACCGCGCGCTGATCTGCGAGGTCATGGGCCGCCACGCGGGCTGGATCGCGCTGCACGCGGGCATGGCGGCGGGCGCCAACGTCATCCTCATCCCCGAGCGGCCGTTCGACATCGAGAAGGTCGTCGAGTACGTCGAGAGCCGCTTCAAGACGCGGTACGCGCCGATCCTCGTCGTGTCCGAGGGCGCCCACCCGCTCGACGGGCAGATGGAGCTCCAGACCGGCGAGAAGGACGCGTTCGGGCACGTCCGCCTCGGCGGCATCGGGCAGCGCCTCGCCGACGAGATCGAGGCCCGCACCGGCAAGGAGGCCCGCGCCACCGTGCTCGGGCACATCCAGCGCGGCGGCACGCCGAGCGCGTTCGACCGCGTCCTCGCGACCCGCTTCGGCCTCCAGGCCATCGACGCCGTCCGCGACGGCGACTTCGGCACGATGGTCGCGCTCCAGGGCACCGACATCGTCCGCGTCGGCCTGGACGAGGCCACCAAGGAACTGAAGACCGTCCCGGCCTCGCGCTACGAGGAGGCCGAGGTCTTCTTCGGCTGACCGTCCCCGCACCACGGCCCGGCCCCTCGGCCGGGCCGTTCCGCGTTTCGGGAACACCGAATGCGGGTCGCGGCATTGACCTGGGTGGGTCACACTGAGGAACCCGCCCCGGCTCTGTTGGAGGAACACCGATCATGACCACGCTCGACGCCGCGCCCGTCGCGGTATCCCAGCAGCACGCGCCGGTGGACGGCGAGCCGTGCGTGCTGATCAAGCTCGGGGAGGTCGTGCTCAAGGGCAAGAACCGCGAGCTGTTCGAGCGGCGCCTCGCCGACAACGTCCGCACCGCCGTGCGGCCGATCGCCCGGGTGGACGTCATCCGGCGGCACGGGGTGTTCATCGTCCGCACCAAGGACGCGAACGTCGAGCTGATCGACCGGCTCGCGGCCCGCATCAGCGACGTCATGGGCATCGTGTGGGCGCACCGCGCCTGGCGCGTCGGCAAGGACGTCGCCAGCGTCGAGCGCGCCGCGCTGGAGCTGATGGACGGCGTCACCGGCAGCTTCGCCGTCCGCTCCAAGCGCCGCGACAAGCGCTTCCCCCTCACCTCCACCGAGCTGGACCGTCTCGTCGGCGGCCGCATCGCCGACGCCTACGGCCAGCCGGTCCGGCTGAAGAACCCCGACCACACGGTGTCGATCGAGGTCGACCGCGACGAGGTGTTCGTCTTCTCCGGCGGCGTCCCCGGCCAGGGCGGGCTGCCGGTCGGGATGAGCGGCCGCGCGCTGGTGCTGATGTCGGGCGGCATCGACTCGCCGGTCGCCGCGTACCGGATGATGCGGCGCGGCCTGCGCGTCGACTACCTGCACTTCTCCGGCATGCCGTTCACCGGCCCGGAGTCGATCTATAAGGCGTACGCGCTGGTCCGCGAGCTGGACAAGTTCCAGGGCGGGTCGCGGCTGTTCGTCGTGCCGTTCGGCAAGGCGCAGCAGCAGATCAAGTCGTCGGGCGCCGACAAGCTCGCGGTGATCGCGCAGCGGCGGCTGATGCTGCGCACCGGCGAGGTGCTGGCCCGCCGGCTCGGCGGCGGCGCGCTGATCACCGGCGACGCGCTCGGTCAGGTGTCCAGCCAGACGCTGGCCAACCTCACCGCGCTCGACGACGCCGTGGAGCTGCCGATCCTGCGTCCGCTCGTCGGCATGGACAAGATCGAGATCATGGACCAGGCCCGCCGGGTCCGCACCCTGTCGATCTCCGAGCTGCCCGACGAGGACTGCTGCTCGATGCTGGCCCCGCGCCGCGCCGAGACCCGCGCCAAGATCGACGACCTGCGCCAGATCGACCGCCGGCTCGACGCCGACGAGCTGGCCGAGCAGCTCGCCGGTTCGGTGCAGGAGCACCGCCCCGTCTACGGCGACGCCGCCGCGTCCTAGGACGCCGCCCACGGGTTGATCGTGACCCGCCCGGTCGTGCCGATGTCGACGCCGCCGGGGGGACGCACCACGACGGGCGTCTCCCCGGGCGCGGGCGTCACCTCCAGGTAGGGGGCGCGGACGGCAGGTCGGTCCACGGCCTCGACGGTGTTCCGCCAGATCAGCACGGCGGACGCGGACTCTCCGGGCGCGAGCGTGATCGTCCGCACCGGCTTCTCGGTGCCCGCGACGACCTTCACCGGGATCGGCGCGCGGTTCTCGTCGAGCAGCCGCACGGCCGGGCGTCCCCGCAGCCGGTAGGTGCCCTTGCCCTTGTGCGTGAGGTCGATGCCCAGCCCGCGCAGCCCGGTCGCCGCGCTGGGCTCGCCCACGCAGACGCGCACCGGTGAGCCCGCGCAGTCCGGCCCCGGCCGGGCGGGCGTCGCAAGCGGCGTCCGGTGATCCCCGGGGGACGGCGCCGCAGACGGCGACACGGCGCCCGTCCCGGACACGACCCGGTCACCGCACGCACCCGTGAACACCAACGCCACGAGAACAAGAGAAAGGCTCCGCACCGGCGCAGCCTAGAACGCGGCTCAGCCACACCTCAACCCACACGCGAGTGCGTGACGCCGCTGGAGAAGCGCAGCGGCGCCGAGCAGGACCTCAACCCGCGCGCGGGTGCGTGACGTACTCGTGCTCCAGCGGGATGAGCACGCCCTCCCTCAACCCGCGTGCGGGTGCGTGACCTGTCGGTGAAGCGATGCCGAAGGCGCGCCTCACCTGTGAGGTTGTGAGTCGATGCGGAATTTGCAGAGTCGCTGGATGCCGGGGCTTCAGTGGTCGCGCGCGGGGTCGCGGGTCGAAGGGGCGCTTGCGTGGTCGCCGTGGGGTGGGACTTCGGTGATCAGGCGTCGGGGTCGTCCGGGCGTGGGGGTTCGGGGCCGTCGGGGCCGAACAGGGTGATTCGTTCGATTCGCACGACGCGGAAGCGGCG
>NZ_KB894093.1 GCF_000374305.1 Actinomadura flavalba DSM 45200 | reverse complement strand
GGTCATGAGCGGGAAGTCGCCCATGAACACCGTCTGGCTCTTGATCTCACCGGTGGTGTTGTTGATGAACTCCGCCGTGACGAACATCGGAGCGGAGAACGTCATGTCCTTGTCCTTGCACTCCTCCACGGAGTACTTCGGCGGCTCGAACCGGTGATCCCGGAAGGACAACGACATGGTTCCGGAGAAGTCCTCGATGGGACTGATCTCCTCGAAGATCTCTTCGAGGCCCGACTGGGTCGGGACGCTCTTACTTCCAGCCTCCTGGGCCGCCGTGACCCGGGACTTCCACCTCTCGTTGCCCAGCAGCCAGTCGAATGAGTTGGTCTGGAGAGCAAGGAGGTCCGGGACTTCGAGCGGCTCCTTGATGCGCGCGAAGGAGACGCGGTTCGGACCGGTTGCGGTATTCGAGGCGTTGCGCGAGGCTGCCAAGAGTGGTCCTTCCGAGGGCTCGCGGGTGACGACACGCACGCCGAGACGTCCAAGTGCGAGATGACCGGAGTACGCCTACAGGCAGGCGCGGGCAAGGGTGCTTCACACGAGGATAGTCAGAGGGCAGCGCAAAGAGGCAGTGTAGCCGAATGCTACACCGCTTGCAAGTCTGGCCCCGCTGTATGCATCACAGTTGCCTGCGAGCATCGCTGCTCGTGAGCCGCGAGTCAAGAGCGGACTTGGACTTTTCCGGCTCTGACCTGCGGTGAGGAAGGCCATAGTTTAGGATCTCACCGCTTACCCGCCGGTAGCGCCCATGCGGCGGCCCGGGAACGCGAAAGGCCGCCCCCACGGGGGCGGCCTCACACTGCGGCGACGGCTCCGGAGCGACGTCCGGGGCGGTCGCCGGCTACAGCACGATGAGGTTCGAGGCGAGCCAGCGGTCGCCCTTCTTCTCCATCGTCAGCCGGATGCGCAGCGGCTCGGGAAGCCGCTGCTGCTTGTCGTTCTTGCTGACGGCGTTGCGGTTCGCGAAGACCAAGACGTCGACCTTGTCCGTGCCCGCGCTGATCACGCCCGTCTTGACGACGGTCGTCGTCGCCACCATCTGCTGCTCGGTCACCGAGGCGCGGATCTGCTGCGCCTGCTGCTCGTACTGCGTGCGCAGCCTGCCGGTGACCGCCGCGCTGCCGGTCTTGAAGTCCTCGTCGAGCGTCTGGAAGTCGTAGGACGAGACGTCCTGCGCGGCCCGCGTCGCGGCGAACGCCGCCTGCCGGGACGCCGTCGCGATCGCGTCGGCCTCGCGCTTCTTCCAGAACAGGACGCCGGAGGTGACCACCAGGGCGACCGCCAGGACGCCGAGCAGGACGACGGTGAGCCCGGCCGAGGGGCGGCGGCGTCCGGAACCGGCCTCGGCGCGCTCGCGCTTCCGGACCTTGGCGGCGCCGGTCTTCTTCGGCTCGTCCTTCTCGTCGGACGTCGCGTCCTCGGCGGCTTCGTCGTCGGACTTCGTCAGGACGACGGGCGTGTCGTCCTTCTCATCCGTGTCGTCTTCTTTGTCGGCCTCGGGCTTCGCCTCGGTCCCGGACTTCGCCGTCACGACCGGGTCGTCGTCGGACTCGGCCGTCTCGGGCTCGTCCACCTCGACGGCGGCGGGCTTCGCCGCGGCGGCCGAAGCCACCGGCTCGTCGTCGTCCCCGGCCTCGGCCGCCTCGTCCGCCGCCGCGGCGGCAGCGGCGGCGACCTGCGCGAGACGCGCGGCCTCGCGCGCCCGCTCGGCGGCCTCCTCGGCCAGCGCGGCGATGCGCGCGGCCTCCCGGGCGCGCTCGGCCGCCTTCGCGGCCTTGGCGTCCTGCGGAGCGGCCTCGTCCGCCGGTTCCTCGGCGGCGGTCTCGTCGGCGTCGGCCGCCTTGCCGTCCTTGCGGCCCTTGCCGCGTCCGAGCATCGTCATGGGACCAGCTCCATCTTGGCCACGAGCCAGCGGCCGTCCTTGCGTTCGAGGTCCATCACGCACCGCCAGGGGCGGGGCGCGGCGTTCTTGACCTTGTCGTTGGTGACGACCGCGTTCATCGACACCATGACCTCCGCCGAGTCACCGTCCATCGCGACGACCGCCGCGATCGGCTCGCTGACCGTGGACTTGGCCTTGGTCTTGGCGAGCTGGTCCAGCAGCGTCTTGGACTGGCTCGCGAGCGTGTCCTTCAGGCCGCCGGTCGTGACGGCGAGAATGCGGTCCAGGTCGCGCTGGGCCTGCTCGTGGTCGAGCGAGTTGAGGTTCACGCCGAACTGGCGCGCCGTCTGCGCGGCCTTGGTGCGCTGCTCGTCGGCCTCGGCGCGGTCGTGCACGGCGAGGCCGACCCAGACGGCGACGCCCGCGAGCGCCACGGCGAGCACCGCGAGGACGACGGCCAGCGGCCCCCGTTCGCGCTTCACTGGCTCAGCGGCCCGACCAGCAGCCACTTCCACGAGGCATCCTCTCCCAACTGGCGAGTTCCCACGGAACGGGGCATCGCGTACTGCTTGCCGTCCGGGGCGTAGACCGTGCCGGTCGAAGGATCGTACCCGGCGTATTCCACCGTTCCGTCCGTTCCAGCGGCACCGGCGGCACGGGCTCCACCTGCGTTTCCGCCGCCACCGCCGGCCGGGAACCCGGCCCCGTCGGTCGCGCCCGCGGGCACCTTCGGCACCGGCAGCATCGCGTCGCGCGGGATGTTGCGGTGGCCGCGCACGGCCTGCTCGGAGTCCTTGGGCGCCTTGCAGCCGTTGTCGAGCCGGGGCACCTTGCGGGAGGTGTCCTGCGGCCAGCGCTTCTTGGTGTTGTAGCCGGTCGTGCAGTTCGGCGGCGAGGAGATGTTCAGCGCCAGGCCGAGGTGCTGCGTGCCGTCGCCCGGCGTCACGGTGAACGCGCCCGCCACCGTGACCGGGTACAGGATGAACAGCGACCGCAGACCGGGGATGCGCTGGTGGATGATCTGCCCCGTCGTCGTCAGGTTGGCCAGCAGCACCGGCAGCGTCGGCTCCAGGCCGGTGATGAGCTTGTCGGTCTCGGAGACCGCGCCCGGCGTGGCGTCGATGACGTTGCGCAGCGCCCGGTCGTCCTTGCGGATCGACGCGCTCAGCGTGTTGAGCTGACGGGAGAACGCCGCGATGTTGGACGCCTGGCCGCGCTGGGTGTCCAGCACGGTGCGGCTGTTGTCCAGCAGCGCCTTGGTGTCGGGGAACGCCTCGTCGAAAGTCTGGAGCAGACGGTCGGTGTCGTCCAGGATCTTCTGGAGGTCGGTCGCCGAGCCCGCGAACGCGGCGTCCAGCTCGTCCACGATCGTCCCGAGGTGCTTGGGGTTGACCGACGAGACGAGCTTGTCGACGTTGCGCAGCAGCTCCGCCGTCGAGACCGGCAGCGTCGTGTTCTGCCGGGGGATCGTGTACGGGCCGCCCGGGTCGTCCAGGTACTTGACGCCCCGGCCGTCCTTCGCGGCGGGCTGGAGGTCGATGTACTGCTCACCGACGGCCGACCGGTTCGCCACGACGGCCTTCAGGCCCTCGCGCGGGATGCGGCGCTTCTCGTCGCGGTCGAGGATGAGGCGGACCTTGATGCCGTCCTTGGCGTCGGTCAGGATCATCTCCCCGACGCGCCCGACGGGCACGCCCCGGTAGGTGACCTCGGCGTTGGTGAACACGCCGCCCGAGTCGGTCAGGTCGACGTAGGCGTTGTACTGCTTGCCGAACGCCTCGCGGCCGAAGCCGATGTAGTTGAACGAGACGATCCAGACGCCGACGACGGTGATCACCGCGAAGACGATCAGCTGGAACTTGACCCCGCGCTTGAGGATCACGCCAGACCCCCCCTCATCAGGCTGGAGATGTCACCGGGACCGGCGGCCCGCGGCTTCTGCGTCGGCGACGGGGACTTCGTCGTCGTGGGCGTCGGCGTCGGAGTCGGCGCGGGCGGCGTGCCCGCCGCTCCGGCGTCCGGCAGCGCGCCAAGCGGCGAGCGCGGCAGCGCCACGTTCGGCACCTTGAGCCGCTGCGCCATCTGGTGGGCTCCGGCGGACGGGTCCAGGTCGGTGCCGCCCAGCAGGTTGTGCGCGATGTTGTCGAAGTCCAGGTCGATCGTCAGCTTGACGTTGCCGAAGTCGCCCTCGATGACGTTGCCGAACGTCGCCGGGAACGGGAACGTGATCAGCGCTTCCAGGTTCTTCGGGATCTTGTCGCCGGCCTTGTTCACGTTCCGGAGCGTGGTGTCCAGCGACTTGAGGTTGGCGATCAGGTCGTCCTTCGACCGGTTCACGACGTTGGTCGTGGTGCGGCTGAGGTTGTCCAGCGCCTTGAGCATCTTGGTGAGATCGGCGCGGTTCTCGTTCAGGACGGTCAGCGCCGGGCCCGTCTTGTCGATCGTGTCGTTGATCGTCGCGCGCTCGTCGTTCAGCTTGCCGGTGAGCCGCTCGATGCTGTCCAGCGCCCGGGTGATGGCGGCGCGGTTGCCGTCCAGCGTCCCGACGAAGGTGTCGACCCTCCGCAGCACCGACTTGATCTCCGCCTCACGCCCGTTCATCGCGGCGTTCAGCTCCTTGGTGATCGTGGAGACCTGCTCGATGCCGCCGCCGTTGAGCAGCAGCGACATCGCCGACAGGACCTCTTCGATCTCGGTGCTGCGCGTCGTGCGGGAGAGCTGGATCAGGTCGCCGTTGCCGAGCTGCCCGCTGGCGGGCTCGGCGGTCGGCGCGGCGAGCGCGACGTACTTCTCACCGAGCAGGCTCGTCTGGCCGATCGACGCGACCGCGTTGTCCGGCAGCTTCACGTCGCCGCGGATGCGGACGGTCACCAGCGCGTGCCAGCCGGACCCGCCGCGCAGGTCGATCTTGTCGACGCGTCCCACGGACACGTCGTTGACCTTCACGACGGACTGCGGCACCAGGTCGAGCACGTTGGCGAACTCGATCTTCACCGTGCGCGGCCTGTCCCCGAGGTCGGGGCCGCCCGGCAGCGGGATCGACTCCACCCCCCGGAAACCGCAGCCGGTCAGGGCGACGCTCGCGGCGAGCGCCAGCCCGGCGAGCCTGACGTTGCGGCGGCTCATCGGCCACCTCCCGGGAGCAGAGCGGACACGTCGCGCTTCCCGCCCTTGCGGTTGGGGTTGCGCGGATCGTTCGGGCCGTAGGCGTCCGGCGGAATCGGCATCGGGTCGTAGTGCGTGGTCAGCGCCGTCAGCCACGACAGGTCCAGGTGCAGGCCCGTCAGGGCCTTGCCGATCCCGTTGTAGGGAGTGACGAAGTCCAGGCACTCCTTGGCGGGGGTGCCGACCGAGTACGCCAGCGAGCAGATCCAGTCGGCCAGGTCGTTGAACTGGCGCAGGTCGGCGCGGTTGTGGATGGTGCCGCTGATCGGGTCGTAGGCGCGCGCCAGGTTGTTGATCGCGAGCGGGCCGACCTCCAGCACCTCGGCCAGCGCGTCCTTCTGCTTCACCAGCACACCGGTGATCTGCGCGAGCTGGCGGGTGCTCTCCGACAGCTCGCCGCGGTTGTCCTTGACGAACTTCTGGACGTTGCGCAGTGTCGGGCCGAGCGTCTCCAGCGCGGCCGTCAGCTCCTCCTTCTCCCCCACGAGCTGTCCGGAGACGCCGTTGAGGCGGGCGCTGAACTGCTTGATCTGCTGGTCGTTCGCCTTCATCGACCCGGTGATGATCCGCAGGTTCTCGATCGTCTTGGCGATGTCGCCGCGGTCGGCGCTGAGCGTGCTCAGCATCTTGGACGTGTCGGAGATCGTCTTGCGGACGTCGTCGCCCTGGCCCTCGAAGGTGTTCGCGCCGACCTCCAGCAGCCGCGACAGCGACCCGTTGGCGTTGGCGCCGTCGGGGCCGAGCGCCTTGCTGAGGTCGTTGAGGCTGGAGCCGACCTGGTCGACCTCGACCGGGACGCGCGTCTGCGCGACGGCGAGCGTCCGGCCGTCGGCCATCACCGGCCCGCCCGTGTAGGCGGGGGTGAGCTGGATGTAGCGGTCGGCGACGAGGGTCTGGTTGACGATGACGGCCTGGGCGTTCGCCGGGACCTTGTACTTGGATTCGTACTTCAGTTCCACGCGGACCGCGTCGCCGGTCGGCTTCACCGAGACGACCTCGCCCACGGGCATGCCGAGGATGCGCACGTCCGCGCCCGGGTAGAGGCCGACGGCGCTCGTGAAGTACGCCGTCAGGCGCCGCTGCGGCGGTTCCCGCAGCAGCACCACGGCAACCGCCGCCAGCACCGCGAGCACGAGGACCGCGGTGCCGGCGCGGAGGAGGGTTGCTGAGTTTCGCACGAGTGACCTGCCTGCTACGGGAGGAACGGCAACGGGTTGTTGGTCTGGTTCTGGCCTCCGCCGGGCTGCTGCGTCCCGGTCGGGCCGCGTTCGCCCGATCCGCCCCGGTTCGGCGCGGGGTCCTTGATGGAGGCGGGGATCGGCAGGAGGTTCTGAATCCAGGCGTCGAACCAGCGGCCCGTGCCCGTGACGTCGGTGAACTGGCGGGCGAAGGGGGCGAACAGCTCCAGCGTCCGGTCCAGGTTGTCCTGGTTCTTCAGCAGCACCCGGCTGACCGCCTGGAGGTTGTTCAGCATCGGGCGGAGCTGCGCGTTGTTCTCGCGGATCAGCGCGTTCACCTGCTGGGAGAACACCACCGTGTTGACGAGGAGCTGGTGGATGACGTCGCGTCGCGCCTGGACGGCGGCGAGGATCTTGTCGCCGTCCTGGATGAGCTTGGCGAAGTCCTGGTTGCGGTCGGCCAGCAACTGCGAGACGTTGCGGGCCTTTCCGGCCAGTTCGTGCAGCTCGTCGTCGCGCGAGGCGACCGTGTCCGACAGGCGGCGCAGGCCCTGGAGCGACGCGCGGATCTCCTGCGGGCTGTTCTCGAACGTGTCCGACAGGGTGTTGAACGACTTGGCCACCTGCGCGTGGTCGATCTTCTCGACCCGCTCGGTCAGCTCACTGATGGCCGGGACGACCTCGAACGGCACCGTCGTCCGCTCGACCGGGATCTGCCGGGACAGCGTGCCGCCGCCGCGCGGGTCCAGGGCGAGGAAGTGCGAGCCGAGCACTGTCTTGATCTTGATTTCGGCGCGGGTGAGGGAGCCGAGCCGGACGTTGTCATCGTCCACGCGGAACGTGACCTTGACGCGGCCCCTCTCCAGCTCCATGCCGGTGACCTGGCCGACCTTCACACCGGCGACGCGGACCTCCTCGCCGGACCGCAGCCCGGCCGCCTCGGCGAACGCCGCGGTGTGGGTCGTGCCGCCGGTCAGGAACGGGATCGAGCGCAGGTTCATCGCGACCAGCAGCGTCACGATGATGACCGCGAACGCGGCGAGGCCGATGGGAACGGGGTTGCGCTCCCGGAACGGGACCCTCATCTACTTGCACCTCGCGTTCTCGTTCATGATCGCGGGCGTCTGGTACACGGGGCCGCCGGGCAGCTTCACCCGGGCGTCGAGTCCGCAGACGTACATGTTGAACCACGAGCCGTAGGAGGAGATGTTGACCAGTCCCTCCAGCCGCTTCGGGGAGCGCTGGAGGCCCCGCTCCAGGTCGGCGCTGCCCTTGTTCAGCTCTCCGGCCAGCTTGTTCAGCCCCGCGATGTCGTTCTTGATCGAGGGACGTGCGTCCTTGAGCAGGTCCGCGGTGGTCGCGGCGAGTCCGTTGATGCTCGCGACCGAGTCGAAGATCGCCTTGCGGTCGTTGGACAGGCCGGTGACGAACCCCTGGAGGTCGGTGATCATCCGGTTGACCTCGGAGTGCCGGGCGTCGATCGTGCCCAGCACGTTGTTGAGGTTGGTGATCACGTCGCCGATGACCTTGTCGCGGTTGGCCAGCGTGTTCGTCAGCGACGCGACGTGGCCGAGCAGGCTGTTGACCGTGCCCGCCTCGCCCTGGAGCGTCTGCACGATCTGCGTGGCCAGCGTGTTGACGTCCTTGGGCTCCAGCGCCTGGAACAGCGGCCGGAACCCGTTGAACAGGACGGTCAGGTCCAGCGCGGGCTGCGTCTGCGTGACCGGGATCGTGCCGCCCTCGGCCAGGTAGGCGTTCGCGGGGCCCGGGCCCTCGCTGAGCGACAGGTACCGCTGGCCCATGAGGTTGCGGTACCGGACCTGCACCTGCGTCGACTTCGGCAGGCCCGCCCGGAAGATGCTCTCCTCGTCCTTGTTGACGGAGAAGGTGACCTTCGCCTGGTTGTTGCGGAAGAGCTGGATCTTCTCGACCTGGCCGACGCGGACGCCGGCGACGCGGACGTCGTCCTTGTCGAGCAGGCCCGCGACGTCGGTGAAGATCGCGTGGTAGCGGTGGCCCTCGGTGAACCGGGCGTTGGTGATCGTCATCGCGAGGATGCCGGTGACGAGCGACGTCAGCACGACGAAGATCGTCAGCTTGATGGCCGGTGCGAGCGTGTTCACTTGACCGTCACCACCGATCCCTGCACGAGCGGGCCGAACAGCAGCACCGCGGTGTCGGTCACCTCGTCGGCGTGGGTCCGCGTCAGCGGCCCGACCAGGTTCCTGATCTTTTCCTTCTCGCTCATCTGGGTTCCCGGATCGACGAAGACGTTCGGCGTCTCGCGGTTACGCGCGCCCGCGCTCGTCGGGTGGTTGATGGGGTCGTCCCGGCCGTGCGGGTTCTTCCACCACAGGTTGTCCTCGGTGCCGTCCAGCGCCAGGTAGTCGGGGAACGGGACCTTCGGGTTCGGCAGGTTGTAGCAGCGCGGCCCCCGGAAGTCCTTCACCTCCGGCAGCTCCAGCGGGTTCTTGTACGGCGGGCGCGGCTTGACGATCTCGATCGTCAGGTTGAACGTCTTGCCGCCGTTGCCGCCCGCCACGCGCTCGGCCTCGGGGCGCAGCGCGTCCAGGCCCTCGAAGACGCACGGCAGCGACGGCGAGTACCGGGCGATCAGTTCCAGCCCCGCGCGGTTCGCCACATTGAAGCCGATGATCTTGGCGGCGTTGTTCGTCATGAACTGATTGCCGTGGGTCGCGAATTGCGCGGTCTGCGGCAGGATCTGCTCGATCGTGGCCTTCTTGTCCGTGACGGTCTTGCTGGTCACGTTCAGGTTCCGTAGCGTCTGGAGCAGATCGGGAGCCGCGGCCGAGTAGATGTCGGAGACGTCCGCGATTCCCTTCAGGTCGTAGACGAGCGTGTTCAGTTCCGGGTTGATCTTCCGGAGCAGCGCGTCCGCCTGCTCCAGGTTCTGGCCGAGCTGGTCACCACGGCCCTGCAACGCCGTCGCGACGGCGTTCAGCGTGGCGTTCAGCTTCTCCGGCTTGACCGCCTGGAGGAGCGGGAGCAGGTTGTTGAGCACCTTGTCGATCTCGACGGCGGCCTGCGACCGGTCCTGCTGGATCGTCTGGCCCTTGGCCAGGCCGGACCGGCCGGGCTGCGCCGGGATCTCCAGATCGACGTACTTCTCACCGAACAGCGTCTTGGGCAGCAACCGCGCCTGCACGTTGTTCGGGATCAGCTTGGCGTGGTCGGGGTCCAGCGCCAGGTCGATGATCGCGCCGTTCTCGGTCGCCCGGGTCGCGCGGACCTCTCCGACGATGATCCCGCGCACCTTGACGTCCGAACGCGGCAGCAGTTGCAGCCCGGCGCGCTCGGCCGCGACGCGCACCTTGATCGTCGGCGTCAGCGCCTTGTTGAACAGCGCGACGGTGAGCGCCAGCAGCAGCGCGAACACCAGCAGCATCGACAGGCCCAGCAGCCGGTAGCGCATCCGCTGCGACAGGCCGCGCCCACGCGGAGTTGCGGCATGAGTCATCGCTGTGTCACCCCGCAATCCGAACGGTCGTCGTGGCGCCCCAGATGGCCATGCCGAGAAGCAGGTCCGCCACGTTGATCACGACGATGCTGGTCCGCACCGCCCGGCCCACCGCGATGCCGACGCCCGCCGGTCCGCCGCTGGCGTGGTAGCCGTAGTAGCAGTGGATGAGCATGACGAGCATCGCGAAGATGATGACCTTGCCGAACGACCACAGGATGTCCTGTGGTGGTAGGAACAAGTTGAAGTAGTGGTCGTACGTTCCGGTCGACTGCCCGTAGAACGTCGTCACGATCAGCCGCGTCGCGCCGTACGAGGCCAGCAGGCCCACGATGTAGAGCGGGATCACCGCGACCATTCCGGCGATCAGCCGCGTCGTCACCAGGAACGGCATCGACGGGACCGCCATGACCTCCAGCGCGTCGATCTCGTCGGAGATCCGCATCGCGCCGAGCTGCGCGGTGAAACCGCAGCCGACCGTCGCCGACAGCGCCAGCGCCGACACCAGCGGCGCGATCTCGCGCGTGTTGAAGTACGACGCGACGAACCCGGTGAACGCCGCCGTACCGATCTGGTTCAGCGAGTTGTAGCCCTGGAGGCCGACCTGGCTGCCGGTGAAGAACGTCATGAACCCGACGATCACCACCGAGCCGCCGATGACGGCCAGGCCGCCCGTGCCGAGGCTGACCTCGGCCAGCAGCCGCATCACCTCGGTGCGGTACCGGCGCAGCACCCGGAAGATCCAGGCGAACGCGCGCGCGTAGAACGAGAGCTGGTGACCGAAGTCGTCCAGCCGCTGGAGGGGAGTGTTCACCGCTTTGGAGACGGCCTTCCCCGTCTTCGTGGGGGCGGCCATCACATGCCCTTCGACGGAACGAACTGGAAGTACAGGGCGGAGATGACGAAGTTCTCCAGGAACAGCAGCATGAACGTGATGACGACGGTCTGGTTCACCGCGTCGCCCACGCCCTTCGGCCCGCCCTTGGCGTTCAGCCCCTTGTACGCCGCCACCAGACCCGCCGTGATGCCGAAGACGAACGCCTTGAACTCGGCCTGCAACAGGTCGGGAAGCTGCGCCATCGCGTTGAACGACGCCAGGTACGCGCCCGGCGTGCCGTCCTGGAGCACCACGTTGAAGATGTAGCCGCCCAGCAGCCCCACCACCGAGACGAGCCCGTTGAGGAACAGCGCGACGAACGCGCAGGCGAGCATCCGGGGTACCACCAGGCGGTGCAGGGGATTGATCCCCAGCACCTCCATGGCGTCGATCTCCTCACGGATCTTGCGCGAGCCGATGTCGGCGCACATCGCCGAGCCGGCGGCCCCCGCGACCAGCAACGAGGTCACCAGCGGACTGGCCTCGCGCACGATCGCGACGACCGCCGTCGCACCCGTGTAGGACTGGGCGCCGAGCTGACGGATCAGCCCGCCGACCTGGAGCGACAGGATGCCGCCGAAGGGAATCGCCACCAGCATCGTCGGGATCACCGTCACGCTGACGATGAACCACGACTGCTGAATGAACTCGCGCCACTGGAACGGCCGCTGGAACATCGCCCGGAACGTGTCGAGCACGAGGGCGAAGAACCGGCCTGGTTCACGAATGGCGACATTGGTCGCACCGTCGGAGATCTTACGGAAGGTGGGAGACCCACTCTTCTTCGTGCCCTCTCGCTGGTCCGCGCCGATACCAGGAGTGGACATCAGTACCCAGCACCTCCCGGCTGGGCCGCGTGCCGACCGCGTCCCTGACCGTCGGGGCCGTCGTGGCCGGGCCCGCCCGCGGGCGCCCCGGCCGACATCGTCGCCACGTAGCGCGGCCACTCCTCGACCCAGTTGCGGCCCAGCTCGTCGATGAACGACCCGGGCGGGGGCGTCACGCCGTGCGCCGCGCACCACGCGCCCGGCGGGTGCTGGCCCGGGCGGACGCGGCCGTCGGTCGGCATCGGCTGCGGCGGGACCGGCGGCAGCTTGCCGGCGTCCAGGCCCATGTTGGCCTCGGCCTCCAGCTCGGAGATGTCCTTCTCCTCCGACATGCCGATCGGGCCGATGCGGCTGGCGTTGAGGAACTGCCGGACGACCGGCTCCTCGCTCGTCAGCAGCATCTCGCGCGGGCCGAACATCGCCAGCTCGCGCCGGTACAGCAGGCCGATGTTGTCCGGGATCGTCCGCGCGGTGTTGATGTCGTGCGTGACGATGAGGAACGTCGCGTTGATCTGCGCGTTGAGGTCGATGAAGACCTGGTTCAGGAAGGCCGTGCGGACCGGGTCGAGGCCGGAGTCCGGCTCGTCGATCAGCAGGATCTCGGGGTCCAGGACGAGCGCGCGGGCCAGGCCGGCGCGCTTCTTCATACCGCCGGAGATCTCACCGGGGAGCTTGTGCTCCGCACCGATCAGACCGACCAGGTCCATCTTCTCCATCACGATCCGCTTGACCTCGGACTCGGACTTCTTCGTGTGCTCGCGCAGCGGGAACGCGATGTTGTCGAAGAGGTTCATCGAGCCGAACAGCGCGCCGTCCTGGAAGAGGACGCCGAACAGCTTGCGGGTCTCGTAGAGCTGGTGCTCCGGGAGGTACGGCAGGTCCCGGTCCCCGATCCAGATGTGGCCCCGGTCGGGCTTCAGCAGACCGACGAGGGTCTTCAGGAAGACCGACTTTCCGGTACCGGAGGGGCCGAGGAGAACGGAGATCTCCCCTGCGGGCAGGGACAGCGACACGTCCTGCCAGATCATCTGACGACCGAAGGACTTCGTCAGACCCTCGACTCTGATTTCGACGCCCACTCGTCACCTTTCTCCAGGCCGGGGGAATCCGGATGCGATGCGCGAGCCTGCGGACTCGGCGGGGTGGTCGGTCCGTCACACCTGGTATCCGCACCGTTGCTACCAGCGGGTAGCTGTGGCGGGTGCCACTACCGTAGCGGCCTTCCGGCAGAAGGGAAGGGGTCGGAGGCCAAAACAGCGGGTTAATGCGACGTTGTACGACAATCGTTACTTACGTCACGCTGAGACTACTGGTCCACGAACCTGCACCTCAAGCCGGGGGTGGGAGTGACGGCACCGTGCCAGACGGGCCGGATGTGGCCCGTCATGCTCCCCGGACGCTACGCGGCGCCCGACATGCCGCACAAGCGGCCATCAGAAACGGTTTGGCGAACGGATTTGTCACACGAGCACAGTCCGTCCCAGGGTACGCACACCCGCGACCGGCCGGTTCGTCCGCTTCCCTCGGGTACACGCACGAAGGGCGGCCACCCCGGTGATGGGGTGACCGCCCTTCGCGGCGTCACACGCGCGGGCCGCACGGGCCCACCGCGGAACTACTTGACGGTGACCGTCGCGCCGGCCTTCTCCAGGGCCTCCTTGGCCTTGTCGGCGGCGTCCTTGGCGACCTTCTCCAGGAGCGGCTTGGGCGCACCGTCGACCAGGTCCTTGGCCTCCTTGAGGCCCAGGCTCGTCAGGGCGCGCACCTCCTTGATGACCTGGATCTTCTTGTCGCCGGCGGCCTCCAGGATGACGTCGAACTCGTCCTGCTCGGCGGCGGCCTCGGCGGCCGGGGCACCCGGGGCGCCCGGCGCGGCGGCGACGGCCACGGGAGCGGCGGCCTTGACGTCGAAGACCTCTTCGAACTGCTTCACGAACTCGGACAGCTCGAGGAGGGTCATCTCCTTGAAGACGTCGAGCAGCTCGTCGTTGCTGAGCTTCGCCATGGTGTTTCCTCCGTAATGACGTATGGGGTGGTGCTGGGGTACCGCGGTTCGGTCCGGACGGACCTACTCGGCGGGGGCCTCGTCGGCGGCCGGAGCGTCGGCGGCCTCGGCCGCCGGGGACTCGGCCGTCTCGCCGGCGGCCTCGCGCTTGGCCCGGAGGGCCTCGGCGAGCTGCGCCGCCTGCGTCGGCAGGGCGTTGAACAGCGCCGCGGCGTTCGCCATGGAGCCCTTCATCGCGCCGGCCAGCTTCGCGAGGAGGACCTCGCGCGACTCGAGGTCCGCGAGCTTGGTGATCTCGGCGGCGTCCATCGACTTGCCGTCGACGAAGCCTCCCTTGATCACCAGGAGCGGGTTGGCCTTGGAGAAGTCACGCAGGCCCTTGGCGGCCTCGACCACGTCGCCGGTGACGAACGCGATCGCCGAGGGACCGACGAGCAGGTCACGGAACTGCTCGTCGAGACCGGCGTCGTTCGCCGCGATCTTGGTCAGCGTGTTCTTCACCACGGCGAACTTCGCGTTCTCGCCGAGGTTGGTGCGCAGCTCCTTGAGCTGCGCCACCGTGAGCCCGCGGTACTCGGTCAGCACGGCGCCGTTCGAGCTCTCGAAGTCGTTCTTGAGCTCGGCGATCGCCGTGGCCTTCTCGGCCTTGGCCATGGGGCCTCCTTCCGATTACCTGGGTGGCCGCGCCGCACACTCGTGAGAGCGGACGGACGCGACCCGGTGTGGAAGCCGCCGGGGCGTAGCCCTGAAAAACAGCGAACGCCCCGGCGCAGGCGCGCGGGGCGTACAGGACACGGAGGTCATGGAAGCTCTCGTCACACCTACGCGGGCCGCCCGAATCTCTTCGGAACCTTCGGCCGTCCCTCACGGAACGGCGACCGGCGGTCTTCGGCAGCCCACAGACTACGTCGCCGCCCCCACCAACACCAAATCGAATTCCCGCCACCCCACCATCCACACACCTGCGCGCAGCACACCCCCACGACCGAAGGCCGACCGCACGACCCACCACGCAAGGCAGACGCGCGAACGCCGAACGCGCAAGGCGCGGGAACGCGCGAGGCCGCGTCCCGCTGGGCGGGACGCGGCCTCGATGCTCGGGGTCAGGAGTTGGGGAGCTTGACCGTGCCGACCTCGGCCGCCGGGGGCTCGGTGACCTGGACCGGCTTGCCGTAGTCGGAGTAGAGCGCCGTCGTCGTGGACCGGCCGCTGTTGGTGTCGAAGACGCTGACGTGCTTGCGGGGCAGGCCGTCCTTGTCGACCCAGACGTCGAAGTTGATCGTCTGCGCGCCGAGCTGCTGGAACGCCTTCTCGGCGGCGGCGCGTGCCTCGCCCTCCAGCTTGCCCAGCGCCTCGGACACGGGCAGCGTGCCCTTGTAGTGCGTCGTCTCGACGCCGCCCACGTTCTCGGTGCCGAGGTTCTTGGCGTCCTTGGAGGCGGTGAGCATCTTGGTCTGCTCGGCGGGGCTCTGCTGGCGGGCCTGCCCGATCAGCTCCTGCATGTTCATCCCGGCGGTGGCGCCGAGCTGGTCGAGCGAGAACCGCGTCCACGGCTTGCCGCCGTTGGCCTGCGACAGGGCGGGCATCTTCATGTACGCGGCCTTCTCGTTCATGACCATCTCGTAGCCCGGGACCTGCTGCGACGCCATCTTCATCGAGTCGACCTTCATGTTCATCGCGACCTCGGGCCGCAGCTTGGCCTGGAGCGCCATCTTCATCTGCACGGCGCCCTGCGGGGTCGGCGTGTTCATGTCGATCTGCGCGGCGAAGGTGTCGACCTGCCCCGCCTTCTCGGCCGCCTGCCCGAGCGCCTGCGACGCGGTCAGCTTGGCGTCACCGCCCCCGCCTCCGGCGGCCTTCTCCTCGCCGCCGCCGAGGCAGCCGGTCAGGGCGAGGACGAGGCCGGTGCCGACGGCGGCACTCGCGGTGAAACGACGAAGCATGAAAGGGAACTCCTCCGGAGGTGGGGGCAGGCGTCGGCCGGGGCGTTGGCCGCGCCTCAGAACATTCGACGCAGACTATGACAGACCGGTTCGCCTCCGCACACGACTTCTCACCGCCCGCAACCCGTCAGTTGCGGGGCTGGGCGTTGAAGAGGCCGTCGAGGGAGAGCTTGCCGACCTGGTCGGACGGGGGGCGGTTCACCGTGAAGGGCTTGCCGTAGTCGCTGTAGCGGACCTCGACCGTGCCGTTGCCGCCCTCGGTGCCGGTGCTCTTGGCGACCAGCTTGCGGGGCAGGTTGTCGCCGCCCGTCCACAGGTCGAAGGCGACCTTGCCGTCGTTCGGCAGGTGACGGCGGGCGTTCTGCCGGGCCTCCGGGTCGAGCTGCTTCAGCGCCTCCTGCACCGTCACCGTGCCCGCGTAACGGGTGGTCTTGACGCCGTCGACCGTCTCGGTGCCGACGCGGCGCACGTCCTTGGAGGCGGTGAACATCTTCGTCTGCTCGGCGGGGTCGATGGTCCGCACCTGCTGGAGCAGGGACTGGACGTCGAAGCCGGTGCGCTGGGAGATCTCGTTGACGTTCACCTCCAGCCACGGCTTGCCGCCGGCGACGAACCGGGCGAGCTGCGGGACCTTCGCGTAGAGCGTGTCGCCGGTGAACAGGGCGCGGCCCGTCACGCCGGTCATCGCCTGGCCGCCGCGCGAGTACTCGTCGAGCTGGGCGGTGAACTCCAGGTTCGGGCGCAGCCGGAACTGGCCCGTGCCCTTCAGCGTGCCGCCGTCACCGGCGTCGGTGACGGTCAGCGCGGCCTTGAACGCGTCGGCCTTGCGCGTCTGCTGCGACGTCTTGACCAGGGCCTCCGTCGCGCTCATCTTCACCGCGTTACCACCGGCGGCGTTCTCCACCTCGGCGTTGCAGCCGGACAGCACCAGGGCGGCGCCCAGCGTCGTGCCACCGGCGGTCATCATCCATCGGCGCCTCATGCGGAATCCTCCTCGGTTCGCCTGCTGACGAATCCAGTCTCGCCCTGCCGCCGCTCCCCCGGCATCACCCGAAGGAACGAAAGAACGGCCCCCCGGTCAGACCAGCGAACTACCCCGGAGATCGGCACCCTAACGAGCCCCGCCCCGGAAACGCCGAAGGGCGCCTCCCGCGCGGGAGACGCCCTCGGATCGAGCCGGATCAGCTCTCGTCGATCTCGGCGGTCAGGTTGCGGACCGCGTTCGGGTCGACCGGGATGCTCGGGCCCATCGACGTCGTGAAGACGGCCTTGCGCACGTAACGGCCCTTGGCCGCCGACGGCTTGAGCCGCTGGATCTCCTCGATCGCCGCCGCGTAGTTCTCCACGAGCTGACGCTCGGTGAACGACGCCTTGCCGATGATGAAGTGCAGGTTCGCGTGGCGGTCCACGCGGAACTCGATCTTGCCGCCCTTGATGTCGGTCACGGCCTTGGTCACGTCCATGGTGACCGTGCCCGTCTTCGGGTTCGGCATCAGGCCGCGCGGGCCGAGGACGCGACCGAGGCGGCCGACCTTGCCCATCTGGTCGGGGGTGGCGACCACGGCGTCGAAGTCCAGGAAGCCGCCCTGGATCTTCTCGATCATGTCGTCGGAGCCGACGATGTCGGCGCCGGCCTCGCGGGCCTCGTCGGCCTTGGCGCCGCCGGCGAAGACCAGCACGCGGGCCGTCTTACCGGTGCCGTGCGGCAGGTTGACGGTGCCGCGCACCATCTGGTCGGCCTTGCGGGGGTCGACGCCGAGCCGCAGCGCGACCTCGACGGTCGCGTCGAACTTGGTGACCGCGGTCTCCTTGGCCAGCCGCACGCCCTCCAGCGGCTGGTACAGGTTGTCGCGGTCGATCTTGGCGGCGCCGTCGCGGTAGCCCTTGCTGCGCTTCATGTTGCTTCTCCCTCGTGGTGTGCGGACCCGGACGGGTCCTCCCACAGGCCCGCGCGGACCGTCCGCGCGGGCGTTCACTCGAAACGAGCGGGTGTTACTTGACCTCGATGCCCATGGAACGCGCGGTGCCGGCGACGATCTTCTCGGCGGCGGCCAGGTCGCGGGCGTTCAGGTCGGGCAGCTTGGTCGTGGCGATCTCGCGGATCTGGTCCGCGGTGACCGAGCCGACCTTGGTCTTGTGCGGCTCGCCGGAGCCCTTCTCGACACCGGCGGCCTTGAGGATGAGCTGCGCGGCCGGCGGCGTCTTGGTCACGAACGAGAACGAGCGGTCCTCGTAGATCGTGATCTCGACGGGGATGACGTTGCCACGCTGCGACTCGGTCGCGGCGTTGTACTGCTTGCAGAAGTCCATGATGTTGACGCCGTGCGGACCGAGCGCGGTACCGACGGGCGGCGCGGGGGTCGCGGCACCGGCGTTCAGCTGGACCTTGACGACGGCCGCGATCTTCTTCTTCTTGGGAGGCATGCTCGCCCACCTTCCGTTCCGTGCACTGTGACCCCGACTCCCGCACAGCGGGCAACACCCGGACCGGAACGACTGCCGGGTGTTGGAGTCCTGGAGTTCTGCGTCCTGCGGGTACTGGGCCACCGGCGAGGCGGGGGCGACTTCCCCTGGCAGACGACGAACTCACCCAGTGTACGGCCTGATTGGAATCGTTAGGACACAGTAGAAATCAAACGCCCCGGCCATCAGGACCGGGGCGTTCTGCGTGCGTGCTGGGTCAGATCTTGGAGACCTGGTTGAAGGACAGCTCGACCGGGGTCTCGCGGCCGAAGATCGAGACGAGCACCTTGAGCTTCTGCTGCTCGGCGTTGATCTCGTTGACGGTCGCGGGGAGGGTGGCGAAGGGGCCGTCCATGACGGTGACCGACTCACCGACCTCGAAGTCCACGGCGGGCGACGCCTTGGCCTGCTGCTGCGCCTTGGCCGGGGTGCCCTCCTCGGGCTCGGGGGCGAGCAGGTTGGCGACCTCGTCGAGGCTGAGCGGGGACGGCTTGTTCAGCAGCCCCACGAAGCCGGTGACGCCGGGGGTGTTGCGGACGGCGGCCCAGGACTCGTCCGTCAGCTCCATCCGGACGAGGATGTAGCCGGGCAGGACCTTCTCGTTGACCTTCTGCCGCTTGCCGCCCTTGATCTCGGTGACCTCGTGCTGGGGCACCTCGATCTGGAAGATGAAGTCCTCCATGTTGAGCGTCTGGGTGCGGGTCTCGATGTTGGTCTTGACCCGGTTCTCGTACCCCGCGTAGGAGTGCACGACGTACCAGTCGCCCGGCTGGAGCCGCAGTTCCATCTTGAAGTCGGCGTAGGGGTCGACGGGGGGCTCGGGAGCCTCCTCGCCCGCGTCCGCGGCGGCGGCGTCGGCCTCGGCGTCCGGGAGGGCGTCCGTGTCGCCGAGGGCGTCGGACGTCTCGGGCGCGGCGGAGGTGTCGGCGTCGAGGACCTCGGTCTCGGCGACGGCGCTCTCGCCGGCCTGCTCCGCCGCAGCCTCGGTGGACTGGGCCTCGATGATGGCCTCGTCACGGGGCTGTGAGGACGACTCGGACACGGTGGCTGACTCTTTCTCTCGACGGATACTCGGGTGAAGACCAGGACGGTCGGAAACGCCGAATCTACGCGACGGCTCCGGCTAGCGGAGGCGGTGACCCGGCCGGCTCATCAGGTGAAGAGCCAGAACACGCCCTTCTGCAACGCCCAGTCCAGGCCGGAGACGATCGCGATCATCACGAGGACGAACATCAGCGCCGCCGCCGTGTAGGTGACGAGCTCGCGCCGGGTGGGCCAGATGACCTTGCGCAGTTCGGCGATCACCTGACGGACGAACAGGACGGGATTGGTCCGCTTGCCCGCGGGCTTGCCGCTGCCTTCGTCCTTCGCCGCGGCGTCGCCGCGCGTCTCAGTCGCCATGATGCCGCCGTTCACCTCGTAGGTCGTGTTCAACCACCTCGTGGTTGCCGCGCATTCCCGCGCCGGAGAGCACCGCACGGCGCTCGGTCGTGAGACCGGAACGGGTGCGCGCACCGCACCTCGCAGGGCAGGAGGGACTCGAACCCCCAACCGCCGGTTTTGGAGACCGGAGCTCTACCAATTGAGCCACTGCCCTTCGACTCCCCCGGCACAGGGTGCCGAAGGTCGTACCGGAGACAGCTTAGGGCCTGTGCGGAGATGGCCGCCACGCGTCGCGTCACCGGTACTAGGTGAAGGAGTCTACGGGGCGGAGGCGCCCGCGTCGAACCGGAAACGCTCTTGGTCCTCGCCCCGGCGTCCGCGCGCCGCGCGTCCCGCTCCGGGAGGTCCGGTGCGCATCGCGGTGCGCATCACGCTGACCTCGGCGCGCGGGGTCTGTAACGATAGGGACATGAGCACTGACCGTCCTCGCATCTCCCGGCGCATCGCCGCCATCTCCGAATCCGCGACCCTGGCCGTGGACGCCAAGGCCAAGGCGCTGAAGGCGGCGGGCCGTCCGGTCATCGGGTTCGGTGCCGGCGAGCCCGACTTCCCCACCCCCGACTACATCGTGGAGGCGGCCGTCACGGCGGCGCGCGTGCCGCGTTTCCACAAGTACACCCCGGCGGGCGGGCTGCCGGAGCTGCGGCAGGCGATCGCTGAGAAGACCGAGCGCGACTCGGGCTACACGGTGGACGCGTCGCAGGTGCTCGTCACCAACGGCGGCAAGCAGGCGGTGTACGAGGCGTTCGCCGCGCTGCTCGACCCGGGCGACGAGGTCATCGTGCCGACCCCGTACTGGACGACCTACCCCGAGTCGATCAAGCTGGCGGGCGGCGTCCCGGTCGACGTCGTCGCCGACGAGACGACCGGCTACCGCGTGAGCGTCGAGCAGTTGGAGGCGGCCCGCACGGACCGCACGAAGGTGCTGCTGTTCGTGTCCCCGTCCAACCCGACGGGCGCGGTCTACACGCGCGACCAGATCGCCGAGATCGGCGCGTGGGCGGCCGAGCACGGCCTGTGGGTCGTCACCGACGAGATCTACGAGCACCTGGTCTACGGCGGCGCCGAGTTCCACTCGATGCCGGTCGTGGTGCCGGAGCTGGCCGACCGCACGCTGGTGCTGAACGGCGTCGCGAAGACGTACGCGATGACGGGCTGGCGGGTGGGCTGGCTGATCGGCCCGCAGGACGTGGTGAAGGCGGCGGCGAACCTCCAGTCGCACGCGACGTCGAACGTGGCGAACGTGTCGCAGGCGGCGGCGCTCGCGGCGGTCACCGGCGACCTGTCGGCGGTGGCGACGATGCGCGAGGCGTTCGACCGGCGGCGGCGCACGATGGTCCGGATGCTGAACGACATCCCGGGCGTGCTGTGCCCCGAGCCGGAGGGCGCGTTCTACGCGTATCCGTCGGTGAAGGAACTGGTCGGCAAGGAGCTGCGGGGCAAGCGCCCGCAGACCACCGTCGAGCTGGCGGCGCTGATCCTGGAGGAGGCGGAGGTCGCGCTGGTCCCGGGCGAGGCGTTCGGCACGCCGGGCTACTTCCGCCTGTCGTACGCGCTGGGCGACGACGACCTGGTGGAGGGCGTCTCGCGGATCGCCAAGCTGCTGTCCGAGGCGCGCTGACGCCGCACGACCGTCGCGAGGGGCCGGGCGTTCCGCCCGGCCCCTTTCGCGTGCGCGCAGGCGGCGGGCCAGGCCGGGAATGGCTCCGGACGGCCATCCGCGCATGGCCCGCTGGGACCGTCCTGGTGAGCCGGGCGTTCACCGGCGCGCGGTATCCGGCAACATTGGCCCATGGAGGCCGTCATCACGTCACCCGTTTCCGCGCCGGGCGGCGGCGCCGTCCGCGACGTCGCCGCGCTGCCCAAGGCCCATCTGCACCTGCACTTCACGGGTTCGATGCGGCATTCGACCCTGGTGGAGCTGGCCGAGCAGAACGGTGTGCAGCTTCCCGACGCGCTCGTGGAGGACTGGCCGCCGAAACTGCGCGCGACCGACGAGCGCGGCTGGTTCCGGTTCCAGCGGTTGTACGACATCGCCCGGTCCGTCCTGGTCACCCCGGACGATCTGCGCCGGCTGCTGCGCGAGACCGCGCAGGACGAGGCGTCCGAGGGGTCGGGCTGGCTGGAGATCCAGGTCGATCCGAGCGGGTACGCGTCCCGGTTCGGGGGCCTCACCCCGACCGTGGAGCTGGTGCTGGACGCGGCACGCGAGGCGGGCGACGCGGCGGGCATCGGCGTCGGCGTCGTGATCGCGGCGAACCGGACGCGGCATCCGCTCGACGCCAAGACGCTCGCGCGCCTGGCCGTCCACTACGCCGACCAGGGCGTCGTGGGGTTCGGGCTGTCGAACGACGAGCGGCGGGGCCGCGCCTACGACTTCGAGGGCGCGTTCCGCATCGCGCGGCGCGGCGGGCTGCTGTCCACGCCGCACGGCGGGGAGCTTCAGGGCGCGGCGAGCGTCCGCGAGTGCGTCGACCTGCTGGGCGCCGACCGCATCGGGCACGGCGTGCGGGCGGTGGAGGACGGGCGGCTGCTGGAGCGGATCGTCGACCGCGGCATCACGCTGGAGGTGTGCCCGGCGTCGAACGTGAGCCTCGGCGTCGCGCCCACGGCGGCGGACGTGCCGGTGCGGGCGCTGTTCGAGGCGGGCGCGCGGATCGCGCTGGGCGCGGACGACCCGCTGCTGTTCGGCTCGCGGCTGGCGCGCCAGTACTCCCTCGTCCGCGACGAGCACGCGTTCACCGACGCCGAACTCGCGGAACTGGCCCGCCAGTCGATCCAGGGCTCGGCCGCCCCCGACGCCGTCCGCAAGGAACTCCTGACCGGCGTCGACGCCTGGCTGGCCGCTCCCTCGGACGCGCCTAGAGCGTGACGCCGACCAGTACCGGTTCGTTCACCAGCGTCACGCCGAAGGCGTCGCGGACGCCGTCGCGGACCTCGCGGGCCAGGGCGAGCAGGTCGCCCGTGGTGCCGTCGCCGGGGTTGGTGAGCGCGAGCGTGTGCTTACCGGAGATGCGGGCGGCGCCCGCGCCGTGGCCGCGGACGAAACCAGCGCGGTCGATGAGCCAGGCGGCGGACGTCTTGACGCGGGGTTCGCCGTCCGGGCCGGGCTTCTCGGCGTAGCGCGGCGGCTCGGCGTCCGGGCCGAGGCGCTCGTGGACGCGGTGTTCGAGCGCGGCGAACCCGTCCTGCGACAGGATCGGGTTGGTGAAGAACGACCCGGCGCTGCGGGTGTCGGGGTCGGCCGGGTCGAGCACCATGCCCTTGCCCGCGCGCAGCTCCAGGACGGCGTCGCGCGCCTCCTTGAGCGGGACGCGCGCACCGGGCTCGACGCCGAGGCGGCGGGCCAGCTCGGGGTAGGCGATCGGCTGGGAGTCCTCGCCCTCGCGGAGCGCGAACGCGACCTCCAGCACCACGTGCCGGTCCGAGCCCTTGAACGCGCTGTGCCGGTAGGTGAACGCGCAGGCGGCGTGGTCGAGCGTGACGGTGGTGCGGCGCTCGCGGTCGTAGGCGCGGACCGCCACGACGGTCTGGCCGACGTCCTGCCCGTAGGCGCCGACGTTCTGGATCGGTGACGCGCCGACGCGGCCGGGAATGCCGGACAGGCACTCGACGCCGGACAGGCCGTCTGCGACGCAGCGCGCGACGAACGGGTCCCACTCCTCGCCCGCCTGCGCGCGGACGATGACGCGTCCGCCCTCGTCGGCCTCGCGCAGCGTGCCGCGCGTGGCGACGTGCACGACGGTGCCGGGGAATCCGGCGTCGGAGACGACGAGGTTGCTGCCGCCGCCGAGCACCAGCACGGGTTCACCGACATCGTCGGCCGCCCGCACCGCGGCGATCACCTCGTCCTCGGTGGCCGCCGACACGAACCGCCGCGCCGGTCCCCCGAGCCGCAGCGTCGTGTACCCGGACAGGTTGACTTCCTCGGCGAACACCGCCACCCGCGCTCTCCCCCTCACCCGACGCCGCCCGGCACCGGAACGCTCATCATCTCGTACCCCGGTGGCGCCGTCCGCGTCAGGCGAGCCGGACGGTGGCGCGGGCCCGGGTGAGGACCTTCTGGTCGCCGCTGCGGGCGGTGAGGGTGACGCGGACGGTGCCGTCGTCGTGCTTCTCGTCGACGACGCCGCTGATCTCCAGGTCGGCGCCGCCCTCGTCCGGGACGACGACGGGGGCGGAGAAGCGGACGCCGTACGCGACGACGGCACCCGGGTCGCCCGCCCAGTCGGTGAGGAAACGCCCGCCCTGGGCCATCGTGAACATGCCGTGCGCGATGACGTCGGGGAGCCCGACCGACCGGGCGAAGCTCTCGCGCCAGTGGATCGGGTTGAAGTCGCCGGACGCGCCCGCGTACATGACGAGATTCGCGCGATCCACGTGGAAGACGCGGGCGGGGATCTCGGTGCCGGTCTCGACGTCGGCGTGCTTCACCTGCGCGGCCATCAGATCCCCCGCTCGACGATGGTGTTGTGGGTGGTGCAGATCAGCTCGCCGTCGACCGTCCTGATCTCGGTCTCGATGACGAGCTTCTCGTTCTTGCCGATCGCCTTGATCTCGGTGACCGTCGAGGTGCAGGTGACGACGTCGCCGGCGCGGACGGGCCGCTCGTAGGCGAACGACTGCTCGCCGTGCACGACCATCGCGTAGTTGAGGCCGAGTTCGGGGTCGGCGAGGGCGTCGTTGGCGAGCGACACGACGATGGGGAACGTCGGCGGCGCGACGACGTCGGGATGCCCGGCGGCCTGCGCGGCGGCGGGGTCGCGGTAGACGGGGTTGGCGTCACCGATGGCGTCCGCGAACTCCCGGATCTTGACCCGGCTGACCTCGTACGGCGCGCTGGGCGGGAACGCCCGTCCGATGAAGTCACGATTGAGTGCCATGCTGTCCCTCCGACGGAGCTGGGCGCCGCTCGCTTCGTCGCGCCTCCCGCGCGACAGGCCGGGACCTCGCGCGGGCGAGCGTTCCGGCCCGCTGGCAACGCTGGTCGGGACCATAACAGAACGACGTTCAGCCCGCTCCCGGCGGACGCGGGAACGGGCTGGGACGTGGTGCAAGCGAAGTCGCGCCGGGGGGCGCGGCGAACTGCCGGGTCAGCGGGTCTCGCGGTGCGCGCGGTGGCACCGGCAGTTCGGGCAGTACTTCTTGATCTCAAGGCGGTCCGGGTCGTTGCGCCGGTTCTTCCGCGTGATGTAGTTGCGGTGCTTGCACTCCTGGCAGGCCAGCGTGATCTTCGGCCGTACGTCGGTGGCAGCCACGATGGAGTGCCTTTCTGGGCTAGGAACTAGGACGTCACCATCGGCCGCCCCGAGAAGGGTGACCGGAGTGGATCAACCCAGCCTGCCCGCCCCCGTGAGGGGCGAGAGGCCAAGGTAGTAGCGAGGGCCGGACTTGAACCGGCGACACAGCGATTATGAGCCGCTTGCTCTGCCTGACTGAGCTACCCCGCCGCGATGGTCGGTGTGGACCAGATGCAAGGATACCGGATGCCGACACGGACCTGGAATCGCGAGAACCCTGCGGGCTCCCGCCTCCGGCCGAAGGCCGCCTCGGTGTGCACCGAGACGGCCTCAGATCCGGGAGCCCCTTTACGGAATCGAACCGTAGACCTTCTCCTTACCATGGAGACGCTCTGCCGACTGAGCTAAAGGGGCCTGGTCGGCGCCGCTTTCGCGGCGACGGGTGTAACCATACACGCCCGTGAGACCGGATACGAACTCGAAATCGGGGTCAGTCGCGCAGCAGCGCGCGGGCGATGACGAGCTGCTGAATCTGGCTCGTCCCCTCGTAGATCCGGAAGAGACGGGCGTCACGGTAGAAGCGCTCGACGGGGACACCGCGCATGTAGCCCATGCCGCCGAAGACCTGCACGCCGCGGTCGGCTACGCGGCCGACCATCTCCGAGCAGAAGTACTTCGCCGACGACGGGCCGATGCGGGTGTCCTCCCCCGCGTCGTAGGCGCGGGCGGCCTCCAGCACCATGGCGCGTCCGGCGTACAGCTCGGCCTGGGAGTCAGCGATCAGGCCCTGCACGAGCTGGTGGTCACCGATGCGGGCGCCGCCCTGCGAGCGTTCGCGGGCGTACGCGACCGTCTCGTCCAGGATGCGCTGGGCCAGGCCGACGCAGACGGCGGCGATGCTGACGCGGCCGTGCGCCAGCGAGGACATCGCGGTGCGCAGGCCGCTGCCCTCGGCGCCGATCAGCGCGGCCGCCGGGACGCGCACGCCGTCCAGGAACACCTCGGCGGTATGCGCGCCGCGCTGGCCCATCTTGGCGTCCGGCGGGCCGACGCGCAGGCCGGGTGCGTCGCGCTCGACGAGGAAGGTGGAGATGCCGCGTCCGCCCGCGCCGCCCGTGCGGGCGAAGACCATGAGGACGTCGGCCTCGGGCGCGTTGGTGATGAAGCGCTTGGCGCCGTCCAGGACGTAGCCGTCGCCCTCGCGGCGGGCGGTGGTGGTGAGCGTGCTCGGGTCCGAGCCGGCCTCGGCCTCGGTGAGCGCGAACGCGCCGACGACCTCGCCGGACGCGAGCCGGGGCAGCCAGGCGTCCTTCTGTTCGTCGGTGCCCGCGTGCACGAGGACCTGGCCGGCGATGCCGTTGCTCGTCCCGAACATGGAGCGGAACGCCGGGCTGGCGTAGCCGATCTCGAAGACGAGCCGGACCTCCTCGCCGAGCGTCAGCCCGAGCCCGCCGTACTCCTCCGGCAGCGCGTACCCGAACAGGCCCATCGCGCGGGCGGCGGCGCGCACCGGCTCGGGGATGGCGTCGGTCTCCTCGATCTCGTCCTCGCGCGGGACGACCTGATCGCGGACGAGGGTGCGCACGGCGTCGAGGACGGCGGCGAAGTCAGCGGAGTCCATGCGCCGCATTCTAGAAAACGATTCTAGGATTGGGCAATGGCCCGCAGCACGACCGCCGTCGCGTCGTCATGCGGCTTGCCGCGGACGATCGGCGCGGTGTGCGCGGCCTCGGCGGCGCGGGTGCGGGCGATGACGGCGGCGGGGCCCTCGGCGTCCAGCGCGTCGAGCAGGCCCGGCCAGGTCAGCGCGCCGAACAGTTCCACCAGGCGGGACGCGCCGTCGCTCAGGACGGCGGCGCGCCGCACGTCCGGCGCCGTCCCGACGACCGCCTCGTAGGCCGCCTCCGGGCGGGTGCTCGCCACCCAGAAACCGCCCGCGCTGTTGCGGGCCGCGCGGACGGCCTCGGCCGTGTACGACGGGAGGCGGTCGACGCGGTCGTCACGGACGACGCGGACCGCGCCGTCGTCCACCAGGACGGGCGAGTCTGCGAGCACGAGCCAGTCGAGGCGGCGGCCGTGCCAGCGGACGATCGACACCGTCGTCGACGGGCTGTCCGGGTTGCCCAGGTCGCAGCCGTCGTGCCGGGTCCGGACCTCGTCGATGGCCTCGGCCAGGACGTCGCGCAGGTCGCCCGCGCCGTCCCCCAGCCGGACGGCCAGGGCTCCCCCGAGCCGGCGCACCAGCCACGCCGGGTCGTGCGCGCAGCCGGTGACGACGCCGGGCCGCGCCGTCGCGCCGTCCAGCACCGCGGCCCAGCCGTCACCGGCGACGACGTGGTCCTCGTTGACGCCGCCCGGCGTCGCCGCACTGGCGTAGGTGACCTGCACGACCTACTCCTCGCCCCACGTCATGACGACGACGGCGAGCACCGCCACGACCGGTGCCCACGGCGCGACCGGCTCCGCCCACCGCAGCAGCGCCCCGGCCGTCGCCGCCCCCACGCCCACGGCCGCGATCACGCCGAGGCGGCGGACGGCCGACGCGTCCGGCCGGGCCAGCTCGGCGAGCTGCCCGAGCAGCGCGGTCAGCGTCCCCGTGACGTACGTCGTCGAAATGCCCGAAACGCCGATCCGCGTCGCGAGCGCGCTCTGCAACCCCATCGCGGTGCCCGCGCACAGGACCACGGCGGGCGCCCATGTACCCCATACCAACGCAAACAGGACCAGCAATGCCAGCTCGACCAGCAGCGCGACCCGCGTCCGCCGCCCCCACCGGGGATCGCGCCCCGCCAGCGCGAACCCGCCCAGCGCCCCGACGACGAATCCGCCGAACGCCAGCGCCGATTCCGCCGCCTCCCCGACCGCGCCCCGGCTCACCGACGTTCCGAGCAGGACGATGTTCCCGGTCATGTTCGCCGTGAACACCTGCCCGACGCCCAGATAGCTCAGCCCGTCGGCGGTGCCGGCGGCGAACGCCAGTACCGCGAGCGGCACCCCGTGCCGATACCGCGTCCTCGCCATGGCCCCGGCGTCAGGAGGCGGGCCCCGCCTCCTCGGCGGGCTCGGTCTCGGGGTCGTCCTTCACCGCGTCGCTCTCTTCTTCCCCGACTTCCTCCCGCAGCCCCTCGGGCAGCTCGCTGAACTCGTCCACCGGCACGTCCCGCGGCACCGGCTTCTCCTCCACCGGCCCGTCATCCGCGTTCCCGGCCCGCTCAGCCACAGTGTCCGACTCCCCACCAAGCCGCCACGCCTCAACCACGACACTCCTCCTAGCGCAGAAACCCATACGCCCGGGTACATCCCCACCCGTCCTGCGAGCACACCACACCGCTGCGGACAGCGGCCGGAAACCCGCACCCACATGCCCGACAACGAAACAAAGCATTCCGGCGTCGACCTGTCATGAAGACACATCGGTTGCCCCGCAGAAGAAACGCACTCTCGACCGAACCGAACGCAAACGGCCCTCCACCGTGTTCTACCTGGTGAAGGGCCGTTCTCAGTGTGTGGCGGGTGCAGGGTTCGAACCTGCGTAGGCTAAGCCGACGGATTTACAGTCCGCTCCCATTGGCCACTCGGGCAACCCGCCGGGCGCTCGCTTTCGCGGCGGCACTAGGAAGGATAGCGGACGGGGGGAGCGGACGTGACATCACTTGTGGACGCGGAGGAGGATGGGCCAGGTCTGGGGGCCGACGATGCCGTCGGCGGGGACGCCGCCCCACTTCTGGACGGCCTTGACCGCCGCCTCGACCTTGGCGTCGAAGCCGCCCTCCACGGGGCCGATCTCCTGGTGGGAGCGGGCGTGCAGGAGACCGCGCAGGGTGTGCACGGCCTCGCCGGTCGAGCCGCGCTTGAGCTGGGGCAGGTTCTTCACAGCTTTCTCCGTCCAGGAAGAGGTGCCGCCGGTGTAGGCGGGGCGGCCGAAGCCGGCGACGGTGTCGGCGCCGCGGACACGGCGCAGGACCGCGTCGGAGGTGTTGCCCTCGATCGTCTGGACGCGGCCGCCGGACAGGACCTTCTCGACGACGCCGACGTGGTCGATGGCGCCGACGCTGTTCGTCGCGCCCCAGTCGAAGAACACGATGTCGCCGGGCTTGGCCTTGCTCAGGTTCGCGGCCGTGCCGGTGTGCCAGCGACCGGCCTTCTGGAAGTCCTGCGCGTGCCAGACGGTGTAGGCGCGGTCGCCGCCCGGCAGGACGGCGCCCGCGTTGCCCGAGCGCCGCGCCCAGTACGTGACGGCCATGTCGCACCACGGCGCGGACAGGAACTCGCCGCCGTGCCGGGCCGCGTAGTCGCGCGTGATGTAGTTCGGACGTCCGCGCAGGCCGAGCGACTTGCGGGCCTCGGCCAGCATTCCCGCGGCGGTGCCCATCAGACGTCCCCCTCGTCCGCGTCCTCGACCGGGTCCTCGTGGGGTGCGATCGCGGCGCCGCGGAAGACGCCCTCGGCGTCGGGCTCTCCGTACAGGTCGCGCAGGATCTGGTCTTCGTCCGGTTCCGTCGCGCGGTGAACGTCGGGATGGACGTCCACCTTGTCCATTTCTTCCAGTTCTGCTGCATCAGCGGGCTTCACGGGGCCTCCGCGGTCGTTTCCGGGGTTCGACGACCAGTGTGGCGAGTCGTCCGCACGCACGGTGCCCTTTCCGCGAGACCGCACACACGCTCGCTACGCTGACTCCGTGCGTCGTGCTCCGTCCGGGCACGCTCTGCGGACCGTTTCCCCAGCTTGAAGGATGGTTGTGCTATGGCGGACAGCTCTTTCGACATCGTTTCGAAGCTCGACCGGCAGGAGGTCGACAACGCGCTCAACCAGGCGGCGAAGGAGGTCGCGAACCGGTTCGACTTCCGTAACGTCGACGCGGGGATCAAATGGTCCGGTGAGGCGATCGAGATCCAGGCGAACTCCGAGGAGCGCGCCAACGCCGTCCTGGACGTGCTGAAGGACAAGCTGGTGAAGCGGCAGATCTCGCTGAAGTCGATCGACCCGACGGAGCCGAAGGCGTCCGGCAAGGTCTACAAGCTGACGGTGGCCCTCAAGGAGGGCATCTCGCAGGAGAACGCCAAGAAGATCGGCAAGATCATCCGCGACGAGGGCCCCAAGGGCGTCAAGGCGCAGATCCAGGGCGAGGAGCTGCGCGTCAGCTCCAAGAAGAAGGACGACCTCCAGGAGATCATCTCCCTGCTCAAGGGCAAGGACCTGGACGTCGCCCTGCAGTTCGTGAACTATCGCTGACCTGGTCCGATCACGGAGCGGGGCGCGAGCCGCCGACGTCGTTGGCGGCGGCCCGCCACTCGGGCCACGCGGCCCAGATGCCGGAGGGGGGCCGGGCCGCGTGACGTTTCGGAGGGAGTGCGCCGGGTCCCTCCCCCGCAGAAGGTCCCGGCGCACTCGTTACCTCTGACGCGGCGAACCCCCGCCCGGTTCGGAGCAACCTGACAACCGTCCGCGGGACGGACGGATCAGCGGTGGCCGGCCATGCGTTCCAGGCGGGCGACGCGCTCGGCGGTCGGCGGGTGGGTGGAGAAGAGCCTGCCGATGCCGCCGCCGCGGAACGGGTTGGCGATCATCAGGGAGCTGGTGGAGGCGAGCTGCGGGTCCTGCGGGAGGGGCATCGCCTGGGTGCCCGCCTCGATCTTGCGGAGCGCGGACGCCAGTGCGAGCGGGTCGCCGGTCAGCGCGGCGCCGGAGGCGTCGGCCTGGTACTCGCGGGTGCGGCTGATCGCCATCTGGACGACGGCCGCCGCGATCGGGCCGAGGATCATCATCAGGAGCGCGCCGAGCAGGCCGGGGCCGTCGTCGTCGTCCGACCGTCCGATCGGGAGGAAGATCGCCAGATGGGACAGGTAGGTGATCACCGTGGCGATGGCGGCGGCGACCGAGGAGATGAGGATGTCCCGGTTGTAGACGTGGGACAGCTCGTGCCCGAGGACGGCGCGCAGCTCACGTTCGTCGAGCATGCGCAGGATGCCGCGCGTGCAGCAGACGGCGGCGTTGCGCGGGTTGCGGCCGGTGGCGAAGGCGTTCGGCTGGAGGGTCTCGGAGACGTACAGGCGCGGCATCGGCTGCCGCGCGGACGTCGCCAGCTCGCGCACGAGCCGGTACAGGACGGGCGCCTCGACCTCGCCGACCGGATGTGCCCGCATGGAGCGCAACGCGATGCGGTCGCTGAAGAAGTACGCGACGCCGTTCGTGCCGAGCGCGATGACCAGCGCGACGGCGAGGCCGACGCTTCCGCCCAAGGCCCAGCCGACCAGCAGCATCAGCGCGGACAGCGAGGCGATCAGAGCCGCCGTCTTGACGCCGTTGAAGCCCACGTCACCCGCCCTCCCGGTAGCGTTCGATCACCCAGGGAACGGTTTGACCAGGAGAAACGTTCCCAAACTAGGTGACAGACGTCACTGCCTGGAGAACGATCTGCGGCGCGACGGACAGCACGATCGCCCCGGCGGCCGTCACCGCGACGACCACGCGCAGCGGCAGTCCAGGCACGGCGGTCGCGTAGGCGGGGCCGGACGGCTCGCCGAACAGGCGCACCGCCCACTTCAGGTAGTAGTAGAGCCCGATCACCGTGTTCAGCGCCATGATCACGGCGAGCCAGGTGACGCCTCCGGCGACGGTGGCGCGGAACACGACGACCTTCGCGAACAGCCCCATGACGCCCGGCGGCAGACCGGCCAGGCAGATGAGGAAGAACGCCAGCGCCGCCGCCACGGCCGGGCTGCGGCGGCCGAGGCCCTGGTAGTCGGCGAGGGAGTCCCAGCCACCGACGGCACCGAGCCGCCGACGGAACCCGATGACGACGGCGAACGCGCCCAGGTTCATCACCGCGTACAGCGCCATGTAGGCGGTGGTGGCGGCGACGGCCTCGGGGAGCCGGTTCGCGCCGACGGCCAGCGGCGCCAGCATGTAGCCCGACTGCGCGATCGACGACCACGCCAGCAGCCGGATCGCGGTGCCCTGCCGCAACGCCATGAGGTTGCCGAGCGTCATCGTCAGCGCGGCGATGACGCCGACGACCGGCCCCCAGATGTGCCCGTAGGCGGGGAACCCGAGGGACAGGACGATCGCGAATCCGGCGAACCCGGCGGCCTTCGACACGACGGACAAGAACGCGGCGACGGGCAGCGGCGCGCCCTGGTAGACGTCCGGCGCCCAGAAGTGGAACGGCACCGCCGCGACCTTGAACCCGAAACCGACGAGGACGAGCACGATCCCGGCCCCGGCGACGGGGTCGAGCGTGCCGGGCAGGTTCTCCAGCGCGGGCGCGATGCGATCGAGGTGCATGGCGCCGGTCGCGCCGTAGACGAGACTGACGCCGAACAGCATCACCGCCGCCGAGACGACCGAGACGAGGAACAGCTTGATGGCCGCCTCGGAGGCGACGCCGTCGTAGCGGCGCAGCGCCACGAGCGCGAACACCGGCAGCGACAGCGTCTCAAGGGCGACGACGAGCAGGATCAGATCGCGGGCGGCGACCAGCGTCAGCGCGCCGACGACGGCGGCGAGCAGCAGGAAGTGGAACTCCCCCGCCGGAATGCGGCTGTCGGTGATCTCCCGCAGCGACAGCAGCACGACGACGAGCGCGGCGGCCAGCACGATGATCTGGAACACCATCGTGAACTGGTCGGCGACGTACGAGCACGACGGCGGGCCGTCGCCGCGCAGCCCGGCAGGGACGCAGAACGTGGCGCGGCGGTCGCCGAAGGCCAGCGGCACCGCCGCGGCGAGCGCCACCGCGACGGCGGCGCCCGACAGCAAGCCGAGGACGCGGCGCGGGACGTCGAAGGCGTCGGCGAGCAGCAGCCCAATCGCGGCGACGGCGAGGATCAGCGGCGGCGCGACCGCCGCGTAGTCGATGCCCTGGATCACGGGTCAGCCACCTCCGAACAGCGCGCGCACCGGTCCGGTGGTCACGTCGAGCAGCGTCTTGGGCCAGAGCCCGACGAGCAGGGTCAGCGCGATGAGCGGCGTCCACGCGGCGTACTCGTAGGCGGAGACGCGTCCTGCGCCGTCCGGGACGGACGCCGGTGGCGGACCGTGCGTGATCTTGGCGAGCATGCGCAGGAAGTACGCGGCGGTGAGCAGAGCACCGAGCGCCCCGGCGACCATGAACGCCAGGAAGACGCCGCGCGGCAGGTCCCCGTTGGGGCGGTAGGCGCCGAGCAGTGCGAGCATCTCGCCCCAGAACCCGGCGAGGCCCGGCAGTCCGAGGCTGGCGACGGACGCGAACGTCAGCACGCCTGCCAGGCGGGGCGCCGTGGTGAGCATGCCGCCGCCGAGTTCGCGGAGGTCGCCGGTGCCGTAGCGGTCCTTGACGGAACCGGCGAGGAAGAACAGCAGGCCGGTGATGAGGCCGTGCGCGACGTTGCCGAACAGCGCGGCGTTGACGCCGACCGGCGTCAGCGTCGCGATCCCGAGCAGGACGAAGCCCATGTGCCCCACGGACGAGTAGGCGATCATGCGCTTGAGGTCGGTCTGTGCGAGGCACGCGAGGGCGCCGTAGACGATGCCGACGACGGCGAACAGCCCGAGCCACGGCGCCCAGAACACGGCACCCTCCGGCGTGGCCGGCAGCGCAATGCGGATGATGCCGTAGGTGCCCATCTTCAGCAGGGTGCCGGCGAGCAGCACCGAGCCGACCGTCGGCGCCTCGGTGTGCGCTGCGGGCAGCCAGGTGTGCAGCGGCCACATCGGCGCCTTGATGGCGAAGCCGAGGCCCATGAGCAGGAACGCGGTGATCTGGACGCCGCGCGTCAGGCCCTCGCCGTGCCGGTCGGCCAGCACCGTCATGTCCAGCGTGCCCGCCTGCACGCCGACGAGCAGCATCCCGACCAGCAGCAGGCCCGAGCCGAGCAGCGTGTACAGGATGAACTTCGTCGCGGCGGGGCGCCGGTTCGCGCCGCCCCAGATCGCGATGATCGCGTACATCGGGATCAGGACGACCTCGAAGAACACGAAGAACAGCACGAGGTCCAGGGCGGTGAACGTGCCGAGCAGGCCCACTTCGAGGACGAGCAGCAACGCCGTCAGCAGCCGGGTCCGGCCGCCGGCGGGCGGGTGCTTGATCGTGTGGACGAAGCACAGGAACGTCAGCAGCGCGGTCAGCAGGACCAGCGGCAGCGAGATGCCGTCCATGCCGAGGTGGAAGCGCAGTCCGATCGCGGGAGACCACGAGCGGTCGATTTCGAGCTGCATCCGGGCCGGGTCGCCGAAGTCGAACGCCGTCACGGCCGAGACCGCGACGAGCAGCGTCGCGCCCGAGACGCCGAGGCCGAACCGGCGGACGGCCGTCTCCCCCGGCAGGAAGCGACCCGCCGGGAGCAGCAGTGCCAGCGCGCCCAGCAGCGGGATCGCCATCATCAGCAGGAAGATCACAGGAAGACCACCACCACGGCCGCGATGACGACGAACCCGGCGAGCAGGCCGGTGAGATAGGACTGGGCGTCACCGTCGCGCGGGAGGCGAAGCGTTCCGGCCAGGCGGCGCGTTCCGGTGGCGATGCCGTTGACGGCCGCGTCGATGCCCCGGTCGTCGGCGACGGCGACGCGTCCGGCGAGCCACCGGACGGGGCGGACGAACAGCAGCGCGTACACCTCGTCCAGGTAGAAGGCCCGGGCGAGGGCGGGCCGCGCCGGACCGAGGGAGCGTGCCGGGTCGAGCGCGGGGTCGCGGTTCCAGAGCAGGAACGCGGCACCGATGCCCGCCGCCGTCAGCAGCAGGCCGAGCAGCGCCGAGCCGAGGTGCGGGCGCAGCTCGCCCGAGGCGAGACCGGTGAAGCCGAGGAACGCGGCGGGGACGGCGAGCGCCGCGACCGTCCACGACATGAGGCGCGGCGCCTCGCGCGGCTCGCCGGTGCCGCGGTACTCGCCGAAGAACGTCATCAGCCAGGCGCGGGCGGCGTATGCGGCGGTGAGCACGATCGTGAGCAGCAGGCCGAGGTAGATGAGCCAGGCGACGGCCGGTGGGAGGGCGGCGTCGGCGGGCAGGTTGGTGGGGCTCAGCGGAGCGGGGGCGGCACCCGTGTAGGAGCCCGAGACGGCGCCCGGTCCCTCCGGGACGCCCACCAACGTCAAGCCGCCTTCGACGGCTCGGCCGCCGGGCGTGGAGGCGCTGTGGACGAGTTCGCCGCCGTGCAGGGCCGCGTGCTGGGCGCCTTCGAGGACGGCGTCCTTGCTGAAGAAGCCGCTGACCGGGGGGACGCCCGCGAGTGCGGCGAAGCCGATCGTCATCGCGCCGAACGTCAGCGGCATGCGGCCGCGCAGGCCGCCGTAACCGGCGAGGAGGTTCGTGCCCGCGACGAAGATGACGCTGCCCGCCGCGAGGAAGAGCAGCGCCTTGAACGCGCCGTGCGCGACGAGGTGGAAGACCGCGGCGGGCTTCGCGCCGACGGCCAGGCCCGCCGCCATCACGGCGAGCTGGCTGATGGTGGAGTAGGCGAGGACGCGTTTCAGGTCGTCCTGGGCGAGGGCCGCCAGCGCGGCTCCGACCATGGAGACCACCGCGAGGACGCCGAGGACCGCGAGCGCCGTCGGTGCCTGGACGAACACGTCGAACAGGCGCGCGACGACGTAGATCCCTGCCGCGACCATCGTCGCGGCGTGGATCAGCGCGCTGATCGGGGTCGGGCCCGCCATGGCGTCCGGGAGCCAGGTGTGCAGGGGGAACTGGGCGCTCTTGCCCGCGACGCCCGCCAGGAGCAGCAGCGCGGCGGCGAGGACGGTGCCGTCGGGGAGCATCGGGGCGCGCTGGATGATGCCGTCGATCGAGAATGTGCCCGCGCCGACGCCCAGGATGATGATGCCGAGCAGGAAGCCGACGTCGCCGAGCCGCGTCACCAGGAACGCCTTGACGGCGGCGCGGGAGTTCGCGCGGTCCTCCCAGTGGTGGCCGATGAGGAAGTACGAGCAGACGCCCATGACCTCCCAGCCCGCGTACAGCACGAGCAGGTCGCCGGACAGCACGACCAGCAGCATCGCGGCGGTGAACAGGGAGATGAACGCCGCGTACGAGGAGTACCGGGCGTCCTTGGCCATGTAGGCGACGGAGTAGAGCTGGACCGCGAACGCGACCGTGCAGACCATGACGACCATCAGCGCGGCCAGCCCGTCGACGTGCAGACCGACCCGGATCGGGACCGACCCGGCGTCGATCGTCGTGAGGACACCGGTGCGGACGCCGGGTGAGCGCCAGGCGACGAACCCGACGATCACGGCGAGGACGAGCGACACCGCGCTCGCCCCGCACGCGATGAGAGCCGGGCCGTTGCGGAACGCCGCAGCCCGCGCTGCCTCCGGAGGTGTCGCACCGGCGGCGGCGGAGTCAGGATCGGCGTCCGCCTCCGCCTCGGTCACGACGGTCGCCCCCACGGGCGCCGCCGCCGGCGGCCGTCCCCCGAGCAACCGCGTCAACCGGGGCCCGAACAGGAACCCGACGAACGCCGCCACGAACGGCACCAACACGATCAACGACGTAAGGACGATCACCGCCCGACCTCCGTCCCCTCGGCCCCACCCGGCGGCTCCTCGCCCTGCCCGCCGCCCCCACGCCCACGGCGCTTCACACCACCGGCCTCGGCGGCTCGGGACTCACCCTCACCAGACCCGGCGGGACCGGCCTTGTTCTCACCGGACTCAACGGCTCCGTCCTCATTCGCACCGGACTCAGCGGGACCGGCCTTGTTCTCGCCCGGCTCACCGGACTCGACCGGACCGGGCTCGTTCCCACCTGACTCAGCGGGACCAGACTCGATCTCGACGGACTCGACAGCTCCGGGCTCGTTCGCACCGAACTCGACCGGACCGGACTCGTTCCCACCCGGCTCAGCGGGACCAGACTCGATCTCGACGGGCCCGGCAGCTCCGGGCTCGTTCGCACCGAACTCGGCCGGACCGGACTCGTTCTCACTCGACTCAGCGAGACCAGACTCGATCTCGTCGGATTCGACAGCTCCGGACCCAACGGGGCCGGGTTCGTTCTCTTCTGGTTCAGCCGAGTCAGACTCAACCGGCCCGCGCTCCGCACCGCCGGATTCGGCCGCGCCGAGCTTCGTTTCGCCGGGCTCGGTACCACCAGGCGCCGTTCCTCCGGGCTGGATTCCGCTGGGCTCGGCCGGGCCGGGCTCCGTCCCGGCGGACTCGGCGGTACCGGACTTGCGGACGCCGCGCGCTTCCTCGGGCTCGATCACCTCCGGCGAAGCGCCCTCGGACGCGGCCGTGCTGGATTCGGCCGCCCCACGCTCGTCACGGGGCTCAGCCGCTTCCGACGCGATCGCGCGGGGTTCGAGCGCAGCAGGCTCGGCAGCGCTACTAGGTGCGGGCGTTGTGGGCTCTGCGGCTATGGGCTTGGCCGGGGCGGGGTCGGTCGTTTCGGGGGCCGTTGCCTCGGGGGCGTGTTCGGCTGGTGCGGTGACGTCGGGGTCGGGTTCGGCGGCGCCGGGTTCGGGGATGGCGGCCTCGCTCGTGGTGGGGACGGCCGCGGTGGGGAGCACCATGGTGCGTTCGTCGTCGGCGGCGGGCGGCGGGGCATCGGCTTCAAGCTCGCTGAGCGGTGGCGTCTTGGGTGCGCGGGTGTCGGCGTCGAGCTTCGGCGGACGTTCGTCGGCCGGTCGAGGAGGCGACGGCTCGTCTGCGAGGTCGGAGGGCTCCGCGCCGACCGGGGACGGCCGTTCGTTCGCCGGTGCGGCTTCGGCGGAGGCCGGGGCGGCGGGCGGGGTTTCGGCGAGGGTGCGGAGTTCGTCGACGTTGATGGTGGAGCGCGTGCGGTAGACGAGCAGGACGATGGCCAGGCCGAGGCCGATTTCGGCGGCGGCGATGACGATCGTGAAGAGGGTGAGGACCTGGCCGCCGTGCAGGGCGTCGCGCCACCAGACGTCGAAGGCGACGAGGTTCAGGTTGACGGCGTTGAGCATCAGCTCGACCGCCATCAGCATCAGGATCGCGTTGCGGCGGGCCAGGACGCCGTAGACGCCGACGGAGAAGAGCAGGGCGGACACGACCGCGGGATAGACGATGTGCATCAGTCGTCCTTCTCGCCGATGTCGGACCGGGACAGGACGATCGCGCCGACGAGCGCCGCGAGCAGCAGCACCGACAGCACCTCGAACGGCAGCACCCAGGTGCGGAAGACGGCGGCACCGAGCGTGTCGGCCGAACCGCCGCCGGGCTCGATCTCCTTGTAGGCGTGCCCGAAGCCCATGATCACGACGGTGACGAGGAGCGCCGCCGTCGCGAGCGCCACGCCGAGCGCGACCCAGCGGTTGCCGGAGTCGAGGGCGGGGTCGCGTCCGATCGGGGCGCGCGTCAGCATGATGCCGAACAGCAGCAGGACGACGACCGCGCCGACGTAGATGAGCACCTGCACCCAGGCGACGAACTCGGCCGTCAGCACCAGGTAGCCGCCCGCCAGGCCGCCGAAGGACACGACCAGCCACAGCGCGGCGTGCACGATCTGCTTCGTCGTCACGCAGAGCACGCCCGCGCCGACCGCGATGGCGCCCAGGAGCAGGAAGACGACGTCGTGGCCGGTCATGCCCTCCTCCCGCGCGCGGCCGCCTTCTCCGCCGCCGCGATCTCCTTGGGCGGGTCGCCGGACGGGTCGAGGGCCTGGGGCGGCGGGACCGTCCACATCCATTCCCGCAGCCGGTCTCGTTCGTGGGTGAGTTCGGCGATGTCGTATTCGGCGTACTCGAACTCGGGCGACCAGAAGAGCGCGTCGAACGGGCAGACCTCGACGCAGATGCCGCAGTACATGCAGAGCGAGAAGTCGATCGCGAACCGGTCGAGCACGTTGCGGGTGCGCGCCCGGCCGCCGCCCTCGGCGGGCAGCGTCTCCTTGTGGGAGTCGATGTAGATGCACCAGTCGGGGCATTCACGCGCACAGAGCATGCAAACGGTGCAGTTCTCCTCGAAGAGTGCGATCACCCCCCTGCTGCGCGGGGGCAGATCGGGCTGCACCTCGGGATACTGGCGCGTGTTGGTACGCCGCGTCATCGTTCGCAATGTGACGGCCAGCCCCTTGGCCAGACCGCCTCCTGGTAGCCGTCCCACGGGGGACATGATGGCGTACGCGGCGCGTGGGGGGAACGCGGCGGGGGTTGCGTTCGTCCCAAGAGCAGGGACGTGCGGAGGCTCCGGCACGGCCCGGTGGGAGGAGCGCAGATGAGCGATCACGTCCACGACCCCTACGGCGGCGGGGAAGAACACCTCCGGCACCACGCGTCCCGTCCGCCCCGTCATGGCAGGTCCAGGCCGGTCGACGGGTACGGTGCGCCACCGCACGGACGGCCGGTGCCACAGGCTCTCCCGCATCCCGCTCCGTTGCCGCCGCCGCCCCTCCCGCCGCGCCCCGGCGGTGCCGGATGGGCGCTCGTGCCCTTGGTCACGTTCGGTTTCGGGACGCCGTTCTCGTTCGGCTACATGGCGATCAAGCGCCGGTCGGCCTCGCTGGCGGTGGCGACGGCCGTCTACGGGGCGGTCGTCGCCCTGATGGTGGTGGCACCCGACGCGAGCGTCTTCGCGGCGATCGCCGGGCTGGTCTGGATGATGGCGTGGATCGGCGCGACGATCCACGCGTTCGCGCTGCGCCCCTCGCTGTTCCCCGCGCCCGAGCCGCCGACGCCGGCGAGTGTGCGCAACGAGCAGGCCGTGCACGTCGTGAAGTACCGGCGCAAGCTGCGCGCCGAGGCGCGGGCGCTGGCCCGGGAGGACCCGGCGCTCGCCTACGAGCTGCGCATCGGCCGCCCCGACCTGCCGCGCGCCTACGACGACGGCGGCCTGGTGGACGTCAACAGCGCACCGCCGGGCGTGCTGGCGGGCCTGCCGGGGATGACGGACGAGCTGGTGGAGCGGATCGTCGCCCGGCGGAGCGAGGAGGGCGGGTTCCTCTCCGCCGAGGAGATGGCCGTGGAGATCGACCTGCCCCCGGCGGTGTTCCAGCGCGTGGCGGATCTCACGCTCTTCATGCCGTGATCGCATGGCCTGACCTCGCTCTCCATCACCGACCGACCATCGGCCGTTACGGAGAGTCTTGTCGGGTCGGGCGGCTTCCGAAAGTCAAATCTGAGGCTGTGGATAACGGGAGCTGCGCCCGGCTAAGCCGACACCACCCGCATGACCCCCGTCAAAGCCAACTGCGCAAGGGCCAGCGGCACCAGCCACGCCCACGCCAAACGCTGTAGTTGATCTTCACGCATGCGCGGGAAGCTCACCCGAAGCCAGATCACGATGAAGGCCAGCGCGAACACCTTCAGCAGAAGCCAGAGCCAGCCGAGTTCCGCATCCAGGAACGGCCCTTTCCAGCCACCGAGATACAAAACGGCCGTCAACGCCGCCAGAACCACGATCCCGGCATATTCGGCGAGCAGGAAGAGAGCGAAGCGAAGACCGCCGTACTCGGTGTAAGGACCGAGAATGATCTCGGAGTCCGCGATCGGCATGTCGAACGGAGGACGGCGCAGCTCGGCCAGCCCCGCGACGAAGAAGACGACGAGCCCGACCGCCTGCCACGGCAGCCAGTACCAGCGCCATTCCTCGACGATCCCCGACAGCGACAGGGTGCCCGCCGCCATCGCCACCGACGCCGCCGCGAACACCATCGGCAGCTCGTACGACAGGAGCTGCGCCGCCACCCGCATGCCGCCGAGCAGCGAGTACTTGTTCGCGCTCGCCCACCCGGCCATGATCGCGCCGATGACGCCGATGCCCATCACGGCGAGCGCGAAGAACAGGCCGAGCCCGAGGTCGAGCACGACCATCCCGTCCGGCCCGACCGGGATCACCAGCAGGACCAGCAGGTACGGCACGAGCGCGACGCCCGGCGCGAGCTTGAAGATGCGCCGGTCGGCGGCGGCGGGGACGACGTCCTCCTTCTGCGCGAACTTCACGCCGTCGGCGACGAGCTGCGCCCAGCCGTGGAACCCGCCCGCGTACATGGGGCCGAGGCGGCCCTGCATGTGCGCCATCACCTTGTGCTCGGCCTGCCCGACGAGCAGCGGCAACACCGCGAACACCGCCGCGACGAGCGCCAGCTTCAGGACGATCTCCAGCAGATCAGGCATGCGGGCCCCAGTCGTCGGGCACGCCCGGCGGGCGCACGCGGCGGCGGCTGGGCGCACCATGGCCCGACTCGCCGGGTTCCTTCGCCCCGGGCCACGCCTTGGCGACCCGGGACGCGAGCACGAAGTCCTTGCGCAGCGGATTCCCCTGGAACCCGTCGGGCAGCAGTAGCGGGACGAGGTTCGGGTGGTCGTCGAAGACGATGCCGAACATCTCGAACGTCTCGCGCTCGTGCCAGGACGCGCCCCGGTACACGCCGACGGCGGTGGGCAGCCGGGGGTCCTCGCGCGGGACGCGGGTGTGGACGAGCAGATGGTGCCGCTTCTCCAGCGAGTACACGTGCGCGACGACGGCGAACCCCTCCGCCATCTCGTCCACGCCGGTGATCCAGTCGAAGAACTCGCACGACAGGACGTCCCGCGCGAACGTCAGCGCGGCGATCCAGTCGCCGGGCAGGACGCCGACGGACAGTCCCGCCTCGGTCTCCTCGGTGGTGACGTCGCCGTCGAAACGGTCGGTCCAGGCGGCTTCCAGCACGACCGCGCTCACGCCCCGTCCCCCCGTCGCTCGTCGGCGAGGCCGGGGATGATGGACGGGTCGTGCTCGGAGCCGTCGTCGGGCAGGGCCGACAGTGGCCGCGTCACGTCGTGCGGGCCGCCGTCCCCCTGAGCGTCCGGCGACGGTACGGGACGCGTCGCGTCATCCGGGCTCGCCGCGGCCTCCGGCGGCAGTGACGGCACCGGACGCGTCGCGTCCTCGGCATCGGCCGGAGCCTCGACGGGTTCGGGAACGGGCCGCGTCGCGTCCTCCGGGCCACCGGCCGGTGCCGAGGACGAGACGGTCGGCAGAATCTGCGTCTCCTGGGAATCCGGAGACCCGTCCCCGGCCGGAACCGGCCGTTCTTCGACCGCCGGCGGAGGCGGCGCCGCGACCGGCGGGCGCCGCAGGACGGTCGGCTTCAGCGGCCGCGACCGGGGCGCTGGGCTCACGCTCTCGCCGTCGCCGCCGTACCGCTCACCGAGCGACTCCCCGGCGATCTTCTCCTGGAGCTTGAGGATTCCGTGCAGCAGCGCCTCGGGCCGCGGCGGGCATCCGGGCACGTAGACGTCCACGGGGATGATCTGGTCGACGCCCTTGGTGACGGCGTAGGAGTCCCAGTAGGGGCCGCCGCAGTTCGAGCACGCCCCGAACGAGATGACGTACTTGGGCTCGGGCATCTGCTCGTAGAGCCGCTTGATGGCGGGCGCCATCTTGTCGCTGACGGTGCCGGAGACGACCATCAGGTCGGCCTGGCGGGGGCCGGGCGCGAACGGGATCACGCCGAGCCGGATGAAGTCGTGCCGGCTCATCGACGTGGCGATGAACTCGATCGCGCAGCAGGCCAGCCCGAAGTTGAAGACCCACAGCGAGTACCGGCGGCCCCAGTTCAGCACGAACCGCATGGGTTTGGGCGCGAGCCGCGACAGCGGCCCGACGCCCGGCGTCGGCAGATCGACGGTACTCATGCTGTGTCCCTCACGCTGGGCGGCCCGCTCGCAGTCACGGGTGCATTCTTACAGCCCCGGCGCCACCGTCCAGAAGGTCAGACCCACGACAGGACGCCCTTCTTGGCGGCGTAGAGCAGTCCGGTGGCGAGGAACCCGAGGAAGACGAACATCTCGGCGAGCGTGGTCATCCCATAGCCCGGAGCAGCGAAGATCGTCGCCCAGGGGAAGAGGAAGACGGCGTCGACCGCGAACACTACGTAAAGGAACGCGAACACGTAGTAGCGGACGTAGGACTGCGCCCAGTGCCCGCCAACGGGATCTACGCCACATTCGTAGGTGGTGAGCTTCTCGGGCGTCGGCCGGTCGGGACGCAGCAGCCGGTTGGCCGCGAGCCCGCCGCCGACGATCCCACCACCGACCAGGAGCAACGCCACGAAGACCGCGTAGCCACCGAAGTAGTCAGACACGTCTAACCTTCCCTAGAGCGTCGGACAAGTATCCCCGAGACCTCGAAGTTGTGGCGATGCCGCATCGGTCCGAACCTTCTGCCCGCAACGAGCGTCTTTTGCTGCACACTAGAAGTTGCATTTTGGGGTCTCTTGACCTGGAAGGACGTGACCGGATGAGCAACCCACCGCCTCCCCCCGGCTGGGATCCCCCGGCCGGCTCTTCGTGGCCCCCGCCTCCCCCGGCGGGTCCCGGAGGTCCGGGCGGTCCCGGAATGCCCGGTGGCGGACCGCCGCCGGGGCCGGGTTACGGCCCTGGCACTCCCCCGCCGTTCTTCCCGCCGCCGGGCGGGGGACCGCCTCCGCCGCAGCGGCGGGGTTCGAGCGGCGCGCTGATCGCCGCGATCATCGGCGGCACGGTCGTGGTGATCGTCGCACTGGCCGTGGTCGTGGTGATCATCGCCTCCGGCGGAAAGACGCCGGAGGAGCAGCTCAACGGTGCCGCCGCCAAGCTCAGCGGCGCGCGGGGCATCACCTACAAGGGCACGGTGACCAGCGGCGGCACGGACCTGCGCGGCGACCTGACGGTCACCAAGGGCGGCCGCGCGAGCGGCGCCGTCACCTACAGCGGCTCGCAGGTGACGCTGCTGTCCGCCGACGGCAAGACGTTCCTCAAGGCCAACTCGTCGTACTGGCGCGGCAAGGTCAGCAGCACCAGTGAGCCGTACTTCCTGGACGGCGAGCAGTGGGGCCGCCTCGGCTCCTCGGATCTGCGCATCGACTTCAAGGAGTCGCTGGCGCCGTCCGTGCTGACGGAGAAGCTGCGCACCGCCGCGAGGCTGAAGCGCGAGCCGGTCAAGACGACGGTGGGCGGCACGAAGGCCCTCCGCTTCACCACGGGCTCGACCGTGCTGTACCTGTCGGACACCAACGACCCGGAGCTGATCCGGTACGAGAGCTCGTTCCCGCGCATCGCGGCGGACGTCTCGGTGGCCGGTGACAGCGCGATCAACGACATCCGCAACCGGATGGGCGAGCTGGAGAACTCCTTCGACGTCTCGTCCCGCCCGCGGATCTCGGAGTGGAAGCGGGGCGGCTGCACGGGCACGTCCGGCTGCCTCGTCGAGGCGCAGGTCGCGCCGCCGTCCGGGCTGGAGGGCACGACGCCGATCGAGATCCGGTTCAACATCACGGCCGACAGCCTGACCGGCCGCGACCTCGGCAACTGCACCACGAAGATCACCGTGTCGGGTTCGACCCCGGTGTGGGCGCGCTGCCAGGTGACCAGCGCGGCGTGGACGTCCTGGGCCAAGAAGGGCGGGACGTTCTACAAGCACGTGCAGTACAAGGTCGCCGGTGCGAGCAGCTCCGACATCCAGTCGATGCAGAGCGGCCTCGACCAGGAGTGACACCCTCATGCCGGACGTTCCGGGCTCCACGAGTCCGGAACGTCCGGCATTCTGGGTCCGCACCATGAACGAAATCGGCTGAGGCGAGGCGATGAAGACGGCACCGCACCCCGCACGGACGACCCGGTGAGCACCGAGCCGCCCCGCCCCCGGCTCGACACCGACGGCCCGCACACCGGCGACATCCGCGTCGCGGGCGCCCCCCGTCCGGAGCCGTCCTTCGACGCCCGCGCCCGCCCAGAGGCGACCACCCGCGTCGACGGCTTCCCGGCGATCACCGTCACGAGCGGCCCCCCGTACAGCCCTCCGGCCAGGTCCGGGAAGGGCCGCCGCAAGGCGGTCTGGATCGCCGCCGGGGTGGGCGCCGTCGTCGTCCTCGGCGTCACCGCGTACGGGCTGACGTCCGGCGACGCCGCCGAGTCCGCGCCGCCCGAGCCGTCCACGGCCGCCGCGGCGGCGGCCCCGTGGACACCCGACGCCGCCCGCGGCCTCGCCGAACTCCCCGCCGTCCGTTACGCCGGGAAGCTCCCCAAGGGCGACGCCGACGTGCGGCTCCGCCTCGACGTCACCCGCGCCGGGTCCGCGACCGGCACGATCACGTCCGGCGCCTACCGCGGCGACCTCGTCACGATCGACGGCGACACCTACCTCCGCGCCGCCGCGCCGCTGTGGCGCGCGCTCGGCACGGGCGCCGAACGCCCCGACGACTACGCGAACCGCTGGACGCGCGCGACCCCCGCCCTCCTCGGCGTCGACCCCGCCGTCCTGGCCCCCAAGGCCCTCGCCAAGGCCCTCGACGGCGACGCCCGCGCCCTCGACGACGCGGTCGGCGGCACCGCCGCGCACCGCGTGAAGACGCCCCGCGCCGACGTCCTGGTGGCGAAGGACGCCCCGTACGGCCTGCTCGGCGTGCAGACGTCCGGGCACGGCGAGCCGCTGTTCACCGCCGCTCCGCTGCCGGACGCGGCACCGGTGCTCGGCCGGATTCGGACACGCGTCGCGGCGCTCGGCGGCGCCGTCGACCCGGCGCTGCGCTTCTCCCCGGGCAAGCTGACGTTCATCGGCTGCGCCGAGAACGTCAACGGCTGCACGATCAGCGTCCCCGCCCGCCTGACCGCCCCCGGCGGGAACGTCCCCGACGGCGCCCGCGCCGCGCTCCGCGCGACCGTCACCGCCGGCGGCCGGACGCTCGGCGCCTGCGCCGCGTCCGCGGACGTTCCGGAGAACCGCTCGCTCGTGCTGCGGTGCACGGTGACGAGCGCGGGCTGGCGCGCGTGGATGCGCCGCGCGATGGACACCCCCGGGCGTCACCCGTACTCGGCGACGGCCCGCGTCGTGGGCCAGGCCGTCGCGCCCGGCGACGTCGGCGCGCTGCTCACCGGGCTCGACGGGGAGCGCACGGCCCCGCCATGACCGGGGGGTCGGTGCGTTCGAGCACGCCACCGCTTATCTATAGTCGGGAAGTGTGAACTCCGCGCCCCCGGAGAGCCCCGGCTCCATCCCTCGTCGCAGGCGCCTCGTACGGCGGCTGCACGTCGACCTGTGCAGGCTTGCCAGCCAGCTTTGTCCGGAGTGACACGGAGCGTTCCCACGCACGCCCGGCGGGCTCCGGCCCCGTCCGGCAGGACGGCCACCTCGGCGTTCTCCGCGTCCGGTACCCGTCACCCGACATACCATGAAGGTAAGCCTAAGTAGCATCACGATCCTGGGACGCCTCCCCCGGGACGGATGCTGCGCGTCGAGGAGGTCTTCCTCTGTGACCAAACAGGTCCAGCAGCTCGACCGCGTCATCATCCGCTTCGCCGGCGACTCCGGCGACGGCATGCAGTTGACCGGCGATCGCTTCACCCAGGAGACGGCCGCGTTCGGCAACGACTTGTCGACGTTCCCGAACTTCCCGGCCGAGATCCGCGCCCCCGCCGGAACGCTGCCCGGCGTGTCCAGCTTCCAGCTCCACTTCGCCGACCACGACATCCTGACGCCGGGCGACGCGCCGAACGTGCTGGTCGCGATGAACCCGGCCGCCCTCAAGGCCAACGTCGGGGACCTCCCGCGCGGGGCCGACCTGATCGTCAACACCGACGAGTTCACCAAGCGCAACCTGGCCAAGGTCGGCTACGCGGCCAGCCCCGTCGACGACGACTCCCTCGCCGAGTTCCGGGTGCACGCGCTGCCGCTGACGTCGATGACGGTCGGCGCGCTGACCGGCTACGACATCAGCAAGAAGGACGCGGAACGCGCCAAGAACATGTTCGCGCTCGGCCTGCTGTCGTGGCTGTACCACCGTCCCACCGAGGGCACGCTCGCCTTCCTGGAACGCAAGTTCGCCCGCAAGCCCGAGATCATGAAGGCGAACATCGCCGCGTTCCAGGCGGGCTGGAGCTACGGCGAGACGACCGAGGCGTTCTCGGTCCAGTTCGAGATCAAGCCGGCCGAGCACGAGGCCGGTCTGTACCGCAACATCACGGGGAACGTGGCGCTGTCGTACGGGCTGGTCGCGGCGGGCGCGCAGAGCGGGCTGCCGGTGTACCTCGGCTCGTACCCGATCACCCCCGCGTCCGACATCCTGCACGAACTGTCCAAGCACAAGCGGTTCGGTGTGAGAACGTTCCAGGCCGAGGACGAGATCGCGGCCGTCGGCGCCGCGCTCGGCGCGTCGTTCGGCGGTTCGCTGGGCGTGACGACGACGTCCGGTCCGGGCCTGGCGCTGAAGGCCGAGACGATCGGGCTGGCGGTCGCGACGGAGCTGCCGCTCGTCGTGATCGACGTGCAGCGCGCGGGTCCGTCCACCGGGCTGCCGACCAAGACCGAGCAGGCCGACCTGCTCCAGGCGATGCACGGCCGCAACGGCGAGGCGCCGGTTCCGGTGATCGCGCCGCGGTCCCCGTCGGACTGCTTCGACGCCGCGCTCGACGCCGCCCGGATCGCCGTGAAGTACCGCACGCCGGTCATCCTGCTGTCGGACGGGTATCTCGCCAACGGCTCCGAGCCGTGGAAGCTGCCCGCCGTCGAGGACCTTCCGGTCATCGAGCCCGCGTTCGCGCCCGCCCACCAGGAGGACTTCCAGCCGTTCGCCCGCGACGCCGAGACGCTCGCGCGTCCGTGGGCGGTGCCCGGCACGCCGGGGCTGGAGCACCGCATCGGCGGCCTGGAGAAGGCCGACGGATCGGGCAACATCTCCTACGACGCCGCGAACCACGAGAAGATGGTGCGGCTCCGGCAGGCCAAGGTCGACGGCATCGCCGGCGACATCGCGCCGCTCGACGTCGACGACCCGTCCGGCGCGGCGAAGGTGCTCGTCCTCGGCTGGGGCGGCACGTTCGGCGCGATCTCGGCGGCGGTGCGGCGCGTCCGCAAGTCGGGCCAGCCGATCGCGCAGGCGCATCTGCGGCATCTCAACCCGTTCCCCGCCAACCTCGAACAGGTCCTGCGCTCCTACGACAAGGTCGTGGTGCCGGAGATCAACCTGGGCCAGCTCGCACTGCTGCTGCGCGGCCGGTTCCTCATCGACGTGATCAGCTACAACCGCGTGCGCGGCCTGCCGTTCAAGGCCGAGGAGCTGGCGGGTGTCATCCAGGATGTGATCGACAGTGAGTGACGTCAACGGCCACAGTCCGCTGACCCTGGTGCCCAAGGCCGAGGGGAAGCAGACCCTGAAGGATTTCAAGACCGACCAGGAGGTCCGCTGGTGCCCGGGTTGCGGTGACTACGCGATCCTGGCGGCGGTGCAGTCCTTCCTGCCCGAGCTGGGGCTGCGCCGGGAGAACATCACGTTCGTGTCCGGCATCGGCTGCTCGTCCCGGTTCCCGTACTACATGAACACCTACGGGTTCCACTCGATCCACGGGCGCGCCCCCGCCATCGCGACGGGGCTGGCAACGTCCCGTCCCGACCTGTCGGTGTGGGTCGTCACCGGGGACGGCGACGCGCTGTCCATCGGCGGCAACCACCTGATCCACGCGCTGCGCCGCAACGTCAACCTCAAGATCCTGCTGTTCAACAACCGGATCTACGGGCTGACCAAGGGCCAGTACTCGCCGACGTCCGAGGCCGGGAAGATCACCAAGTCGACGCCGATGGGGTCACTGGACGCCCCCTTCAACCCGGTGTCACTCGCGCTCGGCGCCGAGGGGACGTTCGTCGCCCGCACCATCGACTCCGACCGCAAGCACCTCCAGTCGGTGCTGCGGGCCGCCGCCCAGCACCGGGGCACGGCGCTCGTCGAGATCTACCAGAACTGCAACATCTTCAACGACGGCGCGTTCGACCCGCTGAAGGACCCCGACGTCCGCGACGACGTCACGGTGCGGCTGGAGCACGGACAGCCGATCGTGTTCGGCGCCGAGGGGCAGAAGGCCCTGCGGCGCACCGCCACCGGCGCGTTCGAGGTCGTGGACACCGCGACCGTGGACGCGTCGCAGATCGCCGTGCACGACGCGCGCGACCCCGACCCGTCGCAGGCGTTCGCGCTGTCGCGGCTCGACTCGCCCACGTTCGAGCACACGCCGATCGGCATCTTCCGCGACGTCGACCGGCCGTCCTATGACGAGCTGATGCGCGAGCAGGTCGAGGCCGCCGTCGACCGCGACGGCCCCGGTGACCTGGGCGCCCTCCTCGGCAGCGGGGACACCTGGCGCATCGACTGACCCCGGTCCGGGCCCGCGCCGGCACGGGCGGGCCCGGCCCCGAGGTGCGCTGCGACCCGCCGGGCTGGAAGACTTGGCCGATCATCAGCCGGGAGGTGACGATGCGGGTCGTTCCCCGCCGCGGCCGCAAGCGCGGCCGGCAGCAGGAGCACGCGGCGGACGCCGCCGTCGCGGAACGTTCCGCGCCCGTCCTGGAGGCGTCGCCCCCGGCCGATCCGGAGGAGCGCCGCCGGGCGCGGCTCGCGGCGCGGCAGCGCGAGGCCGCCGAGCTCAAGCGCAGCCGCGCGGCGGCGCGGGCGGAGCGCATCGAGGCCGAGGAGCGGACGCAGGCGACCGGCGAGCACCGGTCGGCGCTGCTGATCATGGTCGTGCTGCTGGGGCTGCTCATCGCGGCCGTGGCGGTGGCGGGCACGATGCTCGCGGCGTCCAAGCGCGACAAGGCGATCGCGCTGCGGACTCCGCTGAACGTCTACCCGGTGACGCAGACGACGCCCGGGCAGTGCCCCGCGGGCACTCAGGGCGTGACGGGGCAGGTCGCGACCGGGCCGGTGTGCTACCAGCTCGCGCAGGGCATCACGATCCGCAGCGTGACCGATCTGCGGGTGCAGCGCGCCGACGCGGGCGGTTTCGACGTCGCGGTGACGCTGCGCGGCCCCGACCGGCGGGCGTTCGCGACGCTGACGCGCGCGTCGGTCGGGCGCGATGTCGCGTTCGTGACGGGTGACCAGCTCGTCACGGCGCCCCGCGTCGACATGCCGATCACCGACGGCAAGGTCGTCATCACCGGTTCGCCGAACCGCGCCGAGGCCGACCGGCTCGTCACGCGGCTGCGCGGTTCCTGACGGCGGTCAGCCCGCGGTCACGTCGGCCGGTGCCGCGTCCTCGACCGGCGCCGCCGCCGGGCGCCCGCCGCGCAGCGGCAGTTCCTTGAGCAGCAGCACCGCGGCGAGCCCGACGAGCGCGCACGGGACGCCGACGAGGAACACCGTCTCCATCGCCCGGTTGAACGACTCCAGGACGATGCCCCGGACGGGTTCGGGCAGGGCGTGGATGGCGTCGGGGGCGCCGAGGTCGGGGCCGTCCGCGCGCGGGGCGGCGATCCCGGCGGCGTGCAGCCCGGCGCTCAGCTCGTCGCGCAGACGGCTCGCGAGGATGGCGCCGAACGCGGCGACGCCCATGGCGCCGCCGAGGTTGCGGAAGAAGGAGACGCCGGCCGTCGTCGCGGCCAGGTCGGCGCGGCCGGACGCGTTCTGCGCGGCGAGGATGAGGATCTGGAGCGTCAGGCCCATGCCGAAGCCGAGCACCGCGACGTCCACGCCGATCAGCGCGATGGGCGAGTCGGTGTGCAGCCGTGACAGCAGGAACAGGCCCGCCGCGACGCAGGTCATGCCGATGACCGGGAAGATCTTCCAGCGGCCGGTGCGGGTGACGATCTGGCCGGAGAACGTCGAGGTCACGAACATCGCCAGCACCAGCGGCAGCGTCATCAGGCCGGACGCGGTCGGGCTCATGCCCTTGACGATCTGGAGGTACTGCGGCAGGTAGATCATCGCGCCGAACATCGCGATGCCGATGCTCAGCGACGCGATCGCGGTGAGCACGAACGTCCGGTTGCGGAACAGGCGGGGCGGCAGGATCGGCTGCCGGGCGCGGCGCTCGGCGACGACGGCACCGGCCAGCAGGCCCGCCGTGGCGGCGGCGAGCAGGTACGTCCACACCGAGTTCCAGGCGAACTCCTTGCCGCCGAGCGACAGCAGGAGCATGAGCGTGGTCGCGCTGCCCGTGATGGTGACGGCGCCCGCGACGTCGATGCGGGTGTCGCGCTTGACCTTCGGCAGCTTGAGGACCCGCTGGATGACGGCGAACGCGATGACGGCGAGCGGGATGCAGACGTAGAAGCACCAGCGCCAGCCGAGGGCTTCGGTGTCGACGATGAAGCCGCCGAGCAGCGGGCCCGTGACGGTGGAGACGCCGAAGACGGCGCCCATGAACCCGGCGTAACGGCCTCGGTCGCGGGGCGGGACGATGTCGCCGAGGATGACCTGCGCGAGCGCGGACAGGCCGCCGACGCCGAGGCCCTGGAAGGCGCGGGCGGCGATGAGCTGGCCGATGTCCTGGGAGAGCCCGGCGGCCATCGACGCCACGACGAACAGCAGCAGCGCACTCTGGAAGACGAGCTTGCGGCCGAACAGGTCGGACAATTTTCCCCAGAGCGGGGTGGACGCCGTCATCGTCAGGAGGGCGGCGCTCGCGACCCAGGCGAGCTGGTCCTGTCCCCCGAGATCACCGACGATCGTGGGGAGCGCGGTGCCGACCACCGAGGTGGAGATCATCGCGGTGAGCATCGCCATCATCAGGCCGGAGAGGATCTCCAGGATCTGGCGGTGCGTGTACTGCGGCATCTCGGGTTCGTGTTCGTCCTCGGTCTGCTGTGCCACGCTTCGTCCCCCAAAAAGTTACCTGCACTTCGCATATATGCTAAGTAGTCGGGCGTTTACTTGCAAGGCGCAGGGATACTGGGGGACGTGTTCGACGACCAGATCACCGTGCCGCCCGTCCGTCCGCGCCGCGACCGCGAGGCCACCCGCGGCCGGCTGCTCGACGCCGCCCGTGACCTGTTCGGGCGGCACGGCTACGACGGCGTCACCGTCCGGATGATCGCCGGAGCCGCCGACGCGAACGTGGCGCTCGTCCACCGGTACTTCGGGTCGAAGGCCGCGCTGTTCGCCGAGGTGGTCGCCGGGGAGTCCCTGCTCACCGCCGTCATCGAGGGCGACCGGGACGGGCTGCCGAGGCGGCTCGCGGAGCACTTCGTCCGCGCCGCGCGGCGACCGCCGTCGGCCCCGCTGGCCCGGATCATCGACCGCTCGCTCGGCAGCCCGGAGGCGCAGGCGTTCCTCAGCGGCCACCTGGAGGCGGTCCTCGTCGCGCCGCTGGCCGCGCGGCTCGACGGGCCCGACGCACGCGCCCGCGCCATGCTCGCGGCGGCGCTCGTCATGGGCGGCGGGCCCGTGCGGCGGCTGCTGGACGTCGCGGACCTGGCGACGGCCTCCGACGACGACCTCGTCCGGCGTCTGACCGCGATGTTCGCCGCCGCGCTCGACTGAACCGCCTCCGACTTCAGGTGGTGGAGGGGTCACGGAGTGCGACGAAGGTGGCAGGGTCTGCGCCCGGAGGCGCAGGGGAAGTTCCTCCTCGCGGCCGGTGAGGGGCGATCGCGGAGCGCTCTAGGCTGCTGACATGAGGCCGAGGGGTGCGGAGCGGCTCCGCGAACGCTGGAAACGAACCGGGCGTGCCAAGCGATGGGGCGCGGCCGGGGCGGCGCTCGCCGTGCTCGCGGCCGGAGGCGTCGTCTGGGGCGTGACGTCCGGTGAAGCGCCCGTCCGCGCGGTTCACCAGCGCATCCAGGTGGTCGACGGCCCGCGCGACGATCAACGCGTCACGCTCGACACCTCGTTCTTCCTGCCCGACGCCCCGGGCCGCGCGCCCGCGCTGCTGCTCGGGCACGGCTTCGGCGGTTCCAAGGACGACACCCGCGCCGAGGCCGAACGGCTCGCCCGCGCCGGATACGCCGTCCTCACCTGGTCGGCGCGCGGCTTCGGCCGGTCCACCGGGCAGATCGCCCTCAACTCCCCCGACTACGAGGTCAAGGACACGCGGCAGCTCATCGACTGGCTCGCCGCCCGCCCCGAAGTGCGGCTCGACGCCCCGGGAGACCCGCGCGTCGGCATGACCGGCGAGTCCTACGGCGGCGCCATCGCGCTGCTCACCGCCGCGCACGATCGCCGCGTCGACGCCATCGCCCCGCGCATCACGTGGAACAGCCTGCCCGACGCGCTGTTCCCCAACGCCGCGTCGCCCGCCGGGGCCGTCCCGGCGGCGTCGCCGGGGCCCGACGCGCCGCCCAGCACCGGAGGCGCCCCGAGCGCGGGCGGGGCCGAGCTGGGCGTGTTCAAGAAGCTGTGGGCCGGGCTGTTCTTCACCGGCGGCGCCGGAGAGACCGCCTGCGGGCGATTCCTGCCCGACCTGTGCGCCATGTACCAGAAGGTCGCCGAGACCGGCCGGGCCGACGCCGCCGCCATCGCGACGCTCCAGCGGTCGAGCCCCGCCGCCTACCCGGGGCGTGTCCGGGTTCCCGCGCTGATCGTCCAGGGCCAGTCCGACTCGCTCTTCCCGCTCGACCACGCCGACGCCAACGCCCGCATGATCGCCGCGACCGGCGCACCGGTGTCGATGGTGTGGTTCCAGGGCGGGCACGACGGCGGCGACGGCGAGACCGCCCGCATCGACGGACGCGTCCGTGCCTTCTTCGACGAGCGGCTGCGCGGCGTCAAGGGCGAGGAACCCGCCTTCACCGTCACCCGGGCCGGGGGCATCGACTCGTCCACGCAGCAGGTCATCGTCCAGGCGGCGTCGGCGTCCCGCTACCCGGGGCTGCGCGCGGGCACCCGCGACCTCGCGCTCACCGGGAACGAGCAGACCGTCCACAACCCGGCGGGCGGAACCCCGGCGTCGATCTCCGCGCTGCCGGGGCTCGGCGCGCTCGGCGGCCTGGGCGATCTCGGCGGGTTCGGGGGCGGCCTGCCCGTCGACATGCCGGGGCAGAGCGCCACGTTCGACACCGCGCCGGTCGCCGAGCCGACGCAGGTCACCGGGTCGGCCACCGTCCGGCTCCGGGTGACCGGGCGCGGCGACGTCCCGCTGTTCGCCAAGCTCTACGACGTCGCGGCCGAGGGCGCGCCCGTCCCCGCCAAGCGCATCGCCGCGCCGTTCCGGGTGCCCGACGCCGGGGACGGCCGCGAGGTCACCGTCACGCTGCCCGCGCTTGACCACCGCTTCGACCGCGGCCACCGGCTCCGCGTCGTCGTCGCCACGACCGACATGGGCTTCACGACGCCCGTCGCGCCCGCGTCCTACCGCGTCGCCGCCGTGTCGCCGCTGTCCGTGCCGACGGTCCCCGCGCTGACGGCCCCGGCGGCCGGGGTGCCCGCGTGGGTGTGGGCGCTGCCGCTCGCCGCCGCCGTCATCGCCGCCGCGATCCTGCTCACCGGGCGCGGCCGCCGTCCCCGCGACGGCGAGTACGACGCCGCCCTCGCCGACGTCCCGCTGGAGATCACCGGGCTCACCAAGCAGTACAAGAACGGTCACCGAGCCGTCTCCGACCTGTCGTTCCGCGTCGAGAAGGGCCAGGTGCTCGGGCTGCTCGGGCCCAACGGCGCCGGAAAGACGACGAGCCTGCGCATGCTCATGGGGCTCATCCACCCCGACGCGGGCGAGATCCGCATCTTCGGGCGCCGGGTCACGCCCGGCGCGCCCGTACTGTCCCGGCTCGGATCGTTCGTCGAGGGGCCCGGCTTCCTCCCGCACCTGTCCGGCCGCGACAACCTCGACCTGTACTGGCGCGCGACGGGCCGTCCCGCCGCCGACGCGCACCTCGACGAGGCGCTCGCCATCGCCGACCTCGGCTCCGCGCTCGACCGGGCCGTCCGCACCTACTCCCAGGGGATGCGGCAGCGGCTCGCCATCGCGCAGGCGATGCTCGGGCTGCCCGACCTGCTCGTCCTCGACGAACCCACCAACGGCCTCGATCCGCCGCAGATCCGCGAGATGCGGGACGTCCTCGTCCGGTACGCCGCCGCGGGCCGCACCGTCATCGTGTCCAGTCACCTGCTGGCCGAGGTCGAGCAGACGTGCACGCACGCCGTCGTCATGTCCGGCGGACGGCGCGTCGCCGCCGGTCCTGTCTCCGAGATCACCGGGTCGGGGCGGCGCCTGGAAGACGCGTTCCTGGAGATCATCGGAGAGGGCTCATGAGGGGCACCGCGACCGCGCCCGGCTACGACGTCCGGCACACGCTGCCGCTGCGCGTCGAGGCGGTCCGGCAGTTCCGGCGACGGCGCACGCTGTTCGCGTTCGCGATCCTGCTGCTGTTGCCGTGGGTCCTGGTCGGCGCCTTCCAGATCGGCGGCGACCCCGGCCCCGACGGCTTCCCGAGCCTGGTCGACGTCGCCACGTCCAGCGCCCTCAACTTCGCGCTCTTCGCCCTGTTCGTCTCGACCGGCTTCCTGCTCGTCGTGGCGGTCGCCCTGTTCTGCGGCGACACCGTCGCAAGCGAGGCGAACTGGTCGTCGCTGCGCTACCTGCTCGCCGCGCCGGTGCCCCGCGCGCGGCTGCTCCGGCAGAAGCTCATCGTCGCGCTCGGCTACGCGACGGTCGCGCTGATCAGCCTGCCCCTGATGTCGCTCATCGCCGGGACGGTCGCGTTCGGCTGGGGCCCGGTGTCCCTCCCGACCGGCGGCACCGTCCCCGTCGACACCGCGCTGAGCCGCATGGGCGTCATCGTCGTTTACGCCGTCGTCAGCCAGCTCGTCGTCGCCGCGCTGGCCTTCCTCCTGTCCGTCACCACCGACTCCCCCCTCGGCGCGGTCGGCGGCGCCGTGGGCCTGGTCATCGTCAGCAACATCCTCGACGCCGTCACCGCCCTCGGCTCCTGGCGCGACTTCCTCCCCACCCACTGGATGTACTCCTGGATGGACGCCCTCCAACCCGACATCCAGTGGACCGGCATGGCCAAGGGCACCGCCCTCTCCCTCACCTACTCCCTCATCTTCCTGTCCCTGGCCTTCCGCCGCTTCCGCACCCGAGACATCACCTCCTAACCCCCCACGCCAACCCTCCACCCACCCACAACCCCAACGGCAAGCACGACGCCCACACCAGCCACCAAGACACCGGAACAAACCCAGCGCTGCCCAGCGGGCGAAAACAACCCAGCCACGCCCACCCCGGCGGCACACACCCGCTCACCGCACCACCAGACCAAGACGCCACCCGGCGGCGCTCCGACGGACGAAGGCGCCCCAACGGCGTGACGTCGAGCGCGCCTGCGTGCGGATGGCGCAGGAGCTGGGCGAGGCGCACCCGGAGATCGACGAGGTCTTCCTCGAACCGGTCCCCCGCGACGACCCCGACCTGCCCGCCCGCGTCGTCGCAGCGCCTTCCGGCGGCGCGCACGGCGCCCCACGCGCCAGCCGCCACACCAGACGGCACCAGCCTGGTGCCCTAGCGGGCGAAGACGGCCCAGCGGCGCCCGCACCCTTCCCGGCGGCGCGCACGGCGCTCCACGTGTCGGCGGCTGTATTGCCAGAGCACCAGGCGGGGCCGCAGTGGGCGAGGATGACCCACCGGCGCCAGCTCCCTTCCGGGAGGCGCGCACGGCGGCCCCACGCGCCAGCCGCCGCACCGCCACGGCACCAGGCGACACCCGGCGGTGTCCCACCGGGCGAAGACCGCCCGGCGGCGCCCGCGTCAGCTTCAGACGGCACGCACCCGCTCCACCACGTCGATCGCCTTCCCGCCACGGCACCGGGCGGCACCGGGCGGCACCGGGTGGTGCCGGGTGGTGCCGAGGCAGGCGAAGACGGCAGCGGGGCCAGCGCCCTTCTGGCGCCGCATACCCGGTCCGCCGCGTCAGGCGCCGTGCCGCCAGGGCGCCCGACGGCACCCAGCGGGCGAAGGCGACCCGGCGGTTCCCCAGCGAGCGCTGGCGGCTCGGCGGTTCCCCAGCGAGCGCTGGCGGCTCGGTGGGGCCGCAGCGGGCGAAGGCGGCCCGGTGGCACCCGCGTTGGCTTCCGGCGAAGGCGCAGTCGATCCGTCGCGTCGGCTGCCGTCGTGTTGGCTGCCCGTCGCGGCGGGGAGCTGGGCGGTGCCTCGGTGGTGTTCGTGTGGGTGGAGGCGGTTGGCCGTGTCCTTGCGTGTCGTGGTGTGGGCGGGGTGGGAGCTTCGAGGTGCCGGGTGGGCGCCGGTCGGGTAGCGTGCGGGCCATGTCGAGTCCTGAGGCAGACAGGGCGGGGGCTTTCGGTCACGCCGTCAGCCCCCTGCACCGCTGAGCTCGTAGGTCCGCCGTCGCGCCGTGACGCGCGGTCGGACGCGTGCGCCCGGGGACTGGCCGCGGTGACGAGATGACCTCTCGTGCCTCTCCTCACCTCGGAGCCACTCGATGCCTCTCGCGCTGTTCCTGCTCGCCATGGCCGTCTTCGCCATGGGCACCTCGGAGTTCATGCTCGCCGGTCTCCTGCCGGACATCGCCTCGGATCTCGACGTCAGCGTCGGGACGGCGGGCACACTCACCTCGGCCTTCGCGGTCGGCATGATCGTCGGGGCTCCGCTGATGGCGGTGCTCGCCCGCCGTCGGCCGGGCCGGTCGAGCCTGCTCGGCTTCCTCCTCGTCTTCCTGGCCGCCCACGCCGTGGGCGCTGTCACCACGAGCTTCCCGGTGCTGTTCGCGTCCCGGGTCGTCGCGGCGCTGGCGAACGCCGGATTCCTCGCCGTGGCCCTGACGACCGCCGCCACGCTGGTTCCCGCCGACCGGAAGGGACGCGCCCTCGCCGTGCTGCTGGCGGGTACCACGGTGGCCACGATCGCCGGAGTTCCCGGAGGGTCCGTCCTCGGCGCGCTCCTGGGCTGGCGGGCCGCGTTCTGGGCGGTCGCCGCGCTCTGCCTGCCCGCGGCCGTCGGCGTCCTCGTCGGCGTCCCCGCGCGTCCGGCGGATGCGGCCGATAGCGGCTCACCGAGTTTGCGCGCGGAGTTCGCACAGCTCAGAAGGGTGCGGCTGGCGCTGGTGATGCTGCTCGGCGCGCTGGTGAACGCGGCGACCTTCGCGACCTTCACCTTCCTCGCTCCCGTCGTCACCGGTCCCGCAGGGCTGGGCGAACTGTGGGTTCCGGTGGCGCTGATGCTCTTCGGTGCCGGTTCCTTCGTCGGTGTCACCGTCGCCGGGCGGTGGTCCGACCGGCGCCCCGGCCTGGTCCTCGCGGCCGGGGGCCCGCCGCTGCTCGTCGGCTGGCCCGCCCTGGCACTGCTAGCAGACTGGCCGCCCGCCCTGCTCGTCCTCGTGTTCCTGCAAGGAGCCCTGTCGTTCGCGGTGGGCAGCACGCTGATCACGCGGGTCCTCTACGAGGCGGCGGGAGCCCCCACCATGGCGGGCTCCTACGCGACGGCCGCGCTGAACGTCGGCGCCGCCGCCGGACCGCTCATCGCCGCGACGACGCTCGGTACCTCGGCCGGGAGCCTCGGACCTCCGTGGGCGAGCGGGCTCTTGGTCGCTGCCGCACTGCTCATCGCGTTCCCCCTCCGTTCCGTCGTCGCGGTCCGCCGCTCGCAGCGGCCTGCCACACCGGCGCGCAGCCCCGTCGGCGGCCCGGACGCCGTCTAGCCGTCGGTGCCAGGGCATGGGGTGCGCTTGGGCCAAGGACGAGCGTCACCAGTGTGACCAATACCACATCGATACAGTCTCCTGGCGCGGACGATGGCCCGAATTGCCCGAATCTAGGGGGCTGTAAGCCTACGTAAAGTGGCTGTATGGCAACCCATAGCCAGCTTGATCACGGAAAAGTACTGCGAAGACCCCGATCTCGTCGCATAGGCTCGGCGAAACCTCACTGAGGTCGCGCCGGTGAAGGTGTCGCGGGCGCGACATCGACTCGACGGCGGATTAACTTCCCGCCGAAGGGGGGAGATGATCACCATGGCACGGCAGCAGCTCATCAAGCGCCCGAAACCGCCACGTCAACCGAGCCCGCTCGACCTCCGGACCCCCTCCGGCCGAGTCCTGCCGTACTGACGACGCCGTCACTCCTCGGGGGAACCCACACTCGTCCAGGGCCCCTCCGCCCATCCAGGCGCGGAGGGGCCCTGTCACGTTCTGGCCCACCCCATCCCACCGCACCCAGCACAAGCCACGGCCCGCAACCGCCTGCGCGACTCCGGACACGCGACCGGCCTCGGCGCTGGAGGCGCGTCGAAGGGAGCACTGGCGGTGAGGGCTCAGCGTGATCGCGACCTCTGGGCGTACCCAGCGAGCATGCACCGAGAGGTCAGCGTCAACGCGTGCGCGGCCCTGACGCGGTCGACCTCGACGGCGGATGTACACGTCAGCGCGCGAGCGTCAGGCGTCTACACAACCCCACGGCGGTCCGCATCGAAGACCGGCCCCAGGCGGGCGCGACCCCACGGACCGCGCCGAGCTCCAAGACGCGATGCCGCGTACTGGCCCCAGGCGTGCGTGACCCACGGTGCGCGTTCAGCGCAGGCTAGGCACGTGCGCCGCCCCACGGACCCGTGGCGGGCGGCTCTAGGCGCGCGTGCGCGGCCTGGCGTGGCCCGCCACGGCCGTGGGAACACGTGCTCACAATCAGGACCGGGCTCGATGTGCCGGGCCGGTGAGCCTGACCCGCGTCGGCGCTCTGCGTACGGCGAGGGTCAGGTGTGCGTGCGGCCCTGGGCTCGGCCGGCCTCGGCGGCGGGGGTGCGCGTCGACGGGGCGAGCGGGTCGGGGCCGAAGGCGGCGAGCGAGGCTTCGTCCGGGGTGATGAGTTCCACGGTGCCGGTGAGGGCGGCGATCTGCTCGTCGAGGGCCGGGTCCGCGCTGGGGGCGAGGATGAGGACGCGGTCGTGGCCCTCGGCCAGGTCGGCGTTGACGAGGCTGCGGACGCCGCCGTCGATGTAGCGCGCGTCGCCGATCGTCGCGGGCGGCCAGACGCCGGGGACGGCGCAGCTCGCCGTGACCGCGTCCACGAGCGAGACGCCGGAGGCGCGGTCGAAGACGACGGGTGTCCCGGCGCTCGCCTCCACGGCGGTGATCCTGACGTCGCGGTCGGGCCAGTCGTGACTCGGCAGCCGGGCCTCGATGACCTTGCGGCGGGTCTCCTCCGGCGGCGTCGGCGCGTCCAGCGCGAACTCCGCGACGGCACGGCGCCTCTCGGCCGGGTCGCTGATCTCCCCGACGAGCCGCAGCATCGTCTCCAGCACGACCCCGACCGGCCCGGACGGCACCTCCTCCGGCGTCTGCAACGCCGGGTCGGCCTGCCGCGCGAACAGCGCCTCCAGCGACAGCCCGGCCCCGAGCTGCGCCGCCACGGCCGCCCCCGCCGACGTCCCGACGACCAGATCGGCCCCGGTCGCGTCCCGTCCGGCGTCCGCGAGGCCCGCCAGCACCCCGATCTGCCAGGCGATGCCCGCGACTCCGCCGCCGCCCAGCACCAGTGCGCTCGTCATCCCGTCACCCTTCCGTCAACGTTCCGCCCCAACCCTCCCACCCTCCCCACTCACAACGCTCCCAGCCCTCGCCGCAACCGCCGGACGATCTCGTCCCGCTCCCGCGCGGGCACCTCGACGCCGTCGCGCAGGTAGGCGAACACGCCGGGGCCCGTCCGCTCGGCGGGCAGCGCCGCCGCGCGCGGTACGACGTGGAAGTGGACATGCGCGAACCCGTCCGCCTCGGCGAACTGCGCGACGTACGTCTTCGCGCACCCGGTCGCGTCGTGCAGAGCCCGCGACAGCCGCACCTGCCACGTCCCGAGTCCCGCCGCCTCGGCGTCCGTGAGGTCCGCGACCGCCGTCACGTGCCGCTTCGGCACGAGGACCAGCCAGCCGGGCAGCGACGTCCCGAACGCGTGCGCGACGCGCCAGTGCTCGTCGTCCGCGATCCACTCGTCGGACCGTCGGCGCGCGCAAACGAGACATTCCACGCTCTCGACCCTAGGCGGGTGGGCGCTGGGTGAAGGTCGCGCGGTAGGCGGAGGGGGTGAGGCCGACGTGGCGGGAGAAGTGCGCGCGGAGGGAGTCGGGGGTGCCGAGGCCGGTGTGGCGGGCGACGTCGGTGAGCGGCAGGTCGGTCGTCTCCAGGAGTTCGCGGGCGCGGTCGACGCGCTGGCGGAGCAGCCATTGCAGCGGGCTGTGCCCGGTCTCCGCGCGGAAGCGGCGGGTGAGGGTGCGCGGGCTGGCGCAGGCACGGGCGGCGAGGGTCGCGACGGTTATCGGCTCGGCGAGGTGCGCGCGGGCCCAGTCCTGGACGCCGCCGAGCGTACGGCCGTCGGGCGGGGGCGCGGTGATGAACTGCGCCTGGCCCCCGGCCCGCATTGGCGCGACGACGACCCGCCGCGCGGCCGTGTTCGCGACGGCCGCGCCGTGGTCGAGCCGCAGCAGGTGCAGGCACAGGTCGATCCCGGCGGCGAGTCCGGCGGACGTGAGGATCTGCCCGTCGTCGACGTACAGGACGGACGGGTCGAGCCGGACGTCCGGATACGACGACGCGAACTCCTCGGCGCGCCGCCAGTACGTCGTCGCGGGCCGGCCGTCGAGCAGCCCGGCCGACGCCAGCACGAACGCCCCCGTACAGATCGACACAAGCCGGGTACCTCGCGCGGCGGCGTCCCGCAAAGCCGCGACGACCCGGTCATCGCGGGCGCGTCCGTCGGTCCCCGGCACGACGATCGTGTCCGCCCAGTCCAGCACGTCGAGCCCGGCCCCGATCGTGAGCGCGTAGTCCGCCGACGTCGGGACGGGTCCGGGCTCGGGCGTGCACTGCCGCACCGCGTACAGCCGCCGCCCGTCCCGCTCGGCGCCGCCCAGGACGAGGTCGGGGATCGCCACGTCGAACGGCACCACGGACGGCATCACCAGCACCGCTACCCTGTGCATACACCCTCCTTGGCCGAATCCTCCGGAACATTGGCATTATGGCCACTTCTGGGAGGAGTCGCGGGCCAGCAGAGTGAACCCGTGCGAACCCTCCCCCACCGCGCGTGGCTCGTCGCCGCCGTCGCGTTCGTCGCGCTGGTCGGCGCCGCCGGCTTCCGCGCGACCCCCGGCGTCCTGCTCGTCCCCCTCCAGGACGAGTTCGGCTGGTCACGCGCCACGACCTCGTTCGCGGTGTCCGTCAACCTCGTCCTCTACGGCCTCACCGCGCCGTTCGCCGCCGCGCTCATGGACCGGTTCGGCATCCGCCGCGTCACCGCCGCCGCCCTCGCGCTGGTCGCGGCCGGCAGCGCCCTCACCGTCGGCATGACCGCGAGCTGGCAGCTCGTCCTGTGCTGGGGGCTGCTCATCGGCCTCGGCAGCGGCTCGATGGCCATGGTGTTCGCCGCGACGGTCGCGGGACGCTGGTTCGAGCGGCACCGGGGCCTGGTCGTCGGCGTCCTGACGGCGGGCGGCGCCACCGGCCAGCTCGTGTTCCTGCCCGTGCTGGCGTGGCTGACGGAGGCGCACGGCTGGCGGTTCGCGTCGATCGCCGTGGCCCTCGCGGCGCTCGCGGTCATCCCGCTCGTCGTGCTCGTCATGCGCGACCGTCCCGCCGACGTCGGCCTCCTCCCCTACGGCGCGACGTCCGCCGAACCCGAGCCGCCGCGCGGCAACGCCGCCCGCGCCGCGCTCGGCGCGCTGGCCACCGCGTCCCGGACCCGCGCGTTCTGGCTGCTCGGCGGCGGCTTCCTCATCTGCGGCGCGACGACGAACGGCCTGGTCGGCACCCATTTCATCCCCGCCGCCCACGACCACGGCATGCCCGAGACGACGGCCGCCGGGCTGCTCGCGCTCGTCGGGCTGTTCGACATCGCGGGCACGGTCGCGTCCGGCTGGCTGACCGACCGCGTCGACCCGCGCAAGCTGCTGGCCTGGTACTACGCGCTGCGCGGCCTGTCGCTGCTGGTGCTGCCGACGCTGTTCACCGCGACCCCGCACCCGGGGATGCTCGTCTTCGTGATCTTCTACGGCCTGGACTGGGTCGCGACGGTCCCGCCGACGATCGCGCTGACCCGCGAGGTGTTCGGCCCGTCCGCCGGGACGGTCGTGTTCGGCTGGGTGTTCGCCGCGCACCAGCTCGGCGCCGCCGTGGCGGCGTCGCTGGCGGGCCTGCTGCGCACGTCGCTCGGCGCGTACACGGTCGCGTGGTGGGGTGCGGCGGTGCTGTGCCTGGTCGCCGCCGTCCTGTCCCGGACGATCGGGCGCCCCGCGCTTGAACCGCCGGGGCTCGCGGTCCGTCCTAGGACGTAGGAGGCCACCATGACATCCGCCGACGCCCGTCCCGCACCGCTGACCACCGCGCTCGCCCTGCTGGCGGGGGCGTCGGCGCTGCTGACGCTGGTGCTGCTGGCGCAGTACGACACGGCGCAGGCGTTCACGCCTTCCCCGGCGGAAGGACCGGCGGACTTCTCGCTGTCGTTCGCCGTCCTGGTCGTCGCGGCGGCGCTGATGGGCTGGGGCGGCGGACGCCGGACGCTCGGCCGACCCGCGCTGCTCGGCGCGGCCGTCCTGCTGACGCTGGAGCCGCTCCGGCTCGGCCTGGCGGCGGCGACGTTCGCGAACGGCCTGCCGTTCGTGCTGATCGGCGTGGCGGCGCTGCCGGCCGTGTGCCTGCTGGCGCTGCCGTCGGTGGCGGCGTTCTTCAGGTCCCGGCCCTGCTGAACACCCCGGACGCGGAGATCGCGGCGAAGACGCGTGCGCAGCGGGCGGCCATCGCGGCGGCGGACTCGTCCGGATGCTGCGTCCACCACACCACGAGCGACCCGACGGCGTTGTTCCACAGGCGTTTGAGCAGGTCGGCGTCGAGCGGGTCGCCGAAGCCGATGATCTCGGCGGTGCCGCGCGCGGCGAGCGCGTCGATCGCGTCACGGTAGCGGGCGGCGACGGCGGCGGGCGGGCTGCCGGGCGGCAGGGTCTGGTCGTAGAGCAGGAACCACGCCTGGTGCTGGCCCTCCAGGCAGCCGAAGACGGCGCGCAGGACGGCGAGCGGCGTGTCGGGCGACCGCTCGGCCATGACGGCGGCGACGGCCTGCGACAGCGGCGCCCCGATGCGCTCGACGCAGGCGGCGTAGAGGCCGTCCTTGCTGCCGAAGTACTGGTAGAGCAGCGGCTTGGTGACGCCAGCGCGGGCGGCGACCTGGGCCATCGAGACGTTGGCGTAGCCGTGCCGGCCGAACTCGTCGACGGCCAGGGACAGTAGCTGTTCCTCGCGCCGAGGGCGAGGCACGCCCTTCGTCCCTGCTCTTGCGTTCGCCATGGAACTGATCTTACCCTTCGGTAAATTACCGTAAAGTCATATAGGGAGAGCGAATGGGCACGAGGTCGTGGTGGGGCTGGGGCTGGGCCGAGAACGCCTTCCCAGACGCCGAGTGCGCCGCGCTCGGCGCGCTGATCCCCGGACTGCCGGACGCGCCGCTGCCCGTCCCGTCCGTCCCCGATCTGCCCGCCGCACGCGTCACCCCACCCGCCTCACTGGCCCCGATCATCTCGGACGCGCCGGACGAGCGCGCCGCCCACGCCCTCGGAAAGGCGTACCGGGACGTCGTCCGGGCGTTGCACGGAACGTTCGGCTCCGCACCCGACGTCGTCGCGCGGCCCCGGACCGAGCAGGACGTCGTAGACGTTCTGGACTGGGCGGGACCGGCGGGCGTCGTCGTCGTGCCGTTCGGCGGAGGCAGTTCCGTGGTCGGCGGCGTCGAATACCGGGGCGAAGCGCCCTGGCTGTCGCTCGACCTCACGGCCCTCGACCGCGTCCTGGAGATCGACCGGACGAGCCGCGCCGCCCGCGTCCAGGCCGGCGCCCTCGGCCCCGTCCTCGAAGACCAGTTGCGCCCGCACGGCCTGACGCTGCGCCACTTCCCGCAGAGCTTCGAGTTCTCCACGCTCGGCGGCTGGCTCGCGACCCGCGCGGGCGGCCACTACGCCACGCTGCACACCCATATCGACGACTTCGTCGAGTCCCTGCGCGTCGTGACGCCGATCGGCGTCAACGAGTCGTGGCGCCTGCCTGGCTCGGGTGCGGGCCCGTCCCCGGACCGGCTGTTCCTCGGCTCCGAGGGCACGCTGGGCGTGATCACCGAGGCGTGGATGCGGCTCCAGGACCGCCCGGTGCACAAGGCGTCCGCGTCGGTGACGTTCCCGTCGTTCGAGGCGGGTCTGGACGCGGTACGCGTCCTCGCCCAGTCCGGGCTGAACCCGTCGAACTGCCGCCTCCTGGACCCGGGCGAAGCCGGCTTCTCAGGCGCGGGCGGGTCGACCACGCTGGTCCTGGGCTTCGAGTCGGCGGCCGTCCCCGTCGATTCCCGCCTGGCCGAGGCCGTCGCGCTGACCCGCGACCACGGCGGCACCCCGACGCCGGAGCGCGGCACGTCGTCCCCGGCCGACGCGTGGCGCGCCGCTTTCCTCCGCATGCCCTACCAACGCGACGCCCTGGCCCGCATGAGCGCCATCGTGGAAACGTTCGAAACGGCCTGCACCTGGGACGTCCTGCCCACGCTGTACAACGCCGTCCGCACCGAGATCGGCGCCGCGATCGAACGGGTCACCGGCTCCCCCGGCATCATCAACTGCCGCCTGACCCACGCCTACCCAGACGGCGCCGCCCCGTACTTCACCGTGATAGCCGCCGCCCGCCGAGGCTCCGAACTGGCCATGTGGGACGAGATCAAGTCAGCCTCCATGACCCTCCTGACCCACCACAAAGCCACCATCACCCACCACCACGCCATAGGCCGCGACCACCGCCCCGCCTACGACAACCAACGCCCAACCCCCTTCACCAGAGCCCTGACCACCACCAAACAAACCTTGGACCCCCACAACATCCTCAACCCCGGCACCCTCATCGACTAGCGCTCCAGCCGCAGCAACCCATACGAGGGCGGGTGCTCAAGCGCTCGTAGCGCCAGTACTCGGTCAAAGTGACAGGTCCTGCCCTATGCGTAGCGCACAGACCGGGCGTTAACGATCAAGCTGACGGAGCTCGGTCCGCGGGCCTACGCTGTGCGTCATGACCGAGTTGCGGCCCGGCACGTACGAGCACATCGTGACCGCTGACATCCGGCGGCAGCTTCACGCAGTGGACGGCGATCTTGTACACCGCGAGGGGCTTCACACGGTGGACGGGGAAGAGATCCTCGTCCGTCACGTTGCCGGGATCGTTCGTCGTGCGCTCCGTATCGCGGGCGGGGCAGGCGAATCTCAGCCGGCGCTCGCCCGACAGGTCGCCGCTACCAATGCCATCAGTGCAGCGATCTCCGACATCGTCGCCGGTGCTGCCCTACCCGAAGAGATGATCGACGACAGCCAGGATGTTCTCCTCGCAGTCGCCGCGTCAAAGCTGCCGGACGGGTCCGTGCGCTTTCCGCAGCGACCGCAGGTCGGGCTGACATCTAGCGCGCTGCTGGTCAACGGACGCGACCAGCCCCAGATCGGACGCGAGATCGTCAAGGAGCTGGCCTCCGCCGACCGAGTCGATCTACTCTGCGCATTCATCAAGTGGACTGGCTTGCGCCTCATTCAGGACGCGCTCCATGCCTTCCTTCGGAGGGGCGGCAAGCTCCGCATCATCACGACGACCTACATTGGCGCGACGGACCTTCGCGCCGTCAATCGCCTGGAAGAGATGGGTGCCGACGTCGCTGTCTCCTACGACAGCCGACGGACGCGCCTGCATGCCAAGGCGTGGCTGTTCCATAGGGATTCTGGGCTTGATACCGCCTACGTAGGTTCGTCCAACCTCTCGCGGGCAGCGATGCTTGACGGTCTGGAGTGGAACGTCCGACTCGCACGGGCGGAACAGCCGCACCTGCTCGACACGTTCGCGGCGACGTTCGAGGAGTACTGGAACGACCCCTCGTTCGAGCGTTACGACCGCGAGCGCGATAACGAACGTCTCCGCAACGCGCTCGCCTTGGAGCGTGGCGGCTCGGAACCGCTTCCCCTCCAGATCGCCAACATCGACATTCACCCCTACCCATACCAGTCGGAGATCCTGGAGCAGCTCGCCGCGCTCCGCACTGTCCACGACCACCGGCGGAACCTCGTCGTCATGGCGACAGGCACGGGTAAGACGATCGTGGCCGCGCTGGACTATGCGCGACTCGCCGCAGCGGGGAACGCCGGCTCGCTTCTCTTCATCGCGCACCGCAAGGAGATTCTCGAACAGGCGCTCACAACGTTCCGCATGGTACTCAAGGACGGGTCGTTCGGTGAGCTGCTGGTCGGAACACAGAAGCCAACGCGCTGGGAGCACGTTTTCGCTTCGATCCAGTCGCTGAACAACCTACAAAATCTTCCGGCCGACCAGTTCACCATGGTCATCGTCGATGAGTTCCACCATGCGGCAGCCAACACCTACGCCCAGGTTCTCGATCGGTTGACTCCGCACGTCCTTCTTGGCCTGACTGCGACTCCTGAAAGACCCGACGGCGACGACATCCTGCACTGGTTTGACGGAGCAAGACCAGCCGTCGAGCTGCGGCTCTGGGAGGCTCTCGAGCGCAGTCTTCTCGCGCCGTTTCACTACTTCGGCATCCACGACGACGTCGATCTCTCCGCAGCCACGTTCCGCCGCGGTCGATACGATGCGGCCGAACTCACCACGCTCTACTTGCATCACCGCGAGCGAGTCGACAAGATCGTGCACGCATTGAACGCCAAGGTGGCGGACCTTGCGACCGTGCAGGCCATTGGCTTCTGTGTGAGCATCGAACATGCGGAGTTCATGGCCGAAGAGTTCAATCGCCGCAACATCGCGGCTCGCGCACTCTCCTCCCGTAACAGCACTGAAGAGCGCGAATCGACCCTTCGCGCGCTCAAAGATGGGACGGTCCGCGTAGTCTTCACCGTCGACCTCTTCAACGAAGGTGTTGACGTACCAGACATCGACACCATCCTGTTCCTCCGCCCGACCGAAAGCGCGACGGTCTTCCTCCAGCAACTCGGCCGAGGGCTACGACTCACAGCGACCAAAGATGTTCTTACCGTGCTCGATTTCGTCGGCCACCAGCATAAGGATTTCCGCTTCGACCACCGTTTCACCGCGCTGACCGGCATACCCCGAACTCGGCTGAGTGACGAAGTCGAGGCCGGTTTCCCGACGCTGCCGGCGGGCTGCTCGATCGACCTCGACCACGAAGTGAGCGCACTGGTACTCAGCAACCTCCGCCGATCACTCACTTACCGCTTCGACGACGCCGTCTCCGAGTTGCGCGCGCTTGGCGACCTCCCCTTGCCTGAGTTCCTGGAGCGGACTGACCGCGCTCTGCATGAACTCTACGCAAACAAGCGGGGCGGCTGGACTCGCGTGCGGCGGGCCGCCGGTTTCGACCAGCGCCCAACCCCCGACGCGGTGGAAGACGCAGCGTTGGCGCAGGCACTGGGGCGGCTGCTGCACGTCGATGACCCAGAGCGGCTGTCTTTCTTGCGGGAGCTTTTGATCAAGCCTCACCCGCCGCGGCTCACCGCACTCACAACGCACGAACAACGCTTGCTTAGGATGGTGCAGGCGGCAGTGGACAGCGGCAAGCAAACCAGCGAAGTCGAAAAGATGCTCGATGCACTCTGGCGCAATCACGCGCGCCACGAAGAGTTCAGGACTGTCATCGACATCCTCTACCAGGATATTCGCCGCGTTACACCGCACATCCCCGAAGCCGCACACCTGCCCCTACGCTTGCATGCACAATACAGCAAAGACGAACTCTTGGCGGCTTTCGGGCTCGAAAGGACGCGCAGTTGGGTGCAAGGCGTTCGCTGGATCGCCGACGCACAGGCCGATGTCTTCATGGTGACGATCAATAAGTCCGAGCGAGGCTACAAGCCCTCGACAATGTACAACGATCGCGCCATCACGCCATCGTTGATTCAGTGGGAATCGCAAAACCACACACGTCAAAACTCCAAAGATGGCCAGCGATATATCAACCATCGAGAACTGGGCTCGTCGGTCCACCTATTTATTCGCGAGACAAAGGCAGGCGCTCCGCCCTACCTCTACGCGGGGCCCATGACTTACCAGAGCCACGAGGGAGAGCGCCCGATGCGGATTCTCTGGGAGCTCGCGTACGAGCTACCGGCCGACGTCTTCCACTATGCAAAGGTCGCCACAGGCTAAGGAACGACGGAGCGCACGCGGGAAGAGCGCGACTGCGACCACGCTTGCACCGGAGCTAGTCGATGCGTGCCGCGACCTCACGAACACCGACAAGCGTCGCGGTCCCTCGAAGGTGTGGCAACCGCGTTTAAGTCGACACGAACGGCTCAGTCTGCCTGTCGATTCCTCTTGGGAAAATTTCCGGCGACGCGCTGACGGTAAACCTGACGCAGTTCGACTGACCGCTCTACGCTGTACGTCATGACCGAAATGTGGCTAGGCGTGGACCCCGCGCACAGGGCAACCCGCCGCCACGATGCGGACGCCCCCTCCCGTACCGACACTGCACCGACGGAGTAGCGCATGACGTTGATCCGCTTCAGCGGCCCCCAGGCCGACGACGAGGCTCGATCGTTCTACACGTTCCTGCTCGACCACGAAGAGCTGCGTAGCCGGCGCGTCAAGCTCGACGCTGCGGCGATCGAGCCTGGCGAGATGGGCGGCGCCCTCGAAACCATCTCGCTGGTGATCGACAACGTCGAGCAGTTGGGATCGCTCATCCTCGCCTACCTCACCTGGCGGGGCACACGACCGCGCAGGTCGCCCAGCCGCGACTCAGGTAGCGCCACGATCGAGCATCAAGGCACAACGCGGCAGCTTGGCGATGAAGTAAAGCCGGAGAATGCCGAAGAGATCGCGCGTTCCATGGAGCGTCCCCCCGATGAAACTGCCTGACCCCAGGAGTTCTCGTGCTGTTCTCATCGGGACTTCAACGTACGACCACCTGCCCCAGTTGCCAGCGGTCAGCAATAACGTCCTCGCACTCCAAGAAGCTCTGTGCGACGAAGACATTTGGGGCTTGCCTGCCGAAAACTGTATTACAGTGACCGAGCCCGGTACGTCCATCGAGATGCTTGATCCGGTAGTCGATGCAGCGGAATCCGCGGAACGGGTGCTGCTCGTTTACTACGCCGGACACGGACTCCTCGGCGGCAGTGCCGACCTTTCTCTGGCGCTTCGCGGGACCCGCGATGATCCGGCTCGACTGTTCTCGGCTGTTGACTATTCCGCCCTTCGGAACATCCTGCAATCTAGCTGCGCGCAGTACAACGTCGTGATCCTGGATTGCTGCTACAGCGGGAAAGTGATCGGACGTATGGCCGCCGCAGATGTTGGCCAGCACGCTGATATCGAAGGCAGTTTCATCTTGACTGCGACTGCCCCCAGCAAGCCAGCGCACGCAGACGAAGGCGCAGAGTTTACGGCCTTCAGCAACGAACTGATCACGGTACTTCGCGACGGTATCCCTAACGGAGAATCCACACTCAACCTCAACGCGATCTACCGGCACATTTACGCATCGCTCAATGCAAAAGGCAAACCCACGCCGCGTAGTCGCGGAAACAATGTTGCCGCGGAGATACCCTTCTTTCGCAACCGGGCAAGTGCATCGACAAAGCATCCGCAGGGTTACGGTGAAATTCCCGATACCCAAGAGGGGCAGCATTTCCCCACCCGTCGCGATCTGTCGCGCGCTGGTGTCCATCGCGCCCTACAAGCGGGGATCGTAGGGACGCAGGCCGCCGGCGGCGCCGAATCCATTGTGTCGTCCGGTGGTTACGTCGATGACCTCGACGAGGGCGACACCATTATTTATACCGGCCATGGCGGCCGCGACGAGCGGGGACGCCAACACAAGGATCAAGAGCCGACCGATTCCGGCAACGCTGCCCTCTTGATGAATATCGCCTCCGGGCTTCCCGTGCGCGTCATCCGAGGAGCACAGAAAGGCAATCCTCATGCCCCGGAGGAGGGCTATCGCTACGATGGCCTCTACGCCGTAGAGGAGTATTGGACGAATCGCGGGCAAGACGGCTTTCTCGTTCTTCAGTTCCGGCTGGAGAAGATCTATGACGACGAGAGTCGAGCACCGTTCTATCGCGCAACCGGCCCAGGCTCCCTTGACCCCTACGGCCGTAGCCACAGCGCCTCGGGCGGTGATCGCAGGACCGCCGAGAAGGTGAAGAAGGCACATGATCACGCGTGCCAAGTGTGCGGCGAGACACTCCGTACTCCATCGGGCTTCAAGTGGGCACAGACTGTCCACCTACAGAGCATCGGCATTCCGCACTATGGCCCAGACATCCCCGCGAACATCATCTGCGTCTGCCCTACTCATCAGGTTCAGATTCAGATGGGAATGCTCACGATAAATGATGACCACAGCGTGGTCGATGAGAGTACCGGCGAACCGTTTACCGACCTAGCGAGCGCGCGCGGCCACCGCGTCGGGTCCGAGTACATCAAATTCCACAGAGAACTCTACCGCGGGCGCGCTACGTCGGACTTCACCTCATTCTGATCTGCGCGAGAGGCTAGGTACACAGCACCATGGAGCACAGCAGCGAGAACCGGATCACGTCGTTTGGGCGTGGTGGGTTTGTGTTTGATGTTGTTGATCAGGGGCCGGTTGGTGGTGATGTCGTGGTGTTGTTGCATGGGTTTCCGCAGACTGGGCGTTGTTGGGATGTGGTGGCGCCGCGGTTGCATGCGTTGGGGTATCGGACGTTGGTGCCTGATCAGCGGGGGTACTCGGTAGGGGCTCGGCCGCGTGGGAGGTTCGCGTATCGGTTGTCGGAGCTCGTCCTCGATGTTGTCGGGCTCGTTGAGGTGGCTGTGCCCGCGGGGCGGAAGGTGCATGTTGTTGGGCACGACTGGGGGGCCACGGTTGCTTGGGCTCTTGCGGCTAAGCGGCCCGATGTAGTGGCTACGGTGACTGCGTTGTCTGTTCCGCATCCGCTTGCGTTTGTGCGGGCGCTTTTTACCAGTCGGCAGTTTTTCATGTCGTGGTACATGTTCGCGTTTCAGGTGCCCGGCGTGCCTGAGCTGGTGCTTCGTTGGATTTATCGGCGCGCGCGGGGGCGGCTGGTCGCCGGGCTCGCCGGGGGCGAGCACACCGAGGGTGGCGCTGCTCGGGACGTGGATTTCCTGGCGACGTCCGGGGCTCTTACGCCGGCGCTCAACTGGTATCGGGCCATGCCGTTCATCTCGCCGCGAGCGGTGGGGCGCGTCACCGTTCCGGCGTTGTTCGTGTGGAGTGACAAGGACCCGGCTCTGGGACGGAGGGGCGCTGAGCTGACTCGACGGTATGTGAGCGGCCCCTACACCTTCCATGTGCTGCCGGGAGTGGGCCACTGGATTCCCGAAGAGGCCGCCGGTGAGGTTGCTGAGCTACTACGAGGGCACCTGGCCCGGTGAACCCGGCTATTCCGCTGGGGCTACGCCGATGGGGCAGCTAACGCCTGTGCCGCCTATTCCACAGTAGCCGTTGGGGTTTTTGTTTAGGTATTGCTGGTGGTAGTGCTCGGCGTAGTAGAAGGTGGGGGCCTTGGTTATTTCTGTGGTGATTCTTCCGTAGCCTGCGTTGGTCAGGGTTTGTTGGTAGGTTTCGCGGGACTTCTCTGCTGCTTCCTGCTGTGCGGGCGAGTGGGTGAAGATGGCGGAGCGGTATTGGGTGCCTACGTCGTTGCCCTGGCGCATGCCCTGGGTGGGGTCGTGGGATTCCCAGAAGAGGCGGAGGAGGGTCTCGTAGGTGACCTCGGCTGGGTTGTAGGCGACTCTCACCGTCTCGGTGTGGCCTGTGGCGCCTGAGCAGACTTCCTCGTAGGTCGGGTTCTTGGTGTAGCCGCCCTCGTAGCCGACCGACGTCGAGACGACGCCCTTCGTCTCCCAGAACTTGCGTTCGGCGCCCCAGAAGCAGCCCAGGGCGAACTCCGCCAGCTCGGTGCCCTCCGGGAAGGGGGGCGTCAGGGGGGTGTTCAGGACCTCGTGGCGTGGGGGGACCGGGATCGGGGTGTCGCGGCCCGGGAGGGCGTCCTCCGGGGCGATCATCTTGGTCTTCGCGAAGCCGAACATGTCCTTCAATCTAGCTCGCGTCCCGCCATGTCGGACGGTGGACGAGGTCAAGGGAACCCCATCGCGACGACAGGAGCGTCTAACGAGTTCAATGCTTACGGGTGCTAGGGTCGGCGCGTGGTCGATCGTCGCGGGATGCTGGCCGGGGCCGCCGCCTATGGGCTGTGGGGGCTGTTCCCTCTCTACTGGCCGTTGCTGAAGCCGGCCGGGGCCGTCGAGATTCTCGCGCACCGGATTCTCTGGTCGCTGGTGGCGGTCGGGGTGCTGCTGCTGGTCGCGCGGAACTGGGCGTGGATTCGGTCGCTCGGATGGCGGCGGCTCGGGTTGCTCACGGTCGCGTCGGTGACGATCTCCATCAACTGGGGCGTCTACATCTACTCCGTGAACTCCGGGCACACGCTGGAGGCGGCGCTCGGGTACTTCATCAACCCGTTGATCAGCGTGCTGTTCGGCGTCGTGATCTTCCGGGAGCGGCTGCGGGCGTGGCAGTGGGCCGCCATGGGGCTCGGCGCGGCGGCGGTCGGGGTGCTGACGGTCGACTACGGACGGCCGCCGTGGATCGCGCTGACGCTGGCCGGGTCGTTCGCCGTGTACGGGCTCGTGAAGAAGTTCGCGGCGATGCCGTCGGCGGAGAGCCTCGCGGTCGAGACCGCCGTGATGGCCGCGCCCGCGCTGGTGTTCGTGCTGACGCTCGGCGGGGACGCGACGTTCGGGACGCGCGGGCTCGGGCACGTCGCGCTGTTCGTCGGCGCGGGAGTGGTGACGGCGCTGCCGCTCATGCTGTTCAACGCCGCCGCCACCCGCATCCCGATGAGCGCGCTCGGGATGCTCCAGTACCTCGCGCCCGTCCTCCAGTTCCTCATCGGCTATCTCGTGCAGCACGAGGAGATGCCCGCGAGCCGGTGGGCCGGGTTCCTCCTGGTGTGGACGGCGCTGGTCGTGCTGACCAGTGACGGCCTGTGGGCCGGACGCCGCGCCCGCCGCGCGCTCGTGGAGCCTGCGATCGCTCGCTGAGCCGGTCCCGCGCGCGTTACAGTGCCCTCGGTCACAAACCCCGTTCGTCTCCGAGGAGCTCCCGCGTGCGCGCTCTGTTCGTCCCGTTCGCCGTCGGCACCGCCGTGGTCGTGGCGGGCCTGGCCGCTCCCACGGGAGAGGCGACGATCGTCCCGACCGGCGCGGAGCAGGCGGGGCAGGGCAGGCGGACGGAGGTCGTCGTGCCGGGCTGCACGGGGACGGGCGACTACGCCGAGTCGCGGGCGTTCACGGCCCGGGTGAGCCTCAGCGGTGACGGGTCCGGCGTGGCGACGGTCCGTCCGGACGCGCCGCTGGGCCGCCACCCGGTGACGGCGCGGTGCGGCGCGCGGACGGTCCGGGGCGCGATCGTGGTCACGCAGGAGCGGGCCTGGCAGGGACTGCTACCGCCGTCGCTGGCGTTCCGCGCGTCGTGACGGCCTGACGCCCTTCAGTCCGTCCGTTTATACCTTTTCGGCCTGGCACTTTCGCCGGGCCGTTCCTTTCTCACCCTTTTTGCGATCGCGCCACTGCGCTGCCTGATAGCGCCGCTGCGTACATTCAGCGTCTGCCTCAATCCGGCGGTCCGAGCGCGCGCCATTCTTTACATCCCAGGTCAGTGGATGTGACACGCGAGCAGTCATGTGACGAAGGTCACGGAACCATCGTTGAAAGATGCACCACCTTGGCACTTGAACGCACATTTTTGCCATGTGATACTTCCCCGGAAACGCCCAAAACGCCCATGCCTTCGGAAGTCGACCCACCCCGCCAGGTGGCCTCCGGACGACGTGCGCGTCCCATGACATGAGACGAAGGGCTGCGTAAATGGCCGTTGACGTCGGTACCGTTCCTCTCCGAAAGGCTCGGAATTTCCCGCTGTACCAGACGGCCAGGCGGTTCATGCAGGACCCGCTCGCCGAACTGATGCGCATCGGCCGGACCGCCGACGGCCAGGTCGCCCGCCTCGACCTGGGCGCCTCCCGCCCCTTCCTCGTGACCCACCCCGACCACGTCCAGCAGGTCCTGCGCGGCGAGTCGGACAACTTCGTCCGGGACGGCATGTTCTGGCGTCCCCTGCACAGCCTGTTCGGCGACAGCATCATGTCCGAGTACGCCGAGTGGGAGCAGAGCAAGCGCGTGCTCCAGCCGGTCTTCTCCACCAAGACGATCCGCGGTCTGTCGACCAGCATGGCGACCGCGATCAACGAGGCCGTGGACCGCCTGGAGGAGCCCGCCCGGGCGGGCCGCGCGGTGCCGGTGATGCCGACGATGTCGCGGATCGTCAACGAGACCGTCATCAAGGTGCTGTTCGGCGACAAGATCCGGCAGGCCGAGGCGGACCGGCTGATCCCCGCCATGGAGAAGATCGCGACGTCGATCGCGTTCCGCTTCCTGCTGCCGTTCGTCCCCGACAAGGTGCCGATGCCCGGCGACAAGGCGTTCGCCGAGGGCCTCGCGATGATGGACGAGACCCTGTACGCGCTGGTCGACCGCTTCCGCACCTCCCCCGGCGAGGGCTACGACATCTTCACCGCGCTCTGCCAGGCGCGCATGGCCGAGGGCAGCGACCTCGACGACGCGTGGGTCCGCAACAACCTGCTGGCGATGTTCGCGACGAGCACCGAGACGACGTCGACGGCGCTGACGTGGCTGTGGCCGACGCTGGCCGCCAAGCCGGAGGTCGAGGAGCGGCTGCGCGCCGAGATCCGCGCCGTCGTCGGCGACGAGCGGGTCCGGCCCGACCATCTCCAGCACCTGCCGTACGTGAAGCAGGTCGTGCAGGAGCTGCTGCGGCTGTATCCGGTCGGCTGGATCTTCCCGCGCGTCGCGCAGCACGACACCAGGCTCGGCGGCCAGGAGATCAAGGCGGGGCAGACGGTGCTGATCAGCCCGTTCCTCAGCCACCGGCTGCCGTCGGTGTGGGAGCGGCCGCTGGAGTTCGACCCGGAGCGCTTCACGCCGGACAAGGCCCGCTCGATGCACCGGTACGCCTACTTCCCGTTCGGCGGCGGCCCCCACCAGTGCATCGGCCGGCACGTCTTCAACCTGGAGGCGGAGCTGATCCTGACGAGCATCATCAGCCGCTTCCACACGACGATGGAGGAGACGCCGACGTCGGTGGAGGCGAGGATCGGCGCGACGCTGCGGCCGAACCAGCCGATCCGGATGACGTTGCGTCCGGTGCGGGCCACGACGTGAGCGACGGCCTGACCGACGGTTTCGCGGCGGGCCGGACGTGCGCCGTCGCGGGGCAGGGCCAGCGGCAGATGCGCGACTGGGCCGCCGATCATCCCGGTCTGTACGGGGCGGAGGCGTTCGACCCGGCGCTGTTCAGCACGCTGGCGCTGGCGGCGGCGTTCAGCGGCCCGGGCCTGTCGGCGGACGACCTGCGCCTGGCGAACCGGACGTGCCTGTGGTGCTTCGGCCTGGACTGGCTGATCGACTACGCGGCCAAGACGCGCGCCGAGGTGGACGCGGTGACGGGCCGCTGCGCGGTGGTCGCCGACGGCGGCCCGCCGGTGCCGGGCGACGACCTGACCCGGTTCCTGCACGACGTCCGCGCGGAGCTGGCGGCGCAGCCCGCGTTCGCGGAACTGGGCGGGGTGTGGCGGGAGGAGTTCCAGGCGGTCCTGGACTCGATGGCGCTGGAGTGGGACTGGAACGCGGCGCGCGGACGCGGCGAACCCGGCCCGACGTTCGACGAGTATCTCAGCAACGCCGACAACCTGGGCTTCACGTTCGTCCTGGTCGCGCACTGGATCGCCCGGGGCGGCGGCGGCGACGTCGCGAAGGTGCGGGCGGCGAGCGCGGCGGTGCAGCGGGTGATCCGGCTGCTCAACGACCTCGGCACGTACCGGCGCGACCTGAAGTGGGGCGATCTGAACGGCCTGCTGCTGGACCTGAGCCGCGAGCAGGTCGAGGAGCGGCTGGCCGGGCTGACGGCGCGGGCGCGGGAGGCCATCGGCGCGATGCGGGACGGGAACCCCGAGCTGGCGGGCTACATGGAGCGCCAGATGGACTTCTGCGCCGGGTTCTACGGAGTGACCGACTTCTGGGGCGCGCCATGAGCGTGAGCGAGGAGACGGCGGTCGCCGCCGTCGTTCCCGCCCCGGACCTCGTCGCGAACGCGGCGCGGCTGGTGGACGGCCTCGTCCTGTGGCCGTGGGGCCAGGTGTCGCCGTCGGTGTACGAGACGGCGCGGGTAGCGTCGCTGACGCCGTGGCTGTCCGGGCACGCCGAGCGGATCGCGTTCCTCGTCCGGACACAGCGCGCGGACGGCGCGTGGGGGGCGCCGGACGACGGTTACGCGCTGGTGCCGACGCTCAGCGCGACGGAGGCGCTGCTGAGGGAGCTGCGCCGGGAGCGTCCGGCGGGTGCGACGCCGGCCGTGCTGGCGGACGCGGTGGCGCGGGCGCTGCACGTGTTGTTCACCCGGCTGTGCGGGCCGGACGGCGCCCGCCGGGAGTTGCCGGACATGCCGGCGGTCGAGCTGATCGCGCCGTCGCTGGCGGAGCGGATCGACGGGCATCTGGCGGCGCTGGGGCACGGCCCGGACGGGGGGATGGGCGATTTCGCGGGCCGGACGCTCACGCTGCCCGCTGGGCTGTCCGGCCGCAAGCTCGCGCTGGTCCGCGCGGTGATCGGGGCGGGCGGCGACCTTCCGCCCAAGCTGCTGCACGCGCTGGAGATCATCGGTGATCTGGCGGTGGCGCTGCCCGTCGTGTCGCCCGAGCCGACGGGCACGATCGGCGCGGCACCCGCGGCGACGGCGGCGTGGCTGGGCCCGGAGCCGCCGCGCGACGCGGGCAGCCCGGCGCGCTGGTATCTGGAGACGGTCTCGCACCAGCACGGGGGCCCGGTCCCGGTGGGGTTCCCGCTGACGGTCTTCGAGCGCGGCTGGGTGCTGGCGTGGCTGCTGCGCGCGGGCGTGCCGGTGACGGTTCCGCCGGAGCTGACGCTGAGCCTGACGGCGCCCCTCGGCGCGGCGGGCACTCCGGCGGCCGACGGCCTCCCGGCGGACGCCGACACGACGTCGGGCGCGCTGTACGCGCTGGCGCTGCTGGGTGCGCCGCGTCCGCCCGATCCGCTGTTCATCTACGAGCTGGACACGCGTTTCTGCACGTGGCAGGGCGAGGAGGGCGCGTCGCTCACGACGAACGCGCACGTGCTGGAGGCGTTCGGCGCATACGTCGCGTCGGTGCGCCCGGCGGACGACGCCCGGTACCGGGCCGCGATGGCGAAGGCGGCGGCGTGGCTGCGGGGCTGCCAGCGGGAGGACGGGAGCTGGACGGACCGCTGGCACGCGTCGCCGTACTACGCGACGGCGTGCTGCGCGATCGCGCTGGCGAAATTCGGCGGCGCCGGGTCGGCGGAAGCGGTGGCGGCGGCGCGCCGCTGGGTGCTGGCGACGCAGCGTCCGGACGGCTCGTGGGGCCGCTGGGAGGGCACGGCGGAGGAGACGGCGTACGCGGTGCAGCTCCTGCTGCTGACGGGCGCCGGGAACGCGGCGCAGGTCGCGGACGCGGTGGCGCGGGCGCGTCCGGTGCTGCGCGCCGAGCTGGCGGTGGTGCCGGCGGGGCCGGACCTGGGACCGGCGCTGTGGCACGACAAGGACCTGTACCGGCCGACGGCGATCGTACGCGCGGCGGTCGTGGCGGCTTTGTGGCTGGGAGACGGATTCCCGGACGTGAATTAGCCCACATCAGGGCGGTTCGCAAAACTTCGGCACCCCTCGTCCTGGACGATTCACTTGAGTGGGTTTAGAGGGGTTGCTAGGGTTCTACGCCGTATGGCAGGACGATCGAGCTTCCGGGTCGTCCGCCGAATTTAGTCGTTACGCTCCCGTTTTTCCCTCACCGGGCCCGGTTGCGAACCCACATACAATTTGTAGGGGCGATTGTCATGCGCTTCCGCAACTCGCGCCTGCGGACCAAGGTCACGGCGCTGTTGCTCTCCCTCATCGCACTCTGGGCGTTCGCGGCCTGGGTCACGCTGCGGGAGGGAGTCAACCTGCTCGGCGTGTCCTCACTCGACCAGAGCATCGCGCAGCCCACCGACCCGCTCCTGGCCGAACTTCAGACCGAGCGCCGCCTCTCGGTGCGCTTCCTCGCCGTCCCGGGCACACCGGACCGCCGCAATCTGGACGCGCAGCGCAGGACGACCGACCGAGCCGCGGCGACCGTCGCCAAGCTCGCCCGCGACGGCAACGTCGGCCGGTTCGCCAGTGACGACCTGAAGCGGCGTGTCAACGAGATGCTCGGCCAGCTCCGCGGCCTTCCCACGTTGCGTGACGACATCGACAACCGCCGCGCCGATCGAAATCGGGCAGCAGGCCAGTATTCCGGCATCATTGAGTCGATCTTCCGCTCGTATGACGAGCTGGCCACGCTCGACGACAAGGACTTCGCCACCGACACCCGCACCAGCATCGAGCTGAACCGCATGTGGGAAGTCCTCTCCCAGGAGGACGCGATCATCACCGGCGCCCTCGCCGCCGGACATATGACGGCCACCGAGCACGTCGAATTCACGCAGACCGTCGGCGTGCGACGCGTCAACACCGAACGGGCGCTCAGCGCGTTCCAGCCATCCGACGCGGTCGTGCACGAACGCCTCACCGCCAGCGCCCGGCTCGCCCAGGTCCGCAAGCTCGAGGACCGCGTCATGCAGTCGCGGCGGGTCTTCCAGTCCCGCGCCGGGCGACCGGCCGCGCTGACCGCCGCCGAGTGGGACCGCACCGTGCCGCCCGCGCTCGCCGAGATGCGCACCGAGATCCAGGCGGCCGGTGACCGCCTCGTCGAGCGGGCGACGCCCATCGCGACCGGCGTCCTCATCCGGCTCGCCCTGGCCGGTGGGCTCGGGCTGCTCGCGGTCATCGCGTCCATCGTCGTGTCGATCACCACGGCGCGGGCGCTGGTGCGGCAGCTCGAACGGCTGCGGGCGGCGGCGTGGGAGCTGGCCGACCGGCGGCTGCCCGACGTCGTCGACCGGCTCGGGCACGGTGAGAAGGTGGACGTGGCGGCCGAGGCGCCGCCGCTGCGGTTCGGCAACGACGAGATCGGGCAGGTCGGCCAGGCGTTCAACGCCGTCCAGGAGACCGCGATCCGCACCGCCGTCGAGCAGGCCGAACTGCGCCGGGGCATCCGCGACGTCCTGCTCAGCCTGGCGCGCCGCACCCAGACGCTCGTGCACCGGCAGCTCTCCATGCTGGACACGATGGAGCGTCGCCGCGACATCGACCCCAAGGAACTGGACGAGCTGTTCCGGCTCGACCACCTCGCCACCCGCATGCGGCGCAACGCCGAGAACCTCATCGTCCTGTCGGGCGCCATCCCGGCGCGCGGGTGGCGGCGGTCGGTGCCGATGGTCGACGTCGTCCGCGCCGCCGTCGGTGAGGTCGAGGACTACACCCGCGTCTCGGTCCTGCCGTTCGGGGACGTCGAGCTGGCCGGACGCGCCGTCGGTGACCTCACCCACCTGCTCGCCGAGCTGATCGAGAACGCGGTCTCGTTCTCCCCGCCGGACACCGTCGTGCAGATCGGCGGGCACCTGGTCGCGTCCGGGTTCGCCATCGACATCGAGGACCGCGGACTCGGCATGACCGACGAGAAGCTCGCCGAGATCAACGAGCGGATCGCGGACCCGCCGGAGTTCAACCTCCAGAGTTCGGTCCAGCTCGGACTGTTCGTCGTCGGCAAGCTCGCCGAGCGCTACGGCGTCCAGGTGCAGCTCAAGCGGTCCGCCTACGGCGGCACGACGGCCGTCATCGTCATCCCGCAGGAACTCGTCGTGGACGACCCCGACCGCGACCGCGGTTCCAGCGGGCCGGTGCCGGTCGCCGCCGGGACGACGACCCGCAACGGGCTCGCCGTCCGGCAGCCGACCGCCGTCGGCGTCGGCGCCGCGCCGCCGCAGGCCGAGGCGCCCCGGCAGCGGTCGCTGGTCGCGCTGCCGCCACCGCCCCGCGACGAGCCCGCCCCGCCCGCGTACCGCCCCGACCAGCCGCCGCGGGAACAGTCCCCCGGCCCCGCCGCGACGCCCGAGACCCACGAAGCGGAGGCTCCGTCACCCGTGTCCGATCCGACCACTCCGTCCGGGCTTCCGGTCCGGGTTCCGCAGGCCAGCCTGGCGCCCGCGCTGCGCACCGAAGAACCGCTCTCCGCCGAAACGGCGGAGGAGGAGCCGGACGAGAGCGTCCGGTCGCCCGAGGAGATCCAGCGAATCATGGGCGCGTACCAGCGCGGCACCCGCCGCGGCCGGAGCGACGCCGCCGCCGGTCCGTCCGGCGCGCACCCCACGGAAGGCGAGGACGAGTAATGCAGAAGGCGGGTTCATCGGCCGACCTCGGTTGGCTGCTGGACGACCTGGTCTCCCGGCTCCCACACGCCAGGAACGCTGTCGTGCTGTCGGCCGACGGTCTGCTGATGGCCTCTTCGGCGGAGATGAGCCAGGACGACGGCGAGCACCTGGCCGCCGTCGCGGCGGGCATCCAGAGCCTGGCCAAGGGCGCGGGCGTCCGGTTCGGCGGCGGCGCCGTCCGGCAGACGATCATCGAGATGCAGTCGGCGTTCCTGCTCGTGACCGTGGCGGGCAAGGGAGCGTGTCTGGCGGTGCTGAGCGACGAGGAGGCGGACGTGGGCCTGATCGCCTACGAGATGGCGATGCTCGTGACGAGCATGGGCCACCACCTGAGCACGCCGTCCCGCGCGGACGTGGGGACGGAGGGGCGGGCGCTGTCATGATGCCGCCGGAGGAGCCCCCGAAGGAGCGCTGGCCCGAGCAGCCCCGGCCGTCGTGGCCGGAGCAGCCGTCGCACGACCGGTTCCTGGACGACCAGGCCGGGCCGATGGTGCGTCCGTACGTGATGACGAGCGGCCGGCTGGAGCCGACGCGCGGCAAGTTCGACCTGATCACGCTCGTGGTGGCGGCCGGGCCGGAGCCGGACGGCCAGCTCGGCCTCGGGCCGGAGCACGTGTCGATCATGCGGCTGTGTCAGCAGGTGATGTCGGTGGCGGAGCTGACCGGGCATCTGGACCTGCCGGTCGCGACCGTCCGGGTCATGCTGGGCGACCTGCTCGACAAGGGGTTCATCAACATGCAGGAGCCCGAACCCGAGGCGGACATGCACGACATCAGGCTCTACAAGGCGGTGATCGATGGTCTCCGGGCTCTCTAGCCGTGACTCGCGCGGGCGGCGCCTCCCCACGGCGGTCAAGATCGTGATCGCGGGCGGCTTCGGCGTCGGGAAGACCACGATGGTCGGCACGGTCTCGGAGACCAAGCCGCTGCGGACCGAGGAGGTCCTGACCGACGAGGGCATCGGCGTGGACGACATCTCGGGCGTCGAGCGCAAGAAGACGACGACGGTCGCGATGGACTTCGGCCGCATCACGATGCGCGACGAGTACGTCCTGTACCTGTTCGGCACGCCGGGGCAGGAGCGGTTCTGGTTCATGTGGGACGAGGTGGCGCTCGGCGCGCTGGGCGCGGTCGTCCTGGCGGACACGCGGCGGCTGTCGGACTGCTTCCCGTCGGTGGACTACTTCGAGCGGCGCGGCACGCCGTTCATCGTGGCGGTGAACTGCTTCGAGGGCTCGCAGCAGTTCGACCTGCCGGAGATCCAGATGGCCCTGAACCTGGGGCCGAACGTGCCGGTCATGCTGTGCGACGCGCGCAGCCTGGAGTCGTGCAAGAAGGTCCTCATCGACATGGTGCTGCACGCGATGAAGACGCGGGGGCTGGCACCGGCCCCGGCCTGACCGTCGCGCGAGAGGACGGGGGGACGCCACGGCGTCCCCCTTCTTCTTCCTCCTGTTACATACTTAATTGGTAGGAATAGTTGCTCAACGGGCGGTCCACGTGGTCTCATACCGGCACCGGATCATGCTCCAAGGAGTCCTCTTCCCCATGCTCAGGAAAACCCTCGCCGCCGCGCTGCTTCCCGCCCTGGCCCTCGCGGGCTGCGCGGACCACGACACCGGCGCGACCGGCGGCACCCTCAAGATCGGCTACTTCCAGGGCGCCGTCGCCGGGCCCGAGGCCGTCGTCGCCGGCAGCCCCGACCTCGCCGGAAAGCTCCCGGTCAAGCTCGAACTGCGCCCCATCGACAGCGGCGTCGCCGGTCTGGCCCAGCTCCGGGCCGGGGCGTTCCCGGCCGTGTCGGCGGTCGGCAACCCGCCGATCGTCGGCGCGTTCACCAGCGGCACCGACATCCAGGTCGTGTTCGTCGAGAGCCTGGACGAGTCGGGGCTCGCGGTGAACGACAAGATCAAGTCTCCGGCGGACCTGAAGAAGATCGGCGTGCTCGTCGGCTCCACGCTCGACTTCCAGCTACGCGGCTGGCTGAAGTCCCAGAAGCTGGAGGGCAAGGTCGAGGTCGCGAGCTTCGCCGGCGAGGCCGCCGCCGCGGCGGCGTGGAAGGCCGGAAAGATCGACGCGGTCTACATCAGCCAGGCGTTCCTCCTGGAACTGACCAAGCACAAGGCTCGGGTGCTGGTGAAGTCGTCCGACATCGCCGAGCTGGGGTACGCGGCGGTCAACTCGCTCGCGGTCACCGCCGCGTACGCCGAGCAGAACCCCGACACCGTGCAGCAGCTCGTCTGCCAGTTCTCCAAGGCGCAGGAACTGGTCAAGGGCGCCGAGGCCGAGAAGTACATCCGGCCCGCGACGCGGTTCCTCGGCGTCAAGCCCGAGGACGCGCTCGCCGCGACGAAGGTGTACCCCTACATCCCGTCCGCCGAGCAGGCGTCCTGGCTGAAGGGCGCCGACGGGTCGGCGGCCACCGGGAAGCTCGCCCGGAACTTCAAGCTCACCGCCGAGTTCCTGGTCACGCAGGGCCGGGCCAAGGCCGTGCCGTCCGACGCCGAGATCGCCGAGCACATCAATCCGGCGTTCTGGGACAAGGCACAGAACGGCGGCTGCACGTGAGCGCGCCCACGCTGACCGCCGTCGCGACGCCGACCGCCGTGCGGCTGCGCGACGTCCGCAAGACGTTCCGGCGGCGCCGCCGCGAGGGCCGCGCCGCGCTGGACGGCATCGACCTCGACGTGGCGGCGGGCGAGTTCCTGTGCCTGCTCGGCCCGTCCGGCTGCGGCAAATCGACGCTGCTGAACATCCTCGCCGGGTTCACCTCCGCCGACTCCGGCGAGGTCGTCGTCGGTGACCGGCCCGTCACCGGCCCCGGTCCCGACCGGGGCGTGCTGTTCCAGACGCCGATGCTGTTCCCGTGGCTGACGACCTGGCAGAACGTGCTGTACGGGCCGAAGTCGCGCGGAGCGCTCACCCCGGCCGTCCGCGACGAGGCCGCCGAACTGCTCGAAACGGTCGGGCTCGCGGACGCCCGGGACGCCTACCCGCACGAACTCTCCGGCGGAATGCGGCACCGCGCCGCGTTCGCCCGGGTGCTCATCAACCGTCCGGGCCTGCTGCTCATGGACGAGCCGTTCGGCGCCCTCGACGCCATCACCCGCGCCGCCATGCAGCGGTTCCTGCTCGACCTGTGGCAGCGGCACAGCATGACGATCGTCTTCGTCACCCACGACGTCGAGGAGGCGACGCTGCTCGGTGACCGGGTGGCCGTGCTGTCCGCGCCGCCCGGCGGCACCAAGGACGTCGTCGAGATCGGGTTGCCGCGCCCGCGCCGCTACGAGGACACCGACACGCTCGCGTTCGTCGAGGCCAAACGGCGCATCCGGGAGGTGCTGGAACGATGACGACCACCGCGGCCGTCGCCGCCGTCGCGGCCGTCCCCGAACCGCGCCGGCACCGCTGGCGGCGCGCCGGGACGGGCGCCGCGTCGCTCGCGCTCGTCCTGATCGCCTGGGAGGCGGCGGCGCGCGTCATCGGGGACGCGGTCACGCTGCCGACCGTCACCGAGACCGTGTCCGTTCTGGTCAGGTACCTCACCGAGACCTATCCCGAGGTGCAGGGCAAGACGCTGATCCAGAACGCGCTGATCAGCACCGCGCGCATCCTCGCCGGATTCCTGCTCGGCTCGCTCGCCGGACTCGCGCTCGGCTCGGCCATGGCCGGGAGCCGCGTCGTGCGCGACCTGGCCGACCCCGTCATCAGCGTCATCCGGCCGCTGCCGCCGATCGCGTTCATCCCGCTGTTCGTCGTGTGGTTCGGCATCGGCGAGACCTCGAAGATCGCGCTGATCTTCTTCGGGGTGCTGCCGATCGTCACGATCGCGACGCTCGGCGCCCTCGACGCCGTGCCCGACGGGCTCGTCCACGCCAGCCGCAGCCTCGGCGCGTCACCGCTGCGCACGATGCTGCACGTCCGGCTGCGCGCCGCCGTCCCGGGGATCATCACCGGGGCGCGCATCGCGATGGGCGGCGCGTGGACCAGCATCATCGCCGCCGAGATGATCGCCGCGACCGGCGGCGTCGGCTTCCTCATCCTCCAGGCCGGGAACTACCTCCAGACGCCGCTGATCTTCAGCGGCATCGCGTTCATCGCGGTTCTCGGCTTCGCCTTCGACGGCCTGCTGCGGCTGCTGCTGCGGCTCGCCGACCCGACCGTCCGCCGCTAGAAGGGACACCTCCCATGACCGAGATCCGCCGCATCGGGGGCCGCATCGGCGCCGAGATCACCGGCGTCGACCCGCACGCACTTCCCTTCGACGAGCTGAACGGGCTGCTGCTGGAGCACAAGGCGCTCGTCTTCCGGGGCGCCGGGCTGGACGAGGACGGCCAGCTCCGCTTCGCCGCCCGGTTCGGGGAGCTGACCGGCGCGCACCCGACCGTCCCGTCCGTGCACGGCCGCCCGCAGATCCTGCCCGTCGACGGCGACGAGGGGATCCGCTCGAACGTGTGGCACACCGACGTCACGTTCGTGCTGACGCCGCCCGCGGTCAGCACGCTGCGGGCGCTCGTCGTCCCGCCCTACGGCGGGCACACGCTCATCGCCAACTCGGCCGCCGCCTACCGCGACCTGCCCGGCCCGCTCCGCGAGTTCGCCGACCGGCTGTGGGCCGTGCACACCAACGACTACGACTACGTGCGCCCCGGGCCGACGGCCGCCGGGGCCGAGGAGTACCGCCGCGTCTTCACCTCGACGCGGTACCGGACGGCGCATCCCGTCGTGCGGGTGCATCCCGGGACCGGGGAGCCCGGGCTGTTCATCGGCGGGTTCGCGCAGCAGATCGTCGGCCTCTCGAACACCGAGTCCCGCGACATCCTGCGTCTCCTCCAGGCGTACGTGACGCGGCCGGAGAACCTGCTGCGGGTGCAGTGGAACCCGGGCGACCTGGTCGTCTTCGACAACCGGATCACCCAGCACTACGCGCCGGACGACTACGGCGACCTGCCCCGCGTCCTGCACCGCGTGACCGTCGCGGGCGACGTCCCGGCCGGCGTGACCGGCGAACGCAGCCGCATCATCGAGGGCGACCCCGCCACCCACTACACCCCGGCCCTGTCGGCCGCCTCCTAAGCGACCCACGTCCTCAGCCGGTGGCGCCGAGGCGGCGCGTCAGCTCCGCGACGAGCCACCGGCTGAACCCGCCGTCGCGGTCGGGTGCGACCAGCGTGACCAGGCTCAGCCGGGCTCCGACGAGCACCGCGTCGTGCGCGGCGAACCCGAACGGCCGTGCGTAGGGATCGTCCAGCACGTGGACGCGGACGGCGGGGGCGCGGCAGGGTTCGTACATGACCATGAACGGTCCCTCGCCGCCGGCGTCGGGCTCGTAGCCGTCCTCGTCCCAGCGGCGCACCATCTCCGCGTCCCGCGCGACCAGGACGTTCCCACTCGCCGCGGGCAGCACACCGAGCCGGTCGAACGGCACGAACGGCCCGACCCCGGACTCCCCTTCCTCCACGGCGACCCGCAACGCGGGCCACCGCTCCGCCACCGCGCCGACGAACCCGCGCACCGCGCCCTCGACGGGCGCGGCGGCGACCAGGACGGTATCGACACCGGTGATCATCCGGGAGTCCAATCTGCGGTGGGCACCGTGGCACCCTAACGATCCGCGAGTGGCGGACAGATGCCGTCCGCTATGGCGCCTAGTGTGCGGGTACAGCGACATCGGGGCGTACGGAGGCCGGGCATGACAGTACTGACGCGCAGGACGTTGAACCGGACGTTGCTGGAGCGGCAGTTTCTGCTGGAGCGGGCGGATGTCGGGGCGGCGGAGGTCGTCGGGCGGCTGGTGGCGGTGCAGGGGCAGGAGTGCAACGCGCCGTATGTGGGGCTGCGGGCTCGGGTGTCGGGATTCGAGCGGGACGAGCTGGCCGGGCTGCTGCATGACCGGGCCGTCGTGCGCGGGGCCACCTTGCGGGGGACGCAGCATCTCCAGCTCGCTGCGGACTTCGGGTTGATGCGGCCGTTGCTGGCGACGTTGTTCGCGCGGATCGGGCGGACGGGGTTCGGGACGGCGATCGAGGGGATCGAGCCGGACGAGTTCGTCGCGGCCGTCCGGGAGTCGATGACTGGGCGGGTGCTGACGCGGCCGGAGCTGGGGCGGCTGCTCGCCGAGCGGTTCCCGGGGCGGGACGCGAAGGCGCTGGGCTGGATGGCGCACTTCCTGGTCGGGCTGCTGCATCCGCCGCCCAGCGGGATGTGGGGGTCGTGGTGGAGCCGGGGCGCGGTGCCGTGCGTGCTGGCCGAGGAGTGGGCACCCGAGGCGGCGCGGGAGGAGGCGTCGGCCGGGGAGCTGGTGCTGCGGTACCTGGCGGGACACGGGCCCGCCACCGTCGCCGACGTCCAGACGTGGAGCGGGTTGACCCGGCTCAAGCCCGTCGTGGACGCGCTGCGGCCGAAACTGCGCACCTACCGCGACGAGGACGGACGGGAGCTGTTCGACCTCGCGGACGCCCCGCTCGCAAACCCCGACGCCCCCGCGCCCGTCCGGCTGCTGCCGAACTTCGACAACCTCGTCCTCGCCCACCGCGACCGGACCCGGGTCATCACCGACGAGCACCGCCGCGTCGTCATGCCGGGGTACTCCCAGGTGCTTCCGACGTTCCTGGTGGACGGCTTCGTCGCCGGCACGTGGGAGGTGTCCAAGACCGCGCTGACGTTCCGGCCGTTCGAGCGGCTGGCACCGGCGGACGCCGAGGCGCTGCACGCCGAGGCCGAACGCCTGCTCGCCTTCGTCACCGACGAGGACGCGCCGCCGCGCACGATCGTGCACGCGTAGCCGGGCTCGCTACCCGTGCGGGATGAGGGCGTGGACCGTCTTCCCGCCGGTGGGCAGCGGCTCGGCCTCCCACCGGACGCCCAGCGCGGTGAGGATGGCGAGCCCGCGCCCGCCCTCGTCGTCCAGGGTGAGTTCCCGTTCGACGGGCAGCCTCGCGCTCCGGTCGGTGACGCTAACGACGACTCCGTCCTCGACCAGGCGGGCCCGCGTCAGAATCGAGGACCCCCGCGTATGCCCGTGCCGCCAGGCGTTCGTGACGAGCTCGCTGGCGACCAGCTCGGCCGTCCCCACGGCGTCGTCGCCGAGCCCGTTCTTCCGCAGCCATCCGCCGACGAAGGCCCGCGCCTCCCCTGCCGCCCGCCCCGACGCCTCCAGCATCGTGACGGCTCCCGCGCCCACCGGCACGGCAACGCACTGTCGGTACATGGCAACCGCCTTACGCGAACGACCGTGGAAGCTCACACGAAGAAGACGGCAAACCGACCCCCGCATAACGCACCAAGCAAAACTTTCTCCCCAGGCCGCCGGCACACCCCACCTCACCCGAAGAGCCGCGCGCGCCGCCCCTGGCGCCGCAAGCCTCCGATCCGGCCCGCGCGACCACAACGCGTCCCGACAACATCACCGGGGGTTCTCAGATCGTCTCGATCTCATGGGGGTGTCGCAGACACGGTGAAGAGAGGATCACCGTGACGCGCGGCGCCCCCTCGGCCGTGATCACCGCCGCGACCCTGGCGCCGAACCCCCCTCTGGGCGCCTCGATCAGCAGGCGCGCAAGGTCACCGGTACGCGCGTCGTCGACGGCCTCCTCCAGGAGCGTCCACCCCCGCACGGAGAGCGCATCCCGCAGCGCCCGCACAGCGCCCACCGCGTCCTCCGGCGTCGCCACGTCCAGAAAACCGAGACGAGCGGCCACATAGGGACTGAACTCAACACCGTCGTTCACGCCACCACCGATCGCGTGATCGACCGCATTGAGCCGCTCGACGGCCTCACAGGGGTACACCAGCTCCTGGTCGAACTCCCCGCTCAACGAAGCCGGCCGAACCGCCTCCACGACATCAACGGCGCACCGTTCGAGATCGGCCCGCGCCCGCACCGGTTCCTCAACACGCATCAACGACCTCCGACGAACTCACGACAGCTCGGGCGAACCCGTGTGGACAAGTGGAACACCGACCAGGAACCCAACCCCTCCGGAGTTCGGTTCAAGCATTCGGATGCTTGAAGCAACGGCTGGTGACCGTGACTTTGGCATTGTCCAGGTCCGGTGCTTCATGCCTGGCATTCATTGACAGATCACCTTTGGTAGCGTTGAACTGCGGCGGCGGACCTGTGTCGAGGTCGCGAATACGCCAGTTCTTGGCGGCTAACCCGGAACGAAGGGACTGCAATGCCTTCTCGCCCTCAGCGCGCTTCCGCGTCTCCGGGATGGAGAAATGATAGGAGAGCACATAGAGAGGATACATGACCTTTCGCGGATCATCATCGAGCGGCTGTACCGACGGGCCGGGAAAATCATACCCGGAGCATTCTTCATTATGGAAATCTGCGGCGACCTCACTCGAATTCAGACTGAGGACGTTCTCTACATCACCCACCGCCCGGTCGAGCTGCCGCTGAATGGCAACCGGATGCCGCCCGGGAGGCTGGGGCTGGCCACCAAGAAGCAATCCACATGCCGAAAGGAGGACACCCGTACCCGTCACAGCAAGAATACTAACGACCCGACCGGCGATCATCGCCGCAACCCCGCGATCACACGAGCCTGCTGATCCAAACTCCCCGACGCGCCAGAGAAGCTGTAGGAATTTCCTCCTCCCACTACCTGGTTGTAGTAATTCGAATGGCCGCCCTGGCCGTGATCCGGGTCACCGACCGGCAGTCTGTTCGCCCCGAACGAATCATCCGACGGCACGAGAAGACCCCCGCCGTGCGCGATGCGTCCAATTTTCGGAACAGGATCATCGTGCGCTGCCTGCGCCCACACATTGCTTGCCCCGATACCCAGGTCTTCAGCGTTCGAAACGCGCATTCCGGGACTTCCTGCGACGATGATGTCGTCCACGGGAAGCCGCCTGTACTTCGCGTTCGCTGCCTCTCCGATGACCGTTGAGCCATAGCTGTGCCCCAGAAGACTCAATCTGCTTCCCTGGTTTCCCTCCGTTGACTGAGCCTCACGCACACCATCGAGGAAACTATTCAACCGAGGCCCGCCTTGATCGGCATAGTGCCCTCCCCCGGCATTCCATTTAACATCGTCCGGGGCGTCATAGCCCAGCCACATCGTGGTGGCCACCGACTGCTGCGTATGAAGGCCCGTCGCCTCGTTGATCGCGAAGGCCCGCGACAACGCCCCGTTCGCCTTAGTCAGGTCACTCTCGGTGCCAGGAACATAGACAGAATTGATCTTGGCGGTGTCGGGGTTGCCGATGGACACGATGACGCGACCATCCGAGCCGTCGTCCGTTTCCTTCTTCCCCGTCACCGTGGAGTCGAGTCCGAGCAAGTACATGTCTTTTCCCTTGACCTCGTAGCCCGCGATCGTCCGGTCGAGCATTTCCAACCTGGCGAGGTCTCGTTTCTGGAAATCCGTACGTTGATCCTCCGGAATCTCCCTGAGCTGCTGCACACGCGACTGTAGCCGCGTACGATTGGCCTCGTCTCGGTCCTCGGACGGGATGCCGTTCAACCAACCAATTTTCTCCGGATACGCGTTCATCAGGAGATGGCGCTGCTCCTCGGGCAGCGCCTTCCACCAGTCGGCCACCTGCCTGGGTGTCTTCGCGCCCCTGGGCGGAATGTTCGCCGGATTGAATCCCGCAAGCTGCGTCGCCATCTTGGACTCATCCCGCAACTCCTTGAGCGGGTTCTCCTTCGCCATGATGTCCGCGCCGAGACGCCGCAGCGCCGCTGCGATCTCCTGGTCAGCGGCACTCGCCTCGCGCACGGCCGCGACGAACCGTGCCTGGATCTGCTGTGCCTTCTTCTGGAATTCTTCCCAGGATGAGTAGCGCGGCGGGAGAGACGTCGGAAAGTCGAGCGAGCCGTCCGGACCGACCTTGAGGTACTCGGCTTGCGCGACGCTGATCGCGTCGAGCAATTTCTTCTGCGCGGCCGTGAACCGTGGGACCGCGCTATTGATGACACTCGCTACCGAAGAAGACTGCGCGGAGGCCACCTTGAACCGTTGCTGCACCGGAACCATCATCGTGCGCGCGCTGTCGGCGTCATCACCGCGCCAGCGCGCGCCGCTGATTCCGGCGAGCAGCTTTCCCCGATAGCCGTCCTCAGCCCGCTCCAGCAGCTCCACCGTCTTGCGCCATGACCGCCACGCCGTGTCGAGTCCCTTGACGTCGGCGTCCTTCAACTGCTGGAAAGAGACCACGATCACGATCCTCCCGCGCGAATCCGCCGAATTCTCGCGGTGATCTCCGCTTCGGCCCAGACTCGATTCCGCGCGCACTTGTCCAGCGCGTCGCCCTGGTACTCGACCTCGGCGCGAAGGCGGAGCAGCGCCGCGTTCCATCCCGTCACGAGGGAGGTCAACTGTGCCCCGGTCTGCCAGCCAGCGAGTCCTTTCGCGGCGGCCTCGGTGGGTCCGACGAACGACTTGGCGGACCGCCCCACCGACTCGGCGATCTCGTCAGCGGCTTTCGCCGCCCTCCGCAGTGCTGCGGGATCCATTGCGGAGGTCGGCTGTGAGGCGTGGTTCGGCTGAGCGAACCGGGGCCGGGAGCTCGGTTGCGGCGGGCCGGGGTTCGGCTGGGCGGTCGGGGGCCGGTAGAGCGGGTTGTCCGGCTGCGGTCCGGGCGGGGCCGGAGGTTGGACTGACGGGTTGAGCAGTTTGCTGAACGGGTTCTCCGTCACTGGGATCTCCTGCGAGGTTTGGCTACCAGCACGACGATGCCGATGGTCAGGGCCAGGGCTGCCAGCGCTCCGGCGGCTATCAGGAGGGTTCTCATCTCGATGACGGCGTCTGACTCGCTCGCGGGGAGAGGCTTCGCTCGCCGTTGTTCGGCCAGGCGTCGCTGTTCGGCGCGGTGTCTGTCCCATTCGTCGTAGACGGGGTTCGGGGCGTTGGCGGAAACCTGTGCGGTCAGGGCGCGGTAGGGCAGGACCAGGCCGTTGCCGGTCTTCGGGTCGCGGCCGGCCGGTTCGATGTCCCGGGCCGTGGCGATGATCCGTTGCACGACCTGGCGTGCCGAGAGCCGGGGATGCCTCGCCCGGACCAACGCCACGACGCCCGAGGTGAGCGCCGTCGCGGAGCTGGTTCCGGAGCCGGAGCCGATCCGGCCTCCCTTTCCGATCAGTTCCATGCTGACACCGGGCGCCGCCACGTCAACGGACGGTTGCCTGGTCGAGCCTTTCCAGGGACGGATGTCCGGATCGACGGCCGCGACCGTGAGGACTCCGTAGCAGCTTCCGGGCTCGCTCGGAAACGCCTTGTCCCCTTCGTTCCCCGACGCGGCCACGACCACGATGTCCTTGTCGAGGGCGTAGTCGATCGCTTCCTGCAGATCCATCGAACAGCCGGTGTCCCTGCCGCTCGGATCTCCGATGGAAAGGTTAATGATCTTGACGTTTTTATCTGCGAGCCAGCGCACGGCCTTGACGTGCTGCTCAAGATCCGCCGCGGCGACCGGCATGATGCGAGCGTCCGGCGCGATACCGAGGTACCCGCTCCCCGTACCGTTGGCCGCGATCAGGGCGGCCATTCCGGTCCCGTGGCCCCATCCCTTACCCGGAGGCGCCCATGTGTCGTGCAGGTCGGTGAGTCCGTCGCTACCATCGCCACGAACGCTCCCGCCGGGCACCAGGCTCGTGCGCAGTTCCGGCAACCTCGAATCGGCACCGCTGTCCGCGACGCCGACGGTGACTCCCCCGCCACGGGAGAGCGGCCACAGCTTCTCCTGCACGCTCCACGTCGTGAACCACCACTGCCGCGCGCGGGGAGCACCATTCTCAGCGGCGGCTCCCGACGCGGTCCCCGCCCACGAGGCCGGCGCCAGCACGCAGGTGACGGCGAGGGCCGCCGCCCCCACAACCTTCAGCCCCAACGCCTAACCCTTCAGTTCCGGTGACGCCTCCAGCCGAGGCGGCGGCTCTTCGTCCCGTTTAGCCGTTGCCTGCCCGGCTTCCTCGGACTTCTCAGCGTCATCGTCCACGTCGTCCCGGTCCGTGGCCGGAGTTCCGGCCACGGCGCCGATCACCGCGTCACTGGGCAGCGTGTCCGGCTCCCAGACGGCTCGCTCATCACGCCGCCAGGCTTCGTTCTCCTCGGACTGCTCACCGTGCGAAGGATCCGCCCCGCCACCGACGATCGGCACGCCCGCAGGATCGCCCTGCCAGAACTCCGCGTCCTCGGCCAGCCAGAATTCGCGGCTCCGCTCGTCTCCGCCGCCCCGGCCCGATCCGGCACCGGCTCCGCCGGGCCCGAACGCCCCGGCGCCCGCCCCACCCGGCAGGGGACGACCTGACCCGCCGCTGGGATTCGTCCCTGGCGTAACCCGTGCGCCGGCGCCACCGCCGCGCACCGGGGCACCGGCCGTTCCGCCGGGTGCCGCCGGGGCTCCTGGCCGGGTGCCCCCGGCGAACCCCGGCAGCCCGCCCGGCCGCCCCGCGCCGACGGGGCCGGAACGTCCGCCGGACGCCGTACCCGCTCCGCCGCCGAGCCGTCCGGGCGGAGTGGAAGGCAGTCCGTTCGCGGGGAACGGACCCGGCCCAGCAGGAGCACCGGGCGTGCCGCCCGGCGGCACGGCGTTTCCGGCGCCGGGTGCGCTGAACGGGGCTGGTGAACCGCCCGGCGTCCCCGGGCTACCGGCGAGATCGGTGGTGCCCGCGGCACCTTGCGCGGCCGTACCCAGTCCGGTGCCGAGGGGCTCGGTCCCGGTACCGCGCACCCCCGCGTTGCCTGGACGGACACCGTCGCCCCCGAGAGCGTGCGGCGCCGTTCCGCTGGGTCGGCCGTCGGTTCCCGTGGCCGGGGTACCGACTTCCCCGGCCGTGTTGGTGCTGTTCGACGGAGGTTGGGCGGCAATATCCAACGGGTTCCGTTCAAGAGCGCTCCATTTGAGCGGCTGCGTCGTCACCGAAGCGGGCAACCGGGTCCACGCCTCGGCGATGCGGCCGTTCAGGCGTTGCATGAACTCGCGGGCGTACTCGTCGTCGCCGCCGTCCTTGATGAACCCGGTGCCGGGCTTGTGCGCGACGTACCAGGGCAGGATTTCGCCGCCGTACCAGTCCAGCGTCCTGCCGACCTGGGACGTCGCCGTGGCCAGTTCGGTCGCCGTCGTCACGAGTTTGCGCAGCGTCTTCTGTGCTTCGGCGGCGGCGTCGTCGTCCCAGGCGCCGTCCAGCGCGGCTACGGCGTGGCTGAGCGCCGCCCGGATTCCCGACAGGTTCCGGCCGGCCGCCTGGTAGGCGGCGGCGGCGTTGCGCACCGCACCGGCGTCCGTGCCGTCGAGCAGGGCCCTGATCCGGTCGATGTCGCCGTAGGACGCCGGGTCGCCGGTGGGTGCGCCGCCGTTGCGGAGGACGTAGTTCTCGGTCATCGTCACTCCACCGGCTTGGCGCTGGAACGCGTGGGCGGGCGGCCGTCCAGTCCGTTGCCGACCGCGTTGATCTCGGCGAGCATCTTCGCGTCGGATTCCCGGTAGTTGTTCGCGATCTTCTCAAGGGCCATCGTGACCTCGCGAAAATCCTTCACGAATTTCTCGTAGGCGTGAACGATCTGCTGGTTGCTGTGGTTCACGGTGGCGTGCAGCGCCTGCGCCGCGTCCCACTGCCCCAGGGCCGAGGGGGAGAGCGCGCCGCGTGCCGCCAAGCCGGCGGGCGTGCCGGTCACGGCGAGTGCGTCGAGTTCGCGCTGTAGCCGCCTGGCCACATCCTTGATCTGGGCGTGGTCGTAACTGCTCTTGCCGCCGTTTCCGGGAGGCGCCACCGATCAGCCTTTCAGTACGGGGGAATCGGCGCGGGGTGGCAGGAGTCTTTCGCACCGGCCTGACTGACGTCAAGCCACTTGAAATTGTGCACCCTTGGACGGCGGATAAAGCAGCGCTATGTGCGATAACGGCAGCGTGTGCCAATTCGGTGGATGAGTGAGGTGTCAATAACGCAGCAGGCCGACGACAGAGCTGTCGTCGGCCTGTCTGGTGGGGCGCGTCAGCCGGTTCGGGTGATGACGTAGTCGCAGAGGCCGGTGAAGGCGTCTCGGGACGGGAGGGGTGGGAGGGTGAGGAGCTGGTCGCGGGCGTCCTCCGCCCAGCGGCGGAGGTCGGAGCGGGCGCGGTCCATCGCCGGGTGGGCGCGCAGGAGCGTCAGGGCCTCGGCGTGGAGGGCGTCGTCCGTCAGGTCCTGGGTGAGGAGGTGGCGGAGGCGGGCGTCGTCGGGGCCCGAGCCGATGCCGGACAGGACGTGATGGGTGGGGAGGGTACGGATGCCCTCGCGCAGGTCGGTGCCGGGAGTCTTGCCGGACTCCTCGGCCTCCGAGGCGATGTCGAGGATGTCGTCGGAGAGCTGGAACGCGACGCCGATCTTCTCGCACGCCGAGGTGATCGTGTCGACGACGTGGTTCGGCGCCCCGGCCAGCAGCGCGCCGAGCTGCCCCGACGTGGCGATCAGCGAGCCGGTCTTGTCGGACACGACCTGGAGGTAGTGCTTGAGGGGGTCGCCGTCGCGCGGACCGACCGTCTCCTGGATCTGGCCGCGGACGAGACGGGCGAACGACCGGGCCTGGATGCGGACGGCCTCGGGCCCGAGGTCGGCGAGCAGGTCGGACGCGCGGGCGAACAGGTAGTCGCCGGTGAGGATCGCGACCGTGTTCGTCCAGCGGGTGTTGGCCGACTCCTCGCCGCGCCGGACGGTCGCCTCGTCCATGACGTCGTCGTGGTAGAGCGTCGCCAGGTGGGTCAGCTCGACCACGACGGCGGCGGGCACCACGCCGGGCGACGACGGGTCGCCGAACTCGGCGGCCAGCAGCACCAGCATCGGCCGGAACCGCTTGCCGCCCGCCTCGACCAGGTGCTTGGACGCCTGGGTGAGCAGCGGGTCCTCGCTGTGGACCGCCTCCAGGAGCTGCTCCTCGACGGCGGCGAGCCGCTCGCGCGAGGCGGCGGCCAGTTCCGCGTCGATCGGCAACCCGAACGGCGACCCTCCGGCGAAACCGCTGCTCACCCGTACCCCCTAGCGGATCTCTACCGCACGAACATCGACGAAGCCGCGTGCCCCGCCATGTCCAGGACGGGCTGCGGGAGCACACCCAGGACAACAGTAGCCGCCACGCCGAGCGCGACCGCCGCCGCGGTCGCCGGTGCGGCCACGACGCGGGGGCCGTCGGCCTCCGGCTCGCTGAAGAACATCACGACGATCACGCGGACGTAGAAGAACGCGGCGACCGCCGAGGCCAGCACACCGACGATGACCAGCGGCGTCGCGCCCGCGTCGATGGCCGCCTTGAACACCGCGAACTTGCCGGTGAACCCGGACGTGAGCGGGATGCCCGCGAACGCAAGCAGGAAGAACGCGAAGACGCCCGCGACCAGCGGCGAGCGGCGGCCGAGGCCCGCCCACCGGGACAGGTGCGCGGCCTCGCCGGCGTCGTCCTGGACCATCGTGACGACGGCGAACGCGCCGACCGTCGTGAAGCCGTAGGCGGCCAGGTAGAACAGTGAACCGGACAGGCCGTCGGTGGACGCCGCGACGACGCCGGTGAGCAGGAACCCGCCGTGCGCGATCGAGGAGTAGGCCAGCATCCGCTTGATGTCGGTCTGGGTGATCGCGACGACCGCGCCGACGATCATCGTGAGAATCGCCACTCCCCACAGCGCGGGACGCCAGTCCCACCGCAGGTTCTCCAGCGCCACGTAGTAGATCCGCAGCATGCCGCCGAACGCCGCGACGAGCGTGCACGACGCCATGAGCGCCGTGACCGGCGTCGGGGCGCCCTGGTAGACGTCGGGCTTCCACATGTGGAACGGGACGGCGCCGAGCTTGAACAGCAGCCCGACGGTGAGCAGCGCGACGCCGCCGAGCAGCAGGGTCTCGCTGCCCGCGTCGGTGCCCAGCTCGGCGGCGATGACGCCGAGCCGCACCGACCCCGCGTACCCGTACAGCAGCGCGGCGCCGTACAGGAAGAACGCCGAGGAGAAGGCGCCGAGCAGGAAGTACTTGACGGCCGCCTCCTGCGACAGCAGCCGCCGCCGTCGCGCCAGCCCGCACAGCAGGTAGAGCGGCAGCGACATGATCTCCAGCGCGATGAACATCGTCAGGAGGTCGTTCGCCGCCGGGAACATGATCATTCCGGTGACGGCGAACATCATCAGCGGGAAGATCTCGGTCTGCGTGTTCCCGGACGTGGCCGACCGCTGCTCGGCCTCGGTGCCGGGCAGCGCCGACGCCTGCGGCGTGAAGTGCGACCGGCTCCGCTCGGAGATCAGCAGCAGGCTGACCGTCGCGAGGATGAGGATCGTGCCCTGGAGGAACAGCGTGGGGCCGTCCACGCCGAGCGCGCCCTCGGCGGCGACGAGGTGCGGTTCGTCGCCGACGCCCATCCACACCGTCCACACGAACGCGGCGATGAGGCCCGCGAACGCCAGCGGCACCTGGATCGGGTAGCGCAGCCGGCGCCCGGCGAACGCCTCGACGAGGACGCCGAGGACGGCGACGCCGAACACGACGAGGATCGGGGCGATCTGCCCGTACTCGATGTGCGGTGCGGGGATGTCCTGCGCGAGGACGGCCCCCGCCGTACGGCTCGGGGTCATGGCCGGGCTCCGTTCTCGGCGACGTCACCGGTGATCTGCGGCCGGAAGCCCGGCCGGTCGAGCACCGTCTGCGTCGTCTCCACCGAAGGATTGATCACGTTGAGGACGGGCTGCGGAAAGAAGCCCAGCACCACGATGACCGCGATGACGGGCGCGACGGCGACCTTCTCCCGGACCGACAGGTCCGACAGTCCCGACACCTGCTCGGTGGCGGGGCCGCCCATGGTCCGCTGGTACATCCAGAGGATGTAGATGGCGGCCAGGACGATGCCGACGGCGGCGAGCACCGCCGCGACCCGGTACTGGGTGAAGGTGCCGGTGAGCACCATGAACTCGGACACGAACGGCGCCAGCCCCGGCAGCGACAGCCCGGACAGGCCCGCGACGAGGAACAGCCCGGCCAGCACCGGCGCCTTCTTCTGGACGCCGCCGAACGCGTCGATGCGGGCCGACCCGCGCCGCACGATGAGGAACCCGACGAGCAGGAACAGCGCGGCGGTGGAGAACCCGTGGTTCACCATGTAGAGCACCGCGCCGGACTGGCCCGCGTAGGTCATGCCGAAGATGCCGAGCACGATGAACCCGAAGTGCGACACCGACGTGTAGGCGACGAGCCGCTTGAGGTCGACCTGGCCGATGGCGAGGATCGCGCCGTAGATGATGCTGAGCACGGCGAGGCCGAGGACGACGGGCGTCGCCCACTGCGCGGCGCCGGGGAACAACTCCAGGCAGAACCGCAGCATGCCGTAGGTGCCGACCTTGTCCAGGACGCCGACGATCAGCACCAGCGCGCCGGGCGGCGCCTGCTGGGCGAGGTCGGGCAGCCAGGTGTGCACGGGCACCAGCGGCGCCTTGATGGCGAAGGCGAGGAAGAAGCCGAGGAACAGCCACTTGGCCGTCGTCGGCTCGATCGTCATCCCGCTGAGTTCCTCGAAGGAGAACGTCGCCGCGCCGAGGCCGCCCTCGGAGACCTTCCGCGACGACAGCGGGAACAGCCACAGCACCGAGACGAGCATGACGAGCCCGCCGAACAGCGAGTACAGCAGGAACTTCACGGCCGCGTAGGACCGCTGGGGACCGCCGTAGGACCCGATGATGAAGTACACCGGGATGAGCATCGCCTCGAAGAAGACGTAGAAGAGGAAGACGTCGGTCGCCGCGAAGACGCCGATCATCATCGTCTCCAGCGCGAGGATGAGCGCGAAGTACGTCTTCACCGACCGCTTGGGCGGGACGCCGGTGCCGCCGGACCGCTCGGCGTCCCGCCAGGAGGCGAGGATGACGAGCGGCACGAGCACGACCGACAGCACGACCATGGTGAGCGCGACGCCGTCGAGGCCGAGCGCGAAGTCGACGCCGAACGCCTCGATCCACGGCGTGCTCTGGGTGAACTGGAAGCGCGGGCCGCCGCTGTCGAAGCGGAACGCCAGCACGATGCCGAGGACGGCGGTGGCGGCGGCGAACCCGAGCGCGGTCTGCTTGGCGAGGGCGTCGCGTCCGCGCGGCAGCAGCGCGACGGTGATCGCGCCGAGCAGCGGCAGGACGAGCAGGACGCTCAGCCAGGGAAAGTCGTTCACGAGACGTTCACCGCCAGGAGCGCCGCGAGGATGACCGAGGCGCCGAGGAACATGGAAAGGGCATAGGAACGGGCGAAGCCGGTCTGGAGGCGGCGCAGCCGCCCGGACGAGCCGCCGATGCCGGCCGCGAGGCCGTTGACGGCGCCGTCAACGGCGCGGGAGTCGAACCAGACCGCGAGCCGGGTCAGCCACTGGCCGGGCCGCATCAGCAGCGACTCGTTCAGGGCGTCGCCGTACAGGTCCTTACGGGCCGCGACGGTGAGGAACGACCCGGCGGGCTGCTCGCGCGGCACCGGACGGGCGCCGTACTGCCGCCACGCGAGCCCGACGCCGGCGAGCATGAGGACGAACGCGGCGATCCCGTACGGGTTGAACGGGTTGAAGCCGTGGTGCTCGCCCTCGCCGACGACCGGTCCGAGGAAGTGCCCGAACCCGCCGAGGGTGAGCCAGCCGCCCGCGAACACCGACCCGAACGCCAGCACGACGAGCGGGATCGTCATGATCTTCGGCGACTCGTGCGGGTGGGCGTCGTCGGCCCAGCGCTTCTCGCCGAAGAACGTCATGAACATGACGCGGGACATGTAGTACGCGGTGATCCCGGCGCCGATCAGCGCGCAGGAGCCGAGGATCGCGCCGGAGGTGCCGCCCTTCTCGTAGGCGGCGGCGATGATGCCCTCCTTGGTGAACCAGCCGGACAGGCCCGGGACGCCGATGATGGCGAAGTAGCCGAGGCCGAACGTGGCGCCGGTGATCGTCATCTTCTTGAACAGGCCGCCGTAGTGGCGCATGTTCACGTCGTCGTTCATGCCGTGCATGACCGACCCGGCGCCGAGGAACAGCCCGGCCTTGAAGAAGCCGTGCGCGATGAGGTGGGCGATGGCGAACACGTAGCCCGCCGGGCCGAGGCCCGCGGCGAGCGTCATGTAGCCGATCTGCGACATCGTCGAGCCCGCGAGGGCCTTCTTGATGTCGTCCTTGCCGGTACCGATGATCGCACCGGCGAGCAGCGTGGCCGCGCCGACGATCGTGACGACGAGCTGCGCGTCGGGCGACATCTCGAAGATCGGGCCGGACCGGACGATCAGGTACACCCCGGCGGTGACCATGGTGGCGGCGTGGATGAGCGCCGACACGGGCGTCGGGCCCTCCATCGCGTCCAGCAGCCAGGACTGGAGCGGGAGCTGCGCCGACTTGCCGCAGGCGCCGACGAGCAGCAGCAGGCCGATCGCCGTGGCGGTGCCGGTGGAGAGCTGCGACGCCAGGCCGACGTGCTCGTGCCCGGTGCCGAGGATCTGCTCGAAGCCGACCGTGCCGAACGTCGCGAACATCAGCATGATCGCGGTGACCAGGCCGAGGTCGCCGACGCGGTTGACGATGAACGCCTTCTTGGCGGCGGTGGCCGCCGTCGGCTTGTACTGCCAGAACCCGATGAGCAGGTAGGACGCGAGGCCCACGCCCTCCCAGCCGACGAACAGCACGACGTAGTTGCCGCCGAGGACCAGCAGCAGCATCGCCGCGACGAACAGGTTCAGGTAGGCGAAGAACCGGCGCCGGTCCACGTCGTGCGACATGTAGCCGATCGAGTAGACGTGGATCAGCGTGCCCACGCCGGTGATCAGCAGCACGAAGCTGATGGACAGCGGGTCCAGCAGCAGCGACGCGTCGACCTTCAGGCTGCCCGCCTGGAAGAACTCCCACAGGTGCAGGGTGCGGCGCCGTTCCTCGTGCCCGTAGCCGAGCATCTGGACGAAGACGCCGACGCCGACGCCGAACGCGGCCAGCGAGGTGGCGGTGCCGAGCCAGTGCCCCCACTTGTCGGTGCGCCGTCCGCCGAGCAGCAGGATCGCCGCTCCGGCGAGCGGCAGTGCGATGAGAAGCCAGGCCAGAGCCTGGAAGCCTTCCGCTTTCATCCGTGACCTCTCAGTACTTCAGCAGGTTCGCGTCGTCGACCGACGAGGACCTGCGGGTCCGGAAGATGGTCATGATGATCGCCAGCCCGACCACGACCTCCGCCGCGGCGACGACCATCACGAAGAACGCGATGATCTGGCCGTGCAGGTTCCCGTGCATCCGGGCGAAGGTGACGAACGCCAGGTTGCAGGCGTTCAGCATCAGCTCGACGCACATGAACACCACGATCGCGTTGCGGCGGACGAGCACGCCGATCGCGCCGATGGTGAACAGGATCGCCGAGAGGGCCAGGTAGTGCCCCGGGCTCATTGACCAGCCTCGCCTTCGGTTGAGGTGCCGGTCGCGCCCGTCCCGGTGGAGCGGAACGGGGCCCGGCCTTCGGCGTCGGCGCCCTCCGCCTCCTCGGTGACGGCGCGGACCCGGCGGACGTCGGCGGCGAGCGCGTCGGTCTCGGAGTCGCCGTGCAGGTCGTCGTGGCGGGCGACGGTGTCGGTGCGCGCCGCGATGACGGGGCTGACCGACAGCTCCGACGGGGTGCCGTCGGGCAGCAGCGCGGGCATGTCGACGGCGTTGTGCCGCGCGTAGGTGCCCGGTCCGGGCAGCGGCCCGGGGTGCCGGCCGGACGCGAACCGCCGCTCGGAGAGCTGGCGCTGCGTCGGCCTGGGCTCGGTGCGCTCGCGGTGCGCCAGCACCATCGCGCCGAGCGCGGCGGTGATCAGCAGGGCGCTGGCCGCCTCGAACGCGAACACGTAGTCCTTGAACAGCAGCCGGGCGAGCCCCATGACGTTGCCGTCGGCGTTGGCGGCGCGCAGCCCGGCGGCGTCGCCGAGGGCGGCGTTGCCGAGCCCGGCGGTCAGCAGGACGAGGAAGCCGAGCCCGGCGACCGCGGCCCAGAACCGCTGCCCGCGGATCGTCTCGACGAGCGAGTCCGTGGAGGAGACGCCGACGAGCATGAGCACGAACAGGAACAGCATGAGGACGGCGCCGGTGTACACGATGACCTGGACGAACGCGAGGAACGGCGCGTCCTGGATGGCGTACAGCGCGGCGAGGCTCAGCATGACGACGGCCAGCAGCAGCGCCGAGTGCACGGCGCGCTTCATGAAGATCATGCCGACGGCGGCGGCGACGGACACGACCGCCAGGAGCCAGAAGAAGAACGGCTCGGCGGCGTGCGCGTCGGCCACCTGGGCGAGCGGCGCGTTCACTTGCCGTCACCGCCCTCGGGCTGCTGGAGGCCGAGCCGGTAGTAGTCCTCCTCGGTGTCGCCGAGCCGCATCTCGTGCGGCGGGGCGTCCATGCCCTCGCGCAGCGGCGCGAGCAGCATGTCCTTGGTGTAGATGAGGCTCTCGCGGCTGTCGTCGGCCAGTTCGTACTCGTTGGTCATCGTGAGCGCCCGGGTCGGGCACGCCTCGATGCACAGCCCGCACAGGATGCAGCGCAGGTAGTTGATCTGGTAGACGCGGCCGTACCGCTCGCCGGGCGAGTAGCGCTCGTCGTCGGTGTTGTCGGCGCCCTCGACGAAGATCGCGTCGGCGGGGCACGCCCACGCGCACAGCTCGCAGCCGATGCACTTCTCCAGGCCGTCCGGCCACCGGTTGAGCTGGTGGCGGCCGTGGAAGCGCGGCGCGGTCGGCTTCTTGGCCTCGGGGTACTGGACGGTCTCGCTCTTGGTGAACATCTGATGGAACGAGACCCCGAACCCCTTGACCGGGTTCAGGAAGTCAGTGAGTCCCACTGCCGACCTCCTCACGGGCGGTTGTCGTCGTGGACGCCGGGGCGGAGGCCGGTCGTCCGTGGTAGTGCGGCGCGTCGAGCGGCGGCACGGGGAAGCCCCCTTCGGCGGGCACGGGCTTGGCGGCGGACGCGCCGTCGTCCTCGTCGTCGTCGCTGCCGCCGCGCAGCAGTTCCCACGCGACGGTGCCGACCAGGATCACCGTCGCGGCGATCACCGAGACGATGACGATGTCCTGCATCTCGTAGCCCTCGTTGCGCAGCGCGCGGATGGTGGCGACGAGCAGGATCCACCCGAGCGAGAACGGGATGAGGACCTTCCAGCCGAGCTTCATGAGCTGGTCGTAGCGGACGCGCGGCAGCGACGCCCGCAGCCAGATGAAGAAGAAGATGAACGCCAGCAGCTTGCCGGTGAACCACAGCAGCGGCCACCAGCCGGCGTTCGCGCCCTCCCAGACCGTGGAGATCGGGGCGGGGGCGCGCCAGCCGCCGAGGAACAGCGTGGTGGCCAGCGCCGACAGCGTGATCAGGTTGATGTACTCGGCGAGGAAGAACATCGCGAACTTCAGCGAGGAGTACTCGGTGTGGACGCCGCCGACGATCTCGCCCTCACCCTCGGGCAGGTCGAACGGGATGCGGCCGGACTCGCCCATCATCGTCACGACGTAGATGAGGAACGACGGCAGCAGGAGCAGGACGTACCAGCGGTCGGCCTGCGCGTTGACGATCTCGCTGGTCGACATCGTCCCGGCGAACATGAACACCGCGACGAACGACAGCGCCATCGCGATCTCGTAGGAGATCACCTGCGCGGTGGAGCGCAGCCCGCCGAGCAGCGAGTACGGCGACATCGACGACCAGCCCATCAGGACGCCGCCGTAGACGCCCATCGACGCGGTGGCGAGGACGAGCAGCACCGCGACCGGCAGGTCCGTGCCCTGGAGCGGCGTGTGGTGGCCGAAGATCGACACCATCGGGCCGAACGGGATGATGATGAACGCGACGAACGCGGGCACCGCCACGATGATCGGCGCGAGGATGAAGACGACCTTGTCCACCTTGGACGGGACGATGTCCTCTTTCAGCGCCAGCTTGACGCCGTCGGCGAGGCCCTGGAGCAGGCCGAACGGCCCGGCCCGGTTGGGGCCGGTCCGGAGCTGCATGCGGCCGATGACGCGGCGTTCGATCCACATCGTCATCAGCACGCCGACGACGAGGAACCCGAAGATCGCGACGACCTTGATGGCGATGATCCACCAGGGGTCCTGGCCGAACGACTGGAGCGTCGGATCGGACGGCGCGGGTCCTGCGAGCGGGCTCATGCGGCACCTCCGGCGGTGATCGTGACCACGTCCCCGGCCGCCGCGCCGACCTGCGGGTAGAGCGCGCAGCCCGCCGAGTTCGTCGGCAGCCACACGACCCGGTCCACGAGGTCGGGGGTGATCTCCAGCGGCAACGTGACCGAGCCGCGCGGGCCGAGGACGGTGACCTCGGTGCGGGCGCCGATCTCGGCGGCGGTGGCGGGCGACAGCCGCGCGACGGCGGGCTTGGCGGTCCCGGCCAGGTGGGGTTCGCCGTCCTGGAGGCGGCCCCGGTCGAGCAGGAGTCGCCAGGTGGCGACGACGGCCTCACCGGCGGCCGGGGCCCCGGTGGCGGGCTGCGTCACGTTCGGCGCGGCGGGACGCTCGCCCCGGTACGCCCCGAGTTCGGTGAGTTCGCGGCGGGCGGCCTCCGGGCCGGGCAGGCCCAGGTGGACGTCCATCTCGGCCGCGACCGCGTCCAGGACGCGCAGGTCGGCCATCTTCCCGGACGACTTCAACACGGTGTCGAACGGACGACCCCGGCCCTCCCAGTCCACGAACGTGCCGGACTTCTCGGCGACGGCCGCGACCGGCAGCACCACGTCGGCGCGGTCGGTGACGGCGCTCGGCCGCTGCTCCAGCGAGACGACGAACGGGGTGGCGTCCAGCGCGGCCCGGACGGCGTCCGGGTCGGGCAGGTCGTCGGGGTCGACGCCGCCGACCAGCAGCGCGCCGAAGTTCCCGGCGGCGGCGTCGTCGACGATCGCCGCCGCGTCGCGGCCGGGGACGTCGGGCAGACCGGCGACGCCCCACACCCGCGCCACCTCGGCGCGGGCGGCGGCGTCGGTGACGGGCCGTCCGATCGGCAGCAGGGCGGGCAGCGCCCCGGCCTCCAGCGCGCCGCGCTCCCCCGCCCGGCGCGGCACCCACGCCACGCGGGCGCCGGTGATCGCGGCGAGCCGGGCCGCCGTGGACAGCGCGCCGGGGCTGCCCGCCAGGCGCTCGCCCAGCAGGACGATCGCGCCCGGCGCGGCGAGCAGGTCGCGGACGTCGCCGGGCAGCGAGCCCAGCGTCTCGGCCTCGGCGCCCGGCGCCGTCGGCAGCAGCGTGCCGCCGACCTTGGCCAGGCCGCGCGTCGCGAACGGCGCGACGCCGAACACCTTCAGCGTCCCCTTGCGGTACGCCTTGCGCAGCCGCAGGAAGACGATCGGCGACTCCTCCTCGGGCTCGAACCCGGCGAGCAGCACGACCGGCGCCTTCTCCAGGTCGGCGTAGGACACCTCGATCGGGCGGCCCGCGACGGACGCGGCGAGGAAGTCCGCCTCCTCCGCCGAGTGGGCGCGGGCCCGGAAGTCGATGTCGTTGGTGTGCAGCGCGGTCCGCGCGAACTTGGCGTAGGCGTAGGCGTCCTCCAGGGTGAGGCGCCCGCCGGTGAGCACGCCCGCGTTGCCGCGCGCGGCGGCCAGGCCGCGGGCGGCGATCGTCAGCGCCTCCGGCCACGACGCGACCTCCAGCTCGCCGCGCTCGTTGCGGACCAGCGGGTGCGTCAGCCGCTCGGGCCGGGTCGCGTACGGGAACGCCCACCGGCCCTTGTCGCAGTTCCACTCCTCGTTGACCTGCGGGTCGTCGCCCGCCAGCCGCCGCATCACCTTGCCGCGGCGGTGGTCGGTGCGCAGCGAGCAGCCCGACGCGCAGTGCTCGCAGGTGCTCGGCGCCGACACCAGGTCGAACGGCCGGGACCGGAACCGGTAGGCGGCGCCGGTGAGCGCCCCGACCGGGCAGATCTGCACCGTGTTGCCGGAGAAGTACGACTGGAACGGCTTGTCCTCGGCGACGCCGACCTGCTCCTTGGCGCCGCGCTCGAACAGGTCGATGAACGCGTCCCCGGCGATCTGGTCGGAGAACCGGGTGCAGCGGGCGCACTGGATGCAGCGCTCGCGGTCCAGCAGGACCTGGCTGGACAGCCCGATCGGCTTGGGGAACGTCCGCTTGGTCTCGACGAACCGCGTCTCACCGCGCCCGTTCGACATCGCCTGGTTCTGCAACGGGCACTCGCCGCCCTTGTCGCAGACGGGGCAGTCGAGCGGGTGGTTGATCAGCAGCAGCTCCATCACGCCGTGCTGCGCCTTGTCGGCGACGGCGCTGGTGAGCTGCGTCTTGACGACCATGCCCGGCATGACCGGCGTCGTGCACGACGCCTGCGGCTTGGGCATCCCGCGCCCGTTGCCCGCGTCGGGGATCTCCACCAGGCACTGGCGGCAGGCCCCGACGGGGTCGAGCAGCGGGTGGTCGCAGAAGCGCGGGATCTGGATGCCGAGCAGTTCGGCGGCCCGGATGATCAGGGTGCCCTTGGGCACCTCGATCTCGAACCCGTCGATGGTCAGCGCGACCATCTCCGGGCGCTTCTCGACGTTCTTCTCGTTCTCGGTGACGGTCATCAGGCACCTGCCCAGAGGGTGGACTTGGCCGGGTCGAACGGGCAGCCGCCCTGCTCGAAGTGCGCCAGGTACTCGTCGCGGAACAGCTTGATGGACGAGACCACCGGGCTCGTCGCACCGTCGCCGAGGGCGCAGAACGACCGGCCGAGGATGTTGTCGGACAGGTCGAGCAGGGTCTCCAGGTCCTCTTCGGAGCCCTGGCCCGCCTCCAGCCGCTTGAGGGTCTGCTTGTACCAGTACGTCCCCTCGCGGCACGGCGTGCACTTGCCGCACGACTCGTGCGCGTAGAACTCCGACCAGCGCAGCACCGCGCGGACGACGCAGGTGGTCTCGTCGAAGATCTGGAGGGCGCGGGTGCCGAGCATCGACCCGGCCGCGCCGACGGACTCGAAGTCCAGCGGGACGTCCAGGTGCTCGTCGGTGAACAGCGGCGTGGACGAGCCGCCCGGCGTCCAGAACTTCAGCCGGTGCCCGGCCCGCACCCCGCCCGCCATGTCCAGCAGCTCGCGCAGCGTGATGCCGAGCGGCGCCTCGTACTGGCCGGGCCGGGCGACGTGCCCGGACAGCGAGAAGATCCCGTAGCCCTGCGACTTCTCGGTGCCCATCGCCGCGAACCACTCGGGCCCGTTGCCGACGATCGAGGGAACCGACGCGATCGACTCCACGTTGTTGATGACGGTGGGACCGCCGTAGAGTCCCGCGACCGCCGGGAAGGGGGGCTTGAGCCTGGGCTGACCGCGGAACCCCTCCAGGGAGTCCAGCAGCGCCGTCTCCTCGCCGCAGATGTAGGCCCCGGCGCCGGTGTGCACGACCAGTTCCAGGTCGTAGCCGGAGCCGAGGATGTCGTGCCCGAGGTAACCGGCCTCGTACGCCTCCGCCACCGCCTGCTGGAGGCGGCGGATCACGTGCAGCACCTCGCCGCGCACGTAGATGAACGCGTGGTTCGACTTGATCGCGAAGGCGCTGATGATCACGCCTTCGACGAGCACGTGCGGGTTGGCCATCATGAGCGGGATGTCCTTGCACGTGCCCGGCTCGGACTCGTCCGCGTTGACGACCAGGTAGCGCGGGTTCGGGCTGCTCGGCGGCAGGAACCCCCACTTCATCCCAGTCGGGAACCCAGCGCCGCCCCGGCCGCGCAGACCGGAGTCCTTGACGGCCTGGACGATCGCGTCCGGGTCCATCGTGAGCGCCGTGCGCAGGCCCTGGTAGCCGCCCTCGCGCTCGTATCCGGCGCGGGTGAACGAGTCGGCCTGGTCCCAGTGCCGGGTGAGGATCGGAGTCAGAGTGGTCACCGGTTCGTCCCCTCCTGTGATCCGGGCTTGACCTCGCCGCCGATGGGCTTGCCGGGTTCGTTCGGCGGCGGGTCGGAGACCTCCTCCGGACGGACGGGCTCGTCGGGGCGCTCGCGGTCGGCGTCCGGGTCGGGCGCCGTCCAGCCGCGCTCGATCGCCAGTTCCAGGCCGCGCAGCGACTGCGGCCCGGCCTGCACGCCCTCGTGGGCGCGGCCGTCGGGGAACCCGGCGAGCACGCGGCACGCCTGCTTCCACGAGCACAGCGAGTCGGGGCCGCGCGACGGAACCACGGGCCTCCCGGCGCGCAGGTCGTCGACGAGTTGCTTGGCCTTCTCCGGCGTCATGTCGTCGAAGAACTCCCAGTTCACTGTCATCACCGGCGCGAAGTCGCAGGCCGCGTTGCACTCGATGCGCTCCAGCGACACCGTGCCGTCCGGGGTGACCTCGTCGTGGCCGACGCCGACGTGCTCGCTCAGCTCGGACCAGATCTGGTCGCCGCCCATCACCGCGCACAGCGTGTTGATGCAGACGCCGACGTGGTACTCGCCGACCGGCTCGCGCTTGTACTGCGTGTAGAAGGTCGCGACGCCCGTGACCTGCGCGGGCGTGATGCCGAGCAGTTCGGCGCACAGGTCGATGCCGCGCTGGGTGATGTGGCCGTCCACCGACTGCACCAGGTGCAGCATCGGCAGCAGCGCCGAACGCGCCTTCGGATAGCGCGCGATGATCTCCTTGGCGTCGCGCTCCAGCGCCTCGCGCGTCGGGATGTCGTAGGGGTCGGTGTTGCTGTACGGACCCTCGACGTGATCGTGCGTGTGCGTCATCGGTCCACTCCCCCCATCACGGGGTCGAGAGAGGCGACGGCGGCGATGACGTCGGCGACCATGCCGCCCTCGGCCATCGCGGGCGTCGCCTGGAGGTTGGTGAAGGACGGGTCGCGGAAGTGCGCCCGGTACGGACGGGTGCCGCCGTCGCTCACCAGGTGCACGCCGAGTTCGCCGCGCGGCGACTCCACCGCCGCGTAGACCTGCCCGGCCGGGACGCGGAAGCCCTCGGTCACCAGCTTGAAATGGTGGATCAGGGCCTCCATCGAAGTGCCCATGATGTGCGCGATGTGCCGGGGCGAGTTGCCCATGCCGTCGGCGCCGATCGCGAGCTGCGCGGGCCACCCGATCTTCTTGTCCTCGATCATGACCGGGCCGGTCACGGTCTTGAGCCGCTCGACGCACTGCTCGACGATCTTGAGCGACTCCTCCATCTCCTTCATCCGCACCAGGTACCGGCCGTACACGTCGGCCGACTCCTGCACCGCGACCTCGAAGTCGTAGGTCTCGTAGCCGCAGTACGGCTGCGTCTTGCGCAGGTCCCACGGGAGGCCCGCCGAGCGCAGCACGGGCCCGGTGATGCCGAGCGCCATGCAGCCCTGGAGGTCGAGGTAGGCGACGTCCTTGGTGCGGGCCAGGTAGACGGGGTTCTCGTCCATGAGCTTGCGCATCGCCTGGATGCGGCCCGGCATCCGGTCGAGGTAGGCGCGGACCTTGCTCAGCGTTCCGCTCGGGAGGTCCTGCGCGACGCCGCCCGGACGGACGTACGCCATGTTCATCCGCAGGCCGGTGATCTCCTCGAACAGGTCGAGGGTGTACTCCCGCTCCAGGAACCCGTTGAGCATGACGGTCGTCGCGCCCAACTCCAGGCCGAACGTCGCGATCGCCACCAGGTGCGAGGAGATCCGGTTCAGCTCCATCATCATCACGCGGATGATCTGGGCCCGCTCCGGGATGCGGTCCTCGACGCCGAGCAGCCGCTCGACGCCGAGCGCGTACGCGGTCTCGTTGTACAGCGGCGCGAGGTAGTCCATCCGGGTGCAGAACGTGGCGCCCTGCGTCCAGGTGCGGAACTCCATGTTCTTCTCGATGCCGGTGTGCAGGTAGCCGATGTTGAGCCGGCAGTCGTCGACGGTCTCGCCGTCGAGCGTCAGGACGAGCCTGAGCACGCCGTGCGTGGACGGGTGCTGCGGGCCCATGTTGACGACGAGGCGTTCGTCGCCGCCGTCCTCGGCCCCGGCCACGACCTTGTCCCAGTCCTGCCCGGAGACGTCGAACACACGTCCCTCGGCCGCCTCGTCGGCGGCGTACGCGTCGTATTCGGTGTACTTGGTGGAACTCATACGTACGACCTCCGCTCATCCGGCGGCGGGATCTCCGCACCTCGGTACTCGACGGGGATGCCGCCGAGCGGGTAGTCCTTGCGCTGCGGGTGGCCGACCCAGTCGTCGGGCATCTCGATGCGGGTCAGCGCCGGGTGCCCGTCGAACACGATCCCGAAGAAGTCCCAGGTCTCGCGCTCGTGCCAGTCGTTGGTCGGATAGATGTCCACCACCGACGGGATGTGGGGGTCGGCGTCGGGGCAGCTCACCTCCAGCCGCACGCGCCGGTTGTGCGTCATCGACAGCAGGTGGTAGACGGCGTGCAGCTCGGCGCCGGTGTCGTCGGGGTAGTGGACGCCCGAGACGCCCGTGCACAGCTCGAACCGCAGGTCGACGCGGTCGCGCAGCTCGCGCGCGACGGCCTTCAGGTGCTCGCGCCGCACGTGGAACGTCAGCTCGCCGCGGTCGACGACGACGCGCTCGACCGCGTCGCCGAAGTTCGGCAGCGCCGACTCCAGTTCGTCGGCGACGAAGTCGAACTCGCCCGGCTCGGCGCCGCCGCCCGGACCGCCGTACGGCCGCTCGGCGTACAGCTTGGGACGCTGCCGGACGACCAGGCCGCCGTAGCCGGAGGTGTCGCCCGTCGTCTTCGCGCCGAACATGCCGTGCCGGGCGATCGGCTGCTCGCGCCGCTCGTCCGGGGTCTCGGCGGGCAGCCGGTCGCCGCCCTGCTCGGCGTTCTGCTCGGGATGCTGTGAACTCACGACGCCGCCCCCGACTGGCCGAGCAGCGGAAGCTGCCGCCGCTTGGCGATCTCCAGCTCCTGCACCTGCTTCTTGCGCTGCGCGCCGAGCTTCTCGTTGCCGATCTTGTCGTGCAGTTTGAGAATGGCGTCCAGCAGCATCTCCGGGCGCGGCGGGCAGCCCGGCAGGTAGATGTCCACCGGGACGACGTGGTCGACGCCCTGCACCACCGCGTAGTTGTTGAACATGCCGCCCGACGACGCGCACACGCCCATCGCGATGACCCACTTCGGCTCGGTCATCTGGTCGTAGATCTGCCGCAGCACCGGCGCCATCTTCTGGCTCACCCGGCCCGCGACGATCATCAGGTCGGCCTGCCGGGGGGTCGCCGAGGCACGCTCCATCCCCCACCGGGAGAAGTCGTGCCGGGGGTCGCCGGCGGCCATCATCTCGATCGCGCAGCACGCGAGGCCGAACGTCGCGGGCCACACCGAACTCGCTCGCGCCCATCCGGCGACCTGCTCGACCGTGGTCAGCAGAAAGCCGCTGGGCAGCTTCTCCTCTAGACCCATCTCAGTCCCACTCCAGACCGCCGCGCCGCCAGATGTAGGCGTACGCCACCAGAACGGTGAGGATGAACAGCACCATCTCCACCAGACCGAAAATCCCCAGGCTGTCGAAGGCGACGGCCCAGGGATAAAGGAAGATGATCTCAATGTCGAAGACGATGAACAGCATCGCCGTCAGGTAGTACTTGACCGGCATCCGGCCGCCGCCGACGGGTTGCGGCGTCGGCTCGATGCCGCACTCGTAGGCGTCCAGCCGCGCCCGGTTCCAGCGTTTGGGGCCGGTCAGCGCGGCCATCGCCACCGAACCGGCGGCGAACAGGAAACCGAGCGCCGCCAGCACGATGACCGGGATGTAAAGGTCCATCTAGGGCCTCCCCTCGGGACGTACGACGTTGTACGGGGCGCGCCCGAACCGGCGCGCCCGGCGGCGGCCGGCCCCCTCGGGGCTGGCGCCGGAGTCACCGGCGCGGTCGGCCACCTGGATCAAGGTGATCAATCAACACTCCCCTCGGGGGATCACGTCATGGCGGAGGTCTCCGCTCGCCCGTTCACGTTCACGCCGCCGGAGCCACCTTCTGCATCGCGTTGATGAGGCGGTCCATGGCGTCGCCGCCGTGCGGGTCGGTCAGATTGGCCAGCAGCTTCAGCGTGAACCGCATCAGCGTGGGGTGGGGCAGGCCGTGCGAGGTGAGGAACTTCATCACCCGGGGGTCGCCGATGGCCTGGACGAAGACGCGCGCCAGCGTGAAGTAGCCGCCGTGCTCGTCCTTGAGGATGCGCGGGTACTCGTAGAGCGTCCGTTCGCGCTGCGCGGGGGTGCGGCGCGAGCGCGCCTGCACCATGATGTCGGCGGCCAGCCGCCCGGACTCCAGCGCGTAGTCGATGCCCTCGCCGTTGAACGGGTTGATCATGCCGCCCGCGTCGCCGACGAGCAGCATCCCGCGCGTGTAGTGCGGCTGCCGGTTGAAGCCCATCGGCAGCGCCGCGCCGCGGGCCGGGCCGCGCGCGTGGTCCTCGTCGAACTCCCACTCGGCGGGCATGCTGGACGTCCAGCCCTTGAGCATCGCGCGGTAGTCGACGTTCTGGAACGACTTGCTGGTGTTGAGCAACCCGAGGCCGACGTTGCAGGTGCCGTCGGCCAGCGGGAACACCCAGCCGTAGCCGGGGAGCAGGCGCTGCCCGTCCCACAGCTCCAGCCACGCCTCCATGTAGTCGTCGGTGTGGCGGGGGCTGTCGTAGTAGCGGCGGACGGCGACGCCCATCGGGCGGTCCTCGCGGCGCTGGAGGCCCATGGCCAGCGACAGGCGGGTGGAGTTGCCGTCGGCGGCGACGACGAGCGGCGCGCGGAACTCCACCTCCTCGCCCTGGTACTTGGCGGTGACGCCGATGATGCGGTGGGTGCGCTCGTCCAGGACGGGGGCGGTGACGTTGCAGCCCTGGTGGAGCCGGGCGCCGGCCTTCTCGGCGTGCTCGGCGAGGAGCTGGTCGAGGTCCATGCGGGAGCGGACGAGACCGAAGTCGGGGAAGCTGGCCAGCTCGGGCCAGTCCAGCTCGACGCGGTGGCCGCCGCCGTAGATGCGCAGGCCCCGGTTGCGGCTCCAGCCGTCGCCGTCGATGTCGACGCCCATGGCGATGAGGGCGCGGACGGCGCGGGGGGTGAGGCCGTCGCCGCAGATCTTGTCGCGGGGGAAGACGGCCTTCTCCAGGAGCAGCACGTCGAGACCGGCGTGCGCCAGCCAGTAGGCGGTGGCAGATCCGGCGGGGCCTGCTCCGACGACGATGACGTCGGCCTGCCGGGTGGAGTCGGTCACGGGGTTCCTCTTAGCTCGTTCGCTTGTGAAGTACTTCACAAGAGTCCGGTGGGGAGTCTATTCCTTCGGAGGCACTGGTGGGTACCTCTGTCCGGGTGTCGATTTGGACCGGTCCGTGGCGACTTGGGGGGTTCGGACCGAAACTCTGGTTACTGGGGGTTCGTGGCGTGGTGCAGAGCGGCGACGCCGAACGTCAGGTCGCGCCAGCGGACGTCCGTCCAGCCCGCCTCCTGGAGCAGCGCGGCCAGCGCGGGCTGGTCGGGCCAGGCCAGCGTGGACTCGGCGAGGTAGGTGTAGGAGTCGGGGTTGGAGCTGACGCGGGCCAGCAGCGGCAGGCCGACCTTCAGGTGCGCCTTGTGGCCGAGGGCCAGCACGCGGTTCGGCGGGTGGCTCACCTCGCAGACGAGCAGCCGCCCGCCCGGCCGCGTCACGCGGCGCATCTCGCGCAGGGCGCGCACGGTGTCGGCGACGTTGCGCAGGCCGAAGGAGATCGTCACGGCGTCGAACGCGCCGTCAGCGAAGGGGAGTTTCAGCGCGTCCCCGGCGACGAACGCCAGCCGGTCCACGCCCGCCTGCCGCCGGGTGCCGACGCGGAGCATGCCGAGGGAGAAGTCGCAGGCGACCGTCTGGGCTCCGGCGTGCGCGAACGGCACCGAGGACGTCCCGGTCCCGGCCGCGAGATCGAGGACCCGCTCCCCGGGCCGCGCCGCCACGGCCCTGACGACCTCGCCGCGCCACCGCCGGTCCTGCCCACCGGTCATCAGGGTGTTCAGCAGGTCGTAGCGGTCGGCGGTGCGGTCGAACATCGCCGCGACGTCGGCGGGCTGCTTGTCAAGAGAGGCGCGGGTCATGCGCCCCACCCTAGTAAGGGGTGGGCGTGACCTCGCGCGCGCCGCCCCTCCGGCTACACGTCTTCCTTCTCGCGGGCGACCTTGAGCCTGCCGCGGCGTTCGTTCAGGCCGTTCTCCACGGCGGCGGACATCTCGTCGCGGCGGGAGGAGAGCAGGACGAAGCTGATGACGCCGCTGATGAGCAGCGACAGCAGGAGCAGCAGGGCGCCGCGCGCGCCGACGAGGAAGAGGACGGCCGCGGTCACCAGGAAGAGGCCGAGGCGCGCCAGGGTGTAGAGCAGTACGGGTCGCATGACGGGTCCGAGCCTACCCGCGGGTCCGCCGTGCCGCGCGCCGGGGTGGTCGCGCACCCGGTCCCGTCGGCCCGAATGGGGTTCGGGAAAAGATTTCTGTCATGGTGCGGCGAAATATCGGATGCGCCCGCCGGATGCACTCCAGGGGGTGCATGATGACGACGGTAACGCGCGACCGCCTCGGCACCCGAGACCGAAGCGACGGCCGTGTTCGCGGCGCCCTTCACCCCTTGTCATCGCAACTGCTCGCGCCACTACTCTGCGTGATCTTTTGCGAAAACAAGGGAGAATTCGGTCGCGAACCGCCACACTAGGAAACAGTCCACCCGCACCGGAAGCGGGACAAAGGGGGAGAGAAAACGTGGAGAGCACGAGCGAGCGCCTGCTGACCCCGGGTGAGGTCGCCGCCCTGTTCCGGGTCGACCCCAAGACGGTCACGCGCTGGGCCGCCGCCGGCCGCATCAGCAGCATCCGCACCCCGGGCGGCCACCGGCGCTTCCGCGAGTCCGAGGTCCACGCGCTGCTGCGCGGAGAGGAAACCGTCGGCGCCGACCACTAGGCCGACCGACCGCCGCCCCCCTTCACTCCTCGGCCCGGCCCGCCTTCCACTCCTCGAACGTGCGGAGCAGCTCGTCGTCCTCCTCGCGCCAGCGGCGCCGCTTCTCCTCCAGCTCGGCCTCGGTCAGCGCACCGGCGGACAACCGCTCATAGTCGGGATCGTCCGGACCGATCTCCACGTACGCCTGGGCGATGACGCGCCCGCGCGCCGGATCGTCCGGCGATTCCGACAGGACCCCGTGCGGAACCCGCAGCGTGCCGTCGGGAAGCCGGATCACGTACATCGCCGCTCATCTCCCTTCGGTCGTCGCGCCACTCTAGATTCCGTACCTGCGGTTGAAGAAGAGCATGACCTCCAGGGCGACGCGGATGTTCCCGGCGAGCATGTCCACGAGGGCGGGCCGCTGCCGGGCCGAGATGGCGGCGAACGCGTCCGCGAAGAACTCGCGGCGGCCCAGGGCGTCGCCCTGGAGATGGAAGTCGCTGGCCAGGTGCGGACGGCACATCTCGTACAGCTCGCGGAAGCCCGCCGTGTCCGACACCCACGTGCCGGACTCGCCGTCGATGTCGTCGAGGGCGTGCCCGATCTCGTGCAGCATCACGTCCGGCGTGGGTGACGGGCGGTCGCCCACGACGATCTTGCCGTCGCCGTACGCGCCCGCGCAGATGTCCCACGTCGCCCGGTTCGACGGCAGCGGACGGCCCGCCAGATGGCCCATGTCGTCCAGCGCCGGGACGCCGCCGGGGCCGACGTAGATGCCGTCCAGCCCGGCTGCGAGCTTCACCTTCAGCCGGTCCGGCAGGGACGCCAGGCTGTCCACCGCGCGGACGACCTCGGCGGGCGGCGGGCCCTGCGCCGCGTCCCACTGCCGGTGCAGCACGCGTTCCAGCACGCCGCAGTTGAGGCGGCCGTCGGCCGCGTGCGGGACGCCCGGCGGATGCGGCTCGGCGTGCGGGAGACGGCTGTCCAGCTCATAGTCGCGCCACCAGTCGCCGCGCCGCGAGCGCGGGATGTCGCGGCGCTGGAACCGGCCGCGGCCGGATTCGGCCGGGACGCCCGGCGCGTCCGGCGCCCCGGGCACGGTGAAGCCGTCGTCGCGGCCCGCCTTGCGGAACCGGCCGAACCGGTCGCGGGGCTGGCTGCCGCGCGGGCGCAGCGTCTTCGGCTCGGACACCCCGTCGGACCGGTCGTCGTCGCGCCGGCCCGCGTCCCACCACCGCGACTCGCGCGTCTTGCGGTGGATGCCTTTGAAGCGCATCGGGCTCCTCTGCGGGGGAGGCACGGCGCACCTGTCGCGTCCCGGGCCTTCCGGGGCAGGGTAAGCCCTTCTCCGACCCGGCGTCATCCCCGCCGGTCACGGGTTACCCTGCCTGCATGGCGTATGTGCTGCTCGCCCTGGTCATCGTCGGAGTCTGGCTGTTCTGCCTCTTCGACGTCATCACCACCGATGAGGGGGAGGTCCGGCACCTCCCGAAGTTCGGCTGGTTCCTCGTCACGCTGCTGGGGTTCCTGCCGGGCGCCGTGCTGTGGATGGCGTTCGGCCGCCCCCGTCCCGTCGACGGGGACCGGGAGAACGTCCTGTGGCCCCCGGCCGCCCCCGGCGGCGCGTCGTCGCCGCCCCCGCGCGGACCCGACGACGATCCGGACTTCCTCCGCGACCTCGACCGCCGGTTGCGCGGCGACGAGGACAAGTAACGCGAAAAGGGCCGCGAATCCCCACGGGGGTTCGCGGCCCTTTCGCACGGCGTCACGCGTACGAGTGAAGCCCGGAGAACATGTAGTTCACGCCGAAGAAGTTGAACATCAGCGCGGCGAACGCGATCAGCGCGAGGACCGCCGCCTTGCGGCCGCGCCAGCCCGCCGTCGCGCGAGCGTGCAGGTAGGCCGCGTAGATGATCCAGGTGATGAACGACCAGATCTCCTTGGGGTCCCAGCCCCAGGCGCGGCCCCACGCCTCGTCCGCCCAGATCGCGCCCATGATGATCGCGGCGGTCCAGATCGGGAACGCGAACATCGTGACGCGCAGCGCGAGCCGGTCCAGGTCGCCCGACGACGGCAGGTGCGACCAGAAGCCGCCCGGCACGGCGTCCTTCCCGGCGGCCTCCCGGCGGGCCTGGAGGAGGTAGAGGATCGAGGCGACGCCCGCGACCGTGAACGCGCCCGTCGCGACGATCGCCGCGCTGACGTGGATCGCGATCCAGTACGAGTTGAGCGCCGGGACGACCGGCCCCGCCTCGCTGTACAGCCAGATGTTCGCCACGCCCAGCGCGATGACGGCCGCGAGCATCACGAACGCGCCCAGGAACCGCGCCTTGTAGCGCCACAGCACGACCAGGAACGCGCTCACGGCGGCGAACGCGATCGACGTGAGGAACTCGTACATGTTGCCCCACGGCCAGCGCTCCGTCGCCAGGCCGCGCGTCACGATCGCGCCCAGGTGCGCGCCCCAGCCGAGGACGGACAGCAGCACCGCGAACTTCGCCCAGTCGGTGCCGCGCGTCCGCGGCTCGGCGGGTGCGGCGGGCTCGGCGACGTCGGGGCCGCCCGCTCCGGCCAGCACCCTCGCCTTCTCCTCCGCGCGCTCGACCGCGTCGGCGGCGGCGCGGCGGCGGCCGAACCCGGCGTCCACCGCGAACGCGACCACCGCGATCACGTACAGGACGGCCGTGGCCAGGGTGAGCTTGTCGCTCAGGTTCGCGAGATCGGCGGCATTACCCACCCGTCACTCCTTCTTTCCGGTGTCGGACGACGGGTCTCCCGCGTCCTTCTCGCCGCGCAGCGCGGCCACGATGTCGTCGAACTCCGGCGTGGGATGGCCGAGCGTCAGACCGCCGACCTCCACCACGGTACGCCCGCCCTTCCCGGCGCGCGCACGGACCCACACCCGGCGGCGGCGCACCATGAACGACGCGACGATGCCCGCCACCGCCAGGATCGCCGCGATGAGCGCGGGCACCCGGCCCGGGTCGTGGTTGACCGACAGCGTCGTGTACTCCGCGAGGCCGTCGAACGTGATCGACCCGGCGCCGCCGGGCAGTTTCAGCGTCTCGCCGGGCTCCAGCAGCTTGCGGCCGTCCTTGACGACGTCGAGGCCGCGGCCGATGTTGTCGAGCTTGTAGACCGACTGCGGGGCGCCGTTGTCGAGGCCGACGTCGCCCTTGAACGCGGTGATCGACACCATCGGCCGGATCGGCGCCGGGAACGCCGACTGGATCTGCTTGCCGTCCTGCGACGCCGCCGCGCTCGGCCACAGGATGCCGTAGAACGCGAGCTGTTCGGGGCGCGCGTCGGGCGCCTTGATGACGCCCTCGGACGTCATGCCGCGCTGCTCCATGGGCAGGAACGGCACGGTGTCCTGGAAGGCGACCTCGCCCTTGCCGTCGCGGACGGTGAAGCGCGGCGCGTAGCCGTTGCCGAGCAGGTACACCTTCGAGCTGCCGACCTGGAGCGGGTGGTTGACCTTGAGGTCGTAGCGGCCGCCGGGGTCGTCCGGGCTCTCCTTGAACCGCAGCCGGGCCAGGTAGTCGAGCGCCTGGCCGCGCTGGGCGCCCTTCGCCTCGTACCGGGCGGTGAACTCGTCCAGCGTGATCGTGAACGGGGCGAGTTCGCCGGTGTCGAACCAGCGGCCGGGGGCGAACTGGTCGTAGTTGTTGATCGCGTTGGCGAACGTCTTGCCCTCGGTGAGCAGGACGTCGCCGCGGTAGCCGAAGACGTTGCCGACGCCGAGCGCGAACAGCAGGCCGAGCAGCGCCAGGTGGAAGACGAGGTTGCCGGTCTCCCCCAGGTAGCCCTTCTCGGCGGACACGGCGGCGCCGTCGGCGTCGGTGCGGAACCGCCGCCTGCGCAGCACCGTGCGGGCCTGCGCCAGGACGGCCTCGGGGTCGGCGTCGGTCTCGTACGTCGCCGTCTGCGGCAGCCGGGCCAGGTTGCGCGGCGCGCGCGGCGGACGGGCCCGCATCGCCCGGTAGTGGACGCCCGCGCGCGGCAGCACGCAGCCCGCCAGCGACACGAACAGCAGGATGTAGATCGCCGCGAACCAGGGCGCGGCGAACACGTCGAACAGCGAGAGCTTGTCGAGCCAGGGGGCCAGGGACGCGTGGTCCTCGTAGTACTGCTCGACGCGTTCGGGCGCCTGGCCGCGCTGCGGCAGGATCGACCCCGGCACGGTGCCGAGCGCGACGAGGAACAGCAGGATGAGCGCCGTCCGCATCGTGGTGAGCTGCCGCCACGCCCAGCGCAGCCAGCCCAGCGGGCCGAACCCGCGCGGACGCGGCGTCTCGGCCTTCGCCTGCCGCTCCGGCGGCGCGGCCGTGCCCGGTTCGGTGTCTGTGTCCGTCATCTCATATCACCGGTTCGAAGCCGCTGATCCACGACTTCAGCTCGATCGTCAGGTCGTTCCACAGTCCGGTCACCAGCAGGGCGCCGATGAGGACGAGCATCCCCCCGCCGACCCGCATGACCAGCGGATAGTGCCGGCGCAGCACGCCGAACGCGCCGAGCGCGCGGCGGTAGGCCAGCGCGGCGAGCACGAAGGGCAGCCCGAGCCCCGCACAGTACGCCAGCGAGAGCAGCGCGCCGCGTCCCGCGCTGGCCTCGGTGAACGACAGCGTCTGCACGGCGGCGAGCGTCGGGCCGATGCAGGGCGTCCAGCCGACGCCGAACAGCACGCCCAGCAGCGGCGCGCCCACCAGCCCGGCGGCGGGCAGCCGTCCCGTCTTGAACGTGCGCTGGAGCCCCGGGACGAAGCCCATGAACGCGAGGCCGAACACGATCGTGACGACGCCGAGAACCCGGGTGATCGGGTCTTCGTACACGGCGAGCCAGCGGCCCAGCCCCCCGGCGAGCGTGCCCATCGCGACGAACACGGCGGTGAACCCGGCGACGAACAGCCCGGCGCCGAGCGCGAGCCGCCCGCGCCGCTCGTCGGCCAGGTCGGCGCCGGACAGGCCCGTCACATACGACAGGTAGCCGGGGACGAGCGGCAGCACGCACGGCGACGCGAACGAGACCAGCCCGGCGACGGCCGCCAGCGGCGCGGCCGCCACCAGCGATCCCCCCATCACCGTCTCGGTCACGCTCACTGCGGCGTCACCGTTCTGCCAGGACTTCCGTCACGACCGGGGTGAGGCGCGAGTAGGTGGTGGAGCCGATGATGCGGGCGGCGACGCGGCCCTGGCGATCCAGGACGAGCGTGCTCGGGATCGCGTCCGGCGGGATGTCGCGGAAGGCCAGGCCGATCTGGCCGTCGGCGTCGAACCAGCTCGGGTAGGTGATGCCGAAGCGGCGGTCGAACGCCTGCGCGTTGGCCTTGGAGTCCTTGAAGTTGACGCCGACGAACTCGACGCCATTCGGCTTCTGCTCGGTGTGGACGCGCTGGAGCGACGGGGCCTCGCCCCGGCACGGAGCGCACCAGGACGCCCAGAAGTTCACGACCGTGACCTTGCCCCGCAGGTCGGACAGCTTGAGCTGCTCGTCCTTGAGCGTCGTCCCGGACGCCTGCGGACCGGCCTTGCGGTTCTCGGGGCGGATCTTCTGGACGTTGCCGTCACCCGCGACGAAGCGGTTGCCGGAGCCGTCCGGGCCGCCGGAGGCGCTCGTACCGGCGCAGCCGGCGAGCAGACCGAGCGCGGCGACGGCGGCGGCGACGCGGACGGGGGTGGCGCGGGGGCTCAACGGACCCTCCTACTACTACAGGGCGTAGTACTCAATGTAACGGCAAGGTCAGGCGCCCGCGACTCCGGGTTCCGCGCCGCCGATCCCGGCCGCCGGGCACAGGTAGGACACCTCGACCAGCCGGGCGTCCTCGAAGGTCAGGCTGGTGACGCTCGCCAGCGCGCATTCGCGGCGCCCCGGGTGGTGCCACAGGCGGCGCTTCTCCGCGTGCAGGCGCAGGACCCAGATCGGGAGCTGGTGGCTGACGCACACGACCTCGTGGCCGCGCGCCGCGTCCCGCGCGCGGATCACCGCCGACCGCATCCGCGCCGCGATCACCGCGTACGGCTCGCCCCACGACGGCGTGAACGGGTTCCGCAGGTGCGGCCAGTGCGCGGGACGGCGCAGCGACCCGGCGCCCGCGCCGAACGTCAGCCCCTCGAAGTGGTTGCCGGCCTCGATCAGCCGGTCGTCCACCGTCACCGGCAGCTCGAACGTGTCGACCAGCGGCGCGGCCGTCTCCAGCGCGCGCTGCATCGGCGAGGAGAACAGCGCGGCGACGTCCCGCTCGGAGAAGTGCCGCGCCGCCGCCTTCGCCATGAGGATGCCGTCCTCACTCAGCCGGTAGCCGGGCAGCCGCCCGTACAGAACGCCCTCGGGATTGTGCACCTCACCGTGCCGCAGCAGGTGAACGATCGTCGTCTCAGTCATCGCGCCGCCAGCGTACCGGCGCACCCCCACTGCCCCTCCCCAGCCCTGCCGCTTGCGCCGCTCAGCCCTGCCAGGCGTGGCGGTGCAGGAAGGCGCGCTCGCCCGTGGCGTACTCGTTGAAGGCCAGGCGTACCTCGGCTAGACCCGTCGAGGTGCGGTGGAGGGTGTCTTCCTTGTACTCCAGTTCGTAGGTGTCGTTCTCTGGGGACGTCTGGATGAAGTGTTCGCCGAAGACGACCAGGGACGTGAAGGGGTTCTGGGGGCCCAGGCGTTGGAGGGCGGCGTCGATGAGGCCCAGGTCGGGGTCGATGACGACCAGGCCGTCGCCGGAGTGGAGTTGCATTCCCCGGTAGGCGCCGAGGGGGCCGAGGTTGTGGACGAGGGCGCGTTCGGGGTCGTAGCAGATCAGTTCATGGTCGCGGGCGAGGGCGTAGACCTCGGACGACACCTCGTCCACCCGGTCGGGGGTCATCGTGACGACCGCGTAGCGCGACTCGGGGGCGGTGACCTCGGCGTCGGGGGCGAGCCCGGCCAGGTCCGTGTGGAACGCCGCGACCGCGGCGGCGGGGTCCAGTGTGTCCCGGTCGGTCGCCGCCGCCTGCTCGGCGCTGATCGTCCCGGTCTGCCGCCACACCACCAGCTCGAACGTCATGCGTCCATGCTGCCAGCCGCCCCGGCGGCGCGGGTCACAGGGACGGTGACGCGTCGTGGTCGGCGCTGAGCACGCGGCCCGCGGCGTCGAAGCGGACGATCCACGGGTTGGTGCCGGTGACGAGTCCGTTCCGGTCGCGGACGCGGCTCAGGTGGGCCTGGAACCGGGCCACGGTCATCGGGCGCCGCACGAGGCCGACGCCGTTCGGTCCCTCGCCGAGGGTGACGTATCCGGCCTTGAAGCCGGGGGCCAGCGCGACCGGGACGTACGTGCCCTTGCGCCGCACGGTGTAGTTGCCGGGGTCGTCCTTGACGGCGACGAAACGCGCCGGGGCGAACTTCAGGCCGGGCAGGAAGACCCCCTCGACTCTCCGGCCCGCGTACGGGTTCGCGGGCGCGCCCGCCCCGGTGCGCGACGCCGTGACGTACGTGCCGATGCGGGCCAGTGCCGCGTCGAGGGTCGCGGCCGGGGTCGCGGTGCCCTCGGCGTGCAGCAGGTAGGCGTAGCCGAGCGCCGCCGTGCACAGGTCGCGTTTCGCCCACGGCATCGAGCAGGTCGTGGACGTCGGCGCCCCGTTGTCGCTGACGGTGACCAGGCGGACGCTGACGCGCGGCGGAGGCGGCCCGGCGTCCGCGATGTCGCCGGGGACGAGCACCGCGCGGACGCCCTTCGCCCCGGCGGGCAGCGCCGTGCGGGGCGTGGACGACGTGCAGTCGCCCCGGTCCCGCCGGACCCGGGCGGCCTCCGGCGAGTCCGGGAAGTACTCGCACATCATGCCCGCGATCGTGCCGACCGAGCCCTGCCAGGACCGCGAGACGAACCCGGTCGCGGGCGTGCCGACGTCGTGGGTGCCGCTGGCGGCGCCCGCCGACGACAGGCACTCCCGGCCCGCCGGGCCGATCATGAACTGGTCGCCCCCGTAGTAGACGGCGGCCCCCTCGGGCAGCCGGATGCGCGCGGGCAGCGTCAGCGTCGCGGGCGGCGCCGCCTGGCTCGGGCCCGGCCCGGACGGTTTGCAGCCGATCGGCGCGACCGTCGCCGCCACCGGCGAGGCGCTGACGGCGGGGCGCGGCGGCGGGTCGTCCGGGACGAACTGCTGGGCGATGACGGCGCCGCCGACGACCACGGCCGCCGTCCCGGCCGCGATCCCGGCCATCCCCGCGCCGCTGCCGAGGAACCCCTTGGCCCCGCCCGCGGCGGCGGCCTTCCCGCCCAGCGACACCGCGCCCGCCGACGACCCGGCCGCGCTCGCCGCCGTTCCGGCGGGCACCGTCCACGCCGCGAGCGGGAACAGCGCGGCCAGGGCGACCGTGGCGAACGCGAGCATCTGCGCGCCCCGCCCCTCCCAGTCGTCGCCGTAGGCGGCGCGCGCGACGGTCTCCAGTTCCTCGACGAACACGGCCGCGCCGGGCGGCCGCGCGTCCGGCGTCTTGGCCATCCCGGCCAGGACGAGGGGCCGCAGCGGCTCGGGCACGTCCGCGACGGGGACGGGCGCGGTGAGGTGCGCGGCGCGCAGTTCGTCGCCGCTGCCGGAGTACGGGCGCCGCCCCGTCACGGCCTCCACGAACACGCAGGTGGCCGCGTACACGTCGGTCGCGGGCGTGGCGGTGTGCTCGGTCCACTGCTCGGGCGCCATGTACAGCGGCGTCCCGGCGCCGCCCGCGACCCGCCCGGCGGGGACGGCGATGCCGAAGTCGACCAGGCGGCTGCGCCCGTCGGCGGGGACGACGATGTTGGCGGGCTTGAAGTCGCGGTGCACGACGCCGAGGGCGTGCGCGGCGGCCAGCCCGAGCAGCGACCCCTTGAGCACCGTCAGCGCGGCCTCGGGCCCGAGCGCGCCGTGCCGTTCCAGCACGGCCTTGAGCGACACGCCGTCCACGGCCTCCATGACCAGCGCCGCGCCCGTGTCGCTCTCGACCATCCCGTAGAGCCGGGCGATGTGCGGGCTGTCGGCCTGCGCGAGCATCCGCGCCTCGTGCCGCATCCGCTCGCGCTCGGCCTCGTCGGCGGCGGGGGCGAGGTACTTGACCGCGACCGGCGCGCCGGACGCGTCGTTGCGCGCCAGCACGACCCGGCCCTGCGCCCCCGCGCCCAGCTCCCGGACTTCCGTGTACCCCGAAACCCGCCATTCCGTCACAAGGGGACGATAGCGCCCATCGCGGTCAGGAAGATCGTTCCGGCAGGCAGGCGCCGGTGGTGCGCAGCGCGTCGAGGGTGGCGCGGATCGCCGGGCGGCGGGCGGCCTCCTCGCGCCAGATCGCGAAGATGCGGCGGGTCATGACGGGCTCGACCTCGACGATCGAGACGGTCGGGGGCAGCGCGTCGCGGCCGAGCCGGGGCAGGATCGCGTTGCCGAGCCCCGCCGCGACCATGACGAGCTGCGTCGGGATCTCGTAGGCGGTGTGCGCGATGTTCGGCTCGCACTCGTGCCGCCGCAGCGTGTGGTTCAGCCACTCGCAGCAGATGCTGTTGGGCGACGAGCTGATCCACGCGTCGCCCGCCAGCTCCTTGAGGTGGATGCGGTCGCGGTGCGCGAGGCAGTGCGTGGACGGCAGCGCGATGTCGGCGACGTCGTCGCAGATGAAGCCGCGCTGGAGGTTGTCGGGGAGCGTGAGCGGCTGGTTGTTCCAGTCCTGCACGACGGCCATGTCGAGGTCGCCGCGCGCGACCAGGGGGATGCTCTGCATCGGGTCGGTCTCGTGCACGGAGACGGCGAGGTCGGGGTGGTCGCGGCGCAGCGACGCCAGCGCCTCGGGGACGAGCCCGCGCACGGCCGTGGCGAATGCCGCCATCGACAGCCGGCCGACGACGGCGCCGCGGTGCGCCTCCAGGTCGGACTGGGCGCGTTCCACCAGGGACAGGATGTTCTCGGCGTGGGTGACGAGCAGTTCGGCGGCGTCGGTGAGGCGGACGCCCCGGCCGTGCCGTTCCAGCAGCTTCTGGCCCGTCTCGCGTTCGAGCTTGGCGAGCTGCTGCGACACCGCCGACGTGGTGACGTGCAGGACGTCGGCGGCGGCGCTCACCGAGCCGTAGGTCGCGACCGAGTGCAGGGCGCGCAGGCGTTCGAGATCGAGCATGAAGCAATTCTAAAGCCGACCATGCAGGTTTTCTAGCTTGTTCTTAAACACCTCGCGCGCGAGGCTGAGCCCATGACGCAGATCCACGCCGCCCTGCCCACTCCCCTCACCGCCGCCGACACCGTGGACGTCGCGAGCCTGGAGCGGGTCGTGCGGCGCTGCCTGGACGGCGGCGCGGCCGGTCTCGTCGCGCTCGGCTCGACCGGCGAGGCGATGCTGCTCACCGACGACGAGCGCCGCACCGTCCTGGACGTGTGCCGCGCGTCCGGCGCGCCGCTGACCGTCGGGGCGGGCGGCGCGGGCACCGCCGCGACGATCGCCGAGGCGCGCGGGTGGCAGCGGTACGCCGACGCGCTGCTGGTCCCGGTGCCGTACTACGTGCGGCCCGACGACGACGCCGTCGTGGCGCACTTCGCCGCCGTCACGGCCGCGCTGGACGTACCCGTCATCGTCTACGACATCCCGTACCGCACCGGGAAGCGGCTCGCGCCGGACGCGCTGCTGCGAATCCTCGACCTGGACGGCGTCGCGGCGATGAAGCACTGCCCCGGCGCCCTCGGCCGCGACACCCTCGACCTGATCGCCAACAGCACCAAGCCGATCCTGTGCGGCGACGACGCGCTGCTGTTCCCGATGCTGGCGCTCGGCGCCGAGGGCGGCGTCACCGCGACGGCGTGCCTGGTTCCCGAGGCGTACCGCGACATGCGGCTGGACGACCACGACGCGCTGCTCCCGCTGCTCGACACGCTCGCCGAGCAGGCCGCCCCGGCGGTGCTGAAGGGGGCGCTGGCCGAGCTGGGCGTGATCGACACCCCGCTCGTCCGCGCCCCGCTCACCCCGGCGCGGCCGCTGAACGCCCGCCGCGCCGCCCGCCAGGCCGAGGCGGCGGCGCGCACCGCGCACACCGCGACGCCCCGCTACTCGACGGCCGGCGCGCCCTAGGCCGCGGCGGCCGCGCGGGCCGCGTGCGGCAGGGCCGCCAGGACGCGGTCGAGGGCGGCGTCGTCGTGCGCGGCGGACAGGAACCACACCTCGTACGCCGACGGCGGCAGGTAGACGCCGTGGTCGAGCGCGGCGTGGAAGAACGCGGCGTAGGCGGCCGAGTCCTGCGTCTGGGCGACGGCGAAGTCGTGCACGGGCTCGCCCGTGAAGAAGACCGAGAACAGGTTCCCGGCGCGCTGGAGCCGGTGCGGCACGCCCTCCTTGGTCAGCGCCTCGGACGCCGCGTCGCCGACGATCCGCGCCGCGCGGTCGATGGCGGCGTACACGTCCGGGGTGGCGTTGCGCAGCGTCGCCAGGCCCGCCGCCGTGGCGAGCGGGTTCCCCGACAGCGTGCCCGCCTGGTAGACGGGACCGGCGGGGGCGAGCAGCGCCATGACGTCGGCGCGGCCGCCGAACGCGGCGGCGGGCAGCCCGCCGCCCATCACCTTCCCGAACGTGACCAGGTCGCCCGCGACGCCCTCGACGCCGTACCAGCCGGACTCCGAGGCGCGGAACCCGGTGAGCACCTCGTCGACGACGAGCAGCGACCCGTTGCGCGCGCACAGGCTCTGGAGCAGCGCGTTGAAGCCGTCCAGCGGCGGCACGACGCCCATGTTGCACGGCACCGCCTCGGTGATCACACAGGCGATCTCCGGGCCGTGCTCGGCGAAGACGCGCTCCACGGCGGCGACGTCGTTGTACGGCAGGACGAGCGTGTCGGCCGTCGCGGCGCCGGTGACGCCGGGCGTGTCGGGCAGCGCGAGCGTGGCGACGCCGGACCCGGCGGCGGCCAGCAGCGCGTCGACGTGGCCGTGGTAGCAGCCCGCGAACTTGACGATCTTGGCGCGGCCGGTGAAGCCGCGCGCCAGCCGGATCGCCGACATCGTCGCCTCGGTGCCGGAGTTGACGAGCCGCACCTGCTCCACCGGCGTCCGCGCGACGATCTCCTCGGCCAGCTCGACCTCGCCGGGCGTCGGCGCCCCGTAGGACGTGCCGCGCCCGGCCGCGCCGGTGACCGCGTCCACGACGGCGGGGTGCGCGTGCCCGAGGATCATCGGGCCCCACGAGCAGATGAGGTCGACGTACTCGGTGCCGTCGGCGTCGGTCAGGTAGGGGCCCCGGGCGGAGGTGATGAACCGGGGCGTCCCGCCCACGGCGCGGAAGGCCCGCACCGGCGAGTTGACACCGCCGGGCACGATCCGCTCGGCCCGCGCGAACAGTTCCTGGGAGCGTTCGGTCGTCGTCACGCTCCCATCTTCCCCGCCTCCGCCCGTGCTCGCGACGGCCGGGTCAGCAGAACGCGGCGCCCTTGTCGGACCGGCCGCCGTCCTGCGCGGTGACCTTGAGCCGGCAGGGGTCGACTCCGGCGCCGCGCAGGGACGCCTGCGCGGCGGCGGTCTGCTCCGCGCTCAGCGCGGGGCGGCGGGACAGGACGAAGCCGCTGCCGCGCCCGGCGTCGGTGACGGTGGCCCAGCCGTAGTCCCGGTCGAGGCCGACGACGATGTAGTTGGCGGTCTTCTGGTGCACGTAGGCGCCGTCCCAGCGGACGAACGAGACGTTCAGCCGGGCGTTGGTGGCGTCGAGCGGCTTGGCCTCCCCCTGCACGGCGCTCGTCGCGCCGAACCACGCGGCGCACCGGTTCTCGACCGCGACCGAGCCGTTCGCGGCGAGGCCGTACCGCGCGGTGACGTTCTTGACGCACTGGATCTCGAACCACTGGGGTACCGCCGCGACCTGGTACCAGGTGCCGAGGTACCGGGGGACGTCCACCGAGGCGACCGGGGGCACCGGCGCCTCGGCCGACGCCGCTCCGGCGCCCGCCACCGTCGCGGCGGCCGCGACCGCGCCCACCGTCACCGCTCGCATCGTCCGCTTCGCGCGCATTCGTCGCTCCTCCGCTCGCCGGGTGTCGCCCCCTCTCTGTCCGGTCCGGCAATGAACAAACTTTGAACAAGTTCTTGCCGCGCCGACCGGCGCGCGACGCGGGCGCTCCGCAGTCGCGGCGCGACGGACCGCGCACACGCGCGCGCCGACGCGTTGCAGTTCGGTGACGTGCCTTGACCCTGCGGTGAACGGGCCTATAGTCCAGCAACGTACGCATCCGCCGTGTTGCGGTGGACAAGGTTGGAACGCACCGGAAAGCTCGCCTCGGACGCCGAGCCGGGCATGCGGATGCTCCGGCGGCACACGCCGCCGCGGAGGGGATGACTCGCAGGTGGTCAACGGCTGGACGGTCCCTGGCTTCACGCACGCCACGGATCTGGGCGGCGGCACCGCAGGCCGCGTGGTGCTGGCCGTCGACGACCTCACGCAGACCAAGGTCGCGATCAAGTACCTGGACTCCCGGCTGGACTCCGACGAGGTGTTCCTGTCCCGGTTCCGGATGACGGCGCGGCGGCTCTCCCAGATCGAGGACCCCAACGTCGTCGACCTGTTCGACCTCGTGGAGTCCCCGCAGGGCACCGCCGTCGTCATGGAGCGCGTGGACGGCGTGACGCTGCGCCGCATCCTGGCCGCGCAGGGGCCGACCGGCCCGCTCGCCGCGCTGTCGGCGTTCGGCGGCGTCCTGCTCGGCCTGGCCGCCGCGCACGACGCCGACGTCGCGCACGGCGCGCTGCGTCCCGCGAACGTGCTCGTGGACGCGTCCGGCAACGCCCGGCTCACCGACTTCGGCATGGCGCCGTCCGGCGACGCCGCGCAGGGCGGCCCCGCTTACGCGGCGCCGGAGCTGTGGGGCGGCGCGCCGCCGTCGGCGCCCGCCGACCTGTACGCGGCCACCGCCGTGTTCTTCGAGTGCCTGACGGGCTCGCCGCCGTTCACCGGCCGCTCGCTGGCCAAGGCGCACCGCGAGGCGCCGGTGCCGGTGGAGTCGGTGCCGGGGCCGCTGCGCGACCTGATCGCGCAGGGGCTGGCCAAGGAGCCGGAGAAGCGGCCCGCGTCGGCCGCCGACTTCCTGGAGGCCGTCGAGACCGCCGCCGTCGCCGCCTACGGGCCGTCGTGGGAGGCGCAGGGCCGCGAGCGGCTGACGGAGCTGGCCCGGCAGGCGGCCGAGGCGCCCGAGCCGCCGCCCGCCAAGGCGGCCAAGGCCGCGTCGCGCGGCGCCGCCGCCGCGCCCGCCAAGCGCAGCCGCACCAAGCCGCTGGTGGCCGCCGCCGCGACGATCGTCATCGTCGGCGGTGTCGCCGGGGCCGCGATCGCGATGCGCGGCGGCGAGGACACGCCGCCCGCGACGCCCGCCACGTCCGGCTCGCCGTCCCCGGTGCCCACGGTGGACCCGGCGCTGGCGCAGGCGTCCGCGCTGGCCGACAAGGTGGAGGCGGCGGTGGACCGTCCCGCCGGGGCGGCCTTCACGTTCCGCCGCAGCGGCTGCTGCGGCACCGCCAACGCCAACGGCTCCCTCGCGCTCCAGGCCGACGCGCCCGCGTCGTACCAGATGACCGTGCAGGGGTCGGGCGGCACCCGCAAGGCGGGCCGCTCGGTGCTCCTCAAGGACACCACCTGGCTGCGCGCGGGCGGACGCTGGCGCTCGGTCGACTTCGACCCCCGCGCGCGCGGCTACGCGGGCCTCGCCGCGCAGATCCGCGAAGGGTCGGCGGTGGCCAACGTCCCCGCGCTGCTGCGCAACAGCGCCACGTTCACCGCGAACGGCGGCGCCCACCAGGGCACCGCCCCGCTGGACCGGCTCGCCCAGGTCGCCAACGTCGGGGACCTGTTCGGCGACCTCGCCAAGCGCACCGGCGCCACCGAGGTCACCTACACCGTCCACCTGGACAAGCAGTCCCGGCCGACCCGCGTCACCTTCCGCGCGGCCGGACCCGAGCGCAACCAGACCTACACCTCGACCTACAGCCGGTGGGGCGCCAAGGTCTCCATCGGCGCCCCGCGCTGAGCGCCGGCTACGGCTCGCAGCTCTCCGACAGGACGGTGAGCAGGCGCAGCGGGTCGGGCAGCGGCGCGTCGCCGGGCGGGTGAATCCACGTGACGGCGCGGCCGAACGGCAGCATCGACGGCGGCGCCGGGACGTAGGAGTCGCGGCAGTGCCAGCGCATCCCCGGCGTGTCCGCGACGGTCGCGGGGGACGTGTCGAGCTGGCACGTCCACCACTCGTCCTCGTCCACCGGGGCGCCGCGCGTCGCGACGAAGAACAGGTGCCGGTCGGTGCCGATCGCGGCGACCGGCCCGACGGGAAGGCCCTCGGCCGCGATGCGGGCGAGGGCCAGGGCTCCGGCGGCGGCCGGGACGTCGAACACGTCGAAGACGCGTCCGGTGGGGAGCATGACGTTCGCGTCGGGCGCGGCGGCCCACAGCCGGGTCAGGACGTCGCCGTCCACGCTCGCCAGATGCGCCCACGCCTTCGACACCGGGTGCGCGCCCGGGTCGGGACAGCCGATGCGGTCGCATGAGCAGAACCGGTCGACGCCCGGCGTGGCGCCCGGGACGCACGGCCAGCCGATCTCCCCGTAGCCGCGCGCGGCCTCCACCATCGGCGGCGGCGCCTCGACCCGCGCGCGCTGCCGTTTCCTGCCCGAGACCACCGGCATCTTCCGCCCCCCAGAGTTCACCCGTGCGACGTTTCCCCGAATGATGACGGTCCGGCCGCCGGTGTGCCGGGCGACCGCATGAAAACGGTCCCAACTGACTACGCCGAAGTGATCACCGGCGGAAACCTACCGGCCGGTGCGCAACTCTCCGAGCCGTCTGGCGGCCTCGACGGCCCAGTACGTCAGGACGATGTCGGCGCCCGCGCGGCGGATCGACAGCAGCGACTCGTCGATCGCGCGTTCGCGGTCGAGCCAGCCGCGCTCGGCGGCGGCCTCGATCATCGCGTACTCGCCGCTGACCTGGTAGGCGGCGACGGGGACGTCCACGGTGTCGCGGACGCGGCGGACGACGTCGAGGTAGGCCCCGGCGGGCTTCACCATGACCATGTCGGCGCCCTCCTCCAGGTCGAGGAGGACTTCGCGCAGCGACTCGTCGGCGTTGGCCGGGTCCTGCTGGTGGGTGGAGCGGTCACCGAAGACGGGCGCGCACTCGGCGGCGTCGCGGAACGGGCCGTAGAACGCCGACGCGTACTTGGCCGAGTACGCCAGGATCGGCAGTTCGGGGTGCCCGGCGGCGTCGAGCGCCGCGCGGATCGCGGCGACCTGGCCGTCCATCATGCCGCTCGGCGCGACGACGTCGGAGCCCGCGGCGGCCTGCGCGGCGGCCACCGCCGCGTACCGCTCCAGCGTCGCGTCGTTGTCGATGTGCCCGGACTCGGTGACGATGCCGCAGTGCCCGTGGTCGGTGAACTCGTCCAGGCACAGGTCGGTCATGACGACGAGCGTGTCACCGAGGTCGGCCTTGAGGTCGCGGACGGCCGTCTGCACGACGCCGTCGGGGTCGTCACCGGCCGAGCCGACGGCATCCTTCACGGCGGGCACGCCGAACAGGATGACCCCGCCCACGCCCGCCTCGGCCGCCTCGTGGGCCGCCTTGCGCAGGCTGTCGCGGGTGTGCTGGAACACCCCCGGCATCGACGGGATCGGGTGCGGCTCGGCCAGACCCTCCTTGACGAACATCGGGAGCACCAGGTCGGCCGGGGCGAGCCGGGTCTCGGCGGCGAGCCGGCGCAGCGCGGACGTGCGGCGCAGGCGGCGCGGCCGGGCGACGGGGAACCGAGCGGACATGGCACTACTCCTTGGACGTCACTTGCGGCGGCGGGCACCCCGGCGCATCTGGCTGGGCTTGCGCAGCGGGTCGCCGGCCTCGACCTGGGCGGCCCTGCGCTTCGCACCGTACTCGGCGAGCGCCTCGGCGAGCGCCGAGACGGACGGGCGGTCGGCCATCACGTCGACCCGCAGTCCATACTCCTCGGCGGTGCGGGCGGTCTGCGGCCCGATGACCGCGATGACCGTCACATTGTGCGGCTTGCCCGCGATGCCGATGAGGTTCTTCACCGTGGACGACGAGGTGAACAGCACCGCGTCGAACCCGCCGCCCTTGATCGCCTCGCGGATCGGCGCGGGCGGCGGGGACGCGCGGACCGTCCGGTACGCGGTGACGTCCTCGCACTCCCAGCCGAGGTCGGTGAGGCGGGCGATGAGCGTGTCGGTGGCGATGTCGGCGCGCGGCAGCAGCACCCGGTTGATGGGGTCGAGGTCTTCGTCGTAGGGCGGCCAGACGGCGGCCAGCCCCTCGCTGGACTGCTCGCCCGACGGCGTCAGGTCGGGCTGGACGCCGAACTCGACGAGCGCGGCGGCGGTCTGCTCGCCGACGGCGGCGACCTTGAGGCCCGCGAAGGCGCGGGCGTCCAGGCCGTAGTCGACGAACTTCTCCCGGATGGCCCGGACGGCGTTGGTGGAGGTGAACACCACCCACTCGTACCGGCCGGTGACCAGGCCCTTGACGGCCCGCTCCATCTGCTGCGGGGTGCGCGGCGGCTCGACGGAGATCGTCGGGACCTCGTCGGGCACGGCGCCGTAGTCGCGGAGCTGTTCCGACAGCGAGGCGGCCTGCTCCCTGGTGCGCGGGACGAGCACGCGCCAGCCGAACAGCGGCTTGGTCTCGAACCAGGACAGCTTGTCGCGCCAGTTCACCACGTCCCCGACGATGATCATCGCCGGGGACTCCATGCCCTTGGTGTCGGCGGCGAGCCGGTGCAGCGTGGAGACGACGGTCTCCTGCTCGGTGGTGGTGCCGAGGCTCGTCATCGCGGCGGGCGTGGAGTCGGGGCGGCCGACCGCGATGAGGCCCTTGGCGACCTCCGCGACCGTGCCCTCGGCGCCGAGGATGACCAGCGTGGTGCCGGGCGCGGCGAACCGCTCCCAGTCGACGCCGCCCTCGGACGCGTCGATGACGCGGACCTCGCGGTGCTTGGCGTCGGTGAGCGGGATGCCCGCGTAGCCGGGGACGCCGGTGACCGACGAGACGCCGGGCACGATCTCGAACGGCACCCCGGCCTTGGCGAGGGCGCCGCCCTCGTCGGCGAGGCCGCAGGCCAGGCCCGGGTCGCCCCGGTAGAGCCGGACGACGCGGCGTCCGGCCTTGGCCGCCTTGGCGGCGAGCCGGGCGGGGTCGCCGGAGGCGGTGTCGAGGATCTCGACGCCGGGTCGGCAGTGGGCGAGGATCTCGGGGTGAACGGCGCTGGGATCGGCGACGACGACGTCGGCGCGGGCCAGCTCGGCGGCGGCGCGCAGCGTCAGCAGGCCGGGGTCGCCCGGCCCCATGCCGACGAGCGCGACGCGGCCCTCGGTGTCGGGGCGGGTGTCGGCGGCGGTGTCGTGGCTCTGGCTAGCGGGGCTCATCGTGCAGCTCCCCCATCAACTGGTCGGCCCCCTGGTCGAGCAGCCGGTGCGCGAGGTCGCGTCCCAGCTCCTCGGCCCGATCCGGGTGGCCGCTTGCGGACAGCCGCACCTGGCGGGCCCCGTCGGCAGCGACGACGTTGGCCGTGAGATGAAGCTTCTGTTCTTCTTCGGCAGCGTATGTTCCCACGGGTGCCGAACATCCCGCTTCGAGCACGGAGAGCACGGTTCGTTCCGCCGTGACCGCCGCGCGGGTCGCGCGGTCGTCCAGCGACGCCAGCAGCTCCACCAGCTCGGGCCGGTCGGCGCGGCACTCCAGCGCGAGCGCGCCCTGCCCGGGGGCCGGGAGCATCTGGTCGGGGTCGAAGACCTCGGCGACCTCGGCCAGCCGCCCGATCCGCCGGAGCCCGGCGTGGGCCAGCACGACCGCGTCCAGCTCGCCGTCCGCGATCTTGCGCAGCCGGGTGTCGGCGTTGCCGCGGATCGGGATGATCTCCAGGTCGGGGCGGAGCGCGCGGAGCTGCGCCACCCGGCGCGGCGAGCCGGTGCCGACGCGGGCGCCGCGCGGCAGGTCGGCCAGCTTGGCCGGACCGCACAGCGCGTCGCGGTGGTCGTCGCGGGCCGGGATCGCGGCGAGCGCGATGCCCTCGGCGGGGTAGGTCGGCAGGTCCTTCAGCGAGTGCACGGCGAAATCCACCTCACCGTCCAGCAGCTTGTCACGCAGCGCGCTGACAAAAACCCCCGTACCGCCCATCTGGGCGAGCAGTGCCTTGGATACGTCACCCTGCGTCGTTACCCCGACCAGCTCGACCGCATACCCCGTACGCTGCGTCAATGCGTCGGCGACGAGCCCGGACTGCGTCATCGCCATGAGGCTCTTCCGTGTCCCCAGGCGCAGTGGCGTGCTCATGATCGGTTTCCTTCGTCGTCGGTGCGGCGCCACGGGCGGTCACCGGCGGACGGCTCCTCGGCCGGCAGATCCGCCCGCGACACCGCCAGCGGCGCCTTGGGGTCCAGGTCGAACAGCTCGCGCAGCGCGGCGGCGTAGGTGTCGCCCCCCGGCGCGGCGGCCAGTTCCTTCACCCGGACGGTGGGCGCGTGCAGCAGCTTGTCGGTGACCCGGCGGACGGTCTGCTCGATCTCCGCGCGGGCCCGCGCGTCGAGGTCGGGCAGCCGGCCCGTCAGCCGCGCCAGCTCGCTCTGCACCACGGCGGCGGCCTTGCTGCGCAGCGCCACCACCGTCGGCGCGACGGCGGCGGCCCGCGCCGCCGACAGGAACGCCGCGACCTCGTCGGCGACGATCCGGCGCACGGCCTCCACCGCCTCGGGGCCGACCGCGCGCGCCGCCTCCTGCGCGGTGCGGAGCTGCTCCAGCCCGGCCAGCCGGACGCCCGCCAGCTCACCGGCGGAGGGCTCGATGTCGTGCGGCAGCGCCAGGTCGAGCAGGAACCGGCGGCGGCCCCGGCCGAACCCGTGCGCGGCGAGCTGCTCGGTGGTCAGGACGAGCCCGGTCGCGCCCGTGCAGGACACGACGAGGTCGGCGTCGGCGAGAGCGGCGTCCAGGTCGTCCAGGGCGATGGCCCCGGCCGGGACGTCCACCGAGGCGGCCAGCCGCACCGCCTTCTCCCAGGTGCGGTTCGCCACGACGATCTCGCCCGCGCCCGCGCGGCCCAGCGTCGCGACCGCGAGGCCGCTCATCGCGCCCGCGCCCACGACGAGCGCGCGCACGCCCGTCAGCGGCCCGAGGTGCGCCTCCGCGACCTTGAGGCCGACGCTCACCAGCGACGCGCCCGCCTGGTCGATGCCGGTCTCATGGTGGGCGCGCTTGCCGACGCGCAGCGCCCGCTGCACGACCTCGTGCAGCTCGCTGCCGATCGTGCCCTCCTGCTGCGCGAGCCGGAACGCGGCGCGGAGCTGCCCGAGGATCTGGCCCTCGCCCACGACCATCGACTCCAGCCCGCACGCCACCGCGAACGCGTGCTGAATGGCACGCTCCTCGTAGTGGACGTACAGGTGGTGCGACAGGTCGTCCAGCGGGACGGCCGAGTGCAGCGCCAGCAGCTCGGAGATCGCCGAGACGCCGCCGTGGAACTTGTCCACGACCGCGTAGACCTCGACGCGGTTGCAGGTGGAGACGATGACGGCCTCGGCGACGTGCGCCGAGTCGTGCACGGCGTGCAACAGCTTGACCAGGTCGTCCCCGGCCACGGCCGCCCGCTCCAGCACCGACACGGGCGCGGACCGGTGGCTCAGCCCCACAACCAGCACACTCATCGCGTACCTTCCGCATTCCCGCGACCCGGACGCCGCCGGGGCGCCGACTCGCCCATCACGCTTCCACCGTCTCAACGTACTGCGCCGCGCCCGGCGGGTCCTCTCCGAGCGGGCCTCCGGCCTTGCGCTGCTCGTGGAACGCGAGGATCTGGAGTTCGATCGACATGTCGACCTTGCGGACGTCGACCTCGTCGGGCACCGACAGGACCACCGGGGCGAAGTTCAGCACGCTGGTGACCCCCGACGCCACCACGCGGTCGCACACCGTCTGCGCGGCGGCGGCCGGCGTCGCCAGCACGGCGATGGACACGCCGCGCTCGGCGATGACCTCCTCCAGCCGGTCGATGTGCTCGACGACCATCCCGGAGATCTCCTGACCGACGATCCCCTCGTCGGCGTCGAGCAGCCCCGCGACGCGGAATCCGCGCGAGGCGAAGCCGCCGTAACCGGCCAGCGCCCGGCCCAGGTTACCGACCCCGATGATGGCCACGACCCAGTCCTGGGTCAGGCCCAGTTCACGGCTGATCTGGTAGACGAGGTACTCGACCTCGTAGCCGACACCGCGCGTGCCGTACGAGCCGAGGTGCGACAGGTCCTTGCGGAGCTTGGCGGAGTTGACGCCGGCCGCCGCGGCCAGTTCCTCCGACGAGACCGTCACGGTGCCGCGCTCCTGGAGGCCGTGCAGGGCCCGCAGGTACACCGGCAGCCGCGCCACGGTGGCGTCGGGGATGCCGCGTTCGGCGCGATCGCGGTTGCGGTTCTGGCGTGGTGTCACGGGCCTGCTCTTCGGGGGCTCGACGCTGGGGCCCGTCCGGGCTCCGGGCCCGGGGACGCGGCCGTCCGGCCGTGCAGGGCTGCCCCCAGGTTAACCCTTGTGAATACGCGCACAAAGTCGGCCCCGGCGTAGAGCGAACCGCGTTCGGCCCGGCGGGCGTCCGGCAGGGCCGGTCAGCCCGGCTTTCCGGGCGTCCGGCGCCCGATCGGCGCTGTTCGGCGGTGTGACAGATGAAACACCGCCGTCTCACGCGCCGTCGCGCAACCGCCCGATCGCGGCGCGCAGGCGCGTCTCGTCCACCCGCCAGAAGTCGTGCCGGACACCGTTCAGCAGCGTCACCGGGATCTGCTCCCAGTACTCCGCCGTGTCCTCCGCCGACAGCGTGATGTCGCGTTCCTCCCACGGCACGCCGAGATCGTCCGCGACGCGCGCGATGACCGCGCGGGCGTCGTCGCAGAGATGGCAGCCCGGCTTGCCGAGCAGCGTGACCACCACGTCGCTCACGGGACGGGATACCCCGGCCGGGCCGACGGCAGCGGCGGGATCTTCGCCGCGCCGAGCCGCAGGTCGATGACGTTCGTGGCGAGCACGTGGCTGCGCGAGTCGGCCAGGAAGCGCAGCAGGTGCGGCTGGCGCTGGTGCGCCGTGAACGACGCCTCGTCGCGGAACAGCCGGTACAGGATGCGCTGCGTCGGCGCGTTCACCACCGTGTGGCAGGCCAGGATCAACGCGTCCGGCTCCGAGCGGGCGCCGCGCACCAGGTCGTCGGCGAGGCGGTCGAAGGCGTCCTCGCGGCCGTCCAGCAGGGTGTACACGGTGATCTGGCCGTGCGCCGCCGACAGGTCGGGCGCGCCCGGCGGGCCCGGGACGGGCGCCAGCAGCGGGCCGTCCACGCTCGTCGGCGGGGCCTCGTCGGCGAAGCGCGGCGCCTCGTGCTGCGGCTCGGGGAAGCGCAGCTCGCCGTGCCGGTCGACCGGGGCGGGCGCCGGACGCGGCTCGGGCGCCTGCGGCGCCGGGGCGTACTCGGGCTCGTCGTAGCCGCTCGCGTCGTAGTCCTGGTCGTACTCGTCGTCCTCGTAGACGGGGATCGTGCGCATCGCCCCGTACCAGACCAGGCCCGCCGCGCCGCCGAGCGCGATCACCGCCAGCGCCCCCGGCAGCAGGCCGCGCGTGCCCGCCACGACGAGCACGCCCGCCAGCGCCACCAGCGCCACCGGGATCAGCAGCTCGGCCGCCTCCTCGTCGCGGCGCGACGCCAGCAGCGCGGTGAACACCGCGCACGCCACCAGCGCCAGGACGGCCACGACGTGCGCGCCGTCGATGAGCAGCAGCGGCAGGATGCCGTACACGTCGCCCGGCTTGGGCAGCCCGTCGCCGAACTTGCCGACGATCGGGTCGATCAGGGCGATCACGACCGCGACGAGCGTGTACGAGCACGCGAACAGCCACGCGCCGAACCGGATCTGGACGAACCGCGCGACCAGCTCGACCATGCCGAGCGCCAGCCAGATCGGCGCGAGCAGCGCGGCGCCGATCTCCAGCACGCGGAACAGCATGCCGTTGAAGTCGAGCAGCAGGCCGAGGGTCATCGCGATGAGCGCGAGCGAGATGCCGACCAGGGTGACCGACCAGGCGATCAGGTACAGCAGCCGGTCTCTGGCGGCGCGCCGGACCAGCAACCCGGTGGCCGTGAGGGCACCCGCGGTCGCCGGCAGCGCGAGAAGGGCGGTGAGCATCGTGGCCCCATGGTGCCCGATGTCCGGGCCGGAGAGGTAACCGCCCGTCCCTCGCGCTCGCGCGCACACGGCATTGCCCGAATGCCGTCCGGTATCTACAGTGGCGGTCCGCGACGGAGGCACCGGCCCCGAGGAGGACTGCATGAGCAGCCCGGCCCTCGACGCGCCGAGCCCGGCCCATGACCCGCTGAAGGCGCTCGTCCTGCGCGCCCGCGACGGCGACGCCGAGGCGTTCGGCGCCCTCTACCGCCGCTACCGGGGGCTCGTCTACCGGTACGTCCATCAGCGCGTCGGCTCCCACCCGCTCGCCGAGGACCTCACCAGCGAGACGTTCCTGCGTGCGCTGCGCCGCATCCGCGACTTCACCTGGCAGGGCAAGGACTTCGGCGCCTGGCTCGTCACGATCGCCCGCAACCTCGTCGCCGACCACTTCAAGTCCGGCCGGCACCGGCTGGAGGTCACCACCGCCGAACTGGTGGAACCCGCCCGTCGGCAGGAGGGCCCCGAGGGCGTCGTGCTCGGCGCGATGACCGACGCCGCCGTGCTGGCCGCCGTCCGGCTGCTCGGCCCCCAGCAGCAGCAGTGCGTCCGGCTGCGGTTCCTGCACGGTCTGTCGGTCGCCGAGACGGCCGACGTCATGGGCAAGCGGGCGGGCGCGATCAAGGCGCTCCAGTACCGGGCCGTCCGCTCGCTGGCCCGCCTCCTGCCCGACGACCTCCGGCGGAGGTGACGACCGTTCCCCTTCACCTCGCGTACACGGCCCGACGATCACGTCCGGCTAGGCTGGATCGCGCGCGGCGCGGCACCGGGGCAGGCGACGCTCCCGCGCGGAACTGAGGTCACATTGGAAGCAGGGGCTAGGCTCGGCCGCATGCGGTTTCTCTGGCATCGCGGCAAGGCGGACGACCCGGTCACGGCAGGTGCGGCGGCCGCCGCGGCGGCGGCCGAACCCGAGCCGCTGCCCGAGCCCGATCCGCACGCGGCGGCGTTCTTCGACGTCGACAACACGATGATGCGCGGCGCGTCGATCTACTACTTCGCGCGCGGCCTGGCCGCCCGCAAACTGTTCACCATGCGCGACCTCATGATGTTCGCCTGGGGGCAGGCCGCGTTCCGGCTGCGCGGCACCGAGAACGCCGAGCACATCGGGTCGGCCAAGGAGGCGGCGCTGTCGTTCGTCGCCGGGCAGCGGGTCGACGATCTCGTCCGGCTCAGCGAGGAGATCTACGACGAGGTCATGGCCGACCGCATCTGGTCCGGCACCCGCACGCTCGCCCTCAACCACCTCGACGCCGGGCAGCAGGTGTGGCTCGTCACCGCGACGCCCGTCGAGGTCGCCCGCACGATCGCGCGGCGGCTCGGGCTCACCGGCGCGCTCGGCACCGTCGCCGAGACCTCCGACGGCCTCTACACCGGGCGTCTCGTCGGCAACCTGCTGCACGGCCCCGCCAAGGTGGAGGCCGTCCGCGCGCTGGCGCAGCGCGAAGGTCTCGACCTCGCCCGCTGCTCGGCCTACAGCGACTCCATCAACGACCTGCCGATGCTCACCGCCGTCGGGCACCCGCACGCCGTCAACCCCGACGCCGCGCTGCGCGAGCACGCCCGCGAGCACGGCTGGCCCATCCACGACTTCCGCACCGGCCGCAAGGTCACGATGGTGGCGCTGCCCGCGGCCGCCGGTGCCGGGGCCCTCGCGGGCGGCGTCGCCGCCGGCATCGCGATCCGCCGCCACCACCAGCGCGCCTAGCGGCCCCTACAGGAACGCGGGACCGCGCAGCAGACGCGTGTCGTAGACCATCTGCTGGACGGTCTCGCGGACCTGGTCGGTCAGGTTGAAGACCGTCATCGCGTCGTCGGCGTCGCCCGGGCCGTAGTCGTCCAGCGGGATCGGCTCGCCCACCTGGATGAGCCACCGGGACGGCAGCGGCAGCAGACCCGCCGGGCCGAACCACGGGAACGTCGGCGTGACCGGGAAGTAGGGCACGCCGAGCAGCCGGGCCAGCAGCGGCAGTTCGGCGATCTTGGGGTAGATCTCCTCGGCGCCGACGATCGCGACCGGGACCAGCGGCGCGCCGGTGCGCAGCGCCGTCTCCACGAAGCCGCCCCGGCCGAACCGTTGCAGCCGGTAGCGCTCGGCGAACGGCTTGCCGACGCCCTTGAACCCCTCGGGGAACACGCCGACCAGGTTCCCGCCGTCGAGCAGGCGGGTCGCGTCGGCGCGGCAGGCCAGCGTGTGCCCGGCCTTGCGGGACAGGTGGCCGAGCACCGGCATCTCGTAGACGAGATCGGCGCCGAGCAGCCGCAGGTCGCGGCCGGTGGCGTCGTGCACGGCGACCGTCAGCATCAGCGCGTCGAGCGGGATCGTGCCCGAGTGGTTCGCGACGACGAGCGCGCCGCCGTCGGGGATGTTCTCCGTGCCGCGCACCTCGACGCGGAACCAGTGCTCGTACAGGGCGCGGGCGATCGGCAGCAGGACGGTCTCGTTCAGCTCGGGGTCGAAGCCGAACTCGTCCACCTCGTACTCACCGGCCAGGCGGCGGCGCAGGAACGCCAGCCCGGACGCGACGCCGCGCTCCAGCCGGGACCGGGGCGGCGGGTCGTCATGGCGGACGGCGTCGAGCGGGATGACCGGCGCGATGCCGTCGTCGTTCCGGGAGTGCTGCGCGGTCACGGGTGTCTCCTCACCAGCCGGTCGAACAGGGCCAGCGGGGCGGTCGCGGCGGGGCGGCGCTCAGCGACGAAGTCGGCGAACGCGGCCTCGGTGGAGTACTTGGGGTGCCACGACAGCTCGGCGGCGAGCGCGGCGGTGTCGACGACGCGGCCGTAGGTGAGCCAGCGCAGCAGTTCGGGCGAGAAGCCGGTGAGGCCCGCCAGGCGGCGCCCGGTGTCACCGAGGACCGACAGCGACGCGGCCGTGAGCGGGATCGTCGGGCGCTGCGCGCGGCGCAGGAGCTGCGACAGCAGCAGGACGCCGTCGCCGGCGACGTTGAACGTGCCGGGATGGTCCTCGACGGTCATCCGGCGCAGCACCTCGACGCCGTCGTCCTCGTGGACGAACTGGAGGCGCGGGTCGAACCCGAGCACGGTCGGCACGACGGGCAGCGACAGGTAGCGCGTGATCGGGGAGTCGACGCGGGGGCCGAGCAGGTTCGCGAAGCGCAGCACCGAGACGCTGAGGTCGGACCGGCGGCGGGTCAGGCCCCGGACGTAGCCCTCGACCTCCACGGCGTCCCTGGCGGATCCGCTCGCGGGCGGCTCGGGCGGCTGGTCGCGTTCGGTGAAGACCGCCGGGCCCTTGGCCGACGAGCCGTAGACGGCCGCCGTGGAGCGCAGGACGAGCCGCCGCATGCTCGGGGCGCGCTGGCAGGCCGCGAGGAGTTGCATCGTTCCGATGACGTTCAGCTCTTTGGCCCGCGCGGCCGTGCCCGGCGTACCCGGGACCAGGCCGGAGTGCACGACCGTGTCGACCCTGCCGGACGCGATGACCTTCGCGATCCCGGGCGTGCGGACGTCCACCCTGACGAACTCGGTCCGGCCGAGCGGCTCGACCGGCGGGACGGTGTCCACGCCGATCACGCGCTCGATGCCCGGATCGGCTTGCAGGGCGTGCGCGACCCGTGCCCCCAGGAAACGGGCGACGCCCGTCACGAGGACGACACGGGCCGCGGAGGAGGGCATATCTGACATGCGCCCCACCCCTCACGGCTGACGTGGCCGGACTACGGGTACTTCGTGGCGGATCGTTCCCCGCGCGGGGCGCGGGGCCGAGCCGTTCTACTTCTTGTTGCGCCGCTGGATGCGCGTCTTCTTGAGCAGCTTGCGGTGCTTCTTCTTGGCCATCCGCTTACGACGCTTCTTGATGACAGAGCCCACGAGACCTCGCCTCGGCAAATCGGCTGAACTGCTGACAGGGGACAGGCCGCAGCGAGGCAGAATCCTCAGCGCGCCCACGGTCCGACCGCCCAGCCTACCCGCCTCCCACCACGCGTGTGTCATTGAAGTCCCGGCCCAGGGGCTCGCCTAGCGGCTCACTCCCTGACCGTGCCTTTGCGAGTGCGGCATCGCTTCGCGATCTGGCCGGAGGGGCTCGCCTTCGGCGTCACCCCACCGGCCAGTCAACGCACTCGCGCGCGGGCCGAGGTCGGCCGCCGAATGGGACCGCGTATCCCGTGGGCGCTTTCGCGCTTACCCGGCTTCGATGTAGGCGTCCCGGAGGTAGTCGTGCACGGCCTGTTCGGGGACCCGGAACGAGCGGCCCACCCGGATCGCGGGCAGCTCCCCGGAGTGGACGAGACGGTAGACGGTCATCTTGGACACCCGCATCACCGAGGCCACTTCGGCCACGGTCAGGAACCTGACCTCGCTCAGAGGCCGATCGGATGAGCTCATCGGACGCCCTCTCCCACACGTGCCGAGCACCGGCTCTTGGGGTGACTTTGATCACGCACGTGTACTCCCTCAGCGTAAATCGAGTACCGACAGTCGCAAGAGGGGGGTTCCACCCATTTACGTCTCCGGACCTGGCGAAAGGGACACATTGCCCTTGCGGCCCGCACCCGCCACGGTTCCACCCCCGAGTAGGACGAATCCGGCGCACGTCTCTTCCGTTGCGTCCGAAACCCCCTTGACCAGCGACTCAGAGGTCGACGTCCGCACTCCGGCGGCACAGGGGCCCCGCGACGACCCACGCGTCACACGGCGTGACCGCGAGCGCGACCGGCCGGGCGGCTCAGCCGAGCCCCGCCCGCGCCAGGAGGAACGCCGTGAGCGGCTCATAGTGCTGCGGGGAGACCCCGTCGTCGAGCGGCACGACCACCTGCACCTTGCCCTCGGCCTCGCCGACGAACAGCGCCGGATCGTTACAGTCCGCGAACCCGACGGTGTCGATGCCCGCCTCCCCCGCCGCCCCGGCCCAGCCGTGGTCGGCGATGGCCAGATCCGGCCAGAGCGGCGCTTCCGCGTCCACCGAACCCGGTTCGGCAGCGGCGGCGCGGAGTTCGTCGAGCATCGCGTTCATCGGGTGCGGGTCGTGCGTGTGGTGCCCGCGACGATGATCGTCGACCAGGTAGGCGACGCCCGCCGGCGTGTAGGCGATGTGCCGGTTCACCCGGCGCCCGTTCCACTCCTGGATCTGGTACGTCCAGCCCTCCGCCGGGCGCAGCACCCGGCAGCCCGCAGCCGTGAGCGCCCGCGCCAGCTCGTCGTACAGGTCGATGAGCGGCTGCGGATGGCCCGTCGCCAGCACCACCGTCTGCCGCTCGCGCGCCGCCAGACCGATCCGGTCGCCCATGCGCTCCAGCGCGCCGACCGTGAGGTCGGGGTCGATCGTGTCGTCGCCGTACAGGTGCGACGGGTTCGCGTCCACGCCGCACAGGTCGATCATGACCTTGAGGACGTCGCGCTCGGTCCACTCCCGGTCGAAGGTGAGGCCGAACTGGTAGTACGGGTCGCCGCCCGCCATGCGGCGCATGTGCAGCAGGTTGTTCTGCCGGGGCGTCGCGACGTCTCCGGCGATCATCGTTCGGATCAGGTGCGCGCGCAGCTCGGCGCGGTCGGGTGCCATCACACGTCCAGGGGGTCGAGGCCGAGTTCGGGGAACACGGCGCGGCGCGTGGCCAGCACCGCCTGGTCGACCGGGTTGGCCGGATCGTAGCCGGATTCCCAGGTGCGGACGTCCACCCGCGCGGTGCCGTCCGTCATCCGGCGCGGCGCGATCTCGTCGGTGCGGCCCCGGACGAACGCGCGCCACTCGTCGGGGGTGGCGGCCTCCGGGTCGATCGGGGCGCCCGCCGCCTCGGCGAGCAGGTGCGTCCACGCGCGCGGCACGACCTGCACCAGCTCGTACCCGCCGCCGCCGGTGACGAGCCAGCGGCCGCCCGCGACCTCGTGGGCGAGCCGGTGCAGCGCCGCGTACGCGGCGCGCTGGCCGTCCACCGAGAGGGTGAGGTGGGCCAGCGGGTCGAGTGCGTGCACGTCGGCGCCGTGCTGGGTGACGAGCACCTGCGGCCGGAACGCGCGCAGCACCTGCGGGACGACCGCGTCGAACGCGCGCAGCCAGGCGGCGTCGCCGGTGCCGGGCGGCAGTGCGACGTTGACGGCCGTGCCCTCGGCGCCCTTCCCGCCCGTCTCGTTGGGGAACCCGGTGCCGGGGAACAGCGTGCGGGGCGTCTCGTGCAGGCTGACGGTGAGGACGCGCGGGTCGTCGTAGAAGACCGCCTGCACGCCGTCGCCGTGGTGGACGTCCACGTCGACGTAGGCGACGCGTTCGGCGCCCTGCTCCAGCAGCCACCGGATGGCCACGGCGGCGTCGTTGTAGACGCAGAAGCCGCTCGCCGTGCCCGGCATCGCGTGGTGCAGGCCGCCGGAGATGTTCGCGGCGTGCGCGGCCTCGCCCTCCCAGACGGCCCGCGCGCCCGCGACGGACGCGCCGACGACCAGCGCGGACGCGTCGTGCATGTTGAGGAAGACGGGGTTGTCGGCGGTGCCGAGCCCGTGCCGGGGCTGGGCGAGGCCGGTCGTGCCCGCCTGGCGGACGGCGGCGAGGTAGTCCTCGTCGTGGACGAGCCGCAGCAGCGCGTCGTCGGCGGCGTCGAAGGCGCGGACGTCGACGTTGGGGCGGTCCAGGACGCCGAGGTCGCGGGCGAGCGCCATCGTCAGCTCGACCCGGACCGGGTTCATGGGGTGGCCGGGACCGAAATCGTAGGCGGTCAGCCGTTCGTCCCACAGCACCCGCAGCCCGCAGTTCTCCGGGGACGCGGCCGAGGGCGGGGCTGACGGGCTGCTCATGCCCCACACGGTAGCGTCCCGGCCTCCGGACCGGCGGGGTGAGGTGGATCACTACAGGTTGTCGCCGGACGAGCGCACCGGGGATTCGGTTCGTCCTCAAACACGCCCGACTGACACAAAGTTGTGACGTGAACTACACGACGAACGGGGGAACAATCCCGTAACACGGATGTAACAGACACAAGCCCTGCGAGGGGGTGCAGATGGACACGCGAACCCGCACCGCGCAGCCCGCCGAGGTGACCCCGCTGCCCGTTCCCGGTGCCGACGTTCCCCGCCCGCGCCCCGCCACGCGGGACGACGCTCCCCACGATGCACCGTACGACCGCACGCCCACCCGCCGCAGCCGCGCCATCTCCGGCGCCCTGCGCATCGGCCTGCACCCCGTCATCCACCGCGTCCCCTGCTACGGCCGGGGCATCGCCGCCGCCCGCTCCACCGTCGACGCCGCCGCCCTGCTGCTGCGCGCCACCCCGCGCGTCCGCATCCACCCCGTCCTCGACCCGCAGGTCGAGACCGGCGGCCACCCGCTCGACGGCGAGTGGGTGGTCCCCCGCGACGGCGAGCGGCCGCGCGGCGCCGTCCTCTACCTGCACGGCGGCGCCTACGTCGTCTGCTCGCCGCGCACGCACCGGCCCATCACCTCGCGGCTCGCCGTCGACACCGGCCTGCCCGTCCTCGTGCCCCGCTACCGGCTCGCGCCCGAGCACCCGTTCCCCGCGCCGCTGGAGGACGCCGTCGCCGCCTACCGGTGGCTGCTCGCGCGCGGCGTGCCCGCCGACGGCATCGTCATCGCCGGCGACTCGGCCGGCGGCCACCTCGCCGCGTCGCTCACCGGCGAGATCCTGCGCACCGGCCTGCCGCGCCCCGCCGGAACCGTGCTGTTCTCCCCCTGGGTCGACCTCACCTGCGAGCTGTCGCTGGCCGAACAGCGGCTCGCCCGCGACCCCTACATCAGCGCGGCGACGGCCCGCCGGTTCGGGCGGCTCGTCGTCGGGTCCGGCGACTTCGACGACCCGCGCATCGCCCTGCTCACGTCCCCCTGGGCCGACACCCCTCCCGTGCTCATCCAGGTGGGCGGCGCCGAGGTCCTCCGCCCCGAGGCCGAGGCGCTGGCCGCCGCCCTGCGCAAGGGCGGCGGCACCTGCGACCTCCAGGTCTGGAACGGTCAGATGCACGTCTTCCAGATCCTGAACCGCGTCCTGCCCGAGGCCAGCGCCGCGATGCGCGAGACGGCCCGCTTCATCACCCGCGTCACCGCACCGTCCCGCGCGGACGCCGCCGTCGCCTGACGGCCCTTCGACGAGGCGCCCCCGGCGCGACCCGGCGACCCCCCACGGGCCGCACCGGGGGCCCTCACCACACGTCAGCCCTCGGCGAGGGCGCGGCCCCGGTCGCGGGCGGCCTCGATGGCCTCCAGGACGGCGGCGCGGACGCCGTGCCGTTCGAGTTCGCGGATCGCGGAGATCGTCGTGCCGCCCGGGGACGTGACGGCCTCGCGGAGCATCACCGGGTGCTCGCCCGAGTCGCGCAGCATGACCGCCGCGCCCACCGCCGACTGGACGACCATCTCCAGCGCGGCGGCGCGCGGCATCCCCAGCAGGATGCCCGCGTCGACCATGGCCTCGACCAGGTAGTAGAAGTACGCCGGGCCGCTGCCCGACAGCGCCGTCGCGCCGTCCTGGAGGGCCTCGGGGATGCGCAGCACCTTGCCGACCGGGCGCAGCAGCTCCTCGGCGAGCAGCAGGTGCTCCTCGCCTGCGTGCGCGCCCGCCGAGATGACGCTCATCGCCTCGTCCACCAGGACCGGCGTGTTCGACATGACGCGGACCACCGGCACGCCCTCGGGCAGCCGCTCCTCGATGAACGCCGCCGTGATACCTGCCGCCATCGAGATCACCAGCCGTCCCGCCGGGACGTGCGGGGAGATCTCCGCCAGCAGCGCGCCCATGTCCTGCGGCTTGACGGCCAGCACGAGCGTGTCCGCCGTCTTGGCGGCCTCGGTGTTGGACACGATCTCGATGCCGTACCGCTCGCGCAGCAGCACCCCGCGCTCGGGGCGGCGCGCGGTGGCCGTCAGCGCGCTCGCCGGGCGGCCCGCCCGCAGCACGCCGGACAGCAGCGCCTCGCCCATCTTCCCGGCACCCAGAATCGCGATCACACGCCCACCCTAGCGGCGCGCTACGACCGTCCCGCCAGCGCGCGGGCGAAGAACGCCAGGTTCGCGGGACGCTCGGCGAGACGGCGCATGAAGTAGCCGTACCACTCGGTGCCGTAGGCGACGTAGACGCGCATCCGGAAGCCCTGCCCGGCCAGGCGGCGCTGCTCCTGCGGGCGGATGCCGTAGAGCATCTGGTACTCGAACGAGTCGGCGGCGCGGTCGTCGAGGACGGCGAGGGCGCTCGCGATGTCCACCAGGCGCGGGTCGTGCGTGGCGACCATCGGGTAGCCCTGGCCCGCCATCAGCACCTTCAGGCAGCGCACGTACGACGCGTCTACCTCCGCCCGGCCGGTGAACGCCACCTCGGCCGGGGCCGCGTACGCGCCCTTGCACAGCCGCACCCGCGACCCCTCGTAGGCCAGCTCGGCGCAGTACTCCTCCGCGCGGCGCAGCGACGACTGGATCACGGCGCCGACGTCCGGATACTCGCCGCGCAGCGCGTGCACGACGCGGAGCGTGGAGGCGACCAAGGTGTGGTCCTCCATGTCGACCGTGACGGTCGTGCCCGCTTCCCTGGCCGCCGCGCACACGCGGCGCGCGTTGGCCAGCGCCATGTCCTCGTCCAGCGCCTGCCCGACGGCGGTGAGCTTCAGCGACACCTCGGCGTCCGCGCCGAACCCGGCGTCGGCCAGCGCGCCGAGCAGCGCCGCGTAGTGCTCGACGGTCGCGTCCGCGCGCGCCCGGTCGTGGGTGTCCTCGCCGAGAACGTCGAGGCTGACGAGCCGTCCCCCGGCGAGAAGGTCGCCGGTGACGCGCAGCGCGTCCCCGGTGGTCTCGCCCGCGACGAAGCGGCGGACGACGGCGCGCGTCGGCGGCGCCTTCTCGATCAGCGCGCGCACGCCCCCGCTGCGCGACGCGGCCAGCAGTGCCGAACGGAGCACGGCCACCTCCCCGGAAGTGCGTTTCCCCGGTTATGCCCGCCGTCGCGGAGAGATCACGAAACCGTGCCGACGCGGTTCTGGCCGCCGTGCGTCGCGACGTACTCCGCGACCTCCGACGTCTTCACCGCCTCGAACAGCGCGCCCGCCTTCGCCCGGTCCAGGAGCACGACGCTCTGCTTGGCGCGGCTCGCGCTGCCCTTGTTCGGCACGGTGAGGAACACGACGTCCGACGAGCGGATGCCGCGCAGGCTGAACGCCAGCGAGCGCAGGTCGCCGGTCTTGACGCCGCTGTCCACGCTGATCGACTTGGTGAACGCCGACAGGAACCGGTTCAGTTTCAGGGGGTTGCTGACGGTCCCGCCGTCGGCGGCCTTCTTCGCCAGCGCGCCCAGGAACGCCTGCTGGCGCTTGATCCGGTCGAAGTCGCCGTTGGGCAGGTTGTAGCGCTGCCGGACGAAGTTCAGCGCGTCCTCGCCGTTCAGCTTGTGCTTCCCTGCCGTCCACGCCGTCTTGCGGGCCGGGTCGTAGACGTCCTCCTTGATCGTCACCTCCACGCCGCCGAGCGCGTCGGTCATCGACTTGAAGCCGTTGAAGTCGATCGCGCCGAAGTGGTCGACGCGGATGCCGGTGAGGGACTCGACCGTCTCGGTGAGCAGCGGCGGGCCGCCGTAGGAGAACGCCGCGTTGATCTTCGAGGGGCCGTAGTCCCGGACCTGCACCCACGAGTCGCGCGGGAACGAGATGACGTACGCCTTCTTCCGGTCCGCCGGAAGGTGCAGCAGCATGATCGTGTCCGAGCGCTGCGCGCCCGGCTTCCACACCGCCTCGCCGCCGCCCGTCGTCGCGGCCTTCGCGCGGGTGTCGGAGCCGACGAGCAGCCAGTTCTCGGTGCCGACTGCGCCCGGCCCGGGGCGGTTCGGGCCGGTGGGCAGGGCGCTCGGCACCCGGTCGATGTTGTCGTCGTACGCCGAGCTGCGCTGCCAGAGCAGGCCGCCGACGCCCGCCAGGAGCAGGGCGACGAAGACGCCGAACGCGATGAGGACGCGGGGCCAGCGCTTCTTGCGCCTGCGCCCGGCGGGCGCGTCGCCGTCCGGCAGCAGGCCGCCGCCCGGACCGTCGCCGTACCCGCCGTCGTACCCGCCGTCGTCGCGGGGCTCCGCGGCGTGCGCGCCCGGGGCGCGGTGCGGGGCTCCGGCCGGACGATCCGGCCGGTCAGGGGCGCGCGCGTCGTCGTCGGCGGGGAGGTCTGGGGACGTCATGGCGCGCGAGACTACCACCGAGGCCAGCGGTTTTATCACCTTTGGCCATATCTGCGACGAGTGGATCTCCGCTGTGCGGTCGCGCACCGGGCTGCGCTCCGGAAAATACTTGACGATGTGGAAAGTGGGCTGTACTTTCTGGAGTGGAAAGTACTTCGCGGAAAGGAAGGTCGCCATGAACACCATGCCCACCGCGTCTGAGACGCTCGCCGAGATCCAGCGGGTCCAGTGCGCCGGGTACGCCGGTCAGCGGCTGCCGCGCTGGTACGCCCCCGGCCTGATCGGCCTCGTCACGCTCGCCGGGGTCGCCACCGAGGTGCACGGCGCCGTCCGCGCGGCGCTGTGGCTCGTCGCGGCGGGCTGGCTCGCCGTGTTCGCCGGGGCGCTGTGGTCCCGCACCCGGGTGAAGTGGCGCTCCCGCCCGTGGACGCCGCGCGCCACGGCGCGGATGGGGCTGTGGGTGCTGTCGCTGCTCGTCGTCTGCGGCGTCGTCCCGCCGGTCGTCTACCAGTTCACCGGCTCGCACATCTGGCCGCGCGTCGTGACGGGCGTCGTCGTCGCCGTCTACGCCGCCGCGACGATGCGCTGGGCCGAGCGCCGCGCCCACTCCGCCCTTGAGGAGCCGGTGACGCGATGAACCTCGACCCGATGATCCACGCACCGGCGCGGCTCCAGATCATGTCTTTGCTGGCCGCGGCCGACGAGGCCGAGTTCGCCTTCGTCCGCGACACCCTGGACATCAGCGACTCGGTCCTGTCCAAGCACGCCTCCGCGCTGGAGAAGGCCGGTTATGTCGCCATCCGCAAGGGCCACGTCGGCAAGCGCCCCCGCACCTGGCTCAAACTCACCCCCGAGGGCCGCACGGCCTTCACCGACTACGTGGCCACCCTCCAATCCATCGTGGGCTCCCCCCTCACCCCGTCCCCACCCGCCGACACGGCCAAGGCAAGCTGACCCGTCCCCCGCGGCCGGGCGGGGTCGTGAGGGTGGGTCACGGGGTGCGGCGGCGGAGGGTGGCGGCGCCCAGGAGGAGGGACAGGAGGGTGCAGGCGGCGATGATCGTGATGTCGCGGGTGAGGGTCGCGGTGACGGCCGGTTCGCGGGTGAGTTCCTGCATCGCGCTGATCGCGTAGGAGAGCGGGAGGACATGGGAGATCGCCTCCAGCCAGCCCGCCATCTGGTCGCGCGGGACGATCAGCCCGCACAGCAGCACCTGCGGCAGGACGAACGCGGGCATGAACTGCACCGCCTGGAACTCGGTGCGGGCGAAGGCGCTCGCCAGCAGGCCGAGGGCCATGCCGAGCAGCGCGTCCAGCACCGCCACGACGACCAGCGCCGCGACCGGGCCGCGCAGGTCCAGGCCCAGCCACGTCAGCGAGATCGCCAGCACCGCGCCGACCTGGACGAGCGCCACGAGCCCGAACGCCAGCGCGTAGCCGAGCAGCAGGTCGAGCTTGCCGAGCGGCATCGTCATCAGCCGCTCCAGCGTGCCGCCGGTGCGTTCGCGCAGCGTCGCGACGCTCGTCACGACGAACATGATCACGAACGGGAAGACGCCGAGCAGCAGCGGTCCCACCCGGTCGAACAGGCCCGGCTGGTCGAGCACGTACCGCAGCAGCACCATGAGCAGCGCCGGGACGCCCACGAGCAGCCCGAGCGTCCGGTGGTCGTGCCGGAGCTGCGCCAGGATGCGCCGCGTCGTCGCGAGGGTGATCGACGGGTTCACGCCGCCTCCCCCGTGATCAGCCGGAGGAACGCGTCCTCCAGGTCGGCGGCGCCGGTGCTCGCGCGCAGCGCGCCGGGCGTCCCGTCGGCGAGGATCTCGCCCTCGCGCATGAGCAGCAGCCGGTCGGTGCGGCCGGCCTCGTCCATCACGTGGCTGGAGACGATCAGCGTCACGCCGCGCCCGGCCAGTTCCCGGAACAGCTCCCACAGTTCCTCGCGCAGTACCGGGTCGAGCCCGACGGTGGGCTCGTCCAGGACGAGCACCTGCGGCTCGCCGAGCAGCGCCACGGCCAGGTTCGCGCGGTTGAGCTGCCCGCCCGACAGCGTCGCCGCCACCTGGTCGCGGTGCCGCCCGAGCCCGACCTCGTCCATGACGCGCGCCGCGTCGCCGCGCGGCGCGCCGAGCACGGACGCGAAGTACCGCAGGTTCTCCGCCACCGACAGGTCGGCGTAGAGGGCGGGCGCCTGCGTCGCGTACCCGACGCGCCGCCGCAGCCCCGCCGACCCGGCGGGCTCCCCCAGTACCGTCACCTCGCCGCCCGCGACGACCTGCACGCCCACGAGCGCCCGCATCAGCGTCGTCTTCCCGCACCCGCTCGGCCCGAGCAACCCCACCACCTCCCCCCGCGCGATCTCGAACGTCAGCCCGTGCAGCACATCCCGCTTGCCGCGCACCACCCGCAGATCGCGGACGCGCACCGCCGCCTCAGATTTCATCATGTGATGAATTAAAGACCGCGAAGCACCCCCGGTCAAGGACATGCCACAGAACCCGAGGTCAGCGCCCGGTCAACAGTGCTCTCGGGATCAGCCCAGGTAGCCCTGGAGGGCGGGGGCCACCAGGGCGATCAGGTCGTCGGCGGACGCCGAGGCCAGCGGCTCCACGCGCACTACGTGGCGGAGGATCATGACGCCGATGAGGTGCCCCGCCGCCACGTTCACGCGGAGCAGGGGGATGTCGTGCAGTTCGGCCGCGCGCGCGAAGAGGGCCGAGGTGACGAACTCGCGGAGCATCGTCGCGCCGTGCTCGCTCGTCATCGCCGTCCGGAGCACCGCGAGGATGGGGGCGCGGCGGTCCGGGTCCTCCCAGACGCCGAAGAACACGCGGGCCATCGACTCACCGAGCCGGTCCCGCGGCGCGCTCATGATCACCGGGATCAGCTCGCCCGGATTGACGGGGAACCGCATCGCCTCGGTGAACAGCCGCTCCTTGCCGTCGAAGAAGTGGTGCACCAGGGCCGGGTCGACCCCGGCACCGCGCGCGACGGCCCGCATCGACGTCCCGTCGTAGCCCTTCTCGGCGAACAGCTCGCGGGCCGACGCCATGATCGCCTCCCGGGTCGCGGTGGGGCCGGGCCGGCGGCCCCGCCCGCCGGTCACCGCGAGGACCGCCGGGTGACCTCCCCGCCGGAGGTGACCTCCCACGTCCGCTCCGCCGCCGCCAGGTGCAGCCGCGCGAACGCCAGCGCCTCGGCCAGGTCCTCGATGCGGTCCTCGCGGGTGTCGGCGCGGCGCGTGTTGACCTCCAGCACGATGTGCCCGGCGAACGCGCCCTCGGCCAGCCGCTCCAGCAGCGGCCCGCACGGCTGCCGTCCCCGGCCGGGGACCAGGTGCTCGTCCTTGTTGGTGAGGCCGACGCCGTCGGCGAGGTGGATGTGCCGCAGCCGGTCGCCGAGGTCGTCGGCCATCGCGAGCGCGTCCGACCCGGACACGGCCGTGTGCGACAGGTCGAGCGTGACGTGCGGGTAGTCCTGGTCGACGGGGTTCCAGTCGGGCAGGTACATGCCCGCCTCGGCGCCGCGCGCCTTCAGCGGGAACATGTTCTCGACGCAGAACTGGACGTCGGTCTCGTCCTGCATGCGGGCCAGTCCCTCGACGAACTCGCGGGCGTACTCGCGCTGCCAGCGGAACGGCGGGTGGACGACGACGACCTCGGCGCCCAGCTCCTCCGCGACCTCCTTGGACCGGATCAGCTTGCCCCACGGGTCGCGCCCCCAGACCCGCTGCGTCAGCAGCAGGCACGGCGCGTGGATCGACTTGATCGGCATCTGGTGGTAGTCGGACAGGCGCCGCAGCACGGCGAGGTCCTGCGAGGAGGCGTCGGTGGACACCATGACCTCGATGCCGTCGTAGCCGAGCAGCGCCGCGGTCTCGAAGGCGCTCGGCACCTTCTCCGGGTACACCGACGCCGTGGAGAGCGTGATCGGCGCGTCCGGCACGCGGAGGACCGGCGATGCCGCGCCGTTGTGCTGCGGGGTCAAGGCTCCCTCGCCAGATGAGTCGCTCAGAAGGATCGCTGGGGTATTGAAGCCTATGCTCCCGCGGGGCCGAAGGAACCCTCGCACTCCCGTGATCTCGCATTCCGGACCGTCGCCGCGGCTACCCTCGATGGCCGTGGCCGACATCGCTCCCGGGGCCGTCCCGAGCCCCAACATCTGGAACTCCCCGCAGGTCTACGAGATCGAGAACCGCGCCGTGGACCCGGAAAGGGCGCTGGAGGCGGCGATGCGGGCGCTGCGGCCGTGGGCGGGCGGCACCGTGCTGGACGTCGGCTGCGGTACCGGCTTCCACCTGCCGTTCTTCGCCCGGGACGCGGCGCGGGTCGTCGGCGTGGAGCCGCACGCGGGTCTGGCGGCGGCGGCACGGCGGCGTGTCGCGGACCTGCCGAACGTGGCGGTCCGCGTCGGCGCGGCGCAGGCGCTGCCGCTGCCGGACGCGTCGATCGACGTCGCGCACGCCCGCTGGGCGTACTTCTTCGGCCCCGGCTGCGAGCCGGGCCTGGCCGAGCTGGACCGGGTCGTCCGGCGCGGCGGCGCGATCTTCGTGATCGACAACGACGCGACGCGCTCGACGTTCGGCGGCTGGTTCCGCCGCTGGCTGCCGTCCTACGACCCGGCGGCGGTGGAGCGCTTCTGGACGCGCCGGGGCTTCTCCCGCGAGCCGCTGACGATCCGCTGGAGCTTCGCGTCCCGCGCGGACCTGGCGGCCGTCATGGACATCGAGTTCCCGCCGGAGCTGGCCGCGACGTTCCTGGCCGAGCATGACGGCGTCGAGGTGGACTACGCGGTGAACCTCTGGTGGAAGTACGCGTAACGGACCCCGCCCCTGGCTCGTACTGGCGCCGTGTACAACAATGCGGCTACCAGCCAACCAGGACAAAAGGGGTCAAGGTCATGGGTCGTGCCGCCAAGACCAGCCGCAACATCCTCGCCGCCTCGGCGCTCGGCGCCGGCGCCGCCGGCGCGGGCGTCCTCGCTCAGCGCCGCGCCCTGCGCCGGCTCCAGCTCCGCCCCGACCCGTACGCGGGCGAGCCGTTCGGCGCGCTGCGCGGACGTCCCGTCTCGGTCAAGGCGCAGGACGGCACCCGCCTCTACGCCGAGATCGACGGCGAGGACCGCACCGACCTCGCCATCGTCTTCTCCCACGGCTGGACCCTCACCCAGGACTCCTGGCACTTCCAGCGCAAGGCGCTGCGCGGCCTCGGTCGCCTCGTCTTCTGGGACCAGCGCGGCCACGGCCGCTCCGACGGCGGCGCCCGCGACGACTACGGCCTGCCCCGCCTCGCGCACGATCTCGCCGCCGTCATCGAGCAGACCGTGCCCGAAGGGACGCCCGTCGTCCTGGTCGGCCACTCGATGGGCGGCATGACGATCATGCGGTTCGCCGACGAGTACCCCGAACTGCTCGGGAGCCGCGTCGTCGCCGCCGGGCTGCTGTGCACGTCGTCGGGTAACCTCGGCAGCGTCACCCTCGGCATGCCCGCCGCGCTCGCCGCCGTGACCCAGCGCGTGCTGCCCCGGACGCTGCGCGCGGTCGGCCTCGGCGCCCCGGGCATCGAGCGGGTGCGCCGCTTCGGCCGCAACGGCTCGATGCTCATCGAGGACCTCATCGCGTTCGGCCCGGACGCCAGCCCCGCGTCGGTCAAGTTCGCGGAGGAGATGATGGCCGAGACGCGGATGGAGGCCCTGGTGGACTTCTTCCACTCGATGATCACCCACGACGTGATCTCCGACTGCGGCCGCCTCGGGTCCATCGACACGCTCGTCATCGGCGCCGAGAACGACCTGCTGACCCCCGTGGAGCACAGCCTGCACATCGCCAAGTGCGTGCCGTCGGCGCGGCTGGAGGTCGTGCCGGTCTCCGGGCACATGGCCATGCTCGAACGCCCCGCCGTCGTCTCCGACCACCTCGCCGACCTGGTGGAACGCGCCCGCAAGACGGACTGAGCGGTTCTGTCACCGGGCGCGGTTAGGGTGGCCGCCATGGCCAAGACGAAGGCGGCGAAGGCTTCCTACCGGTGCACCGAGTGCGGCTGGCAGACCTCCAAGTGGGTCGGCCGCTGCACCGAGTGCCAGGCGTGGGGATCGGTCGCGGAGGCCCAGTCCGCGACGCCCGCGCGCGTCGTCTCGGCCGGGCCGGTCAGCACGCCCGCCCGGCCGATCGGCCAGGTCGACGTGCGCTCCGCGCAGACCCGGCCCACCGGCCTGGACGAACTCGACCGCGTCCTCGGCGGCGGCATCGTGCCCGGCGCCGTGCTGCTGCTCGCCGGTGAGCCGGGCATCGGCAAGTCCACGCTGCTGCTGGAGGTCGCGGCGCTGGCGTCCAACCCCGGCGCGGCCCGCGACCCGGTGCCCGGCGCCGAGCCCCGGCCCGTCCTGTACGTGACGGGCGAGGAGAGCGCCGAGCAGGTGCGGCTGCGCGCCGACCGCGTCGGCGCCATCACCGACACGCTCTACCTCGCCGCCGAGACCGAGCTGTCGGCCGTCCTCGGCCACGTCGACGCCGTCGAGCCCGCGCTGCTCGTCGTCGACTCCATCCAGACCATCGGCACGTCCGAGGTCGACGGCGCGCCCGGCGGCGTCACGCAGATCCGCGAGGTCGCCGCCAACCTCATCCGGGTCGCCAAGGAGCGCGGCATCACCGTCGTGCTCGTCGGCCACGTCACCAAGGACGGCGCCATCGCGGGCCCGCGCCTGCTGGAGCACCTGGTCGACGTCGTCCTGTACTTCGAGGGCGACCGGCACTCCCGGCTGCGCATGATCCGCGCCGTGAAGAACCGGTACGGGCCCACCGACGAACTCGGCTGCTTCGACCTGTCCGAGGTCGGCATCGTCGGCCTGCCCGACCCGTCCGGCCTCTTCCTGACCCGCCGCGAGGAGCCGGTGCCCGGCACGTGCGTCACCGTCACGCTGGAGGGGCGGCGCCCGCTCGTCGCGGAGGTGCAGGCGCTCGTCGCCAAGTCGCACCTGCCGTCGCCGCGCCGCGCGTCGTCCGGGCTGGAGACGTCGCGGGTGGCGATGGTGCTGGCCGTGCTGGCGCAGCGCTGCAAGATCTCCATGCACGAGCAGGACGTCTACGTCTCCACGGTCGGCGGGGTGCGGCTCACCGAGACGTCCGTCGACCTCGCGCTCGCGCTGGCCGTCGCTGGCTCGACGGTCGAGCAGTCGCTGTCGTCCGGCCTGATCGCCGTCGGCGAGGTCGGCCTGGCGGGCGAGGCCCGTATCGTGCCCGGCGTGCAGCGGCGGCTGGCCGAGGCGGCGCGGCTCGGGTTCAAGTACGCGGTCGTCCCGCGCGGCTCGCTGGAGCTGGCGGACGGATCACCGCTGAAGAAGGCCGACCCCCAGCTCAGTAGCTACGAAGGCATGAAAGTGATGGAAGTGGACAGTCTCACTCAGGCGCTCCAGGTGGCCTTCACCGCACCCTGAGCGCACTCCCGACCGGGCGAGGGGCCGGTCGGGGCGTCTGCTCGGTAAACTGACGCCGTCCAGCGACCTCCGGGGGCCAGGTGCCAGCACACGACAAGGGCCATGACGAACGACGCCGAGCCACGCTCGCCGCGGTGGCGCCCGGCACCCAGATCCGCGACGGTCTGGAACGCATCCTGCGCGGCCACACGGGCGGGCTGATCGTCCTCGGCTACGACGATCTCGTCGAAGAGCTGTGCACCGGGGGGTTCGAGCTCGACGTCGAGTTCTCCGCCACGCGGCTGCGCGAGCTGGCCAAGATGGACGGCGCCATCGTCATCGACGACGACGCCATGCGCATCAAGCGCGCCGCGGTCCACCTCGTCCCCGACTCCACGATTCCCACCGAGGAGTCCGGAACCCGGCACCGCACCGCCGAGCGCGTCGCCCGGCAGACCCGCCATCCGGTCATCTCGGTCAGCCAGTCGATGCACATCATCGCGCTCTACCTCGACGGCATCCGCTACGTCCTGGAGGACTCGGCGGCGATCCTGTCCAAGGCGAACCAGGCCCTGGCGACGCTCGAACGCTACAAGCTCCGGCTGGACGAGGTGTCCGGCACGCTGTCCGCGCTGGAGATCGAGGACCTGGTCACCGTCCGGGACGTGAGCGCGGTCGTGCAGCGGCTGGAGATGGTGCGCCGCATCGCCGACGAGATCGAGGGCTACGTCGTCGAGCTGGGCACCGACGGGCGGCTGCTGTCGCTCCAGCTCGACGAGCTGGTGTCCGGCGTCGACGTCGACCGCGAGCTGATCGTCCGCGACTACCCGTCCGCCGAGGCCAAGACGCACGGCGTCGAGTCGATCCTGGCCGCGCTGGACGTCCTGTCCGCGAACGAACTGCTCGACCTGTCCACGGTCGCGGAGGTCATGGGCTTCTCCGGCCCCGACGCGCTCGACCTGCCGGTCAGCCCGAAGGGGTTCCGGCTGCTGGCGAAGGTGCCCAGGCTGCCGGGTCTCGTCGTGGAGCGCCTGGTCGAGCAGTTCGGCGGCCTCCAGAAGCTCCTGGCCGCGAGCATCGACGACCTCCAGGCCGTCGGCGGCGTCGGTGAGTCCCGCGCCCGCAGCGTGCGCGAGGGCCTGTCCCGGCTGGCCGAGTCGTCCATTCTCGAACGCTACGTCTGACGCCGCGTCAGACTTTGGTCGCACTCGGTCATCCCCCGGGATGACCTCGAAATCGTCCTGTGGTCCGTTCCGGAACACCTCTGACACTTCATAGAGTGACGAATACATCGCTCGAAGTGATGGCGGCCGGTCGGCCCGATGTCCGGGCCGGGGCCGTAGCCGAGGGAGCCGACCCATGTCATCTCATCGTCCTGCCGCCCTGATCGCCGCCCTCGCCGTGTCGGCCGGGGTGCTTCTCGCCACGTCCTCGACTTTCGAGGCGGCGGAGGCCGCCGTACCGGACGGCGCGGTGCGGGCCGCGTCCGGCGCCATTGAGGCGTCCACGGGGCCCGTCCGGTGGAGCCGGGTGCTGTACTCGCGAGAGGAGTGCATCACGACCCAGAGTGAGTTCGCGCGCTATTACCGCATCGTCCAGCCGTGCGTGAGCTGGAATCCGACCGCCTGGAGGTTCAGCTACACCGACCGATGAGCCCGCCCGAGCAAGCATAACACCGCCTTCCGTGGTCACCGATGGCACCGAAACGGATGACCCGCAATTCTCCGATTCGTTGATCCCGCGCGCCGTGCCGGGATACGCTCGGGCGGCGGTGGAACGCACCGCGGACCATTCCGGCGCCTGCGAGGACGATCTCGGTGAGCCTTTCGGAAATTCCTCGGATCGTCATTGTCGGGGCGGGCCTCGGCGGCACCGCGACCGCCGTGCGGTTTCTCCAGTTCGCGCGTGAACCGGTGCGGATCGTCATCGTCGAACGGCGGCCCGAATACCGCAACGCCGGTGTCGCCTACCACCCGGCGGGCAATCACTGGCACCACGTCTTCAACATCCAGGCCGGGCGCATGTCGATGTTCCGCGAGGACGTCGACGACTTCGTGGCCTGGGCGAACGACGAGGCCGACCGCACCGGCTGGCCTCCCGAGTGGCGCGACGTCGCGTTCACCGAGTCCGGCCCGGCGCCCCGCCGCGTCTACGCCGACTACCTCGCCGTCCGGCTGGCCGAGGCCGCCCGCGAGGCGGCGGACGGGGTGACGCTGGAGGAGATCGACGGCGAGGTGGTCGATCTGGCCGTTCGCGACGGCGGCGTGGACGTCGTCCTCGCGGACCGGCCGGAGGCGCTCCGCGCCGCCCACGTCGTGCTGGCGACCGGCCTGGAGGAGAAGGAACTCCCGTTCGCCGCCGCCGTGCGCGAGCACCCGTCCTTCGTGCGGCACGCCTACTCGGCGGCGGGCGTCGAACGTCTCCAGAACGTCCGGCCGGACGCCACGGTCGTCATCATCGGCTCGCTGCTGAGCGCCTACGACTCGGCGTCGCTGCTGCTGCGGCGCGGGCACACCGGCACGATCCACCTGATCTCGCGCTCCGGGCTGACGCTGCGCACCTACCCGCGGGATCACCGGCACCACGTGCTCGACCTGCCCCGCCCACGCCTGCACGCCGACGGCTATGAGGGCCGCGACGACTTCGTCCGGCTCATCCGGGACGAGTGGAGACGCGCCTGCGACACGGTCGCCCGCGAGCATCCCGGCGTCGCCCCGGCCGTGGTGACCGAACGCGTCACCAAGTCCTGGGAGCCGCACCTGCCCGAGGTGCTGGCGCGCGTCCCCTCGTCCGACCTGCGCGCCCTCCTGGACGGCTACGGCTCGCTGATCGCGACGCTGCGGGTGAGCGCCGTCGCCTACATCACCGAGTTCGTGGACGCCGCGCTGGAGCGCGGCGGGCCGCTCGTCCGCACCGTCGGCGGGGTCGACGAGATCGCCGCCACCGACGCGGGCACGCTGCGCGTCACCGTGTCCGGCGCGGACGCGGCGCAAGTGATCGACGCCGACCTCGTCGTCGCCAACTTCGGCCGCGAGACCGACTACGAGCGGGCCGGGTCGCCGCTGTGGGCGAACCTGCTGCGCACGGGGCTCGCGGTGCGGCACCGGCGGACCGGGCGCGGCGTCGAGGTCGACGCCTCCGGCGTACTGCTCGGGCCCGACGGCGCCCCCTCCGGCCCGATCACCGTCGTCGGCGGGCCCCGGGAGGGCGACGAGATCGTCCGGTACGGACGCCTCGGCGCGTTCGCGTTCAACCTCGCCGCGATCAAGAACCACTCGGTCGGCACGGCCGCGACGGTCCTGCACCGGGTCGAACACCGCTACGACGAGCGGGCGGGCGACGTCGCCGACGCCGTGGCCGGCGCGGCGGACGACGACGTGCGCGCGGCGTTTGAGCGCGCGGTCGAGCTCGACGTGCACCGGATGGCGGCGCGGAGCCGGGCCGACACCGAGGAGCTGGAACACCGGCTCGGCGCGAGCCTGACGGTCCTGTGCGACGCGCTCGCCCGCGCCGGCGGCCCGTCCGTACCGGACCGGGCGATGCGTTACGCGGTCAACAAGGCGGCCATGACCAGGCTCAACGACCTTTCGGTGACGCCCCGCGAACTGCGCCGCGAACTCGGCCTGCGGGAGCATGCCGAAGCGGAGTGAACGACGCGCACCCGGCATGAGAGAAGGTGCGCCCGCCGCGCATTCACTGCGAACCTCGAACCGTTAGCGCAATGGTGAGAGGGAGAACCTTCGTGAGTGATCGTGAAGTCCCCGGTGTTCTACTCGTCGGTGCACACCATCGATATGTTCAGGGAATATGCAATCGCACCACTGAACCGATCGAGGGCGCCGTTCTGGTGGCCGAATCACTCGGACCCGATCGGTACGACGCCCTGCTCGCCTCACGCGCGGTGATCTGCGCGCGAGGCGGCCGGACGGGCCACATGCAGTCGCTCTGCCGGTCGCGCGGAATTCCCGTCCTGCGCGTGGACCCGTCCCGGCTCGACGCGATCACCGGCGAGGTCACCGTCCTGCTCGACCGCGAGTCGGTGCTGCTCGGCGCGCCCGACTTCGTTCCGGCGGCGCCGGACCCGGCGGGCACCCTGTTCGGCGACGTCGAGTCGGTGTGCGTCGTCATCGCCGACGCCACCGACATCCGCTCGACCAACGCCCTCGCCGCGCAGGACGGGCGCGTGGAGTCCTACTTCGTCCGCGAGGAGTTCGTCTGCTTCTCCGCCGCGCTCAGCCCCATCGACGCGCTGCGGACGGGCCCCGCCGAGGCCGAGCGGTACGGCGTCGCCATCGCCGCCGAGCTGTGCGCCATGGTGCGGGAGCTGCTGCCCGGCCAGCGCCTGATCATGCGGCTGCTCGACCTGCGCTCCGACGACGCCGCCCGCATCACGTCCCCCGCCCACGTCGACGACGAGCCGAACCCCGAACTCGGCCGCCACGGCGCCCGCTGGCTGCTCCAGGAACGCCTCTACCCGCAGGCGTTCCACGCCCTGCGCGCCCGCCTGCGGGACCTGCTCGGCGCCGACGCCGACCTGGTGAGCTTCGCCGTCCCGTTCATCAACGACCGCGACGAACTGCTCGGCCTGCGCCGCCACCTCGCGCTGGACGACGCCACCCCGCTCGGCGTCTTCGTCGAGACCCCGGCGGCGGTGCACTCGGCGGCCGAGTTCTGCGCCTCCGGTGCCAGCGAACTGTTCGTCGGCACCAAGGACCTGATCCAGTTCTATCTCGCCGCCGACCGGGGCAACCACCTGGTGTCCGGCACGTACCAGACGCGGCACCCGGCCGTCCTGGCGGCGCTGCGCCAGGCCGTAGAGTCGGGCCGCGAGGCGGGCGTCCCGGTGCACGTGTTCGCGCTGGGCGTCGACCTGGACCACTACCTGCGGCACCTGCCGACGCGCAGGCTCATGATGTGCACCGCCGAGATGCAGCAGCACATCGCCGGGCGGCCCGCCGCCTAGCGCAGCGCGAAGACCGGCTTGGCCGTCTTGACGCCCTTGGCCTTGACCTCGGCGACGTAGGTGCCGGGGTTGACCTTGACGCGGTCGTCCTCGCAGCGGTCGGTGGTGCGGCGGCGGTCCCAGGTGAGCGTGCGGACGTGCGGGATGCCGCGCCGGAGCATCTGGATGGAGGAGCCGGAGGTGGGGTCGCAGTGGGAGGCGGCCCAGACGCGGTCGGAGCCGGAGCGGATGCGCACGTCCATGGCGCGGGTGCCGACGTCGAACGTGCAGGGCTGGGGGCCCGTGCTCACGACCGAGAGCTGCAGGTGAGGCTGCTCGCCCTTGGCGTAGACGTCCTTGGCCGACGTCAGGTTGACGACGACGTCGCGCAGCTCGCACGCGTCGCCCGGACGCTTGGGCGGCGGCGCCGTCGTCGTCACCTGGGCGGTCACGGTGACGGTCGGCATCGCCGTCGGGATCGCCGGGGACGGCGTCGCGCTCGCGGACGCCGCCGCGTTCCGCACCGGTTCCTTCTTCGGCGGCTCGCCTCCGCCGCCGCTGCACGCCCAGGCCAGCAGGCCCACCGCCCCCAGCACCCCGCCGAGCGCGAGCACCCGGCGCTTCCAGTACTGGTCCAGGCCCTCAACGTCGGGGTCACGCCCAGTGTCCGCAGCCATACGGCCAGTATGCATAGGGCGATCCCGGACGCCGGGCACGGCGCGCCGTGCGAGGATGAGTCACCGATGAACAGCCCTCTCAACGACGCCGTCCTCGACTGGTACGGCGTGCACGCCCGCGAGCTGCCGTGGCGGGAGCCCGGCGCCTCGCCGTGGGGCGTCCTGGTCAGCGAGATCATGCTCCAGCAGACGCCGGTGAAGCGCGTCCTGCCCGTCTGGCACGAGTGGCTGGCGCGGTGGCCGACGGCCGCGGCGCTCGCCGCCGAGCCGTCCGGCGAGGCCGTCCGCGCCTGGGGACGGCTCGGCTATCCGCGCCGCGCGCTGCGGCTGCACGCCGCCGCGCAGGCGATCGTGGAGCGGCACGGCGGCGAGGTCCCGGGCGACCACGCCGAACTGCTCGCGCTGCCCGGCATCGGCGCCTACACGGCCGCCGCCGTCGCCAGCTTCGCCTACCGGCAGCGGCACGCCGTCCTCGACACCAACGTGCGGCGCGTCCTGGCCCGGCTGGTCACCGGCGTCGAGTATCCGCCGAAGGCGCAGACGCGCGCCGAGGTCACGCTGGCCGAGGGCCTGCTGCCGCTCGACCCGCCGACCGCCGCTCGCTGGTCGGTCGCCGTCATGGAACTGGGCGCGCTGGTCTGCACGGCCCGCTCGCCGCGCTGCGTCGACTGCCCGGTGCTGGAGCGCTGCGAGTGGCAGGCGCGCGGACGCCCCGCCTACGACGGCCCGCCGCGCAAGGGCCAGACGTACGCGGGCACCGACCGGCAGTGCCGGGGGCGGCTGCTCGCCGTGCTGCGCGACGCGCCGCGCCCCGTCGAGAAGGGCGCGCTCGACATCGTCTGGTCGGACCCGGTCCAGCGCGAACGCGCCCTGGACGGCCTCATCGCCGACGGCCTCGTCGACCCGCTCGACGACGGCCGCTACGCGCTGCCCGCCTGACCCGCCATCTCGCTCGCCTTGATCTGGAGACCGTCGTCGGACGCCGTGACCGTCACGTGCTGCCCCGGACGGAGGTCCCCGGCGAGGAGCATGTCGGACAGGCGGTCGTCCACCTCGCGCTGGATCGTGCGGCGCAGCGGCCGCGCGCCGAAGTCGGGCTGGTAGCCCTCCCGGGCGAGCCGGTCGACGGCCTCGGTGGTGAAGTCGATCGTGAGGTCCTGCGCGTGCAGGCGGCGCCGGGTGTCCTCCAGCAGCAGGTCGGTGATCTGCCGGAGCTGCTCGGACTCCAGCCGCCGGAACACGATGATCTCGTCGATGCGGTTGAGGAACTCGGGCCGGAACTCCTCGCGCAGCCGCCGCATGACCTGCTCGCGCACGGACGTGGACGCGTCGTCGCCGCCGACCGTGCCGAACCCGGGCGCGCGGCGGCCGGTGATGACCTCCGAGCCGAGGTTCGACGTCATGATGATCACCGTGTTGCGGAAGTCGACCGTGCGGCCCTGCGCGTCGGTGAGGCGGCCGTCGTCCAGGAGTTGCAGCAGGACGTTGAACACGTCCGGGTGGGCCTTCTCGATCTCGTCCAGCAGGACGACCGAGTACGGGCGGCGCCGCACCTGCTCGGTGAGCTGCCCGGCCTCGTCGTAGCCGACGTAGCCGGGCGGGGCGCCGATCAGCCGCGACACCGTGTGCCGCTCCTGGAACTCGCTCATGTCGAACCGGATCATCCGGTCCTGGCTGCCGAACAGCGCCTCGGCCAGCGCCCGCGCCAGCTCGGTCTTGCCGACGCCGGTCGGCCCGAGGAACAGGAAGCTGCCGATGGGCCGGTCGGGGTCGCCCATGCCCGCCCGGGACCGCCGGACGGCCCGCGCGACGGCCGCGACGGCGTCGTCCTGCCCGATGACGCGGCGGTGGAGCTGCCCTTCGAGGTCGAGGAGGCGTTCGCGTTCCTCCCGGGTGAGCTGCGCGACCGGAACGCCCGAGATGCGGGAGACGACCTCGGCGATGTCCTCGGTGGTGACCTCTGGGACGGGGCTCTCGTCGCCCTCGGCGGGCCGGTGCAGCCGCGCCTCCAGCTCACCGATCTCGTCGCGGAGCGCCGACGCCTTCTCGTAGTCCTCGTCGGCGACGGCCTGGTCCTTCTCGCGGCGGCGCCGGTCGAGGCGCTGTTCCAGCTCGCGCTGGTCGCCGCCGCGCCGGCCCGCGCGCAGCCGGACGCGGGCGCCCGCCTGGTCGATGAGGTCGATCGCCTTGTCGGGGAGGAACCGGTCGGTGAGGTAGCGGCTGGACAGATCGACGGCCGCGACCAGCGCCTCGTCGGAGAACCGGACCTGGTGGTGCGCCTCGTAGCGGTCGCGCAGGCCGCGCAGGATCTCGACCGAGTCGCCGGTGGTCGGCTCGGGGACCAGGATCGGCTGGAAGCGGCGTTCGAGCGCGGCGTCCTTCTCGATGTTCTTGCGGTACTCGTCGATCGTGGTGGCGCCGATGACGTGCAGTTCGCCCCGGGCCAGCGCGGGCTTGAGCATGTTGCTCGCGTCCATCGAGCCCTCGGCGGCGCCCGCGCCGACGAGCGTGTGGATCTCGTCCACGAAGACCACCAGGGAGTCGGCGTTCTCCCGGATCTCGTCCATGATCTTCTTGAAGCGCTCCTCGAAGTCGCCCCGGTAGCGGGTGCCGGCGATGACGCCGCCGAGGTCGAGCTGGACGACGCGCTTGCCGCGCAGCGCCTCGGGGATGTCGTCGTCGCAAATGCGCTGGGCGAGACCTTCCGCGATGGCCGTCTTGCCGACGCCCGGGTCACCGATGAGCACCGGGTTGTTCTTCGTGCGCCGCGACAGCACCTCGACGGTCTGCTCGATCTCCTCCTCGCGGCCGATCACCGGATCGATGCGGCCCTCGCGGGCCAGCGCGGTGAGGTCGCGGCCGTACTCGTCCAGCGTGGGCGTGGCCGACTCCTCGCCGCCGCCCCCTCCGGACGCGCCGTTGGCGCCGCCGACCGCCGCCTGTTGCAGCGTCTCCGGCGTGACGCGCGCGTTGCCGAGGATGCGCCCGCCCGGCGAGTCGTGGTTCAGCGACAGCGCGTACAGCAGGTGCTCGGGGCCGATGTAGGACGAGCCGAGCGCCTGCGACACCTGCCGGGCGTCCAGCAGGACCCGCTTCGCCGACGGCGTCAGGTGCGGCGGCGTCTCCTTCGGCTCGCCGTGCCGGGTCGTCGTCTCGACCTCGCGGGCGAGCGCGTCGGCGTCGGCACCGGCGCGCTCCAGCCAGAGCCGGGTGCCCTGCTGCCGGGTCGCCGCCCACAGCAGGTGGTCGGTGTCGAGGTCGGGGCTGCCCCACTGCGCCGCCTGCGCGGCGGCGTCGCGGACCAGCTCCCGCGCCGGTTCGCTCATCAGGCGGGCCAGGTTGACGCGCTCGACCGGCGGCCGCGGCGTGCTCCCGAAGTAGCGTGCCAGCAGTTCCTCGAAGGGGTCGCGTCCGGCCCCGTACCATCCCGACGTCATGCCGGGCGACCTACCCCGGGACGCGGCGAACGCAAGCCCAGACCCAGGTCAAGCCTGTGACACGTCCGGTTCGGGCGGTACGGGGGCGGCGACGTGGCGCGGCACGTCGCGGAACAGCCAGCCCATCCGCGGCTCGACGGCCCAGGCCGTGACGGCGCGGACGGGCCGCGACGACAGGAGCACGGTCAGCGCCACGCACCCGGCCGTCACGCCGATGATCTGCCAGCCGTCCAGGCCGTAGTACCAGCTCTGGTAGCCCATCCACATGATCGGGACGCCGTGCAGCAGGTAGGCGTACATCGTCGCCGAGCCGTACCCGCTGAACCACGTCCCCCGGGCCGGGACGACGGCGAGGAACGCCAGCGTCAGCGCGAACGCGGCGGCCAGCGCGACGACGCTGAACCCCGTCCCCGCCGGGATCGTGACGCCGAGCTGCGCGAAGCTGCGCCGCCAGTGCACCCACTCGGCGTCCACGTTCCCGGCGACGAGATAGGCGACGCCCGCGCCCACGACGAGGACCGCCGCGCCGATCCAGCGCGCGGCGCGGCGGCGCAGCAGCGCCAGCCGTTCGGGCCGGACCGTCAGGCCGAGGACGAAGAACGGCAGGAACGACAGCACCTGCGCGGTGTTCAGCGCCGTCGGCAGCGTGATGAACCCGGACACGACGGAGATCGCGGTCGCGACGAGGACGGGCCGCTTGATCTGGAGCCAGAGCGGCACCGACAGCCGCCAGATCAGCAGCGCGAGCAGGAACCACGTCAGGTAGAAGGGCTGGAACGGGTCCCAGCCGCGCTGCTGGCCGTCGAGCAGCCCCGCCAGCGCGGTGTAGCCGAGGCTGAACAGCAGGTACGGGGCGACGATCGTCGAGACGAGCTTGCGCGTCCGGTTCCGCCCGGTGGGGAAGCCGCGCGAGAAGTAGCCGCAGATGAGGCTGAACACCGGGAGGTGGAACGCGTACACGAGCAGGTGCGCGGCCTCCAGCGTCCGGCCGCCCGCTCCGGCGTAACGCAGCGGCTCCCAGGCGTGACCGATGACGACGAGCGTGACCGCCAGGAACTTCGCGTTGTCGAAGTAGGGGTCGCGGAGCTTGATCGCTGAGGTTGTCGGGCGGGAGGAGGGCCTCGTCAGGAGCACGCCGGAAGACACCGATCCAGGGGTGGGAGCCAGGTCCAGCCGTCCACCGTACCCCGCTTACCTGAGAAGTTCCTTAACGCGGCGGGCCCGGCGCTTGCCCGCGTCGCGACGTAACCAGTATAAGTAGTTACATGGCTCTGAACTGGAAGCTCGTCATCGACTGCACCGACCCGCACGCGCAGGCCGCCTTCTGGGCCGCCGTCCTCGGCTACCGCGTCGAGGACAACGGACGCCTCATCGAGCAGCTCGCCGAACAGGGCGCCATCGGCCCCGACGTCTACACCGAGATCGACGGCACCAAGGCGTTCCGGCACGCCCGCGCCGCCCGCCACCCCGACGACCCCGCCGACCCCTTCTCCGACGTCGGGCTCGGGCGGCGGCTGCTGTTCCAGGTCGTGCCGGAGAAGAAGGAGGGCAAGAACCGGCTGCACATCGACGTGCACGCCGAGCCCGGCACCCGCGAGGCCGAGGTGGAGCGGATCACCGCGCTCGGAGCGACCGTCCTGCGCGAGGTGGTGGAGCCCGGATCGCACCACGTCGTCCTGGCCGACCCCGAGGGCAACGAGTTCTGCGTGCAGTGACGGCCGAAAAGGGGATGCCCGGAGCCGTCCGGTCGGCCTAGCGTGGCGCGGTGCGCGATCTGTCGACCCTTCCCAAGGCCCACCTGCACGTCCACCTGGAGAGCACCGTCCGGTGGACGACGCTCCGGGAGATCGGGGACGCGAACGGCGTTCCCGTCCCCGCCCGGCCCGCGTCGCTCGACGGCTTCGCCGGGTTCTTCGAGCAGAACTCCCTCGTGCGCTCCTGCCTGCGCACCTACGCCGACTTCCACCGCGTCGCCCGCGAGTTCTGCGCCGACGAGGCCGCGCAGGGCACCCGCTACGCCGAGGTCAGCTTCACGGCGGCGGCGCACGGCGAACGCGTCGGTGACCCGGACCTGCCGCTCGCGGCCGTCCTCGACGGACTCGCGACGGGCTTCACCGAGTCCGGCGTGCAGACCCGCGTCATCCTCGACCACTCACGGCGGCGTCCCGTCGAACGCGCGTGGGCGACGCTCGACCTGGCCCGCCGGCACGACGCCGTCGTCGCGATCGGCCTGGCGGGCGACGAGGCCCATCCGGGCGACCCGTTCGTCCCGGTGTTCGCGGCGGCGCGGGAGGCGTGCGTCCACGTCGTCCACCACGCGGGCGAGGCCGCCGGGGCGGAGAGCGTCCGGCAGGCGATCACGTCCGGCCGCGCCGAACGCCTCGGCCACGGCATCCGCGTGCTGGACGACCCGGCACTCGTCGCCGAGGTCCGCGAACGGGGCCTGGCCCTGGAGGTCTGCCCGTCATCGAACGTGGCCCTCGGCTTCGCCCCGTCCCTGGCGGAACACCCCCTCCCCCGCCTCCTGGACGCGGGCCTCACCGTCACCGTCAACACCGACATCCCGGCCATCATCGACACCACCCTCACCCAGGAGTACGACCACCTCCGCACCCTCCACGGCCTGACCGACGCCGAACTCGCCACCCTGGCCCGCAATGCCGTCAACGCCTCCTTCGCCCCACCCGCGACGCGCGACCGCGTACACACCGAAATCAACACCTGGCTCACCTGACGGCGCCTTCACCCCCCGAACCGGTCGGCCCGCACCGGCGAGGGGCGGCGGACGTCCACCGGGACGAGGCGGCCCGTGCGGATCTCGCGGAGGAACGGATCGGTGCCGGAGTGCCACTGGTCGCGGGTGCGGACGACGGCCTGGACGGGCAGGCCGAGGCGGCCGGACGCCGTCTCGGCGGCCAGGTGGGCCTCCGCGACCGGAACGTCCCCGACGATGAGGACGTGCACCTCGCCCGGAAGGGGGCCGGGGAAGCCCTGGTAGCGGTCGGCCCAGCGGCCGAACAGGAAGACGCGGGTGACGCCCGCGAAGTGCGCGCACTCCTCCGCCACGACGGCGCCCGGCCCGAACGTCAGCAGCAGCAACCGCGCCAGCGGCTCGTGCAGCGGCGTCGCCACGTTCCGCGCCACGACGCGCCCGCCCGCGACCTCCCGCACCCGGACGACACCGCTCGCCGCAAGCCGCTCGACCTCACGCCCCACCGCCGCCAGATCACTCCGCACCAGCACGGCCAGCTCCAGCATCGAGAACTCCCGCTCCGGCCCCAGCAGCAACCGCGCCAGCACCTCCCCCTGCACCCTCGACCGAAAGACCGGCAGCCGCGCCCCTGCCGCACCCTCCACCACATTCGATCGCATGTTCGAATGCTACGCCTGCCGTCCGACAAACCACAGGGGTTTCCAGCAGCGAACCCCGCACCCTCCGTGACCGCCCGTGGGAACCTCATAGCGAACGGAGGAGTACATGATCCCGGACCCTGGTTCCCGCGACGCCAAAAGGCCCTCGCCCGGGCTCCACCTGCCCCCTGGCGGCTGGACCGCCGAAGATCTCGACGGACTCCCCGGACCCGGGCGATGGGAGCTCATCGACGGGACGCTACTCCCGATCGCGCCGCAGACTCGCTGGCACTCCCGGGTCAGTACCCGGCTCGCCAACGAGATCGAGGGGTACGCCCCGGAAGGCGTCGAGATCGACCTGCGGTTGACCGTGCGGCTCGGCGCCCGACAGCGTCCCGAACCGGACATCGTCGTCTACCGGCAGACCGTGCCGGACGACGACGGCGACCGCACCTTCCTGCTCCCGGAAGAAGTCCTGCTCGTCGTCGAGGTCGTCACGCCGGAGTCGGAGATCCGCGACCGGCTGACCAAGCCCGCACGGTACGCGTCCGCGGGCATCCCGCACTTCTGGCGCGTGGAGAATGACGCCGGGCGACCCGTCGTCCACGTCTTCGGGGAAGCCGCCGCCGGGGCCTACGTCCCCGTCGCCATTCATCGGGGCACGATGAAACTCGATCTCCCCTTTTCGCTGGAGATCGAACTGCGCACCCTCCAGCCCTCATAGGCGGGAGCCGGAGGTCGCGGCGAGCGCAGGAACGGCGAAGGCCCGCACCCTTGTGGGTGCGGGCCTTCGTGGTGGTGCGGGTCAGTCCTTGTTGAAGTTGACCGCGCCCTCGATGGGGGGCGGGCTGTCGGGGACGCCGGTGGGCTTGGGGACGCCCTTGAAGGTGAACTTGGCCTTCTCGCCGGTGCCCTCGACGCCGACGATGACGATCTGGCCGGCCTTCAGCTCCTGGTACAGGATCTTCTCGGACAGGTTGTCCTCGATCTCCCGCTGAATGGTGCGGCGGAGCGGACGGGCGCCGAGAACCGGGTCGTAGCCGCGCTCGGCGAGCAGGTCCTTGGCCTCCTGGCGCAGTTCCAGGCCCATGTCGCGGTCCTTCAGCCGCTCGTCCACGCGGGCGATCATCAGATCGACGATCTGGATGATCTCCTTCGGGGTGAGCTGGTGGAAGACGACCGTGTCGTCGACGCGGTTGAGGAACTCGGGACGGAAGTGCTGCTTCAGCTCCTCACCGACCTTGGCCTTCATGCGGTCGTACGAGCCCTGCTCGTCGTTCGTCCGCGCGAAGCCCATCGACTGGCCCTTGGAGATGTCCCGGGTGCCGAGGTTGGTCGTCATGATGATGACCGTGTTCTTGAAGTCCACGACGCGGCCCTGCGCGTCGGTGAGACGGCCGTCCTCCAGGATCTGCAGCAGGCTGTTGAAGATGTCCTGGTGGGCCTTCTCGATCTCGTCGAACAGGACGACCGAGAACGGCTTGCGGCGCACCTTCTCGGTGAGCTGGCCGCCCTCCTCGTACCCGACGTAGCCGGGCGGGGAGCCGAACAGCCGCGAGACGGTGTGCTTCTCCATGAACTCGGACATGTCGAGCTGGATCAGCGCGTCCTCGTCACCGAAGAGGAACTCGGCGAGCGTCTTGGACAGCTCGGTCTTACCGACGCCGGACGGGCCCGCGAAGATGAACGAGCCGCCGGGGCGCTTCGGGTCCTTCAGGCCGGCGCGGGTACGCCGGATCGACTGGGAGAGCGCCTTGATGGCGTCCTCCTGGCCGATGACGCGCTTGTGCAGCTCGTCCTCCATGCGCAGGAGCCGGGTGGACTCCTCCTCGGTGAGCTTGAAGACCGGGATGCCGGTGGCCGTCGCCAGGACTTCAGCGATCAGCTCCTCGGTGACCTCCGCGACGACGTCCATGTCGCCGGCCTTCCACTCCTTCTCCCGGGTGGCCTTCTGGGCGAGGAGCTGCTTCTCCGAATCGCGCAGGGACGCGGCCTTCTCGAAGTCCTGCGCGTCGATCGCGGACTCCTTCTCGCGCCGCACGTCAGCGATCTTCTCGTCGTACTCGCGCAGGTCCGGCGGGGCGGTCATCCGGCGGATGCGCATCCGCGAACCGGCCTCGTCGATGAGGTCGATCGCCTTGTCGGGGAGGAACCGGTCGCTGATGTAGCGGTCCGCGAGCTGGGCGGCGGCGACCAGCGCGCTGTCGGTGATCGACACGCGGTGGTGCGCCTCGTAGCGGTCGCGCAGGCCCTTGAGGATCTCGATGGTGTGCGACAGCGACGGCTCAGCGACCTGGATCGGCTGGAAGCGCCGTTCGAGGGCGGCGTCCTTCTCCAGGTACTTGCGGTACTCGTCGAGCGTGGTGGCGCCGATGGTCTGGAGCTCGCCGCGGGCCAGCATCGGCTTGAGGATGCTGGCGGCGTCGATCGCGCCCTCGGCGGCGCCCGCGCCGACGAGCGTGTGCAGCTCGTCGATGAACAGGATGATGTCGCCGCGGGTGCGGATCTCCTTCAGGACCTTCTTCAGCCGCTCCTCGAAGTCACCCCGGTAGCGGGAACCGGCGACCAGGGCGCCGAGGTCGAGGGTGTAGAGCTGCTTGTCCTTCAGGGTCTCGGGCACCTCGCCCTTGACGATCTTCTGGGAGAGCCCCTCGACGACGGCCGTCTTGCCGACGCCCGGCTCACCGATCAGCACCGGGTTGTTCTTGGTGCGCCGCGACAGCACCTGCATGACCCGCTCGATCTCCTTGTCCCGGCCGATGACCGGGTCGAGCTTGCCCTCGCGGGCGGCCTGCGTCAGGTTGCGGCCGAACTGGTCGAGCACCAAGGACGTGGACGGCGCCGCCTCCGACGGCCCGCCGGCCGCCGAGGGCTCCTTGTTCTGGTAACCGTGCAGCAACTGGATGACCTGCTGGCGCACACGGTTCAGGTCGGCGCCGAGCTTGACGAGGACCTGCGCGGCGACGCCCTCGCCCTCGCGGATCAGGCCCAGCAGGATGTGCTCGGTGCCGATGTAATTGTGGCCGAGCTGTAGCGCCTCGCGCAGCGACAGCTCCAGCACCTTCTTGGCACGCGGAGTGAACGGAATGTGTCCCGAGGGGGCCTGCTGTCCCTGGCCGATGATCTCCTCGACCTGCTGGCGCACCGCCTCCAGGCTGATTCCCAGGCTCTCCAGGGCCTTGGCAGCGACACCCTCACCCTCGTGGATCAGACCCAGGAGGATGTGCTCGGTGCCGATGTAGTTGTGGTTGAGCATCCTGGCCTCTTCTTGAGCCAGGACGACAACCCGCCGCGCGCGGTCGGTGAACCTCTCGAACATCTCGTCGCTCCTCACAGAGCGGTCGGTCAAAGTCCGGGACGTCCGAACCTGTCCTTCCGCATGTTAGCCCGCCCCGAGGAGGTCGCCCGGTGCGCAACCACCGAGTGACGTTCCCCAGCTGAGCGCAGTTCAGTCTCGCTGGTGCGATCCTCGCCCGCCGCCGAGGACGAACGCCGTCTCTCCATCCAACTACCGTCCGACCTCTCGATGTTCCGGCTACGCCGCAAGCGAACGGGGCTTTTCGCACGCGCGCGGCGCGACCGCACGGGCGAACCCGGACGGCATTGCCGGTTGGAACCCTGTGTACCGCCCCGCCCGCCCGGATAACCCGCCATCCGCTACGCCAACGGCGAACGCCCGCCCCGGACAACCGGGACGGGCGCGCAGGGAGCGACGGCACAGATCGGGCCGCGGCCCGAGAGCGGGCGACCGCGGACCGGCACTTCTTCAGTGAACGGAGTCGTACTGCTCGATCACGGCGGCGGGGATGCGGCCCCGGTCGTTCACCTTGATGTTCTGGGCCTTGGCCCAGGCACGGATCTCCGCGCTGCGCTCCCGGTTGGACCCGGAACGGGGACGGCGGCCGCGCGGACCGCGCGCGGCGCCCGCCTTACGGGCCTTGTCGATGAACGGCGACAGCGAATCGCGCAGCTTCCCGGCGTTGGCGTCGCTGAGGTCGATCTCGTAGGAGGCGCCGTCGATCGAGAACGCTACGGTCTCGTCCGCCTCTCCACCGTCGAGGTCATCGACGAGAAGCACCTGGACCTTCTGTGCCATGGGGACAGACCTTTCGGTTCGAGCAAACTGCGAGCGGTTGTACAAACATATACCGGAGCGGCTGCCGCTGACAATTCAACACCCGCGATGGTAGCCATCTTGCCCCCGGTAACGCGGAGTAATCACCCGTCTTGCAATCGCCCGGCGAGACGTTAGCCACCCGGCCACAGGGGTTCCCAGGCGCGCGGAGCGGCAATTTCACGGCGCTTGCGCCGCCTCGGTCACACCCGTCGCACAGGGCTGCGACCTGGACATAGATCATTAATTGGACGCCGCCTCCAACGCCGCCGCGTACGGCGTGTCGCGCGTTCGAACGCGCCAAAGGCGTCTCGGCCCCCCATAACGGCCCGTGGTCGGCCCCGTCGTGAAGCCCCGGTGAATGCACACCCGGGCACTCGCCCGGGACCGGTCCGCGGCCGGGCTGAAAGCGGCCGGACCATGGAGGACCGGACGCCCCGCGTGAAGGAATACCGGCGTGCGGCCCGGCGCCGGAAACGACTTTCCGCACCCGGCGGCGGACTCCCGCCGTCGCCTGACCTTATTGGACAGATAAGTCGGTAATGACATGACTGTCCAGGAGGAGCGTGCGCAGCGCCAACGCGCCCTTCACCGACGCGGCCCAGCCCCTAGAGCACGGCGGCTCCCGCGTTAAGGGCAATTGCGCGGACGCAACCGTCCTATTCCGCGACGGCGGCCGGCTCCGGCCCGGTACGGACGACGACCGTGCCCGCGAACCGGTCGTGCAGCGCGCGGCGCGGCCCGTCCGGAACGGCGCGGCGCCCGCCCTCGTAAACGGCGGCGAGATTCACCACCCAGAAGATTCCGGCGAGCAGCCCGAGCACCGGAACCGGACGCGCGGCGATCGGCAGCGCGAACACGGCGGCGCGCAGCAGCGCCTGTACGGGCCTGAGCGGCCCGCCACCGTCCACGCGCACGACGGCGATACCCGCGATCCGTTTCCCGATCGTGCGGCCCCACAGGGCCGTCTGGACGCTTTCGTAGACGAGCAGCAGCCCCGCGACGGCGACCGGCGCGACCTCGTCCAGCCGGGAGCGCGGCACGGTCTCCAGCAGCACCATGACGGTGGGCAGGCCGACGATCAGCACGTCGGCGATGCGGGCGAGCAGCCGCTGCCCGGGGTCGGCGAGGGCGCCCTCCTCCGCCGTGTCCATCGCGTCCTCCGTCCGGCCGGACGCGCTAGTGGGCGTGCTCGCCGTAGTCGGCGTACTCGCGCTCGTCGACGACGAGCGTCCCGGCGACGCGGTCGTGCAGCGCCAGGTGCAGCGGCTCGTCCCAGATCGCCCAAAGGTAGGCCATGACGGCTCCGGCGAACGCGGCGGCGACGCCGTAGAAGGCGTAGTCCCACACCTGGACCGACAGGATGAGGAACAGGAAGACGCCGAGCAGGTAGCCGATGTTGTTGACGGCGGCGCGCGTGACGGCCTGCGCGGCGGGCGGCCGCTCCCCCGCCGGGCTCTGCCGGACGACGCCGAGGTGCAGCAGCCGCTTGCCGAGCGTGCGTCCCCAGACGACGAGCTGCACGGACTCGTACACGAACGGCAGCACCGCGAGCACCAGGAACATGAACCCGATGATCGGCCAGTCCCACACGCCGCCCTCGGAAGCCGCCTTGGTGCCGGAGGTGCCGAGCCCGTAGACGCCGATGCTGATCGGCAGCACGAGCGCGAACCCGAACACGGCGACGAGCATGTTGTCGATCAGCCGGGCGCCCGCGCGGCGGCCCACGGACGCCAGGTGGATCTCGGCGTCGGGGGCGTGGTCGCCGAGACCGAACTGCTGCGTCCGGAAGGGCTCCTGCCCGCCCTGCGGGGGCTGCTGCCAGCCGTCGGAGGCGGGCCGGGGCTGCGGCGGCTGCTGCTGGGGCGGTTGCTGCTGCGGACCCGGCGGCCGGTAGGGCGGGGGCGGGCCCCAGGACGCGCCGCCCCGCGGCGGGGGCTGCTGGCCGCCGCGGTGGGGGTGTTCGCTCATCGGTCAGTCCTCCAGGCGAAGCAACATCCGGGTGTTGCCCAACGTATTGGGCTTGACGCGGTCGAGGTCGAGGAACTCGGCCACGCCCTCGTCGTAGGAGCGCAGGAGTTCCTCGTACACCTCGGGCGACACCGGGGTGCCGAGGATCTGCGCGAAGCCGTGCCGGGCGAAGAACTCCACCTCGAAGGTAAGGCAGAAGACGCGCCGGACGCCGAGTTCGCGGGCGGTCTCCAGCAGCCGCGTGACGATGCGGTGGCCGATGCCGCGTCCGCCGTGGCGGGGGGCCACGGCGACCGAGCGCACTTCGGCGAGATCTTCCCACATCACGTGCAGCGCGCCGCAGCCGATGATCCCGCCGGCCTGGAGGTCCTCGGCGACCCAGAACTCCTGGAGGTCCTCGTAGAGGGTCACGGTGGACTTCTGGAGCAGGCGGCGGCCGTCGCCGCCGTACAGGTCGACCAGGGAACGGATCTCCTGGACGTCGGCGGTACGGGCACGCCTGATCACGACTTCCACAAACAGGCGAGGTTAGCGGACCGGCGGCCCGCCCGCCGCCGGGCGTGACTAGAGCGCGGCTAGTCCGACACGGCTGGTCCTCCCGGCGGATCGCCGTAGATACGACGTAAAGCCGCGTAAGGACGACCGGAACACCCGTCCTGTGGCGGTCCGTTCGGGTCGGCGGGACGCGGTATGCCGGAACTGGTTGGCATCCCCTGGCGACTCCGTTAGTGTCCCGCTGACATCGCGCCTCCGCCCGGTGCCGGACTCCACCCCGTGGCCGCGAAGCTCCCAGCTCGTGCGGACACGCCGGGTGCCGACGCCCACCGGGCTCGAAGGAGTCTTCGTTGGAGCCCTTGCGTCCCGCGTCCCGCCGCCGGATCGCGCTGCCGGTCCTGGCCGCCGCGCTCGTCGGCGCCGCCGCGCTCGCACCGCCGGCCAGCGCCGACCCCGAGCCGTCGACGCGCGAGCTGCGCACGCGCGCGTACAAGCTGGCCGACCAACTGGAGCAGCTCACCGAGCGGTACAACGGGCTGCGCGTTCGGATGCAGCAGTCGCAGCGCGCCGCCAAGCTCGCCGCGGAGAGCGCGCGGCGGCAGGAAAAGACGCTGACCGTCCTGCGGGACGAGTTCAGCGGCCTCGCGGCGACCACCTACATGCAGGGCTCCGGCGACCCGACGGCGTCGTTCGTCGCCGCGCAGGACCCGCAGACCGTGCTGGACCAGTCGGCGACGCTGCGCTACTTCGCCACCCGCGACGGCGACCAGATCCAGCAGCTCATGCGGGCGATGCAGGCGGCCGAGCGGTCGCGCCGGGCCGCCGAGGAGCGCACCCGGCAGGTCCGGGGGCTCCGGTCGGAGCTGGACGCCCAGCGCAAGCAGATCACCGGGCTGTACGAGAAGACGCGCGGGACGCTCGTCAAGCGCGACCCGTCGGAGCTGGCCAAGCTCCCGGTGGTCGGCGACGGCAAGGGCGCGCAGGCGCTGCGGATCGCGATGACGAAGCTGGGCCGCCCGTACGTGTGGGGCGGCGCGGGCCCGAGCGTCTTCGACTGCTCCGGCCTGACGATGTGGGCGTACCGGCAGGTCGGCATCAGCCTGCCGCACTACACCGGCAGCCAGTGGAACGCCGGGACGCGCATTCCACGCGACAAGCTCAAGCCGGGCGATCTGATCTTCTTCCACGCCGACCTGCACCACATGGGGATGTACGTCGGGAACGGCAAGATGCTGCACGCGCCGCACACCGGCGACGTCGTGAAGATCGCGCCCATCGCGGGACGCCCGTACGCGGGCGCGGTACGGGTCGCGTGAGGGGGAACCTCGTCCGCGGCGGCGCCACGGCAGGGACCGACCTGCCGGACGGCGCCACCGCGCGGGGTCGGACGCGGTTCGCCTCGGTCGTGCTCGGTTTACGGCCTAGATGAGCTGCCTTCGGGCCGCCCACACGACGGCCTCGATGGGGGTGTTGACATCGAGCCGGTCGCAGATGGTGCGCAACCGGCGCCGCAGGGTGCGCGCGCTCAGTTCGAGCTTGCGCGCCGCCACATCGGCGGTGACACCGCTGGCGATCTGTGCGAGAAGTTTCAGGTCCTCCTCGTTCAGTCGAGCGTCCTCGGTGCCACGACGTGCGAGTGTGGCCTGGTCCACTCCGTCCTCCCTCGTCCGTGGTGATGACCGCGGGGATGCAGCCGCCCGCTGCACAGGTGGGGGTGAGCGTCGGGTTGCCGGGTCCGGGCTACCGGACTGAGATCATCGGTTTCCTGCACTGCGAAGCGCGCCTGGCCGGAGGTGGCCGTCGAGTCATCAGCGGGGGCGCCGTGGGGAACTCCGGGTGACGATCCACTCGTTGCCGAGGTGAGCCGGGGACGAACCGTGATCTCCAGCAACCGCGATCCGTCCCTTCTCGCGATCCCCCTCTGCTCCACGCCTCCTCACGTGGAACCGAACGAAGATCGTGAATCGTTTCAAGCTACGCTTCGGCTCGGAACGCTAGGCGGCCGCATCCGGCCCGTCAAGCGCTGATTACGCACTATCTGTGCTCGTATGGAGACCTCGGGTGGCCTCCGCCGGGAAGCCCTTTCCGCGTACACCCCGTTGACCTGCGAGAACAGAACCGGCGCCGACGAGGAGTGACGTGCCGCAGACGAGTATCCGGGAAGTAGCGAGGCGTGCCGGCGTCTCAGTTGGGACCGTTTCGAATGTCCTAAACCGGCCAGAAATGGTGGCCGAAGCGACCCGTGACCGGGTCCGGGCGGCGATCGAGGAGCTGGGGTTCGTCCGCAACGAGTCGGCCCGGCGGCTCCGGCAGGGACCGGCGCCGGACGACGCCGACCGCCGCGCGCGGGCGTTCGGCGTCCTCGTCGAGGACCTGGCGAACCCGTACGCGTCCGATGTGGCGCGGGGGGCGGAGCTGGCGTTCGAGGAGGCGGGCTACGAGACGTTGTGGATCTCCACCGGCTACTCGCCCGAGCGCGAGCGGCGCGCGCTGGAGTTCCTGGTCGAGCAGCGCGCCACGGGCGCCCTCGTGAACCCGGTCGGCCTCGGCCCGGACAGCCTGGCGGCGCTGCGGGAGTCGGGGATGAGCGTCGTCCTGCTGGACCGGGCCGGGACGGACGCCTGCTCCGCGCAGGTCGACCACGTCGCCGGGGGCGACATCGCCGCCGCGCGGCTGCTGTCGCTCGGCCGCGACCGGCTGGCGTTCGTGACGGGCCGTCCCGAGCCGCAGCCGATCGTGGAGCGGGCGGAGGGGGCGGCGCGGACGCTGGCCAAGGCCGGCGGTGAGCCGCTGGTGACGCTCACCCAGGACGCGCTGTCGCCCACCGAGGGCCAGGCCGCCGCGCGGCGGCTGCTGGAGCTGGACCCGATGCCGACGGGGGTGTTCTGCGCGAACGACCTGCTGGCGATCGGGCTCGTCAACGAGCTGGTGAAGCGCGGCGTGCGGGTGCCCGAGGACATCGCGGTGATCGGTTACGACGACATCGAGCTGGCGGGCAGCGCGGCGGTGCCGTTGACGACGATCCGGCAGCCGCGCCGGGAGCTGGGCTGGGAGGCGGCGGAGCTGGCGCTCGCCGAGTACGCCGAGGGCGCGTCGCACGAGCACCGGCAGGTCGTGCTGGCGCCGGAGCTGGTGGTCCGCGAGACGGGCTGAGCGCGCCCCGGCACGGTACTTATCTGCATTTTGACCGGATGATCGCAATCTATTGACTTCGAGTGCAATGTCCGCCTGACTTGGCGCATGGACACTGCGGCCATTCTCGGCTTCGACCCGTCCGATCCGGCGTTCCGGGCCGACCCCTACCCCCGGTACCCCGCGCCCGGCGGACTGTCGCGGACGCCCGCCGGACTCTGGGTCACCTCCTCCTACGCCGCGTGCGAGCACGTCCTGCGCAGCCCCGCGTTCGGGCACCGCACGCCGGACGGGCAGAGCTGGCGCAGCGGCGCGCAGGGCCGCACCCCGTCCTTCCTGATCATGGACCCGCCCGACCACACCCGGCTGCGGCGCCTCGTCAGCAAGGCGTTCACGCCCCGGCTCGTGGAACGGCTCGAACCGCGCGTCGCCGCGCTCGTCGACGAGCTGCTGGCCGCCACCGGGCCCGAGTTCGACGTCATCCAGGCCCTCGCCTACCCGCTGCCCGTCATCGTGATCAGCGAGCTGCTCGGCGTGCCGCCGCAGGACCGGGAACGGTTCAAGAGCTGGTCCGACGCGCTGGCGCGCGGGCTCGACCCCGACTTCCTGCTCCCCGAACACGAGATCGTCCAGCGCGAGCAGGCGCGGCTGGAGTTCGCCGCGTACTTCCGCGAGCTGGCCGCGCTGCGCCGCGCCGAACCGCGCGACGACCTGCTCAGCGCGCTCGTCGCCGTCTCCGACGACGGCGACGCGCTCTCCGAGCCGGAACTGCTCGCCACATGCGTCCTGCTGCTCGTCGCCGGGCACGAGACGACCGTCAACCTCATCGGCAACGGAACGCTGGCGCTGCTGCGCGACCCGGAACAGCTCGCCTGGTTCCGCGACAACCCCGACGCCGCGGGCGCCGTCGTCGAGGAACTGCTGCGGTACGACCCGCCCGTCCAGCTCACGCTGCGCACGGCCGTCACCGACACCGAACTCGACGGGGTGCCGCTGCCCGCCGGCTCGATGATGCTGCTGCTCGTCGGCGCGGCCAACCGCGACCCGGCCGCGTTCGAGCGTCCCGGCACCCTCGACCTCACCCGGTACGCCGAGGGGTCGGCGGCGCCGCGCCACCTGTCGTTCGGGCACGGCATCCACTACTGCCTCGGCGCGCCGCTGGCCCGCCTGGAGGGACGGCTCGCGCTGCGGGCCCTCGCCCAGCGCGACCTCACGCTCGCCGCCGACGCCCTCACCTACCGCGACAACCTCGTCCTGCGCGGGCTGAGCGCCCTACCCGTCCGCGTGAACGACACGGCCGCGCAGGAGCACGTCATTCCGGCTTGACCAGCGGGAACAGGATCGTCTCGCGGATGCCCTTGCCGGTGAACGCCATGATCATGCGGTCGATGCCGGCGCCCATGCCGCCCGTCGGCGGCATCGCGTACTCCAGGGCGCGCAGGAAGTCCTCGTCGAGCTGCATGGCCTCCGGGTCGCCCCCGGCGGCCAGCAGGGACTGCTCGGTGAGGCGGCGGCGCTGCTCGATCGGGTCGACCAGCTCGGAGTAGGCGGTGCCCAGCTCGGTGCCGAAGCCGATGAGGTCCCACTTCTCCGTCAGCAGCGGTTCCTCGCGGTGCTGACGGGTGAGCGGCGACGTCTCCAGCGGGTAGTCCATGACGAACGTCGGCTGGATCAGCGTGTGCTCGATCAGCTCCTCGAAGATCTCCTGCACCAGGCGGCCCTGGCCCCACTTGGGGTCGTGGTGGATCTCGCGGGCGTCGGCGAGCTTGCGAACCGTCTCGATCGGCGTGTGCGGGGTGATCTCCTCGCCCAGCGCCTCCGACACCGACCCGTACAGCGTGATGCGCGGCCACTCGGGGAGGCCCAGGTCGATCTCGGTGTCGCCGTGCCGGACGACGGTGGTGCCCAGGGCCGCGACGACGGCCTTCTGGTACATCCGCTGCGTCAGGTCGGCCATGTCGTTGTAGTCGAGATACGTGCCGTACGCCTCCAACATCGTGAACTCGGGGTTGTGCGTGGAGTCGGCGCCCTCGTTGCGGAAGTTGCGGTTGATCTCGAAGACCTTCTCGATGCCGCCGACGACGAGCCGCTTCAGGTACAGCTCGATCGCGATCCGCAGGTAGAGGTCCATGCCGTAGGCGTTGATGTGCGTGCGGAACGGCCGGGCCGCCGCGCCGCCGTGGATCGGCTGGAGCATGGGCGTCTCGACCTCGAGATACCCCTCCTCGTGCCAGAAGTCGCGGACCGCGCGGACCGTGGCGCTGCGGATCTGCGCCATGCGGCGGGCCTCGTCGTTGACGATGAGGTCGACGTAGCGCATCCGGACCCGGGCCTCCGGGTCGGTCAGCCCGGCGTGCTTCTCCGGCAGCGGGCGCAGCGACTTGGACGTGATCGCGTACCGGTCGGCCATGATCGACAGCTCGCCGCGCCGCGACGTGATGACCTCGCCCTCGACGCCGACGTGGTCGCCGAGGTCGACGTCGCGCTTCCACGCGTCCAGCGCGTCCTGCCCGACGTTGGCGAGCGACAGCATGATCTGGAGGTCGCCCGAGCCGTCGCGGATCGTCGCGAAGCACAGCTTCCCGGTGTTGCGGATCAGCATGACGCGCCCGGTGACGCCGACCTTGTCGCCGGTCTCGGTGCCCGGCTCCAGCTCGGGATGCTTCTCGCGGATCTCCGCGATCGTCGCCGTCCGGGGGAAGTTCACCGGGTACGGCTCGACACCGCTCTCCCGCATCCGGTCGAGCTTCTCCCGGCGCACCCGCATCTGCTCCGGTAGCTCGTCATACGTCTCGTCGCTCACCCCCACAGGCTACCGAGCCGCGCACCCGCCCCGGGCCGCGCGTCCACGGCCTGTGGATAACTCAGGGAGTGTTGCGCTCGTAGATCAACCGCAGGCCGACCAGCGTCAGCCAGGGCTCGAACTCGTCGATGCAGCGCGACTCCTCCAGGACGAGCGGCGCGAGGCCGCCCGTCGCGATGACCGTCACCTCGGACGGGTCCTCGGCCAGCTCGTCGGACATGCGCTCGACGATGCCGTCGACCTGGCCCGCGAAACCGAAGATGATGCCCGACTGGAGCGCCTCGACGGTGTTCTTCGCGATGATGTTGCGCGGGCGCACCAGCTCGATCTTGTGGAGTTGCGCGCCGCGCGCCGACAGCGCGTCGATCGAGATCTCGATGCCGGGGGCGATGGCGCCGCCGACGTACTCGCCGCGCGCCGAGACCGCGTCGAACGTCGTCGCCGTGCCGAAGTCGACCACGATCGCCGGGCCGCCGTGCAGATGGACGGCGGCGAGCGCGTTCACGATGCGGTCGGCGCCGACCTCCTTGGGGTTGTCCATCCGGACCGGGACGCCCGTCTTGACGCCCGGCTCCACGATCACCGCCGCGACGTCGCCGAAGTAGCGGCGGCACATCTCCCGCATCTCGTGCAGGACGGACGGAACGGTAGAGCAGAGGGCGATGCCGCTGATGTCGGTCTCCGCGAGCAGCGGGCTCTGCGCGATGAGCCCCTGGAGCACCACGGCGATCTCGTCGGCCGTGCGCCGGGGATCGGTGTTGATCCGCCAGTGCTCGATGACCTCCTCGCCTTCGAAAAGGCCGAGGACGGTATGGGTGTTACCGACGTCGATGGTGAGCAGCATCAGGTCCCCGCTGTGGATCAGAGAAAGTCAAGGCCGATGTCGAACACGCGCGCCGAATGCGTCAGCGCGCCTACTGCAAGGTAGTCCACACCGGTCACGGCCACATCTCGGGCCCCGTCCAAAGCGAGTCCCCCGCTGGCCTCCAGCTCCGCGCTGCCCCCGGCCGCCCTGACCGCCTCGGTCATGTCGGCGACGCCCATGTTGTCCAGCAGGATCGACGTCGCCCCCGCCGCCAGCGCCTCCTCCACCTGCGCGAGCGTGTCGCACTCGACTTGAACGTGCAGCGACGGGTACACCGCGCGGATCGCCTCGAACGCCCGCGTCACCGAGCCCGCCGCCGCAATGTGGTTGTCCTTGACGAGCGCGGCGTCGCTCAGGCTCATCCGGTGGTTGACGCCGCCGCCGCACCGCACCGCGTACTTCTGGAGGGCGCGCAGGCCCGGCAGCGTCTTGCGGCTGTCGCGGACGCGCGCGCCCGTGCCCTCGATCGCGTCCGCCCAGCGGCGGGTGGCCGTCGCGACGCCCGACAGGTGCGTCAGCAGGTTCAGCGCCGTCCGCTCGGCGCGCAGCAGCGCCCGCGTCGGGCCCTCCGCCGACAGCAGCACCTGGCCCGCCCGCACGCGGTCGCCGTCCGCCGCGCGGAACGTGTACGCGACGTCGAGCAGTTCCAGCACCACCGCGGCGACCGGCAGGCCCGCGACGACGCCGTCCTCGCGGGCCGTGAACTCACCCGCCGCGCGGTCGTCCGGCGTGAAGATCGGCTCGCTGGTGACGTCGGTGCCGCCGTCCTCGGCCAGCGCGGTGCGCACGATCTCCTCGACCTCGGCGGGGTCGAGCCCGGCCTCGGTCAGCCGCTTGTCCAGGTCCGGCGTCATCGCGTCTCCTCGTCTCTGATCGAAGCGTGCCCCTCGAAGTCGGCCGTCAAGCCGTCGCCCGCCCGCCGCACGACGAGGTGCCCGCGCCAGGCGTCATCGGCGTCCGGGTAGTCGTCGCGCCAGTGACTGCCCCGCGTCTCGGCCCGCCGTCGGGCGGCCGCGACGATCGCGGTGGCGACCGTGTGCAGATTCGTCGCCTCCCAAGCGGCGACGTCCCCGGCGGCCCCCTCCTCGGCGCCCCCCGCAGGCGCGACAGGGACCTCCACAGCGGCGCGCGGACTCCCCGCGTCACCGGCGACGCGCCCGTGCGGCCGGGGGGCGAGGTCGGCCAGGGTTTGTTCGGCGGTGTTGAGGCCGTCGGCGTTGCGGAGGACGCCCACGTGGGCGGTCATCGTGGCCTGGATCGTCGCGCGGGCCGTCGCCGGGAGGAGGCGGGGCGGCCGGGTCGGGACGGGCGGGCCGGGTTCGGGCAGGTGGTCGCCGAGGGCCGCCGCGATGCGTTCGGCGAACACCAGGCCCTCCAGGAGGGAGTTGGACGCCAGGCGGTTCGCGCCGTGCACGCCCGTGCAGGCCACCTCGCCGCACGCGAACAGGCCCGGCACCGACGTGCGGCCGTCCAGGTCGGTGCGGACGCCGCCGCTGGCGTAGTGCGCGGCGGGGACGACCGGGATCGGCTCGGTCACCGGGTCGATGCCGTGGAAGCGGCAGGCGGCCAGGATCGTCGGGAAGCGGCGCTCCCACATCGCGGCGCCGAAGTGCCGGGCGTCCAGCAGCATGTGGGACGTTCCGGTCTCGCGCATCCGGGTCATGATGCCCTTGGCGACGATGTCGCGCGGGGCGAGTTCACCGAGTTCGTGGCGGCCCGTCATGAAACGCGCGCCGTCGTGGTCGACCAGGTGGGCGCCCTCGCCCCGAACGGCCTCGGAGATCAGCGGCTGCCGGCCGCGCGCGTCCGGGCCGAGCCACAGCACGGTCGGATGGAACTGGACGAACTCCAGGTCGGCGGCCTCGGCACCCGCGCGCAGCGCCAGCGCGACGCCGTCGCCGGTCGAGACCTCCGGGTTCGTGGTGGCCTGGAAGACCTGGCCGAGCCCGCCGGTCGCCAGCACGACGGCGCGGGCGCGGACGGCGACGGGGGCGGGCGCGTCGGCCATGAGACGCAGCGTGACCCCGGCCGCGCGGCCCCGGGCGTCCAGCAGCAGGTCGAGGACGAGCGCGTGCTCGACCACCTCGACGCCACTGTCCTTCAGCGCCTCCAGCAGCGCGCGGCTGATCTCCGCGCCGGTCGCGTCGCCGCCCGCGTGCGCGATGCGGTGCCGGTGGTGACCGCCCTCGCGCGTCAGCGCGAGGGCGCCCGCCGGGGTGGTGTCGAACGCGGCGCCGAGCGCGATGAGGCGGCGGACGGCGCCGGGGCCTTCGGTGACGAGGGTCTCGACGGCGGACTCGTCACAGAGGCCGACGCCGGCCGTGAGCGTGTCCGCGCGGTGCTCGGCGGGGGTGTCGGCGGGGTCGAGGGCGGCGGCGATGCCGCCCTGCGCCCAGCGCGTCGAGCCCGCGTCCAGCAGCGCCTTGGTGATCAGCAGGACGCGGCCGTGCGCGCGGCAGCGCAGCGCGGCGACCAGCCCGGCGATGCCGGAGCCGATCACGATGATGTCGGTGTCGGGGGTGGGCGACGTCAGCACGCGAGGGATCATGCTTCCCCTCCTCGGGGAGTCCAGTTCTCGTCATTGTGACATTAACCCGGAGCCGGTCATGCGACGACCCCCGCCCGAACGGACGGGGGCCGGTGGCCGCGCTCGACGGTGGACGAGATCGCGTCGCAGGTGCGGATGAACCGGGCGGCCGCGCTCAGTGGTGGACGAGATCGCCCCGGGCGTCCTTCGTCCCGGGGACGGGCTCGGCGGGGTCGGTGCCCAGCGCGATGATCCGGTTGGAGCGGTCGACGTGCACGACGTTCGGCTCGAACGAACGGGCGTCGGCGTCGCTCATCTGCGCGTAGCTGATGATGATCACCAGGTCGCCGGGGGCGACCAGACGCGCCGCCGCGCCGTTGATGCCGATCACGCCGGACCCGCGCTCGCCCGCGATCAGGTACGTCTCCAGTCGGGCGCCGTTGTCGATGTCCACGATGTGGACCTGCTCGCCGGGCAGCAGGTCGGCCGCGTCCATGAGGTCCTGGTCGATCGTCAGCGAGCCGACGTAGTGCAGGTCGGCCTGGGTGACGGTCGCGCGGTGGATCTTGGACTTGAACATGGTCCGGAACATCGGGACTCCTTACGGGGGATGCCGGTCAGGCGGGGAAGCCGAGCGGGAGATTGTCGATGAGGTGGGTGCCGCCGACGCGCCCCGCCACGGCGAGCACGGCCGGGCCGCGGTGCTCCGGGCCGACGTCCGTGAACGTCGCCGGGTCGACCAGGACCAGGTAGTCCCGTTCGAGCGGCGGCTCGGCCGACGCGGCCTCTTGCAGCACGGCGTTCGCCGCCGCCAGGACCGCGTCCGGGCCCTCCGCCACGGCGTCCGCACCGGCCCTGAGCGCCCGTGACAACGCCGTCGCCGTCGCCCGGTCCGCCGCCGACAGGTAGCGGTTCCGGCTCGACAGCGCCAGCCCGTCCGGCTCCCGGACGGTCTGGCCGCCCACGATCTCCACCGGGACGTTCAGGTCGGCGACCATCCGGCGGACGAGGGCGAGCTGCTGGGCGTCCTTCTCCCCGAAGACCGCAAGATCCGGGCGCACCATGTTCAGCAACTTCAGGACAACCGTGAGCATTCCCGCGAAATGCCCCGGACGAGTGATTCCTTCGACGCGCTCCCCCATCGCGCCCGCATTGACCGTGACCTGCGGAGCGTCCGGGTACATGGTCGCGACCGTGGGCGCGAACACGATCGCCACACCCTCTTGCGCGCACACCGCGAGGTCTGCGTCGAACGTCCGGGGGTAACGGTCGAGATCCTCGCCTGGTCCGAACTGAAGGGGATTGACGAAGACACTGACGACGACCGGGCCGCCCTTGCCCGCCCGCCGGATCAACGACCGGTGCCCCTCATGCAGCGCACCCATCGTCGGAACGAACCCAACACGTCCCCGCAAACCAGCACGAGCGACATCCAACTCATCACGAGTCCGCACCACGACCGGCCCCACCACGCCCTCGTCCCGGCCCACACCGGCACCCATTCCGGTGCTCATTCCGCTAGGACGTCGAGTAGGCGCTCGGCGTCCTCCGGCTTGAGGAGGCCCGCCGACAGGGCGCGGTCGGCGGTGAGGCGCGCGAGCGCGACGTAGGCGTTGCGGCTCTCCGGTGAGACGCGGCCCAGCTCGGCGAGGTGGCCCGCGACCGTGCCCGCGTCGCCGCGCGCGACCGGGCCCGTCAGGCCCTCCAGGCCCAGCCGCAGCGCGTTGTCGAGCGCGGCGCCGAGGAGGGGGCCGAGCATGCGGCCGGGTTCGGCGACGCCCGCCCGGCCCAGCAGGTCCATCGACTCCACGACCAGCGTGACCAGGTGGTTCGCGCCGCCCGCGAGCGCCGCATGGTAGAGGGCGCGCCGGTCCTCGGGTATCCAGACGGGCTCGCCGCCCATCTCCAGGACGAGCGCCTCGGCGACCGGGCGCAGCGGTTCGGGCGCCGTGACGCCGAACGAGATGCCGGTGAGGCGGTCGACGTCGTCGGGGCGGCCGGTGAACGTCATCACCGGGTGCACCGCGAGCGGCAGCGCGCCCGCGCGGGTCAGCGGATCGAGGACGGCGGCGCCGTGACGTCCGCTCGTGTGCAGCACCAGCTTGCCCGCGACGTCCGTGCCGGACGCGGCGAGACCGGCGGCCAGGTCGGGCAGGGCGTCGTCGGGGACCGTCAGCAGCACCAGGTCGGCGTGCGCGACGACCACCTGCGGCTCGGCGACGGCGGCGCCGGGCAGCCGCTCCTCGGCGCGGCCCCGGGACGTCTCCGACACGGCGGAGACGGCGACGACGCGGTGCCCGGCGCGGCCGAGCGCGGCGCCGAGCGCCGTGCCGACGCGGCCGGCGCCGACGACCCCGACGGTGAGGCGGGCGGGCCGGTCACGTGGGTCGCCCGCAGGCGCGTCGAACGACAGTGGGGACGAAGGGTCCATCTCGGTTCGTTCCAGTCCTCAAGGTTAGGTACCGGACGTGCGCGTCCCAGCGTACCCGCGCGACGCCGCCCGTCCAGTCACGCGGGCACCCCTGACGCGGTGGTGACGATAGCCGCACCACGCGTCACTCCAGTCTCGGGTAACGCGCCACACTTCACCGATGACACGCCGTGATCGGTTGCGGCCCCAGCGTCACCCTGACTACCTCTGGGGTGCGGCGCCCGGACGGGGCGCCGATGCCCGGGGCGCTCCGCCCCCTGACCGAGATGGAGCACACCGTGATCAGGACCGTCCTCAAGACCGCCGTCGTCACCGCGACCCTCGCGGGCGCCTCCCTCGCCGTCACCGCCCCCGCCTCGGCCGACACCCACTGGGGCGACAACAACAATCACACCCGCGGCGGCAACGCCGTCGTCAACATCATCGGCGGCTACGGCGTGAACTGCGGCTCGGCCTCGGTCGGCGGCCAGTCCACCACCAACTGCAACGGCAACAGCTTCTTCTTCTGGAACAACTGACTCCCTCCCACTCCGCGCCCCCGGCACCACCTCAGCCGGGGGCGCCCCCATACCGCTCCACACCGTTCCCACCGGGCCACACCCACCCGCGACCCGGGCTCGTACCGCCGGTGCCCAGTGACGGCGCCGAGTTCGCGGCGGGCGCACAGCGCGGCGCCGCCCCGGCTCGACGCTTCCTGACAGCTCCCTCCCGGCGGGTTCTAGCGTTGGCCCATGTCCACGCCGCCGCCACGCGTCGAACTCTGCCCGCTCACGCATTCCGCCCAGGACGAGTTCTGCTCGCTCGTGCGGGCCAGTTCCGGACTTCACCACCCATGGATGCGGCTGCCCGCGAACGCGGCGGAGTTCCGCACCTGGATGCGACGCTTCGACTCCGCGAACCTGGGCTTCCTCGTCCGGATGAAGGAGACCGGGGCCGCCGCCGGGATGGTCAACCTCAACACGATCGTCCGGGGCCGGTACCAGGGCGCCTCGCTCGGATACGCGGCGTTCGCGCCCTCCGCCGGACAGGGGTACATGACCGAAGCGGTCGGCCTCGCACTGCACCACGCCTTCACCGAGCTGCGCCTGCACCGGCTGGAGGCCGACATCCAGCCCGAGAACGAAGCGTCCCGTGGGCTGGTCCGGCGGCTGGGTTTCAGCTACGAGGGGCTGTCGCGCGGGTACCTCTACATCGACGGCGACTGGCGCGATCACGAACGCTGGGCCATCAGCGCGCCGCAACCCTGGACGCCCCACCCTTCGCTGCCGACGATCTGAGCCGCCCAACCTCATCGCGCATCGAACGGCGCAGCCCATCACCATGATCCGCGCCCCCGCCAACCTCCCACCCAGAGTCTTAGCCAGCGACTCAGCCGGAGCCTTGGCCGGCCTCGAAGCCAGCGACTTAGCCCGAGTCTTATCCAGCCTCATAGCCAGCGTCTTGGCCCACGCCCCAGCGAATTCTCTGGCCAACGTCTCGGTCAACGCCCTTGCCGACCTCCCTTCCCGCGTTCCAGCCAAGCCCCTGGCCAACGCCCGAAACCACGCCCTAGTCATGGGTCAGCGATTCCACGATGGACGCCTTGGTGGCGCGGCGGGAGGGCAGGAACGAGGCGGCAGTGCCAGCGACGGCGGAGAGGGCTATGAACAGGGCGATCTGCGCGTACGGGACGGCGAAGGCGGCTTCTTCGGTCATGGCGCGGGTGGCCGCCCAGGCGAAGGCGATGCCCAGGACGACGCCGGTCGCGGCGCCGATGACGGCCATGATCAACGCCTCCAGGGAGAGCATGCGGCGGAGTTGGCGTTTGGTCAGCCCCAACGCTCGCAGCAGGGCCGATTCCCGGGTGCGTTCGACCACTGACAGGGTCAGGGTGTTGGCGATGCCGAAAAGCGCGATGAGAATGGCCAGGCCGAGCAGCCCCGCGAAGACCATGAGGATCATGTCGATGGCCTTGTTGAGTTCGGCCTTCATCTCCGCCGACGAACCCAGGATCACGGACGGGTACGGCCTCAGCTCCTTCTCCATCACCGCGCGGGCGGTGTCCTCGTCGGCGCCTTCGGCGACCTTCGCATAGATCCGGGACGGGTCCTGGGGGCCGAAATAGCCGAGGAAGTCGGGCTCGGGAACGACGACGCCGGACAGCGGAGTGTCGCCGCCGAAGACGCCCGCCACCTTCACCTTGGTCTCGGCGCCCTTCTTGCCGCGCAGTGCGATCTCCGAGCCGGTTCGAAGGTTGAGGGACTTCGCCGTCTCCTCGTCCACGATGGCCGTGCCCGAGCGGAAGGCGGCCAGGGAACCCGCGCGGAACTCGGGACGCACCACGGTGCCCCACGCCGACGGCGTGACGGCCGTGACGGTCCGCTCCTCGCCCGCGATCCGGGTCTCGTGCCACCGGTGCTCGGTGACGGCGTCGAGTTCGGGTCGGGCGCGCAACGCGGTGGCGAGAGCGTGCGGGACGCGGGCCGTGTCCGAATCGCGGCCGAGCTGGGCGGAGACCTGGAAGTCGACGGGGAACTGGTCGGCGAGGCGGCGGTCGGTCTGCTCCTTGCTGCTCGCGGCGATGACGGCGAACAGGCTCATCAGCCCGACGCCGACCGTCAGCGCGATGGTCGTCGTCGCGGTGCGGCGCGGCGAGCGGCGGGCGTTCGCGACGGCCAGCCGCCCCGGGACGCCCCCGAACCGGGCGGGGACGGCCCCGGCGACGCGGCCGAGCGGGCCCACCAGCACGGGCATCAGCGCCAGGACCCCCAGGAACAGGACCGTGCCGCCCAACGCCACCGAGAAGAGCGCCACTTGGCCCTTCTCCAGGAAACCCGCCGCGAACACCGTGATCGCGAGGCCACCGACGCCGAACAGGGCGGTGACGCCCAATCGGAGCGGGCCGGGACGGAAGCGGCCGCCACCGGGCTCCTGCTCGGCGCGCAACGCGGCGACCGGCGCGACGCGCGTCGCGGCCCGCGCGGGCAGGACCGCCGCGCCGACCGTCACGACGATGCCGACGAACAGGGCGAGCGCGATCGTCAGCGGTGTCAGCACGACACCGGCCGAGGGCAGCCCCGCGCCCGCCGCGTTGATCGCCGCGAGCGCGCCCAGGCCCAGCAGCGCACCGGCGGCCAGGCCGAGCAGCGACCCCACGAGGCCCACGACGACCGCCTCGGCGAGCACGCCGCGGAAGACCTGGCGGCGGGTGGCGCCGACGCAGCGCAGCAGCGCCATCTCACGCATCCGCTGGGTGATCAGGATCGAGAACGTGTTGTAGATGACGAGCGCCGACACCAGCATCGCCACGAACGCGAACAGCAGCAGCCCGGTGCGGATGACGTCGGCGTCCGCTCCGTTCTCCCGCGTCAGCTCGGCGGCGAGCGCGTCGCCGCTCAGGACGCGGTTCGCGGCGCCGGCCGCCGTGGTGAGCGCGGCGGCGTCGGCGCCGAGGACGTCGACCTCGGTGAAGCCCTTGGCGCCCGTCATGCGCCGCGCGGTGGCGGGGTCGAAGCCGACGGCGCCCTGGAAGTTGGCGTCGGGGTCGATGCCGACGTCGATGAGGCCGGTCACGGTGAACCGGTGCGGACGGTCGGCGGGATCGAGGACGGTGACGGTGTCGCCGACGGCGAAGCCGTGCCGGGACGCCGTCCGCTGATCGAGGACGACGTCGCTCGGACCGTGCGGCACCCGGCCCCGCCGCACGTCATAGCGCAGCAGCGGCCCCTGCGGCACCGAGAGGCCGACCGTGGGGAAGTCGCCGACGGCGCGCCCGTCGCGGCCGAGGAGCGGGGCGTCGCCCTTCACCATGCCGTGCACGGCGGTCACGCCGGGGACGCGGCGGATCGCGTCGAGCGTCTGCGGCGTGACGGGTTCGTCCGCCTCGCGGGGCAGGACGGCGGCGTCGACCTTGTCGGCCGACTTGGCGAAGGTCACGGCGACGCCGCGGTCGACCGAGTCGGTGAGGACGAAGGTGCCGACGATGAAGCCGACGCCGAGCGTGATCGCGAGCGTGCTCAGGAGCAGCCGCACCTTGTGGGCGAGGAGACCCGCGAGGGTGGTCCGGAGCACGGGTCAGCCCTCCAGCGCGGCGAGGCGGTCGAGGACGGACGCGGGCACGGGATCGAAGAGCTCGTCGACGATGCGGCCGTCGCGCAGGAAGACGACACGGTCGGCGTAGGACGCGGCCACGGGGTCGTGCGTGACCATGACGATCGTCTGGCCGAGTTCGCGGACCGACGCGCGCAGGAACCCGAGGACCTCGGCGCCCGCCCGGGAGTCGAGATTGCCGGTGGGCTCGTCGGCGAAGATCACCTCGGGCCGCGCGACAAGCGCCCGCGCGCAGGCGACGCGTTGCTGCTGCCCGCCGGACAGTTCGGCGGGCCGGTGCCGCAGCCGGTCGCGCAGCCCGACCGTGGCGACGACCTGGTCGAACCAGGCCCGGTCGACGCGGCGGCCGGCGAGGTCGAGCGGGAGCAGGATGTTCTGCTCGGCGGTCAGCGTGGGCAGCAGGTTGAACGCCTGGAAGACGAACCCGGCCCGCTCGCGCCGCAGCAGCGTGAGGCGGCGGTCGTTCAACGCGCCGATGTCGGTCTCACCGAGGAACACGCGGCCGCCGCTGACGACGTCGAGCCCGGCGAGGCAGTGCAGCAACGTCGACTTCCCCGAACCCGAAGGCCCCATGATCGCCGTGAAGGCCCCGGCGTCGAAGGCGACGTCGACCCCGCGCAGCGCGTGGACCGCGGCGTCACCCGTCCCGTAGACCTTGGACACTCCCTCGGCCCGGACGGCGGGCGCGGCGGTGCCGACGCCCCCGTGGGTCTGCGGCGCGGACGTACTGGTCACGATGGCTCCTAGCGACGAGAAAACCGAACACGCCCCACGCTAGAAATTCCCCGGCCCCCCGCCATCGGCCGCGCGGCCACCGTTTCCCTGGTCCCCTGGTCGGTCTCCACGCCCCGGCTCCACCGAAAGTCTGATGCCCTTCACCGACTTCCGACGGTGATCCAGGCCGAAGCCGTGCTCGGGCGGGCGGCTGGGAGGCCGCAGTCTTCTCCCTGCTGCCTTCCACTCCTGGTGCGGGGTGTGCTTCTCGCCGCGCTTACCGTCGGCCGCGCTGACCGCGTTCGGATCAGAGGACCGGGTCGGGGCGGCCGCTCTTGATCAGGCCCGTCTCGTAGGCGAAGACGACGACCTGGACGCGGTCGCGGAGACCGAGCTTCATCAGGATCTGGCTGAGGTGGGACTTCACGGTGGCCTCAGCGAGGTGCAGGCGGCGGGCCACCTCGGCGTTGGACAGGCCGCGCGCCACGAGCAGCATCACCTGGCGTTCACGATCGGTCAGCGACTTGACCTCGGTCTGCGCGCGGGCGACCTCCGCGTCGGGCAGGTGGACGGCGAACCGGTCGAGCAGGCGGCGCGTCGTGGACGGCGCCACGACCGCGTCGCCCGAGCCGACCGCGCGGATCGCCTCGACGAGCTGCGCCGGGCCCGCGTCCTTGAGCAGGAACCCGGAGGCGCCCGCCTTGATCGCCGTGAACGCGTACTCGTCGAGGTCGAACGTGGTGAGGATGATGACCTTCGGGCCGCCCCGCGCGACGATGCGGCGGGTCGCCTCCAGGCCGTCCATGCGGGGCATCCGCACGTCCATCAGGACGACGTCGGCGGGGGCGGCGTCCAGCAGTTCGAGCGCGCGGACGCCGTCGCCGGCCTCGCCGACGACGGAGATGTCCTCCTGCGCGTCGAGCACCATTGTGAAGCCCGCGCGCACCAGCTCCTGGTCGTCCACCAGCAGTACCCGGATCATGGTGTTCCGTCCTGCCCGTCGTCCGTGTTCACGGCGCGCTCTCCTCCCGTACCGGTATGCGCGCCGCGACCTCGAACCCGCCGCCGGAGCGGGGCGCGGCGCGCACCTCGCCCCCGTAGACCGCGACACGCTCCCGCATGCCGGGCAACCCGTGACCGCGACCGTCGTCGTTCGCGGCGGCGCCGCGGCCGTCGTCGCTGACGAGGATCTCGACGGCGTCGGCCGCGTAGCGGAGCCGGACGCGCGCGGCGGCGGACGGACCGGCGTGCTTCAGCGTATTGGTCAGTGCCTCCTGGACGACGCGGTACACGGTGAGCTGGCGGCCCTGCGACATCGCCGGGGGGTCGCCACCGACCTCCAGCTCGACCGGCAGCCCCGCCTCGCGGACGGAGCCGACCAGCTCCCCGAGCTGGCCGAGGCCGGGCTGCGGCCGGGTGCCGGCGGAGGCGTCGTCCTCGCGCAGGACGCCGAGCAGCCGCCGCATCTCGGTGAGCGCGAGCCGTCCCGTGTCGGAGATGGCGCCGAGCGCCTGCCGTGCGCGGCCGGGGTCGGTGTCGAGGGCGTAGGCGGCGCCGTCGGCCTGGACGACGATGACGCTGACGTTGTGCGCGACGACGTCGTGCAGCTCGCGGGCGATGCGGGCGCGTTCGGCGGAGCGGGCCATGCTGACCTCGGCGTCGCGTTCGCGTTCGAGGCGGGCCGCGCGGTCTTCCACGGACCGCAGGTACTCGCGGCGGGTGCGCATGTAGACGCCGAGTATCCACACGCCGAAGACCACGGCGCTCACGGTGAGCAGGCCCTGGGCGAAGTGCGACCAGTCGACGCGGGTCATGCGGACGGCCAGCAGGACGGCGCCGAACTGCGCGGTGAGCACGGACGCGACGCCCCAGTTCGGTGAGCTGTACGCCGTCACGGTGTAGAGCGCGACGAGCAGCGACAGATCGGCCGGAAAGCTCAGGAACCCGGCGCACCACTGGGTGAAGCCGACGAGCGCCAGGACGGCGAACACCGCGCGCGGCCACCGCCGCCGCCATGCCAGCGGCACCGTGAGCGCGACCGTGAACGCCAGGTACACCGGGAGCGAGGGCGCGCGCGCCAGCGAGCCGTCGGCGACGAACGGCGTCTGCAACAACCCGAGCAACAGGATGGGCGCGGCGAACGCGGCGTCGACCAGCGTGCGCCGGCCGCGCCACCACTCCCAGAGCCCTGTCGCCATGACACGAGCCTAGGTTCTCCCAGCTCAGCCCGGCATCGGCCGCACGGACGAACACCTCAGCCGCAGGGATGACTACTTCCGGCGGAGGGCACGCGGCGGCGTGGCGCGGTAACGTCGCAGCGTGACGGCGTGGGAGAACTGGCGTGCCGCGATGGAGCGGGCGCTGTACGGCGAAGGCGGGTTCTACCGGCGGGGCGAGCGGCCCGCCGAGCACTTCCGCACGTCCGTGCACGCCTCACCGAGGTTCGCGCGGGCGCTGGCGCCGCTCGTGCTCGACGTGGACGCCGCGCTCGGCCGCCCGGAACGCCTCGACGTGGTGGACGTCGGGGCCGGGTCCGGTGAGCTGCTGGTCAACCTGCTCGCGGCCCTTCCCGGCGACGTCGCCGCGCGCGTCGCGCCGGTGGCGGTGGAGGTCGCGCCGCGTCCCGGCGCCGTCCCGGACGGCATCGCCTGGCGCGCGGAACTGCCGCCGCGCGTGACGGGCGTCGTGCTGGCGAACGAGTGGCTGGACAACATCCCGCTCGACGTGGTGGAGCTGACCCCGGCCGGGCCCCGCACCGTCCTGGTCGACGCGGTGACGGGCGCCGAACGGCTCGGGCCCGAGCCGTCCGAACCCGACCTCGACTGGCTGCGCCGGTGGTGGCCGCTGCGCGAACCGGGCGACCGCGCCGAGATCGGACGTCCCCGCTGCGCGGCGTGGGCGAGCGTCATCGAACGGCTCGACCGGGGGCTCGCGCTCGCCGTCGACTACGCGCACGCCGCCGACGCCCGCCCGCCGTACGGCACGCTCACCGGGTACCGCGACGGCGCCACCGTCCCGGCCGTCCCGGACGGCTCCTGCGACGTCACCGCGCACGTCGCGCTCGACGCCTGCTCCGTCGCGGGCGAGCGCGCGGGCGCCACGGACGGCGTCCTGACCACCCAGCGCGAAGCCCTGCGCGCGCTCGGCCTGTCCGGCGCCCGGCCCTCTCTCGACCTCGCGGGCACCGACCCGCGCGGCTACCTCGCCGCGCTCTGCTCCGCCGGCGAGGACGCCGAACTCACCGACCCCAGCGGCCTGGGCGGCTTCGGCTGGCTCGCCCAGACCGTCGACGTCCCGCTACCGGCCGTCCTGCGCCCGGCGGTCACCGTGTAGCCCGCCCGTCGCCGCGCGGGACATGGCCGCTTCGGGTCGCGAGGCGAAACGCACGACTCCGCTCAGCGGCTCAGGCCGTGGCGTTGAAGACACGCAGGCCAGAGCCCGGCTTCCGCTTCGCGGGCCTGAGCCGACCGCTGGTCGGCTCAGGCCGTGGGCTTGAAGGGTTGGGGCCACGTAGGACAGAGCCTGCCCTGCTCCGCGAGCCTGAGTGCGTACGACCGCTGGTCGGCTCAGGCCGCGGCCTTCAAGTACTGGGGGCCGCGCGGGACAGTGCCTGGCTCCGTTTCGCGGGCCTGGCCGCTGGTCGGGTCAGGTTGTGACGTCGAGGGACTGGAGGCCGCGAAGGACGTAGCCGGGCTTCCATTCGGGGGGCCGGGTCAGGGTGAGGCCGGGGGCCAGGCGCAGGACGGCGCTCATCGACTCGGCCAGTTCGATGCGGGCGAGCGGTGCCCCGAGGCAGTAGTGGACGCCGAGGCCGAACGTGATGTGCGGGTTGGGGTCGCGGGCGAGGTCGAGGCGGTCGGGGTCGGCGAAGACGGCCGGGTCGCGGTTCGCGGCGGCGAACTGGAGCGCGATCTCGGCGCCGCGCGGGATCGTCGCGCCGGCGACGGTGACGTCCTCCAGCACCCACCGCTCGAACATCGGCGCCGGGGTGTCGTACCGCATCAGTTCCTCGACGGCGGTGGGGATGAGGGCGTGGTCGGCGCGCAGGCGGGCCAGCTCGCCGGGGTTGCGGAACAACGCCCACCAGCCGTTGCCGGTGGCGTTGACGGTCGCCTCGTGCCCGGCGTTGAGCAGCAGGACGCAGGTGCCGATCAACTCGTCCTCGGTGAGCCGGTCGCCGTCGTCGACGACCTGCGCGAGCGCGCTGACGAGGTCGTCGCGGGGTTCGGCGCGGCGGGCGCGGGCCAGGCCGCGCAGGTAGTCGGAGAACTCGGCGGCGGCGCGGGCGGCGGTGTGCTGCACCTCCTCCGACGGGTTCAGCTCGTACATGGCGCAGATGTCGGCCGACCAGGGCCGCAGCAGCGCCCGGTCGGACGCGGGAACGCCGAGCATCTCGGCGATGACGTTGACGGGCAGCGGCTCGGCGAGGTCGGCCAGCAGGTCACCGCCGCCGCGCGCGACCAGGCCGCCGACCAGTTCCTCGGCCAGCGAGCGGATCATGGGCCGCAGCGCCTCGACGCGCCGCGCCGTGAACGCCTTGGACACCAGCCGCCGCAGCCGCGTATGCGCGGGCGGCTCCACGTCGAGCATCCCGGCGCGGACCATGTCCCAGAACGGACGCAGGAAGTCCGGCTCGGCCGTCTGCCCGAACTCCTCGTGCGTCGCGACGTGCAGGTACGACCGGCCGAGCCGCCGGTCGCGCAGCAGCGCGTCCACGTCGGCGTAGCGGCTGACGACCCACTGCCCGGTGGCGTCGTCGTAGAAGGCGGGCCGCTCGTCGCGGAGCCGGGCGAGCACCGGATAGGGGTCGGTCACAAAGGCACGGGAGGTCGGGTCATAACCGGTCATGCGGTGACTTTATGCGGCTCAGCGCGCCCATCGGGCCGTGTCGCCGCCGGTGCGGCGGGCGGCGAGCGCCCGCTGCGCGACGGACTCGACGATGGCGCGGGCCTCACCGAGGTCGCGCCCGGCGGCCTTGACGCGGACGGGCCCGGGCGGCGCGTCGATGTGGACGGTCGCGACGCCCAGCATCCGCTGCAACGGGTTGACCGTCATGCGGACGCTCTGCGCCCGCGCGTGCGCGATGACGTCGGTGCGCCGCGACGGGAACCCGCGCCGCGCGACGAACACGGTGTCGTCGGTTCCGGCGCCCTCGGGCCGGTCGGCGGCGACGGACTTCGGTGACGGCGGCACGAGCGGGATCGCGTCCAGCACCGTCCCGGGGAAGATCTCCCCGATGAGCCGGACGCAGACGGCGCGCGGCGCGACGGGCAGCAGCACCGACGACAGCGCCTGCCGCTCCCCCGCGTATCCGGCGACGGTGACCTCCAGCCGGGCCAGCGACAGCGGCCGCCAGGCGAGCGGTTCGACGAGCGCAACGGCCTGCACGCGGCCGGGCGGCACGGTCTGCATGCGGGTCTCCAGCACGCCGTACCGGAGCCGCACGCCGTCCGGGGAGAGCGCGACGGTGAACCCGCCGTACATGACGACGGGCACGACGACGGTGCGGATCATCGCGAGCAGCGCGGGCACGGCGACGGCGAGCATGGCGAGTTCGGCGAAGACGAGCAGGAACATCAGCGAGCCGAGGAACAGCAGGAACGTCGCGATGACGGGGACGCGCATGAGCAGCGAGCCGAGCAGCGTGCCGAACCCGAGCCGCCAGAACGGCGTCTCGGGCGCTTCGGGCGTTTGGCCGGGAAGCCCGGCGGCGCGGGCGAGGAGTTCGGCGCGGAGCTGCTGGGCGGGGTTCCGGCCGAGGTAGCGGAGCAGGATCTCGCTCCGCTCGCCGCCCGCGACCTCGACGCGGACCTCGGTGAGGCCGAACACGCGGGTCATGAGGGGCCGGACGAGGTCGATGGCCTGCACGCGCGACAGCGGGATGCTGCGCGTCCGCGCCCGGACCAGCCCGGTGACGACGACGAGATCATCCCCCTCGACGCGGAACCGGACGGCCCGCCATCCCCACAGCCCCGCCCCGGCGGCCGTCACGAGCGCGGCGGCGCCGGTGATCGCGAACAAGGTCAGCGCCTGCGCGGTGTCGTCCCCGGTGACGGCGGCGAACAGCAGCGGCAGGCCGAGCAGCACGAAGTAGATGACGAGCACGACGAACGCGCGCAGCGGCGCCGTCGCCCAGTGCAGCCGGTGCGTGCCCTCGGAGAAGTGGATCGGGCGCGGCGGAGCACTGTAGGACGCCGGTGGATATGGGTGCCCGACCTGCGGCGGATAAGGCCCCGGTCCACCCGGAGGACTGTACGGACGCGGCCCGCCCTGCGGCGGATACTGCCCCGCGCCCTGCGGCGGATACGCACCCGATGGATACGGCCCCGCGCCCTGCGCCGGATACGCGCCCTGCGGATATTGCGGCCCCGCGCCCTGCGACGGAAACGCGCCTCGCGGCGAGTGCGGCCCCGCACCCTGCGACGGAAACGCGCCCTGCGGCGAGTGCGGCTCCGCGTTCTGAGGTGGGTAGGCGGCCTGGGGGGTGTGCGGTCCGCCGGTCTGGGGCGGATACGCGCCCGGCGGGTGCGGTCCCGCGCCCTGGGGCGGATGCGGGCCTGGTCCGCGCGGCGGCGGGTAGGGCCCCTGCGGCGGGTACGGGTGCGACCCGCCCTGCGGTGCGTAGTGCCCCGGCGGGTACGGGCGCGGCGCGGGGGGCTGCCCCGGGTCCGGCGGCGCGAACGTGGGACGCGGCGGGTCCGGGCGGGGCGGCGGCTCGTCCTCGGGTGCGTCGCTCACAGCCCCATGCTCCGTTCCTCGCCCTTGCGCGCGAGCCGGTCGCGCAGCGCGGTCGCCTCGGCGACGGGCAGCGCGGGGATGCTCGCGTCGGTGGCAGCGGCGGCGGTGTGCAGCCGGACGGTCGCGATGCCGAAGACGCGGTCGAGCGGCCCGGCGGTGACGTCGACGAACTGCATCCGGCCGTAGGGCACGACGATGAGCCGCTTGACGAAGACGCCGTAGGTGAGGACGAGGTCGTCGTCGCGTTCGGCGTACCCGTAGGACCGGTGGGTGAGTTCGGCCACGATCCAGGCGAAGGCCAGCACGACGACGGCCAGCGCCACGATGATCACGGCTCCGGTGGCGCCGCCGTTCTTCCAGCCGGCGAGGGCGCCGCCGGCTCCTGCGAGCAGGCACCACAGCGTCGCGGACAGGCCGCGCGACCAGGTGTGGCGCCGCGAGACGCGGGACCACGCGCGTCCGTCGCCGGGCGCGAACGCCTGCTCGGCCGGGTATCCCGCCCGCTCCTCGTACTGGGACGGGGCGGACGAAGGCGAAGGTTCGTCATGGATCGGGTTCATCACCCCCTAGTCAACCGGAAAAGCCGCACGGTCCGCCATGGGAGCATGGGGGCGTCATCGCAGCAGCCTCGGGGCACCGGACGGTGGAGACACGACCATGACCACTGAGCGGATCGTCGGGATCGGCGCGGGCGCCAAAGAGCTGGCCACCGAGGACATGGTCCTCAACATCGGCCCGCAGCACCCGTCCACCCACGGCGTGCTGCGCCTGAAACTGACCCTGGACGGCGAGCGCATCACCACCGCCGAGCCCATCGTCGGCTACATGCACCGGGGCGCCGAGAAGCTGTTCGAAGTCCGCGACTTCCGGCAGATCATCGTGCTGGCGAACCGGCACGACTGGCTGTCGGCGTTCTCCAGCGAACTCGGCGTCGTGCTGGCCGTCGAACGGATGCTCGGCATGGAGGTCCCGCCGCGCGCCGTCTGGCTGCGGACGCTGCTCGCCGAGCTCAACCGCGTCCTGAACCACCTGATGTTCCTCGGCTCGTATCCGCTGGAGGTCGGGGCGATCACGCCGATCTTCTACGCGTTCCGCGAGCGCGAGGCGCTCCAGCGCGTCATGGAGGAGATCTCCGGCGGCCGGATGCACTACATGTTCAACCGCGTCGGCGGCCTCAAGGACGAGCCGCCCGCCGGATGGACCGGCCGCGTCCGCGCCGCCGTCGCCGACGTCCGCGCCCGGATGCCCGAGATCGACGAGCTGATCATGGGCAACGAGATCTTCCGCGCCCGCACGCGCGGCGTCGGCGTCCTGACCCGCGAGCAGATCCTCCAGTACGGGGTGTCCGGGCCGATCGCGCGGGCGTCCGGCGTCGACTTCGACCTGCGCCGCGACGAGCCCTACCTCGCCTACGAAGACCTCGACACCCGCGTCGTGACCCGTACCGAGGGCGACTGCCTGGCCCGGTTCGAATGCCTGCTCGACCAGGTCATGGCGTCCCTCGACCTCGCCGACGCCTGCCTGGACCGGCTCGCGGACCTGCCGCCCGGACCCGTCAACCAGCGGCTGCCCAAGGTGCTCAAGGTGCCCGAGGGCCACACCTACGCGTGGACGGAGAACCCGCTCGGCATCAACGGCTACTACCTGGTGTCGCGCGGCGAGAAGACGCCGTGGCGGCTCAAGCTGCGGTCGGCGTCGTACAACAACATCCAGGTGCTCGCCGAGATGCTGCCCGGCACGCTGATCGCTGACATGGTCGCGATCCTCGGGTCGATGTTCTTCGTCGTCGGTGACATCGACAAGTAGCCGTTCAGGCGCGGGAGGCGCCGCCGTCGCGGGCCTCGTCCTCCGGGTCGTGCGGGACGCGGCACGCGTACTCCAGGAACAGCGCCGCGCCCACCAGCACCAGGGCCGACACCCCGGACGCGGCGCTGACGAAGAAGTCGGCGCGCGGCGTCGTCATGTCGAGCGACCCCGTCAGCGCGAGGACGAACCCGCCGAAGACGCCCGCGAACACCGCCGCCGCGTGCGCGCTCGCCTTGGCCAGCGCCGCCATCCGGGCGACGACCAGCGGCTCCACCGGACGCGTGCCCGGTTTGCGGCGGATGCGGCGCAGCGTGTGGAAGGCGGTGAACGCCTCACCGAGCGCGAGCAGCAGGAACGTCGGGACGGCCGTCCACGGCAGCACCGGCAGTGCGCCGTAGACGGCCTGGACCAGCACCCAGGTGACCAGCGCGATCACCAGGACGAGGCCGACGAGGAAGAGCGGGCGGGTCGGTTTCATGCAGGCGGCTGGAGCGTCAGATCGTCGCGGCGGCCGACCTCCCCGGCGACCTCGGCGGCCAGGTCACCGACGCGGCCGTGCCCGGGCAGCAGGACGTCGGGCTCGATGTCGGCCCACGGCTTGAGGACGAACGCGCGCTCGTGCGCGCGGGGATGCGGGAGCGTGAGGTCGGGGTCGTCGGAGGAGACGTTGCCGAACACGACGATGTCGATGTCGAGCGTGCGCGGCCCCCAGCGGACCTCGCGGACGCGGCCCATCGAGTTCTCGATGTTGAGGACGCGTTCCAGCAGGTTCTCCGGTGGGAGCCGCGTGTCGGCGACGAGCACGATGTTGAGGTATTCGCCCTGCTCGGGCAGGGTCTCTCCGGGCGGCGCGTACGGCGCCGTCTCGTAGACCGGCGACGTCGCCACGTACTGGAGGCCCGGCGCGTCGAACAGCGCGTCGACGGCCTCCTGGAGGTTGTCGAGCCGGTCGCCGAGGTTGCTGCCGAGCGAGAGCACGACGCGGTGCTGAACGAGCATGTGGCCGCCGGTCGCGGTGCGGTCGGGCATCTGTTCGGTCATGGGCGGCTCCTCGTGATCTTCACGGCGACGTCCGTGAAGGGGTGCGGGACGGGGGCGCTCGGCTTGTGGACGGTGACCTCGGCCTCCGCCACGAGCGGATCGTCCAGACAGGTCTTCGCGAGCCGGTCCGCGAGCGTTTCGAGGAGATCGACCGGGTCGCCCTCGACGACCGCGACGAGCCGTCCCGCGAGCGTCCCGTAGTCGACGGTACGCGACAGGTCGTCGGTAGCCGCGGCGGGGCGGGTGTCGAGCCCGAGCGCGACGTCCACGACGAACTCCTGCCCGAGTTCGCGTTCGGCGGCGAGCACGCCGTGCCGCCCGCGGGCCCGCAGCCCGCGCAGTTCGATCCGGTCCAGGGTCATTCTTCCTCTGCGATGCCGAGTACGGGAGAACCGTGGTGGAGAAGGAGGCGCCAGCCCTCGTCGCCACGGACGAAGACGTTGGTCGCGACGGTGCTGCCGCCCGCGAGGAAGCCCGTCTCGGACTCGTCGTCGGCGGTCAGCATGTTCTCCTTGCACGTGACCACGGCGTGGTCACCATAAACGCCGCATTCAACATCGGTCAGGACGAACTGGATGTAGGTGGTGTTCGCCATGATCAGCGCCCACGAACGCAGCACCTCGTCCCGGCCGCGCAGCATCGGCCAGCCCGGATGCACGCACGTCACGTCGGACGCGAGCGGGCCGTCCGCCCAGACCGCCGCCATCCGATCCAGGTCACCCGCCTCGAACGCGGCGTAGTACTCGGTGTTGGCGGCCTCGGGTCCGTCAGACATCGGCGCCCCCCGCCTCCCGCACCGCCTGCGCGACCCGCACGGCGTCGGCGTTGCCGGGCACGCGGTGCACGCGCACGCACCAGGCGCCCGCGGCGGCGGCGAGCGCGGTGACGGCGACGGTCGCGTCGTCGGCGCCGGAGAACGGCCGCGGCGTTCCGTCGGGACCGGCGAGGAGACGGCCGAGGAACCGTTTGCGGGACGCCCCGACCAGCACCGGGTGCCCGGTCTGCGTCAGCGCCGCCAGATGCGCGATCAGCGCCCAGTTGTGGTGTTCGGCCGGGTTCTTGGCGAACCCGAGCCCGGGATCGAGGACGATCATCGACGGATCGACGCCCTCGGCCAGGACCGCGTCGACGCGCCGCAGCAGTTCGTCGCGCACCTCGGCGACGACGTCGCCGTAGACGGCGCGGGACTGCATGTCGTGGCTGTGCCCCCGCCAGTGCATCACCACGTACGGGACGCGGGCGGCGGCGACGACCCGGGGCATCGCGGGATCGGCGAGCCCGCCGCTGACGTCGTTGACGAGCCGCGCGCCCGCCGCGACGGCCGCCTCCGCGACCTCCGCGCGCATCGTATCGACGCTGACCGGGACGCCCTCGGCCGCCAGCGCCTCGATGACGGGCACGACGCGCCGCAGCTCCTCGTCCCGCTCGACGCGGGGCGCACCCGGACGCGTGGACTCCCCGCCGACGTCGACGATGTCGGCACCCTCGGCGACCAGGTCGAGCCCGTGCCGGACGGCCTTCTCGGGATCGAACCAGGAGCCGCCGTCGGAGAACGAATCGGGCGTCACGTTCACCACGCCCATGACGAGACACCGCCCCGGGGCGGGCAGCGTGGGAACGGCGACGCTCATGGACCCAAGCCTATGCCCCTGCGCCGCCCCGCCACGCACCCAGAACGCCGCCCGCCCGCCGAAAGGCGGAACGGACGGCGTTCGAGAGGGGTTCAGCGTCCGAGGATGAGGCTCATCGCCTCGGCGCGCGTCTCGGGATGATCGCGGAAGTCCCCGCGTACCGCCGACGTGACCGTCTTGGCACCCGGCTTGCGGACCCCGCGCATCGTCATGCACAGATGCTCGGCCTCGACGACGACGATCACGCCGCGCGGCTCCAGGATGCGCATGACGGCGTCCGCGACCTGGCTCGTCAGCCGCTCCTGCACCTGCGGCCGTCGCGCGAACACGTCCACCAGCCGCGCCAGCTTGGACAGCCCGGTGACCTGACCGGTCTTGTTCGGCGTGTACCCGACGTGGGCGAGCCCGTGGAACGGGACGAGGTGATGCTCGCAGGTCGAGTAGACCTCGATGTCCTTCACCAGGACCATCTCATCGTGGTCGGCCTCGAAGACCTTGTTCAGGACGTCCTCGGGCTGCTGGCGCAGGCCCGCGAACTGCTCGGCGTAGGCGCGGGCGACGCGGGCCGGGGTGTCGCGCAGGCCGTCGCGGTCGGGGTTCTCGCCGATGGCCAGGAGAATTTCCCGGACGGCCCGCTCGATGCGGGCGTTGTCGAAGTCACGGGCGTACAGGGCGCCTTCCGCGGCGGAGGCCGCGAGGCCCTCCGCCGCGATGGCGTCGTCGTGCTGATCGGTCAACGGTGCTCAGTTCTCGCCGTTGCCGGCCTCGGCCGCGGGCTCGCCGTCACCGGCGCCGTGGCCGTTCTGCTTGGTCAGGTCGGTGACGTCGCCCGGGCCGAGCAGCGCCATCTCCTTCGCGGTCAGGATGGGCGGCCGGTCGGACGGGAGCCGCTTGCCGTAGCCGGTGTAGGACTTCTGGAGCGGCCGCTTGGTGATCGGCGCGAAGATCTCCAGCACCATCTCCTTGGAGAGGGTCTCCTTCTCCATCAGGTTGACCACGAGGTCGTCCAGGACGTCCCGGTACTCGACCAGGATCTCCCAGGCGGTGTCGTGCGCCGACTCGATGTAGCGGCGGACCTCGTCGTCGATCGCGGACGCGATGTCCTCGGAGTAGTCGCGCTCGTGGCCCATCTCACGGCCCAGGAACACCTCGCCCTGCCCGCTGCCGAACTTGCGGGCGCCGAGCCGCTCGCTCATGCCGAACTCGGTGACCATGTTGCGGGCGATGGACGTGGCCTTCTCGATGTCGTTGGCGGCGCCGGTGGTCGGCTCGTGGAACACCAGTTCCTCGGCCGTCCGCCCGCCGAGCAGCATCGCGAGCTGGTCGTTCATCTCCGAGCGGGTGGTGAGGAACTTGTCCTCCATGGGCAGCGTCATCGTGTAGCCGAGGGCGCGCCCGCGCGGCAGGATCGTGACCTTGTGCACGGGGTCGGCGTTCGGCAGCGCGTGCGCCACCAGAGCGTGCCCGCCCTCGTGATAGGCGATGATCTTCTTTTCCTTCTCGGACATGACGCGGGTCTTGCGCTCGGGCCCGGCCATGACACGGTCGATCGCCTCTTCGAGGGTCTCCATGTCGATGAGCTTGCGGTCGGCGCGGGCGGTGAGCAGCGCGGCCTCGTTGATGACGTTCGACAGGTCGGCGCCGGTGAACCCGGGCGTGCGGCGGGCGATGACGTCGAGGTCGACGTCGGGGCCGAACGGCTTGCCGCGTCCGTGCACCCGCAGGATGCCCTTGCGGCCCTCCAGGTCGGGACGGTCGACGGTGACCTGGCGGTCGAAGCGGCCGGGGCGCAGCAGGGCCGGGTCGAGGATGTCGGGACGGTTCGTGGCGGCGATCAGGATGACGCCGCCCTTGACGTCGAAGCCGTCCATCTCGACCAGGAGCTGGTTCAGCGTCTGCTCGCGCTCGTCGTGGCCGCCGCCCAGGCCCGCGCCGCGGTGGCGGCCGACGGCGTCGATCTCGTCGATGAAGATGATCGACGGGGCGTTGGTCTTGGCCTGCTCGAACAGGTCGCGGACGCGGGACGCGCCCACGCCGACGAACATCTCGACGAAGTCCGAACCGGAGATCGAGTAGAACGGCACGCCGGCCTCGCCCGCGACGGCGCGCGCCAGCAGCGTCTTACCGGTGCCGGGCGGGCCGAACAGCAGCACGCCCTTGGGGATCTTGGCGCCGATGGACTGGAACTTGCCGGGGTTCTGGAGGAAGTCCTTGATCTCCTCCAGCTCCTCCAGGGCCTCGTCCGCGCCCGCGACGTCGGCGAACGTCGTCTTGGGCGTGTCCTTGGTGATGAGCTTGGCCTTGGACTTGCCGAAGTTCATCACCCGCGAGCCGCCGCCCTGCATCTGGTTCATGATGAACAGGAAGATCAGCACGATGAGGATGATCGGCAGCAGGCTGAGCAGCAGGCTCGTCAGGATGCTCTGCTGCGGAACGTCGATGTTGTAGCCGCCGGGCAGGTTGCCGGCGTTGAACTGCTGCTGAAGGGCCTGCTGCAACTGGACGCCCTGGCCGTCGACCCAGGAGGACTCAAGGTGGGTCTTGCCGTCCTTGAGGGTGACCTGGATCTTCTGGTCCTTGTCGATGATCTTGGCGGACCGTACCTGGCCCGAGTTGATCGCCGCGACGACCTTGGAGGTGTCGGCCGTCTCGTTGGAGTCACCTGAGTTGACGCTCCATACGACAAGGGAGACCAGGATGCCGAACAGCAGAATCCACAGCAGCGGCCCGCGAAAATAGCGCTTCACGTCCATGTATCCGGTTACCCCTTCGGGGCCCGTCCCTCCTGACCAACGTGTGTGTGGCGCCACGGGCCCGCCGAAGACGGGCCCGGCCGCCCTGCCCGTTCCGGCATGGCGCCCGGGGCCGCGAGGCCCCGGAGTATCGACGGTACACCGCCTTATACAGAGGATGCAGCCAGCGCCGATCCCCTGATCAGTTCGATATACCCCTTAGCCACTCATGCAACGATCCGTGACCGGCCCTTGTTCCCCGGACGGTTCGCCCGCGGCGAACGCCGTCAGGACGACGCGCCGCCGTACACGTGCGGGGCGAGCGTGCCCACGAACGGGAGATTGCGGTACTTCTCCGCATAGTCCAGCCCGTATCCGACGACGAACTCGTTCGGAATGTCGAAGCCCAGGTAACGGCAGTCGATCTCGGTCTTCACCGCGTCCGGCTTGCGCAGCAGCGCGCAGATCTCCAGCGACGCCGGGCCGCGCGACCGCAGGTTGCTGATCAGCCAGGACAGCGTCAGGCCCGAGTCGATGATGTCCTCCACGATGAGGACGTGCCGGTCGAGGATGTCGGTGTCGAGGTCCTTGAGGATGCGGACCACGCCCGACGACTTGGTGCCCGAGCCGTAGGAGGAGACGGCCATCCAGTCCATCGACGCCGGGGTGTGCAGCGCCCGCGCGAGGTCGGCCATGACCATGACGGCGCCCTTGAGGACGCCGACGAGCAGCAGGTCCTTGCCCGCGTAGTCGGCGTCGATCTGCGCGGCCAGCTCGCGGATCTTGGCCTGGAGCACGTCCTCGGGGATCAGTACCTTCTCCAGGTCGGAACCCAGGTCCTTCTCGTCCACAACCCCACCTCTGGGAGACGGGCGCGCCGGGTCGCGGCGCGCCGATGGCACGGTCTCAGCCTTCACCGAACAGCAGCCGGTCCCGCCGCCGGAACGCCCGGACGCCGCCGGGCAGGTCCACGTGCCGTTGCCCGCGCCAGGCCGTGACCAGGCGATCCACGGCGTCGACATGGACCGCCGCGAGCGTACCGGGTGCCGCTCCCGCGTCGATCGCCGCGGTCCGCAGGACGCGGGTGCGGACGGCGCGGGGCAGCCCGGCCAGCACCGGGACGGCGAGCCCTTCCCCGCCGTCGCGGGCGGGGCCGAGCGCGTCGGCGGCGAGGGCGTCCAGGGCGTCGGCGTCGTCGCGCAGGAGCCGCGCGGTGCGGGCGAGGGAGTCGGCGACGCCGGGGCCGAGGGTGCGTTCCAGCGCGGGCAGCGCCTCGTGCCGGACGCGGACGCGGGTGTAGGCGGGGTCGTCGTTGTGGGGATCGTCCCAGGGGTCGAGGTCCATCGCGAGGCAGGCGCGGCGGACCGTGACGCGGTTCAGGTCGAGCAGCGGCCGCACGTAGAGCACCCCCGGCCCGGGCCGCGACGCGGGGACCGGGGCGGGGCCGAGCGGCCCGCGCCCGGACGGCGGGAGGCGGCGGACGAACGTCGGCGGCATCCCGGCCAGCGACCGCGAGCCCGAGCCGCGCGCCAGGCCGAGCAGGACGGTCTCGGCCTGGTCGTCGCGGGTGTGCCCGAGCAGGACCGCGGTGGCGCGCAGCCGGTCGGCGGTCTCGTCGAGCGCGGCGTAGCGGGCGTCGCGGGCGGCGTTCTCGGGGCCGCCGCGCTCACCGACGACGACCGCGACCGACCCGGCCGGGTCGAGGCCGAGCCCGGCCATGACGCGGACGACGGTGTCGGCGCGGCCGGCCGAGCCGTCCTGGAGGCCGTGGTCGATCGTGACGCCCCCGGCGGGCCGCCCGGCGCGGAGCGCCTCGAACGCCAGCGCCCCGGCGAGCGCGAGCGAGTCGGACCCGCCGCTGCACGCGGCGAGGACGAGCCCGTCGTCCGGCAGCGCGGCGAGCGCCTCGCGCACCGCGCTCCGGACGGCGGCGACCGCCGGGTCGGGCCCCATGGCCGGTGCTAGCCGGGCGTGCCGGGGCGCGGCTCGTCGTCGGGGCCGCCGGGCGGCACGATGTCGGGACGGGTCGGCTCACCGGTCGGCCGGGCGGCCGAACCCGGCGTGCCGTCGGCGGGCGGAACACCCTCACCGCCAGGGACGGGCGGCAGGTCGCCCGGCCGAGCGGGCTCGCCAGGCGGCGGCACGGCCGAACCGGGAGTGCCGCCGCTGGGCGGGACGCCCTCGGCGCCGGGGGCGGGCGGCAGGTCGTCGGGGACGGCGGGTTCGCCGGGCGGCGGGACGTCCGGCACGGACGTCTCCGGGACGCCCGGGGTGTCGATGGGCAGGCCGCCGGGCAGCGGGTCGTCCACGGACGGCACGCCCTTGACGGGGCCGCCGCCGAGCGGGTCGCCCGGAGGCGTGTCGGGCGTCGTCGGGGCGCCGGGCGCCGCGTCGGGCGGCGTCGGGGCAGGGCCGGGCGGGGTGCCGCCGGTGGGCGGCGCGGTGAGCGGGGCGTCGGCGAGCGGCGCGGCGCCGAGGCCGCGCGCGCGGACGACGCGGTCGATCCACAGCTCGGGCGCCTTGATCTCGTCGAGCGTCGGCAGCGTCTGCGGCGACTCCCACACCCGGTTGAAGTCGGCCATACCGACCTGTTCCACCACGGTGCGGACGAACCGGGAGCCTTCGGCGTACTGCTTCATCTTCAGGTCGAAGCCGAGCAGCCGCCGGATCGCCTTGTCGAGCCGCCCGCCGCCCTCGCGGCGGCCCTGGAACCGGTTGCGGATCTGCTCGACCGACGGCACGACGCCGGGGCCGACCGCGTCCATCACGTAGTCGCCGTGGCCCTCGGCGAGCGTCATCACGGCGGTGATGCGGTCGAGGATGGCGCGCTGCTCGGGCGTCTGGATCGCGTCGATCAGCGAGCCCTCGCCGCCGCGGAACGCGTCGGTGATGACGTCGGCGGCGTCGCGGATGCGCTCCAGCATGGCGCCGGTGTCGAGGTCGGACGCGAGCAGGAACTCGGTCATCTGGGACTGCACGTATTCGCGCAGCCACGGCACGCCGGTGAACTGGGCGCGGTGCGTCTCCTCGTGCAGGCACACCCAGAGCCGGAAGTCGTGCGGATCGACCTCCAGCTCGCGCTCGACGTGCACGATGTTGGGCGCGACGAGCGTGAGCCGTCCGGTGGCCGCGCGGCCCTGCGGGTCGGGCGGGAGGAACAGCTCGTACTGGCCGAGCACGCGGCCCGCCATGTACGACAGGATGACGCCGACCTGCACGCCGGTGACCCGGGAGCCCACGGCCTGCACGATCGCCCCGCCGGGACCGTCGCCGAGCAGCCCGGCGCCGCGCTTGCTCTGCATGCGGTCCATCAGCGGCTCGAAGACGACGCGGAAGCCGTCGACGTTGGCGCGAATCCAGCCGGGCCGGTCGACGACCGTGGCGGGTTCGGGATCGTCCTCGATGGCCATGCCGGTGAACTCCCGCACGTGACCGTGCGCGATCTTGGAGAGGTCACGCAGCTCGGCCACGACCTCGCGGGCCTCGGCGTGGCTGATCTGGGGGCCGGGCCGGACGAGCCGGGTGCCCGTCTGGACGGCCAGATTCCAGTCGATCATTGAGGCGCTCATGAACACCACCGTACGTCTCGGCCTCCGCGCTCCCGCGCCTGCACGATCGTTCAACGAACGACCGTCCTCGTTATCTCCCGGTCGCGGCGGCCCAACCACGTTTCAGCAGCCGCAGGACGCGACGGCCGAGGCGAGCCGGTCGAGCTGGGCCGGGTCGACGGGGCCGCTGCCGTCGCCCGCCATGAACGCGAAGGCGAGCAGCCGCCCGTCGGCGTCGGCGGTGACGCCCGCGAGGGTGCTGACGCCCGACAGCGTCCCGGTCTTGGCGCGGACGGCACCGGCACCGGCCTGCGCGGAGCCGCTGGTGTAGCGGGGCGGGCGCAGTGTCCCGGTGAATCCGGCGACGGGCATGCCGGTGATCGCGGCGCGCAGCGCCGGACGGTCGGGCGCGGCGGCGAGCGACGTGAGCCGCGCCAGCGCCAGCGGCGTGATGCGGTTGCGGGTGGACAGGCCGCTGCCGTCGTTGACGACGATTCCGGCGGCGGCGCCGAGACCCGTCAGCTCGTCCTGGACGGCGCGGGCCGCGCCCGCGAACGACACCGGCGCGCCCCGCTTGATCGCGACCTGCCGGGCGACGGCCTCGGCGACGTCGTTGTCGGAGTCGGTCATGAGGTGCTCGACCAGCGCCGACAGCGGCGGCGACTGCACGGCCGCGAGGTCGGCGGCGTCCGGCCCGGCGCGGACGCCGCGTCCGGCCTCGGCCTGGACGCCCTGCCGGGTGAGCATCCGCGCGAACGTCCGCGCCGCCGCCTCCGGCGGGTTCGCGACGCGGTTCTTGCGGTTCGGGTCGGCGGGGAAGACGCGTCCGGCGTCGACGGCGAGGGCGCTGACGGGGGCGACCTCGCCGTCGGGGATGTAGTTGGGCTTCCAGCCGTAGGCGGCGGTGGAGCCGGTGTAGGCGGTGGCGTCGAAGTCGACGCGGGTGCGGGTGAGGCCCTGCGCCTTCAGCGCGGCGGCGGTGCGCGCGGCGAGCGTGCCGAGCGAGGCGTACGGCGGCTGCCCGGGGCGCGGGGGCAGCGCGGTGAGCGAGGGGTCGCCGCCGCCGACGAGGATCACCGACATGCCGCCGCCGCGTACCGTCCGCGTGGTGATGCGGTGGTCGGGGCCGAGCGCCGACAGCGCCGCGACCGACGTGACGATCTTGGTGGTGGAGGCGGGCGTCGCGGGGCTGCCCGCGTTGCGCTGGAAGAGGGCGCGTCCCGTCACGACGTCCAGGACGACGGCGTTCACCGGCGTCTTCGGCGTGTCGAGCAGCGGCGTCAGCCGCCGGGCGAGCACGGTGGCGTCGGGCACGTCGGCGGCGGCGTGGTCGGCGGCGGTCACGGCGCCGGACGTCGGCGCGGGCTCCCGCTCGGCGACGGCCGGGGGCTGCGGCGACAGGCGGCGGGCGGGTGTGACGTTCACCACTGCCACGGCCGCCGAGATGCTGAAAACGTTCAGCAGGGACAGCGTGATCATTGCTAGGGTGCGGGCCTGCATCGGCGCGTGAACGCCCCTCTCTGCTCAGCACTCACCAACGTGCGACATCCTTGTACCAGGGAACCCACCCTGTGGGGGTCGGCCTCACCCGCACAGACTCCCGGAAGACTATTCACTGCGAGAGCGCAGGGAGCGGAGGACAACGTGGATTTCGACGTCACCATTGAGATCCCGAAGGGTCAGCGCAACAAGTACGAGGTGGACCACGAGACCGGGCGCATCCGGCTCGACCGCATGCTGTTCACCTCGACGCAGTACCCCGCCGACTACGGGTTCATCGAGAACACGCTCGGCGAGGACGGTGACCCCTTGGACGCCCTGGTCATCCTCCAGGAGCCGACTTTCCCCGGTTGCCTCATCCGCTGCCGCACGGTGGGCATGTTCCGCATGACGGACGAGGCGGGCGGTGACGACAAGGTGCTGTGCGTCCCCGCGACCGACCCCCGCATGGAGCACATGCGCGACATCCACCACGTCGCGGAGTTCGACCGGCTGGAGATCCAGCACTTCTTCGAGGTCTACAAGGACCTTGAGCCCGGCAAGTCCGTCGAGGGCGCCAGTTGGACCGGCCGCGTCGAGGCCGAGCAGGAGATCGAGCGTTCGCGCAAGCGCTTCGTCGACGCCGGCGGCCACTGAGCCGGGCGGCGCCGGTCCGCTCCCGCCGCCGACGCTCCACTGCCTGCGAACCCTCCCGTGCCGGACACGGGAGGGTTCGGCCTTTCCGGGCGGAAAGGTCAGCCGGCCGGACGCGTGGCGCCGATGAGACCGCTCCGGTAGATCGAGGCGATCCGGACGCGGGCGCCGGTATAGGGCGCCTCCACCATCTTCCCGTTCCCGATGAAGATCCCCACATGGTGGATCGTGTCGGGATCGGACGTGTTGTTCGCGAAGAAGACCAGGTCGCCGGGGCGCAGGCGGCCGATCGGGATGTGCGGGCCGGACGTCCACTGGGTGCCCGTCCAGTGGTCGAGCCGGACGCCGACCTTGCTCCACGCGTACAGCGCGATGCCCGAGCAGTCGAAGCCGTGGATGCCCGAACCGTGCGCGATGCCGTAGCTCGGCCCGGCGGGGGTGCCGCCGCCCCACGAGTAGGGCGTGCCGAGCCAGCGCAGCGCGTACCGGACGACGGTCGCGCCCCGGCTCGACCCGGTGACGGTGGCGTTCCCGCCGAACGCGGACCGCGCGCGGCGTGCCTCGGCGGCCTCCAGCGCGGCCTTGCGGCGCCGCTCCAAAGCCCGCGCCTTCGCGCGTTCCGCGCCGAGCAGCCGTTCCAGTTCGGCCTTGCGCGCCTCGATGCGGCCGACGGCTTCGCGCTGCTCGGCGACCAGCGACTCCGCCTCGCGCTTGGCGTCCTCGGCGCGTTCGGTGGCCGCGTTCTGCGCGTCCACGGCCTTGACGGCCTGGCGGCGCATCACGTCGGCGACGGTGCGGGCGGCCTCGACGCGGCCGGTGTGGTCGGCGCGTCTGCGGGCGATCAGCTCGATCATGGTGGCGCGGTCGAGGAAGCCCTGCGGGCCGCCTTGGCCGGACACGACGGCCGACCACGGCGTGGCGCCGGTGACGTGCCGGTAGGCGTCGGACGCGAACGCGCCCGTCTCGGCGCGCGCCCGGTCCAGCGCGGTGGCCGCGTCGGCGACGCGTCGCTGCGCCTCGGCGTGCGCCTCCCGCGCCTTGCCCAGCTTCACCTGCTCGCCGTTGTAGCGCTCGACGGCCGCCGCCGCCCGCGCCGACAGCGCTTCCAGTTCCCCGTCGGCCTGCGCGAGCCGCGCGGCGATGCGCCCGACCTCGGCGGCGCGGTCGCGGACCTGCTCCCGTCCGCGCTCGACGTCGCGCGCGGACGGCGCGGGATCGGCCCGGACCGGGACCGGCGGGACGAACAGCGACGCGCCCACGGCGGCGGCCGACGTCCAGACGACGATCCGCCGTGCCGCGCCGGACGAGCGGGCCCGGCGCGGCACGGCGGCCGTCACGGTGGGTGTCGAAGCCATGGCCCTCCCCCGGAGTTCACGCACGTCGCGCAGGCGATCAGTTACCGAGCGTAGGCCACGAGGGGGACAAGAGGAACGTTCGTCACGGGTGCCACCCGAATTACTTCTGCCTCACCTTTCGTCACACGGTTGTGGCGGTTGGGGCAGGTGTCAGGCGTCGCGGCGGCGGAACACCGCATATCCGGCGAGGACGGCCGCGACGGCCCACAGCGCCAGGACGCCGAGGCCCGCCGGCGGCGGATACGCCGCGTCGTCGCCGCCGCGCATGAACGCCGCACCGGCGACCCCCGGGAAGTAGTCCGCGACGGCCGACGCGGTGTCCGACCCGACGGACTGGAGCGTCGCGGGGATCACGAAGAGCAGCAGGAACACCGTCGTCAACGTCAGCGCGGTGCTGCGCAGCGCGAAGCCCGCGCCCAGCGCGACGACGCCGATCAGCGCCGCGTAGACGCCCGCCGCCAGCACGTCGCGGGTCCACGACGCGGCCGACAGGTCCGCCCAGTCGCCGAGCATCGGCGCCGCCGCCAGCGACCCCAGCAGCGCCAGCGCGGTCCCGGCCACCAGGCCGAGCGCCGCCGCCGCGCCCGTCTTGGCGAGCACGACCGTGCCGCGCACCGGCACCCACGTCAGCGTCGACCGGATCGCGCCCGACGCGTACTCCGCCGTGACCAGCAGCATCACCAGCCCGATCACCGCGAACTGGGCGAGGTCCATCGCCTGCACCGCCGTCATGCCCGCCCCGACGACGCCCTTGTCGTCGGACGGGTCGTCGTTGGTGTTGGCGTTCGTGACGTAGATCGACATCTGCGCGGACGCCGCCACCATCAGCACGGCGCCGCCCAGCAGGCCCCACCAGGTGCTGCGGACCGACCACGCCTTCGTCCACTCCGACGCCAGCGCGCCCGGGAGACCGCCGCTCACCGGTCCGCCTCCGCCGCGTACTCGACGCTGTCGGCCGTCAGCTCCATGTACGCCTCCTCCAGGGTGGCCTCCTGCGGGCTCAGCTCGTGCAGCAGGACGCCGAGTCGGTGCGCGGTCTCGCCGACCTCCTCGATCCCGGCGCCGCGCACGAGCAGGCCGCCCGGCACGTCCTCCACGCTCGCGCCGCGCGCGGACAGCGCCGCCGCCAGCGCGCGCAGTCCGTCCACGTGCGGGCCGCGCACCCGGACGGCGCGGCGCTCGCTCGCCGCGATGACGTCCCCGACCGGCGCGTCGGTGATCAACCGGCCCCGGCCGATCACCGCCAGCCGGTCGGCGGTGAGTTGCATCTCGCTCATCAGGTGGCTCGACACCAGCACCGTGCGGCCCTCGGCCGCCAGACCCCGCACCAGCTCGCGGACCCACCGGACGCCGTCCGGATCGAGGCCGTTGACGGGCTCGTCGAACATCAGCACCTCGGGATCGCCCAGCAGCGCGCCCGCGATGCCGAGCCGCTGGCCCATGCCGAGCGAGAACGTCCCGGCGCGGCGGCGGGCGGCGTCGGCCAGCCCGACGAGGCCCAGGACCTCGTCCACGCGGGCGCCCGGGATGCCGTTCGTGCGGGCCATCGCGCGCAGGTGGGCGCGGGCGGTGCGGGCGGGATGCAGCGCCTTGGCGTCCAGCAGCGCGCCCACCTTGCGCAGCGGATACCGGTGGTCGGCGTAGGGGCGGCCGTCGATGAGCGCGGTACCGGCGGTGGGCCGGTCGAGCCCGAGGACCATCCGCATCGTGGTGGACTTTCCGGCGCCGTTCGGGCCGAGGAAGCCGGTCACCCGGCCGGGCTCGATCGTGAGCGTCAGGTCGTCCACGGCCACGGCGTCGCCGTAGCGTTTCGTCAGGTTCGTCAGCGTGATCACGGCACGCTCCGGCACAGGTTCGTTGACATGCCGTCGACGGTAGGAACGGCACCGGCCCCGCCACAGTGGACGGACGTCGGCGGGCACCCCCGACTTTCGTCGGGGGTGCCCGGCCCCCGTTCGGGGCTCCCGCCGATCGCTCAGACGCGCGCGCGTTCGCGGCGCAGCAGCGCGACCAGGTTGGCCAGGAGCCCCAGCAGCGCGACGCCCGCGACCAAGTAGACGCCCGGGTGGAACGGCGCGAAGCCCTCGCCCGCGCCGCCGTCCGCCGAGATGAGCGCCGTCACCAGCGCCAGGACCAGCGCCGCGCCGACCTGCGCCGAGGTGTGCACCAGCCCGGACGCCAGGCCCTGCTCGGAGTCGGCGACGCCGTCGGTGGCCTGCGCCATGATCGAGCTGAACCCGAACGCGAACCCGCCGCCGAGCAGCAGCATCGTCGGCAGGATCGACAGCGCGTAGTGCGGGGTGTTGCCCGCCGTGGCGATGAACCAGACGTATCCGGCGCTGAGCGACGCCATCGCGCCGATGATCAGCGGCGGCGTGCCGTACCGGTCGATGAGGCGGCCCATGAACGGCGACGCCGACGCCACGAGCAGGCCCGCCGGCAGCAGGCCCAGCGCCATCGACAGCGGCGACCAGCCGAGGACGTCCTGGAGGTACAGCGTCATCATGAACTGGAAGGACAGGAACGAGCCGAACAGCGCGACGATGCTCAGGTTCGCCCGGATGATCGAGCCCACCCGCAGGATGCCGAGCCGGATCAGCGGGTGCCGCACCCGCTTCTCGGTCGCGACGAACCCGGCCAGCAGCGCGACGGCCACGGCGGCCGACGCGAGCGTCACCGGGTCGAGCCAGCCCCGCTCCGGCGCGGCCACCACCGTGTAGACCGCGAGGAGCATGCCGCCCACCAGCGTCGCCGCGCCGAGCAGGTCGTGCCCGCCGTCGGCGGAGGGCCGGTCCCTGGGGATCAGGAAGTACCCGGCGGCCAGGGCGGCGAGGGCCAGCGGGACGGGCGTGAGGAACGTCCAGCGCCAGCCCATGCTGGTGAGCAGGCCCCCGAGGATCAGCCCGGAGGAGTACCCGCTCGCGCCGAACACCGAGAAGACCGACAGCGCGCGGTTGCGCGCCGGGCCCTCGCGGAACGTCGTGGTGAGGATGGACAGGGCGGTCGGCGCGGTGAACGCGGCGGCCACGCCCTTGATGAAACGGGTGGCGATCAGCAGCGCGCCGTTGTCGACCAGGCCGCCGATCAGCGAGGCCACGGCGAAGACGCCGAGCGCCGCCAGGAACACCCGGCGGCGGCCGAGCAGGTCGGCGGTGCGCCCGCCGAGCAGCAGCAGGCCGCCGTAGCCGAGCACGTAGCCGTTGACGATCCACTGGAGGGACGTCGTGCCGAGGCCCAGTTCGGCGCCGATGGACGGCAGCGCGACGCCCACCATCGACACGTCGAGCCCGTCCAGGAAGAGCACGGCGCACAGGACCGCGAGCACGCCCCAGAGCCGGGGCGTCCAGCGTTGTTCGTCGGGGTCGCGGACGTCGGGACCGCGCAGCGCTTCAGTGATGGTCATGGAGGAGGACAGTACATGCGTGCGCATAAGTTGTCGAAGCATAAGTTGCCTTGAGGTTTTATGCGCGTGCATCTAATGCGTCCGAATGCTAAGATGCCCGGCATGGACGCCGAGCGCACGGTGATCGAGCGGTGGCGGTCACTCGCGACCAGCTACAACGCGATCGCGGGCCGCCTCGACCGCGCCCTCCAGGAGGGCCACGGCCTCACGCTGAGCGAGTTCGAGACGCTGGAACGCCTCGTCGAGCTGGGGTGTGACAAACAGCGCATGCAGGAGGTCTCGGCTCGCATGTACCTGAGCCAGAGCGCCCTGTCGCGCACGGTCGGACGGCTGGAGAAGCAGGGGCTCGTCGAGCGCGCCCTGTGCACCGCCGACCGCCGCGGCATCTTCGTGAAGATCACCGAAGCGGGCCAGGCCCGGCACGCCGCCGCCCTCGCCACCCACCGCGCGATCGTCGCCGACCAGCTCGGCGCCGACGCGGCGCTGAGCTGATCCCGGGCCCGTCGCCCCCCGCATTCGGAACGGACGCAACCCGCCTTCGGGGCGGCCGCATCCCGGTGGAACGCCGCCGCGCACTATTTACTCAAGCGCTTGCTCGCTAACCTGACGGAGTGGAGCGCCTGCCGGACCGCGTCGCGATGGCCCTCCTGCTCTCCCTCTTCCCCGTCCCCCTCCTCGACGACGTGCTGCGCGCCAGCGGACGCGCCGGCGTGCGCCGCCGGACGCTGCCCGCGCGCCTCGTCCTCTACCACGTCCTCGCGCTCGCGCTGTTCTCCGACCGCAACTACGCGCAGGTCATGCGCCTCCTCCTGGACGGGCTGTCCTGGAGCTCCCACGACCTGCGCACCTTCGACGCCGCGCCGAGCGTGTCCGCGATCAGCCGGGCCCGGGCCCGGCTCGGCCCCGACCCGCTCCGCATGCTGTTCGAGCGCACGACACCCCGTCCGCCGCCCCGCCCCGGACCGCTGTTCGGCGGCCTGCGCGGCCTCTCGCTGGACGGCGTCTCCCTCGACGTGGCGGGGAGCCGGGAGAACGCGTCCCTCGGCTACCCCGCGCCCACCGCGCCGTTCCCGCAGATTAGGGTCGTCGCGCTCGCCGACAGCACGACCCACGCGCTCCTGGACGCGACGCTCGGCGCCTGCGGCACCCCCGACGCGACGCTGACGGACCGGCTGCTGCGCGGCGTCCGTCCCGGAACCCTCCTGGCGATGCCGCTCTCCGCGCGGTCCCCCGGCCTGCTCCGCGCCGCCGACCGCCGCGGCGCGCACCTGCTGCTCGGCGGCGGACCCGACGAGACCCGCCGGGGGCTGCGGACCGTCCGGACCGCGAACGGCGTCCTGCACACGACCCTCGACCCCGGCCGCGCCACCGCGTCCGCGCTGGCCGCCTGCTACGCGCGCCGCTGGACGATCGCGCCCGCGCTCGCGTGGCTGCGCCCGGCGCCCGCGGGCGGTGTGGCGCTCCGCTCCCGGAATCCGGAGATGGTCGTCCAGGAAGTGTGGGCACTGCTCTGCCTCTACCAGGCGCTGAACGCACTGACGTGCCAGTCGAGCGCGACCGAACACTTAAAGAAGAACTCCTGGAGCACCGGAAGATTTTCCTCCGCCGCTCGCCGTTGACGCCTTTTCCTGCCGTTTTTACGCTGACGGCGTTCGACGGACGAACAAGGAGTCATGCATGAGACACCCCCGCCCCACCGCCGCGACCCTGGCCGCCTCTGCGGCCGTCCTCGCCGCCGCGTCCCTCGCCACGGCGGCGCCCTCGGCCGCCGCTCCCCCGACCGTCATCCGCGTCGGCAACGCGGCGGGCGCGGCCTACAGCGGCAACATCCGCATGAACCTCACCACCCCCGTCTCCGTCTCCACGTCGCTCGGCACCGCGAGCTGCAACCGCGGCAGGATCGACGCCTCCGTCGCCTCCAGCGGCGCGAACCTGACCGTCTCGGTCTACACCTTCTACAACGACCCCGGCCCGGCCTGCACCAACAGCGCGGGCGGCAGTTCCAGCACGTCCCCCGTCGGCCTGCCCTGGACGGGCGGCGACATCAACTGGACCGGCTCGTCCGGGACCGTCCGCATCAACAACATGCAGGTCACCTCGACCAGCAGCACCTTCCTCGGCAACATCGTCTGCAACTACCGCGGCACCGGCCCCGGCAACAGCATCACGATGTCGGTGACCAACTCCACCGCCTCCACCCAGCTCAAGGCCACCGCGTCGGGCGTCTCGCTCGCCAAGGTCAACGCCGGCAGCAACGTCCTGTGCCCCTCCACCGCCACCTACAGCGCCGGATTCGACGTCTTCGGGCAGTCCGCCGGCGGCTACGACGTCAAGCTCTTCCTGAGCTGATCGTCCCGGGCCCGTTCCAGGCGCGGACGGGCCCGGTACGGAACTGTCGGACGGGGGTCCTACGCTCTGTGGCATCGGTGGGAAATGCTGAGGCGAAAGGGCGTCCGATGTCCGAGCAGGTCACTTACCTGGAACTGTCCGAGGATTCGGGGAGCGCCCACAAGTTCTACGAGGTCGTCCGTTCCGGAAACCGCGTGACCGTCACCTACGGCCGCATCGGCACGCCCGGGCAGGCCAAGACGTCCGAGTTCCCCACCGAGCAGGCCGCGCAGACGGCGGCCGCCAAGAAGATCGACGCCAAGGTGCGCAAGGGCTACGCGCCCGCCGTCCGGGGCGTCCGGCAGCGCCGCGCCGTCACCCGCCGACCCACCACCAGCGTCCGCTCCACCGCGCAGCAGGCGCCCGTCCGGTGGCGGTTCGCCAGCGGCGCCGCCGCCTTCGGCATCTTCGTCGACGGCGACCGCTGCTGGGTCGGCAACCAGCGCGGCGACGTCTACACCCTCGCCCACGACGGCGCCGTCACCGGCCACTTCCGCCTCCCCGACGGCGTGAAGTGCATCGTCGCGGACGACTTCTGGATCTACGCCGGCTGCGACGACGGCAAGGTGTACGACCTGAGCGGCAAGGTCCCCCGCGTCGCCTACGAGATCGCCGCCGACGTCGACATCTACTGGCTCGACATCGACGACGCCGTCCTCGGCGTCTCCGACCGCGCGGGCCGCGTCACCGCCATCGACCACGAGGACGAGTTCCAGTGGGCCCGCTCCGGCGACGGCGACGCGGGCTGGATGGTCCGCTGCGACGGCGACGCCGTCTACCACGGCCACTCCACGGGCGTGGCGCGCTACGCGGCGTCCGACGGCCGCCCGCAGTGGTCACGGCCGCTGCGCGAGAGCGTCCTGTTCGGCTGGCAGGAGCGCGGCGCCGTCTTCGCCGCCACCGCCGAGCACAACGTGTACCGCCTCGCCAAGTCCGACGGCACGGTCGAGGCCGTGTACCGCTGCGACGCGGCCGTGTTCTCCTGCGCCACGTCCCCCGACGGCCGCTACGTCTTCGCCGGCGACAACCACTCGTCCGTCTACTGCTTCGACCAGGACGGCACCCGGCTGTGGAAACTGGCGACGGGCTGCGGCTCGGCGTTCTCCATGCAGTACCTCGACAGCGACCTCTACATCGTCACCACCGCCGGCACCCTGGCCTGCATCGACGCCTCCGACCAGGCGATCCAGGCGGCGGTCCAGGGCTCCGTCCCGGCCCCGGTCGACGTGAAGGCCGCCGCGTCCCTCCCCACGGTGGAGCCGAGCACCCACGTAGAGATCACGACGCGGGTGGACGACGGCATCCTCGTCGAGTGCTACCAGGACGGCCCCCGCCTCCGAGTCCGCGTCACCCACCCCGACTACGACCCCACCTGGCACGTCCAGTTCCCCAAACACCTACGCCACCCAGGCGCCACCTACGTGGTAGACACCATCCGCCCCGCCACCCACGGCACCTTCTACAGAGCCCACGGAGAAATCCGCCGCCTCCACTAACCAAAAAAGACCCCCCGCAAAATCGCGGGGGGTCTTTGGGGTGGAGCCGCCTATCGGAATCGAACCGATGACCTATTCATTACGAGTGAATCGCTCTGCCGACTGAGCTAAGGCGGCGTTGCGCCGACGCCCTCGGGGCGTGGTGCGGGGATTAGTCTAGCGGGTCTTCGGGGTGGCGTGTGCATCAGTTGCAGGTCGTGCCGGTCGCCGGGGGGCGGGTCGTCGTCAGGTAGCGGTCGGTGGCGGTGGTGATGCAGGGGTCGCCCTGGAGGTAGGCGGTGTGGCCGTCGCCGTTCAGGGTGAGGAGGACGCCCTGGTCGAGCTGGGCGGCGAGGCTCTTCGACCAGGCGTAGGGGGTGGCCGGGTCGCGGGTGGTGCCGATGACGAGGATGGGCGGGGAGCCCTTGGCCGCGATGGGGCCGGGGGTCTCGGTGGGCTTGGTCGGCCAGTAGGTGCAGGGCAGACCGCCCCACGTGACGAACGGGCCGAAGCGGGGCGAGGCGGTCTTCGTGGACTCCGCGACGCGGGTGTAGGCGGCGAGGTCGGGCGGGCTCGGCTTGTCGACGCAGTTCACGGCCATGTTCGCCGGGGTCTGGTTGCTGTACTCGCCCTTCTCGTCGCGCTCCACCATCGTGTCGGCGAGCGTGATGAGCAGCGTGCCGTTGCGGTCGCGGATGGCCTGGCCGAGGGCCTGACGCAGGTACGGCCACGACTCCTTGGCGTACAGCGCCGTCGCGATGCCCATCACCGCCCACGACTCGGTGACGCGACGGGAGTCGCGCGTGTTCGTCAGCGGCGCGCGGTCGGCCTGCGTCAGCAGTTCGCTGACGCGGTTCAGCGCCGCCGGCGCGGACGAGCCGAGCGGGCACCCGGCCCGGGGGACGCAGTCGGCCACGAACGCCCGCAGCGCCGTCTCGAAGCCCTTCGCCTGCTCGACGAGGATGTCCGTCGCAGAGACCTTCGGGTCGACGGCGCCGTCGAGCACGAGCGCCCGCACCTTGCCGGGGAACTCGCGCGCGTAGAACGCACCGAGATAGGTGCCGTAGGACGCGCCGAAGTACGTCAGCTTCTCGTCACCGACGGCCGCCCGCAGCACGTCCATGTCGCGCGCGGCGTCGCGCGTGCCGACGTGCGGGAGGAGCTTGCCCGAGCGGTCGCGGCAGGCGTCCGCGAAGCCCTTGGACTGGGCGGCGAACGCGTTGATCTCGGCCTGGTCGTCGGGCGAGGCGTCGGTGCCGAAGAACGTGTCGAACTGCCGCCCGGTCAGGCACCGCACCGGGCTGCTCTGCCCGACGCCGCGCGGGTCGAAGCCGATGATGTCGAACCGGCGCCGCAGGTCGGCGCCGAACGCGCGCGCCGCCTGCCGGACGAACTGGACGCCCGATCCGCCCGGCCCGCCCGGGTTGGTGAACAGCGAGCCGATGCGGCGGGACGAGTCGGACGCGGGCAGCCGGATGAGCGCGATGTCGATCGCGTCGCCGCCGGGCCGCGCGTAGTCGAGGGGGACTTCGACGGTGCCGCACTGGAAGCCGTCGCCGCAGTTCTTCCAGGAGACGTCCTGCGCGCCGAACTCCGGGGTGGACGCGGAACCGGGGGCACCGCCGCCCTGGCAGCCCGCGAGCACGAGGAGCAGCGCGGCCACGGCACCGGTGAACGTCGTCGCCCGCACAAGAACCCCGTTTCGTAGCCTGCCGATCACACTCCGCCGGTCATGCCCGCCCATACTGGCATCGGATCTTCCCGGCAGCCACCCGGGGCGAACCGCCCGAATGCGATCAATCCGCCCGCCCCGGCATAGGACCCGCATCACACCGGTTGTCCCGGACATGACTTCCCTGCGAGTGGAGACGAGCGCCAAGCGCGTCCGGGCCTACCTCGCCGGACGCCTCGTGGCCGACACGCGAGCGCCCCGGCTGGTCTGGGAGCACCCCTACTACCCCACGTACTACATCCCGAAGGAGGACGTCCGCGCGGAACTGGAGCCCGGCGGCGCGGACGAACCGCACCGGACGCTCGGCACGCCCACCGTCTCGACGGTCCGCGTGGACGGTGCGGCGGCGCAGGACGCGGCCCGCGCGTACGACGCGCCCGAGCTGGCCGGGCTCGTCCGGATCGACCACCAGGCGATGGACGCCTGGTTCGAGGAGGACCGCGAGGTCTTCGCCCATCCGCGCGACCCGTACAAGCGCGTGGACGTCCTGCCCAGCTCGCGGCACGTCCGCGTCGAGGTGGACGGGGTGACGGTCGCGGAGTCTGCGAGCCCGACGCTGCTGTTCGAGACGGGGCTGCCCGTACGCTTCTACCTGCCGAAGACGCACGTCCGCATGGATCTGCTGGAGCCGACGCGGACCTCGACCGACTGCCCGTACAAGGGCACCGCCGAGTACTGGACGCTCCGCACGGGCGAAACCGCCCACGAGGACCTGGTCTGGTCGTACTCGACGCCGCTGCCGGAGAGCATCGACGTCGCCGGCCTGGTGTGCTTCGACGACGGTCGCGCCGCGCTGTTCGTGGACGGCGAGCGCCACTCCGAGTGAGTTATGGGCACGGGTGAGCGTTTTCCTCACTCGTGCCCACACTCTCCGAGCCGGTTTAGCAGCCGGGCTTACATCAATTAGTGGGACATCTTGCGATGGTGTGATGCCTGTCGCTTTGGGCACAGGACCCCTTGCATCCCTCCTGGACCTACGCGACCGTAGGTTACGGAAACGTAAGTTAGGACCGCCCGGGGAGGCCCGCTTGAGTCCGCAAGCGACGAGACAACGCACACCGGTCCGCCGGCTCGTGTCGGCCACACGCTGGCTGACCACACCCCTGCTGCCCGAGGACTACCTCGGCCTGGTCAACCCCCTGTGGTCGACGGCCGAGCTGCGCGGACGCATCGAGCACATCCACCCCGAAGCCCCCGGGACCGTGACAATCACCATCAAGCCCGGTCCCGACTGGGCCGGCCACCGGCCCGGCCAGTGGGTGAAGATCGGCGTGGACGTCGACGGCGTCCGCCACTGGCGGACGTTCTCGCTGTCCGCGCCCCGCACGTCCGACGGCAGGCTCCGCCTCACCGTCAAGACCAACCCCGACGGCGTCGTGTCGCGCTACCTCGCCGAACGCGCCGAGCCCGGCGAGATCGTGCGGCTGGAGCAGGCCGACGGCGAGTTCACTCTCCCCTCGCCGATCCCCGACCGGCTGCTGTTCCTGACGGCGGGCAGCGGCATCACCCCCGTCATGGCGATGCTGCGGTCGCTCACCGAGAGCGACGCGCTGCCGGACACGGTCGTCGTCCACTCGGCCCGAACGGCCGACGACGTCATCTTCGGCGCTGAACTGCGCGCGCTCGCCGCGCGTCATCCGCGGCTGACCCTGCACGTGCGGCACACCGCCACGGACGGCCGGTTCAAGCCGGCCGACCTGCCCGACGTCTGCCCCGACTGGACGACGCGGGACGCCTGGGTCTGCGGCCCGGCCGACATGCTCGACGAGGCCGAGGCACACTGGCGCACCGCGGACGCCGCGGACCGGCTGCGCGTCGAGCGCTTCCGTCCCGTGCTGGCGGGGGCCGGCGGCGAGGGCGGCCGGGTGCGGTTCTGCGCGAGCGACGTGACGGTGGACGCCGACGGCGCCACCCCCCTGCTGGACGCCGGGGAGAAGGCGGGCGCGCTGCTGCCGAGCGGCTGCCGGATGGGCATCTGCTACAGCTGCGTCGGCCGCCTGCGGTCCGGCCAGGTCCGCGACCTGCGGACCGGCGAGGTGCACGGCGAGGAGGGTCACCTCGTCCAGACGTGCATCTCGGCCGCGGCCGGGCCCGTCGAGATCGAACTCTGACCCCCGAGAGGAGTCACCCATCATGACCACGAACGTCACCGAGCATCTGACCCCGTCCGACTACGCGGCCATCGCCCGGGAACTGGACGCGATCCGCGACGAGATCAGCGCCGACCTCGGCGACCACGACGCCGACTACATCCACCGGATCATCCGGTGGCAGCGCGGTCTGGAGATCGGCGGCCGGGCGCTGCTGATGGCCTCCGTGCTGCCGCCCGCCTGGGTCGCCGGGACCGCGACGCTGTCCGTCGCCAAGATCCTGGAGAACATGGAGATCGGGCACAACGTCATGCACGGCCAGTGGGACTGGATGCGCGACCCCAAGATCCACTCGACGACATGGGAGTGGGACAACGTCTCCCCCGCCGAGCAGTGGAAGCACTCGCACAACTTCGTCCACCACACGTTCACGAACGTCCTCGGCATGGACCACGACGTGGGCTACGGCATCCTGCGGGTCCGCGCCGAGCAGCCGTGGCACCCGGCCAACCTGCCGCAGCCCGTCTACAACGCGCTGCTGGCGATGTTCTTCGAGTACGGCGTCGCGCTGCACGACCTGGACCTGGAGAAGATCCGCAAGGGCACGGCCGACCCGGAGGTCACCAAGGAGAAGCTGCGGCAGATCGGCCGCAAGATCCGCCGCCAGTGGGGCAAGGACTACATCGCGTTCCCGCTGCTCAGCGGGCCGCAGTTCCTGTCGACACTGTCGGCGAACTTCTCCGCGAACATCATCCGCAACGTCTGGGCCCACATGATCATCTTCTGTGGGCACTTCCCCGGCGACGTCGACGTCTTCGAGGTCACCGAGGACCGCCTGGAGGGCGAGTCCAAGGGCGAGTGGTACGTCCGGCAGCTCCTCGGCTCGGCGAACATCACCGGCGGGAAGCTGTTCCACATCATGACCGGCAACCTCAGCCACCAGATCGAGCACCACCTGTTCCCGGACCTGCCCAGCAACCGGTACGCCGAGATCGCGCCGCGCGTCCGCGCGCTGTGCGAGAAGTACGACCTGCCGTACCACACGGGTCCGCTGGCCAAGCAGGTCACGAGCACGTGGAAGAAGATCTTCCGGTACGCGCTGCCCGGTCCGAAGACGGTGCCGGTGCCGCCGCGCGCCCCGCTGGCCAAGGAGGCCGTCGCGGCGTGACGCCGGCTACCAGGCGACGTCGGTGAGATCGTCGGCCTTGGCGCCGAGCGCGCCCTTGCCGTAGAGCGTTCCGTCGGCGCCGGACGCCAGCAGGTGCCCGCCGCTGCCGTCGGCGTCGAGCCGGGCCACTCCGCCGTCGACCGGGCGGGTCCACAGGACGTCGGTGGGCTGCCCGGTCGCCACGGAGTAGGCGCGCAGCGACGTCTGCGCCTTGTCGGCGACACCCGCCAGCACGGTGCCGCCGTCGCGGCTGAGCACGGCGGCGCGCGAGCCCGCCGGGAGCCGCAGGACGGCGCGGCTGGTCTTCAGATCGCCCGCCGCGGCTGTGGTGTCGAGCGTGCGGAGCTGGTGGCGCTTCGCGCTCGGGCTCCAGACGAACGACAGCGTGTCCCCGGCCCAGGAGAGGCTGCCGATCCGCGCGGACGCGCGGGTCGTCCAGACCTTCCGCTCGCCGGTCTCGGCGTTCAGCACGGCGATGCGGCCCGTGGTGCCCTGGTAGGCGACGTAGGCGATGCGGTCGCCGTCCGGGGTGACGGCGAGGTCGGACCAGGCCGTCGAGCGGCCCTTCACCGTCGCGTCGGGGATGGCCGTGAGGGCGGTGGGGCGGCCCTTGTCGTCGAGCTTGAGCCGGTCGAAGGTGACGGTGCCGCCGCCCGCCGACGCGACGACGTAGCTGCGGGCTCCCCCGGCGGCGGCGACGCGCTGGAACCGCCGGTCGGCCGGGGCCGCGACGGGGACGCCCACGTCCTTGCCGGACTTGGCGTCGCGGACGACGAGCGCGCCACCGGCGCGGCGGACGCCGACGACGTAGCGCGGCTCGGTCTTCTTGGCGGGCTTCTTCTGCGCGGACGTGGTGGCCTCGGTCTGCTTGGCGCGCAGGTGGTCCTGGACGCGTTCGACGGTGTCGAGCCCGCCCGCGATCGTGAGCGACGCCCCGACCGCCACGGTGAGCGGGATCAGGCTGCGCCAGGAGAGAAGCCGTGGCCCGTTCCCGGCCTCGTTGTCGTGACCACTCATCGCCTGACGCTTCCACCCTTCCGTCCGCGCACGTGCCCGTCGTTTCTATCTCATCCCGCCCCCGACAAACACCCACATCCACGGAGTCAACCCCGCGTAACGGACGATTGCCGCGCACCAGCCTAAGCCGTCCGGCCCGACTCCACGCCCGTTCCCTGACACCTCCCCGGAACGCTCCACCTCCGCCCACACGACGCCGCGCGAACGCACCCCCGAACGTCCCGTCCTCACCTCGCGCCATGCCGAGCGGAAGCTCCCTCGTGCTCACCGCTGGACCTGTCAGCGGTGAACGTCGGCCCGCCACGGACCCGGCACCCGAAGACCCGAAACGGCCGCCCTACGCCCCAGGTACTCCCCCAACGGCACACGAGCTCGACGCCCGATCCCCGCAGAACCACCCCCACCGATTCCAGACTCAGCCCACGCGCGGGCGCGACGAGCGGGTCGGCCAGCTCGTCTCCGAGCGTCTACTCGATCTCCGCCCACGCGCGGGCGCGACGAGCGGGGCCGAGGTGGGGCCGTCTCGGCCTCGGCTGCTCCGCCCAAGCTCGGGCGCGACGAGCGCAGGCCGAATCCCGTCTCGCGGGCGCGAGGCTGCTGGTTCCTCCCAGACGCCGGTCGCGACGAGGCGGGTCGCGGCGGAGCAGGGGCCGGTGCAGGTCATCCCGCCCACACGCGGGCGCGACGCGTTCGGACAGCGCGCCCTCCGGTCGTCTCGCCCACGCGCGGGCGCGACGAGCCGGACGCGGCGGTTTGGATCGCGAGCCCGCCTCGTCTCGATCAGCCGGGTGTCGCCCTCAGCGAGCCCGGGGCCCGGGGTGACCGATGCGTCCACGTCCTAGCCGCCCGATGCGAGTGAGCGGGCGGCGGCGTCGGCGAGGCGGGGTGCGTAGGACGAGCCGAACAGCACGACGTGGACCAGGAGCAGGTGCATCTGGTGCAGCGGCACGCGTTCGCGCCAGCCGTCGGCGAGCGGCACCGTCTCGTCGTAGGCGGCGAGGACGCGGTCGAGGTGGGGGGCGCCGAAGAGGTCCAGGGCCGCGAGGTCGGTCTCGCGGTGGCCTCCGTGTGCGGCGGGGTCGATGAGGATGCCGCGCCCATCCGACCACAGCACGTTCCCGGACCACAGATCGCCGTGCGTGCGGCTCGGCGGCTCGGGCGGACCCGCGAGGGCGTCGATCGACTCCAGGACGCGCTCGACGCGCCGCACGTCGGCCGTGGTCAGATGCCGTGCGGCGGCGGGCAGGTAGGGCGCGAGGCGCCGTTCCGCGAACCAGCGCGGCCACGGCCCCGGATCGGGCGTGTTGTCGAGCGGGAGATCGGCGATGAAGCCGTCCCACGAGGCGCCGAACTCCTCCGGCCCGGCGGCGTGCAGCGCGGCCAGCTCGCGGCCGAACCGTTCGGCGGCGCGCGCGTCCGGGCTCCGCGTCGGCAGCCACGGCAGGACGAGCGTGCGCTCGTCGGCGTGCACGACCCGCGCCACGGGCGGATCGCCGCCCGCCTCGACGAGCCAGCGCAGGCCGCGCGCCTCGGCGTCGAAGACGCCCGGCGCGGACGCGGCGCGCTTGACGAACACGTCGGTGCCGTCGTCCAGCCGGGCGCGATGCAGCGTCCAGGAGTGGCTGGAGCCGAGGTCGGTGACGTCGTGCAGCGCGCTCATCGGCTGCGGATCTCGTCGAGCAGGCCGGGCATCGCGGCCTCCACCAGCGCGAGGACCTCGTCGAAACCGGCGTCGTCGCCGTAGTACGGGTCGGGAACGTCCAGGTCGTCCCCGGCGGCGGGATCGAACTCGCGCAGCAGCCGGATCTTGTCGCGGGACTCGGCGTCGGGTGCGCGGGCGCGCAGCTCGCGCAGATGGCCCTCGTCCAGCGCGAGGATCAGGTCGTAGCGGTCGAACCAGTCGGCCTCGAACCGCCGCGCCGCGTGGTCGAAGCCGTACCCCGCGCGGCGCAGCACGGCGACCGTCCGCGCGTCGGCCTCCTGACCGGCGTGCCAGCCGTCGGTTCCGGAGCTGTCGACCTCGACGTCGAGTCCCTCGTCCTTCGCGTGCCGGCGTAACACCTGCTCGGCCATCGGCGAGCGGCAGATGTTCCCCGTGCACACGAACGTCACCCTGAATGCCATGTCCCATGGGTATCAGCCGAGCGGCCCCCGGCGTCGAGACCGGGGGCCGCCTGTGGATAACTAGCGCCGGACGGCGTTCAGCGCGCTGATGATGCCCGCGCCGTAGAAGCCGTTGCGGCCCTTGGTGCCCTCGCACGTCTGCGTGGAGCTGTTCCGCACCCAGCTACCGTCGGCCGCGCGGGTGTACCAGACGTACTCCTGCGTGCGCGGCGACGGGCACGCCTTGGGCGTCGCCGTGCCGAGCAGGCGGCGTTCCACGGCCGCCGGGCTCATGGTCAGGCCGCCCCTGCGATCCTTCTTCCCGTACTTGCTGACGATCAGCGCCGCGACGCCCGCCGCGTGCGGCGCGGCCATCGAAGTGCCCTGGATCGACTGGTAGTACGCGCACGTGCCGCCCTTGCAGTCGCGCACGACGCGCGGCGTGTTCGGCGTTCCGTCGGCGTTCAGCTCGCCGCGCTCGCGGGCGATCGACTCGGGGTAGGCGGCCCAGATGCCGAGCCGGTCGTCGGCCTTGCCGTCCGGGTTGTCGACCTTGTCGCCACCGGGCGCCGCGACCTTGACGTAACCGTTGCCGTAGCTGGAGTAGTACGCCTTGCGCTCGCTGATACCGGTGGACGACACCGGGATCACGTGGTTGCCCTCGGACGGCATCGACTGGCAGCTCGGGTGGATCGTCCGCTCCCGCGGCTCCTCGCCCGGCTCGGACGCGAAGTTCGGGCTGCCGGTGTCGGTGAGCGGCTTGGTGTAGTCGACGCGCTGGTTGCCCGCCGCCGAGACGAGCGTGACGCCGTTGCGGTAGGCGAAGTCCAGGGCGCGCTGCGCCGCCTTGATCACCGTGGCCTGCTCACGCCGGTCGGCGGGCGAGTCGGCCGCGTTGTTCGTGCAGTTCCACGCCCACGGGTCGATGTAGTAGCTCATGTTGACCACGTCGATGCCGTTCTTGCCGGCGAACGTGAGCGCGTCCACGGTGGGCTGGAGGAAGAAGTAGCCCGAGTCCTGCCCGGCGCGCAGGTTCACGATCTGGACGTTCGGGGCGACGCCCGCGATGCCCAGGCCGTTGCGCGGCGAGGCGATGGTCGACGCGACGTGCGTGCCGTGCTCGTTCTCGTCGACGTCCGCCGGGTCGTTGCAGGAGCCGTCCGGCTCGTCCTCGCAGGGGCCGTCGACCTCGTTGCCGTTGGCGTCCGTGGGGACGTCGACGGTGAAGTTGCGGCTGAGCGCGCGGTTGAAGTTGGGCTTGATGTCCGGGTGGTCGCCGTCCACGCCGGTGTCGATGACGCCGACGATGACGCGGCGGTCGCCCGGCTCGGTGCGGTGCGAGCCCTTGGCGGTGGCGCCGATCTGCTTCATGTCCCACTGGAGGCCGGCGAGGGGCTCCTCGCCCTTGGGCCTGCCGAAGTCGAAGCGGCCCTGCGTGCCGGCGAGTTTCTCGTCGGTGTCGCGGCTGCGGGCGTGCGCGTTCTTGGGGGCCTTGCCGATGATCTGCTGCGAGGCGGCGCCGTCGAGGGCGGCCTGCGCCGCGACGGCCGCGCCGAAGTCGCGCGTCCGGGTACGGACGGTGGCGACGCCAACGTCGGTGTTCTCGCGGACGATCGTGGCGCCGACCGCCTTGAGCGCGGCGCGCGCCGCGCCGAGCGAGGCGCCGTCCTTGTAGAGGACGACGTATTCGGTGGCCTTGTCGGCCTGGGCTGGCTGCGCTTGCGCGGTGACGGGGGCGGCCAGCGACGCCGCGGTGGCGACGGCGCAGGCGGTGGCGAGCAGGACACGCCGCAAAGCGGACCTCCTGACGGATGGGTGCGCCCGGGAGGGGCCGGGCGCTTGGCCAGGAGACCGTAGGTTCGGCACGGTTGAGGCTTGCGTACGTGTTTATAACGAAGCAGGACAGTTTGCGTTAAGACGTCACAGATTGCGACGTTTAGAGGCGGGAAAAGGGGCCGCGAAGAAAGTTATCCACAGGGCTCGCGGAGGACGGCCGGGCGTCATCGCGTCGATCTAGCATCGCGGCATGGAGGGATTGCGGCGGAGACTGGGGACGTCGGACGCGGTGGTCGTCGGGCTCGGGGCGATGCTCGGTGCCGGGACATTCGCGGCGCCGGGGCCGCCGGGGGCGGCGGCTAGGTCGGGGCTGCTCGTCGCGCTGATGGTGGCGGCCGGGGTGGCGTACTGCAACGGGATGTCGTCGGCGTGGCTCACGACGCGGTACCCGTCGTCCGGCGGCGCGTACCCGTACGGGCGGGAACGGCTCGGCCGTTCTGGGGTACCTGGCCGGACGCCGCGCACGACGGTGAAGGCAGGTCGGAATTCAGACTCGCGATGCTGTGCGGGGCGGTGGACGTGGGACGGAGATCCGGCCGCACTATGCCGCACCGGGCGGCGGAAGCCGAGCGGAGGTCCGGTGGCGTGGCGCCGGGCAGGGTGGTGGAGGAGGGGCGAGGGACCGGCCGCACGGTCCCGCGCGGGGCCGCGAAAGTGGGGGAAGGGCCGGTGGCGTGGTGCTGTGCGGGGTGGTCGAGGTGGGGTGGAGGGTCGGGAGTGGGTTTTGTGCATGGTGGCGGGGCTCGCGGGGGTGGTTGGTCTTGGGTTTGGCGGCGGGGTGTGGCCGGGGGTGGGGGTCGTTGGTGTGCGGGGGTGGTGGCGTTGCCGTGGGTGTGGGCGTCGGGGGGATCGTGGTGCTGGGAGTGGGGGTCGTCGTGTACTTGGCGGGGGGTGTGGCGCGGTAGTTTGCAGGGATGACCACGTCCGCCGAGGCTGTGCCCGTCGCTGAGATCGGGCGGGAGATCGCCCGCCGTCGTACGTTCGCGGTGATCAGTCACCCGGACGCCGGCAAGTCCACGCTCACCGAGGCGCTCGCGCTGCACGCCGCGGCGATCGAGGAGGCGGGCGCGGTGCACGGCAAGGCCGGGCGGAAGGGCGTCGCGTCCGACTGGATGGCGATGGAGCGGGCGCGCGGCATCTCCATCACCTCGTCGGTGCTGCGGTTCGAGTTCGACGACGTCCTGCTCAACCTGCTCGACACCCCGGGCCACGCCGACTTCTCCGAGGACACCTACCGCGTCCTCGCCGCCGTCGACGCCGCGATCATGCTGCTCGACTCGGCGAAGGGTCTGGAGGCGCAGACGCTCAAGCTGTTCGACGTCTGCCGGCACCGGGGCGTCCCCGTCCTGACGTTCGTCAACAAGTGGGACCGGCCCGGCCGCGAACCCCTCGAACTGCTCGACGAGGTCGAACAGCGCATCGGGCTCAAGCCCGCCCCGCTGAACTGGCCCGTCGGCATCGCGGGCGACTTCCGCGGCCTCATCGACCGCGAGACGGGTGTCTTCACCCGCTACCGCCGCACGCCGGGCGGGGCGACGAAGGCCGTGTCCGAGGTCGTCGACGAGGACCGCGCCCTCGAAGAGGAAGGCGACGCCTACGTCACGGCCGTCGAGGAGATCGAGCTGCTGCGCGAGATCGGCGCCGACCTCGACGCCGAGGGCTTCCGCTCCGGCCGGGTGACGCCCGTCCTGTTCGGTGCGGCGCTGCCCAACTTCGGCGTGCGCGAACTGCTCGCCGCCATCCGCGACCTCGCCCCGCCGCCGTCCGCCCGCGCCGACATCGACGGCGACCCGCGCGATGTCACCGCGCCGTTCGCCGGACAGGTCTTCAAGGTGCAGGCCGGAATGGACCGCGCCCACCGCGACACGCTCGCGTTCGTCCGCGTCTGCTCCGGCCGGTTCGAGCGCGGCATGTCCGTCACGCAGGGCCGAACCGGGCGTCCGCTGGCGACCAAGTACGCGCAGACGATGTTCGGCCGCGACCGTGAGACCGTCGACCTCGCCTACCCCGGCGACGTCATCGGGCTGTCCGGCACCGGCGGTCTCGTCGTCGGCGACACCGTCTACGCCCGCACCCCCGTGACGTTCCCGCCGATCCCGGCGTTCGCGCCGGAGCTGTTCGCCGTCGCCCGCGCCAAGGACAAGGGCCGCACCAAACAGTTCCGCTCCGGCATCGACCAGCTCGACGGCGAGGGCGCCGTCCAGGTGCTGCGCAGCGACCTGCGCGGCGACCAGGCGCCCGTCCTCGCGGCCGTGGGGCAGCTCCAGTTCGAGGTCGTGGCACACCGGATGGAGACCGAGTTCAACTCCCCGGTGGAGCTGACCCGCCTCGACTACACAACGGCCCGCGTCACCGACGCCGCGTCCGCGCCCGTCCTCGACGCGCGCAACGGCGTCGAAGTCCTGACCCGCCGCATCGACGGCGCGCTCATCGCCGTCTTCACCGACAAGTGGCGCCTCAACGCCGTCCAGCGCGAGCACCCCGAACTGACCCTCACCCCCATGCTCGCCGCCGGTTCCTGACCGGGCGCCCGGTCAGGTGGCGGGGCGGCTGAGGCCGAGGTGCAGCGCCAGCGCGCCGAGGACGGTGCCGGTGACGTAGCGCTGGACGCGCTGCCAGGTGGGACGGGTGCGCAGGAACGCGGCGGCGGTCCCCGCGCCGAGGACGATGAGGCTGCTCACCGTGACGGCGACGGCGATCTGCGCGAGGCCGAGGATGAGGCTCTGCACCGCGACGGACCCGCGCGACGGGTCGATGAACTGCGGCAGCAACGACATGTACAGCATGGCGATCTTGGGGTTCAGCAGGTTCGTCACCAGGCCCATGGTGAAGAGGCGCAGCGGCGGGTCGACGGTGGTCCCGCCGGTGTCGAACATCGACGTGCCACCGGGGCGGAGCGTCTGCCAGGCGAGCCACAGCAGGTACAGCGCGCCCGCGATCTTCAGCACCGTGTACAGCGCGGGCACGTAGGTGAACAGCGCGGACAGCCCGAACGCGGTGGCGCACATGTAGCACGCGAAGCCGACCGCCACCCCCGCGAGCGACACGAACCCGGCCATCCGCCCCTGCGTCACCGATCGCGTCACGAGATAGACCATGTTCGGCCCCGGCACGAGCACCATGCCCAGCTCGACCAGCATGATCCCGAGCACCGCACCGGTCGTCACCATGCCGATCATTCAACAGCGCGGGGCCGAACGGCCGCAATCCGATTCACCCCCGCCCCACGCGACCCACCCGCCCCCACGCTGCACGGACACCGAAATCGCGCGGCCGTGCGGCGACGCACATCGCTGTCACGTGCCGCCGTCCCTCCGCGCACCCCGGGATCAGGCGCCGGGCTGAGATGTCCACCGCCGCGCGGACACCGGGATCACACGCCGGGCGGAGACGCCCACCCGCTCCGCGCACGCCGGAATCACACGGCAGGCGGCGACGCCCGTGCCTCCGCGCTCGTGGGGATCACGCAGCCGGGTGGTGCGGTTTCGGGGGTCGTGGAGGCGCGTGTGCGGTGTCCATGGGGTCAGGTCCGGGGTGGTGGCGGGTGGAGTTCGCGGTTGTGTTTCGCGCGTTGTGTGACGGTCGTCGGGGTGTTCGGGCGTTGGTCAGGTTGTGGGGCCGCTCAGGCCGAGGTGGACGGCCATGCCTGCGAGGACCGTGCCCATGACGCGGCGTTGGACGCGCTGCCAGGTGGGGCGGGTGCGCAGGAAGGTGGCGATGGTCCCGGCGCCGAGGACGATGAGGCCGTTCACGGTGAGCGCGACGGCGATGTGGGCGAGGCCGAGCAGAAGGCTCTGGACGGCGACCGAGCCGCGCGACGGGTCGATGAACTGCGGCAGCAGCGACACGTAGAGGACGGCGATCTTCGGGTTGAGCAGGTTCGTCACGAGACCCATCGTGAACAGGCGGCGCTTCGTGTCGTGGGCGGTCGTGCCGGGCTCGAACGGGGACGCGCCGCCGCGCAGCGTCCGGTAGGCGAGCCACAGCAGGTAGAGCGCCCCGGCGACCTTGACGGCCGTGTACAGGGCGGGGACGTGCGTGAACAGCGCCGTCAGGCCCACCGCCGCCGCGCACACGTACACCGCGAAGCCCGCCGCGACCCCGGCCAGCGAGACGAACCCGGCGCCGCGCCCCTGCGTCACCGACCGCGACACCAGGTAGATCATGTTCGGCCCGGGCGTCAGCACCAGGCCCAGCCCCACGGCCATCACACCGAGTACGGCCCCCATCGTCACCATCACCCCAGCCAACCTGCTCGTATCGGCTCGGTGCAATACTTCGCATTGCATTCAGAGCAAGAACGCAGCGCGGCGACCGCCCCCGGCCGGACGCCGAATGTGCTGCGCCGTGCCCCCTCGGGCGGGTTCAGCGGACGGAAGGTCGAGATGGAGTACCTGCGCATCGCCGATCGGATCGCGGCGGAGATCGCGGGCGGGCGGCTTCGGCCCGGGGACAGGCTGGCGCCGCAGCGGGTGTTCGCGCGGGCGGAGGGGGTCGCCGAGTCGACGGCGGCGCGGGTCTACGCCGAGCTGCGGCGGCGCGGGCTGGTCGTCGGGGAGGTGGGGCGCGGGACGTTCGTGCGCGCCGCGCCGCCGCGCGCCGATCCGGCCGTGGCCGAGCCCGCCGCCGAGCCCGTCGACCTGCGGTTCGGTCATCCGGTCGTCCCCGGGCAGGCGCGGCTGCTGGCGCGCGGCCTGGACCGGCTGCTGCGCCCGGACGCGCTCGCCGACGCGCTACGCCCCGCGACCACGGCCGGGAACGCGACACTCCGCCGCGCACTCGCCGCCCTGTGGACGCGCCCCGGCGGGCCCGACGCTTCCGGCACCGGCGCGGGCAATGCGGCATCCCGGGCAGGCGCGCGACCCGGCCGTTCCGGCATGGGCAGTGCGGCATCCCAGCCAGGCGCCCCACCCGGGTTGCCCGGCACCGGCAACGCGACACCCCAGACAGGCGAACAACCCGGGCGATCCGGCATCAACACGACCAGTGCGGCATTCCGGTCAGGCGTGCGGCCCGACTGTTCCGACATCGACGCGGGCGGTGCGGCGTCCCAGGCAGGCGCAGAACCAGGGCGATCCGGCGCCAGCGCGGGCGGTGCCGCGTTCCAACCAGGCGTGCGACGTGGGCGATCCGGCATCAGCGCGGGCAGTGCCGCGTCCCGGACAGGCGTGCAACCCGGGCGTTCCGACATCGACGCGGGCGGTGCCGCGTTCCAGGCAGGCGCGCCGACCGGCCTTTCCGGCGCAGATGGACGAACCGGTGCCTTCGGTGACGGTGCTTGGCCCGGTTGGGGGGCCGATGTCGAGGGGGTCGTGGTCGCCGGGGGTGGGCGGCAGGCGTTGGCCGCTGTCGTCGCGGCGTTGGTGCGGCCCGGGGAGCGGCTGGCCGTCGAGGACGTGAGCTATCCGATGGTGCGGGTGCTGGCGGAGCGGCTCGGGGTTCGGCTCGTGCCGGTGGCGATGGACGGCGCCGGGATGCGGGCCGACGCGCTGCTGGACGCCCACCGGCGCGCCCCGGTCGCGGCCGTGTACGTGCAGCCGACGCTGCACAACCCCTACGGCGTCACGATGCCGGCGTGGCGGCGCGCGGAGCTGGCGGACACCGGCCTCACGCTGATCGAGGACGCCGTCTGGGCGTTCCTCGAACCGGACGCCCCGCCCCCGCTGGCCGCGTTCGCGCCGGATCGCGCGGTCCTCGTGGACGGTCTCGCCAAGCGCTGCGCGCCCGGCCTCGGCGTCGGCTACGCCCTCACCCCGCCGCACCTGACCACACGGGTCGCCGACGCGGTCAGGGACGGCGCCTGGGGCGCGTCCGGCTTCGCGGTGGAGGCCGCGACGGGCTGGCTCAACGACGGCACGGTCGCCGCTCTCACCGACGCCAAGCGCGCCGACGCGCGGGAGCGGCAGCGGCTCGTCGGGAACCTGCCCGGCACGGTCCGCACCGCGCCGCACTCGTACTTCTGCTGGTGGGAGCTGCCCGCCCCGTGGCGGGCCGAGACGTTCACGGAGGCCGCGCGCCGCGCGGGCATCGCCGTGGCGCCGGGCGAGGCGTTCGCGGTGGCGCGCGGCAGCGCCCCGGCGGCGGTCCGGCTGGCGCTGTCCGCGCCGCCGCCCGACGTCCTGCGGGACGCCCTCGACCGCCTGGCGGCCCTCGCCGCCGGGGCGTTGTGAGCCGTCACCGTCACGGCGACCGTTCATGAGGCCACCGGACCTCCTCCCGCCGGGAGCGCGTCTGTGCGGTTCGCGCGTAAGCCCGACGGGCGGTGGGGCGGGGCCGCGGACGCGCTTCCGGCATCGTGCAGTTCGCCATGCCGGGCGTGCGACGCGTGTGCCAGGTGTTCGATACTGAGCGCGATGGTTTCCTACTCTCCGCGTTACAAGGCGGTCGCGTTCACCGTGGCCGCCGGGCTGGTCGGCGGTGGTCTCGCCGGGCTTGCCCCGAATCGTCACGAGCGGGGGCCCGACCCGACGCGGGCGCTGCTGGAGGCGCCGCGCGGGCCGCTGGCGACGGCGCGGACGGTGGTGCCCCGCGCCGAGGCCGCCGGATACGGCGGTGGGACGATCTACCATCCGGCGGAGATGCGGACAGGCGAGACGTACGGCGCCGTCGCGATCATCCCGGGCCGCAACGGCCCCCAGTCGGGCATGTCCTGGTACGGCCCCCGGCTCGCCTCCCACGGGTTCATCGTGTTCACGATCGACGCGCTGCGCCCGCTGGACCGTCCGCCCGCGCGCGGCGCCCAGCTCCAGGCGGCCCTCCAGCAGCTCGCCGTGCGGAGTCCCGTCGCGACGCACGTGGACGCGGGGCGCCTCGCGGTCATGGGCCACTCGCTCGGCGGCGCGGGGGCGCTGGAGGCGGCGAAGGCCCGGCCGGGGCTGCGCGCGGCGATCCCGCTGACGCCCTCGGACGTCGCCGGTCCGGACTTCTCCGGCGTGCGGGTGCCGACGCTGATCCTCGCGGCCGAGAAGGACACGGTCGCGCCGCTCGGCCGGCACGCCCGGAAGTTCTACCGGGCGATCCCGCGCGGCACCGAGAAGGCGTACGTGGAGCTGGCCGGGGCCACGCACGGCTTCCCGAAGCTCCCGCATCCGACGGTCGCGCGGTACACGATCGCGTGGCTGAAGCGGTGGGTGGACGGCGACCGGCGCTACGACCGCGTCCTGTGCCCGAGCGGGCGCCGCGAACCGGCGGTGTCGTTCCAGCGGGACACCTGCCCGCACGATTGACCTGCGCGGCGGGCATGATCGCGGCGCGTTCCGGGCACGTCCAGACGGGGTGATCGTTCGGAGAGAGGGCGTCATGGACGGTGTGCACGGACTGTCGGGGCTGGCCGGGCTCGGCGGCGACCCGCTCGCCATCTACCTGAACGACCACCTGGCGTCGGTCGTGGGCGGGGTGGAGCTGGCGCGGCGGACGGCGGGCGCGCTGGCGGACGGCCCGTACGGCGCGGCCCTGGAGCGGGTGGCCGAGCAGTTCGCCGACGACCGCGACGCCCTGCGCGACGTCATGGAGACGCTCGGCCTGCCGGTGCGGCACTACAAGGCGTGGGCGGCGTGGATGGCGGAGAAGGCGGGCCGGGGCAAGCTGAACGGCCGCGTCCTCGGGCGGGCGCCGCTGAGCGACGTCGTGGAGCTGGAGGGGCTGCGGCTCATCGTCACGCACAAGGTCGCCGTGTGGGAGACGCTGCGGGCGCTCGCCGCCCGCGACACCCGGCTGGACGGCGACCGCCTCGACACCCTGATCGTCCGCGCCGAGCAGCAGGCCCGCGTCCTGGACGACTTCCGCCGCACCCTCGCCCTGGAGACGTTCGCCCCGGTCTAGGACGTGTCAGCCGCGCAGCACCTCGCGGGCGGGTCCGACCGGGAGCAAGGCCGTGTCTGACACGCGGCCGGATATGGACGGTGATGAGCGACGAGACGGTGCGGCTGACCGGGTTGATCTACGAACTCGGGCTGTTGAAGCGCTACAAGCGGGCCGGGTGGCACGTGGCGGGGGTGGCGGTGCCGGAGAGCATCGCGGACCATTCGTTCCGGGCGGCCGTCATCGCCGCCGTGCTCGCGGCGATGGAGGGCGCGAGTCCCGAGCGGGCGGCGCTGCTCAGCCTTTTCCACGACTCGCAGGAAACGCGCCTCACCGATCTGCCGCTGCTCGCGAAACCGTATGTGACGCGCGCGCCGAACACCGAGGTCACCGCCCGGCAGACGCGCGGTCTCCCGCCCGCCGTCGCGGCGCTGATCGGCGGCGTCGTCGGAGAGTACGAGGCGAGGGAGAGCCCCGAAGCGCTCTGCGCCCGCGACGCCGACAAACTCGAATGCCTCTTCCAGGCCCTCGAATACGGCCATCAGGGCAACCCCGCGACCGGCCCGTGGGTCGACAGCAACCGCGCCCTCCTGCGCACCGCGTCGGCGCTGCGCCTCGCGGACGCCGCCGTCGCGACGGACTTCCTCGACTGGGTCAAGGCGGCCGTGGACGACGAGCGCTGATCCCGCTTGCGGTCAAGCCGGGGAGGGCAGGGCATCGCCGGTGTGTCCGGTCGGTGAACAGCCGGGCAACAGGGGTGCGTTTCGGTCTGTTTCGGGTGGTGCGGGCGCTGTACTGGGCGGGTTCGTGATCGAGGCGGAGGTTCCGTGAGCACCATTGATGTCTGGCAGGCCGTCGTCCTGGGGGTCGTGGAGGGGTTGACGGAGTTCCTGCCGGTGTCGTCCACGGGGCACCTGAAGATCGCCGAAGGGCTGATGGGGATTCCGGTGGACGACCACTCGGTGGTCGGTTTCACCGCCGTGATCCAGGTCGGGGCCATCGCGGCGGTGCTCGTGTACTTCCGCAAGGACATCTGGCGGCTCGCGTCGGCGTGGGTGCGGGGCGTGACCGGACGCGGCCCGCGGGACGCGCGCGACTACAGGTTCGCGTGGTGGATCATCTACGCGACGATCCCGATCGTGCTGGTCGGGCTGCTCGCCAAGCCGCTGATCAAGGGGCCGCTGGCGTCCCTGTGGGTGGTGGCGGCGTCGCTCGTCGTCGGCAGCGGGCTGATGTGGGCGGCCGAACGGTACGGGCGGCTCCAGCGCGGCGAGGAACAGGCGACGCTGACGGACACGATGCTCGTCGGGTCGTCGCAGATCCTCGCGCTGCTGTTCCCGGGCTTCTCCCGATCGGGCGCGACGATCTCCGTCGGGCTGCTGCGCGGCCTGGACCGGCAGGCCGCCACGCGGCTGTCGTTCTTCCTGTCGATCCCGGCACTGACCGGCGCGGGCGTCTACGAGCTGAAGGACGCGGCGGGCGGCGACACCTCGATCGCCGCGCTCGTCGTCGGCACGGTGGTGTCGTTTATCGTCGCCTACGCGTCGATCGCGTGGCTGCTCCGCTATGTCGCCCGGCACACGTTCACGGCGTTCATCGTGTGGCGCCTCGTCGTCGCCGCCGTGCTGGCCGGGCTGCTCGCGTCCGGCACCCTGGCCGCCTAGGGCGCGACGCCCTCCAGCAGCCGGATCGCCGACAGCGCCAGGACGAGTTCCACCAGGTCGCGCGGGCGGGCCAGCACGCACCCGGTCAGCGACTCGATCCGCCGCAGCCGGTTCAGCACCGTGTTGTGGTGGCAGTACAGCAGCGCCGCCGCGCGGGCGGCCGAGCCGTCGCAGTCGAGCCACGTCGCGAGCGTGGTGAGCAGGACGTCGCGGTACCCGGCCTCGACCTGGAGCAGCGGGCCGAGCCGGACGCGGCCCAGCCGGGCGCCGAGTTTCGGCTGCGAGATGAGCAGCGCGTCGGGCAGGCGGCGGTCCAGGACGGCGATGTCGACGCCGTCGGTCCAGCAGGTGCGCAGCGCGACCTCCGCGAGCCAGCGCGCGGTGCCCAGCTCGGCCAGCGACTCCACGACCGGGCTCACCCCGGCGTGCGCGCGGACGTGCGGACGCAGCGCCTCCACGACCTCGTCCAGTTCGAGTGAGCCGAGGTCGACCAGCGCGACCTGGGTGTCCGCGCGCAGCCGCCACAGGAAGCGCGGCGCCGCAGCGGTCGCCGGGCGCGGCACCTCGTCCTGCTGGCCGAGGATGACGACGGCGTACCGGCCCCGGGCGGGCAGCCCGAGCACCTCGGTCGCGGTGGTGAGCAGGTCGCCGTCCGCGCCGCGGCCCTCCAGCAGCGCGTCCAGGATGGCGTGCCGCCGCTCGTCGCTGCGCCGCATCAGGTCGTAGCCGGTGCGGTGGTACGCCTCGACGACGGCGGTGGACTGCTCCTCGATCGTCTGCCAGGTGCGGGTGGCCTGCCGGACGAGGATCGGCACGTAGGACGGGTCGTCCTGCGCGACGACCTCGACGACCGACTCCCAGAACACCCGCCCGGCCAGCCGGTACGAGCGCAGGAGCTGGTCGAGCGGCTGCCCCTGCTCGGCGCGGCGGCGGCCCAGGCGCGCCGCCCAGTCCAGGTCGGTGCGGCCCCGGCTCGGCGACAGGATCGCCTCGACGCCGTGGCTGAGGCCCACGTGGCACAGCTTCCACAGGTCGTCGCGCATCCCGGTGGGACGCGCCCACGTCTCCCCGGTGACGATCTCGGCGGCGAGCCGGTCGGCCAGATGGGGCAGCCGGTCCGAGAGAAGGCGGGCGGCCTGGCGCATGACCTCGGCGCCCTGACGGTCGGTGGACGTGGTCACGGTGGGCATGGCGGCCTCCCGGGGCGGGGTGGCCGTTCATAGTGCCAGGGATCACACCGGCGAAACCAGAGGTGCGCGCACGTGACTGTGAGTCTTCACAATCCGCCGCCCCGCGGGTTGCCCTTACTCCCTGTCATAGAACACCGCTCTAGACCGATGTTCCCGCAGCGTGCTGGTCTGTGCCCCCCGACCCCACCCCCTTGAGGAGGCATCGTGCGAGCTCCGCCAGCCCTGGACGTCACCGGACTGACGGTCGACTACGGCCCCGTCCGGGCGCTGCGCGACGTCTCGCTCACCGTGCCGGACGGCGGTCTGGTGGCGGTGCTCGGCGCCAACGGCGCCGGGAAGTCCACCCTGCTGCGGGCGATCTCCGGTGTGCTGCCCTACTACGGCGGTTCCATCCGGTCCGGCGACGTGAAGCTGCACGGCGACTCGCTGCGCGGCCGCCGCGCCGACCAGATCGTCGGGCGCGGCGTCGTGCAGGTGCCCGAGGGACGGCAGATCTTCGGCCGGATGACCGTGGGCGAGAACCTGCGGGCGGGCGCGCTCGGCGCCCGCGACCGGCGCCGCGTCGCGGACGCGCACGGCCGCGTCCTGGAGCTGTTCCCGGTGCTGGCCGAGCGGGAGAAGCAGCGGGCGGGACTGCTGTCGGGCGGTGAGCAGCAGATGCTGGCGATCGGCCGCGCGCTGATGGCCGATCCGAAGGTGCTGCTGCTGGACGAGCCGTCCCTCGGCCTCGCCCCGATCATCATCGAGCGCATCGCGGCGACGATCACCGAGATCAACGCGGCGGGCATCGCGGTGCTGCTCATCGAGCAGAACGCGGCGCTGGCGCTGGAGCTGTCGCAGCACGCGTACGTGCTGGAGATCGGCAAGGTCGCGCTGGACGGCGCGTCCGCCGAGCTGGCCGAGTCGCAGGACGTCCGCGACCGCTACCTGGGGGTCTCATGAGCGTCCCGGAACTGGCGGTGCGCGGGCTGACGGTCCGCTTCGCCGGGATCACCGCGCTGGACGACGTGTCGTTCACCGTCGCCCCGAAGACGCTGCACGCGGTGATCGGCCCCAACGGCGCGGGCAAGTCCACGTGCTTCAACGTGCTGTCGGGCGTCTACCGGGCGACCGAGGGCAGCGTGACGTTCGGTGACGCCGAGCTGACGAAGCTGCCGCCGCACAAGATCGCCTCGCTGGGCGTGGCGCGGACGTTCCAGAACCTCGCGCTGTCGGACTACCTGACGACCGCCGCGAACCTCCAGCTCGGCCGCCACCGGCTGACCAGGACCGGGTTCGTGACGGCCGGGCTGCACCTGCCGTCGGCCCGCCGGGAGGAGCGCGCGCAGGCCGACAAGGTGCGCGAGGTGGCCGAGTACGTCGGCATCACCGAGCACCTGCCGCTGCCGGTCGGGCTGCTCCCCTACGGCGTCCGCAAGCGCGTCGAGCTGGCGCGGGCGCTGTGCCTGGAGCCCCGGCTGCTGCTGCTGGACGAGCCCGTCGCCGGGATGAACGGCGGCGAGCGGCGCGCGATGGTCGAGACGATCGGCCGCGTCCGCGAGGTGATGGACCTGTCGATCGTGCTGGTCGAGCACGACATGGCCCTGGTCGGGCGGCTCGCGGACGAGGTGACCGTGCTCGACTTCGGCCGCCGCCTCACCACCGGCACGCCCGCCGAGGTGCGGCGCCATCCGGACGTGATCCGCGCCTACCTCGGCAAGTCCGCCGAGGAGGACCCGGCCGCCGCGCCGCGCACGAACGACACGCCCGCGCAGGGCCAGGGAGAGAACCCATGAGCGGGCTGATCGAAGTCCTCGTGAACGGCATATCGAGCGGTGCCGTCTACGCGTTGATCGCGCTCGGCTTCGTCATCATCTTCAAGGCGACCGAAGTGATCAACTTCGCGCATCCGTCGCTGCTGCTCGCCGGCGGCTACGCGGTCGCGGAACTCCACGACGACATCGGCTTCTGGCTGGCGCTGCTCGTCGGCATCGCGACGACGGCGGTGCTCGCCGCGCTCGTCGAGATGCTGGTGCTGCGGCGGATGCGGGGCAGGGACCACTCGGTGCTCAGCATCGTGACGATCGGCGTGGACATCGTCCTGACGGTCGAGCTGGCGCGCCGCATCGGCACCCGGGTGCTGCCCATCGGGGACCCGTGGGGCAGCGCCGTCGTCCGCTTCGGGGACGTGACGATCGCGCAGACGCGGATCGCGGCGATCGTCGTCGCGTTCGTCGCGATCGCCGCGTTCCTGCTGGCGTTCAAGTACACCTCGTGGGGCGTCGCGATGCGCGCCACCGCCGAGAAGCGGGAGACGGCGGCGCTGATGGGCGTCCGGCTCGGCCGCGTGTCGGCGGGGGCGTGGGCGGTCGCGGGCGTGTTCGCGGTGCTCGCCGCCGTGTTCCTGTGCGTGTTCCCGACGCCCGGCCTGGACCGGACGGTGTCGTTCGCGGCGCTGAAGGCGCTGCCCGCGGCGGTCCTCGGCGGCATCGACTCCACCACCGGCGCGCTCGTCGGCGGCCTGCTCATCGGCATCACCGAGGCGGCCGTCATCGGCTACCAGGGCGACATCGGGCTGTTCAGCCACGGCTTCGCCGACGTCGCGCCCTACCTGGTGATGATCGTGGTCCTGCTGGTCCGTCCGGCCGGGCTTTTCGGCACCCGGGAGGCCGCCCGTGTCTAGGAAACTGCTGTGGGTCGGCGCGGCCGTCCTGCTCGTCCTGCCGCCGTTCTATCTCGACGCGTTCTGGCTCCAGTCGGGCCTGTTCGCGATGAGCGCCGCCATCGGCGCGATCGGCCTCAACGTGCTGACCGGCGCCGCCGGGCAGCTCTCCCTCGGCCACGCGTTCTTCCTCGCCCTCGGCGCCTACGGCTACATCTGGCTCGCGGGCGGCGACGAGCGCACGGCCGGGATCGAACTCACCGGGCTCGGCCTGCCCACGCTGCTCGCCGCCGTCCTCGCGGTGCTGCTCGCGGGCCTGGTCGGTGGGCTGTTCGCGCCGCTGGCCGGGCGGCTGCGCGGCGCGTCGCTCGGCATCGCGACGCTGGCGCTGGTGTTCCTCGGCCAGCACGTGCTGTTCCGCGCCGAGGGCGTGACGGGCGGCGCCAACGGACGCGACGTCCCGCCGCTCAACGTGTTCGGGCTGGAGTTCGCCGACTCCCCCGAGCCCGTCCTGGTGCTCGGCATCCCGTTCAACGGGCTGGAGAAGCTCTGGTTCCTCGGCCTGGTGCTGCTGGCGGGCGCCGCGTGGTTCGCGCGGGGCGTGCTGGCGTCGCGGCCCGGCCGGGCGCTCAACACGATCCGCGACCACGAGATCGCCGCGGGCGCGCTCGGCGTCCCGGTGGCGCGGACGCGGGCGGCCGCGTTCGTGCTGTCGTCGATGTACGCGGGCCTCGCCGGTGTGCTGTTCGCGCTGATCTACCGGCGGACGGTCCCGGACACGTTCGGGCTCGCGCTGTCGCTCGACTACCTGGCGATGATCGTCATCGGCGGGCTCGGCACGGTCGGCGGCGCCGTCCTCGGGGCCGTGTTCGTCTCGATGCTCCAGCCGCTGCTCACCCGCTACGCCGACGGCATCCCGTTCGTCGCCGCGTCCGGCTCGGCCGGGCCCTCCCCGGCCGAGGCGGCGCGCATCATCTACGGCGTCGTGTTCGTCGCCGTCCTGCTGTTCCTTCCCACCGGGCTGGCCGGCGGCCTGTCCCGGCTCACCTCCCGGCTGCGGCGCCGCCGCCCGGGCACCACCCCGAATCCCCCCGCCTCCAACCCCAGTCGCGAGGAGTCCACCGCATGAACACCACCTTCCGGCGCGGTCGCGCCGCGGCCGTCGCCGCCGTCACGATGTCGCTCGTCCTCGCCGCCGCCGCCTGTAGCGGCAAGGCGTCCGAGGGCGGCGGCGACGGCGACGTCAAGACCGGCCCCGGCGTCACCGACGACAAGATCACCGTCACCGCGCTGACCGACCTGACCGGCGTCTACGCGGCGCTCGGCAAGGGCGTCACGCAGGCGCAGAAGCTGTACTTCGACGGGCTCAACAAGCAGGGCGGCGTCTGCGGACGCGACGTCGAGCTGGTCGTCCGCGACCACGGCTACGACGTGCAGAAGGCGCTGGCCGCCTACAGCGAGATGGCGCCGAAGTCGGCGGCGATCCCGCAGCTCATCGGGTCGCCGATCACGATGGCGCTGCGCTCGCGGATCGAGAACGACAAGCTCCTGACGATCCCGCAGGCGTGGGCGCACACGCTGCTCGGCAGCAAGTACGTGCAGGTCACCGGCACGACGTACGACATCGACATGATCAACGCGATCTCGTTCCTGCGCGACAAGCAGGGCGTGAAGTCCGGCGACACGATCGGGCACCTGCGGCTGGAGGGCGACTACGGGCAGAGCGCGCTCGCGGGCGTGAAGTACGCGGCCGAGAAGGGCGGGCTCAAGGTCGCCGAGCAGCAGGTCAAGCCCACCGACGCGGACATGACCGCCCAGGTCGCCGCGTTCCGCCGGGCGAACGTCAAGGCGATCCTCGTCAGCGTCGCGCCCCGCCAGGCCGCCTCGCTCGTCGGCGTCGCGGCGGCGTCCGGGCTGAAGGTGCCGATGGTCGGGTCGAACTCGGCGTTCGCGCAGCAGCTCCTGGCGACCCCGGCCGGGCCCGCGTTCGAGGCGTCGTACTACATCGCCCAGGCGTCGCCGCCGATCAGCGCCGACGTCCCCGGGCTGAAGAAGCTCGCCGCCGACTACCAGGCGGCCTACAAGGGCGAGCCGCTCGACCTGTCCGTCGTGTCCGGCTACAGCACCGCCGCCGTCATCGGCGAGGCGCTGAAGCGGGCCTGCGCGAAGAAGGACCTGACCCGCGAGGGCATCGTCAACGCCCACCGCGACGGGACGACCGTGGACCTCGGGCTCGGCCTGCCCAAGGAGGACTACACGCAGTGGACCAAGGCCGCCGCGCGGGCGACCTACATCAGCCGCCCGGACAAGAACGTGCTGGGCGGCACCAAGGTCGAGGTCGCGTCGTTCGAGTCGCCCGAGGCGAAGTCGTACGACCCGCCCGCCGGCTGACCCGTCCCCCGCCCCGGTCGCGCCCGCCCTCCTCGGGCGCGACCGGGTGTCGCCGGACGCGCGCTAGGAGACGACGCGCGTTCCGTCGCGGCGGCGGCGGCCCACGTAGGGGCCGGAGTCGCGGGACGGCTGGTCGGTCGGCTTCGGGTCGACCTGCGGCGGGGAGAAGGACACGACGCGGCGGCGTCCCGGCGTCGGCGGCTCCGGCTCGGCGGCGGGCTCGCGCTCGGCCGCCGCCGCACGGCGGCGCTGGTGCCGGGGGAAGGCCAGCACGGCGAGCGCGGCGAGCACGACGCTCCCGCCGCGCAGCAGCGTGACCGCGAGGTCGTCCGGCCAGGGCTCGCCGAGCAGCAGCGTCGAGGAGATCAGCAGGTGCGCCTTCGCGGTGACGGTGAGGACGGTGACGAGCACCGTCAGCCGGCACCGCTGGAGCCCGATCGACAGCAGCCCGATCCCGAGCACCCCGGCGAGCAGGAACACCCACGGGTACGGGGTCGCCCACAGTTCGGTGTGGCCGTCCTCCAGCAGCAGCGCCATGCCGAGCCCGAACGTCTCGGCGGTGCCGAGCAGCGCGCCCGCGCCGATGCCGTGGGCGATGCCGGTGAGGGCGCGGGCGTGCCGCCCGGCGGCGACGCGGTCGCGCAGCGAGAACATCCACCACGGCAGCACCAGCGACGGCACCAGCACGACCGCGACCGCCCACAGCGGCGGGACGGGCGGCACGTCCGGCCGCTCGACGCCGCCGAGCAGCGGCCCGGGCGCCAGGACGACCGAGAGGGCCGAGGTCGCCATCGCCGCGACGACGACGATCATCGCGAACCATTCCCGTGGCGTGAGCCGTTCACCGAACCGGACATATCCGAGGACGAGCAGAACGATGAGACTTCCCGCGTACGCGGGCAGCGCGCTGGCGATGGGCAGGGTGAGCAGGGCGAGGTCGGCCATCACGAACCCGGCCACGAGGATGAGCAGCCCGAACACCCAGCGGCCGTTGCCCGCGACGCGGGCGATGGTCTCCAGGGGGCGGCGGGCGGCGAGCGGTCGCATCTGGTCGGCGGCGGACTTGAACAGGACGAACGCGATGACGAAGACCACCTGTGCGGTACAGGCCAGAACCGGCGCTGTCATGGGCACCCCCGGGGTGGGACTCGATGAGCCTTGAGGTGGGGCCCGGCCCGCAAGCCGGACGAAAGGCTTATGCACGGATGGTGACATATGCCACCCCGGTAATAATCAACCCTGATGACGGAGAAAAAGTACGTCCTGTGCGTCCAGGTGAGTAATCCGGGACTGGGGTTTTTTGTTTCCGCACGGCAGGGAAAGGCGGGAGGGTAGTAACGTTGCGGTGGGTCCTCGTCCGCCGGTGTGCCTCCACCGACGGCGCACCCGTCCCCGAAAAATCAAGATCAATATGCGCAGCGCGTTGCCGATGACGCACCGTAGGTGAATGATTGCAACGCGTTCCCTATCCCGCAGAGTGGTGATCCAGTGACACTCGGTCCGTCCGCCCGCGCCCGCGCGACGTCCGCGCCCGCCCGACCCGGCCGTCCGCCCGCCGGCGCGCCGGGCCCCCGGCCATGACCGCGCCCATGGAGCGCATCGGCGACCGGCTGACCTTCCCCGGCGAGCGGATCGCGGGCCAGCAGGCGCGCCGCGCCGTCCGCGACCGCGCCGCCAAGGTCATCGCCGACGACGACGCCCTCGACGACCTCGAACTGATGAGCGCCGAGGCCGTCGCCAACGCCGTCCTGCACGGCTCCGGCCCGATCGACGTGGACGTCCTCGGCGACGGCGCGTCCCTGCGCGTCGAGGTGCGCGACCGCGGCCCCGCCGAGAGCGAGGAGGACGGGCAGACCCGCATCGACCACGGCCGCGGCCTCATGGTCATCGACGCCCTCGCGACCGCCTGGGGCCTGGAGTACGACTCCGCCGGCACGACCCTCTGGTTCGCCCTGGAACTCTAGGCGTCCGGCTCGGCGAGCACCCGCCGCAGCACCTTGCCGGTGGCGTTGCGGGGCAGCTCGTCGCGGAAGTGGACGTCGCGGGGCACCGCGAAGCGCGCGACGTGCTCGCGGACATGGTCCTTGACGTCGTCGGCGGTGAGCGCGCCGGCGTCCGGGGCCAGGACGATGTAGGCGGCGAGGCGCTGGCCGAACTGCTCGTCGGGCACACCGACGACGACGGCCTCCGACACCTGCGGCAGCTTGAGGACGACCTCCTCCACCGCGCTCGGGAAGATGTTCTCGCCGCCCGACACGATCATGTCGTCGTCGCGGCCGTCGACGGTGAGGCGCCCGGCCGCGTCCATGTGACCGAGGTCGCCCAGGCTCATCATGCCGTCGTGCATCTCCTTGGTCGCGCCGCTGGTGTAGCCCGCGAACAGCAGCTCGTTGGCGGCGAAGATGCGGCCCGTCTTCCCGGGCGGGACGGGGTTGCCCTCCGAGTCGAGGATCGCGACGCGGGTGCCGGACGGCGCCCGTCCGGCGGTGCCGGGGACGGCGCGCAGGTCCTCGGGGTTCGCGATCGTCACCCAGGACGCCTCCGTCGACCCGTACAGGTTGTAGAGGACGTCCCCGAACCGGTCCATGAACTCGGTGGACAGCGCGCCGGGCAGCGCCGACCCGCTCGCCGCGACGATGCGCAGCGCCGAGGTGTCGTAGGCGTCGATCGTCTTGGCGGGCAGGTCCAGGACGCGGCGCAGCATCACCGGCACGACGACCAGCGCCGTCGCCTTGCTCTCCTGAAGGCCGCGCAGCGTCTCCTCCGGGTCGAAGCGGCGGCGCAGCACGATCGTCGTGCGCAGCGAGATCGCGATCTGGAGCATCGCGTAACCCCACGTGTGGAACAGCGGCGCCTCGATGAACACCGTGTCGTGCACGCGCAGCGGAATCCGGGACAGGATCGACGCGAGCGGGCTCAGGCCGGGCTTGGAGTGCCGGTCGGCGCCCTTGGGGGTGCCCGTCGTGCCGGAGCTGAGCATGATCGTCCGGCCGGACTTGGCGGGCGGCTCGATGACGGCGTCGGGCGTGGACTCGATGAGCGCGTCCAGGCTCGGGTCGGGGCCGCCGGCCGTCAGCGTGTGCACGCCCTCGGGCAGGGCGGCGAGGAAGTCGGCGAACTCGTGGTCGGCGACGACGACGTCGACGTTCTGCTGCTTGACGACGTCGACGAGCTGCTCGGTGCTCATGCCGGTGTTGAGCAGGACGACGTCGGCGCCGCGCTTGCTCGCGCCGACGAGCACCTCGATGAAGCCGCGGTGGTTGCGGCACAGCAGGGCCAGCCGGGGCGGCTCACCGAAGCGGCCGAGGGCGACGGCGAGGCGGTCGGAGCGGGCGTCCAGCTCACCGAAGGTGATGGCGCCGTCATCGTCGAGGACGGCGACGCGCTCGGGGTCGCGGGCGGCGGCGGACACGAAGGACCCGCCGACGGTGGTGCCCCAGCGCTTGAGCGCGCCGAGCTGGCGGACGACGCGGCGCGGCGGGCCCGGCTTCCACAGCCCGCTGCGCGCGAACATCCCGCCCACCCGCGCCGCCGACCTCGTCCGGTCGCCCATGTCCGATCCGCTCATGTTGCCGTTCACCGCCGTCCGCCCAGGAGCCAGCGGCCCGGCCGTCCCGGGTCCGCCCCTAGACGCTAGGCGAACGGGAGGTGGCGTATCTTCGCCGCCGGACCAGGTGTTATCTGGCGATTTTGTCAATGTGCTGACAAGTACGCCCGGCCGGACGTGTAGCCGACAGACTATTGTTCACGTCGGCAGCACCCTTTCCCGGCAATTGCGCGCCCGGCGACAAAGCGCTGATCTTGCCCGCCGTTAGGATGGCCGCCATGGCCGACGACGACTCCGACCCCCCAGGCCGCGCGTTCCGGCGCCTGCCGTCGTCCCGCCGCCGTGAGGAGATCATCGCCGCGGGCGTCGAGGTCTTCGGCCACCGGCCCGAACCCGACGTCTCCATCGACGACGTCGCGGCGGCCGCCGGGACGTCCCGGTCCTCGGTCTACCGGTACTTCGACGGCAAGAACGAGCTGTACGCGGCGGTCGCCGACCGCGTCGGCCGCGACCTGACGGACCGCCTGGAACGCGCCACGGGCGACACCCCGTCCGCGCTGCTCATGGCTCGGCTGACCCTGTACTTCGACTTCGTGGAGCAGTACGCGGGCGGCTACGCGGGCATTCTCGGCATCAGCGACACCCGCGCGCCCGACGGCGCGCTGGCCGCCGCCCGCGCCGTCCGCGACCGCATCTGCGCGCTGACCTACCGCACCCTGGACGTCACCGACCCGAGCCCGCTGCTGGAACTGACCGTCCGCGCGTGGATCGCGAGCGTCGAGTCGGCCGGCGTCCAGTGGCTCGCCACCCGCACCCCGCCCCGCCGCCACATCGAAACGACCCTGGCCGCCCAGTTCATGACCCAGCTCGTCGCGGCCTCCCCCCTGGACCCCCTGTGCGCCGACCGCGTCACCTGGCTCTTGGGCACCGAACCCCCCGACTCCCCCCTGGCCGCCCTCATCCAGGCCATCACCACCACCTTCGACCGCCGCACCGTCATCCACCTGGCAGCCCTCCTCGCCGCCCCCTCCTGAGCCGGTGGCACGGTGTAGCACCGCATGGCACACCCGGTCTATCATGGGCGCTATGAGCGCTCAGCCCGAGGTCACCCAGCGGGACCTGCGCAGCCGGTCCAAGGAGATCATGGACGCGGTCGAACGCGGACAGGCGTTCACCGTCACGCGCGACGGCCGCGAGATCGGTGCGCTGGTCCCCCTGCGGCGGCGTCGCCGGTTCGTTCCGCGCACGGAGTTCGCGGCCATGTCCGCCAACGCCCCCGCCATCGCCCTGGACGCGTTCCGGGCCGACCAGGACGCGGTCGCCGACCACGACGCGGGCGACCCCTATGAGCGCTGAACCACACGCGCAAGGGCTCCTCGACACCAACATCATGATCCTGCGTAGCTGGATCGACCCGGCGGAACTGCCCGACGAGATGGCCATCAGCGCGATCACGCTCGCCGAGCTGTCGGCCGGTCCGCACGAGGTCCGGCGCAACGAGGACCAGGCCGTCTACGACGAGCATGTCGAACGGGCGCGGCGCCTGGACGTGCTCCAGCGGGCCGAGAACGAGTTCGACCCCATCCCGTTCGACGTCGAGGCCGCCCGGATCTACGGCCGGGTGTGCGCGGCGGTGGTCGCGGCGGGGCGTAAGCCACGGCGCCCGATCGCCGACCTGATGATCGCCTCTGTCGCCATCGCCGAGGGGCTGCCCCTCTACACCACCAACCCGCAGGATTTCCGGGGCCTGGACGACCTGCTCACCATCGTCCCCGTCACCCGACCCGACATCGCCTCGTAGCGGACACCGGGAGGCCGGGGACGGCGGCGCCGGTAGCGTCGGCCCGTCAGCGGGTCGGGGTGGGGGCGTGGCGGGCGTGGAGGATCATTTCCAGTTCCAGGGAGTGGTCCGGGTCGCGGAGGGATTCGCCGAAGAGTTCTTCCAGGTGGCGGAGGCGGTAGCGGACGGTCTGCGGGTGGACGTGCAGGCGGGCCGACGCCTCGGTGGCGTTGAAGTTGCACTCCAGGAGCGACAGCAGGGTCTCCGAGAGGCGTTCGGCCTGGGCCTCGGACAGGTGGTGGAGCGGGGCCAGGCGGGCGTCGGCCGCGTGGTGGATGAGGGTCTCGGCGCCAAAGATGACCAGGGTCGGGACGTGGTCCATGCAGCGCACCACGTCCGAGGCGGGCAGCCGGCCGCGGCGGGCCAGTTCGAGGCCCTGACGCGCCCAGCGCAGCGACTCCGGCGCCTGGTCCGGCGGCAGCGTGGGCCCCGCCACGACGATCCAGTCCCCCAGCAGCGCCTCCAGCACGCGGCCGCGTCCGGGCCCGTCCGGGTCGGGCAGCAGCAGGCACGGTTCGCGGCGGACGAGGTCGACCAGGACGTCCGGCGGCAGCGTCGGCGGGTGGACGCCCCGGTCGCGCCGGGGGTGCAGGACGACGGCGGCGAGGGTGCGGGGCAACGTCCACCCGGCGTCGGCCGCCGCGTCGGCGATCGCGGCCGCGTCGCCGCCCCCGAGCAGCACGCTCGACAGCCGCGCCCGGCGGCGCCGCAGCCCCTCGGCGCCGTGCGCGGACTCCTCCTCGTATCCGGCGGCGATCTCGGCGGCGACCGCGTCCATGTAGCCGAACTGCGCCTCGGCGATGCGGCCGAGCGTCACCCGGTCGACGTCGAGGGTGTCGGCCAGCGCGATCAGCGTCCGCCAGACGGTCTGCGCCGCGCGGCGCAGCGCGCGGTGCGTCTCCTCGGGGTCGGCGCCGCGGACGGCGAGGTCGCGGCCCTCGGCGCGGTAGGCGCGGGCGATCTCGGGCCAGGCGCTGCCGGGGTCCTCGACGAGGTCGTAGAACCGGCGCAGCGCGGCGAGCAGGGTGGCGCGGGCGGCGGAGTCGAGGGGGTCGTCGGCCGCCGCGGCGACGAAGGGGCGGATGCGGCGGATGAGGTCGCGGGGGATGGCCTCGAACGGACGGACGTCGAGCACGGGGTGGGGCATCGACCGACTCTCCTGCACGGTGGGGACCGATGTGACACGTCGAGTCCCACTAGGATGCAGCAGGCGTCCGGAACACGGTTGTCAGCCGGGCACAGCCTTCGCCCGTCGAATTCACCTCTGGATGCCAACGTGCCGGAGAAGTGCCAGCTCAACGCTGAGCCGCGCCCCCGCCCCCAAAACGGAGAGCCGAACCCCTTATGAGACGCCGTGTCCTACAGGGGCCGTCGCATACCGGGCGTGCAGGATCAGCTCCATCTCCAGGCACCGACGCGGATCGCGCAGGTCATCGCCGAACAGGTCCTCAAGCTGCCGCAGGCGGTACCGCACCGTCTGCGGGTGCACGCGCAGCCGCCGCGACGCCCGCGCCGCGTTGAAGTTGTGCTCCAGCAGCGCCTGCAACGTCTCGGTGAGCCGGTCCCGCTGCGCGGGCGCCAGGCCGTCCAGCGGCGCGAGCCGGGTGGACGCCGCGTCGTCGATCAGCTCCCCGGCGCGGAACACCACGAGCGACGGCAGATGGTCGGCGCTGCGGATCAGCCCGTTGCCGCCGAGCGCGCCGCGCCGCGCCAGCGTCAGCGTGTCCCGCGCCCAGCGCAGCGACTCGCGGGCCCGCGCCAGCGGCACCGTCGGCCCCACCGCGACGATCCAGTCCCCCAGCAGCGGCTCCAGCAGCCCCGCCCGCTCGGGCAGGTCCGGGTCGGGGACGAGCAGGTGCGGCTCGGCCATCCCGAGGTCGGCGAGCACCTCGGCGGGGACGGGCAGCACCGGCCGCGCGGCCGCGTCCCGCGCGGCGGGCGTCGGCCGGACGGCGACCGCGACGGCCGCGACCGTGCGCGGCAGCGGCCAGCGCGCCTGCTCGGCCAGCGACGCGATCCGGTCGCGTTCGCCCGGCGGCTCCCCGAGCAGCAGCGCCAGCAGCCGCGCCCGCCGCATCCGCGCGTCGCGCGCGGCGACGCCGTGCTCGGCCCGGTACCCCTCGGCGATCTCGGCCGTGACGGCGTCCAGGTAGGCGAACTGGGCCTCGACGACGAGCAGCACGTGGTCATGGTCGTGGTCGAGGATGTCGGTGAGGCTCGCCAGCCCCCGCCAGGCCGCCAGCGCCGACCGGCGCAGCACCTGGTGCGACTCGGCGAGGTCGCGGCCGTCGCGGGCGAGCTGCCGCCCGACGGCACGGTAGAACGCGGCGACGCGCCCCCAGCCGGTGTCGGGGTTCTCCAGCAGGTCGCAGAAGTGCGCCATGCCGGCGACGATCCCGGCCCGCAGCCGCATCCGGCGCGGCCCGTCGCTCGGCGGCGGGACGACGCCCTCGCCGTCGCCGTCACCGACGAGTTCGCGGAGCAGTTCGTCGGCGGCGTCCTCGATGGCGGGCCGCAGCCGTGTCCCCACCCAGCCGGGGATGGCCTCGAACGGACGGCAGTCGAGTGCGGTCACTGATCACTCCCCCGAAGGCGGCTGATTACCGTGTTCAGCGTGGCGCATCGGCGCTCTGGGCGGTTGTGTGCGGGGTAAGACCTTCGGGACCGACCTGGACAGGCGAGTGACAAAACCGGTGTCGGGGTGACAAACGCGAGAACACCCGCCCGCCCCCGGGAGATGGGGACGGACGGGTGCCCGGTGCCCTGACGCGGCGGACGAACCGCGTCAGGACGTCTTCGCGAGGATCACGACGTCGACGCCTTGCACGCCGGGGCCGTGTCGAACGCCTGAGTCAGCTTCGGGTCGGCCCGCAGGTCTTCGCGCGGACCCTGGTAGGTCGCCGCGGGGACCATGACCTTCGACAGCTTGCTCAGTTCCTTGGACAGCTCGGCCTTGTCGTTGACGTCGGCCTTCTTCAGCTCCTCCCGCGCCTTGCCCAGCGACTCGCGGGTCTCGGTGAGCTTGGCGAGCGCCTTGTCCACGGTGGGCTGCGCGCCGTCGACGGGCGGGGCACCGGCGCTCTTCAGCCCGGTCTCCATCGTCTCCAGCCGCTTGCCGACCTGGTCGAGGAACAGTTCGATGTTCGCCTTGTACTTCTGGGTGTCGGCATCGACGGCCGGCAGGGCGAGCTTCTGCCCGTTGATGCCGATCGAGGTGCAGACCTTGTCGGCCCAGGCGACCTGGGGGGACTGCTTGGGCTCGTCATCGCCACCGCAGCCGGTGAGGCCGGTGCCGACGGCGGCGGTCAGAACCGCGCCGATGATCAGACGCCGCATGGTGTTCTCCTTAGGCTTCGCAGTTGGGGGTGGGGTTCTCGCCGGCGAGCCGGGCGGCGATGTAGGCGAGGGCGTCGGCGTTGCCACGGCCGACTCCGGTGATGTGGTCGACCTCGTAGGTCTTCCAGGTGACGTTCACCTTGGCCGCGCAGTAGGCGGTCCGCAGCTCGGACGCCTGGCCGTAGGCGACGATGTCGTCCTTGGTGCCGTGGTACTGGAACACCGGCACCTTGGGCGGCAGCGAGCCCAGCTTGTTCTCGGCGACCCGGGCGAGCCACGGCGCGTCGAGGAACGGGGACTTGGTCAGGTAGTCGGCGGTGCGCTTGCCCGCCCACTCGGTGAGGATCTCCAGCGTGCAGGTGTCCTTCGGCATGTCCGTGAACGCCTTGCGACCGGCCTCGGTGAAGTACTGGTCGAGCTTGAGGTCGGCGTAGGCGTTGTCCAGGCCGATGAGCGCGTAGGCGAGGAACCCGAAGCCGCGACGGCCGTTGAGCGGCAGCGCGACCTTGGTCAGGTCGGACGGGACGCCGCCCGCGACGACGGCCGTGAGCTTCAGCTCGGGCGCGTACTCGGCCTGGAGCTGCCCGGCCCACATGGCGGCGCCGCCGCCCTGGGAGTAGCCGCGGAAGAAGACCGGCGACTCGGCGTTCAGCTTGGCGGCGGGCAGCCGCTGCGCGGCGCGGACGCCGTCGATGAGCGCGGGGCCCATGGCCTTGCCGGTCATGTACGTCGTCTTGACCTCGGGCTTGTAGCCCTCGTAGTCGGTCATCGCGACGGCGTAACCGGCCTTCAGCATCCCGTTGACGGCGGACTGCTCGTAGAAGGCGCCCTGGTCGAGGAACTTGGACGGCGCGCACCGGAACGCGGGACCGCTCGTACCGGGACCGAACCCGATGACGGGGGCCTTGGCCGGGTCGGCGCCCTTGGGAACCAGGACGCTGCCGGTGACGGCGTTGCGCTTGCCGAGCGCGTCCGTCGACAGGTACATGACCTGCCAGGCGTCGGCGAGGCTGCGCGCGGCCGGCGGGCCCGCCTTGGACGGGCGCCAGCGGATGACGTCGCCGGGCTTGCCCTCGGGCAGCGGGGACGGCGGCACGTAGAACGCGTCACCGGCGGGGGCGGGGTCGTCGGGGGCGGCGGACGCGACGCCGTTCAGCGACGCGCCGACCAGGACGGCGCCGACCGCGAGGGCGGCGAGGCGGCGGCAGCGGGCCGCCAGGGATGAGCCGTTCATCGGTCGTGGCTCCTTCACTGGCCCTGCGGCCGGGGCTGGGGGGTGAGGTCCAGGTCGAGGGTGTTGCCCGCGCCGGCGGTGAAGGCGCTGAGCAGCGGCGTCAGCAGGTCGCAGTCCTTGAGGCCGGACAGCTCGTACTCGCCGGTGAGCTTGCCGCCCTTCTCGAACGTGAAGGCGCCCTGGGAGGTCAGCTTGATCGCGGAAGGCTTCTCCGTGCGGCAGTTGGCGCCGCCGCCGAGCGGGATCGCGCCGAAGAGCTGGAACGTGGGCAGCTTCGTCTGCACCGTGGTGTTCGCGACGACCTTGCCGCCCTCGATCGTGCCGGTGACCTTGCCCTGCGGTTCCAGGACGATCCCGGCCCGCACCGGCAGGAAGCCGAGCACCTTGAAGTCGCCCTGCGTCGGGTTGAGGACGAGCGTGCCGGAGAACTCACCGGCGGACTGGAGGCCCACGTCGATCGCGCCGACGAGCGGCGCCGTGCCGTTGGCGGCCTTGACGGACGTCGAGCCCTTGATGGCGAACGACCCCTCGGGGTGGTCCGGGGGGTACTTCTCGGTGCGCACGGTGACGGGCGCGCTGGGCTGCGAGACGTTGCCGGCCTTGTCCTTGGCGCGGACGCGGAACGCGTACTCGGTGTCGGCGGTGAGTTCGCCGACGGTCGCGTTCGGCGCGGTGGAGGTGGCGACGACGTTGCCGGACGAGTCCAGGACCTCGTAGCCCGCGACGCCGGACCCCTCGTCGGTGGAGGCGGTCCAGCTCAGGGACGCGGTCGTGGTGGTGGCCTTGGCGGTCACGCCGGACGGGACGGACGGCGGCACCTTGTCCTCGCCGCCGTTGCCGTCCTCGTAGACCTCGACGGTGGCGAGCGTGACGTTCTGGCCCTCGTCCAGGGTGCACTCGGACTCGAAGGTCTCCAGGCCGGTCGGGGTGCCGTCGGCGAGGCGCGGCGTCAGCGTCAGCACGAGCCCGCCGAGGTTGATCTTCGCCTGGCCGGGCTTGCTGAACCGGATGGGCGGCGTCTTGCCGGGGGCGCTGATCTCGAAGCCGCCCGAGGCGGGCAGCTCCTTCTTGGCGAGGGTCGCGGGCACGCGCACCGGGACGTTGCCCTGCGGCGCGACGACGGTGACGGACGCGTGCGCGGTGCCCTCAAGGGTCTTGGAGCCGACCTCGCGCAGGCCCTGCGCGGACTTCTCGCCGACCGTCGACAGGGTCTCCACGTTGATCGCGGGCATCGACTCGCCCACCTTGGCGCGCTTCGGCACGTCGGAGTCGATCTTGACGGTGAGGGGCTGCGCGCCGAGCAGCGGGAACTGGCACTGGTACTTCAGCGTCAGCGACACGGGATCGGCGGCGGCCGGGGGTGCGGCCACGACACCGGCGACGCCGAGGGCGGCGGCGGCCGTGACGGCCGCGGCGGTCCGGAACCGGCGCGGCGGGTTCTCGACTCTCACAGTTACCTCTCGTCACCGAAGGGGGCGCGGGATGGACGGGCGGTCCGGGGGGTTCAGGGAGATCGGCCCCCGCCCGGAGGCGGGGGCCGATCAGTGTTCACGACCGGAGAACCGGTGCGTCAGGAGAGCGTCAGCCCTTGGCCTTCGGCGTCAGGTCCAGGTCGAGGGTGTTGCCCTTGCCCTGCGTGAAGATCGAGAGGATCGGGGTGAGCAGGTTGCAGTCCTTGATCTCGGACAGCTCGTACTCGCCCTTGAGCTTCCCGCCCTTGAGCGGCTGGAAGTTGCCCTCGGACTTCAGGGTGATGTCGGACGGCTTGGCCGTCTGGCAGTTCTCGCCGCCACCCAGGGGGATGGCGCCGAAGAGCTGGAAGGTCGGCAGCTTCACGAGCACCTTGGTGTTCGCGACGAGGTTGCCGCTCTTCAGCGAGCCCGTGACCTTGCCCTGCGGCTCCAGCTTGATGCCGGCCGTGACCGGGAGGAAGCCGAGGATCTTGAAGTCACCCTTGGTGGGGTTGAGCTTCAGGTCACCGGTGAACTCGCCGGTCTGGAGCTTGAGGTTGGCGTCGATCTCGCCGTCGAGGGGAGCCTTGCCGTTCGGCGCCTTCACGAAGGTCGAGCCCTTGATGGTGAAGCCGTAGTCAACGCCACCGGGGGGGTTGGTCGGGTCCGGCGAGGGCTCACCGGTCGGGTCCGGCGACGGCTCGCCCGTGGGGTCGGGCGACGGCTCACCGGTCGGGTCCGGGGAGGGGTCCGGCGAGGGCTCGCCCGTGGGGTCCGGGGAGGGGTCCGGCGACGGCTCGCCCGTGGGGTCCGGCGACGGCTCGCCCGTGGGGTCGGGCGACGGGTCCGGCGACGGCTCGCCCGTGGGGTCCGGCGACGGGTCCGGCGACGGCTCGCCCGTGGGGTCCGGCGACGGCTCACCGGTCGGGTCCGGGTCGACCGGGCCGCTGACGATCTCGGTGTTGGCCAGGACGGTGTTCTGTCCGGGCTTGAGGGTGCACTTGACGGCCTTCATCGAGATCGCGCCGTCGTCCTCGTCCGGCACTTCGATCTCGGCGCCGGTGTCGTCACGCGGCGTGATGTTCAGCACCAGGTTGCCGACGGTGACCTTGGCCGGGCCGGGCTTGTTGAAGCGGATCGAGGGCGCCGAACCGGTGCCCGTGATCGTGAACGCCTCCATCTCGGTGGGGACGTTCGTCTTCTCCAGCTTCACCGGGACCTGCACCGGGACGCGTCCCTGCGGGGCCTCCACGGCGGACTCCGCCTTGGCGGAACCCTCCAGGGTCGCCGCGCCGATCAGGCTGAGGCCACCCCAGGTGTCCTCGTTGATCGTCGAGATCGCCGTGATGTCGATCTTCGGGATCGGCTTGTTGACTTCGACCTTCTTGGGGATGTCCGACTTGATGTGGACAGCCAGGTCCTGCGACCCGATGAGCGGGTACACACAGGTGTAGTTCAGCTTCAGCTCGACCGGGTCCGCGGACGCGGAACCCATGCCGGCGAAGCTCACGCCGGCCGCGGCGATCGAAGCGGCGGCCACGGACGCCAGGGTGGTCCTGACCCTCACGGACTTCTTCTTGGGGTTCACTCGCTACCTCTCGCGTTGCGAAGAAACGGGTGTCTCGCCGGCGCCAGGTTCACCTCCAGGCAGCCGATGGACGTTGGCGGGGCGGGAGCACTCGGTGCGGGAACCGCGGCCGAGCGGAAGGCCAACCTGCGGGGCGTCCGGTAGCCGTTCGCCGTTCGGAATTCCCGTACGACTGCGGCTCCTCCGTCGGTGTTCCTTCGTTGGCGCAAACTATCCAGCGCCCGGCGAACGGGTCCACACCTTCTCCGGAGAGCTGGGAAATTTCATAAGTAGTGAGTGACACAGGCCACTGCCGCTATCGGGAGGCGCGAACGACCGGCAGGTCACAGTGACCATCGCAACTCGACCGGCGTTCAATTCTTCGCGTTCGAGTGCCAAAAAACGCTTCGATTTTGTCGGGGCCGGAGCACGCGGGACGACCGGCTCGGGACACCCCGGCCGCCCTCGACGGGCCCGCGCGGGCCGCGCAACGCGCCGTGAGCAGCGGCACCGGGCGGGTGCCCCGCGCGGTGTGCGGCACCGTGCGTCCGCGAACGGCCACGCTCGGCACTTGACGCCCCCCGCCGCCGGCGCGGGACGCCTCGGACCCCGTCCGCGTGCGGAAATGCGCCGATTCCGCGCCTTGACAGGCCCGGCCGCGCGCTGTGCCGCGCGGAGGCGGCACGGGCACGGTCGGCGCGGCCAGAGCACGGACGAGAGCGCGCACGGGGCGCAGGGGACGTGTGGGGGACGACGGGCGGGATGACCGGCCTACGCCTCGCCAGAGGCCGCCACGTGCCCGAGACCGGCGCGTGACGCCTACCGGTCCGGAGCGCCGGGCCGGGCCGCGAGAACGCGAACGGCCCCCGCCGCACGAGGCGACGGGGGCCGGACGGTCACGTCCCGGAACGGGAAGCGTCAGGGGCGGTTCAGCCCTTGGGCTTCGGCGTCAGGTTCATGTCGATGGTGTTGCCCTTGCCCGCGGTGAAGACCGACAGGATCGGGTTGAGGATGTTGCAGTCCTTGATGTTGGACAGCTCGTACTCGGCCTTGAGCAGACCACCCTTGAGCGGGTTGAAGTTCTCCACCGACTTCAGCGTGATGTCGGAGGGCTTCTCGGTCTGGCACTGGTCGCCGCCGCCGATCGGGATGGCCCCGAAGAGCAGGAAGACCGGCAGCTTCGTGATGATCTTGGTGTTGGCGACGAGGTTGCCGTTCTTCAGCGTGCCCGTCACCTTGCCCTGCGGCACCAGCGCGATGTCGGCCTTGACCGGCAGGAAGCCCAGGATCTTGAAGTCACCCTGGGTGGGGTTCAGCACCAGGTCGCCGGTGAACTCGCCGGTCTGGAGCTTGAGGTTGGCGTCGATCGTGCCCGAGAGCGGCGCGGTGCCGTTCGGGGCCTTGACGAACGTCGAGCCCTTCAGCGTGAAGCCGTAGTCGACGCCACCACCGGGGTTGGTCGGCGTGGGCGTCGGCGTCGGGGTGTCCGACGGCGTCGGCGTGGGGGTGGGCGTGGGGGTGGGCGTCGGCGTCGGGGTGTCCGACGGCGACGGCGACGGCGTCGGCGACTGCGTCCCGCCGCCGTCGACGATGTTGACGTTGGCCAGGACGGTGTTCTGTCCGGGCTTGAGGGTGCACTTGACGGCCTTCATCGAGATCGCGCCGTCGTCCTCGTCCGGGACCTCGATCTCGGCACCGGTGTCGTCACGCGGCGTGATGTTCAGCGTCAGGTTGCCGACGGTGACCTTGGCGGGACCCGTCTTGTTGAAGCGGATCGAGGGCGCCGAACCGGTGCCCGTGATCGTGAACGCCGCCATCTCGGCCGGGACCTTCGTCTTCTCCAGCTTCACCGGCACCTGCACCGGCACGCGTCCCTGCGGCGCTTCCACCGCGGACTCGGCCTTGGCCGAGCCCTCCAGGGTGGACGCGCCGATCAGGCTCAGGCCGCCCCAGGTGTCCTCGTTGATCGTCGAGATCGCCGTGATGTTGATCTGGGGGATCGGCTTGTTGACTTCGACCGACTTGGGGATGTCCGACTTGATGTGGACGGCCAGGTCCTGCGCCCCGATGAGCGGGTACACACAGGTGTAGTTCAGCTTCAGTTCCACGGGGTCCGCGTGCGCGGTCCCGGTGGAGACCGCGCCAACGAGACCGGCGGCCAGCGTGGCGGCGGCCGCCGTCGCGAAGGTGGTCCTCACCCTCGCGGTCTTCTTCTTCGCGTTCACTCGCTACCTCTCGCATGCAAGAAAACGGTGCATCCTCCTCGGCGCCAGGCTGGGGGGAGACCCGGACCTGTGGGTGGCCGCTGGATGCTTGGAACGAGCGGGGAAACGACCGGCGGATCGCCGGCCGGAAACTCCTCGTTCGGGGTCGTCCGAAGCGCCGCGGGAGACGCCGTACTCAGCGTTTCCGCGCCGCTTCCACCGGTACATCGGGGCTTCGTGGCGAAACGTATGCCGGAGCCGGGCCGGTGGTCCATGCATTTCCGCGATGCCGAGAAAACTTCATGACTTGTGAGTGACGCAGACCACTCGCACTGTCCTGGCCGCGCGTCGGCGTGTCGCCCGGCGGCCCCCCGGCCTGGCGCGGGACCATTACCTACTGGTCAGTAATGCGTCTTCTTGAACCATATTTCATCACCGGACGCGTCTTTTCCGAGCCGGACGCGGGCGGCGCGGCTTTCTTGTCACCACACGCGTGTCTGAGCCCTCCGCTTTGTTCCCAGACCATACGGAACATCCTCCGGACGCGGGTTAGCGTCAGCGTGTCCTGGATCACGGACGGCCCGGAGCGCGGGGGTCACGACGTTCAACGCGCTCCAGCCCGCCGTCCCGCGATCCCTGCACGAACCGGCCGGACGGCCGGGGACGCGCCGGGTGGCACCCCACATCCCGTCGCGAACCCCGCCGCTCCGCCGGTGCAGTGGAGGTGTCCCACAATGGCTCGAACCCTCGACCAGAGCCCGCTGACGGCGGTCCCTGGGCGCCCGGCGTCGCCGCTCCCCCGGCGGCTCGCCCAACTGATGCGGCCCGAGCTGCCCAGCCTGGCCGACGAGATCGTCACCGAGATCCGCCGCGCGATCCCCGAGTACGCGCGGCCCATCGACGGCCCGTACGGGCAGGTGCTGCGCGCCAGCGTCCGGCAGGCCCTGACCGCGTTCGTGGACCGGGTCGCGGCCGCGCCGCAGCCCGCCCCGCATCGCGACGGCGCCCGCCGGCTCGGGGAGTACGAGGCGCTGGAGGGCCGCAGCCTGGACACGTTGCAGGCCGCGTACCGGATCGGCGGGCAGGTCGCGTGGCGGCGCGTCATGAAGGTCGCGCCCCGCTACGACATCTCCTCGGCCGTCATGTCCCGGCTGGCCGACGCGCTGTTCTCGTTCATGGACGAGCTGGCCGCCCACTCCCTGGAGGGCTACCTCGCCGCCCGCTCGCACCCCGTCGCGGCGCTGGACGAGCGGCGCCGCCGGCTGCTGCGCGTCCTGCTGGACGGCGCGGCGGCGCCCGGCCCGGCGATCATGGAGCTGGCCGAGGCGGCGGAGTGGACGATCCCCGACGAGGTGACGCTGGTGACGCTGCGTCCCGGCGCGGGGTTCGTCCGCAGCGTCCTGGACGACGACCTGCTGCTCGACCTGGACGGCGCGGAACCCCATCTGATGTTCCCCGGCCCGCCGACGCCGCAGCGCCGCGCGATGCTCGCGGCGGCGTTCCCGGGCCGCCGGATCGCGGTCGGCTCGGCGGTGCCGCCGTCGCGCGCGCCGGACTCGCTGCGCTGGGCGCGGCAGGCGCTGACGCTCGCCGACGAGGGCGTCATCGCGGCCGACGGCCCGGTCGTGAACTGCGACGACCACCTGGTGACGCTGTGGCTGCTGGCCGATCCGGCGCTGCTGGAGCGGCTCGCGGCGCAGACGCTCGGCGTGCTGCCGTCGATGACGGCGGGCCAGCAGGACCGGCTCACCGAGACGCTGCGCACGTGGCTGGTGACGCGCGGCACGGCGGCGGAGATCGCCGCGCAGCTCCACATCCACCCGCAGACGGTCCGGTACCGCATGCGCAAGATCGAGCAGACGCTCGGGGACGAGCTGGCCGACCCCGACTACCGCTTCGGCATCGAGGCCGTGCTGCGCGCGATGGAGCTGCGTCAGCGGGCCGTGCACCAGAGCCGCCAGCAGTCCGGTCCCCGTCCGGCGCCGCGCCGGACCGCCCCGCCGATGGCGCACGCCGTCCGCGCGGCGGGGCCCCGCCGCCGCGCCTGACCGTCGTCCCCCGGCCCGGCCCTCCGGGGCCGGGGGAACGGTTTCCCCTCCGCCGTCCGGCCCGATTCTCTCGCCGTTCTATGGAACGTTCCACGATGGCCACCGGGCGGCGCTTGCTCACGACGCTGCCAAAAACGATCGCGCGAATATGAGTGCGGTTCATACTCACGACACACTGTGCGATACAGACTCCGAGACGGTTGACGAGCCGTCCGGAGGTGAACGCACATGGTGGTCGGACTGTGGTGGCTGGTGGGTGCCTGCATGGCGGGCAACGCGCTGCGGCTGCGGCGGCGGCTGAACGCGCTCGACCGGCTGGACACGGACGGCGTGCCCGGATCGGGGCGCTACACGCTGGTCACCGCGCCCGGCGTGACCGTGTCCGACGACGTCCGCCGCGCCGCCGAGCGGTACGCCGACGAACGCGGCCTGGACCTGCTGGACCTGGTCCCCGCCGCGCTCCCCGTGGACGACGCGCTCGACCTGCTGCGCCACCTCGCCCCCGCCGCCTACCGCGCCGACCGCCTCGGCATGGGCCGGGGCGCCTGCCACGCGCTGCTCGCCGACACCGAGGCGCTGAAGCGCGCCCGGACCGCCCCACGCCAGGCCGGGACCGCGCTGCCGGAGTGGGCGGAGACCGTCCCGGTCACGCTCGACCCCGACGAGCTGGCCGAGCTGACGGCGCGGGCGCGGCTGTTCACGTCCGGGGCCGCCGACCTCGTCGTCGTCGACGTCGGCGCGGCCGGACGCGGCGGCGTGCGGTTCCGGCGCGCGCGGATGCGGGCGATGGCGCTCGTCATCCCCCAGACGCTCGCGCTGCCGCAGACCCTGCTCGCCGCCACGGCCGGATACGGGCTCGTCCTCGCCGCCGTCGCGGTCAGCCCCGCGCACGGCGCGGGCCTGGCGGTGCTGTACTGCCTGCTCCCCTACGTCGTGTTCGGACGCACCGCGCTGCGCCCCCGCGACCTGCGCCGCGTCGCCCTGACCCGCCTCGCGCACACCCCCCGCTCGATCTGGCGGACGCTCCGCGCCGAGCGCACGCCGTGGGAACGGCGCCTCGTCGCGCGGCGCGAACGGGCCCGCGCCTGGTACCGCGACCAGATCAGCCGGGGCGTCGGCCGGTTCGTCGGCGAACGGCGCGCCGACTGCCCGTGGTGCCACGGGACGCGGCTGAAACGGCACGTCCGGCCGCGCGACATCCTCCAGGGCAAGCCCGGACGGTTCGTCCTGGAACGCTGCGGCTCGTGCGGGCACATCTTCCAGAACCCGCCGGTCACCGACGAGGGCCTGGCCTTCTACTACCGCGACATCTACGACGGCCTCGGCGACGTCCTCGCCGAACGGATCTTCAGCTCCAACACCCCCTGGTACCTGGCCCGCGCCGCGATGGTCGCCCGGCACACCGACCCGGCCGCCTGGCTCGACGTCGGCACCGGCAAGGCGCACTTCTGCCGGGCCGCCCGCACCGTCCTGCCGCACACCCGGTTCGACGGGCTGGACATGAGCGCCGCCGTCGACGAGGCCGTCGCGCGCGGCTGGGTCGACGCGGGCTACCGCGGCCAGTTCCCCGACCTCGCCCACCGCCTCGCCGGCCGCTACGACGTCGTCTCCATGCACCACTACCTGGAGCACACCCGCGACCCGCTCGCCGAACTCGACACCGTCGCCAAGATCCTGCCGCCCGGCGGCCACCTGCTCATCGAGATGCCCGACCCCGAGTCGCGGTTCGGCCGCATCCTGCGCGGCTGGTGGGTGCCGTGGCTGGCGCCGCAGCACCTGCACATGATCCCGCTCGGCAACCTGCGGGACGAGCTGGAGGCGCGCGGGCTGGAGGTGCGCGCCGTCGAGCGCCGCGAGGCCGACCAGGGCCCCGACTTCGTCGCGTCGGCCGCCGCCGTCGTCAACCGCCTCGGCCTCGACGTCGACCGCCCCTGGTGGCCCCGCCCGCCCGGCCGCCGCGAGTACGCGGGCGTCGTCGGCACGCTGCTGCTCGCCGGGCCGCTCATGGGCCTGGCCATCGCCGCCGACGTCGTGACCCGCCCCCTGGCCAGGACCAACAGCAACGCCTACCGGATCGTCGCCCGAAAGCAGGCAGGATGAAGAGACTCGTCACGGCGCTGGTGGCCACGCTGGCCCTGCTGGCGCTCGCCGTTCCCGTGCGCGCCGCCGACATCACCGAACGGCGCATCGACGCGCGCACCCTCGACCTGGAGTGGTACTCCCCGGCGGTCGGGCAGCGCGTGCAGGCGCGGCTGCTGCTGCCGCGAGGCTGGAGCCGCACCGCCAAGCGGACCTGGCCGGTCCTCTACGCCTACCAGGGCGGACGGGACGACTACACGTCCTGGACCCGCGAGACCGACATCGCCCGGCTCGCCGCGACGCGGGACGTCCTCGTCGTCATGCCGTCCGGCGGCGAGAACGGCAGCTACACCAACTGGTGGAACGACGGCGCGGGCGGCATCCCGCGCTGGGAGGACCACCACGTCCGCGAGCTGCCCGCGCTGATGAAGCGGTACCGCGCGGGCGACCGGCGCGCGGTGCTCGGCGTCTCGTCCGGCGGGCAGGGCGCCATGGCGTACGCGGCGCGGCACCCCGGCATGTTCCGCTACGCCGCGTCGTTCAGCGGCTCGACGCACCTGACGATGCACGGGATGCAGATCTTCCTGACGGCCGTGAACCTGCTCGGGTCGGGCGCCGACGCCTTCCGCATCTTCGGCGTCCCGGGCCGCGACGACGCCAACTGGCGCGCGCACGACCCGCACGTCCTCGCCGAACGGCTGCGCGGCACCGGCCTGTACGTCTCCAGCGGCACCACCGGCATGAACGGCCCGTTCACGCCGCCGGGCGCGCAGTGGCGGCTCACCCAGCTCAGCGAGATCCTCATCGGCCAGATGAACCACTCGTTCGTCAACCGGCTCCGCGAACTGCGCATCCCCGTCACCGCGCACATCTACGGCGACGGCTGGCACGCCTGGCCCGAGTGGACGCAGGAGCTGCACACGGCCTGGCCCCTGATCATGACCGCCCTCGGCGCCGGAAGGACGACCCCGTGACCCCGCTGACCGCCCGGCTCACCGAGTGGGCCCGCCGCTACCCCGACGAGCGCGCCTACACGTTCGTGGACCACGCCGCCGATCCCGCCGGGGTCGAACACCACCTCACCTGGGGCGACCTCGACCGCCGCGCCCGCGCGCTCGCCGCCCGGCTGCGCCGCACCGCCGTCCCGGGCGACCGGGCGGCGCTGCTGATGCCGCAGTCGCTGGACTACCTCGTCGCGTTCTTCGGCTGCCTGTACGCGCGGATCATCGCGGTGCCGCTGTTCGGCCCGGACCTGCCCGGGCACGGCGACCGGCTGCTGTCGGTCTACCGGGACGCGGCGCCGACGACCGTCCTCACGACGGCGGCCTCCCGCGACGCCGTCGCGTCCTTCCTCACCGACGGCACCCTCGACCAGCCCAAGGAGGTCGTCACCGTCGACGACCCGGCGCTCACCGGCCCCTGGGACGACGAGCCGGTCGGCCCGGGCGACGTCGCCTACCTCCAGTACACGTCCGGATCGACGCGCACCCCGGCCGGCGTCGTCATCACGCACGGGAACCTGACCGTCAACGCCGAACAGCTCCACGCCGCCGGACGCGGGACGCCGCGCACGTCCAGCGGCGTGAGCTGGCTGCCGCTCTTCCACGACATGGGGCTGGTGTTCACGGCGGCGCTGCCGCTCGTCCACGCCAACCCGTGCGTGTTCATGGACCCGGTGGCGTTCATCATGCGGCCGGTGCGGTGGCTGGAACTGCTCGGCCGGGAACGCGACGTGTACACGGCGGGTCCGAACTTCGCGTACGAGTACCTGACGAGCACCGTCACCGACGAGGAGAAGGCCGGGCTCGACCTGAGCGGCGTCCGGATGCTGCTCAACGGCGCCGAGCCGATCCGGCCGTCCACGCTCACCGGGTTCCGCGAGGCGTTCGCCGGGTGCGGGCTGCGCGCCGAGGCGCAGTCGCCCGCGTACGGGCTCGCGGAGGCGACCGTCTACGTGCTGGCCTGCTCGCCCGACCGGACGCCGGTCACCGCGTCGTTCGACCGGGACGCCCTCGCGGCGGGCGTCGCGCGGCCCGGCACGGGGAGCGCGCTGGTCTCGTGCGGCGTCCCGTTCGGGCAGCACGTCGCGATCGTGGACGACGGCCGCATCCTGCCGGACGGGCACGTCGGCGAGCTGTGGGTGCACGGCGCCAACGTCGCCGCCGGATACTGGGGCCGCGCGCGGGCCACCCAGGAGACGTTCGGCGCCGCCCTCACCGACCCGCCGCCGGGCCTGCCCGCAGGGCCGTGGCTGCGCACCGGCGACCTCGGCTTCCGCCACGACGGCGAGTACTACGTGACGGGCCGCAGCAAGGACCTCCTCATCGTCGACGGCCGCAACCACTACCCGCAGGACGTCGAGCACACCGCCGCCACCGCGCACCCGGGCGTCCGCGCGGGCTACGTCGCCGCGTTCGCCGGGACGGACGGGGACGCGCCCGTCGTCGTCGCCGAACGCAACCGCCGCGTGCCGGTCCGCCTGCTGGACCGGGCGGAGGTCGCGGCGGCCGTCCGCGCCGCAGTCCAGCGCGACCACGGCCTCGCGGTGCGCGACTTCCTGCTCATCGAGCCCGGCGCGCTGCCCCGCACGAGCAGCGGCAAGCTCAGCCGCACCGCCTGCCGCGACGCCTACCGCGCCGGGCGCCTGCACGAGCGGACCCGGCCGGCATGACGCTGGAGGTCCTCGCCGACGACGAGGAGTCGCCGCGCCTCCGGCACCTCCGGGTGCGCACGCCGTCGGTGCCCGGGCGGGTGCTGAGCGTCCGCGTCCTGCTGCCGGAGGGCTGGTCGCGCGACGTCCCCCGGCCGCTGCTGACCCTGCACCACGGCGGTCTGGACGACGGCTCGTCGTGGCTGCAATACGCGGGCGTCGAGGATCTGAGCCGCAACGACGACATCCTCATCGTCATGCCCGACGGGGGCCGCGCGGGCGGTTACGCCGACTGGCGCCGGGGGCCGCAGTGGATGACGTTCCACGTCCACGAGGTCTTCGCGCTGATGCGCGACCGGTACGGCGCGTCCCCGGTCCGCGCGGTGGCGGGCGTCTCCGGCGGCGGCTACGGCGCGCTGCTCGGCGCCGCGCAGAACCCCGGCACGTTCCGCTTCGCGGCCGCCCTGAGCGCCCCCTGCACGATCCGCACCCCGCTGACGGCCCTCACGCTGCTGGCCGCCACCGCGATCGCGGGCCGCACCAACCCCCTGCACATGTGGGGTTGGCCCGTCCTGCACGACCGGTTCTGGCGCCGCGCCGACCCGACGCACCTGGCCTCGTCCCTGAAGGGCACGGCCCTCTACCTCTCGGCGTCCCGCACGGGACGACGAGGTCCCCTGGACCCGCCGGACGCTCCGTGGAGCGCGGCGAACCTCGCCGAACCCCTCATCCACTCCACGCTGGCCCCGTTCCTGCGCCGCCTCCGCCACCACGACATCCCGGCGACGATCCACCTCTACGACCACGGCACCCACACCTGGCCGTACTGGCACCACGAACTGCACCGCGCCTGGCCCCTGCTCACCACGGCCCTCTCGCACCCCTGATCAGGGGCGGGGGACGTTGCGGAGGTTGCTCTTGGCCAGGTCGACCATGCGGCCCACGCCGCCGGTGAGGACGGTCTTCCCGGCGGCCAGCGCGAAGCCCTTCACCTGGTCGGCGGTGATGGCGGGCGGGATGGAGAGGGCGTTGGGGTCGGTGACGACGTCCAGCAGGTAGGGGCCGTCGTGGGCGAGCGCCGTCTCCAGGGCCTCGCGGACCTTCCTGGGGTCGGTGACGCGGGCCGACGCGATTCCCGCGCCCTGCGCGATGGCGGCGAAGTCGGTGGGGGCGTGGTCGGTCTCGTAGTCGGGCATCCCGTCGACCAGCATCTCCAGCTTGACCATGCCGAGGGACGCGTTGTTGAAGACGATCGTCTTGACGGGAAGGTCGTGCAGGCGGACGGTGAGGAGTTCGCCCATGAGCATGCCGAGGCCGCCGTCGCCCGACATCGAGACGACCTGGCGGCCCGGCGCGCCGAACTGGGCGCCGATCGCGTGCGGCAGGGCGTTGGCCATCGAGCCGTGCCGGAACGAGCCCGTCACGCGGCGGCGGCCGTTCGGGGTGAGGTAGCGGGCGGCCCAAACGTTGCACATGCCGGTGTCGACGGTGAAGATCGCGTCGTCGGCGGCCAGCTCGTCCAGCAGCGCCGCCACGTACTCGGGGTGGATCGGCGTGTGCTTCTCGATGTTGCTCGTGTAGGCGTCCACGACCTTCGACAGCGCCCGGTGATGCTCTTTCAGCATCTTCTCCAGGAACGCGCCGGAGGACTTCTGCTCCAGTTTCGGCAGGACGGCGCGCAGCGTCGCCCCCACGTCGCCGTGGACGGCGAGGTCGAGCGGGGTGCGGCGGCCCAGCCGGGACGCGTCGTGGTCGATCTGGATCGTGTTGCGGCCCGGGAGGAACGGGTCGTACGGGAAGTCGGTGCCGAGCAGCAGGACGAGGTCGGCCTCGTGCAGCGCGTCGTGGCAGGCGCCGTAGCCGAGCAGCCCGCTCATGCCGACGTCGAACGGGTTGTCGTACTGGATCCACTCCTTGCCGCGCAGCGAGTGCCCGACCGGCGACAGCACCCGGTGCGCCAGCTCCATCACCTCGGCGTGCGCGTCGCGGACGCCGACGCCGCAGAACAGCGTCACCTTCTCCGCCGCGTTGACCGCCCGCGCCAGCTCGTCCACCTGGTCGGCGGGCGGATGGACGGTCCCGCGCCGGACGAGCGTGTCGTGCGGACGCAGCGTGCCCGGAACCTCCTCCTTCGCGGTGTCGCCCGCGAGGACGAGCACCGACACGTCCTGGAGCCCGATCGCGTGCTGGATCGCGGTCCGCAGCACGCGCGGCATCTGCGCCGGGTTCTGGATCTCGGCCAGGTATCCGCTGCACTCGGTGAAGATGCGTTCGGGGTGCGTCTCCTGGAAGTACCCGGTGCCGAGCTGCGCGCTCGGGATCTGCGACGCCAGCGCCAGCACGGGCACCCGGGACCGGTGCGCGTCGAACAGCCCCTGGATCAGGTGCGTGTTGCCGGGTCCGCAGCTCCCGGCGCAGACGGCGAGCCGCCCGGTGGTCTCGGCCTCGGCGGCGGCCGCGAACGCGCCCGCCTCCTCGTTGCGGACGTAGACCCACTCGATGCCGTCGGTGCGGCGGACCGCGTCGACCACGGGGTTGAGGCTGTCGCCGACGACCCCGTAGATGCGCTGCACGCCCTCGTCCCGCAGGACCCGCACGAACTGTTCCGCGATCGTCGCCATGTCCCGGGAGATGCCCGGCGATCATCCGTCTAACCTCGCACGCGGGCGGGTAGGCGCAGCTCATGGGTGATGTGCGGATGCGCCGCGTGTACGACGAGCCGCAGGACGCCGACGGCGCCCGCGTCCTGGTGGACCGGCTCTGGCCGCGCGGCCTGTCCAAGGCGCACGCCGACCTGACGGCGTGGGCGAAGGACGTGGCGCCGTCCACGGACCTGCGCCACTGGTACGGCCACGATCCGGCCAGGAAGGACGAGTTCCGGCGCCGCTACCGCGCCGAACTCGACGCCCCCGAGCGCCGCGAGGCGCTGGACGGCCTGCGGGAGAAGGCCCGGCGGGGTCCGCTCACGCTGCTCACCGCGACCAAGGCGATCGAGGAGAGCCATCTCCCGCTGCTCGCCGAACTGCTGGACGGCTGAGCGATCCTTCGACTGACCTGCGTTTATCACTCTGCGTGCGGGAAAAACCGATAGTTGTCGGACAACTCCGTTACGTGGAAGCGACCTCGGGGGGTACCCGCGCTTCGGAGGCCACCGGTCCGCGGCACAGGGGGGTTTTTCGCGTGCAGACCAAGAGCACTGTCCAGGAACTGATGAACACCACCGTCACCGGCAGGGACGGCTCGAAGATCGGCGACGTCAGGCAGGTCTACCTGAACGACGAGACCGGCGAACCGGAGTGGGTGACCGTCAACACCGGCTGGTTCGGCAGCCGGGAGAGCTTCATCCCGATCTCGGCCGCGAGCCGCGAGGGCGACGAGCTGCACGTCCCGTACGACAAGCAGCTCATCAAGGACGCCCCGCACGTCGACGCCGACGAGCACCTCGACCGCGAGGCCGTCAACGACCTGTACCGCCACTACGGCATGCGGGCGCCGAACCGCGGCATTCCGGGGCAGGCCGGGCCGTCCGGCGAGGGCCGGACGCAGGGCGACCGGCGCCGCAACGAGCGCTCCGCCGCAGGCACCGACGCGGCGCAGCGCGACCAGATGGACCCGTCGCAGGAGGCCCTGATGGGCACGCCGGGCACGACCGCCGATTCGGACACGAGCCGGGCGCGCACCGGCAAGGCGGACCCGAACCGGACGAACCGCGCCGCCGACGACCACGCCCACCACCCGATCGAGATGATCCGGTCGGAGGAGCGCATGTCGGTCGCGACCGAGCGCACCGAGGCGGGGCGCGTCCGGATTCGCAAGACCGTGGACGTCGAGCAGGTCCGCGAGTCGGTGCACGTCTCCCATGAGGAGATCACCGTCGAGCGGATGCCGATCAACGACGCCGCGCCGGGCGAGATCGACCTCTCCGCCGACGAGCAGGAGATCATCCTGCACTCGGAGAAGATCGTCATCAACAAGGAGACGGTGCCGGTCGAGCGCGTCGTCGTCCGCACCGAGACCGTGACCGAGGAACAGGTCGTCCAGGACGAGCTGCGCAAGGAGCACGTCGAGGTGCTGGGGGCCGACGACGCCGACCGGGAGCGGGACCACCGGCGCAAGTGACGCGGCGGGGTGCGGCGGGCCGGTGCGGCCCGCCGCACTCGCGCGTCAGTAGCCGTAACCGCCGCCGTTCCCGCCCCCGGCGGCCCGCGCCTTCTTCCCCTCCGGCGTGCTCACCCACCACACGTTCTGCACGCCCTGCCCCTTGGTGTCGCCGGGCCGGGCGTCCTTGGCGAAGTAGTACATCGGCCAGCCGTTGATCGTGAGCTGGCACCGGCCGTCGTCCCTGCGCTCGATGTAGCCGACCGCCTTGCGGTCCACGCCCTTGAGCCTCAGCTTCTTCCACCCGTTGAAGATCACCGGCGGCCACGCCCTCTTGCACGCGCCGAAGCACGTCGTGCGCGGCGGGCGCGCGCTGTCGTCGTCGAACCGGTACATCACGCGGCCCTTGCCGTCGGTGAGGATCAGCCCGAGTTCCGCGTCCTTGCGGGCGGTCAGCACCGTCCAGCCCTTCCAGCGATCGTCCGGCGCGGCGCGCGGCGGCGGGGTGGACGGCGCGGCCGTCGCGACGCCCGCCTTGGCACCGGTCGGCGCCGCCGCGAACCAGGTGCCGCCGACGCCGTGGCCCCGCGCGTCCCCGGCGTTGAGGTCCTTGGTGTACCGGTAGAGGGGCCAGCCGCCGAGCGTGACCTGCCAGCGGCCGTCCGGGCGCCGGACCTTGCCGACCAGGTCGGCCCGCACGCCGTTGACCGACGGGTCCTCCTCGCCCGCCCAGACCGGCGGCCAGGTCGTCGCGCACGCGTCCTCGCAGGTCGACGCGGGCGGCCGGGCCGTGTCGTTGTCGAACCGGTAGAGGGTGCGGCCCTGCCCGTCGGTGACGACGCGGCCGATCCGGGCGATGTTCGCGGTCTCCAGCCGCGCCGGCTCGGGTGGCGCGGACGGGTCCGCCGAGGGGTCGGGCTCGGCCGAGGCGTCGGCCGGGGCCTGCCGCGTCCCGGCGGCCGTGCCGGTCTGCGGCCCGGCGTTCTGCCCGCAGGCCGTCAGCAGCACGGCGGACGCGGTCACGGCCGCGGCGGGAAGCGCCCAGCGGGGGAAGTCCATGTGCTCCTCCATCTTCGGAACCGGGGTCGGGGAGCAGTACGGGGACCGCCCCGGGCCGGTTCACTGTGACCACGGTCACATCGACGGGGCAGAACCGTGCGGCGCCGTGTCCGTCCAATCCCTTGTGAGCCAGTACGACCGGTCCAAGCCGCAGCCGCCGCCGTCCCTGTTCGTCCGCGTCCTCGCGGTGATCTTCGTGCTGCCGTTCCGGCTCGCGTGGGACCTGCTGTGCTGGCTGGGACGCGGCGTCCGGTGGCTACTGCGGCCGGTCGGGCGCGCGCTGGCGTGGCTGTGGACGCACGTCGTCTGGGCGCTGCTGCTCCGCCCGCTGCTGATCGCGCTGGCGTTCCTGGCGCGGTGGCTGCTCGCGTGGCCCGCGCACCTGCTGTGGACGTACCTGCTGTGGCCGATCCTCAAGGGGCTGGGGTACGTCCTGTACGGCCTGTTCGTCGTCCCCGCGCAGATCATCTGGCGCTACCTGCTCGCGCCGATCTGGACGTACCTGTTCCTGCCGGTGTTCCGCGCGATCGGCTGGGCGTGGCGGACGACCGGGCGGGCGCTGGCCTGGCTCGGGCGCGTGTTCGTCGTCGCCCCCTGCGCCCTGGTCCTGCACTACCTGCTCGCCCCGGTCGGCCGCGCGATCCGCGCCGTGTGGCGGGCGACGGTCGTCCCCGCCGCGCGCTGGGCCGACGTCCACTTCGTGCGTCCCCTCCGCCAGGCGATGCGCGAGCTTCGGCGCGGTCTCGGCCTCGGTGGCGGGGGCACGCGGCGCCCCTGAGATAATCGGGGATCGTGTATCGACACGTGTTCGACCTGGTCATCACCAAGGTCCCCGCCGAGACCGCCCACCACTGGACGATGCGCGGCCTGCGCGCGCTCCAGTCCGTGCCCGGCGGCACCGCCGCGCTGCGCCGCGTCCTCGCCCCCCGCGACCCCGCGCTGCGCGTCCGCGCGCTCGGCCTGGAGTTCCCCGGCCCGCTCGGCCTGGCCGCCGGCTTCGACAAGGACGCCGTCGCCTACGACGCCCTCGGCGCGTTCGGCTTCGGCCACGTCGAGATCGGCACGCTGACCGGGCAGGCCCAGCCGGGCAACCCGGCGCCGCGCCTGTTCCGGCTCCCCGCCGACCGGGCCGTCATCAACCGGATGGGCTTCAACAACCGGGGTTCGGCCGACGCGGCGGCCCGGCTCGCGCGCCGCCGTCCGGGCACCATCGTCGGCGTCAACATCGGCAAGACCAAGACCGTCCCCGAGGACGAGGCCGTCGCCGACTACACGGCCAGCGCCCGCCGTCTCGCCCCGCACGCCGACTACCTCGCGGTGAACGTCAGCTCCCCCAACACCCCGGGCCTGCGCGACCTCCAGGCGGTCGAGCACCTGCGCCCGCTGCTGACGGCCGTCCGCGCGGCGGCCGACGACGTCACCGACCGGCACGTCCCGCTCCTGGTCAAGATCGCCCCCGACCTGGCGGACGCCGACATCGACGCGGTCGCCGACCTGGCCCTCGAACTCGGCCTCGACGGCATCATCGCGACCAACACCACGATCTCCCGCGAGGGCCTGCACTCCCCCGCGCACCTGACGCAGGAGACCGGCGGCCTCTCCGGCGCCCCCCTCCGCGACCGCTCCCTGGACGTCCTGCGCCGCCTCCGCGCCCGCACCGACGGCCGCGTCACCCTCATCTCCGTCGGCGGCATCGCCACCGCCGACGACGCCTGGGACCGCATCCGCGCCGGCGCCACCCTCGTCCAGGGCTACACCGCCATGATCTACAACGGCCCCCTCTGGGCCCACCGCACCCACCGCACCCTCTCCCGCCGCCTACGAGAAAGCACTTTCGTGTCATTGACTGACGCTTCCCGCTGACGTTACGCAGCGAAGTAATCACCATTTCCGGAACCGCTTTATCCTGACACCAAAAATTGGCGCGCATCAGCCGACTTTCGCGCGGCAGCACACTATTCCACCGCTACGCGGCTCGCTAGATTGATCACGTTCGGCCTCTTTCCCCCGCTCTTCCGACCGGGAGACCACGTGCTCAAAACCCGCCATCCCGGCGGCACCCGCCGCCGCGCCGCCGCCGTCACCGCAGTGGTGGCCGTCGCCTCCCTGCTGTGCGGCGTCACCGGACCCGCCGCCGCGGCCGGCCCCGCCCCGTCCGAGCCCAGGCCGGGCACCGGCGGGACGATCGACCCGGCCCGTTTCTCCACGACGAGCTTCTCGGTCAAATTCCGTGCCGACCGGGAGGTCCGCCTCCGCGGCGGACGGCTCGTCTCCCGCGACGCCGCGACGACCACCGCGCTCCGAGCGATCTTCGCCGACCCCCGCGTGCGGATCGAACGCCTCACCCGGAGGGCGGAGAAGGATGTCGCGGACGAGCGCCGCCGACTTGAGGCGAAGACCGGCGAACGACTGCCCGACCTCAACTCCTGGTTCATCGTCACGCTGGAGACCGGCGGCATCGGGCCGCTGCTGACCAGGCTCAACGCCCTCCCCGCCGTCGAGACGGCCCAGGCGCAGAGCCTGCCGACCGCGCCCGCCGAGCCGTTCCAGCCCGCCCAGACCTACCGCAACGCGCCCGGCGATCCGGCGGGCGGCGGCGTGAACGCCGACGCGATCGGCACGCTGCCGGGGGGACGGGGCGCGGGCGTCACGATCACCGACCTCGAAACCCCTCCCGGCAAGGACCTGCTCCGTACGCCCAACGCCTACGGCGCGGTCGCCGCCGGCGACGCGCACACGCTGGCGGTGTCGCTCACGGGCGAGGTGTGGTCGTGGGGCGCCGGGTCGAACGGTCAGCTCGGGCTCGGCACGACGACCGGCAGCGACCGGCCGATGCGCGTGCCCGGCCTGACGGACGTGCGGGCGGTCGCGGCGGCGGCCAACCACTCGTTCGCGCTCCGGACCAACGGCGAGGTGTGGGCCTGGGGCGCCAACAACTCCGGCCAGCTCGGCAACGGGACCACCACGCGCAGCACCTCCCCGGTGAAGATCACCGCGCTGAGCGGGGTCCAGAGCATCGCGACGGGATTCGGCCACGCCCTCGCGGTCCTGTCGGACGGTCAGGTGCGCGCCTGGGGGGCGAACGCCTCCGGGCAGCTCGGCAACGGCACGAACACCGGCAGCACGACGCCGGTCACCGTCGCCGGTCTGCCGCCGATCCGCACGACCCCCGGCGCCCTCGCCGCCGGGAACCTGCACTCGCTGGCGGTCGGGGCCGACGGCAAGGTCCGCTCCTGGGGCGCGAACACGTCCGGTCAGCTCGGCGACGGAAGCACCACCAGCAGAAACGCCCCGGTGACGCTCACGGGGATCGACGACGTCACCCAGCTCGCCGCGGGCTCACTGCACTCGCTCGCCCGCCGGGCGGACGGTTCCGTGCGCTCGTGGGGCGCCAACGGATCAGGCCAGCTCGGTACCGGCGACCTGACGACGCGGACCAGCCCGGTCCCCGTGACCCTTCCCCATCCCGTCGCCGGTGTCGCGGCGGGCAACTTCCACAGCGTCGCGACGAGCGCGGCCGATCCGAGTCTCGCGTGGGGTGCCGGCTCCGACGGCCAGCTCGGCGGTGACGGGGACGGAAGCTCGGCCACGACACCGAGGCAGATGGGCCCCGGCGTCTACAGCGCGGCCGCCGGTGGCCGGGGCCACACGGTGCTGGTCGGCCAGGAGAAGCTTGCCGCCACCGGCGGGAACGGAGACGGGCAGCTGGGCCTCGGCACCACCGTCGCCAAGAGCGACAAGGTGGTGCCGGTCAGCGCCGAACCGACCCAGCTGAACACCTGCCACGAGGAATTCAGCGGCCGCCCGGCACCCGCCGGTCCGCCGGTCGTGCTGCCCGGCTTCATCGGTTCCGCCTGCTATGCGGGGACCGAAGCGCAGCACGCGACGCAAGTGGCCGGAGTCATCGGCGCCGATCCGGGCAACGGGGTGGGAATCGCGGGAATCGCGCCCCAGGCCCGTCTGGAGGTCGGATCGGCCACGGAGAGGCGTCTCTGTGACACCATCGACCGGCTCGCGCCGGGCGACGTGATCCTGTACGAGGTCGCCATCGGCGGCTATCCGTGGGAAGTACAGAAACCCATCCGGGACCTGACGAAGGTGGCCACCGCCAAGGGCATCATCGTCGTCGAGGCCGCCGGGAACGGCGGCCGCGATCTGGACGATCTCACCCAGCCGTCCGCGCGGGCCATCATGGAGGGGGGCGACTCGGGAGCGATCATCGTGGGCGCCGGTGAACCGCCCTCTCCGGGCGGCACGAACTGTCTCGGCTCGAACCGTCCGCCCGCGCGAAGCCGTCTCGCCCTTGACGACTTCGGTTCCACCTTCGGCTCTCGCGTCAACGTCCAAGCCCACGGACACTGCATCGTGACCACCGGAGTGCCCACGCGGAACGGGCACACTCCGGGGCAGACGGATCCGAACAAGATGTACTCGAACTCCTTCGGCGGCACCTCCGGAGCCAGCGCGATCGTCGCCGGTGCCGTCGTGGTGCTCCAGGGTGTCGCCAAGGCCCGTGGCGTGACGCTCACCCCGGCGCAGATGCGGCAGTTGCTGGTGCAGACAGGCACCCCGCAGACTGGGAACACCGCGCAGAACATCGGCCCGCAGCCCGATCTCGGCGCGGCGGCGAACTATCTGGCGGCCGGTCTAGCGGCGGGCGGGTCGCACACGCTGGCCGTCAAGAACGACGGCACCGTCCGTGCCTGGGGGCTCAACGGCTCGGGCCAGCTCGGCAACGGCACGACCACCAACAGCACCACACCGGTCACCGTCACCGGATTGACCGGCGTCTCCCGTGCCCATGGTTCGGTCGCGGGCGGGGACTGGCACTCCCTGGCGGTCACCGGCGGGACCGTCCGTGCGTGGGGCGCGGGCGCCAACGGGCGCCTCGGCAACGGCGGCACCGCCGACAGCACCGCACCGGTGACCGTGTCCGGGCTGGACGACGTCAGCTCGGTCGCCGCCGGAGGCGGCTTCTCCCTCGCGTTGAAGAAGGACGGCACGGTCTGGAGCTGGGGCGCCGGTACGAACGGACAGCTCGGCGACGGCGGCGCCACCGACCGCACCACCCCGGTTCAGGTCACCGGCCTGACCGGCATCCGCGCCATCGCGGCGGGCGCGACCCACGCGCTCGCGGTCCGGGCGGACGGGACGGTCTGGGCCTGGGGCAACAACAACGCCGGCAAGCTCGGCGACGGCACCTCGACGAACCGCACCACCCCCGTCCAGGTCTCCGGGCTGACCGGCGTCTCCACGCTGCCCGGATCGGTCGCGGCGGGCTTCGGTCACTCTTTGGCCGTCCGCACGGACGGGACCGTCCGTGCCTGGGGGCTCAACAGCGCCGGACAGCTCGGCGACGGAACCACCACCAACCGCACCACACCGGTCACCGTCACCGGGCTGACCTCAGTGCTGACGATCTCGGCGGGCAACTGGCACAACGTCGCCACCCGCTGGACCGGCACCGGATCGGCATGGGGCCTCAACACCAGCGGCCAGCTCGGTGACGGCACCACCACCAACCGCAGTACGCCCGTCGCCATCGGCGGGCTCGCCACGCCGTCGGGGCTGCTCGCCGGTGGGCAGCACACCGCGGGCGTCCGCACCACCGGGCATCTGTTCACCTGGGGTGCCAACACCAACGGGCAGCTCGGCAACGGGAACACCACCAACCGCAGCACACCGGGACAGCTCACCGGCTTCCCGTAAGGAACCGGCGCCGCCGTCCGGGCTTCCGGGCGGCGGTGCCCCTCCCGGTCAGTCCGGGGGGACGACGGTGAAGAAGCCGTCCGCGACGAGTTCGGGCAGGACGGCGGCGGCGTGGGCCTCGGTCTGGGACGGGTCGAGGCCGAGGAGCCGCGCGATGGCGTCGAGGAGGCGGGGCAGCGGGAGGGTGCCGTCGCAGACGCCCGCGAGGGCGGCCTCGATGGTGTCGACGCCCGCCGCGCGGCGCAGGCGGGTCGTCTGGCGGAGCAGGATGCGCTCGGGGTCGGCGGCGCCGGGCGGGCCGAGCTGCTCCTGCACGACGCCGTCGGCGGTGCGGAGATTTCCCCAGCCTGTGGAAAACTCCCGGGCGGCGCGGAGGCCGTCCAGGACGTCGTCCGCATAGGCGCCGACCGGCTGGTCGACGGCGTGCCGCAGTTCCTCGACGCGCACCGCCGGGACGGCGTCCGTGCGGCGCAGCGTGATCCAGCCGAAGCCGACGCCGGTGACGTTCCCGCGCTCGAACGAGTCGAGCCACGCGTCGTACCGGCGGCGATACTCGGGCGTGCCCGCCTCGGCCGAGTCGCGCAGCCACAGCTCGGCGTACTCGGCCGGGTCCTGGACGTCGCGCTGCACGATCCACGCGTCGCAGCCCGACTCCTCCGCCCACGCCCCGACGCGTTCCTCCCACGGCGTTCCGGCGACGTGCAGCCAGTTCGCGAGCAGGTGGCAGTGCCCGCCGGGGTTGAGGTGGTCGCGGGCGCCGAGGACGAGACGGCGGCAGAAGTCGTCGCCCGGCATGCCCGACTCGCGGTAGGTGTAGCGGGTTCCGCCCTCGGGCGCGACGACGAACGGCGGGTTGGACACGATGAGGTCGAACCGCCGGTCCGCGACGGGTTCCAGCAGCGACCCGGCGAGCAGTTCGACGCCGTCCAGGCCCGACAGCGCGAAGCTCATCGACGCCAGCGCGAGCGCGCGCGGGTTGACGTCCGTGGCGGTGATCGCGGCGGGCCGGGGCCGCACCCACGGCTCGGCGGCGTGCAGCGCCTGCACGCCGCAGCCCGTCCCGAGGTCGAGGACGCTGTCCACAGGGCTGTGGACGACGAGCCGCGCCAGGCTCGCCGACGCGCCGCCCGCGCCGACGACGTGGTCGGGCCGCACCGTCCCGCCCGACCCGGGCCGGACCTTGAGGTCGGAGACGGCCCAGCCCGCGTGCCCGAGCCCCGTCACCGACTCCAGCGGTTCGACGTGCAGCAGCGGGCGCAGCGCGTCGCCGTCGCGTTCGGCGAGCCCGGCGGCGACGAGGTCATCGGCGGCGGGCACGTCCGCCGGAACCGGCACCTGGAGCCAGAACAGCCGGACGAACGCCGCGAGCGCGCCGCCGTCCCCGGTCGCCCGGCAGGCGGGGACGATCTCGTCCCGCGCGAGCGCGCCGCCCGCGACCGGCCCGAGCAGCGCCCGCACCCCCTCGACGGTGTATCCGGCCTCTTCGAAGGCCGCACGGACGGAGAGAAGCGCACGATGTTCAGACATCCGCCCATCCTCCCGTCCCGCCCGCGCACCCGTACCGATCTTACGCACCGTAGTTACCTATTGACTCCATCGGAATACTGGGGAAAGGTGGGCAGCCCCGAACCCGAAGGAGCGTCCCCGTGAGCGTCACCGACGAACTGCTCGCCGCCAACGAGCGCTACGCCGCCTCGTTCGACCAAGGCGACCTGCCGCTGCCGCCCGCCCGCCAGGTCGCCGTCGTCGCCTGCATGGACGCGCGGCTCAGCCCCTACGACGCGCTCGGGCTCACCGAGGGCGACGCGCACGTCATCCGCAACGCGGGCGGCGTCGTCTCCGCCGACGTCCGCCGCAGCCTGGCGATCAGCCAGCGCCTGCTGGGCACCCGCGAGGTCGTCCTGATCCACCACACCGACTGCGGCATGCTCACCTTCACCGACGACGCCTTCAAGGACTCCATCCAGGCCGAGACCGGCATCCGCCCCGACTGGGCCGCCGAGGCGTTCCCCGACCTGGACGCCGACGTCCGCCAGTCCATCGCCCGCATCAAGGCCGACCCGTTCGTCCCGCACACCGACCGCGTCCGCGGCTTCGTCTACGAGGTCGAGACCGGACGGCTCCGCGAGGTCAAGGGCTGACCCGTCGTCCGTCCGCGCGCTCACGGACGGTTACCGTGAGTCGCATGGAAACGGGAGCGGACGATCCGTACGTCCGGGTGCGCGGCGCCCGCGAGCACAACCTGCGCGACGTGTCGCTGGCCGTCCCCCGCGACGCGCTCGTGGCGTTCACGGGCGTGTCCGGCTCGGGCAAGTCGTCGCTGGCGTTCGGCACGCTGTACGCCGAGGCGCAGCGCCGCTACCTGGAGTCCGTCGCGCCCTACGCGCGCCGCCTGCTGCACCAGGCGGGCACGCCGCAGGTGGACGAGATCACCGGGCTGCCGCCCGCCGTCGCGCTGGAGCAGCGCCGCTCGGTGCCGTCGTCGCGGTCGTCGGTCGGCACGGTGACGACGCTGTCGAACTCGCTGCGCCTGCTGCTGTCGCGCGCCGGGACGTATCCCCCCGGAGCCGCCCACCTCGACTCCGACGCCTTCTCCCCCAACACCGTCGCCGGCGCCTGCCCCCGCTGCCACGGCCAGGGCGAGATCCACGAGGCGACCGAGGCGTCCATGGTGCCCGACCCGTCGCTGTCGATCCGGGACGGCGCCGTCGCGTCCTGGCCGGGCGCGTGGCACGGCAAGAACCTGCGCGACATCCTCGCCGCGCTCGGCTACGACATCGACCGGCCCTGGCGCGACCTCCCGCAGGACCAGCGCGACTGGATCCTGTTCACCGACGAGCAGCCCGTCGTCACCGTCCACCCCACCCGGGACGCCGACCGCGTCCACCGCGCCTACCAGGGCACCTACTCCAGCGCGCGGCGCCTGCTGCTGCGCGCCTACGCCGAGTCCAAGAGCGAGGCGCGCCGCACGAAGGCCGCCGCGTTCCTGCACAGCACCACCTGCCCGGTGTGCGACGGCCGCCGCCTCAACCCCGACGCGCTCCGTGTCACGTTCGCCGGACGCGACATCGCCGCGCTCGCCGCGCTCCCGCTCGCCGAACTCGCCGCCGTCCTCGCCCCGTTCACCGGCGACGAGGGCCCGGCGGGCGTCCTCACCCGCGACCTCGTCGGCCGCATCGAGATCCTGGCCGAACTCGGCCTCGGCTACCTGGCGATCGACCGGTCGAGCCCGTCGCTGTCGTCCGGCGAACTCCAGCGGCTGCGGCTCGCGACGCAGCTCGGGTCCGGGTTGTTCGGCGTCGTCTACGTGCTGGACGAGCCGTCCGCCGGGCTGCACCCCGCCGACGCCGAGGCGCTCGTCTCCGTCCTGGACCGGCTCAGGCGCGCCGGGAACAGCGTCTTCGTCGTGGAACACGAACTGGACGTGGTGCGCCGCGCCGACTGGCTCGTGGACGTCGGGCCGGGCGCGGGCGTGAACGGCGGGCACGTCCTGCACAGCGGGCCCGTGGACGGACTGCGCGACGTCCCCGAGTCGGTCACGCGGCCGTATCTGTTCGGTGAGGTCGAGCGGACGGCCCGCGAGCCCCGGACGCCGTCGGGGTGGCTCAGGCTCGACGGCATCACCCGCAACAACCTGCGCGATCTGGACGTCGAGATCCCGCTGGGCGTCTTCACCGCCGTCACCGGCGTGTCCGGCTCGGGCAAGACGACGCTGCTCGGCGCGCTCGGCGCGGCCCGCGTCGACCGGATCGTCCGCGTCGACCAGCGGCCGATCGGCCGCACGCCCCGCTCCAACCTCGCCACCTACACCGGGCTGTTCGACACCGTCCGCAAACTGTTCGCGGCCACCCCCGAGGCGAGGAAGCGCGGGTACGGGCCGGGGCGGTTCTCGTTCAACGTCGAGGGCGGGCGCTGCCCGCACTGCCAGGGCGAGGGCTACGTGTCGGTGGAGCTGCTGTTCCTGCCGTCCACGTACGCGCCCTGCCCGGTCTGCCACGGCGCCCGCTACAACCCCGAGACGCTCCAGATCCGCTACCGGGACGCCACCATCGCCGACGTCCTCGAACTCACCGTGGACGACGCCGCCGCGTTCCTCGCCGGCGTCCCGGCCGCCGCCCGCTCGCTGCGCACGCTGCGGGACGTCGGCGTCGGCTACCTGCGGCTCGGCCAGCCCGCGACCGAGCTGTCCGGCGGCGAGGCGCAGCGCATCAAGCTCGCCTCCGAACTCCAGCGCGCCCGCCAGGACGACACCCTCTACCTGCTCGACGAGCCCACCACGGGCCTGCACCCCGCCGACTCCGACCTGCTCATGGACCGGCTGCACGCCCTCGTGGACGCGGGCGCCACGGTCGTCGTCGTGGAGCACGACATGGACGTCGTCGCGGGCGCCGACCACGTCCTGGACCTGGGCCCCGGCGGCGGCGAGCGCGGCGGGCGCGTCGTCGCGCGGGGCACGCCCGCGCAGGTGGCGGCGGCGGACGCGGGCGTCACCGCGGCCTACCTCAAGGCGCGCCTGCGCTAGCCGCGCAGGTAGTTCCCGAGGCCCTTGGCCAGTGCTTCGGCGATGCGCTGGCGGCCCTGTGCGCTCGTCATCTTCGCCGCGTCGCCCGCGTTGCGCATGTTGCCGCACTCGACGAACACCTTCGGCACCGTGGACAGGTTCAGCCCGCCGAGGTCGGTGCGGCGGTCGATGCCGTCGTCGCCGATGTAGTTCGACGGGGTGAAGCCGCTGTCGCGCTCGAACGCGTCCCGGACGTCGCGGCCCAGCTCGTTCGACGCGCGGACGACCGAGGCGGGCATGCCGCGCACCGGGCCCGGCTCGATCACGTGGAAGCCGTGCGAGGACGCGGCGGCGCCGTCGGCGTGCACCGACAGGGCCGCGTCGGCCTTCGCCTTGTTGCCGATTCCGGCGCGCTGGTCGATGCAGGGGCCCCAGCCGTCGTTGTCCTCCCGGGTGAGCACGATCTTCGCGCCCTGGCCGCGCAGGATCTTCGCCAGCCGCTGCGTGACGTCCCAGGTGAACGCGGCCTCGGAGTAGCCGTCGTTCGTGGACGTGCCGGTGGTGTCGCACTCCTTCGAGCCGTTCCCGATCTGCACCTTGCGGGCGATCTTCGAGGCGTTCGCGCCGTTCTTGCCGTTGTGCCCGGGGTCGAGGGCGATCGTCTTGCCGTCCAGCGCCCGGCCGTCCGGCCGGGACGGCGCGGGCTGCGTCGAACCCGACGCCGACGTCGTCGCCGCCGTGGGCGCGGTGGAGGGCTCACCGCCGTCGTCGCCGCACGCCGCCGTGACCAGTCCCAGGCTGAGCGCCAGCCCCGCGGCGACCACGCCGCCTCGATCGAAGCGCACCCGACTCTCCCCGTGATGGTTTCGTTACCGACCTCACAGAGTGTGCCACGCCCCCGTTTTCGTCAAACGGGGGCGTGCCTCACCCGGCGGGGCGCGGGGCGGCGGCGGCCACCTCCTCGCCGGACCAGGACGCGACCGGGAAGCCGTTCAGCACGGCGGCCAGCTCCCGCGCCTCGTCGGCGTCGAGCCCCAGCACCACCCGGGGCCTGCCCCACGGATGGTCGATCGAGTGCGCCACATAGCTCGCCACCGACTCCGGCGACCGGCCCGCCAGGCCGCGTGCGCGCCGCCACTGCGACCACGCGCGCTCCAACTCGCTCGCCGCGCGCTGCGCGCGCGACACCAACTCGGGATCACGCATGATCCGTCCCCCCTGGATACGACCGTCCCGCCGGGACCATTAACCACCTCCCGGCGGGGCGCGCGCGACGTGATCACGTCAGGCTTGGCCGGTCCCTTACCGGTGCCCGCGAACCTTCGAGGATGATCGACCCGCCGTCGACCCGCCGATCACCCGGGAGCCGGTCCGGTCGTCGCCCGCACCACCAGGTGCGGCACGACGAGGTTCTGCCGCGCGGGCCGCGCCTGGTCGGCGATCCGGGCCGTGAGCATCTCGGCGGCGACGCGTCCCATGTCGCGGCGGGGCTGGTCCACGCTGGTCAGCGAGATGTGCCGGATCGCGGCCAGATGCGTGTTGTCGTAGCCGACGATCGACACGTGGCCGGGGACGGCCAGCTCCAGTTCGTCGGCGGCCGACAGCGCGCCCGTCGCCACCAGGTCGTTCGGCGCGAAGATCGCCGTCGGGCGGACGTCCCGTTTCAGCAGCGTCAGCGCCGCCCGGTAACCGCCCTCCTCGGTGAAGTCGCCCGCCTCGACGAGGATCTGGTCGCCGAGGCCGTGCCGCTTCATCGCCTTCTCGTAACCGAGGCGCCGGTACCGCGCCGTCGTGGACCGTGCCCCCTCGATGTGCGCGATGCGCCGGTGCCCCAGCTCGACCAGGTGGTCGACGGCCAGCGCGGCGCCGAGTTCGTCGTCGTCCACGACGATGTCGACGTCGGCGACGTCGCGTTCACCGACGACGACGACCGGCACGCTCGCGGCGGCGTCGCGCAGCGACTCGGGCACGACGCTGAGCAGCACCAGCCCGTCCACGCGCATCTCCAGGAACGCCTCGACGGCCTCGGCCTCGAACAGCGGGTCCCAGCGGCCGCTGCCGACGAGCATGCGCAGGCCCGCGCCGTGCAGCGACTCTTGGAGCCCGTCCAGGAACTCGGCGAAGAAGGGGTTGTGCAGGTCGGCGACGAGCGCGCCGATCAGCCGGGTGCGGCCCTCGACGAGGCTGCGCGCCACGGCGTTCGGCCGGTAGCCCAGCTCGCGCGCCGCCTGGAGCACCGCCTGGCGGCGCCGCTCGCTGACGTGCGGGGAACCGCGCATGACGAGCGACACGAGCGACTTGGACACGCCTGCGCGTTCGGCCACGTTGCGGATCGTCGGCTTGGGCGGGCCCGGCGCGCGCCCCTCCGCCGGGGTGCGGGGAGCCGGGACAGCGACCTCTCGTGACGCAGACGTCGCGTTGTGCGGGGGATGGGCTTCACGAGCTGACATGCCACTCCGTCCGGGAGCTTTCTTGGACCTGCCGGCGCGGTGCTCCGCGCCCGCCGGGGACGGGTACGGGGCACCTTCCTCACTCGGGAGGAGATGCCATGATGCCCCGGCTCGCTCTGCCATGGCCGCAACTGCGAGTAACGGTCAGCCGTCAAATACCGTTCCGTACTGTGGTGTTCCGGATCACACCGTTCCAGGCGTAACGCCCGACCTGCGTCAGGACGCGGAACCGGACCTCGCGAGACCCGCGAAAATCCTCACCCGCGCACGGTCTCGCTCGTCTTCCGCGCACGTCCGCTCGGATACGCTGCCCGGGTGGCAGAGCGTGCGACGACGACCGGCAAGGACCCGGCCAGTTCCGGCAGCGGCCCCGCCCGGGCCGGTGGCCGGGGCCGCGGCGGCGGCCGGGCGCGGCGGCGGCTCAGCGTGGACGAGCGCCGCGACGAGCTGATCGAGGCCGCGCTCGAACTGTTCAGCTCGCGCTCCCCCGAGGACATCTCGATCGACGACGTGGCCGCCGCGGCGGGCGCGTCCCGGGCGCTCGTCTACCACTACTTCGGCGGCAAGCAGGAGCTGTACATCGCCGCGCTGAACAGCGCGAGCAAGCAGCTCTCGGTGCTGCTCGAACCGCCCGCCGAGGGCTCCCCGCTGGAGCGGCTGGCCCTGTCGCTGTCGCGCTACTTCGACTTCGTGGAGCGGCACGCCGCCGGGTTCACCGCGCTGCTGCGCGGCGGCCCCGCCGACCGCACCGGCGAGATCGGGGAGATCGTGGACGGCATCCGCGACCTGCTCCTCGGCCGCATCCTGGCCGCCCTCGACATCGGCACGCCGCCGCCCGTCCTGCGCATCACGCTGCGCTCGTGGATGTCGTCGGTCGAGACCGCCGGGCTGGACTGGCTGGAGAAGCGCGACCTGGACCGCCCCACGCTGGAGCGCCTGCTGGTCGACCAGCTCGTCGTCCTCCTGGACGTCGCGGGCAACTACGAGCCGCGCATCCGCACGCTGTTCAGCAAGCTGGCCGAGCAGGAGTTCGGCACCGCCTGAGAACGCAGACATCCCGCTCGAGACCGGTGGCCGTCGAACGGGACATCCCTGGCAGCGGCACTCGGCCCGGGACCGACGATTCTCGGACGATCGTGGTCCCGGGCCGTACGCGGTCGTGCCCCCCTGCTGTCCGCGCGGCGAAATTCGGGCCGCGCGGGGTACTACTCCGAGCGCTGCTGCGGAATGCCCGCGAGCAGCGCGCGCACCTCCGCCTCGCGATACCGGCGGTGCCCCCCGAGCGTGCGGATGGACGTGAGCTTGCCGGCCTTCGCCCACCGCGTGACGGTCTTCGGGTCGACGCGGAACATCGTCGCCACCTCGGCGGGGGTCAGCAGGGGCTCGGCCTCTGGCGTACGTGCTGACATGTGTGCGGCCTCTCCTTTGTGGACCGATGACAGTGATCCTCGCGCGGTCACTGATGTCCCCTATGGCCCGAAAGAGCCACTATGACATCACAACGTGTAACCTTGCCACCACTCATCGCAACAAGCAAGTACCTGACGGCATGAAACCTCCCGTGTACCCACGGGAGCCACACGCCGGAGATCACTGCCGCCGGACCTGTGGCCAGTGGGTCACGCTGAGTGATTCTAGCGACACGTATAGTCGTATGGCGCAGGGATTCGGGAAATTTGTTCGGGACGGACCCGCCGACCTGCGGTGTTCTCCGGAAAAAGCCGTCAGTTGGCCGATTCGAGAGCCCGTACCCGGCGCCATCGGACGGTCAGCCGCCCCGCCATGGCCACGGCCAGCTCCCGCTCGCCGCGCCGCAGCGCCGCCAGCGCCACGCCCGTCTCCGCGACCGACGCGTCCGCGCTCAGCGCGCCGTCGTCCAGCAGGTGCACCAGGCCGCCGTAGTCCAGCTCGACCAGCCCGCCCGGATGGAAGCCCGCCAGCCACCGCTCCAGCTCGGCCAGCCGCCCCTCCGTGACCGGGAACCCGGCCCCGGCCGGCGCCTCGGTGAGCACCGGCAGCGCGTCGGCGACGCGGCGCCGCGCCTCGGCCATCGAGGTGACGTACAGGAGCGTACGCGCGGGCGCCGCCGTCGCGGCGGCACCGCCGGGCGACTCGCCGGGGTCGGCCGGTTCCTCGCGCAGCACCAGGCACCGTTCGGTCCCGGCGAACGGCACGAACCACTCGCCCGGCACCCGCCACGTCGCCTCCCGGATGTGCGGGACGCGCGCCCGCCCGGCCCGCGACCACCGCTCGAACCCCTCGGCGGCCCGCGCCGCCGCGTCCGGCGCGACGACCGCCGCCGCGGGCGCGCCCGGCGCGCCGTCGCGGAACCGCGCGTACGCCAGCCAGCAGCGCAGCCGCGTCGCCCACGGCGCGACGTAGATCGTGTCACCGATGCGGCGGACGTAGGCGTCCCGGCTCTCCCGGTCGGGGGCGACGGCGGCGGGCTCGGCCACCAGCCGCAGCAGCGCGGCCCGGTGCTCGGCGGCCAGCGACCGCGCCCAGCTCGGCCGCCGGCGCGACTCCGCGTACGCCGTCCACACCGTGCGCTCCGGCTCCGGGAACGCGCTCACCGGCTCGTACACCCGGAGGTAGGCCGCATACGGAAGCACCCGTGCATCGTGGCACGCACCACTCCGCCCGGACACCCGACTCGCCCGCTTTCGCGGACTCCGTTCCCTCGCGTCCCGCCCGCCGCGCCCCCTACGCTTGATCCCGAGGACAGAGAGGAGGGCACCACCGTGCCTAATGTCTTCGGGTCGCCCCACAAGGGCTCAGGACCCGGTCACGAGCAGGTCGTCTTCTGCCAGGACGAGGCCAGCGGGTTGCGCGCCATCATCGCGATCTACTCCACGGCCCTCGGTCCGGCGCTCGGCGGCACCCGCTTCTACCCGTACGCCTCCGAGGCCGACGCCCTGGAGGACGTGCTGAACCTGTCGCGCGGCATGGCGTACAAGAACGCGCTCGCCGGGCTCGACCACGGCGGCGGCAAGGCCGTCATCATCGGTGATCCGGCCACCGGCAAGTCCGAGGCCGCGCTGCGCGCCTACGGCCGGTTCGTGCAGTCGCTGAACGGCCGCTACTACACCGCCTGCGACGTCGGCACGTTCAGCGAGGACATGGACGTCGTCGCCCGCGAGTCCCGCTTCGTCACCGGGCGCACGCTCGCGCACGGCGGCGCCGGGGACTCCTCCATCCTCACCGCGTACGGCGTCTTCCAGGGCATGCGCGCCGCCGCCGAGACGCTGTGGGGCTCGCCCACGCTGCGCGGGCGCCGGGTCGGCGTCGAGGGCGTCGGCAAGGTCGGGCGGCGGCTCGTCGAGCACCTGCGCGAGGACGGTGCCGAGGTCGTCGTGTGCGACGTCAGCGAGAGCGCCGTCGAGCGCGTGCTGGCGGCCAACCCGGGCGTGGAGGCCGTCGCGGACGGCGCCGCGCTGGTCCGCGCCGACCTCGACGTCTACGCGCCGTGCGCGCTGGGCGGCTCGCTGAACGACGAGACGGTGCCGGTGCTCGGCGCGTCGATCGTGTGCGGGGCGGCCAACAACCAGCTCGCCCACGCGGGCGTGGAGAAGCAGCTCGCCGATCGCGGCGTGCTGTACGCGCCCGACTACGTGGTGAACTCCGGTGGCGTGATCCAGGTCGCGGACGAGATCGAGGGCTTCGACTTCGAGCGCGCCAAGGCCCGCGCGAGCGGGATCTTCGCCACCACCGCGAAGATCTTCGCGCTCGCCGCCGACGAGGGCGTCCCGCCCGCCGTCGCCGCCGACCGCCTCGCCGAACGTCGCATGTCCGACATCGGACGGCTGAGGGGCATTCACCTCTAGAAGCCCGTCCGCGCCGCACGTTCCGTGCTCCGCGCCCCCTCCGGCCGCCCGCGCCGCGCCCGTCGCGACGCGGGCGTTTCCGGCCGTGCCGGACCCGCGCCGCCCTTCCGGCAGGCACCGGATACACTGGTGTTCTCCGCAGCCAGGGTGACCACCACGGACCGACCCTGTACCGAGCCGGGCGCAAAACGGGTACGGTTGTACCCGTGACTGACGCATGGCTCATCAGGCACCGGTTCGTGTGGTACACGCGCGCGTTGATGGGCCCACGAAAGCCCTGACCATCGAGGGGGTCGAGCCAATGGGTCGCGGCCGAGCCAAGGCCAAGCAGGTAAAGGTTGCCCGCCAGCTCAAGTACAGCAGCGGCGGAACAGACCTCGACCGCCTGAAGAGCGAGCTGGGAGTCGACGACTCCCCGGACGAGTCCTATGACGAGCTCGTGGAGAAATACGCCGACTACGCCGACGACTACGGCTCCGACGACCGCAAGGACAGCGCCTCCGGCCGCTGACCCCGCGCACTTCCCGCCGCCGCCCGCGTCCCTGGGCGGCGGCGTTCGTGTGAGCGGCGGCCCTACCGGCGCGGCTCGGCCAGCGCCTCGGCGACGCCCGTCTCGGTCCGGCCGAGCAGCGTGGGGTCGGGCCGCAGCGCCAGGCTCCGCACCGCCTTGAGCATCGCCAGCGGTTCGCGGGCGTGCCCGGCCGCCGTCGGCCCCGGCCACGCGCCGGAGCTGTCGTCCCCGACGCCCCACGCCCGCAGCCCGGCGGCCCGGCACAGCGCCACGGCGCGCGGCAGGTGGAACTCCTGGGTGACGACGATCAGCCGCCGCACCTGGAAGATCCGCCGCGCCCGGGTGCACGAGTCCCACGTGTCGAGCCCGGCGAAGTCGCGGACGACGTGCCGCTCCGGCACGCCCCGCCCCACGAGGTAGTCGCGCATGACGGTCGGCTCGTCGTAGCCGCGCACCCGGTTGTCGCCCGAGACGAGCAGCACCCGGACCGTCCCGCGCCGGTACAGCTCGGCGGCGATGTCGAGCCGCCGCGCGAGCAGCGGGCTCGGCCGCCCGCCGCCGATGCCGGCGCCGAGGACGAGCGCGACCGGCGCGGACGGCGCGTCCGCCACGCCGACGCGGAGCCCGGCCGTCGTCGCGTACGCCCATCCGGTCGGCGCCGCGCCCGCGTACGCCGCGAGCCCGGCCAGGACGAGCAGCACCCCCGCCCACCGGCGCACAAGGATCACGAAGAGTAGGACGGCCGGACCGCCGTCCGGGTTCACGCACCGCCCGGGCTGGCCTTTCTCCGCGAGAGGTGCACAATGGCGGGCGTGGATGATGGTTCCTGCGCCGAACTGCGGCGCATCCTCCGGTCGCTGATGGCGGCCGGGGGCGACGTGTACGTACGGGTCGCCGAGACCGGCGACCGCCACCCCTCCGAGTACCTGCACGCGCTGCTGGCCCGCGAGGGCCTGCTGGCCGGGGAGACCGGCGCCGCCGAGCTGCGCGCCCGGCTGCGCACGCCGCCGCACGAGGACGTCCTCGCCGCGCTGACCGAGATCGTCGCCGAGGACGACGCGTTCGGCACGCCGTCCCCGTGGTGCCGCGCGCAGGCGCAGCCCGCGCTGGAGCGGCTGTTCTCCGTCATGGGCCCCGAGGCCCGCTGGTGGAGCAACGTCCGGGTCGACGACGGCCGCATCGACGGCTGGGAGCCGGTCACGTCCCGCGCCGTCGACCACGTCGTCATCGGCCGCAACGACGAGACCACGGTCGTCTTCGTCCGGACGGGAGCGGCCGAGCGGGCCGCCCTCGCCTAGACGAGCGTCGCCCGGCCCGTGCCCTCGGTGATCTCCCCGAGGGCCCAGGCCGGGACGCCGCGTCCGGCCAGCAGCCGCAGCGCCGCGTCGGCGGTCTCGGGGGCGACGATGGCGGCCATGCCGACGCCGAGGTTGAACGTCTTGTCCATCTCGGGCGCGGGCACGTTCCCGGCCCCGGCCAGGATCGCGAACAGCGGCGGGACCGTCCACGACGCGCGGCGCAGCACCGCGTTCGCCGTGGCGGGCAGCGAGCGGGCCAGGTTGGCGGCCAGGCCGCCGCCGGTGATGTGCGCGAACGCGCGCACGCCGCCCGCGCGGGTCAGCGCCAGGCAGTCCTTGGCGTAGATGCGGGTCGGCGTCAGCAGCTCTTCACCGAGCGTGCGGCCGAGGTCGGCCGGGGTGGACTCCAGCGCGAGGTCGCTCGTGGCGAGGATGTGCCGCACCAGCGAGTACCCGTTGGAGTGGATGCCCGACGACGCCAGCGCCAGCACCACGTCCCCCGGCCGCACCCGCTCCGGGCCGAGCAGTTCGGACGCCTCCACGACGCCCGTGCCCGCGCCCGCGATGTCGAACTCGTCCGGGCCGAGCAGCCCGGGGTGCTCGGCCGTCTCGCCGCCGACCAGCGCCGCGCCCGCCAGCGCGCAGCCGTCCGCGATACCGCCCACGATGTCCGCGATGCGCTCGGGCACGACCTTGCCGCACGCGATGTAGTCGGTCATGAACAGCGGCTCGGCGCCGCACACCACCAGGTCGTCCAGGACCATCCCGACCAGGTCGTGCCCGACCGTGTCGTAGATCCCGAGGCGCCGCGCCAGGTCGACCTTCGTGCCGACGCCGTCGGTGGACGTCGCCAGCAGCGGACGCGTGTACCCCGTCAGCGCCGAGGCGTCGAACAGCCCCGCGAACCCGCTGGCGTCGTCCACCACCTCGGGGCGCCGCGACCGCGCCACCCGGCTCTTCATCAGCTCGACGGCGCGCTCGCCGGCGGCGATGTCCACACCGGCGGCCTCGTAGGACGTGCTCATGGGTTCCTTGTCGTTTCCGGGCCGCGTCACGGCCGGGACGGCTCCAGCAGGTGCTTGCCGCGCGCGGCCTCCTCGACGGGGATCGGGTAGACCCCGTCGAAGCACGCCCGGCACAGCCGGTCCTTGGCGATCTGCGACGCGGCGATCAGCTCGTCCAGCGAGATGAACCCGAGCGAGTCGGCGCCGATGGAGTCGCGGATGCCCTCGACGTCCAGCCGCCCGGCGATCAGCTCGGCGCGGGTCGCGAAGTCGATGCCGTAGAAGCACGGCCACGACACCGGCGGGCTGGAGATGCGCACGTGCACCTCGGCGGCGCCCGCCTCCCGCAGCAGCGCCACGACCTGCCGCTGCGTGTTGCCGCGCACGATCGAGTCGTCGACGACGACCAGGCGGCGGCCCTCGATCGCCTCGCGCAGCGGGTTCAGCTTCAGCCGGATGCCGAGCTGGCGGATCGTCTGCGACGGCTGAATGAACGTCCGGCCGACGTAGGAGTTCTTGACGAGCCCCTGCCCGTAGGGGATGCCGGACGCCTCCGCGTACCCGATCGCCGCCGGGGTGCCCGACTCGGGCGTCGGAATGACCATGTCGGCCTCGACCGGGTGCTCCAGCGCCAGCCGCCGCCCCACCTCGACGCGGGTGGCCTGCACGTTGCGGCCCGCGATCGTCGTGTCGGGACGCGCCAGGTACACGTACTCGAACAGGCAGCCCTTGGGGCGCGGCTCGGCGAACCGCTCGGCGCGCACGTCGGCCTCGCCGGGACCGTCGATCGCGATCAGCTCGCCGGGCTCGACCTCGCGGACGAACCGGGCGCCGACGATGTCGAGCGCGGCCGTCTCCGACGCCACGACCCAGCCCTTGTCCTCCCAGCGGCCCAGCACCAGCGGGCGGATGCCCTCGGGGTCGCGGGCGGCGTACAGCGTGCCCTCGTCCATGAACACCAGCGAGTACGCGCCGCGCGTGACCGGCAGGATCTCCCGCGCGGCCTCCATCGGGCCGCCCTCGCGGGTGGCCAGCAGCGCCGTCAGCACCTCGGTGTCGGACGTGGCCGTCAGCGCGCCGCCGTCCAGCCGGTCGGCCAGCTCCGGGGTGTTGATCAGGTTGCCGTTGTGCGCGAGCGCCAGGCCGCCGTGGCCGGTGGACCGGAACGTCGGCTGCGCGTTCTCCCACGTCGGCGAACCCGTCGTGGAGTAGCGGCAGTGGCCGACGGCCAGGTGCCCGTGCAGCGTCGACAGCACCGACTCGTCGAACACCTGGGAGACCAGGCCCATGTCCTTGAAGACCACGATGCGGGAGCCGTCGCTGACGGCGATGCCCGCCGACTCCTGGCCGCGGTGCTGCAAGGCGTACAGGCCGTAGTAGGCGAGCTTGCCGACCTCGGCCCGGCCCGCCTCGTCCGGCGGGACCCAGACACCGAACACCCCGCAGGCGTCCTGCGGGGCGCGGTCGGAGGGGTCGAGGTCGTGGCTCAGTCGTCCATCGCGGAGAGGCACGCCGTCAGTGTAGATGGCGGCCCCGCCTGCTCGGATCGGCGCACTCCTGGCTGGACCTTTACTCCTTGCGGGCACTGGGCGGAGGGGCGGCGCGGAAGTCTGGTCCCGAGACGGGGGAGGACGTTCATGACCATGCCGGGCTACCGCACCCAGACGCCGCTCGGGGCGCCGCCGCCCGACGGGCTGTCCCGTGCGTCGCTGGGGCTGGGGATCGCCGGTCTCGCCGGGCTGGCGCTGTGCCTGGCCGGGGTGCTGCCGGCCGTGGCGGGGCTGGTCGTCGGGGTCCTGGCGCTGCGGCGCGGGCAGGGGCGGCCCGGGCTCGCCAAGGCGGGCGTCGCGCTGTCGGCGGTCGCGCTGGTCGTCGCGGCGGTCGCCGTGTACGCGCTGCTCAGCAAGGCCGCCACCTGCGGCGACCGCGAGCGCTACCCCGACCACGCCGCGCGGGACCGGTGCATCGAGCGCGAGTTCCCCTTCACCGGCCGTGCCTCCGGGGGGTGAGAGATACCTCTCACCCGTCGGCCAGCGCGCGGACGGCCTCGTCGCCCAGTCCCGTGGCGTAGACGCGCAGGTCTTCGATCAATCCGGTGAATCCGGGACGTCCATCGTCGCCGCCGAGCACGATCGGGCCCATAGGGATCACCACCGCGTGTTCCAGCGGCAGCGCCACGTCCTTCTGCCCGTCCACATAGAGGAACATGCCGTCCGGGCTCACGACGAACGCCAGGTGCGTCCAGGTTCCGGCGGGCACCGAGCGGCGGCTGTCCACGTACTCCGGGCCGTGCGAGGTGAACAACTGCACCCTTATGCGCGGCGCATCCGGGTAGAGCCAGAACCCGAGCGCGCGGGCGTCGTCCTCGGCGACCCGCTTGGTGAGGACGGCCCGCCACTCCGACCCGTCCGGAGGCGCCTCGGGACGCACCGAGAACGCGACCGTGAAGCCGAAGAACTGATTCAGCACGAGCTGCGGCCCGACGCTCAGGACGGCGCGGCCGGTGCCGTCGAAGTTGAGCGCTCCGCCCGTCCGGCCCGGGATGACCGCGACGCCGTCGTCCAGCTCGGCGGTCATCCCGCCGCCGGAAACATCCGTCACCCGCCGCCCGTTCACGCTGTCCACCTCGAACGTCCAGTGCGCTACGAGCACAGCGTGTACCTCCCGTCCCACCCCCGAGATCGGTGACGCCCCTCACGCTGACACCGGAGAGGGCGGGCGGCAACCCCGTACCCGGCTAATCCAGCGGGATCGGGAGGTACGGCGACAGGTCGGCGCGCTGGCCGGACGCCGTGATCATTCCGGCGGTGCTGGCGTTGTCCCAGCTCACCTGGCCCGTCGCCAGCGCGATCCAGGTCGCCGCGTCCATCTCCACGACATTCGGCGGGGTTCCCCGGGTATGGTGCGGGCCGTCGACGCATTGCACGGCGGCGTGCGGGGGTATCCGCACCTCGACGGAGCGTCCCGGAGCCCGCTCGGCCAGCCGGTCGAGCAGGTACCGGACCGCCCCCGTCAGGACCGGACGGTCGGGTGCCGTGCAGCGCGCGCGGGCGGCCAGGACGGTGTCCAGCGCGGCACGGCGCAGCGGCGCGGGCTCGTCCGGACCGTCGTAGGGCGGCAGGCCGAGCTTGCTCCGCTGCTCGTCCAGCGCGGTGCGGGAGAAAGGTGTTCGCGGCATCATCCCGACCGTACCCCGCGAGATTCGCTCTAACGGAGGTCGAACGAGATGCCCGAGGCGCTGCCTCTGCAGCCCGGTGATCCGCGCCGGATCGGCGAGTACGAGATCACCGGCCGGCTCGGCGTGGGCGAGCACGGCACCGTGTTCCGGGGGCGTGCCGCCACCGGGCGCGACGTCGCGGTCAAGCTGCTGCACCAGCGGCTCGGCGGCGAGCCCGTCGCGCGCGCCCGCTTCACCGGCGCGTTCGCGGCGGCGCGGCGCGTCACCGGCTTCTGCACGGCGGCGGTCCTCGCGGCCGACGTCGAGAACGATCGCGCCCACGTCGTGAGCGAGTGGGTGGACGGGCCGTCGCTGGAGACGCTCGTCCGCGAGGAGGGGCCGCGCGGTGCCGCCGTCCTGGAGCGGCTCGCCGTCGGCACCGCCATCGCGTTCGCCGCCGCGCACCGCGCGGGAGCGGTCCATCTCGACCACACCCCCCGCGACCTGCTGCTCGGCCGCGACGGGCCGCGCCTCACCGACCTCGGCCTGGCCCGCGCGCTGGAGGCCGTCAACGCCGTGTCCGCCGGGCGCGCCGCCGACGAGCCCGCTTTCCGCGCCCCCGAACAGCTCAGCGGCACCGGCATCGGCCCCGCCGCCGACGTCTTCGCCTGGGCCGGGACGCTGCTGTTCGCCGCCACCGGCGCGCCGCCGTTCGGCGAGGGCACCCCGGCGGAGGTCATGCAGCGGATCGTCTACGACGACCCGGACCTGTCCGCGCTGCCCGAGTCGCTGCGGCCGGTCCTGGCGCGGGCGTTCGCCAAGACGCCCGGCGACCGGCCCACGGCGTCCCACCTGCTCGACCTGCTCCTCGCACCGGACACCGGCCTCGCCGACCGGATGCCGCCCCGCCTGATCGACGAGGCCCGCGCCCTCGCGGGCTCTCCCGGCGCCGCGCCGCCGCCCGTCGACGCGACGACGTTCGACCTGCCGCCCGCGCCCGCCGCCGAGCCGCCGTCCGTCCCGGTGCCCGACCGGGGCGCGGGCCGGTACGAGATCTCCCACGACCTGAGCGCCAACGACGCGGCGACGTCCGCGATCCCGGCCGTCCGGGCGGACGGGGACGACGCGACCGCGCTCATCGGCACCATCGCGCGCCCGCAGGCCGCCGCCGACGACGGCACCACCGTCATCCCCGGCCTCGGCGGCGACGAGCCCGGCGCCGGCACCGCCGTCATGCCCGCGCTGCCGCCGTCCGCGCCGCCCCGGCAGCGGCGCGGCAACCACGTGCTGGGCGTCGCGCTGTCGCTGGTGATCGGCGTGCTCGTCGGCGTGGCGATCATCGCGCTGGTGCTGTGGCCGCAGATGCGCGGCGACGACGAGGAGGCGCCCGGCGGCGACCCCGCCAACGTCGCCGACAACCGCCCGGTGACGGCGGTCCCGGCGTCGTTCGCGGGCACCTGGAAGGGCACGGCCGTGAACCAGAACAGCGGCGTCGGCTTCCCCGTCGAGGTGACGTTCCAGGAGGGCCGCAAGACCGCCCGCGCCGTCTATCCGCGCGAGGGCTGCGACGGCGCCCTGGCCCTCACCCGGGGCACCGGCAGCAACCTTCAGATGACGCTCCAGATCGCCAAGCCCTGCACCCCCGGCCACGTCCAGATCACCCGCCAGCCCGACGGCACGCTCCTGTACGCCTGGAGCCGCAGCACGCAGGGCCAGCCGGTCGGCTACCAGGGACGGCTGACTCGCGCGCAGAACTAGCCAGCAAATCACCCCAATAGCGGCGTATTACCGGCATAGGTGCGATCTGGTGCATTAAGGTTCTCCCGATCGAAAGAATCGATCTTGGTTGAGAAGGAGAACCCTTGCGGCCCACCTCCCGGCGGCTCCTCGTCATCGGCGTCGCCACCGCGCTCGCGGGCGGCACCCTCGCGGCGCCCGCGCTGGCCGACGAGCCCCTCGTGACCGTCGCCACCGTCACCGACGGCACGCCCGTCCCCGGCCAGTACATCGTGACGCTCAAGGACGGCGCGTCCGCCACCGCCGCGGCCAAGCGCGCCGCGGCCAAGTCCGTCCGGCAGTTCCCCGGGCGCGGCGGCTTCGCCGCCAAGGTGGACGCCGACGGCCTGAACAAGCTCCGCCGCGACCCCGGCGTCGCCGCGATCGAGCCGGACCAGATCGTCCGCGCGAACACCACGCAGCGGTCCCCGCTGCCGTGGGGCCTGGACCGGATCGACCAGCGCAGCGTCAAGCGGGACAAGAAGTACACCTACACCGCGACGGGCAAGGGCGTGAACGCCTACGTCATCGACAGCGGCATCGACCCCACGCACCCGCAGTTCGGCGGGCGCGCGTCCATCGCCTGGGCCGCGCCGAGCTTCGGCGGCGACGGCGCCGACTGCAACGGGCACGGCACGCACGTGTCGGGCACCATCGGCTCCAAGCTGCACGGCGTCGCCAAGGGCGTGAACCTGCGCGGCGTCCGCGTGCTGGACTGCAACGGCGAGGGATCGCTCTCCGACGTCATCGCCGCGGTGAACTGGGTGCGCACCAACGCGGTGAAGCCCGCCGTCGCGAACCTGTCCCTGGGCGGCTCGAAGTCCGCGGCGCTGAACACCGCCGTGGAGAACCTGTCCCGGTCCAAGGTCTTCACGGTCGTGTCCGCAGGCAACGACAACGTCGACTCCTGCAAGGTCTCGCCCGCGTCCGCCGGATGGGTCATGGCCGTCGGCGCCACGACGATCTACGACAACCGCGCCGGTTTCTCCAACTGGGGCAAGTGCGTCGACATCTTCGCGCCCGGCTACGGCATCACCTCCACGCTGCCGAACAACCGCACCGCCGCGTTCGACGGCACGTCGATGGCCGCGCCGCACGTCGCCGGAGTCGCGGCCCTGTACCTGTCCAAGTACAAGACCGCCGACTTCCCGACCGTGCAGAAGTGGCTGAACACCAACGCCACGAAGGTCGTCAAGAAGCTGCCCTCGGGCAAGGGCACGACGAACCGGCTCCTCTACAAGGCCGGTCTCTGATCCGGTCCGCGTAGGATCCGCCCGGCCCCTCCGGGGGCCGGGCTCACCGGACCGATGCCGAGGCGAACGCCACAGGGTCTAATCTTGGCGATGCACCGGCCGGTTCCTTACAGTTCAGTGGCATTCGGTCGGTGACTGGCCTCGAATCCCGGGGCAGGCTGGCCGGACCAGCCGAATCCCACGGTCTCCGCCGTGGGAGCCGGGGACCCGATCACCGGACCGACACGGTCCGGCCGGGGTGAATTCGCGGTCAGCGATAGGGCGGACTCCGCGCCCGAACCCGTCAGCTAACCCGGCAGGCGACCGAGGAGAGGAGACGACGACCCGTGGAGGCCCCCAGCTCCACCGGCCGGCGCCGGACGTCCGTCCGCCGCGCCGCCCTGGCCCTCACCGCGCTCGCCGCGGGAGCGCTGCCCCTCACCGCGGGCGCCGCCGTCGCCCCCGCGCAGGCCGCGCCCGGCGACACCAAGCGGATGGAGCAGCTCAACCGGCAGATCGCCAAGCTCGACAAGGAGTACGGCGGCGACCTCGCCAAGCTCCGCGACGCCGAGTACGGCGTGAAGAAGTCGCTGCGGCGCTCGGCCGAGCTGAAGAAGGACCTGGGCTCCGCGCAGCACCTCGTCGCGCAGATGGCCGCGAGCACCTACATGACGCGCGGGCAGGACCCGGCCGTCCAGGTGCTCGCCGACCGCGACCCGTCGTCGGTCCTCAGCTCCGCCTCGCTGGCCACGCACGTCACGCAGAACCAGGCGGCGCGCGTGCAGCAGATCTCGCGGCTCGTCGCGGAGCAGGAGAAGGCCCGCAAGGAGGCCGAGCAGAAGATCAAGGACCTGGAGAAGGACATCGCGGACCTGAACCGCGAACGGTCCCGCATCCGCGTCCTGGTCAAGAAGTACAAGCCCGAGTCACCGAGCGTCGGGATGGGCGGCGTGACGCCCCGCATGAACAAGGTCCACAAGGTCATCGACCTGGAGTTCGGGCCCTTCCCCACCATCGGCTGCGTCCGCATGACCGGCGACCCCCAGGACCACGCGAGCGGCCGCGCCTGCGACTTCATGGTGAGCATCGGCACGTCCCCGTCCTCCGCCCGCCAGCGCCAGGGCGACCAGGTCGCCGCCTACGCCGTCGCCAACGCCAACCGCCTCGGCATCAAGTACGTCATCTGGCGCCAGCGCATCTACGACATGCGCTCCCCTGGCTGGCGCTCCATGGAGAACCGAGGCGGCATCACCGCCAACCACTACGACCACGTCCACATCTCGGTCTTCTGACGCGTTCTCCGCGCCTCGGGTCACCGGGTGTAGGCGTAGTCGTCCAGGTCGAAGGTGCGGGCGCGGTGCCAGACGTGCAGGCCGGACTGGGGCCGGACGTAGGGCGAGTCGCCGTGGCGGTCGAAGTAGTAGCTGTTGGAGCGGGCGCAACTCGGCTGGGCGAGGATGGTGCCCTTCATGCGGCGGCGCATGTCGGCGGTGAAGTCGTCGTGCGGGGTCTGCCGGACGACGATGCGGGTGGCCCGGCGGCGCCTGGCCTCGACGATGCAGCGGACGGCGTGGGTGGAGCCCGCCTCGATGATCGAGAACCATGAGGCGCCCGTGACGGTGTAGGGGCCGTTCATCAGCCACAGGTTCGGCGCCTGCGGGACGGACAGGCCCTCGTAGTTGTGGTAGCGCTCGGTGTCCCAGTGGGCGCCGAGTTCGACGCCGTCCAGGCCCTCGACGGGGAACGGCGGCATGGCGCCGAGTTCGAGGATCTTGAAGCCGGTGGCGAGGACGAGCGTGTCGATCGTGCGTTCGCGGCCGTCCGCCGTGACGATGCCGTGCGCGGTGATCCGCTCGATCGGGTCGGTGACCAGTTCGACGTCGTTGCGGGTGAACGTCCGGAAGTACCGGTTCGAGAACGAGGGCCGCTTGCAGCCGAACCCGTACCTCGGGGTGAGCTTGCGGCGCAGCGTCCGGTCCGGGACCTGGCGGCGCAGGTGCGCGCGGCACACGGCCTCGGTGGCGCGGACGAGGAACGGCACCTTGCTGTAGTGCACGATGCCCAGCACCATGACGGCCTCGGAGATCGCCGTGGTGACGAACCGGACGAGCCGCTGCACCGGCGGCAGCAGCCGGAACGCCGTCCGCACCGCGCGCGGGATCGGGAAGTCGACCTTGGGCAGGACCCAGATCGGCGTCCGCTGGTAGACGTCCAGACGCGCCGCGCGTCCGGCGATCTCGGGGATGACCTGGAGCCCGGACGCGCCCGTCCCGATCACCGCGACGCGTTCGCCGGTGAGGTCGTGGCCGTGGTCCCACCGGGCGGTGTGCACGATCGTGCCCGCGAAGTCGTCCAGGCCCGGGATGTCGGGGTTCTTGGGCTGGTCGAGCGGCCCGACCGCGCACACCAGGAACCGCGCGGTGAGCACGCCGCGGCTCGTGTGGACGTGCCAGACGTCGGCGTCCTCGTCGAACACCGCCCGCCGGACCTCGGTCTCCAGCCGCAGGTGGGGCCGCAGCCGGTACTTGTCGGCGCAGTGCTCGGCGTAGGCGCGCACCTCGGCGCCGGGCGCGAACGAGCGCGTCCAGCCGGGGTTGGGCTCGAACGAGTAGCAGTACGTCGCCGACGGGATGTCCACGGCGACGCCCGGATAGGTGTTGTGCCGCCACACGCCGCCGACGCCGGGTGCCGCGTCGAGGATGACGAAGTCGCGGACGCCCTTGCGCCGCAGGTGCACGCCGACGCACAGCCCGGAGAACCCGGCGCCGACGACGATCACTTCATGGTCGGGTCGCATCCCGGTTCCTCTCGCGTGCCTGGACGGCGACCCGGCGGTCGTGGTCGCCTCGGGTGCCGAAGGTCTGCCGGTAGGCGCGGTCGCCGTCCAGGAGCCGCTGGACGGCCCGCACCACCGGCTCGGGCGTGACGCCGAGCGCGGGCTGCACGACGCGCAGCCAGCCGGGCACGGGGTACTCGGCGCGGCGGCTCACGCAGCTCCGGACGATCGCCGCGGCGACCTGTTCGGGGTCGATGGTCGGCAGCCCGCGTCCCAGCCGCACGCCCTCGGTGAGCCCGGTGCGGACGGCGGTGGGCAGCACGGCGCTGACGGTGACCCCGGTTCCGGCGACCTCCTGCCGGACGGCCGCCGACAGCCCCACGGCCGCGTACTTGCTGGCGTTGTAGACGGCCATGCCCGGCAACGGCAGCTTGCCCGCCATGGACGCGACGTTGACGACATGGCCGCGTCCCCGTTCGATCATCCCGGGCAGCGCGAGCCGCATCCCGTTGATGAGGCCGTGGACGTTGACGTCGAGGGTGGCGGCGCCGACCGCGTCGGGTTCGTCGAGGAACGGGCCGAGCGGCATGATCCCCGCGTTGTTGACCAGGATGTCGAGCGGGCCGATCTCCTGGACCCGGTCGAGGAAGGCGGCGAACGAGGCGCGGTCGGTGACGTCCAGCGGGAACGCCCGGATGCCGTCACCCGGTGGCGCGGAGACGTCCAGGTCACCGACGCAGACGCGGGCTCCGCGCCGCGCGAACGCCTCGGCGGTGGCGCGTCCGATGCCGCGGGCGCCGCCGGTGACGGCGACGACGGCTCCCGGCCGCGCGACGACGGGATCGCGCATGGCTCACTCTCCTTGGTCCGGCAATCCGGATACCGACGGTATTCGGAAACTGGACGAGTCGTCAATAGTCGCTCACTGGCGCGCTCCAGACGACGTGGATACCGTGGGCATCCCGATACCGATGGCCGATGGGACGGCGATGGCACGACTGACCAGGGCCGAGAGCCAGGCCCGCACCCGCGAACTCCTGCTGGCGACCGCCAAGCGGCTGTTCCTGCGTGACGGCTACCACGCCACCACGCTCGAAGGCGTCGCGGACGCCGCCGGCTTCTCCAAGGGCGCCGTCTACTCCAACTTCGGCACCAAGGACGACCTGTGCCGAACCGTGATCGACGCCGTCCGCGCCGAGCAGGTGCAGGCGATCGTCGCGGCGTTCGCGGGCGACGCCCCCGACGAGGACCGCCTCGCCGTCTTCGCGGCCTGGGCCGAACGCACCATCGGAGACCCGGGCTGGACGCTCCTGGAGGCCGAGTTCGCCATCCACGCCGCCCGCCGCGACCCGGCGCTGCGCGCCGAGATCGCCGCCGGGGGCCGCACCTGGGTGCACGCCCTCCGGCTCCTGCTGGACGAGGAGGCCCGCCGCCGCTCCGTCGTCCTCCCGCTGCCCGCCGACGAGCTGGCCGAGGCGCTGCTGAGCCTGGGCATCGGCCTCGGCCTGCGCCGCGCGATCGACCCGGACCTGTCCCCCCGGCCCCTCCCCCAGGCGATCCGGCTGCTCCTCGACGCCGCGACCCCCGCGCCGTAGCGGACGATCAGCGGGGGTCGGTGATGAGGGTGTTGATGAGGGCGGCGCCCCTCTCGGCGTCGTCGACGCTGATGAGGAACCGTCCGCCGTCGCGGTAACCGAGGACGAGGGCGTCCCCGGCGCGGAGCATCAGCGCGGCCCGGCCGGGGATGCCGCGCAGCCCCCAGCCGCCGACCTGGCCCGGCCTCGCCTCCTGCGCCCACGCCTTCTCGATCCGGCCGAGGGAGATCGTGCGCGACGGCCAGCCGAGCGGCCCGAGCCCGACGCGGACGCCGCCGGGGGTGACGCGCACCCGGACGGCCGAGAGCAGGAAGCCGGGGACGAACGTCGCGACCGCGACGACCACGAGCACCCACGCGGGCGCGGCGATGACGCCGAGGCCCGCCAGGAGGGCCGCCGCCAGGAGCACGGCCGTCGCACCCGCCGACGCCAGGACCAGCCACGGGTTCGTGAGACGCCCCACCCAGACGGACCGCTGGTTCGGGCGGGTCCGGAGCGTGGGCGGGTTCTGCTCGGCGGGGGTCGCCACGTCCTTCGGGCCGCGTCCGAGGTAGGCGGCGAGCGCTCCGACCAGCGGCGCGATGGCCAGGGCTAGGACGAGAGTCCAGGGCACCATGCGGGCGTCCTGCCAGTTGGAACGATCCATGTTGGCGGCGATCAAGGAGTACGTCATCGCGACGCAGAACGCCCCGCCACCGACGAGGAAGCCCCACCACAGCATCCGCCCGTACCGGAAGCCGAGCACCCTCCCGTGCGCTGCGGTGGCCACCAGGACGACCCATGCCACCGCCCACATCGCGCAGCAGACCGCGACGATGACGGCGAACGACGACGAACCGTCCGGCGTGGAACCGCTCCAGTGCGTCGCGAGCCGGCCGGGGAGGCGGTCGCGGAAGCCGAGCGGCAACGCGACGACGGCGGCCATCACGAGCGCGCCCCAGCCGGTGGAGACGAGCGTCGCGGGCGTTCTTCGGTTCATGGGAGCTCCTTCAGCATGTCGATGAGGTCGTCGCGGCCGTAGCCGTGTCTGCGTGCCTCCTCCAGTAACTCGTGCGTCCGCTGGACGAGCAGCGCCCGCCCGTCGGGCAGCGCCGCCACGCTCACGCCGCGTCCCCGGCGGAACTCGAGAATCCCCTCGTCCCGCAACTCCCGGAACGCCCGCAGCACGGTGTTGGCGTTGATCCCGAGCGCGCCGCCCAGTTCCCGCGCGGACGGCAGCCGGTCTCCCGGCCCGTAGGCGCCCTCTCCGACCGCCCGACGCACCGCCCCGGCCACCTGCTCGTGCAAGGGCCGGGGGTCATTGAGATCCAAGGTGAGCAACATGATGCATAGAACAGTAGCACCATCCACGCCATGAAACTAGCGCGAGTAGCACCATAAGAAAGTTATCCACAGGCTGTGGTCGGGCGCTCACGAAGGGTTCGGTCGTGTCTACGCTCCCGTCAAGGAGCCGGATTTCGGCTTCGGGACCGGCCGACGAGAGGAACCCCGAATGTTCGCCTTGGCACGGAAAGCGCTGGCCGCCGCCTCCCGGCGGGCACGGACGATCGCCGAGGCCGGGCGCAGGCGGCGACGGGCAGGTAAGGCGAAGGCCCGGACCGGGCGGGTCCGGGCCTTCGGGAGGGGGTCAGTCGGCGTAGCTCGGGAGCATGCGTTCGTGGGTCTCGCGGAGCTCGGCCAGCGGTACCGAGAACAGTTCCTGGTCGCCCTCCGGCGTCCACGACGCGACCTGGAGGCTGTCGCCGCCCGCGACGCCGAGCTGCGTGACGGGCACGCCCGCCTGCTCGCACAGCGCCGCGACGCGCGATTCGCCGCCGGGGCGGATCGTCACGACCGCGCGGGCCACCGACTCGCTGAACAGTGCCACGAACGGGTCGCCCGGCAGCGCCACCTTCGCGCCCAGGCCGCCGCGCAGGCACGACTCCACCAGCGCCTGCGACAGGCCGCCGTCGGACAGGTCGTGCGCCGCCGTCAGCAGGCCCTCGCGGCCCGCCTGGATCAGCACCGACGCCAGCGCGCGCTCGGCCGCCAGGTCCACCTTCGGCGGCAGCCCGCCCAGGTGCCCGTAGACGACGTGCGCCCACTCCGACCCGCCGAACTCCTCGCGCGTCTCGCCGAGCAGCGCGATCGTCGCGCCGTCCGACGTGAACGACATGTTCACCCGGTTGCGGACGTCGTCGTGGACGCCCAGCACGCCGATCACCGGCGTCGGGTTGATCGGCGTGGTGCCGGTCTGGTTGTAGAAGCTGACGTTGCCGCCCGTCACGGGCACGCCCAGGTACTGGCACGCGTCCGCGAGGCCCTCCGTCGCCTGCGCGAACTGCCACATGACGCCCGGGTCCTCCGGGGAGCCGAAGTTCAGGCAGTTCGTGACGGCGAGCGGGCGGGCGCCCGTCGCGGCGACGTTCCGGTACGCCTCCGACAGCGCGAGCTGCGCGCCCGAGTACGGGTCGAGCCGGGTGTAGCGGCCGTTGCCGTCCAGCGACAGGGCGACGCCCAGCCCCGAGTCGGGGTCGATCCGCACGACGCCCGCGTTCTCCGGCATCGCCTGCACGGTGTTGCCGAGCACGTACCGGTCGTACTGCGACGTGATCCACGTCTTGCTCGCCAGGTTCGGCGACCCGGCCAGCCACAGCACCGTGCGGCGCAGCTCGTCCCCCGTGGACGGACGCGTCAGACGGCCTGGCGTGTCGCTCTGGAGGGTGCCGAGGTCGGCGGGCGGCGCGATCGGACGCTCGTAGACCGGCCCTTCGTCGGCGGCCGTGCCCGGCGGGATGTCGACGATCGTCTCGCCGTGCCACGTCATGACGAGGCGGCCGGTGTCGGTGACCTCCCCGATGACCGTCGCGGGGATCTCCCAGCGGGCGCAGATCTCCAGGAAACGGTCGACCTTGGCGGGCTCCACGACCGCCATCATCCGCTCCTGCGACTCGCTCATCAGGATCTCTTCGGGAAGCAGCGTCTCGTCGCGCAGCGGCACGGTGTCCAGGCGGACGTCCATGCCGCCCGTCCCGGCGGCGGCCAGCTCGGTCGTCGCGCAGGAGACACCGGCGGCGCCGAGGTCCTGGATGCCGACCACCAGGTCCTCCTGGAACAGCTCCAGGCAGCACTCGATGAGGATCTTCTCCAGGAACGGGTCACCGACCTGCACGGCGGGCCGCTTGGCCTGCGACTCGTCGTCGAACGTCGCCGACGCCAGCACGGACGCGCCGCCGATGCCGTCCGGCCCGGTCGTCGCGCCGAACAGGATCACGCGGTTGCCGGGGCCGGGGGCCGTGGCGCGCTTGATCTCGTCGTGCTTGAGCACGCCGACGCAGAGCGCGTTGACGAGCGGGTTCTGCGCGTAGCAGGCGTCGAAGACGGTCTCGCCGCCGATGTTGGGCAGGCCGAGCGAGTTGCCGTAACCGCCGACCCCGGCGACCACGCCCGGCAGTACCCGCTGGGTGTCGGGCGCGTCGGCGGGGCCGAAGCGCAGCGAGTCCATGACGGCGATTGGGCGGGCGCCCATCGACATGATGTCGCGGACGATGCCGCCGACTCCCGTCGCGGCGCCCTGGTACGGCTCCACGTACGACGGGTGGTTGTGCGACTCGACCTTGAACGTGACGGCCCAGCCCTGCCCGATGTCCACGACACCGGCGTTCTCCCCCATGCCGACGAGCAACGCGTCCGTTTTGGGCGCCTTCTCGCCGAACTGGCGCAGATGCACCTTCGAGCTCTTGTAGGAGCAGTGCTCGCTCCACATGACCGAGTAGATCGCCAGTTCGGCGGAGGTGGGACGGCGGCCGAGGATCTCCCGCACGCGGCGGTACTCGTCCTCCTTCATGCCCAGCTCGGCGAACGGCTGCGGCCGGTCGGGCGTGCGCAGCGCGATGTCCACGGTGTCGGTGCCGGGATCGACGTCGGGCGCCCCGAGGTCGGCGGCCAGCACCGGCGGCGCCACGGGCGCGGCCGGAACGGCGGGCTGCGACCCGGTGTCGGCGTTCCCACGCCGTCCCCGCCGCTTACGACCCCGCCCGGACGACTCCCCACCGGAAACGGCGGGCTGCGGCCCGGTCCCCGACACGGCGGGCTGTGGCCCGGTGCCCGATACGGCGGGCTGCGGGCCGGTGCCCGTGACTGCGGGCTGTGGGCCGGTCGAAGTACCGGGAACGGTGGCCTGCGGCCCGGTATCGGAAACGACACGCTGCGGCCCGGTCCCCGAGACGGCGGGCTGTGGCCCGGTCGCCGTCTCCACGGTCGGTCCTCCGAGCACCGGCTGCGGCCCGGTGCCCAGGTCACGCCGCGTGTCCTCGTCCGTGAGCGACCCGACGGCGGGCTGCGGCCCGGTCCCGTGCGTGTCCGCGTCCACGACGAACTGCGGCCCGGTGCCGGAGCCCTCGCCGTCACGTCCGGCGCCGTTCCAGAACTCGTCGCTCTGCGAGCCGACCACGGGCTGCGGCCCGGTGCCGGAGACCCGCGTCTCCTCGTCGGAGCCGACGACGGCCTGCGGGCCGGTGCCCGTGCGCTCGTCGCCGCCGACCACGCGCTGCGGGCCGGTACCCGAAGCGAGCGGGTCGTCCCCGCTCACGCCGTACCCGGACCCCAGCGGGTCGTCATCACGCACGACGGGCTGCGGCCCCGTCCCGGACCCGACCGCAGGCTGCGGCCCGGTCCCCGACCCGAGCGGATCGTCCCCGCTCACCACATGCCGGGAGTACCCGGACCCCAGCGGGTCCTCATCACGAACAGCAGGCTGCGGACCCGTGCCCGACCCAACGGCGGGCTGCGGACCCGTGTCGAAGCCAACGGCAGGCTGCGGACCCGTGCCGGAGCCGACAGTCGGCTGAGGGCCCGTGCCGGAGCCAACGGCAGGCTGCGGGCCCGTGCCGGTACCGACGGCGGGCTGCGGACCCGTCCCCGACCCAACGGCAGGCTGCGGACCGGTGCCCGACCCGACGGCAGGCTGGGGGCCCGTCCCCGACCCAACGGCAGGCTGGGGGCCCGTGCCGGAGCCGACGGTCCGTTGCGGGCCGGAGTCCGTGCCGACGGCGGGCTGCGGGCCGGTGTCGGACGGCGGCGGGGTCCAGGCGGAGGGCACGTCGGAGGAGGCGTCGGCGCGGGTCGCGCCGGTGGCGCCCTCCTCGGCCAGGGCGCGCGAGAAGTCGCGGGCCGCCTCGGGCCCGGGGCCCTGCGGGGCGGGCGGCTTCGGGGCGGCGTGCGGCGCGGCGGCGGGGCCGCCGGCGCGGCGGCGGTCGCGCTCGTCGCCCTCGTCGACGATGGCGCCGAACGCCTGCGAGACCGACGGGTCCACCGGGGCCAGCTCGGGGTCGTCGGCGTCGGACTTGAGGTCGGCCAGCCACTCCAGGCTGGGCTCCTCGGCGCGGCGCTTGGACTTGCCGTCCGAGCCGCCGGGACGTTGCTCACTCATCGGTTCCCCCTCGGTACTGCGCTGCCGTCGTCACACCGGGCACGCTCACGCGGCGACCAGCCGCTTGACGATCGAGGTGAAGAACCCGAGACCGTCCGTGGACGGCCCGGTCAGCGACTCGACCGCGTGCTCGGGGTGGGGCATGAGGCCGACGACGTTGCCGGCCTCGTTGCGGATGCCCGCGATGTCGTTGACGGACCCGTTCGGGTTGAGGTCGAGGTAGCGGGCGACGATGCGGCCCGATTCCTCCAGCTCGTTCAGCGTCGCCGCGTCGGCGACGAACCGGCCGTCACGGTTCTTGATCGGGACGACGATCTCCTGGCCCTCGCTGTAGTCGGACGTCCAGGGCGTCTCGGCGTCGTCGATGCGCAGCCGCTGGTCGCGGCAGACGAAGTGCAGCCCCGCGTTCGGCAGCAGCGCCCCCGGCAGCAGGTGCGACTCGCACAGCACCTGGAAGCCGTTGCAGATGCCGAGCACGGGCAGACCCGCGTCGGCGGCGGCGACGAGCTCGCCCATCAGCGGCGCGAACCGGGCGATCGCCCCGGCGCGCAGGTAGTCGCCGTAGGAGAACCCACCGGGCAGGACGACCGCGTCGACGCCCTGGAGGTCGTTGTCGGCGTGCCACAGCGCGACCGGCTCGGCGCCGGCGAGCCGCACGGCGCGTGCCGCGTCGCGGTCGTCCAGGGAACCTGGGAAGGTGATGACCCCGACCCGGGCAGCATCCATCTCTACTGTTCCTTCGGTTGTGTTCCGCGCCCGCCGAGGACGGCGAGCGCCACTCCATCGGAGCTGGTGAGGGCGGCCGGAGACGGGCGGTTACGCCCGCCGATCACCGCTGCGCGTCAAGATTCCCCCGCGCGCGTACCAATCTACCCGGCACTGTGCATGAGCTGTCGGTCGAGGCGGCGGATCAGCGCCTCGTCCCGCCAGGCCAGCCGCTTGCGCAGGTGCACGACGGTGCCGCGGTCCGGGGAGGAGTCGATGGTGAGATCGTCGACGAGCGCGCGCATGATGCGCAGGCCGCGGCCGGACTCGGCCATCTGGTCCGTCTCGCCCGTGAGCGAGGTCTCACCGGTCGCCGCCCCGAAGTCGGTGATCTCCAGCACGCACACGCCGCCGTCGATCCGGGCGACGACCTCGTATCCGGACGCACCACTGGCGTGCTGGACGGCGTTGGTGCATCCTTCGGAGAGGGCGAGCAACAGTTCGTCCACGCAGTCCTCGGTGGCACCGACGTCGCGCAGGACGTCGCCGAGCAGTCTGCGCACCATGGGGATCGTCAGGTCCTCGCGTGGTAGCGCGAGTGAGAACGTCAGGTCCACGGGCCACCTCGCATCATCCCGCGCACCCCCTGGTCCGGGCCTTTACCCCGGGCCTGTCTCGACGTCGTCTGGCCGCAGGTATCCCTTCCCGCGCGTCCTTGCCATAACCGTGACCTCGTCAGGCCATTTCCGGACGCGCAGGTGACCCCCGTCTTACAGTGCGGGAATCGGAACCTTGCGAACAGCCCGCGAACCCCCACGCCGCAGGCGAGCGCGGACGATCAGAGCACGCGCAGCTCGAAGGTCTCGATGACGGTGTTCGTGAGCAGCGTCTCGGCGATTTTGCGGATCTCGTCGAGCGCGGCCTCGTCGGCGGGGCCGTCCAGCTCCAGCTCGAACCGCTTGCCCTGCCGGACGGACGTCACCGCCGTGTGCCCGAGCTGCGGCAGCTTCCGGACGATCGCCTGCCCCTGCGGGTCGAGGATCTCCGGCTTGAGCATGACGTCGACGACGACACGGGCCACGACCGCCCCCCTCACTGATCTGCGTGTTTCCTGACGCGGCGGGCGCCACGCTCTCTGACGACGAGAAGCGTACGGCACCATTGCAGAACACACTCACCATCCCCCTGGAGAGTCCCCCGATGAACCCCGACGATCTCTCGCCTCCGGAACGCCGCCTCTGGGACGCCTTCCGGCTCGGGGAGTCGGTCGACCTGTCGTCCGGCCACACCGAGCACGGCTCCGAGCTGTGGGGCCCCGAGCGCCTGGTCCGGGCCGAGGTGCTCGTCGCGCTGCTCGCCGGGGCCGTCGCGCCCGAGCCGGGGCAGGTCGCGGCCGTCCGGCTGACGGGCGCCCGCATCACCGGCTCGCTGAACCTCGGGCACGCGCAGGTGTCGGTGCCGCTGGCGCTGACGTCGTGCGTGTTCGACGAGAGCCCGCACCTGTACTGGGCGTCGATGAGCAGCGTGCACCTGTTGCGGTGCCGGCTGCCGGGGCTGGTCGCGTCCGGCGCGCGCGTGGACGGGCACCTGTGGCTGGAGGGCAGCCAGATCTCCGGCGGGCTCTGGCTCGACGGTGCCCACATCTCCGGCATCCTCAACATGTCGGGCGTGCAGCTCAGCAATCCGGGCGGGGACGCGCTGCTCGCCGACCGCCTCACCGTGGACGCCAACGTCTACTGCGACCAGGGCTTCACCGCGCACGGCGAGGTACGGCTGCCGGGCGCGCGGGTCGGCGGGCAGCTCATCTTCCGGCAGGCGCGGCTGAACAACCCGGCGGGCGCCGCCCTGTACGCGTCGCGGCTGGACGTCGCCGCGAACGTGTTCTGCGACGGCGGCTTCTCCGCCGAGGGCGAGATCCGGCTGCGCGGCGCCCGCGTCGGCGGCTACCTGTCGTTCGTCGGGGCGCGGCTCACGCATCCGGACAAGACCGCCCTCAACGCCGACGACCTGTCCGTCGAGACGGACGTCTACTGCTCGGACGGCTTCACCGCCCAGGGCCAGGTCAGCTTCGCGGGCGCCCGCGTCACCGGGCAGCTCAACCTGCGCGGCGCGAAGCTGGTGAACGAGGAGGGGACGGCGCTCAGCCTCCAGCGCCTCCAGGTCGAGGAAGTGCTGCTGCGCCCGGCCGAGCCGGTGCGGGGCGTCGTCGACCTCTCCTACGCGCGCATCAACCTGCTCCGCGACGACGCCGCGACGTGGCCCGAACGCCTCCAGCTCGACGGCCTCCAGTACGACACGCTCGAACCGCCGCTGGCGGCCAAGCAGCGCCTCAACTGGCTCCGCCGCGACACCGACGGCTACCAGCCGCAGCCCTACGAGCGCCTGGCGCAGACCTACCGCTCGCTCGGCCTGGACTCCGACGGCCGCTCCGTCCTGCTCGCCAAGGCCCGCGACCGGCGCGCCACGCAGGGACTCCCCCGCAAGGTCGTCGGCTGGATTCAGGACGTCCTGGTCGGCTACGGCTACCGTCCGTTCCGCGCCGCGAGCTGGCTGGCGGGCCTCCTGGCCTTCGGCACCATCGTGTTCTCCCTGCACAAGCCCGGCATCCTGGACGACGGCCACACCCCGCACTTCAACCCGTTCTGGTACACCCTCGACCTGCTCCTCCCGATCGGCACGCTCGGCCAAGAGGTCGTCTTCGCCCCCAAGGGCGTCTACCAGTGGATCGCCAACTTCCTCGTCATCGCGGGCATCCTGCTCGGCCTCACCGTCGCCGCCGGAGCGACCCGCGCCCTCTCCCGCGAGTGACGCCCCGGGCGTGAGGCGGGGCGTGGGGCGGGGTAGGGAATCGGGCATGAGGGCTTGCGCGACCCGGTGTGACATCTGACACGATGATTTGGCGGTCTTCGTCCCCTTATCCGGGGTCAGGCCGCTGACGTCGGCCGGTGCGCGGCGATCCCGCGATCCGGCCCCGAGCGAGGAGTGTCATCAATGACGATCGACTCCATGCGCGCGACGCCTCGACCGGGCGAAGCCGCCGATCCCCAGTTCGTCCAGCTCCTCACCCCCGAGGGGGAGCGGGTCGAGCACCCCGACTATCCGCTGGACCTCACGCCCGACGACGTCCGCGACCTCTACCGCGACCTCGTCATGGTGCGCCGCATCGACCTGGAGGCCGTGGCGCTCACCCGGCAGGGCGAACTCGGCATCTGGGCGTCGCTGCTCGGCCAGGAGGCCGCGCAGATCGGGTCCGGCCGGGCCATGAACGAGCACGACATGGCGTTCCCCACCTACCGCGAGCACGGCGTCGCCTACTGCCGCGGCGTCGACCCGCTCAACCTGCTCGGCCTGTTCCGGGGCGTCAACCACGGCGGCTGGAACCCCGCCGAGCACGGCTTCCACCTGTACACGATCGTCATCGGCAGCCAGACGCTGCACGCCGCCGGATACGCCATGGGCATCCAGCGCGACGGCGTTCTCGGCACCCCCGGCGCGGGCGCCGCCATCGCCTACTTCGGCGACGGCGCCACGTCCCAGGGCGACGTGAACGAGGCGTTCGTCTTCGCGTCCGTGTTCAACGCGCCGGTCGTGTTCTTCTGCCAGAACAACCAGTGGGCCATCTCCGAACCCCTCGAACGGCAGACCCGCATCCCGCTCTACCAGCGCGCGCAGGGCTTCGGCTTCCCCGGCGTCCGCGTCGACGGCAACGACGTCTTCGCCTGCCTCGCCGTGACGCGGGCCGCGCTCGCGCAGGCCCGCGACGGGCAGGGGCCGTCGTTCGTCGAGGCGTACACGTACCGGATGGGCGCCCACACCACCACCGACGATCCCACCCGCTACCGCCACAAGGCCGACGAAGAGGCATGGAAGCTGAAGGACCCCATCGAACGGGTCCGCTCCTACCTCGTCCGCAACGGCCTCGCCGACGCCGGCTTCTTCGACTCCGTCGACGCCGACGCCAAGACCGCCGCCCGCGCCCTCCGCGAAGCGTGCCTCTCCCTGCCCGACCCGGAGCCCGGCGCGATCTTCGAGCACGTGTACGCCGAACCGCACCCGCTGATGACCGCCGAGCAGGAGGCGTTCGCCGCCTACCTCGCGTCCTTCGAGGAGGTGACGGCATGACCGCCGAAACGCTCACCCTCGGCAAGGCCCTCAACGCCGGGCTGCGCCGCGCGATGGAAGACGACCCCAAGGTCCTCGTCATGGGCGAGGACGTCGGCAGGCTCGGCGGCGTCTTCCGCATCACCGACGGACTCCAGAAGGACTTCGGCGCCGAACGCGTCATCGACACCCCGCTCGCCGAATCCGGCATCGTCGGCACCGCGATCGGGCTCGCGCTGCGCGGCTACCGGCCCGTCTGCGAGATCCAGTTCGACGGGTTCGTGTTCCCCGCCGCCGACCAGATCATCACGCAGCTCGCCAAGATGCGGATGCGGTCGCTCGGCTCGGTCAGCCTGCCGATCACCATCCGCATCCCGTGCGGCGGCGGCATCGGCGCCGTCGAACACCACTCCGAGTCGCCCGAGGCGTACTTCGCGCACACCGCCGGGCTCCGCGTCGTCGCCTGCTCCAACCCCGTCGACGCCTACGCGATGCTGCGGCAGTCCATCGCCTCCGACGACCCGGTGATCTTCTTCGAGCCGAAGCGGCGGTACTGGGAGAAGGCGCCCGTCCCGCTCGACGGCGACTTCCCGTCGCTGCACTCCGCGCAGGTCGTGCAGGCCGGCACCGACGTGACCGTCCTCGCCTACGGGCCGTCGGTCAAGACGTGCCTGGAGGCCGCGACCGCCGCCGCGTCCGAAGGCCGCTCCATCGAGGTCATCGACCTGCGGTCGCTCAACCCGCTCGACCTGCCGACGCTCGCCGCGTCCGTCGAGCGGACCGGCCGGTGCGTCGTCGTCCACGAGGCGCCCGTGTTCGCCGGGTTCGGGGCGGAACTGGCGGCGCGGCTCACCGAGCTGTGCTTCTACCGGCTGGAGGCGCCGATCCTGCGCGTCGGCGGCTTCTCAACGCCGTACCCGCCGTCCCGGCTGGAGGACGAGTACCTGCCCGACCTCGACCGCATCCTCGACGCGGTCGACCGGACCTTCGCGTGGTGAGCGGCATGGCGACCAAGCAGTTCAAACTGCCCGACGTCGGTGAGGGCCTGACCGAGGCCGAGATCGTCAAGTGGCATGTGGCGGTGGGCGACACCGTCGAGATCAACCAGACGATCGTGGAGATCGAGACTGCCAAGGCGATCGTGGAGCTGCCGTGTCCGTTCGAGGGGGTGGTGAGCGAACTGCTGGCGGACGAGGGGGTGACGGTGGACGTGGGCGTGCCGATCATCTCGGTGGACGTCGGTGGGGATTCGTCCGGTGCGGAGGCGGTGCCTCGGGAGGAGGTCCTGAAGGAGGACCTTGTGCCGGACGCCGCGGAGGAGGCCGCCGCCGACGCGGAGCCGGAGCAGGCGAAGCGGCAGCCGGTGCTCGTCGGGTACGGGGTGAAGCCGGGGGCTACGAAGCGGCGGCAGCGTAAGGGCGGGTCGGTGCCCGGGTCGGGTGCGGGCGCGGAGGCCGGGGCGGGGCTGGCAGGTGCGGCTCACGCGGCCGGTGAGGCTCACACGGGCGGCGCGACCCACGCGACCGGCGCAGCCCACGCGACCGGCGCGACCGGCGCAGGACATCCCCCGCCCGCCCAGGGGGGCGACCCCACTCTCAGTGTCCAATGCGACACCCCTCCCCCGAGCCCCACAACCGAGCCTGTGGATAACTTTTCGCCGCTGGCGAAACCACCCGTCCGGAAGATGGCCAAAGATCTCGGTGTGGACCTCCGCACCCTGCGCGGCACCGGCCCCAACGGCTCCATCACCCGCGACGACGTCCAGGCGGCCACCGGCAACGGCACCACCGCGCCCACGCCGCCCGCACAGACCGGCCCGCCGGTCACCGCCCCGTCCACGGAACCCGCGCCTCACACCCCGCCGGTCGGCGACCGAGTCCCCCTCAAGGGCGTCCGGAAGGCCATGGCGGCGGCGATGGCGCAGTCCGCCTTCACCGCCCCGCACGTCACCATGTTCCACCAGGTGGACGTCACGGAGACGATGGCCACGGCCCGCCGCCTCCGCGAACTCCCGGACTTCGCGGACGTGAAGGTCTCGCCGCTCCTGCTGGTGGCCAAGGCGCTGCTGGTCGCGGTCCGCCGCCACCCGATCGCCAACGCTCGCTTCGACGGCGACGCGGTCGTCATGAACCCGTCGGTGAACCTGGGCATCGCGGCGGCGACCGACCGGGGCCTGATCGTCCCGAACATCAAGGACGCTCAGTCCAAGACCCTCCCGGAACTCGCCACGGCCCTCAAGGAGCTGACCGAGACCGCCCGAGCGGGCCGCACGACCCCGGCCGCCATGTCCGGCGGCACCATCACGATCACCAACATCGGCGTCTTCGGCATCGACACCGGCACCCCGATCCTCACCCCGGGCGAGTCCGCCATCCTGGCCTTCGGCCAGATCCGCGACCTCCCCTGGGTCCACGAGGGCGAGTTGGCGATCCGCAAGATCTCCGCCCTCGCCCTCTCCTTCGACCACCGCGTCCTGGACGGCGCCGAGGGCTCCGCAGTCCTCCACGACATAGCCACCATGCTCGAAAACCCCCTCCAAGCCCTCGCCTGGACCTGACAACCGCGCGGGGCCGGAGAACACCCCGGCCCCGCGCCCCAGCAAGGCCCCGCGCCAGCAAGGGCTGGTCCGCGAGGACTTCCCGCACATCTCCGCCCTCGGTCGCCACGCGCGCTCGTTGGCAGCCGCCGACGGCGTAGACCTGCCACCCTGCTCAGCGCCGCCGGGCGCGCTCGGTCAGGCCAGAGTGTCCGGCTGGATGAGCGTGTAGTCGTCCAGCAGCATGTGCAGCTGGGTCGCGCGCACCCAGCGCACCAGCGGGTCATCGAGAGCGACGATCATGGGCGTGGACTCCAGCCCTGCTGGCGTGGGCCGGTAGACCAGACCCGAGACCGCCACAGGAGCCACTTTCCGGGCACGCAGAACCACATGCCCGCCACGCAGATGCGGGCACAACCGCACCGACCGCTCCACACAGCTCGGGCACAGCGGCGGATGCGTGGTCGTGATCGGCGCAGGCCACGTACCGTCCGCGCCCTCGTACTCGCGCACCGACAGCATCCACACGGCATCGTCCCCGGCCCGCTGCCCGCACACCTGACAGAGCAACCTGCGCATCGCGCGACGCTGCCGCAGGAAGTGAACGGACTTGAACTGCGGAACCCCGACCCCCGGACTGAACCCCATACGCGCCCACAGCACTCCGGCAGCGTCCCGGTCGTACAGCGACTCGTCGGAATAAGCGACCCGCCCGCCACGGACGACGACGCGAGAGGGGGATGTGTCCTCCGATGACCACGCAGTGATGTACGGCACCGCGCCCCAGCGCGTCGACCTGTCTACGGTGGCAGCCTGATCGTGCAAGGACATGCGCACACGCCTCCCTAATATCGGGGCCGCATGGGACAGGCTGAAAGAATGGCTACATTCCCCAGATGTCGATCGAATCTTGGTCGACTCCCCACCTCGGCATGACGTGCGGAGCGGCTTTTCGCGCGTTTGACCGACATGTCCAACCTGCTTGCGGCTCGAATGTGACAGGCAACCCAGCGTGAGGCGCGAAATGGGACGTCAGTACCCCATTCGCGGGACGTCTGGGACGTTTTCCGTCTACAGTGAGAGAACGTCCTGGACGTCCCGGAAGGACTCGGCACCATGACCAACCTTGCGCTTCGCCAGGCGATGGACTCTGCGAAGCTGACGGCGGACGACCTCGCTGCACACTGTGGGGTCGATGTGAAAACCGTGACCAGATGGGTAGCAGAGGAGGGCCGGATGCCCCATCCCCGGCACCGCTGGGCGGTCGGCCAAGTCCTAGGAGTTGATCACACCGTGTTGTGGCCCGAGTCGATTCGGAAGAACATCAAGACCGGCCCCGACCGAGAGATCGTTGCCGCCTATCCGTACCGGTCGGCCGTCCCGAAAGCGCTGTGGCGCTCACTGATCAGTGACGCGACGACGAATCTCGTCTTCGCGGGCTACACCAACTACTTCCTCTGGCTGGAGATCCCGAACCTGCGCAGCATCCTGCGGCGCAAGGCTGAGCGTGGGTGCCGCATTCGCTTTCTCCTCGGAGATCCGGCAAGTGAGATAACGCGCCGCCGCGAGGAAAGGGAGGGCGTCCCCCTCACCATCGGTACGCGGATCAACATCACACTCGACGAACTCGGCAAGATGGGCGAGACCGAGGGAATCGACGTCCGATTCAGCGACGATCACATAGCCATGAGCGTCTTCATCTTCGATGAGGACATGCTGATGAGCACACACCTGGCGAACCTGGTAGGCCACGACTCGCCTGTTCTCCACCTGCGCCGAACACAGTCCGATGGCCTCTACGACCGCTACGCCCACCACGTGACCGAACTCTGGAACGGCGGTCGGCCCGAGAACGAAAGGCCGCAGCAGCCGTCCTGATCACGGGCCGCCAACGCGTGCAACAGGCCCATGACCGTCGCCGCGCCGACGGGCACCGTCGAACTGGACCCCCTCGCGTCGTGACCGACCGTTCTCTTGGTCCCCTGTCGACATAACGCAGGCACCAGACACAGCTCGCCTACGCCGACTCAATGCTCGACGTCCACCTCTCGCTAGGCACCAGCCCGTCTGTCCCCCGGGTACACAACCTCTCCCGACCGGCATACGCTGAGCACGGACTTGGACTCAGATTTCAGCGACACGCCGGGGTCCACCGCACCACCGGAGGGTCGCTGAAAACTCCGCCAAGAATCACGCACCTCACGCGCACCTGAACTGTGGCTTTACCGTGGGGTCCCCATCGCCCCTACGAGGGGTCGCAACGCCATGGTGCGGCAGATCCACGAGGAGATCCCGCAGGTCCCCATCGCCCCTACGAGGGGTCGCAACGGGATCACCTGGGCGCGCACGAGCCACCGGACCCAGAGTCCCCATCGCCCCTACGAGGGGTCGCAACCAGCGGTACCGCCGAGCTTCAGCGCGGCGTGGCTGTCCCCATCGCCCCTACGAGGGGTCGCAACGCCAGCATGGCGGCAGCGGTGCCCATCACAGCACCTTCCGTCCCCATCGCCCCTACGAGGGGTCGCAACCTGGATGTGTTCGGTGACGGGGAGGTCGGGGCGTGGGTCCCCATCGCCCCTACGAGGGGTCGCAACTGCTCGACCAGGACCCGGCGCTGGCCGAGCACGACCGTCCCCATCGCCCCCACGAGGGGTCGCAACATGGTGATCTTCACCGGGTCGCCTCGCTGTCCTGCTGTCCCCATCGCCCCTACGAGGGGTCGCAACACGTCGCCCCATTTCTGGACCGCCTTCACGGCGGCTGTCGTCCCCATCGCCCCTACGAGGGGTCGCAACGCTGATGGAGCCGCTGGACCGCGCCGCCGCGCGCTTGTCCCCATCGCCCCTACGAGGGGTCGCGCGTGCTGGCGCGGGGATGTGCCGCCTTCCCGCACTGTGAGGGGGTTGTTGGGTTCTGGGGTCGGCCCGGCCCCGGCGGCCCCTGGCGTCGGGGGCGGGTCTCGCGCCCTTCAGGAAGGGGGTTGACCCGTCATAGTACACAAGTTATATATGAGCCATGCCATATAGCGGAGTGGGTCGGGTTGTTGTGCTTGGGGCTGGGGTTGCTGGGTTGATGGCGGCTCGGGTGTTGGCTGAGCACTACGACGAAGTGGTTCTGGTGGATCGGGATGAGTTGCCTGAGCGGGCGGAGCATCGGCGGTTCGTGCCGCAGTCGCATCATGCGCATGGGTTGTTGGCGTCCGGGCGGCAGGTGATGATTCGGCTGTTTCCTGGATTGTCGGCGGAGCTGGACGCGGCCGGGGCGATCACTACCGGGTCGAACGATCCGGAGATGGGGGATCGGTCGATCTTCGTGGTGCGGGGTGGGACCACGATTCGTATTCCTGTTTGGTGGACGGGTGGGTTCTGCGCAAGCCGGGTGCTGATCGAGCATGCGATTCGTGCTCGGGTTCGGGAGATTCCGAACGTCACGGTGCGGGAGCGGACGCTCGTCACCGGGCTTCTGACGGGTGAGAACGGGCGGCGGGTCACCGGGGTCCGGACGCTCGACGGGGACGTGGGCGCCGATCTCGTCGTGGACGCCACCGGGCGGCGGTCGCGGTTGCCGGAATGGCTCGAACGGATCGGGTACCGGCCGCCGAAGGAGTCGGTGGTCCATTCCGACGTGCGGTACGCGAGCCTGGTCGCGCTCCCCGACCCGTCCTTCAATCCGGAGTGGATGATCGTCCTGGCCGCGCAGGCCACGCGCGGGTCGACCGTCGGCGGCGTCGTGCTGCGCGTCGAGAACGGGTTGCTGCACATCTCGCTCGGGTCGACCGGGCGCCGGAACCCGATCCCGTCCGACATCGACGAGCTGCGCGCCTTCGCCGACCGCATGACCGCGCCGGTGACGGCCGAGGCGCTGCGCCGTTCGGAGCCGATCGGCCCGGTGCGCACGTATCACGTCCGCACCAACGTCCGCCGCTACTACGAGCGGATGGACGCGATGCCGTCCGGCCTGGTCGCGATCGGGGACGCGGCCAGCGCGTCGAACCCGGTCTACGGCCAGGGGATGAGCGTGGCGGCGCTGGGCGCGGACGCGCTCGGCCGGCTGCTCGCCGCCGAGGGCGGCGTGCCGGGGCCGGGGTTCGAGCGGCGCGCGGCGCGGGCCGTCGCCGCCGTCTCGTCCGGGGCCTGGCGCCTGGCCCTCACCGAGGACCTGCGGTACGGGTGCCGCACCGAGGGTGCCCGGACGCCCTGGACGGCGCGCTTCGACGCGGGCTACCGGGACCGGCTGGAACGCGCGGCGTCGCTGGACCCCGAGGTCGCGGCGGCCTTCAACGACGTGCTGAACCTGAACCGGCCGCCGGCGGCGCTCGGTTCCCCGGCCGTCGCGCGGCGGGTGCTGCGCCCGCTGCGCGACCGCAACCCCGGTCCCCTGTCCGCGACCGTCCTCGCCGTCCTCGGCGTGTCCTGAACCCCGGAGCCCCTCATGTTCCTGCCGCTGTTCACCGACGTCGACGACGTCCTGCTGCACGTCGAGGCCGCCGGGCCCGAGGACGGTCCGCCGGTGGTGTTCCTGCACGGATGGCCCGACCTGTGGTTCAGCTTCGACCCGCAGATGCGCGCGCTCGCCGAGCAGGGGTACCGGGTCCTCGCGCCGGACCAGCGCGGGTACGGCCTGTCGTCCAAGCCGCCCGCGGTCGCCGACTACCAGATGCCGAAGCTCGTCAAGGACATCGTGCTGCTGATCGAGCGGCGGGCGTCGGGGCCGGTGCACCTGGTCGGGCACGACTGGGGCGGCGCGGTCGCCTGGGCGCTGGCGATCGAGCGTCCCGACCTGGTGCGGTCGCTGACGGCCGTCAACTGCCCGCATCCGCAGGTGTTCGCCGACGCGCTCCGCCGCAGGCCGTCGCAGCTCCTGCGGAGCTGGTACATGCTGGTGTTCCAGATCCCCGGGCTGGCCGAGACGGTGCTGAGCGTCCGCGACCACGCGGTCCTGCGGGCGATGCTCCGGCACGGCGCGGGCCTGGACGACGCCGACCTGGCCCGGCACCGCGCCGTGTGGCGGCATCCGGGAACCGTCCAGCGGCCGCTGTTCTGGTACCGCGCGATGTTCCGGAGCACGCTGCCGACGCTGCGCGCCGCCCCGCCGGACATGACGGTGCGCGTCCCGACCCAGATCATCTGGGGCCGCCGCGACGGCGCGTTCCGCGCGGATCTCGCCGCGCACAGCACCAGGCTGTGCGACGAGGCCGAGCTGCACGTGCTGAACGCCCGGCACTGGCCGCACCACGAGCAGCCCGAACGCGTGACCGAGTTGCTCGCCGCGTGGTTCGAGCGGCACGCGGGCCACGGCTGACCGATTGATATCCTTTCGGCGTCCACCGGAGGGAGCCCGATGCTCAAGTTCGCCCTGCTCGGTTTTCTGCTGCGTCAATCCATGACGGGCTACGACCTGGCCGCGGCGATCCGCAGCAGCATCAATTTCGTGTGGCCCGCGCAGCTCAGCCAGATCTATCGCACGCTGGGGCAACTGGAGAACGACGGCCTGGTCGTGTCCGAGGTGGTGCCGCAGCAGGGGCGTCCCGACCGGCGCGTCTACTCGGCCACCGACGCGGGGCGGCAGGCGTTCGACGGGTGGCTCGGCGAACTGGTCACCGAACTCGACCCGGTCAGGACGCCGTTCCTCGTGCGGTTCTTCTTCTCCGGAACCCGGGCGCCGGAGGAGATGGTCACGCAACTGCGCGTATTGCGCGACCTGCATCTCCGGCAACGCGACCAGCTCGCCCACGAATTGCCCGGATACATCGCGGAATTCGCGGCGGCCAACACCACCGACGACCGCGATCCGCTCATCTGGGACGCGGTGCGGCGGGCCGGGGAGATGCACGCCCAGACGTGGCTGGACTGGATCGACGAGACCATCGCCCGGCTGGAGGACGCCGCCGGGAAGGCTCAGCCGAGGTAGACGGGGACGGCCGCGCCGCCGAGCGCGGCCGTCTCGGCGGCGGCCGGGGCGCGGCGGCCGGTGCCGACGAGCAGCGCGTCCCGGTCGGAGAACGACGCGGGGAACGCGAAGCCGACGATCCGTTCCAGCAGTTCCCGGGCCGCCGCGAGACCTTCGGCGGGCGGCCCGGCCACGTCCGGCAGGTGCGCGACGAGGTCGAGGTGGTGCAGCGTCCACTCCAGGACGTAGGCGGCCAGGTAGTCGCCCGCCGTGAGGACCTCGCCCTTGGTGCCGACGTACGCGGACGGGTCGGCGAGCACGGCCGCGCGCCCGGCGGCGGCGCCGACGTCGTCCAGGTGGAACTTCAGCAGCCGGGGTTCCCCGTAGGCGGCGGCGAGCCGGACGGTCAGCGCGTCGAGCGGGTCGTCGCCGGTCGGCGGCGCCTCCAGGACGTCCCAGTACGTCGCGGCGTCGCGGGTGGGCGGGGCGTCGGCGGGCGTCGCGAGCGTGATCAGCACGTCCTGCGCGTCGATGACCAGGTGGCACGCCAGGTCGCGGACGAGCCACCCGGCGCAGCCGGACGGCGCCGCGAACGCGTCGTCCGGCAGTTCCGCGACCGTGTCGCGCAGCGCCGTCCAGGCGCGCGAGAAGAACGTCATGTCCGGCAGGCTAGTTGTTCGCAGCGATCGAGATGTTGAGCGCGGCCGCGTAGGTGACCCAGAGCCAGTACGGGACGAGCAGCCACGCGGCGGCCCGGGAGAGCCGGGCGAACACGGCGACGAGGATGCCGATGACGATCCACAGCGCCACGATGTCGACGACGGCCCAGCGGTAGGCGTCCTCGCCGAAGAAGATCGGCGTCCACAGGGCGTTGAGGACGAGCTGCACGGCCCAGAGCGTCAGCGACCAGTGCACGCCGTGCCGCGCCCAGACGAGCCAGCCCGAGATCCCGATCATCACGTACAGGACCGTCCAGACCGGGCCGAACAGCCACGACGGCGGCGCCCACGCCGGTTTGTCCAGCTCGGCGTAGGTGGACGTGGTGCCGTCCACGCCGAGCGCCCCGACCAGGGCCGCCACCGCGGCGAGCCCGAGGAACACCGCCAGTCCGATCCACCGTGTACGCGTCATGATCGCCCCCTCCCGGGTTCGTTACCCGGGACGCGGGGCGGCGAACGCGGAACGGCCCCCGCGCACGAGGGGCGCGCGGGGGCCGTCCGGGGGTGGGACTCGGGTCAGAACGCCTCTTCGGGGAGGTCCATCACGTCGAGCGTGGTGCCCTCGGTGATGACGCGCTCCGCGGCGATCTTCGGCAGGACCGTCTGCGCGAAGAACTGCGCGGCGGTGACCTTGCCGGTGTAGAAGGTGCGGTCGGCGTCGGAGACGTCGCCGCCGCCGAGCTTGGTCAGCGCGACCTCGGCCTGGCGCAGCAGCAGCCAGCCGACGACCAGGTCACCGAGGGAGAGCAGGAAGCGGCTGCTGTTCAGCCCGACCTTGTACAGCTCCTTCGGGTCCTCCATGGAGCCGAGCGCCCACCCGATCATCGGGTTGAGGATGCCCTGCACGTCGTCGAGGGCCTTGCCGAGCAGGACGCGCTCGTTCTTCAGGCGGCCGTTGCCGGCGCCGCTCTCCGCGAACGCCTTGATCTCGCCCGCGAGCACCTTCAGGGCCTCGCCGTTGTCCCGGAGGATCTTCCGGAAGAACAGGTCCATGCCCTGGATGGCGGTGGTGCCCTCGTACAGGGTGTCGATCTTGGCGTCGCGGATGTACTGCTCGATCGGGTACTCCTGGAGGAATCCCGACCCGCCGAGCGTCTGGAGCGACTCGGCGCCCAGCAGCGCGTAGGCGCGCTCGGAGCCGAAGCCCTTGACGATCGGCAGCAGCAGGTCGTTGATCTTCTCGGCCAGCTCGTCCTTGCGGCCCTCGTGCTCGGCGATCTGCACGGCGTCCTGGTAGGAGGCCGTCAGCAGGACCAGCGCCCGCATGCCCTCGGCGTACGCCTTCTGGGTGAGCAGGCTGCGGCGCACGTCCGGGTGGTGCGTGATCGTGACGCGCGGCGCGGTCTTGTCGGTCATCTTGGTGAGGTCGGCGCCCTGCACGCGCTCCTTGGCGTACTCCAGCGCGTTGAGGTAGCCGGTGGAGAGGGTGGCGATGGCCTTGGTGCCGACCATCATCCGGGCGTACTCGATGACCATGAACATCTGCTTGATGCCCTCGTGGACGTCGCCCACGAGGTAGCCGATGGCCGGGTGCTTCTCGCCGAAGGTCAGCTCGCAGGTCGTGGAGACCTTGAGGCCCATCTTCTTCTCGACGTTGGTGACGTAGGCGCCGTTGCGCTCGCCCAGCTCACCGGACTCGACGTCGACCAGGTACTTGGGCACCAGGAACATCGACAGGCCCTTGGTGCCGGGGCCGGCGCCCTCGGGGCGGGCGAGCACCAGGTGGAAGATGTTCTCGGACATGTCGTGCTCGGCCGAGGTGATGAAGCGCTTGACGCCCTCGATGTGCCAGGTGCCGTCGGCCTGCTGGACGGCCTTGGCGCGGCCGGCGCCGACGTCGGAACCCGCGTCGGGCTCGGTCAGCACCATCGTGGCGCCCCACTGGCGCTCCAGCGCCAGCTCGGCGAACTTCTTCTGCTCCGGGGTGCCGATGTGCCACAGGATCTGGGCGAAGCCGGGGCCGGAGGCGAACATGTAGATGGCGGGGTTGGCGCCCAGCACCTGCTCGGCGATCGCCCAGGTGAGGCTGCGGGGCGCGCCGGTGCCGCCGAACGCGGGCGACAGGTCGACGCGGTACCACTCGGCGTCCATCCACGCCTTGTACGACTTCTTGAAGCTCTCCGGCATGGCGACCGAGCCGGTCGCCGGGTCGAACTTCGGCGGGTTGCGGTCGGCGTCCTCGAAGGACTCCGCGAGCACGCCCTCGGAGAGGCGGTTGACCTCGTCCAGGATGCTGCGGACGGTCTCCTCGTCCAGCTCCGCGTACGGGCCGCTGCCGAGCAGTTCCTGGCGGTTGAACACCTCGAAGAGGTTGAACTCCAGGTCTCGGAGGTTGCTCTTGTAGTGCCCCATCGAACACTCCGTCTGGTCCGGCGGCGCGCTCGTGGCCCCGCGATCGTACTGGTCAGTAACTCGTCTTCATGCTACCCGCTGGTAACCGGCACGCAACCCATGCGCTGAGCACGTTCGAGCACGAGACGGGCGGTACACGACGGCGTACAGCGTGGTGCAAAGTGAGGCACCTCACAAGCCACGCGGACAGCCGCAAAAGGGTGCAAGAAGGGTGATCTGCGGGTATTCACCCCAGACCGGCTCACCAGGCCCATGCGGCGCCCACGTCCCGCTTGACGCCGTCGCCGCACTACCGATAACACACTCTCTGGTCCAACACCGGCAGACCCGACCAAACCCGCCACCCCGTCGGGGCGTCCGCCGCCTCGCCGCCCCCGGCTCCGCACCGCCACCCCGTCCCGTGCCGCGCCCTCCGCGCGCGACGGACACGCGCACCGCGGGAGAACAAGGAGGACCGCATGAGCTCCACCCCGGCACCGCGGCTCACCGTGATCGGCACCGGCTACCTCGGCGCCACCCACGCGATCTGCATGGCCGTGCTCGGCTTCGAGGTCCTCGGCGTGGACGTCGACGAGAGCAAGATCGCCCGGCTCGCGTCCGGCGAGGTCCCCTTCTTCGAGCCCGGCCTGCCCGAACTGCTCACCAAGGCGCTCGACTCGGGACGGCTGCGGTTCACCACGTCGTACGAGGAGGCCGCCCGCTTCGGCGACGTCCACTTCATCTGCGTCGGCACGCCCCAGCAGGCCGGGTCCGAGGCCGCCGACCTGCGCTACGTGGACGCCGCCGTCACCAGCCTCGCCCCGCACCTGGACCGGCGCGTCCTGGTCGTCGGCCGCTCCACCGTCCCGGTCGGGACGGCCGAACGCCTCACCGGCGTGCTGCGCGACCTCGCGCCCGCCGGAAGCGACGTCGAGCTGGCGTGGAGCCCGGAGTTCCTGCGCGAGGGCTTCGCCGTGGACGACACGATGCACCCCGACCGGCTCGTGTTCGGCGTCGCGTCCGACTGGGCCGAGGAGCGGCTGCGGGCGGCGTTCCGGCCCGTCCTGGAGTACGGCGCGCCCGTCGTCCGGACCGACCTGCCGACCGCCGAGCTGGTCAAGGTCGCCGCGAACTCCTACCTGGCCACCAAGATCTCCTACATCAACGCGATGGCCGAGGTGTGCGAGGCCGTCGGCGCCGACGTCAAGGACCTCGCCGACGCGCTCGCCCTCGACGACCGCATCGGCGGCCGGTTCCTCAAGCCCGGCCTCGGCTTCGGCGGCGGCTGCCTGCCCAAGGACATCCGCGCGTTCGCGCACCGCGCCGAGGAGATGGGCGTCGGGCAGGCCGTGTCGTTCCTGCGCGAGGTGGACGGCATCAACCGGCGGCGCCGCGCCCGCACCGTCGACCTGGTCTGCGAATTGCTGGACCACCGGCCCGAGGGCGCGCGGATCGCGGCGTGGGGCGCAGCGTTCAAGCCGAACTCCGACGACATCCGCGACGCGCCCGCGCTCGACGTCGCCGCCACGCTGCACGGGCTCGGCGCCGACGTCCGCGTCTACGACCCGGCCGCGCTGGACAACGCGCGGCGCGCGTTCCCGCAGCTCTCCTACGGCGAGAGCGCGCTGGACGTCGCGCGCGGCGCCGACGTCGTCGTGCTGCTCACCGAGTGGGCCGAGTTCCGCGAGATCGACCCCGAGGCGCTGGCGCGCGTCGTCGGCCACCGGCGGATCGTGGACGGACGGCACGCGCTGAACGCCGCGCAGTGGCGCTCGCACGGCTGGGAGTACCGGGCGCTCGGACGTTCCTGACGGCGCGGGAACACCCGGCCCCGCCGGGCCGTTGGAGCGGGTGAGGGCCCCAGCCCTCCCGGACGAGGTGCGCCGTACCCGGTGACGACAAGACGACGCACGCCTCTGTCGTCTCGTCTCCGGGAGTTCTCATGGCGTGGGTCCTCGTCGTCGTCGCGGGCCTGTTCGAGGTCGCGATGGCCCTGTCGCTCAAGGCCGCCCGTGGTTTCACGGTGCCGGTGCCGAGCGTCCTGTTCCTGGTGTTCGCCGTGGCCAGCTTCGGCCTGCTCAGCCTCGCCCTGCGCCGCCTGGACGTCGGCACCGCCTACGCCGCCTGGGTCGGCATCGGCGCCGTCGGCACCGCCGTGCTCGGCATGGTCGCGTTCGGCGACGACGCCTCCCCGCTCCGCATCGCCGCGCTGGCCCTGATCGTCGCGGGCGTCGTCACGCTGAACCTGGCGGGCGCCGCGCACTGACCGATCATGGCCGGGGACGGGTGTCCGGCCGCAGAGGTGGCCGAGGGCGGCCACCTGTGCGGCGGATTTGTTCGCGCGCGGGGGGTGTGCGCCGTTCGCGGGAACCGTAGCGTCCTCGGTGAGCGTCATAGGACGGTGTCCGGGTGCTCATGGCGCGCCCATCGAGGTAGGAGGCAGTGGTGGTCTTCAAGAAGCTCAAGCAGGCGATGGGCGTCGGAGGCCCGTCGATCGAGACGGTCCTACACAACCCCAACACGACCCCCGGCAACGTCGTCACCGGAGAGGTGACGATCATCGGCGGGCAGCACGACTCCGACATCCTCGCGGTGAACCTGGCGCTGCGCACCAAGGTCGAGGTGGAGAGCGGCGACAACGAGTACAACACCAACCTCACGTACGCCAAAGTGCCGATCGCGGGCGCGTTCAAGCTCGACGACGGCGCGCGATTCGGCATCCCGTTCCAGTTCCCGATCCCGTGGGAGGCTCCGCTGACCCACATGTACGGGCACCCGCTGCACGGCATGACGGTCGGCCTCGCCACCGAGCTGGAGGTCGCCCGCGCGCTCGACCCCGGCGACCTGGACCCGCTGGCGATCCACCCGCTGCCCGCGCAGGAGCGCATCCTCGCCGCGTTCTCCAACCTCGGCTTCCACTTCCGCAACGCCGACTGCGAGAAGGGCCGCATCTGGGGCGTCCACCAGGAACTGCCCTTCTACCAGGAGATCGAGTTCCACGGGACGCCCCGCTACTCGGGCATCAAGCAGCTCGAAGTGACGTTCGTGGCGAACCCGCACTCGATGGAGGTCGTGCTGGAGCTGGACAAGCGCGGCGGCGTCTTCACCGAGGGCCACGACGCGTTCAGCCGCTTCACCGTCGACTACGCCTCCGCCGAGCACACCAACTGGGAGCAGGAACTCGACGGCTTCCTCCAGCAGGCCGGCCGCCGCCGCGGCTTCTTCTGATCCTCCCCGTCGCGCTCCGGGACCGGCCCGGAGCGCGCCCCCCGCCACGCGCTGCGACCGGCGGGAACTTGATCAGTGCGGAATGGACGCGTACAAGTTGGTCTGTGCCTGAACCCCCTGGTTTGAACGATGCCGAGCGGCGGCTGTGGGCCGCGTTCCCGACCGGCGCGCAGGTCGTGCTCGGGGACGATCTGCCGCTCGGGCCGCAGCCCGACCGGATCGTCCGGGGCGAGATCATCGCCCAGTTGCTGCTCGGCGCGGGCAGCACCGTGCCGGGGGCCGTGGCGGCCGTGCGGCTCAAGGGCGCGTACGTCATCGGGCAGATCGACCTCGGCGGCGGGAACGTCGAGCCGGAGCTGCGGCTGGAGTTCTGCCGCCTGGTCGAGGAACCCGACCTGTCCAACACCCAGTCGCGGCAGCTCCGCATGTCCGACTGCTGGATGCCCGGGTTCGACGGCGGCGGCCTGCGCGCCGACGGGTACCTCAGCCTGTCCGGCTCGGTCGTCGAGGGGACCGTCCGGCTGCCCCGCGCGCAGCTCTCCGGCGGGCTCCGGATGAACGGGACGAAGATCACCTCGCCGTCACCGGACGAATGGGCGCTGTTCAGCGGCGGCCTCGTCGTGGAGGTCGGCTGCTTCGCCCGCAACGCCGAGATCACCGGCGGGATGCGGCTCGTCGGCGCCCGCATGAACGGCGGCCTCTACATGGAGGGCGCGACGCTGCGAAACCCCGGCCGGCTCGCGCTGGACGCGCAGAGCATGGTCGTCGAGGACGCCGCCGAGTTCAGCCAGGGCTTCACCGCGTACGGCACCGTCCGGCTGCGGAACGCCCGGTTCAACGGGATCGTGTCGTTCTCCAAGGCCGTCCTGGACTCCACCGACCCCGACCGGATGGCGCTGCACGCCAGCCACATGACGGCCGACGAGCTGCTGCTGTGGCCGTCCGAGCGGATCAAGGGCCGGGTGTCGCTGTCGTACTCGCGCGTCCAGGTGCTCATGGACCACCCCGAGATCTGGCCGGACCGGCTCTACCTCAACGGCCTGATCTACGAGACGCTGCGCGGCGGCGAGCTGCGCGACCGCATGAGCTGGATCAACCGCGACCCCGAGTTCCACCTGCAACCCTACGAGCAGCTCGCCACGTGGTTCCACAGCGTCGGCCACGACGACCTGGCCCGCAAGGTGCAGCTCGCCAAGATGCGGGCGCGGCGCCGCAAGCTCAACATCATCGGGCGGGGCTGGAACCAGCTCCTGGACTGGACCGTCGGGTACGGCTACCGGCCGTGGCTGGCGTTCGCGTGGTTCGGGTTCCTCATGGCCGTCGGCACGCTGGTGTTCTCGATCCACCAGCCGGGGCCGGTGAAGCCGCCCGAGGAACTGCCGAAGTTCCACGCGCTCATCTACAGCCTCGACCTGCTCATCCCCATCGACACGTTCGGGCAGCAGCAGTCGTTCGACCCGGACGGCTGGTCGCGCTGGATCGCCTACGGGCTGGTGTCGTCCGGATGGGTGCTCGCCACGGCGCTGATCGCCGGAACGGCACGCGTGCTGCGCCCGAACTGAACCTGACACGCGCTCCGGTCGTCGATGAGAAGGACGGAACAGCACCAGAATGGGGCGGCATGGGCACGTATCTCATCACCGGCGCGACGGGCGGCATCGGCGCCGCCGTCGCGGGACAGCTCCGCGACCGGGGCCATGACCTCATCCTCACCGGACGGTCGCCGCAGCGGCTGAACGAACTGGCCCGCACCCTGCGGACGGGCGCGCACGCCCGGACGCAGCTCATGCGGCAGGGCGGCGGCCCGGACCCCGACGCGGACGGGCCGGGGCTGCGCGCCGTCGTCCTGGACCTGGCCGAGCCGCGCAGGCTGGAGGCGCGGCTCGCCGAGGAGGGGCTGCCGGAGCGGCTGGACGGCGTGATCCACACGGCCGGGTTCGTGCACCTCGGCACCGTGGACGACCTGGAGGCCGACGACTGGATCACGCACATGTCGGTGAACCTGGTGTCGGCGGCGGAGCTGACGCGGCTGCTGCTGCCCGCGCTGCGCGCCGCGTCCGGCGACGTGGTGTTCGTGAACTCGACGGCGGGCCTGCGCGCGAACCCGCGCTGGTCGGCGTACGCGGCGAGCAAGGCGGGGCTGCGCGCGCTGGCCGACGCGCTGCGCGCCGAGGAACCGGCGCTGCGGGTGACGACGCTGTTCCCGGGCCGCACCGCGACCGAGATGCAGCAGCGGGTGCGGGCGCAGGAGGACAAGCCCTACGACCCGTCCGACTTCGTGTCGCCGCTGACGATCGCCAAGGTGCTCGTCGCCGCCCTGGAGGCGCCGACGGACGCGACCGTCGCGGAGGTCACGATCCGGCCGCGTCAGTAGCCGTAGGGCGGGGGTGCGGGTGAGGCCGCCGGGCGGGCGCCGTCCCGGCGGCGCAGCACCCAGGACGCGATGACGCCGCCGATCAGCCCGAACAGGTGGCCCTGCCAGGAGATGCCGGGGTCGCTGGGCAGCACGCCGAAGATCAGCGTGCCGTAGAAGACGACGACGAGCAGCGCGATGACGATGTCGACCATGCGCCGCTCGAACAGGCCCCGGCCGAGCAGGTAGCCGAAGAACCCGAAGATCAGGATGCTGGAGCCGAGCGTGTTGCCGGGGCTGGTGAACCACACGCCGAGGCCGCCCACGACGATGACGATGAGCGACATCGCGAAGAACTTGGCGATGCCCCGGAACGCCGCCAGGAAGCCGAGCACGAGGAACGGCACCGTGTTGCCCATGAGGTGGTCGAAACCGCCGTGCATGAACGGGGCCGTGAAGATGTGCGGCAGGTCGCCGACGTCGCGCGGCTGGATGCCGAACGTGTCGAGCGCGCCGCCCGCCGCGAAGTCGATGATCTCCAGCGCCCACATGACCGCCGCGAGGGTGAGCACGACGAGGGCGGCCGACACCGCGCGTCCGCCGTGCGTCACGAGTCCTGTCGATCGTCGCCTGTCGGGAACCGGGGGATAACTCATAGCGCCACCGTAGATCGGGAACACCTGGTCGTCACCGGTTCAACGACCGGCCGTCCGTGATGGTGCCCGGCCCCCCGCCACACGAACCTCCCGGGCGCGTCGCGGTCCCGGTGCCTCCTGCCCGATAAACGCGATCACCGGCGCCCGTCGGTAAAGAGCCGCCACATAGTGAATAAGAGGCACCTCACGTAGCATTCCTCGCGTGTGGGCCAAGGTGCGCATTCCGCTGATCGTGACCGGCGTCCTTCTCCTCTGCGCTTTGCTGCTCCTTCTGTTCGGTCCCGGCGCCGCCTGGCTGGCCGAACACGACTACGGGAACGTGCCCGCGAAATCGCGCGCCGAGAAGATCGGGAACGCGCGCAACGCGGCCCGGGGAATGTTCCTCCAGGTCATCGCGGGCGCGCTCGGCATCGGCGCGTTCGTCTACACCGCGCGCAACTTCGTGCTGGCGCGTCAGCAGAGCGAGCTGAACCGCAGGACGCTGGAACTGCACGCCGAGACCGCCGAACGCCAGGCCGAGACGGCGCTGGCCACGCTCGCGCAGGCCGAGTCGGCGCAGCTCACCGAGCGGTTCGCGCGCGCGGTGGACCAGCTCGGCGAGGCGTCCGACCAGGTCAGGGTCGGTTCGGTCTACGCGCTCGGCCGGATCGCGCGCGACTCCCGCGCCGACCACCCCGACGTCATGGAGGTGCTGACGACGTTCGTGCGCGGCCACTCCGGGCCCTCCGTCCCGCCCGCCGTGCAGGCCGCGATGAGCGTCCTCGGCCGCCGCACGACCGGCTTCGACGTCGCGCCGCTGGTGCTGCGCGGCGCGCAACTGCCTCGGTTGGAAGTGCACGGCGCCCACCTGGCCGGGGCCGACCTGCGCGGGGCCGACCTGACCGGCGCGGTCCTGCCGAAGGCGCGGCTCGGCCGTGCCCGCCTGGACGGGGCGCGGCTGGCCGACGCCCGCCTGGACGGGGCACGGCTGCGCCGGACGCGGCTCACCGGCGTCACGGCACGGGGCGTGTCCCTGACGGACGCGCGGCTGGACGGCGCGGCCCTCGACGACGCCGACCTCACCCGCGCCGTCCTGCGCGCGGCCCGGCTGGACGGCGCGCGCGGCGCCCGCTGCGTCCTCGCCACCGCCGACCTCACCGACGCGGCGCTGCCGGGCGCGGCGTTCCCCGACGCCGACCTGGGCGACGCGCGGCTCGTCCGCTGCGACCTGGACGGCGCGGTCCTCACCGGCGCCCGGCTCACCGCCGCCGACCTGCGCGACGCCCGGCTGCGCGGCGCCGACCTGAGCGGCACCCGGCTGGACGCGGCCGATCTGCGCGGGGCCGACCTGAGCGCCGCCGACCTGGGCGGCGCCTCGCTCGTCCAGGCCCGCCTGGCCGGAGCGCGCGTGCACGGCGTCGACCTGACCGGCGTCCTGATGGCCGGGCTCGACCTCACCGGCGCGCTGCCGGACGCGGCGACGACCGTCCCGCCCGGCTGGACGCGCGACGAAGCCGGTGCGCTCGCCCGCGAACCGTGAGCGGTGGTCAGGTGGCGCGGCGGACCGCGCGCCCGGCGGCGAAGAGGCGTTCGAGGTCTTCGCGGGGCGCGCGGACGCCGGGCGTGCGGTCGGTGGCGGCGTGCAGGAGGCGGGCGGCGCCGGGCGAGTCGCCCGAGGCGAGCCGCAGCCGCCCGACGGCGGTGAGCAGCGCGCCGACCAGGGCGCGGCGCCCGAGCGTCTCGGCCGACTGCGCCGCCTGCCGGTAGCGGGCCTCGGCGTCGGCGTACCGGCCGCCGTCGCGCGCGAGGTCGCCGAGCAGCAGTTCGGCGGTGAGCCGGTCGACGGGACGGTCGGCGGCGGTCAGGGCGCGCAGCGCGGCATGTGCGGCGAGGTCGGGCGATCCGGTGGCGCGGGCGTGCGCGGCGTCGTCGAGCCAGTCCGCCGCCGACGGGACGTAGGGCTCCCGCTCGTCGGCGGACCGGGCGAGGAGGCGCAGCGGCGCGGTGAGCGCGGGCCCGGCGAGGGCGCCGTCCGCGAGCAGGTGCCGGTCGGTCAGCGTCGCCGCGACGGCGTCGCCGAGCCGTTCGGGACCGGGGTCGGCGGCCAGCGCCGCGACGAGGTCGGCCGGTTCGCGGTCGTGCAGGGCGGCCGTCCGGCACACCGCCCGCCAGATCCCGGCGGCGGCCCAGCGCACCGGCCCGGGACCGGCGAACGTGTCCGGCCCGGCCGCCGGTTCGCCGGGCGGCCAGGCGTCCCACAGGCCGTGCGCGACGTCCTGCACGAGCGATCCGGGCACCGGCGCGTCGTTGCGGCGGCCGAACCGCCCGGCCAGCGCGGCGACGGCGGCGGGCGCGATCCGCCGGACGCCGGTCGCGGCGACGGCGGCCGCGAGGGCCGCCGCGGCCGGGCCGGGCCGCAGCGGGGGCAGCCGGTACGTCGCCGGCGCTCCGGGCAGGGCGCCGAGCAGCGGGGCCAGGTGCTCCGAGCGGACGGCCAGCAGCAGCCGCGCCGTCGGATGCCGCCGCGCCGTCTCGCCGAGCAGTTCCCGCAGCGCGCCGGTCGTCCGGGCGCGGACGGCGTTCTCGGCCTGGTCGACGGCGAGCAGCAGCCGGGGCGGGCGCGGCGGCCCGGCCAGGGCGCGGCCGAGCGACGTCTCGGCGGCGGCCTCGGCCCGCAGGTGCGGCGCCCAGCCGCGGATCAGCGCGTACTCGTCGGGCGTGGGGCCGGTGAGCGCGCCGGACGGGTGGTCGGCGGGCATGACGAGCGGCGCGACGTGCGCCACGGTGCCGCGCTCGCCGCGCAGCCGGGGCAGGACGCCCGCCGCCAGCAGCGACGACAGGCCCGCCCCGGCGGGGCCGTGCACGACGGTGAGCGGCGAGCGGAGCCACAGCGCGGCGACGTCGCCCGCCTCACGTTCCCGGCCGAAGAACAGGTGGCCCTCGTCGGCGCGGTAGGGACGCTCCCCGGGGAACGGCGCGGGGGGCGGTGCGCCGGTCATCGCGTCGCTTCCGCCGGTGGGGCGTGCTCGGCGGCGGGCGCGTAGTCGGGCGAGCCGCTGAAAAGGGGGTCGGGGATGCCGTGCTGACGGTCGCGCAGGAGGCGCAGGGGCTCGTCGGTGGCCGACCGTGGCCACGCGAGCATTGCCGAAAGAGATATTTCGGACAGATCAGACAGTGCGCACTGAATGTCCGATGAAGACGTCGACGACATCCCGCTCCTTCCACGTCCCCCCATCATGCACCAGGACGCCGAAGAATGCCGGACGGTCCCCCGGGCCCGCGCTTAGAATGAATTGTTCGCCGAATTTTCCGAGGAGCGTCCTATGACGGCCGGGGCACCGGGCAGCGCGCGGATCTGGGGCGGCGTCCCCTCCCGCAACCGCAACTTCACCGGACGCGAGGACCTGCTCGACGACATGCGCTCCGGAGCCGCCCAGGTCACGCTGCTGCTGCCCGCGCCGGGCGCCGCCGCCGCGTCCGGCCCGGTCGCGCTGCGCGGCCTCGGCGGCGTCGGCAAGACCCAGGTCGCCATCGAGTACGCGCACCGCCACCGCGAGGACTTCGACCTCGTCTGGTGGATTCCGGCCGAACAGGAGGGTCTCATCCCCGCCGCGCTCGCCCGGCTCGCGCCCGAACTCGGCCTCGGCGCCGCCGGCGCCGTCGCCGCCGAGGACGCCGCGCGCGAGGTGCTGCGGGCGCTCTCCAGCGGCGTCCCGGTCGCCAACTGGCTGCTGGTCTTCGACAACGCCACCGAGCCGCTGAAGGTCCTGGAGTGGGTGCCCGACGGCCCCGGCCAGGTCGTCATCACCTCGCAGAACCTGGAATGGCGCGAGGACGTCCGCACGCTCGGCGTGGACGTGTTCACCAAGGAGGAGAGCGCCGACTTCCTCGGCCGCCGCATCCCCGGCGTCGACCCCGACGAGGCCGACCAGCTCGCCGAGGCGCTCGGCCACCTGCCGATCGTGCTCGACCAGGCGAGCGCCCTGCACCACGCCAGCGGGCTCCCCCTCGACGAGTACCTCGCGCTGCTCGAACGCCGCACCTCCGAACTGCTCGACCAAGGCCGCCACCCCGACACCGCGGCGGTCTCCGCCTCCTGGGACGTCGCCATGTCCGAGCTGCGGCGGGCGCAGCCGACCGCGCTGGAGGTGCTGCGGGTCGTCGCCCACTTCGGACCGGCGCCGATCCCGCGCGCCGTCCTCACCGGCGGCACCGACGCGCTCGACCCGGGCCTGCGCGAGATCCTCAGCGATCCGATCAAGTTCCACCGCGCCGTCCGCGAACTCGGCCGGTTCTCGCTGCTCAAGGTCGACCCACGGCGCCGGACGTTCGAGCTGCACCGCGTCCTCCAGCGCTGGCTGCGCGAGAACGTGTCGCCGCAGGAGAGCGAGCGGCTGCGGAACGCCGCCCACCTGCTGCTCGCCGCCGCCGATCCGCGCGACCCCGACGACGCCACCACCTGGCCCGCCTACCTGCGGCTGGCCGCGCACGTGGAACCGTCCGGCGCGGTGGACAGCGGCGACGGGCGCGTCCGGTTCCTGCTGCGCAGCGTCGTCCGCTTCCTCTACCAGTCCGGCAACATCGGTGCGGCGCTGCGCCTGGCCGAACGGTGCGCCACTGCGTGGACCGCCGACCCCGAGTCGGACATGACCGACGTACTGGCGATGCGGCGTCACCTCGGGTCCGCGCAGCGCCGGGCGAGCCGGTTCGCCGACGCCTTCGCGACCGACGAGGCGGCGCTAGAGACGGCGCGCGAGCGCGGGGTGCCCGACGACCACACCGAGGTCCTGCGGCTCACGAACAACTACATCATCGACCTCCGGTCGGCCGGCCGGTTCACCGACGCGCTGAACCTGTCGCGGTCCTCGGTGGACGGCCACGTCAAGGCGTTCGGCGCGACCGGCTACCTCACCCTGACCGCCCGCACCAACTACGCCGTCGGCCTGGTGCTCAGCAGCCACTACGCCGAGGCCGTCGAGCTGCTGACCGACATCCACGCCACCCTGGCCGAGCGCGAGGGCGCGAGCAACGCGCTGCTGAGCATCGTCCGCGCCAACCAGATCCGCGCGATCCGGCTCGGCGGCGACTTCGAGCTGGCGCAGTTCATGGGCGAGGAACTCCTCGCCGCGCAGGAGGCCGCGTTCGGGCCCGACCACGCGTTCACGCTCCGCTGCACGAAGGACCTCGCCATCGCGATGCGGCTGGCCGAGGGCGGCTCGCCCGAGTCGGTCGAGTTCGCGGCCGACGTCCTCGACCGCATGCGGCGCCGCCACGGCGACGTGCACCCCGACACGGTGGCGGCGTCGCTGCTGCTCGCCAACACCGCGCGGGTCGCGGGCGACCTGCCCCAGGCCACCCGGCTGACGCACTCCGCGCTGGACGCGTACGCGCGCATGTACTCCGCCGACCACCCCTATACGCACATGACCGCGAGCAACCTGGCCCTGCTGCACCGGCTCTCCGGCGACGCGGCCGCGGCCCACGCGCTCGACCGGGAGGCTCACGCGGCGCTCACCGCGTCGCTGGGCGAGGACCACCAGTTCACGCTGATCGCCGCGCAGTGCCTCGCGGGCGACCTGGCGGCGCTCGGCCGGTTCCGCGAGGCCGCCGACCTCGGCCGCGCGACCCACCGGCGCGTGCTGGCGCTCCTCGGCGAGGAGAACCCGATGACGTTCGTCACGATGGCCAACCTCGCGCTCGATCTCATCGCGCTGGGCGGCGCCGACGCCGAGGAGGGGGCCGTCCTGCGCGAGTGGGCGGTGGCCTGGCTCGTCGAGCGGCTCGGTGACGACAGCCCCTGGGCGCCGCTGCTCGACGCCGGACGGCGCATCGAGTACGACTTCGACCCGATGCCGCTTTAGGCGTACCGTCCCGGCGCGGCCGTCGCGCGGTGCGGGGACAGCTCGGCGAGGGCGGCGCGCAGCCCGGCGGCGAAGCGGTGCCCGAGCGGGGTGAGCGCGCCGCTGTCCTCGACGGTGGCGAGGGCGGTCCCCGCGGCCGACCACCAGCGCAGCGCGCGGGCGTGCGCCTCCTCGCCGCCCCCGGCGGCGTGCCGGCGGCGCCAGAACGCGGCGACGCCGACATGGGCGTACGCGCCGTGCAGCAGGCCGCCGAGCGGCCGGGGGTCGGCGCGCCAGGCGGCCGGGTAGCGGCGGACGCCCTCGTCGCGGGCGAGGTCGACCAGGTCGAGCAGGACGGTCAGCTTGGCGTGCTGCGCCTCGTGCACCAGCGTCTCGGCGAAGGTGACCGGGTCGCGCGGCGGCGTCGTGGCGACGCAGCCGAAGGCGGCGCGGGACGTCCCGCCCCGGTAGCCGTCGATCGGGGTGAGGGTGGACGCCAGGGCGCGGACCTCGGCGGCGGCGGCCGGGTGGTCGCGGCCGAGCAGCGTCCACGCGCCGCGCAGGATCGCCGCCCAGCGGGCCGTCTCGACGGCGTCCAGGCGTCCGGCGGCGTGGCTGGGGAATCGGAACGGGTCGAGGTCGTCCAGGGTGAGGCGCAGCGCGCCGTGCGGGCCTCGCGCGCGCAGGACGCGCAGGCCCTGCCAGTGCGGCGTCTCGCAGCCGGTGTCGTGCGGCACGGGACGGCCGTCGACGGACAGGCGCCCGTCGGCGACGACAACGGTGCCCGCGGTCTCGTCGGTGCGCGCCGCGCCCAGCGACGGCAGCATCACCAGGCCGTCGTCGGCGGGGAGCACGGCGCGGTGCGCGATCCCGGCGCGCGCGGCGGCGGACGCGGCGACGGCGCGCATCCGCGCGGGTGCGGCGGCGTCCCCGGCCGTCGTCAGGCCGCAGGCGACGCGCGCCCACGCTCCGACGGCGGGATGCCGCAGGACGCGGGCGACCGCGTGCGGCGCCCGTCGCTCCAGCGCCGCCAGGTCGGCGAACGCGGAGGCGGCGGCGGGGTCTTCGGCGACGGTGCGCAGGAGCAGCCGCGTCACGCTGTGGGCACCGCGGCGCACGAAGGCGGCGACGTCGGGGTCGGGGACGCCCCGGGCGAGCCGGTCGAAGACCTGCTCGGTCAGCATCAAGGGCACAGGACCGCTCATGCCGCTCCCGTTCCGGAGTTGGGACGCCGGTCCCATTCTGCCTACGGGAGCCGCAGCGCTATGTGCCCTGTTGCACCGAACCCGGGGCGGATCGTGGTCACTCCGGGACGAGTTTCAGGCGGCTTCGGCGGACAGGTCACCCCGGACGGTGATGACCGGTAGCCTGCGGCGGGCCGGGGCCTCGGCGGTGCGGCGCAGCATGCGGCGTTCCTCCGGGTTGGTGCCGCCCCAGACGCCGTCGGGCTCGCCGACCTTGAGGGCCCAGGTCAGGCAGTCGGCGATGACCGGGCAGTTCCCGCAGATCTGCTTGGCGGCGCGCTCCTGCTCCTGGAGCAGGGACGCCGCGTAGCCGATCGGGAAGAAGAGGTCGGGGTCGGCGCCACGGCAGATGGCGTGGTCGCTCCAGTGTTCCTCGGTGCTGGGCTTCGGCATTGAAGTCTCCCTGCGGCGTGGGTCGCCGGGCGGACGGGGTGGATTGTCTTCCACCCAACGTAGTACTACATCGCGTAGTACTACAAGTCGCGGTGACCCACCGGGTATTCCGGACGGATAGCCTGGCTGACGTGCACCGTGATGCAGAAGTGACGTTCCGCGAGGCCGCCCGCGCCGACCTGCCCGCGGTCGTCCGCCTCCTCGCCGACGACCCCCTCGGCGCGACCCGCGAGGCCACGGGCGACGTCATCCCCGAGGCGTACTTCACCGCGTTCGACGCGATCGACAAGGACCCGAACAACGCGATCATCATCGCGGAGATCGACGGCGCCATCGCGGGAACGCTGCAACTGACCTACATCCCGTCCCTCACCTACACCGGCGGCGAGCGCGCCCAGATCGAGGGCGTCCGCGTCGCCGCCGAGCAACGCGGCAACGGCGTCGGCCAGCTCATGATCACCTGGGCCATCGACCAGGCCCGCACCCGAGGCTGCCGCGTCGTCCAGCTCACCACCGACCGCCAACGCCCCCAGTCCATCCGCTTCTACCAAAAAATAGGCTTCCGCCCAACCCACCAGGGCATGAAGTACCCCCTCGCCTAACCGGCCCCGTTCCGCCCCTCGGCGCGGACCAGGCGGCGGGGGCGGACGATCCACCGCAGCAAGCCGCCCCGGGCTACGGTTTTTCCACGGTTCCCCGCATTTGGGGCGGGGGCGCATAATGGTGATCATGGAGCGTCTCAGTGGTGCGATTGAGTTGCCCGAGGGGGCTTTCGTTCGGGGGCGGGGGTTGCGGAAGCCGCTTCCGGGTGGGGTGGAGCCCGAGTTCGGGGTCTATTTGGGGACGCCGCGGTTTCGGCGGGCGCACGGTGCGGGCATCGGCTGGGCCGCGACGTGGGTGGAGTGGCCCGACTTTCTGCTGCCGCGTGACCACGTGCACGCCGCCACCGTCCTGCGGGAGCTGCACCGCAGGGCCGGTGACGGCGAACGGGTCGAGGTGGCGTGCGGTGGCGGCGTCGGCCGGACCGGGACCGCGCTCGCGTGCCTGGCCGTGCTGGACGGGCTCTCGCCCGCCGACGCGATCACCTGGGTCCGCGCGCACCACCACCCGCGCGCCGTCGAGACCCCCTGGCAGCGCCGCTGGATCGCCCGCTTCCCCGACCTGGGCTGACCCTCAGACCCGCAGCCGCGCCGCCGCCCGAAGCAGCCCCGGCGAGACGCGCGAGGCGAACCGCGCCACGTGCGCCTCGGCCGCGACCGGGACGACCGGCGTGTTCGAGCGGACCGCCGCGACGATCCGCTCGGCCACCCGGTCCGGCCCGTAGCCGCGCCGCGCGTAGGCGCGGACGGCGCGGCGGCGCTGCCGCGACTGCGCGTCCGGGGAGAGGCCGACGAACGCGGTCGTGCGGGTGATGGCGGTGTCGATGAAGCCGGGGCAGATCGCGGACACGCCGATGCCCTCGGCGGCGAGCTCCGCGCGCAGGCACTCGGTGAGCATGAGGACGGCCGCCTTGCTGGTGCTGTAGGCGGGCAGCGCCCGCGACGGCGTGTACGCCGCCATCGAGGCGGTGTTGACGATGTGGCCGCCCTCGCCGCGCGCGACCATGCGGGCGCCGAAGAGGCGCGAGCCGTGGATGACGCCCCACAGGTTCACGCCGAGCAGCCGGTCCCAGTCGGCCGGCGTGTGGTCGAGGAACGCCCCGGCCATGCCGATGCCCGCGTTGTTGACGACGATGTCCGGCACGTCCAGCGACGCGGCGAACTTCTCCATGGCGTCGGCGTCCGACACGTCCACGGTGTACGCGGTGGCCTGCGGCCCGAGCGCGGACGCGAGGTCGGCGGTGCGGGCCGCGGCGGCGGCGTCGATGTCGGCGGCGACGACCTCGGCGCCCAGTTCGGCGAACGCGAGCGCGGTGGAGCGTCCGATGCCGCTCCCGGCTCCGGTGACGACGACGAGATGCCCCGCGAACTCCGGCTTGTCCGCGACCTGCCCGCGCACCAGCCCCCGCGCGGGCGCCCCGGACGTCTGCGCGACGTGCTCCCGCACCAGCCGCGCGATCAGCTCGGGCTTGGCGGCCGGAATCCAGTGCCGTCCCTTGACCCGGCGAATCCACAGGTCCCGGACGAACGGCCGCGCGGCCTCGGCGAGCGCGGGCGTGACGAACGCGTCGTCCTCGGGGACGACGAGCTGCACGGGCACGTCGGTGCGCCGGTCGCGGGGCCGCAGCAGCCGGTCGGGGACGTTGGCGCGGTACAGCGCGACGCCGGCCGCGCCGTCGGCGGGGAGCGTCCCGCCGAAGTGGACGTCGCCTTCGAGCCGGGCGAGCAGTTTGCCGCCGGTCCCGCTGCGCCAGCTCAGCTCGGGCAGCAGCGGCGACTGGAAGAACGCGATGTACCAGGAGTGCAGGCCCTGCCGCAGCGACGCGCCGGGGTGCAGCCCGCGCATCCAGCGCCCGACGTGGTCGAGCGACGGCCCGGAGATCGACGTGTAGGACAGGAACCGCTCCGGCATCGTGCAGACGGCCTCCCATCCCTGGATGGAGCCCCAGTCGTGCCCGGCGAGGTGGACGCGTTCGCCGGGCGCGACGGCGTCGAGCACGGCGCGCAGGTCGGCCATGAGGTGCTCGAACCGGTAGGCGTCCCGGCCGCGCGGACGGGACGACTCCCCGGCGCCGCGCACGTCGTAGGTGATGACGCGGTGGCCGGTGGCGAGCAGTTCGGCGACGTCGTCCCAGACCGCGTGGGTGTCGGGGTAGCCGTGCAGGAGGAGCACGACGGGTCCGGCACCGCGCTCGAAGACGGCCAGGTCGACGCCGTCGCCGCGGACGGTCCGGGAACGCAACGTATTGGACATGGAGTCATTAAGGTCCGGCGGGGACGCCCGGTCAAGCCCGCGTGAACGGCATCACAGAAACGGGTTCGCGTTCACCTCCGCGTGGTACTGCTCAGGTCAGGACCGGCGAAAGGGACGCAGCGTGGCAGATCGGCATCTGGAGATCGAGGACAAGTACGACGCGGCACCCGACTTCACCCTCCCCGACCTGTCCGGCCTGCCGGGCGTCACCGACGTGGAGGTCCTCCCGGCGCGCTCGCTGCGCGCCGTCTACTTCGACACCGCCGACCTGCGCCTCGCCGCGCACGGCATCACGCTGCGCCGCCGCCGGGGCGGCGCCGACGCGGGCTGGCACCTGAAGATCCCGGCGGAGGGCGGCCGGACCGAGACGCGCGTCCCGCTCGGCCGGTCCAAGACGGTCCCCGGCAGGCTGGCGCGGCTCGTCTCGGCCTGGACGCGCGGCGGACGGCTGCTGCCCGTCGCCGCGCTGGACACCGAGCGCACCGCGACGCTGCTGCACGGCGCGGACGGCCCGCTCGCGGAGGTCGCCGACGACCTGGTGACGGGCCGCGTCCTGCTCGGCACCGGCACCGGCGTCGACCTCGCCGACGGCGCCCCCACCGCCGAGCCGTCGGACACGTGGCGGGAGATCGAGGTCGAGCTGTCCGGCGGCGACCGCGCCCTGCTGAAGGCCGCCGCGAAGAAGGTGCGCCGGGCGGGCGCGGTGCCGGGGACGTCGCCGTCGAAGCTGGCCCGCGTCCTGAACGACCGCGTCCCGGTGCCGGAGGCCGCCCGCGCCCGCGCGCAGGCCCGCGCGACGACGGGTACCGCCGGTGACGCCGTCCTGGCCTACCTCGCCACGCAGGTCGACGCGATCTACTTCTGGGACACGAGGGCCCGCCAGGCCGGGGACGACGCCGTCCACAAGATGCGCGTCGCGACCCGCCGCCTGCGCAGCGCCTTCCAGAGCTACGCCCCGCTGCTCGACGCCGAGCGCACCGGCCCGCTCAAGGACGAGCTGAAGTGGCTCGCCGGGGCGCTGGGCGAGGTCCGCGACCTGGAGGTCCTGCGCATGCGGTTCACCGACCGCCTGGAAACGCTCGACGAACCGGTGCCGTCGCTCGTCTCCAGCACCCTGCCGCGCGAGGAGAAGACCGCCTACCGCGCGCTGAACCGGACCCTGACCAGCGCCCGCTACCACGCGCTGCTCGACGCGCTCGACGCCCTGCACACCGATCCGCCGCTCCGCGGCAAGGGCGCGGGCCGCGCCGCCGCTGGGGAACTCCCCCGGCACGTCGGGAAGGCGTGGCGCCGGATGGAGAAGCGCGAGGCGTCGATCGCGGCGGCGACCGACCGCGACGAGGCCCGCCACGCGACCCGCAAGGCCGCCAAACGCGCCCGGTACGCCGCCGACGTCGCCGTCCCGGTCCTCGGCAAACCGGCCAAGAAGACGTCCAAGCGAGCGAAGCGCCTGCAAACGGTCCTCGGGGACCACCAGGACGCCATCGTCGCCATGGAACGCCTGCGCGCCACCCGCCCCCGGCACGCCGCCGAGGGCTTCACGCTCGGCCTCCTGTACGGGCTGGAGCGCGCGGAGTCCGACCGCGCCGTGGCCGACTTCACCGAGCACTGGCAGGCGATCGGCCCGCCGGACCTCTAGACGTCGGCGGTGTGCCGCTCCAGCGCGACCAGCGCGCCGTCACCGATGTGCGCCACCCAGAAGCCCGCCTTGGGCAGGCACGGATCGTCCGGCGGGTCGGCCTTCAGCGTCGCGCACAGGGCGGTGACCAGGTGCCCGACGGTCTCGCCGTGCGTGCACAGGACGGCCGGGGCGGCGGCGGCGAGCAGGCCGTCGACCAGGCCGCCGGTGTGCGGTTCTCCGACCGTCAGCTCGGCGTCGGTGCGCAGCGGCGCCCGCGTGCGGCGGACGTAGGGCAGGACGGTCTCCAGGCACCGCGCCGTCGCGGACGACACCACCTGGAACCGGCCGAACGCGGCGAGCAGCCCCGACACCAGGGCCGCGTCCGTGCGGCCCCGCGCGTCCAGCGGGCGCAGTTCGTCCGGTTCGGTCCAGGCGTGCTTGTCCCCGGCCGACGCGTGCCGCAGGACGACCAGCGGCCACGTCCGCGCCGGGGCCGCCGCGAACGCGCGCAGCAGCCCGGCGTCGTGCGCGTAGCTGAGCCGGTCGGCGGCGGCCTCCACGTCCAGCCACTCCAGCGCGTCCACCTCGTCGTTCGGGGTGAACTCCGGGGCCGCGACCGGCGTCGCGGCCCAGTAGTCGACGGTCTTGGCCCGCCCGCCGACCTCGTAGGTGATCGTCGGGAGGCGGCGGCCGAGGCGCGGCACGACGCCGGTCTCCTCGATCACCTCGCGGACGACCGTCTCCAGGATGTGCTCGCCCGGGTCGAGCTTGCCCTTGGGGAACGACCAGTCGTCGTAGTGCGGCCGGTGCGCCACGGCGACCTGCACGCCGGACGGGCCGTCCCGCCACAGCACCGCGCCCGCCGCGCGGATCGGGTCAGCCATCGACGGTCTTCCAGCGGCGGCTGCGCACCAGGCTGGTCTGGAGGTCGAGCAGTTCGGTGGCCGAGCCCTCGCGGGTCCAGGTGCCCTCGGCGTCGAGCCGCCACGACGCGGTGCCGGGGTCCATGGCCAGGTCGAGGACGCGGAGCAGCTCGTCGCGCTGCACCCGGTCGGTCACGGTCACGAGGGCCTCCACCCGGCGGTCCAGGTTGCGGTGCATGAGGTCGGCGCTGCCGATCCACACCTCGGCCTCGCCGTCGTTGTCGAAGGCGAAGATACGGGAGTGCTCCAGGAAGCGGCCGAGGATGCTCCGGACCCGGATCGTCTCCGACAGCCCCGGCACACCGGGACGCAGTGCGCATATACCGCGCACCCAGACGTCCACCGGCACTCCGGCCCGCGACGCCCGGTAGAGGGTGTCGATGACGACCTCGTCCACCAGCGAGTTGCACTTGACCCGGATGCGCGCCGGACGTCCCGCCTCGTGGTGCGCGATCTCCCGCTCGATCCGCGACACCAGCCCGGACCGGACGCTCTGCGGCGCCACCAGCAGCCGGTTGTACGACGTCTGCCGCGAGTAGCCGGTGAGGTGGTTGAACAGCGCGCTGACGTCCTCGCCGACCTCCGAGGAAGCCGTCAGCAGCCCCAGGTCCTCGTAGAGCCGGGCCGTCTTGGGGTGGTAGTTGCCGGTGCCGATGTGGCAGTAGCGGCGCAGCGTCCCGTCCGACTCCTGGCGGACGACGAGCGCCAGCTTGCAGTGCGTCTTGAGCCCGACGAACCCGTACACGACGTGGCAGCCGGCCTTCTCCAGCTTGCGCGCCCAGGCGATGTTGGCGCGCTCGTCGAACCGGGCCTTCAGTTCCACGACGACCACGACCTGCTTGCCCGCCTCGGCGGCCTCGATGAGCGCGTCCACGATCGGGGAGTCGCCGCTGGTGCGGTACAGCGTCTGCTTGATCGCCAGGACGCGCGGGTCCTCGGCGGCGTCCTCGATGAGCCGCTGCACGGTCGTGGCGAACGAGTCGTAGGGGTGGTGGACGAGCACGTCCCGCTCGCGGATGACGCCGAAGATGCCCGCGTCGGCGGGGATGGAGTCCTTGGACGGGACGAACGGCGGGTACTTCAGGTCGGGCCGGTCCAGGTCGGCGATGGCGCCGAGCCCGGCCAGGTCGAGCGGGCCGGGGACGCGGTAGATCTGGCTCTCGTCCACGGCGAGTTCGTCGGTGAGCAGTTCCAGGACGTCCGGCGAGATCGACTCCTCGACCTCCAGCCGGACGACGGGCCCGAACCGGCGCAGCAGCAGTTCGCGTTCCAGCGCCTGGAGCAGGCTCTCGCTGATGTCCTCGTCGATCTCCAGGTCCTGGTTGCGGGTGACGCGGAACGCGTGCCGCTCGACCACCTCCATGCCGGTGAAGAGCTGGTCGAGGTGCGCGGCGATGACGTCCTCCAGGGGGACGTACCGGTCGGGCGACGCCTCGATGAAGCGGGGCAGGACGGGCGGCACCTTGACGCGGGCGAACATGGTCGCGTCGGTCTCGGGGTCGCGGACGATGACGGCGAGGTTGAGCGACAGCCCCGAGATGTAGGGGAAGGGGTGCGCGGAGTCCACGACGAGCGGTGTCAGGACGGGGTAGATGCGGTCGCGGAACAGCCGCCGCAGGTGTTCGCGCTCGGTCTCGGCGAGGTCGTCCCAGCGCAGCATGTCGATGCCCTCGGCGCGCAGCGCGGGCCAGACGTCCCCGGCGAAGCAGGCGGCCTGCCGCAGCATGAGCCGGTGCGCGACGGCGGCGGTGCGGGTCAGGACCTCGCGGGGCTGGCGTCCGCTGGCGGAGCGGACGGCGAGGCCGGTGGCCATGCGGCGGGTGAGCCCGGCGACGCGGACCATGAAGAACTCGTCCAGGTTCGTCGCGAAGATCGACAGGAAGCGGACGCGTTCGAGGAGCGGGAGGCCGGGGTCCTCGGCGAGCTCCAGGACGCGCTGGTTGAAGCGCAGCCAGCTCTCTTCACGGTCGAGGAAGCGGTCCTCGGGGAGCGCGTCCGCGTCCCGCGCGAAATGTCCTGGATTTACGGTCATGCCCCAATCGTCCCGTCCACAGGTGAACAACAGGCGAACACGGTTGTTTCGGTCATAAGTCAGATACACCGATGATGCCCACGGTTCCCCAGATCACGCGGGCTCCCCGCGTACGGCTCGCACAGAATTTCGTTCGGTCCACGGACCTGACCGCACGGACAGGTAAGCCCGTCCCCCCGGGACGGGTAGAACGGGCAGCGTGACCGTCTTACCGGGCTCCATCCGGCACCGCTGCGCCGTCCCCGGCTGCACCGGGCGCCCCGCCGCGTGCCTGCTCGACCCGCCCGCCGGGCTGCGCCCCGGCGACGACCTCGACCTGCGCGGCCTCACCGTGCCCGACGCCGCGCTGGCCGCCCTGCTGGACGCCCTCACCGACGCCGCCGGAACGCCGCGCGTCGGCCGCGCCCGGTTCGACGGCGCCGTCCTGCCGCCCGGCGCGGCGCTGCGCGGCGTCCGCTTCGAGGGCGACGCGTCCTTCGACGGGGCCCGGTTCACCGGCGCCGCGTCGTTCTACGGCGCGTCCTTCCTCGGCCACGTCTCGTTCCACCGCGCCCGGTTCGCCGGGAACGCCTCCTTCCACGGGGCGCACTTCCACCGGCACGCCGCGTTCACCGAGACCGTGTTCGCCGGTGACGTCCTGTTCGGCGACACCCGCTGGCACGCCGACGCCGTCTTCGACTCCGCCGACGTCACCGGCGCCGCCGCCTTCGACGCCGCCCGCTTCGGCCGCGACGTGACGCTGCGCGCCGCCCGGTTCGCCGGTCCCGTCTCGTTCCGGCACGTCGAGGCCGGGCGGCACGCCCGCCTCGACCGCGCCCGGTTCCGGCAGGGGCTGCGGCTCGGGCCGCTGACCGCGCGCGGCTCGCTCGTCCTGACCGGTCTCACCGCGCTCGGCGACCTGCACGTCCGGGCCACCGCGCCGGTCGTCACCGCCCGGGAGGCCGCCGTGCGCGGCGCGGGCGGGTTCCGGCTCCGCGACGGCGCGCTCGACCTGGAGGGCGCGGCGTTCGGCGCGCCGCTCACCGTCTGCGGCGAGGCCGCCGCCGTGCTGTCCCTGCGCGACGTGTCCGCGCCGCACGTCACGCTCACCGGGCTCGACCTGACGCACTGCCGCTTCCTCGGGCTGTCGGCCGCCGTCGCCCTGGACGGCTGCGCGTTCGCCACCGCCCGGCACCGCCCGGCTGCGCGGGCCCGCGCCGTCCTCGCCGAGGACGTCGGCGGCGCCGCCGACCCGCGCCTGACCGGCGTCTACACGCGCCTCGCGGCGTCCGCGCCCGGCGCGCTCGGCCGCGACCTGCGCCACGGCGCCGCCCGCTGCCGCCACCGCGCCCGGCCCCGCCGCGCGCGGCTGCTGCGCTGGCTGACCCTGGCGCTGTGACGGGCCTTTTCCCGCCGATCACGAACCGGCCGCGTATCCGTCCGTGCTCCCGGGAAACGCCCACCGGATGAAATGTCAGACCCACGGGTAATCATCGGGGGTATGAGCAGAGAAACTCATGCGGGCGCGGAGTGCCCTAACTGCCGCGCCCATCTCACGCTCGTTCCCGCCCCCGGCACGCCGAGCGTGCCGCTTCTTCCGCTGCCCGTCGTGCCGGTCGCGCGCGAGGAGTTCACGCCGCCGCCCGTCGCCGAGGTCCTCGCCGTCTACGCCGACCGCAAGGTCGATCGCACCACCGCCGCCCGGGGCGCGGCGAAAGTGCGGGAAAGCCTGGTGTCGGCGCGCGACGCCGCCGTCCGGCGCCGCGCCGAGCAGAAAGCCGCCCGTGCTCCGGCAAAGAGCGCGTAGTGCCATTGCGCGGCCGGTGAACCTGAAAGTTCCCTGGAGATCCCGGCCGCTCACTGACGCAGCGGAAGGAGGCATTCCAGGCCGCACCGGAGGATGAGGGAACGCACCTGCCGGGACGTGCCCGCGACCCGCAGTTCACCCCCGACGGCGCGAATCCGCTTGGCCACGTAGACCAAGGCGGAAAGCCCGTAGGAGTCGCAGAACGGCACCTCGGCCAGATGGAGTTCGAGCCGCGGCCCGCCACCGTCGGCGACCGGCGGCGACGCCGCCTCGATCACCGCGTCCACCGCGGCGCGCAGCAGGTCGGCGCGGGCGCAGTCGAGATCACCCCGGATGTTGATGATCTGCCAGTATCCCGACGTATGAGCGGTAGTACGACGTGCCGGTGGCACACTGGGCGCCATGACGGACCTCACCCCCCGGGTCTCCACCGCTTCCTTCCCGAAGTGACCCCCCGTAATCAAGCGTTCTGGAATACTCTTTGCCTCATGACAAGCTCTCGCAGCGCGACGCCCCGATCCGCGGGCGCCTGAGCGCGGGTCGATCATGACCGCGATGACGGGCCATGGCGGCGGTCTCCTGGAGGCGACCGCCCGGCTTCGGCTGCTCCTGATCGAGGACGACCCCGGCGACGCCTTCCTCTTCGAAGACCTCCTCACCGAGACCGAGCCCGACGTCGAGATCATCGTCGCGGGCACGCTCAAGGAGGCCCTGGCCGCCCTCACGCGCGACATCCAGTGCGTGATCGTCGACCTCTCGCTGCCCGACGCGACCGGCCTCGACGTGCTGCGCCAGGTCCTGAAGGCGGCCCCCGACACCGCCGTCCTCGTCCTCACCGGGCTCGCCGACGCCCACGTCGGCGTCGCCGCCGTCGGCGCGGGCGCGCAGGACTACCTCGTCAAGCAGGACGTCGACGGCCCCCTGCTCAGCCGCGCCATCCGCTACGCCATCGAGCGCCGCCGCGCCGACGAGTCCGAACGCCAGCTCGTCGAGGCGCGCGTGCTCGGCCAGGAGAACGCCCGGCTGGAACGCGGCCTGCTGCCCGTCCCGATCCTCAACGACGCCACCCTCGGCCACCACTCGCGCTACCGGCCCGGCCGCGACCGCGCCCTGCTCGGCGGCGACTTCTACGACACCGTCCAGGTCGGCGACGGCACCATCCACGGCGTCATCGCCGACGTCACCGGCCACGGCGCCGACGAAGCCTCCCTCGGCGTCCGGCTGCGCATGGCGTGGCGCACGCTCGTCCTGGCGGGCCACACCGGGGCGCCGCTGCTCCAGACCCTCGACACCGTGCTGTGCCACGAGCGGTGGAGCGAGGAGATCTTCACGACGCTGTGCATGTGGGCGCTCTCCCCCGACCGCCGCACCCTGCGCGTCTGGCGCGCCGGGCACCCGCAGCCCGTCCTGTTCGACCGCGACGGCGTCCGCGCCCTCCAGGACGACGACTTCGGGCCCGCGCTCGGCCTGCTGCCCGGCATCGAGTGGCCGTACACCGACGTCCCGCTCGGCGACGACTGGGCGCTGATGTTCTACACCGACGGCCTCATCGAAGGCTTCGCCGGCGACCCGACCGAACGCCTCGACCTGGCCGGGCTGCTCGTCCTCGCCGAGGCGGCGCACGCGCGCGGCGACCGGGGGCATACCCTCATCGACGGTCTGATCGCCGAGGCCGAGCGCCTCAACGGCGACGTCCTCTCCGACGACCTGGCCGTCCTGCTGCTGAGCCGAGGTGCACTCCGATGACGCAAGCCCCACCCGACGGGACGCGCGAGGCGCCCGCCGAGGAGTCCTCCGCCGCGCCCGAACCCGAGGTGAGCAACCCGCCGGTGCTGCTCGCGCCCCGCGCCCCGCAGGAGCGCGCGGGCCTGTCGCGGCTGAGCCTCGTCCAGCTCTACCGGGCCGGGGCGCTGCTGCTCGCCGTCCTGCTGCTGGCGGCGATGAGCCAGGCCGTGTTCGCGCTCGTCGGCAACAGCGACGCGCGCAGCACGCTGATCGGCCGCGTCGACCCGGCCATGCTGGAGCAGTTCCAGCACACCGGCGCGCTGGCCCGGCAGGACACCACGATCCGCGCCTACGCGGCCAGCGGCGACCGCGCCGACCTCGCCGAGTACCGCGAGGCCGTCGCCACCCAGCGCGCCGCCGCCGAGCGCATCCGGCGGCTGCTGACCGGCGTCGAGGGCGCGGACGAGGCGCTGGCCCGCCTCCGCGCGATCGCCGCCGGGGCGGCCGAGTGGCGCCGCACGTTCGCCGAGCCGATCGCCGCCGGGCCCGGCGGGCAGGAGATCCCCGCCGCGCTGGAGAGCGCGGGCCGGACGGGCTTCGCCCAGATCCGCGCCGAGATCGCCGGGATGCAGCTCGGGCTCACCTCCGTCCACCACCGCACCGCCGAGCATCTGCGCGAACGCGGCAACGTCACGACGTGGTCGGTCGTCGGGGCGCTGATCATCGTGGTCCTGGCGGCCGTCGCGCTCGCGGTGTTCCTCCGGCGGACCGTCCTGACGCCCGTGTCGTCGCTGAGCCGGAACGTCCAGGCGGTCGCGCAGGGCGACTTCACCCACGATCTCGACGTCAAGGGCCCCTACGAGATCACCGAGCTGGCCGCCATCATCGACGCGATGCGGCACCGCATCATCGAGGAGTGGCTCGCCACCGCCGAGGCCCGCCAGCAGCTCCACTCCCAGACCGAGGAGCTGCGCCGCTCCAACGCCGAGCTGGAGCAGTTCGCCTACGTCGCCAGCCACGACCTCCAGGAGCCCCTGCGCAAGGTCGCGAGCTTCTGCCAGATGATCGAGCGCCGCTACGGCGACCAGCTCGACGACCGCGGCCGCCAGTACATCGAGTTCGCCGTCGACGGCGCCAAGCGCATGCAGGCCCTCATCAACGACCTGCTCGGCTTCTCCCGCGTCGGCCGGATGGTCCGCCCCGAAGAGGCCATCGACCTGAACACCGTCGCGGAACAGGCGGTCGGCAACCTGGCGACGCTGCGCGAGGAGACCGGCGCCGACGTGCGGCTCGGTGACCTGCCGACGCTGCCGGGCGACCGCACCCAGCTCGGCCAGCTCTTCCAGAACCTCATCGGCAACGCGATCAAGTTCCGCCGCCCCGACGCGCCCCCGGTCGTGGAGATCACCGCCGAGCGCGAGGGCGACACGTGGCTGTTCTCCTGCACCGATAATGGGATCGGCGTCGACGCCAAGTACTCGGACCGCATCTTCCTGATCTTCCAGCGGTTGCATCCCAAGGACGAGTACACCGGTACCGGCATCGGGCTGGCGCTGTGCAAGAAGATCGTGGAGTTCCACGGCGGCCGCATCTGGCTGGAGACCGAAGGCCGGGGCGACTCCCCCGGCACCACCATCCGCTGGACGCTGCCCGCGGAGAAGGAGAACGACGACGATGACTGACGGTTTCCCGGGCGCGGACGGACGCTCCATCGAGGTCCTGCTGGTCGAGGACGACCCGGGCGACGTGCTGCTCACCACCGAGGCGTTCGAGCACAACAAGCTCCGCAACAACCTGCACGTCGTCAACGACGGCGAGCACGCGATGGCGTTCCTGCGCCGCGAGGGCGAGTACGAGGGCAGCCCCCGCCCCGACCTGATCCTGCTCGACCTGAACCTGCCCCGCAAGGACGGGCGGCAGGTGCTGGAGGAGGTCAAGGCGGACGCCGAGCTGCGCCGCATCCCGATCGTCGTCCTCACCACGTCCGAGGCCGACGAGGACATTCTGCGCAGCTACAACCTGCACGCCAACGCGTACGTGACCAAGCCGGTCGACTTCGACCAGTTCATCCGCGTCGTGCAGCAGATCGACAACTTCTTCGTGACGGTCGTCAAGCTGCCCCGCTGACCTTCGGCGCGGACCCGCCGTCCCCGGCGGGTCCGCGCGTCCGTCACTCGGTGGGGGCGCCGCCGCGCCAGTCCAGGCAGACGACCACGGCGTCGTCGCGCGGCTCGGCGCCGTCGTGGTACTCCAGGAAGCGGCGGATGAAGCCGCGCACGGCCTCCGACGGCGGCTGCAAACGGGTGTCGCGGATCGCCTGCACGAGCGCCGACTTGCCGTACAGCTCACCCGCGCGCGACTCGGCGGTGTGCACGCCGTCGCTCACCACGATCAGCCGGTCCCCGTAGCGGACGGTGAACTCCTGCACGCTGTAGTGCGTGTCGCCGAACATGCCGAGCGGAAGCTGCGCCTCGAAGTCGACGCTGTCGATGACGCCGCCGCGCAGCCGGTAGACGCGGGGCGAGCCCGCGTCGATGGCGCGGACGCGGCCCGTCCCCAGCTCGAAGTCCAGCAGCAGCGTCGCCAGGTGCTGGCTGCCCCGGTGCGCCGCGTACAGGGTCTGGTCGGCGAGGGCGGCCTGTTCGACGATGTCGCCGCCGGACCGGCGGGCGTTGCGCAGCGCGCTGATCGCCAGGTGGGTCAGCGCCGCCGCGTCGGTGCCCGTCCCGGTGCCGTTGCTGACGGTCAGCGTGAGCCGCTTGGACGTGATCGACCAGTCGAAGTTGTCGCCCCACACCGCGTAGGCGGGTTCGAGCTGCCCGGCGAGCCGGAACTCGTCGGTGCTGCACGCGCTGCCGGGCAGCAGCTCCCACTGCATCTCGGCGGCGAGGGTGAGGCGGGCGCGGCGGCGCAGCCGGCGCGGCAGGTCGGTGTGGGCGTCGGCGAGGCGCAGCGCCCGCGCGAGCACGCCCGCCAGACCCGCGTACGCCTCCCGGGCGTCCTCGTCCTGCGGTTCGGTCGTGCGCAGGATGAGGATGCCGCTGCGGTCGCCGTAGACGGTCAGCGGCAGCACCAGGGCGCCGTCGTCGGTCGTGACGATCTGCTGTGCCGCGAACGCGTGGCCCTCGGGGGTGTTGTCCACCGGGATCAGCGGCAGGTCGGGTTCGACGGGCACCAGGTGGGTGTGCCGGTAGTCGATCAGGTAGACCTCCGCCGGGACGCCGGTGTGCTCGAAGATCAGCGCGGCGGCGCGGGAGAGCAGCCCCGGCGGCTCCACGCTCCAGAGGGCATGCTCAAGAGCGTGCAAAGGGGCAGACTGCATGGTGTCCTCGCCTGGGTGATGAGGTTACCGCCTGGGCTTTCCCGGGCGAGCTTGGTGGGGTGAGATGCCGGGGCCGACGCAGTATGTAACAGTGGGGGGCATGGTCGGTGCCTCGGGTCAGGACGCCGCCGCGACGGCGGCGGCTCTGGACGAGGTGGCGCACACCCTGCTCAACGTCTTCGCGCGTGTCCACAACGCCCCGGATGTCCCGGTTCCGGCGACGCAGCTCCGGGCCCTGTTCATCGTGGAGCGCGGACCGGTCAGGGTGAGCACCCTGGCGGGCGAGCTGGGCGCGCTCGTCTCGTCGGCGAGCCGGTTGTGCGACCGGCTGGAGGCCGCGGGCCTGCTGCTGCGCGACGTCGGCCGCGACGACCGGCGCGAGGTCACCGTGCAGCTCACGAGCGAGGGACGTGAGCTGCTGGAGCGGCTGACGTCGCGGCGGCGCGAGGAACTGACCCGCGTCCTGTCCGGTATGCCGCCCACGGCGCAGCAGGCGCTGCTGTGGGGTCTCGGGCAGTTCCACGAGGCCGCCCACCGCGGCGGCACCGCCGGTGAGGGCGGCTCGGTCTCGCTGCCCGCCTGAGCGCGGACGGCCGTCCGGCCGGTCGTCGTCGCGCCAGCCCGTGCCCACGGTTCCTCCCCTGCCTCCGCGAGGCCGGTTCCCGAGCCGCCGCACGGCTGGTACTTGCCGCGCGGCAAATGTACCGCTCGCGACGGGCTTCCGGCGCCCGGACGCCCGAACGCGGCCATCCCTCACTGTGGGTTCACCACCCCTCGCACCGGCCGGGGCGTTCGTCCGATCTGGGATAGAACGCTCCAACTTGCCCTTTAAACCCCACATACCCATTAAGGCCAATGATTTCCGTGCATTAACCAATATGGCGGCCGGGCGCGACGAGAAAAGTGCCCCGACTTTCTCCGACTACGGGACACGCTCCGGGAACGCGGCGCTAGCCTGCCGCGAGATGCGAACCGTAAACGTTTTTCCCGATGTCCTTATCGGGAGGGGCATGAAGCCTCCCGGAGGAGAACCGTGACCCACCATCCGCGCGCACGCCTCGCCCTCGCGGCGCTGCTGCCGCTGCTCCTCGCCGCCTGCGGGTCCGGCGCCGAGTCCGGCGCCGACGCCGCGCCCTCCCCCGGCTCGCCGGGCCCCGCGCGGGCCGAGCCGGGCGAGACGCCGGACGCCACGACGTTCACCAAGGTGCCCGGAGCCCCGCTGGACAGCGGCGACGACGCGGACGGCACCGTCCTGCACCCGTCCAAGCCCCAGCCCGTCCTGGACAAGCCCGGCGGAACCGTCATCGCGACGCTTCCCGCCCGCCAGCTCGGCGGCCCTACCTGGGTGCCCGTCGTCGAGACGTCCGGCGACTGGATGCGCGTGCTGCTGCCGAGCCGCCCCAACGGCGCCACCGGCTGGATCACCGGCCGCGCCGACGGCCTGCGCACCGCCCGCTCTCCCTACACGGTCAAGGTCGACGTCGCCCGCCGCACGCTGACGGTCCGCCGGTCGGGCCGGCCCGCCGGAACCTGGAAGGTCGCCGTCGGCGCCGCCGCCACCCCCACGCCCGCCGGGCGCACGTTCGTCATGGCGCAGCTCAAGCCCAGCAAGCCGCAGCCGAGCCCGCTGATCATCCCGCTCGGCGCGCACTCGGCCACGCTCGACACCTTCGGCGGCGGCCCCGGCACCGTGGCGTTCCACGGCTGGCCGGACGCCTCCGCCTTCGGCCGCGCCGTCTCGCACGGCTGCGTCCGCGTGCCCGCCGACGCGCTGGCCGCCCTGGCGAAGGTCCCGCTCGGGACTCTCGTCCACATCACCGGCTGACACCCTCCCGCCGGACCTCACCGCACCACCTGAAACGGAGTCGAACCATGTCCTCGATGACGACCGCCCGCCGCCTGCTGTGCGCCGGTGCCCTCGCCGCGCTCGCCACCGGCGTCGCCGCCCCCGCGCACGCCCAGCCGTCCGGCGAGGGGTCCGCGTACGGGCTGACCGCGATCGGGCCGGTCGCGGTGCCGCCGCTGCCCGCCGTCCGGTCGACCGGGACGCCCGCCGAACGCAGCCTGCTGCGGACGAACCACACCAAGCTGATCGACGCCGGGGTGCTCGACGTCAAGGCCGCGCCGGGCCGCGCCTCGTCCAAGGTGGCCGACGTCAAGGTGCCCACGGCGCGGCTCTTCGCCGAGGCCGTCACCGCCGTGTGCCGCGACGGGCGCGGCGAGGCGCACCTGGCGCAGGCGTCGGTGCTCGGCCGCCGCCTCGCGGTGAGCCCGCCGCCGAACACGACCGTGCCGTTCGAGGTGGAGGGGCTCGGCAAGGGCGGCCTCGTCCTCAACAAGCAGGAGCGGCTGCCCGACGGGCGGCTGCGCGTGACCGGGCTCGCCGTCGACCTGCCGCTGCCCGGCGGCGGGATGCAGGCGCTGAAGGTGTCGTCGGCGACGTGCGGGAAGCCCGCGCGTCCGGCCGCGACGCCGTCCAAGCCCGGCAAGCCGCTGCACGAGGCGCCCGCGCCCCGGCCCGTCAAGGGCGACCTGCCCGTCACCGGCTGACCGCGCGCGAAAGCGGCCCCCGCTCCGGCGGGGGCCGCTTTCGCGTCAGTGCGGTTCGCCCACGGCCAGCGCGGCGTTGACCGACTCGTGCATCGGGAAGATGCGCGAGAGCTGCGTGACGTGGAAGACGCCCCGGACGCGGTCGTTGCCCCCGGCGAACGCGAGTTCGCCGTTGGCCGCGCGCAGCCGGTGCGCGACGCCGACGAAGACGCCGAGCCCGGTCGAGTCGAGGAAGGTGACGCCGTCGAGATCGACCAGCAGGCGTCCGGCTCCCTCCTCGATGACGTCGAGGAGCGTCGCGCGCAGCCGCTCGCTGGTGTTGACGTCGAGATCGCCGTCCAGCGAAACGATCACACGGTCGCCGTAACGGCGATGTCCGGCACTGAATTCCACGGTTTTCCCCCGGGGGCTCTGACGTGACCCGTCCTGCCCCCGAGGATAACCGACTAACGCGCGAATTCAGCGCGCCAATGACTTCTCGAAATGGACGACCGACCCATCTCGGTGTATTCGTTCGAGAATGTTCACGTCTTCGGTGAATGCCCGCATAAGTTGCAACCCGCGCCCGCTCTCGGCGTACAGCGAGGCGTGCGTGGCCTCCCAGTCGACCTGGCCGGCGTCCGGGCCGCCGCCGTCGATGACGTCGATCACACAGCGCAGGTCGTCGAGCAGGGCCCGCACCTCGTACTCGTCGCTGGAGCGCGCGTGCTGGATCACATTGGCGCACGCCTCACCGAGCGCGAGCGCGATGTCGGCGCGCACGTCGGAATCCACGCCGAGGCCGCGCAGGGAGGCATCGAGCGTGTGCCGGGCGAGCGGCGCACTGCCCGCGTCCCGGGGCAGGGTCATTTCGATCACGACCTTCATGCCTGATCGCCTCCGTTCCCTTGACAATGGCAGACTTCCCGCGAGTGACTGCGGGAAACGCCCGGTGCCGGGAAACCCTCGCGGTGCGGGTGAGACCGTCAGGCCCGTGGCGGCAGGGGAATCGCACCCGTCGGCAGGTCCCCTGGCACCCGCCGACAATCTCTGCGGCGACGACCGTTGCTTGACCCGTGCTTGACCCACGGCGGCGCCACGCCCAACCCGGACGATCCCTGACGATCCGCGCCCCGGCTCCGCGATCCATGATTGTCTTGCCCCGGTTCGCGCACGCCGGGTTCGCACGGGGAGGGCACTGATGCGCCGGGGAACGTCCACCTCGCCGCGCCGGAGACGGCTCGCCAGACGCCGGGACCGGCTCCGCTACTGGTTCGACGGCACCATGGCCCGCGGCACGCCCGCCCTCATCGCCTGGCTCGGGCTCGCCTCCGCCGTCCTCATCGTCGTCGTCGCCACCCTCGCGACGCTGCTGTCCCCGCGCGACACCGACGCCAACGGCCACTGGGGCGGCATGATCTGGCGCAGCCTGCTGCGCACCCTCGACCCCGGCACCATGGGCGACGACGAGGGCTCCGGGCCGTTCCTCGCCCTCATGCTCGCCGCCACCGTCGGCGGCATCTTCATCGTCAGCGCCCTCATCGGCGTCCTCACCACCGGCCTCGAAGGCAAGATCACCGAGCTGCGCAAGGGCCGCTCGCAGATCGTCGAGAGCGGCCACACCGTCATCCTCGGCTGGTCCGAGCAGGTCTTCACCGTCGTCGCGGAACTCGCGGAGGCCAACAAGGGCCAGGGCCGGTCCCGCATCGCGATCCTCGCGGACCGCGACAAGGTCGACATGGAGGACGCGCTGCGCCGCCGCATCGGCGACACCGGCCGCACCCGCGTCGTCTGCCGCCGCGGCAACCCGCTCAAGATCGAGGACCTCGACCTCGTCAGCCCGTCCACCGCCCGGTCCATCATCGTGCTCGCCCCGCCCGTGCAGGACTCGGACAACCACGTCATCAAGGTGCTGCTCTCGCTCGGCGCCCGCGCCTGGGACGGCGAGCGCCCGCACGTCGTCGCCGCCGTCCACCACTCGGGCAACCTGCCCGCCGCGCGGCTCGCGGGCGGGCCGTCCGCGCAGGTCATCGACGCCGACGACATGGCCATCCAGCTCATCGTCCAGTCGCACCGCCAGTCGGGGCTGTCCACCGTCTGCCTCGACCTGCTCAACTACGCCGGGCACGAGTTCTACATGCGGCCCGAACCCCGCCTCGCCGGGCGCACCTACGGCGCCGCGCTCAGCGCCTACGAGCTGGGCATCCCCGTCGGCGTCCGGACGGCCGCCGGGACCGTCCTGGTGAACCCGCCGCCGGGCCGCGTCATCGCCGCCGACGACGAGATCATCGTCCTCGCCGAGGACGACCTGCTCATCCGCCTCGCCGACGAACCCGTCCCCGTCGTCACCGACGCCGTCGCGACCGCCGCCGCGACGGTGCCCAAGGCCGAACGGACCCTGCTCGCCGGGTGGAACGAACGCGGCGTCAAGATCATCGAGCTGCTGGACGCGTTCGTCGAACCCGGCTCGCACCTCACCATCGCCGCGCCGAGCGACGACGACCCGCGCGCCGGGCTCGGCACGCTCGCCAACCTCGACGTGGCGTTCGTCCGCTGCGACCCCACCGACCGGGGGCAGCTCGAACAGCTCGGCGTCATCGGCTTCCAGCGCATCATCGTCCTCGGCGACGCCGGCCTCGACCCCCAGCACGCCGACGCCCGCACCCTCGTCACGCTGCTGCACCTGCGCGACCTGGAGGAACCGCACGGCGACCCGTACTCGATCGTCTCGGAGATCCACGACGACGCCAACCGCGAGGTCGCCCAGGTCACCAAGGCCGACGACTTCATCGTCAGCGACAAGCTCATCAGCCTCATGCTGACGCAGCTCTCGGAGAACCGGCACCTGCACGACGTGTTCACCGACCTGCTCGACCCCGAGGGATCGGAGCTGTACCTCAAACCCGCCTCGGACTACCTGCGTCCGGGCGCGGTCGCGAACTTCGCGACCGTCATCGAGGCGGCCCGGCGGCGCGGCGAGACGGCCCTGGGCTACCGGCTGCACGACCGGTTCCACGTGCCGCCGGACTACGGCGTCATCCTCAACCCGCCGAAGGCCGCGCCGCTGACCCTGACGGCCGACGACACGGTGATCGTGCTCGCCGAGGACTGAGCCCTCGGCACCCATTCCGTCGCGACGACCCGGCACGCCTCCAACGCAAGCCCAAGAGGCCCGACCCCGTGGCCCTTGTACAGAACGTGATCAAGAACCGCGTAGTCGTATACACGCGAACCACTCGGGTCAGGGCCGTGCCGCCCGGGAGAGCATGATCATCCGGACCGAAGGGAGGATGATCATGCTCTCCCGGGCGGCACCAAAAGGGCCCTGGTCCCGCCGCGACGAAGTCGCGGCAAAGCAAACACAGCCCTAGTTCGTGCGCGACGTGGGCAGGTGCGGGCCTATGTGGCCGACGTAGATGCGGCCGGTGGCGCCGTCGGTGTCGTCGTAGAAGTGCAGGCGGGGAGCCGGCGGGCGGGGGCCGTCGATCTTGATGTGCGCGGCGAAGTAGGCGATGCCGGTCGGCTGCGTGGCCGGACGGACGCGGAACATCCGGGCGTTGCGGTAGCGGGGGTCGGCGTCCACCGTGTCGGACTCGCCCAGCGCGACGACGTTCGCGCTGATCAGGGCGCCGTCGCCGCCCCCGCGAATGAAGGCGTGCACGTCCGACAGGTGCGGCACGGCCGTGACGTCCTGTTCGCGGGCCCGTTGCTTCGCCGCCGCGTAGGCGTCGAGCGTGGCCAGGGCGTCCCACGTCTTGCGGCGCCACACCGTCGCCTTCGGATAGCCGTCGAGCGTGGCGGCCACCGTGCGGTCGAGGTCGTCCAGGATCAGCGTCGTGAAGCGGGCGGCCTCCGCGATGAGGGTGCGGAAGTCGTCCGGGACGTCCTGCGTGCCCGTCTCCTCCTCGATCTCGGTCTGCGGGGCGAGCCGCGCCAGCCGCACCGCGAGCAGCCCCCGCTGCCGGACGGCCCGGTCGCGTTCCTCCTCCGCGATCTCCAGCGCCTCCGCGTACACGTCACGGTCAGCGACGACCTCGGCCAGCCGCCGTTCCAGCGCGTCGCGGCGGGCGTCCGCGTCGACCTCCGGCTCCGGCTCGGGCCGCGCGGCCAGATCGGCGGCGAGCCGCTCCGCCCGCGCGAGCGCCGCGTCCGCGCGGATCTCCGCGCGCTGCCGCGTCCGCTCGGCCTCCGCCCGCTCCCGCCGCGCCTCGGCCAGCTCCTGCTCCAGCCGCCACACCCGCCGGCGCAGCCCGCCCGCGTCCTCGCGCGGCGCGGGCAGCAGCGTCACCGCCTCGGCCGCCAGGCCCACCGGCTCCGCCGCCGCGCGGGCGGCGAGCGCGTCGTCCACCAGTCGCTGGTACGTGGCGCGGCGGCGCGCGTTCCCGTTGCCGAACCGCTGGTCGCTCGTCCCCGGCAGCACCGGCGCCGGCAGATACCGGACGCCGCACGACGGCACGGGCCGCTGCGGCAGCAGCCGGTTCAGCACCTGCCGCGACTCCTCCTCCACCAGCGCCAGCGTGCACACGCCGGGGAAGATGCCGTGCGAGGCGGCCTCCGGGTCGTCGGAACCGATGTCGACCACGATCAGCGCGATGTTGCGCTCCGGGTCGCCCAGTCTGCCCACGAGGTCGTCGACGTCCTCGTCGTCCCACAGGTGCAGGCTCCAGTACAGGACGTCGTCCGACACCTCGAACCCGGCGGGGTCGGCGAACTCCTCCCCGACCAGCCGCAGCCGGGTGCACGGGGACTGCATGTCCCACCGCCAGCCGTGCTCGGCGTCCGCGACGACGGCCCATTCGCACGTCATCTCGTCGTCGCGTCCGTCCGGCAGGCCCCGGACCATGACGGCGGCGTGGACCCGTCCGGCGCGCGGGTCGTCCCACCGGACCTCGGTGCGCGCCTCGGTCAGCCCGTCGCGCTTCGCGGAGAACTCCCATCCGGCGAACGCGTACCCGCCGTCGGCGGCGGCCCCCGCCACCGTCGCGGCCAACCGCCGCGCCGGGGCCGTCCCGCGGATCGCGGCCCGCCCCTGCGACCACATCCTCCGCACCGGCATCTGCGGCGGTGCCGCCTCGTCCGCGCCCCAGTCCCGCAGCCCGTCGTCCGGCGCCAACCGCGGCGGCACAACCCGAGGAAGCATGTCCATGCACGGACAGTATCCGCCCGAATGCGAGATCGTCCGCCAAACCCGAAGACGCTTGCCCCGCAACGCCACAGCCAGCGACGACACCATCGTGGGTAATTGTTTAGTACCCCTGTGTAACGTCATCGTGGAACCCTCACCGCACTCAGGAGGACCCGTGACTCCCACCCGCTCCGCCATCCTGACGGCCACCGCCGCGACCGCCCTGCTGGCCCCGGCGACCCCCGCGACGGCCACGGCGCCCGGCGTCCTGCCGCCCGGGATCACGGCCCTTCCCGACAGCGCCCCGTGCCCCGCGAACCGCCTCTGCCTCTACCGCGACTACGGCCGCCGCGGCCCCGCCTACGCGATCCCCGCCGGCCGCTGGACGAACCTGTCGAACCTCCCCATGGCCACCGGCAACGGCACGGCCGCCGACAACGTCTCGTCCTGGCACAACACCACCCGCGCCACCGCCGTCCTGGCCAACGCCCCCGACGACGGCCGCCTCCTCCCCCGCGGCACCGCCCTGGAGGAGCCCGCCGCGTCCAACGACACGGTCGACCACGTCCTCTGGCTCCCCTAGAAAACCGGCACACCCGCCAAGGGAACGGACAGAACCACCGCCCCCGCCGGGACGTCCAACAGAGGACGACCCACCCGAGGGAGCAACCGTTGCGTCTGTCCCTAGGCATCTACGACGTATTCGCCTACGCCATCCCCGGCTCCCTCTACCTGGCCCTGGGCGTCTACGTGGCGGACCGCCTCAACTGGTTCGACGTGAAAACCCTGGAGCCGACCCCGACCCTCTTCGTGGCAACGGCGATAGTCGTCACCAGCTACCTCCTGGGCCACGTCACCACGATCTTCGGCGCCCTGATCGACCGAGCCCTCTGGTTCTGGCGCCCCACCTTCGAAGCAGCCCGCGAAGACTTCTTCACCAACGTCCCCGAAGCGGCAACCCACCCCCACTCCACGTCCCACCCCCCGATCCTCCTGACGGCCATAGAGAGCCAGGACAAAGAAGCAGCCCAGGAGATCAACCGCCTGAGAGCAACCGGCCTCATGGTCAGAAACTGCATAACCCCCCTCCTGACAGCAGCAGCGATAGCAACCGCAGAAGCCATCACCACCACCGACCACAAGGCCCTGGCCACAACCTGCGCCGCAACCCTCACCGCCGCAGCCCTAACGGCCTTCCCAGAAAGCCGAAAACTCCGCTACTGGGCCCACCTGAAAACCCTGGAAAGCTGCTTCTGGCTCCCCACCCTCCAACCCCCGGAGCAACCCCAACCCGAAACCACCCCATAGACCGCCGCAGCATCCACAGAAGCGATCATCCGGGAACCCGAATAAGCCCGGACGTCCACACCGGAAGACCTCCACATGAGGCAAGATCGTCAGCGACCAGGGAGCAACATGACCTCACCCGAGAAACGCCGCCCCGGCCAGAGCAACGCAGAGTACGAACGCCGCGAGAACCCCAACGCAGACTTCCTAGGCGCACAATCACTGTCCGGCGGCGGAAACCCTTCCCTCCCCCTCAGAATCTTCCGCGCCCTCTCCACATGGCTCGACCGCCACCGAGCCCCCAAATCACCCTGAGCAACATCAGCCCCACCGCCACAAGGCATCTCCGACCCTGGAGTTCCGCGATCTCCAAGCGGTACAAGGTACCGCCCATGCCCACAGGCGTCTCGCTTGCGACCCTCACGGCACGCGCGAGTGCGGCGGGGGCGGACCGCGCCGCGGTATCAGCATTGGTCAGGCGAGACCGCGGGCGCGTTAGGCGCCGACGAGGGACGAGGCCCACGGCGGGTAGCACGGGACGGCAGACTCGTCGGCGCCTGCGGCTTGGTTGCACGACGGGAGGCTCAGGACGGTAGAGACCCGGGTTGGAGACGTCGCCTCCGGGTTGGGCTTCTTACTTGGAGCGGATGACGGAAATCGAACTCCGCTATAAGCTTGGGAAGCCAACCACCCACCCCCCACCGCCGACCTGCGCCTCAGCGTGATCTCGAGTACACATGGTTGACGCTGTCCCCTACCCCTAATCGCACGTGGGTTGCACGGCACCGAGATCGTGACCAGGCATCTCACGTTGAGCGAATGCCCGTCCCACCGCCCCCAAGAGCAGCGCCAAGACCCCAAGGGCAATGGGACAGACATGGAGCGCAGGACTCGTCGCGCTGTCTCCCGTCGCAAATCAACGTCGAGCACGGGAAGTTCCACGGCAGCGATCACCCTCGGCCACCCATCAACGTCCATCACCGAATGGCGATCATTGGGAGCCACGGTGATCATCCGATCCATCGCGTAACGAGCCGACCACGCCCGCAACGACATCCCTGCCGCCGGGCATCGCCATCCCGAACACCACAACAGCGCTCCGACGTATAGCTTGGACGACTAGCATCGACTTGGAGCTTCGGCGGCGAACCCGCGACAGCGAGCCGGAGCGAGCAACACAGCACAGACACGGGGTACTAGATGATGTACGCACACTTCGATGGCGATGATATAGGGCCGAAATTGGAACTCATGCTGCTTGATGACGACGATGACTCTGCCCGCAGCTACAGTCATTCGATAAGCCAGGCCCTGGCATGGGTACGTGAATATATGACAAATAAGGGCGCCACCGTCGTCGTCGCCGGCGGTGACGACCTCGTCGCGCGCTGGCCATCCAATTTCGTGACTATCGACGATATTGAGTACATGCGGAGCGGCTTCTTCGAGACGTGCGGTCGTACGCTGAGCGTCGGGGTCGGCAGCCGAGCAAGCGAGGCCGCGTCAAATCTTCGGCGGGCCAAGCTCCAAGGAAAGAACCAGATTGTTTCGGCCGTCGTCAGCTTCAACCAGGGATGAGCGTGCAGCGCGACAACTCGGGACGACTATATATCCTTGCATCGTCACCTCGCCCAGATCCGTACGTGAATGTACTCGTGCATACACTGCGAAGTTTCACGCTAACAGAGGTGGGATTCATAGTGATCAAGGAAGACGAGTATGCGAATGAACAGATCCGAATAAGTGCGACACAGGGGGCAATATACAGGCGACTGGAGGAATTGGCAAGAAAGCCTTCTACCGATACAACGGACACGTCCATCAACACCAAAGACAGGGCCGTGTACGAGAAGTGTCTCGAAAAGCTCGATAGCATCGAGGTTATTGCCACTGTAGTTTCGTGGCCAGACCTCGACCGGAAGTTGACCGATCTGATGTCTACCGGACGTCCGATGTTTGATGTGACCACCCTCAAGAAGAATCTCTTGGTCGATGTCACCGCCCTCCTCCTCTCCCGTGGATTCTCAGATGTTTATAGTTTCGAATTGATGAAAGATCCAAGCTACAACGATGGCGACCTTATCCACGCCCTCGGAGACGCCGACTACAGGTACCGAAGCCTTGCCGAAAGTCGTCATGTCGAAACCGCTCGGCGACGCATGGTGTCCCGCTCTTTCAGGTTTAGGACGGTCGCCTGGCTAACCCTTGCAATCACTATCATCGTCGCCTCGGTACAGGCATTCTTCCCTCACGGATGGGCCCAATCGACCGTCACCGTTATTGCAACAGTGGCGAGCATCGTAGGATGGCTCTATTTCTTTCGCCGAGACAATTCGACATGACGATAGAAGTATCGACATCGCGCTGGCCAATCCGACGGCTCGAGGGGTGCCGCGTTCGGCGGTGACTACGAGCGTGCGGCGGTGGCTGGGGTGTAGCGCGGCCAGGATCTTATAGACGGCGTGCGCTTCGAAGATCGTATTTCGTGGGAGTCGGCGCTGATAGTGGCGGTGTGCCGGTAGCGGGTGTGATCGCGGATGGCCGGTTAGCGCCGGACTGAGCCAGGTTGCGGCCGTACGGGCGGTCCATCTCGCGGATGTGACGCCGGATACCGTGGCTCCATGTGCAGCAGGCCGAGGAGCCGCAGCGGAAGCCGAAGCCGAGCGCCGCCGACGTCTCCGGCTCGTACACCCGGGCCGCGGCGGCGCCAGGTCGAGCAGGCCGGTTGCCTGATCCAGACCGATGTCGCTGACGCTCCGCGAGCTTCGACCGATCAGTGGCGTACTTGCCGCCGGTGCGGGTGCCTCGTGTGGGAGCGTCATTTAACGGGTGGGCGCGGCAGGCGTGTGGCGCGTCGCGGTGTCAGCAGCGGTTGAGCGGGCGCTGGTTTGCCGCGCTGGTAAGGGCGAGGGCTGGCGTGTGGGGTGGCGGGTTCGCTGGGGCCCTTCGCCTAGTCGCACACGGGTGGAACCACGGGCGTTGGGAGGCGCGGAATGAGCGAAGCCTCAGGTTTGAGACGTTGCGTCTCGCTTAGGTCTTCACGGTAGAGCGGATGACGGGAATCGAACCCGCGCTATCAGCTTGGGAAGCTGAAGTTCTGCCATTGAACTACATCCGCGTGGTGGTGCCGTCTCATCCTAGCGGATGGGGTGGGGTGGGCGCGTTCGGGTTGGGTGGGCGGTAGGTTCTTGGGGTGCTGCTCTCTGATCGTGACATCCGGGCTGAGGTCGAGGGGGGGCGGGTCAGGATCGACCCGTTCGACCCGGTGATGGTTCAGCCGTCGAGTGTTGACGTGAGGCTCGACCGGTACTTCCGGGTGTTCGAGAATCACAAGTACCCCCACATCGACCCCGCCGTGGAGCAGGTTGATCTGACGCGGATGGTGGATGTCGAGGCCGATGAGGCGTTCATCCTGCATCCGGGCGAGTTCGTGCTCGCGTCGACGTACGAGGTGTTCGGGCTGCCCGAGGACCTCGCGGCGCGACTGGAGGGCAAGAGCTCGCTGGGACGGCTCGGGCTGCTGACGCACTCGACGGCCGGGTGGATCGACCCCGGGTTCACCGGGCACGTCACGCTGGAGCTGTCGAACGTGGCGACGTTGCCGATCAAGCTGTGGCCGGGCATGAAGATCGGGCAGATGTGCCTGTTCCGGACGAGTTCGCCGGCGGAGTACCCGTACGGGTCGCCGAAGTACGGGTCGCGGTACCAGGACCAGCGGGGGCCGACGCCGTCGCGGTCGTACCTCAACTTCCACCGCACCAAGGTCTGACCGAGGCTTCCCGAAGGGCCGCCGCGCATCGCGCGGCGGCCCTTCGTCGTGCCGGGAGCGGACACGCGTTCCCCGAATCGCGGAACACAAACCTGCCGAGAATGGATTGTGGTGCACATCACCCAAAGATGAAAGTTCGTCACGGTACGGGTACTTTGAGTCGATGCCGAGCGGCTACTCCTACTTTGCTTGCGCTTTACTTGTGCCGGGAGCAGCCGCGCTGCACGTGACTTTCCCACGCGTCCGCGTGGGGCTGGAAAGGAGATCGTGTCCCTGCTCCGCGCGGAAAGCGTCACCAAGGTCTTCGGCCGCAAGGCGGCCGAGGCGGACCGAAAACTCAAGGCCGGGGCCGACGCCGCGGAGATCCGCCGGCTGGGCGTCACGCCGGCGGTCGTGGACGCGTCGTTCGAGGTCGAACGCGGTGAGATCTTCGTGGTCATGGGCCTGTCGGGCTCGGGCAAGTCCACGCTGATCCGCATGCTGAACGGCCTGCTGGACGTCACGTCCGGCCGGGTGCTGATCGACGGCCAGGACATCGCCGCGCTGCCTCGCAAGGCACTGCGCGCGGTGCGCCAGGAGAAGGTCAGCATGGTCTTCCAGCACTTCGCCCTCTTCCCCCATCGCACCGTTCTCGCCAACGCCGCCTACGGCCTGGAAGTGCGCGGCGTCTCGAAGGAGGAACGAGAGAGCAAGGCCCGGGAGTTCCTGGGTCTGGTCGGCTTGGAGGGCTGGGAGGACAAGCTGCCGGGACAGTTGTCCGGCGGCATGAAGCAGCGCGTCGGGCTCGCGCGGGCGCTCGCGTCCGGCACCGACATCATCCTCATGGACGAGGCGTTCAGCGCCCTCGACCCGCTGATCCGGCGCGAGGTGCAGGACCTGCTGCTCGACCTCCAGGGCCGCCTCGGCAAGACGATCGTGTTCATCACCCACGACCTCAACGAGGCGATGCGCCTCGGCGACCGGATCGCCGTGATGCGCGAGGGACGGATCGTCCAGATCGGGACGGCGGAGGAGATCCTCACCGATCCCGCGAACGACTACGTCGCGCAGTTCGTCGCGGACGTGGACCGTACCAGGGTGCTGACGGCGGCATCCGTCATGGAGAAGCCGCTGGTCACGGTCCCGGCGAACACCGGGCCGCGCACGGCGCTGCGGACGCTCCGCGAGAACCAGGCCGCCGCGGCGTTCGTGCTCGAACGCGACCGGCGCCTGGTCGGCACGGTGTCGGCGAAGGTGATCGCGGACGCGGTCGCCGACGGCGAACGGCCGCTGGCCGAGCTGGTCACGCAGGACGTCCCGCCGGTTCCGCCGGAGACGCCCGTCGCGGACCTGTTCGCGCGCGCCGCCGAGAGCGACCTGCCCGTCCCGGTGACGGACAAGCGCGGCACGCTGCTCGGCGTCATCCCGCGCGTGACGCTGCTGGCGGCGCTCGGCGCGATCAACACCCACGTGGACGAGGTCATCGAGGCGACCGACCCGTCGCCGGAGGCTCCCGTGCTGGTCAAGGAGGGCAGTGACGTTGACGACTGAGGCACTCGACGACACGCTGCCCCGCGTCCCGTGGGGCGAGTGGTTCGAGACGGGCGTGACCTGGCTGACCGAGCACGGCGGGTTCGTGTTCGACGGTGTGACGACGGCCGTGGAGGGCGTCGTCGACGGCCTGGTGGACGTGCTGATGCTGCCGCCGCCGCTGGTGCTGACGGCGATCCTGGCGCTGCTGGCGCTGTTCCTGCGCGGCTGGAAGCTGGCGGTGTTCACGCTGCTCGGCTTCGGGCTGATCGAGTCGATCGAGCTGTGGTCGGACGCGATGGACTCGCTGGCGCTCGTGCTCGTCGCGGCGCTGGTGTCGGTGCTGCTGGCGATCCCGATCGGGATCGCGGCGGCGCGCAACGACACGGTGAGCCGGATCGTCCGCCCGGTGCTGGACCTGATGCAGACGATGCCGGCGTTCGTGTACCTCATCCCGGCGATCTTCTTCTTCAGCGTGGGCGTCGTCCCTGGCGTGGTCGCGACGGTGATCTTCTCGCTGCCGCCGGGCGTCCGCCTGACGGAGCTGGGCATCCGCGGCGTGGACCGGGAGATGGTCGAGGCGGGCGAGGCGTTCGGCGCCACGCCGCGCGGCATCCTCACCGGCATCCAGGTGCCGCTGGCGATGCCGTCGATCATGGCGGGCGTCAACCAGCTCATCATGCTGTCGCTGTCGATGGTCGTCATCGCGGGCATGGTCGGCGCGGGCGGGCTCGGCGGGGTGGTGCTGGACGGCATCAACCGCGTGAACATCGCGAAGGGCTTCGAGGGCGGTACGGCGGTGGTCGTCCTGGCGATCTTCCTGGACCGGATCACGAGCGCCCTCGGCGACCGTTCGGCGGTCGCGCGCGCCACCGCCAAGGTCTGACCCCAAGATTTCTCCCCACCCCCAGAAGGAAGGAGCCTGATGCGTTTCGGGCTGAAGAAGACGGCCGCGGTGGCCCTGGGCCTGGTGCTCGGGCTGACGGCCGCGGGTTGCGGCGACGGTGACGGCGGTTCGGGCGGTGACAAGAAGCTGACGATCGGCGTCGTGTCCGGCTGGGCCGAGGGCGAGGCGGCGACCGCGCTGTGGGAGCGCCTGCTCAAGGACAAGGGCTACGAGGTCGACGTGAAGACGCTCGACACCGGACCCCTTTACACCGGCCTGGCCCGCGGTGACGTGGACCTGTTCGTCGACTCGTGGCTTCCCTACACGCACGAGGACTACTGGAAGCAGTACGGCGACAAGCTGGAGAAGCTGGGCGTCTGGTACGACTCGGCGCCGCTGACGATCGCCGTGCCGGAGTACTCGCCGCTGAAGTCGCTGGACGACCTCAAGGGCAAGGGCGGCCAGTACGGCGGCAAGATCGTCGGCATCGAGAGCAGCTCGGGCCTGGTGCGCGTCTCCAAGGAGAAGATGCTCCCGGCGTACGGGCTCAAGGGCGAGTACGAGGTGACGACGTCGTCGACGGCGGCGATGCTCGCCGAGCTGAAGAAGGCGACGGACGCCAAGAAGGACATCGTCGTCACGCTGTGGCGCCCGCACTGGGCGTACGCGAAGTTCCCGATCCGGGACCTCGCGGACCCGAAGAAGGCCATGGGCGACCCCGACGAGATCACGACGGTGGCGCGCAAGGGCTTCGCTAAGGACCACGCGGACGTCGCGGCGTGGTTCAAGAAGTTCAAGATGAACGACGAGCAGCTCGGCACGCTCGAGGACCTCATCGAGAACAAGCACGGCGGCAAGACCGAGCCGGCCGTGGACGAGTGGCTGAAGCAGAACCCCGACTACGCCGGCACCATCACGGGCTGACGTAGGCACGGCACAGGGCCGCCCGGACCGCTGGTGTCCGGGCGGTCCTTCGTTGTGGGTGTGGGGCATGATGGGCTGTATGGGCGATGAGCACGTACCGATCTGGCTCGGCAGCGACACGGCTCACAACGCGCGGGTGTGGAATCACTGGCTCGGCGGCCGGGACAACTTCCCCGTGGACCGCACCGTGGGCGACCGGGTGTTCGGCATGTATCCGAGCATCGTGCAGGTGGCGCGCGCCGATCGGGCGTTTCTCGGGCGGGCGGTGCGGTTCCTGGCCGGGGAGGCGGGCGTCCGGCAGTTCCTCGACCTCGGGACGGGGCTGCCCACGGCCGACAACACCCACGAAGTGGCGCAGCGGGTGGCGCCAGAGTCGCGGGTCGTCTACGTCGACAACGATCCGCTGGTGCTGCGGCACGCGCGGCGGTTGCTGCACAGCACGCCGGAGGGAGTCACCGACTACATCGACGCCGACGTCCGCGACACCGCCGCCGTCCTGGAGGGCGCGGCGCGGACGCTCGACCTGAGCCGTCCCGTCGGGCTGATCATGCTCGGCATCCTGAACTTCGTGCTGGACGACGACGAGGCGCACGCCGTCGTGGACGACCTCGTGGCGGCGGTCCCGTCCGGTTCCTGGGTGGCGCTGACGCATCCCACGCTGGAGCTGGGCGGCGAGGGCAACGTCGAGGCGATGGACTTCTTCAACCGCAACGCCAAGCCGCCGCTGCGCGCCCGGACGGGCGAGGAGATCGCGAGTTTCCTGCACGGTCTGGAGCTGGTCGAGCCGGGCCTGGTCTCGTGCACGCGCTGGCGGCCGGCTCCGCGCGACGGCGCCGAGCCGCCGGTCGTCGCGCAGTACGGCGCCGTGGCCCGCAAGCCCTGACGCGCCGCCGGTCGGCGGGAACGTCGTGCCGCGCCCGGGACGGCGAGCCGCCCGGCGGGTTCGTGCTGCCGGACCCGTATCTGCGCCTCGCCACCGACTGCGGCCCCGCTCCTTCGATGAGGGGCGGGGCCGCGGCGGTGCAGGCGGGTTACTCGGCGGGGGCGGGCTCCTTCTCCCCCTTGACCGAGCGGATGAGGAGCTGGGAGACGTCCACGACTTCCAGGGTCTCCTTGGCCGCGCCCTCGTTCTTCTTCTCGTTGATCGCGTCGCCCAGCATGACCAGGCAGAACGGGCAGGCGGTGGAGACGGTGTCGGGGTTGGTCTCCAGGGCCTCGTCGACGCGCTCGGTGTTGATGCGCTTGCCGATGCGCTCTTCCATCCACATGCGGGCGCCGCCGGCGCCGCAGCAGAAGCCGCGGTCCTTGTGGCGGTGCATCTCCTGCGTCTTGACGCCGGGGACGGTCGCCATGATGTCGCGCGGCTGCTTGTAGACCTTGTTGTGACGGCCCAGGAAGCAGGGGTCGTGGTAGGTGATGTTCTCCTCGATCGGGTTGATCGGGGTGAGCTTGCCCTCTTCGACCAGGTGCGCGAGGAGCTGCGTGTGGTGGACGACCTCGTAGTTCCCGCCGATCTGCGGGTACTCGTTGGCGAGCGTGTTGAAGCAGTGCGGGCAGGTCGCGACGATCTTCTTGGCGCCGGCCTCGTTCAGCGTCTCGACGTTCTGCTGGCCGAGCATCTGGAAGACGAACTCCATGCCGAGGCGGCGGGCCGGGTCACCGGTGCACGCCTCCATCGGACCGAGCACGGCGAACTTGACGCCCGCGATGTGCAGCAGCTCCGCGGTGGCCTTGGTGGTCTTCTTGGCGCGGTCCTCCAGGGCACCGGCGCAGCCGACCCAGAACAGGTACTCGGTGTCCTCGGGGAGCTTCTCGTCGACGACCTCGACCTCGAAGTCCAGCTCCTCGATCCACTCGAGGCGCTTCATCTCGGACATGCCCCACGGGTTGCCCTTGTTCTCCAGGTTCTTCAGCATGACGCCGGCCTCGCTCGGGAACGAGGACTCGATCATCACCTGGAAGCGGCGCATGTCGAGGATGTGGTCGATGTGCTCGATGTCGACCGGGCACTGCTCGACGCAGGCGCCGCAGTTGGTGCAGGACCACAGGACGTCGGGGTGGATGACGCCGTCGTCGCCGACGAGCTCCTTGTCGACCTGCATGGCGAGCTTCTGCTCGTCGGTGAACTTCTCCTTCTCCTCCTCGGACGCCAGCATGTACGGCGCCTTGGCGAAGGCGTGGTCGCGCAGTTCGAGGACGAGCATCTTGGGCGACAGCGGCTTGCCGGTGTTCCAGGCGGGGCACTGCGACTGGCAACGACCGCACTCGGTGCAGGTCGCCATGTCGAGGTAGCCCTTCCAGGTGAAGTCCTCGATCTTGCCGCGGCCGAAGGTGTCCTCGTCGGGGTCGGCCTCCTCGAAGTCGAGGGGCTTGCCCTTGCTCATCATCGGCTGCGCGGCGCCCAGGCCGTCGGGGCGGCGCTTGAACATGACGTTCAGCGGGGCGATGAAGATGTGCAGGTGCTTGGAGTTGACGACGATGACGAGGAAGACCAGCGCGACGCCGATGTGCAGCAGCAGGCCGACCGACTCGAGCCAGTTGAGGGTGCCGTCGCTCAGGCCGGTGAAGGGGCGGCCGGACAGCCAGGAGGCGTAGGCGGCCTTGCCGTAGGTCAGTTCGTCACGCGCGGCCTCGATGCCCCGGAAGAAGAACATCGTCCAGATGACGTTGAAGATCATGAAGAGGATGACCCAGGCGCCGCCGGTGTGCGAGCCCTTGAAGCGGGACTTGCGGCCGAGCTTCTTCGGGGACTGCTTGATCCGGATGGCGGCGAAGGTCGCCAGGCCGAGCAGACAGGCGAGGGCGATCGTGTCCTGGACGAAGCCGATCGGGCCCCACGTCTGGATGAACGGGATGTGGGCCTCAAGGCCGAAGATCAGCTGGACGCCCGCTTCGAGGTACACGGTGGCGAGCAGGAAGAACGCCCACATGACGGCGAAGTGCGCGGCGCCGGCGACCGTCCACTTGAGCAGCTTCTTCTGGCCGAGGACCTCGACGGCCTGGCCCTCGACGGCGGCCTTGGGCTCGCGCCTGACCTGGAGCGTGCGCTCGGGGTCGGGCTGGCCGCTGCGGAAGAGCTTGGTCAGGAACTGGATCCGGCGGCCGGCGAGGGCGAGCGTCACCACGATTCCGGCCAGCCCGATGATCAATGTCAGCCAGTACGCTGCTCCGTGCACTGTTCCGTCCTCCCTGAAGGTACGGGCGTTGGCTGTCAGCGTAGGGCTCGCGACAGTCCGGGCTTCATCCGGGGCCCGAATACTACTCGTCAGTAGGTTGTGTGTCGCCCGGCGTGCCGGGGCACGTCGGACGCGATCTTTCCCGGCCGTTCAATATAGGCCGCCTCGCGACCCGGCGAAACAGGCGCCGACCTGCGGGAACGCGCTCACGGCGGCATCGCGCGCGGGTGACCGAGCGGGCAGGTTCCCCGCAGCGTGTCGCTCACCCGTCGCACGTTCCAGTGCGCGCGGCAGTACGAATGCGCGCACTCGGCGCAGAAGAAGGGCAGTCTCCGCACCGCCGCGCCGTAGTCGCCCCGCCGGACGGCGGCGTACTCCGCCTCGCCGAGCACCGTCCACAGCGGCTCGCCGAAACCGGTGACGCGCACCCCCGGCGCGGGCCCGCGCCGCAGCCCGAGCGGCGGCCCGAGGTCGGCGGTCGCGCCGGGCGGCGTCGCCCGCAGTTCGGCGGCGACGGTTCCGCAGGTGGCGCACGTCACGATCTCCATGGCCCCCACCCTGCCTGCCCGATGAGTTCCGCGCACACCCGCAGTCGACCCTGTGGATAACTTTTTTCACGGAGAGGATTCCCGACCTATGACCGCCGACCTCGCCCCGGCCGCGACGCGCCTGTCCGGCCTGCTGCGCACCGTCCCCGACGACCTCCTGGACGCGCCGACACCCTGCCCCGGCTACACGCTCGCCGCGCTGTTCGACCACGTCGACGGCGTGACCCGCGCCTTCACCGCCGCCGCGCGCAAGACGCCGCTTGAGGAGGCGCCCGCCGGTGACCCGGCGCGGCTCGGGCCGGACTGGCGCGAGCGCATCCCCGCGCAGCTCGCCGAGATGGCCGCGAGCTGGGACGATCCGCGCGCGTGGGAGGGCATGACGCGCGCGGGCGGCCTCGACCTGCCCGCCGACGTCGCCGGGCTCGTCGCGCTCGACGAGCTGGTCGTGCACGGCTGGGACGTCGCCCGCGCGGCGGGACTGCCGTACGCCGCGGAACCGGCCGAGATCGAGGCGTGCCGGAGCCTGCTCACGCCGGGGGACGACGAGCCGGAGCGGACGGGCGACCCGTTCGGCCCGCCCGTCCCGGCGCCTCCGGACGCGTCGGAACTGGACCGTTTGATCGCGCTGGCGGGCCGCGATCCGCGCTGGGAGGGCTCGACCGGCGGGAGGTGAGTGGCTAGTCTCACCCCGCCGGGCGGTGGTGGATTTGGGGGATATGTCCATCGACTGACTGGCATGTCCCCCACGCCCCACCCCCTCTTGCGAGCTGCCCCATGAAGCGATTCCTCCGCCGCGCCGTCACCGGATCGGCGGTCGCCGCGCTGGCCCTCGGGCTGAGCGCGGCGCCCGCCGTCGCCAAGCCGTCCGGCGCGGCCTTCGCCGACTGCCCCGACCTGCCCGCCGGCGCCGACGCGTCCACCTGGACCTGCTACGTCATGACGGCGGCGGACACGCTGCTGCGGTTCAACAAGATGAGCGCGCACACCACGGCGCCGGTCACGCTCACCGTCGCGCAGGGCAAGCTGGCCGACGGCACCGAGGCCGCGAAGGTCGGCGCGCTGCGCGGCGACCCGATCCCGTTCGTCACCGGCGTCCCCGGCACGTCGCTGGAGACGCCGCACCCGACCGGCTGGAAGGTGCGGATCACGCCGACCGGCGCGATCAAGCCCGGCGTCCTGGTCCCGCACGAGATCGGGCTGACGGCGCAGATCGTCGGGAGCGGCCTGGGCGACGCCTGCGGGATCGGCCCGGTGACGGTCAAGCCCGCGCTCCAGTGGGTGTTCCCGTGGTTCGACGGCGGCCTGGCGTGGCGCGTCCAGGCGTACGACAGCGTCTACGCGCTGCCGTCCGCGAAGAACTGCGCCGGGAACGACTTCACCGTCAACCAGCTCCTCGGCCTGCCCGCCAACGCCACCAGCAATCACTTCCAGGTGGCCTGGACGCTGCGCAGCGCGGGCTACTAGACCCGCTCGAAGATCGCCGCGAGGCCCTGGCCCCCGCCGATGCACATCGTCTCCAGCCCGTACCGGGCGTCGCGGCGGTGCATCTCGCGGGCCAGGGTCGCCAAGATGCGGGCGCCGGTCGCGCCGACGGGATGCCCGAGCGAGATGCCGGAACCGTTGACGTTCGTCCGGTCCCAGTCGGCGTCCTTGTACTCCCATTCGCGGGTGACGGCGAGGGCCTGCGCGGCGAACGCCTCGTTCAGCTCGACCAGGCCGAGGTCGGCGAACGTCAGCCCGGCGGCGGCCAGCGCCCGCGCCGTCGCGGGGACGGGTCCGATGCCCATTGTCTCCGGCGGCACGCCCGCACGCGCCCACGTCACGAGCCGCACCAGCGGGCGCAGGCCGAGCTCGTCGGCGCGCTCGGGCGTGGTCACGGCGCAGACGGCGGCGCCGTCGTTCTGGCCGCTGGCGTTGCCCGCCGTGACGGTGGCGTCGGCGTCGTCGCGGCCGAGGACGGGACGCAACGCGGCGAGCCCGTCCAGCGTCGTGCCGGGACGCGGATGCTCGTCGGCGTCGACGACGGTGGCACCCCTGCGGCCGGGCACGGTGACGGAAACGATCTCGTCGGCGAACCGCCCGTCCCGCTGCGCGGCGACGGCCCGTTCGTGCGACAGCACGGCCAGTTCGTCCTGTTCCGCCCGGCCGATGCCGTAGAGGCGGCGCAGGTTCTCGGCGGTCTCCAGCATCCCGCCCGGCACCGGATAGTGGACGCCTCCGGCGGTGACGCGCCCGCGCGCCAGCGCGTCGTGCAGCTCGAAGCCGCCCTGCGCGCCCCACCGCGCGCGCGTCGTGTAGAGCGGCGCGGTGCTCATGCTCTCGACGCCGCCCGCGATGACGACGTCGCTCACCCCGGTCTGGATCTGCATCGCGGCGTCCAGGACGGCCTGGAGCCCCGACCCGCAGCGCCGGTCGATCTGGACGCCGCCGACCGTGACGGGCAGGCCCGCGTCCAGCGCGGCGACGCGGCCGACGGCGGGGGCGTCGGCGGTGGGATTGCACTGCCCGAGGATCACTTCATCCACGGCGTCGCCCGGCAGCCCCGTCCGCGCCAGCAGCTCGGTGATCACCGTCGCGGCGAGCGTCGCGGCCGGGACGTCGCGGAACACACCGCCGTAACGTCCGATGGGGGTTCGCAGCGGCTCGCAGATCACCACGTCGCGCATCGGTCCTCCTCCACAGGGGATGTCCCGCAGCGTACGCGTCGCGGCGGACGCGGTTGAATGCAGGGGAACCGACCGAGGGAGCGCGCATGGGCTGGGGACACGAGGTGAGGACGCTCCGCGTCGTCGGCACCGGGATGATGGGGCGGGGCATCGCGCAGTGGGCGGCGGCCGGCGGGATCGCGGTGGAGCTGGCCGACGCGCGTCCCGAGGCGGTCCAGGCGGCGATCGAGCAGGTCGGCGCGATGTTCGACCGGCTGGCGGCCAAGGGCCGGATGACGGCCGACGACGCGGCGGCAGCGCGCGGGCGGTTGCGCCCGGTCGGTGATCCGCTGGCGCCGCTGGACGGGGTTGACCTCGTCGTGGAGGCCGTCCGGGAGGATCTGGACGTCAAGCGGGACCTGTTCGCGGCGCTGGAGAAGGTCGCGCCGGAGCGGACGGTGCTGGCGACCAACACCAGTTCGCTGTCGGTGACGGCGATCGGCACCCGGATGGCCGATCCGTCCCGGTTGGCGGGATTGCACTTCTTCAACCCGGTGCCGCTGATGCGGCTCGTGGAGGTCGTGCCGGGGGCGCGGACGGCCGAGTGGATTCCCGGCGCGCTGGCCGAGCTGGTGCGGCGGCTGGGGCACGAGCCCGTCCTCGCGGCCGATACGCCGGGGTTCGTGGTGAACCACGCGGGTCGCGGGCTGGTGACCGAGGCGTTGCAGATCGTCGGTGAGGCCGTGGCCGATCCGGTGGACGTCGACCGGATCGCCCGGGACGTCCTCGGCCTGCGCATGGGACCGTTCGAGCTGATGGACCTCACCGGGCTCGACGTCTCCCATCCCGTGCTGGAGAGCATCTGGGAGGGCTTCTACGGCGAGCCGCGGCTGCGTCCGTCGCCGCTGACGCGGGCGCGGGCGACGGCGGGGCTGCTGGGCCGCAAGGTCGGCGCCGGGTTCTACCGGTATGAGGACGGCTCGAAGATGGAGCCCGAGCCCGTGGCCGCGCCGCCCGTGGCGTCCCGTCCCGTGTGGGTTCATCCCGAGGTGCGGGAGAAGCTGGGCGCGTTGCTCGGCACCGCCGACGTGCCCCTCGACACCGGTGACGCCCCGGCCGACGGGTCCGTGGTGCTCGTCGCGCCCGACGGCGGGACGGCCGCCGACTTCGCCCGCGAACAGGGCCTCCCCCTCGCCCGGACCGTCGGCATCGACCCGTTCGGGGGGTTCTTCACCAGGCTGACGCTGCTCGTCCATCCCGGCGTCGAACGCGAGGCGGCGCGGGCCGTCTGGGCAGCGGTGGCCGCGACCGGACGCGACGTCACGCTCGTCCGCGACACGGCCGGGGGTGTGGCCGGACGGCTGCTGGCGTCGATCGTCAACGTGGCGTGCGAGATCGCCGAACAGCGCATCGCGGTTCCGTCCGACATCGACACCGGTGTCCGGCTCGGCCTCGGATATCCGCACGGGCCGCTCGAATGGGGTGAGCAAACCGGTTCCGCCACGATCCTGCGCCTGCTCACGTCCCGCTTCGAGCGCACCGGCGACCCGCGCTACCGGCCGAGCCAGTGGCTGGTGGACCGGGTGGCCCTCGGCATGCCCCTCACCGACACCGGAACCACCCCGGCCGACCTGCACTGACGGGCGAGATCAGCCGCGCCGCGCTGGCGCGACGTCACGCCAGCCCGCGCCGACGACCAGCGACGAGAACAGGACGCGGCCCGGCGTGTGCCAGCGCTCGTCGCCCTGACGGGAGATGACGGCGCGTTCCTCACGGGGCGCGCCCGTTCGCGCGTCGATCAACGCGCCGTGCTTCCGGTCAGCGCGTTCAGCGCCCGCGACATCGGTTCGGTGGGTCGCCGCTGAGGCTCATGTTGACGATCTTCGCGCGGACGGCAGCCCACGATCACGCCGGACTCGGTCCCGTACCCGTCGTCGTAGCCCTGCCTGATGAGGATCGTCACGTCGAACAGCGCCGGGTCCAGCGTGCGGCCGACGAGACCGGAGACGTCGCCGGTCCCCAGCCTGACCTTCTAGTTATTGGGACGGCCCGGAGGGGTCGCGGGTAGGGGTCATTCGGGAGGCGTCCGCCGTGAGGGGGAGGGTGGCCGTTCTCCCTCATCCCGGAGGACCGACTTCCGGCGTGTGGGAACCGGAATGAGGCGCTCAGACGTCCTGTTAAGGAGAGCGTCAGCAAAGTTGAGTGCTGCCGACTCAACTCATTTGACAGATCGAGGACGGCAAGGCACTCTGACCAGAGGATCGACAGCCGGCCGCCGCCGCGCGGGGGACGCGTGGACGCGGCGGCGGTTCCACCGACAGGCAAGAACAGGCAAGTACGACGGAGGACGAGAGACATGGCACGTGCGGTCGGGATCGACCTCGGGACGACCAACTCGGTCGTCGCGATTCTGGAGGGCGGCGAGCCCACCGTCATCGCCAACGCGGAGGGGTCGCGGACCACGCCGTCCGTCGTCGCCTTCGCCAAGAACGGTGAGGTTCTCGTCGGTGAGGTGGCCAAGCGCCAGGCGGTGACGAACGTCGACCGGACCATCCGTTCGGTCAAGCGCGAGATCGGCACCGACTGGAAGACCACGGTCGACGGCAAGGACTTCAACCCGCAGCAGATCAGCGCGTTCGTGCTCCAGAAGCTCAAGCGCGACGCCGAGTCCTACCTGGGCGAGACCGTCACCGACGCGGTCATCACCGTCCCGGCCTACTTCTCCGACCACCAGCGCCAGGCCACCAAGGAGGCCGGGCAGATCGCGGGCCTGAACGTCCTGCGCATCATCAACGAGCCCACCTCGGCGGCGCTGGCCTACCACCTGGAGAAGGAGAACGAGGCCACCATCCTCGTCTTCGACCTCGGCGGCGGCACGTTCGACGTGTCCCTCCTGGAGGTCGGCGACGGCGTGGTCGAGGTCAAGGCCACCAGCGGCGACAACCACCTGGGCGGCGACGACTGGGACGACGCGGTCGTCAAGTGGCTGGTCGAGAAGTTCAAGAACGCCAACGGCGTCGACCTCTCCAAGGACAAGATGGCCCTCCAGCGGCTGCGCGAGGCCGCGGAGAAGGCCAAGATCGAGCTGTCCGGTTCGTCCGAGACACAGATCAACCTGCCCTACATCACCGCGTCGGCCGAGGGCCCGCTCCACCTGGACGAGAAGCTCACCCGGGCCGAGTTCCAGCGGCTCACCTCCGACCTGCTGGAGCGCACCAAGGCCCCGTTCAACCAGGTCCTCAAGGACGCCGGCATCTCGGTCTCCCAGATCGACCAGGTCGTCATGGTCGGCGGCTCGACCCGCATGCCCGCGGTGTCCGAGCTGGTCAAGGAGCTGACCGGCGGCAAGGAGCCCAACAAGGGCGTCAACCCCGACGAGGTCGTCGCCATCGGCGCGTCGCTCCAGGCCGGCGTCCTCAAGGGCGAGGTCAAGGACGTCCTGCTGCTGGACGTGACCCCGCTGAGTCTCGGCATCGAGACCAAGGGCGGCGTCTTCACCAAGATCATCGAGCGGAACACCACGATCCCGACCAAGCGGTCGGAGACCTTCACCACCGCCGACGACAACCAGCCGTCGGTGGAGATCCAGGTCTACCAGGGCGAGCGCGAGATGGCCCGCTTCAACAAGAAGCTCGGCACCTTCCAGCTCACCGGCCTGCCGCCGGCGCCGCGCGGCGTCCCGCAGATCGAGGTCTCGTTCGACATCGACGCCAACGGCATCGTCAACGTCTCCGCGAAGGACCAGGGCACCGGGCGCGAGCAGTCGATGGTCATCACGGGCGGCTCCGCGCTGCCCAAGGAGGACATCGACAAGATGATGCGCGAGGCCGAGGAGTACGCCGAGGAGGACCGCAAGCGCAAGGAGGAGGCGGAGGTCCGCAACCAGGCCGACACCCTCGCCTACTCCACCGAGAAGTTCCTGCGCGAGAACGACGAGAAGGTCCCCGCCGACCTCAAGTCCGAGGTCGAGAGCGCCGTCGCCGAGGTGAAGAAGGCCCTGGAGGGCACCGACACCGACGCCATCAAGACCAGCGCCGACAAGCTGTCGCAGGTCAGCCAGAAGATGGGCGCGGCGATGTACGCGCAGAACGCCGAGAGCGGCGCCCCCGGCGACGCCGGCCCCACGGCCGACGCGCAGGGCGGTGACCAGTCCCAGAACGACGACGACGTCGTCGACGCCGAGATCGTCGACGAGGACAAGCCGAAGGGTGGTGGCGCCTCGTGACCTCGCCCGACAGGGGTGACGAACCGGGCGGCCCGGTGATCCGCGATCGTCGGCGCATCGACCCCGAGACGGGTGCGGTCCGGGAGCCTGCCGAGACGCAGGCGCCCGGGGCCGCGCCCGGCGGGGGCGGCGCCCAGCAGCCGGGCCCGGCGGGCGGCACGCCCGCCGGTGCCCCGGCCGGTGGGCAGCCGGGTGCTCCGGCCGGAGCGCAGCCCGGCGGTCCGTCCGGTGAGCCGGCGGGTGCCGGAGGCGGGGCGTCCGACGAGGTCGCCGCGCTCAAGGCGCAGCTCGCCGAGCGCACCGCCGACCTCCAGCGGCTCCAGGCGGAGTACGTCAACTACCGCCGCCGCGTCGACCGCGACAAGGCCACGCTGCGCGAGCACGCGGTGGGCAGCGCGCTGAACGAGCTGCTCCCGATCCTCGACGACATCGGCCGGGCGCGTGAGCACGGCGAGCTGACCGGCGGCTTCAAGTCCGTCGCCGAGTCGCTGGAGGCCACCACGGGCAAGCTCGGCCTGGAGCGGTACGGCGAGGCCGGCGAACCGTTCGACCCCACCGTCCACGAGGCGCTCATGCACTCGTACTCCCCCGACGTGACGGAGACGAGCGTCGTGAACGTCCTCCAGCCGGGCTACCGCATCGGTGACCGCATCCTGCGCGCCGCGCGCGTCGCGGTCGCCGAGCCCGAGGCCGGCGGCGACACCGCCACCGCGGCGGACACGGAGCAGTGACCGGGCACCGGGCGGCCTCTCCGAGGCGAGGCCGCCCGGGCCCCGGCACCCCCGGCCCGGGACGGCGTCCCGGCGGGGCGTCCGCCCGCCGGGCGCGGATGGTCCCGGGCGTGGCGGCGTCCGCCGCAAGAGCACGCCGATGAAGATGACGACGCAAGTGGCGAGAGCAGAGAGCGGGGCGCCGTGAGCACCAAGGACTACCTGGAGAAGGACTACTACAAGGTCCTGGGTGTGGCGAAGGGCGCCTCACAGGAAGAGATCAAGAAGTCGTACCGCAAGCTGGCGCGCAAGCACCACCCGGACGCCAACAAGAACGACGCCGACGCCGAGGCGAAGTTCAAGGAGGTCTCCGAGGCGTACGACGTCCTGTCGGACGCCAAGCGGCGCAAGGAGTACGACGCGGTCCGCTCGATGCCGTCGGGGTTCCGCGGCGGCCAGCAGGGCGGCGGCTTCGGCTTCGACCTCGGTGACCTGTTCGGCCAGACCGGCACCAGCGGTGGCGGAACCGGCGGCGCGGGCGGCGCCGGTGAACGCATCGGGGACCTGTTCGGCGGCCTGTTCAACCGGGGCGGCGGCACCGGCACCCGGCCCGGCGGCACCCGCCGCGCCCGGCGCGGCGCCGACGTCGAGACCGACGTGACGCTGAGCTTCGCCCGCGCCATGAACGGCGTCACCATCCCCATCAAGCTGACGAGCGAGGCCGCCTGCCCGACCTGCCGCGGCACCGGCGCCAAGTCCGGCACCGTGCCGCGCGTCTGCCCGAACTGCGAGGGCACCGGCCAGGAGACCCGCAACCTCGGCGACTTCGGCTTCTCCGAGCCGTGCCACCTGTGCCACGGCCGCGGCCTGGTCGTCGACGACCCGTGCGAGACGTGCCACGGCAGCGGGCGCGCCACCGGCACCCGCACCATCCAGGCGCGCATCCCGGCGGGCGTCCGCGACGGCCAGCGCATCCGGGTGAAGGGCAAGGGCGCCCCCGGCGAGAGCGGCGGCCCGGCCGGCGACCTGTACGTCAACATCAAGGTCACGCCGCACGCGGTGTTCGGCCGCAAGGGCGACAACCTCACCATCACCGTGCCGATCACCTACCCGGAGGCGGTGCTCGGCGGCAAGATCCAGGTCCCGACGTTCCAGGGCCAGCCGGTGACCCTCCAGTTGCCGGAGGGCACGCCCAACGGCCGGACGCTCCGCGTGAAGGGGCGCGGCGCCTCCCGCCGGGACGGCACCAAGGGCGATCTGCTCGTCACCGTCGACGTGCAGGTCCCGCAGAAGGTGGACGACGCGAGCCGCGCCGTCCTGGAGCAGCTCCGCGTGTCGCACGTCGGTGACGACCTGCGCGGCGACCTGCTCCGCCAGGCCAAGACGGAATAGGCGAAGGGGTGACGTCGTGACCACCGACCCGTTCGGTGACGAGACGCCCGTCTACGTCATCTCGGTGGCGGCCGAGCTGTCCGGGCTGCACCCGCAGACCCTGCGGACCTACGACCGCCTGGGGCTGGTGTCCCCCGGCCGCACCGCCGGCCGGGGCCGCCGCTACTCGATGCGCGACATCGTCCAGCTCCGCGAGATCCAGCGGCTCTCGCAGGAGGAGGGCATCAACCTGTCGGGGATCAAGCGCATCCTCGAACTCCAGCGCGAGAACGCCCGTCTGCGCGACGAACTGGCCCGCGCGTCGGTCCACCGCGACGACGTCGCGAACGAACTCGAATCCACCCGCGCCGTCGCGGCCCGCCTCGCCCGCATGCTGCGCAGCGGCGCGCAGCCGTCTCCGTCCACCCCGGGCGCCGACCTCGTCCCGATCCACGGCACGAGCGTCGTCCTCTGGCACGAACGCAGACACGAGTAGGCCGCGCGATGCACGCACGATCGTCCATCCCAATCACACCCACCACGCAACGCACACGCCCACCGACCGGCCCACCCCGCGCCGGGGGTGCGTGGGGACGGGAGGCCGGGTGGGTTCGTGGTCGGGAGAGCAGCTAAGAAGCCCTAGGCACAGTTCACGGGGAGCAGGAGCATGGACAGCAAGCTGACGTTGAAGAGCAGGGACGCGATGTCGGTCGCGATCCGGCGCGCGGCGACCGAGGGGCACCCGGAGATCGAGCCCGCGCATCTGCTGGCCGCGTTGCTCGCCCAGCCGGACGGCACGACGGTCCCGCTGCTGGAGGCCGTCGGCGCCGACCCGGCCGCGATGCGGCGCGCCGTCGAAGAACAGCTCGCGCGGCTGCCGAAGGCGAGCGGTTCGACGGTCCCCGAGCCGCGCATCTCCGGCCGGTTGCAGCGCGTCCTCGCGACGGCGCAGCACCGCGCCGAGGAACTTCAGGACGAGTACGTCTCCACCGAGCACCTGCTCGTCGGCCTCGCCGCCGACGGCGGGCCCGTCGCGACGCTGCTCGCCGACGCGGGCGCCACCCCGCAGGCCCTGCTGGACGCGTTCGAGAAGGTGCGCGGGGGCGGAGGGCGCGTCACGTCGGAGAACCCCGAGGACACCTACCAGTCGCTGGAGAAGTACGGCGTCGACCTCACCGCGCTGGCCCGCGAAGGCGGCCTCGACCCCGTCATCGGCCGCGACTCGGAGATCCGCCGCGTCGTGCAGGTCCTGTCGCGGCGCACCAAGAACAACCCGGTGCTGATCGGGGAGCCCGGCGTCGGCAAAACGGCCGTCGTCGAGGGCCTGGCGCAGCGGATCGTCGCCGGAGACGTGCCCGAGTCGCTGCGCGGCAAGCGGCTCGTCTCCCTCGACCTCGGCGCGATGGTCGCCGGAGCGAAGTACCGGGGCGAGTTCGAGGAGCGGCTGAAGGCCGTCCTCACCGAGATCAAGGAGAGCGACGGGCAGGTCGTCACGTTCATCGACGAGCTGCACACCGTCGTCGGCGCGGGCAACGCCGAGGGCTCCATGGACGCCGGCAACATGCTGAAGCCGATGCTGGCGCGCGGCGAGCTGCGGATGATCGGCGCGACCACGCTGGACGAGTTCCGCGAGCGCATCGAGAAGGACCCGGCCCTCGAACGCCGCTTCCAGCAGGTTTTCGTCGGCGAACCCACCGTCGAGGACTCGATCGCCATCCTGCGCGGGCTCAAGGGCCGCTACGAGGCGCACCACAAGGTGCAGATCAACGACTCGGCGCTCGTCGCCGCCGCGACCCTGTCCGACCGGTACATCACGGCCCGGTTCCTGCCCGACAAGGCGATCGACCTGGTGGACGAGGCCGCGTCCCGGCTCCGCATGGAGATCGACTCGCGTCCGGTCGAGATCGACCAGCTCCAGCGGCAGGTCGACCGGCTCACGATGGAGGAGCTGGCGCTCGCCAAGGAGACCGACGAGGCGTCCAAGCAGCGCCTGGAACGGCTCCGCCGCGACCTGGCCGACAAGCAGGAGTCGCTGAACGCGCTCGTCGCCCGCTGGGACCGGGAGAAGGCCGGGCTGAACCGCGTCGGCGGCATCAAGGAGCGCATCGACCAGCTCCGGGGCGAGGCCGAGCGCGCGCAGCGCGACGGCGACCTGGAGACGTCGGCGCGGCTGACCTACGGGGAGATCCCGCAGCTTGAAAAGCAGCTTGAGGAGGCGTCCGAGCAGGCCGAGAACCGTGACGCGATGGTGAAGGAGGAGGTCGGCCCGGACGACGTCGCCGACGTCGTCGCGTCCTGGACGGGCATCCCGGCGGGCCGCCTGCTGGAGGGCGAGACCGCCAAGCTGCTGCGCATGGAGGACGAGCTGGGCCACCGCCTCATCGGCCAGCCCGCGGCGGTGCAGGCCGTGTCGGACGCGGTGCGCCGCGCCCGCGCCGGCGTCGCCGACCCGGACCGTCCGACCGGCTCGTTCCTGTTCCTCGGCCCGACCGGCGTCGGCAAGACCGAGCTGGCCAAGGCGCTCGCGGAGTTCCTGTTCGACGACGAGCGCGCCATGACCCGCATCGACATGAGCGAGTACTCCGAGAAGCACGCGGTGGCGCGGCTCGTCGGCGCCCCGCCCGGTTATGTCGGCTATGAGGAGGGCGGGCAGCTCACCGAGGCGGTGCGGCGGCGGCCGTACTCGGTCGTCCTGCTGGACGAGGTGGAGAAGGCCCATCCGGAGGTCTTCGACATCCTGCTCCAGGTGCTGGACGACGGCCGCCTCACCGACGGCCAGGGCCGCACGGTCGACTTCCGGAACACGATCCTGATCCTGACGTCGAACATCGGCTCGCAGTTCCTGGTCGACCCGGCCCTGGAGAACGGCGCCAAGCGGGAGGCCGTGCTGGGCGCGGTTCGCACCGCGTTCAAGCCCGAGTTCCTGAACCGGCTCGACGACGTCATCCTCTTCGACGCCCTGTCCACCGACGAACTCACCCGCATCGTCGACCTCCAGGTCGACCTGCTGGCCCGCCGCCTCGCCGACCGCCAGCTCACGCTGACGGTCACCCCGGCGGCGCGCGAGTGGCTGGCCCTCACCGGCTATGACCCGCTCTACGGCGCCCGCCCGCTCCGCCGCCTGGTCCAGACGGCCATCGGTGACCAACTGGCCCGCGAACTCCTCGCCGGGGAGATCCGCGACGGCAACGAGGTCGTCGTGGACCTGGACGAGGCGGCCGACCGCCTCACGGTCCGCCCGGGCGAAACCCTGTCCCTCTCCAAGTGACCCCACTCGGGCTGGGAACGACCTCCGAGGACGCTCCCGGCCCGGGCCGATTCCGCACCGAAACGAGGAAATGCCCTTGATCGGGCGCCCCGGCACGTCGCATCCGGCACAGCGCCGACGCCGCGACCGCGCGGAGGGGCTGCTGGAGCCGGTGGGGCCCGCCCCGATCTGCGGATGCGCACGGGGCCGCTGGCGCGGATCACCGAGGCGGTCGTCCGGACAGTGCGCCTGCCGGGGTGTCTCCCCCGGCGCGGAGCGACCTGCGCTTCTCGGCTCGGCCGCACGCGGGCCCCGGACCGGTCAGGGAGTTCGGGGCCCAAGAAGTACCGGGTCGTCTGGCAGGACTACGACACCGGCGCGCCCGCGCGGCGGGGCGATCGTCCAGGTCGGGTGGTGAACGCTCGGCGCGAGCACTACGAGGCGCAGCTCGTCGGCCCGGAGCGCGCCTCGGAATGCCCGCGTCCCCGGCGTCGGTGGTGTGGGCGTCGGTCGGGCGGGGGGCTGCTGGAGCGGGGGCGAGTCCGCTAGCGTGCGCGGATGACGTCCATTGAAGATCGTCGGTTGCCCGAGGCGCTCGCCGAGGTGGGGGCGGTGCTGTCGCGGGTGGGCGGGGGCGGAGGGATCGACTTCGAGCCGTTTCCCGAGTTCCTGTCCGGGGCGCAGACGACCGAGTGGATTCGGGCGTGGACGGGGAACGCGACCCTGTCCGGGGACGACTTCCGCGTGTTCGGGCAGGACGGTTCAGGCGGATACGCGGCGTTCTGGCTCGTGCGGAACGGGCGCCCGCTGGACGATCAGCCGGTGGTCTTCCTCGGGTCGGAGGGCGAGACCGGCGTGGTCGCCCGCGACCTCGGGGACTTCCTGTGGCTCCTGGCCGGTGGCCTCGGCCCGTTGGAGGCCGCCGAGCCCTACACGGCCGAGCGCGTCGGCGTCCCGAACCCGGACCTGACGGCGACGGCGGAACGCTTCGCCCCCGACCGCCACCGCCTCCCCGCCGAGATCGTCCTCCTGGCCGCCGAGGAGTTCCCCCACTTCACCGCCACCATCGACGGCCTCTGCCGCTTCGACTGACCCCGCAACATCGAGCGTCACCGGTAGGCCCGGCCGACGCCGGGCAGGGTCAGTGGTGGGTGCGGGCGGCCAGGTGGTCGAACGGTCCGTCCAGGGGTGGTGCCACGGTGCCTGATATGGCCGCTGCGACGGCCACGGTGATGATCAGCATCCGCTTTCTCATGGTGCGCCCTCTCGTTCGCTGAACGATCTCCACGCTAGGTGGCGGGGCGCGGCGCGGACACCGGCCTGGCTCCCCGGTCCGGGGTGGGGAGATCCCCACCCCGGACGCGGGGGTTCAGCGTCCGGCGAACGCCGCGAGGGCCGTCGAGATCGGTTCCGGACGTCCGTCGTTCTGCACCGGCGACGCCGTCAGGACGTCGATGTGCTGGTAGCCGGGCGCGATGACGTCGCCGGGCTGCGGGTCGCGGGCGCCGAGCCCGTCGCCGCCCTGGAGGTTCAGCGTCGGGTTGGCGGTGATGCCGCCGGGATGGACGGCTCCGGGCGCGACGCGCAGCGTGATGTCGGTGATGAGGCGGGTCGGGAAGTAGTCCTCGGTGAAGTCGAGGGGATGTTCGGCGAGGCTGCGGGCCAGTTGCGCGATGTCGGTGACCTCTTTGGCGGGCGTGGTGAACGGTTTCCCGTCGGCGGCGTTCGGCACGCCGGACAGTTCGTCGTAGTTCTGCCAGCCGTACAGCGGCCCGTTCGGGCGGTCCGGAATGGCCTTCCGCTCGGTGCCGAGGAAGGCGGCCAGGCCGCCGTTCCCGGAGACGACGAGGTCGTTCGGCGCGGGGAAGGACTTGTCCGCGATCGGCCCGCCGGTGAAGAACCCGACGCTGGACTGGAGGAACGCGAGGGGCTGGGAGTTGTCGTCCAGCAGGCCGCCGAGCGCGGCGTTGTTGGTGAACTTGAAGTCCTTCACCGTCGGTGAGCCGGTCACGAACGTCGGATAGTCCTTGGAGAACAGCAGCCGGTAGGTGGAGTCGGTGTTGAAGCTCGCCGGAATGTAGGTCGCGAGGTCGGAGAGGCCGGTCGGCGCGGCGTGCGCGGCGAGCCCGGCGATGGCGAGCAGGTTCATCGTCTCGGGGTTGATGAGCGCGGGCCCGCCGAGCGCGCGCGGGATGACGCCCGCCTCCAATCCGGCCTGGACGACGGCCGGCCCGAACTGGGTCGCGGGTACCGCGTTCACGGCGAGCTGTTCGTCACCGACGGGGATTCCGGCCCGGATGCGGGTGTCGAGCGCGAAGTAGCCGCCGCACTGCTCGTATCCGGCGTCGGCGGTGGTGGCGGGGTTGCCGTCGAAGTCCGAGAGGGCGAAGAACCCGGTGATGGAACCGCCGAGCGAATGGCCGCCGCACAGCACTTTCTGCTTGCGCAGTTTCTGGCCGGGCAGTTCGGCGGCGAGCAGGTCGTACTGGTCGCGGAGCGTCTGTTCCAGCCCGACGTGCTGGAGGAACTTCACCTGGTCGTTGGTGCGGTACCCGGAGAACGCGCGTCCGTTCACCGGCTTCTTCCGGTAGTAGTAGTCGACGGCGACATGGGAGTCCTTCGCGGCGACTCCGGCGAGAACTCCGGCATTGTCCTCCAGGCAGTTCGAGCGCCGGTCGAGCGCCCAGAACTCGATGTGCCTCCCGCTCTTCGCCGCCGCCGCGACGGTGTTGCGCGCGACGCCGTCGAACGCCCCGGCGCCTTCGAGGATGCCGGGCTGCGCGACGAGCACCCGGTGCGCTTTCGCCGATTCGGCGGGGCCGTCCTCGTGCCGGTACCGCAGGTAGGAGAGCCAGTCGCACTCCGGCGGCCGCGCGCCCGCCGCCTTCGGCAGCGGGATCTTGACCCGGACGACGCTCTCCCGCACCTCGCTCACCGGCGACGACGACGTCACCGCCGTCTCGCTCCGCTCCGCCGCCATCGCGGCGGGCGCCGCGACCACCGACAGGCCGAGCACGAGCGCACCCGGGATCGTCCAACGCCGCATCACGCCTCCTCGCCCCGAGATCGACCGTCCGCTCCGGCAGCATGGACGCGATCCCGCCGGGGCGATACTCACCCGGACACACACTTGTGCCCCGGCCCGGACGATTCGCCAGGCTCGCCTACAGTGGTCCGGTCCGGGAATCGAACCCCGCGACACATGGACGGAACGGTCCCCCATCCGCTAGAGAGGCGGACTATGACCGCATTGGTACTGGGGCCCCTCCTCCGGCACGCCGGTGAGCACACGGCGACGGTCTGGGTGGAGACGGCGGAGCCCTGCGAAGTCCGCGTGCACAACGTGGAACAGGGGCTCGACGCCCGCGCCCGGACGTTCACCGTCCACGGCCACCACTACGCGCTGGTCGAGGTGACGGGCCTGCCCACGGGCGCGCGCGTCCCCTACGAGGTCACGCTGGACGGCGAGACCGTCTGGCCGACGCCCGGCTGCCCGTTCCCGCGCAGCGCGATCCGCACGATCGACCCGGCGAACCCGGTCCGGCTGTCGTTCGGGTCGTGCCGCCGCTCCCCGGGCACCGTCGAGGACTACGGCTACGACTCGCTGGCCGCGTTCGCGCACCGCCTCGCCGAGGACCCGGACGGCCCGTGGCCGGACGCGCTCCTCATGGTCGGCGACCAGGTGTACGCCGACGAGCTGGGCGACGAGATGCGCGACTACATCCACGCCCGGCGCCCGGAGGGCGGCGAGCCCGAGGACGAGCTGGCCGACTACGAGGACTACACGCACCTGTACGAGCTGGCGTGGCGGGAGGTGTCCGTCCGCTGGCTCATGTCGACGGTGCCCACGTTCGCGATCTTCGACGATCACGACATCCGCGACGACTGGAACACCTCGTACACGTGGCGGAAGCAGATGTGGGAGCTGCCGTGGTGGCGCGACCGCATCGTCGGCGGCATCGCGTCGTACTGGGTGTACCAGCATCTCGGGAATCTCAGTCCTGAGGATCGCGCGGCCGATCCCGTCTACAAGGCGGTGCGGGAGGCGTCCGACGCGGGCGGCGACGGCGGCGCCCTGCTGGACGAGTTCGCCGAGCGGGCCGACAAGGAGCCCGCCACGACGCGCTGGAGCTACGCGCACGACTGGGGCAACACACGTCTCGTCGTGGTGGACAGCCGGTGTTCGCGGCTGCTCACCGCCGACCGGCGCGGGATGCTCGACGACGACGAGTTCGCCTGGCTGGACGGACGGCTGCGCGGCGGCATGGACCACCTGCTCGTCGCGAGTTCGCTGCCGTACCTGCTGGCGCCGGGCATCCACCACGCGGAGGCGTGGAACGAGGCCGTCGCGGGCGGCGCGTGGGGGCGGACGGCGGCGAAGTACGGCGAGAAGCTGCGGCAGGCCGCCGACCTGGAGCACTGGGCGGCGTTCGGCGAGTCGTTCCGGGAGGTGGCCCGCGACGTCGTGGAGGTGGGCCGCGGGGAGCGGGGTCCGGCGCCCGCCAGCATCACGTTCCTGTCCGGCGACGTGCACTACTCCTATGTCGCCCGTGTCACCGCACCGGATACGACGTCCCGGATCGCGCAGGTCGTCTGCTCGCCGCTGCGCAACCCGCTCCCGGCGCAGTTCCGGTTCGCGCAGCGTCTCGGCACGTCCCGCGCCCTGGCGCGCGTCCCCCGCGCGCTCGCGCGCCTGGCGAAGGTCCCGGTACCGCCGCTGCGCTGGCGCCTCACCGACGGCCCCTGGTTCGACAACGCCGTCGCCACCATCGAACTCACCGGCCGCAAGGGCACCGTCCGCTGGGACTCCCCCGTCTCCGAGACGACGATGCGCAAGGTAGCCCAAATCAACCTGACGGACTAACGAAGAGCACCCCGCACGGGTCAGGGCCGCGTCGCGCCAGAGGGCAAGATCATCCGGAGCGAAGTGAGGATGATCTTGCCCTCTGGCGCGACGCCAAAAGGGCCCTGCCCCCCCGCCGCGCCGGAGGCGCGGCAAACAAGCAGGTGGGCCCGTCCCGCCCCCACGCGGGGCGGGCCCACCCGTGTGAGCGCCGTCCGTCCCGCCCCCTCCAGCTTTTCGGGACGGACGGCGCGCTCTAGGACTCCAGGAGGGCCAGGGCCGTCGTGGAGTTGGCGGGGAGCCGCTGGACGCGGATGAGGAAGCGTTCGCTCTCGAACAGCGGCTCGGGACGGGGGTCGTCGGCGTCGGCGAGGGTGCGGCCGAGCAGGTCGCGGAGCGCGCGGACGTCATCGTCGAGCCGGGAACCGGCGGCGCCGAGGACGGCGGCGCGCGCCGGGTCGACCATGGCGAGCGTCTCGCCGCGCCGGAACACCTCCCGCAGGTCGTGCGCGACGACGATGGCGCGAGCGAGCCGCCGCCACGGCTCGGGCCCCCCGGTGAGGTCGACGAGGACGAGCGCGTGTCCGGGCGCGGCGCCCGCGCGGTACACCTCGGCGAGGCGGCTGCGCAGGTAGGCGGCCGAGAGCAGCCCGGTCAGCGGGTCCTCGCAGGTGTCGGTGGGCGCTCCGGACAGGCCCGCCTCCGCCCATCCCTCGGCGGCGCAGCGGACGAGGGACAGCGGCGGGTCGGGCCAGCGCAGTTCGGCGAACAGGGCGCCGAGGTCGTCGAGCGTCTGGCCGAGCCCGACTCCGGCGCGTCCGCGCGCCGCGCCGAGCCGCGCGCAGGCTTCAGCGAGTCCGGGCGCGCCGCAGGCCGCCGTCACGACGGTCTCCACGGCGGGCGTCCACCAGTCGCCGGGCAGCGACCAGCCGCCCGCGGCGCTGCGTTCGCGCCACCGTTCGCGCAGGTCGTCCGGGCCCGCGACGGGCCGTCGTTCATGCCACACGTTCGCTGTCACGCCGTCGTTCTCCGCTCGTTCCCCCGGGCCCCCGGTGGCCCGCCCACCTCTCCCACGGAGCACTGACGGAGTCATGACGCGACTCGCCTGTCGATTTCCCGCGACACTCGGTGGTCAAAGAACTACAGTATGCGGTCAAACCCCGCTTACCACCGGTGAACACACGCAAGGAGACGCATGGGTGAGAACGCGCCCGGCCCGGCCCTGGCAGAGCCCAGCGACGCGCTGCTCATCGCCCGCATCCGCGGCGGCGACCCGTCCGCCTACGGCACGCTCTACGAACGGCACTACGCCGCCGCCCGTTCCCTGGCCGGGCATCTCATCACGGGCGACGCCGCCGACGACGCCGTCCAGGAGGCGTTCGCCAAGATCCTCGACGTGCTGCGGCGCGGCGGCGGGCCGCGCGCCGACTTCCGGCCGTACCTGCTGACGGCCGTCCGCCGCACCGTCTACGACCGGTACCGGGGGGACCGCCGGCTCCAGCCGACCGCCGAGATGGAGGACTACGACCCCGGGCGCCCGTTCGAGGACACGATGGTGGAGGGCCTGGAGCGGTCGATGATCGTCCGGGCGTACCGGTCGCTGCCCGAGCGGTGGCGGGCGGTGCTGTGGCACACCGAGATCGAGGGTTCCCGGCCCGCCGACGTCGCGCCGATGCTCGGCATGACGCCCAACGGCGTCGCCGCGCTCGCCTACCGGGCCCGCGAGGGGCTGCGCCAGGCGTACCTCCAGATGCACCTGGCCGACCCGGCGGCGCCGCTGCCGGGCGGGGTCGCCGCGCCGCCCGCCGAGGCCGCGTGCCGGTACGCGCTGGAGCGGCTGGGCGCGCACGCGCGCGGCGGGCTGTCCAAGCGGGAGGCGCGGGCCGTCAACGCGCATCTGGACGAGTGCGATCGCTGCGCCGCGATCTACGGTGAGCTGACGGAGTTCGCGACGGCGATGCGCGAGGGGCTGGGCCCGCTCGTGCTCGGCGGCGCGAGCGTCGCGTATCTGGCGGTGGCGGGCAAGTCCGGCTTGGCCGGGGGCGGGCTGATCGGCTGGTTCCGGCATCTGCCCAAGCGGCAGCAGCAGGCGCTGGGCGGCGGGTCGGCGGTCGCGGCGGGGCTCGCCGCGGTCGCGATGGCGATGGCGCTGACGTCGGGCGGCGAGCCGCTGCGTCCGGCGCCGGAGCCGCCGCCCGCCGCGCAGCCGGGCGCCAAGCCGCGCCCGCAGCCCGCGCCGCCGCCCGCGCGTCCGCCCGCGGCGCCGAAGCCCGCGCCGCCGGGCGCTCCGCTGCCCGCGCCCGCCGATCCGGCGCGTCCGGCGGCGCCTCCGGCCGAATCGCCGTCACCGTCGCCGCCACCGGACGCGCGGGTCACCGCCGCCATCGGCACGGTCGGGGCGCTGCTGCGCGACCGGCCCGGCATCGTCGTCATGACGGTCCGCAACGAGGGCGCGGGACGCACCGAAGACCTCGTCGCCGACGTGGACCTGCCGCCCGGCGTCGACTACGACGGCGCCGTCACCGGACGCCGGAGCGCGCTGTTCGCGCCCGGCCGCGCGCCCGGCGACGGCTGGACGTGCCGTCCGCGCGGCGCCGCCGTCCGCTGCACCCGCGCGCCCGTCGCGCCCGGCGGCAGCACGGCCGCGTACCTGCGGGTGCTCGTCGGGTCGTCGGCGCCGATCGGCACGCCGCCCCGGCTGACGCTGCGCGGCGGCGGGGCCGCGCTGTCGGCGCGCGCCGAGCAGGGCGTCGCCGCCGACGGGATGCCCGCCCGGTTCGCCGTGGACGGCAACGTGCGGACCGTCGAGACCGGCAACGCGCTGCTGAGCTGCCCCGAGCGCGCGCCCCGCTGCGCCGCCGCCATGCGGCGCGAACGGGGCAGTCGTGACAACGACTTCTGGCCGATGGCGCCGGTCGACCGCGACGACGATCCGTCCACCCGGTCGTCCAGCGCGGCGCGGCTGCCGATCCGCTCCGGCGCGGACGTGCTGTGGGCGGGGCTGTACTGGTCCGGCGGCGACACCGGCGCGCCCGTGACGGCGCGGCTGCGCGGGCCCGGCGCCGCCGCGTACACGACGGTGCGCGCCGCCGACGTCGGCCGCGCCCGGCTGCCCGACTACCCCGTCTACCAGGCGTTCGCCGACGTCACGTCGCTGGTGAAGGCGCGCGGCGGGGGCACGTGGTGGGGCGCGGACGTGCCCTCGCTGCGCGGTCCCGGGCGGTACGCCGGATGGTCGCTGGTCGTCGTCGTGCGGGACGCGGGCGCCCCCTACCGGCAGGCGATGGTGCTCGACGGCGTCCGCGCGTTCGGCCCGCACGGCGCGGGAACGCACACGGTGCCGCTGAACGGGCTGCTGACGGCTGCGCGTCCGGCCCGGCTCGGCCTGGTCACCTGGGAGGGCGACGCCGACCTGCCCGGCGACACCGTCGCCCTGTCGGGACGGCGTCTCACGCCCGAGGGCGGCGACCGCGATCCCGGCAACGTCTTCGACGGCTCGTGTCCGTATTCAATGGGCACCAAACTCACCTTCGGGATAGATGTCGATACCTTTTCCGCGGTGCTCGCGCGGCGCCCCGTCCTCACCCTCACCACGCGCAACGACGCCCTCCTCACGGGGGTCATCACGGTCACGGCTCCGCTGCGGAGCTGAAAGCGCGCTGAAGGTCCGCTGAGGAACGCGAGTGCGCAGGCCGCGGCGGTCCCGGCGTCCGCGCCGTGCTCCGCCGGTGAACGCGCTGATCGCGACGTACGTAACGGTGCATAAAACCCGGACGCAAGGGGTCGCGCCCGGACGATCCCCGTGAAAGAGTGGCGAATCGCCGTACCGGCCTGCGTGGGTATCGGGCTTCACTACGCTAAAGACGCCCGGGGTCCACACGGCCCACGTCCCCGAGCTAGGAAGGGCGGACCCGTACCCCATGGCCACCCTCGCCCGTCCGGGCCGACCGGGCGACCCCGCGCTGAGGAAAGGCGGTGTCGCATGGATCGCTGCGCGCTGTTCGTAGACGCCGGCTACCTGCTCGCCGACGGATCGATGGCGGTGCACGGCACCCGCCACCGTGAGACCGTCTCCTGGGACTTCGGCGGCCTGCTGCAACTCCTCGGCAACCTCGCCCGCGAACGCACCGGCATCCCGCTGCTGCGCTGCTACTGGTACGAGGCCACCGTCGAGGGCCGCCGCGCCCCCGAACACGAGGCCCTCGCCGACCTGCCCGGCCTCAAGCTGCGCCTCGGCCGCATCCGGCCCGGCCGCCGCGAGGGCGTCGACGGCGAGATCCACCGCGACCTCATGACGCTCGCCCGCAACGGCGCGCTCGCCGACGCCGTCGTCGTCTCCGGCGACGAGGACCTCGCCCAGGTCGTCGCCGACGCCCAGGACCTCGGCGTCCGCGTCACGATCGTGCACGTCGCCGTCGACGGCAACTGGACGATCTCGCGCGTGCTGCGGCAGGAGTGCGACGACCTCATCGAGATCGGGTCCGGGCATCTGCGGCCGTACGTGAACCTGCTGAGCGGCGTGGAGAGCCCGTCGTCGGCGACGTCCAGCGGGGCGTCCGCGCTGCCCGCCGGGCCGCTGTCGAACGGGCACGGGGCCAACGGGTCCGGGGGCGCGCTGGGGTCGCTGCACGCGCCGTCGCACTCCGCGTCGCACACGGCGCCGCCGCCCGCGACGCCGATCACGCCGCCGTCCCCCGCGCCCTCGCCGTCGTCCGCGTCGTCGGGGGCGTCGTCGTACGGGGGGACGTCCTACGGTTCGTCGCCTTCGTACGGTTCGTCGTCTTACGGGTCGTCCACGCAGAGCACCGTGCACGCCGCGCCGACGCCCGCGCCCGCACCGCCCGCGCAGCAGAGCACGCACTCGACCGGGCCGCAGTACCTGCCGCCGCAGCCGCCGCCCGCCGCGCCGCAGCACAGCCCGTACACGGGCCCGCAGCAGATCGCGCCGCTGCCCGTGCAGCAGCAGAGCACCCCGACGCTGGCCGACGCGGTGAAGGCCGCGCACAACGAGGGGCAGGACTTCGGCGAGTCCGTCGCGCGGGACGCGCCCGCGCTGTGGCTGGAGGCCGTCCTGGCCCGCAAGCCGCGGATGCCGTCCGACCTGGAGGCGCGGCTGCTCCAGGGGTCGTCGCTGCCGATCGACTTCCTGCTGCACGACGAGGTCCGGCACGCGCTGCGCCGGGGATTCTGGGACGCGCTCGAACGTTCCCGCAGGTGACGGGGCTGTCCGGCACCGTGTACGTGTAGATGATTCACGATCATCCGTGATTCGCCCGCTTCGTTAGCCGACCGGCGGGTAGCGTTGAAGCGTGACGCATGTGACGGAAGACGATCTCGACGATCTGGAGTTCGACACCCTGCGCACGGGCGATCACATCTCGGCGGCACGGCGTCTATCCGAGCTGGCCGAGTCGGTCTCCGGCGGGGTGTCGCGCGCGAACGTGCTGCTGCGCGCGGGTGAGCAGTGGCAGCACGCGGGCGACCACGACCGCGCCGCCGCCCTGTACCGCCGCGCCGTCGAGGACGGCGGCGAGACCTACGGCGACCCGCGCGCCTACCTGGCCGACGCGCTCTTCGAGCTGGGCCACGCCGACGAGGCCCGCACCCTCATCGCCCAGATCCGCGCCGACTCCCCGCGCGACCCCGAGGTCTACCGCGCCGTCGCCGAAGTCCTGTACGCCCAGGGCGACACCGCCGGCTGCCACGACTGGTCCACCCAGGGCGCCGACGTCATCCTCGCCCTCCGCGACCGCGGCCCCGTCCCCACCGAGAACGTCGACCCCGACGACCTGGCCCTGGCCGAAGACTCCCTGGAGGCCCTCCTCCGCCTCCGCTACCGAGCCCGCCTAGACCTGGGCCACCCAGAAGACTCCTACGACGAACTCCTGGACGACCTCCTCAAAAACGCCTGACCCTCGCCCTCAGAGGGCTTTCAGGAGGTCGGTGAGGGATTCGGCCGGGGTCGTCGGTGGGGTTGGTTCTCGGGTGGGCCAGCCTCGGAGGCGGGATTCGCGGAGGGTTCGTTCCAGGCGGGCGGCCTGGCTGGTGGCCGGGTCGGCCAGGCGGGACGCGTGGGTGCGGAGGTAGCCGCAGGGGGCGTCGGGCCAGTCCGGCGGGACGGCGACCGCGTCGGGGTGGTCGTGGTCGGACGCGGGGCCGGGGAGGGCCGCGTCGACGAAGACGTACGCGCCGACCGCGCGGTGCGCCGCCCGCTGCGCGCGGGCCAGCGCGGGCAGCAGCGGCCCCGCGTCGCCGTGGCCGACGAGGACGAGCGGCGGCTCCGGCGCCGTCGCCGCGACGATCAGCGAGGCGCGGGCGACATAGTGCGGCCCCGTGCCGTCCGGGACGGTCGGCGCGACGACGTCGAACCCGTGCGCGCGCAGCGCCTCGGGAAGGTCGCCCCAGACGGCGGACGACGCGAGCGGCGCGTGCAGCAGGACGAGCGTGCCCGGAGTCACGCCGCAACCGTACACGCCGCGTGCGCGTCCGCACGCGGGGGTGAATAGGGTTCCCGATGTGAGCGAACGTGATGAGCTGCTGGCCGCCATCAAGGACAAGGCCGTCGTGCACGGCGACGTCGTGCTGTCGTCGGGGCGTACCGCGTCCTACTACGTCGATCTGCGCCGCGTGACGCTGGACGGCGCCGTCGCGCCGCTCGTCGGACGCGTCATGCTCGACGCCACCGCCGACCTCGGCTACGACGCCGTCGGCGGCCTGACCCTCGGCGCCGACCCGGTCGCGGCCGCGATGCTGCACGCGGCGGCGGCGCGCGGCCGGACGCTGGACGCGTTCGTCGTCCGCAAGGCGGGCAAGGCGCACGGCCTCCAGCGCCGCATCGAGGGCCCGGAGGTGAAGGGCCGCCGCGTGCTGGCCGTCGAGGACACCTCGACGACGGGCGGCTCGGTGCTGACGGCCGTGGAGGCACTGCGGGAGGCGGGCGCGGACGTGGTGGCCGTCGCGACGATCCTGGAGCGCGGCGCCGCCGACCGCATCGCGGCCGAGGGCCTGGAGTACCGCCACCCGTACACGGTGGCCGACCTGGGCCTCGGCTAGCCCGTCACTTCTCCGGCACGAACCAGGTGCCGCGCTGCCCGCCGGCCCGTTCCTCGACCTTGCCGTAGATCGTGACGCGGACGGCCCCGGCGTCGTTGGCGACGACGTTCAGCGGCGCCTGGTCGTACTGGCGTCCCTCGCCGGCGTAGAGCGTGCCGCGGAACACGACGTCGTTGCTGCCCGGCACGGTGATCGTGACGAGCGTCGAGCCGCCGACGGCCTGGATGACCAGCGGCGTCGCGGCGGTGGACGTGGGCCGTTCGGACGATCCGCCGGTGGAGGTGGGCGTGGGCGACTGCGCTCCCGGCGGCCCCTGCGTATCGGACGAGGTCAGCGCGTTGACCAGCGCCAGCCCGCCGACGACGAGCAGCGCTAAGGCCAGTGCCACGGCGATAACCGCGATCAGGATGCGCGCGAGACCCCTGGGGTCCGACCGATGACGTCCCACATGGGGAGGTTAGCGATAAGTCTCACGTGCCGGGGACTCCCGGCGGTCACGGGCGGGCATCGTTCTTCCACCGCACCCGCGATGACCTGCGCGGACACGCACGGTGATGCCGTGGATCACGAGCGTGCCGAGCCCTCGGGCGCCGGGTCGGCGTCGGCGGGGCCGCCGCGCCGCATCTCCCGGACGATCGGGATGATCGAGAGGATCAGGACGACCGCGACGCCCGGCAGGATGTAGGTCTCGATGTCGGGGACCTTGGCGCCGAGGAAGTGCCCGGCCAGGAACAGCGTGTCCGTCCACAGGACGGCGCCGACGACGTTCCAGACGGCGAACCGCCGGGCGTCCATGCCGAGCATCCCGGCGAGCGGGTTGAGGAACGTCCGGACGATGGGGATGAAGCGGGCGAGCACGACGGCCTTGGCCGGGCCGAACCGCAGGAAGTAGTGCTCGGCCTTCTCCACCCATTCCCGCCGGAAGATCCGCGAGTCGGGCCGGTCGAAGACACGCCGCCCGTACCGGGCGCCGATCCAGTGCCCGAGCTGGGCGCCGAGGATCGCGGCGAGCGGCCCGCCGATGAGCAGCCACGGCAGCGACAGCGGCTGGAACTCCTGCCCGTTGACCTGCGACACGGCCGTCAGGATGCCCGCCGTGAACAGCAGCGAGTCGCCCGGGAGGACGCAGCCGAACAGCAGCCCCGTCTCGGCGAAGATGATGGCGAGCACGCCGATGGTCGCGAAGGTGCCGAACAGGGTCAGCCAGGCGGCGGGCTGGAGCCATTCGGTGAGATCCAGCGGCATGAGGGCGACGTCCACGACGCCGAGGGTACCCGCCTCGGCCGGTGTGACCTGCGCCTTGACCATTCTCGGACACACCGGCGGGACACCCGGACTGGCCCGGGCGCGGAAAGACGGGATACTGGCCGCAGGACGGCATGCCCCGCCCGCGCCGCTCCCGCCCGGGACCGCTGACCTGGAGCGCGGCGGAGCGGGCACCCGCACCCCGCCCGGCCGGACGCCCGGCGGCACCACCGCAGAGGAAAGGACACCACATGCCCATCGCGACCCCCGAGGTCTACGCGGAGATGCTCGACCGTGCCAAGCGGGACGGGTTCGCCTACCCCGCCATCAACGTGACGTCCAGCCAGACGCTGAACGCGGCGCTGCGCGGCTTCGCCGAGGCCGAGAGCGACGGGATCGTCCAGGTGTCGACGGGCGGCGCGGACTACCTGTCGGGCTCCACCGTGAAGGACATGGTCGTCGGGTCGACGGCGCTCGCGGAGTACGCGCGCGTCGTGGCCGCGGAGTACCCGGTGAACATCGCGCTGCACACCGACCACTGTCCGAAGGACAAGCTGGACGGGTTCATGCGCCCGCTCATCAAGATCTCGCAGGAGCGGGTGGCGCGCGGTGAGGACCCGCTGTTCCAGTCGCACATGTGGGACGGCTCGGCGGTCCCGCTGGAGGAGAACCTCCAGATCGCCGCCGAGCTGCTCGACGAGTGCGCCAAGGCGAAGATCGTCATGGAGATGGAGATCGGCGTCGTCGGCGGCGAGGAGGACGGCGTCGCGCACGAGATCAACGAGAAGCTGTACACGACGCCGGGTGACGCGCTCGCGACGGCCGAGGCGGTGGGCGTCGGCGAGAAGGGCCGCTACATCCTGGCCGCGACGTTCGGCAACGTGCACGGCGTGTACAAGCCGGGCGCGGTGAAGCTGCGTCCGGAGGTCTTGAAGGAGATCCAGGACGCGGTCGGCGCCAAGTACGGCAAGGACCGCCCGTTCGACCTGGTCTTCCACGGCGGTTCGGGCTCGACGGTGGAGGAGATCCGCGAGGCGTTGTCCTACGGCGTCATCAAGATGAACATCGACACCGACACCCAGTACGCGTTCACCCGCCCGATCGCCGAGCACATGTTCCGCAACTACGACGGCGTCCTCAAGATCGACGGCGAGGTCGGCAACAAGAAGCAGTACGACCCCCGCTCCTACGGCAAGGCCGCCGAGGCGAACATGGCCGCCCGCATCGTCGAGGCCGCCGAGACCCTCCTGTCGGCGGGCAAGAAGCTCAAGTAGTCCCGAAGCGCGGGCGGTGGCCTCTCCGGCGGCCGCCGCCCGCGAGTTGTTTCACGCAACCGGGTGGGTAGGGTCGTGGGCATGGCGCTTCCCCGGACGTACGGATCGCAGAACTGCTCGGTCGCGCGTGCGCTGGAGGTCGTCGGAGACCGGTGGACGCTGCTCGTGGTGCGGGCGGTGTTCGAGGGGCGGCGGCGGTTCGACGACTTCCAGGACGATCTCGGCGTCGCCCGGAACGTACTGACCGACCGGCTGGCGCGGCTGTGCGACGAGGGGCTGCTGCGGCGCGTCCGGTACCAGGAGCGGCCGGAGCGGTTCGAGTACCGGCCGACGCGCAAGTGCGTCGAGCTGTGGCCCGCGATGATGGCGCTGATGCTCTGGGGCGATCGGTACTACGCGCCGGACGGTCCGCCGCTGGTGGTCCGGCACGCGGGCTGCGCCGGTTCGGTCACCACCGACCTGACGTGCTCCGCGTGCGGCGCCCGGCTGACGCCCGCCGACGTCGTCCCGGAGGAGGGCCCGGGAGCCCGCGCGGGGTGAACTCCGTCCCCCAGTGAGTAGCTTCACGCAACCGAAGACGCTTCTATGGGTTGCATGAAACAACTCACCGACCCGGTGGCCCTCCCGGAGATCCGCGTCCGCCCCTACGGCATCACCGACGCCGGCCGCCTCCGCGCCATGCCCGCCTCCCGCGCGAGCCTCTACACCCGCTTCCTCACCGGCACCCCGCGCGTCCCCGACGCCTACGTGCGCTCGCTCGCGGCCCTCGACCACTGGGACCACGACGCCCTAGCCGCCCTGCACGGCGACGCGCTCGTCGGCGTCGCCGAGTACGTCCGCGACCCCCGCCGCCGCGACCACGCCGAACTGGCCGTCCTCATCGCCGACCCCTGGCAGCGCCACGGCCTCGGCCGCCTCCTCGTCGACCACCTGACCGTCCTGGCCCGCCGCCGCGGCATCACCGACTTCGACGCCGACGTCGCCTTCGGGAACCACCCCGCCCTGACCGCCCTGCACCACGGCTGGCCCGGCGCGCGGGCCGGTACGGGCGACGGCACCGTCCGCTTCCACCTCCCGTTCCCGGTCCCGTGACGGACGCGATGGCGCCGCCGCGTCGCGGGACGCCTACGATGACCCGCATGACGCAGAACCTGCTCGGCGGCCCACCCCCCGCCGAACTCCCCGACCTCCCCGAGGCCCGCGAAGCGCTGGAGTCGGGCGTCGATCCCGTCGAAATCGCCGCCAAGCACCCCGAGTACCCGGGCGCGTGGGCGGTCCTGGCCGACAACGCCTTCGCCGCCGGCGCGGTCATCGAGTCCTACGCCTACGCCCGCACCGGCTACCACCGCGGCCTGGACGCGCTGCGCCGCGTGGGCTGGAAGGGCCACGGCCCGGTCCCGTGGGAGCACGTGCCCAATCGCGGGTTCCTGCGCGCCCTGAACGCGCTCGGCCGCGCCGCCGCCGCGATCGGTGAGGACGCCGAGGCCGAGCGGTGCCGGACGTTCCTGCGGGACAGCAGCGCCACGGCGGCCGACGAACTGGCCTGACGAGCGCTTTCGTGCCGTCCGTAACCGCCCGGCGGGTTCCTTCCACCGCCGGGGGACGGGTACGATTCGCACGTAAGAGGCCCCTTCGCACGTGTGCGTGCAGTCCGGTGAGAATCCGGGCGCCGCGCCGCTACGGGGCCTTCGTCGTGTGGGAAGGATCTCGGCATGCCGGCCATCGTTCTTGTCGGAGCTCAATGGGGAGATGAGGGCAAGGGCAAGGCCACCGACCTGCTGGGCGGCGACGTCGACTACGTCGTCCGCTACCAGGGTGGCAACAACGCCGGCCACACCGTGGTCATCGGCGACAAGAGCTACGCGCTGCACCTGCTGCCGTCGGGCATCCTGTCCGACGACGTCGTCCCGGTGATCGGCAACGGCGTCGTGATCGACCCGGCCGTCCTGCTCCAGGAGATCGACGGGCTGAAGGAGCGCGGCATCTCGGCCGACCGCCTGCTCATCTCCGCGAACGCGCACCTGATCATGCCGCAGCACCGCACGCTCGACAAGGTCACCGAGCGGTACCTGGGCAAGGCGCGGATCGGCACGACGGGCCGGGGCATCGGCCCCGCCTACGCCGACAAGATCAACCGCATGGGCATCCGCGTGCAGGACCTGTTCGACCCGAACATCCTCACCCAGAAGCTCGACCTGTCGCTGCGCGAGAAGAACCAGGTCCTGACGAAGGTGTACAACCGGCGCCGGATCGACACCGGCCCGATCGTCCAGGAGTACCTGGCCTACGGCGAGCGGCTGCGCCCGTACGTCTCCGACACCACGCTGGTGCTCAACGACGCGCTGGACGAGGGCAAGGTCGTCCTGCTGGAGGGTGCGCAGGGCACGCTGCTCGACATCGACCACGGCACCTACCCGTTCGTGACGTCGTCGAGCCCGACGGCGGGCGGCGCGTGCGCGGGCTCCGGCGTCGGCCCCACCAAGATCACCAAGGTGATCGGCATTCTCAAGGCGTACACGACCCGCGTCGGTTCCGGGCCGTTCCCCACCGAGCTGCTGGACGAGTGGGGCGAGTTCCTGCGCAAGACCGGCGGCGAGTACGGCGTCACGACGGGCCGCGACCGCCGCTGCGGCTGGTTCGACGCCGTGATCGCCCGCTACGCCACCCGCGTCAACGGCGTCACCGACTACTTCCTCACCAAGCTGGACGTGCTGTCCGGCCTGGACCGCGTCCCGGTCTGCGTCGCCTACGAGATCGACGGCCGCCGCGTGGACGAGCTGCCCACCACGCAGACCGACTTCCACCACGCCAAGCCGGTCCTGGAGTACCTGGACGGCTGGAAGGAGGACATCACGGGCGCCAGGACGTTCGACGACCTGCCGAAGAACGCCCAGGCGTACGTGCGTGCCCTGGAGGAGATGTCCGGCGCCCAGATCTCCGCGATCGGCGTCGGCCCGGGCCGCGACCAGACGCTGTCGCTGCGCTCCCTCATCTGACCTGCCCCGAGACCGGCGGGCGGCCCCGGGCCGTCCGCCGGTTTCGCGTTTCCCGGCCCGGTCACGCGCCCGCGCGCGTGCGGTGCCGATCGCCCCGGCGTCAAACGATCATGCAGCCGGGCAACCATGGTCGATCTTGAGTCAGTCGCGAGTTACTTTTGTGCCGAACACCAGTTCGACGCGTGCCCGGCCCGGTCCGCTCCCGTCCGCGCCGCATCTCCTGACTATCGCGAAGGTGCCTCCCATGCGCAGAACCGCCCTGCTCGGCCTGTCCGCCCTGTCCGCTCTCGCGTTGTCCGCCCCGCTCGCCGGGACGGCGCACGCCGCCGCGCCCGTGTGGAAGGTCGTCAACGGCAACGCCAACAACACTTTCACCGCCAGCGGCCCGCTCGTGATCAAGAACGCGAGCGGCAGCCTGTCGCTGACGTGCTCGCCCGCCACCCTGGCCGGGACGGTCACGACCCGCACCGGCACGTCCGCGAACATCGGTTCGCTCAACCGCCCGGCGCTGTCGGACTGCACCGACGCCTCGGGCGCCGCCTGGCAGGTCGGCTCGGGCACGAGCACGCTGAGCTCGGCGATCAACGCGACCGGCTACGACGCCGCCGCGGGCCGCACCACCCTCAAGATCGAAGGCCCGTGGATCCTCGTCACGAAGAAGAGCGCGAACGGCTGCACCTTCCAGCTTCCCGTGACGAACGGCACCTTCACCAACTCCACCTCGACCCTCGCCACCACCACCGGCACCGTCAACGCCCTCGGGACCGCCTGCTCGCCGCACGTCCAGACCGGCGACACCGTCACCTTCCAGGGCTCCTTCAAGACGGCGGCGCCGATCAGCATCATCCGCCAGTGACCGCCTGATCCACCCTCCGAATCCGCCCGCCGCGCCCACCTCCCGGGCGCGGCGGGCGACCCGGGAAAGTTATCCACAGGGGTGCGGAAGGCGGCTTCGGGGTCGTGGTGGACGGGCTAGGGTTTGGGTTGCCCGAGTGGTCGAGGGGGTCGCTGGGGCGGTGTCGCGAGGGAGGGGCAGAGATGGCGGATTCGTACGTTCACCTGCATGTTCACACCGAGTACTCGATGCTCGACGGGGCCGCCAAGATCTCGCCACTGGTCGAACGGGCCGCCGAACTGGGGATGCCCGCCGTCGCCATGAGCGATCACGGCAACATGTTCGGCTCCTACGAGTTCTACAAGGCCGCCCGCAAGGCCGAGATCAAGCCGATCATCGGCATCGAGGCGTACGTGGCGCCCGAGTCGCGGTTCGTCAAGAAGCCGGTCCTGTGGGGCGATCCGAGCCAGAAGAAGACCAACGAGGCCACCGGTGAGGGCGGCGACGTCTCCGCGTCCGGCTCGTACCTACACAAGACGATGTGGGCCAAGAACGCGCAGGGCCTGCGCAACCTGTTCAAGATCTCCTCGCTGGCCTCGCTGGAGGGGCACTACCGCAAGTGGCCCCGGATGGACGCCGAGCTGTTCGAGCAGCACGGCGAGGGCATCATCGCCACCACCGGCTGCCCGTCCGGCGCCGTGCAGACGCGGCTGCGGCTCGGCCAGTTCGACGAGGCCATCAAGGCCGCCGGTCAGTTCCAGGACGTCTTCGGCAAGGAGAACTACTTCCTCGAACTGATGGACCACGGCCTCCCGCTGGAGCGCCGCGTCCGCGAAGACCTCGTCGAGATCGGCCGCCGGCTCGGCATCCCGCCGCTGGTCACCAACGACTCCCACTACGTCACCGAGTCCCAGGCCGAGGCGCACGACGCCCTGCTGTGCGTCGGCACGCAGAGCCTCATGTCCGACCCGGACCGCTTCCGGTTCGGCGGCTCGGGCTACTACCTCAAGACGGCCGACGAGATGCGCGCCGTCGACGGGTCCGACCCGTGGCAGGAGGGGTGCCGCAACACCCTCCTGGTCGCCGAGATGGTCGAGGACTACGGCGACGTCTTCTCCCACCGCGACCTCGCCGCCAAGTTCCCCGTCCCCGAGGGCGAGACGGAGATGTCGTGGCTCCGCAAGGAGGCCGACCGCGGCGCCCGCAAGCGCTACGGCGACGACGTCCCCGCCGAGGTGGCCGAGCGCATCGCCTACGAGCTGGGCGTCATCGAGTCGATGGGCTTCCCGGGCTACTTCCTCGTCGTCGCCGACATCTGCAACTACGCGCGCGAGAGCGGCATCTGGCTCGGCCCCGGCCGTGGTTCGGCGACGGGCTCGATGGTCTCCTACGTCACCGGCATCACCGAACTCGACCCGATCGAGCACGGCCTGCTGTTCGAGCGGTTCCTGAACCCCGAGCGCGTCTCCATGCCCGACGTCGACCTGGACTTCGACGAACGTCGGCGCGGCGACATGATCCGGTACGTCACCGACCGGTACGGCGAGGACAACGTCTCGCTGATCATCACCTACATGACGATCAAGTCGAAGGCGGCCGTGAAGGACGCCTGCCGCATCCTCGGCTTCCCGTTCGCCCTCGGCGACCGCATCACCAAGGCGTTCCCGCCCGCCGTCATGGGCAAGGAGATCCCGCTCACCGGCATCTTCGACGAGAAGCACCCGCGCTGGGCCGAGGCCACCGAACTGCGCCAGCTCTACAACGACGACGCCGAGATCAAGCGCGTCATCGACACCGGCCTCGGCATCGAGGGCCTGACGCGCGGCACCGGCGTGCACGCGGCGGGCGTCATCCTGTCGTCCGAACCGCTGATCGAGGTCATGCCGATCCACCAGCGGCCCGACGACGGCGCCCGCATCACCGGCTTCGACGGCCCGTCCTGCGAAGAGCTCGGCGCCCTCAAGATGGACTTCCTCGGGCTCCGCAACCTGACGATCCTGGGCGATGCCGTCGCGAACGTGAAGTCCAACCGCGGCACCGACCTCGACATGGCCAACGTCCGCATGGACGACGCCCGGACGTACTCGCTGCTGCGCGCCGGGTGGACGCTCGGCATCTTCCAGCTCGACTCCACGATGATGCGCGACCTCACCAAGCTGATGTCGCCGACGGAGTTCGAGGACGTCTCGGCCGTCCTGGCGCTGGGCCGCCCGGGTCCGATGGGCGCCAACGCGCACGTCAACTACGCGCTGCGCAAGGCCGGGCAGCAGCCCATCGAACCGATCCACCCCGAGCTGAAGGACGCGCTCGAACCCATCCTCGGCAACACCTACCACCTGGTCGTCTACCAGGAGCAGGTCATGGCCATCGCGCAGCAGCTCGCGGGCTACACGCTCGGCGGCGCCGACATCCTGCGCCGCGCGATGGGCAAGAAGAAGAAGGCCGAGATGGACAAGCAGTGGGCCATCTTCTCCGAGGGCATGGGCAAGAACGGCTACTCCAAGGAGGCCACCCAGGCCGTCTGGGACGTCCTGGTCCCGTTCTCGGCGTACGGGTTCAACAAGTCGCACACCGCCGGGTACGGGCTCGTCTCCTACTGGACGGCCTACCTGAAGGCGAACTACCCCGCCGAGTACATGGCGGCGCTGCTCACCTCCGTGGGCGACAACAAGGACAAGATGGCGGTGTACCTGGGCGAGTGCCGCCGCATGAAGGTGAAGGTGCTCCCGCCGGACGTCAACGAGTCGGTGGCGCGGTTCGCGGCCGTCGGCGACGACATCCGGTTCGGCCTGAACGCGATCCGCAACGTCGGTGACAACGTCGTGGACGGCATCATGAAGGGCCGCGCCGACGGCCCCTACGCCGACTTCAACGACTTCCTGTCCAAGGTACCGATGCCGGTCTGCAACAAGCGGGCCATCGAGTCGCTGATCAAGGCGGGCGCGTTCGACAGCCTCGGCCACGAGCGCAAGGCGCTGCTCATGGTGCACGAGCAGGCCATCGACGCGGTCATCAGCGAGAAGAAGAACGCCGCCATGGGCCAGGACTCGCTGTTCGGTGGCCTGGAGGAGGCGTCCGACGGCGGCGGCTCGTTCACCGTCACGATCCCCGAGGGCGACGAGTGGGACAAGGCCACCCTGCTCCAGTTCGAGCGGGAGATGCTCGGCCTGTACGTCAGCTCGCACCCGCTGGACGGCGCCGAGCGCATCCTGGAGCGCAACCGCGAGCTGACCACGGCCGAGGCCGGCGCGGGCGGGCGCGAGGGCATGGTGCGGCTGTCGGGCATCATCGCCGGTCTCGACCGCAAGGTCACCAAGCAGGGCAACACGTGGGCGATCATCAAGCTGGAAGACCTCGACGGCAGCATCGAGGTGCTGTTCTTCCCGAAGGTCTACCAGCTCTACTCGCCGTCGCTGGCGTCCGACGTGGTGATCTCGGTGATGGGCCGCATCAACGAGCGCGACGGCAACGTGTCCATCCACGCGCAGGAGATGGAGGTCCTGGACGTCTCGGCCGCGACCGGCAAGGAGCCGCCGGTCGTCATCAGCGTCGCGATCGACCGCATCACCGAGCCGACCACGGCGGAGCTGAAGCGCATCCTCCAGGCCCATCCCGGTGAGGCGCCCGTCCACCTCCAGGTCCGCCGCCACGGCCGCAAGGGGCTGCTGGTCAACCTGGAGTACTTCCAGGTCCAACCCAACCCCGGCCTCTTCGGCGACTTGAAGAGCCTCTTCGGAGCGGGCTCGGTGACGCAGTAGCGACCGATCCGGAACTGAGCCGGTCACACAGCGACGGCCGGTTCCAGGGAGCCGATCACGCCGTGACAACCGGTTCCGGGGAGCCAGCCACGCCCTGACGACCGGTTCGGGCGGAGCCGGTGACGCCGTGACGGTCGGTTCGAGGCTGAGCCGGTCACGCAGTGACGGTTCGGGGCGGGGCCGGTCACGCAGTGGCGGGCGGTTCCGGGCGGGGCCGGTCACGCCGTGGTTGTCCGGGCGGGGCCGGTCATGCCGTGGTTGTCGGGGCGGGGCGGGGCCAGGCGCGCGGTGGTGGGCGGGGCTTGTGGCGGGGCAGTGATGGGAGTCACGTGGCCGTGTTCATGCTGTTCTCGTTCGTCCGCCACCCCCGATTTGGGCGTGGGCGGTAGCGTGCGGCCGTGACTTTGTGCGGGGGCGCCGTCGAGGTGCACGGCCATCGGGGTGCGCGGGGGTTGCGGCCGGAGAACACGCTGGCCGGGTTCGCGCACGCGCTGGAGCTGGGCGTCGACGCCCTGGAGCTGGACGTCGGCATGACCGCCGACGGCGTCGTCGTCCTCAACCACGACCAGGTGCTGTCCTCGGTCACGGTCGCGGACACCGCGCCCGCCGTCCCGGGCGATCCGATGTGGCCGTACGTGGGCCGCGCCATCGGTGACCTGACGCTGGCGCAGGTCCGCACGCTGGACGCGGGCGTCCGCCGTCCCGCGTCCGGCGACGATCCGTTCGTGCTGACGCAGCGTCCCGTCCCCGGCACGGGCCTGCCGACGCTCGCGGAGGCGTGCGCGCTGATCGGCCCGGCGGCGCCGGTGAAGCTCGCGGTCGAGCTGAAGACGGACCCGTCGTGGCCCGCGTCGCGGGTGGAGCGCTTCACGGTCGCGGTGGCGGCCGTCCTGGACGAGTGCGGCCTGACGGCCCGCAGCCGCCTGCTGGCGTTCGACTGGCGGGTGCTCGCCGCCGCGTCCCGGCACGCCCCGGATCTCGGCCGCGTCGCGCTGATCGAACGCAAGACGCTGCACCCGGGCACGCCCTGGCTGGCGGGCCTGCCCGCGACGGACCCGGTCAACGCGGCCCTCTCCATCGGCGCGACGGCCCTGTCCCCCGAGCACCACCTGGCGACCCGCGCCCTCATCGCCGACGCCCACGCGGTCGCGCTCCCGGTGGCCGTCTGGACGGTCAACGAGCCCGCCGCCATGACCCACCTCATCACCCTCGGCGCCGACGCCATCGTCACCGACTACCCCGACCGCCTCCACGCCCTCCTCCCCACCCTGAACCTCCCCACCCCGAAGCCAGCCCGCATCCCCGTCCCCGGCTGACCACCCACCCAACGGCCCCGACCCGCACCCCACACCGCCCGCCCAAGCCCCACACACAACGGCACCCCCCGCGTCCCCAGCCGACCACCGCCCCCACCCACCCAATGCGACCCGCCCCGCCCACACCCCGCCCGGCGCGCGCCCGCACCGCGCCCCACCCGAGCGCCCGCCGGGCGGGTGCGTGCGGGCGGTCGGGTTGGTCGGTGCGGGGGGCTTGGGTGGCTCGAAATTGCGTTGACCGGGGGGTGGGCGGCGGGTAGGTCTGGGGGTGACCGCCCGCACTTCGGACCTTGGGACGCATGTGAACATCGAGCAGTACACCATCACCGACTCGGCGTCCGGGCCCTACGGGCTCGCGTCGGGGCCGGACGGGGGTCTCTGGCTCACGCTCGTCCACAGTTCGCAGATCGCCAGGTTCTCTCCGGGCAGTCCGCTGGAGAAGTACGGCCTTCCCGAGGGTCGTCGCCCGACGATCATCGTTCCCGGGCCCGACGGTGCGCTCTGGTTCACCGAGAACGGTGCCGATCGGGTCGGTCGCATCACCACCGGCGGCGAGGTCACCGAGTTCGTCCTGCCTACGCCCGGTTCGGGGCCCTTCGGCATCGCGCCGGGCCCCGACGGCGCGCTGTGGTTCACCGAGACCAGCGCCGACCGCATCGGCAGGATCACCCCGGACGGCGACATCACCGAGTTCGGCCTGCCGGGCAGCGGCACGTTCCCGTCCGCGATCACCGCCGGAGCCGACGACGCCCTCTGGTTCACCCTCAACCAGGCCAACGCCATCGGCCGCATCACTCTCGACGGTGCCGTCACCCTGCACCCGCTGCCGACCGAGTCCGCCGCCCCGGTCGGCATCGCGCGCGGCCATGACGACGACCTCTGGTTCGTCGAGATCGGCGCCGGGCAACTCGGGCACATCACCCTGGACGGCACGATCACCGAACATCCGCTCCCCGACCGCGCGGCCCGCCCGCACGCGGTCGCCGTCGACGCCCACGGCGTCCCGTGGTTCACCGAGTGGGGCGCCAACCGCGTCGGCGCGCTCACCCCGGACGGCATCGCCGTCCACGACCTCCCCACCCCCGGCTCCGAACCCCACGGCATCACGGTCGCCCCGGACGGCTCCCTATGGGCGGCCCTGGAGATCGGCGCCCTCGCCCGCCTCACCCCGGCGTGACCGCCGCACCGCCCGCGCGATCCCCCACGCGACCAGCCCGCACAGCACACCGGTGATCAACCCGGTGAAGAAGCCGCTGAACGCCGCGAACACCCGGAGAACGACGGTCTGCACGGAAGGGTCGAGGTCGGCGAGGTTGCCGCCGAGCCGGGGTTCCTCGTCGAAGGCCGCGCCCCACAGCACCTGGTGCGTAACGGCGAGCAGCACCCCGGAGATCCCGCCGACGGCCACCAGCGCCGGGAACGGGTTCGCCGCCCGCAGCACGGCCACCGCGATCCACACCGCGAACGGCACGAACACCAGCGCCGCGTTGACGGCCGTCCCCTCCCGCACGACCCCGAGGTCGTGCAGGACGACGCGCGGCACCGTCAGCGAAGCCAGCCCGACCAGCACGAACACCCGACGCCTATCCATGCCGCCCACGCTAGGAACGCCGAGCCCCCGGCGGCATCCGTCGCCGGGCACCCGGCCCGTACGCCGCGCGACGACGCCGCGGGGTCGCCGCGGCGCGGCTGCCGCACCCGGAAGCCGCTGAGTACGGTGGCGGAACGCGCACGCAGAATCGGAGATCCGCCATGTTCGAGTCCGAGTACGCCCGGGACCTCCTCCTGACGGCGGGCATCCTCGGCCTGGCGGCGTTCGCGTGGTCCGGCTGGGCGCAGGAGCGCCCGCCGTCCGTCGCGGCCCGCGTCTACCTGGGCGTCCTGAGCGTGGCCGGCGCCGTGCTGGCGGGCGTCGGCACGTACAACGGGATCAAGGTCTACGGCGACGGCAGCGCGATGGTCGTGGGCGAACCGTCATGGATCGTCTACCTCGCGATGTGCGCGCTGGAGGTCGCCGCCGCGCTCGCCGCGTACGCGGTCCTGCGCGGGCGAGGCCGGACGGACCTCTTCGCCCCGGTCCTGCTGGTGATCGTCGGCGTGCACTTCGCCCCGCTGGCGGGGGTCTTCGACCTCTCCGTCCTCTACCTGCTCGCGGCGGCCGTCACGGTCGCGGGTCTCGCCGCGCTCCGCCTCCCGGCGCGCCGGAACGCGCCGAGCTTCTGGTGCGGAGCGCTCGCGGCCCCGGTGTTCCTCGCCGTGGCGGTTCCGTGCCTGGTCATCGGGCTCGGAAGAATGGCGGCATGAGGACGGACCTGCGCGTTCCGGCGTGGACGGTCGATGGAACGCTGGCGGTCGGGGTGGCCGTGACGGTGTCGGTGCTGATCGCGTCGAACCACGGCGGACGGCACGGTCCGGGCGGTGTCGCGTTCCTGTGGGCGGCCGGTCTCGGGGCGCTGATGTTCGCCCGGCGCCGCTATCCGCGCCTGGTCCTCATCGTGTCCGTGCTGGGGCTTTTCGCGTACTACGCGGCGGGTTTTCCGGCGATCGGGCTGGCGGTGCCGCTGGCGGCGGCGCTGTTCTCGGCGGCGGAGGCGGGACGCCCGGCGCTCGCGGCCGGGGCGGCGGCCGTCGCCGTCGCGGTGTCGCTGGCGTTCCGGCTCGCCGAGGGGCAGGACGCCGCGTACGTCGTCGGCTACGAGCTGGCCGGGCACGTCGCGCTGATGGCGGCGGCCATCGCGCTCGGTGACGCGCTGCGGGCCCGCCGCGCGCAGCAGGCCGAGCAGCGCCGCGTCACCGAGCTGACGGCGCGGCAGCGCGAACGCGACGCCGAACGCCGCGCGCACGCCGAACGGCTCGCGATCGCCCGCGACCTGCACGACTCCCTCGGCCACACGGTCGCGGTGATCTCGCTGCACGCCGACGTCGCCCGCGAGGCGCCCGGCCCACCGGAGCGGAACGCCGCTCTCGACGTGGTCAAGGACGCGGCCGGAACCGCCCTGCGGGAGCTGCGCCGCACGGTCGCGGTGCTGCGCGCGCCGGGCGAGCCGCCCGCGTCGCCGTCCCTGGCGAGCCTGCCCGAGCTGGTCGCCCCGGCCGAGAGCGCCGGACTGGAGGTCACGACGGACGTGGACGTCCCCGGCCTGCCCGGCACCGTCGACTCGGCCGCGTACCGGATCGTCCAGGAGTCGGTGACGAACGCCGTCCGGCACGCGGACGCGGCGCGCCTCGCGGTGTCCGCCCGGGTGAGCGGGGGAACGCTGCACCTGACCGTCCGCGACGACGGCGCGGCCGATCCCGGCCCGCCGGGCCACGGCATCGCGGGCATGACCGAGCGCGCGCGGGCGCTCGGCGGCACGCTCACCGCCGCGCGCGAACCGGACGGCTTCGTCGTCCGCGCGACCCTGCCGCTGGAGGAACCGTGATCCGCGTCGTGCTCGTGGACGACCAGGACCTCGTCCGCGCGGGCCTGCGCGCCCTGCTGGAGAACGATCCGGACATCGCGGTCGTCGCGGAGGCGGGCGACGGGCGGGCGGGCGTGGCGCGGGCGCGCGAGCTGCGCCCCGACGTCGTTCTGATGGACCTGCGGATGCCCGGCACCGGCGGCCTGGCCGCGACGGCGCAGATCCGCGCCGACCCGGCGCTCGCGGACGTCCGCGTCGTCGTCCTCACCACGTTCGACGACGAGGACGAGATCGTCGAGGCCGTCCGCCTCGGCGCCGCCGGATACCTGCTCAAGGACGCCCGCGCCGACGACCTGCGCGGCGCCGTGCGCACGGCGGCCGGGGGCGGCAACCCGCTGTCGCCGTCGATCGCCCGCCGCGTCATGGAGCACCTGGCCGACACGCCCCGGCAACGCCCCGATCCCCGCCTGGCGACGCTGACCGAGCGCGAGCGCGCCGTGCTGGTGCGCGTCGCGGAGGGCGAGACCAACGAGGAGATCGGCCGCGCGCTGCACATCAGCCCGGCGACGGCCCGCACCTACGTGAGCCGCATCCTCACCAAACTCGACGCCCGCGACCGCACGGCGCTCGCCGTGATCGCGCACCGCGCGGGCCTCATGCGCTGACGAGCCGCCGCACCGCCGCGGCCACGAGCGCGTCGCGCTCGGCGTCGGTCCGCAGGCCGGGAAGCGTGATCTGGTCGGTGATGAGGGCGGTGAGCGCGAGCATCAGCAGGTGGACGGAGGTCGCGTCGCCCGGCAGGCCGGACGCGCGCTGGTTCGCGACGTTGAAGTCCATGTCGGCGCGGACGCGCTCGGTCAGGACGCGCCGCAGCTCCGGGCGCCGGGTGGCCTCCAGCCGGAGTTCGAGCAGCGCGAGGTGCCCGGTGGGGAAGGCGGCGACGCGGGCGACGGTCTCGCGCATGGCCGCGAGGAAGTCGTCCACGGTCGTGCCGGAGACGCTCGCCTCAAGGACGGCGTCGTCGGGGACGAGCCGTTCGTAGACGCGCGCTCCGGCCTGCATGAGCAGGTCGTCCCGGTTGGCGAAGTAGTTGGACGCCGTGCCCGCCGGGACGCCCGCCCGCTGATCGACCGACCGGAACGTCAGGCCCCGCGCGCCCTGCTCGGCCAGGACCTCGATCGCCGCGTCCACCAGCGCCGCGCGCCGCTCCGGGTTGCTCCGCACGTTGACACCACTCCAAACGTAGTACTACGGTTAAACCACTCCAAACAGAGTACTACGAACGGAGCAATATATGCGCAAGCTGGTCTACTACATCGGCGTCTCCCTCGACGGCTACATCGCCGGTCCCGGCGGCGAGTTCGACTTCTACCCGCAGGGCGAGGGCGAACGGCTCGCCGCCTACCGGCGGTGGATGACCGAGCGGTTCCCCGAGGCGATCCCCACCCGGTTCCGGCCGCAGATCGGCATGCCGGTGGACGCCCCCAACCGCGGCTTCGACACGATCCTCATGGGCCTGGCCACCTACCGGGCCGACCCCGGCGTGACGAGCCCGTACGCGCACCTGCGTCAGTACGTCGTCTCGACCAGCCTCGGCAGCACCGGCGAACCGGACGTCACGCTCATCGACTCCGACCCCCTGCCCGTCGTCCGCGACCTGAAGGAGGAGGACGGCCTGAACATCTGGCTGTGCGGCGGCGGCAAGCTCGCGGGCGCGTTGCTGCCCGAGATCGACGAACTCGTCCTCAAGCAGTACCCGGTCGTCGCGGGCGGCGGCATCCCGGTCTTCGACGGCCCGTTCAGCCCCACCGAGTTCCAGCCGGACGAGTCCCGCGCGTTCGACAACGGCGTCCGCGTCGCCTGGTACTCGCGCCGCTAGAGCCAGCCGTTGCGGCGGAATCCCCGGTAGAGCGAGAAGCACGCCAGCGCGATGACGGACAGGATCATCGGGTATCCGAACGCCCACTCCGTCTCCGGCATGGACTCGAAGTTCATCCCGTAGATCCCCGCGATGGCGGTCGGCACCATGAAGATCGCGCCCCACGCCGAGATCTTCCGCATGTCCTTGTTGTCCGCGACGGTCACCTGGGTCATGTGGGCCGCCAGGATCGGGTTCAGCAGCTCGTCGTAGGACTCCACCTGCTCGCGGACGCGCGTCAGGTGGTCCTCGACGTCGCGCAGGTACTCGCGGATGTCGTCCGGCACGAACCGGCGCCCGCCCAGGCTGCGCAGCGGCCCGGCCAGGGGGCCGACGGCGCGCTTGAGCTGGATCACCTCGCGCTTGAGCCGGTAGATGCGGCGGGCCTCGTCGGTGCGCTCCGGCGAGAACACCGCCTCCTCGACCTCGTCGATGTCCTCCTGGACGGCGTCCGCGACGTTCACGTAGCCGTCCACGACGCGGTCCGCGATGGCGTGCAGGACGGCGGCCGGGCCGAACGCCAGCCGCTCGGGCGTCCGCTCCAGGCGGCGCCGCACCGGCCCCAGCTCGCCGTGCTCCCCGTGCCGGACCGTCACGACGAAGTCGGCCCCGAAGAACACCATGATCTCGCCGGTCTCGACGACCTCGGCCTGCTCCGGCGGGCGCCGCACGTAGCCGACCGTCTTCATCACGAGGAACTGCGTGTCGTCGTAGCGTTCCAGCTTGGGCCGCTGGTGGGCGTGGATCGCGTCCTCGACGGCCAGCGCGTGCAGCCCGAACACCTCGGCCAGCTCGGCCAGCTCGGCGGCGGACGGCTCGTGCAGCCCGACCCACACGAACCCGGCGCTCTCCTCGTTCCCGGCGTCGAGCCGTCCGTCGCGGACGAGCCGGACGGCGTCCGACACCGACTCGGTACAGACCCGGTGCCCGTCGATGTAGGCGGCCCAGTCGATCACCGCCGTGTCGCGGACGGCGGCGCGCGTGAGCTGTTCGGTGCGTCCACGGGGCTTGAACAGCGCCTTGGTGGCGCGTCCGGGACGGACTCGCGTCATGGCCATTGAGGTGCTCCTATACCCGCCGGCCACACGCGTTCAGCGCGCGCTCTACCCGGGTGGGATCGGGGAGCGCGCGTCAGGCGTGACGGCCGTGCGCCGTGCGAGGGCGGTCGGTCGGACAGTCCGCTCCGGACTGTGAGGGTTCTCCGGCGAGCTGCACGTATCACCAGGTTTCATCCCGACCACCTCCCTTCCTGCACAGGCAATGACCCGGCCGAGACTACCAGCCGACATTTGCGACGCTCCCGTGAACGCACGGGTTCCCACGGCCTTTTCCGGGCCTTTTCCCGCGTGCACCGGACGCCGCCGGAGGGACTCCGCGCCCGCGCGATACCGCACGCCGCGCGCTGCCCGGAACGACCGTCCGGACGACCCGTGGCCCCGATATCGGTAAGCTCCCGGATCGTGCGAGTACTCGTCCTTGGATCGGGTGGCCGCGAGCACGCGCTCGCCCGCGCCCTGCGCCGCGACCCGTCCGTCACCGCCGTGCACTGCGGGCCCGGCAACCCGGGGACGGCGCTGATCGCCGAGAACCACCAGCTCGACCCCGCCGACCCCAAGGCCGTCGTCGAGCTGGCGCAGCGGCTCGCGATCGAGCTGGTCGTCATCGGCCCCGAGGTGGTGCTGATGGCGGGCGTCGGTGACGCGCTGCGCCGCGCGGGCATCGCCTGCTTCGGCCCCGACCGCCGCGCCGCGAAGATCGAGGGTTCCAAGGCGTTCGCGAAGGAGATCATGGCGGCGGCGTCCATTCCGACCGCCGCCGCGTACGTGTGCGAGTCGCGGGACGAGGTCGTCGCCGCCCTCGACGCGTTCGGCCCGCCCTACGTCGTCAAGGACGACGGGCTCGCCGCCGGCAAGGGCGTCGTCGTCACCGGCGACCGCGCCGCCGCGCTCGACCACGCCGACGGCTGCGAACGCGTCGTCGTCGAGGAGTACCTGGACGGCCCCGAGGTCTCGCTGTTCGCGCTGTGCGACGGGGTGCAGGCCGTCCCGCTGCTGCCCGCGCAGGACTTCAAGCGCGCCCACGACGGCGACGCCGGGCCCAACACCGGCGGCATGGGCGCCTACACGCCGCTGCCGTGGGCGCCGCCCGGGCTCGTCGAGGAGGTCATGGCGACCGTCGTGCGGCCCGCGCTGGACGAGCTGCGCCACCGCGAGATGCCGTACGTCGGCGTGCTGTACGCGGGTCTGGCGCTGACGTCGCAGGGCGTGCGGGTCGTGGAGTTCAACGCCCGGTTCGGTGACCCCGAGACGCAGGTCGTCCTGGACCGTCTCGCGACGCCGCTCGGCACGCTGCTCCAGGCGTGCGCGCTCGGCGCGCTCGACCCGGAGCTGGAGCTGGCGTGGTACCCGGGCGCGGCGGTGACCGTCGTGGTGGCCGCCGAGAACTACCCGGCCGCGCCCGTCAAGGGCGACCCGATCACCGGCCTGGACGCCGCGGACGCCGTCCCCGACGCCTACGTGCTGCACGCGGGCACCAAGGACGACTTCGACCGGGGCCTGGTGTCGAACGGCGGCCGGGTGCTCAACGTCGTCGGCACCGGCGCCGACCTGGCCGCCGCGCGCGGCAACGCCTACGCGGCCGTCGAGCACATCGCCCTGCGCGGCTCGCACCACCGCCGCGACATCGCCGAGCAGGCCGCCAAGCACTGAGGGGTGCGACGGGCCGGGCGTCCGGCCCGTCGCGGACCGCTACTTCTTCGGCCCGAGGCAGAGGATGTAGCCGTTGCCGCCCTCGACGCCCTTCCAGAACGCGCTCTCGGTGCCCTCGAACGCGCTGCACGTCTCCTTGGCCTCCAGCTTGGCCTGGACGACCTTGTCCTCCTTGCCCAGCACGGTGAACTTCGCGGTCGGGTCGCCGCAGTCGACGACCTTCACGTTGTTCGCGCCGTCGGGCGCGACGCAGTCGCCGGCCTCGGCCAGGTCGGCGTCACCGGTCAGCATCGCGTAGGCCGTCCCCCCGATGATGAAGACGGCCAGCCCGCCGAGAGCGGCGAAGGCGCGGGGAAGACGGGAGCGAAACGTTGACGCCACAGCACGAACCTCATCCGAGAAGTGATCAAGACGAGGGAACGGTAGACCCACCCGATCGCGGACTCATAGCGCAATGATCTTCGTTCGGTCTCGATCACCACAGCACACGGGTCCTGCCTGATCAGGCTGCCGTGCGCCGGGCCGGGAAGTTATCCACAGGCTGTGGGGTGGGGTTCGTCGGGCGTGGCGGGGCCTGCGAGAATCGGGGCGTGATCGAACGGTACACGCTTCCGGAGATGGGCCGCGTCTGGAGTGACGCGCACAAGTACGAGCTTTGGTGCCGGGTGGAGACGCTCGTCGTCGAGGCTCACGCCGAGGCGGGGACGATCCCCGCCGAGGTGGTCGAGCCGGTGCGCAAGGCGGCGCCGCCGACGCCCGAGGCGGTGCACGCGATCGAGGCCGTCACCCAGCACGACGTCATCGCGTTCCTGTCGGCGTGGGCCGACAACACCGAGCCGCGCGAGGCCGCCGCGTACGTGCACTTCGGGATGACCTCGTCCGACCTGCTCGACACCGCGCTCGCGCTCCAACTCGTCGAGGCCACCGACATCCTGCTCGCCAAGGCCGACACGCTCGTCGCCACGCTGCGCGACCACGCCCTGGAGCACCGCGCCACCCTCCGCGTCGGCCGCACCCACGGCATCCACGGCGAACCGGACGTCTGGGGCCACCGCGTCGCCGACTTCGCGTTCGCGGCGGCGCGCTCGCGCGACCGGCTGCGCCGCGCCCGCGAGGCCGTCGGCGTCATGGCGATCTCCGGCGCCGTCGGCACGTACTCCAACATCGACCCGGCGATCGAGGCGCACGTCGCCCGCGAACTCGGGCTCACGGCCGCCGACGTGTCCACGCAGGTCGTCCTGCGCGACGGCATCTCCGAGTGGACGTCCGCGCTGGCCATCCTCGCGACGGTCTGCGAGGCGATCGCGCTGGAGGTGCGGCACGGGCAGCGCACCGAGGTCCGCGAGCTGTGGGAGCCGTTCGGCAAGGGCCAGAAGGGCTCGTCGGCGATGCCGCACAAGAAGAACCCGATCATCTCCGAGCGGCTGGCGGGGATGGCGCGGATCGTGCGGGCGCAGATCGTCCCGGTGATGGAGGGCATCCCGCTCTGGCACGAGCGCGACATCTCGCACTCGTCCACCGAGCGGATCGCCCTGCCGGACGCGTCGATCGCCCTCGACTACATGCTCAACCTGACGAACCGCCTGATGGCGGGCCTCGTCGTCGACACCGAGCGGATGCGGCACAACCTCGACTCCACCGGCGGCCTCATCTTCACCTCGACCGTCCTGCTGGAGCTGGTCGACGCGGGCATGTCCCGCGACGACGAGGCGTACCCGCTCGTCCAGAAGGCCGCGATGCGCACCTGGGAGACCGGCGTCCCGTTCCGCGACACGCTCCGCGCGGAGGCCGCCGCGCAGGGCCTCACGCTGGACGAGTCCCGCCTGGACGAGGTGTCGCGCCCCGAGCGTTTCGTCGCCCGCCTGGAGCCGATGTTCGAGAAGCTGGCCGCGCTGACGTAACGGCGCCGAATCCACACCCGGGGGACCTCGTGGACGCGACTCTGACCGAGCTGAACGTGTACCCGCTGAAGAGCGGCGGCGGCACGGCGGTGCAGCACGCGGAGCTGACACCCGCCGGGCTCCGCTGGGACCGCGAGTTCATGCTCGTCAATCCCGAGGGCCGGTATCTGTCGCAGCGGCAGGTCCCCCGGCTGGCCCTGCTGCGCCCGGAGTTCGACGGCGACGTGCTCACGGTCGGCCTGAGCACGGCGTCGGCGGCCGAGCCGCTCGTCCACAAGGCCACGATGGACGGGCCCGTGTGCGACGTCAACGTCCACTCGACGATGTGCCTCGGCGTCGACCAGGGCGACGAGGCGGCGGCGTGGCTGTCGGCGGCGATCCGGCGCGACTGCCGGCTCGTCCGGTTCACGGGGCATCGCGCCAGTTCGCGCGGCGACGAGATCCACTACGCCGACGGGCACCCGCTGCTGGTGATCTCGGTGGAGTCCCTGGAAGACCTCAACTCCCGGCTGGACGAGCCGCTGCCGATGAACCGGTTCCGTCCCAACCTCGTCGTGCAGGGCCTCGGCCGTTACGGCGAGGACACGGTCCGGCGGCTGCGCGTCGGCCCCGCCGAGATCGAGATGGTCAAGCCGAGCACCCGCTGCGTCATCACCACCACCGATCAGGAGACGGCCGTGCGGGGCCGCGAACCGCTCCGCACGCTGGCGCTCTACCGCAAGGTCGACCGCGGCATCGTCTTCGGTTACAACGCCGCGCCGCGTTCGCTGGGCACGCTCACGGTCGGAGATCCGGTCGAGATCCTGGAACGCGCCATGTGACGGCCGCGCAGGTCACCGGACCCGCCCGAGACCCGACAAGATGACCATGCCGAACATGTGAACCATTTCGGGCGCTCCCGGGTCTCATGTTGCGGAGAGAGTGGACAGGCCACCGGGTCACCCGCGGTGGACCGGAGTTCGGCCCGCGCAGCCGCACACCGGTCCGGCGCGAGCGGCCCGCGGGCGCTCCCCGGCTCCGCCCCCGGCACCCCACGCCCGGGGACGGCGGCGGGAACGCGCCCACCCGAGACGAAGATCCGGACATGCCCCGGCGCCGGACCCCGCACGCCCGGCGCGATGGTTTACTGGGTTCGCGTAGCGAGCCGAGGACGATCATGTCCGGCGCACGCCCACGGCCTCCGTGCCCCGCCGCGACGCGGCCCGGCCGCACGGCCGCCTCTCCGTTCCGGCAGGCACCGACCCCGCAGTTGAAGGAGTCACAACGCATGAACATGGGCCATGACGTTCGCTATCGCGTACGCGGGGGCCGGCGGCTGCACGGCACCGTCTTCATCCAGGGCGCGAAGAACGCGGTCCTGCCGATGATCGGGGCCTCGCTGATGGCCGCCGAGGGCCGCACCGTCCTGCGCAACGTCCCGATCATCGAGGACGTCCGCCGGGCCGTCGAGCTGGCCCAGGCGCTCGGCGCCAAGGCCGAGCTGCACGAGGCCGAGCGCACGCTCGTCATCGACGCCTCCACGCTGAACAGTCCGGTGCTGCCGGCCGACATCGCGGCGCGGTTCCGGGGGTCGTTCCTGTTCGTCCCGGCGCTGCTGCACCGGCTCGGTGAGGCCGTGATCGAGGGCGTCGGCGGCTGCAACCTCGGCAGCCGCAACCTCGACTTCCACTACAACGGCTTCAAGCGCATGGGCGCGACCGTCACCGAGCAGGTCGCGGACAACGGCGACGGCGTCATCCACATCAAGGCCGGTGAGCTGCGCGGCGGCACGCTCTACTGCGACACGCCCTCGCACACCGGCACCGAGAACCTGATCATGGCGGCGGCGCTCGCCAAGGGCACGACGCTGATCAAGAACGCGGCGCTGGAGCCGGAGGTCCTGGACAACATCGCGCTGCTCCAGGCGATGGGCGCGAAGATCACCGGTGGCGGCACCGGGTTCATCACGGTCGAGGGCGTGGACTCGCTGCACGCGGTGCAGCACACGGTCATGCCCGACCGCATCGACGCGGGCGTGTTCGTCATGGCGGCCGCGATCACCGGCGGCGACCTGAACCTCGTCGGCGCCAACTCCGAGCACCTCGGCGTCGCGGCCGACAAGCTGGAGCAGATGGGCGTCGAGTTCCACCAGCAGGGCGCGGTGCTCCAGGTCCGGCGCGACCGGCCGCTGCGGCCGATCAACGTCATCACCGACGAGTACCCGGGCTTCGCGACCGACCTCCAGTCACCGATCATGGCGCTGTCCTGCTTTGCGGACGGCCCGTCCTACATTTACGAGCGCATCTTCGACGGCCGGTTCAAGTTGGCCGACGAACTGCGCAAGATGGGCGCCGACATCGAGGTGGACGGCGCCCGCGCGAAGGTGAACGGACGCGCGGACGGCGGCCCGACGCTGCGCGGCGCGCAGGTGGAGGCTCACGACCTGCGCTGCGGCAGCGCGCTGGTCCTCGCCGGGCTGGCCGCCGAGGGCGAGACGACGATCACGTCCGCGTACTACCTTGACCGGGGTCACGCGCACACGGCCGAGCGGCTTTCGCAGCTCGGCGCCGACATCGTCCGCGAAGCCGGATGACAGAACCGGTCAAGTAGCCACTCCAGTGGCGGATGAGGCCGATACCGGCCAGCCAGCCAGATAGATCGTCTTTCGCCGATTTCGGCCGCCGTTCGGGGGGTAGTCCGGCGGAGCGGCGTCCGATCCGGCTTCCGAGGGGGCTCCCCGGGGCGCGCGAGCGTCACCGGGCGGGCCCCTTCGAGGATTTCGGGTCTTGTTTTTCAACTTCGGACGACCCAAGATGCAGGATCAAGGCTGGCCGAATGGTGACAAATTACTTCCTGGGGGGTCGCGTAGGTTACTTTTTCGCCGCACTCTTGATTCGATTTCGCGTCTGGGCGTCACGCTACGTCGCCCCGACCCGATCTGCCCACGAGGAACGAATCGCACGGGAACTGCGGTGCAGGGTCACAAGGCAGGGGCGACAAGCCATGAGTCAGACGTTGGGCGGAGCGTGCGCGAACGCATGGCCGGAACCGGAACGGGCCTGCCCGTCCGGGCGGGAAGCGAGCGGACACCGATGACGACCGCACGGACGGGGTCCGTCGCACCCGATCTCACGATCGGCGTCGTCGGACCGCATGACCTGGTCGAGCGGGTCATGTTGATGGGCCACGGCCCCACCCCGGTACCGAGCCGGCTCGTCGCCGCCGCGTACCGGGACGAACAGGAGGCGGCCGACAAGGTCGTCCGGCTGGGCTCGGGCGTGGACGTGTGCCTGTTCGCGAGCCCGGTCCCCTACGACTTCGCCCGCAAGGCGGGCGTGCTGTCGATGCCGGCGACGTTCGTCCCGCTCAACGGCGCAGCCCTGCAGGGCGCGCTGCTGCGGGCGTCGCTGGACGAGCGGTTCGACCCGTCCCGGGTCAGCATCGACGTGCTCGGCCGCGCCGAGGTCGAGGAGGCGTACTCCGAGATCAGCCTCGGCACCGACCAGGTGCACCTGCGCGAGGAGTCGGCCGGGCCGGGGACGCTCGCCGCCTTCCACGAACGCCTGTGGCGGCGCGGCGCGACCACCGTCGCGATGACGTGCGTGCACGCGACGGCCGAGCGCATGGAGCTGGCGGGCGTCCCGACGATCCGCGTCCGCCCGACCGGCGCCGCGATCCGCAGCTCCCTCCAGACGGCGGCGCTGCTCGGCGCCCACCACCGGCTGGAGGAGTCGCAGCTCGTCACCGTCCTCGTGGACGTGCCGACGCTGCGCGAGACGCCCCGGCGCGTCACGCCCCGGTACTGGCGCGACGAGCTGAAGCTGGCGCTGCACCGGGTGCTGCTCCAGGAGGCGCACCGGATGAACGCGTCGGTGTGGCCGCTGGACGACCACAGCTACCTGGTCATCGCGACGCGCGGCTCGGTGACCGCGTCGACGGAGGGGTTCCGGACGCCGCCGTTCGTGGAGCGCGTCCGCGAGGAACTCGGCCTGGCCATCGAGGTCGGCATCGGCATGGGCCGCACCGCCCACGAGGCCGAGGCCCACGCGCGGGCGGCGCTGGCCCGCTCGCAGTCGTCCCAGCGCTCGCAGGGCTTCACCCTCGACCGTGACGGCCGCGCGCTCGTCCCGGCCCCCCGGCAGCCTCCGCGCACCCAGCCGCAGGCGAAGCCGAAGGGCCTGGAGATCCTGGCGCGGCTGGCCGACAAGCTCGGCGACCAGGACCAGCCCCTCATCGTCGACGCGGAGAACGCCGGGAAGATGCTCGGCGTCACGCCGCGCACGGCCCGCCGTCTGCTCCGCACCCTCGTGGAAGAGGGCCTGGCCTGGCCCCTGCCGCCCAACCGCACCCCGCAGCCGGGCCGCCCCCGTCAGCTCTACCGTCTCATCGTCGAGAAGCTCGGTCCCCGGCCCGGCTCGTGACACCCCCGCCCACTCCTGCCAAGGAGGACACGCCGTACGCAGCCCCCTCCGCACCCCGGAACGGGATCAGGTGCGGTGGGGGTAGGTGGCGGCGACGGTGAGGAAGGCGTCGTTCTCCTCGGGGGAGCCGATGGAGACGCGGGCGCCCTCGCCGGGGAAGGGGCGGACGCTGACGCCGTGGGCGTCGCAGGCGGCGGAGAACTCGACGGTGCGGTCGCCCAGGCGGAGCCAGACGAAGTTGGCCTCGGTGTGCGGGACGGTCCAGCCGTCGGCGAGGAGGGCGTCGCGGACGCGGTCGCGTTCGGCGACGGTCGCGGCGACGCGGGCGCGCAGCTCGTCGCCGGCCTCCAGCGACGCGACGCCCGCCACCTGCGCGATCGAGTTCACGCTGAACGGCAGGTACGTCTTGCGGATCGACCCGGCGACCTCCGGGTGCGCCACCAGGAACCCGATGCGCAGCCCCGCGAGCCCGTACGCCTTGGAGAACGTGCGCAGGACGACGAGGTTCGGCCGCCCCGGCAGCAGCGTGAGCCCGTCCGGGACGTTGTCGTCGCGGACGTACTCGCGGTACGCCTCGTCGAGCACGACGAGGCAGTCGGCGGGGACGCGGTCGAGGAAGCGTTCCAGCTCGCGCCGCCCCACGACGGTGCCCGTCGGGTTGTTGGGGTTGCACACGAACACCAGGCGCGTCTCGGGGGTGATCGCATCGGCCATGGCGTCGAGGTCGTGGACCTCGTCGCGCAGCGGCACCTGCACGCTCGTCGCGCCCGACAGCCCGACCAGGAGCGGGTACGCCTCGAACGACCGCCACGCGTAGACGATCTCGGCGCCCGGCTCGGCGACGGCCTCCAGCAGCATCTGCGCGACGCCGACCGACCCGCATCCGACCGCGACCTGCTCGGCGGGCACCCGGTACTCGGCGGCGATGGCCTCGATGAGCGCGGTGGCGTTGTTGTCCGGATAGCGGTTGATGTTCCGCGCCGCCTCGGTGATGGCCTTCTGTACCGAGGGCAGCGGTTCGTGCGGCGACTCGTTGGACGAGAGCTTGAACGAACGCCCCTCGGGCGACAGCGCGACCTTGCCGGGCTTGTAGGCCGCGAACCGGTCGAGGACGGACCGGAAGCGCGGAGCGGTCACCTCGGACACCAGGGGTCCTCCAGACTCGAACAGGGGTGGTCGCGACCACCTTACGACCCGCCCCCGGCGCCTCGCGTCCGCCTGCGTGCGCAGGGCCGAGGGGCGCTCAGTCGTGTTCGGGGTGGCGCAGCATCCAGCAGACGGCGACGATGCGGACGAACTCCCAGTCCCGGGTGCTCTCCGGCCACCAGCCGCGCCGGAACGCGCCCTCGGCGAACTCGTGGAGGTAGCCGACCAGGCCGTCGGGGCGGCCGGACGTCAGGTCGCGGACCTCGGCGACGTGCTGGTCGACGGCCGCCGCCAGCCCCGGCGACGTCGCCATCTGCTCGACGCCCGCCTCACCGATGTCCCGCACGAGAATTCCCAGCTCAGCGGAGATGTCCCCATCCATGCCCAAAAAGCTAGCAACGCCCCGCCGATGCCCGGTCCGTCTCCACAGAAGCTTTAACGTCGCCCCGGAACTGTCAGAGGCGAACGGCATGCTCGGCGGCATGACCGCCTCGACCCTCACCCGCTTCTGGGACGCCTGCGCCGCCTCGTTCGACGACGAGCCCGACCACGGCCTCACCGACCCGCGCGTCCGCGCCGCCTGGCAGCGGCGGATGCGCGGCTGGCTGCCCACGGCGCCCGCCGACGTGCTCGACGCGGGCTGCGGCACCGGTTCCCTCGCGGCCCTGGCCGCCGCCGACGGGCACCGCGTCACGGGCGTCGACCTGGCCCCGGAGATGATCGCGCAGGCCCGTGGCAAGTTCGCCGCCGCCGGGCTGCCGGGGCGCTTCGCCGTCGGTGACGCCGCCGACCCGCCCACCGGCGACGCGCGGTTCGACGTCGTCCTCTGCCGCCACCTGCTGTGGACGCTGCCCGACCCGCATGCCGCCCTCGCCGCCTGGACGGCCCGGCTGCGGCCGGGCGGACGCCTCGTCCTGATCGAGGGCCGGTGGGGACGGCAGGACGACCCCGTCACCCCGTACGTCCCGGAGGCCGCCGGGCTGCCGTGGCCCGGCGGTGTCCCCGCCGCGGATCTGGCACGTGCCGTCGCGCCGCTGACACCGCGTGTCGAGCCGCTGCACGACGATGCCGACCTCTGGGGGCGTCCCGTCCACGACGAGCGCTACGCGCTGATCGCCCGGTGACCGAGGTTGTCAGGCGCGGGGGCGGAGCATCGGGGGGCGGAGTTGTTCGGCGGGGCCGCGGCGGTAGAGGCGGGCGGGGCGGCCGCCGTCGCGGGTCGTCGTGGTGCCCGTGGGGATCAGGAAGCCCTCGGCGCCGGTGACCTTGCGGTGGAAGTTGCGGGGGTCCAGGGGCGTGCCCCAGACGATCTCGTAGACGCGGCGCAGCTCGGCCACCGTGAACTCCGGGGGGCAGAACGCCGCCGCCAGCGACGTGTACTCCAGCTTCGCGCGGGCCCGCTCCACGCCGTCGCACAGGATGCGGCGGTGGTCGAACGCGGCCGGGGCGGCGATCAGCTCGTCCACCGCCGTCCACAGCACCTGCGCGCGGGTCGACGCGGGCAGGTCCGGCGCGAGGCCCAGATACGCGACGCTGACGACGCGCTGGCGCGGGTCGCGGTCGGGATACCCGTAGGTGGCGAGCTGCTCCAGATGGATGCGGACGTCGGCCAGCCCCGCCCGCTCGGCCATCAACCGCGCCGCCGCGACGGGCAGGTCCTCGTCGAGCTGGATGAACCCGCCGGGCAGCGACCACGCGCCCGGATAGGGCGGCTGGTCGCGCCGCCACATCAGCGCGGACAGCCGCTGCGCGCGCACGGTCAGCACGACGAGATCAACGGTGACGGCGAGGCGGGGTACGGACATGCCTGAACGTTAGCCCTGCTTGCCTTGCCGTGCTCTGTTTGCTTTGCCGCGCCTTCGGCGCGGCGGGGCCAGGGCCCCTTTGGCACCGCCCCGGAGGGCAAGATCATCCTCACTTCGCTCCGGATGATCTTGCCCTCCGTGACGGCGCGGCCCTGGCCCGTTGCGGGTGCGGGCTCTTACGGGGTCGGTCCGTCAGTTCGGGTTGTGGTCTGTCACGTCCTTCGACGCGGGGACGACCTGGCCGTTCTTGCCCTCGCTGCCCAGGTTGTTGAGCAGCGTGCGGGCCACGCCCAGGCCGGTGCCGCCGAGGGTGAGGGCCTTGGCGAGCATGTCCTCGACGCCCTGGGCGCCGTTGAGGACGACCATGTTGTCGACGTTGCCGAACACCCCGGCGCCCGCCTCGACGATCTGCGGCCAGTTCTCCGCGAGCTGCTGCGCGATGACGGCCTCCTGGTTCTCGGCCAGCGCCCGCGCGCGGGCCGCGATGGCCTCGGCCTCCGCGAGGCCCTTCTGCCGGGTCGCGTCGGCCTGCGCCTCACCGAGCAGCCGGGTCGCCTCGGCGTCCCGCTGCGCCTTGAGCTGCACCTCGGTCGCGGCGGCCTGCGCGTAGTGGATGCGCTCCTCGCGCTTGGCCTCGGCCATCCGCACCTGCTCGTAGGCGCGGGCGTCGGCGGGCTTGCGGACCTCCGACTCCAGCCGCTTCTCGGTGCGCTCGGCCTCCAGCTCGGCGTTGCGGGTCTCCTTCAGGATGACCTCCTGCCGGGCCTGCTGCGCCGCCTGCGAGACCTCGCCCTCGTACTCGGCCTTCTTGATCTCGGTGTCGCGGATGACGGCGGCGTTCTCCCGCATCGTCTCCTGCTCGCGCCGGGTCGCCTCCTGGTTGCGCTCGGCCTCCGCGATCCGCGCCAGCGACGCGATCTTGGCGGCGTGCGGGCGGCCCAGGTTGACGATGTAGCCGGTCTCGTCGTCGATCTCCTGGATCTGGAGGGAGTCGACGACCAGGCCGAGCTTGCTCATCTCGTCGGCCGCCGAGCTGCGGGTCTCGCTGGTCATCCGCTCGCGGTTGAGGATGAGGTCTTCGACGGTCAGGTTGCCGATGATGGAGCGCAGGTGACCGGTGAACAGCTCGTGGATGGCGCCGTCCATGCTGGACTGCTGCTCCAGGAAGCGGCGGGCGGCGTTGGCGATGGAGACGAAGTCGTCCCCGACCTTGTAGATGACGACGCCGCGCACCCGCACCGGGATGCCCTGCTGGGTGACGCAGCTGACCTCCAGGTTGGCGGCGCGGCTGTCGAGGCGGAGCCGCCGCGAGACCTGGAAGCCGGGGAGCACGGCCGTGCCCTTGCCGGTGACGATCTTGAACCCGAGGCTGTCCAGGCCGTTGACCGGCTTGGACCGCGCCCCCAGCCCGGAGATGATCAGCGCCTCGTTCGGTTCGGCGACACGCCAGACCATCTTGAACAGGACGATCAACACGATCAGGGCGACGACCGCGCCGATCAGGATGGCGGTTATGGGCATGGGGCCTCCTCTGGGGTCGGCAGGCGGCGGGCCGCGACGGTGCGGCCGTCGCTTCCGTGCCCATCAGACGCAGCGGAGCCCTGCACGGTTCGCCCGATTTTCCGGCCGGACCTGGTCAGCGGCGGGTCAGCCCAGCGCGTGCGCCACGTAGACCGTGCGCGGCGGGTGGTACTCGACCACGACGACGATCGTCCCGACCGTGATCTCCTCGCGCGGATCGGAGGGGTGGGCGTAGAACGCCTCGACGCCGCCCCGGATCGGGATCATGACCTCACCGACCAGCCCCGGGCCGATGCGACCGGTCACCCGGCCCTCCTTGCCGACCAAGAAGTCCCCCACTCCGTCGCGTGTACCGGAAAGGTACCGTTCGCGGTCGCCCGCCCGCGAGTGGCGCTAGGGCAGGACACGGCGGGCCTGGTCGGCGGCGGCGCGGGCGATGTCCTCGGCGGCGGTGCGGGTGGCGACGGGCCCGTAGAGGCTGATCGTGACGACGTGGCGGCGGCCCCGCAGCACCACGTACCAGGACTTGGTGTTGGAGTTGCCGCTGACGGTGGAGACGCCGACGGTGCGCGACCCCTCGCCCAGGGTGCCGGGCGGCAGCTCGACGACGCGGTGGTCGGAGGACTGGGTGCCGACGGTGGTGCGGAACGTCTGGCATCCGGCGGGGACGCGGACCTTGACGAGGTCTTCGGCCTCGGCGTCGGGGACGCCGAGCAGCGTCTGGGTGGCGCTGACGCCGTTGCTCTTGGCGAACGAGGTGATGGCGGCGGGCATGGTCCGGTCGATGACGCGTTCGCCGGTGGCGTCCGAGCAGCGCTTCTTGTCGATGCGGACCTGCCGCTGGAGCTGCTCGACGCGCTGGACGGGCGCGAGCGTGCCGTACTCGCCGGACTCGGGCTCACCGACCCGCCGGAACCCGGGCAGGTCGGTCAGCAGCGCCTGTTCGAGCTGGTCGGAGGTGTAGCCGGTGCCCGCCAGCGCGGCGCGTCCGGTGGACGGCGGCGGGCCGGGGCGGGCGCCGTCGTCTCCGCCGCCGCAGCCCGCGAGCAGGCCCGCGCCGACGAGCAGGGCGGCGGGGAGCTTCGGCGCGCGCTTCATGGGCGCGACTTTAGGGCTCAATCCGGGCGTTGACGCGGGGACGCGCCGTCCGCGCGCTCGTTGTAGGAGCCCGCGTACTCCTGCCCGCTGAGCTTGCCGATCTCCTCGACGATCTCGTCGGTGATGGCGCGGCGCGCCTTGGCGGGCGGAAGGCCCTGGTAGTGGGTGAAGTCCATGGGTTCGCCGAACCGGATCGTGGGGCGCGGCGCGAAGACGCGGGGCCGCCCGGTGCCGATGGGCTGGATCTTCTCGGTGCCGGCGAGCCCGACGGGCAGCACCCGCGCGCCGGACGCCAGGACGAGCCAGCCGACGCCCGTCCGGCCCCGGTAGAGGCGTCCGTCCGGTGAGCGGGTGCCCTCGGGGTAGATGGCGAACGCGCCGCCGCCGTCGAGGATGCCGACGGCCTGTTCGAGGGCGCCCATGGCGGCGCGCTGGGCGCCGCGCTCGATGGGGACGTGCCCGAGCGTGGTCATGAACCAGTGCACGAACCGTCCCTTGAGGCCGCCGCCGCCGAAGTACTCGGCCTTGGCGATGTAGGTGACGGGCCGGGGCAGCGACAGCGGGATGATGAAGCTGTCGATGAACGACAGGTGGTTGCTGGCGACGATGAGCGGGCCGTGGCGTGGCACGTTCGCGGCGCCCTCGACGCGCGGCCGGAAGATCAGCCGCAGGATCGGCGCGACGACGCGCGACATGAACGTGTAGAACACCCGGGCCTCCCGAATTCGGCACTCGTCACTGTAACGGCGTACCGATCCGTAGGGTTTCCGCCGGCCGCGCGGGCTTGCGACGTCTCCGCAGGTCAGAACCCGTGAAACCGGAAGAAAATTCACTTTTCTGCGGAGTGCGAATCCATTCCTTACCGATTAGTAAGTTCCTCGTCGGTAATGTCGAGTTCCCGTGCGTGAGCAATATCACTCCCCGTCGTGGCGGCCATTCGGTGACGCCTGCATGGCCCCCGGGACACCGGCCCGTGACGTCCCGCCACGCCCCGACGCGCGGGCTTGGACTCGCGCGCCGCGTTTGCCATGCTGGAAGCCCCTGCCCCTGAAGGTGCCCATGGATTTCGACCTCGCCCTGGTACGGCACGAGAGCTGCACGGTCGTCCTCGTGCGCGGAGAACTCGACCTCGTCTCCCGCGAACGCTTCGAGGCGTCCCTCCTCGACGCCCTCGACGCCGGCCGCCCCCTCGTCGTCGACATGCGCGACGTCACCTTCTGCGACTCCACCGGCCTCAACGCCGTCATCGTCGCCAACCGCCGCGCCACCGAACGCGCCGTCCCGCTCGCCCTCATCTCGCTGACGCCGCGCGTCCGCCGCGTCTTCCACATCACCGCCGTCGACCAGTACATCCCGGTCCACGAGACCCTCGCCGACGCCATCGGCACCTTCGCCCCGACCGCCTCCTAGCCGTTGTCCTCGGCCAGCTCGCGGACGCGGCGCAGCAGCCCCTCGCGCACCGCGTCGGGCGACAGCACCCGGAGCGCGGTGCCCAGCCCGAGAAGATAGGTGACGAGCTGGTCGGCGTCGTTGCCGCCGATCTCCACGACCGTCGCGTCCGGCCCGTCCGGACGGTGCGCGCCGATCGTCGGCGGGACCAGCCGCAGCGCCCGGCCCATTGGGTGCGGAAGCCGGACGGTCGCGTACACCGGGTACACGACGCCCGCGATGCCCTCGGAGACGAGCCGCGCCGCGTCCGGCGGGTCCGCGAGTTCGGCCGGGCGCCCGGTCGGCTCCACCCCGGCGACGCGGTCGGCGCGGAACGTCCGCCACCGGTCGCGGTCCACGTCGCGGGCGACGAAGTACCAGCGCAGCCCCGTGTAGACGACCCGGTAGGGGTCCACGTCCCGGACCGTGGCCAGGCCCGCGTGGTCCCGGTACGCCAGCCGGACGCGTTCGCCCCGGCGGCAGGCGGCGGCCAGGTCCGGCAGCGTGCCGGGCGCGATCGGACGGCTTCCGCGCCTGGGCGTGTGCACGAAGACGGCGTCCATCCCGGCCAGCCGTCCGGCGACGCGGGCCGGGAGGAGCGCCCGCAGCTTCGACAGCGCGGACAGCGCCGCCCGGTCGCCGCCGAGGACGCCGCTCAGCGCGGCCTCCCGCAGCGCGACGGCCACGGCCAGCGCCTCCTCCTCGTCCAGGACGAGCGGCGGCACCCGCCCGGCGCCGCCGAGGCGGTAACCGCCCCACGGGCCGGGCTCGGACTCGACGCCGTAGCCGAGTTCCCGCAGCCGGGCGACGTCGCGGCGGACCGTGCGGTCGGTGACGGCCATCCGCTCGGCCAGCTCGCGGCAGGTCCACGTCGGCCGGGTGGACAGCAGCGCGAGCAGGCGCAGGAGGCGGGCGGAGGTGCTGATCACCGCCGAAGTCTCCCCGGCGACCAGGACCGGATCTGTCCTGGTCGCGTCCTAGCGTCCTCCCCATGAGCACCCGAACCGCGATCCGCCTGCTGTCCATCGACTTCGACTGCGCCGACCCCGTCACGCTGGCCCGCTTCTACGGCGCCGCGCTCGATCTGCCCGTCGTGTACTCCAGCGACGACTTCGTCCTGCTCGGCCGGGACGGGGCGCCCGGTCTGGGCTTCGTCCGGGTGGACGACTACCGGCCGCCGACCTGGCCGGACCCGGCCCAGGGCAAGCAGGCCCACTACGAACTGGGCGTCGACGACCTGGACGCCGCCCACGCCCGGATGCTGGCCCTGGGCGCCGTGGAACCGGCGCTGCAGCCGCATCCGGACGAGCGCCGCGTCCTGCTGGACCCCGCCGGGCATCCGTTCTGCCTCTCCACGCAGATGTGAGCTACGAGCAGCCCTCGAACTGCGGGACGTGCGTCGTGACGTTGAGGCCCGAGTCGCGGAACCAGCGGTGCAGGAGGCGGGTCGCGGTGCCGTCCTGGTAGATCTCGGTGAGGGCGCGGTTGACGGCCTCGCAGCGGGCCAGGTCGCCCTTGGGCAGGCCGATGCCGTACTTCTCGTCGGTGAACGGGGCGTTCACGATGCGGGCGCGGCGGCCCGCAGCCAGGCCCGCCAGGATGAGGTCGTCGGTCGAGACGGCGTCGATCTCCCCGGCGTCCAGGCGGTCCATGCACTTTCCGTAGGTCGGGGTCTCGACGCCCCGCGCGGCGATGCCGCGCTCCTCGGTGACGCGGCGCCAGGAGTTCGAGCCGGTCACCGCGCAGATGCGCTTGCCCGCCAGGTCGCGGACGTCGCCGATCGAGCGGTCGTCGGCGCGCACCAGCGTGTCCTGGTGGGCGACGTAGTACGGGCCCGCGAACGTCACCTGCGTCTTGCGCTTCGGCGTGATCGAGTACGACGCGACGATGAGGTCGACGTTGCGCGCCTTCAGCTCCGCCTCCCGCACCGACGACGGCGTCGTCCGGAACACGACGCGGCCCGGCCCGTACCCGAGCCGTTTCGCGATCTCCCGCGCCATCGCGACGTCGAAGCCGTCGTACTTCTTCGTCCGCGCGTCCAGCAGGCCCAGGCCCGGCTGGTCGGCCTTGACGCCGATGACCAGTTCGTCGTCGTTCGCGGGCCCGAGCGAGCACCCGGCGACCGCCAGCGCGACGGCGGCGGCCGGGGCCAGGACGAGACGGCGCATGATCCCTCCGGACATCAGCGGAACTCGGCCAGCCGGGGGCGGACGCCCGCCAGCACCAGGACGGCGGCGGCGAGCGCCGCGACGGGCGGTATCCACTCCCAGCCGCGCAGCCCGTCGTCGCCGCCGCGGACCGCGGTGCGCATCCGGTGCGCGTGCGCCTCCCGCAACGCGACGACGGCCCGGTCATAGGCGTCGAACCGGGCGGTCGCGCCGGACGTGCCGCGGCTCATCCGCAGGCTCACCGCCTCCGCGCGGTCGCCCCGCGCGACCAGGTCGCGGATGCGCCGGTCGTCGCGCTGCACGTCGCGGTAGGCCGTCAGGACCCCGGCGAGGCGCGCCCGGACCGACGGCGACGCCAGCCGCGCCTCATCCCCGAAGAACCCGAGGAACGTCCCGCGCGGATAGGCGTCCACGATCCGCTCCAGGCCCTTGTAGTAGGTCGCGAGGTTGCCCGGTTCGCCCTCGCCCGGCTCGACGTAGAGGACGGTCTGCGACTTGTCGAGATACGTCTGCGCGTAGGTGTCGGCGCGGCCGGGGTCGAGCAGGAACCGGCTCTGGTCCGCGAACGCGCTGTGGCTGATCGCCCGCGCCCGCGACAGGGCCAGCACCGAGTCGAACCCGCCCTCCTTGGCCTCGCGCAGGTCGTCGGCCTGCGCGGACAGCATGAGGAACCCGGCGCCGGTGAGCGCCAGCGCCAGCACCGTCGCCAGCGCCAGCGCGGGGTTGAGCGTGCGGCGGAAGTCGCGGGCCAGGTAGACCTGCGCGGCGACGAGCGCGAGCAGCACGAGCGCACCGGTGCCCAGCACCCAGTTCCGTCCCGACAGCACCTCCGAGCGGCGCGTCTCGTACGCCTGCCGGACGGTCGCGCCGCTGTCCAGCGCGACGTTGTACGCCTTGGGCAGCAGCTCGATCTTCATCAGGTCCGACGCGCGGCGGTAGGTCGCGACGACCTCCCGCGTCGGCTCGCCCGCCGCGTAGCCGGACTGCCGCGCCAGCAGCATCGCCTCGCCCGCGAGCCGCTGGTAGCGGCCGAGCCCGTCCAGCACCTCGCGGACGGTCCGCAGCCGCTCGGGGTCGTCCCCGGCGAGCTGCGCGGCCTGCACGGCCGCCGCGCCCGCCTGCCCGCGGAACTGGTCGTAGCGCCGCGCCGCCGCGTCCCGCCCGGCGCCGCGGCCGGTGAGCAGGATGTCGGCGACCTGCGCGTCCATCGCGCTGAGCGCGAAGTACAGGTCGCCGGTGACGACGACCTGCGGCCCGGCGTCGTGCCCGATCGCCTGCACGCCCGACCGCGCGTTCCCGACGGCCGCCGCGAGCGCGACCGTCAGCAGACCCACCAGCACCAGGAGGACCGCGACACCCGTCCGGATGCGCCCCGGAACCGTCCGGACCGTGAGTCTCCGCCGCACGGCGGACTGTTCCGGGCGCACCGGCGTCATCGTCATGGGCCCTCCTCGGCGCGGTTGAGCGTCAGCGTCGTCCAGGCGCCCACGTGCACGCGATCGCCCGGCTGGAGCGGGACGGGCGTGTTGACCGGGATCGGGTCGAGGCCGCCGTTGATCGTCGTGCCGTTGGTGGAGCCGGGGTCGACGACCGTCCAGCCCTCCGGCACCGCGATCAGGACGGCGTGCGCGTGCGAGACGCCCGGGTCGGCGGGCGGGACGCCCAGGTCGATCTCGGGCAGCAGCCCCCGCGACGTGCTGCGCCGCCCGATCCGCACCTTGTCTCCGATGAGCGGAATGGTGCGCGGCGGGCAGTACGGCGGGAACCGGAGCCCGCCGGAGTCGGGGCCGTCCTCGGCCTGCACGGTCGCGAAGTACTCCCGGTCGGCGGCGATCGTCACCGACCAGCGGGCCAGGACGCGCGGCTGCGACGCCGGGAACTCCTCCGGCGGCAGCGGCCGGGGCGGGCGGCCGTCGCTGAAGCTGAACCCGCAGTCCTCGCAGAACCGCCCGCCCGTCCGGGGCGCGGAACAGAACGGGCAGACCGGCATCGGATCAGCGCCCCTGCCGCGTCCGGACGGTCCGGACCGACCGGGTGTCCAGCGACATCTCGTCGGCCTTGGCGACGTCCTTGCGGAGCCGCACCGTGCCCGACTCCTCGTCCACGACCTCCACGACCCGGTCGAGCAGCCCGGAGATCTGCTCGTTGCCGACCTGTCGCGCCAGCCGCACCGCGCGGCCGAGCCGGGCCGTCGCGGTGTCCTCGTCGCCGTCGCGGCGGGCCGCCAGGCCCTCCTGGATCGCCTCGGCCAGCTCGCCCTGGTCGGTGTGCCGCGCGACACGGCCGTTGATCAGCGTCGCCTTGGCCTCGTCGTCGGTCCACTCCGCGAGGATGTTCGCCGCCGCCAGCTCCCGGTCGCCCGCGATCAGCTTCACCCACGCCGCACGCATCTGACGGCCCACGTCGCCCGGCGGGACGTGCACGCACACGTGGTACTCGCGGGCCTCCGCGCCCCACGCGCCCAGCGGGTAGTCGGCCGTCTGCGGGCCGGACGGCGCCGCCTTCGGCGTCAGGTCGTCCAGCACCGGCACCATCTGCTTCACGAACCGGACGGTCGCCTGCTTCGGCGTCCACACGCGCAGCGCGACGTCCGCGACGCCCTTGCCCATCGCGCGTTCGGTCAGCTCGCGGAAGCGGGACTCCAGGTCGGCGGGCTCGGGGACGTCCAGGAACGTCCCGAGCAGCGCCCCGGAGATCTTGCGCAGCTCCGCGACGACCCAGTCGGTGCCGACGCCGAGCGCGTCGCAGGTGAACGCGCCCGCGCAGGCGCGCAGGGCGCCGTCCAGCTCGGCGTCGGTCTCGTGCTGGTTCTTGCCGTCGGTGAGCAGGATCGCGTGCCGGACGGCGTCGTCGTGCGGGGCCAGCAGCCGGTGCGCCATCAGCAGCCAGCCGCCGATCGCCGTGCCGCCCGCCGGTTCGACGCGGCCGATCGCGTCCAGCGCGTTGCGCCGCGTGTCCGGCGTCATCGGGACGAGCCGGACATCGCGCGTCGGGAAGATCATGCGCGGCTCGTTCGCGCCGACGATCACGCCGAACAGGACGCCGTCGCGGATCGCGTGCACCGCCGCGCGCGCCGCCGCCTTGGCCGCCGCCATCTTCCCCGAGTACGACATCGACCCGGACGCGTCCAGCACGATGACCTCGGCCGCGCGCGACGCCCGCGCGACGCCGCTCGCCTGCACGGTCAGCACGGCGTGCATCTCCCGCCCGCCCGCCGGCAGGTAGGGGTTCTGGTCGACGGTGAAACCGAACTGCGGGACGTCGCTCAACGGGGGCCTCCGTCCGTCCGACGCCGGAGACGGCGCACCGGTTCGCTCATCGGGGGGAACTCCTCGGGTTTCGGGGCACGCTCAGAAGAGCGTCCGGGGACGGACGCGGTTCGCCGCGCGGACCAGGCGGTGCCGTTCGGCGGCGTCGCCGGTCAGCTTGGCCAGGCGGCGGTAGGTGTCCTCCAGGGCGCGGCGCAGGTCGGCGTCGCGCAACTCGACGCCCAGCACCGCGCCGGGCGTCTCGGGCACCGGATGCGCGGCGGTGTGGACCAGGGCCGCCTCCAGCACGTCGGCGGTGAAGCGGGCGCGGCGCTCGGTGTCCAGGCGCAGCGCGGTGAGGCGGCGCCCGGCGCCGTGCAGCGCGGCCTCGTCCACGGCGCGGCGGTCCCGGACGGCCGCCGCGACCGCCGCGAGCTGCGCCTCCACGTAGTAGCTGGAGATGCGCGGGACGAGGTCCAGCACCGACTCGGCGGCCCGCCGGTCGCCCGCCGCCAGCCGCATCCGCGCCAGCCCGAACGCGGCGCTGACGTGCGTCGGGTCGGTGCGCCACACCGTCTCGTAGTAGCGGTCGGCGGCCTTCAGGTCGCCCTGGAGTTCGAGCGCGAACGCCAGCGCGAGCTTGGGCGCGGTCTCGCCCGGCATCAGCCCGTACAGGCCGTCGAAGACGCGGACGGCGGCGGCGCCGTCGCCCGCCGCCAGCGCCCGCACGCCCCGGTACCAGACGATGCGCCAGTCGGCCGGGCGCTCGGCGCCCAGCTCGTCCAGCAGCCTGCCCGAACCGTCCAGGTCACCGAGGTGGACGCGGACGCGGGCCAGCGCCAGCCGCACCTCCGTCGTCTGCGTCGGCGCCGCCGCGAGCGCCGCGGCCAGGTCGCCGGGGTCGCGGTCGCCGAGCTTGCCGAGGAACGCGGCGGCCTGGTCGGCGTCGTGCACCAGCGGGACCGGCAGCGCCGACGCCGCCTCCCGCTCGCGCAGCGGCGCCAGCGCGCCGCCCGGCCCGTCGTCGCCCTGCGGGGTGCCCGCCGCGTGCGGCTCCGGGCCGAACAGCGTGGACGGGCCGGGGCGGGGGCGTCCGTCCTGCTCGGCCAGCACCTCGCGCAGCACGCCGGTGAGCTGGTCGGCCATCTCCTCCGCGCTCTGGAACCTGCGCTCGGGCATCGGGTGCGTGGCCCGGCGGAGCAGCCGGTCGTACGACTCGTACCGCTGGAGCAGCGGCACCTCGTGCCGGGGCGGCAGGCTGCGCAGGTGGCGGCCGGTGTAGCCGCGGAACGGGAAGCTGAGCACCGCCAGCGCGCGTCCCACCGTGTACAGGTCGGACGTGACGGACGGGTCGCGCTCGGAGATCTCCGGCGCCTGGTAGCCGGGCGTGCCGAACACCGGGCTGTCCCGGTCGAACGCGCGGCGGACGCCGCCGAGGTCGATCAGCTTGAGCTGCTCCTCGGACTGGATCGCGTTGTCCGGCTTGAAGTCGCAGTACAGCAGCCCGACGTTGTGCAGGTAGCCGAACGCGCGCAGCACCTCCAGCCCGTAGGCGATCACCTGGCCGAGCGGCAGCGCCGCGTCGCCGCCCTCCTCGCGGCGGCGGCGCAGCAGGATCTCCTTCAGCGACTCGCCGCCGACGTACTCCATGACGATGTAGCCGGCGCCCTCGTGCCGCGCGAAGTTGTAGATCTTCACGATGTTGGGGTGCTCGACCTCGGCCAGGAACGCCCGCTCGGCCGTCGCGGCCGACCGCGAGTCGGCGTCGCCGGTGTCCAGCAGGCCCTTCAGCACCACCCACCGGTAGCCGAGCACCCGGTCGCGCGCCAGATACACCCAGCCGAGACCGCCGTGCGCCAGGCAGCCGAGCACCTCGTACTGGCCCGCGACCATGTCGCCGCGCTTCAGCTTCGGCGCGAACGAGAACGCGTGCCCGCAGTTGCGGCAGAACCCCTCGGTCCGGCCCGGCCGCCCGTCGCGGGCGCGGCCGACCTCGGCGTCGCAGCGGCTACAGAACCGGCGCGCCTCCGGGACCTCCGGGTTCGCCATCACGGCCGACGCCGGGTCGCGGTAGGGCACCGGCGGCACCTCGACGAGCCCGGCCCCGAGCATGCCGCGCCGCGCCCGCGACGACCCGGTGGAGCCCCGCGACCCTCCCCCGTCCGGCCAGGTGGCGCCGGTGCGCGGATGCGGCACCGAGGCCGCCGACCCGACCGGCACGGCCACCGGAGCTGCCTGCCCCGCCGCGTCCCCGACCGGTGTGAGGCCGCAGCTCGCGCAGACGCCGTCGCTGAGGACGCCGTCGCATCCCTGGCGGGGGCAGCGCGCGTCCGGCGCGGGCGTCACGGCCCGGACGGCCTCGCCGCACGTCTGGCAGGCGCCGTCCACGAGGACGCCGCCGCAGCCGTCCTCGCCGCACGTCTCGACCGCCCCGGCCGACACCGGCGCCATGCCGCACGACGCGCAGAACCCGTCGGTGACCTCCCCGCCGCACCCGGGCTGCGCGCACCTGCCCGCCTTGACCTCCACGACGGGCACGGCCACCGGGGCGAGCCCGCACTCCCCACAGAACCCGCCCTCGACGATCCCCCCACACCCGGCCTGCCCACACACCCGCCCAGCAGCACTGAACCCAAACGACCCCCGCCCACCCGAAGCGGACGAACCACCCTGCGCGGATGAGCCACCCGACGCGGGCGAATTTCCCGCCGGGGACGATTCGCCCGGAGCGGACGAGCCGCGTTGCGCGGACGAGTCGGGTGGAGTGGGTGAACCTTGGGCGGGGTGGGAGCCGTACGGATCGGCGGGGTTCGGTGCGGCGGGGGTGCTCGGGGTGGGCTGGCCCTGCGAAGCTGCCGAACCTTGCGATTCGTACGAAGCCGGCGAAGGTCGGCCCGGCTGAGGGAGGGGGGCGAGGCCGCAGACTTGGCAGAAGCCGTCGGTGATGGCGCCGTCGCAGCCGTCCTGGGCGCACTGCTCGGTCATCGGCGCGTCCCCGTTCCCGTCTCGGCGGCGTTGATCGCACGCTGATACTGCGCCACGGCGGCGGTCGCGCGCCGCAAATCGCACGGTGCTGACCACAACAGGTCTTTCGCGGCGGCGTGCAGCCGGGTCAGCTCGTCGTCCTCGACCAGGCCGAGCCGCGCCGCCTTCGCCTGATACGCGCCGAGCCGCCCGCGCAGCTCGGCGCGCCGGTCCAACAGCCCGGTGCTGAGCGCGCGGTGCTCGTTCGCGCTCGCCAGCGCGGCCCGCGCCGCGCGGTCCAGGTCGGCGACCCGCGCCGCGACGTCGCTCCACCGCCCCGACGTCCGCAGCGCGTCCAGCGCGACGAGCCGGTCGCCCAGCGCCGCCGCCACCGGCGACGCCTCCGGCACCCCCGGGTCCACGATCTTGACGACGACGGTCGTCCGCGCCCGCCGCGCCTCCTCCTCCGCGTCCGCCACCGCGCCGATCAGCGCCGCCAGCTCCCGCGTCCGCGCGTCGTACCCGTCGCGGACCTCCACCGCCGCCATCAGCTCGTCCCGGCGCCGCGTCAGCTCCCCGCGCACGCCGTCCAGCCGCGCCGTGTCCGCGACGCCGTCCCGCACCTGCGACAGCGGGTCGGTGCGCACCGTCCGCCCCAGCGCGGTCAGCTCCCGCCCCAGCCGGTCCAGCACCGGGTCGCGGCCCGCCCCCAGCCGCTGCGCCAGCCGCGCCGTCTCCCGCCACGCCTCCTCGGCCGCCTCCAGCGGCACCAGCAGCGCCGTCCACGCCGCGTCCGCCGCCGCGATCACCGCCGCTGCGCGCTCGAACGCCTCCGACATCCGCGCCACGGCCTCCCGCAGCGTCACCCGCTCCACCGGCGGGCCCAGCAACGTCCGCTGCTCCAGCGGGATCTCCCCGCCCGGCATCTCCACCGCGTCGCCCGTCAGCAGCCGCGTCAGCGTCGCGAGGTCGTCCGCGTCCGGCCTGGACCGCCGCGCCCGCACCGCCACGGCCTCGTCCAGCACCCGCTGGTACTCGGCGAACAGCCGCCATAGCAGCGCCACCCGGTCCTGCACCTCGTTCCAGCGGCGCCACGTCTCGCCTTCCAGCGACGCGCCGTCCAGCAGCCGGAACCCGTCATGCCCGTCCAGATCGAGCAGCGCCGCCGAGATCCGCTCCCGGTCCGCGCGCAACCCTCGCAGGGAGGCGTCGATCGCCTCCCGCCCCAGGGGCGCCCCTGCCCCGCTCGTCCCATGCTCCGTCACTGGGCCCCGCGTTCGGTGTCGGTCCGTCCCGTCCGAGCCACCCGTCCGATCCAGCACGTCCTCCCTCCGGTCATGACGACTACAGCGTGCACCGGCGGGCTTGGATTCAGTGTGATCGGTGACACTTTGGGAGACAAGTCATCCGGCTGTCCCGCGAACAACCGGGATGAGTCGCACTTCACGCCCCCACCCTCGCACCGTTATCCACAGAATCGTGTTCGGGTGCGCAGAGGGGCGGGCCGTGCTCGTACGTTGATCCAAGCACGGGACGGCAGGTGGGAGACGTCCCCCGCACGCGGACGGAGATGATCGAGAGGTGTGAGACGTTAGTCGCGCCCCTGAGCGGAGACGAACAACGAAGAACCGGACGGCGAACGGGATGGCGGCGGTGGACGACGAACTGCGGGCGCGGATCGAGCGCGAGTACGGGCCGCTCGTGCCCTACCTGGCCGGGCTGCGCGCCCCCGCCGGCACGGTCGGCTGGGAGGCGCACCGGGCCGCGCTCGACGCCTTCCTCGCGGGCCGCGTCGCCGGCGACCCCGCCGCGCTCGCCGCCGTCCTCACCCCCGACGGCGAAGCCCTGCGCGTCACCGAGACCCAGTCCGCCGACGTCCGCGACACCGTCGCACGCCTGCTGGAGAGCGGCGCCCGCGTCCTCCTGCTGGCCCCCGGGAACCACCTCGCCACCCTCGTCGCCGCCCTCGACGACGGCACCGGCGCCTTCATCGTCCACCTCACCGAAGACCCCCCGCGCCCCAGCCCGGTGCCCGCCGCCCCCACCGCCCGCCGCAACGGCGGCACGGTCGAGTTCGCCGACCCCAGCCGTTCCCCGTCGACCGAAACCCGCCTCGACACCCAGATCGTCCCCGAACTCCCGGACGACCCCCGCACGACCCTCTTCGCCCGCCCGTCCACCCCCGCACCGAACGACGCGCCAGGCTCCCCGGACGACACCGCCTCCCCGTCCGAGACCACAGCCGCCTACAGCCTCCCCACCCCGTCCGACCTCGCGACCCGCACGAACCCCCAGCCCAGCACGCCCCCGCACACCGCGCCGGAACGTCTCAACGACGAAGCCGCCTCCAGCGCCACAACACCCACGCAAGCCGACACGAACCCCACACCGTCACGAGACGGAACAGAGCCCCCCGCAGCCACCCGCGCAAACCCGCTGCCTGCGCCCCCCAGCGACGGGCCGGACCTCCCCCGCACCGCTCCCCCCTCGAACACACCCCCGTCCACGCGCGCGAACCCCCTGCCCAGCACCACGCCCCCGAGCGATGCGCCGGACAGTCCCGGCACCACCCCGGCCACCCGCGCGAACCCGCTGCCCAGCACCACGGCCCCAAGCGACGCGCCGGACAGTCGCGACAACACCGCCGACACCTCCTCGGTCACCCGCGCGAACCCGCTGCCGAGCTCCGAGTTCCCCCACGGCGTAGCGGACCTGCCCGACAGCGACGTCCCGCCCGCAAGCACCTCCCCGGCGCCCGAAGCGACCCGAGCGAACCCCCTGGCGAGCGCCGAGACCCCGCACCCAGACACCACACCGTCCGCGACGGCACCCCTGCCGCCACTGAGCGACGTACCCGACTCACCGACCTCCGCGGACACGCAACGCCTGCCGACCGTGCATCCCGACACGCCCGGCAAACAGCCCGCACCCCACCCGAGCGCCGCCGAAGCCCCGTCCACCGTCACACCCGAGCCGCCCAGCGACGACCCCACCTCGGAGCCGACCCCGCCGCCCGCACCCGGCACCCCCGCCCCGCCCTCCGACGCCCCTCGCCCGACCGCACCCGAACCGCCCCACGAGGGCCCCACCGGCACCCCCCGCGCAGGCGTGCCCCTCCCGGCCGAACCCCACCAAAGCGACCCCGCCTCCGCTCACCCGGCCACCACCGACCCGCAGTCACCGCCCGCCCACGGCCCCACAGGCACACCCATCGCCGGAATCACCCCCCTCCCCGACGAGGAACCGGACACCCCGGCAAGACTCACCCCCGGCCTGGGAACCCCCACTCCTGAAACCCACGACGCGGACACAACCGACACACGCACGCCCGCCGCCGAACGCCCATCCGACGCAACCCCGTCCGCGCCGGAAGCACCCGCCACGGCCACGCCCCCCGCCGGAACCCCCATCCCGGAACCCGACGCAGCCACTTCCAGCGCGCGCACACTCTCCCCCGACACGAGCGCATCCGCCGCAAGCACCCGCATCCCCGAAATGCCCGGCGCGAACACGACCGCCACCGCAGTAACACCCGACCCCGCAACACCCGACGCGAACACGACCGTCGCAGGAACACCCCTCCCTGGAACGCCCGGCACGGACACGTCCGACGCCACCACGACCGCCGCAGGTGCACCCGACCCCGCAACACCGGGCGCGAACACAACCGACGCGGGCACGACCAGCGCGACCACCACCGATCCAGGTACACCGGCCCCCGGATCATCCGGCACGGGCGCAACTCTCGCGGGCTCACTCGCCCCAGGAACGCCCGCCGCAGGAACACCCGTTGCGGGCGACGCCGCCGAGGAAACGGCCGCGCCCGAGACGTGGGTGCGCGGCGCCGTCGTGCGTCCCGTCGGTATGGCGTGGCGGGAGGCGTGGGAGGCCGAGGAACGCCTGCTGCGCCGGGGATTGCTGTGGCTGGAGCAGTGGCCGCGCGACGCGGCCGCCGTCCGTGCGCTGGAGGGTGAGCACCAGCGCCGCCGCGAGGCCGCCGAAGCCGGAATCGCAGCGCAGCGCACCACCATCGACGAACTCCGCCAAGCCGCCGAGACGGCCCACGACGCGATCACCGAGGCCGAAGCGGCCCGCGACCGCGCCGCCGCCGCGCACGCCGAGGCCGCCGAAGCCGCCGTCGCCCCTCGCGCCGAGGCCGACCGGCTCATCGCCGACGCCGAGGCGTCCGCCGCCGAGGCCCGCGACCGCACCCGCGCCGCCGACGCCGCCTACGCGCGCCTCAACGCCCTCGACGAACGCGCCGTCCACGCCAAGGGCGAGCTGCACGCCGCGCACAACCAGGAGGAACGCCTGTCCGGCGACCTGGCCCGCGCCCGCGCCGAACTCCCGGACGTCGTCGCCGAGGCCGACCGCCTGGGCAACGCCGACAGCGAGGCCGTGGGGCTCGGCCACCAGAGCTACTACCGGCTGGCGGCGGCCGAGTCGGCGCTCGCCGCCGCCCGCAGCCGGATGACCCGCGCCCAGCGCCTCCACCTCGCCGCGCCGCCGCCGGAGATCAAACGGCTCCGCGACGAGGTCCGCGACCGCACCCGCGAGGCGAGCGAGGCCGCGCAGCAGGCCAAGGGCGTCAAGGAGGCGGCCGACCACGTCCGGCAGCGCCGCGAGCAGCTCGAACGCTTCATCGTCGAGGGCGGCGAGCACCTGACGATGGCACAGCAGGCCCAGGCCCGCCTCAACGAGGAACTGACCCGGCTGTCCGCCGAACGCGAGACGGCCACCGCCGCCCACCAGGAGCAGGCACGTCTGGCCGCCGAAGCCGTGGACCGCGCGACGCAGACCAGCACCGTCGCCCGCCACGCCCAGCAGGTCGCGCTGACCGCCGAGCAGCAGGCGACCACGGCGGCCCGCTCCGCCGCCGACGCCGCGGCCGCGGTCTCCCGCGCGCAGCAGGCCGCCGCGGCCGCCGCGTCCCGCGTCGCCGACGCCGAAGCGGCCCTCGACCGCCAACGGGCCGACGCCGACGCACGCACCGCCACCGACGAGCAGGAACTGACCGCTGCCCGCGAGGTCGAGGAGCGCTCCCGCGCCCAGGTCCGCGAGGTCATCGGCGCCGATCCCGACCCGTCCGACCTGCCCGCCGCCACCAACCGCGCGATGGCCCGCCTGGAGCAGATCGCGACCCTCCTGTCCGACGGCGGCGACCGCACCCCCCTCCTGCAAACCGCCGACGTCGTCTGCGGCTCCCCCACCACGATCGGCGCACTACTGGGCGGGTCAATGACAACGGCCCAGCACACCCAGCCGTCGTCGCAGGCCGCTAAGCCCGCCCTACCCCACGACGTCCTCATCGTCGCCCACGCAGGCGCCCTCACCGACGCCGAATTCCTCATCGCCGCCATCCACACCCGAACCTGGCACCTCTTCACCACCCCCACCGACCACCTCACCCCCTACGAGGGCCACGAGCCCCCCGCCCTCCCCCTGACCACACGCCTAACCCCGCCAGACACAGCTCCCACCACCGCCCCGCCCACTTCCCCAATCCCACAAGACACGGCTCTCACCACCGCGCCCCCCGGCCCGAAACCCGGCCCCACCTCCCCCCGCTCGAACACCGGCCCAAGCCCCACTCCCGGCCCAGACTCCGACCTCGACCTCGGCGCCGACCTCGGTCGTGACACAGGCCCCGGCCTCGCGAACGACACCGGTCCCAACACCGACGACGCCCCCAAGCCGAACCCCGGACCTCCCACTTCCCACTCGGGTCGCAACCCCGACTCCAACCTCGGTTCCGTTCCCGGCCCCCTCCCGGGACTCGACCCCGAACTCGATCCCGATCCTGGCCCCCGCTCGGGCCTCGACTCCGACCCCGAACTCGATCCCGATTCTGGCCCTCGCTCGGGCCTCGCCACCGACACCGAACTCGGTTCCGGTGCTGGCAACGACACCAACCCGGACTCGGACCTCGGCTCTAAGCCCGGCCCCGACACAGGCCACGGCCTCAGTCCCAGCAACGACACCGCCCCTGACCCCGACACCGGCTCAGACACCGGCTCGCGTTTGGGCCCCGACGCCAACTCCACGCCCGGCCTCGAACACGATCCCGGCGGCGACGCCGACCCCGATCACGACACCGGACCAGACTCCGGCTCAGTCCTGGACCTCGACTCAAATCCCGATCCCAGCTCGGACCCAAGCCCCGGCTCGCAACCGAGCGCCAGCACGACCCCCGGCCCCGACGCGGAGGCTGGCGCGGACGCGGAGGCTGACGCAGACGCGGAGGCTGACGCAGACGCGGGATTCAGCGCCCCTGGCACGAACCACGGTCCCGGCTTCAGCCCTCACTCGGACCCCGCCGTCACCTCCGGGACCAACCCGAACCCCGACACAGGACCTGTCCCCGCCTCCAGCCCTAGCCCCGGCTTCGGCACCACAGGAGAGAGCCCCTCCGGCCGGACGGCCGCCTTCGGCATCCCCCGCATCCCCGACCGGCCCGACGCTCCCGCATCCGAGCCCCCGCCCACATCGCCGCCGCCACCCAAGGCGGGTCAGAACGGGCACGAGGAACCCACGTGACCCGGCCCCACCACAGGACGACGCACCACACCGCCAAAGAGCGACGAGAACCGTAACGGCGCACGGCAGAGCCCGGCACGGGTACGGCCCAGCCCGGCGCAGTGCGGGCCGCCACGGCACGGCGCGGTGCCGCGCGGGACGGGGCAGCACGGGTGCGGAGCGGGTCGGCACAGCCCAGCGCGGTGCGGTGGGGTGCAGCGCGGCTGCGGCCCAGCACGGGGCGGTCCGGCACGGCGCAGCACGGGTGCAGCGCAAAGCGAGGCGGGTCGGCACGACCCGCCACAGTACGGCCCGTCGCGGCGCAGCGCCGGGCAGCCCGGCGCGGGTCGGCGCGGTGCGGTGCGGTGCGGTGCGACGCAGCACGGCTGCGGCCCAGCACGGGGCGGTCCGTCACGGGGCGGTCCGGCACGGGTGCGTCGCGGGCCGGGGCGGGTCGGCACAGTGCGGCCCCGGCGCGGCGCGGGGCGGCGCGGCGCGGGGCGGCGCGGGGCGGCGCGGCGCGGGGCGGGGCGGCGCGGCGCGGGGCGGCGCGGCGCGGGGCGGCGCGGCGCGAGGCGGCGCGGGGCGGCATGGCGCGCACGGGTGCGGTGCGGTCCCCGGTAGTGCGGCCCTGGGCGGTGCGCGTCCAGGCTGGTTGGCGCGGGGTGGGTGATGTGGGTTGGGTTTGAGTTTTGGGGTGTGGGACGGGATTGGGGCGTTGTGTCGGTGGCTTGTGGGCGTGCCCACCGCGCTGCGGCCGCCGCGCCGCTGCGGGGCCTGTTCGCGGCGGTGGTGTCTAGCTGGTGGCTGGTTGGCTTGGTTGTGAGTGTTTGCTTGTCGGGGTGGCTTGGTCAGGGGGTTGGGGTGGGGGTGTGGCGTTCGCGGGCTTCCAGGAGGTCGTCCCAGTGGTCTGAGGTCCAGGCGCAGGCGGCGGCCAAGGGGTGCAGGACGCTGTGTCCTAGTTGGGTTAGTTCGTACTCGACGTGGGGCTTGGGGCCGGGGAGGACGGTGCGTTGGACGAAGCCGTCGCGTTCGAGGGAACGAAGGGACCGGGTGAGGACCTTCGGTGTGACGCGGTGCAGTGGCACGCGGAGCTCGGAGAAGCGGCGAGGACCGTCCTGAAGGCAGCGCAGGACCAGCGCCGCCCATTTGTCCCCGAAACGGATGGGGTTGAGCGACGACGGGCAGAGCTCGTCGAAGAGGTCTGCGGGCAACGGTTCCCTCATGGGCCGCACCCTAGCCGGTATCCGATCGGTCACCACGGACCCGGTTAGCGTCGCCGCACACGGCCGGGGCGAACCGCGCGACGGCCGGGCGGAAGGGACGGTCCATGAACATCGTGATCTTCGGGGCGGGCGGCCGGGTGGGGCGCGCGGCGGTCGTCGAGGCTCGGCGGCGCGGCCACGCGGTCACCGCCGTCGTGCGCGAGCCCGCGCGGTACCCGGACGGGACGGCCGTCGCGGGCGACGTCACCGACGCGGACGACATCGCCCGCGTCGCCGCAGGCCAGGACGTCGCCGTGCACGCCGCCGCCGACCTGTCGGCCGACCCCGCCGCGTTCTTCACCACCGCCGCGCGCGCCCTCGCCGAGGGCCTGAGCGCGGCGGGCGTGCAGCGGCTCGTCGCGGTGGGGCTCGCGCCGGTGCTCCCGGGTCCGTCGGGCGCCCTCCTCATGGACGAACCCGGCTATCCGCAGGAATACCGGTCCTTCTACCTCGGGCACGCGGCCGGACTGGACGAACTACGCTCCAGCCACCTCGACTGGGCATACCTGGCCCCGGCGGGCGACTTCGACCACGACGGACCTTCCGGTCACGCCTACCGATTCACCGACCACGGCGACCCTACGGCCCGTATCACCCCTGCGGACTTCGCACTCGCCCTGATCGACGAGGCCGAGACGCCTCGCCACCGCGCCGCGACCGCGAGCGTGACGACCCCGCAGGGCACCTGACGCCGCACCGGTCCACGCGTCCCGGAGCGCGCCCGGCCAGCCCCCGGGCTCGACCGTCCGGCTCCAAGAAGGGCCGACGTAGCCACGCATGCGCGCACCCGGCGCCGCCCGAGCGATCAGCGGGCCGACTGCTCCACGCGACGTGACCGTCCAGCCCCTGCATGGGGCTGGACGGTCCGACACCGAATCGGCGGACGGCCGGGAGGCGCGTCAGTCGTCGTCGTCCTTGCCGCCCACGAGGACGTTCAAGATCCAGCCGACGACAGCGACCACGATCGCGCCCCAGAACGCGGGCCAGAATCCGTCCACGTCGAAGGGCAGGTCGAGGCGCTGGGCCAGTTCGCCGGTGAGCAGCATCAGCAGGGCGTTGACGATGAGGCCGATGAGCCCGAGCGTCAGGACGTAGAAGGCGCAGCCGAGCGTCTTCACGATCGGCTTGATGATCGCGTTGATGAGCCCGAAGATGATCGCGACGCCGAGCAGCGTCAGGACGCGGCGGCCCGTCGTGTCGCCCTCGACGGCGATGCCGTCGATGAGGAGCGTCGCGACCCAGAGCGCGACGGCCGTGATTCCGATCTTGATGAGTATCCGCACAGGACCGATCGTGCCGATCCGTCCCATGCGCCGACATCCCTCCACGAACCCATCTTGGGACGGACCGCCTCATCTTCCCGGATGAGCCCGGCGCCCGATCTCCCGCACGCCCTGCGTAGGGCACCCCACATCGGCCTGGGGCAGCCCTGCTCTTGCGGCCGTCGGGGACGAAGCCGGACCGCCTCAGTCCTCCCGGTCGAAGAACGGCGAGTTCGCCGCCACCTGCGACCTCGCCGGGACGCCCGGCGTCCGAGGACGCGACGCCTGCTCGGCGACCGAAGGACGGCGTCCCGAATCCGGCCCGGGCCTCCGCTGGGGTGCGGACGCCGGGCCTCGCGGGGCGGCCCCGCGGTCCGGAACCGGAGGCCGGGGCGCGACGCCCCGCGCCACGGGAGGAGGTGTCCCGCCGCCCGGAACGGGCTGCCGGGGCGCGTCGCCGTCGCGCGCCGCGGAACGGGGTGCCTCGCCGCCCGGAACGGGCCGCCGAGCCGCGACGCCGCCCCGCGCCACCGGACGGGATGTCCCGCCGGCCGGAACAGGCTGCCGGGGCGCGTCGCCGTCGCGCGTCATGGGACGGGGTGCCTCGCCGCCCGGAACGGACCCTTGAGGCGCGTCGCCGTCGCGCGCCACGGGACGAGGTGTCCCGCCGCCCGGAACGGGCCGCCGAGGCGCCACGCCGCCCCGCGCCACGGGTGTCTCGCCGCCCGGGGCGGGGTGCCGGGGCGCGCTACCGTCCCGCGCCGGGGGCCGCGGCCGGTCACCGCCGCGCCGAGCCGGAGGCCGGGGGGCTTCGCGTCCGGTCGCGTCGCCGCTCGGAGACGGGAGTCGGGGACCGTCCCTGTGCTGAGGCGCATCGCCGCGGCGGTCCGTCCGGGTATCGGCGGTGCGGGCGCGGGCCAGTTCCGTCTGGAGGCGGGAACGTTCCCGTTCGAGGGTGGTGAGCGAGTCGCGCTGCTCGCGACGGGCGTGGCGGGCTTCGCGGCGGCGGCGCACGCGCCGTCCCATGCCGACGAAGATGAGCATGAAGCCGACGATCAGGACGACGGCGGTGGCCGCGCCGAGCAGGAAGACCTGCCACTGGTACTCGATGCCGGGCAGGTCCCGTCCGAGCACCGTGAGCCGCGCGGACGCGCCGTTCTCCAGGGCGATTCCGGCGGTGAGGGCGACGGCGGCCACGGCGAGGAGCAGTCCGAGGAACACCATGGGGCGGTCTCCTTCCCGATCTCCGCGGCGGGGGAGCCGGAGATCGGGACCACCTTGCCAGATTGTGCGCATAAATCCCTAGAAACCGCTGACCATCCGGTCCCGGTTCGCCGCAGCACGCGCCGGGTAGTGATCACTGACGGGAGGGATGCCATGACCGTGCGGGCCATCGTCTTCGACCTGGACGGAGTGCTGGTCGACTCCGAGCCCATCTGGGAGGAGGTGCGCCGCGCCTACGTGGACGAACATGGCGGAACGTGGCAACCCGACACACAGCGGCGGCTCATGGGCATGAGCACCGACGAGTGGTCGGAGTACCTCGCTCGCGACCTCATCGGCGGGCTCAGCGCCGACGAGGTCGCCTACGGCGTCATCGACCGGATGAGCGCCCGGTACATGAAGTCCGTCCCGCTTCTGCCCGGTGCGGTGGAAGCCGTCGAACGGCTCGGCGAGACGTTCCGGCTCGGCTTGGCCAGTTCGTCGCCCGGCGCCTTGATCGACCTGCTGCTCGGTCAGATGGGCGTCGCGTCCCGGTTCGTGACGACGGTCTCCACCGAGGAGGTCGACGCCGGAAAGCCCGCGCCCGACGGCTACCTCGCCGCCGCCGCGCGGCTCGACGTCCCCGCGCCCATGTGCCTCGCCATCGAGGACTCCTCCAACGGCGTCCGCTCCGCGTACCGCGCGGGCATGCACGTCATCGCGGTCCCCCGCCCGGAGTACCCGCTGGACGACGACGCCGCCGAACTCGTCTCGCACACCGCGTCCGGCCTGGACGAGGTGACGGTCGATCTCGTCCGCCGAGTCGGCGCCGAGGAGCGACCGGTTATCCACAGGTGACATGGAACGGCCTCCGCTGTCACTTGCGGCTCCTACGATGGGGCGCATGGTCACCCCCGTGAGCGAGACGGAGCCGTCGGAGGCACTGCGCACGCTGCGGCGCGTCTTCGGGTACGACGCGTTCCGCAGCGGACAGCAGGAGGTCATCGAGCACGTGGTCGAGGGCGGCGACGCGCTCGTCCTGATGCCGACCGGCGGCGGCAAGTCGCTGTGCTACCAGATCCCGTCGCTGGTCCGGAAGGGCACCGGCGTGGTGATCTCCCCGCTCATCGCCCTCATGCAGGACCAGGTCGACGCCCTGCGCGCGCTCGGCGTCCGCGCCGGGTTCCTCAACTCCACCCAGGGCATCGACGAGCGCCGCACGGTCGAGGCCGAGTTCGCGTCCGGCGAGCTCGACCTGCTGTATCTCGCTCCCGAGCGGCTGCGCGTCGCGTCCACCGTCGAGCTGCTCGACCGGGGCACCATCGCGCTGTTCGCGATCGACGAGGCGCACTGCGTCGCGCAGTGGGGGCACGACTTCCGGCCCGACTACCTCATGCTGTCCGGCCTGCACGAACGCTGGCCGGACGTGCCCCGCATCGCGCTCACCGCCACGGCCACGCAGGCCACCCGCGAGGAGATCGCCAACCGGCTCGACCTCGCCGGCGCCCGGCAGCACGTCGCCAGCTTCGACCGGCCCAACATCCAGTACCGCATCGAGCCCAAGGCCGACGCCAAGCGGCAGCTCCTCGCGTTCCTGCGCAACGAGCACGCGGGCGACGCCGGCATCGTCTACTGCCTGTCGCGCGCCTCCGTCGAGAAGTACGCCGAGTTCCTCACCGACAACGGCATCGAGGCCGTCCCGTACCACGCGGGTCTCGACGCGCAGACGCGCGCGCTGCACCAGGCCCGGTTCCTCCGGGAGGACGGGCTCGTCGTCGTCGCGACGATCGCGTTCGGCATGGGCATCGACAAGCCGGACGTCCGGTTCGTCGCCCACCTCGATCTGCCCAAGTCCGTCGAGGGCTACTACCAGGAGACCGGCCGCGCCGGGCGCGACGGGCAGCCGTCCACGGCCTGGCTCGCCTACGGCCTCCAGGACGTCGTCAACCTCCGCAAGATGATCGACGGCTCCCCCGGCGACGAGGCGCACCGTCGTCGGCAGAGCCGCCACCTCGACGCGATGCTCGCCCTGTGCGAGACGGTCGAGTGCCGCCGCGTGCAGCTCCTCAACTACTTCGGGCAGCGCGGCGAGCCGTGCGGCAACTGCGACACGTGCCTCACGCCGCCCGAGACGTGGGACGGCACCGTCCCCGCGCAAAAGGTGCTGTCGACGATCGTCCGGCTCGACCGCGAGCGGCGGCAGAAGTTCGGCGCCGGGCACATCATCGACATTCTGCTCGGCAAGCGGAACGCCAAGGTCGCCCAGTTCGACCACGACGCCCTCAGCACGTTCGGCATCGGCACCGAGCTGCGCGACACCGAGTGGCGCGGCGTCGTCCGGCAGCTTCTCGCGCAGGGGCACGCGTCCGTCGAGGCCACCTACGGTTCCCTGGTGCTGACCGAGTCCAGCGGCGAGGTGCTGTCCGGTGCGCAGAAGGTCCTGCTACGCCGCGAACCCGAACGGCAGAAGACGGCCCGCGCCGCGAAGGAACGCAAAGACCGCAAGGCCCCCGTCGAGCTGTCCGCCGACGCCCAGCCGCTCTTCGAGCGCCTGCGCGCGTGGCGCGCCGCCACGGCGAAGGAGCAGGGCGTCCCCGCGTACGTGATCTTCCACGACGCCACCCTCCGCGAGATCGCCACCGTCCGCCCCGCCACCCTCCTCGACCTCGCCGCCATCAACGGCGTGGGCGAGAACAAACTGAACAAGTACGGCGAAGGCGTCCTCGAAACCCTCACCGAGCCCTGACCCGACCCGCCCGCACCGACGGCCGAGGCGCCGCATGCGGTCACGTGGTGTCCGCCGGGCGGCAGCGACGCGCGTAGTAGGCGTACGTCAGCGCGAGCGTCATCGGGCCCCACAGGCCGACCGGGCCGACGCAGATCTTCGCCAGTGCGTCCCACCAGCCGTTCTCGTACGACGTTCCCTCGATGACGCCGTTCCAGGTGAGCACCATCATCACCGAGACCGCCGTCATGACGAGCCCGCCGATCGTCGCCGGGATGATCGCCGCCGACGGGCGGATCGGCTTGCCGCCGATGAGCGGGAGCCAAGCGGGCGCGACCTCCCCCCATCCGCGTACCAGGCCGAGGCAGAGCAACGCCGCCGTCTCCGTGAGCACGCTCAGGCCGAAGACGTACGGGACGCTGATCCACAGGGACGGCATGGTCTCGCCGCCGACCTGTCCCATCGTGAAGTCGAAGGCGAACGGCAGCCGCCACAGGCACGAGGGCAGGAGAAGCAGCGGCAGCGCGTAGGCGGCCCGCAGTGCCCAGCGTGGAACGGGCCGCCGGGTGTCGTCGACGGAAGGGGGCGTGTGCACCAGTTTGATCGCCATGTCCCCAGCCTTCGCGACCTGCGACGACCGGTGATCACCCGCGCGCGTGATCCGGTTCCCCCGCGAGGCGGGGTGCTCCGGTGAACGCGGGAATTGCGGCTAGGGCCGCGCGATGGCGAAGGCTTCGATCTCCAGGAGAAGGTCGGGGTGGACGAGGGCGCTGACCTGGACCGCGCTGCTCGCGGGCGGGTTGCGCGTGTCGACGTGTTCGTCGCGGGCCGTGCGGATCGCGGGCAGGTGGGCGATGTCGGTGACGAAGTAGGTGAGTTTCACGACGTCGGCGAAGGTGGCGCCCGCCGCCGTCAGGCAGTGTTCGAGGTTCCGGAAGATCTGGCGGGCCTGAGCCAGGGGGTCGCCCTCACCGACGAGGACACCGTCGGCGTCCAGGGCGATCTGTCCGGAGATCGCCACGAACCGTCCGGTGCCCGTGACGACGTGGGTGTAGCCGTTGCCGGGGACGACGCCCTCCGGGGCCGGGATGTGCGTGACGTGGTCGCTGCTCATCCGTCGATGATCGCCTACGCCGGTGTCGTCCGGGGCGGGGCGCCGAGGGCGTGTTCCCTGCGGTAGCGGGAGGGCGGTACACCCTTGTGGGCGGTGAAGACCTGGCGCAGGGATTCGGCGCTGGCGAAGCCGCAGCGGGCGGCGACCGTCGCGACGGGCAGCGTCGTGGACCGCAGGAGGTGCGCGGCGGCCTCGACGCGGGCCGCGCGGACGACCTGCCCCGGCGTCCGGCCCAGGTGCAGGGTGAACAGCCGGGTGAGGTGGCGGACGGTCACGGCGGCGCGGGCGGCGAGGGCCTCGGTGCCGAGGTCGTCGGCGGGATGGGCGGCGATGTGGTCGAGGAGCGTCCGGATCGTGTCGTCGCGGGGGGCGGGCGCGGCGGTGAACATGCTGAGCTGCGCCTGGTCGGCGGGCCGCTGGAGGTAGGTGACGAGGTGCCGGGCGACCTGGCGGGCCAGGTCGGCGCCGTGGTCCTCCTCGATGAACGCCAGCGTGAGGTCGAGCGCGCTGGTGACACCGGCCGCCGTGTACACGTGGCCGTCGCGGACCCACAGCGGCGTGGGGTCGACGACGGTGCCGGGGTGACGGGACGCGATGCGGTCGGCGTAGCGCCAGTGGGTGGTGGCGCGGCGTCCGTCGAGGAGCCCGGCGGCGGCGAGGACGGCGGCGCCCGTGCAGACGGACGCCACCCGCCTGCTCTCCCGCGCCAGCCGCCGGACATGCCCGACGAGCCGGACGTCGTCCGCCGCGCGCTCGAACCCGGTACCGCCGGAGACGACGAGCGTGTCGAGCGGCCCGGCGACCTGTTCCAGCGGCTCGTGCGCGCCGAGCGTCAGCCCGGACCCGCAGGCGACCGGCCCGCCGCCGGGCGCGGCGACCCGCACGCGGTAGGGCCGCCCGACCGCGCCGAGGACGTTGGCCATGGCGAGCGGCGTCGTCACGGACGCGACGTCGAGCAGCTCCGCCGCTTCGTAGCAGACCACCACGATCGCCCGATCTCGCACGCCGCAACCCTACGTCCGGCGGACGCGCACCCCAAGAGGACGGACATCCCGGACGCCCGGACGGGACAGCGCGCCGCCGCGCGCGCAGAGTTCGGGGCGAGGCGGCGAACGCACCGCCCCGACCGAAGGAGACGCCGTGTCCGTCGAAACACAGGAGACCCGACCCCGCCCGCACCTGATGACCGGCCATGCGCACCACGGCGTCCTGCGGGCGATCGGACGCCGCTGGCCCGCCTGGTTCGGGCTCGCCGTCGCGTTCGCGACGTTCGCGGACGGAATGCCGGGCATGGACCGGCTCGCGGCCCTGCTCATCAGCATGCCGCTGTTCTACCTGGGCATCGGCGCGGTCCGCCGGTCCCTCGGTGACCGCAGGACGCTCGCCGTCCAGCTCGCCGGACTTGTCGTCTTCGTCGGCCTGGGCGTGGCGGCCCTGGTCGCCGGGGGCACGGCGGGCTGGTGGCTGCTGGCCGCCGGATGGCTCGGCCACGCGCTGTGGGACGGCGTGCACTTCCTGACGCGCCGGGTCGTGCCCCGGGGCTGGTCGGAGTGGTGCGGGGTCATCGACCTGTGCGGCACCGTCGCGATCGGCGCGGTCGCGCTCACGGCCTGAGCCGTCCGTTCCTGGGAGTTCTCTCAGGGTTTTCCCAGCGGATCTCCCTCGCTCCGGGGGCGGCGGGAGGGTTTCATGGCTGACGTGAAAGCCGACAGGAAGACCATCGCCGTTGGGATCGGGTCCGTCGCGCTGCTGGGCGGGGGCCTGTTCGTCGCCGTCCCGGCCGTGGCGGGGCCGAGTCCCGCACCGTCCGCCTCACCGAGCGCGACCAAGACGGACAAGCCACGCAAGCCCGGCCAGCACCGGCATCGCGCCGCCACGCGCGGTGTGCACGGCGAGGCCACCGTGCGGCGCGGGAACGCCTTCCGCGTCGTGACCTGGCAGAAGGGCACGGTCACCGCGCGCGCCGACGGCAAGCTCACCGTCCGCAGCGCGGACGGCGCGTCGTGGCAGTGGACGACCAACGACCGCACCCGCGTTCGCGTCAAGGGCGAGAAGTCCAAGCTGGACGCCCTGCGCAACGGCGCCACGGTCGTCGTCAGCGGCCCGCGCTCCGGCGCGACCCGCACCGCGAACCTCGTCCGCGTCCCGAAGAGCTGACAAAAGGGGGACGGGCGGCGCCGCGATCGGCGCCGCCCGTCCCTTTTTCAGCGAAGGGGAAGGGTGACGCGCACGGTCGTGCCGTGGCCCGGGGACGACCGCAGGACCGCCTCGCCGCCGTGGGCGGAGGCGATGGCGGCGACGATGGGCAGGCCGAGTCCCGTCCCGTCCGGGGCGGGGTCGGCGCGGTGGAAGCGCTCGAAGGCGCGGGCCGCGTTCTGCGGCGTCATGCCGGGCCCGTCGTCGGTGACCTCGATGATCGCCACGGTTGCGGACGCGGTGAGCCGGACGGTCGCCGCCGTGTCCGGCGGGGTGTGCTCGCGGACGTTGGCCAGCAGGTTCCCGAGGATCTGACGCGTCCGCGCCTCGTCGACCGTGGCGCGCAGCGTCGGCGGGGCGTCGAGCGTGAAGACGCGGCCGGGCGCCGCCGCCGACGCGTCCGCGACGGCCTCCCGAGCGAGCGGCACCAGGTCGGCGCTCTCCGGGCGCAGGCCCGCCTCGCGGTCGAGGCGGGCGAGGTCGAGCAGGTCACCGACGAGCCGCGACATGCGCTGCGCCTCCGCCTCGATGCGGCTCATCGCGGCGGGCAGCTCGGCGTCGTCCAGCGCGCCGTGCCGGTACAGCTCGGCGTAGCCCTGGATGGTGGTGAGCGGGGTGCGCAGCTCGTGCGAGGCGTCGGCGGCGAACTCGCGGACCCGGGCCTCGGAACGGACGCGGGCGTGGAACGCCTGCTCGATCCGTTCCAGCATGACGTTGATCGCGGCGGCGAGCCGGGCCGTCTCGTCGCGCTCGCCGGGGCCGGGCATGCGGGCGCGCAGGTCGCCGCCCGCGGTGATCGCCTGGGCGGTGCCGGCCATCCGGCCGAGCGGCAGCAGGCCGGTCTGGATGAGGCGCCGGCCGACGAGCCCGAGGACGGTGAGCAGCAGCAGCGCCGTGATCAGCTCGGTGAGCACGAGGTTGCGGACGGCCGCGTCGATCTCCGCCAGCGGCGTCGCGACCACGACATAGTTCCCGTTCCGGGCAGGCCGCGCGACGGCCCGCAGGTCGGGCAGCGAGAACGGCCGCAGGTCGGCGGCCCGCCGCGCGACGCCCGCCGAACCGAGGCGCGTCAGCTCCGCGACGGCCGGGGACGGGTCGACGTCCGGCGCGCTCAGCACGCGGATTCGCCCGTCGCGGGTGACGACGGCGACGACGAACAGCGCGGGCGCCGTGGTGTCGTCGGGCAGGCCGGGGTTGACGAGCCGGGCGACGGTGCGGTCGCGGGCGGCCTCCAGTTGGCCGTCGACGCGGCGCATCAGGTAGTCGTGCAGGACGAGCGCGCTCACCAGCCCCGTGACCAGCAGCCCGGCGGCCGACACCGCGAGCAGCCCGGTCAGCAGCCGCGCGTTGAGCGTCATGGCTGGAGCGTGTAGCCGACGCCGCGCCGGGTGCGGATGAGCGGCGGGCCGAGCGGGTCGAGTTTGCGGCGCAGGTAGGAGATGTAGGTCTCGACGACCTGCGGGTTGCCGTGGTGCTCCCAGCCCCAGACGTGCTTGAGGAGCTGCGCGCGGGTCAGGACGCGGCCGTGGTGGCGCATCAGGTGGGCGAGCAGGCGGAACTCGGTGGGCGACAGCTCGATCTCAGTGCCCGCACGGCGGACCGTCCAAGTCGCCTCGTCGAGTTCGACATCCGCGACGCGCAGCACCTCGTCGCGTTCGGGCGGCGCGGTGCGGCGCAGCACGGCCCGCACCCGCGCGACCAGCGCCTCGATGGAGAACGGCTTGGTGACGTAGTCGTCGCCGCCGATGGACAGGCCGAGGACCGTGTCGGACGCGGTGTCGCGCGCGGTGAGGAAGATGACGGGGACGTCCTCGCCCTCTTCGCGCAGCACCCGGCACACCTCGAACCCGTCGATGTCGGGCAGCATGACGTCGAGCAGCATCAGGTCCGGCCGCGCGTCGCGCACCGCCGCGACGGCCTCGGCGCCGCTGCCCGCCTCGGTGACGTCGAACCCGTGGAACCGCAGCGCGGTCCGCATCAGGTCGCGGATGGCAGCCTCGTCGTCCACGACGAGCACCCGGCTCCTGTCCCCCACGCGATCGCCTCCAAGGCACGCCCACCCCGCACGCTACTGCGCCCACCCTTTACCCCGCCCTCAGTAACCACACCGGGTCTCGCGGGCCGCCTGGCTGGCTCGCATCGCCGGTGCCGTCCGAACGGTCCGCGGTCGGTGCCGTCCGAACGGTCCGCGGTCGGTGCCGTCCGGACGGTCTGCGGTCGGTGACGATGCCGGGGCGTGCGGACGGTGGGTGCGGCGGCGCCGTCGGGTCGGCTCGGTTCGGCTCGGTTCGGGCAGGGCAGGGCAGGGTGGTGGTGTTCGGGGATCGCTCATCTTGGGTGCCCTATCGGGGCTTTTGCGGGCTCAGGTCTGGCTCTGTTGGGCGAGGATGCGTAGGGCGTCGGTGGAGGGTGGGTCGTCCGGGGTGTAGACCTCCAGGCGGTGGTCGGGGCTGTCGGGTTGCAGCCACACCTGGTACGACACGTTCACGGCGCCGACGGTGGAGTGTTGGAAGCGCATGGCGCCGACCGTGCAGTCCGCGACGTCGCCGGTGGCCCACAGCGTCGCGAAGTCGTCGCTGCGCATGGTGATCTCGCCGATCAGCGCGGCCAGGCGCGCGTCCGTGGGGTACCGGCCCGCCGTGAGCCGCAGGTAGGCGACGTGGATACGCGCCAGTTCGTGCCAGTTGCGGTGCAGGTCGCGGGTGAGCGGGTCGAGGAAGAACATGCGCGGGATCGACGGGCGCCGGGCCGGGTCGTGCGGCGCGTCGAACGGGACGTGCCCGGCGACGAGCGCGTGCCCGGTGCGGTTCCAGGCGAGCACGTCGCCGCGACGGCCGAGGACGACGGCGGGCGTCGTCCCGCCGAGCGAGTCCAGCAACGCGAGGACGCGCGGGTGCGCCTCCTCGGGCGGCGGTTCCGACAGGCCGGACTTGCCGGACTGCCGCGCGAGGTTGCCAAGGTGGACGGTCTCGACCGCGTCGAGGCGGAGCACCCGGGCGAGCGCGCCGAGCACCTGCTCGGAGGCGGTCTCGGCCTGGCCCTGCTCCAGCCGCGTGTAGTAGCCCGCGCTGACGCCGGCGAGCTGCGCGAGTTCCTCGCGGCGCAGTCCGGGGACGCGGCGCGAGGTGCCGTAGGTGCGCAGCCCGACATCGGCCGGGGTGACCCGGTCGCGGCGGTTCTTCAGAAACGTCCCCAAGCTCTCCACGCCTCCGAGCCTAGGTCGCGGGCGGGGTGCCGTGGGTACACCTGCTGGGTCTACCCACGGCACGGGGATGGTTGCCCGGTCCGCGATGGCGGACGGTCGACGGCATGAAGAACCCACATTCGCCCCTCTCCTCGGGCCTGCGTTCATGGCTCGGACTCGTGGTGATCCTCGGACCGGTGCTGCTCGTCTCCATGGACGGGTCGATCCTGTTCCTGGCGATGCCCCGGATCAGCCAGGCCCTCGACCCGACCGCCGACCAGGCACTCTGGATTCTGGACGTCTACGGCTTCGCCGTCGGCTCCCTGCTGATCGCCTTCGGGAACCTCGGCGACCGCTACGGCCGCCTGCGGCTGCTGATGATCGGCGCGACCGTGTTCGGAGCCGGGTCGATCGGGGCGGCGCTGGCGCCGAACCCCGAACTGCTCATCGCGTTCCGCGTGCTCATGGGCGTGGCCGGGGCGACGCTGCTGCCCTCGGCGCTGGCCGTGCTGAGCGAGCTGTTCCCCGACGCGCGCCGCCGCGCGCAGGCCATCGGTATCTTCGCCGCCGCGTTCGCGGCCGGGTTCGCGATCGGGCCGGTCGTCGGCGGGGTGCTGCTGGAGCGGTTCTGGTGGGGATCGGTCTTCCTGATCAACCTGCCGGTCATCGCCGTGTTCGTCCTGGCCGCGCCCGTGCTGCTCCGCGAGGTGCGCACGACGCGGCCGGGCCGCGTGGACGCGCTCAGCGTCGTCACCTCCGCCGCCGGCCTGCTGCTGACGATCTACGGGCTCAAGCACGTCGCCGCGCAGGGGGTGTCGGCCGCGCCGGTGCTGACGACGGCGGCGGGTGCCGCGCTGGTGACGTGGTTCGTCCGCCGCCAGCGGCACCTCGACCACCCCCTGATCGACTTCTCGCTGTTCCGCGACCGGGTGTTCACGATCGCGATCATCACCGGTCTGCTGCCGCTGGCCGCGTGGTCGGCGGCGGCGTACCTGGCCGGGATCTACCTCCAGTCGGTGCGGGGCCTGACCGTGCTGGACGCGGCGCTGCTCGCGCTGCCGGGCGCCGTGGTCCTGACGGTCATGTGCGTCGTCACGCCGGTGATCGTGCAGCGCGTCGGCAAGCGGGCCGTGCTCGTCCTCGCCCACTTCTCGGTCGCGGCCGGGCTGGCGCTGCTGCTGCCCGTCACGGTCAGCGGCGGGACCGGCTGGTACATCGCCTCGACGGTGGTCGCGGGCGTCGGCTACGGCATCTCGTTCAGCGTCGTGGCCGACACCGCGGTCGCGGCGGTCCCGCCGGAGCGGGCGGGCGCGGCGGGCGCCATCGCTGAGACGAGCAACGAGATCGGCAACGCGCTGGGCATCGCGCTGCTGGGCTCCCTCGCCGCGCTGATCTTCCGCCTGCTGGGGCCGGACGCCGCGCCCACCCTCGGCGCGACCCTCGACCTGCCCGGCCTCGCCCCGGCGACCGTCCACGACGCGAAGACGGCCTTCACCACCGGCCTGCGCGCCGCCGCCGGGGTGGCCGTGCTGCTGCACGTCGCGCTCGGCGCCGCCGCGCTGCGCCTGCTCCCGCGAGCGGCGCCCGCCGTCGCGGAGCCGGATCTCAGCGAGGTGCGGTAAAGGTGCCGGTTCGTGGCGGGTTCGGGTGGCCGGGTGCGACGATGGGGCGACGTTCGGGGGTGAGGAGGCGCGTTGCTGCGACTGGTCGTCTCGCGTACGGCGCCCCGGGCGTTCCGGACGGTGCTGGACGCGTTGCGGGCTCCGCTGCCGCCCTACGGGCCGACGGGGAAGCACATCCTGGTCGAACCCGGGCACTACCCGGGCACCGGGTTCGAGAGCGAGGCCGACTTCATCCTCACCGCCGTCGCCGGCCCCGGAACGGTCACCCTGGACGGCGCCACCGACGTGACGATGCGGCTCAGCGGACGCGTCACGCTCCAGGGGCTCATCGTGCGGAACTGGAGCGACGACGGCAGCGCGCTGCGCGTGCCGGGCGGCAGCGTGCTGGCGCAGAAGTGCGAGTTCGTGAGCAGGCCCGGCAGCGTCGCGGTGAGCGTGTGGGGCGGCGCGAACGTCGGGCTGCGCGAGTGCTCGGTCGGGGACGGGGCCGTCGTCTACGCCGGTGCGACGGGCGTCATGGACGACACGACCGTGCGGGGCACCCGGGCGAACGCCGTCGCGTTCCGGACGGGGAGCGCGGTGCTGATGCGGTCGTGCCGGGTCGAGGCGGCGGGCGGCTCGGGCGTCTGGGCGACCGAGGGCTCGCGGCCGGTGATCGAGCGCTGCACCGTCTCCGACTCGGGCAGCGCCGCGATCCTCGTGGACGACCGCGCCGAGGCCGTCGTGCGGGGGACGCTGCTGGAGCGGACGGGCGAGTGCGCGTTCGTCGTCCGCGACAACGCGACCGCCCACGTGGAGGACTGCGTCGTGCGGGGCGCGGGGCTGGAGGCGCTGTGGGTGACGGCGCGGGCGTCGCTGACGGCGCGCCGGGTGCGGGCCGAGGGCGGCCGACGCGCGGGGCTGTGCGTCTCGGACGACGGCACCGGCGTCTTCGACGACTGCGAGGTGCGCGGCACCGCGACGCATGGCGTCGTGGTCGAGTCGGGGCAGGGCACGGTCACCGGCGGGACGGTGGCGGACGCCGGTGAGATGGGGCTGCGCGCGGTCGGCGGGGCGCGGCTCGGCGCGTCCGGCGTGGAGGTCACCGGCAGCGGCGGCTACGGCGTCTCGGCCGAGGACGACGCGGACGTCTCGCTGCGGGACTGCCGGATCACCGGCGGCGGCGACCGGGGGATCATCGTCGCGCCGGGGGCCCGGCTGGCGGCGAGCGGCGTCGTCAGCGAGGGCAACGCCCGTCCCGACCTGCTGGACGCGGCCGACGAGCCCGCCCGCACCGGCACCGCGACCCCGGCGACCGGCGACCAGGACGCGGCGGACCAGCCCGACCGCGCGGCCCCGCTGCTCGCCGAACTCGACGCGATGATCGGCCTGGCGACCGTCAAGCAGGAGATCAAGAAGATCATCAACCTGCAGAAGGTCGCGGAGCGCCGCCGCCGCGCGGGCCTGCCGCCCGGGCCGTCGATCAACCGGCACATGGTGTTCGCGGGCCCGCCGGGCACGGGCAAGACGACCGTCGCCCGGCTCTACGGCGAACTGCTCGCGGCGCTGGGCGTGATCGAGCGCGGGCAGGTCGTGGAGGTGAGCCGCGGCGGGCTGGTCGGCACGGGCGTCGGGCACACGGCGCAGCTCACGGCGGAGGTGTTCGAGCGGGCGCGCGGCGGCGTGCTGTTCGTGGACGAGGCGTACACGCTGGCCCGGCCGACCGGCGGCGGCCACGACTTCGGCCTGGAGGCCATCGACACCCTGGTCAAGCTCATGGAGGACCACCGCGACGAGGTGGTCGTCATCGTGGCGGGCTACTCGGCCGAGATGCGGTCGTTCCTGGCGGCGAACCCGGGCCTGGCCTCGCGGTTCTCCCGCACGATCGGCTTCCCGCACTACACGGCCGACGAGCTGACCGAGATCACCGGCAGTCTCGCCGCCCGCGACGGCTACCGGCTGGCGCCGCGCACCCGGGACGCCGTGGCCGCGCACTTCCGGGGACTCCGCCGGGACGCCGCGTTCGGCAACGGCCGGGAGGCCCGCCGGGTGTTCGAGGCGGCGGTGGAGCGGCAGGCGCAGCGCCTCGCCGACGGCGACCCGTCGGTGGAGGAGCTGACGCTGCTGCTCCCCGAGGACCTGGACGTCGCGGCGGGCCTGGCCGCCCGCTTCGGTGAGACGCGCGACCCGGACCAGGTCGCGGCGGTGCTGGCGCGGCTCACCGCGCTGGTCGGGCTGGACGAGGTCAAGCACGAGATCCAGAACCTGCTCGCGCTGCTCGACTCGGCCCGGCGGCGCCGCGCGGCCGGGCTCGACGCCGACGCCGTCACCGGGCACCTGGTGTTCGCGGGGCCGCCCGGCACGGGCAAGACGACCGTCGCCCGGCTCTACGGCGAACTGCTCGCGGCGCTCGGCGTGCTGGCGCAGGGTCAGCTCGTGGAGGCGGCCCGCGTGGACCTGGTCGGGGAGTGGGTCGGGCAGACGGCGCAGCGGACGGCGGCGGTGTTCGAGCGGGCGCGCGGCGGCGTGCTGTTCGTGGACGAGGCGTACGCGCTGGCGCGCTCGCCCGGCGGCGGCCACGACTTCGGGCTGGAGGCCATCGACACCCTCGTCAAGCTCATGGAGGACCACCGCGACGAGGTCGTGGTGATCGCCGCCGGGTACACGGCCGAGATGGACGCGTTCCTGGCGTCGAACCCCGGCCTGGCCTCGCGGTTCGCGCGGACGCTGACGTTCGCCCCCTACGACGTGGACGATCTGGTGCGCATCTTCACCGACAAGGCCCGCGCCGCCGACTACGCCGTGCCCGACGACACCGCCGCCGCGCTGCGCCGCCACCTGGCCGACGCCGCCGACCGCTTCCGGTTCGGCAACGGCCGCGAGGTCGACAAGCTCCTGCGCGCGGCCGTCACCGCCCACGCGCGCCGCACCGAGCAGTCGGCGGCCGAGGGCGACGAGCCCACCCGCGCCCAGCTTTCGACGCTCACCCCGGAAGACCTCCCGGACTAACCGCGCATGCGGACGACGGACGAGAACCCGCAGGTCGACAGGGATCATCACGGTACGCACAGCCGGACCTCGCTTCACGCTCGACGGATCTCGCCCGTCCGGACGAGACTCCTCGATCGTGCGCCACCCGCCAGGTGCGCCGCGCGAGATCTCCCGGCCTGTGGATAACTTTCTTCGCCGGGATCGAGGGAGCCCCCGCCCCGCGCTCTCCCCTCCGGAACGCGAGACGGGGGCCGTTCGAGAGGGCACGTCTCCGTGCCCTGGTTCAGCGGTGTGCCGCGCCGAGGCGTTCGGAGAGGGTGTCCGCGACCTTGGAGGGGTCGCCGCACGAGCACAGCTCTTCCATGTCGCGGCTGAGCACGACGGCGTGGCCGTCGATGACGACGGCGGTGACGCCGTAGCCGATCGACTTGTCACCCGGCGTGGAGGGGGTGATCCACAACGTCGGCACGGCGGACTGCGCCACCGAGCACGACCACCCCCGCGCCGTCATCTCCCCGCCAAGCACGCGCAGGTAGGACGCCGCCGCCGCACGGCGACGCACCCAGACGTACCAGGTCACGAGCGCTTTGAGGCCGGTCATACCTCGTCTCCGTTGCTTCCCCGGTACAGCCGCATGACCTCCGCCCGGTCGAACCGCAGGTGCCCCGACGGCGTGGTCCCCGCCGCCAGCAGACCCCTCCGGGTCCACCGCACCACCGTGTAGGAGGTGACGCCGAACAACCGCGCGACCTCTTTCGTCTTCATCATGTGCACGGAATCGCCGCCCATACTGCCTTTCCCTTGTCGTCCGCGAGGCACTGCCAGCCCCACATGCCGCCTGTCAGGCTGTCCACGATGAACAGCCCCCGGCCGGTCTCCGCCACAAAATCCGGCTGCCCGAGCACGGGCGGGTTCCCGGCGTCGGCGTCCCAGATCTCCACGCACACACCCGCATGAGCGCCCGGCAGCTCGACCGGATAGACCAGCGCGGCGAACCCCGCCGCACCGGCCACGTAACGGAGGCTGTTCGTGGCCAGCTCGGTGACGATCAGCGCCACGTTGCCGACCACCTCGGCACTGTAATTCTCACCGCGCACCCATTCCTCGGCGGCGGCGCGAGCCCGCCCCACCGTCGAGAGAGCACCACCCGGATAGGGACAGAAAATCCCCGGGGCGATCCTCACGGGCTTGTCCATCGTGATCATTACCGTGCCTCCGTGCCTGACCGCTCCAGCGCTCGTATGGGTGACCCGTGCATGCGTCTTGCGACACAAACCATCCTGGATGTGAAGCGCGAAAAAAAGGTGAGTGACCTACTACACCCACTACACCGCCGCCACTCTCCCGAAGTGGCCGCCGCGAGTCCGGTAGACATGAACGCGCACGTCAGCACGTGTCGGAGGTGACAATTCATGCCCAACCCCCCAAAACGGCCCGAGACCACAGCATTCGGGCGCGAGTCACGGAAACTCCGCCGGAGTCTGCCGCTCCGGCCGACGCAGGAAGAGATCGGCGAACTGGTGAATGTCGGCCGGTCGTACATCTCCCAGATCGAGAACGGCTCGGCGCAGTGCCGGGAGGACTTCGCGATGCGGCTGGGAAAGGTGCTCGACGGCATCACCGATCCCAGGCACACGGGCGAGGGAACCCGACTCCACAAGGCATGGCTCAAGTACATCAAGCCGCTGAAGCTCCAGGAGGACGAGCACCGGTTCCCGCAGGAGTACCGGAACTACCCGCGCGCCGAATCGAGCGCCGTGATGGCCCGCTGTTACGTGACCAAGGTCGTCAACGGCCTGTTCCAGACAGAGGCATACGCGAGCGCGATGCTCAACAGTCCGGAGGACGTGAAGGCGCGGATGGATCGAAAGCGGATTTTCGAGCGCACCCCACTCCCTCAGGTCAGCATGATCATGGACGAGGCCGTGCTCTACACGCGTGTCGGTTCGGACAAGGTCATGTACGACCAGATCACTGAACTCATGGAGATGATCGACAAGGGCCTGGCGATCATCCAGGTGCTGCGGCCGGTCTACATTCCGCACCTGCGTACCGACTTCGCAATCGCCAGCCAAGCCGATGGGCGGCAGATGATTTACTGCCCGTACCAGACTGGAGGCGTCACGAGCACCGACCCCGCCCGCGTGGCCGAGTGCGCTGCCATCTGGGTTAAGATCCAGGCGGAAGCGCTCTCGCCGCGCGAGTCGTACGATTTCATGGGAAAGGTACGTGACGAGCTGTATGGACCTTCGTAACGCGACGTGGCGCAAATCCTCACGCAGCCACGCCAACAATGACGACTGCGTCGAGGTCGCGAACGTCCCCGGCACGGTCGCCATCCGCGACACGAAGGACCGCGACGGCGGAACGATCCTGCTGGACCGCTCCGGCTTCCGACGGTTCTCCGGCGCCATCAAGGCTCTCTAGCACCACCACATCGAGGAGCCCTCGCCGGATACGGCGAGGGCTCCTCGATGTGCTCTCCGGCGACGACGGCGGGGGTCAGCCGGGGACGGTTTCGCCGGGGAGGACGGTGGGGGCGGCGGCGGGCATGGCGTCCAGGCCGCGGACCGTCACCGAGGACGCGTCGGCCACCAGGAGCGAGCGGTCGGGGACCGTCGTCCAGTCGTCGCGGTCGTCGTGGGGTTCGCTGGCCACGAGAACGCCGTCCGGCTCCTCCCGGTAGCAGAGAGTTTCGGCCCAGGTCGTCGCGACGACCCGGTGGCCGTCGCTGACGAGCATGTTGAGGCAGGCCGTCGCGTCGCGTTCGACGATCGCGTACAGCAGGTTCTCCACCGTCGTGTCAAGCGGGCCGCCGTCCTCCAGGCGCTCCCACAGGAGGGCGGCCAGCAGCGCCGAGTCGACGTCGGACTCGGTCGCGCGGCCGGGGCCGAGCAGCGCGGCGTTGCGCTCCACGCTGAGATGCCCGTTCAGGCTGAACAGGTGGCGGCCGTCGGTGAACGGCGCGTTCGCCGCGACCTCCAGCGGCATCCCGGGGCTCGCCGCCCGCGCCGCGCCGACCACGCACGCCGCCTCCAGCGCCCGCGCGCGAGGACGGAACCCGGCGTCCTCCCAGATCGGCGTGGTGGTCCGGAACACCTCGGGACGGGACGCGTCGTACCAACCCGCCCCGTACCCGTCCTTGTTGACCAGCCCGACCTGCTGCCAGCGCGGCAGCCGCGCCTGCTCGGGCAGCCCGTAGGACGGCTCGAACAGCAGCGCGTGCAGGTTCCTCGGCGCCCCGATCCAGGCGAAGTGGCGGCACATCCGGGACGGACTCCTCTCGTCGGCGGTCGTCTCACCGCGTTCGGGCCCTGCATACCCGCGCAGGCGTCCCCCTTACAAGTGGTGCTCCTGGAGCCACAGTTCGAGCAGCGCCGCCTGCCACAGCTCGCTGGACCCGAGCGTGGTCCGGTGGCCGGACGGGTCGGCCAGCAGCCGGTCGACGTAGGCGCCCTGGTAGAGCCCGCGCGCCTTGGCCTCCGGGGCGTTCAGCGCGTCCCGCACCAGGTCGAGGTAGGGGCCCGACAGGTGCCGGATCGCCGGGACCGGGAAGTACCCCTTCGTCCGGTCGATGACCTCGTCGGGCACCAGGCCGCGCGCCGCGTCCTTCAGCAGGCCCTTGCCGCCCTGCGCGAGCTTGAACGACGGCGGGCAGGACGCCGCCAGCTCGACCAGCTCGTGGTCGAGGAACGGCGTGCGGGCCTCCAAGCCCCACGCCATCGTCATGTTGTCGACGCGTTTGACCGGATCGTCCACGAGCATGACCGTGGTGTCCAGGCGCAGCGCGGCGTCCACGGCCATCGGCGCGCCGGGCCGCGCGAAGTGCGCGCGGACGAAGTCGCCGGACGCGTCGTCGTCGATCAGCCGGGCCGGGTCGAGGATGCCGGACAGGGCCGCGTGCGGGCGGTCGGCGAACACGTCCAGGTAGGCGTCGGCGGCGCGGTCGCGGGGGACGTCCGCGAGCGGCGGGTACCAGTCGTAGCCCGCCAGGACCTCGTCGGCACCCTGCCCCGACTGCACGACCTTCACGTACCGGGACACCTCCTGCGAGAGCAGGTGGAACGCGACGACGTCATGGCTGACCATCGGCTCGCTCATCGCGCCGATCGCGCCGCGCAGCGCGGGCAGCAGCCGCGCGTCGTCCACGGCGATGCGGTGGTGGTCGGTGCCGAACCGCCGGGCGACCAGGTCGGAGTAGCCGAACTCGTCGCCGGACTCGCCGCCGGCGGCCTGGAACCCGATGCTGAACGTGGCCAGGTCGCGCTGCCCGGCCTCGGCCAGGAGCGCGACGATGAAGGACGAGTCGAGCCCGCCCGACAGCAGCACGCCGACCGGGACGTCCGCGACCATGCGGCGGTCGACGGCGGTGCGCAGCGCGTCCAGCAGCGCTTCGGCCCAGTCGTGCCGGTCCATCCCGGTGCGGTGGGAGAAGTCGGGACGCCAGTAGACGTGGTCGTCCTGCGCGCCGTCCTCGGTGATCGTCGCGACGGTCGCGGGCGGCAGCTTGCGGACGCCCCGCAGGATCGTGCGCGGCGGCGGCACGACCGAGTGGAACGACAGGTAGTGGTGCAGCGCGACCAGGTCGAGGTCGGTGTCGACGTCCCCGCCGCGCAGCAGCGCCGGGAGCGTGGACGCGAACCGCAGCCGGTGCGCGTCCCGCGCGACGTAGAGGGGCTTGATGCCGAGCCGGTCGCGGCCGAGCACGACCGTGCCCGTGTCACGCTCCACGATCGCGAAGGCGAACATGCCGAGGAACCGCGTCACGCAGTCGCGGCCCCAGCGGTGATACGCCTTGATGAGCACTTCGGTGTCGGACGTGGAGAAGAAGCGGTAACCGTCCTCCCTGAGCTGTTCGCGCAGTTCGGCGTAGTTGTAGAGGCAGCCGTTGAACACGGCGGTGAGCCCGAGTTCGGCGTCCACCATCGGCTGCCCGCCGCGCTCCGACAGGTCGATGATCTTGAGGCGGCGGTGCCCGAGCGCGACGCGTCCGTCCGACCAGACGCCCGAACCGTCCGGTCCGCGCGGCTCCAGTTCCCCCATCATCCGGGCGACGCCCTCGACGTCCGCCCGTCCACCATCGAACCGGACCTCACCGCACAGACCGCACACGGGGCCTCCTTCCCGTCGCCGAGCCACCGGGCGTGCGAATCGGATTACCCACGACAAGGAAGTCATCACTTCCGGACAGTCGCGGGACGCGTCACACTCCCCGGCGAGACCGGCGTCAGCGCACCAGCCAGGTGTCCTTGGACCCGCCGCCCCGCGAGGAGTTCACGACGCGGCTGCCCTCGGGCGCGACGCGCGTCAGCGCCAGCGGCAACGTCTCCGTGGCGGCGCCCTGCACGACGAACGCGCGCAGATCGACGACGCGGGGGCGCAGCCGTCCGTCCACGAACGTCGGATGCGTGGAGAGATGCACCACTTCCTGCGCGATCCATCCGCCCGGGTTCTCCTGGATCGCGGCGCGCGCCTTCTCCAGCTCCGCCGTCGTCGCGTCCGGGCCGATCAGCACGCCCGCGCCGCCGTGCCCGTCCACGGGCTTCACGACGAGGTCCGCGATCCGCTCCAGCACCTCTTCGCGGCGCTCGGGCACCCGGCACAGGTACGTCGGGACGTTCTCCAGGATCGCGTCCTCATTCAGGTAATAGCGGATGAGCTGCGGCACGAACGCGTACAGCGCCTTGTCGTCGCCGACGCCGTTGCCGGGCGCGTTGGCGAAGTGCAGCTCGCCGCGCGCGACGGCGTCCAGCAGGCCGGGGCCGAGCACCTTGCCGTCGGCGCCGCGCGCGCCGAACAGCTCGTCCTCCTCGATGCGCCGGTAGATCGTCTCGATGCGGTCGTCGCCCGCGTACACGCCGTCCGGCTCGACGCGCAGGTCGCCGGGCGTCAGCAGCGGGACGTTCATCTCGCGGGCGAGCAGGCGGTGTTCGAAGAACGCGGAGTCCCGTTCGCCGAGCGTGACGACGGCGAGTGCGCCCGGCAGCGCGCCGCGCAGGGTGCCGATGATGCGCGACGGCGTCGGGGTCGGCAGCGCGCGCCGCAGGTCGGACAGGACGTGCGTCGACAGCCACCGGTTCGCCAGCGCGTACCCGATTCCGGAAGGGACGCGCAGGTTGTCCTCCAGGACGGCCCAGCGCCCCGCGTCGTCGCGGACCAGGTCGATCCCGGCGACCGCGCACCGGACGGACGAACGCGGCACGATCCGCCCGTCGTCCCGCAGACCGGGCGACTCGTCCACGACCCAGGACGGCACCACCTCGTCGGCCACGGCCTGCCGGTCGCCGTAGGCGTCGTGCAGGAACGCCTCCAGCGCGCGGACGCGCTGCACCATCCCGGCGTCGAGCAGGTCCCAGTCCTGCGAGGCGATCACGCGCGGCACCAGGTCGACGGGGAACAGCCGCTCGGGCGAGTCGGCGTCCACCCGGAACGTCATGCCCAGATGCCGCTGCACCTCGTCGCGGAGCTGCTCGCGCTCGCGCAGGCCCTCGACGCCCACCCGGTCCAGCGCCGTCATCAGCAGGCCGTACGGGCCGCGGGCGCTGCCGTCGAACACGACGGCCTCGTCGGCGGACGCGTCGTAGTCGCTGAGCATCGCGTTGACCTCGGTGCGCGCCGGGCCGGTGCCGGGCGACCACTCGGTGCCCGCCGCCGTCTCGGCCACCAGGAGTTCGACGACGCGGCCGAACCCGCCCTCGATGTACGCGGCGCGCTGCCGCGCCACCGAACCGCCGTCGGCCAGGACGTTGTCGGCCAGCTCCGCGACCAGTTCCCAGTCGCCCGTGCGCTCCAGCGAGGGGCGCAGATCGTTCAAAAGGCCCCGGATCGCCTTCGGGGCGGGCACCGGACGGCCGTCGGACGGGTCGATCAGCGCGCCCTCCAGGCCGTCGCGCGCCGCCCGCCACGTCATCGCGCGGAGCTGCTCGGGCCGCAGCGTGTGCGGCGGGAGCCCGTCTCGGACGGCGTCCAGCTCCTCCAGGACCATCGCGCGGAACAGCCCGGCGAGCAGCGCGACGTCCTCGACGCGCGGGCACGCGTCCGGGACGCGCAGCTCGATCGTCGGGACGTGCGCGGACGGCCGGACGTCGTAATAGATCATGCCGGGGTCGGTGATGACGCCCGACGCGACCAGGTCCGCGATGAGCGCGTCGTACTCCTCGATCGAGTCGAACGCGCCGATCGGACCGGCCGTGGGCCAGCGGCTCCACAGGACCGTCCGGTAACTGGCGTAGCCGGTGTCGGAGCCCAGCCAGTACGGCGAGCTGGCCGACAGCGCGAGCAGCGCGGGCAGCCGGGGGGCGAGCCGGTGGGCGATGGCGATGGCGTTCTCGCGGCCGCCGACGTCCACATGCACCTGCGCGCCACAGATCAGTTGCTCGCGCGCCAGAACCTGGTACTCCTCCAGCATGTTCTCGTAGCGCGGGTCCGGGGTGATTTGCAGGGCCGCCGGGTCAGCGACCGGGACGGTCCCGGCCGCGACGATGCCGAGTCCCTTCTCGCGCGCCGCGCCGATCGCCTCGCGCCGCAGGGCCGTCAGGTCCTCGGCGAGGTCGATCAGCCGCACGAACGGGCGGCTGTTGGTCTCCAGCACCGAGCGGTGGAGTTCCTGCCCGAAACGGTCTCCGGGAAGCTCTCCCAGCAGGCTGCCGGCCTTGGGCAGCAGACGGTGCGTGTCCAGGTCGACGGTGTGGAACTCCTCTTCCACGCCGACGGCCATCACTTCGGCCCGATCTCCGATCACGGCTGCATGAGTCCCCCATGAATCGGCAAAGAATCCGGGAACGTGCCGAAATTTCGCTTACGTGCCGATCATCGGACGGAAGCGTGCCCGAAACATCGTCACCAGACGCTGCGGACATGCTGCACTACCGGGACATCCACGGCTACCGGCGCGCCTACCGGCTGGCGGGCGACGGGCCGCCGCTGCTGCTCGTCCACGGCATCGGCGACAGTTCGGGCACCTGGTCGCACGTCCTGCCCATGCTGGCGGAACACCACACCGTGATCGCCCCCGACCTGCTCGGCCACGGCGCCTCGGCCAAACCCCGCGCCGACTACGCCATCGGCGCGTTCGCGTGCGGCCTGCGCGACCTGCTCACCACCCTCGACATCGACCGCGTCAGCGTCGCCGGGCACTCGCTCGGCGGCGGCGTCGCCATGCAGTTCGCCTACCAGTTCCCCGAACGCGTCGAACGGCTCGCGCTCGTCGGCAGCGCGGGCCTCGGCCGCGAGGTGCACCCCGCGTTCCGGCTCGCCGCCGGGCCCGGCGCCGGAATCGCGCTGTCGCTGCTGACGACGCCGCCCGCGCGCGCCGCCGTCCGGCTCGCGACCCCCGCGCTGCGCGTCCTGTGCGGCGGCGGGCTCGGCCGCGACCTCGACCACGTCCTGGAGCGCTACCACGACTTCGCCGACGGGACCGCGCGCCGCGCGTTCCTGCGGACGATCCGCGCCGGGATCGACCTGCGCGGCCAGGCCATCACCATGCTCGACCGCGGCTACCTCGCGCGCGGCCTGCCCACGCTCGTCGTCTGGGGCGGACGCGACCCGATCATCCCCGCCGCGCACGCGCGGATCGCCCAGGCGGCGCTGCCCGGCAGCCGGCTGGAGGTCTTCCCCGACTCCGGGCATTTCCCCCACCGCGACGAGCCCGAGCGCTTCGCCGCCGTCCTCACCGACTTCCTCGCCGGACGCGCCGCCGACCACGACCGCGACGACTGGCGCGAACTGCTCCGCGCCGGACGCGCCGCCGAACCGCCCGAGCCGTCCAGCGGGACGTGACCCCTAGCCCGCCATCTGCACGAGCTGGATGAGGTTGCCGCACGTGTCGTCCAGCACCGCCACCGTGACCGGACCCGCCGTGAACGGCTCCTGGGTGAACCGGACGCCGAGATCCTTCAGCCGGGCGACCTCGGCGTCCACGTCGGTGACGGCGAACTGCGTGAACGGGATGCCGTCCGCGACCAGCGCCTCCTTGTACACCTTCGACGCCGGGTGCCCGTCCGGCTCCAGGAGGAGTTCCACGCCGTCCGGGTCGTCGGGGGAGACGACCGTCAGCCAGCGGGCGCCGCCCGCCGGAACGTCCGTCTTGGGCAGGAAGCCCAGGACGTCGGTGTAGAAGCGCAGCGCTTTGGCCTGGTCGTCCACGTACACGCTCGTGACGTTGATCCTCACGGTTCCTCCGGTTGCGTCCAGCGGCCGAGAAGCTCGCGGATCGGCCGCGTGTCGATGTGGTGGAACTTGTAGCGGCCCTCGCGGCGCGCCCGGACGAGCCCGGCGTCCTCCAGCACCGCCAGATGCTGCGAGATCGCCTGCCGCGACGACGACAGCCCGTGCTTCATCGCCAGCCGCGAGCAGATCTCGAACAGCGTCTGGCCGTCGCGTTCGACCAGCTCGTCCAGGATCGTACGCCGCGTCGGATCGGCGAGCGCCTTGAAGACATCCCCCACAACAGGCAAGCCTACACTTGCCTATCTACGGCTTCACCTGGGACGCCGGCTTCACTTCGCGCAGGTACTCCGCACCGGCTTCCCGGCGAACCGGTCACCGAGGTAGATCACCGCGTCCGGCTCGCTGAGCACGGCGCCCAGGGCGTGCTCGCCCGGATAGACCCGCCACGTGACGTTCGCGCCCTTCGCGCACCACTCCTTCTGGAGCGTGTCCGCCTGCCCGAACGGGATGATCTGGTCGAGGTAGGCGTGCGGCTGGAACACCGGGGCCTTCGGCGCCCGCGAACCGAGCCGGTTCGCGTTCAGCTTCGCCCTCCACTCCGGCGTCGTCAGCGGGTTCGTCGTCGTGTAGTCGGTGAACTTGGTGAACGCGGTGTCGATCAGCGTCGAGACGCCGTCGAAGCTCACCAGGCAGATGTCCTGGGCCTTCTTGAGGAGCTGGCGGCCCCGGTCGTTGAGGTACTTGGCCAGGTCCAGTTCGGGGTAGGCGGTGTCGTAGCCGACCGCCGCCATGAACGCGAACGCGATGAACAGGTTGCCGTCGAGGTTCTCAGCGACCTTGACCAGGTCGGCCGGGACACCGCCCGCGACGACGCCCTTGATGTCGAGTTCGGGAGCGTACGTCGGGGCGAGTTCGGCGGCCCAGCCCGCCGACGTGCCGCCCTGCGAGTAGCCCCACACACCCACCGGGCCGGTGCCGACGCCCGCGTCCGGCAGCCGCCGCGCCGCGCGCGCCATGTTCAGCACGGCCTTGCCCTGCGAGCCGCCCACCTCGTAGGTGTGCTGGCCCGGCGTGCCGAGCCCTTCCATGTCGGTGACGGTGACGGCCCAGCCCTTGGTGAGCGCGTCGGCGATGAAGAAGCCCTCGTAGTCGATGCCCTGGCTCAGCGTGTACGACGGGGCGCAGGCATCCCCGAGGCCGCGCGTGCCGACCGTGTACGAGACGAGCGGCCGCTGCCCCTTGCCCGTCCACGCCTTCTGCGGGACGAGGACAGTGCCCGAAACCGCGATCGGCTTCCCGCCGACCGACTCCGACAGGTACAGCACCTGCCACGCCTTCACGCCCCCGAAGGGCGCGCGGCTGAACGGGTCGAGCGTGTAGACCGAGGGCCGGGACCGGATGACGTCCCCCGGCTTACCCGCCGGCAGCGGCGAGGGCGGCGTGTAGAACGGGTCCTTGGCCGGGAGCGGCTGCGGCGACGGCGCGGCCTGCGCCTGCGGCGCGGTGAAAGCGGTGAGCGCGACACAGGAGGCCAGCAAGGCGGACGCGAACCTACGAACTCTGATGGGCATGAACCGACGACCCTTCGATCATGCAACGCACCGCCCAGGTGACGGCCCCACGACCGTAGAGTAAGTAGACACTGATTCCAATAGTCGCCGTGCACCAAATCCACAGCCCCCAGTTGTGCCAAACGCCCCAACCCGAGCCCACCGCCAGCCGACCTTCACCCCGGCGCCCCCGCACGAGCGCACCCAGACCCTCCACCGGCACCTCACCCTTCAGCCAGATAGTTCCGGCGAAGAAGAACGGCTGCCGCGCCACACTCACACCCGGACCGGAGACGTTGAATTGCGGCCGTGTCGACGGTACGTCCGGGAGACCAGCCCGCCTCCAGCAGCGCCCGTTCGAGGCCGTCGTTCATGACGCCACCGTACTGATTGCGCGCCCTGCGGATTCTGCCCGTCGCCAAGCGTCCGGAGAGCGGAAAACAACCTCCACTTCCGGATATCCAGGGTCCGGTGTGGGCGTCCCCGGCGGCAGAACACGAGCGACGACCTCGAACAACGCCTCCAGCGCATGCTCATCGAATTCTGCGAGCGTGCCCGTCGCGCCTAGCATGAGAGCGCCATCAGGGTTGTCCACCGCCCGGAAGGAAGACCCCAACCTCCCCCACAGCCCACCTACCAGATCACGCGGGACCACAGGGGTCCACGAGTAACCGCGAAGATACCTACGCGTTTGCCGCTTCAATTCGATCACCGAGCAGCGCCAGATCACCAGCACTCCCATAGGAAGACGACGAGTAACGCATACCGCAACCAAAAGATCAAACACCTGAGCCAAGAACCGAGCATCCGCAGCCGACTCCTCCGAAACACAAAAGAGGCAGGCATTGAAATAATAAGAACCTACACGCGCCACGCCAGGCTTAACAGAAAGAGACCGAGACTAGACTCTGCTCCCCATGTCCCAAACTCAAATCATCAACACTCAAACACAGCCTTCGCGCACCCACACGCACGGCCCCGACCGGCCGAGGCGCCCCCACGAGCCCTTGACCGACCCGCAGCAGAGAACGAAAGAAGCCCTCCGTTATAGTCACGGAGGGCTTCTGATCTATGTGCACCCGAAGGGATTCGAACCCCTAACCTTCTGATCCGTAGTCAGATGCTCTATCCGTTGAGCTACGGGTGCCCGCCCTGTGGCTCTCACCTGGGGCGTTGTTGCCGGAGTCGAGTCTAGCACGCTCGTTCCGGGTGGATTGAGCATCTGACTTCGGTCCAGCGGTCCCAACTCTAGGGCATCGGAGGGCGTGGTCTTGACGGTGACCGAGACGACAGGGGCTCAGGGGAACCGATCGCCCTGTTGGGACGACGAAGGAGTTATCGAGACGAGAGGGACACGTGCGGTCTACTCTCAGTCGCGTTCCGACCCCCCTGCAAGGAGACTCCCATGCGTCCGTCCGCCCTGCGCATCGCCTGCGTCGCCGTCCTCGGTGGCGCGCTGATCGGCTCGACCGCGTGCAACCCCGCCGACATCGTCGGTGGGTCCAAGTCCGAGGCGTGCGGGAACATCGAGACCGAGCTGCGGACGCTGGCGAACGCCGGCACGGCGCCGAACCCGTCCGACCCGATGGGCGGGGCCGCCGCCAACGCGCAGAAGTTCTCGGACGTGGCGTCCAAGATCCGCGCCGAGGGCCAGAAGGCGGGCGGGGACGTCGCGTCGGCCTCCTCCGCCTTCGCCCGCGACCTGGACAGCGCCGCCACGACGCTCCGCAACCTCAGCTCCGGCAACCTCTCCGGCGGCGCCAACACCAACTGGGCCACCCAGATGCAGCAGAGCGGCCAGGCCCTCGCCTCCGCGTGCGGCTTCTCCGGCAACCGCTTCAACATCGGCTCCTGACCCGACCCCGGAAAACCGGCCCCCCGGCCCTCGCCTGCGGCTATGCTGAACGGGTCCAAGGCTCACTTTGCCGGTACCCCACCCCGCCCGGTAGCCTGTGCTGAGCCTTCGGGCCCCAGGAGGATTCGCCTAGTCCGGTCTATGGCGCCGCACTGCTAATGCGGTTTGGGTGCAAGCCCATCCGGGGTTCAAATCCCCGATCCTCCGCAGCTAGGAAGCACCCTCGTCGAAGACGATCTCTTCGGCGGGGGTCTTTTTGTCCCCTGGTGTGGCCAGGGTGTGGCCATCACGGCGCAGGGGCACCACGGCGGCCACCGCCTCGGCCGCCGAACGAGCGACCTCGGGCAGCATCGACGCGTACGTTTCCGCCGTGAACGATGACCGAGCGTCTCACTGATCACCTTCATGTCGACCCTGCTCAGGGGGCGGACCTTCGCGGCGCCGTGACGCAGATCGTGGAAGCGGATCGGCGGCAGCGGCCTGCTCTTCACGGCGACACGAACGGCGCGCTCACTGACACGGTGCCTCCGCGCCGTGCGCTCTACCGACCAGCCTTCGTCCAGGTAGCGGGCTCCGTACCGGGACCATCTCCGCGTGCACGGGGAGCGGATGGTGAGGTGTCGGTACCGCCGCCTCGTTTCGGGACGTCCGCGCGTGCGCGGGGAGAGGCCCCGCCTCCTGGAACGCGGGTCGGTCTGCGGATCGCCTGCGGCGTCGAGGAGTTGTTCGCGCACGAGCGTTGCGGCGTCGTGTGGCGCGGCGATGGTCGCGGCCCGGTGTTGTTCTGGCCTAGGTGTGCCGCCGTGCGGACCAGGTGGTGGCGTCCTGGCCGTAGCGGACGAGGTAGTGGGCGAAACGGTCGCGGTCGGCCGGGGCCCAGTCGGCGGTGATCGCCTCGAAGACGGCGCGTTGTTCGGCGGCCAGGCGGCGGCGCTCGGCCTCGCCCTCGGTCGTGAGGTGCAGGACGGTGCGCCGCCCGTCGGCCTGGGACGCGCCGCGCCGCAGGAGGCCGTCGGCGATGCAGGCCGCGATGGTGCGGCTGGCGACGGGCTGGGTGACGCCCATCTCGGCGGCGATACCGCCGACGGTCATCTCCTCGGGCGCCTCGGCGATGAGGTTGAGGACCATGTTGCGCGTCAGGTCGCCACGGTTGCGGAGGGTGCGGCGGCGCAGCCGGGCCAGGGCCGGACCGACCTGGTCGAGGAGGGCGTCGGCGTCCTGCGGGCTGGTCATGCGGCCATCGTAGCCGTCTCGGCCGCATATGCCATACGTTATGCATATACATAGCATTTGATATGTGATGCGAGGAGGTTTCCATGTCCGTGACCGCGATCACCGGCGCCCGCGTCTTCGACGGGGAGAGCCCGCTCGGGGTGGCCACCGTCGTCATCGCCGGCGGGCGCGTCGTCCAGGTCGGCGGCGAGGCGCCGGCCGACGCGCGGGTACTGCACGCGCCGGGGACGACGCTGCTCCCCGGCCTGATCGACGCGCACGTCCACACCTCACGCGAATCGCTGGCGCTGGCGCTGCGGTTCGGCGTCACGACCGAGCTGGAGATGCAGGGCACCAACACCCGCGGCAATCGCGCCCACCTCAGCGGTGACGACTCGATCGCCGACGTCCGTTCGTCCGGATTCGGCATCACCCCGCCGGGCGGCCACCCCAGCGAGCTGTTCCCCGAGGGCTTCCGTCCGGGGCAGCCGCCCGGCGCCCGGCCGACGGGGCCGCCGCCGCTGATGCCGTTCTCCACCACGCCGGAGGAGGCCGCCGCCTTCGTTCCGCGGCTCATCGAGCACGGCTCGGACTACATCAAGTTCATGGTGGACGACGGCAGCGTCGAAGGGCACCCCGGCCTGCCCATGCTGGACCAGGCCACGCTGAACGCCGGGGTCGCCGCGGCCCGGCGGCACGGCATGCTCACGATCGCCCACACCCTGACCGTCGACGCCACGCGGATGGCGATCGAGGCGGGCATCGACGGGCTGGCGCACCTGTTCATGGACGGGCCGCACACCGAGGACATCGTCGCCATGATCAGAGACGCCGGGGTGTTCGTCGTCCCGTGCGTCGTGCTCAACGCGTCCATGATGGGCATCGGCGGTGGCGAACTCGCCGACGACCCCCGCGTGGCGTCCCGGCTGGACGACGCGTGGGACACGGCGCTGCGCTCCAGCTTCGGCCGCTATCCGCAGGGCGTGCTCGGGGACGTCCTCGCGTCGGTCAGGGCGCTCAGCGACGCCGGGGTCGACCTGCTCGCCGGAACGGACGCGTCTCTGCCGTTGCCGTTCCTCGGCGGTCTCGCCCACGGCGCCAGCGTCCACCACGAGATGCAGTACCTCGTGCGCGCCGGGCTGACGCCCGTCCAGGCGCTCCGCGCGGCCACGGCCACGACCGCGCGCCGCTTCGGCCTCGCGGATCGCGGCCGTATCGCCGAGGGTCTGCGCGCCGACCTGCTCTTGGTCGACGGCGATCCGGCCACGACGATCGGCGACACGCTCAACATTCGCGCCGTCTGGCGGAACGGCGTCCGCCTGGGGTCGTGAGCGTTCAGGGTTCGATGATGAGTTTGCCTCGGGCGTGGGAGGTGCGGCTTTCGTCGAAGGCGGTGCCGACCTCGGTCAGGGAGTGGACGCCCGCGATGTCCACCTTCAGGGTGCCTTCGTCGGCGAGGTCGGCGAGGTCGGAGAGGGCGCGGCCGTCGGGGCGGACCCAGATCCAGTGGCCGCCGTGCTGTTCGGCGGTGGGGTCGGCCACGGAGGCGTGGCGGCCGTTGTCGGTGAGGACGGCCAGGGTCGTGTCGAGCTGGTCGCCGGCGAAGTCGGCCACGGCCGTGACGCCGTCCGGGGCCAGGGTGCGGACGCGGTCGGCCAAACCGTCGCCGTAGGTGACGGGTTCGGCGCCGCGCGACTCCAGGTGGGCGTGGTTGCGTTCGGAGGCGGTGCCGATGACGCGGGCGCCGCGCGCCAGGGCGATCTGGACGGCGAGGTCCCCGACGCCGCCGGACGCGGCGTGGATCAGGACGGTGTCGCCCGCCCCGACGTCGAGCCGGTCCAGGGCGCGCTGCGCGGTCAGGCCCGCGAGCGGCAGCCCGGCGGCCTCGTGCCAGCCGTACACGTCCGGTTTGCGTGCGACGGCCGACGCGTTCACGGCGACGTACGCGGCGAACGTGCCGGCGTGGACGACGTCCTTGCGCGCGTACGCCATGACCTCGTCGCCCTCGGCGAACTCGGGTGTGTCCGGCCCGCGTCCCCGGACGACGCCGGCGACGTCCCAGCCGGGGATGACGGGGAACACCGCGTCCATCATCCCGTCGAGTCCCCCGGCCATGATCTTCCAGTCGACCGGGTTGACGGCGGCGGCGCGCACCTCGATGAGCACCTGACCCGGTCCGACCTTCGGGTCGGGCACGTCCCCGACGGTGAGTCGTGAATTGTCGGACGCGTAGGCGTCGTAGGTGGCGGCGCGCATGGACGGCTCCCCGGTGTCGCGGAATGGTTCCCAGGTGCCCCCTTCCCCGTTCGCCCACGTCATGCGCACGAGATGCGGAACGCGCTGTCCGGTGCCGGTCGGGAACCCGGCGCTCTCTGGCGGACCCGGTGCGCGGGTTGCGATGATGGCGCGCGCCCCGGGGTGCCGGGACGTGGACCGCTCGGGGAGTACTGCGCATGATCGTCGATGGCATGAGCGTGGCCGAGGCGCACGGGATGCTGGAGGAGTTCGTCGCGGACGTGCGCGGCTACGTGGACGAGCTGCTCGACGACGTCGGCCTGACCCGCGACAGCTACGAGGAGTGCCCGCTGTCGCTGCTGGCGCCGCTGGAGGACTACCTCGACGTGTTCCCGCCCGACGACGGCGCGGCGGACGATCCGTGGGTGCGTCTCCAGCTCGCGCTGTCGGCCTATGTCGCCGATCTGCTGATCGCGCAGGGGGGCCGGTGGGAGGTGGACGCGGTGCCCGACGATCCGACCAAGAGCGCGTTCGTCGTCCGCGTCACCGGGGCGACGGGCCGGACGAGCACGGTCGATCCGGTCGAGATCATCCAGCACTTCTTCGACCCGGACGAGCCCGACATGTACTGGCCCGTCGTGAACGCGCTGCACGAGGCGGGCGTCGCCCCCTGGCACCGCCGGAACCATCCGGACACGCTGCCGGACGCGCCGGTGACGCCCGTCCAGCTCTGGGTCCTCGGCATGTGCGCGCACTTCGCGACGATGAACGACTACCGTCCCGACCGGCTCGGCGCCGATCCGGCGACGCTCGACGCCGACCGTCTCACCGCGCTCAAGCTGCTGCACTCGGCCTGGGGCGCCTACGACGCCGAGCGGCTCGACCGGCAGATCCGGTCGCTGCTGGAGCACGGGCACCGCGCCGAGTTCGAGCAGAGCGCGGCGCTGGCGGCGGCCCTGTCCGACGCCGAGCGCGCCGAGTACTCCGGTCTGCTGCGCAAGACGCGGCGGCTCAGCGAGCGCGACCGGCTCGGCCCGGACGACGTGGACTTCCTCGGGCGTCTGGTCGAGCTGCGCTACGGCGCGGCGGCCGGTGAGCTGCGCCGCCACCTGATGCCGCTGCTGGCGGGCACGGGCGGCCCGGACGACGGCCCGGCGGCCGCCGAGCTGCACTGGTTCCTCGGCCAGGTAATGGACCGGCACGAGTTCGTCGACACCGAGATCAACCGGCTGGAACTCAACACCGACCTGGCGTTCCAGGTGAACCGGGGCCGTTTCCTCATCTGGGACGTGGCGCGCGCGGCGATGCTGGCCCGCTGGGGGCACATCGTCGGCTGGCTGACGGCCGAGGAGTGCTGGTCGCGGCTGCTTCCGGCGGCGCGCCGCATCCAGGCGCGGTACGTGTCGTGGCAGGACATGGCCGCCTGCCACCTCCAGGGGCGGCTGCTGTGGTCGGGCGGCACGCCGCCGGACCAGGGGCGGTTCGAGGAGAAGGTCCGGGAGCTGGCGACCGATCCGGGCAGCCCGTGGAACACGGTCCCGTGGAATCTGGACCTGGACCGCGACTGGTGACTCAGCGGGCCGGGCGGACGCGTCCCCGGACCTCGCCGAGCCCGACGCGGGTGCCGTCCGGGCCGGGCGCGGTGGCGGTGAGGACGACCTCGTCGCCGTCCCGGAGGAAGGTGCGCTCCTCGCCCGCGACGACGATCGGTTCCTCGCCGCCCCAGGTCAGTTCGAGGAACGCGCCGCGCTGGTCCTTCTCCGGCCCGGACACCGTGCCGGACGCGAACAGGTCGCCGGTGCGGGTGGAGGCGCCGTTGACGGTGAGGTGCGCGAGCATCTGCGCCGGCGACCAGTACATCGTGCGGTAGGGCGGCCGGGACACCTCCTGCCCGTTCCAGGTGACCGAGATGTCCAGGTCGAGCCCCCACGGGTCGGTTTCGCGCAGGTACGGCAGCGGTTCGGGGTCCTGGACGGGCGTGGGGACGCGGGCGGCGTCCAGCGCGAGCAGCGGCAGCACCCACGCGGAGATCGACGTGGCGAAGCTCTTGCCGAGGAACGGCCCGAGCGGCACGTACTCCCACGCCTGGAGGTCGCGCGCCGACCAGTCGTTGAGCAGGACGACGCCGAACACCCGCGTCGCGAACTCGGTGACGGGAACGGGTGCGCCGAGCGCCGATCCGGTCCCGACGACGAAGCCGACCTCGGCCTCGATGTCGAGCCGCACCGAGGGCCCGAACGTCGGTGCGTCCGCTCCGGGCGGTCTGCGCTGGCCGGACGGCCGGACGACGTCGGTGCCGGACACGACGACGGTCCCGGCGCGGCCGTGGTAGCCGATCGGCAGGTGCTTCCAGTTGGGGGTGAGGGGGTCGGAGCCGGGCCGGAAGAGGCGTCCGACGTTGGTGGCGTGGTGCTCGGAGGCGTAGAAGTCGACGTAGTCACCGACCTCGATCGGCAGGTGCAGGGTGACGTCGGAGAGGGCGTGGACGGCTTCGTCCGGGATGTCACCGGAGACCAGGTCGGTGACGCGGCGCCGCGTCCGCACCCACTCCGCGTGGCCGGTCGCCATGAACGCGTTGAGGCTGGGCCGGGCGAACACGTCGCCGCCGAGGGTGGCGGCCAGGTCCACGACGGTGTCACCGAGGCGGACGCCGACGCGCGGTGCCTCCCCGGCCGGGGAGAAGACGCCGTACGGGAGCGCGGCGGGGCCGAAGGGGGACGTCATGCGGGGTCTCCTGCGGGGATGAGGCCGAGGGCGGCGAGGTCGTCGAGCGGTTCGCGGACGCTGCACGTCCCGAAGGACAGGAACGACCGGCGGGCCGGGGCGGCGTCCGCGACGGCGGCGGCGACGATCGCGGGGTCGCGTTCGGCGAGGGCGGCGGCGACGTCGCCGCCGGTCCGGGCGGCGTGCGCGGCGAGCAGCAGGTTGAGGAAGCCGTGCTGGTCGAAGCCCGTGGCCGGGTCGGTCGCGCGGACGGCGCGGTGCAGCCCGGCCGTCGCCTTGAACGGGACGCCCGCCGCGACGGCGGCGGAGATCGCGGCGGCCAGTTCGTCCACGCCGGGGTAGAGGTCGGCGGTGACGCCGCCGGTGCGGAACTTGGCGCGGTGGCCGGTCGCGGCGAGGCCCGCCAGGACGTCGTCGCGGCGCGCGTCCCGGGGGATCTCGGCGTAGACGTCGGGGCCGGGGGTGCCGAGGCCGGCGAAGAACGCGGCGGGGTCGTCCGGGACGGCGATCTCCAGCGCGACGACGTCCACCAGCGCGGGGTCGGCGGCGCGGAGCGCGTCGAGCGCCTGCGCGGGGCCGTCCGGCGCGGTGAGCGCGACGGCGAGCGGGGCGCCGGGCGTCTCGGCGAGGATCGCGTGCAGCGTCGGCAGCGCGGTCGCCGCCACGACCAGCGGCCCGACGGCGGGCGCGTGGGGCGCGGCGCGGTGGCGGCGGTGCGCGGGGACGGCCGCGTCCAGCGGCAGCGAGCCGGGCGGGAACATGGCGGCGTCGTCGAGCAGGCCGGTCGCGAACGCGGGGATCATCCGCGCCTCGCCCAGGTCCACGCGTACGCCGGGTCCTCGCAGGCCAGGCCGCCTTCGCCGAGGTCGAGCGAGCGGAACGTGTCGACCATGACGGCCAGTTCGTCGAAGGACTCGGCGCCGATCGAGCGCTCGTACGCGCCGGGCTGCGGGCCGTGCGCGTGGCCGCCGGGGTGCACCGACACCGAGCCCTGGCCGATGCCCGAGCCCTTGCGGGCCTCGTAGTCGCCGCCGCAGTAGAACATGATCTCGTCGCTGTCGACGTTGGAGTGGTAGTACGGGACGGGGATCGCCTGCGGGTGGTAGTCCACCTTGCGCGGGACGAAGTTGCACACGACGAAGCCGGGCCCCTCGAACACCTGGTGGACGGGCGGCGGCTGGTGGACGCGGCCGGTGATCGGCTCGAAGTCGCGGACGTTGAACGTGAACGGGTACAGGCAGCCGTCCCAGCCGACGACGTCGAACGGGTGCGTCGCGTGGGTGACGCGGCTGCCGACGATCCCGGCGGACGTGCGGTGCTTGACGAGCACGTCCACGTCCTCGCCGGTGACGTGGAGGGGTTCGGCGGGGCCGTGCAGGTCGCGTTCGCAGTACGGGGCGTGCTCCAGGAACTGCCCGTACCGGGACAGGTACCGCTTCGGCGGGGCGATGTGCCCGGACGCCTCGATGACGTACGCGCGGAGCGGCGCGTCGCCGGACGGCACCCAGCGGTGCGTGGTGGACGTCGGCAGCACGACGTAGTCGCCCGCCTCGGCGCGCAGCGCGCCGAACACGGTCTCGACGGTGGCCTCGCCGGACTCGACGTAGACGACCTCGTCGCCGGTGGCGTTGCGGTAGAGCGGCGAGGGCGCCGACCCGGCGACGTACGACAGCCGCACGTCGCCGTTGCCCAGGACCAGCCTGCGCCCGGTGACGACGTCGGTGCCCGCCCACGTCTCCGCGGGGAACAGGTCGTGCAGCTTCAGGTGCCGGGGCCGCAGCGGATGGTTCGGCGTGGTCGCGGTGTCCGGGACGTCCCAGATCTCCGACGCGGTGATCGCGGACGGCAGTTCGCGGTGGTAGAGCAGCGAGGAGTCGGACGAGAAGCCCTCCTCGCCCATCAGTTCCTCGTAGTAGAGCCGCCCGGACGCGTCCCGATGCTGGGTGTGCCGCTTGGACGGCACGTCCCCGACCCGCCGATAGTGCGCCATCTCCGCTCCCCAGTAGTACATGGATGAACTACTTAGACCGACTCTACGCCGCCGCGCCCCACCCCGAAAGACCCGAGGAACTCCTAGGGCCTCTCGCGGGCGCCGAAGCTCTCCCGGCCCGCGATGAGCTTGTCCAGCAGCATGATCAGCATCCGCTGCTCGGTCTCGGTGAGGACGCCGGCCCACTCGTGCTCGCGCGCGTTCTGGGCGGCGAACACCTCGGCGATGCGCTCCTGCCCGCTCGGGGTCAGGGCGAGCTGCGCCGAGCGGCCGTCGCGTCCGCCGCGCGAGCGGGTGAGCAGGCCGTCGGAGACGAGCGTGCGCGTCAGGTTGGACACCGCCGCCCGGCTCATCCCGGCCAGGGCCGCCGCGCGTCCCGGCTCCAGCGGACCGGCGAGCCAGGTGACGAACAGCAGCCGGAAGCCGGCCCAGGAGTGGCCGCGCGGGCGGTGGACGGTCGACTCCAGGTCGTAGGTGACGATCATCGACGCGCGGTTCAACGTGAGCAGCAGCCGCGTGGCGTGGCCGGTGGGGTAGCCGAACTCGTCCGCCAGGCGCCGGTCGGCCAGTTCCACGAAGGACCAGAAGTCGGGCGCCGGGGTCGGCGGTTCGTCGGCCATGTCCGGCAGCCTAGCCGCGCCGAGATGATTCATGAATGAACCATCCCGGCGCGGGCTCGGACGTCCTAGCGCTGGGCGCCGATGATCGAGATGACGCCCGGACGGGCCTCGACGGTGCAGCCCACCCCGATCGCGCGGCCGCGCAGGGTCACGCCGGAGGACGCGCCCGGACGGGACGCGACCGTCGAGCCGCCGCACTGGTCCCTCTCCTGCGACGCCTGCGGGGCGGTCGCCGGGAGGAGCCCCGGCATCGGCGCCCCGGGCAGCGCGGCGGCCGTGGGCGCGGCCGGCGGAGCCGCCTTGAGCGCACCGCCGCGCATGGTGAACGTCGAGCCGCGTCCGACGACGACGCGGACCGGCTCGGCGTCCCCCGACACGCCCTGGCGCGTCCGGATCGTGACGTCCCGCAGCACCAGCCGCGCCCCGGGCGCCACCTCGGCGAGCGGCTGCGTGCCGAGCCAGGTCAGCGTGGCGCCGTTGCCGCGCACGGTCGTGTCCCGGGTGACGCGGGGCAGCGCCGAGCGCGCGCCCGCGGGCTTGCCGAGCGTGAACGCGCAGCCCTTGGCGAGCGCGACGGTGCCGCCCGCGCGCAGGGCGTCGCCGAGTGCGGCGACGTCGCCCTTGCCGCCCGGGCAGGCGACGGGTGCGGAGGCGTGCGCGGCCGGGGCGAGCGGTGCGGACAGAACGGACACGGCGAGCAACGCGGTGAACGTCGGGCGGAGCGGGGTCATGTCGGGCCTTTCGGATGAGACGGTTTCGATGATCTTGCTCATCCGACTACCCACGGTGACGCCTCGCTGATCCACCACCCGGGCCCCAGAAAGTGACCAAGGGAGTATTACCCGATCCCGGGGTTCCCGCTCGCGTCGCCCGGCAATGAAGGGACGTGACAGTCCGCACACGATCAAGTACCGAGTGCACAGGTCGAGCGGATGACGCACGGCGCGCCCGGCTCGCGGCGCGAACAAGGGAGAAACGGGTTACATGAACAAGGTCCAGCGCATCACCATCGTCGGTCTCGCGTTCTCCGGCATGGCGCTCTCCGCGCCCGCCGCGATGGCCGACGCCTTCCACGCCCAGAGCGCGCAGAGCGCGGGCCCGGCGGGCGCCTCCTCGTGGGGCCTCTTCGCCGCGGCCTCCGACGGCGGCAAGGGCAAGGGCAAGGGCGGTGTCGTGTACGGCGCCAAGGCGCAGCACGCCGGGCCGGCGGGCGCTTCCTCCGCCAAGGTGTTCAGCGCCGCCGACTGACGGTGACCCCGTCAGCGCAGAGCTGAAGAGCCGGTCCCGTCCGCGTCGCGCGGGCGGGACCGCCGCATGTCCGGCCCTCAACCGTTCATTTCCGCCGTAGCACCCGAAAGGTCATTGTGAGCATGAACCGGAACCTGCGTCGCGCCGCCGTCCTCACCTTCGCCGCCGCCGGCGTCCTGGCCACCGCCCCCGCCCTCGCGCACGCCGACGCCGGCTTCGGCGCCTCGGCGGGCAAGGCCGGGCCGAGCGGCGCCGCCCTGCACGTCCGCACCGCCTACGCCGACGACCAGGGCAAGGTCCGCTACCGCGACTCCTACTACACGGCCGGCCCGAGGGGCGCCAAGGCGCGTCACGTGCACAGCGCCGCGCGCTGAGCTCCGAGCGGCGAAGCGCACGCGGCTCCCGGGTCCGGGAGGGCCGCGTGCGCTTCGGCGTCGCGGGAGGCGGGGCGGGGCCGGCCCCTGTGCGGCCCCGGCGTCCGTGCCGTCCCGGCAACAGGTCCGGCGGCCATTCCCCCCGAAATGGCCGCCGGACCTGTGGCTGAGACGTTAGCCCGAACCCGGACCGGCCGTTCACGTGTTGTCACGGTGGTGCGACAGACGGTGCCTGACGCGCGCCGAACGGACCCGTCAGGACCGCTCGCCGTACAGCTTGATCAGCCCGAGGTAGTCGCCCTTGCCGAGGGTGGACGGTCCCGCGTCGCACGGGGCGACCGTCGGCGACATCGTCAGGTTGTCGTGCTCGTTCCCCGACACGTGCCCGAGCCCGAGGACGTGCAACGTCTCGTGCGTCGCCACCGCCGACGCGTAGTACCGGCCCTTCGGGCACGTGCCCTGGCCCTGCTCCCACCACATGTCCTTCACGGCCCGCATCGCCGTGTCGCCCTCGATGGCCGTGCCGCCCCGGCCCCACTGGCACGTCATCGCCAGGACCTGGTCGCTCATGCCCTTGACGTTCCGCCAGCCGATGACGGACGTGCCGTCGGGCTTGCCGCACTCGCCCGCGGCGGCGATGTTGGGTTCCCTGTCGGTCGTGCCCTGGTAAGCCTGTTCGATGTCGGGCTTCGGCCCGAGGTCCTCGCAGTCGGTCGTGGCCTCGAACGCGTCCTTGACGCCGCGTCCCACCGCCTCGGCCGGGTCCTTGACGCCGAGGTCGACATCCGGCGGCGCGTGGTACGACCATTTCACCGCCTCGCCCTTCGGCCACGTCACCTTGCCCGCGTTGAAGGCCCCGTCCTTGCAGGCGGCCAGGGCCGCCGCCGCCGTGCGCCGCGGCTCGGGCGCCTCGCGGTGCAGCCGAAACCGCGAACCGCCGCGCTCGGTCGTGACGCCCAGCTCGCTGCGGCCGTCGCGGCGCAGCACGTGCGCGAGCACCGACGTCTCGTCGGCGGGGACGCGCACCGCCGCGCCGCCCTCGGCGCGCACGACGCGTCCGCGCAGATCGCACGCGTCCCGATCGACGACCTCCGGCAGCGCCCCCGCGTCCAGCACGGGGCCGGAGCACCAGGCGGGCGCGGCGTGCGCCGTGCCCGCGACGCCCGCGACGGCGCATGCGGACAGCGCCGAGAGTCCGGCGGCGGTCGAGGCGATCCAGTTGCGTTGACGCGACATGCGGTCTCCCATCTTTCGCGCGACGGATTCGACACCCGTCTCGCTCCAGACCTGCCGCAAGGTGATCACACAGAAACTAATCGGAAGTCCAAGGACTTACCCCGACCGCAACGCCGAAAGCCCCGATCCAGGATGGACCGGGGCATTTCGGATCAGTTTCGTCAGGCGTGCACCGGCTCCGACGTCCGCCGCGTCCCGCCCGAACGCGCCACCAGATGCCGGGCGATCCGGTCGGCCGCGAACGCCGACCCGTGCACGAACCGCATCACCGGCCCGAACGACGCCGCCGCCGGCAGACCCGTCACGTACAGGCCGCTCGCCGACGTCTGGAACCCGCGGTCGAGCCGGGGCGACCGGTCGCGGCGGGCCAGCGTGGCCCGCAGCTCCGGCGTCAGCACCGTCATCCGGTCGAGGTCGGGGACGTAGCCCGTCGCCGCGATCACGTGATCGGCGACGACCTCGCGCGTGCCGTCCCGCCCGGACGTGCGCAGCACCACCTGCCCCGACCGCTCCCGCGCCGAGACCACCCGGCGGCCCAGCAGCACCTCGACGCCGTCGAACCGGTCGCGCAGCCACCACGAACCCGCCGGGCCCATCGTCGTCCGCACGATCCGGCGGCGCGTCGCCGCCGGCAGCAGCCGGGTGAGCTGCGGGTACTCCGAGTAGATCCAGGTGCGGTAGCCGCGCCCGAGCCCGTGCACCGGCGGGCCCGCCGGCGACAGGCCGCGCGCCGCGACGTCCTGCGGGACCGCGTTCCAGACCAGCTCCGAGCCGCGCGCCACCACCGTCGGCTGCGCGCCGTTCTCGGCCAGCAGCACCGCCGTCTCGATCGCGGACTGACCCGCCCCGACGATCGCGACCGACTTACCCCGGAACACCCCGAGATCGTGGTGGTCGACCGTGTGCGAGGCCAGCTCGCGCGGCAGCCCGTCCAACTCGGCGGGACGGTGCGCGAACAGCGCCACGCCCACCGCGACGACGACGTTCGCCGCCCGGACGCTCTCGCCCGTCGCCAGCTCCACCCGGTAGGCGTCGCCGTCCGGCGCGATCCGCTCGGCCAGCGTCTCCTCCGCGCGCGGCGCGCACCGCTCCGCGAACCAGCGCCCGTACGCGACGAACGTGTCGAGCGGGATCGGGTCGCCGATGCCGGACCCCGGCGCGTACTCCGGGAACGTCAGCCCCGGCCGGGGCGCGCCCAGGCTGGAGGCGAACGGCTCGGACTTCAGCCGCATCCCGATCGGCAACTGGTCGGCCCAGAACGCCATCGGCGTCCCGATGACGCGGACCTCCGCGCCATGCCCGCGCAGATGCGCGCCCACCGACAGTCCGTACGGACCCGCTCCGACGACGACCGCGTCGAGCGCCGCACCCTGCGTCATCTCTCCCCCTTGGTTCCGGCGCCCGCCCGGGCGCGGACCAAGGCCCGCCCGGCCACGCGCGTCAGGCTGTGGCGGCCCATCGCGAGGAAGGGCCCGAGGTCGCCGCGGTCGTACCACGCGAGGTCGCCGGTGGCGGCCAGGTCGCGGAACCGGGCGACCGCGCCGCGCGAACCGAGCGTGCGGCGCAGGAACTGGTTCTCTACGAGCAGCGTGCGCCCGTAGCGGGGGGCGACGGGCGGGACCGGACGGCCCGACGCGTCGAGGTGCAGGGTGCGGACGAGGTCGAGGCCGCGCGCGTCCTCGAACAGGCGGAACTGCGCGCCGAGCCGCGGGTTGAAGTCGAGCAGCCGGTACACGCCCGCGCCCGGGTCGAACCGGAGGTCGAGATCGACGACGCCGCGGTAGCCGAGCGCGCCGACGAGGCGGCACGCCTGCTCGGCCAGCTCCGGCCGGTCGACCCACTCGCCCGCGACCGTGTGGCCGGTGTCGTCGGGGTAGGAGACGTGCTTGCGGCCCGTCGCGCCGAAGAGGCAGCGGCCGTCGCCGTCGAAGTAGCCGTGGAAGAACCAGTCGCCGCCGCCGGACGGGACCAGGCGCTGGAGCAGCAGCGGCCCGCCGGGGCCGTCCGCGCCGACCGGCAGCGCGCGGGCCTCGGCGACGGTGCGCACCAGCCACGTGCTGCGGGAACCGGACGGCAGCAGCCACGGGCGGGACCACTTCGCGACCAGCGGCAGGCCGAGCGCGGCGACCGCGTCGCGCAGTTCGTCGCGGTTCGTGGGGCGGTGGGTCTCGGGGACGGGGATGCCGCGCCGCTCGCAGGCGGCCGTGAGCGCGTCCTTGTCGGCGACGCGGCGGGGGGCGTCCGGGTCCTGCGGGGGCAGGACGTACCACTGCGCCAGCTCGGCCGAGTTCTCGGCGGCGTAGATGGCGCCCGCGTCGTCCAGCGGGACCAGCAGCGGACGGGCGCCGATGCGGTGGGCGAGGCCCGCGAGGCGCTGCCGCAGGGCGGCGGGCTCGTCCGGGCCGGGCCAGCCGGTGTGCGCGGCGCGCAGGTGCCGGGAGGCGGCGACCGGTTCGGTGCGGCCCGCGAGCGCCGCGTGCACCGCGACGCCCCGGCGGCCGAGCGAGCGGATCGCGCCGAGCGTGCCGTGATGGAAGGGGTTGGGGTCCGTGCGCAGCAGGACGACGGGCAGACCGGTATCCAGATCCGGGACGCTTGGGACCATTCCGTCGATTAGCATCGAAGTTCGCATTCCATCATTTGTCGATGATCTCGGGCGCCGGGGGGATCGGTGCGAGCGGTGAGGTTTTGTCGCGCCCTGACCTGTCGGTCTGTTCGGCCCCCTGTTCCACGGGCATACGTTACGCATGGGGACGGACGCCTTCCATCGCAATCGCCGCCCGGACAGATTACGACGGCGGATTTTTACCCCGCACGGACACTTCTCGGTAGCGCTCGTGACGGTCCTCGCAGTGATCACACTGACCGCGCAGAGCGTCTGGACCAAAGTGCGCCCCGCCGCGCAGGTGCGGGCGTCCGCGCCGATCGGCGCCTTCCTCGGCTCCGACGCCGCCGGCGCCGCCCGCATCGCCGAGTTCGAACGGTGGCTCGGCACGACCGTCAACGTCGGTCACACCTACCTGCCCGGCGAGAGCTGGCGCGGCGTCGAAGGCCCCGACTGGATCATCCGCCCCTGGTCCGAGTGGTACCGCGCCGCGCCCGGGCGCCTCTTCGTGCTCAACGTGCCGATGCTGACGCCCAACGAGGCCGGACGCCCCGACCGCGCCGTCCGCACCCTCCTGCGCGCCGGAGCCCGGGGCGGCTTCGACAAGCATTTCCGGACGCTCGCCGAAAGGCTCGTCGGCGCCGGGCTCGCCGAAACCGTCCTGGTCCCCGGCTGGGAGATGAACGGCACCACCTACACCGGCCGCTGCGGCCCCTCCCCGGACGACTGGAAAACGTACTGGCGACGCATCGTCTCCGCCATGCGCGCCGTTCCCGGCGCCCGTTTCCGCTTCGACTTCACCGCCACCCGCGGGCGCGACGCCCACCCCTGGCCCGACTGCTACCCCGGCGACGACGTCGTCGACATCATCGGCTCCGACAGCTACGACCAGCCGCGCGACATGGGCTTCCAGGAAATGATCGACGAGCCGTACGGCCTCCAGGCGCACGCGCAGTTCGCCAAGGAACGCGGAAAGCCGATCTCGTTTCCCGAATGGGGTCTCTTCCGCAACGGCGACAACCCCGATTACGTCCGCAACATGCACGCCTGGATGTCCCAGCAGAACGTCGCCTACCAGACCATCAGCGACTACTGCCCGCACGGCGTCTGGCGCTGCACCCGCAATCCGCGCTCGTCCGAGGTCTACCGGGCCCTCTTCGGCGGCGCGGGCGAAGCGTCCCCCTCGCCCTCACCCACGCCCGACGCCAGCGCCATCAGCCCCGAGCCGTCGCCGTCCCCGTCCACCGAAACGCAAGCCGAGCCCGCCGCTCCCGCCGACACCGCATCCGATCGCCCGGTCCCCGCCGAGCCCGCCGCAGCACCGCCGTCCAACGCCAGCCCCACGAACGAACCGGGGTCCCCACCACCCGCACAGGAAACCCCGCCGACCCGCCCAGAAGACCCGGCCACCATGCCGACCACCCAACCCGCACGCCCACCCGACCCCACACCCGACGACCCCACACCGACCCCCCGCAACGAGACACCACCCACCTGAGTCCCGCCAACCCCCACGCGAGGCGAGCCCCGTCGGCAAGCTCGCCAGAGCGGGGGACGTCGGGCTTGGGGAAAGTCGGTAAGTGTCAGGCCATACGGGGATGTTCAGTTCGGTGCGGGGGACGTCGCCGTGTCCTGGTCGGTTGTCGTGCCGGGGGTCGGGACGCCGCTGACGTCGGTGCTCAGGGCGGCGAGGGCGGCGAGGGTCGCGTCCTCGTCGTACTCGTGGGCGATCGTGCGCGCGGCGGTGCCCTCGGCGTCGGCCAGGGCCGGGTCGTCCAGCCGGGCGGCGACGGCGGCGGCGAGGGCGGGCGCGTCGTCCGGCGGGACCAGCGCGCCGACCGGCGGCGTGACGACCTCCGTCAGCCCCGGCACGTCCGACGCGACGAGGGAACGGCCGGTCGCGAGCGCCTCCAGCGCCGTCAGCGGCAGCCCCTCCCAGCGGGAGGGCAGCACGACGACGTCCGCGGCGGCGAGCCAGGGCCGCGTGTCGTCCACCTCGGACACGGTCACCACGCCGGGCTGCGGCGGAAGCCGTTCGGCGCCGCCGCCGACGACCGCCAGCACGGCGTCGGGCCGACGACGGCGCACCAGCGGCCAGGCGTCCAGCAGGACGTCCTGACCCTTCTGCCGCGTGACCCGCCCCACGCACACCGCCAGCGGCGCGGCGGGCAACCCGAGCGCGGCGCGCGCGGCGGCGCGCTCCCCGGCGTCCGCGGCCTCGAAGCGGCGCAGATCGACGCCGTTCCGCACGACCGCGTACCGCGCCTCGACCCGGCAGTCCCGTCCCTGCTCGAACTCCCCCGTCCCGACGCACACGACCCGCGCGGCGCGCCGCGCCGCCCACCGCTCCCAGGCCCTGCTGGCCGCCGCCTGCGCGGACGTCGCCGCGAGCCACGACCATCCGTGCGGCTGGAACAGCACCGGCGCGGGCTGCCGCACCAGCCGCCCGGCGAGCCCGGCCTTGGCCGAATGCAGGTGGACGAGATCGGGCGCGAACCCCCGCACGACCCGGCGCAGCGCCCACGCCTCCCGGACCGTCCCCGGCGACGGCGCCCGCCCCGCCTCCCACGGCAGATGCGTCACCCCGTCCCGCCGCAACCACCCGCCCAGCGCCCCCTCACGAGGGCACGCCACGGCCACCTCCCAGCCCCGCGCCCGCTGATCCCGCACGACCGCCCGCACATACCGCGCCACCCCACCGTCAACCGGCTGCGCCACATGCAAGACCCGCATCACCACACCACCCCTTCCCACCCCACCGACAAGGCCCCAGCCCGAGCCATCCCGACCCACTCACACACGACCCAGCCCCGAACCGGCATGGAGAACAGGACCAACGCCCCACTGAGAAGCCCACCCGCGCAACCGCAGCGCGCCGCACGGCGCGGAGCGCCCGCGAGGGCGAACCCTGGCGCGGGTGCGCCGCCGTGACCAGGCGGTCCCGGGACAGGAAGGCGGCGCGGAGCGCGCGCGAGGGCGGGCCCCGGTGCGGGGCTCATGGACGGCGGTGGGATCGGGTCGCGGCCGCGATGGTGGCGCGGTGGTGGGCCGGGGTGGCGTAGGCCGGGGCGAGGGGGGAGCTGCCGAGGATCAGGCGCGAGCTTACTTCCGCCGTGGGGCGCCACTTCGCCTTGTAGGGCTCGGTGCCGCGCAGCATGCTGAAGTGGCGGACGCCGCGCGAGGCCGCGAGGGCGAGGTCCTGGCGGAGGAGCATCAGCGTCACGTCGAGGCGGTCGCGGAGGGCTGGGTCGGCGCCGTAGAGATAGGCGCCCACCGTGTCGTGCCCGATGAGCGCGAGGTCGCTCGCGACGACCGCGCCGTCGACGCGGTACTCGAACAGGGCCGCGTCACCGTGCGCGATCATGTCGGGGACGGCCGAGGCGAGATGCCGCCGGAAACCGTCCCGCGCGTGCTCGGGGTTCAGGCCCCGGCCGCGCCACTGCCGGACGTGCAGGTCGAGAAGCCGTCCGACGGCCTCGGCGGCGCCCGCCGCGTCCACCGACGTCACCACGACGCCGCTCGCGTCGACCTTCCGCAGCTTGGCGCGCGCCTTCCCCGCCGTGCGCCCCGGCAGCGTCCCGAGCAGTTCGGCGATCGGACGCGCGGGCACCTGAAGGCAGGTGGAACCCGGCGCCGTCCAGACCCGTCCCGGCCACCGCGCGGCGAGCAGGTGCGCGACCGCGCCGGGACGCACCTCCGGGAGGTCGAGCGCCACCGCTCCACGTTCCGCCCGTAGTGCCCCGGCGAGGACGCCGAGGCTGCGGTCGGCGTGCACCGGGTCCATCAGGACGTCGGTGAAGTCGCTCTGTCCCCCGCCGACCGGCACCAGCACCGGCAGCCCCCACCGCCGGACCCGGTACAGCGGCGCCGCCGCCACCAGCCGCCCCCGGTGCCGGACGAGCACGAGCCGCAACGCGCCCGGCCGTCCCTTGCTCCGCCACCACCCGGCGAGCCACCCCGCCGACTGGAACGGCGTGGCCGCCGGACACCGCGCGTAGAGGTCACGCCACTCCCCGGCGAGGGCGTCGAACGCTCCGTCGTCCCGGCGCGTCTCCACCTCCCACGCGGTGCCCACCAACGTCACGGCCGGTGCGCTGGTCATCGGGCGACCTCCTCGCGGGGCGCGTCCGCCGGGGGCGTCGGGACGGGGGAGCGGCGGCGACGGGTCGGGCGCAGGCCCGCCATCGCCGCGAGCCCCGCCAGCAGGACGCCGGAGGCGGCGCCGACCGCGATGTCGAGCAGGAGGCGCGGAGACGAGGGGCGCAGCGGCGGGGTCGCCTCGCTCATCAGCGCGATGCGGACGCCGGTGTCCTGGCGGCGGGCCGCGCCGAAGCGGACGAGCGCGTCGGCGCCCGCGTTGGCGAAGGCCGCCGCGTCGGACGCGCCGGTCGCCGTGCCGGTGACGCGGATCAGCGGCGCGTCCGGGGACGTCGAGGCGCGCAGGTGCTCGGCCGCCCGGCGCGGCGAACCCGACGGCCACTCCCGGTCGCCCCAGCGCAGCGTCTCCGGCAGCGTCGCCAGGCGCCCGTAGACCTGGGCGAAGTTCACGGCGGCGGGGCCGGAGTCGTCCGCGTCGGTCACCACGATGACGTGGGCCGTCGCGGTGTACTCGGGTGTCTTGATCAGGGCGTATCCCGCCCCGGCGGCGGTGCCCGCGGTGACGAGCGCGGCGCCGAGGCCGAACGCGCGGGTCAGGCTCCGCAGAGGTCCCGGTGGCTGCTTCATCGGTGCGTCTCCTGGCGAGGTGGGGTGCGGACGGTCGGACGGCCCGCGCCGTACAGGTCAGCGAGCGCGCGGGCGAGCGGATCGAGGTCGTAGTGCGCGACGACCGGCGGCACCGGCAGCCGCGCGGCGGGCGGCCGGTCGAACCGGGCCAGCGCCGCACGCCAGGCCGCGACGTCGGTGGGAAGCCGCTCGGCGTAGGGGGCGAGCTCGGCGGGGACGTCGTCCACGGCGGGGCAGCGCGTGTACAGGACCGGCAGGCCCGACGCCATCGCCTCCAGCACGCTCAACCCGAACGTCTCCTGGACGGACGGGACGGCGTACACGTCCAGCGCGGCGAGGACGCCGGCGGCGTCGCCGGTCTCGCCGAGGAAGCGGACGCGGCGGCCGAGCGGCGCCGCCCGCCGCTCCAGCGCGGCGCGTTCGGGGCCGTCCCCGGCGAGCAGCAGGGTGCCGCCGGGCAGGTCCGCGAACGCGTCGATGAGGAGGTCGAACCGCTTGCTCGGCACCAGCCGTCCGATCGCGCCGACGACCGCCTCGCCCGCGTCGATGCCGAGGTCGGCGCGGACGGCGGCGCGGCGGTCGGCCGCGTAGGCGAACTCGGCGGGGTCGAGCCCGTTGGGGATGACGGTGATGCGGTCGCCCGGGACGCCCCACCCGCGCAGCCGTTCCGCGACGGTCGGGGACACCGCGACGGTCACCGTCCCGAGCCGTTCGGTGGCGCGGTACAGGGCGCGGACGGCGACGTGCGCCCGGCGGCCCTCGATCTCGCCGTCACCGAGCGAGTGCTCGGTCGCGACGATCCGCCGGATGCCCGCCATCCGCGCGGCGATCCGCCCGAAGACGCACGCCCGGTACAGATGCGTGTGGACGACGTCGAACCGCCCGTCCCGCATGATCCGGACGAGTCGCGGCAGCGCGGCCAGGTCGCGGTTGCCGCGCATGCCGAGGTCGTGCACCGGCACGCCCAGTGCCCGGATCTCCCCCGCGACCGACCCGGCGTTGGTGAGCGCCACGACCTCGCACTCCACGGCCGCCCGCCGCAGCAGCCCGACGAGCTGCCGCTCCGCACCGCCCTGGCCCAACCCGGTGATCACATGCAACACCCGCACCGCGCCCTCACCTCCGCCCGCCCGCATCCCGCCCCACCCAAGAGAACCGACCGCCCCCAACAACGGCCACGACGCGCACACCCAGCCCAGCCCAGCCCACCCCGACCCAGGCCCCCAACCGAGCCCGAACCCGCACGCGACCCAGCCGAGGCATCACGGCCCGGCATCGCAGACCCACACGCAAATCCTCCAAGCGACCACGAACCCGCACACACCCCGCCCGAGGCACCCGCACAACCCGACGCCGCAGGCTCATACGCGAACCTTCCGCGCGAGCGCGCACCGACCAAGGCGCCCGTACGGCCCGGAGGTCCCTACGCCGGGCTGTCGGATGAGCAAGGAACTGCGCGTCGGCGGGCCGAGGCGCACGTGCGGCCTGGGGTCGCGAGGGCATATGCGGGCCGCCCGAACGAGCACGGACCTGCACCCGAGCGAGCTGAGGTACCGGCACGGCCTGGCGGTGCGGGTCCATACGCGAACCCTCAAAGCGAGCGCGAGCGCGGACCAGCCGAGGCGCCAGTACAGCCCGGGGCCGCAGGCTTATGCGCGGGCCTTCCGCGCGAGCGCGTACCGGCCGGGGCGCACGTGCGGCCCGGAGGTCCCTACGTGAGCCTGTCGGGTGCGCAGGGAGTTGCGCGGCGGCGGGTCGGGTCGGCCGGGGGCCCGGGTTCATGCGCGGGGCGCCCGGGTGGAGGTGGGGCTGCGCGTTGGCGGGCCGGAACGTTGGTGTGGGCCGGGGGTGCGGGGTCATACGCGGGCCTTCCAGCGGAGTTCGTGGCGGCGGAGTTTCGCGTGGAGGCGGAGCCAGGAGTCGCGTTCACCGATGTAGGTGCGGGCGAGGGCGTGGCGGCCGGGGGCGTGCGGGGCGATGGCGACCGCATGGTCGTAGCCCGCGGCGGCGACGGCGGCGATCTCGCGGTCGCCCGCGTCGCCGTACGGGTAGGCGAAGCCGTCCACCGGGGCGTCGATGATCTTCTCCAGGGCGGCGCGGCTCGCCGTCAGCTCCGTCTCCAGCTCGGCGGCCGGGACCTCGGGCAGCTTGACGTGCCACTGCCCGTGCGAGGCGACCTCCATGCCCGCGCCGTGCACCGCGACGAGCTGCTCGGGCGTCATCAGCGGCTTGCGGGGGCCGTCGTCCCAGGCGTTGTGGGAGCCGAGCCGTTCGGTGACCGCGTACACGGTCGCGGTGAAGCCGAGCCGCAGCAGCAGCGGGACCGCGCGGGACGCGAAGTCGGCGTAGCCGTCGTCGAACGTCAGGCCGACGAGGCCGCGCGTGCTCCCGGCGTCCTGCGCGGCGAGCAGTTCGCGGGTGCTCACGCCGCGCAGCCCGCGCGCGACGAGCCAGCGCATCTGCCGCTCGAACCGCTGCGGGCTGACGGTGACGAGGTGCGGGTCCTCGGTGTAGTGGTCGACCGAGTGGTACATCAGCACCAGCGGCATGGGCGGGGTCGGGCTCATCGGGTTCCTCCGTCGTCGCTGAGATGGGCGAAGGCCGCCAGCTCGCGGCGCACGCCGCCGCCGCGCCACCGCGTGGGCGGGGCGACGAGCGCGACGAGCACGGCCACGTAGACGGCCGCCACGGCGAGGCCGCCGAGGGGCAGGGCGGCGAGCGGGGAGACGTGCGGCGCGAGCAGTTCCCGCGCGGCGAAGCCGGTGCCGCAGGCCGCCGCGGTGGCGAGGCCGACGCGGGCGAGGCCGGACAGCAGCACGCGCGCGCCGAGCGGCGCCACCGAGCGGCGTACCCCGGCGAGCATGAGCAGCGCGGCGACGGTGATCCCGGCGGCGTTCGCGGCGGCGAGCGCGGGGGCGCCGTACGTCCCGACGAACGCGACGCCGCCCGCGACGTTCACGGCGAGGCCGGCGGCGACGGCCCCGCCCGGCCCCCACATCGGGCGATGCTGGGCGAAGAAGGCGCGGGCCGCGACGCCGACCATCGACTGCCCCCACAGGCCGAGCGCGTAGACGCGCATGATCTGCGCGGTGGCGGCGGTGTCGTCCGCGGTGAACGCGCCGTGCTCGAACAGGACGGCGACGACCGCGTCCCCGAACGTGACGAGGAACGCGACGGCGGCCAGGACGATCGCGCTGACGACGAGGACGTCGCCCTCGATGCGGCGGCGGACGGCGCCGAGGTCGGCGTCGGCCGAGACGCGGGCGAGCTTGGGGAACGTCACGGTCACGACGAGCAGCGACAGGATCATCGGGACCTGCGCGACCTTCTGCGCGTAGTTGAGCTGGGAGATCGACCCGGCCGCGAGGTCGGAGCCGAGGAACCGTTCCACGAACACCTGCGCCTGGCGGCCGACGGTGTAGGCGACGATCGGGACGAGCGCCGCGAACACGGTGAGGCGGAGGGCGCCGCGCGCGGGTCCGGTGGGGGCGGGGGCGGGGCCGAGGCAGCGCACGAACGCGGGCACCTGCACGACGACCATGAGGACGCTGCCGACCGCGACGCCGAGGGCGGCGCTCAGCACGCCGTGCTCGTCCTTGAGGATCAGGATCGTGGCGACGATGCCGACGTTGTAGGCGAGGTAGATCGCGGCGGGCGGCCCGAACCGGCCGTGCGCGCGCAGCGTCGCGCTGAGGAATCCGGCGACGCCGAACATCGGGATCGTGACGGCGGCGAAGCGGACACAGCGCACGGCGTCATCGGGATGGGCGAGGCCGGGGGCGAGGACGGCGACCAGGTGCGGCGCGACGAGCATCAGCGCGGCGGCCACGAGGGCCAGCGCGACGACGAGCCGGGGCAGCACGACCCGCACGAGCGGCCGGGCGCTCGCCCGGTCGCGCAGGGCGCGGGTGACGAGCGGCACCATGAGCAGCGCCATGGCGTCCTCGATGAGCAGCGGCGAGGCCGTCTCGGGGATCATCCAGCCGATGAGGAACGCGTCGGTGTCGCCGCTGGCTCCGAACAGGTGCGCCATGATCAGGTCGCGGACGAACCCGAGTGCCGTCCCGCACCCGATGAGCACGGCGGTCAGCGCCGTCGCCCGCCCGACGGACACGCGCCGCGCGCCCCTTCGTTCGCCCGGGTCGCGTGGCGCGGGGACCACCCGTCCTCGTACTTTTCCGTGCCTGGTCATCGGGGGGCTCCGGGAGCGGTGGGGCCACGGCCCGGAGGGCTGAGGGCGCGGGTGGCGGCGAGGCCCAGCAGGATCGAGGTCAGGACCGAGGTGGGGCCGCCCATGTCGGCGTAGAGGAAGTTGACCAGGAGCCAGCAGAGGAAGCCGACGGCGAGGGGCCAGGCGGCGTCGTCCCGGGATCGGTGGCGCCACAGGCCGCGCACCAGGGCCAGGAGGAGGGTCACGAAGGCGGCCAGGCCGAGGAGGCCCTGTTCGCTGAGGATGAGCAGGTACTGGTTGTGGGGCGAGAGCAGCGGCTGGCGGACGTAGCCGTTGCGGGCGTCGGCCGTCTCGCTGCCGGAGGACAGTTGCAGCGGGGCGTAGGTGTCGCGGTACTGGGAGAAGTTCTTGACGCCCACGCCCGTCACCGGATGCTCGCGCCAGATCGCGGTGGCGGTGCCCCAGAGGCTGTAGCGGTCGCTGACGGACTGGTCGGGGGTGCCGACCGAGTCGGCGATCGACGTCAGCCGCGCGCCGACGGTCTCCGAGCCGAGGCCGAAACCGCCCATCACGATGATCGCCAGCGCGGCGACGCAGACGGCGACGCGGAGCAGGACGAGCCGGTCGTACAGCGCCAGCATCACCGTCACCGCGATGACCAGGGCCAGGAAGCTGCCCCGGCTGAGCGCGGCGCCGAGCGCGGCGAGCTGCACGACCACCGCCAGCAGCAGGACGAGCCGGAACCGCCCCCGCACGACCGTGGTGAACGCGACGGCGAGGACGATGCCGAAGCTCGACAGGGTCGCCAGCGCCATGATGTCGAGGGAGCCGAACGTGCCGACGGCGCGCACGTCGCGTCCGCCGTAGGACGCGCCGTTGAGCGTGAGCGCCTGCCACAGCCCGAAGACGCCCTCGCCGAGCGCGGTCGCCAGCACGGCGCCGCCGATGATGCCGACGTCGCGCCGGTCCTGGACGGCCAGGACGACGGCCAGCGGCACCAGCACGAAGATCTGCGCGGTGCGCACGAACCCGGGCAGGCTGGCCTCGACGTCCTGGGAGGCCAGCGTCGTCACGCCGAGCGCGACGACCAGCGGCGCGAAGGCGGGCAGCGCCCGGGCCGGGAGCGCGCGGCGGCGCGACACCGCGACGAACGTCACGAACAGCACCATGACGGCGCTGGCCACGTCGGCGGCGGTCACGCTGATCCCGCCGCCGGGGCGTCCGGCGGGGACCGCGACGCTCACCACCGTGGCGGCGACGAGCCAGCTCGGGCGGCGGACGATCGCCGCCCACAGCCGCCGCAGTGGCGGGGCCGGGCGCGGCGCGGACGGCTCGTCGGGCGCGGGCCGTGGCGGCGGCAGGGAGATCCGGGGGGCGACGGACGTCATGGACTGTTCCGCAGGACCATCGCGCCGAAGGTCAGCAGCAGGATCTTGAGGTCGGCCGCGAACGACCAGTGGTCGATGTAGTGGTTGTCGAAGCGGGCTCGCATCTCGATCGAGGTGTCGCCGCGCAGGCCGTGCACCTGGGCCCAGCCCGTCATGCCGACCGGGACACGGTGCCGCAGCACGTATCCGGGGCAGGTCTCGGAGAACCGGCGGACGAAGTGGGGTCGTTCGGGGCGCGGGCCGACGAGGCTCATGTCGCCGCGCACGACGTTCCAGAGCTGGGGCAGCTCGTCCAGCGAGGTGCGGCGCAGCAGAGACCCGACCGGGCCGATGCGGTCGTCGCCGTGGACGGACCAGCGCGTGTCGGACTCGGTCTCGTCGGCGGGCCGCAGCGTGCGGAACTTCAGCAGCACGAACGGCTGCCCGTCCAGGCCGATGCGGCTCTGCTTGAAGATCACGCCGGGGCCCGTCTCCCGCCGCACCGCGAACGCGCAGGCCGCGAGGACCGGCCAGAGCACAGCGAGCAGGGCCAGCGCGACCGAGCAGTCGAAGACGCGCTTGACCGTCCGGCCGACAAGGCCGTAAGGGCGTCCGCTCACCGGGACGCAGGGCACTCCGGCCAGGTGGCGGACGCGTCCCGTCGTGCCCGCCGCGATGCCCTCCGACGTCGGGACGACGAGCGTCTGGCACCCGGCGCCGACGCTGAGCCGGACCGCGGGCTCGACGAACTGGCGCTCGATGTCGTCCAGGACGATGACGACGGTGTCGACCCGGTGCGCCTCGATCACCCGGCGCAGGTCGTAGGGGCCGCCGAGCAGCGGGATCTCCCCCGGGCGCTCCGGGTCGCGGGTGCCGATCCGGCCGAGGGGCAGCAGCCCGATCTCGGGGCGGCGGCGCAGCGACCAGACCAGGTAGTCGCTGAGCACCCCGGTGCCGACGACGAGCGTCAGCGGGCGGCGGAGCGGGCCGCGCAGCCGGCCGATCCGGACGAGCCGGTCCAGCACCAGACGCGTCGCCGCCGGGGCGAGCACGAAGAGCGCCGCGCCACCGAGCCAGCGGGCCGGGACGGTCGAGCCGGGTGCCACCGGTGCCAGCACGCTGAAGAGCGCCGCGACGGCCAGGGCGCGCAGCAGCAGCGGACGCACGTCGCCGAGCAGGGAAGGGAAACGGCGGACGCGGTAGAGCCCGGCGGAGGCGTTGAGCGCCACCAGCAGCGCCGCCGCGCCGAAGACGGCCGGGTGCAGCCGTCCACCGAGCATCAGGCGCGCCACGACGGCAGCGTTGGCCGCGTCGAGCGCCACCGTCAGCAGGGGGAGGGCCAGCGCCCCACGGCCGGTCGGCCGGACGAGCACGTCGGCGCCCGATGCCGGGCCGAAGCCGCCCGGGGAGCCGGAAGTCGTCCCGGGGCCGATCTGCACGGCTTCGTCGATCAGTGTGGTGGTGTCCGTCCTCTGGCTTGTCACGCCAATTGCCCCTTACGCGGAGAAGAGTGCCCGCCGACGGAACGACCCCACCGGCGAACCGGGCTCGGCCGGGCGCGCCGACCTTCCGCCGGAGCTGCCGGGGCATTCTTTTCCCACCGGACGCGGCGACCCGCGGCCGGAATCCCCGGGCTTCGCTGGGAAAGATGGAGGATCTACCCGGAAGCGCACACCAGGATGCCAGCATCGCCCGCCACCGGCTCCTCTTCTGGCGCTCATGTCGGTTCTTTTTTTCCGAGCCGATGCCCCAATCCATGTCGTTACCACTGAATTCATTTATGTCGGACATGGGCGTCTTGTGCGGTGCTATGTCAACCCGCCGCCATGAGTCGGCCAGCTTTTCTTCAACGGAGGCCCGGATCGCAGTCTTGGGCGGGCTCTTGCTGAATGGTCCGTGATAGTTCTGATCTCGACGGGTGAGCTCGTGCCGGCTCGCCGACACCACACTGTTCTCACGCGGACGGCTCCCGTTTCCGCGTGACGACCTTCCTGGAGGCGAACCATGATGAAGAAGCTGGCCGCGGCCGGACTCCTGACCATGTCCATCGGCGGCGCGCTGTTCACCGCGGCGGGCCCGGCGATGGCCGGCGGCGACGACAACCAGAACACCCAGGTCGTCGGCGTCCAGACCTGCCGCAGCGTGGACGTCACGGTCATCGGCGCCGTGGTCCGCAACCTGCTCGGCGTCAACGACGAGTCGGGCGACTGCGCCAACGGCTCCGTGGTCGACGACTGAGTCGTCTCCACCCGCTGAACGGAGGGGGGTCATCGGCGCCGATGGCCCCCCTTTCGCATGCGCGTCACCACTGAGGACGATCGCTTTCGGTCGAACACTCATGAGCCTTATCCCCTTCGCTCCACTTAGCCGGTTTCGACCGGCTTTTCGCATATCCCCACTTCGCCCGCCTCGATCGCGAGATCGCGAACCGAAGCCGGGACGACCTCCCTGGCCCACGGCGCCGCCCACACCCTTCCGTGCGCCTGCGGCGAGCCGTTCACCTGCCTTCATCCTGCCGACCGCCGTCGCCTTGCGAAAGCCAAGTCCGCGCCTGTGGATAACTTTCTCGACGCGCTCGACGGCAGCCCGATCAGGGCCTCCCGCAACCTGCCCGGGAACCCCCATGAATCAATTCTCCCGCGTTTTCGCCAGGCACTGTGAGCGACGCCGGACGCTGTGGATAACTTCCCGATCGCTCACCCGGCCTGGCGTCCTGGGCAATAAAGCACTCAGTCGGTGGCGGAACGGGCCGCTCAGTCGATGACGGAACGGGCCGCCTTTAGGGCATGGACCGTAGCTCTCCCCTGCGCGGAGCCGTGGCGACGGAGCGGTCCGCCCTTGGGCAAGAGCCGTGGTGATGGAACGGCCCGCCTCTGCGCAGGAGCCCTAGCGACAGAACAGCCTGCCCTTGGGCAAGAGCCGTGGTGACGGAACGGCCCGCCCCCGCGGGGGAGCCGTCGTGATAGAACGGCCAGCCCTCGGGCAGGGATCGTGGTGACAGAGAGCGGCCCGCCTGGGGAGGAGCCGTAGCGTCCACCCGCGCACGGATCGCGGCCGCCGGCAAGGGCGTGCTCGGCCGCTGCTGCTTCGAGGCGTCTCGGCCGGGCTGGAAATGCGTAGCGCGGGCGGGTCCCGTGCCGGACCCGCCCGCGCTGGGCGTTACGCGTTGTGCAGCGGCCCCGTGCCGGGCCGCGTTGGTGGTGCGTGGCGGTCGCGGGCCCCGTGCCGGACCCGGTTACGCCGGATGTCGCTCTCCTTGCGGTAACCCCAAGGGTCGCGAGGTGCTCGTGGCGGTCGCGGGTCCCGTGCCGGACCCGGTCACGCCGGATGTTGCTGTCGTGCGGCGGCCCTTCATGGGCCGGAGTCGTGCTCAAGGTGGTCACGGGGCCTGTGGTGGACCCGGTCGCACCCGGTGTTGACGGTCTTGCCGTGCAGCTCTGGGCTGCGGTCGTGCTCGTCACGGTCGCAGGTCCCGTGCCGGACCTGGTCGCGCCGGGTTCTGTTGTTCGACGGCCGGCAACGGCCGTATTTCGCCGGTGGCGGTCGCGGGCCCCGTGCCGGACCCGGTCTCGCCGGATGTGCTGTCGTGCGACGGCCGTTCACGGCCGTGGTCCTGCTCGCGGTGCTCGCAGATCGAAACCCACTCGCACCGATCGCTGCCGGTCTTGCACCGGCCTGTGCGGCCGGTTGGCGGTCACAGGCCCTGTGCCGGGCCTGGTCACGCCGGGTGTCACTCGTCGTGCAACGGCCCGAAGGCCGTGGGAGGCGGTTCCGAGTCCCGTGCCGGACCCGGACGCCTGCCGTCGTGCTGGTCGAGACCCCGTGCCGGGCCTCTCCGTCGTGCGTGCGATCACGTGCCGGATCGCGGTTCCTGCCGGTGCTCGTGGCTCCGTCGCGAAGCCGTGGGCGCCGTCGTGCTCGTCGGGCCGTCCGCGATGGCTTCGGGGACGGGGCGGTCGGTCGGGTCGGGCGTCCGCCCGGAAGAGGCCGGACGCGTTCCGTCGTGTCTCGCCGCCTTCGACCCCAAGGTCTCGGGCGGGTCCTGCTGCGGCCTCGTGCCAGGCCGTCCTGCTCGGCGGGTGAGACCCCGTGCCGGGCCTCGGTTCCGCCGTCCTGCCTTCACCGCCCGGGACAACGCCCCGAGCGGGTTCTGCGGGTGACCCCCGAAAGGGCCGTCTTGCCTTCGGCGTCGCCGCGGCTCCGTGCCGAGTCGCGTCCTGCCGTCCTGCCGGTCTCGGACGAGACCGTCGTGCCGTGCTGTGCGGGTGGTGCTGGGCCGGGCGGTCGGTGCGAGCCGCTCGCGCCGGGTGCCGGGCCCGGGGAAGGCGGACGAAGAGTCCGCCGGTGGTGTGCGTGAGCGTCCGGTAGGCGGCCCCGTGCCGGGCCGGTGGGACGCTCAGCGGCCGCCGGTGGCGCGGGCGGACGGACCGCCCGCGCCCGGCGTGGTCATCGGGTGAGCGGGGTGCCGCCCAGGTGGATCGGCAGGCCCTCGGTCAGCGGCGGCAGCACGGGGCGGTCGCCGTCGGCGTTCTGCGCCGGGTTGCCGAGCGAGCGGACGACGCCGGTCAGGCCCTCGACGGGCGACGTCTCGGCCTGGCGCTGCCCGGCCTGCGGACGGGCCGCCTCCTCGCCCAGGCCCCGGACGACGCCGCGCACCGCGTACAGCGACTCGGTCGCGACCATCTCGGCCGGGCCGTCGGCCGCGGCCTTGCGCTGCCCGATCTGCGGGCGGCTGGCCTGCTCGCCGAGCGAACGGAGAACGCCGCTGACGGTGTGGACCGACCCGGCCGCAAGATCCTCGGTCGGGTTGTCGCCCTCGCGGCGGGTGCTCGTCGGCGCCTTCTCCGGCACCGGCACGCCGAGCGAGCGGATGAGGCCCTGCGTGGCGTGCATCGGCGCGGCGGCGTCGGACGTGCCGTCGAGGACGTCGGCGCGGCGCTGCTCCTGCGCGGGACGCGCGGGGATCGGGACGCCGAGGTTGCGGACGAGGCCGCGGACCGAGCGGGCGGGCTCCTTGAACCCGGCGTCGGGGTCGTCGGCGACGCGGCGCGCGGGGCCCTGCGCGGCACCGGGCAGCGGCAGGTTCAGGGACTTGAGCACGCCGTGCACGGCGTTCCCGGCGTCGCCGCCGCCGTCAGCGAGGCGGGCGTTGGCGAGGCGGGCGTCGCCGTGACGCTGCCCACCGAGGAGCCCGCCGCCGCCACCGCCGAGCAGGCCACCGAGGCCGCCGCCACCGCCGAGCAGCCCGCCCAGACCGCCACCGTCGGCGCCGCCCGTCGGCAGGGGCAGCGCGGCCTGACGCGCGGCGGCGCCGTCGGCGAGGCGGGCGTCGGCGTGACGCTGCCCGCCCAGGAGCCCACCGCCACCGCCACCGAGCAGCCCGCCGAGGCCGCCGCCACCGCCGAGCAGGCCGCCGAGGCCGCCGCCGTCGGCGCCGCCGGTCGGCAGGGGCAGCGCGGCCTGGCGCGCGGCGGCGTCGTCCACGCCGTCGGCGAGGGCGGGCGCGGCGGTGAGGCCGGTGCCGAGCGTCGCGACGCCGGCGGCCAGCAGCGCGGTCCTACTGATGTTCTTGACCCAGTTGCGCATGGTGAGAACTCCTTGGTGCTGAGTGAGTGATGGTGTTCCGTTCGGGCGGACGGCCGTGCCTGGCCGGCAGGCGGTGTCCGAGGTGCACGGCGTGGAGCCGCGTGGAAGGCCCTGTTCGGGGCTGGGTTCAGGTGTGGGGCGCGCGACGGCGCGGCCTGGTGCGTGCTGGGCACGCGGACGGCCGGTGCGGCCGGGAAAGGGACGGCTAGTCGGGGACTGCCGCGAGGTCCGCGGGCGCGAGGTGGTCGCGCAGCGCGGTGTGGTGGAACGGCGAGCGGCGGGCCGGACGCGGTGCGTCGGGCATGCCGGACGCGGAGACCGGCGCGACGGGCCCGGAGCCGTGGCCGGAGCCGGGCTGGGCGTCGTGCGCGGGTGCGTGGACCGGGTGTTCGGTGTCGGCGGGGGCCGTGGGCGCCCCGTCGGTGCGGTGCGGCCGGTCGTCGCCGGTGCTCGCGGACGTGGCCGCGGGCGTGCCGGGAACGGCGGACGCGGTCGGCTTCGCGGCACGGGTGCCGTGGGAGCCGTGGTCGTCGGCGTTCAGGTGCGCGCCGACGTCGTTGCCGGTGCCGGGCTCGTCGGCCGGAACCGGGGCGGTGGCCGGAGCGGGCTCCGGCGTGAGGTGCTCGGTGACGGAACCGACGACGGGCACGGGGACCGTGCTCAGCTCGCCGGTGACCTGACCCGTCGCCGTGCGGACCGTCTCGACGACTCCGCCGGGCTTGGTCGCGCCGGCCTCGCGGGCGACACCGGCCACGAGCCCGGTGCCGGTGTCGAGCACCGTGCGGCCGAGGTCGTGCGCGGCGCCGCCGGAGCCGGACTCGGCTGGACGGTCGGTGCGGAGCGCGGCGCCGGTGAGCGGTTCGGTGGCCTGGGCCGCCTGGCCCAGGACGCCGGACGTGAGCCCGACGAGCGACCCTTCCGCCTCGGGGCGGACGCGGGCGCCCGGAGCGCCGTCGTCGTGTTCCGCCGCGGTCGGGCCGTGCGGGCCGGTGGCGGCGTCGGCCGCGTCCGCCAGGCACGCGCCCAGCAGCCAGCCCGCCGCACCGAGCCCGACGACGATCGCGAGCCGGACGAGGAACACCGGGACACGCCACGCCCGGACGTCGGGGCGGTCGGCCCCGTGCGTCGCGGTGGTGGTGTTCATGGTCCCGGTGTCCCTTCGCGTGAAACGGCCCGCGGATGCGGCGGAGAAACGGTGAGTCAGGACGATAGCAGCATTCGAGCGGCCCGTGTCCACGATCAACTCGGATTCGGCGTGGACCGAAGTGACCGCACCGGGGACGCCCAAAAAGATCAGCCGACGGAAGGTCAAGTATCTCCATTCCCCTTGCGATGCGCGCGCGCCCGCGTATGGCATACAAGGGCGTTCCGGGCGGGCGTGCCACCGCCTGCGGACCGAAGACCTCGACCACCACAGCGAACCGGGAGTTCACCATGTTCAAGCGCGCGCTCGCGACCGGCCTCATCGCCGGGGCCGGCCTGCTGGCCTTCGCCGCTACCCCCGCCAACGCCGACGGCGACGACAACCAGAACACACAGATCATCGGCATCCAGACCTGCCGGGGCCTCGACGTCGTCGGTGTCGGCGCGGTGGTCCGGAACCTGCTCGGCGTCAACGACGAGAGCGGCGACTGCTACAACGGCTCGGTCGTCAACGACTGAGACCGCCGGACGGTGCCGCCCCGGACTTTCCGGGGCGGCATCCCCTTTTCCGGACGATCCACCCAGCGAATTGGCCACGTTTCCCACCGAACCGGACGCGAATGCGAGACCGCGCCCGACGCGCTACGCTCTGGCTGAACCATTCCGGAGGTGCCCGAACCGGGCCGGAAACGCCTGGAGTGCACCATGGGAAAGACCGTTCTGAGCCGTTTTCTCGGCGCCGCCGTCGCTTTCACGGTCACCGCCCCCGTGACCCTCGCCGCGCCCGCCGCCGAGAGCGCGCCCGCCGTCGCGCCGCGCATCCTCGCGCCGTCGCCCGCGCCCACGGCGCCCCTCGAACGCGTCACGTCCGCCCTCGCGCTGCGCACGGCGGCCCCCGCGCGCGACACGCCGGACAAGAAGGACGCTCCACGCCGCCCGCCCGCCAACGGCACGGAGCTGGGCGCCCTCGACATCACCCCGCTGCGCGTGCGCGGCACCATCCGCGAGGGCGTCGGCAACGACATCCTCGACCGGGGCGTCGGCCACTACCCCGGCACCGAGATGCCCGGCGAACTCGGCAACACCGTGCTGCTCGGGCATCGCACCACCGGGCCCAAGCCCTTCCTCAACCTCGACAGGCTGCGCCCCGGCGACCTCATCGGCGTCACCGCCAAGAAGCACCGGTACTCCTACCGCGTCCGCGAGCTGCGCGTCATCGAACCGGACGAGACCGACGTCCTGGCGCCCACCCCGTTCCGCAAGCGCAAGGGCAAGACCGGCACGTTCCTCACCCTCATCACCTGCCACCCCAAGGGCGAGGACACGCGCCGCCTGGTCGTCGTCGCGACGCTCGTCCCGCCCGCGCGGGGCTAGGGCGTCCGCCGCCGGAGGACGCGCGGCCGCACCCGGCCGAGCCCCTGGAGCGGACGGGCGCGCAGCGACGACACGTCGTACTCCGGCAGTTTCGCGATCGCCTCCGCAAGGCCGCCGTCGATCAGCACCGTGCCCGGATGCGCGGTGGCCGTGAGCCGCGCCGCGAGGTTCACCGGCGTGCCGAACACGTCACCGAGGCGCTGGATGACCTCGCCGTGGGCGATGCCGACGCGGACGCGCGGGAACGTCGGGTCGGTGTCGAACAGTTCCGCGATGCGCAGGCCGATCTCGGCGCCCGCGCGGGGGTCGTCGGCGGAGAACAGGATCTCGTCACCGAGCGTCTTGACGACCCGGCCGCCCAGTTCCGCGACCACCTCGGCGCCCGTGCGCTCGAACCGTTCGACGAACGCCGCCAGTTCCGAGCCGTCCATGCGGCGGCTCATCCGGGTGAACGCGACGACGTCGGCGAAACCCACGCTGACGTGGGCGAGCCCGGCGGCGGGGTCGGCGGTGGCGGCGGCCGTGGACGCCGCGGTGCGCAGCCCGGCCTCGGTGAGCTGACGCCGCCAGCCGTGCATCATGAGCCGCTCGAAGGCGGGCCGCAGTTCCTCGGTCGCGGCCAGCGCGCCCGTGACGACCTCCGTCGTCATCGGCTCGTCGGGCGGATAGACCTCGCTGAGGCGGCGCAGCCAGACGTCGGCGAGCCAGCTCGCGAGGCGGCCCATCGTCTGCCCGACGGCGCGGGAGAGCTGGAGGACCATGTCCTCGTCGACCATGTCGTGTTCGAGGAGCTTGTTGATCTCACGGAGGGCGGCGACGTCGCCGTCGGTGAACGCGACGACCTCGTCGGGCGGGGTGGGGAAGCCGAGGGCCTGCCAGACGCGCCGCGCGTAGTCCTCGTCTACCTCGGCGAGGGCCTCGACCTCCTTGCGGGTGTAGCGCAGGGGGCCGCCGAGCAGGGTCTGCTCGATGTCCTGGGGCATCTGGGGCTCTGCCATCAGCCAACCTTTTATGTGTCATCGGACGATGTCATGATTCTGGCGAAGTAGGATCAGCTAGGTCAAGGACACGAGCGCGGCGGGCGGGGCATGGCCGGGTACCGAATCGACGAGCTGGCGCACGTCGCCGGCAGCACCGTGCGCAACATCCGCGCCTACCAGGACCGCGGGCTCCTCCCACCGCCGCGGCTCGAAGGCCGCGTCGGCATCTACGACGACAACCACCTCGCGCGGCTGCGCCTCATCGGCAAGCTCCTCGGCCGCGGCTACACCGCCGCCGTCATCAAGGACCTCATCTCCGCCTGGGAGACCGGCAAGGACGTGAGCGAGGTCCTCGGGCTGGAGAAGGTCCTCACCGACCCCTGGTCCGACGAACTGCCCGGCCGGGCCACCACCGAGGAACTGATCGCCACGTTCGGCGCGGACGTCCCCGAAGAGGACGTCGAACGCCTCCTCCAGCGCACCATCGCCCTCGGCTTCATCGAACCCGACGGCGACGGCTACCGCGTCCCCAGCCCGCGCCTGCTGCACGTCGGCGCCGAGCTCGTCGCCGTCGGCATCCCGCTGGAGGCCGTCCTCGACATCGCCACCGAGATCCGCGACGACTGCGAGGTCATCGCCGGGCGGTTCGTCCGGCTCGTCGACGAGCACGTCTTCACCCGCTTCGACGAGCCGCCCGGCGGCGACGAGCTGACCGAGATCTCCTCGATCGTCCGGCAGATGCGGCCGCTGGTGAAGATGGTCGTCGACCCGTTCATCGCCCGCGCGATGGAGACGCACGTGCAGGCCGCGCTCGGCACCCGGCTGGAACTCATCCGCGACGTGCTCCGCCAGCCGTCCGCCTGACCGGTCACAGCAGCGAGATCCCCCAGACGATCTGCACCTGGCGGGCGAAGCCGCGCTCGTCCCGCAGCGTCACCGTCGCCTTGCCGGGCAGGTTCAGCAGGCCCGTCGCGAGGTTGACGGTGAGGTCGCCGACGTCCCCGGCGCCGAGCGTGCCGGACGCGGGCGACAGCGTCACCTGGTCCGAGGACGCCGACCCCTGCCAGCGCACCGGGCCGCCGTCCGCGCTGATCCGGATCTGGGCCGTCTTCTTGCCGAACAGCTCGACCTTCGCGGGCTGGACGACGAGCGTCCCGGGCGGCGGCGGAGACGTCCACGGCCGCTCGCTCGGCTGCGGCGACCCGGTCTCGCCGGGCCGCCCCGGGGACGGGACGGACGGCGCCGTCGGCGCGACGCCCGGCGGCTTGGTCGCGTCGATCTGCGGGCTCATCGGGGGATGCCCGCCCGGCTGCTGCGACCCGCCGCCCGGCGCGCGGGGCGTGCCGCCCGCCAGGCCGCCCGGCGAGTCGCCGGTGCTCGGACGCGGCTTGGGCTGGCCGGGCGGCCAGTACGTCGTGGGGTCGCCGAGGCCCGGTCCCATGATCAGCGCCGCGACGACGGCGGACACCAGCGCGCCCGCCATGCCGCCGCCCGCGAACAGCCAGCGGCGCGTGTACGGGGACGGGACGTCGGGCTGGTTCGGCATGCCGTCCGGCGACAGCGCGCCGCCGCGCGCGGCGATGTCGGCGCGGTGCCCGGCGAGTTCGGGGTCGGTGGCGGTGTGCATGAAGCGGTGCCGCAGCGCGGCCGGGACCACCGGCGCCGGGATCGCCGCCAGCGGCGCCAGGCCCTTCCCGTCCTCGCCGGACGGCTCTCCGGACCGTTCCGCCGCGACGGCGTCGGCGAACCGGCGCGCGGCCCGCTCGCCGCGCACCTTCACCCGGCGGACGCCGAGGCCGGTGACGGTCGCGACGTCGGCGGGGCGCAGGCCGTGCCGTCCGGTCAGCAGGACGATCTCGCGGTCGTACGGGTCGACGGCGGCCAGCGCCGCGCAGAGCGGTGCGGCGTCGTCGCCGCCGAACGCGGGGTCGCGCGTCCGGTCGCGTTGCAGGCAGCGGCGGCGCGCGGCGCCGTAGAGCCAGGCGCCGAGGCGGCCGGCGCCGCGCATGCGGGGGGCGCGGCGGCAGGCGTCGATGAACGTGTCGTGGGTGATGTCGGCGGCGACGCGCCCCTCTCCGACCAGTGACGTCACGTAGTCGAACAGTCGCTCCGCGTAGGCGTCCCACAGGTCGCTCAGGGCGTGTTCGTCGCCTTCGTGCAGTCCGTGGACCAACCGGCGGTCGGCCACGACGTCGAAGGGGGACCACCTCGCCATACACGCTCCCCGGCACCCGCGCCGCGTCAGGAAAATCCGTTCACCCTGAATACACCCGACCCGCACACAACACCACAGGGAAGCCCCGATTTCAGCCGATCCGAGACCTGCACCGGGTCTGCGGCGTCAGTCCAGGTGTTCGACGGGGAGGTTTCCGGCACGGTGCCGGTCGCGGAGGGTCGTCTTGGAGAACTTGCCGACGCTGGTCTTCGGGATCTCCGGGATGAAGGCCCAGCGTTCGGGGAGCTGCCACTTCGGGACGCGGGTGGAGAGGTGGGTGCGGAGGGTCTCGGCCGTGGCGGTGGCGCCCTCGCGGAGGACGACGGTGGCGAGCGGGCGCTCCTGCCAGCGGTCGTCGGGGACGCCGACGACGGCGGCCTCCAGGACGTCCGGGTGAGCCATCAGATGGTTCTCCAGCTCGACCGAGGAGATCCACTCGCCGCCCGACTTGATGACGTCCTTCGCCCGGTCGGTGAGAGTCAGGTAGCCGTCGGGTGACAGGGTTCCGACGTCGCCGGTGCGCAGCCAGCCGTGGTGGAACTTCGCGCGGTCGGCGTCGCGGTGGTAGGCGCCGGTGATCCACGGGCCGCGGATCTGCACCTCGCCGACCGCCTCGCCGTCGTTGGGCAGCACGACGTCGCCGTCCCCGACGATCCGCGCCTCCAGGCCCGCCAGCACGCGGCCCTGCGACACGCGGGCCGCGAACGCCTCCTCGCCGGACGCGCCGACCGGCGGATGCGCGATCGTGGCCAGCGGCGACGTCTCCGTCATCCCCCACGCCTGGACGATCCGGACGCCCAGCTCGTCGAAGCCGCGCATCAGCGCCGCCGGGACCGCCGAACCCCCGCACGGCACCAGCCGCAGCGACGACAGATCGGCGCCGTGCTCGTTGACGTACCGGAGCAGATCGGCCCAGATCGTCGGGACGGCGCCCGCGACCGTCGGCCGCTCGGCCTCGATCAGCCGCGCCAGTGCCTCCGCCTGCAGGTGCCGGTCGGGCAGGACCAGCGACGCCCCCGCCAGCATCGCCTGGTACGGCAGGCCCCAGGCGTTGGCGTGGAACATCGGGACCACCGGCAGCACCCGGTCGGCCGCCGAGACGCCCAGCGCGTTCGCCGTGCAGCCCGACATCGCGTGCAGGAACGCCGACCGGTGCGAGTACACGACGCCCTTCGGGTCGCCCGTCGTGCCGGACGTGTAACACATCGCGGCGGCGGCGCGCTCGTCCAGCCGGGGCCACGCGAACGTCGGCGCGGCGGCGGCCAGCAGCTCCTCGTAGTCGTGGATCGTCTTGCCGGCCCCGGCCAGCGGCGCCCGGTCGCCCTCGCCCGAGACGATGACGTGCTCCACGGTCGTCAGCCGCTTCAGGATCGGCGCCAGCAGCGGGATCAGCGACCCGTCCACGATGACGATCCGGTCGTCGGCGTGGTTGGCGATGTAGACGATCTGGTCGGGGAACAGCCGGATGTTGAGCGTGTGCAGCACGGCGCCCATCGACGGCACCGCCAGGTACGCCTCCAGGTGCTCGGTGTTGTTCCACAGGAACGTCGCGACGCGCTGGTCGTCGTCGACGCCGAGGCCGCGCAGCGCCCCGGCGAGCCGCGCGGCGCGCTCGCCCACCTCCGCGTAACTGCGGCGGCGGGCGCCGTCGCCGGTCCAGGTGACGGCCTCGGACGTGCCGTACACGCCGGTGCCGTACCGCATGATCGACGTGATCGTCAGGGGGTGGTCCTGCATCGTGCTCCACACAGCGCGCCTCCAGCGTTCGCGGCGGGTCCTGGAACGGGATTCTGCTGCGTGCGGCGCCGGATGTCAGTACTCGCCGGTCACCGGCGGGGCGGATCGCGGAAAATCGTCGCTGAGGACGGCGTCGTCGCGGAGCCGGGCGACCGCGCGGCTGACGGTGCTCTTCACCGTCCCGACGCTCACGCCGAGCACTTCGGCGACCTCCGCCTCCGGCATGTCCTCGTAGTAGCGGAGCATCACGGCCTGCCGCTGGCGCTCGGGCAGGCGGCGCAGCGCGCGCCCCAGGGCGTCGTGCAGTTCGCTGCGGCGGACGTGGTCGTCGGCGGCGGGACGGTCGGGGAGGCGGTCGGTGGGGTAGACCTCCAGCTTGCGGCGGCGCCACCAGGAGATCTGCGTGTTGGCCATGGCGCGGCGGACGTAGCCGTCGATCGTGGCGCGGTCCTCGATGCGGTCCCAGGCGAGGTAGGTCTTGGTGAGCGCGGCCTGGAGCAGGTCCTCGGCCTCGGCGCGGTCGCCGGTGAGCTGGCGGGCGGCGCGCAGGAGCGCGGGGCCGCGTTCCGCGACGTACGCGTCGAACTCCTCGTGCCGCGAGTCCTGCACTTCACCACCGTGCCTGGGGTCTCGGACGTGAACGCGGAGCCGTGGTCCGGCCCTTCTCTGAGCCTGGCACGCGCTGTGTAATTCCGGTTCAACCGGAACGGCATATTCATGCCAACCGGGTTGAGGAAGTTGCACCGAGGTTGAGGATTCTCTACCGCTCTCGACTTATGGCGACAAATCCGTCGACACGGAGTACGTGGACCGTGACTCTTGACTCACTGCCTAACAGCAGTCGCCGCCGGGCCGAACACCCGCGCGGCCCATGCCGGGACACCCACCCCACCCCGCCGAGACCGGAGCCCGCCATGCCTCCGAACCGCCGCCGCCGACGCCGGGACGCCGTACTGCACCTCTCCTCCGACCCGTCCCCCGCCCCCGCACCGCCCGGCACGTCCCCGGACGTCGCGGCCTCCGACGACCCGCCGCCCGCGTCACCCGACCCGACCGGCGTGCCCGATGAGACGCCGTCCGGCACGTTGCCTCTGTCGTCTCTCGGTGGGACGCCGTCGGGAGCGTCCGGCGAGATCACGCGTGGCGGCTCCGTTGATTCGCCTCGCGATGCGACGCTCAGCACGTCTGCCGGGGCCGGACGGTCTGCGGCCAAAGGGGATTCGGACGGTCGCGGTGTGGTGGCCGGGGTCGTGGTGGACGCGAGTCCGCATCTGCTCGTCGTCGCGACCGAGGGGGGCGGGGAGGCGCGGGTCGCGATGTCCGAGGGGACGCGGGTCTGGGACGGCGGGCGCGGGAGCTTCGCGGCGCTCGCGCCGGGGCGCGCTGTCGTGGTGCGGCATGGGATGGAGCGGCCCGGCGCGGACCGGGTCTGGGTGGACATCACCCGGGTGATCGGGACGATCACGGCGGTCGGACGGGCGTCCGTGGACGTCGACCAGGGCCCGCACCGGGAGGCCGTCACGGTCGAGATCCCGCCGAAGGCGATGACGGCGGTGCTCGTCCGGCATCCCCGGTTGGAGCCGGGCCACCTGGTCGACGTCATCTGCGCCGTCACGCCGGACGGGCCGCGCGCCGTCGCGCCCGGCACGTCCCAGCCGGGGCACCGCGCGGACGCGTCCCCGCAGGCCCCGGTGGACGCGCGGGTGGCCGACGTCTCCCACGGGTCCGCGACGTGGTTCGACGGGCCGGGGTTCGGCGCCGCCTACCCCGCGCTGGACGGCGAGGGCGACGCGGGCGGGTGCGCCGACGCGCCGCCGGGCTGCGTGCCGCTGCCGCTGCTGTCGCTCGGCAGCGTGGTCACGGTCGGGAACGAGTGCGCGAAGCGGACGGCCGAGGTCACCGTCGTCGCGTGCGGGTGCGTCGCGGCGCGGTACTGCGACCGGTGCGTGCAGTGCGGGACGTCGCCGCGCGGGCGGCTCGTCGAGCTGACGCCGGTCGCGTTCGCCGCGCTCGGCGGCGAGCTGGAACGCGGCTGCTTCAACGCCGCGCTGCGGCACGACCCGGGCGTGCGCGCATGATCGCGGCGGTGCAGAACACGCAGGTGCTGCTGCTCGCCGGGGTGCTGCTGGCGGCGTGCCTGGCCAAGCTCGTGCTGCCCGCTCCGGCCGGGCCGGGGCTGCGCGGCCGTCGCGCGGGGGTCGCGGTCGCGGTGGGCGAGGGGACGCTGGGGGTGGCGCTGCTGGTGACGTCGCACCTGTCGGTGCGGCTGGCGACGTCGGTGGCGTTCGCGGCCGCGACGTGGATCGTCGGCGAGCTGCGGACGCGGCGTCCGGACGACGGGTGCGGCTGCTTCGGCGCGCTGAGCACGCACCGCGTCGACCGTCGCAGCGTGCTGCGGGGCGCGCTGTTCACGGCGGCGGCGCTGGCCGCGCTGACGGCGCCGCACGCGGGCGTCGCGGCGCTGCGGAACGGGACGCTGCTGATGGGGTGCGTGCTGGCGCTGGAGCTGGCCGTGTTCGGGATGCTGTCGCCGGAGCTGTCGTCGTTCCTGGACCGGCGGCGGCTCCGGCGCCGGCCGGACCCGCCGTGTGAGCGCCGCCACAGCCCGCTGGACGAGACGTACCGGCGGCTGCGCTCCAGCGCCGCGTGGACGACGCACGAGGCCGCGCTGGCGGGCGCCGAGCCGCTCGACGTGTGGCGCGAGGGGTGCTGGCGGTTCGTCGTCTACGCCCTGGACGACGAGCGCGAGGTCGTCTTCGCCGTCTCCACGGCGGCGCGGGACGCGACCGTCCGGGCGGCCGTGATCGCTACGGACGACTAGCCGTCTCTAGTGTTTCACCTAGAGTCGCCTAGACAGACCGATGAACACGCCACGCCGGGAAAGCGAGCCGAATATTCGACTCTCTAGGCTTAACGCTAGAGAGTCATAGACACCGCGATGCGTCACGTCGATCGGACCGTCTACGCGTCTCTAGCGGAGAACCTAGGCATCCGGATACTCCGCTCACGCCGGCTGCGCCCGCAGGAACTTGCCGAAGTGCGGCACGGTGAACGCCACGAGCCCGCGTTCGGCGCTGAACACCAGCCCCTTCTTGATGAGGCCGTCCCGCGCGGGCGACAGGCTGGACGGCTTGCGCCCCAGCTCCTGCGCGACCGACGACGTCGCCACCGGCTCGTCGCCGAGCTGCGCCATCGCGCGCATGTAGTCGCGCTCGGCGGGGGTGGCGCGCTCGTACCGGCTGCCGAAGAAGCCGACCGCCAGCTCGCTCTCGGCCTCGGGCGCGGCGACGCGGATGTCCTCGGCGGTGATCGGGGTGCCGGGGGCGACGTCCCAGACGACCTTCGCGTACGCCTGGACGAAGTACGGGTATCCGTCGGCCGCCGAGTACAGCGCGTCGAGCGCGTCCGGCGTGAACGTGACCTCCTCGCGCTCGGCCGGGGCGAGCAGCGCGAGATCGGCGGATTCGCGGTCGAGACGGTCGATGCGGGCGTACCGGAAGAGGCGCTCGGAGTACGACTTGCTCGCCGACAGCACCGCCGGGAGGTGCGGCAGCCCCGCGCCGACGACGATGAGCGGGCCGCCGCTCTGCGACAGCTCGTGGCAGGCGGCGCACAGGGCCGAGACGTCGTCGGCGGGGATGTCCTGCATCTCGTCGACGAACAGGGCGATGCCCGAGCCGACGTCGGTGGCGACGGACGCCGCGTCGACGAACAGCTCGGTGAGGTCGATCTCCAGGTCGCCGGAGTCGGCGCGGCCCCGCGCGGCGGGGACGTCGATGCCGGGCGACCAGCGGTGCACCCGCGCCTTGCCGGACTTGTCCTCCGGGCCGGCCTGCGCGAACGCCTTCAGGACGCCGAGGAACTCCTCGATGCGGTCGGGCGCGCGGTGCCGGGGCGCCAGCTCGCGCACGGCCATGTGCAGCGCGGACGCCACCGGACGGCGGATCGACTGGTCGGGCCGGGCCTCGATCTTCCCGGTGCCCCACAGCCGCTGCATCGCCATCGAGCGGAACGTGTTGAGCAGGACGGTCTTGCCGACGCCGCGCAGCCCGGTGACGATCATGCTGCGTTCGGGCCGCCCGCGGGCGACGCGTTCGAGCACGACCTCGAACTGCTGGAGTTCGCGGTCGCGGCCGGCGAGTTCGGGCGGGCGCTGCCCGGCACCGGGGGCATAGGGATTGCGCACGGGGTCCACGGTCTCGGACTCTATGAGGCGATATAGCTGTGGGCGTAGACCTCCGTAGAAAACGCTACGGCGTGTCGCGCGCGGACTCCGCCGCCCGCATCCGCTCCCCACCTCGCCGACGACCGTCACACCCGCACCCCCTCGGCCTCACTCGAACCTTTGTTCGATGACGTCCATCACGCTAGCGCACTCCACCCCCGTCCGCCACCCAACCCCCGTCGAACGTGACGGAGGCCGGACCGCGCTGAGCGGTCCGGCCTCCGACGGGGGCAGTCATCAGTCCAGCGGCGCGTCCGCGCTGGAGCGGTGCGGGACCTCGACGGCCGGGACGGTGCCCATGCGGCCGGCCTGGAAGTCCTCGAACGCCTGGACGATCTCCTCGCGGGTGTTCATGACGAACGGGCCGTACCGCGCGACCGGCTCACGGATCGGGAGCCCGCCGAGGACGAGGATCTCCCACCCGTTCCGGCTCGCGACCGGCTGGCTCTCGGCGGCGCGGACGACGATGCCGTCCTGCTCGCCGGTGTGGTGCGAACCGGCGAGGGCCGCGAGCTGCCCCTCGCCCAGCCCGACCTCCTCGCGGCCGACCGTCCCGCGCCCGGACAGGACGTACACGAGCGCGTTGAACTCACGCGGCCACGGCAGCGTGAGCCGCGCGCCGGGCGCGACGGTCGCGTGCAGGTAGTTGATCGGCGTGTAGGTGACGCCCGGCCCGTCGAACCCGCCGACCGAACCCGCGATGACGCGGACGAGCGAGGACCCGTCGTCGGACGCGAGCAGCTTGACGTCCGCCGCGCGGATGTCCTGGTAGCGCGGTTCGACCCACTTCTGCGCGCGCGGCAGGTTCACCCAGAGCTGGACACCGTGGAACAGACCTCCCTTCGCGACGAGTTCGGGCGGCGGCTGCTCGATGTGCTGGATGCCGGACGCGGCCGTCATCCACTGCGTGCCGCCGTCGGCGATGAGCCCGCCGCCGCCGGTGGTGTCGCGGTGCTGGAAGGCGCCGTCGATGATGTAGGTGACGGTCTCGAAGCCGCGGTGCGGGTGCCACGGCGTGCCCTTGGCCTCGCCCGGCGCGTACTCGACGGCGCCCATGTGGTCGAGGAGGAGGAAGGGGTCGGCCATGGGGAGGTCGACGCCGGGGAAGGGGCGGCGGACGGCGAAGCCCTCGCCCTCCAGGTGCCGCTGGGCGGTGACGACCTTGGCGACGCGGCGCCAGTCGGTGGCGGCGTCCGCGAGGCGCGGCAGCCGGGGCAGGGTGAGCGGGTCGGCCAGTACGGCGGGCATGGCATCTCCTCGCGGTCCGGGTGTGCTGGACGTGCACCCGCTCGAACATGGTTGAAAGTTAAACTATTCCCTCGCACCGGTTCCCCGGCGTACGGTGGTCAGCCAGAGACTAACCCGACTTAGTTGAATCTTCAATCTGTCGCGTATACTGAGGTCCATGAGCGAACCGCGCTGGCTCGACGCCACCCAGCAGCGTGACTGGCGCGCCTACATCGACGGCAGCGTCCGGCTCACCGAGATCATCGACCGCGACCTCAAGACCCGGCACGGCCTGTCGGTGTCGGAGTACGAGATCCTGGTCCGGCTGTCCGAGGCCCCCGGCCGCCGCCTGCGGATGGCCGAACTCGCCGCCAACGCCAGCCAGTCCCGCAGCCGGCTCTCCCACACGTGCGCGCGACTGGAATCCAAGGGGCTCGTCCAGCGCGACAACTGCCCGAGCGACAAGCGCGGCGTCTTCTGCACCCTCACCCCCGAGGGCTTCGCGACGCTGGAACGCGCCGCCCGCGACCACGTCGAGACCGTCCGCGAGTTCTTCGTCGACGTCATCGACCCCGGCGACCTCGCCGCCGTCGGGCGGGCGTTCGCGGCCGTCCTCAAGCGCGCCGAGGACTCCTAGGGGACGAGCGGTCCGAAACCGGTCAGGAAGCCGACCGAGATCAGGCTGAGGAACACCCACGACGCCATCATCCCGACACCGAACGGACGCCACGCCCCGCCCACGCGGAACACCAGCAGGCTCCCCAGGCCGAACGCCAGCACCAGCAACGTGATCATCTGCGGGAGCAGACTCGGCCGGGACGCGTTCATCAGCGGCGCCCACATCATCACCACGTCCACGAAGAAGAACGTGGCGAACCCGGCGCCGAACGGCCACATCAGCCGGGACGACGGCAGTTTGGGCGGATGGTCCAGGCGCAGCGGCAGGCGCGGCCCGGCGCCCGGCGCCTCGGTCTCCACGGTGGCCGCCACCGCGAAGATGTCGTCCTGAAGTGTGGGGTCGCTCCGCTGCTCCGCCATGCCGGCTCCTCTGGATCTCCGATTCGCCGTTTATCCCACCCCTCGCCGCGATAAACCGCGCGGCAAGCCCTTCCCTAGAACCCACAGTAGACCCCGGTCGCGCCCGGCGGCGTGGCCTCTCCGTGCCATCCTGCTGCCATGCCAGCCCGCATGCCAGCCCGCACCCCGCTGCGCGCCGCAGCGTTCACGCTCGTGCTCGCCGCCACGACCGCCTGCGGCCAGGGCGACGGCGATCCCGAGTCGACCGGCACCGCGACGCCGCCCACGTCCTCGCCGACGGACGCGTCCCCGACCGCGAGCGCGTCCCCGCCCGCGTTCGCCTCGCGCGTCCGGCGGGTCGAGCGGGACGAGCTGCCGCACTCGTGGCGGCCGGGGTGCCCGGTGCCGGTGTCGGGGCTGCGGATGATCGAGATGACGTACTGGGGCATGGACGACAAGGCCCACCCGAACGGGAAGCTGGTCGTGAACGCGTCGGCCGCCGACGACCTCGTCGGCGTGTTCCGCAAGCTGTACGACGACCGGTACCCGATCAAGCGGATGGAGCCCGTCGACGTCTACCGGGGGGACGACTTCGACTCGATCGAGGCGAACAACACCTCGGCGTTCAACTGCCGCAACGCGACGGGCTCGGGCAACTGGTCACAGCACGCCTACGGCCTCGCCGTCGACATCAACCCGTGCGAGAACCCGTACGTGACGGCCGCGGGCCGCGTCGCCCACGACGACTGCGTCAAGTTCCGCGACCGCGACCGCGACGACCCGGGCGTCATCCACGCGGGCGACAACGTCGTCCGCGCCTTCCGCTCGATCGGCTGGGGCTGGGGCGGCACCTGGTCCGGCACCAAGGACTACCAGCACTTCTCCAGCTCGGGCCGCTGACGTCAGACGGCCATCACGATCGCGACGGCCGCGACGGCGACGATCGCCAGGACGACGAGGGCGCCGACGATGAGGGCGACGTTCGGGCCCGACTTGTCGGGCGTGGCCTGCGCGGCGAAGTTCTGGAACTGGTGCGTGGTCCCTGACGGGTCCTGCGGTGTTTCGGACATGGCGATGACTGTAACGGACAAGCCGCCCATGTCGCGGCGCGTCCCACCTTCCCCATGCGGACGTAAAAACCCCCGGTGACCCCGCTTGCGGCGGCGCTCCCGGGTAGGCGGCGGGAGGGCCGGAACGGCGGCCCCTCGCACGCGGACGGGGAGGACGCGCATGACGTCGGGCACCGTGCTCATCACCGGCGCCGGGACCGGCTTCGGCAAGGAGATCGCACTCCGGCTCGCGGACCGGAAGATCCCGGTCATCGCGGGCGTCGAGATCGTCGCCCAGATCGCCGCGCTCAAGGCCGACGCCGACCGGCGCGGCGTCGCGCTCCGCGTCGAGAAGCTCGACGTCACCGACGCCGCCGACCGGCGCCGCGCCTGGGAGTGGGACGTCGACGTCCTGCTCAACAACGCGGGCGTCTCCGAGGGCGGGTCCGCCGCCGACCTGCCCGAGGACCGGCTGCGCCGCCAGTTCGAGGTCAACGTCTTCGGACCGCTCCTCCTCACGCAGGGGTTCGCGCGGCGGATGGCGCGGCGCGGATCGGGACGGATCGTCTTCATGTCGTCGGTCGCGGGGCTGACGACCGACCCGTTCACCGGCGCGTACTCGGCGTCCAAGCACGCCGTCGAGGCGTTCGCCGAGGCGCTCTACGCCGAGTTGAAGGAGTTCGGCGTCCAGGTCGCGACGATCAACCCCGGGCCGTTCCTGACCGGGTTCAACGACCGCATGTTCGAGACGTGGCGGGCCTGGACCGACGACCCCGGCGACCGGCTGTTCGACTACGCCGAACTGGCCTTCCCGCACGAGCAGTTCGACCCCGAGCCGGTGTTCGAGCGGACCGTCGCCGTCCTGACCGGCGAGGCCGACGGCTACCGCAACCTGCTGCCCGCCGCGATGGAACAGGCGACGCGCGAGCAGCTCGACGAGCCGTGGACCCGCGTCCTCGACGACGACCGCACCCGCCCGCCGCTCGTCCAGAAGGCGTACGACCTCAAGCCCGGCACCGCCGCGCGGGGCGCGGCGGGCCACTGAACCACCGAACTCAAGGAGGAGTTCCCATGGCCGACAACGACCTCAGCGGACGCCGCGTCCTGGCGATCGTGACGAACTACGGCGTCGAGCAGGACGAACTGGTGGTGCCGCTCGAACATCTCCGCGACGACGGCGCCACCGTGGACGTCGCGGCGGTGTCGTCCGACCCGATCGAGACGCTCGTCGGCGACAAGGACCCGGGCCGCAAGGTCGCGCCCGACCTCACCCTCGACGACGTCGACCCGTCCGGCTACGACCTGCTGCTCGTGCCCGGCGGCACGCTGAACGCCGACACGCTGCGCACGGAGGACAAGGCCGTGGAGATCGTGCGGTCGTTCGCCTCGTCCGGGCGGCCGGTCGCGGCGATCTGCCACGGGCCGTGGGCGCTGGTAGAGGCCGGGACGCTGCCGGGCAAGACGCTCACGTCGTACCCGTCGCTGGAGACCGACATCCGCAACTCGGGCGCGACCTGGGTGGACAAGCCCGTCGTCAGCGACGACACGTCCGGCTGGACGCTCATCAGCTCCCGCAACCCGGGCGATCTGGACGACTTCCTCCGGGAGATCGACCGGGCGCTCGTCTCGTCCTGACCGGCGAAAATGTCGGACCCCTCGGGCACGCTGTGGCCCGAGGGGAAGGAGGCGCCCATGGAGGGGCTCGCCGAACGGTACCGGCGGCGCGCCGACGCGTCCCCGCAGGACCGGCTGCTCGGCCTCCTCGGCCGCGACCCCGCCTGGCGGGCGCCTATGGCGTGAGGCGAGCCGTCCCGGACGCGCGGGTCTCCACGACGAGTTCGTCGCCCGCCTCGGACAGTTCCAGTGCGACCGTCAGCGTGCCCAGATCGCCCAGGTGGGTGAGGTGCGTGCCGCCGCACGGGATCTCGGCGGTGCCCTCGGGCAGGGCGCAGCGCCAGCGCCGGAGCGCGGCCAGGCCCGGGTCGGGCGCGGCGATCGAGATGGGGGCGTCCGTCGCGATCCACGCGGCGAGCCGGTCTTCCATGTGCCCGGCGACGGCCGGCAGCGCGGCGGCGAGACCGTCGGCGTCGAAGCCCTTCTTCCGCAGCGACTTCCCGATGCGGTACGTGTCCACGCTGCCGTCGCGGACGATGCGGGAGCGGGTCACCGCCGCGCGGTCGAAGTCGGGGTGGCCGAGGCCGTCGGCCGGGACGTCCTTGCGCCACCGCCCGGCGAGCGCCGCGTTCAACGCCAGCGCCATCAGGTGGCAGCCGGTGTGCCCGGCCGACAGCGCGTTCCGCCGGTCGGCGTCCACCATGAGGCGGACGTCCGCGCCCACCGGCACCGACCGCTCCACCACGTGCACGACGACCCAGTCCCACGCGGGATCGCCGCGCCGCGCCGGAATGTCCGACCCGATCAGCAGCGGGCCGCCGGACGCCTCCGCCGCGCCCGTCACGCAGTCCACGATCTTCATCTCCAGGCCGTCGCTCTGGAGCAGCCCCGTATCGCCCGGTTGGTCCGGCCAGGACGGGTCGAGCGGATGGAACGGCGACGCGGCCGTGACGACCCCCTGCCCGCCGTCGACACGGACCGTCTCCACCACGCGCGACCAGGCGGTGACGTCGCCCTGCGGGAACGTCACCTGCGTCGATCCCCCGAAATCCCCCATCTCCTCGACGCTAGCAAAGCCCCCGCCTGCGGTTTCGGTCACGTCCCGCCCAGCCGCGCCGCCTCCCGCGCGGCGCCCGCGTTGAGGCGTCCGCCGCGCGACCCGGCGAGCTTGGCGCGCAGGTGCTCACCGACCGTGATCGGCGCGTAGGCGGCGGGGCGATCCGCGGTCACGCAGCCGGGCAGCGTCGCGATGACGGCGTCGACGTCGCCGTCGTGGAAGAACGCCGCCGAGCGGCGCGGGACCAGCTCGCCGTCCACGCGCGGCGGGGCGACGCGGTGCATCGTGGACACCCACTGGTCGTTCGTCCAGCGGGCCAGGGCGTCGCCGAGGTTGACGAGCAGACCGTCCGTGCGCGGCAGCACCGGGTGCCACGCACCGTCCAGGTGGATCTCCAGGCCGGGCACCGGGTCGGCCCACAGGACGGTGACGATGCCGTAGTCGGTGTGGGCGCCCATGCCCTCCTGGTCCGGCTCCAGGACCACGTCGGCCGACGGCAGCCGGTAGTTGTTCATCCGCAGGACGTCGACCGAATGGCCGGTGAACGCCGCGAAGTAGTCCTCCCCGAGGCCCAGGGCCCGCCCGAACACCCGCGTCATGACGCGCGCGACCCGCGCCGCCTCGGCGAAGTAGGCCATGACGGCGGGCTCGAACTCCGGCACCTCGGCGGGGAACTCATTCACCGCGTAGTCGTCCTCGGGGAGGCCGAGGCCCGGGAAGTCGGTGTGCTGCGTGCCGACGTTGACGGCCTCGAACAGGTCGGCGGCGGCCGTCAGGCCGAGGCTGTTGCGGAGCGTCTCCGACTTCGGCGGGCTGTAGCCCCGGTTGACGCCCGGCGGGCGGCGGTAGCGGTGCTTCGTCTCCGGCGGGAGGGCGAAGAACGCGCCGGTCGCCCGGGTGAACGCGTTGATGACGTCCGGGGCGATGCCGTGCCCGACGACCTGCATGAACCCGACCGTCCTTGCGGCGTGGTCGACGTCGGCGGCGACGGCCTCGCGGTCGGCGCCGGACGCGCGCGGGTCGCGGAAGGCGGTGATGTCGATGGTGGGGACGGTGAGCACGGCGGTCTCCTTGGTCGATAGCTGCCAGCGATCAATCTGCCCGATACGATCGCTGGTGACAATCGTCCGCTGTAAAGGTTGCGTGAACTGTGGAGCCGACGCCCGCCGAGGCCGCCCTGAACGCCCGTATCGGCGCCGCCATCCGCCGTCTGCGCGAGCGCTCCGGCCTGTCCATGCGCGAACTCGCCCGCCGCGCGTCCATCAGCCAGCCGTTCCTCAGCCAGCTCGAACACGGCACCAGCGCCCCGTCGATGATCACGACGTACCGGCTGGCCGAGGCCCTGGGCGTCCAGCCCGGCGCCCTCCTCCCGGCCCCCGGCACGTCGCCCGTCCACATCACCCGGGCGGCGGAGGGCCGCCTCATCCCGGTCGCCCCCCGCCCGGACGCCGCCCTGGGCCGCGCCCTCCTGATGCGGGGCGACACACCCCTGGAGATCATCGAGTACCAGGTCAAGCCGGGCGAATACCTACGGGAGTGGTTCACGTCCCCGGGCGACCTGGCCCTCTACGTCATCACCGGCACCGTGGACGTCGAGGTAGAAGGCACCGGAACCCACCGCCTCCACCCCCGCGACCTCCTGACCCACGACGCCTCGATCCGCCACCGCTGGACCCTCGCGTCCGACGCCCCCGCCCACCTCCTCCTGACGATCGCCCACCCGAGACCCACCCCGTAAAGAAACCCCAGGCCCACACCCACCTTGCTATCGTGTCCCTGCCCAGGAGGCTTCGCATAGTGGACGAGTGCGACGGTCTTGAAAACCGTTGGGCCGGTAACCCCGGTCCCGTGGGTTCGAATCCCACAGCCTCCGCACACCCGCACCTCCCCAGCTCAAGCCGCACGCACGGCGAAGGGCCACGACGCTGCGCCGTTCTCGCGCGCCGACGTTCAGCCGCCGTAGCGCATCCGCCTGGAGCCGGGGCACAACGCATCCTAAAGTGATCCGCACCGACCGGCGGCCCGCTCACGGCAGTGCGGAACGACAACGGCAGCAACCGAGCCCTCGGCCCCGCTCACCAAACTTTCCCGCGCGGTGACGGCGGGGCACGATCGCCCTCACCGCACGCCGGGGGTGGTTCCCGGGCACTGCCGCCCGTGCCGCACCGTCGAACCCGCAGCTCACTCCAAAGTGGCCGACCGCGCCGGGGCCTCATAGGACTCATGAGGCCGCTAGGAGGCTGTACATGCACCGCAGTGATTTTCGGCTCTGGCTTGAAGATCTCCGACCATCGGACGCCGCGATGATTTCATACGGTGACTCCGATGACCGCGTGATGCCACTTACTCGCAAAGCTGGTTGCCGACGGCTTACTCACGATCCGACATTAGATGCTTTCACTAGCGCCACCCGAGCACACGAATGCGGATTCTTTTACTCGCTTGCCACGCTGACCAGGCAGGCTTGACCCAGGCACAAACGGCTGGGATTTTCCTGACAATCCGCTCCGCAGGCGATCACCCGCCGAGAACTGCAGCGATCGTTCAGCCCAGTGATTCAGGCGATAAACCCATTTATACACTTGAGTGCCCTAGCTACGAAAAACTCCTCTGAGATCGTAGAAGCTTCACGCCTTCCCGGGACCGATATAGGCACTTACTATGAAGGAGGTCGCCTCTGCGGCAACGGACGTGAAGAATTCGATGCCTGATTATCCGTAGCCTCTAAGATCAGCCGAAACAAGAAGATAAGCCGAAGGAACTTACTCAGGCCAATCATTATTGCGAACTCAAAGACCCACTGGGATCCGAAAGTTCCCGACTTTCGATCCATCGACATCGCGACGATGCACAAGATTGCTGCACCGAGAAGCCACGTGCATATACTGGTCCATGCTCGCCGAATTCGTGGCCCAAAAGACAAACGCAAAGCATTAACGACCGGACCAGAAGAACTACCATACTGTGCAATTGCTGCTGCAGTGAAGCCTCCGATGAGTGACATTACACCCGCACCAGCTGCGTACGTTGCCACCCTTCCCTCACTTGAAGGCCATGTAAGAAAATTCCATCTGCCCGTAATCTGCACTGCGGCAAAATGTATCGAGATCACTATGATAGATAGCCCAAAATCAACGGAAGGGTGATCCGACCAAAGGTTCCCCACCCTCGTTCTCGGATACTGTAGAACGCTTCGTATCCCGCTGCGACGCCTGGACAACTGCCCACCTCCCCGCCTAGGTGCCACCAGTCTAGAGGCTGGGTACGACAGTCATAGCTCCAGGAGCTCTTGACGCAAATCAGATGAAGCCTGCATGATCGCATTCACCGCCGACTGCAAACGAATTGGATTGCCTTCATCATCCGTAACTGAGACATCCATTTTTTTGGCTAGACGATCTTCAAGCAGGTTGATCTTGTTGCGCTCCGGCCTTCCCGAAGGATCATAATTAATCAATTCTACTAGAGCATTCTTAACATCTGAATTGGAAAACCTGCGAGCGCTGTCGAGGATGCTTCGTCGCTCCTCACTTTGTGAACGCTTGAGCTTCCCAGCTACTCTCACGACCAGCTCTAGTTCTACGTCCCCAAAAGATTCCGATAGTGATTGGGCTGCACTGTACAAACCGTCACTATTTCGAGTTGCCCAAGCTTGATCACGAGTCAGATGCACGCGCAAAAGCGCCGCCTCGTCCGCGCCATTCAAACGCGCCATAACGTTCTGGCTGACGACCGGGCGGACATTCAATTCTGCATCGAAGATAGCGTGCTCATTGATCCATGCCACCATAGACGAGGGTCGCGGCGCAGCCTGAGAACCAAGAACGTAGCCGAAAATATTCGTGCCACGAATAAAAGAAGATATGGAAACTTCTACCCATGGCCGCTTGACGTCATTTTCGCCATCAATCACTTCATCAGTAGTAACGTCGAGAGACGACACGCCTTCTTCGCGATATTTGGCAAGAATGAAATGGTTCTGCTGTGCATATGTGTAGGACTTCCCCCAATGTGGTATCGAAAAAATATTGTGCCTGCGCCGCCCCACGGATTGTGTCGTTAGGTCGCCGATTACTTCATCCCACGGCAATGCGCCGGGGAGGCGGTGACCGTCCACATCGACGATCTCATAGAATGCAACGGTCTTCTTCTTTGTCTTCCGCACGGTCATGAGACCACCTCCTGAATTGTAGGATACAACAGCACATCCCCGTCCGGCTGCCCAAACGAAATTTTCCACATCGCCCATATCGGGCACAGAGTGCGGGGCGTGCTTTCGTTCAGTAAGTCGCGTCGTCTCAGGTGGGACGCCGCCGAGTATGGCTTCTAGTATCGAGGGCGGCGGCAGGTGAGTAAGCCGGTTCTACGAGATCGAACCAGGCGTAGGCCAGCCCTTGAACCCTTGGCTAGGCGAGGTGTGCAGGATCTGCGTGTGATGGAGCGTGGTGCGACGGAGCCGGACGAACGATGCCGCGCAGGTCAGGGGGTTCGAGTGTGTGGAGGGCAGCGGTCTTGAAACCGTTGGGGGTGACCCCGGTCCCGTTGGATCGAATCCCACAGCTTACCCGCGCTGTGCCGCGAGTGGTGGAGAAGCCGTGAGCGGACGTTCTGGTGTCACTGAGGAGCACCGGTCCGATGCCGTGGTCATCTGGGAGTACCACCTGATGGGGCATGTCGTGCGGCCCGCTTCGGTGGGGATCGGGCTGGGTAGCCACGATCTGGGGGTTGCGGCTGCTGCCGCTCGGCTTTATCACGCGGGGATGTTTCCGGTCCTCGTGTTCACCGGGGCCAACAGCCGGACGACCGTCGAGCGGTTTCCGCGCGGGGAGGCTGTGCACTTCGCCGAGCACGCGGTTGAGCTCGGGGTTCCCGAGTCGGCGATCCTCGTCGAGCCCACGGCTGCCAACACCGGGCAGAACATCGAGCGTTCCCGGACCATGCTCGCCCACGCCGGTGTTGCCGTCGACTCGGTTCTGCTGGTCTCCAAGCCGTACATGGAGCGACGTTCGTACGCCACGGCGCGCAAGCTCTGGCCCGAGGTCGAGGTGCTCTGTGCGAGTGAGCCGCTGACGTTCGACGACTATCTCAAGTCCATCGGTGACGACCGGCTCGTCATCGACATGGTCGTCGGTGACCTCCAACGCGTCATCGAGTACCCCGCCCGCGGCTACGCCGTCGCCCAACACGTTCCTGCCGACGTCGAAGCCGCCTACCACCGCCTGCTCGCCGCGGGCTACGACTCCCGCCTGCTGCCCACGTGATCTGAAGCGGCCGTCCCACGGGATGGCGGCGCTCCAGGTTGAGTATGCGTACTCAGGACGGCGGTGGTGGTGGGCGCGACGATCGGCGCATGTGGAAACCACGAGTGGCGACGCGTTATCGGTTCGGGAGTCTCGCCTTGGGGGTCGCGGGGGTTTATGCCCTTGTGGTCGTTGGGGTCTGGGCTTGGACCGAGTGGGTGTATCGGAGTGATGAGACTGGGTTGTCGGCGTTCGGGCTTGTTGTGGTGACGGCGCCGTTGTCGTTCGTGCCGTTGGTGACGTTGTGGCCGAAGTTCCTGTCGCTGACGCCTCTTGCTGGGGCCGGGCTGATTCAGGCGTGGTTGTTGTGGCGCGTGTTGCGGGGGCGTGAGGTGTGGTCTGGCGCGCGGCGGCCGGGGTGATTCCGGCTTGGTGTCCTGGGGCGGGGGGACGTGGGTGACCTGCGGTTCTTCGCAAGGCGGGCGCGCGGGCGTCGTTTTGTGGGAGGGGACGGTGGTCACCTGTGGCTGGGACCGGTGGGTGGGGAGGGTGGGTGCGTCGGTGCCGGGCGGGTCGTCGCCATCGGGGCGGTGGGTTCGGTGCCGGAGAAGGGGAGTCCCATGAGCGTGTACGGGGAGCGGGTGCGGCGGTCGGTGCGGAAGGGGGCCGTGCTCGCGGTCGTGGCCGGGGGTGTCGTGGCCGGGGCGGTGGCCGTGGCGGGGCCGGCGGTGGCGGCGCCGGACGGGTGTACGTCCGAGGTGACGAGTGTGCCGGACGGGAGCACGAAGCGGTTCACGTTCACCGTGCGGTGCACGGGCGGGGACGGGGCCTACCGGCCGCAGATGACCTGCTACCGGTACCGGACGGACATCCCGTGGCCGGGAACGGTCCCGCAGTACGTGCTCGGGGCGTGGACGGTGCCGGGGCCGGGGTCGTCCGCGTCGGTCACGTGCCGGGGCGAGACGCGGACCACCTCCGTTCAGTACCGGTGAGGTTGGACGCCCGGTGCGCTGCGACGGTCGCCCTGGCGGGGGCGATGGCGCGCGCCGGGCGTTCGGGTCAGGCTGGGGCGGGTGCGCGGATTGCGGACGGGGTCAGGCGTCCGGGGCTACGAAGATGCAGAAGGGGTGGCCGGACGGGTCGGCGTAGATGCGGAGGGATTCCACCGGGTCGTCGGCTTCGTCGCGTATGAGGTGGGCGCCCAGGGTCAGGGCTCGGGTGTGCTGGGTGTCCAGGGACTCGCGGGTCGGGACCTGGAGGTCCAGGTGGAGTTGTTGCGGGTGGGGGCCTTCCGGCCAGGTGGCCTTCGGGAGGGCCGGGACCTGTTGGAAGGCCAGGGCTCGGTTGCCTGATCGGTCCTGGAGGACCAGCCAGTCGGCGCCCTTGGGGTCTGGTTCGTCGGGTGCGGGTGGTTCGTCGCCCGGCACGTAGGTGTAGCCGAGCAGGGCGCGGTAGAACTCCGCCAGGGCGCGGGCGTCGGTGGTGTCGAGGACGACCTGGCGCAGGGTCGGTAGGTCCATGCGGCGTGGCCTGCCCGTTCCGGACGCGTCCATGCGGGACGCGCCCGGGACGGACGGTCAGCGGCGCCAGCGGGGCTGGCCTGGTCCTTTGCAGGTGTAGGGGCGGCCCACCTTCGAGACGCCCGTCGCGCCGGGAGGCGAGCAGAAGGCACCCGGCGTCACCGTGCGCGTCGCGGGCGGGTTCGGGCGGGACGGGGTGCGCGGCGCGGGCGCGGGCTTGTGCGTCTTGGGCGCTTTGCGGACCTTCGGGAGGGCCACCTTCGCGTGCGTCCCGCACCAGCGCCAGGCCGCGCCCGCCGACGAGCCCGCGCCCAGGCGGCGGACGGCCGGGACGGACGACAGCGTCGCCGCGTCCTTCGCCTTGCCCCACGCCGCGCGGGACTGCGCGCGGTTGCCCGCGCGGTGGTGGGCGAGGGCGAGGGCCGTGCGGGTGCACATGGCGCGGGCCGCCGCGTCGGGGCGGGCGACCGTCGGCGTCGGCGTCGGCGTCGGCGCCGGGGAAGGGCTCGTCGGCGCGGGGGCGGGCGACGTGGGCGTGGGCGTGTCCGTGGGCGCCCCGGCGGGCACGGCGGCGGGGGTGATGTCGCCGCACGCTGCGGCGAGTCCGGCGCACGCCGCCAGCACGAGCGCGGCGGCGCGTCCCCGCATCGTCGTCTTCGTCATGGTTCCTCCGTCACTCGGGGCGGTGCCTGTGTGACGTCTGGAACGGGCCACCAGAGGACAGCGCGTGCGTGACCGGATGCGGCATCAGTACCAATCCGCCACTCACGCGACAGAAGAGGCGATCTTCCAGTACAGCGGTTGACCGGGCACAATGCCGGAACACACCTGAGTACCTGTACTCAGGCGCCGACCCCTCGGCTCCAACCAAGATCGAGACATGCGCAAACTACGTGAAATCGCCCGGCGGTACCGGTTCGGCGCCCCGGCGATGATCATCGCGGGCGGCTACGCGGTGCTCGTCGCCCTGGTCGCCCTCGGCACCATCGCGGTGCTGCTCTTCGCCGAAGACACGGACTTCGCCGGGATCTACCTGATTCTCGTCACGCTGCCCATCGCGTTCCCGGTCTCGCTGCTGCCGCTCGACGGCAACGCGATGTTCGTGGCGTTCACCGCGGGCGGGTTCGTGCAGGCGTGGCTGCTCTGGCTCGTCCTGCGCGGCCGCCGGGCCGTCACTCCTGGGGCACCGCGTACCCCGGAACCGACGGCCAGCGGACGGTGATCACGACCGTCCCCTCCTCCTCGGCCTCCCACGAGTGGTCGACGCCCCGCTGCCAGACGACGTAGTCGCCGCGTTCGGCGAGCACGACGTCGCCGTCCGGGAACTCCATCCGGAACCGCCCGCTGATCAGGACCAGCAGCGCCGTCCGCGTCTCGCCGCGCGCCCACCGCGCGCGGCGCTCCCCCTTCGGGTGGACGCCCCACTTGATCTCGACGTCGGCGCTGTGCCGCGGGTCGCCCTCCGGCTTGAAGTGCCCGAGCAGCCAGCCCCGGTCGGCGGCGGCGTCCGGGCCCGCCTTCCCCACGTACACGTTCTCCACGGAAGGCGAGCCTAGGGCGTTCAGTCGCTGGGACGCTGATGCACGAAACCGTCACCGACGACGGCCGCGAGCTGGAGGTACGCGTCGCGGGTCGACGGGGCCAGCGCGTCCAGCTCGACCTCCGCGCCCTCCTCCAGGTGGTCGTCGTACGGGATGCGGACGACGGCGCGGCACCGGCTCTCGAAGTGCGCCTGGAGCTTGTCCAGGTCGACCTGGCTGCGGGTGCGGTGCCGGACCATCGACAGCACCACCACGCCGTTGCGGACCAGGTGGCCGTGGTCGTGCGCCTCCAGCCAGTCGAGGGTGGCGCTCGCGGAGCGGGCGCCGTCCACCGACGGGGAGCTGACCAGGACGAGCTGGTCCGCGAGCGCGAGGACGCCCGCCATCGCCGAGTGCAGCAGCCCGGTGCCGCAGTCGGTGATGCAGATCGAGTAGTACTGCTCCAGCACGACCGCGACGGCCGAGTAGTCCTCGGCGCTGAACGCCTCGCTGACCGCCGGGTCGCGGTCGGACGCGAGCACCTCCAGCCGCGCGCCGTTCTGCGACGTGAACGCGCGGACGTCCGCGTACCGGTGGATCTTGTCGCGGTTGTTGAGCAGGTCGCGGACCGTCGCGCCCGTCTCCAGCCGGACCTTGTCCGACAGGGTGCCGCGGTCGGGGTTGGCGTCGACGGCGATGACGCGGTCGCCGCGCAATGAGCCCAGCATCGCGCCGAGGCCCGTGGTCGTCGTCGTCTTGCCGACGCCGCCCTTCAGCGACATCACCGCGACGCGGTGGTGGCCGCCCGCGACGGCCGTCCGGGCGCGGTCGACGAGGTCCTTGCGGCGCTGGTCGGTGGTGGACTCGCCCGGGTTGATGTTGCCGCCGCTGGCCTTGTAGACGGCGCGACGCCAGCCGGACTGCGGCGCGATGCGCCGTTCGCCCAGCAGGTTCTCCGAGCTGAGGCTCTCGGCCGTCTGCGGCTGCTGCTGCTCGGGGTGGCCCGGGTACTGCGGGACACCCTGCTGCGGGCCGCCCTGGTAGGGGGCGGCGTACGGGGGGCCGCCCGGCGGGCCGTACGCGGGCGCGCCCTGGCCCTGCGGGCCGAGCGGGTAGGGCGGAAGCTGCTCCAGCGGCGGGGCGCCGGGGGGCTGCCGGTCATTGGGCTGGCCGCCGAAGAACGGGTTCTCGCCGGGCTGCGGGACGCCGCCGGACGGCTGCTGGCCGCCCTGGAACGGCGGGCCTTCGTGGAACGGCGGCTGGTCACCGGGGAAGGGGGCGTTCTGCGGCGGTCCCTGGAACGGACGCGGCTGATCGCCGTGGAACGGCGGGCCCTCCGGCTGCGGCGGGCGCGGCTGGTCGCCGGAGAACGGCCCGCCCTCGCGCGGCGGAGCGCCCGGGTACGGAGCGCCCTCCGGCGGCGGTCCCTGGAACGGCTGCGGCCGGTCGCCCGGGAAAGGTCCGCCCTCCTGCGGAGCGCCCGGGTACGGGGCGCGCTCCGGGGGCGGTCCGTGGAAGGGCTGCGGCCGGTCACCGGGGAACGGGGCACCTTCGCGCGGCGGGCCACCGGTGAACGGTGCGCCTTCCGGCGACGGTCCTTGGAACGGCTGCGGCTGGTCACCGGGGGACGGCGCGCCCTCGCGGACCGGGCCATCGGTGAACGGGGCGCCCTGTGGAGCCTGGAACGGCTGCTCACCGGCGAACGGGCCGCCCTCACGCGGCGGGCCGCCCGCGAACGGCGTGCCTTCCGGCGACGGTCCTTGAAACGGCTGCGGCCGGTCACCGGAGAACGGCGCACCCTCGCGCGGCGGGCCGCCGGTGAACGGGCCGCCTTCCGGCGACGGTCCCTGGAAGGGCTGCGGCCGGTCACCGGCGAACGGCGCGCCCTCGCGGGACGGGCCGTCGGTGAACGGGCCGCCCGCGAACGGGGCGCCTTCGTGTGGCGGGACGCCCGCGAACGGCGTGCCCTCCGGCGGCGGTCCCTGGAAAGGCTGTGGCTGGTCGCCGGGGGTGGGGGCGCCGTTGTGCGGGGGGACGGGTGGGGGTGCTTGGAAGGGGTTCGGCTCGGGGAACGGGGCGCCGGGCGGGCGGGACTCGAACGGGGCGGGGCCGGGGTGGGGCGGGCCGCCGAACGGGGGCTGCGGGGCGTCGGGGCGGTCCGCGTCGTCGCCGGACGGGGGGAGCGGCGGCACCGACGTCTCGCGGGTGCGTCCGTCGTCCGGGGCGTCGGCGTCGGTGACCGTCGCGTCGCCGTTCGCGGGTGGCGTCGCCTCACCGGGGAACGGCGGCGGGTTCTCCTGGTCGGGGAACGGGGCGGGGCCGCCCTCGCGCGGCGGCGCGCCCATGAACGGGGAGTTCTCCGCCGGATACGGGGGCAGCGGGTTCAGCGCGTACGGGGGCGGGCCGGGCGTCTCGGGCGGAGGCGGCGGGGCGCCGAAGTCCTTCGGGGGGCCGCCGGCGGCGGGCGGCGGCGGGGCCGTCAGCCAGGGGTTCTCCTCCTCGCGGGACGGCGGCGGCGAGAACTTGCGGGTCGAGGAGTCGTCGGCGGGGTCGCCCTCCGCGTCGAGCGAGGCGAGCCGCTCCTCCAGCGAACGTCCGTCATGATCGTTTCCTGCCACCGTCTCTCCCCTCGGGACTGCCCCTGGACGATCGTGTACGGAGTAGGTCAGCTTCGGCCCAAAGGCAGAATACCCGTCCGTCTAGCACACCCCATACGCGCGCAAAACCAGCCGCGCGCGGTCACCGGAAGCGGGCCGCGGCGATCAGCCCGGTAGCGTGATCCCCATGCGTGCGATCGTGATCCGCGAGCCGGGCGACGCCGACGTCCTCACGTGGACGTCCGTCCCCGATCCGGTGCCGGGCCCCGGCGAGGTCGTCGTCGAGGTCGCGGCGAGCGCCGTCAACCGCGCCGACGTCATGCAGCGCCGCGGGCTCTATCCGCCGCCGCCCGGAGCGTCGGAGATCCCCGGCCTGGAGGTGTCCGGACGCATCGCCGAACTCGGCGACGAGGTCACCGGCTGGCAGCTCGGCGACGAGGTGTGCGCGCTGCTCGCGGGCGGCGGCTATGCCGAGCGCGTCGCCGTCCCCGCCGGGCAGGTGCTGCCCGTCCCGGACGGCGTCGACCTGGTGACGGCGGCCGGTTTGCCCGAGGTCGTCTGCACCGTGTGGTCGAACGTGTTCATGCAGGCGAGGTTGCGCCGGGACGAGTCGTTCCTCGTGCACGGCGGCGGCAGCGGCATCGGCACGATGGCGATCCAGCTCGCCGCCGCGCACGGCGCCCGCGTCGCGTGCACCGTCGGCAGCGAGCGCAAGGCGCGGGCGTGCCGCGAACTGGGCGCCGACGTCGCCATCGACTACAACGACGACGACTTCGCCGAGCACGGCCCCTTCGACGTCATCCTCGACCACCTCGGCGCGTCCTACCTGCCGCGCAACGTGCGCAGCCTCGCCACCGGCGGACGGCTCGTCGTCATCGGCATGCAGGGCGGCGCGAAGGGCGAACTCGACCTCGCCGCGCTGCTGGCCCGGCGCGCGACCGTGCACGCGGCCGGGCTGCGGGCGCGGCCCGACGCGGAGAAGGCGCAGATCGTCGAGGCGGTGCGGGAGAACGTGTGGCCGCTGCTGGCGGCGGGCACGGTCCGGCCGGTCATCGACCGGCAGGTCCGGATGGCGGAGGCGCCGCTGGCGCACCGCCTGCTGGAGGAGAGCCGCCACATCGGCAAGATCCTGCTGGTCACGTGAGAGAGGAAGAGATGGACGAGCCGCAGCAGAACGAGCAGGAACCGCAGGTCCTCGTGGTCGGCCCGAACGGCATCGCGATGGGGTCGGCGAGCGAGGGCGGCGACGAGCCGAAGAACGTCGCCGAGATGGTCGAGCAGCCCGCCAAGGTGATGCGCATCGGCGGCATGATCCGCCAGTTGCTCGACGAGGTGAAGGCCGCCCCGCTCGACGAGGCGAGCCGCGCCCGCCTCCGCGAGATCCACCAGTCGTCCATCAAGGAGCTGGAGGACGGCCTGGCGCCCGAGCTGATCGAGGAGCTGGAACGCCTCTCGCTCCCCTTCGCCGAGGGCGAGATCCCGAGCGAGGCCGAGCTGCGCATCGCGCAGGCCCAGCTCGTCGGCTGGCTGGAGGGCCTGTTCCACGGCATCCAGACCACGCTGTTCGCCCAGCAGATGGCCGCCCGCGCCCAGCTCGAACAGATGCGCCGCGCCCTGCCCCCCGGCCTCGTCCCCGAGGGCGAGGAACGCCCCCAGCAGCGCCCCGGCCACTCCGGCCCGTACCTGTAGGTCAGGGGTAGAGGCGTTCGAGGATCTGTGCGACGCCGTCGTCGTCGTTGCGGGCGGTGGTGGCGGTGACGGCGGCGTGCACGAGCGGGTGGGCGTTCGCGACGGCGTAGGACGTGCCCGCCCAGGTGAGCATGGGCAGGTCGTTGGGCATGTCTCCGAACGCGGTGACCTCCCCCGCGACGATGCCCTGCGCGGTGCAGAAGTCAGCGAGGGCGCTGGCCTTGGTGACGCCGTGCGCGCTCATCTCCAGCAGGCCCCGGTTCGTCGAGTGCGTCACCGTGACCAGGTGCCCCACCGCCTTGTCGGCCCGCTCGGCCAGCCGCTCCGGCGGCGCGGACGGGTGCAGGGCGAGCAGCTTGGTGCCGCCCCGGGCGACCAGCGCCTCGCCGTCGGCGGGCCTGCCGCCGAACGCATCGGCGTCCCAGCGGCCGAGGTTGTAGCGCGCCTCGAACACGAACCCCGTCGGGTACTCGACGGCGAACCGCAGCTCGGGGTCGGCCTCGCGCAGCCGCGCGACCGCCTCGGCGAGGACGTCCGGCTCGATCAGCCGCGCGTCCAGCACCGTCTCGGTGTGCAGGTCGTACAGGACCGCGCCGTTCGCGCAGATCGCGACCCCGTGGTGGTCGACGGCGGCGGCGATCTCCGCCATCCACCGGGGCGGACGGCCCGTCACCATCACCAGCGCCGCCCCGGCCCGCTCGACCCGCGCCAGCGCGGCCACGGTGCGCTCGGAGATCGTCCCGTCACTCCGCACGATCGTGCCGTCGAGATCGGTCGCGATGAGGCGCGGTGGGGCGGTCATGTCACCTCCGGTCGATGGACCCCCACCCTAGATCCTGCCCGGACGCGCACCACCCGCAGCCCCGGAGCCGCCGCGTTGAGCTACTACATCGACCCGTGGGCGTGGAACTGCACGTGCATCAGCGCTTGACGGGCTCCAACACGTCCTGGCCGAGGTATTTCCGCAGGGCCTCGGGTACGCGGACCGAGCCGTCCGCCTGCTGGTGGTTCTCCAGGATGGCGACCATCCAGCGGGTGGTGGCGAGGGTGCCGTTGAGGGTGGCGACGGGGCGGGACCGGCCGTCGGCGTCCTTGTGCCGGACGGACAGGCGGCGGGCCTGGAACTCCGTGCAGTTCGACGTCGAGGTGACCTCGCGGTAGGTGTTCTGCGTCGGCACCCACGCCTCGCAGTCGTACTTGCGCGCGGCGCTGGAGCCGAGGTCGCCGGCGGCGACGTCGATGACGCGGTAGGGCAGCTCGACCTTGGCGAGCATCTGCTTCTCCCAGTCGAGCAGCCGCAGGTGCTCGGCGTGCGCGTCGGCCGGGTCGCAGTAGGAGAACATCTCCACCTTGTCGAACTGGTGGACGCGGATGATGCCGCGCGTGTCCTTGCCGTACGAGCCCGCCTCGCGCCGGAAGCACGACGACCACGCGACGTACCGGCGCGGCAGCGCGTCGATGATCTCGCCCATGTGGTACCCGGCGAGCGGCACCTCGGAGGTGCCGACGAGGTACAGGTCGTCCTGTTCGAGGTGGTAGACCTCGGCGGCGTGGGCGCCGAGGAACCCGGTGCCCTCCATCGCCTCGGGCTTCACCAGCATCGGCGGATACATCGGGACGAACCCGGCGGCGACGGCCTGTTCCATCGCGAGGTTCAGCAGCGCGTACTGGAGCCGCGCGCCGACGCCCGTCAGGTAGTAGAACCGGGCGCCCGACACCTTCGCGCCGCGCTCCATGTCGATCGCGCCGAGGCTCTCACCGAGCGCGAGATGGTCCTTCGGCTCGAAGTCGAACACGGGCGGCTCACCGATGTGCTCCAGGACGACGAAATCCTGCTCGCCGCCGGGCGGCGTGCCGTCCTCGACGAGGTTCGGGACGCGCCGCAGCAGCGCGTCCAGCTCGGTGCCGAGCCGGTCGGCCTCGGCCTCGGACTCCTTGACCTGCTGCGCCAGCTCCTTCGCGCGGGCGAGCAGTTCCTGCCGCTCGTCGCCCTGCGCCCGGGACACCGACTTGCCGAAACTCTTCTGCTCGGCGCGCAGCCGCTCGAACGACGACAGCGCGGAGCGGCGCCGCTCGTCGAGGTCGAGCAGGGCGCCGACGAGGGTCTCGTCGTCGCCGCGGGCGCGCTGGGAGGCGCGCAGGGCTTCGGGGTCGTCGCGGAGGGCTCGCAGGTCGATCACGCGTCCGAGGTTACCGGCCCTTCCGCCGCGACGCGCGCGGATAGCGGTGTCGCACGGGCGAGGAGCGCGTGCGCGGGCAGCGCGATGTTCCCGTCGGCCGTGGCGTGCCGGGCGGCGAGCCGGTCGTACTCGGTCTTGACGCGGGCGAGGGCTGCGTCGTCGAGGCGGCCGACGACGACGCCGTTGGCGCCGACGCGGGCGAGGGCGCCGTCCGTCCACCACTCCCGCGGGTCGACGACGTGGTCCCAGTCGAGTTCGGTGACGTCGGCGGAGAAGCCCACCTGCTCCAGCAGGGCCCGGAACGCGGGCGGGGTGCCGTGCTGGAGGAAGGGCGGGTCGGGCACGTCGTCCGGCCACGGGACGCCCGCCGCGTCCAGCGCGTCGCGGACCATTGCGAGGACGCCGGTGCCCGGCATCGCCCAGCACGTCAGCGCGAGCGTGCCGGACGGGGCCAGGACGCGGCGCAGCTCGCGCAGCGCGCGCACCGGGTCGCCGACGTGGTTGATGACGAAGTTGCCGACGACGGCGTCGAACGCGCCGTCCGGGAACGGCAGCTCGGGCAGCACCGCGACGCGCACCGCCGCGCCGGGCGCGTTGCGGGCCGCGACCCGCGCCATGCCGGGCTCGGCGTCCACGGCCGCGACCCGCGCGCCGCGCTCGGCCGCCTCGGCGGCGACGAACCCGGGCCCCGTCCCGACGTCCAGCACCCGCGCCCCCGCCACGACGCCGGCCGCGTCGAGCAGCGGCCCGATCGTGTGCCGGGTGACGCGGGCGAACCCGCGCTCGTAGGCGTCGGCGCGCCCGTCCCACAGCTCCCGCTCATAGGCGTCGAACACTTCGCTCATCCGGCCACGTTAACCGGGGAGGGCGGCGGCGCGTCCCAGTTGGTGTGGGGACCGGAGAGTACGCGCTCGTCGCCTACGCGGGGAACGCCGAGGACGTCGTGCTGATGCGGGCGTTCGCGGACACCCGCGACGGGTTCTTCGTGGACGTCGGCGCCGGTGAGCCGGTGCGCGGGTCGCTGACGAAGAACCTGGTGGACCGGCTCGGCTGGCGCGGCGTCAACCTGGAGCCGCTGCCCGGCCGGTGCGCCCGCCTGCGCGCCGCGCGGCCCCGCGACGTGACGCTGCGGGCCGCCGCCGGAGCCGCGCCGGGCCGGGCGACGCTGCACCGGATCGTCGGCGGGGACGGGCTCAGCACGCTGGACGCCGACGTCGCCGCGCGGCACGTGGCGGCGGGCTGGGATCGGGAGGAGCTGGACGTCGACGTCGTGCGGCTCGGTGACGTCCTCGACCGGCACGCCGCCCCCGGGTTCGATCTGCTCAAGGTGGACGTGGAGGGGTCGGAGGCGTCCGTCCTGGCCGGGGCCGACCTGGCGTTCTGGCGGCCCCGCGCGGTCGTCGTCGAGGCGACGGTGCCGCTCAGCACCGAGCCCAGCCACGAGGCATGGGAGCCCGCGCTGCTGCGCGCGGGCTACGACCTGGCGCTGTTCGACGGCCTCAACCGCTTCTACGCGCGCGCCGACGAGCCCGCGCTGCGGGCACGGCTGGCCGTGCCCGCCAACGTCCTCGACCGGTACATCCCGTACGCGTGCGCGGTGCGCGCCGGATACGCGACCTAGCCGAGCAGGGTGCGGACGAACGGGATCGTGTCGGTGAGCGACGCGGCCATGGTGGCGCTGTGGTCCTTGCCCGGGTACGTCTTGTAGGTGAACTTCTGGCCGCGCAGCGACAGGTCGAAGGTCAGCTTGGCGGTCAGGAAGATCGGGACGTCGGTGTCGTTGGTGCCCTGGCCGATGAACAGCGGGCGGTCGTAGCCGGTCAGCGGGACGTCCAGCACCTCGCGGGCCGTCTTCAGGTAGTCGCCGGTCAACAGCGGGCGGCTCAGAAGCTGCCCGATGCCGATGCCCTTCACCCGGGCGGCCATGTCCGCGTAGCAGAGGCGTTCCGCGTCGGCCATGACCTGGCGGCCGAGCGGCGTCAGATAGGAGTCCAGGTCGAAGCCGGGCCGGGCGGCCTTGACGCCGCGCAGCACGTAACTCAGGTACGCGGTGAGGTTCGCGAGCCCGATGTCCGGCACGTACGGGCCGATGAGCGCGGTGAACTCGGTGACGTTGGACGCCGGGCCGGTCGTGACGGCGCCCCGGTAGTCCAGCTCGGGCGCGTACCGGGTCGCCTTCGCAGCCGTGAACAGCGCGGCGCCGCCGCCCTGCGACTGCCCGATCGCCGCCCACCTGCGCGCCAGCGCGGGCGTCGTGGCGCGGGCGGCCCGCACCATGTCGATGACGGCGTTCGCCTCGGCCTGCCCGTCCAGGTAGGCGTGGACGCCGGGCGTCCCGAGCCCGATGTAGTCGGTCGCGACGACCGCGTACCCCTGCCGCAGCCACGTGCCCAGGTAGGTGCGGTCCCGTTCGGACCGCCCGGCCGTGGACGGCGCGCACGCGTCCCCGAGCCCGACCGTCCCGTGCGCCCACGACAGCACCGGCCATCCCCCGGCGGGCGGCGTCCCCGCGGGCACGAACACGGCCCCGGTGGACTGCGCGGCCTTCCCCTCCGATGTCCGCGACCAGTACGTCACCCGCTGCGCGGCCCCCGTCCCCGGAACCCACAACGCCCTCGGCAACGCCTCGGCCCGCACGACGACCCCGGCCCCCGGCTCGGCCGCGACGGCCGGAGCCGGTCCGAGCGCCGTCGCGGCCAGGACGGCGAGGGCGAGAACGCGGCGCATCACAGGCCCAGCTCGTCGGTGACCAGCGCGAGCAGGTCGGGGCGGACCGGGGCGAGGAGGTCGGCGAGACGGCGGCCGTCCGGCGTGTGCGGGACGTCGATCAGGCGGCGGAGCATCATCAGCGGCACCAGGGCTTCCAGGAGGGGTCGGTCGACGGCGCCGTAGCCGTCGAGCAGGGGTTCGCGGCGGCCGCCGCGAGGGAGGTCGACGGCCAGGGCCCAGGCGAGGTCGAGGGCGGGCGGGCCGTGTTCGACGGCGCCGGGGTCGAGGACGCCCGCGAGCGTGTCGCCCTCGAACAGCGCATTGTGCCCGACCGCGAGATCGCCGTGGATCGGCGTGACGGCCGCGCCCCGGCACGCCGCGTCGATCATGCCGGCGATGACCGGATAGGCGAGCGGGACGTTGCGCCGCGCCGATCCGAGCAGCACCCCGAGCGCGCCGGGGTCGTCGAGGCGCAGGCCGCCGTCCAGCCCGCTGGTGTGCCAGCGGCGCAACTGGCGGCCGATCTCGCGCTGCTGCGCCGGTGTCGGCGCGTCCCCGGGGGCTCCGGGCAGCCGTTCCAGCACCGCCCACCACGTTCCGTCGCCGGCGCGGCCCGCGTCGAGCAGCCGGGGCGCCCGCACGCCCGCCTCGTCCCGGAGTCGTTCGAAACGCAGCACCGTCTCGAACCGCTCGTGCGTGCGGTGCTGCACCTTCAGGACCGTGCGGCGCCCGACGACGGCCGTCCCGCCGGACGTGGCGTCGCCGTCGAACGCCTCGCTCCGCGCCGCGTCCCGGGCCACCCGTGCCGGGACGGCCGGATCGAGCCGTTCGGTCGGGACGTGCCCGGCGCGGTCGCCGACGTCCAGCGGGCCGCAGAACCGGCGCAGCGGCGCGCGCCAGCGGGCGCGTGCCTCGTCGGCTTCGTCGGGCCAGGTGAGGCGCGGTATGGGGGGCGGCTCCACGTCCGTCCACAGGCAGGTGACGAAGACCCAGACGGGCGGGCAGGCGGGTGTGCCGTCCCGTTCCGCGTCCGCCAGCCTCCGCGCGAGCACCGCCGCCTGGTCCGCCTGCCCCGCCAGGACGTGCTGGAGCACCTGAAGCGCCTCGACCGGCAGCAGCTCGCCGGGCGTGGCGAGGTCGGCGAAGCGCGTCACGGCGTCCGCGAGGAGTTCCGCCGCCCGTCCGGCGTCCCCGAGCAGCGCGTGCGCGACCGACGCCGCCAGGTCGCACTGCGCCACGCCGATCAGTTCGCCGACGCCCGCGCTCAGCTCCCGCGCGTGCGGGACGAGGCCCAGCGCGCGGTCCGGATCGCACCACATCAGCGCCAGCGCCAGATGCCGCAGCGCCCGCGCCTCCCAGACCGGGGCGTTCGCGGCGCGCGCTTCGTCCAGGGCCGTCTCGAAGAACCGCGCCGCGCGGGCGAACCGGGCGGCGTGCAGGTGGGTGTGGCCGAGCATGTCGGCGACGCGGACGCGGTCCAGGCTGGCGCCCGACGCCTTGTCCATCAGCTCGGCCACCGCCCGCAGGTCGCTGCGCCGCAGGGCGTTGTCCGCGAGCCCGAACAGCGCCGACGCGCCGATCAGCGACCCGTCCGGCGGGATCACCGACAGGTGCGCGATCGCGGTGTCGAGCAGGCCCGCGAGGTGCGCCGCCGTGCCGAGCTCGTAGTTGAGGTAGTCGGCGAACGGCCCGTCCGGCTCGCCGGGGACGAGGCCGCGCATCGTCCGGTAGCGGTCCTCGGCGTTCAGGTCGCCCCGGGCGGCGAGCCGGGCGAACGCCGTCAGCCGGTCAAGTTCGGGCACGTCCGGGTAGGCCGGGAGCCCGGCGAGGACCTGCCGGTGGCCGAGCACGCTCAGCGTGAACGCCAGGTCCGCCAGGACGGGCGGCGCCGCGCCGATCTCCGCCGCCGCGCGCAGGACGATGAGGAACGCCGCGACGCTCCGGCGGCTGCGGACGTCCTGCGGGACGGGATGGTCGGTCCGCTCGTCCCAGACGGCCAGCCCCGCCTCCGCGAGATACGCGAAGGCGGCCGTGAGGTGCTCGCGGCGTTCAGCGGGCGTCCAGCCGTCCTCCAGGTGGGCGTCGGACGCGCGGACGCTCTCCCGCAGCGTCTCGTGCAGCCGGTAGGGCGGCCAGACCGACGGGTCGTGGCGGACGAACGCGCGGGCCGTGAACGTCTCGATCCGGCGCCGCCGCACGGACGGGACGACGGCGTGCAGCAGGCCCGCGTCGAACGCCTCGACGAGCGAGGCGGCGCGCAGCAGGTCGCGGTCCTCGGCGGTGAGGTCGCGGAGCGTGCGCAGCACCAGTTCGGGGAAGCCCCGGCCGAACGCCGAGGCCGGGGGCGCGGTGCCTCGCGCGAGGTGCCGCTGGCACAGCTCGGCGGACAGGTCGAGGTAGAGCGGCGAGCCGCCCGAGCCGGTGACGATGCGTTCGCGGGTGGCCGTGGAGATGGCCGGGCGGTCGTCGATCGTGACGCGGGCGCGGAGGTAGGCGTCGGCGGCGGCGGGGTCGAAGCCGGGGAGCGTCCACTGGTCCGGACCGGTGAGGCCCGGCCAGCGGTGCGCGCCGCCGTAGGTGAGGCCGACCGAGCGCACCGGGTCGTGCCAGCCGAGCGGGGACCGGCCCGCCGCGAGGAACAGGACGTTCGGCATCAGGTAGACGAGCCGGGCGATGAGGTCTTCCGGGCCGCCGCGCTCGGACGACGACCGCTGCACGGTCTCCACCGTGTCCAGGACGCACAGCGCCAGGCGGGGCGCACGGGCGCGGGCGCGTTCGAGGTCGGCGGCCAGCAGCACCGGCATGTAGCCGATCATGAGGTCGGGGTCGTCCTCGGCGAGGATCGGGTCGAGGGCGGGCAGCTCGGCGCGGAGCCTGCGCAGGCGAGCCTTCTGCGCGGCGGTGCGGCCGACGTGACGGGCGGCGGCGATCGCCAGGGTCGCGACGCCGAACCCGCCCGCGAACTGGTCGACCACGCCGGTGACCTGGTCGGCGACGCGGCGTCCCTCGGCGCTGCCGTGCTCGCGCAGATGGTCGGCCAGGGACTCGCCGGGATGCTTGCGCGCCCAGTAGGCGGCGAGCGCGAGGTCGAAGGCGGGCCAGCTCCGCGCGAGCGGCGCGAGCGCCGTCCGCAGCCGGAGCAGCAGCGTCTCGAAGCCGGCGCTGGCCGGGTCCGCGAGGTCGAGGACGGCGGCGGCGCGGCGGTCGGGGAGGTCCGCCCAGGTGCCGTCGGTGGCGAGCGCGGCGACGCGGCGGGCGAGGGTCGACTTGCCGATGCCGCCCTCGCCGAGCACCGTCACGAGGTTGGTCGCCGGGCGCTGGAAGTCCAGCAGGTCGGGGTCGGGGTCGGGCCGGGTCGCGTGCGCGACGCAGCGCTGGTGCAGGCGGGCGAGCGGTTCGTCCCGGTCGGTGAAGACGTCGTGCGCGGTGAACGGAACGCCGGGACCGTAACTGAAGAAGTCATCCACTCCCACCGGGCCACCCGATCACATTCCGGACGTCCGGGCAATCTCCGGGTCACCCGACACTCCCGGCCCGATGTCAGGGTGTTCGCTAGCGTCGTCGGGCATGGGTCCGGGTTGGTCGGGCGGGTCGTCGAGCTGGTGCGGGCGGCGCCGGGGCGGCGGGTGTGGGAGCTTCGAGTACCCCGCCGATCCGTTCTAGCGGAGGCGGGCCCGCGACATGACCGAGACGCACCCGGGAGCGAGCATGGGCGAGATCCACATCGAGTTGTTCACGACCCTCGACCTGGTCGGGCAGGCGCCCGGCGGCCCCGAGGAGGACCCGGACGGCTTCCCGTTCGGCGGCTGGCAGGCGCCGCTGCTGGACGAGGTCTCCGAGGCCCAGGTCGCCGCCGCCTACGAGGGCACCGACGCGCTGCTGCTCGGCCGCCGCACGTACGACATCTTCGCCGCCTACTGGCCCCACCACGACGGCCCCGACAACGCGTTCGCCGCGCTGTTCAACCGCGTCCCGAAGTACGTGGCGTCGCGGGGCGGGCCCGAACTCGGCTGGGCGGGCGCGACGCTGCTCGGCCCCGACCTGCCCGCCGCCGTGCGCGAGGTCCGCGACCGGCACGCGAAGGTGAAGGTCGTCGGCAGCCTGAACCTGGTGCAGACGCTGCTGCGCGAGCACCTGTTCGACCGGCTCGACCTGTGGGTGCATCCGATCGTCCTCGGCGTCGGCAAGAGGCTGTTCGACGGCGGCGAGGTCCCGACGAACCTGACGCTGCTCGAACCTCCGGCGGCCGGGCCGCGCGGCACCGTCCACCTGCGCTACGCGCGCGCCGACGGCGTGCCCGGCACGGGCGACATGAGCGCACCGGACCGGGGGGTCTGAAACCGGGCTTCGTCAGGGGCGATGCGTTCGGGTGAACCGGGCCGTCTTGGTGCGGTTGCCGCAGATGTCCATCGAGCACCAGCGGCGGCTGCCGTTCTTCGTCGTGTCGAGGACCACAGGATGCAGTCGGGGTGCGCGCAGGCGCGGATGCGCTCGGGCCGGGCGGTGTGCAGGTGGACGAGGTCGGCGGCGGCGGTCCAGGCGGCCTCCCAGTGCGGGGCGTCGAGCAGGAGCGTCTGCGCGGGGGTTCCGGCGCGGAGGACGGGACGGCGTGAGCCGTGGGACAGGACGTCGTCGAGGGCGGCGTCCTGTCCGCGTTCGAGGGCCGCCCGGATGGCGTCGCGGGCGGCGAGCAGAGGGGGCAGCGCGCCGGGGACGTCGGCGAAGCCGTGCTCGGCCAGCCAGGACGCGAGGCCGTCCGACTCGTCGAAGAGGTCGTGGCGGCGGCCCTGGTCGAACCAGCCCCGCCGCCCCCACGCTCGTCCTGCTGCACGGGTTCCCGACGTCGTCCGTCGTCTACGGCCCGCTGATCGGCGCACTCCGGGACGACGTCCACCTCATCGCCCCCGACCTCCCCGGCTTCGGCCACACCGACGCCCCCGCCGCCGACGCCTGGGACTACACGTTCGACCACCTCACCGACGTCGTGGACGCCCTCCTCGAACGGCTCGGCGTCACCCGCTACGCCCTCCACGTGCACGACTACGGCGCGCCCGTCGGGTTCCGGCTCGCGCTGCGCCACCCCGAGCGCGTCACCGGCATCGTCAGCCAGAACGGCAACGCCTACGAGGAGGGCCTGACCCCCTTCTGGGAGCCGATCCGCACCTACTGGGCCGACCCGTCACCGGCGAACACCGCCGCGCTCGGCACCGTGATCGACCGCGACGCCGTCCACTGGCAGTACACGCACGGCGTCCCGGACGTCGAGCGCGTCGACCCGTCCTACGAGCTGCACGACCACGCGCTGCTGACCCGGCCGGGCAACGCCGGCGTCCAGCTCGCGCTGCTGCTCGACTACCGCACCAACCCGCCGCTCTACCCGGTCTGGCAGGAGTACCTGCGCACGCACCGGCCCCCGGTCCTGGCGGTCTGGGGCGCGAACGACAACATCTTCGCCGCCGCCGGAGCGGAGGCGTTCGCGCGCGACGTCCCCGACGCGCAGGTGCATCTCCTGGACGCCGGGCACTTCCCGTTCGTCACGCACGCGGCCGAGAGCGCCGACCTGATCCGCGCCTTCCTGCGCGCTCTGCCCCGGTGACCGGCGCACCCCCGCGTCCCCTCGCACCGACGCACGCGGGCGAGGCGGTGCGCACGGCGCTGGTGCCGGTGCTGGCCGCCGCCGTCGTCGTGGTCGCCGCTGGGTATGTGCTGGGACGCGTCGTCCCCGGCCACCGCTATCCCGTCACCTGGCGCCGGGGTCAGCGGTGGACGCGGGCGAGGAAGGCGCGGGAGAGGCGGACCATCTCCGGGAGGTTCGTCTCCAGCGCCCAGTGGCCGCCGTCGAGGAAGTGGAGGTCGGCGTCGGGGAGGTCGCGGAGGTAGGCGCGGGCGGAGTCCTCGGGCATGTAGCCGTCCTGGGGGCCCCAGGCGATGAGCGCCGGGGGGCGGTGCTCGCGCAGGTACGCCTGCGCGTGCGGGAACCACGCCAGGTTGTCGCGCAGGCCCTCCATCAGCCCGACCATCGCCTCGCGGCGGACCGGGTCGTCCATGAGCGTCCAGGACAGGCGCCACAGGTCGGGGCTGACGCGTTCGACGAGCCGGTCGGCGATTTCGCCGACGAACTCCTCCCGGAACCCCTCCTCGCTGACGTTCGCGGCCAGCTCGGCGCGGCTCTCCGGCGTGGGGTCGTCCCAGTGGGCGCGGAGCGGCGCGTACTTGGGGCCGAGCCGGTCCTCGTAGATGTCGCCGTTCTGGATGATGAGCCCGGCGACCCGCTCGGGCGCCCCCATCGCCAGCCGCAGCCCGATCTGCGACCCGTAGTCGTGCAGGTAGATCACGTAGCGGGACAGGCCGAGCTTGATGACGAACCGGTCGAGGAAGTCGGCGTACCCGTCGAACGAATAGGAGAACTCCGAAGGATCGGGCGTCCCGCTGTACCCGAAACCGGGGAAGTCGGGCGCGATGAGCCGCCACCGGTCGGCCAGCGCGGGCATGTAGTGCCGGAACTGGAACGACGACGACGGATAACCGTGCGGCAGCAGCACCACGGGCGCGTGCTGCGGCCCTGCCTCCCGGTAGAAGGTGGGAATGCCGTCGATCTCGATCGTGCGGTGGCGCATCGTGACACCTCGGTCGCGGTCGGGAGCCTCACCTGTGCCGCTGCCCTCCCCGGCGCGGAGAGAAACACACGGCCGGACGAACACTCCCGACCCGACCGGGATGTCGGCTCAGCGCACGTCCACGTAGTCCGCCTTACTGCTGGACGCGAAGTACGTGACACTCCCCGCGTACACCGCCCGCCACGCACCGTCCTTTACGGCGGTGAACGACCGCGAGAACGTCCCCTTCTTCGCGGTCTTGACGGACCCGAGCGTCGTCCACACGGACGAACCCGCCGCCCGGAACTGGATCTGCACCGCCGCGCCCGACGCCGACGCCCAGCCCTCCTCGGTGCCGCGCAGCAGCCGCCCGCTCACCGTGATCGGACGTCCCTTCCGCACCGGCTCCGGCGCCGCGTTGAACGCCGACGTGAACCCGGTGCGGCTGCCGACCTTCACCGCGTGCGCGCGGCTGGAGGCGCCGAGATAGGTGGTGCTGCCCGCGTAGCGCGTCCGCCACAGGCCGGTGCGCTGCGCGGTGGTCGTCACGCTGTACCGGCCCCGGTCGGCCGTGGTGGTCGTGGTGGCGACGGCCGTCCACGCGGTCGAGCCCGTCGGCTGGAACTCCAGGACGATCTTGGCGCCCTTACCGGCCGGTTCCGCCATCTGCTTCTCGGTCATGCGGTACAGGTGCCCGGTGAACGTCGCGCGTTCGCCGCGCCGAAGCTGCGCCGGCGACGTCGTGCCGGCGAAGGACGTGCGCACGCGGACGTCCACGAACTGGGGCGTGCTCACCGCCGGAGCCGTCTCCCATGTCCCCGCGTACCGGTAGCGCCAGTATCCGGGACGGTCGGCCGTCCGTTCACAACGCACCGCGCCGTCGCGGACCTCGGCCACGCACACCGTCGTCCAGGCGCCCCCGTCGAGGTCGAAGTACTGAAGGTCGGCGTGCCCATCCTGAACGGGGACGGCCTTCCCGTCGACGGTGCGGGTCAACCGCGCGGAGACGGCGAACGGCTCCCACCGGTGGGCGGGCACGGGCGTCGCCCGCACGTCCGAGAACGCCGACGGCGCGAGCTCGGTCAGCTCGGCACGCACCCAGGCCGGGGCGGCCGCGTTCGCGGGTACGGCGAGCGGCACGGTCAGCAGCGCGCCCGCTAGGAGGGGGAGCAGGAATCCACGGTTCATCGGACGTCCACGTAGTCGGTCTTGCCGGTTGAGGGGAGGTAGGTGGTCGAGCCCGCGTAGACGGCGCGCCAGGTGCCGTCCTTGGTGGCGGTGAACGACCGGGCGAAGGTGCCCTTCTTGCCGGTCTTGGCGGTGCCGAGGGTCGTCCAGGTGGACGAGCCCGCGGGCTTGAACTGGATGCGGACCGTGGCGCCGGAGGCGGGCTGCCAACTGCCGAGGTGGCGTGTCAGGCGACCGGCGGCCGTGAGCCGACCGCCCTTGCGGACCGGTTCGGGGGAGGCGTTGAACGATGTGAAGGCCGTTTTCGTGCCGACCTGAACGTGGTCGCCGCCACTGGTGGCGCCGAGGTAGGTGGTGCTGCCCGCGTACGAAGCGCGCCAGGTGCCGGAGCGGGACGCCTTGAACGACTTGCGGAACGAGCCGCGGTCGGCGGTCGTGGTGGTGCCGACGGTCGTCCAGGCGGTGGAGCCGTCCGGACGGAACGCGATGGTGACCTTTGCGCCGCGTCCGGCCGGGTACCAGGCGCCCTGGTGCCGGTTGAGCCGGCCCGACACGGTGAGCGTCGCACCCTTGCGGACCGGCTCGGGGGCGGCGTTGAAGGACGCGAACGCGGTGCGGGTCTTGACCTGGACGTACTGCGGCGCGGTCGGGGACGTGGCGCGGTGGCTCTCGTCGCCGTCGAACTCCGCCCGCCAGTAGCCGGACTTGTCGGCGGAGAGGGTGAGGTCGATGCGGCCCCGCGCGTCGGTCAGGTCGGCGCCGACCCTGCGCCACGTCCGGTTGTCGGCGGAGTACGACACACCGACGTACGCCTGCGGGGCGGGCGTGCCGTCGGCACGGCGGAGCTGGACGGAGGCGCGGAGGGGTCCTCCGGCGCCGGCGGGCTTCGGCGACAGCGTGAAACCGGTCAGCGTTGTGTCGTACTGGGTGGCCTGGGGCCAGACGGTGGCGTTGGAGTGCCGGTAGGGCTGGGCGATGCCGGTGCCGTCGGTCCACACGATGCCGTAGAACTGCGCCGTCCAGCTCGTCGCCGCCGGGACGGTGATCTCGGCGGCGTAACCGCCGTCGGCCTCGGTGATGGCGTCGCCGAGCTCGACGGTGCGTCCCGCACGCCGGTCGTAGGCGCGCAGGGCGACACGCTCACGCGCGATGCCGACCCAGCGGCCATCGGTGGCGTGGCGTTCGAGGCGGCCGGTGACTGTGCCCGCGCGGCCGACCGGCGTCGTAACGGGTGGCGCGATCGTCACGCGCGTGTCCTGCCGGGTCACCGTGATGCGGGTGGTGCCGACCGGTGCCAGCGGGGAGTTGAGAAGGGCGACGGCCGCGTCGCCGTCGCGCATCGACACGGTCCGGTAGTTGGAGAACAGCCGCTTGGTGAAGTCGAACCGGCCGTCCGCGCCACTGACGACGACGCCGCTACAGATCCCGTCGGGGGTCCGGCCGCAGAGACGCTGGTTCGCCACCGGTGCGCCGTCGGCGTCGACGACACGGCCTCGGTAGGTGAGGTCGGGCGCGTCCATGCTCACGGTCGTGGGAGTGATCTGGACGTCGGTGAGCGTGACGGCCGGGGTGTCCGCGTGCGCGGGCGGGCCGAGAGCGAGGGGCGCGGCGAGAGCGGCGCTCGCGGCGAAGGAGAGCACGAACTTGCGGGTCATCGGACATCCACGTGATCGGTGGGGCTGCTGGAGGGGGCGGGGGTGCGGCGCGCGGGCGGGGAGGCCCGCGCGCCGGTGTTCCCAGGTGATCAGAAGACGTCCCGGTGGATGGCCTGGTTGACGGTGGTCCGTCAGAAAACGATCACGGTTGAGTTACTGTCAGGTACTGACATTTTTGCAGGTCAGCGGACGTCCACGTGGTCGGCCGGGGAGCCGGTGTCGAAGTGCGTCGTGCTGCCCGCGTAGAGCGCGCGCCAGTGGCCGTCGCGGGACGCGGGGAACGCCACGGCGAACGTGCCCCCGGACGTCGTCTTCGTGGTGCCGAGCGTCGTCCAGCCGGACGCGCCGTCCGCCTTGAACTGGACCTGGATCACCGCGCCGGCCTTGGCGGGCAGCCACGTCCCGGCGGGCCGGCGGTCCAGCCGTCCGGCGACCTTGATCGGACGGCCCTTGGCGACCGGCTCCGGCGCGGCGTTGAACGCGCCGAACCGCGTCGGGACGCCGACGGCGACGCGGTCGTCGCCGCTGACGCTCAGCAGGTGCGTCTCGCTGCCCGGGTACACCAGGCGCCAGCCGCCGGCGCGGGTGGCCGTCGCCGTGGTGGCGAAGCGGCCGTTGCCGTCGGTCGTCGTGGTCCGGACGTTCTGCCAGGTCGTGGAGCCCTCGGCCTGGAACTGGACGGTCAGCTTCGCGCCCTTCTTGGCCGGAACCTCACCGTCCGCCAAAGTGCGCCGCAGACTGCCCCGGAGGTTCAGCGTTCCGCCCGGCGCGACCGGTTCGGGGCCGATGTCGACGTTGTGGAAGCGCGTGCCGATGCGGACGTCCACGAACACCGGCGCGCTGACGGCGGCGGACGTGTCGGCGTCCCCCGCGTAGGACAGGCGCCAGTAGGCGTCGTGTTCGGCCAGCCGCCAGCCGCGGACGAAGCCGTCGGCGGTGACGAGCGCGTCGGCCCGCGCCGTCCAGGTGACCTTGTCCGTCGAGGACTGGAGGACGACCGCGGGCCGGTCGGTGACGGGCTGCGGCGTACCGTCGGCACCGAGTTCGACCAGCCGCGCCGTCAGGTCGACGCCGTCGACGTACGCGGCGACGGGGCTGGGCGCCTTCACGTCGGTGAACGACGCGGGCGCCTTGTCGGCCGGTGCGGCCGAGGCAGCGGGCGCGGACCAGAGGGGCGCGGCCACGAGGGCGGCCGTGCCGAGGGACAGGACGGTTCTACGCACGTGCGTCTCCTTGCCGGGGGGATGGGCGGATGCGCACGCGCGGCGGGCACGGCGCGCCTCCCATGATCAGAAGACGCCTGCCGGGAACGCGAGGTTTACTCGCGTCTGGCCCTCAGTGGCAGGTCAGGTGTCGCGCAGGCCGCTGCGGAGGGATTCCAGCCAGGACGCGGCGCCGGTGAAGTCGGCGTCGGACGTGCCCCGGCGGATGTCGGGGCGGACGGCGTCGGCGCGCGGATAGGAGCCGATGAAGCGGACGTCGGCGCAGATGCGGCGCAGCCCCATCAGGGCCTCACCGACGCGGGCGTCGTCCACGTGGCCCTCCAGCTCCACCCAGAACAGGTACGAGCCGAGGCCCGCGCCCGTCGGGCGGGACTGGATCAGCGTCAGGTTGATGCCGCGCACCGAGAACTCGGTGAGGATCTCCAGCAGCGCGCCCGGGTGGTCCTCCCCGATGAACGCGACGACGGTGGTGCGGTCGGCGCCGGTCGCGGGCGGCGGCGTGCCCGGGCGGCGCAGCGCGATGAAGCGGGTGACGGCGTCGGACACGTCGTGGATGTTCTCCGCGAGCACGTCCAGGCCGTAGCGGGCGGCGGCGAACGAGCCCGCCAGCGCCGCGTCGTAGTGGCCGTCCGCGACGTGCTGCGCGGCCTCGGCGTTGGACGTGGCCGCGCGCCACTCGGCGTCCGGCACGTGCTCGGCCAGCCAGCGGCGGCACTGCGGCTGCGCGATCGGGTGCGACGCGACCGTCTTGACGTCCGCGAGCGCCGTGCCCGGCCGCACCAGCAGCGCGAACGACACCGGCAGGTTCACCTCACCGATGATCTGCAACGGCTCACCGGTGGCCAGCTCGTCCAGCGTGGTCGGCACCGACCCCTCGACCGAGTTCTCCAGCGCGACGAACGCGCCCTCGACCTCGCCGCGGCGCAGCGCGTCCAGCACGGCCGGGACGGTGGCCAGCGGCACGTGCTCGGCACCGGCCGCCCCCGGGAACGACCGCAGCGCCGCCTCGGTGAACGTGCCCTGCGGGCCGAGGTAGGCGTAGCGCTGCGGAGTGATCGTCATCGGTGGAACTCGACTCTCCCGCTCCGCGAGGAGCGTGTGGGACCGGTGAGACGAGTTTAACCGGCTCAGGCGTGGCTCGGTCCGAAGTCGGGGAGGGGGTCGGCCATGGTCACGACCGGGCCCTTGCCGAGACGGGCGGCGCGCAGCGCCTGCGTCTCCTCCGGCGACAGCGACTCGACGGCGTGCCCGCCGCGCACCGCCTTGGCGTAGGTGCGCGTCTCGGTGCGGCCGATGATCGAGCTGATGATGACGCCGTCGCCCGTCGCGTCGATCATCGCGAGGGAGAACGAGCGGTGCCCGGACATCTCGCGCAGCGCGTCGTAGTGGACGATCGCCACGTCGCGCAGCGCCTTCTCGTCCACGGTGCCCGAGGCGACCTGGGCCTGGCGGCGCAGCGCCGCGGCGCACTCGGCGGCGATCCGGTCGACGCGGGCGCGCGTGGCGACCGCGAGGGAGAGCCCGGCGACTCCGGCGGCCAGACCGGCGAGACCGATGACTACGGCGAGCATCACGGGCTGAGCGTACCGACCCGGGTTCGGTCGTGGGCGCGATCTTTCCGATCTTGACCTGCTCGTATCCGGTTCACCAGCCAGAAACCCAGCACGAAAAGCAGGAGCAGCGCGCCGAGCCCGAACGCGTTCTGCCCGATACGTCCGATGACGCGGACGAGCAGGGGGTTCTCGCCCCGGGACAGCGCGGCGCCCCGCCACGGCAGCGGGAACAGGTAGTACAGCCACACCCCGGCCGCCAGCAGGACGCGGCGCGGGTCGCGTCCGTCGCCCAGCAGCGCCCCCAGCACGATGATGATCCACACCAGGTGGTGCATCCACCCGACCGGCGACAGCAGCACCGACAGCAGCCCGGTGATCGCCACGCCCGCGAGCAGCAGGCTGTACGGGCCGGGGCCCGCGTCGGCGGCGCGCATCAGGTCGGTGCCGCCGGGCGTGCGGTGCGGGACGTCCCGCGCGAGCGCGTCGGCGGTGACGGTGGCGCGGCGGGCCAGCCGGAACCCCGCGTACGCCACGGCCAGCACCAGGACCAGGAACAGCAGCGACCGCACCGGGCCTTCCGCCAGAATCCGGGCCAGGACGCCGTTGACGGCCTGGTTCGTGGTGCCGTCGATCGCGCCCGTCCGGTCGCCGCCCTGGAGCAGCGCGCCGAACCAGTAGTCGGCCGAGTCGGACGGGAGCAGCGCGAACGCGCCCAGCGACGCGACGGCGGCGGTGAGCACGGCGTTGCCCGCGGCGTCCCGTCGTCCGGTCACCCAGAAGTAGATGAGGAAGACGCCCGGCACCAGCTTGATCGCCACGGCCAGGCCGACGAGCATCCCGCGCGGCCAGTACGCCGTGCGCGCCGCGCAGTCGGCCACGCACAGCGCCATCAGGATGAACCCGACCTGCCCGAACCGCATCTGGTCGAACGCGGGCCATATCCACGCCGACGCCCCGAACAGCGCCCCCGCCGCCACCGGCGCCCACCGCCCGGCCCGCGCGATGACGTCCCGGAACGCGTACCCCACGACGACCGCGAGCGCCGCGTACATCACGACCGTCCACGCCCACTGCGCCGCCGTCCACGACATCAGCGTGAACGGCACGGCGAGCAGCCCGGCGAACGGCGGATAGGTGAACGGCAGGAACTGCGGCGGCTGCGTCAGCACCTCGTACAACGGCGCTCCCCGCAGTAGCGCCCGCCCCCCGTCCCGGTACACCTCCAGATCGACCAGCCGCTGATCCACCGGATTCACCAACCACTGCCCCACGATCGGAGCAACGGCCCCCACCGCGATCCCCACCCCGAGCAGGACGCTCCACCAGGGGAGCCGCCCCTTCCCCTCGGACCCACTGCCTCCACGCATGGCGTCCATCCTGGCCCAACCCAGCGACCCCGGCGGAAGCGGACGCCGCGTGCGGTGGCGGAGAGGGCCGCCGGAGGGGTTATCCACAGGTTCTGGCTTGGCGCTGATCGACTTCGGTGGGGCCACTAATCTGTGGCGCATGGGTCAACGGGGGGCGGGCGACGTGGGGCGTGCATCGGTGGTGGTCAGGGGGTTGATCGCCGTTGTCGCGCTGGTCGGGTCGGGGCTCGCGGTCGGGGGCTGGGGGGTCGGCGCCGCGGCTGCGGCGCCGGTGCGCGCCGGGGGCACCGTCATCGTCGGTGTGCCCGGGTTGATGTGGAGTGACGTCACTTCTGAGGCGACGCCCGCTCTGTGGCGGCTGGCCGGGACTGGGGCGGCCGGGGGGATGTCGGTGCGGACGACGCGGCCCGGGACGTGCCCGACGGACGGGTGGCTGACGGTGTCGGCGGGGCAGCGGTCGCGGCTCGAACCCGGTGACTGCCTGCTGCCGTCCGCGCCGCAGGCCGTGCCGGGAGGCGGGGCGGTCGCGGCCGGGTGGGGCGCGATCAAGGGCGACAACGCGGGGACGATCTACCGGTCGCGGGTCGGGCTGCTCGGTGACGCGGCGCGGGCGGGCGGCGTCCGCACGCTCGCCGTCGGGGCCGGGGCCGTCTACGGGCTCGCCGACTCCGCCGGGCGCGTCGACCGGTACGTCGAGACGCCCGACCGGGTCACGCCCGACGAGTGGGCGCGGCACCGGCTCGCCGCCGTCGAGATCGACGACCTGTTCCGCGCGTACCAGGCGGCCGGGGTCGACAGCGAGGGCGAGCAGGTGCCGGTCGAGAGCGACGTCCGCGCCGAGGCGGTGCGGGCCGCCGACCGGCGGCTGGCCACCGTGCTCGCCGCCGTCCCGCCGGGGACGAACGTGCTGGTCGCGGGCGTGTCCGACATCGGTGTCCCGCCGCATCTGCGGCTCGCGCTCGCCGCGACGACGTCCGGGGGGCCGCAGGCGTTCCCGTCCGGCTACCTCACCTCCAGTGCCACCCGCCAGAACGGCATGGTGACCCTCACCGATCTCACCACCACCGCGCTGGACCTGCTGGGCCTGGCGCGTCCGGCGGGCGCGGTCGGGTCCGTCTGGGAGTCCGAGCCCACCCGCGACGGCGCCGCCGCCAAGGCCGCCGCCCTCACCGACCAGGACGTCGCCGCCCAGGGCATCCGCGGCGTCCAGGGCTCGTTCTTCCGGGTCCTCGCGGGCACGCAGATCGTCTTCTTCGGCGTCGCCTGGCTCCTCCTGCGCCGCACCCGCCACCCCGCCGGACGCACCCGCCGGGACACCTCCTCGTCCCCGCTTGGGGGTGCCGGAGGTGGCGACGAGGACGGCGATGCCGCCGGGGCGGTGCCACCCGACGCCTCACCTGGCCCCGACGCCGCGACCGAGGCCCGGCATCCGGCGGAACCCAGGGACACGCACGGGGCGACCTCTTCGACGCGCGCGGTCGTGACGAGCAGGCTCGACCCGGAGAACACGCCGACGCGAGACGGCGAAACGACCCCACCGCACGAAGGCGCGCCGAGCGTCCGCGGCGAGGGCCGCACGAGCGACGTCGAGGGCACCGCGGAACCGCGCACCGACGCACCGGTGAACGATGGCGCCGAGCGCGACGGCGCAACGCACGACACCCCGGCACGTGAAGGTACGGCGAGCGTCTCCGAGGACGCGGCGACGCTCGCGCGCGAGGACGTGACGACCGGCGATGAAGGCACGGCAGCGCAGCAATCTGCGGCGGAACGCCGCCCCGACGCGCGGGGACGCGAAGGCTCCGTGAAGGACGGCGCCGTGCACGAGGGCGCGGCGCACAGCGGGGCAGCGCACGAAGGCTCGGCGCACAGCGGGGCAGCGCACGAAGGCTCGGCGCACAGCGGGGCAGCGCACGAAGGCTCGGCGCACAGCGGGGCAGCGCACGAAGGCTCGGCGCATGAAGGCTCCGTGCGCAACGGGGCGGTGCATGGCGGGGCGGTGCCCAGTGGCTCGGCGCGCGGTGGCTCGGTGTTCGGTGGGGCCGGGTCGGGCGGGATGCCTGGTGGGGCGCCGGTGCGTGGGGGCGTGGTGCGGCCGGTGTTGCGGCGGCGGGTGCTCGGGGTGGCGCGGGTCGTGGCGTTGATGGGCGGGGCGGCGCCGGTGGCGTCGTTCCTGGCGGGGCTGGTGCCGTGGTGGCAGGCGGCGCGGCCGACGCCGGTGCTCGTCGCGACGGTGCTGGCGTTCAGCGCGGCGCTGGCCGGGGTGGCGCTGGCGGGGCCGTGGCGCCGGACGGTGCTCGGGCCGGGGCTCGTCATCGCGGCCGTGACCGTCGTCGTGCTCGCGCTCGACGTCATGACCGGCTCCGGGCTCCAGATGAACTCGCTCATGGGCTACACCGCGCTCGTCGCGGGCCGCTTCTACGGGTTCGGGAACCAGGCGTTCTCGCTGTTCGCGGTCGCGGCGGTGCTGACGGCCGCATGGCTGGCCGAACGTCCGCTGCGCGCCGGACGGCGCTGGACGGCCGTGTCGATCATCGCGGGCGTCGGCGTCGTCACGACGGCCGTGGACGGGCTGCCGATGTGGGGCAGCGACTTCGGCGGCGTCCTGGCGATGGTGCCGGTGTTCGCGATGCTCGCCCTCATGGTCACCGGACGCCGCGTGTCCGTGCCGTGGCTCGGCCTCTTCGGCGCGGTCGCCGTCGCGGTCGTGCTGGCGATCTCCTGGCTGAACTCGCGCAGCGCGAACCCGACCCACCTCGGCCGCTTCTGGGACGACCTCGTCTCCGGGAACGCCGGCGAGGTCGTGGCCCGCAAGTTCGGCGCGATGACGCGCAGCCTCAGCTTCTGGCCGGTGACGGTCCTGCTGCTGGTCGGACTGGTCTTCCTGTACTTCGTCCTCGCCGATCCGGCCCGCTGGAAGGCCCGCGTCCTCGTGCGCGCCTACGAGCACAACATCACGATGCGCCCCGCCCTGACCGCCGCCCTCACCGTCGGCATCATCGGCACCCTCGTCAACGACTCGGGCGTCATCATCCTCTCCGTCGCCTTCATCCTCGCCGCCCCCCTCACCCTGGCCGCCGCCCTCCGCTCCATGGAACTAGCACCCCCACAAACCCCCACCCCAGAACCAACAAGACACCACCCGGCCCCCACTCCCTAGACGGCGCCCTCACGCGCACGCTCGGCCGACGCCAAGACGCGCCGACGACGAACCCGGCCAGGGAGTGCACGCGGGGCCGATCAGCCACCGCTAGACCCGTCGGCCCACAAAGCCCTGCGCGAAGCCCGGCCGCACTTGAACGCGGACAACGCGAACAACCTCGCAGCGCCCTCGGCCGCCGACCCGGCGCCTGCACCCGCGCAAGTGCTACCGGCCACGCCCCAAGCGGGAGCCCGGCCGCGCTCACACGTAGACGGCTTGGACGACCTCGCGCCGCCCCCTAGCCGCCGACCGCTGCCTGCGCCCGCGCAGGCCCGTGAGAGCCCGGCCTGCGCTTGAACGCGGATGGCACGGATGACGTGGACGCCGATGGCGCGGACGCGGACGGCGCGGACGCGGACGGCGCGGACGGCCTCGTGGCGGCCTCGGCCGCCGACCCGGCGCCTGTGTCCGCGTTGGGCGACCGGCCACGCCTCAAGTGGGAGCCTCGCCTTTGCTTAGACGCGGGCGTGCTTGGGCGTGGGCGGCTTGTGTGGCGTCGGGGTGTGGGTGGGCGTGCGGCGGGTGCGGCTGCGTTTGGTGTCGGCGCTTGCCCGGCCGGTCGGCCTCTAGTCGGTGGGCCTCTAGTGAGGGGCCTCTAGTGAGGGGCCTCTAGCCGATCGGCCCCCAGTCGTTGGGGCTCTAATCGGTGGGCCTCTAGTGAGGGGGCCTCTAGTGAGTGGGGCTCTAGTCGGTGGGCCGTCCTGGTGCTGGCGGTCGTCGGGGTGTTCGGAGGGGCAGGCAGAGGAGGGGCACGGTTAGGAGGATTGCCGTCAGGATCCACGGGACGATCAGGGGGCGCACCGTTTCCGGTAGCCAGGACAGGTTCTCGGGGAGGCCGATGACGCGGGGGCCCCGGGCGGGGAGGTAGGCGAGGCTGAGGGCCGTGGTGTGCAGGAGGAGGAGCCAGTCGAAGCGGGACGCCGGGAGCAACGCCAGCAGAACCCAGGCGTAACCGTCGTACCAGGGCAGGACGTACGGGGCCGCCACGAGCCAGGCCAGGACGACGGCCGCCGCGACGCGGCGGGGGTCGTCGCGCGGGACGTCGGCGGTGCGGGGCAGACCTCGGAAGAGGAGCAGCGCCAGCACGACCGTCAGGAGCGCGGCGGCGATCTTGATGACGTCGCGGTCGCCGGTGACGTGCACGTCCACCAGGTGCCACGGCGTCGCGAACGACACCATCTCGCTCGCGCGCCCCGCCTGGGCGAGGACGTTCGGCCCCGCCAGCGCGTACAGCAGCGCGGCGACGGCGACCGCCGACCCCGACAGCGCCGCGAGCACCCCGGGACGCCGCCCGCGCAGCGCCGTCCACGCCGGACCGGCGGCGGCCAGCCCGGCGGGCAGCTTCACGGCCGCGCCCAACCCGGCCAGCACCCCGCTCAGCACGGCCTTCCGGACGGTCGGCCGCCCGTGGAACACCGCCACCGACCCGATCATCAACGCGACCGCCCACACGTCGTTGTGCGCGCCCGCGACGAGCTGGAGCAGCACCAGCGGGTTGACGGTCCAGAACAGCGCCGCCCGCAACCGCCCCCGCGCGCCGGACGCGCGCCGGTGCAGGATCAGCGCCGTCGCCGCGAACGCCGCCCCGTTCAGCACCGACAGCCCGAACACCGTCAGCCGCACCGACGTCCCGCCCGCCCACGACGCGGCGGCCTGCGCCGCCGTCGTCAGCGGCCCGTACACCGAGGGCGTCCGCCGCCACTCCTCCGTCGCCCCGACGACGGGATCGTGCGGAACGTCCGTCGAGCCCGTGGTGTACGGGTCGTGCCCGAGCACGACCATGCGCCCGTAGGCGGCGTAGTTCAGGTGGTCGCTCGACCCGATCGGCGGCAGGAACGTGAACGCCGCCATGACCAGCAGCCCGGCGACCAGCAGCGGCCGGGCCCGCATGCTCCAGCCGCGCCGCAGCGCCGCGAAGCACGCCGCCAGCCCCGCCGCCCCGGCCAGGACGCCGCCCGCGACGAGCCCGACGACGAGGTACGGCGACGCCCCCGCGTCCAGCGCGTACGGCGGCTCCCCCGGGCGCCCGTCCAGCGCGGGCTGGAACAGCGAGGGCCCGAGCAGGGCGGTGAGCAGGAAGCACCCCACCGCGCCACCGATCGCGACGAGTCCGGCGGCGCCGAGCCGTCCACCGCCCCGCCGGGGCGCGACGAGCATGTCGGCCTCCGTCGCGGAGGTCGGATGCCCGATCATCGGCACGGCGTCACGAACGCCGCCCGCGCAGCCGGTCGAGCCCGGCCACGACGGCGGGTTCGCGGGCGGCGAGCGCGCGGGCGACGTCGCGGAACTGCCGCGCGCGGTGCGCCTGGGCGCGCCAGTCGGTGCCGGTGGCGCGGTGCGCGAGCGGCACCTCGACCTCGCGGACGCGGAATCCCTGCCGCAGCAGGTCGATGGTGAGGCCCGTCTCGACGCCGAACCCGGCGGCGAGCGGACGCGCCGCCTCGAACGCGGCGCGGGTCAGGCAGCGCTGCCCGTTGAGGGGTTGCGTGGGGGTGAAGCCGGTGGCGCGGTGGATGCCGTCGCGCGACAGCCGGACGACGAACCCGTGCCCGCCGAGCTTCACGATGCTGGAGAAGACGGCGACGGTCATGTCGGCGTCGCCCGCGCGGACGGGTTCGATCAGGGGTTCGGCGGCGACGGCCGTCTCGGCGAGGTCGGCGTCGAGGAACAGCAGGTGGCGGGGCTCGCGGCCCTCGTCGAGCAGGGCGGCGGCCTCGGCGCCGGTCTCCATGGCGGCGGCCTTGCCCCGGTTGCGGCTGTGCCGGACGACGCGGGCGCCCGCCTCGCGCGCGACCTGTCCGGTCGCGTCGGCGGAGCCGTCGTCGACGACGATGACGAGGTCGGCTCCGGCCAGTCCGAGGGCCGCCTTGACGGTCGCTCCGATCCGGTCCGCCTCGTCCTTGGCCGGGATGATCACCGCTACGTCCTGCATAGGCGTGATCGTAGTGGGCCCGGCGCGAAAACGTCGGCGGCCCGCGGGTCGTCCCGCGGACCGCCGGTCGGTCGGACGTTCGCCGGTCAGCCGTCCATGGCGGGCACGGCGTCGACGACGGTGAACACCGTGTCGAGGCCGGTGACCTGTAGGATGCGCCGCACCGAGGTGCGCGGTGCCGCGAGCTCGAACGAGCCGCCCTTCCCCTGGACCCGCTTCATCGCGGAGAGAAGGACGTTCATTCCGGTCGAGTCGCAGAACTCGACGCCGCTGAGGTCGACCACGATGTGGTCCGCCTCGTCGCGCAGCAGGCTCGCGAGCGCGGCTTGCAGCCGCGGCGCGGTGTACAGGTCGAGCTCGCCCGTCGCCGTGACGACGGCGTGATCCCCCTGAGATGCAGTCGAGACGTTTAGCTCCACCCTCGGCACACTAGCGGGCGAACGGGCCGTCGGCCAGAGAGCGGCGCCCGTCTTCGCGTCCCGGGCGTGTTGCCGTCCCGCACCCGCCGTACGCTTTGCGTATAACGTACCGTTACGTGAAGGTGACGCCGTCGGGAGCGCCCGCTGAACTCCCGGATTCGCGCCCCGCCCGCCGTCCGGGTGAGAGAACCTGAACCGATCGCGACCGGGGCCGACACACGGGGGGTAGCGCCGCGATGCTGTCCGGACGAGAGCCCGACCGGCGGGAGCTGCGCCTGCGCGAGCGGCTGGAGGCGATCCGGGCACGTTCGGAGAAGGCGTCGTCCTGGCGGGACGCGTCCCGGTACCTGACCCGGCTCGTGAACCGCTCCGGCTTCGTCCCGGTCCGCACCAGACTCTCCCGGGAAGACCTGACCTTCCTCGCCGCCGCCCGCGACGACGTCCTCGCCCTCACCGACCTCGGCCTCCGCCTCACCGACCTGCACCGCCCGCAGGACGCCGGCGGCATCTCCAGCGACCCGTCCTACCCCATCCGCCGCTGTCACGCCTGCATGTGGCGCTGGCCCTGCCCCACCTTCCGCCTCCTCGACGAGTCCCTCGACCCCTAACCGCCGAGGGTTGCGCCGAGGTTGGCCTTGCGGTTGGGGATGCCGAGGGTGCGGGGGGTCAGGACGGTCGCGGAGTTCGGCGTGAGGCCCGTCTTCGTGGCGAGGACGGTCGTGACGCCGCCCTCGGGGGCGTTGAGGTTCGGGGTGCCGGCGGTGAGGTCGGCGCGGCCGTCGCCGTTGTGGTCGAGGAGCGAGACCTGCGCGCCGAAGTACTCGTAGGCGCGCGGGGCGCCCGGGACGCCCGCCGTGCTGCGGCCGATCGCCTGCGAGCCCCGGCCGGTCAGCCCGGACGGCGAGCCGTACAGGACGACCGCGCGGCCCGCGTCGAACACGCGTCCGCTGTCGGCCTTCGGCGCGCCGACGGCGAGGTCGGCGCGGCCGTCGCCGTTGACGTCCCCGGCGGCGAGGGAATGCCCGAAGTTGTCCTCGACGGACGCCACGCCCGGAACGCCGGAACTGTTCTGGTGCAGCGTGTACGTACCGCCGAGCCCGAAGGGCGAGCCCCGGTGGACGGTGACGCTGCCGCCGTTCCACGGCGAGTCGTAGGTGTCACCGACCGCGACGTCCGCGCGGCGGTCGCCGTCGAAGTCACCGACGGCGAGCGCGTGCACCGTCGTGTACACGGTCTTGTCGCGGGTCAGGCCGCCCCCGGCGGTGCCCTTGAACAGCGTGAACCCGCGCCGGTGCTTCACCTGGGGGTCGTCGTGGTCGTACCAGCCGTAGACGACGTCGCCGCGCCCGTCGCCGTTGACGTCGCCGGTCGCGATCCACGACCGGTTCACGTCGAACTTGGACGTTCCGCCCGCGCGGACGCTCGCCTTGCGGCCGGAGAACGTCAGCCACGTGAACGTGCTGGTGCCCGGGATCGTCGCGAACAGCTCGGGCCGTCCGTCGCCCTGGAGGTCGCCGGCCGCCAGCGCCTCGCCGAACCGGTTCCCGGCCTTGGCCGTGCGGCCCTCGCCCCACGCCGTCGCCCCGCGCAGCCCCGACTTCGACCCCCACAGGATCGTGACGGTGCCGACGTTCTTCTTGGCCGAGTCCTCGCCCGGCGCCCCGATCGCGAGGTCTGCGTACCCGTCTCGGTCGAAGTCGGCGGACGCGAGCGAGGCGCCGAACCGGTCGCCTGCCTCGGGCGCCCCCGGCACGCCGGACGTGGCCTGCGTGATCACCTGGCGGCGCCGCGCGTCGGGCCCGCCCTTGGCGCCGTAGACGACGGTGACGAACCCGGCGGCGGCGCGCTTGCCGACGGTCCCGTCCGGGCTGCCGAGGGCGAGGTCGCGGCGGCCGTCGCCGTCGAAGTCGTAGGCCCCGGCGGGGGCCTTGGCGTGCGCGGGCGCGGCGACCAGTCCGGCCGCGCCGACGACGACGCTCACTCCCAGGGCGTACGCCACCCGGAAACGCATGGAGAACCTCCAGGTCACGCGCGTCCGAGACGCGCCGTCCAATAACCCGGGGGAACGCTACCGTGCGTAAGCAGATCCTTATGTGGAGTGACCCGCGCCACAAACTGACCGTAAATCAGTACGTTCGGCCTGGTCAGAGCGGTGCGGACCGGCCCGCCCCGATGACCACCCGGCCACTTGCGATGATCCAGATCACGGCTGAGGTCCCCGTCACAACCCCGCCGCGATCGGCACCGGCCGCGCGGTCATCCGGAAGTCGTCATCGTCCCGTGGGAACTCAGGGTCGGTCTCCGCCTTCGGTATGGGTGTCCGGCCGCGCCGGAGTCCTCCCGCAGGGTGATGCGGGGCCCGCGCCGCAGCGCCTACGGTGAAGGCATGGGTCGGACAATTCTCACCGTCATCGGAGTCATCCTCGCGATCTGGCTCGCCTTCACCGTTCTGGGCTGGCTGTTCTCGCTGCTGAAGTTCTTCCTCTTCCTCGGCGTGGTCGCGACCGTCGTGTTCCTCGTCGTCAAGGTCGTGGCGGGGTCGGGAAAGAGTCACCGCTAGCCGGGGCGACCTGCCGGGAACCACTTGTGTCCTGCCTCACGTTGACCGGATGATGCGTGACAACCCCAGGCGGTTCAACGGCGAAAGGTTCCTCCCCATGGCGGGTCTTACCGACGTCCTGCGCGCGAACGCGCAGAACCACCCCGACCGCGTCGCCTTCCACGCGGGCGACGAGACCGTCACCTACGCCGGTTTCGACCGGCGGGTCGACCGGGCCGCGGCGGCGCTCGCCGCGGCCGGCGTCACCGCCGGCGACCGCGTCGCCGTCCTCGACAAGAACTCCCTCGAATACGCCGAGATCCTGTTCGGCGCCGCCCGTCTCGGCGCCGCGCAGGTCCCGGTCAACTACCGGCTCTCGCCGGACGAGGTCGCGTTCATCGTCAACAACGCGCGGGCCAGGGTGTTCGTCGTCGGGCCCGAGTTCGTGCCCGTCCTCGACGCCATCGCCGACAAGCTGGAGCACACCGCGCTGACCGTCGTCATCGGCGGCGCCGAGGGCCGCACCGCCTACGCCGACTGGGTCGGCGCGCACGAGGGCGCCGCGCCGCCCGCGCACGAACCGGCCGCGTCCGACGTGTTCGTCCAGCTCTACTCCTCGGGCACCACCGGGCTGCCCAAGGGCGTGATGCTCACGCACGACAACTTCCTGGCGCTGCTGCCCGCCGCCGACGAGCTGTGGAACATCACCGACGACACCGTCCTCATGGTCGCGATGCCGATGTACCACGTCGCCGGGTGCGTACTGACGATCGCCGTCGTGTACAAGGGCCTCACCGGCGTCATCTCCCGCGAGCCCGACCCGGTCGGCCTCTCCCGCGACATCGAGCGGCACGGCGTCACGCACGTCTTCCTCGTGCCCGTGCTGCTCCAGTTCTTCCAGCTCATCCCGCAGGTGGCCGAGGCCGACATGAGCAGCCTCGAACTCATCATCTACGGCGCGTCCCCGATCAGCGGCGACGTGCTGAGCGGCGCGATGGCGATGTTCCCGACGACCAAGTTCATGCAGGTCTACGGGCTGACCGAGACGTCCGGCTCCATCACCTACCTCCCGCCGGAGGACCACGTCCCCGACGGACCGAACGCGCACCGGCTGCGCAGCGCGGGCCTCCCCAGCCCCGGCTGCGAACTGCGGATCGCCGACCCGGCCACGCTGGAGGAGGTGCCGCTCGGCGACGTCGGCGAGATCCTGTGCCGCACCCCGCAGAACATGGTCGGCTACTGGGGCCTGCCCGACGCGACGACGTCCGCCCTCCTGCCCGACGGCTTCTTCCGCACCGGCGACGTCGGCTACCTCGACGCCGACGGCTACCTCTACATCCACGACCGCGTCAAAGACATGATCATTTCCGGCGGGGAGAACATCTACCCCGCCGAGGTCGAGAACGTCGTCATGCAGCACCCGGCCGTCACCGACTGCGCCGTCATCGGCGTCCCCGACGACCGCTGGGGCGAGACGCCGAAGGCCGTCGTCGTGCTCTCCGAGGACGTCTCCGACGCCGACCTCATCGAGTTCTGCCGGAGCCGCCTCGCGCACTTCAAGTGCCCGACGTCGATCGACCGCCGCGACGCCATCCCCCGCAACCCCACCGGCAAGATCCTCAAGCGCGAGCTGCGCACCCCGTACTGGGAGGGCCAGGACCGCGCCGTCCACTGACGCCCGGCGGTGCGTCTCCCTCTCGCGGGGGAGACCGCCGGGCCGGGCGGGTGAGGTGCCGGGACGGCCGCGACGGCAGAGTGGTCGGCATGATCGTTGACGAGGCCCCCGCCGTCGCCGCCGCGCCCCGCTGGGCGCGGCGGGCCGCGCACGCCGCCGCGCTGCTCGCCCTGCCGTCGGGGCTGTGGCGGATCGGGCTGGCGCTCGGGTTCCCGCTGGGCCACACCGACGAGGGACTGCGCGCGCTGGTCGGAACCTCGGCGTGGGGGCCCGTCTACCTGGTCGCGCTCAGCCTGCTCACCGAGGCCGCCGCGCTCCTCACGCTCGGGCTGGTGGCCCGCTGGGGCGAGGTCGCGCCGCGGTGGGTACCGCTCGTCGGCGGCGCGCCGCTGCCGCGCAGAGCCGTGGCGGGCGCGGCCTGGCTGGGCGTCGCCGTCCTCGCCGTCCTGTGGACGCCGTTCCTGTTCTGGTGGACGCTGCCCGACGACGGCATGACCCCGCTCGGGCACACGCTCGTCGGCTTCCTGTACCTGCCGCTCGTCGCGTGGGCGCCGCTGCTCGCGGCGGTCACCGTGTCCTACCAGCGCCGCCGCGCCGCCGCCTAGGGGAAGTGGACGACGGACGTCAGCGGGCGATGGTCCGAGGACGGGTTCGGGCTGCGGGGGACCGCGCAGGAGACGGTCGACTCCGCGTTCACGAACAGGTAGTCGGTCTTGGTGACGGCGTGGCCGCGCCAGTCCTGGAGGGTCTTGCCGCCGTCGCGGCTGTCGGGGCCCTCGTCGCACTCGTCGAAGTCGGCGTACAGGCCGTCGAGGGCGGGGGCGGTGGGCTCGGCGGCGAGGTGGCCGCCGAAGACGGTCCGGCCGGGGCCCGCCGCCTTCGCCAGCGCGGCGGCCTGCCGGGCGCGCCACGCGCCGGACGGGTCCTGGGCGGCGTCGCTGAACGACGCCGAGCACAGCCGGGTCGCCCACTGCGGCGACGTCGCGCACACCGCCGCGCGGCCCTGCCCCTGGTCGGCGGGCAGCGCCACGGTGCGGACGTCGCCGAGCGGGCCGCGCGCGCCGAGCGCCACGCCGGGACGGCCCTGCCCGTTCGCGCAGACGGCGTCGGGCGCGTCGGGGCTGAACACCCATGTCCAGTCCCGGAACGCCGGGGCGTCGCCGAGCGCCGTCACCTGCGCCGAGCACACCTCCTGAAGGAGGATCGCGTTCGCCGCGACCCGGCGGCCGCCGACGCTGTTGGCGGCGGCCTCGCGCGCCACGGCGTCCACGAGCGCGCCGGGGTCCGTGCCGGACGGGCACTCAGGACGCGCGTCGCCGCAGACGTTCCAGGTCATCGCGGTGATCGTGGCGGGGGCGGCGTCCTCCACGACGGAGTCGGCGAGGACCGGCGCGGGATCGTGCTCGATCGCGGCGCCGGCTCCGGCGAACGCGACGATGGCGGCGGCTCCGCAGACGGCGAGCAGGGGAATCAGAGCGCGGGGCGCACGCACACATAACTCCAGAAAGGTGAATCAGCGGGGGTTTCCGGGAAATCTCACCACATCAAGATCGCCACCGCCACCGGTTCCGGACGACCCGGCCACTCAATTGCGGACGAAAAGGGGGACGGGCCGTGGCCCGTCCCCCTCGTCACCGCTCAGTCCAGCACGGACAGCACCGTCCCGGCGCCGACCGTCCGGCCGCCCTCGCGGATCGCGAAGCCGAGCCCCTCGGCCATCGCGACCGGCTTGCCCAGCTCGACGACCATCTCGACCGTGTCGCCCGGCACCACCATCTCCCCGGCGCCGCCGAGGTCGATGCCGCCGGGGACGTCCGTCGTCCGGAAGTGGAACTGCGGCCGGTACCCGTGGAAGAACGGGCCGGACCGTCCGCCCTCGGCCGCCGTCAGTACCCGCACCCGCGCCCGGAACCGGACGTGCGGGGCGATACTGCTCGGCGCCGCGACGACCTGCCCGCGCCGCACCTGGTCCCGCCGGACCCCGCGCAGCAGCACCGCGGCGTTGTCGCCCGCCTCGGCCCGCCCCATCGACTGCCCGAACGTCTCCAGCCCGGTCGCGACCGACCCGAACGCGTCGCCGAGCCCGACGACCTCGACCGCGTCACCGACGCGGACGCTGCCCTGCGCGATCACGCCGGTCACGACGGTGCCGCGCCCGGTGATCGTCAGGACGTTCTCGACGGGCATGAGGAACGGCCGCTCCACGGCCCGGTCGGGAACCGGGACATAGGCGTCGATCGCGTCGAGCAGCGCGTCGATCCGCGCCGTCCAGTACGGGTCGCCCTCCAGCGCCCGGAGCCCGGAGACGCGGACCACCGGCACGTCGTCGCCGGGGAACCCGTACTCCGACAGCAGCTCCCGCACCTCCAGCTCGACCAGGTCGAGGATCTCGGGGTCGTCGGCCGCGTCCGCCTTGTTCAACGCCACGACGATGTACTCGACCCCGACCTGACGCGCCAGCACGATGTGCTCCCGCGTCTGCGGCATGGCCCCGTCCTGCGCGGACACGACGAGGATCGCCCCGTCGATCTGCGCGGCACCGGTGATCATGTTCTTGACGTAGTCGGCGTGGCCCGGCATGTCCACGTGCGCGTAGTGCCGGGTGGCGGTCTCGTACTGGACGTGCGCGACGTTGATCGTGATCCCGCGGTCGCGCTCCTCGGGCGCCCGGTCGATCCCCTCGAACGGCACGGCGCTCGCGAGCCCCCGCCCGGCGAGCACCTTCGTGATCGCCGCCGTGAGCGTCGTCTTCCCGTGGTCGACGTGCCCCATCGTCCCGATGTTGAGATGCGGCTTCCCGCGCTCGTACGCCTGCTTGGCCATCTCTCGGCCTCTTTCTCAAGAAGGGTGCCCTGAGAACCCGAACGGCGCCCGGAACATTCCGGACCCCTCACGACCCCCCTCCGCCGGTTCTCGAAGGGCACGCAGGAGGGTCACCGTCGGACGCCGTCAACGCAGGCGGCCGACACCGCGCTCAGCGGGCCAAAGCCCGCGAACGTATCGATGCCGGTCACGAAGTACATGCGGCCGAATCTAGGCGGGGTCGCCCTGGGCGGTCCACTGGATTTCCGGCGACCACGGCGGCGTGAGCGCGCCGTCCGGATCGAGGCCGTGCGGCCACCAGGCGTGCAGGAGCGTCCGTTCCCCGGCCCGTTCGACGATCCCCGCCAGGGAGTCGGCGTGACCGGCGTCGATGAGCGACCGGTACAGCGGCTCGGCCGCCGGGCCCCGGACCTGCTCCCACACCTGCGCCAAGAGCACGGTGACATGGCCGTTCTGCGCCGCCTGTCGCACCAGCGTCTCGGCGCCCACCCGGTCGCCGGCCTGCTCCCGCAGCCCCACCAGCCGGATCAACGCGTCCGTGTCACCGAGTTCGGCGCACTCCCGCCACAACGCCTCGGCGCCCGCCCGGTCACCCGCCGCCTCACGCAACTCCGCCAATCGCGACAACGCGCCGGTATGGCCGGACGCCCAGCGCTCCGCCGCAGCCCGGTCACCGGACCGCTCACCGAGCACGGCCAACCGGACCACCGCCTCCGCATCACTGAGTTCCGCGCACTCCCGCCACAACGCCTCGGCGCCCGCCCGGTCACCCGCCGCCTCACGCAGCGCCGCCAACCGCGACAGCGCGTCCGGCCCGGCCGACCGGCGCGCCCAGCGCTCGGCCTCCGCCCGCTCACCGGACTCCTCGCACAGCACGGCCACCCGGGCCATCGCCTCCGGGTGGTCGTGCCCGGCCGCCCGCCGGTACAGCGCGGCGGCGCCCGCGTGGTCGTCCGCCCGCTCGCGCAGTGCCGCCCAGGCGAAGAGCATCCGGCGTGGAGCCAGGTCGGCGGTGCGCCGCGCCAGGGCCTCAGCCTCCTCCCGGCCGTCCGACTCCTCCCGCGCGTGCACCAGCCAGGCCAGCGCGTCGCCGCCGTCCCCCGCCTCGGCGGCCCGGCGGGCGAGATCTTCGGCGCCCGCGCGGTCCCCCAGCTCCGCACGCCGTTCCGCCAGCCGCGCGATCGCGCCGGGCTCGCCCGCGCGCACCGCCAGCCGGGCCAGCCGTTCCGCGACGTCCCGCTCGCCGCGCAGCTCGTAGAGCCTCGACAGGCTCGCGTAGGCGTACGGCTCGCCATGTTCGGCGGCGAGCCGGGCCAGGTCCTCGGCGCGCTCGCGGTCGCCGCTGGCCGCGCTGATCTCGGCGAGCAGCGTCAGCCCGTCGGGTGCGCCCGCGCGGGCCGCCCGCCGGGCGAACGGCTCGGCGCCGGACCAGTCGCCCACCCTGGTCCGCTCGTCCGCCAGCGAGAGCAGCGCCCGCGCGTCCCCGCTCTCGGCGGCCCGCCGCAGCAACGCCGCGGCGCCCTCGGGGTCCCCGGACTCCTCCCGCGCCTCCGCGAGCCGACGCAGGGAGCCCGGATGGCCCGCTTCGGCGGCGTGCATCCGCAGCGCGTGCGCCCACTGGAGGCGGTGCCGGTCGGCGGCGGCCTCGGCCAGCGCGGCGACGTCCGCCGCGCGCGGGAGACGGGTCAGCGCGGCGTGCCAGAACGACGCGGGCGGGCACACCTGCCAACGGGTGACGCGGCCGTGCTGTTCGAGGTAGTCCGCGAGCCGGTGGCCGTCCTGCGGGACCGGCGCGGCGGCGGACGGACGGCTGGCCGGACGCGCCACGACACGTTGCAGCGGCGTCTGCCTGCCGTGCACGGGACGCGCCAGATCCGCGAACGCCGTGTCCGCCCAGTCGGCGGGCAGCGCGGCCAGGTCGTCGTCGCTCAGGTAGTCCGGTACCGCGTCGACCAGGAAGGCGCGGGGGAGGTGGAGGCCGACGCCCAGGCGGCGGGCGTCCATCGCGGCGTCCAGGAGCGCGCGCACCGCCGGGGACGCGGGTTGTTCGTAGCGGCGCAGGAGTTCGGGGGCTCCGGCGAGGTCCTGGGTCACGCGGCCGTGCTCGGCGGCGCGAGACAGGGCGTCGGAGAGCAGGTCATCTCCGGAGGCGCGGGCGGCGCGGAGTTCGTCCGGGCCGAAGGTGTCGGGGACGGTGACGGTGCGGGCGGCGAGGAGTTCGCGGACGCGGCTGTACGGGTCGGCGGCGTCGGGGCGGGGAGGGGCGGTGTAGCGGTCGGCGTACTCGGGCCAGAGGGTGCCGAGGATCAGGACGGGGGCGCGGTCGGCGTCCGTCAGCAGGGTGTGCAGTGCGGCGGCGACGCGCTCGCCGGTCGCGGGGTCACCGAGGTAGTGCTGTGCCTCGTTCAGCCACACGACCGTGTGCGGCGCCACGCGGTGCAGTTCGTCCAGCGCCGCCTCCGCACGCGTGGGGTCGAACGGATGCCACAGCCGCCAGCCCCGGTCCGCGAGGGGCTGGACGGCCTCCCAGCAGGCGCGCGTCTTGCCCGTCGAGGACGTTCCGACGAGGACCAGCATCCGGCTGCGTCCGGATGCCACGTCCCGGACGGCCTCGGCCAGGACGGCGTCGTGCGCGCGGGCCACGTAGGACGGCAGCGCCTCCGTGACGGCCCCGGCGGGATGGACCTCCAGGTCGTGCGGGTGCCATGCGCCGATCGGCCGTCCCGGAGCGTCGGGAGCAGGCTCCGCAAGCGCCGCGCGGCGCAGCTCCAGCAGTTCGTCAGCGGGCAGCCGCAGCACCTTGGCCAGCGCCGCCACCGTCTGCGCGGAAGGAGGCTCGGGGGAGTCGGCCTGGAACGCCTGCTGCACGGTCGTCCGCCCCAGCCCGGCCCGCGTCGCCAACTGCGTCTTGGTCAGCCGAGTGCCCGCGAGACCGTCCGCCAACCTGCCACGCAGCTCGGCGAGCACGTCCGCGCGCCGCTCGTCCATCCGCACCCCGGAAGACCCGATGTTCGCCGATGTCCATCATCGTCCGCCCGAACCCCGCCGAACAACGGAACCGCGACATTCAAGGCCGGCAACCGACCACGAAGGAGCCCCGAAATGCCCGGCCTCGCCCTCATCCTGATCTCCACCGCCCTCGTGACCATCACGGCCCTCCTCGCCGCCGCCACCATGGCCAAACTCGCCCGCCTCGGCGGCGCCGACTATCCCGCCGCCCTCACCCGCGCCGCCACCGCCTTCCTCGCCGTCCTCACCCTGGCAACCGCCGTCGCCGCCCTGTTCCGCTGATCGGTGGCAGGGTCAATCGCGGAGAGCTGCGGCCGACTCGACCAGGCCGGCGCGCTCAAGCGCGTCGAGGACGGCTGCGAAGGTCTTGGGCGGTCGAAGGCGGCTGTTCGCGATCTGATGCACGCAGTCGCGGACGATCCCGTTGTCGAGATCGAGTTGGTCGAGGACGAAATCGTCGGGGCTCTGGACTCGCACGCAGAAGTCCGTGAGCCTGTCGGCCGGGAAGTCGCGCAGGTTCGAGGTGACGATGACCTGCGCTCCGGCCTTCACAGCGGCGGCAAGCACATGCCGGTCGTCGGCGTCGGGGAGTTCGAGGGCCTTGATCAGACCCTCATAGCCCTCGACCAGCGCCCCTGGGACCGCACTGTTCATACGCTCGCGCAGAAGTGACATCTTGTCCACCGAGATGTCCGGCCGGTTGGCGAGGAGGTTCCGCTCCATCTCGTCGAGGATCTCGTTCGTCCAGCGTGCCTGTACCAGGCCGGAGAGGGACAGCCGGACAAGGAGGTCGCGGACCTCGTTGCCGTAGAGGACATTGGCGTCATAGATGACAACGAAGGCCATCAGTACAAGCCCAGTTCCTCGCTGAGTGCCACAAGGTCGTCGGCGGCCTTGCGGCTGTCGGCGTCGCTCTGCTGCTTGTAGGCCATGAGGTCCTCGAAGAGGATGCGCCGGTGCCTTCCCACTAGGCGGTGGGGGATTTCGCCCCTGTCGACCAGGCCGATGAGGTACGGCCTGGACACGTTCAGGATGTCGGCGGCCTGGTGCGTGGTCAGCTCGGCGTGGTTGGGGATCATCGTCACCCCGCGCCCTGCGGCGAGCTGGGTGAGCATGTAGGCGAGCATGGTGACGACGTCGCGCGGCAGGACCAGTGCCTCGTCCGCTAGTTCGCCGGTGACACGGATGTCGTCGGCGCCAGGGTGTTCTGTCAGGTAGTCCTTGATCCGCCGCAAGGCGCGGGCCGCATCCTGAGCGTCCACACGCCCCGGTTCCAGAGACTTCGGGGTACGTACCGCCATGACCACACTCCCCTCTGAATGCAGTATGTGCCATAAATGCAATAAACGCAAACGGCATGGGGCTGAGCACTTCAGCCGTCAGGGTGGGGGGTCGCGGAGGATGGGGCAGGACATGCAGCGGGGGCCGCCTCGGCCGGAGCCGAGTTCGGAGCCGCTGATGGGGAGGATTTCGATGCCCGCCTTCTCCAGGTGGTGGTTGGTCTCGGTGTTGCGTTCGTAGGCGATGGCCAGGCGGGGGGCGATGGCCAGGGTGTTGTTGCCGTCGTCCCACTGTTCGCGTTCGGCCGTCACCGGGTCCAGGCCGGTGTCGATGACCTTGAGGCGGTCCACGGCCATGGCCTCGGCGGCCGCCTGGAGGAACGGGCGGGGTTCGGCGACGTGCAGGTCGCCGTCGCGCCAGGTGACGGGGTAGGCCGTCAGGGAGTCGGCCACGGGCGGGTACATGACGACCGTGTCGACGTCGACCATCGTGCAGATGGTGTCCAGGTGCATCGTCGCGCGTTCCTGCGCGATGGGAACCGCCAGGACGACGTGCGCCAGCCCCGCCTCGAAGACCTGCCGGGCCAGCCGCTCCACCCCGGCGGGCGTCGTGCGTTCGCCGGTGCCGACGGCCAGGACGCCGGGGGACAGCAGCAGGACGTCGCCGCCCTCCACGTGCTCCAGCGACGGGTCGTACACCGGCCGCACGCCCGCGAAGCGCGGATGGTGCGCGTAGAGCAGCTTCGTCAGCGCCGACTCGCGGCGGCGGGCGGGCATCGCCAGGCTCGTCAGCGCCACCCGGTCACCGATCCACGCGCTGTTGTCGCGGGTGAACAGCAGTCCGGGCAGCGGGTCGATGATGAAGTCGAGCCGGTCCATCAGCCGGTAGACGAGACCGTGCCCGGCGCGCAGCTCCTCGTGGGCCAGGCCCGCGATGAGGGTGTGGGCCAGGTCCTCGGGGTCGAGGCCGGTGAGGTACTCGCGGACGATCGCGCGGAGCCGTTCGCCCCAGCGGGCGTCCGCGACGACCTCGGCGATGGCCTGGTCGCGGGCGGCGCCGTACTCCAGGACGTCCTGGAGCAGCTCGGTCACGTACAGGACCTCGACGTCGTGGGCGCGCAGCAGCTCGGCGAACGCGTCGTGCTCCTCCTGGGCGCGGTCGACCCACGGGATCGCGTCGAAGAGCAGGTAGTCGCTGTTGCGCGGCGTGAGTCGTTTCAGTTCGGCGCCCGGCCGGTGCAGCAGGACGGTCCGCAGCCGCCCCACCTCGCTTGTGACGGAATGCTGCTCATCTCCCATGTTCCACACCTTCCCACCCCGATGCCGCTTTCACCCCGCATGGAACGATGCGGACGTGCGCTCCCCCGGCCTCCCCCTGCACCTCACCGCCGCCACGCTGCTCCGCGTCTCCGCCGAGGGGCTGGCGACGGCGCTCGTCCTGACCGTCCACGCGCGGACGGGCGACGCCGCGACGGCCGGGTTCCTCCAGACCGCGCTGCTGCTGCCGTACGTGCTGTCCGGCCCGGTCATCGGGCACACGCTCGACCGCGTCGCCCGGCCGCGCCGGGTCGCGGTCGCGCTGGCGGGCGTGTACGGGGTCGCGACGGCGGCGCTGCTGGCGGTGGCGGGCGCGTCGCCGCTGGTGCTGGCGCTGACGATCGCCGTGGTCATCGGGCTGACGGAACCGATCGTGGTGGCGCTGACGAGCCTGCTGCCCCGGTTCGTCCCGCCGGACCGGCTGCCGCGCGCCTACGGGCTGGAGGCGTCGAGCTACAACGTCGCGGCCATCGCCGGGCCGGGGCTGGCGGCGGGCGTGGCGTCGGTGGCGGGCGGCGCGTACGCGGGGGCGGCCATTGTGGCGGGCGCCGTGGTCGGCGTGCTGGCGCTGATGCTGCTGCCGCTCCCCGGCCCCGGCGAGACGCACGACCCCGCCGCGACGCCGCGCGACTCGATCCGGACGATCGTCGGCGGCGGCCTCGGTGTCCTGTTCGGCAACCGGGTGCTGCGCGCCCTGACGGTCGGCACGACGTTCGCGTGGACGGGCTTCGGCGGCGTCGCGATCACGGCCGTCCTGCTCGCCCGGCACCTGGGCGCGGACGAGGCGGTCGGCGGCCGGCTCCTCGTCGCGATGGCCGTGGGGTCGCTGGCGGGATCGCTGGCGTCGTCGCGCTGGCTGACGGCCCGGCACGCCGAGCGCGTCATGCTGCTCGGGCTCGTCGCGTTCGGCGCGGCGCTGGCGTCGCTGGCGGTGGTGCCGGACGTCGCGTGGGCGATGGCGGCGTTCGCGGCGGCGGGCGTCGCGGAGGGCCCGGTCTTCGCGGCGACGCTCATGCTCCGTCAGCGCGAGGCGCCGCCGGGACGGCTGGGCCAGGTCAACACGACGGCGGGCAGCCTCAAGATCGGCGCGTCCGCGATCGGCGCGGGGCTCACGGGCGCCCTGGCGAGCACGGCCGGTCCGATCGGGCTCGTCCTGGCCATCGCCGCCTGCCCCTTGCTCGGGGCGGCCACGGCGGCGGTGCTCCTGCGGGCGAGATCGTCCTGAGCGGGGGTTCGCTCCAAGATCATGCAGGTTTGACGACTTTGTAGGCACTTGTTGCCATACGGTGGCGGCGTCGTTGATCTTTACCCTTCTCGCGAAGATCATTTCGAGGCGCCCGGCCCGCTCCCCCGCGACCATCCCCCGGGCTCGGACGCCTCCCTTCATGAGAGGTGAGGATGGCAGGCACACCCCCGTCCAGAGTCAGGCTCGCGGCCCGCATCCTGACGACGGCGACGGTCGCGGCAGGCGCGCTGCTGGCCGTGCAGGCGCCGGCGAGCGCCACCACGTTCCCCGAGACCTACCTCGCGGACAACTCCACGCACACCTACTGCTTTAAGGGCAGCGGCTGGTCGACCGCGCGCAAGGACGCCGTGGTCTACGGCATGAAGCGCCTCGGCGACACCACCGACATGACCGTCCGGTACGAGACCGGATCGAAGTGCTCCAACACCACCGACATCCACTTCTACGCCTCGAACCTGAAGTCGGGCGTGCGCGGGGACGCCACCTGTATGAAGTGGGTCAAGAAGGGCAAGTGCGACCGCGCCCGCGTCCGCATGGACTTCCCCGAACTCGATAAGGGCTCGAACGACTGGTACGACCGGCGCAAGACGGTCGTCCACGAGGTCGGCCACACGATCGGGCTCGGGCACCACTCGCCCAAGGCGCACCAGTGCGCCATGCGCAGCGGCGAGATCCCCAACACGTCCCTCACCTACCGCAGCTACCACGCCCACGACCGCGGCCACCTCAACAAGGCCTACTGAGGGAGACGACCGACATGACGACCAGAACAGCGGTCGGGGCCACCGTCGCCTGCCTCGCGGTGCTGTCCGCCGCCGCCTGCGGGGGCGACGCCACCACGGCCGCCCCCGCCGCGCAGCCCACCACGGACGGGTCCGTCCGTCAGCTCACCGAGCTGGCCGGGTACAAGCTCGAACCCGGCGACTACAACCCGCTGCGCACCCCGGCCGACGCCCGCGCCCAGGCCGACCTCATCGTGTCCGGCACGGTGGAGAAGGTCATCGACGGCATCCGGGTGACCGGCCCCAGCTCCGAGGGCGACACCTACACGACGTTCGTCCTCAAGGTCGACAAGGTCCTGGACGGCGACCGCCGCCACGTCCTCGACGGCCGCGTGTACGTCGCCGTCGCCACCGGGACGGCCGTCGCGCCCGCGAAGCTGTCGGCGCTCAACCCCCGGGCCAGGACGGTCGCCGTCCTGGAGGACCTGACCGGCTGGAAGCCCGACCCCGAGTCCGCCGTCCAGCGACCGGCGGGCGTCCCCGCCAAGGCGCGCCTGTTCTCGCCGTTCACCGACGGGTTCTGGCTCCAGGGCGGCAAGGACACCCAGATGTTCGGCATCACCGCCCAGCACTCCGAGCTGCCCGCCGGATGGAAGAAGCCCCGCACGGTGGACCAGTTCACCGCCGCGTTCGGCCGCTGACCCGACGAAGGCCCGGCACCCTCGCGGGTGCCGGGCCTTTTCGCGTCAGGTCACTGGCCTTCGGGGGGCTGCGGGGTCTCCGGGGGCGACGGCGGCGGGGTCGGCTTGGGGACGACGCGGATCGTCACCGTCTCGCCCGCCGTGGCCTTGGAGTCCGGCGGGGCCGACTGCTCCCACACCCAGCCCGGCGGGGCCGTGTTGCCCGGGGGCGGCGGCGCCTCCTCCACGTTGCACTTCAGGCGCAGCGAGCGGAGCTGCTTGCAGGCGGTGTCCTTGGACTGGTTCGTCAGGTTCGGGACGGTGATCAGGTCGACGCCGTCGGAGATGTACATCGCGACGGTCGAGCCCTTCTTCAGGCTCTTCCCGGCGGCCGGGTCGGTCCGGGTGACCGAGCCGCGCGGCACCGTGTCGGACTTCTCCTTGCGCTCCTCGACCTTGAAGCCGCGCGCCTCCAGGATCTGCTGCGCCTCGGACGCCGACCGGCTCCGCACGTTCGGGACGTCGACGCGCTCGATCGGCTTCTTGCCCTTGGACACCGTCAGCGCGACCTCCTGGCCGCGCTCCAGCGACGTACCGGCCTCGGGGTCGCTCTTGATGACCTTGCCCTCGGCGACCTCGTCGTCGTAGACCTCGTCGACGGGCTCCTTGAGCGTCAGCCCGTCCTTCTCCAGCGCCGCCTTCGCCTCCGCGACCGTCAGGTCGAGGACGGCGGGCACCGAGACCTTCGGCGGCGCCTTGTTCTCGTCGCCGTTCACCAGCAGCACGCCGACCAACGCGGCGACGCCGATGATGGCCAGCACCGCGAGCCCCACGGCCAGCGCGGTCTTCTTGCCGTTGCCGCCCCGTCCGTCGCCCTCGTCGTACTGGACGGGCGGAAGATCGTCATAGCCGCCGCGAGCGGGCCGCTGCACCTGCGTGCGTCCGCCCATGACCTGCGTCCCCTGCGGCGCGGCGCCCATCATCATCGTGGACGCGGCCGTCGACGCCACCGGCTGCCCGTGCAGCACCCGCTGGATCTCCTGCCGGAACTCCGTCGCGTTCTGGTACCGGTGGTCGGCCGACTTGGCCATCGCCTTGAGGACGATCGCGTCCGCCCACTGCGGGATGTCCGGGTCGACCTGGGACGGCGGGACGGGCTCCTCCCGCACGTGCTGGTAGGCGATCGCGACGGGCGAGTCGCCGGTGAACGGCGGACGCCCCGTCAGCAGCTCGTACAGCACGCAGCCGGTGGAGTAGATGTCGCTGCGGAAGTCGACCCGCTCGCCGCGCGCCTGCTCGGGCGACAGGTACTGCGCCGTGCCGATGACCTGCGCCGTCTGCGTCATCGTGGACGCGGTGTCGGCCATGGCCCGCGCGATGCCGAAGTCCATGACCTTGACCTCGTGCTGGCGCGTCAGCATGACGTTCGCGGGCTTGATGTCGCGGTGGACGATGCCGCCCCGGTGGCTGTAGTCGAGGGCGCGCAGGATGCCGTCGGTGATCTCCAGCGCCTTCTCCGGCCGCAGCGCGCGGTTCTCCCGCAGGAGGTCGCGCAGCGTGCTGCCGTCCACGTACTCCATGACGATGTACGGGATGGAGTTGTCGCCGATCATGTCCTCGCCGGTGTCGTACACGGCGATGACGGACGGGTGGTTCAGCGACGCGGCCGACTGCGCCTCGCGGCGGAACCGCTCCTGGAACGTGGGGTCGCGCGCGAGGTCGGAACGCAGCGTCTTGACCGCCACGATCCGGTCGAGGCGCAGGTCGCGAGCACGGTACACCTCGGCCATACCACCGCGTCCGATGACGGTGTCGAGCTCGTACCGGCCGCCGAGCAGCCGAGGTTGACTCATATGCGCACTTTCCCTCGTACCTCTACGCCTGGTCCTCAGAACCTAGCCCGCCGCTGGGTGTGGGCGAGGGAGCCGGGTCCGGAGTCGGCGAAGTCGTGATGGTCTCCGCCGGGGTGGGCTTCGGTTCCGGGTCGGCGGGTGCCGGCCTGGACGGTCTCGTCGTAGGTCTGCGTGTGGGGGGAGCGTCGTGCCGGTTCTCTTCCGACGCGCGGGTCGGCCGGAGGCTCCGCGGGTCCGCCGTCGTCGCCGGCGCGGGCCGGGTGGCGGCGGTGGTGCGGGCCGTCGCGGCCGGGCCGCCGCGCGGGGTGTCCGGCGGAGTGCCCGGGGTGTGTCCGGCGGGGGTGGCCGGGGGCGTCTCCCGCTCGTCGTGGACGAGATCGGCCGTGGCGGGGCCCCGCCAGAGCGGGCCGGCCGCGAGCACGGCGAGCAGGCCGATCCCGGCCGTCGCCAGGAGGGACGCCGAGACCGCGCGGCCGACCGTGCGACGCTGCCCGGTCTCCGCTACCCGGCCGAGGGTATCCGGTGGGTCGCCGACGTCAAATCGCGACAAACCCACGGGACGGCCCGAAACCGGTACCGGACGGGGCGCTCCGGCGAGCGCCCGCGCCCGCCGCGCCACCTCGGCCGCCCCGGCCGGACGGTCCGCCGGGTCCTTCGCCAGCAGCTCCGCCACGAGATCCCGCACGTCCGGCGGGACGCGGCCGGGCAGTTCCGGCGGCGCGAGCCGCACATGGGCGTGCGCGATGGTGACGGGAGTGTCACCGTCGAACGGCGGCGCGCCGGTCAGGCACTCGTGGGCGACGACGCCGAGCGCGTACAGGTCGGACGCGGGCGTGGCCCGCTCGCCCGCCGCCTGCTCGGGCGACAGGTAGTGCGCGGTGCCGAGCACGACGCCCGTCCGCGTCGGCTCGACCGCGGCCGCCGGGCCGCGCGCGATGCCGAAGTCGGTGATCTTGACGGTGCCGTCGGCGGTGACCAGGAGGTTCGCGGGCTTGACGTCGCGGTGCACGATCCCGCGCGCGTGCGCGGCGGCCAGCGCGTCCGCCGCCTGCGCGAGCAGGTCGCAGACCTTGCGCACCGGAAGCCCGCCGGTGCGCCGGACCAGCAGCGACAGCGGCTCGCCGCGCACGTACTCCATGACCAGGTAGGCGCGGCCGTCCTGCTGGCCGAAGTCGTACACCTGCGCGACGCCGCCGTGCCGCAGCGCCGCCGCGAACCGGGCCTCGGCCGCGAACCGCGCCCGCGCGGCCTGCGGCGAATCGCCGCCCGGAACGTCCGGCAGGTCGCGGCGGAGCAGTTTGACCGCGACGTCCCGCGCGAGCGCGTCGTCGCGGGCACGCCAGACCTCGCCCATGCCGCCGGTGGCCAGCCGCTCCAGCAGCCGGTACCGGCCGGACAGGACGAGGTCGGCGGTCACTTCGACAGCACCTGCGCCATGATCGACGCCGCGATCGGACCGGCCGCCTCACCGCCCGAGCCGGGGCCCTCGGTGACGACCGCGAACGCGTAGCGCGGCTTCTCGGACGGGCCGAAACCGATGAACCAGCGGGCGTTCGGGTTGCCCGCGCCCTGCTCGGCGGTGCCGGTCTTGCCCGCGATGTTGCGGCCCGCGAGGTTCTTCGCCGTGCCCTCGGAGATGACCGCGCGCATCATGTCGGCGAGCTGGTCGGCGGTGTCGCCCTTCATCGCCTTGGAGTACACCTTCGGCGACGCGCCGTACAGCTCGTTGCCCTCCTTGGACGTCACCTTCTGCACCAGGTACGGCTGCATGATCTCGCCGCCGTTCGCGACCGCCGCCGCGACCATCGCCATCTGGAGCGGCGTCGCGCGCACGTTCTCCTGGCCGATGCCCGAGCGGGCCGTGCCGTCGGCGCCGGTGCGGATCTGCTTGCCCTCGGCGTCGCGGACCGAGATCGGGACGTCGCTCTCGGCCGGGCTCAGGTCGGGCTCGATCTGGAACCGCTTGTTGAACCCGAACTTCGACGAGCCCTTGTTCAGCGCCTCGATGCCCATGTCCATCGCGAGCTTGCCGAACGTGGTGTTGCACGACTCGGCGAACGCGCCGCGCAGCGGCGCCGAGCCCGCGCAGTTGCCGGTGTCGTGCGAGTTCGGCAGCGGCCGGTTCGACTCGGGCAGGATGAGCTGACCGGTCGGGACCGTCGAGGACGAGTTCAGCCCCTGGGTGTCCATCGCGATCGCGGCCGTGACCGTCTTGAACGTCGAGCCCGGCGGGAACGTCTGGCTCATCGCGTTGTCGATCAGCGGCTTGATCGCGCCCTTGGCGGCGTCCAGCTCAGCGAGCCGCTTGCCGCCCTTGCTTTCGCGCTGCGGCGCCACCTCGTTCGGGTCGAACGACGCCGACGACGCCAGCACCACGACCGCGCCCGTCTTGACGTCGATGACGGCGGCGCCCGCGCGCCGCGTCGTGTTGCCCTTCACCAGCCGGTACGCGGTGCGCTGCGCCGACGGGTTCAGCGCCAGCTCCACGTTCGCGCCCTCGGCCTTCTTGCCGATGAACGCGTCGAACCAGCGCTGCCGCGTGATGCGCGGGTCGGTGCCGCCGAGCAGCGAGTTGTAGGCCAGCTCGACCTTGGACGCGCCGCCGTTGAAGTAGCCGGTGACGGGCGAGAAGACCAGGCCGTCCTTGTAGTCGCGGCCGTACTTGGGATTGTCCTTGCCGGTCGGCGACGACGACACGATCACCTGACCGCCCGCCGTGATCTGGCCGCGCGGGGAGTTGAACACCTCCGAGAAGCGGCGGGTGTTCGCGGAGTCGGTCTGGAGGGCCTTGGCCTGGCTGCCCTGCACGTAGTTGACCTGGGCCATCAGCCCGAAGAACAGCAGCATGCCGAAGATCGCCACGCGCCGGAGGGGTTTGTCCATGTTCATGGGGTGATCACCTCGTGCTCACGATCTGCGTCATGCCCTCGTCCTGGATGGCCTGCGGCGCCGGCTTGCGCGCGTCGTGACTCATCCGGACGAGGATCGCGATGAGGATCCAGTTCGCCATCAGCGACGACCCGCCCTGCGACAGGAACGGCGTCGTCAGACCCGTCAGCGGGATCAGCTTGGTGACACCGCCGACGATCACGAACACCTGGAGCGCGACGACGAACGAGACGCCGCCCGCGAACAGTTTCAGGAACGGATCTCGTGCCGCGACGGCCGTCTTGAACCCGCGCTGCACGATGATCGCGTAGATCAGCAGCAGCGCCATCAGACCGGTGAGGCCCAGTTCCTCGCCCAGCGAGTCGAAGATGAAGTCGGAGAACGACAGCGGCGTCCGCCAGGGTTCGCCCTGCCCGAGGCCGGTGCCGAGCACGCCGCCTTCACCGAGCGAGAACAGCCCCTTCATGAGCTGCGCGCTGTCGGCGTAGCTGCCGCCCAGCTCCGCGCACGCCGAGAAGCCGGGCGAGCCGTCGCCCTGCTCCTTGAACCTCTTGTAGATCTCGGTGTCGGGGTTGACCGGGACGACGCGGCCGCTGTCCAGCAGGCACCCGCCGTCGAAGTACGGCTTGGGGTTCTGCCAGATGTCGATGCGCTGGTTGACGTGCCCCATGAAGGGCAGCAGCGTCGCCACGAAGATGCCGACCGCGAGCAGCCCGACGCCGATGACGACCCACGACACGCGCTGCGTCGCGATGTACAGCATCGAGATGAACAGGCCGAAGTACAGCAGCGCGGTACCGAGGTCCTTCTGGACGAACAGCACGCCCAGGCAGAAGAACCAGATGATCAGGATCGGGCCCAGGTCGCGCATGCGCGGGATGCTGAACGGCCCGATCTTCTTGCCGATCAGCGACATCGCCTGGCGCTTGTTCACCAGGTATCCGGCGAAGAAGACGACCAGGGCGAGCTTGGCGAACTCGCCCGGCTGCACCGAGAAACCGGCCACCCTGATCCACACCCGGGCGCCGTTGATCTGGGCGCCGATGCCGGGGACGATCGGCAGCAGCAGCAGGATGATCGCCGACAGGCCGATCAGGTAGGTGTACCGCTGCGCCGTCTTCGGCGTGAACGAGAGCTTGGCGTCCGGCCGGTCGGTGTCGCGCATGATCAGCACCGCGGCGACGAACAGCGCGATCCCGACGAACGTCCACATCAACTGGGTCGGCGCGTTGGCCTCGTCCGGGATCAGGGCGCGCCCCGCCTGCGCCGCCACCTTGCGGTCGGCGCTGGTGTCCAGGTCGAGGCGGTAGATCATCGCCAGGCCGATACCGTTCAGCGCCACCGCGAGCGGCAGCAGCAGCGGGTCGGCGTACGGCGCGAACTTCGCCTGCACCGCGTACGCCACCAGGCCCAGCACCACCAGGCCGCCGCCGTACACGAACAGGCCCGCCGGGACGTTTCCGTCACGGGCCAGGCCGACCTCCGCGAACGCCGACAGCGTCAGCACCATCGCGAAGATCAGCAGCACCAGCGTCGCCGCGTTGCGGCGCTGGTACGGCAGGCGCGCGCGGATCTGCTCACCGATCGAGGTCATGGTCATCTACGACTTGCCCCCGTTCGGCGGACAGTCCTTGATCGAGTTCTTGTCGCCCTTGCACGCGTCGCGACGCTGCTGGAGCGTCTTGAGCGCCTTGTCGGCCTCGGCCCGGTTCACGAACACGAACTTGCCGTCGCGGACCGACCGGGCGTCGCTCTCCGGCAGCTCCGCCACCGTCAGCGCCGTGCCCATCGCCTTCGACTGCTTGCAGTTCGTCTGGCCCTTGCCCTTGAGGATGACGACCTTGCCGCCCTCATCGGCCAGGGAGTGCTTGCAGACCTGCTCTTCGAGCTGCGTCACGGCCTGGCGGCCGTCCGGCACCTCGTACTTCGCGCGGACCGCGATCTGCCGGTCCTCCGGGAGGTCCGCCAGCATGATCGCCGGGTTCGGCTGCTGCTTCGCGTCCGCCTTGCGCGACAGCGGCAGCAGCGGCACCTCCTGCGTGGTGCCCCGGAACAGCACGACCCGGCCGTTCTCCTCGCCCACGTAGTAGCCGCTGCGCACGCTCTGCAACGTCACCACCGCGACCGCCGCGAGGCCGACCACCGCGACGCCCGCCGCCACGACCAGCCACGTCCAGCGGCGCGGACGCCGCTCGCGGCGCGACGAGCGCTCCGCCGCGTCCGGGACGGTGTCCGGCACGGTGCGCTGCGCCGGCGGCGGACGCTCGTCCACCGCGACCGGCTGCTGCGGCATCGTGTCGCGCAACTGCGCCGCCCGGCCCGCCGGGGTGTCCGGCGAGGGGCCCGCGCCCGGCTCGGGCGGCGACGCGTTCGCCGCCGCGCCCACCGCCTGCCCCGGCGCCGCCTGCGGCGGATGCTGCCCGAGGTCGACGACGTCCGCGACGACGCACGTGATGTTGTCCGGGCCGCCGCCCCGGTTCGCCAGGTCGATGAGCTGCCGGACCGCCTGGTCGGCGTCGGACACCTCCGTCAGCACCTGGAAGATCGTCTCCGCCGTGACGACGCCCGACAGGCCGTCCGAGCACAGCAGGTACCGGTCACCGACCTTCGCCTCGCGCAGCGACAGATCCGGGTCGACCTCGCCGCGGCCGTCCAGCGCGCGCAGCAGCAGCGACCGCTGCGGATGCGACGCGGCCTCGTCCGGGCTGATGCGGCCCTCGTCGACGAGCGTCTGCACGAGCGTGTGGTCGTGTGTGATCTGGAACAGGCTGCCGTCGCGCAGCAGATACGCGCGCGAGTCGCCGATGTGCACCAGCGCGACCTGGTCGCCCGCCCACAGCATCGCCGTCAGCGTCGTGCCCATGCCCTGCAACGCCGGATCGGACTCCACGATGCGGTGCAGGTTCTCGTTCGCCGCGCGGACCGTCTGCTCCAGCGCCGCCAGCAGCTCCGGCGGCGACAGCTCGGCGGTGTCGAGCCGGCGCAGCGCCGCGATCGCCGCCGCGCTCGCGATCTCGCCGCCGACGTGGCCGCCCATGCCGTCCGCGACCGCCAGCAGATGGCTGCCCGCGTACGCCGAGTCCTCGTTGCCCTCGCGCAGCATCCCCACATCGGAGCGCGCGGCGTACCGGATTCCGAGGCTCATTTGCGCAACTCGATCACGGTCTTGCCGATGCGCACCGGGACTCCCGGCGGAATCGGCATCGGGCGGCTCACCTTCGTCCGCCCGAGATACGTCCCGTTGGTCGAACCGAGATCTTCCACGATCCACTGACCGTCCTGCGCGTAAATACGGGCATGTCGGGTGGAAGCGTAGTCGTCGGTCACCACCAGGGTGGCGTCCGGCGCACGCCCGATCGTGATCGGGACATCCGACAGGTTGATCACCGTCCCCGACCGTTCCCCCTGGACGACGACCAGCTTGGTCGGGGCGTTCCCACCGCGCTGCGCCCTCGGGGGTTTGGGCGCGCGCGAGGGCCTCTCCGGCCGGGGCCTGGCGGCCCGGTCGGCGGCCTTGGAGCCGAACAGGTCGGCCCGGATCACTCCGACGGCGGCGATGACGAACAGCCACAGCACCGCGAGGAACGCCAGCTTGATCAGCGTGAGGGTGAATTCGGACATCGGAGTCGGGGTTACTCCCTATCGCGGCGGAAGACCAAGGTTGTCCGTCCCATCGTGACGCGCGAACCGTCCACCAGCGTGACCCGCCGGATCGGCTGCCCGTTCACGAAAGAACCGTTGGTCGACCCTAGATCCACGAGCGCGATTTCGGGACCTTCTACGCGGATCTCGGCATGATGCCGGGATACGCCGGGATCGACCAGACGCAGATCGCAGTCCGTACCGCGACCCAGCAGAGTCACCGGAGTGGTGATCTCGTACGTGCGCTGCGTGGCGTCCGCGCCCTCCACGGCCGTCGTCACCAACAGCCTCGGATGCCCGCCGAACGCGCCGCCGCGACCCCCCTGCGGGACGTCGCTCACCGGCCGGCGGATCTCGCCGCCCTCCACCGTCGAGCCGCGAATCACCCCGGACCGGATCCGGAACATTCCGGTGGCGAGATCGCCCGCATTCTCGAACCGGACCCGCACCGGGCCCACGAACGAGTAGCCCTGCTCCTTCGCGTACTCCCGCGCCAGATTCGCCAGCTCCTGGCTCAGGCTGTCGGCGTACACCTGGAGCCGCTGGCCGTCCTGCTGCGAGATCTCCACCACGAAGTCGTTCGGCACCAGCGTGCGGCCCTGCGCCACGATCGCGGCCCGGTCGTCCATCTCGCGCTGCACCGCGCTGGCCACCTCGACCGGTTGCAGCTCCGACCTGAACGCCCGCGCGAAGGCACCTTCGACCATGCCCTCCAGCCGTCGCTCGAAGCGCTGAATGACGCCCACGGGCACCTCCCTTCCCCACTCGTAGACGATCGTATCGGTGCGAAGGTTCGCTCGAAGTATCCAGATACCGATCCAGTGCCCTGACCGTGCTAGTCTCTTCGAGCACCCGGGGAAACCCGGGCCATCACCCGGGGCGGGTGGCGGAACGGCAGACGCGCACGGTTCAGGTCCGTGTGTCCGAAAGGACGTGAGGGTTCAAATCCCTCCTCGCCCACGAATGGGTTGGGGGTAGTGTGCCCGCAAAAAGCGCGGGCCGCTACCCCTTCTTCATGCCTCCCGGGGGGACGACCCCCCGGAACCCCCCGATGTGGGGGCTTCGCCCCCACGCCCCCCTCGTGCGGGGTGCTGTTGGTGGGGTTCTTTCCCTCTTTTGCCTTCTCTGGCCCCTTTGATCTTGTTGTTTCTTGGGCGCTGCTGCCCTGCCCTGCCCTTGTGCCCTGTTCCCTCGTTCCCTGCCTTGTGGCTAGGAGGCCAGGCTTGGGGTGTTGGGTGGGGTGCTGATGTCGGTCCAGAGGGTGTCCAGGGAGAGGTTCAGGGTTTGGGCCAGGGTTGCGATGGTTGGGAACGATGGGGTGGCTATGCGGCCGCTTTCGATCTTGCGGAGGGTTTCTGGGGAGATGCCCGCATCCAGGGCCGTCTGGAGGATGGTTCTGTCGCCTCTTGCCTCGCGTAGGCGGGCGCCTAGGCGGTTGCCTCGTTCCTGGTCGGCCTGGGTGAGTGGGAGTCGGACCATGGGGTGATGATAGTGCCGGTATAGTATGGCCGGTATTGTTATTGGTCTGGAGGGTGTCCGTGATCGAGGTCTTGAGCGCTGGCGAGGTCGGGCGGGCTCGGGTCGCCGGGGCGTTGGTGGGGGCGATCCTGGCGGAGTTGCGGGCGCGGTGCGTGGTGGGGACGAATCTGCTCGACGTCGATGCGTGGGCTCGGTCGATGATCCTTGCTGGCGGGGGTTCCTCCTGTTATGTCGACTACGCGCCCTCGTTTGGGGTTGGGGCGTTCGGGTCCTACATCTGTACTTCTGTGAACGATGCCGTGTTGCATGGGCGGCCTCGTGACTACGTGCTTCGTGACGGGGATCTTCTGTCTCTTGACCTCGCGCTGGTCAAGGGCGGGGTGGCCGCTGATGCCGCCGTCAGTTTTCTTGTCGGGGAGGCTCGGCCCGACGGTGGACTTGCTCTCGTCGACGTGACCGAGCGGGCTTTGGCGGCGGGGATCGCGGCTGCCCTGCCCGGGGGGCGGGTGGGGGACATCTCCTCCGCCATCGGCCGGGTGCTGCGTGGCGGGGGGTACTCGGTCAGTACCGAGTTCGGGGGGCACGGGATCGGGTCGACCATGCACCAGGACCCGCATGTGCCCAATGACGGGCGGGCCGGGCGGGGGGTGCGGTTGCGGCCGGGGATGATGCTCGCGCTGGAGCCCTGGGTGATGGCCGACACGACGCGGCTCGTCGTCGATGACGACGGGTGGACGCTGCGCAGCGCCACCGGGTGCCTCACCGCGCACAGCGAGCACACCGTCGCCATCACCGAGGACGGGGCCGAGATCCTCACGCTGCCCGGCTGAGCGTCAGTGGCGCTCGACGGTGACGTGGGGCGCGAGGGCGTCGAGGAAGTCCGTCGCGTCGAAGATCTCGCCCGCCGACGCCACGCCCGTCGTGTTCGTCTTTCCCTTGAGGATGCGGTCGACCGCCTCGACGGCCAGGGGTGCGGTGACGGCGTAGATGTCGCGGCCGGTGGCGGTGGCGCGGCGTTCCTCGGTGCCCGAGCGGACCACGACGTCGACGACGAAGGTCTGCGCGGAGCGGCCCGTCGCGTCCGCCGGGGCCGGGGCGGGGGTGTCGGGGGAGGACAGGTCGGTGACGGCCTCCACGGTCATGTACGAGTGGACGTCCCGGACGTCGAGATGGCTCGGGATCGTGACGACGTCGGCCATGCTGAACCGGCCGAGCACCCGCCGGGTGCCGGTGGGCTCGGGGAACGTCCAGTCCAGGGTCGACAGGGGCTCGTCGTGGTACTCCAGCGCGCCGCCGGTGAACCGGACGCGGCGTCCGGCGCGGCGGTCGGTGGACACCCGGCCCGACGCGCGGGTGCCCTCGGTGGGGTGCCAGGTGCTCAGCGCGTAGGCGACGTGGACCTCGTCGGCGCTCGTCCAGTCGCCGCGCGCGGTGGTGGCCAGCAGGTCTCCGAGGCCGCCGAAGAACGCCATCGCGGGGACGACGACGGCACCGGCCGCGCGGGCGCGGTCCGCGAAGTGCGCGAAGGTGTCGGCGTTGGCCTCGATCTCGGCGGCGACGTCCACATAGGGGATGCCCGCGCGGAGGGCGGCCTCGACGACCGGGGCGCCGGTGGCGGCGAACGGCCCGGCGGCGTTGATCACCGCGTCGGCGCCGGCGAGGGCGCGGTCGAGGGAGGCCGGGTCGTCGGCCGACGCGGGACGCGCGTCCAGGCCGGGGAAGGCCGCGGCCAGCCTCGCGGCGTCGCGGCCGGACGGAAGCGGGGTGAACCCCCGGGCGCGCAACTCCGCCACGACGAAACGTCCGGTGTGTCCGTAGGCGCCGTAGACCGCGACGGTCGATCCCATGATGTCTCCCCTGGTAGATCCGATGTGACGATCTTCGCGACCGGGGACCGCCGGGCGTGAGTGTCGGGAACGCCATCCGCCGTACAATTCCGGACATGAAGCGCGTGGCGGTCGCCATGACCGACGGAATGCTGCACTTCGAGCTGTCCGTGGCGTTCGAGGTGTTCGGTCCCGCCCCGGCCGCCGTGACCGGCCCCTGGTACGACCTCGTCGGCTGCGGGCCGGACGCCGTGCGCGCCGGACGATTCCTCCTCGAACCCGACCACGGGCTCGACCGGCTCGCCGACGCCGACACCGTGATCGTCCCCGCCTGGGCCGACGTGGACGTCCCCCCGCCGCCCGCCCTGCTCGACGCCGTCCGCGCCGCCCACGACGCGGGCGCCCGCGTCGCCGCGCTGTGCACGGGCGCGTTCGTCCTGGCCGCCGCCGGGCTGCTGGACGGACGCCGCGCCACGACGCACTGGGCGCACACCGACGTCCTGTCCGCCCGCCACCCCCGCGTGGACGTCGATCCCGACGTGCTCTACGTGGACGCGGGCACCGTGCTCACCTCGGCGGGCAAGGCCGCCGCGCTCGACCTGTGCCTGCACCTGGTCCGGCTCGACCACGGCTCGGCCGTCGCCAACGCGGTCGCGCGCCGTCTCGTCGTCCCGCCGCACCGCGCGGGCGGCCAGGCGCAGTTCATCGCCGCGCCGCTGCCCGAACGGCCCGACCATCCGCTCGCCGCCCTGCTCCCCTGGGCGATCGAACGGCTCGACCGCCCGCTGACCGTCGAGGACCTGGCCCGCCGCGCCGCGATGAGCTCCCGCACCCTCGGCCGCCACTTCCGGCAGGTCGCGGGCACGACGCCGTTGCAGTGGCTGCACGTGCAGCGCATCCGCCGGGCCCAGGAACTCCTGGAGACCACCGACGACCCCGTCGCGGCCATCGCGACCGCGACCGGCATGGGCACCGCCACCACCCTGCGCCGCCACTTCCACCGCACCGTGGGCGTCCCGCCCGACACCTACCGCCGCACGTTCCGTACCGGCGAGCGCTGACATCGCCCCGATCCGTGCGGGACGCTGGGACGCATGGAGTACATGTTGCTGATCTGCGGGGACGAGTCCGCCGCCGCGCACGCCGCCGACGGCTGCGACGGGTGGGCGGACGAGATGGCGGCGCGCGGCGTGCTCCGCGACGGCGCGGGCCTGCGCCCGCCGTCGGACGCGACGACCGTGCGGCGGCGGGCCGGGGAGGTGCTGCTGACCGACGGCCCGTTCGCCGAGACGCGCGAGCAGATCGGCGGGTTCTGCCTGATCGAGTGCGCGGATCTGGACGAGGCCGTGGAGGTCGCCGGGCGGCATCCGGCCGCCGCGTACGGGACGATCGAGATCCGGCCCGTGCTGCGCCCGTGACCGGCGCCGCCGAGGTCCGCCGCGCCGTGGACGCGGCGTTCCGCGACGAGTGGGGGCAGGTGCTCGCCACCGTCATCGGCCTCACGGGCGACTGGGAGCTGGCCGAGGAGTGCGTGCAGGACGCGTTCGCCCGCGCGCTGGAGCGCTGGGAGCGCGACGGGGTTCCCCGCCGTCCCGGCGCGTGGCTGACGACGACCGCCCGCCGCCGCGCGCTCGACCGGCTGCGCCGCGACGCGGCCGGGGCGGCGAAGCTCCGCCGGATCGTCCCCGAGGGCGACGCCGAGGACGTCCCCGACGACCGGCTCCGCCTCATGTTCACCTGCTGCCATCCGGCGCTGGCGATGGACGCCCGCGTCGCGTTGACGCTGCGGACGCTGGCGGGCCTGACGACGGCCGAGATCGCGCGCGCGTTCCTGGTCTCCGAGGACACGATGTCCAAGCGGCTCACCCGCGCCAAGCGCAAGATCCGCGACGCGGGCGTCCCGTACCGCGTGCCGCCCGCGCACCTGCTGCCCGAGCGGCTGCCGGGGGTGCTCGCGGTGCTGTACCTGCTGTTCACGCGGGGGTACGCGGCGTCGGCCGGGGACGCGCTGGTGCGCCGCGACCTGTCCGCCGAGGCCGTCCGGCTGGCGCGGGTGCTGTCCGGGCTGCTGCCGCGCGAGCCGGAGGCGGCGGGGCTGCTGGCGCTGATGCTGCTGCACGACGCCCGCCGGGACGCGCGGCTGGACGCGGCGGGCGATCTCGTCCTGCTGGAGGACCAGGACCGGTCCCGCTGGGACGCCGCCGCCGTCGCGGAGGGCGTCGCCGTGCTGCGCGCGGCGCGGCGGGAGGCACGGCCGGGTCCGTACCAGGTGCAGGCGGAGATCGCGGCCTGCCACGCGACGGCGCGGAAGGCCGCCGAGACCGACTGGCCGCGCATCGCCGCGCTGTACGACCGGCTCGCCGTGTTCGTCCCGACGCCGGTGGTGGCGCTGAACCGGGCCGTGGCGGTGGGCATGGCCGAGGGGCCCGAGCGCGGCCTGGCCCTGCTGGACGGGCTCGATGACCGGCTGCCCGGCTACCACCTGCTGCCCGCGACCCGCGCGGACCTGCTCCGGCGCCTCGGCCGCGCCGCCGAGGCCGCCGCCGCGTACCGGGAGGCGCTGGCGCTCGCCCCGACCGAGCCCGAGCGGCGGTTCCTCGCCCGCCGGATCGCGGAGATCGAGTAGGGGTGTCCGTCCGGGCGGGTTCCCGTTCGTCGGTGGGGTGAAGATCCTCGGCACGAAGGAGACGATCATGGACGTACGGGCCGCCACCGCCGCCGAACGCGGGGAGCTGGCGTCGCTGCTGGCCGACCTGCCCGCCGACCGCTGGGACGAGCCGACGCTGTGCGCGGGCTGGCGCGTCCGCGAGGTCGTGGCGCACATGACGATGCCCTACCGGCTGTCGCTGCCGCGCGTGGCGCTGGGCATGGTCCGGGCGGGCGGGCGCTTCAACCGGTTCGCGGACCGGGACGCGCGCGCCGCCGCCGTCGCGCATTCCCCGGGCGAGCTGGCCGCGCTGCTCGCCGCGAACGTCGACCACCCGTGGACGCCGCCGGGCTCGGGCCCGGAGGCGGCGCTGGCGCACGACGTCATCCACGGCCTGGACGTCACGGTCGCGCTCGGCCTGGACCGGCGGGTGCCGCCGGAGCGGGTGGAGGTCCTGCTGACGGACGCGGCCCGGCCACGGGCGCTGAAGTACTTCGGCGTCGACCTGGACGGCGTCGAGCTGCGCGCCGACGACCTGTCCTGGTCGTCCGGCGCGGGCGCCCCGCTGACCGGCGCCGCGCAGGACCTCCTGCTGGCCCTGTCCGGCCGCCGCCTGCCCGCGGGCCACCTGCGCGGCGAACCGGCCGCGCGCTTCACGGCCGCGTCATAGCGGGAAGTTCGAGCGGAGGGTGCCGTTCGGGTCGCGGTCCTTCTTGAGGGCGCGCAGGCGGTCCAGGGTCGCGGGGACGAAGGCGTCGGACGCGGACTCGTCGCGGGCGAGGTTGGTGAACGGCTTGCGGCCGGTCACCGGGAGGCGGCCGACGAGCGCGTCCTGCGCCGCCGCGATGTCGCCCAGGTGCGGGAGGCCGAACAGGTAGAGCGAGAACGGTTCGGTGATCGGGTCGGCCGCGCCGCCGGACGGCGCGGCCAGGGCGCCGCCGAGGTGGCGGACCTGGACGCTGAGCAGCGGCGCGATCGGCTCGGCGAGCAGCGCGTCGGCGTCGAGGGACGTGAGGAGTTCGCCCCGTGAGACGCCCGCCGCCGGGTCGGTGGGCTCGTCGGTGATCGTGCCGAGGTCGCCGGGCGCGAGCGGGCCGCGCGTGTCGGAGAGCGCGCCGCCGACGGACTCCAGCGGGCGCAGCAGCCGCCGCGCCTCGGCGTCGGTGCCGAGGTGGGTGACGTCCACGGCGACCAGGGGATCGCCGCCCGGGAAGTGCAGCAGGTCGAACCAGGCGGTGAGCGCGTCGGGCGCGGCGGCGGTGACCTCGCGGTAGGCGTCCAGGACGTCCCGCGCCCGCGCGGCGGGCCACAGCATCCGGCCGCCGTACAGGTGCGGGGCGGGGAACAGGTCGAACTCCAGCGCGGTGACGACGGCCAGGTCGCCGCCTCCGCCGCGCAGCGCCCAGAACAGGTCCGGGTCGGACGCCTCGGTGACGCGGGCGGGGGTGCCGTCGGCGGCGACGACGTCGAAGGCGCGCACGGCGGCGGACGCGAAGCCGTGCCGCCGCGCGAACCAGCCGAGCCCGCCGCCGAGCGTGTAGCCGGTGACGGTGACGACGGGCGAGCTGCCGGCGAGCCCGACCAGGCCGTGCGGTGCGGCGGCGCTCAGCACGTCCCCCCACCGGACTCCGGCGCCGGCGCGGGCGGTGCGGGCGGCGGCGTCGATCTCCAGGGTGTCCAGGGCGCCGGTGCGGAGCAGGACCGTGCCGCCGGTGCGTCCGGTGGCGCCGTGGCCGCTCGGCTGCGCGGTGACGGTGAGCCCGGCTCCGGCGGCGTACCGGACGAGGCCGATCACGTCGCGGGCGTCGCGGGCGGTGACGACGGCGTCCACGGGTTGGTCGACGGCGAGGTTCCAGGGGCGGCGGGCGGCGTCGAAGCCGGGGTCGCCGGGGGTATGGACGGTGCCGAAGGGCTGGAGGGCGGAGGAGAGATCCATGGTTGTCCCTATCTAGTATCTAGAATGTCCAGAATTTGCGGCGGCCGAAGCCGTTTCAGGTCGGCGCGTTGACGAAGCGGTCGCGCGTCGCCTCGGGCGTGTGCGGGAACCGCGTCTCGACGGTGGCGCGCACGTCGGCGAGCGTCCGCCCGGCCAGGGCGCGCCGCCACTCCAGCTCGGCGGCCCGCATCTCCTGGGAGATCACGCAGTGCGCGCGGTAGTCGACGTCGTCGCTTCCGCCCGGCCCCTTGCGCAGGAGTTGTTCGCAGCGGAACGCGTCCTCGGGGCCCTCGATGGCGACGACGATGTCGAGCAGCGAGATCTGCTCCGGCGCCCGGTTCAGCCGGAATCCGCCCCGGGGGCCGGAGACCGAGCTGAGGATGCCCGCGCGGGCGAGCGCCTGGAGCTGCTTGTTGAGGTAGGCGGGCGGCAGGTCGTAGAAGGCGGCCAGCCGGCGCGCGGTGACGGCCTCGCCGGGCTCGGCCCAGCTCAGGTTGAGGCAACTGTGCATCGCCCACTCGACGCCTTCGCTCATCCGCATATTCTGGATATTACATGTCCAAGATAAGCGCGTGCAACCCGTCCGATCCCTCCGGGGTTCTCCCCGCGAACCCTACGGAAGGAACCCGCATGGACCTCCAGCTCGCCGGTCGCGTCGCGCTCGTCACCGGCGCGTCCAAGGGCATCGGCCTCGCCGTCGTCCGCACCCTGCTGGCCGAGGGCGCCCGCGTCGCCGCCGTCTCCCGGACGCCGGGCGGGCTGGCCGAGCTCGCCGGGCCGTCCCTCGTCCACGTGCCGCTCGACCTGACCCGGCCGGACGCCCCCGCGACCGCCGTCGACGAGACCGTCGCCGCGTTCGGGCGGCTCGACGTCCTGGTCAACAACGCGGGCGGTCCCCCGCCCGGCGTGACGCTGCCGCGCTTCGGCTTCGCGTCCGTCGGCGACGACGACTGGCACGCGATGCTCGACTTCAACCTCGTCGCCGTCGTGCGGACGATCCGCGCCGCGCTGCCGCACCTGCTCGCCGGGGACGCGGCGGCGATCGTCAACGTCTCGTCCGGCAACGCCCGCGTGCCGGGGCCGATGAACTACGACTACAACGCCGCCAAGGCCGCGCTGAACAACCTCGCCCAGGGCCTGTCGGAGGAGTTCGCGCCGCAGGGCGTGCGGGTGAACACCGTGTCGCCGGGACCGGTGCTCACCGACTGGTGGACGCGCGACGGCGGCGCGGGCGACGTCCTCGCGGCGGCGACCGGCACCGACCGGGACACCGTCCTCACGAAGTCGGCCGCCGAGATGATGAACCTGACGGTGGGCCGCCTGGTCGACCCGCAGGAGGTCGCGGACGTCGTGGCGCTGCTCGCCTCGCCCCGGTCCGCCGCGACCACGGGCAGCGACTACGCGGTGGACGGCGGCTTCGCCAAGTCGGCATAACCATTTCTTCTAACACATAGCCGATCCATCTATTGGACGCATGGACGCGGAGTTCCCAGACTGGAAGGTGAACGCGACAGGGGGACTCCGCCATGACCATCCACGAAGCACTGACCGGACAGGTGAAGGGCGCCGTGCTGCGCCCCGGCGACGACGGCTACAACACCGAGCGCGTCGGCATGCAGACGTGGCGCCCGCGCACGCCGGACGTCATCGTCGTCGCCGCCGACGCGGCCGACGTCGCGGCGGCCGTCCGCGTCGCCGCCGACCACGGCGTGCCCGTCGCCGTGCAGGCCACCGGGCACGGCGTGCCGGACGCGGCGGCGGGCGGCCTGCTCATCGCGACCCGGAAGCTGTCGGGCGTCCGGATCGACCCGGACGCCCGGACCGCCCGGATCGAGGCGGGCGTCCGCTGGGGCGCCGTCGTCGGCGCGGCCGCCGAACACGGGCTCGCGCCGCTCAACGGCTCGACGCCCACGGTCGGCGCCGTCGGCTACACGCTCGGCGGCGGCGTCGGGCTGCTGGCCCGCACCTACGGGTACGCGTCCGACCGGGTGCGCGCGATCGAGATCGTCACCGCCGACGGCACCGCGCGCCGCGTCACCGGCGGCGACCTGTTCTGGGCGCTGCGCGGCGGCGGCGGGAACTTCGGCGTCGTGACCGCGCTGGAGGTCGGGCTCGTCCCGGTCGCGCGGCTGTACGGCGGCGGGCTGTACTTCGACGCCGCGCACGTCCCGGCCGTCCTCGCGGCCTGGCGGGCGTGGACGCAGACGGTGCCGGAGGAGATGACGTCGTCGCTGGCCGTCGTGCCGCTGCCGGACGTGCCGGGACTGCCCGGGCCGCTGCGCGGACGGCACGTCGCGCACGTCCGCATCGCCTACACCGGGAGCGCCGAGGACGGCGAACGGCTCGTCGCGCCGCTCCGCGCGGTCGCGCCCCGGCTGGTGGAGAACGTCCGCGAGATGCCGTACTCCGACAGCCACACGATCTACGCGGAACCGACGTTCCCGTCCGCCTTCCACGGCACGTTCCGGTTCCTGGACGGCCTCGACGACGCCACCGGCACCGCTCTGCTCGACCTGGCCGGACCGGGCGCCGGCACCCCGGCGGTGCTGACGTTCCGGCACGTCGGCGGCGCGCTCGCCCGCGAGCCGGAGCCGAGCGCGGTCGGCGGACGAGACGCCGTCCACCTCGCCGGCGTCCTCTCCGCGATCCCGGACGGCGCGGACGTGTCCGCCGTGGCACCGCTGCACGACGGCGTCCGCGCCGCCCTCGAACCGCGCGCGACCGGGACGAGCCTGAACTTCCTCTACGGCGCCGCCGCCACGCCCGACCAGGTCGGGGCCGCGTTCACCCCGGACGCGCACGCCCGGCTCGCCCGGATCAAGCGCGAGCACGACCCGGACGGCCTGTTCCGCCGGACCCACAACCTCTAGGTCACGGCTTGGTGCGCGGCAGGAACAGCGCCGGGACGATCGACAGCGCGATCAGCGCCATCGGCATCAGGTAGGCGTGCTGGAACGCGTCCGCCAGGCTCGGCGCCAGCCCCGCGTGCTGGGCCGCCGTCAGCCCGTGCAGCTCCTGGAGGCCGCCCGCCACCGGCAGCAGCGACGACAGCAGCACCGCCATGACCGCCATCGCGACGGCGCCGACGGTCGTGTTGATCAGGTTGACGGTCGTGCTGCCCGCCGCCGTGTCGGCGCGCGGCAGGTTCCGGGTCGTGGCGGTGATGACGGGCATCAGCGTGCCGCCGCCGCCCGCGCCCATCAGCACCATCGTCAGGCACAGCCGCCAGTACGGGGTGTCCTCGCCGACCTGGAGCATGAACAGCGTGAACCCGGTCAGCGCCAGCAGGATCGCGAACGGCAGGTAGCGGCCGATCGCGACGCGGTCCACGATCCGGCCCGCGACCTGCATCGTCAGCCCCGACGCCAGCGCCCACGGCACCGCGAGCGCGCCCGCCATCGTGGCGCTCTCGCCCCGGACGACCTGGAAGTACAGCGGCAGCAGGATCATCGCGCCGAAGTACCCGGCGGCGAACAGCGCCAGCGTGCCGCCGCCCGCCGCGAACGTCCGCTGCCGGAACAGCCGCAGGTTCAGCAGCGGGTGCGCGGCCGTGAGCGCCCGCCGGACGAACGCGCCGAGCAGCACGACGCTCACCAGCAGCGGGACGAGCACGTGCGCCTTGAGGAACCCGCCGCCCTCGCCGCCGGACGTCACCGCGAAGATCAGCAGCGCCAGGCCGGGCGACAGCATCAGCAGGCCGGGCACGTCCAGCGGGCGGCGCTCCTGGTCGGTGTCGGCCGGGAAGATCCGCCCGGCGAGCACCAGCACGGCCAGGCCGACCGGCAGGTTGATGTAGAACATCCAGCGCCACGACAGCTCGTCGATCAGGTAGCCGCCGAGGACGGGCCCGGCCAGCGGCCCGACGAGGATCGCCAGCCCGAGCGTGCTCATCAGCCGCCCGAACCGGTCCGGCGGCGCGACCCGCATGAGGATCGTCATGCCGACCGGCATCAGCATGCCGCCGCCGAGGCCCTGCACGACGCGGAACGCGACGAGCGTCTCGACGTTCCACGCGAGCCCCGCGAGCACCGACCCGGCGGTGAACGCGGCGACGGCCGTCAGGTACAGGCGCTTGGCGCCGAACCGGCCGACCGCCCACGCCGAGACGCCGATGACGGCGCCGAGGGCGAGCGAGTAGCCGGTGACGACCCACTGGATCGTGCCGAGCGACGCGCCGAACTCGGCCGACAGCCGGTTCAGCGCGACGTTCACGACGGTCTGGTCGAGGGCGGACATGACGCCGCCGAGCACGAGGACCAGCGCGACGGTCATCGGGCGGGGGCCGGCGGGCCGCGCGGGGGCGGCCTCGGCGGCGGGAAGGGTCGTCGTCATGGTGTCAGGCTCCGTACGGGCGGGCGGCGCGGGCGTCGCGCAGCGCGGCGCCCCACCAGGTGAGCTGGTCGAGGAGGGTCTTGGCGGCGGCGATGGCGCGCTGGCCGTCCACGAGCTCGCCGGAGTCGTCGAAGAGGCTCCACGGCTGGTGCAGGCTGACGGTGTCGCGGATCGTGACCGCGTGCAGCTCGGCGAAGACGGGCCGCAGGTGCTCGACGGCGCGCAGCCCGCCCGACAGCCCGCCGTAGGACACGAACGCGACGGGCTTGGCGTGCCACTCGGCGCCGTGCTGGTCGATGAGGTTCTTCAGCGTGCCGGGGTAGCTGTGGTTGTACTCGGGCGTGACGACGACGAACGCGTCGGCGGCGGCGAGCTTGGCGGTCGCGGCGGCGAACCCGGCGTCGTCGGCGGCGGTGCCGAACGTGTGCGGCATCACCGCCTCGGCGGTGTCCACGACGTCGAGGACGACGTCGTCCCGCTCGGCGGCGCGCCGGGTGAACCAGCGGGCAACGGTGGGGCCGAAGCGGCCCTGGCGGGTGCTGCCGATGATGACGGCGACGCGGATGGGCGGGGCCTGGACGGTGGCGGCGGTCATGCCGGTCTCCTCACGCGTTGGGGTGCGTTTCGGAGACCAGCTTCGGACCTCAAGAAAAGTTGAGGTCAAGCCTCGCGGGCGACTTTCTCGATCAGCCCGCCTTGGGAGTGGCCGTCAGGTGGCCGACGCAGGCCAGCGTGGCCTCGCGCATCTTCTTCTCGTCCGTGCCCGGCGGGAGCGCCTGGTTGGGCTTGAGGTCGATGCCGCGCTGCCGCATGCAGGCCAGGAAGGCGTTCATGGCGGGCGGGGTGGGACGGGCGCCGTTCCCGCCGCCTCCGCCGTTGTTCGTCCCCCCGCCGGGGTTCTGCTGGCCCGGGGCGCCGGGCGTCTGCCCGGGGACGCCCGGCGTCTGGCCCGGGACGCCGGGGGTGGCGCCCGGGGCGCCCGGCGTCTGGCCGGGGGTGCCCGGGGCCGCGCCGGGGGTGGTCGGAGTGACGGGGAGCGTGGACCCGGCGGACGGCTTGTCGTCGTCGCCTCCGCAGGCGGCGGCGCCGAGCAGGAGCGCCGGGGCGAGGACGAGCGCGGCCAGGCGGCCGGGGGTGACCATCATCCGTGTTGATCCTTCTCCAGGGGGTGGGGGTAAACGTATGCGGTGTGGCGTGCATCTCGCCAGGCGTGGTGGGAACAATCCGGGGGGCCTGGTCGGTTACAGGTATTGATCGATGCGGCTGGTGTCCCCGGGCTCCAACCATTGCCTTCACGGAATACCGTTCGGCTGGAACCGTGTTGTGCGTCTCGCCGAGAGGCGACCCCCGCATCGGTCACGGACAGGCCCCGCCTCCGGGCGGGGCCTTCCGCATGTCCGGCCACCTGCGATGATCCGGGCATGAGTCTCGCCGCGAAGCTGGAGGACCTCGGCCGCCCCCTGGTCGAGGAGCAACTGCGCCACCCGACCGTCGCCGGGATCGCCCGGGGCGACCTGGACGAGGCGGTGTTCCGCTCCTGGCTCGAACAGGACTACCTGTTCCTCCTCGACTACGTGCGCGTGTTCTCCCGGCTGGCCTGGCAGGCACCGGACGCGCACGTCGGCGACCTCGTCGACCTGGCCCACGCTACGTTCCACGACGAACTGGACCTGCACCGCGACCTGTCCGGCACGTTCGGCGCGAACCTGGAGAACCCCGTCAAGGGTCCGGCGTGCGCGGCGTACACGGGGTTCCTGCTGGACAGCGCCGCGTCCTACGGCGAGGGGCTGGCCGCGCTGTACCCGTGCATGTGGGGCTACTCGACGCTCGGCGCGCGGCTGGCCGAGGACCCGCCGGACGAGCCCCGCTACCGCCGCTGGGTCGACACCTACGCCGACCCGGGGTTCGCGGAGCTGACCCGCCGCGTCGCCGTGATGATCGACGAGGCGGACCCCGATCCGGAGCGGGCGCGGGAGCTGTTCCTGACCGGAATGCGGCACGAGATCGACTTCTGGGATGTTCCTCTTTGACGATGAATTGGCCGTAGGCCCGGAATCCGCGCTGATCGTCCGTTCGTTTCCTCCTGTATGAGCACTTCGACTGTCCAGGTGAAGCGCGGACTGCCCGATCCGGCGCGGCCCGCCGCCGCCGAGCTGTACTGGGAGGGCTTCGCCCGCAAGCTCAGCCCGGTCCTCGGCGGCGCCCGGCCCACGGACCTCATCGCCGCCGGCCTCGCCGCCGACCAGGTCCTGTGCGCATGGGACGGCGGCGACCTGCTCGGCATCGCCTGCCTCCAGCCCGGCACCGCGCCCGCGCTCCGCCTGGACCGGCGCCGCCTCACCCGCGCGTTCGGCCCGCTGCGCGGCGGCTGGCGGCTGCTGCTCAGCTACCTGCTGGAGTCCGACCGGCCGGGGCCCGACGAACTGCTCCTCGACACCCTGGCCGTCTCCGGCCGGGCGCGCGGACGCGGCGTCGGCACGGCGCTGCTCGACGGCACCGTCGCGGAGGCGCGCCGGATCGGGCGCCGCTACGTCCGGCTGGAGGTCGTGGACACCAACCCGCGCGCGAAGGCGCTGTACGAGCGCTACGGGTTCGAGCGGGTGAAGACCGTCCGCACGCCGTACCTGAAGCGGCTGATGGGCTTCGGCGCCGTGGACGCCCTGCGCTACGACGTCACCGGGAGTGACTGAGACCCGACACCGGCGCCGCACGTTCCGTCACTTCGAGTAAGGTTCGATGAACCGAACGTGAGGTACGTTCTCTCGTGTGACAGCCAGCCGAGCCCGCCGCAGCGCCCCGGGGCGCCGTCTTCCGGTGGTGTTGTGGCTGGTGGTCCTGACCGGGCTGCTGACGCTCACGAGTCCCGCCGCCGCCGTGGCGGCGCCCGGGACCGTGCCGCCGCCCCCGCTCGTCCCGGTGAGCGCGCCCGGTGACGCGGAGCGACCGCCGACGCTGGACGGCGGCGGCTCGGCCGACACCGCCCGGTTCGGCTCCCTGCGGCGCTCGACCGTCCGGCCGCTGCTGCCGTACACGCCCGCCGCGACGGTCCCGGTCCCGGCGCCCGCGTACTCCACGCACCGCGTGGCGGCGCCGCACACGGCGCGCACGCCCGGCGCCGCGCTGCTCATCGAGCTGGAGATCTTCCGTACGTAGACGCGCGCGGGCCGTGCGCCCGTGTGGTTCCGGGCGTCTCGGCCCGGTTTCCGTGCCGTGCTCCTTCGCGTACCGAAACGGAATCTCCATGGGCATCCGAGACATCCATGTCATCTTCGAGAAGTGGCGGTTCCACTGCGCCCTCTGCCGGGGCGAGTGGGAACGGGTCTTCGAGGCCCGCCACGCCGACGACGGCCACGGCGGCGACCACGTCGCCTGGACCCTCGCCGGTCAGGCCAGCCTCCCGCCCTGGGTCGACCAGACCTGCCCGTCCTGCCGGGGCCTGCACGTCAAGGCCCTCCCGGCGGGCACGCTGATCCCGCCCCAGCGCTGAGAACGACCGTGCGGCCCGCCCCGGTCCGGGACGGGCCGCACGGCGCCCCGATCATGCCTTGAAGCGCCGCAGCCGCAGGCTGTTGGAGACGACGAAGACCGAGGAGAACGCCATCGCCGCGCCCGCGATCATCGGGGTGAGCAGGCCCGCCGCCGCCAGCGGCAGCGCCGCGACGTTGTAGGCGAAGGCCCAGAACAGGTTCCCCTTGATCGTGCCGAGCGTGCGGCGGGACAGCCGGATCGCGTCGGCCGCCGCGCGCAGGTCGCCGCGGACGAGCGTCAGGTCCGACGCCTCGATCGCCACGTCGGTGCCGGTGCCCATCGCCAGGCCCAGGTCGGCCTGGGCGAGGGCCGCCGCGTCGTTGACGCCGTCACCGACCATCGCGACCGTCCGGCCCTCGGACTGGAGCCGCTTGACCACGTCCACCTTGTCCTGCGGGAGGACGTCCGCGATGACCTCGTCGATGCCGACCGCGTCCGCGACGGTCCGCGCCACGGCGGCGTTGTCGCCGGTGAGCAGCACCGGGCGCAGGCCCAGTCCGCGCAGCCGCGCGACCGCCTCCGCCGACGTCGGCTTCACCTGGTCGGCGACGGTCAGCACCGCGCGGGCGGCGCCGTCCCAGCCGACCGCGACGGCCGTGTGGCCGCGCCGCTGCGCCTCGTCCAGCGCCTTCTCCAGGTCGGCGGGCAGGTGCTGCGACCACTCCGCGAGCAGCCGGGGCCGTCCGACGAGCACGCCGTGCCCGTCCACGACGCCCTGCACGCCCAGCCCCTCGACGGCCGTGAAGCCCTCCACGGGCGCCGGGTCGCCGGTGCGCTCGGCGGCGCCCCGGGCGACGGCCCGCGCGATCGGGTGCTCGGACGCGTTCTCCAGCGCCCCGGCCAGCCGCAGCGCCTCGTCGGCGTCCACGCCGTCGGCGGTGACGACGTCCACGAGCGCCATCCGCCCGGTCGTCACGGTGCCGGTCTTGTCCAGGACGACCGTGTCGACGGCCCGCGTCGACTCCAGCACCTCCGGCCCCTTGATCAGGATGCCGAGCTGCGCGCCGCGTCCCGTCCCGACCAGCAGCGCGGTCGGCGTGGCGAGCCCCAGCGCGCACGGGCAGGCGATGATGAGGACGGCGACGGCGGCGGTGAACGCGGCGGCCACGCCGGTGCCGGTGCCGAGCCAGAACCCGAGCGTCGCCGCCGCCAGCGCGATGACGATCGGCACGAAGATCCCCGACACGCGGTCGGCGAGCCGCTGCACCTCCGCCTTGCCCGACTGCGCCTCCTCCACGAGCCGCGCCATCTGCGCGAGCTGCGTGTCGGACCCGACGCGGGTCGCGCGCACCAGCAGCCGCCCGCCCGCGTTCACCGTCGCCCCGGCGACCGTGTCGCCGGGCGCGACCTCGACCGGGACGGACTCGCCGGTGAGCAGCGACGCGTCCACGGCGGACGAGCCCTCCTGCACCACGCCGTCGGTGGCGATCTTCTCGCCGGGGCGGACGACGAACACGTCCCCCGCCGTCAGCTCCTCGACCGGGACGCGCACCTCGCGGCCGTCGCGGAGCACCGCGACGTCCTTGGCGCCCAGCTCCAGCAGCGCCCGCAGCGCCGCCCCGGCGCGCCGCTTGGACCGCGCCTCGAAGTAGCGGCCCGCCAGCAGGAACGCCGTGACGCCCGCCGCCGCCTCCAGGTAGATGTTCATCGACCCGTCCGAGCGCGTCATGGTGAACTCGAACCCGTGCTTGACGCCGAGCTCTCCGGCGGTGCCGAAGAACAACGCCCACAGCGACCATCCGAACGCGGCGAGCGTGCCGACGGACACGAGCGTGTCCATCGTGGCGGCGCCGTGCCGCAGGTTCGTCCAGGCCGCCCGGTGGAACGGCCAGCCCGCGTAGACGACGACGGGCGCGGCCAGCGTCAGCGAGAGCCACTGCCACGCCTCGAACTGGAGCGCCGGGACCATCGCCATCGCGATGACCGGCACCGACAGGACGACGGCGGTGATCAGGCGCTGCCGCAGCGGGCGCAGCTCGTCGGGCTCCTCGCCGGTGTCGGCGGCGGCGGGCGGGGCGGGCGGCTCGGCGGTGTAGCCCGCCTTCTCGACGGTGGCGATCAGCTCTTCGACCGCCACCCCCTCGGGGTATTCGACGCGGGCCTTCTCGGTGGCGTAGTTCACCGACGCGGTCACGCCGTCGATCTTGTTCAGCTTCTTCTCGACGCGGGCGGCGCACGACGCGCAGGTCATGCCGCCGATCGCCAGCTCGATGCGGCCGGTGGTGCCTGGTCCGGCGTCGGTGCTCATCGCGGGTTCCTCCCTGCTCGTCGGCTCGTCGGATCAGTGCCGGTGGTCGCCGTGCCCGCTCTCGGCGGGCGTGGGCGCGGTGGGCGGCGCCTGCCCGGCGTGGACGGTGAACTCGGCCGTGCGGACGCGGCCCGCGTGCTTGAAGTCCAGGTACAGACGGTAGGCGCCGGTGCTCGGTGCCTCGGCGTGGAACGTGATGCCGGGACCGGGGCGGGTCTCACCGTCGCCGGGGGCGCCGTCCGGGTGGACGTGCAGGTAGGCCAGGTCGCGGTCGCGGAGCGCGACCAGGTGGCCGTACGCCTCCAGGTAGGGCTCCAGGTCGGTGACGGGCCTGCCGTCCCGGCTGACGGTCAGCGTCAGCTCGGTGCCCTGGCCCGGCTTGAGCGTGCCGTCCAGGCGGACCTCGTAACCGTCCACCTCGGCCACCTGGACCGGTGCGGGCAGGTCGCGCGGGGTGAAGTGGCCGGGGACGTTCACGTCGGTGCCGAGCGTGAGCTGCTCCCCGGCGCCCTGCGGGTGGACGTCGGTGAAGAAGCGGTACGTGCCCGCGTCCGGCAGCGTCAGCGGGACGCTCCACACGCCCTTCGCGTCGCGGACGGGGTGCACGTGCTGGAAGCCCGACAGGTCGCGGCGCGCCACGATGAGGTGGAGTTCCTTGCCGTGCAGCGCGGTGTAGCGGGTGACGGGCTTTCCGTCCGGGCCGGTGACGGTGAACCGGAAGTCGGTCTTCTTCCCGGCGGGGACGGTGGTGGTCTCGGGTGTGAGGGTGTAGCCGTCCTGGGAGACCTGGAGGCCGCCCGGCAGGGCCTCGCCCCCGGCCTGGGCGGCGGGGGCCGTGTGGCCGCCGTGCCCGTGGTCGTCCCGTTCCGGCGCGGCGCCGACGGGGCCGGCGAGCGAGCCGGCCCCCAGGGCGACCGCGAACAGGGCGGCCAGACCGGCGCCGTAGCCGCCGAGCTTCGTCGCGGTGTTCATGTCATGCCTTCACTTCGTATCCGGCCTCTTCGACGGCGGCGCGGACGCGGGCGTCGTCGAGGGGGGCGTCGCTGGTCACGGTCACGGCTCCGGTGGTGAGGTCGACGTCGACGCCGGTCACCCCGGTGATCTCGCCGACCTCCTCCTTGACGGAGGAGACGCAGTGGCCGCAGGTCATCCCGGTGACGGTGTAGGTGGCGGTGCTCATGCGGGTCGCTCCTTCGTTATTACCCCAGGGGGGTATCTCGTCGGCCTTACTCTGGCACAGCGGCTACTCGCTTGCAACCCATACCCCCTAGGGGTTATTGCGTGAGGCCGGTCACGGGCGGCGACCGGGAAGTTATCCACAACCCACGCACAGGCCGGACACCCGGCACCACAGGGCGAATGTCGGGTTTTGTCGAGGTTATGGCCCCGGAATGCCCGTCTCCGCAGCGGATCGCAAAGTTTTCCACAGGAGTGTCCACAGGCTTCCACAGGGCTGTGGATCGCGGATACTGGAGGCATGCCTGAGCTGCCAGAGGTGGAATCGCTCGCGGGCTTCCTCCGGGAGCGCGCGGTCGGCCACGCCGTCGCCCGCGTCGATGTTCTCGCGATCTCCGCCCTGAAGACCTACGACCCGCCGATCACCGCCCTCGCGGGACTGACCGTCACGGGCGTCGGGCGGCACGGCAAGTTCCTCGACCTCGACGTCGACGGGCTGCACCTCGTCGTCCACCTGGCCCGCGCGGGCTGGCTGCGCTGGCGCGAGGAGTTCCCGGCCAGGCCGCCCCGCCCCGGCGGCAAGAACCCCCTCGCCCTCCGCGTCCACCTCGACGACGGCACCGGCTTCGACCTCACCGAGGCGGGCACCAAGAAGGGCCTGGCCGTCTACGTCGTCCGCGATCCGGCGGAGGTCCCCGGCGTGGCGTCCCTCGGCCCCGACCCGCTCTCCCCCGACTTCACCGAGGAGACCCTGGCCGGGATCGTCAACGGCCGCCGCACCCAGATCAAGGGCCTGCTGCGCGACCAGAAGATCGTCGCGGGCATCGGCAACGCCTACAGCGACGAGGTCCTGCACGCCGCCCGCATGTCCCCCTTCAAGATCGCCGCGACCCTGACCGACGACGACGTCCACACCCTCCACCGGGCCATCCTCGACACCCTGAACGACGCGGTGACCCGCTCGGCGGGCCTGGCCGCCCAGGACCTCAAGGGCGAGAAGAAGACCGGCCTCCGCGTCCACGCCCGCACCGGCGAGAAATGCCCGGTCTGCACCGACACGATCCGCGAGGTCTCCTTCGCCGACTCCTCCCTCCAGTACTGCCCCACCTGCCAGACAGCAGGCAAGCCCCTGGCCGACCGCCGCATGTCCCGCCTCCTGAAATAACCGGAAAGGGCCGCCGGACCGGGTGGTCCGACGGCCCCGGGGTGGGTGGGTCAGGGCTTGGTGAAGGTCTTCTTGGCCCACAGGTAGGAGAGGGCCGTGATGGCCGTGCACCAGGTGAGGGCCAGGGTGGCGCTGTTGGCGATGGGGGTGCCGAGGAGGAGGCCGCGGAGGGTTTCCATGATGGGGGTGAAGGGCTGGTAGTCGGCGAACCAGCGCAGGGCGGTGGGCATCGAGTCGGTGGGGACGAAGCCGCTGCCCAGGAAGGGCAGGAGGATCAGGGGCATCGGGGCGTTGCTCGCGGACTCCGGGGTCGGGGACCTCAGGCCGAGCGCCACCGCGAGCCAGGTGATCGCCACGGCGAACAGGGTGAGCAGGCCGACGGCGGCCAGCCACTCCACGGCCGTCGCGTTCGGGCGGAAGCCGATCGCGAACGCGATGCCGAACAGGGCCGCCATGCCGAGGAGCTGCTGCACGACGCTGCCGACGACGTGCCCGGTCAGCACCGAGCCCCGGGAGATCCGCATCGTCCGGAACCGGGCGATGATGCCCTCCGTCATGTCCGTCGCGACCATGACCGCCGTGCCGGTCGCGGCGGTGACCACGGCCAGCAGCAGGATGCCCGGCACCACGTAGTTCACGTAGGCGGACCGGCCGCCCGTCCCGCCGCCGAGACCGGTGCCGAGGGTGCCGCCCAGGACGTAGACGAACAGCAGGAGCAGCACGACCGGCGTGACGATGAGCTGGATCGTCATCGACGGGTAGCGGACGAGCCGCTTGAGCTGCCGCCGGACCATGGTGGAGGAGTCGCGCAGCGCGAGGGTCGGGGTGGTCATCGTGCGTTCTCCTTGGTCTGGCCGGTGAGGGTGAGGAAGACGTCGTCCAGGTCGGGCGTGTGGACCGCGACCCCGGCGACGGCGACGGCGTGCTCGTCCAGGGCGACGAGCAGGTCGCGCAGCGCGTCCGCGCCGCCGTCGCCGGGCACCTGGAGGGTGAGCGCCTGCGGGTCGGCGGCGCCGGTGCCGACGATCCGGTGGGCGGCGCCGAGCCGGTCGGCGTCGGCGAAGGTGAGAGTGACGTGGCCGCCGGGGATGAGCCGCTTGAGTTCGTCGGCGGTGCCTTCTGCGATGAGCCGTCCGTGGTCGAGCAGGGCGATGCGGTCCGCGAGCTGGTCGGCCTCTTCGAGGTACTGGGTGGTGAGGAAGATCGTGACGCCGGTCGCGACGAGGTCGCGGACGATCTGCCACATGGTCCGCCGCGAGCGCGGGTCGAGGCCGGTGGTGGGCTCGTCCAGGAAGATCACCCGTGGGTCGCCCACCAGCGTCATCGCCAGGTCGAGGCGGCGCCGCATGCCGCCGGAGTAGGTGGACGCGGGTCTGCCCGCCGCCTCGACCAGGTCGAAGCGTTCCAGCAGCGCGTCGGCCGTCCGCTTTCCCTGCTTGCGCGGCAGATGGTGGAGATCGGCCATCAGCAGCAGGTTCTCCCGCCCGGTGAGCAGCTTGTCGACGGCCGAGTACTGGCCGGTGACGCCGATCGCTCCGCGCACCTCGTCCGGAGCGCGCGCCAGGTCGTGCCCGGCGATCCGGACGGTTCCGGCGTCGGCGGGGATCAGCGTGGACAGGATCTGGACGGTGGTGGTCTTGCCGGCGCCGTTGGGGCCGAGCAGGGCGAAGATCGTCCCGGCCGGGACGGTCAGGTCGACGCCGTCCAGCACGATCTTGTCGCCGTTCTTGCCGGGGTAGGACTTGCGCAGGCCGCGCGCGGTGATCGCCGGTTCGGTCATGGGGGGGCTCCTTCGAGGACGTGGGGGACGGTTCAGAGGCTGCGGGCGACGATGTCGCCGTGGGACGTGGTGGCGCGGACGTCCAGTGCGACGGCGCCGTCGTTGCGGAGGGCGTTGGTGACGCGGCCGTGCGGGGTGGCGGCGTCCAGCGCGGCGGAGACGCCGGGGGCGGCGCCGACCGTGATCGCGCCGGACTGGACGGTCAGCGCGAGCGTGCCGCGCACGGCCTCGGTGATCTCGACGTCGCCCCGGGCGACGGTCACCTCGCCGGACCCGGTGAGGCGGCCGACGCGGACGTCACCGGCGGCGACGTCGAGCCGGACGCTCGACGCCTCGTCCAGCTTGACCGGCCCGGTCGCGCCCTGGACGGTCACGTCGCCGAGCCGCCCGACGCCGCGCACCTCGCCCGCCGTCGCGACCTCGACCCGCGACCCGGCCGGGAGCCGCACCGTGACCTCGGCCGACCCGGACGGGCCGAGCAGCCGGTCCTTCGCCGTGGACTCGACGCGCAGGACGCCGTCGTGGAACGTGGCCCGCGTCCGCTCGGCGGCCTTGACGTCCCGGCCGCTGGACGGCCGCGCGGGCCGGATCTCGACGACGGTGTCCGGCCGGTCGGCGGCGATCACCTGGACGCGTCCGGCGGGGACGGCGATGACGGCGGTGATGGGGGCGGGGGTGGGGAACTGCATCGTGTCCTCCTGCGTTCAACTGCTTTCGACATCGCTAAAGCTACGTTGCCTTCACAGTTTTCTGCAACGCGATCTTTGCAACCGAACAGCATCTATGCAGGTGAAGATAAATATTTCATTGCATCCAGGCTGAACGCTAACGCAACCATCGAAGCGGTTACGTTGCAATGAAATGAGCATGAAAGCTAAGGTGGCCCCACCACGGCAGCCGGACGACACCCCGAGGAGAGCGCGCGATGCCCGGAGGCAGACTCACCCAGCAGGAACGCCGCCAGATCGCGCAGGGCCTCGCCGACGGCCTGCCCTACGCGCAGATCGCCCGCGCCCTCGACCGCCCCACGTCCACGATCACCCGCGAGGTGATGCGCAACGGCGGTCCCGGCGCCTACCGCGCCGAGCTGGCCCACCGCGCCACCGAGCGACGCGCGCGGCGGCGCGGGCAGGGCTCCGCCCGCACGCCCGAACCGGCCCCGCAGCCGCACGGGCGCGACCCCGAGGCCGTGCACGAGTACCAGGAGGCGTTCGTCACCGCGCTCATGGCGCAGGGCCTGCCGCAGATGATGGCGCGCGTGCTCGGCTGCCTGTACACCACCGACACCGGCAGCCTCACCTCGGCCGAACTCGTCCAGCGGCTCCAGGTCAGCCCGGCGTCGGTGTCCAAGGCGATCGCGTTCATGGAGGGCCAGGCGCTCGTCCGCCGCGAGCGCGACGGACGCCGCGAACGCTACGTCGTCGACGCCGAGCTGTGGCACCAGGCGATGCTCGCCAGCGCGCGCTCCAACGACGCGTTCGCCACGACGGCGCGCGAGGGCGTGCGCGTGCTCGGCGCCGGGACACCCGCCGCCGCACGGCTGGAGAACATCGCCCGCTACCTGGACTTCGTCACCGAGAGCCTCACCCGCGCCGCCGAACAGGCCCGGGACGTGCTGCACGCCCGGGCGCCGGACGTCAGCGCGGAGTGAAGACGGGGGCGAGCTTGTCCCAGCGGGTCATGGCGCAGCCGTCGGTGCGCTTGAAATCGGCCTTGATCGGCGCACCCTGCCAGGTGCCGGTGAGGGTGGCAGTCTCGGGACCGCCATAGATGGTGGTGCACATCTGCCCGGTGGGGGGCGTCTTGAGCGCTTCGGGGGCCGCCTTGAGGGCGGCGCACGCCTTCTGCCCGGCGGGATGGTCGCCGCCGACGGGGTCACAGGTCAGGGTCCAGGTGGTGGGCGCGGCGTCCTTATCCGCTTTGACCTGGACGGTGAGGGTTTCGGGGGACGTGTGCGTGGGAGCCACCTTGGACGGCCCCGCCGGGGCGTCGTCCGAGCCGCAGGCCGCCAGTGACAGGATCAGGGCGAGGCCGGGCGTGGTGAGCGCGAGGGTCCGATACCGCATGAGAGTTCGACGCGCGGCACGTCCGCGCGGTTCCAGGGAGATGCGCATGTTCTTCGGAAACGACGTTCCGGCCGTGGACGCGGCCGACGTCCCCGCCGACGGCTACCTGCTCGACGTCCGCGAGCAGGACGAGTGGGACGCGGGCCACGCGCCCGAGGCCGTCCACATCCCGATGACCGAGCTGAACGACCGCGCCGCCGAGATCCCGCAGGACCGCGAGGTCTTCGTCATCTGCCGCTCCGGCGCCCGCTCCGCGCAGGTCACGGTGGCGCTGAACCAGGCGGGCTGGCTCGCCAAGAACGTCGCCGACGGGATGCAGGGCTGGCACGCGTCGGGCCTCCCGATGGACGCGAGCGGGGACGCACCACCGCACGTCGCATAAGGGGCGGTACGCTGCCGTCTGTTCTTTTCACCGCGCGGGAGTCCGGGCTGACGGGCTGAGAGGGCGACGACGATCGCGTCGCCGACCGCAGAACCTGTCCGGATCATGCCGGCGTAGGGAGCGTGTGTCGTGGCGGCCACCGCCAAGACGTCCGAAGTGCCGTTCACCCTCGACGAACCGGCCCCCAAGGTCCTCGGCTTCTGGGACCAGTCCGCGTTCTGGGCCAACCTCGGCGTCAGCCTCTTCGCGTTCTCCGGCGCGTACACGGTCCTCGCGCCGGACGCGGCCGGGAACCCGACGCTGTCGATCGTCGCGGGCATCGTCGCGATGACGGTCGGCACCGTCCTCGGCGGGCTCATGCTCGGACTGGCCGCCGCGCCCGGCGCCCGCACCGGGCAGCCCGCGATGGTGCTGCTGCGCGGCCTGTTCGGCGCGCGGCTGTCGTACGTGCCGACGGTGCTGAACATCGCGCAGCTCGTCGGCTGGGGGACGTTCGAGCTGATCGTCATCGCCGACGCCGCGTCCGCGCTGTACGACGGGATTCCCCGCTGGGTCTACGTCGTCGCGGCGGGCGTGCTGACGACGGCGCTCACGATCTGGCCGCTCGGCTCGGTCCGGCTGCTGCGCCGCTACGTGACGGTGGCGGTGTTCGTCGCGCTCGTCTACTTCTACGTCCGGTTCCTCACCGGCCCGCTCCCCGACCTGACGGCGGGCGACTGGGGCGGCTTCTGGATCGGCGCCGACGCCGCGCTGGCCGTGTCGATCTCGTGGGTGCCGGTCGCCGCCGACTACACCCGGCACTCCCGCACGGCGCGCAGCGCGTTCGGCGCCGCCGCCGTCGGCTACTCGGCCACGCAGATCTTCGCCTACGTCCTCGGCCTCCTCGCGCTCGCGATGGTCGCGGGGAACACCGAGAAGGTGTTCGACCCGTTCCTGGCGGTGCCGCTCGGCGTCCTGTTCTTCGGCATCTTCGTGCTGCGCGAGGCCGACCAGTCGTTCGCGAACGTCTACTCCACGGCCGTGTCGATCCAGAACCTCGTGCCGCGCGCCGACCGCCGCGTGCTGTGCGTCGCGCTCGGCACCGGCATCACCGTGCTGGCGCTGATCTTCAACATCGGGGACTACGCCGGGTTCCTGTCGCTGATCGGGTCGGTGTTCGTGCCGATGCTCGGCGTGCTGGCCGCCGACTTCTTCCTCGGCAGCGGGCGGCGCGGCTGGGACACAGGGCGCGACGCCCCGTCCCGCTGGGGCATGATCGCCGCGTGGGCGGCGGGCTTCGCCGTCTACCAGCTCATCTACCCGGGCTCGGTCGGCTGGTGGGCGGCGTTCTGGACGCGCGTCCAGGAACTGGTGCACTTCACCGCGCAGGGCTGGATGAGCGCGTCGCTGTTCTCGTTCCTCGTCGCGGGCGCCGCCGCCGCGCTCGCCGGAAGGCTGGACCGTTCCCGGCGTTCGTGACGTTCTTCCGGCGGGACCCCCCGCGATGCGAGAACCTTTCCGTGGTGGTTGCCCGGCGCACCCCCATGATCCGGTGGCACGATGAAGGACGTGCACGCCCACGACCCGATCGCCCGCGCGGTCCTCGAATCCGCCGCCGACGCGATCATCGCCGTCGACCACCGGTCCCGCGTCACCGTGTGGAACCCGGCGGCCGAGCGCATGTTCGGCTGGAGCGCCGCCGAGATGACCGGCCGCGTCCCGCCGCTCGTGCCCGACGAGCTGAAGGCCGAGCACAACGCCGTCCAGGAGCGGCTGCTCACCCGCCCGTCCGGCGACGGCGGCCGCATCTCCATCGCGACGCGCCGCTTCCGCAAGGACGGCGGCCTCATCGACGTCCGCATCGACACCAGCCTGCTGAAGGACGCGTCCGGGCAGCGGCTCGGCTGGGTCGGCGTCTACCACCCGGCCGACGAGGACGACGGCGCCCAGCACCACATGGCCGAGCGGGCCCGGCTGGTGCGGCGCCTCAACGACATCGTCGCCGACCTCAACGCCGAACTCGACCTGGCCACCGTCCTCGACCGCATCACGGCCGCGCTCATCGAGCTGACCGGCGCCGACGCGGGCGGTTTCGTCCGCATCGACGGCGACCGGCTGACGCTCGTCAGCCTGTCCGGCCTGCCCGACCGGATGCGCGGCACCGGCGCCGCGCTGCGCACCAGCCTGGTCGGGGAGGCGCTGCGGTCGGAGAAGACGGTCATGCTCGCCACCGGCGCCGAGCGGCTGTCGGAGCTCGTCTGGTCGGAGCTGGACGGGCTGCACACGATCGCGCTCGGCCTGTCGTTCCTCCAGAACCGTCCCTACGGCGCGCTGTACGCGCTGTTCTCCGGCCGCAAGGTCGGGCACATCGAGCTGGAGCTGCTGGAACTGCTGGCCGGGCACGCCGGTGTCGCGGTCGGCAACGCCGTCGCCTACGAGCGCGTCGTCCGGCAGCGGGCGCACGAACGCGCCGTCATCGACTCCAGCGCCGACGGCATCGCCGTGCTCGACCGCGACCGCGTCGTCCGGCAATGGAACCCGGCGGCCAGTGCCCTCACCGGACGTCCGGCCGCCGAGGTCATCGGGGGCGCGCTGCCGTTCGCGGCGCCCGCGCCGGGGGAGGGCACGACGTTCGAGCCGCCCGGCCGCCCCGGAAGCTGGCTGCACGCGGTCGCCGCCGAGATCGAGGAGACCGGCGAACTCGTCGTCGACATCCGCGACGTGTCGGAGGCGAAGGCGCTCGAAGAGGCCAAGGACCTGTTCCTCGCCACCACCAGCCACGAGCTGCGCACCCCGATCACCGTCGTGCAGGGGTTCGCGAGCACGCTCGTGCACCGCTGGGACGAGCTGTCCGACGCCGACCGCCGCTCCGCCGTCGCCACCATCGCCGAACGCGCCCAGTCGCTCGGCCGCCTGGTGGAACACCTGCTGCTCGGCGCGCGCGCCGGGGCGGACGAGCTGGCGGTGACGCTGGAGCCGTTCGACCTGACGCGGGTGCTGGAGGGCGTCGCGGGCGGGTTCCGGTCGCTGTCCACCGTGCACAGCGTCGATCTGGACGTTCCGGACGGCTTCCCGGCGGCGCTCGGGGACGCGATGGCCACCGACATCATCCTCGGGCAGCTCCTGGAGAACGCGTTCAAGTACTCGCCCGACGGCGGCAAGGTCACCGTGACGGCCCGCGCCGAGCCCGCCGGGCTCGTGGTGACCGTCCGGGACGAGGGCATCGGCATCGCCCCCGGCGACCACGAACGGGTCTTCGAGCGGTTCGTCCAGGGCGAGGCGGGCGACCGGCGCCGGTTCGGCGGCATCGGGCTCGGCCTGTACATCGTGCGGCGGCTCACCGAGGCGCAGGGCGGCGCCATCTCCGCGCACCCGGTTTCGGACGGGCCCGGAACGGTGATGCGGCTCGTCCTGCCGCCCGCGCCGTGATGCCGTTGTGCTGACTCAACAGTTAGGCGAGCGGTCGTTTGCGGAAACGCACAGTGTCGCCGTGGTGTGACGGACGAAACGTATGCGTGAGGAGTATTCCGTCAGTGGGTGGATAGACCTCAGAAGGATCGTCAGCGAGAGTGGGTTTCCCATGTCCGCCACAGACGGGGGTGTTGACCGTGTCCGCGACGCGGTGCCGTCGCCCGGCCGGCGCGAGTTCGTTAAGTTCGGGTTTCCGGAACCCCACGACCGGGCATTTCGGTCGTACCGAAGGGGCGAGGAACCAACGGAACGGAACGGGGAGGTGAGGACGTCGAGCGTCTCCATGCTTCCCCACGCGGCGTCCAGCGTCTCGCTGGCCCGTCGGCGCCTCAGCGGCGAACTGACCGCCGCCGGAGTCTGCGAGTCGGCCATCGACGACGCGCACGTCATCGTCAGTGAGCTTCTCAGCAACGCGCTGCGCCACGCGCGTCCGCTGCCGTCCGGGCAGATCCGGCTCTCCTGGGCCCGTTACGGCGACGCGCTGGAGTTCGCCGTCACCGACGGCGGCTCCATGACCGAGCCGCGCAAGGGCCCGGGCACCCTGTCCTCGCTCGGCGGCCGGGGCCTCGGCATCGTCGAGGTGCTCGCCGAGAGCTGGGGCGTCCGGCACGACCACGGCTCGACCACGGTCTGGGCCCGCGTCGACGCCCCCCAGTCCGGCGGGTCGAGCGCGTCCGCGCCCCGCATGGCGCACGCCGTCCTCACCGAGTTCACCGACCTCCCCGACACTTCGGCGTCCCACGCCGCCACCTGGCACGACGCCGCCCCCCGCCGCGTCCACCCCGCCTGAGCGAGACACCACGCACCACCAAGTGACGTATACACGCGAACCACCCGGGCTAGGGCCGCGCCGACGCAGAGGGCATGATCATCCGGACCGAAGGGAGGATGATCATGCCCTCTGCGTCGGTGCCAAAAGGGCCCTAGCCCCGCCGCGCCGAAGGCGCGGCAATAAGAGAGAGCTTCCGCCACTCGGGGGCAATGGCGGAAGCCCTCGATCTGTCATCGGGTGACGGTCCTGGGGTGTTACAGGTTTCTTCGACGGATTTTCGCGTTTTATGGGAGCGTGCTCACGCCGGGACCGGCCGGGCGGTGTCCTTGCAGGTCAGCAGCCAGGTTCCGAGCAGGTCGCGGCCGTGCTCCGACAGGATCGACTCGGGGTGGAACTGGATACCCTCCACCGGCGCCGTCCGGTGCCGGACGCCCATGATCACGCCGTCGTCGGTGCGGGCCGTGACGGCCAGCGGCGGCGCCACCGTCTCCGGGCGGACGGCCAGGGAGTGGTAGCGGGTCGCGGCGAAGCCGTCCGGCAGCCCGGCGAAGACGCCGCCGCCGTCGTGGTGGATCGGGCTGGTGTAGCCGTGCACGACGTCGGGCGCGCGCCCCACCGTCGCGCCGAACGCGTGCGCGATGGCCTGGTGGCCCAGGCAGACGCCGAGCAGCGGACGGCCCGTCCGGGCCGCGTCGCGCACCAGGTCGAGGCAGACGCCCGTCTCGGCCGGATGCCCCGGCCCCGGGCTCAGCAGCACGCCGTCCGCGTCCGCCGCGTCGGCGGGCGTCACGTCCTCGCGGGGCAGCACCGTGCACGACGCGCCCAGCTCGCGCAGGTACTGCACGAGGTTGAACACGAAGCTGTCGTGGTTGTCCACGACGAGGACCTGCACCTCACCCACCGCCCGGCGGGGTCGACGCCGGCGTCACGACGCCGTGGTCGAACTGGAGCTTGGGCTCCAGCCACGGGAACACCACGTACCAGAGCGCCGCGACCACCACCAGGACGGCCAGCATCGTCCACATCAGCTTCTTCGGCCCCGAACCGGGCAGGTGCCGCCAGATCCACGCGTACACGCATCTCCCCTAACGTTGCGCGGTCGCCGGTACGCGCGGGACCTCCGCGCTCAGCTTCCCGAAGATCACGAGCCGCTGCGCCGCCGAGTACTTCGGATGGCACGTCGTCAGCGTGATCATCCGCTGCTTCGGCTTCCGGCCCGGACGCCCCGGCACCGGCGACGTCACCTCCACCGCCGACGGGTTCACGATCCGGCGGCCGGTGACCTGGTAGGTGTACTTCCGGGTGCGGGTGTCGATGACGATCTCGTCGCCGTCCTTCAGCTCCCCGACGCGGTTGAACGGCGCCGAGTACGTCGTGCGGTGCGCCGACACCACGAAGTTGCCGACCGCGCCGGGCAGCGCGCTGCCCGGATAGTGGCCCGGCCCCTTGCGCAGGTCGGCCGGCTCGACGCCCTCGACGATCACGTAGCTGAACTTCTTCCCGAACCGGGGGACGTGGATGCGCGCCATGCCCTTGCCCAGCGACACCTTCTCGGTGGTCACCCGCGGCTCGCGCCACGCCCGGGACAGCTCGTCGTCGAGCTTGTCCTGCTGGGCCTGGGTGTAGCGGCCCGTTCCCCACAGCGAGTAGGTGACGAACAGCAGCACCACGACGCCCGCCGTGATGCACAGCTCGCCCAGGCCACGGATGATCACCCGCACGTTCCGTCCGCTCCCTCGCTTCAGTCCTGCTCCGGCACGGACGCGTGGTTCATCGTCACGTGGCCGGTGTAGGCGGGCAGCGTGACCCGGCCGAGCGGGCGCACCGCGTAGCCGAGCCCGTACGCCCGCACGTACTTGCGGTACGTCGCGATCTCCGGTGCGCGGTCCAGCGCGGCACGCAGCCGTGCCGGGTCGCCCACGGCGGTGACGCGGAAGGGCGGCGAGTACACCACCCCCTGGAGGATCAGCGTATTGCCCACGCAGCGCACGGCGCTCGTGGCGATGATCCGTTGATCCATTATTTGCATGCCCGTCGCCCCGCCCTCCCACAGCGCGTTCACGACGGCCTGCACGTCGCCCTCGTGCACGACGAGGTCGTCGGCGCCGACGCCGCGCGGCAGCTCGCCGTCCGGGCGGTGCGGCGCGTCGTCCAGGACGACCCGCAGCCCCGGCCCGCGCAGCGGCGCGAACCCGGCGGACGGGGCGAGCCGGGCGGCGCGGCCCTGCTCGGCGCGGACGCGGCCGTCTCCGGCGGCGGCGCGCGCGGACAGGTCGTCCACCTCGCGGCTCAACCGGCGGTACTCTTCCCGTTCGCGGTCGCCGCGCCGCTGCTCGGCGGCGATCAGCTCGGTGAGGCGGGTGCGCCCGGCGTCGCGCAGGTCGGTACCGCGGGACGTGCTCGCGCTCGCCGCGAACAGGGTTCCCGCGATCAGCGTGAGGACTGGGATGATGCTTCCCCACGTTCGACGTCGTACGCTCTTCACCAGCGACTACGCTAACCGACAAAACACCCATGCGCGGACCGGCGCTCCGGCCGCCGGACGCCCGAGGAGACCGATCCACCGTGGCCAAGTCCAAAGTGCGCAAGAAGGCCGTCTACACGCCGCCGCAGAAGTCGAAGGCGCCCGAGGTCAGCCCGCGTTGGCTGGCTCCCACGATGATCGCGCTGTGGGTCGTCGGGCTGGCCTGGCTCGCGACGTTCTACGTGACGGCGAGCACCGGCACGCGCGTCCCCGTCATGAGCGATCTTCAGAACTGGAACCTCGGCATCGGCTTCACGTTGATCATCATCGGCGTCATCCTGTCGACGCGCTGGCGCTGACCCCTACCCGCTTTCGTGGCGCATTAATCCACGAAAGTTATCCACAGGCTGGGGACAATTGACGTTCACGGGCCGCCGCGTCGACGCGACGCGGCGGCCCGTGGTCGTTCTCACCCCGTCAGGCTCACGGTCTGCACCGCCGTCGCGGCGAGCAGCAGCGCGGCGACCGCCACCGGAGCCGCGATCCCCACGACGCGCTGCGCCGAGCGCGGCGCGTAGGCGAACGCCGCCGCCAGCAGGCCGCCCACGGCCAGGCCGCCGATGTGGCCCTGCCACGAGATGCCCGGCACGGCGAACGTGATCACCAGGTTGATCACCAGCAGGAACACGATCCCGCCCGCCGGAGCGCCCGTCTTGCGGCTCAGCACGAAGAACGCCGCGAACAGGCCGAAGATCCCGCCGGACGCGCCGACCGCCGCACCGCCCGGTTCCACCAGGTACAGCAGCACCGAGCCGCCGATGCCCGACAGCACGTACAGCGCCAGGAACCGCCAGCGGCCCAGCGCCTGCTCCAGCGGCGGGCCGATCACCCACAGCGCCCACATGTTGAACAGGATGTGGGCGATGCCGAACGAACCGTCGCCCATCCGCTGGTGCAGCAGCATCGGCGTCACCAGCCGGTACCACTCGCCGTGCGCGACCCCCGGCCCCCACATCAGCAGCGCCTCGAAGAACGCGTCCGACGTGAGCGACACCACGTACGCCGCGACCGTGACACCGATCAGCGCGTACGTCACGACCGGCGTGAACGAGCCCCGCGCGACCGCGCCGCCCATCGTCCCCCGGGGCTGCCGGACGGACCGGTTCCCCTCGGCCACGCACTCCGGGCACTGGTGCCCGACCGCCGCGTCGTGCATGCAGTCGGGGCAGATGTGCCGGTCGCAGCGCGTGCAGCGCACGTACGTCTCGCGCTCCGGGTGGCGGTAGCACCGGGGCGGCGACGTCTCGGGGGCGTGGCGGGGATCAGTGGTCATCAGGCGGCTCCAACCGGCCGGGCAGGGGTCTCACCCTGTACTACGACTGGCGGCGCTCGATCGTCACCGACTCGATCACCACGTCCTGCTGGGGACGGTCGTTGCGGCCCGTCGGCGCGGCGGAGATCTGGTCGACGATGTTCGTGCCCTCGATCACCTTGCCGAAGATCGTGTGCCGGTTCGTCAGGTGGCGGGTGTTCTCGACGTTCGTCGTGATGAAGAACTGCGAGCCGTTCGTGCCGGGCCCGGCGTTGGCCATGGCCAGCAGGTAGGGACGGTCGAACGTCAGCGACGGGTCGAACTCGTCCTTGAACTGGTAGCCGGGGCCGCCGGTGCCGGTGCCGATCGGGTCGCCGCCCTGGATCATGAAGTTCGGGATGACGCGGTGGAAGATCGTCCCGTTGTAGAGCGGGGCGTCGGACTTCTGGCCCGTCTGCGGGTGCGTCCACGGCTTGCCGCCCTCGGCCAGCCCGACGAAGTTCGCCACGGTCTCGGGGGCCTGCTCCGGATAGAGCTGGACAACGATCTTCCCGGCGTTGGTGTTCAGCGTAGCGAAGACTTCTTCGGCCATCTGGGGGCCTCCTCTGCGGTTGGGTGCGTCTGTTGCCTGCCCGCGCGGCGCGGCGTTCCGGCGCGCGCCTCACCGGGTCTCCGCCCGGCCGCGGTCACGGTCGCGGGGCGACCGCTCGCAGAATGCGAGGTTAGCGCGTCGCGCGCCTCCGCCCCGCCGGGACGGCCTACCCTCCGCGCCGGGGAACACACGGCTCCGGCCCTGCGGGCACCGATCTTTCGTTCAGGGTTCGGCCACGCTCGGAGGGGGCGGGGTTTACGTCCGGTCCAGAGGGAAGGGTGCTCGGCAGGACCTCACGGACCTGGAGGTTAGCGTGTCCCTGAAGAACACTGTCAGTCGTAAGCGCAAGGGTGAGACCCGCTACCAGTTCGACCGCGCGCAGGACGTCGCGCGCAGCGGAGTGGAAGCGGCGAGGCAGGGTGCCTCGACGGCGGCCGAACGGATCGGCCCCGCCGCCCAGCAGACGCGTGTCGCCACCGCCGACGGCATCCTCGCCGCCCGCGAGTGGAGCGCCCCGCGTCTGGAGCGTGCCGCCAAGTACGTCGAGAGCGATCTGGCGCCGAAGGTCAGCGCGGTGCTGTCCGACACGGCGCAGCGCGTCGAGCCGCCCAAGCCCAGGCGCGGCCGCAAGTTCGCGCTGACCGCGCTGGTGGCGGTGGCGCTGGTCGGCATCGCGAGCGTGATCGCCAAGAACAAGGCCGCGAGCGACCCGCTGCTGGACGATCCCGCCACCGACCCGGAGCCGCCGGCCACCACCGGCACGTCGAGCACGGGTGCCACGCCGACGACCGGCACGGCCACGGCCGCGTCCGGCAACGGCAGCAAGCCGGGCCCGACCGGCAAGGGCGCGCCGGGTTCCACCGGCACCCCGGGCTCGGCCAAGAAGCCGTAGCACGCAGAGGGGCACCAGCGAGGGGGCCCGGTCCACGGACCGGGCTCCTCGGCTGTCCCCGCATGCGGCCCGTGGGACGGGAGCGGACGGACGATACCGGCGTTTCGTACCAACCGGTACCGTGGGCGCATGTCAGCGAAATCCGGCCGGGCGGTCCACCCCCTGCGCGCCCGGCTGCGCCGCCGCGTCGAGCGGAGCCTGCACACCGCGGTGCAACGCGGCTGGGAGTGGGTCCAGCGGCACGGTGAGATCACCCCGCACACGCCGGGCAGCCGGAAGTTCGCCTACCTGGGCGAGGGCGCCTGCATCGGGTTCCCCGTCGGCGCCGTGTACGGGGAGCCGTGGATCTCCATCGGCGACCACACGCTCGTCGGCACGCACGTGACGATCTCGGCCGGTTTCGTCCCGGGACTGGACCTCGGGCCCGACATCGTCGTGAAGATCGGGCGGGGCTGCTCGCTCGGCCGCGGCACCCACGTCGTCGGACATCAGTCGATCGAGATCGGTGACGACGTGTTCACCGGCCCGAACGTCTACATCACCGACCAGAACCACACCTACGGCGACCTGGACATGCCGATCGGGCGCCAGTGGCCGGAGAACAACCCGGTCGTCATCGGGAACGGCTGCTGGATCGGCACCGGCGCGATCATCCTGCCGGGCACGCGGCTCGGGAAGAACGTCGCGGTCGCGGGCGGCGCGGTGGTGCGCGGCGAGTTCCCCGACCACGCCGTCATCGGCGGCGTCCCCGCCAAGGTGCTGCGCACGCACGACCCCGAGACGGGCTGGCAGCCGCCGCTGCGCACCGCCTCGCCGCTGATCTCGCTGCACGAGCTGGCCACCCTGTCCGCCGAGGGCATGGAGGGCCTGCAAATCCTCTCCGACCGCCTGCGCGCCGAAGACCAGGCCCGCCTCGCCGCCCGAGCGGCCCCCGAACCCCTCCACGAAGAAGCCGGCTGACGCCCAGCGTCAGGCCGATGCCGGGGCCGTGTCCGGGAAGGCGGCGGGGCCCAGGCTGAGGCGCAGTGCCTCGGCCAGGCGGGTTCGTGTCGCGGACGCCTGGAGCAGCAGCCGGACGGCCTCGCCGTCCTCGCCCGCCAGGACGCGCGCCGCCGCCAGCCCCTCCAGCGCGCGCCGGACGGCGGCCGGGTCGTCCGCCGCGCGGGCCGTCTCCAGTTCGAGGGCGTGCAGCGCTCCGGCGGAGGCGACCACGTCGGCGGGGAGGGTGTCGCGGCGTTCGGGCAGTTCGCCGCGTACCGCCCAGTACCAGGCCAGCGCCGCCGCGATGCGCGCCGCGAGGGCGGTGTCGCCGGAGTCGAGCGAGGTGCGGAGCGCGGCGCGGAGGTTGGCGTCGTCGGCCTCCAGCCGGGCGAGCCAGCGGGTCCGCGCCGGTCCGAACCGGTTCGCTTCGGCGCATTCCGCCAGGAGCGCGTAGTACCGGGCGTGGCGGAGCCGGAGCGTCGCGTCCTCCCCGGCCGCCGCGAGCCGTTCGCGCGCGTAGGCGGCGACGGTCTCCAGCAGCCGGTACCGCTCCCCCTCGCGCACGACGAGCGAGCCTTCGACGAGCGCCGCCAGCGTCACCGTGTCCGGCACGTCCGGCGCCACCGGCTCCGGGCCGCCGCACTCGGCGTCGCACGGGGGAGCGGCGGCGAGCAGGTCGGCGGCGCGCTTGGCGGCGGCGATGTTCCACGTGGAACCATCGGGGGCGCAGATGTCCGCGACGTCCTCGGCGTCGAACGAGCCCGCGAAGACGCCGAGACGGCGCAGCAACCGCCGCTCGGCCGGGGGCAGCAGCTCCCAGCTCCAGTCCAGGACGGCGCGCAGGGTGCGCTGCCGGTCGGGTCCGGCGCGGCCGGGCGTCAGGACGGCGAAGCGGTCGTCGAGCAGGGCCGCCAGGCGTTCGGCGCCGAGCGCGGCGACGCGTCCGGCCGCCAGCTCCAGCGCGAGCGGCAGGCCGTCCAGCCGTCGCGCCACGGTGGCGGCGGTGTCCGGGTCGAGGTCCGGGGCACCGGCCGCGGCGGCGCGTTCGGTGAACAGGCGGACGGCGGGGGAGTCGCGCGGGTCGGCGCCCGGTTCCGGCAGCGCCAGCGGCGTGACCGCGCGGACGACCTCGCCGGGGACGCCGAGCGCCGTCCGGCCCGTCGCGAGCACGCGCAGCCCGGGGGCGCGGCCGAGCAGCAGCGCCGCCAGGTCGCCCGCCGCGCGGGCCACGTGCTCGCAGTTGTCCAGGACGAGCAGGACGTCGTGCGGTTCCAGGCCGTCCGCGAGCGCGCCAACCGTCGTCGCGGGGGAGCCGAGCGCGGACGCGGCCGCCTCGGCGACGGCGTCGGGGGACGCGTCGCGCGGCACCGCCGCCAGGTCCGCGAACACCGCCGGAGCGGGGCCGTCGGCGGCGACGTCCACGGCCAGCCGGGTCTTCCCGACACCTCCGGGTCCGGTCAGCGTCACCAGCCGCGACGCGCGCAGCAGGCGCCGCACGTCGGCGCGTTCGGCGTCGCGGCCGACGAGCGCGGTGAGGGGGAGCGGCAGCCGGGCGCGCGGCGGCGCGGCGGACGACGCGTCCAGCGCGGGGTCGCGGCGCAGGATCGCGGTGTGCAGGTCGTCCAGGTCGGGGCCGGGGTCGACGCCCAGTTCGTCTGCGAGCCGGGCACGCAGCGAGCGGTAGACGTCCAGGGCCTCGGCGTGCCGCCCGCTGCGGTACAGGGCGCGCATCAGCGCGGCGCGCAGCCGCTCGCGGAGCGGGTGGCGGCCGGTGAGATCGACCAGCTCGGGGACCAGGGCGGCGTGCTCGCCCGCGTCCAGCCGGGCGTCGGCCAGGTCCTCCACGGCGGTCAGGCGCAGTTCCTCCAGCCGGACGGCGTCGCCGCACGGATGGTCCGCGAACGCGGGGCCGCGCCACAGCGCGAGGCCCTCGGTGAGCAGCGCGACGCGGCGGGCCGGGTCGGCGCGGGCGTCGCGGGCCAGGTCGGTGAAGCGGACGGCGTCGAGTTCGCCCGGCAGCAGCGCGAGCCGGTAGCCGGGGGCGGTCGCCGTCAGGCGGGTGCGCGCGCCGGGTTCGGCGTCGTCCAGGACGCGGCGGAGCTGCGACACCTTGACGCGCAGCGCGGGCAGGGCGCGTTCGGGCGGGCCGTCCGGCCAGAGCGCGTCCACCAGCGCGTCGAGGCCGACCGGGCGGCCCTCGGCCGCAAGCAGCGCGGCGAGCAGCGCCCGCACCTTGCGCTCCCGCACGACGACGGGGCGACCGTCGTCCGTCCGGACCTCCACGGAACCCAGCACCCCGTACCGCATGAGGGCCACGCTATCCCGCCATAAGCCGATCCGAACTCGCCCATAACGTGCGCGCCGGAGCCTGGACGCGGAATCCCACGAGAGGCTCTGCGATGACGATGACCGAAACACCGACGCGGGCGCCCGCCCGCGCCTGGGCGGGGCTGGCCGTGCTCGCCCTCCCCACCCTGCTGCTCGCCCTGGACAACACCGTCCTGTACCTGGCGCTCCCCCACCTGACCGCCGATCTGCGGCCCGGCCCCGTGCAGCAGCTCTGGATCATGGACGTCTACGGCTTCATGATGGCGGGCTTCCTCGTCACGATGGGCGGCGTCGGGGACCGCATCGGACGGCGCCGCCTGCTCATGATCGGCGCCGTCGCGTTCGGGCTGTCGTCCGCGCTCGCCGCCTGGTCGGTGACGCCCGAGATGCTGCTCGCCGCGCGGGTGCTGCTCGGGATCAGCGGCGCGACGCTGATGCCGTCCGCGCTGGCGCTCATCGGCACCATGTTCACCGACCCGGCGCAGCGCGGCATCGCGGTCGGGACGTTCGTCGCGTGCTTCATGGGCGGCGCCGCCCTCGGCCCCGTGATCGGCGGGGCGCTGCTCCAGTCGTTCTGGTGGGGGTCGGTGTTCCTGCTCGGCGTTCCCGTCATGGTGGTGCTGCTCGTCGCGGCGCCGCTGCTGCTGCCCGAGCACCGGGGCGCCGAGGGCGGGCGGCTCGACCCGGTGAGCGTCGCGCTGTCGCTCGCCGCGATCCTGCCCGTCGTGTACGGGCTCAAGGAACTGGCCGGAGACCCGGTGCGCGTCGTCCCGTACGTGTCGCTGGCGGCCGGTGCGGCGTTCGGCGCCGCGTTCCTGTCCCGGCAGCGGAGGCTGGCGTCGCCGCTGCTCGACCCCGCGCTGTTCCGCAGCCGCGCGCTGACGTCCGCGCTGGCCATCCTGCTCGGCACCATGGTCGCGCAGGGCGGCGTCTACCTGCTCGTCAGCCAGTACCTCCAGAACGTCGCCGGGATGGCGCCGCTGCGCGCCGGGTTCACGCTCGTGCCGCCCGCGCTGGCGCTCGTCGCCGGATCGCTCGGTGCGCCCGTGCTCGCCCGGAAGGTCCGGCCGAGCACCGTCATCGGCGGCGGGCTGCTGCTCGCCACGGCCGGGTTCACGTTCGCGGCGCTGTCCGGCAGCACGTTCGAGCTGATGGCCGGGCTCGTCGTCGGCTACCTCGGCACCGCGCCGGTCGGCGCGCTCGGCATGGGCATGGTGCTCGGCGCCGCGCCCGCCGGGAAGGCCGGTTCGGCGTCGGCCGTCGCCGAGACGAGCGGCGAGTTCGGCATCGGGCTCGGCATCGCCGTCTTCGGCAGTCTCGGGGCCGTGTTGTACCGGCTCGCCCTCGGTGACGCGCCCGCCGCCGCCCGCGACTCGGTCACCGGCGCCGTCCGGTCCGGCGATCCCGCGCTGGCCGACCGGGCCCGCGACGCGTTCACCACGGCCGTCACCACCGCCTACGGCGTCACCGCCGTCCTCGCGGTGCTGCTCGCCGTCCTGGCGTTCGCGCTGCTGCGCCACGTCCGCCCCGCCGAGGGGTGAGACACGACAACGGCGGCCTCCCCCGCGCAAGGGAGAGGCCGCCGTTGTCGTGGTGTCTAGCTGGAGCGGGCCGGACGGCGCGACGTGCCGCCGTTGTAGCCGCCGCCGCTGCGCCGGTTGCCGTACGACGAGCCGCCGGAGCGCTCACCGTACGAGCCGCCGTGGCCGGTGTGGCCGCCGGAACGGTCGCGGTCGAAGCCGCCCTCGCGGCGCTCGCCGCGCGGCGCGCCACCGCGTCCGCCCTGGTAGCCGCGGCCGCCGCTGCGACGCCCGCCGCCCGGACGGCCACCGCGACCGCCCTCGCGGCGCGCGGGACGCTCGGGGATCAGCGGCTCTTCGATCGGCACGCCCGACGGCTCGCGGGCGCCGGTCAGCTCGACGAGCCGGCCGTCGCCCGAGATCGCCTTCAGGCGCGGCGCCTCGATGCCCGCGCGGCGCGTCATCGCCGACGTCGAACGCACCTGGTGCGGCAGCACCAGCGTGACGACGGTGCCCTTCTCCCCCGCGCGGGCCGTGCGGCCGGCGCGGTGCATGTAGTCCTTGTGGTCGGCGGGCGGGTCGACGTGCATGACCAGCGACACGTCGTCCACGTGGATGCCGCGCGCGGCGACGTCCGTGGCGACCAGCACGTTGATCGAGCCCTCACGGAACTCGTGCAGCGTGCGGGTGCGCAGCCCCTGGCTCTTGCCGCCGTGCAGGCCCGCCGCGCGGACGCCCACCTGGGTGAGCTGCTTGGCGAGCCGGTCGACGCCGTGCTTGGTGCGCGCGAACAGGATCGTGCGGCCCTCACGGTTGGCGATCTCCGCCGTGATGAGGCTCTTCTCCTTGGGCGCGACGAGCAGCAGGTGGTGGTCCATCGTGTCGACGGACTCGTCCACCGGGCCGATCGCGTGCGTCACCGGGTCGTTCAGGTAACGCTTCACCAGGACGTCGACGTCGCGGTCGAGCGTGGCGGAGAACAGCAGCCGCTGCCCGCCGGGACGCGCCTGGTCGAGGATGTCGGTGACGTCGGGCAGGAAGCCCATGTCGGCCATGTGGTCGGCCTCGTCCAGCACGACGATCTCGATGTCGGACAGGTCGCACGCGCCCTGGCGCATGAGGTCCTTGAGGCGGCCCGGGGTGGCGACGAGGATCTCGACGCCGCGGCGCAGCGCGTCGATCTGCTTGAACATCGACGTCTGGCCGATGACGGTCTTGAAGTGCAGCCCGACGCTGCGGCCGAGCGGCTCCAGGTTCGTCTGGACCTGCTGGGCCAGCTCGCGGGTCGGGACGAGGATGAGGCCGAGCGGGCGCTTGGACGCCGCGCGGCGGCCCGCCAGGCGCGCCAGCATCGGCAGGCCGAAGGCGAGGGTCTTGCCGGAACCGGTCTTGCCGCGGCCGAGGACGTCGCGGCCCGCCATCACGTCCGGGATGGCGGCGGCCTGGATCGGGAACGGCGCGTCGATGCCCTGCCGGGCGAGCGCCGCGACGAGGTCGGCGGGAAGGCCGAGCTCGCCGAAGGAGGGGACGATCTCCGCGTCGGTGGACACGGCGACGTCATGGGCAGCAGGAACGTTGGTCACGCAGTACCTTCCGAGAGGGGGGCACGTCTCGGGAGGCACCACGACCATGTGTCGGTGGGCTGCAAGGACGAGCCGGACGCGTTCAGCGTCGTAAGAGTGATTCGACCATTCTAACGTCGACACACCCCGTGCTTATGCCCCGTCCGCAGGAAAACCTTCCCGACCGCCCCTCACCGGCACCCCGTACCGGGCGGTATCCGCGCTTCAGCACGCGCAGCCGACGCCCCCCTTCGGCGCGGTGAGCGGATCGACCGGGCGGCGGGCGGTGGTGCCGTCGCCGCGCTCGTACGGCAGGCCCTCGCGGGCCCAGTACTCGAAGCCGCCGAGCATCTCGCGCACCGCGTAACCCAGCCGGGCGAGGGCCAGGGCCGCCTTCGTCGCGCCGTTGCAGGCCGGGCCCCAGCAGTAGACGACGACGTCGGTCCCCGCCGGGACGAGGGCGGCGGCGCGGTCGGGGATCTGCGCGGTGGGCAGATGGAGCGCGCCGGGGAGGTGCCCCTCGTCCCACGCGGCACGGCTCCGCGTGTCGATGATCACAGTGCCGGACGGCGCGGCGGCGACGTCCGCGACGTCGGTCTCGAAGGCGAGGCGGGCGGAGAAGTAGCGGACGGCGTCGTTCATCGGACTCCTTCGAGATCAGGTGCTCCGATCCTCGCGCGCCGCCCGACCTCCGCAGAAGTGGCAGCAACGCCGCACATCGCTAATATCCCGCCATGCGGCACACAGTCTCAGTCCTGGCCTTCGACGGCATGACGCCCTTCGAGCTGGGCACCGTCGTCGAGGTGTTCGGGCTGCCGCGCCCCGAACTCACCGTCCCCTGGTATGACCTGCGGGTCTGCGCCGACCGGCCCGGCCCGATGCGCATGGCCGGTGGCCTCACCCTCACCGCCGACCACGGCCTGGACGCGTTCGCCGCCGCCGACACCGTGATCGTCGTCGCCGTCCCGGACGTGCGCGCGCCCGTCCCCGCCGACGTGGTCGCGGCGCTGCGCGCGGCGCGGGCCAACGGCGCCCGCGTCGTCTCGATCTGCTCGGGGGCGTTCGCCCTCGCCGCCGCCGGGCTGCTGGACGGCCGCGCCGCCACCACGCACTGGCGCTACGCCGCCGAGCTGCGCCGTCGCCACCCGGCCGTGCGCGTGACGCCCGACGTCCTGTACGTGGACGGCGACGACGTCCTGACCGGCGCGGGCAGCGCCGCCGGGCTCGACCTGTGCCTGCACCTCGTCCGCCGGGACCATGGCGCGCGCGTCGCGAACATCGTGGCGCGGCGGCTCGTCGTCCCGCCGCACCGCGACGGCGGGCAGGCGCAGTTCGTGGAGGCCGCCGTGCCCGCCGCCGACGCGGGCGACCCGGTCGCCGCGACGATGGCGTGGGCGCTCGACCATCTCACCGAGACGCTCACGGTGGCCGATCTCGCCCGGCACGCCGGGATGGCGCCGCGCTCCCTGATCCGCCACTTCAACCGGCAGGCCGGGACGAGCCCGGTGCGGTGGCTCATCACCCAGCGGATCATGGCGAGCCTGCCGCTGCTGGAGGACGGGACGCTGCCCGTCGAGACCGTCGGGGCGCGTGTCGGTTTCGACAGTCCCGCGACGTTCCGGCACCACTTCGCCCGGGTGATGCGGACGTCCCCGTCCGCGTATCGGCGCACGTTCAGGACGAGAATTCCGGACACATCCCAGGTTCGACCGGTCTGACGCTGGGGTACGTCTCCGTCACGCTGCGTTATATCGCATGATCTGCGCACACTCGGGGGTGGAACGGATGGACGTGTTCATTACGGCATTCATCGTCGGCATCATCATGAGCGCGATGCTGTTCAGCTACCGCTGGGCCCGCCGCGCGCTCGACCGCCGCGCCGACGGCCCGTCCGCCTGACCGGGCGTCAGCGGCCCGCCCAGGCCAGCAGGTCCGGGCCGAGCGGAACGTCCACGTTCGTGATCGCCACCCGCTCGACGCGCACGCCCCACGGCCGCACCGCCGCGTCGATCCGTCCGGTGAGCGCCGCCGGGCCGGGACGGCCGACGAGATCGGCGAGGGTCAGGTCGCCGAGCGCGTCCGCCAGGGCGCCCTCGGCGGCGGCCTGCCCGCCCACGTAGGACGGCTCGGACTCGCGCGCCGACGTCACCGGATCGTGCACGGCGAGCACCACCGTCGCCTCCACCTTGATCGCCACGTCGTCGCGCGTGACGGCGCGGACGAACACGTCCAGCTCGGTCGCGCGCATCGACACCCGCTCGGGCTGGTCGAGGCCGGGCACGAGGAACCGCAGCCCCGGCGCGCGCACGGCGTGCACGCGCCCGAACCGGCGCACCACCAGCCGTTCGTGCTCGCCGACGATCCGGACCCCGGCCGCCACGAGCAGCGCCACGGCGGCGAGGGCGACGATCGTGGCCGCATATGCGGACATGACCCCTCCTTCCCCTCCAGCGTGACCGCTCGCGGGCGCCGCCACCATCGGGGCCGTCCCCCATCCCGGCCGGTTCCCGGCATGTAGCCCGTCGCGGCGGAATGGACATCGCGCCGCCGATGCTGTGACCTTGGGAATCATGAGCACCCCCACGCGGACCCCCGTCTCGGCGCTGTACTGGCGGCTGCTGCTGCTCAACGGGCTGATCTTCGCGGTCGGCACGATGGTCCTCGCGCTGTCGCCCGCCACGGTGTCCTCACCCGTCCTATGGGGCGAGCTGCCCGTCCTGACCATCGGGCTCGCGCTGATGATGACGGCGAACGCATTCCTGCTCCGCGCCAGCCTCACCCCGCTCGAAGGGCTCACCACCCTGATGGAGCGGCTCGACTCGCTGCGCTCCCACCACCGGCTGCCCGTCAGCGGCAACGGCGACCTCAGCTACCTGATCGGCACGTTCAACGCCATGCTCGACCGGCTGGAGGCCGACCGCGCCGCCAGCACCGCGCAGGTCCTCGCCGCGCAGGAGGCCGAGCGCAGCCGCATCGCCCAGGAACTGCACGACGAGATCGGGCAGAGCCTCACCGTCGTGCTGCTGTCGCTGAAACGCGTCCGCGACCGGGCGCCGGACGACCTCGCCGAAGAGCTGGAGACCGTGCGGGAGGCGGTGCGCGGCGGCCTGGACGAGGTGCGCGACGTCGCGCGCCGGCTGCGTCCCGGCGTCCTGGAGGACCTCGGCCTGCTCAGCGCCCTCACCGCCCTCACCGACGACTTCGCCGGGGCGGGCGAACCCGAGATCACGCGGCGGCTGCGCCCCCAGTTGCCCGAGTTGAGCCCCGACGTCGAGCTCGTCCTCTACCGGATCGCGCAGGAGAGCCTGACGAACGTCGCCCGGCACGCCCGCGCCGCCCACGCCGAGGTCTCGCTGCGCTCCGGTGAGGACGGCGTCGTCCTCACCATCACCGACGACGGGATCGGCCCGCCCGCCGCCGAGGGCAGCGGCATCCACGGCATGCGCGAGCGCGCCGGCCTCATCGGCGCCCGCCTCACCATCGACGCGGCGCCCGGCGGCGGCACCCGCGTCCGCCTCATCGTGCCCCCGGCCGCCTGACCCGGCGCGTCACGGTTCGACCAGGCCCACCCGGATCGCGTACTTGGTCAGTTCGAGGCGGTCGCGCAGGCCGAGCTTGCCGAGGATGTTGGCGCGGTGGCGGTCCACCGTCTTGACGCTGATCGAGAGCGTCGCCGCGATCTCCTTGGACGAGTGGCCCTCCGCGATCAGCTTGATGACCTCCTCCTCGCGCGGCGTCAGGACGCTGTCGGGGACCTCGCCGCCGCGCCAGTCGCGGCGCAGGTACTCGCGGATCAGCGCCGTCACCGCGCCCGGGTACAGGAACGGCTCGCCGCGCATCGCGGAGCGGCACGCCTCCAGCAGGTCCCGGTCCGCCACCGATTTCAGCACGTAACCGGACGCGCCCGCCTTGAGCGCGGCGAAGAAGTACTGCTCGTTGTCGTACATCGACAGGATCAGGATGCGCACCCCGGGCGCCGTCCGTGCGATCTCCCGCGCCGCCTGCAACCCCGTCATGCGCGGCATCGCGATGTCCAGGATGACCAGGTCGACCTCGCCGGGACGGCACAGCCGCACCGCCTCCGCGCCGTCGTCGGCCTCCGCGACGACGGTCAGGTCGGGCTCGGCGTCCAGGATGAGCCGCAGCCCGCGGCGGACGAGCGCGTGGTCGTCGGCGAGCAGGATGCGGGTGGGCGGCTCGGTGCTCATGACCTCCCACTCTCCTCGACGGCACGCGACGCGTCCACACGGACCGGCGAACTACACGGTCACGACCCCCGTAAATGGGTGTCAGTCCCGATGGCCCGTGTGGCTACTGACTCCCATCCTTACCAGGGAGAAGACGGTCACCGGCGCGCCACGGGGACAGACTGGAAGGACATGTCATCGTCGTTGAGACCGGGCACCGCCCGAAAGGACGTCATGCGGGCAAGCGATATCGCTGTTCAGATCCCCACGGTGACGCTCGCCGATCCCGTCGCGCGCGCCGTCCGCGTCATGGGGCTGGGGCGCCTCCCCGGACTGATCGTCGTGGACGAACGGCGCCGCCCGGTGCAGGTGCTGCCGGGCACCCAGGTGCTGCGGCTCATCGTCCCGCGCGCCTACCAGGAGGACCCGGCGCTCACCCGCATCGTGGACGAGGCGCACGCCGACCTGTTCTGGCAGGAGCTCGCGGAGATGAGCGTGGGCGACTGCCTCGCGCGGCCGAAGGCGAAACCCGTCACGGTGCGCGCCGAGGCGACGCTGCTGGAGGTCGCCGGGCTGATGGCCTCCGTGCGCAGCCCGCTGATCGCCGTCGTGGACGAGACCGGATCGCTGACCGGGGCCGTCACGCTGGACCGCCTGGTGTCGATCCTGGCGTTGGGCGAACCGGACTCCTGACCCCGGAGCGGGTCCGATGAGCGGGATCATCGCGCTCGCGATCTTCATCACGGCGTTCTTCTTCATCGCGACGGAGAAGGTCGACAAGGTCAAGGTCGTGCTCGTCGCCGCCGGGCTGATGGCCGTCCTCGGCCTCATCCCCGGCGCGGAGGTGTTCTTCTCCGAGCACGAGGGCATCGACTGGAACGTCATCTTCCTGCTGCTCGGCATGATGATCATCGTCGGGGTGATCAAACGGACCGGCGCTTTCGACTACCTGGCGATCTGGGCGGCCAAGCGCTCGCGCGGGCGGCCCTACCGGCTGATGGTCATGCTGATGGCGATCACCGCCATCGCGTCGCCGTTCCTGGACAACGTCACGACGATCATGCTGGTGGCGCCCGTCACCGTCGTCGTCTGCAGACGGCTCGACATCCCGGCGCAGCCCTACCTGATCGCGGAGATCCTCGCGTCGAACATCGGCGGCGCGGCGACGCTCATCGGTGACCCGCCCAACATCATCATCGGCAGCCGGGCCGGATTCAGCTTCAACGACTTCCTCATCAACATGGCGCCGATCGTCGTCGTCGTGTTCGTGGTGTTCGTCCTGCTGACCCGCGTGATGTTCCGCAAGTCGTTCCGCTACAACCCCGACAACGTCGCCGAAGTGATGGCCCTCCAGGAGCGCCGCGCCATCACCGACCCGGCGCTGCTCGTCCGCTGCATGATCGTGATGGCGGGCGTCGTCATCGCGTTCGGGCTGCACTCGGTGTTCCACATCGAGCCGTCGATCATCGCGCTCGTCGGCGCGGGCGTCATGGTGCTCGTGTCGCGCGAGGACGTCTCGGACGTCATCTCCGAGGTCGAGTGGCCGACGCTGGTGTTCTTCTTCGGCCTCTTCGCGATGGTGTCGGGCCTGACGCACACCGGCGTCATCGAGACGATCGGCACCTGGACGATCGACGTCGTCGGGGACAACTACTTCGCCGCCGCGACGGGCCTGCTGTTCGGCTCGGCCGTCCTCGGCGCCTTCTTCGACAACATCCCGTACGTGGCGACGATGGCGCCGATCGTCGAGGGCCTCGTCGAGGGCGCCCCGGCGGGCGAGGGCGAGGCGCTGTGGTGGGCGTTCGCCCTGGGCGCCGACTTCGGCGGCAACGGCACCGCCGTCGCGGCGAGCGCCAACGTCGTCGCCATCGGCATCGCCGCCCGCACCGGCAACCACATCTCCTTCTGGCAGTTCACCCGCTACGGCCTCATCGTCACCTTCCTAACGACGGTAATGGCCTGGGTGTACGTAGCCTTGCGCTACTTCCTCTAGCGCCCAGGTGGACGGGGCCCGCCGATGCGGCGGGCCCCGTTCGCGTGCGAACGGGGCCTGAAATGCGAAAACGCCCCGGAGGGCGTCTTCGTGGGTGGAGCCGTGGGGAATCGAACCCCAGACCTTCTGCATGCAAAGCAGATGCTCTACCAATTGAGCTACGGCCCCGAGACGGGACCAGTTTACCTGTGGCGGCGACCCGGCGGAGACGCCGGGGAACCCGGCGGGAACCGGGCGGGCGCGCGGGGCGCCGTGCCGGTCACGCCGGGGTCCGCTCGGGTCGCGCGCGGATCGCCGATGCGGAGCCGGATCAGCTCTCGGACGAGGTGGCCTCGGTCCACAGGTCCAGCTCGGCGCGGTCCTGCTGGAGCCGGCGCCAGACGGCGAGACCGCCCACGGCGACCACGGCGAGAACAAGCAGCTTCTTCACGATCGGGACCCCTTCACCTTCGACTATGAAGTCCATCCTGGAGATCTCGGACGGATCACGGGCGAACCTTCCCCCCAGGCTCCTCGCAGCCTAGCAACCACGGGACGGCGCCCCGCACCCGCTCGGCGGTATCGGACCCAACATCCGAACTCGGCGCGAAAACGACCGACCGCACGGCCCTACCGAGAGACGGACGGTGATGGAACAATCCCCCGCATGAGGCTGGAAGGCGCCAAAGTGCTCGTGACCGGAGCGACCGGCGGCATCGGCGCGGCGCTGGCGACGGCGCTCGCCGGGCGCGGCGCGCACGTCGTCCTCAGCGGACGGCGCATCGACGTGCTGGAGCCGCTCGCCGAACGCCTCGGCGGCACCGCCGTCCCCGCCGATCTCGCCGAGCCGGACGCCCCCGCCGCGCTGCTCGACGCCGCCGGGGAGATCGACGTCCTCGTCGCCAACGCGGCGCTGCCCGCGTCGGGGCTCCTCAGCGACTACCCGGTCGACGCGATCGACCGGGCCCTCGACGTCAACCTGCGCGCGCCCATCGTCATGGCGAAGCTGGCCGCCGAGCGGATGGTCGCGCGCCGCACCGGGCACCTGGTGTTCGTGTCGTCGCTGGCGGGCAAGGCCGCATCCGGACACGCCAGCCTCTACAACGCGACCAAGTTCGGGCTGCGCGGCTTCGCCCTGGCGCTGCGCGAGGACCTGCGTCCGCACGGCGTCGGCGTCTCGACCGTCTTTCCCGGGTTCATCCGGGACGCGGGGATGTTCGCCGACGCGCGCGTGACGCTGCCGTTCGGCGTCGGGACGAGGACGCCCGCCGACGTCGCCCGCGCGACCGTCCGCGCGATCGAGCGCGACACCGCCGAGACCGACGTCGCGCCGCTCGCGCTGCGGCTCGGCGCGGCGATCAGCGGCGTGGCGCCGTCGTTCGCCGCCGCCGTCCAGCGCCGCACCGGCGGCGCCCAGGTCGGCCGCGACCTGGCCGCGGCGCAGCGCGGCAAACGCTGACGCCCCCGGCTCAGGCCGGGAAGACATGGCGCAGCCGCCAGCGGTCGGCGTCGCGGCCGAGTTCGACCACGGCGCTGCCCGCCTCGCCCGTCACGCGGACGCGGTAGGCGCGGGCCTCGTAGCTCTTGATCACGGCGTCGACGGTGTACCGCTCGCCCCGCCAGCGGTACGCGGTGAGCCGGCCGACGGCGTCGTGCTCGGCGACGACCGGCTCGTTGAGAAGGTGCCCCATGGCCCCGGACCCTACCAGGCACTCGAACACACGTTCGCATTTATCCACAGGCTTGGGTCGCGTCTTCCGCAGCCCGGGACGTGCGGACGCCGACACCCGGCGTCGGCGTGCCCGCGCAGCTCACGGCACATACCGGACGCTCGCACGCCGCCTCCGGCCCCCGTGGCCGGACGCGTGCGCCGCTCCCGATTTCACCCCACTGTTTCCACAGCCTGTGGATAACGTGTGTGCACAGCCTGTGCATCGGAGCGATTCCGGCTGTCCACGTCCCGTCCCCATTTTGATCAACAGGTTCGGCCCGCGCCAGCCTCCGGTGGATAACTCTCTGACCAGCGACATCGCGTCCGTCCCGCGCGGTCGGCGACCGGTTGTGCACAGGCTGTGGGCAAATCTCGTCCACATGGCCGCCGGACCGGTGGACAACGTTGCCCACCGGTCGTCCCCAGCGTTGTCCCCAAGCCGACCGCGCCCGCGCCCGCTCGCCTACGCGACACGCCGGTGCGGTCCACACCCGGCGCCGGGTGTGCTCAGGCCGCGACGCCCGCGGTCTCCACCCGGGCGAGGTGGTACCAGGCCGCGCTGAAGTCGGTGAAGATCCGGCCCGGCGCGTCCGTCACGTGGTCGCCGCCCGCGCGGTAGGACACCGACGACGCGGACGGCCGGTAGGTCGCCGGGCCGGTCGCCCGCGCGTACGCGACCGTCAGCGCGAGCCGGTCGCGGGCCCGCGCCGTGAACGGCAGCGGGTCGGACACGGCCTCCGTCCCGGGCGCGACGACGACGCCCGGCGCACCGCTGAAGCGCAGCAGGCGGACGCTGTCGCGGTGGACCGCGGGCCCGCCGGCGGACCGCGCGACGCTCAGCGCGGTGATCCGCAGCGGCTGCGCGCCGTACCGGTTGGACAGCCGGACGCGCACCCGGTCGCCCCCGGCGTTCAGCGGCACGATCTGCCGCAGCGTCTCCCGCTCGAAGCCCCGCGCCGACCAGTCCGCGGCGGCGGCCGTGCCGGGCGGCCGCACGTCGGTGCTCCAGGCCGCGGTCCACCGCGTCCCCGAGCCGGTCAGCTCCGCGACCGCGATCCGCGCCGGCGACTCGTGGACGAGCCCGGCGATCAGGGCACCGCCCGTCAGCGCGCCGAGCACGACGCGCAGGGCGCGGAGGGGGACCAACGTCGTCTGCATGGTCCGATCCCATCGCGTCCGGACGCCGCGCACAGCGGTGCCGCCACCAGAACCCGGGTGGGGGAAACCCCACCTTTCGCGCCCTGTGCACAACCGGCGCGCGCCCGCCCGGGAACGGTGGACGACGCGGCTTCGTCCCCAGCATGTGGACGAGGACGATCCCCAGCCTCGGGAAACGGTGGACGAGAGTTGTCCACCGCCTCGTCCACCGGTGGATCGCGGTCATGCACGTCAACGTCGCAGGTCATCCGGCCATGAACAGCAGAATCCACAGCCTGTGGATAACGTTGTGCCCAGCCCCGCGCCGCCTGTGCGTTTCCGTGTCCACACGTTGTACGCAGCGTTATCCCCAGATCATGACCTGTGCACGACCACGATCCGCCGCCCGCCCGCCGACCACCAGCCGCCACACCGTGATCGGCCCCGGCGGGCTCAGCCGGCGGCCGGACCGGCCCCGTTCCCGCCGAGCGGCACGATCATCATCGAGAAGTCCCCGGCCGCGACGAGCGCCCCGTGCTCGTCGGTGACCCTGCACTCGACGGTGATGATCTGCCGCCCCACCTTGAGCACCTCGGCCCGCGCCCGCACGAAGGCCCCCCGGGCCCGCCCGAGGTACCGCACGTGCAGATCCACGGTCACCAGCGTCTGCCGCGCCGGGTCCAGCCCCCCGGCCCGCGCGGCGGCCGTCCCCGCCGCCTGATCCACCAGCGCGGCCACCGCACCCCCGTGCAGCCGCCCCACATGGTTGAACGCCGCCTCCGCCACCGGCATCACCAGGACGGCGTACCCGTCCCCCAGCTCGTCGATCTCCATCCCGAGCGCCGCGTTGATCGCCGCCTCCTGCAACATCCCCCGCATCGCGTCCCGCTCAGCCCCCGCCAACACCCCACCCTGCGCCGAACCGTCCACCGAGAACCTCCACTGATGTGCACCGTACATATCGCCCGCATCGTACACATGACCCACCGCACATCCACCCCTGCGCGACACCTCCCTACGCTGACCCTCGTGAACCTCGCCCCGATCACGCGCACGCACGTCCTGGCGGCCCTCGCGGAGTTCGATCGCCTGGGCCGCGCGGCCTTCCTCGCCGCCTACGGCTTCGCCGAGGCGCGGCAGTACTTCGTCCACCATGAGGGCCGGTACTACGACTCCAAGGCCGTCGTCGGCGCCGCGTACGGGCACGCGACCGGGCGCCCCCTCACCGCCGACGAGTTCAGCGGCGGACGCCAGACCGTCGCGCGGCTGCTGGAGAGCCTCGGCTTCACCGTCACGGACGGAACCGGGCCCACGCGGGACCTCGTCCAAGCCCTCACCTCACTGCGGGTCCAGCCGACCGATGCCGGACCCGCGCGCCATCAGCCGATCGTCGTTCTGTGGGCGATGGGGCGGGCCGTCCGAGGACGGGCGCGGCTCGTGCGATGGAGCGAGGCGCGGGTGGAGCTGCGGGGGCTGCTGCGGGAGTACGGGCGGGACGGCGCGCGGCCGAGCGCCGAGTACCCGCTGCTGGCGCTAGCCCGGCACGACTTCTGGGAGATGTCCGGGTACGCCGGGGAGCGTCCGGCCGCGCACGGGGAGCCGCGCGGGTGGATGGACGCGCAGGACCCGCGCGGCGGACTGGCGGCATGGGCGGCCGAGGCCGTGCAGGTTTCGCCCGCCACGCGCGACGGTGTGACGGCGCTGCTCGGCGCACGGTTCTTCGACGGCGCGGTGCCGGAGGAGCTGCTGCGGGACGTCGGGCTCGGGCCGGTGTCCACGGCGCTCGGCGCGCAGCCGCCGAGCCCTGTGGAGGAGTACGTCCGGCGGTGTGCGGCGATTCGGGCGGCCGAGCGCGCCGGGCACCACGAGCGGCGCCGGATCGACGTCCGTGAGGCCCGGGTGCGTTCGTCGGCGTCGGTGCAGGCCGTGCTGCTGCGGTCCGGCGGGCGCTGCGAGAACCCGGCGTGCGCGGGCCAGCCGGACGACGTGACGCGCGACGGAGCGCCGCTCCTGGAAGTGGACCACGTGGACGACCACGCCGCCGGTGGACGGGACCATCCGGCCGCGATGGTGGCGCTGTGCCCGAACTGTCATGCCGTCAAGACACGCGGACGGGGCGGCGAGCGGTTGCGCGAGGTGCTGCGCGCCGAGGCGAGGGAGCGGCACGTCGCCTGGTATCCGGGCGACGAGGCGGTCAGCGGGTGAAGCCGTTGAGGAAGGGGCGTTCGGCGGGGTCCGGGCGGTCGGTGGCGTTGAGGGCGCGGTGCCAGAAGGGGTAGTAGGCCGGAAGGGCGGAGATGTCGGTGAGTTCGGCGGTGTGGGCCGGACCCAGGTCGAGGTCGAGCGCCGCGAGGTCGTCGCGGAGGTGGGCTTCGGAGCGGGCGCCGAGGACGATGCCGGTGACGCCGGGGCGGCGCAGCAGCCAGGACAGGACGACGCGCGGGATCGAGACGCCGTGGGCGTCCGCGATGTCGGACAGCTTGTCGATGATGCGGTAGGCGCGTTCCCAGTCGACGACGTGGGGTTCCGGCCAGTCCGTCCCCTGCCGCGTGTCGGGCGGGGTCTCCCGGCCCCGGCGCACCTTCCCCGTCAGCAGGCCCTCCCCGAGCGGGCTCCACACGAACGTGCCGATACCGAGGTCGAGCGCCGCCGGAAGGATCTCGTACTCGATCTCCCGCGCCTCGGGCGTGTAGTACATCTGCTGGACGACCGGCGCCGTCAGGCCCAGTTCCCGCGCGCGCAGCACGGTCTTGGTGAGCTGCCAGGCGCTGTAGTTCGACGTCCCGACATACCTGACCTTCCCGTCCCGGACGAGCGTGTCGAGCGCCGACAGCGTCTCCTCGATCGGCGTCACGCCGTCCCACTGGTGCAGGTACAGCAGGTCGAGGTGGTCGGTCCGCAGCCGCCGCAGGCTGTTCTCCACCTCCCGCAGGATGTGGAACCGGCTCGCGCCGCCGTCGTTGGGGCCGTCGCCCAGCGGCATCCGCACCTTGGACGTCAGGACGACGTCGTCCCGCCGCCCCGCCAGCGCCCGCGCGGTGATCTCCTCGGCCTCGCCGGACGAGTACATGTTCGCGGTGTCGACGAGATTGACGCCCGCGTCGAACGCGATGTCGAACAACCGCCGATAGTCGTCGGCGCCCAACCCGGCCACGGCCGCGAACGCCGGATCATGCCCGGCCGTAAGAGTGCCGATCGCAAAACGAGAGACCTTCAACCCCGACGCACCAAGCGTCCTGTACTCCATGTCCGCCCCCCCGCCGTCCAGGTCCCCGTCGCCCCACCGAGCCCTGACCCACAAGCGCCCAGCCCACGCAGATGGGGCGTGGGGCGAAGAGCCCCACCCGGGGGGCTCCGGGGGGTCGTCCCCCCGGGCAAAATGACGAAGGGACCCCGGGGAAGCCGCTAGCGGCGACCAAGGGGTCCCAGTTCCGAGTGGGCCTAGGTGGACTTGAACCACCGGCCTCATCCTTATCAGGGATGCGCTCTAACCGACTGAGCTATAGGCCCGCAACCTGCCGCCTCGTGGGCGCGCAACGAGAGATTACCTCATCCGGTGGAGGAACCGGTAATCAATTCGCGTGGGCGGCAGGGTGGGTCACTCGGCTTCCTTCAGGGTGACCTCGACGCCGCCGACGATCTCGGCGACGAGGTTGTAGATGACGGAGCCGACGGTGGCCAGGGAGGTGATGAGGACGACGTTCAGTGCCCCGACGATGGCCGTGTAGCCGAAGATCCGGGCGAACGAGAACCAGTTGCCCGCGTCGACGCCGTCGCCGGCCTCGTTGCGGGTGAGGCTGTTGACCGTGTCACCGATCGCGTCGAAGACGCCGAGGCCCGCCAGGATGATGTACAGGACGGTCACGGCGACGAGCAGCACGACGAAGCACACCAGCGACATCACGAAGCTGAACTTCATGACCGACCACGGCTCCAGCCGCGCGAGCTGCAACTGCGCCTTGCGCGCGGGCTTCCCGCCGCCGCCCGGACGGGCCGACGCGCCGTTCCCGGCCGCCGCGCTCACCGTGCCACCGGCGGCGGTGGCCGACGGCGGCGGGGACGGACGGTCCTTCACGGCGGTCGCCGCGAACCCGCTCCGCCCCGACGACTCGCGCGGGCCGCCCCCGGCCTCAGCGCGGACCGGGGTGTCGGTGCGCCGGTTCGACAGCGAGTCGGCCGGTTCGGCGGGAGTCGTCCAGCTCGGGGCCGGTTCGTCGGCGACCGGGGCGATCGGCACGGCGGGCCGGTCGATCACGGTGTCCTCGACGGACGACGGCGCGGGCGGGTCGTCGTCGGCGGCCGCGGGCTTGTCCGGCGCGTCGTCGTCGGAGGCGACCGGGGCGGCGTCACCGTCCGGCCCGGCCCCCGGCACGACCGCGTGCTCCCCCGACTCCTCGGCGGGTTCGCCGGTCCGGCCCTTGTCGTCCCCGGGCTGGGTGCTCACGTGTCCTCCTGGCCTGGCGCGAACTCAGGGCCGTCACTCACCGGCCGGCCCCTCGCCCTCGGCGTCGTCCGAGTCCACATCGGACTCTACGTTCCTCGCGATGGCGACGATCGTGCCGCCGTCGGCGAGGCTCATCAGGCGGACGCCCATGGTCTGCCGGCCGGACTGCTTGATCTCCGCAGCGCGGGTGCGGATCACGCCACCGCTGGACGTCATCGCGAAGACCTCGTCCTCCAGGCCGACCATCAGCGCTCCGACCAGCCTGCCGCGCGTCTGCACGATCTTAGCGGTGAGGACCCCCTTGCCCCCACGACCCTGACGAGGGTACTGGTCGATCGGGGTGCGCTTGGCGTAGCCGCCCTCGGTGGCGACGAGCACGTCGTGCACGTCGTCGCGGACGACGAGCATGTTGAGGACGTCCTGCTCGCCCTCGAACCGCATGCCGATGACGCCGCTGGTGGCGCGGCCCATCGGGCGCAGCTCCTCGTCGGAGGCGGGGAAGCGGATCGCCTGCGCGCCGGTGGAGACCATGAGCAGGTCGTCGTCGCCGGAGACGAGCCGGGCGGCGATCAGCTCGTCGTCGTCGGCCAGGTTGATCGCGATGATGCCGCCGGTGCGCGGCGAGTCGAAGTCGGTCAGCGCCGTCTTCTTCACCTTGCCGCGCTTGGTGGCCAGCACGAGGTAGGGCGCGACGGCGTAGTCGCGCAGGTCCATCACCTGGGCGATGTGCTCGTCGGGCTGGAACGCGAGCAGGTTCGCGACGTGCTGGCCGCGCGCGTCCCGGTTGGAGTCGGGCAGTTCGTACGCCTTCGCCCGGTACACACGGCCCTTGTTCGTGAAGAACAGAATCCAGTGGTGGGTGGTCGTGACGAAGAACTGGTCGACGATGTCGTCCTGCTTGAGCTGCGCGCCGCGCACGCCCTTGCCGCCGCGCCGCTGCGCGCGGTACTGGTCGGTGCGGGTGCGTTTGGCGTAGCCGCCGCGGGTGATCGTGACGACGACGTCCTCTTCCGCGATCAGGTCCTCATAGGACACGTCGCCGTCGAACGGGATGATCTCGGTGCGCCGGTCGTCACCGAACTTCTCGACGATCGGGGCCAGCTCGTCCGCGACGATCTGCCGCTGCCGCTCGGGGGAGGCGAGGATCGCGTTGTAGTCGTTGATCTCCGCCATGAGCTTGTCGTACTCGTCGATGATCGCCTGACGCTCCAGGGCGGCGAGCTTGCGGAGCTGCATGTCGAGGATGGCCTGCGCCTGGATCTCGTCGATCTCCAGCAGGCCCATCAGGCCCTGCTGCGCCTGCTGCGCCGACGGCGACCGCCGGATCAGCGCGATGACCTCGTCGATGCGGTCGAGGGCCTTGAGCAGGGCGCGCAGGATGTGGGCGCGCTCCTCGGCCTTGCGCAACAGGTAGCGCGTGCGCCGGACGACGACCTCGATCTGGTGCTCGACCCAATACCGGATGAACTGGTCGATGCGCAACGTGCGGGGCACGCCCTCGACCAGCGCCAGCATGTTCGCGCCGAACGTCTCCTGGAGCTGGGTGTGCTTGTACAGGTTGTTGAGGACGACCTTGGCGACCGCGTCGCGCTTGAGGACGATGACGAGCCGCTGCCCGGTACGGCCGGACGTCTCGTCACGGACATCGGCGATGCCGTCAAGCTTTCCGTCCTTGACGAGATCGGCGATCTTGGTCGCCAGGTTGTCGGGGTTGACCTGGTACGGCAGTTCGGTGATGACGAGGCAGGTGCGGTTCTGGATCTCCTCGACCTCGACGACGGCGCGCATCGTGATCGAGCCGCGCCCGGTGCGGTACGCCTCCTCGATGCCCTTGCGGCCGACGATCAGCCCGGCGGTCGGGAAGTCCGGCCCCTTGATCCGCTCGATCAGCGCTTCGAGCAGCTCCTCGTCGGAGGTGCCGAAGTTCGCCAGGTACCACTGGACGCCCTCGGCGACCTCGCGCAGGTTGTGCGGGGGGATGTTCGTCGCCATTCCGACCGCGATGCCCGCCGACCCGTTGACGAGCAGGTTCGGATACCGCGACGGCAGGACGTCCGGCTCCTGCGAGCGGCCGTCGTAGTTGGGGGAGAAGTCGACGGTCTCCTTGTCGATGTCGCGCAGCAGCTCCATCGCCAGGGGCGCCATGCGGCACTCGGTGTACCGCATGGCGGCGGCGGGGTCGTTGCCGCGCGACCCGAAGTTGCCGTTGCCGTCGACGAGCGGGTAGCGCATCGACCACGGCTGGGCGAGCCGGACGAGCGCGTCGTAGATGGCCGAGTCACCGTGCGGGTGGTAGTTGCCCATGACGTCGCCGACGACGCGGGCGCACTTGAAGTACCCGCGGTCGGGGCGGTAGCCGCCGTCGTACATCGCGTACAGCACACGCCGGTGCACCGGCTTGAGCCCGTCCCGGACCTCCGGCAGTGCCCGCGAGACGATGACCGACATCGCGTAGTCCAGGTAGCTCTTCTGCATCGAGACCTGGAGATCGACCGGCTCGATCCGCTCGGGGGAGCCGCCCTCGGTGGTCACGTCCGTCACTGTGCAAGACCTCTTCTGCGTGGTGGGAAAGGGAAGTCGTCGGCCGGCGCTAGATGTCCAGGAAACGCACGTCCTTGGCGTTGCGCTGGATGAAGTCGCGGCGGGGTTCGACCTCCTCGCCCATGAGAACGCTGAACAGTTCGTCGGCCTGGGCGGCGTCGTCGAGCTGGACCTGGAGGAGCAGGCGGCGGTCGGGGTCCATCGTGGTGTCCCACAGCTCGCTGGGGTTCATCTCGCCGAGGCCCTTGAAGCGCTGCACCTGGTCACGGGGGCGCGGGTCGCGCCGGCCGGCGGCGATACCGGCCTCGATGGTGGCGTCGCGTTCGGCGTCGGAATAGACGTAGTCGGCGTCGACGCCGCGCGCGTCCCACTTGATCTTGTACAGGGGCGGCTGGGACAGGAAGACGTGCCCGGCCTCGATCAGCGGCTTCATGAAGCGGAACAGCAGCGTCAGCAGCAGCGTGTTGATGTGGTGGCCGTCGACGTCGGCGTCCGACATGAGGATGATCTTGTGGTAGCGGAGCTTCTCGATGTCGAACTCGTCGTGCACGCCCGTGCCGAGCGCCGTGATGATCGCCTGTACCTCGTTGTTCTTGAGGATGCGGTCGATCCGGGCCTTCTCGACGTTGAGGATCTTGCCGCGGATCGGCAGGATCGCCTGGAAGTGCGGGTCGCGGCCGCCCTTGGCCGAGCCGCCCGCCGAGTCGCCCTCGACGATGTACAGCTCCGAGCGCGACGGGTCGGTGGACTGGCAGTCCGACAGCTTGCCGGGCAGCGACGTCGACTCCAGCAGGCTCTTGCGCCGGGTGAGGTCGCGCGCCTGCCGGGCCGCCATGCGGGCGCGGGCCGCCTGCGTCGCCTTGTTGATGATCTCCTTGGCCTCGCCCGGGTTCTCCTCGAACCAGTCCCGGACGTGCTCGTTGCACGCCTTCTGGACGAACGACTTGGCCTCGGTGTTGCCGAGCTTGGTCTTGGTCTGGCCCTCGAACTGCGGATCGGCCAGCTTGATCGAGATGATCGCGGTGAGGCCCTCGCGGACGTCCTCGCCGGTGAGGTTCTCGTCCTTCTTGTCGCGCAGCATGCCCTTGTCGCGGGCGTAGCGGTTGACGATCGTCGTCAGCGCGGCGCGGAACCCCTCCTCGTGGGTGCCGCCCTCGGCCGTGTTGATCGTGTTCGCGAACGTGTGGACGGACTCGGAGTACGAACCGTTCCACTGCATCGCGATCTCGACGGACATGCCCTCGACGTGGTCTTCGAAGTAGATGACCGAGTCGTGGACGGCGTCCTTGGTCTTGTTGAGGTAGCGGACAAAGTCCTCGATGCCGCCCGCGTAGTGGTAGCTGACCTCGCGGGGGGCGGGCTCGTCCTCGGAATCCTCGGCGACGAGGTAGTCGGGCCGCTCGTCGCGCAGCGAGATCGACAGGCCCCGGTTGAGGAACGCCATCTCCTGCATGCGCCGCGACAGCGTCTCGAAGTTCCATTCGAGCGTCTCGAAGATGTCGCCGTCGGGCCAGAAGGTGATCTGCGTGCCGGTCTCGTCGGTCGGCTCGCCCTGCTCCAGCGGGCCGGTGGCGCCCTGCCAGGTGTAGGACTGGCGCCAGTAGTGCCCGTCGGTGCGGACCTCGGCGTCGAGCCGGGTCGACAGCGCGTTCACCACGGCCGAGCCGACGCCGTGCAGGCCGCCGGAGACCGCGTAGGACTTGCCGTCGAACTTGCCACCCGCGTGCAGCGTCGTCAGGACGAGCTCGATGGCGGGGCGCTTCTCCACCGGGTGCTCGCCCACGGGGATGCCGCGGCCGTTGTCGCGGACGCGGACGCCGCCGTCGGCGAGCAGCACCACGTCGATGGTGTCGGCGTAGCCGGCGAGGGCTTCGTCGACGGAGTTGTCGACGATCTCGTACACGAGGTGGTGGAGCCCGCGCTCCCCGGTCGATCCGATGTACATGCCCGGTCGTTTGCGGACCGCCTCGAGACCTTCGAGGACAGTGATCGAACTAGCGTCGTACGCCAAAGGAGATCCTCCTGCCGGGGAGACCCGCCGCCCCCGCGCTGGAGAACGCGGTGTGCCCCGTAACACACGTAAGGGCGCCCACGTGCTCTGGTCGAGTCCGACCGAGCCCCGGGCGACCCAAGGCGGCGCAGCATCCTGAACCCACTGCTCATTCTACCGGTTCGTGGGCGAAAAAGTGGCACTGACGAGCGCTGTGCGCTCGTGTAGCGCCCGGACGGGCACGGAGCCACATCCCCCCATTGGCCCTGGGGGTCTCCCTGGCCTACGGCGCGCTCGCGACGGAATCCCATCTCTTCCTCCCGAACAGATGTTCCCACCCGCCACCGACACTCCGCCCCCGAGCACCTGCAAGCCCCCCACCAGCGGCGATACACGTGGCGAACCCGTCCGGGGGGAGGACCCGAACCCCGTGGTCGACGTGAACCCCGACCGGGTCAGGGCCGCGCCGCCGCAGAGGCCATGATCCTCCGGACCGAAGGGAGGATGATCATGGCCTCTGCGGCGGCGCCAAAAGGGCCCTGACCCCGCCGCGCCGAAGGCGCGGCAAAACAACACAGCGCGGCAAAAATTAGCGCGCCCGCCAGGCGCCCGTGCGGCGGGGGCCGGTGGACGGGCCGACGACCTTGACGCGGCGGACGGTGCCCTGGCCGAGTTCCTCGTTGAGGCGGCGGACGAGCTGTCCCGCGAGTGCGCGGACCTGGGCGGCCCACGTCGGGGAGTCGACGAGGACGGTCAGCTCGCCGTCCTCGAACCGGTCGGGGCGGGTGTGCTCGGCGAGTTCGGGGCCGACGATGCCGGGCCAGTTGCCGAAGACGCCGCCGACGGCGGCGCGCTGTTCCCAGCCCCGGTCGGCCATCAGCTCGCGGATGGCCGAGCCGAACAGCTTCGGGTCGCCGCCCCGGGAGCCGCCGCGCGCCGGGCCGGGGACGCGGCGGCCCTTGCGCTTGCCCTGGCCGGGGAGCGTGCCGCGCTTGAGCGCGTCGGCCTTCGCCTGGGCCAGCGCCTCGCGCGCCAGCTCGATGCCGGACTTCGCGGGCGCGGAGTTATCCACAGGCTGTGGATCTTCCGCCATGGCGGGCTCCTCTCCTGGCACGCTCATGCGCGGGTGACCTTGCCGTCGGCGACCGCGTAGGACGCGCCGGAGAGCTCCTCCGGCACGTCCGCCGGAACCGCCGCGGTGATGAGCACCTGCTCGGCGGGGGCGACCATCCCGGCGAGCCGGCTGCGGCGCCCCGCGTCCAGCTCCGCGAACACGTCGTCCAAGATCAGAACGGGGTCATCGCCATCGGAACGCAACAGATCGAATGCCGCCAGCCGCAGCCCGAGCGCGATGCTCCACGACTCGCCGTGCGAGGCGTAGCCCCGGGCGGGCAGGTCCCCGAGGCCGAGCACCAGCTCGTCCCGGTGCGGCCCGACGAGGCTGACGCCCCGCTCCAGCTCCTGCTTGCGCGCCTCCGCGACGCCGCCGAGCAACTGCTCGGCGAGTTGTGCACGGTCTGTGGACAACTCGACGTCACCGAGCGAGCTCTTGTACCGCATGTCGGCCGCACCCCCGTGCGGAGCGAGAGCCGTGTACGCGTCGGCGAGGAGGGGCCGCAGGGCGGTGGTCAGCTCCAGCCGCCCGGCGAGCAGCTCGGCGCCCGCCCGGGCCAGATGTGAATCCCACACGTCCAGGGTCGCGAGCACCTCCGCGCCGGGGGAGCGGCGGTGCGCGGCGGCCGATTTCAGCAGGGCGTTGCGCTGTTTCAGCACGCGCTCGTAGTCCGACCGGACGCCCGCGAACCGGGGGGTGCGCAGCGTCAGCAGCTCGTCCAGGAAGCGGCGGCGCTCGCCCGGGTCGCCCTTGACGAGCGCCAGGTCCTCGGGGGCGAACAGCACGGTGCGCAGCATGCCGACGATCTCGCGCGGACGCGGCACCGGCGAGCGGTTCAGCCGGGCCCGGTTCGCCCGGCCCGGGTTGATCTCCAGCTCGATGAGGGCGCGGCGGTCGTCCTTCACCACGGCCGCCCGCACGATGGCGCGCGGCGCGCCCTGCCGCACCAGCGGCGCGTCCGAGGACGCCCGGTGGCTGCCGTGCGCGGCGACGTACCCGACGGCCTCGACCAGGTTCGTCTTGCCCTGCCCGTTCGGTCCCACGAACGCGGTGACGCCCGGCTCGAACTCCACCTCGGCGGTGGGGTACGACCGGAAGTCCTGGAGCGAGAGGTGGGCGACGTGCACGAGAGACGAGCGTAGGCCAACGTGGCGCCGGCCGCGCCCCTCCCGCCCGGCCGGACCCGCCGCCGGGACGGGCGGGCTCCGGCCGAAGGGCGGATCAGGTGGGCGGCGGCTCGACGTCGGCGCCGGGGGAGTCGGCGCCCTTGGCCGACTCGACGGCGTGGCCGCCGAACTGCCCGCGCAGCGCCGCGACGACCTTCATCGCGGGCGAGTCGTCCTGGCGGGACGCGAACCGGGCGAACAGCGACGCCGTGATCGCCGGGAGCGGGACGGCGTGGTCGACGGCGGCCTGGACCGTCCAGCGGCCCTCGCCCGAGTCGTTGGCGTACCCGCGGATCGCGTCGAGTTCGGGATCGTCGGCCAGGGCGCGGTTCATCAGGTCCAGCAGCCAGGACCGGATGACCGTGCCCTCCTGCCAGCTCCGGAACGTCTCCGGCACGTTCGTAACGATCTTGGACGCCTCGATCAGCTCGTAGCCCTCGCCGAACGCCTGCATCATCGCGTACTCGATGCCGTTGTGGACCATCTTCACGAAGTGGCCCGCGCCGATCTCCCCGGCGTGCACGAAGCCGAACTCCCCGGGCGGCTTGAGCGCGTCGAAGACCGGCATCAGGCGCTCGACGTCGGCGGCGTCGCCGCCGACCATCAGCGCGTAGCCGTTCTCCAGCCCCCACACCCCGCCGCTGACGCCGCAGTCGACGAAGCCGATGCCCTTGGCGCGCAGTTCCTCGCCGTGCCTCTGGTCGTCGACGTAGTGCGAGTTGCCGCCGTCGATCACCACGTCGCCGGGGGAGAGCACCGTCCCCAGGCTGTGGACGGTCTCGTGCGTCGGCTCGCCCGCCGGGACCATCACCCACACGGCGCGCGGCGGTTCCAGGCGTTCGACGAGTTCGGCCAGGGAGCCGACGTCGGTGACGCCGGGATCACGGTCGTAACCGACGACCTCGTGGCCGCCGCGGCGCAGCCGCTCGGCCATGTTGCCGCCCATCCTGCCCAGGCCGATCATGCCCAGTTGCATGCTCACTCCCCTAACGCGCGTCCCTGCCGATATCCACAGCCGCTCGTCACCCCGTCAGCCGCACCGGCATGATCAGGTAACGGTAGTTGGGGTTCTCCCCATCCTGCGGCGGTTTACCGGTGAGCACGGCGGGCTTCGTCGGCGTGGTGAACGACAGCCGCGCGGTGTCCGAGCCGATCGCGGCGAGCCCGTCGAGCAGGAAGCCCGGGTTGAAGGCGATGTCGATGTCCTCGCCCTCCAGCGTGGCCTCCAGCGCCTCGACGGCCTGCGCCTCGTCGCCGGTGCCCGCCTCCAGCACCACCTGGCCCTGGCTGAACGACAGCCGCACGGGCGTGTTCCGCTCGGCGACCAGCGAGACGCGCTTGACGGCCTCGATGAACTGCCCGGTGTGGACCTCGGCGAGGCCCGCGTACTCCGACGGCAGCAGCGACCGGTACTTGACGAAGTCGCCGTCGAGCAGCCGCGACGTCGTGCGCCGCCCGCCGCCCGCGAACCCGATCATGCCTTCGCCGGCGCTGCCCTGGCCGCCGAGCGCGATCGACACCTCGGCGCCGGACGTCAGCGACTTGGCCGTGTCGGCGAGCGTCTTGGCCGGGACGAGCGCCACGGCGGAGAAGTCGGGCCGCTCCGGCTTCCAGTGCAGCTCGCGGACGGCGAGCCGGTACCGGTCGGTGGACGCGAGCGTGACGGTCTCGCCCTCGATCTCCACGCGGACGCCGGTCAGCATCGGGATCGTGTCGTCGCGCCCGGCGGCGATGGCGACCTGCGCGACGGCGGCGGCGAACTCGTCACTGCCGACGGCGCCCGCGGCGGGCGGCATCTCCGGCAGCGTCGGGTAGTCCTCCACAGGCATCGTCAACAGTGTGAACTTCGCGCTGCCGCAGCGGAGCATCACCTTGGCCCCGTCCGTGGTGACTTCCACAGGGTGGGGAGGAAGGCTGCGGCAGATCTCGGCGAGCAGCCGCCCGGAGACCAGGCCGGTGCCGGGCTCCTCGGTCTCGATGTCGGTGGAGACCTGCGCGGAGACCTCGTAGTCGAACGCCGACAGCTTCAGCCGGTCGCCCGCCTCGATGTGCATGCCCGCCAGCACGGGCACCGGGGGGCGCACCGGGAGGGTGCGGGCCGTCCAGGCCACGGCGTCGGCCAGGGCGTCTCGGTCGATGCGGAACTTCAAGGGACCCGCCTCCAGTGGGTGTCGGCCTCGATGAGGTTCGGAGCCCCGGGAGCGCGCTCGGAGCGCGTTGTCCCCAGGCCCTGATTTGAGCTGTTCATTTTTCTTGAGAGAGATAAGGGGTAGTACTCGTAGTAGGTGCTGTGGATACCGTGGACAACCTGTGTTCGTGCAGGTCAGGCCGCGGATTTTCATCCACCGGGGCTGTGTATGACCGGTGGACGGAGCCGTCGTGCCTGGGGATGAGATTCTCCTCCCCACAGCTCGTCCCCACGTCATCCACCGGTTGTCCACCGGTTTTCCTCAGCCTCGGAGCGGGGTGACGGCCCGGGGAAGATCGTCGGGGTCGGTCGTCCCCAGGCGTCCACAGCGTGTCCCCAGGTTGTCCACCGGTCCGTCCCCATGATGCCGGGCCGTCGTCCCCAGGCGGAGGGAAACTGTCCACGGGTTGTCCTCAAGTTATCCGCAGGTTATCCCCGGGGTTATCCACGAAAATCCCCAGGGTTATCCACAGGCTGTGGGCGGGGAACGGAAGTCGATCAGCGCTTGCGGGCCTGGTGCTTGATCCGCCCGGTCAGCTCGGTGACCTGGTTGTAGATGGCCCGCCTTTCGGCCATCAAGCTGCGGACTTTACGTTCGGCGTGCATCACGGTGGTGTGGTCGCGGCCGCCGAACTGCTGTCCGATTTTGGGGAGACTGAGCTCGGTCAGCTCCCGGCAGAGGTACATCGCGATCTGCCGCGCGGTGACGAGCATCCGCGACCTCGACGGTCCACAGAGGTCCTCGATCGTCGTCCCGAAGTACTCCACAGTCTGCGCCATGATCATCGGGGCTGTGATCTCGGGTCCGGAGTCGTTGGGGATAAGGTCCTTCAGCACGATCTCCGCGAGCTTCATGTCGACCGACTGCCGGTTGAGGCTGGCGAATGCGGTCACGCGGATCAGCGCGCCCTCCAGCTCGCGGATGTTCGTCGCGATCTGCGAGGCGATGAACTCCAGGACGTCCGGCGGAGCGGCCAGCCCCTCCTGCCGCGCCTTCTTCTGGAGGATCGCGATGCGCGTCTCAAGCTCGGGCGGCTGCACGTCGGTGGTGAGGCCCCATTCGAAGCGGTTGCGCAGCCGGTCCTCCAGCGTCACCAGTTCCTTGGGCGGACGGTCGCTGGAGATCACGATCTGCTTGCTGGCGTTGTGCAGCGTGTTGAAGGTGTGGAAGAACTCCTCCTGCGTCTGCTCCTTGCCCTCCAGGAACTGGATGTCGTCGACGAGGAGGATGTCCACATCCCGGTAGCGGCGGCGGAAACCGTCGGCCTTGCCGTCGCGGATCGAGTTGATGAAGTCGTTGGTGAACTCCTCAGAGCTCACATAACGGACGCGGGCGCCGTTGAAGAGGCTCTGCGCGTAATGGCCGATCGCGTGCAGCAGGTGCGTTTTGCCGAGGCCCGAGTCGCCGTAGACGAACAGCGGGTTGTACGCCTTGGCGGGCTGCTCGGCGACGGCGACGGCCGCCGCGTGCGCGAACCGGTTCGACGAGCCGATGACGAACGTCTCGAACGTGTACTTGGGGTTGAGCCGGGCGTGCTCACCGGCGCCGCCGCCCTTGCCGCGCGCCTCGCCCTCCTCGGCCGGCGGGGGCCGGAAGCCCTGGTCGCCGCCGAACCCCTCGTCGCCGGGACGGGCGGCGGGCTCGCTCGGCGGCTCGGCGCGTCCGGGGCGGGGGGCGCCGAGCGTGCGGTCGTTCAGGTGGGACGGCGCGGGCGGGCCGGACGGCTCGAACGGCTCGCCGCGCGGCGCCTCGCCGCCGGCGGGCCGGCGCGGCGCCGGGAAGGGCTGCGGCCCGGTGCGCTCGCCGAACGGGGAAGATCCGCGCCCGCCGCCGTACGCGGGCGGACGAGGCGGCGGCGCGGCCGGGTACCCGCCCCGGTCGGCGTCGCCCTGCGGCCAGCCGCGCTCTTCCTCGGCCGGGGGGTAGGGCGCGGAGCGGCCGCCGAACCCCTGGTCGCCGTAGGACTGCTGCTGCTCGGGGTAGCCGCGCTCGGCGTAGTCGGGGTACTCGTAGCCGCGCTCGTCCCGGCGGTCGCCGCCGTAGGACTTCTCGTACGGCGCCTTCTCATAGGACGGCTCGTACGCGGGCTCGCCGTAGGGCGGCTCGGCGGCGTACTTGTCCGGCGCGGGTTCGCGTTCGGCGGGCGGGCCGGGCGGTTCGGGCTGCACGGTGACCGCGACGCGGATCTCCCGGCCGAGCTCGTGCGAGAGGGCCTGGGTGATGAGGTCGCGCAGCCGGGTCTCCAGCGCGTCCTTGGCGAACTCGTTGGGTGCGGCGAGCAGCGCGGTGCCCTCGACGAGCGCGAGCGGACGGACCATCGGCAGCCAGGCGCGGTAGCTCGGGGCCAGGTCCCGTTCGCCCAGGGACGACAGGGTGCGGGCCCAGACTGCGTTGAGGTCCTGACCGTCCATGCGCAAGTGCCCCTCCTGCATCTCCGCTCACCGGAGTCGGCGTCCGGCCTGGTCGAACCACGGGTTCGGGCCGTCTCAGGGAGCACGGTGACGCCGCGGAAGCCCTAACTCTCTCACGAGTTGTCCACAGAGTTGTCCACAACCTGTGCACAACTCGGGGGCTCCCTGTGTACAACGCGTGTGCACAAAGGCGAGCAGGGGCGGAAATCGCGGCTGGGGCGGGAAGCCGCAGATCGCGGTGCCGGAATGCGGCGCGGCCGGATCGACGGGAGTGGGCGGCTTCGGTGTCACGACCCTAACGGCGCCCTGACCGTCCCGCAACACGAACACCGCTTCCCGCTCTGACCGTTTTCCCCCGGCTCCGCCCGCCCTTGTACGCCCTCGGAGCTGCCCTCTTTCCGGCGAAGTGCGGCGTCTCGCCGAAGTCGGGCGATTCACACTTCCCGCGTCCGTTCCGGGTTCCCGCGCCGCGTCGCGGCATGGCGCCTCGTGCCGCGCGGGCGCCTGTGGGACGTTGATCCGCCCGTGCCCCGCCGCCGACCCGGCCGTCCCGTCGCGCACTGGCAGTTGTCCACAGGTTGGGGATGACCGGGACCGCCGGACGCGTTCCGTTTGACCTCGGCGCGGGCCAGCCCGTAACGTGCTGAGGTCGATACGCATCGACGGAGATGACGCGTGCCCGCTGGCAAAGCCGCCGAGCTCCTGCTGGACGGGCCCCCGCTGCGGGGGACCGAACGCACCACCCGCGATGCGCGGCTTTCACACTTTCCCGACCGACCGCAGCACCTGGAGCCTCGAAGTGAGCAAGCGTACTTTCCAGCCGAACAACCGCCGGCGCCACAAGAAGCACGGCTTCCGGCTTCGCATGCGCACGCGCGCCGGCCGCGCCGTGCTCGCCTCGCGCCGCAACAAGGGCCGCGCCCGCATCGCGGTCTGACCCTCCTCCCCGTGCTGCCCTCCGGCAACCGGATGCGGCGGCGGGACGACTTCACGCTGGCCGTCCGGCGCGGCAAACGCGCCGGGCGGCCGACGCTCGTCGTCCACCTGCTCCGCCGGGACGTCCCTCCCGAGCCGGGTCCGCCGCTCGTCGGGTTCATCGTGGCCCGTCCCGTGGGGAACGCCGTCGTCCGCAATCTGGTGCGGCGGCGGCTTCGTCATCTTCTGCGCGATCACGTCCACGCGCTGCCGCAAGGTAGCCTGCTCGTAGTGCGCGCCAACCCGGCCGCGGGTACGGCGCGCCCCGACGAACTGGCCAGCGATCTTCAGTCGGCCCTCGACCGGCTGACGCGGCCCACGTCCAAGGGGCGGAGATGACGCGTCATCCCGGGGAGGCGCTCCCCGAGCAGCACCCGGTGGCGGGCGTGAGCCTCGCCGCGCGGGCGCTCATCCTGTTCGTCCGCGGCTACCGGCGCTTCCTGAGCCCCCTGCTCGGACAGCAGTGCCGGTTCTACCCCTCGTGCAGCGCGTACGGCCTGGAGGCCCTGCACGTGCACGGCGCCCTGCGGGGCACGTGGCTGACGGCCCGTCGCATCGGCCGCTGCCACCCCTTCAACCCCGGCGGATTCGACCCGGTACCGCCGAAGAAGTCTGCGAACTCGGCGTCCACCGAGCCCGCCGGCCGCACCGAGAGCGGCCCCGCCCTAGCAGAGCCCAAGGAGCTGCCCGGTGCTTGATTGGCTATACCAGATCGTCGCTCAGCTGGTCGTGTGGATTCACAGCGGACTGAGCCTGGTCTTCCCCAAGGACAGCGGCTGGGCATGGGGTGGCGCGATCATCCTGCTCACCGTGCTGCTGCGGCTCGTCATGGTTCCGCTGTTCGTCAAGCAGATCCACGCGTCCCGCAAGATGCAAGAGCTGAACCCGAAGGTTCAGGCGCTGCGCAAGAAGTACAAGAACGACAAGCAGCGGATGAACCAGGAGGTCATGAAGCTCTACCAGGAGAACGGCGCCAACCCCATCGCGGGCTGCCTGCCGCTGCTGGTCCAGCTTCCGGTCTTCATCGGCCTGTTCCAGGTGCTCAAGCGCGTCTCGGACGCCAAGGAGGGCCAGGGCGTCTTCGCCGTCACGCCCGACCTGGTGCAGAGCGCCCAGCGCGCCAACATCTTCGGCGCCCACATTCCGGACACGTTCCTCAACGCCTGGAGCGACAAGGCGTGGAGCGCGATCGTCATCACCGGCATCGCGGTGATCATCAGCTCCTGCACCACGTTCTTCACCGTCCGGGCCAGCATGAAGCGCCAGCCCGTCACCGACGACCAGAACCCGATGATGCAGGCGCAGAAGATGATGGTCTTCCTCGCCCCGCTGTTCGGCCTGTTCGGCATCGGCTTCCCGCTGGGCGTCCTGATGTACTGGGTGACCTCCAACAGTTGGACGCTCGTGCAGCAGCACTACATCTTCTCCAAGTACCCGCCGCCCGGGTCCGAGGCCGAGAAGGAGAAGCTCGCCGCCGAGGCGAAGAAGGCCGCCGCCAAGAACGGGAAGTCGCCCGGGGGCAAGGCCAAGCTCACCAAGGACGCCGAGCCGGTCGAGGCCGCCGAGGCCGACAAGCCGAAGGCCGCCCGCAACCAGCCGACGCGCAAGCCCCGGAGCAAGCGCACCGGCACCCAGAAGCGCTAGTTTTGTTCATCGGCCGTCGTTGTCGCAGAAGGAGATCCCGTTGAGCCAGACCGACACCACCGAGGTCGACGTCCAGGCGCTCGAACAGGAAGGCGAGATCGCCGCCGACTACATCGAGGGCCTGCTCGACATCGGTGACTATGACGGCGACATCGACATGGACGTCGAGGGCGAGCGCGCGGTGGTCGCCGTCGTCGGCGCCTCGCTGGACGAGCTGGTCGGCAAGCGCGGCGAGGTCCTGGAGGCCCTCCAGGAGCTGACGCGCCTGGCCGTGCACCGGCAGACCGGCAACCGCACCCGGCTCATGCTCGACGTCGGCGGCTACCGCGAGCGCCGGCGCGCCGAGCTGACCAAGCTCGGCGAGGACATCGCCGCCGAGGTGAAGCAGAGCGGCGGGTCCAAGCCGCTCGCGCCGATGACGCCGTTCGAGCGCAAGATCGTGCACGACGCGATCGCCGCCGCCGGACTGCGCAGCGAGTCCGAGGGCGAGGAGCCCGAGCGTTACGTCGTCGTCCACGCCTCCTGACACGGCACCGCAGCGGCCCCCGGCTCCGATGAGCCGGGGGCCGCTGCGTCGTTCCGGCAGGGCGGGGCGGGCGGCGATCCGCACCGCGTCGTCCGGACGGGAGGTCGGGCGGGGGCCCGGCGCGCGTCGCCGCCTCGGCACGCCGGGCACCCGGGGTGTGGCGGACGCGCCCGTAAATCGTCCTGCCACGCCCTTCTTCAGTTGGTCTGTGCGGTCCGCTCCGGGGGAGCGGGACGGGGGTTCAGCGGCGGCGGTCGGACGACGGGGGGTTGTGGAAGCCGGGGTCGTGCTGGCGGCCGGGGTCGTTGGCGATCGCGGGGTCGTTCGCCATGCGGGGGTCCTGCGCGGGCCGGATCGTCGGCTCGACGGGCTCTTCCCGCACGACGCGCTCGGTCTGCACGGGACGCTCGACGATGCGCTCGGTGGGCCGGTCCACCACGACCCGCTCGGTGGTCACGGGGGCCTCCTCGACCACCGTCTCCTCGCGCAGCGCGGTCTCCCCCGTGCTGGAGCCGTAGGGCTGCTCGACGAGCTGGGCGGCGCGGCGCCGGGGACGCGTGTAGCCGAAGGTGATGGCCATGCTGGCGAGTCCCACGAGCATGAGAATCCAACCGACCATCTGGATGTTGACTCCGCTCATGTCAACGTTGAGGGCGAAGGCGAGGATCGCCCCGAGGGCGATGAAAGCGAGACTGACTCCGATACCCATCGGTCGGAGCCTCCTTCCGTGACGGGCGGACTTCAGTGGTCAGCCTCTACCCCGCTGTCGGCGAATATTCCTGCGAGACGTTGCGCGTGTGCGCACGTGCCGTTTCATGTGGAACGATTCGTTCGGTGGGCATCGCACGTGAGGTATTCGGGGACGCGCTTCCGGTCGCGGAACGGTACGCGGAGTTTCTCGCCGGGCCGGGGGTCGAGCGTGGGCTCATCGGGCCGCGCGAGGCCGACCGGCTCTGGGAACGGCACCTGATCAACTGTGCCGTCGCCGCCGAGGCGATCCCGGAGAACGCGCAGGTGGTGGACATCGGGTCCGGGGCGGGGCTCCCCGGCATCGTGCTCGCCATCGTCCGGCCCGACCTGTCCGTCACGCTGCTGGAACCGCTGCTGCGCCGGACGCGCTTCCTCGACGAGGCCGTCGCGCTGCTCGATCTCGGCAACGTCGAGGTCCGCCGGGGGCGGGCCGAGGAGGTCGTCGCGGACTTCGAGGCCGACGTCGTGACCGCGCGGGCCGTCGCGCCGCTGGAGCGGCTCGTCGGCTGGGCGCTCCCGCTGCTGCGACCGGGGGGTGAGCTGCTCGCGCTGAAGGGGGAGCGGGCCGCCGCCGAACTGGACGAGGCACGGCCCGTGCTGAAGCGTTTCGAGGTGCGAACGGCCGAACTGCTCCAAGTCGGGCAAGGTAAGGTCGAGCCGCCGACAACGCTTGTCCGAGTGGTCGCGGAACGTGCGCCCCGGCGCGCTCCACGGTCGAGGAAGAGGTCTTCATGAGCACGGGACCAGGGCCGGCCCGGCCCGACAGTGCCGGTGAATCCCCCGACGTTCAGCTACCGGGCCCCGTCCCGGCACCGGCGCCCGCACCCGAGCCGGAAGAGACCGAAGCCGGAGCGGGTGTCACCCCCTCCGGCCACGCCATGTGGGGAAGCACGACGTCCGGAACGGCGGAGAACGTCGGCTATGTGCCGACGCAGGGAGGCGCCGCGCCCGCTCCGCACCAGGGACGTCCATCTCAGGGGGAGTCAGAACTCGTGCGCGAGGCGCTCAAGGACGCAAAGGTTTCACATGAAACCGCGCCGACCGGGACCACGGTGATGCCCGGCCGCCGCGATCGGGAATGGCCACGGCCGGGACGCTGCCGTGTCATCACGATCGCCAACCAGAAGGGCGGCGTCGGCAAGACGACCAGCTCGGTCAACCTGGCGGCGTCGCTGGCCATGCACGGCGCTCAGGTGCTCGTGGTCGACCTCGATCCGCAGGGCAACGCGTCCACGGCGCTCGGCGTCGACCACCACGCCGAGGTGCCGTCGATCTACGACGTGCTCATCGAGGACATGCCGCTCGCCGACATCGTCGTCGCGGCGCCCGACATCCCGAACCTCTTCTGCGCGCCCGCCACGCTCAACCTCGCGGGCGCCGAGATCGAGCTGGTGTCCAAGGTGGCGCGCGAGTCGCGGCTCCAGCGCGCGCTGGACGCCTACGACAAGGACAAGTACGACTATGTCCTCATCGACTGCCCGCCGTCGCTCGGCCTGCTCACCGTCAACGCGCTCGTCGGCGGCGAAGAACTGCTCATTCCCATCCAGTGCGAGTACTACGCGCTGGAGGGGCTCGGCCAGCTCATCCGGACCGTCGACCTCGTCCGGGCGCACCTGAACCCGCACCTCAACGTGTCGACGATCCTGCTCACCATGTACGACGCCCGCACCCGGCTCGCCGCCCAGGTCGCCGACGACGTGCGGAGCCACTTCGGGGACGTCGTCCTCAAGACCGTCATCCCCCGCAGCGTCCGCGTCTCCGAGGCGCCGAGCTACGGGCAGTCCGTCATGACCTACGATCCCGGGTCCAGCGGCGCGCTCGCCTACAGCGAGGCGGCGTCCGAGGTGGCCCACCGTGGAGCGGGAGCAGTGCAGTGAGTCAGCAGCGCCGCGGGCTGGGCCGGGGTCTGAACGCCCTCATCCCGCAGGCACCCCCGCCGCCCGCGTCCCCGCTGGACGACGAGGTCGGCGGTACGGCGAGGCCGGGCGGCGGCCCGGGCCCGGCGGGTCCGAGGTCGGCCGGCGAGCACGCCGCGCCCGTGCAGGAGGTGGCCGGGGCGTTCTTCGCCGAGCTGCCGCCGCGCGCGATCCGTCCCAACCCGCGTCAGCCGCGCGAGCACTTCGACGAGGACGCGCTCGCCGAGCTGGCCGAGTCCATCAGCATCGTCGGGCTGCTCCAGCCGATCGTCGTCCGCCGCATCGACGACGCCGACCACGAGTTCGAGCTGATCATGGGGGAGCGGCGGTGGCGGGCCTCCCAGGAGGCCGGGCTGGCCGCGATCCCCGCGATCATCCGGGCGACGAGCGACGACGATCTGCTCCGTGACGCGCTCATGGAGAACCTGCACCGCCAGCAGCTCAACGCGCTGGAGGAGGCGGCGGCCTACCAGCAGCTCCTGGACGACTTCGGCGTCACCCACGAGCAGCTCGCCACGCGCATCGGCCGCTCCCGCCCGCACATCAGCAACACCCTGCGGCTGTTGAACCTGCCGCCGGCGGTGCAGCGCCGTCTGGCCGCCGGGGTCATCTCCGCCGGGCACGCCCGCGCGCTGCTCTCGCTGGACAGCATCGAGGCCCAGGAGCACCTGGCCCAGCGGATCGTCGCCGAAGGTCTCTCGGTCCGGGCGATCGAGGAGATCATCGCGCTTCGCGAGGCGGACGACGGCCCGGCCGCGCCGCGTCCCGGCCGCCGCAAGAAGCCGATGGCGCCGGGGCTCAAGCAGCTCGCCGACCGCCTGTCGGACCGCTACGAGACCAAGGTCCGCGTCGATCTCGGCCGCAACAAGGGCAAGATCGTGGTCGAGTTCGCGACGCTGGAGGACCTGGACCGCATCATCAAGTCCATGGCGCCGGAAGACGAAGGCGTCCCGTTCGACGCCCAGTAGGCCCGCTCCTGCTACTGACGCCCCGGAACCACCTCCGGGGCGTCCCCTGTTTCACGGGAAACATGCGCCACGGCACCTCGCCCCGGCGGTTTCCCGTGAAACATGGGCCGCCCGAGCCCGACGTTTCACGGGAAACCGGAACGGGGAGGCGTGGGCGATACGGAAAACGCCGTCCGAAGCCGAGGTGAGGTCACGTGACTGAGTCCCCTGTCGAACTGCGTGCCGACTGCACGCAGTGCTTCGCCCTCTGCTGCGTGGCGCTCCCGTTCACCCGGTCCGCGGACTTCGCCGTCGACAAGGCCGCGGGGGAGCCGTGCGGCCACCTCCAGGACGACTTCGGCTGCGGCGTGCACGGCAAGCTGCGGGACGTCGGCTTCCGGGGCTGCACCTCGTTCGACTGCTTCGGCGCCGGGCAGCGGGTGTCCCAGGAGACGTTCGGCGGCCGGGACTGGCGTGCGCACCCCGAGACGGCCGGGGCGATGTTCCAGACTCTGCCGGTGATGCGGGCGCTGCACGAGCTTCTGTGGTATCTGGCCGATATCGAGGAGCGTCCGGAGACGGCCTCCCTGCACGCGGAGGCCCGCGCGCTGCACCGCGAGATCGGGGAGACGGCGCAGAAAGACGCCGACAGCCTCGCCACGGTGGACCTGGACGGCCTGCGGGGCTCCATCGGCCCGTTCCTGACCCGCGCGAGCGAGATGGTGCGCGGCAGCGTCGGCGGCCGGTTGAAGAGCCGCCAGCACCTTCAGCTCATGGGGGCGAACCTGTCGGGCGCTCGCCTGTCCGGGGTCAGCTTCCGGGGCTCGCTGCTGATCGCCGCCGATCTCCGCAAGGCGGACCTGCGGTACGCCGACCTGCTCGGCGCGGACCTGCGCGACGCCGACCTCTCCGAGGCCGACCTGACCGGCGCCGTCTTCGTCACCCAGAGCCAGATCAACTCCGCGCGGGGAAGCGCGGGCACCGCGCTCCCCGCACGCGTGGAGCGCCCGGCCCACTGGTGATGTTTCCCGTGAAACCACGCGGGCGCGTGTTTCACGGGAAACCAAGCTCCGCGCTCAGGCGCGCTGGAGGAGCAGATCGCGGCAGACGGTCGCGAGATCCCGTGAGGCGGCCTCCACGGCGCGCGGCAGCAGGCTCGTCTCGGTCATGCCCGGGGCGACGTTCACCTCCAGGAAGTGCACCTCGCCCGCGCCGTCCACGATGAGGTCGGTACGGGACAGGTCGCGCAGGCCGAGCGCCGTGTGTGCGGTGACGGCGGCGGCGGCGGCGCGCTCGGCGATCTCGGGGGAGAGGCGGGCGGGCGTCACGAACGCGGTGTCCCCCGCGTCGTAGCGGGCCGTGTAGTCGTACCGGCCGCGCGGCGCGACGATCTCCACGGCGGGCAGCGCCTCGGGCTTGCCGAAGTCCAGCACGCTCACGGCGATCTCGGTGCCCGCGACGAACTGCTCGATGAGCGCCGCGTCGCCGTAGGCGAAGCAGCCGACCATCGCGGCGGGCAGGTCGGCCGCCGCGCGGACGACGGACGCGCCGAGCGCCGATCCCCCGCTGGTCGGCTTCACGAACAACGGCAGCCCCAGCCGGTCCACCACGCGGTCGAGGACGGACGCCGCCCCGAGGTCGTGGAAGACCTCCTTCGGCAGTGCCACCGACGCCGGGGTGGCCAGCCCGGCCCGCCGCACGACGGCCTTGGCGGTCGGCTTGTCCCACGCGACGCGGCACGCGTCCGGCCGGGCGCCGACGTAGGGCAGCTCCAGCAGGTCCAGGACGCCGCGCACCGCGCCGTCCTCCCCCGCGGCGCCGTGCAGCACGGGGAACACGACGTCGGGCCGGTCGCGCGCCAGGGCGTCCAGCAGCCCGGCGTCGGCGTCGCGGAGTTCCACGGGGATGTCGAGCGACCGCAGCGCGTCCGCGACCCGGCGCCCCGACCGTAGCGACACCTCCCGCTCGTAGGACAGTCCCCCGGCGAGAACGACGACGTGCCCGAGTTCCACAGGCGTGCTCCTAACCAAAAACGAAGGCCGGCTCTCCGCCAGGAGAGCCGGCCTCGACGTACCGTGTCCGACGCTTCCCGTCAGACGATCCCGGGTCCGGGCGTGTGGACGCCGTCGCGGGTGGGGCCCGGCCGGGCTCCTCCGAAAGTGTCCCGCATGGAGATCTCGTTCTCGATCACGCCCGCGAGGCGCCGGACGCCCTCGCGGATGCGGTCGGGCTCGGGGAAGCAGTACGACAGGCGCAGGTTCCGGCGGCCGTCGCCGTCGGCGTAGAAGCCGGTACCGGGCACGTACGCGACGCGTTCGGCGATGGCGCGGGGGGCCATGGCCTTGGCGTCCAGGCCCTCGGGCAGCGTCACCCACACGAAGAACCCTCCGGCGGGGCGCGTCCACGTGACACCGGCGGGCATCAGCGCGCCGAGCGCGTCGAGCATGGCGTCGCGGCGGGCCCGGTACAGCTCGCGGAAGTCCTTGATCTGCTCGCGCCACGGCTGCGTCGTCAGGTACTCGCGGACGGCGAGCTGCGACAGGCTCGGATGGCAGAGCACGGCCGACTCGGCGGCCAGGACGAGCTTGGCGCGGACCGCGTGCGGCGCGAGCGCCCAGCCGACGCGCAGCCCGGACGCGATCGTCTTGGAGAACGAGCCGAGGTAGATGACGCGGTCGGCGTCGTCGGCGCGCAGCGCCCGCAGCGGTTCGCCGTCGAACCCGAGGAGCCCGTAGGGGTTGTCCTCGATGATGAGGACGTCGTGCCGGGCGCAGATCTCCAGCACCTGCGCGCGGCGGGCACCGGTCAGCGTGACGCCCGCGGGGTTCTGGAACGTGGGGACGGTGTAGAGGAACTTGACGCGGCGTCCCTCGCGGGCGAGCCGGTCGAGCGTGTCGCTGAGCGCGCCGGGGATGAGGCCGCCCTCGTCCAGCGGGACGTGCACGACGTCGGCCTGGTAGCTGGCGAACGTGCCGAGCGCGCCGACGTAGGAGGGCGCCTCCGCGAGGACGACGTCGCCGGGGTCGACGAAGATCTTGGTGATGAGGTCGAGGGCCTGCTGCGCGCCGACGGTGACGACGATGTCGTCGGCGGACGCGCTGACGCCCTCCAGCGCCATCACCTCGCAGATGCGCTCGCGCAGGACGGCGTCGCCCTGGGCCGAGCCGTACTGGAGCGCCTCGGCGCCCCGGGTCGCGACGAGTTCACCGATCATGTCGCCCACGACGTCGAGCGGCAGCGCCGAGACGTAGGGGGCACCGCCCGCCAGCGAGACGACCTCGGGACGAGCGACCATCGCGAACAGGGCGCGGATCTCCGACGGGACCATCCCGGCTGCGCGGGCGGCGTACCGATCGGAGTAGGCGTCTGTTCGCGCGTGCTGTTCCACGAGGCACCTCCGCAGGGTGGATCGGATGTCCTTGCAACTTACGGCATCGCCGGTACCCGGGATCGCGCCGACCCCGGGGGCCGCGCGACCCCTGTCCGATACGATGCCCGAGGATCGCTGCCGGTTGGCGGGACTTTCGCGAAGTGGTGGGTCCGGACCGCGCGATTCTGCCGTCCGCACCAGACCAGGAGGTGCCCGCTCCGGTGTCGCGTCGTCTCGTCAACATCACGCTGGACAACCTGTCCGACCTGCCGCATCGCTGCCGCCGCTGCGTGTTCTGGGAGCTCGATCCGGTCACTCGCGACCGCGCCGAGGCGGCGGGCGGGACAGATCTGGAGAAGGAGGCGTGGATCTCCTCCACCCTCCTGGAGTGGGGCTCGTGCGGCCGGATCGCCTACGTGGACGACGTTCCGGCGGGCTTCGTCATGTACGCGCCGCCGCTGTACGTGCCGCGTTCGGTGGCGTTCCCGACGAGTCCGGTGAGCGCGGACGCGGTGCTGCTGATGACGGCGCACATCCTGCCGGAGTTCACCGGCGGCGGCCTGGGCCGGATGCTGGTGCAGGGCGTCGCCAAGGACCTGACCCGGCGGGCGGTGAAGGCCGTCGAGGCGTTCGGGGACGCCAAGGGCGAGGAGGGCGGCTGCATGGTGCCGGCCGACTACCTGCTGTCGGTGGGGTTCAAGACGGTCCGCCCGCATCACCGGTATCCCCGGCTGCGGCTGGAGCTGAAATCGGCGCTGTCGTGGCGTGAGGACGTCGAGGTGGCGCTGGAACGGCTGCTGGGCTCCATGACCCCGGAGGGCGCGCTGCGTCCCGTCTGAGCGGCTCTCAACGCCGACGGCCCCCGTTCCACGTGAAACGGGGGCCGTCGCGCGTTCGGCGGGCGAGACTCAGATGAACTCGGCCAGGTCGCGGAGCAGCGCGGCCTTGGGCTTGGCGCCGAGGATCTGCTTGACGACCTCGCCGTCCTTGAACACCAGCAGGTTCGGGATCTGCATGATGCCGTACTTGGAGGCGGTGCCGGTGTTCTCGTCGGTGTTGAGCTTGACGATGTCGAGCTTGTCGCCGTGCGCCTTGGAGATCTCCTCCAGGACGGGGGCGATCATGCGGCACGGCCCGCACCACTCGGCCCAGAAGTCGACGAGGACGGGCTTGTCGTTCTTCAGGACCTCGGTCTCGAAGTCGGCGTCGGTCACGGCCTTCATGTGCGTGTTCTCCTTCGTTCTCAACCCTGGACGGACAGTTCGGCCGGGTCCTGCTGGGGGACCGTGTCGGCGATGCCCTGGTCGGCGAGCCAGCGCTCGGCGTCGATGGCGGCCGAGCAGCCGCTTCCGGCGGCGGTGATGGCCTGCCGGTAGATGTGGTCGACCACGTCACCGCAGGCGAACACGCCGGGGATCTTGGTGTGGGTCGTCGGGGAGGCGACGGTGAGGTAGCCGTCGGCGTCGGTGTCGAGCTGGCCGGTGAACAGCTCGCTGCGGGGGTCGTGGCCGATCGCGATGAACAGGCCGGTGACGTCGAGCGAGGACGTCTCGCCGGTGCGCAGGTTGCGGACGGCCAGGCCGGTGACGCGGTCCTCACCGAGGACGTCGGTGACCTCGCTGTCCCACAGGAAGCGGATCTTGTCGTTGGCGAAGGCGCGGTCCTGCATGATCTTGCTGGCGCGCAGCTCGCCGCGGCGGTGGATGACCGTGACGGAACGGGCGAACTTGGTGAGGAACGTCGCCTCCTCCATGGCGGTGTCGCCGCCGCCGACGACGGCGATGTCCTGCTCGCGGAAGAAGAACCCGTCGCAGGTGGCGCACCAGGAGACGCCGCGTCCGGAGAGGCGCTTCTCGTTCTCCAGGCCCAGCTCGCGGTAGCCGGACCCGGTGGCGACGATGACGGCCTTGGCGCGGTAGACGTCGTCACCGACCTTGACGATCTTCGGGGTGGCGGTGAGGTCGACCTCGGTGACGTCGTCGGTGATCAGCTCGGCGCCGAACCGCTCGGCCTGCTTGCGCAGCCCGTCCATGAGGTCGGGGCCCATGACGCCGTCGGGGAAGCCGGGGTAGTTCTCGACGTCGGTGGTGTTCATCAGCGCGCCGCCGGCGGTGACCGAGCCCTCGAACAACAGGGGCTTGAGGTCGCCGCGTGCGGCGTAGATCGCGGCCGTGTAACCGGCCGGACCCGAGCCGATGATGATGACGTTGCGGACGTCGCTCACTGTTCTTGCCTCTCCTCTGTGACCCGGTGCCGGGTGGGACGGGCCCCCGCGCCGGACCCTGCTGTCGCGACAACCGATCCTACGGCCCGGTGATTCCCGGCCGGAGCGACCCCGTTCACGGCCGGGTCATTAGGCTGTCCGCATGGCGTCGATTCTGCTGTTCCACTCCACCTACGGGCTGCGTCCCGCCGTGCACGGCGCGGCGGACCGGCTGCGCGAGCGGGGCCACACGGTGCACGTGCCCGACCTGTTCGACGGCCGCGTGGTGGACGCGGCCGAGGAGGGCGCGGCGATCCGCGAGGAGATCGGCCGGGACGAGCTGCTGCGCCGGGCCGTCGCCGCCGCCGCGCCGCACTCGGGGGACGGTCTGGTGTACGCGGGGTTCTCGCTGGGCGGGGCGCTGGCGCAGAACCTGGCGCTGGCGGACGCCAAGGCGCGGGGACTGCTGCTGATGCACGGCACGTCCGACATCGCCGACGACGCCTCCACGGAGATCCCCGTCCAGTTGCACGTGGCCGATCCGGACACCTTCGAGCCCGACGACTGGCAGAACGCCTGGTATCTGCGGATGCGCCGGGCGGGCGCGGACGTGGAGATCTACCGCTACCGGGGCGCGGGGCACCTGTTCACCGACCCGGACCTGCCCGACTACGACGCCGAGGCGTCCGAGCGGGCGTGGTCGGTCGCGCTGGACTTCGTCGACGGCCTCTGAGCGCCGCCGCGCGGCAGCAGCAGCGGGGTCACCAGTAGGAGGGCCCCGGCGAGGGCGAGCGCGGTCCGCGTCCCGGCGGCGTGCGCGAGGAACCCCCAGCCCAGCGTCAGCCCGGCCGCCGCGGCGCTGGAGGTGATGGACCAGGCCGACAGGACGCGGGCGACGCGGTCGGCGGGCACGTGGCCGAGCCGCCGGGCGGCGAAGACCGGGTTGAACACGCCGATGCAGGTGATCAGGGCGAACTCGACGGCCATGACCCAGCCGAGCCCGGCGATGCCGGACGGGGTGAACGCGAGCAGGACGGGCCACAGGACGCGCAGCGTCCCGGCGACCCGCAGTACGCGATCTTCGCCGTGCCGGACGGTCAGGATTCCGGCGAGCCGGGCGCCGAGCAGCCCGCCCAGGCACGGCAGGCTGAACGCCAGCCCGTACTGCCAGGGCGCCAGGCCCAGTTCGCGCAGCATCAGCACCGCCAGCAGCGGCGCCGTGGCGAGGATCAGCGCGTTCACGAGGACGGTGTTGAGGAACAGCGGACGCAGCACGGGATCGGTGAGGATGTGCCGCCAGCCGCCGGTGACGCCGCCGCGCGCGGCGGACCGGTCGGGCGGCGGGGGCTCCCCGGCCCGGATGGCGCGGATGCCGAGCGCCGACAGCAGGTAGCTCGCCGCGTTCAGCACGACGGTGGTGACGGGTCCGAGCGCGCCGATCGCGGCGCCGCCGACGGGCGGGCCGAGCGCGGTCGTCGTCCACATCGTCGCCTCGAACCGGCCTTGGGCGACGACGAGGTCGCCGGGCCGCACGAGCGCCTTCACGCACGCGCCGCTCGCGGCGGCGAACACCAGGTCGGCGGCCTTGACGACGACGGCCACGGCGACGAGCTGCGCGAACCCGAGGACGCCGAGGGCATAGGCGGCGGGAACGGACAGCAGGACGGCGCAGCGCAGCACGTCCATGCCGATCATCACCGGCCGCTTGCGCCGGACCTCGACCCAGGGCCCGGTCGGCACGGCCAGCAGCGCCCCGGCCGCCACCCCCGCCGCCGCGATGACCGACACCTGGACGGTACCGGCGTGCAGCGCGAGGATCGCGATGATCGAGAAGGCGTCGAGCGCGAGCCGGGTGCCCAGCGAACTCGCCGCGTACGCGGCCCACAGCCACGCGAAGTCGCGGCCGAGGGACCGCCGCACCGCCAATGGAGCCCCCTGACCGGACGACCCCGCGATTCAAGCGAACGCGGCCCCGGCGCGCAAGCGCGGTGCCGCGCGGCCGCGAAACGGCCGCACGGCACCGCGCGGGCGGCGTGCCGGACATGCGTGGTCGCCGGGCCTGCGGCGCGGCGGGAAGGGACTAGCCGGTGTGCTGGAGGATCTTGGGGTCGTCCGCCGAGCAGGCGGGGTCGACGGCCCAGACGTCCAGCCGGCTCTGGGCGCGCACGGCGATGATGAGCGCCGCGCCGCCGTCGAGCGTCGCCCGGTCGACGAGTGCGGGCGGACGGCCGCCCGTCACGCGGTTCACACAGCCGGTGAGCCGCTCGTCGGCGGGCGGGGCCTGCGCGGACGTCGCCGCCTGCGCGAGCCGGTCCCGGACCTGACCGGCCAGGGTGGCGGCACGGTAGGCGGTGCCGCTGGAGGTCGGCCGCCAGACCTGGACCGCCAAGGGGGCGTCCGAGGGGCGGGTGGGGTCGGCGAGCGGCTGCTGCGCCGTTGTGGACGACGTGTCGTCGCCGCCTTCGAGCACCGTCTGCGCGACGAGTCCGCCTCCGCCGAGGACGACGACGGCGGCGGCCGCGGCGGACAGAATCCGCCAGGGTCGCCGCCCGCGCCGCTCCGCCAGGCTCACGACCGGCGCGTCGCCGCGCGACTCGGCCGCCAGAGCCGAGTCGATGCGGGCCGCGAGATCGGGAGGCAGGGACGGCGCGGGCGCCTCCGCCAGCAGCCGGGAGACGTCCGCGAGATCGGCGGACAGGTCACGGCAGGGGGCGCAGGAGTCGAGATGCTCGTTGACGGAGGCGGCCCGGGCTTCGTCGAGCAGACCTTCGGCCAGGTCGGCCAGAACGTCGTAGTCGAGATGTGCGGGGTGAGTCATGTGGGCACGCCACCTCCTTCCACACCTCCGACGTTTCTCGCCTCCTTTCGGTTCCTGTGGTGCCGCAGCAGCGGCGCGAGACGGGCGCGGCCCCGGGCGCAGCGGCTTTTGATCGTCCCGGCGGGGACTTCGAGCACCCGGGCGGCGTCCTCGACGGAGTACCCCATCATGTCCACGAGGACGAGCGCGGCCCGCTGCTCGAACGGGATCGCGGCCAGCGCGTCCTGGACGTCGAGGGAGACGCCGTGCGCGTCGCTGGGGTCGGGCAGCTTGGGCGCGACCGCGTCGAAGGTGGCGTCGTCGCCCATGGGCGTCGCGGGCCGCACGGACTTGCGGCGGATGCGGTCGAGGCAGGCGTTGACGACGATGCGGTGCAGCCACGTGGTGACGGCGGCGTCGCCGCGGAACCGGGCGGCGGCGCGGAAAGCGGACAGGCACGCGTCCTGGAGCGCGTCGGCGGCCTCCTCGGGGTCGCCGAGGGTGCGCAGGGCGACGGCCCACATGCGGTCGCGGTGACGCTGGACGAGCGTGGAGAAGGCGTGCGGGTCCCCCGCGGCGTGCAGGGCGAGGAGTTCCTTGTCGGGGATCTCCTCTAGGCGGGGCATGCTCACGGAGGCCATGGGGGCCCGCTCTCACCTGCGATAGGGACGGATCGGGCGGCCGGGGAGTGCACCGGCGCACCTGCTGAGGTGTGCACCACAGATTCCTGGGGGGAAGGGGACAGACTGCTTGACCGGCACGATACCGACTGTGACCCGCTCCGGCACAGCTCAGCGGCCGTTACGGGTCAGGACGCGGGCGGCCCGTACACCGTGATGCCGGTCAGACGGGCCTTGTACGGCGGGGGAATCGGGGTGGTGAACCACACCATGACGTACTGGCCACGGGTGCCGGGCTCGGCCTTGATGCGGAACGCGCCGCTCTGGGACTGGGCCTCGCCGCGCTTCTTGAGCGCGTCGAGCGTCCTGGCGTCACCGACGCGCAGGTGCAGCGGAGCGCCCGCGACGGGCGTCCTGACGATGACGCTGGAGACCTCGACGGGCTTGCCCATGTCGAGGACGACGCCGAATCCGCGCGAGTACCGCCCGAAGTCGCCGGAGGCGTAGCTCTGCGAGTGCCATTCGCCGGACCGGCCCTTGAGCACGGCCTCGGCGTTGTTGTGGATGGAGCTGTCGCGGCGTCCGCCGATCGGGTCTTCGAGGGCGGAGGCGCCGACGGGCGTCAGCTCGACCGGCGTCGGTGACGCGGTGGGCGTCGGCGCGCCGCTCTGCGCGGGCGTGCGGGGCTTGTCGTCGGAGCCGCCGCTGGCCACCGCCCAGGCGCCGAGGCCGACGATGACGGTGAGCGCGGCGGCGGCGACGCCGAGCAGCGCGCGGTTGCCGGGGCGGCGCGACTCGGTGTGCTGCGCGACGGTGCGCGTCGTGGACGGCGGCGGCGTGCTGCGGTGCTGGGCGGTGTGCGTGGAGCGGCGCGGCGGCGACGACCGGTGCTGCCGCGTCGCGCCCGTGCGGGCGGCCGCGTCGGGCCGGGTGACGGACGGTCCGCGCCGGGGCGGCGCGGGCGGGGCGGTGCCGAGCCCGGCGAACAGCGGCAGCGGGGTGCGCGGGACGCCGCGCAGCGCGGCGGCGAACTCGGCGGGGCTGGTGATCGGCTCCTGGCCGGGGACGTCGAGGCCGAGGCTGCGGCAGACGATGATGTCGACGGACTGCGGGATGCCCGCCTGCACACGGCGCGGCGCCTGCGGCGCGTCGTCGTCGGTGGTGGGCGCGGCGGGCAGGTCGGACGCGGCCGGGGCGCCGGGCCAGTGCGCCGTGAGCGCGGCGTAGAGCATGGACCCGAGGCCGCGCGCGTCAGCGGGGCCCGGTTCGTCGGCCTGGCACTCGGACAGGACGGCGTCGGTGGCGACGCCGAGGACCTTGACGGTGCCGCCCGTCGTCCACACCAGGTCGCGGGGGCTGAGGCACAGGTGGGCGAGCCCGGCGCTGTGCGCGGCGGCCAGCGCCTCGGCGGCCTCGTACAGCAGGGTGGCGGCGCGGCCGGGTTCGAGGGGGGCCTTGGCGAGCATCTGCTCAAGGGTCTCCCCGGCGACCCATTCGCTGACGACGTAGGCGTTCTCGCCGCTGTCGTCGGCGTCGAAGACCTGGGTGAGGCGCGGGTCGGTGAGGCGGCTGGCGGCGCGGGCGGAGGTGACGACCTCGGCGACGCGGGGGAAGCCGGGGTCGAAGGTGCGGACGGCGACGGCGCGCGCGAGGATCTCGTCGATGGCCTTCCACAGGGTGGAGCCGCCTTCGGCGACGCGCTCCTCAAGCCGGTAGCGGCCGGCCAGCCTCGTGCCGGGCTCGATGACGGACGCGGTCACGGCGACGTCCTGCGCGAGTGGTCAGATCCCATGTTCGTGGCGTGGCAGCTTACGCCTCCGACCCTCCTCTTTGCGTTTCTCAGGGTGTCGCCCCGCAAGCCGTAGTCCCCTCCATGGTAGTGGCTGCGCGCCCGCGCAGGGGTCATAATCGACGCGCGTCCTCCGCACTTTGCCGTGCTTTACGCGCGCTTCCCGCCCGGCAGCCGCCGCGTGATGGTGGACAGCATGGCCTGGACCTCACCGACCCGGAGCAGCTTGGCGAACAGAAGGTACAGGACGCCGCCGCCGGCGCTGCCCACGGCGAGCGAGACCAGACCGGGCAGCGTACCGGTGCCGAGCCACGCCTCGACGATGGCGTGCACGGCGTAGGCGAAGCCGATGAGCGGCCACAGCGCGACGGCGAGCTTGAGGTAGGTCACGGCGACGCGGCGGCCGTCCATGCCGCCCAGGCGGCGCCGCAGGATCGCCCAGCCGACCAGGGCGCCGGCGGTCTGGGCGAGCGCGAACCCGCCCGCGATACCGACGATGATCTTGTCGGTGGGGAACAGGGCGTAGACGGTCAGCGCGGACGCGATGTTGGTCAGCACGACGGCGACGCTGATGAACGCGGGCGTCCGCGTGTCCTGCATGGAGTAGAAGACGCGCAGCATGAGCTGGTAGGCGGCGAACGGCACCAGCGCGATCGCGAACATCTGGAGCACTTCCGCGATGACGTGCGCGTTGGCGACGCTCGTCTGGCCGTGGGCGAACAGGACGGTCGTGATGTCGGCGCCGAGGACGCCCATCAGCGCGGCGGCGGGCAGGATGATCGCGGAGGCGAGCCGCAGGCCGGAGGAGAAGTCGTCGCGCACCTCGGCCATCCGGCCGCTCGCCGCGTGCTCGCTCATCCGGGGCAGCAGCGCCGTGATCACCGAGACGCCGATGATCGCGTACGGGAGCTGGAAGAGCTGGTAGGCGTTGAAGTAGGGCGTGTAGCCGACGTCACCGAGACCTTCGGCGCGGCCCTGCACACCGGCGGAGTTGGCGAGCCGCGTGGTGACCGCGAACCCGACCTGGGTGATGACGACGTAGGCGAGCGTCCAGACGGCCATCCGCCCCATCTCGCCGATCTCGCCCTTGCGGAAGTCGAGCCGGGGCCGCCACCGGAACCCGCTGCCGCGCAGCGACGGCCACAGCGCGAGCGTCTGGAGCGTCATGCCGCCGATGGTGCCGCCCGCCAGCAGCGCGACCTGCGTGCCGCTGATCGACGACGGGGTGACGGTGCCGGTCGTCATGAGCAGGAACGCGGCGGCCGTGCAGATGATGACGATGTTGTTCAGGACGGGCGCCCACATCGGCGCCGCGAACCGCTTGCGCGTGTTGAGGATCGCGCCGGAGAACGCGGAGACGCCGAGGAAGAAGATCTGCACGGCGAACAGCCGGGCGAACAGGACGGCCAGGTCGCGCTGGTCGCCCGCCATCGACCCGCCGTAGATCGAGATGAACACCGGGCCGAGCGCGACGGCGGCGGCCGTGATGAGCGCCAGGCCGAGGACGGCGCCGGTGAACAGCCGCTGCTCGTAGCCCGCGCCGTACTCGGGGTCCTTCTCGCGGGCCCGGACGATCAGCGGGATGACGACGGCGGTGAGGATGCCGCCGAGCAGCAGGTCGTAGACGATGAACGGGACGGTGTTGGCGGTGTTGTAGGCGTCACCGAGCGCGCCGACGCCGAGGGCGGCGACGAGCATCGCGGTGCGCAGGAACCCGGTGACGCGGGACGCGAGCGTCCCCACGGCCATGATCGCGCCCGAGCGCATGAGCGCGCTGGCACCGCCGCCGGACGGGGGCGGTGGGACGGGCGCGGGGGCCTCGCCGTCAGGGAGCGGAAGGTCGATCGCCGTCTCGGCGGCCCGTCCCGGCCCCACCGGCGGCGGGCTCGGCGGCGCCGTCGACACCGGTGGCGTCGGTGAGCCCGGGTGCGGCCGGTTCGGCGGCGGGGTCGTAGGCGGGCCGGGCGGCGGGGTCGTCGGCCGGCCAGTCGTCGGCGGGCCAGGGGCCTGCGGATTCGGGAGTCCAGGTTCCTGGGGCGGCCGTGCCCAGGGGTTCTCCCGGTCGCGGTCCTCCGGTCGACTCGTCACCCGCTGCCTCCGCGTTCCGGCGCCGGCGGGCCCGCATGGCCCGCACTCCGACGCCCACGAAGAGTACGGCAAGTCCCCCGCCGGTGATGAGCAGGGCGGACTGGCCGTAGCCGGTGGTGCGGACCGTGATGTCGTGGCCGTCGTCGAATCTGCGGCCCTCTTCGGACAGCAGTTGCAGGTGGATCTGGAAGTTGCCGTTTCCGGATGCCTGGAGGGGGATGTTGCGCGTCGTCTTCTGACCGGGTTCGAGGTCGATGACGCGGGTGCCCTCCTCGATGCGGCCGATCTGGAGCTTGGCGGTGTTCTGCGAGGTGACGTCGAGCCGGACGCGGACGCGCTGGTCGGGCAGTTCGTTGGCGATCGTGACGAAGATGCGGCCGGAGCGTCCGGCCAGGGAGCGCTTGTTGTCCAGGACGCGGACGCCGCCCATGTCGCGGTCGAGCCCGGCGGAGAACGCCGTCCGGGCCTGCTTGGCGCGGCCCGGCCGCCCGCGCCAGGCGGCCGACTGCATGCGCAGCACGGCGGGACGGTAGGTCATGTTGAAGGGCTCGGCCATGATGCCGGTGAACGCGGTGGCGCGCTTGGCGATGCCGCGCACCTCCGACAGGTAGGCCGGGTCGAGTTCGTAGCGCTCGTACTCGTCGGGATAGCCGGTGGACGCGCGCTCCTGCGGCGCCACCTTGGCGATCTTGTCGAGCGGTTCCTCCTTCAGCCAGGGCGCGCCCGCCGTGTAGGAGAGCAGGGTGCGCGCGTAGGCCGGGGCGGGGTTCCAGTGCCGGTTGGGGGCGACGACGAGCGTGCGCGGCGTGTTCGGCGCCTCGGCGGTGATCATCGCGGTCTCGGCGAGGAACCGCTGCTGGTTGAGCACCGCGGCGCCGGGGGCCTTGCTGTCCTGGCTGACGAGGCGGCTGAGCTTCTCGTCGTAGGCGACGACGTTGCGGGCGCCCTGGTCGGTCTCGATGCGGGTGGTGGCGCGCGGGGTGCCGTTGGCGGGCGGCGCGAACATGGTGTCGCTGAGCAGGAACGAGCCGTTGCCGCCGGGGCCGACCTTGGAGTGCTGGGCGAGCTGGTTGAGGGTGGACGGCCCGGCCATGCCCGACGGCGGCCACGCGTACGACGCGGCGGGCTGCCGCCCGAGGATCTGCGCGGCGACGCCGCCGTGCTCGTAGGCGGCCTTGATGTCGCCGAACATGCGGTATCGGGCGAGGGCGACGACGTCGGGGTCGGCGTACGGGACGGTGAAGTACGGATCGCCCGAGGACGCGGACTTCAGCGCCGCGAGCCAGTCGCGGGCGGCCTTGCTGGCGGGCTTGCGCTCGCGCTTGCCGCCGCGCGGGTTCTGCACCGTGTACGCGGACTGGCTCATGGCGCGGGCGTCGTCGAGCAGGGCCGGGTCGACGGCCCAGGTGATCGGCGTCTTGGTGCCGGCGGCGGCCTGGACGAGGCCGTGCAGGCGTCCGCCGGGGTTCATCGCGCCGGTGAGCCGGTCGTCGATGAAGGTGGTGTCGGTGGTGCGGTGCATCCGGTCGATGAGGGGCCAGACCCACCCGATGCGGACGGGCGTGAAGTCGCGCCGCCCGGTGGTGAGGACGGTGAAGGACGTGACGCCCGCGACGGGCTGCTGCGCGGCGTTCACGACCTCGACGCCGACGGGATAGACGCCGAACGACCGGAACCCCGCCGCGCGGGCGTTGAGGGTCAGCTCGAAGTCCTGGGCGCCGCCGGCGGCGACGGCCTGCGGCAGCGGCACGTCGGCGCCGCGGCCGGGCAGCGCGCCGGGCTCGGCGGCGGCGAGCTGGTCGAGCTGGCCCCGGCTCCCGGCGGCCTGGCCGCTGTAGCGCAGCCGGACGGCGATGCCCTCGACGGCCTGCGTCGTGCCGTTCTGGACGCGGCCCCGCACGCGGATCACCGACCGCTTGCCGGACGCCTCGGCGCGCGGCGTCATCTCGGTCAGCGCGACGGTCACTTGGGCGCGTTCGCGTCCGGGCGCGGCGGGCTGGGCGGCGACGGGCGGCGCCACCGCCAGCAGGACGGGCAGCGCCGCGGCGACGGCCGCCAGCCGCTTGATCAGTGCCACGCCACGTCCGTTCCGGGGCCGCCCCCGGCGGGACGGCGGGCCTCGTAGTCCCGCTCCACGCGCTCGATGGTAGCCGCGCGGCCACCCCGATCAGTCCCATGATCGCGGACTTGTGGACAACCCCGTGCCGGGGGGTGACCGAAGGCCGGTCAGCGGACCTCGGCGGCGGGCTCGCCGAGCAGAACGGGCTTGGCGCCGCTCAGCGCGTACAGGTCGAGGACGTGCAGGCCGAGGGCCGTGGACGCCTCGCCGGTGGCGGTGTAGACGACGTCGTCGCAGGGCCGGTCTCCGACGGCGTTCTCGTCGATGAGGACGGGCATCGAGGCGGGCAGCAGCAGCGGGCAGACGAGCCCGGCCGCGTACTGGGTGGCGCGGTTGACGATGTCGGGCCGGGCGGGCCGGATGAGCCGGGCGCCGACGGCGAGCCGTACCGCCTCGGCGTGCGGCCGGAACCCGGCGGGCACGATGACCGCGCACAGGAACCGGTGCCCGCGCATGACGTCGTTGCACGCGTAGACGCGTGTCACCAGGCACCGTACGGCGGGCAGCCCGAGCGCTCGCGGCAGCTCGTCGGCGTGTCCGATCGGAGAGGGCAGCCGCACGATCTCGTGGTGCGTCTGCCGTTCGAGAAGGGACCGGTGGATGGCGAGGGCGTCCTTCATCGAATGCGGCTCCGTCCTGCGGGGATCGCCCGCGTGTGCTCCGGCCGTCCGCATGCCGGGGGAAGATGGTCATACCCAGCGAACCGCCCTTCACGCTTGGTGACGGTCCGTGCGGCCGGTCGCGCCCGCTACCGTGGATCGGTACGGGAGTGGCGGCGGCGTCCGAGACATCCCCCGGACGAAAAGCGCTCTGTCAGCCTCCGACCAAGGACCTACGCTCGATGGCCGTGCCTGAAGTCAACGCCAGTTCCCGCCGGACCGCGATCACCGACCTGCTGCGCGGTGTCGCGCCCGTCGCCGACGAGCTCGGGGCCAGGTTCGCGGCGGCCGGTCACGAGCTGGCGCTGGTCGGCGGACCGGTGCGCGACGCGCTGCTGCGCCGTCCCACCAAGGACGTCGACCTCACGACGGACGCGCCCCCCCAGACGATCCTGGCGATCATCGACGGCTGGGCGGACGCCGTCTGGACGATCGGCATCGAGTTCGGCACGGTCGGGCTGCGCAAGAACGGCACCGAGCTGGAGATCACCACGTACCGGTCGGAGTCGTACGATCCGAAGTCCCGCAAGCCAGACGTCTCGTACGGCACGTCGCTCGTGGAAGACCTGCGCCGCCGCGACTTCGCGGTGAACGCGATGGCGGCGCGGCTGCCCGGCTACGAGTTCGTCGACCCGTTCGGCGGCCTGGACGACCTCGGCGCCCGGCGGCTGCGCACCCCGGGCCGCCCGCAGGACTCCTTCGGTGACGACCCGCTGCGCATGCTGCGCGCGGCGCGGTTCGCGTCGCAGCTCGGGTTCACGGTCGCGCCCGACGTCGTCGCGGCGATGACGGAGATGGCGGACCGCATCGAGATCGTGTCGGCCGAGCGCGTCCGCGACGAGCTGTCCAAGCTGGTCTGCGGCGCGCACCCGCGCGAGGGCCTGGCGCTGCTGGTCGAGACGGGCCTGGCGGCGCGGGTGCTGCCGGAGCTGCCCAAGCTGCGGCTGGAGATCGACGAGCACCACCGGCACAAGGACGTCTACGACCACTCGCTGATCGTGCTGGAGCAGGCCATCGCCCAGGAAGAGGACGGTCCCGACCTCGTCCTGCGCCTGGCGGCGCTGCTGCACGACATCGGCAAGCCGCGGACGCGCCGGTTCGAGGACGGCGGCCGCGTCTCGTTCCACCACCACGAGGTCGTCGGCGCGAAGATGACGCGCAAGCGGCTGACCGCGCTGCGCTACCCCAAGGACGTCATCGCGGACGTGTCCCGGCTGGTCGAGCTGCACCTGCGGTTCCACGGCTACGGCAACGGCGAGTGGACCGACGCGGCCGTCCGCCGCTACGTCCGCGACGCGGGGCCGCTGCTGGAGCGGCTGCACAAGCTGACCCGCGCCGACTGCACGACGCGCAACCGGCGCAAGGCCGAGCGGCTGCGCCGCACCTACGACGAGCTGGAGGAGCGCATCGCCCGGCTCGCGGAGGAGGAGGAGCTGGCCGCGATGCGGCCCGAGCTGGACGGCAACGACATCCAGGACATCCTGGGCGTGAAGCCGGGCCCGGTCGTCGGCAAGGCGTACAAGTTCCTGCTCGACCTGCGGCTCGACAAGGGCCTGCTCGGCAAGGCGGAGGCCGAGCGGGAGCTGCGCGCGTGGGCGGCCGAGCAGGGGATCGGCTCGTGATCGACCTGCGGCTCGGGCGGATGAGCCCGGCGGCGGCGCAGCGGATCACCGACTTCGACCGCGAGCACGTCTGGCACCCGTACGCGCCGATGCCCGCCGCCGCCGAAGCGCACCTGGTCGTGTCGGCGTCCGGCGTGACGCTGACGCTGGCCGACGGCACCGAGCTGATCGACGGCATGGCGTCGTGGTGGTCGGCGATTCACGGCTATCGCGTGCCGGAGCTGGACGCGGCGGTCACGCGGCAGCTCGGCAAGATGGCGCACGTCATGTTCGGCGGGCTGACGCACCCGGGCGCGGTCGAGCTGGCCGAGAAGCTGGTGCGGCTCACGCCCGAGCCGCTGACGAAGGTGTTCTTCGCAGACTCGGGGTCGGTCGCGGTCGAGGTCGCGATCAAGATGGCGCTCCAGTTCTGGCGGGCGCGGGGCCGTCCGGAGCGGCACCGGCTGCTGACGGTCCGGGGCGGCTACCACGGCGACACCTTCGGGGACATGGCGGTCTGCGACCCGGTGAACGGGATGCACCGGTTGTTCACCGACGTCTTGGCCCGGCACGTCTTCGCCCCGGCGCCGCCGCCCGGCTACGACGCCGAGCCCGACCCGGCGTACCTGGACGAACTGTCCGCCCTGGCGGCCGCGCACGCGGACGAGCTGGCGGGCATCATCGTCGAGCCGATCGTGCAGGGCGCGGGCGGCATGCGCTTCTACGCGCCCGAGTACCTGCGCGCCCTCCGCGACCTGGCCGACGAGCACGGCGTCCTGCTCATCCTGGACGAGATCGCCACCGGCTTCGGCCGCACCGGCGAGCTGTGGGGCTGCGACCACGCCGAGGTCGTCCCCGACGTCATGTCCGTGGGCAAGGCGCTGACGGGCGGCTACCTGACGATGGCGGCGACGCTCTGCACCGACGAGGTCGCGGCGACGATCTCGTCCGGCGAGGGCGGCGCCCTCATGCACGGCCCGACCTACATGGCGAACCCCCTGGCGGCGGCCGTGGCGTCCGCGTCGATCGACCTCCTGGAGTCGCGCGACTGGCGGACCGAGGTCGACACCGCCGAAGCCGTGCTCACCGCAGCCCTCCACCCCGCAGCCGACCTTCCGGGCGTCGCGGACACCCGCGTCCTGGGCGCGATCGGCGTCATCGAGGCGAGTTCGCCGGTGGACGTCGCGGCCGTCCAGGAGATCGTCATGGACCACGGCGTCTGGCTGCGCCCCTTCGGCAAGCTGATCTACACCATGCCCCCCTACGCCTGCACCGAAGACCACCTCGACCACATCGCCGACGCGATGTACGCGGCGGCCGCGTCACTCGGCTGAGGCGGCGCGGAACAGGCCCGCCAGCGACTCGTCGCGGAGGACGGGCCGGGCGGTGGCGTCGGCGTAGGCGGCGAGGGCGGCGGTGATGAAGACGGCGAGGACGCGGGCGCGGATCGCGGTGGCAGGGGAGATCGCGCCATAGGCGTCGAAGAAGGCGTCGCGGGCGGCGGCGTCGAAGGCGCCGTAGACCAGGGAGAGGTCGACGGCGGGATCGGCGCGGCACACGTCGCCCCAGTCGATCACGCCGACGGCGCGGTCGTCGGCCACCAGGACGTGCCGGACGTGCAGGTCGCCGTGGGTCAGGACGAGGCGCGAGGCGTCCGTGCCGACGCGGGCGCCCGCCTCGAACAGCGCCGCGCAGTCGGGCGTGGGGTGGCCCTTCGCGGCCAGCTCGGCCAGCCGGGCGCGGGCCTGCTCGGCGCGGAACACCGGGTCGCCGCGGCGCAGCGGGTCGGCGGGCAGGTCGCCGGGGTCGAGGGCGTGCAGGACGCGCAGGAACGCGCCGACGTCGGCGGCGATCCGCTCGCGGGGGCCGTCGTGGCAGGCGAGTTCCACGCCCTCGATCAGCGGGCCGCCCCAGAACGGCCACGGGAACCGCGCCGAGGGCGCGCCGACGAGTTCGGGCCGGGGGACCGGCAGCGGCAGCCGCCCGGCCAGGCCCGGCAGGACGGCGATCTCGCGTTCGACGCCCGGCACGGCGACCTCCCGGCGCGGAAACCGGACGATCCACGTGTCATCGGCCAGGAAGACCGTGTTGTCCCAGCCGGTCGCGAGCGGCCGGACGTCGGTGAAGCGCGGGCCGAGCAGCGTGCGGGCGAGGTCCGGGGTGACCTCGATCTCGGCGTCCCAGGCGTCCATGCCCGTCAGGCTACGGGGACGGGGCGGGTCGCGGTGCGGTAGGCGAGGGCTCCGGCGGCGTAGGCGGTGACGAGGGCGGCGAGGGTGAGGGGGGAGACGCCGTCGGGCGGGAGGAGGGCGGCGGAGGCGGCGGCGCCGGCGGCGAAGAGGGCGTTGAAGAGCATGTCGTAGAGGGCGAAGACGCGGCCCCGGTAGGCGTCGGTGATCGACTGCTGGAGGATCGTGTCGACGCTGAGCTTCACGCCCTGCGAGACGACGCCGAGCGCGAACGCCCCCACGGCCCAGGGGAGCCGCGTGAACGGTGTCGCGAAGAGGGCGAGCGCGCCCGCGCCCGCCGCGAGGTTGATCGTGATCCACGCCCGCTTGCCGACCCGCTCGACCGCCCACGGCGTGATCAGCGCGGCGACGAAGAAGCCCGCCCCGGAGAAGCCCAGCATCGCGGCGAACGTGGTCATTCCGGCGTCGGCGTCGCCGCCGGTGAAGTGGTTGCGGCACAGGAGCAGCGTCATCATGAGCACCACCCCGTACAGCAGCCGGTGGTAGCCGATGGCGGCGAGCGCGAAGGCGCCCTGCCGGTGCGAGGCGAGGTATCGGACACCGTCGGCGAGGCCGTGCGCGACGTCCCGGACCGCCGCGCGGGGCGCGTCGTCGGGTCCGAGGTCGGGCAGCCGGGTCGCGATCGCGCCCGCCGCGAGGAACAGCGCGGCCGTGGCGAGCAGGATGACCGCCGTCCCCTCGGCGCCGCCGCCGACGACGGCGCGCAGCCCGTAGCCGATCCCGGCGCCCGCGAACGCGGCGATCGTCCCGGACGTGACCGTGAACGCGTTCGCCGTCACCAGGCGGGGCGCGTCCACCACGTGCGGCAGCGACGCCGACAGCGCGGCGAGGAAGAACCGGTTCACGCCGAGCACGATCAGGACGGCCGCGAAGAACACCGCGCCGTCGTCGCCGGACGCGACCAGCACGGTGACGCTGAGCACCAGCAGGGCCCGCACGACCGGCGCCCACACGAGGATGCGGCGGCGCGCCCAGCGGTCGATGAGGACGCCCGCGAACGGTCCGAGCGCCGAGTACGGCAGCAGCGTGACGGCGAACGCGGCGGCCGCCTGCCCGGCGGACGCCTGGCGTTCCGGGGAGAAGAAGACGTATCCGGCGAGCGCGACCTGGAAGACGCCGTCGGTGAGCTGCGACGTCAGCCGCGTCGCGTACAGGCGGCGGAACGCGCGCACCCGCACGATCGCGGCCAGCTCGCTCGCTCTCACTCCCTCACTCTACGGCCACGATCACCATGATCTTGCTCAGACCTGGGCATTCTCGGCACGGTTCGCGTGCATGGCCGCGAGCAGGTCGCGGAGGCGGCGCCGGTCGCCGTCGGGCAGCGCGAAGACGGACCGTGCCTCGGCGCCGCTGCGGCGGCGCAGTTCCGCGCGCCGCCGGACGCCCTCCTGCGTGAGCACGACGCGCTTGACCCGCCGGTCGGCCGGATCGGGCTGCCGGACCACGACGCCGAGCCGTTCGAGGCCGTCCACGATGCCGGTGACGTTGGACGCGTCGCAGCGCAGCAGTTGGGCGAGGTCGCGCATCGGCGCGGGCGCGTCGAGGTGGTGCAGCGCCATGGCCTGCGTGGGCGTGAGCCCGAGATCGGTCGCGGCGATGTTGAACCCCTCCCGCAGCATCCCGGCGGTGGCGAAGACGAGGTCGGCCAGCTCGGCGATGTCCGTTTCGGATGCTGCGTCCATGGCGAGGATTCTACGCGGCTCTTTGTGAACGTCGATTGTTGAGTTACTCCAGTAAAACGCCTATGCTCCTCGATAGTTGACCAACTCAATCAATGAGTAAAACCAGGAGCTCCCATGGCCACGCCCGCCACCGCCACCGCCCCCATGTCCGCAGGCACCCGCCGGGGCCGCCGCGCCCTCGGCGTCGTCGGCGCGACGCTCGCCACCCTGCCCGTCTGGTTCGTCGGCGAACCGATCCTCGGCCACGACCTCAAATTCGACCAGCCCGGCCATCCGACCACGGACCTGGACGGCTTCGCGTTCATGCTGTTCGCCGCCGTGTCCTCCCTGCTGGGCTGGGCCCTGCTGGCCGTCCTCGAACGCGTCGTCCCGGCCCGCGCCGCGCAGATCTGGACGATCACCGCTCTCGTCGTCCTGGTCCTGTCCTTCCTGCCGTCCCTCGCCATCACCGCCACGGCGGGCACGAAGGCCGTCCTGATCGTCGCCCACATCGCCGTCGCCGCCGTCCTCATCCCGGTCTTCCGCACCACGACCCGCCGCTGACGCGCGGCGGGTCAAGCGTCGGGGAGAAGCTGGTCCAGGGTGATCTCCTCGCGGTCGAGGGTGTGCTGGGCGTGGTCGAGGGCCTCGGAGCTGTAGAGGCCGTTCGTGCGGTTGGCTATGAGCGTCGCGCGCTGGGCCGAGAGGACCTCTTTGCGCAGGTCGATGTAGGTCTGGCGCGCGTCTTCGAGCCGGGGGCGGTCCTCGGGGGGAGGGTCCTGGATGAGGCTGTCGGCGCGGACCTTGTCGAGGACCGGCGCGGGGGCGTCCCGGGCCGCGTCCAGAACCCGGCGGCCGCTCTCGGAGAGTTCCTGGACGAGGTCGGCGTACTCGGCGCGGAGCTGGGCCGGGTCGTCGCCGGGGACCTTCGCGGCCCGGATGACGCCCGGCAGCGAGAGGCCCTGGACGAGCAGCGTCGTGGCGGCGACGACGAACGCGATCAGGATGAGCTGCGGACGGTGCGGCGTGGCGGGGGGCAGCGTCATCGCGGCCGCCACGGTGATCGCGCCGCGCATGCCGGACCAGCCGAGGACGAGCCCCGCCCGCCTGCCGAGCCGGTGGCCCGACAGCAGCCGGACGTCGGCGGACGCCTGGGCGACGCGCTGCTCGAAGCGCTCGCGGCGGCCGCGCCTCCAGGCGGGCGCCTCGTCGTCGGCCAGCCACTCCTTGGCGCGTTCGAGCCGGAACGTGCGCCGCCGCTCGTCCCGGCGCATCCCGCCGACGAGCGGGGCGACGTAGGCGAGCCGCAGCACGATGACGACGAGCGTCGCCGCCAGCCCGAGCAGCACGCTCTGCCCGACGCTGACGTGCGCGGCGTCCACGTCCTCCACGAGCGGGTGCAGGACGAGGCCCATGAACAGGAAGATGCCGCTCTCCAGCAGGAACGCGACGGTGCGCCAGTTCGCCGCCTCGGCCAGCCGGTCCACGGCGCGCAGGTGGCGGGGACCGAGGAACCCGGTGACGACGCCCGTCACGACGACGGCCAGGACGCCGGAGGCCCCCAGCTCCTCGGCGGGCAGGAACGCGACGAACGGGACGACGAACGAGGTCGCCGTGTTGAGCACGGGGTCGTTCAGCCGCGCGCGGACGCGGACGCCGAGGTGCGCGACGGTGAACCCGATCACCGTCGCGACCGCGACCGAGTACACGAACTCGCCCGCCACGCTCCACAGCGACACGGCACCGGCGGTCGCGGCGATGGCCGAGCGCAGCAGCACCAGCGCGGTCGCGTCGTTGACGAGCCCCTCGCCCTCCAGGACGGTCAGCAGCCGCGACGGCAGCCCGAGCCGCCGCCCCATGGACGTCGCGGCGACGGCGTCGGTCGGGCTGATCACCGCGCCGACGGCGAACGCCACGGGCCAGCTCAGCCCGGGGACGAGCATGTGCAGCAGGGCGCCGGTGGCCAGCGTCGTCACGACGACGAGCACGACGGCCAGCCCGAAGATCGGCTTGAAGTTCCGCCGGAAGTCGTTGGCGGGCATGTTGACGGCCGCCGAGTACAGCAGCGGCGGCAGCACGCCCGCCAGCACCCAGTCCGGTTCGACGTGCAGGTCGGGGATGTCGGGGACGAACCCGAGCCCGGCCCCGATCACGACGAGGCTGAGCGGCGCCGCGAGGCCGAGGCGGTCGGAGAACGCGGCCACGGCGACGAGACTCACCACGCCGGCGACCAGGACGAGCGTCACGTTCATGCCCATATCTTGCGCCCGCCGCGTCCCTGCCGTCGCAGCGCCCCCGGCGAACGTCAGCCGCGCGCCCGGGTCTCGCCCTGGAGCGGCAGCGCGAGCGTGCGGGGGTCGGTGAGCCTGGCGAGCAGGAGCGCGCGGCTGTCCGCGACGCTCGCGGCGATCTCGCGTTCGATCTCCTCCCAGTGCTCGGTCTGGTCGGGGATGAACCGGATGCCGACCGCGTCGGGCGCGAGGCTGATCCGGTCGCCGACGCGGGGGAACGCCAGCACGTCGAAGGGGTTGGCGTAGTGCTCGTAGGGCGTCGTGTCCTCGGGGACGAGCCGGACGCGGAAGCCGCGCCGGTCGGACAGGTCGAGCAGGTGCCGGACCTGCTCGGTGAGGACGTCGCGGTACGGGATGCGGTTGAGCGTCCAGGCGTCGATGATGATGTCGACGAACCGGCCGGGGATGCACGGCCGCCGCTGGCGGTGGTCGAGCAGTTCCCACGCGGCGCCGGGGTCGAGGCCGCCGTCGAGGTGGTGGGGCGCGGCGGCCTGCCCGGCGCGGCGGGCGTAGCGTTCGCACTGGGCGAGGTCGGGGATGCGGTAGGTCCCGTAGGTGCGGATCTCGGACGCTTCGGCCTCGGAGATGAGCACGTCGCGCAGCAGCGGTTCCAGTTCGTCCAGGTACGGGACGATCCAGGCCGGTCCGTAGGGCCGCTCGGCGAGGTCGATCATCACGCCCGCGACCTTCGCCGCCCGGACCCCGTAGCGCTCCAGCATCCGCTCGACGTCGGCCGGCGTCGGCCACGCGAACCCCGTCTCGACCCGCGCGAGCCAGTCGGCGTCGCATCCGAGCACTGCGGCGGCCTGCCCGTAGTCCAGTTCGACGATCTCTCGCGTCCGCCGCAGGTAGAGCCCGAGGCGCCGCGCGTTGATGTTCGGGTCTCGACCGTCCATCGCGTCCCTCCACTGGGGTGTCCGTCCCCCCAGTCTCCGCACCCCGCCTCCGCCGCGCGGTCGTTCGGTGTTACCTCCGGATTTGTGACGTCACGTCAGTCGGCCAGCCACAGGAGCGAGTAGTCGTAGGTCGCGGCGGTCGGGAGGAACTTCGCGTTGCGGACGCGGGACGAGCGGAAGAGCGTGTGCGCGCGGTCGAGCAGGGGGACCAGGGCGGCGTCGTCGATGATCTCGCGGTCGGCGGCCTGCCAGGCGGACGCGGCGGCGGGCGCGGTACGGGCGTTGAGGGCCCGGTCGATGAGGGCGTTGACGCGCGGATTGTCGTAGCCGCCGAAGTTCGTCGTGGACCGGGTGCGGGCGCGGCCGTCCAGCAGCGGCTGGATCGTGCTGCGGCCGTTGTTGCCGTACCAGTCGGGGTTCCAGCCCGGGGCGGCGATGTCCCAGCGGCCCGCGCGGGCCTGCGACGGGTCCATCAGGGTGGTGCGGTAGAAGGTGCCGCCCGCGTCGGCGCGCAGCGTCGTCTCGACGCCGCACGCCTTGAGGTTCGCCGCCAGCGACTCGGCGATGCGGCGGTGCACGCTGTTCGTCCGGTACGGGAACGTCAGCTTCAGCGACGGATGACCAGCGGCGGCCAGGCGGCGACGGCACTCGGCCGGGTCGCCCGCGTCGCCCGGCGTCGCGGAGACCGTGGACGGCGCGTACCCGACGTTCCCCGGCGGGATCACCGTGTACAGCGGACGCGCCACCGACGGCCCACCGACGATCTTCACGAGCGTCGCCCGGTCCACCGCGTACTGCAACGCCCGCCGCACCTCCCGCTTGGCGAGAGCGCCGTCGTTGTTCGGGCTGCGCAGGTTGAACACCAGGAACGGGCTCGTCGACGGCGCCCGCCGGATCGCGAACCGGGGGTCGTCGCGGACCCGCGACAGCGCCGACGCCGGGACGGGCTGGTCCCACGCGAGGTCGGCCGCGCCCGACTCGATCTGCTGCTGGACGGCCTCGGGCGCGTCCTGCCCGAACGTGATGCTGACGCGCGCGACATGGCGGGACCGCAGCGGATCGGTCGCCGCGTCCCACGCCGGGTTGTGCGCCAGCGTGATCGACTGGCCGGGGCGGTACTCCGCGACGCGGTACGGGCCGTTGGCCAGCGTCCGCCGCCGGAAGTCGGGGGAGTCGGGGACGAGCCGGTCGTACTCGGCGGGCGCGGCGGCCGTCGCCTGGAGGGTGAGCAGGTGCAGGAAGTCGCTGGCGGGCCGCTCCAGCCGGAAGACGAGCGTCCGCGCGTCCGCCGCCCGCACGCCCGGGACGTCGTGCTCGTTCTGGTAGGCGGCGATGGCGGCGGCGTTCCGCGCGTCGACCTTCGCGAACCCGGCGCAGTACGCGGTCATCCCGCGCAGCGTCCCGGCGAAGTACCCGGCGCTGGATGACGGCGCCGCCGGGTTGCACAGCCGCTTGAACCCGCGGACGAAGTCGGCCGCCGTCACCTCCCGAGCCGGGGAGGTGTTCCACCGCACCCCGGCGCGCAGCCGCACCCGGTACGTCCGTCCGTCGGCGGACACGCCGCCGTTCTCCCGCGTCGGCATCGCGGCCGCGACGTCGGGCCGGACGGCCGCCGACTCCGTGAAGTCGTCCGACGCCCGGTTGCCGAACAGCGTCCGCGCGAACAGCCGCGTCAGCCCGTACGTCCCGACGCTGTTGACGCTCGCGGTGTCCAGATGTTCCACGTCCGACGAGCCGACGACGCGCAGCGTCCCTCCCTGCCGCGCGCGGCCCTGGTCGGCCCCCGCCGAGTCGCTTCCCGAGCATCCGGCCAGCACCAGGAGAAGCCCCGCGCACCCCGCCGCCGTCTTGAGCATCGTCCGCCTCCGCGGTCGGTTCGTCATCACCCGCAGTGCCACAGTAGGCCCGGAGAGTGACGCAAGCCGGTACATCACGAAAAGCGGAAGCCCCCGGCGGGCCGAAGAGGCCGCCGGGGGCTCACCGGAGCAGGAACGCTGCCCCGCACGGCCCGACGTCGCCGCGCCGGAGGCCGATCGACCCCGTACAGGGACTCACCGCCCCGCACGTGCCGGAGAACCCTCTGCCCGTCCTTACAGAGCGAAAGGACGGGACACCGGGCTTCTTTCTACGTTCTTGGGGCTTTGTTGCGGGTCAGGCAGCCTCAAAGGCCACGCAGCGCGTCCGCGAACCGGCGGAAGTCCGCCCGGCCGACGAGCAGCGTCCCACCGTCACGGTTCTTGGTGTCGCGGATCGCGACCGTGCCAGGGACGTTGGCGACCTCGACGCAGTTGTCGCCTTCTTCGCTGCTGCGCTTCGACTTCTTCCACGACAGTTCATTCAAGGAATCCACAGCTTCCGCCTTTCTTCAACGAACGCACGGGAGTCCGCCACGTTCAGCGCTTCGGAGTGGAGTGTAGCGAAGACCCCGTGTGCCTGGTTGATCCTGGCCTCGTCGACGTAGGTTGATCCGCCGATCAGCTCTTCTTCGAAGAGCATCTCCGAACGGTCTGCTTGCGTGGCGATGGCAAAGCTCACTTTTGCGCCCGGATACCACCCGCAACGGGAGACCTGGAGAATGACGCGGGGCCGGTGTGACATGTCGAGCAGGAAGCCGCACTGCTCTTCCATCACCGCCGGTGAGCCGATCTCGCGGTTCAGCACGCTTTCATCTATGACAGCGTGCAGAAGCGGCGGGTTCGGCCGGAAGAGGATGCTCTGTCGCGCCTTCCGGCTGGCAAGCTTCCGCTGGTCGCCGCCGAGGATAACGCTCGCATAGGCGTCCGTCTGCAACAATCCGGGAACCAGACGCCATTCGTAGGAGCTGACGCTTTCGGCGGTGCCCTCTAGTTCGGGGTACTGGCCGTAAAAAACGGGGAACGACGACTCTGAGACGAAGCGGTTCCACGCCCTGATGATCTCACCGTTGGCGTTCAGCAACCCGTCCAACTTCACGGCGTCCTCGAAGAAGCACTTGAACCCACCGAGTTCGAGTCCGCTCAACCAACCGCGCGACCTGTTGAGCGTACGCGACAGCGCGACCCCTGAGCCTGAATACGAGGACCGTTCCCGAAAGTCCCGCACGACCGCTCCGAACCGCACGTGTCCTGGCTTGCGCTCACGCGCCATCAAGATCACCTCCTGTGCGTCCAACCGCGTCTAACGACGTACACCCCGTGTGAGCGTCGCTCGTTGTGTGGTGAACGTTACAGCCAGCCATGCCACTTTGGGACTCGAAACAGCCAATCACCACTCAGCGAGCGCGGGAGCGGTCAGGCACGGAGGTACGGCGATGATCAGGACGGTGACCAGTCCGAACAGAACCGGTCCGGGGATCATGAGACTTCTGCACAACGATCCCCACAAGATCGCGGATGTGCGTTGCGACGCGGAGAAGTGGGCCGCCGATCAGGGGCTCATGTCTGACGTCATCGACTCGGTGCTGATCATCGTCAGCGAACTGGCGACGAACGCGCTGCGCTATGCGGCCGGTCCGGGAATCTTCGTTCAGCTCTGCGCCGTGCGGCTCCCGCCCGATGACGCCTGCGGTGTGTGGATCGAGGTGTGGGACGACGCGCGCGATGTCATGCCCGACCGGCAAGAGCCGGACCACATCGCTGAATCGGGGCGCGGACTGTTCATCGTCGATCAGATCACCGGCGGGTTCTGGGGCGCCTACGCCCGCCGCGACGGAAAGGGGAAGGCCGTTTGGGCAGGGCTCAAGATCCCGGCCACATGACGACGCGGGAAGCCACCGACGACAAGGAGAAAGCGACGTGAACGGCGAGCCCATGCAGATGATGAAGACGAAAGAGGTCGCGCGGTTGTTCGGCGTCACCCCCTACACGGTGGTGCGCTGGACCCGCAGGGGCTTCCTGACGGCCGGGTCCACCCCGTCCGGGCATCTGCGGTTCGACCGCGCGGAGGTCATGCGGTTGTACCGGGGAAGCAACGGAGACGAGGTATGACCGGGGGACACGGGCGCACCTTCCGCGTGCGTCCTTGTCCCCCCAACAAGACGACCCCCGGTGCCTGTTCAGAGGGGAAGGCACCGGGGGTCCGCCATGCACGGCGTCGGCGGGTCGGCCGAGCCGTTACCGCTCGATGTCGCCGCGGATGAACGCTTCGACGGCCTCGCGGGCCTGGTCGTCGTTGTACTGCTCCGGCGGGGACTTCATGAAGTAGGAGCTGGCCGACAGGATCGGGCCGCCGATGCCGCGGTCCTTGGCGATCTTGGCGGCGCGGACCGCGTCGATGATGACGCCGGCGGAGTTGGGGGAGTCCCAGACCTCCAGCTTGTACTCCAGGTTCAGCGGGGTGTCACCGAAGGACTTGCCCTCCAGGCGGACGTAGGCCCACTTGCGGTCGTCGAGCCACGGCACGTGGTCGGACGGGCCGATGTGCACGTCGGCCTTGGCCATCTCGTGCGGGATCTGCGACGTGACCGACTGCGTCTTGGAGATCTTCTTGGACTGGAGGCGCTTGCGCTCCAGCATGTTCATGAAGTCCATGTTGCCGCCGAAGTTGAGCTGGTACGTGCGCAGCAGCTCGACCCCGCGGTCCTCGAAGAGCTTGGCCATGACGCGGTGGGTGATGGTGGCGCCCACCTGCGACTTGATGTCGTCACCGACGATCGGGACGCCCGCGTCGACGAACTTCTGGGCCCACTCGGGGTCGGAGGCGATGAACACCGGCAGGGCGTTGACGAACGCGACCTTGGCGTCGAGGGCGCACTGCGCGTAGAAGCGGTCGGCCTCCTCCGAGCCCACCGGCAGGTACGACACGAGGACGTCGACCTCGGCGTCCTTGAGCGCCTGCACGACGTCGACCGGGGCGGCGTCGGACTCCTCGACCATGTCGAGGTAGTACTCACCGAGGCCGTCGAGGGTCTGGCCGCGCTGCACGATCACGCCGGACGGGGGGACGTCCGCGAACTTGATCGTGTTGTTCTCGCTCGCGTGGATGGCCTCGGAGAGGTCCATGCCGACCTTCTTGGCGTCCACGTCGAAGGCCGCGACGAACTCCACGTCACCGACGTGGTACTCGCCGAACTGCACGTGCATCAGGCCGGGGACCCTGGTCTCCGGGGCCGCGTCCTTGTAGAACTCGACACCCTGGACGAGCGACGAGGCGCAGTTCCCCACACCCACGATGGCTACGCGCACCGAACCCATCCGGTTGCTCCTTCTCTGCTTAGGTTGCGCCGTTTCGGCATGCGCGGCGCGTGGTGCGTCCGCGTTCCGAGGGGAGGCCGCGGTCAGCGGTCCATCTCCCGAGGCTTGTCATCCGATGTTCTGCTGGCTAGTTCCTGCTCCGCCCGCTCGCGCCCGATCAGCTCGTTGAGCCACCGGACCTCGCGTTCGACGGATTCGAGCCCGTGGTTCTGGAGCTCAAGGGTGTACTGGTCGACCCGCTCACGGGTGCGCGCCAGGGCGGCGCGCAGCCGCTCCATCCGCTCCTCCAGCCGGCTGCGCCGGCCTTCGAGGATGCGGAGCCGGACGTCGGCGCGGGTGTGCGAGAAGAAGGCGAACCGTACGCCGAACCCCTCGTCCTCCCATGCCGCCGGCCCGGCCTCGGTGAGGAGCTCCTGGAGACGCTCCTTGCCCTCGGCCGTGAGCTTGTAGACGATCTTGGAACGCCGGCTCTGCAACGCGAGCGCCGCGGTCCCCTCCTCGGGACGGTCCTCCATGATCAGCCCTTTGGCGAGGAGCTGCTTGAGGCACGGGTACAGCGACCCGTAGGAGAAGGCGCGGAACATCCCGAGCAGCGTGTTGAGCCGCTTGCGCAGCTCGTACCCGTGCATGGGGGCTTCGTGGAGCAGTCCGAGGACGGCGAGTTCGAGGACCCCCGCACCCTTCTTGCCTGCCATGTCGCCCGCTCCCGCAAGTGCCGATGTCGCGTTCCGATGTATCGAGTCAATGTATCGGCTCGATACATCTGAAAGATACGTAGCGTCGTGCTTCACCGCAAGTCGCCCACAGTGTGACCGGCGTCCCTCGGGTGTGCGGCGGGCTCGTGAATACCAGGAATCCGGGATCTTCCGGGTCGAAGTGTGTCAAAGTTGCGCCTGGAACCATCGGCCGGTACCGCTCGTCTCCCGTCTCGGAGCCGACTTCCGATCACCGACGATCGGGGCGATACCGGACGCTCGGTGCGCACGCCGGTACCCGCTGTTCCCCTCGCGCCACACCCGTCTCCCCCGCAATGGCCCGCGCAGTACCCTTCCGGTCGACGCACCACCCGTTGTCCCCTGTTGATCGAGGTCGCGTGAGTTATCCAAGCCAGCCCCGACCGGAACCCGGGTCGCCGCGGCCGGGCGGACAGAGCCCCCGCCCCGGTCCCGCAGCGTCCGAGCCGGGACCAGGCGCGCCGCCGCCCGGCGGTGCGCGGACGAGTGGTGCGTACGGTGCCCCGCCTCCGGTCGGCCCGCCCCCGGGCGTGCCCGGCGGCCCGGGTGGTCCCGGCGGTCCGGGTGGTCCAGGTGCTCCCGGCGGTCCGAGTGCTCCCGGTGGTCCGGGTGCTCCCGGTGGTCCCGGGCGTCCCGGCCCCGGCGCGGGCGGTTCGAATGCGCCCGGTGGCCCGCCCGGAGGACCGATGCGTCCGCCCGCGCTGCACCGCCAGGGCGGCCCCGGGGCGCCGAACGGCCCCGGCGGACCGGGTTTCCCCGGCGGCCCCGGCAAGCCGGGCGGCCCGGGTGGTCCGGGCGGCCCGGGTGGTCCCGGCGGGCCCGGCGGGCCGGGCGGAAGTGGTCCCGGAGGCCCCGGTGGACCGGACGGTCCGCGCGGCAGGTCGGGTCTCCTCGCCGCGCTCCAGTCCCGTCCGACCGGCTGGCGCCGGTTCCTGCCGTCGTGGAAGCTCGTCGCCGGCGTCGCGTTCCTCGGCGTCGTGACCGTCATCACGGGCGTCTGGGTCGCGTACGCGAAGACGCCCGTCCCGACCACCGCCAACGCCGACGCCACCAAGACGTCCGCGATCTTCTACTACGCCGACGGCAAGCGCGAGATCGGGCGTCTCGGTACGAACCGTGAGATCGTCCCGCTCGACCGTGTGCCCAAGCACGTGCAGGAAGCGGTCATCGCGGCCGAGAACCGCAGCTTCCGCACCGACAGCGGCTTCTCCGCCAAGGGCCTCAGCCGCGCCGTGTGGGCCAACGTCACCGGCGGCGAGGTGCAGGGCGGCTCGACGATCACCCAGCAGCTCGCGAAGAACTACTACCTGACGACCGACAAGACGATGAAGCGCAAGTTCAAGGAGCTCTTCATCTCGGTGAAGCTCGAAGAGGAGCTGGGCAGCAAGGACAAGGTCCTTGAGCTGTACCTCAACACCATCTACTTCGGGCGCAACTCCTACGGCATCCAGGCGGCGTCCAAGTCGTTCTTCGGCAAGGACGTCAGCAAGCTGACCGCCGACGAGGGCGCGCTGCTCGCGGCCGTCATCAACCAGCCCGGCAAGTACGACCCGCGCAGCGAGAACAAGGGCTACCGGGAGATGACCGAGGCCCGGTACCGCTACGTGCTGGACGGCATGCGCATCCAGGGCGTCCTGAACCAGCAGGACTTCGACAAGTTCGGCAAGAAGCTGCCGAAGACCGTGTCCAAGGACGCCCCGGCCGTCTACGGCGGCCAGCGCGGCTACATGATCAAGCGCGCGCTGCTGGAGCTGGAGCGCGACCAGAAGATCACCGAGAAGTCGATCATCGACCAGGGTCTGAAGATCTACACGACCTTCGACTACGGCAAGATGGCGTCGGCCAAGCGGGCGGTCGAGGGCAACATCGGTGAGTCGCCCAAGCGGCTGGCCAAGAAGCGGGTCCGCGTCGGCCTGGTGTCGGTGAACACCAAGAACGGCGAGGTCCAGGCCATCTACGGCGGCCCCAACTACCTCGACCAGACGTTCAACAACATCTGGCAGGGGTCCGCGCAGGCCGGTTCGGCGATGAAGCCGTACGTGCTGGCCGCCGCGCTGACCAAGGGCTACAGCCTCAAGAGCCTGGTGGACGGCCGGTCGGGCGTCGAGTTCAACTACGAGGGCGACGTCGTGCCGAAGGGGCAGGGCATCGCCAAGGGCCTGCCGAACAGCCACTCGGCCAAGGGCGGCATCGACCTGCTCCAGGCGACCAAGGAGTCGAGCAACACCGGGTTCGTCCAGCTCGCCCTGAAGACGAAGATCGGTTCGGTCGCGGACGCCGCCGTCAAGGCGGGCATCCACCCGGACATGGTGAAGCCGTACCGCAACCAGGTCGGCCTGGCGCTCGGCATCAACGACCTGCGTCCCATCGAGCAGGCGGCCGGATACGCGACGTTCGCCAACGGCGGCACCTACCACCAGCCGCATGTCGTCCGCGACGTGAAGAACAAGGACGGCAAGCGGATCAAGCGCCTCAAGTGGAAGAAGGTCGAGGGCGCCTTCTCCCAGGGCGTCACCGCCGACGTGACCGCCGCGCTCCAGGGCGTCGTCAAGCCGGGCGGCACCGCCCCCGGCGCGGCGCTGCCCGACCGGCCCGTCGCGGGCAAGACCGGTACGACGGACAACAACGTCGCGACGTGGTTCGTCGGCTACACGCCGCAGGTCTCCACGGCCGTGACGATGTACAACGACAAGCGCAAGACGCTGATCGTCAACGGCGCCGAGGTGGTCGGCGGCTCGGTCCCCGCCAAGATGTGGAACGCCTACATGCGCGAGGCGACGCGGGGCATGCCGGTCGAGCAGTTCCCCCCGGCGGCCAACGTCGGTGAGCCGCAGTCGTGGGCGAAGAAGTGGACGCCGCCCAAGCGTGAGAAGGGCGACGACGACGACCGCCCGTCGTGGTGCCAGGGCCGTCTCGCCGAGCTGCACCCGCGCTGCCGCGACGACGGCGACGACCCGCCGCGCGGCGACAAGCCGCCGTGCCCGTCGCCGGTGGCGACCGGGGACTGCAACCCCAACAAGCCGCCGTCCAACCCGCCGCCGCGCTGGTGGTGCATGATGCACCCGGAGAACGGGCAGTGCCGGACCCGGCCGAACCGACCGAACCGCCCGGACGGGCAGATGCTGCCGAACCTGGGCCAGTTCGAGACCCGGTTGCCGTTCGACGGGTTCCCGCCCGACTAGCCGGGTCCGCGTCCGGGGGACGTGCTCCCCGGACGCGGAACCTCGGCAAACGCAAGAAAAGCCGTATGTCCGACTAGGTGTGTCAAAGTGGGTAACAGCGAGCAAAACGGAACGTTCCTACGGCCGGGTAGCCGATTCGGCGGCCCGGAACCGGCCACCACCGGACGGTCCGCATCCCCGCGCGCGGCCGCCGGGTCACCCCGTCTCCCGGGCTTGGACCCCCGCGCCGCAGGGCGGGCAGTACCCTCGGACGCTGTACGGCCGTACCCCAGGTGATGAGGTCGCGTGAGTAACGGAAGCCATTTCGGACCGGAGAACGGAGACCCCCGCGGACGGGGCCCTCGTCGTCCGGACGCGGGCGGTCCCGGTCGTCCGGCCCGTCCGGGCGCGCCCGGTGCCTCACCGCAGCCCGGCCGGACTCCGCAGGGTGGCGGACGTCCCGCGCAGCGGGGCGGTGGCGGCTCGCGGGGCACCGCGCCCGGCCGCCGCCGCGCCGGTGGACCCCCGCCCCGGCGCGCGGGCGGACCGCCGCCGCGCAGGCAGGGCGGCCCCGGACCGGCCGCACCCGTACCGATGCCCCCGCCGAACGGCGGCCCCGGCCGTCCGCCCGGCGGCCCGAACGGCCCGGGCCGTCCCACCGGCGGCGGACCCGGTGGCCCCGGTGGTCCGCGCCGTCCCAACGGTCCCGGTGGCCCGAACGGCCCGGATGGCCCGAACAAGCCCGGCGACGACTTCTGGGGCGACGCCGAGCGCGCGCCCAAGGGCCGCCGCAACGAGACGGACCCCGAGAAGACCGGCTGGCGCCGGTACGTCCCGTCCTGGAAGATCGTCGCCATCGCGGCGGCGGTGCTGCTGCTGGCGGTCTGCACGCTGGTCGGCGTCGCGTACGCGTCCACCCCCGTCCCGTCCGGCACGCAGGCGTCCGCCACCGCGCAGGAGACGGTGATCTACTACCGGGACGGCAAGACCGTCCTGGCCCGCCTCGGCACCAAGCGCGAGGACGTCGAGTTCAAGCAGATTCCCAAGCACGTCCGCGACGCCGTGCTCGCCGCCGAGGACCGCACCTTCTACACCGACGGCGGCGTCTCCCCGGTCGGCATCGCCAAGGCGATGTTCCGTTCCGCCGCCGGCGGCGAGGTCCAGGGCGGCTCGACGATCACCCAGCAGTTCGCCCGGAACTACTACGCGGGCCTCAGCCAGGAACGCAGCCTCAGCCGCAAGTTCAAAGAGATCCTGATCTCGGTCCGCGTCGACAGCGAGCTGGACAAGGACGAGATCCTCAAGCGCTACCTGAACACGATCGCGTTCGGCCGCCAGGCGTACGGCATCCAGGCGGCCTCGCGCGCGTACTTCAAGAAGGACGTCAGCAAGCTCTCGGTCGCCGAGGGCGCCATGCTCGCCGCGATGATCCAGCGCCCGAGCTACTTCGTCACCCAGGGCGACGACGACCTGCCCGCCAAGAAGGCGCTGGTCAGCCGCTGGAACTACGTCCTCGACGGCATGGTCACCGAAGGCTGGCTCGACTCCGCCACGCGCGCGAAGCAGAAGTTCCCCCCGACCGCCCGCAAATGGAGCGACGTCCGCGAATCACCGCAGACCGGCTACCTGAAGGAACGGGTCCTCGACGAACTGAAGGACCTGGGCATCGACGAGCAGGCGATGTCCCAGGGCATGCGGATCACCACGACCTTCGACCCGAAGCTCCAGAACTACATGCACGAGCTGATCTCCCAGCTCAAGCGGCAGAAGAACCTCGGTAAGGACGTCCGTTTCGGCATGGCGTCGGTCGACCCTAAGACCGGTGGCGTCGTCGCCGCCTACGGCGGTCCGGGGTACGAGAAGCAGCAGTTCGACGACAGCTTCCACGGCGCGCCGCAGCCGGGTTCGTCGTTCAAGCCGATCGTGCTGGCGACGGCGCTCGACCAGGGCGTCAGCCTCAACACGACGCTGAACGGCGCCTACAAGCGCACGATCGGCAACTGGACCGGCACCAACGACGCCCGGCACGAGAACGGCGTCTACAACCTCCTCCAGATGACGCAGATGTCGATCAACACGGCGTACGTGGACCTCGGGCAGAAGGTCGGGCTGGAGAAGGTCGTCAAGATGGCCAAGGACATGGGCGTCCCGGCGGACACCCCGGGCCTGTCGCCGGAGATCACCGCGCTGCCGCTCGGCACCGCGGGCGTCAGCGCGAAGAACATGGCGTCCGTGTACTCGACGTTCGCCAACGAGGGCAAGCACATCAAGGCCCACGTCATCAGCAAGATCACCGATGCGGACGGCAAGGTCGCCAAGCGGCTGCCGTACAAGGAGCAGGAGGTCTTCTCGCCCGCCGTCGCGGGCGACGCGACCAAGGCGATGCGCGCGGTGGTCACCTCGGGCACCGGCCGGGGCGCGAACCTCGGCAGCCGTCCCGTCGCCGGTAAGACGGGTACGACCGACCGGAACCGCGCCGCCTGGTTCGTCGGCTACACGCCGCAGTACGCCACGTCGGTCGCCATGTGGCGGCAGAACAAGAAGGGCGGGCTCGAATCGCTCACGGGCGTCGGCGGCTACAACCAGATCTACGGTGGCACCGTCCCGGCCGACGCCTTCAAGCAGTTCATGCTCAAGGCGCACGAGGACGAGGAGATCCTGCCGCTGCCCACCCCGGGCAACGTCGGCAAGATCGCCACGTGGGCCGCGCCGAAGCCGCGCCCGACGCGGACCGCGACGCCCAGGCCCGAGCGGACGCCGATGTGCCGTCCGGGTCAGGAGAGCAGCGAGGACGAGCCGTGCAAGCCGCGGCCGTCGGACTCGCCGTCCCCGCGGCCGAGCGGCACGCCGACCGCGCAGCCGACGCCGTGCGTCCGGCCCGGCTACCCGGAGGGCTGCACGCCGACGACGCCGCAGCCCACGCAGCCGGCCGAGCCGCCGTGGTGCGAGGACGATCCGGATCGTCCCGGCTGCTCCCAGCGCCGCGAAGGCGAGTGAGAGCGGGCGGTTTGTACGAATTAGCTAAATAGCGTGCTCCGTGCCCCGGTCCAGGATGGAAACCGGGGCACGGGCGTGTCAGGGGCAAGATCGGGCCCCTAGTCTGCTCCCTATGCCGTCGCCCTCCAGCACTCCGCCCACGGCCGACACCGAACGGCCCCCGCCCAGCCGGTTCGTCCGTCTCGTCCCGGTCCTGACCGGGGTGACGGCCCTGGTCTGCCTGCTCGGCTGGGTGCAGAAGCAGCCGTGCGCCCGCAACGGCTTCGACTTCGTCAAGACGACGACGTACGCCTGCTACACCGACGTCTACCCGCTGTTCTACGGGCGCGGCTTCGCCGACGGCAAACTCGCGTACTTCGACAGCTTCCCCGGCGACGACATCCGCTACATCGAGTACCCGGTCGTCAGCGGCTTCTTCATGCAGGTCGTGACGTGGCTGTCCCAGCCGTTCGGCAAGGACGGCCAGGGCATGGTGTTCTTCAACATCACCGCCGTGCTGCTGGCGCTGCTGGCGATCGTCGCCGTCCTGGCCACCGCGTACGTCGCGGGCCGCCGGTCACTGCGCGTGGGCCTGATGATCGCGCTGTCCCCCGCGCTGCTGCTCAGCGCCTACATCAACTGGGACCTGCTCGCCGTCGCGCTGTCGGCGCTGGCCGTCCTGGCCTGGTCCAAGCGCCGCCCGGCGCTCGCGGGCGCGCTGCTGGGCCTCGCCATCGCCGCCAAGTTCTATCCGCTGCTGTTCCTCGGCCCGCTGTTCCTGCTGTGCGCGCGGTCCGGGCAGTGGCGCGCGTTCGGGCGCCTGTTCACCGGAACGGTCGTCGCGTGGCTCGCCGTGAACCTGCCCATCATGATCTTCGCCTGGGACGGCTGGGTCCAGTTCTACCGCTTCAGCCAGAACCGCGGCATCGACTGGGGCTCGATCTTCTTCTACCTCCAGGATCACGGCCTGGAGTCGGCCGACGAGCACCTCAACCTGCTCGGCACCGGCACGTTCGTGCTGCTCGCCGGGGGCATCGCCGTCCTGGCGTGGGCGGCGCCGCGCCGTCCCCGGCTGGCGCAGCTCCTGTTCCTCGTCGTCGTCGCGTTCATGCTGTCGAACAAGGTGTGGTCGCCGCAGTTCGCGCTCTGGCTACTGCCGCTCGCCGTGCTGGCCCGGCCGAAGCTGCCCGCGTTCGTCGTCTGGCAGATCGGCGAGATCATCTACTTCTTCGGCATCTGGTGGTACCTGCTGTCGGTGAAGGTCGAGGACGAGCCGAGCGACCTGGGCGCGACGGTCTCGGCGGTCCTGTCGCTGGAGGCCCCGCCGGGCGGCATCTCCGACGACGTCTACTACCTCGCCCTGTTCGCGCGGTTCCTGACGGTGCTCGCCATGGCGATCCTCGTCGTCGTGGACATCCTGCGCCCGTCCCTGGACCTCGTCCGCCGTGACGGCGACGACGATCCGGCGGGCGGCGTCCTGGACGGCGCCCCCGACCGGTTCTCCCTGTCGGCCCTGCGTGCCCGCAAGACGAAGGCCCCCGATGTTCCACGTGGAACATCGGAGACCCTGGCCGAGAACCCGGCCTAGAGCCGGGCGCGCGGATCAGTAGGTGCTGGAGGACGCGCCGCCGAAGCCCGCGACGACGCCGACGAACAGCAGGCAGAAGTACAGAATCCAGCCGACCAGGCACAGGTAGCCGAGGATGAGGCCCGCGACGGCCATGCCGCTGCCGGCCTCGCGCGTGCGCTTGATCTGGCCGAGCGCGACGTGCCCGAAGATGACCGCGAGCGCCTGCGGGATGATCAGGAAGCCGAAGCACAGGAAGCTGGCGATGCCGAGCACCAGCGACGTGACCGCCATGCCGTTGTTGCGGGCCACGACCGGCGGACCGCCGCCGCCGTAGTAGTGGTGCTGCACCGGGGCCGGCTGGCCGTAGCCCTGCTGGCCGTAGGGGTCGTACTGCTGCTGGCCGTAGGGGTCGTACGGGTTGGACATGGGCTTCCCGATCGTTCGCGCGCCCGCCGCCGCCTACTGGCCGGACACGTGCGCTGGGGGGTCGGATCTCGGTGGCCAGTGTGACAAGGCGTGGAGGGGTTTGTCGTCACGCTGGTCCGTCGCGATGTTAGATGCCGACTCCGACGTTACGGTTCCCCATGTCCGAATGATGAGAAACGGCCACGTCAGGCCAGGTTGCTCCGGAGCAGGGCGATGTCGTCGGCCTGGCCCGCGCCGGGCGTCTCCACGATGACGGGAGCCCCCGCCGCGCGCACCACGCCGAGGATGAGTTCGGTGCCGATCTCGCCCTGACCGAGGTTGGCGTGCCGGTCGGCGCCCGACCCGAAGGCGTCGCGGCTGTCGTTGCAGTGGACGAGGTCGATCCGGCCGGTGATCGCCTTGATGCGGTCGACGGCGTCGATCAGCTCTTCCCCCGCCGCGTGCGCGTGGCAGGTGTCGAGACAGAAGCCGACCTTGGACTCCAGGTCGGTCACGCCGGACAGGACCTCCCAGAGCCGGGCGATCCGGTCGAACTTGCGGGCCATGGCGTTGCCGCCGCCCGCCGTGTTCTCGATGTAGATCGGGATCGGGGTCTCCAGTCGCTCGAAGACCTTGCGCCAGTTCTCGTAGCCGTTCTCGGGGTCGTCGTCCTTGAGGACGTGCCCGCCGTGCACGATGAGCGCCTTCGCGCCGATGGCGGCGGCGGCGTCGAGCTGCTGCTGGAGCAGCTTGCGGCTCGGGATGCGGATGCGGTTGTTGGACGTCGCCACGTTGATGACGTACGGCGCGTGCACGTAGACGTCGACGCCCGCAGCGGCGACGCCTTCGACGCCCTGCGGCGGCACGGGCTTCTTCCAGCCCTGCGGGTCGCCGAGGAAGAACTGGACGACGTCGGCGCCGCGCTCGCGGGCACTGGCGAGCGGGTTCTCCTGGTCGACGTGGGCTCCGATGCGCATGCCGACGAGACTATCCGCCGGTACCGACAACGGCACCGGAACGCCGGGGCCGGGAAATGTCGGCGGGAGACGGTACGGTCGAACATGGATTCGATGGCGTGCCGTCGGAGGGCGGCCGGGCACAGGCAGGGAAGGGTGAACTCGCGATGACGAACGACGCCGGGTTCGTACAGGAAGACGACGCGGCCCTCGTGGAGGAGCTGTCCGAACTGACGACCCAGACCGCCCGCATGCGCGCCAGGATGGCCGACATCATGGCCGAGCTGGAGCGCCGCCGCTGCACGCGCGGCACCCGTGGCCCGGCGCGGCACCAGCCGTCGTCCGGCGCGCGCGCCCGCACGCCGTGACCTCGTGCGGAGGACGTTCGCGAGCGGGCTCCGCACGTCGCGGACTGTTGGTAGCCTGTACCGGTCTCGCGGTCGGCGCGCCCACCTGGGCGGCGACCCGCCGCGACGGACGCAAGAGCCCTCCTGTCACGGAGAGACCGTGACCGCACCAGTCCAGAGGAGGTAGGGACACAGCATGCGTCGTTACGAACTCATGACCATCCTCGACCCGGCCATCGACGAGCGCACCGCTCAGGCCGCCCTCGACCCGTTCCTGAAGGTCGTCACGACCGACGGCGGCAGCGTCGAGAAGGTCGACATCTGGGGTCGTCGCCGGCTGGCGTACGACATCCAGAAGAAGTCCGAAGGCATCTACGCGGTGGTCGACCTGTCGGCTGAGCCTGCCACGGTCAAGGAGCTCGACCGTCAGCTCAACCTGAGCGAGTCGATCCTCCGTACGAAGGTCATCCGCCCCGAGGTCCACTGAGCCCCGGCTCAGTTCCTCACACCAGCCGGAGCGAAGTCCCATGGCAGCAGGCGACACCGCCATCACGATCGTCGGGAACCTCGTCGAGGACCCGAATCTGCGCTTCACCCCGAGCGGCCAGGCGGTCGCCTCCTTCCGCATCGCCTCGACCCCGAGGTTCTTCGACAAGCAGTCGAACGAGTGGAAGGACGGCGAGTCGCTGTTCCTCACCTGCAACGTGTGGCGGCAGGCGGCCGAGAACGTCGCCGAGTCCCTCACGCGGGGTATGCGCGTCATCGTGCAGGGGCGGCTCAAGCAGCGCTCCTACGAGACCCGCGAGGGTGAGAAGCGCACCGTCTTCGAGGTCGAGGTCGACGAGGTCGGCCCGTCGCTGCGCAACGCCACGGCGAAGGTCAACAAGACCCAGCGCCAGGGTGGCGGCGGCGGCTTCGGCGGCGGAGGCGGCGGCGGTTTCGGTGGCGGCCAGGGCGGCGGTCAGGGCGGCGGCGGCTTCGGCGGCGGCGGCCAGGACGGCGGCTTCGGCGGCGGCGGCCAGGACGGCGGCTACGGCGGTGGCGGTCAGGGTGGCGGCGGCTTCGGCGGCGGCCAGCAGGGCGGCTCCCGCGGCGGCGGCGCCCCGGCCGACGACCCCTGGGCCACCGGCGGCGGAGGCGGTGGCGGCGGCGGAGGCTACTCCGACGACCCCCCCTTCTAACCACCCGCAGGTCCTCGATAAAAAACCGTTCGCACGCGCGAACCCCGTGAAGTTCGGGGCCGCGTGCGGCTGGACTGAGGAGCGAAGGTCGCCCTGGCGACCGAGCGACGAGGGAAGCCGCACGCTACAAAGGCCCCGAACCCGTCGCGGCGAAGGCCGCGACAATGAATACAGCCCATTCCCGCGTGAGCGGGGCTCTTACAAGGGAGCACCACGATGGCGAAGCCTCCTCCTCGCAAGCCGAAGAAGAAGGTCTGCATCTTCTGCCAGGAGAAGATCTCCTACGTCGACTACAAGGACACGAACCTGCTGCGGAAGTTCATCTCCGACCGCGGCAAGATCCGTGCCCGCCGGGTGACCGGTAACTGCACGCAGCACCAGCGTGACGTCGCCACGGCGATCAAGAACGCCCGTGAGATGGCGCTGCTGCCGTACACCAGCACCGCGCGCTGAGAAGGGATTCACGCGACATGAAGCTCATCCTGACTCAGCAGGTGTCCGGGCTCGGCGAGCCCGGCGACGTGATCGAGGTCAAGGACGGCTACGGCCGTAACTACCTCGTCCCGCGCGGATTCGCGATCAAGTGGACCCGCGGCGCGGAGTCCCAGATCGCCTCCATCAAGAAGGCGCGTTCGGCCCGCGAGATCGCGACCGTCGAGCACGCCAAGGAGGTCGCCGGGCAGCTCAAGGCGATCAAGGTGACGCTGCGGACCCGCACGGGTTCCAACGGCCGCCTGTTCGGCGCGGTCACCGCGTCCGACATCGCCGACGCGGTCAAGGCCGCCGACGGCCCCGACCTGGACAAGCGCCGCATCGAGATCGGCAACCCGATCAAGACGGTCGGCACGCACCAGGTCAGCGTCCGGCTGCACCCGGAGGTCAGCGCGACCGTCGACGTCGACGTCGTCTCGGGCTGATCCACGCACGTTCCGGCCGGGTCCCCACACCGGGGGCCCGGCCGTTTCGCGTGCCCGCAACGCCCGGTGCACCGCGTTCCTTGGTGATCGGCGCCGCGCTCGCTACCGTCCGTGCTGAGATCGTCGCGGACGGGAGGATGCCGGTGTCCGGAGATTCGGGCGGGTACGGCGGCGCGCCGCCGACCCGGCGCATGATGCTGGGGGCCGCCGCGGCGCTCGGACTGCCGCTGCTGGCCTCGCCGGCGGCCGCCGCGGAACCGGAACCCGAGCCGGAGCGGGAGGTCCGGCGGCCCCGCGTCTACACACGGCTCGACTGGGAGGCGGTGCCGCCCACCGCGCCGGTGCAGGTGCTGGACCGCGCGCCGGACCGCGTCGTCGTCCACCACACCGCCACGACCAACTCCAAGGACCTCTCGCTCGGCCACGCGTTCAAGCTGTCCCGTGCGATCCAGCGGTTCCACATGCAGGACCGGGGCTGGAGCGATGTCGGGCAGCAGCTCACGATCGGCCGCGGCGGTCAGGTGATGGAGGGCCGCGAGGGCAGCCTCGTCGCGATCGCGACGGGACGGCACGTCGTGGGCGCGCAGGCGCTCGGGCACAACGAGCACACGATCGGCATCGAGAACGAGGGCACGTACATGTGGGCCGACGTCCCGGCCTCGCTGTGGACGTCCCTGGTCGACACCTGCACGTGGCTGTGCCTCACCTACGACCTCGACCCGGTGAAGGCCATCGTCGGCCACCGCGACCTCGGCAACACCGACTGCCCCGGCGACGTGCTCTACGCCCGCCTGCCGGAGCTGCGCGCGGAGGTGGCGATGCGCCTGGGCCTTCCGGCGGCGCCGGTCCGCCGTCCGGAGCGTCCCGTGCGGCCGCGCCGCGACCGCTCGTTCCGGCTCGATTAGCGGCCCGGGTCGGTGTAGCGGGTGCGGCGGCGGGCGATCTCGGGATCGGCGGCCGCGACCAGGGCCCACAGTGCCGCGATACGTTCCAGGAGGACCTCCGGGGGCAGGCCGGCGTCGCCGTCGGCGGCCAGTTCGTCGATGGCGTGCATCAGCCGGGCGAGGTGCTCACCACGCGTCGAACACATGTTCGGATCGTAGCGGGAGTGGCGCGTGTTCCGGGTGAGGTCCGCGCAACGCGTGCGGGAGCGATCAGCGGACGGCGCCCGTGACCAGCCACGCGTCGCCGCGCGCCCGCAGCCCGAGCGTGACCAGGCGCGCCGCCATCCACAGGCCGATCGCGAGCCACAGCCCGCCCAGCCCCGCGCCGGTACGGTAGGCCAGCAGCGCCGCCGGGAGGAAGACGAGCGTCGCCAGCACCGTCGTCCGCGCCAGGTACGTGCCGTCCCCGGCGCCGATGAGGATGCCGTCCAGCACGAACACCACGCCCGCGATCGGCTGCATCAGCGCGACGATCACCAGCGAGAGCAGCAGCAGGTCGCGGACGGCCGGGTCCTGCGTGAAGAGGGCGGGCAGGAACGGGCGCACCAGCAGCACGCCGAGGCCGAACACGACGCCGCCCGCGACGCCCCACCCGATCATCCGGCGCGTCGCCGCGCGCGCCCCCGCCCGGTCGGCGGCGCCCAGGTAGCGGCCGGTGATGGCCTGGCCCGCGATGGCCAGGGCGTCCAGCGCGAACGCCAGCAGCGTCCACACCAGGAAGCCGACCTGGTAGGCGGCGATCTCGGCGTCGCCCATGCGGGCCGCGATCGACGTCCCGACGACGAGCACGACGCGCAGCGCCGCCGTCCGCAGCAGCAGGCTCACCGCCGCCGTCGCGGCGGTCCGCACGCCGCGCCCGTCCGGGCGCACCGGCGCGCCGTGCCGCCGCGCCGCGCGCAGCACCACCGCGACGTAGACGGCCGCGCTGCCCGTCTGCGCGATGACCGTGCCCCACGCCGACCCGGCGATGCCCCAGCCGAGCCCCAGCACGAACAGCACGTTGAGCAGCAGGTTCACGGTGAAGCCGCCGACGGCGACGTACAGTGGCGTGCGGGTGTCCTGGAGGCCGCGCAGGACGCCCGTCCCGGCCAGGATGACGAGCATGCCGGGGATGCCGAACAGGCTGATGCGCAGGTACGTCTCGGCGTAGGGCGCGACGGTCGGGGACGCGCCGAACAGGTCGACCAGCGGCGCGGTCAGCGGCACGCCGACCGCGATGAGCGCGAGGCCGAGCCCGGCGGCGAGCCACATGCCGTCGATGCCCTGCTTGACGGCGGCGCGCAGGTCCCCGGCGCCGACCTGCCGGGCGACGCCGGCGGTGGTGCCGTAGGCGAGGAACACGCACAGGTACACGAGCGTGTTGAGGAGCTGCGCGGCGACGCCGAGTCCGCCGAGCGGCGCGGTGCCGAGATGGCCGATGATCGCGGAGTCGGTGAGGAGGAAGAGCGGCTCGGCGACCAGGGCGCCGAAGGCGGGGACGGCGAGCCGGAGGATCTCCCGGTCGTGCGGGTTGCGGCGGGGTCGCCGCAGGTGGGGGAGCATGGTGGCTCGCACGCTACCAACACGTAAGCGATGTCCACAAAAAGACGGTTACCGGTGCGCGGTCAAGATCGTCCGCGGACTTTCTTCCACACACACGGGGTGGACGAAGTTTCCGCAGCTCAGGGCGGTGGGTGTGGGCAACGACACGCGTTTTCCCCAGGGTTGTCCACAGGTGTGTACACAGGATTCCGGGCGTGTCTGCACAGGTCGTCCACAGGCTCGTCCACAGGCGGCTTTGCCTCTGGCGGGCCGGTGCTCGGAGAATGTCAGACGCTCGCGATAGACGTGGGACGAACGGAACGGCGGCGGGTGCACGGGGGTGCCCGGCCGCCGAGTGAAGGGGGTGCACGATGAGCGTGACCGACCTCGGCTCACACGAGCAGGAGTTCGAGCGCACCCCGCCGCACGACATCAACGCCGAACAGGGCGTGATCGGCGGCATGCTGCTCTCGCAGGACGCGATCGCCTCCGTCGTCGAGGAGCTGCGCACCGCCGACTTCTACCGGCCCGCCCACCAGCTCCTCTACGACGCCATCCTCGACCTGTACGGCCGCGGCGAACCCGCCGACGCCGTCACGGTCGCCGGTGAGCTGACCAAACGTGGCGAAATCACCCGCGTCGGCGGCGCGCCCTACCTGCACACGCTGATCTCCTCGGTGCCCACGGCGGCGAACGCCGGGTACTACGCCAAGATCGTCCGCGAGCGCTCGGTGCTCCGCAAGCTCGTCGAGACCGGCACCCGCATCGTCCAGATGGGCTACGCCGCCGACGGCGCCGACGCCGACGACGTCCTCGACCGCGCCCAGGCCGAGGTCTTCGCCATCGCAGAGAAGCGCGCCGGTGAGGACTACGTCCCCCTCAGCGAGATCATGCCGGGCGCCCTCGACGAGATCGAGGCCATCGGCTCGCGCGGCGGCCAGATGACCGGCGTCCCCACCGGCTTCGCTGACCTGGACGCCCTCACCAACGGCCTGCACGCCGGGCAGATGGTGGTGGTCGCCGCACGACCCGCGATGGGCAAGGCGCTCGAACTGGACACACCGCTGCCCACCCCTATGGGTTGGACGACCATGGGCGACGTGGCGGCCGGTGACCACCTCATCGGCGCCGACGGCCGCCCGACCCGCGTCGTCGCCGCGACCGAGGTCATGCGCGGACGGCCCTGCTACGCGGTCGAGTTCTCCGACGGTGAGGTCATCGTCGCCGACGCCGGGCACCAGTGGCGCACGGTCGCCCGCGTCCCCGAGCGCGCCCGCCGTCCCGCGGTGCTCGTCGGCGCGTCGTCGCGCGTGGTTCCACGGGAAACATCCCACGTCCCGCCGCCGCACCGGGCCGTCTGGACGACGCACCAGCTCGCCGACCAGCTCGCGGTGGGCGTCCGCCACACGATCGAGCCGCCGCGCCCGTCCGCGCTGACGTCCCGCGCCGGCGCGGCGGCGCGCGCGCGGGAGGTCGTCGCCGTGCGCCCGGTGCCGAGCGTGCCGGTGCGGTGCGTGCAGGTGGACAACGCCGATCACATGTACCTGGCCGGGCGGGCGTGCGTCCCGACGCACAACTCGACGCTCGCGCTGGACTTCGCGCGGGCGGCGTCGATCAAGCACGGGCTGACGTCGGCGTTCTTCAGCCTGGAGATGGGCCGCAACGAGATCACGATGCGCCTGCTCTCGGCCGAGGCGCGGGTGGCGCTGCACGCGATGCGCTCGGGCACCATGCAGGACGAGGACTGGACCCGTCTCGCCCGCCGCATGAGCGAGGTCGCCGAGGCGCCGCTCTTCATCGACGACTCCCCGAACATGTCGATGATGGAGATCCGCGCCAAGTGCCGCCGCCTCAAACAGCAGAACGACCTGCGCCTGGTCATCATCGACTACCTCCAGCTCATGACGTCCGGCAAACGCGTCGAGTCCCGCCAGGTCGAGGTCTCGGAGTTCTCCCGCTCCCTGAAACTCCTCGCCAAGGAGATCGGCTGCCCCGTCATCGCCCTCTCCCAGCTCAACCGAGGCCCCGAACAACGCACCGACAAGAAACCCATGGTCTCCGACCTACGCGAATCGGGATCGATCGAACAGGATGCCGACATGGTGATCTTGTTGCATCGGGAGGATGCGTACGAGAAGGAGTCGCCGCGGGCCGGGGAGGCGGATTTGATCGTGGCGAAGCATCGTAATGGGCCCACGGCGACGGTGACCGTGGCTTTTCAGGGGCATTACAGCCGGTTCGTGGATATGGCGCAGTAGGCGGGCTGCGGCATGGAGTTGCGGCAACTGCGGTACTTCGTGGCCGTGGTGGAGGAGGGGTCGTTCACGCGGGCGGCGGAGCGGCTGCATGTGGCGCAGCCCGGGGTGAGCGCGCAGGTGCGGGGGCTGGAGCGGGAGTTCGGGGAGACGCTGCTCGACCGGTCGGGGCGGAGCGTGACGCCGACCGCCGCCGGGGAGGCCGTGCTGCCGTACGCGCGGGCGGCGCTCGCGGCGGTCGAGGACGCGCGCGCCGCCGTGGACGACCTGCGCGGGCTCGTGCGGGGGCGGGTCGCGGTGGGCGTCGTGACGTCGGTGCCGTCGGCGCTCCTGCCCGACATCCTGGCCGGGTTCCACCGGGACCACCCGGACGTCGAGATCACCCTGTCGGAGGGGCGGACCGACCGGCTGCTCGCGGGGCTGCGCGACGGCGACCTCGACCTGGCCGTCCTCGGCGTGTGGGGGACGCCGCCGCCCGGCGTCGCCGTCCACGTGATTCTTGAGGAACGGCTGGTGGCGGTCGTGGCGCCGGACGATCCGCTCGCGTCGGCGGGCGACGTCCCGCTCACGGCGCTGCGCGGGCGCAAGCTCGCCGGGCTCCCGGCCGGGACGGGGCTGCGCGCCGTCGTCGAGGACGCCTGCGCCCGCGCCGGTTTCACGCCCGACATCACGCTTGAGGCCGCCGACCCGCTCGTCCTCGCGCAGCTCGCCGCGCGCGGCCTGGGCACCGCCCTCGTCCCGGCCTCCCTCGCCGCCGCCCACGCCGACGAACTCACCACCGTCGAGATCGCGGGCGGCACGCTACGCGGCGACCTCGTCCTGGCCTGGCCCGCCGAAGGCCCCCGCAGCCCCGCCGCCCGCACCCTCCTGACCCGAGCCCGCACCGCCCTCTGACCACGCAGCGCTGTGGGGGGCTCTGCGGGAGACGTCAGGTCGGGGGGCGGCAGCCGGTCAGGAGGATGGTGACCATGTGTTCGGCGCCGGTCTGGTCGTAGTCGCCGCCGGTGATGCACAGGTTGCCGATGGCTCGCAGGAGCCGGTACGCGGTGATGTCGGTGCCGAGTTCGCCGGCGGCGGCGCAGGCGTCGAGGAGGGTCGCGCAGGCCGGGACCAGGGTGTCGAGCATGAGGGTGTGCAGGTTTTCGAGCCCGGGGTCGTCGGAGCCCAGGGCGGCGCCGAGGCCGTGCTTGGTCACCAGGAAGTCGACGAACGCGTCGACCCAGGCGGTCAGGGCGGTGAACGGGCAGTCCGAGTCCGCCAGGAGGCGGGGCGCGAGGGCGGCGCAGGTGTCGATCTGGTGCCGGTAGACGGCGGTGACGAGGTCCGCCCGGGTCGGGAAGTTGCGGTAGATCGTCCCGACGCCGACCCCGGCGCGTTCCGCGATGTCGCGGATGGGGGCTTGGACGCCCTGGTCCACGAAGACCGCCGCCGCAGCCGCCAGCACGGCCTCGCGGGTGCGTTGCGCCTGCGCTTTGCGCACGCCCACCGACTCCGGCACGGACCCTCCCCTTGTTCGCGGAACGATGTTCCGCTAAGTTGGCGGAACGCTGCTCCGCCAAAGTATGGCAGGGCGCCACGAGAAAGAGAGCACAGGTCCGCCATGTCCTCGCAGATCGTCGCGATCAAGCCCATCACCGTCCCCGCGCCCGGCCGCGACCTCGACCTCCAGGTCAAGGTCACCGCCCCGGTGTCGGGCCGGAACCTCCCCGTCCTGGTGTTCTCCCACGGCAACGCCTGGTCCATGGACGGATACGAACCCCTGGTGGACCGGTGGGCCGCCGCCGGATTCATCGTCGTGCAGCCCACCCACCTCGACTCCCGCCGCAACGGCATCGCCTGGGAGGACCCGCGCTTCGGCACGATCTGGCGCGTCCGGATCAGCGACCTGCACGCGGTCCTCGACGGACTCGGCGGCATCCTCGCCCAGGCGGGAGACCTGGAGCACCGCGCCGACCGGGACCGCGTCGCGGTCGCCGGTCACTCCTGGGGCGCCCAGACGGCGGGCACGCTCCTCGGCGCGCGCGTCTTCGACGCCGACGGGAAGCCCGGCGAGGACTTCTCGCACCCCGCCGTCCGGGCGGGCGCGCTGATCGCCGTGGCCGGGACGGGCGACACCCTCACCCCGTTCGCCGCCGAGCACCTCCCGTTCATCCGGCCGGACTACTCCACCATGACCGCCCCCGCCCTGGTCGTCGCGGGCGGAAAGGACGATTCCCCGCTCTCGACCCGGGGTCCGGACTGGCTGACCGACGCCTACCACCTCGCCCCGGCCCCCAAGAGCCTGCTCACCATCGCCGACGGCGAGCACACCCTGGGCGGCATCGCGGGCGAGGCCGTCGCCGAGACCACCGACGAGGACCCCGCCCGCGTCGCCCTCGTCGCGGACGCCGTGGCCGCCTACCTCCGCGCCGCCCTCAAGCTCGACGCCACCGACTGGACCGCGCTCACCGCGTCCGGCGACGGCACGTGGAGCCTCATCGGGAAGTGAGCCGGGGTCAGGCTCCTTCCGGTTCGGTGGCGTACGTGGGGATGAGCCGGGAGATGCCCTCGTCGGCGTGCCCGGCGGCGACGGCGCGGTCGAAGGCGGACTTGGCGGCGCGCAGCAGGGACGAGTCCAGGCCGTGGGACGCCGACGTCTCCAGGATGTGGTCCAGGCTCGCGGCGGCGGAGCCGAGGGTGGCGTCCGCGCCGTCGTGGAAGCCGCTGTCGGCGGCGTCGCCGAAGTACGTCACGATCTCGGGCAGCAGCGCGGTGATGCCCTGCGCGAACGGGGCGAAGTCGCGACCGCGGATGTCCTCGGCCTTGGCGAGCGCGAAGGCGTGGGCGAACGCGGCGACGCTGAGCCACCACGCGTCCAGCAGCGCGAGGTCGTGTGCGGCGGCGCGGCCCGGCTCGGTGCCGAGGAACGTCTGCGTCCCGCCGAGGGCGGCGAGGGTGTCGCGGTGCGCGGCGTGGACGTCCTCGGGGCCGCTGTACAGGACGACCGCGTCGGAGCCGCCGATCGTCACGGTCGGAGACATGATCGCGCCGTCGAGGTAGGCGATGCCGTGGTCGGCGGCCCAGGCGGCCATGGTGCGGGCGCGCTCGGGGGTGTCGGCGGTCAGGTGGACGAGCGTCCGGCCCTTGAGCGCGTCGGCGGCGGACGCGGCGATGGCCGTGCCCGCCGCGTAGTCCAGGACGCACAGCACGACGAGCGGGCTCGCCGCGACGGCCTCGGCCGCCGTCGCGGCACCGGTGGCGCCGCGGGCGACGAGGTCGGCGTCCTTGCCGGGGGTACGGTTCCACACGGTCGTGGGGTGCCCGGCGTCCAGGAAGGCGCCCGCGAGGGCGCGGCCCATCGGGCCGAGGCCGAGGACGGTGACGGGGGTGCTCATGGTGGTGTTTCCTCTCGTTCGCGGTGGTCCGCACTCTGCGCGGGGGCGCTGTCGGGAAGCCGTCGGTCCGCTGTCGGCGTTACGTTGACGTGGTGTGGTTCGGGGTGCTGGGGGCGTTGCGGGTCCGGTCGGACGACGGTGCGCCGGTCGCCGTCCCCGAGGCGAAGGTGCGGGTGCTGCTGGCGGCGCTGCTCGCGGCCGGGGGACGTCCCGTCGCGTCGGGCACGCTGATCGACGATCTGTGGGGCGCGGCGCCGCCCGCGAACCCGGCCGGGGCGCTCCAGGTGAAGGTGTCGCGGCTGCGGCGCGCGCTGCCCGGCCGGGTGCGGCGCGAGGGCGGCGGGTACCGGCTCGTCCTGGAACCGGGCGAACTGGACGCGGCGCGGTTCGCGGACCTCGTCGCGGACGCCGCCCGCGCGGCCGACCCGGGCGTCCGCGCCGACCTGCTCACCGAGGCACTGGCGCTCTGGCGGGGCGACGCGTTGGCCGACCTGCCCGACGTTCCGTCCGCCGTTCCCGTCGTCGTGGGGTGGGAGGAGCAGCGGCTCGCCGCGACGGTCGAGCTGGCCGCCGTCCGCCTGGAGCGCGGCGAGCACGCGGCCGTCGCCGCCGATCTCGCGCCGCTGACGGCCGCGCATCCGCTGCACGAGGGCCTGCGGGCCGCGCACGTGCGGGCGCTGTACCGGTCGGGGCGGCAGAGCGAGGCGCTGGAGAGCCTGGCGGGGCTGCGCGTCCGGCTCCGCGACGAGCTGGGCGTCGATCCGGGGCCGGAGATCACCGGGCTGTATCAGGCGATCTTGGGTGCGGCCGAGCGTCCGGCCGGGAACCTGCCCGCGCCGGTCACGTCGCTGGTCGGGCGGGAGTCGGCGGTCGCGGAGGTCGCGGCGCTGCTGGACGACGCGCGCGTCGTGACCTTGACCGGTCCCGGGGGCGTCGGCAAGACGCGGCTCGCGCTCGCGTCCGCCGCCGGGGTCGCGGACGGGGTGCGGCTCGTGGAGCTGAGCGGGCGGGACGGCGGCGGGGTCGCGGCGGCCGTCGCGGCGGTGCTGGGGGTGCGGGACGACGTCGCCGCGCTGCCCGTCGCCGAGCGGATCGCCGACGCGCTGCGCGACCGCCGGATGCTGCTCGTCCTGGACAACTGCGAGCACGTGCTCGAAGCGGTCGCTAGCCTCGTCGCGCCGCTGCTGCGGGCCGCGCCCGGCGTGCGGGTGCTGGCGACGAGCCGGGCGCCGCTGGACGTCGCGGGCGAGGTGCTGTGGCCGGTGCCGCCGCTGGACCGGGACGCGGCGCGGCGGCTGTTCGTCGAGCGCGCGACGGCCGCCGCGCCGGGGTTCGTCCCCGACGACGCCGCGATCGGCACCGTCTGCGACCGGCTCGACGGGCTGCCGCTGGCGCTGGAGCTGGCCGCGACGCGGGTCCGGTCGATGCGGGTGACGGAGCTGGCCGACCGGCTCGACGACCGGTTCGCGCTGCTGTCGACCGGCCGCCGGGACGCGCCCGCGCGGCAGCGCACCCTCCGCGCGGTGATCGACTGGAGCTGGGAGCCGCTGCCTGCCGCCGAACGCGCCGTTCTGCGGCGTCTCGCCGTCTTCGCGGGGGGTTGCACCCTGTCCGCGGCGGAAGACGTCTGTGGCGGAACGGAGGTACTGGGCTCGCTGGGGCACCTGGTGGACCGCTCGCTCGTCGTGCAGAGCGACGGCAGGTACCGGCTGCTGGAGTCGGTCGCGGCGTACGCGCTCGAACGGCTCCGCGAGGAGGGGGAGGAGGAGGCCGTCCGTGCGCGTCACCGCGCGCACTACGCGGCGTTCGCGGTGGAGGCCGGCAGGCACCTGCGCGGACACGGCCAGGCCGACCGGCTCACCGGGCTCGACGCCGAGTCGGCGAACGTCCGCGCGGCGCTCGACGGCGCCGTCCGGGCGGGGGAGACGGCCCGCGCCCTGCGCATGGCCGACGCCCTGGCCTGGTACTGGTTCCTGCGCGGTCACCTCGGTGAGGCCGCCCGCGTCCTCACCGCCATCGTCGGAACGCCCTCCGGCGGGGACGAGGCCGCGCTGCGGGCGCGGGTGCGGGCGTGGCTGGCCGGGGTGCTGATGCTGTCGGGCCGGGAGCTGGACCCGGACGGGAGGAGCGGGGAGGCGCTGCGGGGTTTCGACGGGGTGGACGACGCGGCCGGGAGCGCGCGGGCGCACTGGTTCCTCGGCTACGCGCAGTGGGGCTACGGCGATCAGGAGGTGCGGGTCGCGCGGTTCCGGCGGGCCGAGGCCGACGCGCTGGCCGCCGGTGACGCGTGGGGCGTCGCGCTCGCGCGGATCATGCTGGCGCAGCTCGCGCCGCCCGAGGGCGGACGGGCGGCGCTGCGCGCGGTCGCGGAGCGCAGTCTCGCGGTGTTCGCGGGCGCCGGGGACGGGTTCGGGCGCTTGCAGGCGCTCGCCGTCCTCGGCCGTCTGGCCGAGATCGACGGCGACTACGCCGAGGCGGAGCGGCGGAGCGGCGAGGGGGTGCGGCTGGCGCGGGAGCTGCGGCTGTGGCCGGAGGTCGCCGCGCACCTGGCGGGCCTCGGCCGCATCGCGTTGCTGACGGGCGACCTCGACCGCGCCGACGACCTGCACGAGCGCGCCCGCAGGCTCGGCGCGGAGACCGGCGACAAGCAGGCCGAGCAGTTCGCCGACCTCGGTCTCGCCCTGACGGCCCGCCGCCGGGGACGCCTGGACGACGCCGAACACCGCCTGCGCCGCTGGCTCGACTGGAACCGCTCCCGCGAGGGCGCTCCGGGCGTCGCGCTGATCCTCGCGGAACTCGGCTTCATCGCCGAGCTGCGCGGCGACCCGCAGGCCGCCCGCGCCCTGCATTCCGAGGGCCTGTCCGCCGCCGCGTCAATGAACGACCCCCGCGCCTCGGCGCTCGCCCATGAGGGCCTGGCCGGGGCCGCCGCACTGGCGGGCGACGCCGGGGCCGCCGCGTCCCACCTGGCCCGCGCGACCGGCCTGCGCCTCTCGGCCGGGGCGCCCCTGCCGCCCGCCGAGCAGACCGACGTCCGCCGCATCCGCGCGGCCCTCGCCCGCCTCTGACCGTCAGGCGCGGAGGCGCCAGAGGGACGTGGTCTCGGCGGCGCGGGCGCTGTGGAGCGGGTCGTCGGGGTCGGCGGGACGGGTGTGGCGGGGCTTGGTGTCGAGGCGGTCGACGACGGTGAGGCCCACGTCCGCGACGAGGGCGAGGAGGTCGGCGCGGGTGCGCAGGCCGAGGTGCTCGGCGAGGTCGGACAGGATCAGCCAGCCCTCGCCGTCCGGCGTCAGGTGGGACGGGAGGCCGCGCAGGAAGCCGCGCAGCATGCGGGAGTCCGGGTCGTAGACGGCGTGGTCGAGCGGCGACGCGGGCTTGCCGGGAAGCCACGGCGGGTTGCAGACGATCAGCGGCGCGCGGCCGTCCGGGAACAGGTCGGCGGCGACGACGCGCGCCGGAACCCCGAGCCGGGCGAGGTTGTCGCGGGCGCAGGCGAGGGCGCGGGGGTCCTGGTCGGTGGCGACGAGGTCGCGGACGCCGCGCCGTCCGAGGACGGCCGCGAGGACGCCGGTGCCGGTGCCGATGTCGAACGCGCCGTCGTCCGGCGGCAGCGGCGCCTGCGCGACGAGATCGACGTATTCGCCGCGCACGGGCGAGAAGACGCCGTAGTGCGGATGAATGCGGTCGCCGTCCAGCGCCGGGATCGGCACTCCCTTCACCCGCCACTCGTGCGCGCCGATCACGCCGAGCAGTTCGCGGAGCGACACGACGTAGGGCGCGGCGGCGTCCCCGTACGCCTCGGTGCAGGCGTCCACGACGTCCGGTGCGCGGCGCAACGGCACGACATGCCCGGCATCGACGGGAACGAGCACGGCGCCGAGCGTCCGCGCCCGCTGCGCCCGCGCCTGCCGGTACAGGTGGAACGCCTGGGCGCCCTCCGGCGCGGCCTTCCGCCGCCGCTTGGGCCGGTCCACCCGCCGCGCGAGCGCGGTGACGAGCGCGCGGGCGTTCTGGAAGTCGCCGCGCCACAGCACGGCCGTCCCCTGCGAGGTGAGCCGGTGGGCGTCGTCGGCGCGGAGCGTGTCGTCGGCGACGACGACGCGGCGCGGCGGCGCCGTCCCGTTCTCCGACCGCCACCGCGCCGCGCGCGGCGCGCCGTCCTCGTCCCACTCGATGACGTCCACCCGCCGATCCTCCCAGGCGGCCGGGCATGGCCCGTCAGGCGGCGAGCAGGTCCGCGCTCGACCGCAGGTGCCCCGACGTCTCGGCGAGCCGTCGCAGCGCGGCCTCCGACGGTGAGCCCGGTTCGGCCGCGTACAGCATGAGACGGTCCAGATCGGGGTCGCCGGGCAGCCGCAGCGTCTCGAAGGGCAGCACGAGCGGGCCCGCCTCGGGGTGCTCGATGCGCGCCGCGCCGTGCCGCAGGTCGACGACCTCGTGGTCCTCCCAGACCTCCGCGAATCCGGTGCTGCGCGCGAGCATCTCCGCGACGAGCGCCGCCACCGACGCGTCCTCTCCGCTCCGGAACCGCAGATACGCGACGTTCCGCCGCGCCACCACGTCCCAGTTCGTGCCGAGCCGTTGCCGGTACTCCGGGTTCAGGTGGATCTGGTGCGTCCAGGTGCGCTCGGCGGGCGGCATGGCCGCCAGGTCGGTGAACACGGCGGCCGTCAGCCGGTTCCACGCGACGACCTCGGTCCGGTGCCCGACGACGTACGCGGGAGCGTGCGTGATCGCGTCCAGCAGGTGCTGGAGCGGCGGACGCAGCCGCGGCGGCGCGGAACGCGGCTCGGCGCGGGCCGGGCGCGCGAGCCGGTGCAGGTGGACGCGCTCGTCGTCGTCGAGCCGCAGCGCCCGCGCCAGCGCGTCGAGGATGTCGGCGGAGACGTTGTCGGCCTGCCCCTGTTCGAGCCGGATGTAGTACGCGACGCTGACCCCGGCGAGCTGCGCCAGCTCCTCGCGCCGCAGCCCGGGGACGCGGCGCCGCCCGCCGTAGGCGCGCAGGCCGACGTCGTCCGGCCGCAGCCGCGCCCGCCGCGAGCGCAGGAACGCGCCGAGTTCTCCGCTCATGGTCGATGAGCGTAGAACCTGCCACCGGTGGTGGTACCAACGGGCGGGGGCTGGGTAACCCGGCCCGTGCCCGCGAGGGTGGCCGTCATGGCCACTCTGACGGCCGTCGCCCCCGCCTCCGCGCGGATGACGCGACGGCAGAAGCTGCTGCTCGTCCTGTTGCTCAGCGCCCAGTTCCTGCTGGCGATCGACTTCTCCATCCTCAACGTCGCGCTGCCGGTGGTCGGCGCCGGGCTCGGGTTCGCGGCGCGCGACCTGGCGTGGATCGCGACGGCGTTCGCGCTGCCCGCCGCCGGGCTGACCCTGTTGTTCGGGCGGATCGCGGACCTGGCGGGCCGCCGCCGGATGCTGCTGACCGGCATGGCGCTGCTGGCCGCCGGGTCGGTGCTCGGCGGGCTGGCCACGTCCCCGGCGGTGCTGCTGACGGGCCGCGTCCTGCAAGGCGTCGCGACGGCGATCGCGACCCCGGCCGCGCTGTCGCTGATCACCACGTCGTTCGCCGAGGGGCCGCTGCGGACGCGGGCGCTCGGCCTGTCCGGCGCGCTGATGTCGGCGGGGTTCACGGCGGGCGCGATCCTCGGCGGCGTGCTGACCGACCTGCTGAGCTGGCGGTGGGCGTTCCTGGTGAACGTGCCGGTCGCGGTCGCGGTGGTCGTCGCGACGCCGCTGCTGGTCACCGAGAGCCGCACCTCGGGGGTGAAGCTGGACGTTCCCGGCGCGCTCACCGTGACGGGCGGGCTACTCGCGCTGGTGTTCGGCATCTCGGCGCACGCGCCGCTGGCCGTGCTCGCGGCGGTCGTGCTGCTGGCGGCGTTCGTCGCGATCGAGCGGCGGCACCGGGCGCCGCTGGTCCCGCTGCGCCTGCTGACGCGACGCAACGTCGCCTGGGGCAACATCGGCGGCTTCATCGCGTTCGCCACGATGACGTCGCTGGTGTTCCTGATGACGCTCTACCTCCAGAACGTCCTCGGCTACTCGCCGCTGGCGACCGGGCTCGCCCTCGGCGTCCTCGGCCTCGGCACGGTCGCGGGCGGACTGTCCGCGCCGCGGCTCATCGCCCGGTTCGGGGTGCGGCGGACGCTCGCGGGCGGGCTCGCCCTCCAGGCCGTCGCGACGCTCGCGCTGCTCGGCCTCGGCACGTCCCGCGACGGGCTGCTCCTGCTGCTCGCCGCGACCGCGATCGGCGGATTCGGGAACCTCGCCGCGATCGTCGCGTTCATGAACGCCGCGACGTCCGGCCTCCCCGACGAGGACCAGGGACTCGCCACCGGCACCGCCACGCTCACCCAGCAGATCGCCATCACGCTCGGCATCCCCGTCATGGGCGCCATCGCCGGGGACGCGGCCCTGCGCGGCCTGCACACCGCGACGCTCGCCAACGCCGCGATCGTCGCGGGCGGCGCCGTCGCGGCGGCCGTGTTCCTGCGCCGCGCGTCCTGAGCCGGCCGATCCGCCCGTCGGCGCGCCCCGGCGGGCGGATCGCCGTAGACTCTGGGGAGCGGCCGCGTCGTTGATGTCGAATTCTCGCCAGTGAACACCCGCGACCATCGGTGATGCTGGAGACATGCACACGGATGTGGAGCGTTGCCTCCGAGCCGTCCGGGCGAAGGACGCCCGGTTCGACGGCTGGTTCTTCACGGCCGTCCTGACCACCGGGATCTACTGCCGGCCGTCCTGCCCGGCCACCCCCAAGCCCGCCAACATGCGCTTCTACCCGAGCGCGGCGGCCGCGCAGCAGGCCGGATTCCGCGCCTGCAAGCGCTGCCGTCCCGACACCACGCCCGGTTCGCCGGAGTGGAACCACCGCGCCGACACCGTCGCCCGCGCCATGCGGCTCATCGCGGACGGCGTCGTGGACCGCGACGGCGTCCCCGGCCTCGCGACCCGGCTCGGCTACAGCGTCCGGCAGATCGAACGCCAGCTCACCGCCGAACTCGGCGCCGGACCGCTGGCCCTGGCCCGCGCGCAGCGGGCGCAGACCGCCCGGATCCTCATCGAGACGACGGCGCTGCCGATGGCCGACGTCGCGTTCGCCGCCGGATTCGCCAGCATCCGGACGTTCAACGACACCGTCCGCGAGGTGTTCGCGCTCACCCCGACCGCGCTGCGCGACCGCGTCGCGCGCGGGCACCCGTCCGCCGCGACGGGCACGCTCACGCTGCGGCTGCCGTTCCGGCGGCCGCTGTTCCCCGACAACCTGTTCGGCCACCTGGCCGCGACCGGCGTCCCCGGCGTCGAGGAGTGGCGCGACGGCGCCTACCGGCGGACGCTGCGGCTCCCGCACGGCCCCGGCATCGCCGCGCTCACCCCGAACCCCGAGTACGTCGGCCTGACGCTCACCCTCACCGACCAGCGCGACCTCGGCATCGCGATCAGCCGGTGCCGCCGCCTGCTCGACCTGGACGCCGACCCCGTCGCCGTCGACGCACTGCTCGCCGAGGACCCGGTGCTCGCGCCGCTCGTCGCCAAGGCGCCCGGACGGCGGGTGCCGCGCACCGTCGACGCCGCCGAGTTCGCCGTCCGCGCCGTCCTCGGCCAGCAGGTCTCGACGGCCGCCGCCCGCACGCACGCCGCGCGGCTCGTCACCGAGCACGGCACCCCCGTGGAGGACCCCGCCGGGGGCCTCACCCACCTGTTCCCCGACCCGGCGGCCCTGGCCTCCCTCGACCCGGACCGGCTGGCGTTCCCGCGCGCCCGCCGGACCACCCTCACCACGCTCGTCGCCGCGCTGCCGTCGCTCGACCTCGGCGTCGGCGGCGACTGGGACGAGGCCCGCGCCCGCCTGGCCGAGCTGCCCGGCATCGGGCCGTGGACGATCGAGACCATCGCGATGCGGGCGCTCGGCGACCCCGACGCGTTCCTGCCGACCGACCTCGGCGTCCGGTACGCCGCCCGCGACCTCGGCCTGCCCACCGCCCCCGGCGCCCTCACCCGGCGCGCGGCGGCGTGGCGGCCCTGGCGCGCCTACGCCGTCCAGCACCTGTGGGCGACGGGCGACCATCCCATCAACCACCTTCCCGGGAGGAACTTCGCATGAGCATCGTGCACACCGTCGTGGACAGCCCCGTCGGGCCGCTCACCCTCGTCGCCGACGGCGACGGCCTGCGCGGCTGCTACATGGACGCGCAGCGGCACCGCCCCGACCAGGCCGTCTTCGGCACCCCGGACCCGGCGCCGTTCGACGCCGCCCGCGACCAGCTCGCCGCCTACTTCGCGGGCGACCTGAAGGAGTTCGACCTGCCGCTCTCCATGCACGGGACGGACTTCCAGCGGCGCGTCTGGGACGCCCTGCGCACCATCCCGTACGGGACGACCGTCAGCTACGGGGAGATCGCCGCCGAACTCGGCAACCCGGGCGCCTCCCGCGCCGTGGGCCTGGCCAACGGCCGCAACCCGATCGGCATCATCGTCCCCTGCCACCGCGTCGTCGGTTCCACGGGAAACCTCACCGGCTACGGCGGCGGCCTGGAGCGCAAGCGCCACCTCCTCGACTTCGAACGCGGCGCCGCCCTTTTCTGAGCGACCCCGTTTCTGTCAGCGGCGCGGGTTACCGTGCTGGAAGACAGACGACGACGCGGGTTGAACCCGAACCACTCGGGTCAGCGTCGTGTCGTCCCGGAGAGCATGATCATCCGGAGCGAAGTGAGGATGATCATGCTCTCCGGGACGACACTAAAGAGGCGCTGACCCCGGTCGCGCGGAGGCGCGACCCATGAACACAGAGGTGGAGCAATGGTCGAGTTCCGGGTGGAGCGGCAGGCGCTGGCCGACGGCGTCGCCTGGGCCGCGCGCACGATCCCGTCCCGTCCGGCGCTGCCGGTGCTCGCCGGGATGCTCGTGGAGGCGGGGGAGGGCGGGCTGACGCTCGCCGGGTTCGACCATGAGGTGTCGGCGCGGGCGCGGGTCGACGCCACCGTCACCGAGCCGGGCCGCGTGCTCGTGCCGGGGCGGCTGCTCACCGAGATCGTCCGCAGCCTGCCCGCGCAGCCGGTGGAGGTCACGGCGAAGGGGTCGGAGGTCGTGGTGCGGTGCGGCAGCGCCGAGTTCGGGCTCCAGATCATGCCCGTGGAGGACTACCCCACGCTGCCCGAGCCGCCCGCGCGGGCGGGCACCGTCCCGGCGGACGCGTTCGCGGCGGCCGTCGCGCAGGTCGTCCCGGCCGCCGGGCGCGACGACACGCTCCCGATGCTGACGGGCGTCCGGATGGACTTCGACGGCGCCGTGCTGCGGCTGGCCTGCACCGACCGGTACCGCATCGCGGCCGTCGAGCTGCCGTGGTCGCCCGCTTCGGAGGACTTCCGCACGGGCATCGTCGTCCCGGCCCGCACGCTGGCCGACACCGCCAAGGCGATCCGTCCCGGTGCGGACGTCGCGCTCGACCTCACCGGCTCCGCCGACACGCTGCTCGGCGTGTCCGGCGGGGGCCGCAGCATGACGACGCGCCTCCTGGACGACCAGTTCATCGACTACCGCTCCCGGCTGACCGGCACCTGGTCGTCGGTGGCGCGCATCGAGACGGCCCCGTTCGTCGAGGCGATCAAGCGGGTGGCGCTCGTCGCCGAACGCAACACCCCGGTCCGGCTGGCGTTCACGTCCGGCACGGTGCAGATCCGCGCCGCGTCCGGCGACGCCGCCCGCGCCAACGAGAGCATCCCCGCCGACCTCGACGGCGACGACATCGACATCGCGTTCAGCCCGCAGTACCTCCTGGACGGCCTGGCCGGCGTCCACAGCCGCCTGGCCCGCCTGGAGTGCACGGCCCCCACCAAGGCCGCCCTGCTCACCGGCGTCCCCGACCCGAAGGGCGACGACGAACCCGACCTCACCGCCGACACCGGGTTCCGCTACCTGGCGATGCCGGTCCGCCTCACGGGCTGAGCGCCGTCCCGGTCAGAGGTCGAGGACGGCCATGACGAAGCGGACCGGGGCCGTCGTCTCGTTGGCGAAGGCGTGCGGGCGGTCGCCGACGAAGACGGCGGCGGTGCCGGTGGGGAGGCGGTCGACGCGGCCGTCCACGGTGAGGGTCAGGGTGCCCTCGCGGACGTGGACGATCTCCTTGGTGCCGGGGGCGTGGGCGTCGCTGTCGCGGATCTCGCCGGGCGGCAGCGTCCAGTCCCACAGTTCCAGCGACGGGCGCGGGTCGCTGCCCGCCAGCAGCGTGCCGGTGCCGCCGTCCGGGCCGCGCCACAGCTCGATCTGCCGTCCGGGCGGGAACAGCCGGACGGCGGGCGTCTCCTCGACCTGCACGAGCCGGGTCAGCGCGACGCCGAGCGCGTCGGCGATGCGGATGAGCGTGCCGAGGTTGGGGTTGCCGCGGCCCTGTTCGAGCCCGACGAGCACGCCCTTGCTGACGCCGGAGCGGCCCGCCAGCTCGTCCAGGCTCCAGCGGTGCTCGGCCCGCAGCGCCCGCACGGTCCGCGCGACGGCCTCGGCGACGTCCTGATCGCTCATCCGGCCAGGGTAACGAGACCCGGTGGTCGGTATAGTGATACTTGTGGTTCGCTGAAATGACCGACCGAGGAATGCGCCCATGCTCACCCCCTACGACCACGACCGGCTGCGCGCGGCGGGCGACGCCCTCGCGTCCCGCCTGCGCGCCATCACCCCCGGCGCAGGCATCGCCGTCGCACTGGTCACCGCCTGATGGTCACGGTCCTCGCGCTCGGCGCGGCCCTGGCCTACGGCGCCGCCGACTTCCTGGGCGGCGCCGTGTCGCGACGCTCGACGGCCGTCCGCACCGTGCTGTGGTGCGTCCCGATCGGCCTCGCCGGGCTCGTCGCCGTGTCGCTGCTCGCCGGTGGACGTCCCGCGTCCGGGCCGCTCGGCTGGGGGTTCGCCGCCGGGCTCGCGGGCGGTATCGGGCTGATCGCCCTGTACCGGGCGCTGGCGCGCGGCCCGATGAGCGTCGTCGCGCCCGTGTCGGCGCTGGCGGCGGCCGTGCTCCCGGTCGGCGTCGGCGTGCTGCGCGGCGAACGCCTGGACGGTCCCGTCGTCGCCGGGGTGCTGCTGTGCCTGGCCGCGATCGGCCTGGTGAGCATGGAACGCGACGAGCGGCGCCGCGACGCCGCGTCCGGGCTCCTGGAGAACGGGCCGCTCCTGGCGGCGGTGTCCGGGCTCTGCTTCGGCGTCTTCTACATCCTGCTCAAGGAGGCGGGCGACTCGGCCGGGCTGTGGCCGATCGTCGGTGCGCGCGTCGGGAACCTCGCCGTCGTCCTGGTCGCGGCCGGGGTGCTGCTCGTCCGGCACGGCGCGCTCCCCGGCCCGCCCGTCCGGGGCCGCGCCACCCTCGCCCTGGTCGTGCTGTCGGGCCTCCTGGACGCGGGCGCCAACGCCCTCTACTTCCTGGCCGCCCAGGCGGGCCTGCTGAGCCTCGCCGCCGTCCTGACCTCGCTGTACCCGGCCGTGACGGTCCTGCTGGCCCGCGTCGTCTACGCCGAACGCCTGCGCGCCGTCCAGCGCCTCGGCCTGGCCGTGGCCATCGCCGGCGTGGCCCTGGTCACCGTGGGCTGACCCCGGAAACGACGGAAGCCGCCGGTCCGAAGACCAGCGGCTCACGCGCGGAACGCGGTGGTGGTGGGATTCGAACCCACGGAAGCTTGCACTTCACACGCTTTCGAGGCGTGCGCCCTCGTCCACTAGGCGACACCACCGCGACAGAGCCTACCGGACTCTGCGGGTGGCGAAGAACTCGATCAGGAGTGCGGCGCACTCGTCCGGCAGGACCTCGGCGGCCACCTCGGGACGGTGGTTGAGACGGCGGTCGCGGACGACGTCCCACAGCGAGCCGACCGCGCCCGCCTTGGCGTCCACCGCGCCGTACACGATCCGGTCGACCCGGGCCTGGACGGACGCGCCCGCGCACATCGTGCACGGCTCCAGCGTCACCACCAGCGTGCAGCCCGACAGCCGCCACGTGCCGAGCGCGGCGGCGGCGGCGCGCAGCGCGACGATCTCCGCGTGGCCGGTCGGGTCGCCGGTGCGCTCCCGGTCGTTGCGCCCGGCGCCGACGACCGTCCCCGCCGCGTCCACGACGATCGCGCCCACCGGCACCTCGCCCTCGGCGAACGCCGTCCGCGCCTGCGCCAGCGCCGCCCGCATCGCGGGAACGTACTCGGGATAGGCGTCCGTGGAGTCGGCCACGACGGTCAGCCGCGCAGCCGCTCGAACGCGTCACCGAACCCGGCCAGCTCCGCGATGGTCAGCAGCGCGTCACCGGGCAGGCCGCCGTCGGCCAGGTCGTCGAGGTGGGCGCCCGCGACGCCGAGGTCGGCCAGGACGCCCGACGTGCCGGTCGTGTCGCCGAGGAGCGGCTGGAGCAGCCCGCCCAGGCCGTCGTCGCGGGGCGCCGAGCAGTATCCGCGCGGCTGCCCGAACCCGTCCAGCCGGAGCACGGCGAACCAGTCGCCGTCCTGCTCCAGCAGGAACACGACGAGGTCGGCGGACATCTCCGCCGACGTGACGCGCATCAGGTCGGCGAGGTCGTCGAAGGACTCCGCCTCACCGGGGTCGGCGGCGAAACCCGCCCAGCCGTCGGCGGAGCGGGCGAACACGGCGGCGAAGGACGGCACGGCCCCATTCTGGACCACGTTCAGCCCAGCGCGTCGAGCGCCCGTTCAAAGGCGACGGCGAACCCGAGGCGGCCGGCGATGCTGAGCAGCATCTCGTCGGGATACAGGTCGAGGTCGCCGGAGATCGCGCCCAGCTCCATCTCGTCCAGGCCGAGGTCGGCGAAGATCGACATGTCGCCCACCGGGAGGACCTGGTCGAGTTCCTCGTCCTCGGGGACGGGGATGTCGAGCACGTCCAGCACCTGCCGGGCCAGCGGCCAGTCGACCGAGGCCGTCACGTCGGAGAGGAACAGCATCTCGTCGTCGCCCAGCAGGCGGATCGCGACGAAGAAGTCGTCGCCCGCCGACACCAGGCCGATCGTGCCGCCGAGACTCGGCTGCTGACGCAGCGCGTGCACCAGGCCGTCGAGGTCCTCGGTGAGGGCCACGGGGAGGATCTCGACCTCCCAGCCGTCGTCCTCCCGATATACGACGACGGCGAAGTCCGTCGCGTCAACATCCGTCATGTCCACCCCACCGGCGCGGTTCCTGGCCAGGGCATGGTCGCAGATGCAGCGCGCCCTCGCGTGCCTCCCGCCGAAACCCGTTCCGGTGGGAGCAGCGGCGTTCCGGGCACGCCACCGCCGGAGAATCTACTGGATCGCGTCAGTTGATGCGGTACGTCCGGCGGCGCAGCACCGCGTGGATGCGGGCCCGGCGCGAGCGGTGCGGGGTCACCCGGCGGCGCAGTTCCCGCGCCTCGGCCAGTTCCCGCAGGAACGCCGCGCGGCGGCGCAGATGGTCCCTGATCTCTTCCTGCGTCAGCTCCCGCGCGAGCGGCGAACCGTCGCCCCGCACGGGCGGGTCCGGTGCGGACGGGCGCACGCGGACCACCCGCGCTCGATGCTGTTCCCGTTCTGAAGCCATATCGTCATACTGCCCGAAAGGACTGCGTTTATTGCCGCGCCTCCGGCGCGGCGGGGTCGGGGCCCCTTTGGCACCGCTCCAGAGGCCATGATCATCCTCACTTCGCTCCGGATGATCATGGCCTCTGGAGCGGCGCGGCCCCGACCCGTGATGGCTCACGTTCACACCTCACGATCGTCGGCCTGACCGGGCGCGGAGCACGGGTACGGTGATCCACATGCAGACCCTTGCCGTCGACCACCCGCTCGTCGCGCACAAGCTGACGACGCTGCGGGACGTCCGGACCGACTCTCCGACGTTCCGCCGCCTCGCCGACGAACTCGTCACGCTGCTGGCCTACGAGGCCACCCGCGACGTGCGCGTCAACCCCGTCACGGTGCAGAGCCCGCTCGTCCCGGCGGCGGGCGTCCAGCTCGCCAGCCCCAAGCCGCTCGTCGTCCCCATCCTGCGCGCCGGGCTCGGCATGCTCGACGGCATGACGCGGCTGCTGCCGACCGCCGAGGTCGGCTTCCTCGGCATGATCCGCGACGAGGGCTCGCTCCAGGCCCAGACGTACGCGACGCGGCTGCCCGACGACCTGTCCGGCCGCCAGTGCTACGTCCTCGACCCGATGCTCGCGACCGGCGGCACCCTCGCCGCCGCGATCCGGCTGCTGTTCGACCGCGGCGCCGACGACGTCACCGCGCTGTGCCTGCTCGCCGCGCCCGAGGGCCTGCGCTACCTGGAGGACGCCTTCGCCGGCACCGACGCGCCCGTCCGCGTCGTCACCGCCGCGATCGACGAGCGCCTCAACGACCAGGGCTTCATCATCCCCGGCCTCGGTGACGCGGGCGACCGCCTGTACGGAGTCGTGTAGACGTTCACAGGTTCGTCCCGTAGTCACACTGGGTAGTAGGTCATCACGGAACGTCAGGATCGTTCCCCTCGCCCGCACCGGCACTCTGGACGGTTGCGGACCGGCGTGGCGCGAGCGAGTTCAAGGATGCGTGATGGCTCTCCACGGGGACGACGACCAGCCGGTGTACGAGAAGATCGACGAGCGGCTCACCGCCGAGTTCGCGGCGGTGCACCCGCCCGACACGGTCACCCGCTGCGTCGCCGCCGCACGGCATGGCGCGCTAGAGGTCGTGGGCTCCGCCGAGCCCGTCCTGGTCGAACGAATCGCCCGCAAACACCTTGAGGTCCTGGCCCTCGTCGAGGCCGAGCGCCGCCGCCGACGCCCGCGCAACGCCCCGTCACCGGGCTGACGCGCGACGGGGTTCGGCGGAACGCACCGACGGGGCCCGCGCCGCGCAACGCCCCGTCGGTGCGTTCGACCGGGCTACATCAGTAGAACCCGAGTCCCGCCTGGTTCCAGTTCCGGCCCTTATGGTGCCAGTGCACGTGCAGGTTGCCCGTGAGATACCTCGTAGGGATGCCCCGGTTGGCGTTCACGGTGCACTGGGCGCGGTAGATGTTTCGACGAGTCCCGTTGATGTGAATCTCGGAGCCCTTGGCATCCGGCCAGCATCGGTACATGACGTGTCTGCGCTGGCTCATCTTGCACGTGCGCGGCCCGTTCTTGTCGTTGGACGGCTTCGATTTCCCCAGCCACCTCCACGCTGGGAAGGTGCGGTTCCTCACGTCCAAGCTCGGATACGCGCACATGTGTAGTGTTGCCGCCGCGGCGGCAACGCTACGCCCGGCAATCGAACCTTCCTCCGGGACTGGAGGGACGTCCTGATCGGCGGGTTCGGGAAGCGGCACGATGATGTGGCCGCGTGCGGCGACGTGTACATGAACCGTGCCGGCGCTGTGGTTGGTGAGGGTGACCTTGCCGTCCTCGCCGCCCCCGGCGAGCAGTTCGTGCTTGGACACCGTCGGGCGGGTGGGATCGAAGTCGATGCTCGTGGTGACGGGATCGGGGTCTCCGGCGCGGTAAATCGAGAGTCCGCCCCGTGTAGTGGGTGCCGACGCCGTGATGGTGGCGGCGGCCGCGGCGACCATGTCTGGGTCTTCGCCGGGAAGTGTGGTGGCCGTGAAGGAGACGGACGCTCCCGGCGCCAAAGGCGAAGTGCCGCCCGCGGTGCCCACGCCAGAGGCGGTGTCCAGCAGAACCTGCGAACCCAGAGGGCGGTAGCGGCCCTCCTCGGGGTCTTGGTGGCTTTGGAAGTAGCCGTGGTAGCGGACTGCGACCTTCACCGGGATCACGCCGTGGTTGGTCAGCTTGAGCTTTCCACTCGTCGTTAGCTGCGCGACGTCGGTGACGCTGGTGGCCTCGTTCTTGCGATAAGTGAGAGAGGCCAGTTGGGGATCAGGCTGGTCGGAGGGGTAGACCGAGACCCATCCCGATCGTGTCTGCTCGGTGACGGTGAGTTCGAACATGACGCCAGTAGCTCCCGAGGCGGGGAGGGGATCGACGCCTGCGGCGTCGACCTCGACGGTGGCGCCGGCGGCCAGCGGTATCTGCTCACCGCGGAAGTCGAAGGGCCAAGCGCTCTCGTCCTCGGGGTCCGGGATGGGCGTCAGGACCGGGTGGAACGCACTTCCCTGGCCGGGGGCGTCAGTGAAGTATCCGCGCATATACGCCGCCGCGTGCGCTGGGCCGTTGCTGTTGTTGACGATGGTTATTCTTCCGGTGTCCGAGAGCGGGGTGATGTCGGCCGCCGCTCCGCCGCACTTCTCCGAGTCGAACGAGACGATCGGGCTCAACGACGGTTGGTCGGACGGGTGCACGGAGAAGGTCCCGGGCGCGGGCGGGCAGTCCATCGCCTGCACGCTCAGCGCCACAGCGGTGACGTTCGTCGTGGGGACGCCGTTCTGGCCGGTCACCTGGAAGGTGACGGACTGTCGCGCCGGGATGGGGTCGGTGCCCGGCGTCCCCTTGGCGCGACGAGTGTCGAGCAGGGAGCGGGGAGCGATGGCAACGAACGTGCTGTCCGCTTGGGTGTTCACTTGGTTGGCGGCTGTGTCCCGCGCTCCGGCCGGGGTCGACATCAGCCCTGCAACGGTCAGTGCGACGGCGGCCACGGACGCGAAGCCCATGGGAAAAGAAACACGCACTCAGTCCTGCCTTCTTCGGAGGGTGAGAGCGATCCTGTCACGGTACGTTCGCGTCATCACTGGCGCGGCCGCGCGACTTCCCGTCGCCGAGCGGCGACCGTCTCGGGCTCGCGAGCGGTATGTCGCCGCGACGCCGCCGGGAGGGGTTCGGCGCGTGCTTTGCCGGGCATGAGGGCTGTGCGAGACTGGCCGGGGGTTCGGGTCGTCACGCTCTGGGAGGCAGTCGTGCCCGCCATGTCGTCGAGGGTGAGATTCCCGGCCCGTCCGCGCTCGCGCGCGGGCGGCGCCCCCGTCCCGACCGCCGTCGTCACCGCACCCTGCTGAGGCCGCCATGAGACTCGTGACCCCCGGCGACTCCGCTCCGGCGTCGGTGAACAAGTACCTGCTCCCGCACGAGACGCAGGTCATCACGGTGCGGCGGCATCCCGCCGTGCTCATGGTCCCGGTCGGGCTGGTGCTCGGCGGGCTGATCGTCGCGGGCGTGCTGAGCAACGTGGCCGCCTCCGGCGACAGCGGCGGCCTGATCAGCTGGATCTGGTGGGCGTGGCTGGCGCTGCTGGCCTGGTTCGTGTGGCGGGTCGCGGAGTGGTCCGTCGACTACTTCGTCATCACCAACCAGCGGATGCTGCTGACGACGGGCCTGATCACGCGCAACGTCGCGATGATGCCGCTGGCCAAGGTCACCGACATGGGGTTCAAGCGGTCGATCACCGGCCGGATGCTCGGGTACGGCGAGTTCGTGATGGAGTCCGCCGGTCAGGACCAGGCGCTCGACCGCGTCCCGTACCTGCCGTATCCGGAGCAGTTGTACCTGGAGGTCTGCGAGATGATCTTCCCGAACAAGAACGCCACCGCCGACGACTGAACGCCCGAACGCCGTCAGTCTCTGACGAAATTCGACATTACCGGCGTGGTGGCTGTAGTCCGGCGGAGTGTCCGATAATGTCGATGGCAAGCGCGGTTCTCCGGCTGCGTGCACCCCGGGCCGGTCCGCCGCGCGGTCCTGCCGAGCCACGGCGGGCCGGGGAACCGAACGAGTGATCTCGACTCGTGCCGTCTGGTTACTCTCCCTGTGAGATGACCGGCGATGTGCAATCATGTCGGCACCCCAGCCGCCTGATTACTTCCGCTAAGTGAGTTCACATGCCGGGTCCAGGCAACGTCGGCGAACGCGTCCGCAACCTGCGGCTGACCAGACGCCTGTCGCAGGCGCAGCTCGCCGGTCACGATCTCTCCGACAGCTACATCTCGTTGATCGAGTCCGGAAAACGGACGCCGACCCCGACCGTCCTGCGGATGCTCGCCGAACGCCTCGGCTGCACCCCCGAGTACCTCGCCGAGGGCGTCGAACCCGAACAGCGGGCCCACCTGGAGGTCCGCGAGCGGCACGCGCGGCTCGTCCTGCTCGCCGGTGACGCCACCGCCGCCGAGACCGCCTTCGCCGACATCCTCGCCCGCGCCGACGACGTCGACCTCACCACCCGCGCCCGCTGGGGCCGCGCCCGCGCGCTGGAGGAACTCGGCCGCGTCGAAGAGGCCATCGCGCTCTTCGAGGAGCTGCGCGAGCAGGCCGACCGCGACCCCGGCCGCGCCAGCCGCCTGCCCCCGGTGATCGCGCTGGCCCGCTGCTACCACGCCGTCGGCGACCTCGGCCAGGCCGTCGCGCTCGGCGAACGCGCCCTCGAACGGCTCGACCGCTTCGGCCTCACCGCCGGTGAGGAGTACGCCGAGGTCGTCCGCACCCTGCTCATGGGCCATGTCGACCGATCCGACCTGGTCCGCGCGCACGAACTCGGCCGGGGCCTGGACGTCGGCGGCGGCGAGCCGCTGAGCGTCCGCTACCAGCGGGCCAGCCTGCGCGCGCTCGACGAGGGCGCCATCGGCGACTCGCTGCACTTCGCCGACCAGGCCCTCGCGACCCGCGCGGCGGGCGAGCCCGACCGGGCCCGCGCCCGGCTGCGGCTGGCCGCCGCGAAGGCGCTGCTGCGCGGCGTCCCGTCGTTCTCGGCGGCGGCGCCGGAACCGGTGCGGCCTGGCGCGGAACGTCCGGCCGCCGGTCCGGACGCCGCCCGCGACGCGCTCGACCTGCTCACCGAGCTGGACGGGCTCGCCCCCGCCGAGGCCGCCGAGGCGGCGATCGAGCGGGCCCGCGCCCTCGTGCTCGCCGGGGAGGCCCGCGACGCCGTCGCCGCCCTGGAGGAGTTCCTGGAGCGGGGCATGGCCCTCGCCGTGTCGAGAAGCTTCAGCCCCGCCCCCGGCCCGGACGGCGCGCTGCGCGTGCAGCGGACCGTCCAGGCGCGCCTGGTCCTGGCCCGCGCGCGCCTCGCCCAGGACGACGCGAACGCCGCGCTCGTCGTCCTGCGGGCGGCCCAGGCCGCCCTGCCGGACGCGGGCGTCCCCTCCCGTCCCGCCGCCCAGCTCCACCGCGAGCTCGGTGACCTCTTCGCCGCCGCCGGGGACCACCCGGCCGCCACCGACGCCTACCGTTCCGCCCTCACCGCCGCCGGTCTGCCCCTTCCGTCCGCCCGCGCCACGACCTGCGAACGCGTCTGACGAGACCAGCGTCACGCCCGTTCGAGCAGATCCCGGTCGGCCCCGGGGCCTTGGGTGAGGTAAACATGGGATGACTGGTTGATCCGAGGTTCGGGAGGGCTCATGACGCTGCGCACCGCGCGCCGGTCGTCGCTCGTCGAGCAGGTGATCGAGCAGCTCCGCGCCGAGATCGCCGCGGGCGCGTGGCCCGTCGGCGGCAAGATCCCGCCCGAACCGGTCCTGTCGGAGACGCTCGGCGTCGGACGCAACACCGTGCGGGAGGCCGTGCGGGCGCTGTGCCACGCCGGTCTCCTGGAGGGACGCCAGGGCGACGGCACCTACGTCACCGCGACGAGCGAGCTGTCCGGCGCCGTCCGCCGCCGACTGGAGACGGCCGAGCTGATCGAGATCCTGGAGGTCCGGCGCGGGCTGGAGGTCGAGGCCGCGCGGCTCGCCGCGCTGCGCCGCACCCCCGCCGACGTCGAGGCCATCGGCGCCGCCCTCGCCGCCCGCGACGCCGCGTTCGCCGCCGGCGACCACGACGGGTTCGTCGAGGCCGACCTGCGCTTCCACACCACGGTCGTGGAGGCGACGCACAACCGCGTCCTCACCGACCTGTACCGCGACTTCAGCGCCGTGCTGCGCGCCAGCATCGGCGCGGCGGGCTCGCTCCTGGCGCACGCCGACGTCCCGCACGGCCCGATCGCCGCGGCCGTCCGCGCCGGGGACGCCGACGCGGCCGTCGCCGCCACGCACGCGTGCCTCGACCAGATCCTGCGCTCCACACGCGCCTGAACCCCCCATCCGGCACCGACCCGCGCACCCGCGCAGACCAAAGGCTCATGAACGTTCTCCGCCCCGCCCGGCTCCAGGCCGCCTGGACCCTCGCCGGACTCGTCCTGCTCACCGTCAACCTGCGCGCCGCGATCACCGGCGTGCCCCCGCTGATCAGCGACCTGCGCGACGCGCTCGGGCTGTCCGGGGTGCAGGTCAGCGTGCTGACGACGCTGCCCGTGCTGTGCCTCGGCCTGTTCGCGGCGCTGGCGCCGGTCGCGGCGCGGCGGTTCGGCACCGAGACGGCCATCACCGGGGCGCTGCTGCTGATCACAGCGGGGATCGTGCTGCGGATCGTCCCGGCCGCGCCCGCGCTGTTCGGTGGAACGGTCCTGGCCGGTGCGGGCATCGCGATGGGCAACGTGCTCGTCCCGGCCGTCGTCAAGCGGGCCTTCCCGGACCGGATCGGGTCGCTGACCGGGCTGTCGATGATGCTGATGGCGTCCAGCGGCGCCGTCGCGGCGGGCCTCGCGGTGCCGCTGGACGGCGCGGGCGGCTGGCGGCTCGCGCTGGCGTTCTGGGCGGTGCCGTCGTTCGTCGCGGCCCTGGTGTGGGGGCCGCTCGCGCTGCGCGGACGCCGCGTCCCCGCCCCGCCCGAGCCGCCGCGCGCGACGGGCTCGCTGCTGCGCGACCCGCTCGCCTGGCACGTCACCGCGTTCATGGGCCTGGCGTCGCTGATGTTCTACGTGCTCATGTCGTGGCTGCCCTCGGTGATGCGCGACGCGGGCACCGACGCCGCGACGGCCGGGCTCATGGTCTCGGTCATGATGTTCATCGGCATCCCGCTCGGCTACGTCGTGCCCGTCGCGGCGGCCCGCATGCGCGACCAGCGCCCGCTGATCGTCGGCCTCGGCGCGCTCATGGCGGTGGCGCTCGGCGGCCTGGTCGTCGCGCCCGGCGCGGGCTGGACGTGGGTGGTGCTGCTCGGCGTCGCGACCGGCTCGGCGTTCCCGCTCGCGGTGACGCTGCTGAGCCTGCGCGCGCCGAACCCGTCGATCGCGGCGCGGCTGTCGGGGATGGCGCAGACGTTCGGCTATCTCGGCGCGGGCATCGGCCCGTTCGCGGTCGGGCTGCTCCGCGACGTGACGGGCGGCTGGACGGTCGCGCTCACCGTGCTCCTGCTGCTGGTGCTGCCCGAGGTGGTGTTCGGGCTGCTGGCCGCGCGTCCCGGGCTCGTCCGCCCGGCGGTGTCGCCGCGCCTGGTCGAGCCGAAGGACGTCCCCGCCGCCCGCTACGCCCGCCGCTGACGCGTCAGCGCTGCTCGGCGCTGCGCGCGGCGCCGGACCCGATCGCGTCCAGGTCGAGGACGCGGGCGTGCAGCACGGTGCGCTGGTGCAGCGCGGCGCGCAGCGCGCGGTGCAGGCCGTCCTCCAGGTAGAGGTCGCCGTGCCACTGGACGACGTGCGGGAACAGGTCGCCGTAGAAGGTGGAGTCCTTGGCGAGCAGGGACTGGAGGTCGAGTTCGCGCTTGGTGGCGATGAGCTGGTCCAGCCGGACCTGCCGAGGCGGGATGCGCGCCCAGTCGCCGGACGAGAATCCGTGGTCGGGATAGGGCTTTCCGTCACCTACCGCCTTGAAAATCACGCTCGAAGTCTACGGCGTCTCCCGGAACGGCCGCCGCCGTTCCGGAGGTCAGCGGACGATCCAGAGATCGGGGCCGAACCACCGAGGCATAGCGGAATTAGGCGGACAAGCACGTGCATTAGCCGTTCACATCGACTATTCACTCTGTTGCTGCACCGTCACGGAGTGTTATGGTCGGCGCAAGCGGGAACCCCGGCTCCCGCCTCCGCGCACCCGTGGTGGTCAACGGAAAGGTGGTAACGATGCAGCAGGCGGTCATCGACCGAGCACGACTCGTCTTCACCCTCTTCGACGCCGACGGCAGCGGCGAACTCGAAGCCCACGACTTCGAGCTGATGGCCGCCCGCGTCGCCGCCGCGGCGCCCGGCTCCAGCGAGACCGACAAGGCGGCCATGCTCGCCGCCTTCCGCCGGTACTGGACGACGCTCGCCGCCGAACTCGACGTCGACCGCAACGGCCGCATCACCTTCGAGGAGTTCCGCGCCTGCGTGCTCTCCCCCGAGCGCTTCAGCGCCGCGCTGGACGACTTCGCCGAATCCCTCGCCGCCCTCGGCGACCCCGACGGCGACGGCCGCATCGAACGCGACCGGTTCACCGCCCTCATGACCGCCATCGGCTTCGCACGGCCCAACATCGACGCGCTCTTCGACGCGTTCGGCCCGTCGGACGACGACCGCATCGAGGTCCCGGTCTGGATCACCGGCATCAAGGACTACTACAGCCCCGACAAGACGGGAATCCCGGGCGACCAGCTCGTCGGCACGCCCACCTGAACCCTGCTCCGACCCGCCCGCAGTGACCGCCCCGGCCGACGAAGGAGCACGAGTGCAACCCGTCATCGGACTCGCCGTCGGCCGGGGCACCGGCCCCGAACTCGCCGCCGTCTTCGAACGCGTACTGGCCAGGATCACCGACGTCCACGCCACCGACGTCGGTGTCGTCCGGTCCGACCGGATCTACCACTCGTACGCGTCGCTCGGCACCGGCGCCGGGATCGACCGCGCCCGCGACCTCACCCGTGACGACGCCGACCACTACACCGACTTCTGCCGCACCCAGGCCGCCCTCGGCACCACGGCCGTGTTCCGCACGGCGATCAACGCCCAGTCGCTCTACCTCGTCCGGCAGCGCCTCCGGGCGGTCAAGGTCGACCTCATCGCCGGCCGGGACGTGTCGCTGCTGCTCGTCCGCGACGCCGCCCAGGGCTTCTACACCGGTGAGAACATCCACGTCGCCGACGCGCTCGTCCGCACCATGACGTTCAGCCGCGAGATCACCGCGAAGGTCGTCGCGTTCGCGCTCGACCGCGCCCGCCGCCAGTGGCCCGACGGCGGCGCCGACGAGATCGTCATGGCCTACAAGTTCCACCTGCTCGACGGCGCCCTCGACGGCTGGGCCGCCGAATGCGCCGCCCGGCACGGCGTCCGCATCCGGCTCTGCCAGCCCGACACCGTCAACCGCGACCTGGTCGAGCGGGGTCCGGCGCCGCGCACGCTCATCATCGCCGGCAACGAATGGGCCGACATCATGCACGTCATGCTGCTCGACCGGTTCGCCTCCGAACGGCAGGAGAGCCGCAGCACCGAGAACGTCTACCTGCACCCCGACGTCGCCGGGCTCGCCGAATACCAGACGGTGCACGGCTCCGCCGACGACCTGGCGGGCACGAACACCGTCAACCCCGTCGCGACCGTGCGCGCCGCCGCGATGATCGCGGAACGGCACGCGGGCTGCGCGGGAGCGGTGCGCCAGGTCGAGCAGAGCCTCGCGGCGCTGGCCCGGCGCGGCGTCGGCACCCCCGACACCGGCGGCGCGCACTCCACGACCGCCGTCGTCGACGCGCTGATCGACGCGCTTGAACCGGAGCGGCGCCCGCTCCAGACGGCGGAGTCCTGACGTGGAGACGACGGCGCTGCTCGTGATCGACCTACAGAACGACTTCTGCACCGGGCCGACTGCCGCCGCACGCCATCCAGGCTCCCTGCCGCGGATCGGGGAGGTCGCCCGCAACACCGCGCGGGCCGTCGAACGCGCCCGCGCCGACGGCGTCGAGGTGATCTTCGTCCGCTTCGTCGGCGACCCCGGATACCAGGGGCCGAGCTGGCGGCGTCGCGACCGCGTCCTCGGCAAGCGTCCCAAATGCCTGGAGAACACGTGGGGCGCCGAGTTCTGCGAGGTCATCCCCCGGCCCGGCGAGGCCGTCTTCACCAAGTACGCCTGCTTCGACGCCTTCCTCGACCCGGGCCTGGAACGGCACCTGACCGGGGCGGGCGTCGAACGGCTCGTTCTCGCGGGCCTCTACACCGACGTCTGCGTCGACTCCACCGCCCGCACCGCGTTCCAGAAGGGCTTCCACATCACCGTCCTGACCGACTGCACCGCCGCGCTGCACCTCGACGACGCCGACGTCCTGCGCTTCATGACCGCCGTCTACGGCGCGCGCACCACGACCCACGACCGCTGGTCGCCCCTCGCCCCGCAGGAGGACGCGTGCTCGCCCCCGGCGTCCAACACGGCGTCGCGCTGACGGCCCTGCTCGTCGCCGCCGCCCGCGCCATCGAGACCCACCGCCCCGACGCCCTCGCCGCCGACCCGTACGCCGAGCACTTCGTCCGCGCCGTCCCCGCGTCCGCGTCCTGGCCCACCCATCCAGCGGACGTCCCGGACGGCGACGCCGACCCGCTGTGGGGCAGGCTCGGCCGCTACTTCGGCCTGCGCACCCGCGTCCTGGACGACCACCTGCTGCGCGCCGCCCGGACCGGCGCCCGGCAGATCGTGCTGCTCGGCGCCGGACTGGACACCCGCGCGCTGCGCCTCGCCTGGCCGCCCGGACGGACCGTCTACGAACTCGACCGCGCGGACGTCCTGGCGTTCAAGGACGACGTGCTCGGCCCCCTCCCCGCCGCCCCGGCCGCGACTCGGCGCACCCTCGCGGCCGATCTTCGCGACGACTGGGCCCCGGCGCTGCTGGCCGCCGGGTTCGACCCGTCCGTCCCGTCCGCCTGGCTGGCCGAGGGACTGCTGCTCTACCTTCCGCCCGCCGCCGAACGCCGCCTGATCGCCACCGTCGACCGGCTCAGCCCCGCCGGAAGCACGCTGGCGTTCGAGGTGAAGACCGGCTGGGAGTCCGGCCCCGTCCGCGCCAACCCCGTCTACACCGCCGCCCGCGCCATCGGCGTCGACCTGCTCGCCCTCTTCGACGCGGCCCCACGCCCCGACTCCGTCGCCGACCTGGCCGCCCGAGGCTGGACGCCCACCGTCCGCACCCCCTTCGACTTCACCCGCCACCACGGCCGAGGCCCCCTCCCCGAACCCGACGACGCCCTGGCCGCCAACCGCTGGATCTTCGCCGCCAAACCCTCCTGACCCGACATGATCCGGAATGTGACGAAGGCCGATGTCCACCGCGTACTCGGCATTCGTCCTAGGTGATCACCGGCGCGGCGTATTCCTCTCGTTCCACTGCACAGCCGGATCGTTCGGGACGGCGGGACGAGCAGGCGCGACGCCCGCGACGACGCGCGCACGGTTCGATGACAGCCGAACCAAATTCCTGTCACCCGCGCATAATGACCCGTTCCAAAATGGCGGCGCTTCGACGGGGTGATTGGTTCTTTGTGACCGTTCGGCGGATTTGACTGTCCTTTTGCGGAACGGGGAACTACAAAGGCCGTGCGGATCTCGGGGGTTCGCGCGGACGGTCCGGCGCGGAGGTCTGCGACCCCACCCCCGAGGAGGAGCCTGTGCAGGCCAAGTCCATCGCGGTGGCGTCCGCGTTCGCCGTGTGCGCCGCCGTCCTGTCCACCCCCGCGTCCGCCGCCACCACCACCGTCCGGCAGGAGACCGCCACCGGCGCCCCGTACTCGGGCAACTGGCGCGTCTCGACCGTCGGCCCGCTGACGTTCGGCGTCACGTTCCTCGGCCTGCGGGTGACCGGGACGTGCGACGGCGCGACCCTGGAGGGCACCGTCACCCCCGCCGGCGCCGGCGACCTCACGGCGGCGACGATCGGCGCCTGCCGCACGTCGAACGGCCTCAGCTCCCCGCCGACCGACCTCGTCGACCTGCCCGGCAACACCGGTCAGGTCACCTACGCCCCGGTCCGCGGCGGCCGCGACGGCACCCTCGCCATCAACGGCGACCTGACGTTCCGGCTGGAGGGCGAGTTCCTGGGCCGCGTCCGCACCTGCGTCTACGGCTTCCGCACCGGCGCCACCGACGGCCTGTCCTTCGACCTCTACAACCGCGACAACCCCAACCGCCCCCTCCCCGCCGACGACGCCCAGGGCAAGGCGACCGCCATCACCCTCGTCCGCCTCCCCGGCAGCGACGGCCTCTGCCCCACCAACGGCACCGGCGCAGCCTCAGCCATAGCCCGAGGCGAAACCACCCCGAACACCGGAACCTTCGACCGCAAGCTCTACCTGACCCAGTAGCCGCCGACCCGGCCCTCCGCCACCGGAGGGCCGGGCCTCACCACGATCGGCCGACGCTCAGGCGCCCTTCCGCCGGGCCTCCCGCCGCTGCCGCTTCCCCAATGGCGCCTGCGAGAGATCCTCGGCCTGCGACCGCAGGTTCTTGTACCCGTACCCTCGCCCGTCCAGCCAGGCCCGAGCGGCCGCCTCGGCCCGCTCGACAGCCTGGAGGATGTCCTCTTCCTCCTCCCCGGAGTCCGAGAACCGAAAGGTGAACGCGTCCCGCGCCGCCAGGTCGTAACTGAGATGCCCGCCCACCGTGAACGCCGCCCCCAGCACGTCATGTTCAGCGGCCGGCCCCAAGAGCTCGGCGCGCTGCCCGTCATCCAATCCGTCAAAAACCCCACGAACGATCACACGAAACTCACGAGTACTCACGTCGCGACCCTAACCAGCAGCCGTGACGCTTTCCATCGGATTTTCACTGATCCCGCACGTCACATAGGCCCGCCGCGCCTCTTGGACATGGTTCGCTTACCGCCGAGAGGGCGGAGTGTGCCAGCGGTGAACGCGGCCCGATGCAGCCATCTCCTTGCCCGCGCCGAGACGTACCGCTCATGGTGGTGACGATTCCCGAACGCTGGAGGCATCGCCGATGGACGCTGCTGCTACCGGAAGTTCCGCCACCGACGCGTGTCGCCTTCCCGGGAAGGCCGGTGGTGAGGCGACGCGATGAGACCGCGGATCGCATCCCGCCGCCGGAAACGGAAGACCGAACGCGCGGCGGCTTCGCTGGGGCCGGAATTGGCCGAACACAAATGGCACGCCAAGGCGGCCGAACTGTCGCAGACCGGCACATGGACGATGGCACGGCGCCTCCCGGCGCTGATCGCGCAGGCGATGCGGCTGGCGTGGCAGGCGAACCGCGTGGACCTGGCCGTCACGGTGGCGTTGAACTTCGTCGCCGGACTGTTCACCGCGTTCGGGCTGCTGGCGACGACGAACGTGCTCACCGCCCTGTTCGCCGCCGGGCCGACCCCCGACCGTGTCCGCTCCGCGGCACCCGCCCTGCTGCTCGTCGGCGCGGCCGTGACGTTGCGCGCCGCATGCGCGGCGGCGGCACAGTGGGCGCAGGCCCGGTTGCGGCCCCAGGTCGAGCAGATCGTGGAGCGGCGCCTCTACGAGCTGACGACCGGCGTCGAGCTGGCCGCGTTCGACGACTCGGAGTTCCAGGACGACCTGCACCGCGCGCGGCTGCGCGGTGTGGACTCAGCGCCGTCGATGGTCAACGACACAGTGGACCTGTTCACGGCGGCGGTCGGTGTCGCGGCGGCCGCCGGAGCGCTGGGAATCCTGCACCCGCTGCTGCTGCCGCTGCTCCTGCTAACCGCTCTGCCCGAGGGGTGGGCGGCGGTGCGGGCCGCCCGGCTGGGATACCGCACCCAGCTCTCCCTGGTAGAGGTGTACCGGCGCAGTTGGATCATGACGGACCTCATGACGGGCCGCTGGCACGCCGCCGAGGTCCGATCGTTCACCATCCGGGATTTCCTGCTGGCCCAGCACAGCCGGCTCGCCGATCACGTCCGCGACGTGCTGCTGGGACTGGCCCGCCGCCAGACGGTGACGCAGATCTACGGCGATGTGTTCAAGGGCGCCGCGACAGCGCTGATGTACACCGCACTGGGTCTGCTGCTGTGGAAGGGCGTCATGCCGCTGGCGGTCGCCGGGACCGCCGTGCTGGCGATCCGCGCCGGGCAGACCTCCCTGATCAACCTGGTGTACGCGCTGAACCGCTGCTACGAGGACGGCCTCTACTTCGGCGACTACGTCGCCTACTGCCGACGGGCCGAGCAACGCCTCCACCGCGACCGTCCCGCCCCCGCGGATTCGTCCGTCGCGGGCACGATAGAGGAACTGGAACGGTTCACGCAGATCACCGCCGAGAACGTCACGTTCACCTACCCCGCTTCCGACGCGCCGTCGCTGGACGGGGTGTCGGTGCGGCTGAGGCGCGGCGAGGTCGTCGCGCTGGTCGGCGAGAACGGATCAGGCAAGACCACCCTGGCCAAGATCCTCGCCGGTCTCTACACGCCGCAGCAAGGGCGCGTCTGCTGGGACACCACCGACGTGGCCGGCCTGGACCCTGAGCACCTGCGCCGCGCGATCGCCGTCATCGCCCAGGACCACACGCACTGGCCGATGACCGCCGCCGACAACATCGCCATGGGCGACCCGCTCACCGATCCCGGCGTACGCCGGGCCGTCGAGCAGGCCGCTGCCACCAGCGGCGCCGCCGAGGTCATCGACGAACTGCCCCACGGCTACGACACCCTGCTGGACAAGCGCTTCACCGACGGCAAGGAACTGTCGGGCGGGCAGTGGCAACGCCTCGCCGCCGCCCGCGGCTTCTACTGGACGGCCCCGCTGCTGATCTGCGACGAGCCCACCGCCGCCCTGGACGCCCGCGCCGAACACCACCTGTTCGAGCAGATCCGCGCACACGCCCGCACCCACGACCGCACGGTCCTGCTCATCACACACCGCCTCGCCAGCGTCCGCCACGCCGACCACATCTACGTCCTGACCAACGGCCACGTCACCGAACACGGCACCCACCACGACCTGATGACAACGGGCGGCCTGTACGCCGACCTGTACACCCTCCAAGCCGCCGCCTTCACAGCCGACGACCCGACCACGACCGTCACCCCGTAACGCGGCCCGAAGGGCTGGGGGTGCCGGTACGAAGCCCGGCACCCCCGACTTGTGTCGGCGGTCGGCCACCCGCCTTCGACAGGAACGCTTACCGGCGACGCAACGTTATCGAACGCTGCATCGGACACATCAAGCAATGGCGAGCCATCGCCACGCGCTACGACAAACTCGCCCGCCACTACAAAGCAGCACTCATCCTGATCAGCGCGCTGCTCCGACCAACACATGATCTACCGGACACGTCCTAGGGCGGCGGGCACACCGGAAGCCGGTGCACAGTGGCCGTGGGCGTCTTCCCTCCTTGAACGATGTGGAACCGGGCGCATTGGGCTGCCTCGACCTCCCCGGCGGGGGTGAGGGCGATGTAGTCGACGACTACGGTCTCGGAGCCCTTCTGTGTAAAGGACCAGAGGGAGCTGAAGCCCTCCGCCGACCAGCAGCCGGACCTGTTGCTTCGTGAGAGGCGGCCCGGCGGACGCGGCGTTGCGAAGAGCGTTACGGGTGGCGGCGGCGGTCCGGCCGATGCGCTCGATGGCCCGGGGGCGAGTGCTTGGGGACCGTGGGCAACGCTCGAGCATCGCGGTCTCGATTCGCGGCGCTCCCTGCGCGGGTGGGCGGTCGTTGACGGTGAATCGATGGCAGAACTCGTCGCCGCGTGTGCGTCCCGTCCAGCCGCCGTAGCCGATAGGCAGGACGACGATCTCGCTGCGATCTCGGGAGCCGGTGTACCCCACCAACTGAGAGTCGGCCATGGTGGCGGCGCGTAGCGCGCTGTGCTGGTCGACGGAACCGTCACGGGCCTGCGTCGTCAGGATGGTGGTGACCTGGCTTCTGGCCCTGCCCTCGGCGTCACGCTGGGGTTTTTCCAGCCACCAGGGCAGTCCGAACCAGAGCAGAAACGGAGAGACCGCGACCGTGACGAGAGCGGTGAGACGGCCGATCCGGCCGAGCAACCGCCAGCCTCGGCCTGATTCCGAGTGGTCAGAGGGCGGGCCAAGGGTCACGCCAAGACTCTCCTTCGTCGCGGGAGCACGGAACGGGGAAGTGCACTCCCTGGGCCCCGGCCTCGAACAGGCCGGGACCCAGGAGCGCCCGGTCGGTCACGCCCCGGCGATCACTGTCATGAATAACCGAGGAGGAACCAGGATGCCGTGATCAGATCGGCGTACCCGGTCGTTCCAGAATTCTTCGGATGAAAAGACGTCCGGCTGAAACAGAGGGTGTTGTTGGTGATACACACCTGGGTGGGGCGGTTGCCTTGATCGAAGTCGCCGTCGCCGTTGGGGCCGTCGACGAACTTGTTGATCCATTCGTCCGAGTCGCATCCGGCATGGTTGGTGAACTTCTCAATGACCTTGTCCAGGTAGACGATCTTGGCGTCACCCATTCCCGTGACGAGCTTCTTCTGCTCGGCCGCCCCGTGCCGGGCCAGATCCCCCAGGGCACGATCATCACGGGTGGAAAGATTTCCAGGAGGCGGTGGGATTGCGAGAGAGCCGCATCTACGACGTTCGGCAGACGGCTGCGACGGTCCCGCTGAGCCATGGAGCCCGAGGTCGGGGAGTTCAAGCGGAAGGACCGTGATTAGGTGCGGCTGACCAGTGCGTTCGGCGTCAACTGAGACCGCAGACGAATCAGCCCCGGCTCCTGGTGGAGGCCCGGGGCTGTGTTCTGCCTGGTCAGGCGGGGCGGAGGATACGAGATTCGAACTCGTGAGGGCTTGCACCCAACACGCTTTCCAATTCTGAGTCCCACCGTCCGCCGACGTCTGCCACCGTCGCTGACATGCGGAGACGCGATCCGGTGGACGTCCGCGGACGCCCCCGAACGACCACGAATGAGACGGAAACTGAGACGGAGATCCGCGCGCGTTCCCCCGTGGGTCAGCGCCGGAGAGGGTGATCTCCGTAGGGTGGCCCTAGACCCGGCCTTTTCGTGCACCAGCTGGCGGAGGCGTCCGTCTAAGGCGGTGCGGATGTCGGCACCAAGCCTCGACCAGCCGAAGAAACGGCAGGTCTCGACGAGTAGCTGTTCGGCGGTGATCCCGGGTGACTCGGCGACGATACCGAGCAGAGCCCAGCCCAGCTCGACGGGCGCGATGTCCGCGACCTTGCGCGCCGGGCTGTCGGAGGACGGGTATCGGGCCGCCTCCGGACGGCCTGCACGGTGTACGAAGCGGCCGTCATCGGTGATCACGGTGCCGTCGACCACCTCGCGGAGCACGATCTGAAGGTTGGCGCGGATACGTGAGCCGACCTTGCCGCCGCCCCATGCCTCGACCGCTCGGCGAAAGAGCACATCGTGGCTGACAGGTGCCTCTGTCTCGATGACCTGCCGCAGGATCTGTTGTATCTGGGGCAGCGCCTCAAGAGTATGGATCTCATACCTGGAATAGAGCGGGGATATGACGGCCAGCCGGTACTCATAGGCCCACAGGCGAACCGGCTCGCTCTCGGCCTCGATGATCGCGACGCGGTGCTCCTGGACGGCGGGCCTGGCTCCGATGCCGGCATGACCGCCGAGAGAGGGTCGTCCGGAGATTCCACAGCTGTTCGACGGCGGCACGCAGGCGGATCTCGGCCGAGCGCTGATCGCGGTACCAGTCAGTTCCCCAGATGCGGTGCAAGGTCCAGCCGCGGCCGCGCAGGACGTTCTCGCGGAGCCTGTCCCGGTCACGGGCGGTTCGCGAGGAGTGGTACATCGCCCCGTCACACTCGACGGTTTCCCAGGCTCTTGACGAAGAAGCCTGCGAGGCGGTTCTCCGTGAAGTGCGGATCCAGCGCGGGCTCTCGACGACGTGCCTCATCGACCGCGTCCTCGATCGCTGACGCCTGCGCTGCGGACATGGCGACGACACCCAGGCTCAGGTCGGGCCTTGTCCGGAAATGGTGCATGACCCTCAGGGCGACTTCCTCGGCCTCCAGCGGGTTCTGCTGGGACTTGCCCCGCCCGTAGGTTCCGTTCACTTCGTGAAGGTGACACCGACGTCGTCACCGTGCTCGAGAGCGCCGGGAAAGGTGATCAGCTCGTCGTTGTAGAACCTGCGGTTGCTGAAGGTGATGAGGTCCTCGTGGCGGCTGCGGTAGTGCCAGCGCAGAGAGAGGCTCCGTATCTTTCCGCTCGCCTTGCTCTGGTCGAGAAGTGACTCGAACCGAGCAGGTTCGTCCTCGTCGTATTCGCCGTCTTCACCGTCTTGAGCACTGCCGAAGAAGTCGGTGGGAGGCAGCTGCTTCTGATCGCCCGCGACGATCAGGGACTTGCCCCGGTACACGCAGTTGATCGCGTCTTCGGTCCGGACCTGCGAGGCCTCGTCGAAGATGACCACATCGAAGGAGTACTCGGGCGGTAGGAACCGGCTGACGGTCAGGGGCTCATCATCATGCACGGTTTGAGCAGCGGGGTGACGGACCTGGTTTCTTCCAGCAGCAGCCGGACCGGCTTGTGCCGCGCCTTCTTGTTGGCCTCCGCTTGGATCGTTTGGGTCTGGCCGAGGCCGGGCCTTGGACGGCGCTGGTTGCAGGCCTCGATCACCTGGGCGTAGGCGGTCTCCACAAGGAGCCCGTCCAGGCGCCGGAACTCGCGGACGAGCTCGTCGCGTTCCGCGGCAATGGCGGGGGGGGGGCGCAGCCGGGTGTCGACGTCGAGCCGACGCTCCAGCCAGCTCTCAAGGAGCGCGCGTTCGAGGGCGATGCGGAAACCCGTACCCGGGATGCCGCGCTCGGCAGCCCGCTCGACGGCTCCGCCGCATCCATGCGTGTCGAGGGCGGAGACAGCTTCTTGGTGACTGCGCCAGATGTCTGGCGGTGAAGTCGGCAAGAGCGTCGAGCCAGTTCTTGTGCAGCCGAGAGAGGGCACGGTCCGGTGTGGTGCTGAGCAGCGCGGCCGCTGCCTCTGGTGAGAAAGCGCCGACGGCGTGGCAGACATCGGCCGTCCAGCCCAACGCGGTCCAAGGCGTCCAGATCGGTGGACGCACCCTCGTAGAACGCACCTAGAAACGCGCGGTCTGTCTCCCCATGGCCGAGGAATGATGCCCGAAGGGCGCGGTGCTGCTCCGCCTGCTCGATGAGGGCGAGGCCCGCGCGTAGTCGACGTCGGAGCCCGCCGCCACCTCCACAGATGCGCAGGCGTCTGCGAGCACTGTCAGCGGGCCGGTCCACGCCTCGTACCAGGCGGTGGCGTCTTCGAGAGAGAGGAGGGAGAGAGCAGGAGGTTCCCCGGGAAGAGGAGCCGGCACGAGGCGGGAGCGCCAGGCTTTGAGTGCCTTCGCGGTCTCCTTGGCGGTCTGGGCGAAAGCATGTGCGGCAGGGGATCCGCACTGCGCCACCAGGGGCACGGGATCGACATCCGTGCCAAGCTCGATGATCCGGGCAGCCCTTTTTAGCGCCTCGGCCAGTTCCGTGAAGTCGGTCTCTGCGCCGCACAGACGTCCACCGAGTGCCATGTCGTGGCGAGAGATGGCTTCAGCGAAGGCATGTTGGGCGGCCTGCCAGGCGACGGCCTGGCCGACGCGTTCGGGCAGTACCTTGTGCCAGGAGCCGCTGACTGTCAGGGCGGCGAGGGCACGCCTGTCCTCGCGGTAGGAGCGGGACAGGAAGAGGGCCCTGGGCGGATCGGTGATCCTTCCGGCAAGGGAGGCGAGGTCTTCCTGGTCGAGAACGGCCTCAGTGAACAGGTCGGCAGCGGCGGTGTGGGCGGCGCGAAGGTCGAGGTGGGTTCCGCGTACCTCGGCGAGCGCGGCCTTGGCGTCCGCGAGGCTGGAGGGAGCCAGCCAGGAGGGCTCCGGCCTCGGCTCGGCGGCGGACAGCATCGCGAGCTTGCACAGCCGTTGGACGGCCTTGAAGTCGCCACCGGCCGAGAGGTCGGAAGCGGCGGAGATGTCGGCGCTCGCACGCGCCGATCGTCGCAGTAGCCGAGATTCTTCATTGAAGTCCTGCACGAGCTGGGTCGCGGTGCGGGAGGTGAGGAAGCCAAGGTCGATGTTGTCGTTGGGCGCTGCGACGTCCGGAAGAGTCGAGGGAAGGCGTTCCCAATCAGGACCGATGTGAGCAACCTGTGCAGCGTGTCCGCGGTCAGCCGTTCCGGAGCTTTGACCGGCAGCGCCGGAGCATCGGTCAGATCCTTGATCCTGCCGACGAAGTCGTGGACCGAGTACTCGAGGTCGGGTCCACCTCGTTCATGCCGCGGCATAGGACGAGAGTTGCGTGCGGACCTTCCGAAGCCGCTCTCGGTCCTGCGCCGTGCCCTGCCTCCGTGGTTCGGGACGTGCGGAGAGCGCGGCGCCGAGCTCCCTGGCCACTTCCTTGCGGCTCGCGTGGTGGCTGTGCAGGGACAGCAGGAATGAGCTGATGAGCCCTACCTCGGCGAGCCGGTTGCGCACGACGTCGAGCGCACCGCCTTCTCGCTTACGAAGAGGACCGACTTTCCAGCGTGCATGAGCGCTGCGACGATGTTGGCAATGGTCTGGCTCTTGCCCGTCCCGGGCGGCCCGTCCATGACGAAGGACCCTCCAGCGAGGGCCGCGGCCACGCACTGCCGCTGCGAGGATTCCGCGTCGAGGACGAGCGGTGTGTCCTCCGGGGGGGGGGTGGACCTCGTCGATCCGCTGGAGATCGGCGGGTTCGAAATGCAGGGCATTGTCGAGGATCTCGGCGTCAGGTCTCCCATGGCCTCGGGCGCGGGCCGGGAGAGGCCCAGGATCTGCATTTTGACTGCCAGGGCCGGATTCGGCACGGTCTCCTCGTCCTCGCGCGGCAGAAGCCGGTATTCGCCGGGCCCTTTCCGCTCCAGCCGAACCGGGACGAGCAGCAGCGGCGCGGCACTGAGTCGGCCCTGGTCACTGTCCCGCCAGTGCAGGAAGCCGATACCGAGCTGGAGCACCCACAGACCGGTGTCGTTGAAGATCTGGCTGGAGTCGCGATGGAGCTTGCGCAGCGTCGCCTCGAGGCCGCGTCGGTGCTGTGTCTGGGTGAGGAGGGCATCGTCTGGACGCTGTGAGTCCTTCGATTTTCGGACAGTCTAGGACCTTGGTCGTCTTCTCCTCCGCGGTCTCCGCATCCTCCGCTTCGTCCAGAGGCTGGACGAAGCGCCAGCCCTGCGCCGGCCAGTCGAGGAGTTCAGCGGCGCCGGGCTCACGGAGTTCCAGAGTGGCCGAACGGGTCTGCCGGAAGTTCAGCAGACGGTTGCGCCCGCTGAGGTCGACTAGCCCATCCCGCCATCCCCGGAGAACGCGCTCCAGCTTTTCCCGCCCGTGAGTACGCCCCATGACACCTTCGTTCCACACGCTGATCGGTGCTTCCTGAACATTGCCCGTGCTCAGGAACACCTCCCTAGTGCAGGGAAGCCGGGCATGCATGGGCCCACAGCACCATTTGTGCCCCATTTGCCACTTTCGCCCCCCGGCTCTGGGGGCGGTGAGGTCACCAGGGCGGGTCGGCGGGGAGCCAGAGGGACGCGCCCGCGTCGCGGAGCAGCTTCCGGCGGTGCTCCGCGCCCGGCTGGGCCAGCTCGACGGTGCGCCAGAAAGCCGGGGTGTGGCCGCGGTGGACCAGGTGCACCAGCTCGTGGACGATCACGTGGTCGACCAGGTCGGCGGGCAACTGCATGACGGCCCAGTGGAAGTTGAGCGTGCCTCCGGTCCCGCAGGAGCCCCAGCGGTAGCCGAGCGGGCGCACGGCGATCCGCGGCGGTTCCAGGCCCATGGTCCGCGCCCAGGCGGCTGCGCGGGGAGGCAGCCATCGCTGTCCGGCCCGCCGGTACCACGCCACGAGGGCTTCGGTGGGCCGTGCCGTCCGCAGCAGCAGGAGCCGGCCGTGCACCAGACGCACGTCGTGTGCGCTGTCGTCGGTAAGTTCGAGCCGATGATTGCGGCCCAGGTAACGGAAGCCTTCGCCGTTGACGAACTCCTTGCGGGGCCGCGCGTCGGCGTCGGCTTCGCGGGCGGCGAGCTTCCCGTAGAGCCACTGGCTCCTGTCACGGATGACCTTGGTGAGCACGTCCGGGTCGATCGGGGCGGGCACCTGGGCGGTCACCGTCGCGTCCCGTTCGACCGTCAGCCTGACGGTGCGGCGCGACGGGACGATCTCGACACGGACGTCGAGATCGCCGACGGTCAGCCGTTCCCCCATGCCGTCAGCCTGCCATCTCACCGCGAGGATCCGCGGAGCCGGGCCTCGACGATGTCGTAGACCTTGCTGGCGAGGGCGTCCTCTTGACCGAACGCGGCGATCCCCAGGTCGAGGAGCAGGCCGGCGATCTCGGCCCGCAGCATCGCCTTCGCGTGGTCGCGGTCCCAGAAGCCGGCCTTGGCGGTGTGGGTCGCGATGACGGTGTCGAGCTCGCCGACCGCCTCTCGCAGCCGTTCGTAGGCATCGGGTCCGGAGCCCGTGGCCTGTTCCAGCCGCCGGAAGAGCGCCGCCTCCAATGGCGACAGCCCTGCGGTGGGCCCGGCGTCGTCCTCGTCCTCGGCGACCATCTCCTCCCTCAGCCGGTCGAAGAACGTGACCTGCTGCTCCCAGTTCTCGTGGTAGGCCTGCAGGATCTCCTCGAGCCGCTCCTGGAACCGCTGATAGCGGACGGGGTCCTGGCCGAGCTTGATCTCGATGTGGTGCCGGATGGCGTGCTCCATCTCCGAGGCCCTGGCGCGGGAGCCGTGCAGCGCCTCCACGACCTGCGCGTAGGCCGGGTCGGCGAGCGCCACCCGCTTGATCTTCATCCCGATGCCGAGCGAGATCACGTGCCGGTCGATGAGCTGCTTGACCTTGGCGCCGTACTGGCTGGGGTCGAAGTCGGTGCCATCGCGGTAGCGGGCCCGGGTCCGGCCGGCGATCTCCGCGTGGAGCTTGGCGTCGGTGAGATAAGGCTTCACGGCAGGGTCGGGGAGGACCCGGTCCACGGTGGAGAGGAAGTCCTTGAGGAGGGTGAAGAACCGGGCGCGCACCCGTCCGTCCTCCAGCAGCCGGACGCAGTCCTCGATCACAGCCTCGTCGCGCGAGAGGATGATGCCGCGTTCGGTGAACAGCAGCCGCAGCCGGTCGCGGCGCGGTTGGAGCGCGGCCTTCTCGTCGTCGAGGTCGTGCAGCGCCCCTTCGACGTCGTCGGCGTCGTAGGCCTCGAGCGCCTCCTTCAGGTGCTGGGCGACGCCGTAGTAGTCGACGACGAGGCCGTGGTCCTTGCCGCGGCGGGTGCGGTTGGTGCGGGCGATCGCCTGGAGGAGCTGGGCCTCCCTGATCGAACGGTCTAGGTAGAGGACCTGCTCGATCGGGGCGTCGAAGCCGGTCAGCAGCTTGGAGCTGACGAGGAGGAAGGCGATGGGTCGGTCGGTCCCGGACGGCCGCTCGGGAAAGTCCTGCTGGAAGCGGACCACGCGGTCCTCGTCGTCGCCGGACCAGGCGGCCAGTTCGGGGGAGTCGTTCTGCTCGCCAGAGATGACTGGCACGAAGTCGAGGACGCGCAGCAGGTCGAGCCGGGGTCTCGCGCCGGCCAGCGCGGCCTGTTCGTCGGACAGCAGCTCCGGGGCGGCGTCGGAGAGCGCCGCGATCTCGGCGACGAGCTCGTCGCGCGCCGCGAGCAGTTCCGCCCGGTAGCGGAGGGTGGCGCGGCGGCTTCCCGCGACGAGCTGGGCCTTGAGCCCTCCGGGGAAGACGCGGGTGACGTAGTGCCGGAGCATGTGCCGGGCCTTGCGGGCGATCATCTCCTCGGCGTACAGCACGTTGGCGCGGGTGCCGTAACGCCGCTGGATCGCGGTCCGCTCCTCCCTGGTGTGCTCGGCGAACTGGTCCTCGAACAGCTCGTCCAGGGTCGAGCCTTCTTTCACCGCGCCCTTGACGGTATACCCCTCGTAGAAGATCGGGACGATGGCGCCGTCGGCCTCGGCGTCCTTCAGCCGGTAGGTGTCGATCATCGGGCCGAAGATGGCGTCGGTCCTCTGCTTGGCCCCCATGATGATCGGGGTACCGGTGAAGCCGATCTTGGCGGCGTTCGGGACGGCGTCGGCGAGGTTCATGTGGAGCTTCGACCCGTGGGAGCGGTGCGCCTCGTCGACGACGACGAGGATGCGCGGATCGGTGTTGAGGACGCCAAGGTCCTCGTCGCTGTCGCGCTGCTTCTGGATCATCGCGAAGACGAGTCCCGGCCCGGGCCGCGCGAGGAGGGACCGGGCCTGCCGGACGCTCTTGGCGGTGTCGACCTGCTCGCCCGACAGCTGAGCCGTCTCGCTCAGCTGCCGTTGCAGATCCTTCCGGTCCGTCACCAAGACGATCTTCATTTCGGCGAGGCCGGGCGTCGCCCTGATCTTGCGGATCAGGAAGACCATGGTGAGGCTCTTCCCGGACCCCTGGGTGTGCCAGACGACGCCGCCCCGACGGTCCTTGCCGCCGTCCTCTAGGCGCGTCCTGCCGTCGCGGAGCCTTTCGATCGCCTTCTCGACGGCCCGGTATTGCTGATAGCGCGGCGCCACCTTGATCGTCTTGCCGTCGCGCGCCATGAACAGGGTGTAGAAGCGGACGATGTCGAGCAGTCGGCGCGGCTCCAGCACCGCGTGCGTGAGGATGTCCTGCTCGGTGAGGGCGTTGGGGGGCTTGCCGAGCCGGGCGGCGAGCTGCTCGTGGTTGGCCGGGAACGGATCGCGCCAGCGGGCGTAGTGCTCAGGCTGCGAGGTGATGGTGCCGAGCCGGGCCGTCCGTCCGCTGGTCGCCACCGCCAGTTGAACGGTGTGGAACAGCCGCGCGTAGCCTTCGGGCTCGTCGGTCCCGCGCCGGTCGGCGTACCGCAGCAGCTGGTCGATCGCGGCGCTGATCTCCTTGTCCGGGGCCTTGCACTCGATGACGACCAGGGGGATACCGTTCACGAACAGCACGACGTCGGGAACGATCGCGGGGGCCCCGCCGGGCGGTTCGAGCCGGTACCGGGAGACCGCGACGAACTCGTTCCGTTCGGGCCGTTCCCAGTCGACGTAGCGGACCACCTGGTCACGGCCGTCGTCCCAGCCGGGCAGCCCTTCGGCCCGGATGCCGCCGGTAAGCAGCTCGGTGGCGTTCTGGTTGGCCTCCTCCAGCTTCGCCCCGCCGACCCGGCTGACCGCGTTGACGGCCCGGGCGATCCGCCCGTCGTCCAGCCAGGGCCGCCCGTCCCGTAGGTTCAGCTCGCGGAGCTTCGCGGCCAGCCGGCCGGTCAGGAGGACGTCCCGGAAGCGTTCCCGCCCGTGCAGGGCCGTGCCCTGCCCTTCCAGGACCGTCCAGCCCAGCCCCGCCAGCAGCGTCAGCAGCGGAAGCTCCACCTGCAGGTACTCGGGCCCGTCTGCCATCGCCACCCCATCGTCGCGTCCCGTATGCTCGACGATAGGTCATCTCCGGTTCCGGCTCCGGCCGGGACGCCACGCGGACACGGCGTCCCGGCCGGGCCAGCTTCACCGCCGCGACGCCTCGAACCGGGCCCGGTCGACCCGCTCGGCCCGGATCAGCGCCTCGGCGAGCGCGTCGTAGGCGTCGCAGAGGATGTACAGCTCCTCGCCGCTGCGCGCGGTCGCGTGGTCCTGCACGCCCGCCATCCGCTGGTACAGGCTGTAGCTCCGCTGCGCCTCCGCGACGAGCACCTTCCCGTCACGGCGCACCACTCACCCCGGCAGGTCGAACTCCGCCGGGTCGGACGGCGCCGCCCCCACGCCTGCCGCAGCTGGAAGGCGAGCTCCTCCCGCAGCTCGTCCGGATCACGGTCGGATCGACTCCGACCCCCGAGTCCCGCAACGACGCCACCCAGTCGTTGCCGACGCTCCCGTCCGCCTTCCGCGACCGGAAGATCCGCCAGCCCGGATGAGCCGCCCGCATCACCGCAAGAACGTCCCCGTCCCGGAGTATCGTCATCTCGCTTCCTCTCCACAGGGGGTGGAAGCGGCGCGACCGGACCAGGCCGTTCAATCCGAAGCCCGGCCGCGCGGCCGTCTTCTACTTACTTTTCGCAACCCGTTGCTCGCCGATCGTGACGTGAGTCACACTTGCACGAGTGCTACACGCATAGCACTCGTGCAAGTGCATTCAGCAAATCGGCTGCACTCGGATGGGATCGGTGATCGCTGTGACGCGCCGCAACAGCCCCACGGTCCGCCGCCGTCGGCTCGGAGCCGAGCTTCGCCGGCTGCGGGAGGAACGAAAGCTTCCCGCTGAAGCCGTCGTGAAGTACATGGCCTGGTCCCTGTCCAAACTCAGCCTCATAGAGTCCGGCAAGATCTCGGTCACCTGGGAGGCCGTAGCCGCTCTCCTGACCCACTACGGCATCGTGGGCGAGCAGCACGCCGCCCTCGTCAAGCTGGCTCGCGAGGCCAAGCAGGAAGGCTGGTGGCAGCCGTACTCCGACTTCCTCAGCAAGGACTACAGCACGTACATCGGCCTCGAGACGGCAGCAGAGACGCTCCGCGTCTTCCACGCGCAAGGCGTCCCCGGCCTGCTATAAACCCCGGACTACGCCCGCGCCGTCATCACCGAAGCCGGGGCACTGACACTCACAGACGTCGAGATCGACCATCGTCTCGATCTTCGTCTCAAGCGCAAGGCGGTCCTTGACGGCGATGACCCGCTTGAGCTCTGGGCCATCCTCGACGAGGCGTCTTTGCACCGAGTGATCGGCGGCCACGAGACCATGCGGTTCCAGCTCCTCCACCTGACCGAGGCTGCTCGACGGCCCAACGTCACCATCCAGGTCATCCCCTACGCGGCCGGTCCTCACGGCTCCATGAATGGAACGTTCGGGATCTTCGGCTTCCATGAGGGCGAGCCGACGTGCCGTTCATCGAGACCTTTGCGGGAAGCCTCTACTCGGAGAGCGAGAGCGAGATCAGGGCGGCTAACCTGACTTACAGCCACCTGCAGGCCTCCGCCCTCAGCGCCACCGAATCCCTCCGTTTCCTGAGGCAGGCCGCCAAGCAGTGCGAATAGCCTAGGAGTCGTCCATGCCCAAGCCAGACTTCACCAACGCCACCTGGCGCAAGTCCAGCCACAGCATGGCCCAGAACGACCAGTGCGTAGAGATCGCTACAGCTTTCGGCTACGTAAGCATCCGCGACTCAAAAATCCAGCAGCCCAAGTTCTAACTTTCGCAGCAAGTATCTGGCTAAATCTTGCTCGCCAAATACTTGCTACTTCGAACACGCCCGGTCAGTAGATCATCGACTAGGCCAGCCTTTAATTTTTGGAGCTTCCGCAACTCTCGCTTGCGTTCCAAGATTTCCGCTTGACAGTTATCGATCACTGCCGTGACCCGCTTTTGTTCCGAGGGTGGCGGAAGTGGCACTTTTATTTTCTTCAGGCTCGCTATAGAAACTTCGGCGCGAGTTGTTCCCACAACTGTTTGTTCTAGTAGATCCTGACCCCAGGGGCTTGACAGTATCCATTGAAGGTATTGGGGAATTATATTTTCGTGCAATCTAATTCGAGCTACGTCCCTGCTGATGTTGCCGAAAAATCCTTCTGGGACTATGGCGGATTTTCCAATAGTCGCCTTAATGGAGAGAATTAGGTCGCCAGCGATAACTCGGCTTCGATGATATTGATCGTCCAGGGATCCATGGACGTGGTGAGTCGGCCAACTAAACCCTTCCGCAAGGTCCCTAATCATGATTACGGGTACGCCACCTTGAATAGATTCTCCAGTTTGGACGATTCCGTAACAGATTGGTGCGGAGCTAGCTTTTTCGAGTGTAACATAGGGAAATTTGAGCAAGTCATTAATTAGATCCATGGAAATGCCAGTATTTACCTTATCTAGTTTTTCCACCACCTCCCTTCCTTTAGTTATTAGCTCATCTAGCGTGTCAATGATTGCTGCGATGTGCTGCTGCTCTTCAAGTGATGCCGGGGTCGGGATTGCAAGCTCTCTGAGTTTTTTGGAGTTGAGCGTCTTGCCCTTTACGGCGGTTTCTGTTACGGCTCTTTCTGCTATGCGTGGAACCGCATGGTAGAGCCAGCTTGCCGTTGACAGACCCTTGATGGGTGTAATGGAGACGATGGCTTCATTTGTAAACAAATCAATAGTTGGAATGCAGGCGCGCCCTACACTGAGCTTAAAGCTCATGATTGGAGTTCCTGCCGGGACTGGGCGCATTCGTGCCGCCTTTACTCCTGCTTGGGTAATCTGCTCCGATGTGCCGTGTAGGTATTTCTCTTTGATATCACTGATTGCTGCCCATGGGAGCCCTTCCCCGCCGTTGCTCCAGAAGGATGGTTCGTTTCGAGACGGTGTTGCCCCAATCCTGAGTTCCGCCAACTCCCCCAGCGGCACTTCCGGAAAATTTTCAGGCATAGCCTAGTTCCTTTAGCTCGGCGGATAGTGAAATTTCGAAAGATTTTCGTTTATTTTCAATAGTACTTAGTGGTGTTGCGTATTTGGAGGACAGTACGACACTGGTTTCCTCAATTGTGTGGCGGCCAGTAATAATGAAGGCTTCGATGCGAATTATTAGGGTGTTGTAGAAGAGCTTGAGGGTCAAGTGGGCTTTTTGGTCTTTATTCAATTTCTCAGAAGAGGCGTGAAGGCGGGTTGTGAACTCGGCCTCCAGTTTTTTTATCTTGCGCTTAGCGGTATTTAGGCATGTGCGGAGCTGATTTAGTTCTGTAGTGGTGAGGGTTTCCTCCATCTCGGATCCATCCTCATCGTCGAAAGATCTTGTGGTGGCCGCTTTGTAGCGGGCTTCGAGGTCGGCGCGGTGGGCTTCGGCCCGGTCCAGTTCTTCCAGGTAGGAAGGGAGCAAGACCGGGACGATTTGGTGGTCGCGGGCCTTGCGTTTTTCAGCGGTGCGGCGTTGTTTGGCCTTGGCGTCGTCGAACTCGTTTTCTTCGAAGGCGGCTTCGATGGAGGAGACCCAGCCCTCGATGACCTCGGGGAAGTCGTTGGCGGCGAGGGTCTTCAGGTCGTACTGGACCTCGCCCCACCAGGAGGCGATCGCGCCGGCGAGCTGGTGGCGGTCCAGGAGGCCGGAGGGCTCCAGGGTAGTGACGAAGCTGTCCAGGAGTTCGGCGCGGGTGCTCATTAGGAGTTTCTCTTGCGTGCCGGGGAGAGCTCGCAGGTGCTTCTCATGGTCTTGCCACCAGGCATCGACGGCCTGGCGGAACTGGGCCTCGCGTGGGGCGGCCAGGATCGGGATGCGGGCGGTGACCGCGGCGGGGCCCTCGGGCGGGAAGTCGTAGTAGTCGGCGTTCTTCTCCGCGAAGAGTTGGCGGACGTCGATGCCGTAGGCCTCGAAGAGGTGGGCCCTGGCGGCGACCTCTGACTTGGGGATGCCGCCGTGGAGGTGGGCGCGGACGTCCTGGGGCTCTGGTGGGGGGGTGTTGTCGACGTAGCGGCGGATGTTGAGGTTGTAGTCGTTGTCGGCCAGCTCGGCGATGGGGACGGCGCGGGAGAAGGCCGGGATGTCCGCGTAGTCGCGGAAAGCGGAGACGATTTTCTCGATGTGTTCGTAGCCGAGGTGGTTCTGGGCGCGGCCGGCGGTGAACTCGCGGTCGGCGTTGATGAACAGGACCTTCCCGCGGCGGGCGGGGTCGGCCGGGCCGTTGTGGCCGCGGATGATGAGGATGCAGGCCGGGATGCCCGTGCCGTAGAAGATGTTCGCGGGAAGGCCGATGACCGCTTCGAGACGGCCGTTCTCGATCATGGCCTGGCGGATCTTTCCTTCTTCTCCGCCGCGGAACAGGACGCCGTGCGGCATGACCGTCGCGCCGATGCCGTTCGGCACCAGGACGGACAGCATGTGCTGGACGAACATCAGGTCGGCCTTCTTGCCGCCCTCCGGGGTCCAGCCGAAGGCCATCCGCTCCTTGTGCTGCATCGACTCCCGGTCGTAGTTGAGGCTGAACGGGGGGTTCGACAGGATCTGGTCGAAGCGCTCGAGCTCGCCGCCCGTCTTATGGAGCGGCTCGGCGAGGGTGTCGCCGTTTATGATCGAGGCGTCGACGATGCCGTGAAGGATCATGTTCATCTTCGACATCGCCCAGACGCCCGTCGCGGGCTCCTGCCCGGCCAGCAGCAGGGTGTCGGCCTGGCCGCCGTGCTCACGGACGTGCTCGTGCGCGGCGATCAGCATGCCAGCCGAACCGCTGCACGGGTCATAGACCTTATGCCCCTCCTGCGGGTCGACCAGGCGGACCATCATCCGGACGACCTCACGGGGGGTGTAGAACTCGCCGCCCTTCTTTCCCGCGCTGTCGGCGAACTCCTTGATCAGGTATTCGTAGGCGGCGCCGAGTAGGTCCGGGAACTCGAAGTCGGTGTTGGCGAGCTTGTAGCGGCCGAAGTGGTCGATCAGCTTCTGCAGCCTGACCCTGGTCAGGGCCTTCTTGGTGAAGTCGATGTGGCCAAGGACGCCCCCGAGGGAGGTCGGGTTCTCGTCCTCCAGGGCCCGGAGCGCCTTGGTCAGCATATCGCCGAGGACGACGTCCGCCTTACGGGACTGCTCGACGATCGTCTCCCAGCGGGCCGCCTCGGGAACCGTGAACCCTCCGCCGTGTCGCAGGTGCTGTGACTTGCTCCGGGACGTGAGCTCAGCCTGTTCCTCGCCGACGCCGTTCGCGAGGTGCTCCGCCTTGATCAGTTTGCGAGTGAAGTCGTACTGGTCGCTAGCCCTCTTTAGGAACAGCATGCCGAACAGGTAGTCCTTGTACTCGGCAGCGTCCATGGCACCCCGCAGGATGTCCGCCGCCCCGAACAGATGGCGTTCCAGTTGCGGCAGCGTCAGCTTCGCCACGTAGCGGCCCTTCCCTCTCGGCGTATCGCTCCCGAGGTTATCCGTGATCAGGGACAGAACCGCGGCGGTCCGCCCGAAGCCTGCGGACGCGGGCCGCGTTCGGAGGGTCGCCCCGGAAGCGCATAGAGTAGCGCCTGGGCAATCTCCACGGTCTATATGTAGAAAAACTGCACGAATCGTCTTAAGATGGATTCATAACCCGCCTAGAGGAGTATCCATGTTGCTTCGCTTCAGGGGAGTCAACCACAGATCATTCCGTGACGAGTTCGAGGTCTGGTTCGCGGCCTCGAAGTTCAACCAGGGCTCCGAGCGTCCCGCAGGCCTCGCCGGCGATAGCGAGATGGCCTATCTGCCCGCCACGGCGATCTACGGCTCCAACGCCTCCGGCAAGTCCAACGTCCTGCACGCCATGCGCTGGATGCGCCAGGCCGTCCTCAACTCCGTGCACGGCTGGGCGTCCCTCGACGACATCCCCCGCGAGCCCTTCGGCCTAGAGGGCTCCGCCCGCGAAACCGCCTCGCTGTACGAGGTCGACGTGGTGATTGACGGCGACCGTTACGTCTACGGCTTCGAGGTCTCCGACGATCAGGTCGAGTCGGAGTGGCTGCACGCCTACCCCGGCGGGCAGGCCCGCCGCCAGGTCTGGTTCGAGCGCGACGCCGACTCCGACGAGCTGATCACCTTTCCCGGCGAGGGGCTGCGGGGGCCGAAGGAGAGCCTGGTGCCGCAGACCCGGCCGAACGCCTTGTTCCTCACCGTGGCGGCTGCCTTCAACCAGCCGTTCCTCACCCCGATCCACGACTGGTTCAAGCACAACCTGTGGTGGGTGAGCCCCGGACGAGACTTCGACGAGCGCCACACCTTCACGCGGAAGATGTACGACGACCAACGCCACCGTGCACGGATCACCGACCTGTTGAAGGTGGCGGACCTGGGCGTCGCCGGAGCCGAAGTCGACGCGATGAGCGGCGATCTCCGGCTGCTGCACCAAGGACCGAGCGGTCTGGTGCCGCTGGACTACGAGCGCCAGGAGTCGATGGGCACCCGTTCCTGGTTCGCGTTCATCGGCCCGCTCCTGGAAGCCCTCGACAAGGGAGCGGTCCTGCTCGTCGACGAACTCGACATCAGCCTCCACCCTCTGCTGGCCGCCGAGGTCCTGCGGCTGTTCCACGATCCGGACGCCAACCCCCACGACGCCCAGCTCGTCTGCACCGTCCACGATTCCAGCCTGCTCGGCCGCACCCACCTGTTCCAGCCGTTGGAACGCGACCAGGTCCGGATCGCGGCCAAATCCCGCGACGGCGTGTCCGAGATCTACCCGCTGACGGACGCGAGGCCGCGCAAGACCGAGGCGCTCGACCGCAACTACCTGGCCGGCGCCTACGGAGGCATCCCCGCGTTGAACATCGGCGAGGTGGCCGGGACCCTGGCCCCGGCCGGAGCCGCCTCATGAGCCCGAAGAAAGGTGCTCCGCAGGGGCAGACGGCACCCCGCATCCGGCCCGGGAGGAGCCGGCGGGCGAAGGTCCTCTACATCGTCTGTGAGGGCCTCACCGAGTGCACCTACTTCGGGGCGCTGGCGGACGAGTTCCGCGACCGGCACGACTTCAAGCTCCACATCACCCCCACGCCCCCCAAGCCGGGCAAGACCAAGAAGTTCAACGGGTACAAGCCTCGCTCCGCCGTCCAGGAGGCCGCTCGCCAGCGACGCGCGCAACGTGGCGTCACCAGCGCCCAGTTCTGGGCTGTCTTCGACAAGGACGACAACCCGGACGCGGCCCTGCTCGCGGCCTACGACCTGGCGCGGAAGGAGGGCGTCTCCGTGGCCTTCTCGCACGCCTGCTTCGAGCTCTGGCTCCTGCTCCACTTCGCGAGTGGCCCTCCAGGAGGATTCGGTGGAGAGCAGAAGGCCATCACCCGGCGGCTCAAGCAGGTCAAGGGCTGGGAGGGATTCGAGAAGCACGTCACAGCCCAGCTCTTCGGCACCCTGCTGGGGAAAGAGGGGCACGCCACCAAGATCGCCTCTCGGCTGGTGGCCGGATGCCCGAGCGAACGCTGCGGCCCCGCCGAGCACGCCGCTGACTGCAGCAAGCGCCTCATGTGCGACCCCTCTACCGATGTTCACCGGATCCTTCTGGCCCTAGGCGTAATCTCGTTACCGTCCGCATCCACTTCCCCCCGGAGCGACAACCCTTGCAACGCGTAACCTTCGACCGACTAGACCAGGCCCTGCGCGAGTGCGACGGCCTGCTCGGCAAGAAAAGCGTCTCGGAGAAGCGGGCCTGCCTTTCGGCGCTGCTGTTCCTCAAGTACTGCGACGACGCCTACCTGCACAAGCAGCAGGAGATCCTCCGGGAAGAGCTCGAGCGCACCGGTGATGAGGACCGTGCACGAACCGAAGCGGACGATCCCGGCAGCTATGGGGATGTCATCGTCGTCCCGGACCGGGCGCGCTGGGCGGACCTGGCCGAGGCCGACGGGACCGCCGGCAGGCTGAACGCCGCCATGCAAGAGATCGAGACCGCGAACGACGACCTGCGGGGCATCTCCCAGTCGATCCGCTTCAAGCCCGCCGACAACGCTGCGCTTGACCGGATGATGGCGTTGCTGGACCCGCTGCCGCTGCACGACGGCGCCACCGAACACCGGGGCGTCGTCGGAGAGGCCTACGAGGCCATGCTGCTGCGGTTCGCCGAGGGGACCGGGACCAAGGCCGGAGACCACTACACGCCGCGCAGCGTCGTGCGGCTCATGATCCGGCTCATCGGGCCGCGTCCCGGAGACACCGTCTACGACCCGTGCGTGGGCTCCGGCGGCACCCTGATCCACGCCCGCGCGCACGTGGCCGACCACCACCCCGGCCGGCAGGAGCACCTGGCGGTCTACGGGCAGGAGATCGCCTCCGAACAGCTGGCGAGCGCCCGGATCAACTTACTTCTCCACGGGGTCAGGGACTTCGACGTCCAGCAGGGGGACACCCTGGCGACCCCGCGCCACACCACCGGCACGGGCCTGAGGACCTTCAAGAAGATCATCAGCAATCCCGAGTTCTCCGGGAAGGGCGTCCCCAAGGACGACGACCTGTACGGCCGGTTCGTCGCGGGAGAATCCGGTAACAAGCCCGACCTGCTGTTCGTCAAGCACATGCTCGCCTCGCTGGCGCCGGGCGGGACCGCGGTGACGGTCATGCCGCACGGGGTGCTGTTCCGTGGCCGCAAGGAACAGACCATCCGCGCCCGGCTCCTCGAGGAGGACCGGATCGAGGCGGTCATCGGGCTCGCCCCGTCGATCTTCTTCGGCAGCGGCATCCCCGTCTGCCTGCTGGTGCTCCGCAACGGCGGGACGCCGGAGCACCGGGGCCGGGTGCTGTTCGTGAACGCCGACCGCGAGTACACGCCGGGACGGGTCCGCAACCAACTCGGCGAGGAGCACGCCGAGAAGATCGTGAGCGTGTGCGGGACCTGGCGGGAGCTGCCGGGTTTCTCCCGGGTCGTCACGGTCGCCGACCTGCTGGCCGACGAGGCCAACCTCAACATCCGGCGGTGGGTGGACAACACCCCGCCGCCCGAGCCGGACGACGTCAGCGCCCACCTGTACGGGGGAGTCCCGCTGGCCGAGATCGCGGCCGCCCAGGAGGAGCTGGGGCCGTTCGGGATCCGGCTGCTCGACCACTTCGTGCCCTGCGACGAGCGGTACCTGGCGTTCCCGCCGACCGGTCCGGGGGCCGAGCTCGACCGGATCGAGCGGACGGCCGAGAAGTCGCTCGCGGAGGTCCGTGCATCGGCCGGCCGCTGGTGGGACCGGCATGTCGACGTCCTGGCCGGGCTGGAGGGCAGGACGCGGCCGAGCGAGGTGCGCGAGAAGCTGATCGCTTCGTTCACCGACGAGTTCGGAGCCGACCGCGTGCTCGACGAGTTCGCCTGGACCGGCGTGATCGCGGACTGGTGGGCGTCCCACCTGCACACCGTGAACGCCTGGTCCGAGCACGGCCCGCTGGAGCCGGTCCGAAACTGGCACGCGGCGATCGAGGCCGCCGAGGCCGAGAACCGCCGGGACGCCTACGCGCACCCGCTGGCCGTCCGCCTCCTGCCCGACTTCCTGCCGGATCTCGCCCTGCTCGACGCCGAACGATCACGGCTGAACGCGGAGGTCAAGGAGGCCGAGGAGGCTGGCGAACCGGCCACGGCGTTGAAGAAGCAGCGCACAGCCGCCCGCAAGGCGGTCCAAGAGCACGAGGCGACCTTTCGGCCGGGGCTCGCGGGGCGCGTCTCGGGGCTCGATGGCCCGCAGGCCCGGGACCTGGTCGCGGACATCCTCCACGAGGATCTCGCCGCCTGGCTGGACCGGCGGCTCGCCACCGCCCGCGACCACGCCGTCAGCCGGTACCGGACCCTCATCGACAAGTACGAGCGCTCGCTCGAACAGCTCGAGGCCGAACGGTCGCACGCGGCCGAGCGGCTGGCGCGATGTCTCGCCGATCTGGCCTATCCGAGACGGGAAGTGTCGGAAATCTCTTGATTGAGATTCTCCGATGACTAGGGTGCTTGAAGATCGCTCACATGAGGAGGCGTCAGGTGTGGCGGAACGAGATGGTCGCCGACCTCATGCGGCTGGGCTGGCGGGAGCACCGTGCGGGCGCCGACGTCGCCGGGGAGCTCAACGGCGGGCTGCTGGAAGGACGCTTCCGTGCGGCGATCGCGAAGCTCAACGCCGACGCGGACGGGCGATCCTGGCTGAACGACACCGACCTGGACACCGTCTGGGACACGATGTCGCGTCGGCTCCCGGTCCGGCTCGCCGAGGGGAACCAGGCCCTCGCTGAGCTGCTGCGCTCCGGCGTCGACTCCGACGAGATCGAAACGCCGACCGGCCGCCCGGTCCGGCTCGTCGACTGGACCGGCCCGGACACCAATGACCTGCTGGTCGTCACCGACCTGCCCGTGCCGCGCCGACAGGATGGAGGAGCGCCGACCGCGAACGTCGACCTAGCCCTGTTCGTCAACGGGATCCTCTTCGCCGCCGTCATGGCCCGTCCCGCGGAGGAAGGAGGGGTGCCCGCGGCCGTCATGGCGGTGCGGCGCGCCATCGGCACCCAGGGCGTGAGCCCGCCCCGGGAAGTCCCTGAATTCTTCAAGTACGCGACCGTGGTGGCCGTCACCGACGGGGACCGCGCCGAGCTCGGCACCGTCACCTCGCGGGAGGAGGACTTCTCGGCCTGGAAGACGACAGTGCCCTGGACCGATGCCCGGGTGGCGATCAAGCTGGACGCACGGGGACCGCTCAGCCCGCTGGGGACCCTGACCGTCGGCGCCCTCGCCCCCGACAGGCTGCTCGACATCGCCCGGAACTTCACGCTCTTCCGCCCCGACGGCACCCGCATCGTCGCCCGCTACCAGCAGTACCGGGCCGTGCTGGCGATCGTCCTGCGCCTGCTCGAGGGAAGCACCCCTCGCGACCGCGGCGGGCTTCTGTGGCACACCCAGGGGTCGGGCAAAAGTCTCACGATGGCGTTCCTCATCCGCAAGATGAGCACCACGCCGGAGCTGCGCGGCCACCTCGTCGTGATCGTATCCGACCGGATCGAGCTCAAGGACCAGCTGCATCCGGTGCTCAGGCTCAGCGGGCGCGAACCCCGGATCGCCGCGACCTCCGCCGACGCCCGGCGGCTGCTGGCCGAAGTCCGCGCGGGCGTCGTCCAGCTGATGATCCAGCAGGCCCGGCGGGACGACGCCGGGACCGATACGGCCGTCCCGGCGTTCGCGGGCGACGGCTCCGCCGCGGAACTCGGCGTGCTCAACGGCAGCGAACGCATCCTCGTCCTGATCGACGAGGCGCACCGGACGCAGTCGGGCGAGCTCCACGCCCGGCTCAGCAGGTCGCTCCCGAACGCCACCAAGATCGGTTTCACGGGCACCCCCATCATCCCGGTCCGGGAGGGCGACCACGGCACCCGAAAGACCTTCGGCGAGGACATCGACGAGCCGTACACCCTCAAACAGGCACAGGAGGACGGCGCGACGGTGCCGATCCGCTACGAGGGACGGCATATCGGTGGCGAGATCCATGATCCGGAGGCCCTGGACGAGGCGGCTGCCCGGTCGGATGAGGCGGTCGGTGTCGGGCGGCGGGAGGTCCTGGAGAGCGCCGGACTGATCGCCGACAAGGCTCGGGACATGCTTCTGCACTGGGCCACCGGCATCATGCAGCGGGGCTTCAAGGCACAGCTCGTTGCGGTGAGCAGGCGGGCCGCCGTCGAGTACCGGAGTGCGCTGCTGCGAGCACGTGACGAGCTCGTCGCGGCGGTCGAGGAGTACCAGCTCTACCTCCAGGCGCCCTACGGATACGATGCCGGCGACCTGGAACTGGTCCGCCGGCGGCTCGACCTGCTGCGGAACGTCGACTTCGTGTCTGTCATTTCGGGCTCGAACGACCCCGAGCGCCCGGACCCGCCCGAGTGGCGGCGGTGGACCGACCGGAGCGCGCAACGTACCGCGATCACCCGGTTCCTCGCGGACTTCCCGGCTCCGGCCCTCCGGACGAGCACCGGGCCGGAAGAGGACCCGTGGAGCGCGGTGGAGGCCGAACCCGTCGAGACGTCCGTCGCCTTCCTCATCGTCCAGGGCATGCTGCTCACCGGCTTCGACGCGCCGATCGAACAGGTCCTGTACATCGACCGGCCGATCCGCCGGGCAGAGCTACTCCAGGCGATCGCCAGGACGAACAGGCCGCGCAGGGGCAAGCCGTACGGCCTAGTCGTCGACTACGTGGCGCTCGCTGAGAACATGGAGGAGGCGCTCAGCGTCTACGACGACAAGGACCTCTCGCACCTCATCGTCAACTTCTTCGACGAGGAGGTCGGCGGCCTCGACCGGGCGGCCGAGCAGATGGAGCAGACCATCCTCGAGCTCGGCGGCCTGCCGTCGGACACCGAAGGCTGGGACGGCCTCGTGGCCGCCCTGTCCGACCCGGAGACGCGGCAGCGGTTCCGTGCCCGGGCCCGCGAGTTCTTCGGCCGCGTGGAACGGCTCCTGCCCCGTGCGGAGGCACTCCGGCACGAAGAACTCATGGTCACCGTCGAGCTGATCAGGCTGCGGCTGCGGAACGCGGCGATCGTCGCGGGAGCTCCCCTCGAGTCGGAGGAGCCGGTCGGCGCCCTGCTGAGGGAGCTGCTCGACCGGCACGTGCGGGGACGCGAACCCGCCGTGCTCGTCCCCCCGGTCGAGATCACCGACGACCGGTTCAGGGCCGCGGTCGACGCGCTCCGCGGGGACGAGGAACGCGCCGCTCTGCTCAGGGAGGCACTGGAACGGGAGATCGAGCGCACCATCGAGTCCGAGCCCGAGCTCAGCCGGCGGTTGAGCACCCGCCTGCGGTTGCTCCTCCTCGAGTTCGACGGTGCCTGGGACCGCTTGGCCGCCGGGCTCGCCGACCTCATCGACCAGGTCCTCACCGACCAGGCCGAGATCCATGAGCACCAGCTCGATCCTGCGACGGAGGGGCACGTCTACCGGGAGCTGCTACCGGCCTTGAACGAGGTGTTCCCTGAGATCGCTCCAGACCACGTCGCCCAGCTGGCGCGGCACCTCACCGAGGTAATCCGGCGATGCGTCGCCCCGCCGCACTTCGCGGAGAGCCCGCATCTCCAGGGGAAGCTGATCCACACACTGGCCAGGGAGATCGAACTGCACACCGAGATCCTCAACCGGAGCGAGGTCAGGCCCGTCGCAGTCACCCTGACCCTCTGGGCCGCGGGCCACCGCGCGCTCTTTGAGGCGCCCTAGAAGTTCCGCACAGTTCCTCGATGGCGATCCGCAATAAGGTACTCCGGAGATTCCGGACTCCGGTCAACGTCCACGGACACGCATGATCGCGAGCGTGCGCGTTCAACTGAGACGGGAAATGAGACGGAGGATGGCAAAAGCCGGTGTCCGTGTGGACACCGGCTGTTGTTCTGCCTGGTCAGGCGGGGCGGAGGATACGAGATTCGAACTCGTGAGGGGTTGCCCCCAACACGCTTTCCAAGCGTGCGCCCTAGGCCACTAGGCGAATCCTCCGTGGGACAGCTTAGCGGGTGTCGGGGAGTGGGCGGGCCTCGATGACGGCCGAGACGGGGACGGGGCCGTAGATGTGGGGGAAGAGGGCGCCGTCGGCGGGTTCGTGGCGGACTTCGGCGGTCAGGGCGGACTGGTCGATGACCAGCAGGACGAGGTCCTCGCGGGGGACGTCGGCGTAGAAGCGGTCCAGGACGCCGGTGGCCTGGGCCTCGTCGGCCGAGCAGTGGATGAAGCCCTCGTCGGCGAGGGTGCGGCCACGGGTGGACCAGGTGTACGGCGCGCCCGAGGTCTCCGCGGCTTCCCAGTGGCGGCGTTCGGCGATGTGCAGCAGGGGCGGGAGGGCAGAGGTGGTCATGGGGCGGAGACTACGCGGGGAACGGGTGAATCCTGGGCCGGGGATGACATAGACTCTCGGGCAGACCCCTCGCATGGCGTCACCCTGTGAACCTCCCCAGGGCCGGAAGGCAGCAAGGATAAGCAGGCTCTGGCGGGTGTGCGGGGGGTCCCTTGCTTTCCCGAGCTCCGCTGCGCTCTGCTCCCGAGGAGGGCGGTTCACCCCGATGAGTCTGGCCCTGTACCGCAAGTACCGGCCTGCGACGTTCGCTGAGCTCAAGGGGCAGGAACACGTCGCCGAGCCGCTGCAACAGGCGCTGCGCAACGGCCGCATCAACCACGCCTACCTGTTCAGCGGGCCGCGCGGCTGCGGTAAGACGTCCAGCGCGCGCATCCTCGCCCGGTCGCTGAACTGCGAGAAGGGCCCCACGCCCGACCCGTGCGGCACGTGCGACTCCTGCGTCGCGCTGGGCCCGGCGGGCAGCGGCCACATCGACGTCATCGAGATCGACGCCGCGTCGCACGGCGGCGTCGACGACGCCCGCGACCTGCGCGAGCGCGCGTTCTTCGCGCCGGTGTCGGCGCGCTTCAAGGTGTACATCATCGACGAGGCGCACATGGTGACCCGGGAGGGCTTCAACGCGCTGCTGAAGCTCGTCGAGGAACCGCCGCCGCACCTGAAGTTCGTCTTCGCGACGACCGAGCCCGAAAAGGTCATCGGGACGATCCGGTCGCGCACCCACCACTACCCGTTCCGGCTGATCCCGCCCGGCGTGTTGCAGCAGCTCGTCGAGGAGATCCTGGGGTCGGAGGACGTCCCCTACGAGGACGCGGCGCTGCCGCTCGCCGTCCGGGCGGGGGCGGGGTCGGCGCGCGACACGCTGTCGATCCTCGACCAGCTCCTCGCCGGCTCCGACGAGAACGGCATCACGTACGCGCGGGCCGTGTCGCTGCTCGGCTACACCGACTCGGCGCTGCTCGACGAGGTCGTGGGCGCGTTCGCCCGGCGGGACGGCGCCGCCGTGTTCGCCGCGATCGACCGCGTCATCGAGAGCGGCCAGGACCCGCGCCGCTTCGCGATGGACCTGCTGGAACGCCTCCGTGACCTGGTGATCCTGGCGAACGTTCCGGAGGCGGGCGGGTCGGGGCTGCTCAACGTGCCGCCGGACGAGCTGGAGCGGATGCGGCGGCAGGCCGCGTCGATGGGCCCCGGCGACCTCGGCCGCGCCGCCGACCTGCTGCACTCGGGCCTGACCGAGATGCGGGGGGCGACGTCGCCGCGGCTGCTGCTGGAGCTGGTCAGCGCGCGGATTCTGCTACCGGCGGCGTACGAGGACGAGGCGTCGCTGTACGCCCGGCTCGACCGGCTGGAGCGGCAGGTCGCGCAGGGGGGCGGCGGCGGATTCGGCGGCGGCGGAGCCGCGCCCTTCGGCGGTGGTGGGTTCGGCGGCGCTTTCACCGGCGCGGGACATCCCCCGCCCGCCCAGGGGGGCGACCCCAATCTCAGCGTCCCGCGAATGACGGCCTCCCGGGGAACCGAGCACGGTTCTGTGGATAACTCGTCGTCCGGCGCCACGCGAGCGTCGTCCACAGGAGGCCCCTCCGGGAACGCCTCCGCGAACTCCTCCCTGGGGACGAACCCCAGCACCGCCCCGTCCCCGGATGGCACCGCCTCGTCCCCGGGCGGCATCGTCTCGCCCTCAGTCGACTCCACTTCGACCCCGGCCGGTGCCACTCCCACCTCGGCCGGTGCCACTTCGGCTCCGGGCAGCGCCACCCCGGCCCCAAGCGGCACCACTCCGGCTCCGGGCGCCGCCCCGACCACGGCCGGTGCCACCCCGGCCCCAGGCGGCACCACTCCGGTCGGCGCCACCCCGGCCACGCCGAACATCGACCCGGCATCGCGTTCGAGCGAGACCGCGACCCCACCGAACGCCTCCTCGCACCCTGCCGAGCATCGCGAACCACGCTCGGACCCCGGAACGGTCACCGCCCCGCCCCCTTCCGACGGGACCGCGCGAAACCCGGCCACCTCCGCGACGCCCCCCGCCCGCGACACCCCGGCCCCGGGAACGACCGACGACGCCTGGCCCGAGACCGTCCGCCCGGGCTCCACCCCACCCCGCCAGCAGCAACCGGCCCCGCAGCACCAGCCCGCGGAAGCGCCGCAGCAGGGCGGCGGCATGGACGTCACCGCCGTCCAGCGCCTCTGGCCCGACATCGTCGAGGCCGTCAAGCACCGCAGCCGCGTCGCCTGGATGATGATCATGTCCGGCGTCCACCCGGTCTCCCTCGACCGCAACCTGCTCACCCTCGCCTTCGACGCCGAGGGCAAGCGGACGAACTTCACCGACGGCGGCCGCGACGCCGTCCTGCGCGAGGTCCTGCGCGAGAACATGGGCGTCGACTGGCGCATCGACACGGTCCTCGGCACCGGCGCCCCGCCGCCCCGCCCGGCGCAGCCGCAGCAGGCCCCGCCGCCCCCGCCCCGCCCGACGGCCCCGCCGCCGCCCCAACCCCAGCCGGTTCCGCCGCCGTCGCGCGAGCCGGAACCGCCGCAGACCCGCCGCGAGCCCGACCCGCCGCCGCCTCCGCCTCCGCCTCCGGACGATCCGCCGCCCCCGCCGGAGCCGCCGCCCGTCGACGACGAGGTCGACTTCGACGGCGACGCCGACGCCGACGGCTCCGAGAACGAGGCGGGCGGCATGGAGCTGATCCGCCGCGAACTCGGCGGCCAGGTCATCCGCGAACTGGACTGACGGCCCCGTCCCCAGTACCCCTCGCGGGCTGAGAGGCTGGGACGGCGACCCTTCCGCCGGGCCGCCGCCGCGTGCGTACCGGATCGCGGTGGAAACCCGTAGTCTCGGGAAGGCAGCGGTCCGACGGCCGGCGGTCGCCGAGGAGGAAGTCCCGCGAGCGCGGGGCCGTGACGAAACGGAGTGCAACCGTGGAACCCGGTGGTCAGTTCAACATGCAGGACCTGCTCCAGCAGGCGCAGCGCATGCAGGAGCAGCTCGTGGTCGCGCAGCAGGAACTGGCGGCGGCGGAGGTGACGGGCACCGCGGGGGGCGGTCTGGTCACGGCCACGGTCAACGGCCAGGGGGAGACGACGGGCCTCACCATCGACCCGAAGGCGATCGACGCCGACGACCCGGCCGACACGGCCGAGACCGTCGCCGATCTCGTCCTGGCGGCCATCCGGGACGCGCGGCGCGCGGCCGAGGAGCTGGCGGCGGAGAAGATGGGCCCGCTGGCGGCCGGCCTCGGCGGCGAGGGCGGAATGCCGGGCATCCCGGGACTGCCGGGCATGCCGGGCGTCTGAGCCCGATCACCGACACGAAAGGACGGCACCGTTGTACGAAGGGGTCGTACAGAACCTGATCGACGAACTGGGCAGGCTGCCCGGCGTCGGCCCCAAGAGCGCGCAGCGGATCGCCTTCCACCTCCTCGCGGCCGACCCCGGCGACGTCGAACGGCTCGGCAAGGCGCTGAAAGAGGTCAAGGACAAGGTCCGCTTCTGCGGGACGTGCGGCAACGTCGCCGAGGAGGACGAGTGCCGCATCTGCCGCGACCCGCGCCGCGACCCGCACGTCATCTGCGTCGTGGAGGAGTCCAAGGACGTCGTCGCGATCGAGAAGACGCGCGAGTTCCGGGGCCGCTACCACGTGCTCGGCGGCGCGATCAGCCCGATCGAGGGCGTCGGCCCCGACGACCTGCGCATCCGTGAGCTGATGCAGCGGCTCGCGGACGGGACGGTCACCGAGCTGATCCTCGCGACCGACCCCAACCTGGAGGGCGAGGCCACCGCGACCTACCTCGCCCGTCTGGTGAAACCCATGGGCCTGACCGTGACGCGCCTGGCCAGCGGCCTTCCGGTCGGGGGAGACCTGGAGTACGCCGACGAGGTGACGCTCGGCCGCGCTTTCGAAGGACGGAGACTGCTCGATGTCTGACCCCAATACCCCGCAGGACTGGAACGCCCTGGCGGAACGCGTCGCGCGTCATGTGGAGAACTACCTGAACGGCCTGGAGGCCGTGGCCCGGGGGGAGAGCGGCCGGCAGACGGTGCCGCTGCTCTTGCTCCAGGTGTCGCAGGTGATCGTGGCGGGCGCGCAGCTCGGCGCCAGCCCGGACGTGATCCTGCCCGACAACTGGGAGCCGGAGGTCGGCGACGACCCCGACCTGGACGCCGTCCGGCAGGGCCTGTCGGAGCGGCTGGTCGCGCTGGACGACTACGTCGAGGTCTTCGACCCCTACAAGGACACCGAGCCCACGGCGTACCGGCTGTCCGACGACCTGGTGGACGTCGCCAGCGACCTCGTGCACGGTCTGCGGCACTACCAGCAGGACCGTCCGCTGGAGGCGCTGTGGTGGTGGCAGTACTCCTACTTCAACCACTGGGGCAACCACGCGGGCGCGGCGCAGCGGGCGCTGTACTCGGTGATCGCCGGGTCGCGGCTGGACGTCGTCACCGAGCCGGTCGTCGCGACGGGCTGACGCGCGCGCTCCCGCCAGGGGAGTTACCTGCCCGTAACCGCGGGCGGGGCCTTGAGTAGACTCTTCGCCGGTACAGCCTGACCCCGATCCGAGGAGCGCCCACTCGTGGCCCTAATCGTGCAGAAGTACGGTGGCTCCTCCGTCGCCGACGCCGAGTGCGTCAAGCGGGTCGCCCAGCGCATCGTCACGACGAAGAAGGCGGGCAACGACGTCGTCGTCGTGGTGTCCGCGATGGGCGACACGACGGATGACCTCATCGACAAGGCCGAGCAGGTGAGCCCGCTGCCGCCCGCGCGCGAGCTCGACATGCTGCTCACGGCGGGCGAGCGCATCTCGATGGCGCTGCTGGCCATGGCCATCGCCAACCTGGGCCACGAGGCCCGTTCGTTCACCGGCTCGCAGGCCGGGGTGATCACCGACGGCTCGCACGGCAAAGCGAAGATCATCGATGTGACGCCGGGACGCATCCGCACCGCGCTCGACGAGGGCTCGATCTGCATCGTCGCGGGATTCCAGGGCGTTTCGCAGGGCACGAAGGACATCACGACGCTGGGCCGCGGCGGCTCGGACACGACGGCGGTCGCGCTGGCGGCGGCGCTGAACGCCGACTGCTGCGAGATCTACACCGACGTCGACGGCGTGTTCACCGCCGACCCGCGGATCGTCCCGGCGGCGCGCCGCATCCCGCGCATCTCGTACGAGGAGATGCTGGAGATGGCGGCGAGCGGCGCCAAGATCCTGCACCTGCGGTGCGTCGAGTACGCGCGGCGCTACAACATGCCGATCCACGTACGATCGTCGTTCTCCCAGAAGACGGGCACGTGGGTCGTCGGCAGCAGTGACATCGAAGGGCACGAGATGGAGCAGGCGATTATCTCCGGCGTCGCGCACGACCGGAGCGAAGCCAAGATCACCGTGGTCGGGGTGCCCGACAAGGTCGGCGAGGCCGCCACGATCTTCACCGTCCTGTCGGACGCGGAGATCAACATCGACATGATCGTGCAGAACGTGTCGGCGGCGTCCACGGGACGCACCGACATCTCGTTCACGCTCCCGGTGAGCGACGGCCAGGCGGCGCTGACGGCGCTGAACAAGCTGAAGGAGCGCATCGGCTTCGAGGCGCTGCGCTACGACGACCGGGTCGGCAAGGTGTCGCTGATCGGCGCGGGCATGCGCTCGCACCCGGGCGTCACGGCGACGTTCTTCGCGGCCATCGCCGACGCGGGCGTCAACATCGAGATGATCTCCACGTCGGAGATCCGCATCTCCGTCGTCGTCGGCCAGGACGACGTCGACACCGCGGTCGCCGCGGCGCACCGCGCCTTCGACCTGGACGCCGACCAGGTCGAGGCCGTCGTCTACGGCGGCACCGGCCGCTGACGCCCGTCACTGAGGCCGTCCGCGTACGCGGACGGCCTCAGTCGCGGACCTCGCGGATGATGGTGACGAGTTCGCGGGTGACGGACTTGAAGCCGGGCAGGCGCGACATCGACACCATCTTGGTGACGAGCGGGACGGTCCGCTCGACGAGCAGGTACGTCTTGCGGCAGCCGGGTGAGGAGTCGTGCACCCAGTACAGGACGATGCCCATCGAGTACAGCCACAGCAGCTCGGGCAGTTCGGCCCGGAACTCGGCGTCGATCTTGAGGGTGGAGCCGTCGACGACGTCGCGGTAGATGGCGACGGCGGCGTCGCGGGCGGGCCCGGCCTCGGCGCTGAACGGGTTGAGGGGGCTGGTCGGCTCGGCGGCGAACTTGAAGAACTTCCCGGCGAACGCGTGGTAGGGGACCATCGTGTCGACCCGGGCCTTCAGGACGCCGAGCAGCCGCGGCGCGAAGTCGCGTTCGGCGGCGAGCACCGCCCGGCACGCCTTGACGTGCTCGACCTGGAGCTCGTCGTAGTACGCCTGGATCAGCTCTTCCTTGGACGCGAAGTAGTAGTAGGCGTTCCCGACCGAGACCCCCGCCTCCTTGGCGATGGCCCGCATCGTCGTCGCCTCGTACCCGCGCTCGCGGAACAGCCGCAGCGCCGTCTGGACGATGAGCGCGCGCGTCTGCTCGGACTTCACCACCCTGGACTCGGTCACACCGTCCAGCCTACGGTCCGCCCCCGACGCCGCCGCGCTAGGCGAGCCCGAGGTGTTTGCGGGCGAACGTCATCTCGGCCTCCATCTGCTTGATGCGCTCCTCCACGACGAGGGAGCCGTGCCCGGCGTCGTAGCGGTAGACGTCGTGGGGGAGGCCGAGGTCGGTGAGGCGGGCGAGGTAGTTGTCGATCTGCCGGATGGGGCAGCGCGGGTCGTTCTCCCCGGCGAGGACGAGGACGGGCGCCGCGACCCGCTCGACGTAGGTGATCGGGGACGATTCCCGGTACCGGTCGGGGACGTCGGCGGGGGAGCCGCCGAACAGCGACCGGTCGAACGCCTGCAACGCCTCCATCTCGTCCTCGTAGGCGGCGACGTAGTCCGCGACGGGCACGGCCGCGACCGCGACGGACCAGTCGTCGGGGTAGACGCCGATGCCGAGCAGCGTGAGGAACCCGCCCCAGGACCCGCCGGTGAGGACGAGCCGCGCCGGGTCGGCCAGGCCGGATTCGACGGCCCAGTCGCGGACGGCCTTGACGTCCTCGATCTCGGTGAGCCCGACCCGTCCCTCGATGGCGTCGCGCCACTGCGACCCGTACCCGGTGGACCCCCGGTAGTTGACGCGGACGACGGCGAACCCGTGGTCGACCCAGGCGGCGACGCCGGCGACGAACGAGTCGTCGTCCTGCGCGGTGGGCCCGCCGTGCACGTCGAACACGGTCGGGTAGGGGGCGGTGCCGCCCTCGGGACGGCTGACGAGCGCGTGGATGCGCCCGCCGGGCCCCTCGACCCACACGTCCTCGACGGGCACCGACGACGGCGCGGGCTCGCCGGGCGGGACGAGCACGACGGCGCCGGACGTGGACCGGATCACCGGCGGCTCGGCGGCCGACGACCAGGAGAACTCGACGTCCCCGTCCGGCCGGGCGACGGCGCCGCCGATGACGCCGCGCGGCGTGTCGATGCGGGTCAGCGACCGGTCGGCGATCGTGTACCGGTACAGCTCGTCGCGGCCCTCGTGCGAGTGGGAGACGAGCAGCGCGGACGCGTCCGCGAACCAGCCCGCGCCGATCTCGCCGGGCAGGTCGAGGACGATCTCGTCCTCCTCACCGGTGACGGGATTCCAGATGAGGACCTCCTCCCGCCCGCGCCGTTCGTGCCCGACGAGCAGCCGCGGGTCGCCAGCGACGGGCGCGAAACCGGCGCCGTAGACGCCCTTGCCGGGCCCGTCCCACAGGTCCGCGACGGTGGTGCCGTCGGGCGCGACGACGCGCAGCGCCATGTGGCGGCTGTCGCCGTGCTCGCTGTGCCCGAGCGCGACGAGCGCCGCGTCGCGGGAGAGCCCGGCGACGTGGGCGTCCTCGGCGTGCGCGTACAGGACGCGGGACGGCGCGCCCGGCTCGTACCAGTGGACGCTGCTGCCGTCCTCGCCGGTGCGGCCGACGACGGCGAGCCCGCCCGCGCCCAGCTCCAGCCCGGACGGGTACGACGGCGCGAGGCCGGGCACGCCCGGCTCGGCGGGCGCGCCCCCGGCGAACGGTTCGCGGTTCCAGACGCCGAACTCGTCGCCGTCGGTGTCGGCGAACCACCACACGTGCTCGCCCTCGGGGTCGAGGGTGGCCATCCAGGTGCCGTTGGGGCGGTCGGTGACCTGGCGCCGGGCGTCGGTCTCCCGGTCCCAGGTGTAGATCTCCCAGGTGCCCGTGACGTTGGACCGGTACAGGCTGCGGTGCGGTGCGTCCTCGGCCCAGCCGGGCAGGCTCACCCGGGCGGCTCGGAACCGGGCCTTCCAGCGCGTGTCGTCGACCATGCCCCCAGTATGGCCGGGGCGGGCGTCACACGTGCGGCGGTACCGACCCGTCGGACTGCTCCCACGGGATGATCGGCGGGACGGTCTCGGTCGTGGCGTACCGGGCGTCCGGGTTGAGGGAGCGGTGCACGGCGCGGGAGACCCGTTCGATCGTCGCGACGCCGTAGGCCATGGTGGGCGTGTCGCGGGTGAGGACGACGATGCCGTAGTCCTGCCGGGGTCCGGTGAACGCGCCGACGCTGTGGACGCGCCAGTACCTGCCGTACCGGGGGAGCCAGCCGTCCTTGACGTGCCAGGTGGTGCCGGGCGGCTTCCCGGCGGGGGTGCCCCACCGCTGCTCCGGGACGACCTGGTTCATGAGCTTCAGCGCGTACGTGCGGTACTTGGGCTGAAGGACCGCGTTGTCGGCCGTGAGGAGCTTGAGCAGTTTGAGCTGGTCGGCGGCGGTGATCTGGGTGAGACCCCAGTAGCGGCCCTCGCCGAGGACGGTCCGCGTCATGCCCGCCCGCTTGAGGAAGCTCGCCATGCGGGTGCGGCCGACCGACCTCCAGAGCGCGGACGCGGCGTCGTTGTCCGACCTGGTGATCATCGCGCGGGCCAGCCTGGCCTCGTTGACGGTGACGTTCCGCTCCGCGTCCTGCGCGCGGCGCAGCACCGCCCCGAGGATGGTCACCTTGACGACGCTGGCCGCGTCGTACCGGCGGGTGCCGGACACCGCGCAGGTCAGCCCCCGTTCGCGGTCGTAGACGGCGACCGACTCGACCCCGGCGCGGCCCGCGAGCGCCGCCGTGATCCGCTTCCCCAGCGCCGCCGCGACCTTCGGGTGCTGCGCCGAGACGCACGGCCCGGCCGCCGCCTCGGCGGGAACGACGGCCCCCGCGAGCACGGCCCCCGCGACCGCACCGACGCTGACGGCCCGGAGGCTTCGACACTGCATCCGCGTCACAGTAGCCCGCCGCCTCCCGGCCCGGGGCGTTTTCTACGGCGTGGCGCGCAGCGCGGCGAGCGTCAGGTCGGCCATCGCCCGCGACCCGTTCTGGTTCGGGTGCGCCGGGGCCGCCCACTGCGTCGGCGTCCCCTCGATCCAGCGCTTCCTCGGGTCGGGCTGGCAGGTGTCGTGGCCGGGCTCGGCGGTGTCCACGAGCGTGACGCCGGTCGCGGCGGCCTGCTCGGCGAGCATGGTGTTGAGCCACGTCTGGACGTCGCGCAGGTACGGGACGTCGCCCTTGGCGATCGGCACCCACGGGAAGCAGCCGGTGCCCGTCGCGGGCAGGATCAGCGGATAGTTCAGCAGGTAGACGCGCGCGTTCGGGGCCTTCTCCCGGATGGTGCGCAGCGCGGCGCCGACGTCGGGCGCGGCCTTGTCGATGCTCGCGCGGAACTGGTCGGTGCCGCCGGCGGTGAGCTGGTCCTTGCAGGGGGAGCCGTCGGGGGCGCCGTAGCTCAGCGTGAAGCACTTGACGCCCTTGCTGAACCCGATGTCGTTGCCGCCGATCGTGAGCGTGACGAGCGTCGTCCGGTCCGAGAGGGCCGCCGCCTGCGGGGCGTTGGGCGCGCCGACCGAGAACGACTGCGGCTCGGTCATGTGGCGGGACTTGGCGCCGCTGCAACTGACGTCGGTGAACGACGCGGCCTTCAGCTTCTTGGCCAGCAGCGACGGATAGTTCAGGTCGCCCCGGATGCAGCCGAGCGGCGACCCCGGCTGGAGCGCGGACGTCAGCGGCGCCGCCGTGTAGGAGTCACCGAGCGCGACGTAGTGGACGGGCGGCTCGGCGGCGCGGGCGGGCCCGGCGACGGCGAGGGACGCGACGACGGCGGACAGCGCGAGGAACGCGGCTCGGCGCACGGGGACTCCCAGGGGGGCGGGGCGGGTCGCCGCATCCCATCACGGAGTGACGCAGACCACTATCAAGCCGACGACGAGCTGTCCGCCGGTGTTTTGTCGGCCCGCGCCTAGACGCCTACTCCTGCGGTGTGGCCAGCCGGGCCAGCACCTCGTCGATCGCCGCGCGGACCTGGCGGTCCATCGCGCGGGCGAAGCCCGCCTCGACCGACACCTGCGCGCCGGGGCGCAGCCGGGAGATCGTGTCGTCCAGGGAGTCGAGGTCGATGCGCTCACCGACGACGTGCCGGGTGATCAGCCCGACGAACCGGGCGGCCAGCTCGTCCATGCCGCGCTGGAGTTCGCGGCTGACGGCCAGGACGTCCTCCAGCGGCACCCCGGCGCGCACCAGCGCGACCGTGGCGTCGAGCTGGCGGCGGCTCCAGTGCGTGACGCGGTCGCCGTCGATCTCGATGTGGCCCATGGCGACGGCGTCCGCGACGGTCTCGGTGCGGATCTCGCCGGGGAACAGCGCGGCCAGCTCCGTCAGCGACATCGTCACCGGCGTCTCGGTCGACCACGGCGCCGTCACGGCCTTCTCGACGCCGAGGACGGTGCCGATGTCGCGGCCCTGCTCCCACGCGCCGAGCAGTTCGCGGATGCCCTCCAGGGTGTGCCCGCGGTCGAGCAGGCTGCCGATCATGCGCAGGCGGGCGAGGTGGTCCTCGGAGTAGAGGCCGATGCGGCCGACGCGGCGCGGCGGCGGGAGCAGCTTGCGCTCCTGGTAGTAGCGCAGGGTCCGGACGGGGACGCCCGCGGCCTCGGCCAGCTCTCCGATCCGGTACTCGTCGCTCACGAGGGCCAGCATAGTTCGGGGGGCGTCGGGGGACGTTGATCTCCGATGGGCGACACTGGCCGGTATGGCGGTCATCGTGGTCGGTGCCGGAGTCGGCGGGTTGACGGCGGCGCTGCTGCTGGCCCGCTGCGGGCGGCGCGTGACGGTGCTGGAGCGCGCGCCCGATCCGGGCCGCGCGGGCGCGGCGCTGGCGCTGTTCCCGAACGGGCTCTCGGTGCTGTACGGCCTGGGGTTGCGGGACGCACTGCGCGAGCAGGCGTATGCGACGCGTTCCGGGGCGATCCGCCTCGGCTCGCACGTGGTCCGCGCCGACCTCCCCGACTTCGGCGGCGGACTCGACCACGCGCTCGTCCTGACCCGCGCCCGGCTGGCCGACGTTCTGCTCGCCGCCGTCCGCGCCGAACCCCGCGTCACGCTGCGGCTGGGCGCCCGCGCCGAGCGGGCGTGGCCGGACGGCCGGGTCCGGGTGGACGGCGTCGACCTGCGCGCCGACCTGGTCATCGGCGCCGACGGCGTCGGCTCGGTCGTGCGCGGCGGCGGACGGTTCGGCGTCCGCCGCACCCCGACCTCGACGCTGACGCTGCGGGCGCTCGTCCCCGGCGAGCCGTTCCGCGCCGACGCCGCCGAGCACTGGGGCGCGGCCGGGCTCGCGATCGGCGTCCCCGTCGGCGGCGGCCGCTCGTACCTGGCGCTGTCGGCGGCGCGCGGCCCGCTGCGCGCGGCGATGGAGCACGGCGACCTGGACGGGGTGCGGCGGCACGCGTCCGCCCTGCTGCCCGGCGCGGACACGGCGTTCGCGGCGATCCCGTCGTTCGACGCGTTCTACCGCGCACCCGTCGAACGGGTGCGCTGCCGCCGGTGGGCGGACGGCCGTCTCGTCCTGCTCGGTGACGCCGCGCACGCGATGGCGCCGCACCTCGGCCAGGGCGCCAACGGCGCGATCCTGGACGCGTTCGCGCTCACCGTCGCGCCCTCCCTCACCGCCTACGAGCGCCGCCGCCGCGCCACGACGACCCGGCTCGCGCTGCTCGCGGACGCCTACCGCCGCACCGCCGAGACGCTCACCGCGCCCGGCGTCCGGCACGTCCGCGACCGTGCCGTCCGCGCGGGCCACGGCGCGACCGGCGCCTACCTCCGCCTCATCCAGCAGGACGATCCGGCCCGGGTCCAGGCGGCCGTCCGGTCCCTGCCGCGCGGCTGACCGCGGCGTGGAAGGCGCGCACGGCGGGATGCGCGCCGCCGCCGCGCCGGTGCGCCGTGGACAGGACGCGTTCGCGCCGGACGTCGGTCAGCGGCACCGGCGGCGGGCCCGTCCACAGCAGGTCGGGCAGCAGCGCCGTCGCGTGGCCCTCCTCGACGAGCCGCAGGTGCAGCAGCAGATCCGGCGACTCAAAACGGACGTCCGGCTCGAACCCGGCCTCCCGGCACAGCGCCGTCGCCCAGGCGCGGGCGGCCGACCCGCGCGGCTCCATCACCCACGGGCGGTCCGCCGTCGCCGCCAGCGTCGCGGACGGGTCGGCGCCCGGCGGGTGCGCGAGGCGGATCGCGTCCCGGCACAGCTCGGCGTACTCGACGCCGCCGGGCCGGGGCGGCGGCGTCCCCGGATACTCCTCGGTGACGGCGACGTCCACGTCCCGGGCGAGCAGCGCGGGCAGCGCCGCCTCCGGCTCGGCCTGCACGACCTCCACGCGCAGCCCCGGATGCGCGGCGCGCAGCAGCGACAGCGCGTTCGGGACGAGCGCGAGCGCCGCCGTCTGGAACGCGGCGACGCGCAGGGTGCCGCGCAGATCGTCCAGCGACGCCGCCAGGTCGGCCTCGGCCCGCTCCAGCCGCGCCAGGATCGCCTCGGTGTGCGCGACGAGGATCTCCGCCTGCGGTGTCAGCCGCACCCGCCGCCCGACCGGCTCCAGCAGCGGCACCCCCGCCTCCCGCTCCAGCACCGAGAGCTGCTGCGAGATCGTGGACGGGCTGAAGGACAGCGCCTCGGCGACGGCGGCGAGCGTGCCGCGATGCTTCAGTTCGCGCAGCAAGTGCAGTTTGCGCACATCCAGCATCCCCGCCTCCCATCGAATTCATCAATGATTATCATCGGAAAAGATTCGCTGGACCGATGATGCGCACCTGTAGCAGCCTGAAACCCATGACGACGCTGACCACCGTGACCTGGTACGCGAACCCGTCCGCGCGGACGTGGTCCTGCCCCCGGCCGGCCGACGCGTCGGCCTTCCACGCGGGCCTGCCCGGCTACGCGCCCACGCCCCTCACCGAACTGCCCGCGCTCGCCGCCGAACTCGGCGCCGCCCGCGTCTTCGTCAAGGACGAGTCCACCCGGCTCGGCCTGCCCGCCTTCAAGATGCTCGGCGCCTCCTGGGGCGTGCACCGCGCGCTGCGCGACGAGACCACCCTCGTCGCCGCCACCGACGGCAACCACGGCCGCGCCGTCGCCGTCATGGCCCGGCTGCGCGGCCTGCACGCCCGCATCTTCGTGCCGGACGACGTCCACCCCGCGTCGATCGCCGCGATCCGCGCCGAGGGCGCCGACGTCGTCACCGTCACCGGCACCTACGACGCCGCCGTCGAGCGGGCCGCCGCCGACGCCGCCGCGCCGGGCGCGCTGCTCGTCCAGGACACCGCCTGGCCCGGCTACGAGGACATCCCGCGCCGCATCGTCGAGGGCTACGGCACCCTGTTCACCGAACTCGACGCCCAGCTCGCCGCCCTCGGCGCCGAACCCGCCGGGCTCGTCGCCGTCCCCGTCGGCGTCGGGTCGCTCGCGCAGGCGGCCGTCGAGCACTACCGCAGCGGGCCGACCGCGCCCTCACTGCTGGCCGTCGAGCCCGAGTCGGCGGCGTGCGCGCTCGCGAGCCTGACCGCCGGGCGCCGCGTCGCGCTGGCCCCCGGACGCACGATCATGCACGGCCTCAACTGCGCGACGCTGTCCACGCTGGCCTGGCCCGTCCTGCGCGCCGGGCTGGACGCCGCCGTCTCCGTCACCGACGACGCCACCGTCCGCGCCGCCCGCGACCTCGCCGCGCTCGGCGTCCCCGCCGGGCCGTGCGGCGCCGCCTCGCTCGCGGGCGTCCGCGCCGCGCTGACCGACGAGCGCCGCCCCGCGCTGGCACCGCACCCGACCGTCGTCCTGCTCAGCACCGAGAGCGTCGAGGCCAACCCGTCGATCACCGCATGAGCGCGGCGGCGCGGCGGCCCTCGGCCAGGACCGCCCGGACGAACGCCGCCCGCCCCACGCCGCAGGCGCGCAGCGCGCCGCCGTGGTCGACCGCCACGACCACCGCCGCCCCCGCCAGCAGCCCCTGCCACAGCCCGCGCACCGGCGCGGGGACCGGCCGCAGCCGGGCGCAGTGGAACGGCACGTGCCGCTCCTCGTCGGCCAGGATCACGCCCGCGACCTCCGCCGTCAGCGCGTCCGCGCAGCCGTCCCGCAGCGCCCGGTAGTAGCGCAGCGCCACGACCTCCGCGACCATCAGCACCAGCAGTTCCAGGCGCAGCCCGAGCAGGCGGCGCAGCCGGACGAACACCGCGTCCGTCCAGTGCCCCGCGCGCAGCGGCGCCCCGGCCGCGCCGAGCACCCGCGCCAGCAGCCGCGCGTGCTCCCGCTCCTCGGCGACGAACGCCCGCACGGCCGTCGCGTACCCGGCATCGCCCGCCGCGTCGGCCTTGCCGATGAGGTGCCGCCCGTCCCCGTCCTCCCCGACCTGGAACTTCCGCACGCTCCGCACCACCGCGCCCGGCAGCCGGGCACCCCGCCCCCAGTCCGGCTCGACCGGCCGCTCCACCGCGAACCACTGCTCCCACGCGTTCCCCATGACCTAGGGCTTGCGGCCGACACCGCCGAACTCGTCGATCGCGGCGGGCTCGCCGATGTCGCTGCGGTCCGGACGCTACAGCGGGCACGACACGACGCCCGGCTCGACCAGCTCCAGCCCGTCGAAGAACCGGGCGAGCCGATCCGGGTGCCGCAGCACGTACGGCGGCTCGGCGGACGCGTTCCAGATGCTGATCGCCTCGTTGGCCTGCGGCCCCATGACGACGTTCGTCGCGTCGTACAGCGTGAGGAAGCTGCCCGGCGGCAGCGCGTCCATCAACTCCCGGACCAGCCCCTGCGCCTCACCGTCGTCGGTGATGTGCCCCAAGATGCCCATCAGCATGAGCCCGACCGGCTCCCGCAGGTCGAGCGTCTCGGCGGCGCCCGCGATGACGTCCGCCGGGCTGCGCAGGTCGGCGTGCAGGTAGGCCGTCGCCCCCTGCGGCGCGCTGGTCAGCAGCGCCCGCGCGTGCAGCAGCACCAGCGGATCGTTGTCCACGTAGACGATCTTCGACTCGGGCGCGACGCTCTGCGCCACCTCGTGCGTGTTGTTGACGGTCGGCAGCCCGGTCCCCACGTCGAGGAACTGCCGCACCCCCCGCTCGGCCGCCAGGTACCGCACGGCCCGCACCAGGAACTGCCGGGTGGCCCGCACCATGACCGCCATGTCGGGGATGACCTTCAGGATCTCCTCGCCGACCTGCCGGTCGACCTCGGAGTTGTCCTTCCCGCCCAGCCAGTAGTTCCAGATGCGCGCCGTCTGCGGAACGGAATAGTCGATCTCTGGCTGCATGACGAAGATCCCCTCGCTCCGGCGGTGGCCGCCGCCATCGTCGCACAGCTCCCCCCGGGCGGCCTCAAAGCGGACAAATCCGGCCGCGCGGTTGCCGAAGATCGCGGGCGCGGCTACATTCGGGCGTACTCCGACGAGACGTTCCCCAGAGGTATGCCGCAGAACGGGAACGTCCCACCCTGGCTCAGGGTGCAGGACCGGGCGGCGACAGTCCTTGTCGACCCCTCCTCCGGAGATCCTCCATGAACATCGGCCTCGGCCTGCCCATCGCCGACCCCGCGCTGCTGACCACCTGGGCGCGCCGCGCGGACGCCGGCCCGTTCTCCACGCTCGGCCTGCTCGACCGGCTCGTCTACGACAACCCCGAACCGCTCGTCGCCCTGGCCGTCCTCGCGGGCGCCACGCAGCGCGTCCGCGTCCAGACCGAGGTGCTGCTCGCGCCGCTGCGCGACACCGCGCTGCTGGCCAAGCAGGCCGCGACGCTCGACCGCATGACCGGCGGCCGCTTCACCCTCGGCCTCGGCATCGGCGGCCGCGCCGACGACCACGCCGCCACCGGCACCGACCTGCGCGCCCGCGGCCGCCGCATGGACGAGCAGCTCCCCCTGCTGCGCAGCCTCTGGGCGGGCGAGCCGTTCAGCGTCGACGCCGGCCCGATCGGCCCCGCCCCGGCCCGCCGCGGCGGCCCCGAGATCCTCATCGGCGGTTTCCAGCCGCCCGCCCTCGAACGCGTCGCCCGCTGGGGCGACGGCTTCCTCTGCGCCGCCCCGCCGTCGTGGGCGGGCGGCCTCCTGGACTCCGTCCGCGGCTTCTGGAAGGACCACGGCCGCACCGGCTCCCCGCGCCTCGTCGCCCAGGTGAACGTCGCCCTCGGCCCCGACGACGTCGCCGCCGAGGCCCACCGCGCCATGCACGCCTACTACGCCTTCACCGGCATGCCCGACCGCATGACCGCCGGTCTCCTCACGACCCCCGCCCAGATCCGCGCCGCCATCTCGGCCTTCGCCGACCTGGGCGCCGACGAGCTCATGCTGTACTGCTACGCCCTGGACCCCGACCAGCCCGCCCGCCTGGCCGACCTCCTCTGACCCGCCCGTCCGGACGGCGAGACGGCTCCGTCCTCTGCGGAGGCGGAGCCGTCGTCACCGACCGGCGAAGGTCACACGGGCATGGCCTCCCGCGCCTTCTCCTTGGCCTTCTGAGCGCGCCGATCCGCCTTCCGATCGTCCCACCGCTCCTCAAGCCGCAGCGCCGTCCCGAGAGCGAAGAACGTCGGCGCCCACTCCCCGACGAAGATCCCCCACCGATCCGCCCGAGCCTGATCCTCGGCCCCCTTGGAAACCACCCAGGACCCGAACGCCAACGCCACCGACACGAACCCCGCCGTATAACAAACCCCCGACGAGACCCCAACCTTCCGCAACACCCCAACCACAAGAATCCCCTCCCTCTCGACCGTTTCCCCCCGACACGTCCCCCCACCTCGCCCTCGTCACAATCCCCACCGCACCAAGAGCCCGCAAAGCTCGGGATCGGCCGACGGACGCTCGCGCACCCCGGCTTCGGTCACGTCGGTGAGTGGTCCGCTTCTCGGCCGCCGGTCCACGTTGAAGAAGCGGGCGGGCACGCTCCAAGGCAACGCCGCCCGCCCTTCCGCCGGGACGAGAGGAACTCACGCGCGCCCACTCCAGAGGCAACGACATCAGGCCCGCTCCTCATCACGAGGAGCGGGCCTGATGCTCGGCTGCTGTCGCTGACCAGCGTTCGCTGAGCCCGGCTGGATCCGGCGAAGCCGGGCGAGTACGCAGGCTCCCGATGCCCGTCTCCTCATTCGAGGGCGGCGTTGAACGCCTCAACGGCGCCGTTGCCGGTACCGGCAAGACCGTCCTCTGCGCCATGTTTCGCGACGGCACAGTGGCCAGCCCTGGACAACGGCGGGTGTGACATGGCGGCTGTCCGGGGCCATGTTCGGTGAATGACGTCGAGTCCGCCGCATGTGGCAGCTGGTGCCCTTTCCGGGCGGGCCGGGCTTCGTCGGCTGCGATTCCTCCACAGCACTGACCTGTCGGTACGTCGTTGATGCAGCTCACGGCGGACGCGCATGGTCAAGGGCCGAGGCAAGTGCCGGCAGCGGGCTGTGAAGTGCGGTTCGCGCAGGTCGCTGACGGAGGTTCGATCCTCGTTACCGAAACTGGCAGAAGCGGTCAAATTATGTGCATTTGGAGTAATTGACGGCTTCTTGACTCGTGTGTAAGACTTCGCGGCGTCCTTTAGCCCGACCCCGTAACGGCTTGGCGGCTCAGCTACGAGGTCGGGCCAGCGCGAAGCACCTGGGAGTCTACGTGTCCATCACCGTCAAGCGCGTCTTGGGGGCGGCCGTCCTGGCCGCCACCGCGAGCGTGTCGCTCGGAACACTCGCGGCCCCCGCGGCCCTCGCCGGTCCCGGAGGCTGCGAGAGCGGCCAGTTCTGTGCCTGGACCAAGCCGAACTTCACCGGCACCGTCAACCGGTCGGACATCGCCTGTACGAACTGGGGCAACCAGATCGTCTACCCCTGCAACAAGTGGGGCCCGCAGGAGGACGACGACTCCACCTGGGCGAGCATGTTCACCACGCTTCAACGGGTCTGCGTTTACGACAAGGCGGATTACAAGGTCAACACGGTCTGGATCACCTACAATAAGTGGCAGACCAAGGGACCGGGCGAGGACCGCGGTAACTCGCACCGCGGTCGCAATGGCGGCTGCTGACCATACCGTCAGATCAGAAGAGGCTCTTTTCCTCGTATGAGCAACGCGAATGAACCGGTGGACGGCCCGGAGCAGTCCGGGCCGTCCCCGGCTCCATCCAGTAATCGACGCCGGAATGCGCTCATCGGCGGGCTGGTGCTCGCCGTCGCGGTCGGCGCGGGCGCGTACTCGGTCCTCGGCGAGGACGAGACGGGGGCCGCCGATCCGGCCCTGGCGGGAGGCCGATGGACGATCCCGGACCGCCCCGACCCGGGGGTGCGGGATACCCTGCGCGGCCTGTTCGACGGCGACAGCGTGCGTGAGGCCGCGGTGCAGGAGATGATTCGGCGCTGCATGCGGAAGTCGGGATTCGACTACGTGAAGAATCCCGTCGCCCCACGTGACATTGCTCCGACCATCGGCAACGACCACTACGGGATCTCACTGGCCGAGGCCGAGCGGTACGGCTACGGCAAGTACCGGGCGAAGGACCTGGAGGGCAACGCCGATCCGTCCCGTGAAGGCAGGCAGGGCCAACAGAACTTGTCTCCGAGCGACCGCAAGCGCTGGGAGGCGACCCTGGTGGGAGACTGGTCCAGGACGATCAAAGTCCAGCTGCCGGACGGGTCCGAGACGGGCACACCGGACAACGGTTGCATCGCCGAGGCCCGCAAGGCCGTCTTCGGCTCCTTGGAAGCGGAGCTGAAGCTCACGCAGCTCGCCGGAAACCTGCCGATCTGGGCCAGGAAACAGGCCACGTCGGATCCCGCGTTCCAGACCCTGAATCGAAAATGGTCGGAATGCGTCAAGGCGCTGGGGAAGGGTGATTTCGCCTCTCCGGAAGCCCTTCGGGCGCGGGCCGACGAACTCGTCAAGGACTCACCGGATCAAGCCGAGCCCGTCGACCGGCCACTGGCCGTGGCGGAGGCCCGGTGCGATGCCAAGATCGGCTACACGCCCCAGCGCCGGCTTCTGGAAGACCGCTACTACACGGCGGGGCTTCGCAAGTACGAAGGCGAGGTCGCGGCCATTCAGGAGATGAACCGGGAGGCGCTCGCGCGGGCGCGGAGGCTTCTGTCAGGCCAAGGGGAATGAAGCGCCCGCATCGCCGAGGTGGTCGTGGCGAACCGGCGGGGGCGAAGCGGGGCGGCTCGCGGCGGCCCTGGACGCTGGGCACGGCAGGTGCGACCTGTCTCCTGCTCGTGACCGCGGGAACCTGGGGACTGGCGAGCCAGTCCAGGTCGCCGCGGCAACTCGCCGCGAGCGCCGCCGCCCCACCGAGGTCCACGATCAAGGTCCCCGTGCGGTTCGAGCGGCTGGTCCGCACCGCGGGCCTGGAATGCCGAGCCGAGCCGAAGACGCGGCTTCCCGTTCCCGTGGCGGTGGGTGACGACCAGGGTGATCCCGTCGTCACTGCGCTGCCCATCAAGCAGGGGCGGAGAGTCGGCGAAGGCCAGGTCGTCATGGAGGTGTCGGGGCGGCCGGTGATCCTGCTGGTCGGTCGCCTGCCGGCGTATCGGGACATCCTGCCCAATGCCTCCGGGCCGGACGTCGAACAGCTTCAGGCCGCCCTGTCACGCCTCGGGATCCTGGGCGGTGGCGCTGCCAGGGGCAGGTTCGACGCCGTCACGCGGATGGCCGTGTACAGGCTCTACCGGCAGAGGGGATATCCGCCACCGGGGTTGGAGCCCAAGGACGAGAAGGCCGAGAAGAACGCCGCCGTCAAGGTGACCCTGCCGCGCAGGGAACTGCTGATGGTGCCGACGCTGCCCGCGAGCCTGGGAACCGTCAAGGCGAGAGTGGGCGCTTCCGTCCGTACCGGTGATGTGGTCCTCACTTCCGGTCGGCCGGTGTTGCGCTGCATCGTCGAGGATGCGTCCGCCGCGTTCGGCCTTCGCAAGGGTGCCAAGGCCACGGTGAGCACCCCCGGAGGCGGCTCGTTGACGGCGCGGGTGCAACGCATCAGCACCTCTGCGGCAGAGTCGTCTCCTCGGGAGGGGGCTCCCCGCTCCCAGGACGGCGACGGAGAGGAAGAACGCACCGAGGTGACGCTCGAGGCGGCGCGAACGCTGCGGATCGGCAAGGGCTACCAGGCCCGGGTGGAGATCGAGAAGGCCGGCTTTGTCGCACCGGTGGTCCCGTCCTCGGCCCTGTGGTCGCAGTCCGGGGGACGGACGATCGTCAAGGTGCTGCGCGCCGGCCACCGGGTCGAGGTGGCGGTGCGCCCCGGGTTCGAGGTCGACGGGCAGGTCACGGTGACCGCGACGGGCGGGACTCTGCGGCAGGGCGATGAGGTCATCGTCGCGGCCGACGCGGGCCAGGGCGGACAGCCGTGACGGCGGTGCTCGCGCTGGACGGCGTCGGGCGCGTCTACGACTCCCCGGCCGGGCCGGTGACGGCACTCGACGGGGTGAGCTTCGAGGTCGCCGCCGGTGACCTGGTGGCGATCATCGGACCGTCCGGTTCGGGGAAGTCGACGCTGCTCAATACGCTCGGCCTCCTGGACCGTCCCACCGCAGGGCGCTACCTGCTGAACGGCGAAGACACCGCTGGCCTCCCCGAAGCGGCGCGGACCCGGCTGCGAGCCCAGCACATCGGCTTCGTGTTCCAGGCTTTCCACCTGGTCGGCCACAAGACGGCGGTCGCCAACGTGACGCTGCCGCTGATGTACAACCGCAGGCCCCGCCGGGAACGTCGTGAGCAGGCCGAGCAGGCTCTCATCCGGGTCGGACTGGAGCACCGGTTGCGGGCCTTGCCCCACACCATGTCCGGCGGAGAGAAGCAACGGGTGGCGATCGCCCGCGCGACCGTGCACGAACCGCTGTTGCTCCTGTGCGACGAGCCCACCGGCAACCTCGACACCGACACGTCAGCGACCGTGATGGAACTGCTGGGGGACCTCGCACGCGGCGGCCTTGCCGTGGTGGTGGTCACCCACGACCTTGCGGTCGCCGAAGCCGCCGACCGGGTGCTCCGGGTCAGAGACGGCCGGCTGACCGAGGTCGGGGCGGGCAGGGCCGGGAATGACTGACCGGTTGGGAACGCTGCGCGACGTGGTGGCCGAGTCCTTGGAGGCCATCGGCGGACGTCGTGTCCGCAGCGCCCTCACACTGCTGGGCGTCGCGTTCGGAATCCTCGCCCTGGTCGCCACCGTGGGACTGACCAGTTCTGCGGCCGCCCAGGTGTCGGCGCGATTCGACGCCCTCAAGGCGACCAGCGTGACGATCGACGGGGCCGCCGCGGAGGAGGAACAGCCGATCGACGCCGCAACCGGGCTGCGCGGACCCGCGATCGACCCTGACGGCGTACGCAGGACCGCACGGCTCAACGGGGTCGCCTCCGCCGGCGTGATGGCGATTACCAAGGACACGCTCCCGCAGGTGAGCAGGGTCGGCTCACAGGTCCCCTCCGCAGCGGTGGAGACTCCGGTGCTGGCGGCCGACGTCGGTGCCGTCGCAGCGCTCAGGCTCCGGCCGCTCGCCGGCCGGCTGTTCGACCAGGTGCACCAGGACCGGCGGTATCGGGTGGCGCTACTGGGCGACGTCGCCGCCAGGAATCTCGGTATCGACCCCGCCGACCCTTCCAGCGTGGACGGACGGACGACCGTCTACATAGCCGGCCGCCCCTACCTTCTGCTCGGCATTGTGACCACCCCCGACTTCGAGTCACAGGCGCCGCTGGCCGCGGTCGTCCCGGAGTGGGTGACCCGGGATCCCGCGGCGGCGCTCACTTTCGCGGACCCCAGGGTGATCGTCAAGACTCGCCCCGGGGCCGCCCAGCAGGTCGGGGTCGAAGCCAAGGTCGCCCTCGATCCTGCCCGGCCGGGACGCCTGATCGCGCAGGTCCCGCCGGACCCCCGCCAGTTGCGGGCGAAGGTGGAGACCGACACCCGCACGCTATTCCTGGTGATGGCGGCGGTTTCCTTGCTGATCGGAGCCATCGGAATCGGTAACACCACTCTGGTCGCCGTCCTGGAACGCAGGCAGGAGATCGGGTTGCGCCGCGCTATCGGGGCCTCCCGGCGTTCCATCCTCGTGCAGTTCCTGTTGGAGAGCGGCATGCTGGGATTGCTCGGCGGGGTCGTGGGTACCATCGCCGCACTCGACCTGACCATCGGAATCGCGCTGAGCAAGGACTGGACGGCCGCCATTCCACCCTGGCTCATCGGCGTCGGCCCGCTGCTCGGACTTGTGGTCGGCCTGGTCGCCGGAATCTACCCGTCCGCCAAAGCGGCGCGCATGGAACCGGTCACCGCGCTCGCGTGATGGGGCCAGGCCACTGAAGGCCCTTGTCCTCTTTCGGAGCAGAGCCGCGGCCGCCGCGCCGACGCCGGTCGACCTGGAGTCGCTCGAACAGGCACCGAAAACGAAAGAGCCCTTTCCGTACCCGGAAAGGGCTCTTTCTAGCGTCGGGGTGGCGGGATTTGAACCCACGACCTCTTCGTCCCGAACGAAGCGCGCTGCCAAGCTGCGCTACACCCCGGTTGGTGGCTGCCCGGGAGATCGTACGTTCCTCCCGGCGCCGTCACCCACTCTAGCGGATCCTTGGGGGTGGTGCGTCCTCGTTTAGTCCGGTGGGGTCGCGCGGGGGACGAGGGTCAGGAGGGTGGCCTCGGGGGGACAGCAGAAGCGGAAGGGGGCCTTGGGGGAGGTGCCGAGGCCGGCGGAGACGTTCAGGTAGGCGCCCTTGTGCTTGTGCAGGCCCTTGACGCGGGGACGGTCGATGCCGCAGTTCGTCGCGAGGGCGCCGTAGAAGGGGACGCAGACCTGGCCGCCGTGCGTGTGCCCGGCGAGGAGAAGGTCGTAGCCGTCGGCGACGAAACGGTCCATGTTGGAAGGCTCGGGGGAGTGCATGACGCCGAGGTGGATGTCGGCCTGCGGGTCGACGGGGCCGGCGATGCGGTCGTAGCGGTCGCGGCCGATGTGCGAGTCGTCGATGCCGCCGAACTCGACGTCGAGCGAGCCGACCTTCAGCCGGCCGATGCGGTTGTTGAGGTCGAGCCAGCCCGCCGCCTGGAGCGCGGACGACAGCTCCCGGTAGGGCAGGTCGGGTTCGCGGTCCTGCCGGGCGTAGTCGGACTTGCTGGTGCGCCACACGTAACGCAGCGGGTTCTTCAGCACCGGGGAGAACAGGTCGTTCGAGCCGAACACGAACGCGCCCGGACGGTCGAGCAGCGGCCCGAGCGCGTCGAGGAACGGGCCGATCGCGTCGCGGTGGGACAGCGAGTCGCCGGTGTTGACGACGAGGTCGGGTTCGAGCGCGTCCAGCGAGCGCACCCAGTGGATGAGCCGGGTGCGGCCGGGCGTGAGGTGCGCGTCGGAGATGTGCAGGACGCGGACGGAAGGACGCCCCGCGGGCAGCACGGGCACCCGCACGCGGCGCAGCCGGAACCAGTTGCGCTCGATCACCGAGGCGTACCCGAACGTCGCGGCAGCCGCGCCCGCCAGGCCGAGGGGCAGGCCGTAGGTCTTTCGCACGGTTCTCCTTCCTGAGAGTCCCATCGTTCCAGACCCGGGCGGCGCGCGGGAAACCCTGATGAGGTTGGGGACCGCGGCGCGGCAGAATGTCACCATGAGCGACCTCAAGGACAAGCTGGAGCAGGACCTGTCGGTCGCGATGAAGGCCCGCGACGACGTGCGCACCCGCACGCTGCGCATGGCCCTCACCGCGGTGAAGAACGAGGAGGTCGCGGGGAAGAAGGCGCGCGAACTGTCCGACGACGACGTCGTCGCGGTGCTGACGCGCGAGGCGAAGAAGCGCCGCGAGGCGGCGACCGCCTTCGCGGACGCGGGCCGTGCCGAGCAGGCCGACGCCGAGCGCGCCGAGGGCGTCATCCTCGACGAGTACCTGCCGACGCAGCTCGGCGACGTCGAGCTGACGGCCCTCGTCACCGACGCCATCGCCGAGACCGGCGCGTCCGGCCCCCGCGCGATGGGCCAGGTCATGAAGGCCGTCACCCCGAAGGTCGCGGGCCGCGCCGAGGGCGGCCGCGTCGCCTCGGAGGTGAAACGCCAGCTCGCCACCTGACCGGGCGGTGTCAGGCCCCGGCCCTTCCGTGCTCGGACGGGCCGGGGCCGGTGCGGCCGGTCGTCACCAGCCGCACGCAGTCCGGGCACGCCTCCGCTTCGGCGGGGTCGAAGACCGAGCTGTCGGTGAAGACGACGTCCTCGCCGCCCGCGCAGGCGGTCCGCCGTTCCCCGTCCCGCTCCCGCCACGCGTGCGCGACCGCTTCGCGCGGCTCCTCCCCGGCGAGGCACGGATCGACCGCCCACGTCTGCTCGGGCCCGCGGAACCAACCGGAAGACTCGCTCATCGGACGCATGACCGACCTATAGCCGTCGGTGAGGGTCGCGAACCCTCCGTGATGGCCACTGGTCGGAGGCGCGGACGTCAGTCCCAGGGCCAGCGGAAGAAACCCTCGCCCTCGTTGGGCTCGTCGCCCTCCTCGTTCTCGTCTTTGTCGCCGTTGCTCATGTAGATGGTGACGACGCTGCTGAGCGGCGCCTCCGTTCCGGCCGAGGGTGACGTCGAGGCGACGGTGCCCTTGGGTTCGGACGAGCGGACGGGCTTGGGGGAGACGTGGACCTCGAAGTCGGCGGCCTGGAGCTTGGTGGTGGCCTCGCCGATGGACAGGCCGACGACGTCGGGGACGGTGGCGGTGTCGCCGAAGTCGCCGGTCGGGCGGGTGAAGCCGGGGGCGGGACGGCCCGCGAGGGCGGTGCGCATCGCCTGCTGCCAGATGGCGGCGGGCTGGTCGGCCCCGTAGACGCCGTAGACGGGGTACTTGAACTGGCCGCGCGGGTCCCAGTAGGCGACGGACGACGCCATGATCGGCGTGTGCCCGGCGAACACCGCGCAGGTGTGGGCCTCGCAGGTGCCCGTCTTACCGGCGGCGGGACGGCCGATCGAGCGCCCGCGCGCGGTGCCCTTGTCGAAGACGCCCTGCATGATCGAGTTGGCCTGGTCGGCCACGCCGCGATCGACGACCTGGTCGCACTTGGCCTTGGGCAGCTTGAGCTTCTTGCCCTCGTTGTCGGTGATCTCGGTGATCGAGACGGGCGCGCAGTACTTGCCGCGCGCCGCGATGCCCGCGTACGCCGACGCGAGGCTCACCATGTCGATCTCGTTGGTGCCGAGGACCTGAGACGGGACCTGCTGGAGCGGCGCCCCGCTCGCCTGCCGGAGGCCGAACCGCTCGGCCATCTTCACCGAGTCGCAGAGGCCGACGCGCTTCTCCAGGTGGGCGTAGAAGGTGTTCACCGACATCCAGGTGCCGGTCTTGAGGTTGTACGCGCCCTTCTCGGCCGGGTCGGAGTTCTTGACCGGCCACGGCCCGAAACCGCCGCCCTTGCAGTCGCGCATGCCGTTGAGGACGGTGTTGGACCCGGCGGCGATCGAGGTGTTGACCGGGATGCCCTGGTCGAGTGCGGCGAGCAGCGTGAAGATCTTGAACGTCGAACCGGCCGAGACGCCGACGCCGCCGCCGTGCGCGGAGTTGGCCGGGAGGTTGATCGTGGTGCGGCCCTTGCCGGAGCCGAAGCGCTTGCTGAGGCCGATGGCCCGGACGTTGCCGGTGCCCGGCTCGACCATCGCCTGCGCGCCGACCTTGTGACTGGACGGGGAGACGATGTTGCGCAGCGCCTGGTCGACAGAGCGCTGGGCCTTGCGGTCGAGCGTGGTGCGGATCGAGTAGCCGCCGCGGTTCAGGTCGTTGACGACCTCGCGCTTCTTGGTGTCGTTGAGCGACCAGTACTTGCCCTTGGACAGCAGGTTGAGCGCGTCGTACATCGCGTACTGGCAGAAGAACGGCGCGTCGCTCATCTGGCAGCCGCCGACCGGTTCGGTGCGGTTCAGGTGGATCGGCTTGTCGATCTCGGTCTTGGCCTGCGCCGGGGTGATCGTGCCGAGTTCGGCCATCCGGTTCAGGACGACGTCGCGGCGCGTCCGCGCGTCGTTGGGGTTGCGGATGGGGTCCCAGGCGGCGGGGTTCTGGGTGATGCCGGCCAGCAGCGCGGCCTCGCCGAGCTTGAGCTTGGCGGCGGGCTTGGAGAAGTACCGCTTGGCGGCGGCCTGGACGCCGTAGGCGCCGGAGCCGAAGTAGGCGATGTTGAGGTAGCCCTGGAGGATCTCGTCCTTGGTCATCCGCTGTTCGACGTCGAGCGCGTAGCGCAGCTCGCGGACCTTGCGGCCGACGGTGGGGGCGGTGGCCTCCTGGTACTCCTCCTTGGTCTTGGCGCTGTCGGCGAGGAGGTTCTTGACGTACTGCTGGGTGAGCGTCGAGCCGCCCTGGGTCTGGTCGGACTCGACGTTGGAGGCGAGCGCGCGCAGGGTGCCCTTGAGGTCGAGGGCGCCGTGCTCGTAGAAGCGGGCGTCCTCGATGTCGATGATGGCCTTGCGCATGATCGGGGCGACCTGGTCGAGCCGGATGGACTCGCGGTACCGGTCGAAGAACGTCGCGACGGGCTTGCCCGCCGCGTCGTACATGACGGTCTTCTCCGACGGGGGCGTCGTCTTGAGGTCGCTTTCCATGTTCTGGAAGTTGTCGGCGGCGTCGCGGGCGGTCAGCCCGGCGCTGCCGACCCCCGGCAGCGCGATGAACGCGAGCAGGACGCCGGCGACCACACCCGCTCCCAGCAGCCGGAACAGGGTGGGGAAGGGGTTGACCCGGTCTTCGTTCGCCTCGTGCACGACACCAGGGTACGCGGGACGACCCGTGCATACGGGACACCCGCCCCCCGTCCGGCCGATTTGGCAGCCGGTGCCGCTTTGTTCGTGCCATCATCGGCCTGCCGGACGCTCCCACCGCAGCTTCGCACGTCAAGGATGGGTAACTAGTCCGTTCTGGTGGCATGGCCCGCGTGGGCTATATCGAGAATGGGCCCCCCGGGGACTGTTGAATCGTCTCTCGCTTCCGTAAGTTCTTCCCCACGGCTTTCGTTTGGCGGCCTGACGTCCGCGCCCGTCCGGCCATGGAGCGCAAATCGACACAGACCCTAGGGGAGTGGGGCCAAGATGTGGATCACGGATTGGACCGCCCGTGCCGCCTGCCGTACCGCGGACCCCGACGCCCTGTTCGTGCAGGGCGCGGCGCAGAACCGGGCGAAGACCATCTGCCGTGGCTGCCCGGTGCGGACCGAGTGCCTCGCCGACGCGCTGGACGACCGGATCGAGTTCGGCGTCTGGGGCGGGATGACGGAGCGCGAGCGGCGCGCACTGCTGCGCAGGCGTCCGGACGTACGGTCGTGGCGCGACCTGCTGGAGACCGCCAAGGACGAGTACGAACGGACGGCGGAGTCCGCCGAGGCGGCCCTGGTCGCGAGCTGACCGGAACCGTCGGCGGTATGAAGGGGGAGGCCGGGGGCGCGTTCGCGCGTCCTCCGGTCGGCTTTCTCGCCGTGATCACCGCGAAATGCCGCGCTGACCGGGAGAAATGACCGTTCAGCCGGGTTTGGACAATAAGGCCGGAATCTACGCCGCGTGATCGCCCGCGAGATCCGCGCCCACCGTGCGCAGTCCCGAAAGATCGTGCACGTCCTCGGCCTGCGCGGGAACCGCCGTCACCGGAACCGTCGGATGAGCGGACGAGAACTGCTCGCGCAGCCGCTCCTCCCGCGCCGCGAGCTGCATCCGCTCGGTGTGCAGCCGCAGCAGCGCCGCCGTCACCGCGTGCTCGCCGCGCTCCTCCAGCGTCTCGGCCGCCGCCTGGCCGCGCGCCGCGGACAGCGTGCTCTCGCACTCGTGCACCCGGTTCACGACCAGCCCCGCCAGCGGCATCCGCTCCTCGGCGAGCCGCTCCACGAAGTACGACGCCTCGCGCAGCGCGTCCGGCTCGGGCGCGGCGACGACGAGGAACGCGGTCCCCGGGGTCTGGAGCAGCCGGAACGTCTTCTCGGCCCGCTCCCGGAAGCCGCCGAACATCGTGTCGAACGCGGCCACGAACGTCTGCACGTCGCGCAGGAGCTGGACGCCCAGCACCTTGTTGATCACGCCGGTGAACATGCCGAACCCGGCGCTGATGACCTTCACGCCGAGCCGTCCGCCCGTCTTGGCGGGCGCCGCGAGGATCTTCATGAAGCGGCCGTCGAGGAACCGGCCCATCCGCTCGGGGGCGTCCAGGAAGTCCAGCGCGTTCCGCGACGGCGGGGTGTCGACGATGATGAGGTCCCAGGCGCCGGAGCGGTGCAGTTGCCCCAGTTTCTCCATCGCCATGTACTCCTGCGTGCCCGACAGGCTCGACGACAGCGACTGGTAGAAGGGGTTCGCGAGGATCTGCCGGGCGCGGTCGGGGTCGGCGTGCGCCTCGACGATCTCGTCGAACGTCCGCTTCATGTCGAGCATCATCGCGTGCAGCTCGCCGTCGCCGTCGACCTCGATGCGGCGCGGGTTGTTGTCCAGCTCGGACAGGCCGAGCGACTGCGCGAGCCGGCGGGCCGGGTCGACGGTGAGGACGACGACGTCGCGGCCGCGTTCGGCGGCGCGGACGCCGAGCGCCGCGGCCGTCGTCGTCTTGCCGACGCCGCCGGAACCGCAGCAGACGATGATCTTGGTGCGCGGGTCGTCGAGGAGGGCGTCCACGTCGAGCACGGGGGGCGTCTTGGCGGGGCTCATGATCGGCTCGTCTCCCGTCCCGCCGCGCTCACGCGGCACCCTGGTCGCGGAGCGCGGCCGCGAGTTCGTACAGCCCGGCGAGGTCCATGCCGTCGCTGAGCAGCGGCAGCGCGTAGCGGGGCCGGTCGATCGACTCCAGCCGCTCCTTCTCGCGCGCCTGGAGCGCGGTGCGGCGCCCGTGCGTGCGGGCCTCGCGGACGAGGACGTCGGCGATGCGCTCGACGTCGTCGGTGAGGCCCGCCGACTTCACGCCCGCGACGATGTCGTCACGGTCCAGTTCGCCGGCCGCCGCGGCGGCGAGCGTGTCGGGCGGGAGGACCGGCGCGTGCTCCATGTTCACGAACACGCCGCCGACGGGCAGGCCCACGGCCGTCAGGTCGGAGATGCCGTCCATCGTCTCCTGGACGGGCATCTCCTCCAGCAGCGTGACGAAGTGGACGGCCGTCTGCGGGCTCCGCACGACGCTCATCACCGTGTCGGCGTGCTTGCGGATCGGGCCTGCCTTCGCCAGGCCCGACACCTCGTCGTTGACGTTGAGGAACTTGGTGATGCGGCCGGTGGGCGGCGCGTCCATCACGACCGCGTCGTAGACGAACGAGCCGTCCTTGTTCTTGCGGCGGACCGCCTCGCTCGTCTTGCCGGTGAGGATGACGTCCCGCAGCCCCGGCGCGATCGTGGTGACGAAGTCGACGACGCCGAACCGCGACATCGCCTTCCCGGCCCGCTTGAGGTTGTAGAACATCTCCAGGTATTCGAGGAGCGCCTCCTCGGTGTCGATCGCGAGGGCGAAGACCTCGCCGCCGTCCGGCGCGACCGCGACCTTGCGCTCCTCGTACGGCAGCGGCGGGCAGTCGAAGAGCTGGGCGATGCCCTGCCTGCCCTCGACCTCGACCAGCAGCACCCGGTGGCCGCCGGACGCCAGCGCCAGCGCCAGCGCGGCGGCGACGGTGGTCTTGCCGGTCCCGCCCTTGCCGGTGACGACGTGGAGGCGCACGCCGTCCCAGTCCGTGTCCCTCGCGCTCACGCGATCGACCCTACAGGCCGTCGTCCCGAGATGAACCGGCGCGTCCGCGACTGTGCAAGTGAACCCTGACACGCCGCCGGGGCGGCCGTATTCCCGGTGCGCGGGGGTGTGGACGGGCGAGGGCGCTGGCTACGTTGGGTAGGTAAGAAGAGGGAACAGGTCCCGAGGGCGTCCGGCCCCGCCTCACAGGGACGGCAGAGCAACAGGGAGGTACGACTGATGGAGTTCGTCCTCGTCTTGCTGATCGCCGTGGTGGTGGCCGGGTTGTTCGCCGCCGCCTCGTCGATCCGCATCATCCAGCAGTTCGAGCACGGCATCGTGTTCCGGTTCGGGCAGGTGCAGCGGGGCACGGAGCTGCGGCGGGGCGCGGTGCGCAAGCCGGGCCTGACCGCGATCATCCCCGTCGTCGAGCGGATGCAGAAGGTCAACCAGCAGACCGTCACGATGAACGTGCCCGGGCAGGACGGCATCACCCAGGACAACGTGAGCGTGCGCGTCGACGCCGTCGTGTACTTCCGGGTCGTCGACCCGGTGAAGGCGATCGTCAACGTGCAGAACTACGGCTACGCCGTGTCGCAGATCGGGCAGACGTCCCTGCGGTCGGTGATCGGCCAGACGGACATGCAGGAACTGCTCGGCGAACGCGAGAAGATCAACGCCCACCTGCGCACGATCATGGACGAGATCACCCGCGACCCGTGGGGCGTCCTCATCGAGCGCGTCGAGATCAAGGACGTGTCGCTGCCGGAAGGCATGAAGCGCTCGATGGCGCGGCAGGCCGAGGCCGAGCGGGAACGCCGGGCGCGGATCATCTCCGCCGACGGCGAGTTCCAGGCGTCCAAGCGGCTCGCCGCCGCCGCCGAGATCATGTCGGAGGACCCGGCCGCCCTCCAGCTCCGCCTGCTCCAGACCGTCGTGGACGTGTCCGCCGAGAAGAACAGCACGCTGATCATGCCGCTGCCGGTGGAGATCCTGCGCTTCTTCGACAAGATGGCGCCCGCGCCCGACCGGCAGCCGGACGCGGAGAAGGGCCGTCCCGGCCTCGGAGAACGCCTCGCCAAGGCCGAGGAGGATCTGGCGAAGGTGGCCGAGCAGCCGCCCGGCCTGGAGTCGCCGGACGAGGTGCCGCCCGTGATCGGGCTGGACGAGCCCAAGCCGCACAGCCGCGTCCCCGGCGACGCCCCGGCCCAGGCGGAGGTGGAGGCCCCGGCGGACGAGACCCGCCGCGCGGCGGGCGAGGACGGCGAACCGCTCCGCTGACGCGGCCTGTGCCCCACCCGGCATCCCGGACCGGCGGCGTCGGGTGGGGCCGCCGCGTCAGGCGTAGTCGTCGAGCCGGTCGGCGTAGAACGTGTCGGCGACCCATGCGCCGATCTTCATCCCGCCCCAGAGCCCGGCGGCACCGCCGGCGAACGTGCCCGGAATCCCGCCCGCACCGCCGACGGGCGCCGTGGCGATCACGCCCACGGTGCCGCCGGCGACCCACCCGGCGAAGAAGCCCCCGGTCCCCCAGTCTCTGATGATCTTCTCCCGGACGGTGAGCCGGTGCGAGGGCAGGGGGAAGCGGCCGTAGCGCAACGGGTAACCGTAGCGCAACGGGTAATAGGCGGACATGAGCGGCCGTACGGACGGGAGGTGCGGAATGCTCGGGGCGGCCTGGCCTCCGGGGGGCGACAGCGGGCGCGGCCCGTCCTGCGTGCCGGCGTCGTCGGGCAGCGTCCGCGCGAGCCGCTGCCGGGTGGCGGCGCCGATGCCCTGGGAGATGGCGAACGCCGTGGTGAGGTGGCCGAGGTGGATCTCGGCGACGAGGGCGGTCACGTCGGTGACACCCTCGGTGGGCGAGTGCCCGCTCGGATGCGTACCGGCCCGGGACACCTCCGCCTGGAGGGCGTGGCGCAGGATCTCGTCCTGCCAGTACGAACGGCCCAGCAGCGCGACCGCCGCGGCCTGCGCCGCGTCGTCGCGCGCGGACAGCCGCATGACGGCCTCGGCCTCGGACGCGCGGCGGACCAGCGGCTCGGCGTCCCCGGCGGCGGGGGGACGCGCGAGCGTCACCGGAGCGGCCCGCAACGCGTCATGGATCGACCGGTGGACGACCTCGGCGGGAACGACGGTGTCCGTGGCGGCGAGCAGGTCGGTGATCTGGGCGACCTGACGGTTCACCGTCTCGACGGTGACCGCGATGTCGTCCTCGTCCGGGACGGGGAGGGTGTGGGCGTCCACGTCGAAGTCGTTCGCCGCGTCGGCCGCCACCGCCAGGTGGCCGCTGAGCCGCGTGTCGCCGATCTGCTCGGCGTGGGCGGCCAGGTCGGAGCGCAGGGCGGCGACGCCGGCGAGCAGGGTCTCGGCGTGGCCGGCGTCCCGCTCGGCGACCCTGGCCACGACGGCGAGTTCCGGGTCGGACAGGACCGGCAGGACGGGTGTGGAGGACATGACGTCCTCGACCGCCTCCTCGTAGCCCGGGCCGTCGCCCGCCGCCTCCGCGCCGGTGGTCAGCGGCGACGCCAGCAGCCGCGCGCGCGTGGCGATCTCGAACAGGAGTTCCTCCGGCGGCGCGGGCACGCCTTTGCCGAAATGACTCTTCGATCCCATCACGCCACCGGACTTCGAAACCATTGTCGATTCCTTTCGTCGGCCTACGTGACGGGACACTAACCAGATTCGGAGCGGTGCCGGGATGGCACGGTGGCGACCACAAGCGGACATTGGCGTTGGCGCCGGGCTCGCCTAGGCTTGCTGATCGGTGGCGCCTCGTGCCGACCGGGGCGTCGCGGGAGAATAGCAAGATCGCCATTTTCGGAAAGGTGTGTCGCCTTGTCCGGAAGCGTTGCCGATGGCGTCCCCGGAGGATGGGTCGCCGTGGTCGTCGTGGAAAAGGGAAGGGGTTCCGGATCGCGTCGGATGACGCTTTTGGGCACCGGGCCGTCCGCCGGTCTCCCCGTCCGCGGGGGAGGTGCTGCGAAGTTATCCACAGGCGGTCGAGGGCGGCGCCGGGGTGGGGCGGTGGATCGCTAGGGTGGCTCGCATGACCAAGTGGGAATACGCGACCGTGCCGCTGCTCGTGCACGCGACCAAGCAGATCCTCGACAACTGGGGCCAGGACGGGTGGGAGCTCGTGACCGTGCTGCCGGGGCCGAACCCGGAGAACCTGGTGGCCTACTTCAAGCGTCCGAGGGGCGAGTGAGCACCCCGGAGGAGCGCCTGGCCGAGCTGGGCCATGAGCTGCCCGGCGTCGCCAAGCCGCTCGCGGCCTACGTCCCGGCCGTCGCGCAGGGGTCGCTCGTCTACACCTCCGGCCAGCTTCCGCTGGTCGACGGCGAGCTGGCCGTGCGCGGCAAGGTCGGCGCGGAGGTGACGCCGGAGCAGGCGTACGACCTGGCGAAGATCTGCGCGCTGAACGCGATCGCGGCGGTGCGCGCGCAGGTCGGCTCGCTGGAGAACGTCCGCATCGTGAAGGTCGTCGGGTTCGTCGCGAGCGACCCGTCGTTCACCGGCCAGCCGAAGGTGATCAACGGCGCGAGCGAGCTGCTCGGCGACGTCTTCGGCCAGGACGGCCTGCACGCGCGCAGCGCGGTCGGTGTCACGGTGCTGCCGATGGACGCTCCGGTCGAGGTCGAGCTGATCGCCGAGGTCCGTTGAACCCTTGACGGAACGCCATTCGGTATGTCCGAATGGCGCGGCAAGCGATGGTCGGGCGAAGGCGGGCGGGCGTGAACGGGCTGAGACTTCCGGCGGAACTGCGCACACGCGTGGAAGACCTGCGCGCCGGACGGCTGCTGCCCACGCCGGCGCGCCCCGCCGCGACCGTCGCCGTCCTGCGCGATCACGACCGGCACGGCCTCCAGGCGTTCCTGCTGCGGCGCGTGTCGTCGATGGCGTTCGCGCCGGGCGCGTACGTGTTCCCCGGCGGCTCCGTCGACCCGCGCGACGGCGAGGCCGACCTGGGCTGGTCCGGGCCCGGCGCGGACGTGTGGGGCACCGCGTTCCGCGCCGGTGAGACGCTCGCCCGCGAGCTGGTGTGCGCGGCCGTCCGCGAGACCTTCGAGGAGACGCTGGTCCTGCTCGCCGGGCCCTCGCCGGACTCCGTCGTCGACGACACCCGCGGCGACGACTGGGAGACCGACCGGCGGGCCCTGCTCGACCGCACGCAGTCCTTCGGGGAGTTCCTGGCGCGGCGCGGGCTCGTCCTGCGGTCCGACCTGCTGCGCCCGTGGGCGCACTGGATCACGCCCGAGGTCGAGGCCAAGCGGTACGACACGCGGTTCTTCGTCGCGGCGATCCCGCCGGGGCAGCGTGCCCGCGACGTGTCCACCGAGTCCGACCGCGCGGTGTGGGTGCGTCCGGCCGAGGCCGTCGAGCGCGCGACGTCCGGCGAGTGGTTCCTGCTGCCGCCCACGGTCGCCACCCTCGCCGGCCTGGCCGCGTTCGACACGGTCGCCGACGTGCTCGCCGCGCCCCGCGAGATCGTCGTGCACGAGCCCCGTGCGGAGATCATCGACGGGGAGGCGTACCTTGTGCTTCCGGAGGACGCGAGCCACCACTATCCGGCGGGCTGAGCGGCCATGGCGCGCAGGAGGCCCCTGCCGTACGCGCTCGCGCGGCGGCTGGCGGGCGGCCCGGCGCTGCGGCACCTGGCCCGCTTCGGCTGGAATCCGGTGCGCGCTCCCGGCGGAAGGGGCGAGATGAGCGAGATCGACGGGATGGGCACCGAGCGGGCGACGTGCCTGCTGGCCCCGAATCCGTCCATGATGACGCTGGACGGCACGAACACCTGGATTCTCGGCGAGCCGGGCGCGCGCGACGTCGTCGTCGTCGACCCCGGCCCCAAAGACCGCGTTCACCTGCGCCGCGTCGTCGACACCGTCGCCGCGCGGGACGGCCGCGTCGCCTCGATCGTCCTGACGCACCGCCACCCCGACCATTCGGGCGGCGCGAAGGAGTTCGCGTCGATGACGGGCGCGCCGGTCCGCGCCGTCGATCCCGAACACCGCCTCGGTGACGAGGGCCTGACCGACGGCGACGTGCTGACGGCGGGCGGCCTGGAGGCCCGCGTCCTGGCGGTGCCCGGCCACACCGACGACTCGGTGGCCCTCTGGCTGCCCGCCGACCGAGCCGTCCTCACCGGCGACACCGTCCTCGGGTCCGGCACTCCCGTGCTGGACGGCAGTCTCGGCGACTACCTCCGCACCCTGGACCGCCTCCGCGCGCTGGCCGCCGACGAGGACGTCGCGACCCTCCTGCCGGGCCACGGCTACCGCCTGGACGACCCGCTGACCACGCTCGACGGCTACATCCGTCACCGCCGCGAGCGCCTGGCCCAGGTCGAGGCGGCGCTGGCCGCCGGTGCCCGCACCGCCCGCGAGGTCGTCGAACGCGTCTACGCCGACGTCGACCGCAAACTCTGGCCCGTCGCGGAATGGTCCGTCCAGGCGCAACTCGACTACCTCGCCGAACGCGGCTGAGGCGCATCTCGCGCGCGGGCGGGCTGAGGCTCGTCAGCTCATGGGTTCGTCGGCGCGTTGCGGAGGGAGGCGTCCAGGTCGCGCATCAGCGCGCCGACGCGACCGCCGCCGGGCGGGGCGGCCGGGTAGCGCTTCAGGATCTCCACCACGGTGGCATCCGCGAGGTGGCGTGCCTTCGTGAGGTGTCCGGTGGCGGCGTCCGGGTCGTCGTCGGCGGCGAGTTCGAGCGCCCGTGCCGTGTGGGCGGCCGAGCCGAGGATGTGCCGTACCTGGGTCGCCTTCGCCAGCGGATGCAGGAACGCGGCGCCGCACGTGTCGGCGGCCGCGCGGGCGGCGGCGCTCGCCGCCGTCAGGCCCGCGTCGCGCGCCTCTCGCGCCGCCCGGTGCGCGGCCCACGCGTGGTCTCGCAGGGCCTTGGTCCGTTCGCCGCCCTCGGCGAACACTCGCGCCACCTCGACGGCGTCCCGTGCGCGCCGATCCCCGGGAGATCCGGCCTCGAAGAGCGCGGGCGCGGGGTCCGCGCAGGCCACCGCGTACCCGACGACCGCGCGGAGGTCGTCCCGGCTGAGCGCGAGTACCGGTGCCTCGTCCGCCATGACACCATCCGTCCGAGAAGTCCGCGACGCGGTACGAGCGGGCCCGCGCCGGGGGAGCCGCGTCGTTGGGGCTCCCGGGCGGCCGGGTTACTTGGAGCGCTTGCGCAGGCGCTCGATGTCCTGGATGACGACGGCGCGGGCCTCGATGCGGAGCCAGGAACGCTGCGCGAAGTCGGCGAGGGCCTTGTTGACGGTCTCGCGGGACGCGCCGACGAGCTGCGCCAGCTCCTCCTGCGTCAGGTCGTGGTGGACGTGCAGACCGGCCTCGGACGGCTGGCCGAAGCGTTCGGCCAGGTCGAGCAGGGCCTTGGCGACGCGGCCGGGGACGTCGGTGAAGACGAGGTCGGCCATGACGTCGTTGGTCTTGCGGAGCCGCTGCGCGAGGGCGCGCAGGAGCTGCACGGCGACCTCGGGGTGCCCGGTGAGCCAGGGGCGCAGGTCGTCGTGGCCGAGTCCGGCCAGGCGGCACTCGGTGACGGCGATGGCGCTGGCGGTGCGCGGGCGCGGGTCGAACAGGGACAGTTCACCGAACATCTCGGACGGGCCGAGGACGCTCAGCAGGTTCTCGCGGCCGTCGGGGGCCGTCCGGGTGAGCTTGATCTTGCCTTCGAGGACGACATAGAGGCGGTCGCCCGTCTCACCCTCGTTGAAGAGCGTCTGACCGCGGGCGAGCCGCACCTCGGTCACGTTCGCGCGCAGGGCCTTGGCGCCCTGCTCGTCCAGGGCCTCGAACAACGGCGCCCTGCTCAGCACGTCCACGTCGCGGTCGGTCACGCTTCTCCTCCTCGAACACCTGCATGCCTAGTGTGACGTACGTCCCACCGCGTACGTGAAGACGGTCGCGATGCCGGGCGGGACCGGTCCACCGCGGGCGGCCGGCACCCGGTCGATGATCTCCCGAGGCCGTGACCCCTGGTGACCAGTGTACGGACCTGCGGGTGAATGCCATCACACCAGGGTTCTTCGCTCGTTCGGGCGTCTAACGGGAAGGCGTGCGGAACCCGGACGGGCGCCCGCCGTCCGTATTCAATCACCGCGCGTCCTCACCGTCCGGAAGATGTGGCGGTTGGGCGGATGTAACCGCACCGTCGGGTCATGTCACGGCCGCGTAACAGGCGCTGCCTACCGTGCAAGCGGTTACGCCGCTCCGGGGGAGGACGCCGTGTCGACGGTCAGGACCGTGTGCTCGTACTGCGGCGTCGGCTGCGGCGTGGTGCTCGACGTGGCCGTCGATCCGGCGACGGGGCGGCGCTCGGTCCGCAAGGCCACCGGTGACCGGGAGCATCCGGCCAACCGCGGACGTCTATGCACGAAGGGCGCGACCACCGCGGACATGCTCGCGGCGCCCGGCCGGCTCACCACGGCCCTGCACCGGACGTCCCGGGGCAAAGAGCCCGCACCGCTCGGCGTGGACGCCGCGATCGAGCACACCGCCGCGCGGCTGCGCGCCGTCGTCGCGGAGCACGGGCCGGACGCGCTGGCGTTCTACGTGTCCGGGCAGATGACGCTGGAGGCCCAGTACCTCGCGAACAAGCTCGCGAAGGGCTTCGTCCGGACGCGGCACATCGAGTCGAACTCGCGGCTGTGCATGGCGAGCGCCGCGACGGGCTACAAGCTGTCGCTGGGCGCGGACGGCCCGCCCGGCTCCTACGACGACTTCGACGCCGCCGACCTGTTCCTGGTCACGGGCGCGAACATGGCCGACTGCCATCCGATCCTGTTCCTGCGCATGATGGAGCGGGTGAAGGCGGGCGCCAAGTTGGTCGTGGTCGATCCGCGCCGGACGGCGACGGCCGCCAAGGCCGACCTGCACCTGCCGCTGCGTCCCGGCACCGATCTCGCGCTGCTGAACGGCCTGCTGCACCTGCTGCACGCCGAGGGCGCGCTCGACGAGGCGTTCGTCGCCGCGCACACCGAGGGCTGGGACGAACTGCCCGCCTTCCTGGCCGATTACCCGCCCGCGAGGGTCGCCGAGATCACCGGCGTCCCCGAGGACGACCTGCGCACGGCGGCCCGGTGGATCGCCGCGTCCGGGAACTGGATGAGCTGCTGGACGATGGGCCTCAACCAGAGCACCCACGGCACCTGGAACACCAACGCGCTCGTCAACCTGCACCTGGCGACGGGCGCGATCGGCCGCCGCGGCAGCGGCCCGTTCTCGCTGACCGGCCAGCCGAACGCGATGGGCGGCCGGGAGATGGGCTACATGGGCCCGGGCCTGCCGGGCCAGCGGTCGGCGCTGGTCCCGGCGGACCGGGCCTTCACCGAGGACCTGTGGGGGCTGCCGCCCGGGACGCTGCGCGCCGAGCACAGCCGGGGCACGGTCGACATGTTCGAGCGGATGGCGGCCGGGGAGATCAGGGCGTGCTGGATCATCTGCACGAACCCGGTCGCGTCGGTGGGGAACCGGCGCACGGTCATCGACGGCCTGCAAGCCGCCGATCTCGTCATCACCCAGGACGTCTACGCCGAGACCGAGACGAACGCGTACGCCGACGTCGTGCTGCCCGCCGCGATGTGGGCGGAGGCCGACGGCGTCATGATCAACTCCGAGCGGAACCTGACCCTGGCCCGCCAGGCCGCGGACCCGCCCGGGGAGGCGCTGCCCGACTGGGAGATCATCGCCCGCGTCGCGCGGGCGATGGGCTTCGGCGACGCGTTCGCCTACACCTCCGCCGAGGAGATCTTCGAGGAGATCAAGCGGGCGTGGAATCCCGTGACCGGCTATGACCTGCGCGGCGTCAGCTACGCGCGGCTGCGCGAGACGCCCGTCCAGTGGCCCGCCGCGCCCGGTTCGCCCGACCGCAACCCGATCCGGTACCGGAGCGCCGACGGCCTGCGGTTCCCGACGCCGAGCGGACGCGCGGCGTTCTTCGCCCGCCCGCACCTGCCGCCCGCCGAGATGCCCGACGACGCGCACCCGTTCGTCCTGAACACCGGCCGCGTCCAGCACCAGTGGCACACGCTGACCAAGACCGGACGGGTCGCCCGGCTGAACCGGCTGGCGCCCGGCCCGTTCCTGGAGATCCACCCGGACGACGCGCGCGGCCTCGGCGTCGTGACCGGCGACCGCGTGGAGATCGTGTCGCGGCGCGGCCGGGCGGTGCTCCCGGCCGTCGTGACCGACCGGGTCCGGCCGGGCTGCTGCTTCGCGCCGTTCCACTGGAGCGACCTGGCCGGGGACGACCTCAGCGTCAACGAGGTGACCAGCGACGCCGTGGACCCCCTTTCGGCGCAGCCGGAGCTGAAGGTGTGCGCGGTGGCGTTGCGCAAGGTCGCGAGCGCCCCCGCGCCGGTTCTGGAGCCCGAGCCGGAGACGCTGGACGGGCGGCCGATCTCGGTGCTGTGGGCGTCGCAGACCGGGACCGCCGAGGCGTTCGCCGAACGCGCCGCCGCGCGGCTGCGGGAGGCGGGGTGGGCGCCGGTCCTGCGGGCGATGGACGACGCGGGCCGGATTCCCGGCAGAACCGCCCTGTTCGTCACCAGCACGTTCGGTGACGGCGACCCGCCCGACAACGGCACCGCGTTCTGGGCGGGGCTGGCGGGGGCCGGGCAGGTCGAGCTGGACTACGCCGTCTGCGCGTTCGGTGATCCGGGATACGCCGACTTCTGCGGACACGGACGGCGGCTGGACGAGCGGCTGGCCGCGCTCGGCGGCGTCCGGATCGTCCAGCGCGCCGACTGCCCGCCCGGCGACCCCGCCCGTCCCGAACGCTGGCTGGACGCCGTCCTCGCCGCGCTCGGCACGCCGCTGGAGAGCGAGGCGGTCGCGGACGAACAGGTGCTCACGGCCGAGCTGGTCGGCAACCGCGTCCTCGGCCTGCCCGGCTCAGGCCGCGAGGTCCGCGAGTTCACGTTCGCGGCCGACGGCCTGGCCTACGAGGTCGGTGACGCGCTCGCCGTGTGGCCCGTCAACGACCCCGCGCTCGTCGCGGACTGGCTCGCGGCGACCGGCCGCGACGCGGCGGAGCCGGTGACCGTGGACGGCGACCGGCTTTCCCTCGGCGACGCGCTCGCGACCCGCCGCGACATCGGCCGCGTGACACCCGAGCTGCTCCGGTTCGTCCTGGACCGCACGGACGACCGGACGCTCAAACAGCTCTTGCGCCCCGGCAACACCGGCGAACTGGCCAAATGGACCTGGGGGCGGCAGGTGCCCGACGTCGCCCGGAGCTTCGTCCCGGCCCTCACCGCGCAGGAGTGGGTGGACGCGCTGCGCCCGCTCGCGCCGCGCCGGTACTCGATCTCGTCCAGCTCGCGCGCCGATCCGGGCCGGGTCCGGCTGACGGTCTCGGTCGTCCGCTACGCGGGGGAGGACGGCCGGGAGCGCGGCGGCGTCTGCTCGACGTTCCTGGCCGACCGGGCCGCCGGAGCGCCGGTGCGGATCGCGGTGCGGCCGTCGCCGCACTTCCGGCCGCCGCCCGACCCCGACGCGTCGATGATCATGATCGGGCCGGGGACCGGCGTCGCGCCGTTCCTCGGCTTCCTGGAGGAACGCGCGGCGGCCTCGGCGGGCGGGGACGCGTGGCTGTTCTTCGGCGCGCAGCGGTCCGCGACCGACCACTACTACCGGGACGAACTGGCCGCGTACCGGCGATCGGGGCTGCTGACCAGGCTCGACACGGCGTTCTCCCGCGACCAGCGCGCCAAGGTCTACGTGCAGGACCGGATGCGCGAGCACGGCGCGCACGTGTGGTCGTGGCTGCGGGGCGGCGCGCACGTGTACGTGTGCGGGGACGCGGCGCGGATGGCGGCGGACGTGGACCTCGCGCTGCGCGAGATCGTCGCGCAGCACGGCGGGGTGGACGCGGGTGCGGCCGAAGCGTATGTGAAGCGGATGGCTACCGAGAAAAGGTATGTCCGGGACGTCTACTGATATTAACCTTGCAATCGCCCGCGCTTCAGGGTTGCAGAATGTCGATGAAGACGCGTTAGTGGCGAACATAAGATAAAAGCTGGGTCAAGGTCTCACGGAACCGCGCGGGATGCGGGCCTTCGGCGTGTCGGAGTGCTTCCGGGCTCGCGGATACTTGAGGTACGGCAGGGGTCGCCGCTGCCGTAGCTCCAGGTTCCGTCGTGAGAAAGGGCTGAGGCCATGGCTCCCACGCTGAGTGTCGTCGTCCCGATCTACAACGTCGAGGAATACCTGGCGGAATGCCTGGAATCGCTCGCGGCGCAGACGCTGACCGATCTGGAAATCCTCCTCATCGACGACGGCAGCCCCGATCGCAGCGCCGTCATCGCCAAGGATTTCGTCGACCGCGATCCCCGGTTCCGCCTGATCCACCAGGAGAACCAGGGCCTCGGCCCGGCCCGCAACACTGGCGCGCGTCACGCCACCGGCACCTACCTCGCCTTCGCCGACAGCGACGACGTCGTCCCCCTGCCCGCCTACGAACACATGGTCCGCACCCTCGAAGGCAGCGGGTCCGACCTGGTCACCGGCGCCGTCGACCGGTTCGACGAGCACGGCGGCGCCCGCGCCCGCTTCTACGGCGACGCCTTCCGCGCCACCCGCACGCGCACCCACGTCACCCGCGATCCCGAACTCCTGCACGACCGCACCGCCTGGAACAAGGTGTTCCGCCGCGCCTTCTGGGAGGCGCACCGGTTCGCGTTCCCGCCCGGCGCCTACGAGGACATCCCCGTCATCATCCCGGCGCACGTCCGCGCCGCCCGCGTCGACGTCCTCGCCGACGTCGTCTACCGCTACCGGACGCGGGCCTCCGGCGCCGACCTGTCCATCACCCAGCGCCGCACCGAGGCCGGCAACTTCGCCGCCCGCATCGCGTCCGTCGTGCGGGTGTCGGAGTTCCTGCGCGAGCACGCCCCCGGCCTCAAGGACGCCTACGACCTCACCACCCTCGCCGCCGACCTGATGATCTTCATCAACGTCGTCGAGGACGGCGACGACCGGTACCGCGAGGAGCTGTGCCGCGAGGTCGGCGGCTACGTCCGGCGCGTCAACCCCGAACTGCTCACCCGGCTCACCTCCGTGCAGCGCCTCAAGTACCACCTGGCCTGCGAGGGCCGCGTCGCCGACCTCGTCACCGTCCGCGAGTACGAGCGCACCGGCCTGCCCGCGCTGCCCCCGGTAGCGCGCGGCGCCCTGCGCCGCCGCTGGTACGCCGGGCACCCCTTCCGCGACGACGCCGAGCGGCCCGTCCCCGCGTCCGTCTACGACATGACCGACGAGCTGCGGCTCCAGTCCCGCGTCGACTCCGTCACCTGGGACGGCGACGTGCTGCGGCTCGGCGGGCACGCCTACGTCCGCGGCCTTCCCATGGCCCTCGACGACGAGCTGGAGATCTCCCTCGTCCACAAGGTCTCGGGGCGCCGGCTGCACCCGGAGGTGCGCCGCGTCGAGGCGCCCCACGTCACGGCGGCGACGCGGCAGGCCGCCGTCTCCTACGACGGCTCCGGGTTCGAGGCCGCCGTCGACGTCGCGTCGCTCCTCGACGGTTCCGGGACCATGACCGACTGGCGCGTGCACGCCGCCGTCCGCGTCGGGCGCGGCTTCACCCGGGTCCGCGAGCACGGCACGATCGAGGGGCTCGGCGCGCACGCCCGCTGGGCGCCGTTCCACGACCTCCCCGACGGCTCACGCCTGCACGTCACCCGCACCGGCGCGGGCGTCACCGTCCAGGTGCGGCGGCCCGAGGCGTTCGTCGAGGAGATCGTGCACGACGGCCCGACCGTCGTGCTGTCCGGGTGGCTCGGCGGCGGGGCCGTGCGCGGCGGCACCGCGCGGCTGCACTGCCCCGAGCGGTCGGTGCGGCCCAGCATGCCGATCGTCTACGGCGCCGAGTCCGGCGGGCGTGTCCCCTTCGCCGTCCACATCGACCTGGACGACCTGCTGGCCACCGGCGACGACGCCCCCTCCCGGCTCCGGCACGACCTGTCGCTGGCGTCGTCCGGCGGGCGCGTCCGCGTCTCGGTGCCCGCCGGCTTCCGCGACCGCACGATCCTGCACGGTCCCCGTGCGCTCCTGCTCACCCGCACCCGCTACGGCAACCTCACCCTGCTCGACACCGCGCCCCGCGTCCTCATCACCGCCCTCCGCCGGGACGGCGACGACCTCGTCGTGACCGGCACGCCGCTCGGCACGGCCCGTCCCGCCCACCTGGCCCTGCACTGGCGTGAACACGCCGAGAGCCGTCCCCTCACGCCCACCTGGCGGGACGGCGCCTTCACGCTCCGCCTCCGCCCCGGCGCCATGCCGATCCCCGGCCGTCCCGGCGGGGAGTCCGGCACGCTGCCGCTCGGGGCCGGACGGTGGGACCTGGTCGCCGAGGACGCGGACGGCGGGGCGCTCGGCGTCGTCGTCGCGCGCGACTGCTTGTCCGACCTGCCGACCCCGCACGAAGACGCGGGGTTCCGCTACGAGCCGCGGCCCGCGCGGGGCGACGAGGGGCTCTGCATCGTCTCCAGGGTCGCGTTCGCCCTCGACGAGGCCGGGCCGTACGCGCGGCGCGTCCTCCACGAGTCCGACTACGCGGCCTACCGCCACCGTCCCGTCCGCGACCTGGTGCTGTTCGAGAGCTACTTCGGCTGGCAGTACTCGTGCAACCCCAAGGCGATCTACGAGGAGTTCCTGCGCCGCGACACCGGCTGCGAACTCGTGTGGGTCACCTCCGAACGTCCCTACGCGCCGCCCGACGGCTGCCGCACGGTGCGGCGGATGACCCGCGAGTACTACGAGCTGACCGCCGCCGCCCGGTTCATCGTCAACAACGCCGCCCAGCCGCACACCTACCGTCCCCGGCCCGGCCAGCTCTACGTGCAGACCTGGCACGGCACCCCGATCAAGTCGGTCGGCTTCGACATGCTGTGGTCCTCGATGCCCCGCCGCGACCAGCGCCGCCGCGTCCTCGCCGAGGACGTCGCCCGCTGGGACCTGCTCATCAGCCCCAACCCGTTCACCACCGAGGTCATGCGCGCCTCGTTCCACTACGAAGGCGAAATTCTGGAGAGCGGCTATCCCCGCAACGACCGCGCTTTCCGCCCCGGCGCCGACGCGTTACGCGCCCAGGTCCGCCGCGCCCTCGGCATCCCCGACGGCAAGCGCGCCATCCTCTACGCCCCGACCTGGCGCGACAACCTGCGCACCTCCGGCCTGAGCACCGCCCGCAGCGACCTGCCCCTCGACCTCGAACAGGCGTCCCTGGCGCTGCGCGACGACGCCGTCCTCCTGCTCCGCCCGCACCACATGCTCCACGTGGACGTCCCGCCCGGCCTCGACGGCTTCGTCATCGACGTCGGCGCCCACCCCGACATCACCGAACTCTTCCTCGCCGCCGACGCCCTCGTCACCGACTACTCCTCGGCCATGTGCGACTTCGCGGGCCTCGGCAAACCCATCCTCCTCTTCACCCCCGACCTCGACGACTACCGCGACTCCATCCGCGGCTTCGCCCTCGACCTCCCCAAGAACCCGCCCGGCCCCCTCCTTCACACGTCCCACGACCTCATCGAAGCCCTGACGTCCCTGGACGACGTCGCCCGCGCCTCCGAACCCCTCCTCGCCACCTTCGCCACCCGTTTCGCCCCCCACGACGACGGCCACGCCGGCGCCCGCGTCGTGGACCACCTCCTCAACCTCTGACCCCTCTCGACGAACCACCCCACGGACCACCCCCACGGGCGTGGGGAGCACACCTTGCGCAGCACCTTGGCCTCGCAGCCCCACGGCCCACCCCCACGGACCACCCCCGCCACGAGCAACGCGGCCCACGAGCCTCCACTCCCCAGCCCGCCCCGTACCGCCACCGGCAACCGACCGGCGAGTCCGTCCCGCCTATCAACCCCCGGGCGGCTGCGAGTCCCCGTGTCCACGGCACTCGGCGCCGCTGCGACGTGGCGCACGTCTGTGAGCCCGCGTGGTGACGACCCCGGGCGCCTGGGACACCCGTGTCCACGGCGCAGGACGACGCGGCGTGAGCGCCGTGAACCCGTCTCTGGCGGCGACCTCAGGGCGCGGGGGGGCGCACGGCGTTGCCGGGCATCCGATGCGTCCGTCCCCGGTGAATATCGGTGGGTCAGGTCAGTTGAGCAGGTCCGTGTTCGTGCAGGTGGGCGCCTTGTCCGGCCCCTGGGTGCCTTCCGGCGCGGTCGGGAGTTCGGCATGGCGGACGGTGTAGCCGCGCCCCGAGACGTACGGGGCGAACGGCGCGGGTCCGCCGTCCATCTGGGTGCAGCGATGGTCCAGAACGCCCCAGGAGAAGCCGACGCGGTCGTGGCGGTCGCCGCGCGGGTCGTCGTAGACGGTGAAGGTCATGCGCGCGCCCTTGGGCCAGAGGTCCCCGGCACTGGTACCGGACACGACCGCCACGGGCCCGCCCGTCATCACGTAGTCGACGTTGACGGTTCCCCAGTTGTGCTTCCCTCCGGGCTCCGGATGGTCGAACCGGACCGTGCCTCGCGCGGCGCCGAACACGACCTTCCCACCGGCGACCTTGAACGGATGACCGTGCGCGTCGAAGACGAACCGCCGCAACGGATTCTGCGGATCGGCGCTGAACCGCACCCAAGCGTCCCCGGCGACGTGCCCCTCCTTGACCGGCGGCCGCCGGTCGGCAGCAGCGGACGCCCCACCCAGCGCAAGCACCCCGAAGGCCAACACCGAACCGACGAGCGCACCGCCCACGAACATGTTCTTCACAAGCCCTCCTCCATCTCGCTGAAGTGCCCAAATCCTCGCAACCGCCGAAACCCCCGACCTCCCCCACACGACCGAAAACGGCCCCACGCCCCCACCCGCACGGGGGAGAACGAGCCCTGCCGCGCGGCGGCGGGAGTCGGCGTCGCCCGGCTCTCAGCCGTCGAAGTCGCGGGCGGCAGGGCTCGTCGCGACCCAGGCTGCGCCGCGCTCGGTCCCACCTGCCGCCGATCGCCAGGCGGCGATCGCGCACCCGCGCCTGGACGTCGGGCGCCGGGCTGGGAGAACCGGGTCCGGTGGGGGTGGGGTTGCGCTTACGCTGGGCTCATGGTGACGGAGGCGGGGGTCCGGGGGCGGGCTCGGAAGTGGGCGGACGAGACGCGGCTCGGGATGGTGCGCCGGGCGCGCAAGATCGACCGGGTCCTCACCGCGACGTACCCCGACGCGCACTGCGAACTCGACTTCGCCGACGCGTTCCAGCTCCTGGTTGCGACCGTGCTGTCCGCGCAGACCACCGACGTCCGCGTCAACCTCACCACGCCCGCGCTGTTCGCCAAGTACCCGACGCCCGAGGCGATGGCGGCGGCTAACCCGGAGGACCTGGAGGAGATCCTGCGCCCCACCGGGTTCTTCCGCGCGAAGACCAAGTCGGTGATGGGCCTGTCGGCGGCCCTGGTGGAACGCTTCGACGGCGAGGTCCCGCCGCGTCTCGACGACCTCGTCACCCTCCCCGGCGTCGGCCGCAAGACCGCCAACGTCGTCCTCGGCAACGCGTTCGGCAAGCCCGGCATCACCGTCGACACCCACTTCGGGCGGCTCGTCCGCCGGTTCGGGTGGACCGACGAGACCGACCCCGACAAGGTCGAGCGCGCCATCGCCGAGATCTTCCCCCCGAAGGACTGGACGATGCTGTCCCAGCGCCTCATCTGGCACGGACGCCGCATCTGCCACGCCCGCCGTCCGGCATGCGGCGCCTGCCCCGTCGCCGACCTGTGCCCGTCGTACGGGGCGGGGCCGGTCGAGCGCGCGGCGGCGCTCAAGCTCGTCAAGGGCGGCCCCTACCCGACCGTCTGACCGCCGCGCCGGGAGAATGGGCGGGGAAGTTCCCCCGCCGAGCGGAGGTTGCAGAAGTCGTGACCGACCTTTCGTCCTGCCCCCCGTGGCTCGACCGGCTGCGCGCCGCCGCGCCCACGCTGGACGTCCCGCCGATGCTGCGCCCGCGTCCCGGCCGGGGCCGCGCCGCCGCCGTGCTGCTGCTGTTCGGCGAGGGCCCGGACGGTCCCGACGTGCTGCTCACCGAACGCGCCGCGACCCTCGCCAAGCACGCGGGCCAGCCCGCCTTCCCCGGCGGCCGCATCGACCCCGAGGACGACGGCCCGGTTCACGCGGCGCTGCGCGAGGCGTGGGAGGAGGCCGGTGTCGAACCCGGCGGCGTCGAGGTCCTCGCGACCATGCCCGAGCTGTACCTGGCGCGCAGCGAGCACCGGGTGACGCCCGTCGCCGCCTGGTGGCGCGACCCGTCCGAGATCGCCCCGGGGCATCCGGGCGAGGTCGCCACCGTCGCCCGCGTCCCCATCACCGATCTGACCGACCCCGCCAACCGCGTCACCGTCCGGCACCCCAACGGGCTCAAGCTCGGTCCCGCGTTCAAGGTCGGCGGGATGTTCGTCTGGGGCTTCACCGCGGGTCTGCTCACGCAGGTTCTGGACGCCGCCGGATGGGACCGTCCGTGGGACCACGATCACGTCGAGGAACTGCCCGGTCACATCCTCGACCTGGCCGCACGCCGCCCGTAGTCCCGCGCGGCGACCCCGCGCGACGCGATCTGGTCCGCCGAGGGGACGTGCGGACCACCGTGGGCGCTATACGGTGAAGCGGTGCTGGGCGACCACCTTCTCGACCTCATCCTGCTGATCCTCGTCGTGCTCTTCGCCGTCTCGGGGTACCGGCAGGGTTTCATCGTGAGCCTGCTGAGCTTCGGCGGCTTCGTCGGAGGCGGCGTCGTCGGCGTGCTGATCGCGCCACCGCTCGCCGAGAAGACCGTGGACGGCACCGCCCAGCAGGCGCTGCTCGCCATCGTCATCGCGTTCCTCGCGGCGACGCTCGGGCAGCTCATCGCCTCGTCGATCGGCGCGGTGCTGCGCAACCGCGTCACCGGCGTCAACGCGCGCGCCGTGGACGCGGCGGGCGGCGCCGTCGTCAGTTCGCTGTCGCTGCTGATCGTCGCGTGGTTCTTCGGGACGCTCGTCGCGAACTCGGAGTTCCGGCCCGTCCGCACGCAGGTCAAGTCGTCGGCGATCATCAACGGGGTCGACGACGTCATGCCGAACCAGGCGCAGACGTGGTTCACCTCGTTCCGAGGGTTCGTCGCCAGCAGCGAGTTCCCGCAGGTGTTCAACGGACTCGGCGGCGAGTCGGTCGCCGAGGTCCCGCCGCCCGACGACGCGATTCTCAACACGGCGGCGCTGCGGGCCGCGAAGCAGAGCATCGTCAAGGTCGTCAGCACCGCGCCGGAGTGCCAGCGGCGCATCGAGGGCACCGGGTTCGTCTTCGCGCCGAACCGGGTCATGACGAACGCGCACGTGGTCGCCGGGGCGCGCGGCTCGTCCACGGTCGCGACGCTCGACGGTGAACGCGAACGCGGACGGGTCGTCGTCTACGACCCCAAACGCGACATCGCTGTGCTGCACGTGCCGGGGCTCAAGGCGCCCGCACTGAAGTTCGCCGGTCCGGCCCGCGTCCGCGACGACGCGATCATCGCGGGCTTCCCGAAGAACCACCCGTTCACGGCCGGCGCCGCCCGCGTCCGCGCCCGGCAGACGGCCAAGGGCCCCGACATCTACCACACGGGCCAGGTCAGCCGGGAGATCTACGCGATCCGCGGCGTCGTCGAACCCGGCAACTCGGGCGGGCCGCTCCTCACCCCCGACGGCCGCGTCTACGGCGTCATCTTCGCCGCCGCCCTCGACACCGCCGCCACCGGCTACGCCCTCACCGCCGAAGAGGTCTCGTCCAACGCCCGCGAGGGCGCCCGCACCACGACCCCGGTCTCGACGGGCAACTGCTCGGACTGACGCCCAGCGCACGGCCTCGGGACGGCCGCACGCAGGGCGCGCGCCGCGCTGATGCCCGCAGGTGCGGTGCGCGGAGGTTCGCACGCGGCCGCGAGTGATCGCAGGCAGCGCGCGCGATGCGCGGAGGGTTGCACGCGGGAACGCTTCGCCGCGGGTGGTCGCAGGCGGGACGCGCGATGTCCGGAGGTTGCGCACGGGAACGCTTTGGCGCGGGTGGTCGCAGGCAGGACGCGCGATGTGCGGAGGGTCGCACGCGGGAACGCTTTGCCGCAGGTAGCCGCAGGCTGGACGCGCGATGTGCGGTGGGTCGCGCGTGGGAACGGTGCGCCGCGTGGATGAATCTTCTTGTCGGGCGTCAGGGTGTTCGGCGGGTCAGGCGCAGGGGCAGGGTCGTGTCGGGTGTCAGGGTCGTGTCGGGGCGGGCGCGGAGTTCGTCGGCGAAGGCGATGACGGCCGCGACGTCGAGGTCGTGGGGTGGATCGTCGCGGAAAGGCGCGAGTGCGGCGGACGCGCGTTCCAGCAGCGCACGCGCGCCCCGGGGATTCCCGCGCCGCACGTGCGTGATCCCCACGGCCACCTGCGCCAGGGACCGCCACAGTGCGCGCTCGGCGTCGGGCGCCGCCTTCCAGACGGCCTCCAGCACCTCGTGCGCGTGGAACGGCCGGTCGGCGTCGAGCAAGCGCTGCGCCTCGGCCAGCCCCTGCGCGGGCGTGACGTCCAGATCCTCCGGCATCGTCGGCACCCCGGCGCTGCCGTGCGCCAGCGGCCGCCCGTAGGCGTCGCGGGGCCGCGCGTTCCGCGCCCGGCCGTCCTCGTCCCGGTCTCGCACCGTCCCCACGCTACGCCCACCGGGGCCGGGTCAGAGGCCGGGGTCGCGGAGCCAGCCGAGCAGGTGGGCGTCGAACTGGTCCGGGCGCTCCTGGTGGGGGAAATGCCCTGCGTTCTCGATGAGCTTCCAGCGGTACGGCGCGGCGACGTAGCGGCCCGAGCCCTGCGCGGTCTCCGGGAGCGTGCACCGGTCGAGGGCGCCGTGGAGCTGGAGCGTGGGCACGTGGATCTGCCCGCGCATGCGGCGCGCGTACCGGATGCCGTCCGGGCGGGGCAGCGAGCGGATCAGCCAGCGGTGGTACTCCATCGCCGAGTGCGCCACGCCGGGGAGCCGCATGCCCTGCCGGGCCAGCCGCTCGGTGCGCTCGTCGGGGAAGCCGGGCCCGGACCACTCGTGCAGCAGCCGTCCGACGAGGGCGGCGTCGTCGGCGACGAGCCGTCGCTCGGGCACGACCGGCATCTGGAACCCGAACGTGTGCCGCACGGCCCACGCCTGGCCGCGCAGGTCACCGAGGACGGCCTGCCGCAGCCGCAGCGGATGCGGCGCGCCGACGACGGCGAGCCGGTGCACGACCTTCGGGTGCTGGACGGCCATCGTCCAGCCCAGCAGGCCGCCCCAGTCGTGCCCGACGACGACCGCGCCCGCCTCCCCGAGCGCGCGGACCAGCCCGGCGGCGTCGGCGGCGAGCGTGCCGAGGTCGTACCCGCGCGACGGCTTGTCGCTGCCGCCGTACCCCCGCAGATCGACGGCGACCGCCCGGTATCCGGCGGCGGCCAGCGACTCGATCTGGTGGTGCCACGACCACCAGAACTGCGGAAATCCGTGCAGCAGGAGGACGAGGGGGCCTTCACCGGCCTCCGCGACATGGAACCGGGTGCCGCCCGCGGTCACGGCCCGGTGCGTCCACGGCCCTTCGATCTCGACGACGGACGCGTCATGCCCTCCCACCGGTGCTACTCCGTCAGGGCGGGCTTGTCCGAGCCGCCCCCGCGCCGCAGCAGCGAGACGTCGTCGCGGAGCGTCTTGCGGGTGCGCTTCGCGCCGTCGATCTTCTTGATGCGCTGAATGCCGACCCAGACCATCCCACCGGCGAGGAGCGCGTAGAGGACGGCGACGATCAGGAACGCGGCCCAGTGCCAGATGCCGAGGGCGACCAGCCCGTACGCCAGCGCGATCGACAGCAGGATGACGATCAGGCCGCCGATGAGTCCGGCGACGGCGAACAGCGTGCCGCCGATGGCGGCCTTCTTCGCGTCGTTCTTCAGCTCGATCTTGGCCAGTTCCATCTCGGCCCTGATCAGGCCGGAGACGTTGCTGGACGCCAGCGCGACGAGGTCGCCGAGGGACTTGTCCTCGATGCGCTCGCCGGGCAGTGCCTCGGACATATCGCTCACTCCTTCTCACCGGCCCCGGCCTGGGGCCGCCCACAGCGTGGCAGCCGCACCGGCCCGGCGGCCACCCGGCACCCGTGCGGGCGTCACGGCATCCGTCCCCGCCCCGGCGGCCCTTCTCTCGGCCTGTCCGAGGTCACGACGGCCCAAACCGCCGATCACCGGGAATCGGATGATCCGGTCCCTACCTTCTCGCGCCCGGACGCCCTTCCGCCAACCGAATCGCACCCTGTGGACAACCGGAGCTTCAATCGTGCTCTGACCACGGGTGCCCGGGAAGAAGAACCTCCCGGGCACCCGCGACGCCTCAGTCCTCCGACTTGGCGCTCGGCAGCTTCGCCGAGATCAGGTCCATCACCGTGCTGTCCGCGAGCGTCGTCACGTCACCGACGCTCCGGTTCTCCGCGACGTCCCGCAGCAGCCGGCGCATGATCTTCCCCGACCGCGTCTTCGGCAGCTCCGGCACCACCATGATCTGCCGCGGCTTGGCGATCGGCCCGAGCGTCCGCGCGACGTGGTCGCGCAGCTCCGCCGCGAACTCCTCGCCCTCCACGTCGGCTCCGGCGCTGCCGCGCGGGATGACGAACGCGACGATCGCCTGCCCCGTCACCGGGTCGGTCGCGCCGACGACGGCCGCCTCGGCCACCTTCGGATGCGACACCAGCGCCGACTCGACCTCCGTCGTGGAGATGTTGTGCCCGGACACGAGCATGACGTCGTCCACGCGGCCGAGGAGCCACAGGTCGCCGTCCTCGTCGCGCTTGGCGCCGTCGCCCGCGAAGTACATGCCGTCGAACCGGGACCAGTACGTCTTGACGTACCGCTCGTCGTCGCCCCAGATCGTGCGGAGCATCGACGGCCACGGCTCGCGCAGCACGAGGAACCCGCCGCCGCCGTCGGGCACCGAGCGGCCCTCGTCGTCCACGACGTCGGCGACGATGCCGGGCAGCGGGCGCATCGCCGCGCCGGGCTTGCCCTCGGTCACGCCGGGGAGCGGGCTGATCATGACGGCGCCGGTCTCGGTCTGCCACCAGGTGTCGACGACGGGCGTCCGGTCGCCGCCGATGTGGTGCCGGTACCAGACGTACGCCTCGGGGTTGATCGGCTCGCCGACGGAGCCGAGCACGCGCAGCGACGTCAGGTCGTACTGGGCGGGGATGTCGTCGCCCCACTTCATGAACGTCCGGATCGCGGTCGGCGCCGTGTAGAAGAGCGTGACCTCGTACTTGGCGATGATCTCCCACCAGCGGCCCTGGTGCGGCGTGTCCGGAGTGCCCTCGTACATCACGCTCGTGGCGCCGTTGGCGAGCGGCCCGTACACGATGTAGGAGTGCCCGGTGACCCAGCCGATGTCGGCGGAGCACCAGTAGACGTCCTCGTCGCGCTTGAGGTCGAAGACGGCGTCGTGCGTGTAGGCGGTCTGCGTGAGGTAGCCGCCGCTGGTGTGCAGGATGCCCTTCGGCTTCCCCGTCGTCCCCGAGGTGTACAGGATGTACAGCGGGTGCTCGGCGTCGTGCGGCTCGGGCGCGTGCTCCCCGCTCTGCCGGTCCACCAGGTCGTGCCACCACACGTCGCGGTCGTGGACGGCGACGTCCTCCCCGGTGCGCCGCACGACCAGCACGTGCTCCACCGACGCCGCCGCGGCGGCGGCCTCGTCCACGGTCGGCTTCAGCGCGGACGGCTTGCCGCGCCGGTAGCCGCCGTCCGCCGTGATGACGACCTTGGCCCGCGCGTCGTCGAGCCGGGTCCGCAGGGCGTCGGCCGAGAAGCCGCCGAACACCACCGAGTGCGTCGCGCCGATCCGCGCGCACGCCAGCATCGAGATGGGCAGTTCGGGGATCATGGGGAGATAGACGGCGACCCGGTCGCCGTTGCGAACGCCCAGCTCCAGCAACGCGTTCGCGGCCTTGCTCACCTCGCGCTGGAGGTCGGCGTACGTCAGCGTCCGCGTGTCGCCGGGCTCGCCCTCCCAGTGGTAGGCGACCTTGTCGCCCCGCCCGGCCTCGACGTGCCGGTCGACGCAGTTGTACGCGACGTTGAGCTCACCGCCCACGTACCACTTGGCGAACGGGGGATCGCTCCAGTCCAGGACGTCGTCCCACGGCTTCGTCCACGACAGCCGCTCCGCCTGCCGCGCCCAGAACCCCAGCCGGTCGGCCGCGGCCTCGTCGTACGCCGCCGCCGTCACGTTCGCCGACGCGGCGAGCTCGGCCGGCGGGGGGAACCGCCGCTTCTCCCGGAGGAGGTTCGACAGTGTCTCTTGGCTCTCGCTCACGCACACTCCTTGCTGACGAAAGAGGACGGCGCCGGGACGACTCGGTCGGCGCGTAACGGCCGCTCGGACAAGGGGGCCCGGACGCCTCCTGACTTCGATGGGATGCTATGTGATTCCCGCCACAGCGGTTCGGTCGGACCCCTTCCCGCAGGTGCCACGACGGAACCGCTCCGGCCCGCCCGAGGACGGATCGGTCGGCCCGACCGCGTAAGGTCGGGGCCGTGACCGATGCCCTCGCCCCCGTCGGGGACCTGCCCGGAGTCGCCGACGCCGTCGCCGACGCGCGCAAGGCCGTGGACCGCCTGCTCGGCCACCGCATCCTGCGGCGCCGCAGCGCCGAGGTCTCCACCGAGTCCGCGCTGCGCGGCGCCCGCGCGTCCGCCGTCCTGGAGGGCGCGACGGTCACGCTGGACGAACTGCGCACCACCGAACACCCCGCCGACCCGGTTGTCCAGGGCTCGCTGCGCGTGTCCGCCGAACTGGGCGCGCTCGCCGACACGTGGCGGCAGGCGCCGCGCCAGGTCCTGGCCCGCCTGCACGTGCTCGCCGCCGCCGACGCCGTGGACGACGCCGCGCTCGGCCGTCCGCGCGACGACGACCCCGGCAAGCCCGTCACCGATCCGCTCGGCCTCGGCACGCCGCCGTCGCCGCAGGAGGTCGCGGCCCGTCTCGGCACGCTCAGCGACCTGCTCACCGCGCCGACCAAGGCCCCGGCGCTCGTCGTCGCGGCCGTCGTGCACGGCGAGCTGGCGACGCTGCGTCCGTTCGGCTGGGGCGACGGCATCGTCGCCCGCGCGGCGCAGCGGCTCACGCTGGTCGCCCGCGGCTTCGACCCCAAGTCCCTCACCGCACCCGAGACCGGCCACGCCGAACTCGCGGGGGAGTACGCCGCCGCGCTGCGCGGGTACGCGTCGGGCAGCGCGGAGGGCGTCGCGGCCTGGGTGGCGCACTGCGCCGCCGCGACGGCCGCCGCCGCCCGCGACTCGCAGGCCATCTGCGAGGCGTTCATGCGCGGCTGACCGTCGTACCCGCCCGCTACGGTTGCGTGCCGTGGCCGAACGACGCGATGGAACACCCGCCCCGACCGACACCACCGTGCGCGCGCCCGACTGGGACGCCGCCGACCTCTCCGGCGCCGCGCACGAACGCGTCCTGTTCACCGACGCCGACCTCACCGAGGCCACCGGCACCGACGCGGTGTTCAGCGAGTGCACGTTCCGGGGTGCACGGTTCAACGTCGCGTCCTTCACCGACTCGGCCTTTCTGAACTGCACGTTCGTGCGTTGCTCGTTCTTCGACGCCACGCTGACGGGCTGCAAGTTCGTCGGGTCGATGTTCGACGGCTGCTCGTTCGACCTGCTCAAGGTGCGCGGCGGCGACTGGTCGTTCACCGGCCTGCCCGGCGCCGACCTGCGCCGCGCGGAGTTCGCCGACGTCCGGCTGCGCGAGGCCGACCTGGCCGGGGCGCGGCTGGCGGGCGCCGTCCTGACCCGCTGCGATCTGTCCGGAACGTGGTGGCGCGAGGCCGACCTTCGCGGCTGCGACCTGCGCGGAAGCGAGATCTCCTCGCTCGATCCGACGGCGGTGTCGATGCGCGGCGCCGTCATCGACCCCGTGCAGGCGATCGTGCTGGCGGTGGCGATGGGACTGGAGGTGCGGGAGGAGCGAGCGGCGCCCCGGTAGGGACGCCGCCGGCGTGCACGTCGAACCCGGTTACCAAGCGTGTACCCGTGTTCGCCGGAGCGGGTCGAGCCCGTCTCGGCGCGCCTGCCGAGGCTGGTCGCACGTGGGTGCCTGGCCGCCGTGCCCGGACACTGGGTCCGTACCACCTGTCTACGCCCCGTCTTCGCAGATGGCAAGGCTCAGATAAGTAAAGGCGACTCCGCAAAGGACAAGTCGGAAACGCCGGACTGTAGCGACCGGGTGTCAGGCGGGTTCGGCCGGTTGTCGGGACGCTTCCCGAGTGCGTGACCACGGACGGTGATCGTTTGTTTTTGGCGTCGAGCATGCCAAAGATCAACGCTCTCTCGGTAGATTTGCCCCAAAGGTGCGAGATGTCCGGGCCGGTGGGGTACCGGAACAGCCGATCGAGAAGAAAAGTCACCGCCGAGCCCATATTGTGGCTCGACGGAAGTCGTAACCGTCGGGCAGCATATGTGGAATCTGCCTACACTGTAGGCGGTCACTTTGCGCGGCCCTGACGATCGCGTCGGCGGACGCGGTCGTTGATCGACGACCGTTGAGACTTTCTTGGAAACGGACCGGCTCTACCCCCCCGGAGTCGGACCGTACGGCGACCCCCGCTCTCCCCCCCGGCGGGGGTCGCCCTTTTCGGGGCCCGGGTGGGCGGCCCGGCGGCCGCCCACCCGGGTTATCCACAGGCTGCGGACTTGAGTTTCCTCCGTCGTCTCCGACCGTCAAGCTGGTCACTCCGAGCAACTGGAGGAACCATGACGGTAACCGCGCTCATCGCCAGCTCCGACGCGCGCCTGCGCGACGACCTGCTCCGCCTCGCCGCCGCGGCCGACGCCCCGGCCGAGATCGCCCGCCATCCCGACCACGTCCGCGCCCGCTGGCACCGCGCCGGGCTCGTTCTCGTCGGCGACGACCTCGCCGCCGACCTCGCGGGCGTTCCCCGGCGCGGCGGCGTCGCGCTCGTCACCCGCGCCGGCGACCCGGACGTCTATCGCCGCGCCCTCGCCATCGGCGCGCAGGATCTCGTCGTCCTCCCCGACGACGAGCCGTGGCTGCTCGACGCGCTGTCGTCCGCCGCCGAACCCGTCGACGGCGACGGCGTCACCGTGTGCGTCACCGGCGCGCGCGGCGGCGCGGGCACCAGCGTCCTCGCCGCGTCGCTCGCCCTCACCGCGGCCCGCGCCGGGCGGCGCACCCTGCTCGTCGACGCCGACCCGGCCGGCGGCGAGCTCGACGTCCTGCTCGGCCTGGAGGACGAGCCCGGCGCCCGCTGGCACGAGCTGGCCGCGCGGCGCGGACGGCTCAGCCCGTCCACGCTGCGCGAAGCGCTCCCGTCCGTCGGCGAGTTCGCCGTCCTCACCGGCGCGGCCGACACCGCCGTCTCCGGCGACGCCGCCGCCTCCGTCCTCGACGCGGCGGCCCGCGGCTTCGACCTCACGGTCGTCGACGTGCCCCGCGCGCCCGGCCCGGTCGGCACGCCCGCCCTGCGCGCGGCGAGCGTCACGTACGTCGTGCTCCCGGCCGAGGTCCGCCCCGCCCTCGCCGCCCGGCGCCATCTGCGCTCCCTGACGGACCTTTCCACCGACGTCCGCCTCATCGTGACCACGCCGTCGCCGGGCGGCCTCAGCCCGCAGGCCGTCGCCGACGGCCTGCCCGTCCCGCTCGCCGGAGCCCTGGAGCACGACAGCCGTCTGCGCACGTCCCTGGAGCACGGCGACCTCGTCCACTGCCTTCGCCGGGGCCCTCTCATGACCCTCTGCGAGTCCCTCCTCTCCACGCTCACGCCGACCACGGCGCTCCGGGAGGCGGCGTGACCACCCACCCGCAGGCGGGGCGGAACGTGACGCGCCGCAGCGCGTTCGAGCGGAGGCGACCGTGAGGAGGCTGTCCGACGCCGTCCGCGAACGGCTCGCCGACACGGGCGACCCGCCGACCGCCGGGCGGGTCGCGGCGGCGGTGCGGGCGGAGCAGCGGCTGTTCGGCACCAGCGAGGTGCTCGACGTCGCCGAAACGCTGAGCGCCGAGTTCGCCGGCGCCGGGCCGCTCGAACCGCTGCTGCGCTCGCCGGGCGTCACCGACGTGCTCGTCAACGGCCCCGACGACGTCTGGACCGACGGCGCCGACGGCCTTGCCCGCGCCCCCGTCCGCTTCCCCGACGAGGCGAGCGTCCGCAGACTCGCGCAGCGCCTCACCGCCGCGGCCGGGCGCCGGCTGGACGACGCCGCCCCCTACGCCGACGCGCGGTTGCCCGGTGGCGCCCGCCTGCACGCGGTCCTGCCGCCGGTCTCACCGGGAGGCACCTGCCTGTCGCTGCGGCTTCCGCGCCGCCGCGCGTTCACGCTCGACGAACTCGTCGCCGTACGGACCGTGCCGCCGGAGGGGGCGACGCTGCTGCGCGCCCTCATCGACACCCGCGCCGCCTTCCTGATCAGCGGAGGGACGGGCACGGGCAAGACGACGTTGTTGAGCAGCCTGCTCTCGCTCGTCGGCTCATCGGAACGGCTCCTCTTGGTCGAGGATTCCGCAGAATTACGCCCCGATCATCCGCATGTGGTCCGGCTGGAGGCCCGCCCGCCGAACATCGAGGGCGCGGGCGAGGTCACCCTGCGCGACCTGGTCCGGCAGGCGTTGCGCATGCGTCCCGACCGGATCGTCGTGGGAGAGGTCAGAAGCCGCGAGGTGGTCGACCTGCTCGCCGCCCTGAACACCGGCCACGAAGGAGGCTGCGGCACCCTCCACGCCAACGCCGCCGCCGACGTCCCCGCCCGCCTGGAGGCCCTGGCCTGCGCGGCGGGACTCTCCCGCGAAGCGGTGCACAGCCAGCTCGCGGCGGCCCTGGACGTCGTCGTCCACCTCACCCGCGACCCCACCGACGGCCACCGCCGCGTCGCGGAGATCCGCTCCCTGCACCGCCGCCCGGACGGCCTGGTCACCGCCGTCCCGGCCGTCGCCTTCCCAGCCACCGGTCCTCCGATCTACCACGAGGGCGCCGAAGCCCTCCTCCACCGCTTGGCCGGACGACCTCACGATCGAGCCCGCCCATGAACGCCCGCATCCGCACTGCTCCCACGTCACACCGCTCACGTTCAGGACGCGGCGTTATTTGGCTTACCAGGGCGTGCTGCGGCGTCGCCCGTCTCGGCGACGTCAATCGACGTCATCGCGAGCACCGGCATCTCCCATGTCCGCTCTCCGCGAGCCGCCGAGACGTGGTCGCCATCCCACGTCCGACGACAGAGAGGGTCCGGCAGCGATCCCGGCACGTCGTCTCCGTAAGGAGCGTCGCGCCGACGACGGAACCGCCTGGCCCGGCCGGATCGGCAACGAGACGGCGGCGGCACGGTCGTCGGCCTTGCAGCCCGCCCCCACCGACGAGGGGGCGGAACGGGCGCTTCGCCGCCGATCTCGACGGTCGCCGTATCGAAGGGGAGCCGTCATGACCACGTTGACGATTCTCGGCGCGGCGCTCGCCGCCTGGCTGATCACCGGTCCGTCGGTCGCGGCCCGGCGGCTCGCCCCGGACAGGTCCCGACCGGACGCGGTCGAGCGCTGTATCGCTCACGTGCGCGGACGGGTGCTCGTCTTCCGGGAACGGCGCGGGCTCGCGGCACGGTGGCGGACGGCGGCCATCGAGCTGTGCGACGGGATGGGCGCGGAACTCGTCGCCGGACGCACCCCGGAGGAGGCGTTCGAGCTGGCGGCCGCGTCCGGTCATCCTCAGCTGGCGGCTCGTCTACGAGATGCCGAAGTCCATCCCGACCCGATCGAACGCCTGGAGCGCCTCGCCGGAACACCCGGCGCCGAAGGACTCCGTCTCATCGCAGCGTGCTGGCGCATCGGCAGCGAGAAGGGCGGCACGCTCGGCACCGTCCTGGACGGACTCGCCGCCGCACTACGCGACGAGGAAGCACAACGCGCGGAGGTAGCGACCCAGCTCGCGGGCCCTCGCGCGACGGCTCGCCTCCTGGCGGGCCTCCCCCTGCTCGGCTTGGCGATGGCCGCCGCGATGGGCGCGAACCCCCTGTCCTTCCTCTTCGGCACACCCCCCGGCCTCCTCTGCCTCACCATCGGCCTGACCCTGAACGCCACCGGCCTCTGGTGGACAAACCGCCTAGCCCACAACGCCACCACCCCTCGTTGACAAGCAACAAACAACGACCACCCAAAAACGAACCCCACCCAACCCGCCACCCCACCAAACGCCACCCCCAAACCCACAGGCCCCCACCACCAAGCCACCACAACCAAGCCCCAACCACCGCACCACCAAGCACCACCACGCCGCCCGCACCGTCACGCCGCCCGCACCGTCACGCCACGCGCCGCCACACCGCCACGCGCCGCCACACCGCCACGCGCCGCCACACCGTGACCCCCCACGGCACGACGGCGACGGCACGACGGCGCCACGGCGCCACGGCGCCACGGCGCCACGGCGCCACGGTGCGACGGCGCGACGGCGCGACGCGGCCACGGCACCACGCGGCCACGGCACCACGCGGCCACGGCATCACGGCATCACGGCATCACGCCGCCACGGCACCACGTGCGACGGCACCACGGCGGGACGGCACCACGGCACCACGGCGGGACGGCGCCCAGCATCTCGGCGTCACCCGCCCAGCGGCCGGGAGGACATCTGCGCCGCCTGTGGCGAGCGGAGACGGAATGCGGGAATCAGAGAAGGGAAGCAGCGGAGATGTTGATGAGCCTGGTGGCGACCTCGTGCTTCGGGGTGTGCGCGGCGTTGCTCTGGTGGGTGCCGAGTCCGGCAGAGCTGAGGGTCGCGGCGGGGCGTCCGTCACGAGTACGCGCGGCGGCGCGTGGCCGGGACGTCCGGGTGCGGCGGGGCGTCGCGGTCCTCGCGGGGTTGAGTTCGGCGTTCGTCCTCGGCGGGCTGACGGGCGCGATCGTGGGCGTCGCCGCGGCGGCGGCGTTGATGACGGCGCTCGCGCGTCTGGGCGGGCAGGACGATCGGCGCCGCCGGTCGCGCGTGGTCGCCGACCTGCCGATCGCCGTCGACCTCCTGGCCGCCTGCCTGCGCGCGGGAACGCCTTGGCACGACGCGCTCTCGGCGGTGGCGACCGCCGTGGGCGGGCCGCTGGCCGACGACCTGGAGATGGTCGTGACCCAGCTCCGCCTCGGTGCCGACCCTGCCGACGCCTGGCGGACGCTCGCCGACCGCCCCGAGTCTGCGACGCTGGCGCGCACGGCCCTGCGCGTCACCACGTCCGGCGCCACCCTCGCCCCGGCTCTCGCCCGCCTCGCCGCCGACCGCCGCCGCCAGGCCCGCGCGGACGCCATGACCCGCGCCCGAACCGCCGGAATCCACGCCCTGGCACCGCTCGGGCTCTGCTTCCTGCCCGCCTTCGTCCTGCTGGGCATCGTCCCGGCGATCGCGGGCATCGCCTCGACCCTCCTCATCCCGTGGTGACCGCATCCCCACGCACGACCCCGTTGTGTTCCCTGCCAGCCCACGTGCGGCCGGACACCGCAGCACTGCGGGCCGTTCCCGATGGTCGGCTGACGTCCACCGCGAACGGCCGCCGACAGCAAGTCAGGGAGCGGGACACGGGGCGCTTGCGAAGCCGCGCGCAGACGACCGAAGCCCGTTCTGCCACGGTCCGGCACGGACGCTCAGAGGGAGCGAGGAGCCCGAGAAGCTAGCAGGGGAAGGGAGAAACGGACCCGATGCCGCCTGGCTCCGGCCTTCGGGTTATCCACAGGCGCAGATTCGGTTTTCCTCGTCTTCCGTGCGAGTCCAGGCTGGTGAACACACCCGCAAGGGGCGGGAACGACAGAGGGGGAGATCCGATGATGGAGATCGTGCGGAGCCGACGGCGCGCCGCGAACGACCGTGGCATGTCCACCGCCGAGTACGCGATCGGAACGGTCGCGGCGGCGGCACTGGCGGGCGTGCTCTACAAGCTCGTCACCGGGACGGAGGTGCGCACCGCCCTCCTGGGCATCGTGCGAAGAGCACTCCAGCTCGCGGGATGAACCGGCGCCGGGACCGGGGCATGGTCACGGCGGAGACGGCACTCGCGCTGCCCTCGCTGGTTCTCGTGACCGTGGTGCTGCTCTGGGCCGTCGCGGCGGCCTCGACGCATCTCGCCTGCACCGACGCGGCCCGCAGCGGAGCCCGCGCCGCCGCACGGGGAGAAGCCGTCTCGTCGGTCCGCGAGCACGTGGCCCGCGCCGTGCCCGGCGCCTCCGTCGAGGTGAGCAGGGACGGCGAGCAGGTCCACGTCGAGGTCTCGACCTCGATCCAGGCACCCCTGCCCGCCTTCCCCACCCTGACAGCCACCGCCCACGCCACCGCCGCCACAGAACCAGGCGTAACACCAGTCCCACCAACCGACCCATAACCGCACCGATCCCGAAACACCCGCCCGAATCGGCCGGGGTTCTCGTCGAGGCCCACGAGAACCCCGACCACCCACCAACGACGCCTACGACCCGAGCCAGAAGCGGCGACCCGCGTCCACCATCGAAGCAACAGAGCACGGATCGAAAGAGGAAGACAGCCATGAACGCGGCGAGAAAGCGTGAAGTCGGCGGACGAGGCGTGGCGGTAGCGCGGGGCGGCGAGACGAACGACAACAGAACTAACGACGGCAAGGCCAACGACGGTGGAATGAGGTGGTCGACGTGACGTGATGTAGGCGGCGCGGGGAGGCGACATGGCGGCGCGCGTGGCGGCGCGGAGTGGAGAGGCCGCGTGGAGAGGCCGCGTGGAGAGGCCGCGTGGAGAGGCCGCGTGGAGAGGCCGCGTGGAGAGGCCGCGTGGAGAGGCCGCGTGGAGAGGCCGCGTGGAGAGGCCGCGTGGAGAGGCCGCGTGGAGAGGCCGCGTGGAGAGGCCGCGTGGCGTGGCGGGTGTGGCGCGACGTGGTGTGGCGAGGAAAACGACGGAAGTGGCATGGACGGTCGGGTGAGGTGAGGCAGCTTGTGGGCGCGGTGGGCGCGGTGGGCGCGGTGGGCGTGCGGGGGCGACGGTGGGCGAGATGCGGCGGGGTGGGGTGTGGCCGGGAGGGGTGCGGTGGGGCGTGGTGGGGCTAAGCGGGGTGCGGCTAGGCAGGCGACGGGGGGTGAGATGCGGTGGGGTGAGCGGTGGTGGCGTGAGCGGTGGTGGCGTGAGGAGCGTGGGTCGGGGACTGTGTGGGTGCTTGCGTTCGTGGGAGTGATTTGGACGGCGGGGCTTGCGGCCGTGGTCCTCGGGGGGCTGCGCGTCGCGCGTATGAGGGTCGAGGCTGCGGCCGACCTCGCGGCGCTCGCGGCTGCGGGCCGGGCGGCCGAAGGGCAGGTCGCCTGTCGGCGGGCACGCGATGTCGTCGCGGCGTCGCGGGTCTGGCTGGCGGACTGCCGGATCAGGGACGGCACCGCCGAGGTCACGGTCACGGCACGCGTGCATCTTCCCCTCGGCCTGGGTGAGACCCGCGTCTGGGCCAAGTCACGCGCGGGCCCGTCCACCCCGATCCTCGACCCGGGCCCTGGCGACTGACGCGCGGGCGGCTCGAACGGGACGCGTGTCTGAGCAAGGGCATGCGTCGGTCCTGGGTGCGGGCCTTCGACCGGACCTGATGAGGAACGCGCATAGGCAGTCCTGAGTGGGACTCGTATCTGGGAGAGAGTCCGCGCGGGTTGGGCTTGCCATGTTGGTCTACGCCCGCGCACCCACGCCCGCGCACCCACGCCCGCGCACCCACGCCCGCGCGCCCCAGCCGATCAAAATGAGACGAGGTGATCGGCTGTGGCGCCCGCATCCGCACTCACGCGCCACAGCTCATGCCCGCGCCTCAACCCATGCCCGCGCTCGCGCCCTATGTCCGCGCTCGCGCCCTATGTCCGCGCTCACGCCCGTCCCCGTGCCCTGCTGGCAGCCCGCGCCCATGCCCGCGTTGGCGCCCATTCCCGCACCCACGCGCTCCTGCCCGCGCCCCAGCCCATGCCCGCGCCTTATGCCCACGCTCACGCCGTCCACCGCGCCCTGCTTGCGGCCGCGCCCATGCCCGCGCTCACACCCCGCCCGGCCCGTCCCGCCGCGCGCGCCCATGCCCCATGCCCGCGCTCACACCCCGCCCGGCCCGTCCCGCCGCGCGCGCCCATGCCCCATGCCCGCGCCCATGCCCGTGCTCGCGTCCCGCGCGCAGATCCCGCCCGGCCCGTCCCCGCCGCGCGCGCCCATGCCCGTGCTCGCGTCCGCGCTCATGCTCACGCCCGCGCTCACGTTCCGCGCCCGCGCTCTGATCGCGCCCTGCGGCCGCGCTTCACGTCTGGCTCTATGCCTCATGTCCCGCGCTTGTGCTCGTGGTTGGTGGGCGGTGAGTGCTGGTTTTCTGGGGCTGGGGCGTTGATGGGGTCTTTCGGTGGGGTTGGTGTTGGGGAAGTGGGCGGGCTGGTTTGGGGGTGGTGGAGGGCGGTGGGGGTGGGGTGGGGTGGGTGGGCGGTAGGCGGGGCGGGGGCGGAGTTGGGTGGGCGTTTTTGTCATGATCGGATGGTGTTGGGGGGCTGGTGGTGCGTTACGCTGCGGTAAGCCTAAAGTTATTCGTGCGCGGTGGTGTTGACCGCGCCCCGCCCCCCGCCCCCGGTTCCTGCCGGTTGGAGACGTCTGGGGCTGTCGGCGTATCCGTCCGGTGAAGGGATTGAGGCCGTGACCATGATTCGCAGGATCAGTGCCGTCATGCTCGCCGCACCCCTTGCGATGGGCCTTCCGGTCTTCATGGCGGCACCGGCGTCGGCGGACGAATCCAAGATCTCGTCGCCTGCGAACGGCACGGTTCTCACGAAGGGGGACCGGGTCGCGGTCCGGGCCTACACGTCGGAGCTGCTGACGCCGGTCCGGCTCTTCGCGAAGCTCCCCGACGGCACGGACAAGCACCTTGCCGACAGAGGCGTGCGAGGCGACATCGAAGCCACGCTCGAAATCCCGCGTAACGGCAGGTACACGCTCTCGCTGAAGACGTCGCTGCTCGGCCGCACGCTGGCGACGAGCACCTTCAACGCGCGCGTGCCTCCGTCGCCGCCGCTCGGGGTCACGGCCGTGCACTCGGGGTCCTCGTTGAAGGTGAGCTGGAAGCGCGGAGGCGAGGCCGACCTCACCGGGTACACGGTGGGTGCGGCCGGGTCGGGGTCCAAGAGCGGGTCGGTGGGGACGCTCTGTTCCGGTTCCGACTGCACGATGACGTTGCCGAGCAAGGCGCGCAGCGGTTCGGTGCAGGTGAACGTGCGGGCGCAGCGGTCCAACGGGGCCGGAGGGTCGGTGGCGTCGCTGACGTCGACCGCGCATGTGCCGGTCGGCGGCGGCTCCGGAGGCGGGGGCGGCGGGACGCCCGGGGGCTCGGTTCCCGGCGGGACGTTGCCGCCGTCGCTGGCCGGTGGGATGCCGCCCACGGGAACGACGCCGCTCTCGCCGCTCAACAACCAGTCGCCCCTGACGCTGCCGTCGGTGCAGCCGGACGGCGCCACGCCCCCGTACCCGGCGCCGCAGGTGGCCGCCGGGCCGTACGCGCCGCAGGCGCAGAGCCTTCCGATGAGCGATGAGTTGCAGTGGGCGAGGAGCATCGGCATCGCGCTCGTCCTGCTGGTCGTGGCCGCGCATCTGGGCCGGTGGACGCGGCATCTCCGGGTCACGCAGGCCGGCGTGAGCAGCATGGGGATGGCGGCGCGGACCGCCCGTGGCGGCACCGGCCGGGACCGGGTGTCGCACCTGCGGGACAGCATCGCGGAGGCGGAGGCCGTGGCCAAGAGCGGCGGCCTCCCGCCGGAGCTGGCCAAGCAGGTGAAGAAGTCCGCCAAGGAGATGAAGAAGGCGGAGAAGGCCGCCGCCAAGGCCGAGAAGTCCGGCGCGGGCACGGGTGCGCGCGGGCAGACCGAGGTGCTCGCCGTGCACACGGGGGACACGGTCGTCCTGCCGTCGGGCGCGGCGAAGCTCGGCGGGCGTGCGGAGCAGGACGCCAGGGAGAAGCCCGACGCCGACTCGTCCGCGACGCGTTCCCTGTCCGGTCCGGACGGCGCCGCGCTGGCCGCCGCCAAGACGAGGACGAAGCGCCGCCCGGCCAAACTCGGCAAGCCCGGCGGCGGCGTCAACGTGCGCATCGCCAAGCCCGCGGACATGCCCACCGCCGCCCAGCCGAAGTCCAAGCGGCGCCGCCGCGAGCCGTAGATTTCGACGGCGGGCGCGCTCAGTCCGAGCGGGCACCGGCCCGTGCCATTACCCGTTAGAGGCATGTGCCGGTCGCTTGAGCTGGACCCTGCTGCACCTGAGCCGGACCCTGTAGTGGACGCCTGTGCCTTGCGGGCGCCACGACCCCACGGCGTCGCTCCGGGCACGTCGTCGAGCCGCTGGGCGTGCCGCTGCCGGAGGTGGACGGCGCGCGGCGCGCTTCGTCGTCCGCGCTCTCGGCCCGCTTGGAGGTGCGTGCTGTGCGGGGCTGATGGGTGGATTGTGGTGGGGGTGGGGGTTGGGTTTAGGCTCCGGGTCGGCAGAGGTTCTTCCGGGTTGTCTGGAAACACGGAGGGGAAGCTCCGCATGGTGTTTCTCGGGCTGGTGCTTGTGGTGGTCGCTGTCGCCGTGGGTGTGTCGATCGTGCTCGACAACGGTGACACCGCGGGGATCACGGCCTTCGGTGAGGCGGTGCCCGGTGTCGAGAACGAGTGGCAGGTCTTTCTCGCCGGTGCTGTGGTCACGGTCGTCTTCGTGGCGGGGGTGATGGTCGCCGCGTTCGGGATTCGGCGGTCGTTGGACCTGCGGCGGGAACTGCGGGATCTGCGGGATGAGCACGAAGAGTCGATCACCACGCTGGAACTGGAGAAGCGTCGGCTTCAGCGGGAGCTCGCGCAGGCCCGGCAGGACGCCGGAGCCGTGCCCGCCCAGCGGTCCGCGCGGCCGCAGAGCTGAAGCACGCGTTGTTGGCGTTGAGCTGAAATCCACGCTGTCGGCGTTGTTCCTGGCCAGCGCATCATTCCGCCTCTGAGTCGAAGGGCCGCGTCGCCGCGCCCTATCCGGCCGGGCTTGCGCGCCGCTCGGTCGCTCCGCGTGCGCTCGCTCCCTGTGCTCGCTCCGCCCATGCGTCTAGCCCCGCTTGTTCGCTCCGCGTGTGCTCGCCCCCTGTGCTCGCTCCGCCTATGCGTCTAGCCCCGCTCGTTCGCGTGCGTGTCGGAGTCGCGTTGGGCATCGCTCCGCTTGTTCGCGTGCGCGTCGAGTGGCCTGTTCGCGTTGCGTTGCGCGTGCGCATTGCTCCGCCTGTGCGCTTCGGCCCGCCCACCCGCCGTGCGCGTTGAGTCGCCTGTGCACATTGCTCCGCCTGTTCGCGTGCGCGTCGGGGCGCCTGTGCGCATCGCTCCGCCTTCGCGTTGCGTCGCGTGCCGCGTATTCGGATCGCTTCTAGCGCGAGAGTGCGGGCGAAGGGCGACGGATGGGTGGTCAGGGGGCGTTGTTGAGGAGGGTGGTCAGGAGGGTGAGGGCGGCGTGTTTGTCGAGGGGGTCGTTGCCGTTGCCGCATTTGGGGGACTGGATGCAGGACGGGCAGCCGGAGCGGCATTCGCAGGACGCGATGGCGTCGCGGGTGGCCTGGAGCCAGGGGGCGGCGCCGGCGTAGCCGCGTTCGGCGAAGCCCGCGCCGCCCTCGTGGCCGTCGTAGACGAAGACGGTGAGCAGGCCGGTGTCGGGGTGCAGGGCGGTGGAGACGCCGCCGATGTCCCACCGGTCGCAGGTCGCGAAGAGGGGGAGCAGGCCGATGGACGCGTGTTCGGCGGCGTGCGCGGCGCCCGCGAGGTCGACGTCGCCGCAGGACTCGACCTGGTCGGCGGAGAGCGTCCACCAGACGGCCTTGGTGCGCAGCGTGCGGGGCGGCAGGTCCAGGGGCTTCTCGCCGAGTGACTCGCCGCTCGGATACCGCCGCATCTGGTACGCGACGACCTGCCGGGTGACCTCGACGGTGCCGTAGCAGAGCGTCGCGTCGCCCCACGCCGTCGACCGCAGCCGCTCGATGATCCGGATGTCGGTGACGTCCCGCGCGGTGGTCGAGTAGTCGGGTTCGGCGGCCTGCACGAGCGCGACCGAATCGTCCAGGTCGAGCGTCTGGACGATGAACGAGTCGCCCTGGTGCAGGTAGACGGCGCCCTCGTGCACGGTGGTGTGCGCGGACGCCTCGTCCACGGTGCCGAGCAGCCGCCCGGTGCCGCTCTCGACGACCTGGACGGGCGCGCCGCCCGCGCCGCGGATGTCGGCGAGGTCGGTGGCGCGGTCGCGGCGCGTCCAGTACCAGCCGGTCGGCCGGTGCCGGAGCAGGCCGCGCCGGACGAGGTCGGGCAGCAGGTCGGCGGTGCGGGGGCCGAAGAGGTCGGCGTCGGCGTCGGTGAGCGGCAGTTCGGACGCCGCCGCGCACAGGTGCGGTTCCAGGACGTAGGGGTTGTCCGGGTCGAGGACGGTCGTCTCGACCGGCGAACCGAAGATCGCCTCGGGGTGGTGGACGAGGAAGGTGTCGAGGGGGTCGTCGCGGGCGATGAGGACGGCGAGCGCGGCCTGTCCGGAGCGTCCGGCGCGGCCCGCCTGCTGCCACAGGGACGCGCGCGTGCCGGGCCAGCCGCAGATGAGGACGGCGTCGAGCCCGGAGACGTCGACGCCGAGTTCGAGGGCGTTGGTGCTGGCGAGCCCGACGAGGTCCCGCGCGCGCAGGGACTCTTCGAGGGCGCGCCGCTCTTCGGGGAGGTATCCGGCGCGGTAGGCGGCGACCTGCCCGGCGAGGTCGGGCGCGACGTCCGCGAGCGCCCGTTTCGCGCTGAGGGCGACGGATTCGGCGCCGCGCCGGGAGCGGACGAACGCGAGCGTCTGCACGTCCTCGACGACCAGGTCGGCGAGCAGGTCGGCGGCCTCGGCGGTCGCGGTGCGGCGGACGGGGGCGCCGCGCTCGCCGCGCAGCTCGGTCAGCGGCGGTTCCCAGAGCGCGAACGTGGCGGGGCCGCGCGGGGAGGCGTCGGCGTCGACGGCGACGACGGGCACGCCGGTGAGCCGGGCGGCGGTGGCGGCGGGGTCGGACGTGGTGGCGGACGCCAGGACGAACGTCGGCGTCGTCCCGTAGCGGGCGCAGACGCGGCGGAGCCGGCGCAGGATCTGCGCGACGTGGGAGCCGAACACGCCCCGGTAGCCGTGCGCCTCGTCGATGACTACGTAGCGGAGGCGGCGCAGGAAGCCGCCCCAGCGGGCGTGGCCGGGCAGGATCGACCGGTGCAGCATGTCGGGATTGGTCAGGACGTAGTTCGCGTGCTGCCGTACCCAGGTGCGTTCGTCGCGGGGGGTGTCGCCGTCGTAGGCGGCGGCGCGGACGCGGGTGAGCCGCAGTGCGCGGACGGCGCGGACCTGGTCGGCGGCGAGGGCCTTGGTGGGCGACAGGTAGAGGACGGTGCCCTCGTCGCGGGGTTCGTCGGCGTAGATCGCGGCGATCGACGGCAGCAGGTAGGCGAGCGACTTGCCGGACGCGGTGCCGGTGGCGAGGATCACCGACCGGCCCGCGTGCGCGTGCTCGGCGGCGTCGGCCTGGTGCTGCCAGGGCGCGTCGATGCCGGCCGCCGCCAGACGGCGCACGAGGAGCTCCGGAGCCCACGCGGGCCAGGCCGCGCGGCGGCCCGGACGTGCGGGAACGTCCTGCACGTGGGTGATGCGGTCGCGGCGGCCGGGGTCGGCAAGGAGCCGGTCAAGGGGAGTGGAAGATCTTTGGGCGGCCATCAGGTTTTCAGTCTGCCAGCATGGGCAAAACCCTGGGAACGCCCTGGCTCCGGTGGCCTCGTTCCCCCTGCCATGCCCCGTAGATCGCCAGGTCAGACGGGACGGCACGAACTTTCGCCCGACTGGACGGTAACGTGCTTCTACGGAGCCGGAGCGTGGTTGAATTCCGACGGAGTTCCGTCCGCCCCGGGCCGCCGCAGCGCAGTCCTGGGCGCGCGGGAACAGATGGCTTGTACGGCGCTGGAGGATCTGTGGACCTGAAGGTGAACGACTACACCACCGACGACGGTGTCACCGTCATCACGGTGGAGGGCGAGATCGACGTCTACACGGCGCCGAAGCTTCGCGAGAAGCTGATCGACCTGGTGAACAAGGGCAAGTTCCACCTCCTGGTGGACATGGAGAAGGTCGAGTTCCTCGACTCGACCGGCCTCGGCGTGCTGGTCGGCGGGCTGAAGCGCGTCCGCGCGCACGACGGTTCGCTGGAACTCGTCTGCACGCAGGAGCGCATCCTCAAGATCTTCCGGATCACGGGGCTGACCAAGGTCTTCGGCATTCACACCTCGATCGCCGAAGCCGAGGAGAAGCGCAAGAGCGCCGGCTAGGCGCCCGCAGCGATGGCGATCGTTGAACTCGAATTCAGTGCGCTGCCGGTGCACGTCCGCACGGCCCGTCTGATCGTCACGGCGGTGGCCCGCCGCGGTGGCGTGGACGAGACCCTGCTGGACGAGGTCCGGCTGGCGGTCGGCGAGGCATGCTCGCGAGCCGTGGAGGCGCACCGCACGACCTGCCCGGACGAGCCCGTCCGGCTGGAGTTGAAGGCCGCCGACGGACGTTTCGAGGTGACGGTGCACGATGCCGTCCCCGGTGATGACGCCGCCGTCACCGGGCCGGGCACGGCGGCGGATCTCGCCGTCGCCAACACTCCGGACGAGCTGAACACGCCAGAGGATCTCGACTTCGCCCTGGCGGACGGCACGGTCGATCTCGGCCTCGCCGTCATCGCGGGCCTGGCCGACGATGTGGACGTCTCCGCGACGCCGAAGGGCGTCCAGATCCGCATGAGCTGGCCGGCCGACACGGTCGCGGCCTCCTAGACCGCGCCCCTCCCGCAGCCACCCGAAGGCCCCGCCCCGGCGGGGCCTTCGCCCGTTCCCAGCCACCGGAGGAACTTGGCGGGGCCCTCGACTCCCTTCTCCCGCTGTTCAGAAACCGGGTGGGGCTCGGTCACGGCCCTTTGAGACGGCCACGACGACGCATGGTCACGACGGGTCCTCCCCGTTGGACATGAGGATGCGGACGTCGGTACGCCATGCGTGGTCCGAGAGCGCTTCGGTCAGCCGCCGCGCGATGTAGTGCAGCGAGTCGCACAGGGAAGCGCTCTGCGGCCCGCCGAGCGCGATCATGAGGTCCGGCAGGGAATCCCACTTGCGGATCTCCGCGTCGTAGTCCTTGGGGTAGGCGACCCACCCGCACCCGTCCGCCGCGTCGTCCACCTGGAAACGGTAGCCGGGCCACATCGCGTCGAGCACCTCCACGATCGGCGTGTACGGGTGCTCGTCCGAACGCAGCGGTTCCGGCTCGCCCGGCCCGCCATCCTCTCGCCCGGCGTCGTCCGGCTCGCTCTCGCGCCGGAACGGAATGATCCTCATCCCTCACCCGCCCCGTCGCGGAACAGTCGCAAGACCTCCGCACGGTCGAACCGCAGATGCCCGGCCGGAGTGCGCCCCGGCGACAGGAACCCCCGCCGCGTCCACCGCACCACCGTGTACGGGGTCACGCCGAACAGCCGCGCGACCTCACTCGTCTTCATGAACTCGCGATAACCGCTCACGTCGCCTTTCCTCTCTTGAAGTGATCGACCACCAGGCAGAACGGGACGGCTCACACCGCTCCCGTCATGTCGGCCGCGTCCAACACGACCCACACCGATTTCTCCGACACCCCCGAAGACCAGCCCAGATCAACGGCCACCGCCGCCAGCATCGCCAGACCCCGCCCGCTCTCGGCCAGCACGTCGTCCAGACGCCCCAGCACCGGCAACACCCCCGCCGCCCCGTCACAGACCTCGACCACCAGCCCCGCCGCCGCCGGGTAAACCCGGACAGCCGCCAGCCCCCCGCCGTGCCGCACCGCGTTACCCGCAAGCTCGCTCACCGCCCACGCCGCCCGCTCAGCCACCAACGAACCGCACCAGGCACCGACCCACCGACCCACCGCCCGCCGCAGAAACCGCAGATCACCCACCGGCTCCAGCAACCGAAGCGGCTCCACCCAGCCCAGCGGTTCGGGCGCCACCCCGAACGTCACCACCACCGGTCACCCCCCACCGGACGACCCGGAGCCAGCCCACCGGGGTACAGGTCCTCCAAGACGACGGAGGCCGCGCGCTCCACCGCGCCGACCGAGGCCAGCGCTGCCCCGTCCGACCACGTATAGACGGCGTTCCCCGCGCGGTGGAGGCACAGGACGGCGACCGTGCGCACCGGGGCGGTCAACCGCCGCACGAACAACTTCGGCCAGGCGTCACGACCCGTCATCCACGTCGTGACGTTCGGTACACCACCGAACTGACCCGCCAGATTCGCGAGGTGCCCCGCCGCATCACGCGCCGACAGACCAGCCGAACCGTGTTCACGTTCCCCGCCCGTCTCACGCGGCACGTCCATTGCCTGCGCCCGCCGCCTCCCGCTCTTCCTGTGAAGCCCCATGCGCTCACCCGACTCTCAGTCGCGACCTTCCCGGTTCACTCACCACGTGTACTTAGCTCCTGGCAGACTGCGACTGTCATGTACACCTGGTGTCTCACCAGCCCCACCGTGAAGCGCCGACGACTGGCGACGGAACTCCGGAGGCTGAGGGAGGCCGCAGGGCTGACCTTGGACGAGGTAGCGGAGCAGGCCGAGTGGTCGAACGCCAAGGTCAGCCGCATCGAGAACGCACGCGTCAGCGTGATGCCCAGGGACGCGAAGGTGCTCGCGAGGATCTACGGTGCGAGCCAGGAGGCCACAGACCTTCTCGCTGCGCTCGCGCGCGAGTCGCGGCAGAAGGGGTGGTGGCACAGCCACAACGATGCGATCCCCGACTGGTTCGAGGTCTACGTGGGACTGGAGTCTGACGCGTCGGCGCTCTTCCTCTACGAAGCGGAGTTCATCCCGGGACTCTTCCAGACCAAGCGCTACATCCACGCCGCGTACGAAACGTCGCTCGTCATGGAGGAAGCGGAGGTAGAGAAGCGCGTAGCTCTACGCATCGCGAGGCAAGACCGGCTGACCGGAGCAGACGCGCCGCACGTGTGGGCGATCATCAACGAAGCGGCTCTACGTAGGGTTGTCGGCGGCCCAGAAGTCATGGCGGAGCAGTTGAAGCACCTTGCCGACGTCGGCAAGCAGCCGAACGTCACGATCCAGGTCCTACCGTTCTCTGTCGGCGCGCATCCGGCCATGGTTGGCGCCTTCCACGTGCTCGGGTTCGCGGAGAACGATCCCAAGATCGCGTACATCGAGTACCACACGGGCACGCTGTACCTAGAGAAAGCACGCGAGGTTGAGCGCTATACGATGATGTTCGACCACTTGCGCGCCGCATCGCTGCCGCCCGGCGAGTCCATAGCACTCATCGCGCGAGTGGCGGACGAACTCACCGGGTCGGCAGCTTCATAGACCGAAGGAGGTGCCCGAAGCCATGACGACCAGCCTCATTGACGAGTACGCAGCTACATGGCGCAAGAGCACCCGCAGTAGCAACAACGGCGGTGCGTGCGTCGAGGTCGCGTCACTCTCGCGCGGCGTCGGGGTACGCGACTCCAAGAACCCCAGGGCGGGAAACCTTGCACTCGACCGTGGGCAGTTCGGGCAACTACTGGTGAACGTCAAGGCGGGCACGCTCGACCTCCCGTAGGTCGCGCGCAAGGTCCTGTCCCTTCGCCGGTGCCCAACCCAGGCGCGCGGCCGTGTGAGGATTTTTCCTACTAGATCAAGCACGGCGGTTGCGGCCCGCCTGGGCCGAGTCGGCGCTACGCGCCTCCCGGCACGGCCGCGCCCGCCGTGGGGCGCGCGGGCAGTCATCAAGGGTGGCCGGCTCCCGCCGCCTCCGGACCGCCCGGAGACCCTCACGCTCCCCCCGGGGACCCCCTTCAATTATTCTCCCGCGGTCGAGGCGGCTTCCGCGGGTGTGTCCACCGCCTGTGGATAACTGTTTCGGGCCCGGGCGGTGGGATCGTGATCGTCGGTCGCGGTGGGCGGGTAGGGCGTTCTGTGTGCCGGAGCGGATTCGGGAGGCGTTCGCCCAGATCGAGGGGCGGGCGGCGCCCTTCTACGGGGTGACGGCGGCGTTCGCCACGGCGTCGCCGCTCGTCGTCGGGGCGGTCGCGGGGCACACGCGAGCGGCGGCGACGTTGTCGCTCGGGGCCTATCTGGTGGCGCTGCGGGCGCCGGAGGGGCCGTACGGGCGGCGGGCGCGGAACCTGCTGGGCGCGACGCTCGTCGTCGCGTTCGGCGCCACCGTCGGCGGGCTGCTGGCGGGGCAGACGTGGCTGGCCGTGCTCGTCGTGCCGCCCATCGTGGCGCTCGGGATCACCTACCGGTGGATCGGTCCCACCGCCGCCATGGCCGTCGTGCTCACCGCCGTGCGGCCCGGCGGTGAGGACGTCCTGTTGAACGGGACGCTCGAACTCCTCGGCGGCCTCTACGCGTCCGCGCTGCTGCTGGCGCCGTGGCCCGCGCGGCGGCTCCGGCCGCTGCGCACCGCGCTCGCCGACGCCGCCGACGCGGTCGCCACCGCGCTCGACGCCGTCGCGCAGGACATCGGCCACCCTGACGCCCGGCCGCTGGACGCCGTGGACGTCGATCCGCCCCGCCTCGCCCACGTCGCCCACCGCCCCGACTGGGACGACAGCCGCCGCGCCGCCCGCGAGGCCGTCACGGCGGCCCGCACGACGCTGGCGTCCTACGGGCTCGCGCACGACGGGTCCACCCGCCCCGAACGGCTGCTGGACGCGCTGGGCCGCGTCAACCACGAGATCGTCGCGCTGCGCAGCCTCATCGAGGCCGCCGACCGGCACCCGCCCGAGCGGGAATGGGAGCTGGAGGCGCGCGTGGCGGTGCTGGCGCTGGCGGCGCGGCTGCGGCTCATCGCGGGCGCGGTCGCGTCGGCGGGGACGTTCCCGCTCGGCGCCGAGGAGTCCGGCGCGGTGCGGCGCCTGGTCCGCCGCACGGAGGTGATCCGCCGCGCGAGCCTCGCAGGCGACGAGGACCTGGTCGCGGCGGCGCTCGTCGCGCAGGTCCGGCGCTCCCTCGACCGGATCACGAACAACGTCGCGATAGCCCGGGACGTGACGTCGAGCGGTGTCCGCGTCGGCGTCGCGGCGCCACAGCTCTCCGCGCCGTCCGGCGACCTGTTCCGGCGGTTCGCGAAAGCCGTCCGGACGCGCTCGCCCGGCTTCCGCCAGTCCACCCGGGTCGGCCTGGCCGTCGCCGTCGCGATGGCGCTGACCGCCGCGCTGAAGCTCGCGCACGGGCACTGGATGACGATCACCGTCATGCAGGGCACCCGGCACACCTACGGCGAGACGGTCACCGGGCTGATGCAGCGGGTCGGCGGGACCGTCGCCGGGTCGGCCGTCGCCGCCGTGCTGCTCGCGCTCGTGCCCGGCAAGCTCGCCGCGTCGCTGGTGCTGTTCGTCTTCGCGACGCTGGCGTTCACGCTCAAACCGGTGAACTTCACGTTCTGGGCGCTGTTCGGCACGCCGCTGGCGATGATGCTGCTCGACTTCTCCACGCCGTCCACGTGGACGGCCGCCGCCGAGCGGATCGCGCTCACGCTCGCCGGGGCGGCGCTGGTCTTCCTGGCCGTGCGGGTGCTGTGGCCGCCGGGGTTCACCGAGCGCATCCCGCACCAGCTCGGGCGGGTGCTGCGAACGCAGGCGGCGCTGGTCCGGGAGGCGGCGGGCGTCGTGCAGCACGGGCACGAGCGCATCGACCGCGACGTCCTGAACGCCGCCGAGGAGGCCGTCGAGGACCTGGCCGACACCCGGCGCCGGCTCGCCGAGGACCGCGTCCCCGACGAGGCCACGATCGCGCGGCTGCGCGACGTCGTCCGCGTCGGGCACCGCATCCGCGACCACCTCATCGCGGTCGGCCGCATGTCGCGGGAGGAGAGCGTGGACGCCGGGCCGGTGCCGGACATCCTGGACCTGCTCGCCGACCAGCTCGACGAGGCCGCCGCCGTCCTGGGCGACGCCGAGGCCGGCCACGAGGGCGGCCCGCCCGGCGAGCGCCTGGACGACGAGTTCTCCGCCCTGGACGACCACCTGTCCGGCCTGGCCCGGCGCCGCCGCGCCGAGGTCGAGGGCGGCGTCGCACCGGACGCGTTCACGCCGCTGCGCCACGCCCTGCTCCAGGTGTCCGGCACCCGGTACGCGCTGCGCTCGCTGCGCCAGGACACCGACGAACTGATCGCCGCCGCGCTGAAACGCTAGGGCGTGTGCAGGGTGCGGAGCGTGCCGGTGCGCAGGTCGGTCCAGGGGTCGTCGACGTCGATGACGGCGAGGGTGCTCGTGGGGAACGACGCGGGGGCGCCGCCGGTGAGGTCGAAGACGAGCTGGTGCACCGTGGGATTGTGGCCGATGACGAGCAGGGTGCCGCCGGAGCCCTCCTCGCGGACGATCCGGAGCAGCGCCGCCGCGTCGCTCTGGTAGATGCCGTCGTCGAACGTGACGGCGGTGCCGAGGTTCAGCGCGGCGGCCGTCTCGCGGGTGCGGACGGCGGCCGAGCACAGCACCGCGTCGGGGACGAGGCCCTGCGCGCGCAGCCAGTCGCCGGTGGCGGCGGCGTCGCGGCGGCCGCGTTCGGTGAGCGGACGGTCGGCGTCGGCGAGCCCGGCGCCGTCGGCGGCCTTGGCGTGCCGCAGCACCAGCAGCGTGCTCACGGCGCGACGAGGGCCGCGAGGCCCCACAGCACGAGCATCACCCCGAGCATCGCCCCCAGCACGATCGCGAACCCCTTGGGCCCCGCCACGGTCGGCTTCTCGCCACTCACTTCCGGACCCTCCCGGCACTTCGGTTTCGACGGCCCGTCCAGCGTACGTCCCCCGGTCCGCACCCGCGCCCCGACCCCGCGCGGGGCCGGGACGCGAGCACTCAGGACGCGGGCGGGGTCTCCTTCGGGGCCGGGGCGGGCCGCTCCTCGTCCGCCGGACGGGACGGCGCCGGGACGGCCGCCGCCGGAGCGGGTTCGCGGACGGGACCGTCCGCCGCCGCCGTGTCGTCCGCGAACGGATCGGCGCGCCGCTTGGACAGCACGACCGCCGCGACGACGATGACGACGGCGCCCGCCGTCACCCCGACCCGGAGCGGGACGTTCCCGGCGTAGGTGACGACCGCGTCCGCGATGAGCAGCGCGACGAGGTTCATCACCTTGATCAGCGGGTTGATGGCGGGCCCGGCGGTGTCCTTGAACGGGTCGCCGACGGTGTCACCGATGACGGTGGCCTCGTGCGCGGGACTGCCCTTGCCGCCCAGCTCGCCCTCCTCGACGAGCTTCTTGGCGTTGTCCCAGGCGCCGCCGGAGTTGGCGAGGAACACCGCCATGAGGACGCCGGTGGCGATGGCGCCGCCGAGGAACGCGCCGAGCGGCGCGTAGCCGAACGCGAACCCGACCGCGATGGGGGTCAGGATGGCGAGCAGCCCGGGGGTGGCGAGTTCGCGCTGCGCGTCGCGGGTGCAGATGTCCACGACGCGGTCGTAGTCGGGCTTCTGGGAGTAGTCCATGATGCCGGGCTTGTCGCGGAACTGGGCGCGGACCTCGACGACGACGCGTCCCGCCGCCCGGCCCACGGCCGCGACCGCCAGGCCCGAGAACAGGAACACCACCGCCGCGCCGATGATCAACCCGAGCAGCACGTCCGGGCTGTCGATCGACAGGCTGAACGTCGCGAACGGGCCGAGCGCGTCCTTCGCGCTGTCGGACGCGTCCCCGAGCGCGGACACCACCGTCGTCCGGAACGAACCGAACAGCGCCGTCGCCGCCAGGACCGCCGTCGCGATGGCGATGCCCTTGGTGATCGCCTTGGTGGTGTTGCCGACCGCGTCCAGGCGCTCCAGGACGGCGGCGCCCTCGCCCGTCACGTCGCCGGACATCTCCGCGATGCCCTGCGCGTTGTCCGCGACGGGCCCGAACGTGTCCATCGAGACGATCACGCCGACCGTCGTCAGCAGCCCCGTCCCGGCCATCGCGACCGCGAACAGCGCGACCGTCGTGTTGCCGAAGCCGAGCAGGAACGCGCCGTAGACGGCGCCGCCGATCACCAGCGCGGTGTAGACGGCCGACTCCAGGCCGAGCGAGATGCCCGACAGGATGACCGTCGCCGGGCCGGTCCGGGCGCTGCCCGTGACCTCCCGCACCGGCTTGCGCGTCGTCTCGGTGAAGTAGCCGGTCAGGAGCTGGATGGCGCTGGCGAGCACGATGCCGATGAGGACGGCGCCGAGCGCGACCCAGCGCGGATCGGCGTCCAGGGCGAGGATGCCCTGGTCGGTCACGCCGGTGAGGCCGTCGAACGACGAGGGCAGGTAGACGAACGCGGCGACCGCGACGAGCACCGCCGAGATGAGCGCGGAGAGGAAGAACCCCCGGTTGATCGCGGACATGCCGGACCTGTCCTTGGCGCGGGGCGCCACCGCGAAGATCCCGATCACCGCCGTGATCACACCGATCATCGGCACGACCAGCGGGAACACCAGGCCCTCGGTGCCGAACGCCGCGCTGCCCAGGATGAGCGCCGCGACGAGCATCACCGCGTACGACTCGAACAGGTCGGCGGCCATGCCCGCGCAGTCACCGACGTTGTCGCCCACGTTGTCCGCGATCGTCGCCGGGTTGCGCGGATCGTCCTCGGGAATGCCCTGCTCGACCTTGCCGACCAGGTCGGCGCCGACGTCGGCCGCCTTGGTGAAGATGCCGCCGCCGACCCGCATGAACATCGCCAGCAGCGCCGCCCCGAACCCGAAGCCCTCCAGGACCTTCGGCGCGTCCCCCTGGTACGCGAGCACGACGACCGCCGCGCCGAACAGGCCGAGCCCGACGGTGAACATCCCGGCGACGCCGCCGGTGCGGAACGCGATCCGCATCGCCTTGCGCTCGCCGTCCTCCTCCCGCGCCGCCGACGCGACCCGCACGTTCCCCCGTACGGCGAGCCACATCCCGACGAAGCCGGTGACGGACGAGAACAGCGCCCCGATGACGAAGAACACCGAACGCCCGATCCGTTCGGACGTCGAGTCGGCCGGGAGCAGCAGCAGGACGAGCGGGATCAGCACGACGAAGACCGCGACCGTGCGGAACTGGCGTTTGAGATAGGCGAGGGCGCCCTCCTGGACGGCCCTCGCGATGGATTGCATCTTGTCGGTGCCCTGGCCCGCGGCCAGCACCTCCCGAACCAGTCCTGCTGCGACCGCCAGGGCCAGTAATGCGACCACGGCGACGATGACGACCAAGGTGAGATCGCCACCGCCGAGATCCACATCCGTACCGGCCGGGCTAGCCAGGGGGAGCCCAGACATCCGTCCTCCTCGACAGGGGGTGGCCTTTCTCACGCCCACCGGGCGATCTTTAACGATTACCCCGCCGGTGATGTTTTGGAACACCGAGAACGGCAACACCATCGTGTTCGGCCGTGGCGTCGCAAGGCCGCTTTGCGGCCGTGGTGGCGGCTTCCACCTGGGAGGACGTCCATTGTTGCACGGAATTCGCCGTCTCGACCAAGCGAATTCACCACGGGTCAGGACGGGCGAATATCAGGATAACCGGCGGGCCCGATAGGGCCCAGTAACGCGGCTTTCACCGGCCCGACCACGGGCTTTCACGCCCGGCGGCGGAGAACGATCAGACGACGCCGTCGGCCGCGTCGGCGGCCTCGACCTCGTCGCGGGAGATCCCGAGGAGGAAGAGGATGGTGTCCAGGTAGGGGACGTTGACGGCGGTGTCGGCGGCCTGCCGGACGACCGGCTTGGCGTTGTAGGCGATGCCGAGCCCGGCGGCCTGGAGCATGTCGAGGTCGTTGGCGCCGTCGCCCACCGCGACCGTCTGGCTGATCGGCACCCCGGCCTGCGCGGCGAAGTGCGCGAGCGCCGTCGCCTTGCCCGCGCGGTCGATGACGGGGCCGGTGACGCGGCCCGTCAGCTTGCCGTTCTCGATCTCCAGCGTGTTGGCGGCCGAGTAGTCGATGCCGAGGTCGGCGACGAGACCGTCGGTGACCTGCGTGAACCCGCCGGAGACGATGGCGAACTTGTAGTCGAGGCGCTTGAGCGTGCGCACCATCGTGCGGGCCCCGGCGGCGAGCCGGACGCGGTCGCGGACGGCGTCGATCGCGCCCGCGTCGAGCCCGGCCAGCAGCGCGACGCGCTCGCGCAGCGAGCCCTCGAAGTCGAGTTCGCCGCGCATGGCGGCCTCGGTGACCTTGGCGACCTCGTCGAGGCACCCGGCGTGCTCGGCGAGCAGTTCGATGACCTCGCCCTGGATGAGGGTGGAGTCGACGTCCATGACGATGAGGCGCTTGGCGCGGCGGTGCAGCCCGCCGGGCTGGACGGCGACGTCGACCTGCTGCTCGGCGGCCTCCTGGGCGAGGTCGGCGCGCAGCCGCGCCGCGTCGGCGCCGGACACGTGCATCTCGATGCAGGTGACGGGGTGCTGCGCGAGCCGCTCGATGCGGTCGATGTTGGCGCCCGCGGCGGCGACGCGTCCGGCGATCCCGGCCATGGCGGCGGGCTTGAGCGGCGCGCCGAGGACGGTGACGTGCAGACGCCCGCTGCGGCGCGGCAGGCCGCCGTCGCGGCCGGTGGACAGCTCGATCTCCATGTCGAGGTCGGTCGCGACGCGCTCGGCGGCGGCCCAGACGCGCCCGACGTCGTCGCCTCCGGCGTAGGAGACGAGCACGCCGAGGATGAGCCTGCCCCGGATCACGACCTGCTCGACGTCCTCGACGGTGAGCGGGAACTCGGCGAGGGTGGCGAAGAGACGTGACGTCACGCCGGGGCGGTCACGGCCGGTCAGTGTGATGAGCAGCGTCCGCTGCGTCGACCTGTCCATAGCTGTCGTCCACGGTACCGGGGCGGGACGGGTGCGCGCCGCGCGCGTCCACGATGCGGACGGGCGCGTCGATGCGCCGCGCGGCGAGCACGCCGAGCAGGGCGACGGCGCCGTAGAAGGCGCCCGCGACGGCGAGCCCGGTGCCGAGGCGGTCGGGCCCGAACGCGGCCAGTACGGCGCCGCCGGTACCGATGACGAGCGCGGCGCCGAGCGTGTCGGAGATCTGGAGCGCGGCGCTGTTGACGCCCTGCCGGTCGGCGGGCGAGCGGTCCAGCGTCAGCACCGACAGCGCGGAGATGGCCAGGCCCATGCCGCCGCCGGCGAACATCCAGGCGGGCAGGGCCAGCCAGCCGTGGACCTGCTCGGCCACGGTCACGCCGATGACGCCGACCGCGACGAGCACGGCGCCGAGCAGCGCGAAGAACGTGCCGGGCCGCTCGGACCGGCCCTGGAGCTGCGCCGCCGCCGACCACGCGACGGCCCCGGCGGACAGCGCGACCCCGGCCTGGGTGGGGCTGAACCCGTGCAGCCCGGTGAGGGCGAGCGGGATGAACACGTCGGCGCCGAGGAACGCGCCGCTGAGCAGGCCCCGCGCGAGGACGACGCTGGGCAGCCCGGGCCGCATCGTCAGAGTGCCGGGCGGCAGCAGCCGGGGCAGCCCGAAGCCGAGCCCGGCCAGCCCGGCGGCGCCGAGCGGCAGCGCCGTCCAGCCGGGGTTCTCCAGGGCGTAGAGGAGCAGCGCGGCACCGGCGGTGACGGCCACGGCGGGCACGGCGCGGGCCGGAGCGGCGGCGGCGGGGGCGGGGACGAGTCGGCGCAGCGCGGGGACGAGCATCGCCGCCGCCGGGACGACCAGCGGGATGAGGCCGAGGAACACCCACCGCCAGCCCGCGTGCGCGGCGACGAAACCCGCGACGGCGGGGCCGAGCAGCGACGGCAGCACCCACGCGGCGGCCAGGGCGCCGAACACGCGGGGCCGCAGCGTGTCGGGATAGACCCGGGCGATCAGGACGTACATCGCGACCATCGCGGAACCGGTGCCGAGCCCCTGTAGTGCCCGTCCCGCGATGAACACCGCCATCTCCGGCGCGGACCCGCCGACGGCGAGACCCGCGACGAACACCGCGATACCGGTCAGCAGCGGAAGGCCCGGACCGATGCGGTCCGCGAGGCCGCCGGTCAGGACGGTCGCGAGCAGCATGGTGATCAGCGACGCGCTGAACCCCCACGCGTACAGGGACTGGCCGTCCAGGGCGGGGGCGATGACGGGCATGACGGTGCTGACGGCCATCGACTCGAACGCCAGCAGCAGCGTGACGAGGACGATGCCGAGCGTGGGCAGCCGCAGGTCGCCGCGCAGCAGGCGGGCGGGGGAGCGCGGATCGTGGACCATGACCGGAACGCTAACGATCACCGGCGGCGCGCCGGATCAGCCACGCGGGGCCGCAGACCTGGTCCGATGGTCCTACGACCTGCGACGGGCGCGCGACGGCCCACGCGCGAGTACGGTCGTCGCAGGGACGGCAGGCGAGGGGGACATGGGCACCAGTGACGCGGCCCGGGCGGAACCACCGGGCGCCGACGCGACGCTGCACGCGGTCAGCTCCGCCGTGCTCGCCGTCACGAGCCACCGGTCGGTGCACGAGGTGCTCCAGGTGATCGTGGGGGCGGCGGCGCGGCTCGTCGACGCCCGCTACGGCGCGCTCGGCGTGCCCGACGACGAGGGCTCGTTCACCGAGTTCGTCGTCGCGGGCGTCACCGACGAGGAGTGGGAGGCGATCGGCCCGCTGCCCCGCCAGCACGGGATGCTCGCCGCGATGCTGCGCGACGGCACGCCGCAGCGGCTCGCTGACATCCGGCGCGCGGGCGAGTTCGAGGGGTGGCCGTCGGCGCATCCGGTGCTGCGCGACTTCCTCGGCGTCCCGATCCGGCACGGCGCGCGCATCCTGGGATTCCTGTTCCTGGCGAACAAGCGGGCGCCCGGCGGGTTCACCGAGGCCGACGAGGAGCTGGCCGTGCTGTTCGCGGGGCACGCCGCCCTCGCGATGACCAACGCCCGGCTGTACGAGCACAACCGCGAGCTGACCGTCGTCGCCGAACGCAACCGGCTCGCCCGCGAGCTGCACGACGCCGTCGCGCAGAAGCTGTTCTCGCTGCGGCTGACGGCGCGCGCGGCGGCGGCGCTGGCCGCGTCCGACCCGGCCCGCAGCGCCGCCGAGCTCGACCGGGTGGAGCGGCTGGCGGCCGAGGCGCTGGCCGAGCTGCGCGCGGTGATCTTCGAGCTGCGTCCGGCCGACCTGGCCGACGGGCTCGTCCCGTCGCTGCGCAAGCACGCCGAGGTGCTCGACCGGGCGTACGACGCGTCCGTCCGGTTCACCGGCGACCGCGCGGTCACGCTGCCGGACGAGCACGAGCGCGTGGTGTTCCGCGTCGTGCAGGAGGCGCTGTACAACGCGCTGCGGCACGGGGCGCCGAAGGAGGTCACGGTGCGGTTGAAGGTGCGGGGGGCCCGGCTCGTCGTGGAGGTCGTCGACGACGGCAGGGGGTTCGATCCCGGTGAGAACGGTAGGAACGGCGGCGGGCTCGGGCTGGCGTCGATGGCCGAGCGCGCGGCGTCGGTCGGCGCCGTGCTGACGATCGACGCCGTGCCCGCGAAGGGGACGACCGTCCGGCTGGAGGTGGCGCTGTGACCGGCACCGGCCGCGCCGTTCGGGCGGGGGCGTTGTGATCCGCGTCCTGATCGCCGATGATCACCCTGTGGTCCGGCAGGGGCTGCGGACGTTCCTCGGCATCCAGGAGGACATCGAGGTGGTGGGCGAGGCCGAGGACGGCGTGTCGGCGGTGACGCTGGCCGAATCCCTGCGGCCCGATATCGTGCTGCTGGACCTCAAGATGCCGGGCGCCGACGGGCTCGCCGCGCTGACGGAGCTGCGGGCGCGCGAGGTCCCGGCACGGGTGCTCGTCCTGACGAGCGTCACCGAGCGCGGCCGGGTGCTCCCGGCCGTCCGCGCGGGTGCCGCCGGATACCTGTACAAGGACGTCGACCCCAAGGCGCTCGTGCAGGCGATCCGGGCGGTCCATGATGGGCATGTGCTCTTCGCGCCCGACGCCGCGGAGGCGGTGCTCGCCGGGGAACCGGCGGGCGACGATCGCGGCCTGGCCGCGTTGACCGAACGGGAACGGGAGGTGCTCGTGCACATCGCGCAGGGCCGCTCCAACCGCGAGATCGCCCGTGCGCTCGTGGTCTCGGAGAAGACGGTCAAGACCCACGTCAGTAATCTGCTCATGAAACTGGGAGTTCAGGATCGGACGCAGGCGGCGTTGTACGCCGCCCGCCACGGGCTCGCCGGCGACTGATACACCAACTCTCCTGACAGGATCGTCATCGAAATCGGTATGAACGTAGCAATCAGATACGCAGCAGGCAGCGACATCGGCTGTAGCCGGGAGAACAACGAGGACTCCGGCTACGCCGGCGTCCGGTTGATCGCGGTCGCCGACGGTATGGGCGGCTATGCGGGCGGTGAGGTGGCCAGCTCGACGGTCATCGGTTCGCTGCGTTCGCTGGACGCGCCCGGTGCCGAGGGTGACGATCTCGTGGCGATCCTGGGCCGGGCGGTCGCGGAGGCCAACGAGAAACTGCGCGCGGTCCGCGAGGAACGCCCCGATCTCAGCCGCATGGGCACGACGCTGACGGCGATGCTGTGGTCGGGCCAGTCCGTCGCCATCGCCCACATCGGTGACTCGCGCGGCTATCTGCTCCGCGACGGCGAGCTGTTCCAGATCACGCAGGACCACACCATGGACCAGCTCCTCAAGGCCGAGGCCGAGCAGCAGGGCGGCACCGCCGACCCGGCCGAGAGCAGCCGGTTGTCGCACGTCCTGTACCGGGTGCTGGACGGCCGCGACGACCGCGAGCCCGACCTGCGGCTGCGCGAGGCCCGGCTGGGCGACCGCTATCTGCTGTGCTCGGACGGCCTGAGCGGCCCCGTCGACGCCCAGACGATCTACGAGGTGCTGTCGGCCGAGCCCGACCCGTCCCAGGCCGTCGCCCGCCTGATCCAGATCGCCCGCGACAACGGCGGCCCGGACAACATCACCGGCGTCGTCGCGGACGTCGTCGAGGCCCCCCATCTGGACGACCAGGGCGGCCCCCAGATCGTCGGAGCCGCCGGAAACGCGTGACAGCGCCGGTGTGAGTGGCCCAGCCGACAGGTGTCACCCGGGAAAGGGGTGCGCATGTGCGGGTGGGTTGTCCTAGTGTGGCCTACACGGTGGGTTCGGCACTCTTTTCCGGTAACGGTCTGATCGCGGCTGGACGTCGAGGGTTGACCCGACCTGGGGTGAAACCTGTATACGGGACCATCGGACCCGTGACGTCGAGGCGGGAGATGTGTTGGGGGGAGCGCCCGGGACGGCCCGTGTGCCGTCCCCCGGACGGATCGCCGCCGTCCTCGACGCCGCGCGGCAAGGACCCTCGGGGGTACTGCTCCGCGGCGCGGTGATGGCCGGTGCGGCCGTCGTCGTGGCATGGGTCCACGGTGTCAGCGACCCCGGTGTGCTCTGTCCCTTGCGGGCGGTCACCGGGATTCCCTGCCCCCTGTGCGGGGGCACCACCGTCTTCGTCGAGATGGGTTCGGGCCGTCCGGTCCGGGCGCTGCTCGCGAATCCGGTGGTCCTGGTCGGCGCGGTGCTGTTCGCGCTCGCGCCGCTCGGGTGGGGGAACCGTTGGTGGGCACTCCCGCCGAAGGCCCGCGGCTGGGTCCTCGGCACCGTCCTCGTGGGGTCGGAATTGTGGCAGCTTGCCAGGTTCGGGCTGATGCGAGTTTGAGCCCCTCCGGGCATCACAGAACCACAGGGTCACATCACAAAGGAGCAAGTGTGGGCAACCCCTACGACCCGTACGGGCAGCAGCCCGGCTACGGGCAGCAGCCGGGCTACGGGCAGCAGCAGCCCGGCTATGGCCAGCAGCCCCCGCAGCAGCCGGGGTACGGCCAGCAGCCCGGGTACGGGCAGCAGCAGCCGGGGTACGGCCAGCAGCAGCCTGGCTATGGCCAGCAGCAGGGCTACGGGCAGCAGCAGGGCTACGGCCAGCAGCCCGGGTACGGGCAGCAGCAGCCCGGCCACCAGGAGGTGCACCACCACCACTACAACTCCGGCGGCCAGCTCGCCGAGTGGGGTTCGCGCGCCGGTGGCTACATCATCGACGGCCTCATCGTCGGCGCCCCGACGGGCATCCTGTACTTCCTCGCCGTCCTGATCACCGGCGCTGGCAACGGCTCCGGCGGCGCGAGCGCGATCGGCCTGCTGCTGATGCTCGTCGCCATCGCGGTCGGGTTCGGCCTCGGCCTGTGGCTCATCCACCAGGAGGGCACCACCGGCCAGACCATCGGCAAGCGGCAGATGAACATCCGCCTCGTCAGCGCCCAGACCGGCCAGCCGATCGGCTTCGGCATGGCGTTCCTGCGCAAGATCGCGCACGTCGCGGACAACTTCGCCTGCTACATCGGGTGGCTGTGGCCCCTGTGGGACGAGCGCAAGCAGACCTTCGCCGACAAGATCTGCAACACGATCGTCGTGCGTTCTTAGACGGAACGGCACAGCGGGGCGTCCGGCCGGGCCGGGCGCCCCGTTTCCTCTCTCACGGCACGGGATCGAAGACGCTGTCGCATGCGGCGACCAGGGCGCGGCGGACGGCGGCGTCCAGCAGGCGCAGGGCGCCGTCGCGGCGCTGGATCTGCTCGGCGGTCAGGCCGCCCTCCATCCGGCGGGCCAGGTCGACGACGAGCGAGAGCCGCCCCGCCAGGGCCGCGACGCGGTGGGCGCGGGCCGGATAGCCGGGCGCGAGCGGATGGTCGGCGGGACCGGCGTCGCGCAGGTCGGTGAGCGCGTCGGCGATCTCCGGCGGCACGCCCCGCGCGCCCTCGACGGTCAGCAGCGCCTCGGTGGCGTCCCGCATCGTCAGCGTGAGCTGCCGTTCGGCGTCGGCGAGGGACGGCACGTCGGGCTCGGTTCCGGCGGCGTCGCACGGCTCCCAGCGGACACCGACGTAGGACGAGCCGCGCAGGTCGTCGGCCGGGACGAGCCCGAGCGGACGGTCGCGCAGCGCGGCGACGACGGCGGCGCCGGCGTCCAGGGCGCGGGCGTTGAACGCGGGCGGCCCGGTCAGCCCGAGCGGGTCGCCGGGGCGCGGCAGCGCGAGCCGGAACCCGTGCAGCCCCGCGACGCGCAGGTCGCCGAGGCCGCGCCGCAGCGGCACCTCGGCGGGCGCGGTGCCGAGCATCTGCGGCCCGGCGACGCGTTCGACGGCGTCGGCGGCCTCGTCCAGCCCGACATGGCCGGTGAGCCAGGCGTTGCCCCACGCGACCAGGGCGATCGACGCTTCGTTGCTCATGTGCTCTCCGAACAATCCCCTATGGGCATGCGAACCACCATAAGCGTTCGGATCGCATGGCCCACTCGATAGCGTGAGCCATGGGTCAGGGCCGTGCCGCCTCGGAGGGCATGATCCTCCGGACCGGAGGGAGGATGATCATGCCCTCCGAGGCGGCACTTACAAGGCCCTGACCCCGCCGCGACGAAGTCGCGGCAAAGCAAACATGGCGGGCGAGATTGGGGCGAAGGCGCACGATGGCCGACGAGGTACTGGAACTGCGCGGTGTCGGGGTCAAGCGGGGCGGGGCCGACCTGCTGCGGGACGTGTCCTGGCGGGTGGACGAGGGCGACCGCTGGGTGGTCGTCGGCCCGAACGGCGCCGGGAAGACGACGTTGCTCCAGGTCGCGGCCACGCTGCTGCATCCGACGTCGGGCACCGTGGACGTCCTCGGCGAGCGGGTCGGCCGCACCGACGTGTTCGAGCTGCGGCCCCGGATCGGGCTGGCGAGCGCGGCCGTCGCCGACCGCGTCCCGGCGGGTGAGAAGGTCATCGACCTGGTGCTGACGGCGTCGTACGCGATCCTCGGCCGCTGGCAGGAGGAGTACGACTCGACGGACCTGTCCCGCGCGATCGGGCTGCTGGAGATGCTCGGCGCGTCGGACCTGATGAACCGGACGTTCTCCACCCTTTCCGAAGGGGAGCGCAAGCGCGTCCAGATCGCCCGCGCCCTGATGCCCGACCCCGAACTGCTGCTGCTGGACGAACCCGCCGCCGGGCTCGACCTCGGCGGCCGCGAGGACCTGGTCCGCCGCCTCGGCGCCCTCGCCGACGACCCGGCCGCCCCCACGACCGCGATGGTGACCCACCACCTGGAGGAGGTCCCGCCGGGCGTCACGCACGCGCTGCTGCTCCGCCAGGGCGCCGTCGTCGCCCAGGGCAAGGTCGACGAGGTCTTCACCCCCGAGCACCTGTCCGCGTGCTTCGGCCTGCCGCTGACGGTCGAACGCCGCGACGGCCGCTGGACCGCGCGCGTCTGACCCCGCCGGACGGCGCGCTCCGGCCGCTCCCTACCATCGGGGTTCCGGTTAGCGGGCGGGGAGGGTTTCGGGCGTGGACGTGCTGGAGGCCGCGGCGATCCTGGGGGCGGGGGTCGCCGCCGGGGGCATCAACACGATCGTGGGCTCCGGCTCGCTGATCACGTTCCCGACGCTCGTCGCGCTGGGGTTCCCGCCGGTCGTCGCGAACGTCTCCAACAACATCGGGCTGGTGCCCGGGTCGGCCAGCGGCGCGTACGGGTACCGGCGGGAGCTGGCGGGGCAGCGCGGGCGGCTGGTCAAGCTCGGCAGCGCCTCGCTGGCGGGCGCGCTGATCGGCGCGACGCTGCTGCTGGCGCTGCCCGCCGAGGCGTTCCAGGTGATCGTCCCGGTGCTGATCGTCATCGCGCTGGTGCTCGTCGTGGCGCAGCCCCGGTTGCAGAAGTGGATGCTCGCGCACCGCACGGCCGACCGTCCGGACGGCGGTCTCGGGCTGTGGCTCGGCGTGCTGGGCGCGGGCATGTACGGCGGCTACTTCGGCGCCGCGCAGGGCATCATCCTCATCGCGCTGCTCGGCATCACGCTGTCGGACGACCTCCAGCGCGTCAACGCGGCCAAGAACGTCCTCGCGGCCGTCGTCAACGGGTCGGCGGCGCTGCTGTTCATCGGCACGTGGCTGCTCGCGGGCATCTCGATCAGCTGGCTCGCCGTGCTGCTCATCGCGGTCGGCGCCACGATCGGCGGCCTGCTCGGCGCCCGTCTGGGCCGCCGCATCCCGGCCCCGCTGCTGCGCGGCGTCATCGTCGTCGTCGGCCTCGCCGCGCTCGTGCAGTTCCTGTCCTGACCAGGCCGTCCGGGGTTGGCGGGAGTGGGCGCGGGGTATATCTCGAATGTATGTTCGAGCCATCCCGGGAGGCTCCGTGAAGGGCGACAGGGTCGAGATCGTGATCGACGCGGGCGGCGAGGGCTCCCGCGTCTACGAGGTGACGGCGACGCGGGCGGGCCGCCGCGTCGAGACCGACACGCGGCGCGGCGTCATCGAGGTCAGCGAGGTGACGCGCACGGGCACGCCGGTGCGCACGGCCCGCTTCATGGCGAGCCGCGTCCTGGCCCTCGTCGAATATCCGATCGCCGACGAGCCGCGTCCCGACGAGCAGGACGGCGCCCGCTGACTCAGCCCGCCGGGCGCACCTGCACCATGGCGTTCTCCAGCACGCGCGTCTCGAACGACGGCTGCGGCGCCGTGGCGGGCCCGTGCGCCACCGACCCGTCCCGGACGCGGAACGTGCTGCCGTGCCACGGGCAGACGACGCACGCCTCGTCGTCCTCGTAGGTGATGCGGCCCTGGTGCAGCGGCCCGGCCAGGTGGCTGCACCGGTCGGTGAGCACGTCGACGTCCTCGCCGGTGCGCAGCACGAACAGCGACAGGTAGCCGAGGCGGCGGGTGACGGGACGTCCGTCGGGCAGCTCGTCCAGCGGGCACAGGTCGTGCCAGCCGAGCGAGACGAGGTGGTCGACGGGGTCGGCGTGGTTGGTCCCGGCCGCCTGCCGGAACGCCAGGTGCCCGCCGAGGTAGGTGCCGCCGACGAGCGTCGTCAGCCCGGCGTAGCCGAGCAGCCTGCCGCCGGCCTCGTTGCCGCGCCGCCGCGCGACGAGCGACGCCGCGTACAGCACGTTGGCGGCGCCGATCGCGGTGGCGTGGACGAGCCCGACGCGCTGCTGCTCGCGGTGCAGGCTGGACCAGTCGGCCCAGCCGGTGACGGCCGTCGGCAGCGATCCGACGAGCCCGGCGGTGAGCAGGGTGCGGGTCGCGCGGCGGTCGCCGGGCAGCAGGTCGAGCAGCGCGACGGACAGGAACGCGCCGATGGGCAGGTCGGTCAGCGGCGGGTGCGCGGGGTGCCCGAACGGGACGCCGTTCAGCGTGTCGCGCAGCGGCCCGGCGGGCAGCGCCTTCTGCACGCTCTTCTGCACGGCGCCGACGGCCCGGTCGAGGACCGTGGCACGCTCCAGCCCCTCGGCGAGTTCGCCGGGGCCGGGCCGCCGCGCGGGCAGCGGTCCGCGCCGGAAGAGGTTCGCCCGTCGGTTCATGACCCTCCTTCACCGGAACGCGCCGCGCGCCGCTTTCGCCGGGAAAGGGCAGCTCAGCACGGTCCGCCTTGATCATCCACGGTCGTCCGCTGACGGGGTGATACTTACCTGCCGGTCAGCGGCACCAAACCCCGCCGCCCCCTCACCCTGCCCGCTCCACGCGCACCGGAACCCCGTTGAGCACCGCGTTGCCGGACAGCGGATCGAGGTCGAGATCGTCGGTGACGTGGTCGACGTTCACGCTCACCACCCCCGGCATGATCGCGGCGGTCGGCTCGGCGGGCGCCTCGACCGTCCCGGTCCGCCCGGTGACGCGGACGGCCTCGCCCGCCGCGACGCCGAGCCGGTCGGCGTCGCCCGGATGGAGCTGGACCGTGCGCGTGCCGGAGCCGCCGACCAGTTCGGGCACGTTGTGCAGCCACGAGCTGTTCGACCGCAGACGCCGCCCGATCAGGGTGAACTCGGGGCGTTCGGCGTCGAGCGCGGCGCGCAGCCGGTGCGTGTCGGCGGCGAACGCGGGCGGGCACAGCTCGATCCGCCCGGACGCCGTGCACAGCACCTCGTCCAGCCGGGGTTCGAGCGGGCCGAGGTCGAGGCCGTGCGGGTGGTGGTCGCGCAGGCGCGGCAGCGTGAGGCCGTCCGGGTCGGTGCCGAAGCCGTCGCCGTAGGGGCCGAGGCGCAGCATCAGGTCGAGGCGCTGCTCGGTGAGCGGGGCCGGGCCGCCGTCGGCGAGGAGTTTGCGCAGTTCGTCGGGGTCGCGGCCCTCGACGGGCGAGCCGGGCGCCGCGACCGCCTTGCGCAGCGTGTCCATGATGACCATCTCGTCGAGGTCGTCGGCGGTGCCGGGCAGGCCGGACGCCAGCACGGCGAGCCGCCCGATGATCGCCGCCTCGGACGGCCGGTCCGGCGGCGTCGCGGGCGGCGAGTACCGCACGTGGTTGCGGACCGTGAACCCCGGCAGCGCCAGGTCGTAGTGCGGCGTCCGCGACGGGCGCGGCGGCGGCAGCACCACGTCCGCGTGCCGCGTCGTCTCGTTCAGGTACGGGTCGACGCTGACCATGAAGTCGAGCCCGGCCAGCGCCGCGTCCAGCCGCGCCGCGTTCGGCGCCGACGACGCCGGGTTCCCGCCGATCGTGATCAGCGCCCGCACCTGGCCCTCGCCGGGCGTCTCGATCTCGTCGGCGAGCGTCGCCAGCGGCAGTTCCCCCATCACCTCCGGCAGGTTCCGGACGCGGCTGTGCCAGCGGCCCGGCGCGAACGGGCGCCGCCGCCGGTAGGCGGGAGCGTGCGCGGCGCGCGGGAACAGTACGCCGCCCGGCCGGTCGAGGTTGCCGGTGAGGATGTTGAGGACGTCCACGAGCCAGCTCGCGAGGGTTCCGTACGCCTGCGCCGTCGTGCCCATCCGCCCGTAGACGGCGGCGCTCGGCGCGGCGGCCAGATCGCGGGCGAGCGCGCGGGTGCGGGCCGCCGGGACGCCGGTGACGTCCGCGACGCGCTCGGGCGTGAGGTCGCGGACGAACGCGCGGACGTCGTCCAGCCCGCACAACCGCTCGGCCTCGTCGGCGGTGAGGGCGACGAGATCCTCGGCGAACAGCACCTGGACGAGCGCGGCGAGCAGGAACGCGTCGCTGCCGGGCCGCAGGAACACGTGCTCGCCCGCCAGCTCGGCCGTGCGGGTGCGGCGCGGGTCGACGACGACGACCGTCCCGCCGCGCTCCCGGATCGCATTCAACCGGCCCGGGAAGTCGGGCGCCGAGCACAGACCGCCGTTCGACACGGCCGGGTTCGCGCCGAACATCAGCAGATGGTGGGTCCGGTCGAGGTCGGGGACCGGGACGGCGGTGGGATCCCCGAACATCTGGCCCGCGCTGACGTGCTTGGGCATCTGGTCGACGGTCGAGGCGCTGTAGACGTTGCGGGTGCCGAGCGCCTTGATGAGCGGATAGCCGTACAGCGGACCGGCGACGCCGTGCGCGACCGGGCCGCCGAGGTAGACGGCGACGGCGTCGGCGCCGTGCCGGTCCATGATGCCGCGCAGCTCGCGGCCGACGACGGCGAACGCGTCGTCCCAGCTCGTGGCGGCGTGCCCGGCGCCGTCGCGGCGCAGCGGCCCGTCGAGGCGGTCGGGGTCGGCGTCGAGTCTGCCGAACGACGCGCCCTCGGGGCAGAGGAAGCCCCGGCTGAGGGGGTCGTCCTCGTCGCCGCGCACGTGCGTGACGACCCCGTCCTCCAGGGTCAGCGTCAGCCCGCACCGGGCCTCGCACAGGGGACACGCACGGAAGGCGGTACGGCTCGCCATCGTTGCTCCAAGTTCCGGGGTGGCCTTCTATCATGCCCCCGGGCACCCGGGCCTACCGTCCGGAAACGCCCCGGCCGGCGACTCCGGCCGGTTCCGGCCGGACGGCGCGCATCAGCAGGTGGCCGCGCCGGAACCGCTCGCCGTCGCCGGGCTCGCGCAGCATCCGGCCGACCTCCGCGAACCCGGCGTTCCGGGCCGTTTCGGCGAGGTCGTCGACGGGCCACCGGTACGCGGTCGCGACGCGGTGGTCGAACGTCGTCAGCGGGCCGTCCTCCGCCTCGAAGAAGGCGAGCAGCAGGTGGCCGCCGTCCGCGAGGACGCGACGGAACTCCGCCAGGTACCCGGGCATGTCCGCCGGGGACGCATGGATCACCGAGTACCAGGACACGACGCCGCGAAGCGCGCCGTCGGCCACGTCCAGCGCGTCCATGGACCCGACGTCGAACCGCACCCCCGGATACGCCGCCCGCGCGATGCCGATCATCCCGGCGGCGAGATCGACCCCGAACGCGTCCAGCCCGAGCCCCCGCAGATGCGCGACGACCGGCCCCGGCCCGCACCCGGCCTCGCACACGAGCCCGCCGCGCCCCACCGCCTCGGCGAACGCGCCCAGCACGGCCCGGTCGAGCGGCGTCCGCTCCAGATCGTCCCGCGGCAACCCGGCGTAGAGCGCGGCGACGGCGTCATAGGCGTCCGCCGTCGCCCGCGCGGAGATCTCGTTCATGGGAGAGGACTCTAGGCCGGTCGTGGTTTCACGTGGATCAGTGTGGCGGTGGGGAGCAGGTGGTAAGGCGTGGCATGCTTGCCCCCGTCGTTCGAGGGAGGTTCCATGCACCGTCCGTTGCGGGCTCGTCGCACGGTGACCGCGCTGGCGGTCGTGGGGTCGCTGCTGGCGGCGGCGGCGTGCAGCGGCGGGGAGGGCGAACCGGTCGCGAAGGGGGAGACGCCTCCGGCGACGCCGGGGGAGCCGACGAAGACGGCCGCGCCCGCCAAGGAGCCGATCCTGCTGGCGTTCGGCGGCGACACGCACTTCGAGGGGCACCTGCGGTCCCGGCTGGGGAACCCGTCCACGGCGCTCGGGCCGATCGCCAAGGTGCTCAAGGCCGCCGACCTGTCCATGGTCAACCTGGAGACGGCCATCACGACGGGCGGCACCCCCGCGCCCGGCAAGCAGTTCGCGTTCCGCGCGCCCGCCACCGCGTTCACCGCGCTCAAGGCCGCCGGGGTGGACGTCACGTCGATGGCGAACAACCACGGCATGGACTTCATGGACGGCGGCCTGCGCGACTCGCTGCGCGCGATCAAGCGGACGGGGTTCCCGACCGTCGGCATCGGCAAGGACGCCGACGAGGCGTACGGCGCGCACCGCGTCACCGTGAAGGGCAACCGGCTGGCGATCGTCGGCGCGACGCAGGTCCTCGACGACCACCTCATCCCGGCCTGGACGGCGACCGACTCCAAGGGCGGTCTCGCGTCCGCCAAGGAGGAGGCCCGGATGGTGCAGGCCGTGCGGGACGCCCGCAAGGGCTCCGACATCGTCATCGTCCACCTGCACTGGGGCGAGGAGCTGAACCCGTGCCCGCTGCCCCGGCAGCAGACGCTGGCGAAGAAGCTCATCGCGGCGGGCGCGGACGTCCTGGTCGGCGGCCACGCGCACATCCCGCTCGGCGGCGGCTACCTGGACGGCAAGTACGTCCACTACGGCATGGGCAACTTCGTGTTCTCCAGCGCGAACGGGCAGACGGCCAAGTCGGGCGTGCTGCTGCTGAAGATGGAGGGCCGCAAGGTGACGGCGGCGAAGTGGAAGCCGGCGCTGATCCAGGGCGGGGTGCCGGTGCTGATGCGCGGCACCGCCGCGACCGCCGAGGAGAAGCGCTGGCAGGGCCTGCGCCGCTGCACCGGCCTGTCCGCCCGCCCCTGACGGCTCATGATCGGGCCGGACGCCGCGTGACGGCGTCGAGCGCGGCGGCGAGGCGCGCGCGGGACGGCAGGGCGCCGGGGTCGATCAGGGCGGAGAGCACGAAACCGGTCAGCGTGGCGTAGGCGAGGGCGCCGAGACCCTGGACGTCGGCCTCGTCCACCTCGTCGGCGGGGACGCCGAGCGCGATCGCGGCCAGTTCGCGCCGCGCGAGCGACAGCGCCTCCTCCATCCGGCTCCGGACCTCCTCGCTGAACTGGGCCTGCACGTACGCCTGGACGCCCGCGACGAGCAGCGGCCGGTCGCCGGGGATGGCGCGGAACACCTCGTCGAGCATCGCGAGGAACCGTTCGGCGGCGGTGTCGCCGCCCGCGCGCCGGGCGGCGGTCTCGACGCGGTCGCCCCATTCGCCCGTCGCCTCCAGGACGGCGGCGGTCATCAGGTTGTCCTTGGACCCGAAGTGGTAGCCGATCGACGCCAGGTGGGCGCCGGACGCGGCGGCGATGTCGCGCGCCGTCGTGTGGGCGTAGCCCTTCTCGGACAGACAGAGCTTGGCGCCGCGCAGCAGGTCGTCCCGTTGTCCCATGGCGCCGATCCTACCTCCTTGGACGTACGTACGTTTGACGTGAGATTTGTACGTACGTACGATCAGCCGCATGAAACGTCTCCGCACCCACGCCGCGCTGGCCGTGCTGCTCCTGCCCGCCCTGCTGACCTCGATGGACCTGTCGATCCTCTTCGTCGCCTCCCCGACGATCGCCGCCGAGCTGCGGCCGTCCGCGACCGCCTGGTTGTGGATCATGGACGTGTACGGCTTCGTCATGGCCGGGCTGCTCATCACGATGGGCGCGCTCGGTGACCGCTTCGGCCGCCGCCGGATGCTGCTCGGCGGCGCCGCCCTCTTCGGCACCGCGTCCGCGCTGCTCGCCCTCGCGGACTCCCCGGCCTGGCTCATCGCCGGACGGGCCCTGCTCGGCGTCGGCGGCGCGACGCTCGCGCCGTCCACCCTGTCCCTGCTGCGCAGCCTCTACCCGGGGGAGCGCGAGCGCCGCGCGGCCGTCGCCGCGTGGACGGTCGCGTTCACCGGCGGCGCCGTCGCCGGTCCGATCGTCGGCGGCCTGCTGCTGGAGCACTTCTGGTGGGGCTCGGTGTTCCTCATCAACGTCCCGGTGATGCTCGTCCTGCTGGTCGCGGCACCGCTGCTGGTGCCCGAGTCGCGCGCGGCGGAGCCGACGCCGTTCGACCTGCCGGGCGCGGTGCTGTCACTGGCGGCGCTGTTCGGGCTCGTCTACGCGATCAAGCAGGTCGCGGAGGAGCCGCGCGAGGCCGCCGTCGCGGGCGCGGTGGGCGCCGCGGCGGCGGTCGCGTTCGCGGTGCGGCAGCGCCGGGCCGCGCACCCGCTGCTCGACCTCGGCCTGCTCCGCCGCCCGTTGTTCGCGTCGGCCGTCCTGGCGAACACGGTGATGACGCTCGCGGTGGCCGGGCTCGGCGCGCTGGCGTTCACGCTGCTCCAGACCGTGCACGGGATGGGCCCGCTGGAGGCGGCGCTGTGGGCGCTGCCGACGATCGCCGGGACGTTCGCGGGCGCCGGGCTGGCGAGCGCCGTCGGGGAGCGGGTGCGGCCGGCGGTGCCGCTGGCCGGCGGGCTGCTGGTGAGCGCGGCGGGGTTCGTGGTCGTCGCGACGCAGACGGCCGAGCCGTGGATGTTCATCGCGGGCTACACGGTCGTGACGTTCGGCGTCGGCGTGACCGGGACGGCCGCGAACGCCCTCGTCCTCACGGCGGCGCCGCCGGAGCGGGCCGGGACGGCGGCGGGGCTGTCGGAGACGTCCACCGAACTCGGCGCCGCGCTCGGCATCGCCGTCCTCGGCACCCTCGCCACGGAGGTGTACCGGCGGGCCATGGACGCCGTCGCGCCCGGCACTCCGGCGGCCGAGACGGTCGCCGCCGCGCCGCACCTGCCCGAGGCGCGCGCCGCGTTCGTCGACGGCCTGACCGTCGCGGCGTCCACCGCCGCCGTCGCGCTCACGCTGATCGCGCTGCTCCTCGCCCTGTGGGTGGGACGCGGCGCCGTCAGGAAGGCGTGAGGTCGTGGACGGTACCGGCGGCGACGGCCCGAAGCTTGTCCGGGTTGGCGATGTTGTGCAGGGCGACGATGCGGCCTTCGGCGTCCAGGTCGAGGCCGAGGGTGGCGATGACGCGGTCCGGGGCGCGGAAGACGACGCCCGGCGCGCCGTTGATCTCGGTGAGCTCGACGGACATGTCGGACGGCGCGACGCCCTCGTAGCTGCGGGCGGCGATGCCCGCGAACCAGCGCGCCACCTTGCGCGCGCCCGTGATCGGGTGCAGCACCTGGCGGACCTTGCCGCCGCCGTCCGTCCACAGCGTGACGTCGGGGGAGAGCAGGTCCATGAGGGCGTTCACGTCGCCGCCCTGAGCGGCGGCGAGGAACCGTTCGGTGACGGCGCGCTGCCGGGCGCGGTCGGCGGGGAAGCGGGGCCGCCGCGCCCGGACGTGCTCCCGGGCGCGGTGCGCCGCCTGCCGGACGGCGGGCTCGGACCGGTCCACGGCCTGCGCGATCTCGGCGTGCCCGAACCCGAAGACGTCCTTGAGGACGAACACCGCCCGCTCCAGCGGGCTCAGCGTCTCCAGGACGACGAGCAGCGCCGTGGACACCGTGTCGGCGTCGGGGACGTCCTCGCCGGTCAGGACGGGTTCGGGCAGCCACGGCCCGACGTAGGTCTCGCGCTGCCGCCGCGCCGACCGGAGCTGTTCCAGCGCCAGGTTCGCCACGGTCCGGGCGAGATACGCCCGGGGGTCGGTGACCTGCGTCCGTGACGCCGCCGACCAGCGGAGCCACGCGTCCTGCACCGCGTCCTCGGCGTCGGCGGCGCTGCCGAGGATGCGGTAGGCGACGGAGAACAGCAGGGCGCGATGGTGCTCGAACACCTCGCGCCCGGCGTCGGCGCTCATCGGGTGAACCGGCCGCCGTGCGGCCAGAACGCCCCGGACGCGGGCATGACGGTCATGCGGCGGAACGTACCCCACGGCGACGCCGTCACGATCTCCTTGTACCGGACGGCCCGCCGCCCGGTGAGGCAGAGGCGGCGCGGACGCCCGTCCGGCCGGGTGAACTGCACGACGGCGTCGCCGCGCCCGAGGCTCACCGGCAGGTGGTAGTACCCGAACCGGAACGGCCTGGCCCGCCTGCCGCGCAGCGTCCGGACGATCGACACGGCGGCGTGCACACCGGTCGGCATCCCGCTGCCGCAGGTGCCGTGCAGGACGCCGTACGTCTGGCGGATCGCGGCGGCGTCCCCGACGGCGTAGATCTCCGGGTGCGACACCGAGCGCAGCGTTGCGTCCGTGACGATCCGTCCGGAGTCGTCCACGGTGAGCCCGGCCGCCGCCGGGAGCGGCGGGACGCGCGTGCCGCCCGTCCACAGCACGGCCCGCGCGGGCACCGTCTCGCCGCCCGCCAGCGCGACGGCGTCCGGGAGAACCTTCACCACCTCGGCCCCGGCGCGCACCGCGACGCCGAGCCGGTCGAGCGCCGCGCGGACGTGCGCCGCCGCGCGCGGCGCCAGGTCCGCGCCGGGCTCGGTCCGGCCGAGCAGGACGACGTCCAGCCCCGGGTGCCGTTCGGCGATCTCGGTGGCGGCCTCGACGCCGGTCAGCCCGGTGCCGCCGACGACGACGGTGCCGCCGTCCAGGCGGGCGAGCCGGGCGGCGAGCCGCCCGGCCTCCCGGAGGCCGTCGAGCCTGTAGGCGTGCTCGGCCACGCCCGGGACGCCGGTGTCCGCGACGCCGCCGAGCGCGTAGACGAGGGTGTCGTAGGGCAGCGCCCGTTCGTCGTCGATCCGGACGGTCCGCGCCCCGGCGTCGATCCCGGTCACCCACCCGGCGACGAACCGGGCGCCGACCCGGTCGAGCATCTCGGGCACCGCGAACTCGGCCAGCTCCCCGCCCGCCGCGGCCGTGTGCAGCCGCAGCCGCTCGGTGAACCGCTCGGTCGCGTTGACCACCGTCACCTCGACGTCACGCTTACGGGTCCGCGCCGTGAGCTGCACCGCCGCCGACATTCCGGCGTATCCGGCTCCCAGCACCACGATCCGATGGGTCATCTCTCCGCCTTTCCTCGCTCGCCCACCAGATGCGGCGGACCCGCGCGAACGTGACATGCGGCGGAGTGGCGTGCGTCACGCGCGTGCGGCGGCGATGAGGTCGCGGTACCAGGCGTACGACCGCTTCGGGGTGCGCTGCTGCGTCGCGTAGTCGACGTGGACGAGCCCGAACCTTGGGTGGTACCCCTCGGACCACTCGAAGTTGTCCAGCAGCGACCAGGCGAAATAGCCCCGGACGTCCACTCCGTCGGCCATCGCGGCGCGCATCGCGGCGATGTGCGCCTCCAGGAACGCGACGCGCGGCCCGTCGTCGGGCGCGTCCGGGAACGAGCAGCCGTTCTCGGTGACGACGAGCGGCGGCAGCGCGTCCCCGTAGGTGGCGCGGAGGTCGCGCAGCAGGTCACCGAAGGCGTCCGGGACGATCGGCCAGCCGAGGTCGGTGACGGGGAAGTCCGGCATGTCGACCAGGTCGAACGGCAGCGGGGAGTCCGCCGGGGCCGGGCCGATCCGCGTCGGCCGGTAGTAGTTGACGCCGAGGAAGTCCAGCGGCGCGGCGATGACGGGCAGGTCCCCGTCCCGCACGACGCCGTCCGGGAACCCGCCGAGCGGCGTCAGGTCGGGGTAGGCGCCGGTCAGCAGCGGCTCGGTGAACAGCCGGTTCAGCATCAGGTCGAACGTCGCGGTCGCCGCGCGGGCGTCGTCGGACGCGGGCCACGCGGGCGAGTAGTGGTTCGCGATCCCGACCCTGCGGGCGCCCCGGGCGCGCAGCGCGGCCGCGCCGAGGCCGTGCGCGAGGAGCTGGTGGTGCGCGGTCGGCAGTGCGTCCAGCAGCAGCGCGTGCCCGGGGGCGTAGAGGCCGTAGCCGTAGCCGTAGGCCATGACGACGACGGGTTCGTTCAGCGTCATCCACGCGTCCACGCGGTCGGCGAGCCGGTCCGCGACGATGGCGGCGTACTCCGCGAAACGGTGGGCGGTGTCGCGGTTCATCCAGCCGCCCGCGTCCTCCAGCGGCTGCGGCAGGTCCCAGTGGTACAGCGTCGCGGCGGGCGCGATCCCGGCCGCGAGCAGCGCGTCCACGAGCCGGTCGTAGAAGTCGAGCCCCGCCGCGTTCACCGCGCCCGACCCGGACGGCTGCACGCGCGGCCACGCCACCGAGAACCGGTAGGCGTCCACGCCCAGCCCGGCCATCAGCGCGACGTCCTCCGGCCAGCGGTGGTAATGGTCACACGCGACGTCGCCGGTGTGGCCGTCGCGGACGCGGCCGGGGGTGTGCGCGAAGACGTCCCAGGTGGACGGGCCGCGCCCGTCCTCGGTGACGGCGCCCTCGATCTGGTAGGCGGCGGTGGCGACGCCCCACTGGAATCGGTCCATTCCGGCCTCCCGGGAAACGTGAGAAGTATTCGGATGCTACGGGTGGGGCGAACCCGGACGAAAGGGGTTCGCGACGCACCCGCGTCATCGCACGCCGTGACTGGGCGACAATGGACGGGTGACGGACAACCGGACCCCCCTGCGCCGCCGCCCCGCCCAGCGCCGCAGCGCCGAACGCGTCCAGCGGATGCTCGACGCCTGCGCCGGCATCCTCGACGAGGACGGCTTCGACGGCCTGACCACCACCCGCATCGCGCAGCGCGCCGAAGTCGCCATCGGCTCGGTCTACCAGTTCTTCCCCGACAAACGCGCCGTCGCCCAGGCCCTCGCCCTGCGCAACTTCGAGCAGTTCGGCGACCGGGTCGCCGCCCGCCTCGCCGGAGGCGGCTTCGACGACTGGTCCGACTCCGTCGGCGCCATCATCGCCGTCTTCGTCGACATGCACCGCACCGTCCCCGGTTTCCGCGTCCTGCGCTTCGGTGACATCGCGGACGTCAACCTGCTCGACGCCGGGCACGAGAACAACTCCGTCGTCGCCCGCGAACTGCGCGACATGCTCGTCCGCACCTTCGACCTGCGCGACACCCCCGAACTGGCCCGCGCGCTCGGCATCGCCGTCGAGGCGGGCGACGCCGTCCTGAAGATGGCGTTCCGGCGCAGCGCCGACGGCGACCCCGACATCATCGCCGAGGCCGAACGGCTCATCCACGGCTACCTCGCCGGGCACATCGCGGACGGCTGAGCGGTTACCCCCCGTACGCGGGGGTATCCCGCCGATCCCCCCGAGACCGAAGGTGTCACCGTGGACGCTCAGCACCAGTCGCACAGCCGCCTGCTCATCCGGCAGCGCATCCGCCCCATGGTCAACCAGTACGAGGTGCACGCCGAGTCGCCCGGCGGCGGCGAGGGCGAGCTGGTCGCGTTCGCGCAGCAGAAGCGCGTCGCGTTCAAGGAGAAGGTCACCCTCTACGCCGACAAGAAGAAGAAGGAGCCGATCTTCTCCTTCCGAGCGCGTCGCAAGATCGACCTCGGCGCCCGGTACGACGTCACCGCCGAGTCCGGCGAGCCCATCGGGGAGTTCCGCAAGGACTTCCGGCGGTCGCTGCTGTCGTCCACCTGGCACCTCGACCAGCCCGGCCTCGGCGGGCTCACCGGGTCCGAGCGCAGCCGGTTCGTCGCCGGGCTGCGGCGCGTCTGGAACTTCATCCCGTGGGTCGAGGCGCTGCCGTTCGCGTGGCCGTACCACTTCGACTTCCGCTCCGGCGACCAGGTCGTGTTCTCGGTCGTGAAGAAGTTCGGGCTGCGGGACCGCTACGTCGTCGACATCCACGACCCGCGCATCGACCGGCGGCTCGTCATCGCGCAGGCCGTCGCGCTGGACGCGCTCCAGTCGCGCTGACGCGCGGTCAGGCGAACGCGTCCAGGAGCGCGCGGGTGGCGTCGAGGCGGCGGGTGTGGACGCCGCGGTCGATCGGGAACGAGCCCGGCCACGCGTGGCCCGCGCCTTCGACGGTGTGCAGGGTGACGTCGGCGCCGTCGCGGCAGCCGTCGTACCGGGTGGTGACGACCTCGGCGTCGCGCTCCCGGCGCGGCGCGGCGCAGCCCTGGGCGCGCGCCCACGCGCGCGTCGCCGCCGGGACGGACGGCAGTGCGTAGCGTCCGTCGGCGGGCCGCATCCACGCCGGGACGGCGCTCAGCCGCCCGCCGAACGGCGGCCCGCCGCCGTAGGGGATGATCGCGTCGGCCGTGCCGTGCACGACGAGCATCGTGACCGGCGGCGGGTCGGCGCAGGCCCGCGTCATGGTGACGCCGCCGACGGCCGCCACGCCCGCGACGCGTCCGCGCAGCCCGCAGACGAGCGCCGCCGCGAGCCCCGCGCCGTTGGAGAACCCGGCGGCGTAGACGCGGCGGCGGTCGAGGCACAGCCGCTGCTCCAGGTGCGTGAGCAGCCGCCCGACATAGCCGACGTCGGCGCCGCCCTGCCGCATTCCGGGCATCTTCCAGCCCTTCCGCCCGGCCGCCGTCTCCGGTTCCACCACCGCGAACCCCGCGCGCGGCCCCTCCCGCGCCAGCCTGCTGAACAACGACTGCGCCACGGCCGACGAGTTGAGCCCGTGGAAGTCGAAGATCAACGGCACCGGCCGATCGGCCTCGTCCGGCAACGTCAGCAGATACGACCGTCCCTCGAACGCGTGCCGCCCGCTGGTCAGCCCGGCGGGCTCGCACCGCGCCGCGGGCCGCACCGCCGCCCGCTCTCCGCCCTCGCACCCCGCCACGGCCACCAGCACGGCCGCGACCAGCGCCACCCACCCCCGAACCCTCACACGCCGGACATTACCCGCGCGGCCGCCACGGGATGTCCGACGTCGTCGCTAGCGTGGGCGATGCTGGTCAACGACGATCGGGGGAACGAAATGACGGCACCGTCCTTCTCGGGTGGCGTGAACATCGCGATGAAGATCCCCAAGGCGGAGTTCGAGGCGACCGTGGCGTTCTACCGGGACGTGCTCCGCTTCGACGTCGTCCCGGACGAGACGGGCACCCGCGACGTCTCCCGCACCTACCGCGTCCAGTACGGCCCCACGACGCTGTGGCTCGACTGCGTCGACCACTACGCCCGGCCCGACCTGTGGCTCGACCTGCGCACCGACGACCTGGCCCGCGCGACCGCGCACCTGGCGGCGGCGGGCGTCGCCACCTGCGACGAGATCGAGGACCTCGGCGACGCCCCCGCCCACTGGATCAAGAACCCGGCGGGCCTCGTCCACCTCCTCGCCGAACACCCCGCCGAACAGGCCGTCCCCCTCGAACCCCCGGAGGACGCCGCCGCGGCCCCCGCGTGAGCTTCGCGTCCGCCGGGAGGCGGCGCTGCTCACCGGTCGTGTCCGAGCACCTGAACGCCGTCCGCAAGTACGTCGTGTCCCGCACGCTCACCGACCCCGGCTGGGCCAACAGCGAGATCCTGCCGCTGCGCCTCGTCCGCGAACGACGCTTCGCCAACGGCGCGGTCCTCACCGTCTACCGCCCGGCCTGACCCGGCGCGCCGACGTCAGTGATCGCTTGTGGGGGCCCTGGTGCCCGAGCCGCTTTACATGTTACGAAGAGATGTAAAGCGGAGTCTTCCGCGGCGAGGAGGCATGTGCGTGAGTTCCTTCGACCTCTACACCACCCCCGTGCCGGACGAGACCTGGAACGTCCCGATGAGCGGCGCTGCCCGCTTCACCTGGGAGTACGACGGCGGGCGCGACCGGCTGCTGAACCTGTACCAGAAGGGCAAGGACAAGCAGTGGGACGCGCAGAAGCGCATCGACTGGGATCAGGAGGTCGATCCCGTCAACGTCGCCGGGCTGCCCGAGGAGTTCAACCCGCTGCACGGGTCCGACATCTGGGACCGGATGACCCAGAAGGAGCGGGACGAGTTCGGCCGCCACCAGGGATCGTGGCTGTTCAGCCAGTTCCTGCACGGTGAGCAGGGCGCGCTCAACGTCTCGGCCCGGATCGTCCAGTCCGTCCCCGACCTGGACTCCAAGTTCTACGCCGCCACGCAGACGATGGACGAGGCGCGGCACGTCGAGCTGTACACCAAGTTCCTGCACGAGAAGATCGGGATGTACTACCCGATCAACCAGGACCTGGCGAAACTGCTCGCCGAGTCGCTGGAGGACAGCCGCTGGGACCTGCCCTACCTCGGGATGCAGGTGCTCATCGAGGGCCTGGCGCTCGCCGCGTTCGGCGTCTACCGCGACCTGTCCACGAACCCGCTGGTCAAGCAGCTTCTCGCGTACGTCATGCAGGACGAGGCGCGGCACGTGGCGTTCGGCCGGCTGGCGCTCAAGGACTACTACGCCGAGCTGACCGAGAAGGAGCGGGCCGAGCGGGAGGAGTTCGTCGTCGAGGGCTGCTACCTCATGCGCGACCGGTTCAAGGGCCGCGAGGTCATCGAGCGGCTGGAGCTGCCGGTCGAGCGGTGCATGGAGTACGTGGAACAGTCCCCGATGTTCACGCTGTACCAGTCCATGCTGTTCAGCCGGATCGTCCCGTGCGTCCGGGACGTGGGGCTCTGGGGGCCGAAGGTGCAGGCCGCGTACGCCGACATGGGCGTGCTCGACAACGCCAAGGGCGACCTGGAGGCGCTGATGCGGCAGGACGAGGAGATCGCGGAGAAGGTCGACGCGGAGCGGTACGAGCAGGAGGTCACGGTGCGCCGGGGCGAGGTCGAGGAGGCCATCGCGCTCGGCGCCGAGTAGCCCGGCGAAAGGGGCCGTTCCGGACCGGAACGGCCCCTTTTCCGCGCCCGTGATCGGCGCGTGATCAACGATCATGGATTTCCCATCGCGATCTTGAATTCCGTTGACGCACCGGTACTGATCCACTGCACAGCGCCAAAAAACGGGTGACAAACCCCACAAAGAGTGGCCGTTCGGTTGCGTCATCGGCATTCGTCCGTACGGTCAGGTAGCTGTGTGCGGCTCCGTCCAGGCGCCGCGCGCGCCGGACGCCGAGCCGCGACGACGCGGGCGAGCGCCCTTCGGGGGCTTGGAAGAGGCGGACGCCGGCCGGGGTCGTGTCCCCCGGCGGAAGGTCCGCGCGGTGAGCGGGCGAGAAACGCCGCACCGCACATGACAACAACGGTCGCAGAACGACGCGCGCGGTCCTTTCGCGTGCGCCGGGTTCCGCTGCCGGGCGTCCGGGGTCCTGTCCCCGATCAAAGGACTTCCCTGTGGGCAAGCACCGCCCCGCGTCCCGTTCCCGTCTGCTGGTCCTCGCCTCCGGGCTGGCCGTCGCCGTCCTCGCGGCCGGCGCCTGGGCCGTCCTGAACCGGGCGAACAGCACGAACCCCACCCCCGTCGCCGACGTGACGACGACGAACCCGGCCCCGCTCGCCGCCGACCCGCCCCGCGCCACGCCCACCCGGGCGAGCCGCGACGGGCGCCGCACCGATCCGTCGTCCAGCCCGTCGCCCGAGCCGACGCCGACGGAGACGGAGACGGCGAAGCCGTCGCCCAAGCCCACGAAGACCAAGGCGAAGCCCGCCGCGAAGGTCGTGAGCAGCGGGTCCTGCGAGGCGTCCTACTACTGGCAGGGCCAGATGACCGCGAGCGGCGAGCGCTTCGACCCGAGTGACCTGACGGCCGCGCACAAGACGCTGAAGTTCGGCACCAAGGTCCGCGTGACCAACAAGAACAACGGCAAGCGGGTCACCGTCCGCATCAACGACCGCGGCCCGTTCGTCGCCGGACGCTGCCTGGACCTCTCCCGCGCCGCGATGCAGCAGGTCGGCGGCACCGGCTCCGGCGTCATCCCGGTGAGCTACCAGGTGCTCGCGCGCTAACCGCGCTGCGGCGCGACCTCGCGCAACGCCCCGTCCGCCGGGACGGCCCGTGCGGGCGGGGCGGCGGTCGCGGGGCGCGTCACCTCGGCGACACGTTCCCGGAACCAGTCGGTGAGGACGCCGTCCACCCGGACGGCCTCGGTGATCGGCGGACGCGGCTCGGTGCCGGGCTCGGCCGCCAGCGCGTGCCCCATCCGGAACGTGGCGGCCTCGACGGCCGGGGCCCCGGCGCGGGCCAGCGCCTCGCGCAGCTCGGTGATCTCGCCCGGCGGCACGACGCGGTCGCGGGCGCCGCCGATGAGCAGCAGCGGGACGCCGCGCGCCGCGATGTCGTGGGCGCGGGCGCCGAGGTCGAGCCGGTCCGCGAGCGCGCCCGCCCCCTCCGACCAGGCGCGTTCGCGGCCCGACCGGGCCTCCAGCGCCCGCGCCGCGCGGTGCGGCGCGACGACCGGCGCGACCACCGCCGCCGTGCTCACCGGCACCGCGTCCTGCGCGAGCGCGAGCAGCGCCGCCGCCGCGCCCGCCGAGAAGCCCGTCAGCGCGACCGGCCCGTCCGGGAGGCCGAGGTCGCCGCGCAGCGCCGCCAGCGCGGCGGGCAGCCGCTCGACGGCCCCCTCGACGGCGGCGCCGTAGTACTCCATCGCCCCCGACTCCAGGAATGTGCCGCTGCCGAGCCCGTCCGGCGGCAGCCCGTCGGCGGTGGGCAGCTCCAGGTAGACGCGCCAGGTGGGCACGCCCGTCATCGGCGCGGCCATCGCCAGCGCCGCCGCCGACCGGGGCGGATCGAACCCCGGCCACGCGAGCACGAGCCGCGTCGCGCCGGACGCGCGGGCGTCCACGGCGGTCGGCGGCACCGCGACGTAGGCCGTCCCGGCGGCGATACCCCGCACGGGCGCACCGGAGTCCGGACGATCTGCGCTCATGGCCTGGTCAGCTCCTGTCGCGGGGGACGGACGCCCCGGCTCCATCGTGGCAGTGGACGCCGGGCGCGGCGCCCGGAACCGCCGCACCCTGGCAGGCCGGGTGAGGGAGGCATCACTCTTGGTAACACAAGAATCGCGTCGTGGGCAGCCGTACGGCCGGGAAGGTGCGGAAATCACACCGGCCCCGGATGGAACAAAGCGGGCGCGCGCCGCGTCTGAGAAGGCGTGGGCGGTGCGGGGGCACGCCCGCGTGGCCCCTGGGAAGGAGCGCCGGATGAACGGTAAGCGTGGTGCCGCCGCCGCAGGGCAGGCGTGGCAGGTCTACAACGAGACGCTCGAAGAGGGACAGCCCCGGCTCGGTGAGCGGGCGCGGGCCGTGCCCCGGATGGTCAAGTCCGTCCTGAAGGGCGAGTACAAGGGCATGTCGGTCGGGACGCTCGGCCTGCTGCTGCTCGGCATGATCTACATCGTGTGGCCGCTGGACGCGATCCCCGAGGTGATCCCCGTCGCGGGCATCGCCGACGACGCGGGCGTCGCGCTCTGGCTCGTCACGCTGCTCGTCCGCAACGCGGGCGACTTCGTCCGCTGGGAGCGCGGCGGGAGGCCGACGGCCGTCCCCGGCGAGGTCGTCGACTAACCGCGCGGTGACAGTTCCCTGGAGAAACTCGCCGCGATCTCGCGCATGAGCGGGACGGCGGCGCCGACCGCCTCGGCCGTCATCCGCGCGGACGGGCCGGACACCGATAGCGCCGTCAGTGCGGGCGCGTCCGGCAGCGAGACGGCGACGCAGCGGACGCCGACCTCCTGCTCCTCGTCGTCCACCGCGTAGCCGACGTCGCGGATGCGGCCGAGTTCGGCCAGCAGCGCGTCGGCGTCGGTGAACGTGTGCGGCGTGCTCGGCGCCATCCCGGTACGTTCCAGGATCTCCCGGACGCGCGGCTCGGGGAGCTGCGCGAGCAGAGCCTTGCCGACGCCCGTGCAGTGCGGCTTCACCCGGCGGCCGACCTCGGTGAACATCCGCATCGAGTGCCGCGACGGGACCTGCGCGACGTACACCACCTCGTCGCCCTCCAGCACGGCCATGTTCGCCGTCTCGCCCAGCTCGTCCACGAGCCGCGTCAGCGCCGGGCGCGCCCACGAGCCGAGCCGCCGCCCGGCGCCCTCGCCGAGCCGGATCAGCCGGGGCCCGAGCGCGTACCGCTTGGACGGCTCCTGCCGGACGTACCCGAGCGTCACCAGCGTGCGCATCAGCCGGTAGATCGTGGGCATCGGCAGGCCGGACGCCGCCGTCAGCTCCGACAGCGCCATCTCGCCGCCCGCGTCCGCCAGGTGTTCCAGCAGCTCGAACGCGCGTTCCAGCGACCGTACGGCCTCCGCCACCGGTGCCTCCCCTTCGTCTTCGGACGGCCCGATTGTACGGAGATTCGATTTCACTGTGCGAAATGATCGCGCAGGGTTATCACATGCTCGCATCCGGTTATAACGACATGGGCCGGGGATCGCGGAGATCGGGGATGAACGTGACGGGCACGGGCGAAACGACACGACGGCGGCGGTGGGGCGCCGTGCTGCTCGCCGGGGGACTGGCGGTGCCGTCGCTGCTGGCGGGCGACCGGTCGGCGGTCGCCGTCGCGCCGGGCCTGGCCGCCACGATCACGCCCGGCGTCCGCACCGGCGAACTCGTCGAGCACGCCGTCCGCGTCCGCGCCACGGAAGGCGTCGTGCGGGACGCCGCGCTGCGCCTCGCCGTCGCGGACGCCGCCTTCGCCGGGCCCGCCGCAGGCTGCGCGCCGTCCGGCGCGGAACTCCACTGCCCCCTCGGCACCCTCGCGGGCGCGCGCACCGTTCACGTGACCCTGCGCCCGGCGTCCCCCGAGGCCGTCCCGCACCTGACCGCCACCGCGACCGCCCGCGACACCGGCCCCGTCACGGTCGACACCCGCCCGGCCCCGCCCAAGACGGCCCCCACCGTGCCCTCCCTCCCCACCGACGCGACGCCCGTACCGCGTCCGCAGGCCACGATCGCGGCCCCGAAGCCGGACACGACCCCGCACGCGTCCACACCGCGCGACAACGCGTCCCGCCCCCGCGCCGCCGCGACGCAACCGGCCCCGACCCCCCGCCCCAGCGGCCCGAGACCCACCCCGACCAGCACGACGCCCGCACCGACCCCCCGCCCCAGCGGAACGACATCCGCACCGAACCCCCACCCCGGCCGCACGACACCCGCACCGGCCGTCCGCCCCGGCGGAACGAAGCCTGCGCCGAAAACCCGGCCCAGCGGCACGACGCAGCCACCGGCCGCCGGTCCCGGTGGGACGACGCCCGCGCCGAAACCCCGTCCCGGCGGGACGACGCAGCCACCGGCCGCCGGTCCCGGTGGCACGACATCCGCGCCGGTCGTCCGTCCCGGCGGGACGCCCGTGTCGCATCCCCGTGCGGACGAGGCGGCGCCCGCGCCGCAGGAGGGCGTTTCGCGGCCGCGCGCGGCCGGGACGGCGCCCGCGCCGACCCCTCGCCCCAGCGGACCGGCCCCCGCGCCGAGCCCCCGTCCCGGCCGGACGACGCCCGCGCCGCAGCCGGGTGTCGTGCCCGGTACGGGGACGCCGGTGCCCGGCGGGACGGCGCGGCCCGGCACGCGTCCGGCCGCGCGGCCGACCCCGTCGCGCAGGCCCGTGGCGGCGCCCGCCGTGCCGCCGCAGGCGCCGCCGCCTCCGCGCACGCCGGCGCGGCCGCGTCCGGGTGAGCGTCCGCAGCCGCCCGAGCGTCCGCACGGCCCGGCGCCGCTCCCGCGTCCCGAGCCGCCCACGACCCTGTGGGACCGCCCCCCGGCCGAGGCGCTGGCCCCGGCCTACGACCCCCCGGCGAACGACGCCCTCTCCACGGCGCTGCCCGCCCTCCCGTCGGTCACCCCGGCCGACGCGGCGGGCGACGACGAACTCACGCTCATCGCCCCCACCGGCGGGGAGACGGGCGGCGGACGCGACTGGGCCGTCGTCTTCGCCGTCGCCATCGCCGCCGAGGTCGCGCTGCTGTGGCTCGCCGCGTCCCTGAACCTGTGGCGCCGCCGCATCGCCCTGTGGCGCCGCCGCTGACCGGCTGTAGAAGGACGACTAGGATCGGGGTCGCACGCCGGGCGCGGACCGTCGACTTGTCACAACCGTGACAAAGGCCGACCCGGCGAATGTGGTCGATGAGTAATATCGCCCTGCGCTTACCATCGGGTAGCTTCACGCTGCACGATGCCGCCGTTGGCCGGGCGAGCACCCCCTCCGGCGCCCCCGCCGCACATCCCGCCGGCGCTTCGCGACCCCCGCTTGCGTCCGCCGGCCCATCCCCCGGGAGTTACCACACATGGCACTGGGCTCGCTGCTTCCCGAACTCCGGCCCGGCGGTGACGGCCGTATGCCGCTCATCGAGCGCGTCGCCCGCTGGGCGGCGGAGAAGCCGGACGCTCCCGCCTTCACCTACGTCGACTACTCCCTCGACACCAAGGGCGCGCACCTCACGCTCACCTGGGCGCAGGCCGACCGCCGCGCCCGCGCGATGGCCGTCCGGCTCCGCCAGGCGGCCGAGCCCGGCGACCGCGCCGCGCTGCTGCTCCCGCAGACGCTCGAATACATGATGACGATGCTCGGCGCGATGTACTCGCACGTCATCGCGGTGCCGCTGTTCTCGCCCGACCTCCCCGGCCACGCCGATCGGCTCATCGGCGCCTACACCGACGCCGAGCCCGCCGTCGTCGTCACGACGCGCAACGCGCTCTCGCACGTCGAGAAGTTCCTCGCCGACCACGACGTCCCGCAGCCCCGCGAGATCGTCTTCGCCGAGGAGGTGGACGAGTCCCTCGCGGACCAGTGGCGCGACGAGCCCATCGGCTTCGACGACCTCGCCTACCTCCAGTACACGTCGGGGTCCACCCGCCGCCCGGCCGGTGTGGAGATCACGCACGGGAACGTGACGGCGAACGGCGTGCAGCTCTGGTCCGGCTGGGCGCCCGAGCGGCCCAACCCCGAGCTGGTGAGCTGGCTCCCGCTCTTCCACGACATGGGCCTCATCTCGGTGCTGGCGCTGCCGACCGTCAACGGCGACCACGCGATCTACACCGACCCGCTGTCGTTCATCATGAACCCGATGCGCTGGATGCGGCTCATCGCGGAACGCCCCGGCAAGAACGTCTACACGGCCGGGCCGAACTTCGCCTACGAGTACGTCGCGTCGTCCGCCACCCCGGAGAAGATCGCCGACCTCGACCTCAGCGGCCTCACCACCTGCCTGAACGGCGCCGAGCCGATCCGGCCGTCCACGCTGACGTCCTTCGCGGACGCGCTCGCCCCGGCGGGCCTGAACCCCGGCGCGCAGGCTCCCGGCTACGGCCTCGCGGAGGCGACCGTGTTCGTCGCCGCCGCCGCCGAGGACGCCCCGCCGCGCGTCCTGCACGTCGAGCGCGACGCCCTCACCGCCGGTGAGCTGCGCGTCTGCGCCGCCGACGCGGACCGTGCCACCGCGCTCGTCTCGTGCGGCAAGCCGTGCGGCCAGTACGTCGCGATCGTCGACCCGGAGACGCGGCTGGAGCGCCCCGACGGGCGCGTCGGCGAGATCTGGGTGCACGGCCCCAACACGGCCCCCGGCTACTGGCGCAACTCCGAGCGCAGCCAGGACACGTTCGGCGGCGTCCTGGCCGAACCCGGCGACCTGCCCGCCGAGCGCTGGATGAAGACCGGCGACTACGGCGTCGTCCACGACGGCGAGCTTTACGTCACGGGCCGCATCAAGGACCTGATCATCGTGGACGGACGCAACCACTACCCGCAGGACATCGAGGGCACGACGCAGGAGGCGCACGAGGCCGTCCGCCCCGACTTCGTCGCCGCGTTCGCGGTGGACGGCGGCGAGACCGAACGGCTCGTCGTCGTCGCCGAACGGAACCGGCGCGTCCCGCTCGGCCGCCTGGACCTGGACGAGGTCGAGGCCGCCGTGCGCGGCGCCGTCAACGTCGAGCACGAGATGGCCGTGCACGACTTCGTGCTGATCGAGCCGGGCGGGATCTCCCGCACCTCCAGTGGCAAGATCGCTCGTGCGGCGACGCGGCAGCGGTACCTTGACGGCGGGCTCCCGACGACGGCGGCGCGGCTGGCGTCGCGCGGCTAGCGTCGCACCCAACGGCGGCCGGGACACAGGAGGAACATGCTTGCGGGGCTGGGACGGCTCATCCACCGGCGACGGTGGTGGAGCCTGCTGCTGATCCTCCTCCTCACGGCCGGGGCGGGGGCCTGGGGCGTCGGCGTCCTCGCGAAGTTCAAGAACGGCGGCTTCGAGGACCCGAAGGCGTCCTCGACGCTCGTCGCCAAGCTCGGCAACGAGTACTTCGGCAGCACCAACCCCGACCTGCTCGTCCTGTACCGCAGCGACACCCGCACCGTCGACGACCCCACCTACATGCGCGACGTCGTCACGACGGTGGCGCGGCTGCCCAAGGACCGGGTGGCCGAGGTCGCGTCGTACTGGTCGTTCGACGCCAAGACGGCGCCCAAGTTCGCCTCCAAGGACCAGCACGCCACGATCGTCTCGATCAAGGTCGCGGGCGACGACGACAAGGCCAAGGGCGAGAACTATCTCTGGATCAAGGAACGGCTGGCCGCCCCGGACCTGACGACCCAGCTCGGCGGCGCGTTCCCGCTCGGCACCGAGTTCGGTGAACGGGTCGTCACCGACATCGTCCGCGCCGAGCTGATCACGGCGCTGCCGCTGCTCATCCTGCTTCTGCTGCTGTTCGGGGCGCTCGGCGCGTCGCTGCTGCCGCCGTTCATCGCCATCTTCGCGATCGTCGGCGGCTTCGCGCTGCTGCACGCCATCACCTACGTCGCCGACGTCAACTCGATGGCGCTCGAAGTCGTGACGATGATGGGCGTCGGTCTCACGATCGACTATTCGCTCTTCATCATCAGCCGGTTCCGCGAGGAACTGAAACGCGGGCTCGACGAACGCGGGCTGCCACCGGGCAAACCGTGGAAGATCGACCCCACCCGCAAGGGCCGCCGCGAGAAACGCAAGGCGTACCGGCGGATGGCCGACCCGGTGCGGCAGGCCGCGCTGGCCCGCACGATGGTGACCGCCGGGCGGACGATCATCGTCTCGGGCATCACCGTCTCCGCCGCGCTCGCGGGACTGCTCGTCTTCCCGCAGATGTTCCTGCGCACGATCGGCCTCGCCGGAATCGCGACCGTCCTCGTCGCCGTGTTCGGCGCCGTCGTCCTGCTGCCGACGCTCATCGCGTGCCTCGGCCGGGGCATCGAGTTCGGGCAGATGCCGTGGCGGCGCCGCGCCCGCGAGAAGGACGACGACCGGCGCTTCTGGTACCGGCTCGGCCTCAACGTCATGCGGTTCCCGCTGCCGTACTTCGCGCTGGTGCTGGCCGTCCTCGCCGTGCTGTCCGGCCCGTTCCTGAACGTGCAGTTCGGCCAGGTCGACGTCCGCATCCTGCCCAAGGACAGCCCGACCCGGCAGGTCGTGGAGACGATCGAACGCGAGTTCCCCAGCCGCTCCACCGAGCCCATCGACGTCGTCATCTCCGGCGACCTGTTCCCGCGCGACTTCCGGCCCGTCCGCGAGGACGAGGTCGTCCCCAAGTACATCGAGGACTTCCGCGCCCGCCTCGCCGGGCTGCCGGGCGTCACCGAGGCCGCGCTGAGCGGCTGGAACGGCGACTACGGCGGTGTCCGCATCTCGGTGTTCCACGAGCACAAGCCGATGGAGCCCGAGGCCGTCACGCTGGTCCGCGAGATCAAGAAGATGGAGCTGACCAAGGACGGCTTCCCGATGCACCTCGACGTCGGCGGCTCCACGGCGGCGCAGCTCGACCAGAACGACAGCCTCGTCAAGGCGCTGCCCAAGATGGCGATCCTGGTGTGCGTCTCGACGTTCCTGCTGCTGTTCATGGCGTTCGGGTCGATCCTGCTGCCGATCAAGGCGATCCTGATGAACGTCCTGTCGATCGGGGCGTCGTTCGGCGTGATCGTCTGGGGCTTCCAGTACGGGCACCTGGCGGGGGTGCTCGGCTTCACGCCGACGGGCGCCGTCGAGGCGACGTCGATGATCCTCATCCTCGCCGTCGTGTTCGGCCTCTCCATGGACTACGAGGTCTTCCTGCTCAGCCGCATCCGCGAGGAGTGGGACCGCACGCACGACAACCGCGAGGCGGTCGCGCGCGGCATGCAGTACACCGGCGGCATCATCACCAGCGCGGCACTGCTGTTCCTCATCGTCATCGCGGCGTTCGCGGGGGCGAGCCTGACGGTCGTGAAGCTGATCGGCGTCGGCATGTTCGTCGCGATCGTCATCGACGCGGCGCTGGTGCGGTCGCTGCTCGTCCCGGCGACGATGCGGTTCCTCGGCGCGGCGAACTGGTGGCTGCCCAAACCGCTGGCGGGGCTGCACAAGGTGCTCGACCTGGGCGAGGTCAGCGACGCGTCCGGCCCGGCGGTCAAGCCGCCGCCGCTCCCGGAGGAGCAGCCGTACTCGATCGCCGTCCGCTGGACGGACGAGTCGGGCCGCCCGGTCAGACCCGACCCGGCTCCCGACCCCCGGCCCGCCTACGCCTCCTCGGTGCCCCCGGAGGCTCCGCACATCCCGATCACGTTCAGCCCCGGCACGTCCACGACCGTGACCCCGGCCCCGGTCCCGCTGCCCGCTCCGCCGAGCCCCCCGCCGTCCCCGGACGACGGCCGCTGGGAGCCCTGGGCCGAGGGCGAACCCCAGCGACCGGCGCCGCGCAAGGTCACCCGCACGCGTCGCGAGATCCACCCCAACCCCGACGGCGCGGGCTGGTCCTGGCGCGAGGTCGAGGAGACCGTCGACGAGGACTGACCCGTCCGCCGCGACCGGTCAGGACGACGCGATGGCGGTGCGGTAGGTGGTGTAGGCGGGTTTCGGGGTGTGGTCGTCGGTCATGAGGCCGAAGCGGTGGAAGAGGCCCGGGTCGGAGGAGTCGGCGTCGCGGAGGGAGAAGTGCAGGTAGGCCGCGATGTTGAGGGTGGCGGCCGCGCCGTCGAGCGTCGTCAGGACGTCGTGCAGCACTCGCGCCTGGCGGGCCGGGTCGCGGTCCGGGCCGGTGGGCCAGCCGTGCTCGGTGATGTGGATCGGGACGTCCGGGCCGATGCCCGCCCGCGTCATCAGGTCGCGGTGCAGGGCGAGCAGGCCCGCCGTCGCGGCGGGGACGTCGGGCTGCGGGAAGAACACGTCCGGGAAGAAGTCGAGGCCGACGTAGTCGAGCGCGGCGAGGAGGTCCGGGCCGCCGAGCGTCGTGATGTCGTCCAGGAAACCGGCGGACGGGCCGAGCAGCGGCGTCGTGTTGAATCCGACGCGCAGGTCGGGCAGGCCGAGCCGGTCCGCCTCGGCGCGGGCCGCGACGACGCCCTCCACCAGCGCCCGGCGCACGTTCGGGTAGGCGCCGTCGAGCGTGGCGACGTCCGTCATGTTCGGCTCCTCGGTGACCTGGAGCGTCGCGATCGACGGCCCGTGCCGCCGGAGCAGGCCCCGCAGGAACGCCAGGTAGCCCGGTACGTCGCCCGAGTCCGACTGGTACTGCGCGACGAGGTCGAGCCGCCGTCCCTCCCCGGCGTACCGGGCGACGTCCCGGGGCGTCTCGGTGGCGTCCCGGCCCGGATCGGTGAACGCGGTGTAGCCGCGCACGAGGAAGGGCCGGCCGCCCGCGAGGTCCCGCAGGGCCGCGAGGATCGCGTCCGGGTCGTCGGGCGGGCCGGACGCGAGGCCGCCCCGGTCGTCCCCGGTGATCGACCCGGGGTAGATGCCGTACTCCATCACGCCTCCGTGTCCGGCCAGGTCAGGGTGCCCGCGTCGATCTCGGCGACGGTCCGCTCGACCCACTCCAGCTCCGCCCGCCGCACCGCCGCCGCGTACTCCGCCTCGATCACGTGCAACCGCGGCATCCCGGCCCGCGCCGTCGCCGCCTCCAGCTCGCCGAGCGCCGCCCGCACCCGTCCGGCCCGCGCGGCGAGCGCCGCCCGCGCCCCGTCCGGTCCGAGCGCGCCGAGGTAGGCCACGGCCGTGAGGAACACCGGGTACTCCTCGCGCGGCTCCCGGATCAGCTCGTCCAGCCACCGCGTGAACGCGTCGCGTCCCTCGTCGGTGAGCCCGTAGACGGTCCGCGCGGGCCGCTTCCCCTCCCGCGACGTCTCGCGTACGACGACCCACCCGGCGTCCTCCAGTGCGTCGACGACGTCGTACAGCGAGCCCCGGTTCGTCTTCACGCCGGTGCCCCGCTCCCGTAGCACCGCCCCCATCTCGTACGGGTGCATCGGTCTCTCCACCAGCAATCCCAGCACCGCGAGCGCCAGCGGATTCTTGATCTTCCGGGTCATTGGTCGCCTCCTGTTATCAGAAACCGACTATAGCCCAAGGCGCGCTTTCAGGGAGAACCAGGACGGTCGGCCGTGCTCTCAGCGGTGTCCGTGCGGGCCGTGCCAGTCGAGGCAGAGGACGGTGGCGTCGTCGGCCAGGCGGCCCCGGCCGGTCTGGTTCACCGCGGCCGTCAGGGTGCGGACCACCTCGCGGGGGTGGTCCTCGGCGGTGGCCTTCAGCAGGGCGGGCAGGTCGACGATCCTGGCCTGACGTTCCTGCATGCCGTCGGTGTAGAGGACGATACGGTCGCCGGGACGCAGGTCCAGGCGCTGGACGCGGTAGGAATCGGGGACCGGGACGCCGAACGGGACGTTCGCGTCGAGCGGGATCTCGGCGGCCTCGCCGTCGCGGAGGCGCAGCGGCTGCGGGTGGCCCGCGTTGACGACCTCGGCGCCGCTGCCGTCCAGCGCGATGCGCAGGAGCTGGCCGGTGGCCATGCTGTCGGGACGGTGGTCGACGATCGCCCGGTGCGTCCGGCGGGCCTGCTCGGCCAGGGTCGTGCCCGCGCGGCGGGCGCCGCGGGACGCGTTGACGAGCAGGGTCGCGAGCAGGGCCGCCTCGGTGTCGTGGCCCATCGCGTCCGTGACGGACAGGTGCAGCGTGTCGTGGTCGAGGGCGAAGTCGTAGGTGTCTCCGGCGGTCTCGGCGGCGGGCACCAGCGCCGCCGCGAGCGTGAACTCCGGCGCCTGGCAGCACGACGCCGACGGGAGGAGCTGCCGCTGGATCTCGGCGGCGAGCGTCACCGGGACGGTGCGCTGCCCCCACAGGTACAGGTCGGTGAAGCGGCCGTCGGTGACGAGGATGTAGGCGAGCGCGTGCGCGGCCTCCCGGACGCGGTCCAGGATCTCCTCGGTGACCTCGGGCAGGAACAGTTCGAGCACGCCGATGATGTCGCCCCGGTTGGTGACCGGCGCCAGGACGCGCTGCGTCGTCTCGCCGCCCGCGGCCAGGACCAGCCGCTGGCCGCGCAGCACCTGTTCGTAGACGCTGCCGGGCAGGTGGACCTTGTCGTCCTCGCGTCCGGCGCGGGACTGCGACTCCTCGGTGACCCGCACCATCTGGAGTTCGACGACGTCGACGAACAGGAACGACACGGACCGCGCGCCGAACCGGTCGCGCAGGTGGCGGGCGACCACGTCCAGGGACTCGACCGGCGAGGCCGCCTCCGCCTCGGCCAGCACCTCGGCCAACGCCAACCGCTTACGCACCCGCCGACACCTCCACGTTCAGCTTCGCGTCCTTCCTTCCCCGCGAAGATCGTTCGCACCGTCGCTCTCCGCGACCGCTCGCGGAGCAACCTTCCCACGCCACCGACACCCCCAGCAGAACGCCACCACACGACCAGCCGAGAAGAACACCCCACGAACGACGCCACCCTCCACCCACGGACGCGCACCAAGGCACACGCCACAGACGGCCGAGCAAGAGCGCCGAGAAGAAACCCGCCCCACCCGCACGTGCGCGGGCACCAAGAACCACAGCGCGTGCGGCCAAGCGCGGACGCCAAGAACCGATGCGACGTGGGCACCACCGTTCTCCGCACGCAGACGGGCACCGAGGGAGGCGGCGCAGGCGGCCAATGAGGACGCCGCGGAGGGGCGCGGCGCCGTTCTCGGTGCGCAGACGGGTGCCGAGGGTCGTGGTGCGGGCGGTCACGCGTGGCGCCGCAGAGGGGCGCGGCGCCGTTCCCCGTGCGCGGACGGAGCGCCGACGAACGCGGCGCAGGCGGTCAAATGAGCGTCGAGGAGGGCGCGGCTCGGCGCCGTTCTCGGTGCGCGGACGGGTGCCGAGGGTCGTGGTACGGGCGGTCACGCGTGGGTGTTGAGGAGGCACGCGGCGCCGTTCTCGCGCTTGGGCGGGCGCCGAGGGTCGTGGTGCGGGCGGCCAGGGGTGGGTGCCGAGGAGCGATGCGACGTGGGCGGCGCGGTTCTCCGTGCGTGGGCGGGTGCCGAGGGTCGTGGTGCGGGTGGTCACGCGTGGGTGTCGAGGGGGCGCGGCGCGGTGCCGTCTCGGTGCGTGGGCGGGTGCCGGGGGAGGCGGTGCGGGCGGTCACGCGTGGTGTCGCGGAGGGGCGCGGCGTGGGTGGTGCTGTTCTTCGTGCGTGGGTGCCGGAGGGCGTGTGGGGTCAGGTGAGGGTGTCCAGGAGAGCGGCGGCTTGGGCTGTGCCGTTCTCGGTGCGTAGGCGGGTGCCGAGGGTGGCGGCGCGGGTGGTGAGGGCCGGGTCGGTGGTGGCGGTGCGGAGGCGGGCGGCCAGGGCCGGGACCGTCAGGGACCGGAACGGGAGCGGCGCGGTGCCCGCGCCCAGGGCGTTGACGCGTTCGGCCCAGTAGGGCTGGTCGCCGAAGAACGGCACGACCACGGACGGGACGCCGGCGCGGAGCCCGGCTGCCGTCGTGCCCGCGCCGCCGTGGTGGACGACGGCGGCCGTGCGGGGGAAGAGCCATGTGTGGGGGACGTCGTTGACGGCGAGGATGTCGTCGTCGGACGTGGCCGGGTCGCCTTGGACGATGCCGCGCAGGCCCGCGACGCGCAGGGCGGCGCGGACGGTGAGGTCGGTCAGCCCGGGGTCCTTCGGGATCATGCTGCCGAAGCCGACGTAGACCGGCGGCGGACCGGCCTCCAGAAAGGCCGCGAGGTCGGGCGAGGGCGTGTAGCCGGGTTCGTCCAGCGTCCAGTAGCCGGTCAGGTGGACGTTCGGCGGCCAGTCCGGGGGCCGGGGGACGACCGTCTCGCTGAAGCACGCCAGGACCGGCACGCCGTCCGCGCGGACGGCCCGCATCGGCCCGCGCAGCGGCAGCGGCGCGAGGTTCAGGACGTCGCGGCGCCACGGGTTGATGAACGGGCGCGCGAGCTGCCAGGCGATCTGGTCGACGGCGGCGAACGACGCGCGGTTCGCGCGCGCGCCGAGCATCCGCGCCTGCGGCGTGAACGGGTGCGGGAACGCGCCGGTCGGCTGGGACGGCTGGAAGTGGATCAGTGCCCACGGGACGTTCAGGTGCTCGGCCAGGTGGCCGGGGAGCAGCGCGAGCGTCGGGCCGAGGACGAGGTCGGCGCCCTTGCACGCGTCGAGGCACTCGCCCAGGAGCCGTTCGGCGAGCGGGCCGAGGATGCGCCGGAAGCCGCCGAGGAACGTCACCGGGTTGCGGCCGCCGGCCAGCAGTTCCTGCCCGGCGTCCGAGTTGAGGATCTCGGTGGGGTCGGCCGTCAGCGGCGCCAGTTCCAGCCCCGCCGCCTCGGCGAGCCCCGCGTACCGGGCACTCGCGACGAGCCGCACGGTGTCGCCCCGCTCGCGCAGCGCCTTCCCCAGCGCCACGCACGGCTGGATGTCGCCGCGCGACCCGGCGGCCAGGATCACGACGGTGCGGCTCACGGCGCCTCCTGAATCTCACGCCCGGTGGAAAGGCGGGCGGTCACGGGGTCTCCTCGGTGTTCCACCAGACGTCGGGGCGGTCGTCGTCGCGGGAGCGGGAGGAGCGGGGGGCGTCCTCGGGGACGTAGGGGTCGTAGAACCCCTCGGGCGGCGGCGGGGGCCAGCGCCGCTCGCCGTTCTCCCACCAGTGGGCGCGGTGCGGCGCTCCGGTGGGGATGCCGTCGAGCGGGGTCGCGCGGGGGGACGCGGCCGGCTCGTAGTGGGGGGCGGCGAGGACACGACGCCGCACGGCGGACTGGTGCTCGGCGGCGGCGCGTTCGGCGGCCAGGGGGTCGTCGGCGTCCGGCTCGGGCCACGGCTCGGGGGCCGGACGCCGCGCGGCGACCGGCGCGGGCTCGGCCCCGGGGCGCGGGGCGGCCGGGTCGGGAATCGGGCGCGGGGCGGCGGGCTCGATCCCGGGGTGCGGGGCGGCGGGCTCGATTCCGGGGTGCGGGGCGGCGGGCGCGGCCGAGGGGCGCGGGGCGGTGGGTCCGATGCCGGGGTGCGGGGCGGCGGGCTCGATTCCGGGGTGCGGGGCGGCGGGCTCGGCCGAGGGGCGCGGGGTGTCGGGTCCGGTGCCGGGGCGGTGGCCGCCGGCGATGGCGGAGTCGGGTTCGGGACGGGCGGCGGGCACCGGCTGGAGCGTCGGCACCGGCTCGATCGCCGCCCCGGCCGCGCCCGGAATCGGGATGGGAACGCGTCGTTTGGTGTGCTTGGGCCCCATCCAGCCGCGCCGGGACGGCAGCGTCAGCCCCGCGATGACGCCGCCGACGAGGACGAGCGCCGCGCCGAGGATGAGGCCGGACGCCGTGCCGTGCCGGAACTCCTCCAGCTCGGGGGCGGGGGCCCCGACCTTGGGGATGTCGTGGATGAGCAGGCCGAGGATGGCGATGCCGAAGGCGCCGGACGCCTCGCGGATGACGTTGAGGATGCCGCTGGCGACGCCCGCCTTGTCCTCGGGGACGGACTTGAGCACGTACATGACGAGCGGCATGCACATGGCCGAGCCGAGGCCGACGATGAGGACGCCGGGCATGAGGTCGGCGAAGTCGTCGTCGCGCTGGATCGTGGAGAACAGGACCATGCCGGCGGCCATCATCGTCATGCCGCCGCCGATGGCGAGGCGCGGGCCGAGCTTCATCGCGATCCAGAACGCGACGGGCGTCATGGCCATGACGACGATCGCGGACGGCAGCATGACGAGCCCGGATTTGGGCGGCGAGAAGCCGAGGAATCGCTGGAGGAACGTCGCCGCGTAAAAGATCATGCCGTTGAAGCCGATGCCCCACAGCATCTGCGACAGCAGCCCGCCGACGAACACGCGGTTGCGGAAGAACGCCAGGTTGACCATCGGGTCGGGCGCCCAGCGCTCGACGACGATGAAGCACAGCAGCGCGATTCCGGCGAGCGCGAAGACGCCGAGGACGGCGGGGTCGGTCCAGCCGTGGTGGCGGCCGGTCTCCAGGCCGTAGATGAGGGCGAACAGCATCGTCGCGGAGATCATCACGCCGGGCAGGTCGATCCGGGCGTGCTTGTTCTCGCCCTTGCTGGTCAGCACGACCGAGCCCAGCATGATGACGAGGATGCCGGGGATGATGTTGATCAGGAAGATCCAGCCCCAGTGCCAGTGCTGGGCGATGAACCCGCCGATCGCGGGGCCGAGGGCGGTCGCGCCGCCTGCGGCGCTGACCCAGGCGATGGTGCCGACCGAGCGTTGCTTGTCGGTGCGTCCGACGGTGATGACGACCTGCGTGGCGGGCAGGGCGAGGGCCGCGCCCGCGCCCTGGACGATGCGCCCGGTGATGAGGACGGCGGCGTCGTCGGCGAGGCCGCAGACGGCCGAGGAGACCGTGAAGATCGCCATGCCGGTCATGAAGATGACGCGGCAGCCGTAGATGTCGGTGAGCCGCCCACCGGCGATCATCAGGCACGAGAACATCAGGATGTAGCCGGTGGCGACCCAGTCGAGCGCGGACTTGGACATGTCCAGGTCGCGGGCGATCGTGGGCAGGGCGGTCACGACCACCGTGTTGTCCATGGTGATCATGAAGGCGGACACGGCGACGACGGCCAGTGCCCAGCGGTATCGGCCCCGGGTCACGGTTGCTGCGCGGCGGGCCCCACGAGAGCGGGAGGCTCCTGCCGCTTCCCCCTAGATTCGTCGGTGGAGTTTGTTACGATTCGTTCGCGTCTCGTCACGCTACCCGGGCTTTGCTCCGGGGGGTCTCAACTATCCCATCAGGCCACATTGGTTACCAGTGAGTCTTGTCATCGTCGTGACAAGTCATCTGGGAGAAAAGTGGTCCAGGTGCGCATCGAGATGCGGCCGTAGTGGGACATCGTGGACGCTCCGCTTCGTCGAACGATCCCGGCTTCATTGGGGGACCCCCGCGCATGCAGAGCAGCACTGATCGTTCCGGAGCCGCGCAGGACGAGACGCGGATCAGCGAGGATTCGATACGTCGGTATCTGGTCGAACAGATCGCGCGTCGCTCCCGGATCAACGCCACGGACGTCGATCCCGACCGTCCCCTTGAGGAGTTCGGCCTGGCGTCCCGTGACGCCGTGGCCATCGCCGGCGACCTGGAGCAGATGCTCGGCCGCTCGCTGCCCGCGACGCTCGTCTGGGAGCACCCCACGATCAACCGGCTGTCGGTCGCGCTGGCCACCGGCGCCGACCTGCGCACCGCCGCCCCGGCCAACGCCGAGACGGTGACGTCCCCCGTCCGCCCGGTGGACGACGAGCCGATCGCCGTCGTCGGCGTCGGCTGCCGCTTCCCCGGCGGGGACCGCGACCTGTCCGGCCCGGAGGAGTACTGGCGGTTCCTGACCGGGCGCGGCGACGCGATCCGCGAGGTGCCCGACGGGCGCTGGGACCCCTTCGACGACGGCTCGCCCGAGGTCGGTGACCTGCTCGACCGGACGACCCGCAAGGGCGGCTTCCTGGACGACATCGCCGGCTTCGACGCCCAGTTCTTCGGCATCACGCCGCGCGAGGCCGCCGTGATGGACCCGCAGCAGCGGCTGGTGCTGGAGGTGGCCTGGGAGGCGTTCGAGCACGCCGGGATCGGCCCGGCGTCGCTGCGCGGCAGCCGCACCGGCGTGTTCGTGGGCGTCTCGGCGCCGGAGTACGCGGCGTTCACCGCGAGCGACCTGGCCGGGCTGGAGCCGTTCACGGCGACGGGCGCGGCGCTGAGCATCATCGCGAACCGCCTGTCGTACCTGCTCGACCTGCGCGGCCCCAGCATGATCGTGGACACGGCGTGCTCGTCGTCGCTGGTCAGCACGCACCTGGCGGTGCGGGCGCTGCGCAACGGCGAGGCGGACGTGGCGCTGGCGGGCGGGGTGAACCTGCTGCTGTCGCCCACGGTCACGATGACGTTCGACATGGCGGGCGGCACCTCGCCGGACGGGCACTGCAAGGCGTTCGACGCCTCCGCCGACGGCATGGTGCGCGCCGAGGGCTGCGGCGCCGTCGTCCTGAAGCGGCTGTCGGACGCGGTGCGCGACGGCGACCGGGTGCTGGCGCTGGTGCGCGGCTCGGGCGTGAACTCCGACGGACGCTCCAACGGGCTGGTCGCCCCGAACTCCGACGCGCAGCGGGCGCTGCTGCGCGACGTCTACGCGGGCGCCGGGATCGACACCCGCGAGGTCGACTACGTCGAGGCGCACGGCACCGGGACGTTCCTCGGCGACCCGATCGAGGCCAAGGCGATCGGCGAGGTGCTGGGCGCCGGACGCGCCGTGAGCGAGCCCCTGCTGCTCGGCTCGGCCAAGTCGAACCTCGGGCACATGGAGTCGGCGGCGGGCATCGCGGGCCTGATCAAGGCCGTGCTGGCGCTCTACCACCGGACGATCCCGCCGAGCGTGCACTACAAGGAGCCCAACCCGCACATCCCGTTCGAGGACCTGCGGCTGTCGGTCGTGGCCGACGAGACGCCGTGGCCGGACCGGAACCACCCGCCGCGCGCGGGCGTCTCCGGGTTCGGGTTCGGCGGGACGAACGCGCACGTGCTGCTGGAGGCGGCCCCGGCCGTCGAGGTCGCCCGCGAGCCGGCCGAGGTGCGGACGTTCGCCCTCTCGGACACCGCCGCCGACCGCGTCCGCGACCACGCGAGCGTGCTCGCCGCGTGGCTGTCGGACGACGTGGACCTGGGCGACCTGGCCCGCACGCTGCACGGCCGCACCGGACGCGGCCGGGCCCGCGCCGCCGTCGCCGCCCGCGACCACGCGGGCCTGCGCGACGGCCTGACGGCGCTGGCCGAGGGCCGCCCGCACCCGGGCGTCGTCACCGGCACCGCGCTCGGTGCGCCGGGACGGCCCGTCTGGGTGTTCTCCGGCTACGGCTCGCAGCGCCCCGGCATGGCCAAGGCCCTGCTGGAGGAGGAACCGGCGTTCGCCGAGGCGATCGACGACCTGGACGGCCTGTTCGCCGAGGAGGGCGGCCCCGAGCTGTGGTCGCTGCTGGAGTCGGGCGAGAAGCTGGAGGGCGGCCCGGCGCAGATCATGCCGGTGCTGTTCGCCGTGCAGATCGGCCTGGCCCGCATGTGGCAGACGTACGGGGTGGTGCCCGCCGCCGTGGTGGGGCACTCGATGGGCGAGGTCGCGGCGGCGGTCGTCGCCGGGAAGATCTCGCTCGGTGACGGCGTGCGGATCATCTGCCGCCGCTCGAAACTGCTGACCTCGCTGGTCGGCGGCGGCGCGATGGCCGTGCTCGGCGCGTCCGCCCGCGACGTGGCGCGGCTCGCCGCGGACCTGCCGGACGTGCACGCGGCCGTGCACTCCTCGCCGCGCCAGACCGTGGTCACCGGCGACGCCGACCAGATCGCGACGATCCTGGAGCGGGCCGAGGCCGAGGGCCGCCTCGCCCGCCGGGTGCAGGCCGAGGGCGCCGGGCACTCGCCGCAGGTGGACCCGCTGCTGGACGACCTGCGCGCCGAGCTGGCCGAGATCGGCGCCGACCCGGGAACCCCCCTGGCCGAGGGCATCCGCCTCTACACGACCGCGCTGGACGACCCGCGCGCGCTCGGTGACGACGCCCGCCTCAACGCCGCCTACTGGGCCGCGAACCTGCGCAACCCCGTCCGGCTGACGGACGCGATCGCCGCCGCCGCCGAGGACGGCCACCGCACGTTCGTCGAGGTCAACGCGCACCCGATCCTCGCGCACGCGGTGGGCGAGACGCTGGACGGGGCCGGCGCGCTGGTCACCCATACGCTCAAGCGGGCCCCCAAGGGCCAGGAGACCGACGACGCGCTCACCTTCCACGCCCAGCTCGCGGCGCTCGCCGCGCACGGGCTCGTGACCGCCGGGCCCTCCGGCGGGGCCGTGATCGACGTGCCGTCCGCGCCGTGGCGGCACGAGCGGCACTGGGTGGACCACTCCGCGCGGGCGCGGCGCGGCGGACGCGACGAGCACCCGCTGCTCGGCGCGCACGTCGAGCTGCCCGGCGAGGACCGGCACGCCTGGCGCGCCGACGTCGGCACCGCCGCGCTGCCGTGGACCGCCGGGGCGGCCGTGCACGGCCTGCCGGTGCTGCCCGCCGCCGCGTTCGCCGAGATGGCGCTGGCCGCCGGGGCCGAGGTGCTCGGCACCGACGCGCTGCGCGTCAACAGCCTGTGGATCGAGCGGCCGCTCGCGCTGGAGGAGTCGACGGTCGTCACGACGACGTTCGACGAGGCCGAGCACCGCGTCGAGATCCACACCCGCACCCCCGCCGGGACGTGGAGCCGCCTGGTCAGCGCGGACGTCGGCCCCGACGCGGGCGAGCCCGCGCAGGTCTCCGGCCCGGTCACCGAGGTGGCGGGCGCCGATCGGGGCAGCCGCCACTACCGCGTGCACCCCGAGGTGCTGGACCGCGCGCTCGCCGTGCTGGCGGGCGAGGCCGCCTCCGTCGCGGGGGACGGCGCGGGGAACGGGGTCTGGCAGGCCGAGACGATCGGGCGCCTGCGCGCCTTCGGCCCGACGCACCGGGGCGGGCACGTCCGCGTGGCCGTCACCCGGGAGGACGGCGACGTCGTCGGCGCCCTGCGCATCGACGGCCCGGACGGCGAGGCCCTGGCCGAGGCCACCGGGATCGTGCTCCGACGCGTCGAACGCGCCGACGTCCCGGTGCCGCTGACGGACAAACTGGTCGAACTGGTCTGGGACGCGACCGACCTCCCCGACACCTCCGACGCGCCGGGCACCTGGCTCGTGCTCGCAGAGGACGACGACGCCCTCGCCCGCGAGACGGCCGCGCTGCTCGAATCCGCTGGCCATACCGTCCTCCTTCGCTCCCTGCCGACGACCACAGCCTCACCCGCCCCGTCCACCCCCGGCGAACCCGATCCGAACCTGTGGATAACTCCCGCGACCGTCGCGGCCGCCGCCAACCCCGGCGCGCAGGGCGCTGACGACCTCTCGGCAGCGCTCTCCGGAGCCGCCGAGACCGTCGGAGTACTCGTCGTCCCGCCCGCGTCGCTCGTCGACGAGGAACTGCTGCTCACCGTCGCGACCGTCTCGGTGGCGCTGCCGGACGGCCCGCGCCTGTGGGTCGCGACGCGCTCCGCGCTGCCCGTCCTGCCGGGCGAGGCGGGCCTGCACCAGCAGGCGTCCGTCCGCGCGCTGACCCGCGTCCTGTCGTTCGAGCGGACGGTCCAGCGCGCCACCCTGGTCGACGTGGACCGCCCCGCCGACCTGGCCGCCGAGCTGCGCGCCGGCGACGACGCCCGCGAGGTCGCCTGGCGCGGCGGCGTCCGCCGCGTCGCCCGCCTCGCGCAGGCCGCGCTGGGCGACGGCAAGCCGCGCAAGCTCGTGCGACGCGGCGCTTCCTACATCGTCACCGGCGGCTACGGCGGCATCGGCCTCGTCACCGCCCGGCTGCTCGCCGCGCGCGGCGCCGGACGGATCGTGCTGTCCGGCCGGTCCGGGCCGAGCCAACAGGCCGAGAAGATCCTGACCCGGCTGCGCGAGGACGGCGTGGACGTCGCCGTCGTCCTCGGAGACCTCGCCGAGCCCGGCACCGCCGAACGGCTCGTCGCCGCCGCGAACGCCGACGGCGCCGTGCTGCGCGGCGTCCTGCACGGCGCGGGCGCCATCGACGACCGGCTCGTCGCCGAACTCGGCGCCGCCGACGTGACCCGCGTCTGGGCCGCCAAGGTCCACGGCGGGCGCGCGCTGTCGGAGGCGACCCGGGACGCCGACCTCGACTGGTTCGTCACCCAGTCGTCGGCCGCCGCGCTGCTCGGCTCGCCCGGCCAGGCCGCCTACGCCGCCGCCAACGCCGCGCTCGACGCCCTCATGGCCGACCGCCGCGCGCACGGCCGCCCCGGCACCACGATCAACTGGGGCACCTGGTCGCAGGTCGGCGGCGCCGCCGACCTCAAGGTCACCGTCATCGAACCGCTCAGCCCCGCCGAGGGCGTCGAGGCGCTCGAAGCGCTGCTGGCGACCGGCCGCGCCGAGACCGGCGTGCTGCGGTTCGACCCGGCCGCCGCCGTCGCGCTGTTCCCCGAGATCCGCGCGATGCCGTACTTCGCGGCGCTCACCGCGGCCGCCGACGCCGCCGGACCGGACGGCGCCGCCCCCGACTGGCCCGGCGTGGACGCCCTGCGCGCCCTCGACCCGGCCACCGCCCGCGCCGCCGTCGCCGCGCAGATCCGGTACCGGATCGCGTCCGTGCTGGGCTTCGAGCCCGAACGGCTCGACCCGGCGATCCCGCTCACCGACCTCGGGCTCGACTCCCTCGTCGCCGTCCGCATCAAGTCGGGCGTCGAACACGACCTCGGGCTCACCGTGCCGCCCGCCGTCTTGCTCCAGGGCGCGTCGGTCAACGTGTTCGAGGAGTGGGCGTCGGGCGAACTCGGCTTCGGCGCGGCCCCCGCGCCGAGCGCCGCGTCCAACGCCGAGGCCGGATACGTCATGCCGCGCGACGACGCCGAACGCCTCGCCGCCCGGTTCTTCGAGGACGTCCTCGGGCTCGACCGCGTCAGCGTCACCGCCGACTTCTTCGGTGACCTCGGCGGGCAGGAGCACCAGGCCGCCCGCGTCGTCGCCCTCGTCAACGCCGAGATGGGCACCGCCGCGACCGCCGAGGAGCTGTTCGCGGTCCCGACCGCCGAGGGCGTCGCCGAGACGATCCGCGCCGCCGACGAGGAAGCCGCGCGGCAGACCGTCCGGCCGCTGCACCCGCACGGCTCGGCCCGCCCGATCTTCATCGCGCACCCGGCGGGCGGCACCACGGCCTGCTACCGGCAGCTCGTCGACCTGCTCGGCCCCGACCAGCCGGTGTACGGGCTGGAGCGGTTCGAGGACGCCCCGTCCGTCGAGGAACGCGCCGCCCGGTACGTCGCGGCGCTGCTCGACGCGCAGCCGCACGGCGCGTTCCGGCTCGGCGGCTGGTCGTTCGGCGGCGTGCTGGCCTACGAGACGGCCCGGCAGCTCACCGCCGCCGGACGCGAGGTCGAGTTCGTCGCGCTGTTCGACGCGGGCCTGCCGCTCGCCGTCGACGACGAGTCCGCCACGCTCGCCGTCCGGTTCGCCGCGTTCGCCGACTACATCAACGAGACGTACGGCCTGTCCGTCGACCTGGACGCCGCCGAACTGTCCGGTCTGGACGAGGAGGCGCAGTTCGCGATCGTCATGGAACGCGCCGCGCCGCTCGTCGACCACATCCCCCCGGCGGCTCTGACCCACCAGCTCACGTCCCACCAGGACACCCGGTCCCTGGAGGCGTACGAGCCGGGCGGCTACGACGGCCGGGTGATCCTCTACTACGCGCCCGAAGAGACACCGTGGTCGGTCAAGGACGCCCGCTACGTGCTCGACGGCACCAACGGCTTCGGCGAGATCTGTTCCGACCTGGAGATCGTCACGATCCCCGGGGTGCACCACCTGAACCTGCTCGACCCGCCCGGCGTGGACGTGCTCGCCACGGACCTGCGGCGGCGGCTCGAAGCCGGGGCAGCGCACGAGGCCGGCGGACGTCCCGCGGTCACCTCGGCCCGCTGAACGGGCCTTCCCACCCAACCCGCTCTCCACGGAGGAGACCCAATGGCCCAGTCCCACGACCTGCTCGACGCCGCGCGGGCCGGTGCGAGCGAGCAGGAACTGCTGGACATCGACCTGCCCAGCCGGTTCCGCGCCGCGTTCACGCGCAAGGACGAGGTCGGCATCTTCGAGGGGCAGACCGACAAGGACGTGCGCCGCTCCCTGCACGTCGGCGAGGTCGACATGCCGGAGCTGGCGCCGGACGAGTGCGTCGTCGCCGTCATGTCCGCGGCGATCAACTTCAACACGGTCTGGTCGGCGATCTTCGAGCCGGTGCCGACGTTCGCGTTCCTGGAGAAGTTCGGCCGCCAGGGCTGGTACGGCGCCCGGCACGACCTGCCGTACCACATCCTCGGCTCGGACGGCTCGGGCGTCGTCGTGCGCACCGGCGCGGGCGTGAAGTCGTGGAAGGTCGGTGACCGCGTCGTCATCTCCCCGTCGTACGTGGACGAGGAGGACCACGGCTCCTACGACGACGGCATGATGAGCGAGACGCAGCTCGCCTGGGGCTTCGAGACGAACTTCGGGTCGCTCGGCGAGTACTGCATCGTCAAGGCGAACCAGCTCATCCGCAAGCCCGCCCACCTGACGTGGGAGGAGGCCGGGGCGAACACGCTGTGCGCGGCGACCGCGTACCGGATGCTCGTCGGGCAGCACGGGGCGCGGATGAAGCAGGGCGACATCGTCCTGATCTGGGGCGCGACGGGCGGTCTGGGGTCGTACGCGACGCAGCTCGTGAAGAACGGCGGCGGCATCCCGGTCGCGGTGGTGTCGTCGGAGGAGAAGGCCGAGCTGGTCCGCGCGCAGGGCTGCGACCACGTCATCAACCGCTCCGAACTGGACCTCGGCGAGCAGGGGCTGCGGCACCCGAAGGCGGGCCGGATGCTGGGCGAGGCGATCCGCCGCCTGACCGGCGAGGACCCCGGCATCGTGTTCGAGTACCTGGGCCAGGAGACGTTCGGCGCCTCGGTGTACGTCGCCAAGCGCGGCGGCAAGATCGTCACCTGCGGGTCCTCGACCGGGTACAAGCACCAGTACGACAACCGGTTCCTCTGGATGCGCCTCAAGTCGATCATCGGTTCGCACGGCTTCAACTACCACGAGGCCGTCCAGCTCAACCGGCTGATCTCCCTCGGCATGATCCACCCGACGCTGTCGAAGGTGTTCCCGCTGGAGCAGGCGGGCGAGGCGACCCGCGCCGTCCAGACGAACCAGCACATCGGCAAGGTCGCCGTCCTGTGCGGCACGCCGAAGGAGGGCGAGGGCGTCGACAACCCCGAGCTCCGCGCCAAGATCGGCGAAGAGAAGCTGAACCTCTTCCGCCGCTGAGAGATCCGCACCGAACGTCCCGGCCCGCCGAGCGCGCGCCGGGACGTCGGCATTTGACCCGGAAAGGGGAGCCCGGCAGGTGAACGTCATGTCAGTGGACCAGGTGCTCGACGAGCGGGAACGCCTCAACGCGGCGTGGGACGAGGCCGAGGAGGACTACCTCGGCACGCTCCGGGACGACACCCGCCTCACGCAGTGGTGCGAGCACCTGCACGGCGAGCTGGCGGCGATCGAGGACGTCCAGGCGGCCATCGCCGCCGCCGGGGCCGGGACCGAGGGCGACCGGCGGCAGGCGCGGACCGGCGCCGCCGTGGTGACGCTGCGGGTGCGCGCCGTCTACGAACGCCGGATCGTCACGACGACGCACCTCGTCCGCAAGATCACCGGCCTTCAGCACCTCGCGGGCCTGCACCGCGCCCTGCTGCCGGAGCTGCACCGTCAGCTCGTCCGCAGGCACCCGGACATGCTCCAGGAGTTCCAGGCCATCGACGCCGAGATCACCGAGTTCCTCCACCGGCACGTCCCCGACGCCGACCAGCGCCGCCGCGACGCCTGGCGCGGCGCCATCGAGACGCAACGCCTCGCGGTGGAACGCCTGGACGAGATCGCCCCCGGCTCCGCCGCCACCTGGCGCTTCAACCCCCCACCGACCTGGCCCGACCCCCAGCCCGGCTGGACCCCGCAACCCGACTGGACCCCCGACCCGTCCTGGGAAATCCCGCCCGACGAAACCTGGCACTTCTGGCACAGAACCTGAACAGAGCCAAGAAACGGACGACCCGGTCCGTTTCTCGTTCCCGAAACCGCACCCGCTTGACGCTCTCCCAGCCTCTCCCCAAGCATGGTGCTCGTCAGCCCGACGCTTGCGAGGGAGCGGAAATTGCGAGCTGTCAAGATCGGCGGCACGTGCGAAGGCGGCACATGCCCCACCCTGTGGCGTCTGGAGGACGGGCGCGTGGCCGTGCAGGGCTTCGCCGCGACGGACCCGGAGCTTCTGGCGCAGCTTGATCTGCCCGCAGGTGAAAGCGTCGTCATCGTTCCACCGGCGCTCCTGGAGGCGTTCGCACGGTGAACGTGTCAACGGAAAAGTTCGAAGAGCTGTTCTCCAGTTTCCAACGTTCGGCCTTCCGCCTGGAGACGCTCGACGCGTACTCGATCCCCGGGGAGCAGGCGACACTCCAGGCGTTCCTGGCCGGTGAACCACAACCGGAATCGCATCGCAACGCACCGTGGGCGGCATCCGTTCGCGAGATCACCCGAGCGGGAAAGCGCATGTTCCGGGTTCACATCGTGCAGCGGCCGCTTTCGGACTACCTGCGCTACGAGCTGTCCTGGGGTTATCGCCGCAACCAGCAGGCGGGCGAGGAGTTCTTCATCCTCGATGTCACCAACCGCCCGAATCCTCTCGCGGGCGTAAGTGACTTCTGGCTCTTCGACGACGAGACGGCCATCGTCATGGAGTACACAGAGGCAGGCGAATTTCTAGGCGCCGAGATCGCGGAGAACGTCGGCCTCTATCGCACCCACCGAGACCGCGCGGTCGCCGAAGCCGAGCCCTTCGACGCATGGTGGGAGCGATACGGCTGAACTCGCTAGACTTGGGTCCGGCGCTTCGGGAGCTGAGGTTGGCGTCTGCCAGGCAGGCCAACTCGGTCGCCCGCGGCGCCTCCATGTCCAAAAGTAAACTCAGCAAGATTGAGAACGGCCGCGTCCAGCCGAGCGTCGTAGACGTCGACCTCATCCTCAAGGTACTCGACGTCCCGGACGAGATCCGAATGGAGTTCCTGAACGCCGCCCGCGCTGCGGTCACCGAGGCGACGGCCTGGCGGTTGTACCGCCGGCTGGGATTCCACAAGCACCAGCAGGAAATCCGAGCCGTCGAAGCAGGGACACGACTGCTGCGCCTCTTTCAGCCATCCGTCGTACCGGGCCTCCTCCAGACGCGCGCCTACATCCGCAGGATGCTGGAGCGTTTCGCTCTCTCGCCGGACGTGCTAGCCGGTTCCATCGCCGCGCGCCTCGAACGCCAGGCCACCCTCTGCGCCCAGGACAGGGAGTTTCGCTTTCTGATCACCGAGTCGGTACTTCGATGGGAGATGCTGCCTCCCGTCATGATGGCCGAACAGCTGGATCGCCTGATCTCGGTCTCGCGCCTGTCGAATGTTTCGCTCTCCGTGCTCCCTATGGGCGGGCCGAAACCGGACGCTCCCACGTCGGCGTTCGTGATCTTCGATCGGCGGTTGGTGACCATCGAGATACCCCATGCCGAGATCACGACACGCGATCCCCAGGACATACAGTTGTATCTTCAGAAGTTCGCCGGATTTGAGCAGATCGCCGTCACCGGTGAGGCGATGCGGAACCTGGTCCAGGATATTCGCGACGAAACGTTGAGGGAACGGGAAACTTCGTAGCCGCCAATCCGATCTCCCCATACTCTCGTGCCGATGGCGGTGCTGTCTCGTGCGTGGACGGCTCATCGACGCGGGGGGTGTTGTGGGTAAGCACAAGAAAGAAGTGGAGTGCGGTTCTTGCAGCGGTAAGGGCGGTGCTTGGAAATCCGACGACGGAAACCGCGTGTGGAGGCGGTGCGCGCTGTGCAACGGGACGGGGAAGCAGTGAGCGCGCGGCGCGTGATCGACACTGTTGCGAGGGAGATATTCATTCCGGACGAGATTTTCGTGCGGAATGCGGCCGGATGGCTGGAGCCGTTGCGGCGGGTGGACGATCCGGCGGGTTGGCGGGAACGGGTGGCGGCGGACGCGCCGATCGTGACGCGGGTGGCGCCCGATCCAGCGCTTCCGGAAGGGGTGGCCGATCCCGCGACGGGTAGGGGGATCGAGTCGACGAGTTCCAGTAGCGCTCCCTTCGTCATGGCGCGGATGATCGACGCGCTGGAGTTGCGGGCGGGGATGCGGGTGCTGGAGATCGGTACCGGAACCGGGTTCAACGCCGCCGTGCTGGCGCGGATCGCCGGGGCCGGGCGCGTCGTCAGCGTCGAGCGGGACGCGGTGGCCGCCGGGTGGGCGCGGACGGCCCTTGAGGCGTCGGGGTCTGATGTGCGCGTGGTGATCGGGGACGGCGCGGGCGGGTACGCGCCCGGCTCGCCGTACGAGCGGGTGATCGCCACCGCGTCGGTGCACGACATCCCTTACGCCTGGATCGAGCAGACACGTCCGGGCGGCCTGCTCGTCATCCCGCTCGCCCCCACGATCCATCCGGAGTGGCCGCTGGCCGTCCTCACCGTCCACCCGGACGGTACGGCGTCCGGCCGCTGTGTCGGGACGGCGCCTTTCATGCCGCTCGACACCGCATCTGGCCCGTCCTTGTGCGTGGACAAGGCCGAGGAACGATGGGAAAGGGCGGGACGTCCTGATCCGGACCGCTACGGGATCACGGTCACGCCGGAGGGCCAGGCGATCTGGCTCGACGCACCCGAACACCCGGTCGCCCCCTGAGCCGGACCGAACGCTGGGTGGCCGCTTTCCGATACGCCGGCGGACCCCCGATTCCCCGCCGACGGCGCCAGTGAGCAGGACCGACGCGTGAACGGGATTCATTCGTTGTCTTGAATCGTTCAGGTTAAGGGTGGTAGGTTGCTCGTTATGACGACATCCCGGACTCCTGGCGTTGCCGCTGAGTTGCGTGCGGTCGGGTTGCGGGTCACGGCGGCGCGGGTCGCGCTGCTGGAGACCGTCCGGGTGGGTGATCACCTCGACGTGGAGTCGATCGCGTCGGGCGTGCGGGAACGCGTCGGTCACGTGTCCGTGCAGGCCGTCTACGAGGGACTGCACGCGCTGACCGCCGCCGGGCTCGTGCGCCGCATCGAACCGGCCGGGAGCCCCGCCCGGTTCGAGGGACGCGTCGGGGACAACCATCACCACGTCGTGTGCCGGTCGTGCGGCGCCGTCGCCGACGTCGACTGCGCCGTCGGCCATACGCCCTGCCTGACCGCGTCCACCGACCACGGCTTCGCGATCGACGAGGCCGAGGTCACCTACTGGGGCCTGTGCCCCGCCTGCACCGCCACCGACGATTCGACGACGAACCGTTGAACCCCCTGGCCCGGGAGGAATCCCCTTGACCGAGAACCACGACGCCATCGTCACCGACGCCAAGGACCAGGACGCGGGCGGCTGCCCCGTCGCCCACGACCGCGCCCCGCACCCCACCCAGGGCGGCGGCAACCGCGAGTGGTGGCCCACGCGCCTCAACCTGAAGATCCTCGCCAAGAACCCGGCGGTCGCGAACCCGCTCGGCGCGGACTTCGACTACGCGGCGGCGTTCCAGGGCCTCGACCTGGCGGCGGTGAAGCGCGACATCGCCGAGGTGCTGACGACGTCGCAGCCCTGGTGGCCCGCCGATTTCGGCCACTACGGCCCGTTCATCATCCGGATGGCGTGGCACAGCGCCGGCACCTACCGGATCAGCGACGGACGCGGCGGCGCGGGCGCGGGCCAGCAGCGGTTCGCACCGCTCAATAGCTGGCCCGACAACGCCAACCTGGACAAGGCCCGCCGCCTGCTGTGGCCGGTCAAGAAGAAGTACGGGCAGAGCCTGTCCTGGGCCGACCTGCTGATCCTGTCCGGCAACGTCGCGCTGGAGTCGATGGGCTTCGCGACGTTCGGCTTCGCCGGCGGACGCGAGGACGTGTGGGAGCCGGACGAGGACGTCTACTGGGGCCCCGAGCAGACCTGGCTGGACGACCAGCGCTACACCGGCGACCGCGAGCTGGAGACCCCGCTCGCCGCCGTCCAGATGGGCCTCATCTACGTGAACCCCGAGGGCCCGAACGGCAACCCGGACCCGATCGCGGCGGCCCGTGACATCCGCGAGACGTTCCGCCGGATGGCGATGAACGACGAGGAGACCGTCGCGCTGATCGCGGGCGGCCACACGTTCGGCAAGACGCACGGCGCGGGCCCGTCGGAGTCCGTCGGCGCCGACCCGGAGGCCGCGTCGATCGAGGAGCAGGGCCTGGGCTGGAACAACACGTTCGGCACCGGCAAGGGCAACGACACGATCACCAGCGGTCTTGAGGGCATCTGGACGCCGACCCCGGTCACCTGGGACAACAGCTTCTTCGAGACGCTGTTCGGGTACGAGTGGGAGCTGTTCAAGAGCCCGGCGGGCGCGCACCAGTGGCGGCCCAAGGACGGCGCGGGAGCGGGCACCGTCCCCGACGCGCACGACGCGGCCCGGTCGCACGCCCCGACGATGCTCACGACCGACCTGTCGCTGCGCTTCGACCCGGTCTACGAGCCGATCTCGCGCCGCTTCCTGGAGAACCCGGCCGAGTTCGCCGACGCGTTCGCGCGCGCCTGGTTCAAGCTGACGCACCGCGACATGGGCCCGGTCGTGCGCTATCTCGGCCCGGAGGTGCCGGCGGAGACGCTGCTCTGGCAGGACCCGCTGCCCGAGGCGACGCACGACCTGGTGGACGAGGCGGACGTCGCGGCGCTGAAGGACAAGGTGCTCGCGTCCGGCCTGCCGGTCGCGGACCTGGTGTTCACCGCGTGGGCGTCGGCGTCGACGTTCCGGGGCGGCGACAAGCGCGGCGGCGCCAACGGCGGGCGCGTCCGGCTCGACCCGCAGCGCGGCTGGGAGGTCAACGACCCGGACCGTCTCGCGGCGGTGCTGAGTGGCCTGGAGCAGATCCGGCAGGAGTTCAACGGCGCGCAGTCCGGCGGCAAGCGGATCTCGCTGGCCGACCTGATCGTGCTGGCGGGCGGCGCGGCCGTCGAGAAGGCGGCCCGCGACGGCGGCACCCCGGCCGAGGTGCCGTTCACGCCGGGCCGGGTGGACGCCTCGCTGGAGGAGACCGACGTCGAGTCGTTCGCGGCGCTAGAACCGTCTGCCGACGGGTTCCGGAACTATGTCGGCAAGGGTCGCCGGCTCCCCGCCGAGTACCTGCTGATCGACCGCGCGAACCTGCTGACGCTGTCCGCGCCGGAGATGACCGTGCTGGTCGGCGGCCTGCGCGTGCTGGGCGCCAACTCCGCCCGGTCGCCGCTCGGCGTCCTGACCGACGCCCCGGAGACGCTGACGAACGACTTCTTCGTCAACCTCCTCGACCTCGGCACGACGTGGAAGGCGACTTCGGCGGACGAGACCGTCTTCGAGGCCCGTGACGACGCGTCCGGCCAGGTCCGCTGGACGGCGACCCGCGCCGACCTGGTGTTCGGCTCGAATTCCGAGCTGCGCGCCCTCGCGGAGGTTTATGCCAGTGACGACGCCCGTGCCCGTTTCGTGGCGGATTTTGCCTCCGCTTGGACGAAGGTCATGAACCTCGACCGGTTCGACCTGGGCTGATTTCCCCACCGACGTCCCGGTCCGCTACGGCGGCCCGGGACGTCGTGCTTTGTGATGCGTCGGCGGAGAACATGGGTACAACTGCCGTAATCACGGGAGGTCGTTGCCCATGAACATTCCGTTCCAGCCCAAAGGCGGAGATCCGGTCCCGGGAGCGTTGCGGGGATTCGCGCGGTTGTACAGCGATCTCGTCGCACTACGGGAGGACCCGGACTACCTGGTCGCGCGGCAGCGGGCCGAAGGACGCGTCGTCGGGCTCGTGTCCGGCGGCGGATCGGGGCACGAGCCGCTGCACGCCGGATTCCTCGGCCGGGGCATGCTCGACGCCGTGGCCCCGGGCAAGATCTTCTCCTCGCCGCACAACCGGCAGATCCTCGAAGCGAGCCGGGAGGCCGCCGGGGAGCAGGGCGTCGTGCACATCGTGAAGAACTACACCGGCGACCGGATCAACTTCGGCATCGCCGCCGAGCGGCTGCGGCACGACGGCGTCGAGGTGCGGCGCGTCCTGGTGGACGACGACCTGGCCACCGAGTCCGACGACACCGCGACCGGGCGGCGCGGCACCGGCGCGACCGTCGTCGTCGAGAAGCTGCTGGGCGCCGCCGCCGACGAGGGGCGCGGCATCGACGAGCTGGCCGAGCTGGGCGCGCGGTTCGCCGCCGCGTCGCGGAGCCTGGCCGTCGCGTCCCGCGCGCACACGACGTGGGCGTCGGGGGAGCCGGGGTTCGCGCTGGCCGGGGGCGAGCTGGAGTACGGCGTCGGCATCCACGGCGAGCGGGCCGCGACGACGATCGAGCGCCCGCCCACCGAGGACCTCGTCACCCGCATGCTGGACGAGATCGTCGCCGGGCTCCCGGCCGGGCCGGACGACGTGCTCGTCGTCGTCAACGGCATGGGCGGGACGACCCTGCTGGAGCTGTACGCCCTGTACGACCGGGTCGCCGGGGAGCTGGACGGGCGCGGGCTGCGCGTCGTCGGTTCGCTGGCGGGCACGCTCGTCCCGGCCCTGGACATGGCCGGGTTCTCGCTCACCCTGACCCGCGTCGAGCCCGGCTGGCGTGCCTGGTGGGACGCGCCGGTCGTCACTCCCGCCTACCCGAACGGAGCCACGCGATGACGTCCGTCCCGGACCAGGAGGCCCTGCTGCGCGGCTTCGCCGCCGCCGCCGAGGCCGCGTACGGCGAACTGACCGCCCTCGACCGGCACAGTGGCGACGGCGACTACGGCGACAATCTCCGGCACGGCACCCGCCAGGCGCTGGCCGTCTACGACGCGCGCGGCGGCGCGCCCGTGGCCGTGCTCGGCGAGGCGTTCCTCGACGAGGTCGGCGGCACGAGCGGCCCGCTGCTCGGCCTGCTGTTCACCGAGATCGCGCACGCGCTGGAGGACGGCCCGGACGGCTGGGCGTCCGGCGCCGAGGCGGGGCTGGCGGCGATCCAGCGCGTCGGGGAGGCGCGGATCGGTGACCGGACCATGATCGACGCGCTCACTCCGGCCGTCGAGGCGCTGCGCGCGGGCGGCCCCGCGCCGTTCGCCGCCGCGGCGGCCGCCGCCCGCGACGGCGCGGCGGGCACGGCCGCGCTGCGCGCCCGCATGGGCCGCGCGAGCTACGTCGGTGACCGCGTCAAGGGCGAGCCCGACCCGGGCGCGGTGGGGGTGGCGCTGCTGTTCTGGTCGCTGGCCAGGGCGGCGGACGAGGACGCCGAACCGCCCCTGGACTCGGTGAAGTGAGCGCGGGCGTCCAGAATGTCCAGCGTGCACCCGTCCGGGTGCACGCTGGACCCTGACGCACCAGGAGGAGCCGTCATGCATCCCTTCCGTGCCGCCGTGGAGGCCCGCGACGCCGCCGCGATCGAAGCCCTGCTCGCGGACGACGTCGTGTTCACCAGTCCCGTCGCCCACCGGCCCTACGCCGGGAAGCCGATCACGGCGGCGATCCTGCGCGGCGTCATGCGCGTCTTCGAGGACTTCCGCTACGTCGGGGAGATCGGCGCCCCGGACGCGGCCGACCACGCGCTCGTCTTCCGCGCCCGGGTGGGCGACCGGGAGATCCACGGCTGCGACTTCCTGCACGTCGACGCCGACGGGCGCATCGACGCGCTCACGGTCATGGTGCGTCCGCTGTCGGCCGCGCAGGCCCTCGCCGAGGCCATGGGCGCCCAGTTCGCCCGGATCGAGCGGGAGGCCGCGGAAGCCCTCGCTCCCTGACGGACCCGTGTTCCGGCCCGTCCCTAATCCGGCGCCATCTGGACCGGGAAACGGGAGGTCCGCCGGTTTCGGACGTCGATTCGCCCCAATCCGGTCGTGACGCCGCTTACACTTTGCCCCTGGATGGCAACACCGGTGCTGACTCGTGCCACACCGGCCCCGGGCGAGACGTGGGAGGGCGCATGGCGGACCGAAGTGTGGAGCGCCCGTGGGCGGACCTGCCCCGGGACCTGGCCGAGCACATGCGGCCCCACCTGGACGAGGTCGCGGACGCGATGATCCTGGAGATCCAGTCCCGCGTCCGCGAGTACGACCGGCCCGGCGACGGCTCGTACTCGGGCACGCTGCGCACCGCCGTGGAACGCGTCCTGCACCACTTCGTCGACCGCGTCGCGGACCCGGCGGGCGAGCCCGCGTCGGTGTCGGACTTCTTCCGCGCCATCGGGCGCGGCGAGGCGGGCGAGGGCCGCAGCCTCGACGCCATGCAGACCGCCATGCGCGTCGGCGGCATGGTCGCCTGGCGGCGGATCACCGAGGGCGCCGACCACCTCGGCGTCGCGCCGCGCACGCTCGGCGCCGTCGGTGAGGCGCTGATGATGTTCCAGGACGACCTGGCCGCCGCCGCGGCCGAGGGGTTCGCGCAGGCCAAGGCCGCCGTCGCCGGGGAGATGCAGCGCCGCCGCAAGCGCCTGCTCGACCTGCTGTTCAGCGACCCGCCCGCCACCCCCGAGGCCATCGCGGACCTCGCCGCCGCCGCGCACTGGCCGGTGCCGCGCACCGTCGCCGCCGTCGCGCTCCCGCCCGGCGCGGGCGACGGCCGCCAGCCCGCCTACCCGCAGGACATCCTGGCCGACCTCGGCCGCCGCGCCCCCAGCCTGGTCTTCCCCGACCCCGACGGGCCCGGCCGCGCCAAGCTGCTCGACCGCGCGCTGCGCGGCACCCGCGCCGTCGTCGGCCCGACCGTGCCGATCGCCGAGGCGGGCCGGTCGATCCAGTGGGCGCGCAAGACGCTCGGGCTCGTGGAGCGCGGCGTCGTCGAACCGGCCTCCGGCGTGATCCGCAGTGTCGAGCACCTGTCCACGCTGATCCTGTTCCAGAACGAGGACCTGGTCACCGGCCTGGCCGAGCTGCGTCTCGCGCCGCTGGCGCACCTGCGCGCCGGGCAGCAGGACCGGCTCGCCGAGACGCTGCTGGCCTGGCTCCAGTCCGGCCGCAACGCCAACGAGGTCGCGCTGCGCCTGCACGTGCACCCGCAGACCGTCCGGTACCGTCTGCGGCAGCTCGAAGAGCTGTTCGGCGACCAGCTCATGGACCCCGACCTGCGCTTCGACCTGGAGATCGTGCTGCGCGCGCGGGCGCTGCTGGCCGACGGTCCCGGCGAGCACATGATCCCGTCGGCGAAGGCGGCCGTGGGCGAGCAGGGCGAGGTCGTCACGTTCCGCCGCTCCTGACCGGAAGGGGACGTGATGGACGGGTTCCGCAGGCTCAGCGGCCGCACCGTGTACGCCAACGCGTGGATGACGGTCCGCGAGGACGAGATCGAACGCCCGGACGGCTCGCGCGGCATCTACGGCGTGGTGGACAAGCCCGACTTCGTGCTGGTCATCCCGGCGGAGAACGACGGCTTCCACCTCGTCGAGGAGTTCCGCTACCCGCTCGGCCGCCGCTGCTGGGGCTTCCCGCAGGGCTCGCAGCCGGGCCTGGTCGCCGGTGATCCGCTGGCCGTCGCCCGGCGGGAACTGGCCGAGGAGACCGGCCTGACCGCCGATACGTTCACGCATCTCGGCCGGCTCGACGCCGCGCACGGCACGTCCAGCCAGCGCTACGACGTCTTCCTCGCCACCGGCCTCACCCCCGGCGACCCGGCCCGCGAGGCGTCCGAGCAGGACATGCGCCAGGCGTGGTTCTCCCACGCCGACCTGCGCGCCATGATCCGCGACGGCCGGATCACCGACGACTCCAGCCTCGCCGCCTACACCCTCCTGAACCTGCACGAGGGCTGAAACCACCCCGGAAGGACTCCCCATGACCACCGCGAACGGCCCCGCCAGCTACTTCCCGTCGATCGAGAAGAAGTACGGCCGTCCCGTCCAGGAGTGGATCGACCTCATCCGCGCCTCCCCGCTCACCAAGCACGGTGAACTCGTCACCTGGCTCAAGACCGAGCACGGCCTCGGGCACGGCCACGCCAACGCCCTCGTCGCCCACACGCTGCGCGAGGGCTGACGCGTCCGGTCAGGCCCGGCGCAGGTAGGCCCCGATGCGGTCGAAGGCGCCGGGCCACGACTCGTTCGCGAAGAAGTCGCGGACCTCCGGCTCGGGGAACCCCGTCTGCACGACGTCGATCCGCGTCCCGTCGCCCTCGGCGGTGAACGTGAGGTCGATGGTCGTGGTGAGCGTCATGCCGTCCGGCGTGCTGCCGGTCGACTCGGTGACGAGCCGGTGCGGGCGGTCGATCGTCTGAAACGTCTGCTCCTCGCGGAACAGCGACGCCTCGTCCGGCCCCCACACGGCCGTCTGCACGCCGCCGACCCGCAGATCCGTCTCGATCCGCACGACCCCGGGCTCCTCGTCGAGGATCGCGTACCAGACCTCCTGCTTCCCGGCATCGGTGTAGGCGTCGAACACCTCCTCCGGCGTCCCCGGAACCACCCGGCTGACCCGTACGTCGTGCGCTTCGGCGTCGGTCATCGCTCGTCCCCTTCTCCAGCAGTGGGCTCCGGCCCATCCGGCCCCGTGACGGTCCTACCCACGCGTCAGCGTTCCAGGGGGAGGCGGAGGACGAGGCGGGCGCCCTGGCGGGGGGCGGTCTCGATGGTGAGGTCGCCGTCGTGGGCGCGGGCGATCTCGCGGGCGATGGCCAGGCCGAGGCCGGTGCCGCCGGCGCCCCGGCTGCGGGCGGAGTCCAGGCGGGTGAAGCGCTCGAAGACGCGCTCGCGGTCGGCGGGCGGGATGCCGGGGCCGTCGTCGGTGACGGTCAGCAGCGCGTCCGGGCCCGTCCGCCGCACCTGCACCTCCACGCCGCCGCCCGCGTAGCGCTCGGCGTTGTCCAGCAGGTTCGTCAGCAGCCGGGCGAGCTGCATCCGCACCCCGCGCACCCGCACGTTCTCCGCCAGCACCGCGGTCGGCGGGACGGCCCGCCGGGTGATCTCCGCGCACGTCAGCGCGCCGAGGTCGACGGTCTCGTGCGCGGCGCTGCCGCCCGTCCCGATCCGGGCGAGCAGCAGCAGGTCCGTGATGATCGACTCGACGCGGTCGGTGTCGCGCAGCGCCGACCGGACGACCTCCCCGAGATCGGTGTCGTCGGGATGCATCGCCGCGTCCTCCAGGTTGGCGCGCAGCCCCGCGATCGGCGTCCGCAGCTCGTGCGAGGCGTCGGAGGAGAACTGCCGCTGCCGCGCCACCGCGCGTTCCAGCCGGTCGAGCGTCTGGTTGGCGGTGCGGGCGAGCTGGGCGATCTCGTCCTCGCCGGGCGGCTGCACCACCCGTCCGGACAGGTCGCTGCCGCTGATCTCGGCGAGCTGCGAGCGGATCAGCGCGACGGGACGCAGCGTGTGCCCGACGACCCGCCACGTCACCCACGCCGCGACCGCCGACAGCAGCAGCACCAGCGCCGCCAGCGCGGCCTCCAGCGTCCCGTTGGACAGGTAGGCGGGCATCGCGCGCGCCGCGTAGACGACGGGGGACGCCTCGTCGGTCGACACGCGGATCGCCTCGATCACCCGGCAGCGGTCGCCGGGGCCGGGGGTGTCGCGGCACTCGGTGTAGTCCTGGACGCGGTGGTCGGGCGGCGGCCACCGGTGGCTCAGCCGCGCCTCGCGCTGCGCGGACGGCGTTCCGCCGAGCACCCGCCCGTCCGGCGCGACCACCTGGACGAGCGTCCGCCCGCCGGTGTCGTCCCACAGCGGGAACGCCAGGCTGCCGTCGCGGGCCGCGCCGCTCGCCTTGCGCGCCTGGTGCTGCGTCTCGGCGAGCACGGACGCCCGCACGCCGGTGCGCACGGCGACGTCCACGGCCACCGCGAGGCAGCCGAAAACGAGCGCAGCGAGAACGGCGGAGATGACGGTGTCCCGCGTCCGGATCGACCGGGGTCGTACGCGCATCAGCCTCCTCCTGATCGGTCGTCGCGGGGTCTCACCAGCGTGACCATGCCGGGTGGGCCTTCCCAAGGTACCCATGGGTAACAAAACGGGCACCCGAAATGCCCCCATGGGTTTCACGCCCGTACACGGGGGACATCCCGCACGTGACACTTCATCCGGACGCAGGGACGGTCACATGGGCAGGGACGTCACGGCGGTCACCATCAGCGGAGAAGACCGGCGCAACTACCGGGAGAAGGTCCGGCAGTGCCTGGACGTCCTCGCACGCATGCTCGGTGAGTCGCAGTTCGAGTTCGAGCGCCCGCACATCGGCCTGGAGATCGAGCTGAACCTGATCGACTCCGCCGGCGACCCCCTGATGCGGAACGCCGACGTCCTGAAGGCCATCGCAGACCCCGCCTGGGACACCGAGCTGGGCCAGTTCAACCTGGAGATCAACATCCCGCCCCGCGAGCTGGGCGGCCAGGGCACCGGCGAGCTGGAGTCCGAGGTGACCGAGCACCTCGACCACGCCGAGGAGCGCGCGCAGGAGGTCGGCGGCCACCTCGTCATGATCGGCATCCTGCCCACGCTGCGCCGGTCGGACATCGGTGAGGAGGCCATCTCCACCAGCGGCCGGTACAAGATGCTCAACGACCAGATCTTCGCCGCGCGCGGCGAGGAGATGCACATCGCCATCGACGGCCCCGAGCCGCTGCGCATGCACACCGACACGATCACGCCCGAGGCCGCGTGCACGAGCGTCCAGTTCCACCTCCAGGTCAGCCCGGACGAGTTCGGCGCGTACTGGAACGCCGCGCAGGCGCTGGCCGGGCCGCAGGTGGCGCTGGCGGCGAACTCGCCGTACCTGTTCGGCCACCTGCTGCACCAGGAGACGCGCATCGCGCTGTTCCAGCAGTCGACCGACACCCGGCCCGAGGAGCTGAAGGCCCAGGGCGTGCGCCCGCGCGTGTGGTTCGGCGAACGGTGGATCACGTCGGTGTTCGACCTGTTCGAGGAGAACACCCGGTACTTCCCGGCGCTGCTGCCGCTCTGCGACGAGGAGGACCCGCTCGCCGTCCTGGACACCGGCGGCATTCCCGAACTCGGGGAACTCTCGCTGCACAACGGCACGATCTACCGGTGGAATCGGCCGATCTACGCGGTCGTGAAGGGCCGTCCGCACCTGCGCGTGGAGAACCGCGTGCTCCCGGCGGGGCCGACGGCCGCCGACGTCATCGCCAACGGCGCCTTCTACTACGGCCTGGTGCGGATGCTCGCGGAGGAGGAACGTCCCGTCTGGTCGCGGATGTCGTTCGCGACGGCCGAGGACAACCTGCACCGCGCCGCCCGCGACGGCCTGGACGCGCAGCTCACCTGGCCCGGCCACGGCGAGGTCCCGGCGGGACGGCTCGTCCTGGACACCCTGCTGCCGCTCGCCCACGAGGGACTGGAGCTGTGGGGCGTGGACGCCGCGCGCCGCGAACGCCTGCTCGGCATCATCGAGGACCGCGCCCGCACCGGCCAGACCGGCGCCGCCTGGCAGATCGCCACCGTGCGGAAGATCCAGGACGAGACCGGCGCGGACCGGCACGAGGCGCTGCGGGCGATGACGCGCGCGTACGTCGCCCACATGCAGCGCAACGACCCGGTCCACACCTGGCCCGTGGGCGCGCTGGACTGACGCGCGAAGGCGGCGCCCCCGCGCGATCGCGGGGGCGCCGCCTTCGGCCGGGACGTCAGGCGCGGACGGCCTGGATCTCCAGGTTGATCGTGACCTTGTCGCTCAGCAGGGCGCGGTCGCCCTGGAGCGGAATGTTGAACTCGACGCCGAAGTCCTTGCGGCTGATCTCGGTCGTCGCGGAGAAGCCGGCGCGGACGCCGCCCCACGGGTCGTCCCCGATGCCGTTGAACTCGACCTCCAGCGCGACCGGGCGGGTCACACCGCGGACCGTCAGCTCGCCGTCCACGTAGTGCGCGCCGTGCTCGCTGCGGACGCCCGTCGTGGCGAACGTGAACGCCGGGTGGTTCTCGACGTCGAGGATCTCGGCGGTGCGGATGTGGCCGTCGCGGTCCTTGTTGCGGGTGTCGATCGAGGCGACCTGGATCTGCGCGTGCGCGGTGGACTTCTCCAGGTCCTCGGCGACCTCGACGGCACCGGAGAAGTCGGTGAACACGCCGCGCACCTTGGTCATCAGGTGGCGGATCGTGAAGGTGACCTCGGAGTGGTTCGGGTCGATCGTCCAGGTACCGGCGGTCAGGCCGGGGGCGACGGTGGCGGTGGCGGTGCTCATGGTGCGCTCCTCATCTGTTTTAACCTTCAACGACTCCTGCGAGAGTAGTTGATGCTTCAACAACTCGTCAATCCCGGAGATTGTTCCGAGGGCTCGCGCGGGCTCTCACATACAGCGCGTACTGTTTGTTCGTCGCTAGGCTGGCGGCATGGCGACACCGACCCGTTCCCGGCGCACGCAGGGCGAACGCACCGCCGCGACCCGCGCGGCGCTGCTCGACGCCACCATCGCGTGCCTCGTCGAGCACGGCTACCACGGCACCACCACGACGCGCGTCGTCGAGCGCGCCGGGGTGTCACGCGGCGCGCAGGTGCACCACTTCCCGACGAAGCAGGCCCTCGTGCTGGCCGCCGTCGAACACCTGGCCCGCAAGCGCGCCGCCCGCTTCCGCGACCACGACCTGGACCGGCTGCGCGACTCCGACGACCGCCTCGGTGACGCCCTCGACCTCGTCTGGGAGGTCTACCAGGGCCCCCTCTTCGAGGCGTCGATGGAGCTGTGGGTCGCCTCCCGCACCGACCCCGACCTGCGCGAGCACGTCGCCCGCCTCGAACGCGAGGTCACCGCCGGCATCCTGGAGATCGGCCGCCACCTCGTCGGCGACCGCGTGGACGACCCCGCCGTCCGCGGCGACCTCTACCTCGTCCTGGAGACCGTCCGCGGCCTGCGCATGCTCCAGTTCGTCCACCCGGCCCCCGAGGCCCACCTCACCGAACGCTGGACCCGCAGCAAACAACGCCTCCTCCAAATAACCCAACACTGGTCCACCGACACCTGAACGGCGTCCCGCCGAGCCCGGAAGGGCCCGGCGGGACGCCGTGGGTGGGGTGGAAGCGGGTCAGCGGGCGGGCTTGTAGAGGGTGACGACGGCGGCGCCGCCCAGGCCGATGTTGTGCTGGAGGGCGCCGGTGACGGTGCCGGCCTGGCGGGCGTCGGCGGTGCCGCGGATCTGCCAGGTCAGCTCGGCGCACTGGGCGAGGCCCGTCGCGCCGAGGGGGTGCCCCTTGGAGATGAGGCCGCCGGACGGGTTCACGACCCAGCGTCCGCCGTAGGTGTTGTCGCCGCCGTCGACCAGCTTGCCGCCCTCGCCCTCGGCGGCCAGGCCCAGCGCCTCGTAGGTGAGGAGTTCGTTGGTGGAGAAGCAGTCGTGCAGCTCGACCACCTGGACGTCGTCGGCGCCCATCCCGGCCTCGTCGTAGGCGCCGCGGGCGGCGAGCGCGCTCATCTTCGCGCCGACGACCGTGATGGCGCTCTTGTCCTCGAAGGTGGCGCGGGTGTCGGTGACCATCGACTGCCCGGCGATCTCCACGGCGCGGTCCCACAGGTTGTGCTCGTCGACGAACCGCTCACTGGCGATGACGGCCGCGCCCGACCCGTCGGACGTGGGGGAGCACTGGAGCTTGGTCAGCGGGTCGTACACCGTGCGGGCGGCGAGGATGTCCTCCAGGGAGTACTCGTCCTGGAACTGGGCGTACGGGTTGTTCACCGAGTGCTTGTGGTTCTTCCAGCCGATCTTGGCGAACTGTTCGGGCGTCGTGCCGTACTTCGCCATGTGCTCGCGTCCCGCCGCGCCGAACATGTACGGCGCGAGCGGCTCGCCCGTCCACTCGTAGAGCGGGAACAGCTCCTTGACGTGGTTGAGCATCGGCTGCTCGCGGTCCTCGAAGGTGGTGCCGAGCGACCCCTTCTGCATCTTCTCGAAGCCGAGCGCCAGCGCGCAGTCCACGGCCCCGGACCGCACCGCCTGCCGCGCGAGGAACAGCGCGGTCGAGCCGGTGGAGCAGTTGTTGTTGACGTTCACGACCGGGATGCCGGTGATGCCCAGCTCGTAGACGGCCCGCTGCCCCGACGTGGACTCCCCGTAGACGTATCCGACGTACGCCTGCTGGATCGCGTCGTAGCCGACCCCGGCGTCCTGGAGGGCCTTGGTCCCGGACTCGCGGGCCATGTCGGGGTAGTCCCACTCGCGGCTGCCGGGCTTCTCGAACTTGGTCATGCCGACCCCGACGACGAACGTCCGGTTGCTCATCTGCGCGCCTTCCCCTCGGTGTGCCCGCGACGCTAGGCCCTCTCTAAGAAACAGTCAAGATTGTATGTTTCTGCCTCGCGCGGCCGCCGGGCGGGCTCCCCGGTCCGGCTGGTTGGAGAAACAGTCACGCATGTATGTTTCCGTGCGGAGGTGGCCATGACCGAGCCGAAGATGAACACCGAAAGCCTCGGGGTCTGGAGCGACCCGTTCACGTTCGACGTCGAACGGGACCGCACGATCGCCTACGCCGAGGCGACCAACGACCCCAACCCCGTCTACCTGGACGGCACGCTGGCGCCGCCGGTCTTCGCGATCGTGCCGGTGTTCGAGGGGATGATCCCGCCGCTGTTCAAGGTCGTCCCGGACAGCCTGATCCCGTTCGTCGTCCACGGCGAGCAGGACATGGTCTTCCACCGGCCGATCGTGCCCGGCATGAAGCTCGTCTCGCGCGCGCAGGTGACGGGCTTCGCGTCGAAGTCGTCCGGCACGACGGTGTCGCTGAAGCTGGAGACGCGCGCCGACGACGGCGACCTCGTCAACGAGCAGTGGATGGTCTCGTTCTTCCGCGGCTTCCAGGCCGGGGAGACCGTCGGCGAGCTGGCGCCCGCGCACGGCTTCCCCGACGCGCTGCGCGACGACACCCCGTTCGCGGAGGTGACCCAGCACGTCGACGACGACCAGACGTACCGGTACGCGGAGGCGTCCGGCGACCCGATGCCGATCCACACCGACGACGCGTTCGCCCGCTCGGCCGGGCTGCCCGGCATCATCGCGCACGGCCTGTGCACGATGGCGTTCACGTCCCGCGCGGTGATCGAGTCGGCGGCGGCCGGCGACCCGTCCCGGCTCCGGCGCCTCGCCGTGCGCTTCTCGCGCCCGGTACTGCCCGGCCAGGACGTGACCACCCGCATCTGGCGGGAGAGCGCGGGCGCCTACGCGTTCGAGTGCACCTCGTCGGCGGGCGACGTCGTCATCAAGGACGGCCGCGCCGAGATCGGCGACTAGCGTCCCCGTCCCCCTGCGCTAGGCGTCGCGCAGGGGGTGGTCGCTGCCTTCAAGGAGGAGCTGGGTGACCTTGTCGGGATCGTCGCCCATGGGGACGTGCCCGCAGCCGTGCAGCCAGACGAAGCGGGCGTCCGGCAGGCGCTGCTGGGCGCGGACGGCCTGGCCGGGCCGGAGCAGGCGGTCGCGGGTGCCCCAGCCGATCGTGACGGGGACGTCGGCGCAGCGGCCCGCGAACCGGACCCTGCGGCCCGCCTTGAGCGTCGGCAGGAAACCGGCGGCGTCGCGGAGGGCCTTGGCGTCGCCGGCGAGGACGGTGGTGTCCATCAGGTCGGGACGGCCGTAGATCATGCCGAACATGGCGGCGCGGCGGCGCGGGGAGGCGGCCAGCCGGTTCAGGACGGGGTCGGGGACGTTCGCCGCCACCCGCGACGCCCGCAGCACCCCGGCCGCGAACCGCAGCTCGGCGGCGTTGAAGAACCCGGCGGGCGACAGCGCCGTCGCGGAGCTGACGAGCCCCCGGTCGGCGGCCTCCAGCGCGAACAGGCCGCCGAGCGAGTTGCCCGCGATGTGCGGGTGCTTGAGGCCGAGGTCGTCGAAGGACGTCCGGAGCCGTTCGACGGCCGTGTCCAGCGTGTACGGCGTGCCCTTGGGCAGCGGCGCGGACTGCCCGAACCCGGGCAGATCGACGGCGATGACGTCGCGGTGCGCGGCGAGCCGGTCCAGGACGGGCGCCCACGCCTGCCAGCGGTGCCCGATCCCGTGCAGCAGCACCAGCGGCGGCCCGGAGCCGCGCCGCTCGAAGACGATGTCCACGCCGCGAGCGTAAATCACCCGGACGAATCGGGCTGTGAGCCCGGTCACGCAGGGGTTCAGGCGGTGGGGACCGGGGTGGGACGGCGGTGCTCCAGCGCGGCGCGGAGCTGCGAGCGGCCCCGGTGGATGCGCGAGCGGACGGTGCCGAGCTTGACGCCGAGCGAGGCGGCGACCTCTTCGTAGGAGAGCCCCTCGATGTCGCAGAGGACGACGGCGGCGCGGTACTCGGGGGCCAGCGCGTTGAGGGCGCGCTGGATGTCGGCGTCCAGGTGGCGGTCGTCGTACGCCTGCGCGGGGGACGGCTCGCGGCCCGGGAGGCGTTCGGCGGCGTCGTCGGCGAGGGGGTCGAAGCGGATGCGCTGCTTGCGGCGGGCCTTGTCGAGGAAGAGGTTCGTGGTGATGCGGTGCAGCCAGCCCTCGAACGTGCCGGGGCTGTAGGAGGACAGCGAGCGGAACACCCGCACGAACACGTCCTGGGTCAGGTCTTCGGCGTCGTGCTTGTCGCCGGTCAGCCGGTACGCCAGCCGGAACACCCGCGTGGAGTGCTCGGTGACGATCTCCTCCCACGTCGGAGGCGTCCACGCCATCGTGCCTGCGCTCACCACAACCCCTGTCTGATATTGAATCGTTACGGCACAGCTTGCCGGTTCGCGGATAAGACCGGTGTAAGAACGGCCCGGCCCGGCCGCATCCGGGCGTGTTCCCCGTCACCGCCCGGCTAGAGGTCGCTCCGCTGTGATCCATCTCATGAGAGCACTGATAGACGAGCAATTGAATACTTACCGCAGGGTGTGGATGAATCGGGGCACTCGTACCCACCCCACCAGCGAGGACCTGGCATGGCGCGCAGCTACAACCTGGCCGACCTTCTGGAGATCCTGGCCGCGGCGGGCCCCGACCGCCCGGCGCTCGTCGCGGGCGACGAACGACGGACCCTCAAGGAACTCAACGAGCGGGCGAACCGCGTCGGGCACCACCTCGCGCAGGCGGGCGTGCGAGCCGGACAGCACGTCGCGATCCTGTCCTACAACCGCGCCGAGTGGATCGAGGCGATGCTCGGCATCTTCAAGATCCGCGCGGTGCCGATCCCGGTGAACTTCCGGTACGTGGCGGCCGAACTGCACCACGTCCTGTCCGACTCCGACTCGGTGGCGCTCATCGGGGAGCGGTCGCTGCTGGAGCGCGTGCAGGCGGTCCGGGCCGACCTGCCCGAGCTGGCGCACGTCCTGGTGCTGGAGGACGGCGGCACCAACGACGTCCCCGGCGCGGTCGAGTACGAGAAGGCGCTGGCCGCCGCCGACGCGACCGACGACTTCCCCGAGCGCTCCAGCGACGACCGCTACATCATGTACACCGGCGGCACGACGGGCTATCCCAAGGGCGTCGAGTGGCGCTGCGAGGACATCTTCTTCGGCGCGCTCGGCGGCGGGAACGTCCTCGGTGACCCCATCACCAGCCCGGACGCCATCGCCGCGAACGCCGAGCAGCCGCCGATGTCGGTGCTCGACTGCGCCCCCGTCATGCACGGCGCGGGGCAGTGGGTGGCGTGCATGGGGCTGTTCAGCGGCGCGAAGGTCGTCCTCTACACCGACCACGCGTTCGACGCGAAGCGGGCGCTGGACCTGCTGGCGGCGGAGCAGGCGAACGTGATCATGATCGTCGGTGACGTGATGGGGCGCCCGATCGCCAAGGAACTCGCCCGGGGCGGGTACGACACCTCCTCGCTGTTCGCCGTCGCGTCCGGCGGCGCGCCGCTCACCGAGGGCGCCAAGGACGAGCTGAAGGCCCACCTGCCGAACGTGATGTTCCTCGACAACTACGGCGCCTCGGAGACCGGCGCGACCGGCCCGTCGGTGGGCGGCAAGGAGGGCACGGCCCGCTTCGCGATGAAGCCGGACACGACCGTCCTGGACGACGACCTCGACGTCGTCCGGCCGGGCGAGATCGGACGGCTGGCCCGCAGCGGCCACATTCCGCTCGGCTACTACAACGACCCGGCCAAGACGGCCAAGACCTTCTTCACCGACCGGAACGGGACGCGCTGGTCGATCCCCGGCGACTTCGCGTCGCTGGAGGAGGACGGCACGATCACGCTCCTCGGCCGCGGCTCCCTCATGATCAACACCGGTGGCGAGAAGGTCTACCCCGAAGAGGTCGAGGTCGCGCTGAAGGACCACCCGGACGTCTACGACGTCGTCGTGGTCGGCCTGCCCGACGAGCGGTTCGGGCAGCGCGTCGCCGCCGTCATCGCGCCGCGCCCCGGCACAGCCCCGACGCTGGAGGAGCTGACCGAGCACTGCCGGGACCTCATCGCCGGCTACAAGCTGCCCCGGCAGATCACGCTGGTGGACGAGGTGCAGCGCACCGCCGTCGGCAAGTCCGACTACAAGTGGGCCAAGGGCGTCTTCGCGGACGCCAGCGCGTAGCAGTCGTCGAACGCCGCGAGCACCGCGTCCCACGTGCAGCGCACGGGCTCGGTGCCGCGGTTGTGGGCGCTGATGCGGTAGCGGAGGGCGTGGTCGGCGGCGAGGCGCAGCAGCGCCGCCGACAGCTCCGGGAACGTCCGGCCGAGCAGCCCCTCCCGGCCGGACTCCACGAAGTCCGCGACGCCGCTGCCCGCCTGCGCCACCACGGGCACCCCGGCCAGCCGCGCCTCCAGCGCGGCGAGGCCGAACGACTCGCGCGCGGCCGGGGCGACGAACACGTCGGCGTCGGCCAGGACGGCGCGGACGCCGGGCCGGTCCAGGCGCCCGGTGAGCCGCACCCAGTCCATGCGGTGCCGGGTCAGGTACCGCTCCATGCGGGGCCGGGCCGGGCCGTCCCCGACGACGGTCGCGCGGATCGGCGCGCGCTCCCCGACGTGCCGCAGCAGCCGCAGCAGGTTCAGCGGCTCCTTGCGCGGCGCGAGACGGCCGACGGCGACGACATGCAGCAGGTCGGGCGCGTCCTGCGGCGGGGCGGTGCCGTCCGCGTGCCAGGCGGCGAGGTCGATGCCGTTCGACACGATCCGCACCGGCGCGCGCCCGGCGACGACCCGCTCGATCGGCGCCGCGGCGGCGCGGCTGACCGCCGTGACGACGAGCCCGCGCCGCGTCCAGCCGCCGACGAGCCGTCCGTACACGGTGCGGCTGAACGGCCCCCACAGGCTGTGGACGGTGAGCACGACCGGCACGCCCTCCAGCCCGGCGCGGCGCACCGCCCGCCACGCGAACGGCGACACGGCCCCGGCGTGCACGTGGACGACGTCGGGTTTGCGCAGGTCGAGCACGGGCGTGAGCGACCGCCCGACGGGAAGCTCCCACGGCATCGGCGCGACCAGCCGGTCCACCGGGAACGGCCCGGCGCCGCCCGGCCCCGGCGTGGCGGTGGCCACGGCGACGTCGTGCCCGGCGGCGTGCTGCGCCCGCGCCAGCCCGTCGACCTGCACCTCGATCCCGCCGAGCCGCGGCGGAAAACAGTCGCTGACATGGAGAATCCTCATCCCTCCGCAGTCTCGGCACTGCGCTCGCCCGTGAGCCCCGCACGACGCGCGGGTAACGCACCCTTGACCCGCGACCACCGGGATCATGACCGAAACCGCCCACCCGACACGCTCGCCTTTCTCGGTGACGACCTGCCGGGCGCTATCCCGGCGGGCGCCTCGGCTTGCGCCCGCCTATGACTTCGTCGCGGTATCGGCCTATCCGGATTTTCGCCGCGACGAATTGGCGTTCGCGCTGAACGGCGGGCGGATCGCGCGTGCGGGTGGTCGTGCGCGAGACCGTCCGGGCACTGGCCGCAGGTCAAGGGGGACGTGCCGGTGCCCGGATTCGTCGCCGAGCACATTGACGAACGTCTCCGGACATTGCCACTGGTGCAGGACGTTCGATAGGCGGGCAATGGCGGAGGCTTGACCTGGACGCTGGCTGATCTTCAGGATTCGGCGGGCATCTAGGCAGGGTGCGGCGGACCTGTGTGTTCTTTCATGCTCATCCCGATGACGAGGCGTTGCTGACGGCCGGGACGATGGCGTTGCTGGCGGCCGAAGGTCACCGGGTGGTGCTCGTCGTGGCGACGGCCGGGGAGCGGGGGCTGGCCGACGACGTCGCGGGGCTCGGCGCCGTCCGGACGGCCGAACTGCACGCGTCGGCGGCGGTGCTCGGGTGCGCGCGGGTCGTGTTCCTCGGCTACGGCGACTCCGGCGTCGACGGCGACATGCCGGGCGGGTTCGCGGGGGCGTCCGTCGCGGTGGCGGCCGGGGAGCTGGCGGAGATCCTGCGGCAGGAGGACGCCGACCTGCTCACCGTCTACGACCCGGCGGGCGGGTACGGGCACCCCGACCACGTGCAGGTGCACCGCGTCGGGACGATGGCGGCGCGGCTCGCGGGAACGCCCGTGGTGCTGGAGGCCACCGTCGACCGCGACCTGCTGCTGCGGGTGCTGCGGCCGCTGCGCCGCTGGGGCCTGCTGCCGCGCGCGGTGGACGTCGGCGCCCTCGCCCGCGCCTACGCCGGACGGGACGAGATCACGCACCGGGTCCGCGTCCGTCGCCACGCCGGGGCCAAGCGGGCGGCGCTCGCGGCGCATGCCAGCCAGGCCACCGGCGGCGACACGGTCCGCACGCTGCGCGCGCTGCTGGGCCTGCCCGCTCCGCTGTTCCGCTACGCGCTCGGCACCGAGTACTTCGTCCGCCGCGACGTCGCGCCCGGCTCGCATCTGGCGCATCCGCTGGACGCCTGGCCGGACCGGGTCCGCGTGGCGGCGGACGGGTGAGCGGCGCCGCCCGCACCGGCCTGTCGGTCCTGTCGCTGGCCGCCGCGCTCGGGTTGCTCGTCGCGCTGCCGTACCTGGTCGGCGCCGACTGGGGGCGGATCGGGCGGGAGCTGGGACGGCTCGGGCGGGCCGAGGTGGCGTGGCTGACGGTGCTGTGGCTGGCCGGGCTGTGGGCGTACACGTTCGTGTTCACGGCGTCGCTCCCGGGGCTCACGCACATCCGGGCGTTCATGCTCAACGCGGTCGGCAGCGCGGTGAGCAACCTGCTGCCGTTCGGCGGCGCGGCTGGCGTCGCGGTGACGTTCGCGATGGCGCGCGGCTGGGGGTACCGGGCGGCGGCGATCGCCGTGTCGACGCTCGTCACCGGTGTGTGGAACGTGCTGTCGCGGTTGCTGCTGCCCGCCGTCGGCATCATCGCGCTGCTGGTCGCGGGCGAGCTTCCGGGCCGGGGGCTGGCGAGCGCGGCGGGGCTCGGCGCGGGGCTGCTGCTCGCGGCGGTCGCGCTGCTCGTCCTGGCGCTGCGGTCGCCGGGCGCGGCCCGGCGGCTGGACGACGGCGTCCGCGCGTTCGCGCAGCGCCTGCCGTCCCGTCCGCGGGCGCTGCTGGGGCGCGCGGACGGCGCGATGGCCGACGTCCGCGCCAAGACGATCGGCGTGCTGCGCACCGGCTGGAAGGGCCTGACGTTCGGCATGGCCGCCTACCTGGCGTTGCAGGCGTGGCTGTTCCAGGCGTGCCTGACGGCGGTCGGCGCGGACGTCGGTCTCGCCGAGACGACGGCCGTCTTCGCGATCAACCGGATGCTGACGACGGCGGTGATCACGCCGAGCGGCGCGGGCATCAGCGAGACGGGCACGGCGGCGCTGCTGCTGGCGTTCGGCGCCGACCCGGGCCCGGCGGCGACGGCGACGCTCCTGTACTCGTTCTACACGTACGCGATCGAGATCCCGACGGGCGCGCTGGCGTGGATCGCCTGGACGCTGCACGGCCGGGCGGTGAAGGCATGACCCGAGTCACACCGGCCTCCGCAGCCCCATGTATCGCGGCTGTTCCGGAGCCTCAAGAAACACGTATGACCGTTTTGTCCACCAGTTGGACGGGTCCGGTGGTTCGGGGTCGGACGAGAGGGCAGGGGGTGGTCGGTGTGACGTTCGGCGAGCCCCGGGATGGTGGTCAAGAAATGATTGCGCTGGTCGGTGAGTGGCGTGACGCCGAACCCGTGCATAAAAGCCCCATGGGGCACGAAGGGTCTATACCGCTTGCGCAGCGGTATCGCCTGCTGTCCGCCGTCGGCCGGGGCGGGATGGGAACCGTCTGGCGGGCGCGCGACGAGGTGCTGGAGCGCGAGGTCGCCGTCAAGGAGGTGCGCCTTCCGCACGGGCTCCCCGACGGAGAGCGGCGATTGCTGTGCCGGCGCCTGATCGCCGAGGCCAAGGCCACGGCGGCGCTGAACCACCCGGGCGTCGTCGCCGTCCACGACGTCATCGTCGAGGACGAGCGGCCGTGGATCGTCATGGAGTTCGTCCGGGCGCGCTCGCTGCACGAGGTCATCGTGCTGGACGGCCCGCTGGAGCCGCGCCGCGCCGCCGAGATCGGCCTGGACGTCCTCGGCGTGCTGACCGCCGCGCACGAGGCGGGCATCCTGCACCGCGACGTCAAGCCCAGCAACATCCTCATCTGCGACGACGGCCGCGTCCTGCTCACCGACTTCGGCCTCGCCACCCACATGGCCGACGACACCGAGATCGAGGACACGCTCGTCGCGGGCATCGAGGGCTCGCCCGCCTACCTGGCTCCCGAGCGGGTGCGCGGCGAGGCGGGCGACGAGTGCTCCGACCTGTGGTCGTTCGGCGCGACGCTGTACGCGATGGTCGAGGGCGTGTCGCCGTTCGCGCGGTCACACGCGCTGGCGTCGATGCTGGCGGTGCTGCTCGACGAGCAGGAGCCGCCCGAGCACGCGGGGCCGCTCGCCCCCGTCATCGGCGCGCTGCTCACGCCGGAGCCCGACGACCGGCCCGGCAAGCAGGCCGTGCGGCAGCTCCTGACCGACGTCGCGACGGCGCCGGAACCGGCGCCGGAGGTGCCGTGGCAGCAGCGGCTCGCGTCGGAGTTCGCCGGGCGGCTGCCCCGCACCGGCGCGATGGCCAGCGTCGCGGTGCTCGCGGTCGCGGTCGTCGTGCTGGGGGCGTGGTCGGCGCGGTGGAACTCGGTGGGGCAGAGCGACGCGGCGGCGGTGAAGGCCGTGCAGGCGTCGGCGACGAAGTCGATCACCTACCGGGAGGCCGCGGGCTACACGGTCGACGTCCCGACGGACTGGACGCGCGCCGAACGCGGCGGCGGCGTGCAGTGGAACGACCCGTCCTCGGGGACGGCGCTGCGGATCACGCCCGCCCAGGGCGACGCGATCGGCGGGCTGCGCGCGGCGGAGGCGGCGACGGCGAAGGAACGCCCGGCGTTCCGGACGCTGCGCCTCGAACCGGTCCCCGGCGACGACCGTGACGTCGCCGAGTGGGAGTACACCTGGCGCGGCGCCGACGGCGTGACCTGGCACGCGCTGCACAGCCGCGTCCCCGGCTACGAGTTCGCGTTCTCCGCGCCGGACGCGCGGTGGACGCCCGGCCAGCGCGTCCACGACCAGATCCTGCGGACGTTCCGCGCGGACGGCTGAGCCGTCAGGACGTCTGCTGCTGCACCCGCAGCAGGAACTCGGCGTTGGACCTGGTGCCCTTCATCCGGTCGAGGAGCTGTTCGATGGCGCCCTGCCGGTCGAGGCCGGACAGCGCGCGGCGCAGCCGCCAGTTGACCGCCAGTTCCTCGGGGGTCATGAGCAGTTCCTCGCGGCGCGTGCCGGACGCCTCCAGGTCGATCGCGGGGAAGACGCGGCGGTCGGCGAGGGAGCGGTCGAGCTTCAGCTCCATGTTGCCGGTGCCCTTGAACTCCTCGAAGAAGACCTCGTCCATGCGCGAGCCGGTCTCGACGAGCGCGGTCGCGAGGATCGTCAGCGAGCCGCCCTCCTCGATGTTGCGCGCGGCGCCGAAGAACTTCTTCGGCGGGTACAGCGCGGTGGTGGCGACACCGCCCGCGAGGATGCGGGTGTTGGACGGCGCGGCCAGGTTGTAGGCGCGGCCGAGGCGGGTGATGGAGTCGAGCAGCATGACGACGTCGTGGCCCTGCTCGACGAGCCGCTTGGCGCGCTCGACGGCCAGCTCGGCGAGGGCGGTGTGCTCCTCGGCGGGCCGGTCGAACGTGGAGTGGATGATCTCGCCGTCGATGGAGCGGACCATGTCGGTGACCTCTTCGGGGCGCTCGTCGATGAGCACGACCATGAGGTGGACGTCCGGCTCGGACAGCGTGATCGCGTTGGCGATCGTCTGGAGCATCATCGTCTTGCCGACCTTGGGCGGGGAGACGATGAGGCCGCGCTGGCCCTTGCCGATGGGCGCCATGAGGTCGATGACGCGGGAGGCGAGGGGGCCGGTGTCCAGGCGCAGGCGCTCCTGCGGGAACAGCGGCGTCAGCCGGCCGAACTCGGGGCGCTGCCCGGCCTGCTGCGGCGTGACGCCGTTGACGGTCTCGACGTGCACGAGCGCGTTGAACTTCTCGCGGCCGGACCGGGGCGTGCGGGCGGTGCCCGCGACGGCGTCGCCGGGGCGCAGGTGGTTGGTCTTCACCTGGGCGAGCGAGACGTAGACGTCGTTGTCGCCGGGGAGGTAGCCGGACGTGCGGACGAAGGCGTGCTTGTCCTGGACGGCCAGGATGCCGGTGAACGGGACCTGGAGGTCCTCGGCGGGGCGTCCGGCCGCCTGCTTGGGGACGTGCGCCGGAGCCGCCGCGCGTTCCGGGGTGATGGTGCTGGGCATGAAGGTCCCTTCTCAGGAGGGGCGGCTGAGCGCGACCCACCCGGGGTGTGTTCCCACGAATGCGCTGTTCTAGCGGTGCGGGAGGGAACGGGGGAGGGAATGGTCGGGCGTGCGGCCTGTGCGGCTCGGCCCACCGGGCTGACGTGCGCCCCCTTGCTGCGATGGCCGCAACCCCGTGGGGCGTCGGCACGGTTGGGGAATTCGACGCGCCGGGTGCTCAGATGACCCGGGTCGGTGTCTTCGCCGTTCGCTGCACGATGCCGTGAGAGGGAAGGACGAAGACCTTTCCCAGAGAGTACAGCACCGCACCGCCGTCGCGCATTCCCCTTGATCAACACTTGGTGTTTCAGCCGACGTCGGGCCGGACGGACACGACCTCGAACCGGCCTCCGTCGATCATCGCGTCCTGGAGGCAGCCGCGCAGCCGCCGCAGCGCGTGCTCGCCCAGGGCGGGTTCGACGACGACGGCGTACCGGTCGCCGCCGAGCGGGGCGACGCCGCCGCCGGTCAGGTAGGGGCGGGTGGAGCCTCGGCAGTACTCCCAGAGCCGGGTGACGAGCGTCCCGGACGTCTCGGCGGCGGGGCCGTGGGTGCGCGCGGCGACGACGAGGGTGCTGGTGGGCGCGTCCGGCGGGGCGTCGGGGCGGTCCTGGGTGTGCTCGGCGATCTCCGCGACGGCCAGGCCCGCGACGAGGGCGATCGCGACGGCGGCGAGCGCGGTGCGGACGCCGCGTCCGCGCCGCTCGGGCGGTTCGGGCGCGCCCGCCAGGACGCCGCCGGACGGCGGCGTGAGCACGGCGGGGACGACGGCGCGGCGGCCGTCGCCCCGTCCGAACGCGGCGGCGATCCGCTCGACGAGCGCGGCCAGCGCGGACACGACGATGCCCGCGCCGAGCAGGACCGGGATGAAGACCCCGTACCGGTCGGCGTCGGACTCCAGCCAGCGGAACCGGGGCGTCCCGGGCGCGGCCTCGCCGTACGGGGCGTCGCCGGGCGCCGTCCGCTCGGCCAGCAGCGCCTCGATCCGCCGCAGCCGCGCCGCCCCCGCCACCGCGACGAGCACGACCAGCGCCACGATCAGCAACTGCCCCGCCATCAACGCCCGCTGCCACTCCCACCGCGCCGTGTACACGACGAGATACGCCCCGGTGAACACGACCATCGCCCCGAGAGCCCCGACCACAAGCCTCCGGATCACGTCACCGACTCCTCTCCGGTGGGGGTGGGTTCGACGGAGCCGGTGTCGCCGTCGACGACGACGCGGGCGCCGGGCGGGAAGCGGTCGAGCGCGCCGCGCAGGCCGACGACGGTGGGCACGCCGAGTTCGCGGGCGAGGATCGCCAGGTGCGACAGGGGGCTGCCGGTCTCGGCGACGAGCCCGGCCAGCGCGGGCAGGTCGGTGGCGAGGCCGGGCGCGAGGGTGCGGACGACGAGCACCGACCCGGGCGGGGGAGCGCCCGGACCGGTGTGCACGGGCCCGGCGCCGCGTCCGCCGCCCGCCGGGCGCGCGCCGCCGGACGGGGCCGCCTCGGCGACGACGCGGTCCCCGGCGAGCCGGAACGCGGCGGGCAGCGGCGCGGCGGCGGGCGGGACGGGACGGCGCCCGGCGTCGGCGGGCAGCGGCCCGCCGCGCAGCGCCGCCGCCACCTCGGCGTACCGCAGCGCCCGGACCTGGCCGGGCTCGGGCAGCGCCCCGGCGGCGGTGAGGCGGCGTCCGGCCGTCCAGGCGAGGCGGGCGCCGAGTTCCTGCACGAGCCGGATGCGGGCGCGCAGCAGTTCGCGCGGCGCCGGGGGCCCGGCCACCGGCGTCGCGGCCGGGGTTCCGGCGGGGAGCCGGACGGCGGGCCCGATCGCGGGCGGGACGAGGGCCAGCACGGCCGGATCGGCGGCGACGATCTGCGCGTCGGTCCGTCCGGCCGCGCGGCCCCGGCGGAGCGCGGCGAGCCCCCGCGCCGCCGCGCCCGCGCCGTCGCCCTCGGGAAGCAGCGACCCGGCCAGCGCCTCCAGCCCGTGCAGGGCGGTGAGGGCGGCGCGGGTCCAGTCGAGGGCGGCGGCCAGTTCGGGGTCGTCCAGGTCGGCGGGCGGCGGGACGGCGGCGAGCGCGGCGTCCACGTCGGCGGCGGTGGCGCGCGCGAGGGCGGGCAGCCCGGCGCGCAGCCGTCCGGTGCGCCACGCGGCGCCGAGCCGCCGCGCGGGCGGGACCGGGTTGAGCGGCCGCAGCCGGGACGGGCGGCCCGGCGCGGCGCCGAGACGGCGCAGGTCGGCGGCGGCGCGTCCGCCGACCGCGACGACCGTGGGGCGGCGCAGCGCGCGGCGGCCCACGGCGCCCGCGAGCACCAGCGCCTCCCCGAGCCCCCGGTCGAGGGGGCCGAGCCACAGGTCGGCCTCCAGCGGCGCGAGCGCGTCGGGCAGCGTCTCGGCGACCGGGCCGGGGCCGAGCAGCCGGGCGCGGCGCGGCGGGACGGGCGCGAGCGCCGTCACCGGACGGCTCTGGAGCAGCCACAGCCGGCCGTCGCGGTCGAACGCGAACTCGATGTCCTGCGGGCCGCCGAACACGGCGGCCGCGCGGGCGGCGAGCCGGGCCAGCTCGCGCAGGCGGCGGCGTTCCAGCGGCCCGCCGGACGGGTCGTCGCACTCGGCCGGGACGGGACGTCCCCGGCGGGTCAGCACGTACCGGACGCCGTCCACCTCGCCGCCGACCAGCTCGTGCGGCGCCCCGTTCACGGCCGAGACGACGACGCGGTCGGTGCGGCCGTCCACCGGGTCGGCGCCGAACAGGACGCCGCCCGCCGCCGCGTCGAGCTGCGGCTGGAGCAGCACGCCCATGGTGCCGTCCCCGTCGGCGGACGCCCGCACGGCCGCGACGGCCTCGGTGCAGGCGGTCCAGCCGCGCACGTCGAGGACGGACAGGAAGCGTCCGGCCATGGACGAGACGGCGCCGTCCTCGGCGGTGGACGACGACCGCACGACGAGCGGCCGCGCGGCGCCGTCCAGCGTCTCCCACGCGGCCCGCAGCCCGGCGTCGCCGGACGGGTCGGGATGCCCGACCGGCACCACGAACCCGGGCAGGACGGGTAGCCCGTGCCGCGCCGCGCGGGCCAGGTTCGCCGCCTTCGCCCCGGTCCGCCCGGGGTCTCCGGCGGCCGGGTCGGTCAGCGGCAGAGTGCGGTGGAGGGGTTCGCTCGCCGACACCGTGGACTCCGTTCTCCGGGGGGCCGCCCTCCTGCCAGAATCCCTTTTTCGCACCGGAAAGTCCTCCCTCCGTAGTGCTGTCCTCACCTTCCTCCCGAGGGGTGGTCCGGGCGGTTGTCCATCGTCCGGAGGGCGGAGATCACCCTGAAACCGGCCCGCCCTACGATGGGCGCACCTAGGCGGAGGGGGCACGGATGGGGCTGCGCTGCACCACGGGCGGCGGCACCGGCACGATCACGATCGACCGGCCGGAGAAGCGCAACGCGATGACGGCCGACATGTGGCGCGCCGTTCCGGTCCTGCTCGACCGGCTGGCCGCCGACACCGGCGTCCGCGTCGTCGTGCTGACGGGCGCGGGCGGCACCTTCTGCGCGGGCGCCGACATCGGCGAACTGGCCTCGATCGACCGCTCCGACGCGGGCCTGTCCACGCTCGCCGAAGAGGCCCTGGCCGCGTTCCCCAAGCCGACGATCGCCGCCATCGACGGCTTCTGCGTCGGCGGCGGCTGCCAGCTCGCCGCCGCCTGCGACCTGCGCTTCGCCACCGAACGCGCCCGCTTCGGCATCACCCCGGCCAAACTCGGCATCGTCTACCCCGCTCCGGCGACGGCCCGCATCACCCGGCTCGTCGGCCCGTCGGCGGCGAAGTACCTGCTTTACTCGTCCGACCTCGTCGACGCCCCGCACGCGCTGCGCGTCGGGCTGGTGGACGAGATCGTCCCGGCGGACGGCCTGGCCGCCCGCGTGGAGGCGTTCGCGGCGACGCTGGCGTCCCGGTCCCTGCTCACCCAGCGCGCCACGAAGGAGATCGTGGACGCCGTCGCGGCCGGAGCCCCGATCGGCGACCTGGCGACGGCGTGGCTGGACGAGGCCGCCGCGTCCGGCGACACGGCCGAGGGCGTCGCGGCGTTCCTCGAACGCCGCGCCCCGAAGTTCACCTGGACGGCGCCGCGCGGCTGAGCCGTCAGCCTCCGGCGGGCAGGTCGCGGAAGCGGGCCGGGGGCAGGCGGTGCAGGCGGGCGGCGGCGTCCTTGGGGTCGTCGAGCAGCGCGGTCGCGTCGCTGCGGCGCAGCTCCGCCAGCGGCAGGACGCCGACGACGTACTCCTCCGGCGTCCGCGCGACCAGCAGCGGGCCGAGCTGCGCGGCGCCCGGCCCGGCGGTGCGGAGGCCGTCGAGCAGGTCGCGGATCGGGTTGCCGTCGCCGGGGTCGTTGAGCGCGCCGAGGAGTTCGAGGAAGTCGGTCTCCAGGGCGCGCGGGCTGCGGCCGGTCAGATAGCAGCGCAGCCGCCAGCCCGTCTCGGGGTCCTCGCCGGGGATGGTGAGTTCGGCGTGCAGGCCGTAGCGCAGCGCCAGCCGTTCGAACGCCTCGGTGAGCGCGGGCCGCGCGTCGGTCGCGGCGACGCCGCCCGCGACCGTGTCGGTCGGCGGGGCGCCCAGCGACGCGGCGACGGCGGCGTCCAGCCGGCGGGCCAGATGGTCGCGGAGCGCGACCAGTTCGCCGGTGGCGCGGTCGAGCGCCGCGCCCTGCCGGGACAGGCGCTCGTTCACGTCGGGCAGCAGCCGGTCGTTGATCTGCGCGATGACCGAGCCGACGCGCGCGCCGGTCTCCTCCTGCGCCTTGCGCACCTGCGCGACGTCCTCGGCGTTGGCGGCCACGCGATGCCGCAGGTCGGCCAGCTCCGACCCCGCGGGCCCGCGCCTGCGGTCGAACGCCATGTACAGCTCCAGCCCGGCGATCGTCAGGCAGAGCACCACCAAGATCCACGTCATCGGAGCCTCCCTTGGCTCGGCCGCCGAGCACGATGCTCCCATCGTGCTGCCTGAACGGCATCCTGCGGCGGAAAAGTGGGTCGTTGCTCTCCTTCGTCCCGCGCGATCCCGCGTTGCTCGTTTACCGGCCGAGGTAGGCGAGGACGGCCAGGACGCGGCGGTTGTCGTCCGGGGCGACCGGAAGGTCGAGCTTGGTGAAGATGTTCGCGGTGTGCTTGGTGACGGCGCGTTCGGTGACGACGAGGCGTTCGGCGATGGCCGCGTTGGAGCGGCCCTCCGCCATCAGCTCCAGCACCTCCAGCTCGCGCGGCGTCAGCCGGGCCACGCCGGTGTCGCGCCCGCCGCGCGCGACGAGGCGGGAGATGACCTCCGGGTCCATCGCGGTGCCCCCGGCGGCGACGCGGCGGACGGCGTCCACGAACTGCGCCGCGTCGAACACCCGGTCCTTGAGCAGGTAGCCGATGCCGCCGGTGCCGTCGGCCAGCAGCTCGCGGGCGTAGAGCTGCTCGACGTACTGCGACAGCACCAGCACCGGCAGGCCCGGCACCTCGCGGCGCGCGGCCAGCGCCGCCTGGAGGCCCTCGTCGGTGAACGACGGCGGCAGCCGGACGTCCACGACGGCGACGTCCGGCCGGTGCTCCAGCAGCGCGCGGCGCAGCGACGGGCCGTTGTCGACCGCCGCGACGATCTCGAACCCGTGCGCCTCCAGCAGGCTGACCAGGCCCTCCCGCAGCAGGGCCAGGTCCTCGGCGAGCACGACCCGCATCAGCGGGCCGTCAGGTGGTCGGCGCGCACGGCAGCTCCAGGGTCACGACGGTCGGGCCGCCGGGCGGGGACGACACGGCGAGCACGCCGTCGAAGGTACCGAGCCGCCGTTCGACGCCGCGCAGCCCGGTCCCGCCGTCGAGGCTCGCGCCGCCGCGTCCGTCGTCGGTGACCGAGACGCGCAGGAGGCCCGCCGTCTGCCGCAGGTCGATCCAGACGCGTTCCGCGTCCGCGTGCTTGGCGGCGTTGGTCAGGATCTCCGCGACGGCGAAGTAAGCGGCGGACTCGACCGGCGCCGGGGGACGCCCGTCCAGCTCGGCGGTCACCTCGACGTCCAGCGGGTGGTCGAGGGCGAGCGCGCGGACGGCGTCGGCGACGCCCCGGTCCGCGAGCACCGGCGGGTGGATGCCGCGCACCAGGTCGCGCAGCTCGTGCAGCGCCTGCGCGGACGACTCGCGGGCGCGGGTCAGCAGCAGCCGCGCCTTCTCCGGGTCCTTGTCGAGCAGGTGCTCGATCGCGCCGAGGCTCATGCCCATCGCGACGAGCCGGGCCTGCGCGCCGTCGTGCAGGTCGCGCTCGATGCGGCGCAGCTCGGCGGCGGACGCGTCCACGGCGTCCGAGCGCGACGCGGTCAGGTGCCGGACGCGCAGCTTGAGCCGGGACGCCTCGGTCGGGCCGAGCAGGAACGCGCCCCACCGGCCGTAGGCGCCGACCAGCCTGGGGCCGAACGCGAAGCCGAGCGCGATGAGCAGGACGCCGAGCGCGGCCGTCCCGAACTGGAGCAGCGGCCGGTCCGGATAGTCCGCGCCGACCGGGATGAACAGGTACCAGTCCCCGCCGCCGTTCCGGACGAGCACGTCGCCCGCGAAGGCGGTGAGGAGCAGTCCCCAGACGCCCTCCGCGATGAGCAGCGCGGGCAGCGCGGCGGTGAACGCGCCGACGACCGGGTCGGCGGCGAGCCACGCGGTGTCGCGCCAGGTCGCCGGGTCCGACAGGAGCCGGGCGAAGCGGCGCACCGCGTTCTCCCCGGCGACCTCGGGCAGGTACGGGCGGTCGATCGCGACGCCCGTCCGGGCGCGGAGCAGGCCGCGCACCGTGTCGAGCAGGCCGCGGATCGCGACGAGCACGACGGGCGTGAGCAGCAGGCCGATCCCGACGCCGGTCAGCGTCAGCGACGTCAGGAACAGGCAGTACAGCAGCGTGCCCGGGACGAACAGCAGGTACAGGCCGAGGCCGCGCCAGGGGGCGAGGAGGTGCCGCCGGAGGGGGGTTTCTTCGATCATGGTTCGAGTCTCTTCGCGCGTCGCCGGCCGCGCACGGGGGTCAGAACGCGGCCCGGGGGTGTAGTTTCCTCCACCCCTACAGCGGTGTGAAGATCAGGCCGCGCTTCTTCAGCTTGGGCAGCACGTCCTTGAGCGCCGCGAGCGTCTGCGCGCGGTCGCCGCCGCCGTCGTGGCAGAGCAGGATGTCGCCCGCCTTCGTGCCGAGCATCGACCGGCGGATGGCGCCGACGCCCGGCCGCGCCCAGTCGCGCGGGTCGACGGCCCAGTCGATCGGCAGCATGTCGTGCTCGGCGATCGCGTCGTAGACGCGCGGCGACCAGCCGCCGCCGGGCGCGCGGAAGAAGCCGGGCACGATGCCGGTCGTCTGGGCGATGAGGTCGTGGGCGTCCACGATCTCCCGCTTGATCTTCTTCGCGGACGCGTGGCTGAGCGTGGGGTGCGTCATCGTGTGGTTGCAGATCTGGTGCCCGGAGTCGGCGATGCGCTTGGCGATCTTCGGGAACTCGCGGACCTGCTCGCCGATGATGAAGAACGTCGCCTGGACGTCGTGCTCGGCCAGCAGGTCGAGGACGCGGGGCGTCCAGGCGGGGTGCGGCCCGTCGTCGATCGTCAGCGCGATCGTGTTCGGCGGCGGCGCGGGCACCAGCTCGGTGAGCCTGCGGACGGGCTGCTCGGCGGTCGTGATCGGCTCGGCCGTCCACGGCGCGGGCCGCAGGGTCGGCGTCGGGGTGGGCGTGGGGGTCGGGGCGGGCGACGGGACGGGCGTCGCCGCGTCCACGGGCGTCCGGGGCCCCGGCACCCCGGCCCGCTCGATCCCGTCGCCGCGCGCCCCGTCCGCCCCGAGCCCCACCAGCCCGGCGGCCCCGAGCGCCCACAGCGCCCGCCGCCGAGTGAGCAATCCCCGCACACTTTCCGCCACAACCCCTACGGTAGCGGGCAACCCACCCACCCAGGGACCGGTTCAAATCACCGAAGATGACCGTCCGCTATGCGGGGCCGGGTGGAGGCTACGCCCGGAACGGGCCGGTCACGCAGTAGGTGATGCCGCCGGTGGACGCGCCGGAGGGGCCGCGCTGCGAGGAGAAGTACAGGCGGTCGCCGGACGGGTTGAAGGCCGGGCCGCAGATCTCCGAGGACGACTGGCCGTCGATGCGCAGGAAGACGGAGATCTGGCTGTTCGGGGTGATCAGGCAGATCTCCATGTTGCCGCCGTCCTCGGCGACGTACAGGTCGCCACCGGCGGAACCGGTCACGTTGTCCACGCCGGTGAGCGGCGGCGTGCCCGGAGAGACGAGATCGTCGTCGTACGCCAGTTCGTAGGTGTTGTTCGCCAGATTGACCTGCCACACCCGGTTGTCGCCCTTGGTGGTGAACCAGACCTTTCCGTCCGCGTAGTGGCAGCCTTCGCCGCCGTTGAACCGCTTCGCGCCCGACACCTGGTTCCGCGTCTCGGTGGGCGATCCGTCCGGGTCGGGGACGTTCGCCCACGTGAACGAGCCGGACGTCGCCGTCCCGGCGCGCAGCACCTGGAGCGTCCCGGACGCCAGGTTCCCCCACGACGACGGGACGAACCGGTAGAAGCACCCGTCCGACTTGTCCTCGGTCAGGTAGATCGCCCTCCGGACGGGGTCGGCCGCCGCCGCCTCGTGCGTGAACCGTCCCATCGCGGGCCGCGCCACCGCCGTCCCGCCGAACGGGTACGTCTCCCACACGCGCCCGGTGCTCGTCTCCTCGCACGACAGCCACGTGTTCCACGGCGTCCTGCCGCCCGCGCAGTTGTTGTTCGTCCCCGCGAGAATCCGCGACGCGGCCGTCGAGTTCCCCGCCGCGTCGAACCGGATCATCGACGCCCCGCCGCCGGACCCGCTCGCCATCTCCGAGTTCGACACGTAGATCCACCCGCCGCCGTCGGCGAAGCACGCGCCCCCGTCCGGCGCCGAGTGCCATCGGTACGACGTCCCCGGCACGTTCTGCCCCGACCGCGCCACGACCTTGCCGGTGAACCCGGCCGGCAGCCGGATTCCGTTGGCGTCCGGCCCCTGCAACGCCCCGTACGGGCCGACCCCGTTCTGCGCCGGAGCGGCCAGCGCCGCCCCCTGCCACAACGACCCCGAGAACGCGGCCACCCCGCCCCCGACGACGGCCGTACGAAGAAACGAGCGACGTTCCATCCCAGAACTCCTCGCGAAAAGGGGACCACGTCCCCGTGCAGCCGCGACCGTATTCCGATTCGGAGACGTACCCCGGTGCGCCGGGTGAACGCCCGGCGTCCGGGCGGTGGCGCCGCCGTCCCCGGCGCCCCGCCACGGGACGCCGGGGACGGGAGCGTCAGGACGTGCGGGAGCGGCGGAGCAGCAGGGCTCCGCCCGCCGCGACGGCGAGGGCCGCCGCGGCGCCGCCGAGCCACAGCCAGCCCGTGCGGGACGAGCCCTCCGTCGAAGCCGCCGGGGACGCCGACGGCGCCGGGGCGGCGGGGGCCGCCGGCGGGGTGTCCGCCGCCTCGACCGTGAACGTGAACCGGCCCGTGATCGGGTGGCCGTCACTGGCCACGACGCGCCAGCCGACCGTGTACCGGCCGCCCGGAAGGCCCGGCTTGACCGCCTGGACGACCTTGTTGTCCGTCGCCTGCGCGGCGCCCTGCTCGTGCCGGGCGCCGTCCGGGCCGGTCAGCACCACGCGCGGCACCATCACCGGGTCGTTGTAGGTGAGGGTGATCGACGTGGGCGCCGCGCCGGACGAGTCCGCCTTCGGGTCCGTCGAGCGCAGCGTCGTGTGCGCCGACGCGGGCGGGGCCGCGACGGCGAGGAACGCCCCGGCGGTCAGGGCGAGGGCGGCGAGGCGCTTCATGCGCGCCGCCGTCCGCGCGCGAGGCCGAACGCGCCGACCGCGAGCCCGGCGACACCGGCGCCGAGGCCCGCGCCGCCGAGCAGGCGGGCCGTCCCGTCCGAGGAGTCGGCCGCGACGCTCGGCGCCGCGACCTTCCGCGCGGCGGGCGCGGCGTCCGTGAGCGTGAGGACGGGCGCCGGGTGCTCGGGCTCCGACCCGTCCGCCGCGGGCGGCTGGTCCCACTTCACGACCTCGCCGCCGGTGTACGTCTGCTCGGCCGGGAAGACCATCCGGTCGATCTCGGGCAGCGGCCCGAGCGAGACGTCGAACTCCTCGAAGTTGCCCGGGTCGATCCTCCCGCCCGACCAGGTGATCGTCGAGACGGCCTCGGTGAGCTTCGACCCGTGCGCCTCGACGGGCTCGTCGAGCTTGGACTTCTCGACCTTCACCGTCCATCCCGGCGTCGGCCGGACGGACACGAACGCGATCGGGTGGTCGAGCGGCAGCCGCACGACGACCTTGTTCGTGGAGGCGTCGTCCCGCTCGTTCGGGACGCGGAAGGAGACCTTGCTGAATCCGCCCTTCTCCGCGCTGCGCGGATTGGCGGTGACGTGCGCGGACGCGGCGGTCGCGCCACAGGCGAGCGCGGCGGCGGTGCAGGCGGTGAGTACGGCGATACGCCGGACGGCCATGGAATGGCTCCGTTCGAGAAAAGACGAGAAAGGGGGTGACGTCAGGAACTCGAACGGAAAGGCGGCCCGCGCCGCGCGACGTCATGCCGCAACAGCAGCCCGATAGGCCGCACCGGAACGGAGTACACCGGAAGCGCGACGGCAGGCGGCACCGGCAGCACGACGCGCAGCGGCAGCAAGGGCCGGAACAGCGCCCGCCGCGCCAGCGACCACGCGGCGCGCTCGCCGCGCCGCAGCCACCACGCCGAGACGCACGCCGCGCCGGCGTGCGCGGCCGTCATCCACGACCCGCCGGCGTGATGCGCGGGCGCGAGCGCCGGATGATGCCCGAGCAGATCGGGCGACGCCCCCGCGTACAGGCTGTGCAGCGCGAACTGCCCGCCCAGCAGCACCCCGCCGATCACCGGCAGCGACCGCTCGTGACCGGCCAGCGCGTACGCGACGAGGACGGCCCCGGCGAACCCGCCGAGCAGCGTCCCCGGCGGCACCGGCACCGCCGACGCGGACGCGTGCGCGACCGCCGCCAGCACCGTGCACACGGTCGCGAACACCACCGCGCGCGCGGCGCGGTGCTGCGGGACCGGGGGCGTGGAGGTCATCTCGCAGTCATCGTACGGCGGGGAGCCCCGTCGCGGTTCACCGCCGTGACGCGCCCTACATCTGGGGTTGCGGCGCTCGGGGCCAACAAGATGTAGGGTCTTGCCTCGTGCTGGTTCGCCCTCCGCCAGGGGGCGTCGCAAGAGGGAACCCGGTGGAAATCCGGGACTGCCCCGCAGCGGTGAGCGGGAACGACCGCCGTCAAGAGCACTGGCCCGCAAGGGCCGGGAAGCGACGGCCAGTAGGCCGCGTCCGTCCGGACGCGTCGCCCGCGAGTCCGAAGACCTGCCAGCGCGGACGTCCAGGCTCCGAGGGAGGGCTACGGGCGGGATGCGTCATGCCTTCCGTTCGCGCTGCCCGGTGCCGCAGGCTCGCGAGGGGATGAGGGCACGTGACACAGGAACTGATCGCACCGGCTCCGGTTGCCGGGCTCGCCGAAGGTCTCGCCGCCGAGGTGGAGCGCGCGTGCGCCGGGCTGCCCGGCGCCGACCCGGCCCGGCTGCTGGCCGCCGTCCGCGGCGGCGCGTCCGACGCCGGGACGCTGCGCGAACTGGCCGTCGGTGAGGCCGCCGCGCTCGTCGCCGTCGAACCCGCCTACTCCAAGGTCGCCGCCCGGCTGCTGAACGCGCACATCGCCGACGAGGCCGCCGCCGAAGGCGTCACGTCGTTCTCCGCGAGCGTCGCCGCGTCCGCCGCGCAGGGCCTGCTGAACGGGGCGACGGTCGCGTTCGTCGCCGCCCACGCCGACGAGCTGGACGCGCTGGTCGACCCGTCCGCCGACGACCGGTTCGGGTACTTCGGCCTGCGCACCGTCTACGACCGGTACCTGCTGCGCCACCCGGTGACGCGCCGCGTCCTGGAGCGTCCGCAGCACTTCCTGCTCCGCGTCGCCTGCGGCCTGTCCGACACCGTCGCCGACGCCGCCGAGCTGTACGCGCTGCTGTCCACTCTGTCGTACCTGCCCAGCTCCCCGACGCTGTTCAACTCCGGCGCGCACCGCCCGCAGCTCTCGTCCTGCTTCCTGCTCGACTCGCCGCGCGACGAACTGGAGTCGATCTACGAGCGGTACGCGCAGGTCGCGCGGCTCAGCAAGTACGCGGGCGGCATCGGCGTCTCGTGGACGAAGGTCCGCTCGCGCGGCTCGCTGATCCGCGGCACCAACGGCCACTCCAACGGCATCGTCCCGTGGCTGCGCACGCTCGACTCGTCCGTCGCGGCCGTCAACCAGGGCGGGCGCCGCAAGGGCGCCGCGTGCGTGTACCTGGAGCCGTGGCACGCCGACGTCGAAGAGTTCCTGGAACTGCGCGACAACACCGGCGAGGACGCCCGCCGCACCCACAACCTCAACCTCGCCAACTGGATTCCGGACGAGTTCATGCGCCGCGTCGAGGCCGACGCGACCTGGTCGCTGTTCGACCCGAAGGAGGTCCCCGAGCTGGCGGACCTGTGGGGCGACGACTTCGACGCCGCCTACCGCGCCGCCGAGGCGGCGGGCCGGTTCGTCCGGCAGGTCCCCGCGCGCCGCCTCTACGGGCGCATGATGCGGACGCTGGCCGAGACCGGCAACGGCTGGATGACGTTCAAGGACGCCGCCAACCGCGCCTGCAACCAGACCGCCGAGCCCGGCAACGTCGTCCACCTGTCGAACCTGTGCACGGAGATCCTGGAGGTCACCAGCGACGGCGAGACGGCCGTCTGCAACCTCGGCTCGGTGAACCTCGCCGCGCACGTCGGCCCGGACGGCGTGGACTGGGCGCGGCTGCGCACCACCGTCCGCACCGCGATCCGCTTCCTCGACCGCACCATCGACCGCGGCTTCTACCCGACCGAGGAGGCCCGCAAGGCGAACACCGCGTGGCGTCCGGTCGGCCTCGGCACGATGGGCCTCGCCGACGTCTTCTTCGCGCTGCGCCTCCCGTTCGACTCGCCCGAGGCGCAGGCGCTCTCGACCCGCATCGCGGAGGAGATCGCGCTCGCCGCCTACCAGGCATCGGCCGACCTGGCCGAGGAACTGGGCACGCTGCCGAACTACGCGCAGACGCGCACCGCGCGCGGCCAGCTCCACCCGGACCACTTCCCGGACGCGTCGCCCGTCCTGACGGACGAGTGGGCGGCCCTGCGCGAGCGCGTCGCCCGCGTCGGCCTGCGCAACTCGCTGCTCGTCGCCCTCGCCCCGACCGCGACGATCGCGTCCATCGCGGGCTGCTACGAGTGCATCGAGCCGCAGGTGTCGAACCTGTTCAAGCGCGAGACGCTGTCCGGCGAGTTCCTCCAGATCAACGGCTACCTCGTCGCGGATCTCAAGCGCCTCGGCCTGTGGACGCCGGCCGTCCGCGAGGCGATCAAGCGCGCGAACGGCTCCGTCCAGGGCCTCACCGACCTGCCCGCCGAACTGCGCGAGCTGTACCGCACGGCGTGGGAGCTGCCGCAGAAGGCGCTGATCGACATGTCGGCGGGCCGCACCCCGTACATCGACCAGGGCCACTCCCTGAACCTCTTCATGGAGACCCCGACGATCGGGAAGCTGTCGTCCATGTACGCCTACGCCTGGCGCAAGGGCCTCAAGACGACGTACTACCTGCGCTCGCGTCCCGCGACCCGCATCGCCCAGACCACGATCTCCTCCACCGTGCCCGACCCCGAGGCGGTCGCCTGCTCCCTGGAGAACCCCGAGGCGTGCGACGCCTGCCAGTGACCGCCGCCGCCTGAACTAAAGGACTCGCAATGCTGCTGGACCCCGGCATGGACCTCACCCTGCGTCCCATGCGCTACCCGGACTTCTACGAGCGCTACCGCGCCGCCATCCGCAACACGTGGACGGTCGAGGAGGTAGACCTGGCCTCCGACCTGTCGGACCTGGCCAAACTGACCCCGGCGGAAGTCCACCTCGTGAACCGCCTGGTGGCCTTCTTCGCGACGGGCGACTCGATCGTCGCGAACAACCTCGTGCTCAACCTGTACAAGCACGTGAACGCCCCCGAGGCGAGGCTGTACCTGTCCCGCCAGCTCTTCGAGGAGGCCGTCCACGTCCAGTTCTATCTGACGCTCCTGGACACCTATCTCCCGGACGCCGGCGAGCGAGCCAAGGCGTTCGCGGCGATCGAGCACATCCCGTCCATCAAGCAGAAGGCCGAATTCTGCTTCCGCTGGATCGGCTCCATCGACGACCTGAACGAACTCACCACCGCAGCCGACCGCCGCGCCTTCCTCCTCAACCTCATCTGCTTCGCGGCCTGCATCGAGGGCCTCTTCTTCTACGGCGCCTTCGCCTACGTCTACTGGCTCCGCTCCCGCGGCCTCCTGAACGGCCTGGCCTCCGGAACCAACTGGGTCTTCCGCGACGAGTCCATGCACATGGAGTTCGCCTTCTCGGTAGTGGACACGGTGAGAGCCGAAGAACCAGAACTCTTCGACGGGAACCTGACCACCCAGGTAGTCCAAATGATGGAAGAAGCGGTAGAAGCCGAACTGGAATTCGCCCACGACCTCTGCGGCCCCGGCCTCCCCGGCCTGAGCGCAGAGGACATGCGCCAGTACCTGGAGTACGTGGCCGACCAACGCCTGGTCCGCCTGGGCTTCCCCGCCCGCTACGGAACAGCGAACCCCTTCGCCTTCATGGAACTACAAGACGTCCAGGAACTCTCCAACTTCTTCGAACGCCGAGTCTCCGCCTACCAAATCGGAGTAGAAGGCAACGTAGCCTTCGACGAAGCCTTCTGACCCACCGAAGCCCACGGAACCGCGGCGCGACAATGCGCCGCGGGCCCGCTTTTGGTTGCGCTCAGCCTGCTTCCGCGTCTGTCGGAACGGCGGTCGCTCGCATGAGGTTCAGGATGTCGGCGATGGTGTCGACGTCGGTGGTGTCGCGGAAGACGGTGTCGGGGTCGCCGAGGCGTTTGAAGGGGGGTTCGTAGAGGTCGCCGACGTCCAGGTGGCCGTTGGTGGTGAGGGAGTCGATGATGAGATCGAGGAAGTGGTACTCGGCCGGGGTGAGGTTGCGGCCCCGCTGGAAGTCGGCGAAGGCGCGGACGGCGGTCTCGCGGCTCAGGCCGGTGAGGGAGCGCAGGAACAGCCCGAAACCCTTGTGGTCTTCGGCGACGCGGTCGATGTCGGTTTCGGTGCCGAAGCCCAGGTCGAGGAACACGGACGTGAGTTCCTCCAGGTCGGCGCTCGTGATCTGCTTGCCGCGCACCAGCTTCTGCACGACGAGGTTGTCGCTGTGGCTGCGGAGGTAGGTGCGGACCTTGCGTTCGAACTTGGTGCGGTCGGTGCCGACCTCCAAGCCCCTGAGCTCGGCGTGCGTGAGCTCGCCGAGCTCGTCCTGGAAATCGCTGTAGATGATCGCGCGGTGCCGCTTGGGCAGTAGCCGGACGAGGCCGCGCATCGTGCGGCGCATGGTCTCCAGCATGGGCAGGGTGACGTCCTGCCACCATTCGTCCCCCGCCACGTCGGTGATGAACTCGGCGTTCTGCCGGACCGCCGGGTTGCGGAGCGTGGTCGGGTCGAGCAAATCCTCGGCGATCCGCTGCACCTGAAGCATCAGCGCGGCGTAACCGGGATCGCCTTCAAGCCGCCCGAGTTGCAGGCGCAATGCCAGCAGGTCGAACCGCTTGGCCTCCTCGCCGTTCTCCTCGTCCTTGTAGGACGAGGGCAGACCGGCCAGCTTCTCCGTCAGCTCATCACGCTTTTCGGCGGTGATCTGCTTCCAGGACTCGGGATCGAGGTAGGTGTCGACCTCGCGCAGATGCCGCCGCACCTCGACGCTGTCCCGGTTCATCCCGGCGACCTCGGCCCGCAGCCGGACGGCGACATCGTCGCGAAGAGCGACGTCGGCCGCGGCAGCCGACGGCGTCTGATCCAGCGCGTGCAGCAACGTGGTGCGCTGGGCGAACAACCGCTCGGCCAGCGACTTCTGCACGTTCCCCTGGCCCTCCGGAACGTCCGCGTTGAAGTACTCCACGTTGCGAGCCAGGTCGAAGACGACGAACTGCTGCTTGTCCTGACCGGGCCCGAACAGGTCCGGGCACAGCCGTGTCCCCCGTCCGATCATCTGCCAGAACTTCGTCTTGGACCGGACGGCCTTGGCCAACACCAGGTTGACGACCTCGGGAACGTCGATCCCGGTGTCGAGCATGTCCACGGAAACGGCCATGCGCAGGCCGGAGTCGGCGCGGCGGAACTCGTCGATGAGCAGTTCCGCACCCCGGGTCTTGTGGCTGATTACGCGTGCGAGCTCGCCGCCGTACTCGGGGTAGAGCAGGTTGAACCGCTCGACGATGAACTCCGCGTGCCGTTGGTTGCGCGCGAACACGATCGTCTTGCCGAGCCGGTCACCGCCCTCGACGCGATAGCCGTACTGCATGACCGTCTGAAGCATCTTGTCGATGGTGTCCTCGTTGAAGAGGAACCGGTTGACCTCGCCGGCGGTGATCTCGGTGGGCGCGCCGTCGTCCGCGTCCCACTCGAGTTCGTCCCAGCGCTCCTTTTCCTCTTCCGACAGTTCGTCGTAGCGGACACCGCGCTGCGGGAACTTCAGCGGCACGTTGATGGTGAACGGGCCGACGAGATAGCCGTCGGCCTTGGCCTGCTCCAGGTCGTAGGCGTCGGTCGGGTTCCCCTCTTCGAGGTTGAAGATCCGGTAGGTGTTGCGGTCGACCTCGTTCTTGGGCGTCGCGGTCAGGCCGACCAGCAGCGCGTCGAAATGATCGAAGATCGCGCGGTACTTGTTGAAGATCGACCGGTGCGCCTCATCCACGATCACCAGGTCGAAGTAGCCCGGCCCGAACCGCCGCTCGCCGCTGTCGGACAGACTGTTGATCAGGTTGAGCATCGTCGGGTACGTCGAGACGAACACCCGCGCGCTGTCGTCCTTCTCCAGCAAGAGATTCACGGCCGGGGTACCGCCGAGGTGCTCCTTGAAGGCGTTGAACGCCTGGGACACCAGTTCCTTGCGGTCGGCCAGGAACAGCACCCGCTTGACCCAGCCCGCTTTCTGCAACAGGTCGACCAGCGCGATCGCGGTACGCGTCTTGCCCGAGCCCGTCGCCATGACCAGGAGGGCCTGACGCTGGTTGTCCCGGCCGAAGCGCTCACCGACCCGGCGGATCGCACGGGTCTGGTAATAGCGCTCGACGATCTCCTCGTTGATCGGAGCACTGTTGAGCGCCTGCCGGGACGCGCGCCGCATAATGAGCGACCGCAGTTCGTCTTTGGTGTAGAAGCCCTGGATCGGGCGGGGCGGGTACTTGTTGCCGTCATCCCAGATCCACGTGTCGTAGCCGTTGGTGTAGAAGATGACCGGCCGCTGCCCGAACTCGCGTTCCAGCGCCTCGGCGTACCGGCGGGCCTGCTCCTGCCCTTCGAGCGGCGAATGCGTGGTTGCCTTGGCCTCGACCAACCCCAGCGGCCGGCCGTCGTCGTCCCACAGGACGTAGTCGACCTTGCCCCGGCCGGACTTAGTCGACGCCAGCCCGGTCACCGGGTACTCCCGGTCCTCGGCCTTGTCGAGCGTCCATCCGGCTTCCCGCAGCAGCAGGTCGATGATGTTGGCCCGGGTCGTGGCCTCGTCGTAGTCGTGGGTATCGGGACGCCGGGAGTTCGCGGCCTTCGCCGCCTTGATCTGCTCCCGCAGCCGCTGCACTTCCTCGCTGAGCCCCTGGCTGCGCCGCCGCTCCTTGGCGAGGTCTTCTTGCTGCTGGGCGTAACGCTCAGCCTGCTTCTTGAGCTCCTCCCGCTTTCGCTGCCGGACCGACGAGGGCTCGGGCACCGGGATGCGGGACACGTCGAACGCCAGCCCGGCTGGCGGAATGTCGACCTCATGCTGCGCGTAGTTGCGGGCCAGCCAGTACAGGACGTGGAACAACTCGGCGGCGGTACGCGTGGCGTCCTTGCTGTGCACGTGCGCGGTCGAATGCACGGCAGAGTTGCCCTGACGGCGGATCAGGTCCATCTTCGTCCGCAGCGCCGGTCCGACGAGATTGACGAGCGTCGGTTCGTTGATCGCCGCATCGAGGCCGCGCCGGTACGGCTCCCGCAGCGACTCGTCGGCCTTGTACAACCAGTTCAGTGCCAACTCGATCGTGCGTCGCGCGTAGAAGCACGACGTCCGCGGATCGGCCACCGCCAACCGCTCAGCCCTAAACGCCTCGCCGTACAGCTCCGGCCACTCCGCCTTGAGAAACTCGAAGTTGCTCACGACAACCGCCCCATCCCCCGAACACGGACAGATGCCGCAAGTCTCTCACAACTCGCCGCGGAACGCTTTCGACTGCAGGGATGCGAAGAGCTCATCGAGCTGCTCGACCTGCCGTAGATGATGACTCTTCAAGTCGTTTATCTCATCCAGTTTCTTAGCAAAAAGGCGCTGAGAGTTGATGTCTGGACACATAACATCGAAATCGCCGATTAGCTTCATGTTCAGGTTTGCCTGATTGCCACCTCTGGCCATTGCGCGAAGCTGTTCGTAGGAGATTTTAAGCTGCTGAAAAATAAAGGATGTGTCGTATCGATCATTCGGATATACCACCGCGCACGCCTGATTCGTCGCAGCTGGCATGCCGAGTACGCCAGCTTGCCCCCTGGTTCTCCCTTGTCCGTAAAGCGCGATCACGATCGAACCCTTTGGATGGATCTTGCAGCGTGCATTTTGAGCGCCTGTTTCACTCAGAGACTCTTCAGTGGAGCTGATTACTCCGCCCCTGACCTCGCCGGTCTTTACCCAGGGTATTTCGCCACCATAGTTATCGTCCAGTTTTCGGCTGGGTGTGCTTCCCGTAGCGAGGAAGGCGAGATCGCGGAGTCGAACTTTTGCTAGATCTCTGGAATTACTCGCAGGATCGCCGAACATGTCGAAGAAGGTGGATCGCGCGAGGTCGTCGAGGAGAGTGATAGCTTGCTGTCGTTTCACTCGCAGCGAATCAACCTTGTCCAGCATTTCTGCAATTCGTCGTTGCTCTCTGAAGGAAGGGACGTACATACGCAGGTTGGAGAGGTACGAATGTGGAAGTCGACGTTGACCGCCACTACCGGTCATTCGTCGCTCACCCTCTTTGCGGATGAACGGCTGGCGAAGGTAGTGATGCAGGTAGCGGCCGTGAAGGACTCCTGGATCGGCCCTCACCACATGAAACTCCGTCGATCCCGCTGCCAACTCATGCTCAGTTCGAGCTTGGGCGATCTTTCCATTCTCGAAGCAAGGCGTGATCTTCGCCACTAGAATGTCGTCACGCCGAAAGTGTGTGAAACCTTTTGCCACTTCATCGAAGTTGCGCTCGCTGCCCGGTTTGGTAGACCCATCGCTTCCCACATCGGCCATAGCCAGGAATGAAATCCTCGTTCCTGGAGTCGGGCGAGTGGCAGGGCGCGGGTTCAGGTGCGCGACTTGATCGAGGCGATAGGTGTCGGTCATCCGAGGGCAGCCTTTAGCTCCGAGAGTCCAGTCCGAATTTTCGACTCCAGGGATTCAAGCTCTGCGATGATGTCGGAAGGTGTGCGGTGTGCGACGTCCTCGTGCACGATCTCCTTGTAACGGTTCAGGTTTAGGTCATATCCCTGTGCGGCGATGTCGGCCTTGGGGACGACGAAGCTCTGGGCGGTCCGAGGGTGTTCGCGTTCGGAGCCGTCGCGTAGTGCCCAGCGGGTCAGGACATCGGGGAGATTGTTCTTGGCGTGCTCTGTCTCATCGAGCTCCGCGTCGGGACGGGGACCAGCCTTGTCTCCGGGCAGGAGCGGGACGCGCTTGTCGTCCAGGCTGTAGCCGTCGGCGGTGACGTCGTAGAACCAGACGTGGTCGGTGCCGCCAGCATTGGTCTTGGTAAAGAAGATGATGGCGGTGGAGACCCCGGCGTAGGGCTTGAAGACGCCGGAGGGGAGTTTGACGATGGCGTCGAGTTTGTGGTTTTCGACCAGGGTCTTGCGCAGGCCGACATGGGCCTTGGTGGAGCCGAAGAGCACGCCGTCGGGGACGATGACGGCGGCTCGGCCGCCCGGCTTCAGGAGGCGGAGGAAGAGGGCCAGGAAGAGGAGTTCGGTCTTCTTGGTCTTGACGACGCCGAGGAGGTCGTCGGCGGTGGTCTCGTAGTCGAGGCTGCCGGCGAAAGGCGGGTTGGCGAGGATCAGCGAGTAGCGTTCGGCCTCGTCGGCGACGTTCTGGGCGAGGGAGTCCCGATAGCGGATGTCGGGTTCTTCGACCTCGTGCAGGAGCATGTTCATGCTGGCGATGCGCAGCATCGTGGAGTCGAAGTCGAAGCCGTGGAACATCTTCTTCTGGAAGTGGAGCTGCTGCTTGCGCTCCAACAGGGCTTCCGAGTGTTCGCGCTGGACGTATTCGGCGGCGGCCACCAGGAAGCCGGCGGTGCCGCAGGCCGGGTCGCAGATCTCGTCGCCGGGGCCCGGATTCATCATCTCGACCATGAGCTGGATGATGTGGCGGGGCGTGCGGAACTGGCCGTTCTGTCCCGACGTGGCGATCTTGCTGAGCATGTACTCGTAGAGGTCGCCCTTGACGTCTCCCTGGTCGAGTGGGAGGTCGTTCAGGATGTCCACGGCCTTCGTGAGCAGGTTCGCCGTGGGGATGGTGAGCCGGGCGTCCTTCATGTGGTGGGAGTACGTGGACTCGTCGCCGCCGAGCCTGCGCAGCCAGGGGAAGACGCCGTTCGAGACGAGCTCGTACATCGTCTCCGGCCGCTCGATCTGGGTGAAGCGGGACCATCGAAGGGCGTCCGTGTCGTCCGTGTAAATCGGATTCTCGATGTCCTTGCCGAGACGCCGTGCCTTGTGCTCCCTGCTGGTCTGGCTGGCGTCCAGGCGGCGCAGGAACATCAGGTACGTGATCTGTTCGATCACCTCCAGCGGGTTGGCGATCCCGCCGGACCAGAACGCGTCCCACAACCTGTCGATCTTGCTGCGCAGCTCGCCCGTAATCACGTTCCGGAGCCTAGTGCAGGGAGGCGACAGAAGAGAGGCGTTGTCGCGCAGAGGTGATCGCAGGTCACCGGGTCGGATCGTTTCGGGGCGTGGGAGCCGAGGTAAGGGTTGCGTCACCTGGGGGGTGCAACCTTGCGGGGGGTGTCGGTCGTTCAATCGGCGGGACGGTGGGTACCCACTGTCCCGCCGGTTCGTTCGTCCGTTCGCAGGGGGTTGCTCTCGTGGCTTCGATCACTGACCGTATTCGCCGATTCTTGGCCAGTCCGCAGGGGCGGCAGGCTCGGACGCGGGCGCAGGGGTATGCGCGTGATCCGCGTAACCGGGCCAAGCTTCAGTCGTTGCTGGCTCGGTTCCGGGGAGGGCGTCGGCCGCGCTGACGCCGCGCCTCGCCGTCAGGCGTTCCAGGTGGTGGCGGCTTCCTCGGCGTGGGTCTTGGCCTGGGTCAGGCCCGCCTGGAAGGCGGTGCGCCAGAGGGTCGGGTTGAGGAAGTCGAAGCCGAACAGGTCGATGGCGGCCTGGTCGGGGCCGATGACCGTGACCCTGGCGTCGCCGAGGACGTTCACCTCGCGGTCGAGGACCTCGCGGGGGGTGAGGTAGGCCATCGGCTCCAGGATGACGACGCGGTCGTGGTACTTGGCCAGGTCGGCGTTGGTGGCCGAGCGGGTGCCGCCGTCCATGTAGCGGCGCCCGTCGATCTCGACGGGCGGGAAGACGCACGGCACCGTGCAGCTCGACATGACCGCGTCCGCCAGGGACGCGGCGCCGTCCCGGTCCCAGACCTTGAAGGCGCCGTCGGCGGTGTCCACGGCCGTGACGAGCAGCGGACGGTCCGGCCAGGCCGGGTCGGGCAGCCGGTCCGCGATCTGGGCGAGGCGGGGCGCCATCGCGTCGGTGCCGGCGCTCAGGGCGAGGGCGCCGACCTCGCGGCGCGCCTGCTTGGGGTCCTTGCGGGTGTCGAAGAGGATCTCGAACGCCTTCATCATCAGGCCCGGGTCGACGGACGCGTCCGGCGGCTGCCGGTCGATGTCGGCGATCTCCTCGATGGTGGCGTCGATGTCGGCGCCGTGGGCGAGGAGCGTCCCGACGACGGAACCCGCCGACGTCCCGACGAACAGGTCGGCGGCGCCGAGGTCCGTTCCGGCCTCGCGGAGCCCGGCGACGATCCCGGCCTCCCAGGCGATTCCGGCGACTCCGCCGCCGCCCAGCACCAGTGCGCGACCCATTGCGTGTCTCCTCAGCGCTCGAAACCCGGACACTTCCCATCTAACTAGACGGGTCGCGGGTAGCGCGCTGCCAGGTGCGTCACGTCCCGACACGCGACCTAGGACTTTCGCCTGATGGACGCACCTGCAAGTTCTTTGCAATAGTGGAGGCTATGTCGACCTACACGCTGCCCGACCTGCCCTATGACTACGGCGCCCTGGAACCCGCGATCACCGGCGAGATCCTGGAGCTGCACCACTCCAAGCACCACGCGGCCTACGTCAAGGGCGCGAACGACACGCTGGAGAAGCTGGCGGACGCGCGCGACAAGCAGGAGTTCGGCGGTCTCGTCGGCCTGGAGAAGACCTACGCCTTCAACCTGTCCGGCCACGTCCTGCACTCGATCTTCTGGGACAACCTGTCACCCGACGGCGGCGACCGCCCCGACGGCGACCTGGCCGACGCCATCACCGAGCACCTCGGCTCGTTCGAGGCGTTCCAGAAGCAGCTCACCAGCGCGACGGCGACCGTCCAGGGCTCCGGCTGGGGCATCCTCGCCTGGGAACCCCTCGGCAAGCGCCTGGTGGTCGAGCAGGTCTACGACCACCACGGCAACGTCGGCATGAACACGACGCCGCTGCTGGTCTTCGACGCCTGGGAGCACGCCTACTACCTCCAGTACCGGAACGTGCGCCCCGACTACGTCGAGAAGCTCTGGTCGCTCGTCAACTGGACCGACGTGCAGGCCCGCTTCGACGCGGCCCGCGCCTCCTAGAACGTACGGCGTCCGCCCGGCCGGGATCGTGCTCAGAACCTTTCCCTTGCGGCCGGGCGGGCGCCGTACCCCTGTCCGCCGGCGGCGTCCGGGTCGACCATGGTCCCGCCCGGGTCGACGGTGACGTGTTCCGCCCCGGCCGCGCGGAGCTGGTCGCGCAGCGCGACGAGCGTCTCCCAGCCGACCGCCGCGATCTCCCCCACCCGGGTGAAGTCGAAGACGGACAGTTCGGGAGCGTCCGTGACCACGCGGCGGACCAGCGACTCCACCCCGGCGAACAGCAGGTCGCCGTGCAGCTCGCAGACGCGGCAGCCTCCATCTCGGCGGACATGCGCTCGAACGCCGCGACGCCCCGCGCGCTTTTGCCGTGGGCGTCCAGCCGCGGCGAGAACACCGCGACACCGACCTGACCGGGCAGGACGCCGATGATGGCGCCGCTCACGCCGCTCTTGGCGGGCGTCCCGACGGACGAGAGCCAGTCGCCCGCCGCGTCGTACATGCCGCAGGTGGCCATCACGCCGAGGACCGTTCGAGCGCCTCCTCCGGGTCACCGTCCAGGATGCCGAACTCCCGCAGCAGGTGGGCGATGGCGCGGTACCGGTGGGCGGTGCCGACCTCGGAGCGGAACACGTCCTCGTCGACGTCGAGTTCGCGTCCGGCGAAGCGGCCGAACCACTCGCGCACGCGGGCGAAGCGGTGGTCGGTGCCGTCCCCGGCGACGAGCGAGGCGGCGGTGATCGCCCCCGCGTTGATCAGCAGGTTGCGGGGCCTGCCGGTGGCCGCGTCGAGGCTGATCTCGTTGAACGCGTCGCCGGACGGCTCTACGTCGATCTTGCGGGCGACGGTCGCGGCGCCCCGGTCGTGCAGGGCGAGCGCGTAGGTGAACGGTTTGGAGATCGACTGGCTCGGCCACCAGGCCCTCAAGGTAGTGCTGGACGGGATTGCGCATGGGGTCTCCTCGGCCGCCGTGCCGTCAGTCCTCGGGAACGACCTCCAGGGTGTTGCGGCGGACGGGTTCGGTGGACATGGTCACCGCGTACTCGCTGTCGGCGTACTTGCGGCGGAACGACGCGTCGACGATGGAAAGGCCCCCTGTCTCGTGTTCTCATCGCGCCGCGGACGCGGGCGCGCGGTACCGTCCCGGCCCGCCCCCCTCGCGCGGGCCGGGACGGAGTCGGTCAGAGCTTGGCCGCGAAGAACGGGGCGAGCCGCGACAGCGCCTCGGTCGTCTCCCGCTCGCCGTCGTACAGGGACATGTGGTTCGCGTCCTGGACGACGTGGCGCGTCTTGTCGGTGCTCGCGGCGCGCTCGTACAGGTCGTCGCTCATCCACCGTGACCCGGCCTCGGCGCCCACGATCAGCAGCAGCGGCTGGGTGAGGAACGCCTCGGCCTTGTGGAAGGCGTCGTAGGGGATGATCTGGCTGAGGCTGCGCGTGGTCATCCAGCCCGGAGCGTTCGGGTGCTCGCAGCGCGGGGTGTGGTAGTACTCCCACGCCTCCTCCAGCTCGGGGTTGGGCGCGTCCTCCCGGTTCATCGGGGCGAGCGGGAACGGGTCGCCGTCGCCCCGCCCGGCCGCGTCGGCGGTGCGCGCGGCGGCGGCCCGACCGAGCACCGGGGCGGCCTCGGCGTCCTTGACCGAGCCGTCCCAGCCGTTGCGGAACATCTGGCCGATGTTGACCATGCTGACGGTGCCGACGGCCTTGATGCGCGGGTCGCCGATCGCGGCGTTGACGGTGTACCCGGCGCCCGCGCAGATGCCCATCGCGCCGATGCGCTCGTCGTCGACGTAGGGCAGCGTCGTCAGGTGGTCGACGACCGCGCTGACGTCCTCGGTGCGGATGTGGGGATTCTCCAGCTGGCGCGGGCTGCCGGTGCTCGCGCCCTGGAAGGACGCGTCGTAGGCGATGGTGACGAACCCGGCCTCGGCGAGCGCGCGGGCGTACAGACCCGCGGTCTGCTCCTTCACGCCGCCGCCGGGATGCGAGACGACGATCGCCGGATAGGTCGTGGTCTCGTCGAACGACGGCGGCAGGTTGAGCACGGCGGCGAGGACCGTGCCGTAGCCGTTGCGGGTCTGGATCTCGATGTTCGTGCTCATGGTCTCCTCTTCTCGGATCAGCGGCACCGGTCGTCGCCACCGGTGATCGTTCCCTTACCTTGCGTCTTCGAGTCAACGCGATCGGAACGAGGGTCACCAGGTCGGGTCGTGCCGGGGGTCTGGCAGAACCTGCTTGGCCGCGCCGCGCCGACCTAGGCTGGGACCATGGCTCCGAAGGACGCGAACGTGCGGAACTTCCTGTCGACCCGCCGCGCGAAGATCACGCCGGAGATGGCCGGGCTGCCCGTGTACGGCACCGTCCGGCGGGTGCCGGGCCTGCGCCGGGAGGAGGTCGCGCTGCTCTCCGGCGTCTCGGCCGACTACTACACCAGGATCGAGAAGGGCGACCTCACCGGTGTCTCCGACGAGGTCCTCGACGCCGTCTCCCGGGCGCTGCAACTGACCGACGACGAGCACCGTTACCTCTACGATCTCGCCCGCGCCGCGCGCCGTCCGGCGCGCGCCCGGAGCGGGACGCGTCCGGCGACGCGGGTGCCGCAGCGCGTCCGGTTGCTCATCGACAGCATGGGCGGCCCGGTGATCGCCCACAACCGGAGCCTCGACGTGCTGGCGTCGAACGCGCTGGGCCGGGCGCTGTTCTCGGTCGTCTACGACAGCCCGACGCGCCGGTCCGCGGCGTCGTCGCCGAACCTGGCCGCGTTCGTGTTCCTCGACCCGGCGGCGCAGGAGTTCTACGCGGACCCCGGTGGCGCCGCCGCCGTGTGCGTGCGCCTGCTGCGCGCCCAGGCGGCGGCGACGCCGCACGACCGGCGGCTCAGCGGGCTCGTCGGGGAGCTGTCCACCCGCAGCGAGGACTTCCGCACGCGCTGGGCGGCGCACGACGTCGGCACGCACAGCGCGGGAGGCAAGACCTATCACCATCCCGCCGTCGGGGAACTCGACCTCGGGTTCGAGCAGCTCACACTCGATTCGGTGCCCGGGATCGTCCTGTCGGCCTACACGGCCGAACCGGCCTCGCCGACGGCGGAGCGGCTCCGGCTCCTGACGGCGTGGGCCGCCACCGGCGCGGCGACGCGGAGCTGACGCGCGCCGGTGGCGCCGGTTCAGTCCGCGTCGGGATGGGCGCTCACGACCAGGGCGTAGGCGTGGGCGAGGCTGGCGACGGACGCGGCGTCGCGCGAGCCGTTGTCGTTGGCCATCTCCTCGGCCTGGCGGGTGATGGCGCGAAGGAGGGCCGTGCGAGCGCGGTCCTGTGCGTCGTCGAAGGAGTGGGTGTCGGACATGCGGTCTCCTTGCCTCGCGTCGGGCGGTGGGGCCGCTTCTACCCGCTCGGCGGTGATCGACGCCAGGTCGGGCGTGTCGAGGGCCATCAGTCGCTCAGATCCGGTTTGCCGAAGAGCGGGGCGAAGCCGGACGGGAGCTGGCTCAGGACGTGGTTCAGCTCGCCGCCCGTGATCGTCCCGGCGACCGTCGTCAGGACGGCGCTGGCGTCCAGTTCTCCCGTGATCTCGTGGCCGCCGGTCTCCTCGGCGACGCGGCGGACGAACTCCTCCACGCCGTACGACTCCACCGGGCCCTCGTTGCCGCGCAGGAGCGCGTCCAGCGGCTCGGGGAGCTGGGCGGCGAGGTGGTCGACGCCCTCCGGGGTCATGCGCGAGCGCACCACCCGCAGGACCGCGACGGTGACGCGTTCGGCCTCCTCGCGGTCGTCGTAGTCACCGAGTTCGCGGACCGTCGCGATGAATTCTCCGTATGCCATGAAAGTCCCCCTGCTCTCGTGGAACGCGGTGCGGGTCAGGCCCGGACGGTGCGGCGCGCGACCTCGGCGGCGAGACGGTTTCCGGCGGGCATGGCCCGGTCGGCTTCATATTCCATCGTTATCCCCCCAAACGCCCCATGCCCCGCGTGACCTGCCCGTACACCCGCGCCGGGTAGATCCCCGCGAGCCGGGTAACGCCAGAGCAGAGGCCCACTCCAGGGGAGGACGCGATGCCGAAGACCACGAGCAAGGGCAAGGTCAAGAAGAGTGAACTGCCCGCCACGCTCAAGCGGTCGGACGCCAAGGCGCAGCGCACGTACGCCAAGGCGCACGACTCGGCCATGGACGAGTACGGCGACGAGGAACGCGCCAACCGCGTCGCCTACGGCGCGCTCAAGCACACCCACGAGAAGGTCGGCGACCACTGGGAGCCGAAGCCGGACGGCGCCAAGGGCCCGTCCGACGAGCAGTCCGAGGGCGGCGTGAACACCGACCGCCGGTCCCGGGGCGGCGTGGACGCCAACGCGTCCAAGAAACACCTCTACGACCTCGCCAAGCGCCTCGGCATCGGCGGCCGCTCCTCGATGACCAAGGCGCAGCTCGCCGACGCCATCGAAAAGGCGAACGACCGCAAAACGGCCGAGGCCCGCCGCTGACCGGTCACGTGTTCGTCTGGTCCAGCCAGGTCGCGGCGCTGCGCACACCGGCGTGCAGCAGGGAGACACCGCGTACGGTGCCGCGCCCGCGCCCGGACGTGATGACGACGTAGACGTTCGCGGCGTCCGAGGCGCCGTAGGCGGCGGAGCCGCCCGGCGGGAACGCGAGCTGCCGATGGCTCAGCTCGCGGATCGTGCCGCCACACGCTGAGCGCCAGCCCGCCGAACACGAGCGCCGGGAGGCCGACGACGAACGCGGCGAGGACCGGAACCGTGCGCGACCGGCGCGCGGCGGGCGGCTCGTCGCGCCCCGGCAACCGGTACGGGTTGTGGTCTCTCATGGCCGGTCATGGAAGCACACGGCCGTCCGGGCCGGGGCTGGGCGCCGGGGGACGGGCACGCGAAACTAAGGTGCTCCCCATGACCGGCGATTACCTGTACTGGGAGTCCGTCCCCACGCGGTGGAAGGACAACGACGTCTACGGGCACGTGAACAACGTCGTCCACTACTCGCTGATGGACACCGTGATCAACGAGTGGATGATCCGGACGGCGGGGTTCGACCCGACGAGCGGTGACGCGATCGCGATGTGCGTCGAGTCGCACTGCGTGTACAAGGCGGAGGTGGCGTTCCCGGACGTGATCCGCGTCGGGCTGCGGGTCGGGAAGCTCGGCCGGTCCAGCGTCCGGTGGGAGATCGGGATGCTGCGCCCGGACGACACGGTGGTCGCCGAGGGACATTTCGTGCACGTGTTCGTGGGCCGCGACACCCGGCGGCCGGTGGAGATCGGCGGGAAGGTCCGCACCGAGATGGAGAAGCTGGTGATCGCGTGACGGAGACGCGCGCGGCCGTCCTGGTCGAGTCCGGACGCCCCGCCCCCTACGCCGAGTCCAGGCCGCTGGAGGTCTCCGGCCTGCGCCTCGACCCGCCCGGTCCGGGTGAGCTGCTGGTGAGGGTCGGCGCCGCCGGGCTGTGCCACTCCGACCTGTCGGTGATCAACGGTTCGCGGCAGCGCCCGCTGCCGATGGCGCTCGGCCACGAGGCCGCCGGGACGGTCGTGGAGACGGGCGAGGGCACCGAGTTCGCGCCGGGCGACGCCGTCGTGCTGGCGTTCGTCCCGGCGTGCGGGCACTGCGAGCGGTGCGTCGGTGGACGGCCCGCGCTGTGCGGGCCGGGCGCGCGCGCGAACGGCGCGGGGACGCTGCTCGGCGGCGGGCGCCGGTTCGTCGCGCCGGACGGAACCCGCCCGAACCACCACCTCGGCGTGTCGGCGTTCGCGGAGTACACGGTCGTGTCGGCGCGGTCGGCGGTGAAGGTCGACGCGGACCTGCCGCCGGAGATCGCCGCGCTGTTCGGCTGCGCGGTGCTCACCGGCGCGGGCGCCGCCCTCTACAGCGCGGCCGTCGTGCCGGGCGACAGCGTCGCGGTGTTCGGGCTCGGCGGCGTCGGCCTGGCCGCGCTGCTGGCCGCCAAGGCGGCGGGCGCGTCCACGCTGGTCGCGGTGGACGTCGTCGCGGGCAAGCGCGAGCTGGCCGCGCGCCTCGGCGCCACGCACACGGTCGCGGGCGGCCCGGACGCGGTCGCGGAGCTGCGCGAGCTGACCGGCGGCGGCGCCGAGAAGGTCATCGACACCACCGGCGTCGCGCCGGTGCTGGAGCAGGCGTACGCGGCGACGCGCGCGGGCGGCACGACGGTCACGGTCGGGCTGCCCGATCCGTCCGCGCCGCTCACGCTCCCGGCGCTGAGCCTCGTCGCCGAGGAACGCACGCTGCGCGGCAGCTACCTCGGCTCGTGCGTGCCGCGCCGCGACGTGCCGCGCTTCATCGCGATGTACCGCGCGGGCAACCTGCCGGTGGACGCGCTGCTCTCGCACCGCCTCACGCTGGACGAGGTGAACGCGGGCTTCGACCGTCTGCACAGCGGAGAGGCCGTCCGCCAGGTCATCACCTTCTGAAGCGGCCTGACCGCGCGGCAAGCCCGCTGTCACCGGGCGGATGGAAACGGATCGCCCGGCCGGCGGCGCCGCGCGCCCCCGCTCGCGGGGCACCGGCGCGGACGGCGGCGCCGCGTTCCCGGAGGCAGCGGGCCGGTCGCCGTCCGCGCGGCGGGGCCGACCGGACGGACATTCCGCCCGCGACGGCGCGGTGGACCCGACCGGCACGGGTTGACCCGGAGGAAAGCGCGCTTCTAGGTTCGGGCCGACCCCGCCCGACGCCGAAGGAGCCGATCGTGAGCCTCACCGTGCCGGAGGCGGGCCGCATGCTCGCGGACCCCGCCGCGTACGCCGACGACGCCGGGCTGCACCGGGCACTGACGCTGCTGCGCCGCGAGGCGCCCGTGCACTGGGTCGAGACGCCCGGCTACCACCCGTTCTGGGCGGTCACCAGGCACGCCGACATCATGGAGATCGAGCGGGACCACACCCGGTTCCGCAACGCGCCGCGCCCGCTGCTGGCCCTCGCGGAGATCGACGACATGAACCGCGCGCGCGTCGAGCAGGGCACCGCGCTGCGCACGCTCATCCACATGGACGACCCGGACCACCGCGTCATCCGCGCGATCGGCGCGGACTGGTTCCGGCCGCGCGCGATGCGGGCGCTGGAGCCGCGCGTGCGGGAACTCGCGCGCCGCTACGTCGACCGGATGGCCGAGTTGGGCGGGGAATGCGACTTCGTCCAGCAGGTGTCGGTGCGGTTCCCGCTGTACGTGATCCTGTCGCTGCTGGGGCTGCCCGAGTCCGACTTCGACCGGATGCTGAAGCTCACGCAGGAGCTGTTCGGCGGCGACGACACCGAGATGCAGCGCGGCGCGTCCAGCGAGGAACGGTTCGAGGTGCTGCTGGAGTTCTTCGCCTACTTCCAGGAGCTGACGGCGGCGCGCCGCGCGAAGCCGACCGACGACCTCGCGTCGGCCATCGCCAACGCGACCGTGGACGGGGCGCCGCTCAACGACTTCGACACCGCGTCCTACTACGTGATCATCGCGACGGCCGGGCACGACACCACCAGCTCGACGATCTCCGGCGGCCTCCAGGCGCTCGTGGAGAACCCCGCCGAGCTGGACCGGCTGCGCGCCGACCCGTCCCTGCTGCCGCTCGCGGTGGACGAGATGATCCGCTGGGTCACGCCGGTCAAGGAGTTCATGCGGACGGCGACCGAGGACTGCGAGCTGCGCGGCGTCCCGATCAAGGCGGGGGACGCGCTGCTGCTGTCGTACCCGTCGGCGAACCGGGACGAGGACGTGTTCACCGACCCGTTCCGCTTCGACGCCGCCCGCGACCCGAACAAGCACCTGGCGTTCGGCTTCGGCGTCCACTACTGCCTGGGCGCGGCGCTGGCCCGCATCGAGGTCCGCGCGTTCTTCGAGGAGCTGCTGCCCCGGCTGGACACGATCGAGCTGGCCGGTACCCCGGTGGGCACGGCGACGACGTTCGTCGGCGGCCTGAAGCGGCTGCCGATCCGCTACACGCTGCGGTCCTAGGGGGTCAGCGCGGCGACGATCTCGGCGGCGGGCGCGGTGGTGGCGTGCCGCCAGGCGGTGCCCGCCCAGAGGTTGAGGTCGTGCGGGTCGCCCTGGGCGGCGGCGGCGCGGCGCAGCGGCGACGTGACGAAATGGACGTCGGGGTACGCGGCGGGCGCGGCCTCGGTGTGCTCGGTGACGAAGCGGTTGACGAGCGCGCGGGCGGGACGTCCGCTGAACGCGCGGGTGAGCGCGGTCGCGGTGAAGCGGGGGTCGGCGAGGGCGGCCTTGTGGACGGCGCCCGCGCCCGATTCGGCGCACCGCAGGAAGCCCGTGCCGATCTGGGCGGCCTGGGCGCCGAGGGCGAGAACGTCCGCGACGTCGCGGTCGGTGCCGATTCCGCCTGCCGCGAGCAGCGGCTGATCGGTGCCGGCTCTGACCTCCTTGAGCAGTTTGCGCAGCGGTTTCCCGGTGAGGCCGCGGTCGGTGAAGGTGCCCTGGTGGCCGCCCGCCTCGACGCCCTGCACGCACAGCGCGTCGGCGTCGGGGCACCGGCGGGCCTCGGCCGCCGACGTCACCGTGATCACGACGGCCGCGCCCGCCGCCCGGAGCGCCGCGACGACCTCCGGTGCGGGACGGCCGAACGTGAAACTGACGACGGCCGGGGGGTCGGCGAGCAGTTCGTCGAGCTTGGCGGCCCAGTCGTCGTCGCGCCCGCGCGGCACGCCCGGCTCGGCGCCCAGCCGCGCCGCGACGGGCCGCAGCCGCTCCCGGTAGCCCGCGACGGCGTCCGCGTCGGCGGGCGGCGGCGCGGGCAGGAACACGTTCACGCCGAACGGCCGGTCGGTGAGCGCCCGCGTCGCCTCGACGTCGGACCGCATCCGCGCCGCCGTCACGTACCCGGCGGCGAGGAACCCGAGCCCGCCCGCGTCGGCGACGGCGGCCACCAGCGCGGGCGTTGACCCCCCGCCCGCCATCGGCGCCTGCACCACCGGCCTCACCGGAAGCCACTCCATGCCGCGACCCTCCTCGCTCACGATGATCGGAATGCTCTCGCATCTCAGCGGTCGGGGATCTGCGCGTCGTCGAGGCGGGAGGTGTCGCGGGGGACGATCGGGATGTCGGTGCCGGTCGTCCTGCCGAGGGCCTTGCGGCGGGCGGTGGCGAGTTCGGCGTCGAACTCGGCGCCGAGCAGGATCGCGAGGTTGGAGACCCACAGCCAGACCAGGAAGACGACGACCGTCGCCAGGGCGCCGTAGGTGCGGTTGAACGCGCCGAAGGACGCGACGTAGACGGCGAAGCCGATCGACGCGACGATCCAGCTCACGACGGCGAAGACGACGCCCGGCGTGATCCACCGCCAGCCGCGCTGCCGGACGTTCGGCGCCGCCCAGTACAGCGTCGCGATCGCGACGATGACGATCAGCAGCAGCACCGGCCATTTCAGCACGTTCCACCCGGCGACGAACGCGTCGGTGAGCCCGAGGAACCGCCCCGCCTGCTCGGCGAACCGCCCGGTGAACGTCACCGCGACGGCGCTGACGCCGAGCAGCACCACCATCGCGAGCGTCAGCGCGAGCCGCAGCGGCGCCAGCTTCCACACCGGGCGCCCCTCCGGGATGCCCCACACCGCGTTCAGCGACCGGATCAGCGACGCGACGTACCGCGACGCCGACCACAGCGCGACCGCGATGCTGATCACGGCGAGCGGCGCGGCCGTCGGCGCCGTCCCCTCCAGGTTCTCGATGAGCTGGATCAGCGTGTCGCGCGCGGGGCCGGGCGCGAACTGCCGCACGTTGTCGATCAGCGTCTGCTGCCCGGACAGCCCGGCCAGGCCGACCAGCGACACCGCCAGGATCAGCCCCGGGAACAGGCTCAGCACGCCCCAGTAGGTGAGCGCGGCGGCCAGGTCGAGCAGGTTGTCGTCGGTGAATCCGCGCACCATGCCCCGCCCGACGCCGAACCAGCCGCGCACCCCGATCCGCGGTCGGGGCACGTCCGCGGGCTCGTCGGCGGCTTCGCTCTGCACCGGTTTCGTCCGCCAGGCCATTCCACCCGCCCTGTTTTTGGGTCTCCATTACCCCGTCGTCGCGCGGAGATGCGGAGGCATGACCGGCGCGCCTCCAGGGTAGGGCCGGGACGGTCCGCCCCCGAGCCGATGAGGTGCCCTGTGGATAACGTTCCCGCACTCGACGTCGCGCTGGTCGTGGAGGAGTTCCACCGGCTGGTGACGATGACGGCCGACGAGCTGGCCGCCGTGCTCGGGTCGAACCCGTCGCCCGCGACGACCGGCGACGGCGTCCCGGTCAAGGCGCTCGGCGAACGCGTGCTGGAGCTGCTGCGCAAGCGCCCGTCCGACCTGACGCCGGACGACACCGGCACGATGGCCGAGATCCTCGACGCCATCGAAGACCTCCGCGAAGCGGACACTCCGGACGTCCAGGCGCTCCAGACGCTCGGGCACACCGGCTGATCCCGGGCACGCGCGTGTAGTGGCACGGCCCCGGGGTAGGCCGTCCGGGTGTTCGAGTTGGCCCCGGGTCAGGGCCTCACCCAGCTCGGCCAGCTCGGGCTGGCCCTCGTGCTGTCCGCCGCGATCGGCCTCGAACGCGGCCTGCGCAACAAGAGCGCGGGCCTGCGCACGCACACGCTCGTCGGCGTCGGCGCCGCGCTGTTCATGCTCGTGTCCAAGTACGGCTTCGGGGACGTTCCCGGCAACGTCTCGCTCGACCCGTCCCGCGTCGCGGCGCAGATCGTGTCCGGCATCGGGTTCATCGGCGGCGGGCTCATCTTCGTCCGGCGCGACGCCGTGCGCGGCCTCACCACCGCCGCCGTCGTCTGGGTGACCGCCGCGATCGGCATGGCCGCCGGGGGCGGGCTGTGGGTGCTCGCCGTCGCCGTCACGGCCGGGCACTTCCTCGTCGTGTTCGGGCTCAGCGGGCTGGCCCGGCTGCTGCCCGCCGACCGGCTCGGGCGGCCCCGGCGGTTCCGCGTCCGGCTCGTCTACCGGGACGGACGCGGCGTCCTGCGGCAGGCGCTCACCGCGACCACGGCGATGGGGTTCGTCGTCGCCGAACTCCAGGTCGAACGCGAGTCCCTCGACATCGGTGACGAGGGCCGCGACGACCGGCACGGCCGCGCCGCCGCGCCGCCCGGGCGGGGCGCCGTCGTCGTGCTGCGGCTGGAGGGCAACGGCTCCACCGGCGACCTGGTCGCACAGCTCGCGGAACTGCCCGGCGTGCTCGCCGTCACCGCCGGGCACGGCGACGACGACGACGCCGAATGACGCCCGCTACGGGGCGAGCGGGAGCCGCATGACGAAGCGCGCGCCCCGCGGGGCGTCCATAAGGCGCAGGCCGCCGCCGTAGGTCTCGGCGATCTCGCGGGCGATGGGCAGGCCGAGGCCGGTTCCGGCCGGGTCGCGCTGCTGGCTTTCGGGGAGGCGGGCGAAGCGCTCGAAGACCCGCTCGCGGTACTTCTCCGGAATGCCGGAACCGTCGTCGCGGACCTCCAGGACGGCGTCCGGGCCGTCGCGCCGCACCGTCACGTCCACGGCCGCCACCGCGTGCCGCTCGGCGTTGGTGAGCAGGTTCCCCAGGACGCGCGCCAGCCGCACCGGGTTCGCCACGACGACCACGCCCGGTTCCAGGTCGGTGCCGATCGGGACGCGGTCGGGACGCCGCTCGACCTCGCGCCGCGTCAGCTCCGCCAGGTCGATGTGCTCCTGCGGCGCGGGCGCCCGCGAATCCAGCCGGGACAGCTCCAGCAGGTCGGCGACGATCTCGTTCAGCCGCTCGGTGTCGCGCAGCGCCGCGCGGACGTCCGGGCGCCACCGGTCGTCGTCGTCCTCGTGGAGGGCGAGTTCCAGCCGGGTGTGCAGGCCCGCGATCGGGTTGCGCAGGTCGTGCGAGGCGTCGGAGATGAAGCGGCGCTCGCGGCCCGCCGCCTCGTCCAGCCGGCCCAGCGTGTTGTTGACGGTCTCGGCGAGGTCCTGGAGTTCGCCGTGCGTCTTGGGGACCGTGACGCGCGCGCCCGTCCCGGCGGCGTTGATCGTCGCGATCTCCCGGCGCAGGTCGTCGACGGGCGTGAACGCCAGGCCGACCGAGCGCCACGTCCACCAGCCGACGACGATCAGGAGGAACATCAGCAGCAGGGCCATCTCGCCCGCGAGCGCCCAGCCGCGCAGCAGCGGGGGCGGCTCGGCGGCGCCGAACACCATCACCGGGCGGTCGTAGGCGGAGCCGTCCACGCGGACGCCGGTCACCCACACGCACGCGCCGTTGCCGCGCAGGCAGGTCTCGCCGTCAACGAAGTACTCCCGCGTGTTCGTGCGCAGCAGCGGCGGTTCGTCCGTGAGCCGGCTGCTCGCGTTGAGGACGGTGCCGTGCTCGTCGACGACCTGCACGAGGTCGTCGGGGGTGTCGTCGACCGTGAGGGGCGTGTCGGTCCGGCCGTCGCGGACCTGGAGCGCGGCCCGCTGCATCTGCCCGCTCGCGCCCTCCCAGGCGGCGTTGGTGGCGACGTCGCGGGCGAGGATCAGCGCGAGCGCCATCGCCAGCAGCCCGACGATCAGGGTGACCGCGACGCTGATGACCGTGGCCCGGCCGCGGATGGAGTACAGCATGCGCGTCCAGGCATAGCGGAACCGTGTCGCCCCCTCTCCCGACATTCCGGTCCCCCCGACCACGCACCGTGACGTCTCTAGACCACAGCGTAGGGGTCGGTGCCGACGTTCCGGTGTGCCGGGGTGCGGGTCAGCGGACGATCCGGAACACCGGCACGCCCGGCGCCAGCTCGGCGAGGCGTTCGTCGGACGGGTCCTTCACCGGCCCGTCGAAGAACCGGGCGACCTCCCAGCCGAAGCGGTCCAGGTACTCGCGCACCACCGGGGCCTTCTCGGTGTCGGGCAGCTCGACGACCTCGAACGCCTCGGTGCGGCGCCCGCGCCGCAGCTCGCCGCCGCCCGCCGCGCGGATGTTGCGGACCCACTGCGTGTGCCCGCGCGGCGCGACCAGGTAGCGCTCGCCCTCGAACGCCATCGGGTGGACGGGGGTGGTGCGCCACTCGCCGCTGGTGCGGCCGCGCACGGCGAGCAGTTCGATCCCCGGGAGGCGGAGGCCGCGTCCGGCGAGGCGGGCGACGAAGCGGTTCATGCGGCGTTCGAGGCGTCCGCCCTGGACGTTGCGCGTGCCGGTCATGGGGTCTCCTTTGTGAGCAGTGCTCTCGCTTGAGATCAGTATGCACGCGTGTCGGCGTTCCGGCAAGAGCAGTGCTCTCGTTTTTGTGCGGCGCTCGCCGGGCTGGCAGAATGAGGGCCATGACCGCAGGACGAACCGCCCGCGACCGCGTCCGCGCCGAGATCACCCGGGAGATCAAGGAGGCGGCCCGCGCCCGCCTCGCCGAGTCGGGCGCCCACGCGCTGTCCCTGCGCGCCGTCGCCCGCGACCTCGGCATGGTCTCCTCGGCCCTGTACCGCTACTTCCCCAGCCGTGACGACCTGCTCACGGCCCTGATCATCGACGCGTACGACGCCCTCGGCGCCCGCGTCGAGCAGGCCGCCGCGTCCGGCGCCCCCCGCGTCCGCTGGCACGCCGCGTGCGCCGCCGTCCGCGCCTGGGCCCGCGAGCACCCCCACGAGTACGCCCTGGTCTACGGCTCCCCGGTCCCCGGCTACGAGGCCCCCCAGACGACGATCCCGTCCGCGTCCCGCGTCCCCCTGACGCTGATCGCCATCGTCCGCGACGCCCCCGAACTGACGCCCACGCCCGCGCCGCCCCTGCCCCCGGACCTGGCCGCCCAGGCGGCCCGCACCACCGCCCTCGTCGCGCCGGACCTCCCCGACGACGTCATGGTCCGCGTCGCCGCCGCGTGGGCCCACCTCTACGGCCTCATCGGCTTCGAACTCTTCGGCCACCTGGCCAACACCTTCGACCCGGCCGACGCCCTCTTCGCCTGGACCGTCGAAACCATGGCCGACACCCTCGGCCTGCCCTGACGCGCCGACACGATCGCGCCGATCGCCCTCCGTAGCCATGGCGGCACTCTAGGCTCGCCTTGTGGATACCGCGATGGTGGTCGGGCGGCTGACGGTCGGGGGTGTGCTCGAACGGATGGGGGAGATCGAGCGGGGGCTTGAGAGCGGGGACGGGGTCGCGGCGTTCACGCGGGTCTATCGGCGGGTGACCGAGTTCGTGGTGGAGGACCTGGCCGCCGGGCGGTTCGCCGACGGGGCGTTCGTGGAGCGGCTGGACGTGGTGTTCGCGGAGTTGTTCTTCGCCAACGTCGATCGGGTCGCGGAGGGGCGGGAGGCCGGGCGGGCCTGGCGGCCGCTGTTCGAGTCGCGGGCGGACGCGCGGGTGTGGCCGTTCCAGCACGTGCTGGCGGGGATGAACGCGCACATCAACCACGATCTGGCGCTGGCCGTGATCGAGACGTGCGTCGAGCGGGGGGTCGAGCCGGACGCGGCCGTGCACGCCGACTTTCTGCGGATCAACGCGACGTTGGAGCGTGCCGAGGCCGAGGTGCGGGCCGGCGTGGAGCCGTGGTTCGCCAAGCTGCCGGGGGAGGAGGCGGAGGCGGTGAAGCACCTGCTGGGCAGCTTCAGCGTCGCCCGCGCCCGCGACCTGGCGTGGCAGACGGTCGAGATGCTCTGGCCGCAGCGCGACCTCCCGCACCTGTACGCCCGCTCGGCCGGACTGATCGCACAGGTCGTCGGCTTCGCCGGACGCCTGCTCGTAGCCCCGGCCCTAGCCTCAGTACCCCGCGCCCACACCACCGCACCCGAACTCCCACCCCCGACCACCCGCCATCTCCGCCTCTCACCCGGCTGAACCACCGAGCGACCCGACACCCGCCCCACTCGAAATACCCCGACTCGTCCACCCCGCGACCGGCTCGGCCCGGGGCGGCGCGGTGTGGGGCGGCATGGCGTGGCGCGAGGCGGTGCGGCGTGGCGCGGTTGGATGTTTTGGGGTGGTTGGGGGTCCGGCCCGCCCGGGTGGGCGGGCCGGGGGTGGGGTGGTCAGCGGGATCGGTTGAACTGGCGGGGTGGGGTGCGGGTTGCCGTGTGGCGGGCGTTGGCGGCCAGGTCGGCGGAGCGGCCCGTCGGGTGGCGGTGCTGGGTCGGCTTCGGCTTGGTCTTCTTCGCCTTTTTGGGATTGGCGGGAGTGTCGGCGTTGAGCAGGATTTCGGCGACATTGAGATGATCGTGGGTACGCATAAAGATACCTCCGGGCAGCGTGAATTCGGCCGTTGGCGGGCCGAGGCGGGAAGGGTGATGCGAGGCGCGTGAAGCGGGAAGACCGGACGCTGGCGCGCACGTCGAAGGCGAGAGAACGCCGACGATGCGGGCATGGCACAGCGGGGACGGTCAGCGCGCTCAGGCGCCGGGGAGAGGGGAGCGGCCGGACGCGCTACGGCGTGGGCGGCGGCTCAACCCGGAAGTATCAAAGCTCCATGCCGAGAACTATAACCGGCACATCGGTGATCTCGTCAACCCCGTGACAGAAAAATCGGCGGCCCCGCCCATTCCCCGGAGCCGCCGATGCCGTTCAGTGCGCGTTCGTCACGCGACGGTCTCGCGTTCGGCGCGCATCTCCTCCATCTCGGCGAGGACGCGCTTGCGGACGCGCTTGGCGAGCCGGTCGATGTAGAGCTTCCCGTCGAGGTGGTCGGTCTCGTGCTGGAGGCAGCGGGCGAGCAGCCCCGTGCCCTCGACGGTGACGGGCGCGCCGGTGACGTCGAAGCCGTGGCAGACGGCGCGGTCGGGACGGGCGAGCGGCGCGTGCGGCCCGGGGACGGACAGGCACCCCTCCTCGCTGTCGTCCAGGTGCCGGTGCTCGGGCATCTCCAGGACGGGGTTCACGACGACGCCCTTCTGCGCGACGCCGTCCTCGTCGGGGCAGTCGTAGACGAAGACGCGGAGCCCGACGCCGATCTGGTTCGCGGCGAGGCCGACGCCGTTGGCCTCGTACATGCTGGCGAACATGTCGTCGACGAGTTCGGCGAGCGCGTCATCGAACGTCTCGACGTCCGCGCACGGCCGGTGCAGGACGGGTTCGCCCACCAGCGTGATCGGTCGTGCGGTTCCGGTCATGGTCGTGTTCCCTCCGCGATGTCACCGTCTGCGGGCCTCTCCGGTCCGCGCGCGACGCGGAGGCGCTGCCCGGACGGCCCTCCTCCCAGAATAGGCCGCCGCCCGCCCCGGCCCGTCCCGCCGCCGGGGGCGGGGAGACAGGTCCCCCTATACTCGCGATCGCGGACGGTTCGCCCCTCCCGCTCCGGCGGGGAGGGCGTCGTAAGAGGGAACCCGGTGCGAATCCGGGACTGCCCCGCAGCGGTGAACGGGAACGAAAGCCGTCATACGCACTGGACCGGGAGGTCTGGGAAGCGACGGCCGGTAGGGGTAGGCAAGGCGCCCGTGAGTCCGAAGACCTGCCTCCGCCCGCGCGCCGGCCGGCGCGCGGTGATCCATGGCCGCGCGGGACGGCCCGGACGCGGCGGTGCCCCGCCGTGCCCTGCCCTCGCGCGCGTCCCTGGGATTGGCCAGACGAGGGAGAGCCATGACCACGACCGTGCTCGGTTATCCGAGGATCGGCCCGGACCGCGAGCTGAAGCGCGTCACCGAGGCGTACTGGGCGGGCCGCGCCGACGCCGCCGAACTGCGCCGCACCGCCGCCGCGCTGCGCCGCGACGTGTGGACGGGCCTGCGCGACGCGGGCGTCACCGACGTCCCGTCGAACACGTTCTCGCTGTACGACCAGATGCTGGACACGAGCGTCCTGGTGGACGCCGTGCCGGACCGCTTCCGTCACCTGGACGGCCTGGACGCCTACTTCGCGATGGCGCGCGGCGCCGAGGGCGTCCCGGCGCTGGAGATGACGAAGTGGTTCGACACGAACTACCACTACCTCGTCCCCGAGCTGGGCCCGGACACCCGGTTCCGGCTCGCGGACCCGGCCGGGTTCAAGCCGCTGGCCGAGTACCGCGAGGCCCGCGCGCTCGGCGTGGACACGCGCCCGGTGCTGATCGGCCCGCTGACGTACCTGCTGCTCGCCAAGGCCGCCCCCGGCGCCCCGGACGACTTCCGCCCCCTGGACCTGCTCGACTCGCTGGTCGAGGTGTACGCCGAGGTGCTGGAGCGTCTCGCGGGCGAGGGCGTCACCTGGGTGCAGCTCGACGAACCGGCGCTCGCCGCCGACCGCACGGACGACGAGCTGGCCGCGCTGCGCCGCGCCTACGACCGTCTCGGCACGCTCCCGGCCCGGCCGCGGCTGCTCGTCGCGACGTACTTCGGCGACGTCGCGCAGGCGCTGCCGGTGCTGGCCGCGACGAAGGTGGAGGCGATCGGCCTGGACTTCGTCGCCGGGCCGGGCAACCTGGAGGCGCTGGCGGGCATCGGCGGGCTGCCGCTGCGCCGCATCGTGGCGGGCGTGGTGGACGGACGCAACGTCTGGCGCGCGGACCTGGAGGCGGCGCTCGCCACCCTGGGCGCGCTGCTCGGCCTGACCCACGAGGTCGTCCCCGCCACATCGTGTTCCCTCCTGCACGTGCCCCTCGACCTGGACGCCGAACCGGACCTCCCGGACGACGTGCGTGGCCGCCTGGCCTTCGCCAGGCAGAAGGTGGACGAGGTGGTCCTCCTCGGCCGCGCCCTCACCGAAGGCCACGCTGCCATCTCCGGTCACGCCGCGCAGGCCGTCCCCCCGGCTGTGGATAACCGCGTCCGCGCCCGCCTGGACGCCCTCGGAGACGGCACCCCGCGCGCGTCCCGCGAGCAGCGGCAGGCGGCGCAGGCCAAGTCGCTCGGCCTCCCGCCGCTGGCGACGACGACGATCGGCTCGTTCCCGCAGACCGGCGAGGTCCGCGCGGCCCGCGCCGACCACCGCGCGGGCCGCAGCACGACCGAGCAGTACGAGGCGGCGATGCGCGCCGAGATCGACCGCGTGATCGCGCTCCAGGAGGACCTGGGCCTGGACGTCCTCGTGCACGGCGAGCCCGAGCGCAACGACATGGTGCAGTACTTCGCCGAGCAGCTCGACGGCTACGCGGCCACGGTCAACGGCTGGGTGCAGTCGTACGGGACGCGCTGCGTCCGCCCGCCGATCCTGCACGGCGACGTGTCGCGCCCCGAGCCGATGACGGTGGAGTGGACGACGTACGCGCAGTCCCGCACCCGCCGCCCGGTGAAGGGGATGCTCACCGGCCCGGTCACGATGCTGGCCTGGTCGTTCGTCCGCGACGACCAGCCGCTGGCCGAGACGGCCCGCCAGGTCGCGCTGGCGCTGCGCGACGAGATCCGCGACCTGGAGGCGGCCGGGATCGGCGTCATCCAGGTGGACGAGCCCGCGCTGCGCGAGCTGCTGCCGCTGCGCGCCGCCGACCGTCCGGCCTACCTGGACTGGGCGGTCGGCGCGTTCCGTCTGGCCACGTCCGGCGTCGCGGACGGCACGCAGATCCACACGCACATGTGCTACTCGGAGTTCGGCGAGATCATCGGCGCGATCGGTGACCTGGACGCCGACGTGACGAGCGTCGAGGCGGCCCGCTCGCACATGGAGCTGGTCGCGGACCTGCGCGCCGCCGGGTACGCGGCGGGCATCGGGCCGGGCGTCTACGACATCCACTCGCCGCGCGTCCCGGACGTCGCGGAGATGACCGAGGCGCTGCGCCGCGCGCTGGCGGCGGTCCCGGCCGACCGGCTGTGGGCCAACCCGGACTGCGGCCTGAAGACGCGCGGCTACGCGGAGACCGAGGCGTCGCTGCGCAACCTCGTCGCGGCGGCGAAGGAGGTCCGCGCGGGCCTGTAGGGACGTGAGGAGGCCGCCGGGGTGGGGCCCGGCGGCCTCGCGACCCCCAGCGGTGCCGGGGGGCCGTCTCCGGGCCGGGGGCGGCGGCTCCGGAGCGGTGCGGCACCGCGTGGAACCCGAGTATGACTCCGCAGGTCAGCGAAGGGAATGCCCGGGAACGTGACAGTTCTTTCCCACCCGTGTCGGAACTCGGGCGTGATCTATTTCCCCGCGTAGTTCGCGGCGATCCGCTGCGCGAGGTAGTCCTCGGCGGTGATCGGCGGGTAGGTGCCGCCGGGGCTCTCGATGAGGACGTCCCGGTTCGCCTGCGCGAAGAACGCGATGCTGTACCGGGAACCGGCCTGCTCGCCCGGTTCGGGGGACTTCACCCGGTGGAAGTTGGACGGGAGCCGGTCGTCGCTCCACCGCATCAGCATGTCGCCGATGTTGCAGGTGACCGCGTCGTCGGACGGGGTGACCGGCGTCCACTCCTGCGCGTCGCGCTCGCGTCCGGGGCAGACCTGGAGGCCGCCCTGTCCGTCGCGCTGGAACAGCAGGGTGAGGCAGTCGAAGTCGGTGTGGGCGCCCGCCCGCCAGTGGCCGGGCGCGGTGACGGGGAAGTAGTGCAGCAGCCGCAGCGTGCTGCGGTACTCGGGCCCGGACGGGTCGTGGGCGCGGGTGAAGAAGGCGTCGTCGAGGCCGAGCCGGGTCGCGAAGCACGACAGGAGCCGCATCGCCAGCTCCCAGCAGGCCGCCTCGAACGCGAGCAGCGTGGCGCGGAACGGGGCGTCGGGCCAGAGTCCGTCCATGAACGGACGGGTGATCTGGAACGACTCCTTCTGGTCGGGCGTGCCGGTCGACGGACGCACCTGCGTCATGCTCTCCCAGCCCGCGTTCCGCCCGGGACGCAGCGCATGCCGGGCCTTCACCTCGTCGGGGAGCGCGAAGAAGCGCTCGGCCTCGGCGAACGCCGCGCGGACGGCGGCCAGGTCGATGCCGTGCCCGACGACCTGGAAGAAGCCGATCTCGGTGGCGGCGTCCCAGAGCTGAGCAGTGATCTCCTCGCGGCGGGCGGCGAAGCCGGTGAGGTCGATGCGGCGGATCTCGCGTGCGGTCTCGGTCCCGGCGCCGCCCATGGCGGCCTCGCGGTCGAGTTCGGTCAGGTGACGGTTCATGGCCGTTCCTACGGTCACGAGCCCGAGGGCACTTGTCTTGGCAAGGCCACGCAACCCCGGACGTTCGGCGCCCGGCGTTACCCACGGTCTCTGTGCCCGTCCATGCTGCCCGATCCGCCGTTTCACGCGGGTTACAGCCTGCTCACCGGCGCGCTCTAGGCTCGGGCGCATGGACGACGACGCCCTCCGGCCGCCGACCCTGCTCGGGTTACCCGCCTACCTCGCCGTCCACGTCGCGCGGATCGCGCACCGGCCGCTGGTCGACGCGCTCGCCGCGCAGGGGCTGCGGCTGCCGCACTTCGCGGTCCTGGCGGCGCTCGGCGACTTCGGGCCGCTCGCCCAGCACGAGATCGCCGAACGCCTCGCGCTCGGCCGCAGCCATCTCGTCGGCTACCTCGACGACCTGGCCGACGGGGGCCACATCGTCCGCGAGCGCGACCCCGCCGACCGCCGCCGCCAGCGCGTCGCGCTGCGCGAGCCGGGCGCCGCGCTGCTCGCGTCGCTCATCGACATCGCCCGCGCCTCCGAGGCCGAACGCCTCAGCGTCCTCAGCGACGACGAGCAGCGGACGCTCGTCGCGCTGCTGCGCCGCGTCGTCGTCGCGGACGACGCCGCCCGCGCGCCCGAGATGTGACCGGGGTCATGTCACACCGGCGCCGGGCCGCCCGTCCTGACCGCGACGGCACACCCACTGGAGGTCGGTCATGCGGGTTCTCATCGCCGGGGCCACCGGCGTCATCGGACGTCCCCTCGTCCCGCTGCTGCGCGCGGCCGGGCACGACGTGGCCGGGCTCGCCCGGTCGGACCGTGCGGCGGACGCGCTGACGGCGGCGGGCGCGCGGCCCGTCCGCGCCGACGCGCTCGACGCCGAGGCGGTGCGGCGGGCGGTCGGGGAGGCCGCGCCGGACGCGGTCGTGCACCTGCTCACCGCGATCCCGGCCGACCCGAACCCGCGCCGGATGCGCGCCGAGTTCGCCCCGACCGACCGGTTGCGCGACGAGGGCACGCGCAACCTCCTCGACGCCGCCGGAGGCGCGCGGTTCGTCGCGCAGAGCATCGCGTTCGCCTACCAGCCCGCGCCCGGCCTCGCCGACGAGGACGCCGGGCTGTGGACGGACGGCACCCCGCGCCAGTTCGCCTCCGCGCTGGACGCCGTCCGGTCGCTGGAACGGCAGGTCACCGGCGCGGGCGGGGTCGCGCTGCGGTTCGGGCACCTGTACGGGGACGGGTCGGCGTGGGCGCCGGACGGCGCGATGACGCGGCGGCTGCGGGACGGGAAGCTGCCGCTCGTCGGGGGCGGCGACGCCGTCTACTCGTTCACGCATGCCGGGGACGCCGCGTCCGCCGTCGTGGCGGCGCTGGACCGGCCCGTGGGCGGCGTCCTCAACGTCGTGGACGACGATCCGGCGCCGCTGCACGAGGTCGCGGGCGTCGTCGCCGGACGCGTCGGCGGCCCGGCGCCCAGGCGGCTGCCCGCCGCGCTCGCGCGGCTCGCCGTCGGCGCCTGGGGCGTCGCGTACCTCAACGAACTGCGCGGAGCGGACAACGCGCGGGCGCGGCTGCGGCTCGACTGGCGGCCCCGCCACACGACCTGGCGCGACCGCCTGGGAGCCTGAGACCGCGATGGACGCCTTCGAGACGCACCGCCCGCTGCTCCTCGGCCTCGCCTACCGGCTGCTCGGCAGCATGTGGGACGCCGAGGACGTCGTCCAGGACGCCTACCTGCGCTGGTCCGGCGTCACCGACGACGTCCGCGAGCCGCGCGCCTACCTCGTCACGATCGTGACGCGGCTCGCCCTCGACCAGCTCCGCTCCGCCCGCGTCACCCGCGAGGCGTATCCGGGGCCGTGGCTGCCCGAGCCGGTGGACGCGGCGGCGTTCGGCCCCGCCGAGACGGCCGAGCTGCGCGACTCGCTCTCCTTCGCGACGCTGCACCTGATGGAACGGCTCACGCCGCCGGAACGCGCGGTGTTCGTGCTGCGCTCGGCGTTCGAGCTGCCGTACGCGGAGATCGCGGAGATCACCGGGCTGTCGGCGGCGAACTGCCGTCAACTCTACGGCCGCGCGTCCCGGCACCTGGGCGGCGAGGGCCGCCGGTTCGCGCCGGACCGCGCGGCGACCGCCCGGCTGCTCGACCGGTTCGTCGAGGCGTCGCAGACCGGCGACCTGTCGTCGCTCGGGGACCTGCTCGCGGAGGACGTCGTCTACTACGGCGACGGCGGCGGCAAGGCCCGCGCGGCGCTGCGCCCGATCTCCGGCCGCGACCGCCTGCTGGCGTTCCTCACCGGCCTGCTCGCCCGGTACTCGTTCGGCACCGCGAGCCTCGTCGAGGTCAACGGCGAGCCCGCCGTCCGCTTCACCGGCCCGGACGGCGGCTCGGTCGTCGCACTGGACGTCCGGGACGGCCGCATCGCCGCCGTCTACGCCGTCCTCAACCCGGACAAACTAGCCCGCGTGCCGTGACTCCCGTTCCCGGTTCTCGTGGTGGGCGAGGAGGCGGGTCAGCAGGGTGGTGAGGGTGGCGCGTTCCGTCGCGTCCAGGGGTCGCAGAAGGTCTTCCTGGACGGCTTGGAGGCGTTCTCGCATCGCGGTCAGGTGGGTTCGGCCGGAGGGGGTGAGGGTGATGATGTTGCGGCGGCGGTCGGCCGGGTCGGGGAGGCGCGCGGTGTGGCCCGCCGCGCTCAGCTCGTTGAGGGCCGCGACGACGTCGCTGGTGTGGACGCCGCTGTGGCGGGCCAGGGTGGCCTGGCTCGCGGGGCCGAACTCGTCCAGGGACGCAAGCAGGCGGTAGTGGTGGCCGCGCGCCGCGATGGCGCCGAGGCCGTCGGTGACGAGCCGGTGCGCGTGCGCGGCGGTCTGGGTGAGCAGCCAGCTCGCGAGCGAGCGCAGGGCCTCGGGCGGGGCGTCGTCGGACATGGGGGGAGCTTACGCCGCCGACGTTGGCGCCACCAACGAATGCCTCGGCATGGGGAACCTTGGAGGTCGGTGACGGCGCCGCGCGGCGTCAGCGCAGGGAGACCGGGAGGTCGAGGTGACGCGCGGCGTCAGCGCGGGGGGACCAGGAGGTCGAGGTCGGCGGAGGTGACGCGGGCGTGGTGGGCGACGGTGTCGCGGGAGAGACCGGCGAGTTCGAGCGCCGCCGTCAGCATCGTCGGGCGTTCGAGCGGACGGGGGTCGCCGGGCTCGGCGCGGCGCCACCCCTGACGTGACATGACGGCCATCGCCGCGCGGTAGATGGCCTCTGGCATGACGCCGAGCGTGCGGGCGCGGTACAGCAGCGCCGCCATGCTGACGCCCCAGCGCTCCTTCAGCGCGGCGAGACGGTCCCAGTCGGCGGTGGCGGGCAGCTCGGCCGCGACCGCGCCGGACGGCAGCAGGAACTCGGCCGCGAACCGGTGCGCCTGATCCTCGACGATCTTCGCGCCGGGTTCGGCGTCCGCGTGCATGACGAGATGGCCCAGCTCGTGCGCGCCGTCGAACCGGTTGCGCCAGTAGTCGCCCTTGGCCGGGTTGAACAGCACCATCGGACGCGGGTGCGCGCCGACGCTGAACGCGTCGACGCGTTCGGTGGACGGCGGCAGCACCAGCACGATCACCCCGCTGGACTCCAGCAGCCGGACCACGTTCGGCACCGGCTCGTCGTCGCCGAGCAGTTCCTTGCGGGCCAGCCGCGCCGCCTCGATCGGGCCGGGGCCCGCGATCTCCTCCGGGGAGACCGGGTGCTCGGGGACCGCGACGGGCGGGAACTCCACGACGTCGTCCAAGACGCGGGCGATGTCGGCGGCGAGACGGCCGTAGGCGAGGGCCTGGTCGCGTTCGACCTGCGTCGTCGAGCGCAGCGACCGGAAATGCGCGGAGTCGAGCGCGGCGGGGGCGGCGGCCGGGCGGAAGAACTCCGGCGGGACGCCGAGCGCGACGGCGAGACGCGGCAGCGTCGTCCCCGGCGGGACCTGCACGCCGGCCTCGTAGCGTCCGATCGCGGCCGGGGTGGTGCCGACGGCCTGCGCGAGCTGGTTCTTGCGCAGGCCGCGCAGCCGCCGCGCCAGCGTCAGCCGTTCACCGTCGAACGGCGACCGGGCGGCGGTGGTCGCGGAAAGGGGACCGTCGTTCACTTACGTCGTTTCGGTGCTCGTCTCTCGCCTGCGGCGCATCGGGACGTCGGCGGAACCGTCGGACCAGAGCGGCAGGGTGGCCTCGTCGAGCTTACGGCGTGGATCGGCGCCGAGCGCGCGGTCGTCGAGCCGCCGCACCCAGTGCCAGGCGTCGCCGCCGTCGGCGTTCCAGCGGGGCCGCCCGAGGTAGAGCTCCATGTCGAGGGGTTCGTCGGTGGCGCTGTGCGCCAGGACGAGCGTGACGATCCCGGGCGTGTCGGCTGTGGACACGCCGGGTGGCAGCCCGAGCGGCAGGGCGAGCTGCGCGTCGTCGGCGTACGCCTGCCGCGCCACGGCCTGCTTGGTGGGACTGTCGCGATCCCACCGCAGCCGCCGCACCTGCCCGAACGTGTGGCGCTTGAGCAGCATCCGGTACCGTCCCACCCGCCACCCGGGCGACTGGTTGAGGTCGTCGCGCACCGCGCCCGCGACGGCGGGCCCCTCCCCGCCGAGCCCGAGCACGGCGTCGAGCCTGCTGGCCAGCACGTCGAACGCCCCGACCCCGAACGACCGCTCGGTGAACCCCTCGGCCCGGTCCATCCCCTCGAACACCCGCAGCGTCGCCTCCCGATGCGCATCCCGCACCGCATGCAGAAACCCGGCCCCGCGCAGACTCCGCCACGCCTCCACCCACTCCTCCGCCATACCTCGCGACCCTAACCGCCGCCTCCGACACTCCGGCCCCGCCTCACCGCCGCCGCGACCGCACGACCAGCACCCCGACCACCGCGCCCACGACCACGAGCAGCAGGAGAAAGGGAAGCAACGACCAGAAGACCTCAGAAACGGGCGTCATGCAGGCTCCAGGAAAAGTCGCGGATCAATGCCCACCGCCGCGCAGAGAAACCGCGCCACTGGGCCGTCCGTCGATACGGATGTAGAAGTCATAGCTCGTGGCCTTGAAATACCGTGCCGTACCGTTAAGTCCGATGTTCATGTAACCGGGAGGGTCGTTCGCCGCGACACCGTTGTTCCAGCTCCCGCACCAGGTGATCTCCGCGGAGGACAGCGTGGTGTCGCGTTTGGCGCAACTGGCCCACGTCGCCCAGATCCGCCGCCCGTTGTACTTGAACGCCCCGCTGACCGTCGCCTTCGCCACCTTGCACTTCCAGCCCGACCCGCCGCCCATGACCGGCCTCCCGGACGAGAAGCACGCCGAAGCGCGGACGTCACGGATCTTCCATGCCGCCGCGCCGACCGCCCGCTCGGCCTGCGGACCTTCGAGTCGGCGGGGTTCGCCGAGCGTCATCTCGACACCGAAGACGCAACCCTTTCCCAACCGCACCCCCTCGCCACGCTCGACCGCCGCGCACTCCCGCGCCCCGAGCCGTGTCAGCCCGGAGATCCCGGTACGGCGGTCATCCGCGTCCGCCACCGGCCCCGGGAGCCCGAGAACACCGAGCCCGGCCATGACCGCGACGATTCGACCGCTGCGCTTAACGTCGTCCATGAGAGTCCTGAATGTCGGGGGAGTGTCATTGTTCGAGCACCGAGCATTGTGCGGCGCTGCCGGGGTCCTCAAAGGAATACAGCGAATATCCGTCCGAGGCAACAGGCTCTTCGAGTCGTGGGGTTCCCTTTACCAGTGCGCGGTCATGGGCATGAAAAGATGCCGCACTTTTCCCGGATATCCGAAATCGACGTGGCGTGGCCGAGGTCAACGGCCGGAGCGCGGCCGGTCTTACAGCGGAATCCACTCGGTGTCGGTGGTGAACTCCGTGAGGCGGTCGGGGAGGGGTTCTACGCCCAGGCCCGGGCCGGTGGGGACGGGGAGGTGGCCGTCTTCTAGGACGAACGGGGCGGTGAGGTCGGTGGCGAAGTAGCGGCGGGAGGCCGAGGTGTCGCCGGGGAGGGTGAAGCCCGGTAGGGCCGCCAGGGCGATGTTGGCGGCGCGGCCGATGCCCGTCTCCAGCATGCCGCCGCACCAGACGGGCAGGCCGTGCGCGCGGCACAGGTCGTGGATGCGGCGGGCCTCCAGGTAGCCGCCGACGCGGCCGGGCTTGATGTTGACGACCGAGCAGGAGCCGAGCGCGATCGCGGCGGCGGCGTTCGGGGCCGACTCGATGGACTCGTCCAGGCAGAGCGGGGTGCGCAGGCGGCGGGCCAGCTCGGCGTGCTGGACGAGGTCGTCGTCGGCGAGGGGCTGTTCGATGAGGAGCAGCCCGAACTCGTCGAGCCGGGCGAGCAGCGGCGCGTCGGCGAGGGAGAAGGCGGCGTTCGCGTCGACCTGGAGCGCGACGTCGCCGCCGAAGCGCTCGCGGACGGCCCGCACCGGCTCGACCTCCCAGCCGGGTTCGATCTTGAGCTTGATGCGGACGTAGCCCTCGTCCAGGTAGCCGCCGACGGCGTCGAGCAGTTCGGGAATGGAGTCCATGATGCCGACGGAGACGCCGCACGGCACCCGGTCGGCGGACGCGCCGAGGAACGCGGCGAGCGACACTCCGGCGGCGCGCAGCCGCACGTCGAGGACGGCCGTCTCCAGCGCGGCCTTGGCCATCCGGTGCCCCTTGAACGGCAGCATGGCGCGTTCGGCGGCGTACACGTCGCCGCCGGGCGGCAGTGCGGGCACCAGGAACCGGCGCAGCACGTCGGCGGCGCCCTCCACGTACTCCGGCGAGTAGCGCGGATCGGCCATCGCGACGCATTCGCCCCAGCCCTCGCCGGAGCCGGTGACGACGCGGACGAGCAGCACGTCCCGCGACGTCTCGGTGCCGAACGACGTGCGGAACGGCGCGACCAGCGGCAGCGCGACGCGCCGCAGCTCGACCCCTTCGATCTTCACGAGCGCCCCCCGGCCTTCGGTTCCACGACGTAGCAGGACCGCCGGTGGAACCCGGTGATCCGCGCCCCGTCCTGCACGAGCCCGCCCAGCACCTCGCGGACGGCGCGCCGCCACGCCCGCGCGGCCTCGGGGTCGGTGCGGCGCAGCGCCTCGACGTCGGCGGGGACGGCGACGAGCAGCGTGGACTCCCCGACAAGCCCGCGATCGGGCCGCCCGTCGCGCTCGCCCAGCGCGGTGACGGCGCCGGGCGGCACCGGCGCGGCGGGCGGCTCGCCGTTGACGGCGTCGATGACGGACGGCTCGCGCAGCGGCCAGACGGCGAGCAGCCGGTCGGTCTCGTCGCCCCCGTTCACCTCGTCGCGGACGACGCCGTAGAACGACGGCAGGTACTCCTCGGCGCGCGCGGCGAGCTTGCCGAGGTTGAAGTGGGCGTTGCGGCGGACGAGCGGGTCGAACGTCCAGGTGATGCGGCTGAGCCCGCGTTCCAGCGCCCATGTGCGCTGGTGCAGTTTGAGCGCGAAGCCGACGCCGGGCTCGGTGGCGGCGGTGATGTGGGAGTGCAGCGACACGCCGGGCGGTTCGCCGAAGAACGCGACGGACGCGCCGACGAGCCGCCCGCCCCGGTAGGCCCCGGCGACGTAGTTCCCGGCGTGGGCGAGCGCGGCGAGCAGTTCGACCTGCACCGGCGCGGCCTCGGGCGCGGGCCGCCAGACGGCGTCGAACAGCCCGTGGACGTCGGCGAACTCCGCCAGACTCCGCAGCACCCGCACCTCGATCCCGCTCACCTCCCCAGTGTCACCCGGCGCCCGGCGCGCGCCGACCACCGGCGCCTGCTTTGCGGTGCTACGACCGGCAATTCGTCTTCGCCGCCGCTCTGCCGGGCGGCGGGACGATGCCCTAGCGTGGGCCGGGTGACTGTCGCGCCTGCTCCCGAGTCCGGTTCCGTCGATGTGCCGCGCGGGGCGCCTTGTCCGTTCTGCGGGGAACGCGTGGAGGTCGCGCGGGGTGAAGGGGAACTGACCGTTCTGCTGCCGTGTGGGTGCGCCGTCTGACTTCGGGGTGCCGGTGGTAGTTTGCGAGGCCCGTTCTGGACGGTCCCCCGGGAGGCGGTCGTGGAGCACAGCCTCGCCGGACGGCTCGACGCCGACCAGGCGCGCGAGATCGTCGCGGTGCTGCGGCGGCACGCGGCCGACGTCGCGGACGAAGCCGTCCGGGAGATCGAGAGGGAGTTCCCCGAGTACTCCCGCCCGCACGACCCCGTCTACGCGCGGACGCTCCGGCAGATGGTCGCCTGGCCCAACGCCCGGTTCCTCGACCTGCTGGTCGATCCGGGCACGCCCATGGACGACATGCTCGCGTTCTTCCGCGAGGTCGGCGCGGCCGAGGCGCTGAACGGCAGCGCCCCCGAGTCGTGGCAGCGCCCGTTCCGGGTGGGGACGGGGGTGTCCGTCCGCCGGTTCTCCGAGCTGGCCACCGACCTGCCCGGCGTCTCGCCGACGCTCGTCGGCGCGGTGGTGCAGCAGGTCTTCGCGTTCCAGAACCAGATCATGGAGGCGCTCGCCGCCGGATACGCGTCCGCGCGCGCCCGCACCGAGCGCGAGCGGCCCGCGCAGCGCCGTGCGCTGGCCGACCTGCTGCTGTCCGACGCGCCCGCGCCGGACGACCTGGAACGTGCCGCGCTCGCCGCCGACTGGCCGCTGCCCCGCACGCTCGCGGCCGTCGCCGTCCGGCCCCGGGCGACGGGCGGCGACGCGCGGCCGGGCGTCCCCGGAGACGTCCTCGCCGCGCTGCACGTGCCCGAACCGTGCCTGCTCGTCCCCGACCCGGACGGGCCGGGGCGCCGCGCCGCGCTCGACGCGGGCCTGCGCGACTGGATCGCCGCCGTCGGCCCGACGGTCGCGCCGCGCGAGGCGGCGCGGTCGCTGACGTGGGCGCGGCGCGCGCTCGGCCTGATGCTGGCGGGCGCGGCGCCGGACGAGGCGCCGGTGCGGGCGCTCGACCAGGTCCCGCTGCTGATCGTCACCCGGGACGGCGATCTGCTCGGTGACCTGGCCGCCGACCGGCTCGCCCCGCTGGACGACGCGCGTCCCGCGCAGAAGCACCGGCTGGCCGAGACGCTGCTGGCCTACCTGGAGTGCGGGTTCAACGCGGCGGCGGTGGCGCGGCGGCTGAGCGTCCACCCGCAGACGGTCCGGTACCGGCTGGGACGGCTGGACGGACTGTTCGGGACGGCGATGCACGATCCGGACCGGCAGCTCGAACTCCAGCTCGCGCTGCGGCACTGGCTGCGGGAGAACCCGGGCGAGGACTGAGCTTTCATCACATCCGGGTGCCCGGTTCCGCAGAAATGTGCGTACTTGCACGTACGCCGGGCGGCGGCGAACGGCGAAAGTCGGGACTTCCTTACCGAGGACCACCCACCCCGGAGTCGCCATGAGAGTGCGCACCCTCCTCACCGCCGCCGTGATCGCCGCAGCGTCCATGCTGCCGGCGGCGCAACCCGCGTCCGCCGCCCCGCCGCCGGGCTGCACGCTCAAGGACGCCGAGATCTACGCCCCCGCCCCGAAGGTCGTCACCGGCGAGAACGGTGACCTGGTGGGCTGTACCGAGGTGCGGCTGACGACCGCGCCGATCGACGTCGCGTACAAGGCGTGGAAGATCCGGTACGTCTCCACCGACGTGAAGGGCCGCAAGATCCTGGTCTCGGGCTTCGTGGCCGTGCCGGACGCGCCGTGGACGAAGGGCGGCTCCCGTCCCGTCGTCGCGAACAGCGCGTTCACCCACGGATCGGGATCGCAGTGCTCGATCTCCAAGCAGCTCAGCGGGAACTTCAACGACGGCTACGACGGCCCGATCATCGCCGGGTTCCTCAAGCAGGGCTGGGCGGTCGCGGCCAGCGACGGCGTCGGCTACCTCGACGGCGAGACGCACAGCTACGTCAACGGCCCGAACGCCGCGCACTCGGTGCTCGACTCGGTGCGCGCGGCGTACCGGCTTCCCGGAAAGCCGGTCGCGCCGGGCGGCAAGGTCGGTCTGACGGGGTACTCCGAGGGCGGCGCCGGGTCGCTGTGGGCCGCGCAGGAGGCGAAGTCGTACGCGCCGGAGCTGAACGTGGTCGGCGTCGCGTCCGGCGGCGTGCCGGGCGACCTCAAGGTCACCGCCGAGATGATGAGCGGCGGGTTCTTCGCCGGGTTCATGGCGATCGCGGTGATCGGGCTGCACGTGTCCTACCCCGAGATGCCGTTCGCCGAGCTGCTCAACGACTTCGGCAAGAAGGCCGTGAAGGACGTCGTGTCGCACTGCATGTTCGGCACGCTGGCGATCTTCGCGGGCAAGAAGATCGAGGACTTCACCACCAAGAAGCTGACCCTTCCGCAGATCTACGCGCTGAAGGGTCCGGACGGCACGACGTGGGGCGAGATCCTCGACCGGCACAAGCTGGGCGTCGGCATCGGCCGGGCCGGTTCGGGCGCCCGGTACGAGATCGGCTTCCCGGTCTTCCAGTACCGGGGCTGGTTCGAGGAGGCCATCCCGCACGAGACCACCGACGAGACGCGCGCCCTGTACTGCAAGGCGGGCATCCCGACGTCGTGGAAGAACGGCTACCCGACCGAGCACGCCACGACGTACTTCGGCGCGGCGGGCGACGTCCTGAAGTTCCTCGACGACCGCTTCACCGGCAGGCCGTTCACCGGCAACTGCTGACCGGACCCGTCCCGCCACGCCCCACACGTGGCGGGACGACCCGTTTCACAGCAGGGCGAGCAGCTTCGGGTGCAACTGGGCCGGAGCGGCGAGGACGCCCGTTTCGCCCGCACGCCAGGGCGCGCCCGCGAGGCCGGTGACCCTCACCCCGGCCTCGCGGGCGATCAGCACGCCGGGCAGCAGGTTGGCGTCGTCGCGGCCGTGCTGCCAGAAGCCGTCGAGGCGGCCCGCGGCGACGTCGGCGAGCTGCCACGACGTCGCGCCGAGGTTCCGGACGGCCGCCACGTGCGGCAGCACGGCCGTCAGCGACCGGCCCGCCTCGGCGGGCCGGGCCGCGTCGAACGGGGGCTGGCTCGTCGCGACGAGCGCGGCGCGCGGGTCGTCGCGGCCGGACGGCGCGCACGGCGCCCCGTTCAGCCGGGCGCCGCCGCCGCGCTCGGCGGTGAACGTCTCGCCGGACGCGGGCGCGTGCAGGACGGCCGCGACGGGCTCCCCGTCCCGGACGAGCGCGACGCTCACGCACCACTGCGGAAGCCCTTGCAGGTACTGGACGGCGCCGTCGACCGCGTCGACCACCCAGACCTCGCCGGTGCCGGGGACGGCGTCGAACTCGTCCGCCCACGCGGCGCCGGGCCGGTGCGGAAGGTGCTCGCGGAGCAGTGCGGTTGCCGGGGCGTCCACGGCCTCGAACGCGGCGCGCAGCGCGGCGAAGTCGCGGCCCCGGACGGGGAGGGGACGGTCGCGCAGGGAGGAACCGGTCGTCTCCGCTGCGAGGGCCATGGACTGCAAGAGAGCGCTCATGCGGACCACTCTCGCCTCGCCGTGCCTGAAACAGGCGCTCACCGCCGCGAACATGGGCGAAACTGGTCGTCATGGACGGTGATACGAGCGAAGACGTCCTCGATCTGCGGGATCGTCGGCTGGTCGCGGCGCTCCAGTGCGACGGGCGGCTCCGCGCCGAGCGCGCCGCCGAGGTGCTGGGGCTCCCGGTCCGCGTCGTGCACCGGCGCTGGGCGGCGCTGCTCGGCTCGGGCGCCGTGCGGATCGTCCCCAGCCCGCTGACGCGGGCCCGCGCGGGGCTGCTGCTGCGCGTCAAGGTGCTGCGCGGGCGCACCGAGGCTGTCGCCGCCGCGCTCGCGGAACGCGACGACGTCCCGTTCGTGGACGTCTCGGCGGGCGGCGACGAGATCGCCGCCGTGCTCCTGGCCGACCCCGGCGTCCCGCACCGCCTCGTCTTCCGGCAGCTCCCGGCGACGGGCGCCGTCACCGACGTCGAGACGCAGACGATCCTGCACGTCTTCGCGACCGCCGAGGACTGGCGCCTCGACGTCCTCACCCCGGACGAACGCGCCGCCCTCACCTACCCCAAGCACGACGTCCAAGGCGAACCGGACGACCTCGACCGCGCCCTCCTCGCCGCGCTCGCCGCCGACGCCCGGCTTCCCGCCGTCGCCGTCGCCGCGCGCACCGGCCATCCGGAGTCGACCGTCCGCCGCCGCCTGGCGGCGCTCCGCGCGAACGGCCTGTTCCGCACCCACCTGCACGTGGACGCGCGCCGCCTCGGCCTGCCCATCGACGCGAACGTCCGCCTCCAGGTGCCGCCGGGCGCGCTGGACGGCGTCGGCCGCGCCCTGGCCGCCCACCCGTCCGTGCACGGCGCCCTCGCCACCACCGGCGCGACGAACCTGCACCTGGCCGTCTGGCTGCCCGACCTGCCCGACCTGTACCGCTTCCTCACCGAGGACATCGGCCGGCACGGCGTCCCGGCCGCCGACGTCCTGCTGGTCGGCCGTGCCGTGAAGCGTCCGGGGAGCGCCTAGGCTGCGGGACGTGGAGGTGCTGGAGCACGAGGTCTGGCGCGCGCGGGAGCGGGCGCACGCGGCGCGCGTCGAGGCGTGGACGGGGCCGTACCTGCGGCGGCGGGAGCGGGGCGAGAAGCACCCCGTCGAGGACTTCCTGTTCACCTACTACAGCCACGGCCCGTCGAAGCTGCGGCGCTGGCAGCCGGGCGCCGGGGTCGTGCTCGAAGGCGCGCGGGCCGCCGACCTCGGCCCGGCGTACCGGGACGTCCCGGACGGCGCGGCGCTCGACACGGACGCCGTGCTGGCCCGGCGCGGCGGCTCGGTCGCCTGGATCGGGCGGCTGCTGACCGCGACGGCGGCGCGCACGCCGCATTTCGGCTGCTTCGGGCTGCACGAGTGGGCGATGGTCTACCGCAGCGACGACATCCGCCACGAGGCGTGGCCGCTGCGCCTGCCCGGCGCCGACATCGCCGCGCTGCTCGACGAGCGCGGCGTGCGGTGCAGCCACTTCGACGCGTTCCGCTTCTTCACCCCGGCCGCCCGCCCCCTCAACGCGCTCCAGCCGACCCGCGAGACGCAGCCGGAACTGGAGCAGCCCGGCTGCCTGCACGCCACCATGGACCTGTACAAGTGGGCGTACAAGCTGTCCCCGCTGGTCTCCTCCGACGTCGTCGCCGACTGCTTCGCGCTCGCCCGCGACGTCCGCGCCGTCGACATGCGCGCCAGCCCCTACGACCTGGCCGCGCTCGGCTACCCGCCGATCCGGATCGAGACGCCGCAGGGCCGCGCCGAGTACGCGGCCCTCCAGCGCGGCTTCGCCGGCCGCGCGGTCCCGCTCCGCCGCGTCCTCGCGGACGCGTGCGCCTAGTCCACCAGCGCGCCGCAGGAGATGTTCACCTGTGTGGACGTGAGCGTGCGGGCGTCGTCGGACGCCACGAACGCCGCGACGCGGCCGACGTCCTCCAGCGTGGCGGTGCGCTTGAGCAGCGTCCCCTCGGCCATCCGCCGCCCGATCTCGTCCGTGGCCGAGTCCGCGATGCCGCCGGTCCGCAGCGTCAGCACGCGGACGCCGCGCGGGCCCAGCTCGCACGCCCACTGGCGGCGCATCGCCTCCACCAGCTCGTAGCCGACCTGGACGTTGCCGAGCCCCGGCATCGCGTTCGTGGTGTCGCCGCCGCCGAAGTGCAGGATGACGCCCGAACCGCGCTCCACCATGTGCCGGGCGGCGGCCCGGTTCGTGATCATGTACGTGCGGGCCACCCGCTCCAGCGACCGCGCGAACGCGTCCGTGGGCATGTCGAGCAGCGGCGTGAACAGCGCCTCGTGCGAGATCATGTTCACGGACACGTCGATGCCGTCGGCGCGCCCGGCGACCGAGTCGACCCAGCCGTTGACGGCGGCCTCGTCCAGCGCGTCCACGACGGCCGTCTCGGCGAGCCCGCCCACCGCGCGGACGTCGGCGGCGACGGCCTCCAGCGGCTCCGGCGTGCGTCCGGCGAGGAACACGCGGGCGCCCTCGGCCGCGAACGCCCGCGCCATCGCGCCGCCGATCGTCCCGCCGCCGCCGTAGATCACGGCGGTCTTCTTCTCCAGCAACATCGTTTCCTCCCGGGTCGTGGTGTCCACGACGCTACGGAGCGGGCTCCGGCCGCCGCATCGGTCGGACGACCGGCGTCCCGGCGCGCGCATCGGTCACAGGTCGAGGCGCGCCAGCTCGGCCCGCCGCGTCACGCCCACCTTCGGGAACGCCTTGTACAGGTGGTGGCCCACCGTGCGGGGGCTGAGGAACAGCCGCGCGCCGATCTCCCGGTTGCTGTACCCGGCGGCGGCCAGCCGCACCACCTGGAGCTCCTGCGGCGTGAGCCGGTCGGCGGTGCCGGGCGCCGTCCGCCGGTCACCGAGCGCGGCGAGTTCGGTGTCGGCCCGCGCCGCCCACGCGGACGCGCCGAGCCGGGCGAACGCCTCGCCCGCCCGCCGCAACTCCGCGCGCGCATCGGCGCGGCGCCGGCGGCGGCGCAGCCACTCGCCGTAGAGCAGCCGGGCGCGGGCGGCGTCGAACGCGCGGTCGTCGTCCAGCGCGGCGCGGTGGTGCTCCTCGGCGTCGTCGCCCGCGAGCAGGGCGCGGCAGCGGGCCAGCAGCGCGGCGGCGCCGCCGGTGTGCGCGGCCCACCGCTCGAAGGCCGGGAGGTACCGGGACGCCTCGTCCGGCCGCCCCGCGCGGACCGCCGCCTCCACGTGGTCCGGGACGGCGCGCAGCAGCACGTCGTGCCCGGCGGGCCCGCCGCACACCGCGTCCAGCCGGTCCAGCGCGGCGGCCGCGTCGCCGCGCGCCAGGTCGAGCAGCCCGAGGCCCCACGCCGCGACGGCCGCGTTCGTCGGATGCAGCCCCGCCGCCGCGACGGCCGCCTCCGCCGGGGCGGGATCGCCCGCCAGCGCGGCGGGCCACGCCGCGATCCCGCGCAGCGCGACGACCTGCGTCGGCATCCCGAGATCGTCCGCCAGCGCCAGCGCCTCGTCGAGCACCGCCTCGGCGCCCGGCAGGTCGCCGCGCAGCAGCAGCGCCAGCGCCAGCGGCTCCAGCGCGTACGGCAGCCAGCCCAGCGCGCCGTCCGCGCGGGCGTCGGCGACGAGCCCGCCGAGCACCGACGCCGCCGCCGCGTCGTCCGCGACGAGAAGCGCCAGGAACCCGGCGATGACGCGCTCCACGACGTCGCCGGTGCGGTCGGCGGCGTCCACCAGCGTCCGCATGGCCGGGACGGCGGCGGCCGTGTCGCCGTCGAGCAGCAGCCCGTACCCGGTCAGGCCCGCGACGGCGGCGGTGCCCGGCGGCAGCAGCGCCACCGCGCGGCGGACCAGGTCGTGCGCGCCCGCGTCGCGCGCCGACCAGATCGCCTCGGTGAGCATCGCGACCGCGCGGTCCGGGTCGTGCGGGAGCGCGAGCCCGGCCGCCTCCAGCGCGAGCGCCGCGTCCGCCGCCGGAGACGTCCGCTCGTAGGCGATCTGGGCGCGCAGGAACACGGTCTCGGCGGTGATCAGCGGGTCGGCGGTGTACGTCGCCGCCTCCGCCGCGAGCCGCAGCGCCCAGCCGGGACGGCCCGCGTCGTAGGCGGCGCGGGCCGCGCCCGCCGTGCGCCGCGCCCGGCCCTCGGGGTCGGTCGACAGCCGCGCCGCCCGCTCGCGCGCCGCCGCGACCGCCGCCGCCCCGCCGCGCCGCAGCGCGCGCCCGGCGGCCTGCTCCAGCTCGGCGGCGACCCGCTCGTCCGGGCCGGTGGCGGCCGCCGCGCGGTGCCAGGCGCGCCGGTCGGCGTGCTCGGGGCCGGGCAGCGCGGCGGCGAGTGCGTCGTGCGCGGCGATGCGCAGGTGGTGCGGCGCCTCCTGGTAGACGACGGCGCGGATCAGCGGATGCCGGAACCGCGCCTCGTCCGGCGCGATGAGCCGCGCCTTCGCGGCGGCGCCGAGGTCGGCGGCGCCCGCGCCGAGGGACGCGGCGGCGCGCAGCACGACGCCCAGATCGCCGGTGCCGTCGGCGGCCAGCACGAGCAGGACGAGCCGGGTGGCGTCGGGCAGCGCGTCGAGCTGCGCGCGGAACGCGTCCTGGACACGGGCGGTGACGCGCGGCGGCCCGGCCAGGACGGGCCGTCCGGGCAGGTCGCGGGCGGCGACGCCCAGCTCGACGAGTGCGAGCGGGTTGCCGTCGGCGTCGCCGAGCAGCCGGTCCCGGACGGGCGCGGTCAGCCCCGGGACGCGCCGGTCGAGCAGCGCCGCCGCGTCGTCGCGGGCCAGCCCACCGAGCCGGACGGCGGGCAGCCCGGGCGCGGGCGTCGGCCGGGCCGTGTCGCGGATCGCGACGATCATCGCGATCGGGTCGGCGTGCAGGCGCCGCGCGGCGAAGAACAGCGCGTCCGCCGACGCCTGGTCGAGCCACTGCGCGTCGTCCACCAGGACCAGCAGCGGGCGTTCCCCGGCGAGTTCGGACAGCAGCGTGAGCGTCGCGGCGCCCACCAGGAAACGGTCGTGCGGGGCCTCGTCGGCGAGCCCGAACGCGGCGCGCAGCGCGGCGGCCTGCCGGGCGGGCAGCGCGCCGAAGCGGTCCGCGAACGGGTGCAGCAGCAGGTGCAGCCCGCTGAACGGCAGCTCGGCCTCGGACTCGATGCCGGTCACGCGCAGCGTCCGGAGCGCTCCGGCGCCTTCGGCGGCCCGGTCGAGCAGGGCCGTCTTCCCGATCCCGGCGTCACCGCGCACCACGAGCACGCCGCTGCGGCCCTCGGCGGCCGCGGCCACCAGGCGGCCGACGCGCTCCACCTCGGCGTCCCGCCCGATCAGCATGCGGCACAACCTAGCCGGGGGAGCCGCCCGTGGCTACGAGGCGCGGAAGGCCACGTCGGCGGCGCGGACGCGGAGCCGTTCCAGCGTGCCGATCTGGGCCCGGGCGCGCTCGGCCAGCGCGTCGACGCGGGCGGCGTCGACGCGGTCGTCGACGTCGGCGAGGCGGCGCAGCGACTCCCACCCCCGGGCCTTGCCCTCGACGCCGAGCCGCAGCAGTTCCAGCTCGATCAGCCCGGTCAGCGGCGGACGCCCCAGCAGCCGCCCGTTGAGCTTCAGCCGCCCGGCCTTCTCGGCGATCCAGCCCGCCGCGACCTTGTACCGGCGCACCGGCACGTCCAGGTCGGCCATGATCGACAGCAGGGCCTCGCGGTCCGCGTGGATCTCGCGGGCGAGCCGGTGCAGGTCTTCGCGTGTCGCCGGGTCGGGCTGCGACGACGCGGCGCGCCGGGCCAGCTCACCGCCCGCCGTGGCGCCCATCAGGTGATCGTTCAGGTAGATGCCGACCGCGCCGGTGTCGAAGCCGAGCCGGCGCGCGAGTGTTCCCCTCATCTCCCGCCCCTGCCCGTTCGCGGGGTACTGAACCGGTACGTGCTCTACGTGCCCGGTGCGGCGAGATGCCGGGCGCGGTCGTGTTCGGTGTCGAAGGTCAGGACGGTGACGGTCGGCGGCGCGACCGCGATCAGCACGGGGGAGCCGCCGGCCTCGGCCAGGTAGAGCGTCGTGCCCTCCGCCGTCCCGCACAGCCGGGCGCCCGGGTACGCGGCGGTGAGGTCGTGGTCGCCGGTGAACGTCTCGATGCGCATGTCGCCCTCCCGGGCGCCATTCAGCCAGGCGGTGGTGTCCCCGGGATGACGCGGCGGTGACGTCGTCCGCACGTCCCGCCGACCATCGCCCGCGAAGCAGGAGGAAGATAACCTCTGCCCCCGGAACCGCACTCATCCCCTGGGAACCACATGAAGCTCCGCGTCACCGCCGTCGCCGCGCTCGCGGTCCTCACCGCCGCCGGGTGTTCGGAGGACGCCGCGCAGCCCCGCCCGTCGGGCTCCCCGACGGCGGCGCCCGCCGCCGCGCACCCCCTGGCGGGCACCTGGCGCGGCCCCACCAACCAGGACGGCAGCAAGCCGACCATCCGCGTGCAACCGGACGGTCGGCTCACCCTGGACTCGGGCGGCCACTCCTGCACCGGCGCCGTCAAGGGCGCGGGCCGGGCGTTCTCGCTCCAGGTCACCGACTGCGTCGTGCCCGTCCCGCCGATCGAGGCGACGCTGGCCGCGAACGGCCGCACCATGATGGCGGGCGGGCAGGGCGGTAAGAAGGAGCGCTGGAGCCGGGCGGGCTAGTCCTTGCCGAGCGTCAGCAGCGACTGGCTCTGCACGGCGTCCAGCGACAGCGTCCGGTAGCCGACCTCCTCGAACAGGACGGTGATCCGGTCCTCCTCGACCCGCATCACGGTCCCCGGCCCCCACGACGCGTGCAGCACCTCGGCGTGCACCGGGAACGGGCCGTCGTCCGCCGCCGTGGGCTCGGGCGCCGCCGTGCCGTCCGCGCAGGTGTCGCAGGCGCCGCACGGCCCGGCGAACGGCTCGCCGAAGTACTCCAGCAGGTAGCGGCGGCGGCAGCCGGTCGTCTCGGCGTAGCCGCGCATCATGTCGATGCGCGAGTCGTCCACGCGGCGGCGGCTCTCGTCCAGCCGGACCGCCTGCGCCACCGCCTCCTCCGGGTCGGGGCCGTCGCCCGCGTAACGCAGCTCGCCCTTGGGGCCCAGCTCGACGGCGTCGGCCTGCTGGAGCAGGTTGACCAGGCCCGTCAGCCGCGACGGTCCCACGCCCACCGCCTCCCGCACCTCGCGCGGGTTCTCGGCGCCGTCGTGGATCAGGTCGGCGACGCGGCGCAGCATCTCGGCGTCCGGGCGGCCCGCCGTGAAGAACCGGCGGAGCCCGAGATCTTCGGACCGGTAGAACAGGACGGCCTCGGCGGGCTCGCCGTCGCGCCCGGCGCGGCCGATCTCCTGGTAGTACGCGTCGGGCGACTCCGGCGGCGCGCTGTGCAGGACGAACCGGACGTCCGGCTGGTCGATCCCCATGCCGAACGCCGACGTGGCCACCACGACGTCCAGCTCGCCCGCCGAGAACAGCCCGTGCACCCGCTCCCGCTCGGCGGCCTTCATGCCCGCGTGGTACGACTCGGCGCGCTTGCCCGCCGCCGCGATCTCGGCGGCGTACTCCTCGGCGTCGCGACGCGTCGCGACGTAGACGAGCCCCAGGCCCTTCCGCCCGGCGGCGTCGGCGACGAGCGCCTTGCGCTTGTCCCGGTCGTCGGCGAAGCGCCGCACGTTCAGGGTGATGTTCGGCCGGTCGAAGCCCCGGATGACCTGTTCGACGTCGCGCAGCCCGAGCGCCGCGACGATGTCCTCCCGCACCGGCGGCGCCGCCGTCGCCGTCAGCGCGATCACCGGCGGGTGCCCGAGCCGCTCGATGACGTGCCCGAGCCGCAGGTAGTCCGGCCGGAAGTCGTGCCCCCACGACGACACGCAGTGCGCCTCGTCCACCGCGATCAGCGACGGCTTGGCCGCCTTCAGGCGCTCCACCACCTCGGGCTTGGCGAGCTGCTCGGGCGACAGGAACACGTACTCGGCCTCGCCCGCCTGCACCTGGTCGAGCGCGTCCTCGCTCGACCCGGCCGACTGCGCCGAGTTCACCATCGTCGCGCCGCCCGCCTTGCGCTCGGCCAGCGAGAGCACCTGGTCGCGCTGGAGCGCGATCAGCGGCGACACCACGATCGTCGGGCCCGGCAGCAACTGCGCGGGGATCTGGTAGACGGCCGACTTGCCGCTCCCGGTCGGCATCACGACGAGCACGTCCCGCCCCCGCAGCAGGTGCTCCATCGCCTCGCCCTGGCCTGGACGCAGCTCCCGCCAGTCGAACACGTCCCGCGCGACGCGCCGGACCCTCCGCCGCTGCCCCGCCCGGTCCCACCGCTCGCGCATCTTCACGCCGCCACCTCCGTCAAGTGGCCGCTAGCTACCCCCCACCCCGGCGATTAGTCCGCCGATCCGCAGGGGAAGATCTTGCGTCATGCGCATCGATCTCTCCGGCCGGACGGCCCTCGTCACCGGCTCCACTCAGGGCATCGGCGCGGCCATCGCGGCCGGTCTCGCCGCGGCGGGCGCCCGCGTCGCCGTCAACGGCCGCGACCCCGGCAAGACCGGCGCCGCCGCCGACCGCCTCCGCGCCGACGTGCCCGGCGCGGACATCGTCCCCATCGCCGCCGACCTCGCCACGGACCAGGGCACGTCCGCCCTGCTGGACGCCCTGCCCGACGTGGACGTCCTCATCAACAACCTGGGCATCTTCGGCACCAAGCCCGCCCTGGACATCACCGACGACGACTGGCGCCGCTACTTCGAGGTCAACGTCCTGACGGCCGTCCGCCTCACTCGCGCCTATCTGCCGGGCATGACGTCGCGGGGCTGGGGCCGCGTCCAGTACATCGCCAGCGACTCCGCCATCGCCACGCCCGCCGAGATGATCCACTACGGCACCACGAAGACGGCGCTGCTCGGCGTCTCGCGGGGCTTCGCCAAGGCCGCCTCCGGCACCGGCGTCACGGTCAACTCGGTCATCGCCGGACCGACGCACACCGGCGGCGTCGAGGACTTCGTCTACGAACTCGTCGACAAGGACCTCCCCTGGGAGGAGGCCCAGCGCGCCTTCATGCGCGAGCACCGCCCCACCTCGCTCCTGGAACGCCTCATCGAGCCGGAGGAGATCGCCAACATGGTCGTCTACCTCAGCTCGCCCCTGGCCTCGGCCACGACGGGCGGCGCGTTGCGGGTGGACGGCGGCTACACCGACGCGATCCTGCCCTAGGGGAGGTCGTCGCGCAGCCGTTCGTAGGGGATGTCCGGAAGGTGGTGCGCCCAGAGGCTCGGGGGGACGTTGTAGGGGAGGCGCTGGGACGCCTGCCGGATGAGGGCGTCCGGGGAGAGCGCCCAGACACGGGCCGTACCGTCGTGGGACGCCGTGCCGAGGTGGGTGCCCGCCGGGTGGAAGGTGACGCACCGGACCCAGCCGTCGTGGGGCAGGCGCGCGGTCTCGGCGCCGGTCGTCAGGCTCCAGACGTGTGCGGTGCCCGGTTCGCCGCCGAAGGCCAGGTGAGTGCCGTCCGGGCTGAACGCCACCGAGAAGACGGTGCCGTCGCAGGGGATCTGGACCCTGGAGCCTCCGGCGAGGTCATGGACGCACACGTTGCTGCCCCAACCCGCCGTGGCCAGGAGGGAGCCGTCCGGGCTGAACGCGATTGAGTAGACCCCACCCGGATGCTGTAGGCGGGCGATGACGGCGTGGTTCCGGAGGTTCAGCACGCGCACCGTGCCATCGAGGCCGCCGGTGGCCTTTACGGTCCCGTCCGGACTGACGGCGATTGCGGGCAGTGGCGGAAGACGAAGGGGTGAGCCGTCACCGTCCTGCATGACGTCCGCGACCAGTTGCCCCTCCGGACCGAACGCGATCGAGGCGATGCCCTCCGGGTACGTGTGGCGGACGGTCTCGGCCCACGCGGACAGGTTCCACAGGCGCGCGACGCGGTCCGTGCCGGCGGTGGCCAGGTGGGTGCCGGTGGGTGCGAACGCCAGCGCTCGCGGCCAGCTCCGCAGGGAACGCCGCAGGGTTCTGGTGCCGTCGGCCAGGTTCCACACGTGGGCGCTCTGATCGTCGTCCGCGCTCGCCAGCCGGGTGCCGTCCGGGCTGAACGCGACCGCCACGACCGTGCTGCCGTGGGCGAGATACCGGGCTTCGCCGGTCTCGGGGTTCCAGACGCGGGCCGCCTGGTTCAGGCCGCCCCAGGCGACGCGCGTGCCGTCCGGGCTGAACGCGACGGCCTTGACCGAGTCGCCCGCGAAGAACCGGCGGAGTTCCGCGCCGGTCTCCACGTCCCACAGCCGGATGTGCTGGTCGGTGCATCCGGTGACCAGCCTCGCGCCGTCCGGGGCGAACGCTACCGCGTCGACCATGCCCTCGTGCGCGAGGTGGGCGATCTCCGTGCCGGTGCCGAGGTCGAGGAGGTGGACGTCGGCGCCGCCGGTGGCCAGGCGCGTCCCGTCGAGACTGAACGCGACCGCCCGGACACCCCGGCGGCGGTGGGCGATCCGGGCGACGACCGCGCCCGTGGACAGGTCCCAGACGTGGACCGTCCTGCGGTCGCCCGCCGTGGCCAGACGCGTGCCGTCCGGGCTGAACGCCACCGCGAGGACCTGCGCGCCGTGCTCGACCTGGTGGAACCAGTCGCCGGTGCGCAGATCCCAGACGCGCACGCTCCCGTCGTCGCCACCGGCGGCCAGCATCGTGAGGTCGGCACTGAACGCCGCCCCGTGAACCCGGTCGCCGTACGGGAACGGCGTCTCCGAGGGCTTCGCGAACGCGAGGGCGCGACGCAACGCCAGATCGCCCTCGAACGTCGGGGCGTGCCGGAGCGAGACGATGCCGAGCGCCAGCGCGGTCGGCTGGTCCGGAGCCGTGCCGGTGAGCAGGTCTTCGGCACGGCGCGCGATGCCGCGCGCCCGAGCCTCCCTAGCGGCGCGTTCCCGCTCGTCCCGCTCGACGTCGGCGCGCGCGGTGCTGGCGGCGATGAACTCCTCGACGCCGGTCAGGTCGTCGGGATGGGCGGCGGCCATGGCGCGGGCCCGGTCGAGGACGGGGCCGCGCAGCAGCAGTTCGTCGTGGCGTCCGTGCTGTTCCCACACGTCGCGGGCGGCCACGACGGACGCGCGCCAGGCGCGCAGCTCGACGTCCTCGGCGAGCCAGCCGTGCAGCCGCCTCCACCCGCGCAGCAGGGCCTCGTGGGAGATCTCGACCAGCGCCGGGCCGCCGTCCGGGACGCGCACCGACAGCAGCCGCGCCTCGCGCAGCCGCTCCACGGCCGGCCAGTCGCCGGGCCGCAGGTCGGTGCGCCGCACCTGGCGGGCGACGTCCGTCCGGTCGGGCTGGACGAGCGCGGTGAAGACGCGCCGCGCGGCGTCCTGCTCGGCGGGGCGCAGCGCGGCGTACTGCTCCTCGGCGTGGCCCGCGAGGGCCTCGGTGACGCCGCCGAGATCCTGGTAGGCGGCGAGGGTGAGGGTCCGGCCGCGTTGCCGCTCCCACAGCCGCGTCAGCGTGAACTCCAGCAGCGGCAGCGCGCCGGGACGGCCCCGGAAGTCGTCCTGGACGAGCCGGACGAGCCCGTCCTCGAACACGACGCCGCCCGCGACGCGCGCGGGCTCCTCGATCGCGCGGGCCAGCTCGCCGGGGTCCATCTCGTGCAGCGCGTGGAAGTGCTCGCGGACGTAGCCGCCGAGGGCGCGGTTCGCTTCGAGCAGGTCCCACAGGAAGTCGTCGCGGACGCTCAGCGCGACGCGCACGGCTCCGGGTTCGTCGGTGGCGAGCCGGGTGAGCAGGTCGAGGAACGCGGCCCGCCGTTCCGGATCGCGGCATTCGGTGTAGATCTGCTCGAACTGGTCGACGGTGAGCAGCAGCCGGGACGTGCCGGTGCCCGCGCATACCTCCTCGGCCGCCTCCGCGAGGCCCCCGGCGTCGAGTCTTTCGAGCCACCGCTGCACCTCGCCGGGCGGATGCGGTGCCCACGACCCCGACGCGGCGGCCAGCGCCACCGCGAGCCGGTACATCGGGTCGGCTCCGGGCCGCAACGACCCCACGGCCCACGAACCGCCGTCCCGCAGCGCGGGCACCAGCCCCGCCGCCACCACGGACGACTTCCCGGCTCCGGACCGTCCCGCGACGACGATCAGCGGTTCGTCTCGCACCGCCTCGACCAGCTCGCGGACGAAGGTCTCCCGCCCGAAGAACAGGTGCGCGTCCTCTTCGCCGAACGCGGCCAGGCCCCGGTAGGGGTTGGGCGGCGGCCGGTACAGCACCTCCGGCCACGCCTCCACGAGCGTGTCGGCGCCGATGACGAGCACGTCCACGGCGTCGTCGTCGCCCGGAACGGCCTGGACGATCCCGACGATCTGCCCGGTCGCCTGCTCCCACACCGGCCCGCCGCTGTACCCGGACTGGACGCGCAGCACGCCCGCGAGGTCCTGGTCGAGCTGGAAGCGGACGCGGTCGTTGCGGTCGAGCAGCCGTCCCACGATCTGGCCGGGCCGCTGCGGGTCGTCGCTCCGGTTCGGCCCCCAGGCGCCGACGCGCCGCTCCCCGGCGCCGTCGGAACTGAGCGTCGCCGCCGCCGCCCCGTGCGGCACGTCCTCGGTGAGCCGCAGCCCGGCGACGTCGCGCATCTCGAACGCGGCGCCCGCACGCGGCATCCACGCCGCCACCCGCGCGCGCCGCACCACCTGCTCGTCGTCGCGTCCGGCGAACGGAAACCGCACCTGCACCCAGCCGTCCCCGGGCAGGCTCGCCGCACGCGCGGGCCGTCCGAGCGCCGCGTTGACGACATGCGCGCACGTCACCAACTCCCGCTCACCCGCAACGAACGCCAAACCCACGGCCCGGTCGTCCGTCCCGAGGATCTGCGCGCGGAAGCGGTCGGGACTGGTCCGGGTGTTCAGGGGCCGTCCTCCTCACGCGCCGGGGGTCAGGGGCCGGTGTCGAGGGCCCGCTGGTGGAAGGTGCCGGGGGTGGGGAGGGTCGTCGCGTGGCCGACGGGCCACAGGATCACGGACGCGCGGCCGATCACGTTCCGAACCGGGATCGTTCCGTCGTCCGAACCCCTCCGGTGGTAGCGCGAGTCCGCCGAGTTGCCCCGGTGGTCGCCCATCACCCACAGGCGGCCGGGCGGGACGACGATGTCGAAGGTCTCGGTGGACGGCTTGTCCCGCTCGTGCGTGACCGGGTCGCGGTAGAGGTAGGAGCGCTCGTCCAGCGGAACGCCGTTGACGGTGACGCGCCCTTCGGCGTCGCAGCACTTCACCCGGTCACCGGCGACGCCGATGACGCGTTTGATGAAGTCCGTCTCGGCGGGCGCGAAGCCCAGCGCCCCGCGCACCGACCGCAGGATGCCGCCCGGCGGGTCGGCCTGGGCCGGACGCCAGGACGCGGGGCCCTTGAAGACGATCGTGTCCCCGCGCTCGACGTCGCGCAGCCGGTAGACGACCTTGTTGACCAGGATGCGGTCGTCCACGTTCAGCGTGTTCTCCATCGACCCCGACGGGATGAAGAACGCCTGCGCCGCGAACGTCTTGATCAGCACGGCGAGCGTCACCGCGACCACGACCAGGACGGGGAACTCCCGCCAGAACGATCGCCGTCTCCGCTCTTTCCGCGCACCGCCGGATTCAGGCTCCACGTCCTTGCGACCCTTTCCCCCGGCCGCGTGCTCGACCCGAATGCGCGGCAGAACCCCTATCCAGCCGAATTTACCCCATGACGCCGCCGGGACGATCGAGGGACGCGGACCTAGGGGGCGTCCTCGTCCTCTTCGTCTTCTTCGTCCTCGGCCGGTTCACCGTTCCACGTGACGGTCACCTTGAGGGCGGCCTCCATCTTCCCCTTGGTGAAGATGATCCCGGTCTCGCCGCCGAACTTCAGCCCGAACTCGACGACGATCTGGTCCGGCCCGCGCGTGGCGTCGCGGAGCCGGGTGACGATCGTGTCGAGGGCGGGTTCGAGGTCGTCGAACGCGGCGGCGAGGCTGCGGAGCGCGCGGGCGGTGCGGCCGGGGCCGTCGTCGGCGACGAGTTCGACGCCGTCCTCGGTCTCGACGTCGCGGCGGTCCACCTCGACCACCATGAACCGGTCCGCGCCCGCGCCGTCGTCCAGCGGAATCCGCATGAGCATGTACCCACCGCCCGTTCTGTCGGCCGTCCGTCCGAACGAACCTACGGGACGTCCGGTCCGGCGGCAGGGCAGAATCGGAAGGGGGGTCGAATGCGGGACGAACTGGTGCTCAAGCCCGACGCCGGGACGCAGGCGGTCGTGGCGGGTGTGCTGGCGCTGGCCGGGGCGGGGCTCGTCGCCGCCGTCGTGCTCGGGCCCGCGCCGACGGTGCTCGCCTGGGTCGTGGGCGGGGTCTTCGGCCCCGCCGTGGTCCTGGCGTGCGCGGCGGTGCGGACGCGGATCGTCGTGACGGACGACGCGATCGTCCGGCAGGGCGTGTTCGGGCGGCGGACGTGGGAGCGGGGACGGGCCGTCCGGACGGTCCGGGCGCACCTGGCGTCCACGGTGGAGGCGGAGGGGCAGGGCGACACGGTCTTCGTGCTGGACGCGCGGGGAAGGGTCCTGTTCCGGGTGGCCGCGCTGCACTACACGCGCGACGGTCTCGACCGCCTGGTGGCCGCGCTCGGCGTGCCGTGCGACGCGGTCGAGGGGCCCGTCAGCGCGAAGGAGTTCGACCGGACGCATCCGGGGCTCGTGTCCTGGGTCGAGAAGCACCCGTACCGGCTCATCGCGGTCGTCGCGGGAGTACTGGGCGCGGTGGCCCTGGCGGTGGCGGGCGCGGTGCTCGCCCTCGGGGCTTGACCTCGACTTCGCTTGAGCTTCTACGTTGGCGGGCATGAACACCACGAACCTCACGCCCCGCGAAATCGACGATCAGCGCATCGGGGAGCTGGTCGCCCGCTCGGAGAGCGCGCAGTTCGACGCGGACGCGCTGCCGCGACTGCACACGTCCGACGTCGTGATCGTCAACATCGTCGGCCGCCGGATCTTCGGACGGGACACGTTCTCCGCCGCCATGCGCGACGCGCTCGCGTCACCGCTCAAGGACGTGCGGACGACGCTGGAGATCAAGGACATCCGGTACGCGGCGCCCGACGTCGCGGTCGTCAGCCTCGTCAAGACCGTCCACGACGAGCGCGACGACGCGCAGTACGCCCCGCAGCAGACCGGGGCGATGACGTACGTCCTCGTCCGCGAGGCGGGTGACTGGCGCATCGCGGTGGCGCAGACGACCCCGATCCCCTGACCGCTCACGCCTGGGCGGCGAGACGCTCCTTCGCCCACGCGACGGCCTCGTCGGTGTCGGTCGTCCCGAACACGGCGAGGCCGCCCGGGCCCGGGTCGACCACCAGGTCCGCGAGCTGCCGCGTCGCGACGACGGACGCGTACCCGCAGCACCGCTCCGCGATCTCGGCGGCGTGCTCGGCCCAGTACGCGTGCACGACCTCCAGGGCGCCCTTCTGCGGCGCCCGCCGGTCCTGCTGCTCGACGACGATCGCGAACCGCGTCCCCTCGTTCCTGGCACGTTCCAAGACAGCTCCGAGCGCCGCGTTCAGCGACTCCGCCTCGTCCACCGTGAGCCGCCCGTTCTGCGCGGCCCGCGCCAGCGGCCACCCACTGAGATCCACATATTTCGCCATAAAGAGGATCTTATGGGCGGCAGGGGCGAGGACAGGAGCCGACCGTCTAGGGTCGCGAGGAGGTGCACTTCGGGAGGAGCCGGACCCCGTGACCGAGCCAACGCTGTTCGCGATCAGTGACCTGCACGTCGGGCACCGGGAGAACCGGGCCGTCGTCTCCGCGCTGCGACCGCGCGGCGACGACGACTGGCTCATCGTCGCCGGGGACGTCGGCGAGGTGTTCGCGGACGTCGCCTGGGCGCTGGGCCTGCTCGCGTCCCGCTTCGCCAAGGTCGTCTGGTCGCCCGGCAACCACGAGCTGTGGACGCCGCCCGCCGACCCCGAGCAGTCCCGGGGCGAGGCCCGGTATGCGCGCCTGGTCGAGATGTGCCGGAACCTGGGGGTGTCCACGCCCGAGGACGAGTACCCCGTCTGGGACGGCCCGGGCGGACCGGCGATCATCGCCCCGCTGTTCACCCTGTACGACTACACGTGGCGCCCGCCCGGCACCCGCGACAAGGCGTCCGCGCTGCGCTACGCCTACGGCACCGGCGTCGTCTGCACCGACGAGGCGCTGCTGCACCCCGCGCCGCACCCCACCATCGACGCCTGGTGCGACGCCCGCATCGCCTACACCGAGTCCCGCCTGAAGGCCCTGCCCGCCGACGTCCCGACGGTCCTGGCGAACCACTATCCGCTCGTCCGCGACCCCACCCGCATCCTGCGCTACCCGGAGTTCGCGCTGTGGTGCGGCACCGACCGCACCGCCGGCTGGCACACCGTCCACAACGCCGCCGCCATGGTCTACGGCCATCTCCACATCCCCCGGACGACCGTCCACGACGGCGTCCCCTTCCACGAGGTCTCGCTCGGCTACCCCCGCGAATGGCAGCCGCGCGGCGGCCCGACCCCGCTCCGCGAGGTCTTCCCCGGGGTTCAGGGGGTCGGCAGGGACAGCGCCCGGTAGGTGGCGGTGATCAGTGCGTCGACGGCGGGCGGGGGCGGGCGGTCGGCGAGCAGGTGGCGGCGGACGGCGCCGTACGGGGCGTCGATGACGGCGTAGCAGAGGGTCTCGGGGTCGGTGCCCTGGTGGCGCGCGATGAAGGAGGTCAGGGCGTCCTCCACCGCCCGGTCGAGGCGGTCGAGGTCGGGGCCGAGTTCGGCGGGCCAGGCGGTGACGAGGTCGCGTCGCCGGTGCAGCAGCAGGAACCGGGCCTCGTCGGGGTGGCGGCGGCACCAGCGGGGGGTGTGCAGGGCGGCGGCCGGGGCGTCGTCGGCGTTGAGGGCGTCGAGGAAGCCGCGCTGGAAGCGCTGGACGCCGCGAATCCACAGGGCCGCGAGGAGCAGGTCGCGCGAGGCGTAGCGGTGGTAGAGGGAGCCGGTCGGGGCGTTGAGGCGGGCCGCGATCGCGGCCATGGTGACCGCGCCGAGGCCGCTCTCGGCGGTGAGGGCCAGGGCCGCGTCCAGGATGTCGTCCCGGCTGAACTTGGCCGGTCTTCCCATGCGTCCTCCCGGAGTATTAGATTAAGGGTTCTAGAATCCTAATTCACCTTGGAGGAGCCATGACCGACGCCGTCGACGAGTTCTACGCGGCCACCCAGCGCCGCGACGCCACCGCGGTCCTCGCCCTGCTCGACCCCGCCTTCGAGGCCCGCACCGCACCGGGCATGCCCAGCGGGGCCGGGGGCGTCTTCCACGGCCCCGAGGAGACGATGACCCGCGTCTGGGGCGCCGTCTTCGCCGACTACGACACGGCCCCCTACGCCGAGACCCGGCACGAGACCACCGACGGGCTCGTCGTGATCACCGGCCACTATCGCGGCACCGCGCGCGCCACCGGCCGCCCCCACGAGGCCGAGTTCGTCCACCTCTGGCGCCTCACCGACGGCCGCATCTCCTGGCTCCACCAGTACACCGACACCGCCCGCTGGCACGAGGCCGGCGCCTGACGGTCAGGCCAGGCGCAGCCGGTACCACTGCGGCGACGTCCGGTTCATCGGCCAGCCGAGCCCGGCGGTGTCGGCCGCCCGGACGTCGAGGAGGTCCCAGCCCGGGAAGGCGTCCTCGACCTCCGCCTGGGACACGCCCCCGATGCGCGAGCGGAGGCGCGTCACCCCGAACGCGAGCATCAGCAGCGTCGCCCCGGGCTCGGCCGAGGCGGTCACCCCCCGGCCCTGCGCCGCCCGCTGCTCGGCGTCGAACCCCTGAAAGCACCCGATGTCGAGAAAGAAGCCGAACGTTCCCAGCCCCGCCGCCGGTAGATCCGTCACGTCACCGACGACGTAGGCGACCCCTTCGGGCCCCTTGGCGCGGGCGGCCTCGATCGCGGCGGGCACGCAGTCCACGCCCACCGCCTCCCACCCCCGCCGCGCCAGCTCGGGCGTGAACTGCCCCCGCCCGCATCCGAGATCCAGCGCCCGCCCGAGCGGCCGGGAACGTCCGTCTTCCTCGCGATCCAGCACCGCCGCGACACTCGCCGCCGCAGCCTCCCCGTACCGCTCCCAAGGCGTCACCCCGAAGCGATACATACGCGCATAATCAGCCATATTCCGGACCCTCTCACGCCCTTCCCGGCCCCCCGCACCGGGTCGGGGCCGCCGGACACGTCCGGCGGCCCCATGCGGCGCGTCAGCGGAGGTAGCCGCCGGAAACGAAGGCGATCTGGTTGGCGCGCAGGGTGAACGCCTGCATCCGGGTCTCGTGGCCCGTGTTCAGGTCGATGACACTGCGGGTGATGCGGAAGAGGCCGTCGATGCCCTCGCCGGAAGCGTCGCCGCGGCCGGTCTTGGTCGAGCCGGTGAAGACCTGGGTCGGCCCGACCCACCCGGTGGGCGACCCGGCGACCTGCGCGACCTTCTCGGGCAGGCGGAGCCTGCGCGTCACCTTCCCGGTGCGGACGTCGGCGAACGCGTGGTCGAGCATCGACCTGGTCTTCATCCGGACGAGCAGCGTGTGCCCGTCAGGGGAGAGCGCCGGGCCGGTGGTGCCCAGTTCCGTCCGGGGGTCGAGCGTCGTGCGGGAGAGCACCCGGCCGTCGGGGCCGGTCAGCATCAGTGTCGTCGCCTTGCGCATCCGCTCGTCCCCGCGTCGCGGTGTCGCGAGCGCGACACCGCCGTCCGCGCGGATGCCGAGGAGCTGACCGTCCGGCAGGGGCACCACGGCGCCCGTCGCCGTGTCGAACAGCACGGCGCGCTTGGTGGTGGTGACGTCGGGGGAGACGGCGAGATACCGTCCGTCCCGGGAGAACGTCAGGTCGTGGTAATTGCCCAGGAGGTCCGCGAGCGGCGCCGGATACCGCACCGGGATGACCCGGCCCGTCGGCACGTCCCGGACGACGAACCGCTGCTCGTCCGCGCGGTAGTACGCCAGGCGCCGTCCGTCGGCGCTGATCTCCAGCGGGCCGCGACCGTTCATGTAGTCGTTGACGCGGGTCTGGTAGGTGCCCGTCCCGTCGGAGAGCCGCCACTGCCGGCCGGAGCGGTCCGTCAGCCGCCACTGCGCGCAGTCGCCCCGGGGAGTCTTGCCGTTGGGCCCGCCCGGATTCTTGCAGTGGTCGAGGAACGCGGACGTGATCGCCTCGGGGTGCCGCTTCGGCAGCGGAGGCGGCAGCGGCCCGTCGTTGACGATGCCGGTGCGCGGCGGGTTCGCCGGGGTGACCGGTTCGGGCGTCCCGCCGGTGGTCCCGGCGAGCGTCGCCCCGGCGGCGACGATGACGGCGGCCGCCGCCGCCAGCACCGGCGCCGCGACCGTCCGTACCCGCCTGCGCCGCCGCGCGCCCGCCAGGACGCGGTCGGTCAGGTCCGTCCTCGGCGCCTCTTCGGCCAGGTCCCGCAGGGCCTCGTGCAGTCGTGCGCTCACCGGTTCGCCTCCACGTTGACGTCGTTCAGGAGATCGGCCAGACCGGGTTCGAGCAACCGCAGCCGTGCCAGCGCACGGTGCGTCTGGCTCTTGACGGTCCCGACCGAGCAGTCGAGCAGCCGCGCGGTCTCCGCCGCCGTCCGGTCCTCGTAGAACCGCAGCACGAGCACGGCCCGCTGCCGGGGCGTCAGCCGCCGCAGCGCCCGCGCGAGCACCAGGGTCCGCACGGCGTCGTCGGCGTGGTCGGGGTGCCGTCCGGTCTCGGGCGTCGCGGCGCTGGGCCGCTCGCCGAACCGCCCGAACCGCCGCCACCCGTTGACGTGCTCGTTGTAGAGAGCCCGCCGCACGTACGCCTCGGGATCTCCGGCGGCCACGATCCGCTCCCACCGCGGCGCGACCTTCACCAGCGTGCTCTGCACGAGATCCTCCGCCAGATGCCCGTCGCCCGTCAGCAGGTAGGCCGCCCGCAACAACCCAGGCCCCCGCCCCACCACGAACTCGGCCAACCCGTCATACCGAGCCATCCCGCCTCCTCATCACCCCCTAAACACGCCCCCACCCCCCAACAAGGTTGCCGCCCACCCCAAGCCAACCAAGCCAAAGGCCGTACGCAGAACAACCCCAACGACACGAGACAGCCACGAACCCGACCACACCCGCTCGGCCTGGCGCCACAGCCCAACCCGCACACCTACGTGCATAGCCCGACCCGCTTCTCCGACCCGCTCGGTTCGAGCCCGCGGAAGTACGGTGGCTCCAACGACCCCGGCGAACCCCGGGTGCTCCATCGTGCTCCCGCGCGAGGAAACAAGGAATCCGAGCGGTTCAGCCCGAACGCGCAGAACCAGGATTCACCGAAGCCTTCCCCCGGATCGGTATGAACGGACGCACGACAACAAGCGGATCATCCCGGTCAGCGAGATCGACCGCTTCAATTCGTTCATGGACCACAGCAAGACGAAGTGGACCGACTACCACCAGGAATGGGCATGGGAAGACTAGGAGAAACCCCTGGCGATGACGGCCCGGAGGCACCCTTCACCGCGCACGAAGTCGGCGACGAGGTCATGGGCACCGTCGTCGCCACCGAGCGCTTCGGAGCGATCGTCGATCTCGGGACGGTCGAGGGCGTCATCACCGCCGCCAACCTCTCCTGGCGCCCTTTCGATGACCCCTCGGAGATCGTCTCCCCTGGCGAACAGGTCCGTGTCCGCGTCCTCGACATCGATCACGAACGACAGCGGATCTCCCTCGGCCTGAAGCGGGCGGAGGACGACCCCCTCCACCTGATCCACACGGGCCTCACGGTCACGGGCACTGTGACCAGGACGGCCCCGATGGGAACCTTCGTCCGCCTCAACGAGAGCATCGACGGCCTCCTCCCCGGCGCCTCGACCCTCGAACCGGGCGAACAGGTACGCGTCACCGTCATCGACGCGAACCGCCAACAGCGCCGCATCACCCTTTCCCCGGCCAGCGACGACGACCCCGAAAGCACCACCACACGCACGCTCCCACGCTGACCACACCCCCGCCCCCGCCCCATGCTGGCGGATTTCGGGTAGGTCGAGCGTTCCGACCTCATCACGCCGCACCCCCTCGTGATCGACGCCTGACCGACCAGATGTGGGCGCCGTGCCCCGGCCAGCCACCTGGCGACCTCTGCCGGGCCGGGCTCGTCACCGACGAGGGGCACGGGCGGTTCCGGAGGGCCGCGCACGCGCGCGGCAAGGCGACGCGCGGCGAGCACGACGCGGCGCTGCGCCGCCTGGTCGAGCGGTACCTGCGCGCCGCCATCGCCGCCGACCACGCGCTTATGGAACAGGCCCTGGCCCTGCTGCCCGCGCGCCATCACCCCGTCGAGCGGGCGGGCGCGCTGGAACTGCTGGCGGTGGCGGCCGAACGCGACGGCGACCGGGCGGCGGCGCGGGCGCTGGTCGACGACGCGCTGGACCGCGCCCGCCTGACCACCGAACGGGACCAGGCGCGGTAGGACTCATCAGAGCCGCGAACTCGGGCAGGCTGATCTTGCCGTCGCGGTCGGCGTCCGCGCTGCTGAACGGGCGCGGCCCCACCCGTGTGGGCGCGCTCAGGGCCTGGGCGGAGCGGCTGGCGGACTGAACGACGCCGTCCAGCCGTCCGGCCCGGCGATGATGTCGACCTCCGGCGGGAGGTCGCGCAGCGGGCGTCCGTCCGCGAGCCAGGCGTGCACGGCCGAGGCGGCCAGCGCGAGACGGCCGGTGCGGCAGCGCACGGTGCCTTCGTCGCGTACCCGGACGACGGCCTCGCCGGGGGCGGACTCGGCGGCGGCGACGAGGCAGCCCGGATAGGTGGTGAGCGCCGCGCCGGTCCACGCGGCGGCAGGCGGATCGAGCGCGGTGTGCTCGCGGACAAGGACGTCGGCGAGGCCGAGCAGCCGTTCCTCCGGCTCGCGGACGTCCACCACGAGGTGACGTCCGGCGGCGTCGTCCAGCGCCACGGCGGCGGGACGCCGGTCCAGCGTGGCCCGGACGCCCTGCGACGGGTCGGGCCGGGGGTCGGACGGCCTGCGGACCACGGGCTCGCCCGCCGGTTCGTCCAGCTTCATCAGCCGGTACATCTCTGCGCGCAGCAGCCGCGCCGACGCGCCGGGAGCGGACGTCGTCGTCGCGGTCACCGCGCTGTAGCGGTCTTCACGGTGATCGCGGAACACGGCGGTGAGCTGGGGGAGGATCAGAACGCATGAACCGGGCAACCGTATCGGTCCGGCCAGGGCAGGAACGCCTCGAAGCGGGGCTCAACGCGCGGAGGAGCGCTTCCTGCGCCCGGCGTATGTCACTTGGACATGGCGCGGAAGAAGGCGCCGCCCATCTGGCGGTAGCCGTCTGCTGTGAGGTGGGCGTCGTTGCGGTCGCACTGGGTGCTCCAGGCGCAGATGCGGGCGACGGCGAGAGGGAGTTTCCCGTACGGCTCCAGGGACACCTTGGTCGTGAAGTCGTGGGAGCCGAAGGCGTCCGCGACCTCTGCGATCCGGAAGCCGTTGGCGAAGGCCGCGGTCCGCTGCATCAGGTTGTAGATGTCCAGCAGCGGCACGGAGGCCAGTGCCGTGACCTTGTCGCCGTGGACCCAGGCGGCCAGTCCGGGGTTGAACAGGGTCATCGACGCGTAGACGGGTGCGTCCCCGCCGGCCTCCCGCAGCTTCGCCTCGATCTTCGAGGCGTTGGTGCCGACCCGGGCGACCGCCTGCGCTCCGCAGGCCAGGTCGAGGTCGAGGGCGCAGGCGGCGTCGTTGGCGCCGATGCTCAGCGTCACGTACTTCACCTGACCGGGGTGGTCTCGCAGGAAGGCCAGCGCGGCCTTGAGCTGTGAACCTTCGGGGTAGGCGCACTTGCCGCCGTCGATCATCGTCGTGGTCGTCTCGCCGCCGCAGCCCAGCTTCACCAGCTTCAGGCCGGGCTCCTTGGCGCGCAGGGACGCCAGCAGGAACTCCCCGTGCCCCTCATCGGTGGGCCGCCCCACCTCGGCGTCCGGGAAGAGTTGCGTGCCCACCGACAGGGAGTCCCCGAGGGCCAGCAGGTACGTCGTGGGCGTCTCGGCCCGAGCGGGCAAGGGGAATCCGCTGATGACGGCCAGAGTCAGAGCGAGGGCCAGGGACGACCAAGCACGAGAACGCGTCACGCGAAACTCCTCGAATCCGATAGTCCATTCTGGACTATCGGAACGATAGGGATCGCCCCGACCACCGTCAAGGCCCAAGGCCCGGACGCCCCGGCAGGACGGTAGCTTCTGGGGCGTGAATCTCACTCCGTCGGCGTTCCTGGTGCTCGGTATCGTCAATCTGCTCGGGTCGGCCAGTCCGTACGACGTGAAGGTGGAGGCGGGCCGGACGATCGCGCCGTTCTGGCAGGTGCCGCACGCGCAGGTGTACGCGGTGTGCGACCGCTTGGTCGAGGCGGGCCTGCTGGAGCGGGAGCAGGCGGGGGGCGGGCGTCAGCGGCGGGTGATGCGGCTGACCGACGAGGGCCGGGCGGCGCTCCGGGAATGGCTGGAGGACACGGTGGTGGTACCGGTCGAGGCCAGGGAGCGGGGGATGCTGAAGATGTGGCTGGGCGGCGACCCGCGCGAGCACGCACCCGCCCAGGTCGAGGCGCACGGCAGGACTCTGGCGGAGTACGAGGAACTGTCCCGCCTGGTCGGCGACCATCTGACGCCCGGTCAGCGGCACGCCCTGGAGTTCGGCATCAGATACGAGCGGATGATGACCGAACTCTGGCAGAGCGCCCTTGACCAGGAGTGATCGACCGTTCGGGCGCGGGAATGGAACGTTCCCCTCCCGCTCTCGACGTTCGAGGCTTGACGAGTCCCGTTCGCGATAGTCCAGAATGGACTATCGCTGACGGGTTCGTCCGGGCACCGGAGCGGACCCAGACCGCCCTGCGGCGGCCGTCCGTCGCCTCGGCAACCTCTGGAGCATCCCGTGAACCCTGTGACCCGTGTCCTGCGCGCTTGCGGCCTGGTCGCGCTCGTCGCCGCCGGTCTGGCCGTCCCGGCCTACGCCGACGAGGTGCCGCTCCCGTCGGCCGACGGGTTCTACCTGCCGCCGTCCCCGCTGCCTCCGGGCGCCCTGGGCGACGTCGTGCGCTCCAGGCAGGCCCGTTATCCGCTGTCGTCGAAGGTCGTCTCGACGCAGGTGCTGTACCAGACCCAGAACGCGACCGGGGAACGGATCGCGGTGTCCGGAACGGTCCTCGTCCCCTCGGCGGCATGGTCGGGTAGAGGGTCACGGCCGCTGGTGTCCTATGCGGTGGGCACCAAGGGGCTCGGCGACAAGTGCGCCCCGTCCTACTCCCTCAGCCGGGGCCTGGACTACGAGCAGTTCGCCGTCAACGACCTGCTCAACAAGGGCTGGGCCGTGGCCGTCACCGACATGGAGGGACTCGGCACCCCCGGCGTCCACACCTACATGGTCGGCCGGTCGCAGGGCCGTGCCGTCCTGGACATCGCACGCGCCGCCCTGCGCCTGCCCGGCACCGGGCTGAACGCCGCCACCCCCGTGGGGATTCTCGGCTACTCCCAGGGCGGCACCTCGGCCGGCTGGGCCGCGCAACTGGCGGCGACCTACGCCCCCGACCTCAACCTCAAAGGCGTCTCGGCCAGCGGGATCGGCTCCGACATGGTCGCCATCGGCACCTTCCACGAAGGAGGCCCGCTCGTCGGCTCGGCCTTCATGGCCGCGCTCGGCTACGACGCCGCCTACCCCGACCTCCGCCTCGACTCCGCCCTCAACGACGCCGGCCGCGAACTCCGACGACGCCACGCCGACCTGTGCTTCGTCAGCCTCGACCTCGGCCCCGCCGCCCTCGACACGTCCTTCCGGCGCTTCAGCGACGTCGCCACCCGCGACCTCATGAAGGACCCCGCGTGGCTCGCCCGCTTCGCCGAGAACAAGCTCGGCACCCTCAAGCCGTCCGTCCCGGTCTTCCAGGGCCACGCCCTGTTCGACGAGGTCCTTCCCCTCCGCCAAGCCGACACCGTCCACAAGAACTGGTGCGCGCTCGGCGCCGACCTCACCTGGAAGGTCTACCCCTTCGCCGAACACCTGTCGGGCGCCGTCCAGTCGTACCCCGACGCCAGCAACTTCCTCAACGACCGCTTCCACGGCAAACCCGCCACCACCACTTGCTGACCGCCCCCGCCGCCCTGGTTCTCTCAACGATCCGCGCAGCAGGGCCTGAAGGCGCCCGGTCCAGACGGTCCATCCCGCCAGCGGCGGGGGTCGCCGAACCGTAGCGTCCGGAACGATTCGGGCTCATCGCGTGACCGGGGCGGCGGTCGTCAGCCCGGGTCGCGAAGGACGGCGTGGAGGAACACGTCCGGCGGACGGTAGTGGTGCGTGTCGATGTAGTGGACGATCAGTGTCGGAGCGACGTAGACGCGGCCCTCGCCGTCCGGTACGTGAATCTCCCCGGTGCCGAGCGCGGCCTCCTCACCCTCGGGCGTCATGCTGCAGATCGGTGATTCGGCGTCGCAGAAAGCGCAGTAGTGATAGCCGCGCATGACGTTCTGCGGATCGACGGCCCGGCGCAGCAGAGCCGCGACGACCCGCGAATCGACCTCGCCCGTGGGGAATCCGGCGTCACCGCCCAGCCAGCCGACGTTCACCGCCTCGCCAGGCGGTGCGGCGTCGTAGGTGTAGGGCGAAAGGTCGGGATAGGTGGACATCGCTTACCTGCTCCTCAGCTCCTGGCAGGCCGCCCAGTGTACGGTCCCCATCCGGGGTTTCAGCAGCTCGGACAGGTTCCTCGCATCCTCGACGGTCCGCGACTCCTGCGCGATCGTCAAGTTCTTGGGCGCCTTCAACGTGTAGTTCGGCATGCTCTCCCCGGCCTCGTAGACGCGCACCGGCGTCCGTCCCGTCCCCCGCTCGATGCCCAGCCCCACCCGGTCGTGGATCCGCTGCCCGTGCTCGGCGTAGACCGCCACCCGCGTCCCCGGCGGCACCGTCACCTCCCCGGCGCCCCGCCGGTACTCGCCGTGCCCCGCGAACACCTTCTCGCCGTCGGCCCGTCCGCCCGGCACGACCGACCGCGCGTACCCGTGCCCCGCCTGGCCCCGGTCCCCGGAGTCGGACGGGCACAGGCCGAGCGGGTCCGACCAGCCGGTCGGGTTGAGCACGTAGGCGTGCGGGTCGGGCTGCGGGGTCAGGCCGAGCGGGTCGGGGCTCTGGTACCGGCCGTCCTCGGGGCTGTAGTACCGCTGGTAGTTGTAGCCGAGCCCGGTCTCGGCGTCGTGGTACTGGCCGGGGAAGCGCAGCGGGCAGCCGTCCACGTCACCCGTCAGCGGCACCCCCCACACCGTCGTGCGCAGGCTCCAGTCCACCGTCCCCGCGGCGCCGACCAGTTCCGTCGGCGCGCCGACGAGGTCGGTCACGATGCCGTGGAACCGCTCGTCGATCCACCGTTGGGGCGCGTCGGCGGCCGTGCTCCGCCGGAGCTGGTAGAGCGGGCGGAACGTCCCCGGTGCGTATCCCCACGAGGTCACGCGCGTCACCGGCGTGTCCCGCGACCGGTGCATCTCCTCGACCAGCAGCGGGCCGTCCCAGGTGAAGTCGGTCTGCTCGGTGACGACGCCGTCCGTGCCGAGCCGCTGCTTGGCGATGCGCCGCCCCAGCGGGTCGTAGCGGTAGCGCCAGCGCGTGCCGTCCGGCGTCCGCACGGTGGTGAGCCGGTCGTCGGCATCCCAGCCGAACGTCCAGGTGCGCGTCCCGCCCGATGGCCCGGTCCGCCTGCGCGCGACGACCCGGCCCTGCGCGTCGTACTCCAAGTGGACGCGTCCGGCCCGGCGCAGCAGCGTGCCCACGAAGTCGCGGTCGCCGTCGTCGGCGGAGGTGACGCGGCCGACGGCGTCGTAGGCGTACCGCTCGGACCAGCCGCGCGCGTGGACCGCCGTCACCCGCCCGGCCCGGTCCAGCTCGAAGTGGCGCTCGCCGTCCGCCCGGTCGTGGACGCCCGACAGCACGCCGTCCGGCCGGTACCGGTACGTCCGGTGCCGCAGCAGCCGGGCGTCGGCGTGGCCGCCGTCCGGCGCGCCCCACACCGACTGCGCGACGAGCCGGTGCCCGCCGTCCCACTGCTGCGCGAGGGCCGCGCCCGCGCCGATCCTGCGCCGGACCTCCCGCCCGGCGGCGTCGTACTCCAGCGCCACCGTGCCACCGTCCGCGGTGACGCCGGTCGCGCGGCCCGCCGCGTCATAGCTCCACGCCGCCTCGGCGCCCGATGGCAGCCGGTGCCGGACGCGGTTGCCGTCCACGTCGTAGGCGGACCGCACCGTCCGCCCGTTGCACGTCTCGGCGATGAGCCGCCCGATCAGGTCCCGTTCGAAACCGAGCTCGGTGTCGGCGTCGGCCGCGCGTACGAGCAGCCCGGCGCGGTCATAGCCGAACGTGGTCTCCCGGCCGTCGCCGTGTTTGCGCACCACGTTGCCGAGCACGTCCCGCTCGAACGCGACCGTCTCGCCTGCGCCGTTGGTGCGTCCCACCAGGCGTCCGGCCGCATCGTGGGCGTAGCCGACGACACGACCGTTGAAGTCGCGCTCGCCGACGAGGTTCCCGGCCGCGTCGTAGGTGTAGCGCCATTCCAGGCCCTGCGGGTCGGTGACCGCCGTCAGACGCAGCTCGGTGTCGTGGGCGAAGACGCGGCGGGCGCCGTCCGGGCCGGTCTCGGCGACGACCAGGTCGAACGGGCCGATCTCGTACCGGGTGGTCTGCCCGGCCGCGTCGGTGTACGCGGTGAGATTGCCCTCGGCGTCGTAGGTCCACCGCTCGGTGCCGCCGTCAGCGTCCGTCCGCCAGGCCGGCGCCCCCTCGGCGGTCCACCCCTGCCGGACGACGTTGCCGAGCGGGTCGGCGGTGGCGGTCACCCGGCCGGCCTCGTCCCGCTGGTAGCGGGTCACGTTGCCGAGCGGGTCGGCGACGGCGAGCGGCAGCCCGGCGGCGTCGGGCGCGTAGCGGGTCACCGCGCCCGAGGGCGCCGTGACGGAGGTGGGCCGCCCGGCCTCGTCGTAACCGAACCGGGTCGTGGCACCGAACGGGTCGGTGGAAGCGGTCAGGTTGCCGCGCTCGTCGTAGTCGCGCCGCCAGACCGCCCCGTGCGGCTCCACCATCTCGACGGGGAGGTTCAGCGCGTTGTAGGCGATCGTGAACCGGGCACCGTCCGGGCGCGTCAGTTCGGTGATGTTGCCGTGCTCGTCGTAGGCGTAGGCGATCGTGCCGCCCAGGGCGTCGGTGTGGGAGAGCAGCCGGTCGTGGGCGTCCCAGCCGAAGCGCTGCGTCGAGCCGAGGGGGTCGGTCTCGGCCGTGATCTGGAACAGCTCGTTGTAACGGTACGTGGTGGTGCGCCCGAGCGAGTCGGTGATGACGGTCGTGCGTGCCGCCGGGTCGTAGGCCAGCGTCACGTCGAGGAAGCCGCCGGTGCCGCGGGCCCGGACGGCGCGGCCCTCGCCGTCGTACTCGTAGCGGTAGGTGTGGCCCGTGCGGTCGTGCCAGGCGGCGAGCCGCCCCGCATCGTAGGTGAAGCGGAGCGGGCGCCCGGACGAGTTCACGACCTCGGCCAGGTCGCCTTCGCCGTCGTAGCCGTACCCGACGAGCGTCCGGCCGCCGTCGGTGCCGCCCAGCAGCCGCAGCGCGGTGATGCGGCGCTCCCCATCCCCGGTCTCCGCCGTGTCCACCGCGATGACGTAGCCGCCCGAATGCCGCAGTTCCGTCAGCGTGCCGTCGCGGTAGACGAGGTCGAGCCGGTTGCCGTTCCGGTCGGCGACCGCCAGCAGGGGCAGCCGGGACCAGCCGTGCTCGTCCCCCGGGGCGGCGAAGCGGAGCGTCCGGCCCGTCTGCGGATCGGTGACCTCGTATCCTCCGTCGCGGCCCAGCGTGAGCGTCCACTGGCGTCCGTGCTCCGGCCGGAAGGCGACGCCGGGGAGGTTCGCGTGCGGATACTTCTGGACGGTCGCGTCCGCGGAGAAGAACCGGACGCCGTCGGCGTCGGTGCGCAGGTGCTGGTCGAGTGTAGACGCCCACGCCGGGCCGAACAGGCCGCCGTCACGGTAGGTCGAGATGTGCGTGCGACGCAGTACCAGCGGCAGGATTCCCTGCAGGTGGACGTCGGTCTGGCTGAGCAGCACCTCGCCGGTGACCACGTCGATGGGGTCCTTGGTGGTCGTGCGGCCGTCCGGATGCCGTGCCGTGCCCCGGTCCGCGCGGGCCCCGTCGTTCCCGCCCCCGCGCGTCGTCCCGTCCGGCCGCCGCGACGGACGCCCGCCCGGCCCCGCGCCGTTGCCCCCGCCCCGCTTGGGCAGCCGGAACGCCTTCCCCGCCGCCTTCCCGAACACGCCCGCGGCGGCGCCCCCGGCGCCACCACCGCGTCCTCCGCGCCGTCCCATCACGCCCCCGCTTCGATCCGACGATCAAGGCAATCCTCAGGGACAACCCACATCACGACAAACCGGGCCGAAGGCGAGCCAGTCCCCGCCGATCCGCAGAGACGTCAGCGCACGACCAGGCGTACTACCGATGCAGAGCGCCCAAGGCGTACACGCTTACATCGAGGTCGCCCATCCCAAGGTCGTCTACCGCGAGAAGCGCAGATCATCGGCCACATCGACGCATGGCTCCTGACCGCGTTCGCGCCCGACCGCATCGACGCGACCCTCAAAAGCCATGACCGAGCAGATCCAGCCCGCCGAGAACCCCGCAAGGACCCAACTGCACCGGCAGATCGCCGCGTGTAAGCGCCCTCGACGCAGGAGCCGACCCGGTGCAGGTGGCCGGATGGATCAACGAGACCGAGGCCGAACGCAGCCAGCTAGAAGCCCGGCTGCAAGAAGCACCACAGACGCACGCCGTCAACGCCGACGCGATTCACGCGGCTCTGAAGAAGACCGACGAACTCGCCCGCGCGGTCGTGCGGGCTCACCCCAATGACAAGGCCGACCTGTACCGGGAACTGGGGCTGACGATGACCTACCACCCCGACAAAAAACTAGTGGAGGCCAAGGTGAACCCGGCCTCCACATGTACAGATGGTGTGTGTCCGAGGGGGGACTTGAACCCCCATGCCCCGTAAAGGGCACTAGCACCTCAAGCTAGCGCGTCTGCCTATTCCGCCACCCGGACGTGGGTGTGTGCCGCTTTGGTAGGCGGCAGCGGGTTCACCATACCAAAGGTCGGGAGGTGCGGCGAAGTCGATCGAGGGGGCACCATGGCGGGGTACCGGTCGGGTGGAGTGAGGGTGAGGGTTGTGGGCGCTGAGGACGAGGTCGTGCGGCTCTGTCAGGAGCTGATCCGGATCGACACGAGCAACCCCGGGGATCACTCCGGGCCGGGGGAGCGGGTCGCGGCGGAGTACGTCGCGGCGCAGCTCGAGGAGGTCGGGGTCCGGGCGCGGCTCTTCGAGAGCCACCCGGGGCGGACCAGCGTCGTCGCGCGGATCGAGGGCGAGGACCCGACGCGCGACGCGCTGCTGCTGCACGGGCACCTCGACGTCGTGCCCGCCCGCGCCGAGGACTGGACGCGCGACCCGTTCGGCGGCGAGATCGCCGACGGGTGCGTGTGGGGGCGCGGCGCCGTCGACATGAAGGACATGGACGCGATGATCCTCGCCGTCCTCCGGGACCGGATGCGGGAGGGCCGCCGGCCGCCGCGCGACGTCGTGCTCGCGTTCCTCGCCGACGAGGAGGCCGGCGGGTCCTGGGGCGCGAAGTGGCTCGTCGACGAGCATCCCGAGCTGTTCGAGGGGTGCACCGAGGCGGTCGGCGAGGTCGGCGGGTTCAGCCTCACCGTGCCGGGCGACCGGCGGATGTACCTCATCGAGACGGCGGAGAAGGGCATCGCGTGGATGAACCTCACCGCCAAGGGCACGGCCGGGCACGGGTCGATGGTGCATCCCGACAATGCGGTCACGGCGCTGGCGGCGGCGGTCGGGCGGCTCGGGTCGCACGAGTTCCCGGTGCGGCTGACCAAGACGGTGCGGGCCTTCCTGGAGCGGGTCTGCCTCGCGTACGGGATCGAGTTCGACCCGGAGAACCCCGAGCGGGCGCTCGCGGAGATCGGTCCGATGGCGCGGATGATCGGCGCGACGCTGAAGAACACGCTCAACCCGACGCGCCTCGATGCCGGATACAAGACGAATGTCATCCCGCAGGGGGCGACGGCTCAGGTCGACGGACGTTTCCTTCCCGGTCATGAGGCCGAATTCTTCACGGTTGTGGACGATCTGCTCGGTCCGGACGTCGAGCGTGATTTCGTCTATTACGACCAGGCGCTGGAGACCGAGTACGAAGGCGCCCTCGTCGCGGCGATGGAGGCGTCGCTGCTCAGCGAGGACCCGGGGGCGCTGCCCGTCCCGTACTGCCTGAGCGGCGGCACGGACGCCAAGCACTTCGCCCGGCTCGGGATGCGCTGCTACGGTTTCGCCCCGCTGCGGCTTCCCCCGGAATTGGACTTTTCCGGAATGTTCCACGGGGTCGACGAGCGTGTTCCCGTCGACGGTCTGCGCTTCGGTGCGCGTGTCCTGGACCGCTTCCTCGACCGTTCCTGAATTCGTCCCCGCATTTGGCGTCGCGGAGGTGTTCCGTGATGCTACCGTCACCTTCTGTGAGGGGTTGATGACTCCCTCATGGCGTTCAGGCGATGGGCGGGAGTGGTCCGATGGCGTTCGCGGCGGTGGCCGGGGCGGTTCTCGCCCCGCTGCGCCGTGACGCCGTCCATCGCGTCCTTGTTCTCGGCGGCCTGTGCTTGGCCGCCTGGCTGATCGGAACCACGTCCGCGCACGCCGACGAGCCTCGTCCTCACGCCGGTAGCGCCCTTGCGACGGGACGAGTGGCCGCCGCGCCGTCGTCGTCGGGTCTTGACCGGCCGCCGTTCCCGGCTCGCGGTGTGCGGGCTCCTGCCCTGCCGTCCGACGGGCCGTCGGTGACACGCGCCCCCGCACTCGCCACGCACGCGCCGCCTTCCGCTGGTGCGTCGTCTCCGCTGAAGAACGCCGGTCTCGAAACCTCGCCGATAGCGGACTTTGCGCCCCATGCGACGACGGCCCTCGGCGAAGTGGCGACACGGGTGGAGAACGCCCGTTCATGGGCTCCCTCGCGGGCGTCACGGCAAAGCGGCGGCCTGCTCGCCGGGGAGCCGCCGTCTGCGGAGGGCGGGCTGCCGACGCCCCGCCCGACGAGGCCCGCGTCCGCACCGGTCGCCGCCGTGCCGTCGTCCTTCGACGAGTCGCCTTCCGTGATGGCCGCCCACACGCCGCCAGCCCTCCGGGAAATCGACCCGCTGCCCCGTGCGGGGGCTCATGCGACGCTCATTTTGCGGGAATTTGACGTGCTGTCATCTCTTGCGTCGCGCTCGATGGAGGGGGATGACGTGCTTTCCCTCGTCGGGGCGCTGCCTTCGATGCGGCAGGTCGTCGGGCTGCCGCCGGGCGCCGGGGTGCTGGCCCGTTCGGGCGGGCAGCCGGGCAAATCCGTCCGGCGGGAGCCGTCCACCGTCTCCGCGAACCGGCCGGATGTGCGGCTCCCGGAGAGTAATTCGGCGTGGTCCGCTGTCCCGGCGCCCGGCATCTCGGTGGAGCCCGGCGAGGCGGCATCGTCCGGCGGTGTGGGCGGTGAGCGTGTTGGTGCGGACGCGTCACGCCCGGTTTCGCAGACTTCGGTGCTGCGTCAAGCGGGCACGGTCGTCTCGGCGTCCGGCCCGGCGGCGCCCGGTGGTGTCGGTGCCCCTTCGATCCTTCGTGCGGGCATGCTCCCGTCGCCGTACGGCTTCGTGGCGCGTGTCCTCGGAACGCTGCCTCCGGCCGTCCGCTCTGCTGCGGACGAGCCGTCCTTCGCGCCTGACTAGGGCACCTCCGCGTCGTCGGCCCGTGCGGTTCGGCCTGGCGACGCCTCTCCCTGCCGCCTTCTGAGGGCGGTATGTCCCCGGGACGGCACGCCTGCCCGCCGCCCGCATCTCTTCCGACTGAGGAGCATCATGCGTCCATGGATCTCCGGCACCGCGCGTGCCACGTTTCTGACGGCCGGTTTCGTCGCGCTCGGCGCGGCGATCGTGCCGGCCGGAGCCCTCGCTGACACGTCCGGCGAGCACGGCGTCCTTGCCGGAAACCGGCACAACGCCCCCGTCTCCGCGCCGGTCAACATCAGCGGCAACAGCGTGGGCGACGCCAAACCCCAGTCCCCGGGCGGCGCCGACGACCACCACCCGCACGCCACGCCTGAGCGCGCCGCCTGGCCTGGAGCCTCCCGCCATCGCACACAGGACTGCGCGCCGCACCAGCAGGCGTCTGGCGAGCGCGGCGTACTGTCCGGCAACCGCGCGCTCGCCCCGATCGGCGCGTCGGTGGATGCGTGCGGCAACGCGGGCGCCGTCGCGGGTCTCGCGGGCGTCGGCTGTGCGGGCGGCGCGGCCGTCAGGAACAGCGACGACGGCAAGTACCGCAAGCGCACCGCCGCACGTAACGCGCCCGCCGTCGCGCTTCCGGCGCTGCGCGGCCTGTCGGCGGTTTCTGGCCACGCGGCGACGCCGCCCACGGGCTCTGGCGAGCAAGGTGCGATGCCGGTGCCTGCCCTCCTGGACGACGACCCCGGGCTCTCGCCGGACCGCCCCGACGTGCCCGTCGAGGAGTTGCCGTTCACGAGCTGGCTCGTCGATACCGCGCAGCGCCAGGAGGCCACTGCGATCGCCCACCCGCCCCTCCTGGCCCGAGACAAGACTCCGCGCCCCGAGCTGCCGCCCCTGGACGACTCCGTCCTTCCCTACACCACGCCCATCCCAGCCCTACTGGACACGCCCGGCCGTACCGCCCCGGACCGGCGCGCGAATCCCGTGCCGGGCGTGGACGTTCCGTTGCCGAAGGTGTTCCCGCTCAGTGCCGTGGGTCTGCGGCGGGCGGACGGTGTCGCGGCGAACAAGCGTGCTGACCCGGTGCCCGGCGTGGATGTGCCGCTGCCGAAGGTGTTCCCGTTGAGCGCCGTGGGCCTTCGGCGGGCGGGTTTGGCGTCGAACGAGCGCACGGGGCCTGTGCCTGGCGTGGATGTGCCGCTGCCGAGGGTGTTTCCGTTGAGTGCTGTGGGGTTGCGCCGGGCCAGCGTGGCGTCGAACGAGCGTATGGGGCCTGTGCCGGGTGTGGATGTGCCGTTGCCGGAGGTGTTTCCGTTGAGTGCCGTGGGGTTGCGGCGGGCGGAGGGCGTTGCGGGGGCGGCGAATGAGCGGGCCGCTGCCAGTAGCCTGCGGCGGTCCGAGGGCGGGGTGTTGCCGGATCGGGTCGGTGGGCTGGTGTTCGCCAGTGGTCGGGAGCTGCCGGTGAGTGGGCCCGGCGTGCCGCTGTACGTGGTGGAAGAGGTCGTTGTGCCCTCGGCGGGGGTCGTGTCGCAGGGGCGGGGGGACGGGCTGCCTTCGTTCGGTACCGGGCGGGTGGCGGTGTTCGACGCGGGTTCGCTTCCGCTGGGCGTTCAGCGGACGATGCCGGGCCTCGGCGGTCCCGCGTCGCACACGCGCGCCGCGTCGGGCGGTGCGGCCGGGGTTCCGGACGCGGCGCCTCGCGGCGGTCGTCTCGACGCCGTGCGCGTCGCCGCCGCCGAGCCGCTGGAGGTGGCCGAGCGCGGGACGGCATGGGCGCTGGTGGCCGTCGCCGCGATGGGCGTGCTGTCGGTGGCGTCGGGGCTCGTGCGCCGCCGGTTCAGCCGCCGGTGATCTGTGCCCGCGCCCGGTGGCGGCGCGGGCTCGTGAACGCTTTGCCCGTCCCGGGAGCGCGGCCCGGGGCGGGCAAAGCCTCTTCGGCGCCAGCGAAAAGACTCACTAACGGTCAGTGAGCCGGTACGTGGTGCTACGCTCCGGTCCGGAGCCCTCAGAACGTGCGCACCTGACGAATGATCTTGCGGCGTAGTTGGATTCTGCGGCTACCGTCGGGGTAGAGGCGCAAGCGATCGAGTTCCCAGCCACCGTGTTCGGCGTGCTCGGTCATGATCTGCCGGGCGGTGTCGCGAGTGGTGCCGCGAGGCAGACGCAGGACGAGGTAGGTGTACTCCACCATCGCGACCATTATGACGTGCCCCGCCGGGCGATGTCCGGCACAGTGGCCGAGGTCTGCGACACCGGTGGGGACATGTCATCCTGTCCAGGCGCGGTAGGAATGCGGCGCCCGCCCAAGGGGGACGGGTGTGAGCGCAACGTGCACGAAGACCAGACAGCGAGGTTGGAGCGACTGTGCCAGCCAAGAACGGCACTGCGAAGCCCGGCGCGTCGGCCGGTGGAGGCACCCGTCTGGTGATCGTCGAGTCGCCGGCGAAGGCGAAGACGATCGCCGGGTACCTGGGCCGCGGATACGTCGTGGAGTCCAGTATCGGCCACATCCGGGACCTTCCCGGGAGTGCCGCCGAGGTACCGGCGAGGTACAAGGGTGAGTCGTGGGCGAAACTCGGCGTGAACGTCGAGCACGACTTCGAGCCCCTGTACGTCGTCAACGCGGACAAGAGGACTCAGGTCACCAAGCTGAAGAAGCTGCTGGCCGAGGCCGACGAGCTCTACCTCGCGACGGACGAGGACCGGGAGGGCGAGGCGATCGCCTGGCACCTCCAGGAGGTCCTCAAGCCGAAGGTCCCCGTCCACCGGATGACCTTCAACGAGATCACCAAGGACGCGATCCAGGCCGCCGCCGCGAACCCCCGCGAACTGAACCTGCGCCTGGTCGACGCGCAGGAGACCCGCCGCATCCTGGACCGGCTCTACGGGTACGAGGTCAGCCCCGTCCTGTGGAAGAAGGTCATGCCGAAGCTGTCGGCGGGCCGGGTGCAGTCGGTGGCGACGCGGCTGGTGGTGCAGCGCGAGCGCGCCCGCATCGCGTTCGTCCCGGCGCACTACTGGGACATCGCGGCCGAGTTCGACACCGGCAAGCCGGAGGAGCCGACGGCGTTCAAGGCCGGGCTCAACGCCGTGGACGGCAAGCGCGTCGCGCAGGGCCGCGACTTCGCGTCGGACGGCACCCTGAAGACCGCCGACGTCCTGCACCTGGACGAGGAGGCCGCGCGGGGCCTGGCGACCCGCCTCGACGGCCGCCCGTTCGAGGTGACGTCGGTCGAGAGCAAGCCGTACACGCGCAAGCCGTACCCGCCGTTCCGCACGACGACGCTTCAGCAGGAGGCCAGCCGCAAGCTGGGCTACTCCGCGAAGTACACGATGTCGGTGGCGCAGAAGCTGTACGAGAACGGCTTCATCACCTACATGCGAACCGACTCCACGACGCTGTCGGAGACGGCCGTGAACGCGGCGCGGCGGCAGGCGGCGACGCTGTTCGGCGGCGAGTACGTTCCGGACAAGCCTCGCGTCTACGCCTCGAAGGTGAAGAACGCGCAGGAGGCGCACGAGGCGGTGCGTCCGGCGGGAGAGAGCTTCCGCACGCCCGGCGAGACCGGCCTCACCGGTGACCAGTTCCGCCTCTACGAGCTGATCTGGAAGCGCACGATCGCCTCGCAGATGAAGGACGCGGCGGGCCGTTCGGTGTCGATCCGGGTGACGGGCGTTTCCACGCGGGACGAGCGCGCCGAGTTCACCGCGACCGGCAAGACGATCACGTTCCACGGCTTCCTCAAGGCGTACGTGGAGAGCGCGGACGACCCGTCGACCGACCGCGACGACGCCGAGCGCCGGCTGCCGAACCTCACCGAGGGCGACCCGCTGACGGCGCGGTCGGTCGAGGCCGAGGGGCACTCGACGCGCCCGCCCGCGCGGTACACCGAGGCCAGCCTGGTCAAGGAGCTGGAGGAGCGGGAGATCGGGCGTCCGTCGACGTACGCCTCGATCATCGGCACCATCCTCGACCGCGGCTACGTGTTCAAGAAGGGCACGGCGCTGGTGCCGTCCTTCCTGGCGTTCGCGGTGACGAACCTGCTGGAGCAGCACTTCGGCAACCTCGTCGACTACGACTTCACCGCGCACATGGAGGACGGTCTCGACGAGATCGCGCGCGGCGAGGCCGAGCGGGTCCGCTGGCTGACGCGGTTCTACTTCGGCGAGGACGGCGACGAGGGGCTCAAGGAGCTCGTCGGCGACATCGGCGACATCGACGCCAAGGGCATCAGCTCGTTCCCGATCAAGGACAGCGACATCATGGTCCGGGTGGGGCGCTACGGGCCCTACCTCGACCGGGACGGCGAGCGCGTCAACATCCCCGAGGACGTCGCGCCCGACGAGCTGGACGCGGCGAAGGCCGAGGAGCTGTTCGCGCAGCCGACGGGCGACCGCGACCTCGGGACCGACCCGGAGACCGGGCACCTGATCGTGGCGAAGTCGGGCCGGTTCGGCCCGTACGTCACCGAGGTGCTGCCCGAGCCTCCCGCCCCGGCCGACGGCGAGAAGAAGAAGCGCACGAAGAAGGCGGAGGCCAAGCCGCGCACGGGGTCGCTGTTCAAGTCGATGTCGCTGGACACGGTCACGCTCGACGACGCGCTGAAGCTGCTGTCGCTGCCGCGCACGCTCGGTGAGCTGGACGGCGAGCCCGTCACCGCGCAGAACGGGCGGTTCGGTCCCTACATCAAGCGGGGCACGGACAGCCGCTCGCTCGGCTCGGAGGACGAGCTGTTCACGGTCACGCTGGAGCAGGCCAAGGAACTGTTCGCGCAGCCGAAGCAGCGCGGCCGGGGCCGGGCGGCCGCGGCGCCGCCGCTGCGTGAGCTGGGCGACGACCCGTCCAGCGGGAAGCCGGTCGTGGTGAAGGAGGGCCGGTTCGGGCCGTACGTCACCGACGGCGAGACCAACGCGAGCCTGCGCAAGGGCGACGAGGTCGAGTCGATCACGATCCAGCGGGCGGCGGAACTGCTCGTGGAGCGGCGCGAGAAGGTGGCGGCCGGCGGCGGGAAGAAGACGACGACGCGGAAGCGGACGTCCGCGAAGTCGGGCTCCAAATGACAATCCCGCCGATACTCTGACCGACATGACCAGAACGGACGGGCCGCACCCCGCAGCGGCGCCCCCGGGCGTCTCCCTCCGCAGGTTCCAGGCCGCACTTTCGCTGTCCAGTCTCGGCCATTGGCTGAGCGTCCCGGCGCTCGTCGCGTCGGCCGCCGTCCTGACCCGGGACGACGGCCTCGCGACGGGCGCGCAGGCGATAGCGCTGGTCCTGGTGCTGTCGCTGCTCCCGGCACTGGTGCTGACGCCGGTGCTGAGCGGGCTTGCGGCCCGCGCCGACCGCCGGACCGTGCTCATCGCGGCCGACTTGGCGCGGCTTGTTCTGATCGTGACCGTCCCGCTGGTGGGCGCGCTGCCGTGGACCGCCGCCGTGGCGTTCCTGGCGGGGTGCCTCGCGCTGCTCTGGACGCCCGCGCTGACCTCCACGGCTCCGCTGCTAGCCACGTCCGTCACCCCGAAGGACGCCCCGGGCGGCGGCACCGCGCGCACGCACGCCGCCGGTCAGGCGCCGGGCTACCACGCGACGCTCCCGATCGACGGCCGCGCGACGTCCCGAGACGACGCGTCCGGTGGACGGTCGCGGCAGGTGGGGACGCCCGGCGGGGGCACCACGCCCGGCGGGGCGGCCGGACGGGTCGGCCACGGACCGCAGGGCGGCCCGGCGTTCGGGCCTGGGGGCCAGGGCGCCGGAGACCAGGGCACGCAGGGAGGACCGGCGTCTGGCGGCTTCGCGGGGCAGGGGCCGCAGGGAGCCGAGGCCACCCGCGCGTTCGGGCGGCCCGAAGCGGCGGGCTCCGCAGGCGGTCCGGCGACGCGGGGCGCGGGGCTCGCGGGCGGCGGACGTGACGCGGCCGCGTGGGAGGCGGGCCAGCGCGTCGCGCTGCGCTGCGTCTACGGCGCCGCCCCGGTCGCGGCCGTCCTCTTCGCCGTGCTCGCGTTGATCGCGGACGCCTCGTTCGGCGTCTCCGCGCGCGCCGACCTCGCTCTGTATGTGACGGCGGCGGTGTTCGCCGTCGCCGCCATCGTGACGTTCACGCTTGGCGATCTGCCCGGCGGCGCGGAGCACGTCCCCGCCCCGCTGGCCCTGCTCGTCCGGGACCGCTCCGCCGCCGCGCTCGCTGTCGCCGGTGCGGTGCTCGCCGGTGGCGCGGTGTTCGCGCTGGCCCGCGTCTACGCCGGGGACCTCGGCGGCGGCGACGCCGGGTACGGCGCGATCCTGGCGGGACTCGCCGTGGGTGCGGGCATCGGCCTGTTCGAGGGGCCAAGGGTTCTGGTGGTGTTCAGCCGCCCCCGGCTGCTGGGCCTGTCGGTGATCGGGGCCGCGCTGCTGCTCGTCGTGCTCGCGCTGGTGCGGAACCTGGTGGTCGTGGTGTTCGTCGCGGCGTTCCTGGGCGTGGCGGCCGGTGTCGCGGGCGCGACGGCGCGTTCGCTGGCCGCGAGCGCCCCCGGGCGGCTGCGCGCCGCCGCGCTGGTCGCGGCGCTGCTCGCGGCGGCGGTGCTGCCGCCGCTGGCGGGTGCGCTCGGCGGACGCCGGGTGCGGATCGGCGGTGCCGTCTACGACGTGCCCGGCGCGTCGATCGCGCTGCTGGTCGCGGCGCTCGTCGCGCTGGTGCTGGGGCTCGTCGCCTACCGGCGGCTGGACGACCGGCGGGGCGTTCCGCTGCTGCCCGACCTGTCGGCGGCGCTGCGCGGCGAGAAGTACACGCTGCCACTGGAGGCGCCGGAGACCCCGGCCCGGCCCGCCGAGCGCGGTGTGTTCGTCGCGTTCGAGGGCGGCGAGGGCGCGGGCAAGACCACGCAGGCGCGGCTCGCGGCGATCTGGTTGCGCGACCACGGCTATGACGTCGTCACGACCCACGAGCCCGGCGCCACGAAGATCGGGATGCGGCTGCGCGCCATGCTGCTCGACCGTGAGACGACCGGGCTGTCGTCGCGCGCGGAGACGCTGCTGTACGCGGCCGACCGCGCGGACCACGTCGCGAACGTGGTGCGGCCCGCGATGGAGCGCGGCGCGATCGTCGTCACCGACCGGTACGTGGACTCGTCGCTGGCCTACCAGGGCTTCGGACGGCGCCAGCCAGTGGCCGAGATCGCCTCGGTCAACGCGTGGGCGACGGGCGACCTCGTGCCGGACCTGACGGTGCTGCTGGAGGTGCCGCCGGAGACGGGACTGAACCGCCTGTCGGCACCGGCGGACCGGCTGGAGTCCGAGCCGGCCGAGTTCCACGAGCGCGTCCGCGAGGGATTCCGCGCTCTGGCGGACGCCGAGCCGGACCGCTATCTCGTCCTGGACGCGCGCCGCCCGCAGGCCGAGCTGAGCCGCGAGATCCACGACCGCATCCGCGCCATCCTCCCCGACCCGGTTCCCGCCGGTACCGAGGACGCCACGAGCACCTTCCCCGCGATCCGCGACTGACCCCGGACGTTCCGGAGCGCGGCTAGCCTTGGGGCCATGAGCGTGTGGAACGACCTGGTCGGCCAGGAGCCGGTGGTCGAGGGGCTGCGGGCGGCCGTGCAAGCCGGTGTGCCCGCGCACGCCTGGCTGTTCACCGGGCCGCCCGGGTCGGGACGGTCCGCCGCGGCGCGGGCGTTCGCGGCGGCGTTGCAGTGCCGCGAGAAGCCTGCGGGCTGCGGGCACTGCGCGTCCTGCCACCAGGTGCTCCAGGGGACGCACGCCGACGTCGAGGTGATCCGCCCGGCGGGACTGTCGTTCGGCGTCAAGCAGACGCGCGAGCTGGTGCTGCGGGCGGCGTCGTCGCCGAGCGGCGGGAACTGGCAGATCGTGCTGTTCGAGGACGCCGACCGCGCGACCGAGGCGGCGGCGAACGCGCTGCTGAAGGCGATCGAGGAGCCGCCGCCGCGGACGGTGTGGCTGCTGTGCACGCCCTCGCCCGAGGACATGCTCGTCACGATCCGCTCGCGATGCCGGCTGGTGACGCTGCGCACGCCGCCCGTCGCGGCCATCGCCGACGCGCTCGTCCAGCGGGACGGGGTGGACCGGGAGACCGCCGAGGTGACGGCCCGTGCCGCACAGGGGCACGTCAGCCGGGCACGGCGCCTGGCGACGGACGAGGACGCGCGGCGCCGCCGCGACGAGGTGCTGGCGCTGCCGCGCCGCCTGACCTCGGTCGGCCCGGCCGTGCACGCGGCGGAGAAGCTGGTGAAGGCGGCCGAGGCGGAGGCGAAGGCCGTCACCGAGGAACTGAACGAGTCGGAGACGGCGGCGATGCGGCAGGCGCTCGGGGAGAGCGCGAAGGGCCGGATGCCGCGTGGCACGGCGGGCGCCATGAAGGAGCTGGAGGACCGGCAGAAGTCGCGCGCGACGCGGGTGAAGCGCGACGCGCTCGACCGCGCCCTGCTCGACCTCGCCTCCTACTACCGGGACGTGCTCGCCCTCCAGCTCGGCTCTCCGGGCGAGCCGGTCAACGTGCCGCTGGGGGCCGAACTGCGCGCGGCGGCCCGCGACGGCACGCCGGAGGCGACGCTGCGCCGCCTGGACGCGATCATGGAGTGCCGCGAGCGGGTGGACGCGAACGTCAACCCCCTGCTGGCCGTCGAGTCCCTGACGCTCGCGCTGCGCACGCGCTGATCGGCTGAACCGGGTGGAGATGGCCGCCATGGCGTCCTCCTGAGCTGGTCGGAATCCGTCCCCCCGATCCTGCGACGAACCGACCACGCTCCGCGAACCGAATCCGGGCCTGTGGATAACTTCACCGGTCGAGGAGTGAGGCGTCCGAGGCCAGGGCGCGGGCGGCGGCGGCGAAGTACGCCTCGTCCGCGTCGGGGGCGAGGCCGAGGACGACGCCTTGGGCGAGGCCGACGAGCAGCGCCCGGAGCGCCGTCGCCAGGTGCCGCGCCTGGTGCGGCGTGACGGCGGCCCCGCGATGCGCGCGCCCGGTGAGCAGCGCGACCAGGTGCTCCTCGTGCTCCCGGACGGACCCGGCGAGCCGGGCGCCGAGGCCGGGATCGCGGAGCGCGATGTCCTGGAGTCCGAGCTGGAGGGAGAGGCCGGAGCGCGCGCCGGGATCGTCGCACGTGCGCCGGTAGTGGCGGGCGAAGGCGTCGAGCGCGTCGAGCAGGCCGAGTTCGCCGGGGACGGCCCGTCCGATCTCGTCGTAATGCGGGCCGAGGTGATCGGTGACGAGGGCGGCGAGCAGCCCGTTCTTGCCGCCGAACAGCGAGTAGACGGCGCCGGTCGTGAGCCCGGCCTCCCCGGCGATCTCGTCGAGCCGGGCGCGGAAGCCGTCGCGGGAGACCACACGGGCGGCGGCGTCCAGCAGCGCGCGGCGGTTGCGCTCCTTGGCCTCGGCTCTTTTCATAATCAGATTACTACCATAATCTCATTATCGAATCGGGAGGATCAGTGACCCAGACCCAGCCGGAAGCACCTTCGGCCACCGCCGGGACGCGCGCGGGCATCATCGCGGACGGCGTCGTCAAGCTGCTGCTCGGCGCCGCCTACCTGATCGCCGCCGTGCCCCTGGGCGACCTGCTCGGCGTGCCCACCTGGCTCATGGCCGCCTCGGGCGCGGCGCTGCTCGGCTGCGGAGCGGCGGAGATCGGCTGTGTCCGCCGCCGCTCCGCGCGCACCTACCTGCGGTTCCTCGCCGCCTACGACAGCGGCTGGGTGCTGGCCACGCTCGTCGCGGCGCTGATCGCCCGGCGCGGCGGCGACGCGGGCGGTGACCTGTGGATCGGCTACCAGACGGCCGCCCCGCTCGCGTTCGCCGCGCTGCTTCTCACCCGGCGGTCATGAGCCGCGTCAGCCGAGCCGCAGGTCCCGGCGGCGGAACGCGGCCAGGCCCGCCGCCGTCAGGGCCAGTGCGGCGAGCAGGAGCCACGCCAGCGGCAGCAGGTCCGGCGAAGGGCCGGGAAGCCGCGGGACGTGCGTGAACGGCGACAGGTCCCGGACCGGCTGGCTCAGGTCCAGGACCGCGCCGAACAGCGTGATCGTCACCGTCACGCCCACCACCGCCCACGACGCTCCGGAGAGCCCGGGGAGCAGGCCGAACAGCAGCACCGCGACCCCGGCGATCAGCCACACCGCCGGAGCCTGCGCCAGCGCCGCGCCCAGCAGGCTCGGGACGTCGCCCGGCCCGCCCCGGCCGAGGGCGTGCATGACGCCCGTGGCGAGGCCGCCGACGGCCAGCAGCGCGGCCGGGCCGGCGAACGCGAACAGCAGGTGGCTCGCGAGCCAGCGCAGCCGCGACACCGGTGCCGACAGCAGCGGTTCCGCGCGCAGCGACGCCTCTTCGGCGTGCGGCTTGAGCGACGCCGACACCGCGTACGCGGCGGCGAAGAGCCCGAGCATCTCCATGACCGAGGAGAAGTAGGCGTCGGTCGCGCCGGACCCGCCGCCCATACGCGTCATGATCTCCCGCATCTCCGGGTTGTCGCGCATGAGGTCCTCGATGCTGCCCGCGACGGCGCCGTACACGACGCCGAGGACCGCGACGCCCGCGAGCCACCCGTACAGCGTCCGGCTGTGCAGGCGCCACGCCAGCCCGAACACGCCCGACAGCGCGCGCGGCGCCCGCGCCGGGCCGAGGCGCGGGGGCAGCACGCCCGCGCCGAGGTCGCGCCCGGCCGAGAGCCGCGCCGCGAGCGCCGTCAGCAGGACGGCGAGCGCGACCGCCGCGAGCAGCGGCCACCAGTTCTCGTCGGCGTAGGGGCGGAGCCGCTGCGTCCACCCGAACGGCGACGCCCAGCTCAGCCACGACAGCCCGTTGCCGACGCCGCCCACGTCCGCCGCGAGCCGGACGACGTACGCGCCGCCGAGCGCCGCGATGGCCAGGCCGCGCGACGCTCCGGCGTTCTCCGCGAGCTGTGCCGTGACGCCCGCGACGGCGGCGAAGACCAGTCCGGCCAGCGCGAGCTGGCCGCCGAACGCGATCGAGCCCGCCACCGGCGAACCCTGCGCCGTCATGCCCGCCGCGACGAGGACGCCCGTCGTCAGCGCGGCCCCGCCCGCGACGATCAGCGCGGCGGCCAGGCTCGCGCCCCGGCCCAGGACGAGCGAGCCGAGCAGCTCGCGGCGCCCCGCCTCCTCCTCCGTCCGGGTGTGCCGGACGACGGTCAGCGCGCACGCCAGCGCCACGATGACGACGACGAACTGCGAACGCTGCGCGACGATCGCGCCCAGCGTCGGGTCGTACAGCGGCCCGTACAGCGCGAGGAACGTGGGGGTGTTCGCGGTGCTTTCGGCGTAGGTGAGACGTTCGGCCGCCGTGGGGAACAGCTCGTCCGTCGCCGGGACGATCGCCGCGGGCAGCAGCCCGAGCGCCAGCGTCCACAGCGGCAGCACGACGCGGTCGCGGCGCAGCGCCAGCCGGACGAGGTGCCCGGTGCCCGTCAGCGCGCTCATCGGGCGGCCTCTTCGGGCAGTTCGTCGGTGTAGTGGCGCAGGAAGAGCTGCTCCAGCGTCGGCGGACGGCTCGTCAGCGACCGGACGCCCAGCGGCGTCAGCCGCTCCAGCACCTCGCCGATCCGGGACGACTCCACCTCGAACCGCAGCCGGTCGCCGTCCACCTGGAGGTCGTGCACCTCGCCGAGGTCGCCGGGCGGACGGTCCAGCTCGACGTCGATCGACGTCCGCGTCAGATGCCGCAGCTCGTCCAGCGTGCCGCTCTCGACGGTCGCGCCCTTGCGGATGATCGTGACGCGGTCGCACAGCGCCTCGACCTCCGACAGCACGTGGCTGGACAGCAGGACGGTGCGCCCGGCCGCGCGCTCCTCGCGGACGCACTCCTGGAACACCTCCTCCATGAGCGGGTCCAGGCCGGACGTCGGTTCGTCCAGGATGAGCAGTTCGGCGTCGGACGCCAGCGCCGCGACGAGCCCGACCTTCTGCCGGTTGCCCTTGGAGTAGGCGCGGCCCTTCTTGCGCGGGTCCAGCTCGAACCGGTCGAGCAGGTCGGCGCGGCGGCGCGGGTCCAGGCCGCCGCGCATCCGGCCGAGCAGGTCGATGACCTCGCCGCCGGACAGGTTCGGCCACAGCGTCACGTCGCCCGGCACGTACGCCAGGCGCCGGTGCAGCGCGGTGGCGTCGCGCCACGGGTCGCCGCCGAGCAGGACGACGCGGCCCGCGTCGGCGCGCAGCAGCCCGAGCAGGACGCGGATCGTCGTGGACTTTCCCGAGCCGTTGGGGCCGAGGAAGCCGTGCACCTCGCCCTGCCGGACGGTGAGGTCGAGGCCGTCCAGGGCGCGCGTCCGGCCGAAGGACTTGGTCAGCGCGGACACCGTGATCGGATGGTTCGTCATCGCAACACCTCGATGGTGGATGTGGGCATGCTTCCGCCTGCCTGTGGCGGTGTGCCGGAGGACGATCGGGTCAGGGGGCGGGCGGGTCGGAGTCGCCGGGCGCGTCGTCCATGAGGGTGCTCAGCGCCGCGCGGGCCTGCTCGGTGAACTCGGGCGTGACGAGGGCGTGGGAGAAGACGTCCAGGGCGGCCCTGGCCAGCCGGGGGTAGCCCTCGGGTGTGAGCGTGTTGCCGCCGAGGGAGCGCGACAGGTGCTCGTGCAGGACGATCATGCCGAAGCTGAACGCCGTCAGGACGGCCGCGTAGGCGTGCGGGTCGTCGGTGGCGGGCGGGTTCATGCCGGGCATGCCGTGTTCCGTCATGTCGCGGGTGAGCGCGACGGCGTCGTCGAAGAGCGCCGCCGCGCGCGGCGAGCCGTCCACGAGGGCGCGTGCCAGGTACGTCTGGATGGGGATCGCGGCGGACATCGCCACGGCCAGGAACCCGGTGTCACCGGCGCCGCCGCCGAACGACCTGGTCTTGATGTCGCGGATCGTGTCGATCGCGTAGGCGTCGCACGCCTCGCGCAGCGCAGCCTTGTTCGGGAAGTGGTGCTGGACGAGCCCCGCCGACACCCCGGCGGCGTCGGCGATGCCGCGGATCGTCGCGCCCTTCTCGCCCTTGGCGGCGAACTCCTCCAGCGCCACGCTGAGGATGCGGGTCCGTGCGTCCATCGTCGCTCCCATACGTTTGTACGGTACCGACGATACACCCGTATGGCATACATGTGTATTGGGGGTCAGGCGCGTTCCGCGAACCGCTCCGCCTTGGCGATCGGGCCCGCCACCAGGATCACGTCGCCGTACTGGAGGATCGTGTCGGCGTCGGCGTAGGTGAACGACTCGCCGGGCGACTTCACCGAAACCACCGTCACGCCGTGCCGCGACCGCAGCCGCGTCTCGCCCAGCGGCACGCCCACCAGGTCCTTGGGCGGATGCGTCTTGACCAGCGCGAAGTCCTCGTCGACCTCGATGTAGTCGAGCATCCGGCCGCTCACCATGTGCGCGACGCGCTCGCCCATGTCGTGCTCGGGCAGCACCGTGTGGTGGGCGCCGACGCGCTCCAGGATCGTGCGGTGCTGGAGCGTGACCGCCTTGGCCCAGATGTCGTCCACGCCCAGCTCGTCCAGCAGCGACGTGGTGAGGATGCTCGCCTCCAGGTCGCCGCCGATCGCGACGACGGCCCGGTAGAACTCCCCGACGCCCAGCTCGCGCAGCGCGTCGATGTCGGTGGAGTCGGCGGCGGCCACGTGCGTCAGCCGTCCCGCCAGACTCTGGACGATCTTGGGCCGGACGTCGATGGCCAGCACCTCGGTGCCGCGCGTCGCCAGCTCCAGCGCCAGCGCGGACCCGAACCGGCCGAGGCCGATCACCACGACGGGAACCCTGCTCGATTCAGCCAACGATCGGACGCTCCTCTGGAAGGGTGTAGCGGCGGGTGCGCTCGCGCAGCGCCAGCGCGGTCGCCAGCGTCAGCGGTCCCGTCCGCCCGACGAACATGAGCACGACCAGCAGGACGTGCCCGGCCGGCGGCAGCTCGGCGGTCAGGCCCGTCGAGAGCCCCACCGTGCCGAACGCCGACAGCACCTCGAACAGCACCCGGTCGAGTGTGTGCGGGGTCAGCGCGAGCAGCACGACGGTCGAGAACGCCACCATCATGCCGCTCAGCATGACCACCGCCATCGCCTGACGCGGCGTGCCGTCGGCCAGCCGCCGGTTGCCGATGTTGATGTGCGTCTCGCCGCGCATCTCCGCCCAGACCAGGAAGACCAGGACGCCGATCGTCGTCACCTTCACGCCGCCGCCGGTGCCCGCGCTGCCCGCCCCGATGAACATCAGGATGTCGGTGACGAGCAGGCTGTCGGGGTTCATCGCGGCCGTGTCGACGCTGTTGAAGCCGCCGCTGCGCGGCATCACGGCCGCGACGAACCCGGCCAGCCAGCGGGCCGGTTCGGGCAGCCCGCCCAGCGTGAGCGGATTCGTCCACTCCGTGGCGGTCAGGACGGCCGTGCCGCCGCCGACCAGCACGGCCGTCATCGTGACCGTGATCCGCGTCAGCACCGACCACGTGCGCGGACGGCGCCACGAGCGCGCCAGCTCGAACACGACCGGGAAGCCGAGGCCGCCGACGATGACGGCGACGCTGATCGGCAGGCAGATCCACGCGTCGGTGGCGAAGCGCATCAGGCTGTCGGGCCACAGCGCCATGCCGCCGTTGTTGAACGCCATCACCGAGTGGAAGACGCCCAGGTACAGGGCGCGCAGCGGCCCCTCGCCGTAGGCCAGCACGAAGCGGCCCGTCAGGACGGCCGCCAGCAGCGCCTCCGACACCAGGCTGAAGATGACCACGTTGCGGACGACGCGGCGGACGTCCGTCGTCGCCAGCGTCTTCGTCTCGACCTGGGCGGCCAGGCGGGCGCGCAGGCCGAGCCGTCCGGACAGCAGGAGCGCGAACAGCGTCGCGATCGTCATCAGGCCGAGGCCGCCGACCTGCACCAACGCCATGATCACGAGCTGGCCGAACAGCGACCAGTGCGTGCCGGTGTCGACCGAGGCCAGGCCGGTGAGGCAGACGGCGGACGTGGCGGTGAACAGCGCGTCCACGCTCGTCGCGCGGCCCGGTCCGGGGGTCGCGGCCGGAAGCGACAGCAGGAACATGCCGGTCAGCACGGTCAGGCCGAAGCCGGTGACGACGACCTGCGCGGGGTGGGTGAAGCGGTCGAGCAGCCCCCTGCGCCGCGTGAGACCCCGCATGCCCCCGCCCCCTCGTGAAATGACCAGGACACATATCAGCACATCGAGGGACGTGGATGGACCTGTCGGCTCAGGTGTGACGCACGCCGTAGTACAGATGGGTGACGCCGTCGCCCTCGATCACGCGGGGGCCGTCGAGGACGCGCGGCGTTTCCGTCAGGTGGGCGAAGAACGGGATGCCGTCGCCCAGCAGGACCGGGGCCAGGTTGACGCGGATCTCGTCGAGCAGGCCCTCGTTCAGGCAGCCCTGCACGACGTTCGCGCCGCCGACGCCCACGTCGCCGTCCCCGGCCAGCTCCCGCGCCGCCGCGACCGCGTCGCGCAGGCCGGTGGTGACGACGGTGATCGGTGACGTGCCGCCCTGCGGCACCTCCGCCGGGGCCTCGTGCGTGACCAGGACGACCGGGACGCCCAGCGGGTGGCTGCCGTCCCAGCCGCCGGTGATGTCGTAGAGGCGGCGCCCGGTGACCAGGGCGCCCAGCGTCGCCATCGTCTGCCGGAGGTGCCCCGCCGACGCCTGCGAGGTGTGCCACACCATGTCCGAACCCGGCGTCGGCACCTCGACGTCACCGTTGTCGTACCAGTCGAAGATCGGCCCGACCCCGTCCTGTGGGTCAGCGACGAACCCGTCCAGCGACATCGTCATCTCGGCCACGACCTTGCCCATGTTTGCTCCCCTTTTGTCCCGCCGGTCGCGGTACAGACATCCCCACCCTGCGAAGTCATCACCGCTCCACCCGCCGATCATGCGCGAGCCCGGGAATCCGTCGGCCCGAAGTGACCGTTGGGCGCGGGGGTTGGGTCCTTCCGGAGGGGTGATCATGGGGTGGGAGGTCTGATGGGGGTAGATCTGGGAGTACGGCGGCCTTCGGGGGCGGCGGGCGGGTTCTGGATCGTCGCGGTGGCGTTCGCGGTGCTCATGGCGTTCGGGACCGCCCCGACGCCGTTGTGGCCGCTGTACGCGGCGCGCGACGGGTTCGGGCCGACGACGCTGACCGCCGTGTTCTCCGGGCTCGTCATCGGGGCGGCGTTGAGTCTGCTCGGGGTCGGGCATCTGTCGGACCGGCTCGGACGGCGGCGGATGGCCGAATGGGCGCTCGGGGCGGCGGCGCTGGCCGCCGTCGTGTTCGCCGGATGGGAGGACGTGCCCGGGATTCTGGCCGCGCGGGTACTGAACGGCGTCGCGATCGGGCTCATGGCCGGAACCGCGACGAGCTACCTGTTCGACCTGTACGCGCGGGCGTACCCCGGGCGGAACGCGCGTCCGGCGGCGATGGTCGCGACGGCGGCGAACCTCGGCGGGCTCGCGCTCGGGCCGTTCGCCGCCGGGCTCGTCGCGACGTGGACGTCCGATCCGCTGCTGTACACGCAGATCGGGTTCGCGGTGGCGCTCGGCGTGATGCTGGCGCTCGTCGCGCTGGTGCCCGAGACCGTCGACACCGGCAAGGCGGGCAGACCGCCCCGGTTCGCGTTGCGGCCCGCTGGGCGGACCGTGTTCGGCTCGGCGGGGCTGCTGGGGTTCGTCGCGTTCGGGCTGTTCGGACTGTTCGCGTCGCTCGGGTCGAGCGTCGTCCGCGACCTCGGCGTGGACGCGCCGCTGCTGTCGGCGCTGCCGACGATCGTCATGTTCGCGGTCGCGGCGTGCGCGCAGATCGCGCTGGACCGGGCGCCGTGGCGGCGGGTGCTGCTCGGCGGCGCCGTCGCCTTCCCGGTCGGGCTCGCGCTGGCCGCGCTGGCGCTCGTCCACCCGGCGTACTGGCTGTACGTGCTCGGCGCGGCCGTCGCGGGCGGCGGTGCGGGGCTGCTGTTCAAGACGGGCCTCACGCGCGGTGCCGAGGTCGCGCAGCCGTACTCGCGCGCGGGCGTCCTCGCCGTCTTCTACACGATCGCGTACGTGGGCATGGCCGTTCCGGCCCTCCTGTTCAGTCTCGCGCTCCGGGCCTTTTCGACGCCCGCGACGATGATCGGCTGCGCCGTCGCCCTCTCGCTCTGCGCCCTCACCGCCGCCCTCGGCGTCTACCGCAAGCACTGAGGCTCCGGCTGGACTTCGGCTCGAACGTGCGTCTTGCCCGGATCTCGCTCATGGGCACGTCCTGCCCGGTTTCGCGCAGACGCGGGACGGGGCCTGGCGCTCAGCCGGGGTTTCGTGCGCGCACGCTCGTGACGGGCTGGCCGCACCCGCCTCGCCTTGGTCTCGTGTGCAGGTGCGCCCTATGGGGGTCTCGCGCGCATGCTGGTAGGCGGGACCTCGCGTACACGCGCTCGGGGTGGGCCGCGCGTCCGGCTGGGTGTCGGAGGTGTGCGTGTGTGGCCTTGCGGGGTCGTGCGTGCGCGTCGTGGTGGTGTCGGGCGCCGGTGGGAATCGGCGTCACTGCTGGGGTTATTGGCGGCTCAGCGCGCGGCTCGTCCCGGCGATGATCGTGGTGGCGAGAATCCAGCCGAGGAGGACGAGGGCGTAGGCGAGCCACTGGTGGGCGCCTGCGGGCTTGAACGACCTCTCCTGGCCGAAGTCGATGATCGGGAGGAGGAGGTCGAGCGTGTAGAAGAGCGGGTTGAAGGCCGGGTGCTCGTCGGCCTTGAGGGGTTCGGGGTGGTGGAGGCCGTAGGCGAGGGTGCCCGCCGTCAGGAGGGCGACGAGCCAGGCGGCGGCGCGGCGGGGGCGGTAGCCGTAGCCGACGGTGACGTCCTGGAGCAGGCCCCACGTGCGGGCGTACCACGGGAGGGTGCGGCGGTGGCGGCGGAGCCTGGCGAGCTGGACGGTGCGGGCGGCGCTCTCGTCGCCCCGGTTGCGGTAGTCGGCGGCGAGCTGCTCGTAGCTGTGCGGGACGTGGCCGTCCATGTCGCGGTCGAGCATCGCCAGCCGCTCGGACGGGGGAAGCGGCGGGTTCAGCGCCGTGTACGTCAGGCCCGCCAGGCGGACGCCGTCCGCCCACGTGTCGGCGCGGAGTTCGAGCACGTCGATGCGCGACCGGCGGACGCTCACCAGGCCCTCGACGGGATGGGCGTGCCGCATCCACAGCTCGCCGATCGTGCAGCTACTGGCCCGCAGGGCGGTGCGGCCCGGGTGGCTCAGCCTCGCGCCCGTCAGCACCAGACGTCCCGGGATACGCGCGCCGCGCAGCTCGATCTGGCCAAAAGCCCGTAGGTCGTCCGCGAGCACGTTAGACCCGACGCTCAGCGACTCGGCGTCCAGCGCCATCCCGTCCCCCGAACCCGCGCCACGCGGCCCCCGGCCGGGCGCCGTCTCCCCGGGTGCCGTCTCCCCGGGTGCCGTCTCCCCGGGCGGTGCCTCGCCTGGTGGCGTCTGTCCGGGTGGCGTTTCGCCCGGTGGTGTTTCGCTGGGTGGCGTGCCGTCGTGCGGCGTCCGGTCAGGCGGCGTCGCTCCGGATGGCGTCTCGCCCGGCGGTGTCTCGCCTGTCGGTGTTTCGCCCGGTGGTGTTTCGCCAGGGGGCGTGCCGTCGTGCGGCGTTCGGCCGGGTGCCCTCTCCCCGGCTGCCGTCTCCCCGGGCGGTGTCTCGCCTGGTGGTGTCTCTCCGGGCGGTGTCTCTCCGGATGGTGTTTCGCTCGGTGGTGTCTCGCCGGGGTGTGCGCCGTCGTGCGGCGTTTGGTCGGGTGGCGTCTCGGCGGGGGGTGTGCTGTTGTGGGGTGGTTCGGCCGGGGAGCCTAGGTGGGCGCGGATCAGGTTGGCCTGGCCGCCGATCGTGGCGCCGCTCAGGCGCAGGCCGCCGGGGGCGTGCAGGCCGATCGCCCACAGGTCGTCCTGGACCGTGGCGTGGTGGAGCTGGACGGGACCGTCGAGGACGGCGTCGTCGGCGAAGAGCGCTCCCGCGATGCGCGCGCCGCCCAGTTTGGTCTCCCCGGCGATGTGGCAGCCGGTGAGCCGGAGGACTCCGTCCACGTGCAGCGTCGCCGCCTCCAGCGCGGGCAGGTGCGACCGGCTCAGGTTGAGCTGCCGCATCCGCGCGCCGTACAGCGCGGGCGTCTCGGTGAAGTGGCAGTCGGCCAGCACGATGGGGCACGGCACCTCGGAGTACCGCAGGTCGAGGACTCCGGTCACGCAGGCTCCGCGCACCCGCAGCGCCGCGACCTCCCCTTCGTCGGCCGTTCCGGCGAGCAGCAGCCACCGCAGCACCTCACCCCGCACCCGCCGCCGCGCATCCCACGAGGCGCCGTCCCGAGGGTCCTCCCCCTCCTCCCGAAGATCGACCACCGCACCCGACGAGAACGCCCGAGCGATCCGCCGCTCCACCACACTCAACCGCCCGATCTCCACCACCCGAACCTCCCGCCCCCACCACCCCCTGTCAAGATCACCCCAAACCCCCACCCAACGCCCACACGCCCAACACCCAGACGCCCACACACCCGACGCCCACACACCCAGCGCCCACGCGCCCGACGGTCGCCCAACGCCCGCGCACCCAACGCCCAGCGCCCACGCACCAGCGCCGCGCATCCAAGGCCCGCGCCTCCCGGCCCGCGCCCCACACCCGCCTATCCGGACGCCCGCACGACCAGTGCCTGCGCCGGAGATCCGCGCGCCCAGCGCCCGCGCGCTCAACGCCGCGCCTCCGAGGCCCGCGCGCCCAACGCCCGCGCCGGAGATCCGCGCGCCCAGCGCCGTGCCTCCGAGGCCCGCGCCTCCCGGCCCGCGCCCACGCCTGTGTATCCGGACGCTCGCACGACCAATGCCTGCGCCGGAGATCCGCGCGTTCACCCCCCGCGCGTTCACCCCCCGCACGTTCAACGCCTGCGCCGTCAATCCCGCGCGTCCGGTGCCCGCGCGCCCCACGCCCGCGCATCTCACGCCCGCGCATCTCACGCCCGCGCATTGCGTGTCCGCGCATTGCGTGTCCGACGCCTGCGTCCGGCGCCTGTGCGTGCACGTTCGGTGCGTGTGTCTGGTGCGGGTGTGTTCGGTGTCCTTGCGTTTGGTGTTGGCGTGGTTGGTGGTAGTGCCTTTGGGTGTTTGTGGGTGGTGGTCAGAGGTTGCCGAGGATGTGGGTGATGGTGATTTCCAGGACGACTCGGTTCGGGTTCGCGCGGGGTTCTCGGTAGCGGTCGGTGTAGCGGGCGACGGCTTCGGCTACGTGGGACGGGTCCGAGTTGACGGTGGCGTGGCCCTCCAGGGTGGACCAGCGGCGGCCGTCCACCTGGCAGAGGGCGACGGGGGAGCCCTGGGCGTTGCGGGCCTTGACCGTCGAGGCCGAGGTGATGACGCGGGCCAGGCCCGCGTCGGGGTCGAGGGTGGCGCCGACCGGGACGACGTGCGGGGTGCCGTCCGGGCGGAGCGTGGTGAGGGTGCAGACGTGGCGTTCCGCCCAGAAGGCGAGGAGGGCCGGGTCGTGCAGGGAGATGCGGTGGTCGATGGGCCGGGTGGGCTGCATAGTGTTCCTTCCTGGGTACTCGCCGTGAAGGGTCTCAGAACCGGCCGGGGCCCGGCACGTCGGTACCCTGTTATTGCAAACGAGTTGCAGTAGGGGAGGGTGGCATGCGGACGGCAGAGGTCAAGCGGCGATTCCTGGAGCATTTCGAGGCTCGCGGGCACACGGTGGTCGGGAGCGCCCCGCTGCCCGCCGATGATCCCACCCTCCTGTTCGTGAACGCGGGCATGGTGCCGTTCAAGCCGTACCTGCTCGGCCAGGTGAGCGCGCCCTACCCGCGCGCGACGAGCGTGCAGAAGTGCGTCCGCACCATCGACATCGACGAGGTCGGCAAGACGACCCGGCACGGCACGTTCTTCCAGATGAACGGGAACTTCTCCTTCGGCGACTACTTCAAGGAGGAGGCGATCCGCTTCGCGTGGGACCTGTCCACCACGCCGGTCGCCGAGGGCGGGTACGGACTGGACCCGGACCGAGTCTGGGCGACGGTCCACCGCGACGACGACGAGGCGTACGGCCTGTGGCGCGACGTCGTCGGCCTGCCCGAGGAACGGCTCGTGCGGCGCGGCATGGCCGACAACTACTGGTCGATGGGCGTGCCCGGCCCCTGCGGCCCGTGCTCGGAGCTGTTCTACGACCGCGGCCCCGCCTACGGCCGCGAGGGCGGCCCCGACGCCGACGAGGACCGCTACATCGAGTTCTGGAACCTCGTCTTCATGCAGTACGAGCGGGGCGCGGGCACCGGCAAGGACGACTTCCCGATCGTCGGTGAGCTGCCCGCCAGGAACATCGACACCGGCATGGGCCTGGAGCGCATGGCGACGCTGTTGCAGGGCGTCGACAACCTGTACGAGATCGACGAGACCCGCCCCATCCTCGACCGGGCCGCCGAACTGACCGGCAAGGACTACGGCGCGCGCTCGGGCCCGTCGGCGGCCGAAAGCCACCCCGACGACGTGCGGCTGCGCGTTGTCGCCGACCACGTCCGCACCGCGCTGATGCTCATCGGCGACGGCGTCACCCCGGCCAACGAGGGACGCGGCTACGTGCTGCGCCGCATCCTGCGGCGGGCCGTGCGCGCCATGCGCCTGCTCGGCTACGACGACCCGGCGCTGCCCGAGCTGCTGCCCGTGGCCCGCGACACGATGGCGCCCTCCTATCCCGAGCTGGCCGCCGACTTCGAGCGCATCGCGTCGTACGCGTACGGCGAGGAGGAGGCGTTCCGGGGGACGCTCAAGCAGGGCAGCGTGCTGCTCGACCGGGCGCTCGGCGACGGCGCGCTGCCCGCCGCGACGGCGTTCCGGCTGCACGACACCTACGGCTTCCCGATCGACCTCACGGTCGAGATCGCGGCCGAGCGCGGCCTGGACGTGGACGTCGCCGGCTTCCGCGCGCTGATGGACGAGCAGCGCCGCCTGGCCAAGGCGGACGCGCTGGCCAAGAAGGCCGGGCACGCCGACACCGGGCTCTACCGGGCGGTGCTGGACGAGTCCGGCCCGACCGAGTGGCTGGCGTACGAGACCCTCGACACCGACTCGGTGATCCAGGCGATCTTCAGCGACGGCGTCCCGGTGACGACCGCGCCGGACGGCTCGGTCGTCACGCTCGTCCTCGACCGGACGCCGTTCTACGCCGAGTCGGGCGGGCAGGAGAGCGACGCCGGGCGGATCGAGGGGCCGGGCGTCTCGGCCGAGGTGCTGGACGTGCAGCGGCCGGTGCGGGGGCTCGTCACCCATCTGGTGCGGGTGACGGGCGGCGAGCTGGCGGTCGGTGCGCACGTACGGGCGCACGTCGATCCCGAGTGGCGGGTCGGCGCGCGGCAGGCGCATTCGGGCACGCACGTCGTGCACGCGGCGCTGCGGCAGGTGCTCGGCCCGGCGGCGCTCCAGTCCGGCTCGTACAACCGGCCCGGTCACCTGCGGCTCGACTTCGCCTGGCGCGGCGGGCTGTCGGCGACGATCCGGTCGGAGGTGGAGGAGGCGGCGAACGTCGCGCTGCGCCGCGACCTGCCCGTCGCCGTGCGGTACATGCCGCTGCCGGAGGCGCGCGAGCTGGGCGCGCTCGCGCTGTTCGGCGAGACCTACGACGACACCGTCCGCGTGGTGGAGATCGGCGGGGCGTGGTCGCGCGAGCTGTGCGGCGGGACGCACGTGCGCAGCGCCGCGCAGATCGGCACGATCGCGATCACGGGGGAGTCGTCGGTGGGCGCGGGGCAGCGGCGTGTCGAGGCCGTCACGGGCATCGAGGGGTTCCGCTACCTGGCGCGCGAGCGCGACCTCGTCGCGCGGATCGCCGAGCAGCTCGGCGCCCCGGCGGCGGAGCTGCCGGACCGGATCGCCGCGCTGGTCGACCGGGTGAAGCACGCCGAGCGGGAGGCCGCACGGCTGCGCGACGAGCGCACGACCGGCGAGGCCGCCCGGCTCGCGGACGGTGCCGCCGACCTCGGCGGCGTCGCCTACGTCGGGACCTCGACGGACGGCGATCCCCGCGCCCTGGCGGGCCACGTCCGGGACCGGATGGCGGGCGACCGCCCGGCCGTCGTCGTGGTCGAGGGGCCGAAGAGCACCGTCGCGACGACGAACGGCGCCGCCCGCGCCCGGGGCCTGTCGGCCGCCGACCTGCTCAGGACGGCTCTGCGCGGCAGGGGCGGCGGCACGCCCGAGACGGCGCAGGGCCCGGCCGGTGGCACCGACACCGTGCAGGCCGTGGCGGACCTTCTCGGCGCACGCTAGGACGAGCCGCCGGGCCCGCTCTGCGGCGGAGGTGCGCTCGTGCGGGTGATGCTGCGGGGCCATGACGTCTCCCGTCGTCGATCCGGTCTCGCAGCACATGCTCGGCCCCCCGACCGCCCTTCCGGCGAACTTTCCTCAGCCTGTGGACAACCCGATCGCCGGATCGCCCGCAGGCCGGGGAAGTCCGAATCCCGAACCGTGTGAAGCCGATTGGGCACGGTGGGTAGCGGCTATACCTCTTTTGATCATCGAGGGGGGCCGATGGCGGAGACGAGACGGGCGGCGCCCGGGTTCACGTTCCTGCTCGGCGCGGGCGCGACCGTGCTGGTGCTCGCGGGCATCCGCGAGGCCGGGTCGATCGTCGGGCCGGTGTTCCTCGCCGTCATTTTCACGATCGCCGTCAGTCCGCTGCGCGGGTGGCTGAAGAGGGCGGGGGCGCCCGGCTGGGTCGTGTTCGCGGCGCCGCTCGCGACGGTGCTGCTGGTGCTGCTCGCCCTGCTGGCCGCGATCGGGCTGTCGGCGGCGAAGCTGGCGTCGATGCTGCCGTCGTACACGGGCGAGTTCGACGCGCTGCTGGCGACCGTCACGGCCAGGCTCAGCGCGTGGGGCGTCGATCCGACGAAGGTCCGGGAGACGCTGACGACCCTCGACCCCGAGCGCGTTCTGCCGATCGTGCAGGGCTTCCTGTCCAGCGCGATCGGGGTGTCGTCGGCGGTCGTCCTCATCGTGATCACGCTGGTCGGGCTGGCGCTCGACTCGATGACGCTGGACGAGCGCATCGCCGAGCTGCGGCACGGCCACCGCGACCTCGCCGACGCGCTCGGCCGCTTCGCCGACGACACCAAGCGCTACATCATAGTCAGCGCCGTGTTCGGCCTGCTGATGGCCGCGATCGACACGATCTCGCTCACGCTGCTGGGCGTCCCGCTGCCGCTGCTGTGGGGGTTCGTATCGTTCCTGGCCAACTTCATCCCGACCGTCGGCTTCGTGCTGGGCCTGATCCCGCCCGCCCTGCTCGGCCTGCTGGACCAGGGTCCGTGGACGATGCTGGGCGTCATCGGCGCCTACTGCGCGAGCAACTTCGTCACCCAGTCGCTGATCCTGCCGCGCTTCCTCGGCAAGGCGGTCGGGCTGTCGGTGGCGCTGACGATGCTGTCGCTCGTCGTGTGGGGCTGGCTGCTCGGCCCGCTCGGCGCCGTCCTCGCGGTCCCGCTGACGATGCTCGCCAAGACGCTCCTGCTCGACGCCGACCCGGGCAAACGCTGGGTCTCCCGCCTGCTGGGCGGCTCGGTCTAGGCGGGGCGCAGTCGGCGGCGGTAGACGAACCAGCACGCGGCGACGGCGACCACCAGCGGGGCGCCGACGAAGCCGACGAGGGTGCGGTACTCGTCCAGGGCGGTTCCTGCGGTGCGGCCTGCCAGGACGAGACCGGCGCCCCAGGTGACCGCGCCGGCCGCGTTGACGAGGGCGAAGCGGCGGTAGGGGACGCCCGCCTCGGCGGCCAGCCGGGGGAGCAGCGTACGCAGGCCGCCGGTGCAGTGGCCGGTGAAGATCGTGCGGCCCGGGTGGGAGCGCGTGTAGGCGAGGGCGCGCGCGTGGCGGAGGCCGAGGCGGCGCCGGACGAACGCCGTCAGCGGCCCGGTGCGGGTGCCGCGCAGGTAGCCCCAGTGGGCACCGGCGGCGGTGGCGGCGACGACCGTGACGCATACCGCGACGAGCGGACGGCCGCCGTGCGCCGGGTGCGTGACGAAGCCCGCCGTCAGGGCGGTGGCGGCGCCGGGCAGCAGGAGCCCGGCGAGCAGGCCCGACTCGGCGGCCAGGAGGAGCGCGAGAGCGGCGAGCAGCCACGGCAGCGGGAGGGCGGCGAGCTGGTCCAGGAGCGCGGTGATGGGACGGCCTCCCCCCCCGGCGGTATGCGCCGGACGGGGGACGGCGCACGGTACGTCGACCCTATCCGGTGACGTGCGGGAAGCGAGGTGCGTGGCCGGTTCCGGGCTGATCACGGCTGTCTGTGGCGGACGAGCGGCGGCAGCACGAATGATGGACGTATGCGTCGGTGGGTGCTCGTCTGGATACTCGTCTCCGCTGTCGTGGTGATCGTCGCGTCGGTCCTGTTCGTCGTCCCGCTGCCCGGGCTGGACGACGCCGACAAGATCGCCAGCCTGGTCGGTGCGACGTCCGGGCTGCTGTCGCTGGGCGTCGCCGTCTGGGCCGCGCTGCTGAGCCGCCGCGCGCTGCCCGCGCCGCCCGGTTCCGCCGACGGGCTCGCGGCGGCCGTCGAGGAGCTGGCCGCCGCCGTCCGCGACCAGTGGCACGAGGAGTCGATCACCCGCAGCCTGGGCGACAACGACCGGCTGCTGACGCTGCGCTGGTCGGTCCGGAACGCCGCCGCGAACCCGGGGCCGCCGCAGGTCCGGGAGCTGAACGGTCCCGTGCAGGTCCTCGACGCGTACCGGGCGACGGGCGCGCGGCGGCTGGTCGTCGTCGGCGGGGCGGGCAGCGGGAAGTCGGCGCTGGCGGTGCTGCTGACGCGCGGGGTGGCCGAACTGCGGACGGCCGGGGACATCGCGCCGGTGTACGTGTCGCTGGCGTCGTGGAACCCGGAACTGAACGGCCTCCGGACGTGGCTGGCCCGGCGGCTCGCGGAGGACTACCCGTTCCTGCGCGGCCGGGACGCGATGGGCAAGGACATGCCGGAACGGCTCGTCCGCGCGCCGGGCGCGCTGCTGTTCGTGCTGGACGGCCTGGACGAGATCCGGGCCGACCTGCGCGTCCGCGCGCTCCGGGAGATCGGCCGCGCCGGGCTCACCGACCTCGTCCTCACCTGCCGCGAGGACGACTACGACGCGGCGCAGCGCGCGGGCGGCATCACGGTCGCGGGCGCGGCGCACGCCACGATCGAACCCCTCGCGGTGGCCGACCTGGACCCCGACTTCTTCGCGCACGGCTGCACACCCGAGCAGGCCGCCCGCTGGGTGCAGGTGCTGGACCGCGTGCGGCGGCGTCCGGGCGGACGGCTCGCGCGGACGCTGCGGACGCCGCTGATGGCGGCGCTGGCCCGGGACGTCTACCGCCATCCCGCCCGCGACCCCCGCGATCTGCTCCGTACCGCCCAGTTCCCGACGACCGAGGCGATCGAGCGCCATCTCGCCGGAGCGCTGGTCCCCGCGCTGTTCGGGACGCTGCCGCTGGACGAGCGGCGGCGCGGCTGGGAGGGGCGCGACGCCGAACGCTGGCTGCGGTACCTGGCGGCGGGGCTGCCCGCCGACGGGACGATCCGCTGGTGGGAACTGTCCCGTTACGTCCGGACGCCGGACCGGGTGCTGTCGGCCGTCTTCGGCGCCGTCACGGTCGGCCCGGCGATCGGCCTGGGCTTCGCGCTGCTGTGGGGCACGCTCGCGGGCGTGGTCATCGGCGCGGCGTTCGCGCTGGTGATGGCCGTGGCGGCGGCGCGGACGCTGCCGCCGCCGTCGGCGCTGTACCTGGGCGACCTGCGCTCGCCGGTGGCGCCGCTGGCGGGGGCGATGGTCGTCGGCGCGGTCGCGGTCGTGGTGTGCAGCATCCGGGAGGGGCTGGCGTTCGGCGTGCCCGCCGGGCTCGTCCTCGGGGTGCCGATCGGCTTCGTCTACCTGTGGGCGAAGCCCGACGCGACGGTCCGTCCGGTGACGCCCCGGCGGCTGCTGCACCAGGACGTCTGGGTCGCGGTGACGTTCGGTCTCACCTACGGCCTGACGACGGGCGCCGTGGTCGGTTTCGCGGTGGACGTGCTCTACGGGGCGGTCTTCGGCCTCTTCTGCGGACTGTCGGGCGCGTTCCTGTACGGGCCGGTCTGGCTGGCGGCGTTCCGGGTGGACAACGCGGGCGTCATCGGATGGATGCACTACACGTTCGCGCGGCTGCTCCTGGTGCCGCGCGGGCGGCTGCCGTGGCGGACGCTGGCGTTCCTGGAGGAGGCGCACCGGCGCGGCGCGCTGCGGCAGGTGGGCGCGGTGTACGAGTTCCGGCACAAGGTGGTGCGGGAGGCGCTGGCGGAGCGCACTACGCCGTGACGTCCCGGCGCGGGCGTCTCGCCCGGTAGACGATGGCCGGGGGCAGGTTGGCCCAGATGACCGGACTGACGGACACCGAGGCGAATGAGGCGGAAAGAGCCGACGCGAGGCGCCGCGCCGGAGGTGCCCAGAGTGCGTGGACATAGGCGTAGGTGGTGAAGCAGCCGTCGTCGGTGAGGGCGTCGCGGACCAGGCTCAGGATGGCGCGCTGCCGGTCGGCGGGCAGCACCGCCCACGGCAGGCTGCTGACGACCGCGTCGACGGGCCCGACGCCCCGTCCGGCGAGGACGTGCCCGAGGTCGGCGGCGTCGACGCACGCGACCTCGACGTCCGGCCACCGGCCGGCGACGAGCCCGGCGAGCCGGGGGTTCACCTCGGCGGCGAGCTGGCGCAGCGGCGCCCGGCGGCGGATCGCGGCGGTGACGGCGCCGGTGCCGGGGCCGAGTTCGACGACGACGCCGTCGCGGGGGACGACCCGCGCGAGCACGTCGGTGAGAAGTCGCCCACTGGGCGCGATCGCGCCCACGCGCACAGGATCGCGGAGGAACTCGCGGAAGAGGACGGACGCGTCGGAACCCACCCGGTCACCGTACCGCCGGACGACCCTCGGGGGCGCGGGCAAAGACTTCTTACGGAGTCCGAACGGTTCCGGTGAGGTGGGCCGAAACCGTTCCTGGGACGCCTAGCGTCACCTGCATGCGAGTGCTGCTCACCGGCGCGTCGGGCTTCATCGGCGGCGCCGTCGCCGAGGCGCTGGACGCGGCCGGCCACGACGTCCGGCCGTTCGACCTGCGCACCGGACAGGACGTCCGCGACGCGGGCGACGTCGCCCGCGCGCTGCGCGGCGTGGACGCCGTGTGCCACCAGGCGGCCAAGGTCGGGCTCGGCGTGGACGTGTCCGACCTGCCCGACTACACCTCGCACAACGTGCAGGGCACCGCCGTGCTGCTCGCCGAGATGGCGCGGGCGGGCGTCGCCGCGCTCGTGCTGGCGTCGTCGATGGTCGTGTACGGCGAGGGCGCCTACCGGTGCGCCGAGCACGGCGCCGTGGCGCCGGGCCCGCGCGCCGGGGAGGCGCTGCGGGCGGGCCGGTTCGAGCCGCCGTGCCCGCGCTGCGGCGCGGCGCTGCTGCCCGGCACCGTCACCGAGGACGCCCGCCTCGACCCCCGCAACGCCTACGCCGACAGCAAGACGGCGCAGGAGCACCTGGCGGCGTCGTGGGCGCGGATGACGGAGGGGTCGGTGGCCGCGCTGCGCTACCACAACGTCTACGGGCCCCGGATGCCCCGGGACACGCCCTACGCGGGCGTCGCGGCGCTGTTCCGGTCGCGGCTGGAGCGCGGCGAGCCGCCGCTGGTGTTCGAGGACGGCGCGCAGCGCCGCGACTTCGTGCACGTGCGCGACGTCGCCCGCGCGAACCTGCTGGCACTGGAGAACCCGCCGGACGCGGGCACGCTGCGCGCCTACAACGTCGCGAGCGGCACGCCGCGCACCATCGGGGAGATGGCCGGGGCGATGGCCGACGCGTACGGCGGTCCCGAACCGGTCGTCACCGGGCGGTTCCGGCTGGGCGACGTCCGGCACATCGTCGCCGCGCCCGGCCGGGCGCGCGACGAGCTGGGCTTCGCGGCGCGGGTGCCGTTCGGCGAGGGCGTGGCGGCGTTCGCGGTGGGCGGCTGAGGTGGGCGCCGACGTGATCCTGCCGTGTCTGGACGAGGCCGCCGCGCTGCCCTGGGTGCTGACGCGGATGCCCGACGGCTACCGGCCCATCGTGGTCGACAACGGTTCCACCGACGGGTCGGCGGAGGTGGCCGCCGCGCACGGCGCGCTGGTCGTGCACGCGCCCCGGCGCGGGTTCGGTGAAGCCTGCCACCACGGGCTTTCCGCCGCTACCGCCGATGTCGTCTGCGTGCTGGACGCCGACGCCTCGCTCGACCCGCGCGACCTGCCCCGGCTCGTCGCCGCGCTGGACGGCGCCGATCTGGTGCTGGGCCGCCGCCGTCCGCGTGGGCGCGGCGCCTGGCCGCCGCACGCCCGGCTCGGCAACGCCGTGCTGGCCCGGCAGCTCAACCGGCGGGCGGGCACGCGGCTGCGCGACCTCGGCCCGATGCGCGCGGCCCGGCGCGGGGACGTGCTCGGCCTCGGGCTGACCGACCGGCGGTTCGGCTACCCGCTGGAGATGGTCGTGCGGGCGGCCGAGCACGGCTGGCGGATCGCCGAGCTGGACGTTCCGTACTATCCGCGCACCGGCGACTCCAAGGTGACGGGCACCCTCGGCGGCACGGTCCGGGCGGTCCGTGACATGCGGCGCGTTCTCGCTCAGGTCGCCCGATGACGGCCGGAACGCTCGCGGTGATCGCGAAGGAGCCGGTGCCGGGGCAGGTCAAGACGCGGCTGACGCCGCCGTACTCGCCGGAGCAGGCCGCCGCGCTGGCCGCCGCGTCGCTGGCCGACACGCTCGCCGCCGTCGTGGGTACCCCGGCCGCCCACCGCGTCGTGGTGCTGCGCGGACGACCCGGGCCGTGGCTGCCGCCGGGGGTGGACGTCGTCGCGCAGCGGACCGGCGGGCTGGACGAGCGCATCGCGCACGCCTTCGAGAGCTGCCCGGACGGTCCCGTCGTCCTCATCGGCATGGACACCCCGCAGGTCACCCCGGGCCATCTCCTCGACGCCCTGCACGCGCTCACCGGCCACGATGCCGTGTTCGGCCCCGCCGCCGACGGCGGCTTCTGGCTGCTCGGCCTGCGCGAGCCCGACGGGGACGTGGTGCGCGGCGTCCCGATGTCGCGTCCCGACACCGGCCGCGTCCAGCTCGACCGGCTGCGCGGGCGCAGCGTCGCGGTGCTGCCCACGCTGCGCGACGTCGACACCGCCGCCGATGCCGCCGCCGTCGCCGCGCAGGCGCCCGGCGGGCGGTTCGCGGCGGCCGTCCGGAACGTCCCGTGATCGGGCCGCTGTACGCGCGGGCGCTCGACGGCGCGGGCGGCGTCGAGATCGAGGACGCCGCCGGGCACCGCCGTCCGCTGCCGGTCGAGACGTGGCGGACGCTGCGGCCCGGCGACCGGGGCCTGCTCGATCGCGCGCGGGGACCGGTTCTGGACGTCGGCTCGGGCCCCGGCCGCCTGACCGTGGCGCTGACGGAGCGCGGCGTGCTGGCGCTCGGCATCGACGTCGCGGCGTCGGCCATCGCGCTGACCGTCGCGGCGGGCGGACCGGCGCTGTGCCGGGACGTGTTCGGGCCGCTGCCCGGCGAGGGCGACTGGGGGACGGTGCTGCTCGCGGACGGCAACATCGGCATCGGCGGCGACCCGGTGGCGCTGCTGCGGCGCGCGCGGCGGCTGGCGCCGAGCGGTCGGGTGCTGGCCGAGCTGGCGGAGCCGGGGCTGGCGTCCCGGGTGGAGCGGCTGCGGCTGCGGCGTCCCGGCGCGATCGGCGAATGGTTCCCCTGGGCGCACGTGTCGGCGGCCGACATCGTCGCGTACGCGTCGGTCGCGGGGTTCGCCGAGACCGACGTGTGGGAGGAGGCGGGGCGATGGTTCGCCGTCCTCGAATGAGCCCGCTGCACGACGAGCGGCTGGCCGCGTGGCTGGGCGTGGCGCTCGGGGCGAGCCTGGGCGCGGTGTTCCTCACCGGCCTGGTCAGCCACTTCATGCAGAACGCGCCCGCGTGGGCGGCGTGGCCGTCGCGGCCGGTGAACCTGTACCGGGTGACGCAGGGCGTGCACGTCATCGGCGGGCTGGCGATCATCCCGCTGCTGCTGGCCAAGCTGTGGACCGTCTACCCCCGGCTGTTCCGGTGGCCGCCGTTCCTGGGCGCCGGGGACGCGGTGGAGCGCGCGGTCGTCGGGCTGCTGGTGCCGGCGGCGCTGTTCCAGGTCGTCACCGGGCTGTTCAACATCGCGTACTGGTATCCGTTCCCGTTCTTCTTCACCGTCGCGCACTACTGGACGGCGTGGATTCTCGCCGGGGCGGTGCTCGTCCACGCGCTGAACCAGCGCCGCAAGGTCGCGCACGCGATGATGACGAAGCCGGACGACGCGGTGCCCCGGCGCCGGTTCCTGCTCGCGGTGGGGGCGACGAGCGGGGTCGTGGTGCTGACGACGGTGGGGGAGACGCTGCGTCCGCTGGCCCGGCTCGCGCTGCTGGCCCCGCGCCTGCCCCGGACCGGGCCGCAGGAGCTGCCGGTGAACCGCAGCGCGTACGCGGCGGGCACCACCGCGCTGGCGAACGACGACGGGTGGCGCCTCCGCGTGACCGGACGCGTCGCGCGCCCGCTGGTGCTGTCGCGCGCCGACCTGCGCGCGCTGCCGCAGCGCACCGAGCGGCTGCCGATCGCGTGCGTCGAGGGGTGGAGCGCGTCCGCGACCTGGACGGGCGTCCGCGTCCGCGACCTGCTGGACCTGGCCGGGGCGGCGCCGGACGCGCGGGTGCGCGTCGAGTCGCTGGAACGGACCGGGGTCTACCGGCGGTCGTGGCTGGACGCGCCGCACGCGCGCGATCCGCTGACGCTGCTGGCACTCGGCGTCAACGGCGCCCCGCTGGACGCCGACCACGGCGCGCCGCTGCGGCTCGTCGCGCCGAACCGGCCCGGCGTCATGCAGACCAAGTGGGTCGGGGAGCTGGTCGTGACGTGATCAAGGTCGGGTACGCGGTGGGCGCGGCGGCGATCCTGTACGGGCTGCTGGGGATCGTCCGGGAATCGGAGCCGCTGGGATGGCTGGTGTGGTTCGCCGGGATGGTGATCGCGCACGACCTCGTGGCGCTGCCGCTCGCGCTGGCGGCGGGGACGCTGCTGAGCCGGTGGCCGTGGCTGCGGGCGACGGCGGCGGCGTGCCTGGTGGTGACCCTGATCGCGCTGCCGATGGTGCTGCGGCTGGGGGAGCGGCCGGACAATCCGTCGATTCTGCCGCAAGATTACGGGCGGAACCTGGTGGTCGTGCTCGCGGTGATGATCGTGACGGCGTCGCTGGTGCGGATGCGGCGGGCGCGGTGAGGCGCTGGGTTCCGCTCGCGCTGTGGGCGCTGCTCGTCGCGGGCGCCTTCGTCGTCGGGGACGTGCTGCGGCGCGCGGGAATCGAGACCGAGGACGCGCTGCCGCCGCTGCACGCCCATCCGCAGCTCCCGTCGGCGTGGATCGTCCCGGCGGTGGCGGGCGCGGCCGTCGCCGTCGCGGCGCTGCCGCCGCTGGCCGCGCGGCTGCCGTGGCGGTGGCTGCTCCCCGCGAGCTGGGCGCTCGCGGCGGGCTGGGCCGTCGTGCTCGCCGTCGCGGACGGGCCCGGCTCGCTGACCCGCCCGCTGGAGGCGCCCACCGAGTACCCGGCCGCGATCGGCGCCGTCGACGCCGACCCGGGCCTGTGGGTCCGCACCTTCGCCGACCGCCTCTACGCCTACACGACCCACGTGCGCGGGCATCCGCCGCTGCCGACGCTCGTCGTGTGGGCGCTGGACGCGGTCGGCCTGCACGGCACCGGCTGGTCGGCGGCCCTGGTGATCGGCGCCGGGGCGTCGGCCGTCCCGGCGGTGGCGCTGACGCTCCGGGTCCTGACGGACGAGTCCGTGGCCCGCCGGGCGCTGCCGTTCCTGGTCCTGGCACCGCTGGCGGTCTGGGTCGCGACGTCGATGGACGCGTTCTTCCTCGGCGTCGGCGCCTGGGGCACGGCGTTCCTCGCCCTCGCGACGCGGAGCCGCGCGGCGTGGCCGTGGGCCGTGGCGTCGGGGCTGCTGCTGGGCTCGCTGCCGTATCTGAGCTACGGGCTGCTGCCGCTGTTCGCCGTGCCGCTGGTCGTCCTGATCGTCCGCCGTCCGGCCTGGCCGGTGTGGGCGGCGCTGGTGTGCGGCCTGGTGGTCGTCCCGGCGGCCTTCACCGCCGCCGGTTTCTGGTGGTTCGACGGGGTGGCGGCCACCCACGAGACGTACCTGATCAGCCGGGGCTCCGCGCAGCGCACCTACGCCTACTTCGCCGTGGCGAACGTCGCCGTCCTGGCGCTGCTCACCGGCCCGGCGACGGCCATGGCCCTCCCCGAGACCCGGCGGCACCGCCGCAGCCCGCTGGTCTGGCTCGCCGCCGCCGCGCTCGTCGGCACCCTCGCCCTCGACCTGTCGGGCGTCACCCGGGGCGAGGTCGAGCGCATCTGGCTGCCCTTCGCGCTCTGGATGGTCCCGCTCGCGGTGCTGCACCGGCCCCCGGCCCGGCTGCTCCTGGCGGCGCAGGCGGTCACCGCGCTGGCGATCCAGGGGTTCGTGCTGTCGGAGTGGTGACCTCAGCCGACGACGGGGATCTCGCCGCCGAGGGCGGCGCCGTCGCGCAGGTCGAGGTCGTCGCCGCTCCAGAAGCGGCCCGGGTCGAACCAGTCGGGGCGGCGGTCGCGGGGCAGCAGGCCCATGTCCTGGTAGGTGGAGGCGACGATCTCCGCGCAGAACGCCGTCTCCAGGTTCGGGTCGCGTTCCTCGGGGCGGCGGATCGGGACGCGGGCGCGCAGCCAGCGCGACAGCAGCCGGGTCGAGGTGGGGAACGGCGTGCCGTCCAGCCGGGCGACGGTGCGCAGCGCGGCGTCCTCCATGGCGCGGTCGGCGGGCGGTTCGAGCTGGCGCAGCCAGGCGCGCTGGTCGTAGCGGTCGCACCAGGTGCGGACGGCGTCGCGCAGGTCGTGCAACTGGGCGCCGCGGTGGTGGCCGCCGGTCCAGGCGTCGCGCAGTGAGCGGCCGAGTTCGGCGTGCCACATCAGCGGCGGCAGGTCGTCGGGGACGATGGCCATGCCGACGTGGTTGACGGGGCTGTTGGTGAGCGTCTGGATGGCGCGGTCGGCGCGGGTGCGGCCGCGGAAGAGCCAGAGGTCGCCGGTGCGGGTCAGCTCGACGGCCTCGTCCAGAGTCACGCTTGTGGCGGGCATACCCGTTACCGTAGCGACATGCGATGGTGGAAAGCCCTGGGTATCGCCGGATTCGTCGGTGTCGCGGCTACCGGCGCGGTGATCGCCCGGTCCGAGCGGAAACGCCGTGCCTACACGCCCGACGAGATCCGCACGAAGCTGCACGAACGGGTCGCGGAACGCGACGGCTAGGACGGCTCGCGCCGCGCCGCCGCGACGGCCTCGCGCAGCCGTTCCTCGGCCGAGTCCGACAGTGACGTGCTGATGAGCTGCCCGCCGAGCGGGGCCAGCTCGGGCACGACCTTGTCGGGCGTGAACGAGTCGACGAGGACGAACACCGCCGACGCGCCCGGGCTGAGGCCCTGGCCGAGGTCGCGCATGAAGTCGTCGTTGACGCCGAGGTCGGTGGCGGCGCCGACGGCCGCGCCGGTGGCGCCGCCGATCGCCATGCCGAGCAGCGGGTTGAGGAAGATCAGCCCGATCAGGCCGCCCCACGCGGCGCCGCCGAGCGCGCCGCCCGCGACGAGCTTGGTCGACTGGTGCAGCTTGATGTTCCCGTCCTGCCGCCGTTCGACGACGACGAGGTCCTCCAGTTTGATCAGGTGGCGGCGCTGGAGGTCCGCGAGCTTGTCGCGGGCCTGTTCGGCGGTGGCGAGGTCGGGATAGGCGACGGCGATGAGGTCGCTCATCGGACTCCTTCTCAGGATCGGGCGGGCCAGAGCTGGCGGGGCATCGACAGCAGCCCCCATTCGCGGGCGCCGCTCTCGTGCGGGACGGACGAGCGGGGCAGCGCGAGCAGCGCCGCCGCGCCCTCGACGGCGGCGTCGGGCGCGTTGCCGGCGACGTTGCACTGCACCCCGGTCTCGCGGCGCAGCCGCCGGTCGAGGCCGGGCAGCCGGGCGCCCGCGCCGGTGAGGGTGAGGCCGCTGGTGACCAGGTCGCCCGCCATGTCGGGCGGGCATTCGGCCAGGCCCCGCTGCACGACGTCGATGATCGCCTGGAGGGGCGCCTGGATGGCGCGTTCCAGTTCCGGTGTGGTGACGACCTCGCCGCGCGGCAGCCCGGTGCGGACGTCCTTGCCGTGCACGAGCGCCTGGCGGCGGCGGCGCCGGCCGCGCGGTTCCAGCTCGGCGGCGGCCAGCTTGGCGGTCTCGGCGACGAGGTCACCGATGAGCAGGCCGCGTTCGTCGCGCAGCCAGGAGGCGATGGCGTGGTCGAAGGCCGCGCCGCCGACGGGGGCCGTCACCGAGCTGACCAGCCCGCCGAACGCCACGATCCCGACGTCGGTGACGTGGGCGCCGATGTCGGCCACGACGACGATGTCGGTGTCGAAATCGAGCCCGGCGCCGATCGCGGCGGCGAGCGGTTTGGGAACGACGGTGACCTTCCGGGCGCCGGTGCGGAAGGCGACCTCCTCGATGGTGCGGCGCTGGAGCGGCGTCTGCACGCTGGGCGCGGTGACGGCCATGTGGGGGCGCGCGAGGTAGTGGGCGCGGTGGTGGGCGCGCAGCAGCCGCCGGACGAGCGTCTCGACGTCGTCGCTGTCGCTCGGCACCCCGGCGCGGACGGGACGGACGAGTTCGACGTCGCCGCGCGTCCCGGCCATCTCCAGCGCGGGCGCGCCGATCGCGAGGGTGCGGCCGGTGCGGCGGCAGCGGGCGAGCGCCGTCGGTTCGCTGGCGACGATGCCGCGTCCGGCGACGTGCATCCGGAGGGTGTGGCTGCCGATGTCCAGCGCCGTTCCGCGCCCGGGGAACTCCCGCACGTTCATCGCCACCTCCGAGGGACGTCCGTTTTCCGCGCGCACGCCTCGATCATCCGAGCCGGGGTGAGATGGCGTGTTGGCGGTGGTCTCGGTAGATGTCTTCGCCGCCGGGCGGGGCCGCTAAGACCCCATCGAGGTTGCCGTACGGCAAAAGAGCAGCAGATCAGGACAAGGGCGCGGAGGTGACGGGCTTGCCGAGCGCGCCGCCGGACGTCCAGCGGTCGAACGGGAGCTGCCAGTAGCCCCAGCCGTTCGTCCAGTCCAGCTTGCGGGCGGTGCCGGTGATCGTCACGAAGTCGCCGGGGTGGGCCCAGTGGAAGAACCACTTGGCGGCGCTCTCGGGCGAGCGGACGCAGCCGTGCGAGCAGTTGCGGCGGCCCATGCACGCCGGGCCGGACATGTTCTGGTGGATGTACTCGCCGCTGTTGGAGATCCGGTACGCCCAGGGGATCATCTCGTCGTACCAGCCGGGGTCGCCCTTCTTCTTGCCGGGCGGCCGCATCCGTTCCACGCGGACCTTGTTCATCGTCAGGTGGACGCCGCTGGTGGTGAGCTGGTGGTCGACGCCGTCGGCCCACACGTCGCCGCCGGAGCCGAGGCTGACCGGCCAGGTCTTCACGACGCGGCCGTTCTCCTTGGCGACGGCGCGGTGCTTGGTGGAGCTGATCGTGACGGTGTGGGCGTCGCCGACGCGGAAGGCGCGGGTGGCGTCCTTCTCGCCGAAGACGGCGTCGCCGATGCGGACGCCGCCGTAGTGCGCGGTGACGGTGACCTTCTGGTTCGGCTTCCACGGCTTGCGCGGCCGGAACACCACCGACGGCAGGCCGTTGAACGACTCACCCGCCGACAGCCAGCGCCAGGCGCCCTCGGTCGGCTTCTCCGAGCGCACCTCCAGGCCGCGTTCGATCGCGGCCCGCGCCCCGGTGGGGACCTCCTTGTTGAACTGGACGAACACCGGCATCCCGACGCCGACGGTCTCGCCGGGCTGCGGCACCATGTTCACGATCTTCGTGGCGGCGAGGGCGCGCGAGGTGCGGAAGGCGCTGGTGGCCGTCACGCCGCCGGCGGTGGCGGTGACGTTGTACCGGCGGCCGGGCTGGAGGGTCCAGGTGGTGCGCCAGGTCCGCTTGTCGGCCGACAGCGCGCCGGGCACCGGCCTGCCGCCGAGCGTGACGGCGACGTTCGTCAGTTCGGCCCGCTCCGCCCGCACCGTGACGCCCCGGTCGGGACGGGCCGACGCGGCGCCGTTCGCGGGCGCGATCGTCACGGCGGGCGCGGCCTTCTTCGGGTCGCCCCCGCCCGGCGACGACGGATTCCCCGAAGCCTTGCACCCGCCGACGGCGAGCACCCCGACCAACACCAGCGCGATGACCCGCCGCACACGACCCCCCTAGACCGCGAAGCACGATATCCACCCCACCGCCCCACCGCGACGGTTTTGGTGGTACTCGTCCTGCGGGAATTCTTTGGGTCGGGTGGTGGCAAAGGGTCGGTGCGAGCCGGGCGCGCCGGACGCGGGCTCGTTAGCGTGCCGGGCATGTCGAACAACGCGGCCCATGAGATGTCGGCGGCCCCGGGCAGGATGGCGGGCCGGTTCGCCGGGGGCATGGACGAGCCGGGCGTCGCGGTCCGGCAGACCGCCACCCACCACCTCGACCCGGCGATCACCGGGCTCGTGTCGTGGCTGCCGCCCTCGGGCGGCACCCTGTCGCGGGCGGCGATCGACCGCTGGACCGACGCGGCCCGGTCCGTCCTGCTGCTCGCCTACGCCCGCGAGGACGAGGGCAAGCACGAGCGTTAGGCGTCGTCGGCGTCCTGGAGCAGGTGGCGCCAGGTGTGCAGGAGGAGCATCAGCTCCAGGTAGCGGTCCGGGTTGGACAGGTCCTGGGTGAGGATCTCCTCCAGGTGCGCCAGCCGGTAGCGGACGGTCTGCTTGTGCACCTGGAGGCGCTGCGCCGCCGCCGCGGCGTTGCGGCCGGTCTCCAGGTAGGCGAGCAGCGTGGGGATCATCCGTTCGCGGCGGCTCGGCGTCAGCTCCATCAGCGGCGCGAGGCGCTGCGGCAGCGCGGCCTCCAGCAGGTCGAGCCCGGCGGACGCCACCAGGGTCGGCAGGTGGTCCACGGCGCGGACGACGCCGTCCGCCGTGGGCAGCCGCCCGGCGTCGGCCAGCTCCAGCGCGCGCCGCGCCCAGTGCAGCGACACCGAGCCGCGCGACAGGTCGACGGTGGGCCCGACGGCGGCGGTGAAGCCGCGCAGGCCCGCCAGGAGGCGCCCGCCGCCGGGGCCGTCCGGGTCGGGGACGACGAGCGAGGGCGCCGGGCTCGTCCAGTCGGTGAGGACGTGCGGCGGCAGCATCGGGGGCGTGGCGTCGGGCGCGCGGTGGACGGCGACGACGGCGATGGTGGCGGGGGTCGTCCATCCGGCGGACCGTGCCAGGTTGGTGATCGCGACGCGGTCGACCAGTCCCTCGCCGGTCAGCATGCCGTGCAGCCGCGCGCGCAGCCGGACGCGCTGGTCCTCGGGGCGTTCGCGGGCGCCCGCGTAGCCTTCGGCGGCGGCCTCGGAGATGGCGTCCAGGTAGGCGAACAGGGATTCGGTGAGCTGGCCGAGCATCTCGGGCGGCCATCCGAGCCGCCGCGTCTCCTTGGCGAACCGGCGGGCGGCGACCTGCCCGCACAGCCGCATGGCGGTCTGGAGGCTCTCCAGGCTGCGGCCCTTGCGGGCCTCGTACTCGCCGATCTCGGCGTAGATCTCGTGCAGCGGCTTCCAGGACGCGCCGGGGCTGGACACGACGGTGAGGAAGTCGGAGACGGCGCGCAGCACGGCCGTCCACATCTTCTGGCCGTAGTTGCTGTCGATGGGGCGGGCGTATTCGGGGATTCGCTGCTGAATCCACTCGACCATCTCGCGCGCGATCTCCTCGACGTGCGGACGCACCGGCTCGATCAGGTCCGCGGGGATCGTCCCCCAGGGGACCTCGGTGGACGGCTCACGCACGATCGCCTCCCTGTACCGGCCAGTAGATTACCCACAAGTAACCTTTTCCTGATGAGGGCCACGGTAACCCAGGTCACGTCCGGGCAGCGCAAGACTGTGACCTCGCACAGCAGTACGAGGCCACAGTCAAGGGAGGATCGGCGCGGTGCGGGGGCGCGGGCCCGCACCCCGTCCGACCAGGGCTAACGCAACGTCACGCGGGTCGGCAGGGAGGCGAAGCCGCGGTCGTTGGAGGAGTGGACGCGCGTCGCGCGATCGTCGTCGATCTCGTAGTCCGCGATGACCGCGGCCAGCTCACCGAGCGCGATCCGCGCCTCCAGCCGGCCGAGGTTCATGCCGAGGCAGTGGTGGCGGCCGTTGCCGAACGCCAGCGACGCCGAGGTGTCGCGGCCGAGGTCGAACGCGTCGGGGTCGGTGAAGACGCCGGGGTCGCGGTTGGCGGCGCCGGTGAGCAGCAGGACGCGGGCGTCCTTGGGGATCGTGACGCCGTGCAGCTCGACGTCGGCGTCGGTGGTGCGGGCGATGGCCTGCGACGGCGGGTCGTAGCGCAGCGCCTCCTCGACCCAGGCGTCGATCCCGCCGCCGAGGGCCTTGGCCTTCTGGTCGGGGTGGGTGTGCGCGGCGTGCCAGGCGTTGCCGAGCAGCAGCATCGTCGTCTCGATCCCGGCGCCGACGAGCAGGATCAGCACCCCGACGATCTCCTCGGGCGTCAGCCGGTCCTCGCCCTCGGCGGCGTCGAGCAGGCCGGACAGCAGGTCGTCGCGGCGGACCTTGGCGCGCTCGATCGTCAGCTCGGTGTAGTAGCCGACGAGCGCGCCGATCGCGGCCAGGGCCTCGGGCGGCAGGTCGGTGGCCTCGTCGTCGTGGTACATGATCGCCATGCCGAGGTCGCGGACGTGCGCGCGGTCGGCCTCCGGGACGCCGACCAGCTCGGAGATCACGTCGGTGGGGAAGCGCCCGGCGAAGTCGGTCATCAGGTCGAACTCGCCGCCGTCCAGCGCGGGACGCAGGCAGTCCAGCGCGATCTCGCGGATGCGCGGTTCGAGGGCCTGGACGCGGCGCTGGGTGAACGCGCGGGAGACCAGGCCGCGCATCCGGGTGTGCTTGGGCGGGTCCATCGCGACGAAGGAGAAGAACTTCTCGGCGTCCGGCCCCCAGAACGCGGGCTCCAGCCGCAGCCCGTTGCGGGACGAGTAGCGGCTCGGGTCGCGCAGCGCGGCCAGCACGTCGGCGTGCCGGGAGAGCGCCCAGAAGTCGTCCTCGTCGTTGCGGTAGACCGGGGCCTCCTCGCGGAGCCGCCGGTACGTGGGATAGGGGTCGTTCTGGATCGTGTGATCGAACGGGCTGTAACGCAGGGCCATGCCCGCCTCCCGGAGAGTGTGGTCGTCGCCGCGACCCCGATCATGACGCGTCGGATGTGTGCTCTGCCACCGATTCTTGTTATTTGTGTGACATGCCGGGCTGATGTGCCACAGACCGTAGGGGCGGTGCAGAATGGGCTTTACGGTCGGCGGCCACGGTCGCGAACGAGAGCCGAGGTTGCGGTGGAGAACGAGCACGCCCCCAGAGGGATCGACCCGACGAAGGCCCATCCCGCGCGCCGGTACAACTACTGGCTGGGCGGCAAGGACAACTTCCGCGCGGATCGCGAGTCGGCCGAGCAGGTCGCGACCGGGTTCTCGACCGTCCGGCTGGCCGCCGTCGAGAACCGCAAGTTCCTGCGGCGGGCCGTCACCCACCTGACCGCCGAGGCTGGCGTCCGGCAGTTCCTCGACATCGGCACCGGGCTGCCGTCCGCCGGGAACGTGCACGAGGTGGCGCAGGCCATCGCGCCGCAGAGCCGGATCGTCTACGTTGACAACGACCCCATCGTGCTCGTGCACGCGCGGGCGCTGCTGACCAGCGTCCCCGAGGGCGCCACCGCCTACCTCGACGCCGACGTCCGGAACCCGCGCTCGATCATCGAGCACCCCGACCTGCTGCGCACCCTCGACATGACGCGGCCGATCGCGCTGATGCTCGTGGCGACGATGCACTTCGTGACCAACGACCAGGACCCCTACGGCATCGTCACGACGCTGCGCGAGATCCTGCCGTCCGGCAGCCACCTGGTCATGACGCACGCCACCGACGAGCACCTGGACGCGGCCGGGCGCGCCGAGGCGCACGAGGCCAACGTCCGCAGCGGCATCCCGTTCCAGACCCGCGACCGCGCCGAGTTCGCCCGCTTCTTCGACGGCCTGGAGCTGCTGCCGCCCGGCATCGTCAACGTCATCGACTGGCGTCCGGACGAGCCCGCCGAGGACCGTCCCGACGAACGCGACGTCTCCATGTGGTGCGGCGTCGCCCGCGTCCCCTAGCGGCTGCCCGACCAGGCCGCCCAGAGCGCGGCGTACCGGCCGTTCGCGGCGCGCAGTTCGTCGTGCGTGCCGGTCTCGACGACGTGGCCGGACTCCATCACCACGACGCGGTCGGCCGACGCCGCCTGGGTGAGGCGGTGCGCGACGATCAGCGCCGTGCGGTCCCGCGTCGCGGCGGCGGCGGAGCGCTCCAGCGTGCGGGCGCCGGTGCTGCCCGCCTCGGCGGTGGCCTCGTCCAGGACGATGACGTGCGGGTCGGCCAGCACGAGCCGGGCCAGCGCGAGCTGCTGGGACTGCGCGCCGGTGAGGCGGTGCCCGCCCGCGCCGACCTCGGTGGCGAGGCCGTCCGGCAGCGCCTGCGCCCAGGTGAGCGCGCCGACGGTGTCGAGCGCGGTGCGCAGTTCGTCGTCGGTGGCGTCCGGGCGGGCCAGGCGCAGGTCGTCGGCGAGCGGCCCGGCGAAGACGTGGACCTCCTGGGTGACCAGGTGGGCGCCGCCGTTGCCGACCGTGCCGCCGGTGGGCGGGTGGACGCCCGCGACGATGCGCGCCAGGGTCGTCTTGCCCGCGCCGGTCGCGCCGACGAGCGCGACGCGCTCCCCGGGCTCCAGCGTGAGGTCGACGCCGTGCAGGACGGGCCGTCCCGCGACGTAGGCGTGCGTGACGCCGGTCGCGGCGACGGCGCCCGGCCCGGCGAGCGGGCGCGGTTCGCGGACGGGCAGCGACGCGACGCCGACGAGCCGGGCGAGGCCCGCAGCGGCGGCCTGCGCGTCGTCCAGCAGGACGAGCACGGTGTTCATCGGGGCGAACAGGTTGGAGAAGTACAGCGCGGCGGCCGTCGCGGTGCCGATCGACGCCGAACCACCGCGCACCAGGAAGAACCCGGCGGTGAGGACGGCGGCGAGCCCGGCGAACTCCGCGATGTGCAGCCGCATGTAGAACCGCAGGACGAGCGTGACGCCGCGCATGGTGAGGTCGACGACGGCGCGGGACGCGCGGGCGACGCGCCCGTTGTGCTCGTTCTCCAGGCGGAACGCCCGGATCGTCGCGCCCGCCCGGATGCTGTCCAGCAGCCGCTGTTGCTGCTCGCCGTTGGCCACGCGCTGCTTCGCGTACAGCGGCACGGCCCGCCGCACGTACCACCGCGCGGTGTAGAGCTGCACGGGCAGCGCGATCAGCGCGGCGAGCAGGAACCGCCAGTCGAGCAGTGCCAGCGCGACGAGCGTCAGCACGATCGCCAGCGACGAGCGGACCAGCTCGGGCAGCGCCCGCCGCACCGCCTCGGCGATGAGCGAGACGTCGCCGGTGACGCGGGCGGTGAGGTCGCCCGTCCCGGCCTTCTCGACCTGCGCGAGCGGCAGGTGCAGCGCGCGTTCCACGAACCGTTCGCGCAACCGCGCCAGCACGGTCTCCCCGAGCCGCGACGTGAGCGCGAGCCCGGCGGCGGTCGCGGCGCCCTGCGCGACGGCGACGACGGCCAGCAGCACGATCACCGGCGTGATCGCGTCCACGGGGCGTCCGTCCGCGACGATGTCCACGATGCGGCCGAGCGCGGGCGCGGTGACCAGCCCGACGCCGGTCGCGACGGCCAGCAGCGCGAACGCCCCGGCCGCCAGGGCGCGGTGGGGCCGCAGCAGTTCGCCGAGGACGGCGCGGATCGCGGGCCCGTCGGCGGTGGGCAGGAGGTCGCTCACGCGAGCACCGCCGTCCGGTAGCCGGGGTGGCGGGCGGCCAGGTCGGCGTGGGTGCCCGCGTCGGAGGTGGCGCCGTCCTGGACGAGGACGACGCGGTCGGTGACGGCGAGCAGCGCCGGGCTCGTCGTGACGAGGATCGTGGTGCGCCCCTGCCGCAGCGCGCGGACGCCCTCGGCGACGCGCGCCTCGGTGACGGCGTCGACGGCGGTGGTGGGCTCGTGCAGGACGAGGACGGGCGGGTCGGCGGCGAGCGCGCGGGCGAGCGCGACGCGCTGCCGCTGCCCGCCCGACAGCGTCCGGCCGCCTTCACCGACGTGCGCGGACGCGGCGATCTCGTCGGCTCCGGCGGCCTTCATCGCGGCGGCCGGGTCGGCGCCGCCGACGTTCTCCGCGACGCCGCCCGCGAACAGGTCGGCGTCGTGCGGGGCGACGAGGATGGCGGTGCGGACGTCGGCGGGGTGCAGCCCGGTGAGCGGGTCGCCGTCGAGTTCGACGGTGCCGCGCCCGGGGTCGGTCTCGCGGCCGAGCAGGCGCAGCAGCCGCGCGGCGTCGGCGGGGTCGGCGGCGACGACGCCGAGCAGTTCGCCGGGCGCGGCCTCGAAGTCGAACCCGTCGGCGGCGACGCGGACGCGGCCGGCCACCCGCCCGGGCAGCGCGTGGTCGCCCGCCGGGACCGCGTACGGGGAGGCGAGGACGGCGGCGATGCGCGCCGCCGACGCCCGGCCCTGCGCGAGTTCGGCGTTCACCCAGGCCAGCGTGGACAGCGGCCCGAGCAGCAGCAGCGCGAGGCCGACGGCGGTGACCAGCTCCCCGAGGGTGATCGCGCCGGACGCGGCGAGCCGTCCGCCGACGAGGGCGACGAGCGCGATGAACAGCCCGGTGAGCGCCAGGACCGTGCCGGTCTGCCCGGCTTCGGCGCGGGCGGCGCGGAGCGTCGCGGTCAGCGACGCCTGGCTCGTCCGCCGGTACCGCTCGACGGCGGCCGCCTCGGCGCCGATGCCCTTGAGCACCCGCAGCCCGCCGACGAGGTCCACCGCGACGGCCGAGGCGCGCGCGACGCGTTCCTGCTCGGCGCCGCTGCGCTTCTCCAGCGGCTTGGCGAGCAGCCGCCCGAGGACGAGCAGCGGGGGAGCGCCGAGCAGCACGACGAGCCCGAGCGGCACGGAGATCCGCAGCAGCACGACCGCGCCGACGGCGATGCCGAACAGCGCGGCGAACCCGGCGAACAGGGCGACGTGGACGGCGCCGACGCGGCGGGCGTCCTCGGTGGCGATGGCGGTGAGCGCACCGGGCAGCCGTCCGTTCTCGGCGCCGCCGCGCGGGTCGAGGACGCGCCGGACGACGGCCGTCCGCAGCTCGTGCGCGGCGTTGGCACCGGCCCGCTCGCCCGCCCCCGCGCCGATCCGGAAGCCCCACGACAGCCCGAGGTAGACGACGCCGAGGACGGCGAGCCAGACCAGCAGCGCGCGGCCGTCGCCGCGTCCGATGGCCCGGTCGACGGCGACGCCGATGAGGACGGGGACGAGCGCCTCACCGACCTGGTGGACCGAGCACAGCGCGGTGCTGAGCGTCAGTCCGCGCCACTGCCCCCGGAGGGCGCCGCGCAGAACGCGCGCCCCCGTCGGTGCTTCGTCCACCGATCCCCCGATTCATCCCAATCTGCGAAAGTTAGGCAAGCCTAAGCTATCTGCCGGTGACCCAGGTGACGCAAGTGCGCGGGATTGCCCGGCGAGCAGGTGGGGAGAGGCCGGGCATGAGGGACGAATTCCGCCAGCTCGACGCCTGGTGGCGGGCCGCGAACTACCTGTCCGCCGCCCAGATCTACCTGCGCGACAACCCCCTGCTCCGCGACGAACTCCGCCCCGAGCACGTCAAGAAGCGCCTCCTCGGCCACTGGGGCACCACCCCCGGCCTCAACTTCGTCCACGTCCACCTCAACCGCGCCGTCCGTGCCCGCGACCTGGACATGATCACCGTCACCGGACCCGGCCACGGCGGCCCGGCCGCCCTCGCCAACGCCTGGCTGGAGGGCACCTACAGCGAGGTCTATCCCGACGTCCCGCAGGACGCGACCGGCATGGCCCGGTTGTTCGCCCGGTTCTCCTCGCCCGGCGGCGTCCCGAGCCACTGCGCGCCCGAGACGCCCGGTTCGCTGTACGAGGGCGGCGAACTCGGCTACGCGCTCACCCACGCCTACGGCGCCGCGTTCGACAACCCCGGCCTGGTCGTGGCCTGCGTCGTCGGGGACGGCGAGGCCGAGACCGGGCCGCTGGCCGCGAGCTGGCACGGCAACAAGTTCCTCGACCCCCGAGGCGACGGCGCGGTCCTGCCGATCCTGCACCTCAACGGCTACAAGATCGCCAACCCGACGATCCTCGCCCGGCTCCCCGAGGACGACCTGGTCAAGCTCCTGGAGGGGTACGGGCACCGGCCGCTGCTCGTCACCGGCGACGACCCCGCCGCGATGCACGCGGCGATGGCGGCGGCCGTGGACGAGGCCCTGGACGGCATCGCCGCGATCCAGCGCGCCGCCCGGGAGGACGGGAACGAGACGTACCGGCCGTGGCCGATGATCGTCCTGCGTTCCCCGAAGGGCTGGACCGGCCCCCGCGAGGTCGACGGAAACCCCGTCGAAGGGACGTTCCGGGCGCACCAGGTCCCGCTGGCGGGCGTCCGCGACAACCCCGACCACCTCGCCCGGCTCCGCGACTGGCTGCTGTCCTACCGTCCCGAAGAGCTGTTCGACGCCGACGGCCGCCCCGTCGCCGCGCTCCGCGACCTGTCCCCGCGCGGCGACCGGCGGATGACCGCCAACCCCCACACCAACGGCGGCCTCCTCACCCGCCCGCTCGACCTCCCGCCCGTCCGCGACTACACGGTCGGCGTGGACGAACCCGTCCAGGCCACCAAGGTCCTCGGCACCTGGATTCGCGACGTCATCGTCCGCAATCCCGACAACTTCCGGCTGACCGGCGCCGACGAGGTCGCCTCCAACCGGCTCGACGCCGTCTTCGACGTCACCGACCGCGTCTTCACCGGCGCCCGCACCGCCGCCGACGTCCACCAGGGCCCGCGCGGACGCGTCCTTGAGGTGCTGAGCGAGCACCTGTGCCAGGGCTGGCTGGAGGGCTACGTCCTCACCGGACGGCACGGCATCTTCACCAGCTACGAGGCGTTCGTCCACATCGTCGACTCGATGTTCAACCAGCACGCCAAGTGGTTGAAGATCTGCCGCGAGCTGCCGTGGCGGCGGCCCCTCCCGTCGTTCACGTACCTGCTGTCCTCGCACGTCTGGCAGCAGGACCACAACGGCTTCACCCACCAGGACCCGGGCTTCCTCGACGTCGTCATGAACAAGAAGGCCGAGATCGTCCGCGTCTACCTGCCGCCGGACGCCAACACGCTGCTGTCGGTCACCGACCACTGCCTGCGGTCCCGGCACACCATCAACGTGATCGTCGCGGGCAAGGCGCCCGCGCAGGTCTACCTGGACGCCGCCGACGCCGCCGCGCACACCGAACGCGGCGTCGGCGTCTGGGACTGGGCGGGCAACGACGGCGGCGACCCGGGCGTCGTGCTCGCCTGCGCGGGCGACGTCCCCACCCGCGAGACGCTCGCCGCCGCCGACCTGCTCCGGCGCCACCTGCCCGATCTGCGCGTCCGCGTCGTCAACGTCGTGGACCTCATGCGGCTCCAGCCCGACACCGAGCACCCGCACGGTCTCACCGACACCGAGTACGACTCGATCTTCGGCACCGACGTGCCGGTGATCTTCGCCTTCCACGGCTACCCGGCGCTCATCCACCGCCTCGCCTACCGCCGCGCCGGGCACCGGCACCTGCACGTGCGCGGCTACAAGGAGGAGGGCACCACCACCACGCCGTTCGACATGGTCATGCTCAACGACCTCGACCGGTTCCACCTCGTCATGGACGTCATCGACCGCGTCCCCTCGCTGCGCGGACGGGCCGCGACGCTGCGGCAGGAGATGGCCGACGCGCGCCACGCCGCCCGCGCCTACACGCGCGAGCACGGCGAGGACGCGCCCGACGTCCGCGACTGGCGCTGGGAGCACGCGCGATGAACGTCCTCACGGTCAACCCCGGGTCGAGCAGCCTGAAACTCGCCCTGCTCGACGACGCCGACGCGGTCGTGGCGACCGGGGACACGCTCGACGCGCTGCCCGCGCCCGACGCGATCGGCGTCCGGTTCGTGCACGGCGGCGACCGGCACCGCGACCCCGTCCGCGTGGACGACGGCGTCCTGGCCGACCTGCGCGACGTCACCGACCTCGCCCCGCTGCACCAGCCCAAGTCGCTGGAGGCCGTGAAGGACGCGGGACGCGCGTTCCCCGGCGTCCCGGTCGTCGCCGTGTTCGACACCGCGTTCCACGCGTCCCTGCCCGACGCCGCCGCCACCTACCCGCTGCCCGCCGGATGGCGGGAACGGCTCGGCCTGCACCGGTTCGGCTTCCACGGGCTGTCGCACGCGTGGGCGACGCGGCGCGCCGGGGAACTCCTGCGCCGCGACCCGGCGGAGCTGCGGATCGTCTCCTGCCACCTCGGCTCGGGCGCCTCGCTGGCCGCCGTCGCGGGCGGCCGGTCCGTGGACACCACGATGGGGTTCACGCCGCTGGAAGGGCTCGTCATGGGCACCCGCGCCGGCAGCATCGACCCCGGCATCCCGCTCTGGCTCATCCGGCACGGCGTCGAGCCCGACGAGGTCCGCGACGCGCTGGAGCGCTCGTCCGGCCTCACCGCCCTCGCGGGCACCGGCGACCTGCGCGAGATCCGCGACCGCACCGACGACGACGCCCGGCTCGCCCTCGACGTCTACCACCACCGGCTGCGCGCCTGCGCCGCCGCGATGACCGCCGCGCTCGGCGGCCTGGACGTCCTGCTGTTCACCGGCGGCGTCGGTGAGCACGACGACCGCGTCCGCGCCCGGCTCTGCGCCGACCTGGCGTACCTCGGCGTCACCCTCGACGCGACGGCCAACACGGCCGTGGACGGCGACGCCGACGTCTCGGCGGACGGCGCGGCGGTGCGGACGCTGGTCGTCGCGTCGCGCGAGGACCGGGGCATCGCGGCCGGGGTCAGGACGGTGCTGACCGGAGAATTCCCTGGTCGGCCAGGGCGCGCGTAAATCCTGGTCAAGACCGCATACACGGTCGCCGTTCGGGGAGGGGGACGCCGTATCCGATCCGAAAGGCCCCTCTTCCATGGCGCACCGCGACGAGAAGCAGGCCCAGTTGGACGCCGTACGGGTGGAACCGTGCGACGCCCCGCTGACCACCGACCAGGGCATCCAGGTCGACGACACCGACAACTCGCTCAAGGTCGGCGAGCGGGGCCCGAGCCTCCTCCAGGACTTCCACCTCCGCGAGAAGATCACGCACTTCGACCACGAGCGCATCCCCGAACGCGTCGTGCACGCGCGCGGCGCGGGCGCCTACGGCACGTTCCAGGTCTACGACGACTCGCTCGCGGAGTTCACCCGCGCCGAATTCCTCACCGACCCCTCGATCGAGACGCCCGTCTTCGTGCGGTTCTCCACCGTCGCCGGGTCGCGCGGCTCCGCCGACACCGTCCGCGACGTGCGCGGCTTCGCCACGAAGTTCTACACGCGGCAGGGCAACTTCGACCTCGTCGGCAACAACATGCCCGTCTTCTTCATCCAGGACGGCATCAAGTTCCCCGACTTCGTGCACGCGGTGAAGCCCGAGCCGCACAACGAGATCCCGCAGGCGCAGTCCGCGCACGACACCCTGTGGGACTTCGTGCAGCTCCAGCCCGAGACGATGCACATGATGCTGTGGGCGATGTCCGACCGCGCCCTGCCGCGCAGCTTCGCCACCATGCAGGGCTTCGGCGTCCACACGTTCCGGCTCCTCGACGCGCGGGGCCGCTCCACGTTCGTGAAGTTCCACTGGAAGCCCAAGGCGGGCGTCCACTCGACCATCTGGGACGAGACGCAGAAGATCGCCGGCAAGGACCCCGACTTCCAGCGCCGCGACCTGTGGGAGCGCATCGAGACCGGCGCCCACCCCGAGTGGGAGCTGTGCCTCCAGCTCGTCCCCGAGGAGGACGAGCACAAGTTCGACTTCGACCTCCTCGACGCGACCAAGCTCATCCCCGAGGAAGAGGTCCCGGCGCGGCCCGTCGGCCGTCTCGTCCTCAACCGGAACCCCGACAACTACTTCGCCGAGACCGAGCAGGTCGCGTTCTGCACGGCCAACATCGTGCCGGGCCTCGACTTCACCAACGACCCGCTCATGCAGGCGCGGCTGTTCTCCTACCTCGACACGCAGCTCTTCCGCCTCGGCGGGCCGAACTTCCCGCAGCTCCCGGTGAACAAGCCGATCGCGCCGGTGCGCAACCACCACCGCGACTCGTTCCACCAGCACGAGATCCACACCGCCAAGACGTCGTACCACCCCAACACGCTGTCGGGCGGCTGCCCCGTCATGGCGGGCGACACCGCGTTCGCGCACTACCCGGCGCCGACGCAGGGCGAGATCGTCCGCAAGCGCGCGGAGAGCTTCGGCGACCACTACAGCCAGGCGACGCTGTTCTGGAACTCGATGTCGGACGTCGAGAAGGAGCACATCGTCGCCGCGTTCCGGTTCGAGCTGGGCAAGGTCGAGACGGTGCAGATCCGCGAGGGCGTCGTCGTGCACCTCAACCACGTCGACCACGACCTCGCCGTCCAGGTCGCGCAGGGCATCGGCGTCACGCCGCCCGAGCGGGCCGTGACGCAGAACCACGGGAGGACGTCGCCCGCGCTCAGCCAGGTCAACCTGACCGGCGACGAGCCCGTCAAGGCCCGCAAGGTCGCGGTGCTCGTCGGTGAGGGCAGCGACTCGGGCGCGATCGGCGTCGTCGGTGACGCCCTCGCGGACGCGGGCGCCGTCTCCGAGCTGCTGGCCGCCCACAGCGGGACGGTCCAGAGCGCCGACGGCGGCCGCATCACCGTCGACAAGGCGATCAACACGATGGCGTCGGTGCTCTACGACGCGATCCTCATCCCGGGCGGCGAGGCCGCCGTGCGGGCGCTCGGCAAGGACGGCCTCGCCGTCTTCTACGTCACGGAGGCGTACAAGCACGGCAAGCCCATCGCGGCCGTCGGGCCCGGCGCCGCCGACCTGCTCGACAAGGCGGGCGTCCCGCGCGACGCGGCGGGCGTGATCGTCGCGGAGACGCCGGACGCCTCGACCGCGCAGGCGTTCGTGGACGCCATCGCCCGGCACCGCTTCTGGGCCGAGCGGGAGGTCGACCACATCCCCGGCTAGTGTTCGTCCGGTGATCTCTGAATTGCCGGTCGGTTTACTGGGGTTCCTGGTGGGGGTGGCGCTGGCCACCCTCACCGCCCCGGTCGGGGTGTCCGGCGCCGTGTTCCTGCTGCCGGTGCAGCTCACCGTCTTCCAGGTGCCGAACCCGGCGGTGACGCCGACGAACCTGCTCTACAACGTCGTCGCGGGCCCCGGCGCCCTGCTGCGGTACCGGCGCGACGGCGGCCTCACCGGCGGCCTGGCCCGGCGCCTCGTCGCCGGAACCCTGCCCGGCGTCGCGGTGGGCGCGGTGATCCGCGTGTTCGCGGTGCCGGGCGAACGCGAGTTCCAACTGATCGTCGCGCTGCTCCTGCTGCCCCTCGGCCTCTGGATCTGCTGGCGCACCCTGCGCCCCCCACGCCGCGCCACCAGCCCCCCGCGACCCCGCACGATCACCACCCTGGCCCTCGGCGTGGGCGTCATCGGCGGCATCTACGGCATCGGCGGCGGTTCCCTGCTGGGCCCGATCCTGGCGGGCCGCGGCGTCCCCCTCACCCAGGTGGCACCGGCGGCCCTGGCCGCGACCTTCGTGACGTCCATCGCGGGCGCCCTCACCTACGCGGCCCTGTCCCTCACCACCACCGGCGACATCGCCCCGGACTGGACCCTCGGCATCCTCTGCGGCCTGGGCGGCCTCCTCGGCGGCTACCTGGGCGCCCGCCTCCAGCCCCACCTACCGGAGAAGTCCCTCCGCCTCCTCCTGGGCACCCTGGCCACGACCGTCGCCTGCCTCTACTTCACCCGCCTCTGACCGCCGTTCTCTATCATCCTTGTATGGGCACTAGGGATTATCCGTTCGCCGCACCCGACCCCGATCGTTCCGAAGTCGCCGTCGCGCCGCCGCTCGACGCGGCCGGGTTCTGGGCCGGGGCGCCCAGTGCCGTCTACGCGGACGGCGTCTACCACCTCGCGTACCGGTTGCGGCGGCCGGTCGGGGAGGGGCGCGGGTACGCGATCGTCGTGGCGCGGTCGGCGGACGGGGTGCGGTTCGAGACCGTCGCCGTCATCGAGAAGGACCGGATGGACACCGAGTCGCTGGAGCGGCCCGCCCTCGAACGCACCGACGAGGGCACGTGGCGGCTCTACCTGAGCTGCGCCACCTGGGGTACCAAGCACTGGCGCGTCGAGGTCCTGGAGGCCGAGCGGCCCGAAGACCTGGCGACCGCGCCGTCCACCGTCGTGCTGCCCGGAAGTTCCGACATCGGCATCAAGGACCCCGTCATCGTCCGGCAGGACGGCAAGTGGCACCTGTGGGCGTCCGCGCACCCGCTGGCCGACCCCGTCGAGGCCGACCAGATGGTCACCGACTACGCCACCAGCGCCGACGGGCTCGCCTGGACGTGGCAGGGCACCGTCCTCGGCGGCCGGGCCGGGCACTGGGACGCGCGCGGCACCCGCGTGTCCGCCGTCGTCCCGCACGAGGGGCGCCTCTACGCCTACTACGACGGACGCGCCACCGCCGCCGAGAACTACGAGGAGCGCACCGGCCTCGCCGTCGGGGAGGGCTTCGGCGTGCTCGACCCGGTGGGGGACGCGCCCGTCGCCCAGTCACCGCACGGCGGCCTGCGCTACCTGGACGCCGTCCGGGTCGACGGCGGGTGGCGCCTCTACTACGAGGTCACCCGCGCCGACGGCGCGCACGAGCTGCGCACCGAGTTTCAGCGCAGCCAGTCCGCGTAGTCGTTCCCGGTGATCTCCTGGAGCAGCGTGACGTCGTCGGCGAAGTACGGCAGGAGGGCGGCGCGCTGCTCCGGGGTGAGCGGCTGCCGGGGCCGCTTCTCCCGTTGCAGGACGTTCAGCAGCGGTCGGCTCGCCAGCCCCCGCGCCTGACGGGGCATGTGCCGGCCGATCCAGGCGCCGCCGCGCAGCACCTGCTGGAGGGCTCGGGCGGCGGGCGTGTCGTCGACGTGCGTGGTGACGTTCTCGCGCGGGATCGAGGTGATCACTCCGGTGGAGACGCCGAGGAACGCGCAGATGCGCTGGAGCGTGGCGTCCGCGTCGTCGCGGATGTCCCGGTAGCGCAGCAGGAGGACCTGGTCCTCCGGGAACAGCTTGTAGAGGTGCTGGATCTGCTCGCCGTACCGGCCGAGCCCGACGTACTGCCAGAACGCCGCGTATCCGGCGGCGACGCGCTTGGGTTCGGCCTCGCACGCCTCCACGACGTCGCGCAGCGGCTCCAGGCCCGCCGACCGCAGGTGCGCCCAGTTGGAGTGCGCCCGCTCCACCGGGTCGCGCAGGACGGCGATCAGCTTCGCGTGCGGGACCGTCCGCTGGATGCGGAGCTGGGCGTCGCGGTCGTGCAGGTAGAACGGGGTGGCCTCGCCGCGCAGCGTCCCGGCGGGGGCGCCGTCGAACAGCGCCTGGTAGTCGGCGGGGCGCCAGACGTGCTCGCGGTAGGTCTGGGCGTCGCCGGGGCCGCCGCGCGTCGGGGGCGGCCCGTCGGTGAGGAAGAACTTCGGTTCCTTGACCTTGGACAGGAACAGCTCGGGATGAGCGGTGAGCGCGGCGTGGAGCGCGGTGCTCCCCGCCTTGGGCGCTCCGATCACGAAGAAGTCCGGCCATGCCATAGCGCAGCTCCCGGGGGTCCGACCGGCGGCAATGTGACTATTTCCTACCGGAACACTCTACAATAGGACGGACGCGCGATCGGGTGGGACCGCCGGAACAGCAGAACGCCCCTCGCTCCGGCTGGGTGGCCGGAGCGAGGGGCGTTCCCCGCGTTCAGAGAGTCTTGACGACTCCGGCGAAGCGGCGGAAGTTCTCACGGCCGACGAGCAGCGTCCCGCCGTCGCGGTCCTTGGTGTCGCGGATGGCGACCGTGGCGGGGGCATTGGCCAGCTCGACGCAATCGCTGTGGGTCGGACCGCTGTGCGACGACTTACGCCAGGCGGCGCGGTTCAGGTCCATACCTCTCCCTTCACCGCGTGCAGGAATGCACGGGTGTCCTCCACGTTCATCGCGTACGCCTGGAGTGTAGCGACCTCGCTGACGAGGTCGGCGAGAACTTCGGGATCGGTCACGGTGACGCCGAAGCGCGGGGTGTCCATGACGGCCACGGCCGTGAGGTCGGGCATGGTCGCGATGGTGAAGTCGCCCGTCTCTGTCGCGCTCTCGTTCGACCGCAGGAACGTGTAGGGCACGACCTGGATCGTGATGTTCGGTCGGTACGACATGGCGATCAGGTGCTCATGCTGCTCTCGCATGATCTCCCTGGACCCGACCCCGCGACGAAGTGCGCTTTCGTCCAGGAGGACGTTGAGACGCGGCGGCTTCTCGCGGCTGAGCAGCGCCTGACGCTCCAGGCGCTCGACGGCGTACCGCTCGTCGCGCACCAGGGCATGCGCGTACGCGGGTGTCTGCAACAAGCCTGTCACGTACAGCGTCTGGACCGAGGTGATCCTCGCGGCGCCCGGCTCGGCAGCGTGGTAGTCCGCGAACGGCGGCTTGTTCAGTCCGCCGATGAACTCTTCCCACGCTTCGAGGATCTTGCCGTCCGCGTGCAGGACCTTGTCGAGGTTCCTCGCGTCGTCGTAGGCGCACGTGAACCGCCCCCGCCGAAGCTCGGACGTCCATGCCTGGCCCTTGTTGACCAGCCGGGAGATCGCCTGTGCGTTCAGGGGTGAACGCACGACAAATTCACCCACGAACTTCCCGAAAGCCACGTTCTGTGGCAAAGGTTCCCCTCTTGGCATATTGCGCCCCTTTCGCTGGGTTCGGGTGGGTGCACGTGCGTCCCTCAAGGATATAGCCCGCTGTGTGTCGCGCGCTACAGAAAGCCGTGGAAACGTGTGCGTCGAGAGCCGAAATTCCGACACGAACGCGGAGCGCGATCGAACACGAGAAGGGCCGCACGATGATCACTTCCGGTATCACCGAGCACAAACCCCCGCCCGGTGGAACGGCTCCGGGAACCGCGTGGGTGGGCGAGGCGCGCGATCTCGCCGGACAGTGGGCGGACGCCGAGGGCTTCCCCACCGAGGTGATCGAGGACGTGCGGCTGGTCGCATCGGAACTGGTCACGAACGCGCTGGCCCACGCGTCCGGGTCGGCGGGCGTTGTGTTGCGCCTGTACCGGTGTGACGCGGGTGTGGTGGTGGAGGTCTGGGATTCCGATTCGACCCACCCGCCTCGGATCACGGAACCGGATTTCGTCCGGGAGACCGGCCGCGGGCTGTTCATCGTGAACAGCCTGAGCAACGGAATGTGGGGCTGGCAGCGCCTCGCGAACAACAAGGGAAAAGCAACGTGGGCAAGGATTCCATGCACATGAACCCGCACATGAACTCATCCATGAAGACACGCGAGGTAGCACGCCTCTTCGGCGTCACCCCCTACACGGTCGTCCGCTGGACCCGCAGGGGCCTCCTAACGGCCGGAACCACCCCCTCGGGCCACCTGCGCTTCAACCGAGCCCAGGTCATGAACCTCTACCGAGACTCAAACGGAGAGAAAGAATGACCTGACCCGGGGCACGGAGACGTGCCCTCGCGAACGGCCCCCGTCCCGCATTCCTGGAGGGGAGAGTGCGGGACGGGGGTCTCCCCGTCGCATCGGACGTGCGCGGGGGTCTTGATCGGGTAGGACCCGGCTGGTGGAGACCTTCGTCGCGGTGGTCGCGCTGGCCGGGTTGGGTGGGGCGCTGATCACGGCGGTGTACGCGCTGTCGTTCCTGACCGGGGTGCGCGGGACGCTCGGTGTCGCGCCGTTCCTGTCCGGCGGCGTTCCCCGGGAGCACGCGCTGTCGCGCTTCCACGTGCGCTGGTACGCGGTGACGATGGTGTTCCTCGCCTTCGACATGGAGATGATCTTCATGTATCCGTGGGCGTTGGTCGTCGCGTCGATGGGCACGATGGCCGTCGTGGAGATGTTCCTGTTCCTCGGGCTGCTGCTGCTCGGCGTCCTGTACGCCTGGCGGGAGGGCGCGTTCCGGTGGGCCTGACGGCGTACGCGGCGGGCCGGCCGTCCGCGCTGCTCGTCGGGGTGCCGGGGGCGGCGGCCGTCCGGCTCGCCGCCGAGGCCGAGGTGCGCCGCCTCGGCTGGGCGTCGGCGTCGTCTCCCGCGTCCGCGTCGGTCCTGGTCGTCTGCGGTGACCCCGGGCCGTCCCTGGCGGCGGCGATCGACGCCGCGTGGAACGGCGTTCCGTCGCCTCGCGCGGACGTGCGGCTGTCCTCGCCGGGCACCGTCCGCGCCGCCCTGGCGGACGTTCCCGCCACGCTCGCGGACCTTCCGGGCCAGCGTGCCTCGGCCGTCACCGGCTCATGGCGCCCGCCCGCCGCCGCCGAGCCCGAGCACGGCCACGGCCATCACATGACGGGCGCCGTACACGGGCTCGCCATGGCCGAGCGCGCCGACGACCGCGACGGGCTGAAACTCGACGTCCTGCACCTCCCGTTCGGCCCGGTCCTGCCGTACTGGCCGGACGGGCTCCAGATCCGCATGGCCGTGCAGGGCGACGTCGTGCAGAGCGCCGAGGCCGCGTTCCTCGACCCGTCCGGACCGGACTTCTGGGACGAGCCCGGCGCGCGACGCCGCGCGGCCGCACACCTGGACGCGCTCGCCCGCCTCCTCGGCGTCGCCGGATGGCGCGCGCAGGCCGAACGGGCCCGGCTGCTGCGCGACGCCGCGCTCGACGGCACGCCCGCCGCGACCCTGCTCCCGCGCGCCACCCGCTTCGCCCGCCGCGTCGCGCGCTCCCGGACGCTCCGCTGGATGACCGACGGCCTCGGCGTCCACGCCCGCCTGCTGGCCCGCCTCGACGCGACCACGACGGCCCTCGCCCACCTCGACGACCCCGAACCGCTGCCGCCCGAGCCCGACGTGCTCGGCGTCCTGCCGTCCCTGCTCGCCGGTCGGGACCTCGCCGCCGCGCGGCTCATCGTCGCCGCCCTGGACCCGCGCCCGTGACGCCCGTCTGGACCGTCGTCGCGCTGCCGGTCGCGCTGGGCGTCCTCACGCTGCTCGCCGCGTCCGGCAACGCGGTGCTGGGCGCCGCCGCGTCCGGCGCGCCCGCTCCGCTGCGGCACTGGGACGACCCGCTGCGCGCCGCCGCGCGCGCCCTCGTCCAGCAGCGCCGCCGCACGTTCGCCGCCGACCGGCTCCTGTCGCGCGTCGGCGTCGTGACGCTGCCCGTCGCGGCGCTGCTCGCCGCCGTCGTGCTGCCGCTCGGGACGCGGGCGGTCGCGGACTGGTCCGTCGGCGTCGTCTGGTTCAACGCGATGGAGGTCGCGACGTGGGCCGCCGTCTGGCTGACCGGATGGGGGCCCAACTCCGCGTACGCGCTCGTCGGCGGCTACCGCTACCTCGCGCAGGGCCTCGCCTACGAGCTGCCGCACATGTTCGCGCTGATCACGGTGGCGCTCGGTGCCGGGTCGCTGAACGTCACGCGTGTCGCGGACGCCCAGGACGGCCTGTGGTTCGGCGTCTGGATGCCGGTCGCGTTCGCCGTCTACCTCGTCTCCGCGCTCGCGATGGCGTTCTGGGGGCCGCTCGCGCACCCGGTCGCGGACGACGTCGCGTCCGGCGCCGCCGTCGAGCTGGACGGGCCCGACCGGCTCGTCTTCGCCGTGGGCCGGTACGCGCTGCTCGTCGTCGCGGCGGCGGCGGCCGTGCCGTTCTTCCTCGGCGGCGGCGCCGGGCCGTGGCTGCCCGCGCCCGTGTGGACGCTGGTGAAGACGCTGGTCGTGCTCGGCGCGCTGCTGTGGGCTGGACACCGGCTGCCCGTGCTGCGGATGGACCGCTTCCTGGAGTTCGCGTGGATCGTCCTGATCCCGGCGTCGCTGCTCCAGATGCTCGTCGTCGCGCTCGTCGTCCTGGACTGAGGGGGTTCCATGCAGGTCGCCGCGTTCTGGGCGCTGGCCGTCACCGCCGTCGCGAGCGGCGTCGCGGTGTTCCGCGTCGACTCGATGGCCCGCGCCACGTTCGCGTTGCTCGCCTCGTTCCTGTGCGTCGGCGGGCTGCTGCTCCTGCTCGACCTGCACTACCTCGGCGCGCTTGTCGTCCTCATGATGATCATGGAGATGCTGGTGATGGCCGTCTTCATGGTCATGTACATGATGAACCCCGCCGGGCTCATGCCGATGACGATGATCCACAACGGGCGGTGGGCGCTCGGGATCTCCGTCGCCGTGTTCGCCGCGCTCGCCGCCGGAATCGTGCTCACCCCCTGGCCGCCGCGCCGGGGCGCCCCGCCGGACGACCCGACGTACGCGCTCGGTGAGGCGATCATGGGTCCGAAGATGCTCGTCATGATGGGCATCGGGCTCGCCATCCTCGCCACCATGATCGGCTCCGTCGTCCTGTCCACCGACCGGGGCCGCTACGACCGCGAGGACCCGCGATGACCCTGGACGCCTTCCTGCTCCTCGCCGCCGCCCTGTTCTCCGTCGGCCTCTACGGCGCGCTGTCGCAGCAGTCGATCGTGATGCTGATGATGGGGCTCGAACTCATGGTCAACGGCATCGTCGTCGCGGGCGGCGCGTTCTGGTACTACATCGCACCCGGCGCCGCCGACGGGCAGGTGCTCGTCCTGGTCGCCGTCACCGTCATGGCCCTGGAGATGGCCATGGGCTTCGCCGTCGTCACCGCCCTCTTCCGCGCCCGCGACGCCGACCTCACCGACGACGCCGAAGACCTGCGCGGATGACCGTTCTCGTCGCGTTGCCCGCGATCGTCGGCGCCGTGCTGCTCCTCGTCGGCCGCCGGGCCGATCGGGCGGCGCCGACGATCGCGCTCGCCGCGTCGGCCGGGACGCTCGGGCTCGCGGTCGTCGCCGCCGTCACGCGGCCGTCGCTCACGTTCCCGCTGTTCGAGGGACTGCCCGGCGGGCTCGCGGTGGACGGGCTGTCCGCCGTGCTCGTCGTCACGGTCGCCGCCGTGACGCTCGCCGTACTCGGCTTCGCCGCCGGAGACATGCCCGCGTCGTCCCGGTTCTTCGGGCTGATGCTGCTGTTCGCCGCCGCGATGCTCGTCACGGTCACCGCCACCGACCTCGCCGTCCTGCTCGTCGGCTGGGAGATCATGGGCGCGCTGTCCTACGCGCTCATCGGCTACCGCTGGCGGGACGCGGGCGGCGTCCGCGCCGCGACGACCGCCTTCCTCACCACCCGCGCGGGCGACCTCGGCCTCTACTTCGCCGCCGGATGCGCCCTCGCGGGCACCGGCTCGTTCGCGCTCGACGGGCTCGCCGCCGCCCCCGCGCCCTGGCGCGACCTCGTCGCGGGCGGGATCGTCCTGGCCGCGCTCGGCAAGTCGGCGCAGCTCCCGTTCTCGTTCTGGCTGTCCCGCGCGATGGCCGGGCCGAGTGCCGTGTCCGCGCTGCTGCACTCCGCCACGATGGTCGCCGCCGGGGCCTACCTGGTGCTGCGCGTCCAGCCGCTGCTCGCCGCGACCGGCTGGGCCGCGACGCTCGTCGCGTGGGCCGGGGCGCTGACGGCGCTGCTGCTCGGCTTCGTCGCGCTCGCGCAGCGCGACCTCAAACAGCTCTTGGCCGCGTCCACCTGCGCGCAGCTCGGCTTCATGGTCCTGGCGGCCGGGACCGCCGCCGTCGCCGGAGGCGTCGCCCACCTCGCCGCGCACGCGGCCGTCAAGAGCCTGCTCTTCCTCGGCGCCGGAACCTGGCTGACCGTCCTCGGCACCAGGGACCTCGCCGCCCTGCGCGGCGCCGCGCGCCGCCTCCCGCTCGTCGGCGTGACCTTCGGCGTCGGCGCGCTGGCGCTGGCCGGGGTGCCGCCGCTCTCCCTGTGGCTCACCAAGGACGTCATCCTCGGCGCCACCGGCTCCTGGCCCCTCGCTGGCGTGACGCTCGCGGCCACGGTTCTGGCGGCGGCGTACTCCGCCAAGGCGCTCATCGCCGTGTGGCGCGGCGAGGCGCGACCGGGCTCCGCCTCCCGGTCCGGGCGTGGCGGGGGCATCGGGCCGGGGGTGCCGTTCGTCGCGCTGGCGGCCGGGGCGGCCGGGCTGGGGGTGGTCGTGGTGCCGCCGTTGAACGAGGTCTGGGCGCGGACGGTCGGTGCTCCGGCGGCTCGACCGCACGTGGTCGAGCTGGTCGGGACGGGGGTGCTCGCCGTCGTCGTGCTCGGCGTCGGGGTGCTGGTCGCGCGGCGTCCGCCGAAGGTCCGGTTCGCGGCTTTCGCGGTGGACTGGCTGTTCCTGGAACGGGCCGTCGAACGCGGGATCGTCCGGCCGGTGCTCGCATTGGCGCGGGGTCTCGCCTGGTTCGACGACCACGTCGTCCAGCGCGCCGTCGTCGGTGCGGCGGCGTTCTCGCGCGGTGCGGCGTCGGGCGCGCTGGCTGTGGAAAAGCCCGTAGACGCCGCCGTGCAAGGGCTGGGGGAGGGTGCGCGGCGGCTCGGCGCGCTCGCACGTTATCCACAGACCGGAAAGGTGCACACGTACTTCGCTCAGGCCGTGGTCGGATTCCTCGTGTTGGCCGTCGTCCTCGTCCTGGTCAGGTGAAACGTGCTGTCCCTGGTGATCTTCCTACCGCTCGCAGCGGCGCTCGTCCTGCTCGCCGTCCGCCGCATCGGTGACCGTGCCGCCGTCCCGGTGTGGATCGCCGTCGCCGCCGTCGACCTGGCGCTCGTCCTCGTGCTGTGGGCGCGGTACGACGGCGCGGGCCTCGCCCACGAGACGCGCCTGCGGTGGATTCCATCGGTCGGCGCGGGCTACCACGTCGGTGTCGACGGGCTGTCACTGCCGCTGCTGGCGATGTCGGCCGTCCTGTTCCTGTGCTGCGCGGTGTACTCGCTGCGGTCCACGCCGCGTCCACGGGCCTGCGCCGCGCTGTTCCTGGCCCTGCAAACGGTCTGCCTCGGCCTGTTCGCCGCGCTCGACCTGCTGCTGTTCTTCGTCTTCTTCGACCTGTCCATCGTCGGCATGTACTTCGTCATCGCGGGCTGGGGGCACGGCGAGCGGGCGCGCTCGGCGCTCCAGTTCTTCCTGTACACCTTCTTCGGCTCGCTGGTCCTGCTGCTCGGCTTCCTCGGCCTCTACCTCGGCTCGGCCCCGCGCACGTTCGACATCGTCGACCTCACCCACGACCCGCCGCTCACCGGCTCCCCGGGCGTGGCGGCGCTGGTGCTGCTCGCCGTCGGCGTCGGCCTCGCCGTGAAGACGCCGATCGTCCCGTTCCACACGTGGCTGCCACCCGCCCACACCGACGCGCCCGCCGCCGGGTCGGCGATCCTCGCGGGCGTCCTGCTGAAGATGGGCACGTACGGGTTCGCCCGGATCGCGATGCCGCTGCTGCCCGACGCATGGCGCCGCTATGCCTGGGTGATCATCGTGCTCGGCGTGGTGAGCGTGCTGTACGGGGCGCTGGTGGCGCTCGCGCAGCGGAACCTGAAACGGCTGGTGGCGTACACGTCCGTCAGCCACATGGGGTACATCGTCCTCGCGCTGGGCGTCGCCGGTCTCGCGGGCGACGCCGCCGCCCACCGCCTCGCGGTGACGGGCGCCGTCACCCAGATGGTGAGCCATGGCCTGGTGACGGGCGCGCTCTTCCTCCTGTGCGGCGTCCTGTACGACCGCGCCGGCTCCTACGACCTCGACCGCTTCGGCGGCCTGGCCCGCGCCGCCCCCGCCTTCGCGGTTCTGACGGCCCTGGCGGCGTTCGCGTCGCTGGGGCTGCCCGGCCTGTCCGGCTTCATCGCAGAGTTCCAGATCTTCGCGGGCACCCTGGGCGGCGGCGCCCCCGTCCCCGGCGCCCTCGCGCTTCTGGGCGTCCTCATCACCGCCGCCCTGTTCCTCCACGTCCTGCAACGCACCGTCCTGGGCGCTCCGGGCCCGCTCACCGCCCGTGTCACCGACCTCACCAGGTCCGAACGGACGGCCGTCACACCGCTCCTGGCCCTCTCCGTCCTCATCGGATTAGCCCCGCGCTGGCTTCTCGACACCATCGAACCGGCGTCAACCGCCCTGATCAACGCGCTCGCGCCATGACCACGACTCGCGCCGCCCGACCCGGCCACGGGCCGTCTCCCCGACGGCCCGGTCGCACGGCCTGGTGCTCGGCGGGACTTGCCCGTGCGCGGCCGGGTCGAGGTCAGGAGCGCATTGGGCGGGCGGTGCCGTCGGAGTTCCGGGAGGGGGTGGCGGTGTGGGGATGAGTGAGAACCCGGTCGATCTGCTGCCGGAGTTGTGCGTGCTCGGGGGCGTCGTCGTCGCGTTGCTGACCGGGTTGTTCGTCCCGCGCGGGCGGCAGTGGCTCGCGGTCGCGCTCGGGGCGGCGGGGGCGGGCGCCGGACTGATCGCGGCGCTGGTCGCGGCCGGGCGGGGCGACGGCATGACGTTCGAGGCGTTCCTGCTCGACCCCGTCACGCACGTCACGCGCGTCACCGTGCTCGGGGCCGCGCTCGTCGTGCTGGCGCTCGCCGCCGGTCCGCTGCGCGGGCACCGGCGCGAGACGGAGTTCACCGTCCTCGTCCTGCTGGCCGCGCTCGGCACGATCCTGCTCGGGGCGTCGGCCGACCTGCTCGTCCTCGTTGCCGCGTACCTGCTCGCGAGCATCCCCGCGTACGTCCTCGCGGGCTTCGCCAAGGACGCCCGGGGCACCGAGGCCGCGCTGAAGTACTACCTGATGGGCGCCCTGCTGGGCGTGCTCATGCTGGCGGGCGTCACCGTCCTCTTCGGCCTGGGTCGCGGCACGAGCTACGCCACGTTGTCGCAGAACCTCGCGCACGCGCCGCCGGGCGCCGTCACGGCCGGGCTCGTCGCCCTCCTCGCGGGCCTGCTGTTCAAGGCGGGCGCCGTCCCGGCCCACCACTGGGTTCCGGACGTCACCGAGGGCGCCCCACCGGTCGTCGCCGCCTTCGTGACGACGGTCCCCAAGATCGGCGCCTTCGCGGCCCTCTTCCGCGTCGCCACGGACGTCGTCCCGTCCTCGGCGCCCGGCCCCGAGCTGTTCGCCGTCCTGGCGGCGGCCACGATGACCCTGGGCAACCTGGCGGCCTTCGCGCAGACGAACGTCCGCCGCCTCCTGGCCTACTCCACCATCAGCCAGGCGGGCTACCTTCTCGTCCCGGTCGCCGTCGCCACCCGCACCGACCTTGCCGAACCCGCCCTGCTCTACTACCTGGCCGCCTACGTCGTGACGAACCTCGGCGCCTTCGCCGTCGTCCTGACCACCAACACCGACACCCTGACGGACTACCGCGCCCTGGCGACCCGCTCCCCGGCCCTGGCCGTCTCCCTGGCCGTCCTCCTGCTGGGGCTCATCGGCACCCCGCCCACCGCCGTCTTCGTCGGCAAACTGCTGATGTTCACGGCCGCCATCGACGCGGGCTACACCTGGCTGGCCGCCGTGGCCCTGGCCAACACGGTCGCCAGCGTCTTCTACTACCTCCGCTGGCTGACCCCCGTCTTCACCCGCCCCGAAGACCCCCCACCCCCACCCCGTCTACACCGACCCACAATTCTCCTCACCTACACCCTCGCCACAGCCACCCTCGCCCTGGGCCTCCTAAGCGGCCTCACCCTGCTCCCCTAACACCCACACGCCGCCACCACCGACCGCCCCGGAAAGGAAGACGCCGATGCCCACCACGACGCCCGACACCGCAGGGACGGGGAAAAGGCATCGGCGTGGCGAGGCCAGCGCCCGAAGCAGGCTGACGAAACGACGACGCAAGCGGCCTCACCCTCCGTCCCTGACGCCCACACGGCGACGCCGCTGTGCGTCCCGGGACGGAGAAGATGCCGATGCCCCACCGCGACCGCCCGACACGGCAGGAGAGGGGCAGCGACATCGGAGTGGCGGGGCCAGCGCCCGAAGCAGGCTGACGAAACGACGGCGCAAGCGGCCTCAGCGCGGCGGGGGCGAGATCAGCATGATCCAGTCGGCGATCATCGCCGGATCATCGAAGCCTTCGACGTACAGGCGGTTGCGCGTCAGCACACGAAGCCCACTGGACTTCTCAACGGCATCAAGCAGTTCCGCGTCGAGCCGGACCTGCTCACCCGTCATGACGGTACGCAGAAACCGCACCCGATCCAATCCGTAGTTAAGCGCATGCCGCCCAGGCGGCAACCGCAGTTCCCGCTTGTGAAACGCGGCCAGCATCGACAACATCAAAAACCCGGAGACAGGACGCTCCGCACCAGGATCAACGGAACTCGCCCGCCCGACGAAGTCCTCCCGCACGAACGTCGCCACATTGAACGCCGCCTCGTCCCCCACCCCCACCCGAACCCAAGGCGACCGAAACAACCGGCCCCCCACCCCACCACCCACAAGCCCCTCAACCCCATAAACCATCCACGCACCCTGCCACGCCCACCCCACCCACCCCGCATCCACACCACGCACCCCACGTCACGCCGCTCGCGCTCGCCGTCGCACCACACCGAGCCGAGCCGCGCCGCACCACGCCGCCCACCGCGCCGAGCCGCGCCGAGCCGCGCCGAGCCGCGCCGCGCCGCGCCGAGCCGCGCCGAGCCGCGCCACGCTACGCCGCACCGTGCCGTGCCGTGCCGCGCTACGCCGCACCGCGCGGCACCGCGCCGCACCGCGCGGCACCGCGCCGCACCGCGCGGCACCGCGCGGCACCGCGTCGCCCACCGCGCCGCACGCCTACCGCACCGCGCCGCGCTACGCCGAGGCGCCGCGTGCGCCGTTCGCGCCTCGCCGTGCTTTTCATGCCGCACCGCATTGCGCCGCGCCGAGCCGTTCGCGTCGTTCGCGCCGTGTCGTGCCCTGCCGCATCGCACCGCGTCGCTCGCACCGCGTCGCTCGCACCGCGTCGCTCGCACCGCGTCGCTCGCACCGCGTCGCTCGCACCGCGTCGCTCGCACCGCGTCGTGCGCGCTGGGCTGTGCGCGCTGGGCTGTGGTGGTAGGTCGTGTGGTGGTGGGTTGGGTGGTGTGCGGAGTTGGTTGTTGGGCGGGTACGTTGCGTGGTCGGCGTGGTACGGTGCGGCACATTCGCAGGGTGGGGGGCGTTTCATGTTCGTTCCGCCGGTGTCCGATGATGTGGAGCTGATCACCGATCGGCTGGTGCTCCGGGCCTGGACGGGTGAGGAGCTGACCGCCGTGCTGCGGGGGCCGCGCCTGGGTGCCTGGGCACCGGACTTCCCGGCCGACGCCGACCAGATCATCGCCGCGTACGCATTCGACCGCCCGGACGGCCAGCGCCTCATCACCGAGCGGGACGGGGGCCTCGTCATCGGGTCGATCGGCCTGTTCGGGCCGCCCGACGACGGCGTCATCGAGATCGGCTACGGCATCGTGCCGTCCCGCCGCGGCGCCGGATACGCCACCGAGGCCGTCGCGTCACTCGCCGCCCTGACGCTGACCGCGCCCGGCGTCCAAGCCGTCCAGGCGAACGTCGACCCGAACAACCCCGCCTCAATCCGCGTACTGGAGAAGTCCGGCTTCCGCCCCTTCACCGTCGACCCCACCTCGGCCCGCTACCGCATCGAACCCTGACGCCCACCGCCCCGCAAAGGCCCACCACCCCACAAAGGCACGCTGCCCCTGTGAGGCATGCCGCCCCGTCAGGGCATGCCGCCCTGCTAAGTGCCGACGCCCCGTTGAGGGCCGCCGCCCCGCTCGGGCGCGGCGTCCCGCTCTAGCACGTGGCCTCGAAGGCATGCCGCCCCGAGGGCACGCGGCCCCCGCCAGGGCCGCCGTCCCGCTCTAGCACGCGGCCTCGAAGGCATGCCGCTCCGAGGGCACGCGGCCCCGCCAGGGCCGCCGTCCCGCTCGGGCGCGACGCCCCGCTGAGGCACGCGGCCCCGCTGAGGGACGCGGCCTCGCTCAGGCACGCGGCCTCGAAGGCATGCCGCCCCGAGGGCACGGGGCCCCGCCAGGGCCGACGCCCCGCTCGGGCGCGACGCCCCGCTGAGGCACGCGGCCCCGCTGAGGCACGCGGCCTCGCTCAGGCACGCGGTCTCGCTCAGGCACGCGGCCTCGAAGGCATGCCGCCGCGCTAAGGGCCGACGCCGACGCTTCACCCGGTGACGCCCGCTGTCCGGTACTCGCCATCCGGTCTACGTGACTCCGACGCCCGAGTGACGACCGACGTCTCAGCGAAGCGGGTGCCCGGTATCGGCGTCCCAGCGGGCGCGGCGCATGCGTGTCGTCGAAGGCGTGCCTGTGCCGTCGAAGGGGGCGGGTAGGGCGGGTGCCGTCCGGGCTAGGTGAGCACGATGCAGCCGCGTTGGCGTAGTTCGTGCAGTGCGTCGGGACCATCGGACAACTCGGACAGCTTCGTCCATCGCAGGTCCAGTCTCCGCAGGGCCGGGAGTTCGGCGAGGGTCGGTGGGAGTTCGGTGAGGGCGGTGGCGCGTAGGTCCAGGACAGCGAGCCGGGTGAGGGCGGCGATCGAGTCGGGTAGACGGCGCAGCGGGTTGTCGCGCAGGTCGAGGTGCCGTAGCTCGGTCAGGCCGTCCAGCGGTGGCAGGTCCGTCAGCGCGTTCGCGCGGACGTGCAGCTCCCGCAGCAGCGGCAGCCGACCGAGCGACGCGGGCAGCGAGGTCAGCCGGTTGCCGTTCAGCCGCAGTTCGTGCAAGGACGTCATGCCGCCGAGCGCGTGGGGGAGGCGGGTGAGCGCGTTGTCCGCCAGGCTCAGGTAGCCGAGCCGGTCGAGGCGCCCCAGCGTGGCGGGCACCGCCGTCAGGGCATTGGCGCCCAGGTACAGGTAGTCGGTCAGGTTCGGCAGGTCCACGATCGTGCCCGGGACGTCGCGCAGCCGGTTGTGCGCGAGGTCGAGCATCCGCAGTTCGGTCAGCGCGCCGAAGTCGCCGGGGAAGTCGGTCAGCGCGTTCTCCGCGAGGTTGAGCGACCGCAACCCGGTGAGCGTGAGAAGCGTCGGCGGCACCCGCGTCAGCCGGTTCGCGCCCAGACTGAGATGACGGAGGGTGCGGGCGCGTTCGAGGCCGGGCGGGACCTCGTCGATCCGGTTGCCGTAGGCCCACAGTGTCTCCAGCGACGGCAGCGACCCGAGCCAGGACGGCAGGGACGTCAGCGCGTTGTGGTCCACGTCGATGTGCCGGAGCACCCGGCTCCCGGCCAGGGACGTGGGCAGCCGTGTCAGGCCCGTCGACGCGGCGTGGAAAGCGGCGGGGGGCTCGGGACGCGACGGCATCCGGTGAGCTTAGGCCGGGTGTGGTGGTCTGGGGCCGGGGTAGGGGCGCAGTGTCGGGCCGAACGGGGAGGGGCGGCATGCGGGTTGTCGTGGTGGGGGCCACCGGGAACGTCGGTACCAGTACCGTGCGGGCGCTCGCCGCCGCGCCCGAGGTGACGTCGGTTCTCGGGCTGGCGCGCCGCGAACCCGAGCTGCGCGTCGACAAGACCGAGTGGGCGCGGGCCGACGTCGCCCGCAGCGACCTGCTGCCCCTGTTCAACGGCGCCGACGCCGTGATCCATCTCGCCTGGCTCTTCCAGCCGACGCATCGGCCCACCGTCACCTGGCGCAACAACGTGCTGGGCAGCGCGCGCGTGTTCCGGGCCGTCGCGGAGGCGGGCGTGCCCGCGCTGGTGTACGCGTCGTCCGTCGGCGCGTATTCGCCGGGGCCGCGCGACGGACGTCCGGTGGACGAGTCCTGGCCGACGCACGGGTCGCCGGAGGCGGCCTACGGGCGCGAGAAGGCGTACATCGAGCGGATGCTCGACACGTTCGCCCTGGAACATCCCGATACGCGCGTCGTGCGGATGCGCCCGGGGTTCATCTTCAAGCGGGAGGCGGCGACGGGGCAGCGCCGCATCTTCGCGGGGCCGCTGGTGCCGAACCGTCTGGTCCGCCCCGGGCTGCTGCCCGTCGTGCCCGACATTCCCGGCCTCGCCTTTCAGGCGCTGCACTCCGACGACGCGGGCGAGGCGTACCGGCTCGCCGCCGTCGGTGACGCGCGCGGCGCGTTCAACCTCGCCGCCGATCCCGTCCTCGACACCCAGACCCTCGCCAACCTGCTCGACGCCCGGACGGTCCGCGTCCCGGCGGGCGGCGTCCGCGCGGCGGTCGCGGCGCTCTGGCGGCTCAACCTGCTGCCCGCCTCGCCGCAGCTCTTCGACATGGCCATGCGCATCCCGCTCCTCGACACGACCCGCGCCCGCACCGAACTCGGCTGGACCCCCGCCCACACCGGCCTCGACGCCATCACCGAGTTCCTCGACGGCTTCCGCGCCGGCACCGGCCTCCCCACCCCACCCCTCGCCCCCCGCACCAGCGGCCGCCTACGCGCCCACGAGTTCGCAACGGGACTGGGCCGACGCCCGTAACGGGAGGCATGGGGCCGCCCAGGCCAGCCACCCTCGCGCCCGGCACGAGTGGTCGTCTGCGTGGTCACGGGTTCGTGGCGGGATTAGCCGCCGCCCGTAGTGGGAGGCGGGGGCGCGCATTCGCCTCCCTCGCGTCTGCACGGGTGGCCGTGTGCTCGCGGGTTCGTGGCGGGGTTGGGCCGCCGCTCCTGGCGGGAGGCCCTGCCCGCACCTTCCGCGGCCCTCGCACGAGCGGCCGCCTATGCGCCCACGAGTTCGCGGCGGGACTGGGCCGCCGCCTGCCGACGCGCGGGCCCGCCCGCGCCGCCCTCGCGTCCGGTACGAGTGGTCGTCTGCGCTTACGAGTTCGCGACGTGACTGGGCCGCCGCCTCCGGACGCGCGGGCCTGTCCACCCGCCCTCGCGCCCGGACGCGCGGTCGCCTACGTGCTCACGAGTTCGCGGCGGGTTTGGGCCGCCGCACCGTGAGTTCGCGGGCCTGGGCGCCCCGCCCCTCGCACCCCGCGCGAGCGGTCGCCTACGCGCCCAAGAGTTCGCGACGGGGCTGGGCCGCGAGGCCCGGGTCAATCCGCGCCGCCCTCGCGCCGCCGCGAGCGGCCGTGTGCGTGCTCGCGGGTCGTGGCGGGGTTTGGGCGCCGCCCGTGGTGGGGCTGGCGTGGGTGCTGCGCCTGCGGCCGTGTGGAGTGCCTTGGTCGGGTGGATGCCCGCGCGTGGGCAGTCGGCCCGGGGTACGGATAGCGGCTCCAGTGCGGGTGTGCCCCGGGCGTGCGGGGCGCGGGGAGCGCTCACGTGTGCGCCTGAGCGGGTGTTTGGTCTGGGTGTTGGTGGGTGTGTTCACCCGGACGGCTGGCCTCGCAGGCTTCTGTGTTCTTACGGCTCGGGTGCGTGTGCGGGTTCGGTCGGGGGGTGCTTGTGGCTGGTTTGTCTTGGTTCGGTGGCGTGTTTCGTTCGTCGTGACGGGGTGGTCTTGTCGGGGTTGGTGGGGGTGAGCGGGCTGCACACGCGTCGCCACAGTGGGTGTGTGATGGATGCATGTGGTCGTTGGTGTGATCTGCACATAACGAAGCTGCACTTCCGACTAGGTTTGGTCGAAGTCTTTTGGAATTCTTTGCCGTGAGCGAACGAACGGGAGGGAGTCGAGATGGACCAGTACGAGCCTTACTGCCTCGCAGATCGGTTCTTCTACGACAAGCTCGGGCAGCAGCAGACCGACCTCTCGGACTTCTCGCTCGTCGCCCGTCCCGTTCCGCAGGGCTGGGAGCGGCACGACAGCGACGTGTGGATGTACTACGGCCCGGTCGACGGCGAGAAGCTGCCGTCGCAGGGCTGGAAGGTGCACGTCTCGGCCTGCCTGGACGACGCCGAGCGCGCCCTGGACACCGTCTGGGAGTACTGCGTCTCACGCGGCATCGCCTTCAAGTACCTGCGCGGCCAGTCGACGCTTCTCATGTACAACGCGAAAACGGCCTCACGCGGCGCCAGCGGAAAACTCGTCACCATTTATCCGCGTGACGAGAGCTCGCTGGAACTGCTGCTGAAAGAACTGAACGAACTGCTGGAAGGCGTCGAGGGCCCGTACATTCTGAGCGACCTCCGCTACGGCGACGGCCCCCTGTTCGTCCGCTACGGCGGTTTCGCCGAGCGTCGCTGCGTCGGCAAGGACGGCGACCTCGTCCTCGCGATCGAGAACGAGCACGGCGAGCTGATCCCGGACGTCCGCGGCTCCACGTTCGCGGTCCCGGAATGGATCGGGCTGCCCGAGTTCCTCGCCCCGCACCTGGCCGCCCGCAACGCCGTCACGACGACCGGGCTGTTCTACGACATCGAGAGCGTCCTGCACTTCTCCAACGGCGGCGGCGTCTACCTGGGCCGCGACCAGCGGACCGGCGACCGCGTCGTCCTGAAGGAGGCCCGGCCGCACGCCGGCCTCGACGCCGCCGGACGGCACGCGGTGACGCGGCTCCAGCACGAGCGCGACATTCTGGAACGCCTCGCGGGCCTCGACGTCGTGCCCGGGCTGGTCGACTACTTCACGCTCGGGGAGCACCATTTCCTCGTCGAGGAGTTCATCGACGGCAACCCGCTCCAGCGGCTGCTCGTCCAGCGCTATCCGCTCACCCGGACCGACTGCGACGAGGACCAGATCGCGGAGTACACCACGTGGGCGCTGGAGACGCTCGACAAGGTGGACGGCGCGTTGCGGCAGCTCCACGAGCGCGGCGTCGTGTTCGGTGACCTGCACCCGAACAACATCCTCGTCACCGCCGAGGGCCGGTTGAGCCTCATCGACTTCGAGGTCGCGACGCTCGCCGCCGACGACACCCGCGCGACCCTCGCGAACCCGGCGTACTTCGCACCCGCCGACAGGTCGGGCGTGGCCGTCGACCACTACTCGCTCGCCTGCCTGCGGCTCGGCATGTTCGCCCCGCAGACGACGATCCCGCTGATGATGCACCGGCCCAAGGTCGTGCAGCTCGTCGAGCTGATCGCCGAGACGTTCCCGGTGCCGCGCCGGGTGCTCGACGACGCCTGCGCCACGATCCTCGGTGACGACCCGGGGCACGCGCCCGTCCACGACCTGCCGCTGCCCGGTGCCGCGCCCTGGCCCCGCCTCCGCGACGCCCTGCACCGCGCGATCCTCGCCAGCGCGACCCCGGAACGCGACGACCGGCTCTTCCCCGGCGACGTCCTTCAGTTCGAGACGGGCGGCGGCCTCAACGTCGCGACCGGCGCGGCCGGTGTCCTGCTCGCCCTGGCCGAGACGGGTTCGGGCGCGATGCCCGACTACGAGGACTGGCTGATCAAACGGGCCCTGGCCCCCGTATCGGGCACACCGCTCGGGTTCTACGACGGGCTGACCGGCGTCGCGCACGTCCTGCACCGGCTCGGCCGGCACCAGGAGGCCCTGGACATCGCGGACATCTGCCTCCGCGAGGACTGGGAACGGCTCGGTGACAACCTGTTCTCCGGACTGTCCGGCATGGGCCTGGCCCTGGCGCACCTCGGTGAGGCCACCGGCGAGAGCGCGCTGCGCGACGCCGCCGCCCGCATGGTGGAGCTGTGCGCCGAACGGCTCGGCGGCCCCGGTGACGTCCCGGAGATCAGCGGCGGCGACCATCCGCGCGCCGGGCTGCTGCACGGATCGTCCGGGCCCGCGCTCCTCTTCCTGGACGCCTACGAACGCACCGGCGACACCGCGCTGCTCGACCGCGCCGCCGACGCCCTCCGCCAGGACCTGCGGCGCTGCTCGCAGGCACCGGACGGTTCCCTCCAGGTCAACCAGGGGTGGCGGCTGCTGCCCTACCTGGACGAGGGATCGGTCGGCATCGGCATGGTCGTCGCCCGGTACCTCGCGCACCGCGACGACGCCGAGTTCACCGACGCGCGGCTGCGGCTCGGCCGCGTCGCCCGGTCACGGTTCTTCGTGCAGGCCGGGTTGTTCACCGGCCGCGCCGGGATCGTCGCCGCGCTCGCCCACGACCTGCGACCCGACCAGGACGGCCCGGACCCGCTGCTCAACGAGCAGATCCGCGGGCTCCGCTGGCACGCCATGCCGTACGAGGACGGGCTCGCCTTCACCGGAGACCAGCTCCTGCGGCTCTCCATGGACTTCGCGACCGGAACAGCCGGAGTTCTGTTCGCGCTCGGCGCCGCGCTCGACACGCGGCGCCCGTCCCTCCCCTTCATGCGTCCGTCCGGCGGCGCGGGAGCCCTGGCCAAGGCGACTCCCGCGTATGAGGTGGCCGGACGGCCGGCCCAACACGAGTCAAGGAAGGAGGTGTAACGACACCATGGTACTCCTCGACCTGCAGGGCCTCCAGGCCCCCAGCGCCAACGGCGCGGCGAGCGGCGGCAGCGGCCTGACCGTCCTGACCTGCCACTCGCACAAGCCGAGCAACCTGAGCGTCGCGCTCTGCCACTGAGCAGGGGCTTCGTAGGTTCTCGCTCCCTGGGCGGCCGTTCCGACGGCCGCCCAGGGTCATTTCTCGCAGACTCTCTTTTGGGAGGAATTTTGCGCGCGGCGGACCGGCTGGTGGCCCGTACCGTCCGGCACGGCGGCCCGTGGTCGGCCGTGCTCGCGGCGGGCGTGGTCGGCGGCGCCGTCGTGCAGCTCCTCCTCCCGTACGCGCTCGGGCGGGCGCTGGACGTGCTCGTCGCCGGAGCCGCCGGAGCGTCGTTCTGGCTGACGGCGTGCGCGGTCCTGGTCGCCGGGGTGATCGTGTGCGAGACGCTCGGCGTCTGGGCCGGGGGCGCCAGCGGCGCCCGCGCGTCGGCGCGGCTGCGGCGCGGGATCGTCCGGCACGTCCTGGACGCCGGGCCCGGCCTCACGCGGCGGTTCGGCGACGGCGACCTCGTCGCGCGGGCCGGGATGAACGCCGAGGAGGTCGGCCGGGCGCCGGACGCGATCGTCACCGCCGCCGCGCTGCTGATCCCGACCGTCGGCGGGCTCGTCGCGCTCGCACTCATCGACCCGTGGCTGCCGCTCGCGCTCGCCGCCGGGCTCGTCCTGATCCTGCTGGTGCTGCGGGGCTTCCTGCGGGAGACGACGCAGTTCGCGGGCGACTACCAGCGGGTGCAGGGCGACATCGCGTCCCGGCTGACCGACGCGCTCGCCGGTATCCGCACCATCGCCGCCGCCCGGACCGTGCCGCTCGAAGCCCGGCGCGTGCTGGCGCCGCTGCCGGAGCTGCGTCTGCACGGGATGTCGCTGTGGCGCGCGAACGCTCGCGCGGGGGTGCGGGCCGGGCTCGTCGTGCCGCTGCTGGAACTCGTCGTGCTCGGGGTCGGGGGGTGGCGGCTCGCGGCGGGGGAGATGAGCGTGGGCGAGCTCTATGCCGCCGCCCGGTATGTCGTTCTCGGCGCCGGGCTGTCCGCGGCGCTGGGGCAGGTGGGGCAGATCGCGCGGGCCCGCTCGGCGGCAGGACGCGTGAGCGAACTCTTGGCCGTTCCGGCGCCGCGCGCCGGTACCCGGGCCTTGCCGCCGGGGTCCGGCACGCTGGAGTTCCGGGACGTCGCCGCGCCCGGCCTGTCCGGTGTGTCGTGCACGATTCCGGGTGGTTCGGTCACGGCCGTCGTCGGGCGCTCCGGTTCAGGCAAGTCCCTGCTGGCTGCGCTGGCCGGTCGGCTCGTGGACCCCGAGCGGGGCACCGTCCTGCTCGACGGCGTCCCGCTGCACACCCTCGACCGCGCCGACCTGCGCCGCGCCGTCGGCTACGCCTTCGAGCGTCCCGTCCTCATCGGCCGCACCCTGACCGACGCCGTCGCCCTCGGCGTCCCGCACGGCGCGGGCGACGGCGCCGCGGTGCGGGAGGCGGCGCGGCTGGCGTGCGTGGACGGGTTCGTGCGGCGGCTCCCCGACGGATACGCGACGGTCCTGGAGGACGCCCCGATGTCCGGCGGCGAACGGCAGCGGCTCGGCCTCGCGCGCGCCGTCGCGCAGGGCGAGCGCCTGCTCGTCCTGGACGACGCGACCTCCAGCCTCGACACCGTCACCGAACAGCAGGTCGGCAAGGCTTTGACCACGGACCTGAGGGGACGCACCCGCCTCATCACCGCGCACCGCCTCACCACCGCCGCCCGCGCCGACCTCGTCCTCTGGCTGGACGACGGACGCCTCCGCGCGGCGGCGCCGCACGCCGACCTGTGGCGCGACCCGGACTACCGCGCCGTCTTCCGCGCCGAGGAGGCGTCGTGACGGCGCCGTCCGGCGCGGGCGCGGCGACGCGGGTCCGGCGGGTCGTGTGGGAGGCGGTCGTCGCGCGGCCGTCGGTGACGGCGCGGTTGATGGCGTGGTCGGTCGTGGAGGCGGCGCCCGCGTTCCTCATCGGGCTCGCCATCGCGCGGGCCGTGGACGACGGGTTCGCCGCCGGGCGCGTCGATGTCGGGGCGGCCTGGCTCGGGGCGCTCGCCTGCGTGTGGGTCGTCGCCGCGATCGGGGCGCGGCAGGTCGTGCTGGCCGTGGCGGCGCTGGTCGAGCCCTTCCGCGACCGGCTGCTCGAACGCGTGGCCGGGACGGTGCTGCGCGACGCCGCGGCGGCCGGGCGGGGGCCGGGGGCGTCCGCCGTCGCGCGGGCGACACTCCAGGTCGAGCTGGCGCGGGACGCGCTCGCGGCCGTCATCACGGTGGTGCGGTCGTTCGCGTTCACGCTCGTCAGCGTGCTGCTCGGGCTCGCGGTGCTGGACCCGCGCATGCTGATGCTGGTCGTGCCGCCGTTCCTCGCCGGGCTCGTCCTGTTCCTGCTGTCGCTGCCCGCGCTCGCCCGGCGCCAGCGCGCGTACCTGCTCGCCGACGAGCGCACCGCGTCCACGACCGGCACGATCGCGGGGGGCCTCCGCGACATCGTGGCCTGCGGCGCGGAGGACCGCGTGGCGGCCGACGCCCGCGCCCACATCGACGCCCAGGAGGCGGCGGGCCGGGGCCTGGCCCGCGTGACCGCCGTCCGCACGCTCGCGTTGTCGCTCGGGGCCTGGGTTCCCGTGGTCCTGATCCTCGCGGCGGCCCCGTGGCTCACCGGCCACGGCGCGACCGCGGCGATGATCATCGGCGCGCTCGCCTACCTGACGCAGTCGCTCGTCCCGGCGTTCAACGGCTTCGTCGAAGGGCTCGGCGTCAGCGCCGTCCGCCTCGCCGTCTCGCTGACGCGCCTGCTGGAATCCGGCCCGACCGCGCACGACGCCCGCCCGGCGGACGCGCCCGCCGCGCCCGAGGCGGCGGCCGTCACGGTGCGGGGCGTGCGGTTCGCCTACGGGGAGTTCGCCGCGCCCGTCATCGACGGGCTCGATCTGGATGTGCCGTCCGGCGACCACCTGGCCGTCGTGGGGCCGAGCGGCATCGGGAAGTCGACGCTGGCCGCGCTGATCGCCGGGGTGCTCGTGCCGGACGCGGGCGAGGTGCTCGTCGGGGGCGTGCCCGCCGCGCGCGCCGACGCCGCGACCCGCGTGCTCATCCCGCAGGAGGCGTACGTGTTCCGGGGGACGGTGCGGGAGAACCTGGAGTACCTCGGCGGCGGGACGGACGCGGCGATCCTCGCGGCGGCGGACGCGGTCGGGGCCTCGGCCCTGGTCGAACGGCTCGGCGGGCTCGACGCGGCCGTGGACGGCTCCGTCCTGTCGGCGGGGGAACGGCAGCTCGTCGCGCTCGTCCGCGCGTACCTCGCGCCGGCGGACCTCGTCGTCCTGGACGAGGCGACCTGCCATCTCGACCCCGCCGCCGAGGCCCGCGCGGAGGCGGCCTTCGCCGCCCGGGGCGGCACCCTGGTCGTCATCGCCCACCGCGTGTCCTCAGCCCTGCGGGCCCGCCGGGTCCTCCTCATGGACGGCACCGACGTGCGCCTCGGCACCCACGCCGACCTCGTCGCCACGGCCCCCCTCTACGCCGACCTCGTCGGCCACTGGAACCCCCTCGCGCGCGGCCACGAACGCGTCCGATGAACGACTGAACGAGAGGTGCGCAATGGAGTACCCGGAGGCGGAGCGCGGTGACGTCGTCGACGTGCTGCACGGAGAGCCCGTGGCGGACCCGTACCGGTGGCTGGAGGACGCCGATGCCGGACGGACCGCCGGGTGGCTCGCCGCGCAGGACGCGCTGTGGCGCGAGCACGCCGGGAGGCTGGGCGCCTGGGAGTGGTTCCGGGAGCGGGGGCGGGAGCTGGCGGACACCGGGATGATCGGGGCGCCCGTCTGGCGCGGGAACCGGCGGTTCTTCCTGCGGCGGGGCGCCGGGCAGGAGCACGCCGTCCTGTACGTCGCGGACGACGCCGGGGAGCGCGCGCTGCTCGACCCCTCGGTGCTGGACGCGAGCGGGCTCACGACGCTGGACGCCTGGCAGCCCGACGCGTCCGGCGAACGGCTCGCCTACCAGGTCTCGCGCGGCGGGACCGAGCAGGGCGAGCTGTACGTCGTCTCCGTCGACGACGGACGCGTGCTCGCCGGGCCGCTCGGCCCGTGCCGCTACTCGCCGACGGCGTGGCTGCCCGGCGGCGACGGCCTCTACTACGTCCGCGAGACCCCGACCGGCAAGCGCGTGCGCCTGCACCTCCTCTCCGGCGCGGACGCCGAGGTCGGGGAGTTCGGCGCCGGTGCGTTCTTCGGGCTCGGGACGAGCCCGGACGGCCGGTGGCTGGCGGTCTCCGTGACGTCGGGAACGCGCCCCGGGAACGAGCTGTGGCTCGCGGACATCGCGGGAGGCGACCCGGCGGCGCCCGCGTTCCGGCTTGTGCAGGCGGAGGGGGCGCACCGGAGCGTGCTCGTCGTCGGCCGGGACGGCCGGATGTACGTCGTGACCGACCGGGACGCGCCCCGCGTGCGGCTGTGCGTCGGAGACCCGGGCGAGCCGGAGGCGTGGGACGAACTGGTCCCGCAGGAACCCGAGGCGGTGCTGTCCGACCTGACGTTCCTCGACGACCCGGACGCGGGCCGGACGCTGCTCGCCGTCGCCTGGATCAGGCAGGGGATCAGCGAGGTCAGCGTGCACGATGCGGCGACGGGCGAGCGGGTCGCGGAGGTGCCGCTGCCGGGCGCCGGGTCGATCGGGCCGCTGTCGGCGCGGCCCGAGGGCGGCGCGGAGCTGTGGTTCACCTACACCGACATGGCCACGCCCGAGGCGGTGTGGCGGTACGACGTCCGCACCGGCCGCACCGAGCCGTGGGAGGCCGCGCCGGGCACCACCGAGCTGCCCGACGTCGAGACGCGGCGGCTGTGGTGCACGTCGGCCGACGGCAGCCCGGTGCGGGTGACGGTGCTGGCGCGGCGCGGCGGCGACGGGCCGCGTCCGGCGGTCCTCTACGGCTACGGCGGCTTCGGCGTGCCGCTGACCCCGTCGTACGCGGCGGACGCGCTGGCCTGGGTGGAGGCCGGCGGCGTGATCGCCATCGCGCACCTGCGCGGCGGCGGCGAGGACGGGGAGGCGTCGCACCGCGCGGGCATGCTCGGCGCGAAGCAGAACGTCTTCGACGACTTCCTCGCGGCGGCGGAGCACCTGGTCGCGGAGGGCTGGACGACGCCGGACCGCCTCGCCGTCTGGGGCGAGTCGAACGGCGGGCTGCTGGTCGGGGCGGCGCTGACGCAGCGGCCGGAGCTGTTCGCGGCGGCGGTCTGCGCGGCGCCGCTGCTGGACATGGTGCGCTACGAGCGGTTCGGGCTCGGCGCGGCGTGGCGGGCGGAGTACGGCACGGTGGAGAGCGCCGAGGAGTTCCGCTGGTTGCACGCCTACTCGCCGTACCACCGCGTGCGCCGGGGCACGGCCTACCCGGCGACGCTGTTCACGGTGTTCGGCGGGGACACCCGCGTGGACCCGCTGCACGCGCGCAAGATGTGCGCGGCGTTGCAGTGGGCGACCTCGGGGGACCGGCCGATCCTGCTGCGGCACGAGGGCGACGTGGGGCACGGCGCCCGCGCGGCGACCCGCTCCCTCGACCTGGCCGCCGACCTGCTCGCGTTCGCGGCCGAGCACACGGGCCTGCGGGCGCCGCGCCTGGCCGCGTCCTGACGCGTCAGCGCTGCGCGATGTGGCGACGGCGTGTCGGTCCCGTCGGCGGGGACGTCTCGTGGTGTAGCCAGCCGTTGCCGCGCGCCATCGTGACGGCCTCGACCCGCGTCCTCGCGCCGAGTTTCGCGAGGATGCGGGCGAGGTAGTTCCGGACGGTGCCGGAGGAGAGGTAGAGCTGCCCCGCGATCTCGCTGACGGTGCCGCCCGCGGCCATGGCCTTCAGCACGTCCAGTTCCCGGGGCGTGAGGGGGCTGCGCGCGGCGGCCAGTTCGGCGTAGGCGAGTTCGGCGTCGAGGACGCGTTCGCCGCGCGCCACGCGCCGCAGCGCGTCGACGAGTTCGGCGGGTGAGGAGTCCTTGAGGACGAAGCCGCGCGCCCCGGCGGTGACGGCGCGCCGCAGGTCGCCGGTGCGCCGCAGGTCGGCCATGATGACGACGGCGCAGTCGGGGGCGGCCTCGTGCACGGACGCGATGGCGGCGATGCCGTCGGCGCCGGCGAGGTCGATGTCCAGCAGGACGAGGTCGGGAGCGTGCTCCCGGCAGGCGGTGGCGAGGCCGTCGCCGCCGACGGTCGCGGTGACCGTGAGGTCGGGTTCGCCCGCGAGGAGCGCGACCAGGCCGCTGCGGAACAGGTGCACGTCCTGGGCGATGAGTACTCGAATCACAGTCGTCTTCCCATGATCGCGTTTGGGCATCGGTCAGGGGTCGCCGCGGCTGCGGAACGATCTCCGGAAAGCGTGGTGACAGGGGTGGGTATGCGCTCTGCTTGCCACCTGACCGGGCTGGGTCAGGTGGGCTGCGACTCAGGGTGAAGGAAAATTTGCAGGGCGTCAAATAGGACATATTCGGCATTCTCCTCAGACTCTTCGTGGACGGCCCTGGTCAAGCGCTCGCGCGGGCTGATGTGAAAACCTCTCGCACCCCCTCCGGTCAGGGATTATGGGCAAAGTGAAGGTAAAGACGGCACGGCCGATAGCGGCCACCCGAACTGATCGTGAGAAAGTCTCAAAACGATCTTTCGATGGGTCTGACCTATCACCAAGAAGACAGAATTGTCTTTCTTCCTTGCTTTTCAGCCGATCATCACGCTCGTCCGGCTCGGCCGCCCGGCCGGTTTACCGCGCCGCGCGCTGGACAGGCTCCCTCCGACCCCGGGAGGAGCATGTGGACGAACGAGCGCGCACGGCTTACGTCCTCGGCGGCGGCGGTGTCCTCGGCGCCCACGAGGTCGGCATGCTGCGCGCCCTGGACGAGTCGGGCATCCGCCCCGACCTCGTGGTCGGCACGTCGATCGGCGCCCTCAACGGCGCGCTCATCGCCGCCGACCCCGGCACCGCCGTCGAACGCCTGACCCGGCTGTGGTCCGACGCGGGCGTCCGCGAGGCGCTCGGCGCGCCCGTCTGGGAACGGCTGTGGACGCTCGCCCGCTCCGGCACGCACCTGCACTCGTCCGAGCCGCTGCGCCGGATGCTGGCCGAGCTGCTGCCCGTCGAGCGCATCGAGGACCTGGCCGTCCCGTTCCAGTGCGTCGCGGCCGGCATCGAGAAGGCGATGGCGCACTGGTTCGACGCCGGGCCGATCATCCCGGCGGTGCTGGCGTCGTCGGCCGCGCCGGGGCTGCTGCCCCCGGTCCGGATCGGTGACCGGCACTACTACGACGGCGGCCTCGTCCACAGCATCCCGGTCGGCCGCGCGGTGGACCTCGGCGCGACGACCGTCTACGTTCTGCACGTCGGACGGATCGAGCGCGACCTGGCGCCGCCGCAGAGGCCGTGGGAGGTGGGCATGGTCGCGTTCGAGATCGCGCGGCGGCACCGCTTCTTCGAGGAGATGTCCGCCCTGCCCGACGACGTCACCGTGCACGTCCTGCCCGCCGGAAGCCCCGCGAAGAAGGCCGGCGTCGACTTCACGCAGATCCGCTACCGCAGCACCGCCGGGCTGACGTCGCGCATGGACTCCGCGTACGAGGCGTCGCTGCGCTACCTGAAAGAGCAGGCGTGAGATGCTGCCGCACCCCGTCGTCCGCCGCACGCTGTCGGCGCCGCTGCTGTTCGCGCTGACGGTCCTGGTGCTGCTGGTGTTCCCGCTGGTGCTCGTGGCGGGGACGGCGCTGTCGGCGCTCGGCGGCGGGCGGCGCCGCGTGACGCGGCTGCTGTGGTTCGCGACGGCGTGGGGCGTGCGGGAGTCGGCGGCGGTGCTGACCTGCGTGTGGCTGTGGTTCCGATGCCTCGGACGGCCCGGCGCCGAACGTCACCGCGACCGGCACTACGCCGTCATACGGCGGTACGTGGCGGGCATCAACGCCGCCGCCCACCGGTGGCTGGGGTTGCGGGTGGAGATCACCGGCAAGGAGGAGGGGTCGGGGGAGCGTCCGATCATCGTGCTCAGCCGCCACGCCGGGCCGGGGGACGCGCTGCTGCTCGCCCACCACCTGCTCACCGACTACGGGCGCCGCCCGCACGTGGTGATGAAGGCGGCGCTCCAGTACGACCCCGCGATCGACCTGCTCGGGAACCGGCTGCCGAACGTGTTCGTACCGCCGGGCGGCGGCGTGGCCGACGACATCGCCGCCCTGGCCGCCGGCCTCGGCCCGCGCGACGCGCTGGTGCTGTTCCCCGAGGGCGGCAACTTCACCCCGAAGCGGCACCGCAAGGCGATCGGCCGGTTGCGGCGGCTGCGGCGCCGCCAGGCGCACCGCGCCGCCCGGCTGCGGCACGTGATGCCGCCGCGCCTGGGCGGTGCGCTGGCCGCCGTGGAGGCCGCGCCGGACGCGGACGTCGTGTTCGTCGCGCACAGCGGCCTGGAGGAGATGATCAGCCCGGCGGACGTCTGGCGCGAGCTGCCGCTGACGACGACGGTCCGGGCGCACTGGTGGCGGATACCGGCCGAGAGCATCCCCGAGGGCCGCGAAGCCCGCGAGGACTGGCTCTACGCCGAGTGGGAGCGGCTGGACGCCTGGCTCGGCGCCAACCCGGCGGAGGAACGCCGCCACGCGTAGTGCGCGGTGACGGCGAGCAGCAGCGGACCCCACAGCACGAACGGCGCGTAGCAGGCGATCATCAGCGCTTTCGCGAAGCCCTGCGGTGCCTCCGGGGAGCCGAACAGCTCGTTCCAGCCCGTTCCGAACTGGACGCTGATCAGGATCACCAGGGCGGCCCCGGTGAGCGCGGCGCCGACGGCCGCGGTCACGGGCACGCGCCATCCGCCGATCCACGGCATCCAGGCGGGGAACACCTCGCCCCACGGCCGGACCAGGCCGAGCGTGAGGAAGGCGAAGAACTCCCCGACGAGCGTGAGCGCGAAGACGTAGGGCGTCAGCGTCCAGGACGGCGCCTCATAGGTGGCCGCCATCGACCCGGACATCCCCATCGGCACCCCGAGCCCGAGCGCGATGCGCCACAGCCCGCTGGGCAGGACGACGAGCGGAACGGCGTGGGCGGCCCAGTCGGCCCAGCGCGGTACGGCGATCTCGGTCATGAGGGGACCTCTCCGGTTGAACTGCGCGAACACTCCTCAGACTCGTCGTCGAGGCCGTCGCGCGGCTCCCTCGGAAGGCTCCGGACCCTCCCCCGCACGGGTGATCGCCCGGAGCCTTCCGATCCGTCACCGATGATCCTTACTTACGCTTTGCTCACGATCTGGAGTTGATCGCTCACTCTGGGTATGAAACGGGTCGATTCACTCTCGAAAGGAGTGCACGATGAAGCGCAAGCTCATCCTGCTGCCCGTCCTGGCCCTCGGCGCGATCGGCGCGCTGGGTGCGGGTACGGCCACGGCCGCCACGCCCACCACGGCCACCAAGGCCGCCACCGTCCAGAGCAACCCCTGGCCCGGCGGCAACCAGTGGACCCAGCTCAACAACGAGGAGTGCACGGGCGTGCTCAACCTCGTGCTGCTGGCCAACTGCTGACAGCACCGAGCGGCGCGCCCCGGAGCCTCACGGCCCGGGGCGCGCTTCGGCGCGCCGTCAGCAGTACTTCGACGGCCCCTTGGAGTTCCACGAGCACTTGTCGGCGAGGGCGCCGGACTTCGTGAGCAGGTAGGCGGTGTCGCCGGTGTTGTTCCAGACGTAGGCGCGGCGGCCCCAGTAGCGGTTGGCCTTGGTGTCGGTACCGGAGCCGGTGCGCACCTTGACCGTCTTCCCGGCCGCGAGGGTGTACGTGCCGAACGTGTAGGTGTAGCCGGTCTTGTCGCGCAGCTTCCATCCCGTCAGGGAACGAGCCGTCTTCGACCGGTTGTGCAACTGCACCCACTCGCCGTTCAGGCTGGCGTTGGTTCGGGTGTCCTTCCCGGGCGAGTCGAAGTAGGCCCGGTAGATCTGCACCGCCGACGCGGCGTTCGCGGGGGCGGGCACGAGAAGACTGGAAACGGCACAGGCGGCGACGACGCCTGCCGTCAGACGAATACGCATGTCAGGGACATTAGAGACTCCTTCCCCCATGCAGTCCGAAACCCGCTGGTAGAAACCGTCCCGAACCGGCCCGACCCCCACGTCATCCGGCCCGGTCCCCGAGGCGTCCGGGGCCGTCGTCCACGGTGACCGTCAGGACCAGGTAGCCATCGCACGCGTAGACCACGAGGTAACCGTCGCGGAGCAGGCGTGCGAGATCGCCCCACTGCGCGTCGAGGGAGCCGAAGTGCGGCTGTACCGACGCCGTGTCGGCGACGATCCACGGGGCGCGGCGCGGCATGAGCGCCATCTTCGCGGCCCAGACGGTCACGTTCGCACGGGCCGAGAGGTTCGGGCCGAGCGCGTTCGCGGCCTCCACCAGCGCTCCGTCGGGGACCAGCCGCAGCGCTCCGGCGGCGGCTTCCGCGCGGGGTCCGGGGGTGGACCAGGCGGGGTTCGCGAGATCCCGCCAGGGTGACCACGCGGCGACGATCACCGTGATCGCCGCCATCGCCACCGTCGCGGACGTGCGGAACGCGGGACCGGATCGCCCGCGGAGTCGTGCGCAGCCGTCGACGGCGGCGCACAGCAGCCCCATGATGACGGCCGCGTTGTAATGGAACCGCATGCCCCACCACCCCGCGGCGTCGGGATCGGTGGCCAGCATCCGCAGCGCGAGCAGCGCCAGCGGCGCCACCACGTACGGTGAGCGGAGCGGCAGGAAGAGCAGCGGGGCGAGCAGGAGAAGCAACGTCCACAGCTTGGCGTCCGGCGTCGCGACGGCCGCCACCGCGTCCAGCGGACGCGTCAGTCCGAACCACGCCGCCGCTCCCGGCGACGGCCCGAGACCCCCGTAGTACCAGTACCGGTCGGGGGTGCCGCCGAACGCGGGAATGAGCACGCGGGCGGTCAGCCAGACCGCGGCCAGACCGCCGACAACGAGGCCCGCCCCCAGCCGCCGCCCCTGTCGCGCGAGCAGCGTGCCCGCGCCGAACCCGGCGACGAACAGGCCCATGTCCTCCTTGACCAGCAGGAGGAGGACGACGATCGCCAGCGCATGACGACGTCGCCCCGCCTGGAACCGCTCGAAGAGCAGGGCCGTCAGCAGCGGCGTGAACGCGACCTCGTGGAAGGAGAACGCGACGGCGGCGGCGATCGGCCAGGACACGAGGTAGGCGACCGTCACCGCGTAGGCGCCCGCGACGCCCACGAGCCGCCGTGCGAAGACCCACAGCGGCACGGCCGCCAACGCGAACAGCACCGCCTGGGCGACGATCAGCGTCTCGGGCCCGTCGTGGATCCAGTACGCCGGCGCCAGCACCGCGAGCAGCGGCGAGAAGTGATCGGCCAGCACGGAGAGCTGGGCGCCCGGACCACGCCATTGTCCCTTGACGTGCGAGAGCGGGGCGCCGAACCGCGAGTAACCGCGCACCGCCTGATCGAAGATCGCAAGGTCATAGGTACCGGCCCGGTACGTGGCGAACTGAACGACCCCTCGCACGGCGTAGAGCACTGCGGCGGCCACCACGAGCGAACCGACACCGACGAGGTGCGCGAACGCCCCTCGCCTCCCCTCGGCCGGGCCGCCCCCGGCACCCGAAGACGCGCATTCCTCCCCGACCCCTTCACCACGGACCCGCGCACGATCCGGGGACTCGCCCGATGCTTTTGGGTGGCTTTCCAGCCGAATTGATGAAGGCAAAGCGTGCCCGTTCTGTGCGAATCCGAGCAGAAAAAGGGCGCGCTTCGGCGGGGTTCTGTGCCCTTCGCACAGAACCCCGCTTTCATCGAAGCGGCATCCCCCGGATGCCGGGCGGGGTCAGGCCCAGTCGCCCTTGAACGCGGTCACCCGCGTGCCGGACGGGCAGTAGGCCGTCGCCCCGCGCCGGTCCCCCCACCAGGGAGCGGACGCACTGGGGTACCACCGGCCGTTACTGCACTTGACGTAGATGCGGTAACGCTCGGGCCCCGTGCCGTCGCACCACCCCCAGACGTTGCTGGTCCGCACCGTGAAGTCGCAGCCCTTTCCGTTGGGCCCGCCGAGGGCCGTGACGGAAGTGGAGTACGCGCCGGCCTTGATCTCCTTCGGAGCGTCGGGAGTGGGCGCGGCGAACGCCGGACCCACGGCTCCGGCCACCGTCATGGCGGCTCCGGCCAGCACGACCGCTGCCCGTCCGAGTGTCATCATCGTCATGGTTGGAAGCTCCCTTTCGTGTCGTCGGCCGCGCTGGAAGAAGCGCCAACTTTGCCGAAGAGCGGCCGATTGCCTGCGAGGCTGAAAGGAAGATCGCACATGCGCGATGGGTCTGCAAAAGAATAACTTATGACAGCATCTGACTAATTCTGTCCACGACAGAAACCGAATCCATCGCGCGGACTTGTCCGAAATGATTGACCGGCCATTTTCTGACATGATTGAACTATTGATTATCGGGGAATAGATGCGCATTGTGTCGTGGATCACATGATGGCCGGTGCCGTCAGGCGGCCTCGCGCTACGATGCACCGCGTGTGGCGTTCCGAACCTCCGAGGAAGCGCCAACTTCGCCGGGAGGATCGGACCGTCCCCTGCGGGGCGGGCGGAGATTTCACGATCTCCGCCCGCTCTCCGCGCCGAGGCACTACCGCGGCCGCACTCGTGGGCAGGGCGGCAAGGCCGACGAGGGCGCGGTCGGCCGTGGTTCCGCGCGCGACGGCCTCGAAGAGCCGGTCGGCTCAGGGGAAGCGGCTCGCCTAGACGGCGTGGGCGCCGACGGTCGTTTCGGGGACGGGGGGAGCCGGACCAGCCGGACTCGGCGCGCCAGATGACGTGGACGCCGAAGGTGGCGGTGACGAAGGCGACGGCCCAGTCCCCGGCGGGTTCGGCCGCCAGGACGAGGACGGTGCGGTCCGCGTGCGTCTGCTCGATCTGGCGCAGTTCCAGGAGGCGGACGGCCGCGTCGCGCAGGTGCGGGCGCCGTCGCCGAGCACGTCGTAGACGACACGGCCGGACGGTGCTCGGCGCGGGGGACGGCCAGACGCGCGTCCTGCACGGACAGGACGAGTTCGCCGTCCCGCAGGTGACGCTCCATCGCGGGAAGGTCCACCAGATTCCGGACGGCGCGCGCCAGCACCTCCGCCATGCGCAGATCGGACTTCACCCGTCGTGCTTCGACCGTTTCGCTGCCGCGCGCCCGGTTCCACAGCCGGTCCATCTCCAGCATCTGCACGGTGCGATGCCCGAGTTGTGGCAGCACGTCCCGTACGTGGCCGAGGAATCCCTGATGCGGCCCGACGACCAGGACGTCCCCCACCCCGAACCGCCGCTCGAACAGCAGCCGGGAGATGCGGTGCAGTCCGACGGCCGTCTTGCCCGTTCCGGGCCCGCCCTGGATCACCAGCACGCCGGGACGGTCGTCGGCGACGAGCAGGAGCTGCGCGCGCTGGATCGTCTCGACGATGTCCCGCATCCGCCCGTCGCGGGCGCGTTCGAGGTCTTCGAGCAGGAAGTCGCGGATCGTCCCGGCGTCGGTGCCGTGCCGCGCGGCGCCCGCGACGAGCACGTCGCTGTAGTCGTCCACGCGGCCGCCCGTGCAGCGAAGCTGGCGGTGCAGCCGGACGTCCCTCGGGTCGTCCTGCCGGGCGAGGCGCCACCGGATCGCCTGCGGCGCGTCCCAGTTGATCACCAGGAGGTCGCCCGTCTCGTCGCGCACGCGGCGGCGGCCGAGGTAGACGGTCCGGGTGCCGGTCTCGTCGTCGTCCTGGACGTCGAGGCGCGCGATGACCAGCGCGGCGCCGTCCAGGTCGTCCAGCGGCGGCGCCTGCCGCGCGTCGCAGGCGTAGGCGCGGTCGACGGCGCGCTGCTCGCGGGAGATGACGGCGGAACGATCGGTCACGCGGTTTCCTTCCGTCGGAGGCACGGCCGACATTAGGGACACCGCCCTTCCAGCGAGCCCGAACCCACCAGAAACACACGACCCGAAACGGCCTCCACCTGCCGTCATCCGATCAACCACCCCAGACGTCCCGAACGCCGCTTCCAGCACGGCGGCCAGCCGTCCCGCAGGCGCGACCGCGGCGGCGGGGCCACCGTCCCGGACCCAGGGCGCAGAACCGGGGACGACGGTCACCGGCGGGCGGGACGCGCGCCGCGTGACGATTCCCGGACACCACAGAACAGGAAGGAACCAGCATGAAACGGAGAAGAGGCGCCCCCGGACGGATCGCGGCGGGGGTCGCGGTCGCCGCCGTCGCCGTCACGGCGCAGGTGGTGGGAGCCGGAACGGCGCACGCGGAGCCGCGGGGCTGCTCGGCCACCCGCGTCTCGGACCAGGCGGCCACGCGGCTCACGTACACCGCGACGTGCCCGGAGGGCGACGGCCGCTACCGCGTCCTGGCCTACTGCCGACGCCCCGGCAGCGGCAGCCACCCCAACCCGTACGTCACGGTCGCGCGCGGCCCGATCGTGTACGCCGGCCCGGGCACGTCCTCCACGGTGACGTGCTCCGGCGAACGCCTGTGGTCGCAGGCGACCACCGAGATCGTCCCCTGACCCGCCCCCCGGAAAGGACCACCCCATGACCCCGGTACGCCCCGCGATCATGGTCGCGCAGCCCCCGGCCGCCTTCACCCCGGCCCCGGAACTCGCCCAGTGGGAACGCGACCTGGCCGACCGCCTGGCCCTCGACTGGGAGAAATCCCCCAACGCCCTCCACCCCCCGTACCAGACCCCCACCTGGTGCCACGGCATCCTCGACGACCTCATCTAGCCCCCACTCTCCGCCCCCTGCGCGTCATCACGCGCAGGGGGCGGCGGCATTCTCCGGACGCGTTGCGGCTGAGGCGTGGACGTTGGTTGGAGTGGTTTGGTTCGGTGTCCTGTGTCATGGGTTCGGGTCGGGACGGGTGTCCTGGGGAGGCGGGAGCGGGGGCGTTTTCGGTCCCATTTCGGAAGGGACGGGTGTCCCTTCTGGTGGGTGGGGGGATCGGTCAGTCTTTCTGTTGTGGGCGAGCGGAGGAGCCGGTCGCCACGGGGAAAGGAAAAAGCCGATGACGGTGGACACCACGGTGCGGCCCGCGATCTACGTGGGGCAGGAGCGGATGGCGCTGGCGCCGGCGCCGAAGCTGGCCGCGTGGGAGCGGGAGCTGATCGAGCGGCTCGACCTGGAGTGGGACCTGCACACCATCGAGTCGATGCACCCGAACGAGACGATCAGCGGCTCCGGCGGCGACTGGGACGACTGCGACTACCGCAAGCCGTGACCCTCGTCCCCGCTGAACCGAACACCTGAGTGAAAGGGTCGCGCTCATGCGTAGCCACGAAAAGTCCACCCGGATCGCGGTCGTCACGCATGAGCGCGACCTGCACGCCTACGCCGTGAAAGCGGAAATGGAACGCCGTTACCCGGCGCAGGTGCAGATCCTCGAATGCGACCATTTCAGCGCCGCCCCGGGCCTCAGCTGGTCGCCCGACGAGAAGATCGAGGCGGTCCTGCCCGCCGTCGGCGGGGACGCGGTGCGTCCCCAGGAACTCGACGCCGTGTGGTTCCGCCGCCTCGCCAACTCGCGCACGTCCGCCAACCCCGAGGTGACCGACCCGGCCCACCGGGAACTCATCTGCACCGACACCAGCGGCGCCGCGCTCGGGGCGCTGCTCACCGAGTTCCAGGGCCGCTGGATCGACCACCCCGACGCGTCGTACACGGCGCAGAACAAGCTCGTCCAGCTCCGCGCGGCCCACCGCCTCGGTCTGCGGCTGCCCGCCACGCTCATCAGCCAGTCGCCCGACCGCATCCGCGCGTTCTGCGACGCCCACCCGGCGACGATCGTCAAGGCCGTCAACGGGGTCGTGCAGGCACCGGCCGCGACCATTCCCGTCGGCCGGGAACTGCTCGACGACGACGCCGCGATGCGGGTCTGCCCGGCCATCTACCAGGAACTCGTCCCCGGCCGGAGGCACGTCCGCGTGCAGGTCTTCGGAGACCGGGTGCTGGCGGCGCTGCTGGAGTCCGACGACCTGGACTGGCGGCCCAACCTGAACATCCCGGCCGTCCCGCACCGGCTCCCCACCGGGATCGAGGACGCGCTCCGCGCCGTCCTGCGCGCCCTCGGCCTCACCATGGGCATCTTCGACCTCAAGATCACCGACGAGGGCGAGTACGTCTGGCTCGAAGTGAACCCGCAGGGGCAGTGGCTGTTCGTCGAGGGCATGGCCGGCCTGCCGCTCATCGAGGCGTTCACCGACTTCCTGTACGGAGAAGCGACGCGATGAACCGTCGCGTCCTCGCGCTGTTCCGCCCCTACCGGGGCCGGATCGCCGCCGTCACCGCGCTGATCCTGTTCGCGGCCGTGCTCGGGGCGGCGCTGCCGTTCCTCACCCGCGAACTGATCGACGGCGGCCTGTTCGCGCCCGGCGGCCCGCGCCCGGCGCTGCTGTGCGGGCTGCTGGCGGTGATGGCGGCGCTCGCCGCGCTGTCGGGGGCGCTCGGCGTCCTCCAGTCCTACCTGACGGCGCGGATGGGCGAGGCCGTGATGGAACGGCTGCGCGGCGACCTGTACGCGCACCTGCAACGCCTGCCGTTCACCTTCTTCACCCGCACCCGGACCGGCGAGGTCCAGTCCCGCGTGATCGGGGACGTGGGGGAGGTGCAGTCGACGGTGAGCAGCACCGTCCCGACGATCCTCGCCAACGCCATGACGTGCGTGACGGCGCTCGCGGCGCTGTTCGTCCTGTCGTGGCGGCTGGCGCTGGTCACCGTGGCGCTGCTGCCCGCCGCCGGCTGGCTCACCGCGAAGGTCGCCGTCCACCAGCGCCGGATGATCGCCGCGGTGCAGGAGTCGCGGGCGGAGATGAACGTCATCGCCGAGGAGACGCTGTCGGTGTCGGGCATCCTGCTCGCCCGCGTCTTCGGCCGCACCGACCACGGGGTGCGGCGCTTCCAGGGGGAGAGCCGCCGCCTGTCGGACCTGCAACTGCGGGCGAGCGTGTCGGCGCAGGCGCTGAGCGTGGCGCTCCAGACGCTCTTCCTGGTCACCCCGGCGATCGTCTACGTCGCCGCCGGATTCACGGGCGCGACGACGCCCGGGACGCTCGTGGCGTTCACGGCGTTGCAGGCGCGGCTGTTCCTGCCGACGGGGCAGCTCCTCCAGGTCGCCGTGCAGTACCGGGCGGCGACGGCGGTGTTCGAGCGGATCTTCGAGTACCTCGACCTGGCGCCGGCCGAGCCGGACCGGCCCGGCGCGCACGCCGTCCGCAAGGCGGACGTGCGCGGCGAGATCCGGCTGGACGGCGTGACGTTCCGGCACGGGGACCGGGCCGTCCTGGACGACGTGTCGCTGACGATCCGTCCCGGGCAGTTCGCCGCGATCGTCGGCGGCAGCGGCTCGGGCAAGACGACGCTGAGCCACCTGGTCATGCGGCTGCACGACCCGGACGCGGGCCGCGTCCTGCTGGACGGCGCCGACCTGCGCGACCTGCGCCGCGCGTCCCTGGCCGCGCTGTTCGGCGTCGTCACGCAGGAGCCGGTGCTGCTGCACGCGTCGATCGCCGACAACCTCCGCTACGCCGCGCCGGACGCCACCGACGCCGAGATGGCGGCGGCCTGCCGGGCCGCGCGCATCCACGACCGCGTGACGGCGCTCCCGGACGGCTACGCGACGATCGTCGGCGAACGGGGTTCGCGTCTGTCCGGCGGTGAGAAGCAGCGCCTGGCCATCGCCCGCGCCCTCCTCACCGACCCGCGCGTCCTCGTCCTGGACGAGGCGACGTCGTCGCTCGACACCGAGAACGCCCACCAGGTCCGGGACGCCCTGACGCCGCTCCTGCCCGGCCGCACGACGATCGCGATCACCCACCGGCTGGAGACGATCCGCGACGCCGACGTCGTCTTCGTCCTGGACGAGGGCCGCCTGATCGAGCAGGGCACCCACGACGACCTCGCCGCGCGCGGCGGCCGGTACGCGGCCCTCCTCGACGACCGCGCCCCGGTCTAGCCGGTCAGGACCGACAGCACGGTCCGGGTCACCACGTCTCCGGCGTCCCGGGCGGGCAGGCGTCCCGCGCGGACCTGCTCGGCGGCGCCGTGCAGGATGTACTGCACGACGTCGACCAGCCACTCGGACGGCAGGTCCGCGCGGAAGACGCCCTGCTCCCGGCCGCGCCGGACGAGGTCGGTCACGCGGCGGGCCGGGTCGTGGTGCAGTTCGCGCACGCGCCCCGCCGGGAGGACGCCGTCGGCGGCGGCCAGCAGCGCCGCCGATTCGGCGACCAGTTCCCAGCTCGGCGCCAGCAGGCGGGTCATCGCCGCGGCGGCGTCGCCGGTCAGGTCGAGCGCGGACAGGGTGCGCTCCCCGGCCTGGAGCGCGTCGGCCAGTGCGGCCTCGACGAGGTCGGCGCGGGTGCGGAAGTGGCCGTACAGCGTCATCCGCCCGACGCCCGCGGCCTTGGCGATGTCGTCGACCGTGGCGTTGGGGTCGGCGCTCAGCCGGTCGCGCGCGGCGGTGACGATGCGGGCGATGCTGCGCTCGGCGTCGGCGCGGCGCCGGGGGCGGTCCGGGGAGGCGGGCATGCCGCGCAGTCTATCTCGTATGCCGAAGTACGGGTTATAGTCGGCGCCACGAACTCGTACTCCGATGTACGAGTTGATCGGAGGTGCCCCCCATGTCCCCGCCCACGACCGAGCCGCACCCCGCGCGCTGGCGCATCCTCGGATTCCTCGGCATCGCCCAGCTCATGCTGATCCTCGACGTGACCGTCGTCGCCATCGCGCTGCCGCACATCGAGACCGACCTCGGCCTCGGCCGCGCCGCCCTCACCTGGACCGTCAGCGCCTACACGCTCACCTTCGGCGGGCTCATGCTGCTCGGCGGCCGGATCGCCGACCTGCTCGGCGCCAAGCGCGTCGTGCTGGCCGGGCTCGTCCTGTTCACCGCCGCGTCGCTGGCCACCGGGCTCGCCGGGTCGGCGGGCGTCCTCGTCGGCGGGCGCATCGCGCAGGGCGTCGGCGCGGCGCTGCTGTCACCGGCGGCGCTGTCGCTGGTCGTGACGCTGTTCGACGGCCCCGAACGCAACCGCGCCCTCGGCGTGTGGTCCGCGCTCGGCGGCGGCGGGGCCGCGCTCGGCGTCCTGCTCGGCGGGCTGCTGACGGCAGGGCCCGGCTGGCCGTGGGTGTTCCACGTCAACGTCCCGATCGGCGTGGTCATCGCCGTCGCGCTGGCCGTGCTGCTCCCGTCCCGGACGGCGCCCGCCGCGCGGCCGGGGCTCGACGTCCTCGGCGCCGTGCTGGTGACGGCGTCGTCCGCGTCGCTGATCTACGCGCTGATCGCCGCCGGTGAGGACGGCTGGCTCACCGCGCTCACCGCCGGGCTGACCGCGGCGGCCGCCGCCGGATACGCGCTGTTCGTCCTGTGGCAGCGCCGCGCGCGGTCGCCGCTCATGGACGTCCGGCTGCTGGCCCGGCGCCCCGTCGCCACCGGCACCTTCCTCATCTGGATGGCGACGGCGCTGATGATCGCGGTGTTCTTCCTCGGCACGTTCTACTTCCAGAACGCCCGGGGCTACGGCGCGCTGCGGACCGGCCTGCTGTTCCTGCCGGTCGCGCTGGCGACGATGGCCGGGGCGAACCTGACCGGACGCGCCCTCGCCCGGCAGGGCGCGCGGCGGCTCGCCGTCGCGGGGCTGCTCGTCGCGGCGGCCGGGATGGCCGCTCCGGCGCTGTCCACGCGTCCCGTCGTCGTCGTGGCGGGCGTCGCGGTCGCGGCGGCGGGCACCGGCGCGCTGTTCGTCGTCGCGTCGGCGACCGCGCTCGGCCAGGTCGCCCCGCACGAGGCCGGGATCGCGTCCGGCATCGTCAGCACCTTCCACGAGTTCGGCGCCGCGTTCGGCGCGGCGGTCGTGTCCAGCGTCGCCGCCGCCAGCCTGACGGGCACCACGTTGCGGGGGTTCACCCAGGGTTTCGCGGTCGCGGCCGTCGCGGCGGCGGTCGGCGCCGTCGTCGCGTTCGTCCTCGCGCGGCCGGCCGGGCGGGCGTGACGGGCCCTTGCCGGGGCGCGGGGGGCGGGTTACGTTGCGGCCAGGATCTGAAGGGTTCTCGGCTTCGCGTAGGGAGCGTCGCGTGCGTCGTCTCGTCTTTGCCGTACTGGTCGTCGTCCCGCTGCTCGTCCCCGGGACGGGCGCGCGGGCCGACGCGCCCGCCTCCGGGACGTTCCGGGCGCTCACCTACAACATCGCCGGGCTGCCCGAGGGCATCTCCAGCGCGCCCACCCCCCGCAAGTCCGCCACCACGGCGATCGGGCAGCGGCTCGGGCCGTTCGACCTCGTCAACGTGCAGGAGGACTTCAACTACCACGCCTACCTGTACGCCGCCGACGGCCACCCGTACCGGACCCCCACCAGCGGCGGCGCGCTGTTCGGCAGCGGCCTCAACAGCCTGGCGTACCAGCCCTACACCGACCTGCGCCGCGTGACGTGGAAGGAGTGCTTCATCGGCTCGGCCGACTGCCTGACGCCGAAGGGGTTCACTTTCCACCGCGCCCGGCTCGCCGAGGGCGTGCACCTCGACGTCTACAACCTGCACGCCGACGCCGGTTCGCTGGCCGGGGACGAGTGGGCGCGGCGCGGCAACCTGGCCCAGCTCACCGCCTACATCCGCGCGCACTCGGCGGGCAACGCGGTGCTCGTCATGGGCGACACCAACACCCGCTACACCCGGGCGGGCGACCGCATCGCCCAGTTCGCCGCCGACAACGGGCTCACCGACGCGTGGGTGCGGCTCGCGCGCGGCGGCACCGCGCCGACGCCGGAGAACCCCGGCCCGGCCTGCCCCGGCGGCGCCGATCCCGCCTGCGAGGTCGTCGACAAGATCCTCTACCGGAGCGGCCCGCAGTTGACCCTCACCGCCACCCGCTACGCCAACCTCGACGCCGACTTCCGCGACGCGAACGGCGCCAAGCTCTCCGACCACGACCCCATCGCCACCGACTTCGCCTGGACCGGCGTCCCGGGCTAGGCCCCGTCCGCCCGCCCGCCGTCGTGCAGACGGCGGTGCAGGGCGCGCACCTCCTCGACCAGCTCGGGGACCGGGCCCTCGACCACCACGCCCGGCGCCACCTGCCCGACGGGCAGCGGACGCACCGGCGCCGCCGGAACACCCCATTCCTCCAGCCATCCGACGAGCTGCGCGGACGAGACGACGTAGACGATCCGCCCGAGCCCCACCCAGCCGTGCGCGGCGGCGCACATCGGGCAGTGCTCGCCGGACGTGTAGACCGTCGCGCCCGCCCGCTCGGCCGCGGTCATGTTCGCCGCGGCCCACCGCGCCAGCTCGAACTCCGGATGCCGCGTCCCGTCGCCCCCGGCCACCCGGTTGCGGTCCTCGGCGAGCGCCGTCCCGTCCCGCGTCACGAGCACCGACCCGAACGGCTCGTCCCCGGCCTCCAGCGCCTCCCGCGCCAAAGCGACACACCGCCGCAAATGTCCCAGCTCTCGATCGTCCATACCCCGCACCCTAGACACTCCACGGTTAGGTTAGGCTCCCCTCATTTATGGCGATCTGGGGAGATAGTGGTGCCAGGATGAGCGCGGTCCTGGAGAAGCCGGGTGCGCGAACGCACCGGCGGCGGGTCGTCGGGCTCGGCGTGCTCCTCGGCGTGCTCGGGGTCGCGGTCGTCGTGTCGCTGGCCGTCGGGGCGCGGGCGCTGGGGCCGGGGGAGGTGTGGCGCGGGCTGGTCACCGAGCCCGGGACGGACCAGCGGCTCACCGAGATCCGGCTCATCGTGCGGACCGTGCGGCTGCCCCGGACGGTGCTCGCGATCGTCGCCGGAATCGCGCTCGGCGTCGCCGGAGCGCTCGTCCAGGGCTGCACCCGCAACCCGATCGCCGACACCGGGCTGCTCGGCGTGAACTCCGGCGCGTCGTTCGCCGTCGTGACGACGATCGCCGTGTTCGGCTTCACCAACCCGTTCCAGTACGTCTGGTTCGCCTTCCTCGGCGCCGGGCTGGCGGGCGTCGTCGTGTTCGGGCTGGCGAGCCTCGGGCGCGGCGCCGGGAACCCGCTGACGCTCGCGCTCGCCGGGCAGGGCATCACCGTGTTCCTCGCCGCGATGACCACGGCCGTCGCGTTGACGAACAAGGCGTCGCTGGACGCGCTGCGGTTCTGGAACACCGGCTCGGTGACGGGCGTCGGCTTCGACGTCATCTGGCCGGTGGCGTCGTTCGTCGCGCTCGGGCTCGTCCTGGCGCTGGTCACGCTGCCCGCCCTCAACCTGCTCAACCTCGGGGACGACGTGGCGCGCGCGCTCGGGGTCGACATCGCGCTGAGCCGGACCCTCGCGATCGCCGCCATCACGCTGCTCGCGGGCGCGGCGACGGCCGCGTGCGGTCCGATCGCGTTCCTCGGCCTCATGGTCGCGCACGTCGCCCGGTACCTGACCGGCCCCGACTACCGGTGGCTCGTGCCGTACGCGGGGCTGCTCGGCGCCGCCGTCCTGCTCGGCTGCGACATCGCCGGACGTCTCGCCGTGCGGCCCGGCGAACTGGACGCGGGCGTCGTCGTCGCCCTGGCCGGAGCCCCGTTCTTCGCGGCGCTGGTGTGGCGCGGAAAGTTCAGGAGCACATGAGCACCGACGTGAAGGCCAAGGTCGCGCCGGGCGTGCGGGCCGGACGGGTCTCGTTCGTGTGGCGGCCGTGGCTCGCGCTCGTCACGCTGGCGCTCGCGGCGGCGGCGTTCCTGGTGTTCTGCCTGTCCATCGGCATCGGTGACTTCCCCATCCCCCTGCCCCGCGTGATCGCCACGCTGCTCGGCCGGGGCGAGCGGGTCGACGCGTTCGTGATCATGGACCTGCGGCTGCCGCGCGCCCTCGCCGGGCTCGTCGTCGGCGTCGCGCTCGGCGTGGCCGGGGCGATCACGCAGTCCGTCGCGCGCAACCCGCTGGCCAGCCCGGACGTCCTCGGCATCACCGCCGGGGCGAGCGCGGTCGCGGTGTTCCTGGTGACGGTGACGGGCGGGCTCGCCGCGACGATCGCGGGCACCGTCGGCCTGTCCGCCGCCGCGCTCGCGGGCGGCCTCGGGACGGGACTGCTCGTCTACTTCCTGGCGTGGCGGCGCGGCCTGGACGGCCTGCGGCTCATCCTCATCGGCATCGCGGTCAGCGCCGTCATGCACGCGATCACCACGTGGCTGCTGGTCACGGCCGACATCCGCGACGTCGCCCGCGCGCAGGCGTGGCTCGTCGGCTCGCTGGACGGACGGTCCTGGGACGAGGTCCGGGTGGCGCTGGGGTGCTCGGCCGTCCTGCTGGTCGTGGTCGCCGCGGGAGCGTTCCAGTTCCGGCCGCTGCACTTCGGCGACGACATCGCCGCCGGACTCGGCGTCCGGTTCGCGTGGGTCCGGGCGGTCATGCTGCTGTGCGCGGTGCTGCTGGCCGGTGCCGCGGTGAGCGCGGCCGGGCCGGTGCCGTTCGTCGCGCTGGTGGCGCCGCAGGCGGCGATGCGGCTGGCGCGGTACCCGACGCCGCCGCTGGTGGCGTCCGGCCTGGTGGGCGCGCTGCTGCTGACCGGATCGGACGTCGTCGCGCGCACCGCGCTGCCCGTCACGCTGCCGGTCGGGGTCGTCACCGCCGCGATCGGCGGCCCGTTCCTGGTCTATCTGCTGGTACGGGCCAATCTGAGAGGAAGGTAACCGTGGATCTCGCGGACGCCGGGCACGGCCCCGGACGGCTCGCCGCCCGGGGCGTCAGCGTCGGCTACGGCGACCGGACGGTCATCGACGGCCTCGACGTGACGATCCCGTCCGGAGTGGTCACGGCCATCATCGGGCCGAACGGCTGCGGCAAGTCGACCCTGCTGCGGACGCTGGCCCGGCTGCTGCGGCCGTCCACCGGGACGGTCGTGCTGGACGGCGAGGACATCGGCTCCCTCAAGACCCGGGAGGTCGCGCGCAAACTCGGCCTGCTGCCGCAGGCGCCGGTCGCGCCCGAGGGGCTGACCGTCGCCGACCTGGTCGCGCGGGGCCGCCACCCGCACCAGAGCTGGCTGCGCCAGTGGTCGTCGGACGACGCCGCCGTCGTGGCGCGCGCCCTGGCCATGACCGGCGTGTCCGATCTGGCCGACCGTCCGGTGGACGCGCTGTCGGGCGGGCAGCGGCAGCGCGTCTGGATCTCGATGACGCTGGCCCAGGGCACCGACCTGCTGCTGCTGGACGAGCCGACCACCTACCTCGACCTGGCGCACGCGATCGACGTCCTCGACCTGGTGGACGACCTGCACGAGGCGGGCCGCACGGTGGTCATGGTGCTGCACGACCTCAACCTGGCCGCGCGCTACAGCGATCATCTCGTCGTCATGCGGGCGGGCGCGATCCTCGCGCAGGGGCATCCGCGCGACGTGATCACGGCCGAGCTGCTGCGGGACGCGTTCGGGCTGCGCGCCCGGGTGATCCCCGACCCGGTCGGGGACCGGCCGCTGATCGTGCCGATCGGGCGGACGCACGTCGTGGCGCCGTCCGACAGGGACGGGAACTCCGGTCAAGATCAAAGATAGGTAAGGCTAGCCTTACCTTTGTGTTAGCCTGTGCCCCGCCCCGTCGCGGGGTGCGGTAAGAAGCTTGAAAGCAAGGGATCGCGTTGCCCCTCCACCGAACGACACTCACCACGACCCTGCGGCGCGTGGCGGCCGTGTTCTCCGCCGTGACCCTGAGCGCGGGCCTGCTCGCGGGCTGCGGCTCCGGCTCGTCCGACGACGCGGACGGCGCCCCCGCCGCCGCCGGCGGCACCTTCCCGGTGACCGTCGAGCACGCCTTCGGCTCCACCCGGGTCGAGAAGGCGCCCGCGCGCGTCGTCTCCGTCGGCTACACCGACGACCAGGCCATCCTCGCCCTCGGCACCACGCCCGTCGGCATGGTCGACCAGTACCCGAACCCGCCGGGCACCACCCCCGACATCAACACCCAGTGGCCCTGGGTGAAGGACAAGTGGGGCAGCGCGCGTCCCCAGGTCGTCATGAACAACGGCGACTCCGGCCCGAACTTCGAGAAGATCGCCGCGCTGCGCCCCGACCTGATCATCGCGGTCTACTCCGAGATCGACAAGGCCGCCTACGACAAGCTCTCCGAACTCGCTCCGACCGTCGCCCGCACCAAGGGCGAGAAGGAGCCGTTCAGCGCCCCGTGGCAGGACAACGCGGTGCACATCGCCAAGGCGCTCGGCAAGGAGGGCGAGGGCACCAAGCTCGTCGCGGGCATCCAGGCCAAGCTCGACGCCGCCCGCAAGGCGCACCCCGAGTTCGCGAACCAGACCGCCGTCGCGCTGTCCTGGTACAAGAACTCGGTCGCCCCGTTCAGCACCACCGACGTGCGCGGACGTCTGGTGACCGGCATCGGCTTCAAGGGCACCACCGAGATCGACAAGATCGCCGGGGGCAAGTTCTTCACCACGCTGTCGCCCGAGCGCATCGACCTGGTCGACGTCGACCGCATCTTCGTCATCGCCGACGCGGCCGACCAGGCGGCGCTGAAGAAGTTCGACCTCTTCACCAACCTCACCGCCGTCAAGAACGGCAAGGTCTCCTGGCTGCTCGACAGCGAGGGCCCCGCCGTCGGCGCCGCCGTGTCCCAGGCGACCCTGCTGTCCCTGCCGTACGCGATCGACGAGATGGTCAAGTCGGTCGGCTAGGCGTGACCACGACGTCCCTGCGCACGGCCACCGGCCGCGAGGCCGCCCGCTGGGTCGCCGCGCGGTGCCGCGAGGTGCCCTGGCTGACGTCCGCGACCGTCCTGACGACGGTCGCGGGCGCGGCGCTCCAGGTCCTGCCGGTGCTGCTGCTCGGCCGGGTCGTGGACGGGGTCGTCGCGGACGAGCCGTCGTCGGTCCTCGGCACGGTCGGCGCGCTCCTGGTGGCCGCCGCGCTGCTCGGCGCGGCGGCCACCGCCGCGTCCACCTACCTCGTCGGACGGCTCGGCGCGGACCTGCTCGCCCGGCTCCGGGAGGGCGCCGTCCGGGCCGTCCTCGCGATGCCGGGCGCCCGCGTCGAGCAGGCCGGACGCGGGGACGTGCTGTCCCGCGTCGGCGACGACGTCGCCGTGGTGTCCCAGGGCATCCGGTCGGCCGTCCCGACCGTGTTCTCGGCGGGTGTGCTCGTCGTCATCGCCACCGCCGGGATGTTCGGCCTGGACTGGCGGCTCGGCCTCGCGGGCGCCGGGGCGCTGCCCGCCTACGTGTTCGCGCTGCGCTGGTACCTGCCGCGCTCGGCGCCGCTCTACCGCGCGCAGCGGGCCGCGCAGGCCGACCGGGCGCAGGCGCTGATCAGCGGGCTCGACGGCATCGGCACCGTCCGCGCCTACCGGCTGGAGGACGCGTTCCGCGAACGCGTCACCCGCGAGTCGTGGCGGGTGCGCGACCTCGGCATCGAGGTGTTCCGGCTGTTCGGGCGGTTCGTCGGGCGGGAGAACCGCGCCGAGTTCATCGGGCTCGTGCTGATCATCGTCGTCGGCTACGCGCTGCTGGAGGCGGGCGCGGCCAGCCTGGGCGAGGTCGCGGCGGCGCCGCTGCTGTTCCACCGGCTGTTCAACCCGCTCGGCTCGATCATGTTCACGTTCGACGAGGCGCAGAAGTCCGGCGCGAGCCTGACGCGGCTCGTCGGCGTGCTGGGGGAGTCGACCGCCGCGCGGCTGGCCGGGGAGGCGGCGGCCGTCGACGGCGCCCACCCGGTGCGGATCGAGGGACTGACGTACCGCTACCCCGGCGCCGAGGAACCCGTGCTGCGCGACGTCGACCTGACGATCCCGGCGGGCGGCTCGCTCGCGCTCGTCGGCGCGACCGGCGCGGGCAAGACGACGCTCGCCGCGCTCGTCGCGGGCCTCGGCACCCCGGAGTCCGGTTCGGTGCGGATCGGCCCGTTCGACCTCGCCGACGTGGACGACGCCCAAGCGCGGGCGCTGGTGAGCATCCTCACCCAGGAGACGCACGTCTTCTCCGGAACGCTCGCCGCCGACCTGCGCCTCGCCGCGCCGGACGCGTCCGACGCCGACCTGCGCGACGCGCTGCGCGTCGCCGGCGCCGACGGCTGGGTCGACGCGCTGCCCGGCGGACTGGACGCGCCCGTCGGGGAGGGCGGCGAACGCCTCGACGGCATGAAGGCCGCGCAGATCGCGCTGGCCCGGCTCGCCCTCGGCCGGGCGCCGGTCGTCGTGCTGGACGAGTCGACCGCCGAGGCGGGCAGCCAGGGCGCCGCCGAGCTGGAACGGGCCGTCCTGGCGGCCTGCCGGGGCCGCACCGCGCTGTTCGTCGCGCACCGGCTCAGCCAGGCGATGGCCGCCGACCGCGTCGCCGTCCTGGACGCGGGCCGCGTCGTCGAGGAGGGCACACACGAGGACCTGGTGGCGCGCGGCGGCCGGTACGCGGCGCTGTGGCACGCCTGGCGGGAGGGGAGCCGATGACGGGAGCCGCGATCCTGCGGACCGCGCTGCGCCGGAACGCGGGCGCGATGGCCGCCGGGACCGCCCTCATGGGCCTCTACCAGGCGGCCGAGACCGCCTTCCCCATCGCGCTCGGGCTGATCGTCGAGCACACCCTGCGGGACCGCAGCCCCGGCGCGCTCGCCGTCGCCGTCGCCGCCCTCGCCGCGATCATCACGACGGTGTCGTTCTCGTGGCGGTTCGGCATGCGCGTGCTCCAGAAGGCCAACACGACCGAGGCGCACCGCTGGCGGGTGCGCGTCGCCGCCTGCGGCCTGCGGCCGGTCGCGCGGGACGTCGACCTGAAGTCCGGCGAGATCCTCACCATCGCCGCCGAGGACGCCGACCAGACCGCCGACATCATCGAGGTCGTCCCGCTGCTCATCAGCTCGCTGGTGGCGGTGCTGGTCGCAGCGGTGGCGCTCGGGCTCGCGGACGTCCGGCTCGGCCTGCTCGTCATCGCCGGGACCGCCGCGATCCTGACGGTCCTCAGCGTCATGTCCCGCCGCATCGGCGCGAGCACCCGCGAGCACCAGACCCGCGTCGCGCGCGCCGGAGCCAAGGTCGCGGACCTCATCACCGGCCTGCGCCCGCTGCGCGGCTTCGGCGGCAACCACGCCGCGTTCCGCTCCTACCGCGCGGTCAGCGCCGAGGCGCGGCACCAGGCGGTCACGGTGGCGAAGGCCAACGGCGTCTACGCCGGGACGGCCCTCGCCCTCAACGCCACGCTGGCCGCCGCCGTCACCCTGACGGCGGGATGGCTGGCCTTCCAGGGCCGCGTCACCATCGGTGAACTCGTCATGGCCGTCGGGCTGGCGCAGTTCATCATGGAACCGCTGAAGCTGTTCTCCGAGATGCCCAAGTACGTGATGATCGCCCGCGCGTCCGCCGACCGGATGGCGCTCGTGCTGGCGGCGCCGCCCGTGCGGACGCCCGGTTCGGGCCGTCCGGACCCGGGCGGCGACCTCGTGGTGGACGGGGTGAGCCACGGCAGCCTGGACGGGCTGACGTTCCGCGTGGCGCCGGGCGAGTTCGTCGCCGTCGCCGCGTACCGGCCGCGCGACGCCGCCGACCTGGCGTCCGTCCTCGCCGCCGCCGTGCCGCCGGACGCCTACCCGGGCACGGTGCGCGTCGGCGGGCGGCCGCTGGCCGACCTCTCCGTCGAGGCGCTGCGCGAGCACCTGCTCGTCAACCCGTCCGGCGCGGAGATCTTCGCCGGGACGCTGCGCACGAACATCGACCCGTCCGGCACGGCCACGCGCGTCCCCGAGGCGGTGGAGGCGTCCCTGCTCACCGACGTCGTCGCCCTGCACCGCGCGGGCCTCGACCATCCCGTCCACGACCGCGGCGCGAACCTGTCCGGCGGCCAGCGGCAGCGCCTCTCGCTGGCCCGCGCCCTCGCCGCCGACCCGGCCGTCCTCGTCCTGCACGACCCGACGACCGCCGTCGACGCCGTGACCGAACAACTCATCGCCCGCAACCTCGCGACCCTCCGCCGGGGCCGCACCACCGTCGTCCTCACGACCAGCCCACCCCTCCTGTCCGCCGCCGACCGAGTCCTCATCCTGGACACCGGCACCATCACCACCGAGGGCCCCCACCACCACCTCCTCACCGAGAACCCGCCCTACCGCACAGCCGTGACCCGCTGACGACCCGGGACTTCCGGGGGAAGTTACCGATCGGTAGAGTCTGGGCTCCGAGGCCACGACGAAGGGAGGCGGGTCATCGTCACCGTCTGGCTGGTGGTCGTCTCCGTGGTCGCCGTCGTCGCGTCCGGGGCGGCGGGCGTCCTGGCGGTTCTGCTGGTGCGTCAGCGCCGTCGTTACGACCGGCTGCTGGCCTCGACGCGTCCCCGTCCCGAGTCGACGCCGTTGCAGGGGACGCACAAGGCCGTCCAGCTCGCGCGGACCACCGCGTCCCGGCTGCGCCGCCACGGCGTCGGCGGCCTGCTCATGAGCTCCCTGGACGACCTCGCCCGCTGGGCCGCCGAGGACCGGGCCGGGCTGCTGCGCGTCACGGCGTCCGACGGCACCGTCACGTTCATGTTCACCGACATCGAGAACTCCACCGCGCTCAACGAACAGCTCGGCGACAAGGGGTGGGTCCGCCTGCTCAAGGCGCACGACGCCCTGGTCCGCCGCCACATCGAGCCGCACAAGGGCTACATCGTGAAGTCGCAGGGCGACGGCTTCATGATCGCGTTCAGCACGCCCGCGCAGGCCCTCACCGCCGCCATCGCGATCCAGCACGCGCTGGCGGCCCGCCCCAAGGGCGCCCTGCGCAAGACGCCCATCGCCGTCCGCATCGGCCTGCACCGCGGCCCGGCCGTCTCCCGCAACGGCGACTACTTCGGCCGCACGGTGGCCCTGGCCGCCCGCGTGGCCGCCCAGGCGAAAGCCGAAGAAATCCTCATCACGGAAGAAGTCCTCGACGCCCTCCCCGACCCCGCCGCCTTCCGCACCACCGAGTCCCGCACGACGTCCCTCAAGGGCCTGACGGGCACCCACTCCCTCCACCCGGTCGACTGGGCCGTCCACACCCCCCAGGCCCTCTGACTGGGGCCGCGCGGGCGGCCGGGACGCGCCTGGACAGGCCCGTGACCGACGCCGTGACGGCCGCCCGCGAGTGCCTGTCGGGACCGGAGGGCAAGGGCCGGAGACGGCCGGATGCGGCCATGATCACGGGTTGTCGGGCGAGAACGATCATGTCACCTTGATCTTGGTCGCGGGGTTACCGGGGATCTTCGGGAGGGCCCATCCACATGACCCGAGAGCCGGAACCCACCGCCACGTCCGACCTCCACCGCTGGCCGACCTTCCTCCGACTGGACCGTTCCGAGCTCGACGGCGACGTCATGGTCGTGCCCGCCCGACCGAGCGTGTCCCGCGCGCGGACACGCACCAGCGCGACGGCACCGTTCGCCTATCTCTTCGACCACGACAACGCGTACGAGCCCGAAGCGGAACTGCGGATGACCGCGGGCCGATTCGATCCGGTCGAGCAGACCTGGATCTTCTCCGGGCAGATCACCGGTCTCATCGGAATCACCGAGCCGACCACGTCCTGACATTCTCGCCATCCACGAGAAAGGCACGCGCATGTCCATCGTCCTCACGCGCCCCCCGCTGCGCACCACCCGCGCGTTCATCTCCCCCGACCACGCCGTCTTCGACCCGCAGGACGTGCCGTCCACCGACGGCGACGAGCGCCCCTTCGGCTACGCCTACTCCACCCCCTGGGGCACCGAGAAGCGCGCCGACGCCGACGGCGACCCGCAGGCCGGGCACTACGACCCGGTCAGCCAGACCTGGCGCGGCGCCGACGGCGAGGACGTCGTCGCCGGCTACAGCTCCTACACCAAGACCGGCATCGGCAGCACCGACCGCGTCCTCGACGACCTCTGCGCCTGACGCATGACCGATCCCCAGACCGAGGTCCTGATCCTGACGCAGGACTTCGATCCCACCGTCGACCCGGTCGTCCGCAGTCTCAACGCCAAGGGCGCCCGGGTCGTACGGCTGGATCTCAGCTACTTCCCGCACCGGCTGAGTTTCACCAGCTCCGACTTCGGCGACGAATTCCAGGTGCTCCGGCACCGCGACGGCGAGATCGACCGCGAAATGGACCTCGGCGCCCTCGCGGGCGTCTGGTACCGGCGGCCCACGTCCTTCGACTTCGGCACCGAGATGAGCCGGGCCGAACAGGAGTTCTCGCGCTATGAAGCGCTCATCGGCGTCGGCGGAATCCTGCGCTCCACCGACTGCCTCTGGATGAACCGGCCCGACCTCGACGCCGTCGCCGACCTCAAGCCCTACCAGCTCACGCTCGCCAAACGGACGGGCCTGCGCACCCCGAGAACGCTCCTCACCAACGACCCCGACCAGGTCGCGGGGCTCCTGGAACGCGAGGACGGAAAGGTCGTCTACAAATCGCTGAGCGGCGGGGTGATCCACTACCCGGGCGCCTTCCCGTCCGGACTCTTCACCACCGTCATCGGCGACGAGGCGCGCGACCACCTGGGCCGCGTCCGGCACACCACCTGCCAGTTCCAGGAGTACATCGAAAAGGCGTACGAAGTGCGCCTCACCGTCATCGGCAACACCTACTTCCCCGTCGTCGTGGACTCGCAGTCCAACGCGACGACCGAGGTGGACTGGCGGGCCGACACCGAGATGGCCTACGGCGACTACCGGCCGCTTCCCGACCAGGTCGTCAAGCAGACGCAGGCGCTGCTCGACGAACTCGGAATCGTCTACGCCGCCGTCGACTTCATCGTCACCCCCGACGGCGAGTACGTCTTCCTGGAGGCCAATCCCAACGGCCAGTTCATGTGGATGCAGAACGACCTCGGCCTGCCCATGAGCGACCGCATCGCCGACGTCCTGATGAAGGGAGAACGGTTCCGGCGCGGTGACGTGGAGCAGGTCGGCTACTAGATGACCGCCACCGGGTCCGCGCCGCTCACGGCCGCCGAACTGACCCAGCCGCCGAAGATCGAACTGCGGCGGCTCCCCGCCCTCGTCGCCGCCGCCGTCAGGCTCGTCCTGGCGGCGGCGCCGCGCGAGTTCCTGCTCGTCACCGCGCTCCAGGCCGTCGCCGGGCTCGGGCTCGTGCTGCCGCTCGTCGGCGGGCACGAGCTGCTGACCCGCGTCCTCGCGGGCGACGCGCGCGGCGCGCTGCCGCAGGCCGTCGTCGTCCTCGGCCTGCTCGGCGCGATCGGCGTCGCCACCGCCGTCGCCGCGTCCCGCGACGACGTCCTCAGCGAACTCGTCAACCGGCACGCCATGGGACGCATCCTCGACGTCGCCTGCGCCGCCGACCTCGAACAGTTCGAGCGTCCCGACTTCCACAACCGGCTCGAAAGGGCGTCGATGAGCGCCCGCATCCGCCCGCACCAGCTCGTGCAGGGGCTCGGCGCGCTCGGCGCCGCGCTGATGGCCACGGCGGGCGTCGCGCTGGCGCTCGCCACGATCGAACCGTGGCTCGTCCCGGCGACGCTGCTCGCGGGCGTCCCGCTCTGGCTGGCGAGCCTGAAGAGCGGGCAGCTCCTGTTCGACGCGCTGTTCCGGCTCACCCCCGCCGAACGCGAACGCAGCTACCTGCTCGACGTCCTCACCGACCGGCGGTCGGCCGTCGAGGTCCGCGCGTTCGGGCTCGCCCCCTACCTGCGGCGCCGCTGGGACCGGCGTACCGACGAGCGTCTCACCGAGATCCGGCGGACGGCCCACCGCCGCCTGCGGGTCACGCTGGCGGCGCGGTTCGTCAGCGGGCTGGCGCTCGCGGCGGTCGTCGGGCCCGTCGTCGCGCTCGCGGCGGCGGGGCGGATGCCCGTCGCCGACGCGGGCGCGGCCGTCACGGCCGTGCTGCTCCTCGCGTCCCGGCTCCGCACCGGCGCCGCCGGGACCGACCAGCTCTTCGAGGCGGCGCCGTTCATCGACGACATGGGCCGATTCCTGGAGCCCCCGGGCGCCGTGGCCGCGCCGCGGCCGGCGCCGCCACCGTTCCGGCGGCTGACGGTGGAGAACCTGAGCTTCACGTATCCGTCGTCGGACCGTCCGGCGCTGTGCGGCATCGACCTGGAGATCCACGCGGGCCAGGTGGTGGCGCTCGTCGGCGAGAACGGCTCGGGCAAGACGACGCTCGCCAAACTGCTGTCCCACCTGTACCGGCCGCAGTCGGGACATATCCGCTACGACGGCGTGGACGTCGCCGACGTCGACCCGGACGCCCTGCGCGCGTCCATCGCCGTCCTCTTCCAGGACTACCTGCGCTATCTGCTCTCCGCGGCCGACAACGTCGCCATGGGCCGCTGGCAGCACACCGCCGACGACGCGGCCGTCGAACACGCCGCCGCGATGGCCGGCGCCGACCCGTTCCTGCGCGCCCTCCCCAACGGCTACGCGACCCTGCTCGGCCCGCAGTTCGCGGGCGGCGTGGACCTGTCAGGCGGCCAGTGGCAACGCGTGGCCCTGGCCCGCGCGTTCTTCCGCGACGCCCCCTTCGTCATCCTCGACGAACCCACCGCCACCCTCGACGCCCGCGCCGAGCACGACCTCTTCCAACGCCTCCGCACCCTCCTGGCCGACCGCACCGTCCTCCTCGTCTCCCACCGCTTCAACACCGTCCGCGAGGCGGACCACATCTACGTCCTGGCCAACGGCCGCATCGCCGAACACGGCACCCACTCCACCCTCCTCAAAGCCAACGGCCCCTACGCCGACCTCTACACCCTCCAAGCCTCCACCTACCAAGATCCAGCCTGACCCACCCTCCAGCAACCACCCACACCACCACCTCAGCGCCGCACCTTGGCGATACACCCACCCATCCGCCAGGCACGACGACCACAATCCCCGGCCAGCGCGGCTCAGCAGAAGCAACGGCCCGCACAAGTCGTGAGGACTCGTCGAATTCGGTGGTGACGAAAACCGGACCGATCATCTCGCCGACGTTAGGCGGCTCCAGCTTGACCATTGGATCGGGCAACTCTTCGTCGGCGCTCCCGCCTTCCCAGCCGGTGCGGGCCGTGGAGCACAGATGCTAGGCCGCGAACCATCGCGCCGCTTCGACGTAGGTTCAGACGGTCTCGGGCGACTTCCATTCGGCCTGAAGATGGAGGATGAAGGAGGTGATGGCAGCCTGGTACAGACGTGCGTCGAGGTTCTTGTTCCGCCGCGTGCGGGTTGTCGTCAGCTTCGTCGGTGCTGGCGTCGAGCTTCGAGCCGCCGCACGTGCCGCTCGTACTGCCCGGCTCGACGTCGCTGAGCGCGGTCCACGAACAACAAACGCGGGTCGGCCGCCAGCTCGTACAACTCGACCTCGAACGGGTCGGCATCGTGCTCGATAAGACGCGCCAGAGCTTCCCTGTCCTGCTCGACCGTCCCACGGCGACGAACCTGGCTCCGCCACATGCGCGCGCTCGCCTCTGCCTCGTCCACAGCGCGATCGTATCGTCGGCCTCTTGATTCTTAGCAAGCTTGAGACGCGTCCAGAACGGACGCCCGACGTCCGCTGAGGGGGTGTCGCTCTCCCGCACATCCACCGCCGTCCAATGCCATCCCGCCCCGTCGGCACCGCATCATGTCCAACAAGGCTGGGCGGTGTTGGGTGTGGGTCGGTGGCGGGGTCGGCGCTGGGGCGTTGTCTTAAGGCTAGACGTGGTGCTGCTGCATGATTCGGATAGCTCGGAGTACGCCGGTGACGACGTGATCGGCCGCGTGCTCCTGGCTGGGCCAGGTGTCCCGTTCGATCCATACCGCGCGCAAGCCGGCGGTTCGTCTTCCGCCGATGTCGGCGATCGGGTGGTCACCGACCATCCATCCACCGCCGGCCAGCGTCATGCCGCACCGCTGAGCGGCGACCTCGAACAGCCTGCTGTTCGGCTTACGGACGCTTTCGAGGCCTGACAGCACGTACGCGTCGACGACAGCGACCAGCCCCGTTCGCTGAGCCTTCCCAAGCTGATTGTCCGCCGTCCCATTGGTGACCACACCCACCTTCCACCCGGCAGCCCACAGAAGCGCAAGCCCGTCCACGACCGCGCTGCGGCAGCGAACCAAGTGAGGCATATGCCGCGGACCTGTGCGTGATGGCGCTGCGCGAGCGCCGGGTCAAGCAGCACACCGAGTCGGCCGACGCCTGGCCCCACTGGCAGGAACACGGCCTGGTCTTCCCCTCCTGGCTCGGAACGCCGATGGAGCCGGACAACCTTCGTCGTAGCTGGAGCCGCATCCCCCAAGCGGCCGGCCTGGGCTCGCTGCGGCTCCACGACATGCGCCACACCTGCGTCTTGCTGCTGCTCGATCTGGGTGTGCCGCCGCACGTGGTCCGGGAGATCGTCGGGCACAGCGATATCGACGTCACGATGACGATTTACGCCCATGCCGCGCTGGATGAGAAGAAGGCGGCTCTACGGAAGCTGGGGGATGCGCTCGGCTGAGGCCGTTGCTGTCAAAAACGCCCCGTGCCAATGACTACGGGGCGTTTTCAGTGCTTGTCGAGGTGGGCAGGGGCGGGGTCGAACCGCCGACCTTCCGCTTTTCAGAAGTAGCAACCACCCTGCTCGTGGGCCGTTTGCCGAGGTAGGCGGTGTCCTGCGGCTGCCGTTGGTGGCCCGTGTTCGGGGCTGTTGTCGTCAGGGTTGTCGTCAGCTTTGTCGGTGCTGGCGTCGGGCTTTGAGCCGCCGCAGGTGCCGCTCGTACTGCCCGGCTCGACGTCGCTGGGCGCGGTCTACGAGCAACATGCGCGGGTCGACCGTCAGCTCGTACAGCTCGACCTCGAACGGGTCGGGATCGTGCTTGATGAGACGCGACAGGGCTTCTCTGTTCTGCTCGACCGTCCCACGGCGATGAACCTGGCTCCGCCACGTGTGCGCGCTCGCCTCTGCCTCGTCCACAGCGCGATCGTATCGCCGGCTTCCTGATCTTTAGCAAGCCTGCGACGCGTCCAGGATGGATACCGACGTCCGCTGACCTAGGCGTCGCTCTCCCGCACATCCACCGCAGTCCAAGGCCAATCAGCCCCATCGTTCACCCTGCCACCTGTGCGCTTGTCAAGGCAGGACGGTGTTGGGTGTGGGTCGGAGCGGGAGTGCCGTCGTCGGGCTAGGTGTGATGCTGCTGGATGACCTGGGTGGCTTGGAGTACGTCGGTGACGACTTGATCGGCTTCGTGCTCCTGGCCGGGCCACGTGCCCCGGTCGATCCATACTGTGTGCAAGCTGGCGGCGTGTCCTCCGCTGATGTCGGCGATCGGGTGGTCACCGACCATCCATCCGCCTCCGGCCAGCGTCGTGCCGCACCGTTGCGCGGCGATCTCGAACAACCTGACGTCCGGCTTGCGGACGCCTTCGATGCCTGCCAGCGCGTACGCGTTGACGGCGGCGGCCAGTCCCGTTCGCTGGAGGTTCCCGAGCTGGTTGTCCGGCGTCCAGTTGGTGACCACGCCTACCTTCCACCCGGCATCCCAAAGGAGCGCAAGTCCGTTTATGACCGCGCTGGGACAGCGGGCCAGGTGAGGCATACGCCGCCGGTAACGCCTCCACAGCTCCACCAGACCGAAGCGCTCACGAACCCGGCCGAAGAAGACTTCACGGTGCGGATAGCCCTCAGCGTTCAAGTCCAGCAACCAGGCAACAGCCTGGTGTGCGAGCTCGCGTTTGTCGGCGAACTCGACGGCCCACACCCCGAACGCCTCATCAAGGTTCACCAGCGTGTGATCCAGATCAAAGAGCGCAAGCCGCTGCACGGTATTCACCTACATGGCCGGATCGTTCGAGGGCAAGCGGACCCGGAGCACAGGGCCGGTCACGGCCCGAGCACCGGAAGCCGCGCGGCAGCGATCGCCCCCAGCAACGCAGCAACGTTCACCACCCACTGGCGATCGTAGAGCGCCACCGTCGCCGTCTGGTCCGTAGCAAGATCCACCTTGCCCGCCGGTGTTCTGATCGACCAAGATTTCGGCGCAGAACATGTCTACCGCCGTCCGAGGTCGTCTGGCCCCGTTGTTAGCACCCATGCACGCTCCACAAGGTACTAACGGCGAGGCGCTGTACCAGACGGCTTCGCGTGGGCGTACCCTCCAGCCCCTAAAGGCCGGGCGCGAGGCCCCGCTTCGCTCACGCTCAACCAGTTGCTGACGCCTTGCCGCATGCGGGTTGCACAGGACTTGCGTATCTACACCCGCTCAACGCATACACGCCTTCATCGGACCGCACCACATTGCCTGAGAACAAGGTAAGTCTAGGCGCAAGGCGGCTGCGGCCCGGGCCCGAAAACCCCACGTCCATAGCGACTGTCTCAACGGGCCAGCGAAGCGTACTGTCTGCTGGCGACAGGTGGGCAAATTCGATCTACTTGCTAGGTCGAAGTTTGACCTGGGACGGCTTGGCCTTGTAGCGTCCGTTCGATAAACCCGCGTAGCCTCAGCCGTAGTTCTCGGGAAACAGGAGACTTGGGCACGCTATGGGCAGCGGTGAACCATGCTCGTGAGCGTTTAGTCGATAGCCCCTTATGTCACACGCGTAATCAATGGCCGTGACAGCCGAATAACGAATCCGTGTACGACTGATACTAAAACGGCGCGGGGGGAGATAGGTGATCAAGATCGATTTCTTCCGTGTGGTGGAACCGATCATAGGTCAATTCTTCGACATCAATTATCTCGACATGGAACGCCTCAACGGAAGGAGGGGTGGGGGCGTTTTTACCACCTCCTTCTCGGCACTTTTCAGCGAGCGATTCACCCAGCAGATACCACAAATGATGCACATCCGAACCGGCCGATTCCTGAATTCGGCGAGCAATCTCGGCTGGCTTTCGAACCAAGCGACCGTCCTGGTAGGCCCAAGCGTCAAGTTCACTCGGCGTAGCGTGGAAGTCATCGCCTAGTTCGGGAAGTACACCTGATTCGAGTGCGATAATGAGGGTGAGGTTATAGGGACCCTTAGTTTGCCATCCTCCGGAGCACTCTAGTCGTAGCGCTCGGATCGATTTGATGATCTGCCCAAATGGGCTGGAAGACTTGCCCGCTTTGTCCTGTATCAAGCTACGCAAGGGCTGGATCCAGGGATGAACTTCGTCAGGGAAAGGGAAACGGGAGAACCGGCGCCCTACTGCCCTTCCGAATTTGCTGTAGCCATCATCGTCCTCGATCAACCCGGGCTTTCTTTCGAATCGAACGAGATATTGCTTCGTGGTGGTACTGATGATCTCTAGGTCCGCGAACGCCTGCGGCCCAGCCGCAGGCACTGCCACGTAACGTGGCCTCTTTCCCCGGGCGGCGTCGCTCGCTGCACCCGACTCCAATTCGATGAGCGGAGCGAGTAGGACAGTTGCGCGGTTAGCCTGCACCAGGTCGCAAGTCTGTGAGATCACTACGGCACCGAGAGGGGTTTCCCGTAGCTCCGTGCGACCATCGTCCCCGACGAGCGGCAGCTCAGGCACTTGCACGATGTCTCCTTGGCGAAAATCTTGCATCTTCGCAAGGAGATCGGCGGCTCTATGCTGATGCTCCCCCAGGTCACCAGTGGTATCCACGGTCGCTTCGTGACCACCTTCCAGCGCTGGCTAGAGGACCCGGTCGTGTAGCGCCTCTAGTAGATCTTCCGGACGGAACGGTGTGCCGACGACTGGGACCCCGCGTTCCAGCGTCGATCGGGCTATATCGTACATGCTACGCCCCATCTCGTCCGGGGTGAGCATGCGCGCCCGTCGTGCATCTGGGTCAGTCTCCGGCAACGTCCCGATGAGGCGGGTCAGCGATGCGAGTCTTTCGGCGTGTACGGCGTTCATGCGACCGTTCGCGGCCCAATTATGTAGCGCACGCCGGCTAACTCCAAAGAGCTTAGCCAGTTGGGCCCATGTTAGCCCAGATTCCTGGTGGAGCCGCCTGACCGCTTCTGCGAGGCGGGCGTTCGCTGCCATCAAATCTGTGGTGTTTTGAAGTTTTTGGCTCCCGGGCGAACCGAGTCCCGTAACTCGCGCGCGCGTTATCGTCCCATTCGACGTCCAGTCTGTTACGTTCCGGACTGCGGAAGCGGATGGGAGGGCGCCCACGCCGGTACTAACCGTGCCGCCAAGTGCGCCTAGCATCATGCCTCCCGTCACGAACCATTTGGCGGTTGCCTTGGTTCGTATCGTTTGCGTCCACGAGAAGGCGTCTGAGGGGTTTTCGATTACCGCAGCACTTGTAGGAACCGGCTGTACTCCCATTATGGCTCCTTGTGTTCCTCGATGAACTTATCTGTTACTATCCATCGGAACATGCGGTATGCCTGTTCGGCAAGTGACTGGAGCTCGGTCGCGATTGCGGCAGTATCTGCCACTGACCGAGTCTCAGCGAAGCTATCCAGATCGAGAACCCAACTCTCTTGTGCAACAGGAGAGATGGCCGGATCCATGACGCCTCCGGGAGGGAGTAAACCCCATCGAGCCTGGATCGACCCGCCCTTGAGATGGAAGAGTGCGTCACAAATTGCATGGTTGCGCTGCACGTCTTGTGATATCGGAATTGCCAGCCCGCCCAGCGCTTCTGGTTTGATAGCGCTATCGAGGTATTCTAGCAAGTTGCTACGAGTCAGTCTGTTCGTATAGCGAATTCCGATGCGTTCAACGAAAGGTGGGTTGACGGCTCGAATGAACGCCTGAACAACGGTGGAGAATTTCGCAATAAAATCTGTGCGGCCACGATAATCAGTTGTTTCGATCGCTAGTGACCCGGGGGCAGTTGTCACTATCCAGTTCTCTGTTACATCTCGGAGCCGTTGACCAGATCTCGGCCTTTCGTGCTGGGCAACTCCTCCACCACTGACGATGAAATCAACTTCTTGCGTTTCGTCAAGCAGTGGATACTGATCCGAGATCATTTCCGAGAAGCTACGCATAATCGATGCGTTTTCCTGCGCGGCCAATCTCGGAAATCTAACCTGGGCGAGCACTCGCACTAATGGGGGAGTGGATAGTGGGATCTCGTCGATCGGCTCGCTGTCGAAGGGGCTCGTTGATCGCAAAGCAACCATGCTTCACACCGTACTTCACACTGCTCGTCCTGCCTAGCGGAATGAGGCTGATCACAGGAGACCGTTGCCTCAATGTGGCGTGCGGTTTGCCTGCTGTGACGTGTTCGCTACGGAAGAGACCCAAGGGGCGGCCGACTGGCCTGGTGCGGCAGGATCGGCCCGGAGAGGCCGCAGGCCTGCCGCACCAGGCCAGTCGGCCGCTGGCGGCCGCGCAGCGGGCGCCCTTGAAAACGTAGGGAAAGTTCTCATCCGGAGTGTGCCTGCCGGTCTACGGTGTCTCGTCGGCAGGCGTTTGGCGTGCGGTGTCGCGGTCACCCTTGCGGGGGCGGCGGGTTGTGCGGTGGAGGGTGGTGGGGGTCTCGCCTTCGTGCCAGAGGCGGTAGAACTCGTGGCGGGCGCGCCAGAGGGCGGTGTTGAAGGTGCTTGCGGGCATGTTCAGCGCTTCGGCGGCTTTGGGGTGGGTGCTGTGTTCGGCGAGGGCTTCGATGGTGCGGCGGTGGTTGGGGTGGAGGGCGGCGAGGATCTGGTGGACGGCGTGGGCTTCGATGATGGTGTTCTCGTGGGAGCCGGTGCCGGTGGTGAAGGCGTGCCAGTAGCCGGTGTGGGCGCGGATGGTCGGGTGGGCGCCGGACTGGGCCAGGTTGCGGCCGTACATGCGGCCCATCTCGCGGATGTGACGCTGGATGCCGTAGGCGCCCAGGTTGATCAAGCGGGTGACTGACTCGGGCGGGGTGTCGCTGGAGTACAGCACCTCCAGCATGGCCGAACGGGCGATCGCCGCCGCCTCGTCCGGTTTGATGTGTCGGCTGTAACGGCCCTTGCCGGCGATTGCCCACGCGAAGCGGTTGATCTGCTGCAAGCGGTAGCCGTGGGGGAGCTCGATGTCGATGGAATCCTGTGGGATCACGTTGCGTCGGTCCTAGGTCTTCGGTCTTCGACGGGAGGTCGGATCGGGCATGACTGACGGCCGGTTCGCGCGGCGCGGGCGACGCCTCCCCCGCGACGAGGGGCGACCTCGACTGCCGTCATGGTGACGTCTAGGGGGCTATACGGCTTGCAGCGTACGAGAGTGCGTCGAGGCATTCAAGTCGTTCGTGAATAGTCGTCAGGTGTGCGTCACGGATCGGGACTACTGCAACCGCGTGGTTCGGCTTGCGGTTGGTCGGTGGCGACGGTGGCCGGGCGGCTGAGGTGGTAGAACGCTCGGTTATGGGTGACGAGCGCTTTGCGGAGGTCGGGCGGGAGTTGCGGCGGCTGCGCACGGCTGCGGGGCTGTCCGGGACGGGGCTCGCCGCTCGGGCCGGGGTTCCGCAGCCGACGGTGTCTCGGGTCGAGACCGGGCGGCGGATCTCTGATCCGGAGGTCATCGGCCGGTTGTTCGGCGTTCTGGAGTTGGACGCGGGTGAGCGGGAGCGTTTGTCAGCGTTGGTGCGTGACGCCTACGCGCTGGGTGCGGGGCGGCGGGTCGATGCCGGGGTCTCGTTCCGGCCGGAGGCGGTTGGGGAGCTGGCTCGTGAGGCGCGGACCGTGCGGGCACTGGCGACGGCGCTCATCCCGGCGGCTCTACGGACGACGGGCTACGCGGCCGAACTCGGCGCGTCGGCGGGCGGAGGTCCCGGCGACTGGGGCGGGGTGCTGGACGACCCGGAGCGGGCGTTCTCGTTCGTCGTCGCCGAAGCGGCGTTGCGGACTTGGCCGGGTTCGGGTGCGTCGATGGCCGGACAGCTCGCGCACCTCCTGGAGATGACCGAGCGTGACAACGTCCGGTTCCAGGTGCTGCCGGGGCTGGCTCCTCTGGGCCGTGCGCGCGTCCCTCTGCACGGGTTCACGGTCTTCGATGAGTCGGCGGTGTCGGTGCAGACCTTCACCCGCGAGTTGACCATGGCCGAGCCGGATGAGGTGCGGGCTTACCTCGACGTCTTCGCGGGCATGGAAGCGGCTGCCGTGGACGGCGACAACGCTCGTGCTTGCGTGGAACGCGCGGCGCTGGATCTTCGTGACACGCTAGCCTCTATTCATGAACGTATTGAATAGACCCCTGGACTTGTCGTACGCTGCGTCACCCCGGGGCGTATAGCCCCCTAGACGCACGGTGGTGGTTGACGTGACTCGGTTGTCCCGTCTGTTCCCCGGTCGGTCCAGGTCGGTCGCGGCGGCGCGGTCGTTCGCGTGGGCGTTCGTCGTCGGGCGTGTGCCCGATGACGTCGTTCACTCGGTCGAGCTGGTAGTCAGCGAACTGGCGACGAACGCCGTGGCGCACACGGCCAGTGGTCAGCCGGGCGGGCACTTCGTGCTCGAACTGGAGATGCTGGACGGCGCCGTCCGGGTCGGCGTGGTCGACGGCGGGGCGCCTGGCGCGCCAACCAAGTCCGAGGGAGCGCCCGACTTCGACGCGACGGCGGGGCGCGGATTGTTCATCGTGGACGCCGTTGCCAAGCAGTGGGCCGCCGAGTCGGTTCGGGTCGGGCGGCGGGTGTGGGCTGAGCTTGCGGCCGAAGTGTGAGCGGTCCGCCGATGCCGCGTCGGCGGCGGAAGCTGCGGGCGGTCAGCTCCTCGACCGGGGATGCGCTTTCTCGGACCATGTCTAGAGTCCTAGACTCTCTGGTAGAGGCCAGAGGGGGTGTCATGCCGGGCGAGCTGGAGCGCATTGCGCAGATCGAGGACCCGTACGAGCTGCTGCGCGCGGCGACGACGCGTCTGGCCGAGGCTCAGCAGGAGGTCACTGAGCTTGCCCGGTTGCGGCGGCGGCTCATTCAAGATCTGCACGCGCAGGGAATGTCGTATGCCCAGATCGCGCAGGCCGCCGGGCTGAGCCGGGGGCGGATTCACCAGATCCGGCACACCGGGCCGGCGCCGGAGGGCGCGTTCCTCGGGTCCGGTGAAGTGACGGTGGTGACGCCGCTGCGGCCCGACCCTGCCAGCGACCGGACGTACGTCGCGCTGGACGACCTCACCACGGGCAAGCGGCTGGAAGAACTCGCGCGGACGTTCGACCTGTCGGTGCGGTACGACCATGTCGCGCTCGACGGGTCGATCGACCTCGACCGGCCCGGCCTGCTGGTGATCTGCGGGCCGCGCATGTCCGACGCGATGCGGGACACCTACGCCAAAGACCCCGTCATCCGCTGGCACCGCGACGACCAGGGCTGGGCGCTGCAAGACACCCGGACCGGCGTCGATCACCGATCCCCGCAGGACGAACCCGACTCCCGTCCGGCCGACATCGGATATCTCGGCCGACTCCCCCGGCCCGACGGCAAGGGCTCGATCCTGGCCATCGCGGGCGTTCATCCCGAAGGTTCCCTCGGCGTGGTCCACCTGCTGACCACCGATATCGGGAGCCTGTGGGGGCAGGTCGGTGACGAACCGTTCTCCGTCGTGGTGGGCACCGAGTACGACCCCGACACCCACGAACCTCTCCGTACCGAGCTGCTGAGCCCGATCTACCGGCACGACGAGGCGTCTTGACCCTCGTCCGCGTCGCCAGCGAACCCGGTTCGCCCGGCCGCGAGAACGAGGATTTCGCGGCGGCGTCGGCAAGCGTCATGGTCGTCATCGACGGCGCGGGCTCGCCCGAGGGGCTGGAGTCGGGGTGCCGGCACTCAGTCGCCTGGTACGCGCGCAACCTGTGCGGGCTCCTCCTGACCTCCGCAGCCGACCAGAACGTCACGCTGGCCGATGCGCTCGCGACGAGCATCGAACGCGTCAACGCGCTCCACTCCGGCACCTGCGACCTCGGGCATCCCGGCTCGCCCTCGGCCACCGTCGCCGTCGCGCGCGTGCTGGGCGACGACGTCGAGCACTTGGTGCTCGCTGACGCCGTGCTCGTCCTCGACCGGGTCGACGGCCGGGCGGAGGTCGTCACCGATACGCGCCTGGCCGACGTCGTCGCCAAGCTCGATGAACCCGGCGGCCTGCCCCCGCTCGGGCCGGACGGCCGGTCCGCCGGGCTCCGCCGCCGCGTCGAGGAACTGGCCGCCCACCGGAACCAGCCCGGCGGGTTCTGGGTCGCCAGCGCCGACCCCCAAGCCGCAGAACATGCGCTCACCGGCACCACAGCCGTCGCGGACCTGGCCGCCGTCGCGCTCCTCAGCGACGGCGCCTCACGCCTGGCCGACCGCTTCCACCTGCTCGACTGGCGTGCTCTGCTCCAAGTCCTTCACGAAGACGGTCCGGCTGAGCTGATCGCACGCACCCGTGCCGCAGAACGCACCGACCCCCACGGCTCACGCTGGCCACGAGGCAAGGCATCCGACGACGCCTCCGCCGTCTACCGTTCGTTCTCGAAGAATCTGTAGACCCCCCTAGACAATCAACCGAGCCATCGCTTACCTTGATTGAGTACCCCTCTAGACAGTCCGCAGATCGGGCGAACGCCTGACGGTGTCTAGGGGGGTGGACGAAAGGGATCGCTCATGCGCAACATCCCGGTGGACGTCTCGGCGTTGACGTTCGTGTGTGTCTCGTCGCCGCGTCCGAAGTTGGTGAGTCAGGAGACGGGGGAGGTGAAGGTGGATCGGGACGGGAACACGGTGTTCACGGTGGGGTTGTCGGCGGCCGACGAGATGGGGCGGGTCGAGCTGGTGAACGTCGCTCTGTCCCGTGACCCGGAGATCTCGATCGGTCAGGTCGTGCGGCCGGTCGGGCTGGTCGGTGTGGCGTGGGAGAACCAGATCGGCGGCCGGATGCGGTGGGGGATCGCCTACCGCGCCCGTGACCTGGAGCCCGTACCCGTCGCCGGGTCCGTTCCCGCTTCGTCGGCCGACGCGGCCTGATCGGGGTCGGTCATGACGGAGATGCTGATGGTGCTCGGCGGCCTGCTGGTGCTGGCCGCCGGGCTGGGGTGGTGGCGTCACTCGCGCCCGGTGTCGTTCTGGTACGCGATCGTCTTCCCGGCCCGCGCGGCGCTGGTGTATCTGACGTGGCGGCACGTGGCCTTGGGCTGCGGATTGGGGCGTAAGCGGCGCCGGTGGCGGTGGTCGCTGGACGCCGTTCCCGTCGCCGGTGCGGCTTCGCGCGGTGCGGCGGCGCTGGTGGAGCACAAGCGCAGGGTGCAGCGCGTTGACGTCGAGCGCGCTCCCCGCCTGGGCGTCCTGCGTCCGACCGGGTTGGGGTGGCGGGTGCGGCTGCGGTTGCACGACGGGCAGGTTCCCGCCGACTACGAACGCGCGGCCGAAGGGATCGCGCACGCCTGGCGCGTTCACGCTGTCCGCGTCGTGGACGTCGCGCCCGGACGTGTCACGTTGTGGGCCACGATGCATGACCCGCTCACCGCCGTGGACGTCGAGCCCGAGACCGGTGAACTGCTGCGAGTGCGTCCGGGGAAGCTGGAGAACGGCTCCGACTGGATCATGGACTTCCGGACGGTGCCGCACTGGCTCAACGCAGGCGCCACCCAATCGGGCAAGTCCAACCTGGCCAACGCCATCATCAAAGGACTGGCACCCCAACCGATCGCGCTCGTCGGGTTCGACCTCAAAGGCGGCGTCGAGTTCACCCCGTACGCGCCTCGGCTGTCGGCGCTGGCGACCTCGCGGGTCGAATCGGTCGACCTGCTGGCCGACCTGGTCGGCATCGTGGAAGACCGCATGGCCCTGTGCCGAACGCAAGGGGCACGCAACGTGTGGAGCCTGCCCGAACGCCTGCGCCCGGTGCCGGTGGTCGCGCTGGTCGATGAGGTCGCAGAACTGTTCCTCATGGCCGACAAGACCGAGAAGGACCAGATCGCCAAGACCTCAACGTCACTGCTGCGGGTCGCGCAGCTCGGGCGGGCGTTCGCCGTCCACCTGGTGATCTGCGGGCAGCGCATCGGCTCCGACCTCGGACCCGGTGTCACCGCGCTGCGCTCGCAGCTCTCCGGGCGCGTCTGCCACCGCGTCAACGACCCCGAAACCGCGAACATGACCCTGGGCGACCTGGACCCCGCCGCCCTGGACGCCGCACGCGCCATCCCCGCCGAGACGCCCGGCGTGTGCGTCGTCGCCGGACAAGACGGCTCATGGCACCGCGCCCGATCGGTGTACGTCTCCGAACACGACGCCGAACAAGCCGCCCGCGACCACGCCCACCTCACCCCCACCTGGGCCGCGCTCCTCGCCGCTCCGCTGACCGGCGAACTGCCCGACGCCGCGTAACCCCGGCACCTCTTCTCCCGGCTCGGCGTGAGCCCTGATCACGCCACGTCCCTACCCGAACCATGCCCGAAACGCCCTGGAGGCCTCGATGACCGCTCGCATCGTCTTGCTCCGCCTGCGCACCGTCACGCACGTCCGATCCCGTCCGTTCTCGTCTCCGCCGGTGCGTGTCGAATGGGACTTCGTCCGGGTCCTGTACGTCGCGCGCTGTGACCGGTGCGCCGATTCCCTCGCCACGCCGAACGCGACCGCCGCCGACGACTGGGCCGACACCCACCGCTGCGACCCCGAGCTGACCGCGCTCCTCACCCGCATCACCAAGCGGAGGGCCGCGTGAACCGGTTCGCCGGCGCGCTGGTCGACTCCGGGCCGGTCCTCGTCCTAGCGACGATCGCGGCTGCGGGATCGTTCACCCACATCCGCGACACCGCCACCGACCACGGACAACACGGCTGGATGGCCTGGGCCGTCGCCGTCTGCATCGACCTCACCTGCGTCATGGCCGCCCGCGAACGCCAACGCGACAAACGCACCGCACGCGGCACGGGACGGACGAGCTGGCCGACGCTCGTCCTCACCGGCGGCATCCTGCTCTCCCTCGCCGCCAACCTCGCCCAAGCCCACCCCTCGGCCTGGGGCTGGATCACCGCAGCAACCCCCGCCGCCGCGTTCTTGGTCGCGGTCTCCATGCTCGAACGCCGCGCCCTGCACCCTGCCGACGCGAACGTAACGGGCGACGGCTCAACGCCCGTGCCGCCGTCCTTCGGTCGAGCGGCCTCGTCCCCGGCCTCGTCGCTGGGCCGTCCCGTCCAGGACGACCGTCCTGCGCTCGACCCCGCACCTCACGCCGAGCCCTCCGGACGGCAGGACGAACCCGTCCCGGCCCGCCCGCACGCCGAGCGCCCGGCCGAGCGGGACACGCCCGCCGCACCGCTCCTCGCCTTCGCCCGGCGCGTCGCCGCCGAACACCACACCACTCACGGACGCCCCATCACCCGCGACGCCCTCCGCGCCCGCCTGGGCGTCTCCAACCAACTCGCCTCGACCCTGCTCCGCCAACTCCGCGACGAACCCACCACCTGACCCGGAAGGACCTCGACCCATGACCACCACGACCGGCACTGAATCCCGCGCCGCTGCCATCGCGGGCCTGCGCGCCCTGGCCGACTTCCTGGACGCCAACCCCGCCGTGCCCTTCACCAGCCGCGACCTCATGCAGTTCACCGCCCACGACACCACCGACGACACCGGCCGCGCCACCGTCGACCACATCGCCGCACTCCTGGACGTCCCGGTCTGCGACGAAACCGCAGACGGCGGCCACTACACCACCACCCGCCACTTCGGACCCCTCGCCTACCGCCTCATCCACATCCCCACCGCCACCCGCACCCGCCACCTCCTTACCCGCAGCTACGAAACCAACATCACCTTCGACCCACCCGAACAGACCGAGGCCGCATGACCGGCCCGGACACCCTGCCCTGGTTCTGGTACCGGTGCCGCGCCTGCCACCACTCGCGCGCCTCAACCTGGACGACGTTCCCCGCCGACCTGTCCGGCGCGGCGTGCGGGTCGTGCCGCTCGACCCGCATCACCTTCTACGAACTGGCCACCCGCGCCGTCATCCGACTTCCCCGCCCCCTGGTCCCGCCCACGAACCGGTGGACGTGCTGTGACTGCGGCGGGACCGGGCTCACCTCCAGCGGTGACACCTGCGCCCTGTGCCTGGGCGCCGGATTCCTCTAACCGACCTGGAAGGGCAAAGCCGTGTTCCTTCGCCGCGTCGCCTTCATCCTCTGCTGGCTCGTCCTGGCCCTCTACGTCCTGCGCAACCCCACCCAAGCCGCCACCACCGTCAAGACCATCGCCACCGGCCTGGCCTCGCTCGCTGACGCCGTGGCCGCCTTCGCCGCCGCCCTCTGACCGCCGCGCCGATCCCGTCCCGGCCCCCGCCCATGGCTCACGCGGGGACCGGGACACCCCAAGACAGGAGACCCCCTCACCCGTGCCTTCCACCTCTTCGCCGTTGGCTGACGCGGTCGCCGTCCGAGACATGGCCGCCCGCCTCAACCGCACCGACTTCCACCGCTGGGCCGCACGCACCCGCACCACCGGCGGATGCCTCCAACCCGTCCACCTACGCGGCGCAGTCGAGTACCGCGACGCACTGACCGGCACCCTGCTACACCGCTACACCACCGGGCGCGAACCCGGCGGGACGCTGCGCGTCGCCTGCAAAACCCGACGCGTCTCACGCTGCCCCTCGTGCGCTGAGACCTACCGCGCCGACACCTACCACCTCATCCGCGCAGGCCTGACCGGTGGCAAAGGCGTCCTCACCACCGTCACCGAACATCCGGCCGCGTTCGTCACCCTCACCGCACCCTCCTTCGGCGCCGTCCACGCCCGGCGCGAGCGAGACGGGAAGACCCTCGCCTGTCGTCCCCGCCGCGACGGCGGAACGTGCCAGCACGGACGCCCGGTCTCCTGCACCACCCGCCACGGCGCCGAGGACGCCCGGCTCGGGCAACCGCTGTGCGCCCAGTGCTTCGACTACCGCGCAGCCGTGCTCTGGAACGCACACGCACCCGAACTATGGCGGCGCTTCACCTTGGCCGTCCGCCGACACCTCGCCCGCACCGCCGGGCTGCGCGCCGGAGAACTCCGCGAGGTGCTGACGGTCTCCTTCGCCAAGGTCGCTGAATACCAACGGCGCGGCCTGGTCCACTTCCACGCCGTCATCCGACTGGACGGCCCCGACGGCCCTGCTGCCGCCCCGCCCGCATGGGCCACCCACGACGCCCTAGCCGACGCCGTTCGCCACGCGCGCGGCGCGGTCACTGTCCGGACGCCCGAGTGCGGCGACGTCCCCGCGCTGGAATTGGTCTGGGGCGTCCAGCTCGACATCCGGCCCATCGCGACCACGGGCGCACTGACCGATCGGGCGGTGGCCGGCTACGTGGCCAAGTACGCCACCAAAGCCGCCGAATGCGTCGGCACCCTCGACCGCCGCATACGCGCGACCGATGACGTGGACGGTCTTCCGGTCACCGACCATGCCCGCCGCCTCATCACCACCTGCCTCCGACTCGGCGCGGTCGAGACGTTCGCCGGGCTCCGGCTGGCCGAATGGGCGCACATGCTCGGCTTCCGGGGCCACTTCTCCACCAAGAGCCGGGCCTACTCCACCACCCTCGGTCGGCTGCGCGCCGAACGCTGCAACCACAATCAGCGCGCGCACGAGGTCACGACCGGGCGCCTGCCCTTCGACGACGACGCCGTCTTGGTCGTCGCGCACTGGCGCTACGTCGGCCAGGGACTCACCCCCGGCGAACGTCTCCTCACCACCGCCCTCACCGGAACACCCCTGCCCGCCCTCGGAACATCCACCTGCGCAAGGAGACCTGCGTGACCGAACTCGTCCTGACCGTCGATGAAGCCGCCGAACGGCTCCGCGTGAGCCGCTGGACGCTCTACAACCTCATCCGCTCCGGACAGCTCCGCACGGTCAAGATCGGCCGTCGTCGGCTCGTCCCGATCAACGCCCTGTCCGAATGCCTCGAACAACTCACGGAGGAAGCCGCCTGATGACCACCACTGAGATCGCGATGCCCGACGAGCCGGAACCACGCATGCCGCGCAAGGGCCGTTCGCGTAGGCGCGCGAACGGGGAAGGGACCATCGTTCAGCGCAAGGACGGGCGCTATGAGGCCAAGGTCTTCGTGCCGACCACGGCCGGAACGATCAAGCGCGTCAGCGTCTACGGGCGGACCCGCGAGGAATGCCACGCCAAGTACGTCAAGCTCAAGGCACAGGCGGACGACGGCGTTCCCGTCGCCTCCGAAAGCTGGACGGTAGAGCAGTATCTCGCCTACTGGCTTGAGAACGTGGTGCGGGTCGAGCGGCGTCCCAAGACCGTGCAGGGCTACGAAAGCGTCGTGCGTCTGCACCTGGTGCCGGGGCTGGGAAAGAAGCGGATCGGCGCGCTCACCGCACGCGATGTTCGCACCTTCATCACCCGTGTCCGGGACACCTGCCAGTGCTGCCGTCACGGGTGGGACGCCTCGCGTGAAAAGCCGCAGTGCTGCGCGCGGAAGGGCGGGGAGTGCTGTGCCTCGCGTCTGTCGGCGCGGATGGTTCAGCTCGTCTTGGCCGTGCTGCGCAACGCGCTGCAATCGGCGGTGCGGGAGGAGATCCTTCCCCGCAACGTCGCCCGGCTCGTCGCGGTCACCTCACCCAAGTACAGGGTCAATCGCGGGCTCTCCGTCGACCAGGCGCGCGAAATCCTCAAGGCCGCGCGGGACGAGCGGCTCTACGCGCTGTACGTCCTGGCGCTCTGCCTCGGCCTGCGGCGCGGCGAACTGCTGGGACTGCGCTGGGACGACATCACGCTCACCCCGTGCCGGGCCTGTGGGGGAGAAGGCGGCAAACCGAACGGCGACGACTGCCAGACCTGCGCCGCGACCGGCATCGAGAACGCCAAGCTGGAAGTCGTGCAGACGCTCCAGCGGGTCGGCGGTGAACTGCGGTTCGTCCCGCCTAAGACCGACGACTCCACGCGCACGATCCCGCTGCCGGACCTGTGCGTGTCGGCGCTGTGCGAGCACCGGGTCAAGCAGGACGCCGAGTCGGCCGACGCCTGGCCCCACTGGCAGGAGAACGGCCTCGTCTTCCCGTCCCGGCTGGGCACGCCGATGGAGCCGGACAACCTTCGCCGTAGCTGGAGCCGCATCCGCCAAGCCGCCGGCCTGGGTTCGCTGCGGCTACACGACATGCGCCACACCTGCGTGTCGCTGCTGCTCGACCTGGGCGTCCCGCCGCACGTCGTCCGGGAGATCGTCGGGCACAGCGACATCGAAGTCACGATGACCATCTACGCCCATGCCGCGCTGGATGAGAGAAGAGCCGCGCTGCGGAAGCTGGGGGATGCCCTCGGCTGAGGCCGTTGTCGTCAGCGCTGTCGTCAAAAACGCCCCGTGCCAGTGGCTACGGGGCGTTTTCGCTGCTTAGAGAGGTGGGCAGGGGCGGGGTCGAACCGCCGACCTTCCGCTTTTCAGGCGGACGCTCGTACCGACTGAGCTACCTGCCCAGGACGTTGGGCGGTGGTGCTGGTGCCTACGTCTGGCGGTCCTGACGGGATTTGAACCCGCGGCCTCCACCTTGACAGGGTGGCGAGCACTCCTAACTGCTCCACAGGACCTTGTGGTGTCTCCGAGTCTAGCCGGTTCGGAGGTGTCGTTCGGACCCGGCCTTTCCGGCCTCGTTCCTGGCGACGTCCGAAAGCATACGGGAAGGTCGTGGGCTGCGCCAACTCGGTTTGGGGGGACGTGTTCGCGCTGGTCAGATGGGACGGGACGGGGCCGCGCGGGAGCGGATCAGCCCAGGAAGGACTTGTTGATGGTCGCCAGGCGGGACTGGTAGGCCGGGTCGTCCTGGGGGGCCACGGTGCGGAGGAGTTCCACGCCGTCCACGGAGATCTGTTCGGCCAGTTCGTGGGGGTCGGCGGCGGCGATGCGGTAGCGCTGGTCGGTGGGGGGCAGGAGGAGGGACGGGAGGGGGACGTCCAGGGTCCGGGAGAGGGCCAGGAGGTCGTTCGCGGTGAAGACCAGCGGCGAGTCGACGCCCGCGTCGGCCAGGGGCCCGGGGTTCCAGGGATGGCCGGTGAGACGGGTCAGGGCGGTCGCGAGGGCTTCGGGGGAGAGGTTCCTTTCCCGGCGGTAGCGGGTGACGTTGGCGGCGACCACCTGGTTCATGCTGATGACGCGGTCGGGGGTGGGCGCGTCCGCCGGGATGACGGGGGGCCGCGCGGGGCGGCGGAGCGCCCGGACGAGCGACAGCAGCACCAGCAGCGCGCCCGCGAGGGGGAGCGCCCAGGGGTACGAGGACGTGTGCGCCGTGAAGGCGATGGGCTCGTCGAGGGTCGTGATCTCGCCGCGGACCGAGTAGCGGCCGAACGTCGGGGCCGCGATCGTGAACGGGATCTCGTAGGCGCGTTCCTCGCCGGCCGCGAGGGTGCCGAGGGGCTGGGCCGGGACGATCGTCGTCGGGTCGGCGCCGCGGCCGACGGCCAGGGAGAGGGGCGGGTCGGTGAGGGTGGCGCGGCCGTCGTTGCGGACGGTGAAGCGCAGCGTCCGGGCCGCGGAGCCGCCGACCCAGGGCGCCAGTCCGCCGCCCGCGACGGACACGCGCGTGACGGTCAGTTTGCGGCTGTCGGCCAGGGCGCCGGTCTCGGGGGACGACAGCCGGTCCATGCCCGCGATCTTGAGCGGGGCGGTGACCGGGTCGCCGCCGGTCACGGGACGGGCCGCGACGACGCAGGGGCACGCGATCGGCGGCTTGGCCACCGTGAGCAGCACCGAGGCCGTCTTCTTCGCCTGGACGAACGTCGTCGCGGACGTCGCGACGGCGCAGTCGGCGGTGCCGCGCCGGGCCTCGTTGCCGCAGACCTCGACGACGACGTTCCCGGCCGCCCAGCCGGTGAGCCGGACGGTCACGGTCTCGCCGGGCCGGACGGTCGTCCGGTCGAGCGTGACCCGCGCGGCGGCGGCCGACGCCGGGACGACGGGCAGCAGCACGAGCGCCGCGACGAGCGGCAGCAGCCTCCTCACGCCGACCTCCGCCGCCGCACGACGACGAACGCGAGCCCGCCCAGCACGAGCGCGACGACGCCGACGAGCAGCCACGGCGCCCCGAACGTAGAGGCCGTCCGCAGCACGGGCCGGGTCGGCAGCGCGGCGCCGCTGACGGGGTCGGCGAGCGACAGCCGCACGGACGCCTTGAGCGGCCCGGCGGGCGCGACGCCCGGGAGCCGTTCGGTGAACGTGTACGCGTTGCCGGGCAGCAGCTCGGGGATCGGCCGCGACACGGGCCTGCCCTGGCCCCATCCGAACGGCCCGTCGGCGGTGATCCGCGCGGCGGCGGTCACGCGGGTGTTGCCGGTGTTGCGCACCCGGTAGGTGACGGTCATCGTGCCGCTGGTCCCGGCGGCGGGCACGGAGTAGTCGGCGGCGAGGGTGTCGATCTGCGCGGACGGCGTGAGCGGCCCGTTGACGCGGACGTACACGCGCGCCGCCACGCGCCGGTCGACGTTGACGCGCTGCCCGGTCGCGGACGTCTGCTGCTGTGTGACGGCGGTGACGACGCCGCCGCTGTGGTCGCCGGGCGTGGCGTCGGAGGGGACGGTCAGCGTGAACGGGATGTGCGCCCGTTTGCCGGGCTTGATCCGGTACGACCCGGCCCGGAACGTCGCCCACGTCCCGACGCCGGTGGGCCTGCGGTCGGCGGTGAGCAGCGCGAAGGAGCCGTCGCCGGTGTTGAAGGCGTCGGTGGCGTAGACGCGGAGCGTCAGGGCCTTGGTGCCGAGGTTGGAGACGGTCACCCGGTCGGTGACGCGCTGGCCGGGGGAGGCGGTGTAGACGAAGTAGTCGCGTCCGCTCGGCCCGGTGGGCCCGGCGGGCCGGACGGCCCAGGTGAAGCCCCCGCCGCCGGGCGCGGGTTCGGCATGGGCGGGCGGCCCGGCGGTGATCACCGCGAGCAGGGCCGCGAGGGCCACGGCGGCCGCGCGGACGGTTGCTTTCATGGTGGTGCTCCGCATCAGGGCGGCGCGACGCCCCCGGGAGAGGGCGCCGCGCCGGAGAAGGGACGACCCGTCAGGACAGGGTCAGGGTGAGGGTGCCGGTGTAGTCGCCGGGGACGACGCCGGCCGGGATGCCGAGGTCGAGCCCGGCTCCAGCCTCGAAGACGCCGCCGGACGCGCCGCCGGCCGAGGAGGCCAGGGTGCGCGCGACGTCCAGGCCGTTGACGGCCGGACCGGCGACGACGGCGCCCTGCGAGCCGTCGTTGACGACGGCGGCGTTCGGCGTCCACGCCATGTTGGCGGCGGGGATGGTGCCGCCGCCGGCGGAGGTGAGGTCGCCGAGCTGGCCGACGAGGCTCCATCCGGCGTTGGTGCCGCGGGCGTCGGTGACGGTGGCCTTGTTCAGCGCGCCGGTGGCCTTGCCGCCGGGTCCGGCCTCGGAGAGGGCGACGTTCGTGCCCGCGACGGCGAGGGTCAGGGCGCCGGTGCGGGCGACCTTGGCGGTGATCGTCTGCTCGCCGGTGGACGAGCCGGGCGGCGGCTCCTCCGGACCGGGCTCGCCCGGCTCGCCGGGGTTCTCGCCGCCGGTGAAGGTGACGGCGGTGAAGCTGTCCTGGCTGCGGTCGGGCGACCCGTGCGCGGCGATGGTGATCACGTAGCACTGGGTGGTGAGGCAGTTGACCTCGTCGCCGTCGCCGTTGGTGTACTTGGCCTTGACGCCGGGCAGCGTGAGGCTGAAGGTGCCGTCGGCGTTCATCTTGATCTGGCTGCTGCCGGGGGCGGCGTTCTTGTGGACCCACTTGGAGACCTGGAACGCTCCGGCGTTGGTGGCGTAGTCGGCCGTCTTGGGACCGAACGCGACGTACACCCCCATCCCGCCGTTGGCGTTGGCGTTGAAGCCGCTGCCCTGGATCGTGAGGTCCTGCCCGGCGGGGTTGGCGCCGGTGGTGGGGCTGACGGTGGTGGCCGGTCCGGCGGCGAACGCCGGAGCGAGGCCGAGCCCGGCCGTGACGAAGGCGGCGGTGCCGACGACCACGGTGCCGCGGACGAGCCGCGTGGCGATGGACTGCATGACTCTCCTAGGGGGTGAAAAGAGGGGCACCGCCCGGAGGGCGGGCCGGTTCCGCGCGCGACGCGGGCGGGTCGCAGCGCACGGGGGTGGGGGGTCTCAGACGCGGTGGCGGCGCAGCCGCAGCCTCCGCACGCCGTATCCGGCGAGGGCGACGGCGCCGAGCGCGAGCCAGAAGGGCAGGGGGGTCCGGGCCGGTTCGCCGGCGGCGGTCTGACGGAAGGACTGGGCGGCGACGGGGGTCGCGAAGCCCTGCGGGACGGCGGGTGCCGCGCCGGGCGCGGCCTGCGGGACGGGCGCGGCCGTCCCGGCGGGGGTGGTGGAGCCGAGGTCGCGGGCACCGGACGTGCCGGACGTTCCCGGCGCCGCGCCGGAACCGGGCGCGCCGCCGCCGGAGCCGGAGCCGGGCCGCGCGGCGGCGCCCCGGAACGCGATCGGCACCATGGTGTCCTGGCTGCGGTCGGGGACGCCGTGCGCGGCCATCGTCATGACGTAGCAGGCGCTCTTGAGGCAGTCGACGGCCTTGCCGTTGCCGTCGGTGTACTTGGCCTTGACGTTGAGCCGGACGGAGAACGACCCGTCGGCGTTCATCCGCGCCTGCCCGTTGCCGCCGCCGCCCTGGTGCACCCAGACGGCGGACAGGAAGAGGTTGGCGTCCCGGAAGTAGTTCGCCGGACGCGGCCCGAACACGACGTAAACGCCGAAGCCGTTGTTGCGCTTGGCGTCGAAGCCGGAGCCGGTGATCGTGATCGACTGCCCGGACGGGGCCACGTTCGTCCGCTGGGACACCTGCAACGCGGCGGCGTGTGCGGGCCCGGCGAGAGCGACCGGGAGGAGGCAGGCGATGACGACCGCCGATGTGCTCGTGAGAGCATGGCGTCGCCGGTTCATGGGGTGTGCTTCATGGGCTGATCCGACTCTTCCTACTTAGGTAAGGCTAAGCTAACCTGTCTCGCGGCGGTTGAAAAGTCGACAAACGCCACAAATTCGCGAAGACCGGGACGGAAGATGCGTGCGTTCACACCCCTAGCCCTCCTCGGTGCCGCGGGCGCCCTCCTCCTCACGGCCCCCGCCGCCACCGCCGACGAGGCGTCCGCCAAGGGCCCGAAGGGGCAGACGCTCACCGTCTCGCGGACCACCGGCCTCGACGCCGCCGGCACGACGCTCACCGTAAAGGGCACCGGCTACGACGAGGGCAAGGGCATCTACGTCGCGTTCTGCAAGGACAACGGCCCCGGCAAGACCCCGTCGCCGTGCGGCGGCGGCGCCGACACCAGCGGCAAGACCGGCGGGTCGCAGTGGATCTCGTCCAACCCGCCGCCCTACGGCAAGGGCCTCGCCGTCCCGTACGAGAAGGGCGGCGCGTTCAGCGTCACGATCAAGATCGCGGCCAAGCTCAACGACGAGGTGGACTGCGCCACCGAGAAGTGCGTCGTCGCGACCCGCTCCGACCACACCCGCGCGGGCGACCACACGCAGGACGTCCGCGTCCCGGTGACGTTCGAGGGCGACGGCCTCCCGGTCGTCCCGCTCGCGATCGGCGGCGCGGCGGCGGTCCTGGTGCTCGGCGGCGGCGCGGTGTTCCTGCTGCGCAAGCGCAGGGCGACGCCGTGAGGCGTCGCGCGGTGCTCGCCGTCGCGGTCGCGCTGGCCGCGACCGGATGCGCGGCCGGGACGGGCGGCACGGCGTCCGGCGCGGACGACGCGGCGGCGGCCTGCGGCCCGTCCACGGTGAAGGTCGCGCACCGCGACGTCGAACCCATCGGCAGGCCGGTGCCCAAGCTCCCGGCCACGGTCGCGTCGGCGGACGGCAAGAAGGTGACGGTCAAGAGCGCCGACCGCGTCCTCGCGCTCAACCTCTACGGCTCCCTCGCGGAGATCGTCTACAGCCTCGGCCTCGGTGACCGCGTCGTGGGCCGCGACGCGTCCACCACGTTCCCGGCGGCGGCGAAGGTCCCGCTGGTCACCAACCAGGGCCACGACCTGTCCGCCGAGGCGATCCTGCGGCTGGACCCGACCGTCGTCCTGGCCGACAAGAGCATCGGCCCGCCCGAGGCGCTCGACCAGGTCCGCGCGGCGGGCATCCCCGTCGTCATGATCGGTGACGAGCAGACGCTCCCGGCGATCGGCGAGCACATCACCGCCATCGCCGCCGCGCTCGGCGTCAAGGACGCGGGCGCCAGGCTCGACGCGCGCGTCACCGCGCAGATCGCGGCGGCGAGGAAGACCGCCCCCGCGCGGGGCACGCCGCTGCGCGTCGCGTTCCTCTACCTGCGCGGCACCTCCGGCGTCTACCTGATCGGCGGCAGGGGCGCCGGTTCGGACGCGATGATCCAGGCCGTCGGCGCGCAGGACGCGGGCACGCACGCGGGCCTGAACGGCTTCCGCCCGCTCACCAGCGAAGGCATGATCAACGCCGCGCCGGACGTCATCCTCGTCATGTCCGAGGGGCTGAAGTCGGTCGGCGGCGTCGCGGGCCTGCTCAAGCTGCCCGGCATCGCGCAGACCCCGGCCGGGAAGAACCGGCGCGTCGTGGACGCCGACGACGGCACCATCCTCAACTTCGGCGCCCGCACCGGCGAGACGATCGAGGCGCTGGCCACGGCGGTCTACCGGACCTGCGACGACGCGGCATGACGGCGACCGCCGCCAAGCCCGAGCAGCGCGGCGCGCTCGGCCCGGTCCTGCTGCTGGCCGGGCTGTCGGCCGGGCTCGTCGTGATGGCGGTCGTCGCGGCGTCCCTCGGCCAGGTCAACATCCCGCCCGCGCAGGTCGTCGGGTCGATCCTGCACAGGATCGGGCTCGACATCGGGCCGGTGCCCGAGGCCGCGCAGGGCGACAACGCGCTGTGGCTCGTCCGGTTCCCGCGCGTCGCGCTCGCGATCGTCACCGGCGCCGCGCTCGGCTGCGCGGGCGCCGTCATGCAGGGCGTCTTCGGCAACCCGCTCGCCGAACCCGGCGTGATCGGGGTGTCGTCGGGCGCGGCCGTGGGCGCCGCCGCCGTGATCGTCTTCGGGCTGACGTTCGCGGGCAACTGGACGATCGTGCTCGCCGCGTTCGTCGCGGGCCTGCTCACCACGCTGCTCGTCTACGTCGTGTCGCGGGCGAACGGGCGCACCGAGGTCGTCACGCTGCTGCTCACCGGCATCGCCGTCAACGCCGTCGCGGGCGCCGCGCTCGGCCTGCTCATGTTCGCCTCCGGCAACGACGGGCTGCGCGCGATCACGTCCTGGCAGCTCGGCAGCCTCGCGGGCGCCACCTGGCCCGCCGTCGGCGCCGTCGCGCCGTGCGCGCTCGCGGGCGTCGCCGCCGCGTTCCTGTGCGCGCGCCGCCTGGACGTGCTGGCGCTCGGCGAGCGCGCCGCCCGGCAGCTCGGCGTGGACGTGGAGCGGCTGCGGCTCGTCTGCGTCGTCGTCATCGCGCTGCTGACGTCGGCGGCCGTCGCGTTCAGCGGCATCATCGCGTTCGTCGGGCTGGTCGTGCCGCACCTGATCCGGATGGCCGTCGGCCCCGGGCACCGGGTGCTGATCCCCGCCGCGACGATCGGCGGCGCGCTGATCCTCGTCACCGCCGACCTCGTGGCGCGCACGTCCATCGCCTACCAGGAACTGCCGCTCGGCGTGCTGACGTCGCTGGTCGGCGGGCCGTTCTTCTTCTGGCTGCTGCGCCGCACCCGGACGCGCTCGGGAGGCTGGGGATGATCACCCTGCGCCGCCGCGTGCGGCAGCCCGGGCCCGTCACCGCCGGGGACGTCGCCGTCCGCGTCGCCGGGCTGCGCGTCGAGCGGGGCGGCCGGCCCGTGCTGGACGGCGTCGACCTCGACGTCGTGCACGGCGAGATCCTCGCGCTCGTCGGCCCGAACGGCGCCGGGAAGTCCACGCTGCTCGCCGCCGTCTGCGGCGACCTCGCCCCGGACGCGGGCACGGTCGCGCTCGCCGGGAAGCCGCTCGGCGCGTGGACGCCCCGCGAACTGGCGATGCGCCGCGCGATGCTGCCGCAGCGGCACACACTGTCGTTCCCCTTCACGACCCTCGACGTCGTCCGGATGGGCCGCGTGCCGTGGGCGGGCACCGCCGCCGAGGACGCCGACGACGACGCCGTCGCGCACGCCATGGCCGCCACCGACGTCACCGCGTTCGCGCAGCGGCCGTTCACCGCGCTGTCCGGCGGCGAGCAGGCCCGCGTCGCGCTCGCCCGCGTCCTCGCCCAGGACGCCGCGACCCTGCTGCTCGACGAGCCCACCGCCGCCCTCGACATCCGCCACCAGGAACTGGTGTTCGCGGTGGCGAAGGAACAGGCGGCGCGCGGGCACGCCGTGGTGGTCGTCGTGCACGACCTGGACCTCGCCGCCGCCTACGCCGACCGCGTCGCGCTGCTCGCGGACGGACGGCTCGCCGCCTGCGGGCCGTCGGCGGACGTCTTGGCCGCCGACCTGCTCACCGAGGTGTACCAGTACGACATCGAGGTCATCGCGCATCCGCGCACCGGCCGCCCGCTGGTGCTGCCGCGCCGCTGACGCGCAGGGGGTAATTGGGAGGCCGGTGAGTATACGTTCCGCTGCGGGAGTGGTCATACTGGCGGCGTCCGTTCCCCCACGGGCCGGGCGGCGTACGGCCTTGGAGGCGCACAGGTGACCAGCAGGCACATCGCACACCGCCACCACCAGGCGCTCGCCCGCCACATCGGGGCACGGCTGGAGGAACTGCCCGGCCTCCCGCGCACGATGCTCGAAGTGCGCGTCCGGTGGGTGCTGCTCGTCGTCGTCGCGGTCGCCAACCTCGGCGGCGCCGCCGTCGTCCTCGTCTTCGCGCTGTGGGTCATCCCCGACCCGCCGATGACCGACGCCACGCAGGCGCGGGCGCGGCTCGTCAACACCATCGCGTTCCTCAGCTACCCCGCCATCGCCGGGCCGCTCGCCGCCGCCGCCGGACTGAAACTCTGGCGGCCGATCATCCGGCTCGTCCGCGACGGCGGCGTCGCCGACCACGCGCAGGGACGCGCCGTCCTGCTCGGCCCGCTCCGGCTGACCCTCCTGCTCGGCCTGCTCTGGGGGCTCGGCGCGATCGGCTGGGCCGCCCTGGACATCGCGCTGTTCAGCGTCCGGCTCGGCGTCAAGACCGGCCTCACCTGCCTGCTCGGCGCCGTCACCACCTGCGGCATCGTCTACCTGCTGTCGGAGTGGCTGCTGCGGCCCGCCGCCGCGCTCGTCCTGGCCACCGGCGCGTCCAAGCGGGTGCGGCTGCCCGGCGTCACCACCCGCGTCCTGCTCGCCTGGGCGCTCGGCACCGTCATCCCCGTGCTCGGCGCCATGTGCGTCGGCATCGCCGCGCTCGCCGTCCCCACCATCAGCGCCACCCAGCTCGCCGTCACCATCCTCGCGCTCGGCGGCACCGCCATCGTCATCGGCGCATCGGTCATCTACCTGGCCACCAAGGCCGTCGCCGACCCCATCAAGACCCTCCGGCAGAGCATGGCCCGCGTCGAGCGCGGCGACCTCGACGCCCGCATCCAGGTCTACGACGCCAGCGAGGTCGGCCGGCTCCAGGCCGGGTTCAACCACATGGTCACCGGGCTCGGCCAGCACGAACGGCTGCGCGACCTGTTCGGACGCCACGTCGGCGAACAGGTCGCCGACCTCGCGCTGGAGACCGACGACATCCGCCTCGGCGGCGAGATCCGCGACGTCGCCGTCCTCTTCGTCGACCTCACCGGCTCCACCCGCCTCGCCCAGACCCACAGCCCCGACGACGTCGTCACCCTCCTCAACCGGTTCTTCGGCGTCGTCGTCACCGCCGTCGAGGCGCACGGCGGCTGGATCAACAAGTTCGAGGGCGACGCCGCGCTCGCGATCTTCGGCGCCCCGCTCGACATCGAGGACGCCCCCGGCGGCGCGCTCGGCGCCGCCCGCGAACTCGCCGCCCGGCTGCGCGCCGAGGTGCCGCAGATCGACTTCGGCGTCGGCGTCTCCGCCGGGGAGGTCGTCGCCGGGTACATCGGCGCCGAGCAGCGGTTCGAGTACACAGTCATCGGCGATCCGGTGAACGAGGCCGCCCGGCTCAGCGACCTCGCCAAGACCGCCGACGCCCGCGTGCTCGCCGCCGGACGCCTCCTGGACGACGCCCACCCCGCCGAGTCCGGCGCGTGGGACCTCGGCCGGTCGGTCACCCTGCGCGGACGCGGCGCCCCCACCCGGCTCGCCACGCCCCGCCCCGAGCCCGACGCCGACGGCGAGGACGCCGCGTCCCGGCCCACCCGGCGGCGCGTCCCCCGGCTGCCCCGGCGGCGCCGCACCGAGCCGTCCGCCGGGGAGGACGACCCCGGATCGCGCGCCCCCACGCCCGTCTGAGGGCCCAGGTTCCATTTCTTTGCCGCCTCTTGCGGCCCGCGCTGGCCTGCCGTGCCCGCACCGGTGCCCGGCAGGTGATTTCCTCACTCACGGGAGGAGACGGATTGCTCGGACGGCGGACCTGGTCGATCAGGCTTCGGATGACCCTGCTGACCACGACCATCATGGCGCTGGTCTGCTCCGCCGTCGCCGTCATCATCATGGTCGCCGTCCGGTCCGGCGCCGATCACTACGAGCGCGAACGGACCATCTCGGCCGCGCTCGGCGTCGTCCACCTCATCAAGCGCGACCGGCTGCCCCGGCGCCTCTTCGCGGACGGCACGCCCGTGCTCCAGGTCGTGGACGCGCGCGGCAACGTCGCCGCCGCCAGCGACCGCGTCGCCGGGCGCGGGCGGATCGCGGACTTCGTCCCGCACGAGAGCAGCGTGTACGACATCGTGGCGATGTGCCCGCCCCACGGGCTCGACCGCTGCATGAACGTCGTCGCGTTCCGCGTCTACGAGAACGACGGCGACTGGACCGTCTACGCCGCCGACGCGTTCGTCCCCTGGTACGTCAGCGTCCCGCTGCTGCTCGCCCTCATCGCCGGGGGACTGCTCCTGCTGCTGCTCACCGCCGCGCTCACCTGGCGCACCGTCGACCGCACGCTCGAACCCGTCGCCCGCATCCGCGCCGAACTCGCCGAGATCACCGCGCGGTCGTCCGGACACCGCGTCCCCGTACCGCCCAACCGGGACGAGATCCGCGACCTGGCCGAAACCGTCAACGCCACGCTCGACCGCCTCGACGGCGCCCTCGAACAGCAGCGCCGGTTCACCTCCGACGCCTCGCACGACCTGCGCAGCCCCATCGCCGCCGCCCGCATCCAGGTCGAGGAGGCGCTGCTGGCCCCCGACCAGACCGACTGGGACCACGTCGGGCACGCCGTCCTGGCCAGCCTCGAACGACTCCAGGCCATCGTCACCGACCTGCTCCAGCTCGCCCGGCTCGACGCCGGCACGCGCGGCGCGTCCGAACCCGTCGACCTCGCCGCGCTCGTCTCCATCGAACTCGGCCGCACCGACCGGTCCAAGACGGTCGTGCCCGACCTCGTCCCCGGCGTCGTCGTGCACGGCGACCGGCTGCGGCTGTCCCGGCTGCTCACCAACCTCCTCGACAACGCCGAACGGCACGCCGACTCCCGCATCGACGTGCTGGTCCACCCCGACGGCGGCGACGCCGTCCTGGAGGTCCGCGACGACGGCGCCGGCATCGCCCCCGCCGACCGCGAGGTCGTCTTCCGCCGCTTCGCCCGGCTCAAGGACAGCCGCGACCGCGACGCCGACGGCACCGGACTCGGCCTCCCCATCGCCCTCCAGATCGCCCGCGCCCACAACGGCACCCTCACCCTGGAGGACAGCCCCCGGGGAGCCCGCTTCGTGCTGCGCGTCCCGCGCGACGCCTGACGCGCCCCCGGAATCTCACCAGAGGCGCATCCAGCCGTGCTCCTCCGTCTCCTTCACCCGCACCGCCACGCTCTGGAACGCGCGCTTGCCCAGCGGGCCGTGCTCGGAGGTCAGAACGTGCTCATGCACGTAGGACGTGGTGATGAAGCCGAGATCGGCTCCGGTGGCGGCCATCCGGTCCTTCAGCTCCCGGGCCTCCAGCAGCCGGGCCGCGCGGATGATGGCCAGCCCCGAGACGCCGTGCGCGTCCGGCGTGACCGGGCCGACGTGCAGCGCCAGCCGGAGCTGGACGGCCAGGGCCGGGCTCGACCGGTGGTTGTGCTCGGCCAGCTCGGCCGCGAGGGCGGCGAGCAGCGGGTCGAGCAGCGAGCGCGGCGGGATCTCCGGCGGGACGACGATCAGCGCGCCGTCGCCCCGGTCCTCCCGGTGGCAGGCCGCCCACGGGACGTCCGACGCGTCGAACACCCGGCGCAGGATCGTGTACATGATCGCGCGGACGCGGAGCCGGTCGTCGTCGCTGCGGTGCCCGCCGCCGAACCCGGCGACGTCGGTGTAGACGACCGAGCACATGCGGTCCGCCCAGCCGGTGGGCGCGAGCGGCTGGACCGCCGGTGCCTCCGGGTGGCGGAACGCGGGGCGAGCCGAGCGGCGGCCCGCCGGTTCGGCGCGGTCGGCCCCGGCCGGGCGGGGCGGAGGATACGGACGGGTCGGCAGGTCGTGCTCGTCGTCCAGGACGGCGACCGGCTCGGGCCGTGCCGGGGCCTCCACCAGGCGCTCGTAGACCTGCGTCTCCAGGACGTCGAGCAGGCGCGGATGGGCGGCCAGGAACGCCTGGAAGTCCTCGCTGGAGATCCGGTAGAACTTCGTCGGGCGCGCGGCGACGACCGTCGCCGACCGGCGCCGGTACGTCAGCGCGGCACGCTCTCCGATGAGGCTGCCGTCGCGCCGGTAGGCGACGACGCGCTCGGCGCCGTAGCGGCCGACGCAGACCTCGACCTCGCCGGAGCGGATGAGCAGCGCGTGGTCGGCCGGGGCGCCCTCGCGCCACAGCACCCGTCCGGCGGGCACGGAGTAGCGGTCGGAGACCCGGACGAAGTCGCGGCGCTCGGCGCGGGTGAGCGACGTCCAGAAGGTCGTGTTCTGGGCGGTGCGGGACACCACCGGGCCGCTGAGGGCCGGCAGCGCCGGGACGACCTGCGCGGGCGGTGGGGCGGGTGGCGGCAGCGAGTCCCACGCGTCACGGCGCGGCAGTTCGTGCATCACCATGCCGGCCTCCCGGATGCGGGGTGGGGAGGCCGGACGGAGGGCTGGTGGGCGGTCGGGGACGTGAGCTTCGTGTGCATGTCGAGATCCCGTGTCTCGAAGTGGGCCTCCGACTCGATCGCCTGGTTCCGCTGGGCGGCCCGGGCGAGGAGGGTGGGAATCGGCGGCACATCACCTATGGCCTGTCCCGCGCGTGCGCGGTTAGACTTGGTGAGTCCGCTCGAAGGTTTCGCCTGGTCAGCGCGGGTCGGCGGCGACGGCCATCGCCGGTCGTCCCGCAGGCCGGGCGAGCGTCCAGCGGTCTCGTGTGGTCGCGCCCTCCGCTCCGTTCCCGATCGTCTCGCCGGTGAGCCGATGATCGGGTGGTGCCGGAGGGCGGATCTTTTCCGTGGGCGGCTCGGTGCGTGTCGTCGCGATCGTTCCAACCTCCTCGTCGTCCCGCCGGAGCGGGGACCGGGTAGAGGCTCCGGAAGCCGCAGTGCCGGCCGCCCGAAACTTTCACCGTCCGTCAAGTTGCAACCAACATAGCATGGCCTTCTGCCGGGAGGCAGTACGATTGATGGTAATCTGCCATGTGGCATCTGGGTAGTTGGCCGAACGACACGTACCGTCATGCTAGGTTCGTCGTATGGCCGTATGCGCGGGGGACGCCGTTGCGGGCTTGTTCAGCGCCCGCCCGTACCTCCGCACGCGGCGGACTGCCTCGTCTCAGGCGGCCAACCGGCGGGATGACACCTGTCACTTCAAGAGGTCGCACCGGTGCACGTGGCACCGCAGCAGGTGGCGTCCGGGCAGGTGGCGCCCCGCAGCGGCCGACCCTTCCATCGACCCAAGCGAGCGAAGATGAGCACTGACCAGGGCCCCGTCGTCCAGAGTGCGCTGCTGCGCACGGAACTCGTCAGCCTCCGCAAGGAGAAGGGCCTGACGCAGGAGCAGGTGGCCAGACGCCTGGAATGGAGTCCGTCCAAGCTCATCCGCGTCGAGGGCGGCAAGAACGCCATCTCCCGCACCGACCTCCAGGCTCTCTTGCAGCAGTACGACGTGACGGCGGAGAGCCGGCAGGAGCGTTTGCAGGCGCTGGCGCGGGGGGCGCGCGAACCGGCCTGGTGGAACCAGTACCGGGGCGAGACCTCGGACGTCTACATCAACTACATCGGCTACGAGGCCGGTGCGTCGTTCATTCGCGACTACCAGCTCACGGTGATTCCGGGGATGCTCCAGACGCGCGAGTACGCCGAGATCATCGCGACCGGCCGGGTCAACGCGCTGCGCGTCGGCCCTGTCGTGAAGCTGCGCATGGAGCGGCAGCGTCGCATGGCCGAGCGGGAGAATCCGCCGCGCCGCTACCACATCATTGACGAGGCGGTGATCCGCCGCCATGTCGGTATCGCCGTCGATCCGGCAATCATGCCCGAACAGCTCCGTCACGTCGCGGATGCGTGCGAGGCGGATGACCTCGTCACTGTCCGCATCATCCCGTTCTCGATCGGTTCGCACGTCGGTCTTCGTGGATCGTTCACTCTGCTGGAGTTCGAGAGCGGCCTCGGCGACGCGCTCTACCAGGAGGGCGGCCGCACCGGTAGTGGCATGAGCTTCGGCGAGGAGTCGGGCGTCATCGACTACCGCGACGCCTTTGAGGACCTGCTGGAGATCTCGCTGTCCGCCGCCGAGTCCATCGAACTTCTGCGCTCCGCCGCCGAAGAACTCATGGACTGACCGGTGGTCGCCGACGAAAGGGGGGCGCGCCGAGGCTGAGACCCTCCCGGCCGTTCGGTCGGCGCTCTGGTCATCTGATCTTGTGGTGCCCGTGTAGGCGGAAGAACATCGACCGTTTACACTCGGGAGCGGAAATCATCCACAAGGTCGTGGTTCGTTGTGCCCTGCTCGGCAACGGGCTCGCTGGATGACCTCAACCGAATCCATCGCATAGCAGGGCCCGCCACCGTCGGATGGAGGGTCGTTGCATGACCGATGAGATGAAAAGTATCGCTGCACTGCCATGGCGTAAGTCTCAGCGAAGCGAAGACAAAGATTGCGTCGAAGTCGCGTTGTACAGCAGCGCGGTCCTGGTCCGTGATTCGCATGACCACGCTGGGGGATTCCTCCGGTTCTCCGTTCTCGGCTGGCGGGCGCTGCTCGAACACATCGACGAACGGAACTGACCGAACGCCCAAGCTGCTCTTTCTCCGCTCCCCGCCGCTGCGCTCCCCGGCCATGACCGCCTCACCGGCTTGCCGCCGCCGGGCCGGTGCCGCAAGGTCCCGGACCGGCGCGGCTATCCCGCCAGCCGCTTCGCGTCCTCTGCGTCCAGGACGATTCCGAACTGCTCCGCCAGTACCTCCGGACGCTCGGCCGTGGTCAGCTCCCGTCGTTGTGCCGAGCCGTCCGGGTGCGTGATCGTCAGTGTCGTGCCGCTCAGTCTCCGGTCCTCGTCGGTCAGGCGCCGGTGTGCGATCGGGCGCGCGGTGAACGGGGAGTGGGGGCTGGTCGAGACGTAGTGGTTGCCGACCGTCCAGTCCACCCGGTACTGCGGGTTCGGGGTGAACGTGTAGTTGTCGACCCAGCCGTCCCGGTTCTGCTCGTGCATCGTCCAGAGCGGCGCGCCCGCCGGGTCCTCGCCCCGGGCGAGCCGGAGGCGGCGGCCGTCCCGGGCGGCCTCCGCGCCGTCGCGCAGTTCGACCGGGGTGAGCGGCGACGTGCCGAAGCCGACGTCGCAGATCCAGACGCGCTCGTCCTCGTCGGTCGTCACGCGCAGGAGTGCGTGCGTGGCCGGACGCAGGCCCGGCGCGCCCATGCTCACCCGGCCGCTGATGCCGGAGACGCCGTAGCCCAGCCGCTCCAGCGCCGCCGCGAACAGTGAGGCGTGCTCGTAGCAGTATCCGCCGCGTCGTCGGCGCACCATCTTGTCCTGGAGCGCCTCGACGTCCAGCACGATCGGCCGCCCGAGGACGATCTCCAGGTTCTCGAACGGGATGTTCAGGACGTGGGCGCGGTGCAGGGCGTGCAGGGCGGCGACGTCCGGCCGCGCGGGCGCGTCCGCGCCGGTCCGGGACAGATAGGCGCGCAGGTCGAGGGCTTCGCCGCGCCAGCGATGGTCGTCGTTCATGGTCGGTACGCTACGAACTCAAGCGCGGTCGAGGTCAACTTCCCGCATGAAAGTTGCATAACGCCAGATCACACGGGTGGAATTCTTCCAAGCGCCGGTTAACGATCTTTTCCCCAGGCAAGGATGGGGGTGCGGCAAGTCGCAGCGGCCCGCCGCGCCCGGCGCTCGTCGCCGGAGCCCCTCACCGACCCCCGGGGACTCCGGCCCGCGCCGGGCGCGGTGGACCGATCCACCGCACCGGCACGCTGACCACCGTCGACGTCGAACGCGCGTACGTGCGGATGGCGCAGCACCCTCGCGCCGTCTCAGCGCACGTCGTGCGGACGGAACTGCACGCTGATGCGCGGCCCGCACGGCCGCGTGCTCTTCGGGATCGCGTGCTCCCAGGTGCGCTGGCAGCTCCCGCCCATCACCAGCAGGTCGCCGTGCCCCACGTCGAACCGCAGCGCCGGGCCACCCGAGTGCGGACGCAGCAGCAGCGGACGCGGCGTGCCCAGCGACACGATCGCGACCATCGTGTCCTCGGTGGCGCCCCGGCCGTAGCGGTCGCCGTGCCAGGCGACGCTGTCGCGGTGGTCGCGGTACAGGCAGAGGCCCGCCGTGGTGAACGGCTCACCGAGTTCGGCGGCGTAGTGCGCGTCCAGCCGCGCCTTCGCCTCGGTCAGCGCCGGGTCGGGCAGGGTCTCGCCCCGGCGGTAGAACGCCAGGCGGCGCGGCACCGCGACGACGCGGTCGTACATGCGGCGCCGCTCGTCGTGCCACGGCACGTCGTCCAGCAGCCGCTCGAACAGCGCGTCCGCGCCCCGCATCCACCCGGGGCACCGGTCGACCCAGGCCCCGTCGCCGAGCACCGTCCTGCGGACGGCCAGCGGACCGGGACCGCTCGCACCGTCGTCATCGAGCAACGACGCCTGGAAACCGACGCTCATGCCGTCCAACCTACCCGCGTGGTCAAACGTATGTTCGATCCCCCATGCGGGGGATCGGGCCGGGACGAAAGGGGGAGGGATGGCCCGGGGTTTCCGGCGAGATTCCTCGTATGGCTACTTCTCTGCGGTCCCCGGCGTCGCGGACGCGCTTCGTGCCGCTCGCCCTCGCCTGGATCGCCGCGTACGCGGTGGTGCGCCTGGTGTGGCAGGTCTCCGGGGCGCCGTCGGACATGTCGGCGACCGGCGGGGATCTCGTCGTGTTCTCCGGGTGGTGGGGGTGCGGGCTGTGCGCGGCGGCGTTCGGCGTGGTGGTGGCGCTCGCGCGGCTGCGGGGACGCGTCGTCGTGGCGGCGGGGTGGGCGGTGGCGGCGGCGCTGCTGGCGGCGTCCGCGCTGCTCCTGCTCGACGTCGTCGCGGCGATCCTGCCGGGACTCGGGATCGAGTTCCGTCCGGTGGGCGCGTTGAGCCGTGCCGTCTGCGCCGGGGCCGGGCTGCTCGTCGGGCGGGTGACGCTGGAACGCGCGCGCCGGCGGCCGGCGGGCGCCCTCGCGCGCACCCCGGGCCGGGCCTACGCGGCGGCGTACCTCGCGGTGGCGGGCTGCCTGACGCGGATCGGCGCGCAGGCGTGGGTCGGTCTCGACGCGACGCCGCTCCCGTCGAACACCTCGGTGATCGTGTTCGAGGCCGGGTTCCTGCTCGGCGGCCTGCTGCTGCCGCTGTCCCTGGTGCACCGGTGGGGGCGGGTGTGGCCGCGCTGGGTGCCGTTCGCGGCGGGACGTCCGGTTCCGCGCCGGTTGCCGCTGTGGCCCGCGACGGCGGTGTCCGCCGGACTCGTCGTCTACTTCGGGCTCATGACGCTGCTGATGATCTGGGAGCGCCTCAACGGCCGCGACCCGTTCCCGCCCGAGGGCGGCCTCGACCTTCCCGAGGCGTTCTTCTGGATCTCCGTCCCCGCCTACCTCGTGTGGGGCCTCGGCCTGGCCGTGGCCGCCCGCGCCTACGCTCGCCGCACCCGTGTTCAGGTTTCGGCGCAGGAGGGGGCGGGTGCTTCGCGGGCCAAGGGGAGGCCGCGGGGAACGGTGTAGAGGGCGTGCAGGACGACGGGGCGCGGGCCGAGGTTGCGGCCTTCGTGCGGGTGGGCGGCGCCGCTCGGCTCCTCGACGACGGTGCCGCGCGGGTGGGTCAGCGTGGTGCAGTCGGCGAGGGTGCGGGTGAGGGTGCCCTCCTTCACGAGGGCCGTCAGCGTTCCGTCGTGGTAGTGCCAGCCGGTGCTGCCGCCGGGCTCGATGACGATCTCGCGCAGGACGAGGTCGCGGCTCCCGATCGTCGTCCGCGCGAGGGTCCGCGCGGTGACACCGGTCGAACCGGCGTACGCGCCGGTGGGACCGGCGGTCAACGTCACCCCGAAGGCCGTGGCGAAGACGGCCCAGCTCAGCAGCCGCAGCATGGATGCCTCCTCCCGTCACGCCCTCCCTACCCATCCTCTTGATCAAGCCCGGCCACGTGACCGCACCTGGCCGCATTCGACCGGCGGAGGCACCGCGAGAACGTGACGCCCGGGGCGAAGGTCTTCGGCGTGGCCCGGTCCCGGCGGGGCCGCCCTGGACCGTCGTATGAACGGCCCCGCCGGGTTCCGTCAGGCTTCTTCGGTGGTTTCGTAGTAGAAGGGGCAGGGGTCGTCTCGGAGGTGGACGGGACGGTGGCCGCGCTGTTGGGCGTCGAATTCGTAGCGGGTTCGCCAGCCCTTCTCGCCCTCGTCGACGGCGATGCCCTGCCACGGGAAGACCTTGCTCGCGCGATTGACGAGATGCGGGGACCACTGGCCCGGCTTGGGGTGCACGGTGGCGCGGATCGCGCGCGGGAAGGCGTCGTTCAGGACATTGGCCTCGCGCATCGTGTAAAGCAGCAGGACGAACTGGTACGCCGCCTCTTCGGTGCGGCCCAGAATGCTGGAGCGCACCCGGCGCAGATTGTCCAGGGCCTTGTCGTCCTCGGGGCCGATGAGAATGTCGTCCAGCGCGATGCGCAGCAGATCGTGGGTGATTCCCTGGGAGAGGTTGATGTTCGCGGCGGCGCTGCTCAGAATGCTGGCGCGCCGCAGGTCGTCGGTGTTGTCCTTCCACCAGCGCCGCAGCGCCGGGTCGAGTGAGGTGCGGACGGTCTCGAACTCGGGCATGCGCGCGTCGATGAGGTCCTGGAGGTCGGTGATGGCGAGCGCGTCACCGTACCCCATCGCGTCGATCATCTCGCGGCAGCGGTCGCGGTACAGCCGGGCCTCGGCCTGGGTGACGCCGAACAGGGGCCCGTAGGCGACGCCGTCGGAGACGAGGTGGAACCGGGCGCCGGGCGGGTGGACCGACGCGATGACCTGCGCGATCTCGTACATGCGCGACAGGCAGAGAATCTCGGCCATGTCGGGTTCGCGGCGCGCGACCTTGAACGGGTTCGCGAGCTTGAACGGGAACGCCGGAAGGACGAACTCCAGCGGCGTTCCGGCGTCGATGTGCGGCTGCATGACGGCCGCGAACGCCTCGCGGCTGTCGTCGACGCGGGACTGCTTGCGCGTTCCGGCCCGGTAGTGATTGGCGTGCATCATCAGGAACACCTTCTCGAAGGTGCCCTCGGCGCGGTCCACCTTGGTGCGCATCCGCTCGACGAAGTCGTCCGCCGCCGCGAGCGCGGCGGCGCGGTATCCGGCGTAGTCGGGCTTTTCGATGATGCGCGGTTCCATCGGGTCTTCGTAGTCGTCGCTCGCCACGAAGTCCGACCGTTCCAGGACGGTCGGGCTCATATAGATGAAGTCCGGATTCACCCGCTCCGGTGCCCGGTAGGAAGTGTCCTCGGTCGCGGTGAGAGGATCGATGAAGGTTTCGGCCACGGCCGGATTCTCCTTTACGCGCGAACCCCAAGTCGTGGCCGCCGTCCGCCGCCACAACACCTGACATCGGTCACGACCGGTACCCCATGCCAACCGATTAAGCCTCTATTGCGAAAAATGCTCGCAGACCTGCGCGGTCGCGGAGATCGCCGCCCATCGCCTGCGGCCGGTATCAAACCAGTAACACGAGTCAAAACTCTTGGCAAAATCTGCGACGACGGTCGGGGGTAACGACATTGGACGGTTCCACAACCGAATCGGAGGAACCTCAGTGGACCTCACCATGACTTCGGAGGGCGCCCGTTCAATAATCGGCGATGCCTGCGTGGAACCGTCGCGCAGCTACCCGGAGGAGCTCCCATGTCCCGACGCCTTCGCCGCACCGCACTCGTCCTCGCTCCGCTCGCCGTCGCGGGCGCCGTCGCCACCGCCCCGGCCGCCGGCGCCGCCCCCGTGCCGTGGGCGCAGGCCGGCCCGCACAAGGTCAAGGTGGACGACGCCCCGAACCACCGCCTCTACCGCCCGGCCGACCTGGGCAACGGCCGCACGAAGTTCCCCGTGGTGATCTGGGGGAACGGGACGGGGGCGCGGCCGGCCGCCTACGACGGGCTGCTGCGGCACTGGGCCGGACACGGGTTCATCGTCGCCGCCGCCAAGACCACGGCGGCCAACGACGGCGCCGAGATGCGCGAGGGCCTGGACGTGCTCGCCACCCGCAACTCCACGGCGTCCAGCCCGTACCACCAGAAGGTGGACCTCGGACGCGTCGTCTCGGCCGGACACTCGCAGGGCGGCGCGGGCTCGCTCAACGCCGCGTCCGACGCGCGGGTCGACGCCGTCCTGCCCATCCAGCCGGGCCCGCTCGCCAACCCGGGGGCGGTCACCAAGCCGACCCTCTACCTGGCCGGTCAGAACGACAAGGTCGTCCAGCCGGGCTGGGTGCGCGGTGACTACAACGCCTCGTCCAACCGGCCCGCCGCCTACGGCGAGCTGCGGGGCGCCGACCACCTCGCGCCCACCGGCAACGGCGGCCCGTTCCGGGGTATCTCCACCGCTTGGCTGTACTTCGTCCTCCGCGGCGACGCGGGCGCCCGCGCCATGTTCGGCGGGCCGTCGTGCGGCTACTGCACCGACACCGCGCTGCTGTCGGCATGGCAGCGCAACGCGAAGTTCGTGACGTTCGCGGGGTAGCACTCCGCAGCGAAAGGGGCGTTCTCTCCTTCCGGGAGAACGCCCCTTTCCGGCCGGTCAGGCCGAGCAGTACTGGGCCTGCTTGCCGATGGCCCGGTAGGGGCAGTCGGCGTACTCGGTCATCCTGAGCAGGGAGTCGCGGACACCCGCGACCAGGGCGTCGATGCGGGACGGCGCCGGATAGAAGCCGCCGCCGCCGAGCTCGAACGTGAACGAGAAGATGCGCTGGTCACCCCACGTCCAGTCGTCGGTCGTGCCGTCGGTGATGTACAGGTCGCTGGCCTGCTGGGGCGTGAACCCGTTGCTCGCCGCGAGCTGCCGCCCGATGGTCCGGTGCGTGGCCTCCTCGTCGGCCGACAGCGCGCCCGGGACGGTGTCGCTGTAGGTGTAGCCGAACGGCCACAGCACCAGGTTCCCGTAGGAGTGGATGTCCAGGAACACCTTGATCTGCTGGCGTCCGCCGACGACGCGGCTCCGCACGAAGTTCGTCAGCACCCTGGTCTCGGGCGCGGACTCGGCGCTGGGGCCGCGGTAGGTCTCGCTGCCGCTGTTGCCGGACGAGCCGCCGCAGCAGCCCCACCGGTAGGGGAAGTTGCGGTTCAGGTCGACGGCGGCGGGCTGCCGGTTCTTGCGCCACATCCGGCCCGGCTGGGTGTCGGACGTCATGTCGTACACCTGGCCGTCGGGGTTGACCATCGGGAAGATCCAGATCTCCCGCGTGTTGACCAGGTCCCTGATCCGGGTGTTCCCGGCGTAGCCCTGCGTCAGGGTGGCGATGAGGTCGAGCGCCGTCTCGGCGGTGAGGCGTTCGCGGGCGTGGATGTTGGCGATGTAGAGCGCCTCGGGCTCGTTCTCGTCGGTCGCCACGTTGTCGCTGATCTTCACGCCGACGATGTCGCGGCCCTGGTACGACTGGCCGATGACGACCTTCCGCGCGATCTGCGGATAGGCCGCGACGGTGGCGTTCAGCGACGCCTGCATCTCGGCGAACGTGTGGTACGACGTCGCCGCCGCCGTCGCGGACGGCTTCGGCGCCGCCAGCACCGTGACGGTGTGGCCGAGCTTCCTGATCGCCGCGATCTCGGACGGGATGGCGCTGACCTCCAGCGTCCCGTCCGGGCGCACGGCGTCGATCGCCGCGCCGGTGCGGGCGACGGCGGTGCGCTGCCCCGCCGTCGCGGGGCCGCTGACCAGGTACTGCTTCGCGGCGGTGCCCGGCGCGGCGGCCCGCGCCGGAGCCGTGACCGTGAGGGCGAGCAGGACGGGGAGGAGTAGCGCCAGAACGACGCCGAGCGGTCTTGAGGGCTTCACCATGGGCGGGGTCACCTACCGTTCGCGAGGTGTGCGAGCTGCCGCAACCATGACGCCTCCGGAGAAACCCGGCAATAACCGTCAAAATGGCCTTCAAGCCGCTATTCGAACACCCCGCCCGCAGGTGGACGGCCCTTTCCCCGCCGCGCCGTCCATCGCGGCCCGCCCCGCCACTGAAATTTCACCGGCCGGAGAACGATGACGGACCCCGTCAGGTGAGCGTGCCGAGATAGGCGTCGGAGACGGTGTCGTCGGTGAGCAGCTCGGAGACGGGGCCCGCGCCGGTGACGCGGCCGTGGGCGAGGATGTGGGCCGTCGAGCACAGCCGCCGGACGAGGCCCACGTTCTGCTCGACGAGGAGCAGCGCGGTGCCGTCGGCGGTGATCTCGGCGAGCAGGCCGGCGATCTCCTGGACGGCGACGGGGGACAGGCCGCTGGACGGTTCGTCGAGCAGCAGCAGCCGAGGTTCGGACATCAGCGCGCGGGCGATCGCGACGGCCTGCTGCTGGCCGCCGCTGAGCCGCCCGGCCGGTTCGTCCGCGCGCTCGCGCATCCACCCGAACCGCTCGTAGGTGCGCGCCAGCCGCTCCCGGCGGACGGCGCGGCCGTGCCCGTACGCGCCGAGCAGCAGGTTGTCCGCGATCGACATGTTCGGGAACAGCCGCCGGTTCTGCGGGCACAGCGCGATGCCCGCCCGCACGAGGGCCCCGGTGTCGTGGCCGGTGACGTCGCGGCCGTCCAGGACGACCGTGCCGGTCCGGCGCGGGACGCGGTGCAGGATGCCGAGCAGGGTCGTCGTCTTGCCCGCGCCGTTGGCGCCGAGGATGCCGGTGACGGTACCGGGCGCGGCGGTCAGCGCGACGTCGCGGACGGCGACGGTCGCGCCGAACGCGATGGTGAGGCCGGAGACGGTGAGCATGGTCAGGTCTCTCCCAGGTAGGAGGCGATGACCGCCTCGTCGGCGCGGATCTGCGCCGGGGTGCCGGTCGCCAGGACGGTCCCGGACGCCATGACGAGCACGCTGTCGGCCAGCGGCATGAGGAAGTGCATGTTGTGGTCCACGACGACGACGGCGACGCCGAGGTCGTCGGCGACGTCCCGCACCGCCCGCGCCAGCGCGGCGGACTCGGCGGTGTCCATGCCGACGGCGGGTTCGTCCAGCAGCAGCACGCGCGGTCCGGTCGCGAGCGCCAGCGCGATCATCGCGAGCCGCTGCGCCGCGCTGGTCAGCGACGTGCACGGCCGGTCGAGCAGCCCGTCCAGCGCCAGCAGCGCGGCGATCCGCTCGTCGGAGGCGACGTCCGCCGGACGGCGGTTCTCCCGGCGGGCCAGCCGCAGCGCCTCGCGCAGCGTCCAGCCGCCGAACAGCCGGGTCGTCTGGAAGGTGCGGGCGATCCCGGCGTGGACGGCGCGGTGCGCGCCGCGCCCCGAGCAGACCCGTCCGTCGAGCGTGACGGTGCCCGACGTGGGGTCGTGGGTTCCGGCGAGGATGCCGAGCAGGGTCGTCTTGCCCGAGCCGTTGGGGCCGATGAGGCCGAGGACGTCGCCGGCGCCGAGGGTGAACGACACCCCGTCCACGGCGGCGAGCCCGCCGTAGCGCTTGACGACGCGGTCGACGGTCAGCAGAGCCGTCACGAGGCGGCCTCCTTCACACGGACGGGGGTGGAACGTTCCGTCTCGGCCGCCGGGGGAGTGCGGCGCAGCCGCCGCGCGAGCTGCGCCAGACCGCCCAGGACGCCGCCGGGGACCAGCAGCGTGACCAGGATGAACAGCACGCCGAGCACGATCTGGCTGACGCCGGGCCCGAGCTTGATGAGCTGGGTGAACCCGATGACGATCGCGCTCCCGACGAGCGGCGCGAGCAGCCGTCCCGCGCCGCCGAGCCCGATCGCGACGAGCATGAGGAAGCTCTGCACGAACGTGAACTGCGACGGCGCGATCACGCCGTTGTACTGCGCGAACAGCACTCCGGCCCAGGCGCCGAACCCCGACGAGAGCACCATCGCGACGAGCTTCACGCGCGCGGTGGGCACGCCGACGTGCCGCGCCAGGTCCTCGTCCTCGCGGATCGCCCGCAGCCGGTCCCCGAAACGGGTCCGGGCGAGGACGTAGAACGCGCCGAGGCCGAGCCCGACGGACGCGGCGAGCAGCACGAGCGTCGCCGTCATCGAGAACCCGAGGTCGACGGGCTTGCCGTTGGGGCCGCCGGTGAAGCCGGTGGCGTTGGTGAGCACGAGGTACACGACCGCCGTGCAGAACATCGTGCCGATGGCGAAGTACTGGCCGCGCGTCCGGCTGAACACCAGCGCGACGACGAGCCCGCCGAGCATCGTCAGCCCGACGGCGAGCGCGGCGCCGAGCGCCATCGGCCAGCCGCGCTCCAGGAAGTACGCCGACAGGTAGGCGCCTCCGGCGAAGAACGCCACGTGGGCGAGGCTGGGGTAGCCGCCCAACCCCATGATCAGGTTGAGGCCGGTGAGCGCGATCGTCCACACGACGACGAGCAGGACGACCTGCCCCCGGTCCCCCTGGACCCCGGCCAGCAGCAGGTAGGCGACGACGCTGAGCGCGACGAGTCCCGCCGCGACCGCGCCGTGCCGCACGAGCGGAGAGGCGCGCATGATCAGGCCACCCTTCGGGCGTTGGTGCTGCGCAGGCCGTCGGGGCGCAGCACGAGGATGAGGACGAGCACCAGGAGCCCGAAGGCGCTCTGGTAGGCGGAGCTGACGTAGGCGGCGCCGAACCCCTGGACGATCCCGAGCAGCAGCCCGCCCGTGACCGCGCCCCACACGCTGCCGAGCCCGCCGAGGACCACGACGACGAAGGCGCTGAGCAGGACCTCGTCGGCCATGTAGGGCGAGATCTGGAAGGTGGGCGCGTAGGCGATCGCGGCGACGCCGCCGAGCAGCCCGGCGATGAGGAACGCGAGCATGTACTGCCGCCGCATCGGGATGCCGAGCATCCCGGCCGCCTCCCGGTCCTGGGCGACGGCCCGCATCGCGCGGCCGAGCGACGTGCGCGTCAGCAGCAGGTGCAGCGCGCCGAGCGACGCGACGGCGAGCACGATGAGCGCCGCCTTGACGCCCGGCAGCGTGACGCCGCCGAACCGCAGCAGCACGGTGTCGTAGGGGGTGTCGAGCGAGCGGCCCGCGCCGCCGTACAGCCGCAGCGCGACGTTCTGCAGGATGAGCAGCAGCCCGAGCGCGACGGCGGGCGCGGCGGCGGGCCGCTCGATGATCCACCGGTAGGCGAGCACCTCGGTGAGCACCGAGACGGCGCCGCCGCAGGCGATGCCCGCGAGCGCGGCGAGGACGAACGGCGCCCCGGCCTGGCTGACCGACCACGTCGTGTAGGCGGCGAGCACGATGATGCCCGCGTGGGCGAAGTTGGGGACCTCCATCACCCCGTAGACCAGGGTGAGGCCGACCGCGACGACCGCGAACAGGCAGCCGAGGAAGATCCCGTCGACGAGGACCTGGGTCACGAGCAGGGGTCCTTCTTGATCTTCGGGTCGACGACGGCGCCGTCGCGGACGTCGAACGTCATCGCGCTGGCGAGCGTCTGCCGGGCGTCGCACCAGGTGGTGACCTCCGAGGCGGTGCGCGCCATCCGCTCGGTGAACAGCGCGTCGCCGGGGCCGGGAATCCAGCCGCTCACGGTGCCCTGCGGCACGGTGATCTCGCCGAGCGCCTTCTGGATCTTCGCCGGGTCGTCGACGGTGCCCGCCTTGGTCATCGCGGCGGCCACGATGAACGGGAAGTCGTGCGCCCACATCGTCAGGTCCTGCGGGTACTCGTTGTAGCGGGCCTGGTAGGCGTCGGCGAACGCCTTGGCGGCCGGGTTCTCCGAGGTGGTGGGCAGCGTGCCCGCGCAGTCGTGGTTGTCCTTCATGATCGAGTTGAACTGGCCGCCGAGGATGTCCTTGGCCTGGTTGGGGTTGATGCCCGCACTGTGGATGACCGGCCCGGTGTAGCCCGACTGGCGGAGCTGCTTGAGGACGGGCAGGATCACTGCGGTCACGCTGGAGAGGTAGACGGCGTCGGGCTCGGCCGCGACGGCGCCCCGGATGGCGTTGCTGTAGTCGGTCGCGCCGACGGGGAACTGGGTGCTGGCGGCGACGTCGATGCCCTCGGCCCGCGCCGACTGCGTGACGAGCTGGGTGAGGCCCTCGCCGTACGCCTCGCCCTTGGCGGTGATGATCGAGATGCTCTTGGTACCGAGTTCCCGCTTGGCGTAGTGGAGACAGCCCGGAACATAGGTGGGGGAGTCGCCGCGGACGCGCCAGAACTGCGGGCTGAGCCGGAGGATGCTGGGGTGCACCGAGTCGATCAGGTTCAGCATCGGCACGGGGTTGCGCTTGAGCTGGGGGACGTAGGTGTCCGAGCCGAGGCCGTAGGCGACCACCGGGAGCTTCTTGGCCTGGGTGAGTTCGCGGAGCTGCGTCACGCCGGTCGTGGCGGCGTCGGACTTGTCGTCGGCGTACTCGATCTCCAGCGTGCGCTTGCGCCCGTCCACGACGAAGCCCTGCTTGTTGAGGTTCTCGACGCCCATCCGCAGGGCCTTCTGCTGCGGGGCGCCGAGCGTGGAGTAGATGCCCGACATGGACAGGATCGCGCCGACCGTGACGGTTCCGTCGTCGGCGGCGCCGGAGCCGCCGCCGCAGCCGGCGACGGGGAGGAGGAGGACCGTGCCGGCGAGCATCGCCGCTGTTCTGGACCGCATGGGGTGGGTTCCTCTGCTCTGGGGGTGAGGTGGCGCACACTCTAAGCCGACGAAGCCCTTACTTACAAGAAAAACGTTCGATAATGTCGAACGACATCACTGAGGAGGTGGGATGGCGGGTTCAATCCAGTCCCTGGAGCGGGCGGCGGCGATACTGCGCCTGCTCGCGGGCGGTGAACGGACGCTGGCCCTGTCGGACGTGGCCCTCACGCTCGGCCTGGCCAAGGGCACCGCGCACGGCATCCTGCGCACGCTCCAGCAGGAGGGATTCGTCGAGCAGGACCCCGTCACCGGCCGCTACCGGCTCGGCGCCGAACTGCTCCGGCTGGGCAACGGCTACCTGGACGTCAACGAGCTGCGCGCCCGCTCGCTGATGTGGGCCGACGACCTGGCGCGCGTCACCGGCGAGAGCGTCCGCATCGGCGTCCTCCACCAGGGCGGCGTGCTGGTCATCCACCACGTGTTCCGCCCGGACGAGAGCCGGCAGGTGCTGGAGGTCGGCTCGATGCTGCCGCTGCACGCGACCGCGTGGGGCAAGGTGCTGCTGGCCTTCGACCCGGTCGCGCCCGGTGAGCTGGACGACGGGCTGAAGCCCTGCACCCCCGCGACGCTGACCGCCCGCGCCGACCTGGACGCCGAGTGCGCGCGCATCCGCGCGGCGGGCTGGGCGGGCGAGCGCGAGGAGGCCGTGGAAGGGGTCGCGGCGCTGGCCGCCCCGATCCGCGGCCATCGCGGCGCCCCGCTGGGCGCGGTCGGGATCGGCGGCGCGATCGAGCGCCTGACCTCGGACGGAGCGTTCCCCGGCACGCTGGTCGCGGCGGTGCGCGACACCGCGCGGGCGATCAGCCGGGATCTCGGTGCCGGAATCTACTGATGACCGTTGTTCGACATTGTCGAATGAGCTACTGTGCTCCACACCACCCCGTCTCTGAACCGGAGGGGCCGTATGGCGGACCGCTTCGTCGCCGCGATCGACCAGGGCACGACGTCGAGCCGGTGCATCGTCTTCGACGGCGCCAGCCACGTGCTCGCCGTCGACCAGCGCGAACACCGGCAGATCTTCCCCCGCCCCGGCTGGGTCGAGCATGACGCCACCGAGATCTGGGCCCGCGTCCAGGAGGTGACGGCGGGCGCGCTGCGCAAGGCCGGGCTCGCCCCCTCCGATCTGGCCGCCGTCGGCATTACCAACCAGCGCGAGACGACCGTGCTGTGGGACCGCGCGACCGGACGTCCCGTCCACCACGCCCTCGTGTGGCAGGACACCCGGACCGAGGCGCTGTGCGCGGAACTGGCGGGCGGCCACGGCCGCGACCGGTTCGCCGCGACCACCGGCCTGCCGCTGGCGTCGTACTTCTCCGGACCCAAGATCCGCTGGCTGCTCGACCACGTCCCCGGCGCCCGCGAGCGCGCCGAGCGCGGCGAGCTGCTGTTCGGCACGATGGACACCTGGGTCATCTGGAACCTGACGGGCGGCGCGGTCCACGTCACCGACGTCACCAACGCCGGCCGAACGATGCTGATGGACCTGCGCACGCTCGACTGGGACGACGGCATCCTCGCGGCGTTCGGCATCCCGCGCTCGCTGCTGCCCGAGATCCGCTCGTCGGCGGAGGTGTACGGGCACGCGCGCGGCGTGCTGGAGGGCGTCCCGATCGCGGCGGCGCTCGGTGACCAGCAGGCGGCGCTGTTCGGGCAGACGTGCTTCTCGGTCGGCGACGCCAAGTCCACCTACGGCACCGGCAGCTTCCTGCTGCTCAACACCGGGGAGGAACCCGTCCGTTCCCGGCACGGGCTCCTCACCACCGTCGGCTACCGGCTCGGGTCGGACGCACCCGTCTACGCGCTGGAGGGCTCGATCGCCAACACCGGGTCGCTGACGCAGTGGCTCCGCGACAAGATCGGGCTGATCTCCACGGCCGCCGAGATCGAGACGCTGGCGCTGAGCGTCCGCGACAACGGCGGCCTCTACCTCGTCCCCGCGTTCTCCGGCCTGTTCGCACCGCACTGGCGGCCGGACGCGCGCGGCGTCATCGTCGGGCTCACGGGCTTCGCCGGAAAGGGGCATCTGGCGCGCTGCGTCCTGGAGGCGACGGCGTTCCAGACCCGCGACGTGGTGGACGCCATGGTGCTCGACTCGGGAGTCGAGCTGAAGGCGCTGCGGGTGGACGGCGGTATGACCGCCAACCACCTGCTCATGCAGACCATCGCCGACATGCTCGACGTCCCGGTGATGCGGCCGTTCGTCTCGGAGACGACGTGCCTGGGCGCCGCGCACGCGGCCGGGCTGGTCGCGGGGGTCTGGCCCGACCTCGACGCGCTGCGCGCCGAGTGGCGGCGCGCGGCCGAGTGGACGCCCCGCATCGAGGACGGCACCCGCGACCGGATGCTCCGCAAGTACCGCAAGGCGGTCGAACTGGCCAAGGGCTGGATCGACGAGGACGACGAGATCGAGGTCGAACCCGCGTGAACACACTCCTGCACAGCCCCGGCCGCGCCGAGGTCCGCGACGAACTCGGCCGCGGCACGTTCGACCTGCTGGTCATCGGCGGCGGCATCGTCGGCATCGCGGCGGCGTGGACGGCGGCGCAGGCCGGGCTGCGGGTCGCCCTCGTCGACGCGGGCGACTTCGCCGGGGCGACGTCGAGCGCGTCCACCAAGCTCGTGCACGGCGGCCTGCGCTACCTCCAGACCGGCAACGTCCGGCTCGTCGCGGAGAACCACCGCGAACGCCGCAGCCTGGCCGCGCAGGTCGCCCCGCACCTGGTCAGCCCCCGCCGGTTCCTGGTGCCGATCTACGCCGACGGCCCGCACGGCGCCGCCAAGCTCGGCGCCGGGGTCTTCCTGTACTCGGCGCTGTCGGCGTTCGGCGACGGCCTCGGCCGCGTCGTGTCCCGCGCGAACGCGCTCGACCAGGTCCCGGCGCTGCGCGCCGAGGGGCTGCGGGCGGCGGCCGTCTACACCGACCACCAGATGAACGACAGCCGCGTCGCGATCATGACGGTCCGCGCCGCCGTCGCCGCCGGCGCCACCGTCCTCAACCACGCCGCCGTCCGGGGGCTGCGCCGCTCCGGCGGCCGGATCGTCGGCGCGGACCTGCGGGACGCGCTGGACGGCACCGAGTTCGGCGTCACCGCGCGGCTCGTCCTCAACGCGACCGGGCCGTGGCTGGACCGGCTGCGCACGATGGAGGACCCGTCGTCCGGCCCCAGCATCCGGCTGTCCAAGGGCGCGCACCTGGTGGTGCGGCAGCAGGAGCCGTGGCGGGCCGCCGTCACCGTGCCCGTCGACCGGTACCGGGTCTCGTTCGCGATCCCGTGGGAGGACCATCTCCTGCTCGGCACCACCGACGAGCCCTACGACGGCGACCCCGCCGACGTCCGCGCCACCGACGCCGACGTCGCCCAGATCCTCGCCGAGGCCGGGCACGCCCTCGACGGCCTGCGCCGCGAGGACGTCGCCTACGCCTTCGCCGGGCTGCGCGTCCTGCCGGGCGGCCCCGGCGACGTCGCCACCGCCAAGCGCGAGACCGTCATCACCGAGGGGCGGGGCGGGATGCTGTCCATCGCGGGCGGCAAGTGGACCACCTACCGGCACATCGGCCGGATCGTCCTGGAACGTCTCGGCGTCGGCGCCGACGTCCTCAAGACCGTCCCGCTGCCCGGCCTGGCGACCCCCGCGGCGGTCGCGCACCGGCTCGTCGCGGCGCCGATGGAACCGTCCGTCGCCGCGCACCTGGCGACCCACTACGGCACCCTCGCCTTCGACCTGGCCGACCTGGTGCGGCGCGACCCGGCGCTCGGCGCCCCCGTGCACCCCGACGGACCCGACATCTGGGCCCAGGTCGTCTACGCCCGCGACCGCGAGTGGGCCGCCACCCCCGACGACATCCTGCGCCGCCGCACCACCCTGACCCTGCGCGGCCTCGACACCCCCGAGATCCGCGCGCGGGTCGCCGACCTGCTGGAGGAGCCCCCGCATGTTCACCTTCCCTAGTACCGACGGGCTCGACGTCCACGTGCACAGTTGGGAGCCGGTCGCGCCGCCGCGGGGGATCGTCCAGCTCGCCCACGGCATGGGCGAGCACGCCGCCCGGTACGCCCGGTTCGCCGAGCGTCTCGTCTCGCTCGGCTACGCCGTCCACGCCGCTGACCATCGCGGGCACGGGCTGACGATGAAGGGTGAGCCGGGGCGTCTCGGCGACGACGGGTGGAACCTTCTCGTCGACGACATGGTGCGTCTCACGGGGCTCGCGCGGGAGCGGCATCCCGGCGTCCCGCTCGTCCTGTTCGGGCACAGCATGGGCTCGTTCGCCGCGCAGCAGTACGTCCTGTCGCACGGCGACCTGATCGACGGACTCGTCCTGTCGGGCACGACGGCCCTGGACGGCCTGGTGGACGCCATTCGCGCCGCAGGCGGCCGGCTGACCTCGTACAACGCCCCGTTCGAGCCGGCCCGCACCGACTTCGACTGGCTCAGCCGCGACGAGTCCGAGGTGGACGCCTACCTCGCCGACCCGCTCTGCGGCTTCTCCCTGGACGAGCCCGGCATGGAGGCGATGTACGCCGCGGCGGCGGCCATGACGGACCCCGCGACGGTCCCCCCGGCCCTCCCCGTCTACGTCATGGTCGGAGACCGCGACCCCCTGAACGCCGACCTGGCCCTCTCGGACCTCCTGGTCCGCCGCTACCGCACCGCGGGCCTGACCGACCTCACCTACCGCGTCTACCCGAACGCCCGCCACGAACTCCTCAACGAAACCAACCGCGAAGAGGTCCAAAACGACCTCATAGCCTGGATAACCCGAGTCCTAGGCTGACCCACCCTCACAACGACCTCGATCCCGAAAACCCACCCCGAAGAACCAGCAAAAAAAAGAAGACCGGCGCACAGCGCCGGTCTTTCTGGTACCCCCTACCGGGTACACAACAGATCCGCGCACGCCCCGGTGCCGTGCTCACGGTCGCGTCGCGGTTCGCCATCGGCTGATGCGGGGGTGCGGCGGTGGGCAACCTACCGCCCTGTTCGCAGGCGGTGAACGGCCCGGGTACGCCTCGTTCATCCCGAGGCGGTCCCGGGCCTCGGCCTGCGCGCTAGGGATTCCGTTTTGCGGCGTGCGAACCGACGTGTCCGTAGCGAGGTCCTTATTTCTCCTCTACGACCTTGAGGAGTTGCGCGGCGAGATGGGCGTTGCCGGCCGCGATGAAGGTCTGGCGGCGGTCCATGGCCTCGGTGATGTCGGTGAGGGTGTGGAGGCCGTGATCGAGTGGCAGTGCGTGACCGGTTAGGTCGATTACGGTGCCGCCTGCGGCGTGGAGGATGTAGTGGCCGGGGGCAAGGTCCCAGATGGCGAAGCCCTTGGCGAACTCGATGGTGCTCTCGGTGAAGCGGGCGGCGACGTGGCAGAGGCAGACGGAGCCGAAGTCGACGCCGATGCGGCCCCGGCTGGCGCCGTCGGGGGAGTGGGCGGCGAGGGCGTCGAGGAGCTGGTGCTGGTCGGCCAGTTCGCGGAAGCGCGGGGGCTTCATGAGGAAGTTGGTGACCAGCGCCTCGGGCAGGGCGGCCGTCGGTGAGGCGGTCAGGGGATGGATCGTTCCGTCTGCGGTGATGAGGTGGGCGTGGTCCTCGCCGTCGTCGTTGCGGGCGGCGACGTAGAGCTGGACGTGGTGGAAGATGTCGCCGACCACGGCCGCGATGGGGCGGCGCAGCGAACGGGAGTAGACCATGACGTGCGTATAGCCGTGCAGGGCGCGGACGGCGAGCTCGCTGGTGTCGAGGGGATCGACGAGCACGCACAGGTCGGGGTCGGGGTGGTCTCCGATGATCTGCGGGTCGGCTTCTTCGGAGGCGTAGACGTAGGAAGGGATGATCTCGGTGAGGAGTTCGCGGTAGCGGTCGTGCATCCACAGGTCATGCTTTGAAAGAAAGTTGTCCGTGTGGCGGTCGTTGCGGCTCTCGGCGTGCTGCCCGGCGAGGGCTCCCTCAACGAGACGGGGGCGGATCTCGCTCATGACGGTCCTCACCAGTTCGGTGAGCTGGTTCGCCAGGGTGGGAAGCGGTTCCTGCGCAGATGCCATCGGGTGCTCCTCCTTGCTCAGCGAAGTTCGAGTGGTGGCTCGATGCCGGGTGGGCCCATCGTCGCCGCGACGAAGACGGCCGCCAGGTCGGCAGCCCGCATGATTTCTGCCCCGGTGAGGTCGTCGAAACTCGCTACCTCTAGGTCTCGGCCCTTGGTCATCGCGCCGAAGACGGCGAAGTAAATTCCGCGCCAGGGTAGCGGCTGCGGATTTCCCGCGTGATGAATCCGATGACGTCGGCCCGCTTCACCTCGAAGTCGCAGAGGACGATCGAAGGTGCGTCCGGGAGGTCAGGATAGGCGGACGCAAGATCAAGGCTGATCTTGTCGCGTGCCTTGTTGCACTTCAGGTAACCAATCGGACATCGGCCGAACTGTGCGGAGGCTAGGAAGGTAGCCATGACGAGGCCAGCCTCATTGATGCCGAAGCAGGCATCAACGTCCAGTCGTCGGCCGATGTTCTTGATCTGGTGAATGAGGCGTTCGAGCCCAGACCCGAAGGATGTCCAATTCAGATGTAGCAGTTGGCCGGGCTGCGCGTTCGGCAGCGTAGAAACCTTGATCACGGGATTGCCGTACTCGACCATGGGGACCGCCAGGTCGAACTCTTGTCCTGTGGCGGTAAGCGCGCTGCGCTGCGTTCGTGGCAGAGGAACACCGTTGATGGGGCTAGGGGCGCCATCGTCCGGCTTCGCGGCGAGGGCCGTTCTGATGTCCAGCGGGGCGCCATGGTGTTTCAGCGAGATCTGATCTTCGACCGCGAGGCGTTCATAGCCTTCGGCGACGAGGTCGCCAGGGGAGACCTGCTCATCAGCGACGCCCAAAGGGCCTTTCCCGTACGCGGCCGAGAGCACGAGCAGGCTAGGGAAGTTGGGCGGTGAACCAGCCCGGCCACGTCCGCGTGCCCACGTCTCCCACGAGTTGATCGTGGTCCCGCCGAGACTGGTCTGATGGTCGGTTGCCTCGTTGTAGCGCTGTGCCGCCTGGTCCTGGGAGAGACCGCACGCGTACCGGTGCGCTTGGAGGCTGGGGATGTCGGGATGCCGGTTCATCAGCTCGGCGGCTGCCTCCTTGACCGATCCCAACTCCTGCCATAGCTGCCGACCGGCCCGGGCCAGCTCCCGGCCTCGGGCTTGCGGGCTGGTGCTCGTCGGCTTCTGCGTGGTCATCCCGTCACCTCCGGTGTACGGGACATTACCCATTCGGATGGGTAGCGGGCGGGGCAATCGCAATAATCGCTGGTCACAGCCGCCCAGAAACCCGATCGTGCACACGCGTCCTAGCGGGTGTGGACGCTTCCCACTCCTGCGATCGTTGCTCACTCCTAGTAACAGCGTCGCCCAGCTAGCGGCGGCGTTGGCAGGGCACGCACATCGGGTTCGGCAGGAAGTGGAGGCGATGAGGTGAGAGGCGTGAGGCTGAGCATTCGGCGATCGGTGGAATGCGCGCAGCAAGATCTCCAAGACGAGCTGGAGTGGGCTGAGCTGGCGAGCGAGACCAGCCCTGGCCGTGCACGCTCCGCCCTCGAAAATCGGCTCGGCCTCCTGGGCCTGCTGGAGCAGGCCCGGCTCCACCCCTTCGCCGCTGTGGACGGCGGGATGATCAGCCTCTTCGAGGCCGCGGTACTGGTCACCTCCGAACTCATGACGAACGCGGTGCGCGCGACGCCGGGACAGCTCATCTACTACCGAGCGGTCACGCGCCGGTCCCGGACCGGGCATGGGCACCTGTGGTCGGCGTTCAGGACTCCAGCCCGGAGCGGCCTCGTCCTCGCAGGCCCGTGCGCGACCTCACCGACGTGGACGCTCTGAGCCTGGACGACGAAGACGGGCTGGCCGACGTCGGCGGATGGGGACTGCCGCTGGTCATGTCCCTCGTTCCGGCGGGCGACCGTGACGTGACCGCCTCCTCGCCGCCGTACCCGCCCGGCAAGTGGGTCTGGGCCAGGTTCCGGTTCTGAGGCCGGAGAACACCATGCTTCTGCTTCCCGCTGATCTCATCGTCGCCCTGGTGGGCGCCACGGTCGCCGCCGCCTGGCCGCACGCCGCACGCCTCCGCAGACTGCGGCAGTGGCTCCACGGAGCCGGCCGTGGCTGACTCCGCCGCCGTACTCGAACGCGTGGCCGCGCATCTTCGGCGCCTCGGATCCGTCGAGCGCCATATGCACGACCCCATGATCCTCTGACCGTACAAATGCCGGATTCGCCTGGTGTTAAGGAGTGAAATGTGAAAAGGAGACCGAACAGAACGAAAGTGGCGATTGGAGTTCTGTGGCGGCTGCTCGCCGACCGGCGTAAGTCGCGGGCGCTGCACGCGCTGCTGATCCTCGGTTGGGAACTGGACCGGCGAGGGTGGGTGACTTCCCTCGCCGCGCAGCCGAGCGCGCTGCTGTGGGTCAGCCACACCAAGGACCGCTCGGTCGGCGTTCCCATCACCGCCCACGAGACCGACACCGGCGAGTGGATCTTCGCCATTACCGACAACGAACTCTGCCGTGTCCACGATCCCCGCACCGCCGCGATCCCCGTCGCGGCCGACCTCACCCCCGGCTTCGGAACAGGAGCATGACCCCATGATGAACACGATGAAGACCTCCGAAGTGGCCCGTCTCTTCGGCGTCACCCCCTACACCGTCATTCGCTGGACCCACAAGGGCTTCCTGCGCAACGGCTACACCCCGTCCGGCCGCTTCATCTTCAACCGCGCCGAGGTCATGAAGGTGTGGAAGTCGGCGCAGGGGGACTGCTGACCCCGCCCCGATGACCGAACCCCGGTGCTCTGGAGGGGGGAGCACCGGGGTTCACCCCTCGGGACTTATCCAAGGTTGGGGGGTGCCTCTGTAGGTTGCCAACGGCCGTGGCGGATAGGCGAGGCGGCGGTGACGTCGATGTTGATCAGGGTCGCATGCGCTTTGGGAGAAGGGTCCTCGAGCGGATCGGATGAGCCGAAAAGGAGCTGATATGTCGGATGAGCAGGACGGTAGGGGGTGCGGTGGCGAGGCCGTGGACGCGGCTGTCGATGAGTCGGAGGCGTGGACTCGGGCGTTCAGCACGCAGGAGATCTGCGCCCGCGTGCAGCGGGCGGTCCAGGATGCCTGGCGCGAGGCGATGCAGGCCGAGGGCTTGACCGGGGAGCTTCTGGAACGGGTGCTCACGCGAGTCCGGGCCTCCCTGCACGAGACCGGCGATGCGGAGTTGTGGGCGGCGCAGCTCCCGCATTCACTCGGCCTTGAGAAGGCCGGCGACGTCGTCTCCGCTGACGCCGGGGTGGTTCTGGACGCGTTCTCCTTGATGCAGTTCCGGCTGGTCGTGCCGTCCTGGCGGTCGGGGGACCAGCTCGCGCAGGCAGCGGCCCAGGCGATCACCCACGTTCACACGGCGCTCATGAAGCAGTCGGGCCATTGTGCTCGCTCCCAAGTGGAGGCACAGCAGGCCGGGGACAATGCGACGGCGGCGGCGATGCGGCGGCGTGCCGAAGAGCTCCGGCACGCCGCGGCACTCTTTCAGGAAGATCTGTGGGCCGAATCGGAACTGGACCTGTTCGAGCAGGTCCAGTTCGCCGACCGGGGCGCCTCGGAGCTTCCTTTCGACTACGACCTCACCGAGGCCGAGCGGGACCGCTGGACGCAGGTCCCCGCTTTTCCCCTGCCCGATCTACCGGACGAGTCCGCCTTCCCCCGCCACGTACTGATCTCGATGATCGAACAGGTCCGCACCGTGCGCGAGCACCTCACCGGTATGGCCGTCCGCTACGGCAGCTCGGCCGCACCCCAAGAAGCCGAACGCCATGCGCTGGCTCGCGCTACGGCGATGACCGCCGACCTCATCGACGCAGCGCTCGCCGCCGGAGCGAGACGCAGCGACGAACTGAGCCGCCACATCGCCGCCCACGGCCGCCAGCTCGACCGCGTCATCTAGCCCACACGCGGAACCGCTCTCAGGCTAGCGCTCGGCCTAGCCTGGATGACTTAACGATGAGGCAGCGTTGGTCCAGCGCATCAACCAGCGGGCGGCCGAAATCGCGGCCGATCTGAAGGACGCGCAGGACAAGCGTCGCGAGCTGCGCGACACCGCACCCGTACGCCGGAGTCCTGAACTCCTGGACCTGATGCCCACGGGAACGATCGACCTGGAGGCGCTGCCCGCCCCGCTGCTACGCCGCCTGCTGGACGTCTTCCGGCTCCGGATGCGCGTCCATAAGGCCGCCGGGTACGTCGAGTGCGAAGTCACCATCGCCGGAGAGCCCGTGGGCGTCCAAAGCGCCGCCGCACGGGCCGCGCTGGGTGATCCGCGCGACGACACGCGCGGATCTGTTGTGTACCCCCTACCGGATTCGAACCGGCGCTACCGCCTTGAAAGGGCGGCGTCCTAGGCCGCTAGACGAAGGGGGCCCGCGGCGAGGTGGTGGCCTCGGCCGTGGGTCCAGCATAGGGGACAACGGTTGCGGACGCATAAGCGGTTAGTCGGCGGCGGGGCGGGTGGTCGTGGGGGACGGGGGCGTGGGCGCCGGGGACGGGGTGGGTGGGGTGACGGGGCGGCCGGGGGTCGGTTCGAGGTGGCGTTCGATCTGGGCCGACGTGAGGCCGAGGCCGCCCAGGGTGATGTCGTCCCAGCCCTGGAGGCGGTGGTCGGAGCGGCTGAAGTAGAGGACGGAGAGGCTGATCGGGGTCGGCTTCTCCTGTTCGAGGCCGCGGAGGCCGGCGCCGCCCGTCGAGCCCTGGGTGGACAGGCGGCTGCCGGACGGGAGCAGCTCGGTCTTGCGGCTGTGGGTGTGGCCCGCCAGCAGCAGCGGGCTCAGGCCGGAGAACGCCAGCGCCTGCGCCGGGTCGTGCGTGACGATGATGTCCGGCTTGGTCCCGGCGGCGCGGAGCTTGTCCGCGATGGGGACGGTGCCCGCGCGGAGTTCCTCGCCGCGCAGGTTGTCGTCGCGGGTGGACTTGTCGGGCGTGTAGCGGGGGTCACCGAGGCCGTAGATCGTCAGGCCCTCGACGTCGCGGGTGGCGTCGTCCAGGACGATCGCGTTCTTCTGCCGGGCGACGGCGCGCTCGCTGCCGCGCGAGTCGTGGTTGCCGCGCACGTACACGTACGGGATCTTCAGCGTCTTGATGTCGTCGACGAACCGGTCCTCGGGCTTGCTGCCGTGGTCCATGATGTCGCCGCTGTCGATGATCAGGTCGGCCTGGAACTGCGTGCTCACCGACCGGACGACGTTCCACGCCGCCGGGTTCAGGTGGATGTCCGACACGTGCAGGACGCGGATCGTGGACGGGTCCGGCTCGTACGTCGGCAGCGACGACGTCGCCGCGTACAGCCGGGACACGTTCCCGACGAGCTTGGCGAGCTGCGCCCGGTACTCGGTGAAACGCGACACGATGTCGCGGGTGTCGCCCACGACCTGCGGGGCGTTGGCGAGCAGCCCCGTGTAGCGGGGCTCGGCGACGGCGCCGGGGTTGAACGTCGCCCAGCCCAGCACGGCGACGCCGGTCAGCGCCGCGACGGGCGCGGCCGTCCCGAACAGGGCGCGCCGCCAGGAGCGGAAGACGACGAGCCCGGCGGCGAACCCGAACAGCACCGTGAGCGTCAGCGCCCGGACGAGCATGACGACGAGCCCGTCCCGCAGCTCGTCCACGATCTGGTCGGTGAGGCCGTTCAGGTCGCCGGTGTTCTCGACGAGGTCCTTGGCGGCCTCGGGACGCAGGTTCGTGATCTGCGCCCGCAACTGGAACGGTCCCTCATGGGTGTCCAGGTGCAGGGCGCCCAGCGGCGGGATCTCCACCGTGGTGCCGCCCTCGAACGTCGGGCGCAGGTTGAGCGACACGTCCGTGGGACCGACGGGGGTCTCGGCGCGGGCGCCGAGCAGCAGGCCGACGAGCCCGCCGAGCAGCGCGATGGACGTGACGGCGAGGACTCGGCCGACGCGGCGGGCGCCGGGGCCGGTGAGCCTGGCCGGGATGTGCACGGATTCCTCCTGGCGTCGAGCAGAATGGGGGCTGTGATCGACATCTCCCGGGAAGCCTTCGAGGACCTTGTCGGCGAGGCCCTCGACAGCATCCCGCCCGAACTGACCGAGCACATGCGCAACGTCGTCATCGTCGTCGAGGACGAGGCGCCCGAACCCGGCCTCCTCGGGCTGTACCAAGGCGTACCACTCACCGAGCGCGGCGACTGGTACGCCGGGGTACTTCCCGATCACATCTCGATCTATCGTCGCGAGATCGCCCGGATCTGCGAGACGCCGGAGGACGTCGTGGAGGAGGTGCGGATCACGGTCGTGCACGAGATCGCGCACCACTTCGGCATCGACGACGCCCGGTTGCACGAGCTGGGCTACTGACGTTACCCGCCCATCACCGCAGGTCGGCGGCCCCTTTCAGAAAATGGGCACGGTAGGTCACATAACTGCCACACAGCGTGAGTTAATAGAGGGGTCGGCCCAGGCGGCGAGACCCAACTGGAGCGTGCGTGGCGAAGCGGATCGGGCGGCACCGGCGTCCGCCCGAAGCACAGGCCACCTACCGCGAGGTGTTCGCGGTGGGGGAGTTCCGCGCGCTCTGGCTCGCTCAGGCGCTGTCGTTCGTCGGTGACCAGCTCGCCCAGGTGGCGCTGGCGGTGCTGGTCTTCCAGCGGACGAACTCGCCGCTGCTGACGGCGCTCACCTACGCGCTGACGTATCTGCCGCCGATCCTCGGCGGGCCGGTGCTGTCGGGGCTGGCCGACATGTTCCCGCGCCGCACGGTGATGATCGTGTGCGACGTGCTGCGGGCCGGGCTGGTGGCGCTGATGGCGCTGTCCGGGCTGCCGTTCTGGGTGCTGTGCCTGCTGGTGTTCGTCACGGTGCTGCTCGGTGCGCCGTTCGGGGCGGCGCGCGCCGCCGTCCTGCCCGACATCCTGGACGGTGACCGGTATGTCGCCGGGTCTGCGATCAACAACATCACGCACCAGGTCAGCCAGATGCTCGGCTTCGTCGTCGGCGGCGCCGTGGTCGCGGTCGTGGGCGCGCACCAGGCGCTCGCGCTGAACTCGCTGACGTTCGCGCTGTCGGGCGTGATCCTCGTCGTGGGGCTGCGGTCGCGGCCCGCGTCGCGGCTGAGCGAGCGGCACGCGCTCGGCCTGCTGCGCGGCACCCGGGACGGCGCCCGGCTCGTCTTCGGTGACCGGACGCTCCGCTCGCTGCTGCTGTTCGCCTGGCTGTGCGCGTTCTACGTCATCCCCGAGGGGCTGGCCGCGCCGTACGCGGCCACGTTCGGCGGGCGCGGCGCCGACAGTCCCGTGGTCGTCGGGCTGCTGATGTCGTCGATGCCGACGGGCATGGTGCTGGGGGCGTTCGTGTTCAGCCGGTGCGTCCGGCCGTCCGACCGCATCCGGTTCATGGGCTGGATGGCGATGCTGGCGTGCGCGCCGCTCATCCTGACGGCGGCGCGGCCGCCGCTGTGGGCGACGGTGGCGCTGTTCGCGCTCGCGGGGGTCGGCAGCGCCTACCAGCTCGCGGCGAACGCGGCGTTCGTCGCGGAGGTGCCCGCGTCCGGGCGCGCGCAGGCGTTCGGGCTGGCCCAGTCGGGGATCATGGCCGGACAGGGCCTCGGCATCCTCGTGGCGGGCGCGGCGGCGCAGGTGCTCGGGCCGGAGACGGTGGTCGCGCTCGCGGGCGCGATCGGCCTCGGCGCGGCGGCGATCCTGTCGCTGGGGTGGAACCACGTCCGCGAGTCGGTGATCAGGTCGATGCGGGAGGAGACGGTCGTCCCGCCCGAGCCCGTCCCGGTGGAAACGCGGGTGACGGAACCCCTCCTCGCGGCGCCGGTCCCACCGGAGCCGGATCTGGACGAGGAGGAGCGAAGGTCGGCCACGGCATCGTAGACGCGCAACGTCGACGGTGACCTCACACCGCGCGCGGACGCGTTACCTGCCGGGTGGAGCAATGCCGGAGGCAAGCTCCACCCGGCAGATCGCGAAGCGATGCCGCGTCCGCAAAGTCCCGGTTAGGACGCGAGCCGCCAAGGCGAGCGGCCGTAGGCCGGGGCTTCACGACACAGCTTCCTTGGCCTTCTGGACGGCGTCCTGCACCTTCGGGTCCGCCTTAGCGCGCGCGATGAGGTCCTCGGCGATCGACGTCTGCGCGCCCTGGAGCGGGATGAGGAGCCAGGCGGCGCCGTAGGCGAGGAAGCCGAAGCCGGTGAAGAGCGCCAGGACGACGATGCCGAGCCGGACGAGGTTGACGTCCACGTTGAACTGGTCGGCGACGGCGCGGCCGACACCGGCGAGCAGGCGGCCGTCCTTCGCGCGGCGGAACGTGTACTGCGGCGTCTCGGCGGGCGTGAGGTCCGGGGCGGCGGTGTCGTTCTTGTCGAAGTTCATGCCCTCATCATGTGCGGCGGGACCGGTCCGCCACATCGGGGATTCACCCCGAAACGCCCCTGAACCGACCCCCGGGAACGCGCGCGGCTACCCTGACGGCGAACCCCGTCCGCCGCCCGAGAGGAACCGCCCATGGACGTGCTGCGCGTCGACGACCGCCTCACCGACGAGGAGCGGATGATCCGCGACACCGTGCGGGCGTTCACGGCCGACGCCGTGCTGCCCCACGTCGCGGAGTGGTTCGAGGACGGCACGTTCCCGGCGCGGGAACTGGGCCCGGAGCTGGGGAAGCTCGGCCTGCTCGGGATGCACCTGGACGGCTACGGCTGCGCGGGGATGAGCGCCGTCGCCTACGGGGTGGCGTGCCGCGAGCTGGAGGCGGCCGACTCGGGGCTGCGCAGCTTCGTGTCGGTGCAGGGGTCGCTGGCGATGTCCGCGATCCACAAGTGGGGTTCGGAGGAGCAGAAGACGGCGTGGCTGCCGCGCATGGCGGCGGGCGAGGCGCTGGGCTGCTTCGGCCTCACCGAGCCCGACCGCGGCTCGGACCCCGGCGACATGCGCACCCGCGCCCGCCGCGACGGCACCGACTGGGTGCTGGACGGCGCCAAGATGTGGATCACGAACGGGTCGATCGCGGACGTCGCCGTCGTGTGGGCGCAGACGGACGAGGGCATCCGCGGCTTCCTCGTCCCGGCGGGCACCCCGGGGTTCACGACGAGCGACATTCACCGCAAGCTGTCGCTGCGCGCGTCGGTGACGTCGGAGCTGGTGCTGAGCGGCGTCCGGCTGCCCGCCGACGCCGTCCTGCCGGGCGTGACGGGGCTCAAGGGCCCGCTGAGCTGCCTGTCGGAGGCGCGCTACGGCATCCTGTGGGGCGCGGTCGGGGCGGGCCGCGCCTGCTATGAGGCGGCCGTCGAGTACGCGACGACGCGCGAGCAGTTCGGCCGTCCGATCGGCGGGTTCCAGCTCACCCAGGAGAAGCTGGCGCTGATGGAGGTCGCGCTGGGCCAGGCCGGGTTGACGGCCCTGCACATCGGCTGGCTCAAGGACGAGGGCGCGGTCACGCCGCAGCAGGTCTCGTTCGGCAAGCTCGCCAACGTCCGCGCGGCGCTGGACGTGGCGCGGCAGGCGCGGACGGTGCTCGGCGCGAACGGGATCACCCTGGAGTATCCGGTCATCCGGCACATGAACAACCTGGAGAGCGTCGCCACCTACGAGGGCACGGCGGAGATCCACGTGCTGACGCTCGGCAAGGCGATCACGGGCCTGGACGCCTTCCGCTGATTTCTCCGCTTAAGGTCGAGGTCGAACGGTACTGACTGGACGTCCGGCCGCGCGCTGGGCAGACTCGTCGGCGCAGGTCACGTCACCGAAGTGAGGGAGCGGCATGAGAATCGGGATCGTCGGGGCCACCGGGCAGGTCGGGGGCGTCATGCTGCGGATGCTCGCCGAGCGCGGGTTCCCGGTGGACGAGCTGCGGCTGTTCGCGTCCGCGCGGTCGGCCGGGCGGACGCTGCCGTGGAACGGGTCGCAGGTGACGATCGAGGACGCCGCCACCGCCGACTACGCCGGTCTCGACATCGTGCTGTTCTCCGCCGGGAAGACCACGTCGAAGGAGCTGGCGCCGAAGGTCGCGGCGGCGGGCGCCGTCGTGATCGACAACTCGTCCGGCTGGCGGCTCGACCCGGATGTGCCGCTCGTCGTCGCCGAGGTGAACCCGCAGGACGCCGCGAACCGCCCGAAGGGCATCATCGCGAACCCGAACTGCACCACGATGGCCGCGATGCCGGTGCTGCGCCCGCTGCACGACGAGGCGGGGCTGGAGGCGCTCGTCGTCGCGACGTACCAGGCGGTGTCGGGCAGCGGCCTGGCGGGCGTCGCCGAACTGCACGGCCAGGCGGTGAAGGTGGCGGAGTCGGCCGACCGGCTCACCCACGACGGCGCCGCCGTCGCGTTCCCCGAGCCGGACGTGTACGTGCGTCCGATCGCGTTCAACGTGCTGCCGATGGCGGGTTCGATCGTCGACGACGGCCTGAACGAGACCGACGAGGAGCAGAAGCTCCGCAACGAGAGCCGCAAGATCCTCGGCATCCCCGACCTCAAGGTGTCCGGAACCTGCGTGCGCGTCCCGGTCTTCACCGGCCACTCGCTCCAGATCAACGCGCGTTTCGCCCGCCCGATCAGCCCCGAGCGCGCCGCCGAACTCCTCGCGGACGCCCCGGGCGTCGAACTCTCCGACGTCCCGACCCCCCTCCAGGCCGCCGGAACCGACCCCACCTACGTCGGCCGCATCCGCCGCGACGAGACCGTCCCCAACGGCCTGGCCCTCTTCGCCGCCGGCGACAACCTCCGCAAGGGCGCCGCCCTCAACGCGGTCCAAATAGCCGAACTCTTCACCAGCTAGCCCGACTTCTCCACCGACGCCCCGGCCGCCCGCAGCGACCGGGGTGTCGCCTTTATGCGCTGTTTCCCGGCGGCAGCGTCCGACCGGCTGGTCGAATGGGGAACTCGGCCGGGATGTGACGACGCTAGGAGCCCAACGCATGGAGACAGGCGCCCTCGATGGATCGGCCCCGGAGACGTCCGGACGCGGGCAGCGCGTGCTCGACCTCCTGGACAAGGCGATCAGCGTCCAGAGCCCCCTGGTGCAGGCGAACGTCACCCGCGCGCGGCAGCGGAACCCGGAGGCCACACCGGCGCAGGTCGTCCGGAACCTGGAGCGGATGTACGTCAGCGCCCTGACCGGAACGGGCGCCGCGGTCGGGGGGACCGCCGCCGCGCCCGGTGTCGGGACGGGAGTCGCGCTCGCGCTGTCGGCGGGCGAGGCGTTCTCCTCGCTCGAACTGAGCGTTCTATTCGCGCTCTCGGTCGCGGAGGTGCACGGGATTCCGCTGGGCGAGATCGAGCGGCGCCGCACCATCGTGATGGGCATCATGCTGGGCGGCTCGGGCTCCGGCACCATCTCCAAGATCGCCGAGCGCACGGGTCAGCACTGGGGACGCCAGATCGTCGCCAAGGTGCCCGTCGAGACGCTGCGTCAGATCAACAAGGTCCTCGGAAGGAACTTCGTGGTGAAGTACGGGACCAAGCAGGGGATCGTCGTGCTCGGTCGTGTGGCGCCGTTCGGGATCGGTGCCGTGATCGGGGGCGGAGCCAACGCGGCGCTCGCCGCGCTGACCGTGCGGGCCGGGCGGCGGGCGTTCGGACCGGCGCCGGAGGCGTGGCCCCACGCGCTGGACGGCTGACGTCGGTCAGGACGGGCGGCCTCGGACCTGGAGGGTGGCCAGGAGGTCTGCGGTGGCGTGGGCGATCTGGTCCACGGCCTGGTTGAAGGCTTCGGTGTTGTGGGCCGCCGGGGCGCGGAAGCCGGAGATCTTGCGGACGTACTGGAGGGCGGCGGCGTGGACGTCGTCCTCGGTGACGTCGTCGGTGTACGGCGGGCGCAGGGTCTTGATGCTTCGGCACATGCTTCCATTGTGCGCGGTGGGGCCGACGTTTCGCCGGGCGGTGCGGGTGCGGCCGAGCGGGGGAGGCCGCACCCGCGGAACCCGGGACCAGTTCACGCGGTGCGGACGGCCCGTGTCAACGCGTGCGCGCAGAGTGGAATTTCACCGCCCGCGCCGCGCGTGTCGAACGAAACCGAACGCCGCCGGTCAGGGGCTGATCCGCGCGGCCAGCCACGCCACCGCGAGCGGGTAGCGGTAGTCGATGCCGCCGTGGGCGGCGTCGAACAGCTCGAAGTGGATCGCCGCGTCGGGGACGCCCGCGTCGCGCAGGGCCGCGTGGAACGCCTGGGCGCCGACGTCCAGCGACCACTCGTCGCGGGTGCCGGCGTCGATCCAGATCGCCGTCATGCCGCGCAGCGCGTCGGCGTACCGGGGCACCATGCGGACGGGGTCGACGTCGAGCCAGCGCTGCCACACGTCCGGGCGGACGACGCCGGTGACCGGGTCGAACGGCAGCACGGGGGTGCCGTCGTCGGCGGCCGAGTAGCAGGCGGTGTAGCCGAGCATCTCCAGGATCTTGCCGTCGTCGGGGTGGGTGAACGACGGGCGGGAGCGGAAGTCGGCCCACCAGCGCATGATGTCGCCGTCGTAGCCGCGCAGGGCCCGGACGACCTGCGGGAAGTCGGCCAGGTAGGCGTACTCGAACAGCGCGTCGCCCGCGTGGGTGGCGAGCGCGCCGAACAGGTCCGGCCGCAGCATCGGGGTGATCATCGCGCCGTAGCCGCCGGACGACTTGCCGGTGATGGCCCGGTGCGCGGGGGCGTCGAGCGTGCGGTAGCGGGCGTCGACCCACGGGACGATCTCGTCGCACAGGTACGTGTGGTAGTTCCCGGTGCCGGGCGAGTCGAGGTACTGGCTGCCGCCGTACGTCGTCCACGCGTCGACGAAGACGAGGATGGCGGGCGGGACGTCGCCCGCCGCGAAGACGGCGTCGGCGGTCTCGGGGAACGGCTGCCGGTACGGCATCCGGTTGCGCCACATCCCGACGTGCCCGGTGAAACCCTGGATGACGTAGATCGTCGGATACCGGCGGTCGGAGTCGTCGTAGCCGGGCGGGGTGTAGACGAGCAGCGGGCGTTCGGCGGGGTCGCCGAGGGGGTTGCCTCGCAGCGCGTCGCCGGTGACGACGTGCTCGTCGAGGCGGCCTGCGAGGTCGGTGGACCAGGGCAGCATGCGGACTCCTTCGTCAGCGAACGCCTCCGACGCTAACCGACGCGAGATCATCGACGCCCGCCCGGCTCCGAGGAGGACCATGTACGCCACGCTGCGCGCCCTGCACCGCCCCGGCGACCCGCTCGTCCTGCCGAACGTGTGGGACGCGGGCAGCGCCCGCGCCGTCGCGGACGCCGGGTTCCCGGCGCTCGCCACGGCCAGCGCCGCCGTCGCCGACTCCCTCGGGTACGCCGACGAGGAGGGCGCGCCCGCCGCCGAGATGTTCGCCGCGGCGCGCCGGGTGATCCGCGCGGTGGACGTCCCGGTGACGGTCGACGCCGAGGGCGGCTACGGCCTGCCGCCGGACGAGCTGGCCGCGCGGCTGCGCGAGATCGGCGCGGCGGGCTGCAACCTGGAGGACACCCGCGACGGGACGTACCAGGACATCGACGCCCAGGCCGCCTATCTCGCGACGCTGCGCGAGGCCGCCCCCGACCTGGTGATCAACGCGCGGACGGACGCGTTCGTGCACGGCGTCCCCGACGCGCTCGACCAGGCGCGCGCCCGCGCCGTCCGCTACCGGGAGGCCGGGGCGGACTGCTTCTACCCGATCGCGCTCGACGACCCGGCCGCGATCACCGACCTCGTCCGCCTGGCGCCGGTGAACGTGTACGCGGCGCCCGGCGCCGACGTGGGACGGCTCGCGGCCCTGGGCGTCGCCCGCGTCTCGTTCGGGCCCGGCGTGTACCGGCACGCGCTCGCGTCCGTCCGCGCGTTCGTCCGGGACCTGCCCGGCCACTGACCTGGCCGATGACCGGCCGACGACCACTGTGGTGCGCCTCACGAAAAGGGGGTCCACTGATCACCGACCCTTAGTCGGGAGCGGCCCCTAGGGGTGCCGCGGGATCGATGTTAAGGGTTGGCCGCCCTCCTTCCGGTGCTTATCTTCAGAATTGTTTCCACGCACTGGGAGAGCACATGGATTCGTTGGCCGAAGCCGTGGTGGACGGGGCGTCCGCCGAGGAATTGGAACGCCGGGATATTCCCCGTGAGTTCACGGCGGCGCATCTGCGGGTGGAGGACGTGGACATGTTCGCCGGGGTGGCGGACAAGGACGTGCGCAAGTCGCTGCGGGTGGGCGCGGTGCCGATGCCGGAGCTGGCTCCGGACGAGGTGTTGGTGGCGGTGATGGCGAGTTCGATCAACTACAACACGGTGTGGTCGGCCATCTTCGAGCCGCTGCCGACGTTCGACTTCCTGCGACGCTTCGCGAGCACCGGCGGCTACGCGGCGCGGCACGACCAGCCGTACCACGTGCTCGGCTCGGACGCCGCCGGGGTGATCGTCCGGGTCGGGGCGGGCGTCCGGGGCTGGCGGATCGGCGACCACGTCGTCGCCAGCGCCGTCGCGGTCGAGGAGCAGGAGCCCGCCACGCACGCCGACGCGATGCGCGGCGCGCGGCAGCGGGCCTGGGGCTACGAGACGAATTTCGGCGGTCTCGCCCACTACACGGTGCTGCGGGCGAGCCAGCTCCTGCCCAAGGCGCCCCACCTGACCTGGGAGGAGGCCGCGACCTCCACGCAGTGCGCGGGCACGTCCTACCGGATGCTGGTCAGCGACCGCGGCGCCCGGATGAAGGCCGGCGACGTGGTGCTGATCTGGGGCGCGTCCGGCGGGCTCGGCGTGTTCGCCGCGCAGCTCGTGCGCAACGGCGGCGGCGTCCCGGTCGGGGTCGTCGGGTCGCCGGAGAAGGCGGAGGTCGCGCGGCGGGTCGGCTGCGAGGTGGTCGTCGACCGCAGCCAGGTGGACCTGTCGGGGCCGCCGATCGACGCGGGCAAGCGGCTCGGCCGGATCATCCGCCGCGAGGTCGGTGAGGACCCGCACATCGCCTTCGACTACACGGGCAAGGCGACGTTCGGCATCTCGGTGTTCGTGGTGCGGCGCGGCGGCGCCGTCGTGACGTGCGGGTCCAGCACCGGCTACGAGCACAGCTTCGACAACCGCTACCTGTGGATGAACGTCAAGCGCGTCATCGGCAGCCACGGCGCGAATCTCGCGGAACTCGACGAGAGCAACCGGCTGTTCCGCCTCGGCCATCTCGCGCCGGTCGTCTCGGCGCTGTACCCGCTGGCCGAGATCGGTGCGGCGACCCGTCTCGTCCAGCGCAACGGGCACGTCGGAAAGGTGGGCGTGCTGTGCCTGGCGCCCGCGCCGGGACTCGGTGTCACCGACCCGGAGAAAAGGGCGAGGATCGGCGCCGGAAAACTCGATCCACTGGCCGGTGTCTGGACTCGGAACTACTGACCGAAAGGGGCGCCGACGGATGCCCGTGGGAATTCTTTCGACCGGTTCCTATGTACCCAAGAAGGAAGTGTCGAACGCCGAGGTGGCGGCGCGCGTCGGCGTCACACCGGAATGGATCGAACGCAAGACGCAGATCCGCACCCGGCGGTACGCGGCGCCGTCGCAGGCGGCCTCGGACCTGGCGGTGAAGGCCGCCCACCGGGCCCTGCTCGGCGCGGACCTGGACGCCGCCGACCTCGACTACGTCATCGTCTCGACCTCGACGGGCGACGCGCCGAGCCCGCCCACCGCCAACCTCGTCCAGGACGCGCTGGGCGCCGACCACGCCGCCTGCTTCGACCTGAACGTGGTGTGCAGCGGCTTCGTGTACGGGCTGGCGCTGGCCCGGTCGCTGCTGCGGCTGCACCCGGGCCGCCGCGCCCTCGTCATCGCCGCCGACGTGTACTCGCGCATCCTCGACTTCACCGACCACCGCACGGCGGTGCTGTTCGCGGACGGCGCGGGCGCCGCGATCCTCGGCGAGGTGCCCGACGGGTACGGCGTGCTGGACGTGGACCTGCGCAGCCGCGGCGACGCGCACCATCTGATCGGCGTCCCGGCGGGCGGGTCGCGGCTGCCCGCGTCACACGCGACGGTCGCCGCCGGGCGGCACTACTTCCGGATGGACGGGCGCTCGGTCAGCGACTTCGTGCTCGCCCACGTCCCGGCGGCCGTCGAGGCGTTCGTGCGGCGGACCGGGCTGGAGCTGGACGAGATCGACCACTTCATCCCGCACCAGGGCAACGGCAACCTGATGACGCGGCTGGTCGAGGCGGCCGGGCTCGGCAAGGCGCGGACGCACCGCACCATCGACCGCTTCGCGAACATGGGCAGCGCCTCGGTCGCCGTGACGCTCGACCACGCCGTCCACGACCTGAACGACGGCGACACGGTGCTGCTCGTCGGGTTCGGCGGCGGCATCTCCGTCGGCGCCTGCCTGCTGCGCTGGGCCGACCCCTGGACGTTGCGCCGCCGGGACGCCTTGGCCCGGTCCGGCGCGCAGGACCCGACATGAGGAGCACGGCGATGACTGTGAGCGACCTGGCCGGGGCCGTGCTGGACGGCGCGCCCGCCGACGAGCTGGCCCGGTACGACGTCCCCCGTGATTTCACGGCGGCGCATCTGCGGGTGGAGGACGTGGACATGTTCGCCGGGATGGCGGACAAGGACGTGCGCAAGTCGCTGCGGGTCGGCGCCGTGCCGATGCCGGAGCTGGCGCCCGACGAGGTGCTCGTCGCGGTGATGGCGAGTTCGATCAACTACAACACGGTGTGGTCGGCCATCTTCGAGCCGCTGCCGACGTTCGACTTCCTGCGGCGTTTCGCCCGTACGGGGGGCTATGCGGCGCAGCACGACCAGCCGTACCACGTGCTCGGCTCGGACGCCGCCGGAGTGGTCGTCCGCGTCGGCGCGGGCGTGCGGCACTGGAACGTCGGCGACCACGTCTCCGTGGCCTGCACCTACGCCGACGACCAGGAGCCCGACACCCACGGCGACGGGATGCTCGGCGCCGAGCAACGCATCTGGGGCTTCGAGACGAACTTCGGCGGCCTCGCCCACTTCACGGTGGCGCGGGCGAGCCAGCTCATGCCCAAGGCGCCGCACCTGACCTGGGAGGAGGCCGCCGCCAACCCGCTGTGCGCCGCGACGTCCTACCGGATGCTCATCAGCCCGCGCGGCGCGCACATCAAGCAGGGCGACATCGTCCTGGTGTGGGGCGCGGCGGGCGGGCTCGGCGGCTACGCGGTGCAGCTCGTGCGCGCGGCGGGCGGCGTCCCGGTCGCGGTGGTCGGGTCGCCGGAGAAGGAGGAGATCGTCCGGCGGCTCGGCGCGGAGGTCGTCGTCAACCGCGCCGACCTCGGCATGGCGGGACCGGACGGCGGCCACGCGGCGGCGATCGACGCGGGCAAGCGGCTCGGCCGGATCATCCGCCGGGAGCTGGGCGAGGACCCGCACGTCGCGTTCGACTACATCGGCCGCGCCACGTTCGGGACGTCGGTGTTCGTGGTGCGGCGCGGCGGCACCGTCGTGACGTGCGGGTCCAGCACCGGCTACGAGCACCTGTACGACAACCGCTACCTGTGGATGAACGTCAAGCGCATCATCGGCAGCCACTCCGCCAACCACCAGGAGTCGGCCGAGTGCAACCGGCTCTTCCGGATGGGGAGGATCGCGCCGGTGCTCTCGAAGGTCTACCCGCTCGCGGAGGTCGGTGAGGCGGCGCGCCTCGTCCAGGAGAACGGGCACGTCGGCAAGGTCGGGGTGCTGTGCCTGGCGCCGCGCGAGGGCCTCGGCGTCACCGACCCGGAGCTGCGCGCGCGCATCGGGGCGCGGCGGCTCAACCCGATGCGCGAGGTGACGGCATGACGGGCACCACCGGGATCATCGCGACCGGCTCGTACGTGCCCGAACAGGAGGTCGGCAACGACGAGATCGCCGCGCGGGTCGGCGTCGATCCCGGATGGATCGAGGAGCGGACGCAGATCACCGGACGACGGTGGGCCGCGCCCGAGGAGGCCGCGTCGGACCTGGCCGTCCAGGCCGGGCTGCGCGCGCTGGAGGCGGCCGGGCTGGCCGCCTCGGCGGTGGACTACCTCATCGTGTCCACCGGGACCGGCGACTCGCCGCAGCCGCCGACGTCCTACCTCGTCCAGGACGGCATCGGCGCCCGCAACGCCGCGTGCTTCGACATCAGCGTCGCGTGCAGCGGCTTCGTGTACGGGATCGAGCTGGCCCGCGGCCTGCTGCTGGACCGGCCGGACGGCGTCGCCCTCGTCATCGCGACCGAGGTGTACTCGCGGTTCGCGGACTTCTCCGACCGGCGCACCTCGGTGCTGCTCGGCGACGGCGCCGGAGCGGCCGTGATCGGGCCGGTGACGCCGCCGCACGGCGTGCTCGCGGTGGACCTGGTGAGCCGCGGCGACGCGCACGCGCTGATCCGCGTGGAGGGCGGCGGCAGCCGCCGTCCCGCCTCGCACGAGACGGTGGAGGCCCGCGCGCACACGGTCACGATGCACGGGCGCGGGGTCAGCGAGTTCGTGCTCGACGCGGTGCCGCCGGTGCTGGAACGCGTCGTGCACAGCGCCGGAGCGGAACTGCGCGAGATCGACCATTTCGTTCCGCACCAGCCGAACGGGGTGCTGCTCGGGCGCCTCACCGAGGCCGCCGGGCTGGGCCACGCGCGCACGCACCGCACGGTGGAGCGCTACGCGAACATGGGCAGCGCGTCGGTCGCGGTGACGCTCGCCGAGGCGGCGCCGGAGCTGGCGCCGGGCGAGCTGGTGCTCATCGCCGGTTTCGGCGGCGGCATGGCCGTCGGCGCGACCGTCGTCCGCTGGGGGGTGGGCGCGTGACCGCCCCGGAGACGACGGTGGAGCGCGTCGGCATCGTCGGCTGCGGGCTCATAGGCTCGGGCATCGCGGAGGTCGCCGCGGCGGCGGGACTGGACGTGCGCGTCGCGGTGTCGCGGCCCGCGTCCCGCGACCGGGGGCTCGCGCTGCTGCGCCGCTCCCTCGCCCGGTCCGTGGCCAAGGGCCGCCGCACCGAGGCGGAGAGCGCGGCGCTGCTGGCGAACGTCGCGTTCACCACCGACCTCGACGACCTCGCGGACCGGTCCCTGGTGATCGAGGCCGTGTCCGAGGACGAGCGGACCAAGCAGGACGTCTTCGGCCGCCTCGACAAGATCGTCGAAGCGGACGACGCGATCCTGGCGTCCACCACGTCCTCCATCCCGATCATGCGGCTCGGCCGGGCGACGAGCCGTCCGGACCGCGTCGTCGGGATGCACTTCTTCAACCCGGTGCCCGCGATGCGGCTCGTCGAGCTGATCCCGTCGCTGGCGACCGACGAGGCGGTGACGCGGCGCGCCACCGCGTTCGTCGCCGGGACGCTCGGCAAGGAGCCGATCCGCTGCGCCGACCGCACCGGGTTCGTCGTCAACACGCTGCTCATCCCGTATCTGCTGGCCGCCGTGCGGATGGTGGAGTCGGGAACGGCGACGGCCGCCGTCGTCGACCAGGCGATGGTGCTCGGCTGCGCCCATCCGCAGGGCCCCCTCGCGCTCGCCGACCTCATCGGGCTCGACAGCGTCGCCGCCATCGCCGAGGCGCTGTACGCCGAGTTCCGCGAGCCGCTGTACTCGCCGCCGCCGCTGCTGAGCCGGATGGTCGAGTGCGGCCTGCTCGGGCGCAAGTCCGGGCGCGGCTTCTACGCCTACCCCTGACCGGCCCGTTCGGAGAGGACGACCATGACCGCCGCCCTGCCCATCGCCGTCGTCGGTGTCGCCTGCCGGTTCCCCGGCGCCGCCGGACCGGACGCCTTCTGGGAGCTGCTCCGCGACGGCGTCGACGCCGTCGGGGACGCCCCGGCGGACCGGCCCGAGCCGCTGGACGGGGAGCGCGGCGGCTTCCTGCCCGCCGTGGACGCCTTCGACCCCGGCCTCTTCGGCATCTCCCCGCGCGAGGCCGCCGCGATGGACCCCCGGCAGCGGCTGCTGCTGGAACTCGGCTGGGAGGCGCTGGAGGACGCCGGGATCGTCCCGGGTTCGCCCGGCGCGCAGGTCGCCGTGCACATCGGCGCGATGTCCGACGACTACGCCGTGCTGGCCCGCCGGTACGGCGCCGCCGTCACGCCGCACACGCTCACCGGGCAGAGCCGGGGCGTGCTGGCCGGGCGGCTGTCGTACGCGCTCGGGCTGCGCGGCCCGAGCATGGTGATCGACGCGGGGCAGGCGTCGTCGCTGGTGGCGGTGCACGCGGCGTGCCGGGCGCTGCGCGGCGGGGAGGCGGAGGTCGCCCTGGCGGGCGGCGCCGAACTCCTCCTCGCCCCGGAGGGCTTCGCCGCCGCGCGCGGCTTCGGGGCGCTGTCGCCCGGCGGACGCGCGTACACCTTCGACGCCCGCGCCGACGGGTACGTGCGCGGCGAGGGCGGCGGGCTGGTGGTGCTCAAGCCGCTCGACTGCGCGGTGCGCGACGGCGACCGCGTCCACGCGGTCATCGCGGGCGGCGCCGTGGGCAACGACGGGGGCGGCGCGACGCTCACCACCCCGGACGGCGACGCGCAGGCGCGGGTCCTGCGCGCGGCGTGCGCCGACGCGGGAGCCGACCCGGCCGCCGTCTCGTTCGTGGAACTGCACGGCACCGGCACGCCGGTCGGTGACCCGGTGGAGGCGGCGGCGCTCGGCGCGGTGTTCGGGCCGGGCCGGGCCGAGCCGCTGCGCGTCGGGTCCGTCAAGACCAACATCGGGCACCTGGAGGGCGCCGCCGGGATCGCGGGGCTGATCAAGGCGGTGCTGTGCGTGCGCGAACGGGTGCTCGCGCCGAGCCTGAACTTCGCCGCGCCGAACCCGGCGATCGACCTGGACGGGCTGCGGCTGCGCGTGCAGACCGAGCCGCTGCCGCTCGGCGGCGGCCCGGTGCTCGCCGGGGTCAGCTCGTTCGGGATGAGCGGCACCAACTGCCACCTCGTGCTGGCCTCGGCCCCCGACGCCCCGGCCCCCTCCGCCGGGGAGCGCGTCCGCCGTCCCGTCCCGGTGCCCGTCGCGGTGTCGGGACGAGACGGGGACGCGCTGGCCGCGCAGGCGGCCCGGCTGCGCGACCACCTGGAGCGGCACCCGGACCTCGACCCCCTCGACGTCGCGTACGCCCTCGCCACGACCCGCGCCCGGCTGGACGACCGCGCCGTCGTGCTCGCCGACGACCGGGCGGCGCTGCTGGACGACCTGGCGACCCTGGCCGAGGGCGGGCGGGGCCGGGCGGTCCGGGGAAGGCCGGACGACGGCCGCACCGCGTTCCTGTTCACCGGGCAGGGCGCGCAGCGGCCCGGCATGGGCCGGGGCCTGGCCGCCGCCCACCCCGTCTTCGCCGCCGCGCTCGACGAGGTCGCCGCGCCACTGGAGGACGCGCTGGGGCTGCCGCTGCGGGAGCTGATGGCGGGCGGCGACGCGGCGGCGCTGGCGCGGACCGTCGTCACCCAGCCCGCGCTGTTCGCCTACGAGGTCGCGACCGTGCGGCTGCTGGAGCACTTCGGCGTCCGCCCGGACCTGCTGCTCGGGCACTCGGTCGGGGAGCTGGCGGCGGCGCACGTCGCGGGCGTCTTCGGACTGGCCGACGCGTGCGCCCTCGTCGCGGCGCGGGGCCGCCTCATGCAGGCGCTGCCGGACGGCGGCGCGATGGCGGCGATCCAGGCCGCCGAGGACGAGGTGGCGGACGAGATCGCCGCCGCGCGCGGCGCGGTGGAACTGGCGGCCGTGAACGGGCCGGACTCCGTCGTGGTGTCCGGGGACGCCGAGGCCGTGCGGGCGCTGGCCGCGCGGTGGTCGGAACGGGGGCGCAGGACGCGGCGGCTCGCGGTCAGCCACGCGTTCCACTCGGCGCGCATGGACCCGATGCTCGACGCGTTCCGCCGCGCCGCCGAGGGCGTCGCCTACGCGGCGCCGCGCCTGCCCGTCGTGTCGAACGTGACCGGCGGCGTCGTGGACGCGGCGGAGATCGCCACGCCGGAGTACTGGGTACGGCACGTGCGGGCGACCGTCCGTTTCCGGGACGGCGCCCGCACGCTGGCCGAGCGGGGCGCCACGCGGTTCGTCGAGGTCGGCCCGGACACGGCGCTGCTGTCGATGGTCCGCGACTGCCTTCCGCCGGGCGGCGGGGTGTTCGTCCCGGCGGCGCGGGCGGACCGCGCGGAGGAGCGCACGCTGACGGCGGCGCTGGCGGAACTGGACGTGCGGGGCGTGCCCGTCGCCTGGGACCGCCTGCTCACGGGCGGACGCCGCGTCCCGCTGCCCGGCCACGCGTTCCGCCGCGCCCGCTACTGGCTGCCCCGTCCGGGCGAGGCCGCCGACGCGCCCGTTCCCGAGCCGGACGCCGGGGCTGTCCCGGCCGTTCCCGACGCCGAAGGCGTGCTGGCCGAGCAGATCGCGGCGGTGCTCGGGCTCGCGTCGCCCCGGGAGGTCGACCTGCGGGCGCGGTTCAAGGACCTCGGCTTCAGCTCGTTCATGGGCGTCGAACTGGCCGGGCGGCTGGGGGACGCGCTCGGGGTGCGGCTGCCCGGGACGCTCATCTTCGACCGGCCGACGGGCACGGCCGTGCTCGACCTGCTGCGGGAGGAGCCCGGCGACGACGCGCCCGCCCCGGCGGCACCGGCCGCCGCCGACGAGCCGATCGCGGTCGTGGCGATGGGCTGCCGCTTCCCCGGCGGCGTCGCCTCGCCCGAGGACCTGTGGGACGTCCTGGCGCACGGCCGCGACGTCATCGGCCCCTTCCCGCAGGACCGGGGCTGGGACCTGGAGGGCATCTACGACCCGGACGGCGTGCGGCCCGGCCGGCACTACGTCCGGGCGGGCGGGTTCCTGCGCGACGTCGCGGACTTCGACGCGGAGTTCTTCGGCGTCTCGCCGCGCGAGGCCGCCGCGATGGACCCGCAGCAGCGGCTGCTGCTGGAGGTCGCGTGGGAGACGCTGGAGCGGGCGGGCGTCGCGCCGGACGCGCTGGCGGGGGAACCGGCGGGCGTGTTCGTCGGCGCGACCTACCAGGAGTACGGCCCCCGCATGTACGAGGGCAGGCCGAGCACCGAGGGCTACGTGATGACGGGCACGACGCCGAGCGTGGCGTCCGGCCGCATCGCCTACACGCTCGGGCTGGAGGGCCCGGCGCTGACGGTGGACACGGCGTGCTCGGCGTCGCTGGTGGCGATCCACCTGGCCTGCCGGGCGCTGCGCGCGGGGGAGACCTCGCTGGCGCTGGCGGGCGGCGCGACCGTGATGTCCACGCCCGGGATCTTCATCGAGTTGACGCGGCAGCGGGCGCTGTCCACCGACGGCCGCTGCAAGGCGTTCGGTGAGGGCGCCGACGGGACCGGCTGGGCCGAGGGCGTCGGGCTGGTGCTGCTGGAGCGGTTGTCGGACGCGGTCGCCCACGGCCGGGAGATCCTCGGGGTGATCCGGGGTTCGGCGGTCAACCAGGACGGGGCGAGCAACGGGCTGACGGCGCCGAGCGGCGCCGCGCAGCGCCGGGTGATCCGGGCGGCGCTGGCCGCCGCCGGGGTCGCGCCGGACGAGGTGGACGCCGTCGAGGCGCACGGCACCGGGACGCGCCTCGGTGACCCGATCGAGGCTTCCGCGCTGCTGGACGCCTACGGCCGGGACCGTCCGGCGGACCGGCCGCTGCGCCTGGGGTCGGTGAAGTCGAACCTGGGCCACACGCAGGCGGCGGCGGGCGTCGCCGGGCTCATCAAGATGCTGCTGGCTCTGCGGCACGGCGTCCTGCCGCGCACGCTGCACGCGGACACGCCGACGACGCGCGTGGACTGGTCGGCGGGCGGGGTGGAGTTGCTCACCGAGCAGGCGGCCTGGCCGCGCGGCACGCGCCCGCGCCGCGCGGGGATCTCGTCGTTCGGCATCAGCGGAACGAACGCCCACCTGATCGTGGAGGAACCCCCACCGGCGGAAACCGGGAACGGACCGGCCGCGCCCGCTGCGCGCGCGGATGTCGTCGCCGCGCCCGAGGCTGCGGAGGGGCCGGTCGCGTTGGTGCTCGGGGCGCGGGGGGAGGGGGCGTTGCGGGCGCTGGCGGGGAACGTCGCGGTGGTGCTGGCGGGCGGTGCCGCGCCCGGCGCGGTGGCCCGCGCGCTCGCGACGGGGCGGGCGGGGCTGGCGGACCGCGCGGTCGTCGTCGGCTCCGGCGCGGCGGAACTGCGCGCCGGGCTGGACGCCCTCGACGTGCGCGGGACCGCCGCGCATGTCGGGAAGGTTGCGTTCGTCTTTCCCGGCCAGGGGTCGCAGTGGGTGGGTCTGGGGCGCGAGTTGCTGGCGGAGTCGGAGGTGTTCCGGGGCCGGTTCCGTGAGGTCGCGGCGGCCGTGGAGGAGCGCGTCGAGTGGCCGGTGGAGGCCGTGCTGGGCGACGCGGAGAGGCTGGCGCGGATCGAGGTCGTGCAGCCGGTGCTGTTCGTCGTCCAGGTGGCGCTGGCGGCGGTGTGGAAGGCGTGGGGGGTGCGGCCGGACGCGGTCGTCGGGCATTCGCAGGGGGAGATCGCCGCCGCCGTGGTGGCGGGGGCGTTGTCCGTCGAGGACGGGGCGCGGCTGGTGGTGGAGCGTTCGGCGCTGTTCGCGCGGGAGCTGACCGGCCGGGGCGTCGTCGCGTCCGTCGCCCTGCCGGAGGACGAGGTCGGACGGCGCCTCCCGGCGGAGCTGTCGATCGCCGGGGTGAACGGCCCCGCCGCGACGACGGTCGCCGGGGCTACGGAGCCGGTGGAGGCGTTCGTCGCGGAGCTGGTGGCCGAGGGGGTGCGGGCGCGGGTGGTCCCGGCGTCGGTGGCGTCGCACTCGGCGCAGGTCGAACCGCTGCGGGACGAGATCACCGGCGGGCTCGCGTTCGTCGCGCCCCGCGCGGCGCGCGTGCCGCTGTACTCGACGGTGACCGGCGCGCCGATCGACGGCACGGCCCTGGACGCCGGGTACTGGTACGAGAACTGCCGCCGCCCCGTGCTGTTCGCGCCGGTCGTCGAACGCCTGGTGGACGACGGGTTCGGCGTGTTCGTGGAGCCGTCCGCGCATCCGGTGCTGACGATGAACGTGGAGGAGATCGCGGACCGCGCGGGCGCCGACGTCGTCGCGTCCGGCTCGCTGCGCCGCGACGACGGCGGCCTGGACCGACTCCTGCGCGCGGCCGGAACCCTGTGGACGCGGGGCGTCGCGCTCGACTGGCCCGCCGTCCTCGGCGAAGGCCCGACCGTCGCGCTGCCGACCTACCCGTTCCAGCGGCGACGGCACTGGGCGGCCCCCGCCGCCGCGCCGGACGCCGGGGACGCGCACCCGCTGCTGGACCGCGCCGTCACGCTCGCCGCGTCGGGGGACGTCGTCCTCACCGGCCGCGTCTCCCGCCGCACCCACCCCTGGACCCCCGACCACGCCGCCCTCGGCACCGTCCTGCTGCCCGGCTCCGCGCTGGTGGAGATGGCGGTCCGCGCGGGCGACGAGGCCGGATGCGGCGTGCTCGACGACCTCACGCTGGAGGCGCCGCTGCTCGTCCCCGCCGCCGACGTGGAACTCCAGGCGACCGTCGAGCCGCCCGGACCGGACGGGGAGCGGACCGTCCACCTGCACTCCCGCTCCGGCGGCGACTGGACGCGGCACGCCACCGGCCGCCTCCTGCCCGACGGCGCCGCGCCGCCCGCCGGACCGGCCGCGTGGCCGCCGCCCGGCGCCGAGCCGGTGGACCTCGACGGCCGGTACGACGTCCTCGCCGCGCGCGGCTACGACTACGGCCCCGCCTTCCGGGGCCTGCGGGCCGCCTGGCGCGACGGCGCCGACGTCCTCGCCGAGATCGCGCTGCCCGACGGTGTCGAGCCCGGCGGCTACGGCCTGCACCCCGCGCTGCTGGACGCCGCACTGCACGTCCTGGACCTGGGCGCCCCGGCGGAGCCCGGCGCGACGCTGCTGCCGTTCGCGTGGAGCGGCGTGCGGCTGCACGCCGAGGGTGCGACGGCGGCGCGGGTCCGGGTGCGTCCCGCCGGAACCGGCGGGGCGGTGTCGCTGCTGCTCACCGATCCGGCGGGGGCGCCGGTCCTGTCCGTCGAGCGGCTGACGCGGCGCCCGGTGACCGCCGACCGGCTCGCGGCGGCGGGCGGCGCCGACGACCTGTACGTCCCGGCGTGGACGCCGGTCCCGGCCGGGCCCGTGCCCGCCGGGCCGTGGGCCCTGCTCGGCGCCGACCCGGCCGGGCTCGCCCCCGACGTGCGCAAGGCCGGGGTGACGCTGCACGAGTACGCCGACCTGGCCGCGCTCGCCGCCGCACCCGGCCCGCCCGGCACCGTGCTCTGGCCGGTCCCGGCGCGGCCGGGCGCCGAGCCGGTCGCCGCCGCGCACGCCGCGACCGCCGAGGCGCTGGCGCTGCTGCGCGCCTGGCTGGCCGACGACCGGCTCGCCGCGACGCGGCTCGTCGCGGTGACGCGCGGCGCCGTCACCGTGGACGCCGCCGAACCCGCCGACCCGGCGGGGGCCGCGCTGTGGGGGTTGCTGCGGTCCGCGCAGACCGAGAACCCGGGCCGCGTCGTGCTCGCGGACGTGGACGAGACCGGCGGGCGCGTCCTCGCGGCGGCCGTCGAGGGCGGCGAACCGGAGGTCGCGGTCCGCGCCGGGCGGGTGCTGGCGCCCCGGCTGACGCGGGCCGCGCCCGGCGCCGCCCGGCCCGTCTTGGACCCCGAGGGGACCGTCCTGATCACCGGCGCGACCGGCGCGCTCGGCGCGCTGTTCGCCCGCCACCTCGTCACCGCCCACGGCGCCCGCCGCCTCCTGCTGCTCAGCCGCCGGGGCCCGGACGCGCCCGGCGCCGCCGACCTCGCGGCCGAGCTGACGGGCCTCGGCGCGGACGACGTCACGGTGCGGGCCTGCGACACCGCCGACCGCGCGGCGCTCGCGGCCGTGCTCGCCGACGTCCCCGCCGCGCACCCGCTGACCGCCGTCGTCCACACGGCCGGCGTCCTGGACGACGGCGTCCTGACCGCCCTCACCCCCGAACGCCTCGGCGCGGTGCTGCGCCCCAAGGCCGACGCCGCGTGGAACCTGCACGAGCTGACGGCGGACGCCGACCTGCGCGCGTTCGTGCTGTTCTCGTCCGTCCGGGGCCTCACCGGCGGCGCGGGGCAGGCCAACTACGCGGCGGCGAACCGGTTCCTGGACGCCCTCGCCCGGTACCGCGCCGGACGCGGCCTGCCGGCGACGTCGCTGGCGTGGGGCCTGTGGGCGGGCGGCGGCATGGAGGCCGCGCTGGGCGCGACCGCGCTGCGGCGGCTGGCCCGCGGCTCCGGCCTGGCGATGATCACGCCGGAGCTTGGGCGGGAGCTGTTCGACGCCGCCCTGCGCACCGGCGAGGCCGTCGTGGCGCCGGTGCGGCTGGACCTGGCCGCGCTCGCCGGGGACGACCTGCCGCCGCTGTACCGGGGCCTGGCCGGAGCGCCCGCGCGGCGGGCGTCCGCCGCGCGGGAACGCCCGGCGGACGGCGAGCCGCTCGGCCGGCGGCTCGCGGCGCTGCCCGCCGCGGACCGCCGCGCCGCGCTCCTGGACGTCGTCCGCGCCGAGGCCCGCACGACGCTCGGGCACGACGGGACGGGGTCGCTGGACGCGCGCCGCGCGTTCAAGGACCTCGGCTTCGACTCGCTGACGGCCGTCGAGCTGCGCAACCGGCTCAACCGGGCGTCGGGGCTGCGGCTCCCCGCGACGCTCGTGTTCGACCACCCGTCCCCGGCGGCGCTCGCCGACCACCTGCACGCCGAGCTGTTCCCCGGCGAGGAGCCCGCGCCGGACGCGGAGGCCGGCCCCGACTTCGACGCGATGAGCGTCGAGGAACTGATCCGCCGTGCCGCCGACGGCGCCTGACCCGTTCCGCTCCGAGAGGGCCACCCATGACCGAAGCCACCGAAGCCCCCGTCGTCGCGGCCCTGCGCGCCGCGCTCAAGGAGAACGCCCGGCTCAAGGCGCGCGACGACACGGCCGAGCCCGTCGCCGTCGTCGGGATGGGCTGCCGTTTCCCCGGCGGCGTGGCGTCCCCGGACGACCTGTGGTCGCTGGTCGAGGACGGCCGCGACGTGGTGGGCCCCTTCCCCGACGACCGGGGCTGGGATCTCACCGAGCTGTTCGACGATGATCCGGATCGTCCGGGGACGTCGTACGTCCGTTCGGGCGGGTTCGTGGACGATGTGGCGGGTTTCGACGCGGAGTTCTTCGGGATCTCGCCGCGTGAGGCGCTGGCGATGGACCCGCAGCAGCGGCTGTTGCTGGAGGTGGCCTGGGAGACGATCGAGCGCGCCGGAATCGACCCCGCGTCGCTGCGCGGCCAGGACGCCGGGATCTACGCGGGCTTCATGTACCACGACTACATCAGCCGCCTCCCGGAGATCCCGCACGACCTGTCCGGCTATGTGACGACCGGGACGCACGGCAGCGTCGCGTCCGGCCGCATCGCCTACACGCTCGGCCTCCAGGGCCCGGCGGTGACGGTGGACACGGCGTGCTCGTCGTCGCTGGTCGCGATCCACCTGGCCTGCCAGGCGCTGCGGGCCGGGGACTGCGGCCTCGCGCTCGCGGGCGGGGTGGCGCTGCTGTCCACGCCGTTCGTGTTCGTGGAGCACAGCCGCCAGCGCGCGCTGGCGGCGGACGGCCGGGTGAAGGCGTTCGCGGAGGCGGCGGACGGGACGGGCTGGGGCGAGGGCGTCGGCCTGGTGCTGCTGGAGCGGCTGTCGGACGCCGTCCGCCACGGGCACCGCGTGCACGCGGTGATCCGGGGTTCGGCCATCAACCAGGACGGCGCGAGCAACGGGCTGACGGCGCCGAGCGGCCCGGCGCAGCGCCGGGTGATCCGCGCCGCGCTGGCCGCCGCCGGGGTGCCCGCCGCCGAAGTGGACGCGGTGGAGGCGCACGGCACCGGGACGCCGCTGGGCGACCCGATCGAGGCGTCGGCATTGCTGGCCACCTACGGGCGGGAGCGTCCGCCCGGCGACCCCCTCCGGCTCGGCTCGCTGAAATCGAACCTCGGGCACACGCAGGCGGCGGCGGGCGTCGCCGGGCTGATCAAGATGGCGCTGGCGATGCGGCACGGCGTGCTGCCGCGCACGCTGCACGTGGACGCTCCGACGTCGGCGGTGGACTGGTCGTCGGGCGGCGTGGAGCTGCTGACCGAGGCGGTGAAGTGGCCGCGCGGCGAGCGTCCCCGCCGGGCGGGTGTCTCGGCGTTCGGCGTGAGCGGCACCAACGCCCACCTCATCCTGGAGGAACCCCCGGAAACCCCGCCGGAGCCGGTGGACGCGCCCGCGCCCGGTCCCGTCGCCCTGACCGTGTCGGCCCGGAGCGAGGCGGCGCTGCGGGCCCAGGCCGGGCGGCTGCGCGACCACCTCGCCGCGCACCCCGGCACCCCGCTGCGCGACCTGGCGTACTCGCTGCACACGACCCGCGCCGAGCTGGAGGTCCGCGCCGTCGTCGTCGCGGAGTCCGCCGGCGCGGCGCTCGCCGGGCTCGGCGCCGCCGCCGACGGCACCGCCGACCCCGGCATGGTGCGCGGCACCGCCCGCGAGCGCGGCCGGACCGTGTTCGTCTTCCCGGGCCACGGCTCGCAGTGGGCGGGCATGGCGGCCGGGCTGCTGGAGACGTCCCCGGCGTTCCGCGACCGGTTCGCCGAGTGCACGGCGGCGCTCGACCCGTACGTGGACTGGTCGCCGCGCGCGGCGCTCACCGACGCGGCGATGCTGGAGCGCGTCGAGGTCGTCCACGTCGTGCTGTGGGCGGTGATGGTGTCGCTCGCGGCGGCGTGGCGGGCGCAGGGCGTGGAACCGGACGCCGTCGTCGGCCACTCGCAGGGCGAGATCGCCGCCGCGTGCGTCGCGGGCGCGCTGACCCTGGACGACGGCGCCCGCGCCGTCGCCGCGCGCGGCCTCGCGGTGCGGGAGCTGCCCGAGGGCGCGATGGTGTCGGTGGCGCTGCCCGCCGACGAGGTCGCCCGCAGGCTGGAGCCGTGGGACGGGCGGCTGGGCATCGCGGTCGTGAACGGGCCCTCGTCGGTCGTGGTGTCGGGCGACGTGGCGGCCTGCCGGGAACTCTACGAACGCTGCGTCGCCGACGACGTGCGGGCGCGGCGGCTGCCCGCCGCGCAGGCCGGGCACTCCCGGCACGTCGAGCCCGCGCGGGAGTCGCTGCTGGAGATCTTCGAGCCGGTCGTGCCGCGCGCGGGCGGCGTCGCGTTCTACTCGGCCGTGACCGGCGGCCCGCTGGACACCGTCGAGCTGGACGCCGGGTACTGGTACCGCAACCTGCGTGAACCCGTGCGTTTCGACCGGGCGGCGCGGCGGCTCGTGGACGACGGCTTCGACGTGTTCGTGGAGGTCGGCCCGCACCCGCTCCTCGTCGCGGGCGTTGAGGAGACGGCCGAGCGCGCGGGCCGGGACGTCGTCGTCACCGGGACGCTACGGCGCGGCGAGGGCGGCGCGGCGCGGCTGCTGCGCTCGTTCGCGGAGGCGTGGACGCGGGGCGTCCCGGTGCGCTGGGACGCCGGGTCCGGGACGGTCCTCGACCTGCCCACCTACCCCTTCCAGCACCGCCGCCACTGGGTGGAGGGCGCGTCGAAGGGCTGGAGCGGCGCGCTCGGCGCCGACGCGGCGGAGGCCGTCCCGGCGGCGGACGAGCTGGCCGCACTGCCGCCGCACGAGCTCCGTACCCGGCTGCTCGCGCTGGTGCGCGGCGAGACGGCGGCCGTCCTCGGCCACGGCGACGCCGCCGGGATCGACCCCGAGCGGACGATGCGGCAGCTCGGCTTCGACTCCCTCGCCGCGGTGACGCTCCGCAACCGGCTCAACGCCGCGACCGGGCTGCGGCTGGCCACCACGCTCGTGTTCGACCATCCGACGCCCGCCGCCGTCGCCGAGCACATCGCGGTCCAGGTCGAGGCGCCGCGCGACGGCGGCCCGGCCGCGCCGTCCGCCGCCGACGTCATCGACGAGGTGCAGGCCGTGGTGGAGCGGGCCGCCGCCGACGACGGCGCCCGCGCCCTCGTCGTCGCCCGGCTGGAGGCGCTGCTGGACGGGCTGCGCGGGTCCGGCGGCCCGGACGAGGCGATGGCCGCCGCGCTGTCCGGCGCGGACGACGACGACCTCTTCGCGATCGTCGAGCGCGAGCTCGGCGCCCCCTGACCGAAAGGACCCGAAACGCGATGACCGGCGCACCGACCACCGAACAGCGGCTCCGCGACTACCTGAAGCGCGTCACGGTGGAGCTGGCCGACGCCCGGCGGCGGCTCGCCGCCGAGCGCGACCGCGCCCGCGAGCCGATCGCGGTCGTCGCGCTGGGCTGCCGCCTCCCGGGCGGCGCGGCCACGCCGGACGCGCTGTGGTCGCTGGTCGAGGACGGCCGGGACGTGCTGACCGGCTTCCCGGCCGACCGGGGCTGGGATCTGGCCACGTTGTTCGACGATGATCCGGATCGTCCGGGAACGTCGTACGTCCGTTCGGGCGGGTTCGTGGACGACGTGGCGGGTTTCGACGCGGAGTTCTTCGGGATCTCGCCGCGTGAGGCGCTGGCGATGGACCCGCAGCAGCGGCTGTTGCTGGAGGTGGCCTGGGAGACGATCGAGCGCGCCGGAATCGACCCCGCGTCGCTGCGCGGCACCGCCACCGGCGTCTACGCGGGCGTCGCGGGCGGCGAGTACGCCGCGCTGCTCGACCGCACCGACGACGACGTGGAGGCCCACCGCATGACGGGCGTCGCGGGCAGCGTCCTGTCCGGCCGGGTCGCGTACACGCTGGGGCTGGAGGGCCCGGCGGTGACGGTGGACACGGCCTGCTCGTCGTCGCTGGTCGCGATCCACCTGGCCTGCCAGGCGCTGCGCGCGGGGGAGACCTCGCTGGCGCTGGCGGGCGGCGTGAACGTCCTGTCCACCCCGGCGGCGTTCGTGGACCTCAGCCGTCAGCGCGGCCTGGCGGCCGACGGGCGGGTGAAGGCGTTCGCCGAGGCCGCCGACGGCACCGGGTGGGGCGAGGGCGTCGCGCTCGTCCTGCTGGAGCGGCTGTCGGACGCGGTCGCCCACGGCCGGGAGATTTTCGGAGTGATCCGGGGGTCGGCGGTCAACCAGGACGGCGCGAGCAACGGGCTGACGGCGCCGAGCGGCCCGGCGCAGCGCCGGGTGATCCGCGCGGCGCTGGCTTCGGCCGGGGTGTCCCCGGCCGAGGTGGACGCGGTGGAGGCGCACGGCACCGGGACGCCGCTGGGCGACCCGATCGAGGCGTCCGCTTTGCTGGCCACCTACGGGCGGGAGCGTCCGCCCGGCGACCCCCTCCGGCTCGGGTCGCTCAAGTCCAACCTCGGGCACACCGGTCCCGCCGCCGGTGCCGCCGGGCTGATCAAGATGCTGCTGGCGATGCGGCACGGGGTGTTGCCGCGCACGCTGCACGTGGACGCGCCGACGTCGGCGGTGGACTGGTCGTCGGGCGGGGTGGAGCTGCTGACCGAGCCGGTGAAGTGGCCGCGCGGCGACCGCCCCCGCCGGGCCGGGATCTCGGCGTTCGGCGTGAGCGGCACCAACGCCCACCTCATCCTGGAGGAACCGCCCGAGACCGCGCCCGAGCCGGGCGACGAGCCCGCCGCCGGGCCGGTCGTCCTGCCGCTGTCCGCGCGGGGCGGCGCCGCGCTGCGCGTCCGCGCCGCCGACCTGGCCGCGCTGGTGACCGACCACCCGGAACGTCCGCTGGCCACGGTCGCGCGGACCCTCGCCGCGCACCGCGCGGTGCTGGACGACCGCGCCGCCTTCGTCGCCACCGACCATGCCGGGGCGGCCGCCGCGCTGCGCGCCGTCGCGGCGGGCGAGACGCCCGTCCGCACGCTGCGCGCGCCGGGACGGGTCGCGTTCGTCTTCCCCGGCCAGGGGTCGCAGTGGGTCGGTCTGGGGCGCGAGTTGCTGGCGGAGTCGGACGTGTTCCGGGACCGGTTCCGCGAGATCGCGGCGGCCGTGGAGGAACGCGTCGAATGGCCGGTGGAGGCCGCGCTGGGTGACGCGGAGCGGCTGGCGCGGATCGAGGTCGTCCAGCCGGTGCTGTTCGCGGTGCAGGTCGCGCTGGCCGCCGTCTGGGAGGCGTGGGGCGTCCGGCCGGACGCCGTCGTCGGCCACTCGCAGGGCGAGATCGCCGCCGCCGTCGTCGCCGGGGCGCTGACCGTCGAGGACGGGGCGCGGCTGGTGGTGGAGCGTTCGGCGCTGTTCGCGCGGGAGCTGACCGGGCGCGGCGTCGTCGCCTCCCTCGCGCTGCCCGTCCGGGAGGTGGAACGGCGCCTGCCCGACGGGCTGTCGGTCGCCGGGGTGAACGGCCCCGCCGCGACGACCGTGGCGGGGGAGGCGGCGGCGGTGGAGGCGTTCGTCGCGGAGCTGGTGGCCGAGGGGGTGCGGGCGCGGGTGGTCTCGGCGTCGGTGGCGTCGCACTCGGCGCAGGTCGAACCGCTGCGGGAACGGATCGTCACCGGCCTCGGATTCCTGCGCCCCCGGCCGGGCCGCGTGCCGCTGTACTCCACGGTGACCGGCGAACCGAGCGACGGCGCGGACCTCGGCCCGGACTACTGGTACGAGAACTGCCGCCGCCCGGTGCGGTTCGCTCCCGTCGTCGAACGCCTGCTCCGCGACGGTTTCGGCGTGTTCGTGGAGCCGTCCGCGCATCCGGTGCTGACGATGAACGTGGAGGAGATCGCGGACCGCGCGGGCGCCGACGTCGTCGCGTCCGGCTCGCTGCGCCGCGACGACGGCGGCCTCGACCGGCTCCTGGCCTCCGCCGCCGGGCTCTGGGCGCGCGGCGCGGACGTGGACTGGACCGCGCCGCTCGGCCCCGGACCCCGCACCGACCTGCCCGCCTACCCCTTCCAGCACGAGCGGTACTGGGTCGAGACGCGACGACCCGCCCTCACCCGGCCCGCGTCGTGGCGGTACCGGATCGACTGGCGGCCCGTCCCCGCCCCGCCCGCCCGCCTCACCGGCACCTGGGCGCTCGTCGCGGACGCCGCGCACCCCGGCGACGACGTCGCCGCCGCGCTCACCGCCGCCGGAGCCGACGTCCGCCGCGCCGAGCCCGGCGACGCCGTCCTCACCGGCGGCGGCCTCGCCGGGATCGTGTCCCTGCTGCCGCCCGCCGACCCCGGCCTCGGCGCGACCCTCCGCGTCCTGCGCGCCGTGGCCGAGGCCGGGACCGAGACGCCGGTGTGGTCGGTGACCCGGGGCGCGGTCCGGGCCGAGCCCGGCGACCCCGCGCCCGAGCCCCGGCAAGCCCGGCACTGGGGCCTCGGCCAGGTCGCCGCGCTCGAACACCCCTGGTGGGGCGGGCTCGTCGACCTGCCCGCCGACGCCGCCCCCGCCGCGCTCGCGCTGCTGCCCGGCGTCCTCGCCGGAACCGGCGAGGACCAGCTCGCGCTGCGCCCAGGCGGGCCGCTGGCCCGGCGGCTAGTCCGCGCGCCCCTGCCCGGCCGCGCACCCGCCCGCACCTGGAAGCCCACCGGGACCGTCCTGATCACCGGCGGCCTGCACGGACCCGGCGCCCAGGTCGCCCGCGACCTCGCCGCCCACGGCGCCGACCACCTCCTGCTCCTCACCGACCCGGCGGACGGGCCCGCCGCGCCGCCGCCCGATCTCGCCGCGCACGGCGCCCGCGTGACCGTCGCCGCCTGCGACGCCGCCGACCGCGACGCGCTCGCCGCCGTCCTCGGCGCCATCCCCGCCGACGCGCCGCTCACCGCCGTCGTCCACACCGCCGAACTCCTCGCCGAAGGGCCGCTCACCGCACTGCCGGACGCGACCGTCGCCGCCGTCCTGCGCGCCCGCGCCGACGCCGCCCGCACCCTGGACGAGCTGACCCGCGACGCCGACCTCACCGCGTTCGTGCTGTTCTCCTCGTTCACCGCGACGTTCGGCGGCGGCGTCGGCGTCGGCGCGTACGCCGCCGCCGCGGCCGACCTCGACGCGCTCGCCGCCGCCCGCCGCGCGAACGGCCTGCCCGCCACCTGCCTCGCCTGGGGCGGCTGGGCCGACCCCGAAGCCACCGGCGACGCCGCCGCGACCGAACGCGACCGCGCCCGCCGCCTGGCCGACCGGGGCCTGCCCGGCCTCGACCCCGCCCTCGCCCTCACCGCGCTGCACCAGGCCCTCGACCACGACGAGACGGCGGTGACGCTCGTCGAGGTGGACTGGCCCCGGTTCGCCGCGCGCCTCACCGCCGGACGGCCGAACCCGCTGCTCGGCGAGATCCCCGAAGCACGCCCCGCCGCGTCCGCCTCCCTCGCCGCCGGGCTTCCGGCGCGGCCGGGCCGCGACGAGCTGCGCGGCCTCGTCCGCACGCAGATCGCCGCCGTCCTCGGCCACGCCTCCGGCGAGGCCGTCGATCCGGCGCGCGGGCTGCTGGAGATCGGCATGGACTCGCTGACGATGGTCGAGCTGCGCAACCGGCTCGGCGCCGCGACCGGGCTGCGCGTCCCCGCCGGCCTCGTCGTCTCCGGCGGCACCCCCGACCGCATCGCCGCCGCCCTGCACGCCGCGCTCGGCGGCCCCGCCGACGACGCGCCCGAGACGCTCGCCGCGCTGTTCCGCGACGCCGCGCGGACCGGGCGGCTGCCCGGATTCCTGCGCGTGCTCGCGGACCTGGCCGCCTTCCGCCCCGCGTTCACCGCCGCCGACGTTCCGCCGCCCGCCGTCGAACGGCTGACGGCGGGCGGTACCGGGCCCGCCCTCGTGCTGATCCCGTCCGTCCTCGCGACGTCCGGGCCGCACCAGTTCGCCCGGATCGCCGCCGCGCTGCGCGACGACGACGGCACCGGCCCCGTCAGCGCGATCGCGCTGCCCGGCCACGGCACCGGCGAACCCCTGCCCGCCGACCTCGACGCCCTGCTCACCGCCGTCACCACCGCCGTCCGCGCCGCCGCCGGAACAGGCCCCTACGTCGTCGGCGGCTACTCCTCCGGCGGCCTCGTCGCCCGGCTCGCCGCCGCCCGCCTCGCCGCCGAGGGCGCCGCCCCCGCCGCCGTCGCCACCATCGAGACCGCCCCCTTCGACGACGCCTTCCTCGACACCACCGGCCCCGCCCTGCTCGGCGCCATGGCCGACCGCGCGGACGGCGTCCTGCCCCTCACCGACGACCGCCTCACCGCCATGGCCGCCTACCTGCGGCTGCTCGGCGGCCACCCCGCCGACCCCGGCGGCGTCCCGCTGCTGGAGATCCGCGCCGACGGCGGCCCCGCCCGCGGCGTCACGGTCCCCGGCGACCACTTCGGCGTCATCGACGAGGACGCCGCCACCACCGCGCGGGCGCTCGCCGCGCTGCTGCGCACCGGCACCACCCAAGGAGACCACCGATGACCGAACGCACGCCCGTGGTGATCGTCGGCGCGGGGACCTGCGGCCTGGCCGCCGCCTGCGCGCTGCGCCGCGCCGGGATCGACGTCCGCCTGCTGGAACGCGAGGACGTCCCCGGCACCGGCTCCCGCGCCACCCTGCTGTGGCCGCTCGGCCTGGCCGTGCTGCGCGACCTCGGCGTCCGCGAGGACGCCGAGCGGCGCGGCCTCCCGCTCGACGCCCTGCACTACCACCTGGCCGGGGGACGCACCCTGCGCACCACGGTCGGCGCCGAGAACGAGGCGCTCGTCCTCGCCCAGCACGCCACCGACGCGCTGCTCGAAGAGGCGCTGGAGGCCGCCGGGGGAAGGGTCGAGCGGTCCGCGCACGTCAGCGGCGTCACCCCCGGCCCGGACGGCGTGACCGTCAAGGTCGACCGGCCCGGCGGCACCGAGCTGATCGAGGCCCAATGGCTCATCGCCGCCGACGGCGTCGGCAGCACCGTCCGGCGCCTGCTCGGCATCGACTTCCCCGGCACCACGCTCCCGGCCCGCTACCTCGCCGTCGACGGCGCCATCGACGGCGACCTGGCGCCCGGCGCCGTCCACTACTTCCTGCGGCCCGCCGGTCCCATGGTCGTCGCGCCGCTGCGCGGCGGGACCGTCCGCATGGGCGCGCCCGTCCCCGACGGCACCGAGCTGTCCGAGGCGACCGTGCAGCGCGTCCTCACCGAGCGCGGCGGCGACGGCCTCGTGCTGCGCCGCCTCGACGACATCACCACCTTCGCCAGCCAGGAACGCGTCGCCGCCACCCTGCGGCACGGACGGTGCTTCCTCGTCGGAGACGCGGCGCACACCCACTCGCCCATCGGCGGGCAGGGCCTCAACCTCGGCCTCCAGGACGTCGCCAACCTCACCTGGAAACTCGCGGGCGTCCTGCGCGGCGCCTACACCCCCGACCTCCTCGACACCTACGAGCCCGAGCGGCGGCGGGCCGCCGAGCAGACCGTCCAGAACACCCACCGGTTCGCGCGGATGTTCACGCTCGGGCCGCGCCCCGCCCGGGTCCGCAACGCGGCCTGGCGCGGGCTGGACGCCACCGGGGTGCTGCGCCGCCACTTCGTCCCGCTGCTCGCCGGACGCCGCGTCGCCTACCCCGACGTCCTGCCCGGCGGTCCCGCCCGCCGCGCCCGCGGCCTGCCCGCGCCCGGAGAGCGGCCGCCCGGCGGCGCGCCCCCCGCCGGGACGGGCGCGCTGCGGCTGGTGACCCGCGGCGACGCCGCCCTCGCCGCCGCCGGAGCGCACCTCGCCGCCCGCCACCCCGGCCGCATCGCGCACGAGCACCGCGCCTCCGGACGCGGGTTCGTGCTCGTCCGGCCGGACGGGTTCGTCGCCCGCGCCGGCCGCACCACCGCCGACCTCGACCACGTCGCGACGCTGGCGGCGGGCCTCGCGCCCGCCCCGGGAGGAGCCTGAATGACGATCACGGAAGGGCTGGCCGAACTGGCCGACCGCAAGCGCGCCGTCCGGGACGGCGCCGCGCCGGACGCCACCCGCCGCCAGCACGACAAGGGCAAACTGACCGCCTACGAGCGCATCGCGCTGCTGTGCGACGCGGACAGCTTCCACGAGATCGAGCCGCTGCGGCGGCACCGCGCCACCGGCTTCGGCATGGAGGCGCGGCGCCCCGACGGCGACGGCGTCGTCACCGGCTGGGGCACCGTCCACGGCCGCCGCGTGTTCGTCTACGCGCACGACTTCCGGTCCTTCGGCGGCTCGCTCGGCGAGGCGCACGCCGCCAAGATCCACAAGCTGATGGACCTCGCCGCCGCGGCCGGGGCGCCGCTGGTGAGCCTCAACGACGGCGCGGGCGCCCGCATCCAGGAGGGCGTCAGCGCGCTCGCCGGATACGGCGGCATCTTCGTCCGCAACACCCGCAACTCCGGCGTCATCCCGCAGATCAGCGTCATGCTCGGGCCGTGCGCGGGCGGCGCCGCCTACTCCCCGGCCCTCACCGACTTCGTGTTCATGGTGCGGGGCGTGGCGCAGATGTTCGTCACCGGGCCGTCCGTCGTCCGCGCCGTCACCGGCGCCGACGTCACCGCCGAGGGCCTCGGCGGCGCCGACGTCCACGCCGCCACGTCCGGTGTCGCCGCCTTCGTCCACGACGACGAGGAGAGCTGCCTGGCCGACGTCCGCTACCTGCTGTCCCTGCTGCCCGCCAACAACCGGGAGACGCCGCCGCGCGAGCCGTCCGGCGACCCGCCCGACCGGCGCACCGACCGGATGCTCGACCTCGTGCCCGCCGACCCCGCCCGCCCCTACGACGTCGGCGCCGTCATCGCCGAACTCGTCGACGACGGCGAGTACCTGCCGGTGCACGAGCACTGGGCGCCGAACGTCGTGTGCGCCCTCGCCCGGCTGGACGGGCACGTCGTCGGGATCGTCGCCAACCAGCCCTCCGTCATGGCGGGCGGCCTCGACATCCACGCCGCCGAGAAGGCCGCCGGGTTCGTGCAGACCTGCGACGCGTTCAACATCCCGCTCGTCACGCTCGTGGACGTGCCGGGATTCCTGCCCGGACTCGACCAGGAGCACGGCGGCATCATCCGGCACGGCGCCAAACTGCTGTACGCCTACTGCGACGCGACCGTTCCCCGCGTCCAGGTCATTCTGCGCAAGGCGTACGGCGGCGCCTACATCGTCATGGACTCCCGTTCCGTCGGCGCGGACCTGTCGTTCGCGTGGCCGCGCAACGAGATCGCCGTGATGGGCCCCGAGGGCGCGGCCGAGGTCATCTTCCGGCGCGACATCGACGCCGCCGACGACCCCGGGCAGGTCCGCGCGCAGAAGATCAAGGAGTACCGGGCGGCGCTCGTCCACCCCTTCCACGCCGCCGAGCGCGGCCTCGTGGACGACGTCATCGACCCGCGCGACACGCGCGCCACGCTCGTCGCCGCGCTGGACATGCTCCGCACCAAGCACGCCGACCCGCCGTCGCGCAAGCACGGCAACCCGCCGATGTGACCGGCGGCGAGCCCGTCTTCCGGATCGTCCGCGGCCGCGCCGACGACGTCGAGTACGCCGCCGTCGTCGCCGTGCTGCTCGCGGTGGCCCGCCGCGCCGCGCGGCCGCCGGACGAGCCCGCCGCGACCCGCGCGGGCTGGGACCGGAACCGCCGCGGCCCCTTCGTCCCCGCCGGGTCCTGGCGGTCCTGGCGCCATTCCGGATAGGGGCCGGACTGGGGTTGTGACTAGGGGTCGGAGATCCGTAGCGTCCGCCCTAAATCGGCTTTTCTTGCGGCCACTCCGAGAAAGCGCTGAATTCCATGACGCAAGGCGCAGAATCGTTTCTTTCCGTGCTGGAGTCGGGGCGGCTCGGCCCCGGCGCACTCCAGCCGTTCCCCGCCCCCGGGCCCGTCCCCGCCGTGGCCGCCGAGATCACCGCGCTGCTGCGGGAGCGGATCGACCCCGACGACCTGGACCGCACCGGCACGTTCCCCCCGGACGTCCTCGCCGCGCTGCGCGACCGCGGCCACTTCCGGCTCCGCCTCCCGCCGGACGACGGCGGGCACGGCCTGACCGACCACGCCGCCTTCCACACCGTCACCGAGGCGGCGGCGTGGTCCGCGTCCGCCGGGCAGCTCCTCGCCGTCCAGAACGCCGTCGGCGCCGCCGCCCTGCTCGCCGCGCTGCCGCCCGGCCCGCTGCACGACCACGTCGCCGCCCGCGTGCGCGCCGGAACCGTCTCGGCGTTCGCCGGAACCGAGGAGGCCGGTGCCAACAACGCCTGGCCGGGGACGACCGCGACCCCCGACGGCGACCACTACGTCCTGTCCGGCACCAAGCTCTACACCGGCGCCGGAGCCGTGGCCGACCTGTTCGCGCTGACCGTCACCCTCCCCGGCGACGTTCCCCGCGTCGGCGTCGCGTTCGCGGACGCGGACGCGCCCGGCCTCGCCGTCACCGCCCGGCACGAGTTCCTCGGCCAGCGCGGCCTCGGCAACGCCCGGCTGCGCCTGGACGGCGTCCGCGTCCCGCGCGCGCACGTGCTCGCCGGGGAGCCCGGCGAGCCGTCGTTCCCGGCCGAGATCATGCCGATCGCGCTGCTGAGCGCGCTGTTCTTCAACGCCGCGCCCGCCCTCGGCCTCGCCCGCGGCTGCCTGCGCCTCGTCCACGCGTTCGTCCCCGGCCGCACCGTGAACGGGCGCCCGCTCGGTGAGTACGACGCCGTCCAGCGCGTCACCGCCGACCTGCTCGCCGACGTCTACGCCATGGAGACCCTGACCCGCTGGTGCCTGCTCGGACCCGGCGCCCCCGCCCGCACGCTGGAGCGGCTGGTGGCCAAGAACGTCTGCACGCGCGCCGCCTGGCGGGTCGCGGACCGCACCGTCTCGCTGCTCGGCGCGCGCGGCCTGGAGACCGCCGCCTCCCAGCGGCGGCGCGGCGCCGTCCCGGCGCTGCCCGCCGAACGGCTGCTGCGCGACGCGCGCGGCATGCGGGTCTCCGGCAACGTGGACCTCGTCCTGGACGTCAACGCCGGACGCCTCGTCCTGTCCCGCTTCCTCGGCCGCGCCGCGCCCGCGTCCGCCGCCCCCGCGGGGGACGCGCTCGCCGCCGACGTCCACCGCTTCACCGCGACCTGCGCCGCGCTCGCCGCCCGCCACCCCGACCCGGCCGACCTCGCCGAACGCCAGGGGACGCTCGGCACCCTCGGCCGCATCGCCGCCGAACTGCTCACCGCGGCCGCCGTCCGCGCCCGCGCCGCGTCCGAGCACTCCGGCGGCGAACTGGCCGCCCTGTACGGCGCCGCGTCCCGCGCCCGGCTCGCCGCGCTGTGGACCCGCCTGGACGCCGACGCCGACGCCGCCGCGCCCGACCACGCCAAGGTCAGCCGCGGCTGGCTCGGCGGCGGTGCCGCCGACCCGTTCACCGACCCCGGAGGAGACCGCCCGTGACCACCGCACCCCCGGCCTCGTCCTGGCCCGCCGTGCTCGACGGCTTCGACCTCACCGACCACGCCGCGTTCGCGCGCAGCCCGGACGGCATCCCCTACGACGTCTTCGCGCGGCTGCGCCGCGAGGCGCCCGTCCTCTGGCACCCGCCCGGCCGCACCGGCGACGGCGAGGGGTTCTGGGTGCTCACCCGGCACGCCGACATCGCCGCCGTCGCCCGCGACCCCGCGACCTTCTCCGCGCGCGGCGGCGGCGACCGCCCCGCCGGAGGCTCCCACCTGGAGGACCTGCCGTTCGGGATGCTCGCCGGAGTGATCATGGCGATGATGGACAACCCCCGGCACCATCTGCTCGGGGACCTGCTCGGCCCCGCCGTGACGGACGCCGCCGCGGCCGCGCTCCAGGACGAGCTGCGCGCCGCCGCCGTCGCGCTCGTGGACCGCGCCGCCGCGGCCGGGCGCTGCGACCTCGCCACCGACGTCTGCGAGCCGTTCGCCTACCTCGCCATCGCGATCCTGCTCGGTGTCCCGGACGAGGACCGGCCCCGCGTCGCCGGATGGGCGCACGAGTCCACCGGCTTCCACCGCCGCCGCACCGGCGTCGCCGACGACGTCTCCCGCGTCACGTTCGCGGCCACCCGGGAGTACGTGGCGGACCTGCTGGCACGCAAGCGCGCCGACCCCGGCCCCGACCTCGCCACGATCCTCGCCACCGGTGAGATCGCCGCCCACCGCGACGAACCCCCGCTCACCGACGCCGAACGCGAGCAGAACCTGCTGCTCCTGCTGCTGACCGGCGGTGAGCAGCCCCGCAACACGCTCGCGAGCGGCCTGCGCGCGCTCGCGCGGCAGCCCGGGGGGTGGCGGGCGCTGCGCGGCGACCGGGACGCCGTGCCCACGGCCATCGAGGAGATGCTGCGCTGGGCGCCGCCCAACCCCTACAACCGCCGCACGGCGACGCGCGACGTCCGGATCGGGGACGCCGCCGTCACCGCCGGGGACAAGGTCACGCTCTGGTGGCCCTCCGCCAACCGCGACGAGGACGTCTTCCCCGACCCCGGCGCCTTCGACCTCCGCCGCGACCCCAACCCCCACATGACGTTCGGGCACGGCAACCACTACTGCCTGGGCGACCGCGTGGCCCGCCGCCAGTTCGGCGTCCTGCTCGACGTGCTGCTGGAGCGCGTCGAGGACCTGCGACCGGCCGGGCCCGTCACCTACCAGCCGAGCAACAAGCACACCATCGTCCTCGACATGCCGGTCGAGCTGCGCCCGGCACGTTCCTGAGGCGACGTCCACGACAGGAGCCTCCGCATGACCGAGACCGCCGCGTTCGACCCCGCCGTGATCACCCAGATGCTCCCCTTCAACCCGTTCGACCCGGCGTTCCACGCCGACCCCTACCCGGTGTTCGCCGCGATCCGCCGCGAGCACGGCGAGGCGTTCCGCACGCCCGCCGGAATCCCGATCCTGCTCGGCCACCCGGGCGTCACCACCGTCCTGTCCGACCCCGCCTTCGGCTGGGGTGATGGGCCGATGGTGGAGAGCCAGAAGCTGTCGATCTACGGGGAACCGCCCGTCCGGTTCCTCGCCATGCAGGACCCGCCCGACCACACCCGGCTGCGCGGCCTCGTCTCCAAGGCGTTCACGCCGCGCACCGTCGCGCGGCTGCGGCCCGTCGCCGAGCGGATCACCGACCGGCTGCTGCGCGAGGCCCGCGCCGCGTCCGACGACGGGACCGTCGACCTCATGAACGAGGTGCTGCGGCCCCTCGGCGGCCTCATCCTCACCGAGATGATGGGCATTCCCGAGCAGTACCACGAGCAGGCGTTCGCGCACTCGATGGACAGCGCCCGCGGACTCGACCCCGACTTCACCCTCACCCCCGAGCAGGCCGCCCGGCGCGACGAGGCGCGGCTGTGGTTCGCCGACCTCACCCGCGAGCTGGCCGCGCGCCGCCGCGCCGAGCCCGGCGACGACCTCATCAGCGAACTCGTCGCCGCCGAGGAGGGCGGCGACGGGCTCAGCGAGGTCGAACTCGGCATCATCTGCGTCAACCTGCTCGCCGCCGGGTTCGGCGCCACCGCCGCGCAGATGGGCAACTCGGCGCTCGCCCTGCTGCGCCACCCCGACCAGCTCGCCTGGCTGCGCGAGCACCCCGGCGAGATCGCCGGGGCGACCGAGGAACTGCTGCGCTTCGACGGGCCGCTGTTCCTGCTCACCCGCTCGGCGCTGCGGCCCGCCTCCGTCGCCGGGCTCGACCTCGCGGCGGGCGAGCAGGTGTTCCTCGTCATGGGCGCGGCGAGCCACGACCCGGCCGTCTACGACGACCCCGACCGGCTCGACCTGTCCCGGCCGCCCTACCGCGTCCTCGGCTACGGGCACGGCATCCACTTCTGCGTCGCCGCCCCCGTCGCCCGCATGACCACGCAGGTCGCGCTGGCCGCCCTGGCCCGCCAGGACGTCGAGCTGACCGGCGCCGAGCCCGCCTTCAACGGCGCCCTGGTGATCCGCGCGCTCGCCGCGCTCCCGGTGCGGCTCGGCGCCGTCCGGTGACCCCGCCGGGCCGTCCGGTGGACCGGGACGGTCCACCGGACGGGCGGTCAGGTGACGGCGACCTTCTCCCGGTCCTCCTGCCGGCCGTCGTAGACGCGCTGCGCCGCGGCGATGGCGTCCTGGTGGCGCACCGCCCAGGCGGCCAGCTCCTCGAACGCGCCCTGCAACTCGCAGGCCATCGGCGTCGCCGTGTACTCCACGCGCGGCGGGACGGTCGGGAAGACGGTGCGGACGAGCAGGCCGTCGCGTTCGAGCTGGCGCAGGGTGAGCGTCAGCATCCGGCGGCTGATGCCCTCGATGCCCCGCTCCAGTTCGGTGAACCGCACCGGGCCCTTCGCCACCGCGATCAGGATGATCTGCACCGACCACTTGCCGGCGACGCGGTCGAAGATCTCCCGGATCGGACACACGATCGGGTGCACATCCTGCGGGGACACACGCTGGTTCCTCTGTGACACGAAAGTTCCTCCTTCCGTTCCTCCTGACTGTGACAGACCATTACCTCTGGAGCAAGAAGTGGCCTAGGGCAACTATCAGTTACCCGGTCACCAACGATTACGGGGAGCACGACCTGTGTCCATGGGCGGCCCCCGCGACCAGGAAAGGACCCGATGGACACGACAACGACCAGCGCCGTGCCCCAGGCCGGTCGGCGGGAGTGGACGGGGCTCGCGGTCCTCGCACTTCCCACGCTGCTGACCTCGCTGGACACGAGCGTGCTGTTCCTGGCGCTCCCGCACATCAGCGCCGACCTCGACCCGAGCAGCACCCAGCAGCTCTGGATCCTCGACATCTACGCGCTGATGATCGCCGGGTTCCTCATCACGATGGGCACCCTCGGCGACCGCATCGGACGCCGCCGCCTGCTGATCACCGGCGCCGCCACGTTCGGCGTCGCCTCCGTCCTGGCGGCCTACTCGACCAGCGCCGAGATGCTCATCGTCACCCGCGCGCTGCTCGGCATCGCCGGGGCCACCCTGATGCCGTCCACGCTCGCCCTCATCAGCAACATGTTCAAGGACCCCAAACAGCGGTCGGTGGCCATCGCCGCCTGGCTGAGCTGCTTCATGCTCGGCATCGCCGTCGGCCCGCTCGCCGGGGGCCTGCTGCTGGACAACTTCTGGTGGGGCTCGGTCTTCCTGCTCGGCGTCCCGGTGATGATCCTGCTGATCGTCGCCGCGCCGTTCCTGCTGCCCGAGTACCGCAATCCCGGCGCGGGCAAGCTCGACCTGCTCAGCGTCGCGCTGTCGCTGGCCGCCGTCATGCCGATCGTCTACGGCATCAAGGAGTTCGCCAAGGACGGCGTCGGCGCCGAGGCCATCGCGACCACCCTCGCGGGCGTCGTGTTCCTGGCGGTGTTCATCCTGCGGCAGAGCCGCCTGGCCGACCCGCTCATGGACCTCGCGCTGTTCCGCAACCGGACGTTCGCGGCGTCGCTCGGCATCATGCTCCTCGGCTCGGCGATCATGGGCGGCATCACGCTGTTCATCAGCCAGTACCTCCAGCTCGTCGAAGACCTGTCGCCCATCCGCGCGGGCGTGTGGCTGCTCCCCGCCGCCGTCGCGCTCATGGTCAGCGCCATGGCCTCGCCGGGGCTCGCGCAGCGGCTGCGGCCCGGCGACGTCATGGCCGCCGGGCTCGCCGTCGCCGTCGTCGGCGGCGTCCTGCTCACCCGGGTCGAGACCGGCGCCGGGCTGGCCCTGCTCATCACCGGGTTCGCCGTCGTCTACTTCGGCATCGGCCCGATGGCCGCGCTCACCACCGACCTCGTCGTCGGGTCCGCGCCGCCGGAGAAGGCCGGATCGGCGTCCGCGATGTCGGAGACCGCCACCCAGCTCGGCGTCGCGCTCGGCGTCGCGATCCTCGGCAGCGTCAACACCGCGCTGTACCGGGGCGAGGTGGACGGCACCCTGCCGTCCGGCCTGCCGCCCGAGGCGTCGAGCCTGGCGCACGACTCGCTCGCCGGGGCCGTCGCCGTCGCCGCGTCGCTGCCCGCCGAGGCCGCCCGCGCGGTCCTGGTCCCCGCGCGGGAGGCGTTCACCGCCGGGCTCAACGGCGTCGGCGGCGTCATCGCCGGGACCGCCGCCGTGCTGGCGATCGCGGCGGTCGCGCTGCTGCGGCGCGTCCCGCCCGCCGGCAAGGCCCCCGCCGACGCGGCCGACCCGGCCCCCGCCGCCGACGAGGTGGCCGCCCGCTGACCGGGCGTGCCGCGAGCCCGGAGACCCCGGGAGGACGGAGAGACAGGATGGACGTCACCGATCGGGTCGTCCTCATCACCGGAGGGGCCTCCGGGCTCGGCCAGGCCACCGCCGCCGCGCTCGCGGACGCGGGCGCCCGCGTCGTCATCGCCGACCTGCCGGACTCGGCCGGGGCGCTGACGGCGAAGCGGCTCGGGGGCCGGGCGCGGTTCGTCGCCGCCGACGTCACCGACGAGGCGCAGGTCGCCGCCGCAGTCGCCACGGCGGCAGAGTTCGGTGACCTGCGCGCGGCCGTCAACTGCGCCGGCGTCGCCCTGGCCCGGCGCACCACCGGCCGCCGCGGGCCCCACCCGCTGGAGGAGTTCCGGCGGATCGTCGACGTCAACCTCGTCGGCACCTTCAACGTGCTGCGGCTCGTCGCCGCGCACCTGGAGACGCTCGACCCCCTCGGTGAGGAACGCGGCGTGATCGTCAACACCGCGTCGGTGGCGGCGTTCGACGGGCAGATGGGGCAGGCCGCGTACGCCGCGTCCAAGGGCGGCGTCGTGAGCATGACGCTCCCCGTCGCCCGCGACCTGGCCGCGCGCTCCGTCCGGGTGGTGACGATCGCGCCGGGCGTGTTCGACACCCCGATGGTCGGCGGGCTGCCCGACGCCGCCGTCGCCTCGCTGGCCGGGCAGTTCCAGCACCCCGCCCGGATGGGCGACCCGGCCGAGTTCGCGGCGCTCGTCGCGAGCGTTCTGCGCAACACCATGCTGAACGCGGCGGTGCTCCGGCTCGACGGGGGACTCCGGCCCGGACCGCGCTGAACCCCGGAAATGTTCGGTACTCCGCTGCCCGGATGCGGCCACCGATAGGGGTCGTAGGGGCTGTCATCCGAGCCGTCCTGGAAATAACGTGAAAAGCGTGGTGCGGCGGGGGCGCACGCCCCGCGCGGTGCCACAGAAGGGAAACCAATGATCATCGAGCACGCGCTGCTGTCGGTCGTCCCGGACCGTGTCGACGCCTTTGAGGAGGCGTTCAAGAAGGCCGAGCCGGTGCTGGCCGAGGCCGAGGGTTTCGTGTTCGTGGACCTGCTCCGCCAGACGGGGGCCACCGGCGCCTACCTGATCCTCATCGCGTGGGCGGGCGAGGCCGCCGCCGCCGGGTTCCGGGCCTCGCCGTCGTACGCGGCGTGGACGGACCTCGTCGGCTCCCACTTCGCCGCACCGTTCTCGTCGGACCACTTCGAGGTGCTCTCGCACTACCCGCCCGAGGGCTGACCCCGGCACGCCGACGACCAGACTCCCACCCCGCACTCTCCTCCCGGCACCCGGGAGGAGAGTGCGCGTTCGTTTCCGCCCGAATAACGAGTTCCGAGGTTACGGAAAGTCAACACCCGCAATGTTGCACGGCATCAGGGGGATGCATGAGCCTCGTGGAGCGTGACCGAGAAATCCGCCGCCTCAATCCACTGTGGACCGAAAGAGATTCCGGTTCCGGCGCCGTCACCGTGATCAGCGGCCCGGTCGCCAGTGGAAAGACCGAACTGCTCGAACTGTGCGGCGCGCAGATGCGCCGCGCCGGAGTCCTCGTGCTCAAGGCCGCGGCGTCGCGGACCGAGACGGGGATTCCCCTCGGGGTCATCGGCCAGTTCGTCGCCGCCGTCGAGAACACCGCCGACCCCGACGTCGCCGCCGCCCGCGCCGTCCTCGGCGACCGCCCCTTCCCGTGGACCGCGGGCGGTTTCGACGTGACGGCCCGCAGAGAGATGGACCTGCTGCACGCCGTGGCGGGAATGCTCGCCGAACTGGGCCGCACCCGGCCCGTCGCGCTGTGCCTGGACGACGCCGGCTACGCCGACGTCCCCTCGCTCGTCTGCCTCCTCTACCTCGCCCGCCGACTGCGCTTCTCCCGCGTCATGATGCTGCTCAGCGACAGCGAGCACTCCAGTAGTGAGTACCGCTGCTTCCAGGCCGATCTGCTGCGCGAGCCCCGCAGCCGCCACGTGCGGCTGCGCAGGCTCACCCTCGGCGCCACCGCCCGCCTGCTCGAACAGTTCCTCGGCGCCGCGCCCACCGCCGCGCAGGCCGAACGCGCCCAGGAGCTGACCGGCGGGAACCCGCTCCTGCTCCGCACCCTCGCCGAAGAGCATCTCGCCCGCGCCGGGGGCGCGGGCGACCTCGTCCCCGGGCCGGAGTTCGCGCACGCCGTCGGCCTCTGCCTACTGCGCTGCGAGCACACCTCGCAGAACGCGGCGCGGATGGTGGCGCTGCTCGGTGACCGGCCCGCCACCGAGGAACTCGTCGCGGAACTGCTCGGCGTGGACCGCGTCACCGGTGCGCGCGCCCTAGGCGAACTCGTCGCGACCGGCCTGCTGCTCGACGACGGCCGCTACCGCGACCCCGCCGTCCGCGCGGCGGTGCTGGCGGGCTGGGCGCCCGAACGCCGCGCCGAGGCGCACACCCACCTCGCCCGCCTGCTCCACGACTGGGGTGCCTTACCCGCGCAGGTCGCCGGGCACCTCATCCGCGGCAGGCCCACCGGCGAACCCTGGGTGCCGCCGCTGCTGCTCCGCGCCGCCGAGCAGGCCCTGCTGCGCGACGACAACAGCGGCGCCGTCACGCTGCTGCGCGCGGCGCTGAACGCCTGCGCCCACGAGGACGAACGCGCCCCCGTCACGCTGGCGCTGCTGCGGACGCTGTGGCGCACCAACCCGGTGTCGGCGGGCCGCTACCTCAACGACGCGGTCGGCCACGCCATCGCCGGACGCCTCACCCGGGGCGACAGCGCCTCGCTGCTCATCTACCTGCTCTGGTTCGGCCGTCTCGACCTCGTCCACGCGCTGGTGGAGGCGCTCGCCGGACGCGCCGACGGAGCGGCGCACGCCGTCGAGACCTGGCTGGGCTGCTTCTACCCCGACCTGCACCGGGGCGCGCGGGACGCCGACGGCCCGCCGGGCACCTCGCCCGCCCGGCGCAGCGGGCCCAAGCGCGCCGCGCTGCTGCTCAGCTCCGTGCTGCACGGGAGCTGCGGGGAGGTGAGCCTCACCCTGGCCGAACAGGTGCTCCAGGGCGCCCGCCTGGACGACGAGGGCATCTTCACGATCAGCGCCGCCCTGGTGGCGCTCATCTACGAGAACCGCCTCGCCGACGCCGAGCACTGGTGCGACTCGCTGCTGGCCGAGCTGGCGGACCGCTCCGCCCCGACGTGGACGGCGATGCTGCTGACGCTGCGCTCCACCGCGGACCTGCGCCGGGGGCGGGTGGCCGACGCCGAACGCCACGCCGACCAGGCCCTCGACCTCATCACGCTCGACGGCTGGGGCGCCGCCGTCATGCTGCCGCTCGCCAACTCGATCGTCGCCAAGACCGCCATGGGCCGGTACGAGCAGGCGGGCGCACTGGCGCGGGCGGCCGTGCCGGAGGCGGGGCTGCGGACGCTCGGCGGCGTCCACTTCCTGCACGCCCGGGGCCGCTACCACCTCGCCACCGGCCGCCCGCACGCCGCCCTGGACGACTTCCAGAGCTGCGGCGACACGATGGCCGAATGGGGCCTGCTCACCAGCGTCGTGCCGTGGGCGGCGGACGCGGCCGACGCGCTGCTGACGCTCGGTGACCGCGACGGCGCCCGCGCGCTGGCGCAGCGCGAGCTGGAACGCACCTACGGCGCGCGGGGCGGGCTGCTGCGCGTCCTCGCGCTCACCGCCGGATGCGTGGAGCAGCGCCGGGCGCTGCTGGAGGAGGCCGTCGCGGAACTGGAGGACGTGGACGACCTGTACGGGCTCGCCCGCGCCTGCGCCGAGCTGCGGCGCGCCCACCTCCAGCTCGGTGACGAGGCGGGGGCGCAGGCCATGGAGAGCCGGGCGCAGGAGCTCGGCCGCCGCCACGGGTTCGTCGCGCACGGCACCGCGAGCCGTCCCGTGCCCGCCGTTCCGGCGCCCGAGGGCGGCGCCCTGGAGGTGCTCAGCGAGGCGGAGCGGCGCGTCGCGGTGCTCGCCGCGCACGGCGACACCAACCGGCAGATCGCGGGCAAGCTGTTCATCACGGTGAGCACCGTCGAACAGCACCTCACCCGCGTCTACCGCAAGCTCGACGTGGGGCGCCGCTCCGAACTGCTCACCCGGCTGAAACCGGGGCGGTATCCGCTGGAGCCGGCCGACTCGGCCTGACCCGCCGCAGGGGCGCCGGGTCATACCGGCGCTCCGGCGTCCGCCCGGCACGCCCGCCGGTACTCGCCCGGCGGGACGCCGTACTCCCGCTTGAAGGCGTGCGCGAACGTGAACTCCGACGTGTAGCCGACGTCCAGCGCGACGCGGCGCAGGGACGCGTCCGGCTCGCGCAGCAGCCGGGCCGCCAGGATCATCCGCCACCCGGTGAGGTACGTCAGCGGCGGCTGGCCCACCGTCGTCGTGAACCGCCGCGCGAACGCGGCGCGGGACAGGCCCGCGCGGCGGCCGAGGTCGGCGACCGTCCACGGCCGGGCGGGCTCGCCGTGCAGCGCGTCCAGCGCCGCCGTGACCGCCGGGTCGTGCAGGGCCGCCGCCCAGCCGTCGTCCTCGCGCCGCTCGTCGAACCAGGCGCGCAGGAGGTAGAGCAGGACGAGGTCGAGCAGCGCGGGCACCGCGGCGCCGCTGCCCTGCGCGGGCGACTCCGCCTCCTGGGCGAGCAGGCCCACGGCGGCGTTCAGCGACGGGTGCCGCCCGATCCGCGCGGGGAAGCGCAGCACGTCCGGCAGGTCGTCGAGCAGGGGGTGCGGGCGGGGCTGGTCGAGGATGTAGGCCCCGCAGAGCAGGGCCGTGGACTCCTCGCCCTCTGCGTCCCCGCCGCCCTCGGGCGGCCGCTCGCTCATCGGCGTCCCGCCGCGGTCGGCCAGGCCGTGCGCCCGGCCCGAGGGCAGCAGCACGATGTCGCCGGTGCGCAGCGGGAGGACCGCGCCGTCGTCGGTGACGAGCACGCACGATCCGCGCAGGACCAGATGGAAGCCCGCCCCGGCGACGGCGGGGAACCACTGCCCGAACGGGGCGCGGTGCGTCACCCGGCGGCAGTGCGGCCGCCCGGCGCTGACCGAGCTGATCACGTCTGACAGGACGTCCACACTCCGCAATCTAGCACGCATCCACCTATCAAGACGATGGAACAGGGAATCATCTTTTCCATGGATGCAACGTCTCGGGATGATGCTACGTTGGGTAGCCGGTCGAACTCTCAGGGTGGGGTGGCGTGATGGCGGTCGCGGTGTTCGGAGCGAGCGGTTACCAGGGCGGCCTGGTCCTGGCGGAACTACGGCGGCGGGGTCTGCGCCCGCTGCTGGTGGGCCGCTCGGCGGCGCGGCTGCGGGAGGCGGCCCGCCGCGCCGACCTGCCCGAGACGGTCCGCGTCGCCGACACCGCCGACGAGGAGGCCCTGGCGCACGCCTTCGCGGACGCCCGCGCCGTCATCGACTGCGCGGGCCCCTTCGCCCGGCTGGGCCCGCCGGTCCTGCGCGCGGCGCTGGCCGCGGGCTGCCACTACACCGACACCTCCGGCGAGCAGCGCCACGTCCGGTGGGTCCTGGACGCGATGGACGACGCGGCCCGCCGCGCGGGCGTCACGGCCGTCCCCGCCGCCACCGACGGCTGCCTGCTCCCCGACCTGGCGGCCCGTCTGCTCTCCGACCGGCTCGGCCCGCTCGACTCGCTGTTCATCACGCACGTGGTCGAGGGCGGCACCTCGTCCCGGGGCTCGCTGCGCTCCCTGGTCGAGGGCATGGACGACATCCGGTCCGGCGGCGTCAGCTACCGCGACGGCGCCTGGACGGAGGCCGCCCCGGAACCCGCCGAGGTCCTGCTTCCGGACGGCGCGGCCGTCCGGACGGCCCGCTTCCCGCTCCCCGAGGTCGTCACGATCCCGCGGGCGACGCCCGTCCGGAACCTGACGGCCGTCGTCGACGCCGACCTGCGCTCCCGCCTGAGCGCGGCCCCGCCGCCCGCCGAGTCCATCGCCGCCCTGCCGGACGGCCCCGACCCGGGCGCCCGTGCCGCCCAGCGCTTCACCTACCTGCTGGACGCGCTGGCGACGTCCGGCGCCCGCGCCCGCGTCACGCTCCGCGGCCGGGACACCTACGGCACCACGGCCGTCACGGCGGTGGAGACCGCCGTCCGCCTGCTCGCCGCGCCGCCGTTGCCGGGCGCGCTCACCGCGTCCCAGGCGCTGCGGCCCGGCTCGTTCCTCGCGTCGCTGAGCGCCCACGGCGTCGACCACGCCGTCTCCGCCCCCGCCCCGGTCTGAATCCCGGGCGGGGGCGAAGGGCGCGGTCAGCTCCGGGCGAAGGCGCGGAGGCGGGTCAGGTCGCCGTTGAAGTAGTTCTGGTCGCCGGGGAAGACGCCGCGGTCGGACCACTGCCAGATCGTCTGGTAGGTCCAGTTGAAGGGCATCGGACCCGGGGTGCCGTTGTAGTTGGCGATCATGAGCGGGTTCGTGGTGGCGAAGCCGCCGAGGTTGCCGGTGCACTGCGTCCACCAGCTCGTGGAGGTGTAGATCGCGGGGTAGCGGCCGGTGCGGGCGCGGTAGCGGTCGCTGAACGCGCGAATCCAGTTCACCATCGCGGTCTGGGAGAGCCCGTAGCAGGCGGCGCCGTAGGGGTTCCACTCGACGTCGAGCAGGCCGGGCAGCGTCCGGCCGTCGGCCGACCAGCCGCCGCCGTTGTTGACGAAGTAGTCGGCCTGGACGGCGCCGGACGAGATGTTCGGCACCGCGAAATGGTAGGCGCCGCGGATCAGCCCGGCGTTGTAGGAACCGTTGTACTGCTGCGCGAAGTACGGATTGCGGTATCCGGTGGATTCGGTCGCCTTGACGTAGGCGAATTTGGCGCCGTTGGCGGCGACGGACGCCCAGTTGACGTTTCCCTGCCACGAGCTGACGTCGAGTCCGGGCGTCTGCGGGACGGCGAGCACCCCGGCGGCGGGCGCCCGCCGCGCGGCCGGTTCCCGCTTGGCGATCTGCGAGCCGAGCCAGTGCCGGTCGGGGCCGTCGGCGGGTGCGGCGGCGGCGCCGGGCGCGGCGAGCGCGCTCGCCGCGAGACCGCCGGAAAGGATGAGGGAGAGCGCGAGAATCCTGGCCATGCGGGAGCTCCTGAGGGAGAGGGGCCGAGTGACGCGTGCTGCGGTTATAGTCCGCGTCCCCGCCCTTCCGCGAGCACTTGACGGGCATTTGATGCCGATCTTCGATTCGGTGTCCGGTTCTTTGGCAGGTTCCGTCCTGCCCTGAGCGGAGACGATCGGCTAGCGGGCCGGGCGGCCGCTCGCCCGGCGCGGGGGCCGCGTGTCTTGTCACCAAGGTGACTAATCGGGCGGATGTGACGTGCGTAACTGACAAGAGCGTCAGCGCGGGCGTGGCTACGCTGAGGCACCCGTCGTCCGTGTAAGGGGTGTGCATGTCGATCGCGCCGGTGTCCAAGTCCGAAGTCGAGCTGTTCCGCGAGCTCGAACCGGTCGTGGAGAAGGAGGTCGACCGCCATGTGGCGACGGCCGAGGAGTGGTTCCCGCACGAGTACGTCCCCTACAGCGACGGGCGCACCTACGCCGGCGTGCTCGGCGGCGAGGGCTGGGAGCCCGGCGACTCCAAGGTGACGCCCGAGTCGCGCGAGGCGCTGCTGGTCAACCTGCTCACCGAGGACAACCTGCCCGGCTACCACTTCGCGCTGCGCAGCGTCTTCGGCCAGGAGGGCGCCTACGGCTACTGGACGAACCGGTGGACGGCCGAGGAGGACCGGCACGGCATCGTCATCCGCGACTACCTGACGGTCACCCGCGCCATCGACCCGGTCGCGCTGGAACGCGCCAGGATGGCGCACCTCCAGGTCGGCTACGCGATGCCGTACGGGGCCGACCTGCTGCGCGGCGCGACCTACGTCGCGTTCCAGGAGCTGGCGACCCGCGTCTCGCACCGCAACACCGGCAAGGCGTCCGGCGACCCGCTCTGCGAGCGGATGATGGCGCGCGTCGCCAAGGACGAGAACCTGCACATGATCTTCTACCGGAACTTCATCGGCGCGGCCTTCGAGGCCGACCCGAGCCAGACGCTCCGGGCCGTCAAGGACGTCGTGACGACGTTCGAGATGCCGGGCAACACGATCGACGGCTTCCTGCGCAAGTCCGTCGCCATCGCGAACGCGGGCATCTACGACCTGCGCCTGCACCACGACGAGGTCGTCCAGCCCATCCTGCGCAAGTGGGGCGTGTTCGAGCTGACCGGCCTGGACGCCGAGGCCGAGCAGGCCCGCGACGAGCTGGCCGCGTTCCTGGACGGCCTCGACCAGGCCGCCACCCGCTTCGAGGACCGGCGCGCCGAGCGTCAGGCCCGGCGGGAGGCCCGCCGCGGCTGATCGTCCGGGAGGCGGAGGACCAACGACCTAGATCCACTTCGGGCCGCCGCCCGATGTGCTCCCACCAGGTGTCTTCCTAGCGTTTGCGGTGTTCGCACCTGACGTTCGACGCACCCGGTAGGAGTTCCCCGTGTCCACGCCCGCCCAGCGTTCCCGCCGTCCCGGCTGGAGCCTCGCGCTGCTGGCCCTCGGCCACCTGATCATCAGTCTCGACTTCACGATCATCTTCGTGGCGCTGCCCGACATCGCGGCCGACGTCGGTTTCTCCGCGCACGCCCTGCAATGGGTGGTGAGCGCGTACGCCGTCCTGTACGGCGGGTTCCTGCTGCTCGGCGGGCGGTTGTCGGACCTGCTCGGACGGCGCCGGATGTTCGTGACCGGCATGGTCCTGTACGGGGTGGCGTCCCTGGCGGGCGGCCTGGCCGGATCGCCGGAGGTGCTGCTGGCGGCGCGCGTCGTCCAGGGCCTCGGCGGCGCCGTCCTGTTCCCGGCCGTGCTGTCGCTGGTGAACACCACGTTCGCCGAGGGCGCCGAGCGCAACCGCGCGCTGACGGTGTGGGCGATGGCGGGCGCGGGCGGGCTCACCGCCGGTTCGCTGGCGGGCGGCGTGCTCACCCAGGCGTTCGGGTGGGAGGCGGTGTTCTTCGTCAACGTCCCGCTCACGCTCGTCGGTCTCGTCGCCGCGTTCGCGCTGCTGCCCGCCGACGGGCCGGTCGTGCGGGGACGCGTCGACCTGCCCGGCACGCTCACCGGCACCGCCGGGGTCACGCTGCTGATCTTCGCGGTGGCGCACGGCTCGGAGGTCGGCTGGTCGGCGGCCGAGGTGGTCGTCGCGGCGGTGCTCGCGCCGGTGCTGCTCGCCGTGTTCCTGCTCGTCCAGGCGCGCAGCCGTACCCCGCTGATGCCGCTGCGGCTGTTCCGCAACCGGGCGCTGAGCGCGGCGGTCGTCGTCATCCTCGTGTTCGGCCTGACGATGCAGGCCGTCCCGTTCTTCCTCACGCTGTACTTCCAGAACGTGCTCGGGTTCACCGCGCTCCAGACGGGGCTGGCGTTCCTCGGCCCGACGCTGTCGATCACCGTGGGCAACTTCGTCAGCGAGCGGCTCGTGCACCGCTTCGGCACCCGCGCCACGCTGATCACCGGAATCGTGCTCAACGCGCTCGGCGGCGCGCTCCTGGCGCCCGGCCTGGTCGCGGACGGGTCCTACCTGACGGTCCTCGCGGGCATCGTCGTCGTCGGGCTCGGCATGGGCGTCACCTACGAGAGCATGTGGATCGCCGCCGGGACCGGCGTGCCGCAGGAGGAGCAGGGACTGGCGTCGGGCGTGTCCTCGACCGCGCTCCAGGTCGGCGTCGGGGCGGGACTCGCCGTCCTGGTCGGCATCGCCAACGCGAACCTGGACGGGCTGTCCGGCGCGGCGCTGCGCGCCGCCACCGCCGACGGGATGCAGGCCGCCACCTGGACGCTCGCCGCCGGCGCCCTGCTGGCCCTGCCCGCCGCCGCGCTGCTGCCGCGCCACCGCGAGCCCGCGCCCGAACCGCACGACGAGCCGGTTCCCGTGGCCTGACCGCACGCACGCACCGGCCGGACGGCACACCGTCCGGCCGGTCACCGGCGGTTCACGAGAACTTCACACGGCCCGCCGCGCCGGCCCGCGGGGGCGTCGGCGCAGGTGGGCGGGCTCGCGGGGACGGGGGAACGGCGAGGTTCGACCAGGCGTCGCGTGCCGCGTAGGCAAACGTCAACATTTGCGGCTTATGGCGTGGATGTCAGGGTCGCACTGCCGTCGTCCCCGTCCCCCAGGGACTCCCGCATCCCGGCCGGGCGTCGGCAGAAGGGCCCCCGATGCGACGCCTGCTCGCGGTCTCCTCGACGTCCCTCGCGCTCGGCGCGGTGCTCGTCACGACCGCCGCCACGCCCGCCGCCGCGACCCCGCCCAACATCCCGTCCGCCGCCACCGCCAAGTCCCGGCTCGCGACGCTCACCGTCCGCGCCGAGGGCAGTTCGTCCGGCTACAGCCGCGACCTGTTCCCGCACTGGATCACCGTCTCGGGGACGTGCAACACCCGCGAGACCGTCCTGAAGCGCGACGGCACGGGCGTCACGACCGACGCGAACTGCGCCGCCACGTCGGGAAGCTGGTACTCGCCCTACGACGGCCGCACCTGGACCAGCGCCGCCGCCGTCGACATCGACCACATGGTCCCGCTCGCCGAAGCCTGGCGGTCCGGCGCGAACACCTGGACGACCGACCGCCGCCGCGCCTACGCCAACGACCTCGGCGGCCCCGAACTCTGGGCCGTCACCGACACCCTCAACCAGGCCAAGGGCGACAAGGACCCCGCCAAGTGGCAGCCGCCGAGCGCCGGGTTCCGCTGCACCTACGCCCGCGCGTGGGTGCAGGTGAAGTACTACTACGCCCTCGCGGTCGACACCGCCGAGAAGAACGCCCTCACCACGATGCTCAACTCCTGCTGACGGCACGGGGCCGGACGGGCGCGCCCGTCCGGCCCCGCGCGGGTCAGCCCTCCACGATGTGCGGCGAGGAGTACCGCCAGACGTGCATCCAGTAGTCGGTGATCAGGTTCTCGACGGGGGAGCCCTCCAGCAGGAAGCCGAACTCGGTGAGGCTGTGCGGGTACAGGTTGTCCGAGCCGACGTAGCAGACCTCCTCGTCGGCCATGAACAGCTTCGCGTGGTTGCCGGGCGCGGGCTGGTGGTTGGCGAGCGTGGGCGTCTTCGCACCCGGGACGAACCGGCCGATGACGCTCGTCGCCGGAGCCTCCGGCCACACGTAGTCCTTGCCCTCCGCCGTGAACTCCACGTCGGTGAAGCAGAACGGCGCGACGGCGAGCCGCCGCAGCGCGTCGTCCACGGACTTCTCCAGGCCGTGCGACGACGCGTGCGCCCTGATGAACTTCTTCAGCAGGGCGTGCGTGCCGGACGCCCCGAACCCCCACGAGTACTGCGCGCCGTGCGTGGCCGCGCCGATCGGCGACACGACGATCTCCACCTTCAGCGCCGGGGTGGCGAACAGCGCCCGCGCGATCTCCTGGCAGATCTCGTGCGCGTCCTCCCCGACGAAGCCGGTGAAGGCCAGGTCCTGCTGGCAGATGCGCAGCCGCCGCCGCGCGCCCCGGATGACGGCGACGCGCGCCGCGCCGCCCGCGTCGCCCTTGAGCAGCCCGCCCCGGCCGAGGGTGAGGATGCGGCCGTGCCGCCACTCGGCGTCCAGGAGGCGCTCGTATCCGTCGGTCGGAATGGGAAGCTGCACCAGGCAGACCGCGTCGCGCTCCTTGCCGGCGGGCAGCGCGACCGCCGCCTTGCCGGGGTTGATCCGGTACGCGGTGATCCACTTGCCGCCGGTCCGCCACGCGTAGTCGGCGAACCGCTGCGCGTCCCCGGCGGCCTTGCCGAGCACGTGCACCGACAGGTCGTGCACCGGGGGATAGGTGCCGTAGGACTCGGCCCAGAGGTTGTGACCCCCGACCAGCGCCGTCTCACTGTCCGCCGCGACGATCTTGGCGTGGTTCCAGGACGTCTCCAGCACGCTGTAGAGCTGCCCGACGACGATGGTGATCCGGTCCATCGGCAGCCTGGCGGACGCGCAGAACGCGCTCAGCTCCTTGGTGAACGCGTTCACCTCGTCCAGAACCGGGATGTACCCGAACAGGAACCGCACCAGCACCGGCCCGCCGCCGCTCCGCGCGCCGCGCTCGGCGATGCTCAGCAGGCCGTTCTTGACGGCCTCCAGCAGCGCCCCGGTCGGCGGGTTCAGCGACACGACGTCCACCAGCCGCCGCGCCCGTCCGACGATCTCCAGGACCGTCGCGGCCAGGTCGTCCATGGCCGTGCTCGCGCAGGCCGTGGCGCTGCTCTTGGTCATGGGCTTGCCCCACATGCGCGGGGTGTCGATCACGCGGACCGCGTTGCCGTCGCTGACCGCGTGCAGCGCCGGATCGAGCCCCGCCTCGGTGAGCTGCCGCTCCAGCCGATCAATGATCTTCGTCGCGGCCCCGCCGACCGGAGAATGCTGCATCCCGCTGCCCTTCGTTTTCGGTCCAGGCGGCGGGGGACTTCCGAACCGTAGCGCTCCGGCACCGCCCCGGTCCCTGGCGTGACCGGCACAGCACCGTCACCTCCGAACCGGCGCCCCGGAGGGTCCGCCGACGGGTATTGGTGCAGGACGTTCTCAGGGGTCCGTCGGGCCGGATGAATCGCAGATTCGCTTTATGGCGCGCGACGCCCCCGGATACGGAAACGGCATCCCGATTCGCCTGGTGAGAGATTGATGGAGAATTCGCTTGCCGCATGGACACATACGTCTGTGCTGCCTTGTTCGAATTCCGCGCGCCTCCTAGTGTGGCGATAGAGAAATCTTCGCAGACCTCGGGACGTCGCCGAGGCGTTCACGGAAAGGACGAATCATGTCAGTTGAGTTCTCTTCCGAAGGAAGCGCGAGTTCCGTCCGGGCGCTGGAGCCGACGCAGGACGGGCGGCCGGTCTTCGAGGCGACGCACGACGGCCCGGGCACCTTCGCGGGACGGGACGTCACCCACGTCTCGACCTACGTGTCCGAGGGACAGGCGACGGGTTCCTTCCTGGGCAACGGCCACGTGCTCATCACGACCACCGACGGCGGCGCCACCGCCGTCATGACCGGCCACGGCGCGGCGGTGCGAGGGCAGGGGGCGACCGTGTTGGAGTGGAGCGCGTTCCTCGTCTGCCGGACCCGGTCGGCCGAGTTCGGCGAGTGGGACGGCCGGATCTTCCAGGGCAGCTTCACCATGCACGACGACGGCAGGGTGGTCCAGAAGCTCCGGCTCTGGCCCTGACGGCCGCGTCAGCGCGGCGAACCGTCCCAGCCAAGATCCGCCTCGGCCATGCGGTCCAGCGCCTCGTCCAGGAGTGCGCCGGGCAGGCCGAAGAACAGACGCACGTACGCGGTCGCCGGGACGCGCGGATCGTCGCTCGCCCGGCCTGCCGGAGGCGGCGCGGTCATGCTTCCCCGTCCCAGCAGTACGCCCGCCCGGTCCAGGCACCGTTCGCGGAATCCGTCCGCGCTCCCCGCGGCGTCCAGGTGCTGAGGCGGCACCCGGAAACGAAGGTAGGAAGTGCATTCTCCGGCGTGGTAGGCGCTCGCGGGGAAACGGAGATCGGCCGCGAGGCGCGCGATCACGTGCCGCCGCGCCTGCGCGTTGCGGTGACGCATGTCGCGCAGATACTGCTCACATCCGCGATCGTGCAGCCAGGCGGCCATGGCCGCCTGAAGCGGAAGGCCCGCGCCGAAGGAATGGTGGTGGCGGAGATCCGCCAATGCCGCCAGTGTTCGCGGGTGGGCGGTGACGGCACCGATGCCCCAGCCATTGCATCGGAACTGCTTGCCGAGCGTACGGGCGGCCAGCCAGGAGAAATCACTGCCGCGCCGGTGCCCGGCCGCCTCGTCGAGCAGGATGCCCAGGGTGTTCGTGGGGCGCACCCCGGGGTCGTGCACGGCGTAGTAGGCGTCGTCGACGAGAAGCGCGGCCCCGTGGTCCAGAGCCGCGCGGACGAGAGCGCGGACGATGTCGGGCTCCCAGTTGGCGGCCGTGGGATTGTGCTGGGCGTTGAGCACCAGCATGAGGGGAATGCCGGGCTCGGCGCGGCTCAGCGCCGTGACGATCTGCTCGACGCGAGGCTGGTAACCGGCGCCGGGGTCGAGGTCGTAGAACCGGACCCGGTAGCCGAGCGGCGCATAGATTCCGGCGTAGTCCCACCCCGGCGCCGGGGCCAGCACCGTGCCCGCGTACCGGCCCCGCGCGCCGTCCGGCGCCAGGAGGCGGCCGAAGTCGAACATGGCGGCGCGGGTGCCGCTCTGGCTGACGGCGACGTCGTAGTCGGCTCCCGGCGCCGGGTGCGAGGGCAGCCCGTGGGTGTCGGCGATGTAGTCGCGCAGGACACGTCGCAGGGCCGGTGACCCGTAGGGCGAGAGCGTGTAGCCGTGGCTGGCGTGCGGCAGGCCCCGGGCCAGCGCCGCGACGAGCCCCGGCGCCGTCCCGGTCCAGGACTCGCCCAGGCTCAGGTAGATCAGGCGGCGGGGATCGCCGCCCCGGCGGCGGTATCGGTCGATGAGGCGGGCGTCGTCGAGCGGATTGGGCAGCCCGCCGCTGTCGAGGACGTCCTCAAGTGCCTGCATGGGACTCCGATCGGGGGTCACGCGGAGGACGGAGCGCCCGCGCCGCCGTCCTCCCACCGCCGCAGGAGGACGGCGAGGTCCCGGCCGGGCAGCACGATGCCGAACTCGTCCAGTGTTCGCGGCAGGTCGGCCGGGCCGATCCGCGTCCGGTCCACGCCCCCGGCGTGGACGCGGGTCAGCGTCCGGCCGCGCAGCGTCAGACGGGTGGTGGGGGTGAGGCGCTGGAGGTACAGCTCCCGGCGCAGCATGGAGCGCGGGTGCGTGCTGAGGTAGTGGTGGGCGACCGTGAAGTCGATCGGGGGACGCGGTTCCAGGCTGAGGAGGTACATCCGCTCCCACCGGCCGTGCCGGTCGATCTCCACGCCGTACTGGTGATCGCGGCAGGGGACGACGCGAAAGGCCCGGTCCCCCTGGCGCAGCACGTCGCCGGGACGCAGGGGGACGGGGTCGAGGAAGCCCTCCTCGCCGAAGCCGACGTCGCACAGCCAGTCGCGGTCACCGGACGTGACGCGCAGGGCCATGTGGGTGCGGGGGCGTGCGCCGTGGCCGCCGAGCATCACCCGGGCGGCCAGGCGCCGCACGTGGTAACCCAGGCGTTCGAGCACGCTGCCGAACAGCAGATTGTGCTCGTGGCAGCACCCTCCCCGGGATCGGCGGCACATCTTGTCGACGATCTCCGGAACGGCCAGTCCGGCGGTCCGGTGCAGGACCATGTCGATGTTGTCGAAGGGCAGGGCCGTGGCGTGGGCACGGTGTAAGGACGCCAGCACGTCGGGACCCGGGTCTCGGCTGGAGACGATCGCGGGCGCGTCGGCCCCGACGCGGGCGAGGTAGGCCCCCAGGTCGAGCCGGTCGGTGCCCCAGGCGGGGGACGCGGGCGGTGGCGAGGTCGGCACGGGTCACTCCCCGGAGTCGTCGTTCCGGTGGTTCGGTGGGGGAAGCGCCACCGGTCCCTCCGCCGCCGAACCCCGCCAGGCGCGCGCGCATCCGGCCGCCAGGGCCAGCAGGGACCGGTCGGTGTACGGCGGCGAGTCCAGGAGCAGGCCCACCGGCAACCCGTCGCGGGTCGAACCGGCGGGCAGGCTGATCGAGGGCCAGCCCAGGACCGCGGCGAGGGCGGTGTTGCGGATGTAGGCGAGGAAGACGGACATCGGGCCGCCGGGCAGACGCACCCGGGCACCGGTGGGGGCCGGGACGGCGGGCAGGATCGTGCTGGGCGACAGATAGCCGCAGGCCCGATGCTCGCGCAGCAGGGCGCGCGCCGTGGCGTCGATGACGTGCCCGGCCTTCAGCGCCCGCCGGTACTCACCGGGGGAGACGACCGGGCCCGCGAGCAGCGGCGTGAGGATGTCGGCCACGTCGCGGCCGGCGATCCGCCGGACCAGTTCCTCGGTGCTCACGTACGGATCGGAGCGGGCGAGGTAGAAGTCCAGCTCGGCCCACGTCTCGCGGAGCGGGACCGGCAGTGCGACGTCCCGCAGCAGGTCCGGGACCGGCAGGGGCAGGTCGACGTCGATGAGGACGGCACCGGCCCTGCGCAGCGCCTCCAGCGCCGGAGCGACCGCGGCGGCGACCTCCGGGGCGATACCGGCCCACGCGGCACGGGCCAGCAGCAGCCGGGGCCGCTCGCCGTCCCGGTCGTACCCACCGGACGGTAGCCGGGGCGGGACGTCCGAACGGCACGCCAGGAGCGCGTCCAGGAACGCGACGTCCTCCACGGACCGGGCCATGATCCCCGCCGTGTCCCGGCTGCGGCAGACGCGCAGGATGCCGGAGGAGGGGTAGCGGCCGGTCGTCGGCCGCATCCCGACCAGCCCGCACAGCGCCGCCGGAATGCGGACGGAACCCCCGGTGTCGGTGCCCAGCCCGGCGGGTGCGAGCCCGGCCGCGACCGCGGCCGCCGTGCCCGCACTGCTGCCGCCGCAGATGTGCCCCCCGGCGGCCGGGTTCTCCACCGCGCCGAAGGCCGCGTTCTCGCCGGTGACGCCGTAGGCGAGTTCGTCCATGCCGGTCTTGCCCAGGGCGGTCGCGCCCGCCCGGGCCAGGCGCGTCCAGACCTCGGCGGACCGGTCGCGCCCGTTCCGGCGCAGCGCCGTCGTCCCACCGGTGGTGGGGAGGGCGGCGACGTCGATGTTGTCCTTGACCGCCAGCGGAACGCCCAGCAGCGGCCGGGCCGGTTCCGGCCCGGCCCGGTCCGCGGCGTGCGCCGCCGCCAGGACTTGATCAGCGTGCTGCGTGACGAAGGCGTTGAGACGCTCACCGTCGGTACAGCGATCGAGCAGGGCGCGAGCGTACTCGTCCGCGCCCACCCGGCCGTCGCTCAACCGCCGCGCGGTCTCCAGCAGCGACCAGGTGTGCGGGGCCGGACTCATCTCAGTCACCTCCGCCGGCCGCCGAGGACGCCAGCAGGTCCGGGTGGTAGTGGGACAGATAAGGCAGCAACGCCTCCAGGGCGTCCGCATAAGCCGCGACGAACGCGTCGACGTCGCCGTCGTCCATCGGCAGGCTCAGGCAGAGCAGCCCGTGCCGCGCGGTGAGGAACCCCTGGTTGAGCAGGTGCAGGTGCAGCAGCGCGCGCAGCCGGTCCCGCCCCTCGCGCCGGGCGGCGCTGTCGGCGGCGTTGCGCGGGACGCCCGCGCCGAAGTGGAAGTAGCTCAGCGACCCGGCCCCCACCGCGTGCCCGAGGACGCCCCGCTCCGCCGCGACGTCGTCGAGACGGGCGCGCAACCGCTCGCCCATGGCGTTGAGCCGGTCGATGTCGTCGGAACCGAAGTGGTCGAGCGCGGCGTTCCCCGCCGCCAGCGACAGGTTGTTCGCCCCGAAGGCGCTCGCGTGGTAGACGGGGTCGCCGCCCGCCGGGTCGAAGACGGCCATGACGTCGGCCCGGCCACCGAAGACCCCGATCGGCAGGCCGCCGCCGATGATCTTGCTCAGGGTGGTCAGGTCGGGTCGGAGCCCCTCCCGGACCTGCCAGGGGCCGACGCGGAACGTCGCGCACTCGTCCAGTACGAGCAGCACGCCCTCGTGCCGGGTGACCTCGCGGAGGCCGTGCAGGTAGGCGGGATCGGCCGGCACCCCGCCGCCCACGCCGAGCATCGGCTCCACCAGGACCGCCGCGACCCTGCCCCGATGCCAGCGCAGCGCCCGCCGGGCGGCCGCCAGGTCGTTGAACGGCACCGCGACCACGCACGTCAGGACCGCGCGCGGGACGCCGTGCGCCAGCCGCGCCTCGGGCAGGCCCGGCACCGACTGGGCGAAACCCGGGCCCGCCGTGATGAAGGCGCTGACGTGACCCCAGTCGTGCGTCCCGTGGTAGCCGCCGTCGATCTTGATGATCACGTCTCGTCCGGTGAAGGCCCGCGCGGTGCGGATGGCCCACATCGTCGCCTCGGTGCCGGAGTTGCAGTACCGGACGCGCTCCAGCGCGGGCATCCGGGCGCACAGCCGCTCGGCATGCCGGATCTGCAACGTGCTGGGCCCGCCCGGTGCGGTGCCCCGGCCGACCTGGTCCCGCACCGCCGCCACCAGCGCCGGATGGTTGTGCCCGTGCACGAGCGCGCCGTAGTTGGACAGCACGTCGAGGTACCAGTTGCCGTCCACGTCCCGGACCCGGGCGCCCTCCCCGCGGTCGAAGTAGAGCGGGTACGGGCTGTACGTGACCATGGTGCGCGTGTCACCCCCGGGCAGGACCCGGGACGCGTCGGCGAAGGCGGCCCGCGACGCGGGGCTCCGCCCGGCGTAGCGGTCCGCGATGCCGCGCGCTACTCGATCGGCCTCGGACACGGGAATCGCTTCCTTCGGTCGGACGGCGGTCGGCTACGGACCGCCCGTGCGGTCCACAGGGGTCGGGCCCTGGTCCTCGCCGGGGGACCACAGGCGCGTGCGTGTTCGCCAGAGCTCGGGAAAGAAGCGCTGCTCGGCCGCGTGGCGCAGCCAGTCCACTCCGTCGGTTCCGCCGGTGCCCGGCTTGCCGCCGATCATTCGTTCCACCGTCAGGAGGTGCCAGGCCCGCCAACGGTGAAAGGCCGAAGCGACATCGGTGAGCGCCTCCGCCAGGCGGAACAGGTCGTCGGCCGGACCGAACGCGCGGTAGACGCGCGCCCACGCCTCGGGCAGGGCATCCTCGCCGGGTACGACCGCGACTCCGCGCCGTTCCAGGAGATGAATTGCCTCGTCGTAGACGCTGCTCTGGTGCAGCGAACGGTAGACCTGCTCGCTCACGCCGGGGACGCCGCCATGCCGCCGGGCCATCTCCTCGGACTTGTGGCCCAGGATGAACTCGACCATCCGGTACATGTAGGAGTCGATCCCGGAATCGTGTCCGAGATGGCCGCGGAAGGCGTTGTACTCCATCGGGGAGATCGCGTTCAGCACGTCCCATACGGCCGTCAGGAGATCCAGCGCCCGGGCCAGCCGGCGCAGTTCCCACGTCGCCTGATCGGCGCGGTCCTCGACCAGGGCGACCCGGGCCGCCAGCGCCTGCTCGTACACCATCTTGAAGAGCAGTTCCATGACCTGGCCGGCCAGGTAGAAGGTCATCTCCGCGGGATGGTCGGTGCGGGGATTCTGGAGGGACAGCAAGACGTCGATGCTCTGGTAATCGATGTAGGGACTTGTCTTCGACTTCCGGTCGCGAGCCTTGTCGTATAACTCGCGGAAACGCTCGTCGACGTGCTTCGACCCGTCCTTGTAATGGTCGCCGAAGCGTTCGTCGTACACCTGGAAGGTCGCCCTGTTGGAGTGCAGGAACAGGATGTCGTGCATCGCCATCGCGCGGACGGCGAAGAGCGGCACGGGCGACTGCGCGACCCGGAACCGGGGATCACCCGTAGCCGGTTCCGGGCAGCGCGGATGGAACTGCCCGATCATGAGGCCCCGGCGTACCACTTCGCCCTTCACCCGCCGGTGCGCCTCGTCCAGGAGGGGAAAGCGGTGTTCGGGCAGACCCCCGACCACCGTGACCAGAGTGGACAGGCCCTCCTTGCCGGCGGGCCGGTCGAGCGCGGCGAACCGCTCCGTCTGGCGACGCATCACCGCGCACAGTTCGGCGAGCCCGTCCCCGTCCTCCAGACGGGCCAGCTCGATGACCACCGTCCCGGCGGCGATGGCCGGTTCGACGAACGGGCAGACCGCGTTGCCACGCCCCAGCGCCTCATGCTCCTGAGTCAGGTAGCCCTCGAACCAGGAGAAGATCGCAGATCTTTCCGCAGCGGTGGGACTTTCGATCTTCATGCCTCGGCACTCGCAATTATGGATCGGCGTTCCGGAGCGGTTAGACGTACCCGTGCCCAGCGCCGACAAACGAATGGATCACGGATGATTTCGAGGGACTAAAATGACCGATGGGCCCCGCGGGTCCTCTGTTGAAATACCAACCGGAAGTCGCGACAAAAACGATCTAAGCCGATCCCGTAGATCAAGGATTTTCCCTCACCGAACGGCGATCAATCAACCGAATCCGCGTCCGCGCCGCGGACCGCGCTCAAGAGCGGCGCGGAGACGGCCTGTCCGGGACGCCGCCGGGGAGTGAGCCAGATGAGCCGATGTGGTAGGAAGACGATTGCTCCGGCCGACCTCGGTGCCGTCGGGGCTGCGACCGGGTGCCCACCTCCCCGGAGAATCATGCGCCTTCGCGTTCTCGCCCTGCTCACGCCACTGGCCCTCGTCCCCGCGTGCGGCGGCGGTCCCGGCGCGGCCCCCGTGCCCGCACCGAGCCCGCCGGTACCGTCGGAATCCTCGCCCCCCGCCGGAACCCGACTCGGCCACTACGAGAACATCGCACTGTCCAGGAGCATGACCCTCCGTCTGGACGATGATCCGGCCACCAAGCGCACGGCGGACGGCGACCTCTACTTCGAGAAGAACCTGATAGCCCACCGGATCACCCCGCTCCCCGCCCGGGCACGCGGCACCTTCGAGACCTGCCGAACACGGACGACCAACGCGAGATCTCTGAAATACAAGAAGCCGACGTCAAGCCACCTGGCGTGCGTCATCACCGAGCACGGCCTGGTCGGACTACTCAAGATCACCAAATGGGAGCTAGGCGAGTGGCCCGACCAGGGCCTCATCCACTTCGACCTGACGGTCTGGCAAGGCTGACCGAACGACCGAGACACCACACCACACCTCCAACGACGCCACTCGCCCACCCCCTTGCCGCCAACGCCGATGCTGGCATCAAGAAACCCGCGGCACGCGTCTCCGGTCGGTGCAATAGCTTCATACCGAACGTACGTGTATTCATGGCGGACGGATCGCGCCGAAAAATGGAATCCGTCCAAATTGGCGATTCGGTCATCGCGACTGATGCCGGAACTCGGAAGACGGCACCGAAGCGCGTAACCGGTATCCTCCCAGGGCCTGGCAATGGGTTTTCGCCATCCCCAACATGGTCTTCGATATGCTCAACCAGTACCCAAGATCGCTGGCGGGAGGCTGATGAGCGCCGACGAAGGGGCAAAAATCACCAGGAAGGAGAGTGCCTTGCTTGGCACTCTCGTCGAGGGAACAGTTCTCGCCGTATTTAGGTGGGGAGTGATCGTGGACCTGAACCTCTCGCATGTCGGTCTAATCGATGCCCTCTACGTTGACGACGGCGACGTTTACGAGGTGGGGGGATTGGTCACTGCCTATCTGACGCACTTCGATGAACACATGGAGAAGTTCTGGCTCCGCCCGCCCGGGCAGACTCCGGTCTCTGAGCGGCTGAGAGAGAAGGGCTTCTAACACCGGAATTCGAGGAATGAATGCGGACCCTTACGGCGAGCTGTCGCCGCAGGAGCTGAGAGCCCTCGAAGCGGCCTGGCGTACGCCTGTGTTGTCGTCGGCATCGACATGTACCAAAGGGGTGGAGATTAGGTGCCTTTCATGCATTCGACCGATTCCGATTTTCGGATAGCTTCAGTTGGGTTTGAAGAGCTTATCGCTATCCAGGCGGAGGCCGAGCAGCGTGGATTCGCCACTCGATGGACCTCCGAAGAGGCACTTCGCGGGCAGGTTAAAGAAGGGGCTGTCATCCTTCAATCCCTGTTGCGAGAAGAGAGGGGAGGCGTCGTGCGTAGCTATCGATGCCTTGTCCTGTTCTCATCGGTCGCCAAAGCGGGTTCTGGGTGTATCACCACGATAGACATCGAACCAGTCCGCTATAGATCGCTTGAGCGCCTTGATGGTGATGTGAAGACTAGGGCAATACTTATCCGGATCTTCTCTATGGCGCTAGGGAGCATATCGAACGTATCGAAGGCGTAGAACCGGACCCAGCCAGAGGTGGAACGACCCAGTGGTCGAGACGGGACGGTCCTGTGGACGTTGGGGCGATGTCCCGCGCTACCCGTGACCTGGTCTTCTTCAAGTTGGCGAGTCGCAGCGCCGTTTGGGTCGTCGGCACGGTGTGCCGGGTGAGGAGTTCGGAATAGCGTGTGGGCGGGCCCGATCCGCGCTCGCGAGCGAACACTGCCACATACGGAACTCGTCGGGCGTCAGGCGTATCCGGCGAAATTTGTGTTTGTGCTGGTCGGGTGGGTGGGTCGCGTGGGACTCGAACCCACAACCTACGGATTAAAAGTCCGGAGCTCTGCCAATTGAGCTAGCGACCCTGGGGGACGGGTCCGCGGGTGGCGGGGTCCCCTGGCCCTGGGGGCCGATACCGAGTCTAGAGGGGTGGTCGGCGTGCTCGCATCTTGTAAAGACGGGGGTGGGGTGGGTGGGTCATAGTGGGGGCATGAGCGGTCGTGTTGAGGGTGTCGTGGTGGGGGACGGGCGGTTCGGGTTGCATGTGCGCGTGCCGGAGGGGGCACGGGGGCCCGGAATCCTGCTCGTGCACGAGATCTACGGAGTGGGGGAGTACGTCCTGGACGTGGCGGACGCGCTCGCCCGCGACGGGTACGTCGTCGGGGTGCCCGAGCTGTTCTGGCGGGTCGCGCCCGGGTGGGTCGGGGAGCACACCGAGGAGGGGACGGCCGAGGGGATGCGGGTCGCCGGACGGTTCGACCCGGCCGCCGGGCTCGATGATCTCGTCGCGTCCCTGAACGTGCTGCGCGGGCTGCCCGAGGTGTCCGGCGGTGTCGGGACGATCGGGTTCTGCTTCGGCGGGACGCTCGCGTTCCTGCTCGCCGCCCGCGAGCCGCTCGACGCCGCCATCTCGTTCTACGGGTCGGGGGTGCGGGCGAACATCGGGCGGATCGCGTCCGTGCGGGGCCCGTTGCAGTTCCACTTCGGCGGCGACGACCCCTACATCCCGCGCGACCAGGTCCGCGAGGTCGAGAACGCCGTCGCCGGTCATCCCGGCGCCGAGATCCACGTGCAGGAGGACGGCGGGCACGCCTTCCACAACCACCGCTCGGAGATGTTCCACCAGCCCGAACCCGCCGCCCGTGCCTGGGCCCTCACCGAAGCCTTCCTGAACAAGCACCTGCCGGTCGGCTAGTCAGGACGCCAGGGCCGCGAGTTCGCGGCGGGACGAGATGCCGAGCTTGGGATACGCCTTGTACAGGTGGTATTCGACGGTGCGGGGGCTGAGGAAGAGCTGGGCGGCGATCTCGCGGCTGCTCGCGCCCGCCGCCGCGAGCCGGACGACCTGGCGTTCCTGCGGCGTGAGCCGGTCGAGCAGGTCGGTGTCCGGCCCGGCGACGGCACCCGGTTCGCCCGTCGCGCGCAGTTCGTCCCGCGCGCGGTCCGCCCAGGGCACGGCGTGCAGGCCCTCGAACAGGGTCAGCGCCGTGCGCAGGGGCGTGCGGGAGTCGGCGCGACGGCGGTGGCGGCGCAGCCATTCGCCGTAGAGCAGGGCGGTCCGGGCGTGCTCGAACGGCCGGGACGCCCGCTCGTGCAGGGCGAGCGCGCGCACGAACGGTTCCTCCTCGTCGGTCAGCGACGCCGCGCAGCGCGCCGCGACGGCCTGCGCCCACGGCTGGCCGGTCGCCGTCGCCCAGCGGTGGAGGCGGGCGGCGGCGGGGCGCGCCTCGACGGGACGGCCCAGCCGGACGGCGGCCTCGACGAGGTCCGCGAGGGCGAGGACGGCGCCGGGCGAGTGCCGCCGGGGCCCGGCGACGAGGTCGGCGAGCAGCCGCAGCGTCTCGTCGGGCCGCCCGAGGCCGAGCGCCAGCAGGGCGCGCGGGCCGGGAGGCACGTCGTCCAGGGCCGCCAGGCGGTCGGCGTCGCCTTCGATGGCGGCGACGCGGCCGAGCGTTCCGGCGAGCCGCCGGTCCCGCCGGGGCAGGCCGGTGTCGCGGGCGAGCGTGGCGGACTCCTGCGCGGCCTCGATGACGTCGGCGTGCCGGCCGACGGCGAGCAGCGCCCGCGCGTGGGCGCGCAGCGCGCCGGGCAGGGCGCCGATGAGGCCGCGCGCCCGGTGCTGGGCCACTTCGTCGGCGGTGAGGTCGAGGGCGGCCTCGTCCGCGCCGATCATGAGGGCGGCGTGCACGGCCTGGTAGCGCCCGTCGGACGTGGGCGCGGCGTCGCGTCCGGCGGCGGCGAGGACGGCGAGCGGCGGGGCGGCGTCCTCGTACTCGCCCGCGATGAGGTGCGCGACGCCCCGGACGAGCGGGTCGTCGCCGCCGCGCGCCGCCGCCGCGACGACGTCGGGTTCGCCCGCCGTCCACCCGTAGAGGGCGGCGTCGCGCAGCAGCCGGGGCCGGTCGGCGTCGGCGGCGTGGGCGGCGTGGGCGACGAGGCGGCGCGCGGCGGCGGCCGTGTCGCCGCGCTCGTGTTCGAGGCGGGCGCGGATCGCGGCGAGCCGGGCCAGGTCGGCGGGGTCGCGGGTCAGGTGCTCGGCGCGGGCGATGAGGTCGGCGGCCTCGTCGGGGTCGCCGACCGACGCGCGCAGCGCGGCGGCGCGGGTGAGGCGGCGGGCCCGGACGGCGGCGTCGGGGGTCAGCTCGGCGGCCTGGCGGAGCAGGGCTCCGGCGGTGCCGTGCCCGCCGCGCGCCTGGGCGGAGTCGGCGGCGGCGGTGAGCCGCGCGGCGACCGGTTCGTCCGGTTCGAGGGTGGCCGCGGCATGGTGCCGCAACTGGCAACTGGCGTCGTCGGCGGTGGTGTACAGGGCGTGGTGGGCGGTGACGCGGTCGGCGGCGGACGCGTGCTGGTACGCGGCGGCGCGGATCAGCGGGTGCCGGAACGTCAGCGTGGTGCCCGCGACGGTCACGAGCCCGGCGCGTTCGGCGGGGCCGAGGTCGGCCAGGCCCACGCCGAGCGCGGTGGCGGCGGCGAGCAGAGTCGGCGTGTGCCCGCGTCCCTCGGCGGCGGCCAGCAGCAGCATCCACCGGGTGCGTTCGGGCAGCTCCTCGATGCGGTCGCCGTAGCCCGCCAGGACGCGGTCGGGGACGGTCAGCGGCACCGGCCGCTCGGGCAGCGCCCGCCCGGCGGCGCCGAACTCGACGAGCGCGAGCGGGTTGCCCGCCGCGGCGCGCAGCACGTGCGGGCGGCGGGCGTGCGGGAGGCCGCGTCCGGCCAGGAGCCGGTCGGCGTCGGCGTCGTCCAGCCGCCGGACGGCCGCCTCGGGCAGGCCGGTGCGGACGAACCCGTCGTCGCGGGCGGCGACGAGCAGGACGACGCCCTCGGCGTCCAGCCGCCGGGCGGCGAACAGCAGCGTCTCGGCGGTGGCCGGGTCGAGCCAGTGCGCGTCGTCCACGAGGCACAGCAGGGGCTCGTCGGCGGCCAGTTCGGCGAGCAGGGTCAGCAGGGCGAGGCCGACGGCGAACCGCTCGGGGGCGTCGCCGGGGGTGAGGCCGAGCGCGCCCCGCAGCGCGGCGGCCTGCGCGGGGGGCAGCCCGGCGACGCGTTCGCGGACGGGCCACAGGAGCTGGTGCAGTCCGGCGAACGTGATCCGCGCCTCGGCCTCGACGCCGACGGCGCGCAGCACCCGCATGCCGGGGCGCGGCGCGGCGTCCAGCAGCGCGGACTTGCCGATGCCGGCCTCGCCGCGCAGCACGAGCGCGCCGCTGCGGCGGTGGTCGCAGGCGTCGCCGACGAGCGTGGCGATGCGGCGCAGTTCTTCGTCCCGCCCGTAGAGCATGGCTTCAATCTACGGGCACGATTCCCGAAGCCTTACGGATTCGCCGGGTGCGGTCGGCTTCCTAGCGTTGCCGGTATGACGACCGATTTCTTCTCCCCGGTGACCGCGGGCAAGCTCGACCTTCCGAACCGCCTGGTGATGGCCCCGATGACGCGCAGCCGCGCCCCGGAGGGCGGCCGGGTCACGGACCTGACCGTCGAGTACTACGTGCAGCGCGCGTCGGCCGGACTGATCGTCACCGAGGCGATCCAGCCGAGCCCGCGCGGGCAGGGCTACCTGTGGACGCCCGGACTGCACGATCCCGCGCAGGTGGCGGCGTGGCGGCGCGTGACGGACGCGGTGCACGACGCCGGCGGCCGCATCGTCGGCCAGCTCATGCACAGCGGACGCGTCGGGCATCCGTCGCTCCGTCCGGACGGCACGAACCCGCTGGGGCCGTCGCCGCTCGCGTCCGGCCAGTCGCTGTTCACCCCGGACGGGCCGCTGGAGCATCCCGTCCCGGACGAGATGACCGTCGAGGACATCGCGACCACCATCGCCGATTTCGTCCAGGCCGCCCGCAACGCGATCGAGGCCGGGTTCGACGGCGTCGAGCTGCACGGCGCGAACGGGTACCTCATCCACCAGTTCCTGGCGGACGGCAGCAACGTCCGCACCGACGCCTACGGGGGTTCGGCGGGCCACCGCGTCCGGTTCGTGCGCGAACTCGTCGAGGCGGTCGCCGGGGCGGTCGGCGCCGAGCGCGTCGGCCTGAAGATCTCTCCCGGGGTGACCGCCAACGGCATCACCGAGAGCGATACGGCCGGGCAGTACACGACGCTCGTCCGGGAGATCGCCCCGTACGGCCTGGCGTACCTGCACGTGGTGGAGTCGGGGAACCGCGAGCTGATCCGTACGCTGCGCGCGGCGTGGCCGGGCGCGTTCGTCCTCAACCCGCACCCGGAGGAGCCGACGCGAGCCGCGCGTCCCGACGAGGGCGCGCAGGCGCTGCGCGACGGCGTCGCCGACGCGGTGTCGTTCGGGACGCTCTGGCTCGCCAACCCGGACCTGCCCGCGCGGCTGCGCGCCGGAGGCCCCTACAACGAGGCCGACCCGGCCACGTTCTACGGCGGCGACCACCGCGGCTACACCGACTACCCGGTGCTCTAGGGCCCCGGACAGGCCACGGGCCCGGCCGCCGTGTGGCTGCCGGGCCCGTGTGGCGTCCGTCCGGTCAGTAACCGGGGCGGACGGCGCCGCTGAAGTTGCGCTTGTAGTAGCTGTTCAGCTTGACCTTCTTCACGCGCTTGCCGGAGCTGGGCGCGTGGATCATGTAGCCCTTGCCGACGTAGACGCCCATGTGCGACTTGCCGCCGTAGAAGAAGAGCAGGTCGCCCTTGACGGCGCCCTTCCAGGACACCTTGTGCTTGACCGAGCGGTAGATCTGCTGGGTCGTGCGCGGCAGCTTGACGCCCGCCTTGCGCCAGGACCCGCCCGCCAGGCCGGAGCAGTCCCAGCGGCCGGGGCCGGTGCCGCCGTAGCGGTACGGGTCGCCGATCTGCGCGTAGGCGTACTTCACGGCCTTGTTGGCGCGCTGCTTCTGCTTGGCCTTGCGTGCCTTGGAGACCTTCGCGGCGGCCGCGACGGCGGTGGGCGCCTGCGGGGCGGCGGCCTGCGCCGGGGGCGCGACCAGGACTCCGGCGCCGAGCGCGGCGGCCGTGGTCACGGTGGCGACGCGCAGGAACGGCTTACGGGCACGGGCGATCGAGGGGAAACCGGGGGTATGCAGGACGACTCCTGTTATCGCGGGCGATGCCTACCGGCGCAGCCCGGTTCCGGGCAGCGAGCTGCCCGGAGAGGTCGGGTTGCGGGAGACCTGCGCGCGGCGAGCCGTCCATGGCTGGGGACGGCGGGTGCGCGCGGGCCGGACCGGCTCCGTGCTTCGGGTCCGCACGGACGCGGCGTGACGGCGAGGCTCCGGCGGTCGTGAGGTCGTTGACGCCGGGTCGCGCGTCGGTCGGGCTGTTCTGTTGTGACCCGCAGCGGCACCGCCGCGGCTGCGTCGCCGGGCGGCAGGGGGTGCCGCATGGATCGCCAGGAACGTAGCCAGAGGCTGGGATATCTGGCAAATCGCGGGAACGGGCGGACGAGGGTCGCGCCGGGTCGCTGTGGCTTCCTGCCCCGTTCTGCCTGGGGTTATCGGCGTTCGCGAGGACAGTTTGTGATCTGCATCACAGCGGGAGTCGAAATGGTGGCAAACCGTCGGGCGGGGGGTGCGGAAGTGTTTTCCGGCGGCGTTGGGCCGGGGAGCGGGCCGTCACGGAGCGTGGTCGACGGTGCGGGGGTCCGCTCGGCGCGGCGCCGTCGGGCTGAGCCGAAGTGTTCACTGACCGGGGTGGACGCCCGTGGCCGGTCCGTGATGCGTCGTTTCTGATTACGTTGCGTAAAAGGATTCTGTTCGGTGTGAACGGTTCGCCACTTCTTCTGTGATGTGGACCACGGGCGGCTCGATCGTCCCGTCCCGTGTTCCGTGTCCCCTCTGTCGGAATTGACGGTGGGTGAGGTGAACCGGACCCATGATCAAAGCGTCTGAGGATGACCTTCCCGCGCCCCCGATGTGTCGTTCGCGCCACATTCCGGGGCGGGGAAAGTGTGGTTCGCTCGATGTTCGAGGGTGCCGGAGGGGTTGACAGCGGCCGCATCCGGACTTGTGATCCAAGTCACTGGCACGTCCGGAGTCCCGCCGAGGGAGGCCCGAAATGACCGCCCGGCCACGCACCGCGATCATCGCCGTCCTGCTCCTGCTCGCCACCGCACTCGTCGCGCCGCCCGCCGCCGCCCAGGCGCCCGCCGTCGCCCGGTTCCCCGCGAACTTCCTCTGGGGCGTCGCCACCAGCGGCTTCCAGTCCGAAGGGTCCCCACCGGACAGCAACTGGGCCCGGTACGCCCGGCGCGGCACCGGCGGCATCAAAGACCCCTACGGAACCTCCGTCGACTTCCGGCACCGCTATCCCGGCGACGTCGAACTGGCGCGCGGGCTCGGCGTCAACGTCTTCCGCACCTCGATCGAATGGGCGCGCGTCGAACCCCGGCGCGGGGTGCGGGACGCGCGCGAACTGGCCTACTACGACGACCTCGTCCGGCGCGTCCGCGCGGCCGGGATGCGGCCCATGCTGACGCTCGACCACTGGGTCTACCCCGGCTGGGTCGCCGACCAGGGCGCGTGGGACAACCCGCGCACGTCCGACGACTGGCTGCGCAACGCCCGGTTCCTCGTCGAGCGGTACAAGGGCCAGGGCGTGCTGTGGGTGACGTTCAACGAGGCGAGCCAGTACCTCTACCGCGAGCTGACGTACCGGCCGATGAACCTCGGGCAGTTCGCCACCATGCGCGAGGCGCTGCGCCGGACGCACCGCAGCGCCTACGACATGATCCACCGCGTCGATCCGGGCGCGATGGTGACGAGCAACGTCGCCTACGGCAGCGTCCTGAACGGGCTGTTCGACGCGGCGCTGTTCAACCAGATCACCGACAAGATCGACTTCATCGGCGTCGACTACTACTACGGGGCGAATCTGGAGAACCCGACCGCCGTCCACTCGCTGACGGGCGAGTTCTGGCGCATCGACCCCGAGCCGGAGGGGCTCTACTACGTCCTCAAGAACTACCAGCGGCGGCTGCCGCGCCTGCCGCTGTACATCGTCGAGAACGGCATGCCGACCGACGACGGCAAGCCGCGTGCGGACGGCTACACCCGCGCCGACCACCTGCGCGACCACCTCTACTGGGTGCAGCGCGCGATGGCCGAGGGCGTGAAGGTCATGGGCTACAACCACTGGAGCCTCACCGACAACTACGAGTGGGGCGGTTACCGGGCCCGCTTCGGCCTCTACACCGTCGACGTGCGGACCGACCCGTCGCTGCGGCGCCGCCCGACCGAGGGCGTGGCCGCGTACCGGTCGGTCATCGCGAATCGCGGCGTCGAGCGGGGGTACGTGCCGAAGCGCAGGCCGGGGTGGTGCTCGATCGAGGACCCGATCGCGACCTGCTTCGGGACGACGCCCACCCCGCCGGCCGCCTACCGAAAGGCGCCCTGATCTGTGCGGAACGAGCACGATGACCTGCCGGAAAACCGAAAAATGCGCACGTTTCGGGCAGGTCATGGTGCGCCGCGCGCGAAGGGCGACCCGGGTGCGGGCGAGGGCGGCCGATCCCCGTATTGTGACTTGTGGGTAACATCACCCGAACCACATTCGGTCCCTGACGTAAGGTGCTGCTTATGGACCTGAACGGAGTTTCCGCCGTCGTCTCCGGTGGTGCGAGCGGCCTCGGCGAGGCCACCGCCCGCGCCCTCGCCGCAGACGGCGCCAAGGTAGTCGTCGCCGACCTCAACGAGGACAAGGGCAAGGCCCTCGCCGACGAGATCGGCGGCGTGTTCGTCAAGACCGACGTCTCCGACGAGACGCAGGTGCAGGCCGCCGTCCAGGCCGCCGTCGACACCGGCGTGCCGCTGCGCGTCGTCGTCAACAGCGCCGGCATCGGCTGGGCGTCCCGCACCGTCGGCCGCGACGGCACCCCGCACGACCTGGCGACCTTCGAGAAGGTCGTGCAGATCAACCTGATCGGCACCTTCAACCTCCTGCGCATCGGCGCCGCGGCCATCGGCCAGACCGAGCCCGCCGACGCCGACGGCCTGCGCGGCGTCGTCATCAACACCGCGTCCGTCGCGGCCCTCGAAGGCCAGACCGGGCAGATCGCCTACTCCGCGTCCAAGGGCGGCATCGTCGGCATGACCCTGCCGGCCGCGCGCGACCTGGCCGCCATCGGCGTCCGCGTCAACACCGTCTGCCCCGGCATCATCGACACCCCCATCTACGGTGAGGGCGAGGCCGCCGAGGAGTTCAAGGCCAAGCTGGCCGCGCCGGTGCCGTTCCCCAAGCGCATGGGCAAGGCGTCCGAGTTCGCGCACCTGGTCAAGTCGCTCATCGAGAACGACTACATGAACGGCGAGACCGTCCGGTTCGACGGCGGCATCCGCTTCCAGCCGAAGTGAGGAACTGAATGTCCGACGCTGTTCTCACCGAGGAAGACGGCGCCGTCCTCGTCATCACGATCAACCGGCCCGAGGCCCGCAACGCCGTCAACGGCGCGGTGGCCCAGGGGATCGCGGCGGCGATGGACGAGCTGGACTCCCGCAAGGACCTGTCCATCGGCGTCCTCACCGGCGCCGGCGGCACGTTCTGCGCCGGCATGGACCTCAAGGGCTTCCTGACGGGCGACAACCCGATCATCGAGGGCCGCGGGTTCGCCGGGATCGTCGAGCGCCCGTCCGCCAAGCCGCTCATCGCGGCCGTCGAGGGCTACGCGCTCGCCGGTGGCTGCGAGGTCGCGCTGGCGTGCGACATGGTCGTGGCGTCGCGCGAGGCGCTGTTCGGGCTGCCCGAGCCCAAGCGCGGCCTCGTCGCCGCCGGGGGCGGGCTGCTGCGGCTGCCGCAGCGCATCCCGTACCACATCGCCATGGAAGTCGCGCTGACCGGCGAGAAGTACCCGGCCGAGCGGATGGCCGAGCTGGGCTTCGTCAACCGGCTCACCGACGCCGGCGGCGCGCTCGCCGCGGCGAAGGAACTGGCCCTCAAGGTCGCCGAGAACGCGCCGCTGGCGCTCGCGGCCACCAAGAAGATCATCGTGGAGTCGGCCGACTGGTCGTCCGACGAGGCGTGGGCGAAGCAGGGCGACATCGTCATGCCCGTCTTCGGCTCCGCCGACGCGATGGAGGGCCCCGCCGCCTTCGCGGAGAAGCGCAAGCCCGTCTGGAAGGGCGAGTAGGACCACCCCGTGGAACGCCCGGAGGCCGCGTGCCTCCGGGCGTTCCGCTGTCCTGGAAGCTCCCTCTTACCGTGCGGTAAGTCATCCCGTACTCTTTGGTGCCGTCGGGATCGGATCTTGGGAGACGACATATGAGAAGGAACGCGGTGCTGGCCGGGACGACGGCCCTCGCGCTCGGCGCCGGGGTGCTCGCCGCGCCCCCCGCCTCCGCGGCGAGCTGGCGCAACATCGCCAGCACGGCGCTGAACTACGACGGCAGCCTCGACCGGGTCGACTTCGCGGACAAGAACGCCGGTCTGGCGGTCGGGTCGAGCGGCGCCCTCTGGTCACCGAAGGCGCACCTCGTCCGCTGGAACGGCTCGGCGTGGGTCGCGCAGAACAGCCCGATCGGGTTCGTCCCGTCGGACGTGGCCGTCGCGAGCGCCGGCCGTGCGTGGGTCGTCGGGTACAGCCTCACCGGGCCCGCCGCGATCTACTGGAACGGCACCAAGTGGGCCTCGGTGAGCTACCCGATGGTCGGGCTGCCGACGCAGGTCGCCGCCGCGCCCGACGGCACCGCCTACTCCGTCTCCGGCGTCGACGTCGGCTCGGGCGGGCCCGCGTCGGTGCTGCGCTGGAGCGGCACGGCCTGGGTGGACGCCAAGCCGACGCTGCCCGCGTCCACGTCGATCGTCGCGGTGGACGTGCGCGCCAAGAACGACGTGTGGATCGCGGGCACGACCACGAACGGCAGCACCGTCACCGGCATCGTGCTGCACTTCAACGGCACGGCGTGGAAGCAGATCCCGGTGCCGGGCGCGATGGGCGTCCCGGCGACCCGCGCCGTGCTCACCCGCATCGTCGCCGTCTCGCCCACGAACGTGTACGTGCTCCGCGCCCGGCAGAACGCGCAGACGACCAACGCGCTGCTCCGCTACGACGGCAAGGCGTGGAAGACCGTCAACACCCCCGGCACGGCCATCCCGATCGGCCTGGCGTCCGACGGCAAGGGCGGCGCGATCGTGACGCCCGCCGCGTCCGCGGGCAAGTCGACGTACCACCACTACAACGGCAGCACCTGGACGACCGTCTCCGGCCCGGCCCGCACCGGCACGGTAACGATCGCGGACGCCGACCCCCGCCCCGGCACCACCGGCATCGCCAGCGTCGGCACCACCTCCACGGGCCAAAAACGCGTCCCCTTCATCGAATACAACAGCTAACCCTCCCCGAAGCCCCCGTCCCCCAGAACGGGGGCTTCACCATTCCCCCCCACCCCACCCGCACCCGCCGCTCGGTCCGCCACCCGCGCCCGGTACTCGGTCCGCCGCCCGCCGCCCGCCGCTCGCCGCCCCGGCGTCCGTAGACCGTCGCTCCGCGTCCGCCGCCCTAATCCGCCGCCCTAATCCGCCGCCCTAATCCGCCGCCTGCCGCCCGGCTTCAGCGCCCAGCTCCAGCGCCCAGCTCCGGTGCCCGCGTCCCGTGCCCGCGTCCGGCGTCTGTCGCCCGGTGTCCGACGCGCGCATTCGCCGCCCGCCGCGCGGCGGCCGCATTCACTGCCCGCCGCCCGGTGCACGACGGGTGTACTCGCCTCTCGTCGCTTGGCGCCCGTGTTTGCCCGCTCGTTGCGCGTTGCTCGGTCTCGTTGCGCGTTGCTCGGTGCCGGGCGGGTGGTTGTGCGGCCGAGTTATGGGGGCGTTCGTCGCGCCCGCTGTCGCGCGGTGGCCTTTCCCGTCGGCGGGGGAGTCGCGCCACGTTGTCTTTCGCCTCCTGGGCGCTGACGCGTCTGGTTGACGGTGACCGCCCCGGCAGGCGATGCCCGCGTGCGGGACGCCGTGCTTGTGGCCCGTTCACGGGCCGCCCGAGGTGTTCCTTCGTGACGGTCGGCCGATGCCCCGGGGTCGTCGGTGTCCGCGTCGCGGCGTTCCTTGGTGCTCAGCCGCGTCGCGGTGGGTCAGTCGAGGGGGAGGAGGACGCGGAAGGTGGCGCCCTCGCCCGGGGTCGAGTCGACTTCTACGCGGCCGTGGTGGGCGGCCACCAGGGCCGCGACGATGGACAGGCCGAGGCCGGTGCCGGTGTCGCCGTTCTCGGGGCTGCGGGACGGGTCGGCGCGGTAGAAGCGCTCGAAGACGCGGTCGCGCTGGTCGGGATGGAGGCCGGGGCCCTCGTCGGTGACCTCGCAGACCGCTGCGGGAACGCCGTTCAGGGAGCCGGGCCGGAGCCGCACCTCGATTCCCGTGTCGTCGGGCGTGTGGGTGATCGCGTTGGCCAGCAGGTTGCCGAGGACCTGGCGGAGGCGCGGTTCGTCACCGAGGACGCCGTAGGCCGTGCTGCCGTCCACCGACAGGTCGATCGAACGGTCCGGCGCGACGACGCGGGCCTCGCGGACCGAGTCGGCCGCGACCGCCAGCAGGTCGACCGGGCGCAGCTCGATCGGCCGCTGCCGATCGAGCCGGGCCAGCAGCAGCAGGTCCTCGACGAGCAGGCCCATCCGCGCGGCCGTCTCCTCGATGCGGCCCAGCAGCCGGGCGACCTCCTCCGGAGAGGACGCCGCGCCCTGCCGGTACAGCTCGGCGAAGCCGCGGATCGCGGTCAGCGGGGTGCGCAGCTCATGGCCCGCGTCGGCGACGAACCGGCGCATCCGCTCCTCCGACCGGCGCGCCGACGCCTCCGACACCGCGCGCGCCTCGAACGCCGCCTCGATCTGGCTCAGCATGCCGTTCAGGGCGTAGCCGAGCCTGCCCACCTCCGTGCGCGGATCGGTGTCGGGGACGCGGCGCGACAGGTCGCCCGCCGCGATGGCGCCCGCCGTCCCCTCGATCTCGCGGAGCGGACGCAGGCTCGCGCCCACCACCCACACGCCGAGGACGGTGATCGCCACGACCACGAGCAGCCCGACGATGACGTCGATGCCGATCAGCCGCCCGACCGTTCGCTCCACCTCCTCCAGGCTCATCGCGAGGACCAGGACGCTGCCGTCCGGCAGGGGCTCGGCCAGCGCCCGCCACGGGTTTCCGGCCGTGCCCGACACGGTGAAGGGCTCGGCCGCGCGGCGGACCTCGGCGTCGCTCAGCACCGGGCGGCCCGGCGTGTTGAACGGCGGCGGATCGCCGGTGCGGAGCCGCCCGCCGGGGCTGTGCACCTGCACGTACATCTCGCTCGGCAGGTTCACGTAGACGCGGTCGTCCTGCGTGCCGAGCTGCGGGACGACCTGCTTGGCCGCGCGCGGCACCGTGTCGTGCAGGGTGGCGTCGGCACGGCCCACGAGGTAGGTGCGCAGGACTCCCGCGCCCGCCGACCCCATGAGCGTGAGCCCGAGCGTCACCAGGACGAGGACGCCGGCGATCAGCCGCACCCGCAGCGAGGTGCGCCCGGCGAGGCCGCGCAGGCTCATCCGGCCGGGGGCTCGCGCAGGACGTAACCGACGCCGCGCAGGGTGTGGATGAGCCGCGGCTCGACGTTGTCGACCTTGCGCCGCAACGCCGAGACGTAGGACTCGACGATGCCGGCGTCGCCCTGGAAGTCGTAGTTCCAGACGTGATCGAGGATCTGCGCCTTGGACAGGACGCGTCCGGCGTTGGCCATGAAGTACCGCAGCAGCTTGAACTCGGTGGGGGAGAGCTGGATGACCGAACCGCCGCGCCAGACCTCGTGCGAGTCTTCGTCGAGTTCGATGTCGGCGAAGACCATGCGGGGCGTGGGCTCGGTGGAGCCGCCGCGGAAGCGCCGCAGCACGGCGCGGATGCGGGCGATGACCTCTTCGAGGCTGAACGGCTTGGTGACGTAGTCGTCGCCGCCGATCGTGAGGCCCTTGATGCGGTCCTGGACGGCGTCGCGGGCGGTGAGGAACAGGACCGGCGTGTGGTCGCCGCCGGAGCGGAGCCGCCGCGCGACGTCGAAGCCGTCGATGTCGGGCAGCATGACGTCGAGGACGATGAGGTCGGGCCGGTGCCGGCGGGCCGCCTGGACGGCGTCGGCGCCGTTGGTGGCGGTGAGCACGTCGAAGCCGGTGAAGCGCAGGCTGCCCGCGAGCAGCTCGCGGATGTTGGGCTCGTCCTCGACGACGAGGAGCCGCGCCTCCGCAGCACGCCCGTCGCCCATGCCCGCGCCCGTCGTATCGGCCACGCCTTCCCCCTCACCCCGTTCGCGCCGAGGCTGCCACCTCTGCCTGAAAGAAAGCTGAACATCTCCTGCAACATGCCCGGACCCCTCCCCGCCGACGCCTGCCCCGGACACTCCCGCGTCCGGCACCCCCGATCCTGCTCCTCCGAGCACCCTTGCGAAATCCGGAACCCGGGCCTGTGGATAACTTTTTTCACCTGGCTCGGAGGCAGCACGAAGAAGGGGTTCGCAACCCGTCTGGGGACCCCCTTGATTTCATTCTTTCGCGTTGGGGGCTTGCAGGGAGGCTTCGGCCTTGGCCTGTGGATAACGGTTGCGGGGTCCTGGGCGTGGGGCTCTCGGGGAAGGTTGTGCGGGCGTTCAGGTTTCTTTCAGGTGGGTGGGGTGGGGTGGTGGACACAGGGCGCCTCCCGGGCCGTGAGGTCGCGGGAGGGGCGTCCTGTCCAACGTCCCCGTGGCCTGGGAGGAGCACGCCGCATGAATCTCGGGCCACGGTTCGCCTTCCGGACGAGCCCGGTCGCCGGCACCGGGTGCGCCGGGGCGGCGTCGGCGTCGGCTTCGCCATCCCGGCGGACGACGCCGCACGCATGTTCGGGCGACCAGAGACGTCATCGGTGGTACCGCGCGGTCACGGCTCCGGGGGGAGCGGGCGGACGAGCGGACCACCACCGGTGATGAGGGCGTGCGGAGCCGGGCCGGGCTCCGCACGACCCGGCATGGGAAGCACGGTCGCGTGCCCCGTCCCCACGGGGCGCGCGGCCGTGTCCCCTGTGTCCGGTTCGCTCAGCGAGGGGCGGGGAGCCGGGCCAGCATGCGGCGGGTGGAGGCCAGGTAGCGGTCGCGCGGGGACGTCCGGACGTGCAGCGGCAGCCGGGGATACGTCGCGGCGAGGGCCGACGTCAGCAGACGGAACCGGCGCTGCCGGGCGGGCGTCCAGGACCAGCCGTACTGCGCGCGGATGGGTGCGGGCATGAGGCCGGTCGTCAGCAGCCGGACCGCGGCGAGGGCCGGGCGGGGAGCGCTGCCGGGCGCCGTCGGGTAGAGGACCTGGCGGGCCACCGCGTGGGACGCGGGCGACAGCCGCAGCGTGCGGAGCATCCCGGCGTAGTACGCGCGGAAGTCCAAGTACGTGGCCGGTAGGCGGGATTCGGGGCAGCCGAGGATCGTCGCGTAGACCTTCGACTGGGCGTAGAACGCCTCCAGCTCCGGCCGCGCGAAGGCGTGCCGGAAGACGAGCTGGTGGAACTGGACGGCGACGGCGAAAAGGGTCGCCGCGACCCAGACCTGGAGTTCGGGGTCGTCGGCGCGGTAGCCGGGTCCGGTGACGGAGTCGTGGCCCCGGCGGACGAGGGCGCTGAGGCGCTCGGCCTCGTCGCGGGTGCCGAACTGGACCGTGTAGAGCCAGCCCATCGTGTTGCGCAGGCGGCGGGCGGGGTCGTCGGCGGTGTAGCTGTGGTCGTGGACGCCCTGGGCGATCTGCGGGTGGGCCGTCTGGAGGAGGGACGCGGCGCCGCCGGCGGCGATCAGCAGGCCCTCGCGGCCCACGGTGCGGATGAGGTCGTCGTCGTGGAAGAGGCCGGTCATGGGTCACGATTGTAAGTAAGTACTTGCAGTCGTGCCAGCGGAAAACCGGACGACATGCTCCGCTCCCGGTGGGGATAATCAGAGCATGTCCGACCAGATCCACGTCCGCGGCTCCGTCTCGATCCCCGAGGCCGAGCTGAGCTGGCGTTTCTCGCGCTCGTCGGGTCCGGGCGGGCAGCACGTCAACACCAGCGCCACCGCCGCCGAACTCTCCTTCGACGTCGCGAACTCGCCGTCCCTGCCCGACCCGCTGCGCGAACGCGCCCTGCGACGGCTGGAGAACCGGCTCGTCCGGGGCGTCCTGACGATCCGCGCCGAGGAGTTCCGCTCGCAGCAGCGCAACCGGGACGCCGCCCGCGAACGCCTCGCCCGCGTCCTCGGCGACGCGCTCGCGCCGCCGCCCAAGAAGCGCATCCCGAAGAAGATCCCGCGCGGCCTCAACGAACGCCGCCTGGCCGACAAGAAGCGCCGCTCGGACGTCAAGCGGCAGCGTTCGTCCCGCTGGGACTGACCCGTCAGGCGCGGGCGGCGCGGATGGCGCGCATCGCGTCGCGGCGGGCGTCGCCGGAGAGCGTGTCGATGTAGACGCCGCCGTCGAGATGGCCGCACTCGTGTTGCAGGCAGCGGGCGAAGTAGCCGGTGCCCTCGACGCGCACGGTCTTGCCGCGGCGGTCGACGCCGGACACGACGGCGTGCGCGAAACGCGGCGTCGGGAAGCGGAGCCGGGGCACCGACAGGCAGCCCTCGGGCTCGGTGAGCAGGTCGCCGTCGGCCAGCTCCAGCGTCGGGTTCACGACGTGCCCGACGTGGCGGCGTCCCCGGTCGTCGGCGCAGTCGTAGACGAAGACGCGCAGCGCCGTGCCGATCTGGTTGGCGGCCAGGCCCGCGCCCTCCGCCGCGTACATCGAGGCGAACATGTCGTCGATGAGCCGGTCGAGCGCGGCGTCGAACGTCCGGACGGGGTCGCACGCCGTGCGCAGTCCCGGATCGCCCAGGAATCGGATGGGACGCACCGTCCCGCGTGCCTTCGCCATGGCACCGATCCTAGGCACGCCGCGCGGGGGCCCGGTACGGGCGCCGGACCCCCGCGAGACGCGTCAGTTGTCGGACGGCCGGTGCGGCGGGACGTCGTCGGCGTCGGGCCGGGCGGGCGCCTTGGCCTGCTGCTGGACGGGCGCGTCGGTGACGGTCCCCTCGATGACGGACGGCCCGGCGGGCGCGGTGACCGGACGCGGCGTCGGCGCGGCGGCCACGGCGGGCTTGGACGCCAACGGCGCCGAGGGCGCCGACGGCGCCGGCGACGCGGGCGGAGCCGACGGAGCCGAGGGCGCTGCGGGCGCGGACGGCTGCGGCTTGCGCGCGGCCGCCGGGACGGGCTGCTTGACCGCGTCGTCCACCATCTTCTCCAGCGGCCCCGCCTCGTTCTCGACGGTCAGCAGCCGGTGCAGCGTCTCGCTGATCTCGGTGAGCCGCTGGAGCGCCTGCGTGTGGTTGCGGGTGAGCTGCGTGAGCCGCTGCGTCGCGCCCTCGTTGATGACGCCCGCGCGGCGCTCGGCGGACGTCAGCGTGCGCTCGGCCTCGAGCCGGGCGGTGGTGACGGTCTGCTCGGCGTCCTGCTTGGCGGACGACAGCACGCTCTCGGACTCCGAGCGGGCCGCCTCCAGGATGTGCTCGGACTTCTCCTTGGCCTGGGCGACGTCGCGCTCGGCGTGGTCGCGCGCCTCGGCGACGATCCGCTGCGACTCGGACTCGGCGTCCTTGCGGATCTGCTCGCCGCGGGACTGGGCCTGGGAGACCTTGTCGCGGGCCTCGTCCTCGGCCAGGTTGATGATCTGCTTGAGCCGGTCGGACAGGTCGTCGCCGGTGGGCTTGCGGGCCTCGCGGACCTCCGCCATCTCCCGGCGGATGTGCTCGACCTCGCTGAGGGCCCGCGCGAGCCGCGCCTCCTGCTCGCGCAGCTTGCTCTGGCACCGGGCGATGTACTCGTCGACATGGCGGCGGTTGTAGCCGCGCATGACGATCTCGAAGTTCTCCTCCATCTGGAGGTTCGGCAGGATCTCGGCTTCGTTGCTCATGATGCCTCGGGGTCGTGTGGCGGGGATGACGATCACCCCGTCAGGGTCGGTGTGCGGGCCTCGCCGCCCCGTTTCGCCACGGGAGGGAACGGCACCTTCGACTCTTGTCCGGTCCGACCCATTCGCGCAACCGGATCGCCGTTCTTGCTGCCGTTACTTCATCGAGGGCGGGTCCACAAACTATCGAATCTCCGCCGAATCCGCGTGTGCGACCCGCGTCGCGGAGTGTCCGCGCACGGGGATCTACCATCGGCGCCATGAGCTATGTGGGGTCACTTGAAGCGGACGTGCCGGACATCCACCCGGAGGCGTGGATCGCGCCGGGCGCCGTCGTCGTCGGGAACGTCCGGCTCGGCCGGTTGACGAACGTCTGGTACGGATCGGTGCTGCGCGGCGACGACGCCGAGATCGTCGTCGGCGACGAGGTCAACGTCCAGGACCTGTGCTGCCTGCACGCCGACCCGGGCGTCCCGGCCGTCGTGGAGGACCGCGTCAGCCTCGGCCACAAGGCGATGGTGCACGGCGCGCACGTCGAGGAGGGCGCGCTGATCGGCATCGGCGCGATCGTGCTGAACGGCGCCCGCATCGGCGCCGGGACGCTCGTCGCCGCGGGCGCGCTGGTCACGCCGGGCAAGCGATTCCCGTCCGGCGTGCTGGTCGCGGGCGCCCCGGCCAAGGTCGTCCGCGAACTCAACGACAACGACCGCGCGGTGCTGGAGTTCACGCCGAAGGTCTACGTCGAGAAGGCCCGCAAGCACGCCAGCGCCGACTGGCAGCAGCGGGGCTGACCGAGACGGACCGGCGCGTCGTCTGACTAAGCTAGCGACCGTGGTGTGGGGACAGGGCTATGGCAGTGCTCAGCCGCCAGGCCCCCCTGCGGGGCACGATCCGTTCACGGCGGCCGAGCGGGACACGCGGGCGATGGTGGGCGCGCAGTGGTGGCCGGGTGCGGCGCCGCAGCAGCGCCAGCACGCCATCGCGGGGCGTGTCCTCGCGCTGCCCGACGGCTCGTGGTGGCTGTTCGGGGCGTGGGCGCGGTGGTACCGGCTGCATCCGTCCGACGGCCAGTGGTACCTGTGCCCGCCGCCGAGTTCGCCCGCCGTGCGGTCCAGCGCCCGGCCCGGCCAGGGCCTCGGCCAGACGCCGCAGCTCCCCGCGCACGTCGTCCCCGCCGGGCCCGACTTCTCCTACGAGGCGCCGCCGCTCAAGCCGTTCATCGGCACGGGCTTCTCGTCCGACCTGGCGATGCGGGTGCGGGCGACGCTCGAACTGGCCGCGGCGCTGCCCGCCGAGGAGTACCCGCACTGGAACGCCGAGTTCGCGCAGCACGTGCCGTCCACGGTCGTCGTCGCCTGGGGCGTGCTGCTGTGGTGCGCGGGCGCGCCCGCGTTCGACGCCCGCCTCGACGCCCAGATGCTCGACCTGTGGTCGCCGTACCGGGCGCGTCCGCTTCCGGCCGTGGACGGCCCGCGCTGGCTCACCCCGCCGCCGCTGGAGTCGCTCGTCGCGCTGTACGCCGAGCGGCTGCGGGCGGGCCGGGTGGACGCGGCCGTCGTCGTGCTGCGGACGATGTGGGCCGCCGCGTCCGCGTTGCGGGAGGACGCCCGCTTCCAGGTCCGCGCCGACGCGCTGCTGGAGATCCTCGGCTCGACGATCGGCAACCCGACGGTCGACTACGGCGCGCTGCCCTACGGTGATCCGGCGATCGTGCAGCAGTGGCTGACGCGCTGCCCGCCGCACCTGGTGCCGTCGCTGCGCAACGAGAGCTCCCCGGGCGACAACTTCCGGCACGCGTTCTACTCGCTGGCCGAGACGCTGGTGCCGCTCGCGGGCGACCCGGACGACGCGGCGTTCATTGAGCCCCGGCTCGTCGCGGCGGCGCTGCTCGCGGCCGACCTCTCGGTCGTGCGCGACGAGATGGCCTCCGGCATCGTGCCCTGGCTCGACCCCGAGGTCCGGTACACGGTGCAGGCGGCGCTGCACCAGACAGGGCATCCGCTGCGCCGTCTCTGGCCGGACGAGCTGAGCCTGGCCGAGCCGCTGCGCGGCGCCGTCCGCCGGGCGGGCCGGGACGCCGAGGAGACGCTGCTGGCGGCCGTCTACGAACTCGACCTGGCCTGGTGCCGGCTGGTCGGGATGCCCGCCCGGCCGCGCGGCTTCCCGGTGCCGACGGCGATCATCGCGAACATCATCGGCCGCGACCGGGCCCGCGCCGCGTCGCGCACCTCCACGGGCACGCCCGCCGCGTCGCCGCAGCCGCCGCCGCACAGCGCCCGCTCGCAGCCCGGGTTCGCGCCGGGCACGCCGCAGGCGCCGGGGGCGCGGCCCGGGCAGGAGCGGCCGTTCGTGCAGCCTCCCGCGGAGAGCCCGCAGGACGAGCCCGCCCGCCCGTCCGCCGCACCGCAGGGATGGGGCGCGAGCGCGCCGGACGCGGCGCCGCCCGAGGCGCCGGTGGACATCGCGCCGCCGTACACGGCGCTCGGCTTCGGCTCCGCGCAGCCGCCCCAGCCCGCGCAGCCCCAGCCCCAGCAGGCGCAGCCGCAGAACGCGCAGCCGCCCGTCGCTTCGCCGCAGCCGCCCGCCGAGCCCGTCGTCGCCCCGGCGCCGCGCACCTCGCTGGACGAGGCCGCCGTCTTCGAGGGCACCCGGGTCGACCCCGGCCGGCGGGCCGCGACGCCGCCGGCCCCCGCGACCCGCGTCGGCACCCCCGAGCCCGAGGCGCCCAAGCCTCCGCCGCCGCCCGGTACGCGCGTCATGTCCGAGACGATGATCGGCGACTTCGGCTTCCTGGAGGACACCCCGGCCCCCGCCCGTCCCGTCGAGGAGATCCCGCCCCCGCAGGACCGCAGCGACCGCCGCGTGCTGGAGCGCTTCGGCATCGGCTTCGTGTCCGGCCCGCTGGACGCGGGCGGCCTGCTCGACGACGTCCGCGAGCAGATCACGCTGTGGAACGCGCTGGACGCCGCCGAGGAGACCCGCGTCGACGGCCGTCCCGGCGTCCGCAACGGCGTGCCGAGCGTGCTGCTCGTCGGGTCGCCGCACACGGGCCAGCGGCGGCTGGCGCGGCTGATCGCGCTGACCATGGCCGACGCGGGCCACGGCGACGGCGCGCTGCGGGCGCACGAACCCGGCGACGTCCGGGGCGCGCCGCCCGACCGCGTCGCGGCCCTGCTCACCAGCGACGGCCCGGCGATCCTCTTCGAGGACCTGGACGAGGTCGTCACCGCCGCGCCCGACCCGGCGGCCGTCGCGGCGGAGATCCGCCGCGCGCGGCGCAGCCCGGCGACGTCCACGCCGCTCGTCGCCACCTGCGACCCGTCGGCGTTCCAGCGGCTGCGCGACGAGCACCCCCGGCTGGCCGACGCGTTCCAGGTCTACCGGCTGCCCGACTTCTCCGGCGTGGAGAACCGCATGGTGCTGCTGCACCTGCTGGCCGACGAGCGTCGCGTCACCGTCGGCTCGGACGCGCTGGAGACCGCGAGCACCGACCTGGACCGGCTGCGCGGCCCCGGCGACCTGGTCGGCGCGCGGCTCGTGGAGTCCTATCTCGACCAGGCGTGCCGCAGGCACCTGGAGCGCGCGGGCGCCTCGCGCGACCGGCTGGTGCTCGGCGCCGCCGACCTCGCGGGCGTCGCGGAGAGCATCGAGCCCGCGCTGCGCCCGCCCGGCGACATCGACGGGCATCTCGCCCAGCTCGACACGCTGACCGGCCTGGACGAGGTGAAGGCGACGGTCCGGCGGCTGGCCGCGACGGCGCAGGAGACCGCCGACCGGCTGCGGCACGGCGTCGGCGGCAAGGACCCGCTGCACCTGATCTTCACGGGCCCGGCCGGGTCGGGCAAGACGACGGTCGCGGGCCTGCTCGGCGGCGTGTACGCGGCGCTCGGCCTGCTCGACTCGGGGCACGTGGTGGAGTGCCGCCCGATGCACCTGGCCGGGCGCGACCGCATCGACACGCAGGGACGCGTCGCGGCGATGGTCGAGCAGGCGCTCGGCGGCGTGCTGGTCATCCAGGACGCCGAGCGGCTCGACCGCGTCCCGGCCGTCGTGGACGAGTTGCGGGCCGCGATGGCCGCGCGCGGCGCCCGGCTCATGGTGGTCTGTGCGGGCCCGCGCCGGGAGATGGAGGGGTTCCTGGCCGGGAACCCGGTGTTCCGGGGCGAGTTCGGGGAGATCGTGGAGTTCGAGGGGATGGGCGACCGGGAGCTGGTCCGCCTCTTCCAGAGCTACGCCGACCGCGACCTGTACGTGCTGGACGAGGAGCTGCGCGTCGAGCTGCTGACCCGGTTCGAGCGGCTGCGCGACGACCCGTCGTTCGGGTTCGCCCGCACGGTCCGCGCCCTGTTCGAGCAGACGGTGGCGCGGCAGGCGGCGCGGCTCGCGCGCGCCGACGTCAACGCCGCGACGGTCGCCCGGCTGACCGCCGAGGACCTGCCCTGACCTGCGAAGGTGCCGGATGACTGGTTCGTGGGGATCATGGCGGTGGGTGGTTCCCGAATGGCCCTCTTGGGTCATGTGCCCGGCGCGGGATGACGCGTAGCCTGACACAGGGCAGTGGGTGCAGTTCAATCCCGCGACGCGGGATGGACCTGGAGGTGGACGCATGCGCGGGCAGAATCTCGATCTGCGCGTCCAGGACAGTGTCGCACTGGACGAGATCGAACTCTTCGCGGGTTTGCTCAGCGCCGTGGCGACGGCGGAGGAGCCGCTGACCCTCGCCGAGATCGACTCGGCCCTGGGAGTGGACTCCGATGGCGGTCGCCGTGAGCTGACGCGGCAGGACTGAGAACGTAGGGAGAGGCCCCGCGCCGGGACGACCGGCGCGGGGCCTCTTCCCATGTCATAGCCCGGCTGCGGGCCTCGCCGCCGCGCCGTCGCGGCCGTTCCGTCACGCAATCGCGTCCAACCTGTGGCGTGACGCCCCACCCGTCCTGCTTGTGAGCAGAGTCACGCGGCCGGGACTCTCACGCTCCGCAGTCGCGGGTTTCGGCGGCGGGAAGCCCGGAAGAGGCGCTTCATCCGTGCGTGTACGGGCGTGTGCGCGACATGATCTAGGGCAACCTTCTAGGTGAGGGGGCGGGTGCCGACAGCCGAACTCGGGACGAAGGTTACTTTTACGGCTGGTTGCGCCTACGATCCTCTGCGGACCGTTCCGGCACTTCAGGAGAACGACGTGCGCTTGCGTCTCACGCCGCGTGAGGACAGCTTCTACGACATGTTCGCCGACTCGGCGAACAACCTGGTCACCGGCGCCAGGCTGCTCGTGGAGCTCATCAGTGATGGCGCCGATCGGCCGGCCATCGCCGAGAAGATGCGCGCCTGCGAACACGCGGGCGACGAGGCGACCCACGCGATCATGCGGCGGCTGAACGAAACGTTCATCACGCCGTTCGACCGCGAGGACATCTACCGCCTCGCCTCCACCATCGACGACGTCATGGACGAGATGGAGGAGGCGGCCGACCTGGTCGTCCTCTACAAGATCGACGAGTTCCCGAAGGGCATCGTCCACATGGTCGAGGTCCTGGAGCGCGCCGCCGAGCTGACCGCCGAGGCGATGCCGAAGCTGCGCTCGATGAAGGAGCTGAACGAGTACTGGATCGAGATCAACCGCCTGGAGAACCAGGGTGACCAGGTCTACCGGAAGCTGCTCGCGCACCTGTTCAGCGGTGAGTACGACACGCTGATGGTGCTCAAGCTCAAGGAGATCATCGACCGGCTGGAGGACGCGGCCGACGCGTTCGAGCACGTCGCCAACACCGTCGAGACGATCGCGGTCAAGGAGTCGTGAGCGTGTCCGACGGGCCGGGCGTCACGGTCGATCCGCCGCCGCCTCCCGCGCAGCCGCCGCCCCCGCCGCTGGCCGAACAGGCCCGGCGCGGGCCGGACAAGTTCTGGCTGCTGCTGCCGGTCAGCATCCTGCTGATCATCGCGATGGGCGCGGTCGGGCTGCGCACCGACGCGCAGATGGCGGTGCTGGTGCTCGTCATCGTCGTGGCGCTGGTGTTCGACTACACCAACGGCTTCCACGACGCGGCGAACGCCATCGCGACCTCGGTCTCGACACGGGCGCTGACACCGAGAGCGGCGTTGATCATGGCCGCCGTGATGAACCTCGTCGGCGCGCTGCTCGGCGTCCAGGTGGCCAAGACGGTCAGCGACGTGATCACGCCGCCGTCCGGGCTGCACGGCCTCACGGTCGTCGCGGCGGGCGTGCTCGGCGCGATCACCTGGAACATGATCACGTGGTTCTTCGGGCTGCCGTCGTCGTCCTCGCACGCCCTCATCGGCGGCATCGTCGGCGCGGGCCTGGCCTCGGCGTCGTCGGTGAGCTGGAGCACGGTCGGCGAGAAGGTCGCGATCCCGATGGTGGTCTCGCCCGTCGTCGGGTTCTTCCTGGCGTACTTCTTCATGGTCGCGCTGCTGTGGATCTTCCGCCGCGCCAACCCGGCCCGGGTGGGCCGCCGGTTCCGCATCGCGCAGTCGCTGTCGGCGGCGTCGATGGCGCTCGGCCACGGTCTCCAGGACGCGCAGAAGACGATGGGCATCATCGTCCTGGCGCTCGTCACGACGGGCCACGCGGACGGCGACTCGGTGCCGCTGTGGGTCATCCTGGCCTGCGCGGGCGCGCTCGCCGCCGGTACGTACGCGGGCGGCTGGCGCATCATGCGGACGCTGGGCCGCAAGGTCATCGAACTCGACCCGCCCAAGGGCTTCGCGGCCGAGGCGACCGCGTCGGTCGTGCTGTACGCGGCGGCCTACATCTGGCACGCCCCGATCTCCACCACCCACACGATCACCTCGGCGATCATGGGCGCGGGCGCGACCAAGCGCTTCTCGGCCGTGCGCTGGGGCGTCGCGGGCAACATCCTGACGGCGTGGGTGCTGACGATGCCGGCGGCGGCGCTGGTCGCCGCGATCGTCTACTGGGTCGTCCACCTGTTCGGCGCCTGACCGGAACGTCAAGGGCCGCCCCGGATCTCCCGGGGCGGCCCTTTTTCCGTGGTTACTGGCCGGAGATGCGGTTCAGCGCCGGGGGCGCGACCGGGGACGCCGTCCCGAAGTAGGCGACGAGCGCGTCCAGGTCGATCGGGCCGAGCACCTGGCCGGTGCCCTGGGTGAACGTCGTGAAGCCGTCACCGCCGCCGAGCAGGAAGTTGTTCGCCGCCACCTTGTAGCTCGCCGCCGGGTCGACCGGCGCGCCGTCGACCGTGATGGCCGAGACGCGGTCGCCGACCGGGCGGGAGCGGTCGATGGTGAAGCGCAGCGACGCCGACGGCTGGAGGATCTTCTCGCCTGCGCTCGTCCACTGTTGCTCCAGCAGCGCGTCGAGCTGCGCGCCCGTCAGCGTCGTGACGCCGAGGACGTTGCTGAACGGCTGCACCGCGAACGCCTCGCCGTAGGTGACGACGCCCTCGCCCTCGGCGCCGGACGGCGCGAACGTCAGGTCGGCGCGGTTGCCGCCCGGGTTCATCAGCGCGATCTGCGCGCCCTGGCCCTTCATCGCCGCGAGCTGCGCGTCCGCCACGACGTTGCCGAGCGTCGTCTCGCCCGCCGGGGACGGCACGCGGGTCAGGTCGGCGGTGATGCGGCCGACCGGCTTGTTCGCGATCGTCGCGACGCGGTCCTTCCACGTCCGGACGAACGTCTGGGTGTCCTCGTCGGGGTCGATGTCGCGGGTGACGACGTGGTTGTCGGCCTTGATCGACGTGCGGACGACGTCGCGCGTGGCCTTGTTCACCTGGAAGTCGACCTGGGTGATGATCCGGCCGAACGACGAGCCCGACGAGTACAGCCGCGGCTGCCCCTTCGGGTCGGTGACCGAGCAGACGTACTGCTGGTGCGTGTGGCCCGCGAGGACGGCGTCGATCTCGGGGTCGGCGTCCTTGGCGATGCGCGTCCCGGCGCCGGGGACGACGCCGCACGCGTCGGGCCTCTGCCCGGCGGGCGTCTGGTCGCCCTCGTGCACGAGCAGCACCTGCGCCTTCACGCCGAGCGCCTTGAGCTGCTTGGACGCGCGGTTGGCGGCGGCGACCTCGTCGTCGAACGTCAGGCCCTTGATGCCGTCGGCGGTGACGATGGTGGGGGTCGTCTTGGTGACGACGCCGATGAAGCCGACCGGGACGCCGTTGACGATCCGGATCGTCCACGGCTTGAGGATCGGTAGCTTCAGCTTGCCCTGGCCGACGTTGGCGGCCAGGTAGTCGAACTTGGCGCCCTTCCACTTACCCGCGGGCGAGCAGCCGTCGACGGGGTGGCAGCCGCCGAACTGGATGCGCTGGAGCTCCTTGTAGCCCTCGTCGAACTCGTGGTTGCCGACGGCGGACGCGGTCACGCCGATGTCGCCGAGGAACTGCACGGACGGCTCGTCGTGGTAGGCGGCCGAGATGAGGGGAGACGCGCCGATCAGGTCGCCCTGGGCGACCTTGAGCGTGTTGCGGTCGGTGAGCCGCTTCATGTGCGCGGCCACGTAAGCGGCGCCGCCCGCCGGGACGGACGCGCCGTGCTCGTCCACGGCGGTGCCCGAGCTGCCGGTGGGCGGTTCGAGGTTGCCGTGGAAGTCGTTGAGCGACAGGAGCCGCACCGGCACGGTCGGTGCCGGGCTGGCGGCGGCGGGCTGGGCCGCCACGCCGGTGACCGCCAGGCCCGCGAGGGCGGCGGCCACGGTGAAGCGTCGTCTGATCATGTCCTGGGAACCTAGAGCGCGCGGGCATCCGAAGCCCGGCGGGACCATGACGTTTGTGTGACGTTTCCGCAGGCTCACTCGCCTACAGTGGCGATCATGAGCGATGTGCGGGGCGTGCCGGAGACCGAGACGACGCAGGTGGAGGCGCTGGTCGACGCGGCCACCGCCACCGACGAGGTCGGGCCGCTGTCGGAGCAGGCGCTGCTCGCGCTGCGGCACGGGCGGCCGGGCCGCGCGGTGTACGACGACGGCCTGGTCGTGGCGTACGCGCACGTCGAGCCCGCCGCGCCGGGGGAGAGCGCGTCGGCGGAACTGGTCGTCGATCCGGCGCACCGCCGCCGGGGGCACGGGCGGGCGCTGCTGCGCGCGCTGCTGGCCGAGGGGCCGCTGCGCGTCTGGGCGCACGGCGACCTTCCGGCGGCCGCCGCGCTGGCCTCGGCCGAGGGGCTGGAGCGGGTCCGGGTGCTGTTCCAGATGCGCCGCGACGCGGGCCCGGCGCTGCCCGGCGTCGCGCTCCCCGACGGCGTCACCCTCCGGACGTTCCGTCCCGGCGCCGACGAGGACGCCTGGCTCGCCGTCAACGCCCGCGCGTTCGCGTCCCACCCCGAACAGGGCGCCTGGACCCGCGACGACCTTCTCCGGCGCGAGGCCGAGGACTGGTTCGACCCGGCGGGCTTCTTCCTCGCCGAACGCGACGGCGCGATCGTCGGCTACCACTGGACGAAGACCCACCCGGACGGCCTCGGTGAGGTCTACGTCGTCGGCGTCGACCCCGCCGCGCAGGGCCTCGGCCTCGGCCGCACCCTGACCCTGACGGGCCTGCACCACCTGCGCGACAAGGGCGTCCCGGCGATCCTGCTGTACGTGGACGAGTCCAACACCGCCGCCGTCCGCCTCTACCGCTCCCTCGGCTTCGTCCCGCACACCGTGGACGTCATGTACGGAACGCCCGGGACGTGACGACCCCCGGCGCGTCGCCGTCGGCGGCCATGACGATCAGCCGGGCCATCCGCCGCAGCGCGGGCGGGCCCTTGTAGGCGGCGGCCTCGGCGCGCACCTCCGCGCCGGGGTCGCCGTCGGCGGCCAGGCAGGCGTCCACCAGGAGGCCGAGCGGGGGAGGGGCGTCGAGCCGTGCCCGTCCGTACGCCAGCGCGTGGACGGCGGCGGCGCGGGCGTCGCCGTACCAGCGGCGCGGGACGTGGGGGAACGGTTCGTCCGGAACGCGGCGGCCCGCCCGTTTGGCGGCGCGGCGGCGGACGTCGTAGGCGGCGATGTCGGCGTGCCACAGCCCCCGGCTGTCCTCGATCAGGGCGAGCGCGCGGAGGCGTCGCGCGCAGGGCTGCTCGGCGTCGCGGACCTTCCTGGCGAACACGTTGAAACCCATACAAACAAGGCTATCTACGCGTTCATGACCTGCGTGTTCATCTCAGCGACATGGCAAATCGGGACGTTCTTCGTAGGTCTGCCCGGCCCAGTTCACTCTCCGTTCATCTCAACCGGGGTGTCTGGTCACCTCTCCTGCCTAACTTCGCATTCGACGGCGACCCCGCCCCCTGGACACAAGGTCCGGACCCGCCACGGGGCCCGCCGCGAAGACGAAACCTCAGAGGAGACCCTCCGGTGAAGAACGGTTCCCGGCTCGCCGCGCTCGGCGGCGTGGTCGTGGCGGGTGTGGTGGCCCTGTCGGCCTGCGGCAGCGACGCCAACACCCCCACGTCGGCCGCCCCCTCCGGCGACATCGACTGTGCGACCGGCACGGTCAACGCCGCCGGGTCGAGCGCGCAGAAGAACGCGATCGAAGAGTGGACGAAGATCTACGCCAGCAAGTGCGCCGGCGCGAGCCTGAACTACAACGCCAACGGCTCGGGCGCGGGCATCCAGCTCTTCAACCAGGGGCAGGTCGCGTTCGCCGGCTCGGACTCGGCGCTCAAGCCCGAGGAGGCCCAGGCCGCCAAGACGCGCTGCACCGGCGGCGACGCCCTCAACCTGCCGATGGTCGTCGGCCCGGTCGCGGTCGTCTACAACCTCGACGGCGTGGACGGCCTGAAGCTCTCCCCGGCGACCATCGCGGGCATCTTCAGCGGGAAGATCAAGACCTGGAACGATCCCGCGATCGCCAAGGAGAACGAGGGCGCCAAGCTGCCCTCCGACCCGATCAAGACGGTCTACCGCGCGGACGAGTCGGGCACCACCGACAACTTCACCAAGTACCTCAAGGCCACCGCCGCCGACGCCTGGCAGTGGGAACCGGCCAAGAAGTGGCCGAACTCCACCGGCCAGGGCGCCAACAAGTCCGATGGCGTCACCTCGCAGGTCAAGAGCACCAAGGGCGCCATCTCCTACGTCGAGATGTCCTACGCCGAGAACAACAAGCTCCAGACCGCGCAGGTCAAGAACGGCGCGGGCGAGTACACCAAGCTCTCCGCCGACAGCGCCTCCAAGGCCGTCGCGGGCGCCGAGGTCGTCGGCACCGGCAACGACCTCGCCCTCAAGATCGACTACGCCACGAAGGAGGCGGGTGCCTACCCGATCGTCCTCGTGACCTACGAGATCGCCTGCACCAAGGGCCTCCCGGCCGAGCAGGCCAAGTTCGTCAAGTCCTTCCTGACCTACACGGCCAGCGCCGACGGCCAGAAGGCCCTCAACGGCCTCGGCTACGCGCCGGTGCCCGACGCCGTGCTCACCAAGGTCCAGGCGTCCGTCAAGGCCCTGTCCTGACCGCAGGACACGGCCCCGCCAGCCCCGTCACCGCCGACCGCGGTGACGGGGCCGGACCCCGTTCGACCGGCGGACCCCGAGAAGGAGAATCCGTGACCACCGAGACCGGCCTCGCGTCCCAGGCGGAGACGGCCCGGCACCGCGCCCCCACGCGGGCCATGAGCACCGGCCGCGCCGGTGACAGGATCTTCGCCGGCGCGGCGCGCGGGTCGGGGATCACCGTCCTCGCGATCATCGCCGCGATCGGCGTGTTCCTCGTCTGGAAGGCGATCCCGGCGCTCCAGGCGAACGAGGCGGGCTTCCTCACCTCGCAGGAGTGGAACCCCAACGCGAACCCGCCGAAGTTCGGCATCGCGCAGCTCGCGTTCGGCACCGTCATGTCGTCGCTGCTCGCGATGCTCATGGCGACGCCCGTCGCGGTCGGCATCGCGCTGTTCATCGCGTTCTACTCGCCGCGCCGCGTCGCGTCCGGCCTCGGCTACGTCGTGGACCTGCTCGCCGCCGTGCCCAGCATCGTGTACGGGCTGTGGGGACTGGCCGTCCTCGCCCCGCACATGGAGGGCATCAGCGCCGGGCTGAACTCCGCGCTCGGCTGGATTCCGCTGTTCGGCGGCGACAGCCCCGGCAAGAACTCGATCTTCACCGCCTCGGTCGTGCTGGCGATCATGATCCTGCCGATCATCTCGTCGATCTCCCGCGAGGTGTTCCTCCAGGTCCCGCGCGCGCACGTGGAGGCGTCGCTGGCCCTGGGCGCCACCCGCTGGGAGATGATCCGCATGTCGGTGCTGCCCTACGGGCGCTCCGGCGTCATCGGCGCCTCGATGCTCGGCCTCGGCCGCGCGATGGGCGAGACCATCGCCGTCGCGATGGTCCTCACGTACGTGCCCGGCATCAACCTGCACCTGCTGGAGGACGGCGGCGCCACCTTCGCCGCCAACATCGCCAACAGCTTCGCCGAGGCCACCGAGAACGGCCGCGGCGCGCTCATCGCGTCCGGCCTCGTCCTCTTCGTCATCACCCTGCTCGTCAACATGGCCGCCCGCGCCGTCGTCGCACGCCGCAAGGAGTTCACATGACCGCCCCGTCGAGCCCGCTCGGCACCGTCTCGGTCGGACGCAAGGTCAAGGACCGGGTCGCGCAGGTGCTCGTCTACGGTGCGTTCGGGCTGGCGCTGATTCCGCTCGTGTCGGTGCTGTGGACGGTCGTGTCCAACGGTCTCGCCCGGCTCGACCCCACGTTCTTCGGCTACTCGATGAACGGCGTCGGCGGCCGGGACGTCGGCGGCGGCGCCTACCACGCCATCATCGGCACCCTCCAGCAGGTCGCGATCGCCAGCGTCATCGCCGTCCCCATCGCCGTCCTCACCGCGATCTACCTCGTGGAGTACGGCGGCGACGGGCGGCTCGCCCGCGCGATCGGGTTCTTCGTGGACGTCATGACGGGCATCCCGTCGATCGTCGCGGGCCTGTTCGTCCTCGCGCTGTGGCTGCTGACGTTCGGGTTCGCGTTCTCCGGCTTCGCCGGGGCGCTCGCCCTGACGATCCTCATGATCCCCACCGTCGTGCGGGCCACCGAGGAGATGCTGAAACTCGTCCCGAACGACCTGCGCGAGGCGTCGTACGCGCTCGGCGTGCCGCGCTGGCGGACGATCTGCTTCGTCATCCTGCCGACGGCGTTCACCGGCATCCTCACCGGCATCATGCTCGCCGTCGCCCGCATCATGGGCGAGACGGCGCCGCTGCTGCTGACGATCTTCTTCACCAAGGCCATCAACACCAACCCGTTCGACGGCCCCCAGGGTTCGCTCCCCACCTTCATCTGGGACCAGGCGAGCGACCCCAACCAGAACTCCATCGACCGGGCCTGGACCGGCGCGCTCGTGCTGATCGGCATCATCATGCTGCTCAACCTGGCCGCCCGCCTCGTCGCCCGCCGATTCAAGCCCGCCGGGCACTGACGTCTCAAGGAGCAAGCACCCCATGGCCAAGCGGATCGAAGTCTCCGGACTGCACGCCTACTACGGCGGCGTCCACGCCATCGAGGACATCTCGATGACGATCGAGCCGCGCTCGGTGACGGCGTTCATCGGCCCGTCCGGCTGCGGCAAGTCCACGTTCCTGCGGACGCTGAACCGGATGCACGAGGTCATCCCGGGCGCCCGCGTCGAGGGCAAGGTCATGCTGGACGACGACGACCTGTACGGGCCGTCGGTCGACCCCGTCGCGGTGCGCCGCACGGTCGGAATGGTGTTCCAGCGGCCCAACCCGTTCCCCACGATGTCGATCTACGACAACGTCGCGGCGGGTCTCAAGCTGAACGGCGTGCGCGGCAAGGGCAAGCTGGACGACGTCGTGGAGGAGTCGCTGCGCGGGGCGAACCTGTGGAACGAGGTCAAGGACCGGCTGGGCCGTCCCGGCGCGGGCCTGTCGGGCGGTCAGCAGCAGCGGCTGTGCATCGCCCGCGCCATCGCCGTGCAGCCGCAGGTGCTGCTGATGGACGAGCCGTGCTCGGCGCTGGACCCGATCTCGACGCTGGCCATCGAGGACCTCATCGCCAAGCTGAAGGACCAGTACACGATCGTCATCGTCACCCACAACATGCAGCAGGCCGCGCGCGTCAGCGACCGCACCGCGTTCTTCACGATCGCGGGCACCGGCAAGCCCGGCAAGCTCATCGAGATCGACGACACCAGCAAGATCTTCACCAAACCGGAGCAGCAGGCCACCGAGGACTACATCACCGGCCGCTTCGGCTGAGCACCGCGACGGCCCCGAACCCGCGGGTTCGGGGCCGTGACACGTCGCGTTCTCAGGACGGGACGGGCTGCGCCTCCTCGGCGTCCCCGACCCGGTGCTCCGGCACGAACCGGTAGCCGACGTTGCGCACGGTGCCGATCAGCGACTCGTACTCGGCGCCGAGCTTGGCGCGCAGCCGCCGGACGTGCACGTCGACCGTGCGGGTGCCGCCGAAGTAGTCGTACCCCCACACCTCCTGGAGGAGCTGCGCGCGCGTGAACACCCGGCCCGGGTGCTGCGCGAGGTACTTCAGCAGCTCGAACTCCTTGAACGTGAGGTCGAGAATCCGGCCGCGCAGCCGCGCGGTGTAGGTGGCCTCGTCGATCGTCAGCTCACCGCTGCGGATCTCGCCCGGGACGTCGTCGGCCTCGCCGACGGACGCCGCGCGCCCCACGGCCAGCCGCAGCCGCGCCTCGACCTCGGCGGGCCCGGCCGTCTGGAGCAGGACGTCGTCCAGGCCCCATTCGGGGCTGAGCGCGGCCAGGCCGCCCTCGGTGACGATCGCCAGCAGCGGGCAGTCCAGCCCGGTCGTCCGCAGCAGCCGGCACAGGCTCTTGGCCTGGACCAGGTCACGGCGGGCGTCCACGAGGACGATGTCGGCCGGTGGCGCGTCGATGAGCGCCGACCCCTCGGCCGGGGCGACCCGGACCGAGTGCAGCAGCAGCCCGAGCGCGGGCAGGACTTCGTCGGAAGGTTCCAGTGCGTTGGTCAGCAAGAGCAAGCTGCTCAAGTGCCGCCTCCTCGCCATGACAGCCGTGGACCGGGCGGTTCGTCCCAGCCCGGCGCCATGGCGCTGGCCGCGGGGCGGGGTGGCCGTGACGGGGCTGTGAAACGAACTCCTTGGCCTCATCGCCCGGGTCCCTCGCACACAATCATATCCGAGGGGCACATTCCGGCAATGGGGACATCGCCTGATACGCCTCGTCAGCGCGTCTGCGATCCTGGGATCATGCCGCAGGGAACGATTCGTTACTGGGCCGCCGCCAAGGCCGCCGCCGGCACCGCCGAGGAGCCGTACGAGGCCGCGACGCTGGCCGACGCGCTGGCCCACGCCGCCCGGCGCGCCGGGCGGGACGACGTCTTCGCGCGCGTCGTCGCCCGCAGTTCCTTCCTGGTCGACGGCGCCCCGGTCGGCACCCGCGCGCACGCGTCGGTCGAGCTGCCGGACGGCGGCGTCGTCGAGGTGCTGCCCCCGTTCGCGGGTGGCTGATCTCACAACCAGGTCATTCCCCGGGACTCCGGACACCGCCTCCGGATCATCCCCGGGCGCGACTCACCGTGACCATTCCGGCGAATAAGGTGGGGCGACCATCGTGTCCGGGCGAGGAGAACCATGCGCAAGTTCCTGCTGTTCCTGTTGGTCCTGGTCGCCGTCGGCCTCGTCGCCGCCGACCGGATCGGCGTGCGGGTCGCCGAGAACCAGATCGGCCGGCAGGTCGCGCAGCAGTACGACCTCGCCGCCCAGCCGGACGTGACGATCCACGGCATCCCCTTCCTCACCCAGGCCCTCGGCGGCGAGTACGAGCGCATCGACGTCTCCATCGGTGACTGGACCGGGCAGGGCGTCACCGTGGGCGACGTGAAGATCGACATGCGCGGCGTGCGGGCGCCGCTGAGCGAGGTCGCGGCCGGGAACGCCAGTAACGTCGTCGCGCGGACGGCCACCGCCTCGGCCGTCCTCCCCTACAGCGTGATCAAGGAGCGGGCGCCCAAGGAGGTGCAGAGCATCGCCCAGGCGGGCGACCAGCTCAAGGTGCAGCTCTCCGGGCAGATCCTCGGCTTCCAGCTCGACGGGGACGCCACCATCGCCGTCAAGCCCACCGCGCGCGGCATCCAGCTCTCCCCGACGTCCGTCGGCACCGGCGGCGTGCGCCTCCCGGTCGCCGCGCTGAGCTGGTACGTCCCGATCACCGACCTGCCCGTCGGCTCCCGCATCAGCCGCGTCGAGCCCACCCCCGAGGGCGTCCGCGTCTCGGCCACGGCCGAGAACGTGAAACTGAGCGAACTGGAGCAGATCGACACCCCCGCCAAGCAGTGACATTGGCCGCGCCTTCGGCGCGGCCCTGACCCGTAGAGGTCGGGGTCGTGTGGGTCTTCTCGGGAAGAATTCGGACTCGGGGGTGGTTGTCGTCTTGGATGACGGGACTTTGGGTCGCGGTTGGGGTGTTGCTTGCCGCGACGATCTTCGGGTTGGTGCGGCGGCGCCGGGACGGTGTGCTGCGCCGGGTCGCGCCCGCCGCCGGTGACGGGCGGGACGAGGCGGACATGACCGGCGACCGGATCGACGTCTACGACCTGCGCGGCGCCGTGCTCGGTGAGCGCGCCACCCTGCTCCAGTTCTCCAGCGCGTTCTGCGCCCCCTGCCGGGCGACGCGCCGCGTCCTCGGCGAGGTGGCCGACATGGTCGACGGCGTCGTCCACGTCGAGGTCGACGCCGAGGAGAACCTCGACCTCGTCCGGCGGCTCGGCGTCCTGCGCACCCCGACCGTGCTCGTCCTGGACGCGGCCGGCACCGTCGTGCGGCGCGCGGCCGGACAGCCCCGCAAGGCCGACGTCATCGCGGCCCTGGGCGAGGCGGTCGCGTGAACCGGGACGTGAGCGGCGGCGGTGTGACCTGCGGGAAGAGAACTGTCACCGTCTCGTTCCCTGAGATGGATGTGACAGCGCCGCGTTCGTCGGCTTACCATCGGGCCGTGCGTTACTGGACAGAGCAGATGCTCACGAAGCGCCGCGCGGTGGATTTCTGCCGCCTGGCCGCTTCGCTCTGTCGCATGGTCTGAGGCATCTGAGCCCGCCGTCCCCGAGCACTCCGACTTTTCGGCGTCCCGCCTCGCTCGCACCGAGGCGATGAAGACCGGCACGTACGCACCCTCACTCCGCCTGGAGAATCCATGCAGGTCGATCCGCGTGGGCAGCGCTTCGCCGCCGCCCTGACGACGATCGTCCTCATCGCGGTCCTCCTCACGGAGAACTGGGTGCTGCTGGCCGCCCAGGCCCTGGTGTTCGCCCTCGCGACCTTCCTCGGCCTGCGGTTCGCCCCGTACGGCATCGTCTTCGCGACGCTGATCCGGCCCCGGCTCGGCCCTCCCGCCGAGACCGAGGACGCGCGCCCGCCCCGCTTCGCCCAGGCCGTCGGCCTGGTCTTCGCGGTGACCGGCACGCTCGGGTACGCCCTTGGGATCACCTGGCTCGGTATCGGTGCCACCGCCTTCGCGCTGGGGGCGGCGTTCCTGAACGCGGCGTTCGGGTTCTGCCTCGGCTGCGAGATGTATCTGCTGATCCGCCGTCTCACTACGAAGATTCGCTCCGACAGGGAGGTTCCCGCATGAGCCGCTCCGACGTCCTGGTGGACGCCGACTGGGTGGACGCCCACCTCGATGACCCCGGCCTGGTGCTGGTCGAGGTCGATGAGGACGTCTCCGCCTACGACAAGGGCCACATCCGTGGCGCCGTGAAGATCGACTGGAAGACCGAGCTCCAGGACCCGGTCCGCCGCGACTTCGTCGACAGGCAGGGCTTCGAGGAACTGCTGTCGTCCAAGGGCATCGCCAACGACGACCTCGTCATCCTCTACGGCGGCAACAACAACTGGTTCGCGGCCTACGCGTACTGGTACTTCAAGCTGTACGGGCACACGAACGTCAAGCTGCTCGACGGCGGGCGCAAGAAGTGGGAGCTGGACTCCCGCGAGCTCGTCGAGGACGTCCCGTCCCGCCCGGCCACGCAGTACCAGGCCAAGGACCAGGACCTCTCGATCCGCGCCTTCCGCGACGAGGTCGTCGAGGCCATCGGCAAGGAGAACCTGATCGACGTCCGCTCGCCGGACGAGTTCTCCGGCAAGCTCCTCGCCCCGGCGCACCTGCCGCAGGAGCAGGCGCAGCGGGCCGGTCACGTGCCGACCGCCCGGTCGATCCCGTGGTCGAAGGCGGCCAACGACGACGGCACCTTCAAGTCCGACGACGAGCTGCGCGCCCTCTACACCGAGGCCGGCGTGGACCTCTCCAAGGACACCATCGCCTACTGCCGCATCGGTGAGCGTTCCTCGCACACCTGGTTCGCGCTGCGTGAGCTGCTCGGGCTGGAGAACGTGAAGAACTACGACGGTTCCTGGACCGAGTACGGCTCGCTGGTCGGCGTGCCGGTCGAGCTCGGCGACCCCAAGTAAGACCCTTTTCCCCGCGTTCCGCGGAGTTCGTCCCGCCGTGCCAGGCGGAGAAGGAGGCAACGACATGACTCAGGGCTGCGCAGCGCCCGCGCAGACGGCGCATCTTCCCGCGACCGTCGACCTGGCCAACGAAGCCGTCATCCAGGGCACCGTCACGCGTGATGGCTCGCCCGTGTCCAGCGCCTACGCCCGCCTGCTCGACTCGACCGGTGAGTTCACCGCCGAGGTCGTGACGGGCGACGAGGGCGTCTTCCGGTTCTTCGCCGCCGACGGCGACTGGACGGTCCGCGTGCTCGCGGCGGGAGGCGTCAGCGTCGACAACGCGATCACCGCGAAGACCGGGGAGGTGGCGGCGCTCGACGTCGCCATCTGATCGGCCCGGCCGTTCCCCCGACGGACCCCGCGTCTCCCGCCACCGGGAGGGGCGGGGTCCGTCGCGTTCCGGGGGTCTAGCGGGAGACCTTCAGCTTGACCTCGGTGTCGGAGACGATCTCGGGGGTCACCCGGAAGAGCCCGATCCGCGTCGTCTGCCCGCGCGTGGCCACGCCCTGCGCGCCGCCGACGCGGACCATCACCTGGTCGCCGCGCACGCCCATCATCTCGACCCTGGTGTCGTTGAGCGCGCCCAGCGTCGTCGAGCGCGCCCCGTCCTTGAACGTGACCGTGCACGTGTTGTTCACGCACTTGTTGGTCGTGCAGCCGGGGGCCGCGCTGAGGATGCCGCCGAAGCAGAGGGCGGCGGCGAGCGACACCGTCGCGGCGCGTCGGGAGATGGGCATGACCGTGCTCCTTACCGGGGTGGGGCGTGCAGCGATGCCGGAGATATCGGCGTTCGCTCCCGCTTTCGACGCAGCGCGGCGCGCCCCGGTGCCGTGCGGATCAGCGGAAGCGGCGCTCCACCGGGGCGTCCTGGTCGACCTCGACGACGGCGCGGCCCGGCTTCCAGCGGCGCCGCCTGCCGTGCGGGTAGAGCAGGCCCGCCGCCGCGACGAGCGCCGCCGCCGCGACGCCGCCACCGGCGATGCCGAGGGCGATGGTGCGGGTGCGGGGGTCGGCGCGGTCCGGGCCGATGATCGTCACCGGGGTGAGGGCGCCGGACTGGGGGCCGCTGCCGTCGTCGGTCAGGACCGCGTTCACCGCCTCGGACGGGTTCACCATGCCCGCGCCGCTGCCCGCGCCCTTGCCGCCGTCGGCCGTGCGCTCCAGCCGGGTCTTGATCTGCGCGGGCGTCAGCTCGGGATGGGCCTGCTTCATGAGCGCGACGACGCCCGCGACGATCGGGGTGGCGAAGCTGGTGCCGTCCTTGCTGATCCAGACGCCGTCGGCGCTGGTCGTGACGACGCCGATGCCCGGGGCGATGACCGTCACCGGCGTCTTCGGGTTGGAGAACGTGGTGATCTTGCCGGACGCGTCCACCGCGCCGACCGTGATCACGCCGGGGTAGGCGCCCGGGTACATCGGCTCGGGGACCTGGCCGTTCTCGACGTCCAGGTTGCCCGCCGCCGCGACGACCGGGATGTTCTTCTCCAGGGCCTTCTGCACGGCCGTGCGCAGCCGGGGGTCGTCGGAGATCGACTGGGTCGAGATGTTGATCACGTCGGCGCCGAGCCGGACGGCCGCGTCGATGCCCTTGGCGGCCAGCCCGGAGTCGTTGGCCTGCGCGGACGCGGCGAACTTCACCGGGATGATCTTCGCTTCGGGGGCGACGCCGTAGAAGGGCGACACGCCTCGCTTCGCGGCGATCAGGCCCGCGACGGCGGTGCCGTGCCCGATGCAGTCGTAGGCGTTGGTCGCGCTGACGTCGGCGCCCTTGAGGACCTGCCCGCGCAACTGCGGGTTCACGTAGTTGACGCCGCTGTCCACCACGGCGACGCGGACGCCCTTGCCCGTCGCCGTCTCATGCGCGGCGCTCAGGTTGATGACCTGCTGCCACCACCGCAGGTCGGGGTTCTCGTCGAGCATCTGCCGGGAGACGTTGCCCCGCTCCGGCCGGCACTGCTGCGGCGGTGCCGCCTGCGCGACCGGCGCGGAGGCGAACGGCAGCACGCATCCGGCGACCACGGCGAGGGCCGTCCACCTCATCTCCTCGGACCTCCACGGCGGGGTTCACGGGTCAAGGACGAACGGTACAGGAGTGACACTCCGCCCGAAGCGCTCCGTACGGTGGTGCGATGGACCTGTTCACCGCCCCCGCGCTCCGCTACGAGCAGGGCTCCGCGCAGCCCCATTTCACCATCACCGGCCCGGACGGCGTCCCGCTCGCCCGCGCCGACCAGGTCGCCGGGCAGCGCAAGGGAACGCTGTCGCGCTGGCTCGGCGGCCTGCCCGGCGGCGGCTCGCCGCGCCTGTGCCTCGCCGTCACCCGGCCGGACGGCGCGCTGCTGCACTACGTCGACCGGCCCGACTTCACGCCGCCGCCGGGCACGGTCGGGCACCACGCCGCACCGGTCTACCTCGTCTCCCCGGACGGCACCGCGCTGGGCCGCCTGGACGACGACAAGTCCGGCTTCCGGGGAACGATCGGGCAGGGCGTGCCCCGCCTCCTGGACGCGTGGGACCGCCCGGCCGCCCAGGTCGTCCTCACCTACGGCGGACGCCGGTACATGACCGAGGGCGACCTCCAGGCCGACGACGGACGCCGCGCCTGGAACCTCGACGCCCCGGACGGCGCGCCCCTCGCCGAACTGACCTGGCAGAGCCGGTTCAGCGGCGGCGGCACGTTCGACCTGCGCTTCACCGCCGACGCGGACCCGCAGCGGCGGGCGTTCGTCCTCGCCTTCCCGCTGCTGTGGACGCTCCGCAACGCGACCTGACGTCCGATCCAGGGGACACTGCCCGGTCTCTCCCCCTATCCTGCCGGAACGGGTGATGGCTCCCCGGTCGACCCGTCCCGGGCCGCGAACTTCCGGCGTCCCGCAGCGATCAAAAGACGCGTACCGTCCCCCCGCTCACGAAAGGCCACGTATGGGCCCGCCTCTCCAGATCAATCCGGCGCGCATCGCCAAGCACGGCCAGGACCTGACGACGACCGTGCACACACCGCTGAACGCCGCCCGCGACCTGCTCAACACCGGCGGGACGCTGGAGGGCGGCGACTTCAGCATCACCGGGACGATGGCCGGCATGGCGTACCCGATGGCCCTCCAGTTCGCCTACGAGGACCTGAACACGCACCTGGAGATGCTCGCGGGCTACGCCAAGCGCATCGACGCGACCGCCAAGACCTACGCGGCGTCCGAGGACGCCAGCACGATCCGGACCGTGTGAGGGCGCCGTGACCGCGTTCAACTCGTACAACACGCTCATGGGCACCGCCCAGCTCGAAACCGACCTCGCCCAGTTCATCCTGCCGCCCGCCGTCATGATCGGCTTCCAGTTCCGGACGGCCAAGGGCAACCCGCTGACGCTGGAGACCGCGTCGCAGAAGTGGGGCGAGGCCGCCGACAAGCTCGGCGAGACCGCGCAGGAGTACCGCCAGTCGCTCGCCGCCGTCTCCGCGCAGGACTGGACGGCCGAGGACCGCACGGCGTACGCGGCCAAGGTCGAGGAGTTCTGCACCCAGCTCGACATCATGCGGACGTTCTGCGAGGCGGTGAGCGTCGCGCTGCTGGTGTTCGCGTGGGCGCTGTTCGTCTTCGCGGTGTTCGCGGTGGGGATGGGAACGTTCCTGGCCGGGCTGGCCGTCGTCGCGGCCGCCGCGGCGGCGGGCCTCATCACGGCGGGCATCACCGCGACGTGCATGGCCATCGCGGGCACCTGCGCGACGATCACGCTGGTCGCCACGGGCGTCCTCGCCGGTGCGGCGCAGCTCGCGGCCGTCGTCTTCCAGGGCGGCTCGATGGCCGCCGCCGTCGGCCAGCAGATGAACGGCAACGACCAGGCCCTCACCGACTTCCGGCAGGCGCAGGCGACCGGCTCGGCGGCGGCGCTGGCCAACCTGGGGCAGAACGCCGTGAACGCGGCGCTGAGCTTCCGCCGGACGCCGGGCGTCATGCCCCCCGGCAGCAAGACGCCCGTCGGCGCGATCGACCTGGACGCCGACCGCAACGCCAACCACACCTGGAACGTCGGCGGCGGCGCGACGTTCGACGCGGGCGGCACCGAGCACACCGTCGGCGGCCACGTGAAGTACGGCGACCACGGCTTCGCCGGCGGCGACCTGTCCTACCAGGGCAAGCACACCGCCAGCGGCGTCACGGCGGGCGGCAACGTCGAGTACACCGACGAGGACGGCATCGGGCGCGGCAGCGACGGCTCGATGAAGTACGGCGCCAACGCGGGCCTCCAGACCCCCGGCTCCCACACCCCGGCCACGCCGCAGGGCGGCGCGCCGCAGCCGTCGGTCTCACTGCCCAACGGCGGCGTGAAGTTCGGCGTCAACGGGGAGCACAACTTCGAGACCGGCGCCGGGAAGGTCGACGGCTACGAGAGCGGCCAGGTGATGGGCGGCGACGTCTACAAGCACACCGAGACCGTCAACTACGGCGGCGACAAGCCGCCCGCGTACTCGTCGCAGACCGACACCCCGACCGGGACCAAGAAGGAGGACGAGCTGCCTCCGCCCTGGGACCGCTGACGCGAACGCCCGCCGCGCACGCGGCGGGCGTTCTCGCGTTCAGCGCGGCGCGCCCGGGGAACCCGGGCCCCGGTACTGGTCCATCGCCTCCTTGGCGCGCTGCTGCTGCACGCCCAGCTCTTTGGCGAGGGTGCGGAGCTGACCCGCGAACCCGTTGGACAGCTTGTCGAGCGATTCGAGCGCCTTGGCCGGGTCGAGCGGCTGCTCCGGGTCGCCGGTCGGGGTGAACATCGCGGTGCTCGCCGCCTGGATCTGAGCCTGGAGATCGGCCGACGCCGCGTTGACCGCCGTCTGGATCGCCCCGCTCAGCTCGGCCGCCGGGAGCCGCAGGGCGCGCGGGTCGAGGTCGAGGCGGGTCAGGCCGCCCTCGCTACGGAACTCGGCGACGACGCGGCCGTCGGCGGCCTCGCCCCGGCCGACCGCCGCCTTGATCGCCTCCTGCATCTTGGCGAAGTCGCCCATCTGCCGTTCCATGTCGCGCTGGAACGCTTCGAAGCCGGGTCCGAGGCTGAATTCCGCCATGCGTGCTGACCTTTCCGAGCGGGAGGCGTGTCATTCGTGGTGGGCGGTCTGGACGAGGCGCGTGCCGGAACGGCGGTCGACCAGGTACCCGCGGCCGGGCGGCAGCGGATGGCCCTTGATGTTGCCGAACAGGACGCCCTCGTCCTTGTTACCGGACATCAGCAGCGCGGGAGAGCCCATCTCCTTGATGCGCTGGAGGATCGGGTCGTACATGGCGCGTCCGGCGCCGCCGAACGCGCGGGACACGATGACGTGCAGGCCGATGTCGCGGGCCTGCGGCAGCAGCTCCACGAGCTGCGTCACCGGGTTGCCCGACGTCGCGACCAGGTCGTAGTCGTCGATGATCAGGTAGAGGTCGGGGCCCTTCCACCAGGACCGGTCGCGGAGCTGGTCGGGCGTGAGGTCGGCCGGGGGCAGCCGGCCCTGCAACGCGCCGACGATGTCCTTCACCAGGCCGCCCGCCGCCGCCGACGACGCCGCGTACCCGATGCGGTGGTCGGTGTTGGCCGCGTCGAGCAGCGCCCGCCGGTAGTCGATGAAGATCATCCGGGCCTGCTCGGGCGTGTACCGGTCGATGATGCCCTTGGTGATGCCGCGCAGCAGGTTCGACTTGCCGCACTCGGTGTCACCGATGACCATGAAGTGCGACTCGGTGGAGAAGTCCAGGTAGACGGGGGCCAGCCCGTCCTCGTCGATCCCGATCGGGATGCGGTGCCCGGTCTCGCTCGGCTCCGGCAGCGACGCCGCCGCCAGCTCCGACGGCAGCATCCGCACCTTCGGCGCCCCCTGGCCCTGCCAGTTCCCGGCCACGGCCGCGACGAGCTTCTTGACGCCGTCCGCCATCGACTCGGGGTCCTGCTCGCCGTCCAGCCGGGGCAGCGCGGCCAGGAAGTGGTGGCCGTCGCGGGTGAGGCCGCGTCCCGCCTTGCCCTCCGGGACGTTCCCGGCGAGCTTGCGGTCGATCTCCGACTCGTAGGGGTCGCCGAGCCGCAGCTCCAGCTTCGTGCCCCACAGGTCGCGGATGTTCATCCGGAACTCCGACCACTTGTTCACGGTCGCGACGACGTGGATGCCGTAGCCGAGACCGCGCGCGGTGAGGTCGGTGAGCGTCGGTTCCAGGTTCTCGAAGTCCTGCCGGAGCGTCATCCAGCCGTCCACGACGAGGAACACGTCGCCGTAGCCGTCGCCGGTCAGCTCCCCGGACGCCCGCATCCGCCGGTAGGTGCCCATCGAGTCGATGCCGCGCTCGGCGAACTCGCGCTCGCGGCGCTCCAGCAGCGACGTCACCTCGGCGACCGTGCGGCGCACCCGGTCGGAGTCGAGCCGGTTGGCGACGCCGCCGACGTGCGGCAGGCCGTCGAACGCGGCGAGCGTGCCGCCGCCGAAGTCCAGGCAGTAGAACTGCACCTGCTGCGGCGTGTGCGTCATCGCCAGCGACGCGATCAGCGTGCGCAGCATCGTCGACTTGCCGCCCTGCGGCGTGCCCGCGATGCCGACGTTGCCGGCCGCCGCCGTCAGGTCGACGTACATGGGGTCGCGGCGCTGCTCGAACGGCTTGTCCACAATGCCGACGACGGCGTGCAGCCGGTTGCGCCAGCCGTCATGCTGGGTGGTGAGGCCGAGGCCGGGCACGACCGCGAGGGAGGGGAGCAGCTCGTCCAGCGTCGAGGGCGCGTCCAGCGGCGGAAGCCAGATCTCGTGCGGCGGCGGGCCGTGCCCTTCGAGCTGCTTCACCACGACGTCGAACAGCGTCGCCTTGGCGTCGCCGTCGCCGCTCTCCTGCGCCTGCTCGGCCTCCTCGATGACGCGCGGCGCGATGTAGTCCGGAATGTAGGGCACCACCTGCCGGACGACCTGCGCCCCCGCCTTCCTCTTCGGCTGGAGGTCCTCGTTGGCCGGGCCGGACACGTACGCCGCGCGGAACCGCGTCATCGTCTCGGTGCCGAACTTCATGTAGCCGTGGCCCGGCGCGGACGGCAGCTCGTAGGCGTCCGGGACGCCGAGCACCACCCGCGACTCCTGCGCGGAGAACGTCCGCAGGCCGATCCGGTACGACAGGTGCGTGTCCAGGCCGCGCAGCTTGCCCTCCTCCAGGCGCTGCGAGGCCAGCAGGATGTGCACGCCGAGCGAGCGGCCGAGGCGGCCGATCATGACGAACAGGTCGGCGAACTCCGGCTTGGCCGACAGCAGCTCGGAGAATTCGTCCAGGACGAGGAACAGCGTCGGCATCGGCTTCAGGTCGGCGCCCTGCTCGCGGGCCTTCTCGTAGTCGCGCAGCGAGGCGTAGTTCCCCGCCGCGCGCAGGAACTCCTGCCGCCGCACCATCTCGCCGTGCAGCGCGTCGTACATGCGGTCGACGAGGGGAAGCTCGTCCTCCAGGTTGGTGATGACGGCCGCGACGTGCCGGAGCTGGTCCATCCCGAGGAACGTCGCGCCGCCCTTGAAGTCGACCAGGACGAAGTTCAGCACCTCCGACGAGTGCGTCACCGCCAGGCCGAGCACCAGCGTGCGCAGCGCCTCGGACTTGCCCGAGCCGGTCGCGCCGATGCACAGGCCGTGCGGGCCCATGCCGCCCTGCGCCGACTCCTTGATGTCCAGGTGGACGGGGCGTCCCTCCGGATCGACGCCGATCGGGACGCGCAGCCGGTTGCGGGGCGCGCGGGGCCGCCACAGCACGTTCGGGTCGACCTGGAACGGGTCGTCGATGCCGAGCAGCGAGGTGACGGTCGTCGCCCCGGCCAGCGCGTCCTCCTCCGGCCCGGCCGTCGTGCTGGTGCGCAGCGGCGCGAGCTGCCGGGCCAGCGCCTCGGCCTGCTGGAGCGTGATGCCGTCCGGCTTGCAGATGCGGGTGCCGACGTCCTTGCCGGTGCGGTCCTTGGTGATGCGGTCGACGCGCTCGGACGTGACGTTGAGGCGCAGCATCGTCTGCTCGTGCGTCGGCGCGACCGAGCCGGTGAGGTCGATGACGCAGACGCCCTCGATGCCGTCGGCGGCGAGCTGGGAGTCGTAGGACGCCTGGCCGCCGTCCATGATGATGACGTAGTAGGGCAGATCGTCCTGGGACAGGCCGGGGGAGAACCGCGGACGGTCCTTCACCTCGGGGCCGAACATCGCCTCCAGCGTCGCCATGCTCTCGCTCATCAGGCGCACCGGCCCGGCGGCGTCGTGCTCGGTGGGGTGGTGGTTGTGCGGCAGCCACTTGACCCACTGCCACCACGGCATCCGCTGCCGCGACGCGCACACGGCGATGCGGACGTCGTCGGGGGAGTGGAATGCGGCGAGCTGCGTGAGCATCGCGCGGATCATGCCGTAGACGGCCTCGGGGTCGCCCTGCGGGACGATCCGGGAGAAGGAGCGCATCGACGCGGCGATCGGCAGCGCCGGGACGTTGGCGTGGGTGCGCATGAAGCGGCGCAGCGCGCCCGCCGTCATGGGCTCCAGGTCCTCGATGGGCTTGGTCTCGGGGGCGATGAGCTGGACGGCGAGCTTCTGCGGGCCGGTGCCGATGCGGATCTGGCCGAAGTCGTCGTCGGACGGGCGCCGCTCCCACAGCCGGGCGCTCATCACCAGGGACCACAGCGAGCCGGGGTCGGGGCTGCTCCACTCCAGCGCCTCGCGCTGCTGCTGGGCGGCCTTGCGGACCTTGCGCCGGACCTGGCCGAGGTAGCGCAGATAGTCGGTGCGGGCGTTGTTCAGCTTGACCTTGCGCTCGCCGCTGCCGCGTCCGACCTGGCCGAGCATCATGCCGAACATCGACACCGCGAACATGCCGCCCGCGACGTACTGCATGGTGCCGCCGCCGCGTCCGGCCATCATCATGACCATGGCGCCCGATCCGGCGAGCATCGGCAGGTAGGTCATGACGGCCTGGAAGCCCTGCGGGATCAGTTCGGGCAGCTCGGGCGGCGATTCCAGCAGAATCTCGCCGCGGGGCATCGCCGGCGGCTTGCGCCGCTCGCCGCGCCGAACGATGACCGTGCTCACGCTCGCTTCCTCCTACTGGGGGGATCAGGCAGAAGCCGTCCACAGGCGGCCCCAGCGTCACGCACGGCCCCCGGCTTTACCAAACCGTCACCGGCCCTGACGCTCACCGACAGGAGACATTACCGATGCAACTCCCATGACGTGTGAATCCGGGACGAGGAGGATGTAGCGCGTTGACGACGGACGTCGGGCTGCGGAACCCCTGATTTCAGGACGTTATGCTCCCGAAGCAGACCATCAGTGAACGAGGGGGCTCGGGCATGGCCGATCTGTCGGGGAACGATCTGGACCGGATGCTCACCGACGCGCGCCGGACGCTGGAGGCGATGCGGTCGGGGCGGCAGGCGCCGGGCGCGGACGCGCCGGTCGTCGAGGGCGTCGGCGAGGCCGCCGACGGACGGGTCAGGGTCACCGCCGTCACCGGCGGCAGGCTCACGTCCGTCGACCTCGACCCGCGCGCCCTGCGGATGGCCTCGCACGAACTGGGCGAGGCGCTCGTCCAGGCCGCCAACGCCGCGCTGGACGAACTGCGCGGCAAGGCCGCCGGCGCCGCGGCGGACGAGGCCGTCGACACCGAGGCCCTCGGCAAGCGCGTCGAGGAGATCCAGAACGAGAGCCTGCGGCAGATGCAGATGATCAGCCAGGCGCTCACCGACACCGTCAACAAGATCGGTCAGCGTCGCTGAGGTTATCCACAGAATGAGATTCGGTTGCGCGGGTGTCGGCGGGGGGCGGCACGATGGGTTCCGGATCGCTCGCGGTGCACGAACGTGGCACCATGCGGTCTGTCCTCCTGCTCCCGAATCTGACCCACTTGCGAGGAAGCCGTGAGCGCGCCACCTGGAGCCGACCTGTGTCGGATCACGCTCGTCGGACCGAAACGCCGTGTCGACATCGCGCTGCCCGCCGACGCGACCTTCGCCGACCTCTACCCCACGATGCTGCACTACGCGGGGCAGAACCTCGCCGACAGCGGCCTCGCCCACGGCGGCTGGGTGCTCCAGAAGCTCGACGAGGCCCCGTTCGACCCGGCCTCCTCCCCGGCCCAGGCCGGGCTGCGCGACGGTGACCTCGTCTACCTGCGCCCCCGCATGGCGCAACTCCCCGACCTGGCCTTCGACGACGTCCCCGACGTCGTCGCCACCGCCGTCAACGACCGCGCCGACCGCTGGCGGCAGGACTCCACCCGCCGCTTCGCGCTCGGCTGGGGCGTCGCCGGGCTGCTGATCGGCGCGCTCATCCTGCTGCTCTCCGGGCCGGGCTGGATCGTCCCCGCCATCGCCGCCGGCGCCCTCTCGGTCCTGCTGCTCGCGGGCGGCGTCGCGCTGTCGCGCGCCCTCGGCGACGCCGGGGCGGGGGCGGGGCTCGGGTACGCCGCCGTCCCGTACGCCTTCCTCGCCGGGCTGCTCGCGCCCCTCGGCGACGACCCCCTCGGCGATGTCGGCGCGCTGCACCTCGTCGCCGGGTTCGGCGCCGTCGTCCTCGTCGCCACCGTCGCCGGGTTCGGCATCGCGCAGGGTCTCCCCGTCTTCTACGGCATCGCCGTCGCCGCGCTCCTCGGCACCGTCAACAGCGCCCTGCCGCTCGTCTTCGACACCGACGCCGCCGGCGTCGCCGCCATCACCGTCGCCATCGCGCTCGCGCTCACCCCGCTGCTGCCCGGCGTCGCGTTCAAGATGGCCCGCGTGACGCTGCCGCCGGTGCCCAACAGCGCCGAAGACCTCCGCCGCGACACGCTCATGGTGGACGGCCGCGTCGTCCTCGACCGCACCGGCGCCGCCGACCGCTTCGTCACCGGCGGCGTCTCGGCCATCGGCCTCATCGCCATCGGCGCGTTCGTCCCGCTCGCGTTCGACGGCGGCTGGGTCAGCCCCACGATGACGCTCGTCCTCGCCGCCGTGCTGCTGCTGCGCGCCCGGCTGTTCCGGGGCCGCGCGCAGAAGCTGTGGCTGCTGGTCCCCGGCGTCATCGGCCTGGCGCTGCTCGCCGTCAGCACCGTGTGGGGCACCGACTCCCAGGCCGTCGCGCTGCTCGTCGCGCTGCTGCCGACGCTCGTCGTCTCGGGCGTCGCCGTCGGCGTCGGCATGTGGCTGCCCCGCAACCGGCTCACCCCGTTCTGGGGACGCGCGGGCGACCTCGCCGAGATGATCCTCGTCGTCGCGCTGATCCCGCTCGCGCTCGGCGTGCTCGGCCTGTTCGACTACGTCCGCACCGTCGTCGGCTGATCGGCAGGGAACCGCGATGCAGACGAAACGGGACCTCCTCCAGGCCCACCGGCTGATGACGCACCGGGCGTCCCAGGCGCTCATCCTCGGCGAGCCCGACTACCCCGAACAGCCGTTGCGCCGCCTCAACGTCGGCACTTTCGCCGGAATCATGATCGGCGTGCTCGTCGCCGCCGTGTTCGGCATCGTCGGGCTCATCATGGGCGGCGGCACCCGCGGCCTCACCGACGGCGGGATGCTCCTCATCGAGAAGGAGACCGGCACCCGCTACGTCTGGTGCGCCTCTAAGACCGCCAAGGACGGCAAGGCCCTGTGCCCCGTCGCCAACTACGCGTCGGCCAAGCTCGCCGCGGGCGCCTACAGCGGCTCGGGCGGCGGCGAGGTCAAGCAGAAGTCGGTGTCGGCCAAGTCGCTGGCGAAGTTCCCGCGCGGCGGCCTCATCGGCATCCCCGGCGCCCCCGACACCGTCCCCGACCGCAAGCGGCTCGTCGGCGGGCCCTGGTCGGTGTGCGTGCGGCAGGTCGAGTCCGGCGGCGTCGGCAAGCCCGCCGTGGCGCTCGTCGGCGGCCGCGACGTCGGCGGGCGCCCGCTCGACGCCGCCACCGGCGTCGTCGTCAACGCAGGCAGCGGCGGCGACTGGCTCATCTGGAACAACCAGCGGATGCGGATGTCCGACGCGGGCATGACCGTGCTCCAGGCGTCCGCACCCGCGCAGGTCTCCCCGGCGTTCATCAACGCGCTGCCCGCCGGGCCCGACTTCGCCCCGCCCGCCATCCCGGGGCGCGGGCGCCCGATGACCGGCGCGTCCGGGCTGCGCGGCACGGTCGGCCAGGTCTACCTCGTCAAGAGCGGCACCGGCGGCGGCGACCAGCGCTACGTCCTCCTCCAGGACGGCGTCGCGCCCGTCTCGGCCGTGCAGGCGGCGCTGATCCAGTCGGCCGGCGACTACCGGCTCAAGCGGGACGCGCCGCTGGAGGCGTCGGTCGTCACCGGCAACCCCTCGCGGCAGAAGCTCGTCAACGACCGGCTCCCGCAGGACCAGATCAAGGCCCAGCGGTTCGACGCCCGCGAGCCGCTGTGCGTCGTCCACCCCGAGGCGGGCCAGGCCGGCGCGCAGGCCCGGCTCACCGTCGGCGGCGGCAAGGACCTGCCGCCCCCCGCCCAGACCCCCGGCTCGAACGGCATCGACATCGTGCTGCCGCCCGGCGGCGCGGTGCTCGCGGGCGTCCTGCCCGCGGGCGGCTCGGTCGCGGCGATCAACAGCTACACGTTCGTCGCCGACAACGGCCGCCGCTACCCGCTCAAGTCCGCCGAGACGGCCCAGTCGCTCGGCTACGCGATCTCGGCCGAGCGCAACGACTCGGTGCCGATGCCCGCCAACCTGCTGAACCTCATACCGCAGGGTCCGGTGCTCGACCCCGAACGGGCCCGGCTCCCCATGACGGGCGTGAACGGTGGTTGATCAAAGAATGGTCAAGTCGCTACGGCGGGTTCCTGCCCCGATGGTACGGTCTCGTCCCGGATTCGCCATGACGGAGGGATTGTAGTGAGTCAGGCGTTCAGTACCGACTACCAGGCGATGCAGCAGGCCGAGCAGATGTTCGCGAGCAAGCATCGCGAGATGGTCGAGGTCCTGCGGACGCTCGAGGCGGACCTGCAAAGCGGCCTGTCCCGGTGGGAGGACGACGCCCGCGACGCCTACTTCGAAGCCCAGGGCAAATGGCAGAAGGCCGCCCGCGACCAGGCGAAGTGCGTCAAGGGATTCTCCGGGTCCATCGCGACGGCGCGCGACAACTACTCCACGGCGGAGCGCGCGAATACCGAGCAGTGGACCTGACGGATGACGTGTCCGCACCGTGATCGAAAAGATGCCCGCGTCGGCGAACTTTCCGGCGGCTGGCGGCATCTGATCACGTGTGTGACGATTGGTGCTGGTTCCACGGTCACTCGTACCGTGCCAGGCCGGGCTCCCCGAGGTTGACACCGGCCTGTGGGGGCGCAGCGGCGAATACGCCGCGCCGCAAGTGAACACAGAGGGCAACTGGGAAGGATGACCAATGGGTCAGAGGTCTTCGGTCGACAGAGCGGAAATGGCTCAGGCGGCTGGACGGGTCGAGTCCGCCGCGCAGGACCTGCGCAAGATCCAGGGCGACCTGGGTCAGGAGCAGGCCCAGCTCTCCGGCCGCTGGGTCGGTGAGGCCGGCAGTGCCTTCACCAAGGTCTACAACGAGTTCAACGGCGAGCTGGGCAAGGTCCTCGAGGTCCTCAACCAGCTCCACGAGAAGCTCGTCCAGACCAAGATCAACTACGAGGCCAGCGAGCAGCAGCAGACGGAGAGCGTCAACCGCATCGCCGGCCTGCTCAACGGCTGACCGGCCCCCAAGCCCCCCGGGACGAGACGGAGGAACAATGAGCTTCAGCTCCATGGACTTCGGCGCGATGCAGCAGGCATTCGCGACCTTCCAGGCGAAGTACAACCAGATGCAGTCCGAGCTGGACGACCTGGAGAAGACGGTCGAGTCCAAGCTCGGCCAGTGGGAGGACGAGGCCAAGAACGCCTACTTCGACGCCAAGCGTCAGTGGGAGCGGTCCGCCGCCGAGATCGGCCGCGTCATGCAGCAGCTCGGCGCCGTCATCAACTCCTCCAGCGAGACGGGCCAGACGACCGTCAAGAACAACGTCAACCTCATCAGCGGCTGACACCGAGCGGCTCGCCGCCCGCCACGGCCGGTCTCCCGCGCGCAGCGGGGACCGGCCTTCCGGCGGCCGGCACCGGGAGGGGTGTGCGACCGACTCCGGCCCGGCATCGATCATCGAAGTGAGACAGTGAAGGAACCGGGGACAGCGCGCCCCCACGGGAGGTTCACATGGGTGGCGGACCCAGCGGCAAGAGCGAGATCGACCGGGACGAGGCACGGGCCATCCTGAAGAAGCTTCAGGCGAACCTGGAGGACCTGCGCAGCGGCCCGGGTTCGGCGGCCGAGGTCCAGAGCAACGGCAACGTCACCAGCGCCCAGCTCGGCGCCGGTTCGGGGATGTTCGCGACCGGGATGCACCTGGGCGCCAACACCGCCCGCGCCTACAGCACGATCAACTCCCAGTACACCGCCCTGGTGACCAGCTACGAGCAGGTCATCAACTCGCTCAAGCGTGCCGTGGGCGAGCACGACAAGAAGGAAGAGCAGAACACCGCGACGGCGAACAGCGTGAACACCAACGCGACCTCCGCACGCCCCACCACGCGGAACACGCAGGCGTTCTGAGCGTCGGCTCCCAGAAGCGAGATCAGTGATGACGGAACAGAAACCGCAGACTTACGACATCCGCACCGGCAGCATCGACGCCAGCCCGTTCCGCGGCGGCATGGACGAGATGAACCAGGCGCTGGACTCCGCCCAGCCCGACCTCGTCACCAAGGGCGGCAAGACCTACAACGACGCCGCGACGCTGCTCGGCACCACCGCGGGCATCCTGCGCTCCTCGGCCCGCCAGCTCGAGCAGATCTGGAAGGGCGAGGACGCCGACGCGGCCGTCAAGCAGATGGGCCGCCTGGAGCGCACCGCCAAGGACATGCAGCGCGTCTCCCACGAGACCGGCCGCTCCCTGTCCACGTTCGGCGAGCAGCTCAAGTGGTACGTCGACCACCGCCCGAAGGCGGGCCTCTTCAAGGGCATCAGCTTCGGCACCAGCGACCTCACCGCCATGTTCGCGGGCAACGCCGTAGTCCCCGGCCTGGGCGGCCCCATCGCCGTAGGCGGCAAGAAGCTCGGCGAAGTCATGGGCATCCTCGAAAACGAAGAGGACAAGGCCGCCCGCGAATTCATGGACCGCCTCTCAGGCCGAGCCGTAGAAGCCAACGCAGCCCTCCCAGCAGCAGTAACAACAGACCTGCCCCACGTCGACCGTAACGTCGACATCCCGACGCCGACCCCGCCGAAGTTCGATGGCGGTGGCGGTGGTGGTCTTCCCGGTGGTGGCGGCGCCGGTGGCGGTCTGCCCGGCGCCGGTGGCGGCGGCGCCGGGATCGGTAGCCCGCCCGGCGGCGGTGGCCTCGGTGGCGGGCTGCCCGGAAGCGGCGGCGGCCTGCCCGGTGGCGGCGCCGGTGGCCTTCCCGGCGGCGGTGGTGGTGGTCTTCCCGGTAGCGGCGGGGGCGGTCTCCCCGGCGGTGGTCTCCCCGGTTACAACGGCGGCGGTGGCACCGACCTCGCCGGGACGCCTCCCGGCGGCGGTGGTCTTCCCGGTGGTGGCGGTGGTTTGCCCGGCGGCGGTGGTGGCCTTCCCGGAGGCGGTCTGCCCGGAGGCGGTGCAGGTGGTGGCCTGCCCGGTGGCGGCGCTGGCTTGGGCGGGATGCCCATGGGCGGTCCGGGCAGCGGCGCGGGCCGGGGTGCCGGTCTCGGCGGCGCGGGTCGCGGTGCCGCCGGTATGGGTGGAATGGGCGGCAGCCCCATGGGTGGCGGCGGCCGCGGTGGTGGCAAGGGCGAAGAAGAGAACGAGCGCACGACCTGGTTGATGGAAGATGAGGACGTGTGGGGTGGCAGCGACGGTGACGCCGCTCCTCCGGTGATCGGCTGAGCCGATCCCGTTTTGTGTACGCGAGCGCGGAAGGTGTGGGTGGCGGGCTTGTCCGGCCACCCACACCATTTCTGCTGAGTGGGGTACTGCTGTGCGACCTATGACTCGATGGCTGGCGGCGTGCGGTGCCTCCGCCCTGACGTTCGCCGCCGGTGTCCAGCCGGTCGATGCCGCACCACCGCCTGCCCAGGAGCAGTGGTGGTTCGCGGCGTGGGAGATGCAACAGAAAGTCTGGCCCGTTTCCAAGGGCGGCGGCGTCACGGTCGCCGTGATCGATACGGGCGTCAACGCGCAACTTCCCGACCTGCGATCAGCCGTGGTTCCAGGGGCGAATATCGACCGGGGCTCAGGCGACGGGATGCAGGACCCGGCCGACGGGACGGGGCACGGAACGCAGATGGCCTCCCTGATCGCCAGCCGGGGCACGACGACCAACTTCTACGGTGTCGCACCCGAGGCCAAAGTGATGCCGATCGTCTCGACGCGAGGTAACACCGCTGAGGCCATTCAGTTCGCGATCCAGAAGAACGTCCAGGTCATCAACATCTCGCAGGGCTATCCCGGTGCCTGCACCCCAGACTTGCAGCAGGCCATAAGCCAGGCTCTGAGCAAGAACATCGTCGTCGTAGCGGCGGCGGGCAACAGCGGTGACGTGGGGAACACGCCCGAGCGTCCCGCCAACTGCGCCGGTGTGCTGGCCGTGGGCGCCATCGACAACGAGAAGCGGGTGTGGACGAGTTCGCAACGCCAACCGTACGTCGCGGTCGCCGCGCCGGGCATCTATGTCGGCGGAATCAGCAATGACGGACGGGTGCTCACGGCCAAGGCCGGGACGAGCCCCGCATCCGCCCTGACCTCGGCGACCGCCGCCCTGATGCGGTCGAAGAACCCGCAGATGCCCGCCCGTGAGGTCGTCCAGCGGCTCTACAACACCGCCAAGGACGCCGGTCCTCCCGGTCGGGACGACCAGACCGGCAACGGCGTCATCATCCCCGCCGCCGCGCTCACGGCCCAGGTGCCCAAGTCGGCGCCGAACCCGGTCTTCGACCGGTACGACAAGTGGCTCGCGGCCCAGCCGAAGCAGCCCCAGAGCACGGCCCCGCAGCCGAAGTCGACCTGGGCGGAGGGAGCGGAGGAAGCCGAGGGCCGCACCAAGATGCTTCTCATCGGAGTGGTGGGCGGCGGCCTGCTGATCGTCCTCATCGTCGGCGCCGTCCTCGTCATCCGCAGCGGCAAGAAGAAGCCCCCACCCGGCCCCCCGAGCGGCCCCCCGTCCTTCGGCGGCCCACCCCCCGCCCACCAGGCCCCACCTCCCCACCAAGGCCACCAGGGCCCGGGCCCATCCGGCCCCTACGGCGGCCCCCAAACCCCCCAACCCGGCCACCCTCCCTACGGCCCACCCGGCGGAAGCCGCTGACCCACTCAGCCCTACGCGAACGCGACTACGCACCCACCGAACGAAAGAAGGAGCGACCGTTCCGAAGGGACCGGTCGCTCTTTGAGATCCTCGAAAGACTTCGACACGGCGCAAGCTTCGCCCAGAACAGCCACACAACATTTCCCTGCCCCAAAACGCTCGCGGATGCGGCCAGCCCCGCTCGGCAGCGTCGCGAAACGGCTCGACGCCATCTGGCGCGGTGAGGGCTCCTACCTGCTCGGAGCGGGTGATGGTGGGCACGCTCGGCGGTGCAGGCGCTGGTCGTGGCAGTCCCAGGGGGCGGACGCGGCGGTGCGAGCGGTGGTCGGTCTCGCCTGGACGGCTAGTCGGTGCGGCGGGAGTGGGTTCGTAGCCAGTGTTCGATGGTGGGGACGGGCTGGAGGTAGAGGTCGGCGAGGGCTTGGGGGGTCCAGCGGCCGGTGGTGGCGTCGTGGAGGGTGCGCGGACGGGTGTGGTCGTCGTAGGTGGTGAGGATCTGGGCTGCCCTGGGCGCGTAGCCGGGGTGACGGGTGGTGAGGGCGGTCAGGGCTTCGGCCAGGGACGAGCGGGTGGCGTAGAGGAGGCCGTCGTTGACGGCCAGTGCCGCTTCGATGCGGTGCGGGTCGTCAGAGCCGAGCCACGTGCGGGCCGTGGTGAGAACCTCGGATTCGGAGACGGTCCACAGGAGGGCGTCGCAGGTGGACGTGAAGTCTTCCAGGTCCATGCGGTCGCGCAGTCCCAGGAGGACGTCCGGGAACGGCGTCGCGGGCAGCGGGGGGAAGACCGTGCCGTCCCCGGGGACCGGGGTGGGTGGCGCGGTGATGAGGGCGGCGGCGCGTGCGCGGGACGGGTCGTCGCCGGAGGCCCAGACGGCGGCGAGGTCGTGGAGTTCGGCGCCGTTGTCGGTGAACTTCCAGACGAGCGTGTCGCACAGGTCGGCGAAGGCCGCGGGGGTCGTACGTTCGCCGAGGCCGTGCAGCACGGTGTCCAGCGGAACCATGCCGGTGATCATAGTCGCCGGTAGACGCGGGTGACGTGGTTGTCCGTCGTCGTGAGCGGCTGGCCGTTCGACAGCGCCTGGGTGCCGAAGCGGTGGGCGTTGGTCATCGGGCCTTCGGAGACGAGTTCGAAGCCCATCTCGCCCGCGTCCGCGGGCGTCCGGATGAACTTGTTCTTCGGGCTCCCGGTGACGGAGAGGGTGCCGCCGGGTTCAAGGACCCGCGCCGTTTCCGGATTAACAGGGTTGTACCCGTACGGGTTGATCGCATGGACCTCGTTGAACGACCCGTCGCGGAACGGCAGCCTGTTCGCGTCGGCCTGCACGTCCACTCCGGAACCGGGTCTGAGGTCGGTGTTGACCGCGCCGTCCATCCGGTTGTTGCCCGCGCCGAGGTTGAGGCGCCGGGTGCAGGGCGCGAGGCCGAGCGGGTCGATCGTGGTGAGCGGGTCGGTGACGTAGGCGTACGGGTCGGGGCCGCCGGCGAGGCCGATGGGGTCTCCGGTGACGTAGCGGGCGCTGTCCGGGTCGTAGTAGCGGTGATGGTTGTAGTGGAGGCCGGTCTCGGCGTCGAAGTACTGTCCGGGGAACCGCAGCGGGCACGGTCCCGGCTCGCGCGCGGCGCCCCACAGGGTCGCGCGGCGCCGCCAGACGACCTCGCCGGACGGGGTGACGAGTTCCTCCGGCGTTCCGGCGAGGTCGGCGACGATCGCGGTGAAGCGGCCGTCGTCCCATGACCCGGACGCGTCCCGCCGCCGGACGATCTGCGCGAGCGGCCGGAACCCGCCCGGTTCGTACTCGAACGACGTACCGGTTCCGGCGTACGCTCCGGCCTCGGCGGACCAGACCTGCCGCGTCTCCTCGGCGAGGACGGGCCCGTCCCAGGTGAAGTCGACGCGCTCGGCGACGCCCCCGCCCGATGCCTCCCGCAGTTTGGTGACGCGGCGGCCGAACGCGTCGTAGACGTAGGTCCACCGCTCGCCCGAGGGGGTCAGGACGCCGGTGAGGCGGTCCTCGGCGTCCCAGCCGAACCGCCACGTCATCGGCGGTCCGGAGAGCCGGGACCGTTGCCGCAGCACCATCCGCCCGGCGGCGTCGTACTCGTACCGGACGTTTCCGGCCCGCCGGACGCGCGGCCCGTCGTAGTCGCGGGAGCCGTCGCCGGGTTCGCCGGGGACGGCGGCGCGGACGAGGTGTCCGGCGGGACCGTAGGCGTACTCCTCGCGTCCGGCGGCGGACAGGACGGCGGTGATGCGGCCGAGCGGGTCGTGTTCGTAGCGGCGTTGCCCGGCGGTCCCGTCGACGGACGCGGTGACGCCGTCGTCGGGACCGTGGGCGTAGGCGCGGCCCTGGAGTGTGCGGGCGGGCCCGGCGCCGTGGGGAGCGCCCCACACGTCCTGGCGGGTGAGCCGGTCGCGGGCGTCCCACTGCTGGGTGAGGATCGCGCCCGCGCCGATGCGGCGGGTGGTCTCGCGTCCGGCGGCGTCGTGGTCGAACCGGACGGTGGTGCCGCCGGCCGTGACGGAGCGGGGGAGCCCGGCCGCGTCGTACTCCCACACGCTGCGTGCGCCGGTCGGCCCGGTGCGGGCGGTGCGGCGGCCGCGGGCGTCGAACGCCGAGCGGACGCCGCCGCCGTTGCAGTGCTCGGCGATGACGCGGCCGAGCGCGTCGCGTTCGAGCCGGACGTCGGCGCCCGGTGCCTCGGCGCGGCGCAGCAGGCCGCGCGCGTCGTGATGGAAGGTGGTGACGGTCCCGTCCGCGTCCTTCTCGACGACGCGTCCCGCGGCGTCGCGCCGGTAGCGGACGGTCTGCCCGACCGCGTTGGTGCGGTTGGTGAGCCGTCCGGCGGCGTCGTGCTCGTAGGTGGTGACGGCGCCGCCGAAGTCGGTCTCGCGGCGGACGGCGCCGGTGGCGTCGCGCTCGTAGATCCAGGTGCGTCCGGCCGGGTCGGTGACGCGGGTGAGCCGCAGCTCGGTGTCGTGGGTGAACGTGAAGCGGGTGCCGTCGGGGCGGATCTGGGCGACGGGGACGTCGAACGGGCCGTACTCGACGGTGGTGGTGCGTCCGGCGGCGTCGGTGTGCCCGGTCTGGTTGCCTTCGCCGTCGTAGGCCCAGTGCTCGGTGGCGCCGTCGGGCATGCGCCGCCATGCGGGCCGTCCCTCGACGGTCCAGCCGTACCGGGTGACGTCGCCGAGCGGTCCGGTGACGGAGGCGGGACGGCCGAGCGGATCGTAGGCGTAGGCGGTCCGCGCGCCGCGCGGGTCGACGACGGCGACGGGGGCGCCGAGCGCATCGCAGGTGACGGCGGTGGTGGCGCCGAGCGGGTCGGTGATCGCGGCGAGGTGACCGTGCTCGTCGTAGCGGCGGCGGGTGACGCCGCCCGCCGGGTCGGTCACGGCGACGAGATGGCCGCGCTCGTCGAACTCCTGCCTCCAGGTGGCGCCGTCGGCGTCGGTGAGCAGGACGGGTCGTCCGGCGGCGTCGTACGCGGCGGTGGTGGTCGTGCCGTCGGGGCGGGCGACGGAGACGAGGTCGCCCGCGTCGTCGTAGCCGTACCGTGTGGTGGCGCCGAGCGGGTCGGTGCGGGCGAGGACGTGGTCGTCGTCGTCCCAGGTGGTGCGGATCGTCGCGCCGAGGGGGCCGGTCTCCTCGACGACCTGCCCGAGGTCGTTGTAGCGGTAGGTCGTGGTGTGGCCGAGGGAGTCGGTGACGGCGGTGCGCCGGTTCTCCGGGTCGTGGGCGAGGGCGGTGTTCAGGTGGCCGCCGGTGCCGAGGCCGCGGACGGCGCGTCCGTGCTCGTCGTACTCGTAGCGGTAGGCGTGCCCGTTGCGGTCCTGCCAGCCGGTGAGGCGGGCGTCGTCGTCGTAGGTGAAACGCAGGGGGACGCCGGACGAGTCGGTGACCTCGGCGAGGTGGCCCGCGTCGTCGTAGCCGAAGCGGACGAGGGGCAGCCCGGCCGGGTCGCCGGTGCGCAGGGTGAGCGCGGTGACGCGGTGCTCGCCGGTGCCGCGCGGGTCGGTGCACGCGACGTCGATGACGGGCCCGCCGGAGTGGCGGATCTCGGTGAGCCGCCCGCCGTCGCGCACGAAGTCGATCCGGGCGCCGTCCCGGTCGGTGATCGCGACGACGGGCAGCCGCGACCAGCCGTGCTCGTCGCCGGGGGCCGGGAAGTGCAGGGTGCGCCCGCTGACCGGGTCGGTGAGGGTGTAGCCGCCGTGGCCGTGCAGGACGAGTTCGCGGCGGCGTCCGGCGACGGGCAGGAAGGCGACGCCGGGCAGCAGGACCGGCGCGTAGGTGAGGACGGTGGCGTCGGCGGCGAGGAAGCGGACGCCGGCGGCGTCGAGCTGGAGCGCCTGGTCGAGCGTGGACGCCCAGGACGGGCCGAACATCCGGCCGCCGGTGAACGTGGACAGATGCGTGCGTTCCAGGACGAGCGGCAGCGCGGCCCGCAGCAGGACGTCGGTCTGGGCGAGCAGGACCTCGCCGGTGACGACGTCGATCGGGTCGTCGGTGAGCGACCGGCCGTCCTCGGTGCGGGCGTTGCTACGGTCGGTCCCGCCCCGGCGGGGCGCGTCGGTGCCGGGGCGGTCGCGTCCGCCGGGCCGCGCGCCGGGGGCGGCGGGACGGCCGCCGTTGCCGCCGCGGGGGCCGCGCCGTCCGGGGAACAGGTGCCCGGCGGCCTTGCCGAAGAGGCCGGAGGCCGCGCCGCCGGCGCGTCCCGCCGGGCGCCTACCCACGGGCGTCGAGGGTTGCGGTCATGAGGTCGAGGTCCTGGGGAGGGTCAGCCGAGGAGGGCGTTGAGGGCCTGGTCTATGAGGATGTCGATCAGGATGCCGGTGGCGATCTTGAAGAGGGGGATGAGGGTAAGGGAGGCGCCGAAGGTGGGGACGGCGGCGGCGATGGCCTGGGCGATCTGGATGGCGAGCATGATGAGCTGGACGATCACCTGGATCTTCAGGGCCAGGACGATCGCCGCGCAGACGAAGAAGGCGCCGCCGACCGCCATCGCGCCCATGCCCGCGTCGCGGAGGATGGCGGCGGGCGCGTCCTCTTCGGCCCATGCCTTCTGGAACGCCTCGATGTCGTCGCCCTTGTTGCCGGACAGGGCTTGCTGGGCGGCGGAAGAGGCGTCCGACGCGATGCCCTGGACGGTGCCGCCGAAGCCCATCCAGGACGACCCGAGGTCGAACAGCTTCGTCTCGTCGGCCTCGGGCCAGGTGTAGCCGAGCATGCCGAGAAGGCCGATGAGTTCGCCGGGGAGTTGCAGGCCCACGCTCAGATTCCGTTCAGTGCCGCGGTGATCGAGTTGACCTCGCCCACCATTTCCTTTTCGGCCTTCTCGTGGTTGTCGGCCATCTGGACGAGCTTGTCGCCGAAGGCCGTGAGGTCGTCGGCGGCGCCGGTGAACGACTCATCGGCCTGCTCGTGGATCGCCTTGTAGGACTCGCCGATCAGCATGCCGATGTCGTCGGCGCCCCACGGTTCGCCCATGCCCTCGACGGACGAGCGCAGGTTCGTCCATTCCTGCTTGAGCCGGTCCCCGACCTGGCCGAGGCTCTGCCCGGCGCTGCGCAGGGTCTCGGGCCGGACCTCGTATCCGTTCGCCACATCGCCTCCCCAAGTCATGATCAAGGATGGGTCAGCGGAAGCTTAACAACGACCCGGGGGCCGGTGTCAGTTCATGAAGCGCAGCGCGTTGACGACCTCGGTGCCGAGTTCCCCGGCCGTGGTGTACACCTGGCCGTCGCGGGGGCCGGGGCTGCTGCCGTCGGCCTCGTAGGACTGCACGTAGATGACCTTGTCGCCGAGCGTCCACGACCGGTTCCACGCGGGCGGCTCCTTGGGGAGCCGGGGCAGGCCGCTCTCGGTGGACGGCATGAGCAGCTTGGGCGTGGCGTTGCGGTTCGTCGCGGTGCTGACGGCCTGGGCGGCGGACGCGTCGGAGAACTGCGCGATCGAGACGACCGAGATGATCGACTTGGACGGGTTCGCGTACACCGCCGACCTGAGCGAGGTCGTGCACGGGTTGTCCGACAGGACGGGCAGCAGCGTCGAGTTCGCCCGGGCGGTGCAGGACGACGTCATGGTGCCGCCACGGGTGAACGTGTTGCCGCGGAACGTCTTGAACGTGGGGCCGAGGAGGCTGTCGAGCGTCATCGTCGACGGGGTGCTGGGCTGGTACGTCGGCGTGGGGGGCGGCGTCGGCGGCTCGAAGGTCGGGAACGTCGGCGTGACGGTGGGCGTGGCGATGGTGCGGCGGTCGTCGCCGCCGCTCAGCACGAGGACGGCGACCGCCACGACCGCGACCACGACGATGAGGCCGCCGACGAGCAGCGCGACGAGCGGGCCGCTGCCGCCGCGGCGCGGCGGCGGGGGCGGGCCGTAACCGGGCGGGAACGGTCCGGGCGGGGGCGGAGGCTGGTTGTGCGGGGGGTATCCGGGCTGGCCAGGCCACTGGGGGTTCGACATGACGACTCCGGTCGATGCGGGCGAAGGGTGCCTTCGCGAGGGGATCGGAAGAACTGGGGCGGTGCGCGTCCGCGTCCGTGCCGACCGCCGCTCGTTATGACGCGGTGTGCCGCTTTTCGGTTCCCGGTGATCGGCGCTACGCGAGGTCCCCGGTGTCTCGTAGGCTTGCGGACGGAGAAGGGAGGCAGGTGTCCGATTCGAGCTGGCAGCAGGCCGTCCTCGGTGAACTCGGCGTGGCGCGCCGGGGGCTCCGGGCCCTGAACACCCCGTCGTCCGCGGTGCCGGGCGCGGACTGGGGTGCGGACTCCGCGCCGCGTCCGGTGGCCGAGCCGCCCGTGCCCGGGCCCGTGCCGGACGTCCCGCCGCCGCCGCCGTCGTTCGCCGCGCCGCCCGAGCCCGCCCCGGTGAACCCCTTCGCCCAGCCTCCGGCGGACGTCCCGGCGGCGCAGCCCGCCGACCCGTTCTCGTCGCAGCCGCAGATCATCGGCTCCCCGCCGTCCGTCCCGCAGGACCCGTTCGGCGCAGCGCCGCAGCCCGCAGTGCCGCAGGACCCCTTCGGTCCGCCGCAGCCGGTCGTTCCGCAGGACCCGTTCGGCCCGCCGCAGCCGGTCGTCCCCCAGGACCCCTTCGGTCCTCCGCAGTCTCCACCGGACGCGGCGGCCGAGGCCCCGCAGGTTCCCTTCGGCTCCGCCCCGCAGCCGAACGTCCCGCAGGACCCGTTCGGCCCGCCGCAGCCCGCCGCCCCGCAGGAGCCGGACGACGCGCCGCAACCGGCCGCCGGGCAGTCCGGGTCGCCGCTGTTCAATCCCGACTTCGACCCCGAGCTGGCGATCGCGCCGTCGGTGACGGGCGCGCCGCCGATGCAGGGGGCGCCGCCGCCGCAGGTCGGCACCGAGCGTGAACCGGCGACGCAGCCCGGCGAGCCCGAGCCGCCCGCCGCGGCCGCGCCCGTCCCGCAGCGGCACGCCGGTCAGCAGGGCGCGGTGCCCACGGCCGACGAACTGCTCCGCAAGCAGCAGCACGGAGATCCGCTGATGCGCCGGGTCGGACGCGGCGTCCGCAAGGCCGTAGGCGCGACGGGCTCGCACGACGCCGCGACGCAGGCCGAGATCGCGGCGCTCCTCCAGCGTCCGGTGCCGAGCTACCGGCAGATCGCCGTCGCGAGCGTGCGCGGCGGCGCGGGCAAGACGAGCATCTCCGCGCTGCTGGCGAGCGAGCTGGCCCGCAACCGCACCGACCGGGTCCTCGCGGTGGACGCCGACGCCGAGCTGGGCTCGCTGCCGCTGCGCCTGGGCGTCCGGTCGGAGCTATCGCTGTTCGACCTGGCCGGACGGCAGCCGCGCACGTTCGAGGAGGCCGCGCACTACCTGGCGCGCACCGAGGCGGGCCTGTGGGTGCTGTCCTCGACGCGCGGCGGCCGCATCGCGGGCGAGTTCACGATCGAGACGTTCCAGACGGCCCTGGCGTCGCTCAGCCGGTACTTCGCGGCGGCCGTGGTCGACTGCGGCGCGGGCATCCTGACGGAGGTGCACCGGGGCATCCTGGGGCAGACGCACGGTCTCGTCCTGGTGACGCCGGGCACGGCCGACGGCGCGCTGAGCGCCCGGGGCGCGCTGGAGTGGTTCGCGGGCAACGGCCAGCAGGCGCTGCTGGCGCGGACCGTCATCGCGATGGTGACGCACGCGCCGCAGGTCGGCGCCGATCTGGAGCGGGCGCGCGAGATGCTGTCCGCGTGGGGGCTTCCTGTGGTGAACGTCCCCTATGACCGCCATCTTGCGGCGGGCGGCGCGCTGGACCCGGCGAAGCTGGGCGACGCGACCCGCGCGGCGGCCGGGCAGATCGCCGCCGAGGTCTTCGCCCGGGCGCTCGGCGGCGGAGGGGTGGTTCGGTGAGCAGTGACCTGGTCGCGCTGGTCCGGCGGCAACCCGACGTCGAGGCCGTCGCCGACGGCATGATCGCGATGGGCGAGCCGCTGGAGCTGCGCGGCGGCGACACCGCCCCGGCGCTGCTGTTCGACCGCGAGCGGCGGCTGCTGGTGTCGATCGAGGAACCCGTCCTGGTGTCGGTGCCGGGGGAGATCGCCCGGCTGCTGGGCCCGGACGTCGCCGGGCGCGTGACGGCGCCGGTCTGGTGGGTGGAGATCCGCGCGGCGGGCGACGTCCCGGAGGCGGCGCGGGTGGCCCGCCGGTTCGCCGAGGACCTGGTGCGCTGGGCGGGCGGGACGGTCTATCCGGACGGCATCAGCGAGTCCCCGGCGCGGAGCTGGCGGGCGGCGGACGCGCCGCGCGAGCCGCACCCGCAGGGCAGCGGGAACGTCATCCGCTGACGTGATCTGGGTCACGTCCGGCATACCCGGGTCCTGACCGGGTACGTGCGGCGCGGGGTTGGATGTGGAGTCAGGGCCCGCCGCCGGGAGACCGGCGGCGGGCCCTGTGGTCTGCCCGGATACTCTCGGCCGAGGGTTCTCGGGGTAGGGGGTTCGGTCATCAGCAGGCCCACGATCGCGCAGCTCCGCGCCTTCCTCGCGCTGGCGGAGCATCTGCATTTCCGCGACGCCGCCGCCGCGCTGCGCATGAGCCAGCCGGCGCTGTCGGGCGCCGTGGCGGCGCTGGAGGAGACGCTGGGGGCCAAGCTCGTCGAGCGCACCACCCGGCGGGTGCTGCTGACTCCGGCGGGGGAGCGGGCGGCGAGCCGGGCGGAGCGCATCCTGGCGGAGCTGGACCGGCTCGTCGAGGAGGTCCACGCGGCGCGGGGGCCGCTGGTGGGGCCGCTGCGCGTCGGGGTGATCCCGACGGTGGCGCCGTACCTGCTGCCGGTGGTGCTGCCCCGGCTGGCGGCGGGCTTCCCCGAGCTGCGGCTGTCGGTGCACGAGGACCAGACCGGCCACATCGTCGCCGAGCTGCTGGCCGGGCGGCTGGACGTCGTCCTGCTGGCGTTGCCGCTGGACGTCAAGGGTGTGACGGAACTGACCCTGTACGAGGAGGACTTCGTCCTCGTCACACCGGACGGGTCGGACCTTCCGGGCGGCCCGCTGCCGCGCACGGCCCTGACCGACCTGGATGTGATCCTGCTCAACGAGGGCCACTGCCTGCGCGACCAGGCCCTCGACGTGTGCCGCGAGGTGGGCGCGCGGGCCGCCGCGGCGACCTACGCGACGAGCCTGGCGACGCTCGTGCAGCTCGTGTCGGGCGGCTTCGGGGTGACGCTGGTGCCCGAGACGGCCCTGGCCGTCGAGACGCGGGCCGCGCCGGGCCTGGTGCCGCACCGCTTCGCCGACCCGGCCCCGTTCCGCCGGATCGGCCTCGGCTACCGCGCGACGTCCCCGCGCGCGGGCGAGTTCGAGGTCCTGGCCGAGGCGATCAGGACCGCCGTGACCACCGAGATTGCGGCTGTTCGCGCAGGTTGACCGGTTAGAACCAGATTTCACCCCTTACATGGTGATGTATTCTCGATCTCCGGTGACGAACGGATCGCCGACGGAGACGCCTCCCCCCGCCAGCTCCGCGCGATCCGGTGTCGACACGGGTGCCCGCGCGGACGGTTTCGAGGTCTGCCGCGTGCGGGCTCCGCCGTCCGCGTGACGGAACAGGCGCCGTCGCCGTCTGGCTACAGGGCGCTCCCAATCCCAGGTGCATGCGAGCGCCCGGCGGGCCCGACATCAGGGGCAAACCGGATTAAAGGTCGTGAGAATGGCACCTACGCTCAGCATCGTCGTCCCGATCTACAAGGTCGAGGAGTATCTCGCCGAGTGCCTGGAGTCACTCACCGCGCAGACGCTCACCGACCTTGAGATCATCATGGTGGACGACGGCTCCCCCGACGGCAGCGCGGACATCGCCAGGGAGTTCGAGGCGCGCGACCCGCGCTTCCGGCTCGTCCGCAAGCAGAACGAGGGCCTCGGCCCGGCCCGCAACACCGGCGCGGAGCACGCGACCGGCACCTACCTCGCGTTCCTCGACAGCGACGACAAGGTCCCCTCCTACGCCTACGAGCTGATGGTCGGCTCCCTGGAGAAGACCGGCTCGGACCTGGTCAGCGGCGGCGTCGACCGGTTCGACGCCGAACGCGCCGTCCGCGCCAAGTTCTACCGCGACACCTTCGCCCGCGACCGGCTCCAGACGCACGTCAGCCGCGACCCCGCGCTGCTGCGCGACCGCACGGCCTGGAACAAGGTGTTCCGGCGCGCGTTCTGGGACGAGCACGGCTTCGCGTTCCCGCCCGGCGCGTACGAGGACATCCCGGTCATGATCCCCGCGCACGTGCGGGCGACGTCCGTGGACGTCCTGTCGGAGACGATCTATCTGTACCGGGTGCGCGAGAGCGGTGGGGAACTCTCGATCACCCAGCGGCGGACCGAGGCCACGAACCTGGAGGACCGGCTGCGGTCGGTCGGCGCCGTCTCGGAGTTCCTGCGCACGGCCGCGCCGGACCTGAAGGACGCCTACGACCTGGCCAGCCTGGAGGACGATCTGATGATCTTCCTCAACGCGGCGGAGGACGGAGACGCCGAGTACCGCGAGCGGCTGTGCCGCCTCGTCGGCGCCTACGTGGCCGGGTTCGACGCCAGGCTGTTCGACTCCCTCCCGTCGCTGGCACGACTCAAGTACCACCTCACCGTCACCGGCCGGGGCGACGACCTGGCCCGCGTCCGCGAGTACGAGCGCACCGGCCGTCCGGTCACCGAGCCCGAGGCCCGGGGCCTGCTGCGCCGCCGCTGGTACGCCGGGCACCCGTTCCGCGACGACCCCGAGCGCGCGATCCCCGCCGCGGTCTACGACATGACGGACGAGCTGGAACTGTCCGCGCAGATCGACGACATCGTCTGGGACGGCGGCACCGTCCGGCTGACCGGGCACGCCTACGTCGACGGCCTGCCGATGACGGCGGACGACCAGATCGACGTCTGGCTCCGGCACACCAAGTCCAACGTCACGTACCGTCCGGCGCTGCGCCGCGTGGACGTCCCGGAGGTCACCGCGACGTCCCGGCAGTCGGCGGTGGGCTACGACGGCGCGGGCTTCGTCGTGGACGTCGAGACCGACCGGCTGCCGCCGGTGCCGAACACTGTCCGGGCGGACTGGCAGTTCCACGTGACCGTCAAGGCGGGCCGGGGCCGCGACCGGATCGTCCGGTCCGGCCCGATCCTGACGTGCGGGCCGATCGCGCGCTGGGCGCGCTACCGCGACCTGGACGGCCGCCGCGTGCAGGTCGTGCAGGACGCCAAGACCGGTGTGACGCTCCGGCTGCGTCAGCCCGAGGTCATGCTGACCGGGCAGGAGTGGGGCGCGGACGCGCTCACCCTGTCGGGCTGGACGACGACGACCGGCGCCGCCGCCGACCGGCTCGTGCTGGCGAGCCGCGAGCGCGGCACGCGGGTGCGGCTGCCCGTCGCCTACGGGACGCCCGAGGACGGCCGCACACCGTTCCGCTGCGCGGTGCCCTACGACGAGTTCACCGGTTCCGTGGCGGAGGCCGAGGCGTTCACCGAGACGATCGGCCACACGCTCGCGCTCTCGTCGAGCGGCGGCACGCCGCGGCTGTCGGTGCCGGACGACTTCACCGAGTCGGCGGGCGGGCAGGGCGCGTTCGGCTTCGTGATCGGCCGGACCCGGTACGGCAACGCGCTGGTCAACGTCGGTCCCGCGCACCTCGTCGCGACCCGCGCGAGCTGGGACGGCGACACGCTGGTCATCGGCGGCGCCTACGCCGGTGCCGTGGAAGCGGTGCCGCCGCCCACCCGGCTCGCGCTCCAGCGGCGGCGCGGCGGGGAACGGCACGTCGTTCCGCTCGCCTGGGACGGATCGTCGTTCGAGGCGCGGTTCCGGCCGGGCGCGATGCCCGGCTGGGCGGGCGAACTGCCGCTGATCGTCGGCACCTGGGACATCGCGGGCACGGACGCCGAGGGACGGCAGTTCCCGCTGCGGGGCGGGCGCAACTGCTTCGGCGACCTGCCGGAGGCGGTCGTCGCGGCGGGGTTCCGGTTCCGGGTCTGGCCGTCGCGGGGCGCCGGACTGCACCTGTCGGCGCAGATCGACCGCGAACCGGACGAGTTCGGCCCCTACAAGCAACGCATCCTGGAGGAACGCGACTATCCGGCGTTCCTGCGCCGTCCGGTGCGCGACCTCATCACGTTCGAGAGCTTCTTCGGCTGGCAGTACTCCTGCAACCCGAAGGCGATCTACGAGGAGTTCCGCCGCCGCGACACCGGCCACGAACTCGTGTGGGTGCTCGGCGACCGGCACTTCACCGTCCCGGACGGCGGCCGGACCGTGCAGCGGTTCTCCCGCGAGTACTACGAGCTGACGGCGCAGGCGCGGATCGTCGTGAACAACGCGGCGCAGCCGCACACCTACCTGTCCCGCCCCGACCAGCTCTACGTCCAGACCTGGCACGGGACGCCGATCAAGAGCGTCGGCTTCGAGATGCTCTGGTCGACGATGGAGCGCCGCGACCAGCGGCAGCGCGTGCTGGCCGAGGACATCGCCCGGTGGGGGCTGCTGCTCACGCAGAACCCGTTCACGACCGAGGTGATGCGCCGGGCGTTCCACTACGACGGCGAGGTGCTGGAGAGCGGCTATCCGCGCAACGACGCCGCCCACCGGCCGGACGCCGCGCGGGTCCGTGCCCGCGTCCGCCACGAACTCGGCATTCCGGACGGGAAGCGGGCGGTGCTGTACGCGCCGACGTGGCGCGACAACCTGCGTGTCGGGGCGGGACTCTCCCGGCACCAGCTCGGGCTGGACCTGGAGCGGGCGGCGGCGGCCCTGGGCGGCGACACGGTCCTGCTGCTGCGGTTGCACCACATGCTGAACGTTCAGGTTCCGGACGGTCTGGAGCACTTCGTGATGAACGTCACCGACCATCCGGACATCACGGAGCTGTTCATCGCGTCGGATGCGCTGGTCACCGACTACTCGTCAGTGATGTGCGACTATTCCGGGCTCCGGCGGCCTATCCTGCTGTTCGCGCCGGACTTCGAGTCCTACCGCGACGACGTACGGGGCTTCACCTTCGATCTGGAGGCGCAGGCACCCGGACCGATCCTGCGGTCGTCGGACGAGCTGATCGGCGCACTGGAGGCGCTCGACACCGTCGCGGCGGACTCCGCGCCGGCCCTGGAGCAGTTCGCCAAGTCGTTCGCCCCGTTCGACGACGGCCACGCTGCCGCCAGGGTCGTCGACCACCTGCTGAGTCGTTGAAACCGTGACGTCCCGGTCACCGGATTCGTTCTAGAGTGACCGGGACGTCCGCCCCTTCACGGAAAGGGGCGCAGGGAACCTGGAGGATCGGAGATGCCCGCCAAGCTCAGCGTGGTTGTCCCGATGCACAACGTGCAGGACTACCTGGCCGCCTGCCTGGAATCGCTGGCGGCCCAGACCTTGGACGACCTGGAGGTCCTCCTCGTCGACGACGGATCGCAGGACGACACCGTCGTCATCGCCGAGAGCTTCGCCGCCGGCGACCCACGGTTCCGGGTGCTGCGCCAGGACAACCTCGGCCCGGGCCCGGCCCGCAACCACGGCATCGCCGAGGCGACCGGCGAGTACCTCGCCTTCGCCGACGGGGACGACCTGCTGCCGCCGCAGGCGTACGCGCTGCTCGTCGCGTCCCTGGACCGCACCGGCTCCGACCTCGCGTGCGGCAACGCGCACCGCTTCGAGTCCGACCGGACCTTCCAGTCGTGGCTGCATGACAAGGTGTTCACCACCGCCCGGGAACGTACCCATATCACCCAGCACCCGCCGCTCGTCCGCGACCGCTGCGTGTGGAACAAGGTCTACCGCCGCTCCTTCTGGGACGCCCACGGGTTCACGTTCCCCGACGGCCTCTACGAGGACTGCCCCGTCGCCGTCGGCGCCCACCTGGCCGCGTCGGCGATCGACGTGATCGAGGAGACCGTCTACTTCTGGCGGCGCCGGGCCGGGTCGATCACCGCCGAGAAGTTCGACCTCGACAACTACGAGCAGCGCGTCCGGATGGTCACCGACCTGCGCGCCCGCTTCGCCCGCCAGGCGCCCGCGCTGCTGCCGCACGCCGACGAGCAGTTGTTCATCGACGTCGACCTGCGCGTCCTGCTGGAGGCGCTGCCGCGCACCGCCGACGAGGATCGCGGCGGCCTGCTCACGTTCGGCGCCGCCGTCATCCGCGCCCTCGACCCCGCCGTCGTCGCCGCGCAGCCCGCCCTGCTGCGGCTCCAGATGCACCTGCTCTCGCACGGCCGGCTCGACGAACTGCTCGACGTCCTCACCTTCGTCCGCATCGGCGCCGCCAAGGACGCGCCGTACGTCCAGCGCGGACGCAAGGGCCGCTGGTTCGCCCAGTACCCGTTCTTCGAGGACGCCGCGGCGGCGCTGCCCGAGCACCTGTACGACGTCACCGACGAGCTGGCCGCCGTCGCCCGCGTCGACCGGCTCTCCTGGAACGGCCCCCGGCTCCGCATCGAGGGGCACGCCTACGTGCGCGGCATCGACGCCTCGTCGCAGGACGACCTGCGGCTGCGGCTGTGGCTCGTCGCCGAGGGCAAGAAGGGGCTGCGGCGGCTGCCCGTCAAGCGCGTCCCGCGCCCCGACGTGACCGCGCTGTCCCGTCAGTCGACGGTGTCGTGTGAATGGTCCGGGTTCGTCACCGAGGTCGATCCCGCCGAGCTGAAGGTCCTCGGCATCCGCCGCGAGACCGACTGGCGGCTCGTCGTCGAGGTGATCACGCACGGCCGCAAGTGGCGGCGCACCGTCGCCCCGCCGCGCGAGGCACGGCAGCGCTGGCCGCTCCAGCGGGAACTGCCCGACGGCGTGCTGTTCCACGCCGTCACCCCGCGCTTCCTGCGGCTGCGGGTCCGCCGGCCCGGCGCGCTCATCACCGCGCACCGCCGCGACGGCGACCACCTGGAGATCGAGGGCGTGCTCGCGCGCGAACCCGCCGCCGGGACCAAGCTCATCGCCGCCTCGCCGGTCGCGCGCACCGTCCGCGCGCCGCTGACCGTCACGCCCGACGGCGCCGGACGCTTCCGCTTCACCGCCCGGCTGCCGCTGGCGCGGCTCGGCGCGCCCGAGGCCGTCAACGTCGGCGTCCCGGCCGGGCTGGGCGCCGCGTGGGAGTCGCCCGGCGGCGTCGGCTGGTCGTTCCGGCTCAGCGACGGCACCAAGCCGGTGATCGACGAGAGCGCCCCCGACGGCCGCTACGCCGTCCCCGGCCACGACGGCGTCGAGGTCGTGATCACGCGGTCGAAGTTCGCGAACCTCACCGGGTCCGCGCGGCCCGCGCTGCCCGTCCTGACGTCCGCCCGCTGGGACGGCGGGCGGTTCACACTGACCGGCACGTGGAGCGGCGGCCCCGGCCGCCCCGACCACCTGCTGCTGCGGCGGCACCGGTCCAGCAAGCAGTACACGGTGGCGACGGAATGGGACGGCGACCGGTTCACCGCCGCGTTCGAGCCCGCCGCCATGCCGGAGTTCGGGGCGGCGCTGCCGCTCGCGCGCGGCACCTGGAACGTGCGCGCGCGGGCCGGCGACCGGGAACTGCCCGTCGTCGCCGAACGCGCCGCGATGCGGAACCTGCCGCCCCGGCACGTCGTCGGGCTGCACGAGTTCGAGACCCACGCCACCGGCGACGACGCCGTCCAGCTCCGCGTCCGCGTCGCGCTGGCCGACGACGAGTCCGGCGGGTACGCGCAGCGCCTCCTGCACACCGAGGAGTACGCGCGCTTCCGGCGCGAACCGCTGCTCGACCTCGCCGTCTTCGACGCCTTCGACGGCCGCCAGTACTCCGACAACCCGCGCGGCGTCTTCGAGGAACTGCGCCGCACCCGGCCCGAGATGGAATGCGTCTGGGTCACCCGCGACGGGCAGTTCCCGGCGCCCGACGGCGCCCGCGTCGTGCTCAGCGGCAGCCGCGAGCACGTCCGCGCGATGGCGCGCGCGAAGGTCGTGTTCGGCAACTGGCGGCAGGCGACGTGGTTCGTCAAGCGGGAGGGCCAGCAGTACGTCCAGCTCTGGCACGGCACGCCGCTGAAGAAGATCGGCTACGACCTCAAGGAGATGCCCTACAAGCGGACCGAGGGCGTCGTCTGGATGGACTACGACGTCCCCAACTGGGACCTGCTCGTCGCGCAGAACTCCTTCTCCGAGCCGCTGTTCCGCAGCGCGTTCCGCTACACCGGCGAGATCGCCACGCTCGGGTATCCGCGCAACGACCTGCTCAACCGGCCCGAACGGCACCGGCTGGCGCTGGAGGTCCGCGAACGGCTCGGCATCGCGCCCGGGACGAAGGTCGTCATGTACGCGCCGACCTGGCGCGACGACTTCCACTTCTCGATCGGCACGCGCGGCTTCCAGCTCGCCCTCGACCTCGACGCCGCGGCGGCGGCACTCGGCGGTGACCACGTCCTGCTGCTGCGGACGCACTACCTGGTGACGGACAAACCGGCGCCGGGCGAGAACCCGTTCGTCATCGACGTGTCGGACTATCCCGACATCGCGGAGCTGTACCTGATCACGGACGTGTTCATCACCGACTACTCGTCGTCGATGTTCGACTTCGCCGTCACCGGCAAGCCCATGCTCTTCTACACCTACGACCTGGAGCGCTACCGCGACCACGTGCGCGGGTTCTACTTCGACTTCGAGGCCGAGTCGCCCGGGCCGCTGCTCAGCTCCTCCGACGAGGTGATCAAGTCGATCGCCGACATCGACGCCGTGTCCGAGTGGTACGCGGGCGCCTACGCGGCGTTCCGGGCGAAGTTCTGCCCGCACGACGACGGACGCGCCGGGGCCCGGGTGCTGGAACGCGTCCTGCGCTGACCCGTCAGCCCGGACGCCGGGCGCGCGCCAGCAGCGTCGTGCCCGGGAACGAGCCGACGGGCAGGCGGCGTTCGGCGGCCAGCAGCCACGCCAGCAACCGGTTCACGACCGGATGCCGGGGACGCGGCTCCCAGCCGTCCACGCAGTGCCGGCGCAACCGGACCGCCGGGCGCAGCAGCACGTTCCAGTGCGTGACCTGCTCGCAGATCAGGCCCGCCTCGGCGAGCAGCCGCATCAGCGTGGCGCGCGTGTAGCGGCGGACGCGCCCGCGCGCGATGTCGTGCGCCGACCACAGCGCCAGGTCGCACGGCACCGACACCAGCGCGGAGCCGCCCGGCTTGAGGACGCGGGCCATCTCGCGGGCGGCGGCGAGGTCGTCGTCCACGTGCGCCAGGACGTCGAACGCCAGCGTCAGGTCGAAGCTCGCTGTCGGCAGCGGCAGCCAGCGCGCGTCGGCGACGTGCGCGTCGACGCCCGCCTCCCGGCACCGCGCCACGGCGGCCGGGTCGGCGTCCACGGCCGTCACCTGCCAGCCGTGGTCGAGCAGCGCCAGCGACAGCGCGCCGCGCCCCGCGCCGACGTCGAGGGCCTGGTCACGGCCCGGTTCCGGCCCGCCGACCCGCGCCAGCGCGCGGGCGAGCACGGCGCGGCGCTCCCGGTACCACCACTGCTCGTCCGGTCCCGGCCGGACACCGATGCTCTGCACGGGACCAGCCGACGCGATCATGCCCGGCACCGGCGACCGGCGCCGCCGATCATGATCGGAATCTTGCGCGGACTTGCCCGGCCGCTGGCCCTCAGCCGCTCCGGCGCCGCAACCTGCGGACGATCAGCAGCAGCACGACGAGCAGCGCCGCCAGCGGGACGATCCGGCGCAGCGTCGGCACCGGCTGTTCCTCCGGCCCCTCGGCCGCGACCGGCACGGCGTCGCGGGGCCGCAGCGGCGTCACCGGCGCGACGCCCGCCTCCACCGCACTCACCGGCCGTGGCCTCGGCACGACCGGCGTGACCCGCTCGACGACCGGCTCGTCTGGAACGTCTGGGACGTCGGGGTCGGGGAGGGGGCTGGGCTCGGTCGCGTCGGCCTCTTCCCGTTCGGTGAGGAGCGGCGCAGGGTCGTCGGGCACGAGGGGCGTGGGTTCGCCTTCGAACGCGTCCGCGCCCGTCTCGTTGTCGGCGGCGCCGTTGGACGGACGCGGCCCGGCGACGGGGTCCGGCTCGTCACCGGTCCGGGGCTCGGCGGATTCGTCGTTGCTCTCAGCGCTGGCGTCCGGCGGCTCGGTGACGTCGCCGAGGGCGGGCGGCGGTACGGGGAGCGGTTCGTTGCCGGGGGTGGGCGTGCCCGTGGCGGGAGGCGGTGGGGCGGGTGCGCCCGTGGCGGGAGGCGGTGCGGGGAGCGGTTCCTTGCCGGGGGCGGGTGCGCCCGTAGCGGGAGGCGACGCGGGGAGCGGTTCTTCGCCGGGGATGGGCGCGCCGGGGGCGGGAGGCGGTGCGGGGAGGGGTTCGTCGCCGGGGGCGGGTGCGCCCGTGGCGGGAGGAGAGGCGGGGAGCGGTTCGTCTGCGGCAGGGGGCGCGGCGCGGGGCGGCGGGGTGGCGTCGTCGGGGGCGGGGCGCTGCGGGGGGACGGGGGTGGCGGGGAGGTCGGAGGCGGCGGGGGCCGGGGTGGGTGCCGTCTCGGCTTCGGCCTCGGGTGGGAGCGCGGGTTCGTCCGGGGGTGTCGGCTCGGGAGGCGGCGGGGTGGCGGGAGGTTCGTCCGCGGCGGCCTGGGCGAGGGCGGGCGGGTTCTGCCGGAGGTCGGCGTCCAGGTTCTTGGCGAAGCGGGCGACGAGGCGGGCGCCCACGTCGGCGAGGACGTCGGCGGGCACGTCGGCGGGACGTCCGGTCACGTGCAGCTTCGTGTGCAGGGCGACGCGGGTGGCGCCGTCCTCGCCGCGCAGCCGGGCCTGGACGGTCGCCGTGGCGGTGCCCGCGCCGCGGGCCTCCTTGCCGGTCGCCTCGACGGTGATCGTGCCTGCGGCCTGGTCGGCCGAGACGATCCGCGCGGTGCCCCGGTAGGTGACGGTCATCGCACCGATCCGCAACCGCAGCCGTCCTCGCCGCTCGTCACCGTCGACCGCGTCCAGTGTCGCACCCGGGACGCTCGCCGCGACCCGCTCCGCGTCCGGCAGCACCGACCAGGCCACATCCACCGGCACCGGGACGGTGAATTCGTGGTCGAGCTCCATGATCTCGCGCCCTTCTGATCCGGTTCCCTGCCCACCGACCCTACGACCGCCACACCGCCCACCGCCAGACACCCCGAAATCCGGGCCGCCCGCGACCTAGACCTCCCGCTGACCCACCCCACATGCCGGCCACCGCCGAGCGACGGTCGCTGCCTCTGCTCACATGACGGCCACCGCTGAGCGACGGACCTCGGCTTCGCCCGAACGCCTGTTGTGCCACCCAGCCCCGCGCCCCGCGCGAGCAGAGCCCCCGTGAGAGTTATCCACAGGTTCGGGATCGGGTTTTTATTTTCCTTCGGTGCGCGGGAGGGTGGTCTCAGGGCGTGGTCGGCGGGGGTCGGCTGTGGCTTGGAGGTGTGTGATGCGTGGTCTGGTCAGGGTGTTCGTTCGGCGGGCGGTGCTTTGTGCGTGGGCGGTGCTGCGGCGGGGGACTGGCGGCGCGGGGCGGGTCGGGGCGGGCGGGGAGAGCGCGGGTGCGGCGCGGGGCGGGGGAGGGGTCGCGTCGCCCGGGGTGTCAGCGGTGGGGGGTGAGGCGGGTGCTGTGGAGGGAGGCGCCGTCGATGTCGCGGAGGTGGACGGTCAGCGTGCGGGTGGCGGCGTCGATCTCGACCTGGCCGAAGAACTGGAAGCCCTCGGCGGGGGAGGTGTTGGCGCGGGGCGGCGTCTTGCGGAACTTGAGCTGCGGGCCGAACGTCGCGTCGAGCTCGTTCGGGCCGAATGCGCCGGCGTTCAGGGGGCCGGTGACGAACTCCCAGAACGGGTCGAAGTCCTGGAAGACCGCCTTGGCCGGGTCGTAGTGATGCGCGGCCGTGTAGTGAACGTCGGCCGTCAGCCATACCGTGTTGCGCACCTTGTGGCGCTTCAGCGTGGAGAGCAGGTCGGCGATCTCGCGTTCGCGGCCGAGCGGCGTGCCCGGGTCGCCCTGCGCGACGGCCTCGAACGCGGTGCCGTCCGGCACGATGAGGCCCAGCGGCAGGTCGGCGGCGATCACCTTCCACGTAGCGCGCGAGGCCCGTAGCTCGCGCTTCAGCCAGGCGAGCTGGGCGCGGCCCAGCACGCCGTCGCGCTGGCGGGGGTCGGTGCCGGGGCCGTTGGCGTCCTTGTAGGTGCGCATGTCGAGCACGAAGACGTCCAGGAGGGGGCCGTAGGAGACCTTCCGGTAGAGGCGGTCGCCACTGCGGGGACGCACCGGCGTGTACTCCAGCATCGCGCGGCGTCCACGGGCGGCGAGCACGTCCACGCGCTTCTCGGTGTACTGCGGCGAGTCCAGGATCTCGCCCGGGTACCAGTTGTTCGTGACCTCGTGATCGTCCCACTGGTAGATCATCGGCACCCTGGCGTTGAAGCGGCGCAGGTTCTCGTCCAGCAGGTTGTAGCGGAACTGGCCCCGGTACTCGGCGAGCGTCTCGGCGACCTTCGCCTTCTCCGGGGTGAGCACGTTGCGCCAGACGCGGCCGTCCGGCAGCGCGACCGTCTCGGCGAGCGGGCCGTCGGCGTAGACGAGGTCGCCGCTGCACAGGAAGAAGTCGGGGTCGAGCGTCTCCATCGCCCGGAAGATCCGGTAGCCGCCGTGCGCGGGGTCGATGCCCCAGCCCTGACCGGCCAGGTCGCCCGACCACACGAACGAGACGTCGCGCGAGCGCGGCAGAAGGGAGGACGGGGCGGTGCGCAGCCGTCCGCCGACCGGTGCGGAGACCGCGCGGCCGTCGTCGAGGCGCACGCGGTAGTGCAGTTCGCGTCCTGGAGGGAGGTGGCGCAGCAGCGTCTTGCCGGTCAGGTCGGTGCCGGGCGTCAGCAGCGGGCCGCGTACGGTCGCCGCGCCCCGGAAGTCGGGGCGGTGCGACACGTCCACCAGCATCCGCGCGGGACGGTCGGCGCGCGCCCACACGACGGCGTCGTGCGCGGTGACCTCGCCGCTCTGCACGCCGTGCGTGAGGCGCGGCCGGTTCGTCCGCAGCAGGCCGGGCGCCGTCATCGGCCCGGCGGACGCGGACGCGGGCGCGGCGGTCGCCCCGAGCAGCGTCGTGCCGGTGGTCACGAGTGCGCCGCGCAGGACGGTCCGGCGGTCGAGGGTCATGGCGGCTCCGTTCGGTCGAGCATGATCGTTCACCGCGTCATGCTCATCGCCGGTGGTGGCGCCGGTGTGATCGTCCCGTGTCCGACTTGACAACGCTCGGTGACGGAGTGTCTCCTAGGACCCATGTCAGCGCGCTCTGCTCTTCGCAGCCCCGTGGCTCTTCGCCGCGCGGCCAGCGCGCTGTGTCCTTCGTGTTGTCGCTGACCTTCGTACCGGCGACCCCTTCCGGATGACGTTTCGCCTTTCCCGGATCTCTTTTCTCACGAAGGACCTCTGTCATGGTTCCCGACCTGATGATGCGCGGCCAGGACGACCCGCACGGCCGAGCCCTCGCCCATCGCCCGGCCACGGTCGGCCAGCTCACCGACCACCTCGGCACCCTCACCGCGAGCCCGTCCGCGTGGTGGCACCGCGTCGACTTCGACGCCGACACGCCCCAGCACGTCCCGCTGAACACCCGCCCCGACATCGACGCCTGGCTGACGGTCTGGCCCCCCGGCCACCGCGCCGCCCCCGCGGCCGCCGGGACCACCGAGGTCAGCACCGTTCTGGCGGGCACCCTCGACGAGATCATCATGTCCCCGCAGGGCGTCACCGAACGCCCCCTCCGCCCGGGCCGCACCCGCGTCCACGCCCCCACCACCACCCGCACCCTCGCCAACCCCGGCCCCGCCTACGCCATCACCCTCCACGCCCGCGCCTCCTGAGCATCCGCCCTCCATCCGCCGACCGAGGCCGCCGACGCCGGCCGGGGCATAGCCGGTGGTCGCGTGGGTGTGCGGCGATCTACGCGCTGACGTCGGTGCAGTTGCCCGGTCAGCAAGGCCAGGTGTACGCCGGCATCGGCACCTCGCCGGGCTTCACCACCGAGCACCGCGACATCAGCGCCCGGTGCACCGGCATCTCGCTGCGGCACGGGCGGGCCCCACCCGCCCCGCATCGGGGTTCGGGTGGAGGGATCAGTGGCGGCGGCGCCAGGTGAGGGCGCGGAACGTGAGGGTGAGGGCGAGAGCGGCGACGGTGGTGAGGACCGTTTCCAGGAGAGGGAATGGAAGAGTGCCGGTGACGCCGGTGTAGAGGAAGTAGGCGGCGGCGCCGAGGAAGAACAGGGCGAGGGGAAGCGTGCCGAAGTCGTAGCGGGGTTTGCGGGCGTCAGGCACGGCTGACCTCCACGTCGCCCAGGCGGGTGCGGACGTTCAGGTCGATGACGGGCGGGTTGGCGGGGGCGCCGTCGGCCTCCAGGATCTCCGTGTGGCGGATCTTCGGGCCGTTGACGGTGCGGTCGCCGACGCGCAGGTCGCCCACGGTGAGGCGGGCGTGCAGGCGGACGCGGGCGCCGCGCGGGACCGTCAGCTCCAGCTCGCCGACCATCACCTGGGCGTCCACGCTGACGCGCTCACCGGCGCGGACCGGCAGCGCGGTCAGGTCGAGCCGCCCCTTGCCGATCGCGACCCGGTAGACCTCGTGTGTTCTGACAGTGCTCACCGGTCTCCAATCGACATCACCGTAACGAGTGCCTTCCGGCAGGCTGAGGACCAGCGACCCGGCCAGCAGCGTCAGGACGAGCAGCGACCCGGTCGTGGCGAGACCGCCCGCCCGGAACCAGCCGCCGAACAGCGTGCCGATCCCGACGACCGCCAGCCCGACGGCGCCGACGATCAGCCAGAGCCGCAGGTCGGAGCGGTCGTCGGCGAACGGCAGGGCCAGCGCCCCCGCGCCCGCCGCCGCGAGCACGGTGACCGACGTCAGCGCCGGCCACCCCTTCCGCCCGCAGTCCTCCTTCGCCTTCACCGGCGCGGACGCACCCGCCGACGGCGCGGCACCGGCCGCCGTCGCGCCGCCCCCCGAGTACCGCGCGAGGTCGATCATCCCGTCCGGCAGCCCGCCCGGACCCCCGGCGGACGCGGGCTTGTCGAACGTCACCGGCGTGCTCGCCGGAGGCTCCTGCACGTCGGGCGGACGATGCCCCTGCAACCGCTCCGGGAACGACCGCGCGGCCGCCACCAGGTCGACGCCCCGCCCGTGGACGGTGAGCAGCGCCAGCCCGAACACGGTCAGCGCCGCGACGGCGTCGGTGGAGAACCCGTTGCCGAGGAGGCTGAGCAGCACCCCGACGCCGAGCAGCGCGCCGAGGACCGACAGCACCGCGGCGGCGTCGAACCAGCGCCGGAACACCTGCTCGGCGGGCGAGGACGTCGCGGGCGACGACGGCATGAGCAGCGCCGCCGCGAGGTAGAGCATGATCCCCTGCCCGCCCGCGAAGACCAGCAGCGCGAACCCGACCCGGTACACGACCGGGTCGATGCCGGTGGACCGCCCGAGCCCGGTGCAGACCCCCGCGAGGATGCGCCCCTCGGGAGCCCGGGCGAGGCGCCGGTAGTCCGTCGTCGTTTCGACCATGCCCCCATCCTCCGCCGTCCGCACTCCCCGCCGGTATCCGGGAAACCCCTGGTCCGACCCCTAGGTCGCTCCCGGACCCTGAGCGCGGCTCAGGGGTGGTCCCTGATGCGGGCGGGGCTCTGACGTGTGACGATCGTGGGATGAGCGAGGTGGCGGGCGTCCGGCGGCTGGAGCGGGGCGCGGACGGACGGCTGCTCGCCGGGGTGGCGCGCGGCCTGGCCGGGCATCTCGGCGTGGACGTCCTGGTCGTGCGGCTGGCGTTCGTCCTGGCGTCGATCGCGGGCGGGCTCGGCGTGGCCGCCTACGGCGCGTTCTGGGTGCTGGTGCCGCGCGAGGAGAGGCCGCCCGCGCGGCTGGACGCGCGCGAGTGGGGCCAGCTCGCCGCATACGCGGCGATGACGGTGCTGCTGTCGGCCGTGTCGTGGGGCGCGGGGATCGTGCAGGCGGCGCTGTGGCCGTTCATCGTCGGCGGCGTCGGCGTGGCGATCCTGTGGCAGCAGGCCGACCGCGAGCAGCGGCAGCGCTGGGTGCTCCCGCTGCGGCAGATGTGGCTGCGCAGCCTGTTCGGGCTGCTGCTCGTCATCGGCGGCATCGCCGGTTTCATCGCGCGGCAGCTCGACGGCGGCGAGGCGCGGTTCGTCGTGCTGGCGTCGCTCATCATCCTCACCGGCGTCTCGGTGATCCTGACGCCGTGGGTGGTCCGGCTCTGGCAGGACCTCGACGCCGAGCGGCAGGAACGCGTCCGCTCGCAGGAGCGCGCCGAACTGGCCGCCCACATCCACGACTCGGTGCTGCACACGCTGACGCTCATCCAGCGCAACGCCGCCGACCCCCGCGAGGTGCAGCGCCTGGCCCGCTCGCAGGAGCGGACGCTGCGCACCTGGCTCTACCAGCCGCGCGCCGACCCGGACCTGACGTTCGCCGCCGCGATCCGCGAGGCCGCCGGTGAGGTGGAGGACCTGCACGGCGTCGCGATCGAGATCGTCGTCGTGGGCGACACGGCGCTGGACGACGCGCTGAGCGCCACCGTCCAGGCCGCCCGGGAGGCCATGGTGAACGCCGCGAAGTACTCGGGCGTCGCCCCCGTGTCCGTCTACGCGGAGGTCGAACCGGACGCCGTGCACGTCTTCGTCCGCGACCGGGGCAAGGGGTTCGCCATGGACGACGTACCCTCCGACAGAATGGGAGTGCGGCAGTCCATCATCGGGCGGATGGAGCGCAACGGCGGCAGCGCCACCGTGCGCACCGCGCCGGGTGAGGGCACCGAGGTCCGGCTGGAGAGCAGGAGGGCGTGACGCGCATGAACCGGGTGGTCCTGGTCGACGACCATCAGATGTTCCGCACCGGCGTGAAGGCGGAGCTGGGCCCGTCCATTGAGATCGTCGGCGAGGCGGGCGACGTGGACGAGGCCGTCACCGTCATCAAGGCCGCCAAGCCCGACGTCGTCCTGCTGGACGTGCACCTGCCGGGCGGCGGCGGCATCGAGGTGCTGCGCCGCCTGCACGGCACCGTCCCGTCGCGGTTCCTGGCGCTGTCGGTGTCGGACGCCGCCGAGGACGTCATCGGCGTCGTGCGCGGCGGCGCCCGCGGCTACGTCACCAAGACGATCTCCGGCCCGGAGCTGACCGACGCCGTAGCCCGCGTCGCGGACGGCGACGCGGTGTTCTCGCCCCGGCTGGCCGGGTTCGTGCTGGACGCGTTCGCGGCGAGCGACGTGCCCGCCGTCGATCCCGAACTCGACCAGATCACCCAGCGGGAGCGCGACGTGCTGCGCCTCATCGCACGCGGCTACGCGTACAAGGAGATCGCCAAAGAGCTGTTCATCTCGGTCAAGACGGTCGAGACGCACGTCTCCAGCGTCCTGCGCAAGCTTCAGCTCTCCAACCGGCACGAACTCTCCCGCTGGGCGGCGGCCCGGCGCCTGGTCTAGGGCGCGTCCAGCGCGGCGATGGCGCGCCAGGTGCGGTCGCGTCCGGCGGAGCCGAGGAGGTCGGTGGCGGTGAAGACGATCTCGGTGGCGCCCGCGTCGAAGTAGCTCCGCGCGGCGGCGCGCAGCACGTCCTCGTCTCCGGCGACGACGAGGTCGGCGGCGCTGTCGGCGCCCTCCAGTTCGATGACGCGCCGGTACGACGGGATCTCGTCGAAGAACCCGAACCCCTGCGCGGCGGCCTTGCGGGCGGCGTCCACGTCGCCGGTGACGACGGCGGGGACGTTCACGACGACGCGCGGCGCGGGGCGTCCGGCGGCCTGCGCGGCCCGCGTCAGCGGCGGGACGATGTGCTCGCCGAGCGCGCGCGGCCCGGCCAGGAACGGCAGCGTCCCGTCGGCCAGTTCGCCGGTGACGGCGAGCGTGCGCGGGCCCATCGCGGCGACGAGCAGCGGCGCGGTCGGCGCGCCCGGCAACGTGACCGGCATCTGCGGCGCCGCGACGATCGACTCGCCCTCGTAGGCGGGCGCCTCGCCCTCCAGCGCGCGCAGCGCGGTGAGGAACTCGCGCAGGTGGGCGGCGGGGCGCCGGTGTGAGACGCCGAAGACGGGTTCGACGACGTCGCGGACGCCGAGCCCGAGCCCGAGCTGGAACCGTCCGCCGGTCGCGGCCTGCGCCGTCTGCGCCTGCGACGCGACGACCAGCGGATGCCGCGCGAAGATCGGCACGGCGGCGGTGCCGACGCCGAGCCCCGGCACCTCCCGTCCGACGAGGGCGGCGAGGCCGATGGCGTCGTAGGCGAACTGCTGCGAGAACCAGACCGAGCCGATTCCGGCCGCCTTGGCGAGTTTGGCCTGCTCAATGGTGCTTTCCACGGCATTCCCGGCATTCCCGGGGGCGATCACCACTCCGAAGGTCATGCCCGCCCGAACCCGACGATCTTTGCGTCTATTCCCGCTTTCCCGCAGCGATTTTCGGTCCGTCATGCTGGGCGTTATGAACGCCGTCTATCTGATCACCGGAGTGCCCGCCGCCGGGAAATCCACGGTCGCGCAGGCACTGGCGGAGCGGCTGCCCCGCTCGGTGCACGTACGCGGAGACGTTTTCCGCCGGTTCGTCGTCAACGGCCGCGTCGAGATGGGCCCCGACCCGTCCCCGGACGCCCTCGCGCAGCTCCGCCTCCGGCACCGCCTCGCCGCGCGGGCGGCGGACGAATACGCCGCCGAGGGCTTCACGCCGGTCGTCCAGGACGTCCTGCTCGGGGAGTTCCTGCCGTACACGATCGAGCACCTGCGCACCCGGCCGCTGCACGTCGTCGTGCTGGCACCGGAACCGGCGACGGTCGCCGCCCGCGAGGCCGCCCGGCCCAAGACGGCCTACCGCGACTTCACCGTCTCCGACCTCGACGCGGCGCTGCGCGCCACGCCCCGCATCGGGCTCTGGCTCGACACCTCGGACCTCACCGTGGACGCCACCGTCGACCGCATCCTGGCCGCGACGTCCTAGACGACGTCCGGCAGCCGCGCCGGGCAGCCCGGCTCGCAGCGCTCGACGTGCCGGGCCAGCCGCCGGGCGAGCGACGTCAGCAGCGCGCGGACGGCGAAACGCGTCAGCGCGCCGGTGCCCGGGAACCGGGGCTCGAACTCGGCCGACCAGCGGATCTGGGTGTTGCCCGCGCGCGGCTCCAGCCGGACGTCGGCGCGGTAGGAGCGCACCGGCAGCCCCGACAGCGCGATGTAGGCGTAGTGGGACGACGGCTCGTACGCCACGACCTCCTCGCGCGCGGGCGGGATCTTGCGGATCGCGCCGACGCCGTTGAGGCGTTCGGCGCCCGCGCGTTCGCGCCGCGACCGGGTCGGGAACGGGCCCCACTCGTTCCACGCCTCCGCGACGGCCAGATGTTTGAAGATCTGCTCGGCCGGAGCGGTGGTGATCGCGGTGGTCTCGAAAGTCAGCGGCATGTGGGCTCCCGGGGGATCAGGTCTGGCGAACGGTAACGATCCCCCCGCGTCCCGACAAGGCGTGACCGCCGAAGTGCACGCCGCGACACCGCTCACGCCGTCGGGACGACCTGGAACGACTCCGCCAGCGCACCATCCGGCAGTCCCGCGCGTCCCGCGTTCGCCGTCAGCCACGCGCGCATCATCTCCGGCAGCCGGTCGCCCATGCCCGCCGTCTGGCTCGCGTGCGCGCGCAACGCCGCGATCTTGCGGTCGAAGCGGGCGGTGACGTCGACGACGTGGTTCACCTCCGGGCCGCCCGTCAGCCACACCTCCGGCGCCGCCCACGGCTCCAGGCCCTCGGCGGCGAGCAGTTCGGGGAACGCGTGCGGGTTGCGGGCGTCGGGGTAGACGGCGTCGAGCCCCGCCGACCCGACCGCGCGGTGGTCGGGGTGGCTCGGCGCGATCCGCGCGTAGTCGCGGTCGGGGCTGGGCAGCAGCACCCGCTGCGGGCGCACCTGCCGGATCACCCGGGCGATCGTGCGGCGCAGGTCGAGCGTCGGCTCGATCCGGCCGTCGGGCAGGCCGAGGAACCGGACGTCGTGCACGCCGACGACCTCGGCCGCCGCGCGCTGCTCCGCGCGCCGCACCTCGGCCACCTCGGCGCGGTCGACGACGTCGTCCATGCCGCCGGCCTCGCCGTCGGTCACGATGAGGTACACGACCTCCAGGCCGCGGTCGGTCCAGCCCGCGACGGTGCCCGCCGCGCCGAAGTCGACGTCGTCGGGGTGGGCCATCACCACGAGGACGCGGGAGAGGTCGCTGTCGTCCAGCACTGTCGTCACGCGACCAGCCTAAGCGCCGGGTACGACGCCCGCCGGACGCGAACGGACCGAATTCGTCGGTGGCGCACCGTAGACTCGCACGTGATGTCGAAGACCGAAGTACACCCCTTGCTGGACGGCCTCAACCCGCAGCAGCGCGCCGCCGTCGAGCATGCCGGCACGCCTCTGCTCATCGTCGCGGGAGCGGGTTCGGGCAAGACGCGCGTGCTCACCCACCGCATCGCCCACCTGCTCGGGGAACGCGACGTGCACCCGGGTCAGATCCTCGCGATCACCTTCACCAACAAGGCCGCGGCGGAGATGAAGGAGCGCGTCGACGCGCTCGTCGGGCCGCGCTCGCGCGCGATGTGGGTGATGACGTTCCACTCGGCGTGCGTGCGCATCCTGCGCCGCGAGGCCAAGCGGCTCGGCTTCCCGACGAGCTTCTCCATCTACGACCAGGCCGACGCGCAGCGCCTCATGGCGCTGGTCTGCCGCGAACTCGACCTGGACCCCAAGCGGTATCCGCCCAAGTCGTTCAGCGCGCAGGTGTCGAACCTGAAGAACGAGCTGATCGACTACGAGACGTTCAAGGCGCGCGCCTCCACCCACATGGAGCAGACGCTCGCGGAGGCGTACGAGATGTACCAGGCGCGCCTCCAGCAGGCCGGCGCCATGGACTTCGACGACCTCATCATGATGACGGTCAACCTGCTCCAGGTGTTCCCGGAGGCCGCCGAGCACTACCGGCGCCGGTTCCGGCACGTCCTCGTCGACGAGTACCAGGACACCAACCACGCCCAGTACGAGCTGGTCCGCGAGCTGACCGCGCCGGTCGAGGGGCTCGGCCCGGCGGAGCTGTGCGTCGTCGGTGACGCCGACCAGTCGATCTACGCGTTCCGCGGCGCGACGATCCGCAACATCCTGGAGTTCGAGCGCGACTACACCGACGCCACGACGATTCTCCTGGAGCAGAACTACCGCTCCACGCAGACGATCCTGTCGGCGGCCAACGCGGTGATCGAGCGCAACGCCGACCGCAAGCCCAAGCGGCTCTGGTCCGACCAGGGCGCCGGTGACCAGATCATCGGCTACGTGGCCGACAACGAGCACGACGAGGCGGCGCACGTCGCGTCCGAGGTCGACAAGCTGACCGACGCGGGCGACGCGCGCCCCGGCGACGTCGCGATCTTCTACCGGACGAACGCGCAGTCGCGTGTCTTCGAAGAGGTCTTCATCCGGGTCGGCCTGCCGTACAAGGTCGTCGGCGGCGTGCGGTTCTACGAGCGCAAGGAGGTCCGCGACCTGCTGGCCTACCTGCGCGTGCTGGCCAACCCCGAGGACACCGTCAGCCTGCGCCGCATCATCAACGTGCCCAAGCGCGGCATCGGTGACCGCGCCGAGGCGTGCGTCGAGGCGTACGCGTCCCGCGAGCGCGTCTCGTTCTGGCAGGCGCTGCGCACCCCGGAGGACGTTCCGGGCATGGCGACGCGGTCGATCAACGCGGTGCGGCAGTTCGTGGCGCTGCTGGACGAGCTGGGCGAGGCGGCGCAGACCCTCACCCCGGCCGACCTGGTCGAGAGCATTCTCGTCAAGAGCGGCTATCTGGCCGAACTCCAGGCGTCCAAGGACCCGCAGGACGAGACCCGCATCGAGAACTTGCAGGAGTTCGAGTCGGTCGCCAGGGAATTCGAGGCGCGAATCGGTGACGAAACGGGCGAATCGGCCGAAGGTCGCCTGGTCGACTTCCTGGAGCAGGTGGCCCTGGTCGCTGACGCCGACTCCATTCCCGGCGGCGCGAAGAACGGCGCCCCCGTCCCGCCGGGCGAGCAGCCCGCCGAGACCGACCAGGGCGTCGTCACGCTGATGACGCTGCACACGGCGAAGGGGCTGGAGTTCCCCGTCGTGTTCCTCACCGGCATGGAGGACGGCGTCTTCCCGCACCTTCGCGCCATGAGCAACCCGAAGGAACTGGAGGAGGAACGCCGCCTCGCCTATGTCGGCATCACCCGCGCCCGGCAGCGCCTCTACGTGAGCCGCGCGACGATGCGCAGTTCGTGGGGCGCTCCGCAGGTGAACCCGCCGTCGCGTTTCCTGGGCGAGATCCCCGCGAACCTCATCGAGTGGGAGCGCGAGGGCTCCACGACGTCCCCGGCGATGGCCTCGATGGCCGTCCGGCCGGGCGTCCGCTCGCCGGGCAACCGCGCCGTCCCCACCCTCAGCGCCGGTGACAAGGTCACCCACGACGCGTTCGGCCTCGGCACGGTCGTCTCCGTCGACGGCGCGGGCGAGAAGGCCGCCGCCAGCGTCGACTTCGGCGGTGAGTACGGCGTCAAGCGCCTCGTCCTGCGCTACGCCCCGGTCGAGAAGCTCTGAACCCTCGAAGACGCCGGGAAACCCCGGTGCTCCCCCCTCCGTGAGCACCGGGGTTTCGTCCGGGGGCCTGCGGGTCAGGCGGTGTTCTCGGCGGCGGTCACGGTGTTGGACAGCAGCATGATGCGGGTCATCGGGCCGACGCCGCCGATGCGGGGGGTGATCCAGGCGGCGACGTCCGCGACGTCGTCGGTGACGTCCGGGACGAGCCTGCCGTTCTCGAACGACACGCCCGCCGAGACGACGACGGCCCCGGCGGCGACCATGTCGGCGGTCACCAGCCCGGCCGAGCCCGCCGCGACGACCAGGACGTCGGCCCGCCGGGTGTGCCGGGCGAGGTCGGGCACACCGGTGTGGACGACGGTGACGGCCGCGTTCGCGCCGTCCTCCTTGAGGGTCAGCAGGTCGGCCAGCGGACGTCCGATCGTCAGCCCGCGCCCGACGATGACGACGTTCCTTCCCGCGACGGGAATGCCGTGGTGCGCCAGCAGCCGCTGGATTCCGAGGGGAGTGCAGGCGCGGGGGGCGTCGGCGCCCATGACGAGCTTGCCGAGGTTGACGGGGTGCAGCCCGTCGGCGTCCTTCTCCGGATTCAGCCGCAGAATGGCCGCCTCGTAGTCGAGCCCGCGGGGAAACGGGTACTGGATGAGGCACGCGTGGACGCGCGGGTCGTCGTTGGCCCGCCGCACGGTGTCGTCGACCTCGTCCTGGGACGGCCTGCCCGGAAGGTGCAGGTCGTAGGAGTCGATCCCCACGGCGGCGCAGTCCCGGTGCTTCATCGCGATGTACTTCTTGGACGGCTCGTCGTCGCCCACCAGGATCGTCATGAGCCCGGGGACGACACCGCGTTCCCGCAGCGCCCCGATCCGTTCCACCAGCGACTCCCGCACCGCGGCCGCGGCGGCCTCTCCGTCGAGCAGTCGTGCGGTCATGCGGTCCCCCCGAACTCGATCGACTCCAGAAAACGCCGCTCGACGACCGTGGCGAACGGATCGTCGGCGGAGAAGGGAACGACGCTCAGCCGGTGACCGGCGATCCGGCCGAGTTGCCGGCTGTAGACGACGTCGTCGGCGAAAGACTCCAGCTCGACGATGCTGGCGTGGACGTCCTCCAGGACGGCGGCGATCCTCGCCCAGTCGAAGCGCAGCGCTCCGCCGCGTGCGCGGATCGCCTCCTCCCGCCAGAGGACGTTGAAGAAGGCCCGTCCGACGCGGGCGTCCACGCCGGTCCTGGTGCGGGGATCGAGGGCCAGCCGCAGCAGCCTGTCGAGCAGCATGACCCGGGCGACGGCCTCGTCCCCGGCGCCGGCCCGCCGGAAGGCCAGGAACGCCGCGCTGTCGGCTTTGACCTCGTCGGCGATCGCGTCGAGCGTGCGTGTCTTCGAGCGGAGATTGACGCGGTGCGGCCGGTCGCCGACGTTGTGGAACGTGTCGTGCACGGCGAGCCACGCACAGCGCAGCGCCGCCAGGTCGCCGGACGCCAGATGGGTCACCGGGCGGTCGCTCGGATGGACGAGCCGGTCGCACACGCGGGCCGTGTGCCCGGCGTAGAGCCGGGGGAAGCGGTCGACGAGGAACACCGCGAACGACTGCCGGGCCGGGATCGTCGCCGTCGCGACGTTCTCCGCGAAGAGCACGGCGCACTGGCCGCGCGTGTACCCCTCCGAGGCGGCCAGAGCGGACGCGAAGCCGCAGGTCCAGCGGTGGCTCCCGAGCGCCGCGGCGAGGGGCGGTGACAGGCGCGGTGCGATCCCTTCGAGCAGCAGTGCTTCGAGGTGGTAGCCGCGCGGTCCCGCGCTGTTGGGCGTCCGTACCGGTGCCGCGAAGACGGCGGGCTCGCCCGGCGCTGGCGGCGTCCAGTGCCGTTGCGTCGCCTGGAAATCGGGGCTGCGGTCGAGCCCGGCGTCGCGCCAGGCGGAGAGGTCCGTCAGTGCCTCGCCGGTTCCCCGGACGCCGGGGAACCGGTGCGCGACGTCGCGCAGGCCCGCCGCCACCGCGTCCAGGGCGCGGCGTGCGGCGTCCGGATCGCCGACGACGCCGCCGTCCGGTGCCTGGAGTCGCCGGAATCGTGCGACGTGGGGGAGGACTCTGCGGTTGAAGGCGTGGGCGACGTCGCCTCCGGATTGGCGCGCGGCGCGGAATTCGTCGATCTGGGCCACGTGCGCCTCTCCCGCTGCGAGGAAATGTCACTTGCAGTGTAGGTCGCTCCCGCGCCGCGTCAAGATCATTCTTGTGCCGGAATAAAAGAGTTCCGTACGGCGGTCAGGATTCGGTGCGCCGACTCGCCATAGGCCGCATGCTTGGCGAAGAAGTGGAAAAGTGAGAGATGGTGGGCGATGTCCTTCGGGTCGCGCATGAGGAGGGTTCCGCTGAACAACTCCGCCGTCGCCAGTCTCTCGTCGTAGACGGTGAACGTGTTCATCGGGCCGTCGCTGATCAGCGGCAGGCCGTTCGGGATGACGCCGAGGGACACGTTGGGCCGCGTGCTCAGGGCCAGTATCCGGGCGATCTGTTCGCGCATGGCCGCCGGGCCGCACAGCGGCCACCGCACGGACTGCTCGGTGACCAGGAACGAGAAGCGCTTGCCGGGGTGGTCGAGGATCGCCTGGCGGGCGATGCGCCGGCGCGTCACGTCCGCGACGTCTCCGGGGAACGCCGCCAGGCTCGCGCGCGCGTAGTCGGGGGTCTGGAGAAGTCCGGTGAGCATGGCCGGGAGAAAGCAGCGGAGCGTCTCGGTGCGCGCCTCGAACGCGGCGAGTTCCCGCTGCTTGTGGTGCAGGCCGCGCTTCAGTTCCGAGCGCAGGCTCTCGTACTCGGTGTTCGCCAGGCGCGCGAGCGTGAACACCCTCTCGCGCTCCCGGGCGTCCGCGTGCAGCGCGTCGAGGAGGCGTTCGAGGTCGGTCGGGCTGGCGGTGACCCGGGCGTTCTCGATCTTCGAGATCTTGCTCTGGCTGATTCCGCTGTGGAACGCCAGACGGTCGCCGGTGAGACCGGCGCGGCGGCGCAGCTCGCGCAGGGCGCGGCCCACGTCCTCCCAGTGGGCGCCCATCTCGTCGGGTTCGAGCACTACGGTGCGGGCCGGGACCTCGCGGGCGCGCGGAAGGTGAATCCCCGTGCGCATTCAAAGCGCGGATATCCACCCGCCCGCCGCATGTCACGTCCCCCGGTTCGCCGTCATGTCAGCAGTGACGTTAAATGGTGGCGCCCGGTGGGTCAATGGCGGAGGATTATTCCAGAACTGGAATCCCGCGTGCTGAGGCCACATTCGGTTCCATCGCGGTAATGGAGGCTTATTCGCTGCAAAACGGACAGGGTGCGGCGTTCCTCAATTCCGGTATTTCAGGGGCGGGTGAGCGCGACCGTCTCCGGGCGGAGGAAGGCGTCGAGTTTCGCGTAGGGCACCGGGGTCGACCATCCCTTGTAAGCGCACTCGTTCCGCGAACCGAAGCCGAACCGGGCGCCGGACGGCGTCAGCAGGACGGGCAGCGCCGCGCGCGCCTCCGGCGTGGCGTAGCCGTCGAGGCTGGGACGGCAGTAGTCGGGGTCGTCCAGGTGGATGTGCCGGTCGTACTTGATCGGCGGGACGAGCGGTGACATCCGCTTGATCCCCGCCTTGGTCAGGACGCCGGGGCGCAGCACGTCCGCGGCGGGAAGCGTGCGCCCGGTGGTGAGATCGACCGTCACCACCACCGGACGCGGCCACGAGCCGCCCCCGGCGTTGATGGGGTCGTCCACCATGTAGCCCACCGAGACGAGCCGGGGCCCGCGCAGCCCGATCTCGGTGCTGATCCGCAGGATCATCCGGCCGGGCGAGTCCCGCGCCGACTCCTTCTGGAGCCGGATGAAGTCGGGCCCCTGCCCGCGCGCGTGCTCGCGGTACCGGGTGATGGCGTCGTCCACGGGCCGCCGGAGCGCCGCGTCGACCTGGCGGGCGACGGCGGGTGTGGTGAGGCCGCTGACGGTGACGTACTGGGCGCCGTCCACGATGAGGCCGGTCTCGGGGTCGGTGAGCGACCGCGTCGCGGACCGCAGCGCGACCACCGGTGCGGCCGTCGCCGCGCGCGGCGCGTCGTCGCCCTGGGCCGCCTGGTACGCCGCCACGCCGCCGCCGGTGACGACGGCGGTGCCGACGACCGCCGCCGTGATCGCCTTCGCCCCGCCGATCTGGGCGAGGACGCCGGTGCCCGCCGACGTCCCGGACGCCGCCGCGCCCGCTCCGGCGGCGGTGCCCGTCGATCCGGCGAGGGCGGCGAGGGGGAACAGCGCCGCGAGCGCCGCCGCCGCGACGGCCATCGCGCGGTAGCCCGTCTCCTCCCAGTTCGCGCCGTACGCGCGGCGGGCCGTCTCCTCCAGGTCGGTGAGGAACGCGACCGCGCCCGGCGGACGGTCCGCCGCGTTCTTCGCCATCCCGTGCGCGACGAGCGCGCGCAGCGGCTCCGGCACGTCCGCGACGGGGATCTCGGCGGAGCCGTGCAGCGCCATGAGCGCGGACACGCCCGACCCCTCGTACGGCCGGCGTCCCGTCACGCACTCGAAGAAGACGCAGGTGGCGGCGTACACGTCCGTCGCGGGGGTCGCGGGTTCGCGGTTCCACTGCTCGGGTGCCATGTAGTACGGCGTCCCCGCGCCCGACGCGGCCCCGGCGGGCGTCGCGATGCCGAAGTCGATGAGCTTGCTGCGGCCGTCGACGGGGACGACGACGTTGGCGGGCTTGTAGTCGCGGTGCACGACCCCGGCGGCGTGCGCGGCCGCGAGCCCGAGCAGCGACCCCTTGAGGACGGTCAGCGCCGCCTCCGGCGACAGCGCCCCGTGCCGCGCCAGCACGTCCTTCAGCGGCACCCCGTTCACCGCCTCCATGACCAGCGCCGACCCGTGCTCGCTCTCCACCAGCCGGTACAGCCGCGTGACGTGCGGGCTCCGCACCTGCCCGAGCATCTGCGCCTCGTGCCGGAACCGGGCCCGCTCCTCGTCGGTCGCGGCGGCGGGCAGGTACTTGATCGCGACGACCGTGCCCCGCTCGGTGTGCCGCGCCAGCGCCACGCGTCCCTGCGCCCCGCGCCCCAGCTCCCGCACTTCCTCGAAGCCCGAGATGCGCCACTCCGTCATGCCGAGATCCCCCAGATGTCCGTTCCGGCCCCCAGCATGGCGAACCGCGCGTTCCGGCGGGGGCGTTGTGGCCGGGGACGGTCACCGCGATCCCCTGACCCGGGCGGCCGCGCAGTGGCGCATCACACGTCGACGCCGCCGCCCTCATCGAGGGGACGGCTCCCTACTCTTGGGTAGGAACCCCGGGGAATCAACGTCGCTCAGGGGGAAACACACGATGACGGGATCACCGGTGACCGGCCTCGGCAGCTCCCGCTTGGGTCCTGCCGAACGCGCGGCGGCACTGGAGCGGATGGGACGCGAGGAGTTCGACGTCGTCGTGGTCGGCGGCGGCATCGTCGGCGCGGGCGCCGCGCTGGACGCGGCGACGCGGGGGCTCAGCGTCGCGGTCGTGGAGGCACGGGACTTCGCGTCCGGGACGTCGTCGCGGTCGTCCAAGCTCGTGCACGGCGGCCTGCGCTACCTGGAGCAGTACAACTTCGACCTGGTGCGCGAGGCGCTGACCGAACGCGGGCTGCTGCTCCAGCGCATCGCGCCGCATCTGGTGCGGCCGGTGCCGTTCCTCGTCCCGACGACGCACCGCGTCTGGGAGCGCGGCTACCTCGGCGCGGGCGTCGCCCTCTACGACGCGCTCGCGTTTCAGATGGGCAGCACGCGCGGCGTCCCGCACCACCGCCACCTGACGCGGCGGGGCGCGCTCAGGCTGGCGCCGTCGCTGCGCAAGGACAGCTTCAAGGGCGCCATCCAGGTCTGGGACGCCCAGGTCGACGACGCCCGCTACGTCATGATGGCGCTGCGGACGGCCGCCGAGTACGGCGCGCAGATCGCCTCGCGCACCCAGTGCACCGGGTTCCTGCGCGAGGGCGAGCGCGTCACCGGCCTGCGGGTGCGCGACCTGGAGAGCGGCACCGAGAGCGAGGTCCGCGCCAAGCAGGTCGTCAACGCGACCGGCGTGTGGACCGACGACATCCAGCAGCTCGTCGGCGGACGCGGGCAGATCCACGTCAAGGCGTCCAAGGGCATCCATCTCGTCGTCCCCAAGGACCGCATCCACTCGGCGACGGGCCTGCTGCTGCGCACCGAGAAGTCGGTGCTGTTCGTCATCCCGTGGGGACGGCACTGGATCATCGGCACGACCGACACCGCGTGGGACCTGGACCGCGCGCACCCGGCCGCGTCCCGCGCCGACATCGACTACGTGCTGGAGCACGTGAACTCGGTGCTGAACACGCCGCTCACCCACGACGACGTCGAGGGCGTGTACGCGGGGCTGCGGCCGCTGCTGCGCGGCGAGCGGGAGGAGACGTCGAAGCTGTCGCGCGAGCACGTCGTCGCGCACCCGGTGCCGGGCCTCGTCCTGGTCGCGGGCGGCAAGTACACGACGTACCGGGTGATGGCCAAGGACGCGATCGACGCGGTCGCGCACGGCCTGGACGGCAAGGTCGCCGACTCCTGCACCGACCGCGTCGCGCTGGTCGGCGGCGAGGGGTTCCAGGCGATGTGGAACGCGCGGCACCGGCTGGCGCGGACGTCGACGCTGCACGTCGCGCGGATCGAGCACCTGCTGCGCCGCTACGGCACGCTCGTCGACGACCTGCTCGCGCTGATCGCGGAGCGTCCCGACCTGGCCAAGCCGCTCAAGGGCGCGGACGACTACCTGCGCGCCGAGATCGTCTACGCGGCGACGCACGAGGGCGCCCGGCACCTGAACGACGTCCTGGCCCGCCGGACGCGCATCTCGATCGAGACGTGGGACCGGGGCGTCGGCGTCGCGCACGAGGCGGCCGACCTGCTGATGCCGGTGCTGGGCTGGTCGAAGAAGCAGCGCGACCGGGAGATCGAGTACTACCGCAAGCGGATCGAGGCCGAGCGGCTGTCGCAGTCGCAGGACGACGACCTGGAGGCGGACGCGAAGCGGCGCGGGGCGCCCGACATCGTCCCGACGGCCGCGCCCTGATCGGGAGGATGTGACCTGTTACGCACTGGGTGTCCGTGAGAGGCCCGAGTGGCGCGAATCGTCGCATGTGAAGCGGGCTATGAACGTGACATGGCGCGCCAATGTGGAGGATACGGACGAGTGTGGCCGGATGTGGTGACGCGCCCGGTGCGGGACAAGTCATTGCAAGAGTAAATAACTGCTAATCTCCACCATCTCAGCGGGAAACGGGTGTTCCGCAGGTGATGGAGGCGTAGTGCGGCGTATCGCGCTTGTTGTCGGGGGACTGGTCACCGGACTGGTGGTGGGATCGGCGGGACTGGCCGCGGCGGCGACGCCGGCGGCGGCCGCGACCAAGCCGAAGCCGCCCAAGCTGCAACTCCAGCCGGCGGCCAAGCCGTTCCAGGAGCCGCGCACCTACGTGCCGTCCGGTCCGCTGTTCAACCTGCCCACGGGCACGCTGGAGCAGGCCGGGGCCATCGACCTCTACCTGAAGCGGCTGATCCGGAACACCCCCAAGGGCGCGGAGATCAACGTCTCCCTGTTCCGCCTCCAGACCAAGGGCATGGCGTCGGCGCTGGTCGAGGCGCACCGCAAGGGCGTCAAGGTCCGGGTCGTGCTGGACACCGACAGCCTCAAGAAGAAGGTCGAGACCTACGACTACCTGGTCAAGCAGCTCGGCACCGACATGACGAAGCCGTCCTGGGTGACGCTCTGCCCCACCACCCGGGGCTGCATCGCCGACAAGTCCAAGCCCGACAGCTGGTCCAAGAACCACAACAAGTTCTACGTCTTCTCCCAGACCTACGACAGCAAGAACGTCGTGGTGCAGACGTCGGGCAACGCCACCGGCGGCATGTACAACCAGTTCAACGACGCCTACACCACCACGGACGCGAAGCTGTACGGCGCGTTCCGCAGCTACTTCTACGACCAGGCGAAGAAGACGCCGAACAAGGACTACTGGCGCACGATCACCTCGGGCGGCACGACGGCCAGCTTCTTCCCCAAGGCGGCCGGTGACCCGATCGTCGACATCCTGGGCCGGGTGAACTGCGCGGGCGGCACGAAGCTCCGGCTGACGAGCGGCCTGTTCACCCGCGACAAGGTCGCCGCCAAGCTGTCCGAGCTGGACCACGACGGCTGCGACGTGCAGATCGCCAGCGGCAGCCTCGGTGAGTCCGTCGCCAAGAAGCTCACCATGCCCGGCAAGGGCGACGGTCCGCAGGTGCGGTACTTCGCCGGGGCCAACGTGCAGGCCGCCCACTCCAAGTACCTGCTGATCGACGGCCTGTACGCGGGCAAGAAGCGCCGCCTCGTGGTCACCGGCAGCCACAGCTACACCTGGGACGCGCTGCGCAACAACGACGAGGCGATGCTGTCGATCGACAACGCCGCGACGTTCAACGCGTACGCGGGCAACTTCGCCCGGGTCTTCGCCGCGGCGAAGGGCAGGCTCCAGGTCGGCTCGCTGATCAAGCCGCCGCTGGTGTCCGACGGCGCGCCCAGCGTCGAGAACGAGGTCCCGAACCCGGCACTGCCCACGGCGCCGAACGCGCCGGCCGCGCCGACGCCGCCCGGCGCGCAGGAGCAGCCCGCGCGCGAGCGTGAGGCTGGTCTGCCGCCCGTCGGCGAGGCCCCCGAGGACGGCCCGCTGGGCCAGGCCGTCGACCCCACCGGCCCCGGGGACTGACCCCGGCCCGACCGATCGTCCGGCGACCCCCGCGAGCTTTTCGCTCGCGGGGGTCGTCATGCATTTCCGGGGTCGTGACCTGACGGAGGGTGATTTTCCGGGTGATCTTGGGGACGACAGCAGCGTGGCGCCGGGGCGAGGGGGGTCGAGGTGCGGCGGAGTGGACGTGTGGCAGGAGGCGTGATCACCGCGCTGGCAGTGGGGTTCGGGGGACCGGCGGTGTCGGCCGCAGGGGGCGTGCGGCCCCGGCCCGCGCTGAGTCCGGCGATCGGGGCGTTCGCCGAGAAACGCCCCAAGGTGCCCGAGGGGCCGCTGTTCAACCAGCCCACCGGCACCGCCAAGCAGGCCGAGAGCATCGACCGCTACGTCCGGGGGCTCATCGCCGACACCCCCAAGGGCGCGTCGATCGACGTGGCGCTGTTCCGGCTGCGGACGGCGGCGATGGCGAAGGCGCTCGTCCAGGCGCACGGCCGGGGCGTCCGGGTGCGCGTCGTCCTGGACAGCGACAGCCCGAAGGCGCAGGCCGACGTCTACAAGACGCTGGTCAAGAGCCTCGGCACCCGCACGGCCAAGGCGTCGTGGGTGACGCTCTGCCCGGCGCGGCGCGGCTGCATCGCCGACCGCCTCGACCCGGACGACTGGTCGAAGAACCACAACAAGTTCTACGCCTTCTCCAAGACGCGGGGCACGGCGAACGTGGTGGTGCAGACGTCCGCCAACGCCACCGGCGCCATGTCGAGCCGGTTCAACGACGCCTACACCAGCACCGACGCCACCCTCTACAAGGGATACCGCCGCTACTTCCAGGACCTGGCCGCCAAGAAGCCCAACAAGAACTACTGGCGGACGGTCACATCGCAGGGCGTCTCGGTCGGCTTCTTCCCCAAGGCGAGCGGCGACCCGGTCCTGGACGCGCTGCGCAAGGTGGCGTGCGCGGGCGGCACGCGGGTGCGCGTGACGAGCGGCCTGTTCACCCGCGCCCCGATCGCGGAGCAGTTGTCGGCGCTCGGGCACGGGGGCTGCGACGTGCGGATCGCCGCCGGAATCCTCGGCGCGAACGCCTCGAAGGCCCTGGCGCGGGCGGGCACCGGTCCCGGGCCGCAGACGCGGTACTTCACGGGACGCAACGCGCACGCGGCGCACTCCAAGTACCTGCTGATCGACGGCCTGTTCGAGGGCCGGAAACGGCGGCTGGTGTTCGTCGGGAGCCACAACTACACCTGGGACGCGCTGCGCAGCAACGACGAGGCGATGCTGACGATCGACAACGCCGCGACGTTCAACGCCTACCTGGCCAACTTCGGCCGGGTGTTCGCCGCCGCGAACGGGCGGGTCAAGGTCGGCACGCCCGTCCCGCCGGTGCCGCCGCCCGTCACGCCGAGCCCGGAGGAGCCCGAGCCGTCCGAGGCGTCGCAGGAGCCCGAGCCCGTGTCGGACGCCCCGGAGGAGACGCCGTCGCCCGCTGAGGCGCCCGCCGGGTCACCCGCCGAGGCGCCCGTCGAGCCCGCGCCGACGCCGGAGGTCTCCGGGGCCGAACCGGCTCAGCCGACCGAGTCGCCGAGCACGAGCCGCCGCCCGGTGGCGTAGAGCCCGGCGGGGACGGTGTCGGGGTCCAGCAGGTGCTGGACGGCGAGCCCGAAGTCGAGCGCGAGCGCGAGCGCCGCGCGTTCCTCGGCGGTGGCCTCGCCGGGGGCGTCGGCGGCGGCGTCCCCGGCCAGGCGGGTGCGGCGCTCGGCGTACGACTCCGCGACGCGCCACCCCGCCGCGTAGTCGCGCATCCCGTACAGCCAGAACTCGGCCAGCAGCATGGCGAGCAGCCGGGCGTCGTCGGGCCGGTCGGTGAGATCGGCCACGTCGGGGGAGGCGGCGCAGTGCTCCATGAGGGCGAGGACGAGGTCGGTCTTGCCGGTGAAGTTGGAGTAGACGGCGCCCTTGGTGAGCCCGGCGGCGGCGGCGATGTCGTCGAGGGAGGCGCCGTGGATGCCGCGCTCGGCCCAGAGCCGCCGGGCGGCGGACAGCAGGGCGGTGCGCGTGCGTTCGCGGCGGTCGCGACGGCCGTCGGTCATGGCTCGGGTCTCCTCGTGCCGGGGGTGGGAGCGCTCTACGCACCGGCATACACCGTGACCGCATGGTCGTTCCGGGATTCCCAAGGATGGAACGGTCCGTAAGAGGCCGAGGGGCCGAAGCCGGTCAAGGTGGGTGACGTCACGGGAAGTAACCCATTACCAGCGGGTAGCCAGGTATGGGCACCTGGTCATACCCTGGCGTACATGGCATCTTCGACGGCCCCCACCCACGGCGCGACGGAGTTCTCCCTCCCCTCCGGCACCGTCGAGCGACTGGTGTCGCATGTCGCCTCCGGCGGCGCCGAGACCGCGACCATCCCCGCCCCCTTCACCGGCGAGCCGCTGGCGACGATCCCCCTGTCGTCCGCCGACGACGTGCGCGCCGCGCACGCGCGCGCCCGCGTCGCGCAGGAGAAGTGGGCCAAGCTGACCCCCACCGAGCGGGCCCGCCCGTTCCTGCGGCTCGCCGACGCGCTCGTCGCCCGGCGCGACGAGATCCTCGACATCATCCAGCTCGAAACCGGCAAGGCCCGTCGGCACGCGCTGGAGGAGTTCCTCGACGTCGGCCTCTGCTCGCTCTACTACGCGCGCCGCGCCGGCAAGCTGCTCAAGCCGCGCCGCCGCCAGGGCATGATGCCCGGCCTCACCCGCGTCTCCGAGCTGCGCCACCCCAAGGGCGTCGTCGCGCTCATCTCGCCGTGGAACTACCCGTTCTCGCTCGGCGCGTCCGACATCGCGCCCGCGCTGATGGCGGGCAACGCCGTCGTCCACAAGCCCGACACCCAGACGTGCCTGTCGAGCCTCTGGGTGCTGGACCTGCTGATCAGCCTCGGGCTCCCGCGCGACCTGTGGCAGATCGTCGTCGGCGAGCCGCAGGAGATCGGCGGGCCGCTGATGGACGAGGCCGACTACGTCTCCTTCACCGGCTCCACGCGCGGCGGCAAGGCCGTCGCCGCCCGCGTCGCCCCCCGGCTGGTGAACTACTCGCTGGAGCTGGGCGGCAAGAACCCGATGATCGTCCTGCCGGACGCCGACGTCGAGCGCACCGCGCGCGGCGCGCTGCGGGCCTGCTTCACCAACGCCGGGCAGCTCTGCATCTCGATCGAGCGCCTGTACGTGCACGCCGACATCTACGACCGGTTCGTCCCCCGATTCGCGGAACTCGCCCGCGAGATGCGGCTCGGCACCGGGCTGGACTTCTCCGCCGACATGGGATCGCTGACGTCGCAGCGGCAGATCGACGGCGTCACCGCGCACGTCGAGCAGGCCGTCGCGGCGGGCGCGACCGTCCTGGCGGGCGGCAAGGCGCGGCCCGACGTCGGCCCGCTCTTCTTCGAGCCCACCGTCCTCTCCGACGTCACGACCGCCATGGACCTGTGCGCGAACGAGACGTTCGGCCCGGTCGTGTCCGTCTACCGCTACACCGACCTGGACGAGGTCATCGACCGCGCCAACGACACCGAGTACGGCCTGAACGCCTCGGTGTGGACGCGCGACGTCGCGCAGGGCCGCCGCGTCGCCGCCCGCATCCAGGCGGGCACCGTCAACATCAACGACGGCTACGGCGCCGCGTTCGCGTCCTACGACGCGCCGATGGGCGGTTTCAAGCAGTCGGGCGTGGGCCGCCGGCACGGCTCGGAGGGCCTGCTGAAGTTCACCGAGGTGCAGACGGTCGCGAGCCAGCACCTCATGGACCTGGAGCCGCCCGGCTCGCTGAGCTACGAGAAGTTCGCCGACCTCATGTCGGGCAGCATCACGCTGATGAAGAAGCTGCGGAGGTAGCCGGGGTGGGTCACCAGTACGACGTCCTGGTCATCGGATCGGGGTTCGGCGGCAGCGTGTCCGCGCTGCGGCTGACGGAGAAGGGCTACAAGGTCGGCGTCATCGAGGCGGGCCGCCGCTTCGACACCGGCACCGAGGACGTCCCTGGCGAGCGGCACAAGGAGCTGCCGAAGACGAACTGGCGCGTCGCCCGCTACATCTGGGCGCCCGCGCTGGGCCTGACGGGCATGCAGCGCATCCACGTCATCCGGGGCGAGAAGTCCAGCCGCGTCATGGTGCTGGCCGGGGCGGGCGTGGGCGGCGGGTCGATCAACTACGCCAACACGCTGTACGTGCCGCCCAGGCCGTTCTTCCAGGACCGGCAGTGGGCGCACATCACCGACTGGCAGGACGAGCTGTCCCCGTACTACGACCAGGCCCGGCGGATGCTCGGCGTGGTGCAGAACCCGACGATCACGCCCGCCGACGAGATGATGAAGCGCGTCGCGGACCGGATGGGCGCGGGCGACACGTTCGTCAAGACGCCCGTCGGGGTGTTCTTCGGTGACGGGCCGGGCGTCGAGTCCGACGACCCGTACTTCGGCGGGGCCGGGCCGCGCCGCAAGGGCTGCACCGAGTGCGGCGAGTGCATGGTCGGCTGCCGCCACGGCGGCAAGAACATGCTGACCGAGAACTACCTGTACCTGGCCGAGCGCGCCGGGGCGCGGATCATGCCGCTGAGCCGGGTGACGGCCGTGACGCCGCTGCCCGAGGGCGGCTACCGCGTCGACATCGTCCGGACGGGGTCGTTCGGGCGCAACCGCAAGTCGTTCACCACCAACCAGGTGATCTTCGCGGCGGGCACGTACGGTACGCAGAAGCTGCTGCACAAGCTCAAGGTGACGGGCCGCCTGCCGCGCCTGTCGGACCGGCTCGGCGCGCTGACCCGCACCAACTCCGAGGCGATCCTCGGCGCGGGGCGGCGCAGCGGCAAGGAGGGCGGCGACTTCTCCCGGGGCGTCGCGATCACCTCGTCGTTCCACCCGAACCCCGAGACGCACATCGAGCCCGTCCGGTACGGCAAGGGCTCGAACCTGATGTCGATGCTCCAGACGCTGCTGGTGGACGGCACCCGGCCGGGGGAGCGGCACCGGCCGCGCTGGGCCAAGTTCCTCGGCCACGTCGCCCGCAAGCCCGGCGAACTGGTGCAGCTCCTGGACGTGCGGGGCTGGTCGGAGCGGTCGGTGATCGCGCTCGTCATGCAGACCCGCGACAACTCGATCACGCTGCACCCCAAGCGTGGTCCGCTCGGCTGGGACGTCCGCGCCGGGCGCGGGCACGGCGAGCCGAACCCGACCTGGATTCCCGAGGGCCACGAGGCGAGCCGGCTGCTCGCCGAGGAGGTCGGCGGGGTCGCGGGCGGCGGCTGGGGCGACCTGTTCGACATCCCGCTGACGGCGCACTTCCTCGGCGGCTGCGCGATCGGTGACTCGCCGGAGACCGGCGTCATCGACCCGTACCACCGCGTGTACGGGTACGAGGGGCTGCACGTCGTGGACGGTTCGGCGATCTCGGCGAACCTCGGCGTGAACCCGTCGCTGACGATCACCGCGCAGGCGGAGCGGGCCATGTCGCTGTGGCCGAACCGGGGCGAGACCGACGCGCGTCCCGCGCAGCACGACGGCTACCGGCGGATCGAGCCGGTGACGCCGAAGAACCCGGTCGTCCCGGCGTCGGCGCCGGGCGCGCTGCGGCTGCCGATCGTCGGCGTCTCCTGACGGCGGCCCGGCCGGGGCGGGCGACCGCCCCGGCCGGTTCCGGTCAGACCGACGTGCCCAGCGTGAAGACCTGGCTGGTCGCGGTGAACGGGGCCCCGTTGAAGTCCGGGGACTCGCTGAAGTTCTTCCACTGGCCGTTCTCGACGCGGACGACGTCCACGTCGACGACCTGCTGGCCGCTGACCGTGCCCGTCCAGGTGATCGTGAACAGGGTGGCCTGGCTGTCGTTGCCGTTGTCGAGGACCGAGCCGGTCACCTGCGTGAGCGACTTCTGGCCGACGACGCTGCCGTGCGAGCGGATGATCTCGAAGTACTCCGACGCCGACGCGGCCGGCGCGTTCGCGGCGATCAGCGCGAGCGCCGAACCGGCGACGACGGTTCCCGCGGCGAGCTTCCTCAGGCGCACTGGTGCTCCTCGGGTGGGGGAGCCGGGCCCGTCCCGGCTCCGTCTCCGTCAGGATGCGCCGGTCCGCCGCTCACTTCCCAGACCGCTTTTCGCCCGGTTTCCGCTCAGCCGATATTCATCCCTGAAATGTCAGGGTCGCGAGTACGCTGAGACGAATGGGGGCTGCTCGCAACGGCGCTGTCATGAACGAGAGTCAGACCATCGCTGACCGGCTGCGCGCCGCACGGCGCCGCCGCTTCGTCGGCCGCACCGCCGAACTCGCGTTCTTCCGGGCAGCCCTGCGCGCTCCCGAACCACCCTTTTCGGTCCTTTTCGTGCACGGACCGGGCGGCACCGGCAAGACCGCGCTGCTCGACGCGTTCGCCGCCCTCGCTGAAGAGGAGGGCGTCCCCGCCTGGTACCGCGACGGCCGCGCCGCCGAGGCGCCGCGCGACGTCCTCGGCCCGCCGCCCGGATCGTCCGGCGAACCGGCGCGGCGCGTCATGCTCGTCGACTCCTACGAGCGGCTCGCCGCGTTCGACGACCGGTTCCGGCAGGACGTCGTCCCCCGCCTGCCCGCCGGGACGCTCGTCGTCGTCGCCGGACGCGAGCCGCCCGGCCCCGCGTGGACGGCCGACCCGGGCTGGCGCGAGCTGCTGCACGTCGTCCCGCTGCGCAACCTCCCGCCCGCCGACGCCACCGCCTACCTGCGCGCCGAACAGGTACCCGAGCGGCTGCACCGCGACGTCCTCGCCGCGACGCACGGCCACCCGCTCGCCCTGGCGCTGCTCGCGGACGTCCTGTCGCAGTGCACCGGCACCGGCGACCTCGACAAGGTCGTCCTCGGTGACACCCCCGACGTCGTGCGGCGGCTCCTGGACCGGTTCCTGGAAGAGGTGCCCAGCGCCCGGCACCGGCACGCGCTGGAGGTCTGCGCCCACGCGATGCTCACCACCGAGGACCTGCTGCGCGCCGCCCTGGACGACCCGGACGCGGGCGAGCTGTTCGAGTGGATGCGGCGGCTGTCGTTCGTGGAAGAGGAGTCCGGCGGGCTGCGCCCGCACGACCTCGCCCGCGAGGTGTTCGACACCGACCTGCGCTGGCGCGACCGCGCCGCCTACACCCGCGTGCACCGCCGCGTGCGCGGCCACCTGCTCGACCGCATCGCCGCCCGGGGCGGCGCCGAACAGCAGGGCCTCGTCGCCGAGCTGACGTTCCTGCACCGCGCCGACCCCGTCATCCGCGCCTTCCTCGACTTCACCCACCACGGCACGCACAGCGTGGACGGGCTCCGCCCCGCCGACGTCCCCGCCCTCGCCGCCATGACCGCGCGGCACGAGGACGCGGCGGCCGCGTGGCTCGTCGAGTACTGGGCGGGACGGCAGCCGGACGCGTTCGTCGTCGTCCGCGCCAAGGACGGCGCCCCGGCGGGCTTCGGCGTCCGCCTCGACCTCACCCGCGTCACCGACGCCGACCGCGCCGCCGACCCCGCCGTCGCCGCCCTCACCGCCTACCTGCACCGCAACGGCCCGCCCGCCCCCGGCGAGACCGCCGCCGCCAGCCGCTTCTTCGTGGACCGCGAGGCGCACCAGGCCCCGTCGGTGTCGCTGACGCCGCTGCTGACGGCGTTCGTCCAGCGCCGCTTCACCGCGCCGCGCCTCACCTACGACTTCCTCGCCGCCTACACCGACGTGGACGGGCTCACCGACCTGTTCGCGTTCGGCGGCTTCCAGCGCGCGCACGACGCCGACTTCACCGTCGGCGGGCGGCGGCACCGCGTGTTCGTCCGCGACTTCCGGCGCGGCGGCGTCGCCGCCTGGGCCGACCTCATCGCCGACAACGAACTGCACTTCGCGCCCCCGCCGCCGGTCGCGCCGCCGGCGCCGCTGCTGGCGCTGTCGCGGCCGGAGTTCGCCGCCGCCGTCCGGCAGGCATTGCGCGACCTGCACCGTCCGGCGGCGCTGACCGCCAGCCCGCTCGCGGCGTCCCGCAGCGTCCGCGACGCGGCGCCCGCGCCCGTCGCCGACGCCCTCGCCGCGCTGCTGCGCGCGGCCGCCGCCACCCTCCCCGGCGACCCGCGCGGCGACCGCGCGCACCGCGCCGTGGACCGCACCTACCTGCGTCCCGCGCCGACGCAGGAACGCGCGGCCGAAGTGCTCGGCCTTCCGCTCAGCACCTACCGGCGGCACCTGTCGTCGGGGCTCGCCCGGATCGTCGAGGTGCTGTGGCAGTGGGAGCTGTACGGGCGTCAGGCCCGGTAGGCCGCCCACACCTTGCGGAGCCGCGCGGCCTGGCCCGACGTGAACTCGCTCATGCAGCGGTCGTGGCTGTAGTCCATGTAGTTGTGGAACGGGTCGGCGCCGCCGCCCCGGCAGGTGTCCTTGGCGCCGGGGCAGCCGTGCGTCGGGTCGCGCTGCGGCGGGGTGTCGGCCACGCGGTCGCCCTGGCCCGCGCAGCCGTCCTGGAAGGTGTGGTAGAGCCCGAGCCAGTGGCCGATCTCGTGGACGGCGCTGAACCCGAGGTCGTAGTTGCGGACCCGTCCGCCCGGCAGCGTCCCCTCGTGGATGACGACGCCGTCCAGCACCGGCTCGGACCGGTACTGCCACGGGAACGACGACCAGCCGAGCAGGTCGTCGGCCATGCCCGCCGTGTACAGGTTGAGCGTCCCGGCGCCGCCCTTGCGGAGCTGCCGCTTGAACGTGCGCTCGTAGCGTTCGGCGTCGCGGTACCAGGCGGCGTTCCGGGTGCGGGTCGTCTTGACGAGCCGGAACGCGACGCCGGTGTCGGCTCCGCCCCGGCGTCCCCCGTAGGCCGCGTTCAACGCCGCGATCTGCCGTTTGACGGCCGCGTCGGACGGCCCGCCGCGCCCGTCGTGCAGGACGTGCACGTACACCGGCACGGACAGCTTCCCGGTGCGCCGCTGTCCCGGCGGCAACCGGCGCGTCAGCCCGTCGAGTTCCCGCTCGACCCCGGCCGCTTGGAGTGGCGTCAGCTCGTTCCGCTCGACGCCGGGCCGCGCGCCGTCCGCGACACGCAGGGCGGCCCCGCCGCATCCCGCGGCCCGCATGTTCCCCGCCGCCGCGGCCTCCCGCCTCTCACCCGGCGCGATCCCGCCGGACGGGACCACGAGCACACAAGCGACGAGAACGGCGACGAGAACTCTCACGACACTCCAGGCAGCGGAAAGACGGGGACGGCCACACACGGTGACCAATTCGTATCAGAACGCCACCCGTCCGCGAGCGGTCTCCACCCGATCCGCCACCTTCACCTCACCCCGAGGCCACTGTCTGGAGTACGGCACTACCAGCCGATGCGGGCGAATACCGGGAGATGGTCGCTGGCGGTGGCGGGCAGGACGCGGGAGGACGTCGGCCGCACGCCGCGCACGAGGACGTGGTCGATGCGGGCGATCGGGAAGCGCGCGGGCCACGTGAACCCGAAGCCGGAGCCCGCCGCGTCGTGGGCCGGGCGGAGGCGGGACGTGAGGCCCGCGAAGGCGCGGTCGTCCAGGGTGCCGTTCAGGTCCCCGAGGAGGACCATGCGGTCGTTCCTCTCGGCGGCGACGGCCCGGGCGAGCGCCTGGGCGTTGCGGTCGCGCGAGTCCGTCCAGAAGCCCGCGCGGGGGTTGACGCGGGCGGAGCCCAGATGGGCCACGTAGACGGCCAGGGGTCCGCGGGCCGTGGTCACCGTCGTGCGGAGCGCCCGGTTGTAGGACAGCCTGACGCGGGCGGGCCTGGTGGCCGCCAGGGGGCCGTAGTCCATCGCGGTGTCGACCGCGCGGGTGTCCGACAGGGGCAGCCGGCTCCAGAGGCCGACCGTGCCCTGGACCGTGTGGTGCGGGTACGTCCTCGCCAGCTCCTTCTCGTACGCGCCCCGGGCGTCCGGGGTCAGCTCCGCCAGCGCCAGGACGTCGGCGCCGGAGGCGGCGAGCGCGCGGGCGGTGCCGGACGGGTCGGGGTTGGCGGCGCCGACGTTGTGGACGGCGAGGGCCAGGTCGCCGCCCGGACGGGACTTGTCGGGGAGCAGCCCGCCGAAGAGGGACAGCCAGACCGCGACCGGGAGCAGCAGCGCGGTCAGCGCGGCGGCGGAGCGGCGCCAGAGCGCGGCGGCCAGGAGCGGCGGGACGAACAGGCCCGACCAGGGCAGAAAGGTCTCCACGAGGCTGCCGAGGTTGCCGATCCGGTTGGGGATCTGCCGGTGCAGCAGCAGGCCGAGGCCGAGCAGCAGCGCCGCCGCCGCGAGCACCGGGCCGCGTCTCCAGGGCCCCGGGCGGGGCGGCGGGTCGGCCTCGGCGGCGGGGTCCGCCCGGACGGGGTCCGTCCGAACCTGCCCGGTCACGGCCGCATCCTCGGGTCCTCGGTGGGGTCGGCGTACATGCGCGGGCAGCCCTGGGCGAACGCGCCGGGGCGCAGCTCGTAGTGCCAGGGCTCGTTGCGGTAGATCTGGCACAGACCGAACGCGGCGCCGCGCCGGGACAGCCACCTCGTCGCGGCGGCGGGCCCGAGATCGACCGCCTCGCCGGACACGTGCGGAGACGTCGCCGCCGTCGCGACCCAGCGGGCGGCCTCGTCCTCGGACCCGTACTTGGCGACGGCCTCGCGGAGAAGCCGGTTCTGGTACGTCCGGGAGCGCCAGCCGCTGTTGACGTGGAACTCGACGCCGTCGCGCGCGGCGGCCCGCGCCGCCTGGCGGAGGGCCGCGAGCAGGCCCGGGTCGAGGTTGGCGACGGCCGGGACCGTTCCGTCGAAAACGGTCACCCCGGCGGGGACGACGCCGTCGGCCCTCCCGGCGGCACGCCGGGGTTCCGTGGGCGCGGCGGGCGACGAGGCGGACGTATAGGACGAAGGGGACGCGGATCGCGGCACCTGGTGGACGGCCACCGCGATGATCGCCACGACGAGCGCCGACAGGACGACGATGATCGGCCGCCGGGTCGCCGGGGCCACTGCTGGACTTCGCTTCATGCCGCCAGTGAAGGCGACCCGGCGTTGCCCGCCCGTATGCGGTTTCCGATACGCGGGCGATAGGTGACGGCGCGTAACCTCGACGGTATGCGCGTGCTGATCGTCGAGGACGAGCCCTATCTGGCGGAGGCCGTCCGCGACGGCCTTCGCCTGGAGGCCATCGCCGCCGACATCGCCGGTGACGGCGACGCCGCCCTGGAACTGCTGGCCGTCAACAGCTACGACATCGCCGTCCTCGACCGGGACGTGCCCGGCCCGTCCGGCGACGAGATCGCCGGACGCATCGTCGCGTCCGGCAGCGGCATGCCGATCCTCATGCTCACCGCCGCCGACCGGCTCGACGACAAGGTCTCCGGGTTCGAGCTGGGCGCCGACGACTACCTCACCAAGCCGTTCGAGCTGCGCGAACTCGTCCTGCGGCTGCGCGCGCTCGACCGCAGGCGGGCGCACAGCCGTCCGCCCGTGCGGGAGATCGCGGGACTGCGCGTCGATCCGTTCCGCCGGGAGGTCTACCGGGACGGACGCTACGTCGCGCTCACCCGCAAGCAGTTCGCGGTGCTCGACGTGCTCGTCGCCGCCGAGGGCGGGGTCGTCAGCGCCGAGGAGCTGCTGGAACGCGCCTGGGACGAGAACGCCGACCCGTTCACCAACGCCGTGCGCATCACCATGTCGGCGCTCCGCAAACGGCTCGGCGAACCGTGGATCATCGCGACCGTGCCCGGTGTCGGCTACCGCATCGACACGGGCGGGACGCATGCCTAGGGCACCCGGGCTGAGCGTCCGGCTCAGGCTCACCCTCAGCTACGCCGGGTTCCTCATGCTCGCGGGCGTCCTGCTGCTCGCGGCGGTCTGGTTCTTCACGCTGCGGCATCTGCCCGCGTACACGGACGTCGAGGGCGGCGTGCTGATCCGCTCGACCCTCCTGAGCGACCTCGCGTCGGCCGCAGGCGTGGTGATGGCCGTCCTGCTGGTCTTCGGGCTGGTCGGGGGATGGGTCCTCGCCGGGCGGATGCTGGCGCCGCTGACCCGCATCACCGACGTCACGCGCATGGCCACGAACGGCTCCCTCTCCCACCGCATCCGGCTCCCCGGCCGCCAGGACGAGTTCCGCGAACTCGCCGACGCCTTCGACACGATGCTCGCCCGCCTCGAAGCGCACGTAGCCGAACAACGGCGCTTCGCGGCGAACGCCTCCCACGAACTGCGCACCCCGCTGGCGATCTCCAAGGCACTCCTGGAAGTGGCCCGAACCGACCCGGACCACGACACGGGCGAGATCATCGACCGCCTGCACACCGTCAACACCCGCGCGATCGACCTGACCGAGGCACTGCTCCTCCTGAGCCGAGCCGAACGCCGATCCTTCACCCCAGAACGCGTGGACCTGTCCCTCCTGGCAGAAGAAGCAACCGAAACACTCCTACCCCTAGCCGAAAAACGAGACGTCACCCTGGAAACGTACGGCGAGATCACCCCGGCTCTGGGCTCACCGGCGCTCCTGCTGCAACTGACGATGAACCTCGTACAGAACGCGATCATTCACAACCTGCCCCGCCAGGGCAAAGTCCGGGTGCACACCGAACGACGCCCCCGCACCGTGGTACTCGTCGTGGAGAACACCGGCGACCCCATCCCGCCGCCCGTCGCCGCGACCCTCACCGAACCTTTCCAACGAGGCACCGAACGAGTCCACACCGACCACGCAGGCGTGGGCCTGGGCCTGGCCATCGTCCGAACCATCACCGAAGCCCACAACGGCACCCTCACCCTCACCCCCCGCCGCCCCGGCGGCCTCCGCATCATCATCGAACTCCCCGCCCTCCAGGCTCGCCCTGGAACGGCCATCTGAGTTCAGTCGGGAAGGAGGTCGAAGTCGAACGTTCTCCACCGGCCCTGGACGGCCGCGTACTCGCCGTACTCGATGACCTCGCCCTCGACGTCCCTGATCCAGTTCTGGCCGATGAGGACGGGGTCTCCCGCAGAGATGTCGAGAGCGTCCGCGTGCTGACCGGTGGCGGCTCCGGGGAGGGCGCTGTGTGGATGTTGTCGCGGCGTGAATACGAAGGCGCGGACGGCACCTGGCCCGCGCCGATCATGACCACCCATCCTCCGCTGTGCCGGACTGCGTCGAGCGCTCAACGCGGCTTTGCCCGCATCTGCGCAATGGGCACGTCATCCTGCGCGCTCGACGGGTCACCCCGGTCGCGGTCTCGGGCATGGTCTTCCGGCCCACACCGGGCGGCCTGGAGTCCACGCCCATGATCGTTTCTCTTCATGACCCGCTGACCCGCTGATGCGCTGGGTGGCGAACGGCGAGTGCGCGGCCCGCGCTCCACGTCCCCGCGCCATGTGGAAGCAACGCGGCCGCGCCATGGCGGTCTGCCGCCGGACCGTCGCCGAGGCCGCTGGCGGGTTGTCCACAGGGTGGATGGGCGGCGCGTTGGTGCAGGCAGGCGGCTCTAGACTGGGGGCTTCCGAATCCCCGGTTGTTCGTGAGAGGCGCCAGTTCAGTGGAGCAGAGCTTCGACACCGTGCTCGTCGTCGACTTCGGTGCGCAGTACGCGCAGTTGATCGCGCGGCGGGTGCGTGAGTGTCACGTGTTCAGCGAGATCGTTCCGTCCACGATGCCCGCGGCCGAGATGCTCGCCAAGAAGCCCAAGGCGATCATCCTGTCCGGGGGACCGGCCTCGGTGTACGAGGAGGGCGCGCCCGCCGCGCCGGAGGGGCTGTTCGAGCTGGGCGTGCCCACGTTCGGCATCTGCTACGGGCACCAGGTGATGGCGCAGGCGCTCGGCGGGACGGTCGTCAACTCCGACGTCGCTGAGTACGGCGGCGCTACCGTCGCCGTCACCGCGCCGGGGATGCTGTTCGAGGGGCTGCCCGGCGAGCAGGCCGTCTGGATGTCGCACCGCGACTTCGTCAGCCAGGCCCCGGCCGGGTTCACCGTCACCGCGTCCACCGACGTCACGCCCGTCGCCGGCATGGAGGACCGCGAGCGCGGCATGTTCGGCGTGCAGTTCCACCCCGAGGTGCTGCACACGCGGCACGGCATGGAGATCCTGCGCCGGTTCCTCTACGAGGGCGCCGGATGCCGCCCGAACTGGACGATGGTGAACATCGCCGAGGAGTCCATCGAGGAGGTCCGCGCCACCGTCGGCAGCAAGCGGGCCATCTGCGGCCTGTCGGGCGGCGTCGACTCGGCCGTCGCGGCGGCGCTCGTGCAGCGCGCCATCGGTGAACAGCTCACCTGCGTCTTCGTCGACCACGGGCTGCTGCGCAAGGGCGAGGCCGAGCAGGTCGAGAAGGACTTCGTCGCCGCCACCGGCGTCAACCTGCACGTCGTCGACGCGCAGGAGCGCTTCCTGGCCGCGCTCGACGGCGTCACCGACCCGGAGACCAAGCGCAAGATCATCGGACGCGAGTTCATCCGCGTGTTCGAGGAGGCCGCCCGCGAGATCGTCGGTGAGAACGCCGCCGAGCCCGTCGAGTTCCTCGTCCAGGGCACCCTGTACCCCGACGTGGTCGAGTCCGGCGGCGGCACCGGCGCGGCCAACATCAAGTCGCACCACAACGTCGGCGGCCTCCCCGACGACCTCCAGTTCCGGCTGGTCGAACCACTGCGCACCCTGTTCAAGGACGAGGTCCGCGCGCTCGGGGAGCAGCTCGGCCTCCCGGCCGAGATCGTCTGGCGGCAGCCGTTCCCCGGCCCCGGCCTCGGCATCCGCATCATCGGCGCCGTCAGCCGCGAGCGCCTGGAGATCCTGCGCGACGCTGACGCCATCGCCCGCGAGGAACTCACCCGCGCCGGGCTCGACCGCGACATCTGGCAGTTCCCGGTCGTGCTCCTGGCGGACGTCCGCTCCGTCGGCGTCCAGGGTGACGGCCGCACCTACGGCCACCCGGTCGTCCTGCGCCCCGTCACCAGCGAGGACGCCATGACCGCCGACTGGGCCCGCCTGCCCTACGACGTCCTCCAGCGCATCTCCACCCGCATCACCAACGAGGTCCGCGAGATCAACCGCGTCACCGTCGACATCACCAGCAAGCCTCCCGGCACGATCGAGTGGGAGTAGGCGCGGGCGGTCAGCGTTCGGCCAGGTCCGCGAAGAGGTGTTCCCAGCGGGCGCGGATGGCGTCGGGGTCGTAGCGGCGGGCCGTCCGCAGGCCCGCCGTGCCGAGCGCGCGGCGGGCCTGGTCGTCGGCGATGACGCGGCAGAGGGAGGCGGCCAGGGCGTCCACGTCACGAGCGGGGACGAGAACACCGTCCACGCCGTCGGTGATGATCTCGCCGGGCCCCTCCGGGCAGTCGAACGCGACCGTCGCCAGGCCGTGGCTCATCGCCTCGGCCAGCACCATGCCGAACCCCTCGAACCGTGAGCTGAGCGCGAACACCGACCCCTTCGTCATCTCGGCGCCGAGGTTCGACCGGGCGCCCATGAGGAACACGTGGTTGTACAGGTGCCGCCTGCGGACCAGGCCGCGCAGCCGCGCCTCCTGCTCGCCGTCGCCGTAGATCCGCAGCCGCCAGTCCGGGAACCGCGCGGCCACCCGCTCGAACGCGGGGATCAGCAGGTCGAACCCCTTCTGCCGGGTGAGCCGCCCCGCCGCCACGACCGTCCGCGCGGACGGGTCGGCGCGCGGCACGTCCAGCGTGTGCAGCGCGTTGGGGATCTGCTCGATCCGCACCGCGCCGCCGAGCGCCTTCTCGTACGCGACGCGGTCGCCCTCGGTGAGCGTCACGACGGCGTCGAGCCTCCCGTAGGACGCGAGGATCGCCGCCCGCGTGCCGGGCCGGTGCACGCCGAGGTTGAGGTGCTCCTGCGCGACGCGCACCAGCCGCGCCGGCGCGTGCTCGGCGGCGAGCAGGTTCAGCGCGGGACGCGTCGTCACCAGCACCCCGCCGGTCACGCCGCGCAGGTACCGGGCGACGGTCTCCTCGACCTCGGCGGTGTAGGTCCCGGCGCGCGGCTCGTCGGCGGGGACGAGCCGTCCCGGCGCCCCGTCGGGCGCGGCGCCGCCCCGCCGGTCGATCAACGTCACCATCCGGACCCGGGGATCGACGGGAAAGTGCGGTTCGTCGCGGGTGCGCAGCACGGACACGAGTTCGACGTCGTGCCCGGCCGCCGCCATGGCGTTCGCCTGGGTGATCACGGTGCGGATCGTGCCGCCCACGGCGTACGCCCAGGTGAGGACGTACGTCAGCCTCATGCGTCGGCGGACTTGCGGCGGCTGCGGACGGCCAGCGCCTCACCTGCGGTGAAGTACGGCTGGACGGTCACGGCGTCGTCGACGCGCTGCACCGGGAACCGCACGATCTGCTTCTTGCCGGGCATGTCGTCCAGCCAGCGGCCGACCTTCAGCGCGCGGCGGTCCTCGCCGGAGCCGCTGACGAGCAGCAGGTCCCAGTGCTCACGGGCGTGCGGCGCGCGGGGGGCGAGGTCCTGGACGGGGACGGCGACCTCGAACCGGTCACCGTCGGCCGTGACGGGGAACGTCAGGCGGGCCGGGACGGAGCGCAACCCCGACCGGAGCCGCTTGCGGAGGCGTCCGGGCAGCGACGCGGGCCGCCGGTGCTCGCGCGACACCGCCTCCAGCGTCCAGGGGCCGGGCAGCGGCGCGGTCACCTCGCCGACGAGCCGGATGACGCCGTCCCGCGGCCAGACCTCCGCCACCTCGGCATGCGTTCCCGTCTCAGCCTGGACTGCCATTGATCCCCCTGATCGCGCAGTGAACCGAAAGAAAAAGGATACGGCGCCGTCGCACCGCTCCCTTTCTCATCAGACGTGTGAAGGCCCGGCCGGGATGACGGCACCGGCCGGGCCTTCGCGCGAGGGAGCCGTCAGACGCCGACGGCGGCGAGGACGTCCTCGCCCTCCAGCGTCGCGGCGGTGGCGTGCACCACGGCGGCGACGCGCAGCGCCTCCTGGATCAGGTCGCGGGACAGCCCGCCGTCGCGCAGCACCTTCTCGTGCGACTCCAGGCAGCGTCCGCAGCCGTTGATCGCCGAGACGGCGAGGCACCACAGCTCGAAGTCGAGCTTGTCGACGCCCGGCTTGCCGATGATCGACATGCGCAGCTTGGCGGGCAGCGTCGCGTAGGCGTCGTCACCGATGAGGTGCGTCGACCGGTAGTAGATGTTGTTCATCGCCATGATCGACGCGGCGCCCTTGGCCGCCTCGAACGCCTCGGCCGTCAGGTAGTCGCCGGCCTCCTCGGCCAGTTCCCGGATGACCTGCGCGTTGCGGCTGGCCAGGGCGGTCGCCAGGACCGTGCCCCAGAGCTGCTGCTCGGACAGCGCGGACGTGGAGGTCACCGAGCCGAGGTTCAGCTTGGTGTCCTTCGCGTACGCGGGAAGGGCGGACTTGAGGGCGTCGACGCTCACGAGGCGCCCGCCATGAGCTTGGCGGCGTCGAGGGTGTTCTCGCCCTTGTTCCAGTTGCAGGGGCACAGCTCGTCGGACTGGAGCGCGTCGAGGACCCGCAGGACCTCCTTGACGTTGCGGCCCACGGACCCGGCGGTGACCATCGAGAACTGGATCTCGTTGTTCGGGTCGACGATGAAGGTCGCGCGCTGGGCGACGCCGTCGGCGGTGAGGATGCCGAGGGCCTCGGTCAGCTCGCGGTTGAGGTCCGACAGCATCGGGAAGGGCAGGTCGCGCAGGTCGGGGTGGTCCTTGCGCCACGCGAAGTGCACGAACTCGTTGTCGACGGACGCGCCGAGCACCTGGGCGTCGCGGTCGGCGAACTCCTCGTTGAGGCGGCCGAACTCGGCGATCTCGGTGGGACAGATGAACGTGAAGTCCTTGGGCCAGAAGAACACGACGCGCCACTGGCCCTCGTAGGACTTGTGGTTGATCGTCTCGAACGCGTTGTCCGCGTCCAGCGAGACGCAGGCGGTCAGCTCGTACTCGGGGAACTGGTCTCCGACAGAAAGCACGCGGGGCTCCTTCGTCGCACGTGTGATGTGGATCGCCTGGTCAGGCGCAGCGCCCGGCGGATGGTCACTCCCGTCCCGGACGTCACACAGGCTTCCGCAGCCCCACTGAAAAGAGAAATAGATCGACGCGTCGCCGTTGATAGCTGTTCCCTATCAGCCGCGCCTGCGCGGGGGTCTCTCGGACTAACCGCCTCCGGCTGTGAAGAAGCTCGCACACCAGGACGAGCCTCCGGGAGTCTAGACGGCCGTTCCCCGTCCCGCCCCCTTGGGACGGCTGCTCGGCGCTGGTCGGTTGATGGCAGTTCTGACTTTAATGTCCTTCTATATTCGACATTTGTGGTTCGCTAGGCCCTGCATCCGACCCCCCATGAGAGGACGCCGAGGTGAGCACTCCGCCGCCCGGGTTCCCCCCGCCCTACGGCGGCCCGCCCCCCGCCCCGCCCGGACCTCCCGGACCGTACGGCCCGCCGCCCGCGCCGCAGGGCCCGCCCCGGCCGCCCGGCCCCTTCGGACCGCCGCCGCCCGGGATGCCGGGACCGTTCCCCGGCGGGCCGCCCGGGTACCCGCCGCCGCAGCGCGGCGGGGGAGGCGGGGCCGGGATCGTCCTGGCGATCGTCGGCGCGATCGTCGCGCTGGGGCTGCTCGGCGCCGGGGCGTTCGTCGTCCTCGGCGACGATGACGACCACCCGCCCGCCCGTCCGCTCAGCGTGCCGTCCTTCACCGTCCCGTCGGTCCCGGCCGTTCCGACGCCGACGTTCAGCGCCCCGACGATCCCGACCCCGACGCCGACGCGGCGCGAGAAGGTCCAGGTCGGGTCCACGTTCCTCGCCTCGTCGGTGTCGACCGACCGGGGCACCTACCGGCGCTCGTCGAGCTGGACGACGTCCTGCACCGGCGCCGCCAAGCCGGGCCTGGTCACCGTCCTGCGCTCGACCCCGTGCGAGAGCAGCCTGCGCGGCGCGACCTACCGGGCGCCGAGCGGCAACACCTGGGTGCAGATCTCGGTGCTGGAGTTCGGCACCGAGTCCCAGGCGCGGCGCGTCGCCAACAGCGTCAACGCCAACCGGGCGCCGCGCATCCGCGTCGACTACGGCAACGAGCCGGGCCACTGGTGGTCGAGCCAGTCGGTCGGACGGCACGTCCTCATCCGCCAGTCGTTCGTCAACGAGTCCCGCGAGCCCGGCCCGCGCAGCGGCCCCGCGCAGGTGCTCGGCGACACGCTCCTGCGCAAGCTCGCGACCGTGCTCACCAACCTCTACGTGTGGGGGGACTAGACCATGCAGGCGTCCCGCGCCGGTTTCCTGCTGTTCCTGCTGCTCGGCCTCGGGTCGATCGTGACCGGTCTCGGCTTCGGCTTCCTCAGCCTCGCCGCGGCCGGCGACCCCGACCGCAAACCCCTCCAGGTCACCGAGGGCGGCAGGTTCTGCGAGATGCTCGTGCTCGCCGGGCTCGCGTTCGTCATCGCCGGACTGGCCTGCAAGATCGGCTCGGCTCCGGCCGCGCCCGCCCAGCCCTTCGCGCCGCCGTACGCGCAGCAGCCGCCGCCTCCGCAGCAGCAGTTCGTGCCGCAGCCGCAGCCGTCCGGCCCGCAGGCCCAGCCGCGGTTCGAGCCGCCGCAGACCTGACGGGAGCCCTAGCCCAGGTGCGCCAGGAGCGCGCGGTGGCGCTGCCAGCCGTCCGTCGACCGTCCGTCGCCGAGCGGGAACAGCGTCATCGGCGCGCGCGGCGGCCCGATCGGCGAGCCCTGCACCCCCGGCGGGCCCTGGACGCCGCCCGCCACGGCCAGCGCGACCGGGGCGGCGGCGCCCGACCAGCGCGCCTCGGTGGTGAGGTCGGCGCGGCCCGGGGTGAGCTGGACGAACATGGTCGCGAGGGGCTGGTCGGCCGCCATCGCCGCGACGAGCGACGGCAGGTGCGCCAGCGGCGGCGGGTCTTCGGGTGCGTAGCCGACGGTGACCGTCGTGGACTCCTCGACGGCGCCGCCGTCGATCGTGGTGAACTCGCAGACGGCCTGCGCGGGACGCGGCCCGTCTCCGGCGACGATGATCGTGGCGCTGGACCGTCCGCGCGCGTACTCGGTGAGCCGGTCGGGCTGCCAGGGGTGCTCCAGCGGCTCGGCGGGCCCCCATCCGGCGGGCCACTTGCCGGTGAGGAGCTGGAGCAGCCGGTCGACGGCGCCGCTCAGATGCCCCTCGGCCGCGTGCCGGACCCGGTACGTCAGCCCGAGCTGCGCCCCGATCGGCGCGGTGAGCCGCGTGGTGAACCCGGGCGCGTAGTCGCGCGCGTCCGGGACGGGCACGAACGCCTCCCCGCCCCACTGCATCGGCCGCCCGGTGAGCCCCTCGTAGTACCCGTCGCCGTGCCGGACGATCCATAGCGCCCCGCCCCCGGCCACCACCGTCCGCAGCGGCAGCGAGACCCGCGACTCCAGCGGCGTCACCACCTGCAACGCCCGCCCCGCCTCCGCGCAGTCGCGCGCGGCCCCGCTGATCCAGGCACTCAGCGCGACGAGGGGCCGATCCTGCAACACGACCATGGCCTGACCGGTCAGTGCGTCTACGGTGCTCATCTTCGTCCGAGTCTAGTGAGAATGCCGCTCCCGCGAACGGGTGGAGGGAGGAGGGCGCACCGGTACACTAGCCGGGTTTTTATGCCTCTATGCGAGTTGAGCCCACGTACGGGCCCATTGCGACGACAGAGGAGCTTGGGAGTGAGTCGCCGCCATGACCTCCGCTGAGCACGGCGACGCGGACCGCCCGCACGCGCACGACGCCGACGAGCGGGAGGCGCTGGCCCGGTCGCTGCGCGAGACCGAGGAACGGCTCCGCGAGACCGAGCAGCGGCTGCGCGACGCCGAGGGCCGCTACGCCTACCAGGTCTACAAGACCGACTACGTCTCCTGGCAGCTCCGCTCGACGTTCAGCCGCCGCTGGTGGCGGCTGGGCGAGGCGCTGTGGCAGGCGCGCGGCAAGCCCGCCGGCGTGCTCCGGGTGCCCGCCGAACTCGGCCGCGCGCTGCGCAAGTCACCGATGCCGTCACCGCCGCAGCGGCCGAGCGGCAAGGCACCGTCCGCCGCCCCCGGAACGGCCGACCGGCCACGGATGCCCGACCTGCCCGAGACGTCCCTCCCGGACGGGCCGATCGCGCGCCCCGAACTCACCGCGGCCGTCGTCCTCGACACGTTCTCGGCGACGGCGTTCCGGTACGAGTGGCGGCAGGTCGAACCCGGCCCCGGCGACTGGCGCGAGGTGCTCGACCGCGAGCGGCCGGACCTGCTGTTCGTCGAGTCGGCGTGGTCCGGCAACGACGGCCGCTGGGGCGGCCAGATGAGCGGCCCCGACGCCCCCGGCCGCGAACTGCGCGAACTCGTCGCGCACTGCCGCGAACAGGGCGTCCCGACGGTCTTCTGGAACAAGGAGGACCCGCCGAACTTCGACGTCTTCATCGACACCGCGGCACTGTTCGACACCGTCTTCACCACCAGCGCCGAGATGATCCCCCGTTACCGCGAGATCCTTGGCCACGACCGCGTCGACGTGCTCCCCTTCGCCGCGCAGCCCCGCCTGCACAACCCCGTGAACGTCCCCGGCGGACGCCGCCACGACGTCGCCTTCGCCGGCACCTACTTCAGCCACAAGCACCCGGACCGCGCCGAGCAGATGCGGACCGTCCTGGAGCCCGCCCGCGACTTCGGCCTGCACGTCTACAGCCGCATGCTGGAGAAGGAGAGCCGCTTCCAGTTCCCGCCCCGCTTCGACGCGCACATCGTCGGCTCGCTGCCGTACGAGCGGATGCTGTCGGTGTACAAGGCGTACAAGGTCTTCCTGAACGTCAACTCGGTGCTGGACTCCCCGACGATGTGCGCCCGCCGCATCTTCGAGCTGTCCGCGTGCGCGACGCCCGTCCTGTCGGGCCACTCCGCCGCCGTCGACGCCTACTTCCCCGGCCTGGTGTCCGTCGCGCACACCCAGGACGAGACCCGCACACTGCTCGCCGGGCTCCTCGCCAACCCCGAGCTGCGCGACCGCCAGGGCCACCGCGCGATGCGCGAGGTGTTCGCCGCGCACACGTTCGGGCACCGCGTCGACACCGTCCTGGACGCGGTCGGCCGGCCGCACCCGCGCCCCGAGCCGACAGTCTCGGTCGTCCTGCCCACCAACCGTCCCGACCGGATCGCGGGCGCGCTCGCGCAGGTCGCCCGGCAGCACTGGACGCCCCTCCAGCTCGTCCTCGTCCTGCACGGCCTCGACGTGGAACCGGAGAAGGTCCGCGCGCAGGCCCACGAAGCCGGGATCGAGAACGTCGTCGTGGTCGAGGCCGACGCCGCGCTCCCGCTCGGCGCCTGCCTCAACCTCGGCATCGACGCCGCCGACGGCGACCTCATCGCCAAGATGGACGACGACGACGTGTACGGCGCGCACTACCTGTCCGACCTCGTCCCCGCGTTCTCCTACACCGAGGCCGGGATCGTCGGGAAACGCGCCTGCTACGTCCAGCTCCAGGCGATGGACGCCACCCTGCTCAGCAAGCCCGAACTGGAACACACCTACACGAACCTCGTGCGGGGCGGCACCATCGTCGCGCGCGGCGACGTGCTGCGCGACCTGCGGTTCGACCCGCTGCCGCGCGGCTCGGACACCAAACTGCTGCGCCGGGCGAAGGCCGCGGGCGTCCGCGTCTACTCCGCCGACCGGTTCAACTACGTCTACGTGCGCGGTGCCGACCCGTCCTCCCACACGTTCCAGGTGAACGACGCCGAACTGCTCCGGCAGGCGCGGGTGGAGTTCTACGGGCCGCCCGAGGCGCACGTCTGCATCTGACCGAACCAGCCCCCTGACGACGGAGCGAGCCATGGCGACTTCCTCCCCCCGCCGCCGCATGCTGACGATCGCCGCCCTCGGCGGCGCGGCCGGCGCGGGTCTCGTCGTCGCCGCCGCGCTCGGCGGACCGAGCCCGTGGGAGGCGGCCGGGCTGCTGGCCGCCGACGCGATCCTCGTCGCGCTCGCCTTCGTCGTGCTCGGCGTCCGGCGGGTGGACGCCAAGGTGCAGAAGGCGCTGCGGGAACAGCGCACGCACGCGTCCGAGCTGCGCGCGTCCTCGCAGCGCGACCTGGCCGCCCTGATCACCGCGCAGACCGCTCTCCAAGAGGAACTGCGCGACGCCGTCCGCGAGACGCGCGGCACCGTGGGGGAGGACCGCGTCGAGTTCTTCACCCATCTGACGGGCCTGCGCGACGGCCTCGCCGACCTCGCCGCCCGCGTCGACGCCCTCGACGAGCGGGCCGCCGCGCTCGCCGCCGGAGTCCGCGACGCCGCCGACGACACCTACGACCGCGTCGAGTCGCACGCCGCGGTGCTCGCCTGGCTCCGCCCCCGCGCCCCGATGCCCGCCCTCAGCGGCTGGGCGCTGCGCCCCGACGTGCTCCGCACCGTCGTCGACGTCCTCGTCGAACGGCGCCCCGGCCTCGTCGTCGAGTGCGGCAGCGGCGCGTCCAGCGTCTGGCTCGGCTACGCCCTGGAACGGCTCGGCGGCGGACGCCTCGTCGCCCTCGAACACGACGAACGCTACCTGCGCGCCACCCGCGACCTGATCCGCGCCCACGGCCTCGACACCGTCGTGGAGATCCGCCACGCCCCCCTCGAACCGTGGCGCCAGGACGACGAGGAGTACCCCTGGTACTCCGTCACGTCCGTCAAGGACCTCACCGGCATCGGCGCCGTCCTCGTCGACGGCCCGCCCGGCGCCACTCGCCCCCATGCTCGGTATCCCGCGCTTCCGCTGCTGCTGCCGCACTGCGCGGACGACGTCGTGATCGTGCTGGACGACGCCCTCCGCGACGACGAGCAGGAACTGAGCGACCGCTGGCTCACCGACCACCCGTCGTTCGGCCGGACCACCACCGGCCACGCCCACGTCTTCACGGGACGGCCGCGATGATCACGAAGACCGTCCGGGACATGATCCGTACGGCGCCCGGGCTGATCGTCACCGTGGGCCTGCTGCCCGGCGACGACGGCGCCGACCTCGCGCCGCCCGGTGACGGCGCGGTCGTGGACCTCGACGCCGCCACCGGCCCCGTGGGGGAGACGCCGAACGGCGTCCTCGCCGTCTTCGCCCGCACCGCCACGGACCTGCGGCGTGCCGTGTCGGCGGGGGCGCTGCTTCCCGGCGCCGACCGGATCGTCGTGGGCGTCCTGCGCGCGCCGGACCAGGCCGGACCGGCACTGCCCGCGCTCCCCGCCGAATGGCGGACGCTGCGCGAGTTCCACGCCCAGCGCGGGGACTCCGGGGACTGGGCGGTGCGGGCCCGGTTCCGCGGCGCCGTGCCCGCCGGCGTCTTCCTCGCGGCACTCGTGCGGGGCCTGGACGGCGGGCGCCCGCAGGCGTGGCCGGGCGTGCGCGCGGCCCTGGCCGGGCCGGGCGCCGCCCACTGGCGACCCGGCGATCCGTCGGCCGCCCCGGCCGGAGTGGACGGCCCGGTGCCCGACGTCGGCCAGGTACCCGCCGCCGACGTCGTGCTGCGCACCATCGGCGCGGACACCGCCGCCTGGCCGGATCCGCGCGTCCCGGCCGTGGACCGGTCCGAAGCGGGGACGCTGACCTGGGCCGCGCTCAGCGCCCCGGGCGGCCACGACGGGGTGCGGACCGCCGTCCAGCGCCTCGACGGCCCCGGCGCGATACCGCCGGTGGACGAACGCTCGGTGAATCCCGTCGGCTTCCTCTCCGCTCCGGCGCACGGCGAACGTCCGCTCGTCCAGACCGGCGACCGCTGGAGCGTGGAGGCCGGCCCCGGCGAGGTCGTGCGCTTCCACCCGTCCGGTGCGGTGACGGACGCCGACGTCGCGCGGCTCCGGCACGTCCGCGCCGTCCGCGTCGAGCACGGCCGGCACAGCGGCCCCGACGCCGCCGTCCGCGTCCTCGCCGGGCTCGCGGCCGCAGGGGTGCCGCTCGTCGCGTCCCGGCTGCCCGGCTGGACGCTCCCGCTGGGCGCGGAACTGACCCGGCTGCTGACCGACGGCACCGCCCTCGACCTCACCGACGACCTGGTCCGCGAGGAGCACAGCATCCGGCTGCGCCGGGCCGCGCTGCGCTCGCACTCCACGTCGGCGCGGTGGCGGGCCTTCGCCCACGCCGCTGGGACGCCCGCACCGGCGCGCTCCCCGGTCTCGGTCCTGCTGTGCACCCGCCGCCCCGACTTCCTCGCGTTCGCGTTCGCGCAGATCGCCCGGCAGCGCGACGTGGACATCGAGGTGCTGCTGGTCCTGCACGGCCTGTCCGCGGCCGATCCGCGGGTCGTCGCGGCGGTCACCGGACACGACGGGCCCGTCACGCTGGTGGAGGCGTCCGCCGACCTCCCGTTCGGCGCGGCGCTCAACCTCGGCGCCGTGCGCGCTACCGGCCGTTACCTGCTGAAATGGGACGACGACGACTGGTACGGTCCGGACTTCGTCGCCGACCTGCTCCTCGCCGCCCACTACGCCAACGCCGACGTCACCGGCTGTTTCGCGCAGTTCATCTACCTGGAGGAGATCGACCTGACCGTGTACCGCCCCGCCGGGCCGTCCGAGCGCATGAGCGGCACGATCTCCGGCGCGACGCTCCTCACCGAACGCTCCTTCTTCGACGCGGTCGGCGGTTTCGCGCCGGTGCCGCGCTCGGTCGACGCCGTGTTCCTGCGGGCCGCCACGGCAGCGGGCGGACGCGTCTACCGCACGCACGGCCTCGGCTTCCTCGTCAACCGACGCGCGCGCGGGCACACGTGGGGCGTCTCGCCCACCTACTTCCTGCGCACCGCCACCCGGCAATGGCGCGGCTTCCGGCCCAATCCCCTGATGGAGTCGCCCGCCCGCGTGTCGCCCGGCCCGCTCCCGATGAGGACCACGTGAGCCCTGACCAGCACGCCGCCCCCCGTCCCCCGCGTGTCCGCCACAACGACCACACGTCGCTGGACGTCCCCGCCGTCGGCGGCTACACGCCCCGCCGCACGGTGTCCGTGGTCGTCCCCGCTTTCGAGGACCAGACCCGCCTCGATCTCACGCTCGCGTCACTCGCCGCGCAGAGCTACCCCGAGCACCTGCTGGAGGTCGTCGTCGTCGACGACGGCAGCACGCCCCCGCTGCGCCTCCCCGAGATCGCGCCCGCCCGTACCCGCCTGGTGCCCGCCGACCCCGGCGGCTGGGGACGCGGTCATGCCCGCGCCACCGGGGCCCGTGTCGCAGACGGAGAGGTCGTCCACTGGCTCGACGCCGACATGGTCGTGTTCCGCGAGCACGTCGAGGCGCAGTTGCGCTGGCACCACGTCGCCGACTACCTCGTCGTCCTCGGCTACAAACGCTTCATCGACCACGCCCCCGGAGAACTGACGCCCGCGAAAGTCGCCGCCGCCGTCGCCGCCGATGCCGCGGACACCCTCTTCGGCGTCGAGGAGGGCCACCCGCACACCTGGGTCGAGGACATCATCGCCGAGACCGGCGGCCTCGTCCGCTTCCACCCCCGCCTGTACCGCGTCCACGTCGGCGCGACGGCGTCGGTGCCCGCCTCGCTGCTCACCGCGGCCGGGGGCCTGGACGCCTCCCTGCTGCTCGGCGAGGACACCGACCTCGGCTACCGCCTCGCTCAGCAGGGCGCGGTGTTCGTCCCCGAACCCGGGGCGCGCAGCTGGCACCTCGGCCCGTCCACCATCATGCGCCGCCGCGAAGAGGTCGCCCGGCACAACGAGCCCTACCTCAGCCATCGGCTGCCGTTGCGGCGTGACTGGCGACGCTGGGCCGGACGGCAGTTCGACATCCCCTACACCGACATCGTCGTGCACGCCGACGGCGCCACGTTCGAAGACGTCCGCGCCACCGTCGCCGGGGCGCTCGCCGGCACCGTCCCCGACATCCGCGTCACCGTCGCCGGACCGTGGAGCGCGCTCACGGACGGACGCCGCGCACCGCTGGACGACCCCGACCTCGACCTGCGCCTGATCCGCGCCGCATTCGCCGCCGACGGGCGCGTCCGGTTCGTCGAGGACGTTCCGGCGACGTCCGCGCCCGCCCCCTTCCGGCTCGTCTGCCCGCCCGGCCTCGTGCCGGGCCCCGAGGCGATCCAGCGGCTCGTGGCCCTCGCCGACGAGGGCGGGCACGGCGCCGTCCAGGTCGCCGTCGACGATCCCGGCGGCGGGCTGCGCATCGCCCGGTTCGAACGCACCGCCGCGCTCGCGCGCGCCCATCACGTCCGGGCCGCCGGAGAGGATCTCGACGACGTCGTGCACGAGCTGTACGGCGTCCACTGGATCGACGGCGCGGACTGGGCGTTCCCCGCAGGCGCCGGGAGAACGGCACCGCCGACGGCCACCGAGGTCGACAAGTGGCGGAAAGAGGCCGCACGCTGGAAGAAGAGGGCCGAGCAGCGGGAGAAGGAGGCGGAGCGGTGGAAGCAGGAGGCGGCCCGCCTCAAACGCAAACTGCAGGCCCCGCTCAGCGCGAAACTGCGCGAGGCCGCCCGGCGCCGCGCCGGCGAGGCGCTGCACCGGCGGAGCCCAGATGACCGGAACGCCTGACCCGCGCCGGTCCTCTCCGGCCACGCCCAGGGCTCGCACCACCGCGTTGCTGTCTCTCGGTGTGGGAGCCGCGACGACGCTCGTCCTCACCATCGCGCTGACCGGCATGAGCGGCACCGACGCGCCCCCGGCGCGCCCCACCCCCACGCCTGCCGCGCCCACCGTCCTTCGCCTCCATCTCGACCCGGCGGGCAGCGACGCCCGGGACGGCGCCAGCCCCGCCCGCGCCGTCGCCACGCTCGCCCGCGTCCAGCAGATCATCGCCGCCGCGCGGCCCAGCACCGACGTCGAGGTCCGCATCAAGCAGGGCGTCTACCCGACCGCCCCCCTCACCTGGAACACCTACGTGCCCGGCCGCTCCATCAGCTTCCTGCCCGCCGACCACCGCTACGGCGGCGACCTCACCGGCATCGCCGGGCGTCCCGTCTTCCGCGGCACCGGCACCGCCGGGTTCTGGTTCCGCGCCGAGCCGCCGCCGTCCGGCCTGCCGCCCGAGACGTCGCTGCGGTTCTACTACCTCCAGGTCGAGCAGTACGCCAGCGGCGGCATCATGTTCGACGGCGGCACCGCGCGCTCCGCCGCAGGGCTGCTCGGCGCCCGGACCGGCGGCGTCAACGGCAACACCGTCTACGGGATGCGGTTCCGCGCCATCGGCTCCAAACACGTTCCCGCCGCCGTCGGCTACGGCGCCGTCGACCTCATCAACTCCCGCCGCAACATCATCGAGAAGAACGAGTTCACCGACATCGAGAACCGCGGCACCCCCGACCAGGCCGCCCTCGTCCACGGCGTCTACCTCGCGCACCTGAGCAGCGACAACATCATCCGGAGGAACACGTTCACCGGCATCAGCGGCGACCCCGTCCGCACCCGCAACGCCAGCGGACGCAACCAGATCTCCGGCAACACGTTCGTGCGCGCCGGGTCGAAGGCGTACTTCTCCGACTGGTACCAGCGGCAGGCGTCACCGACGTCACCGCGTGAATGCGCGTCGGTCGGCAACAAGTTCCACGGCAACACGCTGACGTCCGGCTACCGGGGGCCCGTGCAGACCTGGGCGGCGACGCCCGGCTCGACGACGTCGCCGGGCGGGCCCGGCTGCGGCACCGGGCCCGTCCAGCGCGTCACCGCCTGGGACAACCACGCGGGCTGACCGCCGTCACGGCGCGTCGAACCGCCACAGCGTCGCGCGGTCGCGGCCGTCCTCGGCCGACGTGCCGACGCCGAGCAGGCCGTCGCCGGACCCCGCGACCGCCGTGACCTGCTGGCGTCCGTCGCCCGACAGGCCCGGACCCTGCGGCACCGACGGCTGCCACGCCCGCCCGTCCGGGGACGTCCAGCGGATCGTGTCCGCGTTCAGCCAGCTCCCGAACATGCCGACGAGCGTGAAGCCGCTCTCGCCCGCCGCCGCGGCCCGCAGGTAGCTCACCGAGTCGCCCGTCGGCGTCGGCAGCACGCTGCCGCGCCAGGTGCTGCCGCCGTCGGTCGACACGATCGCGACGGCGCGGAAGCCCGACTGGTCGCCCTCGCCCGCCGCCACCAGCGCGCGGCCGTTCGCGGTGACGTGCGTCAGCCGGATGTTCCGGACGCCCGCCGGTGCGACCGCCTCCTTCTGCGTCCACGCCAGACCGTCCTGCGACACCCAGATCGCCGGCTCCGACGGCTTCGCCGTGGGCGCGCCGCCGTTCGCCGTCGCGCCTACGGCCGCGAACCCGTTCGGCGTCGCCGCCACGGCCGTCATCTCCCGCGACGTGCCGCCGCCCGCCGCGAGGCCGCCCCGCTGGGCGGGCCGCCACGTGCGCAGGTCCGCCGAATGCCAGGCGAGCGCGGACGACTCGGCCGTCCCGCGCGCGTCCCGGCCGACGATCAGATAGCCCTTCGGGCCCGCCGCGACCCCGGTCAGCGTCACGACGCGGCCGCCGTGCGGCGCGAACGCCGACGGGTCCTGCCGCTGCCACGTCCGGCCGTCCGCCGACGTCACCACCAGCGGACGCCCGCCCTCGGCGCCGACCGCCAGCCAGCCCTGCGGGCCGTGCGCGACCTTGACCAGCCGCTGCCGCGCGTCGGCGGCCAGCGCCTTCGCGTCGGCGCGCTCCCAGGAGTCGCCGTCGCCGGTCGTCCAGATCGCCGCGCGGCCGTTGGTGCTGCCGACCGCGACCGTCCGGCCGCCGCCGGAGGCCACGTCCAGGAGCGAGCGCTCCGTGGCCGTCGCGCCGGTCACCTTGCTCAGATCGACCTCGGCGGACCGGCCGCCGGACGCGCTGATGAGCTGGTAGTCCTCGTCGGCCTGGCGGCGGCTGCCGCCGACCAGGGCGGTTCCGCCCGCCGAAGCGATCGACGACAGCGTGCGGCCGGGCGCGTTGCCGAGATCGGCGGCCTGCGCCCAGTTCGTGCCGTCGCCGCTCTGGAAGACGGCCTTGCGGTCGTCGGAGACCCCCGCGAGCAGCGCGAGACCGGCGTCGCCTCCCGCGAGCCGCACCGGCTCCAGCACCGGGCCGTTCTCCACCTTCCCCGCGGCCTGCCAGCGGCGGCCGTCCGGAGAGGTGAACGCGACGCCGGGCCGGGCGTTCCCGGCCTTGCCACGGCGCAGCGCGACGAAGCGGTTCCCGCTCACCGCCAGGTGCAGGTCGCCCCACGCGCCCGACGCCGAGGGCGTGGCCATCTCACGCCAGCTCCGCCCGCCGTCCGTCGAACCCCACAGGCCCGCGACCGTGCCGGCCTTCTTCACGACCGTCCCGGCGATCAGCGTCGTCCGGCCCGCCGACGCGACATAGCGGAGCGGGCCGACGCTGTTCTTGCCCGCCTTGAGACCGAGCGAACGGCCGGTGACGCGCTGCCACTCGGTGCCGTCCGCCGACCGCCACAGCACCGGGACCGACCGCCCGCCCCACGGACGGTGCCCGACCGCGACGAACCCGTCCCCAGCGCGCGCGACCTGCTCGATCTGGTCACCGACGGCGAACACGCCGGGCTTCGCGGCGCGCTGCGTCCACGTGGTGCCGTCGGCGCTCGTCCACACGTTCTCGGCGCCGTTGCGGGTGCCGAGGGCGACCCACGCGCCCTTGACGCCGAAGACCACGTCGGGGCCCTGGCCGAGCGCCTGCCCACCGTCCCTGGTCCGGACGGTGGCGAGCTGCCAGGTGCGACCCCCGTCCTTGGAGTACAGGAACTTGGGCCGCGCGTTCGGGCCACCGCTCTCGGACCCGGCGGCGACCGCCATCCCGCCCGCGACCGCGACGTCCCCGATCGCCTGGTCGAGCCCGTCCCCGGCCGCGGCCCGGTCGGCGGCGAACAGCGCGTCGGCGTACCGCGACGGCGCGTCGGCCGCGTCGTCGTCACCCGCCATGAGCGCGTACGCCCCGTATCCTCCGCCGCCGACGAGCACCAGCGCTCCCACGACGGCGAGCACCGGCTTCACCGGGAACGACCGCCGCCTCCGCGCCGCGGTCTGCTCCCGCAACCATGGCTCCGCGCTCGCCGCCCCGGCCTGCTCCCAGGGCTGCCGCACGTCCGGCGGCGGCGCGGCCGCTCCGCTCTCCCAGGGCTGCCGCACATCGGGCGGCGGTGGTGCGGCTGCTCCGCTCTCCCAGGGCTGCCGCACATCGGGTGGCGGCCCGAACGACGGCGCGCCCTCCTGCGCCGCCGGTCCGCTCTCCCAGGGCTGACGCGTCTCAGCACCTGGCGCCGCGCCCTCATGCGACGACGCGGGCGGCCGCGCGGCCAGCCCACCGCTGCCGCTCCCAGGCCGCCGCGCGTCAGACGCGGGCGGCCCCGTCTCCCAGGGCTGCCGCACATCGGGCGGTGGCCCGAACGCGGGCGTGCCTTCCGGCTGCCCAGCGGGCCGCCCGACCTCGGAAGGCGGCGAACCCTCCTGCGGCGCTCGCGCAGCCAAACCGCCCCGGTTCTCCCAGGGCTGCCGCACATCCGGCGGCGGCGTGCCCGGTCCGCTCTCCCAAGGCCGCGCGACCACGGACGGCGGGCTGTGCGGCTGCGGACTCCGTCCAGCGTCGTCGCCCTCCCCGCCCGCCCACGGCGGCGTGGGCGGACCGACCGGCGGCGCGCCGGAACCCGGCCTCTCACTCCCAGCGGCCGCGCCGTCCGCCTCGTCCGCCCAAGGCGGCGGCGGAGGCGACGACACCCGCCACTCATCCCCGCTGGATCCGTCGCCCGACGTCCCTGACGTGCTCACGCTGTCTCCCGGAGCTGCAAATCCACAAGCCGAATCAGCACAAAGCACCCTACGGCCTCCCCGCCCCTCCGTCATTCGCTCCCACTCACCCGCCCCCCGCGCTCCAGCCGCCCGAGAACACCGCACCGCACACCACACGCAGCACGTCCGCTCACACGGAAGCCACAACGACGGCCGACGGCGCGCCTCGTCCGGAGCAAGACCGAACGACATCGTCGGCACTCGGACACAGTCGGCGAGGTGTCGTCCACCGCGAGGAGGAACACAGTCACGCGATTGCCGCCCGCGCCCCGGCGGGCAGGGGCACGAGAGACGCAGGGCGCATTGCGAACCTGGCAGTTGCCGACAGATCTTCTTCAAGCAAACGCACACAGCAAGATCTCGAGCCGAAAGGCATTGCACATTCTAGCGAGAAGTGCCATCTGTGCGCGTCACGGAAAGTAGTCACGAAAGCCCGTTCCGTCCACAGGGGTGCCGCTCCGGGGCGATCACCCAATGGTGCGTGGAACCGAGTAGGCCGGGGGTGGGGCGGCGCACCTGGCCCGCGGCTGGTAACGAACCGATCGTTGGCTTCCTGGAGTATGCGGCAGGCGATAGCATCAACTTCCCTGGTCCTGCCTATTCATCACGGATGGGAGCAACCGTTCCGCAGAGATTGCAAACCGCGTCGCTGAAGGGCGAATGGATCGATCCACATACTCTCATCGAGTTCATGACTGGATTCGGATGAGCATCTGCTCCAGGAGCCTAGTAGGCGCTTTCGATTTCATTGCGTACGTGTTCCGTCGTATTCGGAGGACTCGTTGAGTATCGATATCTGTTTTTGGAAAGCAGGGAACGGACCTGCTGAGAAGCTATACGAGGAAGCGTGCGAGGGGGTGTACCGGTCCTTTGTGGCCAGTGATGAACTGGTAGTTTTCCGGGAGGCTTTGGTCGATAGGTGGCCGCAGGTTCGCGACATGATGGAGCCTCTCGAGGGTGACGACGATCCAGACGAGATTGAAGCGATGGGGCGTTACTTGATTCTCACCCTTCCGTTTCGCCTCGCGGAGTTGATCCCGGAAATGCGTGATCTGGCGGTGGGTGCGGCGATCAGCGGTTTCGATCCACAGGCCGAGGTCGCTTTCTGAGTGCGAAGTTTTTCCGCCGCGAGCGTTCGGTAGGGTCTCGGTGGACGCTTCAGTAAAGGCTGTGGCCCGAGATATCGTACAGGTAGGAGTCATCTAACAGACTCATCCGCTCCGTAAGCGTGTTGTGATGCCACGAGGCGGCTATCTCGGTCAGGTGATCTTTGTTCATTTTCGGCACCGACCGTGTTAGCGGGACCAGTTTTCTAGGTGGGATACGAAGTGTTTTGCCTGGTTGGGCCAGTGGTAGTGGAGGCGGGCGGCGCGGTGGCCGTTGGTGGCGTAGGTGTGGCGGGTTTCGGGGGAGTTGTTGAGGTGGAGGATGGCGGCGGCGGCTGTGGGTGGGTCGTGGAAGGGGACCATGATTCCGCAGGCGTCGCGGTCGATGATGGTGCGGGCGGCCGGGAGCGGGGTCGTGATGACGGGGATGCCGTGCGCCATGTATTCGATGATCTTGGTGGGGATCGAGTGGCGGTAGTTCGGTTCGTCGTGCAGGAGGGATAGACCCGCCAGGGCTCCCTGGATGAGGGCCAGGGCCGTGTCGTTGGGGCGGTAGCCGTGCCAGCGGAGGTGGCCGGCGCGGTTGGCGTCGCGGAGGCGGGCGGCGATCTTGGGGTCGGCGCTGCCGATCAGCTCGGTGGTGATGCCGTGGGGGCGGAGGAGATCGGCCAGGGCGATGAGGTCGTCGGCGCCACGGGCGGCCGAGAGGTGGCCCAGGTAGACGACCTTCGGGGCGTTCGGCGGGGGCGGTGACGTCAGCGGCACGTACGTCGTGTTCGGGACGACCGGGTGGCCTCCGGCGAAGCGCGGACGGTAGCCCTCCTCGGCCAGCAGCAGGTGCAGGCGCTTCTCCGCCGCGCGCTCGGCCCGTCGCACGAACGGGCGCAGCAGCGCGGACAGCGGCCGGGGGAGCCACGGCTTCGCGGTCAGCGCGGCGGCGGTGTCCTCGTGGACGTCCCAGACGGTCGGGGGGCGCCGGCGCACGAACGGCAGGACCAGCAGGAGTTCCGGGTCGTGCACGAGCAGGACGTCCGCGTCCCGCGCGTGCCGCGCCAGTGCTCGCCGCGCGAGGCGCAGCGCCTTGACGCGGCGTCGGCCTCCGGCGCGCGGTACGTCGACCGCGTGCAGCTCAGGCCACGGTTCGGCGCCGACCGCCGTGAACGGCGCGATGTAGGTGACGTCGTGTCCGGCGTCGAGGAGGGCGCGGATCTGGCGGTGGAGGATGCGGGCGTCCTCCGGATGGTGGACGACCGTGCACACGCAGACGCGCATCCGGTTCACCGCTTTCGTGGGGGCTCATCCCTAGGACGCCGGAGAGGTGATCATGGATTACAGCGCCTCGACGGTCGGCCGGGACGGGACGACGCCGCGTGTGTCGAGCAGCAGGCGCGCACGGTCGGCCAGCAGCGCCGCGTCGTAGTCGCGGTGGTTCTGGAGGAGGACGGCGAGGTCGGCGTCCGCGAGACCGTCGTGCAGGTCGGCGCAGGTGATCGCGTTGCCGTCGACGTCCCAGTCGGGCACGTGCGGGTCGTGGTAGGTCAGTTCGGCGCCGAGAGCGAGCAGGCGGCGGGCGACGGCCGTGGCGGGGGATTCGCGTTGGTCGGCGATGTCGGGCTTGTAGGTGACGCCGAGCAGGAGCACGCGGGCGCCCTTCAAGGCGCGGCCTTCGCGGTTGAGGAGTTGCTGGGCGCGTTCGGCCACGTAGCGGGGCATGCGGTCGTTGATCTCTTGGGCCAGTTCCACGAACCGGAACGGGTAGCCCAGGGAGCGGACCTTGTACGACAGGTAGTTGGGGTCGATGGGGATGCAGTGTCCGCCGACGCCCGGTCCGGGGCGGAATGCTTGGAACCCGAACGGTTTGGTCGCGGCGCAGTCGATGGCATCCCACAGGTCGATGCCGAGTTCGTTGCAGAAAACGGCCATCTCGTTGACCAGCGCGATGTTCACGTGCCGGTAGGTGTTCTCCAGCAGCTTGGCCATCTCGGCCTCACGCGTGCCCTTCGCCTGCACCACGTGCTCGATGAACTTGCCGTAGAACGCGGCGGCGGCGTCGGCGCACGCGGCCGTGTGCCCGCCGACGACCTTCGGGGTGTTCGCGACGCCGTAGACCGGATTGCCCGGGTCGATCCGCTCCGGGGAGAACGCCAGGTGGAAGTCGGCGCCCGCGACCAGCCCGTTCATCTCCAGCAGGGGGCGGACCACCTCGTCCGTCGTGCCGGGGTACGTCGTGGACTCCAGCACGACGAGCGTCCCCGGCGCCAGGTGCTCCGCGACGGCGCGCGTCGCGCCGATCACGGCGGTGAGGTCCGGGCCCTGGTCGGACGAGAGGGGCGTCGGAACGCAGATCACGATGTTCCGGGCGCGGTCGAGGACTGTTTCGTCCGTCGTCGGGTGGAAGTCCCGATCCAGCATGGTCCGGACGGCTTCGGGGGACACGTCGTCCACATGAGACCGCCCGGCGGCGAGCCCGGCGACGAGTTCCGCGTCCCGGTCCAGGCCCGCGACGCGCAGGCCCGCGCGTGCCGCCTCGCGGGCCAGGGGCAACCCCACGTACCCCAGGCCGATCACGGCCAGATCGAACTCCACCCCGTCAGCCCCCTCCGGAAACGCTCCTCAGCAGGGGACGCCCAGAGTTCGGTAGGCGTCGCGGAGGAGTGCGGTGCCCGCGGCCCAGGTCCGCTCCTCGTGCACCCAGGCGCGGGCCGCGCCTTGCATCTGTCGCGTTTCGGGACTGTAGAGGGTTTGGAGGATGGTATTTGCCAAGTCATCCGGATTGTTGGGGAAAGTTAGCGTGCCTGTGATCTCCGGACGGACGATCTCGCGCAGCGCCGGAAGGTCGCTCGCGATCACCGGCACGCCGCCCGCCATCGCCTCCAGCGGCTTGAGCGGCGTGACGAGACGGCAGACGCGCTCGTCGCGGCGCGGGACGACGAACGCGTCCAGCAGCGCGTGGTACTTCCGCACATCGTCGGCCGGGACGCGGCCGGGGAACAGTGCGAGGCCGCCCAGCCCGAGGTCGTCGGCCCGGCGGCGCAGCGCCGGTCGCTCGGGGCCGTCGCCGACGAGCAGCAGGCGTACCGGGCGTCCCCGGTCGCGCAGCAGGGCGCCCGCGTCGAGGAGCGTGTCGAGGCCCTCGTAGCCGTAGAAGCTCGTGGTCGTGCCGACGACCTTCTCGTCCGGGCCGATGCCGAGGTCGGCGCGGAGCGCGGACGCGTCCGGGAGGGGCTGGAGGAACGCGTCGTCCACGCCGTTGGGCAGGACGAGGACCTGTTCGGCGGGCACGCCGCGCGCGACGATCTCGTCCCGCATCGTGGTGCCCAGCGTGACGACGAGGTCGGCGGCGCGCATGCAGGCCGTCTCCAGGTCACGGGACAGGCGGTAGAAGTCGCGCTCGGTGTCGCGCGAGGCGTCACGGGACAGCCACGACTCCTCCAGGAACCCCCGAACCTCGTACACGACGGGCAGTCCGTGCCGTTCGCGGAGAGCCAGGGCGATCTGGGCGTTGACGTGGTTGCTCGCGGCGTGCAGGACGGACGGGCGCAGCGCACCGACCAGCTCCGACGCGGCGTCGACGTTGGCGTCCAGCGCCTCCCGCGCGGTGCGGGGGAGGCGCCAGGGGATCAGCCGGTGGTACGGGACGCCGTCCACCTGCCGCCGCGCGAGCGGGTCCCGCGCCCCTTGCGCGACCGGGAATCCGAGCCGCGTGACGACGTGCGGATCGAGGCCCTGCGCGCGTTGGGCGGTGGCCAGCCGGTGCGTGCGCACGGTGTAGCCCGCGTTCGTCGTCGGCAGCGCGTTCGTGACGACGTGCAGCACGCGGGCCGGGTCTCCCGAAGATTCTTTCGGGAAGTTATCCACAGAATCGCGCTCGGTCGCGCGGGCCGCTCGCGCAGCGGCCAGGCTGGACCCGTCATCGAAGTTCTGGGAGGTAGCGATGCGTTTTCTGGTCTGGCTGCTCGTTCTGGTGTCCGTGGTCCGGTCGCGGTCGGTGGTGTCGCGCGGAGGCGTCCAGGTGAGGGCGTCGAGGCGGCCGGAGAGGTCGCGGTGGAGGCGTCGCGCGGCGCGGGTCGGGGCTTGGGCGGCCGTACGCTCGGCGGCGTGCAGGCGGCCTTCCTTGGCCGCGAGCAGGGCTTCCAGATATGGGCGCACCGGGTCGGTGGACGGGAGGGCGCCGAGCAGTGGCGTCGCCGCGTCCGGGCGCTCGACCGCGACGGCGAAGCCCGCGAGGCGGCGCAGACGGCGCGGGCGCGCGCCTCCGGCGGCCCGGGCGAGGGCGGCGAGGGCGTCGTCGCGGTGGCCCTGGTCCCACAATCCATACACCGACGGGACAGGACCGGCACGCAGTAGCATTCCGCGCATAATCCGTCGAACCGGCGGCGGGAGAACCCGCAGTGCCAGCAGCGGTGTGCGCGCCGGCTCGGTGCGCAGGTGCCGAGCGGCGACCTGTGGGGCGAGCAGAACGGCCTTGGCCCACGACATAGGCCATAAGTGAACCAGACCACCGGAGGCTCGGATGCCGTCGCCCGTCCTGCACGTGATGGGTGCCCGTCCCAATTTCATGAAGGCCGCTCCCGTCGTGTCCGCCCTGGCCGGACGCGGAGTTGAACAACGGGTGGTCCACACGGGACAGCACTATGACGAGCGCATGTCCACCGTGTTCTTCCGCGAACTCGGGCTGCCCGAGCCGGACGTGAACCTCGGCGTCGGATCGGGGGGCCACGCGGAGCAGACGGCGGCGCTTCTCGTCGCGCTGGAAAAGGAGTTCCTGACGTCCGAACCGGCGCTGGTCGTCGTTTACGGCGACGTGAACTCGACGCTCGCGGCGGCGCTCGCGGCGGCGAAGCTCCACATTCCGGTGGCGCACGTCGAAGCGGGTCTGCGCAGTTTCGACATGTCGATGCCGGAGGAGGTGAACCGTCGCCTGGTCGACCAGCTCTCGGCGTTGTGCCTGGTCACGAGTCCGGAGGCGATCGGGCACCTGGCGAACGAGGGGATACCGGTGGAGCGCGCGCATTTCGTCGGCAACCCCATGATCGACACATTGCTCGCGCATCTCGACCGTTTCGATCCGGGCGCCGTCCGCCGACGCTACGGCCTGCCCGCGCGATATGCGGCGGCGACACTGCACCGCCCGGCGAACGTGGACGATCCGCGCCAAGCGGCGGAACTCGTCGCCCGGCTGCACGAGGTCGCCGACCTGGTGGACGTCGTCGTCCCCGTCCATCCGCGCAGCCGTCCGACGCTCGACGCGGCGGGCCTGCGCGGGCACCGGGGTGTTCACGTCCTGGACCCACTGAGTTATGTGGAATTCATCGGACTGGTACGCGGCGCGGTCGCCGCCATCACCGATTCCGGCGGCGTCCAGGAAGAGACGACGGTCCTCGGCATTCCGTGCCTGACACTGCGCCCCAACACCGAACGCCCGATCACCATCACCCACGGCACGAACCGCCTCGTCACACCGGACGACCTGGTCCCCGCCATCCGCAAGACCCTCACCGACCCGCCACCCGCCGACCCCGCCGCCCCACCCCTGTGGGACGGCCAGGCCGGCCCCCGCATCGCCGACGTCCTCCTGGGAGCCCTCGGTGACCACTGACTCCGACCACTCGTCCACCACCCGATCCACGGCCGACTCGATAACGCCCACCGGGGCCCGCCCCGCCGCGCCAGCGGTGGGTGGGGCGCGGGTGGGAAGGGGTGGGGTATGAGCGACGAGCGGGATGCCGAGATCCAGCGGCTTGAAGCCCGGTTGCGCAAGCGGGAGCGGGATCTGCGCGAGCGCGAGCGGCGGCTGCGGGAGACGCAGACACGGCTGGCCGCGCTGGAGGCGTCGACCGCGTTGCAGGTGGGACGACGTCTCGCGGCGGCGGCCCGCAAGCCGGGACGCGGCCTGATCGCGCTGCCCCGCGACCTGTACCGGATGGCCAAGGGCCGCACACCCGCGTCGCCGCAGACGGTCCCGGGGCCGGGTGCGGCGGACGGCTGGCCGGAGCTGCGCGGCGAGGTCGGCCAGGACGAACGCCTCCTGTTCGGCGCCGCCCTGCGCCCCTCCGGCCTGGTCGTCGCGGGCGCCCTCACAGCCGCCTCCCGAGAAGCCCTGACCTCCGCCCCCGACCGACGCCCGCACCGCGGACTCACCAGCGACCCGGCACTCACCCCGCACGAGCGGACAGGCCCGTTCCCAACACCCGCCAGCCCCGCTCACGACGACCCCGCACCTCTCCCGGGTGGGCCGGGCGGGTCGTACGCGGCGCCTGGCGGCCCGTTTTCGGATGACCCCGCGTCTGCGTCGGGCGGGCCGGGCGCAACGCCTGCCAGCCCGTCTGCCGACGACCCCGCACGCAGCCCGGGCGGGCGGGGCGGGTCGTACGCGGTGCCTGGCGGCCCGTTCAGTGGTGATCCGGCGTCTGGGCGGGGTGGGGCGTACGGTCGGTCGGGGGCCGGTGGTAGGGCCTCCGGCGCCGGGTTGATTGCTGAGCGCGGTGGGGTTCACGTGGTCTTGTTGAATCCGCATGATGCGGCTGTTGTGGTTGACCAGGTTGATCCTGATCTCGTCGTGTTCGAGGCGGCGGCCTGTGTCGCGGGGCATCCGTGGGCGTATCTGGGGGATGCCGGGGCGGCCGACCGGCAGCGGACGCTGCTGGCCGTCGCCGCGGCGGCGCGGGCGCTCGGGCGGCCGGTCGTGCTGTGGCGGAACGCCGAACCGTCGCCGGGGCTGCCCGGCCTCGGCTGGGACGCCGTCGTCCCGGGCACCGGGCCGCTCACCCCCGCCGACCTCGACGACATCCTGGGACGGTTCGCATGACGGCCACGCGCCCGCGCCGCGCCCTCGTGTACGGCGACGTCGACCTCAACCTCATCGACGGCTCGGCGATCTGGGCCCAGTCGATGGTGCGGGCCCTGCGGGACGCGGGGTGCGCGGTCACGCTCGTCCTCAAGGCGCCCGTCCGCACGGGACGGCTCGTCGATCCGCTGACCGGGCTCGACGGCGTCACCGTCCGGTACCCGCACCACGAGGGCCTGGTCGACGACGACGCCCCGCTGACGGTCGCGCAGGCGCACCGGGTCCTGGCGCGGATCGACGGCGACCGCCCGCACGACCTCGTCGTCGTCCGGGGCCGCGCCGTCGCCGCCGCGCTCGCCGGGGACGGCGCGTTCCAGGGACGGCTGTGGAGCTACCTCACCGACGTCCCGCGGAACGTCGCCGGATTCACCCCGGCGATCCACGGCGACCTGCGGCGCATCGCCCGCGCGTCCCGGGTGCTGCTGTGCCAGACCGAGGAACTGCGCTGCTTCCTGGAGCAGACCGTCCCGGAGACGTGCGGCAAGTGCGCGCTGTTCCCGCCGGTCGTCGTCCTGCCGCCCGGCCTGGCGGCGGACGGCCCGCGCACGCCGGGCAGCCAGCTCCGGCTCGTCTACACGGGCAAGTTCGCGCTGCGCTGGAACACCTACGAGATGACGGGCTTGCCCAAGCGCCTCACCGACGCGGGCGTGCCCGCCGAACTCCACATGGTCGGCGACAAGATCCACGACGAGCGCGCCGACCCCGACTTCGCCGAGCGCATGCGCCGCGCCCTCACCGGCGCGGCGGGCGTCGTCTGGCACGGCGGGCATCCCCGGGAGAAGGCGATGGCGCTGGCGGCGTCCGCCGACATCGGCCTGTCGTGGCGCGCCCCGGAGATGGACGCGAGCCTCGAACTGTCCACGAAGGTGCTGGAGTTCGGCGCCCTCGGCCTGCCGGTGCTGCTGAACCGCACTCCGATGCACACCGCGCTCCTCGGAGACGACTACCCGTTGTTCGCCACGGACGAGGACGACGCCGTGGACGTCCTGCGCCGCGCCGTCCAGCAGCCCGGCGTCTACGCGACGGCCGCCGAGCGCTGCCGTGCCGCGGCGGGCGACTTCACCCTCGACCGCGCCGCCGGCCGCCTGCGCGCGATCCTGGCCCGCGAGTTCCCGCCGGGCACCGTTCCGACGGACCGCAGGCTCCGCGTCGTCGTCGCCGGGCACGACCTGAAGTTCTTCACCCGCCTCCTGCGCCACCTGGAGGCGCTGCCGAATCTGGAGGTCCGCGTCGACCCGTGGCGGTCGCTCGCCGACCATGACGAGGCGCGCAGCAGGGAGCTGGCGGCCTGGGCGGACGTCGTCGTCTGCGAGTGGTGCGGCCCCAACGCGCTCTGGTACGCCCGGCACAAGCGGTCGAGGCAGCGGCTCATCGTGCGCCTGCACCGGTTCGAGCTGGACGCGGGCTGGCCGGACCGGCTCGACATCGGCAAGGTCGACCAGGTCGTCTGCGTGAGCCCGCACTACGCCGACCTCACCCGCGAGCGGACGGGCTGGCCCGCCGAGAAGATCACGGTCATCCCGAACTGGGTCGATCTCGACCAGCTCGACCGCCCCAAGCTCGCCGACGCCCGCTTCCACCTCGGCGTCATCGGCGCCGCCCCGTCCCGCAAGCGCCTCGACCTGGCCGTGGACGTCGTGGAGGAACTGCGCCGCCGCGACCCGCGCTTCACCCTGTTCGTGAAGTCGAAGCTGCCGTGGGAGTACTGGTGGATCTGGAAGCGCCCCGAGGAACGCGAACACTACGAGGCGCTGTTCCGCCGCATCGCCCGCTCGGAGTCCCTGCGCTCCGGCGTCGTCTTCGACGGCTACGGCGGCGACATCGGCGCCTGGCTCCGCCGCATCGGCTTCGTCCTGTCCACCAGCGACGACGAGTCCTTCCACCTCTCGCCCGCCGAGGGCATGGCGTCCGGCGCCGTCCCCGCCCTGCTGCCCTGGCCCGGCGCCGACACCGTCTACGACCGCCGCTGGATTCACCGCGACCCCGTCGAGCTCGCCGACGCCATCGAAGTCATCGTCCACGGCGACCGCTGGCAAGAAGAACGGCGGATCGCGCGGGCCCAGGTCCGCGACGCCTACGACCTCCCCCGGGTCTGCGCCATCTGGGAGGAACTTCTGCACTCCGGCTGAATGGCCGGATGCGGACACGGGTGGGGCCTGGGTGTCCGTTGTTTGCCGCAGGTGGGCTAGGTGGGTGAATTGTCCAGTGGAGTCGGAGATCGGGGGACACGTTCGTGTGAAGGGGACGCGGCACGGCGGGATTCTCTTTACCCTGTGCCGGAGAGGCGTTCCCGCAGTACCGGCATCACCCAGGGGTCTCACGACGTGACGGACATGGCAGGCGGGTCCGCGATGACGCGGTTCATCCAGGCCGACCGCGTGTACGTGGGCTGGCGTTACGCGCAGGTGCACCCCGACCCGGGGCCGCCGCCCGTGCCGCCGACGCATCCGCCGGGCCCGTCCGCGGCCACGGTGACGCGGGCGCCGGGGGACCAGTTCGTCGGGCGCCCGCTGCGGATCGCGGCGGGCGGTGCCGTGGCCGGGATCTCGCTGTTCCTGCTGATCGCCGTCGCGGGCGTGCTGCCGTGGGCGTTCGCGCTCGTGGCGCTGGTGGCGTGCGCCGTCGTGCTCGGCATCACCGGGTCGGCGCTGTGGCGGGACGAGCGCGCCGCCCGCGCCCGCGTCGCCGCCCAGCGGGCGCGCGACGACGCGGCCCGCACCGCGCACGAGCGCGTCGTCTCCGAAGCGGAGGCCGTCTACGCCGAGAAGCTGCGGGCCTGGGAGGAACGCCGGCGCGCCTATGAGGGCCAGCGCGAGTGGTACCCGGTCGCGGTGCCGCCCGGCGTCGACCGCGTCGACGTCGTCGGCGGCACGCTCGCGGGCTGGTCGGCGGCGGTGACGACGATGGGCGCGGCCCGTCTCGCGGTCGGCTCGCGCCTCACCGTCATCGACCTGTCGGAGGGCGCCGTCGCGCACGACCTGCTGCGGCTGGCCGCCGACCGGGGCGACGACCCGCTGGTGTGGGTGCTGCCCGCCGACCTGCCCCGGCTGGACGCGACGCGCGGCCTCGGCCCCGAGGCGCTGGCGGACGTGCTGTCGCTGGTCGTCAGCGCGGGCGAGGAGCAGGCGAGCACCCGCGACCTGTCGTTCGACAACTCCATCCTGGAGCGGATCATCGAGGTGCTGGGGCCGTCGCCGACGATCCCGCAGATCACCGCGGCGCTGCGCGTGCTCGCGCAGGTCGGCGACCCGCGCGACGACCTGCGCCGCGGCCTGCTCACCGACGAGCAGCTCGAACGCGTCTCGGCGCTGTTCGGCCGCAACGCCACCGACCGCATCGTGGTGCGGCACGCGTGGGCGCTGGAGGCGCAGCTCCGCAAGCTGGAGAAGCTGGCGACCGAGCAGGTGAACCTGCCGCCGTCGCGGCTGCACGTGGTGTCGATGGACCGGCGGGCGGGCGTGCTGACGAACCGCGTCCTCGGCACGTACGTCACGACGGCGCTGACGCACCGCATCCGCGAGTCGCCGCCGGGCGGCCGGTGGGACCACACGCTGTTCCTGTGCGGGGCGGAGAAGCTGCGCGGCGACGTGCTGGACCGGCTCATCGACGCGTGCGAGGCGACGGGCACGGGCCTGGTGCTGATGTACCGGTCCATCCCGAACCACGTGCGGGAGCGGCTGGGCCGCCGGGGGCACGCGGCGGTGGGCTTCATGCGGCTCGGCAACCCCGAGGACGCGCGGATCGCGGCCGAGCACATCGGCGCGGACCAGCCGCTGCTCGTCGCGGAGATCACCGACACGGCGGGGGAGACGCTGTTCGACGTGGCGGGCGAGTCGTACGCCTCGACGGTCGCGTACGCGCGGGTGCGCGGCGACGGGCTGACCGAGCCCGCGTGGTCGCCGCTGCCCGCTCCGGCGGCCGACGACGACGCGCTCGTGCAGGGCATCTCGTCGGCGACGGCGTGGGGGCGCACGATCTCGCCGTCGCCCGCCCGGCAGCGCGCCCGCGAGCTGACCGTGGAGCCGCCCCAGCTCCAGCAGCTCCCGCCGACCGCGATGGTCTTCACCCACGCGGGCACGTCGGGCCGCCGCGTCCTCCTGGTGGACGCCAACCCGGGTATCATCACGCTCCCGACGGCCCACTCGATGGAGTTCGAGGAGTACCAGCGCGAACTCCAGCGCCAGACCCCCGCCTCGGACACCCCCGTCGACCCGCCCCCGGACCCCGCCCCTGACCTCCCGTCGCCGCGCCCGTCCTCGCCCCGCCACGGCCGCCCCCGCCAGTCGACCCCCCGCCTCTCCCCACCCCGCCGAGGCAACGGCAAACACGCGGCGAGCTGACCGCGGAGCAACGGACTGCTCTGCGGGAGCGGTGTGCGGCGGTCGTGAGCCGGGGCGGGGTCTGCGGCTCGCGCCGTAGCCGCAGACGGGCCGCTCGTTACAGGTCGAACTCCTCGGGGGAGAGGCCGACGGCGAAGCAGGCTTCGCGGACCACGGACTTCTCGGTGTCGTCGAAGTGGCCGTCGGCGCCGCCGATGATGATGCCGATCTGGATGACGGCGCGGGCCTCGGCGGGCTTCTTCTTGACCTTGCCGATGTCCTGGAGGACGCCGACCTTGCCGAAGTCGAAGTCGGCGGTGAGCTTGTCGAGGTAGGCGTTGAAGCGCTGCTGGAGGTCGGCGGCGGGGAAGTTCTGGAGGACCTCGTTGGAGGCGATGAGGTTCGCGGTGCGGCTGCGTTCGGACGGATCGACGGTGCCGTCGGCGGCGGCGACGAGCGCGCAGACCGCCATGCTCGCGTCACGGAACGCGCCGCTCTTGAGGTCGTTCTTCTTGGCGAGGAGCTGCTCCTGCATGCCCTGGGCGGACTCGCGCAGACGGTTCCAGATGGCCATGGTCCGAAATCTCCTGTCAGGGGTGCACGGCGGGCCGACCTGACGACCCGCTACGACAAACGTAATAGCAGATCCGGGGGTTCCACCGTCAGAGCAGGATGAACCCGATCGCCCGGTCGAGCTGGAACGCGGCCGACGCCATCGCGGTCGTCGTCGCGCCCGTCGACACCACCGTCACGGGGCCGGTGACAGGATTCTTACCTGGAGGTTCGGAAAGTAGCGCCTGCACGCGCTGCGGTACCCCGTTGCCCGCGAACGCGGGCAACGCCCCCGGCGCGCGGTTCAGCGCCACCCGCGCGATCGTCCGCGCGACGAGCGCGCGGTCGCCGACGGCCTCGGCGGCGGCCTCGTCCGCCCAGCGCTCGACGGTGAAGCGCAACCGCCGGTCGAGCGGTCGCAGCGGCGGCAGCACCGCCGCCGAGAGCGCGCCGGCGGCCAGGTACCGGTGATGGCGGTGCCGCAGGTGGCAGCGCTCGTGCTCGAAGACGACGCGCAGCTCGTCCCGCGTGAGCAGCGCCAGCAGCCCCCGCGACACCAGCACGCCGCCGTCCCGGCCGGGGACGGCGAGCGCGACGGGCTCGTCGGTGCCGACGACGGTCCGCGCGTCCCGCCGGGCGGCGCGGATCTCGCGCCGCCACCGCGCCGACCGGACGGCCGCGACGGTGACGCCCGCCGCCGTCAGGGCGAGCGCGGGCACGCCGAGCACGGCGGGGAGCGGCCGGTCGTCGCCGAACAGCGCCCACTCGGGCAGCCACGCCGTCGCGGCCGGGTCGAGCCCGGCCAGGTAGTTGACGCCGACGAACCCGGCGGTGCCGAGGACCGCGAGCGCCGTCGTCACCGCGACGATGGCGAGCAGCCGCGCCGACCACACCGGGTGCAGCGGCGGCGGCAGGACGCCGACGAAGGCGGCGAGCACGAGCGTGATGAACGCGGGCGCGAACGTGAGGACGGTCATGGGCCGGGCTCGCCGTCGCGCAGGACCGCGCGCAGCGCCGCCTCCTCCTCGCTGGTCAGGGTCTGCACGAACTGGGTGAGGACGCCGGGCGGGTCGCTGGCGTAGCGCAGGTGCTCGCGCATGCGGTCGGCGACGAGGCGGGACTCGTCGACCATGAGCCGGTAGGTGAAGTGGCGGCCGTCGCGGTCGCGGGTGACCAGGCCCTTCTCCAGCAGCCGGAACAGCACGGTGTTGACGGTGGTGTAGGCGGGCTCGCCGGCGAGGCGGGCGCGGATGTCGGCGGGCGCGAGGGCGTGCTCGTCCGCGGCGAGCACGGCGAGGATCTCGGCTTCGAGCTGGCCGAGCTGGCGACGGACCAACGGTGGTGCCTTCGTGTGGGTGCGGACGGTTGTCCACAGAGTACCGAGACGATCTTTATTACACGTGTAGTATCCGCCCCGTAGGCTCAACGTCGAGGGGATGAACCATGTCGGTGTCGTTGGTCAAGGGACAGCGGATCTCGCTGGAGAAGGGGAGCGGCGACGCGCTCACCCAGGTCCGGATGGGGCTCGGCTGGGACGCGGTCAAGAAGAAGGGCTTCTTCGGCGCACGCGACCAGGAGATCGACCTGGACGCCACGTGCGTCCTGTTCGCCGACGGCCAGGTCGCCGACGTCATCTACTTCGGCAAGCTCACCAGCGACGACGGCTCGATCCGGCACAGCGGCGACAACCTGACCGGCGCCGGTGACGGCGACGACGAGACCATCGGCGTCGACCTCGGCCGCGTCCCGCCGCACGTCACCGCGCTGGTGTTCACGGTCAACTCGTTCAGCGGCCAGACGTTCGACGTCGTCGCCAACGCGTTCTGCCGCCTGGTCGACGAGACCACCGGCCAGGAACTGGCCCGCTACGAACTGACGGGCGGCGGCTCCCACACCGCGATGGTGATGGCCCGCATCTACCGCCAGGGCGACGGCTGGAAGCTGAACGCGATCGGCGAGCCCGCCGCCGGGCGCACCGTCCAGGACATGCTCCCGGCGGTCGCCGCCCACGCCTGACCACCCGGGCGGGCGGGGGTGGCCGCCCCCGCCCGCTCCGGCGCGGCGTCAGTCGTCGGCGAACTCTTCGGTGGCCTCCTCGTACGCCTCTTCGTAGGCGTCCTCGTACGCCTCCTCGACGGCCTCCTCGATCGCGTCCTCGTACGCCTCCTGGTAGGCGGCGGCGGTGGCCTGGTCGATGACGGCCTGGACGTCGCCGACGACGTTCTCGGGCTCGTCCTCCTCCTCGTCGTCGTCGCTCAGGGCCTCGCTCGCGAGGTAGCCGACGGCCGCGCCCGCGGCGACGCCGCCGACGCCCGCCGCCGCGACACCGCCCCAGCCGGGCCCACCGGAGTGCCCGTGCCCGTCGCCGTGGCCGTGGGAGTGCCCGGCGGCGGCGTGCAGCCAGTTCGTGAGGGACTGCTCCCACGGGTGGTAGAGGGCTTCGTCGTGGGACAGGGCGAACCGGCCGTAGACGTCGTCGGACGCGCCGTCGGCCTCCAGCACGACCGTGAGCCCGTGCGGCGAGGCGACGAAGGTGAGTTCGACCTCGCTGATCCGGCCCGCGTATTCACCCGGGGGCGCGAATTCGATCTCCTGGTAGAACGGCAATTCCTGCGCGACGCCCGAAAGGTATCCCTCTTCCAGGTCGGCGCCGGTGAAGTGGAACCCGAGCGTCGCGAAAGCGTCCAGAACGCGCTGCTGCGAGGCCAGCGGGCCGACCGTGACGGCGTCCAGGTCGCCCTGGTCGACGGCGCCGGAGATCTCCAGCTCGGTGCGGACGGCGAGCGTCGTCCCGTGCAGGGGCTGTCCGTACACGGTGCCGACCGGCAGCTCCCACGGCGTCGGCAGCGCGAACGGCACGGTCACGGATTGGCCCGCGGGCAAGGTGAACGGCCCCGTCACGGCCCAGCGGTGGAACTCGCGCGCGGCCTCCCCGGCGTCGTCGCCGACCTCGACGACGGCGACGAAGGCGAGCGTCACCTGCTCGACGTGGGCGTCGTGCCCGCCGCCGCGCAGGTGGATCTCGCCGTGCAGGGTGTCGCCGGGAAGCAGATGCGCGCCGGTGAGGACGGTCTCGACGGACGGCCCGTCCGCGCCGAACGCGCCGAACAGCTTGAACACCACGGTCCCTCTTTTCACTTGTCCGAAGTACGACAAGTGTAATTACAAGAACGCCCCGCCGCGATGGGCTTTGCCGCACATCGGCTACTGTCATGCGCGACCATTTCTTCACTCCTTACGGGAGCCGCCGTGGCCACCGAGCACCTCGTCCTGCTGCTCGCCGCCGCCGTCGCCGCGGGCTGGGTGGACGCGGTGGTGGGCGGCGGCGGGCTGATCCAGCTCCCCGCGCTCATGCTGCTCGGCCCCGGCCAGCCCGTCACCGCGCTCGCCACCAACAAGCTCGCCTCGATCGCGGGTACGACGACGGCCGCGATCGCCTACACCCGCCGGGCCAAACCCGACCTCCAGGTCGCGGTGCCCGCCGGAGTGCTCGCGGTGGGCTGCGCGGCGCTCGGCGCGCTGACGGCCACCGCGATCTCCTCGGCGCTGCTGCGCCCGATCATCATGGTCGTGCTGCTGTCGGTCGCCGCGATCGTCGTGCTGCGCCCGAGCCTCGGCCGGCTGCCGAAGCCGGTGCTGCGCACGCGCCGCCGCATCGCCGCCGCCGTCCTCGTGCCGGGCGTCGCGATCGCCTTCTACGACGGGCTCGTCGGCCCCGGCACGGGCACGTTCCTGGTGCTGGCGTTCACCGCGCTGCTCGGCAGCGACTTCGTCAACGCGTCCGCCAACGCCAAGATCATCAATACCGGCACGAACCTCGGTGCGCTGCTGGTGTTCGCGTCCCAGGGGCACGTGCTGTGGACGCTCGGCGCCGCGATGGCCGTCGGGAACATCCTCGGCGCGCAGCTCGGCGCGCGGATGGCGATCGCCCGGGGCGCCGGGTTCGTCCGGGCCGTCCTGCTCGTGGTGGTCACCGGCATGGTGATCCGCCTCGGCATCGAGCAGTTCGGCTGACGTCAGCGGTTCGGCACAGGGAGGGGTTCGGCGCCCGGAACCGGCAGCGGCTCCTCCAGCGCGCTGAGCGCCAGCACCACCAGCGACGCCGTCCAGCCGAGCGGCGCGACCGCCGCCGGATCGCCGTTGCCGTCCACCTTCTCGGGCAGCGCGCCGAGCGTCGTGCGGTGCCGGGCGAGCCAGTCCAGCCGCGCGACGGCGGCGGCGGAACGGCCCGACGCCGCGTCGGCGAGCGCGAACAGCGCGACCTCCGGCGTCCACGCGATCTTCTTGTTCCCGCGCCACTTCTCGCCCGGCAGGACGCCCCCGTTGGGCAGCGTCTGCTTCCGGACGGCGTCGGCCGTGGCCGCCGCGACACCGGGGTGCGGCGGCGCGAACGGCGGCGCGAGGAACGTCACGGACGTGTCCATCAGCCCGCCGCGCACGGGTGAGCGCGGGTAGCCGTGCGGCGCGAACCGCCTCTCGACGGCCGTGTGCATCCGGTCGGCGGCGCCCTGCCAGCGGGACGCCTCGTCGGTGCGCCCGGTCTCGCGCGCGAACGCGGCGGCCGACCGCAGCCCGGCCAGCACCGGCCCGGCGACGCCGAGCGTCGGGCTGTCCGGGTCCTCCTCGGAGCCGGGGTCGCGCTCGAAGTAGTCCGAGGACGGCGGCGGCAGCCCGTCGCGGCGCAGCGACGCGGCGAGCCGGTCGGCGGCGCGCCGCACCATCGGCCACAGCTCCCGCATCTGCGCGGCGGCCTCGGGGTTCTCGTGCCGGACGAGCCAGCTCGCCCACAGCACCCAGCCGAGCGAGTCGAGCTGCGGGTCACGGCCGTCCACGACGGGCGATCCGTCCGGCTTGTACCGGGCCGCCCACAGGCCGCCGTCGGTCTGCACCCGCGCCAGGAACCGCAGGACGCGCCGTGCCTCCTCCGGATGGCCCGTGCGCACGAACGCCGCCGCCGTGAACGCCGAGTCGCGCGGCCACGCGTACCGCCACGCCCCGTACCAGGACGCCAGCGACGCGCCGTTGGGCCGCGTCAGCAACCGCAGGTCGAGCAGCGCCCGCGCGGCCATGTCCCGGTAGACCGCGCCGGACGCGGGCGGCGCGACGCCCAGCCCGGGAACGGTCCCGCGGTTCAACCAGGCGTTGTCCGCCAGAACGGCCGCGTTGACGCGCGGATCATCGATCTCGACGGTGATGGCGGAGCGGCCGCCGAACGGGACCAGCCGGACGGTTCCGTCGGCGAGCCGCACGACGGAACTGTCCGGCAGGTAGACGGCGTCCTCGGCGTCCACGGGAGGCAGCGGCACCCCGGCGAACGGCCAGCCGCCACCGCCGACCAGGCCGGGGCTCGACCAGCGCGGCACGCCGGACTCGGGCCCGGCGGTGGCGCCGCAGGTGGCGACCAGCGCGGCGGCCAGCGTCAGCGCGGCGACGCGCCGCACCCGCCGCCAGCGCGCGGCACGGACCGTCGGCACCCGCCTCGTCACCGCTGTTCGTCCCCCTGTCAATTTCCGGCGTGACCAAGTACACCCAACATCATCAAATACCACCTCATTCCAAAGCATTTCAGCGGCCTCCGTCGTACCGCCCGGACGTCCGCGCCGACCTGCGGCCATGACGGGGACGTACCCGAAGGCGCGACCATGAAGGCAGGAGGACTAGGCTGCATCGACGGAGCGGACCGCGATGTGGCGACCGCACGGACACCGTGCACCACTCGTGGTCATTGGCTGTCGATCCGTATAAGGACGCCTCGTGGACCTGTTCGAACATCAGGCGAAGGAACTCTTCGCCGAGTACGGGGTACCGGTGCCTACCGGCAAGGTCGCCCGGACACCCCAGGAAGCGCGTGCCATCGCGGCGGAACTGTTCGCCGCGGGCAGCAAGAAGGTCGTCGTCAAGGCCCAGGTGAAGACCGGCGGCCGCGGCAAGGCCGGTGGCGTGAAGCTCGCCGACGACGCGGACGAGGCCGAATCCCTCGCCGGTCAGATCCTCGGCATGGACATCAAGGGCCACACGGTCCACAAGGTCCTGGTCGAAGAGGGCAGCGCGATCGCGGAGGAGTACTACTTCTCCTTCCTGCTCGACCGCGCGAACCGCACCTTCCTGTCCATCTGCTCCGTCGAGGGCGGCATGGAGATCGAGGAGGTGCCGCACGACCGGCTGGCGCTCGTCCCGGTCTCCCCGCTGACCGGCATCGACCGGGCCGCCGCCCGCGCCATCGCCGAGCAGGGCCGGCTGCCCGAGCAGGCGCTCGACGGCGCCGCCGAGCTCATCGAGAAGCTGTGGGCCGTCTTCACCGACGAGGACGCCACCCTCGTCGAGGTGAACCCGCTGATCCTGACGGCGTCGGGCGAGGTGAAGGCGCTCGACGGCAAGGTCACGCTGGACGACAACGCCGGGTTCCGCCAGGAGCACGCCAAGTTCGAGGACAAGGACGCCACCGACCCGCTGGAGGCGGCGGCGCAGGCCAAGGACCTCAACTACGTCAAGCTCGACGGCAGCGTCGGCATCATCGGCAACGGCGCGGGCCTGGTCATGTCCACGCTCGACGTCGTGTCCTACGCCGGTGAGGCGCACGGCGGGCAGAAGCCCGCCAACTTCCTCGACATCGGCGGCGGCGCGTCGGCCGAGGTCATGGCCGACAGCCTGGAGATCGTCCTGTCGGACCCGTCGGTGAAGTCGGTGTTCGTCAACGTCTTCGGCGGCATCACCGCCTGCGACGCGGTCGCCAACGGCATCGTCGCGGCCTACAAGCTGCTGGCCGACCGCGGCGAGACCGTGGACCGCCCGCTGGCCGTCCGGCTCGACGGCAACAACGCCGAGCTGGGCCGGCAGATCCTGACCGACGCGGCGCTGCCCGGCGTCCAGCAGGTCGACACCATGGACGACGCGGCCGAGCGCGCCGCCGAACTCGCCGCGGCAGGTGCATGAACATGGCCATCTGGCTGACCGAGAACAGCAAGATCATCGTCCAGGGCATGACCGGCTCGGAGGGCATGAAGCACTCCCGCCGCATGCTCGCCTCGGGCGCGCAGGTCGTCGGCGGTGTGAACGCCCGCAAGGCCGGGCAGAGCGTCGACTTCGACGGCACCGAGCTGCCGGTGTTCGGCACCGTCGCCGAGGCGATGGAGCGGACCGGCGCGGACGTCTCCGTCGTCTTCGTCCCGCCGAAGTTCACCAAGGACGCGGTCGTCGAGGCCGTCGACGCCGGCATCCCGCTGTGCGTCGTCATCACCGAGGGCATCCCGGTGCACGACACCGCCTACTTCTGGGCGTACGCCACGGAGAAGGGCAACGCGACCCGCATCATCGGGCCGAACTGCCCCGGCATCGCGTCCCCGGGCAAGTCGAACGCGGGCATCATCCCGGCCGACATCACGACGCCCGGCCGCATCGGCCTGGTGTCGAAGTCGGGCACGCTGACGTACCAGATGATGTACGAGCTGCGCGACATCGGCTTCTCCACCTGCGTCGGCATCGGCGGTGACCCGATCATCGGCACCACCCACATCGACGCGCTCCAGGCGTTCCAGGACGACCCGGAGACCGACGCCATCGTGATGATCGGCGAGATCGGCGGCGACGCCGAGGAGCGTGCCGCGGCCTACATCGCCGAGCACGTCACCAAGCCGGTCGTCGGCTACGTCGCGGGCTTCACCGCCCCCGAGGGCAAGACGATGGGCCACGCTGGCGCCATCGTCTCCGGCTCCGCCGGTACCGCCCAGGCCAAGAAGGAAGCGCTGGAGAAGGTCGGCGTCCGCGTCGGCAAGACTCCGAGCGAGACGGCCGTGCTGATGCGCGAGCTGATGCAGACGATCGGCTAGACCGGTCCGGACGCGCGGGACGCCCGCGCCGCCTCGGCGGCGCGGGCGTCCTTCCGTTTCTGTCGGAGGCGGCTGGCAGGCTGCGTGCCGTGGACGAGAACGAGTTCTGGAAGCTGATCGACGAGGCGCGGGCCGAGGGCGGGTCCGACGAGGCGACGGTCGAACGGGCCGTGACGCTGCTCGCCAGACGGACGCGCGCGGAGATCGTCGCCGCGCAGCAGGTGCTGTGGAACCTGCTCGCGGCCTCGTACCGGACGCCGCTGTGGGCCGCGGCGTACCTGATCAACGGCGGGTCGTCCGACGACGGGTTCGACTACTTCCGGGGCTGGCTGCTGCTCCAGGGCCGCGAGACCTACACCGCGGCCGTGGCCGATCCGGACGCGCTCGCGGTGCACCCCGCCGTCCGGGCCGCCGCCGAGACCGGCGAGGAACTGGAGTGGGAGCCCGCGCTCGGCATCGCGTGGGACGCGCACCGGCGCGCGTTCGGCGAGGTGATCCCCGCCGACGCGTGGACGATCGACTATCCGGCCCTCGAACCCTTCTGGGACTTCGACGACCGCGCCGAGAACGGCCGCCGCCTGCCGCTCCTCACCGGGATGTTCCTCACCGCCCCGTGACGGCCGCCGCGCCGACAAAGGCGACACGCCGGGCGCGCGGGCCGTCGCGGGGTCGCGACGGTGCCAGCATGGGACGGTGAGCGACGAGACGCGGGAGCAACGACCGGCCGACCCCGGCGAGGAGGACGAGCGCCCGGCCGCCGGACCGCCGCGCCCGCTGTTCGTCACGGGCCTGGTCGGCGCCGTGTGGTGCGCGGGCATCGGGCTCACCCTGCTGCTGACGATCACGCTGGTCGGCTGGATCGCCGCACCGCGCGCCGCCGTCGGCCACGGGCTGCCGGGCGTGTTCCGGACGGCGGTGAACTTCTGGCTCGTGGCGCACCACGCGGGGTTCTCGCTGCCCGGCGGGCGCGTGGGGCTGCTGCCGCTCGGCCTGCTCGTGCTGCCCGGCACGCTGCTGTACCGGTGCGGCGGGTGGATGATCCGCGCGTGCGGGCCGTCGCGCCGTCCGCGCCGGGGCGTGGCGCGGGTCGCGCTGGCGCTGGCCGTGCCGTACGCGGTGCTCGGGGCGCTGCTGGCGCTGGCCGCCGAGTCGCCGCGCATCCGGCCTTCGGCGTGGCAGGCGCTGACGGCGTGCTTCCTGGTGGCGCTGGCGGCGGGCGGGCTCGGTGCGGCGCGGGCGCTGGTCGCCGCGCGGGGGCACCGCGTCCGTTCGGGTCTGGGCGCGCTGCTGCGGCTGCTGCCCGGCCGCGCCCGGTCGCTGGTGGTGGGCGTCGCGGGGGCGCTGGCGGTGCTGCTCGGGACGGGGGCGCTGCTGGTCGGGGCGTCGCTGGCGATGCATCTGCCCGAAGCCGTCCGCGAGTACGACATCCTGGCGCCCGGCGTCATCGGCGGCGTGCTGCTCCTGCTGGTGGAGCTGGCGTTCCTGCCGAACGCGATCATCTGGGGCATGGCGTACGCGGTCGGTGCCGGGTTCTCGGTGGGGGCGGGCACGAGCGTGTCGGCGAGCGGCGTCTTCCTCGACATGGTCCCGGCGTTCCCGCCGCTGGCGGCGCTGCCGGAGCCGGGCCCGGCGCCGCTGGTGTCGCTGCCCGCGCTGGCGGCGCCGTTCCTGGCGGGCGCCGTCGGCGGGACGCTGACCGTCCGCGCGATGCCGACCCGCGCCTATGAGGTCGCGCCGCTGTGGGGTTTCCTGACGGGCGCGCTCACCGGCGTCGCGGCGGCGGTGCTGGCGGCGGCGTCCGGCGGGCCGCTGGGCGGCGGGCGCATGGCGACGGTCGGGCCCTCGGCGTGGCAGGTCGGTCTGCTGGCGGCGCTGGAGGTCGGCATCGCGGCGGCGATCGCGGCGTGGCTGGCGAACTGGCGGGCGCTGCGCCGTCCGGCCGAACCGAAGCGGAAGCCGCCCCGGCCGCACCGGCGTCCGCCCGAGCCCCGTCCGCCGCTGCCGCCGGTTCCGGAGCGGGGTCCGGCCGAGCCGGAGTCGTCGGGCAAGCCGACGCCGCACCGCCCCGATCCCGTGGAGTTCGAGGACGCCGACACCGTCCTGCCGTCTCGTCGCCGGGCCGCCCGGGACGACCGCACCGAGAACCGGGGCGGTGCCATCTACGTCCTGCGGGACGAGGACCAGCCTTAGACACGGTTGTCTTTTTGGGCCTTGCCGGGCCCGTCCTCCCTCTATACGTTGCCAGTGAACACTGGAACGTTGGAGGTCTCGTGCGTGGAGTGAAACGAGTTCTGTTGTCGGCCGTGCTGGCCGCCGGGGTCGTCGCCGTCCCGGCCCCCGCCCAGGCCGCGCCCCCGGCCGGGTGGCGGGAGGTCGAACCCCCGTTCCTGTGGCCGCGCCGGACGCTGGAGTTCGTCGAGGCGGCCGGGGCCGCCGACGTCTGGATCGCCGGAGCGCAGGGCAAGGTCGGCGTTCCGCTGCCGACCGGCGGATACCACTGGACGTTCGGCAACCCCGTCGTCCGCCGTCTCAAGGACGGCCGCTGGCACGAGTACCCGCTCGACGGCTGGCCCGGCGTCAGCTACCTGACCGGCCTCGCCCAGCACGGGGACGACGTGTTCGTCACCGGCGCCCCCGACCTGCCCTACGTCGCCAGATTCGACGGGACGCGGTTCAAGCGCGTCCCGCTGCCCGCCGACGTGCGGCGAGTGGACGTGCGGACCGGCCCCGGCGGCACCTGGGCGGTCGCGGGCCAGTGGCACGACCGGTCCCTCCTGCGGCTGGTCGGCGGAGCCTTCCAGAAGGTGCCGCTGCCCGCGGGCTACCTGCTGCACGACGTCGTGGCCGCCGGGCCGAACGACGTCTGGGCGGTCGGCCGCCGCGGCGAGGGCGACGCGACGGTCCCCGCCGCGGTCCGCTGGAACGGCAGCGCGTGGCGGGACGTCCCCGTCCCCGCGCTGCGGCTCAACGACTCGCTCTACCAGGTCTCCGTCACCACGTCCGGCGAGGTGTGGGCGACCGACGCGACCCGCGGCACGGGCAGCGTCGACAACCTGCTCCGTTGGACGGGCTCGGCCTGGGCCAAGGTGACGCCGCCGCAGGAGGGGTACGGCACGCTCACCTCCGACGGGTCCGGGCGGCTGGTCATCCGGGGCAACACCCCGTGGAACCCCGCCACGGGCGCGCGCAACGGCGCCGTGTTCCGCTGGACCGGCTCGGGCTGGCAGACCACCGAGTTCCCCTCGTCGCCCGACACCCGGCTGTCCGGCGTGGACGGCGCCCCAGGCACCGCCGCGCTGTGGGCGGTCGGCCACCGGGACCTGACGCCCGTCCTGCTGACCAGTGCTCCCTAGTTCTGCAACATCGGGAACGGGACGTCGCCGGGGATCTTGCGTTCGATCGCCTTGCGGAAGTCGTCGTTGCAGATCTTCTCGTCGGCGTGGGTGTTGGCCCGGTCCATGCAGTCGGAGTAGGCGGACTGCTCCGGGTTGAGCCAGACCGAGACGCCGACGGCGAGCGCCCCGAACAGCGTCGTCAGGACGCCGAGCGTGATCCCGGCCGTCGCGGCGGGGGACGGCACGGGGCGGGTGTCCCGCCGGGCGCGGACCCCGACGACGACGGCGGCGACGCCGAGCAGCAGGCCGAGCGGCCAGAACGGGAGGAGCATCAGCAGACCGCCGATCCCGAGCCACAGCGCGCGGCGCGGGGCGCCGGGGTCGGGGGTCTTCCCGGGGCCGGGAGAGGGCGGGGTTCCGAGGCTGCTCCCGGGGCCCGGCTGCTCACTCACGTCGTTCCTCCAGATGTCGTCAGATACCGCCACGAAGTGGACGGAGTCGCGGTCGGTGACCCGCGGCGGGCCGGATAGGCTGCGTGCGGCGGACCGGCGCGACGCGTGCCGTGACCCGCCACGACCCCACATGTCGAACGTTCAGCAGGGAGTCATGGTGCCCGCCCGCCTCGTCGTCCTCGTCTCCGGCGCGGGGACCAACCTACAGGCGCTCCTCGACGCGTGCGCCGATCCCGCCTACGGCGCCCGGGTCGTGGCGGTCGGCGCCGACCGGTCCGGCATCGCGGGCACCGAACGCGCCGAGAGGGCCGGGCTGCCCGCCTTCACCGTGCGCATCCCCGACTTCGCCGACCGCGCCGCCTGGGACGCCGCGCTCACCGACGCCGTCGCCGCCCACGACCCCGACCTCGTCGTGTCGGCCGGCTTCATGAAGATCCTCGGGCCGCGCTTCCTGGAGCGGTTCGGCGGGCGCACCGTCAACACCCACCCGGCGCTGCTGCCGTCCTTCCCGGGCGCGCACGCCGTCCGCGACGCCCTGGCGTACGGGGTGAAGGTCACGGGCTGTACCGTGCACTTCGTCGACGAAGGCGTGGACACCGGACCCGTCATCGCCCAGGAGACCGTCAAGGTCGGCTGGCATGACGACGAAGACTCCCTGCACGAGCGCATCAAGCAGGTGGAGCGCCGCCTCCTGGTCGACGTCGTCGGGCGGCTCGCCCGTGACGGCTGGACCGCCAAGGGGCGGCGGGTCTCCATGAAGTGCCGAACCTGTAACACGTCCGCGAACGACGAGGGGAGTCCGACCGGTGAGCCGGGTCGCGATTAAGCGTGCGCTGATCAGCGTGTACGACAAGACGGGGCTGGAGGAGCTGGCCCGCGGCCTGCACGCCGCCGGGGTGGAGATCGTCTCGACCGGCTCCACGGCGGCGCGGATCGCCGCCGCCGGCGTGCCGGTGATGAAGGTGGAGAAGCTGACCGGCTTCCCCGAGTGCCTGGACGGCCGCGTGAAGACGCTGCACCCGCGCGTCCACGCGGGCCTGCTCGCTGACCGCCGCAAGCCCGACCACCTCCAGCAGCTCGACGACCTGCACGTCGACCCGTTCGACCTCGCGGTGGTGAACCTGTACCCGTTCGCCGACACCGTCGACTCGGGCGCCCTTCCCGACGAGTGCGTCGAGCAGATCGACATCGGCGGGCCGACGATGGTGCGCGCCGCCGCGAAGAACCACGCGAGCGTCGCCGTCGTCGTCGATCCGGCCGCCTACGGGTCGGTGCTCGCGGCCGCCGCGCAGGGCGGGTTCACGCTGGAGGAGCGCCGCCGCCTGGCGGGGCTGGCGTTCGCGCACACCGCGTCCTACGACGTCGCGGTGGCCTCCTGGTTCGCGTCGGCCTACGCCAAGGACGAGCAGGCCGAGGAGAGCGGCTGGCCCGACTTCCTCGGCGCCACCTGGCAGCGCTCGGCCGTGCTGCGCTACGGCGAGAACCCGCACCAGAGGGCCGCGCTGTTCACCGACACCGGCCACACGCGCGGCCTCGCCGGAGCCGAGCAGCTCCACGGCAAGGAGATGTCCTACAACAACTACGTGGACGCCGACGCCGCGCGCCGCGCCGCCTACGACTTCACCGAGCCCGCCGTCGCGATCATCAAGCACGCCAACCCGTGCGGCATCGCCGTCGGCGCGGACGTGGCCGAGGCGCACCGCAAGGCGCACGCGTGCGACCCGCTGTCGGCGTTCGGCGGCGTGATCGCGGTGAACGCGCCGGTGACGGCGGCGATGGCCGAGCAGGTCGCCGAGGTGTTCACCGAGGTGCTGGTGGCGCCCGCGTTCGACGACGCGGCGCTGGAGATCCTGACGCGCAAGAAGAACATCCGGCTGCTGCGCTGCCCGGACGGCCCCGCGAACGCGGCGGAGTTCCGCCGGGTGGACGGCGGCGTGCTCGTCCAGCAGGTCGACCGCGTGGACGCCCCGGGCGACGACCCGTCGTCGTGGGAGCTGAAGACGGGCACGGCGGCCGACGAGGCGACGCTGCGCGACCTGGCGTTCGCGTGGCGGGCGTGCCGGTCGGTGAAGTCGAACGCGATCCTGCTGGCGGCCGACGGCGCGACGGTCGGCGTCGGCATGGGCCAGGTCAACCGGGTCGACTCGGCCAAGCTCGCGGTGACGCGGGCGGGGGCCGAGCGGGCGGCGGCGTCGGTGGGCGCGTCGGACGCGTTCTTCCCGTTCCCCGACGGACTCGAAGTGCTCGCGCAGGCGGGCGTCCGGGCCATCGTGGAGCCGGGCGGTTCGGTGCGGGACGCCGAGGTGATCGAGGCGGCGGAGAAGGCCGGGGTCGCGCTCTACTTCACCGGGGTCCGCCACTTCTTCCACTGAAGATCGTTAAACGTCCCCGGCCGATTTTTACCTTCGACCGGGGACGTTTTGCGTGAGTGCGTTGATAGCCTCGGCGTCGTTGCCACGCCTTGGTCCTGTGTTCACTCGTCGCGTGGCCGATCACTTTCACTCGGGAGGCACGATGGACGCGGTCACCGGCTACACCCTGAGCCTGCTCATGCAGACCAACCTGCTGCTGTCGGACGGACGCCAGATCATCGGCGTCGTCGCGGCCCTGCTCGCCGCGTTCATGGCCGCCACCATCGGCTGGCACGGCACCGACCGCATCATCGCCTGGCGCCAGCGCGCCGACGAGGAGTGATCCCCGCGCGGGGTCACGAGATCCGGCGGCGCAGCCAGAAGAACGTGAACCCCGCCAGCCCCGCCGACACCAGGAGATACAGCCCGGTCTCGATCCCCTGGAGGGGCCAGAACCGGTCGGCGGTCAGATAGGTCGTCCGCTGCCGGTAGCCCAACCGGTCGATCATCTCGAAGCACTGCGCCGACGGCGCGGGCGGACTGCCCTGCGGCGCGCACGGCCCCTCGTCCAGGGAGACGTCCACCCCCTTCACGACCGTCCCGGAGCCGTCGATCGTCTGCTCCGCGAGCGTCCACGCGCCCGCCGGCTTGCTCATCTCCAACTGGACGGGCTCGCCCGGTCCCTCGCTGAAGATGCCCCGCAGATTCCCCGGCGTGAACCGCGCCTCGACCGTCGTGGACGGCAGCAGGTGCGGGCGGACGACCAGCGGCACCGCGATCTGCACGGCGGTGAACACCGCGAGCGTCACGGCCATCGCGGGCAGCGGCCGCCGGAGCACCGTCCCGACCGCGACGCCGAGCAGGAACGCCAGCAGCGCGTACGCGAACGGGACGACCCCGCGCACCCCGAACAGCAGCGGTTCCATCCGCGCGTGCTGCGGCGCGGCCCGTTGCAGCGGCTCGGACCACCAGCTCACGAGCGCGACCGCGAGACCGCTGGTGAGCGCCGCCGCGACACCGCCGAGGGAGAGCCGCGTCGCCAGCCAGCGGCCCCGGGTGACGCTCTGGTTCCACACCAGCCGGTGCGTCCCGGCCTCCAGCTCGCGGCTGATCAGCGGCGCGCCCCAGAACAGCCCGATCACCCCGGGCAGCACCAGCACGAGGACGCTCAGCGCGGTGAACGAGAGCTGGTGGTCGAGGAAGAACGTCTGCGCGAACCGCACGCACGCCTCCTCGCCGCCGCACCCGGCGCTGCCGCGCGCGTAGGCGTCGGCGAGACCGGGGCCGGTGAGCGCGACGTAGAGCGCCAGCGCCGCGAGCGCGCCGGCGGTGAGCGCCGCGTGTACCCGGAACTGCCGCCAGGCCAGCCAGATCATCGCAGGACCTCCAGGGCCGGGCGGCCGGTCTGGCCGCCGGAATCGAGATAGGCCAGAACGAGGTCTTCCAGCGTGAGCCGGGCGACGGTCCAGGCGGGGTCGTGGATCGGGCCGTCCGCGCGGACGACCAGCGTGCTCTGCCGGTCGGTGTGGCTCGCGGTGACGACGTCCTGCCCGGACGGCAGCCGCGCCGGGTCGCGGCGCGGGCCGGTGAGACGGTGGTGGGCCGCGAGCAGGTCGTCGACCTCCCCGGCCACGCGGACGCGCGAGTCGACCAGGACGATCAGGTAGTCGCAGGCGCGCTCGACGTCGGACAGCAGGTGCGACGACAGCACGACGCTCAGGCCGTGCTCGGCGGTGGCCTCCAGCAGGCCCTGGAGGAACTCGCGGCGGGCCAGCGGGTCGAGCGCGGCGACGGGTTCGTCCAGGATGAGCAGTTCGGGGCGCTTGGCGATGCCGAGGGTCAGGGCGAGCTGCGCGCGCTGCCCGCCCGACAGCTTCCCGGCGCGGGCGCCCGGGTCCAGGCCGAGGCGGGCGATCCGGTCACGGGCGAGGGCGTCGTCCCAGCGGGGGTTGAGGCGCGCGCCGAGCCGCAGGTGCTCGGCGACGGTGAAGCCCGCATAGGTGGGGGTGTCCTGCGCGACGAAGCCGACCCGGGCGAGCTGCCCGGCGCCGGAGGCGGGACGGCCCCCGAGGACCTCGATGTCCCCGGTCGTGGGGGTGAGCTGACCGGCGGCCAGATTGAGGAGGGTCGTCTTCCCGGCGCCGTTCGGGCCGACGAGGCCGACGACGTGCCCGGCGGGGACGTCCAGCGTGCAGTCCGACAGCGCCCAGCGGCGGCCGTAGCGTTTGCCGAGGTCCCGCGCCCGGATGACCGCGCTCACGCTACGTCCTCCGCAGCGGCGGACCGAAAGGTCGTCCGGAACAGGGCCTCGATGCTCTCGTCGTCCAGCCCGGCGCGGCGCGCGCGGTCGAGCCAGCCGCGCAGCTCGCGGCGGAGCGGTTCGTGCGCGGCGAGCGAGCCGTCGGCGAGCGTCGCGGTGACGAACGTGCCGACGCCCGGGCGGGGGCTGACGATCCCGTCGCGCTCCAGCTCGCGGTACGCCTTCAGCACGGTGTTCGGGTTGATCGCCAGGTGGGCGACCACCTCCTTGACCGTGGGGAGCTGGTCGCCCTCGCGCAGCATCCCGAGGCGGCACGCCTGGCGCACCTGCCGGACGATCTGCTGGTAGGGCGAGACGCCGGACCCGGCGTCCAGATGGAACTCGATCATCCCTAAGTCCATTCAACTAGTGTCCTAGTACAATGGCTGTGGACGGTCTCCGCTGTCAAGGAACGGGTTGGCTAGCATGGGGCCTTCACGCGACTGGCGCGGTCAAGGTGGGGCACCACCGGGGAGCGACGATGGTCCGGCACCGCGCGCCTGGGTGGCCGGACTTCCTTCGCGGAGGTAGCTATGACGGCACAGGTTCTGGACGGCAAGGCCACGGCCGCCGAGATCCGCTCCGACCTCAAGGTCCGGGTCGAGGCGCTGCGCGAGCGCGGCGTCACCGTGGGGCTCGGCACCGTCCTCGTCGGCGACGATCCCGGCAGCCAGGCCTACGTCGGCATGAAGCACCGCGACTGCGCCGAGGTCGGCATCGAGAGCATCCGCCGCGACCTGCCCGCCGACGCCGCCCAGGACGACGTCGAACGCGCCGTCGCCGAGCTCAACGCCGACCCGTCCTGCACCGGCTACATCGTGCAGCTCCCGCTGCCCCGGGGCCTGGACGAGCAGCGCGTGCTGGAGCGCATCGACCCCCTCAAGGACGCCGACGGCCTGCACCCGATCAACCTCGGCCGCCTGGTCCTCATGCAGCCCGCGCCGCTGCCGTGCACGCCGAAGGGCATCGTGGCGCTGCTGCGCCGCTTCGACGTCCCGCTCAAGGGCGCCGAGGTGACGGTCGTCGGGCGCGGCCTCACCGTGGGCCGCTCGCTCGGCCTGCTGCTGACGCGCCGCAGCGAGAACGCCACCGTCACCCTGTGCCACACCGGCACCCGCGACCTGGCCGCCCACACCCGAAACGCCGACATCGTCGTCGCCGCCGCGGGCGTCCCCGGCCTCATCACCGGCGACATGGTCAAGCCGGGCGCCGCCGTCCTCGACGTCGGCGTCTCCCGCGTCGACGGCAGGCTCACCGGCGACGTCGCCGACGACGTCCGCGAGGTGGCGGGCTGGGTCGCCCCCAACCCCGGCGGCGTCGGCCCCATGACCCGCGCGATGCTGCTGGCCAACGTCGTCGAGGCCGCCGAGGCCACCCTGGCCTGAGCCCGGACGCGGTGGTGGGCGGGCCGCCACGCTCCCCGTACCGGGGGTGGCGGCCCGCCACGCGGGAGACGGCCGCCCTCACGCTGCCCGGGAGAGGACGGCCGCTCGTCTCGCTCAGCTCGCTCTGCGGCCCACCCCCGTCGCGGTGCGGCCGGTGCCCGGGAGGTGACCGGGACGGCCCTGTGCGGGGGCGGGCGCGCCGGGACGGCGCACCGGGCCCGGGGACGGACCGTCCACCGGGCGGTTCTGCTGCGGCACGTGCACCGGCGGCAGCGGGCGGACGAGCCCCATCGCGATGACCTCGTTGGCCAGCCGCGTACGGCGATTCGCCCCTTCGGGGATGCGGAACTTCTGGTAAAGGCGCAGCAGATGCTGCTTGACGGCGGCCTCGGTGACGACCAGCTCCTCGGCGATGTGGCGCGCCGTGGCCGGGGCCACGAACGCCTCGTCGGACAGGGCGGGACGGCACAGCGACGTCAGGACGTCCACCTCGCGGCGTGTGAGCTCGGGCGCCACCGCCCGGCGCAGCTCGACGTCGGGATCGACCTCCTCGCGGGGGATGCCCCCCATCCGGACGCGCGCCGTGCCGAAGCTGACGACGTCACCGTCCTCCAGCACCCGGCGCGCGATCGGCCGGCCGTTGACGCGCGTCCCGTTGCGGGACAGCCCCATGTCGACGACGTACACGTACGGGCCACGCCGAACGATCTCCGCGTGCAGTCGGGACACACTCGGGTCGTCGAGGCGGACGTCCACTCCTCTCCCTCGGCCGACCGTCGTGACGTCGGGGCGCAACGGCATCACCACGCCGCTGTCCTCGATCCGCATGAACGGCCCCTCCACGGCAGTCCTCCCAGCTAGTTAGCGACCCCTGTCCAGCGGGTTACCCGGCGGCGGCACCGTCACACCCTCCTACCCGCGAGTAGCCCCGATGGGACAAGGGATTTCATGCCCCGGGCATCCGCTGTGCCGTGCTTGTCCGGGAAGGTCCCCCTCCGCTGTCCACACATGACGGGCATGCTGCATGGGTAGGACGAGAGGTTGAATGTCCGTTCCGGGATGTCATGACAAGGGCTTTCACCCACTAACGTTGTGAGGTGGGCCGACACCGCCGCCGGCCGCGTCCGGCGAGCGGCGCGCCCGAACGGTTTTCGGCGGCGCGGGCCGGGCGGCCCCGGTCGAAGGGGTGAGGCATGAGCACGCAGGTGCACCGGCGGCGGCGACGCGCCCCGCGCGGCCGCGGCGCGACCCCGCACTGGCTCGGCCAGCTTCCTTATCTCATCGTGCTCGCCGGAGTCGCGGGCGGGCTCGCCCTGTGCGCGTTCGACTACTTCCGCAAGGGCTCGGGGCTCATGGCCGCCGCGGTGTTCTTCGGCGCGCTCGCCCGCCTCGTCCTGCCTCCGAGCCAGGTCGGGATGCTGGAGACCCGGAAGAAATGGGTCGACGTGCTGACGATGGCCGGGATCGCCGTCGCGATCGCCGTCGTCGCCTGGGTGGTGCCGCATAGCTAGGGGCACGTCACCGCCACGACATGCGGAAACATCTGAACGGACAGGGCGAGGTCTAGACCTCTGACCTCGCTCGGATAGCCTCCAGTTGAGCCTTACAAGGACTGCTGGCCGGTGTAGGAAAGGGACAGCAACACATGCCCAAGATCAAGGTAGCGGGCCCGGTCGTCGAACTCGACGGCGACGAAATGACCCGGATCATCTGGAAATTCATCAAGGACCAGTTGATCCTGCCCTACCTCGACGTCGATCTGAAGTACTACGACCTCGGGATGGAGCACCGCGACGCCACGGACGACCAGGTCACCGTGGACGCCGCCAACGCCATCAAGGAGCACGGCGTCGGCGTCAAGTGCGCGACCATCACCCCCGACGAGGCGCGCGTCGAAGAGTTCGGCCTGAAGAAGATGTGGCGGTCCCCCAACGGGACGATCCGCAACATCCTCGGCGGCGTCGTCTTCCGCGAGCCGATCATCGCCCGCAACATCCCGCGCCTGGTCCCGGGCTGGACGAAGCCGATCATCATCGGCCGCCACGCCCACGGCGACCAGTACCGCGCGACCGACTTCGTCGTGCCGGGCCCGGGCCAGGTGACGATCACCTACACGCCCGAGGACGGCTCCGAGCCGATGGAGTTCGAGATCGCGAACTTCCCCGGCGGCGGCGTCGCGATGGGGATGTACAACTACGACGACTCGATCCGCGACTTCGCCCGGACGACGATGCGGTACGCGCTCGACCGCGAGATGCCGCTGTACCTGTCCACGAAGAACACGATCATGAAGGCGTACGACGGCCGCTTCAAGGACATCTTCGCCGAGATCTTCGACGCCGAGTTCAAGGCCGACTTCGACGCCAAGGGCCTCACCTACGAGCACCGGCTGATCGACGACATGGTCGCCGCCGCGCTCAAGTGGGAGGGCGGCTTCGTCTGGGCGGCCAAGAACTACGACGGCGACGTCCAGTCCGACACCCTGGCGCAGGGCTTCGGCTCGCTGGGCCTGATGACGTCGGTCCTCATGACCCCCGACGGCAGGACCGTCGAGGCCGAGGCCGCGCACGGCACGGTGACCCGCCACTACCGGCAGCACCAGCAGGGCAAGCCCACCTCCACGAACCCCATCGCGTCGATCTTCGCGTGGACCCGGGGCCTGGAGCACCGCGGCAAGCTCGACAACACCCCCGAGCTGATCAACTTCGCCCGCACGCTGGAGAACGTCTGCGTCGAGACGGTCGAGGGCGGCCAGATGACCAAGGACCTCGCGCTGCTCGTCTCGCGGGACACCCCCTGGCTGACCACCCAGGAGTTCCTGGAGGCGCTGGACACCAACCTCCAGAAGAAGGTCAACGCCTAGCGGCACGTGTGCGCGGGCCGTCCCGGTGATCCCGGGGCGGCCTTCGTCGTTCCCGCGCGCACCTGGGCGCGAGCCCGGAGCCCGCGCGCGATAGCCTGGCCGCAGATATCTTGACGGCGAGAGACTCGATCTTCGCCGACACGAACCGCCGCATGCCCGCTCGGGCGAGGAGATGAAACAGGCAATGACGCGCACCCCAGTCAACGTCACCGTCACCGGCGCCGCGGGCCAGATCGGCTACGCGCTGCTGTTCCGCATCGCGTCCGGCGCCCTGCTCGGCCCGGACGTACCCGTGCGGCTGCGGCTGCTGGAGATCCCGCAGGCCGTCAAGGCCGCGCAGGGCACCGCGATGGAACTGGACGACTGCGCGTTCCCGCTGCTGTCCGGCATCGACATCTTCGACGACGCCGTCAAGGCGTTCGAGGGCACCAACGTCGCGCTGCTCGTCGGCGCCCGCCCGCGCACGAAGGGCATGGAGCGCGGCGACCTGCTGGAGGCCAACGGCGGCATCTTCAAGCCGCAGGGCGAGGCCATCAACGCGGGCGCGGCCGACGACGTCAAGATCCTCGTCGTCGGCAACCCGGCCAACACCAACGCGCTCATCGCGCAGCAGCACGCGCCGGACGTCCCGGCCGGGCGCTTCACCGCGATGACCCGCCTCGACCACAACCGCGCGCTCGCGCAGCTCTCGAAGAAGGCCGGCGTGTCCGTCTCGGACATCAAGAAGCTGACGATCTGGGGCAACCACTCCGCGACGCAGTACCCGGACATCTTCCACGCGGAGATCGCCGGCAAGAACGCCGCCGCGACGGTGAACGACCAGGCGTGGCTGGAGAACGACTTCATCCCGACCGTCGCCAAGCGCGGCGCCGCGATCATTGAGGCGCGGGGCGCGTCGTCGGCCGCCTCGGCCGCGTCCGCCGCGATCGACCACGTGCACACCTGGGTGAACGGCACGGCGGCGGACGACTGGACGTCGATGGCCGTGGTGTCCGACGGCTCCTACGGCGTGCCCGAGGGCCTCATCTCGTCCTTCCCGGTCACCACCCGGAACGGCGAGTGGGAGATCGTCCAGGGCCTGGACATCGACGACTTCTCGCGCGCCCGCATCGACGCGTCGGTGGCGGAGCTGTCCGAGGAGCGCGACGCGGTCCGCAAGCTCGGCCTGATCTGATCCGCACGCCAACGCCCCCGCCTGGTTCCTTCCAGCGCGGGGGCTTTGTCATGGCGGGTTGAATAACCTCGGCGGACTGTCGGTGGCCGTCGCTAGGCTGCCGCCGTCGGGTTTTCGGGGGAGGCGCGTGATGGAGGAACGGACGTTCCAGGTCGATCTGCGGGGCGTGGTCGACCTGCTCAGCCGTCACCTGTACTCCAGTCCGCGCGTCTACCTGCGCGAACTGCTCCAGAACGCCGTCGACGCGATCACCGCGCGCGGCGGCGACGGCCACGTCCGGGTGGAGACGTCCGGCGGGGTGCTGCGCGTCAGCGACGACGGCATCGGCCTCACCGAGGAGGAGGTGCACCGGCTGCTGGCGACGATCGGCCGCTCCGGCAAGCGCGACGAGCTGGGCTTCGCCCGGCACGACTTCCTCGGCCAGTTCGGCATCGGCCTGCTGTCGGCGTTCCTCGTGGCCGACGAGATCGAGGTCGTGACGCGTTCGGCGTCCGGCGCCCCGGCCGTCCGGTGGACGGGCCACGCCGACGGCGGCTACGCGGTCGAACCCGGCGAACGCGACGCTCCCGGCACCACGGTGACGCTGCGGGCGCGTCCCGGCTCGGGGGAACTGCTGTCGCCGCCGGTCGTGCGGGAACTGGCGGGCACGTTCGCGTCGCTGCTGCCCGTCGAGGTCACGGTGGACGGCGAACCCGTCACCGGGGGCGGGCCGCCGTGGCGGGCGTCCCACCCCGATCCGGCGCGGCGCCGCCGCGCGCTGGAGGAGTACTGCCGCGACGTGTACGGGTTCGCGCCGTTCGACGTGATCGACCTGGACGTCCCGGAGGCGGGGCTGAACGGCGTCGCGTTCGTCCTCCCCCGTGAGGTCACGCCGGGCGCGCGGCGGGCGCACCGCGTCTACCTCAAACGGATGCTGCTCGCCGAGAACGTCGAGGGGCTGCTGCCCGAGTGGGCGTTCTTCGTCCGGTGCGTGATCGACGCGGGCGAGCTGCGGCCGACCGCGTCCCGCGAGGCGCTCTACGAGGACGATCTGCTCGAAGCGACCCGGACGGCCCTCGGTGACCAGGTACGGCAGTGGCTGGTGCGCCTCGCCGAGACCGACCCGTCCCGCATGCGCGGGTTCCTGCGGCTGCACCACCTCGGCGTGAAGGCGATGGCCGTCACCGACGACGCGATGCTCGCCGTCGTCGACCGGCTCCTGGAGTACGAGACGTCCGCGGGCCCGATGCCGCTGAGCGAGTTCCGGCGGCGGCACCCCGGCGCCCGGTACACCGCGAGCGTGGAGGAGTTCCGGCGGCTGTCGGCGGTGTCGGCGGCGCAGGGCGTCGGGCTCGTCAACGGCGGCTACGTGCACGACGCCGAGATCCTGGAGCGGCTGCGCGCCACCGACCCCGACGCCCCGCGCCCGCTGGACGCGGCCGAGCTGTCCACCCGCCTCGGCGCGCTGCCCTCGTCGGACGAACTGGAGCTGCGGCCGTTCCTGGAGGCGGCGTCCCGCGTCCTGGAACCGCTCGCCTGCGAGGTCGTCGTCCGCTCGTTCGACCCGGCCTCGCTGCCCGCCCTGTACCTCACCAGCCGCGACGCGCAGCACCGCGCCGACCTGGAGGAGGCCCGCGACGGCGCCGACCCGCTCTGGGCCGACGTCCTCGGCGCGCTGCGCGGCGCCGTCCCCGACGAACGGCCCCAGCTCGTCCTGAACCACCGCAACCCGCTGACCCGGCGCATCACCGCCCTCACCCCGGACGGACCGCTCGAACCGGCCGTCCAAGCCCTCTATGGACAGGCGCTCCTCCTCGGCCACCACCCGCTGCGGCCCGCCGACACCGCCGTCCTGAACCGCGCGTTCCTCGGCCTGCTCGATTGGGCCGTCCACACCCCGGAGGATGAGCGATGAGTGTCGAGCACGTGTACGAGCTGATGGGGCGCGCCGGCGCGCTGGCGTACGGTGAGGCGCGCTCGCTGCTGGTCGAGGAGGCGTTGCGGCACGCCGAGCAGCACGGCGACGCCTCGCTGGCGTTCAACGTCCGGATGGAGCTGGGCACCGCGTACCAGTTCGGCGGCGAGCCGATCAAGACGTTCACCACGTTCAGCCGCGCCCTGGCCGACTTCGACCGGGCGCCCGGCGACCTCGACGGCGACGCCGAGCACCGGCTGCTGTGGCAGTTCAAGTGGATCTCCACGTCGCTGACGCTGTTCCCCGAGGTCCCGCTCGACCGCACGTACGCGGTCCTGGACGACATGGAGCGCCGCTATCGCGACGGCGGGCACGGCCTGCACGCGGTGTACTCGCGGCGCGCGCGCGTCGCCCGGCATCTCGGTGACGCCGACGCCGCCGACCACTGGTTCGGGCTGTGGAGCGCGGCGCCGCACGACGACCTGTCCGACTGCGCGGGCTGCGACCCGAGCGGCAAGGTCGCCCACCTGATCTGGCGCGGTCACGACCGGGAGGCGCTGGCGCTGGCCGCCCCCTACCTGGAGGACGAGCCGCCCTGCACGGAGCAGCCGCAGGGCCTGCTGACGGCGCTGCTGCCCGCGTACACGCGGCTGGGCCTCCGCGAGGAGGCGCGTAGCGCGCATCTGCGGGCGTACCGGGCGCTGCGCACGCAGTCGGGCGGTTTCTCCTCGATCGACGAGCACGTCCTGTTCTGCCTGCGCAGCGGGAACGAGGCGCGCGGCCTGGAGATCGTCGCCCGTCATCTGGACCGGCTGGAGCACCCGCCGAGCCCGCACGCCGAGATGTCCTTCTCCGCCGCGGCGGCGGCCCTGCTGCGCCGGATCGACGAGGCCGGGCACGGCGACCGCGAACTCGGCGGCACGACCGTGGCCGAACTGCACCCCGTCCTGGCCGAGCGGGCACTGGCGCTGGCGGCGCGGTTCGACGCCCGCAACGGCACCGGCGAACAGTCCGCCCGGACGCGGGCCCGGCTGGAGACCGCTCCCGGAGCGGAACACGTGCCGCTGACCGCGCCCGTGCGGCCCGCCCCGGTCGTCCCGCCCGCGCCTGAGCCGATCACCGACCCGGACGCGGCCCTCGACGGCGCCGAGCGGGCGTGGCGCGACGGCGACCCGGCGCGGGCCGTCGCCGCGTGGGCGCGGTTCGACGAGCTGACGGCCGGTACCGAACCGTCGCCGGTGCGGCGCGCGCGGCGCCTGGAGGGCACGGGCCTGGAACGGCTCATGGCCGGGCGGCCCGGCGAGACCGCCGAGATGTGGCGGCGCGCGGCGGACGAGCTGGACGGCTGCGACGAGCCCGAACGCGCCGCGACCGTCCGCAGCCGGCTCGGCCTGCTGCACGCGCGGTCCGGGCGTCCGGCCGAGGCCGAGACCCTGCTCACCGAGACGCTCGCCTGGCTCGACGCACACGCCGCCGACCGGCGCCGCGCCCTCACGGCCCGGCTGCGGCTGGCGGAGTTCCTGATCGAACAGGAGCGTGCCCCGGAGGCGTCGCTCGTGCTGGGGGCGGCCGTCCCCGCCGACGAACGCGACGTCGCCGCCGCCGAACTGCTGCGCGGGCGGCTGCTGCTCGGTGAGGGGCGCGTCGAGGACGGCGCGGCGGCGCTGCGCGCGTCGCTGACGGCGGCCCGCGCGTCCGGCGCCGAGCCGCTGCGCGCCGAACCCGGCCTGCTGCTCGCGCGGGCGCTCACGCACCTCGCGCAGGACGACCTCGGCCGCGCCGCGCACGGCGGCGAGGACGCGGACGACACCGACCCTCCGGACACCGAGCGCGCGGAAGCGCTGCTCGATGAGGCACTGGACGCGCTGGACGACGCGGTGACCTTCGGGCGGCACATCCTCGCCGGGTTCGCCGCCCTCGCGCACGCCGAACGCGGCGGCCTGCTGCTGCGCCGGGGCCGCCCGGCGGACGCCGCCGCCGACCTGGGGGAGGCCGTCGCCGCGTTCGCCGCGCTCGGTGACCCCTGGCAGGCCACCTACGCGCGGATCGACCTGGCCGCCGCCTACCTGGAGGCGGGCCGCGCGCTGGAAGCGGCCGAGGTCGCGGAAGAGGCCCTGGCCGGCGTCCCCGACCTGGACGATCCGGACGCCGACCGCCGCTGCCGCCTCGTCATCGCCTACGCGCGCAAGGAACTGCGCGAACGCGAGGCCGCCGAGGCGTTCGCCGACCTCGCAGAACTGGCCCGCGCGGCGGGTGACACGCTCCCGGCGGCGCACTTCCTGGAGGAGTCGGCCGAAGCCCTCACCGCACACGACCGCGACGAGGACGCCGCCGTCCGCTTCGTCGCCGCCGCCGAGACCTACGCCCTCGCCGGTGAGCCCTTCGCCGTCGTCCGCACCCGCCGCCAGGCGGCGCTGTGCCGCTGGTGGTCCGGCGACGAGGACGGCGCCGTCACCGGCCTGGACGACGCCCGCGCCGCCCTCGCAGACCTCCCCGACGACGACATCCGCGCCGTGACCTGGGAGACGGCCGTCCTCGACTTCGACACGGCGCGCCTCTTCTCCCGCGCCTCCCGCCCCGCCGAGGCCCTGGGCTTCGCGGAGTCCGCCGTCCGGGGCTTCCTCGCCCTGGACGACCAGCTCGCCGCCGCCGAGGCGACCACCCTCCGCGACGAGATCACCGCCGCACTGGACACCCGTTGACGTCCACCGGCCGCAGGTCGCGCGTCGTCGGGACGGTGCTCGGCGCGGCGGTCGGAGACGCGCTCGGAGCGCCGTTCGAGTTCGGCGCCGCGGGCGCCTTCTCCACGGGATACCCGCCCGGCCACGGGGACGAGATGCGCGCCGGCGGCGGCTGGGACACCGGCGAGGCCACCGACGACACGCAGATGGCGGTCCTGGTGGCGACGTCGCTGCTGGAGCGCGGCGGACTCGACCTGCCGGACATGTTCGCCCGGTTCCAGCGGTGGGCGGCGGCCGAGCCCAAGGACATCGGCATCCAGACCGAGACCGTCCTCAACAGCGGCGACCCGTGGGACCTGGCCGCGCCCCGGCACTTCCGGACGAGCGGGCGCGCTGCGGGAAACGGCTCCCTCATGCGGGCCTCGACGGCGGCGGTGTACTTCGCGCCCGGCGGCAGCCGGGCCACCAGCAGGCGGCGCACCGGATCGCCGCGCTGACGCACGGCGATCCGGCGGCGGGGGAGGGCACCGCGATCTTCCACGACCTGGTCCGGGTCGCCCTCGACGGCGCCGACCCGCTGGCGGCCCTCCCCGACGTGCTGACCCGCGTGCACCCCGCCCACCGCGCCAGGTACGCCGCGATCCTCGACCCGCGCTGGCATCCCGACGACGCGACGGAGTTCAACGGGGCCGTCTGGCCGTGCCTGGCGTCGGCCGTGTGGGCGGTCAGGACGACCCGCTCCTTCGAGGACGCCCTTCGCGCGGCCGTGGACCTCGGCGGCGACACCGACACCGTCGCGGCGGTGACCGGCGGGCTCGCCGGTGCGATCTACGGCGAGGCCGCGATCCCCGCGCGGTGGACCGCGCCACTGCACGTGCCGGTGCCGGGCTGCGCCCAGGTCCTCCGCCCACGCGACCTGCGCGAACTCGCACTCAACCTCGCGACGGCAGCCGCGGAGAACGGCGAACACGCGACGAACTCCCCCGGCTCCTGACGAGGAGGTCCCATTCCACGCCCCCGAACCGCCGCCGTCCGTGCGCAGCGGCCGGGCACGCACCGGGAACACCATCGCAGGCCCAGCACATCACTGACGTAGCGAGACCGCAGCGTGGCGGAGACGGTCACACGGGCGTCGGTGGCGGGCGTGAGGGAACGGCGAGGCGTAGCGATACTGCGGCGCGGCGGAGGCGGTCAGGCGGGCGTCGGTCGCGAGCGGGGGAACGGGCGAGGCGTAGCGACCTGCGGCGTCGCGGGGCGGTCACACGGGCGTCGGTGGCGGGCACGGGGAACGGCGAGGCGTAGCGACCTGCGGCGTCGCTGGGCGGTCACACGGGCGTCGGTGGCGGGCGCGGGGAACGGCGAGGCGTAGCGATACTGCGGCGTCGCGGAGCGGTCAGGCGGGCGTCGGTGGCCCGGTCGGTGTCAGGGGAGTGAGTGTCGCCCGGGGGACGGCGCGGGTGACGGTGTCTCGCACGGCGTCCGCGCGGGCGGCGGGGACGAGAAGCAGGACGCGGCCGTCGGTGATCCGGGCGCCGCGTGCGCCCGCGTGGACGGCGGCGTTGACGGCGGCGTCGGCGTCCGGCCAGGAGGCGCGTTCCTGGTCGCGCAGGGAGAGCTGCGACGCGTTGAGCATCGCGCCGAACTCGGCGAGCGCACCCGCTCGCAACAGCCCCGCCGCCGCCTCCACCCGATGCTTCTCGGTGACCGCGTGCTGAAGACGTCCGCGCAGCCGAGGCTCGCGCAACCGAGCCAGCGCCGCCGCAAGATCCTCCACATCACCAAGACGGGCCACCCCCAGAACCGCAGCAGCACGCTCGCGCTCAGCCCCGTCCCGCGCACCATCGCCCCCAGCCCGCCCACCCTGGAGCGGTGAGCCGGTGTCGACGAGCAGGGCGGTGAGGTCGGCGGTGGCGAGGTCGAAGGGGAGTGGGGGGCCGGTTGTTCGGCCCTCTCGCACGAGGCGGGCGTGTCCCTCGACGGCGTCCAGGACGGACGTGTCGGGCACGTGGCGTGCCAGTTCTGCTGTCGTCCAGTCGGGTCGATACAGATCGCGTAGTACGAGCGCCACTCCGGTCGTCAGCGCCGCGTCGGCGCCCACGCACTCGCCGCGCACCGTGATCGTCCCGCCGCCCGCTCCGAGCCGCCGGGCGATCTCGGCGACGTCCGCCGCCCACGGGACGATCACCGTTCCGGCGTCCCGGCGTCTCCGACGCCACCAGCCCAGTCGGCCACCGACGCGGCCTGCGGCCTGACCGCCGATGGCGGGTGTCTCGGTGCCGGTTGTGTGTGCGGTGCGCGGGGTGGGCCGGAGCCAGCGCCCCAGTCCGCCGCCGACGCGGCGTGCGTCCTGGCCTTTGGTTGTGCGCGGGGTGGGCCGGAGCCAGCGTCTCGGTCGGCTGCCGCTGCGGCGTGCGTTCTGGCCTTCGGTTGTGCGCGGGGTCGGCCGGAGTGGGCGTCCCGGTCGGCTGTCGGCGTTGCCCGTGTTCTGGCGGTCGGTGGTGGGTGTGTGCGCGTCGGGCGGGGTGAGGTCGATGGTGGTGACGGTGCCGTTGTGGTCGATCTCCAGGGCGTCGTCGGCTCGCGGCGTGGCCTCGACGGTGAGGGTGCCGGGGATCGTGACGGTGAGGGCGAGGGTGGACGGGTCGCCCAGGAGGGTGAGGCGGCCCGGGACGCGCCAGGCGGCGGTCATCGCGTGGCGAAGCTCCAGGCGTCGGCGACCATGCGGTGCAGGTCGCGTTCGGGCTTCCAGCCCAGGGCGGAGCGAATCCTGTCGGAGGAGGCGACGAGGACGGCCGGGTCGCCGGGGCGGCGGCCGCGCATCTCGGCGGGGATCGCGTGGCCGGTGACCTCGCGGCACACCGCGACGACCTCGTGCACCGAGTACCCGGTGCCGCTGCCCAGGTTGAAGATCTGGTGGGCGCCGGCCGCGCACGCGTCGAGCGCGAGCAGGTGCGCGTGCGCGAGGTCGACGACGTGGATGTAGTCGCGGACGCAGGTGCCGTCCGGGGTGGGGTAGTCGTCGCCGAAGAGCTGCACGGCCTCGCGCTCGCCGAGCGCGACCTTCAGCACGTTCGGGACGAGGTGCGTCTCCACGGTGTGCCGCTCGCCGAGGGCGATGCCCTCCTCCAGCAGCGCGCCCGCGACGTTGAAGTACCGCAGTGACACCGCGCCGAGCCCGTAAAGCCGGGCGAACTCGGTGAGCGCCGCGTCGATCGCGAGCTTGGACGCGCCGTAGGGGTTGGTGGGGCGCGTCGGGTCGGTCTCCAGGATGGGCGTGGACTCCGGCTCGCCGTAGGTGGCGGCGGTGGAGGAGAACACGATGCGGCCGACGCCCGCGCCGCGCATGGCGTCGAGCAGGGCGAGGGTCTCACCGAGGTTCTTGTCCCAGTACAGGCCGGGCTTCTCGACGGACTCGCCGACGAGCGACTTGGCGGCGAAGTGCAGCACCGCGTCGAATCCGGCGCCGGTGAGCACCTCGGCGGCGGCCTCGCGCAGCGTGCCGCGCACGAACGTCGCCCCGCCCGGCACGGCGTCGGCGTGGCCGGTGGACAGGTCGTCCAGTACGACGACCTCGTGCCCGGCCCCCAGCAACCGCGCCGCGACGACACTGCCGATGTATCCCGCTCCGCCCGTGACGAGCAGCTTCACGACCCGACCTCCCACCCCGACGCCTGCGAACGCCCCAGGCTAGCGCGGCACGCCCACCCCGCGCGGCGCACGCCGCAGCCTGTGGAAAACCGATCGGAGGGGCGCTGGGACGGTGAATAGGATGACCCGGAAGACGCGTGGCACCGCAGGGTCCGCCGGTCACCGCCTCGGCCGGGACGCGGGTCGCCACGTGCCGATCGCACGCCCACCGTCCTCGTGCGGCCGGTGTCGTCCGCCGTTCGCGGTCACGCGGCGGCGCCGTCCGGAACGGGGCCTGAGAGAATCGACCCGTGGACATGTCCGAAACACCGTCCGGAAGCACGCTACCGCGCGTCCTCTCCGGCATCCAGCCCACCGGCGACTCGTTCCACCTCGGGAACTACCTGGGCGCGGTCCGCCAGTGGGTGGCCATGCAGGAGACGCACGACGCCTTCTACTGCGTCGTCGACCTGCACGCGATCACGGTCGAGCACGACCCGAGGGCCCTGCGGCGGCGCAGCCGCGTCGCGGCGGCGCAGTGCCTGGCGATGGGCCTCGACCAGGACGTGTCGACGCTTTTCGTGCAGAGTCACGTGCCCGAGCACGCCGAGCTGGCGTGGGTGCTGGGCTGCCTCACCGGGTTCGGCGAGGCCGGACGGATGACGCAGTTCAAGGACAAGTCCACCAAGTACGGCTCGTCCGCCACGACGGTCGGGCTGTTCACCTATCCGGTGCTCATGGCCGCCGACATCCTGCTCTACACCCCCGGCCACGGCGGCGCGCTAGAGGTCCCCGTCGGGGAGGACCAGCGCCAGCACCTGGAGCTGACCCGCACGCTCGCGCAGCGCTTCAACCACCGGTTCGGCGAGACGTTCGCGGTACCGGAGGCGTTCATCCCGAAGGACGCGGCCAAGATCACCGACCTTCAGGAGCCGACGGCGAAGATGAGCAAGTCGTCCTCCTCGCCGCAGGGCATCGTGGAGGTCCTGGAGGAGCCCGGCCCGCTGCGCAAGAAGTTCATGCGCGCGGTCACCGACACGGGCTCCGACGTCCGCTACGACGAGACCGAAAAGCCCGGAATCTCCAACCTTGTCCGCATCTATGCGTCGTTGGAGGGCATCTCCTACGACGAGGTCGAGCGCAAATACGCCGGAAGCGGGTACGGCACCTTCAAGAAGGACCTCGCCGCGCTCGTCGCCGACACGTTCACGCCGATCCGGGAACGGACCCACCGGCTCCTGGCCGACGAGGAACAGCTCGACCGGCTGCTCGCCGTCGGCGCCGAGCGGGCGGGCGCCGTCGCGGCCCGGACGATGGAGGTCGTGCGCGACCGCGTCGGCTTCGTGGCGCGGGGCCGCTGAAAGGGCGGCGGGACGGGCGGCGCGGCCGGGCAGGTGAACGCTGAGGGGGGCGGACGTGACGGGGGGAGCACCATGCGAACCGGGATCGCCGCGCGCCGCGTCCACCCGCCCCGGCGGGCCGCCGCCCGGCTGCCGCACGATCGGCGTGGCGATCCCCATCCCCGACCCGTACGGGGGTTTCCTCCAGCGGGTCCGCTCGGCGCTCGGTGACCCGCTGGCGACGGCGATCCCCACGCACATCACGCTGCTGCCGCCGACGGAGGTGGCCGAGGCGTCCCTGCCGGACATCACCCGGCACCTGGCGGACGTCGCCGCGTCCGAGCGGCGGTTCGCCATCCGGCTGCGCGGCACCGGCACGTTCCGTCCGGTGTCGCCGGTGGTGTTCGTGGCGCTCGCCGACGGGATCGGGCACTGCGAGCGGCTTCAGCGCCGCGTCCTGGAGGGGCCGCTGGAGCGGGAGCTGTCGTTCCCCTACCACCCGCACGTGACGGTCGCGCACCATCTTCCCGACGACGTGATGGATCGTGCCTTCAAGGATCTCGCCGACTACCGCGCCGACTTCGAGGTCGGCGGCTACGCGCTCTACGAGCACGGCGCCGACGCGGTGTGGCGTCCGCGCGACCGTTTCGCGTTCGGCGATCCGCGCTGACATCGAGCGCTTTCAAGTGGGTACGCCGCGTACATGCCGCAGGTGATCGACAAAACGCGCGACAAGGCGCAGAGCATGACGCAGTCCGCGAAAGACCTGCTGGCGCGGGTCCGGGCGCGGTTCGGTCCCGTCGACCATCTCTTCCGCTCCTACACCCGTTACCAGGACAAACGCGGCGACCGGCTCGCCGCCGCCCTCACGAACTACGGCTTCCTCTCGTTCTTCCCGATCCTGGCGCTGGCGTACGCGCTGCTCGGCTACCTGGTCTTCGTCAGCCAGAGCGCCCGCGACCTCTTCCTCGACGCGATCAACTCGCTGCTGCCGGGACTGGCCGACCAGATCCAGGTCGAGCAGATCGCCCAGTCGCGGACGGCCGCCGGCCTCATCGGCCTCGCCGGTCTGCTGTTCACGGGCCTGGGCTGGGTGCAGGTGCTGCGCGAGTCGCTGCGTGAGATGTGGGGGAACCCCCCGAAGCCGGAGCGCAACTTCGTCGTCAACAAGCTGATCGACGCGGGCGTCCTGCTCTACCTCGGCGTCATGCTGATGCTGAGCGTCGCGGTGTCGGCGCTGGCGGGCACGGCGACGCACGCGGCGCTGTCGTTCGTCGGCCTTGACCACGTCACCGGCCTCGGCACGCTGCTGCGGGGCCTGTCGCTCGCGGTCGCGATCTTCTTCGACACGCTGATCTTCCTGATGTTCTTCGCCCGCCTCTCGGGCACCCGCGCGTCCTGGCGCAGCATTCTGCGCGGCGCGCTGTTCGGCGCGATCGGCTTCGAGATCCTGAAGCAGATCGCGTCGCTGCTGCTGGCGGGTACGACGGCCAATCCGGTCTACGCGGGCTTCGCGGTCCTGATCGGGCTCGTCGTCTGGATCAACTTCGTCTCCCGCTACATTTTGTACGCCGCCGCCTGGACCTCCACCCGCACCGAGGTCCTGCGCGCCGACACCGACCGCCCCGTCCCCCCGGAAACGGCCCAGGCGGTCAGCGCCCTCCCGGCCGAACCCCAACCGCAGGACGACACCAAACCCGCAACCGCCGGTTCCTGACCGCACTCCTTCGCGACACGTACCTCACCGTTTCATGCCACCTGCGGTAGCATAATCAGATGAGCGAACCGACGCGTAAGTACTCGGTCACCCTGCCGCGTGACATTGCCGAAGAGGCGCGGACGCGCGGCGGCGGGGCGGGTCTTTCCGCGTACGTGACGGCGGCCGTGAAGCGGCAGCTCGAACGGGACGCGTTGCGGGAGCTGGTCGAGGCGGCCGAGGCGGAGCACGGCCCGATCACCGAGGAGGAGGTCGCGGCGCGGCGTGCGGCGCTGGCCGCGGCGCGCACGGACGCGGCGTGACGCGTCGCGCGGCGGCGACCGGCGGCACCCTCGTCCTCGACTCGGAAGGGCTGGCCAAGGCGGTCGGGCGTGATCGCGAACTGACCGCGTGGCTCGCTCTGGCGCAAGCGGACGACTTGCGCGTCGTCACGAGTGCGGTGACCCTCGTCGAGGTCGTGCATCCCAAGCTCGACCGGGCGGCGCTGGAGTGGACGCTCTCCCGGCTCGTGGTCGAGCCGGTGGGCACGGAGATCGCGCGGCGGGCGTCGGCGCTGTTGCGGGACGCGCGCGTCCACGGTCACAGGCATGCGCTCGACGCGCTCGTGGCGGCGACCGCACTGGCGGCACCCGGACCCGTCACCGTGCTCACGTCCGATCCCGATGATCTGAGGATGCTGTGCGGGCCGCGGGTCGGGGTGGTGAAGGTCTAGGCGTCGTCGGTGGGGTTGCGGCGGCGGAGGACGAGGGTGAGGGCGCCGCCGGCCAGGGCCACGCCGGTGGCGCCGCCGCCGATGAGCCACCATTCGCGGGAGCCGTCGCGGGCGGCGAGGGCCGGGGGGAGGAGTCCGGCGGAGGGGTGGGAGACCTTGCGCTCCAGGGAGCCGGGCGGGACGAGGACGCCGACCGGCTTGGCCGTCCCGGCGGCGGCGAAGCCCCAGTTCAGGAGCTTGGCGGCGTAGGGCGACGGCGGCAGGTCCGCCTTCATCAGCGCGATGATGATCGTCTTGTCGCCGCGCTTGGCCGACGCGACGAACGTCTGCCCCGCCGCGATCGTGTATCCGTTCTTGCCGCCGAGCATCCCGTCGTACTCGTGCCGCTGGCCCGGCAGCATCCGGTTGTGCGTGTAGATCGGGTAGCCGCCGGTCTTCTTGCCCTTCTTGCGCTCCTTCTTCGTCGGCGGCGCGGGGAACGGGTGCGTCAGCTTGGACGTGTACGTGACGTACGCCGGGTTCCGCATCGCCTCGCGGTGGATGAGCGCCAGGTCGTACGACGACGTGTGCTGCGTCTTCACCGTCAGCCCGAGGTCGACGTCGAGCCCGTTCGGCGACCCGGCGAGCGTGTCGCGCGCGTTGATGCGCCGCGCCTCGCCGTTCATCAGGTCGAGCGCGGGCCGCATGCCCCCGGCCGCCTCGGCGAGCGTGACGGCCGCGTCGTTGGCCGACATCATCATCAGCGCGTGGAACAGGTCGGACACCTTGTACTGCATCTTCGGCGTCATGCCGACCTTGGTGCCCTCGACGTCGCACGCCGCCCGCGACGGCCGCACCAGGCGGTTCGCGTCCAGCTTGGGGATGAGGGCGAGGGCCGTCAGCGTCTTGAGCGTGCTGGCGGGCAGGTACTGCCCGTGCGGGTTCTTGGCGGCGAGGACGTCGCCGGTGTCACCGTCGGCGATCACCCACGACTTGGCGTTGATCTTGGGGAGGGGCTTGAGGCCGGGGACGGCCTCGACGATCGTCCCGGTCTCACCGAGCCGTCCGCCGCCGACGGGCTCCGCGGGCGCGGCGGACGCCGCGACGGCCCCGGGCCCTGCGGCGAGGCAGAAGGCGGCCAGCGGCGCGCCGAGTGCGGCGGCGCGGCGGCGAAGGTGTCCCATGGTTCCCCGAAACGGTTCAGTCGAGCGGTCCGGAGGAAACCGTACCCACGGAACAGACCGCCGATCTATCCCGCTTCGCACGAACACACCATGATCAGGTCGAGACGGGGCGGCGGAGGGCTAGTCACATAGGATGGCGTCGACCCCCGCCGACATGGCCGATCGCGGTGACGGGGCATGGCCCGCCGACGCCTGAGCGGACCAAATGACCGGTAAAGGCCGGGGTTTCCGTGGTCCCGGGCGTCCCTGCCGTCACAATGGTGGTGAGGGACGCGCCCGTACCCGCGTTTGTGCGGCCGGGAGATCCACTGACGGAATCACGTCACGTGCCACGCACCGGCCTGCGAGGATTGTGGACGGAGGTCGGACCGTGGCCATTGACTTCAGCCCGTCCCGTGGCGCGACGCTGGGCGTCGAGTGGGAGCTCCAGCTCGTCGACACCGGGACCAGGCACCTGCGGCAGGACGCGCGCGAGGTGCTGGCCGACCTGCCCGCCCTGGGGGAGGGTGCGCCGTTCGCCAGAGTGCGGCACGAGCTGATGGAGTCCACCGTCGAGATCGTCACCGGGATCAGCGACACGGTCGGCGAGGCCAAGAGCGACCTCGCCGCGACGCTCAGCGCCCTGCGCACGGTCGCGGGCGCCCGGGACATCGCGCTGGCCTGCACGGGCGCGCACCCCATCAGCGACTGGCGCGACGCGGTGATGGCGCCGATGCAGCGCTACGCCGACCTGGTCGAGAACATGCAGTGGCTGGCCCGCCGCATCCAGACGTTCGGCGTGCACGTCCACGTCGGGGTGACCGACGCGAACAAGGCGATCCCGATCGTCAACGCGCTGGCGGGGTATCTGCCGCACTTCCTGGCGCTGACGGCGTCCAGCCCGTACTGGAGCGGCGGCGACACGGGGCTCGCGTCGAGCCGGGCGGTGGTCTTCGGGCAGCTTCCGACCGCCGGTCCGCCGCACCTGCTCGACGACTGGCCCGCCTTCGAGGACTACATGGAGACGCTGCTGCGCGCGGGGACGATCCGCAGCATCAAGGAGGTCTGGTGGGACATCCGCCCCCATCCGGACTTCGGCACGGTCGAGATCCGCATGTTCGACGGGATTCCGACGTTGCGTGAGGTGGGGATGGCGGCGGCGCTCTGCCAGAGCCTCGTCACGCTCTTCGAGCAGCAGCTCGACCGCGGTTACACTCTGCCGCGACCGGCGGCGTGGGTCGTGCGCGACAACAAGTGGCGCGCCACCCGGTACGGGCTCGACGCGATCGTCATCACCGACGACTCGGGGAACACGGCCCCGCTGCGCGACGAGGTCTACGAACTCATCCGTGAGCTGGAACCGGTCGCCGACCGGCTCGGCTGCGCCGAGGAGCTGAAGATCGCGGGCGAGGTCCTCGACCAGGGGGCCTCCTACGAGCGGCAGCGCGCGATCCGGGCCGAGGGCGGCACGCTGGAACACGTGGTCGACGCGGCGATCCTGGAGCTCGCGCAGGACCGTTTCGTCACCTTCGGGGAGGTCGCGCATGCCGCGCCATGACGGCCCCGCCGAGCCGGACGAGGGGTCCGGTCCCGATCCGACCATCCGGCGGGCGCCGTGGGGGCCCGCACTCGCGCAGGGGGCGCACATGACCCATCCAGGACCCGGCGTCATGCCCGGTCTCGCACCGCACGCGGCGCCCGAGGCGCCTGCGGCGCTGGAACCGCAGCTCGACGTCTTCCTCGCCCGCCACGAGGACGAGCTGATCGGTTTCCGCCGGGATCTGCACATGCATCCCGAGCTGGGCTTCGCCGAGCACCGCACGACGGCGCGCATCGCCGAGCGGCTGCGCGCGGTGGGACTGCACCCGGTGATCCTGCCGGGCGGGACGGGCCTGTTCTGCGACATCGGCCCCGAGGACGGCTACACGGTCGCGCTCCGCGCCGACATCGACGCGCTGCCGCTCCAGGACGAGAAGGAGGACGTCCCGTACCGCTCGACGGTGCCGGGCGTCGCGCACGCGTGCGGCCACGACGTGCACACCACGATGGTGCTGGGCGCGGGCCTGTTCTTCGCGCAGCAGGCGGCGGCGGGGCTGCTGCCGGGCCGGGTGCGGCTGCTGTTCCAGCCCGCGGAGGAGACGCCGGGCGGCGCGCTGGACGTGATGGCGGCGGGCGGCATCGTCGGGGTCGACCGGGCGTTCGCGCTGCATTGCGACCCGCGCATCGAGGTGGGGCAGCTCGGGCTGCGCACGGGGGCGATCACGGCGGCGTGCGACAAGGTGTACGTGAAGGTGAAGGGGCCGGGCGGGCACACGGCGCGCCCGCATCTGACGGCCGATCTCGTCTATGCCCTCGCCAAGATCGTCACCGAGCTTCCGGCGGCGCTGTCGCGCCGGGTCGACCCGCGTTCCAGCCTGTCGCTGGTGTGGGGCCGGGTGTCGGCGGGGTCGGTGGCCAACGCGATCCCCGACGACGGCATCGCCGAGGGCACGGTCCGCTGCCTGGACGACGAGGCGTGGCACCGGGCGCCGGAGATGATGAAGTCGCTGCTGGCGTCGGTCGCCGCCGCCTACGACGTGGAGGCGTCGCTGGAGTACGCGCGCGGCGTCCCGCCGACGGTGAACGAGGCGACGAGCGTGCAGATGTTCCGCGACGCGGCGGCGCTGGTGCTGGGCGAGGAGGGCGCGGTGCCGACGCCGCAGAGCCTGGGCGGCGAGGACTTCGGCTGGTACCTGGAGTCGATTCCGGGCGCGCTGGCCCGGCTGGGCGTGAAGCGCCCGGGTTCGGCGGACGACTACGACCTGCACCGCGGCGACTTCGACGTGGACGAGGCGTGCATCGCGGTCGGCGTCCGCGTCCTGACCGCGACGGCCCTCACGGCCCTGTGGGACGGCAACCGCCCGGCCGCCGAGCCGGTGGAGGGCGCGCCGCTGGCCTGACCGCGCGGAACGCCCGGGATGAACCGTGGCAACACGTCCGAAACCCCTGCCTGACCTGTGTGGACGGGTTGGACACCACTCTGGTAACGGACGCGTTGCGTTTCGGTGCATCCTGGGCGTTTTTACTTTTTTGGCAAGGTAGCTTCTCTTCGATTCCAGTGGCCGGAATCGCCGCTGCCGCGTGGGCGGGGAACGAGAGGAGCGCAGAGTGCGCTTGGGAGTGAAGAGCACGCTCGTCGCTGTGACGGGTGCCGCGTTGATGCTCGGCGCGTCCGCGTGCGGAGGGGCCAAGACCACCTCCGGCGGGGACGACGGCGGGGACAAGAAGACGATCAAGGTCGGTCTGGCCTTCGACATCGGCGGGCGCGGCGACCAGTCGTTCAACGACTCGGCGGCGGCCGGACTGGACAAGGCGAAGGCCGACTTCAACGTCCAGACCGAGGACATCTCCGCCAAGCCCGACGAGCCGGACGCCGACAAGGAGGCCCGCCTCAAGCTGCTGGCCGGCAAGGGCTACCAGGTCGTCATCGGCGTCGGCTTCGCCTACACCAACGCGGTCAACAAGGTCGCCAAGGACTACCCGAACACCAAGTTCCTTGTGGTGGACGCCGACCAGTGCAAGGTCGAGGGCGCCAACGTTCTCGGCGCCTGCTTCGCCGAGGCCCAGGGCTCCTACCTGGTCGGCGCTGCGGCGGCGCTGAAGAGCAAGACCGGCACGGTCGGCTTCATCGGCGGCGTGAACGTCCCGCTGATCCACAAGTTCTACGCGGGCTACAAGGCCGGTGCGGAGAAGGCCAAGCCGGGCATCAAGGTGCTCCCGGCCAAGTACCTGACCCAGCCGCCGAACTTCGAGGGCTTCCAGAACCCCGCCCTCGGCACCGAGGCCGCCAAGGGCCAGCTCGACCAGAACGCCGACGTGATCTACCACGCGGCGGGTGGCGCGGGCATCGGCGTCATCAAGACCGTCGCCGCGGCCAAGAAGTGGGCCATCGGCGTCGACTCCGACCAGTACAACCAGCCCGCGGTGGCCGAGGCCAAGGAGCAGATCCTGACCTCCATGCTCAAGCGCGTGGACGTGGCCGTGTACGACTTCATCAAGTCGGTCGGCGACGGCACGTTCAAGTCGGGCACCAAGCAGTTCGACCTGAGCAACGACGGTGTCGGCTACGCCCCGACCGGCGGCAAGGTGGACGACATCAAGACCCAGCTCGACGACCTGAAGAAGCAGATCGTCGACGGCAAGATTCAGGTGCCGGCCAAGTAACCGGACCGTTGTCGCGCCCGTCCGCGCGCCCCGCAGGGGGACGCGGGCGGGCGCGACGCCCCTTCACCCCTGGAGCGTTTCCGTGCCTGACGAGGCGCCGGCCGTACGCCTGTCCGGGATCACCAAGCGGTTTCCGGGCGTTGTCGCCAACCGAGACATCAACCTGACCATCGAGCGCGGCGAAGTACACGCCCTGTGCGGCGAGAACGGCGCCGGCAAGTCCACGCTGATGAAGATCCTGTACGGGATGCAGCAGCCGGACGAGGGCTCGATCGAGATCGACGGCGCCGCCGTGTCGCTGCGCAGCCCGGCCGACGCGATCGGGCTCGGCATCGGCATGGTCCACCAGCACTTCAAGCTGGCCGACAACCTGACCGTGCTGGAGAACGTGATCCTGGGCGCCGAACCGCGCCGCCGCGGCCGGATCGACTTCGCCGCCGCCCGCGCGCGGATCGCCGAGATGTCGGCCCGGTACGGGCTGCACGTCGAGCCGGACGCGCTCGTGGAGACGCTCGGCGTCGGTGAGCGGCAGCGCGTCGAGATCCTCAAGGTGCTGTTCCGGGGGGCGCGCGTCCTCATCCTGGACGAGCCGACCGCCGTGCTCGTCCCGCAGGAGGTCGACGAGCTGTTCGGCAACCTGCGCGAGCTGCGCGCCGAGGGCCTGACCGTCCTGTTCATCTCGCACAAGCTGGACGAGGTGCTGTCGGTCGCCGACGCGATCTCGGTGATCCGGCGCGGGACGACGGTCGCGACGTGCCTCGACCCGGCGGAGGTGACGTCGCGGCGGCTGGCGGAGCTGATGGTCGGGTCGGAGCTGCCGACGCCGGAGCTGCGCGAGTCCACGGTCACCGACGAGGTGCAGTTGGAGATCGAGAAGCTGACGGTGCTGACCCCGAGCGGGCGTCCCGTCGTCGAGGACGTCTCGCTGCGCATCCACCGGGGCGAGATCGTCGGGCTGGCGGGCGTCGAGGGCAACGGGCAGAGCGAGCTGATCGAGACCGTGATGGGGCTCGTGTCGGCCGATGCCGGGTTCGTCCGGTTCGGCGGCGAGGACATCACCGACTGGACGACGCGGCGCCGCCGCGAGGCGGGCATCGCCTACATCCCCGAGGACCGCCACCGGCACGGGCTCGTGCTGGAGGGCTCGCTGTGGGAGAACCGGATGCTCGGCCACCAGACCGAGCGCCCGAACGTGCGCGGCCCGTGGGTCGACAAGCGCGGCGCCAAGCGCGACACCACCCGGATCGTCCAGGAGTACGACGTCCGCACCCCCGGCATCGACGTGCCCGCCTCGGCGCTGTCGGGCGGCAACCAGCAGAAGCTGATCGTCGGCCGGGAGATGTCGGGCGAGCCCAAGCTGCTCATCGCGGCGCACCCGACGCGCGGCATCGACGTCGGCGCGCAGGCGGCGATCTGGGAGTACCTGCGGCAGGCCCGGGCGGCCGGGCTCGCCGTGCTGCTGATCAGCGCGGACCTGGAAGAACTCATCGGCATGTCCGACACGCTGCACGTGATCCTGCGCGGCCGGCTCGTCGCCGAGGTCGATCCGGCGCGCGTCACCCCCGAGGAGCTGGGTTCGGCGATGACCGGCGCGACCGAGGACACCGCATGACCGACACCAAGGACACCTCCGCGCAGCCCCCGGCCTGGCAGGCGATCCTGCGCGGCCTCGGGCCGCGCGGCCTGCTGCCCAAGATCGGCGCGCCGCTGCTGGCGCTGGCGATCTCCCTGCTCATCACGATGGGCCTGCTGCGGCTCACCGGAGCCGACCCGATCAGCGCCATCCAGGGCATGATCGACTACGGCACGACCGAGAACTCGATCGTCGACATCCTCAACCGCGCGACCCGGTACTACCTGTCGGCGGTCGCGGTCGCCATCGGCTTCCGCATGGGGCTGCTGAACATCGGCGTGGACGGCCAGTACCGCCTCGCCGCGATGCTCGCCGCCGCGCTCGGCGGCGCCGTCGTGCTGCCCGCCCCGTTCGGGCAGATGCTCGTCATCGTCGCCGCGATGCTCGTCGGCGGCCTGTGGGCGGCCATCGCGGGCATCCTCAAGGTGACGCGCGGCGTCAGCGAGGTGCTGTCGACGATCATGCTGAACGCGATCGCGACCGGCCTCATCGCCTACCTGCTCAACGACCAGCGGCTCGCGGAGGAGCGTCCGGGCAGCAACAACGTCGCGACGGCGGCGATCCCCGAGTCGGGTCGCGTTGGGCCGCTCAACGGGTTCCTGTCGTCGCTCGGCATCGACCTGCCCGGTCAGGTGTACGGGCTGCTGCCCGTCGCGATCGTCGTCGGCGTCGTGTTCTGGGTCGTCATCAACCACACCCGGTTCGGGTTCGACCTGCGGATCTCGGGGCTGTCGCCGTCGGCGGCGCAGGCCAGCGGCGTCAGCGCCAAGCGGATGGTCGTCGTGACGATGATCGCGTCCGGCGCCGTCGCGGGCCTGATCGGGATGCCCGAGCTGCTCGGCGCGTCCTACGAGTACTCGCTGAACTTCCCGGCCGGGCTCGGCTTCACCGGCATCACGGTGGCGCTGCTCGGCCGCAACCACCCGCTCGGCATCGCGTTCGCCGCGCTGCTGTTCGCCTTCCTGGACCAGACCTCCGACGTGCTCCAGGAGGTCGACGTGCCCAAGGAGATCGTCGGTGTGATGCAGGGCATCGTCGTGCTCACCGTCGTCATCGTCTACGAGCTGGTGCGCCGCTGGGAGATCCGCTCCCAGCAGCGCGCGGTGGCGAGCGAGCTGGCCACCGGCCACGACCTCGCGAAGGAGGGGACCTCGTGAGCGCGGTCGCCAAGGTCACGCGCCGGCTGCGCTGGCCGCACTACCTGATCATCGCCGCCGGGCTGCTGGTGCTGCTGTCGCTCGTCCGGGTGATCGACGGGGCGAACGACGTCACGTCGTCCGGCACGACGAGCGCGGCGCTGCGGCTCGCGGTGCCGATCTTCCTGGCGGGGCTCGGCGGCCTGTGGGCCGAGCGGTCCGGGATCATCAACATCGGTCTTGAGGGCATGATGATCCTCGGGACGTGGACGGGCGCCTGGGCGGGCTACCAGTGGGGACCGTGGATCGGCGTCCTCGCGGGCATCATCGGCGGCGCCCTCGGCGGCCTGCTGCACGCCATCGCGACCGTGTCGTTCGGCGTCGACCACATCGTGTCCGGCGTCGCGATCAACATCCTCGGGCTCGGGCTCACGCAGTTCCTCGCCGGGCTGCTGTTCAACACCGGCGAGGCCAAGGCGCTGGGCGGCGGCCCCCGGCAGTCGCCGCCGATCGAGTCGATATCTACGGTCAGCCTGCCCGTGTTGTCAGGTGGTGAGATCTTCGGGTGGAAGAGTCCCGACCTGCTCGGTTCGCTGGAGAAGCACCACTGGTTCTTCGTGTCGGACGTCGCGGGCATTCTGCGCGGCCTCACGCACGGGCTGTCGCTGCTGACGGTCGTCGCGCTGCTGCTCGTCCCGGCGACGTACTACATCCTGTGGAAGACGCCGTTCGGGCTGCGGGTCCGGTCCGTCGGCGAGGACCCGTACGCGGCCGAATCGCTCGGCGTGTCCGTCTACCGGATGAAGTACGTGGCCGTCACCATCTCCGGCGCCCTCGCGGGGCTGGGAGGCGCGTTCCTGGTGACCGTCGCCGCCCCGCTCTACCAGGCGGGCCAGACCGGCGGGCGCGGGTTCATCGGCCTCGCCGCGATGATCTTCGGCAACTGGCGTCCCGGCGGCCTCGCGGCCGGGTCGCTGCTGTTCGGTTACACCGACGCGATGAACGTGCGCGGCGGCGGCGAGGCGGTGCACGCGCTGCTGCTGTTCCTGACGATCCTGCTCGCCGGTGTCGTCGTCTGGCAGCTCCGGCGCGGGACGAAGCTGCGCCCGCTGGTCACGACCGACCTGGACCGCCGCGCGGTGCGCAACGCGTTCGTGGGCGCCGCCCTGTCCGCCGTGGCGGCCGTGGGGTTGTTCGTCTGGTTCCTGATGAGCGACACCGTTCCGGGGGAACTGGTGTCGTTCACGCCGCACCTGACGACGCTGCTCGTGCTCGCGCTGGCGTCGCAGCGGCTGCGGATGCCCGCCGCGAACGGCATGGTCTACCGGCGCGGTGAGGCACGCTAGGCCCATGACGAACGAGATCGACTGGCCCGCGCTGCGCGACGCGGCGCGGGCCGCCATGGAACGCGCGTACGCCCCGTACTCGGACTTCCCGGTCGGCGCGGCGGCGCTGGTGGACGACGGCCGGATCATCACCGGCTGCAACGTCGAGAACGCCTCGTACGGCGTGGGGCTGTGCGCGGAGTGCTCGCTGACGTCCGCCCTGTACGGCCCGGACGTCGTGGGCCGCCCGCGCCTGGTCGCGGTGTCGGTGGTGGGCCGTGACGGCGCGCCGCTGATGCCGTGCGGGCGCTGCCGCCAGCTCCTGTGGGAGCACGGCGGCGCCCCGCTGCTCATCGAGACCGTTTCCGGCATCCGCCCCATGTCGGAGGTGCTGCCGGACGCGTTCGGCCCCGACGACCTGATCCAACGCTAGAGGGGAGTCCGCAGATGGATGCCATCGACGTCATCCGCGTGAAGCGGGACGGGGGCGCGCTCAGCCCCGGCCAGATCGACTGGGTGATCGACGCCTACACCCGCGAGGCCATCGCGGAGGAGCAGATGTCGGCGCTCGCCATGGCGATCCTGCTCAACGGCATGACGCGGGACGAGGTCGTCCGCTGGACCGACGCGATGCTCCGCTCCGGCGAGCGCATGGCGTGGTCGGCGCTGGACCGTCCGACGACCGACAAGCACTCCACCGGCGGCGTCGGAGACAAGATCACGTTGCCGCTGGCGCCGCTGGTCGCGGCCTGCGGCGCGGCCGTCCCGCAGCTCTCCGGGCGCGGCCTCGGCCACACCGGCGGCACGCTGGACAAGCTGGAGTCGATCCCCGGCTGGCGCGCGTCGCTGAGCAACGCCGAGATGCTGGACGTGCTGGCGTCGGCGGGCGCGGTGATCTGCGCGGCGGGGTCGGGCCTGGCGCCCGCCGACCGGAAGCTGTACGCGCTGCGCGACGTCACCGGCACCGTCGAGTCGATCCCGCTGATCGCGTCGTCGATCATGTCGAAGAAGATCGCCGAAGGCACCGGCGCGCTCGTCCTGGACGTGAAGGTCGGCTCGGGCGCCTTCATGAAGACGGCGGACACGGCGCGCGAACTGGCCGAGACGATGGTCGCGATCGGCACCGACCACGGCCTGCGCACGGTCGCGCTGCTGACGGCGATGGACCGTCCGCTGGGCCTCGCGGTCGGTAACGCGCTGGAGGTCGCGGAGTCGGTCGAGGTGCTGGCGGGCGGCGGTCCGTCCGACGTCGTGGAACTGACCCTCGCGCTGGCCCGCGAGATGCTCGACGGCGCGGGCATCACGGGCAAGGACCCGGCGGACGCGCTGCGCGACGGCTCGGCCATGGACGTCTGGCGCCGCATGATCACCGCCCAGGGCGGCGACCCCGACGCCGCCCTCCCCACGGCGGCGGAGACGCACGTGGTGAAGGCCGAGACGTCCGGCGTCCTGACCGGCCTCGACGCCTACGGCGTGGGCGTCGCCGCCTGGCGCCTGGGCGCCGGCCGCGCCCGCAAGGAGGACCCCGTCTCCTTCGGCGCGGGCGTCACCTGCCACGCCAAGCCCGGCGACAGCGTCCGCGCGGGCGACCCCGTTCTCACCCTCCACGCCGACGACCCGTCCCGCTTCGCCCGCGCCCTGGACTCCCTGGACGGCGCCGTCACCATCGAGGAATCCGGCACCCCGGACCTCCTCCCCCTCCTCATCGACCGCATCGCTCCGTGACCCGCGCCGCCGATCCACCGGCATGACGCGCGGGCCCGGTGCCGGTCGGTGGGTCAGGCGGCCGCCCACTCGACGAACTGGACGATGACGCCGTTGGGGTCGGTGACCTGGAAGAGGCGTTCGCCCCAGGGCTCCTCGCGCAGCGGCATCGTGATCGGGACGCCCGCCTCGCGCAGGCGCGTCTCCTCGTCCTGAAGCCCTTCGGCGACGGTGAAGGCCAGGATCAGCCCGGCGGCGTGCCGGTCGCGCTGGTCGGCCGGGAGAACCTCGATGCCGACGGCGAGCAGGACGATGTCCATCGCGTCGGGGCGGGTGAGCGAGGCGAAGCCGTCGGCGGACGCCTGCACCGTGTAGCCGAGGTGGGTGGTGAGGAACTTCTCCGACGCGGTGACGTCGGCGACGGTGAGGGAGACGGTGGAGGCGGTGAACTGCACGAAGTGCTCCTGTTTCGGTGGTGCGGACGGGCGGAGGGAGCGTCAGTAGGCGCGGCGGCGGGGGATGTTGCGCGGGACGGGCGGCGTCGACGTCGGGGCCACGGGGGCGGTGCGAGCGCTGGGGAGGTGGTGGATGCGCAGGGCGTGCTCCTTCGTTCGTCCGTCGCAAACTTGCGACGGACGTAAATTTAGCCGACGCACGACGGGGGTGTCAACGTAAAAATACGTTCGGGGTAAGATTCTTCTGTGACCACCGACACCAGCACGCCCCCCGGCCTCCGCGAGTCCAAGAAGCAGGAGACCCGGCAGGCCATCTCCGACCACGCCACCCGTCTCTTCGTCGAGCAGGGCTTCGAGGCGACGACCATCTCCGAGATCGCCGCCGCCGCACGCGTCGCCAAGAAGACCGTCACCAACTACTTCGCCCGCAAGGAAGACCTGGCGCTCGACCACCAGGACGCGTTCGCCGCCTCGCTCGCCCGCGTCGTCTCCGGGCGCGCGCCGGGCGAATCCGCGCCAGCCGCGCTGCGCCGCGCCTTCGCCGCCGCCGTCGAGGCCCGCGACCCGGTCGCCGGATTCGCCCCGGAGCCGTTCGCCCGCATGATCGCCGACAGCCCGACGCTCACCGCCGCACTGCGCGTCCTGCACGACCGCCGCGAGGCGGAACTCGCGCGCGCCCTGGCCGACGCCACCGGCGCCGCCCCCGACGACATCACCGTCCTGACCACCGCGACTTTGCTCGGCGGCGTGCACCGCGTCCTGTTCCAGCGCATCCAGGACCACATCCTGGCGGGCCGTTCCGCCGACGAGACCGCCCGCCTGGTCGCCGCCGACGCCGCCCGCGCGTTCGATCTCGTCGAACCCGCGCTCGCCTGACGCCCGGAGGCGTCCCCGAACGGCGCCATGCCGAAAGCCTGCTCGGTGTTCACCGCCGGGATGACCGGCGCTTTCAAGCCCGACTCGCGCGCCGGCTCGGCCTCGCACCCGCCGACGTCATGACGGTCGCGTCGCACACGTACGACCTGCGCGCGGCGGGGGCCCTCGGATTCCGCACGGCGTTCGCGGCCCGGCCGCTGATCAGATGCCGAGCAGGTCGACCAGGTCGTCGGCGTGGTCCTCTTCCTCCTCCAGGATCGACTCGATGAGCCGCCGGGTGGTGGGGTCGCCGTCGCCGAGCCAGCGGACGATCTCCTGGTAGATCGCGATGACGATGCGCTCGGCCTCCAGGTTGTCCCGGAGCATCTGGTCCAGGTCGTCGTCGGGCGGCGTCGTGTAGTCGGTGTGGGAGCGTTCGGCGAGCTTGCTCGGGTCGAGCGCGGGGGCCCCGCCGAGCTGGTTGACGCGTTCGGCGGCGCGCAGGGCGTGGTTCATCTCCTCCTTGGCGTGCTCGGTGAACTCGGCGGCGACCTGGGCGCGGTCGATGCCGGCGGCGACGATCGCGTGCCGCGTGTACCGCAGCCAGCACACGACCTCGGTCGCGACGACCTCGTTGAGCACGTCGATGACGCGCTGCACGTCGTGGCCGTAGGTCTCGGTGACGGGCCCCTCGTTCATCTTCTGGCGGACCTGGTCGCGGATGCGGCTGACGTCCAGCACGAAGTTGTCGGACACGGCGGAACACTCCTGACGCGAGCGAAGATGCGAACGCCTCGGTGATGCCCGCCCCCGTCCCAACGGACGGGCGACGTCGCGTAAAGCATGATCACGTTTCCGGGCCGGCGGCCGGTTCGCCACCCTTGACGCGGGCTTCACCAGGGCAGAGACCTGACCTGGGAGGGCCGATGCCGGACGGGCAGGACATCGCGGGACGTGCCGGACGCCGGGTGGCACGCGGCGTCCGGGCCGCGTGGCGGCGGGTGCGGGCGCAGGCGTGGCCGATCGTGCAGTCGACGGCGGCGGCGACGCTCGCGTGGTACGTCGCGGGCGGGTTCATCACGGGGCACGAGCCGTTCTTCGCGCCGATCTCCGCCGTCGTCGCGCTGAACGCCACCGGCGGCGAGCGCGGCGCCAACGCGCTGCGGCTGCTGCGCGGCGTCCTCATCGGCATCATCGTCGGCGAGTTCGCGACCACGCTGTTCAACGGCGGGAACGGGACGCTGGCGTTCGCCGTCGCCGTGGCGGCGACGGTCGCCGTGGCGATCGGCGCGCAGCGGATCGTCATCGCCCAGGCCGCCGCGGGCGCGATCCTGACCGTGACGACGGGGGGCCACAGCGTCGGCGCCGGGCGGCTCGTGGACGCGCTGATCGGCGCGGGCGTCGCGCTGGTGTTCAGCCAGATCCTGTTCCCGGTGCGGCTCGTGGCGCTGCTGCGCCGCGCGGAGGCGGCGGCGCTCGGGGAGATGACCACGATGCTGCGGCAGACCGCGCGGGAACTGGAACGCGACGGCGAGGTGGCCGCGCAGCGGACCGTCCGGCTGCTCGGCGACCTGTCCGCGCCGCTGGCCGAACTCGGTGACGTGCGCCGCGTCAGCCACCACGCGGTGCGCCGGACGATCAACCGGTGGGGCGATCGGGCGCCGCTGATGGCCGAGGACGAGAAGATCGACCGGCTGATCATGCTGGGGGAGAGCTGCCTGTCGCTGGTCCGCACGGCGACGGCGATGAGCCCGGAGGAACGGCACCACCTGGGCCCGGTCGTGCGGGAGATGGCCGAGGCGCTGGACGACCTGGCCCCGTCCCGGCCGGACCCGGCCCGCAACCGCGCCGCGTCCGCGCGGGCGCTGAAGGCCGCGCATCCGTTCGGCGAGCGCGACGCGGGCGGCACCGACTCGCTGACCGTCGCCGCGTACGTGTCGGTGCAGATGGTCGCGACCGACATCATGCTGTACGCCGGTATTGACCCTGATGACGACCCATGACGTGAAACACGTAGTAAGTCGCGTCACGGTGGGTAACCACCTGGAAAGGGGAGGCGATCATGCGTGCGTTGACGGTCACACCGGGGGAAGCGGGCTCGGTCCGCGTCGAGGACCGGCCCGAACCGCATAACGGGCCGGGAGAACTGCTCGTGGACGGCGTCGCGCTCGGCGTCTGCGGCACCGACAGGGAGATCGCCGACGCGGTCTACGGCACCGCCCCGCCGGGAGCCCGCGACCTCGTCCTCGGGCACGAGTCGCTCGGCCGCGTCCGCGAGGCGCCGCCCACCAGCGGATTCGCGCCCGGCGACCTGGTCGTCGGCGTCGTCCGGCGCCCCGACCCCGAACCGTGCGGGGCGTGCGAGCGGGGCGAGTTCGACATGTGCCGGAACGGGAAGTTCGTCGAGCGCGGCATCAAGGAACTCGACGGCTACGGCGCCGAGCAGTGGACGGTCGAGTCCGAGTACGCCGTCCGGCTGGACCCGTCGCTCGCCGACGTCGGCGTCCTCATGGAGCCGACCACCGTCGTCGCCAAGGCGTGGGACCAGATCGAGCGCATCGGGGCGCGCTCCTGGTTCGCGCCGCGCCGCGTGCTCGTCACCGGCGCCGGGCCGATCGGGCTGCTCGCCGCGCTGCTCGGCGTCCAGCGGGGGCTGGACGTGCACGTCATGGACCGCACCGACCAGGGCCCCAAGCCCGGGCTGGTGAAGGCGCTCGGCGCGACCTACCACTCCGGGACGGTCGGCGACGCCGTCAAGGGCGGGCTGCCCGACATCGTCGTCGAGACGACCGGCGCCGCGCCCGTCATCCACGACGTCGCGGCTGCGGGGGCCAACGCGGGCATCGTCTGCCTGACGGGGCTGCCCTCCGGTACGTCGGAGCTGGGCATCGACGTCGGCCGCTTCGGCGGCGACCTCGTCCTGCGCAACGGCCTGCTGTTCGGCTCGGTGAACGCGAACCTGCGGCACTACGAGCTCGCGGCCGACGCCCTGGCCAAGGCCGACGCGGACTGGCTGGCGCGTCTCATCACCCGCCGCCTGCCGCTGGAACGCGCGGCCGAGGCGTTCCAGGTCGAGCCCGACGACGTGAAGGTCGTCATCGACCTCTGACGGAGATCACCCGCCGAACTCATCCCTTCGGCGGACACGATCTGCCACCGGTGGCGGTGCGGGAAATCCTCCCCGCGACGGTGACAGAGAGTCGCGAGGCGGGTGCATTCTGAAGTCGTGCCTCTTCGACCGGGGAGGCGGGACTTCGAGGAGGCATCCATGAGCGCGGGCATCCTGACGTGGGCAATGGCGCGTGCGGGCCGTCGCCGCCGGGGCGGCCGGGTGGTCCGGCCGCCCCGGCGGGTGGCGTCAGCGACGGGTGTGCTGGCCCGCCGCGCGACGGCGGCGGCCGGTCAGCAGCAGCCCGCCGACGCCGCCCATGGCGAGCCCGGCGGTCGCGGTGATGAGGAACGTGCCGAACGGGTCGGCGCCCTGCTCGGCCGTGCTGCCCGCCGCCGGAGACGCGTTGAGCGTGACGTCGTCGTGGTGGGCGTGCGCGGCGGCGGGGGCGCAGGGCTCCTTCGTCGGCTCGGCGCTCGGCCTCGGCGCGGACGTCTTCGTCGCGACGGGCTTGGCGGGCGCGGGCTGCGCCGCACCGCCGCCGGTGGAGGCGCCGCCGAACGTCACGTCCGAGCAGGAGTAGAACGCCTCGGGGCTGTCGGTCCGCTGCCAGATCGCGTAGATCAGGTGGCGGCCCGTCTTCCCGGCGGGCACCGTGCCGGGCATCGTGTAGGCGCCGTTGACGACGGCCGGATCGGCCTTGGTGAGGAACGGCGTCGTCTCCAGGTCCGACCACGTGAGCGGCTTGGACGCGTCGTAGCCGTTCCTGGTGATGTAGAGCTGGAAGCCGCCCCGGTGCTGCGCGGTCGCCTTGAAGCGGAACGTCGTGCTCGCGCCGGAGGTCAGCGCCGTGGACGGCCAGTCGGCGCGGGCCAGGTCGAGCCCGCGGAAGGCGGGGTCGCCGGCGCTGCACAGCTTGCCGTCGGGGATGAGCTGCCGGTGCCGGCCGTCCGCGTTGCCGATCCGCACGCCGTTCCAGTCGTAGAACGCCTGGGTGCCGCCTGCGGCGACGGCGGCCTTGCAGGCGGCCGACGTCGGCGACTCGGGGTTCTCCAGGCGGCAGGCGAGCACGCGGCTCACCGGGTTCTCCATCGAGCCGTGCGCGTCGGCGGGTGCGGCGGCCAGGGCCAGGCCCCCGGCCGGAGCCAGGGCGAGAAGGCCGAAGCCGGTGCGGCGGAGGGCGGTGCGGGGTTTCATCGGACTCCCAGGTGGACGGGGGTGGTCGTTGGGAATGCCCGAACGGTAACCCGGAATTCGCGGCCGGAATGGGTTCTTAATCAGTCCATAAGGAGTCCATCAGCCCTTCATAACGGCTATTCGGCGTCATTTGCGGCGGGCGGCGCGGCGGCCCCCGGGTTTGGCGGCCGTCCGCAGCCAGAGTTCGATCTGCGCCCCGCCGAGCGGCGCCGCCCCGACCTTCAGCGACCCGCCCGTGACCTCCGCGAGGCGCCGCGCGATGTCCAGCCCGAGGCCGGTCGATCCGGCACCGGACGTCCCCCGCGCGAGCGCGGCCGGGACGTCGGCGATGCCCGGCCCGGCGTCACCGACGAGCAGGCCCGTCGAGTACTGGCCCCGGTGCACGGTCACCGTGAACGCCGTGCCGTGCGGGGTGTGGCGGAAGACGTTGCCGAGCAGCGCGTCCACGGCGGCGGCCAGCTCGTCCCCGGCCACCGGCACCGGCGCCGGACCGCCGGGCACGGCGAGGTCCCAGCGGCGGTCCTGGTCGTCTGCGAGCGCCGACCAGAACTCCAGCCGCTCCCGGACGACCCGCGCTGCGTCGCATCCGGCCCGCTCGGGTGGTCGGCGCGCCGCCTGGATGACCTCGTCCACCGCGTGTTCGAGCCGGTCCAGCGCGTCCTTGCTCTGGCCGAGCCGGGTCGGGTCGGACGGATCGGCGGCCAGCCCGTGCAGGTTCAGCCGCAGCGCGGTGAGCGGTGTGCGCAACCGGTGCGACAGGTCGGCGGCGGCCTCGCGCTCCGCCGCGAGCAGCCGGGCGAACCGGTCGGCCATCTGGTTGAACGCCTCCCCGGCGGCGCGCAGCTCCGCCGGGCCGCCCGGCCGGACGCGCGCCCCCAGCTCACCGCCGCCGACGCGGGTGACGGCGTGCGCGAGGCGGTCGGCGGCCCGGACGACGCGCAGCGCCAGCCGGTCGGCCATCGCCACCGACACCAGCACCAGCGCGAACGCGACCAGCGCGAGGATCGTCCACGACCGCGCCACGCCCCGCGTCAGCTCGGCGTCCGGCACGTGCACCTCCACGACGGCGACGCGGCCGCCCTCCAGCAGCACCGGGCGGAGCAGCACCGTCCCGTCGCCCGCCTCCACGGTGAAGGTGCGCCGCAGGTCGCGGGCGCGGTCCAGGTCGGCGGCGGTCGCGCGCGGGACGCCGATCGGCCCGCCGTCCGGCAGATGCAGCGCGAGCGTGCCCGCCGTGCCCGCCGGGACCGAGCCGACCGCGGCCTCCAGCGCGGCCGGGTCGGTCGTCACCGCGAGCGCCGGCACGAGCGACGCCGCCTGCCGCTCGGCGGCCGTCAGCGCGCGGTCCCGCGCGATCTGCCCGTTCAAGAGGCCGAGGGGGAGCACGAACGACAGCGCCACCATCGCCGTCACGGCCGTGGCGACCCGAGCCAGCGCGACTCTCATCGGAACTCCCACGCAATTGTCGGGGTGGAATGTGCGAAACTCGCCGCATTATGAAAACACGTCTGCTGTTCGCGGCGGTGTGGACGGCGACGACCGTCGCGGGCGCCACCGTGAGCTGGTTCGGCGTCGGCGACGCGCTGCGCGGCACCGCGCTCGCCGTCCCGGACGTCGCGGCGTCGGCACCGGTGCGGCAGGGCCGCCCGCCCGAGCCCGCACCGGCGGAGAGCGCGCCGCAGTCGGCGGAGAAGGTCCGCCCCGAACCGCCCGCCCGCTCTCCGCACCCCACCGCGACCCCGGCGGCGTCGCAGTCTCCTCCGTCCCGCGCCCCGTCCCGCCCGGGCGAGGAGATCCGCACCTACGTGGTGAAGTCGGGCCGCGTCGTCCTGGCCCTCACCCCGACCTCCGCCCGCCTGGTCTCGGCGACCCCCGACCCCGGCTCCCACGTCCGCCAGTGGCGCCGCGACGGCTGGCTCCGCATCGACCTCACCAACGACACCCACGGCTCCGCCGTAATAGCCGTCTGGCACGACCGCCCCACCAACGTAGAAATCTACGAGTACTAACCCCACGGCCTTGCGCGTCACGGCCTTGCGCGTCACGGCCTTGCGCGTCACGGCCTTGCGCGTCACGGCCTTGCGCGTCACGGCCTTGCGCGGTGCAGCCTCGCGTTCGCGGGGCGGCCTCGGGCGGGTGGCCCTGCGTCCAGTGCGGGGCGGCCTTGTGTGGCGCGCGCTGTGCGTGGCGGCATTTTGCTGGGTGGGCTGCGTGGCGCGATACGGGCGGTGCCTGGTGTGGGCTGCTTGGCGCGATACGTGCACGGCGTGGTGTGGGCTGCGTGGTGCGGGCGGTGCGGGCGGGTCGTGTGGGGCGGGTTGGTAAGAGGCCAGGGGAGTGGCTGGGTGGGGGGCAGGCTTGGTCTGGGAGAGGCGGTCGGGGGCGGTCAGGGTGGGGTGGTGAGCATTAGACCTACGCCTCGGATGGTGTGGAGGTAGCGGGGGGAGGCTGCGGATTCGCCTAGTTTGCGGCGTAGCCAGGAGAGGTGGACGTCGATGGTCTGGTCGTCGCCGTAGGACTGGTGCCAGACCTCGGCGAGGAGTTCCCTGCGGTGGACGACGCGGCCGGCGTTGGCGGCGAGGAAGGACAGGAGGTCGAACTCGCGGCGGGAGAGCTGGAGCGGGACGCCGTCCAGGGTGGCCTGGCGGCGGTCGGTGTCCACGTGGAGGCCGCCGACGACGAGCGGCTGCGGGCGCGGGTCCGTCCGGACGCGGCGGAGCAGGGCCTCGATGCGGGCGTGCAGGTGATCGGCGGAGAACGGCTTGACGACGTAGTCGTCGGCGCCCGAGCGCAGCAGGCGGATGATCTCGCGTTCGCCGTCGCGCGCCGACGCCACGATCACCGGCACCGCCGACACGGCACGCAGCATCTTCAGGGCCTCGCCGCCGTCGAGGTCGGGCAGCCCGAGGTCGAGGACGACGACGTCCGGGGCGCTCGCGGTCACCTCGCGCAGCGCGTCCAGCGCCCGTCCCACGCTCCGCACGCCGTGCCCGAGGTCCCCCAGTTCACGCACCAGCGCCTGCCGCACATGATCGTCGTCCTCGACGAGCAGAACCGTAGCCACACCGGGACACTAAGCCACAGACCCGCTGTTCGTGCCCCAAACGGGGCACCGGCTCGCGGGCCGTGCCGCTGAGGTGGGAAAAGAGCTAGATTCGTGAGATGAACGAGCGTCCCACACTCGCCGCGATCCGGCGGGCCCCCAAGGTGCTGCTGCACGATCATCTGGACGGTGGGCTGCGACCCGAGACCATCGTCGACCTCGCGCGCGAGGGCGGCTACGACGGGCTGCCGACGACCGATCCGTCCTCGCTCGGCGGCTGGTTCGCCGAGATGTCCAACTCCGGGTCGCTGGAGCGGTATCTGGAGACGTTCTCGCACACCGTGGGCGTGCTCCAGTCCGAGGAGGCGCTGACCCGCGTCGCCTACGAATGCGCCGAAGACCTCGCGCGCGACGGCGTCGTCTACGCCGAGGTGCGGTACGCGCCCGAGCTGCATACCGCCGAGGGCCTGAGCCTGGAGCAGGTCGTCGAGGCCGTCCTGGCCGGGTTCGAGCGGGGCGGGCGAGAGCACGGCATCCGCGTCGGCGCGCTGGTGACGGCGATGCGGCACCAGGCGCGCAGCATGGAGATCGCCGAGCTGGCCGTCCGCTACCGGGACGCGGGCGTCGCCGGGTTCGACATCGCCGGGGCCGAAGCCGGTTACCCGCCCACCCGGCACCTCGACGCGTTCGAGTACCTCCAGCGCGAGAACTCGCACTTCACGATCCACGCGGGCGAGGGGTTCGGCCTTCCCTCGATCTGGCAGGCGATCCAGTGGTGCGGCGCCGACCGGCTCGGGCACGGCGTCCGCATCATCGACGACATCGAGGTGGAGGACGGCCAGGCGCCCCAGCTCGGGCGGCTCGCCGCCTACGTCCGCGACAAGCGGATTCCGCTGGAGATGTGCCCGACGTCCAACATCCAGACGGGCGCCGCCAAGTCGATCGCCGAGCACCCGATCGGGCTGTTGCGCGCCCTCAACTTCCGCGTGACGGTCAACACCGACAACCGGCTCATGTCGGGTACGTCGCTGTCGGAGGAGTTCGCCAAGCTCGTCGAGGCGTTCGACTACACCTGGGACGACCTCCAGTGGTTCACGGTGAACGCCATGAAGTCGGCCTTCCTGGACTTCTCGCAGCGGCTCGAACTGATCAACGGCGTCATCAAGCCGGGTTTCGCGCAGCTCAAGTGGAGCGGCGCCCGTCCCCTGGCATGATCGGGGCATGACCCCGCAGCTCACGATCCGCTCCACCCCGGCCCGCGTCGTGGCGTGGGCATGGCTGGCGTTCGCCGTGCTCACGCTGCTCGACCTCGCGATCGGCATCACCGGCACGGCCGTGCACGACCGGACGTCCGGCGTGATCGCGCTCGCCGTGCTGTTCGGCTGCGGCCTGGCCTACGCGATCGGGTTGCGGCCCGCGATCCTCGCCGGGGACGAGGGCGTGACCGTCCGCAACCCGCTGCGCACCACGCACGTGCCATGGCGGGCCGTCCGTGAGATCAAGGGCGGCGCCGCGGTGACGGTGCGGTTCGCCGCCGCCGAGGGGGAGCGGCTGACGCGCGCCTGGGTGCACCAGACGTCGCCGCGCGCGCAGGCCCGCGCCGAGCGCCGCGCCGCGCACGATCCGTCGCGCGCGGCCGTCCACGCCAAGGGCCGCACCCCGGCGGGCTACGCCGCCGAACGCCTGAACGAGATCGGCGAACGGCACCGTCCCCGCACCCGCTCGGGCGCCCCCGACCGCGCGGCCGAGGCCGCCCGCGACGCGGCCGTGCCGGTGGCGGGCACGGTCACGTGGTCGTGGCCGACGCTGATCGCGCTCATCGTCCCGCCGGTGCTGATCCTGGTACTGGCACTGGCCTAGGCCCAACCGGCCGACCGGTGCTGCCGGAGCCGCGCCGTTGCGCTGATGCGCGCGGCCATCCGATGGCGTGGCTGGGGCCGTGCCGCCCGCTGATGCGCGTGGTCTTCTGACGGCGCGGCCGGGGTCCGTGCCGCTGTGCTGATGCGCGTGCCTTTTCGGCGGCGTGGCCGGGGCCGTGCTGATGCGCGCGGTCTTCTGGCGGTGTGGCGGGCGCCGTGCCGTTGCGCTGATGCGTGCGGCCTTTCGGCGGCGCGGCCGGGGCGTGCTGCTGTGCTGATGCGCGCGGGTTTCCGATGGCGCGGCCGGGGTCCGTGCCGCTGTGCTGATGTGCGCAGCCTTCTGGCGGTGTGGCCGGGGCCGTGCCGTTGCGCTGATGTGGGCGGCCGTTCGGCGGTGCGGTCGGCGCCGTGCCGTAGCGCTGATTCGCGCGATTCGCGCGACCTTCCGGTGGCATGGCCGGGGCGGCGCCGCTGCGCTGATGCGTGCGGCTTTCGGCAGCGCAGCCGGGGGCCGTGCTGTCGTGCTGATGTGGGCGTTCTTTTGGCAGCGCGGTCGGGGCCATGCCGTAGTGCTGATGTGCGCGGTCTTTCGGCGGCGTGGCCGGGGGCCGTGCTGTTCTGCTGATGCGTGCGGCCCTGTGGACCCGGGTGTGCCCATCGCCGTCTCGGAGATGTCCGTGCTGTTGTGCTGATGTGGGCGGCCTTTTGGCGGCTCGGGCGGGGGCGGGCTGTGGTGGGAGCTAGTGCAGTTTCTTTATGGCTTGGGCGAAGTCGCTTGTGGTGAAGCAGTTCGGTTCGGCGAACTCTTCCATTGTCAGTGCCTGCTCCCAGGTCATTCCGGCTGCCTGGCGCAGTAGGGGGAGGGTCATGAGCTGGGCGTGCTCGGGTGTGGCCATGGCGCGTTCGCACCACCGGCGGGCGCGGTCGAGCAGGGTTTCGTGCGGGACGACCTCGTTGACGAGTCCGAGGGCGAGCGCCGTGGCGGCGTCGATGTGCTCGCCGGACAGGTAGTACTGCACGGCCCGCTGGTAGCCGAGGCGGTGCGTGAGGTGCCAGCTCGTCCCGACCTCGGGCAGCAGCCCGAGCCGTCCGAACGCGGGCACGATCATCGCGCGCTCGGACGCCACGACGAGGTCGGACGCGAACGCCAGCGCCAGCCCCACCCCGGCCGCCGGGCCGTTCAGCGCCGACACCACGAGCGTGTCGGCGCCCGCGATGAGCCGGACGCAGGCGCCGAACTGGTACCGAATCCACCGCCAGGGGGTCGTGGAGCCCGCTTCGTCCTCGGGGTCGGCGAGCTGCTCGACCACCTCCGCCATGAGGCCGAGGTCGCCGCCCGCGCTGAACCCCGGGTCGGCGCCCGTCAGGACGATCGCGCGGATCTCCGGTTCGGCCGTCAGCCCGGCCAGATGGTCGTGGAGCTGGACCGTCAGCGCGGCGCTCAGGATGTTGAGCTTGGCCGGATCGGTCAGCGTGACGACGGCGTACCCGTCGTGGCGCTCCACCTGGACGAGCGTGCGGGTGTCCGCGCGGGCGCGGGCGACGAGGCCGTCGTAGGTCAGCGGCATGCCTGCCTCCTAGAACATTGTTCTGCTGTCCTCGATGAAGCTACTGCACTGACATACTTTCCGTCCATGGACGCCCGCTCCGGCCGCGACCGCATCCTGCGCGCGGCCCTCACCTGCTTCGCCCGCGACGGCGCCGCGACGACGACGCTGACCGCGCTGCGCGCGGAGGCGGGTGTCAGCGTCGGCAGCTTCTACCACCACTTCCAGAGCAAGGAGGAGGTCGTCGCGGCGCTGTTCACCGACGCCCTGGCGGGCTACCACCGGGCGTTCCTGGCCGAACTGCGCCGTCACCCGGCCCCCGGCGACGCGGTGGCGGCGGGCGTGGCCCTGCACGTCCGCTGGTGCCTGGACCATCCGCAGGAAGCCCGGTTCCTCCTGATGGAGCGGCCACCCCAGCGCGACGAACCGGGCGCCGAGGCCCTGGCCGCGCAGAACCGGGACTTCTTCACCGAGATCCGCGCCTGGTGGCGCATCCACGAACACCACGGCGCCCTGCGCCCCCTGGACCTGCCCACCGCCGCCGCCCTCTGGCTCGGCCCCGCCCAGGAACTCTGCCGCTCCTGGGCCACCGGCCGCCTCCCCGAACCCACCACGGCCCAGCTCGACGTCCTGGCCGACGCCGCCCGCCGCGCGCTGTGCCGCTGAGGCCGGGCCGACCGGCCGCGATACGGTGAACCGCATGACCGTCTGGACCACGCGACCCGAGACCGCCGACGACGTCGCGGCCGTGCGCGCCGTCAACCTCGCCGCCTTCCCCACGGCCGAGGAGGCCGATCTCGTCGACGCGCTGCGCGCGGACACCGGGGCGTGGCTCGACGGACTGTCCATGATCGCCCTCGACCCCGGGGGCACCGTGGCAGGACACGCGCTGCTCACGCGGTGCCACGTCGGCGGCGCTCCCGCGCTCGCGCTGGCGCCGACGGCCGTCCTGCCGTCGGTCCAGCGGACGGGCGCCGGATCGGCGGTCATCCGCGCCGTCCTGGACGCCGCCCGCGCCAGGGGCGAGCACCTGGTCGTCGTCCTCGGGCACGCGGACTACTACCCGAGGTTCGGGTTCTCCCGCGCCTCCCGGTTCGGCATCCGCGCCCCGTTCGAGGCCCCGGACGAGGCGCTGATGGCCCTCGCCCTGGACGACACCCGGCCCGTCCCCGGCGGCACCATCGCCTACGCCGCCGCCTTCGGCGTCTGATCCCGGCGACGCGTCAGGCGAGCGCCAGCAGGGCGGACAGGTCGTCGCGGAGGGCGGTGAGCGCGCGCTCGGCCTCCGTGCGGACCGGGGCGACGTCGCCCGCCACCGGGCGGACGACCTGGAGGTAGCACTTCAGTTTCGGTTCGGTGCCAGACGGGCGGATCACGACGCGGGTGCCGCCGTCCAGGCGGAGGCGCAGGCCGTCGGTCGGGGGGAGGCCGGCCGCGCCGGTGGACAGGTCGTCCAGGGCGGTGACGGCCAGCCCGGCCAGGCGGGCGGGGGGTGCGGCGCGGAGGCGGTCCATCGCCGCCGTGATCAGCGCGCGGTCGGTGACGCGGACGGAGAGCTGCGCGGTCGCGTGCAGGCCGTGGCGGCGGGCTTGGTCGTCCAGGACGTCCAGCAGCGTGCGCCCCTTCGCGCGTTCGGCGGCGGCCAGGGCCGCGACCGCCAGCGCCGCGCCGATGCCGTCCTTGTCCCGGACGGGCGGGCCCGCGTCGCCGCCCAGGCAGTAGCCGAGCGCCTCCTCGTAGCCGAGGACGAGCCGCCCTGCACCGGCCTTCACGATCCACTTGAAGCCCGTCAGCGACTCGGCGAACCGGACGCCGTGCTCGGCCGCCAGCCGCCCGGCCAGCGACGACGACACGATCGTCGTCACCACGAGCCGGTCGTCGCCGGACGTGTGCGCCAGCGCGTGCTCGGTGAGCAGCGCGCCCACCTCGTCGCCGGTGAGCGCGCGCCAGCCGTCGCCGGTGGGCACGGCGACGGCGCAGCGGTCGGCGTCCGGGTCGTTGGCGATCACCAGGTCGGCGCCGCGCTCGGCCGCCAGCGCGAGCGCCAGGTCCATCGCGCCCGGTTCCTCCGGGTTCGGAAAGGCGACGGTCGGGAAGTCCGGATCGGGCTCGGCCTGCTCGGGCACGACGGCGGGCTCGGCGAACCCGGCCCGCGCGAACGCCCGCAGCGCCACGTCCCGGCCGACGCCGTGCAGCGGCGTGTACACGACCGACAGCTCCCGCGCCCCGCCCAGCGGCAGGCCGGTGACGGCGTCGAGGTAGGCGTCCACCGCGTCGTCACCGAGGACGGTCCAGCCGGTGCCCAGCGGCAGTTCGTCCACGGGCCCCACGGCGTCGATGGCGGCGGAGATCTCCGCGTCCAGCGGTGGGACGATCTGCGCCCCGTCGCCCCAGTAGACCTTGTATCCGTTGTCCTGCGGCGGATTGTGGCTCGCCGTCACCATCACCCCGGCGGCGGCCCCCAGGTGCCGGACGAGGAACGCCAGCACCGGCGTCGGCAGTGCCCTCGGCAGCAGCCACGCCCGCAGCCCGGCCCCGGTCGCGACGGCCGCCGTGTCCCGCGCGAACCGCTCCGAACCGTGCCGCGCGTCGTAGCCGATGACGATCCCCGGTGCCTCCCCGCCGTCGGCCGCCACCCGCGCCGCCAGGCCCGCCGCCGCGCGCATGACCGTCACGCGGTTCATCCGGTTCGGCCCGGCGCCCAGTTCACCGCGCAGCCCCGCCGTGCCGAACTCCAGCCGCGCGCCGAAGCGGTCGGCCAGCGCGGCGGCGTCGCCCGCGTCCAGCAGGGCGCGAAGCTCCGCGCGGGTCGCCGGGTCGGGGTCCTGCGCGAGCCAGGCGCGCGCCGCCCGCTCGATCACAGCTTGGGCAGGATCGTGGCGAGCAGCGACCCCATCCGGTGCGCCGCCGCGCGGCCCGCCTCCAGCACCTCTTCGTGGTCGAGGTGGCGGTCCGACAGGCCCGCGCCCAGGTTCGTCACCAGCGAGAACGCCAGCACCTCGGCCGTCTCGCCGGACGGCAGGCCGCGCCGCGCCGCGATCGTCTCCAGCGCCGTGGACATGCCGACGAGGTCGGCGCCGAGCGTGCGCAGCATCCTGATCTCGGCCGGGGTCTCGTACGTGGGGCCGCGCAGCGCCGCGTAGACGCCCTGCTTGAGGCCCGGGTCGGTCTCCAGCGCCAGCGCGCGCAGCCGCGCCGAGTACGCCTCGGTCATGTCGACGAACGTCGCGCCGACCAGCGGCGTCGCCGCCGTGAGGTTCAGGTGGTCGGTGATCAGCACCGGGTCGCCGACCTGCTGCGTCTCCGGGCGCAGCCCGCCCGCCGCGTTCGTCAGCACCACCGCGCGGACGCCCGCCGCCAGCGCCGTCCGGACGCCGTGCGCGACCGCGTCGGCGCCGTGCCCCTCGTACAGGTGGGTGCGGCCCAGGAACACCAGAGCGCGCCGCCCGCCGACCTCCACCACGCGAATCCGGCCCGCGTGCCCCTCCACGGCGGGCGGGGCGAACCCCGGCAGATCGGTCACCGGGATCTCGGCGGCGGGTTCGCCGAGGACGTCCGCCGCGGGCACCCAGCCCGAGCCCATCACGAGGGCGACGTCGAAGGAGTCGAAACCGGTGCGGGCCTTCAGCCGGTCGGCGGCCTCGGCGGCAAGGGAGAAAGCGTCATCGCTCAGTGAACTACGCACGGATAGACATTAGCCGCCCAATGACGTGCACGGACGCTGCCGCAGCTCCTTGACGTAGTCGTCCGGGGCGCCGGCCGCCTCCGCCGCGTCGGCGAGGATGCCCACGTAGCGGGCCGACGGGAGGCCGCCCTCGTAGTCGTCCAGGACGTACAGCCAGCACAGCGCGTCGCCGTCGAGCGTCTGCACCCGCACCCGGATCTTGCGGTAGACGCCGAGCGCCGCGCCCTCCCAGGCGTCCAGCTCGGACTCGTCGAACGGGGGCACGTCGTACAGGACGACGAACACCTGCTCGCGCCGGTCCTCGACGACGGTCGCGAGCGCGCCGTCGAACCCCTTGTCCTGCCCGCCGAACGTCAGGCGCCAGCCGGTGAGCCAGCCCGTTCCGTGCACGGGGGAGTGGGGCGCCCGGGCCGCCATCTGCTCGGGGTCCATGTTGGAGGCGTACGCCGCGTACAGAGCCACGCGGGCCAGCGTAGCGGCCCGGCGGCCGGGTCACCCCCCGGCAGGGGACACAATGGAGGGGTGACGCGCATTGTGATCATCGGAGGAGGCCCGGGCGGCTACGAGGCCGCGCTCGTGGCGGCGCAGCTCGGCGCCGACGTGACGGTCGTCGAGCGCGACGGTCCCGGCGGGGCGTGCGTCCTCACCGACTGCGTGCCGTCCAAGACGCTGATCGCCACCTCCACCCGCGTCGCCGTCATGAAGGAGTCCGCCGCCCTCGGGCTCCGGTTCAACGGCGGGCCGGACGGCATCGTCGGCGCGCTGGAGGCCGACATGGCCAACGTGAACAAGCGCGTGAAGGAGCTGGCCCGCGCCCAGTCGTTCGACGTGGCCGAGCGGCTCGCCTACGAAGAGGTCAAGATCGTCCGGGGTGAGGCGCGGCTGACCGAGCCGCACGTCGTCTCCGTGGGCGACCGGCACATCCGCGCCGACATCGTGCTGCTCGCCACCGGCGCCACCCCGCGCGTCCTGCCCGGCTCCGAGCCGGACGGCGAGCGCATCCTGAACTGGCGCCAGCTCTACGACCTGCCCGCGCTGCCCGAGGAACTGATCGTCGTCGGGTCGGGCGTGACGGGCGCCGAGCTGGCCGGGGCGTACCTGTCGCTCGGCTCGAAGGTCACGCTGGTGTCCTCGCGCGACCGCATCCTGCCCACCGAGGACGCCGACGCCGCCGCCGTCCTCCAGGACGTCTTCCTGCGGCGCGGCATGAACGTCATGTCGCGGTCCCGGGCCGCCGGGGTGGAGCGCAGCGGCGACGGCGTGATCGTGTCCCTGGAGGACGGCCGCAAGGTCGAGGGCTCGCACTGCCTGATGACGGTCGGCATGGAGCCCAACACGCGCGGCATCGGGCTGGAGAAGGCCGGGGTGCGGCTGAGCGCGCGCGGGTTCGTCGACGTCGACAAGGTGTCGCGGACGAGCGTCCCGCACATCTACGCCGCCGGAGACTGCACGGGCATCTTCATGCTGGCGTCCGTCGCGGCGATGCAGGGCCGCATCGCGATGTGGCACGCGCTCGGCGAGGCGGTGCAGCCGCTCAAGCTCGGCTGGGTCGCGTCCAACATCTTCACCGACCCGGAGGTGGCGTCGGTGGGCGTCACGCAGCAGATGGTCGACTCCGGCGAGGTCAACGCCCGTACCGTGATGCTCCCGCTGTTCACCAACGCGCGCGCCAAGATGCAAGGCTTCGAGGACGGTTTCGTCAAGGTCTTCTGCCGTCCGTCCACGGGCATCGTGCTCGGCGGCGTCATCGTCGCGCCGCGCGCGTCCGAACTCATCCTCGGCGTCTCCATCGCCGTGCAGCAGCACCTCACGGTCGACCAGGTCGCCCACACCTTCTCGGTCTATCCGAGCCTGTCGGGCAGCATCACCGAGGCGGGCCGCCGCCTGATGACCGAGCACACCTACTGAGCGCCCGGCCCGCCCCGGCGGCGGTCAGGGCGTCGTGGTCACCGCGACCGGCTGCTCGCCGTTGCGCAGGCCCACGCCCCACAGGTGCGACGTCCCGGGGACGCCGGTGACGCCCGCGAGGAACGCGGGCGCGTCGGGCAGCCGCGTCCAGCCGGTCCCGGTGCGGCGGAACAGGGTGGTGGGGAAGTAGTTCGCCTGGCGTTCGGCGGTGAGGACCGGGACGCCGGTGCCGTCGGCGAGGAGGCGGAGCGGGCGGACGTCGGTGTCGGCGGGCGGCGTGACGCGCGTCCAGGCGTCGCCGGTGCGGCGCAGGACGGCGGTGACGCGCACGTTGGAGTCGGCCGGACCGGCCGTCGCCCACACCTCGCCGCCCGCCGTCGCCGCGAGGCTGGACAGGCCGCGTGCCCCGAGGTCGGCGGGCAGCGGGACCTCCGTCCAGGCGCCGTTGCGCCAGCGGAGCGCGAGCGGGACGCCGCCGACGCCGTCCACGAGCCGCGTTCCGCCCGTCCACGCCTCGGCCGCGCCGGTCGCGACGACGTCCGCGAGGGCGTGCACGCGCGGCGGGAGCTGCTGCCGGACGAACGCGCCGCCCTGCCACCGGTACAGGGCCGTGCCGCCGCCGTCGAGGCCGCCGGTGAGCCAGGTTCCCGCCGCGCCGGTGTGGACGCTCGGGACGGAGTCGTCCAGTTCGGCGGGGGCGGTGACGCGCTGGAACGCGGTGCCGTCGAAGCGGCCGACGTAGGGCGCGCCCTGCGCGGAGCCGGTCACCCACGCCTCCTGGCCGGAGGCGGCGACGTCGCGGATCGCGCCCGAGCCGCCGTAGCCGTTGAGGGCGTGTTCGCGCCAGCGGGAGCCGTCCCAGCGGCGGACGACGGGGTTGCCGTCCGTCCAGACGACGGTGTTCAGCGGGGGAGCGAAGATCGGCAGGCTGCCCTGCTGGCCGCCGATCCAGACGTTCGCCGGGGAGGCGGCGGCGACGTCGTTGAGGCGGAAGCGCGGCCAGAAGTACGGCAGCGGCACCTCCCGCCAGGTCTCCTCCGCCGCCGACGCGTCCCGCGTGACCGCGCCGGAACCCGCGACGACCACTCCCGCGACGACGACGGCGAACCACCGCACAGCGACCATGACGCCTCCTTCAGTAACAATGCCACTTTATGGTGGCAAGGTGGCGTCAAGGATACGCACGCGGCCCGGCCGGGGCCATGTGCGGGAACGACAAAGGGCGGGCACCCGAAGGTGCCCGCCCTGCGCCGTGGCGTCAGAAGCCGAAGTCGCCGAACCCGCCACCGCCGCCGAAGTCGCCGCCACCGGCGTCCCAGCCGCCCATGTCGCCGCCGCCCATGCCGCCCATGTCTCCGCCGGCGTAACCGCCGCCGAAGCCGCCCGACATCATCGAGCCGAGCATCGTGCCGATGAGCATGCCGGAGACGAGGTCCATGCCGCCGTACGAGCGGTAGTAGCCGCCCGCGTAGGGGCCGTAGGCGGGGCCCGCGTCCCAGTAGGGACGGCGGCTGTCGCCCGCCGGGACCATCCGGATGTCGGGGGCCTGGCCGTTGAGGACGCGGTGCGCGTCCGCCGCGCACGCCGGGACCGAGCGGGCCATGCCGCCCGGCGGCGCCCACACGACGTCCTGCGCGGACGGGCCGTGCTGCGGGTTGAAGAAGCACGGCGCGCGGCGCTCGGGCACCGGCTCGCCGGACAGGCGGGCCCGCGTCGCGAGCATGTGGTAGCGGCCGTCCTCCAGGGCGGTCGTCACCTTGGTCATGTCGTCGGGGCGCTGGGCGCGCTCGGTCGCCGTCTTGGCCTCGTCGTAGGAGTTCATGGCCCGCTCGTAGTCGGAGCGGATCTGCGGGTCGAGGTCGTGGTCGAGGACGGGCAGGTCGAGACGGGCGATGTCCTCGCCGAGCAGCGTGACGTCCTCCTCGACGCCCTGCTTCAGCTCGGCCATCTGCCGGGCGTCACGCTCGCGGCGGCGCTTGCGCACCACGAGGAACGCCCCGCCCGCGAACGCCGCGACGACGAACAGGAACCCGAGCGTCGCGTAGGCGCCGAGGGCGCTCTGCCGCTTCTCCTCCTCGGCCTTCTCCTCGGCGCGGTCGACGAACCCGACGAGCTGGTCGGCGGCGGACGCGCCCGGCGTGCCCCGCACCTGGAGCTGGTTGATCTCCGTGGCGGACAGCTTGCGCGAGACGGCGTACAGCTCGGAGCCGTCCGCGCTGACCGACACGTACGTGTCGCCCTTGCCGACGGCGTTGGCGACCTGCCGGAGCATGGCCTGCGTCTGCGCCGCCGGAACGTCGTTCTTGATCACGACGGCGCGGATGTCGGCGGCGTCGGCGCGGTCGAGCGCGGCCAGCATGCGGGCGCGGTCGGCGGCGGACACGTTCCCGGCGGCGTCGGTGACGTGCAGCCGCGAGTCGACCAGGGCGTTCGCGATCTGCGGCGGTGTCTCGTCGGCCTGGGCTGGGGTGGCGAGGCCGAACAGCAGCAAGGCGATGGCGGCGAGGACGCCCGCGAGCGCACCGCCTCGGGCCGCGCGACCGGAACGAAGGTCGGATCTCATGAGTTCTGTCTGCCCTCCTTACCAGGTAAGACGCTTATCGCCGCCGATCCGTTCCCGGCGTGTCGCCCGGACGCGTCACAGGACGCCGCCCGCCTCGTCGTGGAACGCCTCGGGCCAGTAGCGGAAGTCGTCCTCGTCGGCGGCGTGGCAGGCGACCGGATCGACGGCGCCGAGCACCCGCACCATCGCGTGGGCCGTGACCGTGTACCAGTCGTGGTTCAGGTGGTCGCGCAGCTCGGACTCCCGCTCGCGGTGGTGCATCCACACGGCGAAGACCAAAGTGGACACGTCCGCGTTGACTGCGCGGAGCACGCCCTCGGCGGCGTACCGGCCGTGCACGGCGCCGGTCTCGCCGTCCACGACCAGGGCGATGTCGTGGACGAGGTCACCGAGCCGGATCAACCGGCCGCCCGGCGACCCCGCGAGGACGGACGGCGGTTCGCCGCCGACGAGGAACATCGGGTTCGCGGCGGGCAGCCCGACGTCGCGCAGGAACCGGCGCGTCGGGGCGTGGACGAGCTGCGGCGGGAGGTCGGCGTCGTCCCAGCGGCGGACGTCGTCCGCGCCGAACTCGGCGTCGAGCGCGGCGGGCGCGATGTCCAGGACGAGGTCGGTGCCGCGCGGCGCCAGCAGCGCCAGCGGGCCCACCACGGCCTGCGCCGCCCAGAACGGGACGGCCGGGTCGTCGTCCTCGTCCGGATCGCCGAAGACGTCGAGCAGCAGCCGCGTCGCGGCGTCGACCGCCGCCACGCCCGACGCGCCGCGGAACGCCGAGAACGCCCCGGCGCGCCGCTCGAACGCCGACAGCGCCGCGAGGTTGCGCGCGAGCACGTCGAGCGACGCCGCGATCGGCAGCATCTCGCACAGCGCGGGGTCGAGCCCGAGGTAGACGTGCCCCACGGCGCCGGTGGCCCCGTCGAGCACGACCGCGTCGTCGTCATCGTCGCCCGCGAGGTGCCCGATGACGAGCAGGTCGCCGAGCCCGTCCGCCCGGCCTCCGGTTCCCGGGACGAGCCGCCCGACCGTGCGCACCGGCCCCCGCACCAGCGGCCCGAACCGCATCACCCGGCCGTCCACGGGCAACCGCCCGCCGGTCAGCACGTCGCGCGCCCCGGAGTCCGTCACCCCGGCGGGCACGTCCCCTGCGGCCATCCGGATCCTCTCCATGAGGCGACCCTAGACCGCGCGTCGGACACCCGCCGCCCCGGAGGATCAACGTTCCCGGGGCGGCGGGCGGGGGGTCAGGCGTCCTTGATCTCGCAGATCACGGCGCCGGAGGTGACGGTGGCGCCGACCTCGGCCGTGAGGCCGGTGACGGTGCCGCCCTTGTGGGCGGTGAGGGGCTGTTCCATCTTCATCGCCTCCAGGACGACGATCGTGTCGCCCGCGGCGACCGCCGCGCCGTCCTCGGCCACGAGCTTGACGATCGTGCCCTGCATCGGGCTGACGAGCGCGTCGCCGGACGTCTGGGCGCCGCCGCCCTTCTTGGCCGCGCGGCGCTTGGCGGGGGCGCCCGCCGCCGGGGCGGCCGACAGCGCGCCCAGGCCCGCCGGGAGGACGACCTCGATGCGGCGCCCGCCGACCTCGACCGTCACCGGCTCGCGGCCCGCGTCCTCGGACTCCTCGGCGGGCGCGCCCGCGTACGGCGGGATCGTGTTGTCGAACTCGGTCTCGATCCAGCGGGTGTGGACGGTGAACGCCGTGTCGTCGGCGGGCACGAACGCCGGATCGTCCAGGACGGTGCGGTGGAACGGCAGCACGGTCGGCATGCCGTCGAGCGTGAACTCGTCCAGCGCGCGCCGGGCACGTTCCACGGCCTCGCGGCGGGTGCGGCCGGTCACGATGAGCTTGGCGATGAGCGAGTCGAACTCCTGCGGGACGGTCTGCCCGGCGACGTAGCCGGAGTCCAGCCGGACGCCCGGCCCCGACGGCGGGTCGAACGCGGTCAGCGTGCCGACGGCGGGCAGGAAGCCGCGCCCCGCGTCCTCGGCGTTCAGCCGGAACTCGATCGAGTGCCCGCGCAGCGCCGGGTCGTCGTAGCCGATCGCCTCGCCCGCGGCGATCCGGAACATCTCCCGGACCAGGTCGACGCCCGCGACCTCCTCGGTGACCGGGTGCTCGACCTGGAGCCGGGTGTTGACCTCCAGGAACGAGATCGTGCCGTCCTGCCCGACCAGGAACTCGCACGTCCCCGCGCCCGCGTAGCCGGCCTCGCGCAGGATCGCCTTGGACGAGGTGTACAGCAGCTCGACCTGCGCGTCGGTCAGGAACGGCGCGGGCGCCTCCTCCACGAGCTTCTGGTGCCGCCGCTGCAACGAGCAGTCGCGGGTGGACACCACCACCACGTTGCCGTGGGTGTCGGCGAGGCACTGCGTCTCGACGTGGCGGGGCTTGTCCAGGTAGCGCTCGACGAAGCACTCCCCGCGTCCGAACGCGCCGACGGCCTCGCGGACCGCCGACTCGTACAGCTCGGGGATCTCCTCCAGCGTCCGCGCGACCTTCAGGCCGCGTCCGCCGCCGCCGTAGGCGGCCTTGATGGCGATCGGCAGCCCGTGTTCGCGGGCGAACGCGACGACCTCGTCGGCGCCCGACACCGGGTCCTTGGTGCCGGCGACGAGCGGCGCGCCGACCTTCTGCGCGATGTGGCGGGCCTGGACCTTGTCGCCCAGCGCCACGATCGCGGCGGGCGGCGGGCCGATCCAGGTCAGACCGGCGTCCTGGACGGCGGCCGCGAAATCCGCGTTCTCCGCCAGGAAGCCGTAGCCCGGGTGCACCGCGTCGGCGCCGGACTCGTTCGCGATCTTGAGTAGTTTGCCGATGTCCAGGTAGCTTTCGGCCGCCGAGCGGCCGCTGAGCGAGTACGCCTCGTCCGCGACCCGCACATGCAGCGCGTCCAGATCCGGCTCGGCGTACACCGCGACACTGGTGAGCCCGGCATCGCGACAGGCACGGGCGATTCGGACCGCGATCTCACCGCGGTTGGCGATCAGGACCTTGCGCACGTTGGGTCTCCTCCCTCAACCTCGCAGGCAGTCTAGATAATCGACGCTGCCCGGTTGCGTAAGCCCCTCTTTAAGTGCGGACGTCGCGATGCGCGGTTCCTCCGCGATGTGCGGAGCCTCCCGGCCACTCCCGCCGTCTGATCATCGAGGACCCGGAAGGCCGGGTCTCGGCGGAGGAGTGTGCATGGCTGAGAGGACGTCCCGTATCCGGGCTCCCAGGCGCGGGACGGCGATCGTGCTGGCCGTTCTGCTGGTCGTCGTCGGCATCCCGGTGCTGTCGGCGCTGTTCGGCGGATTCGAGCGGACGGGCGGCGGCGAGGTCGCGGTCGTCCGCAACGGCGGGTTCTTCGACAACAACCGCATCCGGCAGATCATCGACCCCGGTTCCAGCCGCACCTGGATCGGCTTCTACTCCAAGGTGCACAAGTACCCGGCGCAGCAGCGCTTCTACACGATCACCTCGCAGAAGGGCCGCAGCACCGGCGGCGGCGTGGACGCGGTGACCGTGCCCAGCTCGGACGGCGTCAACATGGGCATCGAGGGGACGCTGTACTTCACGCTCAACCTCGACCACGCGGCCCTGCGGGCGTTCGACGACAAGTACGGCACCCGCAAGTTCCGCGGCCCGGACGGCGGCTCCTACAACGTCTGGGAGGGCGACGAGGGCTGGACGGCGTTCCTCGACCAGATCATGCGGCCGGTGATCGACAACGCGCTGCGCAGCCAGGTCAACGGGTTCCGGTGCGCGCAGCTCGTCTCGTCGTGCGCGCTGGTGCAGAACACGTCGAACCCGGCGCAGGGCGCGCAGGCGCAGAGCAACAACGCCAACATCGCCAAGGTGCAGCAGGCGATCAACGCGAGCCTGGCGACCGACCTGGAGTCGACGCTGGGCGGCCGGTTCATCATGAACCTGCACTTCAACCTCGTGAAGATCAACCTGCCGCAGCGGGTGCAGGAGGCGGTGGACCGCGCGCAGGCCGCGTTCGCCCAGGTCAGCGAGGCGCAGGCGAAGGTGGCGGCGGCGCGGGCCGAGGCGGCGGCGAACAAGGCCCGGCAGGACGGCTACAACAAGTGCCCGACGTGCGCGAAGATCGAGGAGCTGAAGGCCCTGCCGCAGGGCATCACCGTCTACGCGCCCGGCAACCCCGGCGGGGCGCTGCTGAGGGACTGACGGAGGCCGCATGCGATTCGTGATCATCCTGGCGGCGCTGGCGCTGCTGGCCGTCGTCGTCGTGCTGATCGTCTACGCCGCGCGCGGGGCGGGGGCCGTGGCCCCGGCCGGGTGGCGGGCGGTCACCGAGTCGGACGACGGGCGCACCCGCGTCCTCGTCCGCGAGACCGGCGCCCGCGCCGGGGGCCAGCTCGTCGCGGAGATCCCCGACGACGCCCCCGACTGGGAGGACCGCCTGCACGCGGCCATGGCGCAGGCGCGCTCCCGCATCGCCGCCCTGGAGAGCCAGCGCGACTGAAACGCCGCCGCCTCGCGTGGGGCGAGGCGGCGGCGTTCTCCGTTCGGGCTACTTCTTGCCGAAGCGGCGGTTGAACTTCTCGACGGCGCCGGTGGTGTCGAGGACGCGGCCGCGGCCGGTGTAGAAGGGGTGGCTGGCCGACGAGACGTCGACGTCCACGACCGGGTAGGTGTTGCCGTCCTCCCACGCGATCGTCTGGTCCGACGTGGCGGTCGAGCGGGTCAGGAAGGCGAAGTCGGCGCTGCGGTCGCGGAACACCACGGCGTGGTAGTCGGGGTGCAGGTTCTTCTTCATCAGGTCCTCCCGGTGGGGCGTGGGGCGGCGGGCTCGAAGTGCCGTCACCCGCGTCCAACCAGGCGACAACCGTTTTCATTCCCACTCGGGGCAAAGCCCGTTCCCGCAGGCCGTCACGCCGGTGTACATTCGCGATTGCGGGAGATCGACGAGGGACGGGACATGGCGCGCTACCGGAGCATCCTCGCGCCGGCGATCGTGCTGGCCGGCTGCGCGGCGCTGGCGTCCGCGGCCTCGCCCCCGGCGGGCAGCCCCGTCCTCGACGCCGAGACCACCCGCCAGCTCACCGCCGCCGCGGGCACGCTGCTGGAGCAGCGCAGCGCGGCGCTCGTCCGCCAGTCCCGCCGCGACCGCCGCCCGCCCGCGCAGGTGCTCGGCGTGCGCATCTCCCCGGAGGTCGCGCGCGGCCAGGAACGCGCCGTGCGGGCGCTGGAGAACCGGGGCCGCGCCCCGGTCGAGGGCGGTCCCGCCTACACCGCCGCCAAGACGCGGCTGGAGCGGGCGCGGGCCGTGCGCGAGGGCGGGCTGATCGTGCTGGAGGCCGTCGAGAACACCGAGATGCGGTTCGGGGAGGGACGGCTCGTGCAGTCGGTCCGCCGCCGTTTCGAGTTCACGACGACGCGCGAGCGCATCGTCCTCGTCCGGGAGGGCCTGCTCGACCCGGGCGACCGTCCCCTCAACGATCCGCCGAACCCGTCCCGCTGACTCCCGTCCCTGACCGGTTCCGGACAGGAGAACCGGGGCGAAACGGACCGGTTCGGGTCCATTGAGCCCCCCGCACGTCTGGCTTTACGCGATCGGTGCGGCGTAGGCTGACGCCATTCTGCACACGGGCAAGACCTGAGAGAACGTTCCCGCGAAGAGGCGATCGAAAGGGTCGAGGCGATGAGCGACAGGCGCGGAGCCAGCATCGGTGAGCTGGAGGAGCTCTCCCGCATCTTCAGCAAGCACGCCAAGAACCTCGACGCGCTGATCAAGGACCTCAACGGCCGCACGGTCAGCAGCACGAACAGCTGGTGGGGCCCCGGCGCCGACCGCTTCCGCTCGACGTGGGCCGAGGCCAAGGCGTCCTTCGACAAGATGGCGGTCGCCCTGGAGCAGGGCAGCCAGGACATCAAGCGCTCCCAGCAGAACATCGAGGCGGCCACCCGCTAGACGCGAACCGCCCCACCGACGGCGGGTCCCGGCCCATCCCCCCGAGGCCGGGGCCCGCTTTTTTCGCGTCTCAGCGGCCGGGCGGGCCGTGGGCGACGAAGCCGTCCCGGGCGAGGTCGGCCAGGTCGGTGAGGACGGCGAACAGGCCCCGGCCGAGGGTGAAGGCCAGGTCGCGGGCGGTGCGGCGCCCGTTGAGCCGGTCCAGCAGCTCGCGCCGCTCCGGCCGCAGCGGACGGTCCGGCGGATCGGGCGCCGGGACGGGCCGGGCTCGCACCGTGAGACCCCGCGCGGCCCAGACGTCGGCGGCCTCCAGCCTCCGGACGGTCTCGCGGGCGAGGTGGTCGCCGTCCAGGCCCGGTTCGGCGGGCAGGACGAGGTCGGGTTCGCTGCCGTCGAACGGGCGCGCGGTGCAGGTGCGGACGCCGTAGAGGGCCATCGCGAACACGGCGTCGGCGGCGGCCGCGCGGGCGACCACCTGGACGCCCGCCGCTCCGACGAGCCCGCGCGCGACGAGTTCGGCGGCGAGCCGCCCGTCGGGCGCGCCGGCGGTGAAGGCGCGCGTCCAGTCCTCGGCGGTGACGTGTCCGGAGCGCAGCAGCAGGGATTCGGGGCCGGGGGAGACGGGCGTGGTGGCCGCGACGACGAGCCCGTCCCGCATGGTCACGGTTCCGCCGGGTTCGCCGTCCAGGTGGAGGGTGCCGTCGAAACGCTGCGCGGCGCGGCGGTGCAGGGCGGAGCCGAGCACGCCGTACACGGGCGGAAGAACGGCCGTCATGTCACCCCTGCGCCGAAGGAGGCCGATAAGTCCGAGAAAGGCACGATAGCGTGTCCCCGTCCCGACAGGACGGGCTTACCGGACGCCCTCGCAGGAGCGCATCCACCGCCGACCGAAGCATCTGTAGCCGCGTGAAGGGTGAACAGCGGAAGATGAACATCGAATCCGCCCTCAAGGAAGCCATGGCGATCGACGGAGCGCTGGGCGTCGCCCTCGTCGACTACGACAGCGGCATGTCGCTCGGCTCCCTCGGAGGCGGCGGCGGTGTCGACCTGGAGGTCGCCGCCGCGGGCAACACCGAGGTGGTCCGGGCCAAGGTCCGCACGCTGGAGTCGCTGAACATCGACGACGCGATCGAGGACATCCTCATCACCCTGCACCGGCAGTACCACCTGATCCGGCTCATGCAGCGCGGCGGCGTCCACCGCATCTTCCTCTACCTCGCACTGGACCGGGAACGCGCCAATCTGGCGCTCGCCCGTCACCACCTGCGCAGGATCGAGGGGGAACTGAGCATCTGACGGCGGACGGGGCGGACGAGGGGGGCACGATGCGGGAAGCGGTTCTGGACGAGCTGAAGACGCTCCGCGACCAGGTGGTCGGCGTGACCGACGCGGCGGTGGCGTCGGTCGACGGCCTGCTCATCGGCGCGGACACCGACGGGGTCCGCCCGGACGTGCTGGCGGCGCTCGCCGCCGCCGCGCTCGGGCTCGGCAAGAGCACCGGCGAGGAGGTCGGCATGGGCGAACTCCGCGAGGTCGTCACCCGCTGCGAACGCGGCCACATCGTCGTCTACGCCCTGGCCTCCAAGGCCCTCCTGGTCGTCCTCGGCGACGAGGGCCTCGACGTCCCCCGCCTCCACCTCCGCTCCCGCCCCACGGTGGAACGCCTGTCGCAACTCTTCGCCTAACCGTCGCGGTCGCCGCTGACGGGTGGGGGGAGGGCCACCTGGATCTGGGTGGTGGTGGCTGTGGCGACGAAGAGGCCGCGGCCGGTGGGGCCGCCCAGGGGGGCGTTGCGGGGGAGGCGGAGGCCGAAGAGGTCGCCGTCCTCGGGGGAGTCGACGGAGAGCAGGAGGCCCGAGCGGGAGCGGCGGGCGTCGGGGAGGAAGCCGCGGTAGCCGCGGGCCAGGTCGGCGGTGGTGCCGCCGAGGACGACGGCGTGCTCGCCGTCGCGGGCGGTGCGCAGGACGTCGCGCAGGGCGTCGTCGAAGTCGGTGTCCTCCAGCATCTCGGCGTCGTCCACGACGACGACGTACCGGTGCTCGGCGCGGACGGCCGCCTCCAGCTCCCCGGCGTCGGCGTCGGCGCCGAGGACGGCGAGGACGCCGGGCCGCCCGGCCAGCAGCCGCAGCGGCGAGCGGCGCGGCGTGACGAGCACGACGGGCACGAGCCCGCCCGCGACGGCCGGATCGAGCAGTGAGTGCACGATCGTCCGCAACGTGGTGGACCGTCCCGACCGGGGCGGTCCCGCGACGACGAAGCCCGGCCCCTCGTTGAGCAGGTCAATGCCGACGGGCGCGAGCGTGTCGCCGCCGACCCCGGCCAGCGCCCACAGCGCCGACGGCGCGAGGAAGTCGGGGTCGAGCGCCATCGCCTCGCGGTAGGTGACGCGGACGGGCAGCTCGTCCACGTGCAGCGGCCGCTGCCGCCGGGGCAGCTTGCCGTACCGGGCGACCGAGATCCGCGCGATCTCCTGCAACGCCGTGACCTGCGCGGTGCCGGACGCGTCGTCGCCGAGCAGCCCGATCTGCGACTCGCGCAGCGGGATGCCGGGCGCGACGGCCTCCAGCGCGCGCCCCGGCGGCATCGACGCCGGGATCTGCTTCTCCTGCAACCCGGCGTAGCCGTAGTCGTTGGGGTCGCCCATGCGCAGGATGAGCCGCCGGTCGAACACCGTCGACACCTGCCCGGACAGGCCGGTGCGGTCGCCGGTGAACACCGCCCGCAGCCCGACCGACGCGCCCTCGCGCAGCAGCCGGAGCGTCTGGTCGACCAGGCGCCCGTAGTCGTAGTGCTCGAACGCCGCGACGAATCCCTCCCACCGGTCCAGGAGCAGCACCATCCACGGCAGGCGGTCGGTGGTGGCGACGGCGGCGCGCTGCTCGGCCAGCGACGCGAACCCGGCCCCGGCCAGGAGCTGCTGCCGCCGCGCGACCTCGGCGGCCAGCGCCGACAGCAGCCGCTCGCACCGGTCGACCTGCTCGCGGGTGACGACGGCGCCGCAGTGCGGCAGCGCGACGAGCGGCCGCAGCGCGCCCGCGCCGCAGTCGATCGCGTACAGGTGGGCGTCGTAGGGCGAGCAGGCCCCGGCGAGCGATCCGGCCAGCGACCGCAGCGCCGTGGACCGCCCCGATCGTGCCGCCCCGGCGATATAGAGGTGTCCCCCCGAGGCCAGGTCGAGCAGCAGCGGTTCGCGCGACTGGACGGCGGGCAGGTCGGTGATGCCGAACGGGATCGGCGGGACGTCCACCACGGACCCGCCCGCCGCCGTGCGCGGCGTCAGCCGGATCTGCTCGGGCAGCGGCGTCAGCCACGGCGACGGCTGCCGCGCGATGCGCAGCCGCCGCGCGGCCTCGTCGACGGCCTGCACGAGGACGGCGAGGTCGGTGACCATCGTGCCGTCGTCGGCGGGCTCGGCGGGGCCGGGCAGCCCGCGTCCCAGCTCGTCCCACGGCACCGGCCGCACCGACGGGCCCGACGACGGCCCGGCCCCGGGCCGCCGCCCGCCGATCCGCGCCGACTGCACGAGCCGCACCTCACCGGCCCCGGACCGGACGTAGCAGCGCCCCGGCGTGGCCTTGGCGAGCGACGCCGCGTCGGGCGCGTCGATGACGTCGGTGGACTCCTCGGCGTCGGTGACGCGCAGCGCGATCCGCAGGTTGGTGTTGGCGCGGATGTCGGCGGTGACGACCCCGGCGGGCCGCTGCGTGGCCAGCAGCAGGTGGACGCCGAGCGACCGGCCGCGCCGCCCGATGTCCACGAGGCCGGTGACGAAGTCGGGCAGTTCGGTCACCATGGCGGCGAACTCGTCGATGACGAGCAGCAGCCGCGGCACCGAGGGCAGCGACGCGTCGGAGGCCCGCAGGTCGTTGTGGTCGTCGAGGTCCTTGGCGCCGGCCGCCAGGAAGATCTCCTCGCGCCGCCGCAGCTCGGCGGCCAGCGACTCCAGCGCGCGTTCGGTGGCGTGGCCGTCCAGGTCGGTGACCATGCCGACCGTGTGCGGGAGCTTGGCGCAGTCCTGGAAGGCGGCGCCGCCCTTGTAGTCGATGAGGACGAACGTCAGCTCGTCGGGCCGGTTCGCGACGGCCAGCGACGCGATGAGCGTCTGGAGCAGCTCGGACTTGCCCGCGCCGGTGGTGCCCGCGATGAGGCCGTGCGGCCCGTCGGCGCGCAGGTCGAGCCGGTGGACGCCGTCCAGCCCGGCGCCGATGGGGACGCGGGTGGTGCGCCCGCCCGTCGCCGACCAGGAGCGCAGCACGTGCTCGGCGGTCGGGTCGGGCATGTCGAGCAGGTCGAGCAGCCGGACGTCGGCGGGAATCGCCTCGGCGGCGTCCTCGCGGGACACGTCGCGGACGGGCGCCAGCGCCCGCGCGACCCGCTCGGCCCACGCGGGCGAGACGCGCTCGGCCAGCACCGGGCCGACGACGTCGAGGCCCTCGCCGCGCAGCCGCAGCGTCTCGGGGGCGTCGCCGTCCCAGGCGGCGACGGCGGCGCACTCCTCGGGCAGCAGCCGTTCCTCGTCGTCGACGCAGATCGCGTGGATGCCGAACTCGGGGCCGCGCGCCAGCAGCATCGGCATGCCGGGGACACGGCGCAGCGCCCGCGCGCCGTCCAGCACGAGCAGGACGTCGAACGGCGGCGGCGTGCCCTGCGGGGCGCGGCGCCGCTCGGTGAGGTGGATGGCCAGCTCGGTGACGCGGTGGGCGACGGACTCGGGGTCGGCGCCGACGAGCACCGTGCACTCCTCGCCCGCGCGGGGCACGGCGTGCGGCAGCCACCGCACCCAGTTCCACGCCTCGTCGGCGCCGGGCACCGACGACAGCACGACGATCTGGAGGTCGCGCGGGCTGTGCAGCGCCGCCGACTGCGCGACGAGCCACCGCGCCAGCCCCTGCGACGCCTCGCGCGGCCCGGTGACGCCGAGGACGCCCAGCTCCCGCAGCGGCAGCGCGACCGGCACCAGCCGCGACACCGGCACCCGCACGGCGCCCAGCTCGCCGTCGGGGACGTCGTTTCCCTTCAGCTCGATCCGCGCGGGCAGGTCGGCCAGGCCGAGCCGCAGGTGCAGGGCGTCGGGGTCGGTGGCGCGGCGCTCCCACAGGCGGCGGCGCGGCCCGGTGGCGGTGAGCAGCACGTCGGCGGGGTCGGGGTGGGCGGCGCGGCGGCCGGTCTCGTCGGCGGCGCGCAGCCGGTCCAGCTCGCCGCCGAACGCGGCGGCGCGGCGCTGGTACTCCTTGAGCGCCTTCTTGTACGACTTGCGGCCGTGCAGCCGGTCGCCGAGCCACTCGCCGATCGTCATCAGCGGCCACGCCAGCGCGAACAGCGCCCACCACCACTGCCCGAGCCCGAACGCCATGACGAGGCCGAACGCGGAGAACAGCAGCGCGCCGAGCAGCCGCAGCCGCTCGCGCGGGTTGCGCTCGGGACGGCGTGGGACGGCGAGCGTGCGGTCGTGCTCGGCGGGCCGCAGCCGGGGCGGCCGGTTGAACGCCAGCCCGCCGCCGGGCAGCGGCTCCAGGTGGGTGTCGGGCGCGGCGGACGGTGTCTGCGTCAGCACGGTGGCGCCGACGCTGAGCGGCGCCCCGGCGGGCCAGAGCGCCCGCGTGGTGAGGGGTTCGCCGTCGAGGAGGGCGCGGGTGCGCGACGACGGCTCGACCAGCACCTCCTCGCGTCCGACGGTGATGCGCAGCGACGCGGGCGGGATCGCGGGGTCGGCGACGGTGATGTCGACGGAGGTGCCCGAGCCGAGCGTGCCGATGCCGAGCCCGAGCCGGTGCACGCTCCCGGCGGCGGGTCCGCCGACGACGCGGATCTCGGCGAGGCCGGTGGGCTCGGTGAGGACGGTCGCGGCGGCGGTGCGCTCCTCGACGGTGACCACGGCGCCGTCGCGCAGTTCGCGGACGGCGAGGGCCTGCGGGTCGAGCATGCGCCCGTCGGTCCACAGGGTGACGCGCTCGGCGGTGACGGTGCCGCCGCCGGTGCGCGGGGAATCGGCGGTGAGCGCGTCCTTGGTGAAACGGGGCGCCGGAACGGTGCCGCCCGAAACCGGGGATTCGGCGGCCGGAACCGGTCCGAGTGCGCCGCGAAGTGATCGCGCGACGGCGTCGACCGTCATTTCGGCATCGACGGTGAGGACGACGTCGCGCGGTCCGCGGGCGGTGAGCGCCGTGAACGAGATCCGCATTCGAGCTCCTTCTGCGCGCGGTGGCCCAGGGCGGCCCGGCCAGCTTAATCGCCTACGGTGACAGTGGCGCGCGGTCGCGCGCGGCACCGGACACACCGGTACTTTTCACCGAAGATTAGTCCCGGATGTCAGTGGATCAAGTGACTTAGCGTCAGAACGTCAGTGATCAACAAATTTACTGGTCATAGCACTACGTAACGTCACATCCCGGCCTCACATTCGGCAATCCATTGACGCGACCTGACAGAGGCCGCGAGCATGGATCGCTCGACGGATGGGAGATCTCGCACGGCGGTGCGCCCGTCGCGCGTGAAGGAGCGGTGCCAGCGCGATGAAGTCCAATTCTGTGCCCGTCTCCGGTGAGACCGGAACCGGGCGGGGCGGCGCCGGAACCGCACCCGGAGGCGCGGCGCTCCGGCCGGGTCTCGGCGGTAACGGCGGCCAGCGCCTGCCCGTGGCGCCGCGCGAGCGCAAGCCCGCGCTCGCCGCGCTCGCGGTGCTGCTCATCCTGGGCGGCGCGCTCACCAGCGCGTACCTGGTGACGGCCAGCGGCCAGCGCGTCTCGGCGATCCGCATCGCCGAACCCGTCGCCGCCGGGCAGCGCATCCCCGCCTCCGCCCTGGAGGAGGTCCGCGTCGGCGACACCGGCGAGGGCTACTTCATCGCGTGGTCCGAGCGGGCCAAGGTCACCCGGGCGTTCGCGGCGGTGCCGCTCGTCAAGGGCGCACTGCTGAGCAACCAGATGGTCGCCGCGCAGGACGACGCCGCGCGCGGCCGCGTCGTCGTCGGCCTCGCCGTCAAGCCCGGCCAGTACCCGTCCGCCGACCTCACCACCGGACGGCACGTCGGCCTGTACGCGGTCACCGGCGGCAACCAGGGCGCGTCCGGCCGCGCGGGCACGCTGCTGTCCGGCGACGCGATCGTCGTGGCCGTCCGTGCGGACGGCGAGGAGGGCGTCCGCGCGCCCGGTGACGCCACCACCCTCGACGTCGCGGTCCCGCCGAACGAGGCGGCGCAGGTCGCGCAGGCCGCGGCGGCCGGGGCGGTCGCCGTCGTGCTGCTGCCCGAGGGCACCCGGCTGAGCAAGGGCGGCACCGAGCCGCCGCCCGTCCGGGAGAGCCCGGAGACCCCCACGTCGCCGCGCCAGCCGCAGACGCCGGGCGGTAACTGACCGTGGCCCTCATCGCTCTCGCCGCCGACAAGGGAGCGCCCGGCGTCACGACGGCCGCCGTGGCGCTCGGCGCCGTCTGGCCGCGCCCGGTGCTGGTCGCCGAGTGCGACCAGGCCGGCGGCGACCTGGTCTACCGGCTGCCCGCCGAGCAGGGCGGCGACGGCGGCACCGGCATGCTCAACCCGTCGCGGGGCCTGCTCAGCCTCGCCGCGACGGCCCGGCGCGGGCTGCGGCCCGAGCAGATCGGTGAACACAGCCAGCGGCTCACCGGCGGGCTGGACGTCCTCGTCGGCATCACCGGCGCCGAGCAGGCGCAGGGCATGACGTGGCTGTGGGGCCCGCTCGGCCGCGCGTTCGCCGGGCTCGGCGGCGTCGACGTCCTGGCCGACTGCGGACGGCTCGGCGCGGCGAGCCCGCTGACGGGCCTGCTGCGCGAGGCCGACATGGTCGTGCTCGTCACCCGCGCGACGCTGGAGCAGGTCGCGCACCTGCGCGAACGCGTCAGCGTGCTGGAGGACGAACTGCGCGGCGGCCCGCCGATCGGCGTCCTGGTGCTGGCCGACCCGCGCGACTTCCGCCCCTCGGTGAGCGAGGTCGAACGCATCCTGGCAACCCGCGACCGGCAGGCGGGCGACCGCGCGCCCGGCACCCCGCCCGTCGGCGTCCTCGGCGGGCTCGCGCTCGACCCGAAGGGGGCGGCGCTGCTGTCCGGCCAGTGGGGCGGGCGGCTCGACCGCTCGCTGCTCGTCCGGTCGGCGCGGGAGGTCGCGGGCGACCTGCTCCGGCGGCTGCCGCAGCGGCCCGCCGAACCCCCGGCGCCGCCGCGATCGGCGCCCCTGACGACCGAGCGGAGGCCGTAGATGGACCACTCGCTCGTCAAGCGGCTGCGCCAGGAGGTCGGCGACCGGCTCGCCCAGCAGCGCCGCCTGGACGCCGCCAACGGCCTGCCCGTCATGTCCGGCGAGGACGAGCGGCAGTTCGCCCGCGCCCTCATCGGCCAGGTGCTGGAGGAGTACGCGCGCGGCGAGCTGACCGCCGGGCGGCGCCCGCCCAACGCCGAGGAGGAAGAGGCCCTGGCCGCCGGGGTCCACGCCGCGCTGTTCGGCGTCGGACGGCTCCAGCCCCTGCTGGAGGACCCCGAGATCGAGAACATCGACATCAACGGCTGCGACCGCGTGTTCATCGGCTACGCCGACGGCCGCGAGGAGATGGGCGAGCCCGTCGCCGAGACCGACGAGGAACTGGTCGAGCTGATCCAGATCCTCGCCGCCTACAGCGGCCTGTCGTCGCGGCCGTTCGACACCGCCAACCCGCAGCTCGACCTGCGCCTGCCGGACGGGTCGCGGCTCTCGGCCGTCATGGACGTCACGCTGCGCCCCGCGCTGTCGATCCGCCGCGCCCGCCTCGGCAAGGTCTTCCTCGCAGATCTGGTCGGCACGGACACGTTCTCCCCGGAACTGGGCCGGTTCCTGCGCGCGGCGGTCCGCGCCCGCAAGAACATCATGATCGCCGGGGCGACGAACGCGGGCAAGACGACCCTGCTGCGCGCCATCGCCAACGAGATCGGCCCCGAGGAACGGCTGATCACCGTGGAGCGGGCGCTGGAACTCGGCCTGGACGCGTTCCCCGAGCTGCACCCCAACTGCGTCGCGTTCGAGCAGCGGCTCCCCAACTCCGAGGGCCAGGGCGAGATCACCATGGCCGAGCTGGTGCGCCGGTCGCTGCGCATGAACCCGTCCCGGGTGATCGTCGGCGAGGTGCTGGGCGACGAGATCGTCACGATGCTGAACGCGATGACGCAGGGCAACGACGGGTCGCTGTCGACGATCCACGCGAACTCGTCAATTGAGGTGTTCAACCGCATCGCCACGTACGCGATCCAGTCCGAGGAGCGGCTTCCCGTCGAGGCGACGCACATGCTCATCGCGGGCGCGATCGACTTCGTGGTGTTCATCGAGAAGCGCAACGAGTACGCCGGCGGTGGGCGGCTGCGCCGGTTCGTCGCCAGCGTCCGCGAGGTGACGGGCGTCGACCAGCGCGTGCTGTCGTCGGAGGTGTTCGCGCTCGGCCCCGACGGCGTCGCGCACCCGGCGGCGCCGATCGCGTGCGCGCAGGAACTGGCCGAGTACGGCTACGACCCGTCGCTGGCCGCGTGGTGAGGCCGCGATGATCCATCCGGACGTGCTGCTCGCCGTCGTCGCCGGCGCCCTGGTCGGCGGCGGGATTCTGCTGCTGGCCGCCGCGCTGCGCGGGATGCCGGTCCGGCGGGCGCCCGCCAAGCGCCGCGAGAACCTGCTGCGCACGCTCACCACCCGCACCGGCGTCGCGGTGATCGTCGGCGTGGTCGTGCTGGTCGTGACGCGCTGGCCCGTCGCGGCGCTCGGCGTCGGCGTGCTCGCGCTGGCCTGGCCGAGCCTGGCGGGCGGCGCCGCCGAGGAACGCGCCGCGATGGCGCGGCTGGAGGGCCTGGCGGGCTGGACCGAGTCGCTGCGCGACACGATCGCCGGGGCCGTCGGCCTCGAACAGGCCATCCCGGCGTCGCAGCGCGCCGCCGCCCCGGCGCTGCGGCTGCCGCTGCGCGAACTGGTCGACCGGATGCACACCCGCGTCCCGCTGCCCGACGCGCTGCGCCGCTTCGCCGACGACCTGGACGACCCGTCCGCCGACCTCGTCATCGCCGCGCTCATCCTCAACGCCAAGCTGCGCGGGCCGGGCCTGCGCGACATGCTGGGCGCGCTGTCGCGGTCGGCGCGGGAGGAACTGGACATGCGCCGCCGGGTCGAGGCCGACCGGCGCGCCACCCGCCGCAGCGTCCGCATCGTCGTCGGCGTCTCGGTGGGCACCGCGATCCTGCTGGCCGTCTTCAACCGCTCCTACGTCGAGCCCTACGACGACTTCCTCGGGCAGCTCGTCCTGTGCGTGATCGTCGGCCTGTACGCGGCGGGCTTCCTGTGGCTGCGGCGGCTGTCCCGGTACGAGCTGCCGGGCCGGTTCCTCACCCGCGCCAAGGAGCGGCCCGGCGTGCCCGAGCAGGTGCCGTCCACGGTCGCGTCCTGGCAGGGCACCGCGAACCGGCTCCCGCTGCGCGGCCGCCACGCCACCGACGCGGGCACCGGAACCGAGGGGGGCGCCTCGTGAACGCCGCGCTGCTCGCCGGGGCCGCCGCCGGACTGGGCCTGCTCGTCCTGCTGCGGGCGCTGTTCCCGCCGCGTCCGGGCCTGTCGGCGCGGCTGGCCGCGTTCGACGCGGCGCGGCGCCGGGACGCCGAGACCGCCCAGGCCGGGCGCACCGCCCAGGCGGGCGAGCGCGTCGGCGGCCTGCGCGCGCGGGTCGGCCGGGAGCTGGCCCGGACGGCCGACCGGCGCGGCTGGAAGCTGACGTCCGTCCGCGCCGACCTGGCGATCACCGACCGGTCGCTGGAGGCGTACCTGGCGACCAAGTTCCTGCTGCCGGTCGGCGCCCTGCTGTTCATCCCGGTGATCATCGCCTACTTCGCGCTGATCGGCGTCGGCGCCTCGCTCCAGGTCCCGGTCTGGGTGGGGCTGCTGTTCGCGGCCGTGTTCTTCTTCTTCCCCGACATCAACCTGCGGCAGGAGGCCGCCGCGCGGCGGCAGGACTTCCGGCACGTCGTCGGCGCCTTCCTCGACCTGGTGTCGATGAACCTGGCGGGCGGGCGCGGCGTCCCCGAGGCGCTGATGACGGCGTCGTCGGTGGGCGAGGGCTGGGCGATGCAGCGGCTGCGCGACGCGCTGTCCAACGCCCGCATCACCGGCCAGACGCCGTGGCAGGCGCTCGGCCGGCTCGGCGAGGAACTCGGCATCGCCGAACTGCGCGACCTGGCGGGCGCGCTGACGCTCGTCGCCGACGACGGCGCGCAGGTGCGCAAGTCGCTCGCCGCGCGGGCGGCGTCGATGCGCAGCCGCGAACTGTCGGAACTGGAGGGCAAGGCCGGTGAGCGGTCCCAGTCGATGCTGGTGGCGCAGCTCTTCCTGTGCGGCGCCTTCCTGATCTTCCTGTCCTATCCCGCGATGATGCGGGTGATGGGCGCATGAACGTTCCCCGCCGTTTCCACCGAATCCCTATGGAGCGGAAATGAATCTCTTCACCGAACCGACCGTGCTCTACCTGCGCACGCTGCTCGCCGTCCGGCTCGACCGGATGCGTTCGGAGGACGAGCGCAGCGCCGGCGCGTCCGCGATCGAATGGGCGATCATCACGGCGGTCCTGGCGGCCATCGCGCTCGCGATCGGCGTCATCATCCGCGACCGCATCGTGTCCAAGGCCGAGAGCATCAACACGGGGTGAACGCCAACGCCCCGCAGCGGGCGCGTCCGCGCGGCGACCGCGGCGCGTCCGCGATGGAACTGGCGATCCTCACGCCGGTCCTCATCCTCGTGCTGCTCGCGGCCGTGCAGTTCACGCTGGTCTACCACGCCCGGCACGTCGCCCTCGCGGCGGCGCAGTCCGGCGCGCGCGTGGCCCGCACCGACGCGGGCGGCGGCTGGCAGTCCGCCGCCGAGGCCAAGGCGGCGGCGAACGTCCGGCAGATCGGGCCGCGGCTCATCGAGGGCCTGAGCGTGCGGGCGGGGCAGAGCGGCGACGAACGCTGGGTCGAGGTGCGGGGCAAGGCCGTCCAGGTCATGCCCGGCATGAAGATCAACGTGACGCAGCGGTCGCAGGGGCCGATCGAGTGCTTCCGGCCCGACGTCGGCTCCGGCACGGGCTGCCAGGGGGCGCCATGAGACGCGACGACGGCTCGATGTCGCTGGAGATGGTGCTGGCCACGCCGCTGTTCGTCATGTTCCTGCTGCTCCTGGCGGGCGCCGGGCGGCTCGTGGACGCGCGCAGCCAGGTGGACGGCGCCGCCCGCGACGCGGCCCGCGCCGCGTCCGTCGCGCGCAGCGCGGGCGGGGCGCAGTCGATGGGACGGGCCGCCGCGAACGCGAACCTCGGCGCGAAGAACTGGTGCTCGGGCGGGCCGGGCGTCAGCATCGGCGGCGACTTCCGGGCGGGCGGCGAGGTCGTCGTCACGATCACCTGCGACGTCGACCTCGGCGAACTCGGCTTCGTCGGATTCCCCGGCACCAAGCGGATCGAGGGCCGCGCCGTCGCGCCCGTGGACGAGTACACCTACCGGGGCGGAGGCGAGCGGTGAGGACCTGGCACGGACCCGGCGGCGACCGCGGCACGGTGTCGCTGTACGTCGTCATGTTCGCGCCGATCGTCCTCATGCTGGCCGGGCTGCTCGTGGACGGCGGCCTCGCCATCCACGCCCGGCAGCGGGCCGCCGACGTCGCCGAGCAGGCGGCGCGGGCGGGCGCGAACCAGATCGACGAGGCCGCGCTGCGCCGCACCGGCGACCCCGTCCTCGACACAGGCCGGGCCCGGTCGGCGGCGTGCGCACTGGTCCGGCGCTACGACTCCGAGGCCGTGCCGGTCTCGTGCACGGCGACGACCGACCGGGTGGACGTGACCGTCCGGCTCACCGTGCGGTCCCAGATTCTCGGCATCATCCCCGGTCTCGGGCAGTTCACCATGACCTCGGCGGCGACCGCGCACCCGGTCACCGGGGAGGGGGCGCCATAATCCACGACTTGCCGTCATTGATCGGACGAGAACCGCGTTTACGATGGCGATGGGCTCGGGACCCGTCAGGCCGGAGGCGCGACCCTAGGGCAGGGGCAGGATGGCGACAGGGCAGACAGATCGGCGGACGGGCCACGGACAGGCCCACCGCCGGGTCAAGCGACGGCGGACGCCCGGCGACGTGCTGGCGGGCCTCGGCGCGCTCGCCGCGCTGGTGGCGGTGCTCGGCGGCGTCCCATGGGCGCTGCTGGCGTTCTTCGGGTCACCGTTCCCCGACCGCGCGCCGACCTTCGACGACCTGACCGGCACGCTCGGCGAGAGCGCGCTGCTGACCGTGCTCGTCGCCGTCGTGTGGCTCGCGTGGCTCCAGTTCGCCGTGTGCGTGCTGGTCGAGGTGTGGGCCGGGGTGCGCGGCGTCGGAGTGCCGCTGCGGGTGCCGCTCGCGGGCGGCACGCAGTCGCTCGTGCACAAGCTCGTCGTCGCGGTGCTGCTGCTGTTCACGGCGACGACGTCGGTGATGCCCGCGTTCGCGTCCACCGGCCTCAGCCGCACCGCGCCCGTCACCGCCGCGCAGCCGGTCGCCTACACCGCGCCGCTGGCCGCGCCCGAGCAGCCCGCCGCACCGCTCGCGGCCCCGGCCGCCGCCGCCGAGACCACCACCGGCGCCACCACGAAGATCTACCGGGTGCAGCCGCCCGAGGGACGCCACCACGAGTCCCTCTGGGAGATCGCCGAGAAGTGCCTGGGCGAGGGCCGCCGGTACAAGGAGATCTTCAAGCTCAACGAGGGGCACGTCCAGCCCGACGGCACCAAGCTCACCATCGCGAGCCTCATCCGGCCCGGCTGGGTGCTGGAGATGCCCGCGGACGCCAAGCACGCCAAGGTCATCGCCGTCTCCGACCTGGACGACTACTACGCCACCGGAAAGCCCGCGCCCGACCCCGAGCCCCCGGTGGAGAAGCCCGTCGAGAAGCCGCCGGAGCGGCCCGTCGAGCAGGCCCCCGAGCCGCCCGCCGAGACGCCGCCGCCCGCGCCCGTCGCGCCGCCCGTCCAGACGCCCGCGCCGACGCCGCAGGTCACCGCGCCCGGCAACGACGGGCACCGCAGCTCCGAGTCGCCGCTGTCGGTCGACCTGGAGTGGCCCGAGGGCCTGGCCGCCGCCGCGCTGCTGGCCGCCGGGCTGCTCGCCGCGCTCGGGCGCCGCCGCCGCGCCCAGATGTGGAACCGCGCGTTCGGGCACCGGATCGTCCGCCCGACCGGGCTCGCCGCGCATACCGAGGCCGCGCTGCGGTTCGGCGCCGACGACGACGCCGCGCGGCTCCTGGACGTCGGCCTGCGGCACCTGTCCAAGTCGATGGCGGCGGGCGGGCGGCCCCTCCCGACCGTCTACGGCGTCCACCTCGGGCACGGCAGCCTCGACCTGTGGATCGCCCCCGCCGACCGCAACCCGCCCGCCCCCTGGCAGACGTTCGACGACGGCCAGGTGTGGCGCCTCGGCGCCGCCGCCATCGCCTCCCTCGACGCCGCCGACCTGGACGACGTCCTCGCCCCCTACCCGGGCCTGGTGTCGCTCGGCACCAACCCCAACGGCCGCATCCTCGTCGACCTGGAGGCCGCGCACGGCCTCATCGCCGTGCGCGGACCCGACGAGCAGCGCCGCGCGATGCTCGCCGCGCTCGCCCTCGAACTCGCCACCAACCGCTGGTCGGACCACATGCGCGTCACGCTCGTCGGGTTCGGCGGCGAGATGGCCGAGAACATGACCGCCATCGCCCCCGACCGGATCCGCTCGGTGTCGTCGCTGGACGAGACCCTGCCCGAGCTGGAGGGCCGCAGCGAGGAGGTCCGGCAGGCGCTCGCCGCGTCCGGCGTCGACTCGGTGCTGACCGGGCGGTCCCGGGGGGTCTTCGGCGAGGCGTGGATGCCGCACTACCTGATCATGGCGGACGCGCCGACGCCCGAGGAGGCCGACCGGCTCGTCGCGCTGGCCCGCACCGGCACCCGCATGGCCGCCGGGTACATCGTCCCCGGCGACGTGCAGGGCGCGACCTGGGTGTGGGACCTGGACGAGGCCGGACGGCTCCAGGCGGGCGTCCTCGGGTTCGAGGTCGACGCGCAGCTCGTCCGCGAGGAGCAGTACCGGGGCGTCTTCGACCTGTTCCGCACCGCCGCCGAGGCCGAGTCGGTGCCGCTGCCCGAACCCGAGGGCGGCGCCGAACCGCCGCAGGCGCGGGAGTCCAGCGTCGACATCCGGCTGCTCGGCGGGCTGGAGGTGGACGCGCCCGGCCCGATGGACGAGTCGCGCCGCGACGTGTGCACCGAGGTGCTCGTCTACCTGGCGACCCACCCGAACGGCGTGCACCCGACCGTGCTCGGCGGGGCGGTGTGGCCGCGCGGCGTCACCACGGCCCTGCGGGACGCGACCGTCGCGCGCGTGTCGGACTGGCTCGGCCGCGACGCGCGGGGGCGCCCGCACCTCTACTACGACGACCGGGGGCGCATCCGGCTCGGGTCGGAGGTCCGCATCGACTGGGCGGTGTTCCGCTGGCTGCTGTGGCGGTCGGCGGCCGAGCCCGGGTCCGAGGCGGCGTACCTGTCGTACGCGCTCGACCTGGTGCGCGGGCCGCTGCTGGCGGGACGTCCGCGCGGCCGGTACGGCTGGCTCGCCGACGCCGACCTGGAGTACGAGGCGACGGCCCGCATCATCGACGTCGCGCACCGCCTCGTCACGCTCCGCCTGGACGACGGCGACGCGCCCGGCGCCGTCACCGCCGCCCGCGCCGGCCTCCGCTTCGCGCCCGACGAGGAGTCGCTGTGGCGTGACCTGCTCCGCGCCGCCCACGCCGAAGGCGACCACACCCACGTCCGCGCCGTCGTCGACGAACTCCGCCACCGCTTCGGCCGCGACCCCCGCTTCGACCAGCTCCACCCCGAAACCGACGCCCTGATGGAAGAACTCGTCCCCGAATACCACCACGTCCCCGCCCGCTAACCCAACTCAACGACGACCCGGACGATGCAATCCGGTCCCGAGTTTCAACGCGTGGCCCCCTGCTGACCCGGCTCAATGGCGGCCCGGATGACGGTGGTACTCAGTCGCGAGTATCAGCGCGAGGCTGCCCGCTGACGCAGGTCGGCGGTGGAGACCGGGGTTGCGGGAGTGGTGGCCCGCGTGATGGTGAAACTCGGTCCCGAGTATCAACGCGTGGCCCCCTGCTGAGCCGGGTCAGCGGCGGCCCGGATGATGGTGGAATCCGGTCGCGGGTATCAGCGCGTGGCCGCCTGTTGACCCGGGTCGGTGTTGGAGGCCGGGGTTGCGTGCGTGGCGGCCCGGGTGGTGGTGGCATTCGGTCCCGGGTATCAGCGCGTTGGCGCAGGTCAGCGGTAGAGGCCGGGGCCGAGGGAGTGGTGGCCCGGGTGGGGGTGGATGCGGGGGGCGCGGGGGTGGCCGCCGAGGGGGAGGCGGTGGATCTGTTCGCCGGTGGTGGTGTGCAGGGCGAAGACGGCGCCGGAGGTGGGGGAGGCGAGCCAGAGGAGGGAGCCGTCGGCGGTGACGTCGCCCGCCTCGGCGGGGAGGCCGCCGGGCAGGGGCCAGGGCGGGGCCGGGCGTCCGGTGGCGAGGTCCAGGGGGACGACCGAGCGGGCGCCGACGACGAAGACGCGGCGGGCGTCGCGGCTGAGCGTGAGGGAGCGGGCGCCGGGGCTCGTCGGGGTGAAGCGCGCCGGGCGGAGCGTCGCGGCGTCGAGCGTCCAGACGCCGCCCCTGGCGCGGTCGGCGACGAGGAACGCGCGGCCGTCCGGGGCGAGCCGCAGCGCGGCCGGGCGCGCACCGGGCAGGCGCTGCCGCGCCGTGACGGCCGAGCGCGCCGCGTCCACCCGGACGACCGCACCCGCCGGGCAGGCCAGCACGAGCCCGGCCCCGTCGGCGGTGAAATCGCCCGCGCGCGCCGCGCACGGCAACCGCACCGCGCCCCGGTAACGCAGCGTGCCCGGCTCGCGGATCTCGACGCGCCGCTCCGCCGGAACGGGCACCAGCGCCACCGACCCGTCCGGCGCGAAGTAGACGGTGTCGCCATCCGTCGGCACCGCTTGCCCGGCCCGCCCGGTACGCGGATCGACGGGCGTGAGCCCGGCGGCGTCGCGCGTCCACAGCCGCCGTAGATCGTGCCCGGCGACCACGGCGGCGGCGCCCGGCAGCGGCAACCACGCCACGGGCCGCAGCGTGCCCTGGTCGAGTACGCGCAGCGCGGACCCGTCGGGCACGTACAGCCGCGCGGGCGCCCGTCGCACGACCTTCCCCGCCCCCGCGTACACGTTCGGGGTCTGCACTGGATCGGCGTCGCGCGGCGACGCGACCGGCGTCACGCGCGGCCCCGGCCCGCCCAGCGACACCGGCGGCTCCACCCCGCCCTCGCCGGGCTTGTAGAAGGCCACCGGCGCCCCGCACGCCGTCACCGCCGCGACGACCAGCGCCGCCACGATCCCGAACCACATCCTCACGCCACGTGACCCTACCCGGACGTGACGTGACGCGCCGCCCTACTTCCGAGCCTGTGGATAACTCTCAGGCTTTGCCGTAGCCGATGCCGAACTCGCGGTAGACGCGTTCCCAGAAGCCGTCGCGGAGCCACGTCCGCGCCTCCTGGTACGGCCGCAGGGACGAGCCCAGTTCCTTCTCCGCCTCGATCAGCAGTTCCTTGTCGATGACGGGCGGCAGGATCGGCCCCGGCAGCAGGTCGCGGATGTTGTCGCTGCCGCGCTCGAAGATCCACTTCTGCGCGACGTGCTCACCGATCTCCAGCATGTGGTCGTGGTTGGGCCCGAGCCGCCCTTCGGCGGACGCGGACGCCGCCGCGTTGACCGCCGTCGCCACCGTCGCGGGCGTCGGCGTCCGCACCGAGTTCGCGGCGGCGGGCACCGCCCGCACCGACGGCACGCGCCCCGCGAACACCTCGGCGGGCGACGGCACGCCGCCGGGCCCGGGACGCGTGGCCGGCGCGTCCTGGACGGGCGGCGCGGCGGGCGGCACCGTCAGCACCTTCGTCTTCGTGAAGTACGGCCGCAGGAACTCGGCGTTCAGCACCTCGACCGTGTCGGACTCCCACACCAGCCACTCGGCCTGGTTCGACCCGTGCGTCGGCTCCACGCCCCACAGGTGCACCCGGACGCCGTACCGCTGCGCGGCCTCCACGGCGGGCAGCATGTCCTCGTCGCCCGCGAGCAGCACCGCGTCGGTGATCGCGCGGTGCCGGGCCAGCGCCTCCAGGTCGGCGCGCAACTGCGCGTCCACGCCCTTCTGCTGCCCCTGCGCGTTGAGGTTGCCGAGCCGCAGCTTCACCAGCGACAGGTTCGCGATGACGCGCTGGTCGACGGTCGGCTGCCGCTTGGGCGCCGCGTCGAACCAGTACAGCCGCAGCAGCTCACCGAGCAACTGCTCGTCGGCGTGGTCGGTGAGGGCCTTGATCAGCTTCTCGGCCGCGACGCGGTACTCCCGCCGCGATCCGCAACCGAGCAGCAGCGCGCCGGAGGCCGCGTAGAGGTACCCCGCGTCGACGAAAATCGCGAACCGCGCGGGCTGTGGGACGAACTCCGAAGTGGCCATGGCCTTTCACCTTATTCGTGCCAGGCCCTGTCAGGGCGCGAACCGCGGGTTGCCTACGCAGACAGCATCTCCCGCCGGACGCGCCCCACACCTTCGCCGTCAGCGGAAACAACGCCGGTCTCCACCCCGCCGCGCACCCCCGTGCGCGGCGTGTCAGCGGGGCTGCGCGGACGCCCGCCAGGCCCCCGGCCCGGACGGACGCGGCGCGGCCCCGCGCACCAGCCGGGACCGGTCGCTCCACCGCGACACCGGGCGTGGCGCGTCGTCGGCGCGCGCGGCGGCGGCCGCCCGCGCCCGGGCGGTCAGCACCGCGACGAGCGCAGCGACCTCCTCGGGCGTCGGGTCGCCCTTGACGATCCGCAGGAACGCTTCTCCGGCCACGGCCGTCCCTCCTCGTGCCGTCACAGCGGGATGTTGCCATGCTTCTTCGGCGGCAGCGTCGCGCGCTTCTCCCGCAGTGCCCGCAGTGCCTTGACGACCTGCCCGCGCGTCTCCGACGGCTTGATGACCGCGTCGACGTAGCCGCGCTCGGCCGCGATGTACGGGTTCGCCAGCGTGTCCTCGTACTCGGTGATCAGCTCGGCGCGGCGGGTGTCGGGGTCGTCGGAGGCGGCCAGCTCGCGGCGGTACAGGATGTTCACCGCGCCCTGCGCGCCCATGACCGCGATCTGCGCCGTCGGCCAGGCCAGGTTCACGTCGGCGCCGAGGTGCTTGGAGCCCATGACGTCGTACGCGCCGCCGTACGCCTTCCGCGTGATCACGGTGACGAGCGGCACCGTCGCCTCCGCGTACGCGTACAGCAGCTTGGCGCCGCGCCGGATGATGCCGTTCCACTCCTGGTCCGTTCCAGGCAGGAAGCCCGGAACGTCGACGAACGTCAGCACCGGCACGTTGAACGCGTCGCAGGTGCGGATGAACCGGGCGGCCTTCTCGGACGCGTGGATGTCGAGCGTCCCCGCGAACTGCATCGGCTGGTTCGCCACGATGCCGACCGGACGGCCCTCCACGCGCCCGAACCCGACGACGATGTTCGGCGCGAACAGCTCCTGGACCTCCAGGAAGTCGCCCTCGTCCACGACCGCCTCGATGACCCGGTGCATGTCGTAGGGCTGGTTCGGCGAGTCGGGGATGAGGGTGTCCAGCTCGGGCACCAGGTCGGCCGGGTCGGCGGGGGCGTCGAACGCGGGCGGGTCCGACAGGTTGTTGGACGGCAGGTACGACAGCAGCGACTTGACGTAGTCGATGGCGTCCTGCTCGTCGGAGCCCTGGTAGTGCGCCACGCCGGACCGGGTGTTGTGCGCGTTCGCGCCGCCCAGCTCCTCCATCGTGACCGACTCGCCGGTGACCGTCTTGATGACGTCCGGGCCGGTGATGAACATGTGCGACGTCTGGTCGACCATGACGACGAAGTCGGTCAGTGCCGGGGAGTACACGTGCCCGCCCGCCGCCGCGCCCATGATCAGCGAGATCTGCGGGATGACGCCGGACGCGTGCACGTTCCGCTTGAAGATCTCCGCGTACAGCCCGAGCGCGACCACGCCCTCCTGGATGCGCGCGCCGCCGCCCTCGTTGATGCCGACGATCGGGCAGCCGGTCTTCAGCGCCAGGTCGAGCATCTTGACGATCTTCTCGCCGTACACCTCGCCGAGCGACCCGCCGAACGCCATCACGTCCTGCGAGAACACGCACACCGGGCGCCCGTCCACCGTGCCGTGCCCGATGACGACGCCGTCGCTGTAGGGCCGCTTCTTCTCCAGCCCGAACATCGTCGACCGGTGCCGCGCGAACTCGTCGAACTCGGTGAACGAACCCTCGTCCAGCAGCGCGTCGACCCGCTCGCGCGCCGTCATCTTCCCCTTGGCGTGCTGCTTCTCGACCGCCGCCGCCGACCCCGCGTGCACGGCCTCGTACCGCCGCCGCTCCAGGTCCGCGATCTTGCCCGCGGTCGTGTGAATGTCGATCTCGCCGTCCGCCAGGGGTTCAGGAGCTTCCATCGCCATGCGGGCCAGCGTAGCCACCGGCCGATCCCCGCGTGACCCGCGGGGTCACGCCGATTCAGCGACGCGGCGGTGTGATCCCCGTGCTATTGCCGGGGGAGTGGAGTCAATACGCTTGGGGGGTGGCTACCAAGACGCGTGATCTGCTCCGGCACGACCTGCCCGATCCGCTGCGGCGGGACGTCCGGCTGCTCGGAGGGCTGCTCGGGGACGGGCTGGTCGAGTACGGCGGGCAGGGGTTGCTGGACGACGTCGAGCGGCTGCGGCACGCCGTCATCGCGGCGCGGCGCGGGGAGATCCCCGGCGAGGAGGTCACCGCGCTGGTGGACGGGTGGTCGCTGGAACGTGCCGGGCTCGTCGCGCGGGCGTTCACCGTCTACTTCCACCTGACGAACCTGGCCGAGGAGCACCACCGCATCCGGACGCTGCGCGAACGCGACACCGGCGAGGTCGTGCCGTCGTCGGTCGCCGCCGCCGTCGAGGAGATCCGCGCGTCCACCGGCGACCGGCTCGCCGAGGTCCTGGACGGGCTGGAGGTGCGGCCCGTGTTCACCGCGCACCCCACCGAGGCGCGGCGCCGCGCCGTCGTCACCGCCATCCAGCGCATCAGCGACCTGCTCACCGTCCTCGACCGCGGCCCCGGCGTCGCCGAGCGCGCCGACACCGAACGGCGGCTCCGCGAGGAGATCGACCTGCTGTGGCGCACCGCGCTGCGCCGCACGACCCAGATGGACCCGCTCGACGAGGTCCGCACCGCCATGGCCGCGTTCGACGAGACGATCTTCCGCGTCGTCCCGCGCATCTACCGGGCGCTCGACGCCGCGATCGACCCCGAGGGCACCGGCGCCGTCCCGCCGCACGTCCGCGCCTACCTGCGGTTCGGGAGCTGGATCGGCGGCGACCGCGACGGCAACCCGTTCGTCACCGCGCAGACCACCCGCGACGCCGTCGGCATCCAGGCCGAGCACGTGCTGCGCGCCCTGGAGAACACCTGCGCGCGGATCGGCCGCGAGCTGACCGTCCACGAGACGACCACGCCGCCGTCGGACGCCCTGCTCAACGCGCTCGCCGCCGCCCGTACCGCCCACCCCGAGCGGATGGCCGCCATCGACCGGCGCTCGCCGGGCGAGCCGCACCGGCGGCTGCTCATGCACGCCGCCGAGCGCATCGCCGCGACCCGCGAACGCAACGCCGACCTGGCCTACGCGTCGCCGGACGAACTGCTCACCGACCTGCGCACCGTCCAGGACTCCCTCGCCGCCGCCGGGGCCGCCCGGCAGGCTTGGGGACGCGTCCAGCACCTCGTCTGGCAGGTCGAGACGTTCGGGTTCCACCTCGCGGAGCTGGAGATCCGGCAGCACTCCGAGCTGCACGAGAAGGCCGTCGAGCAGGTCCGCGCGGGCGGTGAGCGCGACGAGATGACCGACGAGATCCTGGAGACGCTGCGGGTCGTGGCGTGGATTCAGCGGCGGTTCGGGGTGGCGGCCTGCTCCCGCTACGTCGTGTCGTTCACCCGGTCCGCGCAGGACATCGCGAACGTGCACGAACTGGCCGCCTCGCTCGGTGAGAACGCGCCCGTCCTGGACGTCATCCCGCTGTTCGAGACCGGCGAGGACCTGGAGCGCGCCCCGTCCGTCCTGGCCGGGATGCTGGAGCTGCCCGCAGTGCGGCGGCGGCTGGACGCGACCGGCCGCCGGCTGGAGGTCATGCTCGGCTACTCCGACTCGGCCAAGCAGCTCGGCCCCACCAGCGCCACCCTGCGCCTGTACGACACGCAGGAGGCGCTGGCCGAGTTCGCCGCCGCCCACGACATCGTCCTCACGCTGTTCCACGGCCGGGGCGGGTCGCTGGGACGCGGCGGCGGCCCGGCGAACCGGGCGATCCTCGCGCAGGCCCCCGGATCGGTCGCCGGACGGTTCAAGGTGACCGAGCAGGGCGAGGTCATCTTCGCCCGCTACGGGCACCCGGAGATCGCGCGACGGCACGTCGAGCAGGTGACGAACGCCGTGCTCATGGCGTCCACGGACGCCGTCCAGGACCGCGCCCGCGCCGCCGCCGCGCGGTTCCGCCCGCTCGCCGACAAGATCTCCGAGGCGGCCCGGTCGTCGTTCCGGTCGCTCATCGAGGCCGACGGCTTCGCCGCGTGGTTCGCGCAGGTCAGCCCGCTCGGCGAGATCGCCGACCTGCGCATCGGCTCCCGCCCGGCCCGCCGCAAGGCGGCGCGCGGCCTGGAGGACCTGCGGGCCATCCCGTGGGTGTTCGCCTGGACGCAGACCCGCGTGAACCTGCCCGGCTGGTACGGCCTCGGCAGCGGCCTGGCCGCCGTGTCGTCCGACGGCGCGGCCCTCACCGAACTCCAGGACGCCTACGCGTCGTGGCCGCTGTTCCAGACGCTGCTGGACAACGCGGAGATGAGCCTGGCCAAGTCCGACCGGTCGATCGCCGCGCGGTACCTGGAGCTGGGCGGCCGTCCCGAACTCACCGAGACCGTGCTGGCCGAGTACGACCGGACGCTGCGGCTCGTCCTGGCCGTCACCGGGCACGACCGGCTGCTGGAGAACCGCAAGGTGCTGTCGCGCGCCGTCGAACTCCGCAACCCGTACGTGGACGCGCTGTCGCACCTGCAACTCCGCGCGCTGACCGCGCTGCGCGCCGGCGTCGAGGACGAGACCGAGCGCGGCCACCTGGACGACCTGCTGCTGCTGTCCGTCAACGGCGTCGCGGCGGGCCTCCAGAACACCGGCTGACCCCGTCCCGCCGGGAAGCGCGTCAGGACGGCCAGTCCGGGTCGCGCTTCTCGGCGAACGCGGCGATGCCCTCGCGCCGGTCGGGGGAGAACGCGGCGGTGCGCCAGGCGGCGTCCTCGACGTCGAGGGCGGCGGCCAGGTCGAGCCCGTGCCCGTGGCGCAGGGCCCGCTTGGCGGCGCGGACGGCCGCGGGCGAGTTGCGGGCGATCGTGCGGGCGACGTCCATCGCCTCGTCCCGCGCGGACCCGGTGGCGACGAGCCGGTCGACGAGCCCGATCCGCGCCGCCTCGTCGGCGGGGACGCGGCGTCCCGTCAGGACCAGGTCGGCGGCCCGTCCGGCGCCGAGCCGCCGTAGCGCGAGCTGCGTCCCGCCCCCGCCCGGCACCAGCCCGACGGTCACCTCCGGCAGCCCGAACACGGCCGACTCGTCGGCCACGACGAGATCGCACGACAGCGCGAACTCGCACCCGCCCCCGAGCGCGAACCCGTGCACGGCCGCGACGGTCGGCTGCGGCAGGTCGAGCACGCCCCCGAACGCCGCCCGGAACAGGGGCCGCTGCGCGAAGATCTCCGCATCGCTCATGGCGTTGCGTTCCTTGAGATCGGCGCCAACGCAGAACGCCCGCTCCCCGGCGGCCGACACCACGACCGCCCGCACGGAGGCGTCCGCCGCGACCTCTCCGCACACCTCCGCCAGCCGCCGTGCCATCCCCGACGACAACGCGTTCATCGCCTCGGGCCGATCGAACACGACCTCCGCGACATGCCCCTCGCGCCGCAACACCACACCGTTCATGCGAGCACTCTAAGCACGACGCCCCTCCGAGCCTCCGGCCACCCTGACGATGACCGGAGACTCGGAGAGGCGTCTCAGGCGCGGTTCAGTGACGGGGCGCGAAGACGTCTTCGGCCGTGTGGGCGGTGAGCGCCCGCGCGAACCACGTGTCGAGCTGCTCCGGGTCGGTGGTGTCCAGCACCATCTGCCGCAGAGAGTCGGACAACTTGACGTTGCGGGTCTCGAGCACCTGGAGAAGGTACTGGACCTTGCCCATGGCCTGGCCCTCGGCCTGGGCGTTGCGGAGGACGGCGCTGTAGTAAGGCGTGTCGTTCATCAGGTTTGCCAGCCTTTCGCGGAAGAGCGTGCCCACGACCGCTACCACGTGGTCATAGTACCGCTTGCCGAGATCCTTGTTCTGGTCGTACAGGACGCCGGTGGCCTGGCACGCGGCGTCGAGGAAGGCGTCGGAGTCGGGGCCGTCGGCTAGGGATTTGACTGGCGTCCGAACTGGTGTTCGGAGCATTGTGGGCATAATTCCCGTTCGAGGCGGAGGAAATGTCGGGGAAGTGGGGCGGGGGCGCGGCGGGGCTCGGGTGGGGTTGGATGGAGGGGTGAGTGAGTCGGCGTATGGGGATCTGGAGCGGCCGCCGTTGAGTGAGCGGGGGCTGAGGCGGGTGCTGGTGGACGGGGAAGGGCTGTGGACCGACGTGCGCGTCGTCCGGGAGACCGGGTCGACCAACGCCGATCTCGCCGAGGCAGCGCGGGCGGGGGCGCCCGAGGGGGCGGTGCTCGTCACCGAGGAGCAGACGGCCGGGCGGGGACGGCTCGGACGGAGCTGGGCGGCGCCCGCGCGGTCGGGGCTGATGTTCTCGGTGCTGGTGCGTCCGCGCGTGCCGGTGGCGCGGCTCGGGTGGGCGCCGCTGCTCACGGGGGTCGCGGTCGCGACGGCCGTCCGGCGCGTGACCGCGTTCGGCCAGCAGGGCGAGCGGTTCTTCGAGGGCGCGGGCGGCGACGCGGCCGTGGACGCGCGCCTCAAGTGGCCCAACGACCTGCTCGCCGGTGACCGCAAGCTCGCCGGCATCCTGGTCGAGAAGGTCGAGGACGCGCTGGTCGTCGGCGTCGGGCTGAACGTGGGCCTGCGCGCGGACGAGCTGCCGGTGCCGACGGCGACGTCGCTGGCCGTCGAGGGCGCCCCGCTGACCGACCGGGCGCCGCTGCTGCGCGCGATCCTGCGCGAGTTCGCCACCTGGTACCACGCGTGGACGGCCCTGGACGGCGACCCCGAGCGGTCCGGGCTCCGCACGACCTACAAGGGCCTCTGCGACACCCTCGGCCGCCCGGTACGGGTGGAGATGCCCGGCGGCGGCACGTTGACGGGCACGGCCCGCGACGTGGACGCGTCGGGTCGTCTCGTCGTCGCGACGGCCACCGGGGACGAGGCGCTGAGTGCGGGCGATGTGGTGCATGTCCGCCGCACCGGGATGTGATCTGTCACGATATGTCCGCGCACGCACCGGGCGGAGGGGGCAGGGAGATGTCACCGGAGTTGCCGGACCCCCGGCAGGTCGAGGAGTTGCTTCTCGGCGGTGAGCTGCGCTACACCCGGGTGGACGCCGTCCGCCTGTCCGGTGTCGGCCGCGAGTTCGCCGGCCGGGTCTGGCGCGCCTTCGGCTACCCGACGATGCCGGACGACACCGTCGCCTACACCGCGGGCGACGTCGCCGCCCTCAGCCGCATCCGCAGCCTCATCGACGACGGCGTGCTGGACGAGAACAGCGCGATCCGTCTCGTCCGCGCCTTCGGCCAGACGATGGCGCGGCTGGCCGAGTGGCAGGTCAACCTGCTCGTCACCGTGATGGCCGCCGACCCCGAGGACCTGCCGACGGCCGAGTCCGTCGACCGCATCCTCACGATCGCGGAGAAGTACATCGGTGACTTCGAGCCCCTGGTCGTGCACGCCTGGCGCCGTCAGCTCGCGGCGGCGGGCACGCGCGGCATGGCCGCCGCGACGGCCGGCACGGGCGAAGGGGGGCCGCTGCGCCCCGACATCGTCGTCGGCTTCGCCGACATGGTGTCGTTCACGCAGATGAGCCGCGAGGTCGACGAGATGGAACTCGCCCGCGTCGTCGAGTGGTTCGAGGAGACGGCCGCCGACATCATCGCGGGCTGCGGCGGGCGCCTGGTCAAGACGCTCGGCGACGAGGTGCTGTTCAGCGCCGCGACGCCCCGCGTGGGCGCGGAGATCGCGCTGACGATCGCCGCCGAGATCAAGGACGAGACGGAGATTCCCGACGTCCGGGTCGGCGTCGCCTACGGCCCCGTCCTGGCCCTCATGGGCGACGTGTTCGGCAACACCGTCAACCTCGCCGCCCGCCTGACGTCGCTCGCCCGCCCGGGCGCCGTCGTCGTCGACGAACACCTCGCCGAGCACCTCGACGACGACCCGGCGTTCCGCACCACGAGCATCGTCCGTCGCCCGGTACGCGGCCTCGGCATCATCCAGCCCTACGTCCTGCGCCGCGCCGCCACGGCACCGGAGTGAGCCCCCAGGACGGCCGCGAAGGCGCGTAGCCGGGCGGTGACGGCGTCCGGGTGCCAGACGAGGGTGAGAGCGGAGTCGGGCATTCCAGTCACGGGTACGGCCGCGAGGTCGTCGCGGCGGTGGTGCCGGGCGGTCGCGGCGCACAGCAGCAGCCCGCCGTGGCCGAGGGCGGCGGAGGTCAGGGCCTCCTGGAGCGTGGCGGAAAGCGGGCCCCGGGGGATGGGGCGTCCGGCGGAGGTCGCGGTGGGCGCCTGCGCCTCGCGCCAGTAGCGGGGCGCCGGTTCGGTGACGCCGACGAGGGGCACCCCGGCCAGGTCGCCGGCGTCCAGCGAGCAGCGCGCGGCCAGGGGATGACCGGCCGCCAGCACCAGCACCGGCGGGTGCCGCGAGAAGACGGGCCCGCTCACCAGGTCGGGTTCCCGGACGGGCGTGAGGACGATCGCGCCGTCCACGTCCCCGCCACGGACCGCGCCGAACGGGTCGGACAGCGGCAGCTCGACGATGTGCGTCCGGCAGTCCGGATGGGCCTCGCCGAAGGACGCGACGACGCGCATCAGCTCCTCGTCGAGCGTCCCGGCGAAGCCGATGCGCAGCACGCCGGTGACGCCGCGCGCGTCGCTGCGGGCCCCGGCCACGGCCGCCGACAGAGCCGCGTAGGCGGGACGCAGCTCCGCGAGAAAGCGTTCGCCGAGCGGGGTCAGCGCCACCCGGCGGCTGGTGCGTTCCAGCAGCCGTCCTCCGATGCGCGTCTCCAGCGCGCGCAGGAGCTGGCTGACGCGTCCCTGCGAGAGGTAGAGCCGCTCGGCGGCGCGGCCGAAGTGCAGTTCCTCGCTGAGCACCAGGAAGCACTCCAGTTCCCGCATGTCCACGCCGCCTCCCGTCGATGAGTCCCGCTAATGCAAGCATGCGGACTTCGGCGTTGTTCCGGGCACCGTCGCGCCCGGAGGCTTGGGCCATGCCAAAGACGACATTCGGCGCGGGGCTGCCCGCCGTCCTCGCGGTGGCCGCCGCGACGTTCACCGTGGTCACGACCGAGATGGCGCCCGTGGGGCTGCTGAGCGGCGTGGCCGGAGAGTTCGAGGTGTCGGAGGGCGCCGCCGGGCTGACGATGACGGTCCCGGGCCTCGTCGCGGCGGTCGCCGCGCCGCTGGTGGCGTCACGCACCGCCGCGCGTGACCGCCGGACGGTCCTGCTCGCGCTCGCCGCCCTGCTGCCGGTCGCGAACCTGGTGACGGCGTGCGCGCCGTCGTTCGCCGTCCTGCTGGTCGCACGGACGCTGGTCGGCGTCGCGATCGGCGGCGTCTGGGCGCTGGCGGGCGGGCTGGCGGGACGGCTGGTGCCCGCCCCGGCCGTCCCCGCCGCCACCTCGACGATCTTCAGCGGTATCGCGGTCGCGTCCGTGCTCGGCGTCCCGGCGGCGACGCTGGCGGGCGAGCTGGCGGGGTGGCGGTGGGCGTTCGGCGCGCTGGCCCTGCTGTCGGCGGCCGTCCTCGCCGCGCTGGCGCTGCTGCTGCCGGCGCTGCCGCCGCGCCGGGAGCCGGGCGGCCCGGTCCGGGAGGTGCTGCGGCTGCCGGGCGTCCGGGCGGGGCTCGTGGTGACGGCTCTGCTGGTCCTCGGCCACTTCGCCGCCTACACCTACGTCCGTCCCGTGCTGGCCGGGCGCGTGGACGCGGAGATGGTCGGTGTCGTCCTGCTGGCGTTCGGCGTCGCGGGCGTCGCCGGGACGTTCGCGGCGGGACTCGCGGCGGGCCGCGATCCGGTGCGGACGGCGGCGGTGCTCGGCGTCGTGCTGGCCGGGGCGCTGGCGCTCGTCCCGTGGGCGGGCGGCTGGGCGCTCGTGCTCTGGGGGCTGGCCTACGGAGGCGTGTCGGTGACGATGCAGACGTGGCTCGTCCGGGCCGTGCCGCAGGCGCCGGAGGCCGGTTCGGCGCTGTTCGTGCTGGTCTTCAACGTCGCCATCGCGATCGGCGCGCTGGCGGGCGGACGCGTCGTGGACGCCGCCGGGACGCCGGCCTTGCTGGGCGTGGCGGGCGTCACCGTGCTCGCCGCCGCCGTGACGGCTGTGGCGAGCCGGCCCGGCGGCCGCGTGCGCGGGGCCGGGCCGGTGCGGCGGACGGGCGTCAGTTGGCGCTCGGAGGGTCCTCGCCGGGAGACGCGGTGAGGCGCAGGAGGTAGTTCTGCTCGCCGAGGGCCTCGACCAGGGAGAGTTCGGTCTCCAGGAAGTCGATGTGGTTCTCCTCGTCGGCCAGGATGTACTCGAAGAGGTTCGCGGACGTGATGTCGCCGCGCGAGCGCATCAGGTCGATGCCGGGCCGCAGCCGGGCGACCGCCTCCAGTTCGATGGCCAGGTCGGCCTTGAGCTGCTCGACGACCGTCTGCCCGATCCGCAGGGTGCCGATCTTCTGGTAGTTCGGCAGCCCGTCGAGGAACAGGATGCGGTTGGTGAGCCGCTCCGCGTGCTTCATCTCGTCGAAGGACTCGTCCCGGGTGTACTTCGCCAGCCGGGCGTAGCCCCAGTTCTCCTGCATCTTGGAGTGCAGGAAGTACTGGTTGATCGCGGTCAGTTCCGCGGTGAGCTGCTCGTTGAGCAGCGCGATGATGTCGGTGTCGCCTTCCATATCGGCCCATGCTCGCATGCCCGGCCGGTTTTGGACAGCACAAAGTCCCGCCTGGCGCGTGTCGTTCCCCACTCCGGGGTGCGCCGCGGGTCTCCGCGAGGTTCGGGTGTCAGGCGGCCGAGACGGACCCCCTCTCGGCGGGCGACGGCGTCAGCCAGCGTGAGACGGGCATCCGCGCCGGAGCCGGCATCGCCAGCGGGGCCGGAGCGGGGACGGCCGGAGCCGCGTCGGGCACGGCCGACGGCAGGATCGCCGGACCGGCGATCGCGTCGACCAGCTCGCTCGCCGTGCGCACCTCGCTGATCAGCCCGTACAGCCGCCGGGTGCACGAGCCGCAGCCCGGCTTCAGCCCGCACGCGGCCTTGACGTCCCGGGCCGAGACGGCGCCGCCGTGCGTCATGCAGGTGCGCACGTCGTCCTCGGTGACACCGTGGCAGACGCAGACGTACATGGGGCGGGGACCTCTCGTGGGGGCGGGACGCCGGGTTAGGCACGCCTCAATAAGGTAAGGCTCCCCTAACATAGCTGACGCGGCCGCGTTCTGGCCAGTGGCCCCGGTTCGGTGTGAGCGTCCCGCCACGGGGAAGCACTCCCGGCGACGACGGGAGGTCCGTACTGTGGTGCAGGTATGGCCGGGAGACGCCTATCCGCTGGGCGCGCACTTCGACGGTGCCGGAACGAACTTCGCCCTCTACGCCGAGGCGGCCGAGCGTGTGGAGCTCTGCCTCTTCGACGACTCCGGCGGTGAGGACCACATCGACCTGACCGAACGCGACGCGTTCGTGTGGCACGGCTACATCCCGAGCGTCATGCCGGGGCAGCGCTACGGGTTCCGGGTCCACGGCCCCTACGACCCGGCGCGCGGCCACCGCTGCAACCCGGCCAAGCTCCTGCTCGACCCGTACGCGCGGGCGGTCGAGGGCGAGATGGACTGGGATCCGGCGTGCTTCGGCTACCACTTCGGCGATCCGGAGTCCCGCAACGACGACGACTCGGCCCCGCACACGATGCGGTCGGTCGTCGTCAGCCCCTACTTCGACTGGGGCGACGACCGTCCGCCGCGCACCCCGTACGCCGACACGGTGATCTACGAGGCGCACGTGAAGGGCATGACGGCCCGGCACCCCGAGATCCCGGCGTCGCTGCGCGGCACGTACGCGGGGTTCGGGCATCCGGTCGTCATCGACCACCTGAAGGGGCTGGGCGTCACCGCCGTCGAGCTGATGCCGGTGCACCAGTTCGTCCACGACGACGTGCTCGTCCAGCGGGGCCTGCGCAACTACTGGGGCTACAACACGATCGGGTTCTTCGCGCCGCACAACGGCTACGCGTCCGGCGGCGGGCGCGGCGAGCAGGTGCTGGAGTTCAAGGCGATGGTCAAGAGCCTGCACGAGGCGGGCATCGAGGTCATCCTGGACGTCGTCTACAACCACACCGCCGAGGGCAACCACCTCGGGCCGACGCTGTCCTTCCGGGGCATCGACAACGCCCAGTACTACCGGCTCGTCGACGACGACCCGCGCTACTACATGGACACCACGGGCACCGGCAACAGCCTGCTCATGCGGTCCCCGCACGTGCTCCAGCTCATCATGGACTCGCTGCGCTACTGGGTCACCGAGATGCACGTGGACGGGTTCCGCTTCGACCTGGCCTCGACGCTGGCCCGCGAGCTGCACGCCGTCGACCGGCTGTCGGCGTTCTTCGACCTCGTCCAGCAGGACCCGGTGATCTCCCGCGCCAAGCTCATCGCCGAACCGTGGGACATCGGTGAGGGCGGCTACCAGGTGGGCAACTTCCCGCCGCTGTGGACGGAGTGGAACGGCAAGTACCGCGACACCGTCCGCGACTACTGGCGCGGCGAGCCGGGCCTGCTGCCGACGTTCGCGTCCCGGCTGACCGGTTCGGCCGACCTGTACGCCGACGACGGACGCCGCCCGCTGGCGTCGATCAACTTCCCGACCTGCCACGACGGCTTCACCCTCACCGACCTCGTCTCGTACAACGGCAAGCACAACGAGGCCAACGGCGAGGACAACCGCGACGGCAGCGACGACAACCGCTCGTGGAACTGCGGCACCGAGGGCGAGACGGACGATCTCGACATCCTGGCGCTGCGCGAGCGGCAGAAGCGCAACTTCCTCACCACGCTGTTCCTGTCGCAGGGCGTGCCGATGCTGTCGCACGGCGACGAGCTGGGCCGCACGCAGGGCGGCAACAACAACGGCTACTGCCAGGACGACGAGATCTCCTGGATCGACTGGGAGGCGGCGGCGCACGAGTTCCCGCTGCTGGAGTTCACCCGCAAGCTGGCCCGGCTCCGCAAGGACCATCCGGTCTTCCGCCGCCGCCGGTTCTTCAAGGGCGCGCGGCTGCGGCCGGACGACATGCCCGACCTGGTGTGGCTGACGCCGGGCGGCGACGAGATGGTCGAGGCCGACTGGAACGCCGGGTTCAGCAAGTCGGTCATGGTGTTCCTGAACGGCGACGCGATCGGTGAGCCCGACCCGCGCGGCCGCCGGCTCCGCGACGCCTCGTTCCTGCTGCTGTTCAACGCGCACGACGGCGACCTGGACTTCGAGCTGCCGTCCGACCGCTTCGGCGGAATGTGGCGGAAGGTCCTGGACACCGCCGATCCGCTGCTGGCCGAGGAGGAGTCCCCGGCGGTCAAGGCGAGCGCGACGGTGCCGTGCGAGGCCCGGTCGGTGCAGGTGCTGCGCCGTGTCTGACGCACCCTTCCCCGCCGGAACGTACCGGCTCCAGCTCAACGGCACCGACGAGGGCGACTTCGGGTTCGCGGAGGCGGCCCGGCTCGCGCCGTACCTGTCCGATCTCGGCGTCTCGCACGTGTACCTGTCACCGATCCTGCGGGCGGCGCCGGGGTCCACGCACGGCTACGACGTGATCGACCACGACCACATCGCGCCCGAACTGGGCGGCATGGACGGGTTCCGGGCGATGGCCGACGTGTTCGCGCGGCACGGGCTGCGCGTCCTGGTCGATCTCGTGCCGAACCACATGGCGGTGCCGTCGCCGGTGGCGCTGAACCGCCCGCTCGATTCGGTCGTCGCGGACGGTCCCCGCTCGGAGTACGCGTCCTGGTTCGACGTCGACTGGGAGCGCGGCGGCGGAAAGATCGTGCTGCCGGGCGAGGGCGAACCGAACTACCGGCGGTTCTTCGACATCTCCGGGCTGATCGCGCTGCGCCAGGAAGACCGGGACGTCTTCGAGCGCACGCACCGGCTCGTCCTCGACCTCGTCGCCGAGGGCCTGGTGCACGGGCTGCGCATCGACCACCCCGACGGGCTCACCGACCCGCGCGGCTACCTGGAGTGGCTGAGCGACGCGTCCGGCGGCGCCTGGACGCTCGTCGAGAAGATCACCACGGGCGAGGAGCAGGTGCCCGCCGACTGGCGCTGCGCGGGCACCACCGGCTACGACGCGCTCGGCATGGCGGGCGGCCTGTTCGTCGACCCCGCCGGGGAGGGGCCGCTCACCGAGGCGTACGCGGCGTTCACCGGCGGCCCAGCCGATTTCGGCCCGGTCGAGGACGCCGCGCGCCGCGACGCCGCGTCCGGCAGCCTGCGCCCGGAGGTCGAGCGGCTGCTGCGGTCGCTCACGCCCGAGCCGGAGCGCCGGGCGGCGTGGGCGCCGGTGCTGCTGGAACTGCTCGTCGCGGTGCGCGTCTACCGGGCGTACGTCGTGCCGGGGGAGGAGGCGCCGCCGCAGGCCGCGGCGGTGCTCGCGCAGGCCGCCGACCGGGCCCGCGCCGCGCTGCCCGCCGACCGGCACGACGCCCTCGCCGGGCTGGTGCGGCTGGCGCTCGGGCTGGACGCGGCGCCGCCGGAGTTCGTCGTCCGGTTCCAGCAGACGACGGCGCCGCTGGCCGCCAAGGGCGTCGAGGACACCGCGTTCTACCGGTGGAACCGGCTCGCCGCGCTGAACGAGGTCGGCGGCGACCCCGAGCGGTTCGGCGTCGAGCCGGACGACTTCCACGCGTACTGCGTGCGGTCGGCCGCCGAACGGCCCGCCACGATGACGACGCTGTCCACGCACGACACCAAGCGCCAGGAGGACGCCCGCGCCCGGCTCGCCGTCCTGGCCGAGCTGCCCGGCGCCTGGGCGGACGCGGCGGCGCGCTGGCAGGCGTGGTTCGGGCCGGGGGACTCCCCGCTGGAACCCGACCTGGCGTACCTGTTCTGGCAGACGCTCGTCGCGGCGTGGCCGCTCACCGGCGACCGCCTCACCGGGTTTCTGACGAAGGCGATGCGCGAGGCCAAGACCCGGACGAACTGGATCGAGCCGGACGCCGGTTACGAGGAGGCCGTGCTCCGGCACGCGCACCGCGTGCTGGCCGACGACGGCCTCACCGCCGACGTCGGCGCGTTCGTCGCCGCGCTCGACCCGCACGCGCGGGCGGTGACGCTCGGGCAGAAGCTCGTCCAGCTCACGATGCCGGGCGTGCCGGACGTCTACCAGGGCTGCGAGCTGGTCGGCCGGTCCCTCGTCGATCCGGACAACCGCCGCCGCGTCGACTACGACCTGCGCCGCACCCGGCTGGCCGCCCTGGACGGCGGCGCCCCGCCGGGCGACCTGGACGACGAGAAGCTCCTCGTCACCTCGCGCGCCCTGCGCCTGCGCCGCGAGCATCCCGAGTGGTACGGCGCCGAGGGCGGCTACACGCCGGTCGGCGCCACCGGCCCGGCGGCCGGGCACGCGGTCGCCTTCGCGCGCGGCCCGGCGATCACGGTCGCCACCCGTCTCCCGGCCGGGCTGGCCGGGTCCGGCGGCTGGCGCGACACGGCGCTGGTGCTGCCGCCGGGCCGCCGCCGGGACGTCCTCACCGGCCGCGTGGTCGAGTCCGCCGAGCTGTCGGCGCTGCTCGCTGAGCTGCCGGTCGCGCTGCTCGTCCCCGCCGAGGAGGGCGCATGACGGAGTTCGCGGTGTGGGCGCCGGACGCGGAGCGGGTCGAGGTCGCGCTCGGCGCCGCGCTGGACCGGTATCCGCTCGCGCCGGGCGAGGGCGGCTGGTGGTCGGCGGACGTGCCCGGCGCCGGGCACGGCACCGACTACGGATTCGCCGTGGACGGCGGCGACGTGCGGCCCGACCCCCGGTCGCCGTGGCAGCCCGCCGGGGTGCACGCGCCGAGCCGCGTCTACGAGCACGCGCGGTTCGCGTGGTCGGACGGCGGCTGGCACGGCCGCCCGCTCGCCGGAAGCGTGCTGTACGAGCTGCACGTCGGCACGTTCACGCCGCAGGGCACCTTCGACGCCGCCGCCGACCGGCTGCCGCACCTGGTCGACCTCGGCGTCACCACCGTCGAGATCATGCCCGTCGCGGCGTTCCCCGGGAAGCACGGCTGGGGCTACGACGGCGTCCACCTGTGGGCGCCGCACGAGCCCTACGGCGGCCCCGACGGCCTCAAGCGGTTCGTGGACGCCGCGCACGCGCACGGCGTCGCCGTCGTCCTCGACGTCGTCTACAACCACCTCGGCCCCAGCGGGAACTACCTCGGGCAGTACGGCCCGTACTTCACCGACACCCACACCACGCCGTGGGGACCGGCGGTGAACTTCGACGCGCCCGGCTCGGACGAGGTCCGCGCGTTCGTCGTCGGCAACGCGCTCATGTGGCTGCGCGACTACCACCTGGACGGCCTGCGGCTGGACGCCGTGCACGCCATTGCCGACGACCGCGCCGTGCACGTCCTGGAGGAGCTGGGCGTCGCCGTCGCGAACCTGTCGGCGCACCTGGGCCGCACGCTGACGCTGATCGCCGAGTCCGACCTGAACGACGCACGCATGGTCACCCCGCGCGAGGCGGGCGGCCTCGGCCTGGACGCCCAGTGGGACGACGACGTCCACCACGCGCTGCACGCCGCCCTCACCGGTGAGCGGCAGGGCTACTACGTCGACTTCGGCGCCACGGACACGCTCGCGCACGCCCTGACGCGCGTGTTCGTGCACGACGGTGCGTACTCGACGTACCGGGGCCGCCACCACGGCCGCCCGGTGGACGTCACGCGCGTCCCGGCGAGCCGTTTCGTCACGTTCCTCCAGAACCACGACCAGATCGGCAACCGAGCGTCCGGCGACCGGATCACCGCGACGCTGAGCCCCGGACTGCTCCGGGTCGGCGCGGCGCTGCTGCTGCTCGGCCCGTACACGCCGATGCTGTTCATGGGCGAGGAGTGGGGCGCCCGCACGCCCTGGCGCTACTTCACCGACCATCGGGAACCCGAGCTGGCGCGCGCCGTGAGCGAGGGGCGCCGCCGCGAGTTCGCCCGCTACGGCTGGGCCGACGAGGTCCCCGACCCGCAGGACCCCGAGACGTTCCGCAGCTCCGTCCTGGACTGGGACGAGGCGTCCCGGCCCGAGCACGACGCCCTGCTGGACTGGCACCGCACGCTGATCGCGCTGCGCGGCGCGCGGCCCGACCTGACCGACGGGCGGCTCACCGAGGCGCGGGTGGAGGCCGGGGACGGGTGGCTCGTCCTGGAGCGCGCCGCGACGGTCGTCGCCGCCAACCTCGGCGGCGCCCCGGCGACGGTTCCCGTGCGGGCGGCGGCGCTGCTGCTGTCGTCCGACGAGGGCATCACGTTCTCTCCAGAAGGACAGACTTCCCTTACCTTGCCGCCGGAGTCCGTCGCGGTGCTCACCCGCTGCTGACATGAAGGGTCATATCGCCCCAAAGTATGTCCCGGGCGCTCGGTGATCACGTGTCAGGAAACGGGCAGTACGCCGCATCCCTCCGGACGGACCGAATCGCGCCCATCGCCCGGCTGCTCCCCGCGCCATCTCCGGCGACTCGCCATCGTCCACCCGGTAAGGGGTGTGGCCGCCCGTGTCCGGAAATGGCGCCGGGCGGGCCGGGGCCCCGCAGCGCCGAGGGAAGCGCCCTCTTGTCGGCCCGTTTCCCCTTTAGTCGGCTATCAGCGTGTTCGGGGTTGTACTACGAGTGGCAAACCGCAGGTCAAAGGTGCGGGGGACGCCAGGAAACGTTCATGAATGGCCATACGATCGGTTCATGACCTCAGTACTGCTCGCCGAGGACGACACGTCCATCTCCGAGCCTCTCGCCCGTGCGCTGCGGCGCGAGGGGTACACCGTCGAAGTCAGCCCGGACGGGCCCCAGGCCCTGGAGCGGGCGCTCGGAGGCGGCGTGGATCTCATCGTCCTCGATCTCGGGCTGCCCGAACTCGACGGGCTGGAAGTGGCACGCAGGGTCCGTGCCGAGGGCCACGGTGTGCCCATCCTGATCCTCACCGCCCGCGCCGACGAGGTCGACACCGTCGTCGGGCTGGACGCCGGTGCCGACGACTACGTCACCAAGCCCTTCCGGCTCGCCGAACTGCTCGCCCGCGTCCGCGCCCTGCTGCGGCGCGGCAGCACCGAGACGCCCATCGTCCAGGGCGTCCGCATCGACGCCGAGTCGCGCCGCGCCTGGATGGGCGACCAGGAACTCCAGCTCACCACCAAGGAGTTCGACCTGCTGCGCGTCCTCGTCCGCGACGCGGGCAAGGTCGTCACCCGCGAGCAGATCATGCGCGAGGTGTGGGACACCAACTGGTGGGGTTCCACCAAGACGCTCGACATGCACATCTCCTGGCTGCGCCGCAAACTCGGCGACGACGCCGGCAGCCCCCGCTACATCACCACCGTGCGGGGCGTCGGCTTCCGGTTCGAACGCGGCGACTGACACGCGGGCTCCCGCCGCGGGCGCGCACCGCGCCCGCGGCGACGGCCGCGAAAACCTCAAAGGGCTACCCCCCGGCCATACGGACGAGCACTCCCCATCTGTACGCGCCCCCGAGCACGGCCGCCGCGCGGCGGCCTGCCGTGGCGGCGCGGCTCGAACGCGAAGGAGCCCCCTCGATGAGGCGCCGACTGCTGCTGTCGACGCTCGGCGTCGCGGTCGTGGCGACCCTGCTCCTCGGCGTCCCCCTCGCCTTCGCCGTCCACGGGCTCATCCACAAGGAGGCCCGCGAGTCCCTGGATCGGGAGGCCGCGTCGATCATCGGCGGCGTCGCGCTCAACCTCGACGCCGGTGACGAGCCCGCCCCCGACAAGATCGCCCGCGCCTTTCCCGGCCGCCACATCGTCATCACCCTCCCCGACGGCCGCGTCGTCACCGCCGGTCCCCGGCCCGCCCGCCGCGCCGCCGTGCTGGCGGCCGTGCAGGGCGGCGAGGGCGTCCGCGTCCGGATCGAGCAGCCCGCCGCCGACGTCCGCGCCGAGGCGCTGCGGCAGATCCTGCTCGTCGGCAGCCTCACCGCGCTCGGCGTCGCCGTCGCGATAGGGCTCGCCCTGCTCCAGTCGCGGCGGCTCACCCTGCCCCTGCTCGACCTCGCCGAGACCGCCGACCGGCTCGGCAGCGGCAACGCCCGGCCGCGCCGCCGCCGATACGGCGTCCCCGAGGTCGACCGCGTCGCCGAGGTGCTCGACCGCAGCGCCGTCCGCATCGCCGACCTGCTCGCCGCCAGCCGCGAGTTCGCCTCCGACGCCAGCCACCAGCTCCGCACGCCGCTCACCGCGCTCACGATGCGGCTGGAGGAGATGATCGAGGCCGCCGACTATCCCGATGTCGTCCGCGAGGAGGGCGCCGCCGCCATCGCCCAGGCCGAACGGCTCGTCGCCGTCGTCGAACAGCTCCTCGCCCGCGCCCGGCACGACCGCACCGGCGACGCCGTCGCCGCGCCCCTCGACCGCATCCTCGCCCAGCAGATCGAGGAATGGCGGCCCATCTTCCGCCGCTCCGGCCGCGACATCGAGATCACCGGGGAACCCGGCCTCGTCGGCATGACGAGCCCCGAAGGGCTCTCGCAGATCGTCGCGACGCTGCTCGACAACTCGCTCGTGCACGGCGCCGGAACCGTCACGATCGCCACCAAGATCGGCGCCGGATCGGTCGTCGTGGAGGTCGGTGACCAGGGCGGCGGCGTCCCGCCCGGCCTCGAAGCCCGCATCTTCGAACGCAGCGTCAGCGGCGGCCGGGGCACCGGTCTCGGCCTCTACCTCGCCCGGTCGCTCGCCATCGCCGACGGCGGACGGCTCGAACTGCTCACCGCCCGGCCCGCCGCGTTCGGCGTCTTCCTCCGCCCGGCGGCCGACGCGCGGCTCGCCGCCGCGCGCGTCGTCAGCGGCCCGGCGTGAGCGGCGAGGCCGTCCCGGACGGCGGCGCGGAAAACTCGGCCGTGCCCGGCGCCTGCCGTCCCTCGGCGAAGCCGCCGCGCGCCCGCGGCGCGTCCGGGCCCATCTCGCCCACCGCGGCTGGCTCGGGCGGCGGCAGCGGCAGGAACACCCACTTCTTGTACGACCAGTAGCGGAACAGCGTCGCCGCCGCCGTGCCCACGATCAGCGACGCGTTGTAGGCCAGCGGGCCGCGCAGCTCCAGCCCGAACTTCACGACGCCCTGCACCAGCCACGTGATCAGCAGGCCGACGCCGTTCAGCGCGAAGAACAGCACGTACTCGCGGCCCATGCCCGACTGGTCGCGGTTCCGGAACGTCCAGTACCGGTTGGCCAGATAGGCGAACGTCGCCGCGACGACCGTCGCGATGCCCGTGGACGTCAGCTCGCCCAGGTCCAGCCCGACGTGCAGCAGGTTGCCCGTGCCGATGGTGATCAGGAAGGCGATGGCGCCCACGCTGCCGAACTTCGCCAGCTCGTGCACGATGTGCGCGAAGCGTCGGTACAGCGAAACGAACAAGCTCACGAAGGGTGACCGTCCTTCCGGACCAGGTGATGCCACGGCACATCGAGGATAGACCTGCCCCGGGCGTGTGACGGGTTATCCGCGATTCCGCGCCGTTCGTGACTAAGACGGCGCCGGGCGGCCGTTCGTTCCCGGCCGCGCGGCCGATAACCTTGCTGACCGTGACAGACGGTGCAAGTGAGGGAACGCGCATGCCGGTCGTCGGCATGGTCGGCGGCGGGCAGCTCGCCCGCATGACGCAGCAGGCCGCGATCGCGCTCGGCGTGCCGCTGCGCGTCCTCGCCCGCGACCCCGGCGAGTCCGCCGCGCTCGTCGTCGCCGGAGCCACGCTCGGCGACGACCGGTCGGCCGCCGACCTCGCCGGATTCGCCAAGGGCTGCGACGTCGTCACCTTCGACCACGAGCACGTCCCCGGCGCGCACATCGCCGCCGTCGAGGTGTCCGGCACGCCGTGCCGTCCCGGCGCCGCCGCGCTCGCCTTCGCCCAGGACAAGCTGGCCATGCGCGAACGGCTCTCCGCGCTCGGCGCGCCCTGCCCCGCGTTCGCCGCCGTCCCCACCGACGACCCCGCCGCGTTCCTGGAGTCGTTCGCCGCCGAACACGGCGCCCGGTTCGTGCTCAAGGCGACGCGCGGCGGCTACGACGGCAAGGGCGTCTGGGTCACCGACGACGTGACGCTCGCGGCGCGGCTCCAGGCCGAGGGGCTGACGCTGCTCGTCGAGGAACTCGTCCCGTTTCGGCGCGAACTGGCGGCGCTGGTGGCGCGGTCGCCGTACGGGCAGGGGGCCGCGTACCCGATCGTCGAGACCGTCCAGGAGGGCGGCGTCTGCGTCGAGGTGCTCGCGCCCGCGCCCGGCCTCTCCGACGACCTGGCCGCCGAGGCGCAGCGGCTCGCCCTCGACATCGCCGACAGGCTCGGCGTCACGGGACTCCTCGCCGTCGAACTGTTCGAGACCGGGTCGGGCCTGCTGGTCAACGAACTCGCGATGCGTCCGCACAACTCGGGGCACTGGACGATCGACGGCGCCGTCACCTCGCAGTTCGAGCAGCACCTGCGGGCCGTCCTGGACCTGCCGCTCGGTTCCACCGAGCCGACCGCCGAGTGGACCGTCATGGCGAACGTGCTCGGCGGGTCGTCGCCGGAGATCTACCCCCGGTACGTGCACGTCATGGCGCACGATCCGGCGGTGAAGGTCCACTTCTACGGCAAGGACGTCCGGCCCGGCCGCAAGATCGGCCACGTCACCGCCACCGGCTCCGACCTTGCGGCCGTCCGCGAACGCGCCCGGCACGCCGCCGACTACCTCCGCTGGGGGCCCGACATGAAGGACATGCGATGACGTCTCCCCAGGTCGGCGTGGTCATGGGCAGCGACTCGGACTGGCCCGTCATGAAGGCCGCCGCCGAGGCCCTGGACGAGTTCGGCGTCCCCTACGAGGCCGACGTCGTCTCCGCGCACCGGATGCCGCACGACATGATCGCCTACGGCGCGGGCGCCGCCGCGCGCGGCCTCCGGGTGATCATCGCCGGGGCGGGCGGCGCCGCGCACCTGCCCGGCATGCTGGCGTCGGTGACGCCGCTGCCCGTGATCGGCGTGCCGGTGCCGTTGAAGTACCTGGACGGCATGGACAGCCTGCTGTCGATCGTGCAGATGCCCGCGGGCGTTCCCGTCGCGACGGTCGCGGTGGGCGCCGCCCGCAACGCGGGGCTGCTCGCCGTCCGCGTCCTCGCGGCGGCGGACGAGCCGCTGCGCGCCCGCATGGAGCTGTTCCAGAAGGACCTGTACGCCCAGGCGAAGGCCAAGGGCGAACGCCTGCGCGACTCCCGCTAGCGCCGCCGGGCCCACTCCACGGCCGGGCACCGATCCATCACCACGTCGACCCCGGCGTCCCGCGCCCGCCGGCCCGCGTCCTCGTCCACGACGCCGAGCGGCAGCCAGACCCCCTTGGCCCCCCGCGCGACGGCCTGATCCACGAACGCCCCGGCCGCCTCGGACCGCCGGTAGACCCCGACGACGTCGACGTCCCCCGGCACCTCGTCCAACGACGCGTAGGCGACCTGCCCGAACACGCTCTCCCGCTCGGGATGCACCGGCACGACGACCTTCCCGCGCTCATGCATCAACCGAGCCTGCCGCCACACCTCCCGCGACGAATCCCCACCCAACCCCACGAACACCCACACCCGAGCATCGAGCAACCGCCCGATCACGTCGTCCTCAGCGAACCCACCCATACACCAACCCTACGCACGAGAGCCGAGCACCGACCCGTCGGCGTCAGGGCATCAGCGAGGCAAGCGAAACCTTGATCGGAAACGGCGCCTCCACTTCGAGAACGCCGTCGCCGCGCGAGATCGTCAGATGTGCAGGTGTGTGAGGGGTCAGGACGCGGCGCAGGGCGTCGGTGACGAAGGCTCGGCGAGGGCTCGTCGGTCGTTCGATGAGGTGGCCGCTGACCAGCTCGACGCGTCCGCTCTCGCCTGTGAGCGCGTCCAGGTCGGCGATGTTGTGAGGGCCGCGGTGTGTCACGGGGTCAGGCGAGGAGGTCTGCGGGGGTGAGTGCGATCGGGAACGGGGCTTCTGTGGTGAGGGCTCGGTCGCCGGTGACGTGGTGGGTGAGGGTATAGGTGATGTCGCCTTCGTCCAGGTGGTAGACGGTGATGGACGGGACGTCCTCCAGGTCCACGATCCAGTAGTGGGGGACGCCGGCGGCGGCGTAGTCGCGGACCTTCTCGTGGTGGACCTTCTTCCAGCTTCCGCTGGACGGGCGCTGGACCTCGACGACGAGGAGGGCGTCCTCGCCGGTGAGGGCGCGGCGGTCCTCGTCCTTGGCGCGGCGCACGGCGGCGGCGTCGAGGATCGCGACGTCGGGGGAGTAGAGAGAGCCGTCCGGCATGCGGAGGTCGTACGGGCCCCGCAGCAGGTAGCCCGCGGGGAGGCCGGGACGCAGGGCCTCCTTCACCGCTTCGGCCACCTCGTCGTGCAGCACGCTAGGCGACATCTCGATCAGGTGCCCGTGCACGAGCTCGTACCGCTTGCCCTCCTCGGGCAGCGCATCCAGATCCGCGATCGTGTAGGGGCCATGCTCGGGACTGTAGCCACTTGTGACGCTCACGACCCGCCCTTTCGCAATCCGTGACCTTTGCCTGCTCACGCGGCGTTCACAGGTGTAAACGCAGTCTCCAGCGTAGGTGAGAGAGCGCCGGTGGGGGGTCGGTACGGGGTAAGGGTTCGGGTCAGGGGCGGCCCAGGGCTCGGTAGTTCCAGCCTGCGGTGCGCCAGGTTTCGGGGTCGAGGGCGTTGCGGCCGTCGACGATGTTGCGTTCGGCGACCGATTCGGCGAGGGCGTGGGGGTCCATTTCGCGGAACTCGGGCCACTCGGTGAGGAGGAGGACGACGTGGGCGTCGCGGACGGCGGTGAGGGTGTCGTCGGCGTAGCCGAGGTCGGGCTGGGCGCGGCGGGCGTTCGCGTTGGCCTGCGGGTCGTAGACGGTGACCTCGCCGCCCTGGGAGCGGATGGACGCGGCGACGTCGAGGGCGGGGGAGTCGCGGACGTCGTCGGAGTTCGGCTTGAACGCGGCGCCGAGGACGGCGACGGTGCGGCCGATGAAGGAGCCGCCGAGTTCGTGCCGGGCCAGGTCGACCATGCGGATGCGGCGCCGGATGTTGATCTCGTCGACCTCGCGCAGGAACGTCAGGGCCTGGTCGACGCCGAGTTCCCCGGCGCGGGCCATGAAGGCGCGGATGTCCTTGGGCAGGCAGCCGCCGCCGAAGCCGAGCCCGGGGCCGAGGAACTTGCCGCCGATGCGGTCGTCGTAGGACAGGGCCTGGGAGAGCTTGGTGACGTCGGCGCCCGCCGCCTCGCACACCTCGGCCATCGCGTTGATGAAGGAGATCTTGGTGGCCAGGAACGCGTTCGCCGACACCTTCACCAGCTCGGACGTCGCGTAGTCGGTGCACAGGAACGGGGTCTGGTCGGCGAGCATCACCGCGTACACCTCGCGCAGCACCTTCTCGGCGCGGTCGGCGGCGGCCTGCTCGGTGGGCAGCCCGACGACGATCCGGTCGGGGTGCAGCGTGTCCTGGACGGCGAAGCCCTCCCGCAGGAACTCGGGGTTCCACGCCAGCAGCGCGTCGCCGCCCGCGGGGGAGAGCCGCGCGAGCCGCCGCGCGAGCCGCGCCGCCGTGCCGACCGGCACCGTGGACTTGCCGACGACGACGCTCGGCCGCCGCAGCAGCGGGGCGAGCGCGTCGATGGCGTCGTCGACGTAGGTGAGGTCGGCGGCGTACTCCCCGGCCTTCTGCGGGGTGCCGACGCAGACGAAGTGGACGTCACCGAACTCTGCGACGTCCTCGAACGACGTCGTGAACCGGAGCCGTCCGCTCTCCAGCCCGCGCCGCAGGACGGGTTCGAGCCCGGGCTCGTAGAACGGCAGGTCGCCCGCGGCGAGCCGGGCGATCTTGCGCTGGTCGACGTCGAGGCCGAGGACCTCGAAGCCGAGGTCGGCCATGCACGCCGCATGGGTGGCGCCGAGGTACCCGGTGCCGATGACCGTCAGGCGGAGCGCCAACGCGTCGTTCCTTTCTCGATCCACGCCGGGACCTGCTCAGTTCCGCGCAGTCTACTGGCGGGTAGCATTCGTTCTATGAGTCCCGACTTTCCTGCCTACGCTCCGTCCGAGGACCACGAGCTCCTCCGGCAGACGGTGCGCGCGCTCGCCGACGCCAAGATCGCCCCGTACGCCGCGGAGGTGGACGAGGAGTCCCGCTTCCCCCAGGAGGCCCTGGACGCGCTGGTGCAGAACGATCTGCACGCGGTGCACGTCCCGGAACAGTACGGCGGCGCCGGGGCCGACGCCCTGGCGACCGTGATCGTCATCGAGGAGGTGGCCCGCGCGTGCGGTTCCTCGTCGCTGATCCCGGCGGTCAACAAGCTGGGCACCGTGCCGGTGCTGCTGTCCGGCTCGGATGAGCTGAAGAAAAAGTATCTGACTCCGGTGGCCCGCGGCGAGGCGATGTTCTCGTACGCGCTGTCGGAGGCGGAGGCGGGTTCGGACGCGGCGGGCATGAAGACCCGCGCGGTGCGCGACGGCGACTCCTGGGTGCTCAACGGCACCAAGATGTGGATCACCAACGCGGGCGTGTCGGAGTACTACACGGTCATGGCCGTGACCGACCCGGAGAAGGGCGCGAAGGGCATCTCGGCGTTCGTCGTGGAGAAGTCCGACCCGGGCGTGTCGTTCGGGGAGAAGGAGAAGAAGCTCGGCATCAAGGGCTCACCGACCCGCACGGTGATCCTGCAGGACGTCCGCATCCCCGCCGACCGGCTCATCGGCGCGGAGGGCTCGGGCTTCAAGACGGCGCTGGCCACCCTGGACCACACCCGCATCACGATCGCGGCGCAGGCCCTCGGCATCGCGCAGGGCGCGCTCGACTACGCGATCGGGTACGTCAAGGAGCGCAAGCAGTTCGGCAAGCCGATCAGCGACTTCCAGGGCGTCCAGTTCATGATCGCTGACATGGCGATGCGGCTGGAGGGCGCCCGCCAGCTCACCTACCACGCGGCGATCAAGTCCGAGCGCGCCTTCCACGGCGAGAAGGTCCCCGACCTCACGTTCGTCTCGTCGGCGTGCAAGGCGCTCGCGTCCGACGTCGCGATGGACGTCACGGTCGACGCCGTCCAGCTCCTCGGCGGCTACGGCTACACCCGCGAGTTCCCGGCCGAGCGCATGATGCGCGACGCCAAGATCACCCAGATCTACGAGGGCACCAACCAGATCCAGCGCATGGTCATCGCCCGCCAGCTCCTGAAGTAGGCCGCTGAGCTGGGATTCTCCAGCAACGAAGGGGCCGCCGCCGGTTCTTCCACGGACCGGCGGCGGCCCCTTCGGTATCCCGGTTCTGCCTCAGTTCTGGCCGACGACGAGCCGGGGCCGCCGCATCCTCCTGTCGATCGCCTCACGGGCGCGCTCGAACGAACCGACCTGCATGTGGGCGTAGTAGCGCAGCGTGAACGCCGGATCGGCGTGCCCGAGGTACTCCGCCAGTTCGTTGATGGAGACGCCGGCCGGGAGCGTGACACTTGCGAAGTAGTGGCGGAGCTGGTGCGTGCCCTCGCGGCGCGTGGTGGCGAACCGGAGCCGTGAGCGGCCCCGGGCGTCCTTCACCCTCACGGGCGGCGGGATGACGCCGACCTTGGCGAGCACCGGCTTTCACACCGTTTCGGTGCCGGGACTGCGGGCTCGCGCCCGCCGATAGGTGGCGACGGTTCGGGGTGTCGTACCTGCGAAACGAGCGGGGAGAACGGCGCGATGAACGACCGAACCGCCGTGCGCATCGACCCGGAGACGCTGGGCTACGTCTACCCCGTCGGCCACGACCGCCAGTTCTTCCCGGCCGAGATCAACACCTTGAACCTGCGCTGCCCGAGATGCCAGGCGCCCGCCAGCGTCGCCTCGGTCCCGGTCGAAAACCTCGCGCAGATGCACGCCGAGGTGTTTCAGCTCGGACGGTGGCGCCGCTCGAAGATTTGCAAGCCCTCGTGACCAACGAAGACGAGACGACCCGGACCGTCACCGCGTCTGCGCAGAACCTCAAGCGTGGCGGCGCCATAGGGGGCTTCGGGCTCGGCGTGAGGTCCATCCTCGCCGTCGCGGACAACGCCGACGAGCTGCGGGGGCGGGGCGCGTTCGGCCTACGAGGCGACCCGTCGAGAGCGGAGAGCGTCACCGTCCGGCACCGGCTCGTGGGGAGCGCACGCCTCCCGGTGTCGGTGGCGATCCACGTCGCGCCGCCCCCTCGGCCCCGGTTATGACGCGCCTCGTCAGCATCGACGAGGCCCTGAAGCACACCGCCACCGCACGCGTGTGGATCATCCACGCCCTGACCGACACCCGCACTCTCGCCCGCTGCGCCCCAGCACCACGGACGCGTGGTCGCCCCTTGACCCAGGACGCGACGTGGTGGAGCAACGCGCCCGCGAGCAGCGGCCCGCGAGCCCTCGCATGGTCAATCGCCCGCTGGTACGCCGCGCACCCCTCGACGCCCGTCACACCCGGTAACGTTCACCGTGGGTCACATCGAGGTTCGCGCGATGGTGGCCCCATCGTGACAACCGAGCCGGACCCTGGGCCGGCACCGCACGGAGTGACATCGAACCGCGTGAGCGATCCAGTGTCACAGACGGTGCCGAGCGGCCCGCAGAGCGCACTCAGTGCGGGGGTCATGGCCCCGGCCCGCGCATATGCGGGGAGGGCGGGGTGATTCGATCCCGCGCAGGTCAGGAGGCCACGTGACCACAAGCCTCCCGTTTCTTGTCCGTCACTCAAAGTGACGACCCCATTGGGCTTTAGGTGATTTAGCGACGAATGATCTTGCACAAGTGTGCAGTCCCATTCCGGCGCTTGTCTCTTCGACGATTTAGTGGGAGGTTGTGATCATGGGCTCGATCGTCGTGTGTCGGTCTACAGCACCCCCATGCCCGGACGTCCGGCGCATGCTGGCCCGGTAGCCGTCACGCACCTCGCGCGTCCAGCGCTCTCCTCGGAGGACGGCGGGGCGCTCTTCGTCATGTCGACGGCCTCGGGAATAGGGCCTGGTCCCACTCAGCGCGGGGGTAACACACCTTCAGCTTCTTGCCCACGGTATGACCAATGGGCAGGCCGCCGTCGTAGCTCATGAAGAAGTCACAGCCCAGTCGCACGGCTGCGGCAAGATGAACAGCATCGGCGCCGCCGAAAGGTCGTTTGCCGGGTCGATGAAGGTGGCCGTACTCATCGCGCAGTCTCGCCGCATCTCGTGAGATGAAGCGGTCGATGTCAGTCCACCGCATCTCCGGCGCCTGGAACCAGCTATGAAGCCGCTCTTCGGCGTGCGATGAGCGCTTCCGCTTGTCCGTGGACTTGCAGAACACCTCCGCCTCGACAAGCGGACTGGTCGCCAAGCGAATGCGGTTGTCGAGCCACGCCTCGAACAAGGCGGCGCCAGCCTTCCACCTCGGTTCGTTCGTCTCGGGGTGGGGAGTCTCGTCGCGGGTGATGACGTCGAGGTAGACGCAGGTGTCGGGGTAGATCAGGGGGGTCCGGTCAGGCACGCCGCGCCTCTCGCACGAACTCGTCGACGGTCATGTCCCCAGTCCAGTCAGGGTCGGCGCCGAGAACATCGGCTACGGACGCGCGCTTGTCTGCACCGCTGGGGAGACGCTCGATATGATCGATCTTTATTCTGATCACTTGGCCGCGATCGTTGCGCTTGAGTTCTCCGCGCGCGAGAACGTGTGCCTGCCAGAAATCGCCATGGACAGCGCTTGCGAGATCTTCGGGGATCTCTCCGACCACCGAGCTGCGAGTGTGGGGGTCGAAGATGCCGACGCGGAGATTGCCGCCGCGGGCGCTAACGGTGTCCAGTAAGCCGCTCACCGAGCCGAGCGATGTCTGGGTGCCCGTGAGCGCGCGACTGGCGTGCTGGCGCACGGGTTCGCTGATGACGCGGCGCGGTCCGGGCTTGCCGTTCACCGCGGCGAGCGACACCTCTTGGACGCCGCGGCCTGGCGTGCCGAGCTTCAGCAGCCGTTTGATGACGGCCTCTGTGTAGAAGTCGGGAACCTCGGGCTCCTCGGCGAGGTGAGCGACGCCGGCAACGAGGGCGTCGACTGGGGCGAGCAGCGAAGCTCGGGGGCGCTGCGTCGAGTCTGCGGCAGTAACGCGTACAACCAGCTCATGATCCTGCTGGTCAACGAGATCGACGACCCACCTGGCACGTGTGGTACCGCGCTCGATCAACAGGCGTTCGATGTCCGCGAGCGCTAGACGCAGTTCGTTCAACGCTGCGGTGAGACGTTGAAGTTCGACACGTTCGGCGCCTTGTTGGACTCGCACTTCCAACGCCGTGGTGCCCATGTACTCACCGTAGCCGCGTTGACCCCTCATGGGAAAGACGTTGCTGTCCGCCACGCCCACCTCCCAGATCGTCAGTTCGTTGACCATGACATGGCTCGCGCGTCGGCGTCATTGCGTTGGCCGGATCGGGTCACACCCCTACCCTGACCTGCATGCCCGCCGCGCCCCCGCCGAACGCGCTGCGAGCGAGGGCTTGCGTCCGGCCGCCTGCTGGATCGCGTCGTCGCGGGCGACGATCCCTCCAAACCCTCGGCGGGCTCGAAGCTCGCCTACGTAGCCGGACGGCAGCGGACTCGCCAACTCCCGTCGTCGAGCCGTACGCCGGACATGAGCACGCGCCCGGCCTCGGTGGCGATGAACGTCGTCCCGTCACCCTGAATGCGGTAGTCGGTCATGTCGGCCTCCCGCCCAAGACGCGGCGGCGCCACCTGGGGACGATAGGGGACGCCGCCGCACCTTCTCGGGTGCGCGGCCCGAGCGCCGTGGGGGCTCGGGCCGAGCGTGCCGGACGCCCCCGCATGGAGATCCCGGAAGGCCCTCAATCGGATCGGTACACCCGCGCGCGAGGCAGGCGCAGGTGAATACCCTCTCGCGGGGTATTGCCGTCCGGTGCGTGCGTGCGTGCGTGCGGGAGTGGGAGACCTGCGTTGCGATGAGCGCAACGCAGATCCCGTCAGCGTTTCACCCGACCCGGACGCGGTCCTCGGCAGCCGACTGCGTGAAATTACGCACCTCTTCGGCGAGCGCGTGGCGCATCCGGATGGCGCGCGGGTGCCCGATCCGCGATTCCGGCCGTAGCACCCGGATCGAGGGCGTGGCTCCGGTCGCAAGGAATTCGGCGAACCGGTCGCGGGCGGTCGCGGTCAGCGGGTCGGCGGGCTCGACCTTGAACAGGGCGTGGTCCTCGTTCGCGGGGTCCTTCGGGGGCGGCGCCCGGCGGGGCGTCCGGCTTGATGACGTCCCACACCTCGTACCCGACCGGGCGGTCAGGGGGATCGAATCGTCCGCCTCGGTGACGGCGCGCGGGTGCGTGCTCGCGACCGTGAGGGCCTGCGTGAGCGCCTCGTCGAGCGGGTCTGTAGTCACGACGTGGATACCCTTCGCCTGCCCGTGGGCACCGGTCGCGAGCAGCGCGAGACCCGCGACCACCATGAGCCCGTCGACCGCAAGCGGTCCGATCATGGTCGTGGTGCGGTCCTCGCCGAACGTCGTCAACAAGTCCGACATGTGTCGGTAGCTCACGACGGCCGCGACTACCGCGACGAGACCGGCGCCGGCGAACCGGACCGCTCCCCACGATGCCTAGCGCGGCCACCGCACCCGCGCGAGCACTAGACCGTGACGAGCAGGGCGACCGGGAAGAACACCGCGGCGAGCATCGCACCGACCGGCGCACGGCCGGTCGGAGCCAGGTCCTACCAGACGTGTCCGACGTTGCCCGTGACGGAGACCAGCACCCGAGGACGAACCGGCCATGGCCCACTCGGGTCCGGCGCTCACTGCTGCACTTGCGCGAGCCGGGCCAAGGCCGCCGAGTTGTCGCCGTCGTGGACGACCGGGCGGACGATGGCGCGAGTCTCGGCGTCGTCGAGCTGGCCCGCCACACGGGCTCGGATCACGCGGAGGAACACCTCGCCAGCGTCCTGCCCGTGCTTGCGGACGACGTGCTCGAAGCGGTCACGGACCTCGGCCATGACCGCCCGCGACAGGCCCGCCCGTTTCGCAGCGTCGGCCGTGGCGTCCACACGGGCCAGCCGCTCATGGACCAGGTCGAGTGAACCCGATCGGAGCGTGTCCATGAGCTTGTCGTACGCTTGCTCGTCCATGTTGCCGTCGAGCCGGTGGAACGCCATGCGCAGCAGCAGTGCGTGCCCGGCGGCGGCCCGGTTGCCGAGCAGCACGACGGCGATGCGGTTGAGGACCGGCAGCAGGGAACCGATGATCTCGGCGCCCTCGGAGTCGCCGTCGGTCAGGGCCTTGATGCGCTTCGTCTGCTCGGCGACGATGGCGCCCGCGTCCGCGCAGACGACGCACGCGAACACCTGGCCACCGTCAACGACGGCCACGGGCACGCTGCGGATCTCGAACTTGCCGTAGGCGACGCGGCAGATCACGCAGGCCGCGCCCTTGCGCTGCGCGGGCGACAGCCGCGACAGGTCGAGCTGTGTAGCGTCGTTCATGGGTCGGAGGTTCCTTCCGATCAAGGCCCCGGCCGGTGTTGCAGTCACCGCGTCCGGGGTCGTTTTATTGTATTACAGAAAATCATCCTCTCGGTGTCGAGACAAGGGCTCCGCTACGGTTTCTTGTATGACAGAAAAACGGAAGCGCGGACGGCCTGCGACCGGGCAGGTGCCGAACCGGTCGGTGCGTGTGCCGGACGAGGTGTGGGACGAGGCGAAGCGGCTTGCCGAGGTGGAAAACAAGACCGTCAGCGACGTCGTCAACGAGGCGCTACGGCGCCACGTCGTACGCCGACAGTAGGCCGCCTAGTTCTGCCTCAGTTCTGCCAGGGAGTCGGAAGGCGCGGGGAAGGATGGGAGCTGGTGGGGTATATCTGCCCAGGTGGGCGACTGGCGTACCGAAGATCACCCAGATCTACGAGGGCACCAACCAGATCCAGCGCATGGTCATCGCCCGCCAGCTCCTGAAGTAGGGGCGGGACGCGCAGGGGCCGTCCCCGTCCGGAAGCGGACGGGGGCGGCCCTTCGGCGTTCCCGGGGGCGGCGTTGAGCGGGGCTCGCTTTGGGTACTCGCGGGGGGAGTGGCCGGTGACCCGATGCGAGGAGTGAGGAGAGTGGGCGGGGACTCGTTCGTTGGGCGGGAGAGGGACGTCGCGGATGTGGTGCGGTTGTTGCGGCGGGCGCGGCTCGTGACGTTGCTGGGGCCCGGAGGGATCGGGAAGACGCGGCTGGCCGGGGAGGTCGCCGCGCGGATGCGGGACGTCGGTGACGTCCGGGTCGTGGAGCTGGCGGTGCTGCGGCAGGCCGACCTGCTGCCCGAGGCCGTCGTGGCGGGGCTCGGGCTGCCGGAGGTGACGGCGGGCGGCGACGCGGTCGGCCGGGTGGCCGAGCACCTGCGCGACCGGGAGATGCTGGTCGTGCTGGACACCTGCGAGCATCTCGCCGAGGCGTGCGCGGTGTTCGCGGAGCGGCTGCTCGCGGGCGCGCCCGGCGTGCGGGTGCTGACGACGAGCCGGGAGGCGCTGAACACCTCGGCCGAGCACGTGCGCGTCGTGCGTCCGCTGCCGGAGAGCGACGCCGTGCGGCTGTTCGAGGAGCGGGCCGCGGCCGCCCGGCCGGGGACGACGTTCCCGGACGGCGCCGTCGCCGCGATGTGCCGCAGGCTCGACGGCATTCCGCTGGCGATCGAGCTGGCCGCCGCGCGGCTGCGCGACCTGCCGCCGGACGAGCTGCCGCACCGGCTCGACGACCGGTTCCGCGTCCTGGCGGCCGGGCGCACGCCCGTCCCGCGCCACCGGGCGCTGCGCACCGCGCTGGACTGGAGCCACGATTTGCTGAGCCCGGCCGAGCGGCGGCTGTGGGCGGCGCTGTCGGTGTTCGCGGGCGGCTTCGACCTGGCCGCGATCCGGGACGTGTGCACCGGCGGCCCCGTCGCCGCCGACGACCTGGACGGGCTGCTCGCGGACCTGGTCGGCAAGTCGATCCTCCAGCACGACGACGGCCTGTACCGGATGCTCGACACGCTCCGGCAGTACGGCCACGAGCGCCTGGAGGCGTCCGGCGGGCGGGACGCCTGCCGCCGCCGCCACCGCGACCACTACCTGCGGGCCGCCGAGCGGTTCGCGGCACGCTGGACGACCGGCGAGCAGCGCGACGCGGTCGACGACCTCGACGCGCAGCGCGCGAACCTGTGGGCCGCGCTGGAGTACTCCTACGAGACGCCCGGCGAGGAGGCGGCGGGCCTGCGCATGGCGACGGCCCTGCGCGGGTTCTGGCTCTGCACGGCCCGCTTCGTCGAAGGCCGCTTCTTCCCCGACCTGACGCTGGAGCGTCACCCCGGCCCGTCCCGCGAGCGCGCCGAGGCGCTGCTGGTGACGCACTGGTTCGGCATGGGCCAGGGCGCGTACGGGCAGGCGGCGCAGGGGCTGGCCGAGGCGCGCGCGCTGGCCCGCGACCTGCGCGACGACCGGCTGTACGCGGCGGCGTCGCAGCTCCACGCCGCCGTCCTCACCTTCCGCGACGACACCGACGGGGCGCTGGACGTCTGGACGCGGACCCGCGAAGCCGCCCTGACCTGCGGCGACCCCGTCGTGGAGATCCACAGCCACGGCTACGGCGCGCTGCTGCACGCCGTGCGCGGCGACGACGCGACGGCGCTGGCGCTGAGCCGCCAGGCGGTCGGCGTGTTCGCGGGCACCGGGGAGCGCTACTTCCAGGGCTGGGCGCACTGCATGCGGGCGCTCACGCACTTCCTCGGCGGGCGCGGCGTCCGCGCGGCCGCGCACCTGCGCACGGCGGTGCGGCTCAAGCACGACGTGGAGGACCCGTCCGGGCTGGCGTCCTGCCTGGAGATGCTGGCGTGGGTCGCGGCCGGGGAGGGCGAGGCGCGCGGGACGGCGTGGCTGCTCGGCGCCGCCGAGGCGCAGTGGCGCCGCATCGGGGTGCCGCTGTTCGGCATGCGGGCGCTGCGCGACGTGCACGACCGGTCGGCCGCCGAGGCCCGCGCCGCGCTCGGCGGCGACCTGTTCGACGAGCTGTTCACGCGCGGCCTGCGCCTCCCGCAGGACCGCGTCGTCGCGGCGGCGGCCGTGGGCGCGTTCCCCGAGCCGGACGAGCGTCCGGGCTCGCGCGACGAGGCGCTGTCACGGCTGACGCCGCGCGAGCGGGAGGTCGCGAAGCTGGTCGCGGCCGGGCTCACGAACCGGGAGATCGCGGAACGGTTCACGCTCTCCAAACGCACCGTGGACGCGCACGTCGAGCACATCCTCGCCAAGCTCGGCGCCCCCGGACGCGAGGCCGTCACCGGCCTGGTCGAGGAGAGCCCCCTCGGTTAGGTGCAGAGCTTCCTGGTCGCGGTGTCGGTCTCGATGCCGTCCGGCTCGGTGGCCGGGGTCGCGGCGCCGGACGGCGTCACCTTGACCTTCTTGGCGCCGTCCCAGTCCTCCCCGACGAGGACCTGGACGGTCGAGCCGAGCGCGGCGACCTTCTTCAGCTTCGCGCCGGGGATCGCGGCGGCCAGGGTGCGGGCGGAGTCCTCGCGGTCGGGCCCGTACTGGATCAGCGTGGTCGCCAGCCCCCGGCGCGCGATGCCCGGCACGACCGACGAGCGGAACCCCGCGTCGGCCAGCTCGCCGCCCGCGCGCCGGGCCAGGCCGGGCGTGCCGACGGCGTTCAGCACCCGGACCGAGATGTCCGACGGCGGCACCGTCAGCGCGTCCTCGGGCGGCTGCGACGGCGACGGCTTGGGCGCGGGCGGCTTGTCGTCCTTGAGCGGGCGGTCCTCGCGCAGCCGCCCGAACAGGTCGGTGGTGCGCCGCTCGTCCCACAGGACGGTGGACTGCGGCGTCGGGGCGTTCCAGAGCATCACGTTGTGCGCCGGGTCCTTCAGGGGGACCTTCGCGAACGTGATCTGGTCGGTGGACAGGTCCTTCATCTGCTGGGCGAGGCCCGGCAGGTTCTTGGCGAGCTTGGAGTCGACGCGGAGCGACTTGAGCGCCGCGTTGAGGAACCGCGTCGACTTCACCGGGTCGCTGAGGGTGCGGCTGGACATGGCCTGCTTCATCATCGCGGCCATGAACTGCTGCTGCCGCTCGATGCGGCCGAGGTCGCTGCCGCCGGTGAGCGTGTACCGGGCGCGGGTGAACCCGAGCGCCTTGAGCCCGTCCAGCCGGTTCTTGCCCGCCGGGAGGTTCAGCCCGCTGCGGCGGTCGTTGATGGGCTGCTCGGTGCACACCTCGACGCCGCCGAGCGCGTCGACCATGCTCACGAACCCGTAGAAGTTGACCTCGACGTAGTGGTCGATGGAGACGCCCGTCGCCTCCTTGACGGTCTTGACCGTCAGCTCTGGCCCGCCGAACTGGTACGCCCACGTCAGCTTGCCCGGCCGGGCCCCGACGCGCTGCCCCTTGGCGCCCTCGGTGCCGTTGGAGCGGTGCGACGGGATCGTCACGTACGAGTCGCGCGGCAGGTTCACGATCGAGACGCGGTCGTGGTCCTTGGAGATCTGGACGAGCATCATCGTGTCCGACCGCTCGCCCGCCTCGTGCCCGAGCGCCGCCGCGCGCTGCTGCGCCTTGGTCAGCCCCTCGCGCCGGTCGACGCCCGCGACGAGGATCGTCATCGCGCCCGACGACCCCTCGCCGAGCCCGCCGATCGACACCGAGTCGATCGCGCCGGTGACGTAGCTCTGGAACGCCCACGCGCCGCCCGACGTCAGCAGCACCACCGCCGACGCCGCGCCGGTGACCATGAGCGCGCGGCGCTGCCGCCGCGCCGCGACGGCCGCGCGCGGGCTCAGCTCGGGCGACGGGCGGCGCGGCCCGCGCGGCGTCTCGACGCTGACGCGGGGCGCCGGGGCGCCCTCGACGGTGACGCCGTCCACCCCCGCGCCGGGGTCGCCCGCCGGCGCGCCGCCGGGGCGCGGCCGAAAGTAGCGCTCCAGGGGATCGGCGTCGTGCCCGTCCGTCATGGCGCCCCCGCCTCCAAAGATCGTCCGGCCTGGGTCCGTTCGCGAGTCTTCCCCACTCTAAAGTGGAGGACACCGGATGCTTCGCTACCTAGGGCTCGTGTCCTTGCAGTAACGTGGCGCCGTCTTGACCTCAGCCCCGGTGCCCCGCCTCCGGGCAGCGCCGCATTCCGTGAGCCGAGAGAGGAAATGGGCACCCGTCCGGCCGCCGCGCCGGGAGCGCCCGCGAGTATGAATCCGTCTCCCCATGCGCAGGGCGCGGGCACCGGCCGTGAGCCGGGCGCGCAGCCCGCGGCCACCGCGCGCACCTGGCCCGCCGTGTCCGTCGTCATGCCCGTCCTCAACGAGGAACGGCACCTGACCGACGCCGTCCGCGCCATCCTCACCCAGGACTATCCGGGCGAGCTGGAGCTGGTGCTGGCGATCGGCCCGTCCCGCGACCGCACCGAGGAGATCGCGGCGCGGCTCGCCACCGAGGACCCGCGCATCGTCGCCGTCGCCAACCCGACGGGACGCACGCCGCAGGGCCTCAACATCGCGATCGCCAAGTCGCAGTACTCCATCATCGTCCGCGTGGACGGGCACTCGCTGCTGCCCGCCGACTACGTGCGCGCCGCCGTGGAGACGATGGAGGAGACCGGCGCCGACAACGTCGGCGGCATCATGGCCGCCGAGGGCACGACGGCGTTCGAGAAGGCCGTGGCCCGCGCGATGACGTCGCGGCTCGGCGTCGGCAACGCCCGGTTCCACACCGGCGGCCAAGCGGGCGAGGTCGAGACCGTCTATCTCGGGACGTTCCGCCGCTCGGCGCTCGACCGCGTCGGCGGCTACGACGAGACGTTCGTCCGCGCGCAGGACTGGGAGATGAACCACCGCATCCGGCAGAGCGGCGGGCGGATCTTCTTCACGCCCCGGATGCGCGTCACGTACCGGCCCCGGCCGAACCTGCGGGCGCTGGCCAAGCAGTACTACCACACGGGCCGCTGGCGCCGGGTCGTCGGCCGCGAGCACCAGGGCACGCTGAACCTGCGCTACCTGGCGCCGCCGCTGGCCGTCGTCGGCATCCTCGCCGGGACGGTCGCGGGCGTGCTCGGGTTCTGGCCCGGCTGGGTCCTGCCCGGCGGGTACGCGGTCGCGATCCTCGCGGGCGGGCTGGTGGAGGGGCGCGGGCTGCCGTTCGGCGCGCTCGTGCGGTTCCCGCTGGTGCTGGCGACGATGCACCTGTCGTGGGGCGTGGGGTTCCTGACGAGCCCGCCCGGCCTCGGGCAGCCCGTTCCGCCGAAACCCTGAACCTTCGCGACCTTCCGGGCGTCTGACGGGTGGGCGGGCTCTCGTCCCGCCCACCCCGCCAAGGAGGTCCCGCCATGTCCAACGGAGCCCGGCACGGGATCGGCGCGCTCGCCGGACTGATCGCGTCCCCGGTGCTGTTCGCGCTGCTGCTGTTCGCGGGGAACCGCGCCGAACGCGTCTACCGGCAGGTCGCCATCCGGTACGCCGACTCCGACCCGGCGACGACGGCCCTCGCCCTCGGCGCGTTCGCCGCGCTGGGGATCATCGTCGCGCTGCTGGCCGGGTCGCGCGTGTCGCCGCTCGCGGCGCTGCTGCCCGGACTGGCGTTCACCCTTTTCGGCGGGCTGTTCCTGCTGTGGCCGGTGCGGTTCGGCCACGAGCTGATGGACGTGCTCGGCCACCGCCTCACCTCGCTGCTGACGATGGGCAGCCTCGGCGTCCCGTTCCTGCTCGGGGTGATCCTGGTGGTGTCGGCGCTGCCGCCGTCGCGGTGGCGGAGCCGTCGCCCCGCGGCCGTGCCGCCCGCCCCGATGCCGGGCGCCCCGCCCGGCCCGGTCGGGCCGCAGGCGCGGTTCGGCGCGCCGCAGTTCGGCGCGCCGCAGTTCGGCGAGCAGCGCCCGCCCGCGCGGCAGGAGCCGCCGCCCTACGCGCCCCCGCCCGCGCCGCCGCGCGAGCCGGAGCGCTCCCCGGACGCCTGGCGCCGCGACGACGACGAGCCCGGCGAGTGGACCCGCAAGTTCGGCGGCGAGGGCCGCTAGCGTCCCAGCGCGGCCAGCACGCCGGGGATCTCGTTGACGACCATCGCGTCCACGCCCGCGTCGGCGTAGGCGGCGGCGTCGTCGGCCTTCGGGCACCACACCATGAAGTCCAGCCCGGCCTTGTGCGCGACGTCCACGTTGTGGTCGATGGCGCGGAGCCGGGAGTCGCCGGGCTCGGACCGCACCGACGCGGTGTGCAGGCCGATGGCCTGGAGGCCGAGCCCGGCGGCGGCCGGGACGCCGTGCCACAGCGGGAAGCGCAGCCACGTCAGCAGCCCGGCCGGGACGCCCGGCAGCTCGTCGCGCAGGTGGACGAGCAGCGACGGGTCGAACGACGTCACCAGCAGTTCGCGCCGCCGGGCCTCGCGGCGCAGGATCGGGGTCAGCAGCGCGGCCGTGCGGCGGTCGGGAGGGTCGACGGCGTCCTCCAGGATCGTCTTGACGTCCACGTCCACCGCGACCTCGGGCGGCAGCGCGTCGAAGATCTCCTCCAGCAGCGGCAGGCCGCCCGCCGCCGCGTCGGTCTCGATGAGGTGGACGCCGTCCGGGCCGGTCGGGTCGTGCCGCAGGACGAGCCTGTCGTCGGCGGTGCGCGTCACGTCGATCTCGACCCACGACAGCCCGGCCGCGACGGCCGCCAGGATCGAGTCCAGGGTGTTCTCCGCGACGGTCCGTCCGGTGCCGGGGACGGGCAGGTCGCCCGAGCCGTAGCCGCGGTGCCCGATGACGACGGGCGTGTCGGTGAAGATCACGGTGCCTCCGGGGCGAGGAGTCCGGCCGCCAGGTGCTCGGCGACGACGATGTCCAGCGGGTGGGTGACCTTGAAGTTGTGCTCGCCGCCCTCGACCACCCGGATCGGGACGTCCGGCGCGTACCGGTGCACGATGCCGCAGTCGTCGGTGGCGCGCAGCGCGGGGTCGGCGAGGGCGCGGTCGTAGGCGGCGCGCAGGACGCCGAGCCGGAAACCCTGCGGGGTCTGGAAGCGGATCAGCGTCTCGCGGGGTGGCATGGCGGTGACGGTTCCGTTCCGCACCTCCACGATCGTGTCCGAGGCGGGCAGGCCGACGGCGACCGCGTCGGCGTCGTCCAGGGCGGCCAGCACGCGGTCGATGATCTCCGCGTCCACGAAGGGGCGGGCCGCGTCGTGGAACAGCACGCGCGTGTCGGCGGGCGCGGCGGCGAGGGCGTCCAGCGCGGCGACGGTCGAGGCCGTCCGCGTCGCGCCGCCCTCGATTACGCCGCCGACCTTGCCGAACGCGGCCGTGAGCGCGGCGGCGGCGCGCAGGTGCCCGGCGGCCATGACCACCAGGACCTCGTCCACGCCGGGGTGCGCGTCGAACGCGGCGACGGCCAGGGCCAGGATCGGCCGGCCGCCGACCTCGATGAGCTGCTTGGGCCGCCCGGCGCCGGCGCGCTGCCCGACGCCGCCCGCGAGCACCACCGCGACCGTCCGCATCCGACCTCCTCGATGTTCCGGTCCGGGCCAGGGAACCGTTACGCTTCGTGTACGACCAGTGACGTTCCGGACCGGGGAGGCGCCGATGACCGTCGCGGTGATCGTCGCGACCGCCGCCGGCCGGGGCGGGCCCGAGCCCGCGGCGGCGCTGCCCTACGGCGACGCCACCGTGCTCGACGGCCTGTGCGACCGGCTCGCCACGCTCAACGTACCGGACCTCCACGTCCTCGCCCGCCCCGAGTCGGCCACCGCGCTGCGCACCCCCGGCGCCGAGGTCACCGAGACGCCCGGCCCCGCCGACGAGCTGCGCGCCGTCGCCGCCGTCGCGCGCGAGGCGGCGCGGGCCGAGCGGCCCGTTCTCGTGCTCCCGGGCGATCTGGCCGTCGGGGAGGAGCTGCTGCGCCGCCTCGTGCACGACGGCGACTGCACCGCCGCGCTCGTCGCGCCGCCGGCCACCGCGCCGCCCTGCGGATACGCCGTCCGCACCCGGCACGGGCGGGTGGTCGCGGCGGCGTCCGCCACGCACCGCGTCAACGGGCCGGACGCGCAGTTCCCCGGCGCGCTGCGCGTCGCGGCGGGCGCCGTGCCGCTGCTGGCCGAGACGGCCGAGCGGCTGGCCGCCCTCATGGAAGACGACACCGCCCTGCTCCCCGCCCAGGACCCGCTTCCGCTGCTGCTCGTCGGGCTGGTGCGCGCCGGGGTGCCGGTGCTGGCGCGCGGCACCGGGCCGCTGCCCGTCCGGCGACCGGGGTCGGAGTTCGAGGCGCGCGTCGCGCACACCGCCGTCACCGGCGCCGACGAGGACTCCGCCCGCCTGGTCGCCGCCGTGAAGACCGGCGACGGCCCGTTCGCCACCTACGCCGTCAGCCGCTACTCGCTGCGGCTGGTGCGGTGGGCGCGGCGGCGCGGGCTCACCCCCAACATGGTCACGCTGATCTCGCTGGGGCTCGCGGCCGTCGCGGCGTTCTGGTTCGCGGCGGGCACCCGCGTCGGCATGGTCGCGGGCGCGGTGCTGTTCTTCCTGGCGTTCGCGCTCGACTGCGTGGACGGGCAGCTCGCCCGCTACACGCGCCGGTTCTCGGTGCTCGGGTCCTGGCTCGACGCCATGGCCGACCGGGTGAAGGAGTGGGGCGTCTATGCGGGGCTGGCCGTCGGGTCGCTCGCCGCCGCCGGGGCGAGCCTCGTCCACGCCGGGAACGTGTGGCCGCTCGCGGTCGCGGCGCTGGCCGTGCTGGCCGTCCGGCACATGATCGCCTTCGCGTGGGACGCGCGGGGCCGCACCGCGCCGCCGCCCCGCGCCTGCTCCCTCACCGACCCCGGCGACCTCGGCGTCTCCCTCCCCGAGCGCCGCACCCCGCGCGACCGCGCCGTCTACTGGGCGCACCGCCTCGCCGCCCTGCCGATCGGTGAGCGCACCGCGCTCATCGCCGTCACCGCCGCGCTCGCCAACGCCGCCGTGACGTTCTGGTCCCTCATCGGGTGGGGCTGCCTGGCCGCCGTCGTCACCCTCACCACCCGCCTCGCCCGCTCCGTCCGAACGGCCCGCCCATGAACCCCGCACCCCAGGCCCCGCCGCCCGCGCCGTCGCTCGCGGCGAGACCGGTGAGACAGCCGGACGAACCCGTGATCGACCGGCCCATCGACGCGGCCGAACCGACGATGCTCCAGGTCTACCGGGACGACGGCGCCCTCGGGCAGGCGCTCGGCCGGTTCACGCGCGGGCAGCTTCCGCCGCTGCCGGGGGCGCTGGTGGCGCTGGCCGTCACGACGGTTCTGCTGTTGACCGGCATGGGGGAGCAGCGGTCCCCGGCGATGTTCGCGCCGGTCGTCGCGCTGCTGCTGTCGGGGCCGACCGCTCTGCACCCGCACGGCGGCCGCTTTGACTGGCTTGTCCCGCCCATCATCCGCGCGATCGAGTATGGTTACCTCGCTGTCCTGGGGTTCGCGCAGGGCGTCGCGGAACCGCTGGTGTTCGTGCTGATCGCCGTGCTCGCGTTTCACCACTACGACACGGCGTACCGCACCCGGCAGGGCCTCCGGCCCCCGGAGTGGATCTTCCGTGCCGGGCTCGGCTGGGAAGGCCGGATGCTCATTGTGGCGTTCGCGGGTCTCTTGGGATTCCTCCCGCTCGCGTACGCTGCGCTCGCCGCCTACCTCGGCGTCTTGTTCGCCGGTGAGTGCGCCCGCACCTGGGCGCGGACCGAACGCGACAGCGGCATGATGGTCGATCTGGAGGAAGAGGAAGCATGATCGGGATGGTGCTGGCCGCCGGAGCGGGCCGGAGACTCCGGCCGTACACCGACACGCTGCCCAAGGCCCTGGTGCCCGTGGACGGCGACACGACCATCCTCGACATCGCCCTCGGCAACCTCGCCGAGGTCGGCCTGACCGACGTCGTCATCGTCGTCGGCTACTGCGCGAACGCCGTCGAGGAGCGCAAGGCGGCCCTGGAGGAGCGCTACGGCGTCTCCCTCACGCTCGTCCACAACGACAAGGCCGAGGAGTGGAACAACGCCTACTCCATGTGGCTCGCCCGCGAGTACTTCTCGCGCGGCGTCCTCATGGTCAACGGCGACACCGTCCACCCGGTCTCGGTCGAGAAGACCCTGCTGGCGAACCGTGGCCCGGACATCCTGCTCGCGGTCGACGACGTGAAGAAGCTCGCGGACGAGGAGATGAAGGTCATCCTCGACGACGACGGGCACCTGAGCCGCATCACCAAGCTCATGGACCCGGCCGACGCCGCGGGCGAGTACATCGGCGCCACGCTGATCGAGCCCGCCGCCGCCGAGGCCCTGGCAGACGCCCTGAAGGCGACGTGGGAGGCGAACCCCGACCAGTACTACGAGGACGGCTACCAGGAGTACGTCAACCGGGGCGCGAAGATCTCCGTCGCGCCGATCGGTGACGTGGCCTGGGTCGAGGTCGACAACCACGACGACCTGGAGAAGGCCCGCACGATCGCCACGACGTACTGACCGTCCGCCCGCAGATCTCCGGGTTCCCCGCCCCGGCAGGGCCGGACGACCTCGAAAGGGGGGCATATGCCCCTGCTGACCCGCATGCTGACCGCGCCGCTGTCGATCGACGTGCGCCGCGGCGCGGTGTCCGCCCTCGGTGAACTGCTCGCCGACCGGCGCATCGTCACCGAGGGCCGCGTCGCCATCGCCGTCGGCCCCGGCCAGGGCGAGAAGATCGCCGAGCACGCCCGCGAGTCGCTGACCGCGTGCGAGGTGTTCCAGGTCGAGGGCGGCACGGTCGACGCCGCCGTCGCGCTGGGCTCGCGACTGCGGGCCGGTTCGTACGAGGCCGTCGTCGGCATCGGCGGCGGCCGGACGATCGACGCCACCAAGTACGCGGCGACGCTGTCGGGCATCCCGATGGTGTCGGTCGCGACGAACCTCTCGCACGACGGCATCTGCTCGCCGGTCGCGTCCCTGACCCACGAGAAGGGCAAGGGCTCGTTCGGCGTCGTCATGCCGCTGGCGATGGTCGTCGACCTCGACTACGTGCGTGCGGCGCCGCCCCGGCTCGTCCGGGCCGGGGTGGGCGACGTCGTCAGCAACTTCTCCGCCGTGGAGGACTGGCTGCTGGCGTCCGAGCACGTCGGTGAGAAGGTCGACCGGATGGCGCTGACGGTCGCGCGCACCGCCGCCGAGGCGCTGCTGCACCAGCCGGGCAGCATCGACGACGACCGGTTCCTCACCGTGCTGGCCGAGGGCCTGGTGCTGTCGGGGCTGGCGATGTCGTTCGCGGGCGACTCGCGGCCCGCGTCCGGCGGCGACCACGAGATCCTGCACGCGATCGACCAGCTCTTCCCCGGCACCGCCAACCACGGCGAGCTGGCGGGCATCGGCGCCGCGTTCTGCTTCCACCTGCGGGCGCTGCACCTGAACGAGGGCACCGAGCGGCTGACCGAGATCCTGACCTGCCTGGACCGGCACGGGCTGCCGCGCTTCCCGGCGGACGTCGGCCTCACCGTGGAACAGTTCACGCAAGCCGTGCAATACGCCCCGCGCACCCGGCCCGGCCGCTATACGATCTTGGAGCACCTCGACCTCGACGAGGCTGCGACCCGCAAGGCGGTGGAGGAGTATGTCCAGGCCCATGGAGGCTGACCGGCCCGGAGACGCCCCGCCCCCCGGCGGCGGCGTCCGCCCCGGTGACGACGTGCGTCCCTCGCGCGGCAGCGCCAAGGTCGCCGACGTCCGCCGCCACGGGCAGCCGCCCGGCCTGAAGGACCGCCGCAACGAGGAGCACTGGGCGGGCCGCCTCTACATGCGGTCGCTGTCGCCGTACTTCTCGCTGGTGGCGCTGCGGCTCGGCTTCTCCCCGAACCAGCTCACCTACCTGATGATGATCAGCGGTGTGCTCGCGGGCGTCGTCGTCGCGCTGCCGGTGACGGGCACGGCGACGCTGTGGACGGCGCTCGGCGCCGCGTTCCTCATCCAGGTCTACCTGCTGCTCGACTGCGTGGACGGCGAGGTCGCCCGCTACCTGCGGCAGACGTCGGTCGCGGGCGTCTACCTCGACCGCATCGGCCACTACCTGTCGGAGGTCGCGCTGCTCGTCGGCCTCGGCTTCGCCGCGCAGGGCGGCTGGGAGACCGGCGGCTACGTCGAGCTGGGGCTGCTGGCCGCGCTCGGCGCCGCGCTGATCAAGGCCGAGACCGACAACGTCGTGGTGGCGCGTGCCAAGTCGGGCCTCGCGGCCGACCCGGCGGGCGGCGACCGCGCGCTGCGGCCCCGCTCGACGCGGATCGCGCTGGCGCGGCAGGCGGCGTCCATGCTCAAGCTCCACCGCATCATCGGCGCGGTGGAACTGTCGCTGCTGATCCTGGCCGCGACCGCGCTGGACGTCCTGCTGGGCACCGAGACGCCCGCCGCGATCCGCGTGCTGACCGTCGCGGTCGCGTTCGTCGCGGTCGTGCAGACGCTGCTGCACCTGATCAGCATCATCGCCTCGCGGAGGCTGAAGTGAAACTGTCCGTGATCGTCCTCACCATGGGCAACCGGCCCGTGGAGCTGGAGCGGGCGGTGCGCAGCGCGCTCGAACAGGAGCACGTGGACGTCGAGGTCGTGCTCGTCGGCAACGGGATCGACCCGTCGGCCGGGATCGACGACGAGCGGATCAAGGTGCTCGCGCTGCCGAAGAACCTCGGCATCCCGGGCGGGCGGAACGAGGGCGTCGCGGTGTCGTCCGGCGACGTGCTGCTGTTCCTGGACGACGACGGCTGGTACCGCTCGAACCGGCTGGGCGTGCACCTGCGCGACCGGTTCTCGGCCGACCCGAGGCTCGGCGTCGTGTCGTTCCGCGTCCGCGACCCCGAGGGCGGGCGCGGCGAACGCCGGCACGTCCCCCGGCTGCGCGCGGGCGACCCGGAGCGCTCGTCGGCGGTGACCACGTTCCTCGGCGGCGCCTGCGCGATCCGCCGGGCGGCGTGGGACGCGGCGGGCGGCCTGCCCGAGGACTTCTTCTACGCCCACGAGGAGACCGACCTCGCCTGGCAGATCCTCGACGCGGGGTACACGATCGTCTACGACGCGTCGGCCGTCATGTACCACCCGGCGGTGCTGCCGACGCGGCACTCCATGTTCTACCGGTACAACGCGCGCAACCGCGTCTGGCTGGCGCGCCGCAACCTGCCGTGGCCGATCGGGCTGACGTACCTGGCGGTCTGGGTGGGGATGACGCTGCTGCGCGAGCGCAAGCCGAGCGCGTTGAAGCCGTGGTTCAAGGGCTTCGCCGAGGGCTGGCGCAAGCCCGCCGGGCCGCGCCGTCCGATCTCGTACCGCACGGCCTGGCGGATGACGCGGACGGGCCGTCCGCCGATCATCTAGGGCGATCCGTTCCCGGCGGGCGTGACCATCCGTGCTCGTTCGTCTGCACCGCGTGGAGTGATCTTCCGAAATCTTTGTTTCGGCAAGGTCGAATCCACATCTCGGAGTACTTCCGCTTTATCCGGAAATGTACTTAGGCGAGATAGGTACAGTGAAAGGTGCAGAGCATGGGGATCATCGCAACGACCGTGGTGCTGGCCGGATTGCTGTTCCTGGCCGCACTCGTCTACGTCATCGCGTTCGGCATCGAGTCGCGGCGCGGCAAGCTGCGCGGCTCCAGCGGCCCGAGCGGCGTGCTGCGGCGCCGCTCCGTCGCGCTCTACTCCACCGCCCGGACGCACCGGCCCCGCCGCCGCCGGGCCGTCGCCGTCCCGGCCGCCGCCGGAACCCCGGCGCCTCCCGTCGACGACGTCCAGCCGCTGACCTGACCCTCTGATCGCCGGGCGGCGCGGGGCGTCAGCCCAGGTCGTCCCAGCCCCACGGCTCCGACGGGGTTCCGTCGGGTTCGCGGCCGTGGGGCGGGAGCGGGGGCGGTTCGCGGGCGTCGAGGATCTCCGCCGCGACGCCGAGGGCGGCGCAGCGGTCGCGGAGGCGGCCCAGGTCTTCGTCGTTATAGAACGTCGCGTCCCGGGCGGCGCGTTCCGCCAAGCGGCGGGCGGCGGCCTGGTCGCCCGCCGCCGCGAGGACGTCGATGAGCCGTCCCGCGTTGTCGGCGTTCGCCACGTCGGCGTGGGCGGCCGGGTCGCGGGCCAGCAGGACGGCGCGCGCGTCCGGGTCGTCCGCGAGCGCGTCGATCAGCGTGGCCACGCCCGGCCCCTCCCGCAGGGAGCAGTGCTCGGCGGCGCGGGCGCCCAGCAGAGCGGCCTGGTCGTCGCGTCCGGCCGCCCGCAGGGCCCCGCGCAGGTAGGCGGCTTCGGAGGAGTGGCGCGGGTCGGTGTGCGCGGCGGGCTCGCGGTCGAGCAGGACGGCGGCGTCGTCGGCGTCGTCGGCGTCCAGCGCGCGCAGCGCGGCCGTGACGTCGGACGGGTGGTCGAGCGGCAGCTCCGCCGCGAGCCGGGCGGCCAGCGCCGCCGCCAGGTCGTCGCGCGCGGAGAGCCGCATCTGCCGCAGCAGGTCCGCGACGCCGTGCGCGTGGCCGAGCCCGACGGTGGCGGCGACGTCGCGCGCCCACAGCACCGGAAGGTGCTCGTCCACCCCCTGGGCCCGCAGGATCTGGACGATCCGCGCGACGACGCCGGACCGATCGAGCGGCACGTGCCGCGCGAGCGCGGCGGCGATCGGCGCACGCCAGGCCGCCTCGAACACCAGGCGGTGGTCGGCGCGCTCCGCCGTGCGCCGCAGGAGCACGTCGATCGCCGCGTCCGCGCCCGCGCGGCGGAACGCGTCCAGCAGCTTCTCGTGCCCGGACCCCGGCACGGTGATCTGCGCCGCCGCCCGCTCCGCGAAGACGGCCGCCGCGTCGTGCGCCGCCGCGTCCCGCAGGGCGTCCAGCAGCGCGGCGGCGCCCTTGACGTCCGCGACGACGACCTGCCGTTCCGGGCGCCGGGCGAGCAGCCGCGCGAGGGCGCCCGGATGCTCGGCGCGCAGCACGCCGATCAGTTCGGCGACCCCGGCCGCGTCCCGCAGGGCGGTCACGTCGGCGGCCCGTTCCGCGACCGCCACCCCGCGCTCGGCGCCGAGCGCGGCGACGACGCCTGCGGCGGCGGCCGGGTCACCGACCGGAAGGCGGGCGACGTGCGCGCCGAACAGGTCGTCGGCGGGGGCGGGCGTCCTACCGCCGAACAGGTCCCCGGCGGGATCGGCGCTGCCCGCATCGCGGGCGCGCATGAGGAGCAGGGCGACGTCGAGTGCGTGGGCGGCGGTGAGCGGGGCCGTGCCGAGACGGCGGAGCAGCGTCGCGGCCGCGGCCTCGGCGCCGCGTAGTTTCGTCAGTTCGTGCAGGAGGTCGGCGGCGCCGCGCAGGTCGTCCAGCCGGACGCGGGCGGCCGGGTCGCGCGCGAGGAGCGCGCCGATGGCCGGGCCGGGGTCGATGTCGTGGAGCCGGACCCGGCGGTCACTCGCGATGTCGGCCGTGACCATCGCCTCGCCGTCGTGCCAGGCGTGGACGGACAGGTGCGAACGCTTCCGGCCGAGGGCGGCGGCGAGCCGTTCGCCGGGTCCGGTGGCAGTCCAGAGCGCCTTGATCAGTTCGGTGACCGCGCCGGGGTCGTCCAGGGGGCAGTCGCGGGCGGCGCGGGCCGCGAACGCCGCGACGGCCGCCGGGTCGGACGACGGGTACCCGACGCCGACGAGGAAGGCGATGTACCGCACGTCGTCCAGGGGCGCGTGCGCGGCGACCCAGCGGGCCGGGCGGGGGTCGGCGGGCGCGACGTGGGCCGTGACGCCCAGCAGGACGTCGCCGCTGTGGGCGTCGCGGGGCAGCGCGCGGCGGGCGAGCCGCGCGGCGTGCCGGAGCAGGCCGAGCCGCGCGGCCTCGCGGGCACCGGACCGGAGCGCGTGGACGTCGCCGGAGTTCTCCAGGGCCGTCCAGAACGTGGCCGGGGGGAGCGCGTCGGCGCGGGTCCTCCGGCCGGTCTGCGCGAGGTAGTCGGCCAGGCGGAGCCCGTCGCCGGGCGCGAGCGGCGCCGTCCGGCCGTGGACGGGTTCGGCCAGCTCGGCGAAGGCGGCGTCGAACCCGTCCGGCCGCCGCCGCTCCGGCGCCGTCAGGTAGCCCGGCGCGGCGTGTTCCAGGAAGGCGCGGGACGGGGCGTCGTGGTCGATGCGGGCGGCGTCCATGGCGGCGTGCAGCAGGGCGCGGGCGCGCGGCGTCGCGTTGCGGTGGCGGGCGAGGAGGGCGGGGGCGCCCGCGAGGTACTGGGCGATCTCGCCGTCCTCGGCGCGGTCGAGGGCGGTGGCCCAGCGGGGGTCGCCGCGGGCGGCGGCGCGGAGCCGGGCGCGGTCGGCGGTGACGTCGAACGCGTCGGGGACCGGGATGTCGTAACCGGTCAGGAGCTTGCGGGCCTGCTCGTGGGCGTCGTCGTCCGGTCGGGTGAGGGCGCGCCAGTGGTCGGGCCACAGGGTGCCCAGCACCAGCACCGGGCCGCGCGCGGGGTCGGCGAGGAGGGTGCGGAGTTCGGCGGCGGCCTGCGGCGTGTGCAGGTAGTGCTGCGCCTCGTTGAGCCACAGGACGGTGCGCGGCGCGACGGCGGGAAGCCCGTCCAGCAGCGCGTCCGGACGCGTCGGCGCATACGGGTGCCAGAGCCGCCACCCCCGGCCGCGCAGCGGGGCGAGGGCCTCCCAGCACGCGCGCGTCTTCCCGGTGGACGAACCGCCGACGAGCACGGCGAGGCGGCTCGTCCCGTCCCGGGCGGCGGCGACGATCCGCGCGAGGTCGGCGTCGTGGTCGCGGGGGACGTACCGGGGGAGCGCGTCGGCGCCGTCGAGGGGCGTGGCGGCGTGCACCTCCAGGTGCTCGACGGGGTCGCGGTAGTCGTCCAGCGGACGGCCCGGAGCGTCGGGGGCGAGCGCGGCCGTGGCGCGGGCGGCCTCGGCGGCGGTGGTGGCGGCGGCGATCCGGCCGTGCAGGACGGCGTCGTGGACCTGCGTCCAGCGGGCGGCGTCCAGGGCGGGCGCGACGCGCGGATCGTCGGCCAGCCCCGCCGCGCGCGCCTCGGCGGCGACCGCCGCGACGATCCTGAGCAGCCCGTCCGCCCGCTGCGGCACGACCGTCCCGCGCAGCCAGTTGCTCACCGTCGTCGGCGCCACCCCGGCGGCCCGCCCGAGCCGCCGCAACGACGGCCGTCCGTTCAGCATCGTCCGGTACACGTGCTCCAGCCGCTCCCGCTGAAGCCCATAAGCCTCCCGCGCGGTGTCCACCGCCCCATCATGGACCCCCGCGCCCGGTTCACTCCTCCGGCTCCAGGAAGAAGGCGCGGACGTCGGCGGACAGGAGGTCCGGGACCTCCAGGGCGGCGAAGTGGCCGCCGCGCGGGAACTCGGACCAGTGGCGGACGTCGTAGAGGCGTTCGGCCAGGGGGCGGACGGACTGGGTGATGTCGTGCGGGAGGACGGCGACGCCGACGGGCACCGGGCAGGGCTGGCCGCCCCGGGGGGCGTCGTGGTGGAGGCGGGCCGAGGAGGCGGCGGTGGCGGTGAGCCAGTAGAGGGAGACGCCGGTGAGCAGGCGGTCGTCGGTGATCGTGGAGGCGGGGTCGGTCCAGTGCGCGAAGCGTTCGGCGATCCAGACGAGCTGGCCCACGGGGGAGTCGGTGAGGGCGTAGCCGATGGTCTGCGGGGTGAGGGCCTGGAGTGTCTGGTACGGCGGGCGGTTCGCCATCAGGTGCTTGATCTTGTCGACGCGGGCCGCGTCCGTCGCGGACAGCTCGACGGCCGGGTCCGGGCGGGTCGGCAGGTAGTTGACGTGGACGCCGACGACGCGATCGGGGGCCGCCGCGCCGAGCGCGAGGGAGATGCCCGAGCCGAAGTCGCCGCCCTGCGCGCCGTAGCGGTCGTAGCCGAGGCGGTCCATCAGCTCGGCCCAGGCGCGCGCGATGCGGGGGACGTCCCAGCCGCGTTCGTGCGTCGGCCCGGAGAAACCGTAGCCGGGGATCGACGGGACGACCACGTGGAAGTCGCGCGACAGCGGCTCGATGACGTCGAGGAACTCCAGGAACGAGCCGGGCCAGCCGTGGGTGAGGATCAGCGCGAGCGCGTCCGGGTTCGCGGACCGGACGTGGACGAAGTGGATGTTCTGCCCGTCGATCTCGGTGGTGAAGTGCGGCAGCTCGTTCAGCTCGGCCTCGTGCGCGCGCCAGTCGTAGCCGGTGCGCCAGTACTCGGCCAGCTCCCTGAGCCGCGCCAGTGGGAACCCGTAGTCCCATCCGGCGTCGGTGACCTCGTTGGGCCAGCGGGTGCGGGCCAGGCGGTCGGTGAGGTCGTCGAGGTCGGCTCGCGGGACGGCGATGCGGAAGGGCTTGATCATGGTCGCGCTCCGGGGAATATTCGTTGGTGGAGCAAACGATACATGAAATCGTTGGTCGCGCCAACGATTAGGGACCGTCCAATTTGGGCGGCGAAGGTCGTTGGACGGGGCCTTGGACGGCGAACGTCGGGGGCATGACGACGACACAGGTGCTCAGCCTCCTGCTCGCCCTGTCCACCGCGCTCAACGTCGCCGGTGGAGCGGCGGCGGTGGCGCGGTGGAGCGGGCAGAGCGTGCCGAACGCGATCCTCACCGGCGGTGCGGCGGCCGGGGCCGTCGTGACGCTGTTCCTGGCCGCCGTCGGGGTCTACGGCTGACCGGACAGGGTCCGCCGCCACCCCTCGTCCGTGGTGAGGACGTGCAGGTGCTGCGTCGCCCGCGACACCGCGACGTACAGAACGCGCAGGCCGCGCGGCGACTGGGCCGCGACGGTCTCCGGGGCGACGATGACGGCGGCGTCGAACTCCAGGCCCTTGGCCTCCAGGACGTCGAGGACCTGCACCCGCTCCGGGAACCCCTCGGCCAGCGCGGCGCGGGCCTCGGCCGTCCAGGACGAGCCCTCCGGAAGCGGGACGATGACGCCGATCGTGCCGTCCACGGCGTCCAGCAGCTCCTCGACGGACGCCCGCGCGGCGGTGGCCGGGTCGGGCACGACGCGGATCTCCGGCTCGATGCCCGACGTGCGGACGGCCCGCGCCGGGCGCGCCTCGGGCAGCGCCTCGGCCAGGACGCGCGCCGACACGGCCGCGATCTCGGTCGAGTTGCGGTAGTTCGTCGTCAGCTCGTACTCGTGCCGGACGCGCCGCGCCGGTTCCCTGCGGGGCTTGCGGCCCCGCCGGGCGCGCGGCGGCGGGCCGTTCAGCGCCGCGTCCATGGCGGCGCGGGCGGCGGGCAGGTCCTCCCAGGCGCTCTGCGCCGGGTCCTCCACGATCGTCCACGACGCCTGGCGGCCCCGGCGGCCGAGCATGCGCCACTGGAGCGGGGAGAGGTCCTGCGCCTCGTCCACGACGATGTGGGCGTACTCGGGGTGTTCGTCCACGACGCCGTCGTCCACGCGGCGGGACCGTTCGATGCGCTCGATGGACGTGGTCAGCTCGCGCATCTCGGTGTCGGGGTCGTCGTCGTCCTCGACCTCCTGGCCGGTGAGGATGTTGACGCCGTCCACCACGTACGGGTCGTCGTCGGCGGGGCCGCGACGGCGGGCGGCGCGGGGGGCGGGGCCGAGCAGCGCGTCCAGTTCGTCCAGGAGGGCGACGTCCTGGTAGGACGCGCGGGCGGGCAGGTCGGCCCAGGACGCGGCCAGCTCGTCCACCGGGTCGGTGCGGCGGGCCGCGCGGCGCAGCCGGGCCGGGTCCGACAGGGCCGCCAGCACGTCGACCGGGCGGCGGATCGGCCACCACGCGACGAGGAAGTCGGTGAACGCGCGCTGTTCGCGGACCCGGGCGTCGAAGTCGGCGCGCGTGCCCGCGCCGGGGCCGTTCACGGGGGCGGGGCCGTCGATCTCACCGAGCCCCTCGGCGGCGAGCATCGCGCCCCACAGCGCGGAGCCGTCCTCCTCGGCGGCCTCGCGGGCGGCCTGCCGTCCGCCGGACTGGGAGAACACCGACCACAGGGCGTCCAGCAGCGCGTCCGCGACGCGGCCCCGGGCGTTGTTCACCGAGCCGCGGTTGCGGCGGTGCAGGTCGGCGCGGAGCCGTTCCACCCGGGCGCGGTCGAGGCGCACGACGATGCCCCGGTACACGACGCGCAGCTCGTCCGGCGCGCCCGGCGGATGGTCCGCGACGGCCCGGCGCAGGAGCTGGATCATGTCCTCCGCGCCCTTGACGGCGGCGAGCGCGGGCGTGTCGTGGACGGTCGCGGTGACGCCGGGGACGAGATCACCGAGCGACCGCAGCGCCGCCGACCCCTCCCCGAGCGACGGCAGCACGCGCTCGATGTAGGCGGTGAACCGCCGGTTCGGCCCGACGACGAGCACGCCCCGCGTCCCGAACCGGCGGCGGTGCCGGAACAGCAGGTACGCGACGCGGTGCAGCGCGACGGCCGTCTTGCCGGTGCCGGGGGCGCCGCGCACCAGGACGGTGCCGTCGGCGGGCGCGCGGATGACCTCGTCCTGCTCGCGCTGGATGGTGGCGACGATGTCGCGCATCGCGCCCTCGCGGGTGCGGGCGAGCGAGGCGATGAACGCGCCGTCGCCGACGATGGTGAGCCCGTCGGCGGCGTCGGGGTCGAGGAGGTCGTCCTCCAGGTCGATGACGGCGTGCCCGCGCGAGTGCAGGACGCGGCGCCGGATGACGCCGCGCGGGTCCTCGGGGGTGGCGCGGTAGAAGTCCTCGGCGGCGGGGGCCCGCCAGTCGATGACGAGCGAGTCGTGCTCGCTGGTCCGGACGCCGACGCGCCCGACGTACCGGACCTCGCGCCCGTTCTCGATGCGTCCCGGCGCGCCCTGCTCGCCGGGGACCGGCGCGGTGTCGCGCGGCACCAGGTCGAGCCGCCCGAACACCAGGCCGTCGTCAGCGACGTCCAGGGCCTGCGCCCGCAGCGCCGCCTGGTGCACCATCGCGTCCCGGTCGACCAGCGACGCCTTGGTGCCCGCGAGCGACTGCCGGAACCCCTCCTTCAGCAGCGCCTGGGCGTCCGCCCGCATCTCCTCCAGCCGCGCGTACGCCAGGTCGACATACCGCTGCTCGGCGGCGATCTCCTGCTCCTTGACCGGCGACGACATGCAGGCGGCTCCTCAACGAAAAAGGGAAGCGACCAGCTTATTCGCTGCCGGCGACGATCAGCGCGCGGCGGCTACTCGCGGCCGAGGGCGGTGCCCGCCTCGATGGTCGTCTTGATGCGGTGCAGGGTGGCGCGCATGCCCGCGCGGTTCAGGTCCGCGCGGTTCTGCGCGCGGACGCCGGTGAAGACGCGGCCGAGGACGGTGACGAGGCGGGAGCCGCGGTGGTCGCGGCGCAGGTCCTCCCAGTACTCCGCGAGCCGGACGGTGCCGTCGCCGATGTCCTCGATGCGGTAGCCCCAGACGGCGACGGGGATGCCGAAGCTCGTCACGCGGAACGCGAAGTTCCGGCCGGGGACCGCCGACGTCACCCGTCCCTCGGTGAACCACACGTACAGGCCGCGCCGGTTGAAGCCGACGAAGCGGCGGCCGTCCTTCCAGGCCAGGACGGCGAAGACCTCGGGGCTCCACTCCTTCATCCGGCGGGGGTCCGACAGCGCCGTGTAGACGGCGTCGGCGGGCGCCGCGACGACGACGCTCTCCTCGACGGTCCATTCGCGTTCCACGGGGGCTCCTTACGGCAGTGAGGCGTAGCGGGCGCTCCACTGCGCGAACCAGGGCTCGTAGAACGGATCCCCGGCCGCCAGCGGCACGATGTAGGTGACGGTCTCGGCGTGGTAGCGGCGCTGGAAGTCGGGGGGCATGACGTCCAGGGACTGCACGTTGCTGAGCCGGTCCGCGAGCTTGACCAGGATCGCGCGCGGCGGCGCGTCGCGCAGCCGCCGCAGGTAGGCGGCCTTGGCGGCGCGCTTGGCCTGCCGTCCGCCGTCGACGGGCGGTTTGGTCACCCAGTCGACGAGTTCTGCGACGTCCGCGCCGAAGTCGCGTTCGACGTCGGCCAGGGTCGCGGAGGTGTCCTCGACGACGTCGTGCAGCAGCGTCGCCGCGAGCACGCCGGTGTCGGTGACGCCCCGGCCCCGCACCTGGGCCTCCAGCGCCTCCAGCAGGTGGTGGGTGTAGGGGGCGCCGGTCGGGCGGGTCTGGTCGCCGTGCCAGCGGGCGGCGGCGTCGGCGGCGGGAGCGAGCGCGGCGCGCAGGTCGGGCGGGAGGTCGGCGTCCGCGAACGTCCGCCAGTGGTCGAACGTTTCCATGGGGCGGCTCCGGCGGTCACGGTGTCGGTCACCGCCACCGTAACGGTGCCGCTCAGTGCTCGGTGGCGGCGGGCACCCGTCCCGCCCAGCCTTCGAGCGCCGCGACGAACGCGGCGGCCTGCGCGGGCCAGTGGTAGCGGGCCCGCGCGACGGCGTGGCCGCGCTTGCCGCAGGACGTGCGGAACTCGGCGTCGTCGCGGAGCCGCCGGACGGCGGCGGCGACGGCCTCGGGGTCGCGGTAGGGGACGACGATGCCCGAACCGGCGTCGGTGACCAGCGCGGACGCGGCCGGGTTCGGCGTCGTGACGACGGGCAGCCCGCGCGCCATGTACTCGATGACCTTGGTCGGCATGGAGTGCCGGTGGTTGGGGCCGTCGTGCAGCAGCGACAGCCCGGCGGTGGCGCCCTCGGCGATGCGCAGCGCCCGGTCGTTGGGCACGAACCCGTACCAGCGCAGGATGCCCTCGCGCTGCGCGTCGCGCAGCGCGGGCCGGACGGCGGGGTCGGCGGCGCCGATCAGCTCGACGGTGACGCCCTCGGGCGCCAGCAGCCGCGCCGCCGCGATGATGTCGAACGCGCCGCGCGCCTGCGACAGGTGCCCGACGTAGACGACGCGGCGGTCGCCGGGCGGGGCGGGCGGCCCGTCGGGGACGGCGGTGGTGTTGGGCACGACGGGGTGCGCGTCGCGGAACCGCGCCTGATAGGAGTCCTCGGCGAGCAGCAGCCGGTGCCGCCGCTCGGCGCGGTCCTCGATGCGGCGGACGAGGGGCCGCAGCAGCGGCGCCAGCGGCGCGGGCAGCCAGCCCTTGGCGGCCAGCGCGGCGGCGGTGTCCTCGTGGACGTCCCACACGACGGTGCGGCGCCGCACCGAGCGCGGCAGCCGGACGAGCAGTTCGGGGTCGTGCAGCAGGACGACGTCGGCGTAGGGCGCGTGCTCCTCCAGCGCGCGGTGCGCGGCGCGGACGGCGGCGAGCCGGCGGCGGCCGGTGGCGCGCGGCACGTCCACCGGGCTGATCTCCCGCCACGGGGTCACGTTGCACGCGCGGAACGGCGCGATGTAGGTGATCTCGTGGCCCGCGTCGAGGAGGGCGCGGATCTGCCGGTGCAGAATCCGGGCGTCCTCGGGGTGGTGGACCACCGTGCACACACAAACGCGCATTCGCCGCACTCCGGATACGTCGTTCTCGACCGTCACCGGGGACTCTGCGCCCGGTGCGGAACGCCCGGGGAGCCGCGAGGTGTCCGCCCGGTGGACACGCCGGGAAACCCCCGCGCTCACAGCAGCTCCACCGTCGGACGCGGCAGGGCGCGGGTGCGGCCTCGGGTGTCGAACAGGAGGCGGGCGTGCCCGGTGAGCAGGGCGGGGTCGTAGTCGGCGTGGTCGGCCAGGACGATGGCCAGGTCGGCGTCCGCGAGCGCGGCGGCGAGATCGTCGGCGCGCGGGACGTCGGCGTCGTCCACGGTCCAGTACGGGACGTGCGGGTCGTGGTAGGTCAGCTCGGCGCCCAGGCGCCGCAGGCGGCGGGCGACGGGACGGGCCGGGGATTCGCGCTGGTCAGCGATGTCGGGCTTGTACGTCACGCCGAGCAGCAGCACGCGGGCGCCCTTCAACGCGCGGCCTTCGCGGTTCAGGAGTTGCTGGGCGCGTTCGGCCACATACCGGGGCATCCGGTCGTTGATCTCTTGGGCCAGTTCCACGAACCGGAACGGGTAGCCCAGGGAACGGACCTTGTACGACAGGTAGTTCGGGTCGATCGGAATGCAGTGCCCGCCCACCCCCGGACCCGGACGGAACGCCTGGAACCCGAACGGCTTGGTCGCCGCGCAGTCGATCGCGTCCCACAGGTCGATGCCGAGTTCGTTGCAGAAAACGGCCATCTCGTTGACCAATGCGATGTTCACATGCCGGTAGGTATTCTCCAGCAGCTTGGCCATCTCGGCCTCACGCGTGCCCTTCGCCTGCACCACCCGCTGGATGAACTTCCCGTAGAACGCCGACGCCGCCGACGCGCACGCCGGGGTCAGACCGCCGACGATCTTGGGCGTGTTCGCGACGCCGTACACGGGGTTGCCCGGGTCGATCCGCTCCGGCGAGAACGCCAGGTGGAAGTCGCGCCCCGCGACCAGCCCGCTCTCCTCCAGGATCGGCCGCACCACCTCCTCGGTCGTGCCGGGGTACGTCGTGGACTCCAGCACGACGAGCGTCCCCGGCGCCAGGTGCTCCGCCACCGCCCGCGACGCGCCGCGCACGGCCGACAGGTCCGGGCCGCCCTCGGGCGACAGCGGTGTCGGCACGCAGATCACGACCGTGCGGGCGCCGTCCAGCACGGACGCGTCCGTGCTCGGCGTGAAGCCCGCCGCGAGCATCGCGGCGACCTGCGCGGCGCTGACGTCGTCCACGTGCGAACGGCCCGCCGCCAGTCCGGCGACGACCTTCGCGTCCAGGTCCAGCCCGGCCGTGGCCAGTCCCGCCGAGCACGCCTCGCGCACCAGCGGAAGGCCGACGTAGCCGAGCCCGATGACCACCAGATCCACCCCGGTGGCTCCTTTCCGAAAGATGCTGTTGACCCCGGCAAGGAACCGGTGTCCTGTTCCGGACGTTAGATCACTCGGCGCCGGATTCAGGGCCCTGACCGGCGATTTCGGAAGCTGTTCACGCGCCCGCCACCTGCGGTTTCGCGACTTTCCCGGCTGTTCCTGGCACAAATGGCAGTGTGGAAAAGACCGCTCATCAGACCGGACCGGCCGTGCTGCACGTGCTCGGCGCGCGGCCGAACTTCGTCAAGGCCGCGCCCGTCGTGCGGGCCCTCCAGGCACGGGGGGCCGCGCAGACGGTCGTGCACACCGGCCAGCACTACGACGAGCGCATGTCGGCGGTGTTCTTCGACGAGCTCGGCCTGCCCGAGCCCGACGTCAACCTCGGCGTCGGCTCCGGCGGCCACGCCGCGCAGACGGCGGCGCTCCTCGTCGGCCTGGAACGCGAGTTCCTGGACCGCGCGCCCGCGCTCGTCGTCGTGTACGGCGACGTGAACTCCACGGTCGCCGCCGCGCTGGCCGCCGCCAAGATCGGCGTGCCCGTCGCGCACGTCGAGGCGGGGCTGCGCAGCTTCGACATGTCGATGCCCGAGGAGGTGAACCGGCGCCTCACCGACCAGCTCGCGGACCTGTGCCTGGTCACGAGCCCCGAGGCGGTCGGGCACCTGGCGAACGAGGGCGTGCCCGTCGAGCGCGTCCACCTCGTCGGCAACCCGATGATCGACACGCTGCTCGGCAACCTGGCCCGGTTCGACGTGGGCCGCGCCCGCGCCGCGCACGCGCTGCCGGACCGGTACGTCCTGGCGACGCTGCACCGGCCCGCCAACGTCGACGACCCCGCCACCGCCGCGACGCTCGTCGGCCACCTGCACGGCGTCGCCGACCTCGCCGACGTCGTCATCCCGGTGCACCCGCGCGGCCGGGCCGCGCTGCTCGCCGCCGGGCTGGACGACCACCCGGGCGTGCACGTCCGCGAACCGCTCGGCTACCTGGACTTCCTCGCCGCCGTGCGCGGCGCCGCCGCCGTCGTCACCGACTCCGGCGGCCTCCAGGAGGAGACGACGGTGCTCGGCGTGCCGTGCCTGACCGTGCGGCCCAACACCGAACGGCCGATCACGATCACGCACGGCACGAACCGGCTCGTCACCCCGGCCGACCTCGTCCCGGAGACCCGCAAGGCGCTCGCGGAGCCGCCGCCGCCCGCGTCCCGCCGCCCGCCGCTGTGGGACGGCCACGCCGGACCCCGCGGCGCCGACGTGATCATGGAGTTCCTGAATGGGCGCTGAACGCGACGACAGCTCGGTCGAGGCCGCCCGCGCCCAGCACCAGGCCGCCCGGCTCCGCGCCGCGCTGCGCGACCGCGAGAAGCGCCTGGAGGAGGCCGAACGCCGCCTGGTCGCGCTGGAGGCCAGCACCACCTACCGCTTCGGCCGCCTGGTCGCCTCGGCCGCCCGCCGCCCCGGACGGCGCGGCGCCCGGCTGCCGCGCGAGCTGTACCGGCTGTGGAAGGACCGGCACGCGCCCGCGTCCGCGCCGGACGGCAACGGCCGCACGGCCCGGTTCGACGAGCCCGAACGCACCGAGGACCGGCTGCTCGTCGCCGGACCCGGCCCCGGGCCGATCGTCGCGGGCGTCCTGTCCCGCGACACCGCCGCCCGGCTCGCCGGGCACGCACGTCTCGTCCCGGTCTATCCCCACGACGCGCGGACCGTCCTCTCGCACGCCGACCTGGACGTCCTGCTCGTGGACGCCCGCGCCGGCGACCCCGGCGGCCCCTGGGCCTACCTCGGCGTCCCCGGCCAGTTCGACCGGGACCGCGCCCTGCACGAACTGCGCCGCGCCGCCCGCGCGCGCGGCCTGCCCGTCGTGCTGTGGGGGGAGAACCCGCCGCCGTCCCTGGCCGCGCTGGACTGGGACGCCATCCTGACCGGCCCCGAGGGGCTCGCTGACTACGATCCGGAGGAGACCCGTTGCGCGCCCTCGTCTACGGCGACGTCGATCTGAACCTCATCGACGGTTCCGCCGTCTGGGCCCAGGGCATGGTGCAGGCGCTCGCCCGCGCCGGCTGCGCGGTCACGTTCGTCCTGAAGGCCCCGATCCGCACCGGACGGCTCGTCGACCCGCTGCGCGACCTGCCCGGCGTCACCGTGCACAGCCCGCACGCGACCGGCCGCATCGCCGCGCAGGTCCCGCTGCCGCCCCGGTGGGCCGCGACGGTCCTGTCCGAGCTGGACGAGGCCGAGCCGTTCGACCTCGTCGTCGTGCGGGGCCGCCGCCTGGCCGCCAAGCTCGCCGCCGGGCGCCTGGCCGGACGGCTCTGGACGTACCTCACCGACATCCCGCAGGCCGCCGGGGACATGACGCACCGCGACGCCGCCGAACTCGGACGCGTCGCGGACGCGTCCCGGCTGCTGCTCTGCCAGACCGAGGAACTGCGCGGCTTCCTGGAGGCGGCCGTCCCGGCGGCGTCCGGCAAGGCCGTGCTGTTCCCGCCCGTCGTCGCCGTCCCGGACGGAATCGAGCCCGCGCCGCGCGACGGTGGACCGCTCCGGCTCGTCTACACCGGCAAGTTCGCGCCGCGCTGGAACACCCTGGAGATGACGCGGCTCCCCGCGCGGCTCGCCGCGCGCGGCGTCGACGCCGAACTCCACATGGTCGGCGACAAGATCCACGACGATCCGGACGACGCGTCCTACGCGGGCCGGATGGGCGCCGCGCTGTCGGCGTCCGGCGTCGTCGCGCACGGCGGCCGGTCCCGCGCCGAGGCGATGGCGATCACGGCGGGCTGCGACGTCGGCGTCTCCTGGCGGCACCCGTCGCTGGACGCCAGCCTGGAACTGTCCACCAAACTGCTGGAGTGCGGGCTGCTCGGCGTGCCCGTCGTCCTCAACCGCACCCCGATGCACGAGCGGCTGTTCGGCGCCGACTACCCGCTGTTCGCCGCCACCGAGGACGACGTCGTGGACGTCCTGGCCGCGCTCGACCCGCCCCGGCTGGCCCGCGCCGCCGAACGCTGCCGCGCCGCCGCCGAGGGCTACACCCTCGACGCCGCCGCCGGGCGGCTGCGCCGCTACCTCGCGCAGGTCTTCCCCGCGCCCTCGCTCGGCCGCAAGATCAGGGTCGGCGTCGCGGGCCACGACCTGAAGTTCTTCACCCGCCTGCTCGACTACCTGAAGTCCCACCCCGACGTCGAGGTCCGCGTCGACCACTGGTCCGCGCTCAAGGCGCACGACCCCGCCAAGGGCGAGGCGCTGCTGGACTGGGCCGACGTGATCATCTGCGAGTGGTGCGGCCCCAACGCCCTCTGGTACGCCGAACGCAAGCGCCCCGGGCAGCGGCTCGTCGTCCGGCTGCACCGGTTCGAGCTGTACGCCGACTGGCCCAAGCGGCTCGACATCGACGCCGTCGACCAGGTCGTCTGCGTCAGCCCGCACTACCGCGACCTCACGCTGGAGAGGACCGGCTGGCCCGCCGAGAAGGTCACGGTCATCCCGAACTGGGTGGACGACGACCAGCTCGACCGCCCCAAGCTCGCCGGGGCCGAGCACCACCTCGGCATGATCGGCATCGCGCCGTCCCGCAAGCGCCTCGACCTCGCGCTGGACGTCGTCGCCGAACTCCGCCGCGACGACCCGCGCTTCACGCTGTTCGTCAAGTCCAAGCTGCCGTGGGACTACTGGTGGATCTGGCAGAAGGCCGACGAACGCGCCCACTACGAGAAGGCGTTCCGCCGCATCCGCCGCGACCCGCTGCTGTCCGGCGGCGTCGTCTTCGACCCCTACGGACGCGACGTCGCCGCCTGGCTGCGCCGCATCGGCTGGGTGCTGTCCACCAGCGACGACGAGAGCTTCCACCTCGCCCCCGCCGAGGGCATGGCGTCCGGCGCCGTCCCCGCCCTGCTCGACTGGCCCGGCGCCGACACGATCTACGACCGGCGCTGGATTCACGCGGGCCCCAAGGCGATGGCCGCCGAGATCGCCGCGTCGGTGAGCACCGGCCGGTGGGAGCACGACCGCCTCGACGCCCGCGACCAGGTGCGCGGCGCCTACGGCCTGGACGAGGTGTGCCACCGCTACCTCGACCTCGTCGCCGGCGCCCGGACCGTCGTCGCGCCGGGCATCGGGTAAAGCGGCCTTGGCCTGGCCTCCCGATCGGTAAAGTCGTGCCGTGCGGCTCCGTCTTCGGCGCCCGGTCTCCTGGAGCGCGGCGCCGCGTGGCGTCCTCCTGCGGCACGGGCCCTTCCTCCTCCTGCTCGTCCTCGCCGGGTCCGTTCGCGCGCTCGCCCTCGCCGGTTACCCCGGGCCGCTGTGGTTCGGGGACTCGCCCGGCTACCTGCGGTCCGGGATCGACCTGTCGCCGGGGGAGCTGCGGCCGAGCGGCTACCCGTTCCTGATCTGGCTGCTGCGGCCGTTCGAGAGCTTCACCGTGCTCGTCGCCGTCCAGCACCTCATGGGCCTGGCGACCGGCGCGCTCGTCTACGCGCTGGTGTACCGGGCGGGCCGCGCGGCGTGGCCGGGACGCGCGTGGGCGCCGGGGCTCGTCGCGACCGCGCTCACCATGCCGGTGCTGCTGCCGACGTTGCAGATCTCGCTGGAGCACATGCTCATGGCCGAGGCGCTGTTCACGTTCGTGCTGCTGGCCGCGTTCGCCGTCGTGCTGTGGTCGCCGGGGCGGATGCCGTGGTGGGCGGGCGTCCTGGCCGGGTTCCTGATGGGGTACGCCGCGCTGACGCGGTCGGCGGGGCTGCCGTTCATCGCGCTGCTGCTGCTGGCGATGCTGGTGCGCCGCGCCGGATGGCGGGCCGTCACCGCCGCCGTCGCGGCGTTCGCCGTCCCGGTCGTCGGCTACATGTTCTGGTTCCAGTCGGTGTACGGCCAGTTCGCGATGGCGTCGTCGAACAACATCTGGCTGTACGGGCGCGTCGCCGGCTTCGCCGACTGCTCGATCATCAAGCCGGACCCCGAGCTGGCGGTCATGTGCCCCAAGCGGACCGACCCGCGCTACTCCGCCGCCTTCGCCGCGATGTGGACGGCCGACTCCCCGTTCCGCGCGATGGACGGCTGGGTCTACGGCGCGGACGCCGACCGCCTCGCCGGGGAGTTCACGCGGGCCGCGATCCGCGCGCAGCCGGGCGACTACGCGGCCGTGATCGTCCGCGACACCGTCCGGTCGTTCGCGTGGGAGCGCGAGCTGTACCCCAACCCGTTCACGCAGCTCCAGTACTTCTTCCAGGACGGCGAGCGGTGGCCCGACGCCCGCCGCCTCCTGGCCGAGGACTACGCGCCCGACGGCAGCGGCGAACCGCTGATCGTCGACCCCTACGCGCGCTGGATGCGGGCGTACCAGGCGCACGCCGACATGCCCGGCACGATCCTCGGCGTGCTGCTGCTCGGCGGCCTGGCGGGCGGCGCCGTCGCCCTGGCCCGTCCGGGCCCGCGCCGGGTGCGGCGCGCGGTGCTGCACTGGGTCCGGTCGCCGATGGTGCCGTGGGGGGTGAGTCTCGCGCTGCTCGTCGTCCCGGCCGCCACCGCCGACTTCGACTACCGCTACATCCCCCCGGCGACGCCGTTCGCGTGCCTGGCGCTGGGGCTCGCGCTGCTCGTCCCGCGCCGCGCCGCCGCCGGGGAGACGGCGACGCCGCCTCCCGTGGACCTGGTGAAGGCCCCCCGGGAGACGGCGTCGGAACCCGCCGGGTGAGGCGGGGTCAGCTCGGGTGCGCGACCGGCTCGACCGCCGCGGCCGGAAGCTCGGCGCGGGCCGCTTCGACGCGGCGCTCCAGCTTGGCCATCGACCGGCTGTAGTCGCGGGTGGACAGCCAGAACTTGTAGATGATGATCAGTTCGAAGGCGAGCATCCCCGCCGCCGACAGCGCCACCACCGGGATGATCGCGCCGGGGATCGCGGCGGCGGCCACCGGCGCGACGATGAACACGCCCATCTGGAACTCGATGCCGCTGATCAGGTGCGGGCGGATGCGGCCGCGCAGCAGCGCGTTGCGGACGCGCGCGTACCAGGGGAACTTGCGGGTGAACTCCTGCTGGAGGGCGACGTTGGGGTTGTCGCCGACGACCTGTTCCTCCAGGTCGGCCTCCGGGTCGTGGCCGAGCGCGTCGCCCGCGGCGTCCGGCTCGACGGCCGGGGACGAGACGTCCTCGCCGCGGTGGCGGCGGGCGGCCAGCTCCAGTTCGGCGGCCTCGGCCTGCATGGCGCGCATCTTGCCGCGCATCTGGTTGCGGACCTTGTAGATCTCCAGCGCGTCCATGTACCGGAGCATGTCGAGGAAGACGACGGCGACGGCCGTCCACACGTACGCGACGTTGTCGGTCTTGACGTACATGCCGCCCATCAGCAGGACGGCGCAGGCCAGCACGCGCACGCGGTCGAAGATGTAGTCGAGCCAGGCGCCGAAGATCGAGCCCGTGCCCTTGAGGCGGGCGATCTTGCCGTCCATGCAGTCGAGCGTGAACGACAGGTGGTACAGCAGGGCGCCCAGCAGCAGGTACGGCCATGTCGCCACGGCGAAGCACGCGCCGGCCGCGAGCCCGAGGATCAGCGCGCCGACCGTGAGCTGGTTCGGGGTGATCCGGGTGCGGTTGGCGGTGAACCGGACGAGCCGCGAGGCGAGCGGATCGACCAGCAGCACCGTCCACCACGCGTCACGCGCCTTGTACGTCCGTTGCCGGACGTCCGTGAGCGTGAAGTCAGCCATGGAATAGTCGTCCTTTCTCTGTGCCGGAGGCATCCCCGGCCGCGCGATCGGCGAATCTCAAGATTGCGCACGGTCTCCGGCGTCCAGGGCCTCTCGTGCGCGCTCGCCTGCTCCAAGGCGCCCGCCGATGCTATCGGCTGGCCGGATCGCGCCATGGTCACCGACGCCGAGTTGTAACTAAACGAACAACTCGCGCGAAACGGGAGAACGGCCGATCAGGCGTTCACCCGCTCCTTGCCCGGCGCGTGCTTCCCGGTGACCTTCTGCGCGGGCCGCCGCAACCCCGTGAACGCCCACGGCACCCTCGGCTCCAGCGCCCAGCTCATCGACCGCACGACGATCCGCGAGCACAGGAACGTCGCGACGACCAGCGCCCCCGCCGACACCGCCAGCACGCCCGGCACCGTGTGCATCCAGTCGGCGCCCCACCAGCCGGTGAACTTCAGCAGCCGCGTCACGAACCCGTGCAGCAGGTACGCGTACAGCGTCGTCGCGCCGAGCGCGGTGAACCACGTGCGGCGCTTGGGCACCAGCGTCAGGAACGCCGCGACCAGCACCACCGCGCACACCATCATCCCGAGCCGCATCCCGGTGCCGGTCAGGTTGTCGACGTTGAAGTGCGAGTGCGGGTTCTTCCAGTAGATCCAGGCGCGGGACATGCGGTCCTTGGCGAACCACGCCACCGCGAACCCGGTGATCATCACCGCGATGCCGATCACCCGCGCCGACGGCCGCTTCAGCAGCTCGAAGTGGTCGGGCCGCAGCATCAGGCCGAGCACGTAGAACGGCAGCAGGCCGAGGACGCGGTGGATGTCGAACGTGCCGCCGAGCGGGCTCATGTACGACAGCAGCGAGAACACCAGCGCCACCGCCAGCGGCCACCGGATCTGCTGCCACACCGGCGTGGACAGCCGCCACATGAACAGCGCGCACAGGAACCAGGTGAGGAAGTACGGGTCGAGCAGGCTGATCTCCAGCGCGTTGCGCCCCGCCAGCCAGTCGAACAGCGAGTACGCCACCTCGAAGATCACGTACGGGACGCCGACGTTGGTGATGAGCTTGCGGGCCTTGCCGCCGGAGAACGTCCAGTTCCGCGAGAAGTAGCCGGTGACCACGATGAACATCGGCATGTGGAACATGTAGATGAACGTGTACATGCCGTTGGCGAGCGGGACGTCCAGCAGGTTCGCCAGCGAGTGCCCCACCACGACCAGCAGGATCGCCAGGAACTTCGCGTTGTCGAAGAACGGGTCGCGTTCGCGGCGCGGCGCGGGCTGCGGGGCCGGCTCGGGCTCGGCGGGCCGCGGCGCCGCGGCCGTCTCCCCGGGCCAGGACGGGCTGGGCTGCGGGACGGCCGGTGGCCTGATGTCGTAGCTCATGGCGCGGGGAGCCTGGTCTCCTGGTGCGTTACGGCCGTCGCCGCGCCGCCCTCCCCGGTGTCACCCCGGGACGCGCCGCGGGTCATGCCTCCTTGCAGATGTCGTCGTCGGCCCGGACCTCGCCCTTCTGCTTGGGAATCCCGGCCTGGCTGTTCTTCAGCCCCGGCCAGTCCCGGCCGATGACGAGGTCGACCTTTCCGGGAACGCCGTTGGCCCGCTCGACGGGCGGCTTGGCGTCCGGGATGATGCCGTTCAGCGTCAGCGCGTGCTGGTCCGCTCCAGCACCGTACATGACCTTCGTGGCCGGTGTGGCGGACGTCGCATTGCCGCCGAGTTCCACCTGGAAGCCGCGGGCCTCCAGCTCGCGCATGACCCGTCCCGCCTGGCCGTTGATGCCGCTGCCGTTGTAGACGCGGACGCGGACCTGCGTGGCGGGGATCTTCGGCGTGGTCTTGGAGCCGGGCTTGGTCTCGGCCGGCGGCGTCTTGTCGTTGCGCACCGAGCTGAAGAACGGATCGGCGTCCTGGGTGAGCGCGACGCGGTTGGTGTCCATCGGGTCGGGACCGGACGGCGCCGTCACGAACCGGATCTTGCCGGAGCTGATGCCCTGCATGCTGCCCGCGAGCTGCACCATCACGTCGGGCGTCAGCTCGGTGTCGGTCTTGATCGACTTGGACACGGCGTTGATCAGCGGGAGCATCTTGGACGGGTTGCTCAGCGTCCCCTTGCTCAGCGTCTTGTTGGCGAGCGCGCCGATGAACCGCTGCTGCCGCTTGATGCGGTCGGTGTCGGAGCCGTCGCCGAGGCCGTAGCGCAGCCGGACGTAGCCGAGCGCCTTCTCGCCCTTGAGCACCTGCTTGCCGGCCGGGAGCCGCAGCTTGGCCTTGGAGTCGTTGACGGGCTTGGGCAGGCAGACGGGCACGCCGCCGATGGCGCTGGTGATCTGCTTGACGCCGGTGAAGTTGATCTCGACGAAGTGGTCGATCTTGATCTGGCTGATCGACTCGATCGTGCGGATGACGCAGGACGCGCCGCCCGTGGTGAACGTGGAGTTGATCTGGCCGCGGGACTGCGGCGCGGACCGTCCGCCGTCACGGGTGCGGCAGGACGGCAGCGGGACCATCAGGTCGCGCGGGAACGTGATGCCGAGCGCCGAGCCGCCGCCGGGCGACAGGTGCAGCAGGATCATCGTGTCCGAGCGCGGCAGCTCGTTCTGCATCCGCCGCCCGTACTTGGCGTTGGAGCCCTCGCGCGTGTCCGATCCGATGATCAGGATGTTCATCGCGCTGTTGAGCTTCTTCGGGCGGTTCGGGCCGATGGCCGCGTTGACGTCCTCCTTGGCCATGTTGCTCAGGGCGTTGCGGTAGACGCCGTAGGACGTCAGCGCACCGGCGACCATCACGGCCGACACGCCGACGGACACCCAGCCGAGGACGCGCCAGCCACGTCGACGCGCCGGTTGTTCGTCGGCGTCGTCGACGTACTCCATGTACATCGGGTCGTTGTTCATCGGCTCCGAGAGGGACAGGCCCGCGTCCGGGGGTCGGGGAGTCTGAGCGTAGGTCAGGCGAGCCGCCGTACGGACCCGGATGCGTCATCGCGTCCGGGGAGTCCGGCGACCGCCGTCACATGCTCCAGGGCCAGGCGGCGCTCCATCTGCGTTTTGTCGAAGTTCCGTTGGATTATGACGGAAGCTCCTGAGACTAGTGGGGCCAGAAGGCCCGCAAGAACCCCGTCGAGTGTGGCGAAGGGCATGGCAACCAGCACCCGGTCAGAGGAGTCGAACCCCCATTTGTCAGCGGATTCCCCCGCCGCCCGGACCAGTCCGGCGAAGTTCAGTGTGACCTTTGTCACAGTAAGCGCGGGGTCGTCGGCGGCAACCCCGGGCGGTGGCGCGAACCGGTCCCCGTGCGAGCGGACCTCCAGCGCGTAGTCGGTGACGTCCGGCGGCGCGTCCGCCAGCGGGCCGCCGAGCGCGTGCAGCGACAGCCCCACGATCGCGTCGGCCTGCCGGGCCAGTTCCCCGCCGAGCACCACGTCCAGCACCTCCTCCGCCACCGCCAGCAGGTACGGCTCGGCGGACGGCCGCGGTTCGCCCGTGCCGTCCCCGGACCGGATCGCCGACGGGTCCACGACCTCGGTCTCGACCCCGGCCGCCCAGCACGCCATCAGCCACGCCGCCGTCTGCCAGTGCTGCGGCAGCACCAGCACCGCGCGGCGGACGCCGTCCGGGCCCGCGTCCAGCTCGTCCACCAGCAGGTTCGCGGTCTTGGCGACCCAGTTGTCGAACGTGCGCGCGGACAGCTCGACGCGCTCGCCGGTCGCGTCGTCGTAGAACGTCACCAGCGGCCGGGACGGATCGGCCGCGACCCGGGCGCGCAGCAGGTCGGCGGGCAGGCGGGACGCGTGCGTCGATGGGTCGGTCATGGCCGAAGCGTACGGGCCGCGGCCCCGCCCGCCGGTGATCTTCCGCGCTTGCGGCAGGTCACCGGCGCGAACTACGATCAGCAGCCGATCGAACGCCCGGTCGCCGGGCGACCCGTCCGACCTGCGCGGACGGCCTCGCCACCGGCGGCCGGACCCGCTCCCAGGCCGGGACGACGGGCCGGAAAAAGGGCGTCGCGGCGGCCCCGCCCCGCGCCCGAACACGACGCCAACCCCCGGGGGGAAATGTGAGCGCCGGACGGCTGCTCGCGCGGCTCACCATCGCCCCCGCGCTGCTCATCGTCGCCTGGTTCGCGGTCGCGCTGCCGCTGCTCTTCGCGGGGATGCTCCGGCCCGGACCCGCGATCATCCTGTTCGTCCCCGTCGCGGTGCTCGTCCTGTGGGTCGGCCTGCGCCGCGCCGCGCCGGACGAGGACGTGCGGCCCGTGCCGTGGTGGTCGGCGCTCGGCGTCCTCGGCGTCGCCCTGGTCTTCCTCGGCGTGCAGATCGCGATGGCGTCCGAGCAGCTCATGGTCAGGCGCGACCCGGCGTCGTACATGCAGTTCGGCATCTGGCTCGCCGACCACGGCTCGCTGCCCATCCCGCGCATGGAGTGGGCGTTCGGCGGCCCCGACCCGCACCTGCGGTTCAACAGCCCCGCCTTCTACTCCTACACCTCCGACGACGTCATCACGCCGCAGTTCATGGCCGGGCTGCCGCTGCTCATCACGCTCGGCGTCTGGATCGGCGGCGTCAAGGGCGGGCTGCTGATCGCGCCCGTCCTCGGCGCCTGCGCCGTGCTGGCGTTCGGCGGGCTCACCGCCCGGCTGATCGGCCCCCGCTGGGCACCCGCCGGGGCGCTCGCGCTCGCGCTGACACTGCCGATGATCTGGGCGTCCCGGTCCACCTACAGCGAACTTCCCGCGCTCGTGCTGCTGCTCGGCGGGCTCGCGCTGCTGCACGACGCCCGGCACGGACGCGCCGTCCCGCGCGCGTTCCTCGGCGGGCTCGCGCTCGGGCTCATCCTGCTCGTCCGCATCGACGCGCTGCGCGACCTGCTGCCCGTCATCGCCGTCGCGGGCCTGTACATCGGGCTGCGCCGCCCGTCCGGCGCGCCGCTGGCCGCCGGGCTCACCCTCGGCGCCGGAGCCGGGCTCGCCGAGGGCTTCCTGCTGTCGCGCCCCTACCTGCGCTACCTGAACGCCTCGCTCGACCCGCTGCTGCTGCTGGTCGCCGTCCTCATCGCCGCGACCGCGCTGCTCATCGCGCTGCTGCGATGGTCCCGCACCCGCGCCGGGCTGGGACGGGCCGGAGCGGCCGTCGCGCGCGGGCCGCTGCCCGCCGTCGCCGCGGCGCTGACGGTGCTCGCCGCCGCCGCGTTCGCCGCGCGCCCGCTGTTCCAGACCGTCCGGCGCGTCCCCCGCACCCCCGACGACCAGTCCAACGCCCAGTTCATCGAGCAGGTCCAGCGCTCCGAGGGCCTGCCGATCGACGGGGCGCGCCAGTACTCCGAACTGTCGCTGCACTGGGTCGTCTGGTACCTGGGCATTCCGCTCACGCTGCTCGCCGTCGTCGGCGCCGCGCTGCTCGCCCGGCGGCTGCTGCGCGGCGACGCCCCCGAATGGCTGCTGCCGTTCGCCCTCATCGCCTTCGTCACGTTCACGACCCTGCTGCGGCCCGCCATCACCCCCGACCATCCGTGGGCGTCGCGGCGGCTGCTCGGCGTCGTGATCCCCGGCGCGATCCTGCTCGGGCTGTGGGCGGCGGCGTGGGGGATGCGGCGCGTCCGGCGGGCCGGATACGGGCCGTGGACGGTCCGGGTCGTCGCCGTCGTCACCGCGCTCGTCCTGCTCGTCCCCCTCCCGCTCGCCTCCGCCGGTGTCGCCACGAAGACCACCGAGAAGGGGGAGCTGGCGGCACTGAACAGGATGTGCGCAGGGCTGGGCGGCGCGGGCCGGTCGGTCATCGTCGTCAGCGGCACCGCCGCCAACCGCTACCTCCAGGTCATCCGCGGCATGTGCGGCCTGCCCGCCGCCCGCGTCGCGGGCGGTCTCAGCTACGGCGACGTCCGCCTCCTCGCCGAGAGGGTCTGGGCGGCCGGGCGCCGTCCCGTCATCCTCGGCGAGGAGGCCCGGCAGGTCGCCCCGTACGGCACCCCGGTGCAGATCATGCGCCTGGACTCGCGCCAGGACGGCCGCACGCTGACCACCCCGCCGACGTCCACCTGGGGCCTCGGCGGCAACGTCTGGATCAGCGAGCCCGCGCGTCCCTGACCTGGCGGATCACCCGTAAGTAGAGCGGGACCGGTATCCTCGCGCTGCGTGAGCACCGAATCCGCGACCGAGACCGTGACCGCGCCCGCGACGGTCACCGAGACCGAACCCGTGCCCGAGATCACGCCCGACCCGTCGCCGGAGGGCTTCGCCGACGGTTCCGGCGTGCACGTGACGATCGTGCTGCCGTGCTACAACGAGCAGGACCACGTCATCGCCGAGGTCGAGCGCATCTGCGCCGCGATGGACGCCTCCGGCAAGACCTACGAGCTGCTCGCCGTCGACGACCGCTCCACCGACGAGACGCTCGCCCGCCTCCGCGAGGCCGCGCCGCGCTTCCCGAACATGCGCGTCGTCGCCTTCCAGCACAACAGCGGGTCGGGCACCGTCCGGCGCATCGGCAGCCAGCAGGCGCGCGGCGAGATCGTCGTGTGGACCGACGCCGACATGAGCTACCCCAACGAGCGCATCCCCGAGTTCGTGGAGATCCTCGACACCGACCCGTCCGTCGACCAGGTCGTCGGGGCGCGGCGCACCGAGGAGGGCACGCACAAGGTCCTGCGGGTGCCCGCCAAGTGGTTCATCCGCAAGACCGCCGAGCGGCTCACCAACTCCAAGATCCCCGACCTGAACTCGGGGCTGCGCGCGTTCCGCCGGTCGGTGTCGCTGCCGTACCTGCGGCTGCTGCCGCCCGGGTTCTCCTGCGTCACGACGATCACGATCGCGTTCCTGTCGAACCAGCACCCGGTCCGGTACGTGCCGATCGAGTACGCCAAGCGGGCGGGCAAGTCGAAGTTCCACTTCACCAAGGACGCCTACCGGTACATCCTCCAGGTGCTGCGCATGGTGATGTACTTCAACCCGCTCAAGGTGCTCATGCCGCTGGCGCTGACGCTGCTGCTCGTCGGGTTCGTGAAGGGCATCTACGACAACGTGATCAACTTCGCGTACTTCGCGAACAACACGATCATGATCTTCGTGTCTGGGTTGATCATCGCGTCGCTGGCGCTGCTCGCCGACCTCATCGTCCGATCACGCGGCGACGTCTAGCATGCGCGTCGCGATCGTCGGCCCGGCGTTCCCCTACAAGGGCGGCGGCGCCCACCACACCACCGAGCTGGCGCACCGGCTGGCGGCGGCGGGGCACTCCGTCGTCATCGAGTCGTGGCGCGCGCAGTACCCGTCGTTCCTGTACCCCGGGCAGCAGACGATCGACGCCCCCGAGGGCGAGCCGTTCGAGCCGACGCGGCGCGCGCTCGACTGGCGCCGCCCCGACGGCTGGTGGCGCACCGGCCGCGCGCTGCGCGCCGCCGACCTCGTCGTCCTCGCCGTGCTCAGCCCGGTGCAGGTGCCGTCCTACCTCGGCATCCTGCGCGGCCTCGGGCGGGCGACGCCTTCGGTGGCGCTGTGCCACAACGTCCTCCCGCACGAGAGCAAGCCCTACGACCGGCCGCTCATGCGGGCGCTGCTGCGCCGGACGGACGGCGTCCTCGTCCACTCCGAGCCCCAGGCCGAGCTGGCGCGGACGCTGACGGGGCGGCCGGTGCGGGTCGCGGAGATGCCCGCGCACCTGCCGTCGCCCAAGGCGTCGTCCGCCGGGGCGGACGGGGTGCGGCGGCGGCTGCTGTTCTTCGGGATCGTCCGGCCCTACAAGGGCCTGGACGTGCTGCTGCGGGCGCTGGCCGCCGGGCCGCCGGACGTCGCGCTCACCGTCGCGGGGGAGTTCTGGGGCGGGCTGGACGAGACGCGGGCGCTGATCGCGTCGCTCGGCCTGGCCGACCGGGTCGAGCTGCGGCCCGGGTACGTCCCGGCCGCCGACGTGCCGGAGCTGTTCGCCGCCGCCGACGCGCTGGTGCTTCCGTACCGCACCGCCACGGCGTCGCAGAACGTCTGGATGGCCCACGAGTACGGCATCCCGGTCATCGCCACGCGCGTCGGCGGGTTCCCCCGGCAGGTCCGCGACGGCGAGGACGGCCTGCTCTGCGAGCCGGACGACGTCGCGTCCCTCACCGCCGCCCTCGAACGCCTCTACGCGCCCGGCGAGGCCGAGCGGCTGCGGGCCGCGATCAAGCCCGTCGACCACGGTCCGCTCTGGGACGCCTACGTCGCCGCGCTCACAGATGCGGTTCGAGAACCTTGAGCATGCGTGTCACTCCTTGCCGGGGGGCGTACCGGTGACGAGTTCCGGTTCGGCGTCCGCGTTCCCGGCCGTCAGGGGCGGGCGGCCCAGCAGCAGCGTCGCGCCCGCGTAGGCGAGGTCGGCGAGCGTCAGCAGCACCCGCGACGCCAGCGCGATCACGATCGGGGCCCCCGCCGGGAGCACCGGCGTCAGCACCGCCACCATCACCGCCTCGCGGGCGCCGAGGCCGCCCGGCGCGATGAACACCAGCAGGCCCGCCACGAACGCCAGCGCGTACGCGCCGACCGCGACGAACACCAGGCGCGGCCCGCCGCCCACCGACAGGCACAGCAGCCACAGGTGCCCGCCGAACAGCAGCCAGCCGAGGACCGTCCACGCCACCGCGCGCGCCATCGCGCCGAACCCCACCGCGTGCTCCAGCGGACGCTGCCGCGCCAGCCGCAGCAGCGTGTTCAGGGCCCACGTCACGAACGGCGGATACAGCGAGCCGATCAGCACCGGCGCGAACAGGAACAGCCACCAGTACTCGGCGCGGGCCGCCGCCGACGTCAGCGGCAGCGTCACCGCCGCCACCGCCAGCCCGCACGCCGTGGACGTCGCCACCGCCAGCACCGACGCGCTGAAACTCCGCGCCCGCGGCACCTGGTGCGCGCGCGACAGCTCGACCTGGCTGACGACGACCCACACCATGCCCGGCACGTACTTGCCCAGCCCCGAGATCGCCGCGATGCGCAGCGCCGCCGGAATCGGCAGCCGCGAACCCAGGCCCGTCATGAACGCGCGCCAGCCGAACGTCCACGCGACCAGGCCCGCCACCCCGAACGCGAACGCGCCGACGAGCCCCGGCCAGGACAGTTCGCCGAACGCGCGCCGCGCCTCGTCCCACTGCGAGGCCAGGCTCCACACGCAGAACACCAGCGCGAGCACGATCAGCAGCAGGCGCAGCGCCCGCACGAGGGCGGCTCTCGACATCACCCGCACAGCGTAGGCGAACGCCGGGCGCGGGCGGCATCGGTAGGGTGTCGACGATGAAACTCTCGGATGTGGTCGCCTTCATGGGGCACCAGGTGCATGTCTGCCGGTACCGCGAGGCCGGGACGCTGCTCGACTGGATGGGCCGCGACCTGCGCGGGAAACGCGTCCTCGACGTCGCCGGCGGCGACGGCTACTGGGCCGGGCGCACCCGCAAACGCGGTGCCGACGCCGTCTCGATCGACCTGGCGCGCGGCAAGATGATCTACGGCGCGGGTCTCGCCCACGCGCCCGCGCTCATCGAGTGCGACGCGCTGCGGCTCCCGTTCGCCGACGCCGCGTTCGACGCGATCCTGTCGGTCTGCGCCATCGAGCACTTCGACGACGGCGGCAGGTCCCTCGACGAGATGGCGCGCGTCCTCGCGCCCGGCGGCGAGATCTTCATGTCCGCCGACGTGCTGTCCCGCGCCGACGCCTGGCCCAAACTGCGCGAAGCGCACAAGGCCAAGTACCACGTGCAGCACACCTACACGCACGAGTCGCTGCGCGCCCTGCTGGACGCCCGCGGCCTCGACCTCGTCCGCCACTCCTACCAGTTCCGCACCCCGGCGGCCGAGCGCCTCTACCTGTCGCTGTCCACCTACGGCGGCAAGGTCGGCTTCAACGCGGCGGCCCCGCTCGCCCCCCTCGTCGCCCTCACCGACCGCCGGGCCCCGAACGAGCGCGGCAGCATCGTGCTCGTCCACGCCCGCAAGCGCTAGGAACCCCCCGTTGGAAGCGATTCTCCTCGTCGGCGGCCGGGGCACCCGGCTGCGCCCGCTGACGATCTCCACCCCGAAGCCGCTGCTGCCGACCGCCGGGGTCGCGTTCCTCGCGCACCAGCTCGCGCGCGCCGGGGCGCTCGGCGTCGAGCGGATCGTGTTCGCCACGTCGTACCGGGCCGAGATGTTCGAGGCCGCGTTCGGGTCGCGCGCCTACGGCGTCGAACTCGCCTACGTCAGCGAGCGCGAGCCGCTCGGCACCGGCGGGGCGATCCGCAACGCGGCGACGGCGCTGCGGTCCGGCGGCGACGACCCCGTCCTCATCCTCAACGGCGACATCCTGTCCGGGCACGACGTGGCCGCGCAGGTGAGACTGCACGAGGACGCCGGGGCCGAGGTCACGCTGCACCTCACCGAGGTGCCCGACCCGTCCCGGTTCGGCGTCGTGCCGACGGACGAGCAGGGGCGCGTCACCGCGTTCCTGGAGAAGGCCGCGCGGCCCGTCACCAACCAGATCAACGCCGGATGCTACGTGTTCCGGCGCGCGGCGATCGACACGATCCCCGAGGGCGAGGTCGTGTCCGTCGAACGGGAGACGTTCCCCGGGCTGATCGCGTCCGGGGCGCTCGTGATGGGGCACGTCGAGTCGGCGTACTGGCTCGACGTCGGGACGCCCGAGGCGTTCGTGCAGGGCTCGCGCGACCTGGTGCTCGGGCGGCTGGAGTCCCCGGCGATGCCGGGGCCCGCCGGGGAGCGGCTCGTCCTGGAGCGTGCGGTCGTCGCGCCCGGCGCCGTGGTGCGCGGCGGCACGACGGTGGGGCGCGGCGCGGTCGTGGAGGCCGGGGCGACCGTCGTCGGGAGCGTCCTGCTCGACGACGCGTTCGTCGCGGAGGGCGCCACCGTCCGCGACTCGGTCCTGTCGCGCGGCGCCCGCGTCGGGCCCGGCGCCACCCTCGACGGCGTCATCCTCGGCGACGGCGCCATCGTCGGGCCCGGCAACGAACTCCGGGACGGCCTGCGCGTCTGGCCCGGCATCGACCTGCCCGCGACCGCCATCCGGTTCTCCACCGACGCCTGACGGCCGCCGGTCCCGAGCACGGGGCCGGGCGCCGTACGGTGATGCGCGTGCCGGGAGGTCAGAGCGCGGGGGAGCGGACGTGGGCGCCGCCGTGGCCGCTCGACGTCCGGCGGACGCTGTTCCCGCACCGGCGCGGCAAGGGCGATCCGGCGTTCCGCGTCGACGCGGACGGGTCGGTGTGGCGGGCGTCGTTCACGCCCGACGGGCCCGGGACGGTGCGGATCGCCCACGGCTCCGGGGTCGTCCGGACGTCGGCGTGGGGTCCGGGCGGCGCGTGGCTGCTGGACCGGGTTCCCGCGATGCTCGGCGCGGACGACGCCCCCGAAGGGCTCGTGACGTCCGACCCGATCGTGGCGGACGCGGTGCGGCGGTTGCCCGGCCTGCGGATCGGGCGGACCGACCGGGTGTTCGAGGCGCTCGTCCCGGCCGTCCTGGAGCAGAAGGTGCTCGGCCTGGAGGCGTTCCGCGCCTGGCGCTACCTGCTGCGCCGCTTCGGCGCGCCCGCGCCGGGCGCGCCCGGCATGCGCGTCCCGCCGCCGCCGGACGTCTGGGCCCGCATCCCGTCCTGGGAGTGGCACCGCTCCGGCGCCGAGGCGGTCCGCGCCCGGACGATCGTCCGCGCGGCCCGCGTCGCGTCCCGCCTGGAGGAGGACTGCGCCGACGAACGCCTGCGCTCCCTCCCCGGCATCGGCGTCTGGACGTCGGCCGAGATCCGCCAGCGCGCCGCAGGCGACCCCGACGCCCTCTCCCTGGGCGACTACAACCTCCCGTCCCTCGTCGGCTGGACCCTCCTGGGCCGCAAGATCGACGACACGGAGATGCTCACCCTCCTCGCGCCCTACACCGGCCACCGCCACCGCGTAACCCGCCTCCTGACCACCACCGGCCCCACCCCACCCCGCCACGGCCCCCGCCTCCCCCTCCGCGACTACCGCTCCTTCTAACACCGCCCGCCGAGATCCGACCGCACGAGGTCAGCGAAGGCGAGCGGCGACCGCCTCCGTCGACGGCGGGGCCGTGCGAACCGCCCGAGGAAGGCATTGCGGTGCTCGCCCACCGCCTCTTCGACGGCGAGGCCGCCGAACACCGGCTGCACGCTGTCGGCACCCGAGGCGAGCGGCTACCGCTCTGGACGGCGGGGCCGCCCAAGCCGGGCGTGAGATCGCTTTCGCGGTGAGCGGCTACCGCTTCTGTTGACGGTGAGGCCGCTCAGAGCGGGCTGCGCGAGGGTGGCGTCGCGGTGAGCGGCTGTCACGTCTCTTGGCGGCGGGGCCGCTGTGCGGGTTACCCGAGGTCGGCATTGGGTTGGGCGCCCATCGTCCCTCCGGACGGCGGGGCCACTGAGGATCGGCTGCACGATGTCGTCGTCGCGGTGAGCGGCTATCGCTCCGTCGGACGGCGGGGCCGCCCAGGCGGGCGTGGGGTCGGTTTCGCGGCAGGCGGCTACCGCCTCTGACGGAACGGCCCCGTCCCTGGGCTCGGGTGGGACGGGGCCGTTGGCGCCGGTGCGGGGAGTGGGTGGGCTTCGGGATAGTTGCCGGATCGGCGGGTGGGCCTTGTGGATGCGGCCCGGCAGGCGTTCGGTGTCACCTGGGCGGGTCAGCGGGCCGGGGCCATGGTGTGGCGGGGGCCGCGGGCGGGGGCGGGTTGGTCGGAGCGCGCCGGGGTGGTCTCGGGGGTGCGTTCGTCGCGCCAGGTGAGGTCGGGCGGGGTGGGGTGGTCGCTGGGGGTCCAGTCGCGGCCGTCCCGGGTGTCGGCGCCGAAGAAGTGGCCGAGGACACCGAAGAGGGCGATGGTGAGGAAGAGGGCGAGAAGGGTGAACATGGGGAACCGTCCTTGACCTGGTGAAGTCGGTGGGCCCTGGCCGGGGCCCGGGGTCGTTTCCCGCGGGTAAGTCCAGTGTGGGGCCCTCGACTCTTCAGGTCCAGCGACCTTTGCTGCACCGAATGTGTAAGGATCGCTTCACGATGTTGGATCTGGGTCGTCTCCGCGTCCTGCGGGAACTGAAGCAGCGCGGCACCGCCGGGGCGGTCGCCGAAGCGCTCGGCTACAGCCCCTCGGCGGTGTCGCAGCAGCTCGCGCAGTTGCAGCGCGAGGTCGGCGTGCCGCTCGTCGAGCGGGCCGGCCGCCGGTTGCGGCTCACCGAGGCCGGTGAGGTGCTGGCCGAGCGGGCGGGTGCCCTGCTGCTCGACGCCGAGCGCGCCGAGGAGGCCGCGCACGCGGCGAGCGGCCGGGTCGGCGGCGTCGTGCGCGTCGCCGGGTTCCAGACGGCGCTGCTGCACGTCCTCGCCCCGGCGCTGCCCGGACTGGCCCGGGAGTACCCCGACCTGACCGTGGAGATCGTGGACGAGGAGTTCAACCGCGTCCTGCGGGAGCTGGTCTCCCAGGAGATCGACGTGGTCATCACCGACGAGTACTCGCACCTGCCGCGTCCGGAGCGTCCCGAGCTGCACGCGGAGGTGCTGATCACCGAGCCGATGCGGGTCGCGTTCTCCGAGCGGCATCCGCTCGCGGCGAGCGGCGCGCCCGTCGCGATGGCGGAGCTGGCCGGGGAGAACTGGATCACCGGCCATGTCGGTACGAACCACACCGACCTGCTGGAACGCGCGGGCGTGGAGTTCGGCGGATTCCGGCCCCGCATCCGGCACCGGTCCAACGACCTGCTCGTCATCCTCGCGGTGGTCGCCCACGGCGGCGCGGTCTGCCTCGTCCCCGACCTGGCCCTCGCCGAACGCACGGACGGCGTCGTCGTCCGCGACCTGGCCGACGCGGCCCTGCACCGCCGCATGGTCCTCTGGCGCCGCTCCGGCTCCGACGTCCGCCCCTCCGTCCGCGTCCTCCTCGACGCCCTCCGCGCCCAGGCCGAGACCCTGCTCCACTCCCGCCCCGGCCTCCACCGCGACCCCACCCCCTGATCCGCCCCGCACCACGGGGCGGCGCGGGAATAAGCGAGGTCGCGCGGCGGCTGGGGAGGGTGGGAGTGACCCTGGGGCGGTCGTGAATATGACGATTGGCATAGGGTGCCCGCATGGATGACCTCGACCGACCGAACGGTGTGACGGAGTCCGCGATGCGTCGGGCGCTCGCCCGCGTGCGTGACGGTAAGACCCTGGACCGATCCGAGGCCACGACGCTGCTGCACGCCCGGGGCGAGCAGCTCGAACGACTGCTGACCTATGCCGCCCGGACGCGCGACGCCGGGCTGGAGGCCGCCGGGCGGCCGGGAATCATCACCTACAGCCGCAAGGTGTTCATCCCGCTGACGCGCCTGTGCCGGGACCGCTGCGGCTACTGCACGTTCGCGACCGTGCCGCACCGGCTCGAATCCCCCTACCTCTCCCCGGACGAGGTGCTGGAGATCGCCCGGCAGGGCGCCGCGATGGGCTGCAAGGAAGCGCTGTTCACCCTGGGCGACCGGCCCGAGGACCGGTGGAAGCCCGCGCGGGAATGGCTCGACGCGCACGGCTACGACGACACGCTCTCGTACGTGCGGGCGATGGCCGTCAGGGTGCTGGAGGAGACCGGGCTGCTGCCGCATCTGAACCCGGGCGTGCTGAGCTGGCGGGACTTCCAGCGGCTCAAGCCCGTCGCGCCGTCGATGGGCATGATGCTGGAGACGACCGCGACCCGGCTGTTCACCGAGAAGGGCGGCGCGCACTACGGCTCGCCCGACAAGGACCCGGCCGTCCGGCTGCGGGTGCTGGAGGACGCGGGCCGCACCAACGTCCCCTTCACGACGGGCATTCTCATCGGGATCGGGGAGAACGTCGCCGAACGCGCCGACGCGATCTTCGAGATCCGGCGGACGATGCGGGAGTACGGCGCGATCCAGGAGGTGATCGTGCAGAACTTCCGCGCCAAGCCCGACACCAAGATGCGGAACACGCCCGACGCCGAGCTGGCGGAGCTGGCCGCGACGATCGCCGTGACGCGCGTCGTGCTCGGCCCGAAGGCGCGCGTGCAGGCACCGCCGAACCTGGTGGCGGAGGAGTACGCGCTGATGCTGCGCGCCGGCATCGACGACTGGGGCGGCGTCTCGCCGCTGACACCCGACCACGTCAACCCCGAGCGGCCCTGGCCGCAGATCGACGAGCTGGCCGCGCGGACCGCCGAAGCGGGCTTCACGCTGCGCGAACGGTTGACGATCTACCCCGAGTACGTGCGGCGCGGCGAACCCTGGCTCGACCCCCGGCTGAACGCGCACGTCGCCGCGCTCGCCGACCCCCGCACCGGCCTGGCCCGCGAGGACGCGACGCCGCAGGGCCGCCCGTGGCAGGAGCCGGACGGCGGCTTCGCCGCGTCCGGACGGACGGACCTGCACGTGGAGATCGACACGTCCGGGCGCACGAGCGACCGCCGCGACGACTTCGACGAGGTGTACGGCGACTGGGACGCCCTCCGCGACCGGATGAGCGCCCCCGCGCGGTTCGACGCCGACGTCCGCACGGCGCTCGCGCACGCCGAACGCGACCCGGCGGGCCTGTCCGACGACGAGGCGCTGGCGCTGCTGCACGCCGACGGCCCCGAACTGGACGCGCTCACCCGCATCGCCGACGACCTGCGCCGCGACGCGGTCGGCGACGACGTCACCTACGTGGTGACGCGGAACATCAACTTCACCAACGTCTGCTACACCGGCTGCCGCTTCTGCGCGTTCGCGCAGCGCCGCACCGACGCCGACGCGTACACGCTGTCGCTGGAACAGGTGGGCGACCGCGTGGACGAGGCGTGGGCGGCGGGCGCGACCGAGGTGTGCATGCAGGGCGGCATCCACCCCGACCTGCCGGGCACGGCGTACTTCGACCTGGCGCGCGAGGTGAAGCGCCGCGCGCCGGACATCCACCTGCACTCCTACAGTCCGATGGAGGTGGTGAACGGCGTCGCGCGCGCGGACCTTTCGATCCGCGAGTGGTTGCAGGAGGCGAAGGCCACCGGCGTGGACTCGCTGCCGGGCACGGCGGCCGAGATCCTGGACGACGACGTGCGCTGGGTGCTGACGAAGGGGAAGCTGCCCGCCGACCAGTGGGTGGAGGTCGTCACGACGGCCCACGAACTGGGCATGCCGACGACCTCGACGATGATGTACGGCCATGTGGACACCCCGGCGCACTGGGTGGCGCACCTGAAGCTGCTGCGCTCGATCCAGGCGCGGACGGGCGGCTTCTCGGAGTTCGTGCTGCTGCCGTTCGTGCATCACAATTCCCCGATCTACCTGGCGGGCCTGGCGCGGCCGGGCCCGACGGTGCGCGAGAACCTCGCCGTCCACGCACTGGCGCGCATCCTGCTGCACGGCTCGATCTCCAACATCCAGACCTCGTGGGTGAAACTCGGCGACGAACTGTGCACGCGCGTGCTCCAGGGCGGTGTCAACGACCTGGGCGGCACGCTCATGGAGGAGACGATCAGCCGCATGGCCGGCTCCGACAACGGATCGTTCAAGCCCATCAGCTCCCTCGAGGCCATCGCCGCGGCGGCGGGCCGCCCGGCCCGCCAGCGCACGACGCTCTACGGCGAAGTCCCGGCGGAACGCCTGGAGGCGTCCCGCCGCACGGACGGCATCGGCCACTTCGGCCGCCCGACCCGACGGACGCTACCCCTGACCAACGCCTAACGAAGCACCCTGCCGAAGCCTGTGGATAACTTCTTCCGAAGGGCCTTGAGGCAACTCGACAAGGGGGTCCGCAACCCGCATGGGGACCCCCTTGACGTAATCCTCCCGCGTTAAGGGCATCGCGCGCGGCCGTCGCCGCTGCCTGTGGATAACACTCCTACCGAACTCGGAGGCAGCCCGAACAGGGGCGTCGCGGCTAGGCGCGCTTCTTCGGCTCGCCGCCGGTCTTGGTGTCCCCATCGCCCGTGGTTGCGGTCGGGGCGCGTCGCGCTGGGCGTGCGTGGTGCGGGCGTGAGTCTCGATCGAGGCTGTGGGTCGCGCGATGCGGGCTGGTGGTCTGCTGGGCAGTTGCGGGGTGTTCTCTGCGTTCGTGCTGGGGTCGTGTTGTGGTGGCCTTGCGCGTGGTTGACCGGCGCTGGACCAGGTGGTGTCGGCTGTGTTCTTTGGCCGGGAGTCGGTTCGGTCTGAGGCGTCCGGGTCGCTGCGGAACGCGCCGGGACCGGCGTACGCTGGGTACGGATTTGAGCCTTGGTTTCAGCGACACGCCGGGGTTGACGACACGACCGGAGGCTCGCTGAAGATCTCTTCAAAAACCGGGGGTTAGCGGTTGGCCGACCTGCGGCTTTACTGTGGGGTCCCCATCGCCCCTACGAGGGGTCGCAACCGGTCGCCCACGATCGGCGCCACGGCGCACCCGCACGTCCCCATCGCCCCTACGAGGGGTCGCAACTGGTGGACCAGATCGGGTGGGGCGGTGACGGCGAGGTCCCCATCGCCCCTACGAGGGGTCGCAACCGTCGCCGCAGTAGAGGGCCTGCTGCGGGGCGAGTCCCCATCGCCCCTACGAGGGGTCGCAACAGGCCCTCGCCAACGTGCGCCGCGTCGAGATGGCCGGGTCCCCATCGCCCCTACGAGGGGTCGCAACAGGCCCTCGCCAACGTGCGCCGCGTCGAGATGGCCGGGTCCCCATCGCCCCTACGAGGGGTCGCAACCGGCGGCGGCCAGCTCACGCACCCGCGCGGCAGCAGTCCCCATCGCCCCTACGAGGGGTCGCAACGTGCTCGGGCTTTTCACTGACTTGGACCCACCCGGTCCCCGTCGCCCCTACGAGGAGTCGCAACATCCCCAGCGGCGCCCGGTAGACCTGCACCTTCACCCGCGTCCCCATCGCCCCTACGAGAGGTCGCAACCGGTCCAGCAGTTCGGCCGCGCGCTCCCGCGTGAGGTCCCCATCGCCCCTACGAGGGGTCGCAACACGCCGCAGCGGCCGGACGACGCCGCGCGAACGCCACGTCCCCATCGTTCCTACGGGGGGTCGCGACGATGGGTGGTTCTCAGCGGGTGACTAGGAACGTTTCGGGGTCGCGTGGGGGGCGGTTGGGGGGTGGGGATGCTGCGTGGCCTATGCCTACTGTGCCCATCGGGTCCCAGTCGGGGGGGAGGGTGAGGGCGTCGCGGACGACGTCTCGGCAGAACATCGTGCTGGAGACCCAGCAGGAGCCGAGGCCCTGGACGGCGAGCTGGACCAGGAGGTTCTGGACGCCCGCGCCGGTGGCGACGACGAACATCTCGCGTTCGGCCGAGGCGCGGCGTTCGTCCGGATAGGGGTGCGAGCCGTCCATGACCAGGCACGGCACGACCAGGTACGGCGCGCGGCGCAGGACGTCGCCGCGGCGCAGGCGCTTGGCGATGGACTCGGCGGAGAAGCCGTCGCGGCGCAGGTCGGCCTCCCACGCGTCGCGCATGGCGTCGAGCAGGCGCACCCGCGACTCGGGGCTCTCCAGCAGGACGAACCGCCACGGCGTCGTGTGGTGCGGGGCGGGCGCGGTGATCGCGGCGGCGACGGCGCGGCGGACGGCCGCGCCGTCCACGGGCTCGTCGGTGAACTCGCGGACGGTGCGGCGCGCGTAGAGGACGTCGGCGGAGCCGTGGCGGAACATGTCCTCGTGCGGCGGCCGGATCAGCGCCCGCGCGCCCGGCCCGTCGGCGTCGGTGACGAGCGGCGCGAGGCCCCGCACGACCGCGACGGGAACCCCGGCGAGCTTGCCCTTGACCAGTTCGGCGGCGGCGGCGATCTCGTCGGCGACGGCGGTGACCGTCGCCTCCAGGACGTTGCCGCGCGCGTCGGCCCGGCCGCGCAGGTCGTCGAGCGGGTCGAGCCCGGCGACGCCGATGGCGGCGTCGGTGAGGCCGTTGCGCCACGGCCGCCCGAACGTGTCGGACACGATGACCGCGACGTCGCGGCCCCGGGCGCGCAGCCCGGTGCGCAGGGCGCGCGCGGACGCGTCGGGGTCTTCGGGGAGCAGCAGGACGGTGCCGGGCTCGGTGTTGGACGCGTCGACCCCGGCGGCGGCGAGCACGAGGCCCTGCCGCGTCTCCACGATGCGCGTCACGCCGCGGGCGTGCTCGCGCCGGGCGACGAGCCGGACCGTCTCGGCGTCGATGGCCTTCTCGCGGTCGGCGGCGGCCAGCACCCGCCCCTCGGCCTTGCTGACGATCTTGGACGTGACGACGAGCACGTCCCCGTCCTCGACGAGGTCGAGCGGGACGAGCGCCGCCAGATCGTCACCGGCGACGACCTCGGGCAGCCCGGGAATCCCGAAGATCTGGAGGTTCATGCCAGCTCGCGGGCGAGGTCGAGCGCGGCCCCGGCCAGCGCGGCGGTGCTCTCGGCGTCGGACATGAGCAGCGGGCGCGCCCGCACGGTGACGCCGGGGACGTCGGCGGCGGCGTCCTCCTCGGCGACGAGCCAGCCGTCGAGGAGGCCGGCGCCGTAGTGCCGCCCGACCGCCTCGGCGGTGGTCTCGACGCCGATCGCGGTGAGGCAGGCGTCGGCCATGCCGCGCACCGGCGCGGCGCCGATGATGGGGGAGACCCCGACGACCGTCTTGGCCGCGAACGCCTCGCGCAGTCCGGGGACGCCGAGGATCGTGCCGATGCTCACGACGGGGTTGGACGGCGGGAACAGCACGACGTCGGCGGTCTCGATGGCCTTGAGCACGCCGGGCGCGGGCTTGGCGTCGTCGGCGCCGATCGCGGTGATCGCGACGGCGGGCAGCGACGCGCGCAGCCGCACCCACCACTCCTGGAAGTGGATCGCGCGGCGCCCGTGCTCGGGGTCGTCGACGACGACGTGCGTCTCGACCTGGTCGTCGGTCATCGGCAGCAGCCGGACGCCCGGTTCCCACCGGTGGCACAGCGCCTCGGTGACGGCCGACAGCCGGTACCCGGCCGCGAGCATCTGCGTGCGGACGATGTGGGTGGCGAAGTCGCGGTCGCCGAGCCCGAACCAGCTCGGCCCGGCCCCGTAGGCGGCCAGCTCCTCCTTGACGGTGAAGGTCTCGGCGGCGCGGCCCCAGCCCTGTTCCTCGTTGATGCCGCCGCCGAGCGTGTACATCACCGTGTCGAGGTCGGGGCAGACGCGCAGCCCGAACAGGGAGATGTCGTCGCCGGTGTTGCCGATGACGGTGATCTCCGCCTCGGGTGCGGCCTGCCGCAACCCGCGCAGGAAGCGGGCCGCGCCGATTCCGCCCGCCGGCGCCACGATCTTCATGCGTCCACCCTAGAACGCCCGGAGAGCGCCCGTGGCCTGCGGGAGCCGGGTTTGGGGCGTCATGAGGGCCTGCGGGGGGAAGAGACGTCAGGGACCGCGATGTGCGAAGCTCTACGCAGTCATCCGGTCGCCGACGACGGAGATCGCTTCCGCCGGGACGGGGTGACGCCCGCCCGCGGGCGGGAACCGTCTGGAGTACTGGCGCCCTTCCGCCGGGACGGGCGAGACCGCAACGTCTGGAGAGATCGTCGTGAACAAGGAAGCCGTCCAGCGCCTGCGCGAGCCGGCCGCCTGGATTCTGCTGGGTGCCGCCGGACTGCAACTGCTGGCGGGTCTCATCGTCCTCGCGTTCGGGCGGGGGGACTTCACCATCCGGGCGTTCAGCGAGACGGGGGATGGCTTCTTCACGCAGGTCGTGACGGCCGGTCTGCTGGCGCTCGCGGTCACGCTGGTGACGTGGGGCGCGACGCCGACCAAGTCCGCGCGGATCATCGTCATGGGCGCGCTGGGCGTGCTGGGCGGCATCCTGCTGCTGGGCGCGCTGGCCTGGCTGGCGGGCATGTTCGCCGACATCGGCGTGCCGACGATCGGCGGCGGCAGCACCGGCGCGGGCGTGGCGAAGCTGAGCACGTTCCTGTACGGCGCGTCCAAGCTCGCCGTGGCCGCCGCGGCGGCCTGGTACGCGTTCTCGCTGTTCCAGGGTCTTCCGTCCGCGCCGAAGCCGGCGCCGCAGGGCCAGGTCGGCGGCTACCCCGACTACGGCTACCAGCAGGGCCAGCAGGGCTACGGCCAGCAGTACGGGCAGCAGCAGGGCTACGAGCAGCAGGGCCAGCAGGCGTACGGCCAGCAGTACGGCCAGCAGCAGTACGGTCAGCAGGCGGGCCAGGAGTACGGCCAGCAGGGCCAGCAGGCGTACGGGCAGCAGCCCGCGCAGCAGCAGGACTACGGCCAGCAGTACGGGCAGCAGCAGGGCCAGCAGGCCGACTACGGGCAGCAGCAGTACGGCCAGCAGGCGTACGGGCAGCAGGCGTACGGCCAGCAGGAGGGCCAGCAGGCCCAGCAGCCCGCCCAGCAGGCCGAGGACGAGAGCGCGGGCGAGTGGACGCGCGCCTACGGCGGCTCGGGCGAGCAGAACCAGGGCCAGCAGCAGTACGGGCAGCAGCAGGGCCAGCAGGGCGAGCGCCGTGACGAGAGCGACTGGTACCGGGACAACCGTCCGCCGCAGTGACGCCCCGTTTAACTGATCTCTTCGCCAAAGGCAGGCGCGGCTCGCGGAAAAGCTTCCGGTTCGTCCCGGCAGAAAGCCGTTCCGCTTGACGGAACGGGCACTACACGCGTGTAATTTCAGATGTGTAGTTCGCTGCCTTCTCAGGGGGACGGAGCTACAGGAAGGCATTGACCGGGGGCTCCATGGGCTAGGAGGTGCGCTGTGAGCGAGGTGGTCGTCCCGCTGGCGCACGGCACAGACGAGGGTGAAGAGCTGGGCTGGCAGGAGCGCGCGCTGTGCGCTCAGACCGACCCGGAGGCGTTTTTTCCGGAGAAGGGCGGCTCGACCCGCGAGGCCAAGAAGGTCTGCCGGGCATGCGAAGTGCGGGCGGAATGCCTGGAGTACGCGCTCCAGCATGACGAGCGCTTCGGCATCTGGGGCGGGCTGTCCGAGCGGGAGCGTCGCAAACTGAAGCGTCAGGCGGTCTAGAGGTCCGCCACGGCTCCGGTCCGCGGGTACGCGGGCCGGAGCCGTTCGCATGTCCGGGCGAGTCTGATATGCCGTGTTTGCGGGCGCTCGGGCGGGGACGTGCGTACAGTAAGCGCCGTGCCGATCGCGTCGGCGCACCCCCCAACCCCGCGACAGAACGAGCGGAAGCGTTGTCCCCCACAACCGATCCCCGCACGGCCGGACCGGCCGCCCGCCCGGCCGCGCCCGCGGGCGCCCCCGTCACCGACCGGCACGTCGTCACCGCCGTCCTGGTCGCGCACGACGGCGCCGCGTGGCTTCCCGCGACGCTCAAGGCGGTGCTGACGCAGACGCGTCCGGTGCAGCGCCTCGTCGCCGTGGACACCGGCAGCCGCGACCGGGGCCCGGCCGTGCTCCGCGAGGTCGTCGGCCCCGGCAACGTGCTGACGCTGCCCCGCACGACGGGCTTCGGCGAGGCGCTGGCCGAGGGCCTGCGGCATCCGGCGGCGACGCTGCCCGTGCCCGACGACGATCCGGGCGCCGGGGCTCGCAGCGAGTGGGTGTGGCTGCTGCACGACGACTCCGCGCCCGCCCCCACCGCACTGGACCGCCTGCTGCACGCCGCGACCCGCGACCCGGGCCTGACCGTCCTCGGCCCGAAGGTCCGCGACTGGGACGACCGCCGCGTCCTGCTGGAACTGGGCGTCACCGTGGACGGCGCGGGACGCCGCGACACCGGCATCGACCCCGGCGAGTTCGACCAGGGCCAGCACGACGGCGACCGCGAGGTCCTCGCGGTCGGCAGCGCCGGGATGCTCGTCCGCCGCGACGTGTGGGAGCGCCTGGGCGGCTTCGACCTGGCGTTCGGGCTGTTCCGCGACGATCTGGACTTCTGCTGGCGCGCGCACGCGGCGGGCGAGCGCGTCATGGCGGTGAGCGACGCCGTCGTCCACCACGCCGAGGCGGCCCGGCGCGGGCTGCGGCGCATCGGCATGGCGGCCGACTCGCCGCGCCGCCGCGACCGCCGCAACGCCCTCTACACGCTGTTCGGCAACCTGCCCGCCCGCGCGCTGCCCGCCGCGCTGCTGCGCAACGTGCAGGCGTCGGCGGTGCGCGCGGCGCGGCTCGTCGCGACGAAGCGGACGGCGGAGGCGCGCGCCGAGCTGGCCGCGCTCGCGGACGTGCTGCGCTCGCCGTGGCGGCTGCGCCGGATGCGCGCGGAGCGCTCGGGCGGCCGGATGCACGTGTACCGGACGGTCCGCCGCCACCTGGCCAGCGGCGTCGCGCGGCGGCGGCTCGCCGAGTCCCTGTCGGACCGGTTCGCGGCCCGCGACGCGCGCCGCCGCGCCGCCGCCGAGCGCCGCGCCGCGTCCGACGAACCGGGCTGGGCGCGCCGGACGCTGACGCGCCCGCCCGTCCTGCTCGGCCTCGGCCTGACGGCCGTGACGCTGGCCGCCGCCCGGTCCCTCCCGGCGGCCGGGACCGAGCTGGGCGGCGGCGCGCTCGTCCCCGCCCGGGGCGGGGCGTCCGACCTGTGGACCGCGTATCTGGCGGGCGAGCCGCCGTACGTGGGCTTTCTCGCGCTGCTGTCGACGGTCACGTTCGGCAAGCCGTGGCTGGCGGTCACGCTGCTGCTGTTCGCGGGCGTCCCGCTGGCCGGGCTCGCCGCGTACCGCGCGTCCCGGCTGCTGGGTTCGCCGCGCCGCCCGGCCCGGCCCGCCGAGCGCGCCTGGTTCGCGACCGCGTACGCGCTGCTGCCGACCGCGACGGGCGCCGTCGCGCAGGGCCGCGTCGGAACCGTGACGGTGCTCGTGGTGCTGCCGCTGTTCGCCGCGCGGGTCGCCCGCATGACGGGCCTGCCCCGGCACGGCGCGGTGCCCGAGCCGGTCCGGCGGGCGCGGGCGGCGTGGGGCGCGGCGCTGCTGCTGACGGTGGCGCTGGCGTTCGTGCCGCTGACGTGGGTGCTCGCGCTGCTGGCGGCGGGCGCGGCGTGGCTGCTGCTGGACCGGCCGGGCGGCGCGGCGCGCCGTCACCTGGTCCTGGTGGTCGCGGTGCCGCCGCTGCTCCTGCTGCCCTGGACGCTCGGCCTGCTGCGCCACCCGTCGCGGTTCCTGCTGGAGGCGGGCGTGCACGCCCCGGTCCGGGGCACGACGCCGGACGGGGTCCTGCTGCTCAACCCCGGCGGCCCCGGAACGCCCGCCGCGTGGGCGATGGCGGGCCTCGCCGCGGCCGCCGCGTCCGCGCTGCTGCTGCGGACGCGCCGCACGACGGTGCTGGCGGGCTGGCTGATCGCGCTCGGCGGGCTGCTCGTCGCCGTCCTGGCGGGCGCCCTCACCGTGACGAACGGCGCCGACCGGGCCGCCGTCTGGCCGGGCACGGCGCTCGCCGTCGCGGCGGCCGGGCTGCTGCTCGCGGCGGCGACGGCCGTGGCCCGCGCCGCCGACGCGCTGACCGGCCCGGGACGTCTCGCCCGCATCGGCGGTGCGCTCGTGGTCGCGGCGGCCGTCAGCGCACCGGCCGTCGCCGCCGTGACGTGGGTCGTGCGGGGCGTGGACGGCCCGCTGGGCCGCGTCCCCGCCGGGACGGTCCCCGACTTCCTCGCCGGACCGCACGCCCCCGGCACGCTCGTCCTGCGCACCCGCGACGGCCGCGTCGGCCACACCGTGCTGCGCGACGGCGCTCGCCCGGCGCTCGGCGACCCCGCGCCCGTGCCGGAAGCCGCCGCGCGCAGGCTGGACGGGCTCGTCGCCGCCCTCGCGGGCGCGCGGCCCGGCGACGACGCGGCGCCGCTCGCCCGGATGGGCATCGAGTACGTCCTGGTCCCCGACCCCGGCCGCGACCCGCTGACGGCCGTGCTGGACGCGTCGCCGGAGCTGACCCGGGAGAGCCGCGCGGCGGCGTTCGGCGTGTGGCGGCTGCCCGTCCCGGCGGGCCGCCTGATGCTGCTCGACGGGCCGTCCGCGACGCCGCTCCCGGCCCGCGACGCCGTCGCGGTCCCGCCGGGGGCGCCCGGCCGGACGCTGCTCGTCACCGACCCGTCCGGCGCGACCCACGCCACCCTCGGCGGCCGCGACGTCGAGGCCCGCACCGTGGACGGCTGGGCGCGCGGCTACCCGGTCCCGGCGGCGGGCGGCACGCTGCGCCTGTCCGGCGGCTCGGTCGTCCGGCAGGCGTGGACGGGCGCGCAGGCCGTCGCGCTCGCCGTCCTGCTCGTCCTCGCGCTGCCCGGCGCGCGCCCCGGCCCGGGCGCCGATCCGCGCCGGGGACGGCGCCGCCGCAGCCCCGCCCTCACCCCGGACGCCGCATGAGTCCGCGCAGCCGCCGCCGGACCCCGAACGCGCGCGTCGTCGGCCTCGCCGGGTCGCGCGGCGCGACCGCGCTGCTCGTCGGCGTCGCCGTGCTCGCCCTGGCGGGCGTCGCGCGGCTCGTGCCGCTCGGCGCGGCGCCGGAGGCGCGGGCCGGGACGCGCGTCCCGGTCACGTCCGCGCTGCTCGCCTGCCCCGCCGGGGACGTCGCCGTGCAGCCGTGGCCCGGCGCCCGCGACGGCCGGATCACCGTCGCCCCCGTGACCGGCGGCGCGCCGCTGTCGGACGGCGGCGCCGCCTGGTCGGCGAGCCCCCGCGCCGACGTCGCCGTCCGCGCGGCGGGCGGCGCCGCCGCCGGGCTCGCCGCCGAGCAGACCCGCGACGACGTCGGCCTGGCCGGGACGCGCTGCGCCGAACCCGCCGTCGAGCACTGGTTCACCGGCCCCGGACCCGGCGCCGCCGAACGCGTCGAGGTGCACCTGACCAACCTCGACCCCCGGCCCGCCTCGGTCGACCTGCACGCCTACTCCGGCGACGGCCCGCTGGACGGCACCGACGGACGCGGCATCACCGTCGAGCCCGCCACCACCCGCGTCGTGCGGCTCGGCGCGTCCGCCGAAGGGCTCGGCGACCTGGTGCGCACCGCGCGGGAACTGACGCTGCGCGTGGTCGCGACGACCGGCCGCGTCGCCGCCGCCGTCCACGTCCGCGCCGACGCGGGCGCCGACTGGCTGCCCCGCGCCGCCGCCCCCGCGCGGGAGATCATCGTGCCGGGCGTGCCCGGCGGCTCGGGGGAGCGGCGGCTGCTCGTCGCGGTCCCCGGCGGCGAGGACGCCCGGCTGAGGATCGAGACGATCACCGCGCAGGGCGTGGTGACCCCCGGCGGGCGGGGCACGCTGGAGGCGTTCGCGGGCACCGTCACCGCCGTGGACCTGCACCCCTCGCTCGCGGCCCGGCCCGCCGCCGTGCGCGTCACCGCCGACCGGCCGGTCGTCGCGGGCGTCGCGGTCCGGCGCGGCAGCGACGTCGCCTACGGCGCCTCCGCCGGGCCGGTCGGCGGCGGCGCGCTGCTGCCCGCCTCCCGCCGCGACGCGTGGCTGACGCTGACGGCCCCGCGCGCCGGGGCCACGGTCGTGCTCACCCCCGTCGGCGGCGGCGCGCCCCAGCGCCTCACGGTGGCCGCCGGGCGCACCGCCGAGACGCGGATCGCCGCCGGGACCGGGGCGCTGCTCGTCCAGCCCGAACGCGGCTCGGGGCCGGTGTACGCGGCGCGGCTGCTCACGGCGGGCGGCGGCTCGGACGTCCGCCTCACCCTGCTCCCGGTGCCCGAGGCGGCCCGCACGACGGCGCTCCCGCCGGTGGGCGGCACGCGGCGGGTGCTGATCCCCTAGTCGTCGGGCGAGTCGTAGCTCGGATCGACCGATTCGGGGGAGAGACCGAGCAGATCCGCGATCTCCTCGACCAGCAGATCGCGGACGAGGCGCGTGGTCTCGGCGTCGTCGTCGGCGCGGGCCTCCACGGGCCGCCGGTAGACGACGATGCGGACGGGCTCGCCGGGTTCGCCGGCCTCGGTGGCGCTGAGCGGGACGGGGCCCTCGTCGTCGTCACCGATGAGCGGGACGTCCTCGACGGCGAACTCCACCTGGGCGAGTTCGCGGTCCCACCGGCGGCCGAGGCGGCGGACCTCGTCGGCCACCAGGTCGTCGAAGCGCTCGGCGCGGGTGCGGCTGATCGGCGCCCGCGGGGGAGTCAGCGGGCCGCGCAGGCCCCTCCCCCGCCGGTCGCGGCGCCGGACGCCTGCCACACGGGATCGCACCCCCTCAGCTTACCGTCCGTCCTCCGGCATCGCCCCGGACCCGGGCACAAGCCTTCCGTCCGGTGACGGCTCGTGGTGCATACCTTCGGGTGCGTGACGAAAGACGGGGAATTTGTGCGGTAACGGCGACACGTACCTCAGGGGTGGTGGCGGACGGGGCGGCCGAGGGGTACGGTCGGCCATCGTGAGCCCCGTCCGGATCTGTTCCCGCACCGCCTGCAAGGCGCCTGCGGTGTTCACGCTCACGTACGTCTACCGAGACTCCACCGCGGTCCTCGGGCCGCTGGCCACGTACGCCGAGCCGCACTGCTACGACCTGTGCGCCGAGCACTCCGAGCGGCTCACCGCCCCGATGGGCTGGGAGCTGGTCCGCCTCCCCGTCGAGGACGACGCCGAACCGTCCTCCGACGACCTCGAAGCCCTCGCCGACGCCGTCCGCGAGGCCGCCCGCCCCGCCCCCGCCGGGCACGAACCGGTCGGCCAGGGCACCGAGGTCGGCCGCCGCGGCCACCTCCGCGTGCTGCGCTCCACCGACTGACCCGCCCCCTCCTTTCGCAGACATCGCGCACCGCCGCCCGCGACTCTGCATTCGGCTGAGCACTTCTGCCCGACCGCGCTCATCGCGCGTCGGGCGGGTGCCCCGGCGGCGGTAGGCTCGGGTGCCGCAAATCGCGACACCGATCGGAGCACGAGTGGGCGACCTCGCCAAGATCTTCAAGGCGTACGACATCCGCGGCGTGGTGCCCGCCGAACTGGACGCCGCGACGGCCGAGGCCATCGGCGCCGCCTTCGTCCGGGTGACCGGCGCGACCGCCGTCGTCACCGCCCACGACATGCGCCCGTCCTCCGGCCCGCTCGCCGCCGCGTTCGCGCGCGGCGCCGCCGCCCAGGGCGCCGACGTCGTCCAGGCCGGGCTCGGCTCCACCGACCTGCTGTACTACGCGAGCGGCATCCTCGACCTGCCCGGCGTCATGTTCACCGCCAGCCACAACCCCGCGCAGTACAACGGGATGAAGCTGTGCCGCGCCGGGGCCCGGCCGATCGGCCGCGACACCGGCCTCGCCGACATCCGCGCCCTCGTCGAGCAGGGCGTCCCCGCCTTCGACGGCGCCCCCGGCACCGTCACCGACCGCGACGTCCTCCAGGGCTACGCCGACCACCTCAAGACCCTCGTCGACCTGTCCGGCATCCGGCCCCTCAAGGTCGTCGTGGACGCGGGCAACGGCATGGCCGGGCACACCGTCCCGCCCGTGTTCGCGGGCCTGCCCCTCGACCTGGTGCCGCTCTACTTCGAGCTGGACGGAACGTTCCCCAACCACGAGGCCAACCCAATCGAGCCGGAGAACCTGCGCGACCTCCAGGCGAAGGTCCGCGCGACCGGCGCCGACCTCGGGCTCGCCTTCGACGGCGACGCCGACCGCTGCTTCGCCGTGGACGAACGCGGCGAGATCGTCTCCCCGTCCGCGATCACCGCGCTCGTCGCCGCCCGCGAACTGGCCAAGCACCCCGGCGCCCCGATCGTCTACAACCTCATCAGCTCCCGGGCCGTGCCCGAGGTCATCGCAGAGCACGGCGGCGACGGCGTCCGCACCCGCGTCGGGCACTCGTTCATCAAGCAGACGATGGCCGACACCGGCGCCGTCTTCGGCGGCGAGCACTCCGCGCACTTCTACTTCCGCGACTTCTGGTTCGCGGACTCGGGCATGCTCGCCGCGCTGCACGTGCTGGCCGCGCTCGGTGAGGGCGCCGCGCCGCTGTCGGAGCTGCTGGCCGCCTACGACCGCTACGCCGCGTCCGGCGAGATCAACAGCACCGTCGCCGACGCCGCCGCCGCGACCGAGCAGGTCCGCGCGGCGTTCGGCGCCCGTCCCGGCGTTACGATCGACGAACTGGACGGGCTCACCATCGCCACCGACGGCTGGTGGTTCAACCTGCGCCCGTCCAACACCGAACCGCTGCTGCGCCTGAACGCCGAGGCGTCCGACGCGGCCACCATGGCGGCGGTCCGCGACGAGGTCCTGAGCATTGTGAGGGAGAAGTGACCGTGAAGATCGACTCCTGGCTGCTGGAGGTCCTCGCCTGCCCGAACTGCGGCGGGCGGCTGGAGCCCGACGAGGCCGCCGCCGAGCTGGTGTGCACGGGCACGTGCCACTACGCCTACCCCGTGCGCGACGACATCCCGGTGCTCCTCGTGGACGAGGCCCGCACCCCGGCTCCGTGAAAGTCGCCGTCGACACCGGCCGCCTCGACGACGCCGCGCGCATCGAGGCCGCCGACCCCGGCGGGATGCTCCCGCAGGTCGCCTCGTCGGCGGCGCAGATCCGCGAGGCCGCCCGGCGCACCGCCGAGTCCGGCGCCGTCGAGCTGACCGCCCGCGACGGACGGCCCCGCGCGATCGTCGTCACCGGCATGGGCGGCTCGGGCATCTCCGGCGACGTCCTCGGCGCCGTGGCCGGGCTCGGCTGCCCCGTCCCGATCATGACCGTGCGCGGCTACCGGCTGCCCGGCTGGGTCGGCGCCGCCGACCTGGTGATCGCGGTGTCGTGCTCGGGCTCCACCGAGGAGACGATCGCCGTCGCGGCCGAGGCCGCCCGGCGCGGCTGCCGCCTGCTGTTCGTCGGCGGCGACGACTCGCCGCTGGCCGACCTCGGCGCGCGGACGCGGGCCGCGTTCGTGCCCGTCCGGTCGGTGGGGCAGCCCCGCTCGACGCTGTGGGGCCTGACGATCCCGCTCGTCCTGGCCGCGCGCGGCCTCGGGCTGCTCGACGCCCCCGACGCACTGCTGGAGGCCACCGCCGCCCGGCTGGAGGACGTCGCGCACCGCTGCCGCCCGTCCAGCGAGACGTTCCTGAACCCCGCCAAGCGGGTCGCCGCGTCGCTCGCCGGGGACGTCCCGATGGTGTGGGGCGGCTCGGAGATCGCCGCGACCGCCGCGTACCGGTTCTGCTGCCAGCTCAACGAGAACGCCAAGTACCCGGGCATCGCGGGCGCGCTCCCGGAGGCGAACCACAACCAGGTCGTCGCGTTCGACGGCCTGTTCGGGCGGCCCCCCGCCGACCCCGACGACTTCTTCCGCGACCGCCTCGACGACGCCGAGCACGGGCTGCACCTCGTCGTCCTCAGCGACACCGACGAGCATCCCCAGACGCGCAAGCGCCGCGAGGTCTCCGTCGAACTGGCCCGCGACCGGGGCGTCACCGTCACCGAGCTGGCCGCCGAGGGCGAGCATCCGCTGGAGAGAATCGCGACTTTGATCGCGCTCGCCGACTACGTCACGGTTTACTTGGCCATCGCGCTCGGCGTCGACCCGACGCCGGTCGCGACCATCCAGGAACTGAAGACGAGGATCTCGTAGATGAGTGCAGAAGCGGGGACGAAGGCGATCGTCGCGGCGCTCGCGGCGAACCTAGGCATCGCGGTGTCGAAGTTCGTCGCGTGGGTGTTCACCGGTTCGTCCTCCATGCTCGCCGAGTCGATCCACTCCGTGGCCGACTCGGGCAACCAGGCGCTGCTGCTGCTGGGCCGCAAGCGCTCGCAACGGGTGCGCACGCCGCAACACCCCTTCGGATACGGCCGCGAACGGTACTTCTACGCGTTCGTCGTCGCCGTCGTGCTGTTCACCGTGGGCGCGCTGTTCTCGCTGTACGAGGGCATCCACAAGATCCAGGACCCGCACGCGGTGAAGTCGCCGGCGTGGGCCTTCGCCGTGCTGAGCATCGCGATCGTGCTGGAGATCTTCTCGTTCCGCACCGCGATCGTCGAGTCGAACCAGGTGCGCGGCGACCGGTCCTGGTGGCAGTTCATCCGCCGGTCCAAGGCGCCCGAGCTGCCCGTCGTCCTCCTGGAGGACCTGGGCGCCCTCGTCGGCCTCATCCTGGCGCTCGGCGGCGTCACGCTCGCCGTGCTGACCGGCAACGGCGTCTGGGACGGCGTCGGCACGGTCGCGATCGGCGTCCTGCTCGGCCTCATCGCGGTCATCCTCGCGATCGAGACCAAGAGCCTGCTCATCGGCGAGGGCGCCGACCCCGAGCAGGAGACGAAGATCGTCGCGGCGCTGGAGTCCACCGAGGACGTCGAGCGCGTCATCCACATCCGCACCCAGTTCATCGGCCCGGAGGAGATGCTCGTCGCCGCCAAGATCGCGGTCGACCACGACGACACGGCCGAGCAGGTGGCCCGCGCCATCGACCGCGCCGAGGCCAACGTCCGGGCGGAGTTCCCCGAGGCCCGGATGATCTACCTGGAGCCCGCCCTGTTCGGCCGCGAGAACCTCGCCGAACGGCCCGAGGGCTCGGCCGCCACGTCGGCGGCCAAGGCGGCGCCCGCCGCCGAGGAGGAGCACGCGTCCTGAACGACGCCGAGGGGGCCGTCCGCACGCGGACGGCCCCCTTCGCCGTTCCCCGACGCTTCCTCGCGGGCCGCCGGTCACATCCGGTCGTACCCCAGCCCAGGCGTCGCCGAAGGGCGGCCCGCAAGGAGCGGTCGTGCACCGTCCGGCACCCCTGGGGCCGGACGGTCCCCGGTGCGGTCGCGGCGCCCTCCCGGAAAACCCCCTGATCCGGGCGGATCGCCGTTGTCGCGACCACGTTCTCAACGGTAGGCCGCCCGGACCGCGCCGCGCGTCGGCCAAAGGTAGGGAAACGGCGTCGTCCTCCAGAGGGATGCCGGGTCCTCCGAGAGGGCTCCGCACGGTGAGGTGAGGGACGGCCGTGAGCGGACAGTATGGAGGGGTGAGCAGCGACGACCGACCTCCCGCGCCCGCCCCGCCGTCCGGCCCGCCGGGCGGCGCGGCGCCCACCGCCTTCGGGCCCGCCGTGGCGCACCACGCGTGGCGCCTGTCCGGCCGGATCGTCGCCGGCGTCGGCCAGCTCCTGCTGTGGCTCCTCACCGGCGTCGGGACGCTGCTGCGGCCGGTCGGCCGCCGCGTCGCCGCCCGGCTGACGAGCCCGTCCCGCCAGGCCGCGCCCGGCGGCGACACCGCCACCGCGCCGCTGCCCCGCTGGATCAACCTGTGGGGCGAGGTGACCGGCGCCTGGTACTTCGCGCCGCTCACCGGGTTCTTGCTGGCGCTGGCCGCGCTGGCCGAGCTGGTGCCGCGCGTCCCGTCGCCGTTCGGCGTCGCCGGGGCGCTCGTCGTCGCGGCGACGCTGCCGCTGGTGTGGCGCCGCGAGTACCTGCGTCCCGTCGCGGCCGTCGCGCTCGGCGCGGTCGCGGCGAGCCTGCTCACCGGCCAGCCGCTCCTGGTCACCACCACGCTCGCCGCGTTCTACACGCTGTACGCGCTCGGGCGCGAGCTGCCCCGCCAGTCCACCGGCATCCTCGCCGTCGGCAGCGTCGTCACCGTCGTCGTCGTGTACGTCGCCACCGCCACCCTCGACGAGATCCCGTGGCCCGCCGCGATCGTCGCCGTGCTCGCCGCCATCGGCCTCGGTGACGCCCGCACCGTCGTGGAGAGCGCCGGGCGCACGCAGGCCGCCGCGCAGGAGCGCAACAACGAGACGCTCACCCGGCTGTCGGTCGCGCAGCGCGAGCAGGCCGTGATGCGCGAACGCGCCCGCATCGCCCGCGAGCTGCACGACGTCGTCGCGCACTCCGTCTCCATGATCGCCGTTCAGGCGGAGACCGCGCCGTACACGATGGACGCGCTGTCCCCGCAGGCCCGCGAGGGCTACGCCGAGATCGCCCGGACGGCCCGGGAGGCGCTGGTGGAGATGCGGCGGCTGCTCAGCGTGCTGCGCGCCGACGCCAGGCCCGACCAGTCCGACTCGTCCCCGCAGCCGCGCCTCGACCGGCTCCCCGAGCTGATCGACCAGCACCGCGGCGCGGGCGGCCGGGTCGAGATGGACGTCCGCGGCGACCCCCGCGCGCTGTCCACGACGGTCGAGCTGTCGGCCTACCGCATCGTGCAGGAGGCGCTGACGAACGCGCGCCGCCACGCGCCCGGCGCCGAGGTCCACGTCGACCTGGTCTACCTGCCCGACCGGCTCGCCGTCCGCGTCCGCGACGACGGCGCCGCCGCGCCCACGACCGTCCTGAACCCGGGCGCCGTCCCGTCCCGTACCGGGGGCGCGGACGCCACGGTCACCCTGCCGGACGGCCGGACCCGCGTCGAGCCGGGTCCGGGCGGACACGGTCTGGTCGGCATGCGCGAACGTGCGACCATGCTGGGCGGACGGTTCTCCGCCGGTCCCGCCGCGCACGGCGGGTTCCAGGTGGAGGCCGAGCTTCCGCTGACCAGGAGGGAGAACCCTGCCCGTGAGCCCGGTTCCGAGGTGCCGCCCCGCTGAGGCCGCCCCGCGATGATCAACGTGGTGATCGTCGACGACCAGACCATCGTCCGCGCGGGGTTCGCCGCGCTGCTGGGCGCGCAGCCCGACATCACGGTCGTGGGGGAGGGCGGCGACGGCCGGGAGGCGGTCGCGCTGGCCGAGCGGCACCGGCCCGACGTCGTCGTCATGGACATCCGGATGCCGCACATGGACGGCATCGAGGCCACCCGCCGCATCCTGGCCGAGCCGTGGGCGGCGGCGACGCGCGTGCTCGTCCTGACGACGTTCGACGTGGACGAGTACGTCTACGAGGCGCTGGCCGTCGGCGCGAGCGGCTTCCTGCTCAAGGACGCCACCGCCGACGAGCTGACGTCGGCCGTCCGCGTCGTGGCGCGCGGCGACGCGCTGCTCGCCCCGCAGGTGACCGGCCGCCTCATCCGCGAGTTCGGCCGCCAGCGCCGCACCCGCCCGCAGGCCCCGGCCGAGCTGGCGACGCTGACGGCCCGCGAGAGCGAGGTGCTGGTGCTCATCGCGGGCGGCCTGTCCAACGCCGAGATCGCCGCGCGCCTGTTCGTCAGCGAGCACACCGTCAAGACCCACGTCGCCCGCGTCTTCACCAAGCTCGGCCTGCGCGACCGCGCCCAGGCCGTCATGCTCGCCTACGAGGCGGGCGTCGTCGTCCCCGGCGGCGACGCCTAGCGGCGGCGCAGCAGGCGCAGGGCCTTCTCCTTCTCGAAGTCCAGGTAGCGGGCGGGCGGGGCGGACAGGCGGCCGATGCGCTCGCCGAACTCGCGGACGCGGGCCTGCACCTCGGGTTCGGCCAGGACGCGCAGGCCGAACGCCAGCTCGGCCGGGCCGATGTCGAAGCGGCGTTCCAGCGTCAGGCCGAGGGCGACGGCGCGCAGGTCGGCGTCGGTGAAGCGGCGGTGCCCGGGGCCGTCCTCGCGGGTGGCGGGCAGCAGCCCCAGGGCCTCCCGGTAGCGGAGCATCCGGGGCGAGGTGCCGAGCCGGCGGGCGGCCTCCGAGATACGCATGGCGGTAAATCTAACAAATCTGTGTCAGGAACAGCCGCTCGACCGTGCCCTGTGGCCCGTTCCGTGCCTAGACTCGCTCCCGAACCCACGCGGACCCAAGGAGCAAACCCAGCATGGACTACAAGGTCGCCGACCTTTCCCTGGCCGACTTCGGGCGCCGGGAGATCCGGCTCGCCGAGCACGAGATGCCCGGCCTCATGGCCACGCGCCGCGAGTACGCCGAGGCCAAGCCGCTGCGCGGCGCGAAGATCATGGGCTCCCTGCACATGACGATCCAGACCGCCGTGCTCATCGAGACGCTGGTCGAGCTCGGCGCCGACGTCCGCTGGGTGAGCTGCAACATCTTCTCCACCCAGGACCACGCCGCCGCCGCGGTCGTCGTCGGCCCGGAGGGCACGGTCGAGAACCCCGCCGGCGTCCCCGTCTTCGCCTGGAAGGGCGAGACGCTGGAGGAGTACTGGTGGTGCACCGACCAGGCCCTGCGCTGGCCCGACGGCAGCACCCCCAACATGATCCTCGACGACGGCGGTGACGCCACGCTGCTCGTCCACAAGGGCGCCGAGTACGAGAAGGCCGGGGCCGTCCCCGCCGCCACCGACGACGACCCCGACGAGTGGCACGTCATCATCGACACCCTCACCCGGACCATCGCCGACCAGCCCGGCCGCTGGACCGAGACGGCCGCGTCCGTCAAGGGCGTCACCGAGGAGACCACGACCGGCGTCCACCGCCTGTACGAGATGCACAAGGCGGGCACGCTCGCGTTCCCGGCGATCAACGTCAACGACTCGGTCACCAAGTCGAAGTTCGACAACAAGTACGGCTGCCGCCACTCGGTGCTGGACGGCCTGAACCGCGCCACCGACGTCCTCATCGGCGGCAAGGTCGCGCTCGTCGCCGGGTACGGCGACGTCGGCAAGGGCTGCGCCGACGCGCTGCGCGGCCAGGGCGCCCGCGTCATCGTCACCGAGGTCGACCCCATCTGCGCGCTCCAGGCCGCGATGGACGGCTACCAGGTCGCCACGCTCGACGACGTCGTCGGCCAGGTCGACATCTTCGTCACCACCACCGGCAACTTCAACATCATCACCGCCGACCACATGGCGCAGATGAAGCACCAGGCAATCGTGTCCAACATCGGGCACTTCGACAACGAGATCGACATCGCCGGGCTCGCCCGCGTCCCGGGCATCGAGAAGATCGAGATCAAGCCGCAGGTGCACGAGTGGCGCTTCCCCGACGGCCACTCCATCCTCCTGCTGGCCGAGGGCCGGCTGATGAACCTGGGCTGCGCCACCGGCCACCCCTCGTTCGTCATGTCGAACTCGTTCACCAACCAGGTGATCGCGCAGATCGAGCTGTTCACCAAGACCGAGGAGTACCCGCTCGGCGTCTACGTGCTGCCCAAGCACCTGGACGAGAAGGTCGCGCGCCTGCACCTGGACGCGCTGGGCGTCAAGCTCACGACGCTCACCAAGGAGCAGGCCGACTACATCGGCGTGCACGTGGAGGGCCCGTACAAGCCCGACCACTACCGCTACTGATCACCCGCTGATCGCACCGGCGCCGCCGCACGCAACCCGTGCGGCGGCGCCGCCGCCTCTGGAGGAGTCCGTGAGCGACATCGCCGACGCCGCGCTGGCCTACGACGGCGTCAAGCGGATCGAGTGGGCCGACCGGAGCATGCCGGTGCTCGGGCAGATCCGGGAGCGGTTCGCGCGGGACCGTCCGCTGGCCGGTCTCACGGTGGCGGCGTGCATGCACGTGACGACGGAGACGGCCGGGCTGATCCGGACGCTGCGGGCGGGCGGCGCGGAGGTGGCGCTGGCCGCGTCCAATCCGCTGTCCACGCAGGACGACGTCGCGGCGGCGCTCGTCCACGAGTACGGCGCGGCCGTGTTCGCGCGGGCCGGGATCGACCGCGAGGGCTACTACCGGCACATCCACCAGGCGCTGGAGATCGGCCCGGACCTGGTGCTGGACGACGGCTGCGACCTGGTCAACACGCTGCACCTGGAGCGCCGCGACCTGCTCGGCGGCGTCAAGGGCGGCTGCGAGCAGACGACGACGGGCGTGATCCGGCTGCACCAGATGGTGCGGGAAGGCGTGCTGGAGTTCCCGGTCGTGGCCGTCAACGACACCGACACCAAGCACATGTTCGACAACCGGTACGGCACCGGTCAGTCGACGCTCGACGGGATCATCCGGGCGACGAACACGCTGCTGGCGGGCAAGACGGTCGTCATCGCCGGATTCGGTTACTGCGGGCGCGGCCTGGCCGAGCGGGCGCGGGGGCTCGGGGCGCGCGTCGTCGTCACCGAGATCGACCCCGTCAAGGCGCTCGACGCCGTCCTCCAGGGGTTCGCCGTGCAGCCGATGGCCGAGGCGGCGCGGCACGGCGAGGTGTTCATCACCGTCACCGGCAACCGCGACGTGATCGCCGCCGAGCACCTGGCCGCGATGCCGGACGGCGCCATCCTCGCCAACTCCGGGCACTTCGACGTCGAGATCGACGTCCGCGCCCTCGACGAGCTGGCCGCGACGGTCCACCGGGGCGTCCGCCCGCACTGCGACGAGTACGTCCTGGCCGACGGCCGCCGCCTGCTGCTGCTGGCCGAGGGACGCCTGGTCAACCTGGCCGCCGCCGAGGGCCACCCGGCCGCCGTCATGGACATGTCCTTCGCCGACCAGGCCCTCACCTGCGCCTGGCTCGCCGCCTCGCACGCGTCGCTGCCCGCCGCCGTGCACGAGGTCCCGGCGGAGATCGACACCGAGGTGGCGGGGCTCAAGCTCGCGTCCATGAACGTCGGCATCGACACCCTCACCCGCGACCAGGCCGACTACCTGCGCTCCTGGCGGCTGGGCTCCTGACGCGTCCCGCGACGGCTCGTCACGGGACGGGGGTGCCCGCCGCCTGGCGGCACCGGTGGGCCGGGGTGCTGAGGCAGAGCAGCGGGCGCGCGCCGTCCACGCCGAGCGGGTGCAGGCTCGGGAACAGCGGGCCGGTGCGCAGCGCCAGCCGCAGGCGCGGCACCGGATGGACGCGGCGGCGGCCCCGGGTCTCGATGCGGGTGCGCAGCCGGACGCCGTCCAGGTCGGTGCAGGTGATGAGGTCGCGGGCGGCGGCGGGCAGGCCCGGACCGGGCACGCCGGTGAGGGCCAGGACGCGGCCGGCGGCGACGCGGACGGTCCCGCCCGTCCAGGACATCTCGACCGGAGCGGTGATCGCCGTCCGGCCCCAGACCTCCTCGGCGGCGGCGCGGGCCGCGTCCGTGCTGAACACCGAGACGAGCGGATGGACGGCCGTCACGCGGCGGTGCGCGCGGCGGCGGACCTCCGTCCAGACGCGGCCCGGATCGGGGTCGCGGACCACCACGCCGAGCGTCACCTCCCGGTGCCGCCCGTGCTCGGCGGCGTGCACGACGGCGAGGGCGCGGCGCCCGCCGGCCGTCCGGACGCCGGGCGGCAGCAGGGCGTCGGCGCCGCCGGGCGCCAGCGCGAAGTACGCGGTCAGCGCCGTCCCCCCGCCGCACACCACCGGCCCCTCATACGCGCGCAACCGTTCCTCCAGGGGCCGGGCGGGTCGTGGCCGAGGCTCGCGACGTGGCGTCACTCACCGTAGTGGACGGGATACCGACGAGGGTGTCGCCACCGAGCGCATGAGTATTGCCCCTCCGGGCCATGACGGGCTGACCCCCAGGTGACGGGCGCGGGCGGCAGAACGTCCCGTGGAGGACGGTCACCCGGATATCGCACCGGCTTCCCGCGCACGAAGACCGGCGCCCCGGTCCGCGTGATGCGGGCCGGGGCGCCGGTGGGAGCGACCCTCTGGTGGAGGACCTGGGTCCGGCCGCCCCGGCGGGGGAGGGGCGGCCGGAGCGGGTCAGAGGTTGCGCTTGTTGAGCAGGCGGTTCGGCGTCCCGGACGGGTTGCCGGTGATCACGTTCGGCGTGGCGTTGTTGATGATCCACGTCCGGATCGTGCTGAAGGACGCGTCGCCGTACGTGGCCTTGTACAGCGCGCCGACACCGGCGACGTGCGGGGACGCCATCGAGGTGCCGTTGATGGTGTTGGTCCCGCCGTTCAGCCAGGCGGAGGTGATCCCGGAGCCGGGCGCGTAGACGTCCACGCAGTTGCCCCAGTTGCTGTACGACGCCTTGGCGTCGGTGCTCGTGCTGGCCGCCGCCGTGGTGGCGTTCGCCGCGCTGGCGGGCGAGACGTTGCAGGCGTTCTGGTTCTCGTTGCCGGCCGCGACCGCGACGAACACGCCGCGCGAGGCGAGGTTGTTCACGGCGCTGTTGACGGAGGAGTTGAAGCCGCCGCCGAGCGACATGTTGGCGACGGCGGGCTTGACGTGGTTGGTCGCCACCCAGTTCATCCCGGCGATGATGCCGGAGAAGCTGCCGCTGCCGGAGCAGTTGAGGACGCGGACGCCGCGCAGGTTGACGCGCTTGGCGACGCCGTAGTTGTTGCCGCCGACGGTCCCGGCGACGTGCGTGCCGTGGCCCTGGCAGTCCTGTCCGTTGCCGCCGAACGAGTCGTAGACGTTGGTGGCGCGCCCGCCGAAGTCGGGGTGGGCCGTCGCGATGCCGGTGTCGATGATGTACGCGTTCACCCCGGCGCCGGTGGCGTTGTAGGTGTAGCTGCGCGACAGCGGCAGGTTGGTCTGGTCGATGCGGTCGAGCCCCCACGAGGGCGGGTTGCTCTGGGTGGCGCTGGCGTAGGCGATGCCGTCCTGCTCGATCGAGGCGACGCCGGGGGTGCGGCGAAGCTGCTTGAGCTGGCCGTCCGACAGTTTGGCGGCGAACCCGTTGAGGGCCTTGCCGTAGCGGTACTTGGTGCTGATACCGCGCTTGGCGACGGTGTCGCCGATCGAGACGCCGGCCTTCAGCGTCACGATGTACTCCCCGGCGATACCGGCTCCGGGTGCGGCCAGTGTCAGCGGGGCGGACGGGGTCGCGGCCTGGGCCGGGGTCGCCAGCACGCCCACGAGCGGGGCGGCGGCCAGGACCGCGAGCAGGGCTTTTCTCATCAGAACTCCGTTCGAGCGGGGGAGACGAAGCTGCTGAGAATGCTTGTGAAAAGCGGCAAATAGGTCAATGCCTTCGACAGTGACTGAAATCAACTGTGAACGCCCGGATAATTCGATAACGCACCGGAATGTTTCCCCCGTTACACCCCCGTAGCGCCACGGCGCGGGCGCAGCGCCGCGTCCGGCTGCGGTACCGTCCGGGCATGCCGCGCGGAACGTACCTGCATCTGGACGACGACCTCGAAGAACGCTTCCAGTGCGCGCCGGGGCCGGGCGGCTGGCGCTACGTCGGCGAGCGTTCCGACGGCCTGCGCACCGATCTCGTCGTCGACGCCCGCTGGCGGCAGATCCGCGTCGAGATCCGCACCGGCGATCTCTGGCTGCGCGGCGGTTTCTCCGGCACCGGACTGGCGTGGGTGCGCGGCGCGGACGACGACGCCGCCGAGCACGGCGAGCGCGCGGCGGGCTTCCTCGGCGACTCGCCGGGCTTCCTCGTCGCGGTGGCGCGCGCGCTGCGCCTGGCCGACGGGCAGCACACCGGGCTGCGGCTCGTCCACGTCGGCGGCCCGGCGCTGGCGGCGCTGACGGTGGGCCGCTCGTGGCGCCGCGCCGCGACGGACGAGCACGCCACCGACACCGGCCCGCTGCTGGTCGAGCGCTACGAGGTCACCGACCGCGACACCGCCGAGACCCACGTCGTCCACCTGGCCGGAGACGTCGTCCTGGACGCGCCCGGCATCGAGTTGACGTCCCTGGAGTCGCCGCCGAACCGGGCGTGACCGGTCACCGCCCGCCGAGCACGTCGCGGTACGGGCCCGCCGGGTAGTGCTGTGGCGGTAGGAACCGCGGCTGCCCCGGCCCGGGGTCGCTGAACGGCGGCGGCGCCGGCGGACGCGGCGGGGGAGGCGGCGGCCCGCCCGCGGGCGCCCACGGCGGCGCGGCGGGCGGCTCGGGCGGCAGCCCGCGCAGCCGCCGCAGGTAGGCGCGCTGCGCGGCGAGCCGCCGTTCCTCGCGCGTCCGCCGTTCGGCCAGCACCGCCGACAGCACCAGTTCCGGCCGCCACCCCGGCGGCGGAGGCGGGCTGATCACGGCGGCGACCTCGGCGACGATCCGGTCGCCCAGCTCGTCGCGGACCTCGGGCAGCAGCTCCCAGAACCGCGCGATGTACTGCCGCGCGGTCATCGCCAGCCCGTCGGACACACCGGACAGTTCGAGCCGCGACGCCCACCCGGCCAGCCCGGGCGGCATGACGGCGATCGGCCCGAAGTGGGCGGGGCCCGACGCGCGTTCCTGGATGACGATCGTCCCGGCGAAGACGTCCCCGAGCCGCTTGCCGCGCGAGCTGCACAGGGACGCGATCAGCGCGGGGATCGCGAGGAACGTCCAGAACTCCAGGAATCCGGCGAGGGCGCGCAGCAGCGTCTGCCGGAACCGGACGGGCCCGCCGTCGTCGGACACGACGCGCAGCCCCAGCAGCATCTTGCCGAGCGTGTGCCCGCGCGTCGCCGTCTCCATGACGCACGGGTAGCCGACGACGACCGCGACCAGGCTCAGCAGCGTCAGCCCGGCGACCCAGGCCGGATCGGCGACGGCGGCGATCGGCCCGATGACGTTGGTGACGATGCCGAAGAGCGTCATCTGGATCAGCAGGTCGACCAGGAGCGCGCAGCCCCGGCTGGCGAGCCGGGCGACCCGCAGGTCGAGCGCGACGGCCTCACCGCTGACGAGTTCGGCCATCGACGGGGGCTCCTCGGCGTTCGGGTGGTTCGGGCGGGGGCTCCCATCTTGCCCTGTCCGGACGCGGACGCGTTACGCTCCCCGGGTGGACGTCGACGCCTACGTGGCCGCGCATGACACCGAGTGGCGGCGTCTGGAGAAGCTGATCAACTCCAGCCGCAAGCTGACCGGGCCGCAGATCGACGAACTGGTCGAGCTGTACCAGCGCACGGCGACGCACCTGTCGGTGGTGCGGTCGAGTTCGCCCGACCCGCAGCTCGTCGCGCGGCTGTCCGCGCTGGTGGCGCGGGGCCGCGCCGCCGTCGCGGGCGCGCAGGCGCCGATGTGGCGCGACGCGCGCCGCTTCGCGACGGTGTCGTTCCCGGCGATCGCCTACCGGCTGCGCTGGTGGTGGCTGGGCGTGACGGTGCTCGGCAACGTGTTCGCGCTGGTGCTGGCGGTCTGGGTGGCGCGGAACCCGGAGGTGCAGGCGGCGATGGGGTCGCCGTACACGATCCGGCGCCTCGTCGAGGAGGACTTCGCGAACTACTACACCGACCATTCGGCGGCGTCGTTCGCGTTCCAGGTGTGGATCAACAACGCGTGGGTGTCGGCGGTCGCGTTGATCTTCGGCATCCTGCTCGGCATCCCGACGCTGTACGTGCTGCTGCTCAACCAGGCCAATCTGGGCCTGACGGCCGGGCTGATGTTCGCGCACGGCAAGGGCGACGTGTTCTTCGGCCTGATCCTGCCGCACGGCCTGCTGGAGCTGACGGCCGTCTACCTGGCGTGCGCGGCGGGCCTGCGGCTCGGCTGGACGGTCATCGACCCGGGCCGCCGCCCGCGCGGCCGCGCCCTGGCCGAGGAGGGCCGCGCGACGGTCGCCGTCGCCCTCGGCCTGATCGCCGTCCTGTTCGTCTCCGGCCTCATCGAGGGCTTCGTGACGGGCTGGGTCCACATCACCTGGCTCCGCGTAGGCATCGGCGTCGTCGCCGAGATCGCCTTCCTCACCTACGTCATCGTCCTGGGCCGCCGCGCCGTCCACGCCGGCGAAACAGGCGAATCCGACCTCCGCCCCGACACCCTCCCGGTGTCGGCCTAGAGGCGGCCCGCCCGAGCGCCCGGACGGAGACGCTCGCGTCAGGGCGCCTCGGACCGATCGCACAGCCGCAGCCCCGGCGGCGGTTCGTCCCCGGTCTTTCCCGGGAGGTCGGTGTAGACGTCGCTGATCCAGCTCCCGTTGCCGAGCCGGTTCCAAGCGTCCACCGTGCGCTGGGTGCGGCCCTCTCCCGGGTGCGTCACCGGCTCTCCGTCCCTGATCTGGCAGGTCAAGACGACGGTGTCGCCGTTGATGTAGTACGGGCGTTCAGTGAAGAGGGTGCCGCGCGCGGGCTGCCGGTACGCCTTGACCCGGTGCCCCTCGGAGCGCGCGGTGTTGGTGATCGTCACCGTCATCGGAGCGCGGTTGCCGGGCGAGGCCTTGCGGGTTCCGCTCAGCATGATCAGCGGTGCGATGAGGGGAGCCAGCGTGATGAGCGCAGACAGCAACGTCGCAAGCGCGGTGAGCAGGCCGATCCAGTCAACCGCGACCCTGGCGTTCGCGCGCAGGCCCGCGCCGCGACGGAAGACGAAGAGTCGGCGAATACGGCCGGGCGGGCGGGCGTGCCGCCGCGCGTCCTCATGGTGCTCGGGCGGCTCATTGCTCATGGAATTCCTAGAGGCGGTGGACGGAACCGTGATCGGTACCCGCAGCGGGGGGCCGCCGGGTGAGGTCGCCGTCTCGGTTAGAGGCCGACCGTGTAGTTGATCCTAATGGCGGAAACCTGTCGCTATCCGACGCCGTCTCGCCCACAACGACACATAAGTGTCATATAGGGCAGATCTTTACGGCTGTGCAAGCTGGAGGGAGTCCGTGGTGGCTCTGTAATTCCGAATGTTATTCTAGAATCGGACTCATGAACATTGCCATTCATGTGCCGACCTGCACCTTGATCGACCGGGTCCGGAGTAGGGGATGATTGCGGCAAGATCATCGCAAACGTTTCATTTGAATGTGATTTACGTCACGTAGCGACGTCGAGTTGCTGTTTTGACAGACTGGTTTGAGGTGTAAATAGGAGCGTCTGGACTCGACGCACGTGCATCTCCTGTGCTTTTGCGTCGCGAACCCCGCAGGGATGGGGGAAGGCGCGCCATGTCGACGAACGATCTTGGGGCAGACGGAGGGGTGGCGCGACGCGTATGGTCGGACTGTTCGGCGATGGTGTGTGATCTCTGGGCGCTATGTCTGATCTTCACGTATCGGAATCTTGCCGGTCGCCCTAGCTGACCAAGCGTGCGGAGGCGGGGACTGAGCGTTGTCGGTTCTAGTGCCCCGGATCGGAGGGAACCGACATGACCGCAGAGACTCCTGCTATCCCGCCCCGTCCCCCCTCCGGTATCGCCAACCTCCGCAAAACCGCGCTTCTGCTCGCCCTACTCGTGATCGCTTATCTCGGTATCAGCCTGACCCGAGGGGATTGGACGCCTCCGCTCTGGTTCGCGATCGGCGCGGCCGTCTTCGTGCTCTTCACCGCTCTCGACATCGCCGTCGGTGTGACCAGGGGCGTAACCGGCAGGATCAGGCCGGACAGCGAGTACATCGAGGCGATCACGAGAGCCGTCATCGTTCAGACGCGTGCGAATCCACGTCGCCCCGCCGCGGCCGTCGAGGTACGCGCGGTCGATCCCGCGCCCTTCGCTGGCTATGTGTACACGGCGCTCGTCGCCGAACCGCAGCCGACGGCCAAGGACGGCGGCTCGGTACACGTACGGCATGGGCAGGGATGGTCACTCGGCTACGGCGGCGCTTGGCGAAAGGCCTACCGGTTGGCAGGAGCGGGCGTCTCCACGGTGCGGGAGGCGATGCCCGAACTGGCCGTCAGCCCGCCGCGGCCCGGCCACGCGTCGTTTGCGCTCCTGATCCGCGATCACGGCTGAGCACGGCGCTCAGAGGCGGCCCGCCGCCTTGAGGGTGAGGTAGGCGTCGGCGAGGGCCGGGGCCAGGTCGGACGGGGGTGCGTCGACGACCTCGACGCCGAAGGCGCGGAGTTCGGCGGTGAGGCGGGTGCGGTCGGCGCGGGCGCGTTCGGCGGCGGCCGCGTCGTAGACGCCGACGAGGTCGTCGCGGGCGGCGGCCATCTCGGTGAGGCGCGGGTCGGTGACGGCCGCGACAAGGACGAGGTGCCGCGCCGTCAGTCGGGGCAGCAGCGGCAGCAGCCCCTCCTCGATCGCCGCCGGGTTGAGTTCCGTCAGCAGCACCACCAGGCACCGCTGCCGGACGCGCGACAGCAGCGCCGACACCATCCCGGCCGCGTCCGACTCGATCAGCTCGGGCTCCAGCGGCGCCATCGCCTCGACCATCGACGTCAGCAGGTCGGTCCGCGACGACCCCTCGACCCGGGCCCGGACGCGACGGTCGTAGGCGAGCAGGTCGACGCGGTCGCCCGCCCGGGACGCCAGCGCGCCGAGCAGTAGCGCCGCGTCCATCGAGCAGTCCAGCCGGGGCACGTCCCCGACGCGCCCCGCCGAGGTGCGGCCGGTGTCCAGGACGAGGTAGATGCGCCGGTCGCGTTCGGGACGCCACGTCCGCACGACGACGTCGCCGCGCCGCGCCGTGGCCCGCCAGTCGATCGACCGCACGTCGTCGCCCGCGACGTACTCGCGCAGCGAGTCGAACTCGGTGCCCTGCCCGCGCACCAGCGCGACGTTGGACCCGGTCATCTGCCGCAGCCGCGCCAGCTTGGCGGGCAGGTGCCGCCGCGACGGGAACGCGGGCAGCACCCGCACCCGCCACGGCGCCGGACGCGACAGTTGCCGCGCCGCGAGCCCGAGCGGCCCCCGCGACCGGACGACGACCGCGACGGCCTCCCGGTCGCCGCGCCGCGTCGGCGTCAGCGTGATCTCGACGCGGCGCCGCTCCCCGGCCGGGACGTCGACGCGGGTGAGGCGCGGCGCGGCGCCCGCGCTCGGCGGCCACGCGTCCCGCAGTAGCGCGCGGACGCGCCGCCGCCCGGTGTTCTCGACGGTCAGCACGACCGTCGCGGACTCACCGAGCCGGACCCGTGTGTCGCCGGACCGGTGCAGCGCCAGCGCCCGGACGTTCCCGGCGAACGCCAGGTCGACGGCGACCCCGAGCAGCAGCGCGCCCCAGACGAGCAGGAGCGTCAGCCCGCTCGGCAGCAGCAGCGGCAGCGCGGCGGCCAGCAGCGCCAGCAGGCCCAGCCGCCCGGTGAGCGCCATCAGCGGGGCGCGGGGACGTGGGCCAGGATGCCGTCCAGGACGCCGTCGGCCGTGGCGCCCTCCAGTTCGGCCTCGGGCCGGAGCTGGACGCGGTGCCGCAGCGTCGGCCGGGCGAGGGCCTTGACGTCGTCGGGGGAGACGTAGTCGCGTCCCGACATCCACGCCCACGCCCGCGACGTCGCCAGCAGCGCGGTCGCGCCGCGCGGCGACACCCCGAGCGCCAGCGACGGCGACTGCCGCGTGGCGCGGCACAGGTCGACGACGTAGGCGGCGATCTTGGCGTCGACGTGCACGGTGCGGACCTGCTCGTGGCCCTGCGCGAGGTCGCCGGGCCCGGCGACGGGCCGCACCTCCGACAGGTCGCGCGGGTCGAACCCGGCGGCGTGCCGCTGGAGCATGGAGATCTCGTCGTCGCGTCCCGGGACGGGCACGTTGAGCTTGAGCAGGAACCGGTCGAGCTGCGCCTCGGGCAGCGGATAGGTGCCCTCGTACTCGACGGGGTTCTGCGTCGCGCACACCACGAACGGCTCGGGCAGCGCCCGCGCGGTGCCGTCGACCGACACCTGCCGCTCCTCCATCGCCTCCAGCAGCGACGCCTGCGTCTTGGGCGGCGTCCGGTTGATCTCGTCGGCCAGGAGCAGGTTCGTGAAGACGGGCCCCCGCCGGAACTCGAACTCCGACGTGCGGTTGTCGTAGACGAGCGAGCCGGTGACGTCGCCCGGCATCAGGTCGGGTGTGAACTGGACGCGCTTGAACTCCAGGTCGAGCGCCCGCGCCAGCGTCTTGATCAGCAGCGTCTTGGCGGTGCCGGGCACGCCCTCCAGCAGGACGTGCCCCCGGCACAGCAGCGCGATGACGAGGCCGGTCACCACGGGCTCCTGCCCGACGACGGTCTTGGCGACCTCGCCGCGCAGCGCCGTCAGCGCGGAGCGCGCGCCGGACGCGGCCCCGGGGACGTCGTCCTTGTCGAGGTCGACGGGATGGTTCACGACTGGCGTACCTGCCTTTCCAGGTCGTTCAGGAGGTCGGAGAGCGCGACGAGCGCGGCGTCGCCGGCCGGTTCGGGACCGTACAGGGCGAAGCCCGCGGTGCCCTGGTCGAGGGTGGTGCGCGCGGCGACGGCCGCGACGACCTCCACGGAGAAGCGGGGATCGTCGGCGGCGGAGCGGGGCAGGCCGAGCAGCGGCATGAGGCGCGCCCGCGTCCCGGCGCGGAGCGCGTCGGCGGCGGTGCCGCGCGCGTGGTGCGCGCGGTAGAGGCGGGCGCGGCCCTCGGCGGTCTCGGCGGACCGGACGACGACGGGCAGCGGCTCGGTCACGACGGGCCCGAACCGGCGCCCCCGCCACAGCGCCACCAGCACGACCGCGACGACGAGTTGCAGCGCGAACAGCGTGACCCCCGGCGGCACGAGGTCGAGAAGGCCCTGGTCGCCGTCGTCGGCGCCGGGCGCGGGCAGGTCGGGGACGAGCCACACGACGGCGGACCGCGCGCCGATCAGGTTGAGCGCCAGCGCCGCGTTGCCCTGGTCGGCCAGGTACTCGTTGGTGAGCGGGGCGCCGCTGCCGAGGACCGTCACCGTGCGCCCGCCGACGGGGAGCTGCACGAGCCGCGCCGCCTCCTCCTCGCGGTAGCAGCCGGTGGCGCCGGACGGCACCGTGTACGTCGCGCCGCTCTGGAACCCGACGCGCCCCGCGAGCTGCGCGGCCGGGACGGCGCAGCCGGGCTCGACGGCGTCGCGGTAGGCGCCGCGCGCCTCCTCCACGCCGGGCGCCAGCGCGGTCAGGACCCGCTGCCCGGGCTCGACGAGCAGCACGTCGCCGGGCGCCGTGCGCAGCAGGTCGAGGTCGGCGCCGGTGAGGCGGTCGGTGCGGGTCACGACGAGGACGGTGTCGGACGTGCTGTGCTGCGCGGCGTCCCGCGCCGACCGCCGCACCGACGGCGGCGTCCCGCGCTGCGCGAGGAGCTGTGCGAGCGCCCGCGCGCCCTGCTGCGAGGCCGACGCCGGGTCGAGCCGCTGCGGCGAGGCCGCCGGGCGCAGCGCCGCCAGCGCGAGCGCGGCGATCAGCGCGACGAGCAGGAACGCCACGACGCCCCGCGCCGCGCGGAACCGGCGGCCCGCGACGTCGCGCGCGGTCGGCACGGCCCCGGTCACCATCGGCCGCTCCCACCGGACGGGACGTCCCCGGCGGCCTCCAGCCGCTTGGGGCGCGTCTTCTGCACGCGTTCGTCCAGCGCCTTGAGCTGCGCGTAGTGCTCGGCGCTGCCGGGACGGTCGCCGTACCAGACGTCGTCGAAGACCCGGACGCCCGCGCGCAGCGGCGCGGCCAGGTCGGGCAGCGCCGCGCCCGCCTCGGTGGCCAGCTCGTCGGCGGTGCGGCCGGGCCGCGGTTCCACGATCGCGCGTTCCTCCAGGTCGCGGGCGAGGGCGCGGAGCCGTTCGCGGATCGCGTCCCGCCAGCGTCCGGCGGCGGCGTGCCGCTCGGCCTCGACGCGGTGGTCGACGGCGGTCGCGGCGCGTCCGGCGTCGAGCAGGGCGTCCCGCTCGGACCGGACGTTGCGGCGCCCGCGCAGCAGCCACACGACGAGCACGACGACGATCGCGAGCACGACCAGGACCACGCCGAGCGAGAACCAGCCGCTGCCGTCCGACGGCGTGCCCGGCTCCTGCGCGCGCTGCATCAGGTCGCCCAGCCACTCGGAGAAGCGCCGGAACGTCCGCTCGGCCCACGACGGGTCGTCCTGGTGGTAGAGCGGCCTGTCCAGCTCGCGGCGGGCCAGCTCGGCGGCCTCGTCCCGGCCGATGGGGTCGACGGTCACGGAGCCCGCCCGGGGATGCCGAACCGCCAGAGCCGGAAGAAGCCGACGTCGTCGGCGTCGGGGCGGGTGCGCAGGTCGAGGTCGAACCCCTCGCGGCGCATCCGGCGGTCGAGGTAGAGCAGGACGACGACGGCGGCGTCGAACGGCAGCGCGACCGACCAGCCGACGATCCGCACCAGCGCCGCCACGACCAGGCCGATCCGCGTCGCGCCGTCCTGCGGATCGGCCGCCGCCCCCGCCACCTGCGAGATCAGGAACGGCAGGAACACCGCGACGAACAGGGTGAGCAGCGACGCCAGCAGCAGCGCGCCGAAGGTGCGCCACCAGCCGCGCCGCGTCAGCGTCCGCGCCCGGGCGAGCGCCGCGCCGAAGCCGCGCCGCTCCAGCACCAGCGCCGGAACGGCCTGCACCAGCAGCACGTACAGCCAGGTCATCGCGGCGAGCCCGAGCGGCACCCCGAGGATTCCGCACGCCACGATGAGCGGCGGTTCGCTCTCCGCGACCAGCGCGGCGACGAACGGCGCGGCGGGCACCAGCAGCCCGGCCAGCGCCGCGAGCACGACGACGGACGCGACGGCGAGCAGCGCGGGCGTCCGGCGGACGGTCGCGCTCCACGCCGGGCGCGGCCGTCCCGTCATCGCGCCGCCCAGCACGGGCGCGAGCAAGCCCGCAAGGATCAGCACCGCCAGCGCCGACAGCACCACCGTGAGCGTGCTGAGGACGAGCTGCGCCCCCGCCGACTCCAGGACCGCCGTGGCGGCCTCGCCGTCGTCGCGCAGCAGCAGGGCCGTGGCGACGGCGGCGGCGAGCTGCACGGCCGCGGCGGCCGGGACGGCGAAGCCGAGCGTCAGCCGGGGCGCCGTGCGCAGGACGGCGATCGCGTTGTCGAGGATCTCGGCGACCGACGCCGGGCGGAACGGGACGGCGCCGCGCAGCAGCGCGGCGGGATCGTCGTCCCGCCGGTCCGTTCGCGGCATGGTCACTGTGTCTTCCCCCTGGGGCGCCCGGGTCGCAGGGTCATCCTGTCACGCGTGCGGCGTCCCGATTGCCGTATGGCGTCCGGTGGGTCACGATGTGCCCGATGCCGGTTTTCGGGTCAAGTACTCGTGGCCGCCGCGCGACCGTGTCTAGAATCCCGCGTTCAGGCCGCGATCGGCGGGCGGGTCGAGGTTGGCCCGGAACCACGTAGAGTCATGTATCAGGTAAGCGCGGGTAACCTGGCATCCCAAGGTGCCCGTTCCATGCAGAACCCGAACTTTGTGACGATGAGGGCCATGAGAGGACGTGTACTGGTCGTCGACGACGACCTCGCACTCGCCGAGATGCTCGGCATCGTGCTGCGCGGCGAGGGCTTCGAGCCCTCCTTCGTGCACGACGGCGACAAGGCGCTCGAAGCGTTCCGGGAGACGCGGCCCGACCTGGTGCTGCTCGACCTGATGCTCCCCGGCGCCGACGGCATCGACGTCTGCCGGCAGATCCGCGCCGAGGCCGGCGTGCCGATCGTCATGCTCACCGCCAAGAGCGACACCGTGGACGTCGTCCTCGGCCTGGAGTCCGGCGCCGACGACTACATCGTCAAGCCGTTCAAGCCGAAGGAACTCGTCGCCCGCGTGCGCGCCCGGCTGCGCCGCACCGACGAGCCCGCCCCCGAGACGCTCCAGATCGGCGACATCACCATCGACGTCGCCGGGCACTCGGTCAAGCGCGCCGACCGCCACATCCCGCTCACACCCCTGGAGTTCGACCTGCTGGTCGCGCTCGCGCGCAAGCCGCGCCAGGTGTTCACCCGCGAGGTCCTGCTCGAACAGGTCTGGGGCTACCGGCACGCCGCCGACACCCGCCTGGTCAACGTGCACGTCCAGCGGCTGCGCGCCAAGATCGAGAAAGACCCGGAACGCCCCGAGATCGTGGTGACGGTCCGCGGCGTCGGCTACAAGGCGGGCCCGGCCTGAGCCGGGCGGTGAACCGCCCATGACGGTCCGATGAACGCGGCACGGCGCGCGGCCGGCGCGGTCCCCGCCGCGCTGCGCCGGCTCGTCCGCGGCGGCTACGCGCGGTGGCGGCGCTCCATCCAGGTGCGCGTCGTCACCTCGACGCTGTGCATCTCGGCGATCGTCGTCGCCATCCTCGGCGCGTTCCTCACCCAGCAGATGTCCAACGCGCTGATGGACGGCAAGGTCAAGGCCGCCCGGCTCCAGCTCGACGAGGGCCTGTCCCTCGTGCAGCGCGACCTCGGCAGCCAGCCCGACAACGGCAGCCGCCTCGACAACGTCATGGCCGGGCTCAAGGCGCGCAGCGGCCCGTCCGGACTGTACGAGGTGTACATCCGCGACACCCGCGACTCGTCCTTCGACGGCTACAGCACCAACGAACTGCGCGTCGAGTCGATCCCGCAGCGGCTCCGCCAGGAGCTGGGCGACGGCCCCGCCGACGCCACCGCCTACACGTTCGGCAAGCTCTCCTACGTCGGACGCCCCTCCGAACGCGGCCTCATCGTCGGCGGCAAGACCGGGCAGTTCGAGCTGTACTACCTGTTCCCCCTCACCCAGGACCAGCACACCCTGACCATCGTCAGCCGCGCCCTCGCCGGCGTCGGCGTCGTCCTGGTCCTGCTGCTGGCCGCCATCGCCTCGCTCGTCACCCGGCAGGTCGTCATCCCCGTCCGGCTCGCCGCCCAGGGCGCGCAGCGGCTGTCGGCGGGCAAACTGGAGGAGCGCATGCGCGTGCGCGGCGAGGACGACCTCGCCCGCCTCGCCCGCTCCTTCAACGAGATGGCCGCCAACCTCCAGGACAAGATCATGGAGCTGGAGGACCTCTCCCAGGTCCAGCGCCAGTTCGTCTCCGACGTCTCGCACGAGCTGCGCACCCCGCTCACCACCATCCGCATCGCCGCCGACATGCTCTACGAGCACCGCGACACCTTCGACGACCCCGCCGTCGGACGCTCCGCCGAACTGCTGCAAAGCCAGCTCGAACGGTTCGAGTCGCTGCTCGCGGACCTGCTGGAGATCAGCCGCCACGACGCCGGCGCCGCCACCCTCGACGCCGACCCGCTCGACATGCGCGACCTCGTGCTCCGCGCCGTCGGCGACATCCAGAACCTCGCCGAGCGCAAGGGCAGCAAGGTGCTGCTCCAGCTCCCCGGCGAACCCTGCATGGCCGAGGTCGACCGCCGCCGCGTCGAGCGGATCATGCGGAACCTGCTCGTCAACGCCGTCGAGCACGGCGAGGGCGAGGACATCGTCGTGTCCGTCGGCGCCGACCGCGACGCCGTCGCCGTCGCCGTCCGCGACCACGGCGTCGGGCTGCGGCCCGGCGAGGGCCAGATGGTCTTCGACCGGTTCTGGCGCGCCGACCCCGCCCGCGCCCGCACCACCGGCGGCACCGGGCTCGGCCTGTCCATCTCCCGCGAGGACGCCCAACTGCACGGCGGCTGGCTCCAGGCGTGGGGCGAACCCGGCGCGGGCTCGCAGTTCCGGCTGTCGCTGCCGCGCGTCGCGGGCAGCGAACTGCGCGGATCGCCGCTGCCGCTCGTCCCGCCGGGCGCCGGCGGGCGTCCGCTCTTCGCCGAGCTGGAGGTGAGCGAATGAGGTGCCGCCGCTCCCTGCTGGCGTCCGTCGCGCTGCTCGTCCTCGGCGTCACCGGCTGCGCCACCGTGCCTAGCGGCGGGCGCGTCATCAGCGGACGGCCCGCCGAGTCCGCCGAACAGGCCGACGACCCCTACGTCCGGCTCATCCCCGTCCGTCCCAAGGCCGAATGGGGGCCGGGGCAGCTCGTCGCCGGGTTCCTCGCCGCGTCCGCCGGGTTCGACGACGGGCACAAGGTCGCCCGCGAGTACCTGGCGGGCGGCGCCTCGTCGTGGAACCCCGGGCCGCGCCCGTCCGTCACGGTCTTCGACGACCGGCCCCGGCTGGAGGTCGCCGAGCAGGGCACCGGACGCGCCGTCGTCAGGGCGTCCGGATCGCGGCTCGGGTCCATCGGCGCCGACGGCCAGTACCTCGCCGACCCCGACGCCGTCGAGGTCACCTTCGAGCTGACCAAGACCGCCAGCGGGCCCTGGCGCATCACCGGCCTGCCCGACGCCGCGCACAACGGGCTGCTGCTCAGCAAGAGCGACGTCGAGCGCGCCTTCCGCACCGTCAACCTGTACTTCTTCGCCGCCGGGCGGCCCGCGCTCGTCCCCAACGGCGTGTTCCTGCCGCTCGTCAACCGGCAGAACCTGCCCGCGCAGCTCGTCCGGGCGCTGCTCGAAGGCCCGACGTCGTGGCTCGGCCCCGCCGTCGAGTCGGCGTTCCCGTCCGGGACGCGGCTGCGGCGCATCGGGCTGGAGAACGACGTCATCGTCGTCGACCTCACCGCCGAGGCGCGCGGCGGCAGCGCCGAGCGCATGTCGGCTCAGCTCTCCTGGACGCTGCGGCAGCTCTCCGAACTCGGCCGGTGGAAGCTCCAGATCGACGGCCGGACGGTCACACCGAACGGCTCCGGGTCCGTGCAGGCCGTGCGGTCGTGGTCGGCCAACGCCCCCGACGGCCCCGGCTCCGACGAGGGCCGCGGCGACCAGGCCGCCTACGTCGTCGGGTCGTCCGGGCACCTGTCGCGGCTCGCGGGCGACCAGCCCCAGCCGATCGACTCCGGCGAGCAGCGGCTCGCCCGCCCCGCCGTCTCCGGCGACTTCCAGGAGGTCGCCGGGCTCAGCTCCTCCGGCGACCGCGTGCTGGCCGGGCCGCTCACCGCCACCGGCGCGCAGGTCCGCGCGCTGCTGACCCGCCGCGACGACCGCACCCGCTTCACCGCCCCGCACTTCGACCGCGACGGCACCCTGTGGACCGTCGAGACGTCGCGCGACCGGTCCTGGCTGTGGATGCGGCCGCGCGGGCAGGCGCCCGTCCGCGTCTCGCAGTGGGGCCTGGCCGGGCGCGAGATCCTCGCGTTCCGGCTGTCCCGCGACGGCGCCCGCGCCGCCGTCATCGCGCGCGTCGACGGCAGCGCGCAGGTGCAGCTCGGCCGGATCGTCCGCGACAAGGGCGGCGGCACCGAGGCCGGGTCGTTCCTGCCGGTCAGCTCCGAACTCGTCGACGCGATCGACCTGTCGTGGCGCGACTACGGCACGCTGGCCGTGCTCGGCCGCAAGGGCAACGACACCCGCGTCCTGCCCTACCTCATCCCCGTCAGCGGCGGCGCGATCAGCTCCCTGGGCGTGGGCGCCCTCGGCGTCCCCCGCACGATCGCCGCCGCCCCCGGCGCCCCCGTCCTCATCGGCACCCGCGACAACGGCTCCGGCGGCCAGGTCTGCCGCCAACGCGCCCCCCGCGACCTCCTGAGCGAATGGATCTGCCCCATCCCCGGCTCAGACCCGACCTACCCGCACTGACCCGCGTCCCCGTCGGCGCCCAAGCCGCTTTTCGCCGCCGTCGTGCCAGCTTCCGGTGCCACGGCCGTCGCCGAGCCCGCTGAGCCGCAGGCCGCGATGCGGCGGAAGTTATCCACAGGTTGCAGCGGCGGCCACGCAGGCACTCCTTGACGCGGGAGAATTAATCAAGGGGGTCCCCAGGAGGGTTGCAGACCCCCTGGTCGAGCTGCCGTGAGACTCCGCCGAGAAAAGTTATCCACAGGTTCCGGCGCCGGGTGGCGGGGGTGTCGCCGGGGGGCGACGATCAGGGCATGGAACTCTTGCGTGAAGCCTTCGACCTCGTTCTGCCCCGGCACTGCGCGGGCTGCCGCGCGCCGGGCACCGACCTGTGCTCCGCCTGCGCGATGCCGCTGACGCTCCCGCCCCGGCCCGACCACCGCCGCGACGTGCCCCGCCTCTGGACGGTCGCGACCTACGACCATCCCGTCAGCGACATCGTCAACGCCTACAAGGAGCAGGCGCGCACGTCCCTCGCCATCCCGCTGGGCCACGCTCTCGCGGCAGGCGTCAGGTCGGCCCTCCCTCCCTGACCCCTCCTGCGCGCCCCTGAGCCCGCCCCAGCGCCCCCGCTGTGCTCTCATCCATCTCCCGGGCACCTCGCGCGGCGCCGGGTCGCTGCCGGGCCAACGAGAGCGGCGCCGCGCCGGTCGGGGACGGTGTGCGCGGTGGTCCGCATGGGTGAACGCGGACACGTCGGTGCAGGGGCCGCAGGCATGAACGGGCGCGTCGGTACAGGGATCGCGTGAGCTGGCGAAGTGCGGCGATGCGTGGGGTTTGCGTGAGGTGGCGACGTGTAGCGGTGCGTTGGGTTGCTTGAGGTGGCGACGTGTGGCGGTGCGTGAGTTGGCGAGGGGGCGGTGCGTGAGGTGGCGACGTGCGGCGGTGTGTGGCGGTGTGAGGTGGTGCGTGAGGTGGCGAAGAGGGGCGTGCGTGGGGTTTGCGTGAGGTGAGGTGCTGAGGGAGCGGCGGGGTTGCGATCGGTGCGCCGCATGCGGATCGGGGGAGCGGTGCGCGGAGTCGGGGGAGCGGTTGATGGGGGCGGGGCTGCGGTGGCCGCCGTCGCGGGAGCTGGTGCCGCGATGGCGGTGGGCGAGGACGGTGGCGGCGCCGGAGGTGCCGGACGGGTGGGTCGTGGTGGTGCCGATACCGTCGCACCGTCGGGCCGTCCGGCGGCGCGGCCACGACCCGCTCTGGGAGATCGTCCGCGTCGCGGTGCAGGAGTTGCGTGGCGCGGGGGAGCACGTGTTCGCCGTCGACGCGTTACGCCAGACCCGCCCCGTCGCCGATCAGGCGGGCCTCGGCCGCACGGCCCGCGCCGCCAACCTGCGCGGCGCGCTGGAGGCACGCTTCCCACTCCCGGGCTGGCGCGTCGTCCTCGTAGACGACGTCGTCACCACCGGCGCCACCCTCGCCGAAGCCACCCGCGCCCTCCACCACGCAGGCGCCACCGTCCAAGCCACCGCCACCATCGCCGCCACCCCCGCACCCCGAAGACCTGACGGGCCTAGCGAAGACCTGACGGGCTAACACAGGACCGCGACGCCGAAAACGCGCGCTGGCGAGCACGGCACCGGAGGGGGCGTTGGCCGGTAGGCGCCAGCGACGCGCGCGCCGCCGGAGAAACGCGCGCTGGCCAGCTCAGGCCCAGGCCCAGGCCCGGGCCGGGGCCGGGCCGGGGCCGGGGCCGGGGTCGGGGTCGGGGAAGAGCGTGGTGGCGGGCGCGGCGCCCGGTGACGCGCGAAGGCGAGCACGGAACCGAGAGATGAGCGTGGTAGCGGGCCGACGCTGGGAGGAGGAGGCCGTGGTGGCTGGGGGTGACAGCACCGGACGCGGTGAGAGGGCGCGCTGGTGACGCGCGTGCAGGCGGGCGCGGGGCCGGAGAAAGGCGTGGTGCCGCGGGCGCGGGGCCGGAGGGGGCGTGGTGGCTGGGTGGTGAGGAGCGTGGGTGGGTGGTGAGGGTGCGGTGTTGGGAGGCGTGGGGGGTGTTCGGAGGCTTGCGGGATTCGTTGGTGATGGGGCGGTGCCGGGGGCCACAGGGGGTGGCGGGGTCACGGGGTTGGTGGGGTTCGGTAGAGATTCTTTGCGGTGGGTGGGGGTGGCTGGGTGGTGGGGGCGGGGTGGTGTGGGGGCGGAAGGTCTTGTGGGGGTGGGGTTTGGAGGGGCGCTGGGGTGGAAGAGGGTGGGCACGGAAAGGGGGATGATGACACAACGTGACGAGTTCCTCGGCGTCACCCCCCTGACATTCGAGGATTTAAGGGTTAGCGTTCATGACATGGCACCCGCCCGGGTCCGTGGTTGCGTCGGATCGCCGTGCTCGTCAGGAGCACGAACGGTGATCCGGCTAGCCGATGCCAGGCGCAGGCGAAACGGCCCACGTAAGGCGACTTCTCGTCGACCGATCACGGTGCGCCTTAGAAGTAAGTCCTGCCCCGCCGAGGGATCAGATATCGCTCGTAGCGGGAGAAGGGCAGTAGTGGCGAGAGCGCCGCGAGCCCCTCAGCAGGCGAATGTGGGGACGAAGACCAGGTCGGCCGGGCGGGTGCGACCCACCGAGCTGTGGCGTCCTTCCGGGGCGTACCGGGCCCCGGAGCGGACCAACATCGCAACCGGGAGAAGGGGGGTCCCACGTGGACATCATCGTGCGGGGCCGGCACACCGAGGTCAACGAGCGGTTTCGGCGGCACGTCGACACCAAACTCGGCAAGATCGGCCGGCTGGATCAGAAGGTCATCCGCGTTGACGTGGAGGTGTCCGAGGATCAGAACCTGCGTGTCCCCGACGAGCGCGAGCGCGTCGAACTGACGATCCGCTCCCGCGGTCCCGTCATCCGGGCCGAGGCCGCCGCCGAGGACCGCTACGTCGCGCTCGACCTCGCGCTCGACAAGCTGGAGGGACGGCTGCGCCGCGGCGCCGACCGTCGCAAGCACCACCACAACGGCAAGGCCGGCGCGAAGCTGGCCACCATGGAGACCATCCCCGACGCCGAACTGCCCGAAGCGCTCCAGGTGCCCATCGGCGGCGCGGCGGCGAACGTCGCCACCGCGGAGCGCGCCGAGACCGAGACCGAGATCGGGACCGCCGAGAACCTCGTCCCGATCCCGATGGAGGGCGACGGCCCGGTCGTCGTCCGCGAGAAGCACCACATCGCCGAGCCGATGGGCATCGAGCAGGCCCTGTTCGAGATGGAGCTCGTCGGCCACGACTTCTTCCTCTACCGCGACAAGGAGACCGGCCGCCCGTCCGTCGTCTACCGCAGGCGCGGCTGGGACTACGGCGTCATCCGCCTCGTCGAGGAGTGATGCGCCGAAGAGTGATGCGGCACTTGCGTCACGTCACCGCCCGAAGCGTGTCATGATCTAAAAAGGCGTTTCCTGCAAGGCCGCGGACACGGTGGTCCGGGCCGGAGACGGCGTCCCTCGCGGGGCGCCGTCTCCGGCCCGTCCGCCCGTCGGCGGAACCTCCCCAGGACCTCGACATCACGAACAGTGAAGGGGGGAAGCGGCGTCTCCTCCGCGCCGCGACTCAGGTGAGCGAGAAACACCAGGCTCGCGGTCCCGCGCCGGTACCCCGCCAGGCCGCGCCCCCCGCGGCCGGCCGGGACGGTCCCGGCCCGGCCGACCCCATCCGTGTCCTCATCGTCGACGACCACGCCCTCTTCCGCCGCGGCTTGGAGATGGTCCTCCAGGACGAGGACGACATCGAGGTCGTCGGGGAGGGCGGCGACGGCCAGGAGGCCGTCGAGATGTCCCGCGACCTGCTGCCCGACATCGTCCTCATGGACGTGCGGATGCCCCGGCGCGGCGGCATCGAGGCGTGCACGGCCATCAAGGACGCCGCCCCCAGCGCCAAGATCGTCATGCTGACGATCAGCGACGAGGAGGAAGACCTCTTCGAGGCGATCAAGGCGGGCGCCAGCGGCTACCTGCTCAAGGAGATCTCGATCGACGAGGTCCCGCAGGCGGTGCGGGCGGTCCACGGCGGTCAGTCCCTGATCAGCCCGTCGATGGCCTCCAAGCTGATCACCGAGTTCGCGGCGCTGGCCAAGCGCAGCGAGGAGCGGACGCAGCAGGTCCCGGCGCCGCGGCTGACCGACCGGGAGATGGAGGTCCTGCGCCTGGTGGCGCGCGGCCTCGGCAACCGGGAGATCGCCCGGGAGCTGTTCATCTCCGAGAACACGGTGAAGAACCACGTCCGCAACATCCTGGAGAAGCTCCAGTTGCACTCGCGGATGGAGGCGGTCGTCTACGCCGTCCGCGAAAAGCTGCTGGAGATCACCTAGGGCCGCGACGGCGGCGCGACACCTTTCACTGCGTTTTGTCGGTGTCGTGTCGTAGCATCGCGGCCGTGACCGATGCAGCGCCGCGCGTGGAGACCGAACTGTCCGCCGACCAGGTGCGACGCCTGCAACTGCGGGCGCAGGGCCTGCTGGGCGCGGGCGCGCGCCGCGGCGGCGTGCCCGGGATGCTGCGCCGGCTCGGCGCGGTCCAGCTCGACACGATCTCGGTGCTGGCCCGCTCGCACGAGCTGATCGCCTACGCGCGCCTGGGCGCCGTCGGCCGCGACGCGGTCGAGGCGGGCTACTGGGGCGGCCACCGGACGTTCGAGTACTGGGCGCACGCGGCGTCGATCCTGCCCATGGAGGACTGGCCGCACTTCGCGTTCCGCCGCCGCGCGTTCCTGCGCCGGGGCTGGCGGTGGCACAAGGTCTCGCCGTCCGTCTGCGACGACGTGCGCGCCCTGCTGCGGTCGAGCGGGCCGCTGACCACCCGCGACCTGGGCGGCGCGAAGGCCGGCGGCGACTGGTGGCAGTGGAGCGACCACAAGATCGCGATCGAGTGGCTGCTGGACACCGGCGAGGTCGTCTGCACCGAGCGCACGGGCTGGCGCCGCCGCTACGACCTGGCCGAACGCGCCGTCCCCGGCCGTCTGCTCGCCCAGGACCCGGACGACACCGCCTGCCTGACGCATCTCGTCCGCGAGGCGGGCCGGGCGCTGGCCGTCGGCACCCGCGCCGACCTGGCCGACCACTACCGGCTGCGCGGCGACCAGGTCGACGCGGTGATCGGCGAGACGGGCCTGGTGCCGGTGGCCGTCCGGGGCTGGAAGCACCCCGCGTGGGCCGACCCGGAGGCGCTGGCGTCCGAGCCGCGCGGACGGCACGCGACGACGCTGCTGTCCCCGTTCGACTCCCTGGTGTGGGACCGCGCCCGCACCTCGCGGGTGTTTGGGTTCGACCACCGGCTGGAGGCGTACGTGCCGAAGGCCAAGCGCGTCCACGGCTACTTCGTGATGCCGCTGCTGGCGGGCGGACGGCTCATCGGCCGCGTCGACCCGGCCCGCGAGGGCCGCACGCTGGTCGCGAAGCAGGTCTCGTTCGAGCCGCACGCGGCGACGCCCGCCCGCGCCGAGCGGTCGATGGCGGCGCTGCGCGAGGCGCTGGAGACGGCTGCGGGCTGGGTCGGCTGCGACGACGTCCGCATCGAGCGGATCGTCGCGCCCGGGGACCTCTGACCACGGTGCGGGCGGGGGCGCCCGCCCCCGCCCCGCCACCGGCCGTCAGGGCACTTCAGCCGTGCGGCGTGTTCTGCGAGTCGGTCTTGACCGGCTTGTCCTGCGTCTCGCCGGAGGTGCCGCCACGCCGCTTGTCGGTCCGCTTGCCGAAGGCCGAGTAGTCGACGATCTCCGGGATGACGCGCGGGGCGTCCACGACGACGTCCGAGAAGACGTGCACGAGGCCCGACACGACGACGCCGACCAGCGTGATCGCCACGCCGATCCAGAACAGGAGCCAGGCAGGGCCGAGGCACAGCGCGACACCGCCGACGGCGAAGCCGACGAACACGATCGACACGGCCACCCAGCTACTGGGCCTCCCGGCGTGCTTGCCGAGCGATTCATCCGACATGGGGCTCCCCCTCAAGGTGCATCCAAGGATATTTCCGCGTCCCCGGGGCCGAAGCCGACCCGCGTGGATTGCGTCGCAGGGTGACCTAGACCATTCTGGGTCTCGCCTACGATGGCAATCGTACGTGTGGTGTGCGCGCCGCCCTCAGGCGGTGACCCACGATCTGCAAGGAGCCTCCTAGAGTGCCGCCAGTCATCGACAAGATCCTTCGTGCGGGCGAAGGCAAAATCCTGCGCAAGCTCAAGAAGCTCGCGGATCAGGTCAGCTCGATCGAGGAGGACTTCCTCGAGATGAGCGACGCCGAGCTGCGCGAGCTCACCGACAAGTACCGGGAGCGCTTCGCCGACGGCGAGAGCCTCGACGACCTGCTGCCGGAGGCGTTCGCGACCGTCCGCGAGGCCGCCAAGCGCGTCCTGGGCCAGCGCCACTACGACGTTCAGATCATGGGCGGCGCCGCCCTGCACCTCGGCAACATCGCCGAGATGAAGACCGGCGAGGGCAAGACGCTGACCTGTGTGCTCCCGGCGTACCTCAACGCGCTGTCGGGCGACGGCGTGCACGTCGTCACGGTCAACGACTACCTGGCCAAGCGCGACGCCGAGTGGATGGGCCGCGTGCACCAGTTCCTCGGCCTGGACGTCGGCGTCATCCTCCCGCAGATGACGCCCGAAGAGCGCCGTGCCGCGTACGCGTGCGACATCACCTACGGCACGAACAACGAGTTCGGCTTCGACTACCTGCGCGACAACATGGCCTGGAGCCTGGAGGAGTGCGTCCAGCGCGGCCACAACTTCGCCGTCGTCGACGAGGTCGACTCCATCCTGATCGACGAGGCCCGCACCCCGCTGATCATCTCCGGCCCGGCCGAGCAGAACTCCAAGTGGTACGGCGAGTTCGCCAAGATCGTCCCGCGGCTGAAGCGCGCCGAGCTGGTCAGCAACGCCGGCGCGGTGGACGAGTACGGCCCCGGCGACTACGAGGTCAACGAGAAGAAGCGCACGGTCGGCATCACCGAGTCCGGCGTCGAGAAGGTCGAGGACTGGCTCGGCATCGACAACCTGTACGACTCGGTCAACACGCCGCTGGTCAGCTTCCTCAACAACGCCCTCAAGGCGAAGGAACTGTACAAGCGCGACAAGGACTACGTCGTCATGAACGGCGAAGTGCTCATCGTGGACGAGTTCACCGGGCGCATCCTGCACGGCCGCCGCTACAACGAGGGCATGCACCAGGCGATCGAGGCCAAGGAGGGGGTGGCGATCAAGGACGAGAACCAGACGCTCGCCACGATCACCCTCCAGAACTACTTCCGCCTCTACAAGCGCCTGTCCGGCATGACCGGAACCGCCGACACCGAGGCGGCGGAGTTCAACAAGACCTACAAGATCGGCGTCGTGCCGATCCCGACGAACAAGCCGATGATCCGCAAGGACGTCGCCGACGTCGTCTACAAGACCGAGCAGGCCAAGTTCGAGGCCGTCGTCGACGACATCGCCGACCGCCACGAGAACGGCCAGCCGGTCCTGGTCGGCACCACGTCGGTCGAGAAGTCCGAGCGGCTGTCGCGGATGCTCAAGCGGCGCGGCGTCCCGCACCAGGTGCTGAACGCCAAGCACCACGAGCAGGAGTCGGCGATCATCGCGGAGGCGGGCCGTCGCGGCGCCGTCACGGTCGCGACGAACATGGCCGGTCGCGGCACCGACATCATGCTCGGCGGCAACCCCGACTTCCGCGCCGACCTGGAGCTGCACCAGCGCGGCCTGTCCCCGCTGGAGACGCCCGAGGAGTACGAGTCGGCGTGGCCGGAGGCGCTGGACAAGGCCAAGGAGGCCGTCAAGGGCGAGCACGAGGAGGTCGCGGACGCCGGCGGCCTGTACGTCCTGGCGACCGAGCGGCACGAGTCGCGGCGCATCGACAACCAGCTCCGGGGCCGGTCGGGCCGCCAGGGCGACCCGGGCGAGTCCCGCTTCTACCTGTCCCTTGAGGACGACCTGATGCGGCTGTTCAACTCCGCCCGCGTCGAGTCGATCATGACGCGGCTGAACATCCCGGACGACGAGCCCATCGAGTCCAAGATCGTCACCAGCGCGATCAAGTCGGCGCAGAGCCAGGTCGAGCAGCAGAACTTCGAGATGCGCAAGAACGTCTTGAAGTACGACGAGGTCCTGAACCGGCAGCGCAAGGTCATCTACGCCGAGCGCCGCAAGGTCCTGGAGGGCGCCGACCTTAAGGACCAGATCGCGGGCATGGTCGACGAAGTCGTCAACGGCTACGTCGCCGGCGCCACCGCCGAGGGCTACGCCGAGGAGTGGGACCTCGACAAGCTCTGGAAGGCGTTCAAGCAGCTCTACCCGATCTCGCTGACGGTCGACGGGCTGGTCGAGGAGGCGGGCGGCGACATCTCCGACCTCGACGCCGAGACCCTCGCCGAGAAGATCCGCGAGGACGTCCACGCGCAGTACGCCCAGCGCGAGGAGGAGCTCGGCGAGGAGGTCGTCCGCGAGCTGGAGCGCCGCGTCGTGCTGTCCGTCCTGGACCGCAAGTGGCGTGAGCACCTCTACGAGATGGACTACCTCCAGGAGGGCATCGGCCTGCGGGCCATGGCGCAGCGCGACCCGCTGGTCGAGTACCAGCGCGAGGGCTACGACATGTTCAACGCGATGCTCGACGGCATCAAGGAGGAGTCGGTCGGCTACCTGTTCAACCTCAAGGTCGAGGTCGAGGAGCAGCCGGCGGCCAAGGTCGGCGCGAACCCGGTGGCGCTCGGCAAGGTGAGCGACACCGCCGACGCCGACACCGACGACGTCGAGGAGCCCGCCGAGGCCGACGACACGCCGATCGTGCACGCGCCCGGCCTGGACGAGCCCAAGCGCCCGGCCAAGCTGGAGTACAGCGCCCGCACGGTCGACGGCGAGGGCGGCGTCGAGCGGCACAGCGAGGAGACGCCGGACGAGTACGCCGGGGTGTCCCGCAACGACCCGTGCCCCTGCGGTTCGGGCAAGAAGTTCAAGCGCTGCCACGGTGATCCGCGCAACCGCTGATCCAAGGCGTCGCACGCGGCCCCCCGAGCTACGGCTCGGGGGGCCGCGGCCTTTTACCGTTCCGTTCCCGCGCCGGGCGTATCCGTTGGCCGGGCGCGGCCCTCTGGTGGGTGAGTGGCGGGCGTGCCGCCTCCGGAGGCAGGGAAGTGCGCGGTGCGGGAGAGTTCAGGGCAGGTCGTCCGGGTGTCGTCGGGCGGCGCGGGGGCGGTGCGGGCCGTTCCCGAGGAGGGCCGGTCGGCCGACGACGTGGCGCGTATCGCGCGGAGCGTGCTCGTGCTGGTGGCCGAGGTGCTGGCGGGCGCGTGCCCGCCGTCGCGGGCGGACCGCCGCGTCCGGGCGGACGTGCGGCGGACGCTGGCCGAACAGGCGGGCGGACTGCGCGGGGAGGGCCCGTCGCTGCCGCCGCGCGTCCTCGCGACGTGGCTCCAGCAGCCCGCGCCGGGTGCGGCCGAGACGGGCGCCGTCCTGCGGCTGGGCGACCGCGTGCAGGCCGTCGCCCTCCGCTTGGAGTACGGCCGCGGGCGCTGGCGCTGCGTCGTCCTGGAGACGACCCGCGTGATCCGCGCGGCCCACCGCCGCGCGGCGTGAGCGCCGGGCGGGGGCGTCAGTCGTCCAGCAGCATGCGGCCGGGGGTCGCGATGTTGAAGCGACGGATGATCACGCTGAAGATCACGTAATACAGGACGAAGTAGACGATCCCGACGAGGATCACCAGGGGGAGCCCACGGGTGTTGCTCTTGGTCGCGTTGAGGACCATGTCGAAGAACCCGGCCGAGAACGTGAAGCCGAGCCGGGTGTCCAGGGCGGCGAGCAGCGACAGCGAGATGCCGGTGAGCACGACGTGGACGCCGTAGAGGACGGGCGCCACGAACATGAACGAGAACTCGATCGGCTCGGTGACCCCGGTGAGGAACGCCGTCAGCGCCGCCGAGATCATCAGCCCGCCGACTCCGGCGCGGTTGTCGGGCAGCGCCGACCGCCAGATCGCCAGCGCCGCGCCGGGCAGGCCGAACATCAGCACCGGGAAGAAGCCGGTGAGGAACGCGCCCGCGCCCGGTTCCCCGGCCAGGTAGCGGCCGATCTCGCCGTGCACGACGCCCCGGGGCCCGTCGTAGGTGCCGAACACGAACCAGACGAGCGAGTTGAGCAGGTGGTGCAGCCCGAACGGCAGCAGCAGCCGGTTCGCGACGCCGTACAGGCCCGCCCCGATCGTGCCGAGCCCGGTGAGCCAGTTGCCGAACGCGTCGAGCCAGCCGCCCGCCAGCGGCCAGACGACGCCGACCACCACGGCGAGTGCGAGCGCCGCGGCGGCCCCGGCGATCGGCACGAAACGCCGTCCACCGAAGAACGCCAGCCACGACGGCAGCCGGATGCGGTGGTAGCGGTCGAACAGCAGGGCGACGATGAGCCCGATGACGATCCCGCCGAGGACCTGCGTCGGGTTGCGCAGCCCGAGGTCGACGATTTCGCGCAGCGAGCCGTCGTCTTCGCGGACGGTGCGGACGACGTCGTCGTGCAGCACCTTGGAGTGGGCGAACAGCGTCCGGGTGACGCGGTCGAAGACCAGGTAGGAGACGACGGCGGCGAGCGCCGTGGAGCCGTCGGAGTCGCGGGCGAAGCCGATGGCGACGCCGACCGCGAACAGCATCGGCAGGTTGTCCAGCAGGGCGCCGCCGGCCGCGCCGCACACCTCCGCGACGCGCGACCAGCCGAGCCCGTCCGCGCCGAGCAGGTCGGGCTGGCCCAGCCGGAACAGGATGCCAGCCAGCGGCAGGATCGCGATCGGCAGCATGAGGCTGCGGCCGATGCGCTGGAGCACGCCGAACACCCGCGCCCAGGCGGCGCGCAGCGGGCCGGGGCCGGTGGCCTCTCCGGTGGCGGTCGTCATGGGCGCGTGGTCAGGGCCGGCATCTGTGCTCTCTCCAGGTCGGTGCAGTAGGGTCATACTGGTCTAGTCCGGACTAGACCAGAGGCGACTCATCGTCCGTGATCGACCACGAAGAGTGTGCGTGACATGGCAGCACGACCCGTCGCGGTGAACCGCAGAGATCGTTCCCCTGACGCACGTCGTACCCGCCACACCGGTCCGGGACTCGCGCGGACCGCTCGTCCGGCCGCGCCGCGTCCCGTCACCGGCGCGTACAGACCCGGAACAACGGGCAGAAACCACCCAAGGGGAATCATGACCACCAGCCGGATGCGCGCCGAGATCGGCGAGCAGCCCGCGGCGCTGCGCCGCACCATCGACGCCCTGCTGCCCCGCGTGCCCGATCTCGCGGCACTCGCGGCCGAGACGCGCCAGGTGCTGTTCATCGCGCGCGGATCGTCCGACAACGCCGCCGTCTACGGCCGCTACCTCGCCGAGGCCCGCGCCGGGCGGCTCGCGACGCTCGGCGCCCCGTCTATCGCGACCGCGTACCGGCGGCGCGTCGACCTGTCGGGCGTGCTCGCGGTCGCGATCAGCCAGTCGGGCAAGACCGAGGAGATCGTGCAGACGATGGACTGGGCGGCCGATTGCGGCGCCCGGACCGTCGCCGTCACCAACGGCGCGGGCTCGCCGCTCGCCGAGGCCGCCGAGGTCGCGCTCGTGACCGACGCCGGGGACGAACTGGCCGTTCCCGCCACCAAGACCTACACGACGCAGCTCGCCGCGCTCGCGGTGCTCGGCGTCGGCCTCGGCGCCGACGTGGACGCGGCCGAGCTGCGCCGCGTCCCCGACGAGGTCGAACGGCTGATCGCCCGCACCGAGGAGTCCGCTGCGCTGCCGGAGATCGTGGCGGCGCTCGCGGCGGTGCCGGGCGTCGTGGTGTCCGGCCGGGGGCTGGCGTTCGGCACCGCGCTGGAACTCGCGCTCAAGATCAAGGAGGCGTGCTACCTGCACGCGATGGGCCTGTCCTACGCGGACCTGCTGCACGGGCCGATCGCCGTCGTGGACGCCGAGACGCCCGCGCTGCTCGTCGCGGCCGACGACGGGCCCACGCTGCCGGGTACCGTCGCGTTGGCGGAACGGGTGCGGAGCGCGGGCGCGCAGGCGTTCACGGTCGGCGGCGGCGCGCGGCTGGCCGAGGCGGGCGACGCGGCGCTGCCCGGCCCGGCGCTGCCGGAGTGGGTCGCGCCGCTCGGGCTGATCGTCCCGGGGCAGATCCTGGTGGAGAATCTGGCCCGGAGGCTCGGGCTCGACCCGGACGTCCCGCGCGGACTGAACAAGGTGACCCAGACCGACTGAGACCGGAGGCGGGGACGGGCATGGACAAGGCCGAGGCGATCGTCGCGGCACTCGGCGGCGCTCGCAACATCATCGAGATCGCGCCGTGCCTCACCCGCCTGCGCTCGGAGGTCACCGACCCGTCCTTGGTCGACGAGCCCGCACTGATGGCGGCAGGCGCCTTCGGCGTCCTGACCGTGGGCGCCGCCGTCCAGATCGTCGTAGGGCTCGAAGCCGAACCCCTGTCCTCCGAAATCCAGGACCTCCTCCAATGACCCCGCCCCCGGGAACGCTCCAACCCACGACCAGCCCCGGCCCCACACCCTCCGACAAACCACACCACGACACACCTCCGACCCCCGCCCCCGAGCAAAACCCACACCCAACCAAGCCCCCACCCGCGCGCCCACCCGCACACCCCGCCACACGCCCACCCGCACCCCGACCGCGCGTCCGCTCGCGCAACTACGCATGCGCCCGTCCGCGCGCATGACCGCGCCCGACCGCGCGTCTGCTCGCGCCGTCGTGCGTGCACCTCGCCGCACGTCCGACCGCGCGCCCGACCGCACGTCCGACCGCACGTCCGACCGCACGTCCGACCGCACGTCCGACCGCGCGCCCGACCGCACGTCCGACCGCACGTCCGACCGCACGTCCGACCGCACGTCCGACCGCACGCCCGACGGCGCGTCTGCTCGCGCCGCCGTGTGCGCGCCTCGCGTTGCACACGGCCGTGCGTCTCGCCGCGTGCCCGCCCGCGCTCCGATCGCGCCACGCGTGCGCCTCACCGCGCGCACGACGGCGCCCGATCGTGTGTCCGCTCGCACCGTCGTGCGTGCGCCTCGCCCCACGCACGATCGCGCACCCAGCCGTACGTCCGACCGCGCGTCCGCTCGCACCGTCGCGCGTGCGCCTTGCCGCGTGCCCGCCCGCGCCCTGATCGCGTTACGCGTGCGCCTCACCACATGCCCGACGGCGCCCGATCGTGCGTCTACTCGCGCCGCCGTGCGTGCGCCTCGCCGCGCGCCCAGCCGCACGTCCGACTGCGCGTCTGCTCGCGCCGCCATGTGTGCGCCTCGCGTCGCACACGACCGCGCGTCTCGCCGCGCGCCCGCCCGCGCCCCGATCGTGCGTCTGCTCGCGCCGCCACGCGTTCCCATCCGCGCACATGGCCGTGCGCCCATCCGCACGCACGATCACGCGCCCCAGTGGGCGCCCGGTCGCGCCGGAATGCGTGCGCCTTGTCGCGCGCATGACCGCTCCCGCGACGGTGCGTCCGGCCGTGCGGCCATGCTTGCGCCCAGCCGGGTGCATGTCCGTGCCGACACGCGTGGGCCGGGTCGTGCGGGCGACTGCGCGCACGGTCGTGGTCCCAACGGGGCGCTCGGGCGTGCGTATGACCGGGCGGGTGGAAGTCGGTGAGCCGGGTTTTGTCGCCGGTGGCGGGGCGTGTGGTCGGGCTTGCGGGGGTGCCCGATCCGGTGTTCGCGCAGGCGCTCGTGGGGCCCGGTACGGCCGTCGATCCCGTGCGCGCGGCCGGGCGGGCGGTGGCGCCCGTGGCCGGGCGGGTCCTGCGGATGCAGCCGCACGCGTACGTCGTCGTCGATGACGAAGGTCACGGCGTGCTCGTGCATCTCGGGGTCGGGACCGTGGAACTCGAGGGGCACGGGTTCACGCCGCTGGTCGGGCAGGGGGACCGGGTGACGGCCGGCCAGCGGGTCGTGGCGTGGGACGCGCGGGGTGTCGAGGCGGGCGGGCGTTCACCCGTCTGTGCGATCGTCGCCCTGGACGCGTCACGCGACGCGTTGAGCCGCGTCCGTGCGGACGGAGTCGTCGAGCAGGGAACGGAGTTGTTCAGATGGGAGTGATCCCCGTCGCCGGGGTCGCCTTCGACCTCGACGGCACGCTCGTGAACACCGAACCGCGCAACCGGGCCATGTGGACGCGGCTGTTCCGCGATCACGACGCCCCGCACGACGATGCGCTCATCGCCTCGTTCGCGGGCCGCCGCGCCGTGGAGGTGCTCGGTGAGCACGTCCACCTGTTCCCCGGCCGCACCGCCGAGGACCTGTTCGCGCAGGCGGGCGCGTACGAGATCGAGGAGGCGGCCGGTCCGGTCGCGGGCGCGGCCGAGCTGGTGCGCGGACTGCATGCGCTGGGCGTCCCGCTCGCGGTCGTCACGTCCGGCGTGCGCGACTACGCCGAAGGGCTCCTGGCGGGCCTGGGCGTCCGCGACCTGCTCGCGCACGTGATCACCGCCGAGGACGTGACGGAGGGCAAACCGCACCCGGAGGGGTTCGCGGCTGCGGCGCGCCGACTCGGCGTGCCGCCGGGCGCGATGGTCGCGTTCGAGGACGCGCCCGCCGGAGTGGCCGCCGCCAAGGCGGCGGGTATGACCTGCGTGGGGGTGACCACGACGCAGCCCCCGGCGGCGCTCGTGGACGCCGACCGCGTGGTGGTGGATCTGACGGAGATCGAGTTGCTGCCGGGCCCCGCGCTGCGGGTGACCGGCGTCAGTTGAGGAGAGACCAGTAGTGACCGAGCGCACGGTGAAAGTCATGTCGAGGGCGGGCCTGCACGCGCGCCCGGCCGCGTTGTTCGTCCAGACGGCGGCGCGCGCCTCCCAGGACGTGACCGTGTCCAAGCGCGGCAAGGACCCGGTGAACGCCAAGAGCATCCTGGCGGTCCTCGGGCTGGACGCCCACCACGGCGAGGAGATCACGCTCGCCGCCCGGGGGGAGGGCGCGGACGACCTCCTCGACGAGCTGGAGCACATCCTGTCCCAGGAGGAGCCGCAGCGTGCGTGACACCGGCCCGTTGCGCGGCACCGGAGTGAGTCCGGGCGTCGCGTACGGGCCGGTCCGCCGGTTGTCGGGCACGGTGCCCGAACCCCCGGCCGGTGCCCGGCACGACGGCGACGGCGACGCCGAGACCGCCTTGGCGCTCGCCGCGCTGGAGGCGGTGGCGTCCCGGCTGGACGCGCTGTCCGAACGTGCCGCGACGGCCGAGGGCCGCGACGTGCTGGCCGCCCAGTCGCTCATGGCCCGCGACCCGGGCCTGTCCGACGACGTCGCGGCCCGCGTCGCCCTCGGCCTGGCGGCCCCGCGCGCCGTGTACGAGGCGTGCGGCGTGCACCGGGCGGTGTTCGCGTCGGGCGGGGCCTACCTGGCGGCCCGCGTCGCCGACCTGGACGACGTCCGTGACCGCGCCGTCGCCGAGCTGCTCGGCGTCGCCCTGCCGGGGCCGCCCGAGGAGGGCGAGCCGTTCGTGCTCGCCGCCCGCGACCTGGCCCCCGCCGACGCCGTGCTGCTCGACCCCGCCCGCGTGCTCGCGCTCGTCACGGCCGAGGGCGGCCCGACCAGCCACACGGCCATCGTCGCCCGCGCGCTGGGGGTGCCCGCCGTCGTGGCCCTGCCCGGGGCCGACGAGCTGGCCGAGGGTATCGCCGTGGTGGTGGACGGCACCGCGGGCACGCTCGTCGTCGACCCGCCCGACGCGGTGGTCGCCGCGGCGCGGGCATGGTCGGACTCACGTGCGCGGCACGTCGAGGCGGCCCCCGGCCCCGGCGCCACGGCCGATGGGCACCGGATTCCGCTGCTGGCCAACATCGCCGGCCCGGAAGACCTGCCCGCCGCCCGCGAGCACGGCGCGGAGGGCGTGGGCCTGTACCGCACGGAGCTGCTGTTCCTGGGCCGCGAGGAGGCTCCCTCCGAGGAAGAGCAGGCCGCCGCCTACCGCGAGGTGCTGGAGGCGTTCCCCGACGGAGAGGTGGTGATCCGCCTCCTGGACGGCGGCGCGGACAAACCCCTCCCGTTCCTGCCCGCACCCGCCCCCGAAGGCAACCCGGCCCTAGGCGAACGCGGCCTCCGCATGCTCCAGCACCACCCCACGGTCCTCGCCACCCAGCTACGCGCCCTGGCCCGCGCCTGCCACCCCGCACCCCCCTCCACCGAAGAACCACGACAGAACGACCCCCTCGCGAAGACCCACGACCCGCCCCACCCGGGAACCTCCACCGTGTCGCCTGTGACCCGGCTCGCGGAGAGCCAGAATCCGTCGCACCCGGCCCGCCCGGACGCACATCCCGAGGTGGCTGTGGCTCGGCTTGCGGAGGGAGGCGATCCTTCGCGTCCGGCTCGTCCGGATGCTCCCTCCGAGGCGGGCGCGGCTCGGCTTGTGGGGAGCCGGGATTCGTCTTCTCCGGCGGGGTCGGGTGCCGCCTCGGGGGCGGGTGTGGCTCGGCTTGGAGTGTTGGCGCCGATGGTGACGGGGGCGCAGGACGCGTGGGAGTTCGCTGAGGCGTGTCGTGCCGTCGGGCTGGTGCGTCCGGGGGTGATGGTGGAGATTCCGTCGGCGGCGCTGCGGGCGCGGGACGTCGCCGCGCAAGTGGAGTTTCTGAGTGTCGGCACCAACGATCTCGTCCAGTACGTGTGCGCCGCCGACCGGCAGTCGGGCGCGCTCGCCTCACTCCAGGACCCGTGGCTTCCGGCCGTCCTGGATCTGGTGCTGCTGGCGGCGCGGGCGGGCGTGCCGTGCGGAGTGTGCGGCGAAGCCGCCGCAGACCCCGATCTGGCGTGCGTCCTGACGGGACTGGGCGTGACGTCGCTGTCGATGGCCCCCGCCGCCCTCCCGGCCGTCCGCGCCGCGCTGGCGGCGCACACCCTGGCCCAGTGCCGCGCCGCCGCCGACGCGGCCCGCGCGGCCACCACCGCCACAGCGGCCCGCAAAGCAGCCCGCAAAGCGCTGGCCACACCCCGCTGATCGCCCACGTCCCCATCGTCGGCCCCCTCAGATCGCCTGGGCACCCAGTCTTCGCCGACGCGCAACCCAACGAGAGACCGAACGGGATTCTGTGGATAACTTTTCGGGCGGAGTCTCACGGCAGCTCGATCAGAGGGTCCGCAACCCCTCTGGGGACCCCCTTAACTAATTCTCTCGCGTTAAGGGGGTTCCGCGCGGGCGCCGCCGTGGCCTGTGGATAACTCCGGGTCAGCAGGTGAGGCCGTAGCCCGGCTTGTGGCCCGCGACGGGGACGGGGAGCTTCGCCGTGGGCTTCACCTTGCCCGCCAGGACGCGGGCCGCCGCGTGCAGCGCGACCGGACGCGGGGAGTACGTGGCCACCAGGGCCTTCGCCCCGGCGGCGCGGTTCAGGTCGTAGGGACGGCCGAGAGCCACGACGATCGCCGGACGGCCGGACGGGACGACCGGGGCCGAGTCCCGCGCGGTCACGACGGTGACGTCCGCCGCTGAAGCGGTCCCGACCGTCCGGACGCCCTGCGCCGTCAGCGCCTCGCGCAGCGCCGCGCTCAGCGGGCCGGTGACGAAGACCTTCCGGTCGCGCAACGGCAGCACGCCGCCGGTGTTGCGCACCAGCGTGACCGCGTTCTCCGCCACGGTTCGCGCGGCCCGCTTGTGCTCGGCGGTGCCCACGATCGACGCCGCCTTCGCCGGGTCCACCTGGGTGTTCCCGTACAAGCCGCGCCGCTGCTTCATCTTCAGGATGCGCGTCACGGACTCGTCCAGCCGCGCCTGGCTGATCCTGCCGTTCCGTACCGCCTTGAGCACCGCGTTGTACGCCTTCGGCAGGCTCGGCGGCATGAGGAGCTGGTCGGCGCCCGCCCGCACCGCGCGCACGGCCGTCTCGCCGTCGCCGTACTTGGCGCGCGCCCCGGCCATCTGGAGCGAGTCGGTGACGATCACGCCGGTGAACCCGAGACGTTCGCGCAGCAGCCCGGTCAGCACCTTCTTGGAGAGCGTGGACGGGTCGCCCGACCCGTCCAGCTTCGGCACCACGATGTGCGCCGACATGATCGCGTCGACGCCGGCGGCGATGGCCGCGCGGAACGGCGGCGCGTCGATCCGCTCCCACCGCTCGGGTGTGACGTTGATGACGGGGAGCCCGGTGTGGCTGTCCGTGGCGGTGTTGCCGTGGCCGGGGAAGTGCTTGGCCGTCGCCGCCACACCGCCCTCCTGGAACCCGGCGATGGCCGGGCCGAGCAGGGCCGACACGCGCGCGGGGTCGGCGCCGAACGAGCGCACGCCGATGACCGGGTTGGCCGGGTTGACGTTGACGTCCGCGACGGGCGCGTAGTCCTGGTTGATGCCGACCGCCCGCAGCTCGGTCGCGGTGACGCGGGCGGCGGTGCGGGCGTCGTCGGCGCGGCCGGACGCGCCCAGCGCCATGTTGCCCGGGAACCGCGTCAGGTAGGGGGCCCGCGTGACGATGCCCTGTTCCTCGTCGACGGCCAGCAGCAGCGGCGTCTTGGCGGCCTTCTGGAGCGTGTTGGACAGCCGCGCCGTCTGCTCGGGGGTCTTGAGGTCGCCCGGGAAGTAGATCAGCCCGCCGACGTGGTACTTGGTGATCTTGGCGCGGGCGTCGGCCGCGCCGGAGAACGTCGGGACGAACAGTTGCCCGACCTTCTCCCGGACGCTCATCTGCCGCACGTGCCCGGGAATCCACGCGTCGGGGGACGGCGTCGGCGAAGCGGACGGCGCGGGCGCCCCGGACGGCGCGGCGCCGCTCCCGCCCGCGCTGTCGCACGCGCTCAGCGGCAGCACGACGGCCGCCGCGGCGAGGAACGGCAGGGAGCGGGGTACACGCACGGTCCAGGCCCTCCGACATGGGCTTCGTTACGGGCTCGTGATCCGACGCCGCGACGGTAGCCGCTCGTTCCGCGCCTGTCGAACCGATCATCGGCGGTGGTCACGGGGGTACCGGATACCCCAGTCTGCGCAGCGCCATGCCGGCCGCGCCGACCGCTCCGTCGCCCGCGCTGCGCGGATCGGCGGCGAACCGGTCGCGCAGCCCGGCCCGTACCGCGTCGGCGACGGGGCCGTCCCGCAGCACCGAACCGTGCATCACGACCGGGGCCAGCAGGCCGCCGAGCGCCGGACGCACCGCGTCCACGTCGCGCAGCAGCACCTCGGCCGCCTCCGCCGTGATCCGCCGCGCCACCTGGTCTCCGGCGGTCGCGGCGGCGGCGACCACCGGCCCGAGCCGGCCGAGCGCCGCGACCGGCAGCCGGTAGACCTCCTTGACGATCGCCTGCGCGACGCGTGGATCAGGCTGGGCCTCGGCCAGGCGGTGTTCCAGGACGGCCGTCCCCCCGCGCAGTGCCGCCGGGGACGCGCCCGCCATCGCGAAGGTCCGCCGCTGGCGGTGTCGGCACCGGGACGCCTCCAGCTCGGCGGTGATGCCCGGCGGCAGCAGCGCCCGGGGGACCGACTCGGTGAGCACGGTGGGCGATCCCCGGCCGTCGTAGGCGGCCAGCGCCGCCCGCACGGCCTTCTGCCCGAGCCACACCGCCGAGCCCTCGTCGCCGACGAGCCAGCCGTAGCCGTCGGCGCGGCGTACGATGGCCCCGTCGTTGATGACGGCGGCGCCCGCGCCGGTACCGGAGAAGACGACGATGCCCTTGGGCGCCGACGTCCCGGCCGCGAACGCGACGGCGATGTCGGTGACCACCGCGGGGGAGCCGCGCAGTCCGGCGGCCTGCCACGCCTGCCGTGCGGCGGCGACTGCGGCGGGGCGTCCGGCCGATCCGGCTCCGGCGATTCCGAAGACGCCCCCGAGGACATGGTTACGGTCGAGGGTTCCGAGCGCCTCCCGCAGGGCCGTACCGAGGGCCCCCGCGGTGTCGCCCCCGGAGTTGGGGTTGGCCCCCGGACCGGTGCCGGTCCCGGCCAGGGCGCCTCCGAGCGTGAGTACGACACAGCGGGTCTTCGTGCCACCCGCGTCGATGCCGATCACGAAAGGACCGGCCAAATGGGTCAACACATGGCGACCGTAGCCTTTTCTACCGTTGACGTGACATCCGACAAGTAAGAAAATTTCTTCCATGAGGAAACCCACCGGCACAGAGCCGGGGAGTGCGACAGGGGAGGCGGGCGCGCCCGCAGGTGACGCGGTGGCCAAGGAGATGACACCGCTGAGCACTGTGGTGCGGGTGCGTTCTCTGCTGCCCTCGCTGCCCCCCGCCGAGCGACGCGTCGCTCAACGCGTGATCGACGACCCCGAGGGGGTCGCGAACTCGACCATCACCGAACTCGCCCAGACGTGCGGAACCTCGGAGACCACGGTCATCAGGTTCTGCCGGGCGATCGGCTTCCATGGTTACCCCGAGCTCCGGCTGACCCTCGCCACTGAGGCGGGCCGCGCGCAGAGCGCGAGCGGCGGACGGGTCATCGGCTCGGACATCAGTCCCGACGACTCCCTGGAACAGATCGTGGAGAAGGTCACCTTCGCCGACGCGCGCGCCGTCGAGGAGACCGCCTCCCAGCTCGACATCAAGATGCTGGAGCAGGTCGTCGACGCCATCGTCGGCGCCGACCGCGTCGACGTCTACGGCGTCGGGGCCAGCGCGTTCGTCGCGCTGGACTTCCAGCAGAAGCTGCACCGCATCGGACGGGTGTGCAGCGCCTGGTCCGACGCGCACATCATGCTGACCAGCGCCGCCGTGCTCGGGCCCGGCGACGTGGCGGTCGGCATCTCCCACACCGGTTCCACGGTGGAGACCATGGACGCCCTGGCGGTGGCGGCGCAGCGCGGCGTCACCACCGTCGCACTGACGAACTTCCCGAAGTCCCCGATCGCGGAGGCGGCCGATCTCGTGCTGACGACCGCCGCGCGTGAGACCACGTTCCGTTCGGGGGCGACCGCGAGCCGGCTGGCACAGCTCACCGTCGTCGACTGCGTTTTCGTCGGCGTCGCGCAGCGTACGTTCGGCTCGACCCGTGATGCCCTGGAGGCCACGTTCGAGGCGGTCCGCGGGCGGACCGTGAGACCTGACCGGAGGCGCCGGTGATCGACGTCGACCTGCCCACCGAGGGCCGCAACCCGCGGACCCTCGACCTCGACACTCTGCCCACACTCGACGTCCTACGCATGATCAACTCCGAGGACGTGACGGTGCCGCTCGTGGTGGCCGCCGTGCTGCCCCAGGTCGCCGAACTGGTCGATCTCGCCGTGGAGTCGCTGCGCCGGGGAGGGCGGGTGCACTACTTCGGCGCCGGCACGTCCGGTCGGCTCGCGGTCATCGACGCGGCCGAGCTCCCGCCGACCTTCGGCGTCTGGGGCCGGGTCGTCGCGCATCACGCGGGCGGCCCGGGCGCGCTCCAGCAGGCCGTCTCGGACGTGGAGGACGACGCCGACCTCGGCGCCCGCGACGCCGCCGACGTCGCGTGCGGCGACATCGCCATCGGCATCGCCGCCAGCGGCAGGACGCCGTACGTCCTCGGGGCGCTGCGCGCCTCGGCGGCGCGGGGCGCGCGCACGGCACTGATCAGCTGCAATCCGCACACGCCGCACGGCGGCGATGTGGACGTCCACATCGGACTCGCCACCGGACCGGAGGTGATCAGCGGTTCGACCCGGATGAAGGCGGGCACGGCGACGAAGCTGGTGCTCAACTCGTTCTCGACCACGTTGATGGTCCGCCTCGGGCGGACGTACTCCAACCTGATGGTCAGCGTGAACGCGCTGAACTCCAAGCTGCGGACGCGGCTCGTCCGCATCCTCACCGAGGCGACCGGCATGGACGCCGCGACCTGTGAGGCGGCGCTGAACGAAGCGGGGGGGAACACCCGCGTCGCGCTCGTCTCGCTGCTCGGTGAGGTGCCGGCGGCGCGCGCCACCACGGCCCTGGAGGAAGCCGACGGCGGAGTCCGCGAAGCCTTGCAGCGCCTCCGCACCGCCTGACGACGGCCCGGCCCCCGGAGCCCGCACCCGGGGTCCGGGCCCGTCTCTTCGCTCCTCCGGAACACCGGGCCCTCCGAGGCCGAACGGTGTTCGGGGCGGGGTTACCATCGTCGGATGACCCCCAAAGCCGTGATCACCGACTGGGGCGGGGTGCTCACGTCGCCGCTGCGCGACGCCGTGGCCCTGTGGCTGGAGCGGGACGGGATCGACGCCGTCCGGTACAAGGCCGTGATGCGGGCCTGGGTGGAACAGGCGTACGACGGCGGTGCCTTCAACCCCATCCACGGGCTGGAGGACGGCTCGCTCGCGACGGACGAGTTCGAGCGGCTGCTGGCGGCCGAACTGACGACCGTGGACGGCGGCCCGGTCGCCCCGGCGGGACTGATCTCCCGCATGTTCGCCGGGTTCGCGCCGGTGGAGCCGATGTACGCGACGCTGCGGCGGGCGCGTGCGCGCGGTGTGCGCACGGCGCTGCTCTCCAACTCGTGGGGCAACGACTACCCCCGGCACCTGTTCGCGGACCTGTTCGACGACGTGGTGATCTCGTGCGAGGTCGGGATGCGCAAACCCGACGCGGAGATCTTCCGGCTCGCGGTGGAGCGGCTGGGCCTGGAGCCGGGCGAGTGCGTGTTCATCGACGACATCGTCCACAACATCCGCGCCGCCGAGAGCGTGGGCCTGCACGGGGTGCACCACACCGAACCCGGCGCCACCGAGGCGGCGCTGCGCGACCTCGGCCTGCTCACCGCATAGGCTGCCGGACGACATGCGCGTATATCTTCCGTCCACGCTGACCGCCCTCGCCGCCGTCCACGCGGCCCGCGAGGCCGGCCCCGCCCCGCTCACCGCGTACGCGGTCACGCCCGACCTGCGCGAGTGGTACGCCGGGGGCGACGAGGAGGAGCTGGAGTACGCCGCCATGTCGGCGGCGGCCCGCGCCTCCCTGCGGCTGCTCGCGGCCGACCCGGCGGCGCCGCCGCGCCGCGTGGTGCTCGCCGCCGAGATGCCCGAGACCGACGTCGCCCGCCCGTCCGGCCACGCGGAACTGGACGGCCCCGGCCGCGCCGCGGTCGAGCTGACCGGCGCGGTTCCGTGGCGGCGGATCGCCTCGGGCCACGTCGACGAGGCCGCCGCCGAGGACGACGTCCGCGCGGCCGTGGCGGCCCTGCCCGCCGCCGACTCCGGCGACGACGACGCCGCGTTCACCGTCGACGGCGCGGAGGGCCACGACCTCCTCTGGTACGCCACCCAGGAACTCGCCCACCTGCTCGGCCCCTGATCGCGCGCACCGTGGCCGCGCCGCGCCGGAAGATCGCCGGGAAGCGGGTGTCTCGCCCCGGGGAAGGCGGGTAGGGGGCGGATATGGATGCCGTCACCGAAGTGCCGCCGCCCGTGAACGAGCCCGTGCTGGGGTACGCGCCGGGGAGCGCGGAGCGGCAGGCGTTGCGGGTGGAGATCGACCGGCTGGCCGGGCTCGGGCTCGACCTCACGATGGCGATCGGCGGGGAGCGGCGGCTGGGCGGCGGCGACCCCGTCGAGGTCGTGCAGCCGCACGCGCGCGCCAAGGTGCTCGGCACGCTCGGCAACGCCACCGATCGCGACGTGCGTGACGCGATCGACGCCGCGCTGGGCGCCGCCGCCGCGTGGCGCGCGCTCTCGCTGGACGACCGGGCCGCGATCTTCCTGCGCGCGGCCGACCTGCTGGCCGGGCCGTGGCGGCCGACGCTCAACGGCGCGACGATCCTCGGCCAGTCCAAGTCGGTGCAGCAGGCGGAGATCGACTCGGCCTGCGAGCTGATCGACTTCTGGCGCTTCAACGTGAGCTACGCCCGGCGCCTGTACCGCGAGCAGCCGATCTCCTCGCCCGGGGTGTGGAACCGGATGGAGTACCGGCCCCTGGAGGGCTTCATGCTCGCGATCACCCCGTTCAACTTCACCGCGATCGCCGGGAACCTGCCCACCGCGCCCGCGCTGATGGGCAACGTCGTGGTGTGGAAGCCGTCGCCGACGCAGCAGTTCGCGGCGCACCACATCATGCGCGTCCTGGAAGAGGCCGGGCTGCCCCCCGGCGTGATCAACATGGTGACCGGCGACGGGACGGCCGTCTCCGACGTCGCGCTCGGCCACCCGGCCCTCGCGGGCATCCACTTCACCGGCTCCACGCCCACGTTCCAGCACCTGTGGCGCACGGTCGGCGAGAACATCGGGGGCTACCACGGCTACCCCCGCGTGGTGGGGGAGACGGGCGGCAAGGACTTCGTCGTCGCGCACCCCTCGGCCGACGTGGACGTGCTGCGCACGGCGCTGATCCGCGGCGCGTTCGAGTACCAGGGCCAGAAGTGCTCGGCGGCCTCCCGCGCCTACGTTCCGCGCTCGCTGTGGTCGGTGATGCGCGACGACTTCCTCGCCGAGGTCGAGTCGCTGACGATGGACGACGTCGCCACCGACCTGTCGGCGTTCATGGGCGCCGTCATCGACGAGCGGGCCTTCGCCAAGCTCGGCGCCGCCCTGGACCGCGCCCGCGCCACCGACTCGATCACGGTGCTGGCCGGGGGCACCCGGGACGACTCCGCGGGGTGGTTCGTGCGGCCGACGGTGCTGGAGGGCCGCGACCCCGGCGATGAGATCTTCACCACCGAGTACTTCGGCCCGATCCTCGCCGTCCACGTCTACGACGACGGCGACTACCTCGCCATGCTCGACCAGATGGAGGGGGCTGCCCCGTACGGCCTGACGGGCGCCGTCATCGGGCGGGACCGCGCGGCGATCGCGCAGACGCAGGAGCGGCTGCGCTTCGCGGCCGGGAACTTCTACGTCAACGACAAGCCGACCGGTGCCGTGGTCGGCCAGCAGCCGTTCGGCGGCGCCCGCGCCAGCGGCACCAACGACAAGGCGGGCTCGCTGTTCAACCTGACCCGCTGGGTCAACGTGCGCGCCATCAAGGAGACACTCGTGCCACCGACGCATCACCGCTACCCCCACATGGGTTGAGACCCTGACCGCCCCATCCGGACCGGCTCCCGCCCATCCTGCGACACAGAACTCCCGCGTGCGCGACTCCGGCCGGGCCTGTGGATAACTCCGCTTGCGGTGCGCGCCGGAACCCACCACGATGAGCACGCCCGAGCCCCCTCCGACCGCGCTGGGATGTGGAATGACGACGCCGAACCGGCTGGTGCTGTGGAACGTCGACCACACGCTGGTGGACGTCGGGCGCGTGACCCGCGAGGCGTACGCGGACGCGTTCCGGGCCACGACCGGGCGGCAGCTCGTGCGGCTCGCCCCGACGCCCGGCCGCACCGAGTCGGAGATCATCTTCGAGACGCTCGCGTTCAACGACATCGTCACCACCGACGACCACCTGCCGGCGTTCATGGACGCGCTCGTCCGCGCGTTCGCCGCCCGCCGCGCGGAGCTGCGCGCGTACGGACGGGTGCTGGCCGGTGCGCGCGAGGCGCTGGACGCGCTGGCCCGCGAGCCCGGCACCGTCCAGTCGGTCCTGACCGGATCGCTCCAGCCGAACGCGGAACTGAAGCTCACCGAGCTGGGCCTGGCCGGTCCGCTCGACCTCGACACCGGCGGCTACGAGAACGGCGTCTACAGCAAGGCGTCGCTGCTGGAGGTCGCGCGCACGCGGACGGCCGCCAAGCACGGCGCCCGGTTCACCGAGGACGCCACCGTCTACATCGCCGACTCGCCCCGCGACGTGCAGGCCGCCAAGATCGCGCGGACGCCCGTCATCGCGGTCGCGACGGGCAGCGCCACCGCCGCCGAGCTGCGGGCCGCCGGCGCCGACGAGGTGCTGCCGACCCTGGCCGCCACCGACGCGCTGCTGACCGCCGTCCGGACCGTCACACGCCTCTGACGAGCGCTTCTGCATGATCGCCGGGTTGCGCCCGGCGGCCTCGGCGTTCGATATTGGACGGGTCGCGCGACGCAGCGCGCCGGGGAGGGGTGCACTATGTCCGAGGTGTCGCGGGAGACCCCGCTCTGGGAGCCGACCGACGCCGTCGTCGCCAACGCCCGCGCGACGCACTTCCAGCACTGGCTCTGGGATCGCGGCATCCTCACCGAGTCCTACGACGAGCTGTGGAGCTGGTCGGTCCGCGAGGTCGACGCGTTCTGGGACGCGATCTGGTCGTACTTCGACGTCGTGGGCCGCCGCGGCGACGGCCCCGTCCGCACGGGCGGCCCGATGCCGGTGGACGGCCTGCGCTGGTTCCCCGGCGCCACGCTGAACTACGCCGCGACGGCGCTGCGCCGCGCCGGCGAGCACCCGGACGAGACCGCCGTGGTCTTCCGGTCCGAGGCTGGCGGGCACCGCGTGCTGACCTGGGGCGAACTGGCCCTGCACGTCGCGGAGATCCGCGCGGGACTGCGCGCGCGGGGCGTCGGCGAGGGCGACCGGGTCGCCGGATACCTCCCGAACATCCCCGAGGCGCTGATCTGCTTCCTGGCCTGCGCGTCCCTCGGCGCGATCTGGACGTCGTGCTCGCCCGACTTCGGATCGTCCTCGGTGATCGACCGGTTCGCGCAGATCGAGCCCAAAGTCCTGATCGCGGTCGACGGATACGCCTACAACGGCAAGCGGTTCGACCGCCGCGCCACCGTAGCCGAGATCGAGGCCGCGCTGCCGTCCGTCGGCACGACCGTCCTCGTCCCCTACCTCGACCCGGCCGCCGCGCCGGACGGGCTGCGCGCGGGCCTGTCCTACGCCGACCTGCCCGTGCCCGGCGAAGACCTCGCGTTCGCGCGGGTCGCGTTCGACCATCCGCTCTGGGTCGTGTACTCCTCCGGCACCACGGGGCTGCCCAAGCCGATCGTGCACGGCCACGGCGGCATCGTCCTGGAACACCTCAAGGCGCTGTCCTTCCACCAGGACCTCGGCCCCGGCGACGTCTTCCTCTGGTACACCACGACCGGCTGGATGATGTGGAACTACCTGATGGGCGGCCTGCTCGTCGGCGCCACCGTCGTCCTGTACGACGGCGCCCCGCTCGACCTGTGGGCGCTGGCCGAACAGGAGGGCGTCACCTACCTCGGCGTCGGCGCGCCCTACCTGATGGCGTCGCGCAAGGAGGGCCGCCGCCCCGGCGAACAACACGACCTGTCGCGGCTGCGCGGCATCGGCTCGACCGGCTCCCCGCTGCCGCCCGAGGGCTTCGCCTGGGTGTACGACGCGGTCGGCTCGGACCTGCTGCTCGGCTCGTTCTCCGGTGGCACCGACCTGTGCACCGGCTTCGTCGGGCCCTCGCCGCTGCTGCCGCTGCGGGCGGGCGTCATCCAGTGCCGCGGCCTCGGCGCGCGCGTCGAGGCGTTCGACGACGCCGGGAACCCCGTCCTGGACGAGGTCGGCGAACTGGTCATCACCGAGCCGATGCCGTCGATGCCCGTCTCGTTCTGGAACGACCCGGACGACGCCCGGTACCGCGAGTCGTACTTCGACACCTATCCCGGCGTATGGCGGCACGGCGACTGGATCAAGGTGCTGCCCGACGGCGGCTGCGTCATCTACGGCCGCTCCGACTCGACGCTCAACCGCGGCGGCGTCCGGATGGGCACGGCCGACTTCTACCGCGTCGTCGAGGCGTTCGACGAGATCGCCGACAGCCTCGTCATCGACACCGGACGGCTGGGACAGGAAGGCCGCCTGCTGCTGTACGTGCAGCTCACGCCCGGCCGGGAGCTGACCGACGACCTGGCCGCCCGGCTGCGCCGCGCGCTGCGGGACGCGCTGTCGCCCCGGCACGTGCCCGACGCGATCCACGTCGTCCCGGGCGTCCCGCGCACGCTGTCGGGCAAGAAGCTGGAGGTGCCGGTGCGCAAGATCCTCCAGGGCACGCCCGTCGAGCGGGCCGCCAACCCCGACTCGATGGCGAACCCCGAGTCGCTGGCGTACTTCACGCCCGGCGTGTAGCGGCGTAGGCGTCGATGTCGCGGCGCCGGTAGAGGCGGCGGACGCGTCCGCCGCCGAGCGGCTCGACGCGCGCGGGCTCGGGCCAGCCGCGCGGCGGACGGCTCGGGTACACGGTGACGCTCGTCGGGGCGAGCCCGAGGATGCGGGCGGCCTCGGCGAGCGTCACGAGGTCGTCCGGTGCGGCGGGTGGCGCGTGCAGCGCCGTGTACCAGGTGTTCCATTCGGCTTCGTCCCAGTACAGGGCCTTGCCGTGCCGATGGGCGGGTTCGGGATGGCCGTTGCGGGCGCGGTCGGCCCACAGCTCCTTGAGCCGGTGCGTGCTTAAGCCGTGCCGGTCGGCGAGGTCCCGCCGGGCGGCGAGCCCCGGCGGGACGCCCGGGGAACGGGCGTCCCGCCGTGTCGCGTACCAGCCGTCCCACTCCGCGGCGTCCCAGACCAGGCGTCCGCCGGACGTCCCGGCGGCCGCCGGATGCCCGTTGCGGGCACGTTCGCGGTACCACTTCTCCAGCGTGCTGAGCCCGATGCCGTATACGGACATGAGGTCGGCGCGCGTGTAGACGTGGCGGCCGTCGAGCGTGGTCATGCCGCCATGATGGCGGATCAGCCGTCGAGCGAGGTGGGCACGGCCGGCAGTTTCGTCCAGGCGGGCCGTACGGCTCCCACGTAGTTGCGCGTGTAGTAGCCGGTCATCTTCTCCTTCGTGACCGTCCTGCCCGGGCGTGGCGAATGGATGAACGTGTTGTCGCCCAGGTAGAGTCCGACGTGACCGAGCCGGTTGAAGAACACCAGGTCACCCGCGCGCAGGTTCTTCTTCGCGACGCGGTCGCGGATCTTGGCGTACTGGTCGTTGGTGACGCGCGGAATGCCGACTCCGGCGCGTTTCCATGCCTGTTGCACCAGGCCCGAGCAGTCGAATCCGCCGCTGCCGGTACCACCCCATCGGTACGGTTTGCCGCGTTGTGCGAGTGCGAACGTCACCGCGCGTTGCGCGCGGCGATCCCATTTGGCCGTCATGGCCTTGCGTTTCTTGCGGACGGCCTGTTGCAGGGCCGCGAGGCGCTGCGCGTTGCGCGCCGACGTGCTCTTGGTCTTGGCGGTCTTGCTCTGTGCGGCCGGACGTGGAGTCTTCTGCTTCACCGCGTGCGCGGCGACCGGTCGCTCCGGCCGCTCCGGTGCGGCCTGTGCCGTGGCCGCGCCGGACGCGATCGCCAGCGTGACCGTCGCCGCACCGCAGGCGGCCTTTAAGGGGATGGACATACGCGTCGTACCTCCTTACAAGATCATCCACGTGACGATCTACCCGTGTCGTCGTCGTAACACTCGTCAATCGTCCGGAAAAGGCGTGTTGACCTGCAGAAATGTCGCATGTTGTCAGTAGTTGGGGGGTGTTGCACGCCGGGGTCGCGGCTACGATCGGACCGGACAAAGATCGCGAACGGCCACCGCCCGGCGAATCGACCGTTCCTCCCCGGACCGGGTCAACCATCCCCGTGAGGCCCGCGTCTCACAACGAGGGGGTCCATCGTTCCGGGCGGGCGCGCCACGCCCGGCGCGGCGAAATGCCGGGCGATCGACCCGACCGGGGCGACGGCGGCCGTCCGGCGTGACAGGCTGGTCACGTCACGACTCAGCGAAGGAGACGGTCGAAGCATGAAGCTTGGGGCGCTGCGATCGGGCGACCCTGACCGGCTGGGCCCGTACGTGCTGCTCGGCCGCGTCGGTGAGGGCGGGCAGGGCGCCGTGTTCCTCGGCGCCCCGGCCGACCCGGACGACGCCGAGCCCGCCGCCGACGCACCCCGCTACGCGGTGAAGCTGCTGCACGCCGACCTCACCGCCGACGACAAGGCCCGCGCGCGCTTCCTGCGCGAACTCGACGTCGCCAAGCGCGTCGCGTCCTTCTGCACCGCGCAGGTGATCGACGCCGACGTCGACGGCGACCGGCCCTACATCGTCAGCGAGTACGTGCCCGGCCCCTCCCTCAACCAGCTCGTGCAGGACGAGGGGCCGCTGTCGGGCGCCGCGCTGGAGCGGCTGGCGGTCGGCACCGCGACGGCGCTCGCCGCGATCCACCAGGGCCGCATCGTGCACCGCGACCTCAAGCCCCACAACGTGCTCATCGGCCCGGACGGGCCGCGCGTCATCGACTTCGGCGTCGCCCGCGCCATCAGCGGCACGACCACGCTCACCAGCCGCGTCATCGGCACGCCGTCCTACATGGCGCCCGAGCAGATCAAGGGCGAGGAGATCGGCACCGCCGCCGACGTCTTCTGCTGGGCGGCCACGCTCACCTACGCCGCGACGGGCGAACCGCCGTTCGGGCAGGACTCCATCCACGCCGTGATCAACCGGGTGCTGCACGAGGAGCCCGACCTGCACGGGCTCACCGGCCCGCTGCGCGACCTGCTCGCCGAGTGCCTCGACAAGGAGCCCGCCCGCCGGCCGAGTGCCGCGCAGGTCCTCATGCGGACGCTCGGCACCGGCGACGTTCCGGCCGTCCCGGACTACGCGGACGACGACGTGGCGATGCTCGCGGCGGGCAGCGCGCACGCCGCCGAGTGGACCGACCCCGGTTACACCGACGTCATGGACGGTCCCGGGGTCACCGGTGACCTCCTGCCGCTCGCGGGCGTCGCGGCGACCAGCACGGCGCCGTCCGCCGGGACGGGCGGAACGGCGGCGCGCCGGCGCCCGGCCCTGCTGCCCGCCGCGCTGAGCCGTTCCGGGCAGCGGATGGGTGCCGTCGCGGCGGCGGGCGCGCTCGTCCTCGCGGTGGGCGTCACGTTCGTGATCATGGCGCTCACCGGCCCGGAGAAGAGCGCCTCCTCGACCCGCGTCACCGACCCGGGCACGTCCGAGTCGCCGTCGAGCACCTACGAGCCCCGGCCCAGGCGCAGCGGCGTGGCGCCGGAGGCCACCGCCCCGCAGGCCCCGCCGGGCTACGGGCCGACGCCGTCCGACTCGCCCGCCCCGTCGGACTCGCCGACGGCGCCGCAGGAGACGAGCGCCCCTCCCAAGCCGCCCGCGACGCCCACGGCCCGGCCGACGACGCCCGGCCCGACCGCGCCGACCACGCCCCCTGCCGAACCCACGCCGCCCGGCAACACCGAACCGCCCCCCGACCCCGGCCCGGGCCCGGGCGAGCCGGGCTCGGGCACCGGCAACACGGGCGCCTGACCCCGCCGCGCGACGCCGCGGCAAGCACCGCGATCCGGCCGCCAGGCACCGGCATACGGGCGCCTGACCCCGCCGCGCGACGCCGCGGCCGCACCGCGATCCGGCCGCCAGGCACCACCAACACGGGCGCCCGACCCCGCTGCGCGACGCTGCGGCGGCACCGCGATCCGGTCGTCAGGCGCCGGGGACGGCTTTCCGGCGCCGCGCCTGGGGACCGGGCGGGTGCGGCCGTCGTCCGGGTAGTCGGGGTTGGCCGGTTCGGCGGTGGGAACGGTGGCGGGCTGGCAAGGTGGTAGGCGCCACGTCGGGCGGGGCGGGAGTCGGCTTTGGACCGGTTCCTGGCTACGCTGGCGGCGTGAGCGGCGTCACGACGGGGTGACGACGGTTCTGCGAGGAGTTGGGTGTTGATGGGCGGCGAGCTCGACCAGGCCAAGGACGATCTGCTCAGGAGGGCCGCGCAGGCGTACGTCGCGGCGCAGGGCGGCGACGGCGACCTGGCGGAGACCCTCGGATACCTGCGGCTCTACTACCGCAACGTCGCCCCCGACGACCTCACCCGCCGCACGCCCGAAGAGGTGTTCGGCCCGGCGATGGCGCACCGGCGGCTCGGCGCCGAGCGGCCGCAGGGCCGCGCGAAGGTCCGCGTGTTCAACCCGACCGTCGAGGAGGACGGCTGGGACCCGGGCCGCACCATCGTGCAGGTCGTCACCGACGACATGCCCTTCCTCGTCGACTCGGTCACGATGGAGCTGAGCCGGCACCGGCTCGTCAACCACCTGACCGTGCACCCCCTGCTCGGTGTGGACCGTGACATCGCCGGTCACCTGCGGGCCTTCCGCGGCAAGCTCGACAGCCCCACCGACCTCGACGAGTCGTGGATTCACGTCGAGGTGGGCCGAGTCCCCGACCGGGCCAAGATCGACGACCTCGAACGCGACCTGCGCCGCGTCCTGGGCGACGTCCGCGTCGCCTTCGAGGACGAGACCAAGATGCGCGAGCGCGCCCTGACGATCGCGCGGGGCATCCGGGACGAGCCCCCGCCGCTGCCCGACGGCGAACTGGCCGAGGGCGTCGAACTGCTCGACTGGCTCGGCGCGAGCCACTTCACCTTCCTCGGGGCCCGCGACTACCTGCTCTCGGACGACCAGACCGTCCTGCGGCCCGTCGCGGGCACCGGCCTGGGCATCCTGCGCGACGACAAGACCGAGTCGCGCAGCTTCGCGGCGCTGCCGCCCGAGGTGCGCAAGCGGGCGACCGAGAAGCACCTGCTCGTCATCACCAAGGCGAACTCGCGCTCGACCGTGCACAAGCCGGTCTACCTCGACTACATCGGCGTCAAGACCTTCGACGCGGACGGCGCCGTCATCGGTGAGCGGCGCTTCCTCGGCCTGTTCACCCACGTCGCGTACAGCGAGTCGATCGGGCACGTGCCGGTGCTCAAGCGCAAGCTCGACACCGTGCTGGAGAAGGCGGGCTTCACCGCCGACAGCTACGACGGCCAGGACCTCGTGGAGATCCTGGAGACCTACCCGCGCGACGAGCTGTTCCAGACCTCGGCCGACGACCTGCTGCACATCGCGCTCGGCGTGCTGCGGCTGCGCGAGCGCCGCCAGCTCAAACTGTTCCTGCGCAAGGACCTGTACGGCCGGTTCATGTCGTGCATGGTCTACCTGCCGCGCGACCGCTACACGACGAAGGTCAGGCTGCGCGTGCAGGACATCCTGCGCGCCGCGTTCGACGGCGTGAACGTCGACTACAGCGCCAACGTCAGCGAGTCGTTCGTGGCGCGGCTGCACGTGGTGGTGCGGGTGGAGCGCGGGCAGCCCCTGCCCGACGTCGACGCCGAGGCGCTGGAGCTGCGGCTGGCCAACGCCACCCGCTCCTGGGCCGACTTCCTCGCCGACGCGATCACGGACGAGTGCGACGAGGACCGCGCCGCCACGCTCATCGAGCGCTACGGCGACGCGTTCCCCGAGGGATACAAGGCCGACTTCACCGCCGCCGTCGCCGTCGGCGACCTGCTGCGCATCGACGCGCTCGCCGACGGCGCGGGCGAGGCCGACGACGACACCGCCATCGACCTGTGGGAGCCCGCCGGAGCCGAACCCGGCGTCCGCAGGCTGAAGATCTACCGGCTGGGCGAGCCGATCTACCTGTCGCGCATCCTGCCGCTGCTCCAGAACATGGGCGTCGAGGTCATCGACGAACGGCCCTACAAGATCCAGCCGCTCGAACGCGACCACGCCTGGATCTACGACCTGGGCCTGCGGTACGCGCCGCCCGAGGGCGTCCCGGAGGACTCGCTGAAGGGGCTCTTCCAGGACGCGTTCTCGGCGCTGTGGCGCGGTGACATCGAGAACGACGGCTTCAACGCCCTGGTGCTGCACACCGGCCTGGACTGGCGGCAGACGATGGTGCTGCGCGCCTACGCGCTGTACCTGCGGCAGACGGGCACGTCCTTCTCCAAGCGGTACATCGAGCAGGTGCTGCTGCGGAACGCGGGCATCACCCGGCTGCTGATCCGGCTCTGGGAGAGCCGCCTGGACCCGAAGCTGGCCGACGGCGAGGCCGAGCGCAGCCTCGGCATCTCCGAGGAGCTGACCGGCAAGCTGGACGAGGTCGCCAGCCTCGACGAGGACCGCATCCTGCGCGCCTACCTCGCGATGATCAAGGCGACCCTGCGCACCAACCACTACCAGCGCAAGCCGTACCTGTCGCTGAAGTTCGACCCGCAGGCCATCCCCGACCTGCCGCAGCCGCTGCCCCGCTACGAGGTGTACGTGTACTCCCCGAAGGTTGAGGGCGTGCACCTGCGGTACGGGTCGGTGGCGCGCGGCGGGCTGCGCTGGTCGGACCGGCTGGAGGACTTCCGCACCGAGATCCTCGGGCTGGTCAAGGCGCAGGCCGTCAAGAACACCGTGATCGTCCCGGCCGGGGCCAAGGGCGGGTTCGTCGGCAAGCAGCTTCCGCCCGCGAGCGACCGCGAGGCGTTCATGCAGGCCGGGATCGCCTGCTACACGGATTTCATCTCCGGCCTGCTGGACATCACCGACAACCTGGTGGACGGCAAGGTCGTGCCGCCCGCCGACGTCGTCCGTCACGACGGCGACGACACCTACCTCGTCGTCGCGGCCGACAAGGGCACCGCGACGTTCTCCGACATCGCGAACGGGGTGGCCGCCGAGTACGGCTTCTGGCTCGGCGACGCGTTCGCCTCCGGCGGCTCGGTCGGCTACGACCACAAGGCGATGGGCATCACGGCGCGCGGCGCCTGGGAGTCGGTGAAGTACCACTTCCGGTCGCTGGGCACCGACGTGCAGACCGAGGACTTCACCGTCGTCGGCATCGGGGACATGTCGGGCGACGTGTTCGGCAACGGGATGCTGCTGTCGGAGCACATCAGGCTCGTGGCAGCGTTCGACCACCGGCACGTCTTCCTCGACCCCGATCCCGACCCGGCCGCGTCGTTCGCCGAGCGACGGCGGATGTTCGCGCTGCCGCGTAGCTCGTGGGCCGACTACGACGCGTCGGTGATCTCCAAGGGCGGCGGCGTGTACCCGCGCGACGCCAAGTCGATCAGGATCACGCCCGAGGTGCGCGCCGCGCTCGGCCTGCCCGACGGCGTGCACGCCCTGACCCCGTTCGAGCTGATCCGGGCGGCGCTCACCGCCCCCGTGGACCTGCTCTGGAACGGCGGCATCGGCACGTACGTCAAGGCCGCCTCCGAGAACAACGCCGAGGTGGGCGACAAGGCGAACGACGCCGTCCGCGTGGACGGCGCCGAGCTGCGCTGCAAGGTCGTCGGTGAGGGCGGCAACCTCGGCCTGACGCAGCTCGGCCGGATCGAGTTCGCCCGCGACGGCGGGCTGATCAACACCGACTTCATCGACAACTCGGCGGGCGTGGACACCTCCGACCACGAGGTGAACATCAAGATCCTGCTCGACCAGGTGGTGCGCGACGGCGGCCTCGCCCGCGAACAGCGCGACGCCCTGCTCGACGCGATGACCGACGAGGTCGGCGCGCTCGTCCTGCGCGACAACTACGCGCAGAACGTGGTGCTCGCGGCGGCCCGCGAGCAGGCGCCCGCGATGCTGCACGTGCACACCCGCAAGATGCGCCGCCTGGAGCGCACCGGACGCCTGAAGCGGCGGCTGGAGTTCCTGCCCGACGACAAGGCCCTCTCCGAGCGCCGCCAGGCCGGACAGGGGCTCACCGGGCCGGAGTTCTCGGTGCTGCTCGCCTACGCCAAGCTCTCGCTGGACGGCGACCTCGGCCCCTCCGATCTGCCCGACGACCCGTACCTGGAGTCGTGGCTGGTGGACTACTTCCCGACGCCGCTGCGCGAGCGGTTCCGCGCGGCGATGGACCGCCACCCGCTGCGCCGCGAGATCATCACGACGGCCGTCGTGAACGACCTCGTGAACGCGTCCGGCATCACGTTCGTGTTCCGGATCAACGAGGAGACCGGGGCCTCGCCGTCGGACATCGCCCGCGCCTACCTGGTGGCCCGCGAGGTGTTCGAGATGCCGGAGCTGTGGCGGTCGATCGAGTCGCTGGACCACGAGGTCGACACCTCCACCCAGATCTCGATGCTGCTGGAGACGCGCAAGCTCACCGAGCGCGGTGCCCGCTGGCTGCTGCACAACCGCCGCACCCCGTTCGACATCCGGTCGACGATCGATTTCTTCGCCGCCGGGGCGGCGGAGCTGAGCGAGCACCTGCCGAGCGTGCTGCGCGGCCTCGACCTCAACGCCTACGAGCAGCGCCGCGACGCCTGGGCCGAGCGCGGCGTGCCCGAGCACCTGGCGGCGCGGGCCGCGATGCTGGTGCCCGCGTTCTCCACCCTCGACGTCGTCTCGATCGCCCACGACATGGACCGGCCGGTCGGGGAGGTGGCCGAGGTGTACTTCGACCTCGCCGACCGCCTCCAGCTCTCCCGCCTGCGCGAGCCGATCATCCGCCTCCCGCGCGACGACCGGTGGCGCTCGATGGCCCGTGCCGCCCTGCGCGACGACCTGTACGCCGCGCACGCCACGCTGACCCGCTCGGTGCTCGCCACGAGCGCGCCGGGTACTCCGGAGGAGGAGCGCCTGGCCCGCTGGGTGGCCAAGAACGAGACGGCGACCTCGCGCGCCGAGCAGACCCTCCAGGAGATCTGGGAGAGCGACAGCTTCGACCTGGCCACCCTCTCGGTCGCCCTCGGCGCCGTCCGCACCCTGGCGACGACGAGCACCCTCCCCAACACCCCTGCCTAGCCACCGCCCACCGAACCGAAGCGAACGCATCGTGACCTCCCCGTCACAGTTTCGACGTCCCCATCGTCGGCACTTCGCGTCCGCTCGGCAACCGGCCCCCGGAGCCTGTGGATAACTTTCTCGGCAGGCTCTGCGGCGGCACGATCGGGCGCGGCGTCGAGTGTTCAAGCGGCCAGCTCGGCGCGCACACGGTTCAGGCGCCGGTGAGCCCGCAGCGGGATGTAGACGAACAGGACCGCCGCGAGCGGCAACGCCCAGCGCAGCGCCGACTCCAAGGTCAGGAGCGCGAGAACGACGGTGCCGACGGCAAGGGCGATCGCGACCGCCACGGCGGTCGGCGTCGCCACGAGCGACTGAGCGTGGCGTTCGAAACAAGGGCGAGGTGGGGGAGGGCCGCCGGGTGCCGGTCGGTTTCCGCGCAGCGGTCGGGAAGTGCGGGAACGGGTCGGCACCCGGCGGAGTTCGCGGGGTCAGGAGCCCTGGGCGCTGACCGCTTTGCGGTAGATGCCGGAGACCGTCGCCGGTCCGCGGGGTGGCACGGTCGCGAGGTACTGGATGAGGACGGTGGAGTTCAGCCGCGTGCGGGGCGCGCGGGTCGGGGCGAGGCCCGTCAGGTCGCCGGAGACGGAGAGCTTCCCCGCCCGCGCGGCGGCGTACGCCTCGGTCTGGCGCAGGACGTACCAGACGAGCGCGCCGCCGTCCTCGGTGCGCAGCGCGTAGAACGGGGTCGTGTGCGGGGCGAACTCCGAACTGAGCAGGATGCCGCGCTTGCGGAGCTTCTTCGACCCGGCGCGCAGCGCGCGGTGGGCCCGCGTGGTGTGCGGACCCGGCGCGATCCCCTTCGCTCCGGGAGCCTCGGCGCCGCCCGTCAGCAGCGCGGCGTGCGCCGCCGCGACCCTCGCGGGCGCCATCGCCGGGCCGGTCGCCTCGGGCCCCGGCGCGGTGGCGAAGCCGTCGGTGTCGAGGGCGACGCGGTTGAGGGCGCCGTCCACCGGCAGCGGATCGGCGGCCAGCAGCCACGCCGCGCCCTCGGCGGACTGCGTGAACAGCAGCGCGTGCCGCACGGACTGCGTGCCCCCGCTGCTCATGGCGTCCACCGCGAACCAGCGCGGATAGCCGTGCAGGCGGGGGATGAGATAGGTGGTGCGGTCGAAGCGGAGCCCGCCCGCCGGGCTCTTCGTCGCACGGCGCAGCTTGAGCGACGCGAGGTCCATCGCGAGCTGCGGCCCCGTGGTCACCGACGCGAGGCGGGTGCCGTCCAGCGTGCGGCCCGCGGCGTCGGCCGCCAGCGTGTACCGCGCGAGGACCCGCTCGGCCTGCGCGCGGCCGATCGCCGGACCGGGCCGGGAATCGGCGCCGGAGCACGCCGCGGCGAGCAGCAGCGGCACGGGCAGCGCGAGGGCGAGACGAGCGGTCATGCGGACCCCAGGGGTGAGGGTCGGACGAGGACCCCCACACTATCGCAGCGTTACTGCGTGATTACCCAGAGAAATCGCAATGACCGCTATGTCGTACCGCAGGTCAGGCGTTCTCCTGCTCCTGCTGACGCATCCACCGGATCTCCGCCTCGATGAACTCGTCGAGATCACCGTCGAGCACCGAGGACGGGTTGCCGACCTCGACGCCCGTGCGCAGGTCCTTCACGATCTGGTACGGGTGCAGGACGTAGTTGCGGATCTGCGTGCCCCACGAACTGGTGCCCTCGCCCCGCAGCGCCGACATCGCCTCCTTCTCCTCCTGGCGCTTGCGCTCCAGCAGCTTGGCCTGGAGCACGTTCATCGCCGACGCCTTGTTCTGGAGCTGGCTGCGCTCGTTCTGGCAGGAGACCACGATGCCCGACGGCAGGTGCGTGATGCGGACGGCGGAGTCGGTGGTGTTGACGCCCTGGCCGCCGGGCCCCGACGAGCGGTACACGTCGACGCGCAGCTCGGACTCGTCGATCTCGACGTGGTCGCTCTGCTCGACGACGGGCACGACGTCGAGCCCGGCGAACGACGTCTGCCGGCGGGCCTGGCTGTCGAACGGGGAGATGCGCACGAGCCGGTGCGTGCCGTGCTCGCCGCGCAGCGTGCCGTAGGCGTAGGGGGCTTTGACCGAGAAGGTGGTGGACTTGATGCCCGCCTCCTCGGCGTAGGACGTTTCGTAGACCTCGGTGGGGTAGCCGTGCCGCTCGGCCCACCGCAGGTACATCCGCTGGAGCTGGAGGGCCCAGTCGGCGGCGTCGACGCCGCCCGCCTGGGCGTTGATGGTGACCAGCGCCTCGCGGGCGTCGTACTCGCCGCGCATCAGCGTGCGGACTTCGAGCTGCTGGACCGACTTGTGCAGGTTCTCCAGCTCGGTGTCGGCCTCGACGCGGGTGTCGGCGTCGTCCATCTCGTCGGCCATCTCGTACAGCGTGGTGACGTCCTCAAGGCGCTGGCGCAGCGACTCGACCCGGCCCACCTCGCTCTCCAGGTACGACAGCCGGCGGGTGACCGCCTGGGCACGCTCCTGGTCGCTCCACAGCTCGGGGTCGGCGGACTGCTCGCGCAGCTCGGCGATGTCACGGTGCATCGCGGGAAGGTCGAGCACCTGCTCGATGCCCTCCAGGGTCGAGCCGAGCTCCCTGAGCTGATCTTTCGCGTCGATGCCTGCCACGTCCCCGAGCCTATCGCCGTCGCGGGACTGCCCGAGCGACCGCAATACCCTGTGGATGGCAGAATGGCCGATCGGCGGTGCCGACAGGACCGACGCCGAACTGGAGCCGGGGGCGGGGCGTGCAGCAGACCTCACCGAAGCGGGCCGTGCTCGTCGCGGCGATGCTCGCGGTGCCCTTCGTGCTCGGCGCGTGCGCGGGGGAGACGCCGTCGCAGGCGCGGCCGGCGCCGCTGCCGTCCGTCCCCGAACCCGAGCCCGAGCCGCTCACCCCGCAGGTCGCCGAGCGGGAGTTCCGCACCTACACCGCCTCCGAGGACGTCGCGCGCGCCGCCGGCGACTCCCGTCTCGCGCTGAGCTGGGTGTCGGACGGGCAGGCCGTCCTCACCGCCGCCGAGTTCCGCCGGGCCGCGTTCGACGGCGACGCCGTGCGCCGCTACACCTACGGCAAGCCGCGGCTGTACGTGCCGAAGCTGCGCCCCGAGGGGGAGCAGTGGTTCGTGGCGGCGGTCCCGCGCACGGTCGAGGGGGAGCCCAAGAGCACCCGGACCGCGCTCATGGCGTTCATGAAGCGGGGCGTCCGCGACGACTGGCGGCTCAGCCTCACCACCGTGCTGGCGCCCAAGGCCAAGGCACCGAAGATCGTCGTCGACGACGAGGGCTACGCCGAGCCGCTGGCCACCACCGACAGCTCGGTGCTGATCCGGCCGCGCGAGGTGCCCGGCATCCAGGCGACGATGGCGTCCGAGGGCCCCGACAGCATCGCGGCCCGCGTCATGAAGCAGGGGCCCGTCACCAGCGGCTACTACAAGCAGACGACGCGCGAGGCCCGCAAGGCGCGCGAGAAGAAGCTCTCCCGGCAGGTCGTGTTCGTGGCGACGCCGTACCCCTACTTCTCGCTGCGCACCGAGCACGGCGGCGGGCTCGTCCTGTACTCGCTGATGCGCAACAGCGTCACCCGCGCCGAGGACGCGAACGCCCCCGAGCCCGTGCGCCCGCCCGTCACCCGCGAGATCGCGCACCTGCTGGACGACGAGGTCGAGGGCACGCAGATCAGCGTGACCGAGACGTTCCAGTACGCGGCGGCCGATCCCGGGCGCGCCAAGACGGGCCGGCCGCAGCCGAAGGCCGATGTGATCGCGCACACGGGCGCGCCGGTCAAGGCGCACATGCCGCGCCCCGCCAAGAACCCCTGACCGTCAGGCCGCGACCGCGCGCAGCACGAGGGCGGCCAGAAGCAGGACGAGCAGGACCCCGAGCACCAGCGCCGGAGGAAGCCCCGGTCCGTCGCCGTGCAGCTCCGCGCGGGCGTTTCGGCAGGTCGGACAGCGTCCGTCGCGCACCGGGTGGGAGCACTGGGCGCAGACCAGATGGTCGCAGCTCACGGGGTCACCCCTCTCGGCCGGGAACTATCTACCTCTCAGAACTTTAAGCTCCGTTTCGCGCCAATCGTCATGGGTGGGCGGTAAAGTCCTCCGGTAACGCTGGGGGGCGAAGAGCGGTCGAGGCGGTCGGAGCCCGCCCCTACACTGCTCGGGACGCCTCGGTTTGCCGAACCGGGACGCACAGGAGTCCCACCGGTGACCACGCTCTTCACGCCGGTCACCGGCACCGGGCTCCAGGCCCCCTAGAGTCGGCTGTCCGGGGCCGCACGGACCGGACCGCGTAGCTCGTGCCCGCCACTGGAGGTGACGTATCGGCCGCGATGTCGGCTGTATGATGCCGCCCCAGGGTAGGTCGACCGGCGCATGGGGCGGCCGTTCCGCCCTGCGGCGGCCGGACGCGTCCGGCCCGTGCCGCGCCGCCGTCCGCCCCAGCGGGCGACGGGCCGCCAACGCCGTGACATCGTCCACCCCAGGGGACGACCGACAGAACACGCGACTCCTCCCGCGGACGACCGCGCGGGTCCCTCGCAAGAATGGTGCTGAAACCGCCGTGATGCAGCCGTGATTCACTTCGACAACGTCACCAAGGTCTACAAGACCCAGAACCGGCCCGCCCTCCAGCACGTGAACGTCGCCATCGAGAAGGGCGAGTTCCTGTTCCTGGTGGGCCCCTCCGGCTCCGGGAAGTCGACGTTCCTGCGCCTGATCCTCAAGGAGGAGCGGCCGTCCCAGGGACACGTGCACGTGGCGGGCAAGGACCTCAGCCGCATCAGCAACTGGAAGGTCCCGCACCTGCGCCGCCGCATCGGCTGCGTGTTCCAGGACTTCCGGCTGCTGCCGAACAAGAACGTCTTCGAGAACGTCGCCTTCGCCCTCGAAGTGATCGGCAAGCCCCGGCGCTTCATCCAGAAGGTGGTGCCGGAGGTCATCGACCTGGTCGGCCTGGAGGGCAAGCAGCACCGCATGCCCGACGAGCTGTCCGGCGGCGAGCAGCAGCGCGTGGCGATCGCCCGCGCGTTCGTGAACCGGCCGATGATCCTGCTCGCCGACGAGCCCACCGGCAACATCGACCCGGCGACGTCGATCGGCATCATGAAGGTGCTCGACCGCATCAACCGGACCGGCACGACCGTCGTCATGGCCACCCACGACGCCGCGATCGTCGACGCGTTCCGCAAGCGCGTCGTCGAGCTGGAGGACGGCCGCGTCGTGCGCGACCAGTCCCGCGGCGTCTACGGACAGGCCTACTGACCTCCCCGCCCCGCCGTTGAACCGTCGGCGCGGGGCGGGTCGTACGACCACGAGCAGCCGGGCCCGTCCCGGTACCGACCCCACGAGCCCGCGGGGCCACAGGCGAAGCAAGGACAGCGAGGAATGCGCGCACAGTTCGTTTTCCAGGAGATCTGGATCGGTCTCCGCCGGAACCTGACGATGACCATCTCCCTCGTCATCACCGTCGCCATCGCCATGGCGCTCTTCGGCACCGGCCTGCTCATCCGCGGTCAGGTCAACGCGTCCAAGGACTACTGGTCGGACAAGATCGAGGTCTCGGTCTTCCTGTGTGCGAAGACCAGCTCGAACCAGCAGTGCCAGAAGAAGGACGCCACGCAGCCGCAGAAGGACGAGATCAACAAGCTGCTGAAGCAGATGCCGCAGGTCGCGGACGTCCATTACGAGAGCCGGGCGGACGCGTGGAAGCGGTTCAAGGACCGTTTCGCCAGCCAGCCCGGCTTCGTCAACAGCACCCGCGAGGGCGACATTCCGGACTCCTTCCGGATTCGGCTGAAGAATCCGCAGGAGTACAAGGCCGTCACCCAGGCCCTGCTCGGCCGCGCCGGGGTCGATCAGGTGATCAACGAGCAGGAGATCCTCAAGAGATTCTTCAGCATCCTCAACGGGCTCCAGGTGGCGGCGCTGCTCATCGCGCTGTTCCAGGTCGTGGCGGCGGTGCTGCTCGTCGGCAACACCGTCCGGCTGTCGGCGTTCAACCGGCGCCGCGAGACGGGGATCATGAGACTCGTCGGGGCGTCCAACACCTATATCCAGATGCCGTTCATCCTGGAAGGCGCCATCGCCGGTCTCATCGGCGGCCTCTTCTCCTCGGTGCTGCTGGTGATGAGCAAGACGTTCCTCATCGACCGTCTCGCCGGGGACATCCAGTTCGCGAGCCAGCTCGGCTGGGGCACGGTGATCTGGGTCATCATCGTGTCGATCTGCTTCGGCGTGCTGCTCTGCGCCGCCGCGTCGTTCCTCACCCTCCGCCGCTACCTGCGGATCTAGCCTCGCGGCCCGACGGGCCCCGGCGGGCGCCACCGCGCCCGGCCGGGGCCCGCCGCGCGTCCGGGGAACGCCGGTCCTGGCCGAAACGTTTTCACGCGGGAAGCGCGCGGATCATAGGATCGGTCCGGAGCGGAGGGACCACCGCCGACCGACGCCGCGCCGCCGCGCGGCCCGCCGCCGACCAGAACCGAGGCTGGATTTCCGTGGCACGTGAGACAGGGCGCAAGCTCATCGCCCAGAACAAACGGGCCCGCTACGACTACCACATCGACGACGAGTGGGAAGCGGGCATGGTGCTCATGGGCACCGAGGTGAAGGCGCTGCGCGCCGGGCGTGCCTCCCTCGCCGACGGGTACGCCCACGTCATGGACGGCGAGGTGTGGCTGGAGAACGTCCACATCCCCGAGTACACGCAGGGCACCTGGACCAACCACGCGCCGCGCCGCCGCCGCAAGCTGCTGCTGAACAAGCGCGAGATCCAGAAGATCATCGCCAAGTCGTCCGAGCCGGGGTGGACGCTCATCCCGCTCGCCCTGTACTTCAAGGACGGTAAGGCCAAGGTCGAGATCGGCCTGGCTCGTGGTAAGAAGTCGTACGACAAGCGCCAGGCGATCGCCAAGCGGGAGGCCGACCGCGAGATGGCCAAGGCCGCGGCGGCCCGGTTCAGGAGACGGTGAAGGGTGTCGATGAACAGGCGAGCGCGGCTGCGCCGCGTCCTTGCGATGGCGTCCTGCGGGCTGCTCGTCGCGGGCGGCGCGACGGGCTGTTTCACCGAGCCGTCGGCGCTGCCGACCGTCCGCGACTTCCTCATCGCCTGGCAGGTCGGCAAGTACGACGCGGCGGCCAAGCACACCACCGGCGCGTCCCGGGCCACCGTGGCGGCGGCGCTGCGGCAGGTCGGCGTCCAGCTCGACGCCGCGTCCATGAAGCTCTCGCTCGGACTGCGCGACGCCGCCGGACGCGCCGAGAACGCCTCGATCACCAAACGGGGCGACGAGGCCGACGTCCGGTTCTCCGTCAAGATCGACCTCGGTGAGAACGGCGAACCCTGGACGTACCCGAGCCTGATGCGGCTCAAGCGGGCCGACGGCGGCTGGAAGATCGTCTGGGACCCGTCGATCGTGCATCCGCGGCTCGGGCCGGGGCAGCGTCTCGCCGTCGTCAGCGAGCCCGCCGAACGGGCCAAGATCCTCGACACGTCCGGCAGATCGTTGCAGCGCCGCGTCTCCGCCGACGTCATCGGCGTCTATCCCGGGCAGCTCAAGGAGCCCCGCACGACGATCGAGCAGGTCGCCAAGGCCGCCCGCGAGCAGGCCGGGTTCGCGCTCGACGTCGAGCGGCTGCTCGGCCGGGTGGAGTCGGCGCCGCCGCAGCGGTTCATGCCGCTGCTCACCCTGGAACGGCACGAGCAGAGCGCGCTGATCTCGCGCCTCGCGCGCATCCCGCAGGTGCAGCGGCAGACCGGCACCCCCGAGATCGGCGCGCAGATGGCGCCCGAACTCGTCGGGCGGCTCGGCCCGGCCACGTCCGAGACGCTCCAGCAGGTCGGCGCCCCCTACCAGCCCGGCGACACGATCGGGGTGACGGGGCTCCAGCTCATGCTCCAGCGGCGGCTGGCCGGCATCCCGACCGTCCGCGTCGTCGCGCAGGACATGGCGGGCAAGCACGTCCAGGTCCTCGCGACCTGGCCCGAGACGGACGCACCCGGCAACGACCCGCAGGAAGTGCGGACGACGCTCCACCCGACCCTCCAGCCGCGCGCCGACAACGCCCTCGCCGGTCTGCGGGGCCCCGCGTCCCTGATCGCGCTCGAACCGAGCACCGGCGCGGTGCTGGCCGCCGCGAACCGGGGGTCGGGCGGCAAGAACCTCGCCATGCAGGGCAGCTACCCGCCCGGCCTGACGTTCGGGATCGTCTCGGCCGACGCGCTGCTGCACTCCGGGCTGACCCGCGCGACGGAGACCGAATGCCCCGGCAGCGTCACCGTCGCCGGCCGTACGTTCACCAACCGCGCGCAGGCCAAGCGCAGCCTCGAACGGAACTTCGCCGACGGGTGCGGCACGACGCTCGTCCAGCTCGGCTCGCGGCTCGACGGCAAGGCCATCACCGACGCCGCCGCCCGGTACGGGCTCGGGAAGGACTGGGGCCTCACCGTTCCCGCTTTCACCGGGACGATCCCGGCCCCGGCGAACGAGGCCGAGAAGGCCGCGATGATGGTCGGCGAGGGGCCGCTGCGCGTCAGCCCGCTCGCGATGGCCGTCGTGGCGTCGGCCGCGCAGAGCGCCACGTGGCGTCCGCCGTTCGTCCTCACCAACCCGCGCGACGCCGAGAGCCCGCCCGCGCAGCCGCTGGACGTCGCGCCGACGTCCGATCTCCAGAAGCTGCTGCGGCGGTCGGTGGCGAGCGGCGCGGCCAAGGCGGCGAACGTCGGCGGCAGCGTGTCGGGGGTCGGCGCCGTCGTCGACTACGAGGAGGACGGGAAGAAGAAGACCGTCTCGTGGTTCGTGGGGTCTCGTCCGAACCTGGCGTTCGCGATCGCCGTCGAGGGCCGTGTCGACGCCGCGCGGCTCGCGGCCCGGTTCCTCCAGGGCACGAGCGTCCAGACGCAGACGCCGACGACCCGCTGATCGACGCCGCCACGGTTTGACGACGTCTTTACCGGGACGGCGCAACCCGAAGTGCCCTCATGCGCGTCTTAGCGGGTGACCGGGACGCTGCTCGGGGGTTGCGGCCCCGGTCACCGTGATGAGTTCAGGGCCTCGGCTCGGGGGAGGCCCTGCCATCCGGACCGGCCCGACCCTGCCGGTCCCGGCCCCGGTGGGCGCGTCCTCGCGCCCACCGGGGCGTCACGCGCTCCGGGCCTCGGAATACACGTTGGCGTCACCGGTGTTCTGCCTATATCGTCTTCGTGCGGTGGTCCTCGTCTCCGTCAACGGGCGAGGATCGCGTCGTGTGGACGCCTCGGCGGCCCACGTTGACAACTCAACATGGGGGTGACCGGCTTCGACTTCGGTAGGTCGAGCCAGGGGAAGCGGGTCGAGGGTTGCTGTCGTGACCTCGTAAATCCTGTGACAGCAAACCAATAACTGCCAACAAGAAGCAGTCCGAGTTCGCTCTCGCCGCCTGAGGCGAGTAGCGACTCTGTCAGCCCGGGTGAGTCTCCGCCCCGGGACCTGACATCATCAGGAGACTCCACCTGCACACCCGGTCGCGGGGTATGTAGGAACACCTAACAGCGACTGAGTCCGTCGGCGACACGCCTGCGTGAGCACCGGGACTGAGAAAACGCCAAGCAGGCTGCACCCGGAGAAGCCCTGACTCATCACCGAAGGACGCGGGTTCGATTCCCGCCACCTCCACTCGATCGGCACTACTCGAACATCGGCTGAACAGGTCGGTGCGAGAGTGGGCCGATGTCGCATGACCAACGGCGCTGCCGCCCTTCGGGGTGGTGGCGCCGTTGGTGTTGGTGGGGTTCTTGCCGGTGTGGGTTAGGGCTTGGTGGCTACTCCGCCCAGGAACTGGGCGGTTGTGGGCTGGGTTTCTGTTGTCGGGCGCCAGGTGGAGACGTTGACGGGGCGGGGGGCGGCGGTGCCGGGGGTCGGGGGGAGGAGGGTCAGGCCCGTGAAGAGGGTGGTGATCTCCGTGGCTGATCTTGGGTGGATGGTGGCTGTGGCGTTTTTGTAGACGTTTTGGGCTGCTTCGCTTTTTGTGGTGGGGAGGGCGTCGTCGCAGGCGTGGGTGAGGGCCAGGTGGCTGCCCGGGGGTAGGGCCTTTACGTAGTGGTCCAGTAGGTGGGTCAGGGGTTTGCCTGCTGATCTGCCCTTGTCCACTGGGTCGGGGATGAAGTGGAGGACGGCGATCATGATCAGGCCCACGGGCTTCGTGAAGTCGATGAGGGTCTGGGTCTGGGGGGCGTTCAGGATGGTGTCGGGGTCGCGGAGGTCGGCGGTGATCATGGCCACGCCCTCCTCGGTGGCCAGGAGGGCGTGGCCGTGGGCTATGACGTTGGGGTCGTGGTCCACGTAGACGACGCGGGCTTCGGGGTTCACCTCGCGGGCGACCTCGTGGAGGTTGCGGGCGGTGGGGAGGCCCGAGCCGATGTCGAGGTACTGGGTGATGCCCGCCTCGGCCATGACCCTGACCGCGCGTTGCAGGAAGGCGCGGTTCGCTTTGACGGCTTCGGGGACGTCCGGCAGCAGGGTCGCGATCTTCTCGGCCGCCTGACGGTCGATCTCGTAGTGGTCCTTGCCGCCGAGGAAGAAATCGTAGATGCGAGCGGTATTCGGCTTATCCGGTGTGACCGGGATGGCGCCCACGGGATTCGTCGGCGTCTCGTCCGATGAGGTCTCCGGCGTGCTGCTGGAAGCCATGGCACTCCTCGGCTCTGAGGAAGACAGAAGTGCCCAGTATGCAAAAGGTGCGCACTCGTCGGTAGGCGTTGTGGGGTGCGCGCCGGCGTTATTCGTAGATCTCCGTTGCCGCGCGGGTGGCTTCGTGGACGCGGCCCTGCGCGTAGGGGGCCGGGGGGCCGGGGACGTAGCGGACGTGGTGCAGGGTGCCGGTGAAGGGGAAGGTGCGGTGGCGGGTGTGGAGGGGCCAGGAGACGGGGCCACCGGCGTCCCGCGCGATGGAGATGCCCGTCCAGGGGGCCATGCCGACGAGCATGGCGACGTCGGGCAGGGCGGCCCGTTCCGTGCCGTCCGCCTCCAGGGAGACGTGCCAGCGGAACTCGGGCAGCGCCTTCAGGCGCAGGAGCAGCGTCCTCGCGGCCGGGACGGGGCCCGCGTCGAGTTCGTGCAGGGTGCCGTACGCGTTCCAGTCCAGGCGCAGGCGGCCGTCCTCCACGTACAGGACGTAGCCGCCGCCCTGGTCGCCGTGGGAGACGAGGACGCCCTCGCCGGACGTCAGGTCGGCGTGGATCTCGATGTCCACGTCGCGGAGGGCGATGAGCTTGCTGGAGCGGTAGCGCTCCAGCGTCGGGGTGCCCGGATAGAGGGTCAGCGGCCGGGACAGGGCCGACTCCGCCGGACGCCGGACGTTCAGCCGCCCCGACGCGTCGGTCAGCGGGAAGACCGTGTTGTGCCAGGCCGCGTGCTCCCAGGCGGCGGCCAGGTCGCGCGTCAGCTCGGGGTGCGCCGCTGAGACGTCGTGAATCTCGGTCGGGTCGGCGGTGACGTCGAAGAGTTGCCATTCGCCGTCGTCGTACGGGGTGCCCGGTTCGTGGAGGGTGAGGAGTTTCCACCCGTCGCGGTAGTGGCCGCGCTGGCCGCCCCACTCGGCGTACTGCTCGGGGTGCGTGCTCGGGGCGTCGGCCGAGCGGGCGACCGAGGTGAAGGCGGCGCCGTCCAGGTCGAGGACGGGGACGCCCTGCCGGGCCGCCGGACGCTCCACTCCGGCCAGGTCGAGCAGCGTCGGGTACAGGTCGGTGACGTACTGGTACTGCGTGCGCAGGCCGGTGTCGTCCGCGCCGCGCGGCAGGCCCGCCGGCCAGGACAGGACGAACGGGACGCGCACCCCGCCCGCGAACGTGTTGCCCTTGTACAGCCGGAACGGGGTGTTGGACGCCATGCCCCACCCGCGCGGATAGTGCACCATCGCGCGGGGGCCTCCGATGAGGTCCGGGTCGAGCGGGGTGTCCCGTTCCCAGGTCCCGGGCAGGCCCGCGACGTGCACGAACTGGCTGAAGTAGCTGCGCGTTCCGGCGGGGCCGCCCTCGGCCGTGCCGCCGTTGTCGGAGGTGAACACGACGATCGTGTTGTCGAGTTCGCCGTAGGCGTCGATGGCGGCGAGGAGGCGGCCGAGGTTCTGGTCGACGTTCTCCACCATCGCGGCATAGACCTCCATGTACCGGGCGAGCAGGGACCGCTGCTCGGCCGGAAGGTCCGACCAGGCGGGCACGTCCAGGCCCGGCTCGGGGTTGCGCGGGGGCAGGCGGGTGCCGTCGGGGAAGAGGCCGGACGCGATCTGCCGGGCGAAGCGGGACTCGCGCAGGTGGTCCCAGCCCGCGTCGTAGCGGCCCCGGTGGCGGGCGAGGGTCGCGGCGGGGGCGCCGAGCGGGCCGTGCATGGCGTGGTGGGCGAAGTAGAGGAAGAACGGCCGGTCGTCGCTCGCCCGCAGCGAGCGGATCATGCCGATGGCCTCGTCGGTGAGGTCGTCGGTGAGGTAGTAGTCGTCCGGATAGTCGGTGAGGTCGACGGGGCTGTTGTCGCGGATGAGGCGGTTCGGGGCGAAGAAGCTGTTCAGGCCCTCCAGCGTGCCGTAGTAGCGGTCGAAGCCGCGCTGGACGGGCCAGGAGCGGCGGCGTCCGGCGTCGTTCATCTGGGCGTCGCGGGTGAGGTGCCACTTGCCGACCATGTACGTCGCGTAGCCCGCCTCGCGCAGCGCCTCGGGGAGGGTGACGACGTCGTCACCGAGTTCGAGGGTGAGGCCGGGGAAGCCGGGGTCGGAGTTCGCGACGCTGGCGAAGCCCGCGCGGTGCGGGTTGACGCCGGTCATGAGGGCGGCGCGGGCGGGTGAGCAGACGGGCGTCGTGTGGTAGTTCGAGAACCGGTAGCCGCGCGCGGCGAGCCGGTCGAGCGTCGGGGTGGGGACCTCCGCGCCGAACGGGCCGATGTCGGAGTAGCCGAGGTCGTCGGCGAGGACGACGACGATGTTCGGCGCTCCCCGGCGCGGCGCCGGGACGTCCGGCCACCACGGTTCGGACTCGCCCGCCGTCCGGCCGACGCGGCCGGGGAAGCCGTCGTAGCCGCGCGCGTGGGGAGGAACGGTCATGCGGAGATCTCCAGGTCCGGGGCATGTCGGGAGCGCTGGGCGACGGGGTCGGGCACCGGGACCGAGTCGACGAGCGTCCGCGTGTAGGGGGTCGAGGGGGTGGTCAGGACGTCGCGGGCCGTGCCGAGTTCGATCAGCCGGCCGCCGCGCAGGACGGCGACGCGGTCGGCGACCTGATTGACGACGGCGAGGTCGTGGCTGATGAACACGCAGGCGAAGCCGTGGCGTTCCTGGAGTTCGGTGAACAGGTCGAGGACGGCCGCCTGCACCGACACGTCGAGCGCGCTGGTGGGTTCGTCGGCCAGGAGAAGGTCGGGTTCCAGCGCGAGCGCGCGGGCGAGCGCGACCCGCTGCCGCTGCCCGCCGGACAGCTCGCGGGGCAGCCGCCGGGCGTGGTCGCGGTGCAGCGCGACCTGGTCGAGCAGGTCGTGCGCACGCGAGGCCCGCGCGGCGGGCGTGCCGATCCGGTGGACGTCGAGCGGTTCGGTGATCGACTCCAGGACGGTCCGGCGCGGGTCGAGCGAGGCGGCCGGGTCCTGGTGGACGACGCCGACGCGGCGCCGGAGCGCGCGCAGCTCGGACCGGGACAGTCCGGGCAGGTCCTGACCGAACAGCCGCACCGTGCCGGACGCGGGCCGCAGCCGCCCCACGGCGACGCGCCCCAGCGTCGTCTTCCCGGAACCGGACTCACCGACGAGCCCGAGCACCTCGCCGGGCGCCACCGCCAGCGTGATCCCGTCGAGCGTCGCGGGCCGCCCCGGATGGTCGACGCGAAGATCCTCGACGGCGAGCACGGGCTCCTTCGCCGGGGCGGGACGGGCCGGGCGATCGTGCGCCTCCAGCCGGGGCACGGCCGCCAGCAGGCGCCGCGCGTACTCGGTCGCGGGCGCGGCGAACAGCCCGCGCACGTCCTGGGTCTCCACGACGCGCCCGTCCCGCATGACCGCCACCCGGTCGGCGAGGTCGGCCACGACGCCGATGTTGTGCGTGATGAGCAGCACCGCGAGCCGCCGTTCGCGCCGCAGGTCGCGCAGCAGGGCGAGGATCTCGGCCTGGACGGTGACGTCGAGCGCCGTGGTCGGCTCGTCCGCGATGAGGACGTCCGGGTCCACGGCGAGCGCGAGGGCGAGGACGATCCGCTGCTTCTGCCCGCCGGAGAACCGGTGCGGGTAGTCGCGGGCCCGCTCGGGCGGGATGCCGACGCTCGTCAGCAGCTCGGCCACGCGCGCGGCGCGTTCGCGGCGGGGCGTGCCGTGCGCCCGCAGCACCTCCCCGATCTGCCATCCGACCCGCTCGACGGGGTTGAGCGCGGTCGAGGGTTCCTGGAAGACCAGGGCGATCCGGGCACCCCGGACGCGGCGCAGCTCCTCCTCGGGCGCGCCGAGCAGTTCGCGTCCGTCCAGGGTGACGCTGCCGGTCGCGGTCGCCCCGGCGGGCAGCAGGCCCATGACCGCCAGCGCGGTGACCGACTTGCCGGACCCGGACTCGCCCACGACGGCGAGCACCTCGTCTCGTTCCAGTTCGAGGTCGACGCCCTCGACGGCGGTCGTTCCGGGGAACCGGACGCCGAGATTCCCGATCCGCAGCAGCGCGGTCACCGCGCACCTCCTCGCCGCGAGGCCAGCAGGGCCTGCGCGATCAGTTGGAAGCCCAGCACGAGCACGACGATGACCAGCAGCGGGCCGACGGCGTACAGGTTGTTGGACCCGAGCTGGCCCATCGCGTCGGCGAGGACGCCGCCGAGCGACGGCGCGGGCGGCCGGACGCCGATCCCGATGAAGTTCATGGCGCTGACGATGAACACCGCGACCGACGCCGACAGCGCGAGCTGGACGATGACGGCGTCGAGGATGTTCGGGACGACGTGCTTGCGCAGCACCCACGTCCGGGACGCGCCCATCGTCTCGGCGGCGTCCACGTAGGGCAGTTCGCGCACCTTGAGGGTGGCGGTGCGGACGAGCCGTCCGAACAGCGGCACCTCGGCGGCGATCACGACGCAGACGACGGGCAGGACGCCGGGCCCGAGGACGGCCGTGACCGCGATCCCGAGGATGACCGGCGGGAACGCGAGGACGACGTCGAAGGCCCGCTGGGTGAACACGTCCGCGATGCCGGACCGGCCGGCCAGCAGCCCGGCCAGCCCGCCGAGCAGCGCCCCGAACGGCACGGCGAGCAGGCAGACGGCCAGGTCGACGCGGACGCCGTGCAGCACGCGGGTGAACACGTCGCGGTTGACCTCGTCGGTGCCGAACGGGTGGCCGCCGCTCGCGCCGAGCAGGTTGGCGCCGGGGATCTGCTGCTGCGGCGTGTACGGGGTGAGCAGCGGCGCGAGCAGCCCGGCGGCGACCACGACGCCGACGAGGACGAGCCCGGCCAGGCCGCGCCCGTGGGTGAGGGCGCCCCGGCGGACGCGCGGGGCCTTCCCGGCTTTCAGCGCGATGTCGGTCATCGGGTGCCTCCTAGCCGGATGCGGGGGTCGAGGAGGGCGTGCGCGGCGTCGGTGAGCAGTTGCAGCACGACGAAGATCGTCACCGAGAGCATGAGCAGCACCTGGACGACGGGGTAGTCGCGTCCGGTGATGGCGCGTTCGATGAGCATCCCGATGCCGGGCCAGGAGAACGTGAACTCGATGAGCACCGCGCCGCCGAGGACGGCGCCGGTCTGGAGGCCGAGGACGGTCAGGCTCGTCGGCAGGACGTTGCGCAGCGCGTGCCGGACCAGCACCCGCCGCCGGGAGATCCCGGCGGCGAGCGCGGTGACGACGTACGGCTGCGCCAGCTCGGTGCGCAGCGACTCGGCGAGGTAGCGGGTGAGGACGCCGCCGACGGGCAGCGCGAGGCAGATCGTCGGCAGCAGCAGGTACTGCGCGGTGATGCCGGGGTCGGCGAGCAGCCCTTCGCGCGGCACGCCGCCGGTGGGCAGGACGGGGAACACGACGCCGAACAGCAGCGCCAGCGCCACGCCGAGGACGAAGGTCGGCACGGCGATGGCGAGCGTGTTGGCGCCCGTCAGCAGGTGGTCGACCCAGGGCCGCCGGGTGCCCGCCCACAGCGTCCCGAGGACGAGCGCCGCGACGACCGCGAGCAGCAGGGCGCTCGCGGTGAGCAGCAGCGTGTAGCCGAGGGCGCTGCCGACGAGCGAGCCGATGCCGCCGCCGACGATGTGCGAGCGGCCGAGGTCGAGCGTGACCAGCCCGGCCAGCCAGTGGAGGTACTGGCCGGCGACGGGCCGGTCGAGCCCCAGCTCGTGCCGGATGGCGGCGACGGCGTCGGGTGTCGCGTTGGCCCCGGCGAGCGTGACGGCCGGGTCGCCGGGGACCAGCCGCAGCAACCCGAAGATCAGCACCGAGGACACCGCGAGGACGACGGCCAGCGACGGCAGCCGGCGCAGCAGGTAGGAGGTCACGGGACGCTCACCCGGTGAGCCGGGCGTCGGTCAGGACCAGCTCGGACCGCTTGGTGTAGCCGACGCCCTTGACCTTGTCGCTGACGGCCCAGCGCTGCTCGACGATGCCGATCTCGATGAGGAACAGCCCGTCGAGCAGGTCGCGGGAGAGCGCGGCGTACGCCTGCTTGGCCTCGGCGCTGTCGCCCTTGGTCTGCTTCCAGGCCGCCTCGGCGTTCTTGGTGTAGGCCGGGGAGGAGTAGTGCGAGGTGTTCTTGAGCGCGTTGAACGGATAGGCGCTGACGGTGAGCGTGGACGGCGTGTACTGCGCCCACGAGTGGTAGGTCGTCCACAGGCCCTTGAACTTGCCGCCGATGAGCTGGGCGACGAACGTCGGCGGGTCGAGCGGTTCCAGCTTCACCTCGATGCCGATCTCCTTGAGGTTGGCCTGGACGATCTGCGCGGTGGCCTCGTACTGCGGCACCGGGCTCGCGTAGCTGTAGGTGAGCGTCGGCACCTTCTTGCCGTAGTCGGCGAGCAGCGCCTTGGCCTTGGCGAGGTCGCGCCGGTAGGTCGTGTTGAGCTTCGCGTCGTAGGCGGGGGAGGTCTTGGGCCACGGCAGGTCGGCGGGGTAGCCGCTGCCCCGGAAGACCTCGGCGATGATGCGGTCGCGGTCGAGGGCGTGCGCGATGGCCTTGCGGACGCGGACGTCCGACAGGCCCTCGGCGGTGACGTTGGTGCCGACGTAGATCTGGTTCTCGGCGCCCGCGAGCTGGATCTTCCCGAACCTGCCGGTCTTCTCCAGGCGTTCGATGTCGTGGTAGCCGATGCCGTAGGCGTAGTCGATCTGGCCGCTGCGGAGCCGGTTGGTCAGCGCGGTCGCGTCCGTGACGACCGAGATGTCGACAGCGTCCAGGTACGGGCGTTCCGGTACCCAGTAGTCGGGGTTCTTCACGAACCTGAGCCGGGCGTTCGGTGTCCACTTCTCGAACTTGAACGGCCCGGTGCCGACGTACCGGCTGCCGTCGCCGACGCCGGAGAAGGTCTTCTCGTCCACGATCGGGACGATTTCGAGGAGGTCGAAGAGGTTGCCGAGCGGATGCTTGAGCTTCAGGACGGCGGTGTGCGGCTGGTCGGTGCCGATCGACTCGATGGCCTGCGCGGTGCTCTTGAGCTGGCCGTTCCACTTGGGGTCGGCGTAGGTCCGAAGGGAGAACGCGACGTCCTGCGAGGTGAACGGGCGGCCGGTGTGGAACTTGACGTCGTCGCGTAGCCGGAGGGTGACCGTGCGGCCGTCGGGGGAGACGGTCCAGCTCTCGGCGAGCTTCGGCTTGGGCTCCAGGCGGTCGACCGGGTAGCTGACCAGGCTCTCGTAGGTCAGGCCGATGACGGTGGTGACGCCGGCGTTGGAGTTGGTGAAGAAGTTGGCGGGCACGAGGTCGGTGGAGATGCCGCCGGTGAACGTGCCGCCCTTCTCGACCTCGCCGGAGCCCTGCTGCCCGACGGCGGACGAGCAGGCGGGCAGGCCCAGCAGGACGGTGCCGGCGATCGCCCCCGACAGCAGGGTGCGACGGGACAGGGACAACTTCATGGGTGCTCCGGTGGGGGGATGCGGGAGGTGAGCCGGGGCGGGGGCGCGTCCTGGCGGGCGGCACCCGGGTGATCCGGGTGGCTTCGTTGTATATTAACCCCACTTTCCCGATCAAGTTGGTCTGATTAGGCGGAACGTTCCCACGGGCCGTCCGCCGCCACCGGAGGATGACCATGACCCAGCTCCAGACCGCGAGCACGGCCCTCGACGTGACGCGCGTCGGCGGCAACATCGGCGCCGTCGTGTCCGGCCTGCGCATCGGCGCCGACCTCGACCCCGCCGTCCTGGCCGAGTTCCGCGCGGCGCTGCTCAAGCACCGCGTGGTGTTCCTGCGTGACCAGGATCACGCCACCGACACCGACCAGTACGACTTCGCCGCCCAGCTCGGCGAGGTCACCTCCCCGCACCCGACCGTCCGCGGCGACGGCAACGCGATCCTGCCGATCGACTCCGAGCAGGGCGCCGCCAACAGCTGGCACACCGACGTGACGTTCGTCGACCGCGTCCCCGCGATCAGCGTCCTGCGCGCCGTCACGCTCCCGCCCTACGGCGGCACGACCGTCTGGGCCAACACCGTCAACGCCTACGCCAGCCTGCACCCGGGGCTCCAGGCGCTCGCGGGACGGCTGCGCGCCCGGCACAGCAACCTGTTCGACTACGCCATCGAGCGGCCGGTGACCGGCGGCGTCGACGTCAAGCAGGAGCACTACCGGGCCGAGTTCCGGCACACCTCGTTCCTCACCGAGCACCCCCTCGTCCGCGTCCACCCCGAGACGGGGGAGCCCGCGCTGCTGCTCGGGCACTTCGCGCAGTCGATCCGCGACCTGTCCTCGTCCGACTTCCGCGACCTGTACGCGCTGCTCCAGCGGCACATCACCAAGCTGGAGAACACCGTGCGGTGGACGTGGCGGCCCGGCGACATCGCGATCTGGGACAACCGGTCGACGCAGCACTACGCCGTCGCGGACTACGACGAGCACGCCCGGCTGCTGCACCGGATCACGATCGCCGGAGACGTTCCGGTCGGCATCGGCGGGGACGTCAGCACCGTGCTGGAGGGCGACGCGTCCGGGTTCTCGTCCGTCCGGGCGCCCGCCGCGTGACCCGGCGGCCCCGCCCGGTCAGGGGCAGTCCGAGCGGGGCCGCCGCCAGCCCGAGCACGTCGTGAGGTAGGGCGACAGGGTGGACGGGTCGAAGGTGCGGGAGCGGGTCAGCGCGGTGTGCAGGCGTTCGTGCAGGGCGCGGCTGAAATCGGGGTAGCGCGGCACGCGCGGGCGGGGCTCGGCCGTGGCCAGGGCTCGCGTGAGGACGGCCGCCAGGGCGCGCAGCTCGTCGCGGGTGACCTGGTCGGTGTCCTCCTCCGGGGTCGTCGCGGTCTGGCCGGGGAGGTCGGAGCAGGCGCGGACGTCGGCGTAGACCTCCTTGCGGACCGGGACGTAGCCGCCGCACGCGTAGAGGCTCTGCTGCTGGGGCGGGGCCGTCATGAACGCGATGAAGTCGCGGGCCTGGCGCTTGTCGCGGGCGTGCTTGGAGACGGCGAGGTTCTGGCCGCCGAGCGCGCCGCGGTGCGGGCCCGGGCCGTCGGTGGGGAGTTCCGCGACGCCGAAGCGGTTCCGCAGGTGCGGGTCGGTCTTCAGGACGGGGAACGCGTACGGCCAGTTCCGCAGGAACAGCGCGTGGCCCTCGGCGAACGCCTGCATGCTCGTCGCCTCCTGGTACCGCGCCGACGCCCGCAGGATCACACCGGCGCGGGCGTCGTCCAGGAGGCGGGTCAGGCCGCGGGCGCCCGCGTCGTCCAGGTGCAGGCGCTCGCCCTGGACGGTCAGCGCGCCGCCCGCCGCCCAGATCGCCTCCATCGCGTTGACGGTCAGGCCCTCGTAGTCGTCGAGCTGGGTGACCAGCGGCGCGGCGCCGGCGGCGGGCAGCCGGTCCAGGTTCGCGCGCGACGCCAGGCGGCGCAGGTCGGCGTAGGTGCGCGGCGGGGCGTCGCCGACGATGTCCCTGCGGTAGTAGAGCAGGCCGACGTTGCTGGTGAACGGCACCGCGTACAGGCGGCCCCGGGCGTCCAGGCCGGTGCTCCACGCCTTGGGCAGGAAGACCGACGGGTCGAACGCGCCCGCCGGGATCGGCTCGACGAGCCCGGCGTCGATGAACTCCGGCACCCACACGACGTCGAGGCTCAGCACGTCGTAGGCGCAGCTTCCGGCCTGCTGCGCGGCGAGCATCTGCGCGTGCTCGGCGTTGGTGCCGCCGGGGATCTCGACCAGCCGGGCCTGCGGGCCGTCCGGGTGGCCCTCGTTCCAGCGGCGGACGAGTTCCTGGCGGCGGCGCCCGGGGTTGAGGTCCTCGCCGGTGGCCATGACGATCGTGTCGTCGCCGGACCGGGGGCAGCCCTGCCCGTACCGCCGCTGGTCGGGGACGACGACGAGCGCCGTCGCCGCGAGCACTCCGGCCAGCGCGGCGGCCAGGACGGCCCGGACGCTCATCGCCGTCCCCCGCGCAGGTCGGTGAACAGGCGGCCGATGAGCTGGTCGGCCTCGGGGAACGACGCGTCGAGGCAGGTGGCCCGCACGCGGGGTTCGCGGACGAGCGCCCGCACGTCGGGCTCGCCGCACTGGCGCCCGCCGATGGCGAGGAAGACGACGCGGGGCGTCCCGCCGTCCGGCGCGGCGATCCGGTCGCCGAGGGCGGCGGCGGACAGGCCGCCGGGCGCGCTGTCGTAGCCGTCGGTGAACACGATGATCGCCGGATTGACGCCCTTGCCGCGCAGTTCCTCGGCGGCCTGGCCGATCGCGGTGTAGAGCGGGGTGTGGCCGCCCTCGGCGCGGTCCAGCCCGGCGAGCGCGCGCCGGACCGACGAGCGGCGCGCGGCGTCGACCGGGCCGGGCTCGACGTGCCGGCGGGGTTCGGCCGACGACGCCGACCGGCCCCACGGGAACGACCAGAGCCCGACCGAGTCGGTGGTGCCGAGCAGGGACAGGGCCTGCGCGGCGAGTTCGCGGGCGCGGTCGAGCCGGGAGGAGCGTCCGATGACGGGTTTCTGCATCGAGCCGGACTGGTCGACGACGTACGCGGCCGTCACCGGGGGACGCGCGCGCGGGTAGTCGCGCAGCGCGGCGCGCAGCCCGGCCGCGTCGAGGCCGCGGACGCCGACCGTCGCCGCGATCCCGGTGGGGCGGCTGTCGGAGGTGCGGCCGTCGGTGTCGCGGAAGCCCTGCGCGCGGAGGCGGGCGTCGCCGAACCAGTCCCGCAGCCGGTCGATCATCGCGTCGCGGGCGCGGTCGACCTGGTCGCGCCAGGTGACCTGGACGAACCGGTAGTCGAGGCTGCCGCCGCGCGCGGGCCGCAGCGGGACGTAGGACCGGGCGGGCGCCGACACCGGGAACGCGCAGTCGGGGCCGAGCGGTTCCCCCTGCTCGTAGGCGCGCCAGGCGTTCTCGGGGACGACGACGGCGACGGCGGGGTCGCGGTCGCGGCGCAGCGAGCACAGCAGGTCGAGGACGTTCGCGCGGGGCGTCCCGGCGGATGCGATCTTCCCTTCGAGTGCGGCGCGGGCGCGCGGGTCGCGGGTCTCGCGGTACAGCTCGGCGGTGGCGAGCAGGCCCGTCTCCGACAGGTCGGGGTCGGGCCGGGCGACGGTCAGCCCGGCGCGTTCGGCGGCGTCGATGAGGGAGCCCCAGGTCGGCGCGGACGGGTCGGGCAGGGTGCCCTGGACGCGCGGCGTGAAGTTGGCGGGGACGGCGAAGACGAGCGGCGAGGCGGCGATGGCGCCGCGGTCGCGCAGGGCGACGTCCGGGGCGGGGTGCTCGGTGACGTGGTCGACCTCGGCCCGCGAAGCGGGTATCCACACGTCGGGCTGGGGGAGGAGCAGCGGCGTGACCTCGCCGGACGTGCCCTCGGCGGCGGGCCGCCGCCAGCCGTCGCGGAACGCGAGCCCGACGTCGGTGAACGACGCGGCGGGGAACACCGTGACGTTCACCGGGCGGCAGGCGCCGTCGGTCTCGCGGGCGGCGAACGCGGCGACGCTCTCCTGGACGGCGTCGCGGTTCTCCGGTCCGGTCAGGACGCGCAGCTCGATGGGCGGGCGGCAGGGGGCGCGGTCGTCGAAGGCGGGGGCGCGCACGGCCAGCGATGCCGCCGGGTAGGCGACGGCGGCGGCGACGGCGAAGGCGGCCACCGGGGCGAGGACGCGGCGTCCGGGGAGCGGCACGGCGGGCCTGCGGCGGGGGAGGCGGCGGGCGGCGGCCCGGAGCCGGGCGGCGGAGCCGCGCAGCGCCCGCGCGCCCGCGCCCGGTAACGCCCCGACCGCCCGCTCGAAGTCGTCGAGGAACAGCCCGACGAGCCCGGCGACGACGGAGACGACGATCAGCGCGAGGCTCGTCGGCAGATTCAGATCGAGAATGTTCGAGGCGATGGCGACCGTGGAGGCGGCGGTCAGGCTGACCGTCGCGGCCACATAGCGTGGCCATTTCGGACGTCCGGAATCCGCGTTTCTCCGCCGGTCGTCTGCCACTGGTCGCTCACACCCTCGGGGTCGTCCCTCGCGCCGCGCGCATTCGCGGGCGGTGAGACCATGGTCACCGTATACCGGAGTCATCTGTGTGACGAAAGACCCGCATCCGACGCCTTCTCGCGGTGCCTTTCTCGCCACACCCGGAGGTCGGAGCGGAAGACGTGGACGGTCTGCTTTCGGAGAAGTTCGTCCGAGAGGGCGTGGAATGCCGTTTCCGTCCGGGTGCGGTGCTGCTGCGCCAGGGCGATCCGCCGTCGCACGTCCTGCACCTGTCCGCCGGGCGGGTCAAGGTGACGCGGCTCAACAGCGACGGCTCCACGCTGCTGCTGGCGGTGCGCGGTCCGGGCGAGCTGCTCGGGGAGATCGCCGTCCTCGGCGGGACGGGCCGCTCGGCGACCGTCACCGCCGTCGATCCCTGCCGGGCGCGGACGCTCCCCGCCGACCGGTTCCGCGTGCTGGTGCGGGAGATCGGCGCGGAGGGCGAGCTGCTGGCGCGGGCGATGCGCCGGATGCTGGAGAGCGAGGCGTGGCGCGCCGAGACGGCCGCGCTCCCGGCGGGGCCGCGCGTCGTCCGGGCGCTGCTGCGCCTCGCCGGACCGGGCGACGGACGGCTGGAGGTCCCGCTCGGCCAGGCCGAACTGGGCCTGGCGGCCGGACTGGCGCGCGGGGTCGTGGCGGCGGAACTGGCCGTGCTGCGCAAAGCCGGGCTGGTCGTCACGGAACGGCGCCGCGTGCTCATCGCCGACGCGGCGCGACTGCGCGCATGGCCGAATCGGGACAGCTCGGTGTCTGATTTCTGACACAGCGGCGCGGACGCGGGGCGCATGGTGGTCGGACACCTTCGCCGACCTCCGAAAGGGGCCCGCCATGGGGACCTTCCGCGCCTTGCTCGTGATCGACACCGAAGGATACGGATCGCATCGCCAGGACCAGTTCCGCGCGCTGCGCGGCGAAATCCGCCGGGTGGTGCGCGAAGCCGCAGAGGCGAGCGGATTCGGCGCGGAACTGGCGTCCGTGCCGTTCCGCGAGGACACCGGCGACGGAATGCTCGCCGCGCTCCCGACCGACCTGATGCCGCTGCTCCTGGACCGTTTCCCGCAGCGGCTCCAGGAGGCGCTGGAGGCCGCCGCGCCCGCGCTGCGCGGACGCGGCTCGCGGCTGCGGCTCCGGGTGGCGCTGCACCACGGGCCGATGGACGACGCCGACCCCGAGGACGCGGGGGCGTCCTCGGCCGTCGTCGAGGTCAACCGGCTGCTGGGCGCGCGTCCGCTGAAGGACGCGCTGCTGCTGAGCGACCCCGAGGTCAGCCACGTCGCGTTCCTGCTGTCGGCCGAGACGTACCGGACGTACGTGGCGCTCGGCGAGGTGGCGCTGCGGCCGAGCCAGTGCACGCCGGTGGAGGTCGCGGTGAAGGAGTACGAGCGGCCCGGCTACCTCTACGTGCCCAAGCCGTCGAGGCGCCCGCTCGACCCCGAGCCCGCGCCCGCGCCCGCGCCCGCGCCCGCCGAGCGTCCGCCCGCGCCGGGCCTCGGCGCCGTCACGTTCAACGGCGACGGCACCCAGGCCGCCTTCGGCAACTCGGTCGGCGGCGACCTGCGTCAGGAGCGCCGATGACCACGATCGGCGACACCGAGGTCACCGGTGACGACGCCCAGGTCGCCTTCGGCAACACGGTGGACGGCGACCTGGTGCAGAACCAGATCCGCATCATGCGGGGCCGTCCGGCGATGCTGCTGTCGGACCGGCAGGTCACCGAGTGGGTGGACGGCTACGTGCCCGCGCTCAACCACGACCGCGTCGTCGCGACGGTGCGGGAGTACGGCGGCGCGCTGCTGGTGGGCCCGGCCGAGGCGGAGAACGAGCGGACGGCCGTGGCGGTCGCGCGCGCGATCGTCCCGGGCCTGCGCGTCCGCTGGTTCTCCCCGGGCCGGGACGACGCCGAGGAGATCGGCGTCGCGGGACGCTCGGGCTACCTGGTCCGCGCGTCGGACGAGGACCCGTCCCGGCTGCGCTACTGCTGGGAGGCGGTGCGCGACGCGGGCGGGCTGCTGCTGGCGATCGGCGGCGAGGACGAGCGCGTGCAGTTCGCGCACGTGCTGCCGTCGATCGTCGTGGAGCCGCCGCCCGCGCACGACGTGTACCGGCGGCGGCTCGCGCCCGCCGGGCTCGACGCGGCGCGGTGGCGGGACTGGCCGCGCGCGCGGGACCTGCTCAAGGCGGGGTCGGCGGCGGACGCCGAACGGCTGATCCGGCTCATCGCGGCGACCGGCGGTGACGAGTACCAGGTGGAGCGCGCCTATCTGGGCTGGCGCGACGAGCTGCGGTCGTGGTTCCGCGAGCACGACGGCAAGCAGGACCAGGTGCTGCTCATCGCGGCGGCGACGATCGCCCCGGCCGACGAGATGAGCGTGTACGAGGCGGCGCTGTCGCTGGCCGAGCGGCTGCGCATGTCGGTCGCCGGGGGCGGCCTGGCGTGGCGGCCGTCGGCGGAACTGGAGGACGTGCTCGGCGCCGATCGGCGCGCCGACCGCATCCTTTTCCGCCGCCAGCGGTTCGCCGCGTCGGTGATCGACCATGTCTGGGCGGCGTATCCGCTGCTGCGCCCGGACCTGCTGATGTGGCTGTCGGAGCTGCCCGCGCAGCCGTCGGTGACCCTCGGCGCCGAGCTGCGGCGCAAGATCGCGCGCGTCTTCGCGAACCTGGCCGCCGGGCACGACCGGCCCGAGCTGATCTGCGCGACGGCCCGCGAGTGGGCGGCCGGGGAGGAGGCGGCCCGGATCGGCGGCGTGGACCTGGCGTTCATCGTGCTGTCGGACACGTGCCTGCATCCCGTCGTGGGCGGCAAGGTCCGCCGCGAGCTGTACGAGTGGTCGCAGCAGCAGGCCGCGCCGCAGTCGCTGAAGCTGACGATCGTCCGGGTGTGCCAGGTGCTGGCCGGGACGCTGCCGACCGTCGCGCTGACCCGGCTCAAGCACCTGTCGGCCGGAGGCGACGCGGTCGTGCACGCCGAGGTGGCCGCGGTCGTCCGGGCGCTCGCGCAGGACGACCCGCTCCTGGTGTTCGGCGTGCTCATGGGCTGGTGCGACAGCGCGGCCGGGTACCGCTCGCCGCGCGCGGCCGAGCGGCTGGCGTCGGTCGCGCTGACGGCCGCGCTGGACCTGGTCGCGGCGGGCCTGCCCGCCGAGGCGGACGGCGCGCCGCGGCGGCGCGGGCCCGACGACGGCGAGGTCGAGGTGCGGGCGCTGGCCCGCGTGCTGGGGCGGCTCGCGGACGTGGACGACGAGGGCGTGCGGCGGCTCGTCCTGGCGGCGTGCCTGCGGCTGGCGACGGTGCGCCGCGCACGGGTGCAGGCGCTGGCGCTGGAGTGGCTGAACGGGCCGGACGGGTCGCGCGCGTCGGCCGGGGTGTGGCTGTTCCTCATGCTGGCCGGGGTGCGTGCGGCGGACGGGTCGGCGTCGATGCTGACCGATCCCGGGGCCGTCCCCGTGCCCGCGTCGGGGCGGGCGTGGTGGGACCTGGGCGGCGCACCGACGCCGGAGTACGCCGACGCCGTCCGGCTGTGGCTGGACACCGCGTTGCTGCACCCCCGGCTGCGCGCGGAGATCGTCGAGGTGTTCGTCCGGTCGACGGGTCATGATCCGGGGCGGCGGGCCCGGATGCTCGGCCTCGTGCGCGACTGGGCCGGAGGCGACCCGCGACGGCGGCGCGTCCGGGAGGATGTGGAGGTTCATCTGCTGACGCCGGAGTGGCGGCGGCTGCTGCTGGTCGTCCTGGTCCGGCTGCGGCGGACGCTCGCCAAGGAGGAGCCGGGTTGACGATCGTGGAGAGGCTGCGCGCCGCGGGGTGCGTGTTCGCCGAGGACGAGGCGGCGCTGCTGGAAGGGGCGGCCCCGGACGCGGGCGCGCTGGAGGCGATGGTCGGGCGGCGCGTCGCGGGGGAGCCGCTGGAGCAGGTCGTCGGGTTCGCGGAGTTCTGCGGGCTGCGGATCGTCGTGGAGCCGGGGGTGTTCGTGCCCCGGCGGCGCACGGAGTTCCTGGCCGGGGAGGCGGTGGCGCGGCTGCCGGAGGGCGGGGTCGCCGTCGACCTGTGCTGCGGGACGGGCGCGGCGGGCGCCGTCCTCGCCCGCGCGGGCGGCGACGTGTACGCGGCCGACGTCGACCCGGCGGCCGTCCGCTGCGCCCGCCGCAACCTCCCGCCCGGCCGGGTCTTCGCGGGCGACCTGTTCGCCGCGCTGCCGCCCCGCCTGAAGGGAGTCGTGACGGTGCTCGTCGCGAACGTCCCGTACGTCCCGACGGGCGACGTCCCCTTCCTGCCCGCCGAGGCCCGCGACCACGAGTCCCGCGTCGCCCTGGACGGCGGCCCCGACGGCCTGGACGTCCTGCGCCGCGTCGCCGCCGAGGCCCCGTCCTGGCTGGCCCCCGGCGGCGTCCTCCTCACAGAACTCAGCACCCGCCAACTCGACACCGCGACCGCAATCCTGCACAACGCGGGCCTCACCCCGGCCATCCTCACCGACGACGACCTCGGCGCCACCGTCGCGACGGGTCAGGTGGACGTGTAGTGGGTGGGGGGTTTGCCGATGGTGGTGGTGAAGTCGCGGGTCAGGTGGGACTGGTCGGCGTAGCCGAGGTCGGTGGCGAGGGCGGGCCAGTCGACGGGGGTGCCGGAGTCGGCGCGGGCGGCGGCCTCGTGCAGGCGGGCGCGGCGGATGACCCACTTGGGGGTGGCGCCGACGTACTCGGTGAAGAGGCGCTGGAGGGTGCGGACGGAGACGCCCGCTTTGGCCGCCAGGTCCTCGACGGTGAACAGGCCCGGGTTGTCGGTGATGTGGTGGACGATCTCGGCCGCGTGGACGGCGGACGGGTCCGGGTCGCCGGGCAGGAACGGCGTCAGGAAGTCGCGGGCCAGGTCCACCCGGTCGTCCGAGGCCAGGAGCGTCGCGTTCAGGGCGTCGATCCCGGGGCCGAAGATCTCGGCCGCCGGGGTGCGGCGGTCGGCCAGGGCGGAGACCGGGCCGTCGATCAGGCAGCGGAACCCGCCGGGACGGAAGCGCAGCCCGAGCACCTGGCCCGTGCCGGACAGGCGGCGCACGAACCGGGAACGCTCCACGCCGTAGACGAGCGGACGCGGCTCCTCGAACACCAGGTGCACGTTCGGGTGGTTGAGCACCTCGGTGTCGTACGGCTCGGCGACCGTCCAGCGGACGTGCCAGAAGTACTCCGCGAACGCCTCCAGACCCGCGCCGGGCGGATGCTGGGCGACCTGGACGTGCGGCTCCTGCCGCTTGGGGTACAGAACGCCGCGCGGAAACTGCATCCCTCCAGCCTAGTGACGTCTTTCTTCAAGACGTCCGGCCCCGCGCGTCCCTAGCGTGCCGGGCATGAACGCACTGCACCGACACCTGGCCGCGTGCGCCGCCGAGGCCGCCCGCGTCGCCGCGCGCGTGCCCGCCGGCGCGTGGGACGCCCCGACGCCCTGCGCCGGATTCGACCTGCGCGCCCTGGTCAACCACTGGGTCCTCTACACCGCCTACGGGCTGGAATTCCGCGCCCGCCGCGAACCGGTCCCGGACGAGCTGGCCGCCCGCGACTTCACCCGCGACCCCGACTGGGCCGCCCGCTACGAGGCGCAGCTCGGGCGGGCCGTCGCCGCCTGGGAGCCGGACGAGGTCTGGGAGGGCGACATCGACCTGGGCGGGATGTCCTTTCCGGCCGAGCAGGTCGCCGGGCTGATCATCAAGGAGATGGCCGTGCACGGCTGGGACGTCGCCCGGTCCACCGGCCAGGAGTTCCGCGTCGCGGACGACACCGGCGAGCTGCTGCTGCGCGTCGTCCAGGAGCACGCCGAGACCTACCGGCGGTACGACGGGTTCGCGGAGCCCGTCCCGATCGGCCCGGACGCGTCCGCGTTCGACCGGGCGCTCGCCGCGTCCGGACGTGACCCGCGTCGCAGGAGTTGACGCGGCGCCCTTCCGTGTGACGGGGGTCTCCGGCAGGGTGGGGGGATGCAGGAGCGGATCGCGATCGTCACGGGGGCCTCGTCCGGCATCGGGCTGGAGACGGCCCGGGAGCTGGCGCGGCGCGGGTTCCGCGTCGGGATGGTGTGCCGCAGCCAGGTCCGGGCGGACGCGGCGCTCGCGGACCTGCGCGGCAGCGTCCCGGACGCCCGCGCCGACACGTTCCTCGGTGACCTGTCGTCGCGGGCGGAGGTGCGGCGGCTGGCGGCGCGGCTGCGGGAGCGGTACGCGCGGCTGGACGTCCTGGTCAACAACGCCGGCGCGCACCTGCGGCGCGCGAAGGTCAGCGTGGACGGCTACGACCGCATGGTCGCGGGCAACCACCTCGGCCCGTTCCTGCTGACGAACCTGCTGCGCGGCCTGCTGCTGCGGTCGGCGCCCGCGCGGGTCGTCGTGGTGGCGAGCGAGGCGTACCGCCGGGCGGGCCCGCTGGACGCCGAGCGGTTCGCCGAGCCGCGCCACTACGGGCCGTCGGGGTCGCACCGCGTGTACGCGCGGACCAAGCTGCTGAACGTGCTGTTCGCGGCGGAGCTGGCCGAACGGCTCGACGGGACGGGCGTCGTGGCGAACTCGTGCTGCCCCGGCCCGACCGCGACGGGCCTCGGCCGCGACCTGCCGGAGGGCTCGCGCGGCGCGGCGCTGCTGAGCCGGACGCCGCTGCTGCGCACGCCCGCGCAGGGCGCGCGCCAGGTCGTCCGGCTGGCGGCCGACGCGGCGTTCGCGGAGCGGACGGGCGGCCACCACCCGTCGGTGCGGGTGCTGCGCCCGCCCCGCGACGGCGGCGACGACGGACGCGCGCTGCGCCGGGCGGTCTGGGCGCGTTCGGCCCATCTCGTCGGCCTTCCTGTCGATAACGTGGCTCCGTGACTTCTCCGCAGCGACCGTCCAAGCTCAAGGACCTGTTCACCGGCGTCGGCTACCTGTTCCGCGGCATCGGCTGGACGGCCCGCCACCCCGGGCAGTGGCTGTTCGGGCTCATCCCCGCCGTGATCGTGCTGGTGTTCTACGTCGCGGCGCTGGGGACGCTGGCGTTCAACCTGGACGGGCTGGCCGGATGGGTCACGCCGTTCGCGGACGACTGGGCCGAGGGCGCCCGCACGACGGTGCGCGTCGTCGCGGGTCTGGCGATCTTCGGCGCGTCGGTGTTCGTGGCGATCCTGCTGTTCACGGCGCTGACGCTGCTCGTCGGTGACCCCTTCTACAGCAAGATCGCTGAACGGGTGGAGGAGTCGCAGGGCGGCGCGCCGCCCGAGCCGGACGTGCCGCTGCTGACGTCGATCGGCCGCGCCGTCAAGGACTCGCTGCTGCTCGGTGTCATCGCGGTCGCGTTCGGCCTGGTGTTCTTCGTCCTGGGGTTCCTGCCGGTGGTGGGCCAGACGGTCGTGCCGGTGGTGGCGGCGTGCGTCTCGGGGTACTTCCTGGCGGGCGAGCTGACCGCGAACGCGATGGAGCGGCGCGGGCTGCTGCGCCGCGACCGGTTCGCGCTGCTGAAGCGGAACCGCCCGCTCGCCGTGGGGTTCGGCGCGGCGACGTTCGTCACCTTCCTCATCCCGCTGGGCGCCGTGCTGGCGATGCCGGGCGCCGTCGCGGGCGCCACCCTGATGACGCGGGAGCGGCTGGCGACGGGTTCGCAGGTCAAGGGCGGTGCCGTCGCGCCGCCGGGCCGTCACTGACCCGTCGGAAAGATGTATCCGGAGTGTGATTGGCGCCGGGGAATCGAGGCTTGATCTTCGCGTAACGTGTCCCGCATGTCCGATCAGGGGGAGCGCGGTCCGCGCTGGACCGACAGCAGCGACGACGGTGGCCGGGAGGACTCCCCGGCCGGTCCGCCGCCGGAGGGCGGGCACGACGTCTGGGGGAAGGTCGAGGCACCGGCGCAGCGGGTGGAGCCGAAGCAGCCGCTGCTGACGGCGCCGCACGAACCCGCCGAGCGGGCCGACGACGCCGCCGCCGAGCCGGTCGCGTCCGAGCCGGAGCCGGACGACGAGACGTCCGGCCCGGACCGCAAGGTCGCGCCCGTCCCCGAGCCGCGCGCCGACGAGGGCCGCGCCGCCTGGGAGGGGGAGCTGTTCGACGGCGAGCCCGGCGACCGCGAGTCCGACGACACCCGCTACGTCGCGCCGACGACCGGCGCGAACCACGGCCGGTCGGGCCGTCCGAGCAGCGGCAACTGGCAGATGCCCGAGTGGATGGCCGACGAGGACGCCGCCGACGCCAAGCTGGGCGAGTCCGCGTCGCGGACCGAGTTCGAGGAGCCCGCGGGCCGGTCGCGGGTGCTGCTGTACGGCGGTGTCGGCGTGCTGGTGGTCGCGCTGGCGGCGGCGGGCGGCGTCTACTACCTGAAGAACCGCGACACCCCGGTCCCCGAGGACAAGGCGACGCACCGCCCGGCCGCGGTCGCCGAGGACGAGCCGCAGGTCGAGCTGCCGCCGGACAAGCCGCTGCGCACGTTCGCGGGCGTGCCGTCCCGCGCGGCGGGACGCGTCGACGACGCGCACTCGGGCCTGTCGTACCCGCGCTTCGGCAAGCCGTGGCAGGTGCCGACCAAGCAGAACAAGCTGGGCGTCGCGGGCTGGTCGGGCCAGCAGATCGTCGTGACGGAGAAGCGCGGCGGCCAGCTCTGGTTCGGGCAGCTCCTCACCGGCACGCTGCACCCCACGCTGGGCGCGGCGTACAAGGGCCCCGAGAGCGTGAAGCCGGTGGCGGCGCTGGCGATGCGGAGCTTCGAGCAGACGCAGTACGCGTTCCCGCACAAGACGACGCCGCTGGCGTCGCAGGAGCTGACGGTCCAGGGCCGCGCCGGCTGGCTGATCGCGTCGTACCTGAACTACAAGCGCCCGCCGTTCAAGGCGACGGGCGAGGTGGTGCTGACGGCGGTGGTCGACACCGGCAAGGCGGCCCCGGCGGTGGTGTTCGCGTCGATGCCGAACACGCACCGCAAGCACTGGCCGGACCTCAACCGGTTCGTGAGCCAGCTCCGGCTGGCGTCCTAGCCGACCCGAACCCGGTTCGGTAAGCTGCGGCTTACCGGACCGGGAGGGCGCATGGGCATCGGGCTGACCGAGGAACACGCGGCGCTGGCCGCGTCCGTGCGGGGCTTCACCGCACGGCACTGCGGACGCGACGTCGTCCGCGCGGCGACCGGGGAGCGCCCGCCGTTCTGGGCCGATCTCGCCGCGCAGGGACTGCTCGGCCTGCACCTGCCCGAGGACGCGGGCGGCCAGGGGTTCGGCCTGCTCGACCAGGCCGTCGCCGTCGAGGAGTTCGGGCGCGCGCTCGTCCCCGGTCCGGTCGTCCCGACGATCGTGGCGGCGGCGGTCTTGCACGCCGCCGGAACCCCCGACCCGGGCCTGGCGGACGGCACCCGCACCGGCGCCGTCGGCCTCGTCCCGGACGCGCCCGTCGTCGGCGCCCCGCACGCCGACGTCGTCGTGCTGGCCGGGAGCGTGTACGAGGACGCGGCGGTCGAGCCGCTGGAGAGCCTGGACGCGACCCGCCCGGCGGGCGCCGTCACCCCCGGCACGGGCCGCCCGCTCGGCCCGGTGGACGCCCGTGCGTACGCCGTCGTGCTGTTCGGCGCCGAGGCGTGCGGCGTCGCGGGCCGCGCGCTGGACGACGCCGTCGCCTACGCGGGCCTGCGCGAGCAGTTCGGCCGCCCGATCGGGCAGTTCCAGGGCGTCAAGCACCGCTGCGCGCGGATGCTGATCGCGCTGGAACGCGCCCGCGCCGCCGTCTGGGACGCCGCCCGCGCCCTCACCGAGGACGACGCGGACCAGCGCGCCCACGCCGTCGAGGTCGCGGCGGCGCTCGCGGCCGACGCGGCGGTGACGTGCGCCGAGGGCAACATCCAGGTCCACGGCGGCATCGGCTACACCTTCGAGCACGACGCCCACCTGGTCTACCGCCGGGCGCTGTCGCTGCGGGCGCTGCTCGGCCCGGCGTCCCGCGCCCGCGCGGCCGTCGCGGACCTGGCGCTGGCCGGGACGCGGCGGCCGATGGACGTCGAGCTGCCGCCCGGGTCGGCCGGGCTGCGCGCGGAGATCCGCGCGCAGGTCGCCGCGCTGGCGGAGCTGGACGTGTTCGCGCAGCGGGCCCCGATGGCCGAGGGCGGCTGGGTGACGCCGCACCTGCCGCGCCCGTGGGGCCGCGACGCGGGGCCGGTCGAGCAGATCGTGATCCAGCAGGAGCTGAAGGCGGCCGGGGTGCGGCCGGTGCCGTTGATGATCGCGGCGTGGGTGGTGCCGTCGCTCGTCCAGTACGGGACGGACGCGCAGCGGGAGCGGTTCCTCCCGCCGACGCTGCGCGGCGAGATCATCTGGTGCCAGCTCTTCTCCGAGCCCGGCGCGGGCTCGGATCTGGCGAGCCTGACGACCCGCGCCGAGCGCGCCGAGGGCGGCTGGCGGCTCACCGGGCAGAAGATCTGGACGTCGCTGGCCCGGGACGCGCAGTGGGGCATCTGCCTGGCGCGCACGTCGCCGGACAGGGCCAAGCACGCGGGCATCACCTACTTCCTGGTGGACATGTCCGACCCGGGACTCGACGTCCGCCCGCTGCGCGAGGCCACCGGCGACGCGGTGTTCAACGAGGTGTACTTGGACGGCGTGTTCGTCCCCGACGACCTGGTCGTCGGCCCGGTGGACGACGGCTGGCGCGTCGCCCGCACGACCCTCGCCAACGAGCGCGTGGGCCTGACGTTGTCGTTCCAGCTCGGCGCGGACCTGCCGAAGCTGGTGAGGCTCGCGCACGATCTGGGCGTCGCCGACGATCCGGTCGTCCGCGACAACCTCGGCGCGCTGGCCGCCGACGAACACGCCTACCGCCTCCTCGGCCTCCGCGCCACCCTCAAGCAGGTCGGCGGCACCGACCCGGGCGCCACGGCCAACGTCCGCAAACTCGTCGCGATGGAACACGGCCAGCACGTCACCGAGTACGGCTTCACCCTCCTGGCCGAACACGGCGTCCTCACAGGCGACTGGAAGTCCGACCCCCGCCGCAAATGGACCCGCCACCTCCTGGCCTCCCGAGCCATGTCCATCGGCGGCGGCACCACCGAGGTCAACCTCAACGTGATAGCCGAACGCCTCCTCGGCCTGCCCAGAGACCCCTGATGATCGGGTAGCGTCCGACGCGATGGAGGCGCGTGGGCGGCAGCTTGTTGCTGCGGGGACTGGGTTGGTGTTGGGGGGGCTGGCCCTGGGGCCGGGGCTCGCGCCTGGGTTTCTGCTGTCGTTCGACATGGTGTTCGTGCCGTCGCTGGATCTTTCGCGGATGACGTTCGGGTTGACCGGGACGGTGCCGCGTCATGTGCCCAGTGACGCGTTCGCGGCCGTTCTGTCGCTGGTGTTGCCCGGGGACGTCGTGCAGAAGGTCGTGTTGCTCGGGATCTTCGTCATCGCGACGGTCGCGGGGGCTTCGATCGTTCCCTCCGAGCGGCTGCTGCCTCGGCTGGTGGCCGGGGTCGTCTACGCGTGGAATCCGTTCGTGGCCGAGCGGCTGTTGCTCGGGCACTGGGCCTTTCTGCTCGGATACGCCGCCTTGCCGTGGGTCGTGGGTGCCGCGTTGCGGGCGGGGGAGCCGGGTGGCGGATGGCGGCTGGTGCGGGCGCTCGTGCCCGCCGCGATCGGGGGGTTCGCCGCCATCGCGATCTCCGCGCTGGTCGCGCTGCCGATCGCCCTGTGCGCGGCGCGGCGGCGGCAGGCCGTGGGAAAGGCCGTCGCGGCGCTGACCGTGCTCAGCCTGCCGTGGCTGGTGACCGGGTGGCTGCGGCCGTCCGGGATGCCCGGACATACCGAGGGCGTCGCGGCGTTCGCGGCGCGCGCCGACACGCCGTTCGGGACGCTCGGCAGCCTGCTGTCCCTCGGCGGCGTCTGGAACGCCGGGACCGTCCCCGCCGGGTACGGTGTGCCGCTGTTCGCCGTGCTGTGGCTGCTCGTCGTCGTCGCGTCGATCGTCGCCGCCGTCCGGTTCGCCCCGAACCGGGGGCTGTTCGTCGCGGCGGGCGTCGGGTTCGTGCTTGCCGCGCTCGGCGCCGTCGCCGCGCCGCTGCTGCGCGGGCTGATCGAGCTGTGGGCCGGGTTCGCGGTGCTGCGCGACGGGCAGCAGTACGTCGCGCCGCTCGCCGTCGTCGTCGCGCTCGGGTTCGGCGCCCTCGTCGACCGGGTCGTGCGCACCGACCGGGCGGGCGTCGCGCTCGGCGTCTGCGCGCTCGCGCTGCCGGTCGTGCTGCTGCCCGGCCTGGCCTGGGGCGCGGCGGGGAAGCTGCGGCCCGTCCAGTACCCGGACGCGTGGGAGCGCGCCCGCGCGATCGTCGCCGCCGACCCCGTGCCCGGGGACGTCCTGGTGCTGCCGTGGGCGACGTACCGGTCCTATCCGTGGAACGGCGGGCGCACGTCGCTGGACGCGCTGCCCCGCTATCTCGACCGGCGCGGCATCGTCGCCGACGCTGTGATCGTCGACGGCGCGAGCATCCCCGCCGAGGACCCGCGCTCCCGGGGGCTGGACCCGATCGTCCGCGCGGACGGCCCCCTCACCGGCCCGCTGCGTGCCGCCGGTGTCCGGTATGTCGCGATCGACGCCGAGACCGGCCCCGAAAACCCGGTGCACGCGCGGCTCGCCGGGGCCGAGCGCGTCGTGGCGTCGCCCGACCTCGTCCTCTACCGGCTGGACGATCCCGCCGAACGGACGGAGCCGGGCCCGCCGCTGCTCCCCGCCGCTCTGGCCTGGTTCGTTACGGTCGTAGCGGTCATCTGGGCTTTCTGGCCTTTTGCGGCCCCAGGCATTACTCTGACCACTCGCCCATCCCGTCGAGGAAAGGCTCCCTGATGCGCATCGCGATCGCGGCCGTGTCCGGCGTGCTGCTCGCCGCACTCGCCTCGCTCGGCGTGGTCCAGCTCGCCAACGCCGACCAGGACGACCCGGTCATCAAGCCGCTCTACGAGTACGGCGGCCGGTGACCGCCGCCCGCACCGGGCCCACCGTCGGATGAGCACCCCCCTGCTGGAGATCGTCGTCCCCGCGTACAACGAGGCCGCCCGCCTGCCGGGCGGTCTCGACGCGCTGTGCCGGGCGCTGGCGGCGCTCGGCGTCCCGGCGGCGGTCCTCGTGGTGGACAACGGCAGCACCGACGGCACCGCCGACGTCGTCCGCGACCGCGCGCCCGGCCCCGTGCCGGTGCGGCTGCTGGACTGCCCGAGACGCGGCAAGGGCGCGGCGGTCCGCGCGGGCCTGCTCGCCACCCGCGCCCCCTACGCCGGGTTCTGCGACGCCGACATGGCGACCGGCCTGGACGCGCTCGGTGACGTCCTGGACCTGCTGCGCGCGGGGCACCGCGTCGTCGTCGGTGACCGGCGGCACGCCCGCTCGGTCGTCGAGGACTACAGCTCCCCGCTGCGCAAGCTCGGCGCGGTCGCGTTCAACCGGGCGATCCGCGACGTGGCGGGCGGCGTCACCGACACCCAGTGCGGGTTCAAGTTCTTCGCGGGCCCGCTGGCCCGCGCCGCCGCCGCCGACCTGCGCACCGACGGGTTCGCGTTCGACGTCGAGCTGCTCGTGCACTGCGTCCGGCGCGGCGCGCCGATCACCGCCGTCCCGGTCGAGTGGCGGGACGTGCCCGGCACGACGTTCTCGGTGCGGCGGCACTCCCTGGCCTGCCTGCGCGACCTGGCCCGCATCCGCCTCGCCGCGCCGCGCCCGGCGCCCGCGCCCGTTCCGGCGGCGCCGCTGGCGCTGGCCGAGTCCGGGGGGACCGGCGCGGGATGACCGAGGTGCGCGGTCTGCGGATCGCGATCGTCAACTGGCGCGACCCGTGGCATCCCGAGGCGGGCGGCGCCGAGGTGTACGCGTGGGAGCTGGCCCGCCGGTTCGCCGAGCGGGGCGCGGACGTCACGTACGTGACGAGCCGGGCGCCCGGCCAGGCGCGCGGCGGCACCGTGGACGGCGTCCGGTTCGCCCGGATGGGCGGGCGGTTCACCGTCTATCCCCGCGTGCTGGCGTGGCTGCTGGCGCGCCGCCGCCGCTTCGACGCGGCGATCGACTGCCAGAACGGCATCCCGTTCTTCACCCCGTGGGTGCTGCGCGCCCCGGTCTTCTGCTCGATCTTCCACGTGCACGACGGGCAGTTCGCGCTGTACTTCCCGGCCTGGCTCGCCTGGATCGGCCGGACGCTCGAAGGCCCGGTCGCCCGGTGGAGCTACCGGCGGCACGCCTGCACGGCCATCTCCACGACGACCGTGACGGCCCTGCGCGACCGGCTGCACTGGACCGGCCCGATCTACACGGTCCCCGTCGGCGTCACCGTGCCCACCGCGAGCCGGGAACACGGCGACCCCGCCGCCCCAGGACCCGCCGGGACGTCGGGCGGCGACCCCGCCACGGCGAGACGCGCCGACCCCGCCGGGGAGGGGCGCGGCGTCCCTGAGCTGGTGTGCGTGACGCGGCTCGTGCCGCACAAGCGGGTGGACCGTGTGCTGGACCTGGCCGCGCACCTGCGGGTGACGCGGCCGGGCGTCCGCGTGCACGTCGTGGGGCGCGGACCCGAGGAGGAGCGGCTGGCCGCGCTGGTCGTCGAACGCGGGCTCGGCGACGTCGTGACGCTGCACGGGTTCGTGGACGAGGACGTCAAGGCCGCGCTCGTCGCCCGCGCCGACCTGCACCTGAGCGCGTCGCGGGGCGAGGGCTGGGGGCTGTGCGTCGCGGAGGCCGCCGCGTCCGGCGTCCCGACCGTCGCCTACGACGTGGACGGGCTGCGCGACGCGGTCCGCGACGGCGTGACCGGCTGGCTCGTCCCCGGCGACGAACCCCTGGCCGCGACCGTCGAACGCGCGCTCAAGGAACTGGACGACGCAGCCCGCCGCGCCGAGATCGCCCGCGCCTGCCGCGCCTGGGCGGCCGAGTTCGACTGGTCCCGCAGCGCCGACCGGATGGCCGCCCTGGTCGCCGCCGCCGTCCGGCGCGGGACGAGCGGCACGACGGGCGCCGGGGCACAGCTCGTCCGGCGGTACGGTGACGGAGATAACGCCCCGATCGTGGTGGAAGGCCCCCTCCGTGACGAACTGCTCGGCCAGGGCGCGGTGGTCGTGCGGGACGCGACCCCGCACGAGACCCTGCTCGGCCGGGGACTGTGACCTGAGAGCCGCACCATGACCGGCCTCAAAGAGGGCTATTTCGGGCTGGCCGACCGGTTCGCCGTCGCCGACCGCGACGACCGGCCCGACCGCGCCGAGATCGACGACCGGCTCCGCGAGCGCCTGCGCGTCGTCGTCTGCTGCCTGGGCCTCCTGCTGCTGTCGCTGGCGACCCGTCCCGGCCGCATCCTGGCCGACACCAAGATCGACATGGCGGTGAACCCGGCCGGGTTCCTCGCCCGCGCCCTGCACCTGTGGGACGCCGCGCACTTCGGGCAGCTCCAGAACCAGGCCGTCGGCTACTTCTTCCCGATGGGCCCCTACTACGCCCTCACCCACGCGATCGGCCTGCCCGTGTGGGTCGCGCAGCGGTTCTGGTTCGCGCTGCTGCTCGTCGGCGCGTTCCTCGGCGCCCGCAAGCTCGCCGAACGCCTCGGCATCGGCGGCCCCATCAGCCGCCTCGCGGGCGGCCTGGCCTACGCCCTCGCCCCGCACGGGCTGTCGGCGCTCGGCCAGAACTCCTGGGAGTACCTGCCGCTGGCGGCGCTGCCGTGGATCGTGCTGCCGCTGGTGACGGCCGCGCGCGGCGAGACCGGACGCGTCCGCGCCGCCGCCCGCTCGGGCGTCGCCATCGCGCTGTGCGGCGGCATCAACGGCACCGCGACCGTCGCCGTCCTCGCCGTCCCGGCGCTGTACCTGCTGACCCGGCCGCGCGGCGTCCGCAAGTTCCGGCTGACGGCGTGGTGGACGCTCGCGACCGTCACGGCGGTCGGCTGGTGGCTGGTGCCGCTGGTGCTGACCGGCCGCTACGGCTTCTCCTGGCTCGGCTACACCGAGGACGCGGGCGTCACCACCGCCACGACCGGCCTGGTCAACACGCTGCGCGGCGCCGAACGCTGGGGCAACTACCTGGACGCGGGCTCGCTGCCGGTCGGGCACGCGCTGTCCACCGGTACCGCGCTGACCGTCGCGACCGTGCTGCTGGCCGCGCTCGGCCTGGCCGGGCTGCTCCGCCGCGACCTGCCCGACCGGGCGTTCTTCCTGCTGGTGCTGCTCGCGGGCGTCGCGATCATCGGCATGGGGCACGCCAGCACGGTCGAAGGCCCCCTCGCCGCGCCGCTGCGCGACCTGCTCGACGGGCCGCTCGCGCCGCTGCGCAACCTGTACAAGTTCGACGGGCTGGTGCGGCTGCCGCTCGCGCTCGGGCTCGTCCACCTGCTCGTCACCGTCCGCAAGCCGCGCGTGCGGCTCGGCGCGCTGCTGGTGTCGGCCGTGACGGTCGGCGCGGTCGCGCTGCCCGCCGCGACGACCGGGCTGGCCGGGCCGGGCGACTTCCCGGCCGTCCCCAAGTACTGGCACGACGCCGCCGGCTGGCTCAACGAGCGCGCCGGGGAACAGGCCGTGCTGGCGCTGCCGGGCGCCGCGTGGGGCGACTACACGTGGGGCCGTCCCACCGACGACATCGTGCAGCCGCTGCTGAAGACGCGGTGGGGCGCGCGGCAGCTCGTCCCGCAGGGGTCGCCCGGATACGCGCGGCTGATGGACGCGATCGACCAGCGCGTCGCGGCCGGGCGCGGCTCGGCCGGGCTCACCGAGGTGCTGGCCCGGATGGGCGTCCGGTACCTGCTGGTCCGCAACGACCTGTCCCGCGCCGACCTGCGCGGCGCCTGGCCCGGACGCGTCCACGAGGCGCTGGAGACGTCGCCGGGCATCAAGCGCGCCGCGTTCTTCGGCATCCTGCCCGCGGGCGTCGGCGGCGAGGAGTCCACCGGCTCGTTCGACCACCGGTATCCGCCCGTCGAGATCTACGAGGTCGCCGGGGCCGCCGCCGTCACCGGCCTCGTCGACGCCGCCGGTCCGCTGCGCCTCACCGGCGCGCCCGAGGGGCTGCTGGGGCTGGCCGACAACGGCGCGCTCAAGGGCCGCCCGGTGTTCGTCGGCGACGACGAGCCCGGCGCGAAGGCCGCGCCCGTCACCTCCGACGCGCTGCGCTGGCGCGAACGGAACCGCGCCGAGATCCGCGCGGGCATCGGCCCGACGCTCACCGCCCGCGAGGAACGCGACGGCACCCTCGGGCGCGGCACCGACCCCGAGGAACCGGGCTGGGACGGGGCCCGCACGACCGCCGCCTACACCGGCATCGCGGACGTCACCGCGTCCAGCTCCGCCGCCGACACCGACGCGCCGCCCGGCCTGGACGACCCGGCCGCGCTGCCGTTCGCGGCCGTGGACGGCGATCCGGCGACCCGCTGGATCTCCGGCGGCTGGCGCGGCGGCGCCGGGCAGTGGCTCCGCGTCGACCTCACCGGCGCCGTCGACCCCGGCCAGATCGAGGTGGCGTTCGCGCAGAACGCGTTCCTCGGCCCGCCGCCGTCGCGGGTCACCGTGGAGACCGAGCGGGGCACGCTGACGCATCCGGTCCGCCCGGCCGCCGACCCGCAGCCGCTCCCGCTGCCGCGCGGCCCGACCCGCTGGGTCAAGGTGCGGATCGCCTCGCTGGCGAGCGCGGCGCGGCCCGCGTCGCGGGTGGCGATCACCGAGCTGACGTTCCCCGGCCTGTCCGCGACGCGGCACCTGGTGCTGCCCGAGACGGCCGGCGCGCAGGTGATGCAGCGGGTGCTGCCGCCCGCGTCGGAGTGCATGCGCGCGTCCGAGCGGTGGGCGTGCTCGCCGTCGCTGGGCCGGGGCGACGAGGAGGGCGAGACGCTGCGCCGCGCGTTCACCGCCGCGCCCGGCGCCGCCCGCGTCACCGGCTCGGCCGTCGCGACCGACCCGGCGCTGATCGAGCGGCTGACCCGGGGCGGCTCGCCCGTCCGCGTCACCGGCACCTCGGCGTGGACGCCCGCGCCCGCGAGCCTGCCCCGCTCGGCGTTCGACGGCGACCCCGCCACCACGTGGGTTCCGGCCGCCGACGACCCGGACCCGGCGCTGACCGTCGCGTGGCGGGGCGCCCGCCGGATCGGGCAGATCTCCGTGGAGCGCCCGCCCGCCGCGCAGGGCGGGCTGCGCGTCAAGGTCGCCGGGGCGAACGGCGACGTCCGCGAGGGCATCGTGGACGGCACCGGCCGCTTCACCTTCCAGCCGCTGCGCACCGACCGGCTCACCGTGACGTTCACCAGCGCGGGCGGCCAGGTGCAGGTGACCGAGCTGCGGGTGCCGGGCGTGCCCGCGCTGCCCGCCGCCGGTCCGCGCGAGTTCACCACCCGCTGCGGCTACGGCCCCGACCTCGACGTCAACGGCAAGGCCGTCCCGACCCGCGTCACCGGCACGACCGCCGCCGTCCTCGGCGGGCGCGCGCTGCGGTTCGAGGCGTGCGCGAACCCGCGCCTCAAGGGCGGCGAGAACCTGCTGAACGCGGGCGGCGACTACCGCGTCGACTCCGTCGTCGTGGACCCGGGCGGACGGCTCGCGGCGGCCGACCCCGTCACACCCGGCAGCGTCGACGTCACCAAGTGGGGGCAGGGCGAGCGGACGGTCCAGGTGGACGCGGCGCGCGCGTCGTACCTGGTCGTGAACGAGAACTTCAACACCGGCTGGACCGCGACCGTCGGCGGCCGGGAGCTGCGGCCCGCGCGGCTGGACGGCTGGCGGCAGGCGTGGGAGGTGCCCGCCGGGACGTCCGGGTCCGTCCGGTTGCTGTACGAGCCGGACTATCCGTTCCGGTTGTCGCTGCTCGTCGGGCTCGACCTGCTCGTCCTGCTGCTGCTCGTGGCGTTCTGGCCCCGGTCCAGCGCCGCGCGCGGCGCGTTCACGGCGCCCGCGCCCGGACGCGGCTGGCCGCGCGTGGCGGCGCTGGCGCTGGCGGGCGGTCTCGGGTTCTGGATCGCCGGGTTCCCGGGGCTCGCGGTGACCGTCGCCGTCGGCGCCGCCGTGGACCTGGTGGAGCGGCGGCCGTCGGACCGGGCGCGGCGGCTGCGGTCGCCGTGGCCGTACGCGGGCGCGTTCGTCGCGGCGGGCCTCGCCTACGCGGCGGGGACGTGGCTGGCGACGCGCGGCGTGGGCGGCGCCGATGTGCTGCGCGACGCCGTCCCGCAGCTCCTCGCGCTCGCGGCCCTGGGCAGGCTGGCGATGCTGCTCGCCGCCCCCCGCGACCCCGACACCTGGCTCGCCGAGGGCGTTCAGCTCCGCTGGGAGCCCGCCCCGGCCGAGGAACCGAGCCTGCGGACGGGTTCCTCCACCAGGTGGTAGCTGGCGGTGGCGACGCCGACCGTCGCGGCCAGGCAGACCGGGAAGTCCAGGAACAGGTTCCCGGTCCACGGCGCGCGGCCGACCAGGTCGAACCACACGAAGATCACCACGAACTGCCAGAGGAAGATCCCGTAGGAGATCTTGCCGAGGTAGGCCATGACGCGGTTGCCGAGCACGGCGTTCAGCGTCGGCTGCGTCACCGGCGCCAGCGCGACCGGGGCGAGCAGGAACAGCGCGACGCCGCCGTACAGCAGCAGTTCGAACACCGACGTCCACGCGTTGACCTCGTACAGGCGCGAGATGCCGGTGATGCGGGTGGCGGCCAGGCCGTAGCACAGGGCGCAGATCGCCCAGCACAGGCCGGGGGAGGCGCCGACCGTCCGGCAGAACCGGCGGACGGGCCCGTCCGGCCCGGCCTCGGCGTGCGCCCACACCGACACCACCGCGAGCGCCATCCCGGCGCCGAACCAGAGGAAGTAGCGGGGCAGCCAGTTGCCGAGGAACGCGCGGTTCTCCGCGCCGGAGATCGCGACGACGTAGGCGATCGAGACGAGCCCGTAGGCGGCCAGGCCGTACAGCAGGCGGCGGGCGCGGGCGTCCACGGTGGCGGGACGTTTCGCCCAGGCGCCGAGCAGGAACGCGGTCAGCGGCAGCGCGACGTAGAACGCGGCCTCGACGGTGAGGCTCCAGATCTGCCCCATGCCCTTGGGGCCGAGGTGGTCGCCCCACCAGGGGGACGGGTCGTAGGCGTAGGTGAGCGTGAGCAGTTCGGCCCACGACCACGGGTCGGTGAGGCGGTCGCGCGAGTACAGCAGCAGCGACACCACGACCAGCAGCCAGTACGCGGGCAGCAGCCGCAGCGCCCGCTTGCGCAGGTAGGTCCCCGTACCGGGCGCCTTGCGCAGCCCGAGGACGGCCGCCGCCCACGGCCGGTACAGCAGCAGCCCCGACAGCGCGAAGAAGATCGGCACGCCGATCTCGCCGCGCGACAGCAGCGCCGCCGCGACGCTCGTCTCGCCGGTGCCGTCGTCGAGGAACATGCCGATGCTCGCCGCGACGTGGAACAGCAGCACGAGCAGCGCCGCGACGGCCCGCACGCCGTCCAGCGCCGGATGGTGCCCGCTGACGCGCGGCAGCCGGCGCAGCGCGTACTCGGGGCGGGGCGGGGCGGTCACGGGCGCAGGGTATCCGAGCGCCGGACGCCCGCCAGCAACCCCGCCGCCTCGACGGCCTTCAGCGTGACGATCCCCGGCAGCAGCCAGGGCCGCTGCGTCAGCAGCCGCCGCAGCGTCCGCGACCGGCCGAACGACCGGGCGTCCGGCCGCGCCCGGTAGGCGCGCAGCCAGCGCCCGTAGTAGCGGCGCTTGCGGTAGGCGCCGCGCAGCGTGATGCGGCCCTCGTCGTGCCAGACGCGGGCCGTGGTGCGTCCGACGCGGGCGCCGGTCGCGGCGGCGCGGTCGGCCAGGTCCCAGTCCTCGAAGGCGCTCAGCCCCTCGTCGAAGCCGCCGGTGGCCTCCAGGACCGTCCGCCGGTAGATCCGGGCGGCCTCGACGGCCGGATCGTCCAGGTAGCCGCGTTTCTCGGCGGCCTTGCAGCGGGCGAGGAACCCCTCCCCGAACGACAGTTCGGGAATGACGAGCGCCCCGATGCCGGGGTCGTCCAGCGCCGCGACGGCGTCCTCGATCACGCCGGGTTCCAGCACCATGTCCGAGTCGACGAACGCGACGACGTCGCCCCGCCCGGACCGCCACCCGTGGTTGCGCTGCGCGCTCCGCTCCGGCCCGGCGTCCAGCACGGCGTCGGCGTAGCCCGCCGCGATGCGCGGCGTCCCGTCGGTGGACCCGTTGTCCACGACGACCAGCTCGACCGGCACCGTCTGCTCCCGCACCGACGCCAGGCACCGCTCCAGCGTCCGCGCCGAGTCCCGCGTCGGCACGACGACGGTGACGCGCGCGGTCGTCGTCACGAGGTGCCTCCCGGGTCGTCGGGTCGAAGAAGGTTAGCGCTGCCCGGCGGTGCGCAGCACGGGTCCGGGCGGCGCGGACGCGGGCAGCGCGCGGGGCAGCAGCGCGGCGAGCGCGGCGGCGCCGCCGAACGCGGCGACGGCGAAGGCCAGCGCGCGGGGCGCCGAGCCGCCGAAGAACAGCAGGCCCGCGACCGCGACGCCGAGGACGCCGCCGAACTGCGTGACCGAGTTGAAGACGCCGGAGGCCGCGCCCGCGCTGTGCCCGGGGACGTCGGCGATGACCGCGTTGGCCAGGACGGGCAGCGTCAGCCCCATGCCGACCCCGCAGGCCAGCAGCCAGCCGACGAGCGAGGCCGGACGCACGGACCCCGCCATCACCACCGCGAGACCCGTCATGCCCACGGTCATCAAGACCAGGCCGGACGCCACGAACCGGCGGGCGCGCGGCGGCCCGAACCGGTGGGTGAGCTGCGCCGTGCAGGCGATCCCGGCGGGCCACGCCAGGCCGGTGAGCGCGACCTTCGTCGGGGACCAGCCCAGGTCGAACTGGAGGTGCCAGGTCAGCGTGATGAAGCAGGCCGCGACGCCCGCGAAGAGGGCCAGCGCCAGCACGAGCCCGGCCGTGAATGAGCGGCGGGCGAACAGCGCGGTCGGGACGAGCGGATCACGGCCCGCCCGCTCGACGCGCCGCTGCCAGACGGCGAACAGGACCAGCAGCGGCAGCGCCAGCAGGCTCCACGCCGTCCAGCCCCGGGCGCGGCCCTCGATGAGGGGGAGCGTCGCGGCCAGCGAGGCGGCGGCGATCAGCAGCACCCCGGCCGGGTCCAGCCGGGGCGCCGGGCGGGCGCGGGAGTCGTCCATCCAGCGCGCGGCGGCGGCGAGCGCGGCGATCCCGACCGGCAGGTTCACCAGGAAGACCGCCCGCCAGCCGAACGGGGCGTGCTCGGTCAGCAGCCCGCCCAGCAGCGGCCCGCCGACCTGCGCGACGCCGAGGACGCCGCCGTACAGCGTGAACGCCAGCGTCCGGTCGCGTCCGGGCGGGAACTGCACGCTGATCACCGAGAGCGCCTGCGGCACCATCAGCCCCGCGCACACGCCCTGCGCGGCGCGGGCCGCGACGAGCATCCCCGCGCTCCCCGCCAGCCCGGCCGCCAGCGACGCGACCGTGAACCCGGCGACGGCGACGAGGAAGACCCGGCGGCGGCCCGCGATGTCCCCCAGGCGTCCGCCGGTGATGAGGAACAGCGCGTAGGCGAGCGCGTACACCGACGCCGCCCACTGGCCCGCCGCGTTCCCCGCGTCCAGATCGCGCTGGATGCTCGGCAGCGCGACGTTCACGATCGTCACGTCCACCAGGTCCATGAACGTCGCCGTGAGGACCGCCGCGAGCGCGAGCCAGCGCCGGCTCGGAACACGGAAGCCGCTGATCACAGGGGGTGCCGCCGATCGGGACGGGGGAGAAGAACCGGTCCTGTAGGGTACTTCGGGCATGCCGGTGAACGGCCCCGAGGCCGTGGGAAGAACGGCGAGATCGCGGGGAGTTGGACATGCGTCGACCGCTCGGCCTCATCCTGGTCACGCTGGGCGCCTTCTGCCTCACGCTCGCGCCGCTCGTCCGGTTCTACGTCGCGGACAAGGTCGTCGTCGCGCCCCTCAACCGGTACCAGAAGACGGTGCTGGAGGCGCAGAACGCCGAGTACTTCGACACCGCCGCGTTCAAGTCCCGCAAGGGCGTCACGCTCGTCGCGACCAACACCGTGCGCGGCGACGTCCGCGCCAACAACGGCAACGACCGCATCGCCGTCTGGGACGCCTCCACCGAGCTGTACGACAAGGAGAGCCGCAAGCAGGTCGACATCCAGGGCTACCGGATCGCGTTCGACCGCCGCACCGGCGAACTGGTGAACTGCTGCGGCGTCCAGGTCAGCGGCGACACCAACGTGCAGATGTCCGGGTTCGGGCTGCTGTATCCGCTCGCGAACGTCCGCAAGCGCGACTACCCGTTCTACGACATGACGACCAAGCAGCCCGTCCCGATGCGCTTCGACGGCGAGGAGAGGCTCGGCGCGATGGACACCTACCGGTTCGTCCAGCGCATCCCGCTCACCAAGGCCGAGGCGATGGACCTCAAGGTCCCCGCGAACATGCTCGGCATGGAGAAGACCATGCCCGCGCAGAAGGTCGACCGCTACTTCATGGCCACGGTCACCCAGTGGGTCGATCCGCGCACGGGCATCCCGGTGCGGGTGCGGCAGAACATCAGCAGCACGCTCACCACCCCCGACGGCCAGGGGTCCATGGTCGTCGCCAAGGCCGACCTGATCACCACGCCCGCCAGCCAGCGCGGCCTGATGGACCTGTCGTCCGGGCAGGCGACGCGGATCGCCCTGGTGGAGACGTGGGTGCCGGTCGGCGGGCTGTTCGGCGGGCTCGTCCTGCTGCTCATCGGCAGCGTGATCGGCATGTCCGGCGCCAAGCGCAAGGAGGAGCCGCTCGCGCCGCGCCGCCCGGACGGCAAGTTCGGCGACGCCCGCACGGCCGCGCAGGAGTCCGAGGCGCCGGACGCCCCGCGCCGCGCGGACGGCAAGTTCGGCGGCGACTCCGTCCCGGCTGATACGCGTTCCACCGACGAGCCCGCGTGGAGCGAACAGAAGTAGAACCTGTTGCAGTTACGGGTCCGCCGTCCTACGCTCGGGGCGTGCGGACACGAGCGACGGACCTCTTCGGCATCGAATACCCGATCTTCGCCTTCAGCCACTGCCGCGACGTCGTCGCGGCCGTCAGCCGCGCGGGCGGCCTGGGCGTCCTCGGCGCCCTCTACTTCACCCCCGAGGAACTGGAGACCGAGCTGGCCTGGCTCGACGCGAACACCGGGGGACGCCCCTACGGTGTGGACGTCGTCATGCCCGCCACCTACGAGGGCGGGGGCCTCGGCGACGCCGACGACCTCGTCGGCCGCCTCCAGGGCATGATCCCCGCCGGGCACCGGACGTTCCTGGAGGACCTGCTGGCCGAACACGGCGTCGAGCCGTCCACCGAGAGCGCCGGACGCGTCCTGCTCGGCTGGACCGACCAGACCGCCCGGCCCCAGGTCGACGTCGCGCTCAAGCACCCGATCGCGCTGCTGGCCAACGCGCTCGGGCCGCCGCCCGCCGACGTCGTCGCGCTCGCCCACGAACACGGCGTCAAGGTCGCCGGGCTCGCCTCCAACGCCCGGCACGCCCGCAAACAGGTCGACGTCGGCGTCGACATCATCGTCGCGCAGGGCACCGAGGCGGGCGGCCACACCGGCGACGTCGCCACCATGGTCCTCATCCCCGAGGTCGTGGACGCCGTCGGCGCCGACACGATCGTCCTCGCCGCCGGCGGCATCGGCCGGGGCCGCCAGGTCGCCGCCGGGCTCGCCCTCGGCGCCGACGGCGCGTGGACCGGCTCGATCTGGCTCACCGTCGAGGAGGCCGACACCCCCGAACGGGCGCTGCCCAAGCTGCTCGCGGCCACCTCGCGCGACACCGTCCGGTCCCGCGCGTGGACCGGCAAACCCGCCCGGTTCCTCAAGACCGCCTGGACCGAGGCGTGGGAGAGCGAACGGTCGCCCGGCTACCTGCCGATGCCGTTGCAGTTCATGCTCGTCGCCGACGCGCTGCCGCGCATCGCCCGCTCCGGCGACGGCGAACTCGTCACGTTCCCGGTCGGGCAGATCGTCGGGTCGATGAAGGCCGTGCGGCCCGCCGCGCAGGTCGTCTACGACCTGATGTCGGAGTACGTCGAGGCGATCGAACGCCTCACCGCGATCACCGAGGGGTGAACGCGCCCGCGCGTCAGCGCGCGGACGCGTCGGGGAGGGTCGGCGCGGCGTCCGGCTGGTCCGGCTCGGGCTGGCGGCGCCGGTCCTTCCCGGCCTTGGCCGCCGCCCGCTCCTCGTCCTTGGCCGCCTTCGCCGCCGCCTTCTCGGCGCGCCGGTCGGCGCGCTCCTTCTCCTTGCGGCGGCGGCGCGGGTCGAGCGACGGACGCGGCTCCAGACCCGCCAGGCCGTTCCACGCCAGGTTCACGACGTGCGCCGCGACCTCCTCGCGCTTCGGCCTGCGCACGTCCAGCCACCACTGGCCGGTGAGCGCCACCATGCCGACGAGCATCTGCGCGTACATCGGCGCGAACTTGTCGTCGTAGTCGTGGCGGTCCAGCTCGGACGCCATCAGGTGCTCGACCTCGCTCGCGATCTCGCTGAGCAGGCTGGCGTACGAGCCGGTGCCGGTGCCGCCGTGCGAGTCGCGGACGAGGATGCGGAACCCGTCCGGGTTCTCCTCGATGTACTCCAGCAGCGCCAGCGCCGCGCTCTCCAGCTTGCGCCGGTAGTGGATCGCCGACGTCAGCGCCTCGGTGATGAGCGCCAGCAGCTTCTCGAACTCGCGGTCCACGACGACGGCGTACAGACCCTCCTTGCCGCCGAAGTGCTCGTACACGACGGGCTTGGAGACCCCGGCCGCGGCCGCGATCTCCTCCACCGACGTCGCTCCCAGACCGCGCTCGGCGAAGAGCGTCCGGCCGATGTCGAGGAGCTGTTCACGGCGTTCCTTGCCGGTCATCCGCTTTCGCCGGGACCGGGGGGCTGGTTCAGTCACAGGGGTGATTGTCGCAATCACTGCGGCTGCTTGGCGCGCTTGGAGTCGATGCGCTCCTGCGTCGGCCACCGCACGTCCCGCGCCCAGCCCGCCTTCTCGAACATCCAGATGATGCGCGCGCTGATGTCGACCTGGCCCTTGAGCACGCCGTGCCGGGCGCTCGTCGGGTCGCAGTGGTGCAGGTTGTGCCACGACTCGCCCAGCGACGGGATCGCCAGCCACCACACGTTGCGCGACTTGTCGCGCGACTCGAAGTGCTCGGTGCCGAACGTGTGGCAGATCGAGTTGATCGACCACGTGACGTGGTGCACCAGCGAGATCCGGACGAGCCCGGCCCAGAACAGCGCGGTGAGCGCCCCCGCCCACGACATCGTGAGCAGGCCGCCGAGGACGGCCGGAAGCAGGAACGACAGGGCGACCAGGCCGGGGAACCAGCGGTGCAGCCGGACGAGGTCGCGGTCGTTCAGCAGGTCCTTGGCGAACCGCTCCTTGCTGGTGCGGTCGCCGTTGAACAGCCACCCGTAGTGCGCCCAGACGAGACCCTTGGCCAGCGCCTTCCAGTCGTCGCCGAACCGCCACGGCGAGTGCGGGTCCATCTCCTTGTCGGAGTGCTTGTGGTGGCGCCGGTGGTCGGCGACCCATGTGATGAGCGGTCCCTGCATCGCCATGCCGCCGGCGACCGCCAGGAAGATCTTCAGCGGCCGGTTCGCCTTGAACGAGCCGTGCGTGAAGTACCGGTGGTAGCCGACGGTGATGCCCCCGGCGGAGATCAGGTAGAAGACGGCCGTGATGAGCACGTCCGTCCAGCCGAGGAAACGACCCCACGCCAGGGGGATCGCGGCGGCCAGTGCGAGGATCGGCACACCGGTGAACACACCGATCAGCCACTTCTCGGCGTTGGGCCTCGGGTCGGGGTCGATCTCGGGACGGGGCCGCCGGTTGGGCCGCTCGACGACGGGGGCTTCGGTCATGCGTCACCGCTTCCTGCGCTAGGAGCCATACCTACGCAACCGTAACCTACGGTGGCGTAGGTAGGACAGGGCCGACTCGTAAAATGCGTGCGAACACCGGCTACGCCACGGAAACCTGACGGTCCGGCAACACCCTCCGCGCTGAGGGCCCTCCCGTACTGAACGTCCCGCACCCGCCCACGACTCCCAGAACCACGACCCGACGAAACCAGCACCCGGCACCCGGCCCTACAACCGCACCGACCGCGACCTCACCGACCCACGGCCCTACCCCCTGGGGAAGAGGGACGCGGAGACGGCTTGCTCGATCCACAGCCCTCTAAACGAACCCCACCCGAGCACCACACGAAAACCACCGAGAGCAACAGGTCGACCGCGAACTGTCAGACCCGCAACCTACCGTCACCCCCATGACGAAGCCCCCACACCTCCGCACCCAGGCCCGAGCCCTCCGCACCGAGGGCAAGACCTACCCAGAGATAGCCGCCCTCCTGAACATCTCCAAGAGCACCTGCTCCCTCTGGCTCCGCGACCTCCCCCACCCGCAGGGGAGCCTGGCCACCGCTTCCAGGACGGCCCTCACGGAGGCCCGCCGCGTCCGGCACGAGCGGGTTTCGCGCGAACGGGCCGCGGCCAAGCAGGCCGCCGCCTCCCTGGTCGGGCCGCTGAGCTCGCGTGATCTCCTGCTCGCGGGAGCGATGCTCTACCGGTGCGAAGGCGCCAAGGAGAAGCCCGGCGGCCCGGCCCCGCGTGTCGACTTCATCAACTCCGACCCGGCGGTGATCGCGATCTTTCTTCGCTTCCTCGCCCGCCTCGGCGTACCGCGCGAGTCGCTGCGGTTCCAGCTCCAGGTTCACGAGACGGCGGACGAGGGCGGCGCCCGCGCCTTCTGGCGCGCCCTCGTGGACGTCGAGGACGACCAGTTCGGCACGTCGGTGATCAAACCGGCCAGGGCGGAGACGAACCGGCGCAACATCGGGCCTGGATACCGGGGGTGCCTGCGCGTACGTGTGGTGCGTTCCGCCGCGTTGTATCACCGCATCATGGGGCTGTCCCAGGGCATCGTCGAGCCCGGGGGCGATCCGGTTCCCTGCGGGGACCGTGTCGTGGACGGGAGGCGTGCCACTGCGTCACCGAGCGGACGTTCGGCGGCGATACGGCGCTCGTGGCGGGAGCGCAATGCGGCGACCGCTCGCGCTCATCGGAGCGTCGCGGCCGAAGCGGCCGGTTCGGTGGGTGAGTTGACACCGCGTGAGCTGCTGCTGCTCGGCGCGGTCGCCTACTGGTGCGAGGGCGCGAAGGACAAGCCTTACCAGCGGAGGGAGGCTGTGACGTTCGTCAACAGCGATCCCGCGCTCGTCGTGTTCTTCCTGCGCTTCCTGGCGGCTTCCGGGGTCTCGAAGGAGCGGCTCAGGTTCCGTGTGCAGATGCACGAGTCGGCCGACATCGGGGCGGCCCACCGCTTCTGGCGCGACGTCACGGGATCGGGGGACGATGCGTTCCGCAAGCCGGCGCTCAAACGTCATGTGCCGCGCACGACCCCCTCGCAGGGTGCCGCCTATCGAGGCTGTCTGCGTGTCGACGTCACGCGCGGAACGGAGATGTACCGCCGGATCGAGGGCTGGGCGCTCGCCGTCCTGCTCGGGGAAGCGGCGGCGGTCCGGCGCTGGCGCGAGAATGGCTGAACGCGACCGGTCGGCGCCCGATAACCGGACGGCGGGCGAGGGGCGAACCGGTATCGTGGTGGCTGGTTCGGGCCGTCGCACAAACGGGTCGAATCCGACCTTCCCGGGTCGTCTAAGGGCAGGACAGGTCTTTTTGGTGGATCTTATGGGGGTTCGAATCCTCCCCCGGGAGCACGTTTGTCTGGTTTGACCCGGCCCCTCCGGGTCGCGCGCGGTCGCCTGGTCCGGGCGGGTGCCGTGGGGTGACAGATGCGGGTAGGGCGGTATCCTTCGGGAGTCGGGTGGGTCTGGCCCTGGCATGCCCTGTTGGCGCAGGTCGCGCGGGGCGTGGGGGCGTAGGCCGTATCTTCAGCCCGTACCGATCTGTCCGCACTGCCGAGGAGCCTCTTCGTGAGCGCTAGCCGCCCGGCTGCCGTCATCGTCCTTGCCGCAGGCGAGGGCACCCGGATGAAGTCCCGTACCTCCAAGGTGCTCCACGAGATCGGTGGGCGCGCCATGGTCGGGCATGTGATCGCCGCCGCGCGGGCGCTGGAGCCCGGGCGGGTGTTCGTCGTCGTGGGGAGTCGCCGGGAGCAGGTCGAGGCGTATCTCGCCGAGCGTGAGCCCGGGGTCGAGGCCGTCGTGCAGGAGCGGCAGGGCGGCACCGGGCACGCCGTGCGGATGGTGCTGGAGCAGGTCGGTGCGCTCGACGGCACCGTCGTCGTCACCAACGGCGACCACCCGCTGCTGAGCGGGGAGACGCTGCGGGCGCTGGCCGCCGCCCACCGCGACGAGGGCAACGCCGTCACGGTCCTCACCACCGAGATGCCCGACGCGACCGGCTACGGCCGCGTCCTGCGCGACGCCGGCGGCGCCGTCACCGGCATCGTCGAGCACAAGGACGCCACCGCCGAGCAGCGCGCCGTCCACGAGATCAACGTCGGCATGTACGCGTTCGACGGCGCGCTCCTGGCCGACGCGCTCAAGCGCGTCACCACCGACAACGCGGGCGGCGAGGAGTACCTGACCGACGTCGTCGCCATCCTGCGCGGCGACGGCCACCGCGCCGGGGCGTTCCTCGCGCCCGACTGGGTCGAGACGCAGGGCGTCAACGACCGCGTCCAGCTCGCGCAGGCCCGCCGCCAGCTCAACGACCGCGTGCTGGAGGCGCACATGCGCGCGGGCGTCACGATCGTCGACCCGGCCTCCACGTGGATCGACGTCGAGGTGACCGCCGAGCCCGACGCGGTCGTCCACCCGAACACGCAGCTCCACGGCGCGACGCACCTGGGCGCGGGCGCGGAGGTGGGTCCGGGCTGCACGCTGACCGACACCCGCGTCGGCGCGGACGCGACGGTCGTCAACGCGGTGTGCGTGGGCGCGGAGATCGGCCCGCAGGCGTCGGTCGGCCCGTTCGCGTACCTGCGTCCGGGGGCGCGGCTGGCGCGCAAGGCCAAGGCGGGCACGTACGTCGAACTGAAGAACTCCGAGGTGGGCGAGGGCGCGAAGGTGCCGCATCTCACCTATGTGGGCGACGCGGAGATCGGGCCGGGCGCCAACATCGGCGCGGGGACGATCTTCGCGAACTATGACGGGGTCGGCAAGCACCGGACCGAGATCGGCGCCGCGGCGTTCGTCGGCAGCAACTCGGTCCTGGTCGCCCCGGTGACGGTGGCCGACGGCGCCTACACGGCGGCCGGCTCGACCGTCACCAGTGACGTTCCGCCCGGGGCGATCGGTGTCGCCCGGGGACGGCAGCGGAATATCGAGGGGTGGGTCGAGCGCAGCCGCGCCGGCACCCCGTCCGCCGAGGCGGCCCGCGCGGCCCGCGATGAGCGGGACCGGGACGGCGAGTGATCGCCGTGGGTGCGCGCCGGCGGGGAACGTCTACGAGGGGGAGTTGTTCGACGTGAGTGGGATCAAGGCGAACGGCCAGAAGAAGCTGATGCTCTTCACCGGCCGTGCCCACCCGGAGCTGGCGAAGGAGGTGGCCGACAACCTCCAGATCGAGCTCACGCCGACCTCGGCGTACGACTTCGCTAACGGTGAGACGTTCGTCCGGTTCCTGGAGTCGGTGCGCGGGTCCGACGCGTTCGTGATCCAGAGTCACACGGCGCCGATCAACCAGTGGATCATGGAGCAGTTGATCATGGTGGACGCGCTCAAGCGCGCGTCCGCCAAGCGCATCACCGTGGTGGCGCCGTTCTTCGGCTACGCGCGACAGGACAAGAAGCACCGCGGCCGCGAACCCATCTCCGCGCGGCTGGTGGCCGACCTGTTCAAGACGGCGGGCGCGCACCGGCTGATCACCGTCGATCTGCACACCGCGCAGATCCAGGGCTTCTTCGACGGCCCGGTCGACCACCTGTTCGCGCTGGACCTGCTCGCCGACCACTTCGAGGAGCGGCTGGACCTGACGCAGGTGACGGTCGTCGCGCCGGACGCGGGCCGCGTGCGGGTGACCGAGCGCTGGTCGGACCGGCTCGGCGGCGTCCCGATGGCGATCATCCACAAGAAGCGCGACCCGGAGGTCGCCAACGAGGTGAAGGTCTTCGACGTCGTCGGTGAGGTCGAGGGCCGCACCTGCGTCATCGTCGACGACATGATCGACACCGGCGGCACGATCGTGAAGGCGGCCGACGCGCTGTTCGAGAACGGCGCGACGAAGGTCGTGGTGGCGGCGACGCACGGGGTGCTGTCGGGCCCCGCCGTGGACCGGTTGAAGAACTCCCGGATCTCGGAGGTGATCCTGACGGACACCCTGCCGATCCCGGAGGAGAAGCAGTTCGACAAGCTGACGATCCTGTCGATCGCGCCGCTGGTGGCGCGGGCGATCAACGAGGTGTTCAGCGACGGTTCGGTGACGAGCCTGTTCGGCGGTCACAGCTAGCGGCGCGTCCTCCCGGACCGGTCGATCCGCACTCCGGATCGGCCGGCCCGGGGCGTGTCCGGGCGGCGGCGCCCGGTGGCGCTGGGTGTTGCCGGAATCGGCTAGACTTGGCCAATCGCGTATGCCCCGGGTCGTTTCAGTGCGGTCCCGGTACCCATCGGGTCACCCGTGCTCCCTGGGGAACGCCAGAGAATCTTTCGGCGCATGAACGCGCCGAGCATCGCCTGATTGAGTCAGTCCGGAGCGGACGTCCGTCGTGGACGGCCGTGGATCGCAACAAGCAAGGAGTTTCCGCCGTGTCCGAGGTACGCATCGCCGCCGAGCCGCGCACCGAGTTCGGTAAGGGTGCCGCGCGGCGCACCCGCCGGGCCGGCAAGGTTCCCGCCGTCCTCTATGGTCACGGCACCGACCCGCAGCACATCACGCTTCCCGGCCACGAGCTGATGCTGGCCCTGAAGACCGCGAACGTGCTGCTGACGATCGAGGGCCTGGGCAAGGGCACCGAGCTGGCGCTCCCGAAGGACGTCCAGCGCGACCCGATCAAGGGCTTCCTGGAGCACGTCGACCTCATCCTGGTCCGTCGCGGCGAGAAGGTGTCCGTCGAGATCGCCGTGAACGTCGTCGGTGACGTCGTGTCGGGCGCCCGGGTCGAGCAGCCGGTCGTGCAGATCGCGGTCGAGGCCGAGGCGACGCACATCCCCGAGTCGGCCGAGGTCTCGGTCGAGGGCCTGGAGATCGGCGCGCAGATCCTCGCGAAGGACGTCAAGCTCCCCTCGGGCGTGACGCTCACGCTCGACGAGGAGACGCTGATCGCGCAGGTCGTCGACGCGACGCTGTCCGCCGGTGACACCGAGGGCGAGGCCACCGAGGACGAGGCCGCCGAGGGTGAGGGCGGCGAGGACGAGGCCGCCGAGGGCGAGCAGGCGCAGGCCGAGGGCGAGTCCGCCGAGTGATCTGGGGCCGTCGCGTGACGGCCCGCGTGTTCTTCCTCGAACGGCCCCTGCCGGTGCGCGCACCGGCAGGGGCCGTTCGCCGTGCGAGAGGTGGTGGCCGTGGACGCCGAGCCGTGGCTGGTGGTGGGTCTGGGCAATCCCGGGCCGTCGTACGCGGGCAACCGGCACAACGCGGGCTTCCTGGTGCTGGACGTGCTGGCGGCGCGGGCGGGCGGGCGGTTCAAGGCGCACCGGTCGCGCGCGGACGTCGTGGAGGGCCGTCTGGCGGGGAACCGGGTGGTGCTGGCCAGGCCGCGTTCGTTCATGAACGAGTCGGGCGGGCCGGTGAAGGCGCTGGCCGGGTTCTTCAAGACGCCGGTGGAGCGGCTCGTCGTGGTGCACGATGAGCTGGACGTCCCGTTCGGCGCGGTCCGGCTGAAGCGGGGCGGGGGTGACAACGGCCACAACGGGCTGCGGTCGATCACGCGTTCGCTGGCGTCGAAGGAGTACCTGCGCGTACGGTTCGGCGTGGGCCGTCCGCCGGGGCGGATGGACGCGGCGGCGTTCGTGCTGAAGGACTTCTCGGCGGCCGAGCGGGGGGAGCTGGAGTTGAACGTCGAGCGTGCGGCGGACGCCGTGGAGCGTCTGATGTCCGCCGATCTGGCGGCGGCGCAGAACGAGTTCCACGCCCTGTAGTGACTTTGAACAGAATCTTCTGGCTACTCGGGCCTTAGCTCCCGGCTAGCGATAAAGCAACCGTAAGATGCGTCACTGACGGGATACACGTCACATGTGAACCTCGGACGTCTGTCGGCCGTCTTGCAGGTGAATCGTGCGTTTGGGGCGTGCGTGCGGATCAAGGGGCTGGGTGAGGCGTAGTGGCGGTCATCGACAAGACCCGTCAGCGGTCCGACCAGGCTGAACCCGGGGTGCAGCGCACCCGTCCGCCGGGTGCGAACTGGAGCGGCCGGTACCGCCGGGTGGCCGTCGCCGTCGACTACCTGAGCATGCTGACCGCCGGTCTCGTCGCGTACGTGCTGCGCTTCCCGGGCGTCCCGCACGACTCCACCGAGCCCTACATCGCGTTCACGGTCCTGCTGCCGCTGGCGTGGCTGCTGACGCTCGCGCTGTCGCGGGCGTACCAGCCGCGCTACGTCGGCGTCGGGTACGAGGAGTTCCACCGCGTGCTGCGGTCGGGGTTCGTCCTCATCGCGACGGTGGCGATCATCGCGTACGCGACCAAGACCGAGGTCGCGCGCGGCTACGTCGTGATGGCGCTGCCGTTCGGCACGTTCCTCAATCTGCTCGCCCGGTACCGGCTGCGCAAGTGGCTGCACAAGCGCCGCTGGAACGGCGAGTGCATGCGCCGCGTCGTCGCGGTCGGGCACCGCGCGGCCGTCGCTGACCTGATCCAGTTGCTACGGCAGAAGGCGTACCACGGCATGGACATCGTCGCGGTGTGCCTGCCGCCGATGCTGGCCTCCGGCGACGACGCGGTCCGCGAGGTCGAGGGCGTCCCGGTGCTCGGTGAGTTCGGTGACGCCGCCGCCGTGGTCGGGCAGGTCGGCGCCGACTCGGTGGCCGTGCTGTCGTGCCCGGAGATGGACGGGGTCGCGCTGCGCCGGCTGGCGTGGCAGATCGAGCGCGACGACGTGGAGCTGGTCGTCGCGCCCGCGCTGATGGACGTGGCGGGCCCGCGCATCTCGATCCGCCCGGTGTCGGGGCTGCCGCTGCTGCACGTGGAGCACCCCGAGCTGGAGGGCGGCCGGAAGGTCCTGAAGGGCCTGGTGGACCGCAGCGGCGCGCTGGCGGGGCTGCTGGCGCTGAGCCCGCTGCTGGCGCTGGTCGCGCTCGTCATCAAGGCGACGAGCCCCGGCCCGGTGATGTTCCGGCAGACGCGGGTGGGCCGCGAGGGCCGCGAGTTCACCGTCTTCAAGTTCCGGACGATGGTCGTGGACGCCGAGCACCGCAGGAGCGAGCTGCTGGAGGACAACGAGGGCGACGGCGTCCTGTTCAAGATCCGGGCCGATCCGCGGATCACCCGGGTGGGCCGCGTCTTGCGCCGCTACTCGCTGGACGAGCTGCCGCAGCTCATCAACGTCCTGCGCGGCGACATGTCGCTGGTCGGCCCGCGTCCGCCGCTGCCGGACGAGGTCGCCCGCTACGGCGACGACGTGTACCGGCGGCTGGTGGTGAAGCCGGGTCTGACGGGTCTGTGGCAGGTCAGCGGGCGCTCGGACCTGACGTGGGAGGAGTCGGTCCGGCTCGACCTGCGGTACGTGGACAACTGGTCGCTGGCGATGGACCTCCAGATCATGTGGAAGACGGGGTCGGCGGTCGTCCGGGGCTCGGGCGCGTACTGAGCCGCGCGGCGTGCAGAATGGGCACCGACCGAACTGACCTAGTCGGGATTGTGGGCGAACGGATGATGGGGCACACTCCGGCGGACGATCACGCGACGGCGGCCGAGCTGGCCGCCGAGGCGGGGCGGCTGCTGCTGCGCGTACGGGACGAGCTGGGCTTCGCCGACGCGAGGGCCCTGAAGGACACGGGCGACCTGCGGGCGCACGAGTACCTGATGGCCGAGCTGGCCGAGCGCTGTCCGGGCGACGCGGTGCTGTCGGAGGAGGGCCGCGCGTCCGTCGCGGGCAAGCGTTCGGCGGGCGACGACCGCGCCCCGACCGGCAACACCGCCGACGCCGACCGGCTGGCCGCCGACCGCGTCTGGATCGTCGATCCGCTCGACGGCACCCGCGAGTTCTCCGAGGAGGGCCGCTCGGACTGGGCCGTCCACGTGGCGCTGTGGGTGAAGGGCGAGCTGGCGGCCGGGGCGGTGGCGCTGCCCGCTCAGGGAGTGACGTTGCGCACGTCGCCGGACGGCGCGCTGGCCGGTGACGCGCCGCTGCGCGTCGGCCCGCCGGAGCCCGGACGGCTGCGCGTCGCCGTGAGCCGCACCCGCCCCCCGGAGTTCGTGCAGCGGCTGGCCGGCATCCTCGACGCGGACGTGGAACTGGTGCCGATCGGCTCGGCGGGCGCGAAGATCTCGGCGGTCCTCCAGGGCGTCGTGGACGCGTACGTGCACGCGGGCGGCCAGTACGAGTGGGACTCGGCCGCCCCGGCGGCGGTGGCGCTGGCGGCGGGCGCGCACGCGTCCCGGATCGACGGGTCGCCGCTGGTCTACAACCGCACCGACCCCCGGCTGCCGGATATCCTGGTGTGCCACCCTGTGTCGGCATCGACGCTGCTGTCCGGCATTCAGGCGGTGGGCGACGCCCTGCCGGGCTGAGCGCCGCCCGAGTTCCACAGACCGGCGGGCCGCCGTGCGGCGGCCCTCGTCGGTGCATCTGCCCCAAGAGCGTGGAGAGAGTCCCTAGACATGCAGCGTTCCGACTATCTGCTGTCCCAGCTCGACGTGCTGGAAGCCGAGTCGATCCAGATCATCCGGGAGGTCGCGGCCGAGTTCGAGCGGCCCGTCCTGCTGTTCTCCGGCGGCAAGGACAGCATCGTCATGCTGCGCCTGGCGCAGAAGGCGTTCGCGCCCGCGCCGATCCCGTTCCCGGTGATGCACGTCGACACCGGCCACAACTTCCCCGAGGTCATCGAGTACCGCGACCGCCGCGTCGCCGAACTGGGCCTGCGGCTGGTGGTGGCGTCGGTGCAGGAGTCGATCGACCAGGGCCGCGTCCAGGAGGAGACGGGACGGCGCGCGAGCCGCAACCGGCTCCAGACGGTGACGCTGCTCGACGCGATCGAGGAGCACCGGTTCGACGCCGCGTTCGGCGGTGCCCGCCGCGACGAGGAGAAGGCGCGCGCCAAGGAGCGCGTGGTGTCGTTCCGCGACGAGTTCGGCCAGTGGGACCCCAAGAACCAGCGGCCCGAGCTGTGGAACCTGTACAACACCCGCATCCGCCAGGGTGAGCACGTCCGGGTGTTCCCGCTGTCCAACTGGACCGAGCTGGACATCTGGGACTACATCCGGCGCGAGGAGCTGGAGCTGCCGCCGATCTACTTCGCGCACACGCGCCAGGTGTTCGAGCGCGACGGCATGCTGCTGGCCGACATCTCCTACGCCAACCGGGGCGACGACGAGCCCGCCTTCGAGGCGACCGTCCGGTACCGGACCGTCGGTGACGCGTCCTGCACGGGCGCGGTGAAGTCGGCGGCCGGGACGCTGGACGAGGTCATCGAGGAGATCGCGGCGACGCGCATCACCGAGCGCGGCCAGACCCGCGCCGACGACCGCGCCAGTGAGGCCGCCATGGAGGACCGCAAGAAGGAGGGGTACTTCTGATGTCCGCGCAGACTCAGACCGCCAAGCAGATGGACATCCTGCGGTTCGCGACGGCCGGGAGCGTGGACGACGGCAAGTCCACGCTGATCGGGCGGCTGCTGTTCGACTCCAAGTCGATCTTCGAGGACCAGCTCGAATCGGTCGAGCGCACCAGCGCCGACCGGGGCGAGGAGTACACCAACCTCGCGCTGCTCACCGACGGCCTGCGCGCCGAGCGGGAGCAGGGCATCACGATCGACGTGGCGTACCGGTACTTCGCGACGCCGCGCCGCAAGTTCATCATCGCGGACACCCCGGGCCACATCCAGTACACGCGGAACATGGTCACGGGCGCGTCCACGGCCGACCTGGCGATCATCCTGGTGGACGCCCGCAAGGGCATCCTGGAGCAGTCGCGGCGGCACGCGTTCCTGACGACGCTGCTGAAGGTGCCGCACCTGGTCGTCGCGGTGAACAAGATGGACCTGGTCGACTACGACCAGGGCGTCTACGAGCGCATCGTGGACGAGTTCACCGCGTTCGCCTCCAAGCTGGAGGTGAGCGACCTGACGTTCATTCCGCTGTCGGCGCTGCACGGCGACAACGTGGTGGAGCGGTCGGTGAACATGCCGTGGTTCGAGGGGCCGTCGCTGCTGCACCACCTGGAGCACGTGCACATCGCGTCCGACCGCAACCTCATCGACGTGCGGTTCCCGGTGCAGTACGTGATCCGCCCGCACGCCTCCACCGACCACGACCTGCACGACTACCGGGGCTACGCGGGCCAGGTGGCGGGCGGCGTGCTCAAGCCGGGCGACGAGGTCGTGCACCTGCCGTCCGGGCTGACCACAACGATCACCCACATCGACGGCCCGAACGGTCCCGTCGAGCAGGCGCATCCGCCGATGTCGGTGACGCTGCGGCTGGCCGACGAGATCGACATCTCGCGCGGCGACATGATCGCCCGGCCGAACAACCGGCCCGAGTCCGCGCAGGACATCGACGCGATGGTCTGCTGGATGACGCCCGACCGCAGGCTGACGCCGCGCATGCGGGTGGTACTCAAGCACACGACGCGCACGGCCAAGGCGATGGTGAAGTCGCTCAACTACCGGCTGGACGTCAACACCCTGCACCGCGACGAGGACGCCGACGGCCTCGACGTCAACGAGATCGGCCGCATCGCGCTGCGCGTCACCCAGCCGCTGTTCGTGGACGACTACGGCCGCAACCGGCTGACGGGCGGGTTCATCCTCATCGACGAGGCGACGAACAACACGGTCGCCGCCGGAATGATCATCGGCGCCCGCTAGGCGGCGAGGGCGGCGAGAACCGCCCTGATCAAGCCCCGCATACGCGACAATGGGGGCCACCCGTTCCGAACCCGTGAGGTCGCCCGATGTCACCTTCCGTCGGAGTCGTGCTGCCCACGCACGACCGGCCCGAGCTGATGCGCCGCGCGCTGGAGTCGGTGCTGGCGCAGGAGTACGACGGCGAGCTGCGGGTCGTCGTCGTGTTCGACCGCGCCGAGCCGGACGAGAGCCTCGTCTCCGACCGCGTCGCCGTCCTGCCGAACACGCGCACGCCCGGCCTCGCCGGTGCCCGCAACTCCGGCATCCAGGCGCTGGACACCGACCTGGTGGCGTTCTGCGACGACGACGACGCGTGGCTGCCCGGCAAGCTGGCCGCGCAGGTCGCCGCGCTGGAGGACGAGCCGGACGCCGTGCTGTGCAGCTCCGGCATCCTCATCGACTTCGACGGCCGCGAGCTGCCGCGCCTGGCCGGTACCGGCCGGGTCACCTACGACGCGCTGATCCGCGACCGCATGATGAGCGTGCACTCCTCGACGTACGTGGCCCGCCGGGCGGCGCTGGTCGAGATCGGCATGGTGGACGAGACGATCCCCGGCAGTCAGGGCGAGGACTGGGACCTGGCGCTGCGCGCCGCGCGCCGCTTCCCCATCGTGAACGTGGACCGCCCCCTGGTGCGGGTGCTCTGGGGCTTGAGTTCCTACTACGCGCACGCCTGGGAGGTGAAGGTCGCGGCCCTGGAGTGGTTCCTGGAGCGTTACCCGGAGATCGGCCGGGAGCCGGGCGCCGCCGGGCGCGTCTACGGGCAGCTCGCGTTCGGCTGCGCGACCGTGGGCCGCCGCCGGGACGCGCTGCGCTGGTCGGCGCGGGCGCTGCGGGCGAATCCGGCGGAGCGGCGCGTCCCGTTCGCGCTGGCCGTCGCGTCCGGTGCCGTGTCCGGCAAGCGGGTGCTGCTCGCGCTGCACACGCGCGGCAGGGGCATCTGACCCGATCAGGCCGTTATCCCGCTTTCCCTGCCTTTCCCGCGTCACGTCGGTACTGTCGGTGGCCGTACCGCGCTGTTAGGAGTAGCCCGAAATGGACACCACCCTCCGCCGCCTCGCCGTCACGGGAGCCCTGGCGGTGACCCCGGCGCTCGGCCTGGCCGTGCCCGCCTCCGCCGACGGGGTGGACCTCGAAGCCGTCACCGAGTCCATCATCGAGAGCGGCTACTACGTCGACTCCCGCGCCAAGTACTTCAAGAGCGACAAGGCGCAGGAACTGCTGCGCAGCGCGCAGGGCCGCGCCGTGCCGGTCTTCGTCGCCGTCGTCCCGGCCGGGAACCGGCCCGAGGCGCTGCTGGCGGCGCTGCCCGGCAAACTGGAGCGCAAGGGCACCTACGCCGTGCTGGCGGGCGACCAGTTGCGCGTGGCGTCCGACACCGAGCCCGCCGCCAAGGTGAAGGCCGTCTACGCCAAGGCCGTCAAGGCGTACCCGGCGCGCCCGGACGCGGCGCTGGTCTCGTTCGTCCGCGGCATGCCGGTCTCCAAGTACGCGCCCCCGGCGCCGGGCAAGCCCGGCAACGACGGCCGTCCCGCGCCCGAGCAGTCGGTGCCGCTGGAACGTACCCTGGCCGGATCGCAGCCGACGGCCCCCGCCGCGGGCTCGGCGGAGGCGCGCAAGGCGGAGGCGGGCGGCGTGCCCGTGCTGCCCCTGGCCGCCGGCGGCGTCGCCGTGCTGGCGGCCGCCGGCGGCGGGCTGCTGCTGTGGCGCCGCAAGCGCACGCCCGCCGCGCCCACGCCGGACGCCTAGGGCCGCATCACCAGCAGGAGATGGCGCTCGCCGACCCCCGCCGTCAGCACCGGGCGCAGCGGGGCGCCGTGCGCCATCACCAGCGTGCCCGGGCGGTTGCGGGGCTGCCGGTTGCCCGAGGCGAGCTGGCCCCGCCCGCCCGCGCCCCACGTCATCGGTGACCCGTCGCTGAGGACCGCGACGCCGTACGCCTCGCCCGCGAACACCTGCTGGACGTTGCGCAGCAGCGGGCCGTGCCCGGAGACGATCGGCACCGGGATCGTGCGGAGCTTCGCCGAGCCGTCACCGAGCTGCCCGGCGGAGTTGTTGCCCCACGCGACGGCCGAGCCGTCCTTGAGCAGCGCGTAGTTGTGCTTCTCGGCGGCGCTGATCGACGCGACGCCGCCGAGCTGGCCGTTGCCGCCGACGCCGGTGACGACGTCGGGCACGGGCCGGTCCCTGCGGGTGCCGTCACCGAGCTGCCCCAGGTCGTTGCGGCCCCACGCCGCGAGCCGCCCGTCGCGCAGCACGGCCAGGCCGTGCTGGCCGCCCATCGCGATGCGGGTGACGCCGGTGAGGGCGCCCTCGCCCTCCAGGCCCTTGACCGGCCCCGGCAGCGCGCGCGGGCGCCGGGTGCCGTCACCGAGCATGCCGAAGGTGTTGGCGCCCCACGACAGGACCCGGCCGGACCGGGTCAGCGCCAGCTCGGTGCGGCCGTCGGCGGCGATGGCCGTGATGCCGCGCAGCGGCCCCCGGCGGTCGGCCGCGCGGACGGTCGTCGGGATCAGCGGAGCCGCGCGGGTGCCGGTGCCGCGCTGCCCGGCGTCGCCCTTCCCGAACGTGACGACGGTGCCGTCCGAGCGCAGGGCCATGGAGAAGTCGCTGTTGGCGCTGACGGCGACGACGCCCGTCAGCGCGCCGGGCCTGCCGTCCGCCGCGCGGACCTTGACCGGCGTCGGCCGGTCGACGGTGGTGCCGTCGCCGAGCTGCCCGTGGTCGTTGGCGCCCCAGGCGACGACGGTGCCGCCCTCCAGGACGGCCAGCGAGTGCCGGCCGCCGCCCGCGACCGCGCGGACCCCGGTCAGGCGGTCGCTGCGGCGGGTGGTGACCGGCGCGAGCGACGGGTCCAGCTCGGCGACCTCGCGGCCGAGCTGCCCGTCGCTGTTCATGCCGCTGGTCCAGACGACGCCGGCCTGCTCCGCGGCCGTCCCCTCGGGGGGACCGGCCGGCGGAGCGGGCGCGGCGGAGGTGGCGGGTTCGTTCGTGCACGCCGCTACCGCGAGGGCCAGAGCGAGCCCGAGCAGTGCGGGGGAGCCGCGGCGTGCGGTCATGCCGTTCTGACGCAGGCGAACAGGTGGCGCCGGTAGTTGTCCTCGTAGGGCGGGCGGGCGTCGTCGTCCGGGCCGAGATCGACGATCTCGTCGAACGTGGTGTTCTCCTCCAAGAAGCGCCGCACGCGCTCGGGGTTCCAGCCGCGCAGCGACTCGGCGAACCACGCCTCGTTGTCCTGCCCGGTGTCGAAGAACAGGACGCGGCCGGTCGCGCGGTCGAGCTGCCGGATCAGCTCTTCGGCGCCGACGTCGGCGCGGCCGAGCACGAAGTGGTGCAGCAGGCTGAAGCAGGACACGACGTCCCACGTGCCCGGCTCGTGCCCGCGCAGGAACTCCACGGCGTCGCCGGTGGCGATGGCGCCCTCCGGGAGCCCGTAGACGGCGCGGCCGAGCGGGACGGCGAGCGGGTCGCGCTCGATGCCCTGCGCGGCGAACCCGGCCTCGGCCATCCGCGCGACGAACCAGCCGTAGCAGCTCGCCACGTCGAGGTAGCGGCCGGTCACGCCGCGCTCGGCGAGGAACGCGGTCATCTTGTCGAGCCGGTCGGTGCACTGCCGGACGGTCGTCCAGCCGTCCCGCAGCTCGGGGGCGTCGATCGGCTGGTACAGCTCGTGGGTGCCGTCCAGCCAGCTCATGCGCAGCAGGAGGTCCTGGAGGGGCGTGGTGACCGGCAGCCACTTGGCGACGACGTGGGCGCCGGTGGCGCCGCTCATCGCGGCGATGGCGAGGCGGTGGTGGCCGTCGAGGATCTGGTAGTGGTCCGAGCCGCGCACGGGCGCGACGAGCACCGGGTCCTGCGCGCCGCTCTGCTGCGGGCGCGGGCCGTCCTGCGGGAGGTCCTCGCCGCGGTAGCGGGCGATGAAGTGCCGGGCCGCCGCGACGACGCCGGTCTCGTCGGTGCCGCCGAAGTAGTTCCCGCCCGCCTTGACGCAGCGCAGGCCGAGCTGCCCGTAGCCGCTGTCCAGGATGTCGGTGTCGGTCAGCTCGCCGCGCTCGTCCGCGAGGCGCAGCAGGCCGACGTGCGGGCCGTCCAGGAACGGGGTGGACGGCCACAGCAGGTCGTCGGTGCGTTCCGCGAACTCGCGGGCGGTCCAGCCGCCCTGCGCGCCGACGAGGAGCTTGTCGAGCCGGACCGGCACCCGCCACGGACGGCGCAGCACCGCGGTCGAGACGGCGACGCGCGCGGCGGGCGGGATCGGCAGGGACCGGCCCGCGTCGACGAGACGGCCGTACACCGGCCCGCTCGGCGCGAGCCCGCTCTTGCGCAGCACGGCGCGCGACTTGCGCCGCACCTGGTCAATTCCCGGGGACATGGACGCTCCTCGCAGGTTCTTCGTCGGGCACGGCCGCGACGGACGATGTGCCGCGGCCTCGCCGGCCCGGCAGAAGGGTGGCGAACGCGGTGAGATTCAACCGCTCACGGCCGCCCCAGAGTAGGGCAAAGTACAACAGCGCGCCGGGGATCAGCCCGCACAGCAGCGCCACGACGCCGTCCCCGGCGACGAGCCGCACGGCCAGCGGCACCGCGCCGAACGACAGCAGCGCCGCGCCCGCCGCCCACGCCAGCCCCGAACTCGCCGGGCTCATGCCGAGGATGCGGCGGACCTGCACGAGCGCGAGCCCCGTCCGCACCAGCAGCCCGGCGGCGCGCGCCAGCGCGGCGCCCGCGATGCCGAACACCGGGATCAGCGCCACGTTCAGCGCGAGGTTCACGGCCAGGGCGGCGCTCTGGTTGGCCAGGCTGAGCCCGCTGCGACCGGCCATCAGGAGCATGACGTCGCGGGCGCCGGTGGCCGTCGCGACGAGCATCGCCAGCGCCAGCACGACGGTCACGACCTCGCCCGACCCGGCGTAGCCGGACCCGAACGACGCCACGTAGACGGGGGCGCCGACCGCGATGGCCAGGTGCACCGGCCAGCACAGCGCGAGGTTCCACGCCGCCGACACCGCGAAGATCTTCTGCGCGCCCGCGCGGTCGGACAGCGCCATCAACCGGCTCACCGCGGGCTGCATGACGTTCTGCACGGCCTGCGTGGCGAGCTGGCTGATCACGATGAACCGCGTCGCGGCCGTGTAGATCGCGGCCTCGCGCGGCGAGGCGAGCGCGGCGACGAGCACGATGTCGACGCGCTGGAAGGCGGTCTGGCAGACCTGCGCCACCGAGCGCGGCGCGGTGAACCGCCAGAAGTCCCCCGCGAGCGGACGCGCCGCTTCCCCGGCCGGTGTCGCGGCGAGCCTGCGGCGGCTGATCCGCCGGTACCAGACGGCCGCGACGAGCAGGCACGGCAGGTACGGGGCGACCCAGGCCAGCGCGAGCGCCGCCGGATGGTCGGACACCAGCGCCGCCACCACCACGAACACGACCTGGAGACCCTGCCGGAGGATCTTGTCGACGAGCACCGTCGGACGCATCGACCCGTACCCGCGCGTCGCGGCCAGCAGCACGTCGTGCGCGGCGGCCAGCGGCAGGAACAGCGCCAGCACGCGGACCATCTCGGCGACCTGGCCGGGCGCGCCCGACCCGATGCGCGCCGCCGTCCACGACGCGGTCAGCGCCAGGACGGCGCCCGCGAGCGCCGCCGTCACCACGACCGGCACGAGCGCGACCGGGACGGTGCGGCGCGCGGACGTCCCCTCGCCGAGCGCCAGGTGCCGGGGCAGCCAGCGCAGCAGCCCCGCGTCGGTGCCGAGCCCGGCGACGGCCGCCAGGATGAGGAACAGCGACGTCGCCGCGAAGAACGAGCCCGCCACCTGCTGCGAGTACAGGTGGGCGATCAGGAAGACGATCGCCAGGCCCTGCACCCCGGCGACACCGGCGCCGACGAGGTTGAGCGCCCCGCCGCGCGCCAGCTTGTTCAGGTTCGCGCCCCCGGCCGCCGCCGGGTCAGGACCCGCCACGTCGTCCGGCCCGCGAGGTGTGCTTGCCGTACCGGGGGACGATGTCGCCGTCGGAGGACGGCTCGGCGGGCCCCTCCAGCAGGGCGCCGACGTCCTCGTGGGTGCGGGCGGCGGGGGAGTCGCCGTCGTCGTCGGCGGGCTCGGCGCCGCCGGACTTGACGTCGCTGACCCGCAGCCGCCCGTCGCGCGCGCCGGACGCGACCGGGCGGTCGCCGGGCTCGGCCGGGGCCGGCTCCTCGTCGGGCTGGAACTTCGGCAGCGCCTGCGTGGTGAGCGTGGACGGCTCGGCGGGCTCCTCGTCGCCGCGCGGGCCCGGCCAGTAGTGCTCGTCCTCGGCGTCGGCGGGCTCGTCCTGGACGGGGGGACGCGGCCGGGCGGCGGCGGGACGCGGCGCGGCGTTGCGGCGGCGCTGGTCGCGCGGCTCCAGCAGGGCGCCGAGCACGGTCGCGCCCGCGCGCTCGGCCTCCACGTACGCCTGCCGCAGTTCCTGGCGGGTCGTCACGCCCTGGTCGACGACGAGGACGACGGCGTCGGCGAAGGTGCAGAGCGCCTGCGCGTCGGCGTCGTGCAGGCTCGGCGCGTTGACGATCAGGTATTCGCTGCGGCGGCGCAGCACCTTGACGGTCTCGCGCATCCGGGGCCCGGAGAAGCGGTGCGCGGCCTCGCGGGCGCGGGCGCCGCGCGGCAGCAGCCGGAGCTGGGAGTCGGTGTGGATGAGGAGCGTCGCGGGGTCGGTGCCGGACAGCAGCGTGTCCGACAGGCCCTTGCCGGGCCGGGCGCCGAACAGGCCGGTGGTGTCGGCGTCGTCGGTGGTGGCGTCGATCATGATGGTCTTGGCTCCGGCGAACGCCAGCGCGACGGCCAGGTTGGAGGCGGCCAGGCGGGAGCTGCCGCCCGGCGTCGCGCTCGACACCAGCAGCGCGACGGGCGTCTGCGGCGCGGTCGCGACGACGGCGGCGCGCAGCCTGCGGTACGCCTCGCCCGCGGCGCTGCGGGGCGCGGAGACGAGCGCGAGGGTGTCCTCGGTGGGACCGTCGGCGGGCACGGTGCTGAGGGCGCGGATGCCGAGGCCCTCGATCGTCTCGGCGTCGCGGATGCGCTGGTTCAGCCGCTCGCGCAGCAGCAGGATGAGGAACGCGAACAGGGCGCCGCCGAAGAGGCCGCCCGCGCCGTAGACCAGGACGCGCATCTGCCCGGGGCCGCTGGGGGCACCGGCGGGGGTGATGACCTGGCCGGGGCTGATCGGGGTGCTGCCGATGTCGTTGGACTGCTCGTCGATGACGCCGAGCTGGTTGGTGTAGGCGGTGATGCGCTGGCCGAGGTAGGCGCGCTGGGAGCCGGACGACGCGGCCAGGTCGCGGTTGGCCTGGCGCAGCTCGCGCTCGACCCGGATCGCCTGCTGCTTGAGCTTGGCGAGGCGTCCGTCGACGACGGCCTGGGCGCGCTGCCGCCGGTACTCCAGGTAGGCGTCGGCGTAGGACTGGGCGCCCGCGCGGGCGGCGGCGGAGTCCGCGGCGGTGCAGGTGAGGTTGAGGACCTGCGTGTTGGGCGGCACCGAGACCTCGATGTCGTCCGGCAGCTCCTGCTTGGCCCGCTGCGTGGCGATCTTGCGGACCGTGTCGGTGCTGACGAGCTGCGCCTCGGTCTCCAGGTTGATCAGGTCGTCGCCGCGCCCCTGCGGGGAGTAGGGGTTGCCCTCCAGCGGGCTCACCAGGACGGTCGCGGTGGCCTTGAACGGCTGCGGGAGCAGGAGGCCGGCGGCGGCGCCGAGGGCGCCGCCGGCCACGGCCAGCACGATCAGCAGGACGAGGTAGCGCCGCAGAAGCGCCAGGAAGCGCCCCTGTGGCTCGGCCGTCTGGTCAGCACTCACGACGTGTCCCCTCAGCGATCGATGACGTGCTTGCCGCATCGTTGGCCTTGACTGTATCCGCGCTTTGCGGTGTGAGCGTTTCCTTCATGTCAACCTTGTTCGGGAACCGGAACGGGCTCGGCCGACGCGCCGGGCGGTCAACCGGACGCCTGCGCGGTCAGGACGATGCCGCGCGCGGGGGTGGCGGCCTGGTCGAGGGCGAGGACGCCGCGGGCGACGTCCCGGTCCAGCGCGCTGCCGCGCTCCACGACCACGATCGTGAGGTCGCTGGCCACGGCGGCGCTGGTGGTGTCGGCGGCGGTGAGGTCGGGGGTGGTGATGACGACGATGCGCGACTCGCGGGCCGCGCGCGCGATGCCGCGGGCGAGCTGGCGGTCGTCGTCGCTGCGGATGAACCGTACCTGGAACGCGCGGGCGGGTACGTCGCCCGTCGTGGACGTCTCGGGCGGCGCGCTGCCGTCGTGGACGCGCAGCACGGTCGTCGGGGAGCCGCCCTCCGCGCACAGTTGCGCCAGCTCGTAGGCGATGGCGGTGCCCGCGCGGGCCGGGACGCCGGTCACCAGGACGCGGTCGGCCTCGGCGTCGAACACCAGGTTGCGCAGGCGGCGGCAGACCTCGCGGTGCCCGCCGTCGTAGGCGGGCGACTCCACCATGATCGGCAGCCGGCTGTGCAGCCGGACGTCGGCGGGGCGCCGGATGCGGCGCGGCCGGGCGGCCAGCACGAGCACCCAGCCGAGCCAGCCGAGCAGGCCGAGCCCGGCGCCGGAGGCGAGCGCGACGTCGAAGCCGAGGTCGTCGCGGGACGCGGGCCGCTGCGCGCCGCGCAGCACCTCGCCGGGCTGCACGGCCTTGCTGTCCAGCCCGGAGATCTGCTTCTCCACCGCCTGGATGCGCTTCATGAGGGCCTGGCGGCGGGTGCGGGCCGTGAGCCGGGTGAGCTGGCTGTCGTCGCCGGGCAGCGCTTCGAGCTGCTTGTTCAGCAGGGAGACGTTCCGCTGCAACGACTCGCGGTTGCGCTGCTGGACCGAACCCATGATCTGCTGCCGCAGGTTCAGGTACGCCTCGGCGACGGCCTCCGCGCCGGACACGGCGATCTCGGCGGACGGCGCCCGCACCTGGATCGTCAGCACGTGCGTGTTCGCCGGGACCGTGAGCATGATGCGCTCGCGGAGCCGTTCGCGCGGCATCTGGAAGCCGGGGAACGTCGCGAGCCGCCGCATCACCTCGTCCGACCACACGAGCTGCGCCTCGGTGTCCATCGTGGTGTCGCGCGGGGTGCGCGACCCGGCCGTCAGGCCGCGCCCGGCGCCGAAACCGGGGTGCAGCGTGACCGGCGGGGCCAGCACCGCGACGGACGCGGTGTACGTCGGCGGAGTGAGGACGATCTTCGCGACGCCGCATCCCACGCCGAGGACGAGCGCGATCACCAGCGCCGTCAGATGCCGCCGCACCGCGCCCGGGTACCGGGTGAGCGGCACCGAGTCGGGCGCGAGCGGCGGCTCGGCCTGCACGCTGGACGGGCCGAGCGGCTTCCTGCTCATCGCCGCCAGGCCGGTTCCGCGCCGAGCAGCTCGGCCAGCGCGTCGTCGTGCGGGGCGTAGTGGTCGCGCAGCCGCGTCAGCAGGCGGTCCGGCAGCGGCGAGCCGGGCCGCGCGTTGTGCCGCTCGAACGACGCCGGGCGCCAGGCGGGCAGCCCGAGGAAGTCCAGGATGCGGTCGTAGCAGGGCTCGGGGTCGCCGAAGAAGTCCTCGGCGTACAGGACGAGCACCCGGTCCCGGCCGAACAGGCCGAACAGCCGCTCGATCTGCTCGGCGTACTGGCCCCGGTCCAGGTAGGAGTGGTGCCGGTGGGCGTGGCTGAGGTAGCCGGGGTCGGCGCGCAGCCGCTCGACCTCCCCGGCGAGCCGTTCGGGTTCCAGGTCGAGGGCCCGCTCGAACGGCTCGGTCTCGAAGCCCCGCGCCAGCTCGTGCTTGTGCGCCGAGTACGCCCGCTCGACGGGGTCGCGCAGCAGCGCGATCAGCTTGACGCCGGGCAGGTCGCGGGCGATCCGCTCGGCGGCGCACGGGTGGTGCATGTAGTACCCGGCGGACTCGAAGGCCAGCGGGCGCGCCCCGGCGGCGCGCCGCTCGGCGAGCGCCCGCACCGGGAAGTGCCCCCGGTACCAGGAGAGCCCGCGCGGGTAGTTGACGTCGAAGTAGTGGACGCCCTTGTGGAGGTTCGGCCCGGTCACGGACGGGTGCGCGGCCAGCGCGCGGAACAGCGAGGTCGTCCCGCCGCGCTGGGTGCCGACCATGAGGAAGTCGGGCAGCATCCGCGCCCCGGCGGTGAGGCGCCCGCCGGTGCGGGTCGCGGCGCGGCCCGCGTCCTTGACCCACTGCGGGGCGTCGCTGCGTGAGATCACGGGTTCCTCCGGAGGTCGGCGTGCAGCAGGTCGAGCAGCCGGGCGGTGTCCGCGCGCAGCGGCCCGCCGATCGGCTCCTGCGCGGCCAGCAGGTAGCGGCGGCAGAGTTCCAGCAGGTACAGCCGGACGGTCGCGGCGGCGTCGGCGCCGGTGAGGCCGAGCGGGGCGAGCGCGGCGTCGGCGCCGTCCGGCCAGGTCGCGTAGGCGGGGCCGGTGGCGGTGCGCATCGCCTCCTGGAGGCGGTAGTGCAGCAGGTCGAACCCGGCGGGGACGTCGCGGGCGAACCGCTCCCAGTCCCAGACGCGCAGGACGCCCCGGTGCCACGCCATGTTCCACGGCGTCCAGTCGCCGTGCCAGGCGCCGAACTCCAGCTCGGCGCCGCCGTGGGCGGCGCCCAGGCCGTCGACGACGGCGGTGAACCGCTCCCGCTGGGCGGCGTCGCGGACGTCGGCGGGCGCGGCGGTCATCGCCTTCCAGAAGCGCGAGTCGCGCAGCGCGGCGCGCTCGGTGCCGCCGGTCTCGAACAGCGCGCGCATCCCGGCGACGGGGGCGCGGTCGCGCGGCCTGCGGCCCCGCGCGCTCGTCGGCAGCGGCTCCAGGACGAGCAGGTCGTGGCCCTGCCACGGCCCGTGGTGCAGCAGCGCGGGCACGTGCAGTCCCGCCGGCGGGTGCTCGGCGAGGTAGCGCAGGGCGGCGGCCTCGCCGGAGGTGAGGTCGCGGGCGGTCCCGGTGTCGCCGACCTTCACGAACGCCAGCGGTTCGCCGCGCGGCGACAGTGCGTGCAGGACGGGCTTGCGGTTGGCGCGGGCGCTGCCGAGCCCGATGCTGACGACCACGGGGCGGCCGAGGATCTCGGCGAGCCGGTCCTCGATCGAGGCGTCCCCGCCGGTGATCGCGAGCCGGTCGCGGAGCGTCCGTTCGGGCAGGCCGGTGCGCACGGCCGCCGCCGTCAGCGCGCGGGTGGCGCGCTGCTTGACGCCGAGGTCGTGGCTGTAGCGGCGCAGGGACGCCGCGGCGACGGCGGGCAGCCCGGCCGGGACGAGCAGCCGGGGATGCTCGGCGTCCGGCAGGAACGCCAGCTCGCGGCGGGCTCCGGCGGCGGCGCCGGGGCCGACGGCGGTGACGGTCGCGCCGGGCCACAGGCTCCGCACGGCGTCGGTCCACGCCTCCCGTACCGGCTCTGCGGCGGTCATCAGCGCCTCCAGCCGAGGGTCAGCATGTGCAGCCGCGCGGGACCGCCGATCTCGTCCCGCTTGGCGCGCCACATCAGCGCCACCGCGATCATCACCGTGTACAGGGGGACCTCCACCAGGTCGTAGGTGATCAGGAACAGTCCGCAGGAGATGAGGACGCTGCACCCGGCCAGCGAGTAGGCGCCGCGGTCCTTCCAGTGCGCGGCGAACCGGCGCAGGAAGAAGGCGCAGAACAGGATCGTCCCGACGATGCCGTTGGCGAAGATCAGCAGCCAGAGGTGGCCCTGGGTGCCGAGCGGCGGGGAGCCGCACGCCTTGCAGCCCGGCTTGTTCCCGCCGCCGACCTGCCCGAGGTCGCCCTGCACGTCGCGGGTCGTGCCGAACCCGACGAGCGGTGACCCCGCCAGGGCGCTGCGCGTGGTCTCCTCGGCGAGCAGCGTGCGGCGGTTGTTGCTGTGCGGGTTGTCCAGGCGGTCCTGGACGAGGCCGGGCAGCGGCGACAGCGCGATGAGGACGGCGCCCGCGGCGAGCGCGACCGTCGCCCGGGCGATGACGCGGGGACCGCCGACCTGCGCGAGCTTGACGACGCCGAAGACGAGCATGCCGCCCAGCGCCACCCACAGCATCCGGTTGAGGGAGTACACGACCGGCCACAGGGAGGCGACGAGCACCAGGATCGCGAAGACGCGCCGCGTCCGCTTGGCGCGGACGATCCAGGTGAGGACGAAGTAGGGGAGGAAGAACGCGTACGCCGACCCCCACGTGTTGGCGTAGGCGAACGGGGCCATCGGCCGGGACTGCTCGAAGCCGAGGATCGTGGAGATCTCGGCGGTCTTCGGATGGATGATGTCGCGGATGAAGCCGATCTGGCGGACCCCGCCGGGCAGCAGCATCTCCATCAGCGAGGTGAGCTGGATGCCGGGGAAGAAGGAGCCGAGCAGGCCGCCGAACGTCGTCACGACGAACATCCAGCCGAGCAGCCGCCCGATCCTGCCGGAGGGCAGTTCGCGTTCGCTCAGGTTGCCGATGTAGAGCAGCACGATGGTGAAGGCGCTGTACCAGGCGAACCGCCAGCCCCACACCAGGTAGCGGCTGGCCCCGCCGCCGGGGACGGCGCCGGGAGCGTCGGCGAAGAGGGTCAGCAGGCCGAGCACGACCCAGGCGAGGAAGACGAGCCAGACGCCGAAGCCGCTGGGGGCGACGAGCCGTCCGCGCCGCCGCCAGAGCGTGAGCCCCATCGGGACGGCGGTGAGGACGAGCATGATGTTGGCGAGGCCGAGGAGCCACCAGACGGGGAAGCCGCCCAGCGCGACGGTGAGCGGCCAGCCCGGGCGCAGCCGCCAGGGGAGGAGCCGTGGCGACTCGGCGAGCGGCGCCCCGCCCGCGATCGCTCGCATCCCGGTCAATCCCGCTCCGTTCCGTGGCCGCGTGGTCCGTTCCGGCCGTCTTTACCCGTGGACGTGCCGGGGTCCGGGGTGGATGGCACGTGGTGGCGTCCGCATGCGGTCAGGCCCGCCCGTCCGCGTCCGGAACGGTCCCGCAACCCCGGCGCGGTGGCTGTTTCCGGTGCGTAAGAGTACCTTGCGCACCCCGGCGACGGGTCCTTGATCAGCGGCTTCGGTGTGACATGGGTGCCCAAAAGGTGCTATTTAGCAGGGAAGCCAAAACATTTCAGCACATCCAGCTCAGCCGAAGGACGCGCCCCCGTTACGCTGTCCCGGCGCCGAGGCACTTGGAGTGCAGTTGGCGCTTCTTTTACTTCTACTTTGCCCGGAGGGGCTGCATGGGGAGACGCAGGCTCGGAGCCCTCGTCGCGGGAGCGGCGCTGGTGCTCGGAACGGTGACGGGCATCGCCGTCACCGGCCCCGCGACCGCGGAACAGCGCGGATCGGACTACGCCCACGGGAAGGTCGTCAACGCCGACCCGGTGGACTACACGCCGCACGCGCAGGACGGCGACATCAAGTCGCTCGTCAAGCTCAACGGCAAGATCTACGCCGGCGGCTCGTTCACCAAGGTGAAGGAGCAGGGCGGCGGCAAGCCCGTCCTCACCCGTAACCGGCTGTTCGCCTTCGACGCCGAGACCGGCGCCATCGACCCGACGTTCGCCCCGGACGTCGACAAGAACGAAGTCAGCGTCGTGCTGCCCGCCCCCGACGGCCAGTCCCTGTACGTCGGCGGCAACTTCGGCTACATCAACGGCGTCCGCACCTTCGTGCTGGCCCGCATCGACGCCCAGACCGGCGCCCCCATCACCTCCTTCCAGCCCCAGTTCGACGCCCGCGTCCGTGACCTGCGCTTCGCGGGCGGACGGCTCTACGTCGCTGGAACGTTCTCCACGGTCGGCGGCCAGCCCCGCCAGGGAATCGCGACGATCGACCCGCAGACCGGCGCCCGCGACGACTTCCTGAACATCAACCTCGCGGGCACGCAGACCGGCACCGGCGTCACGCAGGTCTACAAGATGGACGTGACCCCCGACGGCTCCAAGCTCGTCGGCGTCGGCAACTTCAGCTCGGCGTTCGGCGTGACCCGGCGCCAGATCGTCATGCTCGACCTGACCGGCGCCTCGGCGACGCTGGCGAACTGGGACACCAACCGGTACGCCGACCAGTGCTCGCAGTCGTTCGACACCTACATGCGCGACATCGACTTCTCGCCCGACGGGTCGTTCTTCGTCGTGACCACCACCGGTGCGTACGGCGCCCCGCCCAAGCTGTGCGACACCCACGCGCGCTGGGAGACGGCCGCCACCGGCGCCGGGCAGCAGCCGACCTGGATCAACACCACCGGCGGCGACACCAGCTACGCCGTCGAGATCACCGACACCGTCGTGTACGCGGGCGGCCACTTCCGCTGGGCGAACAACCCGTTCGCCGCCGACAACCCCGGCCAGGGCGCCGTCTCGCGTCGCGGCATCGTGGCGCTCGACCCCGTGAACGGCATCCCGTACTCCTGGAATCCCGGCCGCACCCTCGGCGTCGGCGTCTTCGACCTCCTCGCCACCAGCGAGGGCCTGTGGATGGGCAGCGACACCGACGAGGCCGGCGGCGAGTGGCACCAGAAGCTCGCGATGTTCCCGCTCGCGGGCGGCACCACCGTCCCGCGCAACGACACCGGCGCGCTGCCCGGCAACGTCTACTCCGGCGGCGGCATCGCCACGCTGTTCGCGCAGAACTACCTGCGCCACCGCTCGTTCAACGGCAGCACCACGGGCGGTGAGGTGACCGACGGCACCGCCGGGTTCGACTGGCGGACGGTGCGCGGCTCGTTCATGGTCAACGGCGAGCTGTTCTACGGCCACTCCGACAACAAGTTCTACCGCCGCACCTTCAACGGCACGACGCTCGGCGCGGCCACCGCGATCGACGCCGCCGACCAGCTCACCAACATGAGTAGCTGGCACAACTCGGTGCCGAACATCAAGGGCATGTTCTACGCCAACGGCCGCATCTACTACACGCGCGGCCAGTCGTCGCTGTACTACCGGGGCTTCACGCCGGAGAGCAACATCGTCGGCGCCCAGGAGAACACGGCCACCGGCAACCTGCCCGGGATGAACTGGAACGCCGTGGGCGGCATGTTCGTCAACGACGGCAAGCTGTACTACGTCAACAACGACAACGGCCGCCTGTTCCGGGTGGACTTCTCCGCCGCCGGGGTGCCGAGCGGCACGCCCGTCCAGGTGAGCACCGCCGACTGGCGGGGCCGCGCCGTGTTCCTGTACGCGGGCGTCCCCAACCAGGACCCGCTCGCGTCGTTCACCACCAACTGCACCGAGCTGGAGTGCACGTTCAACGGGTCGGCCTCCGAGGACCCCGACGGCACCATCGCGTCGTACGCGTGGGACTTCGGCGACGGCGAGAACGGCACCGGCGCCACCGCGTCGCACACCTACGACGAGGCGGGCACCTACACCGTCAAGCTGACCGTGACCGACAACCAGGGCGGCACGGGCACCCGCACCCAGCAGGTGACCGTCACCGAGACCCAGACGGGCGTCTCCTTCCGGGGCGTCACCGGGGCCAACGGCAACGGGTCGAGCATCAGCGCGCAGATCCCGACCAGTGTCCAGCCCGGCGACGGCCTGCTGCTGATCACGACCTACAACAGCTCGGGCGCGGCGGTGACGACGCCGCCGGCCGGATGGACCGAGGTGGACACCCAGAACGCCGGAGCGGGCGTGACGTCCACGGTCTGGAAGCGCGTCGCGCAGGCGGGCGACGCGGGATCGGCGGCCGGGCTGACCTTCAGCGCCATCACCAAGGCCGACGTGCGCGTGCTCGCCTACCAGGGCACCCACGCCACGGACCCGATCGCTTCCGTCGCCAAGGCGACCGACGCGACGGCGGTCACCGCGCACGCGGCCCCCGCGGCGACGGTCCCGGCCGGTGGCGGCTGGGTCGTCTCCTACTGGGGCGACAAGTCGTCCAGCACGACGGCGTGGACGGCCCCGTCCGGCGTCGAGACCCGCGCGACGGGGATCGGCTCGGCGAGCGGTCGCATCACCACGCTCGTCGCGGACAGCGGCGGCGCCGCACCGGCGGGAGCGTACCCGGCCCGGACGGCGGAGACGGACGCGGCCAGCCGGGCGCTGATGTGGACGATCGTCCTGGCGCGCAAGCCCTGACACCGGACGGTCCCCGGCGGAGCGATCCGGCCGGGGACCGTACCGGGGTCCGGACACGATGAGGCCCCGGCGGGTTCGCCCGCCGGGGCCTCGCCATGTCCGGCTCAGACGACCTCGGGGGTGCGCCCGGCGGCGTTCCCGTCCGGCGTCCGGGCGCGGCCGTCCGGGCGGTCCAGCAGCGCCCGCGCGGCGAAGACGGTCACGACCAGCATCATGCCGCCGACGGCCCAGCCGCCCCACACGTCGGTCAGCCAGTGCTTGTTGAGGTACATCCGGGTGTATCCCTCGGCGAAGGCGAGGGTCACGATCAGCGCCCATCCGGCCGAGCGCAGCAGCCGCCCGGCGCGGGCGTAGGCCAGGACGAGGAACATGATCGTCCCGTAGATGGCCAGGATGCGCGCGCAGCCACCGGACGGATAGGTGCCTAGCGTGGTCGGCGGGTGGCCCCGGTCGACGATCTTCGCCAGCGCCGCCTGGCCGAACTTCTGCGTGAGGACCGTGCAGGAGATGAGCGCGGCGGGCACCCACGGCCGTTCACGGCGCAGCAGCGCGACCGCCGTGAGGACGACGATGGAGACGACCGCGACGACGCGGGTCTCGTCGATGTTGCCCATCTGCCCGACGGTGTTCATCACCGAGGCCCAGCCGGTGTCCTGAACGTCCTCGACATAACGGAAGGTCGGCCAGTCCACCGGGTCCTCGATGCGCTGGAGGAACTCGCCGAGAAGCAGGCCGACGGCAGTGATCGCGTAGATTCCCGCGCCGTAGAGCATGACAAAGGCCCCGATGGGACCGACATTGTCGAGAAGCTGCTCCCGTGCCGTCAGCAACCGCGCGGGCACGGGGCGTTCCGGCAGCCGCCGGGCGACGGCCAGGGAGGCGAGGAAGACCAGGGGCGTGCCGATCACGCCGAAGAGGATCGCTGCGAGCATTGCTGTACTTTAGCGCTCTCAACAGGCTATGCCCTACATTGCGTAAGATTGGCTGTTATGTGCGGCGTATGACGTTCGTCAATCCGTCGAAATGGTGGCAGAACGTGCCGATTTCCCGGCGTGAACCGGCCGCGAACGCGCGAAGGCTCCGGCGGTGGGACCGCCGGAGCCTTCGGACGACACGAGCCGGTCAGCAGGAGTCGCGCCACGCCTTCTGACCCGCCGGGTCCAGGAGGCGGAAGTCGCCCGTGGGCCAGTCGAGGTCGAAGTACGCCGACCACAGGGCGCCGTGCTTCTGGAGGTAGGCGTTGGACTCGCGCAGCCACCCGGCGCGCTGCCCGCCGCGGTCACCGGCGATCAGGTAGCTGCCGGTCTCGGCGATGCCGAACGGCAGACCCTCGTCGTTGCTGACCGCGATCACCTTGTCGAACATCACCGACGGGCTGTCGTAGCGGCCCTTGTGGTGCGACAGGTTGTACACGTCCCAGCCGAGGACCTGGACGACGTCCTTACCGGCGTAGTAGTCGCGCCAGTTGCGCCGCGACTCGGCGGTCAGACTCCAGCCCATGAGCACCAGCGTGGCCTTGAGCCGGGGGTTGTCGGCCCGGTCGGCCAGCGACCGCAGGCGACGCCACGCCGCCCGGTAGTCGGCGGCGGTGAACTCGCCCTTCGCGACGTTGTCCTCGGGCTCGTGGTAGTACACCCAGTACACGTCGCGGTCGCGCGGCGCGGTGGCGAACCACTTGGCCATCGCGGCGTCGTGCCTGCCCGCCAGGACGTCCTTCGGCGCGAACTTGAACGAGATGATCGGCGGGCGCTTGCCGAGGTCCGGCTTGCCCGGCCACGCCGGCGGCACGCCCCGGTAGAACAGCCGCACGGTCTCCAGCCCGCCGTAGTCGCTGTCGGCGCGCCGCAGCGCCGACTCGTACGACTCGCCGTTGCGCAGCTCCAGCGAGACGCCGCACATGGTCTTGCCGCCGGGCTTGGGCGGCGCGGACGGGCGCGGGCTCACGGACGGCGGCGCCGACGGGGACGTCGTGGGCCGCGGCGTCCGCGTGCGCGTCGGAGCGGGCCGGGGCGAGACGGGGGCCGCGGTCGCGACCGGCGCCTCCGGCTCCTCGGGCAGGGTGACCACCGGCGGCGTCGGCGGCGGCGTCGGCCGCGCGGGCGGACGGAACCGGAACCGGCCCCGGGTGTCCAGGATCAGCCGCGGGCCCTTGCGCCCGGACTCGCGCGCGTGCAGGGACGCCGCCGACCGGCTGCCGGGGTTGGTGATCGCGAACGCGTACCGGCCGGGGCCGTCGATGACCGACCCGACGTCGAAGACGACGCGGTCGCCCCGCGCGGTGACGGTCGCGACGACGCGGCCCTTCTCCGGCCGGTTCTGCCAGGAGGTCTCGCGCTCGTCCCAGCTCGTCGGCAGCGTCCGCAGCTCGATCTTCTCCGGCCGGTGCACGGCCTGCTCGAACGTCACGACGACGCGGGCGCCCCGGATGCGCGGCGCGCCCTCCGGCACGTCGAACGCGACGTACGCCTCGGTGTTCCACTCCGGCCAGACCGAGGCGGTGATCTTCCGGGCGTCCCCGTGGCCCTGCGTGGGGCGTTCCCGCACGACGTAGGTGTCGGCCACGGAGGTCAGGACCGTGGACCGTCCGCCGCCCGTCGTGCGCGCGTCGGCGTCGCGTCCGCCGTCGCTGAGGGCGACGGCGACGAGCGAGCCGCCGACGACGGCGGCGGAGCCGATCGCGACGGTGGGCAGGAGCCGTCCGCCGGTTCGGGGGCGCCTGCGCCGGTGCCGCATGGGCGGCACCGGCTGCGAATGGCGCGGGTCGGGTCGGTGATGGCCCGCTGGACGAGCGTCGCGGGCGTCACGAGGGTCGCGGTTCGGCACGGCCGCCCCTTCTGTGTCGCGCCGGGGGACGTGACCCCGGTGGGTTGGCGCGTCAGCCTAGACGTTTCCCTCTCGAAGGGATACTCAACTCACCAAGAACGGCATAGGCCACATCCGGCTCAACCAAGCGGGAACATCCCGATCCGGCCGTGGTACTCCTTGCCGAGCTGGTCGGTGTCGCTGCCGACGAGCAGCCCCTTCGGCGTCGCGACCAGGGCCTCCACGCCGTGCCCGAGCGTGCGGGTCGGGTTCCACGACAGCGCCTTGCCGGTCGCCGGGTCGATCGCCGCGATGCCGGGCCGCGACACCGCGCCCGGACCGGCGAAGTCGCGCCCGTACGGGTTGTTCAGCCAGCGCTGGTGGCCGCCGACGTACACCGCCGCGCCCGTCACCGACGTGGACAGCAGCGTGTCGCCGCCCGTCCAGTTCACCCAGGTCGGCTTCTGGCCCGAGCCGGTGCGCGCGGTCTCCCAGCGCGCGGCGGAGTCGCAGAGCTGCGAGGTGCCGTAGCCGCCGCCCGTCGTCACCACGACGAAGTACTTGCCGTCGGGGGAGAAGTCCATGCCGCGCATGTAGGTGTCGAACGCGTCGAGGTTGCAGGACGTCGCGTAGCGCTCGGTGGCCCAAGTGGACAGCTTCGCCGTGCCGCTGCCGGTGTCGATCATCGCGATCTGGTAGCGGCGCTTCTTGTTCACCTCGGTGAACGTGCCGTTGACGACGAGCTTGGTGTCCTTGGCGTCCACCGCCATCCGGTACACCTTCAGCGCGCCCTTGCGCGGCTTGGCGACCGTGAACGCGAACGACTTGTCCGCCGCGCCCGTGGTGGCGTTCAGCCGGGAGAGCCCGCTGCTGGCCGCGCCCCCGGCCAGCGTGAACGAGCCCCCGGCGTAGAGCCGGCTGCCGCGCAGCACGATCGTGTTGACGCGGTAGTTCACCGCGGGCTTGAACGCGGCGACGGGCGCGCCGCCCGCGACCTTGAGCCGGGTGAGGGTGCCGGTCTTCACCGATCCCACGTTCTTGAACGTCCCGCCCGCGTACACGGTGCCGTCCGCCCCCGCCTGGAGCGTGTGGACGACGCCGTCCACCTTCGGCACGAACCCCGTCTCGATCTTGCCGGTGGTGAGGTCGAACGCGAACAGGTTGTGCCGGTTGAGCACCGGCTTGCTCTTCCCGGCCTCGCGGACCTGCTCGAAGGTGCCGCCGACGACGACCTTCGTGCCGACCACCGCGAGCGCCCGGACCGTGCCGTCCAGCACGTGCGGCGTCGTGTCGGCCGGGTTCGTCGAGACGATCTTGGAGTGCGCGAGGTCGGCGGCGGCGCCGTTCGCCGGCAGGAGGACGGTGAGGGCGGCGAGCGACGTCGCCGTGACGGACGCGAGGGCGGTGCGCGCGAGGGGGGACATGGGACGGCTCCGGAGACGGCCGGGTAACGGGGACGTCCCCTGCCTACCACAGGATCGAATCTCGGTCAGGACTTCCCGGGGAAGCGGTGCGCGACCGAGATCGGCGCGGGCGGTCAGCCGTCCGCGGGCTGCTTGCCGTGCCGGAGCCGGTGCAGGACGACCCGCGCCAGGTAGGAGCCCAGCTCGACGGTGTAGCGGCGCCACAGGCGGCGGGGCTCGCGGGCCAGCCGGTACAGGAACCCGACGCGCAGCCGCAGCACCCACGCCGGGTAGTACTCCCGGCGTTCGGCGAGATGCTCGAAGTAGGCGCCGCAGGTGAAGATCACGGGGGCGTCGATGCGGTCGCGGTGGGCGGCGACGAACTCCTGCTGGAGCGGGGTGCCGAGGCCCACGTGCAGGATGTCGGGGGCGGCGGCGTTGATCTCCTTGACGAGCCGTTCGGCGGTGTCGCCGGGGATGCGGCCGTCCCGCGCCCAGTGCCCGTGCTGCGTGCCCGCGACGGTGAGGCCGGGATACCAGCGCGTGAGGTTGGCGGCGGCCTCGTCGGCGACGCCGGGGGCGTTGCCGAACAGGTACACCGACCAGCCCTCGGCGGCGGGCTGCCCGAACAGGTCGTCGGTGAGGTCGTCGTTGGCCATCCGGCCCGGCACCGGCCGCCCGAACAGCCGGGCGGCGAGCACGACGCCCCAGCCGTCGGGCAGGTTCAGGTCGAAGCCGTTCATGAGCGCCTGGAGCCCGGCGTCGCGCCGCGCCCGGCGCACGTAGTCGGGGTTGGCGAACGTCACCGTGAGCTTGCGGCGCTCGGTGACGGCGCGTTCGACGCGGTCGCGCAGCGCGGCGGCGTCCAGGCGGCTGACGCGGACGCCGAGGACGTCCACGGTGGGGTGCGGCCAGCGCTGGGGGGTCGGGGTGCTCAATGCTCTCCTCGCGGCGGCGTTCTCGGGGGATCACACCGGGCAGCAGCGTATCCGGCGCGGGGCGGCCGGTGGCGGGTCAGCGAAGTTCGGCGGGCTCCGGCACGGGTGTCTCCGCGCGGGACCGGCGGTGGCGGCGGATGACGGTCCAGGTTCCGGCGATGGCGGCGATCGTGAGCATCGTCCAGGCGAGGGGGGTGACGCCCAGGCCGAGCATCTTCAGGGCCGAGGCGATGAGGACGAAGACCAGGGCGCGGCGGATGAGGTCGGCGGGGGCGACCGACGAGATCCGCGAGCCGAGGTAGACGCCGGGGATGGAGCCGACGAGGAGGGCGGCGGTGACCTCCAGCCGGAAGTCGCCGAAGAGCAGGTGGCCGAGGGCGGCGGCCATGACGAGCGGGACCGCCTGGAGCAGGTCGGTGCCGACGAGGTGGTTGGCGCGCAGCGTCGGGTAGAGGGCCAGCAGCGCGACGATGATCAGCGAGCCGGAGCCGACCGAGGTGATGCCGACGACCAGCCCGCCGACCGCGCCGACGGCGACCGTCGCGACGGGCCGGATCGTGACCGGCCGGGGCGGCCCGGTGTCGTCGGCCCCGGCCCGGCGCGCCTGGACGCCGCGCAGCACGAGCCCGAGCGCCGCGAGCAGCAGCGCGACGCCCATCGCCACCGAGATGAAGTGCTGCACGGCGTCCCCGTCGCCCATCGCGCGGGCGACCAGGACGCCGCCGAACGCGGCGGGCACCGACCCGGCGCACAGCCAGCCGACCAGGCGCAGGTCGATCGTGCCGCGCCGGTAGTGCACGGCGCTGCCGACCGGCTTCATGACGGCGGCGGCGACGAGGTCGCTGGACACGGCGGCGAGCGGGCTCACGCCGAAGAACGTGACGAGCATCGGCGTCATGAGCGCGCCGCCGCCCATGCCGGTGAGCCCGACGACGATGGCGACCAGGAACGAGCCGAGCGCCAGGGTCGGATCGAAGTCCATCGGCATGGCCTATCGGTTGAGTGGAGAATGCCGAGGCCAGGGTAGGGGACGCCGCCGGGTGCGCCGCCGCCGGGGTTTCAGTCGCCGGTGATGTAGCCGCCCTCGACGAGGAGGGTGAGGACGCGGTCGACGGCCTCGTCGGTGGAGAGTTCGGTGGTGTCGAGGGTGAGGGCGGCGTCGTCCGGGGTCTCGTAGGGGTCGGAGATGCCGGTGAACTCGGGGATCTGCCCGGCGCGGGCCTTGGCGTACAGGCCCTTGCGGTCGCGGCGCTCGCACTCCTCCAGCGGCGTCGCGACGTGGACGAGCAGGAAGTCCCCGACGGCCTCGACCATCGCGCGGACCTCCGCGCGGGTCGCCGCGTACGGGGCGATCGGGGCGCAGACGGCGACGCCGCCGTGCCGGGTGACCTCGGCGGCGACGTAGCCGATGCGGCGGATGTTCAGCTCGCGGTCGGCCTTGGAGAACGTCAGGCCCGCCGACAGCATCCGGCGGACGACGTCGCCGTCGAGCAGCGTCACGTTGCGTCCCTGGCGTTCCACCAGGGCGTCGGTCAGGCCGCGCGCGACCGTGGACTTGCCCGAACCGGACAGGCCGGTGAAGAACACCGTGAACCCGCGCGACAGCTTGGGCGGCCGGGCGACGGCGAGTTCGGTGGCGACGGCGGGCGGGGTGAACCAGTCCGGGACGGGCTCGCCCCGGTCGAGCAGTTCACCGAGCCGTTCGGCGGTCAGTTCGGCCTGGACGTGGTCGGGGTCGATGCGGGCGACGGGCCGCCACACCTCGACGTCGGCGTCGTAGCCCCACGGCTCGGGGACGACGACGGGGATCGCGGTGCCCTCGGCGCCGCCGTCGGCGAGCAGGTGCGAGGCGCCGTAGGCGGCGGCGACGTGCGAGCGGAGCAGCAGGTCGCGTTCGGCGGTGACGGTGCCGTCGGCGTCGCGGACGGGCAGCGGCACCGGCACGATCTGGGCGCCTTCGGGCAGTTCGCGGCGGACGGCGAGCAGCGCGCGCACCAGGGCCTCGTCGTGCCGTCCGCCGAGCAGCGGCAGCACCAGGACCCGCGCGGAGAGCTGTTCGGCGACCTGGCGGAGCTGGCCGAGCCGCTTGCGGTGCAGCGGCTCGCGGGTGGCGACGGCCAGCACGTTGCCGTCGCCGTCGAACGTGACCTCGTCGGGGCGGCGGCGCAGCCGGTGGAACGGTCCGTGCGCGGGGGCGCGGAGCGCCTGCACCGGCCCGGCGAGCCGGTGCCCGCCGCTCGTCGGCTCGCGCCAGGACTCGGTGACGGTGAGGACGCCGAGCGGGACGCCCTCGGGGTCCTGGAGGACGACCTTCTCGGCGCCGGTCAGCTCGGCGGGGACGGTCAGCGTGACCGGGACCGGCCACGGCGTGCCGTCGGCCAGCCGCCCGCCCGCGATGACCATCGCGGTGTCGAACGAGCCGAGGAAACCGGGCAGCGGGGCGTAGACCCCCGCCAGCAGCAGTTCCAGGTCGGCCAGCTCGACCGGGTCCGGGGCCCAGGTGGGCAGGTCGCGCAGCACTTCGTCCAGGCCGGCTTCGGCGGTCACCGCGGTCTCCGATCCCGCCCGGCGCGGGCCGGTGCGGATGATCCAGGTCATCAGGGGGTTCGCTGAGAAAAATACCGACCCGGCGCCGCGCACCGCACCTCCGGGACGTCAGATGACACGGGCGAACCGGTTCTCGGGCTTGCGGATGATGAGCGCGACGTCGCTGTGGGCGGCGCTGAAGCGGTTGCGGGACGCGGCGGCCAGGGTGCGGCACAGCGCCCGCGTGACCGGCGACACGGCGCTCTGCGCGTCGTGCGACAGGTGCTCCTCGGCGATCACGAGGCCCCGCATGACGCAGTACCACTGCATGCCGCGCCGCGAGGCGACCCGGTCGTAGTGGCTCGCGGGCGGCGGGGCGGCGGCGTCGACGGGCGAGCGCAGCGGCAGCGTCCGGTCGAGCACGCCGTAGGCGCTGTCGCGGTCGCGCAGCCGCAGGAGCAGCAGCCCGCCCGGTTTGAGCGCCGCGACGAACCGGTCCAGCACGAGTTCGGCGTGCGGGACGCGTTCGACGAGGTAGGGCGCGTGCACGATGTCGTAGGCGCGCGGCGGCATCGGCACGGTCCGCAGGTCGCCCAGGTGCCGGGCACCGAGGTCGTCGCGGGACCGGGCGTGCTCGCGCAGCCCGGGGACGTCGAGTTCGACGCCGGTCACGCGGTGGTCGAGGTCACCGAGGTCGAGCCCGGGGCCCCAGCCGCACCCCGCCTCCAGGACGTGGATGGGATACAGGGGCCGCTCGGCGGCATACCGCCGTGCCCGCTCGGAGAACATCTCCCCGGCCGGTGAGGTGCGCAGGTCCGTCACAACCTCGCAGCGTAATCACCCGCATGCGTACTGTCTGTTATTTGCCGGTTCTTGGTGGAGCCCCTTCCGTGCCTTCAGTGTTCGGCGTCCGCGATGCTGAGTTCGCGGGGGGTGAGGAACCAGACGAGTGCCGCGGCGGCGAGCATGAGCAGGCCGCCTGCGAGGCCGGCGGTCTCCAGTGAGTCGGTGAAGGCGGCGCGGGCGGTGGCGGCGAGGCCGGACCCGGCGTCCCCGAGGCGGTGCGCGACCTCCAGCGCCCCGGCCAGCGACTCGCGGGCGGCGTCGACGGCGGGGCCGTGGACGCCGTCGGCGGTCAGCTCGCCGGGGTTCAGGGCGGAGCGGAACTGGGCGGCGGCGATGCTGCCGAGGACGGCGACGCCGAGCGTGGCGCCGACCTCGTAGCTGGTCTCCTCGATCGCGGCGGCGCTGCCGGACTTGGCCGCCGGGGCGCCCGCCATGATGACCGCCGAGGCGATGGCCAGCGAGCCCAGGCCCGCGCCGACCAGCACCAGCGACACCGCGACGAGCGGATAGTCCAGCGGCTGCGGGCCGAGGAAGAGCACCATGAAGCCGACGCCGCTGACGGCCAGGCCGCCCGCCAGGACCGTCCGGGCGCCGACGCGCATCGCCAGGGCGGGCGACAGCGGCGAGACGATCGCCGCCGCGACCGCCATGGGCAGCAGCCGGACGCCGGTGGCCAGCGGCGAGTAGCCCTGGACGAGCTGCATCCACTGCGCGAGCAGCAGCAGCGTCGCCGCGATGGCGAGGCTCGCGGTGAGCGCGCCGACCGTCCCGGCGGTGAACGCCCGCCCCTTGAACAGCCGGACCTCCAGCATCGGGTCGCGCTGGGTGAGCGACCGCCGGACGAACCACGTCAGCGTCACCGCCGCGACGATCCCGGGCACCCACGTCTCGGGGTGGGCGAGGCCGTCCTTACCGAAGTGCTTGATCGCGTAGACGAGCGTGACCATCCCGACGATGATCAGCGCGGTGGAGAGCAGGTCGCGGCGGCCCGGCCGGGGGCTGCGGCTCTCCGGCAGCAGGAACAGCGCCGCGACGACGGCGACCACCATGACCGGCACGTTGAACAGGAACGCCGAGTGCCAGGAGAACGCCTCCAGCAGGGCGCCGCCGACGACGGGCCCGAGCGCGCTGCCGAGCGCGGCCATCGTCGCCCAGACGCCGAGCGCGGTGGCGCGCTCGCGCGGCTCGGTGAACAGGTGCCGGATCATCGACAGCGTCGACGGCATGATCATCGCGCCGCCGACGCCGAGCAGCGCCCGGATCGCGATGACGCCGCCGGGGCTGTCCACGAACAGCACGCCGACCGACGCCAGCCCGAAGATCGAGAAGCCGAGCACGAGCATGCGCTTGCGCCCCCACCGGTCGCCGAGGGCGGCGACGGTGACGAGCAGGCCCGCCACGACGAGCGAGTAGACGTCCACCATCCACAGGAGCTGCACCGAGGACGGCCGCAGGTCGGCCGAGATCTCGGGCAGCGCCACGTTGAGGATCGTCATGTCCATGGTGACGATGAGCAGGCTGGCGCACAGCACCGCCAGGCCCGCCCAGCGGCGCGGATGCGGCGGCGGCACCGCCGGGGTCGCCCCCGGGGCCGGGTGGCCGAGCGTCATGGCGTGTCCTCTCGTGCGGCCGGACGCGCCCCCGCGCCGGTCAGGAAGGTGTCGACGACGAGTCCCGGCAGGTCGCGCGGCGCGACGTCGCCGTTGCGGGCGCCGTCGCGGGCGGTGACGAGCAGCCCGTAGACGGCGCCGGCGATCCAGCGCACCGGCAGGTCGGCGCGCAGGACGCCCGCCCGCTGGCACGCCGTGTAGAACGCGACCTCGCGGTCCTCCAGGACGGTCGCGCGCGCGACGAGGTCGGGCAGCGCGAGCACGAAGTGGTCGGTGAGCGCGAAGCCGTGCTCCTCGGCGTCGGCGGTGTAGGCGTGCAGCAGGGCGCGCAGCGTCGCGGCGAGCCGGGCGGGGTCGCCGGTGGCGGCGGCGGTCTCGACGCCGGCGGCGTCCAGGGAGCGTTCCCAGCGGGTGACGGCCCGGTCTCCGAGGGCGTGCAGCAGGGCCTCGCGGGTGGCGAAGTACCGGTGCAGGGTGGCGCGGCTGATGCCGATCAGTTCCGCGATGCGGCCGGTGGAGGCCGCGGGCTCCGCGTTCAGCGCCCGGGTGGCGTCGATGAGGATGCGCTCGGCGCGGTCCACGTCCGCCTCCTTCCACGTCTGCGACAGTTCTGTCCAAGATGCTACATTCCTGTCTCAACCCCGCGTGCACGCGGGGGCGGGTGGGGCGCGTAGGCTGGACGGTGGCACCGGGCCCCTCGAAGGGGTTTCCGGTTTTTTCGGGTTGCCCCTCGTGCGGGGCCGATGCGGGCGCGGGGGCCGCGTGCCCCGAAAGGGCGATGATGACGCTTTCCGGACTGGTCGACCTGGCGTGTACCGATGCCGCGCTGAAGGCCGCGCTCCAGCAGGCGCGCACCGACCACGAGATCGTGGCGCCCGCGCCGCTGTGGCCGCTGCTGGCCGCCGCGCTCGCCCGCACCACCGGTGACGGCGCCGTCCTCGCCGTCACCGCCACCGCCCGCGAGGCCGAAGACCTCGCCGCCGCGCTCACCAGCCTGCTCGACCCGGCCCGCGTCGCGCACTTCCCCGCCTGGGAGACGTTGCCGCACGAGAAGCTGTCGCCCCGCTCGGACACCGTCGGCCAGCGGCTCGCCGTGCTGCGCCGCCTCGCCCACCCCGGCGCCGCCGACGTCATCGGCACCGAGGACGGCAAGGGCGGCGGGCTCGACGTCGTCGTCACGCCCGTCCGCGCCGTGCTCCAGCCCATCGTCGCCGGGCTCGGGGATCTGGAGCCCGTCCGGCTGCGCGGCGGCGACGACGCCGACCTCGACGACACCGTCCGCCGCCTCGTCGGGGCCGGGTACCACCGCGTCGACCTGGTCGAGAAGCGCGGCGAGATCGCCGTGCGCGGCGGCATCCTCGACGTCTTCCCGCCGACCGAGGAGCACCCGCTCCGCGTCGAGTTCTGGGGCGACACCGTCGAGGAGGTCCGCTACTTCAAGGCCGCCGACCAGCGCTCCCTGGAGATCGCGCCGGGCGGGCTGTGGGCGCCGCCGTGCCGCGAGCTGCCGCTGACCCCGCAGGTCCGCGAGCGCGCCCGGCTGCTCGCCGCCGAGCACCCGGCCCTGGAGGACGTGCTGCTCCGCATCGCCGACGGCGACACCGTCGAGGGCATGGAGGCGTTCTCGCCCGTGCTGGCCGAGCGGATGGAACTGCTCACCGACCTGCTGCCCGCCGGGTCGTCGCTGCTCGTCTGCGAGCCCGAGCGCATCCGCACCCGCTCGGTCGAGCTGGTCCGCACCAGCCAGGAGTTCCTGGACGCGAGCTGGGTCAACGCCGCCGCCGGCGGCGCCGCCCCCATCGACCTCGGCGCCGCCGCGTTCCGCTCCCTGGAGGAGGTCCGGCAGCACAGCCGCGACCTCGGCCTGCCCCGCTGGACCGTCACCGCCCTCAACCCCGAGGGCGACGCCGTCCAGCTCGGCGCGCACGCCGCCGAGGCGTACCGGGGCGACACGACCCGCGTCGTCGGCGACCTCAAGGGCTGGGTGGACGGCGGCTGGCGCATCGTCCTGGTCACCGCCGGGCACGGCCCCGCCGAACGGCTCGTGCAGCTCATGGGGGAGGAGGGCCTGGGCGCCGCCCTCACCGAGGTCACCGGCGAACCGCGCCCCTCGATCGTCAACGTCACGACCGGCCTGCTGGAGAACGGGTTCGTCTGGGACGCGCTCAAGCTCGCCGTCCTCACCGAGACCGACCTGTCCGGGCAGAAGTCGTCCACCAAGGACGCCCGGCGGATGCCGTCCCGGCGGCGCGGCGGCATCGACCCGCTCCAGCTCACCGCCGGCGACTACGTCGTGCACGAGCAGCACGGCGTCGGCCGGTACGTGGAGATGGTGTCGCGCACCGTGCAGGGCGCCACCCGCGAGTACCTGATCCTGGAGTACGCGCGCGGCGACCGGCTGTTCGTCCCCACCGACCAGCTCGACGAGCTGACCCGCTACGTCGGCGGCGAGGCGCCCAGCCTGCACCGGCTCGGCGGCGCCGACTGGCAGAAGGCCAAGTCCAAGGCGCGCAAGGCCGTCCGGCAGATCGCCGGGGAGCTGATCCGGCTCTACTCGGCGCGGATGGCCAGCCCCGGCCACCCCTTCGGCCCCGACACGCCCTGGCAGCGCGAGCTGGAGGACGCCTTCCCCTACGTGGAGACGCCCGACCAGCTCGCCGCCATCGACGAGGTCAAGCAGGACATGGAGAAGCCCGTCCCGATGGACCGGCTGATCTGCGGCGACGTCGGCTACGGCAAGACCGAGATCGCGGTCCGGGCGGCGTTCAAGGCCGTGCAGGACGGCAAGCAGGTCGCGGTGCTGGTCCCGACGACGCTGCTCGTCCAGCAGCACCTGTCCACGTTCGCCGAGCGGTTCGGCGCCTTCCCGGTCACGGTCAAGCCGATCAGCCGGTTCCAGACCGACGCCGAGATCACCGAGACGACGCGCGGCATCGCGGACGGCACCGTGGACGTCGTCGTCGGCACGCACCGCATCCTGTCGTCCAAGACGAAGTTCAAGAACCTCGGCCTGGTCGTCATCGACGAGGAGCAGCGGTTCGGCGTCGAGCACAAGGAGGAGCTGAAGCGGCTCCGCACCCAGGTGGACGTGCTCGCCATGTCCGCGACGCCGATCCCGCGCACGCTGGAGATGGGCCTGACGGGCATCCGCGAGATGTCCACGATCCTCACCCCGCCCGAGGAGCGGCACCCGATCCTGACGTTCGTCGGCCCCTACGAGGAGAAGCAGATCGCCGCCGCGATCCGCCGCGAGCTGCTGCGCGAGGGCCAGGTGTTCTTCGTGCACAACCGCGTCCGGTCGATCGACCGGGTGGCGGCGAACCTGTCCCGGCTCGTCCCCGAGGCGCGGATCGCGACCGCGCACGGGCAGATGAACGAGACCGAGCTGGAACGCGTCATGGTCGACTTCTGGGAGAAGAACTTCGACGTGCTGGTCGCGACGACGATCGTGGAGTCGGGCCTGGACGTGCCCAACGCGAACACGCTCATCGTCGACCGCGCCGACATGTACGGGCTGTCGCAGCTCCACCAGCTCCGCGGCCGGGTCGGGCGCGGCCGCGAGCGCGCCTACTCCTACTTCCTGTACCCGCCCGAGACGCCGCTCACCGAGACCGCGCACGAGCGGCTGGCGACGCTGGCGCAGCACACCGAGATCGGCGCGGGCATGTACGTCGCGATGAAGGACCTGGAGATCCGCGGCGCGGGCAACATCCTCGGCGCCGAGCAGTCCGGGCACGTGGCCGGCGTCGGGTTCGACCTTTACGTCCGGATGGTCGGTGAGGCCGTCCGCGACCTCAAGGACGACGGCGGCGTCCAGGAGACCCCCGACACCAAGGTCGAACTGCCCGTCGACGCCCACCTGCCGCACGAGTACGTCCCCGGCGAACGGCTCCGCCTCGACGCCTACCGCCGCATCGCCGCCATCACCTCCGACGCCGAGATCGCCGAGGTGCACGAGGAGCTGAAGGACCGGTTCGGGCCGCTGCCCGTCCCCGTCCTCAACCTGCTGGAGGTCGCGCGGTTCCGCGCCAAGGCGCGCGCCGCCGGGCTCACCGACGTCGCCCTCCAGGGCACGTTCGTCAAGTTCGCGCCCGCCGACCTGCCCGAGTCGCGGCAGGTCCGGCTCCAGCGGCTCTACCCCAAGAGCCTGCTCAAGCCCGCGACGGGCACGCTGCTCGTCCCGGCGCCGAAGACGGCGGCGCTCGGCGGGCGCCCGCTGCGCGACCAGGAACTGCTCACGTGGGCGACCGACCTGGTCGAGGCGCTGTTCCTGGAAACCCCGCGCCCCTAAGCTGCCCACGATCAACTTTCCCGACGGAATCGGAGCTCCCGTGCCGAGGACCAAGCTCAGGGCCGCCGCCGTGGCCGCCCTCGCCGCCGCGACGCTCGCCGGATGCGGCGGGTCGCCGGTGAAGGCGGGCAGCGCCGCCATCGTGGACGACGAGCGCATCACCGTGTCCACGCTCGACCGGGCCGTCCAGGAGTGGCAGCGGCAGTTCCCCGGCAACCCCCTCGCCAACGAGATCATGACGCGCGGCGGCCGCATCGGCCCCGACACGATCAGCGAGCAGCGGATGCGGCTGGCGCTCAACACGCTCGTCACGCTCAAGGTCGGGCAGGAGACGGCGCGCCGCGCGGGCGTCGAGATCACGCCGGGCGCGATCGACCGGCAGCTCGCCGGGGTCGAGCCGTCCCGCGCGCAGGCCGTGGCGCTCGGCAACGGGCTGCCCGTCCGGTACGTCCGCGACCTGGCCCGCTACAGCGCCGAGCAGGACGCGCTGATCCGGCGCGGCGCGGGCGACGCCGACCCGCAGAGCCCGCAGGCGATGGCCGCCGCGCAGGACGTGCAGCGGCGCATGCAGGACACCGCCCGCTCGATGCGCGTCACGATCAACCCGCGCTTCGGCGGCGCGTTCGACCCGTCGCAGCTCACGATCACCCAGCCGCGCACCCGGTTGTCGGCCACCGAGACCGGCATCCGATGACCGCGCCGCTGACGCTGCTCGGCTCCAGCCCGCGCGTCGCGCCCGGTCTGCTGTCGTGGCGCGGCTGGGACGCGCTGCGGTCGGCCGCGCGCGTCCTGGCCCGGCACGACCACCCGCTGCTGCCCTACCTGGACGAGGCGGGGGTGCGCGCCGAGCAGGTCACCGACCCCGATCCGGCCGCGCTGATCGCCGCCGCGCGGCGCGAGCCGGTGCTGTTCCTGGCTGCGCAGGACGGCGACGAACGCCTGCTGCGCGACCTCGGCACGCTCATCCTGGACGACCCGCTCGACATCGAGGTGATCCACGGTTCCTGGGACGTGCCCGGCGCCCGGCTGCTCGACCTGGTCACCGTCATGGACACGCTGCGCCGCGAGTGCCCGTGGGACCGCGAGCAGACGCACGAGACCCTCGTCCCGTACCTGCTGGAGGAGTCCTACGAGGTCGCGGACACGGTGGCCGACGGCGACCTGGACGCGCTGCGCGAGGAACTGGGCGACGTCCTCATGCAGGTCGCGTTCCACGCCGTCGTCGCCGCCGAGCGCGACGACGCGACGGCGTTCGACATCGACGACGTGGCGGGCGGCATCGTCGACAAGCTGATCCGCCGCCACCCGCACGTGTTCGCGGACGTCGCGGTGTCGGGCGCCGAGGAGGTCAACGCGAACTGGGAGGAGATCAAGAAGGCCGAGCGCGCCGAGCGCGACGGCGACGACGCGTCCGTGCTGGACGGCGTCCCGATGGCGCAGCCCGCGCTGTCCCTGGCGGCCCAGCTCCAGCGCCGCGCCCGCCGCGCCGACGTCCCCGACGCGGCCTACGACGTCCCCGGCCCCGAGTACGGCGCCCGCCTGTTCGCGCTCGTCCGCGAGGCCCAGGCCGCCGGTCACGACCCCGAGGCCGAGCTGCGCGCGACGTCCCGCGCGTTCGCGCAGACCGTCCGCGACCACGAGAAGCGGCTACGCTGACCACGACCACAGGACCCCCGGATCGGCATGGACACCCTCGGACAGGCGCGAACGTCCTCGGATAGCCCCGCACCGCCCGCAGGCGGGGTCGCGCCGCATCCGCGGCATGATCATCCGGAGCGAAGCGAGGATGATCATGCCCTCTGGAGCGGCGCTGCACCGGCTCCGCCCCCGTCGCGGGGTCGAGCGAAAGCTCACCGCGCTGCGCGACCTGGGCGGGCTCGGGCTGCTCGCCGGGGTGCTCGTCGCGATGCTGCTCGCGCCGACCGCGTGCACGGCGGGCGTCGGCGCGCGGGACGCGGCCCGGTGGTTCGAGGACGACCCCGACGAGCTGAGCACCGACGGCGTCCCGCAGCGGTCCACGGTGCTCGCCGCCGACGGGTCGCACCTGGCCACGTTCTACTTCGAGAACCGGGTGGACGTCGCGCTCGCGAAGGTCGCGCCGATCGCCCGGCACGCCGTCCTCGCCATCGAGGACGACCGCTTCTACGACCACGGCGCCCTGGACTCCAAGGGCACGCTGCGCGCCCTGGTCAGCAACATGGGCTCGGGCGAGGTGCAGCAGGGCGGGTCGGGCATCACCCAGCAGTACGTGAAGAACCTGCTCATCTCGCAGGCGGAGAACGCGCGGGAACGGCGTGAGGCACAGGAGGTCACCCCGGCCCGCAAGATCCGCGAACTGAAGTACGCGGTCGCGATCGAGAAGCGGTTCAGCAAGGACCAGATCCTGGAGCGCTACCTCAACATCGCCTACTTCGGCGACGGCGCCTACGGCATCGAGGCCGCCGCCCGGCACTTCTTCGGCAAGCCCGCCGCGAAGCTGAACCTGGGCGAGTCCGCGCTGCTGGCGGGCGTCATCCGCTACCCCTACGCCTACGACCCGGTCCGGCATCCCGGCGCGGCCCGCGAGCGCCGCGACATCGTCCTGACGCGGATGGAGACGCTCGGCTGGATCACCCCCCGGCAGGCCGCCGACACCCGCGCCCAGCCGCTGCGGCTGCGCGTCACCAAGACGCCCAACGGCTGCGTGACGAGCCGGGCGCCGTTCTTCTGCGACTACGTCCAGCGCGAGATCCTCACCGATCCCGCGTTCGGCAAGTCCCCCAAGGAGCGGGAGAAACTGCTCAAGCAGGGCGGGCTGACGATCCGGACCACGCTCGACCCCAAGACGCAGAAGGCCGCGCAGCGCGCCGTGAACCGGCACGTCCCGCCCCGCAACTCGGCCCGCAAGGCCGCCGCGCAGGCGCTCGTCGAGCCCGGCACCGGCGCGATCCGCGGCATGGCCGTCGACCGCGCGCTCGGGCCCGACCGCGAACGCGGCAAGACGTGGATCAACTTCGCCGCCGACGCCAGCCACGGGTCCAGCATCGGCATGCAGGCCGGATCGACGTTCAAGGCGTTCACGCTGGCCGCCGCGCTGGAGAAGGGCCGCGTCTTCGGCGACAAGCTGATGGCGCCGCGCGGCTACGAGGCCGTCGGCTTCCGCGACTGCTCCGGGCGCCGCGTCGGTGACCCGGGCACGGTGCTGCGCAACTCGGCCGACGGTGAGGGCGGCAAGTCCTTCAGTCTCGTCACCGGCACCCACCATTCGGTCAACACCTACTTCCTCGCCCTCCAGAAGGACGTCGGGCTCTGCGAGACGGTCCAGATGGCCGAACGGCTCGGGATGCGGCAGGGCAACGGCCGCAAGCTCCAGCAGTACCCGTCGTTCACGCTCGGCTTCAACCCGGTGTCGCCGCTGCGGCTCGCCGCCGCCTACGCCGCGTTCGGCGCGCGCGGCGTGTACTGCGAGCCGGTCGCGATCGCGAAGGTGACGCGGCGCAACGGCAAGGCGCTGCCGGTGCCCAAGCCGCGCTGCCGCCGGGCGATGCTCAAGTCCACCGCCGACGGCGTGAACCACGTCCTGTCCGGCGTCCTGACCAAGGGCACCGCCGCCGGGATGGGCCTCGGGCGTCCCGCCGCCGGCAAGACCGGCACCGTCGACAACTTCTCCGCCGCCTGGTTCGCCGGATACACGCCCGACCTGGCGTCGGCGGTGTGGGTGGGCGACCCGCGCGGCGGCTACCGGCATCCGATGACGTCGCTGTGCATGGACGGCCGCTGCTACGGCGCCGTCTACGGCGCGACGATCCCGGCGCCGATCTGGCGCGACACGATGACGCGGGCGCTGTCGGGCCGCGCGGCGACGCCGTTCCACCGGCCCGCGGGCAACCTGTACGCCAAGGGCACGGGCGAGGAGCGGCCGAAGCCGAAGAAGAAGCCCGGCGACGACCGGAAGAAGAAAAAGGAGGAGGGCGACAAGCCGCGCGAACGCGACCCGAAGCCGCGCCGGTCGCCGCAGGAACGTCCCGGCTGACCGGCGCCCTCCCCGGTGTGGCGCGCGGAGCCGCAGGGTATGCCCCGGCCAGGTAGATCATCGCCTGTGGATCGGGGGACCACCATGCGAGCCATCGCCGTCGAGGGCTACGGCGCCCCGCCGCTCGCCGTCACGCTGCCGCGTCCCGAGCCGGGGCCGGGGGAGATCCTGGTCAAGCTCGTCGCGGCGGGCGTCAACCCCGTCGACTGGAAGATCGCGGACGGGGCCTTCAAGGACGCGATGCCCGCGTCGTTCCCGCTCGTCCTCGGCACCGACGGCGCCGGTGTCGTCGCCGGTATCGGCCCGGGCGTGACGCGCTTCGCCGTCGGTGAGCAGATCTTCGGCCGGTTCGGTGACGCGGAGCGCGGCGTCGGCAGCTACGCCGAATACGCCGTCGTCCGCGAGGACGCGCCGCTGGCGGCCATGCCCGCGGGCATGATCTACACGCAGGCGGCGGCGGTGCCGACCGCGACGGGGACGGCGTTCGCCCTCGTCGACACCGCCCGCGTGGACGCCGGGCAGGTCGTCCTGGTCGTCGGCGCGACCGGCGGCGTCGGCCAGGCCGCCGTCCAGTACGCGGCCGACATGGGCGCGCACGTGATCGCCACCGCCCGCGACGACATGATCGACGAGATGAAGCGGCTCGGCGCCGCCGAGACGATCGACCACACGGCGGGCGACCTGAGCGCCCGGCTGCTCGCCGATCATCCGGACGGCATCGACGCGATCCTCGACGTGGTCGGCTCCCGCGACGAGGTCACGGAGCTGGCGGGCCTGCTCAAGACCGGCGGCGTCTACCTCAGCACCATCGGGTCCGTCCCGGACGACCTGACCGCCGAACGCGAGCTGCGCGGCGAGAACGTCCACGCCGAGATCACCTCGGAGCTGCTGGAGCGCATCGCGGAGATGATCGACGCGGCACGGATACGCGTCGCCGTGCATCGCGAGGTCGCTTTGGGGGAGGCTCCGGTCGCGATCGCCGCCGCCCGGCTCGGCGGCTCGCGCGGCAAGACCGTCATCCGTATCTGACCCGAGGGGAACACCGTTGAGCGAGGACGAGAAGCGCGCCCGGCTCACCGAGATCGAGAAGACGCTGCGCTCGCTGCGCGGCGAACTCGGTGACAACGACGACGAGCCCGCCGACTTCGGGGATTCCGGCCAGGATCTCCAGGCCCGCGCCGAGCGCGACGGGCAGATGGAGGTGCTGGAGCAGGAGCGCGACCGGCTCCGCGCCGAACTGGGGGAATGAACGGGGGCCGGGCGCGGTTGGGCGGGGTGCCCGACCACGACGGCCCCGGAAGGAGTTCCATGACGACCTATGAGGAGTTCGGCCGCGCGGCGGAGTTCTTCGACGCACGGGACTTCGCCACCGCCGCCCGGCTGCTCGCGCCGATCGTCGCCGCCGACCCCGGCAACCGCGCCGCCGTCGAGCTGCTGGCCCGCGCCTACTTCCACAGCGCGCAGCTCTCCCGCGCCGAGCGGGCCTTCCGCGACCTGCTCGACCTCGACCCCGGCAACGGCTGGGCCTACGAGGCACTGGCCCGGACGCTGGAGCGTTCCGGCCGCGCGGCGGAGGCCGCCGGGCCGCGCCGCATGGCCTCGGCCATGGGCGTCGGTCCCACCGAGGAGATCGAGGTCGCGGTGACCGCCGCCGACCTGGCCTGACCCGGCACGACCCCGCAGGCCCCGCCCGTCCGGCGGGGCCTGCGGCGTGTCACGGGTCCAGCGGGAGCACCGGCGGCGGGTCGGCCATCAGGCCGGGCAGCACGAACGAGACGACGTAGCGCCGCACCTGCTCGGGGCCGCGCACGCCGGGGACGGCGTCCAGCAGGAAGGCCAGGGCGGTGCTGACGATGAAGCGGGCGCCGTCGTGGGCGTCCAGGCCGGGGCGCAGGCCGCGCCGGCCGAAGCGCTTGAGCCCCGCCGCGTACATGCTGAGGACCAGCTCACCGATCTCCGGCGAGCTCTCGATGAGGTGCACGACGGTGTGCCGCCCGCGATGCTCGGACAGCAGGGCGAGCAGCGGGTCGGTGCCGACCTCGGTCGCGATGAAGACCAGCGACCCGACGATGATCTCGGCGGGGTCGTCGAGTTCCGCGAACCGGACGGCGATCGTCGCCAGGTGACGGTCCAGCGTGCGCCGGGTCAGGGCGTCCACCACGTCGTCGCGGCCGCTGAAGTGCCGGTAGATCACGGCGCGGGTGAATCCGGCCCGCCGGGCGATGCCGGTCATCGTGGTGGCGGTGATCCCGGCGGTGCGGAAGCTCTCGGCGGCGGCGTCCAGCAGCTTGTCGCGGGCCTGCACGGGGGTGTGCCCGCCGCCGGGCGGACGGCCGCGCGGCCTGCGCGGGGCCGGGCCGGGATCGTCGTGACTGGTCATGCCGCGTCCGAGCGTACGGGATGGGACGGCCGGACGTTGTCACCGCGCTATATAGACAGTTCAATGGTTGTGTCTATTTAATGCTCTCGTCCCGGAGGCGAACGAGAGCGGGTGCGGCATGAGACGTGTGGTCCGGATACTGGTCGCGGCGGCGCTGCTGCTGACCCCGGGGGCGGTGACGGCGCGGGCGGACGGGGGCGTCCCCGTCGTGGAGTCGCCGCAGGGCGCGGTGCGCGGGATCGCCGCCGACGGAACATGGGCGTACCGGGGCCTCCCGTACGCGTCGGCGGGCCGGTGGGAGCCGCCCCGCGACGACGGCGGCTGGACCGGCGTCCGGGACGCGGGCCGGTTCGGACCGGCCTGCGTGCCGTTCGTCAAGGGCTCGGGCTCGGGTCCGGGATTCAGCGAGGACTGCCTGTCCGTCAACGTGACCAAGCCCGCCGGAGCGTCGGCGGCGCCGCGTCCCGTCCTGTTCTGGATCTACGGCGGGGGCTTCTACGAGGGCCGGGGCGACATCCCCGACCCGACGCGGCTCGCCCGGTCCACGAACACCGTCGTGGTCACGTTCAACTACCGGCTCGGCCCGCTGGGCTTCTTCGCGCCGCCCGGCGGCACCGACCGGCGGGTCAACCTCGCGCTGCTCGACCAGCAGGCGGCGCTGCGCTGGACCGCCCGCAACATCGCCGCGTACGGCGGCGACCCGGCGCGGGTGGCGATCGTCGGCCAGTCGGCCGGAGGGATCTCGGTGTGCGCGCACATGGTCTCCCCGGCGTCGGCGGGCCTGTTCTCCCGCGCCGTCGCGCAGAGCGCGGGATGCGACGCCCTGGTGGCGCCGGACGCCGCGCGGATGCGGGCGGCGGCGCGGGAACTGGGACGGGGGCTCGGCTGCCCGGACGGCGCCGGGCAGCTCGCCTGCATGAAGGCCCGTCCCGTGGCGGAGATCCGGAAGCGGACGGAGTGGGACGTCAACGTCATCGCGACCGAGCAGCCGCCCCCGTGGACGCCGACCGTGGACGGCGTCACGCTGCCCGACCTGCCGTCGCGGCTCGTCGACCGGGGCCTGGTGCGGCGGGTTCCGTTCCTGTCGGGCAACACCCGGCACGAGGGCCGTCTCATGGTCGCGGGCCTGTACCACTGGCGCCACTTCCGGCGGGTGACCGCCGAGGACCTGGACCGTCTCCTCGTCGTGGAGGCGCGCGGCGGCGCGGCCCGGCTCGCCGGGATGCGCGCCGCGTACACCGCGGCCCGCCACGGCACCCGCGACAAGGCGTACGCGGCCGTGATCACCGACGGCATGGCCTGCCCGATCGACGCGGACCGCCGCCGGTTCGCCGCTCAGGGCGTGCCGGTCGGCGGCTACGAGTTCAACGGCACGGTGCCGTTCGGGGACCTCATCGACGGCTGGTGGGGGATGCCGCTCGGCTCCTTCCACGGCACCGACCAGTCGTACCTGTTCCAGCGCCCGCTCGGCCCCCTCCCGGACGTGCCGCTGTCGGGCGACCGGCGCCGCCTGGCCGAGGCGATGGGCCGCTACTGGGGCGCCTTCGCCGCGCACGGCACGCCCCGCGCGCCGGGGCTGCCGGACTGGCCGTCGTACGCGGCGGGCGGTTTGCAGCGGCTGGAGCCGGGAGCGATCGGCCCGCTGACGCGGGAGCGGTTCCGCGCCGATCACCACTGCGCCGTCTGGGACGCCCCGACGGCCGGTTGACAGCCGGGGGCGCGGCCCTGCATCGTGACCCCTGATGCAAGTAACCACTTACTCGGAGGTCTCGCATGGGCCGTGCCCCAGCCCGGACGCGCGCCCGCGACGCGGAGATCCCGCGCGCCGCCCGCAACGCCCTGTCCGGCTTCGCGCTCGGCGCGGCGGGCGCCAACGTGGTCATGCAGCTCTCCCGGCTGCCCGTCGGACACGGCGTGGCCCGCAGCACGGTGGAGAGCGGGCGGATCGACCGGCACCCCCTGAAACGGGCGCGGACGACGCTGACGTACCTCGCCGTCGCCTACCTCGGCACCGAGGACGAACGCGCCCACCTCCGCGAAGAGGTGAACCGCTCGCACCGGCCGGTGCGCTCGCGGCCCGGCGACCCCGTCCGGTACAACGCGTTCGACCGCGACCTCCAGCTCTGGGTCGCGGCCTGCCTCTACAAGGGCACCGAGGACGTCTACCGGATGCTCTACCCGGGCGCCTCCGCCGCCGACCTCGACGCCCTCTACCGGCACGGCGCCCGGCTAGGCACCACGCTCCAGATGGCGGCCGGCCAGTGGCCCGCCGACCGGGAGGCGTTCGCCGCCTACTGGGACGCCTCGCTCGACCGCGTCTCCACCGACGCGCTCACCCGCGACTACCTGACGTCCTTCGCCCGCCTCGGCTTCCTGCCCGGCCCCGTCGCCGCACCGCTCGGCCGGACGCACCAGTTCTTCGTCACCGGCTTCCTCCCGCAGCGCTTCCGCGACGAGTTCGGCTTCGGCTGGGGCCCGCGCCGCCAGGCCGCCTTCACCGCCTTCGGCCGCTCGGCCGCCGTCGTCCACCGGCTGCTCCCGCCCGTCCTGGCCGGTTTCCCCTTCACCTACCACCTGTGGGACTTCCGCCGCCGCATGCGCACCGGACGCCCGATCGTCTGAGGCCGCCGCCTTCCTTTTCTGGCCGGATGAGGCCGCCGGACGCTCCGATCGGCGGCGGTGGCCCGATCCCCCTTGCGCGTTCACCGCACGCCCGGTCATCATGACGCAGGCGCGATCGACGCAATGACCCAAAAGGGCATATTGCGGTTGCCGGAACACGGCCACGTTCACCGGTCCTCAGGCTCCGACCCTGCCTGAACCACCCCGTGACACGACCGGTCACCCGGTGCCGGGCGCGCCGCCGGTGCGCATCGGACTCCACCCGCCCCTGGAGGATGACCGCGGCGATGACCCCACCCCCCACCTCGCCCCGCCTGCGCTCCATCCGGACGCGGCTCCTCATCCTGCTGATCGTCCCGCTCGTGTCGCTCGTCGCGCTGTGGGCGTTCGCGGCCAGCGTCACGGTCGGTTCCGCGCTCGACCGGAACAAGGTCCGCGCGGCCTACGACGGCATCGGCGTCCCCGTCGGCGACCTCTCCGTCCAGCTCCAGACCGAGCGCGGCGTCTCGCTGGCGTCGCTGACGACCGGCGGACGCCAGGCCGCCGCCGTCGCCGAGCAGCGCGCCCGCACCGACGCCCTGCTCGCCCGGTACCGGGGGACGGCCCTGCGCGCCGACGCCGAGCCCGAGACCCGCGAACGCCTGGCCGACCTCACCCGCCACCTCGACGGCCTGCCCGCCCTGCGCGCCGCCGTGGACCGGGGCGCGATGACGCGCGTGGACGCCGTCGAGGGCTACTCCGGCATGGTCGACGCGACGCTCCGCGTGATCAGCAGCCTGATCATCATCAGCGACATCCAGCTCTACAAGTCCGGCCGCGCCCTCACCGAGATGATCCGCTCGCTGGAGTTCACGCTGCGCGCCGACGCCCTCGTCGGCTCCGCCGCGGCGGCCGGGCGGCGGCTCGGCGGCCCGGAACTCCTCGCGGTGACGCGCTGGGCGGCGTCGGGCCGCAGCACGTTCGACGCGACGCTGGGCGAACTGGCCGGCGCGACCCGCGCCGACCTGGAGCGCGTCGCCGCGTCGCCCGAATACCGCCGCCTGCGCGCCGCCGAGGACGCGCTGGCCACGGCCCGGCCGAGCACGTCGCAGGCCCCCGCCGGGGAGTGGGCCCAGGCCGTCCGGCCGGTCACGGCCGCGTTCGCGCGGGCCCTGCACCTGGGCGGCAAGCGCCTCACCGAGGACGCCCGCCCGATCGCCGAGCGCATCGTGCTCCGCCTCGTCGTCGCGGGCGGCCTCGGCCTGCTCGCCGTGGCGCTCTCGATCCTGCTGTCGATCGTCGTCGGGCGCCGGCTCGGCCGCGAGCTGCGCGACCTCCAGGACGGCGCCCGGAATCTGGCGCAGGAGCGGCTGCCCGGCGTCGTGGCGCGGTTGCGGCGCGGCGAACGCGTCGACGCCGCCGCCGAGACGCCGCCGCTCACCGGCGCCCGCACCACCGAGGTCGCCCGCGTCGCGGACGCGCTCACCCAGGTGCAGCGCACCGCGATCGAGAGCGCCATCGGCGAGGCGGCGCTGCGCGACGGCGTCAACCGCGTGTTCCTCAACCTGGCGTTCCGCAACCAGTCGCTGCTGCACCGCCAGCTCCGCCTGCTCGACGCCATGGAACGCCGCGCCACCGACCCCGAGGTGCTGGACGACCTGTTCCGCCTCGACCACCTCACCACCCGCATGCGCCGGCACGCCGAGGGCCTGGTGATCCTGTCCGGCGCCGCGCCCGGCCGCGAGTGGAGCCGTCCCGCGCCGATGGCCGACGTGCTGCGCGCCGCCGTCGCCGAGGTCGAGGACTACGCGCGGGTGGACGTCGCCGCGTCCGGCGACGAGGCGCTGATCGGCGGCGTCGTCGCCGACGTCGTCCACCTGCTCGCCGAACTGGTCGAGAACGCCACCGTGTTCTCCCCGCCGAACACCGAGGTGACGGTCCGCGGCGAGGCGGTCGGCCGCGGCTACGCCATCGAGATCATCGACCGCGGCATCGGCATCGACGCCGCCGAACGCGCCCGGCTCAACGACCTGCTGGCCCGGCCGCCGGAGTTCGACCTGGCCGACTCCGACCGGCTCGGCCTGTTCGTCGTGACGCGGCTCGCCGCCCGGCACCGCGTCCGGGTGGCGCTCCAGGAGTCGCCGTACGGCGGGACGACCGCGATCGTGCTCGTCCCGAACGCGCTGGTCGCGGACCCCGCCGACCGGGAGCCGGACGCACCGCGCCGCACGGCCGAGGTCCCGCCCGCGCCCGCCGTGGCGGCCGCGCCCGACCCGGGCGGCGGCGACCGGCCGGAGCTGCCGCGCCGCCGCCGGATGGCGAGCCTGGCACCGCAGCTCCGCGCCGAACCGGAGGACGCGGACGATCCGGGCGACCGTCCGGCCGAGGCGTCCCGTGACCTGTGGGACGCGATGCAGAGCGGCTGGCAGCGCGGCCGCGACGACGAGGGGACACCATGACCGCGCAGGACATCGGCGGAGAACTCGGCTGGATGCTGGACGACCTCCTCGACCGGGTCGGGGCGGTGCGCAAGGCGCTCGTGCTGTCCCGCGACGGGCTGGTGATGGGCGCCTCGCGCACCCTGGCCCGCGACGACGCCGAGTACCTGGCCGCCCTCGCCGCCGGGTTCTTCAGCCTCGCGGTCGGCGCCCGCCCCCACCTGGACTCCGGCGAGGTGCGGCAGACGGTCGTCGAACTGGAGGACGGGCTGTTCTTCGTCGTCCCGGCGGGCTCGGGAAGCTGCCTGGCCGTGCTCAGCGAGGCGGGCGCCAACGCGGGCCTGGTGACCTACGAGATGACGATGCTCGTCAAGCGGGTCCGCTCGCACCTGACGGCGCCACCCCGCGCGGATCGCACGGGGTGACCGGCGGTGGACACGGGCCGGGACCGGGGCGGGGACGCCCGCAGGGAACGCTGGGTCGACGAGGCCGCCGGGCCGCTCGTGCGCCCCTACGCCCTCACCCGCGGCCGCACCCGGGCGCGCGGCGGCGCGCTCGACCTCGTCACGATCCTGCGGGCGACCGGGGCGCGCCTCCCCGACGGCGCCCGGCTCGCGTCCGAGCAGCGGCGCCTGCTGGCGCTGTGCGCGCGCCCCTGCACGGTCGCGGACCTGGCGTCGGACGTGGCGCTGCCCCTCGGCGTCGTGCAGGTCCTGATCGGCGACCTGCTCGACCAGGGCCTCGTCGAGGTGGCCCGCCGGGCGCCGACCGACCGGCTCGACCCCGCGATTCTGAGGAAGATCCGTGACGAACTCCGCGCGCTCTGACGGCGCGGCACCCGCCGCCTACAAGATCCTCGTCGCCGGGGGGTTCGGCGTCGGCAAGACCACGCTGGTCGGGTCCGTCAGCGAGATCCGCCCGCTGTCCACCGAGGAGGACCTGAGCGAGGCGGGCGCCGCCGTGGACGACCTGCGCGCCATCGAGGCCAAGCGCCGCACGACCGTCGCGATGGACTTCGGCCGCATCACGCTCGGCGGCGGCGTCGTCCTCTACCTGTTCGGCACGCCCGGCCAGGAGCGGTTCTGGTTCATGTGGGAGCAGCTCGCGCGCGGCGCCGTCGGCGCCGTCGTCCTCGTCGACACCCGCCGCCTCACCGCCAGCTTCGCGTCCATCGACTACTTCGAGCAGCGCTCCGCCCCGTTCGTCATCGCCGTCAACCAGTTCGAGGACGCCGCCTCCTACACCGAGGACGAGATCCGCGTCGCGCTCGACCTCGACCCGCACGTCCCCGTCGTCCTCTGCGACGCCCGCCGTCCCGATTCGGCCCGTACCGTCCTCGTCGCCCTGATCGACCACGCGCTGCGCGTGGGCGAATCCGTCTGATCCGGGTCCGCCGAAGAAATTCTCGCGAGACCCCGTAATCGAATGCTTGCCACGGCGTCTCTCCTGCACGTCGTTCCCCGCGAAGGAGAGCTCAATGCCTGATCTGAGTCTGGCGGTCCCCCTTCCCGAGCGGCGCGTCGAGATCGGGGTCTCGCTCGAATGTGCCCCCTCGATCGCCGTCGCGCTGCGTCCGTTCGTGCCGGACATCGCCGCCCAGGCGGCGCGCCGCATCGAGGTCGAGCTGCCCGAACTGGCCCGTCCCGGCGACCCCGAGCGCACCGCGCTCATCGCCCGGGGCGTCGGCGACGGCATCGGCCACTTCCTCGACCTGCTCGCCGAACCCGGCATCGGGGCGGGGGAGATGGTCGCGTTCTGGCGGCGCGTCGGCGCGCAGGAGGCCGAGGCGGGCCGCACCCTGGACGCCTGGCACGCCGCCGCCCGCATCGCCGCGGGCGTCGCCCTCGAAGGGCTCACCGCCGCCGCGCAGGGGCTCGGGCACCGCGTCAGCGCCGCGACCGTCGCGAGCTTCGCGCACGCCGTGTTCGACTACCTCAACCAGCTCTCCACCCTGCTGACCGAGGGCCACAACGAGGCCAAGGCCCAGGCCGCGGGCTCCCTCCAGGACCGGCGCCGGCACCTGCTGGACCTGCTGCTCGCCCGGTCCGGGCCCGGCGTCACCGAGCTGCGCGAGGCCGCCCGCGACGCGTCCTGGGCGCTGCCGCGCACCGCCGCCGTCGTCGCACTGAGCCCGCGCGGCCCCGGCACCCGCCCGCCGACGCTGTCCGCCGACATCCTGCCCGGCCTGCACCTGCCCGAGCCGTGCCTGATCGTCCCCGACCCCGACGGCCCCGGCCGCCACCAGCTCTGGGAACGCCGGCTGCGCGGCTGGAGCGCCGCCGTCGGCCCGACCGTCGAGGTCACCGAGCTGGCCAAGTCGCTGCGGCTGTCCCGCGACGCGCTCGAACTCGCCGCGCAGGGCCTCATCGACGACTCCGCGCCCATCGCCGTCGAGATGCACATGCCGATCATCGTCATGATGCGCGAACGCGAACTCGTCGAACGCGTCATCGAGCGGCGGCTCGCGCCGCTGCTCGGCGTCCGCCCGCCGCACCGGCACCGGCTCGCCGAGACGCTGCTCGTCTCGCTCGAATGCGGCTTCAACGCCACCGAGGTCGCCGGGCGGCTGCACCTGCACGCGCAGACCGTCCGCTACCGGCTGCGGCGCCTGTCGGACCTGTTCGGCGAGACGATGTACGCGACGACCGGACGCCTCGAACTGCACATGGCGCTCCAGGCGTGGCTCGCGCTCAACGCCGAGCCCGCCGACGACCGGCGGCTGCGCACCGGGTGACCCCCGGTCAGCCGGTGGCGTTCACCGACCAGCCCTGCGCCGCCATCCCGGCGAACGACGACGGCTTCAGCGTCACCGCGCGCAGCCCCGACCAGCTCGCCTGGAGGTACCAGCCGTCGCCGTTGGCCAGCCGCTGCACCCCGGGGCTGAACTGCACCAGCTTCCACACCTGGTCGGCGCCGCCGCACGGCGCCGTCGTCACCGTGTACTGCGCGCCGCCCTCCCACGGGACGCCCGCCGTGCGGGTGCCGCGCGTCATGCAGCGCCCGGTCGCGGAACTCCGCAGCGTGAAGCCGCCCGCGGTGTCGCGGCGGCGCCACGTCGTGTTCGCGCCCGAGCAGGCGCGCTGCACGACCGAGCCGCCGTCGGGCGCCAGGCAGGACTGGAGCGTGGTGTTGCGGATGCGCGACGGCGTCCCCGCCGCGTTCCGCGCCGGGGCCGAGACGCGGGCCGTTCCGCCGCCGCCGTTGCGCGGCGCGCGCGGGGCGGGCTGCTCGGCGCGGACGGCCTCGGGCGCGCGCGTCGCCGGACGCGGGCCGGGCGACGGCTCGGCGGGCGCGGCCGGAACCGTCGCCGGGGGAGGCGCCGCGCGCGGCGGACCGTCGGGGTCGCCGCCGCCGAGCGTCGTGATCACGATCGTCAGGACGAGCGCGCCCGCGCCCGCCATCGCCGCCTTCGCGGGCCACCCCGCCAGCGCCGCGACCGGCAGGTGGTCGCCGAGCGAGCCCGACGACGGCTCCAGCACGACGAGCCCGATCGGCAGCGCCATCCGCAACCGGCCGTTGAGGTCGACCATCTCCGCCGACGCCCGGCGGCACCGCTCGCACACGTCCATGTGCCGCCGCAGCGCCCGGCTGCGGCGCCGCGCCGGGTGACGGACCGTCGCCGCGAGCTGCCCGGTGTACTCGGCGCACTCGGGCCGGTCACCGACGCTGGCCGCCAGGAACGCCTTGCGCAGCCCCTCCCGCGCCCGGAACGACAGTTGCGCGACCGCCCCGGCGCGCAGCCCGAGCAGATCCGCGACGCGCTGCACGGGCTCGTCCTCGACGACCGTGTACCACAGGACGGTCTGCCACCGTTCGGGCAGCGACCGGAACGCGCGCACGAGCGCGTCCTTCTCGTCCACGTCGGGCGGCTCGTCGGCGGGCCGGTCGGCCCACTGCGCGACCTCGTCGGTGACGACGGTCCGCCGCCCGGCCCGCGCCCAGTCCACGGCGGTGTTCCGCACGACCGCGTACAGGTACGGGCGGCACGCCTCGCGCGGCCCGAGCCCGTCGCGCAGCGCCGCGAACGTTCGCGCGAACGCCTCGCTGGCCAGGTCCTCGGCGGTGTGCTGATCGCGCACCAGCCCCCGGGCATACCCCATGACAGCACCGTGGTGCCGCTGGAAAAGCTCTCCCGATGCCTGCTCGTCACCGGATCGCGCCGCCGCCACGAGAACGGCGTCCGACTCCGTCGCCACGCCCATCACCACCACGCAATCCAACCCGACAGCCGCATTGCCCACAACCCTCCTGAACCCCCCGACACGACCGCCCTCGCATTTAACCCCCTAAAAACCACAGAACCACTCAGTTCGGTACGGGTTTCTCCGGCCTTTTTGTCCACGGGGGTCCACCTCGCCTGACCAGGCCGCCGACGCGTGCGCGGCCACGGTCGGCCACGATTCGCCGCCGCGTGAAGTTCTGAGACTTGCGTCCCGCCGCGGGCCGGTGGATCTACCATGATCGCAATTCTCGGGACGACGGTGACGGGTGGTAGCTCATGGGCGACGGGGCGCAGTGGCCTCCGCGGGACCTGGACTTCGGCAGGCCGACGATCGCGCGCGCCTACGACGCGCTCCTGGGCGGCAAGGACAACTTCGCCGCCGACCGCGCCCTGGCCGACCACGCGGCACAGAACATCCCCGGGCTGCGCGACTCGGCCGTCGAGAACCGGCGCGTGCTGGCGCGCGGCATCCGCTACCTGGCGGGCGAGGCCGGGATGGACCAGTTCCTCGACCTCGGCAGCGGGCTGCCGACCGTGGAGAACACCCACGAGGTCGCACAGCGGGAGAACCCCGGCGCCCGCGTCGTCTACGTCGACATCGACGAGCTGGTCGCCGTCCACGGCCGGGCCCTGCTGGCGGGCAACGGCGTCACGCGGGTCACCGTCGGCGACGTCCGCGACCCCGCCGCGATCCTGGCGGACCCGGCCGTCGACGGCTTCCTCGACTTCACCCGGCCCGCCGTCATCATGCTGGTCGGGATGCTCCACTACCTCTCACCGGACGTCGTGGACGACGTCGTCGCCGCCTACCGCGACGTCCTGGCCCCCGGCAGCCACCTGTTCATGACGTCCCTGGTCGACACCGGCGTCCCCGCCCAGCAGGAACTCGCCCGCATCACCCGCGAGAACCTGGAGGAGGGCTGGGCCCGCACCCCCGCCGAGATCGAGGCCCAGTTCGGCGACTTCGAACTCGTCGCCCCCGGCGTCACCTACACGGCCCTCTGGCGCCCCGACGCCCCCAAGGACCCCGCCGCCCTCACCCCCGGCGAACAGCTCGGCATGGCCGGTATCGCCCGCAAGGTCAGCTGACGCGTCAGCGCCGGGACGGCGTGATCGTCGTCAGCTCCCGGCCGCGCGGGGCGCACGCCGCCGGAATCCGCGCCCTCGTGACCGCCTTGGACTTCGCCGAGTAGGTGCCGCTCGCCACCACCCGGTCGCCCACCAGGACGCGCCCGGAGCCCGGGACGTGCACGCCCGGCCGTCCCGCGTGCCGCACCGGCCGCGTCCCGGCCGGCCACAGCGGCGTCGTGCGTCCCAGGCCCGGGTGGGCGAGGAACAGGCACCGCGCCGACCGGTCGTAGACCAGCCGGCCCGGCATCCGCATGGCCGTCCGCGACGAGATCGCCGCGACGATGATGCGCGGGTCCTTCCCCACGACGCTCACCCGGTCGGGCCGCGCGGCGGCCGCGCCGCCCGTGGCCCCGATGGCGAGCATCGTCGCCACCGCGACCGTCACTGTCCTCTTCATGCTGATCCCCGTGTCGACCGTTCCCCTGGACGCCGTCACCGCTGGTACACGTCCACCCCGAGCTTGCGCAGCGAGACCGCGGGCGTGAACACCGACCGTTTCGTCCCCTCGAAGTACCCGTGCGTGATCCCGTACGCCGTGCCCCCGTAATACCAGGGCCCGCCGCTGTCGCCCGGCCGCACGCCGCCGCCGTTCGTCGTCACCATGCGCCGGTAGGTGCGCCCGCCCGTGGAGATCGTGGCGTTGGAAGCCCGCACGGTCGTGCACGACGCGCCGGACGTGACGCCGAACTTGCAGATCCGCGTGCCCTTTCGGGGCGTACCCGCGCGACGGTCGGCGTACCGCTTCTTGTTCCACGCGTAGTAGAACGTCCGCGCGACCTTGAAGCGGCCCCGCGAGTACCAGGACACGTCGCCCGACGCCCCCTGGTGGCGGCGCTTGCGGACGATCGTGGTCCGCGTCCCGCCGTCCTTCTTGTGCAGCCGGTAGGTGAGGCGCTTCGCCACGGCGCAGTGCCCCGCCGTCGAGATCCCCTTGGCCTTGCCCCGGATCTTCTTCACCGTGAACCCGGCGGTGCAGTACGTCATCCGGCCGCCGCCGCGCATCGCCCGGTCCGCCGGACGCACGTCGGGGTGGTTCCCGAGGATGAGCCGGACCTTGATCCGCGGGTTGGCGGGCGTCGCGGGCCGCATCGCGGGCTGCGCCTCCTCCGGCGCGTCGGGGTCGGCCGCGAGCTCGACCCGCCGCGCCTCCACGACGACGACACCGGTGCTCGCGTCGTAGGCGCTCTGCACGTGGGCGACGTCCTTGCGCCGGGCGACGCTGTCGTGGGCGGTGTTCATGGCGCGTTCGAGTTCGGCGGCCGAGTACCCGGTGCCGCCCTTCAGCTCGACCTTGGCGGGCAGGGTCCGGGCCAGCTTCACCGCCTGGGCGGGAACGTCGCCCTTGAAGCTGAACCGCGCCCCCTTCCCGTCCTCGTCGAGCGCGGCCTCGGCCAGCTCCGCCGGATAGTCCCGCTCCAGCCGGTCCGCGACCTGCTCGAACCGCGTCTGCCACCCGTACCGGTCGATCGCCTCGCCGTACGAGATCTTCTCCGCCACGGCGATCCGCCGCAGATCGACCAGCTCGACCATCGGCAGATCATCGACCCTGACATCGGGCACCGACGCGTCCCCCCGAGCCCGAAGCCCAGGCCGAGCCGCAACGACCTCGTCGGCATACCGCGCGACGACCCGCTCCAACGGAACCCCCTCGACCAACGCAGCCCCCCGCAACCCCTCCAACACGGGCCGCTCGACCCCCCGCCCGACCACGACCCGCGCCCCGTCCCCCCACCCGGCATCGGCGGCCACCCCCGCAGTACCGACCATGGACGCCACCACCATCAGCCCGGCCCCCGCCACAACGACGGTCCCCTTCCCCAGCAACCCCCACCACCCCATACCTCGCGCAGCACCGCATGATCACCCCACGTCCTTCCCACCCCCACCCAAATGATCTTGCGCTTGCCATCCCCTGCCCCCACCTCGAACCCCCGATTGCCTCTCACCCCACACCCCGCGCAGAACCGCCCCCAGGTAAGAAAACCGACCATCACCGCAGGTCGTCGCCCCACCACCACAGCCCAACCCACCAGAAACCGAAGAACAACCCACCACCGATAACGCATCAAGCCAGACATGAACGACTCAAACGACCAAGGAAAAAACCCAACAACCTCTTGAACCCCACCCAAGTTTCAACGCGCCCAACAGCACCAACGACCACGACACCCGCCGTCGTGCGCGAGGGTTCGTCCCCCGGCGAGCACGAGGATCCAACGCCGTCGACCGAAACACCTGGAGCCTGCGCCGCTTCGCCCCCCTCGGCACCGAACGCTCCACGCCGATCAACGCCTGGCCGCTGGCCATGGACAAGGGCTACGTAGGCGGCACCAAGGACACCAGCACGGGCCTCACCCACCTGGGCGCCCGCCAATACGACCCCACCATCGGCCGCTTCACCAGCGTCGACCCCGTCACCTGGAACGGCTTCGGCTACGCCAGCAACAGCCCATCTCCAGCTCCGACCCCGACGGCACCATGTGCCGCCATCTACCCGACGGCGCCCGTGAACGCTTCGGCCACCCCGGCAAGGGCAAGGACACCGACCGAGGCGAACGCGGCAGCGGAGGCCCCAGTCGCGGCGGCCGCCCGCCGGGCTACCCCCCGCCCAGCAGCCCGGCGCCGAGCACGGAAGCCGGTCCCGGCAATGTCGCACCTTCCGCTCCGCCCGCACCCCCGCCGTGCAACCGGAAGTGCAAGGCCATGGGCGGCCTCAAGACCGCAGACGGCTTCCTCAGCAAGCCCCGCGCCACCATCGCCTCCCTGACCGTCGGCGTCGCCTGCGCCGCCGCGGCAGGAGCGGTCTACGGCGTCGTCTCGCACGCCCAGAACACAAGGGACGGCAGGAGGCTTCTTCAAAGCCAGCAAGGGCGGCGGCGGAGGCGGCGGCAGGGGCGGCAGCCCCACCAAGGGCAACGGCGCCGCAAAACTACGCACCAACGCGGGTACCAAGAAAACCACCAACGCAGGCGGCGGCGCCAAAGCCGGTGGCGGCAAGAAGTCCGGCGGCGGCTCCGCGGGAGGAAGCTGCAAGGCCAACAGCTTCGTGCCGGGCACCAAGGTCCTCATGGCGGACGGCACCCACAAGCCCATCGACGCCATGAAGGTCGGCGACAAAGTCACCGCGACCAACCCCGAAACCGGCGCAGCCCAGACCCGGGCGGTGACGACCACCTTCTCCAGCACCGGCACCAAGGACCTCGTCCAAATCACCGTCAACGGTGCAAAGAAGCGCACCGATGTCCTCACGGCGACAGCAAACCACCCCTTCTGCCTACCTGAGCAGAGCCGATGGGCCGACGTCGGCGAACTCAAGCCCGGCATGTGGCTCCGCACCGGCGCAGGCACCCACGTCCAGATCACGACCCTTGGTCTGGTCAAGCGTTACCGACGCGCCCATAACTTCACCGTCGAAGCCTTGAGACATTTCGCTGAGTCCAAGGGTTTGACTCACTTCTTGGACAGCACTAGGGATGAGGCGCTTGGAGCTGTGTGAGATGTTGCATTTCATAAGCCGACGACAACCTTGCACATCGTCCTCGACGGTTTCGACCACGTCGACGACGCAGGCTCAGCTTTCAAGACGGCCTTCGACAGGGGAGGTGGTAAGAATTGGTTCACCACCGAACGAGAAATGAAGATTGTCGGGGATTCGATCTGGCGAGGCTATCGGGAGTGGAGTAGCATCACCTTCTACAGGGGGGCGTATTGTAGACGTCCCCTTGCCGGCGTTTCTTGGAGCGTGAGATATCAGATGATCGCTGGCTGGGAGAGGCCATTCCGTCTATGGCATTATTCCGTAAGTTACTCACAGTTGCTCTTTAGGAGCCTGGAGGACGCACGGTGGCCGCCTAGGGTAGATGTGCTCTTTAGTAATGTGGTGCGCATGCACTTGGGTCATGAATACGACGAGCTTAGGATTGATGCGATCGAGTCGCCGAAAGACGAACGGCTTGTGCAGTTCGGGATTGGATTCCCAAATCGGGGTATTATCTATCTCGTCAATGACGGTCCGGATTATGTCTCGGCCACTCATTGTCAATGGAATGAAGATTCTGGCGGTGCCCATTCCCCCTCTAAATTCGGTCCGCTGCGCGGCACTGAATAATACGCAAGAACGAGAACCTTTTTACTGTCCGGTTTTTGGAGGTGTGGAATTCCTGGGTGATTGACTTGCCAACAGCAGGCTTCCTTCGGCGCAGTGAATCTGGGGTGCCGCGTTTGCGCTGTCCGATCCGGCGGCCAGGCAGACGCTGGACGATGCTAATCGGTCGCGCTTACTCGCCCATAAAAGAAATCGCGTCCGCCGATTTATCATTTGCTGGCCGGATGTTCAACTTGGCAGATGGCGGATATGTGGCATGCCGCCGCATCATGGAATGAGGCTTGAGCGCGTTACACTGCGCTGCTAGGACGTTGCAGAGAAAACGCCAGCCGATGGCCCGCCATCGACTGGCATTTGGTTTGGTGCCCCCTGCAGGATTCGAACCTGCGCACACGGCTCCGGAGGCCGTTGCTCTATCCCCTGAGCTAAGGGGGCGGGCCGCCTTGTGGCGGCGTTGATGGAAGGTTACCAGGGTCGGCGGGGTGTGCGTACCTGGTTTGTTCTCCGTGCGCCGGGGGTGTGGGTGGGCTAAGTTCGGGACGGTGACCAAGCCACTGGGGCGCGTGCTGGTCGTCGATGACGATGAGGTCATCCGGCAGCTCATCGCCGTGAACCTCCAGCTCGAAGGGTTCGAGGTCGAGACCGCCGTGGACGGGCAGGACTGCCTGGATCGGGTGCTCGACGTCCGGCCGGACGTCATCACGCTCGACGTCATGATGCCGCGCCTGGACGGGTGGGTGACGGCGGGCCGGCTGCGGGAGGGCGAGGGGACGGCGCACATCCGCGTCGTCATGATCACTGCGCGGGCGCAGGAGCACGACATCCGGCGCGGCCACGAGATCGGCGTCGACGCCTACGTGACCAAACCGTTCGACCCGAACCAGCTCATCCAGACCGTCCGGAAACTCGCGGCGGTGTCCAGATAGTGGTCAGATAGTCTCACCAGGGTGACTCCTGCCGAGGTGGGCGCACTGCTCTCCGCCGCCGTGCGGGGCGCCGTCGCGCCCGCGGACGTGCCGCTCGCCTACCGGGAACCCGGAAGGTACGTGAGCGCCGTCGCCCTGCGCGCCGGGCAGCGGCCGGACGAGGTCGCCGCCCGCGTGCCGTCGGGACTCGGGCGGGCGGAACGCGGCATGATCGTCATCGAGGTCCCCCCGGAGAGCGTGACCCGCGGCATCCTGCGGGAGGGCGTCCGGTACGGGATCGTCGAGCGCGTCCCCGGCGGCGGCTGGCCCGAACGGCCACGCACGTTCGCCAATCCCGGCTTCGCCGTCCGCTACGCCTACGCGCGCGCGGGCTGGGCGGAGGCGGCCGACGGCCGGGTCACCGGGAACTTCGACGCGGCGGAACGCCGGCTCGCCGGCGCGCTGCCCGAACTCCCCGGACGTGCCGCCCAGGCCGTCCGGGAGGCGGACGCCACGCCCTTGATCGCCTATTTGGAGCGGCTGGCGTGCGTCTACCACGATGTGCACGAACGACCGGGCCCGATCCGCGGCGTGCTCGCGCGCGCCGCGCGGATCGCGCTCGGCAACGGACTGACCATGATCGGCGAAACCCCCCGGGAACGGATATGACGGGGCGAAGGAGCAGGCGGAACGCATGAGCAGGGTGCACCCGGCGGGGCCGCGGCACGAGAACGTCCTGTCGGAGGACAATCCGCTGCCGCCGCCGCCCGACCTCAACGCGCTGGACCAGGACGTCTGGCCGAAGTCGGCGCGCCGCGCCGAAGGCGCGCTGACGATCGGCGGCGTCGACGTGCGCGACCTCGCCCGGCAGTACGGCACGCCGCTGTACGTGTACGACGAGGTGGACGTGCGCAGCCGCGCCCGCGAGTACGCCGAGGCGTTCGCGGCGGGCAGCGTCCACTACGCGGGCAAGGCGTTCCTGTGCACGGCCGTGGCGCGGTGGGTGCACGAGGAGGGCCTGGGCCTGGACGTGTGCACCGGCGGCGAGCTGGCGATCGCGCTGCACGCGGGGTTCCCGCCGGAGCGGATCACGCTGCACGGCAACAACAAGTCGGTCGCCGAGCTGGACGCGGCGCTGGAGGCCGGCGTCGGGCACATCGTGCTCGACTCGTTCGAGGAGATCGCCCGGCTCGGCTACCTGGCGCGCGAGCGCGGGGTCCGCCCGAAGGTGATGGTCCGGGTCACGACGGGTGTGGAGGCGCACACCCACGAGTTCATCGCGACGGCGCACGACGACCAGAAGTTCGGCTTCTCCCGCAGTTCGGGCGCGGCGCTGGAGGCGGTTCGCCGCGTCGTCGCGCTGCCCGAACTCGACCTGGTCGGGCTGCACTCGCACATCGGGTCGCAGATCTTCGACGCGGAGGGGTTCGGCGTCGCCGCGCACCGGCTCGCCGAACTGCTCGTCGCGATCCGCGACGAGCACGGCCTGGAACTGCCCGAACTCGACCTCGGCGGCGGCTACGGCATCGCGTACCTGCCGGGCGACGAGCCGATCGTCGCGAAGGAGATGGCCGACCGGCTGCACGACATCGTCGCGCGCGAGTGCCGCTCCTACGGGCTGGAGACGCCGCGCCTGACGGTCGAGCCGGGCCGCGCCATCGTTGGGCCGGGCGGCGTCACACTGTACGAGGTCGGCACCGTCAAGGACGTCGAGGGACTGCGGACGTACGTGTCCGTCGACGGCGGCATGAGCGACAACATGCGCACCGCCCTGTACGGCGCCGACTACTCGTGCGCGCTGGCGAGCCGGGAGTCCGAGGGCGGGCCGATGCTCAGCAGGCTCGTCGGCAAGCACTGCGAGAGCGGGGATATCGTCGTGCGTGACCTGTGGTTGCCCGAAGATCTTGCGGCGGGCGACCTGGTGGCCGTCGCGGCGACCGGTGCCTACTGCCGGTCGATGGCCAGCAACTACAACCACGTCCCGAAGCCCGCCGTGGTGGCGGTGAAGGACGGCAGGTCCCGGGTGATCGTCCGCCGGGAGACCGCGGACGACCTGTTGCGGCTCGATGCGGAGGTCGGAGCGTGAAACCGTTGCGGGTGGCACTGCTGGGGTGCGGAGTCGTCGGGACGGAGGTCGTCCGGTTGCTGCGCGAGCAGGCCGACGACCTCGCGGCGCGGGTCGGCGCGCCGCTGGAACTGGCCGGGATCGCGGTGCGCCGCCCCGACCGGGTCCGGGCGGGCGTCGATCCGGAGCTGCTGACGACGGACGCCGAGACGCTCGTCACCCGCGACGACGTCGACATCGTCATCGAGGTGATCGGCGGGATCGAACCGGCGCGGTCGCTGATGCTCGGCGCGATGAAGAACGGCAAGTCGGTCATCACGGCGAACAAGGCGCTGCTCGCGGAGGACGGCGCGACACTGTTCGCGGCGGCCCGCGAGTACGGCACCGACCTGTACTACGAGGCGAGCGTGGCGGGCGCGATCCCGCTGCTGCGGCCGTTGCGCGAGTCGCTGGTCGGTGACCACGTGCAGCGGGTGCTCGGCATCGTCAACGGCACCACGAACTACATCCTCGACCAGATGGACACGCACGGCGCCGGGTTCCACGAAGCGCTGGAGGAGGCCCAGGAGCTGGGCTACGCCGAGGCCGACCCGACGGCCGACGTCGAAGGCTTCGACGCCGCCGCCAAGGCCGCGATCCTCGCGCAGCTCGCGTTCCACACGCCGGTCACGGCGGCGGACGTGCACCGCGAGGGCATCACCGAGGTGACCGCCGCCGACGTGGCGGGCGCGCAGGAGATGGGCAGCGTCGTGAAGCTGCTGGCGATCTGCGAGCGCGTTCCGTCCGACGACGGCCGCAACGGGCGGGGCGTGTCGGTGCGCGTCTATCCGGCGATGATCCCGCGCACGCATCCGCTGGCGAGCGTCCGCGAGGCGTACAACGCGGTGTTCGTGGAGGCCGAGTCGGCGGGGTCACTGATGTTCTACGGCGCGGGCGCGGGCGGCGCCCCGACCGCGTCGGCCATCCTCGGTGACCTGGTCGCCGTGGCGCGCAACCGGGTGGGCGGCACGTCCGGCCCGGTCGAGGTGACGTACGCGTCGCTGCCGGTGCTGCCGATGGGGGAGACCGTCACGCGGTACTACCTCCAGCTCGACGTAGCCGATGAGGCGGGCGTCCTCGCGACGGTCGCGGAGGCGTTCGCGCAGAGCGGCGTGTCGATCCAGGCGGTGCGCCAGGAGGGGCTCGGTGACGACGCCCAGCTCGTCATCGTGACGCACCGCGCGCCGGACGCGGCGCTGTCCGCGACGGTGGAGCGGCTGCGCGGGCTCGACAGCGTCCGCGAGGTCGCCAGCGTGATGCGCGTCGAAGGTGACGAGTAACCCGACCGAAAACCCCCTTTGCGCCGTACACTCGTGCGCAAGTCCGCAGGTCATCCGAGGAGATCGAGTGAACCCGACCGCCCGCGCCTGGCGTGGCCTCATCCAGGAGTACCGTGACCGGCTGCCGGTGACGGCGAAGACGCCGGTCGTCACGCTGCTGGAGGGCGGGACGCCGCTGGTGCCGGCCAACCGGGTGTCGCAGCTCACCGGCTGCGAGGTGTACCTCAAGGTCGAGGGCGCCAACCCCACCGGTTCCTTCAAGGACCGGGGCATGACGATGGCCATCAGCAAGGCCGCCGAGGACGGCGCCAAGGCCGTCATCTGCGCGTCCACCGGCAACACCTCGGCGTCGGCCGCCGCGTACGCGGTGCGCGCCGGGATGACGTGCGCGGTGCTGGTCCCGCAGGGCAAGATCGCGATGGGCAAGCTGGCGCAGGCACTGGTGCACGGCGCGCGGCTGCTCCAGGTCGACGGCAACTTCGACGACTGCCTGGAGCTGGCCCGCAAGCTGTCGGTCGACTACCCGGTCGCGCTGGTCAACTCGGTCAACAAGTACCGGCTCCAGGGGCAGAAGACGGCCGCGTTCGAGATCGTCGACACGCTCGGCGATGCCCCGGACGTGCACTGCCTGCCGGTCGGCAACGCCGGCAACATCTCGGCCTACTGGATGGGCTACCAGGAGTACGCGGCCGACGGCATCGCCACCCGCGCACCCCGGATGCTGGGGTTCCAGGCGTCGGGCGCGGCCCCGTTCGTCAAGGGCGAGCCCGTGCTGAAGCCGCAGACGATCGCGACGGCGATCCGCATCGGCAACCCCGCCTCGTGGGACCTCGCCATCGCCGCCCGCGACGACTCCGGCGGCGCGATCGACTCGGTCACCGACCGGCAGATCCTCGCGGCGTACCGGCTGCTGGCCGCCGAGGAGGGCGTGTTCGTCGAGCCCGCGTCGGCGGCGAGCGTCGCGGGGCTGCTCCAGGCGTCCGAGCAGGGTCTGATCGAGCGCGGCTCGAAGATCGTCTGCACCGTGACCGGAAACGGCCTCAAGGACCCGGACTGGGCCATCTCGGGCGCCCCCGCCCCGACGACCGTCAAGGTCGACGCGCACGCCGCAGCCTCCGCCCTGGGCCTCACGTGAGCACACCCGACCCCACCGGCACCGACCCGAACGCGCCGTCACGCCATGAGACGGCTCCGCACCGCCCGCCCGTGACGGGCGCGGTCACCGGCGACGTGTCCGGTCCGGTGGCTGGTCGCGCCGACGCGTCCGAGTCGCGCGCGGGCCGGGCGCCTGGGCCGGTGACGGTGCGAGTGCCGGCGACCAGTGCCAATCTCGGGCCGGGGTTCGACTCGCTCGGCCTCGCGCTCGGGCTGTACGACGAGGTCACGGTCGAGGTCGACCCGGCCGGGGACCGTTTCACCGGGCTGTCCATCGACGTGGACGGGGAAGGCGCCGAGGTCGCCGATCGCGGTGAGCGGCACCTGATCGTGTCGGTGCTCAGGCGCGCGTTCGGCGTGATCGACGCGCTGGCGCCCGTCGCGCTCGGCACTCGCTGGGCCGGGCTGCGGCTGACGTGCGTGAACCGCATCCCGCACAGCCGGGGGCTCGGCTCGTCGTCGGCGGCGATCATCGCGGGCGTCCTCGCGGCGCGCGCCCTGCACCCGCACGGCGCGCTGCTGGACGACGACGCCGTGCTGCGGCTGGCCACCGACATCGAGGGTCATCCCGACAACGTCGCGCCGTGCCTGGCGGGCGGCCTGACCATCGCTTGGACGGGGCCCGCCGGGCCGCGTCTCGTCCGGCTCGACCCGGCGGTCGAGCAGGTCACCGTGTACGTGCCCGACCAGCGGCTCGCGACCGAGCGGGCGCGCGGGCTGCTGCCGCCGACCGTCCCGCACGCGGACGCGGCCCACACCGCCGGCCGCGCCGCGCTGCTGATCGCCGCGCTCACGCAGGGCCTCACGGGCGACGTCCTGCTGGACGCCACCGAAGACCGGCTCCACCAGGACCACCGCGCCCCCGCGATGCCGGAGTCGGCGGCGCTCGTCGCGCGGCTGCGCGAGGCGGGCGTGCCCGCCGTGATTTCCGGTGCCGGGCCTACTGTCCTCGCCTTCACAACGGCATCACGAGTTGATTCGATAGGCGCCGGAGTGGGTAATGGCTGGCACGAACACACTCTGGACGTCGCCACCCGGGGCGCGCACGTCCGCTCCGGCGCCACCGCCCGGACCTGACGTAACGCGGCCGGAGCCGGGGTGAGCGCGGCGTCGGTACGTGTCAATGATCCGTCTTGGTAAAGAGCGAAGACATCGACCTCTGGGGAATAGCAGTGCGCCCTGGTGATGTTAGGCTGAATGCCGCACCAGATGCCCCGTTCGGGGCTGCGTGCTCGTCAGCCGTGCGTCATCTGTCCGACCTCCGGGTCGTGCCGGTCCCGCGCACTCGGCTTCCCGTCACCGTGACATCCCGTTGTCCGGGCTTCCACCGAACCTTCGGACGTAGCGGCGCCGGGGACCCGCGCGAGCGTTTCGTCCCGATCCATCATCTGGCATGCCCACGCCGACCGTGGACCCACCGCGATCGGCCGAGCCCGACTCGGCGCCCCCGCCGGGCCGCACCACCGGGTTGACTGGTCGATCGCCGGCCAACACCCGCTCCCTGGGAAGGACCCTTAGTGAGCGAATCCAGCGAACTCCTGACGGACGCCACCGGCACGGCGCCCGCCGCCGGTGAGACCGGCGCCGCGGCCCCCCGTCGCCGCCGCGGCACCGGCCTGTCGGCCATGGTGCTGCCCGAACTCAAGCAGCTCGCGTCCAGCCTCGGCATCACCGGCACGACCGGGATGCGCAAGAGCCAGCTCATCGCCGCCATCCAGGAGAAGCAGGGCGGGCAGGGGCAGGGCGCCGAGCAGGGTTCCGCTGAGTCCGCCCCGGCCGCCGAGCGTCCCCGCCGGGGGCGCACGGCCGCGGCCAAGAAGGACACCACCGACACCCAGGTGACCACCGAGGCCCGCGCGACCGCGCAGAGCGAGCTGCCCACGGCCGCCCAGGACGCCCAGCAGGCGGCCCAGCCGACGCGAGGCCGCGCGAACCAGGGCCAGCCGGCGCCGACCCAGACGGACCAGGGCAACGCAGGTCAGGGCCAGTCCGCGCAGGGCCAGCCCGCGCAGGGCCAGGCGGACCGGGGTCAGGCCGCCCAGGGTCAGGCGGACCGGGGTCAGCAGGCCCAGGGTCAAGGCGAGCAGGCGTCCGCCGCGCAGGGTGACACCGCGCGGGGCGGGCGAGTGGAACGCGGCGACCGGAACGACCGTGCCGAGCGCGGCGACCGTGCCGAGCAGGGTGAGCGCGGGGACCGGTCCGGCGAGCAGGGCGGCGCGCGCGGCGACCGTGGCGACAAGGGCTCCGCCGACCGTCAGTCCGAGCGCGGCGAGCGTCGCGGCGGACGGGGGGAGACCTCCGGCGACGACGCCGAGTCGCAGAACCAGCAGAACCAGGGCGGTCAAGGCGGCGGACGCGAGGGCGGCCGTGAAGGCGGCCGTCAGCGTCAGCGCGGCCGTGACCGCGACCGCGGCGAGCGCGGTGACCGCGACAACCGGAACGACCGTGCCGAGCGCGGCGACCGGAACGAGCGCGGCGACCGGGACGGACGCGGCGACCGCGACAACCGGAACGAGCGCGGAGACCGCGACAACCGGAACGACCGGGGCGAGCGCGGCCAGCGCGGCGACCGTGACCGCGACGAGCAGGGCGGCGGTCGCCAGCGCGGCGGCCAGGGCTCCGGCGGCGGTGGCCAGAACCAGGACGACGACGGCGACGGCACCGGCCGCAACCGGCGGGGCCGCCGGTTCCGCGAGCGGAACCGGGGCGGTCGCGGCGGTCGCGAGCGTTACGAGGAGCCGGTGCTGTCGGAGGACGACGTCCTCATCCCGGTGGCGGGCATCCTCGACATCCTCGACAACTACGCGTTCGTCCGCACGACGGGCTACCTGCCCGGCCCGAACGACGTCTACGTCTCGCTCGCGCAGGTCCGCAAGAACGGGCTGCGCAAGGGCGACGTGATCACCGGCGCCGTCCGGCAGGCGCGGGACGGCGAGCGGCGCGAGAAGTTCAACGCGCTGGTCCGCCTGGACACCGTCAACGGCATGGAGCCCGACCAGGCCAAGGGCCGGGTCGACTTCTCCAAGCTGACGCCGCTGTACCCGCAGGAGCGGCTGCGCCTGGAGTCGGACTCCAACGTGCTGACCACGCGGATCATCGACCTGGTGTCGCCGATCGGCAAGGGCCAGCGCGGCCTGATCGTCTCGCCGCCGAAGGCCGGCAAGACGATGGTGCTCCAGTCGATCGCGAACGCGATCACGAAGAACAACCCCGAGTGCCACCTGATGGTCGTGCTCGTGGACGAGCGTCCCGAAGAGGTCACCGACATGCAGCGGTCGGTGAAGGGCGAGGTCATCCACTCGACCTTCGACCGTCCGGCCGAGGACCACACCACGGTCGCGGAACTGGCGATCGAGCGGGCCAAGCGCCTGGTCGAGCTGGGGCACGACGTCGTGGTGCTGCTGGACTCGATCACCCGTCTGGGCCGTGCCTACAACCTGGCGGCACCGGCCTCGGGCCGGATTCTGTCCGGTGGTGTCGACTCGACGGCGCTCTACCCGCCGAAGCGGTTCTTCGGCGCCGCGCGCAACATCGAGAACGGCGGTTCGCTGACGATCCTCGCGACGGCGCTCGTGGAGACCGGCTCCCGCATGGACGAGGTCATCTTCGAGGAGTTCAAGGGCACCGGCAACATGGAGCTGAAGCTCAACCGCTCCCTGGCCGACAAGCGGATCTTCCCCGCCGTCGACGTGGACGCCTCCGGCACGCGCAAGGAGGAGATCCTGATGGCGCCGGATGAGCTGCGCATCGTCTGGCAGCTCCGCCGGGTGCTGCACGCGCTCGACACCCAGCAGGCGCTGGAGCTTCTCATCGAGAAGATGAAGGAGACGAAGTCGAACGCGGAGTTCCTGCTCCAGGTGCAGAAGACGACGGTCAACAACAACGACTGACGCGGCCTTCTCCCCGACGCCCTCGCCCCTCCCGGGGCGGGGGCGTCGCGCTTTCAGCAGCTTCCCGACGAGTCCTCGCATGACTGCTCCCTTCCGTGACGAAGTCATCACGCACAGCATGGAGCACCCCCGCGCCCCTTCGCCGCCCCCGCCCGACCCTGTGGATAACTTTTTCCGGGCCTCGCACGGGACGGCGGTCACTGGCGCCCGGGACGGGCGGAGCGCCAGCTTCTCCGGCGGAGGTGGTCGACGATGGACCTCGCTTTCGACCTGGAGACCCAGGACCCCGACGACCTGCTCGCCCTGTGCCTGGTCGCGGGCCATCCGGCCGTCCGGCTGCGTGCGGTGACGGTGACCCCGGGGTCGGCCGAACAGGTGGCGTTCGTGCGGCGCGTCCTCACCCGCGTCGGACGCGCGGACGTGCCCGTCGGCGCGACCGACCCCGGCACCGGCACCTCCCACGTGTCGGGGTTCCACCACCGCTGGCTCGGCGACCCCGGACGGGCGGCCCCCGACGGCCCGGCGGCGCGCGTACTGGCGGACGCGGTGACCGGCCACCCGGAACTCACCCTGCTGACCGGGGCCGCGCTGCACAACCTCCGCGCCCTCCTGGAGGGTCACCCCGGCGTACGGCTGGCCCGCTGGGTCGCCCAGGGCGGTTTCGCGGGCGACAACGTGGTCCCGCCCGAGGACCGGCTGCCCAAGTTCGCGGGGCGCCTGACGTGCCCGACGTTCAACTTCAACGGCGAACGCACCGCCGCGCGCCTGGCGCTCGCCACCGGGCGCATCACGCGGCGCGAACTCGTCTCCAAGAACGTGACCCACGGCGTCCGGTACGACCGCGCCCTGCACGAGAGGCTGCGGCCCGTCCGCGACCGCAACCCCGGCCTGGCGCTGCTCCACGAGGGGATGGAGGTCTACCTGCGCAAGCGGCGTGACGGCAAGCTGTTCCACGACCCGGCGGCGGCCTGCGCCGCGATCGACCCGTCCATCATGCGCTGGGCCGAGGTCGAGGCGTATCTGGAGGCAGGGGAGTGGGGAGCCCGGCCCGCGCCGGGCAGCGGGACGTTCATCAGCGTGGCCGTGGACCGCGAACGTCTGGTGCGGATTCTCGCCGGTGCCTGAGGTGGGGTTAGCCCCACCTCGGCTCGGGCGGGCCGCCGCATGGTGGGCGGCGGCGCGTTTCGTCAGGGTGGAGACGTAACGTGGCAGAGGCGTGGGAGGGAACCGTGGGCGAGCTGAGCAGGAGCGGGGAGGGGACCGTGGCCATCAGCGACGGCGGCTGGAGGCCGCTGGCGATGGCGCGGTCGTCGGTGAACTGGCGGTCGGCGGTGTATCTGGCGGCGTCGCTGTGGCTGGGGCTCGCGTGGTTCATCGCGCTCACCGTCGGCATCGCGGTGTCGGGCGCCCTGACGATCATCTGGGTCGGGGTGCCGATGCTGGCGGCCGTCATGGTGCTGTGGCGCGGTGCCGCGATGCTGGAGCGGCGGCTGGCGTGGCTCGGCTTCGGCATCCGCATCGCCGACCCGTACCGGCCGATGCCGAAGGGCAGGAACCCGTTCACCAAGCTGAAGGCGATGGTGCTCGACCCCGCCACCTGGCGCGACCTGCTCTACCTCGCGCTGCGGTTCCCGCTCGGCATCGCCGAGTTCGTCCTCATGGCGGTGCTGTGGTCAGCGACGGGTGTGCTCGTCGCGATGCCGGTCGTGGTCGCGCTCAGCGGCTCGGCGGAGGTGAACCTCGGCGTCTTCTCCTACTGGATGGACAATCCGGTCGCGGCGCTCCCGGTGACCGCGCTCGGCCTCGTCGTCGCGCTGCTCGCCCTCTACGTGACGCGCACCGTCGCGCTCGGTCACGCCCTGCTCGCCGCCGTGCTGCTCGGCCCGAGCGCGGCCCGCGCCGAGAACAAGGAACTGCGCCAGAAGACCGAGCAGTTGCAGGCCAGCCGGGCGCGCGGCGTGGACGCCGTCGAGTTCGAGCGGCGCCGCATCGAGCGCGACCTGCACGACGGCGCGCAGCAGCGCCTGCTCGCCGTCGCGATGGACATCGGCCGCGCCCGCGCCAAGCTCGCGGACGACCCGGAGGCCGCCCGCGCGCTCATCGAGCAGGCGCACACCGGCACCCGTGAGGCGATCACCGAGCTGCGCGACCTGGCCCGCGGCATCTACCCGGCCATCCTCACCGACCGCGGCCTGGACCCGGCGCTGTCGGGCCTGGCGGGACGCGCCCCGGTGCCGGTCGAGGTCGACGTGGACCTGCCCGAGCGGCCCCCGGCCGCCGTCGAGAGCATCGCCTACTTCATCGTCGCGGAGGCGCTGGCCAACGTCGCCAAGTACGCGCGGGCCACGCGCGCCACGATCCGCGTCGCGCGCGAGGGCCACTGGGTCGTGGTGGAGGTCGCCGACGACGGCGTGGGCGGCGCGCAGGTGCGCCCGGGCGGCGGCCTGGCGGGCCTGGCCGACCGCGCCGCCACCATCGACGGGATGGTCACCGTGGACAGCCCGCCCGGCGGCCCGACGGTGCTGCGGGCCGACCTACCGTGCTCGTGGTGAAATGAGCCCATGCGGGTAGTGATCGCCGAAGACTCGGTGCTGTTGCGGGAGGGCCTGGTCCGGCTGCTGGAGGACGCGGGCATCGAGACGGTCGCGACGGTCGGGGACGGGACGGGCCTGCCGGGCGCCGTCGAGGAACACCGTCCCGACCTCGCGATCGTGGACGTGCGGATGCCGCCGTCCTTCACCGACGAGGGCCTGCGCGCCGCCCTCGCGGCCCGCGAACGCGTCCCGGGCACGCCGATCCTGGTGCTGTCGCAGTACGTCGAGGAGCGCTACGCCACCGACCTCATCGGCGGCGGTGCCGAGGGCGTCGGCTACCTGCTGAAGGAACGCGTCGCGGAGATCGCCGAGTTCATCGACGCGGTGCGGCGCATCGCGGCGGGCGGCACCGTCATCGACCCCGAGGTGATCGGGCAGCTCCTCGGCCGCCGCCGCACCGGCGACCCGCTGGACGCGCTGACCCCGCGCGAGCGGGAGGTCCTGGCGCTGATGGCCGAGGGACGGGCCAACGGCGCGATCGCCAGGGAACTGGTCGTCACCGACGGCGCGGTCGAGAAGCACATCTCGAACATCTTCGCCAAGCTCGATCTGCAACCGGCGCAGGGCGACCACCGCCGCGTCATGGCCGTCCTCGCCTACCTGGGGCGGACCGCCTAGGCGGGTGCCGGGAATGCCCGATGACCTCGGCACGTTCGGGTATCTGGCACACTTGGTGTGCAACCGCTGCGGTACCGGTTCACGACTCCCCATCTTCCACGGCACCGGCCGTGTGAGCGGAGCGCCCGGCGACCGCCCCGAAGCGAGGAGAGACCCATGAAGCCCGAGATCCACCCGAACTATGTCGTCACGACGGTGACGTGCACGTGCGGGAACACCTTCGAGACCCGCAGCACCGCCGAGAACGGCCAGATCCGCGCGGACGTCTGCTCCGCCTGCCACCCGTTCTACACGGGCAAGCAGAAGATCCTGGACACCGGCGGCCGGGTGGCGCGCTTCGAGCAGCGCTTCGGCAAGCGGGCCAAGTAGGGCGTTCGACCCCACAGCCCACCAGGAGCGGCCCGGCACCCGACCGGGGTTCCGGGCCGCTCGAAACCGGCCGTCAGGCCAGTGCCCAGGACGCAACCGTGAATCTCGACGATCTCATCAGCGAAAACGCCGATATCGAGGAACGTCTCGCCGACCCCGCCGTGCACGCCGACCAGGCGCTGGCCCGTCGGCTCGGCAAGCGGTACGCGCAGCTCCGCCCGATCGTCGAGGCGTACCGGGAGCTGAAGGGCACACTGGACGACCTGGCCACGGCGCGCGAGCTGGCCGGCGAGGACTCCGCGTTCGCGGCCGAGGCCGCCGACCTGGAGAAGCGCCAGGGCGAGCTGGAGGAGCGGCTGCGGCACCTGCTGGTGCCCCGCGACCCCAACGACGACAAGGACACGATCCTTGAGATCAAGGCGGGCGAGGGCGGCGAGGAGTCCGCGCTGTTCGCCGGCGACCTGTTGCGCATGTACCTGCGGTACGCCGAGCGGTCCGGCTGGAAGACCGAGATCATCGACGCCCACCCGTCCGACCTCGGCGGCTACAAGGACGTCACCGTCGGCGTGAAGGCGCGCGGCGGCCCCGACGAGGAGGGCGTCTGGACGCGCCTGAAGTTCGAGGGCGGTGTGCACCGCGTGCAGCGCGTCCCGGCCACCGAGTCGCAGGGCCGCATCCACACCAGCGCGGTCGGCGTCCTGGTGACGCCCGAGGCCGAGGACGTCGACGTCCAGATCGACCCGAACGACCTGCGCATCGACGTGTACCGCTCGTCCGGGCCGGGCGGGCAGAGCGTCAACACCACCGACTCGGCCGTGCGCGTCACGCACGTGCCGACGGGCGTGGTGGCGTCGTGCCAGAACGAGAAGAGCCAGCTCCAGAACAAGGAGCAGGCGCTGCGCATCCTGCGGTCGCGGCTGCTGGCCATCGCGCAGGAGGAGGCGGACGCCGCCGCGTCGGCGGAGCGGCGCAGCCAGGTCCGCACGGTCGACCGGTCCGAGCGGGTCCGCACCTACAACTATCCGGAGAACCGCATCTCCGACCACCGCGTCGGCTACAAGGCGTACAACCTCGACCAGGTTCTCGACGGCGACCTGCACAACGTCACGCAGGCGCTGGTCGACGCCGACATGGAACGCCGGCTGGCCGAAGCCCAAGCGTCATGAAGCTCCTGCTCGACGAGATCGCCCGCGCGACCGCGCGGCTGGCCGACGCGGGCGCCGCGTCGCCGCGCGCCGACGCCGAGGAACTGGCCGCCGCGCTGCACGGCGTGCGGCGCGGCGAGCTGCACACCGTGCCCGACAGCGCTTTCGACGCGCGGTTCTGGGAGTACGTGGCGCGGCGCGAGGCGGGCGAGCCGCTCCAGCACATCACCGGACGGGCGTTCTTCCGGTATCTGGAGCTGAAGGTCGGTCCGGGGGTGTTCGTGCCCCGTCCGGAGACCGAGGTGATGGTCGGCTGGGCGCTGGAGACGCTGCGCGACATGGACGTGCGCGACCCGCTCGTCGTCGACCTCGGCACGGGCTCGGGCGCGATCGCGCTGTCGATCGCGCTGGAGGCGCCGCGGGCGCGGGTGCACGCGGTCGAGCGCGACCCGAAGGCGTTCGTGCACGCGTCCCGCAACGTGGAGGAACTGGACGAGCGCGGGCGCGTCCGCGTCCATCTGGACGACTTCGCGACGGCGCTGGGGGAGCTGGACGGCACCGTCGACCTGGTGATCAGCAACCCGCCCTACATTCCGATGAGCGAGTGGGAGTACGTCCCGCAGGACGTCCGCGACCACGATCCCGCCGACGCCCTCTGGGGTGGCGGTGACGACGGCCTGGACGCGATCCGGGTGGTCGAGCGGACCGCGCGGCGGCTGCTGCGGCCGGGCGGGATCGTCGCCGTCGAGCACAGCGACCTCCAGGGCAACGGCGTGTACTGGACGTTCGCCGAGGAGAACGGCTGGCGGGACGTCCGCAACCGCCGCGATCTGACCGACCGGGACAGGTTCGTCACGGCCCGCCTCGGTACCGACTGACTGGAGACCCTCGTGAGCCGACGCTATGACTGCTCCGACCCGGTGGAACGCGCCCGGGGGATCGGCGAGGCCGTCTCCGCGGTGCGCCGGGGCGAGCTGGTGGTGCTGCCGACCGACACCGTGTACGGGCTCGCGACCGACGCGTTCCTGCCCGCGGGCGTGACGTCGTTGCTGGCGGCCAAGGGCCGGGGCCGGGAGATGCCGCCGCCGGTGCTGGTGGGGTCGGTGCGGGCCGCGACGGCGCTCGTGGAGGACCTCGGCACCTACGGCCAGGACCTCATCGACGAGTTCTGGCCCGGCGCGCTGACGCTGGTGTGCCGCGCGAACCGCAACCTGGTGTGGGACCTCGGCGAGACCAAGGGCACGGTCGCGGTGCGGATGCCGATGCACGAGCTGGCGGTGGAGGTGCTCAAGGAGACCGGGCCGCTCGCGGTGAGCAGCGCGAACCTGAGCGGCAAGCCGGCCGCCCGCACGGCCGATGAGGCGCGGGAGATGCTCGGCGACCACGTCGCGGTGTACCTGGACGGCGGCGCGTCCGGCCAGGGCGAGGCGTCCACGATCGTCGACCTGACGGGCGCGGTTCCGCGCCTTCTGCGCGCGGGCGCCATCCCGGAGTACAAGATCCGCGCCATCGTCGGCGTCCTGCTGACCGACGAGGACGACGACCTCACCGACGACCCGGTAAGCCCCGACGAGCCCGCGAAGCCGTCCCTCGTCAAGGAAGCTCCGGAGGAGCCTGCGAAGCCCTCGCTCACCAAGGACGCACCTGACGAGCCCACGCCCCCGTCGCTCGCCGAAGACGCCCCCGTTGAACCTGCGAAGCCCTCACTCGCCAAGGACGATTCCGGCGCAGAGCGGGACGAGGCGTCCGAGAGCCCGGCCAAGCCGTCCCTGACCAAGGACGACGGCGACTCCTGACGCCCCACCGGCCCACCACCGCCCAGGCGTTCATCCGCGCTACTCTTGCTCCGCAAGGTAGTCGCGAACTACCATGCGGTGCATGACAGCACCGGATTCGGGTCGGCGTCGCAGTCAGTGGCTGCGCGGCGTCCTCGACCTCTGCCTGCTCGCCGTCGTCGCGGACGAGCCCGCCTACGGCTACGAGATGGTGCGGCGCCTCGCCGCCGCCGGGCTCGACGCCGTCGCCGAGGGCTCGATCTATCCCGCGCTGGGGCGGCTCGAACGCGAGGGGCTGCTGGAGTCCTACCTCGGTGAGAGCGCGGGCGGCCCGCCCCGCAAGTACTACCGGCCGACCCCCGAGGGCGCGGAGGCGCTGACGGCGTGGTCGGGCGAGTGGGAGCGGCTGGTCGGCGGCGTCGCGGCCGTCCTGGCGGGCCACGGCGACCGCGAGACGGCCGAGCGGACGTCGCGGTGACCGACCGGACCGTCCGCCGCTGCGCCCGCACCTGGGCCCGGATCGGCGTCGCCGCCGAGGACGTCGCCGACATGGCCGGTGAACTGGCGGACGACCTGGCGGCGGCGGTCCAGGACGGCCGCGACCCGGAGTCGTACGTCGGCGGCGACCCCGACGGGTTCGCGCGGGCCTGGGCCGCCGAGCGCGGAGTCGTCCCGCTGCGTCCGCGCGCGGGCCGCGTCGCCGTGGCGGCGCTCGCGGGCGCGCTGCCGGGCGGATTCGCGGGCCTGTTCCCCGTCTTCGGCCTCCAGGGCGACCTGTTCGCCCAGGTGCTCGGCCGCGACCGCCCGCTGGAGACCCCGGCGGCGGTCCTGTACGGCGGATACGCGCTCTGCGCGCTGTTCGCCTGGGCGGGCGCGCTCGCCGCCGTCTCGGCGGTCCTGCGCTTCCACGCCGACGCCGTCCGCCGCCCGACGATCCGCGCCTTGGCGGTGACCCTCCCGGTGGCGGGTGCCGCCGTGGCCCTCCTCGTCGGCATGACCTCGGCGGCCCTCGGCCACCGCTACGGCACCCCGTACGTCCTGGTGGAGATGGCCGCCCCCGCCCTAGCGGTGGCGGCCACGGCGGCACTGACACGCCTCACGGTCCTGCGCGCCGCGACGACCCCCGTGGCCTCCTCCGGCCACGCCCCCTCGACCGCCGACCTCGGCGCGAGACGCCCCGAAGACGGCGAAGCGACGCCCTGACGACCGTCCGGCGACGGTCCGGAGACGCCGCCCCGATGACGTGGACCCCGTCGCCCCGACCGGGCGGCGGGCCGGCGCGACCGGCCCGGGATTTGCGGAGAGGACTGGGATGTCACGAAGGGTCACGATCGTCGGCGGCGGGATGCTCGCGCTGAGCCTGCTGTTCCCGGCCGCGCAGGCGTCCGCGCTGTACGGCGAGGTCAAGCACCTGGTCAGCGGGTGGAACACCACCGGCAAGGCCAACGACACGATCAAGGTCAAGGACTGGGCCGCGAAGAACTGGGTGAAGGGCGAGTACAAGCGGACGGCGTCGTCCAACACCAAGCGGACGCTGTGGAACAAGTCCGGTAAGGGGCGGACGGTCGAGTCCGGCCCCGGCTCCAAGATCTACACGCTCCAGGTGTGCGAGGAGCGGAACGCCCAGCCGGACAAGTGCTCCGGCTGGAAGGGCTGAGATCCGGCGCCCGCCCCGCGACCGGCGGGGCGGGCGTCCATCACCGAGTGACGACGGAGGGTGAGGCGTGGACGGAGCGGTGCTGGATGTGACGGACCTGCATCACACGGCCGGTGTGCGGCCGATTCTGCGGGGGCTGAGTCTGCGGCTCGGGGCCGGGGAGTCGCTGGCGGTGTGCGGTCCGAGCGGGTGCGGCAAGACGACGTTGCTCATGGTGCTGCTCGGGCTCGTCAAGCCCGCGTCCGGGGCCGTGCTCGTCGCCGGTACCGACATCACGCGGCTGAAGGGGCGGAAGCTCGCCGCGCATCGGCGCGCGCACCTCGGCGTCGTGTTCCAGTTCGGGGAACTGCTGCCGGAGCTGTCCCCGGTGGAGAACGTCGCCCTGCCCGCGCTGCTGGCGGGGACGCCGCGCCGCGACGCCTACCGCGACGCCGGGCGGCTGCTGGACGACCTGGGCGTCCCCGCCGACGGCACGTCCACGGCGCTGCTCTCCGGGGGCGAGCGCCAGCGGACGGCCGTCGCGCGCGCCCTCGTCACGAAGCCCGCCCTCGTGCTCGCCGACGAACCCACGGGCGCGCTGGACGGCGTCGCCCGCGACGTCGTCGCCGACCTGCTGTTCGCGCAGTCCGCGCAGCGCGGGTGCGCGCTCCTGGTCGTGACCCACGACACGGCCGTCGCGGACCGCGCCGACGCCCGCCTGCGGCTGGACCGCGGCGTCCTCGCCCGGACCGGCGCGTGAGCCCGGCGGGGCTGACCGGCCGGCTGCTGCGCGTCGGCTGGGCGGCGGGCCGGGGCTCGCGCGGCGACCGGGTCCGCTTCGTGGCGCTGCTGGCCGCGGCGTTCGTCCTGGCCGGGAGCGTCCTGGCCGGGCTCGCCGCGACAGCGACGTACGCGGGCCGCGACGCCCGGGACCGGGCGCGCTCCATCGACGCCGCCACCGGCGGGCGGCCCGCGACGTCCCTGTGGCGCCCCCGGTACGACGCCGTCGGCGAGCGGCAGCACCAGGTGGTGTACATCGCGCCGCTCACCGCGTCGGCGCAGCCCCCGCCGGGACTGCCGCGCTGGCCCGCGCCCGGCGAGGCGTACCTGTCGCCGGAACTGACGCGCGCCGGAGCGGGCGAGCACATCGCGACGCGCTACGGGCGGACGGCCGGGACCATCGCGCCGGACGGGCTGGCGTCGCCGGCCGAACGGTTCGCCTACGTGCGGCCCCTCCGGGTGGACCCCGGCGACGAGGGGTGGTTCCGTGTCGCGGGGTTCGGCCATGCCGCGCCGACGCTGGTCGGTGAGTCCGCCGACGTCCGTCCGCTCGGTCAGTTCCTGCTCGCGCTCGGCGGGCTCGTGGTGCTGCCCGCGCTGGCCCTGGTGGTGATCGCGGCGCGCTGCGGGTCGGCGAGCCGCGACCGGCGCACGGCGCTGCTCCAGGCTCTCGGCGGCGGGTGGCGGCACCGCGCGCTGGTGAACTGCGGCGAGGCGATGGTCCCGCTGACGCTGGGCACCGCGCTGGCGGCGATGGCGTGGGGCGTGCTGATGGTCCGGGACGTCCGGCTTCCGGTCACCGGATACGTCCTGGCGGCGGCCGACCTGCGCGCCTTCGCGCCCTGGGTTCCCGTCACGGCGGCGGCGTGCGCGGCGGTGACGCTGCTGACGGTGGTGCTCCTGCACCGGGCCGACCGGACGGGCCGCGCGACCCGCCCGCGATCCTTCACCGGGACGGTGCCGCGCTGGCGGCTGTGGGCGTGCGCGGGCACGGCCGTGCTGTTCCTGGCGGGCGGGCAGGTGCGGGGCGTGACCGGCACGGTGCTGTACGCGGCGGGCACGGCGGGGCTGTGGGCGACCGTGCCGTCGGTCGCGGCCGTCGCCGGGCGGCGGCTGGGCGTCCGGCTCGCGCGGTACGCGCGCCGCGGCGGGCTGGTCTCCCCGCTGGTCGCGGGCCGCTGGATGGTCGCGCATCCGGGCGTCATGGTGCGGCTGGCCACGGCCGTCGTGATCGGCGCGGGCCTGGTGTCGCAGACGCAGACGTGGGTCAGCAGGCTCAACGAACCGGCGCTGGAGGCACGGGCGAGCACCGCGCGAGTGGGCGACACGATCGTCCACGTGCAGGCCACCGCCCTGGACGACCGGAGCGTGGCGGCGTTCACCACAGCACTGCCACCCGGCTTCACGGTCCTGGGCCTTCGGGAGACGCCGCAGGGTCCGCTGCTGACGGGCGCGTGCCCGTCGCTGCGCGCGCTGCGGCTGACCTGCGGCACCGTTCCGGCCCCAGTGACGACGGACGACGCGCGCGTGCGCGAGCTGACCCGGTGGCGGAGTTCGCCGTCCGAACCCCTGCGGGTCGCCACGACGGGGACCGGGCGTCCCTCGGAACTCGTCGTGCTCGCCGATCCGGTGCGGCGCGGGCAGAGCGGACGCGTCGAGCAGGCCGCCTACGCCACCCTGTCCTGGCCGGACGTCGAACGACCGGGGGAGAACTGGCTGGTGGGCATGGCCAGGAATGTCGCGCTGGGCCACTGGGTCCTGCTCTTCGGCTCGGCCGGGCTGGCGATCCTCATGCTGGCGGCGGCCCTCGCCGCGGCGGCGGAGTTCCTCCGCTTCGGCCCGGCACTGGCGCCCCTGTCGGCCTGCGGCGCCCGATCCCGCATCTACCACACCGTCGCCTGGTGGAACCTGACATTCCCGATGGCGCTCGCGACCGTCGTCGGCGTTACCGTCGCCTCCTGGCACGGCCTCTACTTCATCGCGACGAGCGGCGACGGCCAATTCTCCTGGACCGTCATGGGAACGGCCGCCCTCGCGGGCCTCACGCTCTCGGCACTGGTAGGCGCGGCGGGCGGCGCAGTGGCGTCCCGCACGGCCGCCCACTGGCGCCCCACCGGCGACTGATCATGTGGCGTGGATCACCCTTCACGGAAGCAGCGGATGCGCCGCCCCGCGCATCTCCTGTGCGGACCTGCCGCTATCCGCCGAGGAGACGATCCATGCCGCGTGGCCAGAGCGAGAACCAACCGACGTGGCGTGTCGGCCTGCTACCGGCCTTCCGCTGCGTCCGGGACGAACGCACGGTGCCGCTGCCGGCGGCGCCGTCCGCGCTCATCGTCGCGGTCGCGATCGCCGAGCCGGGCGTCGCCCGCCGCGCGTTGCAGGCGCGCCTGTGGCCGGACCTGCCGCCGGAGGCGGCGGCGCGGCGGCTGCGCCAGCTCCTGTGGCGCGCCCGGCGGGCGACCGGCACCGGCCTGTTCGAGGTCACCCCGGACGCGGTGCGTCTGGCCGCCGACGTCGCCGTCGACCTGCGCGAGGGCACGGCGCTGGCCCGCCGCGTCCTGTCCGGCGAGCGCCCGCCGCCCGCGTCCTGCGCGCTGCTCGGACGGAGTCTGCTGCGCGAGGGCCCCGACTGCGGCACCGTCCAGGCCGAGCGGGACCGCTGGGACCGGCTGCGGATCGTGGCGCTGGAACGGCTCGCCGAACATCGCCTCGGCGCGGGGGACGCACTGGGCGCGCTGGAACTGGCCGGGCGGGCCGCGGAGGTGGACGAGCTCGCCGAGGCCCCGCACCGGATCATGGCGCTGGCGCATCTGGCCCGTAACGACGACGCGAGCGCCTGCCGCCTGTACGTCGACTACCGGCGGCGGGTCGCTCGCGAGCTGCACATCCAGCCGAGCGGCGCGTTCCGCGACCTGCTCTATCCGTCCGGCATCGGCCGTTCCGGGGGATAGTGCCTCTTCCGGGCGAGTTGATCTAGGCTGTACCGCCATGACGGGGCGAGTCAAGCTCGCGGTGTCCTGTGTGCGGCGCCGGTGCGGGAGACGCTGAGCGGACGGGGACCGGTGCCCCTGGCCGCGCTCTACCGCGACCACCGGAACGGCTTGGTGCGCATGGCGCTGCTCCTCGTCGGCGACCAGGCCACCGCCGAGGACACCGTGCAGGACGTCTTCCTGCGGCTCCAGGACCGGGCGCCCGCGCTGGACGACGACACCAAGCTCCTCGCCTACGTCCGCTCGTGCGTGCTGAACGGGTGCCGGATGGCGCTGCGCCGCCGCCGTCTGGCGTGGACCCACACCGAGCCGCCCCGTCCGCCGGTGTGGTCGGCGGAGTCGGCGGTGCTCCTGAGCGAGGAACGCCGGGAGGTCCTCCGGGCCCTGCGGCGGCTGCCGCGCAGGCAGCGGGAGGCGCTGGTGCTGCGGTACTACCTTGAGCTGAGCGACGACGAGGTGTCCGCCGCCATGGGCATCAGGCCGGGGACCGTCCGCTCCACCATCGCCCGCGGCCTCGCCGCGCTGGAGCGCGAGATGGGGGAGGAGGACGGATGAGCGACATCGAGAACCGCCTGCGCGACGCGCTGCACGCGGCGGCGGACACCGTGCCCGACCGCACTCCGCCGCTGCCTGTGGCGCGCCCGTCACGGCCTCGGTGGGCGTTGCCTCGGTTCGCCGTGCCGATCGCGGCGACGCTGGCGCTCCTCGTGGTCCTGACCGGTGTGCTGGCCGTCGAGCGGCTGCGTGAGCGGCCTCCACGGCTGACCGAAAGGTCCGGCGCGATGCCCGCGTATCTGTTCGTGAGCCTTCCCGCCGACAGGAGCGGACCGGCGCGGCTCCAGATCCGAGCCACCGCGACCGGCCGGGTCGTTGACGAGGTCGCGGCACCTACGGGGAGCGAGTACCTCGACGTCGCCGTGACCGCGGACAACCGGACCGCCTTCGTCGTCGTCCAGCCCAGACGAGCGACGGCCTGCACCTTCGGCATCGAGAGGATCACCCTCGGGATCGACGGCCGGATCGCGGCGCGGTCGGCTCTGCCGGGTGGGCCGCTCATGGGTGTGATCCGGGAGGACGGTACCCTTGCCGTCACGCCGGACGGGCGGCGGCTGGTCTACAGTGCGGCACGATGCGTCGGCGGCCGACCCGTGGACGGCGGCATGACCCTGGGCGTCCTGGACACCGGCGGCGGGACCGGCAGTACGCGCTCGTTCGCGCGCGGCGCTGCGCGGTCGTTCTCCTGGCGCGCGGACGGCCGCGGCTTCGCCTTCGTTTGGATCACGGGCGCTTCGCCGTCCACCGGCCGTGTCGAGATCCGGACGTTCGCGGTGGGGGAGGACGGGACGATCGGGGCTGGGCGCATGATCCGGCGGCTCCGAGCCGACAGCGTGCTCACGCTCGCGGCACTCCTCCCGGCCGGAGATCGGATCGTGGTGTCGGAGTCGAAGCCGGCGGCCGCGATCGCCCCACCGCCCGGCACGGGCAATGCACCCGCCAGACCGCCCGTGGCGACGGAACTGAGCGTCATCCGTGCCGCCGACGGCGCGCGTGTGGACACGGTCCGGCTGCCGGGCGGTAGCGCCATCGCACCGTCTCTGCTGAAGCTCGACGCGTCCGGACGTCACCTGCTGACGGCTACCGGCGCCTACGACCTGCGGACCGGTCGGGCCCGCCCCGTCGGCGGCGGCAGCACGGCGCTCGACGCGGACTGGTGACGCGGAAACGGCGCGGTCCCGGTCGCAGCCGCTGCGGGGGACCGCGCCGTTCGACGACGCGGGAGCGTTGTTACTTCAGCTTGCTCCAAGGGCCGGCGACGGTCTGGCCGTTGCTGACCTTGACGCCGATCTCACGCACGTAGACGTGGCCGGTGTAGCCCTTGGTGTAGGCGCCGCGGTAGGCGCTGAACACGCGGTCCGCGGGCTTCTTCGTGCTCTTGTCCACGAAATAGTAGACCGCGGAGTTCTTCCACTTGGTCTTCTTGGCGTCCGCAGTGCGGAACTGGACGCCGGGCGACCAACCGTTGTAGGCCTTGCCGTCCGCCAGCCACACCTTGATGGTGAGCTTCTTCGACGTCTTGGTGTAGTTGCCGTACGCCTTGAGGGTTCCCCAGCCGTTCTTGGTGGTGAAGCTCTTGGCGGCAGCCTGGGCGGGGGCGGCAGCGACCACCGTGCCCGCCAGGGCGGTGCCGACGGCCAGGGCCGCAGCAGCGAGACGCCGCATTCGTACCTCCGTGCTCAGTCATCTCAGGAATTAGCCCGGCAAATCTAGCAGGGCGTACCGACACACTTCCGGCGGACGGTCAACCGGGACGGAATCGTGGTGGAGGCCACGGGACACGGTCGCGTCCGGCGAGACGACAGTACGCCGCGGGCGGTGCGACCATGCGGGACATGAGCAAGTCACGGCGCCGGGCGGCGGTGGTCCTAGCGGGCTGCCTGGCGGGCACGGCCGCGGGCGGCGCGGCGGCCCGCGCGGACGCGGGCGAGCGCATGCCGACGTTCGACGCCGTGCTCACCGTGCGCTCCGACGGCGTCGTGCACGTGCGCGAGACCGTCAGCTACGACTTCGCGGGCGGCGACGACCGGGGGATCACCCGCAGCGTCCCGTACCGGCGCGGCGACCGGCTGTACGGGGTGCGCGCCGTCCGCACGAGTTCCTCCACGGGCGCGCCCGCCCGCGCGCGCGTGCGCGCGTTCCTGCACCACGTCCGGATCACGGTCGGGGAGCGCGGCGCGGGGACGGTCAGCGGCCGCCAGGCGTACGTCATCGAGTACGACCTGCACGGGGTCCTCACGCCCCGGGAGCGCTACGACGAGTTCGTCTGGGACGTCCTCGGCACCGGCTGGACGGTCCCGGTGGGCGAGGCGGCGGTGCGCGTGCGGGCCCCGGCGCCGGTGCGGGCGGGCTGCCGCGCGGGCCGTCCGCCGGCGCTCACCCGGTGCCTGCGCGACCGGCCGGGTCCGCGCACGGTCGGGTTCACGCAGCGCGGGCTGGCGCCGGGGGAGGGCATGACGGTCAAGGTGCGGCTGCCGAAGGGGGCGGTCGAGGTGCCGCCGCCGCGCTACGCCCCGCCGCACTGGCGGGCGGGGGCGGCGGGCGCGGCGGGCGCGGCGGTCCTCGTGCTGGGCGCCGCGCTGCTGACGCGGCGCCGCGCCGCGCCGCACCCGCTCGCGGGCCGGGGCCTGCTGGCGTCCGGGCTCACGGTGATGCTCGCCGACGTCGCCGACGACATCGCCCGGCACGGCGTGTGGGCCGTGTCGGTGGGCGATCCGCTGGTGCTCGGGTTCGGCCTGGCCCTCACCGGCGCCGCCGTGATGATCTCGGAACGCGAAGATCGGGTCGCGCACGGCACGCCGCCGCCGTGACGGGCATAGAGTTGGGCGACGCGTCCCGTCCGGGACGCACGGGGCCGTGCGCGCGAACGTTCCGCCGCCCGCGCGCGTCCCACGGGCGGACGCCCTGGACGAGCCACGGGAGGAGGGGACGCGCGTGCGGGAGTACCTGCTGACGATCCTGGTCGCCGCGCTCGTCGCGTACCTGCTCACCCCGACCGTCCGCCGGTTCGCGATCTGGTTCGGCGCGCAGGCCGCGCCCCGCGAGCGCGACGTGCACGTCATCCCGACGCCGCGCCTGGGCGGCCTGGCGATGTTCGGCGGCATGGCGGCGGCGCTCGTCGTGGCGACGGGCCTGCCGGAGATGCGCAAGGTGCTGGCGGGCGGCGACGTCGACGTCGCCCGCGCGTTACTCCTGTCCGGCGGGCTCATCGTGCTCGTCGGAATCTTCGACGACCGCTGGGGCGTCGATCCGCTGACCAAGTTCGCGGGCCAGGTCGCCGCCGCCGGCATCTTCATCATGCAGGGCATCCAGCTCTACGTGATCCCGCTGCCCAACGGCGAGGCGGTGTCGCTGCCGCCGACGTACGGGGTGCCGCTGACGGTCCTCATCGTGGTCGCGACGATCAACGCGGTGAACTTCATCGACGGCCTGGACGGGCTCGCGGCGGGCGTCGTCGGCATCGCCGCGACGGCGCTGTTCTCCTACGCCTACCTGCTGTCGAAGACCAACGGGCTGACGACGCTGACCGGCGCGACGCTGACGGCGGCGGTGCTCGTCGGCATCTGCCTCGGTTTCCTGCCGCACAACTTCAATCCCGCGCGCATTTTCATGGGCGACACGGGTTCGATGCTGATCGGGCTGCTGCTGAGCGCGTCGACGATCATGCTGACGGGTCAGTTCGACCCGGCCTTCCTCGGCACGTACGGCCTTTTCCCGTTCTGGGTGCCGTTGCTGCTGGTGCCCGCCGTGGCGGCGGTGCCGTTCATCGACATGTTGCTGGCGGTGTGGCGGCGCACCAATGAGGGCCGTTCCCCGTTCGCGCCCGACAAGCGTCATCTGCACCACCGGCTGCTGGAACTCGGCCATTCGCACCGGCGCGCCGTGCTGATCATGTATTTCTGGGTCGGGCTGCTCGCGGCGGGCCTGGTGGGCCTTTCGGTGACGAACCAGCAGGTCGTCGTGATGTCGGTCACCGGAGTGATCGCCATCGCCGGAATGGTGCTGATGATCGCCGTTCCCCGGCTGGCGCGCCGCCGCGCCGTCCGGGCTCCCGAGCCCGCGCGGACCGGTCGGACGCGCGAGTCGGTCTGATCGCGGGCGCGGGCACGGACGCTCCGCGCGCCGGGTACTCTTCGAGTGGCGTCGCGGACTCGCGCGCCCCGCTCCCACTTTCCGGATCTGTCGTCTGACCTGGGCTACAGTCCTGGATGCCACGGTGTCGACCGGGACGTTAGCGAGCCGTTAACCCGTTACATCTAGGGTAATTGCGGACGTTCCGGACGCTTGTGATACCTTTCACGAACAGCCAGGCGACCACTGACCGTGACCACCCGGAGCCCTCATGTATTCCTCCGACGCCCGGATTCTCCGCGGCGCCGTGATACCCACTGCGATCGCCGGTGTGCTGGCCGTGATCGTCGGCCTGCTCGTCGCGGGCGGTAAGGGGGCGCTGGGCGCCGCCGTCGGCGCGCTGATCACCATCGCGTTCTTCGCCATCAGCAAGCTGGTCGTCGGCTACGTCGCGACGATCTCCGAGCACCTGATCACCGGTGCCGCGATGCTCAGCTACCTGATCAAGATCGTCGGCCTCTTCGGCTTGATCCTGCTCTTCAAGGACGCCGATCTCTGGAACGACCTGGTGTTCGGTTACACGATCATCGCGCTGATCATCGTGTGGATCACCGCCGAGGCGCGGCTCGTCCTGCGCACGCGGACCCTGGAACTGAACGACACCACGCCGAACCGGACCCCGTGATGACCGTCCGGGGCCGTCGCGGACTACTCCGATATGACCATGCGAAGGGTGGCCTGCTATGGTCCGTCCTGCGAGGAGCGAGGACGGGCACCAACGGCCCGATCCCGACCCTTTCAACGACAGGGACCACCGGGCGTTCGCCAGTGCGGTCTGGTCGGTGCCCAGCTACCTCCTGTCCGGGATGGCGGTGTACGGCGGCCTCGGCTGGCTCCTGGACCGCTGGCTCGGCCTCTCGGTGTTCTTCCCGATCGGGATCCTGGTCGGCCTCGGCCTCGCGATCTACCTGGTCTATCTCCGCATCGGCCGCTGACCACGGGTCGCACGGTACGGAGCGGGCCACCCAGAACTACAGAACGCGCCCCCGGCGCGAACGTGAGCATCGCAAGAGCTATGACGAAGGGACTGCCGCGTGAGCGACATCCTCGCCGCCGAGGGAAAAGAGTTCCATGCCCCGGGCATGGAACTGTTCGACTGGGGGCCGTTGTTCCCGGGCGGCCCCGAGTGGCTGACCTGGTTGACCAAGCCCGTCCTGATCGTCGCGCTCGCGGTGGCCGTCACGGCGGTCTTCCTGGTGATGGCCTTCCGGCGCCCGCAGCTCGTGCCGCGCGGCGCGCAGAACGTCGGTGAGGCGGCCTACGTCTTCGTGCGCGACCAGATGGCGCGCCCGGCGCTCGGCAAGGACGCGGAGCGGTTCATGCCGTTCCTCTTCACGACCTTCCTCTTCATCCTCTTCATGAACTACGCCGGCGTCATCCCGGTGCTCCAGCTCCCGGCGCCGTCGCACATCGCGTTCGCGATCGTCCCGGCGGCCGTGGTCTACGTGATGATGCTCGTGCTCGGCATCAAGCACCAGGGCCTGGGCGGCTACTTCAAGGGCGTGCTGTTCCCGCCCGGCCTGCCCAAGGGCATCTACGTCATCCTGACGCCGATCGAGCTGATCTCCACGTTCGTGCTGCGGCCGTTCACGCACGCGGTGCGACTGTTCGCCAACATGTTCGCCGGACACATCCTGCTCGCGTTCTTCGCGACGGTGGGCTACTGGTTCCTCATCGAGAAGCTCACTCCGGCGGGCTTCGGCGTGGGCGTGCTCGGCTTCCTGATGACGATCGTCATGACCGGCTTCGAACTGTTCATCCAGAGCCTCCAGGCGTTCATCTTCACGGTGCTCACCGCCTCGTACATCGCGGGCTCACTGCACGCCGAGCACTGACCCGGACCCTTACCCCAACCACAAGCCTCCGGCGGGATCGACGACCCCGCCGGTCGAACGAAAAGGAATGGACATGAGCTTCATCCTCGCCGCTGAGAACGCTGTCTCCGGCAACATCGGCACCGTCGGCTACGGCCTGGCCGCCCTCGGCCCCGGCATCGGCGTCGGCATCATCTTCGGCATGGGCGTGCAGGCCATGGCCCGCCAGCCCGAGCTGGTCAACGTGATCCGCACCAACATGCTGCTCGGCTTCGCGGTCGTCGAGGCGCTCGCCCTCATCGGCTTCGTCGTCCCGTTCGTCCACTCCTGACCCACGGTCGCGACGTCTGACAGGAAGGCGGAACGCTCATGAGTAACCTGCTGGCCGCCGCCACCGTGGCCGCGGAAGGCGCGAACAACCCGCTGCTCCCGCACACCAGCGAACTGGTCGTCGGCGGCATCGCCTTCGCCATCGTGCTGTTCTTCGGACTGCGCTTCATCCCCAAGATCCAGAAGACGCTCGCCGAGCGGACCGAGGCGATCGAGGGCGGCCTGAACAAGGCCGAAGAGGCGCAGAAGCAGGCCCAGGCGGCTCTCGCGAGCTACCAGGCCCAGCTCGCCGAGGCGCGGCAGGAGGCGTCGCGGCAGCGTGAGAAGGCCAAGGAAGAGGGCGCGGTCATCGCCGCCCAGATCAAGGAAGAGGCGCAGGCCGAGGCCCGGCGCATCGTCGAGCAGGCCCACGCGCAGATCGAGGCCGACCGCCAGCAGGCGCTCGCCTCGCTGCGGGCCGAGATCGGCACCCTCTCCGTCGATCTGGCCGGTCGTGTCATCGGTGAGTCGCTGGAGGACAGCGCCCGCCAGAGCCGCGTGGTCGACCGGTTCCTGGAGGAACTCGAAGGCCGCGCGGGACGCCAGGAGCAGATCACATCATGACCATCACAGGAGCGGTGGGCAGGGTCTCGCTGGCCGAGTCGCGGGAACGGCTGGAGGCGGTCATCCCGTCGGCCGACCTCGCGGTCCTCGGCGGCGACCTGTTCGCGGTGCTCAACCTGATCGACCGTGAACACGGCCTGCGCCGCGCGGTGTCCGACCCCGCGCGGGACGGCTCGGCCAAGGCGCAGCTCGTCCGGGCGCTGCTGGAAGGCCAGGTCTCACCGGCCGCTCTTGAGCTGGTCGCCGACGTGGTCCGGCTGCGCTGGTCCAAGCCGTCGGAGCTGTCGGACGCGCTGGAGACCCTCGCGGTCACCGCCGAGTCCGCCCGCGCCGAGGCCGACGGGCACATCGACGACCTGGAGGACGAGCTGTTCCGGTTCTCCCGCGTCGTCGACCGCGAGCCCGAGCTGCGCGGCGCCCTCGCCGCGCGGGGCCTGCCCGGCGAGCGCAAGTCCGGCGTGCTGGACGCCCTCCTGGAGGGCAAGGCCACCCCGTCGGCCGTGCGGCTCATCACCGAGCTGGTGCTGCGCCCGCGAGGACGTAGCCTGGAGACGGGTCTGGCCGAGTACGGCAAGCTCGTCGCGCAGCGGCGGCAGCGCCTGGTGGCGCTGGTCCGCACCCCGGTGGACCTGTCGGCCGCCCAGCGGACCAGGCTCGCCGCGGTGCTCGCCGCCGCGTACGGCCACGACGTACACCTGAACATCGAGATCGACCCCGGCACCCTGGGCGGACTGTCCATCCAGATCGGGGACGAGATCATCGACGGCACGATCGCCGGCCGGCTGGACGAGGTCCGCCGACGGCTCGCGAGCTGACGAAGCCACCGTGCTGACCCCTAAGGGAGCAAGAGAGGAATCATGGCGGAGCTGACGATCCGTCCGGATGAGATCCGGACCGCGCTGGAGCGCTTCGTCCAGTCGTACGAGCCCGAGGCCGCCGCGCGCGAAGAGGTCGGCACCGTCGTCGATTCCGGCGACGGTATCGCCCACGTCGAGGGGCTTCCCTCCGCGATGGCCAACGAACTCCTGGAGTTCGAGGACGGCACGCGTGGCCTGGCTCTGAACCTGGACGTCCGTGAGATCGGTGCCGTCGTCCTGGGTGACTTCAGCAAGATCGAGGAGGGCCAGAAGGTCCGCCGTACGGGCGAGGTCCTCTCGGTCCCGGTCGGCGACGGCTTCCTCGGTCGCGTCGTGGACGCGCTGGGCAACCCGCTGGACGGCAAGGGCGCGATCGAGACCACCGAGCGCCGCGCGCTCGAACTGCAGGCCCCCTCGGTCGTGCAGCGGCAGTCGGTCGGTGAGCCGCTGCAGACCGGCATCAAGGCCATCGACGCGATGACGCCGATCGGCCGCGGCCAGCGGCAGCTCATCATCGGCGACCGGCAGACCGGCAAGACGACGGTCGCGATCGACACGATCATCAACCAGAAGCAGGCCTGGGCGAGCGGTGACGAGAAGCAGCAGGTCCGCTGCATCTATGTCGCGATCGGCCAGAAGGGCTCCACGATCGCCAACGTCCGGCGTTCGCTGGAGGAGGCCGGTGCCCTGGAGTACACGACGATCGTGGCCGCTCCGGCCTCGGACCCGTCGGGCTACAAGTACATCGCCCCCTACACCGGGTCCGCGATCGGCCAGCACTGGATGTACCAGGGCAAGCACGTCCTGATCGTCTTCGACGACCTGTCCAAGCAGGCCGACGCCTACCGCGCCGTGTCGCTGCTGCTGCGCCGTCCGCCGGGCCGCGAGGCGTACCCCGGTGACGTCTTCTACCTGCACTCGCGTCTGCTGGAGCGCTGCGCGAAGCTGTCGGACGACATGGGCGCCGGTTCGATGACGGGTCTGCCGATCATCGAGACCAAGGGCAACGACGTGTCGGCGTTCATCCCGACGAACGTCATCTCGATCACCGACGGCCAGTGCTTCCTGGAGACCGACCTGTTCAACCAGGGCGTCCGCCCGGCGATCAACGTCGGTGTCTCGGTCTCCCGCGTCGGCGGCTCCGCGCAGATCAAGGCGATGAAGCAGGTCTCCGGCACACTGCGGCTCGCGCTGTCGCAGTACCGCGACCTGGAGGCGTTCGCCGCCTTCGCCTCCGACCTGGACGCCGCCTCGCGCGCCCAGCTCGACCGCGGCGCGCGCCTGGTGGAGCTGCTCAAGCAGCCGCAGGGCTCGCCGTACCCGGTCGAGAAGGAGGTCGTCTCGGTGTGGGCGGGCACGTCCGGCGAGCTGGACGACGTCCCCGTCGAGGACATCGCGCGCTTCGAGCGCGACTTCCTCGACCACCTCGACCGCAACAACGCGTCGCTGCTCACCGGCATCCGGGAGACCGGCAAGCTCACCGACGACGGTCTGACCACCCTGAAGGACGCCATCACGGAGTTCAAGAAGGGCTTCGAGACCAGCGAGGGCAACCTGCTGGGCTCCGAGCAGGTCGCACCGATCGACGAGGAGTCCGTCGGCCAGGAGACGATCACGCGCGTCAAGAAGGGCTGATCCGGTATGGCTCAGCTCAGGCAACTGCGGCAGCGGATCAAGTCGGTCAAGTCGACCGCCAAGATCACGCGCGCCCAGGAGATGATCGCGACCTCGCGCATCGTCAAGGCTCAGCACGCCGTCGCCGCGTCCAAGCCCTACGCCGACCAGATCGTGCACGCGCTCACCGCGCTGGTCACGCACCACGTCGGCATCAAGCACCCGCTGCTCATCGAGCAGCCGGAGGACAAGCGCTCGGCGGTGCTGGTCATCACCAGCGACCGCGGGTTCTGCGGCGGCTACAACGCCAACGCGATCCGCGAGGCCGAGGCCCTGATGGCGGCCCTGCGCGAGCAGGGCCGCGAGCCGGTCCCCTACATCATCGGCAACAAGGGCCTCACCTGGTACAAGTTCCGGAACCGCGACTTCGCGGACTCCTGGACGGGTTTCAGCGACCGGCCCGACTTCCCCAGTGCGGAGAAGATCGGCCGGCGGCTCGCGGCGGACTTCCTCAAGACCGACGCCGAGGGCGGGGTCGGCGAGATCCACGTGGTCTACACCGAGTTCGTCTCGATGCTGACGCAGAACGTGCAGGTCCGCCGCCTCATCCCGCTGGAGATCGAAGAGGCCGAGGGCGATCGCATCCCCCCGTCGTACGAGTTCGAACCCTCCCCGGCGGCGGTGCTGGACGCGCTGCTGCCGAACTACATCGAGAGCCGCATCTTCCACATGCTGCTCCAGTCGGCCGCATCCGAGCACGCCGCCCGGCGTCGCGCGATGAAGTCGGCGACCGACAATGCCAACGATTTGATCGACGTCTACACGCGCCAGATGAACCAGGTGCGGCAGGCGGCGATCACCCAGGAAATCAGCGAGATCGTCGGTGGCGCTGACGCGCTCGCCGATTCTGGCGGGGAGTGAGAATGACTGCTCAGGTAGAGACGGCGGCGGCCACCGGCCGTGTCGCCCGGGTCATCGGGCCGGTCGTCGACGTGGAGTTTCCCGCCGACGCCATCCCGGAGATCTACAACGCGCTGCACATCGAGGTGAGCCTCGGCGGCGAGACCCGTCTGCTGACCCTGGAGGTCGCCCAGCACCTGGGTGACAGCATGGTCCGCGCGATCTCGATGCAGCCGACCGACGGCATGGTCCGCGGCGCGTCCGTCACCGACACCGGCGAGCCGATCTCGGTGCCGGTCGGCGACGTGACCAAGGGGCACGTGTGGAACGCGCTGGGCGACGCCCTCGACGTTCCGACGGCGTCCCTGGAGATCAACGAGCGCTGGGGCATCCACCGGACGGCTCCGCCGTTCGACCAGCTAGAGAGCAAGACCGAGATGCTGGAGACCGGCATCAAGGTGATCGACCTGCTGTGCCCGTACGTGCGCGGCGGCAAGATCGGCCTGTTCGGCGGCGCGGGTGTGGGCAAGACCGTCCTCATCCAGGAGATGATCCGCCGCGTCGCGCGCAACTTCGGCGGTACGTCGGTGTTCGCGGGCGTCGGTGAGCGCACCCGTGAGGGCAACGACCTGTGGGTCGAGATGGACGAGGCGGACGTCCTGAAGGACACCGCCCTGGTCTTCGGCCAGATGGACGAGCCCCCGGGCACGCGTCTGCGGGTGGCCCTGTCCGGTCTGACGATGGCGGAGTACTTCCGCGACGTCCAGAACCAGGACGTGATGCTGTTCATCGACAACATCTTCCGGTTCACGCAGGCCGGGTCCGAGGTGTCCACGCTGCTCGGCCGCATGCCGTCGGCGGTGGGCTACCAGCCGACCCTGGCCGACGAGATGGGCGTGCTCCAGGAGCGGATCACCTCGACCCGCGGTCACTCGATCACCTCGATGCAGGCGATCTACGTGCCCGCGGACGACATCACCGACCCGGCGCCGCACACCACGTTCGCGCACCTGGACGCCACGACGGAGCTGTCGCGCGACATCTCCTCCAAGGGCATCTTCCCCGCCGTGGACCCGCTGGCGTCCACGTCGCGGATCATGGACCCGCAGATCCTGGGCAACGAGCACTACTCGGTCGCCCAGGAGGTGAAGCGGATTCTCCAGAAGTACAAGGAGCTCCAGGACATCATCGCCATCCTCGGCATCGACGAGCTGTCCGAAGAGGACAAGGTCACGGTGAACCGGGCGCGGCGCATCGAGCGGTTCCTGTCGCACCCCATGTACGTGGCCGAGCAGTTCACCGGCCAGCCCGGTGAGACGGTGCCCAAGGACGAGACGGTCGCGTCCTTCAAGGCACTGGCCGAGGGCAAGTACGACCACATCCCCGAGCAGGCGTTCTTCATGTGCGGCGGCATCGAGGACGTCGAGAAGAAGGCCAAGGAGCTGGAGAAGTGATCCGTCCCGGCGGGCCGCCGCTGCGGCGGCCCGCCGGGTGGCTCCTTGCAGGCGGGAGGATGGACACGTGGCAACCCTGAAGGTCGGGCTGGTCTCGCCGGAGCGCGAGGTGTGGTCCGGCGAGGCGAAGATGGTGGTCGCGCAGACCACCGAGGGCCAGCTCGGTGTGCTGGCCCAGCACGCGCCCGTGCTCGGCGTGCTGGAGGACGACAGCGTCGTCAAGATCGAGCCCGCGGACGGCGGCGAGATGGTCCTCGCGGTCGTCGGCAGCGGGTTCCTGTCGGTCGCCGACGACGAGGTGTCGGTGCTGGCGGAGTTCGCCGAGCTGGGCACCGAGGTCGATCGCGACGCGGCGCAGCGCGCGCTGACCGAGGCCACCTCCGGCGACGCGCCGGACGAGGCCGGGGCGCGGCGTGCCCGCGCGCGGCTGCGCGCGGCCGGCGTCGAGCTGTAACGCGCGGCGTCATGGGGGAGCACCTGGCACGGAACGCGGGCTGGGTGCTCGCCGTCGTCGTCGTAGCGGCCGTCCTGCTGTACGCGGGGGCGGCGGTGCGGCGGTGGCTGTTCGTGCGCGGCGGCGGGACGGTGGAGTGCAGTCTCCGGGTGATCCCGGGGGAGGGCGCCCCGGCCGGGCCGTGGCGGCTCGGCTTCGGCCGTTACGTCGGCGACATGCTGCAATGGCACGGTGTTTTCGGTTTCCGGACCAGGCCCCGGCAGGTGATTCACCGCCGGGGCCTCGTCGTGTCCGGGCGCCGCGACCCCGAGCCGGGGGAGGCGGACGGGCTGCTGCCGGAGGTGACGGTGATCGCCGTCCGGGACGGCGCGCGGACGATGGAGCTGGCGATGGGCGACGCGGCGCTGACCGGTTTCCTGTCGTGGCTGGAGGCGGCTCCGCCCGGATCTCCGGTGGATCTTCCGCAAGCCGAGTGAAGTCCCGTGACTGTTGCCGTCCGGTGTGGTTTCGGGCGGTATCAAGTGGGTGACGGCTCTGTGTGGGTCTTGTCGGGCCCGGGACGGCCGTGGATGATCGGCGCGTTCGCTCCCCTTTGACACAGGAGTGCATGTGCGCAGACTCGCTCTCGGCGCCGCCGCCGCGCTGATCGCCTCGCTGGTGGCCGTTCCCCAGGCCCAGGCGGCGGGGCCCGATCTGGCCGGGCTCGTGAAGCCCAAGGACGTCAAGGCCCACCTCAAGGCGTTCCAGGAGATCGCCGACTACAACGGCGGGAGCCGCGCGACCGGCACGGCCGGGTTCGAGCTGTCCGTCAAGTACGTGGTGAGCCAGCTCAAGCGGGCGGGTTTCACGCCCTCGGTGCAGAAGTTCGACTTCGACTTCTGGGAGGAGCGGGGCGCGCCGGAGTTCGCGCAGCTCGCGCCCGACGCCCGGACGTACGCGGTCGGCACCGACTTCAACACGATGGCGTACTCGGGCAACGGCGAGGCGTCGGCGACGGCCGTCGCCGTGGACGTCCCGGCCGCCGGGCAGGCGGGCGACGCGGGCTGTGAGGCGTCGGACTTCGCGGGCTTCACGTCCGGGTCGATCGCGCTCATCCAGCGCGGCACCTGCGACTTCGTCGTCAAGGCGCGCAACGCCGAGGCGGCGGGCGCGTCGGCGGTCGTGATCTACAACCGGCCCGACCAGGAGGGCATCGTCGCGGGCACGCTCGGCGCGCCGGTGGGCATCCCGGTCGTGACGACGCCGTACCAGCTCGGCGAGGACCTCGTGGAGGCGTCCGACGGCGGTGACCTGCGGCTGCGCGTCAAGGCCGTGACGTACACCGAGAAGCGCACGGCGTCCAACGTGATCGCGGAGACCAAGCAGGGCCGCGCGGACAACGTCGTGGTCGTCGGCGCGCACCTGGACAGCGTGAACGAGGGTCCGGGCATCAACGACAACGGCACCGGTTCGGCGGCGATCCTGGCGATCGCCCAGAAGATCGGCCAGTTGCCGAAGAAGGACGTGCGCAACAAGGTCCGCTTCGCCTGGTGGGGCGCCGAGGAGGAGGGCCTGCTCGGCTCGGAGCACTACGTGGCCCAGCTCAGCGAGGCCGAGGCCGCCAAGATCGCGCTGAACCTGAACTTCGACATGCTCGGCTCGATCAACGGCATCACCGGCGTCTACGACGGCGACGACTCGCTCGGCAGCGGCACCAACCCGCCGCTGGGCTCGGGCGCGATCGAGAAGGCGTTCAAGAACTACTACGCCAAGCGCAAGCTGCCCACGGTCGAGAGCCCCTTCACCGGACGCTCGGACTACGGGCCGTTCATCGCGGTCGGCATCCCGGCGGGCGGCCTGTTCTCCGGCGCCGAGGGCATCAAGACGGCCGAGGAGGCCCGCCTGTTCGGCGGGACCGCCGGTCAGCCCTACGACCCGTGCTACCACGCGGCGTGCGACACGCTGAAGAACATCGACTGGAAGCTGCTGGAGAAGAACACCGACGGCGCTGCGGCGGCGACGCAGCAGTTCGCCGGCAGCACGCTCCCGGTCAACGGCGAGGCTCCGCGCAAGGCGCTGCGCGCCCTGAAGCCGGCCAAGCCCGAGTTCCGCGGCCACCACGCGGTCCGCTGATCACGGCCTGAACCGGACGCCGGTGCTCTTGTCCGCGCATGCGGGCGGGAGCACCGGCGTCGTCGCTGTCCGCATGCGGCCGGGACCGATAGGTCCGATCCGTGCCGGTGCGGCGGGTGCGCCGGGCTACGATCGGCGCCGGTGAACGAACTGACGCAGGAGACGGCGCCGTCCGACCAGGCCGGGTTCCCTCCGGGCCTGCGGCGGCGTTTCGCCGCGCCCCGCCTCCTGGCCGAGGGGGGCGAGGCGCGGGTCTACCTCGTCCGCCGCGCCGGTGACGGCCCCGGCGGGCAGCCGGTCGTGGTGAAGGTCGACAAGCGCGCTCCGGTCCAGGCGGACCGGCTCGTCCTGCTGGCACGGCCCGACGCGACCCGGCACGTGCCGAAGATCCACGGCTACGGCAACGTGACCGTGGACGGGCGCAGCGTCGGCTGGGTCGAGCAGGAGTACTGCCCGCACGGATCGCTGCGGAGCCTGCTCACCGGTCCGGGCCGTCCCGCCGGCGACGGCGAGCTGCGCCGGATCGTCGCGGCCCTGGCCGAATGCCTCGACTTCTGGGTGAACGACCTGGGTCTCGCCCACTCCGACGTGAAGCCCGCCAACATCCTGGTGCGCTCCCGCGACCCCTACCGGCTGCTGATCGGGGACTTCGGCGGCACCGCGCGCGACGTCCCCGGCATCGCCGCCCGCGAGGACTTGCTGCTCACCCCCGCGTACGCCGCTCCCGAGTCCGTCCGCGGCGACCACGGCGGCCCGGCGGCGTGGTGGGCGCTCGGCGTCATCGCCTACGAGATGCTGCTGCACCGCACCCCGTACGGGGCCCTGCCGGTGGACGGCATCCGCGCGATGCTGCGGGCGGGCGAGCGGCCCTCGCTGACGGACGTGCGCGACCGGGCCTGGCGGACCCTCATCGAGGGGCTGCTGACCGTCGGCAAGGAGTCGCGCTGGGGCTACGACGACGTGGTCGCCTGGGCCACCGGCAGCCCGCCCCGTCCCCGCTTCCAGGGCCGCAGCCATCGCACCGTCGAGGATCTCGTCGACGACCTGGACCGCAACTGGCGCGCGGGCGCCGCCTGGCTCGCCGGGAACGGCGCGGCGGTCGCCGACCGGATGGTCCGCGACGGCGCCGAACCGGCGTCGGTCGCCTATCTGCGCGGTGTCCCGCCCGACCGCGCACCGGCCGTGCTCGCCCGCCTCACCGCGCGGGTCATCCCGCAGACCATGCCGCACTACCGGGGCCGCGCGATGGACGAGACGGGGCTGCTCGCCCTCGCCCGTGGCGGCCCCGACGACCAGCGGCTGCTCCGCGAGGCGGTGCGCGCGGGCGTCGTGGAGCACGCGGCCCGGCACCGCTGCGCCCATCCGGGGTGCGGTGACGGCTGCGCCGTCCTGGCCCGCGTCGCCGCGCGCGTCCCGGCGGTCGTGCGGCGGGCCCGCGACCGGCTCGGCTGGTCGCGGCACCCGGTGGTGAACGGCTACCGGGGCGACCCGCCGGTGGAGCTGCCGTCCGCCCGGGAGCGGACGCTGCTGTGGGCGTGGGCGACCGAGGCGGAGCTGGTGCCGGAGGCGGCGGAGCGGATGCGGGCGCTCGTCGCCGCCGTGCCGCTCGGCGCCCAGTGGTGGGCGGAGGTGCGCGCCGCCGCCGTCTCGGCGGGCGCGGACCGCCGCGGCGACCTGGTCGCGGCGCGGCTGCTGGCCCGGCACGCCCTGGTGATCGCCGATCAGTAGCCGCGCGGCTCGTCCATCTCGACGCGCGGCACGAGCCCGGTCATGCTGAACAGCGACATCAGCGGGCGCAGCACCCGCCGCGGCCCGAAGTCCTCCTCGGGGAAGCGGCCCTTGTCCTCGCCGCGCACCCGGTCGACGCCGGACGCGGAGGCGAAGTGGATCGTCGTCTCGGCCTGGCCCCAGGGTTCCAGCCACAGTTCGGCGCCGTGGTCGCTGAGGAACCGGTAGGCGTCGCGGCTCTCGCGCTTGGCGCTGCGCAGGTCCGCCAGGCTGTTCTCGTCGCGCTGCGCGAGCCAGTGACCGGCGGCCCGGTGCACGGGGGCCAGCAGGTCGGACTTGGCGACCACGATCACCGCCGGGGGGAGCTTCCGCCGGTCGCGGGCGGCGCCGCGCAGTTGTGCGATCGCGTGCGTGAACCCCGGGTCGGGGACGTGGCGCGCCCAGCGGTCGCCCGATCGCAGCTTCGCGGCGTCCGCCACGTAGATCACCGCGTCGGCGACGCTCATGAACGGGGTGCGCTCGTAGTCGCGGTCGCGGAAGTGCTCTCCGGCGACGTCGAAGAAGCCGACCGCGTGGGTGCGCCCGGTGTACTCGCTGTGCACGCGCAGCGCGTAGGCGAACTCGGGGCGCTGGGTGGGGCGGGTGCCGTCCAGGACCCGGTGCTCTTCCAGGAAGGGCTGGATGCGGTCGTAGTAGAAGTTCCGCTCCAGCTTGCCGTCCAGGGCCTCGATCCGCAGATCCTCGAAGACGGCGCGGCGGCGGCGCAGTTGCTCGATCATCGCGGTGAGCAGGTGCGTCTTGCCCGCCGCCGAGTTCCCGATCAGACCGATGATCAGCGGTTCGAAGTCGCCGTAGTCGGGGGGAAGCGTGTGCGGGTGGCCGTCGCCGGCGCACTGCCGCATGGCGCTCATCGTCCGGTACCGCCAGCGATCCTCCGACTCGCCCGGCGCGCGCATCAGCACCTCGGCGCCCTCGGCCGTCTCCTTCACCAGCGGGATGGCGCCGAAGTCGGACCAGTCCAGCGTGCTGAGGCAGTACGGGCACACCCGCTGGACGGGCGCGGGAGGAGGGGCGTTCCAGCCCGTTCCGTCGAAGGTCACAGTGCCACCAGGAGGATGAGGACGACGAGGACGAACAGGGCGGGCCACAGGACGGCCGGGTGCGGACGCCGGTTGCCGCGCTCGTCGATGAGGAACGGGAAGCCGTCCGGGAGCCGTGGGCGGCCCCCGGCGGGCGCGGGCGGCTGACGGGCCGGTTCGGGGGGCCGCGACCGCGCCAGGGGCCGTCGTCCCGTCGCCCAGCCGTCCTCGAAGTGCCGGTCGACGTGGTCGGGGACACCGGGGGCGGGCGAGGACGCGGGCGCGTCGGGGCGCCGCGGAGCCTGCGGCGGACGCGGGGACGGCGCGGTGGGCCGGGGTGCGTAGTCGGGGAGGGTGACCGGGCCGCCGTCGGGGTCGTGCTCCGGCCACGCGCCCAGCCGCAGGAGGAGATCGCCGGTGGTGGGCGTGGCCGGGGCGCGGTAGACGGGTTCGAGCAGCATCGCCAGATCGCGGTGGTGGGTGGCGAGCCAGTCCAGTTCCGGGCGTGGATCGGCGCGCGGGTCGTCGGAGCCGAGCAGCGACCGCTGCCCGGAGGCGAGTGTGAAGAGCAGCCCGGCGGCGGCGCGGACGTCGGCCGCGAGCTGGTCCGGCTCGGCCTTGACGGCGACGGTGCTCAGGTCCGCGAGCTGGAGCCGCCCGCCGTCCAGGAACACCGTCTCGGCCGTCAGGCGCCGCAGCGCGTAGCCGTTGCTGGCCAGCGCGTGCAGCGCGGTGAACAGGTCCTCGGCGGGCTGCCGGAGCCGCGCGGAGGTGAGCGCCTTGCGGTGCGGTTCGGGGAACTGGCCGTCGCGGGTGCGCAGGAGACGGGCGGTGCGGTCCTCGCGCAGGTCGAATCCGATCAGCTCGCCGAACCGGCCCGTGTCGCGGTCGGCGAGCCGGAGCCCGCTGTACACGGCGACCTCGGTGCTGAGCGCCCGGACGCCGTACGTCCCGGCGGCCGACTTGAAGAAGCAGGGGAACCAGGGGCCGCCGGACCGGCGCGCCTTCCCGTACCACGCTTCGTAGCGGTCGCGGACGAACCGCCCGTCCTCCAGCAGCACGGTGAACTCGACCGGATCGCTCTCCGCCCCGAACGGCGTGAGGACCACGGTGCGCTGTGTGCTCACGGTCGCACCCCTCGTCAGTTCCGGTAGAAGAAGACGATGAGCTGCACGGCGCCGTCGCCCTGCCCGCCGGTCCACGCGGCGCGGTGGATCGCCTCGCGGAAGAGCCGGTTGCCCGCCGTGATGGCCTTGGCCGCGTTGCGGCCGAGCACGACGCCGCTGTTGGTGTCGCTCATCGCCCCGTAGGCGAGGAAGAACCCCACCGTCCGCCGCGCGGTCAGGTGCCGCTGGCATTCGTCCCGGCCGGTCCGGCGGCCCATCTCGGGGCCGTGGAACCAGGACGGATGTTCGCCGCGCAGCGTCTCGTCCAGCTTCCGCAGCAGGTCGGCGCGGGCGGACCGGCCGGCGAGCAGGCCGTCCGCGCGGACCGGGATCAGGAACTCGCAGAAGTCCCGGCTGAGGACGCGGGCGGTGCGCGCGGGCTCGGTCCGTTCGGCCGTGGGACGGTCCTTCGCCTTCTCGTGCGGCTGCACCGCCATCGCGATCAGGAACAGCACGAGCATCAGGTCGGCGAACAGCCAGCCCGCCAGCGTCGCGGTCCCCGGCCGCCGCACGCGCCGGTTCATCGGATCGCGCCGTCGTCGAGGCGGCGCACGTAGTCCACGAACTCGCGGCTGTCGGCGACCAGGTAGCCGAGCTGGTCGAGCGCCCGCCCGAGCTGGTCGGCCCCCGTCGCGAGCCGCGCCACCGAGTCGGCCAGCAGGGTGCTGCCCTCCTCCTGGTAGGCGCGGACGGTCGCGGCCTGGTCGCCTGCCGCCTGCCCGGCGCGCTCGACCTGCCGGACGAGCCCGGACAGTTCGCCGCGCAGTTCGCGCTGGCTCGCGGCCAGGTCGGCGTGCAGCTCGCGGAACGCCTCCAGCGTGCCCGCCGGGGCCTGGAGCGCGGCCAGCGCGCGGTCCAGGGCGGCGGCCTGCGCGGTCCACTGCCGGATGGCCTCCTCCAGCCGCTTGCCGCCCGAGTGCTCCAGCGCCTCGCGCACCTCGTCGGCGGCCGCGGCGAGCCGTTCGATCAGCGAGCCGACCGACGACTCCATCGTCTGGACGAGCATCCGCAGGTCGCGCTGGGACACGCGGTCGTCCACGGACTGGGCCAGCAGGTACGACGCGTACGCCAGGTCCTGGGCGATCTCGTCGCGCTCGGCCGCGTACCGGGGGGCGTCCAGCCTGCCCTCGAACAGCGCGACCAGGCCGGTCAGCGCGATCGCCGCGATGACGGCGCCGACGACCCACAGGGCCGTGTCCCCCAGCGGGGGGAAGTCGTGGACGCCGCGCGCGGCGCGCTCCGGGTCGAACGAACCGGCCTGCCAGCCGAGCAGGAACGACACGTCGTCGCGGTCGCTGCGCCCGTACGCCTCCAGGGCCTCGCGCAGTTTCCACCAGGTGACCAGGATCGGCAGCAGGAACGTCGCGTCGCGCAGTACGCGCAGCAGCGCGGCGGTCCGCGCGAGCGCCCGCGACGGCGGCGGGTCGGGCAGCAGCGCCTCGGCGGGATAGGCGGTGGCCAGGTCGGTGGCGGCGGGGGAGCCGGGCGTCGCGGGGTCGAGGTCGTTCGCCAGCGTGCGCAGCAGGGCGGCCGACGAACCTCGCGGGTTCTGGCGCGCCGCCGTGTCGGCGTGCCCGCCCAGGCGTGCGCTGACGGCGGACAGCGCCGCGTCGCGGTCCGGCGGTGCGGGTGCGGTCACTCGGTGTCTCCGGGGGGTGTCCGGTCGGGTCGTGTGGGGGTCGTTGTCACGGTGACGGCGGGCCCGGGTTCGGCGTCGTCCGGGGCCTGGCAGGCCCGGACGGTGGTCGCGAGCAGCAGCACGGTCAGCACCGCGATGATCAGCACGAGCACGCTCCGCCGGACCTCGGGCGGCCGGGGCAGGCGCGCCTTCCAGCCCGGCGCCTGCGCCGGTTCGCCGGAGCGCGGGACCGGCTCGAAGGAGTCCTCGCCGTCCTGCCCGGCCCCTGGTTCGGGTCCGCCTGCGTCCGCCCGCGTGTTCTCGGGCGGCAGGTTGAACAGCAGCGGCGGGATCGCGTTCTGCGGCGGAACGGGCGGAGCGGTCGGCGCCGCGACGACGGGTTCGCGCGTCCGGACGGCGGGCGCGCGCAGGACGCGGTCCGCGTGCGGGCCGGACACCCCGTGGTCGTGCATGGACAGCCGGGCGTCGGTGCACAGGATGTGGAGCATGGCGTCGGCCGACGCCAGGTCCAGCACCGCCCAGACGAACGACGCCGAGGGGACGCCGCCGAGGATCGAGCGGGCGTCGGTCTCGGTGATCCCGGCGGCGGCATCGGCCGCCCGGTCGCCCGGCGCGAAGGCGAGCCGGAGCAGGACCTCGTAGGCCGACATGCGGTCCGGAATCCGGGGATAGGACGCTTCGACCGCACTGGACAGGAAGCCGCGCCCGCGCAGGATCTCGCGGAGGTCGCCGCGTTCGGCGGCCGTGCCCGGCTCGTACGCGTGCAGCGCCCGCAGCGCGAAGTCCAGGAGGGCGGGCGGATGGACGCCCCGGTCCAGCTCGATGATCAGGTCGGCCGGCGCGACGGTCCGGACCAGCGCGACGGTCAGTCCCTGCGGCGCGTGGCGCGCGGCGGACGCGGCGGCCAGCGCGAGACGCTCGCGCGGTCCCGCCGTCAGCTCCGCCAGCGCCGTCCACAGCGGTTCGGCGGTGGCACCGGCCCCCAGCTCGCTCACCACGCCCACCGGGTCGCTGATCACGCGGCCGTATCCGAGGATCAGGACGTACCGGTACAGATCCTTGGGCGGGTCGGCTTCGGGCAGTCGCGCCAGGCGGTCGATCGTCGGCTGGAACGCGTGGTTCGCGGCGAGGTGGTCGCGGACGTCCCGGTCGCCTCCGGGGGTCGCCTGCCTGACGGCCACGTGCAGGAAGTGCAGCGCTCCGGCCAGATCGTCGTGCTCGGCCAGGAGCGCGCACCAGCCCAGGAGTTCCGCCGACGGCATCGTGGTGATGATCTCGGCGATGGTCGGGTCGGTCGTCACGTCGATTCTGGACCGGAGCGCCGTGTACACGGCGCCGTAGCGATGCGCGTCGGTGATCTCAGCCAGCCCGGCGTGCCATGTGCGGATCACCCGTTCGGCCTCGCCCGGCGCGACGTCCAGCCAGAGCGTGTCCGAGTCGGCGTCGATCCGCGCCTGAACCCACGGGAAGTCGGTGAGGTTGCGCAGGACCGCCGCCCGGCCGAGCGCGCGCCGCGTCCGCTCCAGCCGGGGCGGTTCCACGTCCCGCCAGCGGGCGAGGAGCGCGGCCAGCTCGGCGGTGTCGACCTCGGCCAGCTCCCGCTCCAGCCGGGCGGAGCCCTCGGCGCCGTCCAGGTACTCGCGGGCGGCGGCGTCGGCGGTGCCGTCGAGGATCTGGCGCAGGTGCGCGAGCATCGTGAAGCGCCGCTGGTGCTCGTGCTCGATCCACGCGAGCAGGGTGGAGCGATCGCGGGCGGGCCGTGCGGGCCGGGTCAGCGACCCGGCGGGCATCGCGGCGAGCAGACCGGCGGCGCGCTCCACCTCGGGGGCGGCACCGGCCGCGCCCAGGTGCGTGCGGCCCCGGCGGTTCTCCCGGACGTCGGAGACCACCAGCCGCACCCGGGTCTCACGCGCCGTGGGACCGGCCCCCCACAGGAAGGTCCACGGGTCGTCGCCCGCGGCACCGTCGACGCGTTCGATGAGCGCCTCCAGCAGGCCGCCGTCGACGCTGCCGGGTTCACCGGCGTACGCCTCGTTCGGGTTGGCCAGTACGCACGCCAGCAGACCCGCCAGCCGCGCGGTGTCGACGGGCGCGCTCGGCGCGGGACGCCGCGCGGCGAGGTCGCCCGCGTGCAGCCCGGCCAGTTCCGGGCCGCGTCCGGCCAGGCTCTGCGGGGTGACCCAGCCGGGCCAGTCGTGCAGGCGCAGGGCGAGCTGCGGCGATACCGCCGCCGACGGTCCCACCAGCGCGTGGACGAGCTGGGTGGCGCGGCCGTTGGCGTCCTGGGCCGGGGTGAGCCGCAGGACCGCGCCGTGGTCGCCGCGCGCCCCGAACCGCAGGGCGCCGAACGCGACGCACTCGGGCGCCTTGTCGAGCCACTGACCGACGGCGATGTCCCCTCCGTGCAGCCAGCCGCTCCAGACGCGCAGATCGTCGGACGGCAGCGAGGTCGCGACCGGGCCCAGGCCGCTGCCGCCCAGGAGCAGGCGGTCCGACCAGGCGAACACGATCTGGTCCACGCGATCGGTGGCCGTGCCGACGGTCATGACGCGTCTCCGGCGGTGCCGAGCAGGGCGCGGGGTATGACGCCGTGCATGGCCAGCAGCGACAGCAGCGGCCGGAGCACGCGCTGCCGCTGGTAGGACGCCTCGGCGTACTCGCCGTCGTGGGCGTTCCCGCCGGTGGCCGACGCGAAGTGCAGGGTCACGTCCTGGAACTTGCGGACCGGCGCGAGCCACGAGCCCGCCTGCCGCCGCCCGAGGAAGGCGAAGACGTCCTCGGACTCCTGCTCGACCGTGGCCAGGTCCATGTCGTCCTTGCGGGTGATCCAGCGGTCCACCTCGGGGAACACGCGCAGCGTGTCGGACTTGGCGACGACCAGGGCCGCGACCATCGGCAGGAACGGCCGCCCGGCGACGCCCCGGATGTGGTCGATCTGGCTGAGCACGGCGGTGAAGCCCGGGTCGCCGGGTTGGCGGCCGGGCTTGACGTCGATCTCCGAGCCGTCCGCGACGAAGATCAGCGCGTCGGCGATGCCCATGAACGGCGTCTGGTCGCGGACCGTGGCGCGGGTGAAGATCTCTCCCGCGACGTCGAAGATCAGCAGGGCGTACTTGCGGCCGTCGTCGTGGCTGCTGACGCGGTAGGCGCACGCGAAGCGGAGTTCCGGACGGGCCCGCGTGGCGGGCAGGACCTTGTGGTCGCGCAGCAGGCCGAGCCGGTTCTGCTCGAACAGCTCCTGCTGGAGCTGGGGATTCAGCGGGAGCACGTCCAGGTTCTGCGGCAGCAGCGTCGTCTGGAGCAGTTCCTCCATCATCGCCGCGACCAGATGGGACTTGCCCGCGCCGGACTTGCCGACGACCCCCACGATCAGCGTCGTCATCTCGCCCAGTGAGGCGGGCAGGAAATGCGGCTCGCCGGTGGCCTGGCAGACGCGCCAGGCGTTCACGGTGCGGTTCCGCCAGCGGTAGGGGTTCTCGTCGGGCTCCGGACGCAGCGGGACCTCCGTGCCGTCGGGCAGCCGGTCCACCAGCGGGGCGCGGTTCCAGTCGAAATGCGACAGGCAGTACGGGCACGTCATCGTCTTGGGGTCCGGCCCGTCGGGCGGACCGGGCTCGAACCGTTCCCGCGCCGGCGGCGGCTCGGGCAGCGGCAGCGGCTGCGGCGGCGTGGTCCATGCCGGGGCCGGAGCCTCCGGTTCGGCGGCGGGCTCGGTCGGCCACGCCGGTTCGGCGTCGTCGTGCGCCGCCGTCCCGCCGCCGACGGGCGGCAGCGGGACGGCGCGCTTGGGCGGCGTGGGCCGGGGCGGCATCTTCGGCTCCCGGGGGGAATCAGCCATGTTCACCTCAGCAGAAGGGCGGCGGCGAGCAGCGCCAGCACGACGATGAGCCCGGTCAGCACGGGCACGGGGACGGACCGCCCGCTCCGCGGCGGCATGGGCCGGGGCGGTGTCCGCTCTCCGGCGGGCGCCGTCTGCGCCGTGGCGGCGGCGGGCGTCGCGACGGCGTCGCGGGCCTCCCGCTGGCGGCGGCGCAGCTCGCGGAACGCGGCGCGGTGGACGGCGTCGTCGCGGTGCTCGGCCGTGGCCGCGCGCGGCGCCGTGCCGGGGCCGGACGGTCGCGCGTCCGGCCGCGCCGGAGGTTGCGCGGGACGGCTGCGCCGCAGTTCCGCCGCGACCTCGTGCGCCGGGATCGACTGGCCGGGTTCGGCGTGGAAGGCCGGTTCGAGCGCCCGTGCCAGCCCCGGATCGACGCGTTCCAGGTCGGCCAGCATCGCCGCGGGCGGCTTCCCGCCGCCCTGGCCGGTGGCGAGCCGGTGGACCAGGCGCGCGGCGGCGAGGACGTCGGGCGCCGGGTCGACCGGCAGGCCGGTGGGCGTGGACAGCGCGGAGCCCTGCAACGGCTCGGCCCGGCCGTTCGGCTGGACGTGCCCGAGTTCCTGCATCTCGATGTTGAGCCCGTCGAACGACACTCCGGCGGCGGAGACCGCGCAGTGCCGGAAGCCGAGCCGGTCCAGGACGTCCAGGGCGTCGAACAGGTCGCGCGCGACCAGGTTGAGCCGTGGCGGCACCAGCACGAGGTCGGGCGAGCGGTCGATGGGCGCGCCGCGCCGGGTGACGAGCAGGCAGGACGGGCCGCGCGCGCTCTGGAACCCGAGCAGCCGCCCGAAGCCCGGGCGGCCCTCGCCGAGCCGGTCGTACACCTCCGCCTCGCGCCGCAGGACGCGGGCGCCCTCGGGGGTCAGGGCGGTCTTGAGCAGGCAGTCGCGCCCCTCGACGCGTCCGTGCCGGTAGGAGAACAGGTCGTTCCCGTACGCGTCCCCGGCGCCGTCGAACTGCAACGCGACGGTGCCGGATCGGCTGAACGTCCGCTGCAATACGAGATTTTCTTCCACTGGCGCTCCCGGCCACGTGCTTCGCGCATGAATGCTGGGAGCCATCCTTGCGGCTTTGCGCCCGGTCTGTTCGACTTGCCGCCGCTATCGCGGCGGCCGGAATCGGCCGCGTAGGTGATTGGATTTCGTCCACGACAAGGAGAATTGCCGGTTTAGTAGTTATATGCGGCTTTCTTAGCGCGGGGTGATCGTGATGTCGCCGCTGCCGGTCTTGGCGGTGACGGTGTGGGCGGCGGAGTCCTTGCGGGTGACCTTGACGTCGATCGAGCCGGACCCGGCCTCGGTGGCGACGCGGTACGGCCGGTCGCCGGGGAGCCCGACGCGGACGTCGCCGCTGCCCGCCTCGACGTCGAGCGCGGCCGGGGGCGCGGTGAACACCAGGTCGACGTCGCCGCTGCCCGCCCGCGCCCGGTAGGGGCCGGTGCCGCCGGTGAGGTTCCGGCCCGTGACGGTCCCGCTGCCGGTGCGCAGCGTGGCCGCGCCGCGCAGGTCGCCGACCCGGACGTCGCCCGATCCGGCCCGGGCGTCCACCGGGCCGGTCAGGCCGGTGAGCCGCACGTCGCCGCTGCCCGCCCGGACCCGCACGGCGAGCGCGCGCGGGACCTCGACGCGGTAGTTCACCTCGCAGGTGTTCACCCCGATCGAGAACCCCGACGGGCACGAGTGCCGCAGCCGCAGCACGCCGCCGGACACCTCGCGGCGCGTCGTCGGGCGGCGCCGCTCGGAGAACCGCAGCCGCTCGGTGACCTTGACGGCCCGCACGTCGGCGGCGACGACGTCCACGTGCCCGGAGCCGGTCTCGGCGTCCAGCCGGGTCAGCGGCTGGGTGAACTCGTAGGTGCGGCTCTCCTCGGCGCGGGTGGCGCCGAAGCTGACGCCGCAGCCGGTGAGCGGGAGGGCCAGGACGGCGGCCAGCGCCGCCGCGGTCGTCGGGCGCATCAGGTCGCCTTCACGTGGATGCCACCGTTGTCGGTGGAGAGCTGGATCTTGCGCGCCGAAGAACCGTCACGGCGCAGCGCGCGGTCGATGTGCCGCCCGCCGGTGTCGGTGGAGACGCGCAGCGCGTACGCGGCGTCGGCGGGGACGGCGAGGTGGATCGAGCCGGAGTCGGTGTTCGCGGTGACCGCGTCGGGCGGCTCGGGCAGCGTGAGGCGCACGCCGCCGTTGTCGGTGCGCGCGGTCACGCGCTTGGCCCGCAGCGAGTCCGCGTTGATCGACCCCGACTGGGTGCGCAGGTCGGCGCGGTCGGCCCGGCCGCTGACGCGCACGCCGCCGTTGTCGGTGCTGATCTTCAGGTCGCGGGTGTCCAGCGCGTCGGCGGTGACGCCGCCGGAGTCGGTGTGCAGGTCGAGGGCGCCCGCCCGGCCGGAGACGCGGACGCGGCCGTTGTCGGTGCGGGCCGTCAGCGAGGCGGCCGACAGGTTCTCGGCGGTGATCGAGCCGCTGCCGGTGACGAGGCGCACGGCGCCGGACAGCCCGCTCGCCGTGACGGAGCCCTCGTCGGTCTCGACGGTGACGGCCAGGCCGCGCGGCACGCTGATCCGGTACGTGACGCCGCAACCGCTGCCGATGACCACGACGGGCGCGCACGACGAGGTGAGCCGCAGCGTCCCGTTCTCCACGGTGTGCCGCGGCTCGGGCTTGTTGCGGCCGTTCGTCCAGGTCTCCCGCTCGCGGACCGACACCTCCCTCGCGTCGGTCCCGACGAGTTCCACCCGTCCCTTGGCCTTCACCCGCAGTGCCTGCGACACCTCCGCCACCCGGTACGTGCGCTCACTGTGCCGCGTCTTCCCGACGTCGATCGCGCCGCACCCGCCGAGCACGACCGTCCCGGCGACTGCGGCGGCCACCGCCGCGGCCCCTCTGCGCCTGTTCACCTGGTTCTCCCGCCACGTTCGATCGTCCCCGTGCACGCTCCACCCTGCCGCGCGGCGCGGGGCGCCTGCCAGGTGGCGGACCAGCGTCCTCGGGGTGGGGCTAACCCCACCTCAGCGGTCGCCGCCCGGGCGCCACAGGACGTCGCCGTGGTCGGCGTTGGCGGCGCGGCAGAGGATGAACAGCAGGTCGGACAGGCGGTTGAGGTAGCGGGCGGTGAGCGGGTTGACGCCGCCCTCGGTGCCGTCGCCGTGGGCCTCCAGCGCCGACCAGGTGGTGCGCTCGGCGCGGCGGGTGACGGTGCGGGCGACGTGCAGCAGCGCCGCGCCGGGGGAGCCGCCGGGGAGGATGAAGCTGCGCAGCGGCGGCAGCGCCTCGTTGTGCTCGTCGCAGGCGGCCTCCAGGCGCTCGACGTAGGAGGCGTCCACGCGCAGCGGCGGGTACTCGGGGTCCGGGACGACGGGCGCGCACAGGTCGGCGCCGACGTCGAACAGGTCGTTCTGCACGGTGCCGAGCAGTGCGGCGATCTCCGCCGGGAGCGCGCCGAGCGCCAGCGCGGCGCCGATCGCGGCGTTGGCCTCCTCGACGTCGGCGTAGGCGGCGAGGCGCGGGTCGGTCTTGGAGGTGCGGGACGCGTCGCCGAGCGCGGTCGTGCCGTCGTCGCCGGTTCGGGTGTAGATCCGGGACAGGACGACCGGGTTCTCCCTGTTCTTGGCCATGTTCGCAGCCTAGCCTCCGTGGGTCCGCGAACCCTGTTCGGTAAGGTTCCGGGTACTTCGTCGAGGTTTCGGAGGCGGACCGTGTACGACCACATCATCGTGGGTGCGGGAAGCGCGGGCTGCGTGCTCGCCTCCCGCCTGACCGAGGACCCCTCCACCAGGGTGCTGCTGCTGGAGGCGGGGCCGCCCGACGACGCCGCCGAGATCCACATTCCGGCCGCCGTCGCGTCGCTGATCCGCGGGCCCTACGACTGGAACCACTCCACGGTGCCGCAGGAGAACGCCGACGGGCGCAGCGTCTACTGGCCGCGCGGCCGGACGCTCGGCGGCAGCTCTTCCACCAACGCGATGATCTACATCCGGGGAGCCCGGCACGACTACGACACCTGGCGCGACGCCCACGGCTGCGAGGGCTGGGGCTACGCCGACCTGCTGCCCTACTTCCGCCGCGCCGAGGACCAGCAGCGCGGCGAGTCCGCCTACCACGGCGTCGGCGGGCCGCTGCGCGTCGAGGACCTGCGCTTCAAGCACCCCCTCACCCGCGCCTGGGTGCAGTCGGCGCGGGCGCACGGCCTGGCCGCCAACGACGACTTCAACGGCGCCGAGCAGGACGGCGTCGGCTTCTACCAGGTGACGCACAAGCGCGGGAAGCGCTGGTCGACCGCGTCGGCGTACCTGCGGCCCGCGCTGGAGCGGCCGAACCTGACCGTCGTCACCGACGCCCTCGCCACCGGCGTGATCATCGAGTCGGGGCGGGCCGTCGGCGTCCGCTACGAGGCGCGCGGCCTGCCCGTCGAGGCGCGCGCCGAGGGCGAGGTGATCCTGGCTGGCGGGGCGGTGAACAGCCCGCAGCTCCTCATGCTGTCGGGCGTCGGGCCCGCCGCCCACCTCGCCGCGCACGGCATCGACGTCGTCGTCGACTCCCCGGTCGGGCAGGGTCTCCAGGACCACCCGTACGTCAACGTCATGGCCGCCACGCCCCGGACCAAGAACCTGTGGGAGATGGCGGGCGTGCGCTCGCTCGGCGTCTACCAGGCGCTCGGGCGCGGACCGTTCGCGTCCAACGTCGCCGAGGCGGGCGGGTTCGTCCGGACCTCGCCCGACCTGCCCGCCCCCGACCTCCAGTACCACGTGCTGCCCACGGGGTTCCTCAAGCAGGGGCTCGTCGAGCCGACGCAGCGCCTGCTGTCGGTGCTCGTGACGGCCGTCGACATCGCGAGCCGGGGGGCGCTGACGCTGCGGTCGGCCAGCCCGTACGCCAAGCCGCTCATCGACCCGAACTACCTGGGCGAGAAGTCCGACCTGGACATCCTCGTCGCGGGCGTCCGGCAGACCCGGGAGATCCTCGCGGCCGGGCCGCTCGCGCGGCTCGTCGCGGGCGAGTTCGCGCCCGGTGAGCAGGCCGCCGACGACGCCGCGCTGCACGCGTTCGTCCGGCGCGAGGTGGCCACCCTGTTCCACCCGACGAGCACGTGCGCGATGGGCGGCGACGGCTCGGTCTGCGACCCGGAGCTGCGGGTGCGCGGCGTGGACGGCCTGCGCGTCGTGGACGCCTCGGTCATGCCCGCGGTGCCGCGCGGCAACACCAACGCCCCGACGATCGCCATCGCCGAACGCGCCGCCGACCTGATCCGGGGCCGCACCGCCCTCCCGGCGATCACGCTGGCCTGAGACGCGAAAGCGCCCCCGTCCCGGGAGGACGGGGGCGCCGGCAGCCACAGGGCGCCGGATCGGGCCGGCGGCTCACCGCTTGGCGGCCTTGGCCTTGGCCTTGGCGGCCAGCCGGGCGGCCTTGGCCTCGGCGCGCATCCGGCGGGTGCGGTCCTTGACGATCTCCTGGGTGAACTCGGGACGGAACATGTGCGTTCTCCTTGATCCTGCCCGGCCCCTTCGGCCTGACATTCTCAAGATTCGCCCTAAGACCCACCCGCCCACATCGGGACGACGCCCTATCTACGGGCGCCGGGACGTCTTAGACGCCGCCCGCCCCGCCTAGGCACGCCTAGGCGGCGCGCTCAGCGCTTGTACCGGCGGCCGTGCAGCAGGTTGACGAGCTGGAGGACGCGCGCCATCTCCTTCTCGGTGCGCTCGAACGACGTCAGGTTCAGCGGCAGCGCGAACCGCTGGCGGGTGATCGCCTTGGGCCGGGTGAACTCGCGCAGCCCGTCCGCGCCGTGGATGCGGCCGAAGCCCGACTCGCCCACGCCGCCGAACGGCAGCGCGGCGACCATCGCGAACGCGGCGAACGCGTTGATCGACGTCATGCCGGACCGGATGCGGCGGGCGGCGTCCATCGCGCGGGAGCGGTCGCCGGAGAACACCGTGCCGGCCAGCCCGTAGGAGGTGGCGTTGGCGCGCTCGATCGCCTCGTCCAGGTCGCGGACGCGGTGCACGGTGATCGTCGGGCCGAACGTCTCCTCGCAGACGGCCGCCGACGACTCGGGCACGTCGGTCAGCACGACCGGCTCCACGTACGGCTTGCGCACCGACTCGACGCCGCCGACGACGGCGGTGCCGCCGTTGTCGAGCGCGTCCTTGATGTGCCGTTCGATGATGTCGAGCTGCCCCGGCATCGTGATGGGGCCGTAGGCGGCCTCGCGGTCGAAGCCGGGCCGCAGGTCGCGGGCCTTCTCGGTGAGCTTGGCCAGGAACGCGTCGTAGGACTCGTCCACGACGTAGATGCGCTCGACGCCGATGCACGTCTGGCCCGCGTTGGACATCGCGCCCCACAGCGCCGAGTCGGCGGCGGCGTCCAGGTTCGCGCCCGCGTCGACGATCGCGACGTCCTTGCCGCCGCACTCGGCGATGAGCGGCGTGAGGTTCTGCGCGCAGGCCGCCATGACCTTCTTCGCGGTCGGGCCGGACCCGGTGAACGCGATCTTGTCGACGTCCGGGGACGAGGCGAGCGCCGCGCCGGTCGCGCCGAGGCCGGTGACGGTCTGGAGGACGGGGTGCTCGGGCACGACCGCGTCCACGATCTCGGCGAGGAAGACGCCGACGCCCGGGGTGAACTCCGACGGCTTGAACACCACGGTGTTCCCGGCGGCGAGCGCGTAGGCGATGGAGCCCATCGGGGTGAAGATCGGGTAGTTCCACGGGCCGATGACGCCGACGACGCCGAGCGGCTGGTACTCCAGGACGGCCTTCTGGTTGAGCGACATGATGCCCGGGTAGACGCTGCGCGGGCCGAGGACCTTGCGCGCGTGCCGGGCGGCCCAGTCCAGGTGCTCGATCGCCATGATCGTTTCGAGCTGGGCGTCCTGGAGGGTCTTGCCGGTCTCCTCGTGGATGAGCTCGGCCATCCGGTTGAGGTTGCGGGTGAGGGAGCCCTTGATGTTGAGCAGCCGGACCCGGCGCTCCTTCCAGCTCAGGCCGCGCCACCACCCGGCGGCCTCGCGGGCGCGGGTGAGCGCCTTGGCGACGGCGTCCGCGCCGAGCACGGGATGCTCGGCGACGACCTCGCCGGTGGCGGGGTTCAACGACGTGAAGCTGGTGGGGCTCTCGGCGGTCACGGTCATGGGACCCTCCCCGGAGTAAGTGAGTACTTGCACAAGATACCGGCTAGTAAGGGCACTGTACGCCCGTTATTAGGGGCTTTGTCAGCAGCCGAGTGCTCAAGTCTCCGGAAAAACCTGCTCACTCCTCCCAGAAACGGAAGAGCGCGTGCCCGACCCGGACCGACAGCTCGCTCAGCCCGAGCGCGTTCGCGACCCCGTACGTCAGCCCGAAGAACGCCTCGTTCAGCGGCGGGATCAGCCACAGCGCCACGATCAGCGCGAAGAACGCGTAACCGCCGTAGTCACCGACCGCCTGGACGAACCGCCGGGGCAGATACGGCTCGATGATCCCGAAACCGTCCAGGCCGGGGATCGGCAGCAGGTTGAGCAGCGCCGCCGTCACCTGGAGGAACCCCAGGAACGCGATCCCCGCCCAGAACAGCGCGTGCTCCTGCGACGCGAAGTTCTTGAAGATGACGCCCAGCATGATCGCGAACAGCACGTTCGACAGCGGCCCCGCCGCCGACACCAGGCTGTGCCGCAGCCGCCCCCGGATCGCGCCCCGGTCGAGCCAGACCGCGCCGCCCGGCAGCCCGATGCCGCCGAGCAGGATGAACAGCACCGGGATCGCGAAACTGAGGATCGTGTCGGCGTACTTGAACGGGTTGAGCGTCAGGTAACCGCGCACCGCGACGCTGTGGTCGCCCGACCGGAAGGCCAGGTAGGCGTGCGCGAACTCGTGCACGCACAGTGTCACGATCCACGCCGCGAGGACGAAGCCCAGCAGCGCCACCCGCGCCTGCGTCTCGATGATCAGGCCGTAGCGCCAGCACATCAGCCCGAGCAGCACGGTGATCGCCACGAGCGCGAGGAAGACCGGGCTCGGCGCGATCGCCGAACGACCCCGCCTCTCGTGCACCACACCCATGGACGCGCCCCTCGTCTCTGCCCCTCGACGGCCTGCCCCGACGCTACCGGAACCCGCGGACGGGCCCGACCTGCGTCAGCGCCCGGTGATCACCGGGACCACGTAGGTGCGCAGGAACGCGCGCTCGGCGTCGGCGCCGCGCGCCCGGTCCAGGACGATCAGCGAGGTGATCATGCGGAACAGGAACTCGACCGTGCCCTCCACCGCGATGTCGGGACGCAGCATCCCGCGCGCCTGCGCCAGCGCGAAGTACGGCCGCACGTACTCCGAGCAGACCCGCAGCACCTCCTCGGACGCGCCCGCCACCGCCGCCTGCATGTGCCCGGCCGCCTCCGGCACCAGGAACCGGGAGATCGTCGGATCGGCGCGGACGAACGCGACCGCGTCCAGCACGCCCTCCACGATCGCGTCCGGCACCGACGGCTCGGTGCTCAGCCGCTCCGACAGCGCGTCCAGGAAGCGGTGCAGGTCGCGCAGCACGACGGCGAGGATCAGCTCGTCCCGGCCGCCGGTCACCGCCCGGTAGACGGTCGCGCGCGACAGGCCCGCCGCCGCCGCGATGTCCTCCACGGTCGTCTTGGCGACCCCGAACCGGGTGAAGCACTCCTGCGCGGCGTCGATGATCCGCGCCCGCGTGGCGTCGGCCGTCGTGGGAGGCATGACCGAAGCGTACGACGCCTCAGAACAGCCGGTCCTCCGCGTTGTCGATGCCGCGCAGCGCGTCGTAGTCGAGGGTGACGCAGTCGATGCCGCGATCGACGGCCAGGACGCGCGCCTGCGGCTTGATCTCCTGCGCCGCGAACACGCCCCGCACCGGCGCCAGCAGCGGATCGCGGTTGAGCAGTTCGAGGTAGCGGGTGAGCTGCTCGACGCCGTCGATCTCGCCGCGCCGCTTGATCTCGACGGCGACCGTCGTGCTGGTGCTGTCGCGGCAGAGGATGTCGACCGGGCCGATCGCCGTCGGGTACTCGCGGCGGATGAGCTGGTAGCCGGTGCCGAGCGTGGTGATGTGCTCGGCCAGCAGTTCCTGGAGGTGCGCCTCCACACCGTCCTTCTGGAGGCCCGGGTCGAGGCCGAGTTCGTGGCTGGAGTCGTGCAGGACCTCGTGGATCGTGAGGATCAGCCGTTCGCCCGACTTGCCGTGCGTGACCGTCCAGCGGGCGGTCGCGCCGGACTCGTCGTCGGTGAGCGGTTCCTCCCGCAGCGAGCAGGGCGGGTTCATCCAGTTCAGCGGCTTGTAGGCGCGGTCGTCGGCGTGGATGCTGACGCTGCCGTCGGCCTTGATCAGGACGAGCCGCAGGGCGAGGGGCAGATGGGCGGTGAGCTTGCCGGCGTAGTCCACGGCGCAGCGGGTGATGACGAGACGCACGTCGACCGAGCTTAGTGAGCCTCCGGCGCCCGCGTGCCCGTCCCGGCACAATGCCCGTCATGACCGATCTCGTCATCCGTCCCGCGACCCTGGACGACGGCACCGCGCTCGCCGGCCTGGACCGGCGCACCTGGTCGCCCGTCAGCGCCGTGCTGCCCCGCCCCGAGGAGGGTTCGGCGTTCTTCGACGCCGGGCACTCGCCGGACGACGTCATCGTCGCCGTGCTCGGCGGCGCCGTCGTCGGCTACATCCGGATCGTCCCCGCCTACCGCGACCTGGCGTCGGGGGCGCACGTCCGGGCCGTCCAGGGCCTGGCCGTGGACGAGTCCGCGCGCGGGCGCGGCGTCGCCCGCGCGCTCGTCGAGGCGGCCTGCGAGCGGGCGGCGGCCGAGGGGGCGCGGCGGCTTACGCTGCGGGTCCTCGGCGGCAACACCCCGGCACGACGGCTGTACGAGTCGGCCGGCTTCACCGTCGAGGGCGTCTTCCCCGGCGAGTTCCTCCTGGACGGCGTCTACACCGACGACGTCGCCATGGGACGGACCCTCCGTCAGGACGGTCTGTCAACCCCTGGAATTTCGCCCGGTTCCTGATCTAGCGTCTAGGCGTGGGTGCTCGATCACGACGTGTGAGAGGAAGCTCCGATGTCCCTTGACGTTTCTCCCGACCTCCTCCGGAAGGCCCAGCAGGGCGAGGTGGACGACGCCGCGTTCGTCGAGTGCGTGCGCGAGTCCCTGCCGTACGCCTGGGAGATGATCAGCGGCCTCGTGGCCCGGCTCCAGGTGGACGGCGGCGAGTTCGCCGACAACCTCACCCCGCCCCCGGACGAGGCCGCGCGCGGCCAGCTCCTGCGCGTCCTGGCCAGCGACGCCATGCGCGGCGCGCTGGAACGCTACTTCGGCATGAAGCTCGCCTTCCAGAACTGCCACCGCGTCGCGGTCTTCCCCACGTCCGAGTCCGACACCTACCGCCGCTTCGTCACGGCGCGCGAGCAGATCCTCAACCAGTCGCCGGAACTCCGCGACTGCTGACCCTGACCGGAACGCGGCCCCTCCGGGGGCCGCGTTCCGCGTTCTCACACCCGGACGACCTCGATGCCCGCCTCGGTGAACGGGCGGACGGCCTCGTCCGGAACGGCGGTGCTCGTGACGAGGACGTCGATCGACGACGGGTCGCAGATGCGGGCGAAGGCGCGGTGGCCGACCTTGGAGGCGTCGGCGGCGACGATGACGCGGTCGGCGCGGTCGGCCATGCGGCGGTTGACGTCGGCCTCGTCCTCGTCGTCGCAGGTCGCGCCGTGCTCGACGGTCACGCCCGCGACGCCGATGACGGCGACGTCCAGGCTGACCTGGTCGAACAGCGCGTTGGCGAGCGGCCCGGTCAGCTCGTAGGACTGCGGGCGCGGCACCCCTCCGGTCAGCACGATCTTGATGTGCGGGCGGACGGCGAGTTCGCTGCCGATGTTGAGCGCGTTGGTGACGATCGTGATGGACGGGCGCCCGTCGCGGGCGTGCAGGTCGGCGCGGGTGGCGACGGCGCGGGCGACCTCGGTCGTCGTCGTGCCGCCGTTGAGGCCGAGGACGGCGCCGGGCCGGGCGGCCAGGTCGGCGGCGGCGGACGCGATGCGCCGCTTCTCCGGGACGTCGCGGGCGCTCTTGTACCGCAGCGGCAGGTCGTAGCTGACGCTGTGCGCGACGGCGCCGCCGCGGGTACGGGTCAGCATGCGCTGCTCGGCGAGCCGGTCGAAGTCGCGGCGGATCGTCGCCGCGGACACCCGCATGCGCGCGGCGGCGTCGTCGACCGAGAGCCGTCCGGCGTCCGCGAGCAGGGCGAGCAGCGCGTTCCAGCGCTCGGGACGGGTCACACGGCGCAGTCTAGCGACGACGCGACATTGCGCGTGAATGATCGGTTCTGTTAGATAGCGCGTGATAACGAGCATGAATGAACGTAGAGGACATATGGGCGGGCACACCGAGACCGAGATCGCCGACCAGCCGACCTGCTGGCGCCGGGCCGCCGCCGAGGACACCTCGGCGCTGCCGCGCCCGGGGGAGCGGGTCGCGGTGCTGGGCTGCGGAACGTCCTGGTTCATGGCGCAGGCGTACGCCGCGCTCCGCGAGACCGCCGGGCAGGGCGAGACGGACGCGTTCACCGCGTCCGAGGCCCCGCTGCACCGCGCCTACGACCGCGTGCTCGTCCTCACCCGTTCGGGCACGACCACCGAGATCCTCGACGCGCTCGCCGCGCTGCGCGGACGCGTCCCGACCGTGGCGATCACGGCGGACGCGGCCTCGCCCGTCCGCGACGCGGCCGACGACGTCGTCGTGCTCGGCTACGCCGACGAACGCTCGGTCGTCCAGACCCGCTACGCGACCACGCAGCTCGTCCTGCTCCGCGCCCACCTCGGCGAGGACGTCACCGCCGCGATCGACGACGCCCGCCGCGCCCTGGACGCGCCCACGCCCGCGCCCGCCGGGCAGTACACGTTCCTCGGCCAGGGCTGGACGACCGGGCTGGCGCACGAGGCCGCGCTGAAGATGCGCGAGGCGGCGGGCGCGTGGACCGAGTCCTATCCCGCGACCGAGTACCGGCACGGGCCGATCAGCATCGCCGCGCCCGGCCGCGTCGTGTGGTCGTTCGGGCCGCCGCCCGCCGGGCTGGCCGAGCAGGTCGCCGCCGCCGGGGCCACCCTGGTCGCCGGGACGCTCGACCCGCTCGCCGAACTCGTCCGCGTCCAGCGGCACGCGGTGGAGCTGGCCCGCGCGGCCGGGCTCGACCCCGACGCGCCCCGCAACCTCACCCGGTCGGTGATCCTCGATGCCTGAAACGCTGGCGAACGCCCGCCTCGTCCTCCCCGACGGCGAGGTGCACGGCTGGCTCCGGGTGCACGACGGCCGGATCACCGACCTCGGCCCCGGCGCCGCGCCCGATCGCGGCGACGACCTGGGCGGGGCGCTGGTCGTGCCCGGGTTCGTCGATCTGCACGTGCACGGCGGGGCCGGGGCCTCGTTCCAGGACGCGGACGCCGCGCGGGCCGTCGCGTTCCACCGGGCGCACGGCACGACGACGATGCTGGCGAGCCTCGTCACCGCCGCGCCGGACGACCTGCTCCGCGCCACCGGCGCCCTCGCCGATCTCGCCGCCGACGACCTCATCGCCGGAATCCACCTCGAAGGCCCCTATCTCGCCGAGGCGCGCTGCGGCGCGCACGACCCGGCCCTGCTGCGCGCGCCCGACCCGGCCGAGTTCGACCGGTTGTCCGCCGCCGCGCGCGGCGCGCTGCGCATGATCACCATCGCGCCGGAACTGCCCGGCGCGCTCGCGCTGATCAAAACGGCCGCCGGGGCGGGCGTCCTCGCGGCCGTCGGGCACACCGACGCGTCCGGCGCGGTCTGCCGCGAGGCGTTCGACGCGGGCGCCCGCGTCGCCACCCACCTGTTCAACGCGATGCGCCCGCTGCACCACCGCGAGGGCGGGCCGATCACCGCCGCGCTCACCGACCCGCGCGTCACCGTCGAGCTGATCAACGACGGCGTGCACGTCGCGCCCGACGTCGTCCGGCTGGCGTTCGACGCCGCCGGGGCCGACCGCGTCGCGCTCATCACCGACGCGATGGGCGCCGCCGGGATGGGCGACGGCCGCTACCGGCTCGGCGCGCTGGACGTCGAGGTCCGCGCCGGGCGCGCGACGCTCGCCGGGGGGACGTCCATCGCGGGCAGCACCATCACGATGGCCGACGCGTTCCGCCGCACCGTCCTCGACGTCGGCCTCCCGCCCGCCCAGGCCGCGCGGGCCGCGTCGCTGACGCCCGCGCGCGCCCTCGGCCTCGCCGGCCGGATCGGCTCCCTCGAACCCGCGAAGCGCGCCGACCTCGTCGTGCTCACCGACGACCTCGCGGTGGCGCGGGTGATGCGGAACGGCCGCTGGCTGTGATCCTCACCGTGACGCTCAACGCCGCGCTGGACGTCACGTACACGCTCCCGCGCGTCGCGTGGGGCGAGGTGAACCGCGTGGCGTCGGTGGCCGAGCGGGCCGGGGGCAAGGGCGTCAACGCGGCGCGGGTCGCGGCGTCGCTGGGGAGCGCGGTGCTGGTCACCGGATTCGCCGGGGGAGCGACCGGCGGGCGCATCCGCGCCGACCTCGACGCCGCCGGGCTGCCGCACGACTTCGTCCCGGTCCGGGGTGAATCACGGCGGACGATGACGGTCGTGGACGGCACGGCGACCGTCTTCAACGAACCGGGCCCGGTGGTGACCGGCGCCGAATGGTCCGCCTTCACCGGCCGTTTCGCCCGCCTCGCCGCCGACGCGGAGATCGTCGTCCTCGCCGGGAGCCTCCCGCCGGGCGTCCCGCCGGACGCCCTCGCCCTCCTGACCCGCGCCACCGGCCGCCCCGTCGTCCTCGACGCGGACGGCGACGCCCTCCGCCGAGGCGTCGGCGGCCGCCCGGCGGTCGTGAAGCCGAACGCCGAGGAACTGCGCCGGGCCACGGGCGAGGCGGCGCCGCTCGACGGAGCGCGGCGGCTGCTGGACGCGGGCTGCGGCGCGGTCGTCGTCTCGCTCGGCGCGGACGGCGTGCTGGCCGTGACGCCCGAGGGGACGTGGCGGGCGGCGCCGCCCGCGCCCGTCCCGGGCAACCCGACCGGCGCCGGGGACGCCGCCGTCGCCGCGATGGCGCGGTCGCTGGCGCGCGGCGACGCGTGGCCCGAGCTGCTGCGGCACGCCGTCGCGCTCTCGGCCGCCGCCGTGGCGTCCCCCGTCGCCGGAGACGCCGACCTCGACCTGTATGCCCGCCTCCTTCCCCAGATCCGTGTGCAGGGAGACCCATGCCCCTCGTGACGACCGGCGCGCTGCTCGCCGCGCACTGGGCCGTCGGCGCCTTCAACGCCGTGCAGCTCGACCACCTCACCGCGATCATCGACGGCGCGGCGCGGGCCGGGCGGCCCGTCGTCGTGCAGATCAGCGAGAACACCGTCCGCTACCACGGCGGCGTCGCGCCGCTGCTCGCCGCCGCCGTGGCCGCCGCGAGCGCCGCACCGGTGCCGGTCGCGGTGCACCTCGACCACGTGACGTCGGCCGACCTCGTCCGCGCGGCCGTCGAGCTGGGGGCGGGGTCGGTGATGTTCGACGCGTCCACGCTGCCGTACGGGGAGAACGTCGCCGCCACCGCCGAGGTCGCGGCCTGGTGCCACGAGCGCGGCGTGTGGGTCGAGGCCGAACTGGGCGAGGTCGGCGGGAAGGACGGCGTCCACGCGCCCGGCGCGCGCACGCGGCCCGCCGAGGCCGTCGCCTACGTCGCCGCGACGGGCGTGGACGCGCTCGCCGTCGCCGTCGGCACCTCCCACGCGATGCTGACCCGCGACGCCGTCCTGGACCTCGGTCTCATCGCCGCGCTGGCGGCGGACGTGCCCGTCCCGCTCGTGCTGCACGGGTCGTCCGGCGTGCCCGACCGGCTGCTCACCGCCGCCGTCGCCGCCGGAATGCGCAAGATCAACATCGCGACGCAGCTCAACAAGGTGTTCACCGCCGCCGTCCGCGACGCGCTCGCCGCCGATCCCGCGCTCGTCGACACGCGCGGCTATCTGCGTCCCGCGCGCGCCGCCATGGCCGCCGAAGCGGCCCGCCTGCTCGGCGTGCTGGCCGACGGCGAGGACGCGCGCACGGCGCCCGGCGCGAAAGTGCGCGAGAATTGATGGCGTCCGAGGCTCCGACCAGGGAATCATGGGACCGTGGAACGCTTGCGGGGTTGGCCGGTCACCCTGACCGAGGGGCCGGTGGGGCTGCGCCCGCTGAAACACCGTGATTCGGCCGTATGGCGCGATCTTCGCGTGCGGAACGCCGACTGGCTCCGGCCCTGGGAGCCCACCAACCCCGAGACGCCGCTGTTCCGCAGCGGCCTCGGCCCCTACTTCAGCATGGTCCACACGATGCGGCGCGAGGCGCGGCAGGGGCTCGCGCTGCCCTGGGTCGTCACCTACGAAGGCCGTTTCGCCGGGCAGCTCACGATCGGCGCGATCGTGTGGGGTTCGGCGCGTTCCGCGCAGATCGGCTACTGGGTGGACCGCCAGGTCGCCGGACGCGGCGTCATCCCGATGGCCGTCGCGCTCGCCGCCGACCACTGCTTCTTCGCCGTCGGGCTGCACCGCCTGGAGGCCAACATCCGGCCCGAGAACACCGCCAGCCGACGCGTCGTGGAGAAACTCGGGTTCAGGGAAGAGGGAATTCGACGTCGGCATCTGCACATCGACGGCGCGTGGCGCGATCACATCTGCTACGCGCTGACCGTCGAGGACGTGCCGGGCGGCCTGCGGGCCCGGTGGCTCGCCGAACGCAAGCGGGCTTACCCTCGCTCGTCGTCGCCCTGACCACCCGTTCGGTTTACCGGCGAGTCCATGTAACTTTCCTGCGGTCGAGAAGACTCGGCAAACGGAGAGTAACCGAAAGATCTATCTCGCGACACACCGCCCTTTATGCTCGTCAACCTCTGACACCGGCTCGTACCGTGCGGGGCGTGACCTCGCTCCCAATGCACGTGCGCGCGCCGAAAGTCGGCCTGTCGTCTCAGTGCGCCCGGGGGCGCCTCCACCGAGGGGTGGTGAGAGCGTGAGCAGCGCCGTGCTGTACCTGGCGATCGTCGCCGTCTGGGCGATCGTCCTCGTGCCGATGTGGCTCCGGCGCGACACCGACTCCTCCGCAGTATCGCGCTTCCGGCCCCGGCGCGGGGCCGAAACCGACGAAGTCGACGCGCCGGAAATGCCGCTGGCGGCTCCCGTCCCGGCGGACGTCCCGCCCGCCCCGGAGGTCGTCGAGGAACCGCTCGACGTCCCCGTGCCCGAGCTGCGCCGCCCGGTGACCCGCGCGACCGTGATCGCCCGCCGCCGGCGCCGCACGGCGGGGCTGTCGCTGCTGTGCCTGACGTCGGTCGTCCTCACGGCGGCCGGTGTCGCGCCCTGGTGGTCGATCGCGCCGACCGTCCTCCCGCTGGCGGGCCACCTCGCGCTCCTGCGCGTCGCCGTCGGCATGGACGCCGCCCGCCACCGCGAGTACCTCGCGGCCCGCGCCCGCGCCCGCGAGGCCGCCGCCGAGGCCCGCCGCATCGCCGCCGAGGCCCCCGAAGCCGAGATCATCGAACTCGTCCGGCACGACGAGGAAGAGGTCTTCGACCAGTACGCCGCCGACCGCCGTGCCGTGGGCGAATGATTCCCGACCACCCGCGAAACCCTGCTAACCTAATCGAGTCCGCGGGGCTGTAGCGCAGTCCGGTAGCGCACCTCGTTCGCATCGAGGGGGTCAGGGGTTCAAATCCCCTCAGCTCCACCGCAGATCAAAGGGCCGGTTCTCTGAAGAGAGACCGGCCTTTTTCGTGTTCTCGCGAGAGTCCTGGTGCCGTCCGGCTCTGCGGTGGAGATCACAGGTGGGGTGGTGCTGGGGCGTTGACGGGGGTGCCTTCGTGAAACAGGATTATTTCCGTCTCTTCCTACTTGAAATGTGAAGATGGGAGTCCGCTACCCCGAGCAGGGCGGGTTCGGCGGCGTCGCCGCCGTCCCGGGCTACAACAGTGCGGAGAAGGCGGTCGCCTGGCTGGGGCCGCGCCTGGCCTCGCAGGGGTTCGTCGTCATCACCATCGCCACCAAGGGCCGCTCCGACCAGCCCACCGCGCGCGGCAAGCAGCTCCTGGCGGCGCTGGACTACCTGACCGCCAAGTCGCCCGCCGCCGTCCGGCAGCGTCTCGACCCGCAGCGCCTCGCTGTGACCGGGCACTCGATGGGCGGCGGCGGGTCGCTGTACGCCGCGTGGACGCGGCCGGGCCTCAAGGCCGCCGTCCCGCTCGCGCCCTGGCACTCGATCAAGAACTGGTCGGGCATCACCGTGCCCACCCTCGTCCAGGGCGGAACGTCGGACGACGTCGCCCCGGTCGGCACGCACGCCGAACCGATCTACCGGAGCCTCACCGGCGCCCGCGAGCGCGCGTACGCCGAGAGCGCCGGCGCCGACCACGGGACGTTCGTCCGTGAGGACCCGCTCATCGGCGCGCTGACGGTCGCCTGGCTGAAGCGGTTCGTCGACGACGACGCGCGCTACGAGCAGTTCCTCTGCCCGGCTCCCGCCGACCCGGGACTGACCGAGTACCGGCACTCCTGCCCGTCGTCCTGAACCGGGGTCTTGTGCGCGTGCCCAGCCCGGCAGCCGTTTGTTGTGACGAATGCCCACCCGGGCACCTCTCTTGTCTATATGTCATACCGATATGGTTCGGTATCTCATGGAACGAGAGGAAGACCCGTGTTTTCGGTAGGCAAGCTCCTGTCAGGTGGTCTGGTCGTCGGCTCGGTCCTGGCCCTGGCGGGCTGTGGCGGCGCGGACACCGCCGGGGGAGGCGAGGGCGCCACCGGGGCGCGGGCCACCGGCACCCTCAAGCTGGGTTCGCTGGTCGTCCCCGCGTCGCTGGCGGCGGGCAAGGCGGCCTGGGCCAACGAGGCGCCCTTCCACCAGGCCGTCTACGACACCCTGCTCCGGCAGGACCCGGACCTGAAGATCGAGCCCGGCCTGGCGACGGCGTGGTCGTACAACGCGGACAAGACCGTGCTGACGTTGAAGCTGCGCACGGGCGTGAAGTTCAGTGACGGCACGTTGTTCGACGCGGGTGTGGCCGCTCGGAACATCACCCGGTTCCGGGACGGCAGCTCCACCCTGCGCTCCTACCTGCGTGAGGTGCGTTCGGCCGAGGCGGTGGACGGCTCGACCCTGCGCATCACGCTGACCGCGCCGAACCCGGCGCTGCTCTCCTACCTGGCCGGGGTGGCCGGATTGCAGGCGAGCCCGAAGACGTTCGACGCCCCGGACGCCGACACCCGGCCGGTCGGCACGGGCCCCTACGTGCTGGACACCGCGAAGACCGTCATCGGCTCGACGTACGTGTACAAGCGGAACCCGGACTACTGGAAGCCCGCCGACCAGCACTACGCCTCCATCGCGCTCAACGTGTACCAGACCCCCACCGCGACCGTGAACGCCGTGCGCGGCGGGCAGGTCGACGGCGCTCCGGTCCCGGACGCGAGCGTGCAGCAGCAGGTCAAGGCGGCCGGGTTCGAGGTCAAGACCTCGGAGATCAACTTCCTCGGCCTGCTGCTGTTCGACCGCGCGGGCAAGATCACGCCCGCGCTCAAGGACGTCCGGGTCCGGCAGGCGATCAACCACGCGATGGACCGCCCGACGCTGGTGAAGGCCATCGGCAAGGGGCTCGGCACCCCGACCACGCAGATCTTCAAGGTCATCGACAAGGACTCCTACGACCCGGCGCTGGACGACCGGTACCCCTACGACCCCGCCAAGGCCCGGCAACTGCTCACGGACGCCGGCCACGCGAACGGGTTCACGCTGACGATCCCGCAGGTGCCGAGCGTGAGCACGGTGCTGTACGACCTGACCAAGCAGCAGCTCGGCGCGGTGGGCATCACCGTGAAGTACGTGAACGAGCCGCAGAACAGCTTTCTCGGGAACGTCGCCAAGGCGAAGTACTCGGTGGTGGCCGGCCTTCCGCTCCAGGCGGACCCGACGGCCTGGCACGTCGCCAACTTCAAGCTGCTGCCGCACGCCACCTGGAACCCGTTCCGCACCGAGGACGCGACCGTCGCCGCGCTCTCCCGCAAGATCCAGACCGGCTCGCCCGCCGAGGCGGCGGCGGCCGGGAAGGAGTTGAACGCGTACATCGTCGAGCAGGCGTGGTTCGCGCCCTGGTACCGGCCGCACATGGGCTTCGCCGTGGACCGGAACACCACCGCCGTACCGCAGCAGAACAACGCCTACCCGTACCTGTGGAACATCACCCCCAGGCCCTGACATGTACCGGTTCATCGCGCGCAGGCTCGGTTCGGGCGTCGTCCTCGTGGCGGCGCTCACCACCCTGACCTTCTTCCTGCTCTACCTCGGCGCGGGCGACGACATCGCCCGGCAACTGCTCGGCGAGGAGGCCGACGAGGCCGCGGTCCGGGCCAAGGAACGGGAGCTGGGGCTGGACCGGCCGATCGTGACCCAGTTCGCGCACTGGCTGTCTGGAGCGGTCCACGGCGACCTCGGCACCTCGTGGTTCAACGGACAGGACGTCGGCGCGGCGATCCTGAGCAGGCTGTCGGTGACCGTCAGCCTGGTGATCGGCTCCACACTGCTCACCGTCGTCTTCGCCACCGTGCTCGGTGTCGTGGCGGCGACGCGCGGCGGCTGGGTGGACCGGGTCGTGCAGGTCGCGGGGGTGCTGGGGCACGCCGTCCCGAACTTCCTGATCTCGCTCGGCCTGGTGCTGGTCTTCGCGATCTCGCTGCACTGGTTCCGGCCGACCGGGTACACCCGGTTCGCCGAGTCGCCGGGACTGTGGCTGTCGTCCATCACCCTGCCGGTGCTGGCGCTGGCCGTGCACGGCGTCTCCGGCGTCGTCCAGCAGGTGCGCGGCGCCGTCGTCGACGAGCTCGGCCGGGACTACGTCCGCACCCTGCGCAGCCGTGGCCTCTCCGAGGCCCGGGTCGTCTACCGGCACGCGCTGCGCAACGCCGCCGGGCCCGCGCTGTCGTTCCTGGGCGTGCAGGTGGTCGGGCTGCTCGGCGGCGCGGTGATCATCGAACAGGTCTTCGCCATCCCGGGCCTGGGGCAGGTCGCCGTCACCGCTACCGGGCAGGGGGACGTCCCGCTGGTGATGGGGCTGGTGGTGGTCTCCGCCGTGCTGGTGGTCGTGCTGAACCTGCTGATCGACCTGCTCCAGGGCTGGCTGAACCCGAAGGTGCGTCTCGGATGAGTGAACCCGCCCTCGTGGCCCCGGCCGCGGTGCCTCCCGCCGCGCTGTCCGGCGGTCTGCGCCGTCTCCTGCGCGACCCGCTCGGCGTGGTCGCGCTCGGGTGGCTCGCGCTCGTGATCGTGGCCGCCGCGCTCGCCCGGTGGATCTCCCCGCACGACCCCGACGAGCCCTCGGCCGGGGACATCCTGGCCGGACCGTCCGCGTCGCACCTGCTCGGCGCGGACGGTTCGGGCCGCGACATCCTGTCCCGGCTGCTGCACGCCTCGCAGATCTCGCTGGCGGGCGCCGCGCTGACCCTGCTCGTCGCGGCCGTGCTCGGGATCGGCGCCGGGCTCGTGGCCGGGTACTACGGCGGCTGGACCGAGACCGCCGGCACCTGGGCCGCGAGCCTGATCATGGCGCTGCCGGGCATCGTCGCGCTGCTGGCGCTGCGGGCCGTCGTCGGGCCGTCGCCGTGGACGACCATGGCGATCTTCGGAGTGCTGCTGTCCCCGGCCTTCTACCGCGTCGTCTACGCGGCCGTGTCGGGGGTGCGGCACGAACTGTACATCGACGCCGCGCGGGTGGCGGGCCTGAGCGACGCGCGGATCATCGGCCGGCACGTGCTCACCGTCGTGCGGGCACCGGCGATCATCGTGGCGGCGGCCGTCGGCAGCGGCGCGATCGCGTTGCAGTCCGGGATCACGTTCCTCGGGCTGGGCGATCCGTCGGTGGCGACGTGGGGCGGGATGCTCAACGACGCGTTCGCCAACATCTACGTCGCGCCGCTCGCGGTGGCCTGGCCGAGCCTGGCGATCGGGACGACGTGCGTCGCGCTGACGCTGCTGTCCAACGCGCTGCGCGACGCCCTGGAGCGCACCGGGCGGCCCCGCCGCAGGACCGCCCGCGCCGAGGACGCCGCCGACGCCGCGGCGAAGGAGCCGGTCCTGACGCACGACGAGCCCCCCGGCGGCGCGGCGCTGCTGGACGTCCGCGACCTGGTGGTCGCCTATCCGCGCCCCGACGGCCCGGCCCGGCGGGTCGTGGACGAGGTGTCGCTGTCGGTCCGCGCAGGCGAGGTGCACGGCCTGATCGGTGAGTCCGGTTCCGGCAAGACGCAGACGGCCTTCTCGATCCTGCGCCTGCTGCCCGCCGGAGCCCGGACGTCCGGCGCGATCGTGTTCGACGGGACCGAGCTGTCCGGGCTGCCCGCCGCGCGGCTGACCCGGCTGCGCGGCGGCGCGATCGGGTACGTCCCGCAGGAGCCGATGAGCAACCTGGACCCGAGCTTCACGGTCGGGAGCCAGCTCGTCGAGCCGATCCGGGCGCACCTGGGGCACGGCCGGGCCAAGGCCCGCACGCGGGCGCTGGAACTGCTGGAACGCGTCGGCATCGCGGACCCGGCGCGGACGTTCGACGCCTACCCGCACGAGATCTCCGGGGGCATGGCGCAGCGGGTGCTGATCGCGGGCGCGGTCGCCTGCGAACCGCGACTGCTCATCGCCGACGAGCCCACCACCGCCCTGGACGTCACCGTCCAGGCCGAGGTGCTCGACCTGCTGCGCGACCTGCGCGACGACCTCGGAATGGGGGTGCTGCTGGTGACCCACGACTTCGGTGTGGTGGCGGACCTGTGCGACCGGGTGTCGGTCATGCGGCACGGCCGCGTCGTGGAGACCGGCCCCGTCGACGCGATCTTCGCGGAGCCGCGGCACGCGTACACGCGCGCGCTGTTCGACGCCGTCGTGGCGACGGGGGAGCGGGCATGACCGAATCGCTGCTGCGCGTCCGGGACCTCGTCGTGGAGTACCCGGTCAAGGGCCTGCGCCGGGCGCCGTTCCGGGCGCTGCACGGCGTCGGCCTGGACGTCGACGCCGGAGAGACCGTCGGCCTGGTCGGGGAGTCCGGGTCGGGCAAGACGACGTTCGGCCGTGCGGTGCTCGGCCTGGCGCCGGTGACGTCCGGCTCGGTCCGCTTCCGGGGACGGGAGATCGGCCGGCTGTCGCGGTCCGCGCGGCGGGCGCTCGCCACGCAGATCCAGGTCGTCTTCCAAGATCCGTACACGTCGCTGAACCCGTCCCTGGTGATCGAACGCATCCTGGTCGAACCGCTGCTGGCGCAACGCGTCCCGCCCGACGAAGCGCGCCGCCGCGTTCGGGACCTGCTGGACCAAGTCCACCTTCCCGCCGACGCCGGACGGCGGCTGCCCCGCGAGTTCTCCGGCGGCCAGCGGCAGCGCGTCGCGATCGCGCGGGCGCTGGCGCTCGATCCGGCGCTGATCGTGTGCGACGAGCCCGTCTCGGCGCTGGACCTGTCCACCCAGGCGCGGGTGCTCGGCCTGTTCCGGGAGATCCAGGAGCGCACCGGGGTCGCCTACCTGTTCGTCTCGCACGACCTGGCGGTCGTCCGACACCTCAGCCACCGCGTCGCGGTGATGCGGGCCGGGGAGATCGTGGAGTCCGGCGAGACGCGCCGGGTGGCCGACGACCCGCAACATCCGTACACGCAGAAGCTGTTCCTGGCGGCACCGCTGCCCGACCCGCAGGCCCAGCGCGAACGCCGCGAGGCGCGGCGGCGGCTGCGCTCGACCGAGGGAGCCCGGCCGTGAAGGCGATCATCGTCATGTTCGACAGCCTGAACCGGCACCTGCTGTCGCCGTACGCGCGGGACACGTTCGTCGACGCGCCCAACTTCGCCCGGCTCGCGCGGCGGGCCGTGACGTTCGACAACTTCTACGCCGGGTCGATGCCGTGCATGCCCGCCCGGCGCGAGCTGCACACCGGCCGGTACAACTTCCTGCACCGAAGCTGGGGACCGCTGGAGCCGTTCGACGACTCGATGCCGCAACTGCTGCGCGACGCCGGGGTGCACACCCACCTGGCGTCCGACCATCCGCACTACTGGGAGGACGGCGGCGCGACCTACCACACCCGCTACTCGACCTGGGAGTTCTTCCGCGGCCAGGAGGGCGACCCGTGGAAGGGCGTGGTCACCGACCGGCCGCCCGCCGGTCAGCGGGCGCGGATGGAGAGCCAGGACGAGGTCAACCGCCGGTACATGCCCACCGAGGCCGAGCACTCCCAGACGCTCACCGTCGACGCGGGCGTGCACTTCATCGACACCAACGCCGACGCCGACCGGTGGCTGGTGCAGATCGAGATGTTCGACCCGCACGAGCCGTTCTTCACCAACAACGACGACTACCGCAAGAAGTACGGCGACGACCCCGGCCCCCGGTTCGACTGGCCGCCCTACGCCAGGACCGTCGAGCCCGCCGGCACCGTCCGGCGGGCGCGCAACGAGTACGCCGCGCTGGTGTCGATGTGCGACCGCTCGCTGGGGCGGGTGCTGGACGCCATGGACCGGCACGGGCTGTGGGACGACACCCTGCTGATCGTCAACACCGACCACGGTTTCCTGCTCGGTGAGCACGGCTGGTGGGCCAAGTCGGTGATGCCGTGGTTCAACGAACTCGTGCACCTGCCGATGTTCGTCTGGGACCCGCGCACCGCCGGACGCGACGTCCGGCGCGGCGCGCTCGCGCAGACCATCGACATCGCCCCGACCGTCCTCGGTTTCTTCGGCCTGGAACCGACGCCCGACATGCAGGGCCGCGACCTCGCGGACGTGCTGGAGAGCGACCGGACCGTCCACGACGGCGCGCTGTTCGGCATCCACGGCGGGCACGTGAACGTCACCGACGGCCGGTACGTGTACATGCGCGCCGCCGCCGACCGCGCGAACGCGCCGCTGGAGGAGTACACGCTGATGCCGACGCACATGCGGTCCCGCTTCGCGGTCCGCGAACTGGCCGGGTGGGAGCCGTCCGCGCCGCTGGCGTTCACCAAGGGGCTGCGGACGATGCGCGTCGCGGCGGCCGGGTCGGCGCAGATGTCGAACCCGTGGCTGCACGGGACGCTGCTGTTCGACCTGGCGGACGATCCCGGCCAGGAGCGCCCGCTGGTGGACGAGGAGGTCGAGCTGCGGATGCTGGCGCTGCTCCAGCGCCTGCTGCGCGAGAGCGACGCCCCGGCCTCGCAGTACCGGCGGCTCGGCCTGCCCCGCGACGAGCCCGTCACCCGCGCGCACCTGCTCGTCGCCGCGCAGCGCGAACGGGCCGAGGCTCTCGCCGAACCGCTGCCCGCCGTCGAGGAACTGCCCGCCGCCCGGCTGCTGACCGGGCCGCTGCCGCATCTGGCCCGGACGGCGCTGCGGCCCGTCCTGGAGAGGCACGTCCCGTTCGTCCTGGACAGCGAGCTGGTGGCGGCGATGCCGGGGCTGTCGCTGTACGACCTGGCCCGCTCGGGCCACCTGACCGCGCGGCAGCTACGCGACCTGGCCACCGACCTGGAGACCTCGGACCGGTGAGACCCAACATCCTCTGGCTGATGAGCGAGGACTGCTCCCCGCACGGCGCCGCGTACGGGGACGTCCTGGCGCGGACGCCCGCGATCGACCGGCTCGCCCGCGAGGGCGTGCTGTTCGAGCAGGCGTTCTGCACCGCCCCGGTCTGCGCGCCGTCCCGGTTCAGCCTGATCACCGGCGTGTACGCCGCCGGTCACGGCCCGGCGACCTGGCCCGCTACCACACCGCGATCGAGAAGGCCGACCGCGTCTTCGCCGGGCTCCTCGCCGAGCTGGAGGAGGACGGGCTCTGGGAGGACACGATCGTGCTGTACTCCTCCGACCACGGCGGCGTCGGCCCCCGCTCGAAACGGTTCTGCTACGACGACGGACTGCGGGTGCCGCTCGTCGTCCGGGTGCCCGCCCGGTTCGCGCACCTGTCCCCGTGGCGGCCCGGCGAGCGGGTCGCCGCCGCCGTGAGCCACATCGACCTCGCGCCGACGCTGCTGTCGCTCGCGGACGTCCCGGTGCCCGCCAGCATGCAGGGCCGGCCGCTGTTCGGCCGCGCCGCCGCGCCGCCCGCCGGTGTCGCGTTCGGGGGCCGCGACCGGATGGGCGAGCGGTACGACTTCGTCCGCACCGTACGGGACGGGCGCTACCGCTACCTGCGCAACTACGCCCCGCACCGCCCGCACGGGCAGCACGTGGCGTACATGTGGCAGGCGCGCGGCTACCAGGCGTGGGAGGCCGCGCACCTGGCCGGGACGCTGGACGGCCCGGCCGCCCGGTTCTTTGCGCCCAAGCCCGCCGAGGAGCTGTACGACCTGGCCGCCGACCCCGACGAGGTGCACGACCTGGCCGCCGACCCCGCCCACGCCGGGCGGCTCGCGGCGCTGCGCGGCCTGCTCGACGCGCACCTTCTCCGGGTCAACGACAACGGCTTCATCCCCGAGGGGTCACCGCTCCAGGGGTACGCGCCGAGCCGGGAGCCGGGCGCGTACCCGCTGCCGGAGGTCATGGCCCTCGCGGGGACGGCGATCGCGCGCGACCCGGCGAACCTGGACGTCTTCGTCGCGGCGCTCGCCGACGCCCGCGAGGTGATCCGGTACTGGGCGGCGCAGGGCCTGCTGATGCTCGGCCCGGACGCCGCCCCGGCCGCCGCCGCGCTGGAGGCGGCGCTGGCCGACCCGTCGGCGCACGTCCGGATCGCGGCGGCCGAGGCGTACGGGCGCGCGGTGGACGGCCCGCGCGGCGCCGCCGTCCTGGCGCGGGCCCTCGGGGCGGAGCACCCCGCGCCGGTCCGCCTGCAAGCCCTCAACGCGCTGGTGTACCTGGGCGGGGACGCCGCCTTCGCGGAGGACGGGCTCGTCGCGGCGGCGGACGCCGCGCACCCCGGCGTCCGGTCGGCGGCGCGGTACCTGCTGCTCCGGCTGCGCGGCGAGTACACGCCGGAGGCCGTCGTGTTCGACCTCGACCACTTCCGCGCTTCGAGCGACGGACGGCACCGGTGAGCGCGCCGCCCGCCCCTCACTCCCGCTCGTACAGCGGCCGCCACACCTCGGGCGGGATCACCCCGACCCGGACGCTCCACGCCTGGTAAGCGTCCGCGAGCTCCCGGACGATCTCCCGCCGCTCCAGCGCGAGGTCGCGCAGTTCGGCGCGGTCGGTGCGCAGGTCGTACAGCTCCCAGGCACCGGGATACCGCTTGACCAGCTTCCAGTCGTCGCGGCGGCAGGCGGCGTTGCCCTCGTGCTCCCAGAACAGGTACCGGCCTGCGGCGGCGGCCTGTCCCGTCCAGCCGCCGAGCATGCTCGCGCCCTCCGGAGCCTGCACGGGCGTTCCCGCCCGGGTGAGCGGATAGTGCGCGCCCGTGACCTCCAGGACGGTGGCCATGATGTCCGGCAGTTGGTGCGCATCGTGGACCAGACGGCCGGGGGGCAGGCGAGCGGGCCACCGCGCCACCAGGGGCGTCGCGATGCCGCCTTCGTGGACCCAGTGCTTGTACTCGCGGAACGGCGTGTTGGAGACGTTGGCCCACGCCTTTCCGTAACTGACGAACGTCTCCTCGGCGCCCGGCCGGGTCTGCGGCGTGTTGCCGATCTCGATCGGCCGCCCGTCCGGGGTCCGCCGGGGGAACGGCAGCCGGTTCCGCCCGACCGGGATGACCTCCGCGCTCCCGCCGTTGTCGGACAGGAACAGCACGAGCGTGTTCTCCTCGGTGCCGGTCTCCCGCAGCGTCTCCAGGATGTGGCCGATGCCCTCGTCCATGCGCGCGACCTGCGCCGCGTAGACCTCCATGCACCGCGCCTGCCACTCCCGGTCCGGGGCCTCGTCCCACGGCGGCACCTCCGGATCGCGCGGGGCGGCCTCGAACGACGTGCCGAACCAGCCGCCCTCCCGCTGGCGTTCCCGGCGCCGCTCGCGCACCACGTCCCAGCCCTCGTCGTAGCGGCCCGCCTGAGCCGCGACCAGTTCCTCCGGCGCGTGCAGGGGCCAGTGCGGCGCCGTATAGGCGACGTAGCAGAAGAACGGGTCGTGCGGCCGGTCGCGGACGTGCTCGCGGACGTACCGCTGCGTCCTCGCGGTGATCGCGTCGGTGAAGTAGAAGTCGTCCGGCCGGTCGTCGTAGGAGAGGAACGCGTCGTCCTCGGCGAGGGTGGCGGGCCAGTAGTAGCTGCCGCCGCCGTTGCACGTGCCGAAGAACCGCTCGAACCCGCGCCCGAGCGGCCAGGTCTCGTCGATGCGGCCGGTATGACCGGAGACGTGCCACTTGCCGGCCATGTAGGTGCCGTAACCGGCGTCCCGCAGCACCTCCGCGATCGTGACGCAGTCCTCCGACAACGTGCCCGCGTAGCCCGCCGGTCTGTCGTCGGCGGTCAGGATGCCGATGCCCGTCTGGTGCGGGTGCAGGCCCGTCAGCAGCGACGCGCGCGACGGCGAGCAGCGGGCGGTGTTGTAGAACTGCGTCATCCGGACGCCGCGCTCGGCCAGCCCGTCCACGGCGGGCGTCGGGATCTCGCCGCCGAAGCAGCCGATGTCGGAGAAGCCCAGGTCATCGCAGAGGATCACCATGACGTTGGGGCGTTCGGACGAGGGCATCGGCGTCCCTTCCGGTCAGTCGGCGGCGCAGCGGAAGCCGGTGTTGCCGCTGGAGGAGTCCGGCGTGTTGGCGGTCCGGGCGGACACGCGGTAGCGGTTGCAGTACGAGTCGTGGCAGAGGTACGAACCGCCGCGCATCACCCGCGTCTCGCCCTCCGTCCACCAGTCGCCGCCCCACTCCCAGACGTTCCCGACCGTGTTGTAGAGGCCGTAGGCGTTGGGGCGGTACGCGTCCACGGGGGCGGTGCCCGCGTGGCCGTCCTCGGCGGTGTCGACGTGCGGGAACTCGCCCTGCCAGATGTTGCACCGCCAGTGGCCGCGCGGCGTCAGCTCGTCGCCCCACGGGTAGCGGGCCTGGTCGAGGCCGCCGCGCGCCGCGTACTCCCACTCGGCCTCGGTGGGCAGGCGGCGTCCGGCCCACGCTGCGTACGCGGCGGCGTCGTGCCAGGACACGTGGACGACCGGATGCCGCTCGCGTCCCCGGACCGTGCTGTCCGGCCCCTCGGGGGAGCGCCAGGTCGCGCCCGGGACGCCGCGCCACCACGGTGTGCCCGCCGGGGCCGGGAGGGCGCGGGCCGTGCCGGGCGGCAGGAGGCCCGCGAAGACGTAGGACCAGCCGAACTTCTCGGCGTCGGTGACATGACCGGTGGCCTTGACGAAGGCGGCGAAGCGGGCGTTGGACACCGCGTGCGCGTCGATGTGGAACGGTCCGACGGTGACGCTCCGGACCGGCCCCTCACCGTCCCCCGGGTTGGCCGTTTCGTCGTCGTTGCCCATCCGGAACGTGCCACCGGGCAACCGGATCATCCCCTTGCGGCCCGGCGGCGCACCGCCCGGAGCACGGCTCGGCGGGGCGATCGGCACCGGCGGCGCGGCGGGCACGGCGGCCGGACGCGCCGCCGCACAGCAGGGAGACTCGGGCCTCAAGACCTATTCCTACCGGGATGGTTAACAAGACGTCCGAAATCTACCCGATCACAGAGGATGTTCCCCGATCCGGGGTGGGCCAGGGGTTGAGGTGGCCGACTCGGCCCGAACCGGGACGTGCACGCCCGCTGCGGGTTCCCATGGGGCGTTCAGCGCCTCCTGACGGGCCTGGAAGCTAGAGCTGTCGCGAGCGGGGGAAGGGCTCGTACGTGCTGGAGGCGCCGTCGTAGTTGTAGATCGTCCAGCGGTCGGGCTGGACGTTGGCCAGGCGGGCGCCGAGGGCCAGCGCGATGGCGGTGGGGCCGGAGAGGAACAGCGCGTGGTGGCCGGTTCGCGCCGGTTCGGGGAGGCGGGCGTCGAGCCAGGCGCGGCAGATCTGGTCGACGGCGGCGGTGAACGTCGCCGTGTTCTCCGGGAGTCTGCCGTCGGCGGCCCGCCGGATGTGCAGGAGGCTGCCGATGCCCGCGGCGCGGCACGCCGCGCGGACGGGTCCGGTGAACGTCTCCTCGCGGCCCTGGAGGTCCACCGCGAGGGCCGCGCGGGACAGGTCGCCTGTGCCGAAGACGTGGAGGGCCTCGACGGTCAGGGCCGGGTGATCCAGAACGTCCCGTCGGTGACGATCCGCCGCCCCGCCGACGTCGGCCCGGACGGCCCGCCCTCGACCGTCAGGGCCGGGGTCGCCGTTACGTCCGCGCTCATGGGTCCTCCGCTGTGCCGTCGTCTCGCGCTGCACAACGTACTGATGGACGGCGCCCGGGCCGTCACTCGTCCGCTTCCGGTCACCGGCTCCGCCGCGAGGCCGGGGCTGCTTGGGTCGTCCATCGGTACAGGGCAACCGCACCCGAGGAGGACGCTTTGCCGCCACGCCGCAACCAGCCCCGCCGCCCGGCGCCGCTGGAGCCGTTCCTGAACCCGTACACGTTCGTCCCGGCGGCCGCGCGCGACCGGCTGCCGAAGGCACTGGCCGACGGCGCCCCCACCGGCCACGACCGGCTGCGCCCCGACCGCTGGACGGGCACGATCGGCGTCCGCCTCACCGTCCGGACACCGCTGCTGCTGCTCGACACGGCCCGCAAGTACGAGGCGGAGAGCGGCACCGAGGGTCACCTGGCGTATCCGGTGCTGGCCCGCGACGGGCGGCCGCATATGCCCGCGACGTCGGTGAAGGGGATGCTGCGGTCGGCGTACGAGGCGGTCACCGGGTCGCGGTTCGGGGTGTTCACCGGGCACGACGAGCCGCTGGGCTGGCGCCGCGTGGCCGACGACGCCCCGGACATGCGACCCGTGCGCGTGCGCTCGGTCAGCGAGAAGCCCGACCGCGTGGAGATCCAGTACTGCGAGCAGGCGCGGCTGCCCGCGTTCGTGGACGACCCCGTCCGCTACCCGTCGGGCGGTACGCCCCGGCACGGCGATCTCGTGAAGGCGTACATCGGGCGCCGATGGATGGAGAGCAAGAACGGTAAGCCCTTCCCCGGACCGTGGACGGTGCGCGCGCTCGTGCCGCTGGGCGAGGGCACCCCACCACAGGACGACTTCGGGGACGACGCGACGGCCGTCGTCGCGGGCATCGTGTTCAGCACGGGCCGCAACGCGATCGGCAAGCGGCACGAGCGCGTCTTCTTCAACCAGGAGGACCCACGCACCGAGACGCTGCACGGCCATTTCGCGCGCTGGAACACCCTCATGCGAAGCTACCGAGCCGCGCATTCCGACGACGAGCTGTTCAAGCGCCGGAACGACGCGAAGCCGGGCGACCACATCTCCGACACCATCGGTGAACTGGCGTGGAGCCCGCACCTGTGGGACCCCGCGCGCCGCGTCCTCAAGAAGGGCGCCCTGTGCTACGCCCACGTGCGGAACGGAAAGGTGTCCGGCCTCTACCCGGTCGCCATTCCCCGCGACGTGACGAACGAGGCCCCGTCCCGCGCGCTGCCCAAGAGCCTGCACCCGGCGTCGCGTCTGGACGAACTGTCCCCGGCCGACCGCGTGTTCGGCTGGGTCGCCCCGGACGGCTCGGGCACCCGCCCCGCCGCCTACCGTGGCCGCCTGCGCGTCGGCGCGGTGACGTGCGGGGACGACGCGTCCGTCACCCGCTTCGCCGGCGACGGCCTGCCGCTGGCAATCCTCGGTGAGCCGAAGAAGTCCCAGGCCCGCTTCTACGTCGGGACCGACGAGGGCCGCCCCCTGCGCGACGGCATCGGCAAGAAGGACGCCTACCTCGGCGGCAAGCCCGTCCCGCGCGGCCGCAAGGTCTACTGGCACCACGCCCGCGTCGCCGACGACCCCGCGTACTGGTCCGAGCCGGACGGCCCCGACGACCCCACCCAACGTCCCGTCAACGGCCGCGACTACCGCGAGTTCCGCCGCCCCCGCGAGGCCGCGAACGGCAACGACGCCGACCCCCGCCTCACCCCCGACCGCCGCGCCTTCGCCACCAAGCGGAACGTCGAACAGCGCGACAACCAGAACCGCTCCGTCCACGGCTGGGTCGACGCGGGCACCGAGTTCACGTTCACCCTGGACGTCCGCGACCTGGACGCCACCGAACTCGGCGCCCTCCTGTGGCTCCTGGAACTCCCCGACCACCACTACCACCGCCTCGGCCTCGGCAAGCCCCTGGGCTTCGGCAGCGTCCGCCTCACCCTCGACCCGGACACGACGTCCCTGCACACCGGCGAGCAGTGGGCCGCCTACTACGGTTCCCTGACGGCGGACCTTCCCGCTTCGGCGCCCCTGGACGAGCCCCGCACGACGTTCGCCGCGCTGCTCCGCGACGTCCCCATGCTGGCGCAGGCGACGACGGCCTTCCTGACGGCCGCCGCCGGGCTCGACCTCCCGGTCCGCTACCCGCGCGTCCGCGTCGCCGGGATGCGCGGCGCCCCCACGACGCCGCCCGACCCGCGCGGCCAGTCCTACGCCTGGTTCACCGCCAACGAGAAGACCGCGCGGCGCGCGGTCGAGGAGGGCCGGGGCCGTGCGCTGCCCACCGCTGCCGACGCGGCGGATCGCGCCCTGGACACCTATCCCGGTGAACGCGGATGACCGGCGGCCGTTTTCGGACACCGGCTCTGCCGTGGAGCGACCGGCCGGGGCCGTCGAGCGCCCGTAATGTGCCGCTGAATCGAGTCCGGCGGGTTCGTCCATCAGGAACCGGGTGGACATCGTCGTCGCAGACGGGAGGGGACCCGGCTTGGACGTGTACGTGGTCGTGCTGAGCACGGCGGGGAACCAGAACTACATCTTCGGCTCGAACAAGCGCCGCGAGAACGTCGGCGCCTCGCACCTGATCACCTGTGTCGAGGGCCGCTGGCTGGACGCCGCGCTCGCGGCCCTCGACGGGCCGGGCGACCCGCGTCGCGACTGGCGTGTGGAGGCGCAGGGTGCGGAGGTGGTGACGGCCAATGCGGGCGGCGTGACGCTCCTCGTGCGGGCCGACGAGCCGGGTCGGGAGGCCGCCGTCAAGCTCGTCGGTGACATCACCGAGGCGGCGCTGCGCGAGGCGCCCGGCCTGGACGTGTGCGGCGTCGTCGGCACCGAGCCGGTGCCGTGGGGCACGGGGGAGGCCCTCGATCGGGGCATCGCGGCGGCGCGGGAACTGCTGGCGGTGGCGCGGATGCGGCGGCGCGGGCCCAGGCTCCGGTTCCCCGGCGTGCCGATCGCGGCGCGGTGCGGGTCCAGCGGGCTGCCCGCGCACCGCGCCGTCCGATTCGGCCCCGACCGGGCGCCGGAGGCGCGGTCGGCGCCGAGCGTGGCGAAGCTGCGGGCGTTCGACGCCGCGCTGTCCCGCCTCACCGACAAGATGGGCCTGGCCGACACCGAGGCGGCCCGGAACGACCTGGTGAGCGTCGTCGACCACCTGAACTTCACGGCGGACTGGGTCGCCGTCGTCCACGCCGACGGCAACGGCATGGGCAAGGTCTTCCAGGGCTTCGCCGACATCATGGCGGGTGCGACCGCCCGCGAGTATGTGGACGCCCTGCGCGGCCTGTCCGAAGGGGTGGACGAGTGCGCCCGCGACGCGTTCCGCAGCGCGGTGGACCGGCTGCGCGGTGACCGGTTCCCCGTCCTGACGAAGGTGCCGCCGGTGCTCCCGCTCGTCCTCGGCGGCGACGACCTCACGGTGGTGTGCGACGGCCGGGTCGCCCTGAACTTCGCCCACCGGTACCTGACGGAGTTCACGCGTCGGGCCGCGGAGAAAGCCGGTGTCGGCGGGCTACTGGAGGCCGCGGGACGTCAGGGACTGGGCGCGTGCGCGGGCGTCGCCGTCGTGAAGCGCCAGTACCCGTTCCACAGCGCCGTCCACCTCGCGGAGGAGCTGACGGCCGAGGCCAAGTCCGTGAAACGGGAGCTGGACCAGAGCCGCAGCGCGCTGTCGTTCCACGTCCTCAACGAGAGCGCCCACGCCGACCTGGCCCGGCTGCGCGAGAACCAGAACCCGCTGGAAGAGGGCACCCACCTCACCGCGATGCCTTACGTCGTCGGCGCGGCCGAGGGCGAAGGCTGGGCGCGGCGCCGCCACTGGAGCGACCTCGAACGGCGCGTCACGGCGCTGACGAGCGAACGCGAGGACGGCAGCAAGGCCATCTCGGCCGGGCAGGCGCACGACCTGCGCTCCGGACTGTTCCGGGGACGCGCCGCCGCCGACGCCCGGCTGGCCGCCCTCACCGTCTGGTCCGGCGACGCCCCCGAGGTCCGCGCCCTCACCGAGGACGGGTCGCTCTTCTGGCGGGACGGCGACGAGCACCGCACCGGCCTGCTCGACGCCCTGAACGCCGCCCCCTTCCTCACGCCGGGAGACCGCGCATGACCCATCAGATCTCCCTCACCCTGCGCCTGCTCAGCGACTGGCACATCGGCGCGGGAACCGGGCAGCACGGCAGGCTCAGCCGCCAGGTGCAGCGCGACGACGACGGCCTTCCGTTCGTCCCGGCCAAGACGCTGAACGGCCTGTGGCGCGACGGCTGCGAGATCGCCGCCCGCGCCCTCGACGGCGGCGGCACGGGCGTCTGGCACGACTGGGTCGAGTACGTCTTCGGTTCCGAACGGTCCAACCCGTCGAAGGAGGCGAACGAACCGCCCCGCCGCGCGTCCGCGCCCCCGCGCCCCGCCGTTCTCGGCTACGAGGGCCCGCTGCGTTTCCCCGAGGAGTTCCGCGCGCTGCTGTCCACGGCCGACCCCCGGCTCCGCGAGGCGGTGACGTTCGTCAAGCCGGGCATCGCCCACGACCCGCGTACGGGCGCCGCCCAGGACGACATGCTCCGCTTCGACGAGATGGCGCGCGGCGGCGTCGCCCTCACCGGCACCGCGTACCTGCCCGCCGCCCTCACCGGCGACCGGCTGGCCTGCGCGTTCGCGCTGCTGTGGGCGGGCGCCCGGCTGGTGGAGGGCATCGGCGGCAAGCGGCGGCGCGGCGCGGGCCGCTGCCGCCTGGACCTGACGGCGCCCGGCATGCCGCAGACGCCGGAGGACCTGGAGCGCTGGGCGACGAACCCGGCGGAACCGCCCGCGCCCGAGGCCCCGCCGGAGCCCGACGGCGACGTGCGCGCCGAGGCCGGTGACGGCTGGGAACGCGTCGTGTTGCGGCTGACGCTCGTCACGCCGCTGCTCGCCCACGACCGCACGGTCGGCAACCTGGTGCGGGGCCGCGACCACGCACCCGGCTGGATGCTGCTGCGCGAGGTGTTGCGCAGGCTCGCCCCGGCGGGCCCGGCCGCGGCGGCGGCGCGCTACGGGGATCTGGTCGTCTCGGCGGCGACGCCCGCGGTCGACGGGCTGCCGGGCCTGCCCGTCCCGCGCGTCCTCGAACGCGGCAAGGACGACGGCGCCAGGCACCTCAACCGCATGGTGCAGCCGCTCCCGAAGGACGAGGTCTACAAGCGTCTGCGGCGCGGCTACGTGTCCGGCACCGGTGCCCTGGACGTGCGGACGCCTGGCTTCACGCTGCGGATGCACAACACCGTCGACGACGCCACGCAGCGGCCCGACGAACGGCACGGCGGCGTCTACGTCTACGAGGCGATCGAGGCCGGGACCGAGCTGGCGGCGGAGATCCGCGTCCGCACCGGCGTCCTCGCCCCCGGCTGGCACGAGAGGCTGAACGGCGACTGGCGTCTCGGCCGGTCCCGCAAGGACGACTACGGGTTCGCGAAGGCCGCCGCCGAGCCGCTGGACGCCGCGCCCGGTACCGCCGCCCCGTTGGAGGAGGGCCAGAAGCTGCGCGTCTGGCTGGTGTCGGACGTCCTGGTGCGCAACGCCCGCCTCGCCCCCAGCGACGACCCGGACGACTTCGCCCGCCTCCTCACCGACGCGCTGAACACGGCGGGCGCCCGGGGACTGCGTCTCACGCCGCTTCCCGCCGAACCCGGCCTGGTCCCGACCGGCTATGACACGGCCCGCACCGACTCCTGGCACACCGGCTGGCGGCTGCCGAGGCCGGTTCTGCTGGGCTTCGCGGCGGGCGGCTGCCTCACCTTCACCGTGGCGGAAGGGCGGGCCGACGCGGCGGTGCTGACCGCCGTCGAGCGTTCCGGCATCGGTGAGCGGCGCGGCGAGGGCTTCGGGCAGATCCGTCTCAACGACCCGTTCCTCAGCGGACCGGCACCTGTGGCGGCGGCCGCGCCCCCGCCGGTCCCGCGACCGGCCCCTAGGCGGCTGCGCCCAGGCGCGGCGGGCCACGCCGAGGCCCGCGTCATCGAACGCGCGGCGTGGCGGGCCGAGATCTGGCGCCGCGCCGAGGCGCGCGCCGCCGACGCCGGCGGCCCCCTGAAGGATCTCGCCGCCTGGACCCCGACCCGCCTCAACGCGCTCCGCCGCCTCTTCGACCACCTGGACGACGACCCGGACCTGCTGGGCCGCCGCATCGACGCCCTCACCGAGCGCTGGGGGAAGGACGACGCGAGGAGGGTCCGCGCCCTGCTCATCGACGGGCCACCGGAACGGGCCGTCGAGGGTGCGCCGGACGGGCAGGACGCCTGGGACCAGCTCGGCTTCACCGACCGCGCCGACCTCTGCCTGACCAAGGACGGCCACGACACCCTGACCGACGAACTGCGAGCCGAGGCGCGCCGCACCCTGCTCACCGCCTGCATCGCCGCCCGCACCCGCCGGGAGGCCCACGGCAAGGAGGTCCGCTCATGAAGGGACGCCCGATGCAGCACCGGCTCCGCCTGCGGGGCTGGCTGCGGACCGAGACGCCGCTGCACGTCGGCGGCGTCGCCCTCGACCCCGCCGAGGCGCTGCCGGTGGCGGTGGACGGGCAGGACCACGTCTACGTGCCCGGGACCGCCCTCGCCGGGGCACTGCGCGCCTGGATGCGCGGCGCCGACCCCTCCGGCCCCGCGAACGACAAGATCAACGACATGTGGGGCTTCACTGTCGACGGGGAGCCGAACAGCGGCCGGGCCAGCCGCGTCGTCGTCCGCGACGCGATCATCGCCGCGTCCACGCGGACCGACGCCGACGGGCTGCCGAGCGAACCGATCTCCCGGAACGGCCTGCCCGTCCGGCACGGCGTGGGCATCGACCGCGTCACCGGTGCCGCCGCCTCGGCGATCCTGTACGCGCGCACCGTCGTGCCGCCCGGCCGCTACCTGTCGTTCGACCTGGACATCGAGACGACGGAACGGGATCTCGACCGGGACCGCGCCCGGCTGCGCCTGCTGCTGGCGGCGCTGCGGGCCGAGGAGATCACCCTGGGCGCGGCCGGGAGCAAGGGGCTCGGCGTGGTGACGCTGCTGCCGTCGCCGCTCGACGTCCACGAGCACGACTTCACCGGCGTCGCGGGCCTGCTGGCGTTCCTCGGCGGCACGCCGGCGACGTTCGCCGACGTCCCGGGCGACGCCGGGGTCGCGGCCCTGCCCGAACGGCGGGAGCTGCTGACCGTGACGCTGGGCTGGCGCCCGCTGTCGCCGGTGATGGTCCGCGCGTCCGGCGAGGGCGCCATGGTCAAGACGCTGCCGCTGACGACGACGTCGGGACGCGACTCGCTCGTCCTGACGCTCAGCGGCAGTTCCATCAAGGGCGCGCTGCGCAGCCACGGCGAGTTCATCGAACGCACCGTCCGGGGCGACAACGCGCCGGTCCCGGAGGCCGCTGCGGCCACCGCACAGGCCCACTCCGACGCGTTCTCCCGGCAGTTCGACGAGCTGGACGCCGTCCGCGCCCTGTTCGGCGCGCCCCACGGGAAGCCCGACAAAGACTGCTTCCCGTGGGGCGCGGGCGCGCTGACCGCGCACGAGTGCGTCAGCGAGACCACGATCCCGGCCGAGACGTGGAACGTGGTCGTGGACGGGCCGCTGGACGGTGCGCCCGTCCCCGACGGCAAGCGGCCCCTGCCGGACGCGGTCCGGGACGAGCTGAGCGGACGTGGCCTCGACCAGGCCGACCATGTCGCCATCGACCGCTGGACCGGCGGCGCCGCCGACAGCCTGCTGTTCAGCGTCCTCGAACCGCACGGCGTGGACTGGGAGCCGATCCGCCTCACGGTCGATCTCACCCGGCTGGGGTGTTACCGCGACAGCGCCGTGGCGCTGCTGATGCTCGTGCTACGCGACCTGGAGAACCGCCGGTTGCCGCTCGGCGGCATGGTGAACCGCGGGTTCGGAGACGTCGAGATCACCTCGGTGGACATCTCGGGCGGCGGCTGGGCGGCCGGAACGTCCCTCGCGACCGCGCTCGGCACACCGCGCCTGGTGCGGGCCTGGCGCGACTACCTCGGGGAGGACGAATGATGAGCACGAGGCTGTACAGCGCCCACCGGCAGGGACTGACCTTCACCGAGGCGCTGGCCGCGGCGCCGGGCGGGTTCGCGCTCCTGACGACCCCGTGGCGGTATGTCGTGACGACGACGGCGGAGGCACGCGCTGCCGTGCCCGACGGCGTCTTCGAGGCGCGGCTGTTCGACGCGCGCTGCGAACTGCGCTGGAAGGAGACCGACGACGAACGCGGCACGGCGGTGGCGCTCACCGAGGACCCGGCGGGGCTCCCGCCCGGCTTCGATCCGCTGCCCGAGCTCGACGTCTCCGGCGTCGTGGACGGCGAGTACCTGCTGTGGGGCAGGGCCGTCACCGAGTCCGGCGGCTGGACGACGCTCACCACCGAGCGCATCGGCAGCCTGCGCGTCCCGGCGGTCATCGCCGCCGGGGGACACGCTGCCCTGACGACCCGCGAGTACATCGAACGCGACCCGCTCTACGGCAACGCCGCCGTCGTCGAGGAACGGCTGCTCGGCCTCGCGCCGTCCGAACCGGTGGACCTGCGCCGGGAGACGGCATGAGCGAACCGACGAAGGCGACGCCCAACGACATGGCCGGTCTCCTCCGGCGCCCGAAGCCGCCACCGCCGGGTGCGAAGAAGGGGCCGGGTGGAGCCGAGGCGCGCGCTCCGCAGCACCGGACCGGGCCGCCGGAGACGTTCCTCAACCCGTACACGTTCGTGCCCGCCTTCCCGCGCACGGACGCCACCGGAGCGTTCGGGGACGCCGCACCGCCGTCCGGCAGCCGCCTGCACGACGACCACTGGACCGGCGAGATCGACGTCTCGCTCACCGTCCGGACGCCGCTGCTGCTGCTCGACACGGCTGCGGCCACCCCCGTCAACCCCGACGGGCACCGGACGTACCCGGTGCTCCTGCGCGACGGCCGCCCCCACCTGCCCGCCACCGCGTTGAAGGGCATGCTCCGCGCGGCGTACGAGACCATCACCAACTCCCGCTTCGGGATCTTCACCGGGCACGAGGAACGGCCCGCCTGGCGGCGCGCCGCCGCCGACGCCGCGCACATGTACCCCATCCGGGTCATCGACAAGGGCCGGCGGCTCGAAGTCTGGGAGTCGCACTGGATGCCCTTCTACCTGCCGGGCGGGGGTCCGGGTGACATCAGGTGGCCCCACCCGCCCGAACACGGCGCCAGGGTGTGGATCGAGCTGAAGCAGGGTGAGGTCGCCGACGTCGAGCCGCACACGGTGAGGAGGCCAGGCGGCCACTGGACGGAGGCGTACGTCTTCCGCACCGGCCGCAACGTGGAGGGCAAGACCAAGGAACGCGCCTTCGTCCGGCCCGAGAAGCCGAGGACGGTCAAGCTGACCGACGAACTGCGCCGTCAATGGGACGATCTCATGCGGTACCACGCGGCGGAGCGGGCCGTGGCGGTCGACGACGCACTGGACGTCAGCGCGCACCGGACGGAGGGCGGCGACGACCGGCGCACCCTCGCCCCGGACAGTTTCTGCTGGGGGTACTTGCCGGACAAGAGGACGGTCGAGGCCCTGTATCCCGTTCTCGTCCCCCGCGAGCTGGCCGCCGCCGCACCGGCGGCCCAGGTACCCGAGGGCGTCGAGCCCGCGATCCGCTACGACGGCCTGTCCCCGGCCGACCGCGTGTTCGGCTGGGTCGCGGGCGACGGGTCGGGCACGCGTCCCGCCGCGCACCGGGGGCGGCTGCGCGTCCGCGACGTCACCTGCCGCGCCGACCCCGCCGACGCCGTGGTCCGCTTCGGGAGGCCGGGCCTGCCGCTGGCGATCCTCGCGCAGCCGAAACCCGCGCAGGCGCGCTTCTACCTGGCGGACAACGAGGCTAAACCCGACCGCCCGATCACGCCGGGCACCGAGAAGAAGGACGTCTACTTGACGCCCGGCCGGACGCTGCGCGGCCGCAAGGTCTACTGGCACCACCGGCTCGCCGCCCAGAACGCGGAGTACTGGAACGCGGACGGCTCCACCCAGGAACGCGTCGGCGGCGTCCTCTACCGGGAGTACCGTCGCCCCCGCGAACCCGTTCTCGACGACGCGGGCAGGCCGAAGGCGAACCGCGACGGTACGGCGTTCCAGACGACCGGCGCCGAACAGCGCGACAAGCAGAACCGCTCGATCCAGGGCTGGATCGCCCAGGACACCGAGTTCACCCTCACCCTCGACGTCCGCGACCTGCACCCCGTCGAACTCGGCGCCCTGATCTGGCTGCTCACCCTCCCCGAGGACGAGCACCACCGGCTCGGCCTCGGCAAGTCCCTGGGCTTCGGCAGCGTCCATCTGAAGATCACCGGAACACGCCTCGGCACGCGCCGCGAATGGGCCGAGTACTACCGGCTCCTCACACCGCCACCGGCGGTCGACGCCGCCGACCACTGCCTGAACGCCTTCCTGGCCGAGGCCCGCGACCAGCCCGGCTTCACGGTGATCGAGGCGGCCTTCCGCGCCGCCGCCCGGGGCCGCGAACTCCCCGTCCACTACCCGCGTACCCGCACCAAGGCCATGCACGGCGACGCCCGCACGCCCCCGAGCCCGGCGGGCGAGTCCTACGCCTGGTTCACCGCCAACGAGAAGATGAAGGACGGCGCCATGGCCCGTGGCCGTGGCCGTTCCCTCCCGCGCCCCCACGTCCCGGAGGACGACGATCTCCCCGTCTACCGCGCCGACGACTGACACGCTGCTGATCCACCCGATCGGCGGCGGCGACCTCGGCATGCCACCCCGATCACGCGCCCCCGCGCCCGTCGACCTGCACGGCGGCCCGGGGGACCGCCGACCGCTGGACAAGGTCTTCGCCGGTCTCGGCGACACCGACGTCGGCGGGCTGCTGCTGCTCGCCACCACCAACACGCACGGCCCCACCGTCCGCCCGTTCGCCGAGCACGGGCGGCGCATGCGCGACCTGCTCTGCGGCCCGGACGGCCTGTGCGGCCGGCGGTTCCCCGCCGACCGCGTCCACGTCCTGGAGGTCGCGCAGCCGACCGTGCACGCCGCCCTCGAACCGACCCGGGCGCTGCTGACCGCGCTGGCACCCGGCGCGTGCCTGGTCACGACCGGCACCGGCTCCTACGCGCTCGGCGCCGGAGCCCTGCTCGCCGCCATCGAGACGGGCGTTCCGTCGGGCCTGCTGCCGGTGGACGATCCGGCCGCCGTCTACCGGCTGTCCGACCTCGTCCGCCCGGACGCGACGCTGCACGCCTGGCTGCTGCGGCACCGGTTCTGGGCCGAACTCGCCGCCGTCGATCCTCCGAACGCCGACCTGTGGCGGCTGCTCGCGGCCCGGCAGCGCGCCGACACCGGCCCGGCGAAGGCCGCCCGGCCCGGCCCTGAACTCACCGCCGGGGATCTCGGCAAGCTGGGCGAGCTGTGGCCGACCGTCCAGGCCGCGTTCTTCGAACGGCTCGCGCGCGGCGAAGCCCTCGACCACTCGCTGCTGCGCGCCTGGTTCACCCACCGGATCGCCAAGCTGTCCAAGCGCGAGGCGGAGCTGATCGGCGCGTCGGCGCGCGCCGTCCTCGACGAACTGGCGGACCGGCTCAGCGACGGCGGCGAACGCGGCGACGCCGCCCTGATCAGGGCGGCACGGCTCCGGCTGGCGCCCGCGCCCGCCGCCACGTCCGTGGAACTCGTCCGCGACACCGAGTTCGTCGGCTTCTACGCCGACGCCACCACCCACGCCGCGCATCTCGCGCCGCCCGAGGCGCACCGCCGGCCGCTGCCCGGCCCGCTGCTGCGGGCCGCCGACCAGTGGGAGCAGAGCGATCTCCTGCCGCGTCTGCTCCGGCACAGGGGGCTCCGGCCGTGGCCCGTCCTCGGCAGCGGTGACGTGCTCGTCCTGCTCGGCGTCGGGCTCACGCCCGAGCACGACACGGCCGACGAAGGCGGGCTGGCCGCCGTGCGCGAGGTGCTCGACTGGGCGGCCCGGCAGCGCGCCGGACTCGCCCGGCCCGGCCGCGTCCGGCTGCGCCTGCTGGCCAGCGACGAGACCCTGGACCGTGCCGGACGCTGGGTGACGTTCGCGCGGGCGACCGCCCCGGCGGGCACCCTCGACGCCGAGACGCTCGGCCCCTACCCCACCGGCCCCGCAGACGCGGCGGGCATCACCTCGGCGCTCCTGACGGACCTGCGCGACGGCGGCCTGCGGGACGTGGACGAGGTGCTGCTCGTCGTCAACACCGGCAAGCCCGTCATGGTGAACGCCATGGTCGCGGCGGGCGTGCAGTGGTCGCTGGAGGCCGCCTGCACGCTGCGCGTCTCCGAACTCGGCCTCGACCGTGCCCTGCACTCGGTGATCCGCGACGGCGGGCGCGGCCTGTGCCGCCTCGGCATGGACGCGCGGCTGGCCAGCCTGGCGTCGGCGGCGATGCGGCGCCTCGACACGCGGACGGCGTGGCAGCTCCTCGCCAACGGCTCGCCCGCCCTGACCGCCGTCCGCGACGCCGCCGCCCGGCTGCACGGCGACCTGTACGGCGCGGTGGGTCCGGCGACCGGTCCGTCCGCCCGTCGGGCGCTGGCCCGGGAACGCCTCACGCTGATCGCCGAGGTGCTGGCCGACGAACCCTGGCCCGCCTGCTACACGGCCGTCGAAGCGCTGCGCCCCGGCCTGTTCGGCTGGCGGCAGTGGGACGACCTGCGCCGTGGTCATTGGGCCCTGCACGCGCTGAACGGCCTCCGCAACGAGACGCCCTACGCCCACCTGCTCGACCGGCTCCGGGTGGAGAAACGGTCGCCGCGGCCACCGGCTCCCGCGCGGGTGGTGGCGCTCCTGCACCGGGCGATCGGTGAGCTGGGCGCCGCCGGACCCGGCGACCGGGGGCTTCTCGTCCGCTTCGAGGAACTGCGCGTCCGGCTCGACCGGCTGGCGGCCGAGTAACACGGCGCGGATCTTCGGCTTTTCGGTCATTACCGTGGCGCGGGGCTGGGGGCCGTGGGATGCTGGAGGTCCGTTCGACGGCCTCGGCCCGAGAGCGTTTCCGAGGGCTCCGCGCCCTCCTGAGGTAGGCCCGTTTCGCGACGTCGTCCGAAGCGCGGCCTGTTCTTCGTGCCCCTCAGGAGGAACAGCATGCGGGCTGTCGCCCATCTGGCCGATCTCGACGACGCGATCGCGTTCCCGGCCTTCTACGTCCTGGTCGGCCCGGCCCTGCGCGCCGCCGCGCGTCCCGCGCTGTGCCGCGCCCGGCATCCGGTCCGGCCCTGCCGGGGTCCGGGCGGCGGATGGTGCGACGAGTGCGACGCCACCGCCGACGACCTGCTGATGAAATCGTTCTCGCGGTTGCGGGCGGCGCTCGCCGGGAACCCTCCGCGCACCGGGCAGGGCGCGGCCGTGCGGGAGATGGCCGTCGTCTGCGCGCACCTGACCGCGCCGGAGGCCGCCGACGAGAACGCCGACGCGTTCGCATCGGTGCTGCGGACGGAGACCGGGGAAGAACCGGCGTGGGTGCGCGCCGCCCGGTTCCAGCTCGTCCACTATCCGCTGCTGCACCTGGAGGAGCGGGTCCGACGGGCGGACGCGGTCGCGCGCGGCGCGGCGGCCCGCCCGGACCGCGACCTGCGGACGGCCGGCTGGGCGGCGCCGCTGCGCACCGACCCGGTCGCGGTCGACCTGCTGGTCGCGACCGTGTTCCGCGTCCGGCGCGGCGCTGCCGACCTGGACGTTCCGGACGACCTGCGCGAGCGCCACGGCCTCACCCGGCGCGATGCCGCCCGGATGCAGGGAGCCGCGCTCTCGCGCCTGCACGCGGTGAACCCGGGCTTCCACGCGGCCAACATCGGCGTCGTCCCGGCGGCACCGAGCGACCCGGGGGAGTGGGAGACGGTGTCCGCCGACCGGGACGACGCCCGCGCGACGCTCCGCCGCCTCGTCGTCCGGCCCGCCTATCGCGCGGTCGTCGCGGAGGTGTGCGCGGCCGGGATCGAGGGGCACGGCGACCCCGTCGCGGCGGCCGTCCACCGGTTGCGCCTCGGGGATCGGGCGGCGCGGCGGTTCGTCCGCAGGCTGGCCGGCCTCGTCGCGGCGGCGGGCCTGGAGTGGACGGCACGCCTCACGGCGACGTCGCCGCCGCCCAGCGCCGTGCCGCCGCCGCGAGCCGCCCGGCTTCGGCGAGGCTGACCACGACCGTCGCCCCACGCCCGACGACCCGGACGTCGAACGCGACACCCTCCCCGCACGGACCACATCCCAACCGGACCGGCACCGCGCCGCCGTCCGCCGCGAGCCGATCGGGCCGCTCCAGCTCGGCGGCCTCCCCTCGGGCGGCGGCGCTCAGCACCGCGACAAGGCCGGACGCGCCCCCGTCACCGACGTCGGCGGCGGCACGCACCGTCACCGCACCCCCGCCCCCGTCGAAGGTCAGCACCGCGAAAGGCCCATGAAAGAACGCCAGCACGCCTCCCGCCGTGACGTCCCGAGGACCGTACGGCCGCGCGCGAACCCGTCGCGCGTAGTCGCTCATCCGCCCGAACCGAGCGTGACCCGCCCCATGCCGAGACTCCGTCCTTCAACCCCCAAGCCGACACCCCACCCAGATGGACGACCCCCACCGCCTCCACCGTCCCCGCCCACGATAAGAAGCACGGCGCCCTCCAGAAAGCGAGACTTTGCGGCCCCTCGAAGGGGTGATGGGGACGCGGGCTACATCCGCATCAACCGGGCACTGCGCGCGTTGCGGCCTTCGAAGGGGGTGATGGGCACGCGGGGATACATCCGCACGGCGCTCACCACAGCGTGCTGCGACCCCTCGAAGGGGTGATGGGGACCCCAGGGTAAAGCACCAGCTCGCGCGTGGAGTGAGGTGGGCGGATCTTGGCCGGATTTCGGCGGGCCTCTGGTCGTGTCGTGGACCCCGGCGTGTCGCTGAAACCGTTCGTCCATCTGTACATGGCGAGCGCGGAGGCCGGTCGCGCTGTACGCGGGTGAATGCCGCTGGGAGGGGGCGTGGTGCGTTGGGCTCGGAACGGTATATCGCCCGACATCTCGGTCCGTAGTATCCAGTTTTTCGTTGAAGTAGACCGACAAGTCGCCCCTGGGCGCTAGCTTCGGCCCGTGCGTGGACGTGAGTGGTGGCCGCGTCCACGCGGCGCGTAACGAGAGAACTGATCGAAGCGTCGTCGCACGTCCGGACATAGAGAGGAATGAGTCAGATGCGATTGCGAGTGTCTTTCCACACGAGTGCGCGTGAGCTGCCCTGGGACGACGTCCTGGCGCCCGGTCGTCCCCTCTGTTACGCGCTGCTGGAGCGGGGTGCGCCTGAGCTGGGAAGTGTGATTCACGAGAAGGGCTGGGGTCCGCACGGGATGGTGCCGTTCGGGTACGGCGCCCCGGTGTTCCCGGCCGCGCGGAAGCGCCGGGGCGCTTATCCCTCGGAGGGGCCGGGGGTGCTCGAACTGGGCAGTCCGTTGCTCGCCGTCGTTGAGGCGTGGGCGGCTGCCCTCGCGTCGATGCCGGTGATCGCGTGGGGCGCGACGGCGTTCATCGTGGACGACATTCAGCCCGTCGACGCGCCGGCGTTTCCGTCCGGGCGGGCGACGTTCCGCACCGAGACGCCGGTGGTGATGAAGGGTTCGGGCCGGGACGAGCACGGAACGCGCACGACGCGGCAGGCATGGTGCCTTCCAAGCGATCCCGAATGGGAAGTGTTCGTGCAGAACAATCTGCGCCGCAAGGCCGAGACCGTGAATCTCGATCCGGACGTCAGCGTCGAGGGCGTCGGATGGGTCGGGGCGAAGCGGTCGTTCGCGGTGGGGAGCAGTCGCGGCGCCGGGGGCAGGAAGCCGGGCGCGTGCGTCGAGATCACGGTGTCGGGGCCGCCGGAGACGTTGTCGGCGCTCCATTCCTGGGGGCTCGGCCAGGCGAACAGCACGGGAATGGGCTGGATCGGTGCCTGACCTCACAACCGGCGGCTCGCTGAAGAACACACCGAGAATCCACGACTCTAATCCTGGGCTGAGCTGCGCCTTTACCGTGGAGTCCCCATCGCCCCTACGAGGGGTCGTAACGCGAACCGGAACAGCGCTGCCCCCCCATTGCCCTGGGAGGGGTCGCAGCCGGGCGATTCGCACCGACTACGAGTACGATCTCCGGGTCCCCATCGCCCTGGGAGGGTCGCGTCACGGCACAGAGGCGGCAGTGAGGCGTCCTACGCTGTCCCGATCACCCTGCGGGGGATGGAGCGTCGCGGCAGCGATGGTCCCGTCCTGATTGCTAGAGGAGAACCGCACAGCGGAAGGCGGCGCAACGCGGGCAATCTGGAGTTGCGCATCATCGCCTTAAAGGGCCTGTGGCCATCGCGAGTCTTATTGGTGAACATGGTGCCGGGCATGATGGCAACTTCTGGCGGCCCCGGGCAGGTTGACCAGGAGAATGCATGGCCGCATTGGATTAGCGCGGGTATTCACTTCGATTAGTGATCTTGGCGGGATGGTATCCCAAATTGAGCTTGCCTCTCGCCTGTCGGGTCTCGGTCAGGCGGATCAGGTGCGGGGCGGGAGGTCGAGAACGCGGGCGTGGTCGGGTGAGAGGATGACGGGTCCCCTCCAGCCACGGACCACTGCGGTGATGTGTGCGGGGTCGGGTGCTGTCGGGTTGGTGCTGATGCCGCGGGACCAGTTCTCCAAGAGTCCTTCGGTGGTGGCGATTCGATTGGTAACGAGGGTGTGGGCTCGTTGTCGGTTGTCCCACGAGTACCAAAGTGCCCATCCCTCGGAACGTGGTGCAACTCCCAAGAGCTGGCAGAGTTGCTCGTAGATGGGGCCGAGCAATGATTCAGGTCTGATCAGCGCGGCACCTCCGAGGCTGATGAATGGTCGGTCTTCGTCGAGGCAGCCGTCGCCTTCGAAGTGGTAGTGCCGCGCCGACTTGGCGATCTTGCTAATGGTGCGTTGGAGCGGTGTGGCGTCGTCGGGTCCGGGCTCGTAGCTGAGCCAGCCTTCATCGTCTGCTCGAGCGACGAGTTCGCGTGCGAGTAGCTCAAGGCCTCGCAGGTAGTCCCATTCGTCGGGATCGGCGGTCATCCGGGGAGTGTCGCATCACCGGGCGTGAGACCGCTCTTGAATATCGGTGCGCCGTGGGTCGGCAGGGTTCTGGGCTCGGCGGGCGTAGGTGTGGACGAGCCGATAGGACTCGGTGCCGGTCTCGATGATCACGCAGTGTGAAGATGCTGCGGTCGACCGTCACGGTGCAGAGTTGTCGTTCGGTCGATGCCTAGCCGGACCGCCGAACCAATCGTCGGAAGCGACGGCGATGCACGTTTTCTCCTCGCGTTGGGTGAGGATTCGTAAGAGCAGCAGTTCGGCGCCGCGTTCGTCAGGACGCGAACGCCTCTGCGTCGGCTTCCGTTGCGCTGAGGACAGAGCTTCACACGCGAGGAATAGCCATCCGGCTTCGCAGTGTGGCTGGTTTGGGCTCGTCGACCCTAGGGGTCGTCCCGAAACCATGCCCGGTCTGTCAGAGCTGATCCGACGGGCAGCGGGGAACTGGCTGGGTGGTTGTGTGGGCACTGTGGCGTCCTGGGTGAGCCTCGTCCGAGGCGTGAGCCACGAGGCTCGCGCGCTAGCCGCGCGACCCGTTACACCGTGCCTGTGCTGTCGGCATGGTTCAGCGGACAGCTCCTGGTCAGCCCGTTCGCAGGCCCGGAAAAGCACCTGCGAGCCTCCCAGACGGCACGCTGGGATGATTCATCATGAGGTCCGTGCACATCCTGTCCGTCAACGAATCCGAACTTCCGCTCGCGATGGAGCAGAATCTCGCCGAGCACGCCTGCCACCTGCATCGAACCCTGAAGGGCGCGTCCGTCACCGAGACCGGCGACCTGCTCATAGCCGACAGTGGTCTCGACGACGACACCTTCAACATCGTCGCGACGGCCCGCTTCACGCCGGGCACAGCCCCGGCAGGCGCTGCGGAGACGGCCCGAACCCTGGCCGCCACCGGCCGCCCCTTCTCCTGGTGGGTGGGCCCCGCCTCCACGCCGGACGATCTCGCCGAGCACCTTCGGGCCGCCGGCCTGGAGGCGTCGGAAACGGAGGCGGGCATGTGGAAGGACCTGCGCGACCCCCTCCCCGACGCACACGTCGACGGCCTGGAGATCCGTCCGGCCATCACTCCGGAACAGCTTGCCGACTACGCCACGGTCCTCGCCGCGAACTGGAACCCGCCCGCCGCCACGGTGCGCCAGTTCTTCGCCGACGCCGCCGATTCGGCTCTCACCGCCGACTGTCCCGCTCGCTATCTGGTCGGCTACGTCGATGGCCGTCCCGTCTGCTCGGCCGAGGTCTTCCTGCACGCGGGCGTCGTCGGCATCTACAACATCGCCACACTCGCCACCGACCGCCGCCGCGGCTATGGCGGCACCATCACCGCGGCCGCTTTGCACACCGCCCGGGACGCGGGCTACGAGACCGTGGTGCTACAGGCATCCGCCGACGGGGAACCTGTCTACCGCCGCCTCGGTTTCACCGTCTGCGGCCACTTCATCGAGTACGCCCTCACCCCCTGACCCGTCATGGCAACCGCTCCGCTCCTCACCAACGCCTGGTAGTCCATCGGCAACGCTTTACGCTCGGGGCATCGCCCCGATGGGACTCATGCCTGACAAGCGAAAACCGCACATGGTGGTCGGAGCGAGAGAATGCCCTCTCAGCCCACCAGGGCCGAGTTGTGCAGGCGCGCGATGCCGAGCAGCGCGTGGTGCACGCCGTCGCCTCTCAGGCGGCAGTCGCGCAAGAAGGCGTGCTCGACACAGGCCCTGACCTGTTTATAGGAGCGGTTGGTCGTCGTCGGAGTCGTCCGCAGCGGCGCTGCCGGGGTCCTACGGTAGGCCGTCATGCGGCCCATCCCTAAGACGCTGGGCTTCGCGGTGGTGGAACCGGGAGACGGTGGGTTAGTTCTCGATTGTTATGCCCAGGGCTGATGCCATCGCGTCCAGTAGGCCCATGGCGTCGTTGTTGGAGACGGTTGCGCCTGCGAAGCTGGTGATGCCTCGTACGCCGTTGAGGTCGCAGGCGGAGAAGTGCACGTTGTTCATGCGGGCGTTGCTGAATTGGGTCGCTGTGAGCTTGCAGCGCTCGAATCGGACGTGGGTTAGTTCGGCGTTCTGGAAGCCGGCCTCGGACAGGTTGCAGTCGCGGAAGACCACGTCGCGCAGGTGGGCGAAGCGGAAGTTGGCCAGGTCGGCGCGGCAGCCCTCGAAGGTGACGTCGCGCAGTCCGGCCTCGGTGAGCTGGAGGCCGGTCATCCGGCAGGTGGTGACGGCAGCGTTGAACATCCGTGAGTTGAACAGGCGGGCGTTCGCCATGTCGCATCCGGTGAATTCCACGTCGGCGAACCCGGCACGGTGCAGGACGATCGCGGGCAGGTAGGTCTGTTCGAACCGGCAGCGCTCGAAGTCGGGGTCCTCCACGTCTTCGGCGGTGATCGTCACCGGGCCGTAGGCGAGCGAGAGGTACTTCCCGTCGTGGACCAGCTCGGTGTCGGCGGCGGTCGCCGGTGTCAGGGACGTGGGGATCTCGGGTGCTTTCGGCTCTCGGAGGGGGCGACCAGTCTGCATGGCGCGACCTTACAAGTCAGTCGCGTGGATGCTGGCTCGTCGGTGATGCTTGTGGCGGACGGGTCGTCGGACTGTCGGGTGCGCGTCGGCGCCTGGGTGGCGCTTCAGGCGAGGCCCCATTGCGGACATGGTGACCCGAAGCCATCCTGACCGGCGTACGCTGAGCACGGACTTGAGCTCCGGATTTCAGCGACACACCGGGGTTTGCGACACGACCGGAGGGTCGCTGAAAACTGCCACGAGAACTTGCGGTTTCGCGGGTGGTTGAGCTGCGACTTTACCGTGGGGTCCCCATCGCCCCTACGAGGGGTCGCAACTGGTGGACGCCGCGGGCGATGTGGCGGATGAGTCGGTCCCCATCGCCCCTACGAGGGGTCGCAACTGATCACGCACGCGTAGGTTCCCGGCGCGATGGCCATGTCCCCATCGCCCCTACGAGGGGTCGCAACACGCTCGACGTGCTGGCGCCCGGCCGGGAGGCCGAAGTCCCCATCGCCCCTACGAGGGGTCGCAACGCAAGGGCGCCGGCGGTCTGTAGCCCGCGCCGCTCGCGTCCCCATCGCCCCTGAGAGGGGTCGCAACGTCATCTTCGCCAGGGTTCGCCCGGCGCCGCTGGCGTCCCCATCGCCCCTGAGAGGGGCAACGTTTTGGGTGGGTGTGGCATGGGGCTTTGTGTGGTGTGGGGTTGTTGGTTTGTGCGTTGAAGGGGGTGCTGGGGGTCTTAGGTGAGTAGGTGGTTCACGACGCGGGTGGTGGCTTGGCCGTCGTCGTGGGGGGCGTAGGTGGTGGCGAAGGTGTGGAGGCGGTGTTTGGAGGAGGTCGCTACGGCGTCTAGGTCGGTTAGGGCTTCGATTAGGTCGTCTCCCTTGGTGTAGAGGGGGCCGGGGGCTTGTTCGGTCAGGTTCAGGGTCAGGCCGCGGACGGACGTCTGGTAGTCGGTGATGTCCGGGGTGTACAGGAGGATCGGGCGGCGTAGGCCCGCGAAGTCGCACATCGCGGATGAGTAGTCGGTGATCAGGGCGTCCGAGGCCGCGTAGAGGGCGGTGATGTCGGGGTGGTCCGAGACGTCTACCAGGAAGCCCGGCAGGGACGGTAGCGGCTCGGTGTTCAGCAGGTGGTGGGAGCGGAGCAGCAGGACGGTGTCGTGGGCCAGGGCCGACGCCGCTCGTTCCAGGTCCAGGCCCAGGTGGTGGACGGCGAGGCCGTGGCGGTCGGTCTGGAGGTGGTCGCGCCAGGTCGGGGCGAACAGGACGGCGCGTTTGCCGTCCGGGATGCCGAGGCGGCGGCGGACGTCGGCGCGGAGCGCGTCGCGGGTGTCGGGGTGGTGGGCGGCGTCGTTGCGCGGGTAGCCGCTCTCCAGGATCTCGCCGTCGTAGCGGAACGCGCGGGCCAGTTCCCGGGTGCTGAACGGGTTCTGGGTGATGAGCAGGTCCCAGCGGGCGACGTCGTGCGCCAGCTCGCGGTAGCGCTGGTCGCGGCGTTCGCCGCGCGTCCAGTCGGTGTCGAAGCCGACCTTCTTCAGCGGCGTCCCGTGCCAGGTCTGCACGTAGCGCTGGCCGTCGCGGGGACGGTAGCAGGGCGGCTGCGCGACGTTGTTGACGATGAGGCGGGCCGTCGCGGTCAGCTCGTAGTACTCGGCGGAGAACCGCTGCACGGTCCGCGTGCCGGGCGGGGCGGGGAACGGGCGGTCGCCGCGCACCCAGACGAGGTCGTGGCCGGTGTCGCGGCGGCGGAACTCGTCGCAGATCGCGCGCGGGTTGCAGGACGCCTGCCAGCCGAAGTAGCTCTCGAACAGGACGAGGTCGCGCAGCGGGCGGCGCCGCCACACCGGGTAGCGGTGCTCGCGCAGCACCCGCCGCCCGTACGGGCCGCGTTCCTCGGGCTGGAAGGCGGGCGCGGCGGCGATGTGCAGGCCCTCGTCGCCGCGCGTCGGCCGGACGCGGTACGCCATCGGCCCGACGGTGCGTTCGGGCGGCAGGACGGTGAGCAGGTCGCGCGCCACGGTCAGGTCGAGCGGGGCGCCGGACGTGTCGCGCGCGCCGATCTCCCAGGTGCCGGTGAACAGCGGCAGGACGCCCTCGGCGGCGGGCAGCGCGGCCAGCGGCATCCGGACGGCGAACCGGTCGCCGTCGAGGGCGGCGGCGAACGTGTGGCGGTGGCCGGAGCGGCGGCGGGCGAGGGTGAGCGCGGCGGGCGGCACGCCGGTGCCGGTGACGACGAGGTCGCCGCCGTCCCACGCGACGCCGGTCACCAGGACGCGGCGCGGGTTCTGCGCGAGGACGAGGTTCCCGTACCGGGTCCGCGTGACCGTCGTGGGGCCGTGGACGGTGTCGGCGAACGCGTCCCCGACGCCGATCCGTACCGCTTTGCCCGCGATGACGAGCGAGACGTCGCAGCGCACGGACGCGTCGCCGTCCAGGTCGGGCAGGACGAACCGGAACGGGGTGCGCCCGTCGTCCGGCGTCCCGTACGCGACGGGCACGGTGCGGGTCGCGTCGCGCTCGCGGCAGCGGATCGTCACGGCGTCGTCGTCGCCGGTCGCGCCGCGCACGTAGCCGGTGACCGCGTCGCCGGACACGCCGGTCGCGACGGCGCGCGGGTGGCGGAGCCGGACGACGGCCCGCCCGTCGTCGGCCGGGACGACCTGGACGCGGACGCCGTCCGCCAGGTGCCGCGCGCGGGTCCAGGTGGCGGCGGGGCCGAAGCGGCGCAGCGTCGCGGCCCGGCGGACGCGGGACCGGCCGCGTCCGGCGCGGACGGCGACGACGACGCGCCAGTCCGCCGACCGCCACTTGGGGACGCGGCGCAGCGCGGCCGGGTCGACGGTGGCGACGAATCCGGCATGGTCGCAGGGCAGGGACGGCTGGCCCGCGTCGGGCGTCCGGATGCGCCGGATCGGCAGCGCGACGCGGCGTTTGGACGAGCCGTGCCGGAGCCACACGTCGATGCGGTCGTCGGCGGTCATGGGGAGCCCGGCGATGTGCGCATGGCCGGTGATCTCCAGCCGGTCGCCGGTCCACGCGACGGCGTCGATCCCGGCGCGCACGGTCAGTTCGCCGGTGACGTCGTGGACGGCGGCGGGGATCGCCGGGTCGTCGCGGAACGGCAGGCCCGCGTACCAGCGGCGGCGCAGCAGGCCGCGCGGCCGGGCGGGGGCGAGCGGGAGGCCGCAGCGTTCCAGCTCGCGGACGGTGACGAGGTCGGCGGCGCGCCCGGCGCACGCCAGGTGGTACTTCAGCCGTGGCAGTGCGGGCAGTTCGCGGAGCAGGCCGGGGCGCACGCCGCGCAGGTAGCCGTCGATGCGGCGGCACAGCTCGGCGCGGTAGGCGTCGTCGGCCTCCTCGACGACGTTGACGTACAGCATGAGGTCGTCGTTGAGGACGGTCCGGTCGTACTCGTCCTTGAGGTCGGGGGCGTGCGCGCGCAGGAACGCCGACACGGCCGACACCGACGCGACGCGGTCGCGCAGGTTGGAGATCTCGGTGCGGCGCTGGGTGATGGACGGGCCGCCGCCGGTCCGCACCCGGTACCGGTAGACGGGGTCGGCGAGGACGTCGACGGCGTCCGCGCGGACGTGGGCGGGGATGGTGACGGGGGCGTCCTCGTAGGCGCCGGTCGGGAACGCGAAGCCGTGCTCGTCCCAGAAGGAGCGGCGGAACACCTTGTTCCACGCGGTGCGGTCGTGCAGGAGGGCGCGGTCGGCGGAGACGTGGGTGCGGGTGCGGGCGCGGCGGAACGCGTCGCCGTAGAAGGACGCGCGGGTGACGCGGTCGGCGTCGAAGCGTTCGACGGCGCCGGTGCACAGGTCCGAGCCGGTGCGTTCCAGGGTGCCGACCATGCGTTCGTAGGCGTGCGGGAGCAGCATGTCGTCGCTGTCGGCGAACGCCAGGTACGTCCCGGTCGCGTGGGCCGCGCCGGTGTTGCGGGCCGGGCCGAGGCCGGCGTTGTCCTGCTGGACCAGGACGAAGCGGTCGTCGCGGGACGCGTACTCCTTGGCGGTGACGACGCTGTCGTCGGTGGAGCCGTCGTCCACCATGATCACCTGGAGGTCGGTGAGGGTCTGGCGGGCCAGCGACGCCAGGCAGTCGTCGATGTACCCGGCGACGTCGTAGAACGGGACCACGACACTGAGCGTCGGCTGCATAGGGCCTTTCCTTTCCGTGCGGGTCACCGGTGGACGAGGTCGAACTCGCGGTCCCAGCGGGCGGCGATGGCGTCGGGGTCGAACCGCCGCACGGACGTGCGGGCGGCGGCGCCGAGGGAGCGGCGCAGGGCGGGATCGTCGATGAGGGCGCGCAGGGCGGCGGCGAAGGCGGGGACGTCGCCCGCCGGGGTGACCAGGCCGTCGACGCCGTCGGTGATCAGCTCGCGGACGCCGGGGGCGCAGTCGAAGGCGACGCAGGGCAGGCCGTGCGCCATCGCCTCCATGATCGCCAGCGGGAAGCCCTCCTCGCGGGAGGTGAGCGCGAAGACCGAACCGGCGCGCAGCGCGGGCCCGATCGCGGTGGTGCGGCCGGGCCACTCGACGCTGTCGGCGATGCCGAGGTCGCGGGCCAGCTCGTGCAGGCGGCGTTCCTCGCGTCCGCCGGACTTGTCGGCGCCGTGGACGCGGAGCGTCCACGCGGGCGCGGCCGGGGCGACGAGCGACCACGCCTCCAGCAGCAGGTCCTGGCCCTTGTCGTAGTCGAGGCGGCCGAGGCGGACGACGACGGGGGCGTCCAGGCGGGCCCGGCCGTCGGGGACGATGTGCAGCGGGTTCGGCAGGTGGCCGGTGTTGGTGAGGCCGTCGCGGGCGAAGGCGTCGGCGTCCGCGCAGGTCAGGGCGAGGAGGCGGTCGGCGTCGGCGAAGTGGCGCAGGATGCGGCCGTGGCGGCGGGCCAGCTTGGACGCGGCGTGCGACTCGTGCACCATTCCGATCACCGGCATTCCGGGCGGCGCGGCGCGTTGCACCCACTCCATCGACCAGACCTCGGCGACGACGGCGACGGCGCCCGGCCGCGCGTTCCGCAGGATCGCGGCGAGGCGTGCGACGCCGCGCCACCGCTCCGCGCGGCGGGCGCGGCGGTCGGGGTGGAAGCGGTCGCGCAGGCCCTGCGGCTCCCAGGTGCCGCCGGGCGCCTCGGCGTGCAGGACGGTCGTCGCGTACGGGGCGGGGCCGTGGTCGTGCGTCCAGGCCGGGCGGACCATGCCGATGAGGTGGACGCGGTGGCCGCGCTCGGTGAACAGCCGTCCCATGAAATGCGCCCATGTCTGGACGCCGCCCATGATCTCGATGTTGTTGCAGATGAGGAAGATGTCGCGTCCCACCCGCCGCTCCCTTCCTGTGGGCATCTGGACGGGGTTATGAGCGCATGTCGGACACGTGTAACGCGAGTTGAACAAGGCCGACCGGAACCTTGGCACGACACGGATGATCAAGCCTCGGGTTGCGGCAAGAAGGGAAGGGAGGTCGTTTTCGGGGGGTTCGGTGGTGGCCGGGCGGATGCGCGGGTTGATGGGGCGGGCGGTGCGGTCGGTACGGGCCGCTCCGGTCGTGAAGGCCGCTCCGGCGCGGACGCGGACGGATCTCGGGCCGCACGACGTGGCGCGGCTGAACCTCGAAGTCGTCGCGGACGCGCTGGAGGCGGCCGGTGTGCCGTACCTCGTGCTGCGCGTGCCGGGGGTGCGGCACCGGGTCGTGGTGCGCGAGCCGTCGCGGCGCGCGGCGCTGGCGGCCGTGGCGGGGTGCCCGGAGGCCGCGTCGATGCGGGCGCGGCTGCTGGGGACCGACGGGGCGCGGGCCGTCCCGGCCGCCGACCTCACCGACCCGGACGGGTACGGGGTGCGGCTGTTCCGGCGGGTGGCGGCCTCGGCGGAGCTGGCGTTCGGGGCGGACTGCGGCTGCGACCTGGAGTTCTGGTCCGTCGCCGGGGACGGAGCGCTGCGGGCGCCGTGCGGGACGCCGATCGGACGCGACGTCCCGGCCGCCGCGCAGGTGCCCGCCGCGCTGCCCGTGGGGGATCGGCGGTATCCGTCGCTGGAGGCGTTCGTGCGGCCGCGCAGTGACGAGGTCGGGTTCGCGGTGGACGCCGTGTACACCTGGGTGGACGGCGCCGACCCGGCCTGGCTGTCGCGGCGGGCGGCGGCGCTGGGCGAGCGGCGTCCGCACCGCGCCGACGGCGGCCCGGCCCGCTACCTCAGCCGCGACGAGCTGCGGTACTCGCTGCGGTCGCTGGCGATGTTCGCGCCGTGGATCGGGCGCGTGTGGATCGTCACGGACGCGCAGGTGCCCGCGTGGCTGGACACCGCGCATCCGCGCGTCCGCGTCGTCGACCATCGCGACGTGTTCACCGACCCGTCCGCGCTGCCCACCTACAACTCGCACGCGATCGAGACGCGGCTGCACCACATCGACGGGCTCGCCGAGCACTTCCTGTACCTGAACGACGACTTCTTCCTCGGGCGCCCGTTGCGTCCCGAACGGTTCTTCACACCGGCGGGGGTGGCGCGCTGCTTCCCGTCACCGACGACGATTCCCCCCGGACCCGTGGCCGAGGGCGATCCGACGTGGATCGCGGCGGCGAAGAACGCGCGGGCACTGGTGGAGTCGGAGTTCGGCAGCACGACGACGTGCGCGTTCAAGCACGCGCCCTACGCGCTGCGCCGGAGCGTCCTGGCCGACCTGGAGGCGCGCTTCCCGGCGGCCTTCGCGGCGACGGCGGCCAGCCGCGTCCGCTCCCGCCACGACATCGCGCCGGTGTCGTCCCTCTACCAGCACCACGGCCGCCGCACGGGCGCCGCCGTGGACGGCTCGCTGTCCTGCGACACGATCCCGCTGGGCCGCGCCGACGCCCTGCCCACGCTGGAACGCCTTCTGACGGCCCGCGACCGCGACGCGTTCTGCCTCAACGACCTGGCGACCGGCGACCTGACCGAAGACGAGAAGACGGCCGCCGTGGCGTCCTTTCTGCCCCGCTACTTCCCGATCCCCGCCCCCTGGGAACGCGGCTCTCACCCGACGTGAGGCACCCGCGCGGCGTGGGCGGGGCGTTCGTAGAGGGTCAGGCGCATGCGTTTGGCGGTCCAGCGGGCCTTGCGGGTGGTCAGGCCCGCGCGGCGGACGGCCTGCTCGCGCCGGGCCGCCGCGGCGGCGGTGCGGGGGTCGCCGTTGAGGCGGCGGATGAGCCAGACGCGGTCGGCCGAGCGGAGGCGGCGGGCCAGCTCGGACGCGCGGACGTCGCGGGCGCGCAGGGACGCGCGGCGGGCGGCGGGGGTGCGCAGGGCCAGGTCGGTGAGCGGGGCGAACACGTTCGGGTAGGCGGCGGCCAGACCCCGGGTGACCGACGGCGTGAGGAGGAAGCCGTCGCCGGGACGGGAGTGCGCCGACAGGGCCCGCACGACCGGCGTCACGTCGTGCCACTTGCTGTCGGGGCGGCGGACGGCGGGCTGCGCCACGGCGCACGCCAGCAGGAGCGCGACCGCCGCCGGGACCGTCACCGCGCGCGGACGGGACACCGCGCCCGCCGCGATGAGCAGCGCCAGCGCGGGCACGGCGTACAGCACGTAGCGGCCGACGAACATCGGCTCGCGCAGCGACAGGCCCAGCAGCGCGACCGGCGGCACCACCAGCCACGGCACCGCGACCCACAGCAGCCGCCCCGCCCCCGACCGCGCCAGCGCCCACCCGCACAGCGCCGCCGCGAGCGCGGTCGCGGCGACGCCCCCGGTCACCCCCGTGACGACCCGCACGAGCATGGCGGCGTCCGGCGGCCGGATCCACTCGACGGCCCCGCGCTGCCCGGCCGCGACCAGCGCGAGCGGCGTCAGCGCGAGCCCCGCCGCCCCGGTCGCCGCGACCCACGCGAGGAACACCGCGCCGCGCCCCTTCCCGGCGGGCCGGAGGCCCAGGACGATGACCAGGTGGGCCGGGACGAGGAGGACCGCGAACAGGTGCAGGGCGCCCACGACGGTCAGTCCCAGGGCGTAGGCCGCGAACCACGCGGGGCGGCTCAGGGCGTGGACGAGGACGAGCGTCGTGACCGTCGCGGCGGCGGCGACCAGCGCGTAGGAGCGGGCCTCCAGGGCGTACTGGCTCGTCACGGGCAGGGCGGCGAAGACGAGACCGGCGACCAGGCCCGTCACGGGACCGGACAGGGCCCGGCCGAGAAGGCCCACGGCGGCGGCCGTCAGCACCGTGGCCAGCACCGACGGCAGGCGCAGCGCGGTGGGCGACGTTCCGGCGAGGTTCGTCCACTCGTGCATCAGCAGGTAGTACAGGCCGTGGACGGCGTCCACGTTGCCGAGCAGCGCCCAGATCTGCTCCCGGGAGCGGCGCGCGACGTCCACCGTGACGATCTCGTCCGTCCACAGCGACGGGCGGCCCGTGCTCCACAGCCCGAGCAGCAGCGCGATCAGCGCGGGGACGGCCGCGACCGTGACGGCGTCGAGGCGGGCGCGGACGGCGGGCAGCGGCAGGGCGGAGGCCGTCATGGCTCCGGCGGGGTGGGTTCGTGGGCGAAGACGCGGCGGGCGAGTTCGGCGGCGGCGTCGCCGCGCTCGTAGGTGGCGTGCTTGGCGGCGAAGGCGTGCCGGGCCTCGCGGTGGCGGGCGTGGTCGCGGTCGCGGACGGCGCCGGTCAGCGCGTCGAGGTCGCGGACGACGGGGCCCGGGACCTCGTCGGACAGGTCGAGGTAGACGCCGGTGCGCCGGGCGGGCGGGCCGGGGTCGAGCAGGACCATCGGGCGGTCGAGCAGGAGGTGCCGGAACACCAGCGGCGAGGCGTCGGTGACCAGGACGTCGCCGAGCGCGAGAGCCGTGGTGGCGTCGGTGGCGCGGACGGCGTCCTCCCACGGCAGGACGGCGAACTCCGCGCCGAGCCGGGCGGCGAGCGCGGCCGGGCCGAGATCGGGGACGGCCGGGGCCGCCCACAGGACGCGGACCTTCTCGTGGACGCCGAGGGCGCGGGCGGCGGTGGCGGCGCGTTCGGCGGCGCGGCCGTCCAGGAGCGCGTCGTTGCCGGGGCGGCCGGTGCGCAGCACCTCGGCGGACGAGCCCAGCGCGGGGACGAGCGTCTCCTCGTCGTGCGCGGACCCGACGGCCACCAGGTCGATGCGGGCCGCCGCCCGCCGCAGGCGCCGCCGCTCGGCCCGCGACGCCAGCTTCACCGCCGGGTCGTCCAGGCCGGTGTACGCGACGGGGGACTCGGGCGGCAGGTGCAGGTAGGCGGTCTCGGGCCGCTTGCGCAGGTGCGCGGGCAGCGGGTGGTCGGTCACCCAGTACCGGGCCCGGGCCAGCGCGAGGTAGTGCGCGAGGGACAGCCGCCGCACGACCCGCACCCCCGCCGGGAAGCCGGACGCGCCGTCCCGCGCGGCCCACACCATCCGCCCCCGGTAGCCGCTCGCCCGCAGCACCTCGTAGACCTCGCGCGGCCCGCCCTCGTACGCGCGCCCGCCCCGGCTCTCGAACACGACGCTGCCCCGCCGCACGGGCAGCCGCCGCAACACGCGCCGATACAGTGCGCGCCCCACCCCGGCGAGCCGGATGCCGCGCCGCACGCGCGGGTGGAGCCGCTGGCCGGGCCGTTCGGGCGGTGCGGCGGCGGGACGGACGAGGCGGTGGGGCAGCAGGACGACGCGGTCCGGCCCGGCGGCGCGGAGGGCGGCGGAGCCCGCGTCGTCGGCGGGCCAGGTGCCGGTCTCCTCCAGGAACGAGCGGCGGTACAGGCGGGCGGACGGATCGCGGGAGGCCGCGTCGTCGCCGGGGCCGTGGGCGCAGGCGACGGCGGCCGGGGTGCCGTCCAGGGCGGCGAGGAGGGTGCGGCAGGCGTGGCGGTCGAGTTCGCGGCCCGCGTCGAGGAACAGGACGTACTCGCCGGTGCCGCGGCCGTCGCCGGTGACGACCTCCACCGCGCGCAGCGCCTGGGCGCGCACCGAGGCGACGGAGCGGTCGAGCGCCGCGCCCGGACGGCCCCGCACGACGACCGTCACGGCGGGGCGGGCGGCGGCATCGCTGGAAGCACTCACCCCACCAGCATCAACCGGCCCGCCGGGCACTTGATCACGTCTGGGGCGTTCCCGGGCCGAGATTTGACCCCGCATCTGACCGGTGTCGATGCCGCCGTTCGGGGCACGTAGGAGACCGACCACGCGACCGGGGGAGAACGATGAGTCTTGAGGACAAGGCCAGCAACAAGCTGCGGGAGCTGAAGGGCAAGGCCATGGAGGTCACCGGGAAGACCGTCGGCAGCGGCCGCATGGAGGCCGACGGCCGCGCCGAGCAGGCCCGCGCCGACGTCGGCCAGAACGGGGACCGCGTGAAGGACCTCTTCGACTGACCGCCCGCGCGCCCCCGTCAGTCCAGCGGCAGCCCGAGTGTCCGGGCCTGCTCGCGGAGACGGGGGCGCGCGTCGGGGTGGGCGACCTGCTCCACGAGCTGCGCGGCCTGGGAGAGGGTGTCCTGCCCCCAGACGGCGGCGGTGCCCTGCTCGCTGACGATGTAGCTGTGCTGGAAGGACGTCGCCGGGCCGTCGAGGCGCGCGACGATGGTGGAGACGTCGGCGCGCGGATGCCACGACGGCAGCGCGATGATCGCCCGGCCGCCGCGCGAGTGCAGCGCGCCCACCACGAAGTCGCTCTGCCCGCCGAATCCGGAATGGACGGCGCCCCGGACGCGGGCGGCGTTGGCCTGCGCGAACAGGTCCACCTGGACGGCGCTGTTGACGGAGACGAGCCGGGGATGGCGCGCGATGAGCGCCGGGTCGTTGGTCTTCTCGGTGCGGAGCATCCGGACGCGGTCGCTGCGGTCCATCCACGCGTACAGCTCGGCGGTGCCGAACGCGAACGACGCCACGATCGGGGTGCCGGGGTCGAGCGTGCCGGACTTCTCCAGCGCCAGCACGCCGTCGCTGAACATCTCCGACCAGACCGCGAGCCCGCGCCGGTCGGCGAGGGACGCCAGGACGGCGTCGGGGATCGCGCCGATGCCGATCTGGAGCGTCGCCGCCTCGGGGACGAGCCCCGCGACGCGCTCCCCGATGCGGTGCGCGACGGCGCCGGGCTCGCGCGGCGCCGGGGACGGCAGCGGGTCGCCGCCCTCGATCGCGTAGTCGATGTCGTCCACCGGAAGGACCGCGTCGCCGTAGGTGTACGGCATGTGCGGGTTCGTCTCGGCGATGACGACGCCGCCGCGCGCCCGCACCGCCTCGATCGCGGCGGGCAGGATGTTCACTTCGACGCCGAGCGACACCGTCCCGTCCACGGGCGGCGAGGTCTGGACGACGACCACGTCCGGCGGCAGCGTCCCGGTGAGCAGCAGCGGCACGAGCGACAGCCGGCACGGCAGGTACCGCAGCCGCTTCCGCCGCCGCATCCCCGGCCCGACGAACGGCGTCTCCAGCACGACGCCGTCCCGGTCGGGCACGCCGTCCTGCGCGTTCAGCATGAACAGCCGGTACTCGGCCACGGTCGCGTCGAGCAGCCCGAGCGTCCGCCACGGCGTCCCGAAGTTGCCTCCGGCGACGACGCGCGGGTTCCCCGGCAGTCCCGCGAGCACGGCGGCCAGCCGCGCCTCGGTGACGACCCGCATGCCGCACCTCCCCTTGATCGTCGGCCCGACGATCAAGATACGCGCCGCTCAGGCGTCGCCGGTGGGCAGTGGGGGTTCGGCGTCGATGCGGGCGGACTCGGCGTCGGTGAGGAGGCGGGAGCGCAGCAGGAAGCGGACGCCCTCGGGGGCCTCCAGGGAGAAGCCGCTTCCCCGGCCCGGGACGACGTCGACCGTGAGGTGGGTGTGCTTCCAGTACGCGTACTGGCTCGTGCTCATCCAGAACGGGGTGCCGTCGTGGACGTGGCCGAGCAGCACGTCGGCAGCGCCGACCTGGAACTCGCCGCGCGGGAAGCACATCGGGGAACTGCCGTCGCAGCAGCCGCCCGACTGGTGGAACATCACCGGTCCGTGCGCGGCGATCAGCGTCTCCAGGAGGGAGCGGGCCGCCTCGGTGAGGGCGACCCGCTCCGCCCGGCCGGTCATCAGAAGAACCCGAGCCGCTTCGGCGAGTAGCTGACCAGCAGGTTCTTGGTCTGCTGGTAGTGGTCGAGCATCATCGCGTGGTTCTCGCGGCCGATGCCCGACGCCTTGTAGCCGCCGAACGCGGCGTGCGCGGGGTAGGCGTGGTAGCAGTTCGTCCAGACGCGGCCCGCCTTGATCGCGCGGCCGAAGCGGTAGGCGGCCGAGCCGTCGCGGGTCCAGACGCCGGCGCCGAGGCCGTAGAGCGTGTCGTTGGCGAGCTTCAGCGCCTCCTCGGGGGAGTCGAACGTCGTCACCGACACGACCGGGCCGAAGATCTCCTCCTGGAAGATCCGCATGTCGTTGGTGCCCTTGAAGATCGTCGGCTCCACGTAGAAGCCGCCCTCCAGGCCCTCGACCGTGCGGGGGCCGCCGCCGGTCAGGACCTCGGCGCCCTCCTTCTTCCCGATGTCCAGGTAGGACAGGATCTTCTCGTACTGGTCGTTGGACGCCTGCGCGCCGATCATCGTCGCGGGGTCGAGCGGGTTCCCGGTGACGATGGCCTTCGTCCGCTCCAGGCAGCGCGCCATGAACTCGTCGTAGATCGACGAGGCGATGAGCGCCCGCGACGGGCACGTGCACACCTCGCCCTGGTTGAGCGCGAACATCACGAACCCCTCGACGGCCTTGTCCAGGAAGTCGTCGTCGGCGGCGGTGACGTCCGGCAGGAAGATGTTCGGGCTCTTGCCGCCCAGCTCCAGCGTCACCGGGATGATGTTCTGCGACGCGTACTGCATGATCAGGCGGCCGGTCGTCGTCTCGCCGGTGAACGCGACCTTGGCGACGCGCGGGCTGGACGCCAGCGGCTTGCCCGCCTCGACGCCGAACCCGTTGACGACGTTGACGACGCCGGGCGGCAGCAGGTCCGCGATCAGCTCCATCAGCAGCAGGATGCTCGCGGGCGTCTGCTCGGCGGGCTTGATGACGGTGCAGTTCCCGGCGGCGAGGGCGGGCGCGAGCTTCCACACCGCCATCAGGATCGGGAAGTTCCACGGGATGATCTGCCCGACGACGCCCAGCGGCTCCTGGAAGTGGTAGGCGACGGTGTCGTCGTCGATCTGGCTGATGCCGCCCTCCTGCGCGCGGATCGCGCCCGCGAAGTAGCGGAAGTGGTCCACGGCGAGCGGCAGGTCGGCGGCGCGCGTCTCGCGGACCGGCTTGCCGTTCTCCCACGCCTCGGCGACGGCGAGCCGCTCCAGGTTCTCCTCGATCCGGTCGGCGATCCGGTTGAGGACGAGGGCGCGTTCGGCGGCCGGGGTGCGGCCCCACTTCTCGGCGGCGGCGTGCGCGGCGTCGAGCGCCAGGTCGACGTCGGCGGCGGTGGAGCGGGCGACGCGGGTGAAGACCAGGCCGTCCACCGGGGACGGGTCGTCGAAGTACCGGCCGTCCACCGGCGGCGTCCACTCGCCGCCGATGAAATTGTCGTACTGCTCGCGGAACTGCACGATGCTGCCGTCGGTGCCCGGCTTGGCGTAGACCATGACGCCTCCTCGCTCACTGGGGTGGGAGGGCCACGATGCGCCGCGCAGGTTGCCGGAAGGTTGCCGCTCAGGTCCGCGCGGCGGCGAGGCGGGCGGCGACCAGGCCGCGCCGGGCGTCGCCGGGCGGCAGCAGGCGGCGGGCGTGCTCGTGGACGGCGGCGTCGAACGGGCTGCGCTCGCCGTACGCCAGCGCGACGGACGCGTCCCGCGACGCGAGCACCGCCGCACGGACGGCGACCTCCAGGTGGTCGCGCCACTCGGCCAGGCCGGGCGCGTCCGACTCGGGCAGCAGCGGCCCGGTGTACCGGGCGACGGCGGTGGCGGCGTCACCGGCCGCGAGGGCTTCCAGGACGGCGGCGGCGTCGCAGGCGACGGGCTCGGTGAGCGCGTAGCGGCGGGTCGCGAGGGTGCCGCCGAGGGTGGCGCGGAGCCGGGACACGTGGGCTTTCAGCGTGGCGTCGCTCACCGGGCGGTCGCCGTAGAGCGCGTGCCGGAGGCGGGCGGGGGAGAAGCCGTCCGGTTCGAGGGCGAGCAGGGTGAGGATCTCGATCTGCCGGGGACGCAGCGGCAGCGGACGTCCGTCGCGGACGGCGCGGGCGGTGCCGAGGCAGTCGAGCCGGACGCGTCCGGCGGGGGCGGCGGGTCCGAGCCGGGCCTGGATCGCGGTGGCGAGGCTGCGGACGGTCGCCATCGCCAGCGGGTGCGAGCGGTCCCACGTGGTGGACAGGTCGAGGACGCCGAGGGTGCGGCCCTGCGCGGTGCGGATCGGCGCGCAGTAGCAGACCCAGCCGTGCAGCGCGGCGACCAGGTGCTCGGCGGAGAAGACGCGGGCGGGCCGCCCGTCGCGCAGCGCCAGCGACAGCGCGTTGGTGCCCATGCCGGTCTCGTCCCAGCGCCCGCCGGGGGCGAAGTTGACGCGTTCGGCGCGGTTGCGCATGACGCGGCCGCCGCACGTCCACAGGATGGTGCCGGACTCGTCGGTGACGGCGGCGACGAACCCGGCGTCGTCGGCGATGGCGCGCAGTTCGGCGGCCAGCTCCTCGACGGGGGTGCGCAGCGGCGATCCGCGCCAGCGGGCGGTGACGTCGTCCTCGCCGGGCGCGCTGGTGCGCGCGGGATCGACCTGCGCGAGCGACCGCGCCCACGACTGGGCGATCTCGGTCCGCACGAGGCGTCCGTCGGCGAGCGGCCGTCCGGTCGGCACGCGCCGCGACCACTCCCGTTCCAGCTCCGCCCTGCGCAGGTCGAGGGCGCCGTCGTCACCCATCCGCCGTGCTCCTCCGGGCCGCCGCGAACCGGCCCTGCGCCCATCATGCCCCGATGTGACCCAGATCGCACGCGCGGTGGACGTACTCGTGGGGTGACAAACGCGGTTCCGGATTCTTCGCGTGGGCGCAAATCTCATTCTCAAACGACAGAGCGGCCGGAAATTGCATCGCCGCAGGTGATGCGGACCGGCGTGCGGAGATTCACACTGCTCACGCGCCCCACCCCGGGGGTATCCGAGAGAGGACTCCGCGTGAACTCCACCTTCGTGAAACGGCTCCGGCTGCTGCCCGCCGGAACCGCCCTGGTCTGCGCGTCGCTCGGGTTCGGCGTCGCCCCCGCGCACGCGGACCCGTCCCACCAGCGCGGACCCGACCCGACCGAGGCGAGCGTCAAGGCGGAGCGCGGCACTTACGCCGTCGGGGAGACCAAGGTCAACCGGGGCACCGGCTTCAACCGGGGGACGATCTACTACCCCGACACCAAGACCGACGGCACGTTCGGCGCCATCGCAGTGATGCCCGGCTTCGTGTCGCCGCAGTCGACGATCCAGTGGTTCGGGCCGCGGCTCGCGTCGTACGGGTTCGTCGTCATCACGCTGGACAGCGCCATGCCGATGAACTTCCCGACCGCGCGCTCGAACCAGCAGCTCGCCGCGCTGGACTACCTCGTCAAGTCCAGCCCGGTGCGCGACCGCATCGACGCGTCCCGCCTCGCGGTCATCGGGCACTCGATGGGCGGCGGCGGCAGCCTGTGGTCGGCGCAGAAGCGGACATCGCTGAAGGCCGCGATCCCGCTCGCGCCGTGGGAGTACAACAGCGCGTGGGACGGCGTCCGCACCCCGACCCTGGTGATCGGCGGCGAGGACGACAAGATCGCCCCGGTCGGCGGCATGGCCAGCAACTTCTTCACCAAGCTGACCAACGCCCCCGAGAAGGCGTACCTGGAACTGCGCGGCGGCAACCACTGGGCCCCGACCCAGCAGAGCCCGGTCGTGAACAAGTACACGCTCTCCTGGCTCAAGCGCTACGTGGACGGCGACGAGCGCTACAGCAAGTTCCTCTGCCCGGCCCCGGCCACCGACACGGCCATCAGCGAGTACCGCGACACCTGCCCGGCCTGACCGGAGCACGCACGGCGGCGGCCCCCGTGCCGCCGCCTACCGCGCGGCGCGGGGCAGCGGGGCCGTTAGCGCCCGCGCCGCGCGGGCCAGGGGACGCCGCCGGGCGAACAGCCCGGGCGCGACGGACAGGTCCGCGTAACGGAACGTCCCGTCGGGACGGACGAGGGACAGCACGCGCGGCTCGGGCAGGGAAGCCGCCGCGAACGACAGCAGCGCGGGCAGCCGCGGCAGGATGACGCCGAAGTCCAGGGCGTGCGGCAGCGCCCCTTCGAGGCGGATCAGGTCGTCGAAGGTCAGGCCCGTCAGTGGGTACTCCTCGGGGAAGGCGTCGCGCAGGTCGAGGAAGAAGCCGACCGACGCGCCGCGCGGATCGCCCACGACGCCGCCGAGCGGGGCGAGCAGCCCGAGCGCGAGCCGGGGCGCGGTGGCGAGGGCGTGCGTGTACAGGACGCGCAGCAGCGCCACGTTGATCATGAAGCGTTCGGCGGGTGTCTCCCGCCGCGCGAGGTCCTCGTGCGCGAGGTATCCGGCGACGACGCTGGCGTTGTGCGCGGTGAACCAGGCGGCGGGCGACGGCCGGGCGAGGAACCGCCGCCACAGGGCGACGCAGTGCGACGACGGGCGTCCGGCCGGGCCGAGCAGGGCCGCTTCGGCCTTGTCCCGCAGCAGCCGGTCGTTGACGGCCCGCCACCAGGGGCTTCCGGTGCCGGCGTCGAGGACGCCGCGGCCGATCTCCCAGCGCAGGAACGCCAGCTCGGCGCGCCCGTAGCGGGCCGCCGGACCCGTGTAGAACGCCGCCGCGAGCGCGACCCGCGCCTCCACGTCGTCCGCGACGGACGCCACGTGCTCCGCCGCGAGGACGGCCGCCTGTTCCATTCGAGACAGCAAACCATGCGCGGACGTCCCGTTGGTCCGTGTGTCGGGCACCATGGAGGGATGACGGGGGAGGGGTTCGCGGCGCTGGCCGATCTGGTCGGGGACGGGGGCGTCGTGGTCCTGAGCGGGGCCGGGTTGTCCACCGAGTCCGGGATTCCCGACTACCGGGGGCCGCTGTCGCGGGGGCGTGATCCGCGTCCGATGACCTATCAGACGTTCGTGGGCAGCGCCGGGGCGCGGCGGCGGTACTGGGCGCGCAGCCACCTCGGGTGGCGGCACATCACCGGGGCCGCGCCGAACGACGGGCACCGCGCGGTCGCCGCGTTGCAGCGGTGCGGGCTGGTCAGCGACGTGATCACGCAGAACGTGGACGGGCTGCACCAGGCGGCGGGCGCCCGCGACGTCGTCGAACTGCACGGCGCGCTCGACCGGGTGATCTGCCTGGGCTGCGGAGAGCGGACGGCCCGGCTCGACCTCGACCGGCGGCTGCGCGCCGCCAACGCCGACTGGGACGTGCGGGCGCGCGGCCTCAACCCCGACGGGGACGTCCCCCTCACCGACGCCGAGACCGCCGCCTTCCGGACGGTCGACTGCGCGGGCTGCGGCGGCGTCCTCAAACCCGACGTCGTGTTCTTCGGTGAGAACGTCCGGCGCCCCCTGGTGGACCGGTGCTTCACGGTCACCGAGAACGCGGGGACGCTGCTCGTCCTCGGCTCGTCGCTGACGGTGCTGTCGGGGTACCGGTTCGTCCGCCGCGCGGCCCGGCACGCGGTCCCGGTCGCGATCGTCAACCTCGGCCCGACGCGCGGCGACGCCGACGCCCGCGTCCGCCTCGACGCCCCCCTCGGCCCGACGCTCACGTCCCTCGCGGCCCACCTCGTCCCGGCCGCCGCCCGGTGATCGTCGCCGCGACCCGGCCCGCCTGCGTCGCGACCCCCGGCGCGCTCGCTTGCGGCGAGGTGGCCGGATTCGCCGGGAAAGCGTGGTGCCGGGGTGTTGTGCGCCGTTAGGGTGGCGCGGTGTTCGGGAGGGCGCGGGGGCGCAGACCGTGGTCGGTGGCCGCCGTGTTTGGCGGCGGGCTGCTGGCGTTCGCGGTGCTCTTCGTCGCCGTCGGGCTCGACAAGGCGGACCAGTACGGCAGCGTGATCGGCGCCCTGACGGCGTTCGCGATGGCCGGGGTCGCGCTGTGGCAGTGGCGGACGCCGCCGCCCGCGCCCGGCGACGCGCTCGACACGGCGGCGGCCCTGCTCGCCGAGGCCGTCGGCGCCCAGTGGCGCGAGGAGGCCCGCGTCCGGGGCCTGTGGCGGCCCGAACCGCTGCGGGTGCGCTGGTCGACCACGCGGCGGCCCGTCCAGGCCGCCGTCCCGGCGCGCGACCTGCGGCGGCGCGGCGACGGCGCGCGGCTCGCGGCGAACTTCCGGGCGAACCCGGCACGGCAGCTCGTGATCCTGGGCGGCCCCGGCGCGGGCAAGACGACGCTGACCGTCCTGCTCGTCGTCGAGCTGCTGCGCGAGCCGCGCCCCGGCGAACCCGTGCCGGTGCTGCTGCCGCTGTCGTCCTGGAACACCCGGACGGACGTGCGCGCATGGATGGCCGAGCGGCTGGAGGAGGACCACGCCTTCCTCACCGACGCCCGCGCGCACGGCCCCGGCGTCGCCGCCCGGCTGATCGCCGCCGGCCGCGTCATGCCCGTCCTGGACGGCCTGGACGAGGTCGCCCCGGCCCGCCGCGCCGCCGCGATCGAGGCCGTCGAGCGGGCGTTCTCCACCGACCCGCTGGTGCTGACCTGCCGCGCCGACGAGTACGAGGAGACCGTCACCGCGTCGAACACCCCGATCAGCCGCGCGCCCGTCATCGAGCTGGAGGACGTGGACGTCGAGGACACGATCGCGTTCCTGGAGCGCGTCGACGGCCCGTCCGGCGACCGGTGGACGCCCGTGTTCGCCCGCCTGCGCGCCGATCGGGACGGCCCGCTCGCCGCCGCGCTGTCCACGCCGCTCATGGTCGACCTGGCCCGCACCGCCTACACCGCCCCCGGCAGTGACCCCGCCGAGCTCCTGGACGCCGACCGGTTCGGCGAGCGGGGCGCGATCGAGGACCACCTGCTCGACAACCTCGTCCCGGCCGTCTTCCCCGAGCACGGCCGCTACCGGCGCGACCGGGCCCGGCGGTGGCTGGCCGCGCTCGCCCGCCAGATGTGGTGGCGCGGCACCCGCGACATCGCGCCGTGGCAGCTCCGGTCGGGCGTCGTGGCGCTGGTGGGCGGCGCGGCGGCGGGCGCCGGCGGCTGGCTGCTGTGCGGGCTCATGTTCGGTACGACCGCCTGGCAGACGCACCTCGGCGGCGTCCTGGTCGGGCTGGCGGGGGCGCTGACCGCGATGGTCGGCGAACGGGCCGACGCGCCGCGCGACGCCGCCGCCGACCCGCGCTCGGTCCTGCGCCGCCACCTCGCCCTGTCCGGCCTGTGGACGGCGCTGGTCGGCACGCTGGTGGGCCTGCTGCTGTTCGTCGCGGCGGGCGGCGTCGGCGGGGACTCGGTCCGCGCCCGCCTGCTCGGGGTCGCGTTCGCGGCGCTGTTCGGGCTGAGCACGGCGGTGAGCAGCTCATGGGGCGCGTACCTGGTCTCGCACGGCTGGCTGGCGCTGACCGGACGGCTCCCGCTCCGGCTCCACCCGTTCCTGAAGGAGGCCCACCGGCGCGGGGTGCTGCGCCGGGCGGGGGCCGTCCACCAGTTCCGGCACGCCCGCCTCCAGGACCGGCTGGCCGGATCGCCCGACGGACCGGGGGACGGCGAGGCGCCCCCGCGCCTCGGCTGGTGGTCGGCGTCGCTGCTGCGGATCGCGGCGCCGGTCGTGGCGCTGCTGGTCGCCGTGCTGGTCTACCTCACGACCTGGCCCGAGGTGTCGCTGGAGGCGGTGGACGGATACCGGCCCGCGCGCTCGACCGTCCTCGTCGAGCAGAACTGCCCCAACGCGCAGGGGCAGCCGGAGGACTGCTCCTTCAGCCAGGTCGTCCACACCTGGCGGCTGCCGCCCGGCGCGCGCACCGAGACCCGCTTCGCGCTGCGCGACGCGTCCGGCTCGGTGGCCTTCTCCGGGCTGCGCGGCCATGCGCGGCTCGACGGGTGCCCCGCCGCCGTCGCCGAGATCGCACTGCGCGTCGGGACGAACGCCCCGCAGACCCTGCGGATCAACGCGGGCCGCACGCCGCGGGTGCTCGCCGCGCTCAGCGGGCGGTGGCCGCCGGAGACGCCCGGGTTCGTGGTCACCGTCCGCCGCCTCGACGCGCAGCCGTGCGCGGCCGAGATGGTCTGGACCGACGTGCGGGTGACGCAGGCCGTCCTCGGATACCTCCACCGGAACCTGCGGGGCGAACGGTCCTGACGGCCGGGACCAAGGTCCCTGGCGTTCATGGAGCGGCCTCGGGAGGCTGGACGCTTCTCAGTGATGAGGGGCGGCGCGGCGATGAAGATCCTGGTGACCGAGGTGGAGCCCGACGACGGGCGGACGGTCGGGGCGCTGCTCGCGGTCCGGGGCCACGACGTGGACTTCTGCCATCCGCCCGGCTCCACCGGCTGGCCGTGCGCGGGGCTCGCGCCGGGCGGATGCTGCCCGCTGACCGACGGCGGCGCCGACGTCGTCGTGGACGTGCGGATCGCGGGCGGCCCGCCGTCGGCGCGGGAGATGGGGGCCGCGTGCGCCGTCGCCGCCGGGACGCCGCTGATCATCGCGGGGCGCGCGCCGGAGGGCACCGCGCTCGCGGAGCGGGCCACGCTGGTGTGCGCGCCGGACGCGGTGGAGTCGGCGTGCGCCGGAATGAGCGACGTTCGCCTTGCGACACGGGACGAAGGTCCTCGACAGGAGTCCCCCCGCGCTCCCTAACGTGCAGGGTATGAGCGAGATCAACGAGATCCTGGTCGGTATCGACGAGTCGGAGCAGAGCACGGCGGCGGTCCTGTGGGCCGCCGAGGAGGCGGGACGGCGCGGCGCGACGCTGCGGATCGTCAACGTCGCCGGGCCGTGGCTGGAGTGGGAGAGCAGCGACGCGCGCGTGCTGGAGGCCCGCGAGTGGCTGGCGCGCGGGGGGCAGAACGCGCTGGAGCGGGTGGCGGCGGCGGCGCGCGAACGCGTCCCCGGGCTGGAGGTCGTCACCGAGCAGGCCCCGGGGCAGCCCGCCGGGGTGCTGGTGGAGCGCGGCGCGAACGCGCTGATGACGGTCGTGGGCTCGCACGGCGTGGGGCGTCTCGCGGGCGCGCTGGTCGGGTCGGTCGCGTTCCAGGTCGTGACGCACGCGCGGGGCCCGGCGGTCGTCGTGCAGCACCACGGCGGCGCGGCCTACGGCGAGGTCGCGGTCGCGGTGGACGGCTCGGAGGTCGCGGCGGCGGCGATCGACTTCGCGTTCGAGGCGGCGTCGCTGCGCGGGGCGCGGCTGCGGGCCGTCCTGGCGTGGGAGGAGCCGATGCCGCTCGGCGGGGCCGCGCTCGGCCCGATCATCTACGAGGCGTACGAGGACGGCAGCGTCCAGGAGCGCGAGCTGGCCGAGGCGCTGGCGGGCCGCCGCGAGCGCTACCCGGACGTCGAGGTCGTCGCCGAGGTCGTCCCGGGCCGCCCGGTCCGGGTGCTGACGGGCGTCTCGGCCCGCGCCGACCTGCTCGTGCTGGGCTCGCGCGGCCGGGGCGGCTTCAAGGGCCTCCTGCTGGGCTCGGTGGGCCAGGCGATGGTCAACCGCTCCCACTGCCCCCTGGCGATCGTCCACCCACCGCAGAACTGATCACGAGGTGCACCGCGCGGTGAAACAGACACGCTGGCCGGTGATGTAGCGGCTGCCGATGCGGAAGGCCAGGTCGGTGGGGGTGCCGGGCCAGGGGCGGTGGGGGAGGGCGGCGAGGTCGCCCGGGTCGGTGACGGGGCGGCCCTCGCCGACGACCGTCACCGACCATCCGGCGCCGGTGCGCGCGTCCACCCGGTCGGCGTGGAAGGCGACGACGCGGCCCCGGACGGCGGCGGCGAGGCGGGAGCCGGGCGGCGTGCGCAGCACGACGCCGCCGGTGGCGTCGAGGACGAAGTCGACGGGCAGGACGGCGGGCAGGGCGCGGTCGGTGAACACGAGCCGCCCGAGGCGCGCCGTGCGCAGCAGCTCCAGGCATTCTCCGCGCGGTAGCGCGCCGTGGCCGTCCATCCCGTCAGCATCCGGCAAGGCCGGGCGGGGCGGACAGGGCCGAACGTCCCGCCACCGGGGACGTTCGGCCCTGCGGAGAAGCGTCCGCGCTCTGCTGGAGTGGACGGCATGGACGACCTGTACGAGGCGGTCGGCGCGGCCACGCACGCGCCGTCGGTGCACAACACGCAGCCGTGGCGGTTCGCCGTCCAGGACGAGGGCGTCACGCTCCGGGCGGACGCCGCGCGCAGGCTGGACACCGTCGATCCGCGCGGCCGGGAGATGCTCATCGGCTGCGGCGCGGCGCTCGGCACGCTGCGCCTCGCGGTGCGCGCCGCCGGGCGGGAGGAGCGCACGCGGCTGCTGCCCGATCCGGACCGTCCGCACCTGCTCGCGGAGGTGGAGCGCGGCGCGGCCCGCCCGCCCGAGCCGTCCGACCTGCGGCTGTTCGCGCAGGTCCGCACCCGCCGCACGCACCGGGGCGGGTTCCTGGCCGAGGACGTGCCCGCCGCGCTGATCGCCGAACTGGTGCGCGACGCCGACCTGGAGGGCGCCCGGCTCGTCCCGGTCTCCGACGCGGCCGACCGCGCGGCGCTGGCGGCGCTGACGCAGGTCGCGGAGCACGTCCTGGGCCGCGTCCCGGCGCTCGCCCGCGAGCTGGCCCGGTGGGCGCCCGCCCCCGGCAGCTCCCGCGCCGACGGCGTCCACCCCGGCGCCTACCCGGCCGCCCCGGCGCGCACCGAACCGCACTTCCCGGCCCGCGACTTCGCGCGCGGACGCGCCTGGGGCGCCGCCGACGACCCCGGCGACGGCACCGGCGCCGTCCTGCTGCTCACCACCACCGGCGACGACCCCGCCGACTGGCTGCGCGCCGGGCAGGCCCTCCAGCGCGTCCTGCTGCGCGCCGCCGACGCGGGACTGGCGGCCGCCTTCCACACCCAGGCCCTCGAACTGGACGACCTGCGCGCCTTCCTGGAGCGGCACTTCACCGGCGGCGCCCACGCCCAGATGCTGCTGCGCGTCGGCCGCACCGGGACCGCGCCGCCGCCCCCGGTCCGGCGTCCGCTCGCGGACGTCCTGGACTAGACGTCGCGCGGGCGGGACCGGCCCGCGCGGAGCTGCGCCATGTACGCGGCGGCCTGCGTGCGGCGGCTCATGTTGAGCTTGGCGAACAGGTTCGACACGTAGTTCTTCACGGTCTTCTCCGCGAGGAACATCCGCTCGCCGATCTGCCGGTTGGTGAGCCCGTCCCCGATGAGTTCGAGGATCTGCCGCTCCTGCGACGTCAGCACGGCGAGCGGGTCGGCGTGCTGCTGGCGCTCGCGCAGCCGCTCCATCATGCGGGCCGTGCTGCGCGTGTCCAGCAGGGACTGGCCGGACGCGACCGTGCGGACGGCCCCCACCAGGTCCGAGCCGTGGATCTGCTTGAGCACGTAGCCCGCCGCGCCCGCGATGACCGCCTCGAAGAGGGCGTCGTCGTCGTCGAACGAGGTGAGCATGAGGCACGCCACCTCCGGGTGCGTCGAGCGGATCTCCCGGCAGACCGCGACGCCGTCGCCGCCGGGCATCCGCACGTCCAGCACGGCGACGTTCGGGCGGGCCGCCGGGACGCGGGCCAGCGCCTCCTCGGCCGACCCCGCCTCGCCCACCACGACGATGTCGTCCTCGGCGGACAGCAGCGCGGCGACCCCGCGCCGGACGACCTCGTGGTCGTCCATGAGGAACACCCGGATGGGCTCGTCGGACATGGGGCACCTCCGCACGCTGCAAGGGATCTCCACGGTACCGGCGCGATACCGCCCCAAGCCTGGGCGGGAGCCGCGATACTGGGGTCATGGTGCAGGAGAGGCGTGCCGCCGAGAGCGACGACCGCGCGCGGCTGACCCTGCCGCAACTCCGCCTGGACGACCTGCTCGCCGAGCTGCACGCCCGGCTCGACGCCGCGCGCGGCACCCGCGACCGGGTGCACGCGCTGCTGGAGGCCGTCGTCTCGATCGGCGGCGAACTCGACCTGGAGACCGTGCTGCGGCGCATCACCGAGGCCGCGACGGCGCTGGCCGAGGCCCGCTACGGCGCGCTCGGCGTCATCGACGAGGACGGCGAACGGCTCGTCCAGTTCGTCACGGTCGGCATGGACGAGGCCGACATCGCCCGGATCGACCACTGGCCGCACGGGCACGGCATCCTCGGCCTGCTCATCAAGGAGCCGCACCCGCTGCGGCTCACCGACCTCGCCACGCACCCCGAGTCGCACGGCTTCCCGGCCGACCATCCGCCGATGAGCACGTTCCTCGGCGTCCCGATCCGCGTCCGCGACGAGGTGTTCGGCAACCTGTACCTCACCGAGAAGGCGGGCGGCGGCGCCTTCGAGGAGGAGGACGAGGTCATCGTCACGGCGCTGGCGACGGCCGCCGGCATCGCGATCGAGAACGCCCGGCTGTACGACGAGGCGCGCCGCCGGGAACGCTGGCTGGAGGCGTCGGCGGAGATCTCCACGGCGCTGCTGTCGGGCACCGACCCGCAGGACGTCACGTCGCTCGTCGCCGAGCGCGCCCGGCAGGTGGCGGGCGCGACGATGGCGGCGGTGGCGCTCGCGGACGAGTCGGGCGAGGCGTTCGAGATCGTCGCCGTCGACGGCCCGGACGCGCAGCCGGTGCTGGGCCTGCGCATCCCCGGCGGCCGGACGGTCGTGGACGCCGTGTACGCGACGGGCCGTCCGCAGCGGCTCGCCGACGGCGCGGCGGTGGCCGCCGAGGCGGGCGCGCCCCCGGGCCTGGCCGTCGGCCCGCTGCTCATCGTGCCGCTCGGCCTGGACGGCTCGGCGCGCGGCGTCATCGCGGTGGCCAACGGACGCGGCGAGCCGGAGTTCACCGACGCGGTGCAGCGGCTCCTGGAGGCGTTCGCGGGTCAGGCGGCGATCGCGCTGGAGCTGGCCGCGCGGCGCCGCGACACCGAGCGGCTGGCCCTCCTGGAGGACCGCGACCGCATCGCCAAGGACCTGCACGACACGGTGATCCAGCGGCTGTTCGCGACCGCGATGACGCTGATGAGCACGGTCCGCATCACCGAGAACCCCGAGGTCGGCACCCGCGTGCGGCGCGCCGTGGACGACCTGGACGGCACCATCCAGCAGATCCGCTCCACGATCTTCGCGTTGCAGCGCGCCCCCGGCGACGACGGCCTGCGGGCCCGGCTGTACGACGTCGTCGAGGCGGCCGCGCACCCGCTCGGCTTCGCTCCGGCGGTCCGGGTCGACGGCCCGCTCGACAACGACGTCCCCGAGGAGGTCGGCGGGCACCTCCTGGCCGTGGCGAGCGAGGCGCTGTCGAACATCGCCCGGCACGCGGACGCCGCGAGCGCGACGGTGTCCGTGGAGGTCGGCGCCGACCTCGTCCTGCGCGTCGAGGACGACGGCCGCGGCATCTCGCCCGTCGGCCGCCGCAGCGGCCTGCGCAACATGGAGGAACGCGCCCACCGCCTCGGCGGCCGCTTCTCCACCGCCGACCGCCCCGGCGGCGGCACCCTGCTGGAATGGCGCGTCCCCCTCCACGACGCCGCCTGACCGGGACCTTTCCGGGACCTACGTCCCGGCGAAAGCAGGGCGAACGCACCTGCACGTGAAGATCCGGACGGGGTTGTCTGGGGAGTGACAAGAACGGCTCCCGCCAGGAAGGCAGACCCCCCATGGCCGTCTCCGCGCCCGACGCACGTACCGACGTCCGGACCAGTGCCGAACCCGCCGCGAAGGTGTGGGCGCTGGTGCGGCTCGCGCTCGCCTGGATCTTCCTGTGGGCGTTCCTCGACAAGACGTTCGGCCTCGGCCACGAGACCCCCGCCGACAAGGCGTGGCTGGACGGCGGCAGCCCGACCGCCGGGTTCCTCGCCAACGCCCCGAAGGGGCCGTTCGCCGGTCTCTACAAGGACCTGGCCGGGGCCGCCTGGGCGGACTGGCTGTTCATGGCCGGGCTGCTCGCCATCGGCGTCGCGCTGGCGCTCGGGATCGCGATGTGGATCGCGGCCGTGAGCGGCGGGCTCATGCTGGTGCTGATGTGGACCGCGGTGCTGCCGCCCGCGAACAACCCGTTCCTGGACGACCACCTGATCTACACGCTCGTCCTGGTCGGCCTCGCGCTCGTCGCGGCGGGGAACACCTGGGGGCTGGGCTGGTGGTGGCGCGGGCTGGCGGTCGTCCGAAAGTACCCGTTCCTCCGCTGACCTCGCATTTGTGACCACCCGCCCAGCTTGTGACATCGGTGACAACGCGGGCGGGTGGTCACGTGTGTCCGTTGAGTGTCCCGCGACGCACGGCCGAATTACCTTCGGGAGTCCGGAACGTGACGGAGGTGCGGTCGATGAGCATGACGGACACGCGCACGAACGGCGACTGGGCCGTACGGGTCGAGGTGGCGCCGTGGCGGGAGCTGCCGGACGAGACCGCCGGCTGGATGGCGGCCCACCTGCCCACCGTGCAGCGGCTCATGGCGGACGCCGTCGTCCGCGAGGTGCCCGAGTACGCCCGGCCCGGCGACCCGCTGTACGAACGCGTCGTGGAGGCCGCCGTCGCGTTCGCGATGGAGCACTTCGTCCGGCTCATCGACGACGCCGACACCTCCTGGAAGGACGTCCGGCAGGTCTACTTCGACGTCGGCTACGGCGAGGCCGTCGAGGGACGCAGCCTGGAGCACCTCCAGAACGCGATGCGGATCGCGTCCCGCATCGCCTGGCGCTACCTGTCCACCGAGCACGAGCGCGAGGGCCGCGAGATGGCCATCCTCGGCCTGATGGCCGAGGCGAACTTCGCCTACCTGGACGAACTGTCCCGCGCCGCCGCCGACGGTTACGCGCGCGCCCGGGAGAAGGCCGCCGGGGAGCGCGAGCAGCGCCGCGCGCGGCTGCTCGGGCTGCTGCTGTCCGAGACGCCGGTGCCCGCCAACGTCGTCGCCGAGCAGGCGGCGGTGGCGGGCTGGAAGCTGCCGCGCCGGCTCGCCGTCGTCGTGCTCCAGCCCTGGCAGGGGCACGGCGGCGAGGGCCCGGCCGGGCTGCCGCCCGAGATCCTCACCGGCCTCGACCACGGGCGTCCCTGCCTCGTCATGCCCGACCCGGACGGACCCGGCCAGGCCGACCGGCTCGCCGGGATGCTCGCGGGCTGGACGGCCGCGGCCGGACCCGCCGTGCCGCCCGAGCAGGCGCGCGAGTCGCTGCACTGGGCGCGCCGGTCGCTGGAGCTGGCGACGGGCGGCTCGGCGGAGGCGACGGCCCGCCGCACGAGCGTGCTCGTCCACGCCGAGCAGCACGTCCCCGAACTGCTGGTCGCCGAGGGCGGACGGCTCGTCGAGATCGTCGCGGCGCGGCGGCTCGCGCCGCTGATGACGCAGAACCGGTCCAAGAAGGGACTCAGCCTCGCGTACACGCTGCTGGAGTGCCTGAAGACCGGCTTCAACGCGACCGACGCGGCGGTGACGCTGAACGTGCACCCGCAGACGGTCCGGTACCGCATGGCGCAACTGCACGAGATGTTCGACTTCGACATCGAGGACCCGGAGATCCGGCTGGAGCTGATGCTGCTGCTCAGCGCGTGGATTCGGCAGGCGGAGACGGCCTGACGCACCGGCCCCGAACGCGGCGGAGCCCCGGGACTGCTGTCCCGGGGCTCCGCCTGTTCGTGAAGGCCCCTTCCCCGGTCCGAACGGCGCGCTGCGAGCCGGGGAAGGGGCCGGTCTCTAGGGCTCGTCCTTCGGCTTGGGCAGCAGCGAGAGGGAGAGCCGGGCCGGGCGGCGCTTGGCCTTGGGCGCCCGGCGGGTGCCGTGCCGGGGCGTCCCGGCGGGCTTGTCGGTCTTGGCCGTCTTGTCGTCCTTGGCGGGCGGTGCGGCCTCGGCGGGCGCCTCGTCCGCGACCGGCGGGGCGGCCTTCGTCGCCTCGGCCGGAGTCTCGGCGGGGCGCTGGATCGGCAGGGACGACGTCATCCGCGTGGCGCGGCGCACCGGCGGCGTCGTGCCCGCCTTGTCGTCCGGACGGGGCAGTTCCCGCGTCTTGTCGTCGGGAGCCGCGACGGCGGCCATCGGCGCGGTCGCGGCGGCGGGGCCGTCCGCGACCAGCGCGACGCGGCGCCGGCGCAGCGCCCAGAAGCGGGCGCCGAGCAGCAACTGACCGGTGATCAGCGCGGCGAGCCAGCCCGCCTGCGCGGCGGCCAGGTCCGTCTCGGCGACGTTGCCCGCCGAGCGCAGCACGGTCGCGCCCATCGGGGCGCTGCTCACCGGCGCCACCTGCGGCGCCGCGATCGGCGGCAGCGCGAGCTGCGGCGCGGACGGCGGCAGCACCGACGAGGTGCCCGTGGGCGGGGCGACCGGCGCGTTCATGCCGGGCAGACCGGGCACCGTCGGGGAGTTCGGCGACGACGGGTTCCCCCCACTGGGGGGAGTGACCGTGCCGGGCGCCGACGGCGGCCGGGTCGGCTTGTTCGTCGGCGGTTTCGTGGGGGGCTTCGTCGGCGGCTTGGTGGGGGGCTTCGTGGGCGGCTTGGTCGGCGGCGGAGGCGAGCTGATCTGGACACTGATCGAGTTCGCCTGCGTCGGAGCGCCGTAGGCGACGGCCCGGGTGTTGATCGCGACGGATCCCGCGTCGGCGCCCTCCGGGACGGTGGCCGTCGTGGTGAACGTCTTGCCGCCGCTGTCCACGGTGCCGAGCGAGGCGTTGTGCGGGGAGAACCTGAACACCGGCGAGGTGAGCCGCACGTAGGTCTTGTCCACCGGGTCCGCGCCCGATCGCACCTGCACCGTGACGTTGAACTGGGAGCCGGGCCGCACACTGCCGGCCGACGCCGACGTGCTGATGTACAGCTCGGGCGCCGCGGCGGCACGCGCGGCCGGCTGGCCCGCGACCAGGGGCGTCGCCGCGCCTGCGGCGATCACCGCCGCCGCGCCGAGCCCCGCGACGAGCGGGCGCCGTGCGAACCGCACCGATCACCACCTGCTTTCCTGCGCGCCTCGGAGCCGGACGGCCCCGGCGGGCCGCGAACACGGACGAGAGGAACACGCGGCGGCGGGCGCCGACAAGGGGCGCGCGGACTTCTTGGCGCGGGGTGCGGACTCCGATTTCCGGCCTTGTGCGGCGGCGAGTGTTTTCGGACGTCACAGCACGTGCGGGCCGTCCTTTACGGCATCCTCGGCAATGGTGGCAGCGCACATTCGAGCGGTCCCGCGAGGCGGAAAACTATCGCGATGCGCCAACTCCCGCCGGATGTGTGACGTGCGTCTTGTTCCCATTTCGGCCGCGTCGTTACGCTGCCGCGACCCCCACCCCGTCGGAAGGCAGACGCGTGATGACCCTGTTCACCACGCGGCGGTTGAGTACCGTCGCTGCGCTCGCCGCCGTCACCGCAGCGGCGGCGGCCTCGGGCCTCGTCGGCCAGCCCCCCGCCCAGGCGGCGCCGGTGACGAAGACGCTGAACTTCACCTGCAACTACCCGCTGGTGGACGAGCAGCCGCTCAAGGTCGTCATCAAGACCGACATCCCGGAGAGCATCGAGGCGGGCAAGCCCGTCCCGACGATCCGCGTGGACACGGTCTCGACGATCAACGACGGCACCACCGCCGGACTCTCTCTCATCGGCGCGGCGTCGATCGAGGGCACGGCGACCTCCACGAACATCGTCAAGGCGCCCGGCGGCGACAAGACCGTCAACGTGCCGATCAAGCTGAAGAAGCGGGACGCTCCGCCCTCCGGTGACTTCACCGTCGAGGGCGACGGTGTCGCGCCGACCATCACGCTCCCGGAGGCCGGTCCGGGATCGATCGTCGTCGGAGACCTGGCGCTGCACATCACCGCGCGCGACACGGACGGCACCGAGATCACCGATCCCGACCTGAGCGACATTCCGTGCAAGCTCAACCCGGGCCAGGACGCGACCCTCGCCAAGTTCACGGTGACGGGTGGCGACGGTGGCCCCGCGCCGGAGGACAAGGAGCCGCCCACGGCTCCCGGTAAGCCGACCGCGGGCGAGATCACCGGCGAGAGCGTCGCCCTGAGCTGGCAGGCGTCCACGGACAACGTCGGTGTCGCCGGGTACGACGTCTTCAACGGCAGTACGAAGCTCGGTTCGTTCGACCAGGCCGAGGGTGTGGTGAAGAGCCTCAAGCCGGAGACCGAGTACACGCTGACGGTCAAGGCCCGCGACGAGGCGGGCAACGTCTCCCCGGCGAGCCAACCGCTCACCGTGAAGACCGGGAAGGCAGGCGCTGAGCCGCCGAAGGACCCGCCCACCCCCGCCGACTGCGGCAAGCCCAAGGGCAAGGACGGCGCCGACTGGGGTCGCTGCACGTACATCTCCGGCTTCTCCAACATCAAGAAGCTGGACGCGGCCATGGCGATCAACGACCCGGCCAGGATCACCACCCCTGTGCACGCGCACATCCGCGTCATCCCGCCCTCGGGCGGGAAGTTCGGCGCCGAGATCCAGTTCGCGAAGCCGCTGCGGTCCGAGATGCAGTCGCTGAACTTCGAATTCATGCCGGTTCGGGCGACGGTCGAGATGACGCAGGTCGGAGACTCGCTGATGGACGGCACGCTGTCGTCGAACGGTGATTACCGGGTCCAGGCCACGACGAACATGCGGGTCAGGGTGATCAAGGCGACGGTGAACGGCGCGACGCTGCCGGTGGGGCCGAACTGCACCACAACGACCCCGGCCAAGCTCGTGCTGAGCGGCGGCAAGCCGGAGTACTCCAACATCTTGCTGGGCGGTCCGCTGCGCGGCTACTACACCATCCCGCCGTTCAAGGGGTGCGGCGTCGGGGAGAAGATCGACGCCCTCCTCACCGCCAGCATCTCCGGTCCCGGCAACTACGTGAAGATGAGGCAGGGCAAGATCTGCAACCGCGGGTCGGCCGAGAAGCCGACCACCTGCCCGTACGCGGTCCCGGAGCGGTGATCGTTCGATAAAGGCACGTTCTCCGCAGCTCAGGCCGGGTGTGCGTGCCTTTATCGAGCCCTTTGGAAAAGCCCGGTTATCACCCGGTGCCAAGAATCCGAAAACCTCACTTCTGTCCCTTGTTTCCCGTTTCTCGCCGTCGATAGCGTGATCGCCCCGGCACCCCCGAGATCGACCGCCGGCCACCACCCCGAGGAGTACGTCTTGGAGATCGGCTCATGAGCGCGCTGACGGCGATCCCCGTCGCCGGTGCGCTGCGCGAGACGGGACGGCTGTTCGCCCTCGGCGCGACCGTGCTCCGCCAGATGTTCCGGCGCCCGTTCCAGTTCCGCGAGTTCGTGGAGCAGTTCTGGTTCATCGCGGGCGTCACCATCCTGCCGACGGCGCTGGTCTCCATCCCGTTCGGCGCGGTCATCTCGCTCCAGGTGGGGTCGCTGACGCAGCAGCTCGGCGCGCAGTCGTTCACCGGCGGCGCCAGCGTCCTGGCGGTCATCCAGCAGGCGAGCCCGATGATCGTGGCGCTGCTGATCTCCGGGGTGGCGGGGTCCGCGATCTGCGCCGACATCGGCTCGCGGACGATCCGCGAGGAGCTGGACGCCATGGAGGTGCTGGGCGTCTCACCGATCCAGCGGCTCGTCGTCCCCCGGGTGCTGGCCTGCGTGCTGGTGGCGACGCTGCTGAACGGCCTGGTGTCGGTCGTCGGCGTCGCGGGCGGCTACGTCTTCAACGTCATGATGCAGGGCGGCACGCCGGGCGCGTACCTGGCGAGCTTCTCCGCTCTCGCCCAGCTCCCCGACCTGTACGTCAGCGAGTTCAAGGCGATCCTGTTCGGGTTCATCGCCGGGATCGTCGCGTCCTACCGGGGCCTGAACCCCAAGGGCGGGCCGAAGGGCGTCGGTGACGTGGTGAACCAGTCGGTGGTCATCACGTTCCTGCTGCTGTTCATCGTCAACCTCGTGATCACCGGGATCTACCTCCAGGTCGTCCCGCCGAAGGGAGGCTGACGTGGCACTGCTCGACACGATGCGGCCGGGCCGCCTGCTCGGCCGGCTCGACGCCCCCGGCGACCAGCTCATCTTCTACGTGCGCGCGATGCTGTGGATTCCGCGCGCGCTGCGCCGCTACACCAAGGAGATCCAGCGGCTGCTGGCCGAGGTCTCCTTCGGGTCCGGCGGGCTCGGCGTCATCGGCGGCACGATCGGCGTCATGATCGCCATGACCCTCGCGACCGGCATGATCGTCGGTCTCCAGGGCTACTCGGCGCTCCAGCAGATCGGCACGGCGGCCTTCACCGGGTTCGCCTCCGCCTACTTCAACACCCGCGAGATCGCGCCCCTGGTGTCGGGCCTCGCGCTGTCGGCGACCGTCGGGGCGGGCTTCACGGCCCAGCTCGGCGCGATGCGGATCAGCGACGAGGTCGACGCCCTGGAGGTCATGGGCATCCCGAGCCTGCCCTACCTCGTCACGACGCGCATCATCGCGGGCGCCGTCGCGATCATTCCGCTGTACGCGATCGGGCTGCTGTGCAGCTACGTCGCGTCGCGGCAGGTCACGGTGGTCTTCAACGGGCAGTCGGCCGGCACGTACGACCACTATTTCGGGCTGTTCCTGTCGCCCACGGACGTACTGCTGTCGTTCCTCAAGGTGCTGATCTTCAGCGTCATGGTGATCTTGTCGCACTGCTACTACGGCTACCGCGCGGTCGGCGGCCCCGCCGGGGTGGGCCGGGCCGTCGGCCGCGCGGTACGCACGTCCATCGTCCTCATCAGCGTGACGGACTTCTTCCTCAGCCTGGCCCTGTGGGGCACGACCACGACGGTGAAGGTGGCCGGATGAGACACCGCAGCAGGAACGACGGCGGCGTGCTGCTCCGACGGAGCGCGGGCGTGGTGTTCATCCTCGTCCCGGCACTGCTCATCTGGCTGTCGGTCGCGATCTACGACAAGAAGTTCACCAGCGTCGCGTGGGTGACGGTCAAGACCGCGAGCGTCGGCAACGAGATGCACCGGCACGCGGACGTGAAGATGCGCGGCGTCGTCATCGGCGAGGTCCGCGATATCCAGGCGGACGGGAACGGCGCGACGCTGAAGCTGGCCCTTCAGCCGGACAAGCTGGCGATGGTCCCGGCGAACGTGTCCGCGCAGATGCTCCCGACGACGCTGTTCGGCGCGCGGTACGTCGCGTTCGTCCCCCCGGCGCAGCCGGAACCGGCGCGGCTGACGGCCGACAGCGTGATCGGCCAGGACCGCTCGGCCAACGCGATCGAGCTCCAGCGCGTGCTGGACAACCTGCTGCCGCTGCTCACGGCCGTCCGGCCGCAGCAGCTCTCGGCCACGCTGACGGCCGTGTCGCAGGCGCTCGACGGACGCGGCACCGACCTCGGCAAGACGATGGTCGAGCTGGACTCCTACCTGAAGGAACTGAACCCGAACCTGCCCGCGCTGAACAACGGCATCCGCGAGCTGGTGAAGTTCACCGAGACCTACAGCCAGGCCACGCCCGACATCCTGGACGCGCTGAACGACCTGACGCGCACCAGCCAGACGATCGTGAGCCAGCGGCAGAACCTCGCCACCATGTACTCCTCGCTGACGCGCGGCTCGCAGGACCTCACGGACTTCCTGCGCGACAACCGCGCCAACCTCATCCGGGTGTCGGCGCAGAGCCGCGCGAGCCTGGAGACGATGGCCCGGTACGCGCCGATGCTGCCGTGCACGATCGGGATGATCAACGACTTCATCCCGAAGATGGACCAGGTGCTCGGCAAGGGGACGGGCCAGCCCGGCCTGCACGTCAACGTGAAGACGCTGCCGTCCAAGGGCCGCTACAAGCCAGGCAAGGACGCGCCGAAGTACGGGCGGGGCAACGGGCCGCACTGCCCGTCGGTCCCCTACGGCGCCAAGGCCGCGCCCGCGCGGGCCGCCACGGCGTCCGCGGACGCGCCGGTCGCGGTCGTGCCGGGCGGGCTCGGGCTGCCGAACTCGCCGCAGGAGAACCGCCTGGTCAACGAGCTGATCGCGCCCGGCCTCCAGGAGGTCCCCGAGGCGCTGCCGGACTGGAGCAGCGTGCTCGCCGGCCCGGTCTACCGGGGAACGGAGGTGAAGGTCGGATGAGGCGCAGCCTCGCGGGGCCGATCGCCAAGTCGCTCGTGTTCATCGTCGTCACGATCGTGGCGACGCTGGTGCTGGCGATGAGCATCGCCCAGACCGGGAGCGGGTCGACGACCACGTACAAGGCGCGGTTCACCGACGCGTCCGGGCTGCGCGCGGGCGACAGCGTCCGCGTCGCGGGCGTGCAGGTCGGCCGCGTCGACAAGATCGGCGTGGTGGAGAAGCGCGTCGCGCTCGTCACGTTCTCGGTGGAGAAGGACCGGCGGCTGCCGGCCTCGTCCACCGCGACGATCAAGTACCTGAACCTCGTCGGCCAGCGCTACGTCGAGCTGGACCGGGGTGCGGGCGAGGCCGGTTCGCTGGCCGCGGGCGCGACGATCCCGACCGAGCGGACGACGCCCGCGCTCAACCTCACCCAGCTCTTCAACGGCTTCCAGCCGCTGTTCGCCGCGCTGTCGCCCAAGGACGTCAACCAGCTCGCGGGCTCGATCGTCCAGGTGCTCCAGGGCGAGAGCGGCACGGTGGAGAACCTGCTCGGCACGATCGGGTCGCTGACCGGCACGATCGCGTCCAAGGACAAGGTCATCGGGCAGGTCGTGGACAACCTCACGGCCGTCCTGGACACCGTCAACGGACGCGGCGACGAGCTGGGCGACCTGGTCGTGACGATGCGGCAGCTCGTCTCCGGGCTGGCCGCCGACCGCAAGCCGATCGGCGAGGCCGTCAGCGCGCTGGACGACCTGGCCAACAGCACGGCGGGCCTGCTGCGCGACGGCCGCGCCCCGCTGAAGAACGACATCCGGGAACTCGGCCGGTTGTCGAACAACCTCAACCGCGACGCTCCGACCATCGAGCGGTTCCTGGCCACGACGCCGACGAAGATGGAGGCGATCGGGCGGATCGCCTCGTACGGATCGTGGATGAACTTCTACCTCTGCGAGGCGATCGTGACCGGCGTCAAGTACGAGAAGGTCGGTGAGGGCGAGAAGCAGCCCGCCGACCCGAAGGGTCGCGTGGACGAAGCGGCGAGGTGCGGCAAGTGACGGCCCCGATGCCCGTCGCGGGGCAGGGCGCCCCGCGACGCAAGCCCGCCAAGCTGCGGCTGCGCAGGCCCAAGCCGGTCCGCGACCGCAATCCGATCACCGTCGCGATCGTCGGCATCGTCGCGATCGTCGTGGCGTCGCTGGTGGCGCTGTCGGCCGACGACCTGCCGGTCATCGGCGGCGGTACCACCTACACGGCCGACTTCCGCGAGTCGGCCGGGCTCCGCGAGGGCAACGAGGTCCGCGTCGCGGGCGTCAAGGTCGGCAAGATCACCAAGGTGCGGCTGAACGGCGCCAAGGTGCGCGTGTCGTTCCGGGTGAAGGACGCCTGGGTCGGCAACACCAGCACCGCCGCCATCGCGATCAAGACGCTCCTCGGCGACAAGTTCCTCGCCGTCGACCCGCTCGGCCCCGAGTCGCAGGACCCCGGCACCGTCATCCCGGTCAACCGGACGACGTCCCCCTACGACGTCACCCGCGCGTTCGAGGACCTGGCCAGCAACGCCGGGCAGATCGACTCCGCGCAGCTCGCGTCCAGCCTGGACGCGATCTCCTCGACGTTCTCCCGCACGTCCCCGAGCGTCCGCAAGGCGCTGGACGGCATGTCCGCGCTGTCCAAGACGATCTCCAGCAAGGACGCCGAGCTGAACCGGCTGCTCGCCGGGAGCCGCAAGGTCACCGGCACGCTCGCGGACCAGAACGAGTCGTTCGAGGCGCTGCTGCGCGACGGCAACGTGCTGCTCGCCGAGCTGCGCCGCCGCCGCGAGGCGATCCACGGCCTGCTCGTCGGCACCGAGGACCTCGGCCGGCAGCTCTCCGGGTTCGTCCAGGACAACGACCGGCAGTTGCGGCCGTCGCTGCTGGCCCTGGAGAAGGTCACCGACCTGCTGCTGAAGAACCAGAAGAACCTCGACCGGGTGCTCAAGCTCGCCGGGCCCTACACCCGCGTCGTCGGCAACACGATGGGCAACGGGCGCTGGATGGACGGCTACCTGTGCGGGCTCGTCCTGAAGAAGTACCTGCCCCCGGGCACGCCGCCGGAGAAGGGCTGCCAGGCGACCGTGCCCGGTACCGGGAAGAGGGGCCAGTGATGGTGAGCAAACTGCGGACCGGACTGATCGCGGCGGGAGTCGCCCTGATCGTCGCGGTCGGCCTGTTCGTCGGGTTCCGCCCGCCGGAACCGACCCGGATCACCGCGTACTTCTCGCAGGCCGTCGGCGTGTACGCCGGGTCGGACGTGCGCATCCTCGGCGTCAAGACCGGGAAGATCGCGAGCGTCCGGGCGTCCGGTTCGCGGGTGAAGGTCGTCCTGGAGGTCGACCCGAGCGTGGGCGTGCCGGACGGGGCGCGGGCGGTGGCGGTCGCGCCGAGCCTGGTGTCCGACCGGTACATCCAGCTCACCCCGGCCTACGAGACCGGCCCGAAGATGGCGTCGGGCGCCACGATCCCGCTGGAGCGCACCGCGACGCCGCTGGAACTCGACAAGGTGTACGCGAGCATCACCAAGCTCGCCGACGACCTCGGTCCCAACGGGCTCAACTCCGAGGGCGCGGTGTCGCGGGCGATCGGCACCGGCGCCGAGAACATGCGCGGCAACGGCCGCGCGCTCGGCGCCACGATCGAGGAGTTCGGCAAGGCCGCCAAGACCCTCACCGGGTCGCAGGAGGACCTGTTCGCCACGATCACGAACCTGTCCAAGTTCACCGGGATGCTCAAGGCGAACGACGGGCAGGTCCGGCAGGCGCAGACGCAGCTCGCCGAGGTCACCCGGTTCCTCGCCGACGACCGCGAGACGCTCGGCGCCGCGCTGCGCGCCCTCGCGGACGCGCTCGGCCGCGTCGAGAAGTTCATCCGGGAGAACCGGACGCTGCTCAAGACGAACGTCGAGAAGCTCGGCAAGCTCACGCAGACCCTCGTGAACCAGCGCAAGTCGCTGGCCGAGGCGCTGGACGTCCAGCCGCTCGCGGCGGGCAACATGCTGCGCGCCTACGACCCGAAGACCGGGACGCTCATGGGCCGCGGCAACCTCAACGAGCTGGTCGCGCCGCTTCCGGCCGCCGGCGCGACCGCCCAGGGAGGTGGCCGATGAGACGGCTCGCCGCAGCCGCGCTCGCCGCCGCGCTGACCACGTCCGGCTGCGGGCTCGGCGTGCAGAACATGCCGCTGCCCGGAGGCGCCGACGTCGGCTCGGACCCGATCACCGTCAAGGCGCAGTTCGCCAACGTGCTGAACCTCGTGCCGCAGTCGGCCGTGAAGGTCAACGACGTCGCGGTCGGCCGCGTCACGAAGGTGTCGCTGCCGTCGGGCGGATGGACGGCCGAGGTGACGATGCTCGTCAACCGGAAGGTGAAGCTGCCCGCGAACTCCTACGCGCAGCTCCGCCAGTCCAGCCTGCTGGGTGAGAAGTACATCCAGCTCGCGGGCCCGGCGACGGCGCCGACCGGCGCCCTCGCCGACGGCGCGACGATCCCGCCCGACCGCACCAACCGCAACCCCGAGGTCGAGGAGGTGCTCGGCGCGCTGTCGCTGCTGCTCAACGGCGGCGGGCTCGCCCAGCTCCGCACGATCACGGTCGAGATGAACAACGCGCTGAACGGCAACGAGAAGCAGATCAAGTCGCTGCTCGGCCGCCTCACCACGCTCACCGAGGATCTCGACTCCAACAAGCGGAACATCACCGCCGCCCTGGACGGGATGGCGAAGCTGTCCTCGACGATGAACGCGCGGCGCGCCGAGATCGGCACCGTCCTGGACGACCTGGCCCCCGGCCTGAAGGTGCTGGAGGAGCAGCGCGGCGAACTGGTGCGGATGCTCGGGTCGCTGGAGCGGCTGTCGGGTGTGGCGGTCTCGACGCTGAAGGCGTCCAAGGACGACATCGTCGCGGACCTCAAGGCGCTCGACCCGGTTCTGCGCAAGCTCGCGGACTCCGGCCGGGACCTGCCGCGCGCCCTCCAGGTGCTGCTGACGTTCCCGTTCACCGACGCGGTGCTGCCCGCCGTCAAGGGCGACTACCTCAACACCTATCTGGTGGTCACGGCGCAGCCCAAGACGACGATCATCCCGCCGCTGACGCCGCCCGACGACATGCCGCCGCCGCAGGAAGGCGCGCGTGCGCCACTGCCCGCCTCCGGTGAGGGGAACTGATGGTCACGCTCAGCACGAAGCTGAAGAACATCGCGTTCCTGATCATCGGGACGTTCGCGATCGGTTTCATCGCGCTCAACTACGCCAAGCTCGGCGGGCTCGTCGGGCTCAAGGGCTACTACGTCGTCTCGGTCGAGCTGCCGCAGACCGGCGGCCTGACCACGCACGCGGACGTGACGCTGCGCGGCACGTCCGTGGGCCGTGTGGGGCCGCTGAAGCTCACCGACGACGGTGTCATCGCCGAGTTGCAGATCGACCACGACGCCCCGAACATCCCGCGTCAGACGCAGGCCGTCGTGGCGAACCGGTCGGCGGTCGGTGAGCAGTACATCGACCTGCGTCCCTCGTCGGACGCCGGGCCGTACCTGGCCGCCGGGTCGCGCATCCCGCGCTCGGCGACCGCGACGCCCGCGCCCGTCACCGACCTGCTGACCAGCGTCAACGCGCTGGCCGCGTCCGTCCCGCTGGAGTCGCTGCGGGTCGTCGTGGACGAGTTCGGCACCGCGTTCAACGGCCAGGGGCAGAACCTCCAGGCGCTGATGGACAGCGGCCGGCAGTTCACCAAGCACGCCAACGAGAACATCGAGCCGACGTCGCGCCTCATCCAGGACACGCAGACCGTCCTGCGCACGCAGAACGACAACGCGGGCGCGATCGTGCAGTTCGGCCGCGACGCGCGGCTGCTCGCCCAGCAGCTCCGCACGTCCGACCCAGACCTGCGGCGCCTCATCGCCGCCGGGCCGGGCGCGTCCCGCGAGATGGAGCGGCTGCTGGACGACCTCGACCCGTCGTTCAGCGTCCTGCTGGCGAACATGACGACGACGTCGGACGTGCTGAAGACGCGGGCGCCCGCGCTGGAGGAACTGCTGTCCAAGCTGCCCGGCGTCGTCGGCGCGGCGTCCTCGGTCATCCAGGACGGCAAGCTCCAGTTCGGCATGACGACGACGTTCTTCAACCCGCGGCCGTGCACCGCCGGCTACGGCGGGACGCAGAACCGCAACGGGCTCGACACCTCGCCCGGCAAGCCGTTCAACACCGACGCGCGCTGCGCCTCGCCGCCGTCGTCGGGGATCAACGTGCGCGGCTCGGGCAACGCGCCCGGCGGCGGCGCGCTGCCGCCGCCGCGCCGGGCCGGTTCGCTCGGCGTCTCCGGCGCCGGTGCGCTGCCGGGCGCGCTCGGCACCCCGCCGCTGCCGCCGTCCACCGGGACGCTGCTCCAGCCCGGGACCGGGCGATGACCGTGGACACCGAGCGTCCGGCCGCCGAGCCCCGCCCCCGCGAGCAGCGCCGTTCCGCGCCGCTGTTCGCGGGGTGGGGGCTGATCGGCTGGTCGGTGATCCTCGCCGCCACGCTGTTCCTTGCGTGGTCGGCGTGGGCGCTGCTGTCCGCGACGCAGTCGGGGGAGCGGGACACCGCGCGGGACCGGGACGTCGTGCTGCGGTCGGGGCGGGCGCATCTGACGGCGCTCAACTCGATGGACGTCCGCGACGTTCCGGCGGGGCTCAAGGCGTGGGAGGATGCGGCGACCGGCGACCTGGCCGAGCAGTTGCGCCGGGACGCGCCGCAGAACCGGCAGAAGATCGCCCAGGCGGGGACGAGCGCGAAGGGCACCGTCACCGACGCGGCCGTCACCAAGCTCGACGCGGAGACGGGAGACGCCACCATGATCGCGTCCGTGCGCATCCTGCTGACGACCTCGGGCGGTGACGCCACCGAGCAGCGCCAGCGCTTCGAGGCGGGCCTGACCCGCACCCCGGCCGGATGGCGGCTCAAGTCGCTCACCGCGATCCCGGCGGGGCAGCGGTGATCGCCCGCGTCCTCGCCCTGTACCGGCCGCTGCTGGTGGCCGCGCTGATCGCGGCGGTCGCGGTCGGGCTGAACTACGCGGCGCGGTCGGCGGAGTCCAGTTCGCCCGCGACGAACCGGAGCCTGCTGGACCCGGCCGAGACGACCGGCGTCATCGGGGACGTGTCGGGCGCGCTGGCGCGCGTCCTGTCGTACACGCCGACGACGCTGGCCGACACCGAGAAGGCGGCGGCCGAGGCGCTGACGGGCAACGCCGCCAAGCAGTACCAGCAGATCCTGGCCCCGGTGCGGGCGCAGGCGCCCGCGCAGCGGCTGTCGCTGACGACCCGCGTGGTCCGCGCGGGCGTCACCACCCTGGAGGACGACCGCGCCCGCCTGCTCGTCTTCCTCGACCAGCAGACGGCCCGCGCCGGGGCTCCCGTGGGCGACCCCGCCGCGGCCCAGCTCACCGTCACGGCCCGCCGTACCGACGGCCGCTGGCGCATCACCGACATCCGTTCGAGCTGATTCCCGGGAGTGCCGGTGACCATGACCAAAATCCGGACGAAACCCCCCGAGCTGCCGGAGGGCCGGTGGACCGATCCACTGGTCCGGACGGCCCTGTGCCTCCTGCTCGTCGCGGCCCTGTTCGCGGCGTGGGGCGGCTGGCGCTGGTACGCCGCCGCGCACGACGACGCGCTGGCGTTCTCCAAGCTCCGCGACGACGTGGTGCAGAGCGGCGAGCAGCACGTGCAGAACCTCAGCACCCTCGACCACCGCGACGTCGCGAAGGGCCTGGCGACCTGGCGCGACTCGTCCACGGGCGAACTGCACGAACAGCTCACCGCCGGTGCGGCGCAGTTCGAGAAGGACGTCAAGGCGGCCCAGACGATCACGTCCGCGAAGGTGCTGTCGAGCGCCGTGACGCAGCTCGACGACCGGGCGGGCAAGGCGTCGATGATCCTGGCCGTCCGCATCACCGTGACGACGCCGGACGGCGACCCGAGCGTCAAGACGAACCGGCTCGTCGCCCAGCTCGAACGCACCCCCGGCGGCTGGAAGATCAGCGCCCTGGGGCAGTCCCCGACGGGAGCCTCCTGATGACCCGAGCCGGCCGTCTTCCCCTGATCCTCGGCGCGACCGCCGTCGTCCTGGCCGCCCTCGGCATCTGGTCGACGCAGCAGGCGTCCGCGCTGCGCAACGTCGCCGCCGCCGACAACACCGCGCTGACCGACAACGCGGCCACCAGCGAGGCCAAGGGCGCCATCGGCGACATCGTCACCAAGATCTTCTCCTACACCTACACGGACCCGGCGAAGACCGAGCAGGCCGCCCGCGCGTCCCTCACCGGCGCCGCGTCGACCAAGTACGCGACGCTCTTCAACGGCGTGAAGACCCAGGGCCCCGCCCAGAAGCTCATCCTCACCACCACCGTCACCGAGTCGGCGGTCATCTCCTTGACCTCCGCCAAGGCCCGCCTCCTCGTCTTCGCCGACCAGCGCACCACCAACACCGCCGACGGCAAGACCGCCCTCACCCCCACCATGCTGACGGTCGACGCCACCAAGACCTCCGGCAAGTGGAAGCTCACCGACCTGAACACCCTGGACCAGTAGCGGCCGGGCGTGACCACATGGTGAATTGAAGAATTCTTCAATTCGGGATACCGTCCCGCCATGCCCGTTCCGCTGCATCAGGCCAAGGCCGAGTTCTTCCGGACGCTCGGGCATCCCGTGCGCATCCGGGCGCTGGAACTGCTCCAGGACGGCCCGCGTCCCGTGCGGGAGCTGCTGGCCGCGATCGACGTCGAGGCGTCGAACCTGTCGCAGCAGCTCGCCGTGCTGCGGCGCGCCGGGCTGGTGACGGCCACCCGCGACGGCGCCACCGTCGTGTACGCGCTGAGCACGCCCGACGTGGCCGAGCTGCTGCGCGCCGCCCGGCGCATCCTCGGGGACGTCCTGGCCGAGCAGGGCGTGCTGCTGGCCGAGCTGCGCGCCGAGGACCGGAGCACGTGACGGTCCGGGAGCTGCCGCGCCTGCTGCCCCGCGCCTCCGACTGGCGCGGCGCCCGCCGCGACCCCGGGCGTGATCTCGTCGCCGGGCTCGTGGTGGCCGTCGTCGCGCTGCCGCTGGCGCTCGCGTTCGGCGTCAGCTCGGGGCTCGGCGCGCAGGCCGGGCTCGTCACCGCGATCATCGCCGGGGCGCTGGCCGCCGTGTTCGGCGGCAGCAACCTCCAGGTGTCCGGGCCGACCGGGGCGATGACCGTCGTGCTGGTGCCCATCGTCGCGCAGCACGGCCCGCAGGGCGTGCTGGCGGTCGGCCTGATGGCGGGCGCGGTCCTGGTCGTCCTCGCGGCGGTCCGGGCGGGACGGCTGGCCGCGCTGCTGCCCGTCCCCGTCATCGAGGGGTTCACGGCCGGGATCGCCGTCGTCATCGCGCTCCAGCAGGTTCCGGCGGCGCTCGGTGTCGCCGCGCCGGACGGCGAGCAGGTGTGGCGCGTCGCCGCCGGGGCGGTGGCCCGCTACGCGTCCGCGCCGTCCCTGGCCGCGCCGCTCACCGCGCTCGGCGTCGCCGCGCTGATGCTCGCCGGGGCGCGGCTGCGGCCGGGCCTCCCGTTCTCGCTGGCCGGGGTCGTGGGCGCCACGCTCGTCGCGGACGTCGCCGGGCTGGACGTGGCGCGGATCGGCGCGCTGCCCGCCGGGTTCCCCGCGCCGTCGCTGGGGTTCCTCGACGCCGGGACGCTCGTCGCGCTGGTTCCGTCCGCGCTGGCGGTGGCCGCGCTCGCCGCGCTGGAGAGCCTGCTGTGCGCGAGCGTCGCGGACGGGATGAGCGTGGGGGAGCGGCACGATCCCGACCGGGAGCTGTTCGGCCAGGGCGTCGCGAACCTGGTGGTGCCGCTGTTCGGCGGCGTCCCCGCCACGGCGGCCATCGCGCGCACCGCCGTCAACGTGCGGGCGGGGGCGCGGTCGCGGCTGGCGGCGCTCACGCACGCCGTCGTCCTAGCGGTGATCGTGTTCGCCGCCGCCGGGCTCGTCGGGCGCATCCCGCTCGCCGCGCTCGCGGGGGTGCTGCTCGCCACCACGGTCCGGATGATCGAGGTGGGGTCGCTGCGGGCGCTGGCCCGCTCGACCCGCGCCGACGCGCTCGTCCTGGCGTCGACGTTCGCGGTCACGGTCGCGTTCGACCTGATCACGGCCGTCGCCGTCGGCGTCGCCGTGGCGGTGCTGCTCGCGGTGCGCGCCATCGCCCGCACCGCCCGGCTGGACGCCGTCCCGCTGGAGCCCGGCGACCACACCGCCGAGGAACGCGCGCTGCTCGACGAGCACATCGTCGCCTACCGGCTGGACGGGCCGCTGTTCTTCGCCGCCGCCCACCGCTTCCTGCTCGAACTCTCCGAGATCGCCGACGTCCGCGTCGTCATCCTGCGCATGTCCCGCGTCACCGCGCTGGACGCGACCGGCGCGCAGGTCCTCGGTGACGTGGTCGCCCGGCTGGAGGGGCGCGGCATCACCGTGCTGCTGTCGGGCGTCGCGCCCGAGCACGACCGCGTCCTGCGCGCCCTCGGCGTCACCGACCGCGACATCGTCTTCGCCGGCACGCCCGCCGCCATCGCGCACGCCCGCGCGCTGGTGCGCGTCGCCTAGCCGGACGGCTCGGCCAGCCAGGTCGCCGTCAGGACCAGGCCCGTCGGGCGGTGGACGGCGAGGGTGGCGAAGGGGTGGGACAGGACCGCTTCGACGTGGTGGACGCGATGGGCCGGGCGGACGGCCATCGCGCGGCTCGCGGCCACGGCGGTGACGGCGGCGGCCTCGAAGCCCTTCGTCTGGAACCGGGCCAGGGCGCTCTGCTGCGCCTGCGCGATGTACAGGGGGACGTCGGCGGAGATCGCGGAAAAGTGGCCGTGCGACGGGTCGGACGCCGCACCCAGGCCCATCGTGCCGGGGATGCCCAGGAGATCGTGCGTCGCGCGGACCTCGAAGGGCGGGAGCGTCAGCGAGACGCGGTCGTGGCGCTGGCTCGAACGGGCCTTGGTGATCGAGACGCCCGGCGACTCGGTGAAGCCGGGCGCCGGAGTCTGCGGGCCGGACAGCGCCGCGATGCCGTCCGCCAGCACCGAGCCGGGCGAACGGTCCTCGGCGCCGATGACGAGGTGGACGTCGAGGTCGCCGTCGCCCGCGACGCGGATCAGCGTGAGCGGCCCGCCGGGCGTGTCGGCGCGGCGGACGTCGGCCGGTTCGCGCGTCATCCTGGTGATCAGCTTCGGTCGGGCGGGCGCCCACGGGCCGGACGTCAGCGAGCCGCCGCGCTCGTCGAACGGGACGTCCCACGTCGTGCGGACGGCCAGCGCCGTCGCCAGGACGAGCAGGACGTCGTCGTCGAGGTCGATCGGCATGCGGGGGATGAGGCCGCCGGTGTGCTCGTCGGCCCAGGCGTCCAGCGCGGCCTGCCCGGTGAGCGTCCCGTGCGCGCCGGACGGCAGCGTCGCGAGCCAGGCGTCCCGGACGGGCAGTCCGGGCCGGGTCCACAGCCCGAGCGCCGCCCGCACGGCCGGGATGGACGCCATCAGCTCCAGCGCCGCCCGTCCCGCCTCGGCCCCGCGCGCGGCGGGCACGCCGATCGCGTCCTCCAGTTCGGCGCGCGCGGCGCCGTCGGCGGCCTCGGCGAGGAACGCCAGCAGCGGCCACGCCCCGGCCCCGGAGAACACCGTGGAGCCCGCCGTGTGCTCCGCCGCCCACCGCGCCGTCAGCCGGTTGATCGCGCCTGCCAGGTCCATGCGGCGATCCTCGCAGCCGCCTCCGGCACCGGCAACCGAGCCGTCAGAAGCGCTCGGTGAGAACGTCCGTGACGAGCCCGTGCGGCAGCCCGAGCCGGGACGAGAGCCGCGCCGCCTGCCGGGCGGCCTGCTCCGGCGGCGCGGCGGCGACCGCGCGGGTGGCGGCGCGCAGGGCCGTCAGCCGCTCCTCGTTCCACCGGAACGGCCCGGGGGCCGCGGCGTCCACGACGTGATCGAGCAGCGGGACCGGCGCGTGCAGGCGCGCGCGGAGCGCGGCGCGGCCGTCGCGGGCCAGCAGGTCCGCCGGGTCGTCGCCGGACGGGAACGGCACGGCGTCCACGTGCGGGAGGTCCCGCAGCAGCGGCCAGGCGCGCAGCGCGGCGGCGTGTCCGGCGGCGTCGCCGTCCAGCGCGGCGAGGACGCCGGTCCCGGGCAGGTCCGCGACACCGGCGAGCGCCGCGAGCTGCGCGCCGGTCAGCGCGGACCCGCCCGTGGCGACGCCCGCGTGCACGGCCGGGTCCGCGAGGTCCACGGCCAGCGCGTCCAGCGGCCCTTCCACGAGGACGGGACGGGCGCCGTGCGCGAGCCGGTCGCGGGCCTCGAACAGTCCGTAGAGGTGGTCGCCGCGCCGGAATCCGGGGCTCGTGAGGTATTTGGCCCCGACCGTGTCGTCGGCCCGGCGTCCCAGGAACCCGGCGATGGCGCCGCCGGTGTCGCGGACGGCGAACATGGCCCGGTCGCGGAACACGTCCCGCCCGTCGTGCGCGAGGCCCGCCGCGACGATGTCCGCCTCCGCGTGCCCGAGGCGCGCCAGATGGTCGAGCAGCGCGCGCGGCCCGGCCGGCGCGTACCCGATCCCGCGCCGCCGCTGCACGCCGCGCGGAACACCGCGTCCGGCGAGATACGCGGGCACCCAGCCGTCCCTCAGCCGTGCCCGGAAGAACCGGTGCGCCGCGCCCCGCACCGGGTCCGACCGGTCAGCGACCTCCGCCGACACCGCCGCCGCCCGCGCCAGCACCCGCTGCGCGACCGCGACCCCGCACCCGCGCGGCGCCGCGGGGGACGCCGCCTCCACCCCGAGCCGCGCCAGCACGACGTACACGACGGCCGCGTCCTCCGCCGTCCCGCCCCCGCCGACGAGCGCCCGCGCCGTCCCGGCGACGTCCGCCCGGCGCGCGACCGCGAGCCCGCGCCGCCGCGCGGCGGCCCCGAGCAGGCCGGGCGCCTCGCACGGGTCCGGCCGCCCGACCGGCAGGCCGTCGGTCTGCGCGACGTCGAAGACCGCCCGCGACGCGCCGGACCGCGTCAGCACCCGGATTCCCGTCTCACCTCGGCGGACGTGCCGTCCCGCCGCCCGCCACGCCGCGTACGACCGCACATCGGACGCCCCGCGCCACTGCGCCGGAATCAGCAGTGTGTTGAGCAGCCCGTGGCGCCCATGCCGGGCGGCCCGGTCGAGGAACAGGCCCCACGGCAGCGTCCCGTCGCGCAGCCGGTCGGCCTCGCGCCGCGCCAGATCCCGCAGCACCGCGTCGAAGGGCATGACCGACCTCCTCACCGCACGTGGGGAAGTCGATGAACCGGTCATACCCACCCGGGAAGGTCCTTAGAGGTACGCCCCGAGAAGTTCCTCCGGCTTGTCCAGCACCGGCGGCAGGTCGCCCGGACGCAGCGTCACCAGGTCGTCCCGCGACGGCGCCGACGCCGCGATCCGCTCCGACTGCCGCGCCACCGCGACGTCGAGCAGGTTCCGCATCAGCCGCCCGTTCCCGAACGACGGCCCGCGCGGCATCGCCCGCAGCATCCGGGCCAGCGCGTCGCGCGTGGCGTCCGGCACGACGAACCCGTCCTCACCGGCCAGATGGGCGAAGACCGCCAGCAACTCCTCGTCGGTGTAGTCGGAGAAGTGGAGCTGGCGCGGGAACCGCGAGTCCAGACCGGGGTTGGCGGCCAGGAAGTCCGCCATCTCCCGCTCGTACCCGGCGACGACGACCACGAGATCGTCGCGGTGGTCCTCCATGAGCTTGACCAGCTCGGCGATCGCCTCGTACCCGTAGTCGCCCTTAAGCGACGACTGGCTCAGCGTGTACGCCTCGTCGATGAACAGCACCCCGCCGACGGCGCGCTCGACGAGCCGCCGCGTGCGCGGCGCCGTCTGCCCGATGTACTCACCGACGAGATGCGCCCGCGAAGCCTCCACCAGATGCCCGGACGACAGCACCCCGAGCCGCTTGTAGATCCGGCCGAGCAGCCGCGCGACCATCGTCTTGCCGGTGCCCGGGTTGCCGGTGAACACCAGGTGCCGCGTCGGGTTCGTCACGTTGAGCCCGGCTTCGCGCCGCAGCCGCGCCGCCTGCGTCCCCGCGACCAGCAGCGCGATCTCCTGCTTGACGGTGTTCAGCCCGGTGAGCGCGGACAGGTCACCGAGCGGGTTCCCGGCGGTGTGCCCGGTGTCCAGGACGTCGGGAAGGTCCTGCTTGCGGACGACGGCCTCGCCGTCCCGCGCGAACACGTCGGGCAGCACCTGGTCGGCCAGGTGCCGCGCCAGCCGCGCGTTGCGCAGCGTCTGCACCGGCGGTGTCGCGGCCAGCAGCTCCCCGGCCGCCAGCGCGGCCGGCCGGGTGACCCGCGCGCCGCGCGCCGTGACGGCCCGCCGGAACAGCTCCGCGTGCCCCTCCGCCGTGAACGGCCGCGTGCGCGCGACGCGGAACCGCTGCGTCAGCGCCGGGTCGATCTCGCGGATGCGCTCGTCGCCGCCCGCGCCGCACAGCGCGACGAAGTGCAGCTCGGGGTGCACCGACAGCGCGCGGCGCAGCTCGGCGGCCAGCACCTCGCCGTTGCCGGGGTCGGTGATGATCGCGTCCAGGCCGTCGATGACGAGCAGCCGGTCCGGCGCGCAGTCCCGCGCGTCGGCGTGCAGCCGGGCCACCGCGTCCGCGAGCCGCTGCCCCACGTACAGGTTCCCCGTCACCCACAGCGGGTCGCGGCCGAGCGCCAGCGTGCGGCCGAGCGCCTGCACGGCGTCGCGCTTGCCGGTCGCCTCCGGCCCGGCGATGAGCAGCCGGACCGGCTCGCTGCCGCCGCCCGCGTCCGCCAGCGCCGCCACGACCTCGGCCTGCTCGACGAGCCCGGTCCGCGCGCGGGCCTGCTCGACGGCGCGCGTCTTGGCCGGGGCCTCGTCGGCGGCGGTGGTGCGCAGCGTGTCGCCGAGCGGGTTGGCGACGCTGCGGCGGGTGCCGAACAACCGCCGCAGATCGGTCTGGAACTGGCGGACCGGAATCCACTCGTTGCGCGGGAACCACGGGTCGCCCGGGAGCCCCTGGCAGGTCGCGACGAACCGCATCGCCATGTCGAGCCAGCCCCGGCAGCCGTCGGCGGCGCCCGCGACCAGGCCCCGCGACAGCCACGCCTGCGTCTGCTCCTGCCAGCGCGCGGCCTTGAACCCGCGCCGCTGCTCGGCCGAGAACCGCTCGCGGACCTCGCCGTACACGTCCTCGCCGACCGCGACGATCAGCTCGGCGGGCACGTCCGCCATGCTGCCCTGGAGCAGCAGCCGGGCCAGGTGCGCCGCGAACGACTCCTCGACGGGCGCGGCCCGCTTGAGGTGCAGGAACGCGGCGTGCAGCCCGGCGGCGACCCACTCCAGGTAGCCGACCGGGCCGAGCAGTTCGGGCAGCGCGGACAGCGTCGCCTCGTCGGCTCCGGCGGCCCAGCGCTCGCGCAGCTCGAGCTTGGACAGGTTGACGTCGCAGTCCGGCGGGTTCGCGTACATGTCGAGCAGCGCGGCGCGGCGCTTCTCGAACGGCGCGATGCCCTCCAGCGCGGTGAGCGCGTCCCGCGCCAGTTCGATCCCCAGCTCGCGGTCGGGCACCTCGACGAGCCAGTCGACGGGCGGCCGCCACCGGCCGCCCGGCGCGTCCCAGCGGGTCATGCGGGTGCTGAGCTGACTGGGGTTGACCAGGTGTTTGCCCAGCAGCCGCTCGGGGAGCTGCGAGGACGACCCGGCCTTGATCGCGCCGCCGCCCGGCAGGTAGGCCAGGATGCCGAAGACCTCGGCGAGGACGAGCGGCGCGGGCAGGGTGAGCAGCTTGTGCTCGTCGGTCGTCAGCGCGGCGGCGCGCGGTTCGGCGGCGAGCGCGTCCAGCCGTCCGGCGATCTCCTCGAACAGCCCGTCCGGCACCCGCCACGGCCCGTACGCGTACACGTCGAGGACCGGCTCGTCGGTGAGCAGTAGCTCCAGATGCTCCGGCAGCCGCAACGCATTCTCCCCAAGGGTCGGTAAAGGCGTTACATCTGATGCTACGTGGCTTTACGAAACAGTCGGAGAACCTTCACGGTCGGCGGCGCAGTTCCTCCACGGCCAGCCGGGCGGCCGTGCCGATCACCGCGTCCGCCTCGGGTAGGACGGCCACCGGGAGCAGGGAGCGGGTGAAGACCGCCACGGCGTACCGGCCGCCGTCGGGGTACTCCACGACGCCGATCTCGTTGCGGATCGTCGGGAGCGTGCCGGTCTTGCCCGCGACGTGGACGTCGTCGAACGGGAAGCCCGACGACAGCCGGTGCGGCCACACCTGGAGGCCCAGCATCCGGCGCATGTGCATGCAGGCGTCGGGCGGGGCGGCCTCGTCGCGCCAGATCAGCGCCAGCAGCGCGGTCATCTCGGCGGGCGTCGAGGCCGACGTCCGGGTGGGGTCCAGTGCGCCGAGACGTCCCGAGAGGCCCGGTTCGTCCAGGCGCTCCCACAGGTCGCCCAGGTCGGCGGCGGCCGCGTCGTCCAGCAGCCCGGCGAACAGGTCGCGGCCGTTGCCGGTGACGCGGGTGCGGGTCAGGCCGAAGGCGGCCATCGCCGCGTTGACGGTGTCGCGGCCGACGTAGTCGTAGATCGTGTCGGCGGCGCCGTTGTCGCTCACGGTGATCATCAGCAGGGCGAGGTCGCGCAGCGACAGCGTGACGTCGTCCAGCATCACCGACGTCCCGGTCGGGCCCGGCGACCGGCCCCCGGCGGGCAGCGTGATCCGCTCGGCCGGGTCGAGCCGACCGGCGGCGGCCTCCCGGTAGAACGCCACGAGCAGCGGCACCTTGTACACCGACGCCAGCACGACCGGCTCGTCGCCGCCGACGTCCACGACGCCGCCGGTGTCGATGTCGCGGGCGTGCAGGCGGCCGGTGACCCCGGCCGCGCGGAACGCCTCCGCCACCGCCCTCACGCGAGGAATCCGGACGCGGGGCGCGGGACGACGCGGCGGCGCGGCCCGGGTTCGGTCATGGCGGCCTCCCGGCGGAACACGGCGCTGGCGACGGAGGTGAAATCGGCGACGGCGGGACCGACGGTGTCGTTCCGCCACGCGCAGGACGTCCGCCAGGCCAGCGGCTCGCCGCGCAGCGGACGCCACACGGCCTCGGCGGTGTCGGGCACGCGCGGGCTGAACGCCACGGCCGTCCCGGCCAGCACGAGCCCGAGCGCGAACGGCGGATGGGCCTCGTGCACGGTGGGCGGGGCGAAGCCGTGGCGGCGGCAGGCGGCGAGCCAGTCGTCGTGGCTGCCGGGCGCCTCGTCGCGGGGGAACAGGACGAGGTCGCGGCCCGCCAGGTCGGCCAGCGCCAGTTCCGGCGGCGCCGGGGCGCGCAGCAGCACGCCGATCCGCTGGTCGAGCAGCGGGCCGAGGGACAGGCCCCGCGTCTCGCACGGGTGCCGGAGCACGCCCACGTCGAGCGAGCCGTCCAGCAGCGCGCGGACCTGCGTCGTGGTGGGCAGTTCGCGCAGGTCCAGGCGGACGCCGGGGCGGCGCTCGCGGTACGCGGCGATCAGCGCGGCGACGACGCCGCCGCCGAGCCCGGCGGGGACCCCGGCGCGCAGCGCCTCGCCGTCCCGCACGCGTTCGGCGAGCGCGGTGATGCGGTCGGCGCGGGCGAGCAGGTCGCGGGCCTCGCCGAGCAGCAGTTCACCGGCGGCGGTGAGCGCGACGTGGCGGCTGGACCGGTCGAACAGCTTGACGCCCAGTTCGCGTTCCAGCCGCTGGATGCGCTGGCTCAGCGGGGGCTGGGCCATGCCGAGCCGGTCGGCGGCCCGGCCGAAATGAAGTTCTTCGGCGACCGCGACGAAGCAGCTCAGGTGCCCCACGAGGTTCACGAGCAGCGACGATATCAGTTCGAGTATCGGACTGTGAGCGATATGAATGTTGGACGCATCGCCACGGAGGTGATGTCCTGTCCGCAGGCATCAACGGGGGAGGATTTCCGATGCGACGAGGCTGGATCGTTGTCGCCGTCGTGGCGATCGTGCTGGTCGGCGCCGGGGGCGCCTTCTGGTTCCTGCGCGACCGGGGCCCGCAGGAGAACGCCGAACGGTTCCTCGCGGCGTGGACGGCGGGCGACTACGCGACCGTCCGGTCGCTGACCGTCGACGCTCCCGGTGATCTCGACGCCCGGTTGAAGAAGGCGCGCGAGGACATGAACGCGTCCGGGCAGCGGTACGAGCTGGCGTCCGTCAAGGACGACCGCGCCTCGTTCACCGCGCGCTTCACCCTGGCCGGGAACCGGGAGTTCGGCTACACCGCCGCGCTGCCGGTCGAGAAGCGCGACGGCGAGTGGCGCGTCGTGTGGACGCCCGCACTCCTTTATCCGGGGCTCAAGGAGGGCCAGCGGCTCCGCACCGCGCGGGCCTGGCCGGACCGCGCGGACGTCCTCGCGGCGGACGGCACGCCGCTGTCCGGGCCCGGGTCGGCCGGGCAGATCGCGGGGCGCGTCGGGGCGATCGACGCCGAGACGGCCGAGAAGCTCGGCGCTCCGTACAAGGAGGGCGATCCGGCCGGCACTGACGGCCTCCAGCAGCAGTTCGAACGACGGCTCGCGGGTACTCCGGCGCTCGCCGTCCAGATCGTCGAGGGCGAAGGCAAGGTCGTGAAGACCGTCCAGCGGTTCGGCGGCAAGGAGGGCGAGCCGCTCAAGACGACCATCGACGCCCGCGCCCAGCGCGCCGCGTCCGCCGCGCTCGCCGACGTCGACAAGAACGCGTCGCTGGTCGCCGTCCGGCCGTCCACCGGTGAGATCGTCGCGATCGCGAACAAGCCCGGCGGCTACAACCGGGCGCTGATGGGCCAGTATCCGCCCGGCTCGACGTTCAAGGTCGTCACCGCCGCCGCGCTCGTCGCGGACGGCCTCGCCGCGTCGACGCCGGTGGACTGCCCGGCGACGGTCACCATCGGCGGCCGGTCGTTCCGCAACAGCGAGCACGAGGCGTTCGGCCGCGTCCCGTTCCGCGAGGCGTTCGCGCACTCCTGCAACACGACGTTCGCCAAGCTCAGCACCGACCGCCTCGACCAGGCGCGCCTGGCGCAGGTGGCGCAGCAGTTCGGCTTCGGCCAGCCGATCATCGCGGGCCTGCCCGCCGTCCGCGGCGCCTTCCCCGCCACCAAGGACGCCACCGCCCTCGCCGCCGCGTCCTTCGGGCAGGGCGAGGTCCTGACGAGCCCCCTGAACATGGCGGGCGTCGCGGCGGCGGCAGCTTCCGGCACCTGGCGCTCGCCCCGCGTGGTCGACGCCAAGCTGGTCTCCGAGGCCGCCGACACCAAGGGCCGCAAGCCCCAGCCACCCCGCGAGCTGGAACCGAAGGTCCGCAGGGCCCTGCAAACCCTGATGCCCGCCGTGGTCTCCGAGGGCACCGCCTCGGGCGTCGACTTCCCCAAGGGCACCGCAGGCAAAACGGGCACCGCCGAATACGGCTCCGGCGAGAACCCCCCGACCCACGGCTGGTTCATCGGCTACAAGTCCGACCTGGCCTTCGCCGTCATCGTCGAATCAGGCGGAGCCGGCGCAACCTCAGCCGCCCCAGCCGCAGCCACCTTCCTCCGCGCCGCCACCTGACCCCCCACCCGACCTCTCCGGATTCTGCGGCAGCTACTACGCGGAGCGCGCCGCTACCACGCGGAGCGCGCCGCTACCACACGGAGCGCCGCTACTACGCGGAGCGCGCCCGCCGTCGGAACGGACGGTTCGTTCTCACCGTGTGTATTCCTGCGTGCGCGCCTCGACGTCGGTACTGTTCGCGAGACGTCCTCGGGCGGCTTCCTGACCGGCAGGCGGATGCGGTCGCAGCCGTTCGGGACGCTCCGTGATCCGGCGTCTGCGAGCCCGAAGAGGAGCACAGGCCGGGCTTTCCACTCCCCGAATGCAGGCTGCGAAAGGGAGATCATCGTGAGTTTCGGCCGGGCCTGCTGGACCTGGTCTCGTGGCAGGGAACGCCGAAGCCGATCGACCTGCCCGCCGTCGAAGCGCTCCTGCGCGCCTACATCGACGCCGGTGGCCCCGGCGACGCCGCCGCACCGCGAGCCGGACTGCCCGCCCACGTCTGGGCGGCGGGCTGGTTCAAGCTGTGGATCACCGAGTGGTTCACGCAGAGCGTCTTCCGCTGGGCGGCCCCGGATACCGACAAGGACGCCGACGCCCAAGCGGCCATCGCGGTCCACCTCCGGGAGGCGGTGCAATGCCTCACGCGCTGACCGATATCCCTCCGTCGCAGCCCCGCACACCACCGGGCGCCACGGAAGCGGCCGAGATTGTCCCTCTCGTCCCACTTATCCCTGCTTGGTTGCGGGGATTCTCGCCACTGTCGAGTGAATGGGGCGTGGCGCGGCGTGCTGAGGCGTGGAGAACCCCCGGTGCCCTCCCCTCCTGGGGCACCGGGGGTTCTCGGGTGGGACACGGGGTGTGGTTCCCCGGTCCTGGTCTAGAGGCGTGTTGTGCCGAGGCGTTCGGAGAGGGTGTCGGCCACCTTGGCCGGGTCGCCGCAGGAGCACAGTTCTTCCATGTCGCGGCTGAGGACGGTGGCGTGGTCGTTGATGACGACGGCGGTGACGCCGTAGCCGATGGACCTTTCGCCGCGAGTGGCGGGGGTGATCCACAGGATCGGTACCGCGGACGCCGCCAGCGAGCACGACCAGCCGCGTGCCGTCATCTCCCCGCTCAGAACGCGCAGGTAGGACGCGGCCGCCGCACGGCGGCGCACCCAGATGAACCAGGTGACCAGGGCCTTGATGCTGGTCATTCGTCTTCTCCGTTCGAGCCCCGGTACAGGTCCATGACCTGGGCGCGGTCGAAGCGCAGGTGGCCCGACGGGGTGGTTCCGGCCGTCAGGAGGCCCTTATGGGTCCATCGCACGACCGTGTAGGGGGTGACGCCGAACAGGCGCGCGACCTCGCGCGTCTTCATGGAAGTGTTCATGTACGGGTTGTTGTGCATGGAATCCTCGCCCACGTCGCTTTTCCCTTGTTGTCCGCGAGGCGCTGCCAGCCCCACATTCCACCGGTCAGACTGTTCACGATGAACAGCCCCCGGCCGGACTCGTGCACGACATCCGGTTCCCCGATCTCGGGGACCTTGTTCGCGTCGGCGTCCCACACCTCCACGACCGCGCCGCCCTCACACCGGTACAGCCGCAACAGAACGCCCGCCGACCCGGCCGCGTGCGCGATCGCGTTGGTGACCAGTTCCGATGCGACCAGCCGCACGTCCTCGATCACTTCGGTGGGGAAGCCCTCGGCGTCCGCCCACTGCCCGGCGAGATCACGCGCTTCACCCACCCACGCGGTCCCCGGAGCCGTTCCACCGTCCGGGGGTTTGTGCTCGGTGATACCGGAAGTGATCATCGTGCGGCCCTTCTCGTGTTCGATCGCGCTCCGCGTTCGTGTCGGATATGCAGCTCTCGACACACACGTTTCCACGGCTTTCCGTAGCGCGGGACACACTGCGGGTGCCATCATCAAATGACACACGCCGTCCCCGGCGGTCACGAACACGAGAGGCGAAAAATGCCAAAACGCAAACCTTCGCCCGAGAACGTACGATTCGGGTCATTTGTGCACGACTTCGTTGTGCGTTCACCCCTGACGTCCGGGGCCATCTCGCGCATGGCCAACAAGGGTGAGGGCTGGACCAGTCAACTCGTGAACGGCAGGTTCACGCCGCACATCGAAGACGCAAAAGCGATGGACGAGATCCTCAACGCAGACGGCCAGATCCTGAACGCGTGGGAGGAGATCTACGGGGGACGAAACCCGTTCGCGGACTACCACGCCTCAGAACCGGACGCCAAGCTGATCATCTCCACGCAGATGATCTACGTGCCCACGCTGGTGCAGACGCCCGCCTACGCTCGCTCGCTGACCACTGGCGACGAGGTGCTGGCTGACCGCCTAGATCGCCGCAAACTGCTCGACCGTGCCGCCGCTCCGCACCTCGCCGTTCTGCTGGACGAGAGCGTGCTCCGCCGCACGGTTGGCGATGAGGAGATCATGCGGGAGCAGCACGACCACCTCATCGAGATGTCCCACCGTCCGAACGTCACCGTGCAAATCGTGCCGTACGCCCTTCGCCGTGGCCGCGTTGCCGTCTCCCCGTCAGGATCATTCAGTATCGCGACCATGGCAGACGGTTCTTCGATTGCGTTCCTGGAGGCCGCGCGCTCTCGCTTCGGTACGTCAACGCGAGATCCGGAGACAGTCGCGGACCTTCTGAAAGAGGTCGCTACACTCCAGGCGTACGCGCTGAACGTGGAAGACTCCCGCACGTTCGTCCGGGAGGTGAGGGGAGAACTATGGACCTGAACCGCGCCACCTGGCGCAAGTCGTCGTACAGCACCCCGGACGGTGGCGACTGTGTCGAGCTGGCCAACGCCCCCGCCACGGTCGCGATCCGTGACACCAAGAACCGCGACGGCGGGACGCTGTTCGTCGGTCGTGAGAGCTTCCGCCGGTTCGCCGGAGCCGTCAAGTCCCTCTGAATGTTGAGGGCTCCCGTGCGTTCCCTCGGGAGGTGATGGGAGAGCTATGAACACGAACACGTTGACATGGCGTAAGTCATCGCGCAGCGGTCCGCACGGCACAGACTGCGTCGAGCTGGCCAACGTCCCCGCCACGGTTGCGATCCGCGACACCAAGGATCGCGACGGCGGAACGCTGTTCGTCGGCCGCGAGAACTTCCGCCGGTTCGCCGGAGCCGTCAAGTCCCTCTGAACGCAGCGAACGCCCCTCGCCCCGGCTTTCCGGTCGGGTCGAGGGGCGTTCTGCCGTTCGCTTCCGGTACCGGCCCGTTGTTCACTGCGTCGTGCGTGCCGGGGCGGGTCGCGGTGGGGTGGTGAGAGGCGGAGAGTCGACGCGTGGGGCCGGGGCGGTGCGGTGGGTCGCGGCGCTCGTCAGGGCGAGGGCGGCCAGGGCCAGGAGGGCGGCGGGGGCGGCGTCGGCCTCGAAGGCGTGGCCCAGCAGGAGGTTGCCGGTGAAGGCGAGGGCGCCGGAGGCGAAGGCGGCCAGGCCCAGGTGGACGCCGACGGCCCGAGCGGGAGCGTGGCGGACGATGGAGTGGAAGACGGCCGGTTGCATGGCTCCCGTGGCGATGCCCGCCAGGCAGGCGGCGGCGAGGAAAGCGAGCGGGTTCGCGACCAGGAGCAGGGCGAAGGCCGACGCGGTGGCGAGCATGGACGCGCGAAGGATCGCGGGGCGGTCGGCTCGCCGGGCGATGAAGGGCTGGATCATCGCGGCCACCGTCGCGAGGACGCACAGGTAGACGGTCACGGCGGCCCTGCCGGAGCCGAGCATGGGTACCGCCGTCGCCATCTGCTCGATGAGCAGCGTCGTGGGGGAGAGGACCAGGGCCAGGCGCAGGAAGGCACGGTCGCGGAGCGCGGGGCGGAGGTGCCCCCGGCCCGCCGTGCCGGACGCCGTGGTGGTGGGGCCACGCAGGGCCAGGAAGAGCAGGGCGGCGGTCGTCCAGAGGACGGCGGCGCCGAGGGCCAGGTGGGAGAACGTCACGAGCAGGCCCAGGGGCGGGCCCGCCACCGCCGCGGCCTGCCCGGTGGCGACGTAGCCGGCGAAGGCGCGGCGGCGGGCGGTGACTCCGGCGAGAAGCGACTGCGCCGCCGGGTGGAACAGCGCGCCGCCCGTCGCCAGCAGCACCGCCGCGCCGAGCAGCGTCGGCAGGCCCGACGCTGAGCCGAGCAGCGCGAAACCGGCGGCACGGAGCACGCAGGCCAGGGCCCCCGTCCGCGCCGCCCCCACCCGGTCGGTGAGCACCCCGGCGGGCAAGTACAGCGCGTACTGGAGACCGATGCGCAGCCCCAGCACGAGCCCCACCGTCCCGGCCAGCAACCCGAGGTCATGCCGCAGATGCACGACAACATGCGACATCACGGCAAAGAACCCGAGCGAAGCCGCCAACTGCACCCCGAGAACGACCCCGACGATCACCCGATCAGAAGACCGCCCACCCCCAAACCGCCCCTTCCCATCACCGGCCACCCGGCCCAACCTCACCCCGTCACCGGCCACCGACCGAACCCCCACCCCATTCACTGGCCACCCAGCCCAACCCCAACCCCGTCGCCGGTCACCCGGCCCAGCCCTCACCCCGTCACGGGCCATTCGGCCCAACCGCCGCCCCGTCGCCGGTCACTCGACCCAACCCCCGCCCCGTCACTGGCCACCCGGCCTAGCCCCCGCCCTGTCACTGGCCACCCGCCCCAACCCCGCCCTATCTGGTCATCCGGCCCGGCCCGGCCCGGCCCGGCCCCGCCCGGCCCCGCCCCGTCACCGGTCATCCGGCCCAACCCCCACCCCCACCCCATCACCGGGCACTCGACCCAACCCCGGCCCTGTCACTGGCCACTCGGCCCAATCCTCGCCCCGTCACCGGTCACCCGGCCCCGACCCCACCTCGTCACCGGCCACCGGTCGAACCCCTCACCCCGTCACTGGCCACCCACCCCAACCCCCGCCCTGCCACCGGTCATCCGGCCCGGCCCGGCCCGGCCCCACCTCGTTAATCTCCTCGCCGCCCGCCGCCCGCCGCCCGCCGCCCGCCGCCCGCCGCCCGCCGCCCGCCGCCCGCCGCCCGCCGCGCCGCCGTGTTCATCCCGTCGCTTCCGCCGCACCCAGGCGCCGCTGCGTCCGGTCGGGCTTCGCCGCGTTCGGTCGGGCTTTGTCGAGTCCCGTCGGTCGGCGCCAGCCCATGCGCGCCCGCGAATCGTGCCGAGGGATGCGGGCTTGGTGCGCGTTGGGCTCCGTCGAGTCACGTCGCGTGCCGTCGCGTGCCGTTGCATGCCGTTGTGTTCCGTCGTGTTCCGTTGGGCTCCGTTGTGTTCCGGCGGGCTTGGCGGGCTCCGGCGGACCCCGTCGGGCTTCGCCCTTCCGTCCGTCTGGTGTGCCGGAGCGGTGGTCGGTTGGGCGGTTGGTGGGGCGTCAGGTCGGTAGTGCTTTCAGGGCGGTGAGGAGTTCGCGGCCCGTGGGGACGCGTTGCGCGGCGAGGTCGTCGCGGGGGAGGTCCATGTTGAGGGAGAACGTATAGGTACGGTTGCCGCGTTCGATCCAGCCGGACCACCAGCCGAGGTCGGGGGCGTCGGGGACGAACTGCCAGCCGGTTTTCGCGTAGAGGGTGTAGCCGTTCTTCTGCTCGATCTTGATGATGTCGCGGACGGCGCGCTGGCTGGTCTTGGACGCGGGTAGTTCCTGGCGGGCCAGGCGGGTGAGGAAGCTCGCCTGTTCGCGCGGGGAGATGCGGAGAGGGCCGTCCAGCCAGAATTGGGTGACGTCCGCGCCGGTGGCCTGGTTGCCGTAGCCGAGGCGGTGGAGCCACGCCTTCTCGCGGGCGAGGCCGATCCGCTGGGCGAGGACCTGGTAGATGCCCGCGTTGGAGGCGGTGATCGCCTGGCGCATGCTCATGTCCTGCTCCCACTCGGGGAAGGGCTGCGGCTTGCCGTTCCAGGGGATCACCTCGTCCACGTCGCGGACGGCGCCGGTCTCCAGGGCGACGAGACTGTGCGGGATCTTGAAGGTGGAAGCGGGGACGCGGCGTTCGGCGGCCCGGCGGGCGTTGACCACGACGGTCTCGCGGCGGGCGACGTCGGTCATGGCGAAGGCGCCGTCGACGCCGAGGCGCGTGAAGACCCTCCGCAGATCGTCGCGGACGACGACCCGTTCCGGGGCGACGGCGGACCGGACGGCCGGAGCGACGGACGAGGACGCCGCGACGGGCACGGCGGGGGCCTCGGTCGAGCACCCGACCCCGGTGAAAGCGGCGAGGACCACGGCGACGGCGCCGAGGCCGCGACGGACGAACATGGCGGCTCCCTTCGAAGGTGCCGCCAGGAGATCAGACCGTCGTTCGGGACGTCCAATATTGATATGGGCGCCATCGCGATATGTGAAACGGTATGACACCAGCTCTACGACCTGGATTCGGCCTAGGCCGAAGCAAGAAACACGTCGTGGACCTCGCGCGGGAACCTGGCTCAGAGCCAGTCGCGTTGTTTGAAGACCCGGTACAGGACGACGACGCACAGAACCATCAGCGACGTGCTCGTCACGAAGCCCCACACCGTGTGCTCGCCGGGGAAATGGACGTTCTGCCCGTAGAAGCCGGTGACGGCCGTCGGCACGGCGATGATCGCGGCCCAGCTCGTCACCTGCTTCATGACCTCGTTCATGCGGTTGCCCTGCAACGCGATGCGGGTGTCGAGGAGGTCGGCCACGAGGTCGCGCAGGCTCTCGGTCTCCTCGGCGACGCGCAGCGCGTGGTCGTAGACGTCCTGGTAGTACGGGAGCAGCGGTTCGGCGACGAGCCGGACGTCGCGGCGCAGCAGCGTGTTCAGCACCTCCCGCATCGGCAGCGCGACCCGGCGCAGCCGCGCCAGGTTCTTGCGCAGCCGGAAGCTGCGCTCCTGCACGTCGCGGCCCGCCGCCGACGACGGCGTCTCGAAGATCAGCTCCTCCAGCTCGTCGGTCTGCTCGTCGAGGGTGCCGACGATGTCGAGCTGCTGGTCCACGATGAGGTCGAGCAGCCCGTACAGGAGCAGGGCGAGCGTGCCGCCCTCGTGCTCGGCGATGGCGCCGCGGTCGTGCTCGACGTCGGGGTCGTCGTCCCAGCGGCGGAGCAGGGCGCGCAGGTCGAACCGGTCGTCCTGCCGGACGGTGACGAGGGCCTGCGGGGTGACGAACACCGACACCTCGTGGAACGCGAGCCGTCCGTCGTCGCGCAGCGCCGGCGCGTAGACGTTGAGGAACACGTAGTCGTGGTAGCGGTCGAGCTTGGTCCGCTCATGCCGGGACGCGGCGTCTTCGACGGCGAGGCGGTCGAGCCCGAGGGCACGCGCGACGGCGGCGAGACCGTCGGCGTCGGACGCCCCGACGTCGAGCCACAACACGGCATCCGGGTCGGAGAGCCGTTCGGCCAGCCCGTCGAGCCCGAACCCTTCGCCGACAAGCTCCCCGTCCCGCCACTCCCGACTGTGCGGCGGCCCGTCAGACGTCATGCGCCCGTCATACCCCCCAAGAACCCCCGAACGCACACTCCAGCCCCACGTACCTCACCCCGCGCTCGGCGGTTCACGGTCGCTCTCGTGAGGGAGGGGTCGGGCGCGGACGATCATCGGGGGGCCGGGGCGGTGGAGTCTCGGACTATCAGGGTGCCGGGGAGGGAGTGGGGGCCCGGCGGGGGGCGGTCGTTCAGGAGGTCGAGGAGCATCGTCATCCCTTGGGCGCCGAGGTCTTCGGCGGGGAGGCGGATGGTCGTGAGCTCGGGTTCCAGGGCCACGGCGAGCTGGACGTCGTCGAAGCCGGTGACGGACAGGTCGCGGGGGATGTCGAGGCCGCGCGCGCGGGCGGCCTTGTAGGCCCCGGCGGCCATCACGTCGTCGTCGCAGACGAGGGCGGTCGGGCGGTCCGGGGCGTCGAGGAGGGTGCCCGCCGCGTCGCGGGAGGCCGTGACGTCCAGGGGCGCCGCCGCCCGCGTGTACGCGCCGCCGGGCAGGGCCGTGACGGCGGCGGCGAGCGCGTCGCCGCGGGCGTGGAACGTCCACTGGTCGATGGCGGCGGCGAGGTGCCCGATGCGCCGGTGGCCGAGGCCCGCCAGGTGGCCGACGATGGCGCGCATCCCGTCGGCGACGGCGAAGTCGACGGTCGGGACGGGCCCGCTGGGGTCGCTGTCGAGCATGACGAGCGGCGCGCCGCCGATCCCGGCGGCGACGTCGGGCGCGAGCGACGACGCGAGGATGCCGTCGATCGCCTCGTGCGGCGCGGCGAACGGGCTGGCGGCGGGTCCGGCGTCGTCGGGCCAGGGGTAGACGACGACGGCGAACCCGTGCCGGGCCGCGACGCGGGCGGCGCCGACGTGGACGTCGCCGAAGAACGGCACGATCGTCGGGATCATCAGCAGGACGGTGCGGGTGGTGCCGAGCCGCAGGCTGCGCGCGGCCTGGTTGGGCCGGTAGCCGAGCCGTTCGGCGGCGTCCTGGACGGACGCGGCGGTGGCGGGGGAGACGCGCCCGTTCCACTTGCCGCCGAGCACGAGCGACACCGTCGACTGCGACACGCCCGCCGCGCGGGCCACGTCGCGGCTGGTCGGACGGCTCGTCGCGTGCACCCCGTCCCCCCGCCCTGCCGACGATCTTCCAGAAGCCCCCAGGCTACGGCCTGCACCCCTCGAAATCCCGGCCTGTCCGTGGGTAGGTGAGGTGGTCGGGGGTTGTGTGGCGTTCGCCCTTGAGTCCGTTCGGGTTCGGGTGGTACGTATGACGTTCTAGTAATACGTATGACTTCACACCCCCTGGGAGCGCGGCTGTGCGTGGGTACGTCGAGTTTTTGCGGGTGCCCTACGCGGCGCGGCTGCTGGGTGGGACGTTGCTCGGGCGGCTGCCGAACGGGATGGCGCTGCTCGCGATCGTGCTGCACGTCCGCGCCGAGGGCGGGACGTATCCGCTGGCGGGCGGCCTCTCGGCGGTGTTCGGGCTGGCCATGGCGGCGGGACAGCCCGTGCTCGGACGGGCGATGGACCGCTACGGCCAGGGCGCCGTGCTGCTCCCGGCCGCCGTCGCGTCCGCCGCCGGGTTCGCGGTGGTGGCCGTCGTCGGCGTCGATCCGCTGCCGGTGACGGTCGCGGCCGTCGTCGTCGCTGGAATCGCCACGCCGCCGCTGGAGGCGGGCCTGCGCGCGCTGTGGCCGGACGTGCTCGGCGGCCCCGCCCAGGTCCAGGCCGCCTACGCCCTGGACGCCGCCGCCCAGGAACTGCTGTACAGCGTCGGGCCGCTGCTCGTCGTCGGCGCCGCGCTCGTCAGCACCGAGGCCGCGCTGGTGCTCACCGGGCTGCTGGGCATCGCCGGGACGCTCGTCGTCGCGTGCTCGGGGCCGTCACGGAGATGGCGCCCGATCCCGCGCGCGGCCGACTGGCTCGGCCCGCTGCGGTCCACCGGACTCCGGCTCCTGCTGTGCGTGCTGGTCTTCGCGGGCGTGGCGCTCGGCGTGTTCGCGATCGGCGCCGCCGCCTACGCCGAGCGGTCCGGGAACGACGCGGCGTCCGGTGTCCTGCTGGCCGCGATGGCGGCGGGCGCGCTCGTCGGCGGCCTCGCCTACGGCGCCCGCACCTGGTACGGCGACCCGTCGCGGCGGCTGCGCTGGCTGCTGGCCGGGCTGGCCGCCGGATACCTGCCGCTGGTCTGGGCGCCCGGCCTGGCGCTGATGGTCCCGCTGGCGTTCGTCAGCGGGATCTTCCTCGCCCCCGTGCTGGCCTGCTGCTTCTCGCTGGTGGACGGGCTCGCCCCGGCGGGCACGGTCACCGAGGCGTTCGCGTGGATCGTCGCGGCCGTCACGGCGGGCGGGTCGCTCGGTTCGTTCGCCGCCGGGTACGGGCAGGAGTTCGGCGGCGTCCCGGGCGCGTTCGCGGGCGCCGCCGTGGGCGGTCTGCTGGCGCTGCTGCTCTGCCTGGCGGGCGCCCGCCTGCTCCACCCCCGCGCGGACGCCGCCGCCGTCGCCGAACCGGCCGCCGTCCGCTAGATCCAGCTATCGAGCCACATCCGGGCGTGCCACACGTCATAGGGCAGCACCTCGGCGGACAGCACCGGATAGAAGTACGCGAAGTTCACCAGGACGACGAGCACGAACGCCCCCGCCGCGGCCGCCCCGACCAGGCGGCGCGGCGTCGGCGCCGGGACGGCGCCGGGCCGCAGCGGATCACGGACGGCGCCGGGCCCCATGAGGTACCCGAACGTCAGCACCACCGCCAGGCACATGAACGGCAGCAGCGGCGTGGCGTAGAAGAGGAACATCGTCCGCTCCGACAGCGCCGAGGGGAACCAGCTCAGCCAGCCGGCCGCGAACCCGACGAGGATCGCCCCGCCGCGCCAGTCGCGCAGCACGATCCAGACGATCGCGGTGACGACGAGCGCCAGCAGCGCCCCCCACCACAGCGCCGGGGTGCCGACGCCGAGGATCTCCCGCGAGCACCGCGCCGCGCCGCAGGAGTCCGGCTCGTTGTAGTAGAACGCGACGGGACGCCGCAGGATCGGCCAGTCCCACGGCCACGACTGGTAGGGGTGCTTGGCGTCGAGCCCGGTGTGGAAGTTGAGGATCTCGACGTGGTAGTCCCACAGCTTGGGCAACGCCTCGAACGGACGCGCCAGGACGTTCCCGGCGGCCTCGCCGCGCCCCCACCCGCCGGGCCGGAAGATCCACCCCCACCAGGACGCCACGTACGTCACGCCCGCGATGACGACGAGCTGCCCGAACGCCGGGATCGCCTCCAGCCGAAGCATCCCGGCGAACGGCGCCTGGACGCCCGCAGCGCGCCGCGCGCCGTAGTCCCACGCGACGACGAGCAGCCCGAACGCCGCGATGTAGAACACGGCCGTCCACTTGGTGGCGAGGCCCATGCCGAGGCAGAGCCCGGCGACGATCCGCCAGCCGTGCAGCAGGAACGGCCCGTACGGGGAGGCGTTCCCGGCCTCGATCCGGTCGGCCAGGAGCTGCCGGGACCGGTCCCGGTCGACGACCAGGCAGGCGAATCCGGCCAGCACCCAGAACATGACGAACACGTCGAGCAGGGCGGTGCGGCTGGTGACGAACGCGAGCCCGTCGGCGGCGAGCAGCAGCCCGGCGGCGCAGCCGAGCAGCGTCGAGCCGGTCATGCGGCGGGCGACGCGGCACAGGATGAGGACGGCGAGCGTCCCGGCGAGGGCGGGCATGAACCGCCAGCCGAACGGCGTCGCGCCGAAGATCGCCTCGCCGATGGCGATCATCCACTTGCCGCCGGGCGGGTGCGCGATGAACGAGGCGCCCTCGGCCCAGATGTCGGCGTGGCGGTCGGCGAGGAGCATCTTGTCGGCGCCCTCGACCGTGTTGCGCTCCCAGCCGAACTTCAGCAGGGACAGGGAGTCCTTGGCGTAGTAGGTCTCGTCGAAGACGACGGCGTGCGGGTTGCCGAGCCGGTGGAAGCGCAGGACTCCGGCGAACACCGTCACCAGGAGCGGCCCGAGCCAGCCGAACAGCACGCGTCCCCGGACGGGCGGGGCCAGCCGGTCGCGCAGGGCCGGGGCCTTGGTGGCCGCCGGGGCCGTCTCCGGTGCCGGGGCGTAGTCGGTCGTCGCCATCCGGACATCGTAGGGCCCGTTCAGGTGCCCTTTCGGTCGTGTGCGCGGGGACAATGAGCGGGTGACGGAAAGTGCGCAGAATGGAACAGGGACACTGCTGCTCGCCGCCGCGCCGATCGGGCGGCCGGAGGACGCGTCGGCGCGGCTGCGCGCGGCGCTGGCGGACGCGCCGGTGATCGCCGCCGAGGACACGCGGCGGCTGCGGCGGCTCACCGCCGATCTCGGGGTGCGCACGACGGGCCGCGTCGTGTCGTACTTCGACCAGAACGAGGTCGCCCGCACTCCGCGCCTGCTGGACGATCTGCTCGCCGGGCTGGACGTGCTGGTCATCACCGACGCGGGCCTGCCGGGCGTGTCCGACCCGGGCTACCGCCTCGTCCGCGCGGCCGTCGCGGAGGGCGTGCCGGTGACGGTGCTGCCGGGGCCGTCGGCGGTGACGACGGCGCTCGTCGTCTCGGGCCTGCCGACGGACCGGTTCTGCTTCGAGGGGTTCCCGCCGCGCAAGCCGGGGGAGCGGTCGCGGCGGCTGGCGGAGCTGGCGGCCGAGCCCCGCACGATGGTGTTCTTCGAGGCGCCGCACCGGCTGGCCGCCACGCTGGACGCGATGGCCGCCGCGTTCGGCGCGGATCGTCCGGCGGCGGTGTGCCGGGAGCTGACCAAGACCTACGAGGAGGTCCGGCGCGGCGCGGTGGCGGAGCTGGCCGACTGGGCGCGGGACGGCGTGCGCGGCGAGATCACGCTGGTGGTCGGCGGCGCGCCGGAACCGGCGGGGCTGACCGACCCGGCCGACCTGGCGGCGGCCGTCGCCGCCCGGGAGGAGACGGGCGTCCCTCGCAAGCAGGCCATCGCCGACATCGCCAAGGAGAACGGCGTCCCGAAGCGGGACGTGTACGACGCGGTGCTGGCCGCCCGGAAATCCCCTCCGGCCTAGCACGTTCCAACCGACGATTCCGGGCATAACGGATGTGTCGGGGAAAAGTGGCTTCTCCTAGAGGGGGTGGGGACCGTGCGCGAGGCATGGTCGAGCCACGAGATCTGGCTCTATGAGTGCCAGTACTGCGCCAACGTCTGGGAAGAGGCGTTCGACGTGCTGCACGCCGACGGCGGCCACGGGCACGAGGCCATCGTCTACCGGCACGACGGTCACCTGTGCCCGACGCCGTGGAGCACGCACGAGTGCCCGGAGTGCCGGAGCGAGAACGTGTTCGCGACGCCGTACCGGCGCAGGCCGAGCGTTCCGCGCTCGCGCCGCGACAGCGATCTGGAACTGCTGTCGCGGCTGCGGAGGCTGAACGCCTGGTGACCCGCCGGTCCGGCGGCTCACCCGCCCGGTTCGGCGGGAGCGTCCGCCGGACCGGCGGTCCGCCGGAACCGGGCCGGACGCAGCGCGGCGAACCGGTCGCGGACGTGCGGGGCGAACGCGATGCCCGCCGCGAGGCACGCCAGCGGCACGGCGGGCAGCACGTACCGGTAGTCGAACTCGGCGGTGGCGGCGGGCGCCAGCAGCAGGCCGGTGCCGAGCGTCCAGGGCAGGAACGCCCGCCCGCCCGCCCGCCGCCCCATCGCGACGAGCCCGGCCAGGCCGACGAGCAGGATGACGCCGACCATCGTGCCGCGCAGGTAGAAGACGTCCTGGTAGCCCCGGATGAAGCCGGCGAACGGCTCGACCACCTTCGTGCGCGCGTTGCCGCGCTCGTAGGCGATGGCCTCCTCGGCGGCCGTCATGTCGTTGTCCATCCGCCAGTTGGGCAGCGTGCCCGGCTCGGCGCGGAACTCGTACTGCGCGTAGGTGGCGGGGTCGGGGAAGACCGTCCGCTCCCACTGGAACACCCGGAAGAAGTCGTGCGCGACGACGCGGGCGTAGTCGGCCGGCTGGGCGCGGATCGCCCGCTGCGAGAAGTCGTTGGCGGTGGCGTTCTGCTCGGCGCTGAAGCGGGTGCCGATGTAGCGGTTGAGCGGCGAGGCGGGGTTCCAGATGCCGTCCTGCGAGTTCGGCAGCCGGTTCTCCGGCTCGGTGCACAGCGGGATCTCCTCGACCGGGAGATCGTCGATCTTGTGGCAGTCCGCGAACTTGTAGACCCGCGCGTACAGGAAGATCCCGTTCGACTCGGTGATCGCGAACTTGCCCTGCTCGACCTTGTACCAGGTCATGTACGTGACGACCGGGATCGCGCACGCCACGACGACCACGCCGATCGTCCGCCAGCCCATCCGCCGGATCGTCATGTAGACGAGGACGCCGAGCAGCACCGGCAGCCCGACCGACCGCGTCAGCCACGCCATGCCGATGATCAGCCCCAGGCACGCCGCGACCTGGTACGACGGCCGCTCCCGCCAGAGCAGCAGGGTCACCGCCAGCATGGCCAGGAACATGAACAGCGTGTCCGACAGGACCAGGTGTTCGAGCTGGATCTGGTAGGCGTCCAGCAGGGACGGCACGGTCGCCAGCGACGCGCCCCACTTGGGCAGCCCGAACCGGCGCCGCAGCAGCAGGTAGATCATGACGCCGATCGACAGACCCATCAGGTGCTGGACGCCGACGACCAGCGCGAAGCTGTGCAGCGGCTTGAGCACCCACAGCAGCAGCGAGTAGCCGTCGGGCCGCAGCGGGTGCGGATAGGGCTTCATCGCGACGTGCAGGTAGTCGAAGCTGTCGTTGAAGTACATCGCCGGCGTGTAGCCGATCATCGTCACCGCGCGCAGCAGCGCCGCGACGCCGAGGATCACCGAGAACAGGGGGTGCCGCCGCACCAGCGCCCACAGCCACGCGGCGCCGCGCCGGGCGCGGGCGGGCTGGGCGCGCAGGTATCCGAGCACGTCCGGCCGGTCGCCGGGAGCCGTCCGCAGGACGCGCCGCCGCGTGGGCGCCGGGCTCTCCGCCGCGTTGCCGCGGGGGGCGCCGCCCTCTTCGGTGAGCGTCACAGCCGACCTGACCTTCCCGGGCGGTGCAGCCCCGTATGCTTGTCCCCTTGACCTGCCGCGCGGGGTCGGTCCATCACGATACGGACCTCATCAGCCCGATACGGTGAACACCGTCAGATCGTGGCAGGCATCATGGTGGACTGAACGGGCCGCTCGGAAGACAGAGAGGTTAGTTCATCATCACACCCCGCGCCCGCGGGGATGGTCCCGAAGGAGATCGAGTGGAACTCTCCGTAGTGATGCCCTGTCTCAACGAGGCCGAGACGGTCGCCACGTGCGTGCGCAAGACCGTCCGGTTCTTCGAAGAGGCCGGTATCGACGGCGAGGTCGTCATCGCCGACAACGGCAGCACCGACGGCAGCCAGAAGCTGGCCCGCGAGGCCGGGGCGCGCGTCGTCCCCGTCGCCGACAAGGGGTACGGCAACGCCCTCATGGGCGGCATCCGGGCCGCGCGCGGCAAGTACGTGGCCATGGGCGACGCCGACGACTCCTACGACTTCTCCACGCTGGGCCCGTTCCTGGAGGACCTGCGCGACGGCGCCGACCTCGTCATGGGCAACCGGTTCGAGGGCGGCATCGCGCCCGGCGCCATGCCGCCGCTGCACCGCTACCTCGGCAACCCGGTGCTCAGCTTCGTCGGCAGGCTGTTCTTCGGCAGCAAGATCGGTGACTTCCACTGCGGCCTGCGCGCGTTCAACAAGGCGTCGATCCTGCGCCTCGGCCTCCAGACCGGCGGCATGGAGTTCGCCAGCGAGATGGTGGTGAAGGCCACACTCGCCAAGTACGACATCCGCGAGCGCCCCACCACGCTCTCCCCGGACGGCCGCACCCGCGCCCCGCACCTCAACACCTGGCGCGACGGCTGGCGGCACCTGCGCTTCCTCATGCTCTACAGCCCGCGCTGGCTGTTCCTCATCCCCGGCCTGCTGTTCATGACGATCGGCCTGGTCGCCGGGGTCGCGCTGTCGTTCGGCCCGGTCCGCGTCGGGAACGTCGCGTTCGACGTCGACACGCTCGTCGGCGCGGGCGCCGCGATGGTGATCGGCTTCCAGGCGGTGCTGTTCGCGCTGCTCACGAAGATCTACGCGATGCAGGAGGGCTTCCTGCCCGACGACGCCCGCGTCCAGCGGCTGCTGCGGTTCTGGAGCCTGGAACGCGGGCTCGTCATCGGCGGCCTGCTGGCCGTCGCGGGCCTCGGCGGGCTGGCCGCGTCGCTGCTGCACTGGCGCGTCAACAACTTCGGTGAACTCGACCCGCGCCAGTCGCTGCGCATCGTCGTCCCGGCGGCGATCGCGCTGGTGATGAGCCTCCAGGTGCTGTTCGCGTCGCTGTTCGCCAGCATCCTCGGCATCCGCCGCCGCCAGCTTCCGCCGCTCATCGACGCCGCCGACGAGGCCGCGGGCGTCGTGGACGAGGCCGCCGAGCGCGTCGCCGCCGAGAAGGCCGACGTCGCCGCCGCCGACGACACTCCGGCGCGGCCCGTCAACTGAACGTCACCGCGTATGGCAGGCTGATGCCATGCGTGACGGCGACGGCACAGCGGGCGGTTGATGCGCCCGGCCCGGACCCGTCCCCTCGTCCCGTCGCCCCCGTGGCGGCGGGACGCGGCGTTCCGGCCCGGCACCGCGTTGCTGCTCGGCTGGCTGGCGCACGCGCTGCTGCGCATGGCGCTCGCGGCGACGCGGGCGATGCCCGCCGCCGCGCCCGACGAGTACGGCTACCTGTTCTCGGCCCGCGTCCTCACCGGCGGCGTCGGCACCGACCTGTCGCACGGCACGATCTACCGCGCCGGATACGCGCTGCTGGTCGCCCCCGTGCTGTACCTGACCGACGACCCCGACGTCGCCTACCACGCGATGCTCGGCGTCAACGCGCTCGTCAGCGCGCTGATGCTGCCGCTCGGCTACGTCCTGCTGCGGCGGTTCGGCCTGGCGCCCGGCCCGGCGTTCCTGTGCGGGAACGCGGTGGCGCTGCTGCCCGCCGTGCTGTTCTTCTCGCTGTTCGCGCTGACGGACGCGATCCTGCCCGTCGTCACGCTGGGCTGGCTGCTGCTGGCGCACTCCTGGCTGAGCGCCGCCGCCCCGCCGCGCCGCATCGCCCTGTACGCGGGCGGCGCGTCGCTGCTGGCGGCGTACGCGCACGTCTGCCACTCCCGGGGGCTGCTGCTCGTCCTGGCGCAGATGGGCCTGCTCGGGGCGGCGGTGCTGCTGCGGCGCCCGTGGACGGCGCAGGCCGTGGGCGCGGCGGTGCTCGGCGGCGTCCTGCTCGCGGGCGGGCTCCTCAACGCGCGGCTCACCGCCGTCCTGTACCCCTTCGGTGACAACCGGCTCCAGGACAACGTCCGCGACCGGCTGCTCAGCCTGGACGGGTGGGGGTGGACGCTCGGGCTCGCCACCGGGCAGCTCTGGAGCCAGCTCGTCATCACCGGCGGCGTCGCCGGGATCGGGCTGCTGGCCTTCGGCCGGACGGCGCTGCGGCGCGGGACGCCCGGCGCGCAGCGGGCGCTGGCGCTGGCCGTCCTCGGGATCGTCGCCGGGATCGCGCTGGCGACGTCGGCGGCGCTGCCCGACGAGCGCCGCGTCGGCAACTTCGCCTACGCCCGCTACCTCGCGCCGGTGCTGCCGGTGCTGTTCGCGGCCGGGCTCGCGGTGCTGCTGCGGGCGCGGCGGCGCGTCACGGTGACGGCGGGCGCGGCGGCGGCGCTGCTGGTGGCGTCGGCGGGCGTCGTGCAGGCGTTCGCGGGCGACCGGCTGTCCCGCTACGAGCACCTGGCGTTCGACTTTCCCGAGATCTCGCTGCTGACGTGGAACTGGACGCAGTTGCGGCTCTGGCACGCGACGGTGGCCGGGCTCGTCCTGTTCGCGGTGGCCGTGCTGCTGGCGCGCCGGGGGGCGGGGCCGCTGACCGGCGTGTTCGCGCTGGTCAGCCTCGTCATCGTCGGGACGGCGCTGACCCGGGCCGCGCAGCCGATCAGCGGCGAGTTCGCCCGCGTCAGCGACATGCGCACCCTGCTGCCGCCGGGGGAGCGCCCGCCCGTCGCGATGGACCGCAACCTGGCGTGGACGATCCGGCTGCCGCTCCAGTACCGGATGCCGTGGGCGAGACCGGCCGGATACGACGGCCGCGTCGGCGGCCCGCCGCCCGGCGCCGGGCTGGTGATCGTCGCGTGGGACGGCCGCTCGGCGCCGACGTCCACCTGGCGGGGCGGGGCGCCGCCGGGCTGGCGGGTCGCGGCGGCGCTGCCCGCCTTCGACGGCGGCTGGGTGGCGTGGGTGCCGGTGCGCTAGCGCGCGGGCGGGTTCCAGATCTCCAGCAGGCCGTCGGACGAGCGCCAGGCGAGCGTCCAGCCGTGCTCGCCGGGCTTCCAGCCGCCGAGGACCGGCGCGCTGGCCTCCATGCCGCGCCAGCGGTGGTACAGCATGGGGTACTCGGTGGTGGGCGGGTCGCCGACGGCGTACTGCGGGAAGGTCACGACGCGCCCGTTCCACTGCACATTGCCCCACATGTCGCGGGCGTAGAACGTGAACGTCTGCGCGAGACGGCCGTCGGTGGTGATCGCGGGCAGGTCGTCGCGGCCGTCCAGCCACACCCGCAGCTCGTTCCAGGCGCGGTCGCGCGGCAGGTCGGGGACGGCGGCGAACGCCGCGCCGAGGTAGGCGACGACGCCGAGCACGGCCGCGCCGAACGCCACCGGCCGCAGCCGCGCCGTCCACGCCGCCGGGACGCGCCGCGCCAGCAGCGTGACGGCGCCGATGCCACCGGCGAGCAGCGCGGGCAGCACCGCGAACCAGTAGCGGATGAGCCAGGCGCGCAGCGAGATGTCGTCCGGGTCGAGCACGCCGGAGAGCAGCGTCAGCGGCACGGCCAGCGTGAAGAACCACACCAGGCACAGGGCGAGGCGCCGGTCGCGGGTGACGGCCCAGCCGACGATCGTCAGCGCGAGCAGCGCGACGAACACCAGGCCGAGCGGGTTCCCCTCGGTCATGGCGCGCCAGAACGAGTTCGCCGCCAGCGGGCGCGTCACGACGTCCCACGACTTGCCGCCGTGCCCGGCCGCCGAGCGCAGGCCCGCCAGCGGCGTCCCCCACACGATGACGTTGTGGACGAAGTTGGCCGCCAGCACGGCGAGCATCGTCAGGCCGACGGTGACGTTGCGGCGCCACGGGATGCGCAGCAGCCACAGGTAGGCGGGGATCGCCAGGAACAGGAACGCCAGGAACTCGCGGACCAGGAACGACGAGCCCAGCAGCAGCCCCGCGACCACCAGCATCCGCGTCTGCGCGCGGCCCGTCCGCCGGGACGCGGCGACGAGCCCCGCCATGCCCGCCGCGAACAGCCCCGCGCCCGGCATGTCGGGCAGCAGCACGCCCGCCGACCAGGTGATCTCGTGGGTGTACGGGTTCGTCAGCGTGAAGAACGGGTGGACGATCAGCAGCAGCGCCGACGCGACGCCCGCGACGTCGCCGAACAGCGACCGCACGGCCAGGTACGTGCCGACGAAGAACACGCAGCCCGCCAGCGCGGCGATGACGAAGTACGCCGCCTGGCCCGTTCCCAGCAGCTCCTGCACGGCGCGGGCCGGGAGCACCAGCCCGATGCGGGTGACCTGGTGCGGCAGCTCGACGAACGGCCACCGGTCCAGCGGGACGTCCGGCCAGTCGCGGGCGCCGAGCCACACGTAGTACGGGTCGTAGTAGAGCGGCGGCGTCATGATCACCCACTGGACGACCACCCCGACCACCGTGACCAGGCCCGAAAGCGCCGCGATCCGCCGCCAGGGCGGGCGCCGCCGCGCGGCCCCGTCCTCCTCGGCCTGCGTCTCGGCTGCCGTGGCCTGGACCATCCCGCGCACTCCCCTCAGCGGACGGCCCCGCGCCGCCCCAGCCGGGCCAGACTACCGACGGCGCGCTGTGGACAACCGTGCGGACGAAGAGCCCGCGACCTTTAGGCTTGTCCCATGTCGTCGTCGAGCCGCCACATCCTCACCGCGCCCGCCTGGCCCTACGCCAACGGGCCGCGCCACATCGGGCACGTCTCGGGCTTCGCCCTGCCGAGCGACATGTTCGCCCGGTACCAGCGCATGGCGGGCAACCAGGTGCTCATGGTGAGCGGCACCGACGAGCACGGCACCCCGATCCAGGTCCAGGCCGACAAGGAGGGCGTGTCGGCGCGCGAGCTGGCCGACCGCTACCACGACGTCATCACCCGCGACCTGCTCGGCCTCGGCATGTCCTACGACCTGTTCACCCGCACGACGACGCAGAACCACTACGCGATCGTGCAGGAGGTCTTCAAGGGCCTGTACGCCAACGGGTACGTCTTCGAGAAGACCACGATGGGCGCCATCTCGCCGTCCACCGGGCGCACCCTGCCCGACCGGTACATCGAGGGCACCTGCCCCATCTGCGGCTACGACGGCGCCCGCGGCGACCAGTGCGACAACTGCGGCAACCAGCTCGACCCGATCGACCTGATCAACCCGGTCAGCCGGATCAACGGCGAGACGCCCAAGTTCGTGGAGACCGAGCACTTCATGCTCGACCTGCCCGCGTTCACCGAGGTGCTGTCGCGCTACCTGAAGTCCAAGCAGGGCCAGTGGCGGCCCAACGTGCTGAAGTTCTCGCTCAACCTGCTCAACGACCTCCAGCCCCGCGCGATCAGCCGCGACCTCGACTGGGGCGTGCCGATCCCGCTGGAGGGCTGGCGCGACAACCCCGCCAAGAAGCTGTACGTCTGGTTCGACGCGGTCATCGGCTACTTCTCGGCGTCGGTCGAGTGGGCCCGCCGCACCGGCGACCCGGAGGCGTGGCGCGCCTGGTGGCAGGACCCCGAGGCCCTGTCGTACTACTTCATGGGCAAGGACAACATCGTCTTCCACTCCGAGATCTGGCCGGCGATCCTGCTCGGCTACGGCGGCGCGGGCGACAAGGGCGGCACGCCCGGTCCGCTCGGCGCGCTCAACGTGCCGACCGAGGTCGTCTCGTCGGAGTTCCTGACGATGGAGGGCCGCAAGTTCTCCTCGTCCCGGCAGGTCGTCATCTACGTCCAGGACTTCCTCGCCCGCTACGACGTGGACGCCCTGCGCTACTACATCGCGGTCGCCGGTCCGGAGAACCAGGACACCGACTTCACCTGGGCCGAGTTCGTCCGCCGCAACAACGACGAGCTGGTCGCCGCGTGGGGCAACCTGGTGAACCGCTCGGTGAACCTGGCCGCCAAGAACTTCGGCGCGATCCCCGACGCGGGCGACCTCACCGACGCCGACCGCGCCCTGCTGGAGCGCAGCCGGAACGCGTTCGGCGCCGTCGGCGCCGAGCTGGGCCGGTCCCGGTTCAAGAACGGCATCGGGGAGGCCCTGGAGGTCGTTCGCGACGCCAACCGCTACCTGTCCGACCAGGCGCCGTGGAAGCTCAAGGACGACCCCGAGCGGGTCAAGTCCATCCTGCACACGACGCTCCAGGTCGTCGACGACGCCAAGTCGCTGCTCACCCCGTTCCTGCCGAACACGGCGCAGAAGGTCTACGAGATGCTCGGCGGGCAGGGCGAGTGGAGCGGCATGCCGCGCATGGAGACCGTCTCCGAGGACGGCGGCCCCGACTACACGATCCTCACCGGCGACTACGCCACCGAGGCCCGCTGGGAGTCGGTGCCGATCAAGCCGGGCACGCCGCTGGCCAAGCCGTCGCCGCTGTTCACCAAGCTCGACTCCTCGGTCGTCGACGAGGAGCTGGCCCGGCTGGCCGAGGGCGGGTCGTGAGCCGTCCCGCCGCCGAGGACGGCTCCGCCGCGCCGCGCGCGTTCCCGGCGCCGCCCGCCGAACGGCTCCCGGTGGACGTGTTCGACAGCCACTGCCATCTCGACCTGGTCGAGCTGCCGGTCGCCGAGCAGCTCGCGGCGGCGCGGTCGGTCGGCGTCGCGCGCATCGTCACGATCGGCGTCGACCTGCCGTCGTCGCGGCTCTGCGCGGAGACGGCCGCCGAGCACGACGACGTCTACGCGGGCGTGGCGATCCACCCGAACGACACCACCGGCGTGACGGACGCCGTCCTGGCCGAGATCGAGGCCCTGGCCGCGCAGCCGAAGGTGCGAGCGGTGGGGGAGACCGGGCTGGACTACTACCGCGACTGGGCCCCCAAGGACGACCAGCACCGCTCGTTCCGCGCCCACATCGACATCGCCAAGCGCACCGGCACGGCCCTGGTCATCCACGACCGCGACGCCCACGACGACGTGCTGCGCGTCCTGGCCGAGGAGGGCGCGCCCGAGCGGACCGTCTTCCACTGCTTCTCCGGCGACGCCGCCATGGCCCGCGTCTGCGCCGACAACGGCTACTTCATGAGCTTCGCCGGGAACGTCACGTTCAAGAACGCCGAACCTGTGCGCGAGGCGCTGCGCGTGGCCCCGGCCGACCTCCTGCTGGTCGAGACCGACGCCCCGTTCCTCACCCCGATCCCGCACCGGGGCAAGCCGAACGCGTCCTACCTGATCCCGCACACGGTCCGCTTCATGGCCGACGTGAAGGGCCTGGACGTCGCCGCCCTCTGCGCGGCCATCGCCGCGAACGGAGAACGCGCCTTCGGTACCTGGTGACCCGCGCCGGGCCGTCGAGCGAGGCAGGCGCCGGATGTGATGTCTACCATCTTGGTTGACTTGGTGGGAATTGGGGCTGAGGATCACTTCCGTCCCCGTCGATGCCTTGGAGCTCCCCCATGTCGCTTCCCGCCCCCTCCCGCCGCGCCGTGCTCGCCGCCGGTGCGGGCGGCGCGGTCGCCACCGCGCTGCCCGCGTCCGCCGCGCGGGCCGCGCCCGCGCCGACCCGCCCTCCGGCCGCGCGGCCCAACATCCTCTGGCTGATCAGCGAGGACAACAACCCCTACCTGGGCGCCTACGGAGACCCGGTCGCGCGCACGCCGCACCTGGACCGGCTGGCCCGCGAGGGCGTCCGCTACGAGAACGCGTTCTCGCCCGCGCCCGTCTGCGCGCCGTCCCGCTTCGCGCTGCTCACCGGCGTCCACGCCGAGAGCTGCGGACCGGCCCACCACATGCGCGCCGACGGCAACGTGCCCGGCTTCCTGCGCCCGCTCCCCGAGCAGTTGCGCGAACAGGGCTACTACTGCACGAACAACTCCAAGACCGACTACAACTCCGGCTACGTGCCCCGCGACATCTGGGACGCGTCGAGCGCGACCGCCCACTGGCGGAACCGGCCCGAGGGGACGCCGTTCTACTCCGTCTTCACGTTCATGACGACGCACGAGTCGCAGCTCTTCCCGACCGGCCCGACCCGGACGCGCCCCGAGGACGTCCGCATCCCCGCCTACCTGCCCGACACCCCCGAGACGCGCGCCGACCGCGCCCGCTTCCACGACCTCGTCGAGACCATGGACGGCCAGATCGGCGCCCACCTGGCCGAGCTGGAGGCCGCCGGGCTGGCCGACGACACGATCGTGTTCTACTTCGGCGACAACGGCGGCGTGCTGCCGCGCAGCAAGCGGTTCTGCTACGACAGCGGCCTGCGCGTCCCGCTGATCGTCCGGTATCCCCGCAAGTGGGCGCACCTGGGCAGGCCGGGGTCGGTCGTGAACGGCCCGGTGAACACCGTGGACCTGCCGCCGACGGCGCTCGCCCTCGCCGGTGCGCCCGTCCCGCGCCACCTGCACGGCACGTCGCTGACGGCGCGGCGCCGCCCCGAGTACGCGTTCGGGATGCGCGGCCGGATGGACGACCGGTACGACCTGGTCCGCACCGTCCGCGACGAGCGCTACCGGTACGTCCGCAACTACGCGCCGCACCGCCCCTACGGCCAGTACCAGGCGTACGCCTGGCAGCAGCGCGGCTACCAGGTGTGGGAGCAGGCCCACCTGGACGGGAAGCTGAACCCGGTGCAGGAGCGGTTCTGGCACGACAAGCCCGCCGAGGAGCTGTACGACCTGCGCGCCGACCCCGACGAGGTCCGCAACCTGGCCGCCGACCCCCGCCACACGCTGCGCCTGCTGCGGCTGCGGTCCGCGCTGGACGCCCACCTGATCCGCGTCAACGACAACGGGTTCATCCCCGAGGGTTCGCCGCTGGAGGGCTACGACGCCAGCCGCGTCCCCGGCGCGTATCCGCTGCCGCGCGTGCTGCGGCTCGCCGCGACGGCGATCCGCCGTGACCCGCGCGACGTTCCGGAGCTGGTGCGGGCGCTGGACGACCGCAACGAGGTGATCCGGTTCTGGGCCGCGTCCGGGCTGGTGATGCAGCGCGCGGGCCGGGCCGGGACCGCGGCGGACGCGCTGCTGCGCCGCGTCGGGCACGACGCGTCACCGCAGGTCCGGGTGGCGGCGGCCGAGGCGCTGGCCCGGCACGACCGGCGGCACACGGCGCGGGCGGTGGCGTTCCTGGCCGGGACGCTGGACGCGCACGAGGCGGCCCCCGTCCGCCTCCAGGCGCTCAACGCGCTGGTGTTCCTCGGGGAGGACGCGCGTCCGGCGCTGCCCGTGATCGAGCGGGCGGCGGCCTCGTCCGACGGCACGGTGAACAAACTGGCGACCTACCTCAAGCTCGTGCTGAACGGCGAATACACGCCGGAAACGCCGATCTTCCGGTGAGGGCGGGCCACCCGCCGTAGTCGCTTCATGGTGGTTTCGGTAGCGATGGGTGCTGCGGGGGACGTAAGGTTCGGCGCGTGACACGGAAGACCACCTTGCGCCGTCCCACCACGACCCTCGTTCCGCGTGTGCTGCTGGCCGCCGCGCTCGTCGCCGGTACCGCCGGCGCGTGCGGCGGCGGCGACGAGCCCGCCAAGACGCGCCGCGCCGCCGACGCGCCCGCCGCCGACCCCGCCGCCGCGCCGAGCAGCCCCGCGCCCGAGCCGCGCCAGGTCGCGATCATCATCGACAGGAAGCGCACCGAGAAGACCGTCACCGGCACCACGGTCGCGCAGGTCCTCGACCAGGCGGGGGTGAAGCTCGGCAAGTACGACCTCGTCGAGCCCGCCAGGGACGAGCCCGCCGAAGCGAAGATCACGATCACCCGGCTGCTGTCCAAGCCCGTGGTCAAGGGCGTCCGCACGACGCTGCCGGTCGTGAAGAAGAAGGACAGGAAGCTGCCGCCCTTCTCGCAGAAGGAGGTGCGCGCGGGCAAGCCGGGGCTGACGATCGTCAAGACCGCCTGGGCCAAGCGCAAGGGCAAGAAGGTCAAGATCGTGCTGGCCGAGAAGGTGAAGCGCAAGCCCGTCGCGCAGATCCTCGCCATCGGGCCGTCGGCGGGCGGCGGCCCGGCGTCCGGGCTGAACTGGGCGGGCCTGGCCAAGTGCGAGTCCGGCGGGCGGCCCAATGCCGTCAACCCGGCCGGGTACTACGGGCTCTACCAGTTCTCGCTGCCCACGTGGCGGTCGGTCGGCGGCTCGGGCCTGCCCAGCCAGGCGCCCGCCGCCGAGCAGACCTACCGCGCCCAGCTCCTGTACAAGAAGGTCGGCGGGCGCTGGCAGGGCCAGTGGCCGCACTGCGGGAAGTTCCTGTTCTCCTGAGCTGGGACACTGGACGGCGTGGGGGAAACAGAGGCGCTGCTCGGTCCGTCCGACGTCCGTGAACTCGCCGCGGCGCTCGGCGTCCGGCCGACCAAGCAGCTCGGACAGAACTTCGTCATCGACGGCAACACGGTGCGGCGCATCGTGCGGGCCGCCGACGTCACCGGCGACGACGTCGTCCTGGAGGTCGGGCCGGGGCTCGGCTCGCTGACGCTGGCGCTGCTGCCGCACGTGCGGCGCGTCGTCGCCGTCGAGCTGGACGGCAGGCTAGCGGCGGCGCTGCCGGTCACCGTCGCCGCGCACGCGCCCGCGCTGGCCGATCGGCTGGAGGTCGTGCACGCCGACGCGCTGCGCGTCACCGAGCTGCCGGGCCCGCCGCCGACGGCGCTGGTCGCGAACCTGCCCTACAACGTGGCGGTGCCGGTGGTGCTGTCGCTGCTGGAGCGGTTCCCGTCGCTGCGCCGGGCGCTGGTGATGGTGCAGGCTGAGGTCGCCGACCGCATGACGGCCTCGCCGGGCGGGCGCATCTACGGCGTGCCGTCGGTGAAGCTCGCCTGGTACGGCGCCGCGCGGCGGGCGGGTGCGGTCGGGCGCGCGGTGTTCTGGCCCGCGCCCAACGTCGACTCGGGGCTCGTCGCGTTCACCCGGCACGATCCGCCGTCCACCACCGCGTCCCGGGCGGAGGTCTTCGCCGTGATCGACGCCGCGTTCGCGCAGCGGCGCAAGACGCTGCGGGCCGCGCTGGCGGGCTGGGCGGGGTCTCCGGCGGCGGCCGAGGAGGCGCTGCGCGCGGCCGGAGTGGACCCGCGCGCGCGGGGAGAATCCCTGGACGTGGCGTCATTCGCCAGAATTGCCCAGTATGGTCGCTCCGGCGTGGTCGATCGAGACGAGTCGGAGGACGATGGTGAAGCGGCTGACCCGGGGGACGGTCCCGGCGGGGATGCTGGCCCTGACGCTGCTGGGCGCGGGCTGCGCTAGCGGCGCGGACGCCGACCCGGAGATCACCACGACGACGCGTCCGGGCGTCGCGCCGACGCCGCCCGCCAAGGGCGCCTACTTCGGCGCCTGGGCCCCGCCCGAGTCGGACGCGCCCACCCCGAGCCCGTCGCAGACCCCCTCCACCGGCGGTCAGCCGCCCGTCGCCCCCGGCTACGGCGCCGGGCAGCCCGGCATGGCGCCCGTCGCCGAGCTGGAACGCAAGCTGGGCCGCCAGGTGGACATCGTCCACCGGTACCGGTCGTGGACGTCGCAGTTCCCCACCGCCGCCGACCGCGCGGTGCTCGACGGGCCCCGCCAGCTCCTGGTGTCGTGGGCGGGCGCCGACACCCGCGAGGTCGTCTCCGGGCGGCACGACCGGCTGATCCGCGACCGGGCGCGCGCCGTGAAGGCGGCGGGCCGTCCGATGTACATCCGGTGGATGCGCGACATGAACGGCCCCGGCAACGCGCACCGCATCCACGACGCGGCGACGTTCGTCGCGGCGTGGAAGCACGTCCGCGCGATCTTCGCGGCGGAGGGCGTCGCGAACGTGGCGTGGGTCTGGTGCCCGACGGCCGTCGGGTTCGGCGGTTCCGTGCCGTCGTTCTATCCCGGCGACGACCAGGTCGACTGGATCTGCGCGGGCGCGCTGCCGAGCGCCGCGAACGCCTACGTCGACCTGTCCGAGGGGCTGCGCCAGTTCTTCGAGTGGACCAAGGACCGCCCCAAGCCGCTCATGGTCGCCGAGGTCGGCGTGCCCCGGTCCTACGGCGACCGCCGTCCCGAGTGGTTCCGGCGCGCCGCCGAGACCCTCCAGCACCCCAAGGTCAAGGCCGTCGTCTACTTCAACTCCGACGAACGCGCCGAGGAGAGCCGCGACACCCGCCGCCGCTTCGCCGTGGACGACAACCCCAAGGCCGTCTCCGCACTCCGCGAACTGGCCACCCTCCCGTACTTCAACCCCCGCAACCTCCCCGTCACCCCGAGCCGCTGACCGGCACTAGGCTGGCGCGGTGACTGGTACGACGGTGCGGGTGCCCGCGAAGGTGAACCTTCAGCTCGCGGTGGGGCCCGTGCGCGACGACGGCTACCACGACCTGCTCAGCGTCTTTCACGCGGTCTCGCTGTTCGACGAGGTGACGGCCCTGCCCGCCGACGGGCTGCGCGTCACCTGCGCGGCGGCGCCGTCCGCGCAGGTCGCGATCGACCAGGTCCCGCTGGACGACGGCAACCTCGCCGCGCGCGCGGCGCGGCTGCTGGCCGCGCGGCTCGGCGTCGCGCCCCACGTCGCGCTGCACATCTCCAAGGCCATCCCGGTCGCGGGCGGCATGGCGGGCGGCAGCGCCGACGCCGCCGCCGCGCTGGTGGCGTGCGCGGAGCTGTGGGACGCCCGGCTGGAGCGCGCCGACCTCCTCGACCTCGGCGCCGACCTCGGCAGCGACGTCCCGTTCTCGCTGTTCGGCGGCACCGCCGTCGGCGTCGGACGCGGCGAACGGCTCACCGCCGTCCCCGCCGCGGGCACGTTCCACTGGGTGTTCGCGACGGCGGACGGCGGCCTGTCCACCCCCGCCGTCTACGCCGAGTGCGACCGGCTGCGCGCGGCGCTGGGCGAGCGCCCGGCGGTGCCCGCCGCGTCGGACGCGCTGCTCGCCGCGCTCGCGGCGGGCGACGCCCGCGCGCTCGGCACCGCGCTGAGCAACGACCTGCAACCGGCGGCGCTCATGCTGCGCCCCGCGCTGCGCCGCACGCTCGACGCGGGCACGGCGGCGGGCGCCCTCGGCGCGCTCGTGTCCGGTTCGGGGCCGACGTGCGCGTTCCTCGCGGAATCGGACGGGCACGCCGCCGAACTGGCCGCCGTGCTGGTGCAGGCGGGCGTCGCGCGCGCGGCCGTCCGGGCGACCGGCGATGTTCCCGGCGCGGAGGTGGTGCGCACCGCGCCGCAGACGGTAGGAAGAACCACGCTCCCCTAGCAGGAGGCCGCCCATGAGCCTGATCGTCCTGATCGTGGCGATCGTCGCGCTGGCGCTGTTCGGCGGCGTCATCGCGCTGATCATCAGTCTGGCCGTCTACCACGCCCGCAACCCCAAGGGACGCGCCGCGCCGCGCCCGCCGGGCGGGCCGGGGCGCGAGCCGTCCCACGACTACTCGCCGCCCGGACACGACTGGAACCCCTGAGCGCCGGTAGCCTGGGGGCGTCGTGAACCTGATCAATGTTGAGAGCATCTCCAAGGCGTACGGGCCCCAGCCGCTGCTCGACGGCGTCTCCCTCGGGCTCGACGAGGGCGACCGCGTCGGCGTCGTCGGCCGCAACGGCGGCGGGAAGAGCACGCTCGTGCAGATCCTCGCCCGCTCCGTCGAGCCCGATTCCGGCCGCGTCACGCACACGCGCGGGCTGCGGATGGGGTTCCTCACCCAGCGCGACGCGTTCCCCGAGGGCGCCACGGTGCGGTCCGTCGTCCTGGGCGACCGCGCCGAGCACGAGTGGGCGGGCGACGGACGCGTCCGCGACGTGCTCGCCGGGCTGCTCGGTGACCTCGCGCTCGACGCGCCGCTGGCCGGAATGTCCGGCGGGGAGCGGCGCCGCGTCGCGCTCGCGCGGCTGCTCGTCCCCGAGTCCGACCTGCTCGCGCTCGACGAGCCCACCAACCACCTCGACATCGAGGCCATCGACTGGCTCGCCCGGCACCTCAAGGGCCGCCGGGTGGCGCTGCTGATCGTCACGCACGACCGGTGGTTCCTCGACGAGGTCACCGACCGCACCTGGGAGGTCGTGGACGGCGGCGTCGAACGCTACGAGGGCGGCTACTCGGCGTTCGTCCTGGCCAAGGCCGAGCGGTCGCGCATCGCCGCCGCCACCGAGGCCAAGCGGCAGAACCTGCTGCGCAAGGAGCTGGCGTGGCTGCGGCGCGGCCCGCAGGCGCGCACGTCCAAGCCGAAGTTCCGGGTGGACGCCGCGCAGGCCCTCATCGCGGACGAGCCGCCGCCCCGCGACCAGGTCGAGCTGACCCGCTTCGCTACGGCCCGGCTCGGCAAGACCGTCTTCGACCTTGAGGACGTCACGGTCGAGGCGGGCGAGCACACGCTGTTCGAGCACCTGACGTGGCAGCTCGGCCCCGGCGACCGCATCGGGCTCGTCGGCGTCAACGGCAGCGGCAAGAGCACGCTGCTGCGCCTGCTCGACGGCGACGTCCTCCCGGTGCGCGGCAAGGTGGTGCGCGGCCGGACGGTGCAGCTCGCCCACCTCTCCCAGAACCTGGAGGATCTGGACCCCGAGCGGCGCGTGCTGGAGTCGGTGGAGGAGATCCGCCGCCGCATCACCGTCGGCAAGCGCGAGTGGACGGCGAGCCAGCTCCTGGAACGGCTCGGCTTCCCCGGCGACCGCCAGTGGACGCCCGTCGGCGACCTGTCCGGCGGTGAACGCCGCCGCCTCCAGGTGCTCCGGCTGCTCATGGGCGAACCGAACGTCCTGCTGCTGGACGAGCCCACCAACGACCTCGACATCGAGACGCTGACCGAGCTGGAGGACCTGCTCGACGGCTGGCCGGGCACGCTCGTCGTCGTCAGCCACGACCGCTACTTCCTGGAGCGCATCACCGACCGCGTCGCCGCCCTGCTCGGTGACGGCCGCGTCGCGATGCTGCCCGGCGGCGTCGACGAGTACCTGTCCCGGCGCGCCGCCGGACGCGCCCCGACCCGCACGTCCGCCGCCGCGACGGCCCCCGCCCCGGCGCCCGCCGCCGCCAAGGCGAAGGGCAACCAGGACTGGAAGGCCCGCAAGGAACTGGACCGTCTCGAACGGCGCCTGGAGAAGCTGGCCCAGCAGCAGGCCAGGCTGCACGAGCGGCTCGCCGCCCACGCCACCGACTACGCCCGCCTCCAGGAACTCGACACCGAGCTGAAGGCCCTCCAGTCCGAGGCCGCCGAGGTCGAGGAGCAGTGGCTCATGCTCGCCGAGGACGTCGGCTGACACCCCTCATCCCCGGACCAGCGGCGGCACCAGGTAGGCCAGCTCGACGGCCTCGTAGATCGCGCCGATGACGAACAGGACCAGGGCGGGCAGGCTGAGCCGGCCGATCTGGCGCAGGCCCCAGAGATAGCCCCGGCGCCGGTTCTCCGCGCCGACCGACCTCGGGCGCACCCACGCCTTGCCGAGCAGGTACGCGCCGAGCAGGACGAGGACGTACGCCTGGAACTCGATCAGGATCGTCAGCGAATGCGGGATCATCGTCTTCGCCTTGTCCTCGTCCACCGGGGCCAGCGTCAGCCCGAAGGTGAAGGCCCGGTAGGCGAACACGGCGATCCCCGCGAACGGGACGATCATCGACGGCAGGACGATCGAGCCCGCGGCGGCGGTGAACACGTTGATCGCGAAGATCATCAGGGCGAACAGCGCCGGGTTGCCGAGCAGTTCGCCGACGCGGTCGGTGGTGCCGTCGTCGTCCATCCCGGCGGTCCGCGCCTCATGCAGGTCGGGGAAGGCCAGCGCGGCCACCATCCCGACGACGAACAACCCGTACATCAGCGCGTTCAGGCCGATATAGGCGCGCAGGTTCGCGCGGACGATCCGCAGGGGCTGCCGGAAAAAGCGCATGACGAGGAAAACTCCAGAGTCGGGAACGAGGAAAAGGTGGGGGAGCGCGCTCAGTTGGCGCCGTCGAGGAACGCGTTGAAACGCAGCCGCGTCGCGCGTTCGACGCCCCCCATCGAGGCGAGCAGCGCGAGAACGGCGTTGAGCCAGCCGGGCACGTCGAACGGCGAGGTGAAGGTGCCGACGCGCTCGGCCACCGGCGGGATGCGGGACAGCGGCTCGACGATCTGCGGAATGATCAGCGCGAGCGGCACCAGGAGCAGCAGCACCGACAGCACGCCGATGAACCGGCTCAGCGCCGGGCGCTCGCGGCTGAGCCGGGCGCGGCGTCCCTCGGCGGAGCGCGGGTCCGGCACGAGCTGGCGTTCGGTGCCGTCCTCGGTCAGGTAATGGCAGCGCTTGAGCCCGAAAGGCGTGGGTAGGACGTCGATCACTCCGCCCGGCACGGGAAAGGTCGCGGGAAGCGTGGACTCGGCGTGATGGCGTCCGTTGAGGTAGAGATGGGCCTTGCCGTGGCCGTCGGACGTGACGAAGCGCTGCCAGTAGGGCACGTCGACGGAGTAGCGCGCTGGGGAACCGTCGGCGGCGCGCAGGTCGAGATGGAACAGCGCGCGGGAGAGCTGCTGCCGCCCCCGGAAGGGCTTGAGCGGGCGCCCGTCGCCGTCCTTGACCTTCTGCTCGCGTTTGCGGCGCTTGCGTTCCGTGAACATCGTCGTGGCTCCGGGTGGGTCGGCGGGGGATTCCGGCGGGCTCCCACCCATTGCACGGTCTGCCCCCGGGGCAGGGTCAAGGAGGTCCCGCATGGCCTGGAGTACCCAGCAGCTCGCCGACCTGGCCGGTACGACGGTGAAGGCGATCCGCTACTACCACGAGATCGAGCTGCTGGACGTCCCGGAACGCAGGCTGAACGGGTACAAGCAGTACGAGGTCAGGCATCTGGTCCGGCTGCTCCAGATCCGGCGGCTGAGCGACCTCGGCATCCCGCCGTCGGAGATGGCGGCGATGGCCCGCGCCGACGCCGAGCCCGACGAGGCGATCCGCGTCCTGGACGCCGAGCTGGAGGCGACGATCGCCCGGCTCACCCGCGTCCGCGCGGAACTCGGCATCCTGCTGCAACACCGCGCCCCGGCCTACACCCCGCCCGCGTTCGCGCCCGTCTCGCGGGACCTCACCCCCCGGCAGCGCGCCCTGCTCATGGTCTACTCGACCGTCCTCAGCGAAAGCTCGCTGGAGAAGTTCCGCGAACAGCTCGCCGACCCGCACGAGACGGACGAGGAGTTCGAGGCGCTGCCCGCCGACGCCGACGACGCCGCGATCGACGCCCTGGTGGAGCGGATGCTGCCGGTGCTCGTCGAGGCGCGCACCAAGGACCCGTGGTCGCAGAATCCGGCCGCCGACTCCCCGGTCGGGGCCGAACAGGCCGAGCGGACCATGGCCGAGGCGATGGCGCAGCTCTACAACCCCGCGCAGCGCGAGGTGCTCAAGCGCCTGAACGCGCGGCTGGCCGGGTGACGGTCAGCTCTCGTCGTCGAACGGGATGAGCAGCGTGCGCAGCAGGGACGCGAGGGTGGCGCGGTCGGGCGGGGCGAGCGCGTCGAGGATGGCGTGCTCGCGGGCGAGCAGGTCGGCGAAGGCGGCGTCGACGCGGGTGAGCCCCTTGCCGGTGAGCCGGACGAGGACGCCGCGCTTGTCGGCCGGGTCGGGGTGGCGTTCGACGAGCCCGGCGGCGGCCAGCCGGTCGATGCGGTTGGTCATCGTGCCGGACGTGACGAGGGTGGCGCGCAGCAGCCGTCCGGGGCTGAGCTGGTAGGGGTCGCCGGCGCGGCGCAGCGCGGTGAGGACGTCGAACTCCCACGGCTCCAGCTCGTGGGCGACGAAGACCGCGCGGCGGGCACGGTCCAGGTGCCGGGCGAGGCGGGACACGCGGCTGAGGACGTGCAGCGGCAGCACGTCGAGGTCGGGGCGCTCCTTCTCCCAGGCCACGACCAGCCGGTCCACCTCGTCTCGCATGGCGACCAGCCTACCTCTCTCGATGTCGAGACGACTTTCTTGACATCAAGATAAGGGACCGGCATCATGTGTCTTGATGTCGAGACAAGCCGTGTGGGACCCCGCCCGGTACGGGACCTACTCCGCCGAGCGCGCCCGGCCGTTCGCCGAGCTGCTCGCCCGCGTGCCCGCGTCCGACGTCCGCCGCGCCACCGACCTCGGCTGCGGCACCGGAGCCCTCACCGCCACCCTCGCCGAGCGCTGGCCGCTCGCGACGATCGACGGCCTCGACTCCTCGCCGGAGATGATCGCCGAGGCCCGTCCCGCCGGGCGGGTGCGGTTCCGCGTCGCCGACCTGACGTCCTGGGAGCCGGACGCCCCGCAGGACCTCATCGTCTCCAACGCCGCCCTGCACTGGATTCCCGGGCACACCGCGCTGCTGCCGCGCTGGGCCGCCGCGCTCGCCCCCGGCGGCGTGCTCGCCTTCCAGGTGCCCGGCAACTTCGCCGCCCCCAGCCACACGCTGCTGCGCGAGCTGTGCGCCGAACCCCGCTGGCGCGACCGCCTCGACGGCCTCCTGCCCGCCGCCCCCGTCCTGGACGCGGCCGGGTACCTGCGCCTGCTCACCGGCCACGGCCTCACCGTGGACGCGTGGGAGACCACGTACGCCCACCTGCTCCCCGGCCCCGACCCGGTGCTGGAGTGGACGACGGGCAGCACGCTGCGTCCCGTCCTCGCGGCGCTCGACGCCGCCGACCGGGACGCGTTCCGCGCGTCCTACGCCGCCGCGCTCCGCGCCGCGTACCCGCCGGGCCCGCACGGCACGGTGTTCCCCTTCCGGCGCGTGTTCGTGGTCGCCCGCGCCGGCCCCTAGACCGGATGCCGCCCCCGCGCGCGGAACGCGACTCGTTCCCCTGCGGTGTGCCGACCGCGACGCGGTGGGCGGCGTCCAGAGATACCCCGGACTCGCAACCCGAGCCCGGCGACCCCACCGGTGGCCGCCCGGAAGAACTCCGAGCGGCCACCGGCTCACGTCGTGCGGGTGAGTTTGACGATGGTGTCGGGGCGGTCGGAGCCCTCGCGGGCCACGGTCTCGGCGCGTTCTACGCGCCAGGTCGCCGGGTCGGGGTTCAGGTGGGTGATGATCTGTTCCGGGGTCGGCAGGTCGGCGTGGGTGTGGGCGGCGCCGTGGTCGCCGGGGGCGTGGCCGATGATCAGCAGGGTGCCGGACGGGGCGACGGCGTCGGCCGCCGCGCGCAGCACGCGGCGCGACTCCAGGCCGAGCGGGGAGTGCAGGAACGACGCGGTGACCAGATCGAAGCTGCCGCCCGGGAAGTCCTCCTCCAGGTCGCAGTGCCGCCACTCGACGCGGTCGGCGACGCCCGCGCTGTCGGCGTGGTCGGCGGCGCGCGCGAGCGCCAGCGGCGAGACGTCCACGCCGGTCACCCGCCAGCCCTGGCCCGCGAGCCAGATCGCGTCGCCGCCCTCGCCGCTGCCCAGGTCGAGCGCCGTGCCGGGCTTCAGGTCGCAGACCTCCGCGACGAGCGAGGCGTTCGGGTCGCCGCTCCAGATCCGGTCGCGCTCGCGGTACAGGCCGTCCCAGTAGCCCTCGGCGGTGCGGCTCTCGACCGCGCGGCGCGTCTCCTCCTCGATCAGGTCGGCGTTGATCGCGGCGCCCGCGAGCATCCCCGCCGCCGCCGACGGCGCCACCTGCGCGGTCAGGTCGGTGACGTTGCCCGCCGCCCACACGCCGCGCACGCTCGTCGCGCCCGCCGCGTCCACCTTGACGTGGTTGCCGAGCACGATCCCGTTCCGTTCGCTCTCGGTGACCTCCAGCCCGAGCGACGCGGCGAGGGCCAGGTCGGCCTGCGGACGCGGGCCGACGACGAGCGCGTCGCACGCGACGGACCGCCCGTCCGCCATCCGCACCCCGGTGAGACGGTCCGCGTCGACCTCCAGCGCGGCGGCGGTGCCGTCCACGACCGTGATCCCGCGCGCCAGCACCTTCTCCATCTCGTCCGCGCCCGGCTGCTCGCACGTGTGCAGGAACAGCGTCACGTCCGGCGTCCACTGCCGCCACAGCAACGCCTGGTGCAGGCCCATCGGGCCGGTGGCCAGCACCCCGATCCGCCGGTCGCGGACCTCCCAGCCGTGGCAGTACGGGCAGTGCAGCACGTCGCGGCCCCAGCGTCCGGCGACGCCGGCGACGTCGGGCAGCTCGTCGGTGACGCCGGTGGCGAGCAGCAGACGGCGCGAGCGATGGAACGTTCCGTCGTCCAGCCCGACCCGGAACGCGGCGCCGACCGGCTCCGCCGACGTCACCGACGCCTCCGCGATCTCGCCGCCGTACCGGCGGACCTCCTCCCGGCCGGTCGCCAGCAGCTCGGCGGGCGAGGCGCCGTCGCGGCCGAGGAAACCGTGCAGGTGGGCGGACGGCGCGTTGCGCGGCCGTCCGGCGTCCACCACGAGGACGGAGCGGCGGGCGCGGCCGAGCGCGGTCGCGCCGCTCAGCCCGGCGGCGCCGCCGCCGATCACGATCACGTCATAGAAGGTCATGGGTGCAGCCTCCGCGATGCCGGGCCGGATGGCAAACATCCTTGCCGAGATGGCAAACTCACGGCATGAGCGATGACGTCCTCGCCGCCGTCGGCCCCCGCCTGCGCGCCCTGCGCCAGTCCCGCGACGTGACGCTCACCGCCCTGTCGGAGACGACGGGGATCTCGGTGAGCACGCTGTCGCGGCTGGAATCGGGGCAGCGCAAGCCGACGCTGGAACTGCTGCTGCCGCTGGCCCGCGCCCACCGCGTCCAGCTCGACGAACTCGTGGGCGCGCCCGCCACCGGCGACCCGCGCGTGCACGCGCGGCCGTTCGAGCGCAACGGGCAGACGTTCATCCCGCTGACCCGCGACATGGGCGGTCTGCGGGCCTACAAGCAGATCATCCCGCCGTACTCGCGCGAGTTCGAGCCCCGCGTCCACGAGGGCTACGAGTGGATGTACGTGCTGTCGGGGCGCATCCGGCTCGTCCTCGGTGAGCACGACATCGAACTCGCGCCCGGCGAGGCCGCCGAGTTCGACACCCGCGTCCCGCACGCGTTCGGCGCCGCCGGGGACGAGCCCGCCGAGATCCTGTCGATCTTCGGGTTGCAGGGGGAGCGGATGCACGTCCGGGCCCGCCCCCGCCGCGCCGATTGACCGGTTACCGTACCGGAATGGACGTCTTCGACGATCTCGCCGCCGAGCACGCCCTTCTCGACGCCGTCCTCGGCGCGCTGACCGACCGCGAGTGGGCGGCGCCCTCGGCGGCCGACGGCTGGAGCGTCACCGACGTCGTCCTGCACCTCGCGCAGACCGAGGAACTGGTGCTCGCGTCCGTCACCGGCGACGACGACCGCTTCACACGCGACGCCACCCCGCTCGACGCCGTGATGGACGCCGCCGTCGCCGCCGAGCGCGGCGCGGCGCCCGCCGACGTCCTGGACCGCTGGCGCACCGCGAGCCGCCAGTCCCTCGGCGCGCTGCGCTCGTGCGCGCCGAGCGCCCGGCTCGCCTGGGCCGCCGCCCCGCTGTCCCCGCGCACCCTCGCGACGACCCGGCTGGCCGAGCACTGGACGCACGCCCTCGACATCGCCGGGCCCCTCGGCATCGCCTACCCCGACACGTCCCGGCTCCGGCACGTCGCCTGGCTCGCCCACCGCACCCTGCCCTACGCGTTCGCCCTGGCCGGACGCGACGCCGGACCCGTCCGCTGCGAACTGACCGCCCCGGACGGCGCCCCGCACGTCTTCGGCGCCGACGCCCCCTCGGTCGTACGCGGGCCACTGGGCGACTTCTGCCGCGTCGCCGCCCGCCGCCTCACCGTCGAGGACTCCGCCCTCACCGCCGAAGGCCCCGACGGCGAAGCCGCCCTCCACACCGTCCGCACCTACGCCGCCTGAACCCCCGGTCAGGGGGCGCGGTTCTCGGTGGTCCGGCAGGTCGCTCCGGTGCAGTGGCGCAGGGCGGCGAGCCAGTGGGCGAGGGCGGGTTCGGACGGGTCGCCGGTTCCGGCGAGGTTGTCGAGCTGGTGGGGGTCGGTGGTGGTGTCGTACAGCTCGCGTTCGCCCGTCGCGTACGACAGGTAGACGTGGCGTTCGGTGCGGATGCCGGTGAAGTCCGGCAGGTAGAAGTTCGGGCGGGTGTCCGGGGTGTACGGGCGGTGGGGCGTGCTCGGGGTGGCCGGGTGGGTGTTGCGGGCCGGGCCGTGTTCGAGGAGGAACGCCCGGCGCCAGGCGAGGGGCGCGGGGCCGGTCAGCAGGGGGCGGAGGGAGCGGCCGTCCGTCCCGGGCGGAACGGGGGCGCCCGCCAGGTCGAGGAACGTCGGCGCCAGGTCGGTGTTGCCCGCCAGGGCGGAGACCCTGCGGCCCGCCGGGACGCCGGGGCCGCGCACCAGGAACGGGACGCGGACGTCCGTCTCGTAGCCGGTGTTCTTGCCCGGCGGCATCCGGCGCTCGCCCAGGTGGAAGCCGTTGTCGGAGGTGACGACGACGTAGGTGTCGTCCAGGCGGCCGGTGTCGCGCAGGGCCGCGACGACGCGCTCGACCAGGTCGTCCAGGGCGGCGACGGACCGGGCGCGGGCGCGGAACAGCGCGTCCCACCGGGCCGACTCCGCCGCCGTGACGCGCGGCAGCCGCCGGACCTCGGCCGGGGCGTGCGGGATCGCCGCGCCGTACGCGGGGGAGCGGGGCGCCCGCAGGCCCGGGTACAGGTGCGCGTGGCGCGGGGCCGGGACGGCCGGGGGGTGCGGGACGACCGGGGTGACGAGTGCGAAGAACGGGCGTTCGTCCCGGTCGGTGACGAACGCCCGGGTCCGGGCGGCGAGGACGTCCGTGAGGTACGTCGTCCGGGACGGCGGATCGTGGACGAGCGCGCCGTCCACGTTGAGCGTGTAGTCGAAGCCCCGGAACGGATGCCCCGCGACCGGGCTGACCCACGTGTCCCAGCCGGGCGGCACGTAGGTGCGCGGCACGCCCGCGACCTGCTCGGGGTAGCCGTTGAGGTACTTGCCGAACAGGCCCGTCCGGTATCCGGCGGCGCGCAGCCGGGGCGCGAGCGAGGAACGTTCGCCCCGTTCGTCGTAGAACTCCCGGAAGCCGCCGTTCGGCGGGTTGTTACTCCAGACGCCGGTGTTGTGCGCGTACCGCCCGGTCAGCGTCGTCGCCCGGGACGGGCAGCACCAGGCGAGGTTGACGTAGTAGCGGTCGAACGCCGTGCCGCGCGCGGTGACGTGCTCGGCCGTCTTCGGCAGGTACGGCAGCAGGGCCGTGTCGAGGTCGTCGGCCATGATCATGACGATGTTCGGACGGCGCGGCTCCGGCGGCTGCGAGGCGGCCGGGACGCCGGTGACGCAGCCGGTGAGCAGGAGCAGGCAGGCCAGCAGGGGAGGGACGCGCACTACCGGCGGACCCAGCGGCGCTGGCGCGGCATGGCCTGCCGGGGCGCGTAGCGGTCGCGGTCGGTGACGGCGAGGACGGCCGCGGCGGCGGCCTCGGCGAGGTCGTGCTCGCCCGCCGGGACGAGCGTGTCGCGCCCGGGGTCGTAGCGCAGTTCGCCGGGATCACCGAGGACGCGGGCGCCGGAATCCCGCAGCCCCGCGATGTCCTCGTCGGACCAGCGGGCGACCAGGGCGGCCGACGCCTCGGGAACGCCGGGCCGGGGCCCGATCGCGCCGCCGCGCAGGATGATCTCGGTGCGCAGGGCGCGGGCGGACTCCTCGTCCCAGCCGTCCTCCGCGAGCCGCGCGTTGAGCCGCACCATGATCTGCGCCTGGGCGAGGCGGAGGCTCTCGTGGGTGCGGCGGCGCAGCACGCCGTCCGGGACGGTGACGCCGGAGGCGCCGACGGCGGCGGCGAACCGCGTCCACAGCAGGTCGTGCGGGCCGCCGCCGTGCACGACGACGGTCACCCGCTCGGGCCCGACGACGGCCGCCCACCGCCGGACGAGCCCGCCGAGCGCGAACGCGCGCCACAGGTGCAGTTCGTGCTCCTCCTCGATCGCCTCGGCGCCGAGGGCGCGCTGCCGGGCGAGGACGGTGAGGTACCGGGGCAGGCTGGTGGTGCGGCCGTTGCGGACGTGCTGCTGCCACAGCGACGGCAGCGTGCGGCCGAGCGGCCGCGCGGTGATGACGATCTCCGGCGGCGGTCCGCCGAGTTCGTCGACGATCCGCCGCACGGCGTCGGCCCGCACGACCGACAGCGCCTCGGCGGACAGCAGGACGGTCCCGTCGCAGTCCCGCACCCGCTCCGCGAGCCGGTCCCATTTGCGCCGTTCGTGCGCCGCCCGCGTCGCGGAGACCCAGGGGAACTCGGTGCCGAGCAGCCCGTAGAAGGCCCGCTCGTGGTTCTCGATCGCGTCGGGCAGGTACTCGCGCAGCGACGGCGGATAGCTGATCCCCGCCGCCTCCAGCGCACCGGCGCACCGGCCGAGTACGTCCTGAAGGTGCGTGGTCCCCGACTTCTGCTGACCGATGTGCAGGATCACCTTCGCGGCCACGACTACGTCCCACCCCAGCTCGAAACGACGAGATCGCTCCGAACCTAGCGACCCCGAAACCGCCGGTCAGCCGCGTTCGGTGAAGGTTGTCCGCCTGTTCACGCCCGTGTCAGCCGACCGGCTGCGCGGTGGCGGCGGCGATGAGGTGGCGGGCCGTGGTGTGCGCCCGGTCGACGGCGTCCTCGACGGTGCCGAGGGAGTGGGTGCTGATGGCGCCTTCGTAGACGAGCAGGAGCTGGTCGGTGAGCAGGTCGGGGTCGGCGGCGGTGGTGGCGCCGGCCAGGGCGCGGACGGTGTCGCGCAGGTCGCGCTTGTAGGAGGTGACCAGGGTGCGGGCCGGGTGGTCGGGGTCGGCCAGTTCGGCCATCGCGTTGACGAAGGAGCAGCCCCGGAAGCGGGAGAAGGACGTCGCCCAGCCGCGCAGCGCGTCGAAGACGGCGAGCAGGCGGGCGCCCGGGTCGTCGCCCGCGTCCTTGACGCACTGGTCGAGGCGGGCCTGCCAGCGGACCTCGCGCCCCTCCAGGTAGGCGAGGATCAGGTTCTCCTTGCTGCCGAAGTGCTTGTAGAAGGTCATCCGCGCCACTCCGGCGGTGTCGATGACGCGGTCGACGCCGGTGGCGTTGATGCCCTGCGTGTAGAAGAGGTCGTCGGCGGCGTTCAGGATGCGGCGGCGCGGGGAGGTGTCCATGCCGTTGACTGTACAGACCGTTCTATCTTCTGTCTAGAACGTTCTGTCTACCTGCCGTGGAAGACCGCCGGACGCTTCTCCTTGAAGGCGCGCGAGCCCTCCTTGGCGTCCTCCGAGCCGATGACGGGCCAGCCCAGCTCGTCGGAGACCTTCAGGGCGTCGGCCTCGGCCAGGTGCTCGGTCTCCCGGTAGGTGCGCAGGATCGCCTGGACGGCCAGCGGCCCGCACGCGGCCACCTGGTCGGCCAGCTCGCGCGCGGCGGCGAGGGCCGTCCCCGGCGGGACGACCCGGTTGACCAGCCCCATCTCCAGGGCCTCGCCGGGCGTCACCGACCGCGCCGTCAGCAGGACGTCCATCGCTGCGGCGTAACCGATCTGCCGGGGGAGCCGGATCGCCGCGCCGCCCATCGGGAACAGCCCGCGCCTCGCCTCGTAGAGGCCGAGCGTCGCGTCCTCGGCGACGACGCGCAGGTCGGTGCCGATGAGGAGTTCGGTGCCGCCCGCGACCGCGTACCCCTCGATCGCGGCGATCAGCGGCTTGGTCGGACGGCCGTCGCGGAGCAGGCCCTTCCAGTGGAAGTCGGGAATGCGCCGCATGCGCTCTTGGACCTCGGGGTCGGTCGGCGGCGTGCCCATCGCCTTGAGGTCGGCGCCCGCGCAGAACTGGCCGCCGGCGCCGGTGAGGATGCCGACCCGCACCTCCGGCGTGTCCGACATGTACTGCCAGGCGCTCGCCAGGCCCACGAGCATCGCGGAGCTGAGCGCGTTGCGCGCCTCGGGCCGGTCCAGCGTGACGACGACGACCGCGCCGTCCCGCTCGACCGCGCAGTGCTCCGTGCTGATCGGCAGCCGCTCCGCCATGGTCCCTCCCGCGATCGGAAACGAGAACGGATTCTAGTTAGTTCGGCCGCTCACGAACAGGGGTTGATTGCCAAAACGAGAACGTGATCTACTTTGGCCTCCGGGAAGCGTGATGTGACGGTGATCACCGAGGAGCGCGCATGGGGTCGTTGGGGTTCTGGCGCCTGGCACAGGCCGATCCGGACTGGACCGCCGCCGTCGATCCGGACGGCACCGAGCACCGCGCGAGCGATCTGCTGGCCCGCGCCAACCGCCTCGTCCACGGGCTGCGCGCCCTGGGCCTGGAGAAGGGCGACAGCGTCTGCGGGCTCGTCCCGAACGGGACGGACGGCCTCGTCCTCTACCTGGCCGCCCTCCAGGCGGGCTGGTACTACACGCCGATCAACTGGCACCTGGCCCCGCCCGAGATCGGGTACATCGTCGCGGACAGCGAGGCCAGGGCGTTCTTCGTGCACGCCCGGCACGCCGTCGACGGCCGCGCCGCCGCCGAACTGTCCGGCATCGAGCCGCACCGCGTCTTCGGCCTCGGGGGCGCCGAGGGGCTCCGCGACGTCGCCGGACTCACCGACGGCCACTCCGACGCGCTGCCGGACGACCGCAGCAACGGCGCCACGATGCACTACACGTCCGGCACGACCGGTCGTCCCAAGGGCGTCAAGCGCCGCCTCGCGGGCATCGACCCCGACGACGGCGCCGAACTGCTGACGTTCCTGCTCACCCTCTTCGAGATCGAGCCGGGTAGCCCGGCGGGCCGGGCCCCGCAGGCGCACCTGGTGACGTCTCCGAACTACCACACGGCCGTCACCCAGTTCGGCGGGACGGCCCTGCACATGGGCCACACCCTCGTCTACGCCGACCAGTGGGACGCCGAGGACTGCCTGCGCCTGATCGAGCGGTACGCGATCACCAACACGCACATGGTCCCGACGCACTTCAAGCGCCTGCTCGGCCTCCCCGACGAGGTCAGGCGCCGCTACGACGTCTCGTCCATGACCCAGGCGATCCACGCGGCGGCGCCCTGCCCGGTCCCGATCAAGCACGCGATGCTCGACTGGTGGGGCGACTGCATCTGGGAGTACTACGCCGCCACCGAGGGCGGCGGCACGATCGCGAGCCCGCGCGAGTGGCGCGAGCATCCGGGCACGGTCGGCCGGGCGTGGCCGATCAGCGAACTGCTCCTGGTCGACGACGACGGTGAGCCGGTCGCCACCGGCGAGACCGGCACGATCTACATGAAGATGGCCGGCGTCGAGTTCGAGTACAAGGGCGACCCCGCCAAGACGCGGGACTCGCGCCTCAAGGACTTCTTCACCGTCGGAGACGTCGGCCACCTCACCGAGGACGGCTTCCTGTTCCTGTCCGACCGCAAGTCCGACATGATCATCTCGGGCGGCGCGAACATCTACCCCGCCGAGATCGAGAACGAGATCACCCTGCACCCCGGCGTCGCGGACGTCGCCGTCTTCGGCATCCCCGACGACGACTGGGGCGAGCAGATCAAGGCCGTCGTCGAACCGGCCCCCGGCGTCGCGCCCGGCGCGGAGCTGGAGGCGAGCATCCTCGCCTTCCTCGACGGGCGGCTGGCCCGGATGAAGTGGCCGCGCTCGTTCGACTACACCGACGCCATGCCCCGCGAACCCAACGGCAAGCTGCTCAAACGCAAGCTGCGCGACCCGTACTGGAAGGACCGCGACCGTGGCATCTGAGCCGAACCACGTCCTGGAGTTCCCCGGCGGCTACACGCGCTCGGTCGGCCCGGTCATCGGCCGGTTCCTGAGCGAGCTGCGCGACGGCCGCATCGTCGGGGTCAGGACGGCCGGCGGACGGGTGCTGGTGCCGCCCGCCGAGTACGACCCCGACACCGGCGAGGACACCACCCGCGAGTTCGTCGAGGTCGGCCCGGCCGGGACGGTCACGACGTGGGCGTGGGTGCCCGAACCGCGTCCGGGGCATCCGCTGGACCGTCCGTTCGCGTGGGCGCTGATCCGCCCGGACGGCGCCGACACCGCGCTGCTGCACGCCCTGGACGTCGGTGACCACGCCGAGCCGCCGCGCCTGCTGAAGACGGGCCTGCGCGTCCGCCCGAAGTGGCGGGCCGAGCGCACCGGCGGCATCGGCGACATCGAGTGCTTCCGGCCCGAGGTCACGATGATCACGGCGCCGACGCGGCTGGAGTACCGGCTGCGGGGCGGCCGGGCGCTGGACCGGTTCCTGGAGGGCATCGAGCAGGGGAAGATCATCGGCCACCGCTGCGACGTCTGCGGCCAGGTGATCGTCCCGATGAAGGGCCTGTGCCCCAAGGACGGCGTGCCGACGACCCAGGAGGTCGAACTCCCCGACACCGGGACGGTCACGACGTTCGCCGTGAACAACCTGCCCGACCCCCGCGCGCCCGAGGTCCCGTTCGTCTCGGCGTACATCCTGCTGGACGGCGCGGGCCTGACGATGCTCACGCTCGTCGCCGGGCTGCCCGCCGACCAGGTCCGCATGGGCATGCGGGTCAGGGCGGCGTGGCGGCCCCGCGCGGAGTGGACGCGCGCGATGTCCAACATCAAGTGGTTCGAGCCGCTCGACGAGCCCGACGTCCCGTTCGACGACATCAAGGACTACCTGTGACGCCACCGATCGCCGTCGTCGCGTTCGTCCAGACGACGCACACCGGCCACGACACGGGCCTCTCCGAGACCGAGCTGCTGGCCCCCGTCATCACCGAGATCAAGGAGCGCACCGGCCGGAAGCGGTTCGGCTTCACCTGCTCGGGCTCCAACGACTACCTGGCGGGCGCGCCGTTCTCGTTCGTGGCCGCGCTGGACGCGGTCGGCGCGTGGCCGCCGATCGCCGAGAGCCACGTCGAGATGGACGCCGCGTGGGCGCTGTACGAGGCGTGGGTGAAGCTGCTGTCGGGCGAGACCGACACCGCGCTCGTCTACGGGTTCGGCAAGACCTCGCAGGTCGACACGGCCGAGATGCTGACCGTGCAGCTCGACCCGTACCACCTGGTGCCGCTCGGCGTGGACGGGGTGTCGCTCGCGGCGCTCCAGGCCCGCGCGTACCTGGAGCGGTCGGGTGCCGAGGAGGACGACCTGACGGCCGTCGCCGCCCGGTCCCGCGCCGCCGGGCGCGCCAACCCGTACGCGCTCGACCTGCCCGAACCGTCCGACGACGCCTACGCCGTGGCGCCGCTGCGCGCGAGCGACCTGCCGCCCGTCACCGACGGCGCGGCGGCGATCGTCCTGGCGTCCGGCGACGCGGCCCGCGACCTGTGCGAACGGCCCGCCTGGATCACCGGGTTCGACCACCGCGCCGACCCGCACTCGCCCGGCGCCCGCGACCTGTCCCGGTCGGCGTCGGCGCGGCTGGCGGGGGAGAGGGCGGGCGCGGCGGGCGTGCAGGTGGCCGAGCTGCACGCGCGGTTCACCCATGAGGAGCTGATCCTGCGCGAGGCGCTCGGGCTCGGTGACGACGTGACCGTCAACCCGTCCGGCGGGCCGCTGGCCGCCGACCCCATGATGGCGACCGGCCTGATCCGCATCGGTGAGGCCGCCGCCCGCGTCCACGACGGCACCGCGACCCGCGTGCTCGGGCACGCCGCGTCCGGGCCGTGCCTGCAACAGAACCTCGTCTGCGTCCTCTCGGGAGACCACGATGGCTGAACGGTGCGCGGTGATCGGCGTCGGCCAGACCGCCTACAGGACGCGCCGCCCCGACGTGTCCGTGCCCGGCCTGCTCCGCGAGGCGGCGGCGCGGGCGCTGGAGGACGCCGGGCTGACCTGGACGGACATCGACGCCGTCGTCATCGGCAAGGCGCCCGACCTGTTCGAGGGCATGACGCACCCCGAGGCGTACCTGGCCGACGCGCTCGGCGCCGCCGGGAAACCGATCATGCGGGTGCACACGGCCGGGTCGGTCGGCGGCTCGACGGCGCTCGTCGCGGCGAGCCTGGTGCGCGGCGGCGTCCATGACCGGGTGCTGACGATCGCCTACGAGAAGCAGAGCGAGTCGAACGCGACGTGGGCGCTGACGGTGAACACGCCGTTCACGACGTCGCTGGTCGTCGGCGCGGGCGGCTACTTCGCGCCGCACATCCGCGCGTACATGCGGCGGTCGGGCGCGCCGGACCACGTCGGGACGCTCGTCGCGGTGAAGGACCGCGAGAACGCGCTGAAGAACCCGTACGCGCACCTGAAGATCCCCGGCATCTCGCGGGAGATGGTCGAGGCGACGCCGATGCTGTGGGAGCCGATCCGGTACCTGGAGACGTGCCCGTCGTCGGACGGCGCGTGCGCGATGGTGCTGGCGTCCGAGAGCGCCGCGCGCAGGGCCCCGCGTCCGGCGGCGTGGGTGCACGGCACCGCGATGCGGTCCGAGCCGATCTTCTTCGCGGGCCGCGACACCGTCAGCCCGCAGGGCGGCAAGGACTGCGCGGCCGACGTGTACCGGCAGGCGGGCATCACCGACCCGCGCGCCGAACTCGACTGCGCCGAGGTGTACGTCCCCTTCTCCTGGTACGAGCCGATGTGGCTGGAGAACCTGGGGTTCTGCGGCGAGGGCGAGGGCTGGAAGCTCACCGAGTCGGGCGCGACCGCGCTCACCGGCGACATTCCGTGGAACCCGTCCGGCGGCGTGCTGTCGTCGAACCCGATCGGGGCGTCGGGGATGATCCGCTTCGCCGAGGCGGCGCTCCAGGTGCGCGGGATGGCGGGGGAGCACCAGGTGGACGGCGCGCGCCGCGCCCTCGGGCACGCCTACGGCGGCGGGGCCCAGTTCTTCGCGATGTGGATCGTCGGAAGCGACCGCCCCTGACCGAAAGGCCCCCGATGGAGTTCAACCACGCCGACCTGTTCGAGGCGATCGCGGACGCGATCGGGGACCGGACCGCGCTGGTCTGCGGCGACGCGCGGCTCACCTACGCCGAGCTGGACGCGCACGCCAACCGGCTCGCGCACCACCTGGCGTCGGCCGGGGTGGAAGCGGGGCGGCACGTGGCGATCCAGCTCTACAACGGCGTCGAGTACGCGGCGGCGCTGCTGGCCGCGCTCAAGATCCGGGCCGTGCCGGTCAACGTGAACTACCGGTACGTCGAGGGCGAACTGCGGTACCTGCTGCGCGACTCGGGGGCCGTCGCGCTGCTGTACGACGTGGAGTTCGACGCGCGCGTCGCGGCCGTCGCGCCGCAGGCGCCGGAGCTGCGGCACCTGCTCGCCGTCGGCGGCGCCTCGACGGTGCCCGGAGCGGTGCCGTACGCGGACGCGCTCGCCGCGCGGCCCGCCACGCGCGGCTTCGCGCCGCGCTCGGGCACCGACACCTACATCGTCTACACCGGCGGCACGACCGGGATGCCCAAGGGCGTGCTGTGGGACGTCGAGCAACTGCTGAAGGCGTTCTGGAACCCGACGTTCCCGCGTCCGGACCGGCCCGAGGACGTCGTCGCGCAGGCCGTCGCGGGCGGCCCGATGGTGATGATGCCGGTGGCGCCGCTGATGCACGGCGCCGCGCAGATGGCCACGTGGATCGCCTGGTGGATGGGCGCGACGCTCGTCTACACGCGGCGGTTCGACGCGGCCGAGGTGTGGCGGACGATCGCCCGCGAGGGCGTCAACTCGCTCACCGTCACCGGCGACGCGATGGCGATCCCGATGGCCGACGAGCTGGCGGCGGGCGACTACGACACCTCGTCGCTGCTGGCGTTCGTGTCGACCGGCGCGATCTTCACCGGCACCGTCCGCGACCGCGTCCAGGAACTGCTGCCGAACGCGATGGTCCTGGACCGGTTCGGCTCGACCGAGTCGGGCTCGACCGCCGCGGCCGTGCCGGGGTCGTCGCCGGAGAAGGGGCTGCGGTTCGCGCCCGACGTCGAGAACGTCACCGTGCTGGACGACGCGCTGCGTCCCGTCGAGCCCGGCTCGGGCGTCCTCGGGCAGGTCGCCCGCAGCGGACACATCGCGCGCGGCTACCACAACGACCCCGAGAAGACGGCCCGGACGTTCCCCGAGGTGGACGGCCGCCGCTGGCTGCTCACCGGCGACATCGCGACCGTCGAGGCCGACGGGTCGATCGCGGTGTTCGGACGCGGCTCGCAGACGATCAACACCGGCGGGGAGAAGGTGTTCCCCGAGGAGATCGAGGCCGTCCTGAAAGGCCACCCGGACGTGTACGACGCCGTCGTCACCGGCCTGCCCGACCCGCGCTGGGGGTCGCGCGTCGCGGCCGTCGTGCAGCCGGTCGCGGCGGCGCCCGATCCGGCCGAGCTGGACGCGCACTGCCGCCGCGAACTCTCGGGCTACAAGGTGCCGCGCACGTACGCGTTCGTGCCGGAGATGCGGCGCTCTCCGGCGGGCAAGGCCGACTACCGCTGGGCCAGGGAGATCGCGGGCAAGTCCGAAAAGGAGCGAACCTGACCGGTCGTCCCAGCGTCGACTACCGTCGAACTCCCTTCGACGAAAGAGGTGGCGATGCGGCGGATCAGCCTCGCTGCGGCGGCGGGCGCGACGGTGCTGGCGCTCACCGGCTGCGGCGTCCTCGGTGACGACGGTTCCCCGTCCGGCGGCGGGCCGGGCCCGGACCGGCAGCAGCCCGCCGTGGCGGGCTACGTCCCGCTCGACCCGGCCAAGCCGATCGTGAAGGCGACGGTGCAGACGCAGGCCGGGGGCGGCGGCACGCTGGAGCTCGGCGTCGCAGAGCTGCGCGTCAAGGGCAAGCTGCTGCACCTGACGATGGTGCTGACGCCCCGCGTGGGCGACGCGAACGGCGTCAGCGTCTACGAGCTGAACGGCCGCCACGGCCCCGACCCCACGCTGCTCGACACCGTGAACCTCAAGCGGCACTCGGTGGTGAAGGTCGGCATGAAGAGCCTGGAGCCGGAGTACGTCAGCGTCCGGCTGCCCGCCGGACGCCCGTCGCTCCAGAGCTACGTCTTCGCGGCGCCGCCGGACAACGTCCGCAGCATGGACGTCGTGTACGGGCAGTGGGCGCCGTTCCGCGACGTGCCGGTGGCGCGGTGAACGGGCCGCGCCGGGCGGTCGCGCTGGCCGTCGCGGTCGCGCTGACCGTCGCGTCCGCGCCGGGGGCGTCGGCGAGCCCGTCGCCGGACAGGTACCCGACGCCGAGCGACCGGGACCTCGCCGCGTCGATCGAGGCGATGGACGTCCCCGGCTCGGTCGAGGCGATGGACCTGCCTGGCTCGATCACCGCGTTGGAGGAGGAGAAGCGCAACGGCGCCACGGTCACGGTGCGCATCAGCGCGGACGTGCTGTTCGCCTTCGGCTCGGCGGAACTGTCGGGCTCCGCGAAGACCCAGCTCAAGCGCATCGCCGCACGGATCGGCCGGCCACGCGGCGCCGTCCGCGTCGTCGGCCACACCGACGCGATCGGCGCGGAGTCCGCCAACCGCAAACTCTCCAAGGACCGCGCCGACTCCGTGAAGACCGAACTCTCGACCCTCCTGAACACCGCGACGATCACCACCGACGGCAAGGGCGCAACCCAGCCCGTGGCCCCCAACACCTCGGCCGGCAAGGACAACCCCGAGGGCCGCGCGAAGAACCGCCGCGTAGAGATCAGCTACGGGAGTTAGAGGCTGGTCAGGCGGCCTCGGAGGAGGTCCAGGAGGGTGGATTCGACCTCCTTGCGGGGGCGGTCGGGTTGGAGGGCGCGCCAGTCCATCGCCACGGCGAGGACCATGCCGAAGACGGCCGAGGCGGCCGTGCCGACGTCCAGGTCGGGGCGGAGGCGGCCCGTTTCCACGGCCGTGCGGAGGACGTCGGCGATCGTGCCGATGACGCGTTCGCGGATCATGGTGGCGGCGTGCTGCCAGTCGCCGCCGCGCCGCCAGGTCTCGGCGATGAGGAGGCGGGCGAACGCGTCGTGGGCGCCGAGGAACTCCAGCTCGGCGCCGACGATCGCCTCCAGCGCGGCCAGCGGCTCCCGGCCCTCGGCGGCGTCGCGGAGGGCGGTGGCCAGGCGTCCGATGCCGAACTCCAGCAGGCTGTCGAACAGCGCCGCCTTGCTGCCGAAGTTGTAGTAGACGGTGCCCTTGGCGACCCCGGCCCGCTCGGCGATCTGGTCGACGGTGGTGGCCGTGAAGCCGCGTTCGGCGATCAGCTCGATCGCCGCCGCGAACAGCCGGTCCCGCGTGGCGCTCGACGTCACCGCGTCCTCTCCCGTCCGGTCAGATCCGCAGCACCGGGTGCAGACGGTCGAGCGTCTGGACCCGGTTGCGCCGCGCGGCGAGCGCGCCGAGCGCGAGACCGGCGGCCAGGAACGCCGCCAGCACCGCACCACCCTGCCACACCGGGGTGAGATCCCCGCCACTGATCAGCCGCCGCACCGCGTCGACCACCCACGGCATCGGCAGGAACGGCCGGATTGCCTGGAAGAACGCCGGGCTCGTCTCGATCGGGTACGTCCCGGCGGACGCGGTGAGCTGGAGCATCAGCAGCGCCAGCGCGATCACGCGCCCGCTCGGCCCGAACCGCGCGTTGACGAACTGGACGAGCGCCGCGAACGTCACCGCCGACAGCGCGAGGAACCCGACGAGCGCGGGCCAGTGCCGGGCCTGGAGCCCCAGCCCGAACCGCAGCACGCCCAGCAGCACGAGCACCTGCGCGACGGCCAGTGCCGCGCCCGGCAGCCAGCCCGCCAGCGCGACCCGCCACGGGGGCGCGTTGCTCGCCACGGCGCGCGGCGTCAGCGGGCGCAGGATCATGTAGATGAACATCGCGCCGACCCACAGCGCCAGCGGCACGAAGAACGGCGCGAAGCCGGTGCCGTAGTTGGGCGCCGGGTTGTGCTTGGTGGCGGCGAGCTTGACGGGGCTGCTCATCATGTCGGCGCGGGCGCCGCGTTCCTCGTCGCCGTAGTCGGGGATCTGCTCGACGCCGTCGCGCAGCCCGCCCGCCAGCTCGCGGCTGCCGTCGGCGATCTGCGCGAGCGCCGAGTCGAGCGTCACCGCGCCCCGGGACAGCTTTCCGAGGCCGCCGGACAGCTCGGCCGAGCCCGCCAGCAGACGGCCCGCGCCGGAGTTGATCTGTTTCGCGCCGTCGTTGAGCCGGTTGACGTCGCGGCGCGCCTTCTCGATGCGGGACGCGAGCCCCGGCGCCTCCTTCGCGACCCGGCGGGCGGCGCGTTCGACCGTCCGGGCGTCGGCGGCGATCTTCTTCAGCTCGGCGGTGTGCGAGCGGACGTAGGCGTCGACCTGCGCGGCGACGTCCACGACGCGGGCGGACGCGGCGAGCAGGTCGTCCCGGACGTTCTGCGGCAGATCGGGCCGGAGCGCGAGGGCGGCGCGGAGCTGCGCGTCGGCCTGCTTCGCGCGCTGGTGCGCGGCGCGCGTCTGCTGCGGCAGCGTGTCCGCGCCGTCGGCGAGCGCGTCGGCGCCCCGGGCGACGAGCAGCGCCGCGTCGCGGATCTCGGGGGCGTGCTCGCGCAGCAGCGGGACGACGCCGTCCGCCGCCTCGTTCACCGCGCCCGCGAGCCGTGCCGTGCCCGCCGCGACCTGCTTCGTGCCGCCGCGCAGCGTGCCGAGGCCGTCGGTCAGCTCGGCGCCGCCCTTGCGCGCGGTGTCCAGGCCCTGTGCGAGCCTGCCCGCGCCGTCGTGCGCCCGGCCGGAGCCGTCGGCGAGGCGTCCGGCGCCCCGGGCGGCCTCGTCCAGCTCGCCGTGCAGGGTGCCGAACGACAGGAAGATCTGGTCGAAGTAGCCGCGCGTCGCCTTGGCCCCGGCCGCCGCGCTGATCTCCTTGAACGCCGACTGGGCGAGGGTGCCGACGATGTAGTTGTTGGAGTCGTCCAGGTCGAGGCGGAGCCCGGCGGCGGCGGGCACGCCGTCGCCGGACGGGCCGGCGATCCGGGCGCTGAAGTCGCGGGGGACGGTCAGGGACATGTAGTAGTCGCCGTCGCGCAGGCCCTTGCGCGCCTGGGCGGCGGTGACCGTCTTCCAGTCGAAGACGTCGCGGCGCTTCAGCTCATCGGCCAGGTCGGCGCCCGCGCGGACGGTGTCGTCCCCGGCCCTGGCGGGCCGGTCCTCCACGACGAGCGCGACGGGCACGTGCTTGAGCCGGGCCGCCGGGTCCCAGAACGACCACAGGTACAGGCCCGCGTAGAGCAGGGGGAGCGCGACGACGGACGCCAGCGCCGCCCGGGTCAGCCGGTTGCGGGCGAACCGGCGCAGTTCCAGGCCACCGCTGGCCAGCGCGGGGAGTCTCATGCCGTCTCCGAGAGGTGGACGATCCGGGCGATCCCCTCGGCGGGGACGGGATCGTGACAGGTCACGATGATCGTGACGTCGCCCGCCAGCGCGCCCAGCCGCTCCCAGAGCGCGCGCTGCCGGTCGCGGGGCAGGCCCTCGTCCACGTCGTCGAGCAGCAGCAGGCCGGGGGCGCCGACCAGGCCGAGCGCGGCGCCGAGAAGCTGCACCTCGTCGGGCGCGAGGTCCTGGGCGCGGGTCTTCGGCGGGACGTCCAGGCCGACGCGGTCGAGCGCGGCGCGGACGCGGTCGCGGCGGTGCCGCCACCGGCCGAACAGCCCCTCGTGCAGGTCGAGCGCCTCGCTGACGTGCTCGCGGACGGTCAGCGACGGCTCCAGGTCGGTCACGCCGGACACGACGCCGAGCGCCGACACCCGCTGGACACCGCGCAGGTCGCCGGGCAGCCGCCGCCCCCCGACGACGGCCGAACCCCCCGACGACCGCATCCGGCCGCCGAGCGTGAGCAGCAGGGCGGTGCGGCCCGTCCCGGCGATTCCCGCGAGCGCGGTGAACCCCCCGGCGGGCACGTCGAGGCTCACGCCCCGGTAGGCGAACCCGCGTGCGCCGCGCAGTTCGAGTTCCGCGGTCTCCACGGCCACCGCGCGGGAGTCCGACTCCGATCCCACCCCGGCTCCTCCGCTTGTACTGACCGGTCAGTACAAAAGCTAGCGCGGAAGTTGTGACCTTTGGTCAGTTTGTCCGGTGACGTGCGTTACGCGGTCACCGGTAGGTCACCGCGTCCACGATCGGCACGCCGAACGGCTCGATCATGGGCGCGCCCCAGGCGCGCCAGCGCGGGCAGCGCGGCGCCCCGGCGCCGTCCAGGAAGCGGCCGACCTGGCGCGCGAAGCCCGGCGCCGTGGGCAGCGCGGAGTGGTTCGCGCGGACCGGGCAGGCGTTGCGGTCCACGTTCAGCCGCCACGCGGACGGGGTCAGCGGGAGGTCCGTCGTGGACGTCACGGCCATCGTGCGGACGCCGTCCGGCACCGGACGGGCCAGGATCGCGCCGCCCGCCCCGGCGGTGCCGAGCAGTTCCCGGGCACCGGGGGAGTCGGGCGCGAACGCGAAACCGGCCCGCCCGGCGAGCGCGGCGAGCGCGCGCAGCAGGTCCCCGGCGACGCGCCCCGGACCGTCGTCGCCCGGCGCCCGGTAGCCGAGCGACCGGCCCCCGAACGGCCCGGCGAGCACCAACGTCCGCACCCCCGGCGCCCGGCCCGACGCCACCGCCTCCCACGCGACCCACGCCCCCTGCGACAGCGCCACGACCGTCACCGGCTCCGGCAGCCCCCGGACCTGCGCCGCGAACGCGTCCACCTGCTCCCGCACCGGCCGCCGCGTGCTGGACGGCCCGTACGGCGCCCCGCCCCGGATCGGGCAGGCCGCCTCGCCCCGCGCGGCCCCGCCGCCCGGCCCCGCGTACGAGACGTAGTACGTCTGCGCGCAGGTGAACCCGAGCCGCCGGACGTCCGTCCGGAAGACGGCCCCCTTGCCCGACGCCGAGTTGATCCCCGACATCAGCACCAGCGACCCCGCGCGAACCGGCGGATACGGGGCGTCCGGCCCGCCCCGCGTCACCACGAAGGCGACCCCCGCGGCGCCCGTCAGGACGGCCAGCGGCACCACCGTCCACCGTCGAGCGGGCCGCGCGGGCCGCGCCAGCGCGGCACCGGCGACGAGGGTCGCCACGGCCGAGACCGGCACGAGCGCCACCGCGACCCACCCGCCCCGCCCCGCCGCCACCCCGAGCACCGTGACGACGACCGCGTAAGGCACCAGCACCGCGAAGCGCCCCGGCACCGACGACGCCCGCCGCTCCACGCGGGCCTGTACCTCCGGCCGTTCCGAGACGCGGCCACCGCCTCCAGTGCGCCACGGCGAAGGCGCGAGGGTCAGCACCACGGCGATCGCGAGGGCCGCCGCGGGCCAGAACAGGCGTGAGTAGCGCAGCGCGTACGCCATGTAGTCGAGCTGCGCGGCCAGGAGGAGGGGCGGCAGTGCGAGGCCGTAGCACAGGGCGGCCCGCCGCCACCGGTGCAGCCCGCCGAGCAGCATCGCCAGCACCATGACCCGCACGGCGACGACCCCGGCGAGGCCCACCGCGAACCACGGCCACGACGGCGCCAGGACCAGCAGCACCCGCGCGTCCGCGAACAGGTCGAGCGGCGGAAGCCCGACGAGATGCACGACGCCCGGCCACGGCGGCACCGCCCCGCCCGCCGCGAGCCCGGCCACGACCACCGTCACACCCGCGAACGGCCCCACTCGACGCACCTGCACCCGCCCAGCCTGACACCCGGACGCCCGCTCGTCGGCGCACGAAACGCACGGCCGGGCGTCAGAGCGCGGCGCCGACGACGGCGCGCCAGGCGGCGTCGATCGCGGGACGGCCGAACGCCGGGCCGGTCGCGCGCCGGTGCGCGCGGGCGGCGGCGTCCGCGTAGGCGGACGGGTCGGTGTACAGGGTCTCCAGCGCGGCGGCCACCGCGCCGGGGGTGACGAGGCGGTGGCCCACGTGGTCGCCCGGGACGGGTGCGGGTGCATCGGCGGGAAGCAGGACGGCGGCGTCCTCCCACAGCTCCCGGCAGGGCGCGTGCCCGGGGACGATCTGGGGCGCGCCGGTCGCGGCGTGCTCGAAGGGCACCAGGCCGAACCCCTCGGCCGACGCCGTGTTGAGGCCCACGGCGCAGGCGTTGTAGAGCCGGTTCAGGGCGGCGTCGGGAAGGTCGGGGAAGTCCGCGCCGGGCGCGGTGTGCCGGATGCGGTCGGCGCGCAGCAGCTCCCGGTAGCGCGCCGGGTCGGGCAGGGTGCGCGGAGACACCCCCGAGTGCAGGTGCAGCCGGACGCCGGGCGGCTTGCCGTCCGCGAAACGGGCGAAGCCCTCGATCGTCACGTCGAGACGCTTGCGGACGCTGTGCCGGTGCGCGTTGAGCACCACGAACGCGTCCGGCCCCGACCGCGCCCGCCGGAACACGGTGGCGTCCACCGCACGCGAAGCATCCGGCCCCACCTCTGTGCGCTCGGGGTCCGCCCCGTGCCCGAGGGGGTGGAACGCCGCCGAGTCCACGCTGTGCGGGATCACCGCCGCGGGCGGCGCGTCCGGCAGCGCCCGCGCCAGCTCGTCCCGCCCGAACCGCGTGCACGTGACGACGCGCGCCGCGCGGGCCAGCGGCGCCAGTTCGGCCGGGCGGGTCAGCGGCCCGTCCACCGGGCAGTACACGACGGCGCGCACGCCCGCCAGCACCCCGGCGAGCCGGGGATACAGCCACGGGTCGTGCACGAGGAGCACCAGATCGGGGCGCAGTGCGCCGAGCAGCCCGGGAAGCTGCGTCCGCCCCAGCGGATCACCGGGCACGGTGTTCCCGATCCGGGGCCACGGCCGGTCCGCCGCCGGGGCGCGGACGTCGAGCACGAAGTGGACGGGGTCGCACCCCGGGTGCAGGGCGGCCAGGACGGTGCCGGCGACGCGGGCGAAACCCGTCCGCCCGCCCTGCGCGACCATCAGCACCCGGGGCGCGGCCATCAGTTCTCGCTCAGCGTGTAGCCGGAGCCGGTGCTGTTGCGGAACAGCAGCACGTTGAGCTGCGCCGGGATCGGCTTGTCGCTCCACGTCTCCGACGTCATGGCCTCGACGGCGCTGCCGATGCCCTGGCCGAGGATGCCGACCATGACGATGTTGGCGGGCGTGCCGACGCGGCTGCCCGGATCGGCGGTGTCGATCCAGTGGGTGAGCTGGTCCCCGGCGCCCGCCGCGCGCATGACCTGGAGGAACGCGGGCGTCGGGACGGCGTCCCAGTTGAGGTTGAATCCGGCGAGGACGAGGATGTTGCCGGACGTCTGGAGCGGCGCCGCCTTGAGGTCGCGCGCCATCTCGCCGTACATCGCCTCGTACGTCGCGGGCCAGTTGCCGTTGTCGATGGAGTAGTACCGGTCGAACAGCACCGCCGCGGGCTGGGTGATGTCGCGGTTGCCGTCCAGCACGATGGCCTGGTAGCCGACGTTGTACTCGGGCGGCGCGGCGGGCTCGACCAGGCGGCCGAGCGAGACGGCCGGCGGGGTCGGGCGCGGCGGCGGGCGCAGCGTGGTGGACGTCGTCACGGCCAGGCTCGGCCGCATCGACCGGCCGTAGGCCGTCCACGCCTCCTGGACCGCCTTGCGGCGCGGGCCGCACAGCTCCCAGACGCCGCGCAGCCGGAAGTCGACGACGGCGGGGTCGGTGGCGATGGACCCGATCCAGGCCCGGTAGGCGGCGACGCTGTCGGCGCTGGGCCGCCAGGGGTCGAGAGCCGCGACGGCCGCGCCCTTGGCCGGGTCGGCGCCGACGGCCTGGATGCCGACCTGCGACCGCGCCGAGTACGACTTCCACGCGGTGCTCGCCTTGACCGACGAGGAGATGGACCCGGAGCTGAACAGCCCGTCGTACTGGGCCTTCAGCACCATGGAGACCTCGGCCCTGGTGAGGGACGCGGTCTTGGCGGTGGCGATCCAGAACCCGAGGTGGGCTCCGAGCGTGACCTCGGCGGTGTAGAAGACGCCGAAGCTGTTGAAGAAGTCCTCGAACGTCGGCAGGTCGGCGACGCTGAACGACGGCGGCAGTTCGTGCAGCCGGTCGGTGAACTCGGCGCGCAGGTACTGCGGGTCGGGGACGAGCTGGAGCCGGGCGACCTGCGCGTACAGGCTCTGGTAACTGAACGTGTACTCGCTCGACCGCAGGTACTCGCCGGAGAAGTCGCTCTGGAACTCGCCGCTGAACGCGCCGTAGGACGCGTTGACGTTGAGATGCGCGGCGAGCGACGCCTGCACGCCGTTCCTGGTCTCGGCGGTCGTGCCGGTGAAATAGGTGCGGGTGTCCTCGGTGCCGAGCACGTCGGCGGGAATGCGCCATTCCTTGCCGAGGAAGGTGAAGGGCCGGTATCCCGACGCGGCCAGGTCGAACAGCGGCGTGATGAGGCTGTCCTGGCCGACCGTTCCGTAGATGTCGAAGCCTTGCCCGACGGCGTTGGACTGGGACAGGATCGGCTCGGTCGTCTCGTCGACGGCGGTCATCGTCCGGCCTCCTGGGCGGGGGTGTCCAGACCGTCCCGGACGATCCGGTAGAGGGTGAGGTCGTTGACGAGGTCGGAGGCGGTGTCGTCGTCGAGTCCGGGCCGGTCGAGGTCGCGGGTGAGCGCGTCGATGCGCGCCTGCACGGCGGCGAGCAGGAAGCGGCGCGTCTTCGGCGCGATCCGCGCGAGGGCGTCGTCCACGGGGACTCCCGGTCGGGGTTCGGCGCCGGCGGCCCGGTCGTCGAGGGTGGGCCCGCCCCACGGCGCGACGGCGCGCAGCCGCGCCTGGTAGCTGGTGAGCGGCTGGTTCCAGGTCGGTTCCCACAGGTAGTGGTTCCCGCTGTCGTTGCGGACCGTGAGCCCGTTGGGTATGACGGACCCGGCGGGCAGCGACCACCAGTTGCGCCGGTTGTCGGGCGGCGCGTTGCCGGCGAAGGTGGAGATGCCGCCGGTGTCGGGCTGGACGTAGTCGATCCCGTCGACGGAGTAGATGGTGAGGTCGCCCTGACGGACGTTGTCCATGCGGGGCCCGGTGCGATTGCCGTTGCGCCACAATTTCGCAGATGTGGTCATGCCGCGATTTCCTTCCCACTGGGGGGTGAGGCGGCGAAGGAGAATCCGCGCGATGCGGTTGCCGGGGGTCGTGATTTCGGCGGGGGATTCCGTTCGCCGAGCGTGTTCGAAAGCTAACACCGCGTGCCTGTTCTGTGACAGACGGGGCCGCCATTCTTTGCGGTGGATATTCCCTTTCAGTGATCAGGACGCGCTGAAGTTTGCGCGCTTTTGGCCGGTCACGGGGCGTGACGATGCCGCAGCGGTGGAACCCCGGGCTCCCGGACCGCACCGCGCATGGTGCAGACTCGGACGATGACCGATTCCTCGCGCGCGGCCCGCGGCCTCGCCACCGCCATGGCCGCCATGGGCACCCTGCACTTCGCCTACCCGCGTCCGTTCGATCGGCTCATCCCGCGCAGCCTGCCCGGCTCGCCCCGCACCTGGACGCACCTGAGCGGCGTCGCCGAACTGGCCTGCGCGGCGGCCGTCGCGCACCCAAGGACGCGCCGCGTCGGCGGCCTGGCGACCGCCGCCCTCATGGTCGGCGTCTTCCCCGGCAACGTGAAGATGGCCTACGACTGGCGCCACAAGCCCCTGCCGCTGCGCGCCGGGGCCTACGGCCGCCTGCCGCTCCAGATCCCGATGATCGCCTTCGCGCTCAAGGTCGCCCGCGACGCCCGCTGAACGCGGGACGCCGCGGCGGGCCCGGCCCGCCGCGGCGTCGAGGACGTGCCGGATCGCTACGGCAGGTCGGTGTAGTAGGTCCAGCGGAGGTACGTCGGGAAGACCGCCGTGTTCGTCCCGGCCTTCGCGGGCAGCCCGGCGCGGAAGTCCGCGATCGGGTTGAGCAGCCCCCAGGGGCCGCAGTCACTCGACTTGGGCGCGGCGAACGCGTTGTCCACCGGGGTCGAGAGCAGGACGGACGGGTCCTCCTCGGTCGGCGCCGGGCCCTGGCCGGTGATCGGCTTGTTGGGCGGCGGCGGGTTCGTCGTCAGGTACGTGAGGTTGATCGTGAGCGGCTGCTGGTCCGAGCCGATCGAGCACTTGTCGCCCAGCAGCGGGTTCTGCACCTTGAGCTTCAGCTTGAGCCGCAGCGCCGTGGAGTCGTCCGGGAACACCGCCGGGTCCGCCGCCAGCTCGGGCTTGGCGTGGATCTGGAGCAGCGGGAGGAAGTCGCTGCCGGGGATGCCGAGCACCCCGCCGTCGACCTGGATCGCCTCGGCGCGCATCGGGCCCCAGATGAACTGGTCCTCCAGCGTCTCCAGGTCGAAGCCGTTCGCCCAGGTGAGCTTGATCGGCTTGGTGATCTTCTGCTCGATCGAACCGATCTTGAGGGTGCCGCCCTGGATGACGCTGACGTTGCACTGCCAGACGCCGAGGTCCGCGTCGGCGGGCAGCTCGCTGCGCTTGGGGCAGTCGCTGTCGTCGTAGAGCGCGGACGGGATCTCCGCGGCGACGGCCGGCGCGGCGGCGACGGCGCTCAGGGCCGTGCCGGTCATGGCGGTGCCGAGGGCGAGGGCGGCGAGCCGCCGCAGGGATGTCTTCATCGGTTCTCCTGGTCGTCGGTGGGGGGAGCCCGGGACCGCGAACGCTGCGGCGGGCCGTCGGGGACGGTCCGCCGCAGCGGGTGCGTGCGGGCGCTGGGACGTCAGAGCTGGTCGTAGGTGCGGAACGCGACGTACTGCCGGAAGATCGCCGTGTTGCGTCCGGCCGCCGACGGGATGCCCGCGTAGCTGTTCACGAGCGCGTTGATCGGGCCGAGGCCCAGGCCGCAGCCGTTGGAGCCCGGCACCGAGAACGCGTTGTCCACGACGGTCGTCTTCAGCGTGGGCGGCTCGTCCTGGACGGGCGTGGGCGGCTCGCCCTGGATCGGGGTGTTCGGGGGCGGCGGGTTGGTCGGCGCGATGCCGAGCTGGAGCCGGATCGGGTTGGAGTTGGACCCGATGTCGCAGTTGCCGGTCAGGATCGGGTTCTGCACGTTCACCCGGAGGTTCAGCTTGAGCCGGTAGTCCTCGGTGAAGCCCAGCCCGCCCGCGTACTTGGGCTGCGCGTAGACGGCGGTGAGGAACGGGTCGCCGAACAAGCCCTTCTGGACCTGGAACTTCTCCGCCTTGAAGCTGCCGAAGACGACGCCCTCTTCCAGCGTCACCGGGTCGAAGCCGTTGGCGTAGGTGAGGATGATCGGCTTGGTGATCGTGGTCTCGATCTTGCCGAGCTTGAACGTCCCGCCGTAGGTGTAGGCGACGTTGCACTGCCAGAACGCCGGGTCGGCGCCCGCGGGGAGCTTGGGGCAGTCGGCGAAGCTGAAGGTGGGCAGCGTCGGCGCGGCCGAGGCGGGGGCGGCGACGGCGCTGAGCAGCGCGCCGCCGGCGGCGAGCGCGACCGTGCCGCCGGCGATACGGCGCAGGGTGGTCTTCATCGTGCTCCAGTCCGGTGTGGTCCGGGCCGGGCCGCGGGGCGGCCCGGCCCGTCAGGGGTGGGAGGGGGTGGTGCCGCGCGGCGCGATCAGGGGTTGAGCTGGAGGTCCGCGCCGCCCGGCTGGGTGAGGATCTGGAACTTGCCGTTCGCCGAGACGGAGTTCGGGCAGGTGGTCGTCCCGCTCTTCTTCTGCAGCGACTGGCCCGCGAGCGTGCCCTGGGAGTGGGTGTTGGCGGGCACGGGCCGGTTCGCGTTGGTCTTGTTGAAGAGGTTGATCGTCAGCGGGGTGCTGCTCGACAGCGTGTAGTGGCATTCCAGGGACGGGATGCCGAGGCTGGGCAGGGTCAGGACGGCCTTGATGTCGACGGCCAGGTTCGGCGCGTTGACGTAGATGTAGCCGTCGCGTCCGCCCGCGACGGGGGCGTAGGTGACGCCGCCGCCGCTGTAGGGCAGGCCCAGGGCGGTGATCGTGGTGGTCCCGCCGCGGTTGTTCGTGCAGCCGGAGAGGGTGACGCCGGTGAGCTGGCCGCCGGTGCCGTTGGAGAGCGTGTACGCGTCGAGCGTGCCGCTCGTGCAGCTCGTGTTGATGGCGCCGAGGGCGCCGTTGCCCGAGAGGGTGACGTTGCCGCCGATGTTGGTCGCGCGGACGGTGCCGGTGTAGGGGGTGCCGCCGGGGAGGGAGACGATGGTGGTGGCGAGGGCCGTGCCGGTCATGCCGGCGATGATGGCCGCCGCACCGGCGACGGGGACGAAGATCCGACCGAGCTTTCTCATGGTGTGCCTTTCACGGGGGGTGGGACACATGAGGCGCGCGGTCGCCATCCGGGCACTGTGCTCTGGGCCGAATGGCGTTCGCAGCACTCGGACCGAACCATGAATGTCGGCGTTCATCAAGGAGTGACAACGTCCTTGACAATGCCGACCAATTTTTCGGCGGGTGGTCGACGGGGTGGCCGGATGTCCGTATATGCCTCCCCTGCGAGTGTGAGGACCGTCACGCACCGTCGAGTGCCGGGACAAGTTCGCAGGGTGTCGTGATGCGGGTCACGGTCAACGCGTCTGACTGCCCGGTCATTTGGGACAGGCGGCGGGCTGGCCGGATGCGGCCAAGGTTTCCGGGAACATCGCGATAGCGGGCTTCAACTGGCCGAACGTTATTCGGTAACGGTCCGTGGGAGCGTGCACACGGGGTGCCGGACGGCTCGGACGGCCGGGCGCCCGGCCGTCGCGGGCACCGGGAAATGGCGTGAGAACAAGCGCTGGTTCAAGTCCCGGACGCGGCGTCCGGCCCCCACCGGTTCAGGTCCGGAAGCGCGAACGAGTTGAGCAGACCCGACCGCAGCCCCGGCAGATCGGCCTCTTCTCCCCGCCGCACACGGCGATACACGACCTGGTAGATACCGCCGATGATCGTCTCGGCCAGCAGGTCCGGATCGGGGTAGTGCGGATACAGCTCGCGCATGTTCACCGCGATGACCTGCGCGAACGCCGCGAGCGCGTCGTCCATCCGGGCCGCCGCCGCGGGACCGGCCGTCGGCGCCTCGACGATGCAGGCCCGCGCCGTCGCGGCGTCGGTGGCGAGGAAGTCGAGCAGCGCGCCCAGTCCGGCGCTGAACCGGGAAATGGCGTCCGGTTCGCCGGTATAAGCGCGTACGACGCGTTCCATCATGCGCTCGAAAGCCGCGTCGGTGGCCCGGAGGAAAACGTCCTCCTTGTTGCGGAAATGCTGGTAGAACGTCGCCCGGGAAACGCCCGCCGCCGCGATGATGGCGTCGACGGTGAGCGCCTGGTAGCCGTCGGCGGCCGCGACCTGGACGACGGCGCCCAGGATGCGGCTGCGCTGGTGGTGGGCGACGTAGTCGCGCGAGAGCCGGTGCCGGCCCGAGGGAAGCCGGGTCAGGTCCTCGTCGCCCCGCGCCATCGCCGCTCCGTCGTCCGGTGGTCAGCCCCTGGGACGGATCGTCTCACGTCAGCGCGTCGCGATCACGGCCGAACCGTGACCGAAAAGCCCCTGGTTGACCGCGATGCCGGTGCGGGCGCCGGTGACCTGGCGGTCACCGGCGGTGCCGCGCAACTGCCACGTCAGCTCGCAGACCTGCGCGATGGCCTGCGCCGGGACCGCCTCGCCGAACGACGCCAGCCCGCCGCTCGGGTTCACCGGGACGCGCCCGCCGAGTTCCGTGGCGCCCGACCGCAGCAGGGTTTCGGCCGCACCGGCGGGACACAGTCCGATGTCCTCGTACCAGTCGAGTTCGAGCGCGGTGGACAGGTCGTAGACCTCGGCCAGCGACAGGTCGTCCGGCCCGATCCCGGCCTCCTCGTAGGCCGCGTGCGCGAGGGCGGCGCGGAACGGCCGCTCGGGCGGCGGGGCGGCCACGGCCGCGTCGGTGGCGAAGTCGGGCAGGTCCAGGACGGTCTTGGGGAACGTCGGCGTCACCGTCGACACGGCGGCGATCCGCACCGGCGCGCCGGTGCCGCGCCGCCGCGCGTACTCCTGCGACGCCAGCACCAGCGCGGCGCCGCCGTCGCTGGTCGCGCACACGTCCAGCAGCCGCAGCGGATCGGACACGACGGGGGAGGCGGCGACCTCGGCGGCCGTCACCTCCTTGCGGTACCGGGCGTTGGGGTTGCCCAGCCCGTGCCGCGCGTTCTTGACCTTGACGCGGGCGAAGTCGTCCGGCGTCGCGCCGTACAGCGCCATCCGGCGCCGCGCGTACAGCGCGAAGTACAGCGGGTTGGTCGCGCCGAGGAGACGGAACCGCAGCCAGTCCGGATCGCCCGGCCGGTCGCCGCCGACGGGCCGGAAGAACCCCTTGGGCGCCGCGTCGGCCCCGACGACGAGCGCGACGTCGCACAGCCCGGCGAGGATCTGCGCCCGCGCCGCCGCGAGCGCCTGCGCGCCCGACGCGCACGCCGCGTACGAGCTGGACACCCGCGCGCCCGTCCAGCCGAGCGCCTGCGCGAACGTCGCCCCGGCGACGAACCCCGGGTATCCGTTGCGGATCGTGTCCGCCCCCGCGACGTATCCCACGTCGCGCCACTCCAGCCCGGCCTCCGCGAGCGCCGCCCGGGCCGCGTGCAGGCCGTACGCGACGAAGCTCCGCCCCCACTTGCCCCAGGGATGCATCCCCGCGCCCATCACCACGACGTCGCTCATGGGAGGGGCCTCCACATCCAGACCGTGTAGGCGGTGGTGTCGTCCTCGTACAGGACGCCTTCGGTCAGTTCGACGGTCTGGCCCACGGCCAGGTCGTCCAGTGAGACGTCCGGGGCGACCCGGCCGAGGACGACCATCCGCTCGGCGTCGAGTTCGACGGCCGCGACGATGTACGGCCGGAACGGCTCGGGCGACACGGACGGGGGCGGCGGCCGGTAGCGGGCGTCGGCGAAGGACCAGACGCGGCCCGTGGCCGACAGCGTGTGCTCGGTCAGCTCGCTGCCGTCGCGAGGGCCTTCGCAGGCCGGGTTGCGGCAGGCGAGGTCGTTGCGGGGGAAGTAGGGGGTGCCGCAGGCGGTGCAGCGGGTGCCGAGCAGCCGCACGTCCGGGGCGGGGGTGAACCAGCCGTCGACGGCGGGGCGGCGTTCCTTGGTGGCGTCCACCCGCGCAGCATACCAACCAAGCGCACGGTCAAGAAAGGTGACTAACTGACGCGTCAGTCACTTCGCTACAGTGGCGCCGGACGACGCACCACCGAGGAGGGGTCATGCGCACAGGACTCGAAGGGAAGACCGCCCTGGTCACGGGAGCGTCCCGGGGCATCGGCAAGGCCACCGCGCTCGCGCTGGCGGCCGAGGGCGCGAACGTCGTGGTGTCCTCGCGCAAACAGGACGCGCTCGACGCCGTCGCGGCCGAGATCCGCGCCGCCTGCCCGGACGTCGGCGTGCTCGCCCGCGCCGCCCACGTCGGGGACGCCGACCAGGCCGCCGCCTGCGTCGACGCCGCCGTCGCGGAGTTCGGCCGGCTCGACGTCCTGGTGAACAACGCGGGCACCAGCCCCTACTTCGGGCCGCTGGCCGACATCGACGCCGCCGCCGCGGCCAAGACCGTCCAGGTCAACCAGTACGCGGTCGTGGAGTGGACGCAGCTCGCCTGGCACCGCTCGATGCGCGAGCACGGCGGCGCGGTGATCAACATCGCGTCCGTCGGCGGCATGGTCACCGAACACGGCATCGGCTACTACAACGCCACCAAGGCCGCCGTCATCCACCTCACCCGCCAGTTCGCGGTGGAGCTGGCCCCGCGCGTCCGCGTCAACGCCATCGCGCCCGGCCTCGTCAAGACCGCCCTGGCCCGCGCGCTGTGGGAGGAGAACGAGGAGGCCATCGCCGAGGCGCTGCCGCTCGGCCGCCTCGGCGAACCCGAGGACATCGCGCACGCCGCCGTGTTCCTGGCCGGTTCGGCCGCGTCCTGGCTCACCGGCCAGACTCTCGTGGTGGACGGCGGTTCCATCGTCCGGCCCGCGATCGCCTAGGAGAAGAACATGTCACGCTGGGGACTCACCATTCCGCTGACCGGCCTGCCGCTGGCCGGGCACCGCGACCTCGTCGCCGAACTGCCCGCGCTCGGCTACACCGACGCCTGGTCGGCCGAGACCAACGGCACCGACGGGTTCGTCCCGCTCGCGCTCGCCTCGCAGTGGGCGCCCGAACTGCGGCTCGGGCCCGCGATCGTGCCCGTCTACACGCGCGGCCCGGCGCTGCTCGCGCAGCAGGCCGCCACCCTGGCCGACCTGGCCCCGGGACGGTTCGTCCTCGGCATCGGCGCGTCCTCACCGACGATCGTGCAGCGCTGGAACGACCTGCCGTTCGACGAGCCGTACAAGCGCACCCGCGACACGCTGCGGTTCCTGCGGCGCGCGCTGGCGGGCGAGAAGGTCACCGAGGAGTACGACACGTTCGCGGTGAAGGGCTTCAAGCTGGAGACCGCGCCCGCCGTGCCGCCGTCGATCGCCGTCGCCGCGCTGCGGCCGGGGATGCTGCGGCTCGCCGCCCGCGAGGCCGACGCGGCGATCACGAACTGGCTCGCGCCGCACGACGTCCGGACCGTCCGGGAGTCCTACGGCGACGACGGCGAGCTGATCGCCCGGCTGTTCGTCTGCCCGACCGACGACGCCGACGAGGCCCGCGCGATCGGCCGCTGGATGATCGCCGCGTACATGACCGTCCCGGTGTACCGGGCGTTCCACGAGTGGCTGGGCCGGGGCGACGCGCTCGCGCCGATGAACGAGGCGTGGGCCGCCGGTGACCGCAAGAGAGCGCTGGAGGTCATCCCGGACGAGGTCGTGGACGATCTCATCGTGCACGGTTCGCCGGAGAAGTGCCGCGCGCGCGTCCGCGAGTACGTCGACGGCGGCCTGACCACGCCGGTCCTGGCGATCGTCCCGGGCGGCGGACTGGACCCGGCCGACGCCGTCCGGGCGCTCGCGCCGAACGCCGGATGACCACGCTGGGTGTTTAGGGGGCCCCTGCCCGGGGAGGTGCGCAAGGGTCCAGTACAACCCCGACGACGTGAGGAGCTGATCATGCTCACGCTGACCAGCGGTGCCGTCCAGGTGATCCGTACCGTGACCGCCGACCCGCAACTGCCGCCCGACACCGGTATCCGCATCGAACCGGGCATCAACGGCTCGGAGGCGCTGCGCCTCTCCGTGGCCCCCGCGCCCGAGGCGGGTGACCAGATCGTCGAGGAGGAGGGCGCGAAGGTCTACCTGGAGGCCGAGGTCGCCCAGCTCCTCGACGACAAGACCCTGGACGCCCAGGTCGACCCGCAGGGCGACGTGGCGTTCACGATCGCCGAGGGCACCGAGCCCGTGTAACCCGCCCGCACAGACGGGTGCGCCGGCACCGGTCACCTGATCAGCACCCCGCTCGACCAGGTGACCGGGCTGCACGCACCGTAGGCCGGGACGGCACCACGCCGTCCCGGCCTTCTCGTGTCACGGGCGCGTTCGGTGGAGCGGCCGGAACAGGACGCGAGACCGGCGCGGCGCGCGGCCCGCCCGGTCCGGGGGACCGGGAGCGCCGGGGGGCGCTGCCAGCGTCGCGACGGGGAGGCGGTCGCGGAGGCGCAGGTAAAGGAAACGTCTTATATTTCCACCTTCAGTCCGCTCGCGTGAGGTAAAGCGGCATTTCATGTGCGGCGCATGAAAGTGTCATTTACTGCCAGATCGGGGAATCAGTTGCCGCCGCGCGGCGGGCGGTGATCGGGTTGCTCTGCCCGTGACCCCCGCGTGAAAGCGATGGACATGCCTGACAATCCCGCCGTGCTGAGTCCTTCCGCCGGAGTGGCCGCAAGTGCAGGTCGCTGTCCCTTTCCCCGGGATATCACCGACGTTCCCGAAGACCCCCGGCGGGCCGTCCCGCTGCCCGTCGCGGGGCCGGTGGTGCCGCTGACACTGCCGGGCGGCGACGAGGCGTGGGGCGTGACGGACCTCAAGCTCTGCCAGGCGGTGCTCGCCAACGAACTGCTGTTCACCCGCGGTGACGCCGACGCCGTCCCGCCGTTCCCGGCGCTGGCCGGGCTCATCCTCGCCAAGGACGGGCCCGCGCACCGGCGCGAGCGCGCGGTGATCGCCCAGGCGCTCACCCCGCGCCGCGTCCGCGAGTTCGAACCCGCCCTGCGCGCCCTCGCGCGCGGCCTGCTGGACGCGCACACCGGCACCGAGCCGTTCGACATCGTGCGCGGGTACGCCTTCCCGCTGTCGATGAACGCGATCGGGGACCTGCTCGGCGCCCCCGAGGGCGACCGGCACCTGTTCCAGGAGTGGGGCGAGGGCCTGCTGTACACCGGCCCGGACCGCGCGGAGGTGAACGGGCGCGCCGTCCAGTCCATGACGGCGTACGCGATGGCGCTGCTCGACGACCGCGCCGCGCACCCGCGCGACGACTTCCTCACCGAGATCGTGGGACGCATGCACGACCACGGCCTCGCCCCCGTCGAGACGGCGCTGCTGGTGGCGTCGCTGTTCATCGCGGGCTGGGAGACGACCGCCGGGGCGATCTCGATGTCCGTCTACAGCCTCCTGCTGGCCGAGGACGGCACGCGCGGCTGGGACGCGCTGCCGTCCGGCGACGGCACCGAGGCCGCCGTGGAGACGCTGCTGCGCACCCTCCCCAACTCCTGGTACGAGGCGCTCCAGCCGCGCCGCGCCACCGCCGACACCGAGATCGGCGGAACGCCCGTCGCGAAGGGCGACCTGGTGCTCGCGCTGATCGACACCGCCGCCTGGGAGCCGAACCCCGTCGTGGACCTCGCCGCCGGTTCCCGCCACGACCACCTGGCGTTCGGCGCGGGCCCGCACATGTGCGTCGGCGCGCACCTGGCCCGGCTGGAGATCCGCGTCGCGCTCCAGGAGCTGGCCGCGCGCGCCCCGGGCCTGGAACTGGCCGTGCCCGCCACGGAGATCGCGTGGGACACCAGCACGACGATCCGGCGGCCCCGGCATCTGCCGGTCGTGCTGCGCTGACGCGCCCGGCCGGATGGGATCATGGGGTGCGGCCCGTCCGGAACCCAAGATCGTGAGCACTCCATGTCCCGTACCTCGTTGCGCCTCGTCCTCGCCGCCGTGTGGATTCTGGTCGTGAGCTTCGTCGCGGCGGCGACGATCGGCAGCGTGGGGGCCCGCTCCCTCGTCATGATCGTCGCCGTCGTCGTCGGGCTGGTGCTGATCTTCCGGTTCCTGCCCGACGACGACACACGCGGCTGACCTCGGCGCACGCCCGCGTGAAAGGATCCGGGCATGCGTCTCACCAAGTTCGGGCACGCCTGCGTGCGCCTCCAGCGCGACGACCGCGCCCTCGTCATCGACCCCGGCGCGTTCACGCCCGAGCGGGACGCGCTCGACGGCGCCGCCGCGATCCTCATCACGCACGAGCACCCCGACCACTTCCTGCCCGACCGCGTCCGGCAGGCCATGGCCGCCGACCCGGAGCTGGAGGTGTGGACGTCGCGGACGGTCGCGCAGGCCCTGGCCGACCTCGGCGGGCGCGTCCACGAGGTCGGCCACGGCGACGCGGTGACGGTCGCGGGCTTCGACGTCCACGTCTACGGCGAGGACCACGAGATCCTGCACCCCGACGTCCCGCCGATCCCGAACACCGGGTTCCTGGTGGACGGCGAGGTGTTCCACCCCGGCGACGCGCTGACGGTGCCGTCCGAGCCCGTCCGCACCCTGTGCCTGCCGGGCAACGCGCCGTGGATGAAGGTGCCGGAGCTGTACGCGTACACGCGCGAGGTCGCGCCCGAGCGCGCGTTCGTCGTGCACGACGGGCTGCTCAACGACAACGGCCTCGGCGTGATGGTGAACGCCATCACGCGGGCCGGCGAGGAGCTGGGCCGCGACTTCCGGCGGCTCGCGCCGGGGGAGTCGGTCGAGCTGTGAGCGACGCTCCGGGCCCGATCCAGGCCGTCTTCTTCGACATCGGCGAGACCCTGATCAACGAGGGTGAGATCTACGGCCGCTGGGCCGACTGGCTCGGCGTGCCCCGCCACACGTTCCTCACCAAGCTCGGCGCGGTGCTGCGCGACGGCGGGTCCTACATGGACCTGTTCCGCTACTTCCGTCCCGGTTTCGAGCTGGCCGAGGAGGAGGCGCGGCGCGGGGCCGCGGGCGTCCCCAACGGCTTCGGCGCCGCCGACCTCTACCCCGACGCCCGCGCCTGCCTGGCCGACCTGCGCGCGCAGGGCCTCTACGTCGGCATCGCGGGCAACCAGCCGGAGGCGGCGGCCGAGCAGGTCGCGGCGCTGCGCCTGGACGCCGACACCATCGGCATCTCCGACATCTGGGGCATCGAGAAGCCCGATCCGGAGTTCTTCGCCCGCTGCGCGCAGCTCGCCGGCGTCCTGCCCGACCGCGTCCTGTACGTGGGCGACCGCCTCGACAACGACGTCCGCCCCGCCGCCGACTACGGCATGCGCGCGGCCTTCCTGCGGCGCGGCCCCTGGGGCCACATCCAGGACGCCCCGGACACCGTGGCCCGCGCGACCTTCGTCCTCGACGACCTGGCGGGCCTCCCGTCCCTCGTCGCCGCGTTCAACAAGGCGTCCGCCGAACCGTGAGGCGTCCCGCCGGTCATTCCGGCGAGGGTCATCCGCCGAAGTTGCGGACGGCTCGTTTGTCGGGAACCGAATGGGTCATGGTCAGGCCCGTTACGTCGCGGGGGCCGTTCTTGCCCAGGTTGGCGAGGCGTTCGCGGTCCTCTTCGGTGAGGGTCTGGTGGTGGAGCGGGGAAAGGCTCCGCACGTCCTCCGGAGTGACGCCCAGGCCCGCGCCCACGCGGAGGCCGAGGTCGTCGTCCACCAGGAGGAAGTGCCAGACCATGCGCTCCTGGATCGGACGGACGCACTGGCCCAGCAGATCCGTGAAGTTCTTCACCAGGTCGTCCTGCTCCCACTGCTCCATGAGCTGGAAGCGCTGCCCCGCCTGCTGATAGTCGTTCGTGCGCGGAATGCGCTTGCGGGTGAGGCGGCCGGAGATCTCCGGGCCCTGGTCGTCGTGGGTCGGGTACTCCGCCTCGCGCAGCCCGCCGGTGAGGGACGGTTCGTAATTGATGTGCGGGCTCTCACCGGCGTAGTCGACGTCGTACGTCATCTGGCCGTCGCGCTGGTTCGTGCGCACCTGGCCGACGCCCTTGGGCCGGTTGACCGGCACCTGGAGGTAGTTCGGGCCGACGCGGTAGCGCTGCGTGTCCGAATACGAGAACGTGCGGCCGACGAGCATCTTGTCGTCGGAGAAGTCCAGGCCGTCGACCAGGACGCCGGTGCCGAACGAGATCTGCTCGTTCTCGGCGAAGTTGTTCGACACGTTCGCGTTCAGCACCATCTTCCCGACGGCGCGGGGCGGGAAGTCCTGCTCGGGCCAGACCTTGGTGTCGTCGAGCGGGTCGAAGTCGAGTTCGGGATGGTCGTGGTCGTCCATCACCTGGACGAGCAGTTCCCATTCGGGGAAGTCGCCGCGCTCGATGGCCTCGTAGAGGTCCCTGGAGGCGTGGCCGAGATCGCCCGCCTGGACGGCGGCGGCGTCCTCCTCGGTCATGCTGGAGACGCCGCAGCCCGGCATCCAGTGGTACTTCACGAGCTTGGTGTCGCCGTCGCCGTTCACCCACTTGTAGGTGTTCACGCCGAACCCCTGCATGTGCCGGTAGTCGGCGGGGATGCCGCGCGGGCTGAACAGGTTGACGAGCATGTGCATCGCCTCGGGCGTCTGCGACATGAAGTCGAAGATGCGGTTCGGCTCCTGCCGGAACGTCACCGGGTCGGGCTTGAGGGAATGGATGACGTCGGGGAACTTGATGGCGTCGCGGATGAAGAACACCGCGAGGTTGTTGCCGACCAGGTCCCAGTTGCCGTCCTCGGTGTAGAACTTCACCGCGAAGCCGCGCGGGTCGCGGGCGGCCTCGGACGAGTCGCGGCCCCCGATGACCGTGGAGAACCGGATGGCCAGCGGCGTCCGCTTGCCGGGCTCGGCGAACAGTTTGGCGCGGGTGAGCGGCGCGATCGGCTCGTCGCCCCATTTCCCGTACGCCTCGAAGTGGCCGAACGCGGTGAATCCGCGCGCGTGCACGACGCGTTCGGGAATGCGCTCCCGGTCGAAGTGGCTGATCTTCTCCAGGAACTGGTAGTTCTCCAGCGTCGCCGGGCCGCGCGCGCCGACCGTCCGCTGGTTCTGGTTGTCGTAGACGGGGTGGCCCTGACGGTTGGTCAGCACCGGCCGGTCGTCGTCCGGCGCGGAACCCATGCTCGACACGTCCGTCATGGACGGACTCCTTTCACTCGCCCTCTGGTGCGGTCTCCGAAGGGACGACCTACCCGGGGCCAGGGCCGCGAACGGCAAGGTCCGAGCGTGTTTTCCGGCAAGACGCGGCGGGCGTCACCCTAGGGGATGACCCTTAATCCCGAGGTAGGAGGCGGGAACCGGCCGTTCGAGCGATGCGGGCGCGGCGTTTGGGTTCGTAGCGTGGGGTACGTGGTCGCAGAACGCGATCGACGCACTCTCGAACGGAGTCGACATCCCATGAACGGCCTCTCCCGACCGCGACAGGGCCGCTGGATCGCCGGTGTGTGCGCCGGGCTGGCCCGCCGGTTCGGCCTGACGCCCACGGTCGTCCGGCTGATCGCCGTGCTGTCGTGCCTGCTGCCCGGCCCGCAGTTCGTCGTCTACATCGTGCTGTGGATCATGTTGCCGAACGATGACGTCGACGCGCGCGAGCCCTGGACGGCGTCCACTCGCTGACCTGCGCTAACGCCGGATCGGCCGATCTCCTATAGCAGGGAGGTCCGCTTCGGCGCCAGTGTCTGGAAGCACAGCGTCGCGCGGTTTCCTGGCCCCCGAGCCGAAGATCATTCGGGATGCTTGGAAGCCGCCGACGCAGGGTGTTAGATCGGCTCAGCGTCGTCCGGAAGGAGCGGCTGTGCCGGAAAAGGGCGGCCCGGGGAGCGGGGACATCGGCGCGGGCCACGCCCCCGGCCCGCTGCCGGCGTTTCTGCGCGACCTCGCGCGGGCCCGCCGCGCGCCCACCCGCGATCTGGCCTCCTACGCGCGCGTCCACTGGCTGGCCGATCTGCCGCCGGACGTCTACGTCGAGACCGAGGCCGGGCCCGGCGACGTCCTGTTCAGCGTGCCGATCATCCCGATGGCGCCGCCCGCCGAACGCGCCGAGTTCGACGCGTGGCTGGCGCTGCGGCACTGGTACCGCGCGCTGCGCGACCTCGCGGCCGTGCGCGGCGACGAGGTCGTGCTCGCCACCGGGCTCCTCACGCGCGGGCCCGTGCGCGACCACCTGCTCACCACGCCCGTCCGCATCGTCGTGGACGAGCGGTCCGAGCGCGTCGACGTGCTCCTCGCCGGGCCGTCCGGCCTGCGCGACGGCGAACTGCTCGACGGCGCCGAGGGGTACTCGGCCGAGCGGACGGCGGCGCTCCGCGAGGACGTCGCGGGCGGCCGCGGCCTCGGCCTGGACGCGTCGGTCGCCGAGGTGCTGCGCGCCTGGAGCGCGCTCGCGTTCACCGGCGAGACCATCGACTTCTCCGAGGGCTGGACGCCCGAGCACGCCTCCGCCGCCTCCGGCGCCGCCGCCCGCCTCTGGCTCGCCCCCGCGCTCGTCGTCCGCCCGCCCGGCCGCGCCGCCGTGGCCGCCTACTTCGAGGAGATCGGCGCCCAGCCGCACGTCCCGCCCGCCTTCGCCGCCCTGCTCGACCCCGACGCCCCGTCCCCGGTCCAGTTCACCACCACGCCGTCCACCGCCGCGCTGGCCCCCCGCCCCCCGGCGCCCCGCGCCCAGGACCCGTCCTCGGGCCGGTTCACCCCCGACGCGCACGACCCCGACGCCGCCGACGCGGGCGCCGCCCGGCGGGCCGGGTGGGCGTCCGGGGACGGCCCCGCCGGGACGGCCGCGCTGGTCGCCCGGTTGCTCGGGGAGGGGGAGCGGGTGCTGGCGGTGACGGCCGACGCGGCCGCCGCCGGGCGGCTGCACGGGGCGCTGCCGCCGGAGATCGCGGAGCTGTGCGCGCTGCCGGGCACGTCGGCGCTGGTCGCGGAGGCCGTGCGGGCGCGCACGGCGCGGACGGACGCCGCCGCCGACCGGCACCGGGCCGACGACCTCGCGCGGCGGACCGCCCTCGCCGCGCAGCGCGCCGCCGAGCTGCGCGACCGCCTCGACCGGGCGCGCGCCGACGACGGCCCCGCCGGGCCGTCGTGGCTGCCCGCCCGGCCCGGCCTGCCGCCCGCGCCGCCGATCTCGGCGCCCGAGGCCGCCGAACTCGTCCGGCTGCTCACCGACCAGGGGCCCGACCGCACCGGCCACCGCGACGTCGACCCGGCGACGCTGCCCAGCGCCCCGTACGTCCGGACGCTCATCGAGGCCGAGGCGGCGGCGGCCGACCGCGTGGACGGCGCCGACACCGAGGTCTCGGCGGCGCTGCGCTCCTGCGACCCGGCCGTCCTCACCCGCCTGGACGAGAGCGCCGCGCCGGTGAACGCCGCGCTGCGCGACCTCGGCATGACCGGCCACCCCGCCGGGTGGAAGCACACCGACCCGACCGTCCGCGCCTTCACCGACCTGCTCGCGCGGCGCCGCCCCGCCGTGTGGGAGCAGGTCGCCGAGCTGACCGGCCGCGTCGAGGAGGCGGCGGCGCTGCTGGAGAACATCGCGGGCCGCCACATCGAGCTGCCCCCCGGCGACCCGCCGCTGCGGCTGCTCGCGTCCGACGCCCGCGAACTGCGCACCCAGCTCGTCGAGAACCTCGGCCGCCGCGGCCCGCGCAAGCCGCTGCGGCAGGCGGGCGCGCTGCTGCGCACCTGCCTGGTGGACGGCGAACCCGCGCTCACCCCCGCCCGGCTCGACGCGCTGCACGTCCACGTCACGGTGCTGCTCACCTGCCGCGAACTCCAGGCCGTCTGGGAGGAGGCGGGCGTGTCGTTCCCGGCGGACGTGCCGCTGCCCGAGCGCGTCGCCCGGTTCCGCCGCGCGCACCAGCGGCTCACCCGCGTCCGCTCGATCGCGGGCGACGTCGAGGAGACCACGCGGATGCTCGCCGCGCTGCGCCTCCCGATCCCGATCACGCACCCCGTGCAGTGGTACGGGTACACGGCCGGGCTCGAACACGTTCTGCTCGGCCAGGGCATCGACCGCGCCGCCGCCGACCTGGCCGCCCTGCGCGACTCCATCCCGGTGACGCGGCGCGACCCGCCCGAGCTGGCCGACGCCCGCGCCGCCATCGACGCCCGCGACGCCGCCGCCTACGGCCGCGCCCTGCACGCCCTCGCCGACGCCCGGCACCGGCGCGCCGCGCAGTTGCGCCGCGACGAGCTGATGCGGCGCGTCCAGTCCGTGCACCCGGAGCTGGCCGAGATGCTCTACGACGCCGGCGACGACTGGCCCGACCGCATCGCCACCTGGGACGAGGCGTGGAAGCGCGCCGCCGAGCCCGGCGCCCGCCGCGGCGGCCGCCCGCCGGTGGAGGGGCTGGAGCGGGACGCGGCGCAGGCCGCCGACCGGCACCGCGCCCTGGACGCCGAGCTGACCGCCGCCCGCGCCCGCGCCGCCTGGGGCGACGGCCCCGGCACGATCCCGGCCTGGATCGTCCCGCTCTGGCAGGTCCCGGACGTCCTGCCGCCCGGCCCGGACGCGTTCGACGTCGTCATCGTGGACGGCGAGCACGGCGCCGGGGCCGAGGCGCTGTTCCTGCTGTGGCTGGCGCCGCGCGTCATCCTCGTCGGGGAGCCGGGCCCGCCGCTGCCGCCGCCCGAGCGCGCCCCGGCGCCGCTCCCGCCGCCGCTCGGTGACGTCGTCACCCCGACGGCGACGCTGTTCACGCTGCTCGCCGCGCGCTTCGCGGCGTCCCCGGCCGAGCCCGAGCCCGACCCGGTGCCCGAGGGTCGTTCGATCGTCACCTACAAGCGGCCCGAACTCCTGGCGCTCGTCGCGCAGCTCGCCGCCGAGGACCGCGCCGCCGACGACGACACGCTCATCGCGCGCGCCCGCGCCGAACTCGCCTGCCCGCCCGGGGAGGACTCGCTCGTCGAGGCCCGGCTCCGCTTCGCCGTCGACGCCTACCGCGCCAGCGTCACCTAGGATGACAGTCACCGCTGGTAGCAACCGGGGAGTGACGGGTGAGCGACGGAGCCGAGTACCGGGTCGGGGAGCTGGCGGCGGCGGCCGGGGTGCCGGTGCGGACGCTGCGGTACTACCAGGAGAAGCGGCTGCTGCCGCCGCCGGTGCGGCGGGGCCGGACGGCGTGGTACTCGGCGGCCCACCTGGAGCGGCTGCGCACCATCGGTGACCTGCTGGAGCGCGGTTACCGGCTGGACGGCATCGAGGAGCTGCTGGCCGCCGCCGGGCAGGGCCGCGACGTCACCGAGCTGCTCGGCTTCGAGCGGGCCGCCGGGGCGCCGTGGGCGGAGCAGACGCCCGTCGAGATCTCCGCCGCCGAGCTGGCGGCGCTGTTCGGTGACCAGGTCACCGAACGGAACATCGCCGAGGCCGTCGAGCTGGGCTATCTCGTCGTGGACGGCGACCGCCTGCTGCACACGAGCAGCCGCCTGCTGGAGGCGACCGGCGAGCTGGTGCGGGCGGGGATTCCGCTGGCCGCGATGCTCGCGCTGAGCTGGGAGCTGGAGGCCGCCTTCGACCGGATGGCGTTCGGGTTCGCGCACCTCATCCGGCGGCACGTCGTCGACCCGGTCGGGGACGCGCCCGCGCCCGGCGAGCTGGAGCGCGTGGCGGGCATCGTCGCGCGGCTGCGGCCGGTGGCCCGCACGGTCGCGGACGAGCACTTCGGCCGCGCCATGGACCGCCGCGCCGGCACCGAGATCGCTGAACTACGCGATCGGCTCAACCCGGGTTAGAACCCCCATACGGGTCTGCGTTACGCTGCCGATCCCAGTTGGGACTGGCACGAACGATCTAAGGAGACCACGTGGGTGCACAGGTGGACGTCTCGGGCCGCGTCGCGGTCGTCACGGGCGCGGCGCGCGGCCTCGGCCTGCTGATGGCGCGCCGCCTCACCGAACGCGGCATGCGCGTCGCGCTGCTCGGCCTCGAACCCGACGAGCTGGCCCAGGCCGCCAAGGAGTGCGGCCCCGGCGCCCGCGCCTGGACCGTCGACGTCACCGACCAGGACGCCCTGCACGCCGTCGCCGCCGAGGTCGTCGCCCACTACGGGCGCGTGGACGCCGTCGTCGCCAACGCGGGCATCGCCACCGGCGGCCCCGTCGAGCACTCCGACCCGCGCACGTTCGCCCGCGTCATCGAGGTCAACCTGCTCGGCAGCGTCAACACCGCCCGCGCCTTCCTGCCCGCGCTGCGCGGCACGCGCGGCCACTTCTACCAGGTCGCCTCGCTCGCCGCCCTGTGCGCGGCGCCGATGATGGCCGCCTACTGCGCGAGCAAGTCCGGCGTGGAGGCGTTCGCGCACAGCCTGCGCGCCGAGGTCGCCCACCACGGCGTCACCGTCGGCATCGGCTACCTGAGCTGGACCGACACCGACATGGTGCGCGGCGCCGACCGGGACGCGGCGCTGCGCGACATGCGCGCCTCGCTGCCGTTCCCGTCCAACCGGACCTACGCCCTCGAACCGACCGTCGACCGGCTCGTGGACGGCCTGGTCCGCCGCCGCCCGCACGTCTACGGGCAGCGCTGGCTGCCCGCGATGCAGGCGTTCCGCGCCGCCGTCCCGGCCGTCGTCACCCGCCACTCCCGCAGCCGCCTCGGTGAGTACGAGCGCCGCTGGCTGGCGGCGGGCGCCGACACGAGCCTGGTCGGCGCGGGCGGCGCGGCGGCGGAGAAGTAGCCGCTATTCGCCGCGCACCAGCGGGAACGGGATCGTCTCGCGGATCGACCGGCCGGTCAGCATGATGAGCAGCCGGTCGATCCCCATCCCCATGCCCCCGGCCGGGGGCATCGCGTACTCCAGGGCGCGCAGGAAGTCCTCGTCCAGCTCCATCGCCTCGGGGTCGCCCCCGGCGGCCTGAAGCGACTGCTCGGTGAGCCGCGCGCGTTGCAGGACGGGGTCGATCAGCTCGGAGTAGGCGGTGCCCAGCTCCATGCCGAAGACGATGAGGTCCCACTTCTCGGCGAGGCGCGGGTCGTCGCGGTGCGGACGCGTCAGCGGCGACGTCTCGGCCGGATAGTCGCGGACGAACGTCGGCGCCATGAGATGTTCCTCGACCAGCGCCTCGTACAGCTCCTGCACGATCCGCCCCTGCCCCCACGCCGGATCGACGTTCAGCCCGGCCGCCTCCGCGTGCGCGGCGACGTCCGCGCGCGGCGTGTCCGGCGTGACCGCCGCGTCCAGCGCCTCCGACACCGACCCGTACACGGTGATCTCCCGCCACGGCTCGGCCAGGTCGTACGCGACGCCGTCGCGCACGAGCACCGTCGTGCCCAGCGCCGCCCGCGCCGCCGCGATGACCAGGTCGCGGGTGAGGACGGCCATCGTGTCGTAGTCGCCGTACGGCTGGTACGCCTCCAGCATCGTGAACTCGGGGTTGTGCTTGGGCGACACGCCCTCGTTGCGGAAGTTGCGGTTCAGCTCGAACACCTTGCCCGCGCCGCCGACCAGCAGCCGCTTCAGGTACAGCTCCGGCGCGATCCGCAGGTAGAGCCGCATGTTGTAGGCGTTGATCCGCGTCGTGAACGGACGCGCCGTCGCCCCGCCGTGCACGGGCTGGAGCATCGGCGTCTCGACCTCCAGGTAGCCGCGCTCGCGCAGCACGTCCCGCACGGCCGCGACCGCCTCGCCGCGCCGGTGCAGCATGGCGCGCGCGTCGTCGTTGACGATGAAGTCGACGTACCGCTGCCGCACCCGCGCCTCCGGGTCGGACAGGCCGGTGCGCTTGTTCGGCAGCGGGCGCAGGCACTTGGACGTCAGCGTCCACGACGCCGCCAGCACCGACAGCTCCCCGGTGCGGGAGGTGACGACCTCGCCGCGCACGCCGACCTGGTCACCGAGGTCGATCAGTTCCTTCCACCGCGCCAGCGCCTCGGCGCCCGCGCACTCCTCCGACAGCATGATCTGGAGGTCGCCGCTCTCGTCCCGCAGCGTCACGAAGATCAGCCGCCCGTGCTCGCGGGCCAGGACGACGCGGCCCGCGACCGACACCGTCGCGCCCGTGTGCGCGTCCGCGCCGAGCCCGGCGAAGCGGGCGTGCACGTCCGCGGCCTCGTCGGTGCGGTCGTAGCCGAGCGGGTACGGGTCGAGCCCGGCGGCGCGGATGCGGTCGAGCTTGGCGTGCCGGACGCGCTCCTGCTCCGACAGCCGCCGCGTCGGCGCCCGCCGCGCCTCGGCCTCCGCCTCGATCAGCGCGATCTTCTCCACCAGGTCGGGGGAGGGTACGATCCGCGCGGCACGGTCCAGCCGGTTGCGGCTCAGGCTCGGCACGAACCCCTCGGCCCGCGCGTAGGCCAGGCCCAGCCGCACCAGGTGCCGGCTCTGCCGGTAGCAGATGTACCGGGGACGCCACAGCGGCAGATACTTCGCGTTCGCCAGGTAGAGCGACTCAAGCTGGTAGAACCGCGACGCGAACGACAGCACCCGGTAGTACAGCCGCGCCACCGGCCCCGCCCCGATCCGCGCGCCGCGCTCGAACGCCGACCGCAGCATCGCGAAGTTCAGCGAGAGCTGCTGCGCGCCGACCGCCGCCGCCTGCTCGGCCAGCTTGGCGACCATGAACTCGTTCAGCCCGTTCTCGGCGGCCCGGTCGCGGCGCATCAGGTCGAGGGACAGCCCCGTCCGGCCCCACGGGACGAAACTGAGCAGCCCGCGCAGATCGCCGCGCGCGTCGAACGCCTCGACCATGACGCAGCGCCCGTCGGTGGGGTCGCCGAGACGGCCCAGCGCCATCGAGAACCCGCGCTCGGTCTCCTCGCCGCGCCACGCGTCGGCGCTGCGGATGAGCCGCGACATCTCGTCGGGGGAGATCTGCGCGTGCCGCCGGATGCGCACCGTGTACCCGGCGCGCTCGACGCGCCGCACCGCCTGGCGCACCTGCCGCATCTCGCGGCCGTCCAGGTTGAACTCGGTGAGGTCGAGGATGGCCTCGTCGCCCAGTTCCAGCGCGTCGAAGCCGTGCCGCTCGTAGATGCGCGCCGCCCGCTCACCGACGCTGACCGCCCCGGGAATCCACGCGTGCGCGCGGCACTCCCCGAGCCACGCGTCGATGGCCTGGTCCCACGCCTCGGGGTCGCCCAGCGGGTCGCCGCTGGCCAGCGACACCGCGCCCTCCACCCGGTAGGCGATGGCGGCGCGGCCGTTCGGGGCGACGATGACGTCCTTGTCGCGGCGCAGCGCGAAGTAGCCGAGGGAGTCCTGGTCGCCGTGCTCGGCGAGCAGCGCGCGCGCCGCGACCTCCTCGTCGGGGCTGAGCACCGCGTCCCGGTGGCCCGGCCGGAACAGCGCCCAGAACGTCGCGACGAGCAGTCCCGTGCCGAGGCCCCACAGGATGACGTCCACCCAGAACGGCGCGATCACGTCGATCGGCTTGCCGGTGACGCGCGGGCCGAGGACGGTCTGCGCGACCGCGTACAGCGGGTGCGTCCAGAACCCGCCGTCGGGGTCGCGGTCGGTCAGCGTGACCAGCAGCGTCCCTATCCCGCCGGTGACGATGAGCAGACCTGTGAAGACGATGAGGGCGAGTCGCCGGTTGCGGCGGTCGGGCAGCGTGGTGAACTGGCTCCGCGACGCCAGGACGAGCACCAGCGCCCCGCCGTAGACGACCACGGTGACGGCCAGCCCGACCGGGGTCGGCTCGGCCGGATCGAGCAGACCCGTGAGCAGCGCGAGGAGGCTGAGCGCCGCGTACGTGGCGAACACGACGACGAGCAGCCGCCACGCCGCCTTCTTACGGCGCCGCACCCCCATCGACAGCAGAATCCACAGCAGGCCCACCGGCACGCTGGGGAACCCGCCGAGATAGCCCAGCCAGCGCAGCGCCCAGATGTCCGTCAGCTCGATGATCAGCCCGTAGGACACCCACGAGAGCAGCGAGAGGATTCCCGACAGCCGCGTGAACCAGAAGAAGATCGTGGGGGACGCCTCGATGAGACCTCGCCACTCTCCGCGCGGCCCGCTGCCCATGCGCCTCCCGTCGTGGGTCCGCCGTGTCGTCGTCTTCTTTGTACCGGGTGTCGCGTCCATCGCCGTGTCTCTGCCGTCGCTTCGTGGTCGTGCCGTGTTCGCGCAGGTCGCGAACCTCGCAGGTGTCGCCCGCGTCCAGCGGGTAGGGGGTTATGGCGTGCGGGGCGAGTCCAACAGTGTCAGCGAAAGTCGATATGGTCGCGGATATGCCGAATGAGACCACCGGCGGGCGTCTGCTCGCCCGTCGCTACCGACTTCAGACGCACGTCGGTCGCGGCGGCATGGGGACGGTCTGGCAGGCTCACGATGAAGTCCTCGGGCGAGACGTAGCGGTCAAGGAGGTCATCCTCCCGCACGGGCTCACCGACGAGGAACGCGCGGTGCACCACAAGCGCACGTTCCGTGAGGCGCGCACCGCCGCCCGGCTCGGCCACCCCGGCGTCGTCACCGTCTACGACGTCGTCGAGGAGGACGGCCGGCCGTGGATCATCATGGAGCTGATCCACGCCCGCTCCCTCGACCAGGTCATCAAGCAGGACGGCCCGATGGAGGTCCGCCGCGCCGCCGACCTCGGCCGCCAGATGCTCGCCGCGCTGCACGCCGCGCACGACGCCGGGGTGCTGCACCGCGACGTCAAGCCCAGCAACGTGCTGGTCACCGGCGCCGTCCCGCACGGGGAACGCGCCGTCATCACCGACTTCGGCATCGCGACCGCCGCCGGTGACGCCACGCTCACCCAGACCGGCCTGGTCATGGGATCACCCGCCTACATCGCGCCCGAACGCGCCCGGGGCCGCACCGCCGGTCCCGCGTCCGACCTGTGGTCGCTCGGCGTCACCCTCTACGCGATGCTGCACGGCCGCTCGCCGTTCGAGCGCAACGAGCCGATGGCCGCGCTCGTCGCCGTCATCTCCGAGGAGCCCGACCCGCCCGACCGCGCCGGGCGGCTGCGCCCCGTCATCGAGGGCCTGCTCCGCAAGAACCCCGACGAGCGCATGGACGCCCGCGAGGCCGGGGCCCTGCTGGACGACATCGTCCGCCGCGAGACCATCGACGACCAGCGCACGCTGGCCGTCGAGGTGCCGTCCGACGAGATCCCGGCCGTGACCCCCGCGCCGTCCCCCGACCCCGCCCCGGCGGAGCGCACCACGGCCGCGCCGTCCGGCGGCGCCTGGCCCGTCGGCGAGGAGACCCAGGCCCCGGCCCGCCCGCGCCGCGGCCTCGCGGCGCCGAGCCGCAACGTGCTGCTGGTCGGGGTGATCGCGGTCGTCCTCATCATCGCCGTGGCCTCCGTCGTCTACGCCAGCACCCGCCCCGACGACGACCCGCCCCGGGCGAACACCCCGACCTCCGCGCCCCCGTCGTCCCCGAAGGCGGCCCCTTCCACCACCCCGCCGACGTCCCCGTCCGCGACGCCGAGTTCGTCGCCCACGGGCGTCCCGGCGGGCTTCCGCCTCCACAAGGACCGCACGGGCTACCAGGTCGCCGTCCCGGACGGCTGGAGCGGCCCCGAGCGGCGCGACGCGCAGAACCACTTCTTCCGCTCGCCCGACCGCCGCACCTACATCCAGATCGGCCAGACCGACAACCCCAACCCGAGCGCGCTGAAGGACTGGCAGCAGTACGAGCCGACCGGCAAGCGGCGCTTCAGCGGGTACCGGCTCATCAAGATCGAGCCGGTGGAGAAGGGCGAGCCGGTCAGCGACCCCAGCGGCGCCAAGTCCGCCGACTGGGAGTGGACGTACTCCGGCAACGGCGGCCGGATGCGCGCCCTGAACCGGGGGTTCGTCCAGAACGGCCACGGCTACGCCATCCTGCTGTCGGCGCCCGCCGACGACTGGGACAAGACGCTCGCCGACCTCGACCCGGTCTACCGGCTCTTCAAGCCCGCCGACGACTGACCCGCGTCGGTCTTGGCGCGCAACGAGTGGAACGAAACACGCCGTACCGTGAACAATGACCTGGACGGGGTGGGCTCGGTGGCGTGAAATGAAACCGGCGGGCGTGTGAGCGCGTCCGAATCACGGCACGGGTACTGGCGGACGGCGGCGAGGCGGACCAGGCGGACATGGCACAGGACAGGTTCCTCGGCGGTCGCTACCGGCTCGACGCGGTGGTGGGCCGGGGCGGGATGGGCACCGTGTGGCGGGCCCACGACCGGATGCTCGACCGCGAGGTCGCGGTCAAGGAGATCGTGCTGCCGCCGGGGCTCACCCACGCCGAGCGCGACGTGCTGTACGAGCGGACGTTCCGCGAGGCGCGGGCGTCGGCGCGGCTGAACCACCCCGGCGTCGTCACCGTGCACGACGTCGTCGAGGAGTCCGACCGGCCGTGGATCGTCATGGAGCTGGTCCGCGCCAGCTCTTTGCAAGACCACCTGGAGCAGGGCGCGCTGCCGCACCGCCGCGTCGCCGAGATCGGCCTCCAGATGCTCGCCGCGCTGCGCGCCGCGCACGAGAAGGGCATCCTGCACCGCGACGTCAAGCCCAGCAACGTGCTGATCACCGCGTCCGGGCGGGTCGTCCTCACCGACTTCGGCATCGCCCAGATGGAGGGCGACGCCACCCTCACCCAGACGGGCCTGGTCATGGGCTCGCCCGCCTACATCCCGCCGGAGCGGGCGCGCGGTGAGCGCGCCGTGCCCGCCTCCGACCTGTGGGCGCTCGGCGCCACGATGTACGCGGCGCTGGAGGGCCGGTCGCCCTACGAGCGCTCCGACGCGATGTCGTCGCTCCAGGCCGCGCTGCTGGAGCCGGTGCCGCCCGCCCGCAACGCGGGCCCGCTCGCCGACGTCCTGGACGGCCTGCTCGCCCGCGAGCCGCGCTTCCGGATGACGGGCGCGCAGGCCGAACCGCTGCTGTCCCGGGTCGCGTCGATGCCGGACGCGCCCGCGACGTTCGTCGACGGCACCATCGTGGACGAGCCGTCCGCGCGGTTCGGCGTCCCCGAGCGCGCCGCCGACACCGTGCTCGACTCGGCCGAACTCGAACCGCGCACCCGCCGCGACCGGTCCCGGAGCACGTGGACGGCCGAGCACGGACGTCCGCCCGTCCCGGCCGAGCCCGAGGCGCGGACGCTGCTGGAGCCGGGCCGGTGGGAGCCGCGTCCCCAGGGCTTCGACCCGCCCGGCACGCCGCCCGGCGGCTGGACCGCCCAGGACTCCGGCACCGCGCCGAGCGGCCCGGTGTTCCCGCCGCAGACGCCGCCGGGCGGGCAGCACTATCCGTCGTGGCAGGAGCAGCGGCCGGCGCGCGGCGGGGCCGACCGGGAACGCCGCAAGACGATGATCATCGTGACGATCGCGGTGGTGCTCGCGGTCGCGGCGGTGCTGGCGGGGGCGTTCATCATCCGGCAGCGGCTGGCCGAGACGTCCGCGCTGCCCGCGCCGGTGCCGCCCGCCGTCGCGGTCGTTCCCGCCGCGCCCTGAGTCAGCCGCGCGCGGCCAGCGCCTCCAGCGCCTTGCGCAGGTCGCCCAGTTCGGCGTCGAGCCCGGCCAGCGCGCCGGACGGCACGCCGGAGACCTCGCGCAGCCGGGCCGCCTCGGCCTCCAGCCGGGCGATCGGGCCGTCCACGATCGCGCGGACGGCGCCGTCGTCGGCGGTGGTGCGGCGCAGTACGGACGCCTGGTGCGCCAGTTCGAGGTTGCGGCGGTGCAGTTCGACGAACACCGACACCTTGGCCCGCAGCAGCCACGGGTCGAACGGCTTGGTGAGGTAGTCGGCGGCGCCGGCCGCATAGCCCCGGTACGCCTCCTCGCCGTCGTCTCCGGCGGCGGTCAGGAAGATGATCGGGACGTCGCGGGTCTTGGGGCGGCTCTTGATGTGCCCGGCCGTCTCGAATCCGTCCATGCCGGGCATCACGACGTCGAGCAGGATGAGCGCGAAGTCGTCGCCGAGCAGTTCCTTGAGCGCCGCCTGCCCGGACGTGACCGCGACGACCTCGACCGGCAGCGCGTCGAGCACCGCGGACAGGGCGACGAGGTTCTCGTCGCGGTCGTCGACGGCGAGAATCCTGACGGGGCTGGGGTGCACCGCACTCCTCTGTTGCCGGGGGCGGATCTCCTCGTCCTACCTTGTCACGTTCGCGCAACGTGCGATAGCGAATCGGACCTGTGCGTCCCCGTCCACCCGCGCTTCGCGGGCGCGTCCGGCGGCGCGGGCGTCGCGACGTCGGGACGTGGTGACGCGCGGTCGCCGTCCCGTATGAGCGCGGTGACGCCGATGGCCGTTCTCCGCTCGGGTGCGCGTCCGCGCGGGACGGGTGAGAGGGGAGTCACGCCGTTCACGTCATGTTTCCTATGGGTTGCTGATAATTTCGGACACTCGCATTGGGGTCGGAAGGTGCATAAGTGAACAGCCACGTGGGTCGTGTCCGGGTTGCGTTGATCGGTGTGGCGCTGGTGCTCGCCGTCGCGGCACTGGAGGTGCTGGCCCTCAAGCTCGGCTCGTTCAGCGTGCCGCTCCCGTCCGACGCGGCGACCGTCGCGGAACCGGCGGCGACGCCCGCCTCCTGAGCCGGGCCCGTCCAGCGGGGCTCAGCTCGGGCGGCACCCGCAACCGCCCCTGGCCGGGGCGGGCTCGGCCTGGCCGGTGGCGCAGCAGGCGTCGTCGGCGCTCGTGCCGAGGGTGTCGGCGTCGGCCTTCACGGTGTAGACCTCCCAGGGCTCGGCGCCGGGGGCGGTGACCCAGACCTTGTCCTGGAGGGCGTAGCAGCAGGACGTGTCGTTCTGCGCGAACGTCGCCAGCCCCGACTCCGCGAGCCGGGACGTCGCGGCCGCCACCTCGTCGGTGGTGGCGACCTCGACGCCGAGGTGGTCCAGGCGGGTCGCCTCGCCGGTCTCGCCCTCCAGCAGGACGAGCTTGAGCGGCGGCTCGGTGACGGCGAAGTTGGCGTAGCCGGGGCGGATCTTGGCGGGCTCGGCGCCGAAGAGCCGGGAGTAGAAGGCGATCGACGCCTCCAGGTCGGCGACGCGCAGGGCGAGCTGGACACGGGACATGACGGTCTCCCCAGGTGCTTGTATCGAAGTTCCTCTATTCAAAGTTGCCCTCTGATTCGATGGCTGTCAATATAGAAGCATGTCGAAACAAGGGCTTCGGGTGGTCGGCCGCGACGGCGTGGCGGGCTGCTGCCCCGGCCTGCTGACCGCGCCCCTGGTGGCCGACGAGGCGGGTGAACTGGCCCGCGTGTTCAAGGCGCTGGGCGACCCGGTGCGTCTCCAGTTGCTGTCGATGATCGCGTCACGCGCGGGCGGCGAGGTGTGCGTCTGCGACCTGACCCCGGCGTTCGACCTCTCCCAGCCGACGATCTCCCACCACCTCAAACTCCTGCGCGAAGCGGGCCTGATCGACGGAGAGCGCCGCGGAACCTGGGTGTACTACCGCCTCGTAACCGAAACGACCGACCGGCTCGCGTCGCTCCTCACCCGCCCCGGCGGCACCCCCGCACCGGACCGGGCCCCCGAGGGCCGCCCGTGACCCCCGAAGCTCCCGGCCGTCCGACCCGCGAGCAGATCCGGGCCCGCGTCGAAGACCTCATCGCGCAGCTCGGCCTCCCGAAGCGGGCATGACGGACTCCGGTCCGGTTACACTCTCGGTACCAAACAAACGTTAGGTCTGGAGTGTCGATGGACGTCCTGGGCGGACGCGTCGCGGTGGTCACCGGCGCGGGCAGCGGCATCGGGCGCGCGCTCGCCCTCCGCCTCGCCGCCGAGGGCATGTCCCTCGGCCTCGCCGACGTCGAGGACGCCGCGCTCACCGCGACCGCCGAGGCCGTCGCTGCGGCCGGGGCGCCGGTCACCGCCCGCGTCACCGACGTCGGTGACACCGCCTCCGTCGCGGCCTTCGCCGACGAGGTCTTCGCCGCGTTCGGCGCCGTCCACCTGCTCTGCAACAACGCGGGCGTCTTCGCGGGCGGGCGGATCTGGACGCTGCCGCCCGACGACTTCGACTGGGTCCTGCGCGTCAACCTGGGCGGCGTGCTGAACGGCGTCCGCGCGTTCGTCCCGCGCATGATCGAGCAGGACACCGACGGGCACGTCGTCAACACCGCGTCGATCGCCGGGCTGTTCCCCACGCCGTTCACCGGCCCCTACACCGTCTCCAAGCACGCCGTCCTCGCCGCCACCGAGACGCTCGCGCACGACCTCGCGCTGTCGGGCTCCCGGCTGGGCGTGTCCGTCCTGTGCCCCGGCGGCGTGCGGACGCGGCTCACCGACTCCGAGCGCAACCGGCCGGGGGAGCCCGCGCCGCGCACCGATGACCGCGCCTTCGTCCGGCAGGTCATGGACGACGCCGTCACGGCCGGCATCGACCCGGGCGAGGTCGCAGCGGCCGTCGTCGCCGGGGTCCGGAACCGCACGTTCCTGATCCTCACCCATCCCGGCCACGGCCCCGCCCTCGCGCCCCGCGCCGCCGACCTGGCGGCCGGGCGCCTGCCGGACCTGCCCGCCCTGTAGCCGTCCCGTCCCGAGCGCCCGTGCCGTACGCCACAATGGGAGGCCATTTCAGTGGTCGGGCGCGCGTCGCGCCCCGGGACGGAACGGCCGGACGCATGAGCGAGAGTGCGCGCTTCACCGTGACGCGCAGCCTGTCCAAGGAGCAGCAGGCGCGCCGGGAACGTCTCGTGGCGGCCGCCCGCGACCTCGCCGACGAGGGCGGCTACCACGCCGTCACGATGCACGACGTGGCCGACCGCGCGGGCGTCGCGCGCGCCACCGTCTACCGGTACTTCGCCACCAAGGACCACCTGCTCACCGAGGTCGCCGCCGCGTGGGCGCACCGCATGACGCACGACATCGAGGCCGTCGCCGTGGGCGGCACCCCGGTGGAGCGGCTGACGGCGCTGCTGGAGCGGATCGTCGTCGTCGCGGCCGGCGAGCTGACGCTGACGTCCACGATCATCCAGGCGGTCACGTCCGACGACCCCAGCGTGGACGACGCCCGCACCGTGCTGTTCCTGTTCGTCCGGGACCGCCTCGCGGCGGCCATCGGCGATCCGGTGCCCGAGCGCGAGGACGTCGAGATCGTCCTCGGGCACGTGCTGCTGGCGGCGCTGGTGAGCCTGACGTCGCTGCGCCGCCCCGTGGACGAGGTGCGGGCGATGGTGCGCACGGCGGGGCGGCTGGTGCTGGCGGGCGCGTTCGCGGGCGTCGCGGAGGCCGGTCCCATCGCGCCGTGAGGCGCGCCGCCGACCTGCGCCCGGGTGTCATGTGCCGGGCGCGCGTCCGCGCCGAACAGGCGCCCGCGTTGTCAGCCGGTTGACAAAACGGGGCGTCGATTGCGTCGATGAGCCCTTAGCCCGTGCCGATCCCCGGAGGTACGTTCCGACGAGGATCGGGAGGAGTCACGGTGACGACGACGCAGGAACGTTCGCCGCTCAAACCGTGGGTCGGCGTGCCCGGAGAGGTCTCCGAGCTGTTCCGGCCGCATCTGGACGCGCTGGCCGAGGAGATGATCGAGGAGATCCTGGCCGGGATACCCGAGTACTCCCGCCCGCAGGACGAGGAGTACGCCCGGCTCGTTCGGCTGGCCGTCGAGGGCGCGCTGCGCCAGTTCACCGACCTCATCATGGACCCCGACAGCTCGTGGGAGCCGGTCGTCGCGGTCTACCGGGAGATCGGCTGGGCCGAGGCCCGCGAGGGCCGCAACCTGGACGTCCTCCAGACGTCGCTGCGCCTGGGGGCGCGGGTCGCCTGGCGGCGGCTGGCGTCGGAGTCCGAGCGCTACAACATCTCGCGGCGGACGCTGGCCAGCATCGCCGAGGCCATCTTCGCGTTCCTGGACGAGATCGCCCGCGCGGCGACCGACGGCTACACCAAGGCCCGCGAGCAGGAGGCGGGCGAGCTGGAGCACCGCCGCCGCAGGCTGCTCGACCTGCTGCTCGCCGAACCGCCCGCCGCGCCGCAGGCCGTCGCGGACCTGGCGCGGCTGGCGCAGTGGCGGGTGCCGCGCACGGTCGCGGCGGTCGTGCTGTACGAGCGGGGCAAGGAGCCGTTCAGCGCGCCGTCGCTGCCGCCGGACGTGCTCGCCGACATCAACCGCCGCGAACCGTGCCTGATCATCCCCGATCCGGACGGGCCGGGCCGCGCCCGCGTCCTGGAGACCGCGCTGCGCGACTGGGTCGCGGCGGTCGGCCCGACCGTCCGCACCGAGGACGCGGCCAAGTCGATGCGCTGGGCGCGCGAGGCGCTGCCGCTGGCGCGGCGCGGCGTGCTGCCGGTGGACGGGCTGATCCGCTGCGCCGACCACATGCCCGCGCTGGTGGTGTTCAAGGACGAGGAACTGGTCCGGGCCGTCGCAGACCTGCGGCTCGCGCCGCTGCGGACCGTCCGTCCCCGGCATCGGGAACGGCTGGTGCGGACGCTGCTGTCCTGCCTCCAGAACGGGTTCAACGCCACCGAAGTAGCCACACGTCTGCACGTTCACCCGCAGACCGTCCGGTACCGCCTGCATCAGCTCGAAGAGCTCTTCGGTGACCAGCTCTACGACCCCGAGTCGCGGCTGGAGATGGAGATGGTGCTGACGGTGTGGCTGAGTTCGCCGCAGGACACGGAGCCGGCCGCCTCTCCATCAAGCGATTGACGGGGCGCGCGGGCGCCGCTTACAGTGCGGCATGCCCGACGCCCCGGACGACGCTCCGGCCGCGCGCATCCTCGCCGCGGCGACCCGGCTGTTCGCCGCGCTCGGCTACGACGGCACCTCCACTCGGCAGATCGCGGACGCCGCCGGGCTGAACATCGCGACCGTCGCGTACCACGCGGGCGGCAAGCGTGATCTGTACCTGTCCGTCATGGAACGTGCCCACCGCCTGGAACGTGCCGTTCTGGAGGACGCGGTCGCGTCGTTCACGCCCGACGCCGCCGGAGTGCGCGCGCTGCTGGACGCCTACATCGACTTCTGCGTCGAGCATCCCGAGGTCCCCGCGCTGTGGGTGCACCGCTGGCAGTCCGACGCCGCCGACATCGCCGACCTGGAGCGCCGGTACGCGCGCCCGCTCATCGACCGCGCCGCCGCGGCCGTCCGCGCGGTCGCGCCGGACGCCGACGCCGAGTACGCGGTGATGACGGTCGTCTGGTCGACGCACGGCTTCTGCGCGGGCGGCGTCCCGGGGGCCGGTGGGCGGCGCGGGCCCGGGTCGCCGGGCGAGGTGCGACGGTTCCGCGCGCATCTGCACCGCGTCATCGCCCGCCTCCTCGACCTCCCGGACGCGCCGTGACCTCCCCCGAGCGGTTGTCGCGGCGGCGCCTGCTCGGCTACGGCGCCGGATCTGTGGGCACCGGCGTCTTCTCGGCCGTTCCGGGGCTTCTGCTGCTGTACTACCTGACCGACGTGCTCGGGGTGTCCGCCCTGGTCGCCGGGTTCGTGCTGGTCGTGCCGAAAGCCTGGGACGTCCTGCTCAACCCGGTCATCGGGGCGGTCAGCGACCGCGAGGCCGTCCGGACGGGCCGCCGCACCCGGCTGCTCGCGGTGGGCGCGTTCTCCCTGCCCGTGCTGTTCGCCGCGATGTTCGCGGTTCCCGGCGACTCGGAGGTGGTCGCGGCGCTCTGGGCGGGGACGGCCTTTCTGCTGGCCGCGAGCGCGTTCGCCTGTTTCCAGGTGCCCTATGTCGCGTTGCCCGCCGAGATCTCCCCGCACGCCGACCAGCGGGGACGCGCGATGGCCTGGCGCATCGTCGCGCTGACGATCGGCATCCTCCTCGCGGGCGGGCTCGCGCCCGTCCTGGTGGACGCCGCGGGCGGCGGGCGCGGCGGCTACCTGCTCATGGGGGCCGTCATCGGGCTCGTCATGGGCGCCGCGATGGTCGCGACCACCCTCGCGACGCGCTGGGTGCCGTCCCGGCCGGGCCCGCAGCCGCTCGGGCTCGCCGCCGCCTTCCGCACCGCGCGCGGGAACCGGCCCTTCTTCGCGCTGCTCGCCGCGTTCGCCGCGCAGTCCCTCGCCGTCGCCGTCATGCTCGCGGGCGCGCCCTACGCCGCCGCCTACCGGCTCGGCGGCTACGGCCTGACGTCGGTGATGTTCGTCTGCCTGGTCGGGCCGAGCGCCGTCGCCGTCCCGCTGTGGCGGGTGCTGGCCCGCCGGTTCGGGCACGTCCCCTGCTACGTCGCGGCCGTGACGCTGTTCGCGCTCGCCGCCGCCGCGCTGTACCCGGCCGTCGCGGGCGGCGCGCGCGGCGCCGCGCTCGCGCTGACCGCGCTCGTCGGCGTCTGCTACGCCGCCGTGCAGCTCCTGCCGCTGTCGCTGCTGCCCGAGACCGTCCGCGCCGACGCGCACCGCACCGGGCACGCCCAGTCCGGCGCGTTCACCGGCCTGTGGACGGCCGCCGAGACCGGCGCGATGGCGCTCGGGCCCGGCGTCTTCGCCGCGCTGCTCGCGGTGACCGCGTTCCGTTCCGCCGACCTGGAGACGCCCGTCCGGCAGCCGGACTCGGCGCTGACCGGGCTCACCGCCGGGTTCACGCTCGTCCCGGCCCTGCTGCTCGCGCTCAGCGTCGTCCCGCTGCTCGCCTACCACCGCCTCGCCGCGCGCGACCGGAAGGAATCCGATGTCCCTGGCTGAAACCGGCCGCCCGGTGGACGATCTGCTCGAACAGCTCACCCGGCTGCGGAACGGCGACCTGCCGGTGCGCGGCGGCAAGGTCACCGCCTACGTCTACGACACCGGCCGCGCCGACGTGCACGACGCGGCGGCCCGCGCCTACCTGGAGATGCTGGAGGTCAACTGCCTGGACCCGACGGCGTTCCCGAGCATCGTCGCGCTGGAACGCGACCTGGTCGCGGCCGTCGCGGGCCGGCTCGGCGGCGACGCGGCCACGCCCGGCGTCTTCACCAGCGGCGGCACCGAGTCGATCATGCTGGCGGTGAAGGCGGCGCGGGACGCGCGGCCGGTCGAGGGGCGGCCCGAGATCGTCGTGCCCTCGACGGCGCATCCGGCGTTCGCCAAGGCCGCGCACTACCTCGGGATGGACGTCCGGCACGTCCCGGTCGATCCCGCCACGTTCCGGGCCGACCCGGCGGCGATGGCCGCCGCGTTCACGCCGCGCACCGTACTCGTCGTGGCGTCGGCGCCGTCCTACCCGCACGGCGTGCTCGACCCCGTCGCGGAGATCGCCGCGCTCGCCGCCGGCGCGGGCCTGCTCTGCCACGTGGACGCGTGCGTCGGCGGCTGGGTGCTGCCGTGGCTGCGCGAGGCCGGACGCGACGTTCCGCCGTTCGACCTCGCGGTGCCCGGTGTGAGCTCTCTGTCCTGCGACCTCCACAAATACGGGTACGCGCCCAAAGGCGCCTCGGTCGTGCTGTTCACCGACGAGGCGCTGCGCCGCCGCGCGTACTTCGCGTCCGCCGCGTGGCCCGGCTACACCGTCATCAACGCCACCGTGCAGAGCAGCCGCAGCGCGGGCCCGCTCGGCGCCGCCTGGACGACGCTGCACGCCGTCGGCGCCGCCGGATACCGCGACCTGGCCGTCGCCGCGATGGACGCCGCCGACCGGCTCCGCGCGGGCGTCGCGGACATCCCCGGCCTGTACGTGCTGGGCGAGCCGGACGCGCCGCTGGTCGCGGTCGCGTCCGGCGACCCGGCGCTGAACGTCTTCACGATCGCGGACGCCGCCCGCGAGCAGGGCTGGTTCTTCCAGCCGCAGCTCTCCTATCAGGGCATCCCGGCGAACCTGCACTTCACCCTCACGGGTGTCAGCAAATCCGGGGTGGCGGCGATGCTGGACGCGCTGGCCACCGCCGCCGCGCACGCCCGCCGGACCGGCCCGCCCCCCGCGCCGGACGACCTGGTCGCGACGCTGCTCGCCCTCGACCTCGACACCCTCACCGACCGGGACTTCGCCGCCCTGCTCGACTCCGTCGGCCCCGGCGACGGCGGCGGCATGGCCACCGTCAACGCCGTCCTCGACGCCCTCCCGCCCGCGACCCGCGAAGCCCTCCTGATCCGCTTCCTCGCCGCCCTGTACTCCGGCGCCGTCAGCGGAGACGCAGGAGACGGTGCTGGAGGGACGGGCCGTCGAGCGGACGGGCCGGAGTGAGATCGACGCGGGACGGCCCGGCGCGCAGCACGCCGACCGTCGTGCCGGTGGCGGCGCGGTGCGGCGGGTCGCCGTCCGCCCGCACCGGGACCGTCAGGCCCGGCCAGCCGACGACCGTGACCGGCGCGGCGGCGCGCAGCGGGGTGCGCCCGCCGAGGCCGTCGTCCACCTGCGCGACGACCTCGCCCGCCGGGGCGAGCCGGGTCGCCGTCAGGGCCCGCTCGGCGCCGGTGACGAGCTGCTGCGCGACGGCCATCGCCGCCATGGCGCTCGTCGACCGCTGCCCCATGACCGCGCCGTACACGAGCGTGCTGACGCCGCCGACGCGGTGCCGGGCGGCGAACACGAAGTTCCCGCCCGCCCGGTCGGTGTAGCCGGTCTTGCCGCCGATGACGCCGAGCCGCCCGAGCAGGACGTTGCCGTTGTTCCTGGCCCCGGTGCCGTCCTCGGGGTCGAAGACGCGCTGCCCGACGATCCGCGCGAACGCCGGGACGCGCATCGCGGCGCGCAGCAGCAGCACCTGGTCGGCGGGTGTGCTGACGGTCGCGGCGTCGTACCCGGCCGGGTCGGTGTACGTCGTCGAGGTCATGCCGAGCTGCCGCGCGGCCTCGTTCATCTTCGCGACGAACGCGGGCACGTCGCCGCCGGAGTCCCAGCGGGCCAGCTCGACGGCCACGTCGTTCGCGGAGATGAGCAGCACCGACTCCAGCGCCTTGCGCTCGCTGAGCCGCTGCCCGGACGTGATGCCGAGCCGCGACTCGTCCCGCGCGACGCGTCCGGGCAGTTCGGAGACGCCCTCCTCGGACACGGCCCGCACCGGGCCGTCCTCGCCGTCGGCGAGGGGATGGTCGCGCAGGTACACGTAGGCGGTCATGACCTTGGCGACGCTGGCCGTGGGAATCGGCGTGCCCGCGCCGGACGACCCCATCGTGCCGAGCCCCTCGACGTGCACCGCCGCCTGCCCGGTGGACGGCCACGCCAGCGTGGGCGCCCTCCCCGCGAACGTGTGCGTCGCGGGCAGCGCCAGCCGCAGCCGGGGTTCGGGCACGGGCCGCAGCAACTGCCCGGCCACGGCCCCCGCGACGAGCAGCACCGCCACCAGCACGACGACGAACGGCCACCGCCGCCGCCTGCGACTCGCATCGTCCTCGTCCGCTTGCGGCGTTCCGCCGACCGGCGGGGCGTCGTCCACCGGCAGGGCCTCGCCCGCCCAGGGCGTCGCCCACTGCCCGGACGCCGACGCGGGCAGCGCGTCCCGCCCCAGCGTCGCCGTCACCGGATAGGCGGCTCCCTCGCTCACCCGCGCGAACTCCGCACCCCCGGCCCGGTGCCGCCCGGTCTCCCGTCGCGCGTCACCGTCCTCGGCACCCGCCCGGTCCGTGCCGGACGGCGCGCTTCGGGCGTACCGTCCGGCGGCAAGCTCCTCCGAGCTGTTCGGACGCGTCCGCGAAGCATCCGACGAAGATCCGGCTTCGGGCTGCTCGGCCACCGTCGATGCGGATTCCGGCGGCGCCGCCCTGTTCATGCCCGACGCCGTGGTCGTCCCGGCTTCGCCGGAAGCAGGCTCGTCCGTGCTGGTCGGGGGCGTGGAGGACGGCCTTGTGCTCTCTGCGGTGTCCTGTTGGGGGCGGGCCTCCCAGGTCGGGCCGGGGCCGGGTGGGGTGGTCAGGCGGGCGGCACGGGGGAGGGGCGCGTCGTCCGGACCGCCCGGCGAGGGCTCGGGGGACGGGGTGCTGTTCTCCGGGGGAGACTCCGCGCCGGGGGTCTCGGGAGCGGCCGGGAGGGGTTCGGGGCGCGTGCCGTGGGACGGGGCGGGGACGCGGCCGTCGAAGACGACGTCGTCCTCGGCCGGGCGGGCGTGGCGGCCACGGCGGAACTCGGTCGTGGGCGGGCGCGCGGTGGCGTCGTCGTCCCTGGAATCGCTCACGGCGTGATCCTCCCCGCCCGTCCTGCCCCATGGACCAGCGGTCGCCGCCGGACCCCCCGTGTCCTCAGAAGATGCGTAGCTTAACCGGAAAGCGCGCTTCGTTACGTACTAGTGATCATGTTTGTCGTCCGATGCGTGAACCCGCCCGGGGCCGAACGGCAATACATGTCCGTCATGCCGTCTACGAGAGGGTCGGCCTCCCATGCCATGGTCACCACGATGAGCGCCGCAGCCCCCGCCCGGGACGCCGCCCCCCGCGTCCCGACCGACGCCGAGCTGGTCCGCAGGTCGCGCACCGACCCCGAGGCGTTCGCCGTCCTGTTCGACCGCTACGCCGCCATGCTCTACCGCTACGTCTCCCGCCGCCTCGGCCCCGGCCCCGCCGAGGACGTCGTCGGCGAGACGTTCCTGGTCGCGTTCGGCCGCCGCGCCCGCTACGACCTGGCCCGCGATGACGCGCGCCCCTGGCTGTTCGGCATCGCGACCAGGCTCGTCGCCCGCCACCACCGCGACGAGGCCGCCCGCTACCGCGCCCTGCACCGCCTGCCCGCCGCCGCCGAGGCCGTCCCCGAGGACGCCGTGGACGACGCCCTCACCGCGCACGCCGCCCGTCCCGCCCTCGCCGCCGCGCTGGAGGACCTGCCGCGCCGCGACCGCGACGTGCTGCTCCTCATCGCCTGGGCCGACCTGTCCTACGCCGAGGCCGCGCAGGCGCTCGGCATCGCCGTCGGCACCGTCCGCTCCCGCCTGAACCGCGCCCGCCGCAAGGTCCGCGCCGCGCTCGGCGGCACCGACCCCACGAAGGAGGTCTGACCGATGCGCGACGACCTGACCCTGCTCCGCGACCTCGGCGCCGACCTCGAGCACGAGCCGCCCGCCACCCTGGCCCGGCAGCGCCACCGCCTCATCGAGGGCGCCCGCCCGCGCCGCCGGCTGCCGCTGCTCGCCGTCGTCACCGCCGCGTTCGTCGTGGCCGCGCTGGCGCTCGTCCCGGCGGTCCTGCGCACCGGGAACGACGAGCCCGCCGCCGCCCCCGCGAGCGCGCCGCTGACGGTCCTGCTGCTCGGCCTGGACGGCGGGCGCCGCGCCGACTCGATCGCGCTGGCCCGCGTCCCCGCCGACGGCTCGCCCGCCCAGGTCGTCAGCCTCCCGCGCGACCTGCGGCTCGGCGCGCGCCCCACGGAGGCGAAGTGCGGGACCTCCGACCGCCTTGGCGCCGTGGCCGGGTCCGGCCTCGACTGCGCCGTGCGCGCCGTCCAGCTGCTGACGAAGGTGCCGGTCGACCACGCGTTCGCGCTGGACTTCCGCGGGTTCCGCGCGCTGGTCGACTCCGTCGGGGGCGTGGACGTCACGGTGCCGCACGCGGTGGACGACCCGAAGTCCGGCCTGCGCCTCGCGGCGGGAACGCACCGGCTCGACGGCGAGCGGGCCCTCGCCTACGCCCGGACGCGCAGGGGGCTGGGCGACGGCGGCGACCTGGAGCGGATCGAGCGCCGGCACCGGCTGCTGGCCGCGCTCGCCGTCCGCGCGCAGGAGCGCGCGAAGAACCCGGTCCGGCTCGCCCGGCTCGCCGCCGCGTTCGCCGGTTCCGCGCAGATGACGGGAGGGCCGGGGGACGTCGAGCGCATCGCGAACACCCTGATGCGCTCCGGTCCCGACCGCGTCCGCTACTCCACCGCGCCGGTGGTGCCGGACGGGACCGGCCTCCGGCCCGCCTCCGGGTTCGCCGCCTGCTTCACGGCGTTCCAGCGGTGACCGGCAGCGCGTCCAGCAGCGTGTCCAGCTCGTCCTCGGAGTTGTAGTAGTGCACCGAGGCGCGGACCGCCTCCCGCACGGCGCCGGGGTCGTACCCGTGGCCGTGCGGGAGGGTCACGCTGACGTTGACGTCCTTGGCGCGCAGCGCCTCCTTGACGGCTCCGGGCTCCACCCCGTCCACGGTGAACGTGACGATCCCGGACGGTCGCGGCCCCCGGTCGAGCACGGTCACGCCGGGACGTTCGGCGAGCGCGGCGCGCAGCCGCGCGGCGAGCCCGGTGACGCGCTCCTCGATCGCCTCGATCCCGACGTCCGCCGCGTACCGGGCGGCGACGCCGAGCCCGATCTGCCCCGCCATGTTCCGCTCCCACGTCTCGAAGCGGCGCGCGTCGGGCCGGATCTCGTAGCCGCCGGTGGGGTGCCACGTCGCGGACATCGTGTCCAGGAAGGGCGGGACCAGCGTTCGCGCCACGTCGGCCCGCGCGTACAGGAACCCCGTGCCGCGCGGGCCGCGCAGGAACTTGCGCCCGGTCGCGGACAGCAGGTCGCAGCCGATCGCGCCGACGTCAACGCTGAGCTGCCCGACCGACTGGCACGCGTCCAGCAGGAACAGCACGCCCGCCTCGCGGCACAGCCGCCCGACCTCCGCGACCGGGTTGACGAGCCCGTTCGACGTCGGCACGTGGTTCAGCGAGACGAGCCGCGCGCCCGGCCGCGCCAGCGCCGCCGCGAGCGCGTCGAGCGAGACGAGCCCGTCCGGCCCGTCCGGGACGACCTCCACCCCGGCGCCGGTCGCGTCCGCGACCTGCCGGTAGGCGATGGCGTTGCTGGAGTACTCGCTGACCGTCGTCAGGATGCGGTCGCCGGGGGAGAAGGGGATCGCGTAGAAGGCGAGGTCGAAGGCGCGGGTGGCGTTCTCGACGTAGGCGATCTCGTCGGGACGGGCGCCGATGAGAGCGGCGACGGCGGGATAGAAGTCGTCCAGCGCGGCGGCGGCCGCCTCGGCCGCCTCGTAGCCGCCGATCGTGGACTCCAGCGCGAAGTGCCGGTTCACCGCGTCGATGACCGGCGCGGGCGGCAGCGCCGCACCGGCGTTGTTGAGGTGCGTGACGCGGGCGCATCCGGGGGTCTGCGCGCGGACCCGCGCCAGGTCGATCATGCGTCCTTCTCTTCCATGTTCCCAGCGTCCCCCGCCGGGGTCCGGAAAATGTCAGACCCCCCTGCGACGATCGTCACGCGTCACCCGGCTTGACCTCAAGTTAAGTACAGGTATCAGGCTGAGTGGCGAGAACCCGAACTGGACGGCGGTACGAGCATGAGCATGGAAGTCACCGCGTGGATGTCGCTGCACCACGCCATGAACGCCCAGGAGGGGCGCCCCTTCTCGCGGCGCACCCTCAAGCGCATGGGGGGCTTCGCGCGCCCGCACGCCCGGCCGCTCACCCTGTTCCTCATCGGCAGCGTCACGCTCGCCGTGCTGGCCGTCGCGACGCCCGTCCTGGCCGGACGCGTCGTCAACGCGATCACCACCGGCGCCGCCAACGACGTCGTCATCCGGCTCGCCGTGATCATCGCGGTGCTGGCCCTGCTGGAAGGCGGCTTCGGGCTCTTCAACCGGTGGTTGTCGGCCCGCATCGGCGAAGGGCTGATCCTCGACCTGCGCACCGCCGTGTTCGACCACGTCCAGCGGATGCCCGTCGCGTTCTTCACCCGCACCCGCACCGGCGCGCTCGTCAGCCGCCTCAACAACGACGTCATCGGCGCGCAGCGCGCGTTCAGCGACACGCTGTCCGGCGTCGTCAGCAACCTGGTGACGCTGCTGCTGACGTTCGCCGTCATGGTGACGATCTCCTGGCAGATCACGCTGCTCGCGCTGGTCCTGCTGCCGGTGTTCGTGCTGCCCGCGCGCCGCATGGGCAAGCGGCTGGCCCGGCTCGAACGCGAGGCCGCCGCGCACGACGCCGCGATGAGCACCCAGATGACCGAGCGCTTCTCCGCGCCCGGCGCCACCCTCGTCAAGCTGTTCGGCCGCCCCGACCGCGAGTCCGCCGAGTTCGCCGCGCGGGCCGGGCGCGTCCGCGACATCGGCGTCCGCACCGCGATGGTCCAGCACGTGTTCATCACCGCGCTGACCATGGTGTCGGCGCTGGCGCTCGCCCTCGTCTACGGGCTCGGCGGGTTCTTCTCGCTGCGCGGCCAGCTCGACGCGGGCGCCGTCGTCGCCCTCGCCCTGCTGCTCACCCGGCTGTACGCGCCGCTCACCGCGCTGGCCAGCGCCCGCGTCGAGATCATGAGCGCGCTGGTCAGCTTCGAGCGGGTCTTCGAGGTGCTCGACCTCAAGCCGCTCGTCGCCGAGAAGCCGCAGACGCGCCGCGTGCCCGACGGACCGGTCGGCGTCGAGTTCACCGACGTCACGTTCGCCTACCCGTCCGCCGACAAGGTGTCGCTGGCCTCCCTCGAAGAGGTCGCCACGCTCGACACGCGCGGCGGCGAGGACGTCCTGCACGACGTCTCGTTCCACGCCCGGCCCGGCCAGACGGTCGCGCTGGTGGGGTCGTCCGGCGCGGGCAAGTCCACGATCGCGCAGCTCCTCCCGCGCCTGTACGACGTCGACTCCGGCAGCGTGCGGCTCGGCGGGGTCGACGTCCGCGACCTGTCGTTCAGCGAGATCCGCGCGACGCTCGGCATGGTCACCCAGGACGGCCACCTGTTCCACGAGACCATCCGCGAGAACCTGCTGCTGGCCCGGCCCGAGGCCACCGAGGACGACCTGTGGGACGTCCTCGACCGCGCCCGCCTCGCCGGGCTGATCCGCTCCCTGCCGGACGGGCTCGACACGCTCGTCGGTGAGCGCGGCTACCGGCTGTCCGGCGGCGAGCGCCAGCGGCTCACCATCGCGCGGCTGCTGCTGGCCCGTCCCCGCGTCGTCATCCTCGACGAGGCCACGGCCCACCTCGACTCGACGTCGGAGGCCGCCGTCCAGGAGGCGCTGACCGAGGCCCTGGAGGGCCGCACCGCGATCATCATCGCGCACCGCCTCTCCACGATCCGCCAGGCCGACCAGATCCTCGTCCTGGAGGCGGGCCGCGTCGTGGAGCACGGCACCCACGACGAACTCCTGGCCCGCAACGGCCGCTACACCGAACTCCACACCACGCAGTTCGCCACCCAGGAGCCGAAGGCCCTGGTCTAGCCCGCCCCGGACGCGGCCCGATCCTCACGGAGGCAGGAACGGGCCGCGTCCACGGGGCGCCTAGCGGTCGTCGCCGGACACGTTCGGCGCCGGGGCGCGTTCGTTCTCGGGGACATCCGGTTCCGGGGTGCGTTCCTCGCCGGACGCGTCCGGTTTCGGGGTGCGGTCGTCGTGGGGGACGCCGAGGGCCGAGAGCAGGACGATCGCGGCGGCGGCGCCGACGATGGCGATGTCGGCGACGTTGCCGACGAAGAAGCCGTTGTAGTCGATGAAGTCGACGACGTGGCCGCGTCCGGGCCCCGGCGCGCGGAAGAGGCGGTCACCGAAGTGCGACGCGGCGCCGCCCAGCAGGACGCCGAGCGCGAGAACCCAGCGGAGCGACGTGAGGCGGCGGCCGAAGTACAGCAGGCCCGCCGTGGTGAGGCCGGTCGTGATCGTGAAGATCCAGGTGGAGTTCTCACCGAGGGAGAACGCGGCGCCCGGGTTGTAGACGAGGTGGAACGAGAAGAACGGCATCCCGTCGATCACCCGGCCGTCCGCGAGCGCCGACTCGGCCCAGTACTTGGACGCCTGGTCCAGCGCGCCCACGGCCAGCGCCACGACGACGAACCCCACGTACAACCCGCGCCGCGTCCGGGACGCGGCGTCCGTCCCGGTCTCCGGCCCGGCTTCGGCTTCGGCGGACACGCCGACCTCCCTCGTCACTGGTTCACCTGCACGTGACCGCGTACTCCGCGCCCACCACCCGTAGAACGCCGTTCACCCGCCGTTCGTGCCGCTCCGCGACGCTGATCTCATGCCACCGGCGAACGAAGACGACGCGGCCCGCCACACCCGCCTCCTCGGCCTCACCGCCATTCTCCTCGTGGGCCTGCCCCTGTGCGCCATCGGCTGGCTCGTCGGCCAGGCCGAAGGCGGCGCCGTCCGCCTCATCATCCTCGCCCTGACGGCCCTGGGCGCGGCGGCGTACATCCGCCTGACCCGCCGCCCGCGCCCCGCCCCCGCCACCCGGCCCCGCGACCCGGCGGACCACGACGTCCTGCCCTCCTGACGCGCCAGGGCATCGCCGCATTCCTCCTCCGCCTCGCGCCGCACGCACCCGGACGCCGCCCGCCTCGACACGCCTAGGGGCCGGTCGCGTTCAGGCGGGCGGCCTGGTGGGTGAGGTGGGTGCGTTCGGGGAGGGTCGCGGCCTGGTGGGCGGCCTCGGTGTAGAGGCGGGCCGCCGTGGCGCGGTCGCCCGCGCGTTCGTGCAGGTAGGCGGAGGCGGCGGTGTGGCGGGGGAGGGCCGGGTCGAGGGCGGCCAGCGCCGCCAGACCGGCGTGCGGGCCGTCGGCCTCGCCCACGGCGATGGCGCGGTTGAGCCGCGCGATCGGGTTGCCGGTCAGCCGGACCAGCTCGTCGTACCACTCGACGATCTGCGGCCAGTCCGTCTCGTCCGCCGTGGGGGCGTCGGCGTGCAGGGCGGCGACGGCGGCCTGCGCCTGGTACTCGCCGAGACGGTCGCGGGACAGGGCCGTCTGGAGGATCTCGACGCCCTCGGCGATCGCCCCGGTGTCCCAGCGGGTGCGGTCCTGCTCGGCCAGCGGGACGAGCCGTCCGTCCGGCGTCGTCCGCGCCGGACGGCGCGCGTGGTGCAGCAGCATCAGCGCCAGCAGCCCCGACGCCTCGGGATGGTCGACCGCCGCGGCGAGCTGCCGCGTCAGCCGGATCGCCTCGGCGGACAGGTCCACGTCGCCCGAGTAGCCCTCGTTGAAGACCAGGTACAGAACGCGCAGGACGGTCGCCACGTCGCCGGGACGGTCGAGCCGGACGCCCGACACGGTGCGTTTCGCCCGGCTGATGCGCTGCGCCATCGTCGCCTCCGGCACCAGGTAGGCCCCGGCGATCTGGCGGGTGCTCAGCCCCGCCACGGCGCGCAGCGTCAGCGCGACCGCCGACGACGGCGTCAGCGACGGATGGGCGCACAGGAAGTACAGCCACAGCGTGTCGTCCGCGCCGGACGCGGGGCCGGGCGGCGGCTCCCCGGCCGCGCGTTCCTCCCGGCGGACGCGGGCGGCGTCCGCGCGGGACGCGTCCACGAACCGGCGCCACGCGACCGTGATCAGCCAGCCCTTCGGGTCGTCGGGCGCGCCGTCCGGCCAGGTGCGGACCGCCTGGGCCAGGGCGTCCTGGACGGCGTCCTCGGCCGCCGCGAAGGGTGCTCCGCGACGGACGAGGACGCCGAGGACGTCCGGCGTGAGGCGCCGGAGCAGGGCCTCGTTCACTCGGTGACGGTCGGCGGCTCGGTCAGGAACGGACGCAGCTCCAGCCACTCGTGGATCGGGCGCCCGCCCGCGCCGGGCGCGGCCGACAGCTCCCCGGCCAGCTCCAGGGCCCGCTCGTACGAGTCGACGTCGATGATCATCCACCCGGCGATGAGGTCCTTGGTCTCGGCGAACGGCCCGTCGGTGACGGGCGGCTTGCCCTCGCCGCCGTACTGCACCCACGTCCCCTCGGGGGCGAGCGCCCGGCTGTCCACGTACTCGCCGCTCTGCTCCAGCCGCGCGGCGAAGTCGTTCATGTACGCGACGTGCGCGGTGATCTCCTCGGGCGTCCACCGTTCCATCGGGACGTCGTTGACGGAGGCCGGCGCACCCCGGTAGTGCTTCAGCAGCAGGTACTTGGCCATCGTGTCTCCTCGATGCTGGGGCGACCCCTTCCGGCCGCGCTCATGCCTGGGACGAAGCCGCCCCCGCATTCTCGACATCCCCCACAGAACCTTTTCTCAGTACCGATCTCCCCGATAGAACACCCCGACCCCACCCGCCCCCGCCCACGCGTCCCGATCGGAAACGACCAGGACGAGCGCATGCGTGTCGAAAGACGTCTCGTACACCAGGTCACCCGTGAGATCCGCGAAGTCGGCCCGGACGTTCGCCGACGCCGCCCGCCAGGGCGAACGCACCAGTCTCGCGCTCGCCGCCTCCTTCCGCATGCCCGCGCGGAACGTGATGTCGAGGAAGGGGGCGTCCCCGGAGTCGCAGCCGTCCAGCCTGTCCACGGACCGCACGCCGTCCAGGTGGGGCAGCGCGGCGCGTTCCAGCCTGTCCAGCGCCCGCCCGGCCCGTCCCTCGCAGAACGGATCGAGGGGTTCGCCCGCGCCGCAGGCCGCGCCACCGCCTGCCGTGAGGACGGCGCACAGCACGGCTGCGAGCCGGGAGGACCTTCGCATGGGAGGACTCTAGAGGCGGTGGGCGAGTAGGGCGGCGCCGTGGACGGCGGCGCGGGGGCCCAGGGGGGTGGTGGTGAGGGGTGGGGCGGGGCGGACGGTCAGGCGGGACGCCAGGCGGGTCGTGATCGGGACGGTGAGGGCGTCGGCGGCCTGGGCGACGCCGCCCGCCAGGACGATGCGGGACGGGTCCAGCAGGACGACGGCGTGCGCCAGCGCGTCGGCCAGGGCGTCCAGGGCCTCGGACCAGACGCGCGCCGCCGCCCGGTCGCCGCGCGCCGCGCGGGCGATCACCTCGGCCGCCGGGGCGCCGCCCCGGCGCTCCAGCGCCGCGCCCGACGCGTACGCCTCCAGGCAGCCCGCCGCGCCGCACGCGCACGGCTCGCCGCCCGGCCGGACGACGAGGTGCCCGAGTTCGCCGCTCCACCCGGCCGCGCCCGCGTAGGGCGCGCCGTCCAGCACGAGCGCGGCGGCGATGCCCGTCCCGATCGGGACGAACAGGAAGTCGCCCCCGCCCCGCTCCGCCTCGGCCAGCCCGCCCAGCCGGACGTCGTGCCCGACCGCGACCGGCAGCCCGAGCCGCGCGGCGGCCAGCGCCCGCAGCGGGACGTCGCGCCAGCCGAGGTTCACCGAGCGGACGGCCGTGCCGGACGCGTCGTCCACCAGGCCGGGCACCGCGAGCCCCACCGCCCGCACCCCGGGCACCGCCGCCGCCAGCTCCGCCGCGAGCGCCAGCACCCCCGCGACCGGATCGGCGCGCGGCGTCGGCCGGTCCAGCCGGAACAGCTCCGCGCCGGACGCCGACAGCACCGACCCCTTCATCGTGGTGCCGCCGACGTCCAGCGCGGCGACGGTCACTTCACCGAGCCCGCCGTCAGGCCGCTGACCAGGTACCGCTCGATGAACACGAACAGCACGACGACCGGCACGATCGAGATCAGCGACGCCGCGAACAGGAACTGCCAGTGCTCCTGGTATTGCGTCACGAACGAGGGGATGGCGACGGTCAGCGGGCGCCGGTTGTCGGACACCGAGACGGTCAGCGCGACGATGTACTCGTTCCACGCCGCGATGAACGTGTAGACGACGGCCGTCACGAGCCCCGGCAGCGACACCGGCAGCGTCACGCGCGTGAGCGCGCCGAGCCGTCCCGCGCCGTCCAGGAACGCCGCCTCCTCCAGTTCGCGCGGGATGGCGGAGAAGTACCCGTGCAGAATCCAGACGCAGAACGGCAGGTTGAACGCCGCGTTGACCAGGATGAGCGCTTCGAGGGTGTCGGTCAGGTTCAGGGCGACCATCTCCCGGTACACGCCGATGACGAGCGCGGTCGGCGCGAACATCTGCGTCACCAGGACCAGCAGCAGGAACGCGCCGCGCAGCCGGAACCGGTTGCGCGCCGTGTAGTACGCGGCGGGCAGCGCGCACGCCAGCGTCAGCAGCGTCGACGCGCCCGCCACCGTGATCGACACCTGGAGGTGGGTGGCCAGCGGCGACGCCGACCACACCTCGGTGAAGTTCGACCACCGGAACGACGTCGGCAGGTACGTGCCGGGGGAGCGGGTCAGCTCCGGCTCGGGCGTCAGCGCGGTCAGCGTCATCTGCGCGTACGGCAGCAGGAACGCCAGCGCGACGAGCCACGCGAGCCCCGCGACGGCGACGGTCCGGGCTCTCATCGGGCCTCCCGGGTGACGCGCAGGTACAGCAGGACCATGACCAGGACGAGCCCGAAGTTCACCACGGCCATCGCCGCCGACTGGCCGACGTCCTGCTCCACGAACGCGATCTTGTACATGTACGTCGTCGTGGTGTCGGTGGCGTTGCCGGGCCCGCCCCGCGTCATCGCCCAGATGATCGGGAACGAGTTGAAGACGTTGATCACATTGATGATCGACGCGATGATCAGCGCGGGCCGCAGCATCGGCAGCGTGATCCGCACGTACGTCGTGAACCACCCGGCGCCGTCCACCCGCGCCGCCTCGTAGACGTCCCGCGGGATCGCCTGCAACCCGGCCAGGATCACGAACGACGCGAACGGCAGCGACACGAACACCGCGACCGTCATCATCCAGAACAGCGCCCACCCCGGCTCGGCCAGCCAGTTGACCGGCGCGTCCAGGACGCCGAGGTCGAGCAGGACGCGGTTCACCAGCCCGGAGTCGTTGTCGAGCATCCACCGGAAGATCAGCGCCGTCATCAGCACCGACGCCGCCCACGGCACGATGACCGCCCACCGGACGACCCGCCGCCCCGGGAACCGCGCGTTCAGGAGCTGCCCGAGCCCGAGCGCCAGCAGCATCGTGACGCCGACGACCCCGCCGACCCACAGCAGCGTCCGCAGCAGCACGGGCACCAGCGCCTCGGAGGTGAACAGCTCGCGGTAGTTGCCGGCCCCGGCGCCGCCGAGCGTCAGCCCCGACGAGCTGATCCGCAGGAACGACGTGCGGACCATCTCCACGGCGGGCCACAGCACGACGGCGGCGATGAGCACCAGCGACGGCCCGAGCCACAGCAGCGGGGCGAGCCGGGAGGCGGCGGGACGCGCCGCCCCCCGGCGCGGCGGAGAAGCGGCCAACTCAGCCGGCCTTCTCGGCCGTCTGCTGGATCTTCTCCAGCACCGTCTTCGGCTCCTGCGAGGCGACGGCCGACCCGAGGTCGGTCTTCACCGCGCCCGCGACGGCCGACCACGACGGGTTCGTCGTCGGCGCGAACTTCGACGTCGGCAGCGCGTCCACGAACTGCTTCATGTACGGGTCGGACGAGAGCGCGTCCCCGGCCGACTTGGTGACCGGGAGGAAGCCCTCCAGCTTGAGGAATTCCGAGGTCTTTTCGGCCTGGTAGAAGAAGTCCAGGAAGCGCTTCACGGCCTCCCGGTTCTTGTCGCCGTCTTTCTTGAACGCGGCGAGCACGTCCATGACGCCGAGCGTGTTGTGCTCGGCGCCGCTCTTGCTGGGCAGCGGCGCGACCTTGAACTTGAGGTTCTTGTTGACGGGGTCGATGAACCCGGCGCGGGTGAACGGCCCGCCGATGGCCATGCCGATGCGGCCCTGGGCGAACTGGTTGAAGACCTTCTTGCGGTCGGTGGCCTCGGGGTTGGGCTGGGTGAGGCCGGACTTGGTGAGGTCGCGCAGGAAGTTCAGCGTCGCGAGGTTCGCGGGCTGGTCGATGGCCCACTTGCCGGAGCCGTCGACCCAGCCGCCGCCGTTGTTCATGGCCCAGGAGTAGAACTCGGCCTGGGCCTCCTCGGGCCCGAGCGGCAGGCCGTAGCCGATGTCGCCCTTGGCCTTGATCTTCTGCGCGGCGTTCTTCACGTCGTCCCACGTCTTGGGCGCGCCGTTGATACCGGCCTTGGCGAACAGGTCCTCGTTGTAGAAGAGGAGGCGGGCGCTGGAGATGAACGGCAGCCCGTACTGCTCGCCCTTGTACTTGGCCTGCTCGACGAACGTCGGCGTGAAGTCCGTGAGCACCTGCGGCGAGACCACCTCGGACGCCTTGTAGATCAGGCCGTCGCGGGCGAAGTCGGAGAACGCGTTGTAGTTGAGGACGTCGGGGACCTGCTTCGTCTGGACGTAGGTCTTGACCTTGGAGTCCATGGTCTCCCAGTCGACCATCTCCAGCTTCACCTTGTAGCCGGAGTTCTTGGCCTCGAAGTCCTTGATGAGGCGTTCCCAGAAGGGCTTGGTGTTGTCGTCGTAGATCGCGGCGACGAACCGGATCGTCTTGCCGTCGTCGTCACCGGCGGACGAGCTGCCCTTGCCGCATCCGCTCGCGGTGAGGACGGCCGCGAGGCCGACCGCGAGGGCCGTCCGGAGGGGTCGTTTCATCTGATCTCCGCCTTTGCGATGTCCAGGTCGGGATGCGCGTTCGTGCGCGCTGGGGCGGGCGTTCGAGCACCAGTGCACGCGGCCACGAACATAAGAGGGCGCCCGAACCGGGTACAAGACCGGTTTCGGTCGCGAGTCTCAACCGTTATGTCACAGCCCGTCGCCGGGAGCGCGCTCCGGCGGCGTGTCGGGCGGAAGGTTAGAGCGTCGCTAACCTTGCGCTGATCGGGGACTTATCCGGTGTCGTTTACCGTGGCCGCACGGGCCGCCGCGTCTCTCCCGGCTGCTCTTCTGGGGTTGGGGAGCCGGGCGGGAAGCGGCGGCCCGCCGTGCGGAGCGGTGGGCCCGGCTCGGGGGCTCGGCGCCCACCGCTCACGTCGCGGGCAGCAGCAGCGTGAAGATCGGCGGCGCGGGCCGCCGCAGCACCAGCCGTCCGCCCTCGGCCTCGGCCAGCGTCCGGGCCAGCGCGAGCCCGATGCCGTGCCCGTTGCCGCCGCCCGCGCGGCGCGCGAAGATCTCGTCCTCGCGGCCGGTGATGCCCGGTCCCCGGTCGGCGACGTCGAACGCCAGCCCGCCGCCGATGTCGCTGGCCTCCACGGTGATCGGCCCGGCGCCGTGCTCGACCGCGTTGTCCACCAGCACGTCGAGGATCTGCCGGACGGCCGACGTCTTCACGTGCACGACGGGCAGCGTCCCGTGCACCGCCGTGGTCAGGTCCACGCCCTCCCAGCGGGCGTTCAGGTCGTCCAGCAGCGCCGGGACGTCCAGCGGGGCGCGGTCGGGCCCGGCGTCGCGGGCGAGCAGCAGCAGCTCGTCGATGATGTCGCGCATCCGCTCGCCCCGCCGGACGGCGTTGCGCGCGGCGTCGCGCAGGTCGGCGCCGGGCCGTTCCAGCGCGGCCTCCAGCCCGAGCAGCAGCCCGGTGAGCGGGGTGCGGAGCTGGTGCGAGACGTCGGCGCTGAACGCGCGCTCCCGCTCCAGCATCGAGCCGAGCCGCCGCGCCGTCACCTCCAGCGCGCGCCCGGCCTCGTCGGCCTCGCGCAGCCCGGACCGGTCGGCGCGGACGGTGAAGTCCCCGTCGCCGAGCGCCTGCGCGGCCAGCGTCAGCCGCTCCAGCGGGCGCGCCAGCCGCCGCGACTGGCGGCGCGCGACGAACGCGGCCATGCCGAGGATGACGAGCGCGCACGCGACCATGACCGTCCACGCCCGGGTGGTGCGGGCCGCGATGACGCGTTTGGGCAGCGCCACCCGGACGACGTCGCCGTTGCCCGGCCCGCCCGGGATCGGCGCGGTGACGGCCAGCGACCCGGCCTCGTCGGCCTGGTGCGAGCGCCCGTCGACGGTGGCGGCGGCGACGGCCGACCGCGCCGGGCCCGCCCCCGACGCGCGCACCCCGCCGGGCCGGTAGATGCCGACCGTCATGGCCCGCCCGACGTGCACGCGCCGCGCGGTGAGCCCGCCCGCCGCGACGCGGGCGGCGTCCCGCTCCAGCGTCGCGACGGCCTGCGCCCGGTACAGCTCCCGTGCGCCGACGGCGAGCGGAATGGTCAGCAGCACCACGGCGACGGCCGTGATGCCGGTGATCGTGAGCAGCAGGCGCCGCCGCAGCGGGGCCCCGGGGGAGCCTGTCACGCTGGTGATTCTAGGTGAGCGCGGTGTTAACCCGCTGGTCGCTAAGGTGTCCGGTATGAGCGGGGAGCGCCTGCTCGTCGTGGAGGACGACGAGGTCATCGGCACCGAACTGGCCGAGGCGCTGACGGCGCAGGGCTACGCGGCCGAGTGGGCGCCCGACGGCGCCGACGCGCTGGAGCGCGCCGCCGCGCGGCCGCCCGCGCTCGTCCTGCTCGACCTCGGGCTCCCCGACATCGACGGCGTCTCGCTGTGCCGCAAGCTGCGCACCCGGCTGCCCGACGCGGTCATCGTGGTGCTGACGGCCCGCACCCGCGAGTTCGAGGTCGTCGTCGCGCTCGACGCGGGCGCCGACGACTACCTCACCAAGCCGTTCCGGCTGACGGAGCTGATGGCGCGGCTGCGCGCGCACCTGCGGCGCAGCAACGCCGCCCGCGCCGACGAGCGGTTCCTGTCGCGCGGGCGGCTCAGCCTCGATCTCGCGGCCCGCCGCGCGGCGTTCGACGGGACGGAGATCGGGCTGCGGCCGAAGGAGTTCGACCTGCTGGCGTGCCTGGTCGCGGGCGCGGGCGAGGTCGTCACCCGCGAGACGCTGATCGACCGGGTCTGGGACGAGAACTGGTTCGGCCCCACCAAGACCCTGGACGTGCACATCTCGGCGCTGCGGCGCAAGCTCGCCGAGCACGGCGCCGGACCGGGCGTCATCACGACGCTGCGCGGTCTCGGCTACCGCTACGAGCCGGGCGGCTAGCTCACTCGCTGGGCTTCGGGGTGTTGCACTTCACCTTGGGGTTGACGCCCATGTAGTTGAGCGGTCCCGCGACGATGGTGAGGCCGAGCGTGGCGAGGCTGGCGCAGCTCTCCTGGCGCTCGTTGAAGTAGCCGCGCTGTCCTGCGGCGATGCCTCCGATGACGAGCCAGATGACGAGGACCACTGATCCGAGGCGCATGGCGACTCCTGGGGCGAGACGACGGTCGACGACAATATGTCCCATAAATTCGGAAGTATTCGATCTCGTTCCCATCACGGACTGCTCACGCCGGTAGAAGAAGGACGAACCGGGCGCCCGGTCGTCCGTCCACGCGGTCCTCCACGTCGAGCGAACCCCGGTGCGCGACCGCGATGTCCCGCGCGACCGTGAGCCGCAGCGCGGTGCCGCCCGCGTCGCGGTGCCCGGCCCCCGCCAGCCGCGTCGAGCGCTCGCGCACCTGCTCGCGCTCGATGGCCGTGGGGCCCGGCCCGTCGTCGATGACCTCCACCATCGCGTACCCGCCGGGCAGCCGCCGGATGTCCAGCCGGACCTCGGTGCGCGCGTGCCGGTCGGCGTTGTCGATGAGGTTGGTGAACAGCCGCGCGAGCTGCTCGCGGGAACCGTGCACGATCACCGGATCGCCGTCGGGCACGACGACCTGCGTGGTGTGCGGGCGGCGCAGCACCTCCTCGTCGGCCAGCCGGCGCAGGTCGACGGGCTCGGCGGGGCCCTTGTCGGCGGCCTCCAGCCGGGCCAGCGCGAGCAGGTCCTCCACGACGCCCTGCAACCGGTCGGCGCTGCGCAGCGACGCCGTCAGGCTCTCCTTCAGGTCGCCGTCGGCGTCCTGCAAGGCCAGCTCCAGCTCGGTGCGCAGCCCCGCGAGAGGGCTGCGCAGCTCGTGCGAGACGTCGGAGACGAAGCTGCGCTGCCGCGCCACCGCCCCCTCCAGCCGGTCCAGCGTGGCGTTGACCGTCTCGGCGAGGCGGCCGATCTCCTCGTACTCCGACGAGACGGACACGCGCCGCTGGAGGTCGGTCGCGGTGATCTCGTCCAGGTCGCTGCGGATCTGCTCCACCGGACGCAGCGTCCGGCCCGCCGACCGCCAGGTGCCCAGGCCGACGAGCCCGACGACGAACGGAATCCACAGCGAGCTGAGCAGCGCCTCGGCGGGACGGGGGAACAGGCCGGTGGACGGCATCAGCGCGTACGCGAGCCATGACCCCTCCGCGGTGTAGGTGCGGATCACCGCGATCTGCACGCATTCGTCGCCGGGCGTGTTGACGGTGCAGCTTGAGCCGTCGCGGCGGTCGTCCTCGGGATCGGGGGGCGCGAACGCGACCGGCGGGCGGCCCACCATGGCGTCGCTGGCGGCGGCCACCTGCCCGGCCGGGTCGATGATCTGGAGCCGCGCGCCGGGATCGGCGACCAGGTGCCCGTCGCGCGGGAGGTTCCGCGTCTGGATCACCGCGACGAGCCGCCGCGCCTCGCGGCCCAGCTCGCGTTCGCGGACCCCGACCTCCTGCCGCTGGATCAGCAGCAGGATGAGCGCGTAGACGGCCAGGGACAGCAGCAGCGTGATGAGGACCGTCGTCAGCGTGAGGCGCCGCCGGATGCTCGGCCGCCGCCGGCCGCCGGGTCGGCGCGTCACGGGCCACCTCGCGGGATCGGTTCCAGGTGCCCGGAGACCTTCCCCCGCAACGGCAAACGCCCGGCGTCGCGCGGGTCAAGGATTGACGCGCCGCGCGGCGCCGGGCGCCGTGCCGGGGGATCAGGCCCGGTCCAGGTCCATTCCCCAGCGTGCCCGCAGCGACCGGTCCGCGACGCCGAAGAGCTGGTCGATCACGATGCCGATCACCAGGATGACGATCATGTAGGAGATCATGTCGGCGGTGTTGTTCAGCTCCCGCGCCTGGGACAGCAGCACGCCCAGCGACGTCGTGTCACCGATGATCACCAGCAGCTCGCCCGCCATCAGCGACCGCCACGCGAACGCCCAGCCCTGCTTGAGCCCCGCCACGAACGACGGCAGCGACGCCGGCATGATCAGGTGCCGGTACAGGTTGAGGCCGCGCAGGCCCATCACCTTGCCCGCCCGCAGCAGGATCGGCGGCGTGTAGTCCACGCCCGCGATGAGCCCGTTGGCGATCGACGGCGCCGCGCCCAGCACGACCACGAACAGGATCGCGCTCTCACTGAGCTGGAACAGCAGGATCGCCAGCGGGAACCAGGCGATCGACGGCATCGTCTGCAAACCGGTGATCAGCGAGCCGAACGCGCGCCGCAGCACCCGGAACTGCGAGACGAGCGCGCCGACGAGCACGCCGATCGCGATGGCCGCCGCGAACCCGACGACGGCGCGCTGCATCGTGAGCGCCACCGCCTCCCAGAACCGCCCGTTGCCGAGCTGGTCGAAGAAGATCGGCAGCGTCTCCGCCGGTCCGGGCAGGACCCACGGCTCCTTCCAGCCGCTCCACACCACGAGCTGCCAGACGACCACGCCGATCGCGGCGGCCGACAGCATCGGCCACAGCGCCGACCACAGCCGCGACAGCCGTCCGGCCCGCCGCGTCGCGCCCGCCAGCTCCAGCGCGTCCAGGCCCGCGATCTCGCGTTGCAGGTTCGCGCCGGGCGGCGCGACGTCCGCGGCGGGAACGGTCCCCCGGGTGTCAGACGCCATGGCGGCCGACCTCCTCACGCAGCCGGTCGGTGATGTGGGCGGCCAGCGACGACACCTCGGGGGAGTCGATGCGGCGCGGCCGGTCCATCGGCACGTCGAACTGCTCGACGACGCGGCCGGGACGGCTGGACAGCAGCACGACCCGGTCACCGAGCCGCACCGCCTCGCGCACGTTGTGGGTGACGAACAGCACGGTCAGCCCGCGCTCCCGCCAGATCCGCTCGATCTCGTCGTGCAGCAGGTCGCGGGTCATGGCGTCCAGGGCGCCGAACGGCTCGTCCATGAGCAGGACGGTGCCGCGCCCGTCCTTGGCCGACACGGTCAGCGCCAGCGCGCGGGCGAGCGCGACGCGCTGCCGCATGCCGCCGGAGAGCTGGTGCGGGCGCTTGCGGGCGAAGTCGCGCAGGTGCACCGACTCCAGCAGCTCGGCGGCGCGCTCGCGGCGCTCGCCGCGCGGAACGCCGCGCATCTTCAGCGCCAGCTCGATGTTCGCCGTGACGTTCAGCCACGGGAACAGCGCGGGCTCCTGGAACATGAGCGCGACGCGGGCGTCACCGACGTCGATCGTCCCGGCGCTCGGCCGGTCCAGGTCGGCGACGAGGTTGAGCAGCGTGCTCTTGCCGCAGCCCGACGCGCCCAGCAGGCAGACGAACTCGCCGGTGGCGACGTCGAGGGACACGTTGTCGAGCGCCAGCAGCGCCGTGGAACCCGACCCGAATGCTTTGGACACACCGCCGAGCCGGACCGCCGCGGAAGCGGCGGACCGGCTCGGGGCGGCCGTGGCGGCCTCTGTCATTTGTCGCTGACCTCTGCCTTTCCGCTCGACTTGAGGATCTGGTTGAGGATGCTGAGGTCGTAGATGCCGTTCAGGTCGGTCTTCTCCAGCAGGCCGACGGCCTCGGCGTGCTCGGCGCCGCCGGTCAGCGAGCTGGCGACGGGGTCGGTGGTGAACTCGATCTCCTTGAAGGCCGAGTCCAGGACCTCCGGCTTGAGCGGCTTGCCGCTGAGCTTGGTGAGCGAGTCGTTGACGGCCTTCTTCGACTCGGCCTCGTTGGAGTTCAGGAAGTCGGTGGCCTCCACGACGCCCTGCACGAGCTTCTTCACCTGCTCGGGGTTCTTCTTGGCGTACTCCTGGCGGACGATCAGGTGGGTGATGACGAACTTGCCGTTCGGCCAGAGCGTCTTCTCGTCCAGGATCTTCTTGCCCTTGTTCTCCAGGATGAGCCGGGACGCGAACGGCTCGGGCACCCAGGCGCCGTCGATGCTGCCCTGGGCGAAGGTCTGGAGCGTCTGGGCGTTCTCCTGCGGGACGACCTTGACGTCGCCGCTGCCGTCCTTGTTGGCGGTCAGGCCCTTCTGCTTGAGCCAGTAGCGGATCGCGACGTCCTGGGTGTTGCCGAGCTGCGGCGTGGCGATCTTCTTGCCCTTGAGGTCGTCCAGGCCCTTGACCTTGTCGGGGTTGACGACGAGCGAGACGCCGCCGGACGCCGCGCCGGAGTAGATCTTGATGGCCTGGCCCTTGGAGCGCGACCAGGCGTTGATGGCCGGGTTCGGCCCGATGAACGTGGCGTCGATCGCGCCGGAGAACACGGCCTCGATCGCGGCGGGGCCCGCGTTGAACGTCGCGGTCTTGGGCGCGGTGCCGAGGTGCTTGGCGAAGATGCCCTTCTCGACGCCCACGAGCGCGGTGGCGTGCGTGATGTTCGGGAAGTAGCCGAGGCGGAGCGGCTGGGCGGCGCCGCCCTCGTTCCCGTCGTCACCGCCACACGCGGTCAGAGTTCCCGATCCGGCGAGGACGACCAGAGCTGCGGCGACGAGCCGGCTGCGGAACCTACGGTGCATGGGCGGCATTCCCTACTTATCAAGTCGGATTGACGTGCACAGTAGATAAGATAGGTAATGCGTTCGTCAAGTCGGCAGCTCATGACCGTTTCGCCGGGCTTGGCAGGGGAACCGCCGCGAGCCCGGTGGGCGCTCCCCGGGCGCCGCCGATAGGCTGGTCCCGCACTGCCGCCGGACCTTCCGGCGGAGCTGGAAGACAGGGAGCCGCCGTGTCGTCGATCGAGGCCGTCCTCGCCCGGGAGATCCTGGACTCGCGGGGCAACCCGACCGTCGAGGTCGAGGTGCTGCTCGCCGACGGCACCGAGGCGTCCGCCGCCGTTCCCAGCGGCGCGTCCACCGGGCGGTTCGAGGCCGTCGAGCTGCGCGACGGCGGCGACCGCTACGGCGGCAAGGGCGTCCGCAACGCCGTCAAGGCCGTCAACGACACCATCGACGAGCGGCTCGTCGGCTACCCCGCCGACGAACAGCGCCTCATCGACCAGCTCCTCATCGACCTCGACGGCACGCCCGCCAAGTCCGAGCTGGGCGCCAACGCCATCCTCGGCGTCAGCCTCGCCGTCGCCCGCGCCGCCGCCGCCTCGGCCGGCCTGCCGCTGTTCCGCTACGTCGGCGGCCCCAACGCGCACCTGCTGCCCGTGCCGATGATGAACATCCTCAACGGCGGCGCCCACGCCGACACCAGCGTCGACGTCCAGGAGTTCATGATCGCGCCGATCGGCGCGCCCACCTTCTCCGAGGCGCTGCGCTGGGGCACCGAGGTCTACCACGCGCTCAAGTCGGTGCTGAAGAGTAAGGGCCTGGCCACCGGCCTCGGGGACGAGGGCGGCTTCGCCCCCGAGCTGCCGAGCAACCGCGACGCGCTCGACCTCATCATGGAGGGCGTCCGCAAGGCGGGCTTCACCCCCGGCCGCGACATCGCGCTCGCGCTCGACGTCGCCGCCAGCGAGTTCCACGCCGACGGCTCCTACGCCTTCGAGGGCGGCAAGAAGTCCGCGCAGGAGATGGCCGCCTACTACGGCGAACTCCTCGGCGCCTACCCGCTCGTCTCCATCGAGGACCCCCTCGACGAGGAGGACTGGGACGGCTGGAAGGCCCTCACCGACGCCGTGGGCGACCGCGTCCAGCTCGTCGGGGACGACCTGTTCGTCACCAACCCCGAGCGGCTCGCGCGCGGCATCGCGTCGAGCACCGCCAACGCGCTCCTGGTGAAGGTCAACCAGATCGGCACCCTCACCGAGACGCTCGACGCGGTCACCCTCGCGCAGACCAGCGGCTACCGCTGCATGATGAGCCACCGCTCCGGCGAGACCGAGGACACCACCATCGCGGACCTGGCCGTCGCCACCAACTGCGGCCAGATCAAGACCGGCGCCCCGGCCCGCAGCGACCGCGTCGCCAAGTACAACCAGCTCCTGCGCATCGAGGACACCCTCGGCGACGCCGCCCGCTACGCCGGCGTCCGCGCCTTCCCCCGCTTCACCGCCGAGGGCTGAGCCCCGCGATGGCGCGGCAGGGCGACGCACCGGACGGCCGGGACGAGCAGACGCGTCCGGGCCGTCCGCGCCGCGCGCACGCGCTGACGAGCCGCGCCGCGATCCTCGCCGTCGTCGTCTGCGCCATCGCGCTCAGCCTGGCCTACCCGGTGCGCGAGTACGTCGCGCAGCGGCAGGAGATCGCCGCGCTCCAGGCCCGCGAGCACAAGGCCCGCAAGCAGGTCGAGGAACTGGCCCAGCGCAAGCAGCGCCTGGGCGACCGCGCCCACATCGAGCGCGAGGCGCGGCGGCGGCTGCACTACTGCATGCCCGACGAGAAGTGCTACATCGTCCTGGACGGCGGCACCGACGACGAGGGCCGCGCCCGCGACGCCGGTCCGCAGCGGCGGCCCCCGTGGTACGAGACGCTGTGGCGGTCCGTCGAGGCCGCCGACCGGCCGCACTGAACCACCCCGAACGGCGGACAATGATCGACGAACGTGACGAGGCCGCGGTCGCGGCGCAGCTCGGCCGCACCCCGCGCGGCATCCGGCGGGTGGCGTACCGCTGCCCGTGCGGCCTCCCGGCGGTGATCGAGACGGCGCCGCGGCTGCCCGACGGCACCCCGTTCCCGACGCTGTACTACCTGACGTGCCCGAAGGCGGCGTCCGCGATCGGGACGCTGGAGGGGTCGGGCGTCATGCGCGGCATGCAGGACCGGCTCGGCGCGGAACCGGCGCTGGCGGCCGAGTACGCCGGAGCGCACGCCGACTACCTGGCCCGCCGCGATAAGGCCGCCCGCGAGGACGGTATCGAGCCGCTGCCGGAGGGCACCCAGAGCGCGGGCGGCATGCCCGAGCGGGTCAAGTGCCTGCACGCGCTGATCGCGCACGAGCTGGCCGTGCCGGACGCGAACCCGTTCGGTCGCGAGGGGCTGGCGGAGCTGCCCGACTGGTGGCGGTCCGGGCCGTGCGTGGCGGTTCCGCCGTGCGACGGGGACGCCGCGACCACCGAGAACGGGGAGAAGCGATGACGCGGGTGGCCGCGATCGACTGCGGGACGAACTCCGTCCGGCTGCTCATCGCCGACATCGAGGGCGGCGGCGACGGCGGCACGCTCACCGACGTCGAGCGGCGGATGGAGATCGTCCGGCTCGGTGAGGGCGTCGACCGCACGGGACGGCTGTCGCCCGCCGCGCTGGAGCGCACGTTCACCGCGATGCGCGGCTACGCCGAGCTGATCACCCGGCACGGCGCGGTGAGCACCCGCGTCGTCGCCACCAGCGCGACGCGCGACGCCGCCAACCGGGACGACTTCGTCCGGGGCGTCGTGGAGATCTTCGGCGTGCAGCCGGAGGTCGTCACGGGCGACGCGGAGGCCGCGCTGTCGTTCACCGGCGCGACCCGGGAGCTGGCCGAGCTGGCGCCGCCCGGCCCGTACCTCGTCGTGGACATCGGCGGCGGCTCGACGGAGTTCGTGCTGGGCTCGGCGTCGGTGCGCTCGGCGCTGTCGGTGAACATCGGCTGCGTCCGGATGACCGAGCGGCACCTGCGGGGCGACCCGCCCACCCCGGACCAGATCACGGCCGCCGCCGCCGACATCGACGCCGCCCTGGACGAGGTCCGCGCCGCCGTCCCGGTGGACGAGGCCCGCACGCTCGTCGGTCTGGCGGGGTCGGTCACGACGGTCGCCGGGATCGCCCTCGACCTCCCCGCGTACGACTCCGGCCGCATCCACCTGTCCCGCATCACGGCGCCGCAGGTCCACGACGTCACCCGCGACCTGCTGCACGCCACCCGCGAGACCCGCGCCAAGATCCCCGTCATGCACCCGGGCCGCATCGACGTCATCGGCGCCGGGGCCCTCATCCTCGACCGCATCATGCGCGAGTACCACTTCGGCGCCGTCGTCGTCAGCGAGCACGACATCCTCGACGGCATCGCCTGGTCCCAGGTCTGACCCCGGGATCATGACGACGGGCAACGCGCCGTACGTGCCGCCGGGGACCGGCTGGCCGGGCGATCCGGCGACGGCGGCGACACCGGTTGCGCACGACGCGCGGGAGGTGGCCGAGCTGGCCGCGTCGGCGCCGGATCTGCGGGAGGTCGTCGCGCGGGAGTCGGTGTGCCGGGCGTGCGACCGGCTGGTGGCGTGGCGGGAGAAGGTGGCCGTCGAGCGGCGGCGGGCGTTCGCGGACGAGGAGTACTGGGGGCGGCCCGTGCCCGGCTGGGGCGCCGACGCCCCGTCCATCCTCATCTCCGGGCTGGCCCCCGCCGCGCACGGCGGGAACCGGACGGGCCGCATCTTCACCGGCGACCGGTCGGGCGACTGGCTGTTCGCGTCGCTGCACCGGGTCGGGCTCGCCGCCCGGGAGACCAGCGTCCGCGCGGACGACGGGCAGGAGCTGCGCGGCGTCCGCGTCGTCGCGGCCGTCCGCTGCGCCCCGCCCGACAACAAGCCCACGCCCGACGAGCGCCGCGCCTGCCTGCCGTGGCTCGCCCGCGAGGTCGCCGACGTCCGCCCGTCGGTGCGCTGCGTCGTCGCGCTCGGCGGCTTCGCCTGGCAGGGCGTGTGGCCCGCGCTGAAGCACGCCGGATACGCGCCGCCCCGCCCGCGTCCGGCCTTCGGCCACGGCGTGGAGGTGGAGATCGGCGCCCCGGACGGCCCGCCCGTGACGCTCCTCGGCTGCTACCACCCGAGCCAGCAGAACACGTTCACCGGCCGCGTCACCGCCCCCATGCTGGACGCGGTCTTCGAGCGCGCCAAGGAGCTGGCCGCGCGGTGAGCGGGCCGGGCAGGGCGCCCCCGCGGCCCTGTCCGGCACCGTCGTTCAAGGTGAGATGCCGGGAACGGCGCCGGGGTTCGGGGTGTAAGGCGGGTCACTTCTGCGTGCAGCGTCCCGTTGTGGGGGTAACGAGGCGATATGTCACCTGAGCGCTCACCGGAACACATCGTGATCATCGGTGGCGGCTACGTCGGTATGTACACGGCGCTGCGCCTCCAGCGGAAGCTGCGGAGCGAGCTGAAGCGCGGCGAGATCGTCGTCACCGTCATCGACCCCCAGTCCTACATGACCTACCAGCCGTTCCTCCCGGAGGCGGCGGCCGGGAACCTGGAGCCCCGGCACGTCGTCGCGCCGCTGCGCAAGGTGCTGCGGCGCTGCCGCGTCCGCAACGGCTACGTGACGGGCATCGATCACGGCGGGAAGTGCCTCACCTACCGCCCGGCCGGGGCCAAGGACGGCGGCCCCGAGCTGGAGATGCGCTACGACCGCCTCGTCGTCGCGCTCGGCTCGATCTCCCGGCTGCTGCCGATCCCCGGCCTCGCGGAGTGCGGCATCGGCTTCAAGACCGTCGAAGAGGCCATCTACCTGCGCAACCACGTCCTGCACCAGCTCGACATCGCCGCGTCCAACGAGGACCCGGACATCCGCCGCAAGGCGCTCACGTTCGTGTTCGTCGGCGGCGGCTTCGCGGGCGTCGAGGCCATCGCCGAACTGGAGGACATGGCCCGCGACGCCTGCAAGTGGTACCCCGGCATCACGGGCGACGACATGCGGTGGGTCATGGTCGAGGCCGCCGACCGCATCCTGCCCGAGGTCGGCCCCGAGATGGGGCAGTGGACGGCCGAGGCCCTGCGCAAGCGCGGCATCGAGGTCAGGATGGAGACGATGCTCAAGTCCGCCGAGCACCGCCGCATCGTCCTCAGCGACGGCGAGGAGTTCGAGGCGGGCACCCTCGTCTGGACCGCCGGGGTCAAGGCCCACCCCGTCGTCCGGCAGAGCGACCTGCCCATCGACGACAAGGGCCGCGTCAAGGCCACCGCCGAACTGGTCGTCGAGGGCCTGGACGGCGTCTACACCGCCGGTGACAACGCCCGCGTGCCGGACCTGTCCGACACCGGGGAGTTCACCGCGCCGAACGCGCAGCACGCCGTCCGGCAGGCCAAGCGGCTCGCGGACAACATCGTCGCCGACCTGCGCGGCAGGCCCCGCAAGCCCTACGTGCACTCCTACGTGGGCTCCGTCGCGGGCCTCGGCCTGCACAAGGGCGTCGCCAACGTGTACGGCCTGAAACTGCGCGGCGTGCCCGCGTGGTTCATGCACCGCACCTACCACCTGTCACGCATGCCGACCGCGAACCGTAAGATGCGCGTGACGGCCGACTGGACCCTGGCGCTGTTCTTCCGGCGCGAGATCGTCTCGCTCGCCGAACTGGAACGTCCGCGCGAGGAGTTCGAGCTCGCGGGCCGCGACCAGGCCGTCTAGGGGCTGGACCGTTGCGGGGGAAGGGGTCGGAGCATGCAGGACGGTGTCGCCGGACGCCTCGCCCCGCTGCTCACCCGCATCCTGCTCGGCGAGGAGACCGCGGGCACCGGTGAGCTGCCGGTCCGGGTCCGCGCCTGGGACGGCAGCTCCGTCGGGCCCGCCGGTGCCCCCGTCTTCGTGCTGCGGCACCGGCGCGCGCTGCGCCGCCTGCTGTGGAAACCGGGCGAGATGGGCATCGTGCGCGCCTACGTCGCGGGCGAACTGGACATCGAGGGCGACCTGTTCGGCGCGCTCGACGCCGTCCAGCGCGTCATGCGCAGCGGGGACGAGCCCATCCGGCTGACCGGCGACGACAAGCGCGAGATCGTCCGCACCGCCGTGATGCTCGGCGCCGTCGGACCCGAGCCGCGCCCGCCCGCGGAGGAGTTCACCGCGTCCGGCCGGGGCGGCGAGGGCGGGCCGCTGCACGCCCCCACCGACTTCTTCCTGCGCATGTTCGGACGCGGGTTGGAACACGGCTGCGGCCGGTGGGACCAGGCCGTCGACCTCGCCGCCGCACAGCGCGCCTCGCTCGACTCCGTCGTGGAACGACTCGGGCTGTTCCCCGGCGCCCGCGTCCTCGACCTGCGCGCCGGGTGGGGCGCGTTCGCGCGCCGCGCCGTCGAGGAGGGCGCCCGCGTCGTCGCGCTGGCCCGCACCGGCGAGCAGGCCGACGCGATCGGCAAGGCCCGGCTGGCCGGGGTCGACGTCCGCACCGGCGACCTGGACGTCGCGGGCGGCGGCCCCTACGACGCCATCGTCGGGCTCGGCGGCATCGAGAGCCTCGACGCGATCGTCCCGCGCCTGTACGGGCTGCTCGCCCCCGGCGGCCGCGTGCTGCTCCAGCAGCAGGCGCGCCGCCCCGGGCCGCACCAGGCCCGCCGCACGTTCACCACCAGCTACGTCTTCCCGCAGGACGCCGAGCTGCACACGCTCGGCGAACTCGTCGGCGCCCTGGAGGACACCGGGCTGGAGGTGCGCGGCGTCAGCGCGCTGCGCGAGCACCAGGGCCGCACGCTGCGCGCCTGGGCCGCGAACCTGCGCCGGCACTGGGCCGAGTGCGCCGAGCTGGCGGGGGAGGGCCGCGCCCGCGTCTGGCTGCTGTACCTGGCGGCGTCGGCGCTGGCGTGCGAGAGCGGCCGCGTCGGCGTGCACGAGATCGAGGCGATCCGCCGCGACCGCGACGGCCGCGCCGGGGCGACGCTCGTGGAGGGCCGCGCCGTCCTTTCGGGATGATGCGCGACGCCCCGCGGGGGTATGATTGCGCCGCCCCTGTGGCCCAATGGCAGAGGCGGGCTCCCTAAAAGAGCTTCATGTGTCGGTTCGAGTCCGACCAGGGGCACCTAGTACGACCGGTCCCGGTCACGCCGGTCCCTTCCCCGCGCGCGCCGCAGCGCGAACGCGAGCGCTCCGGCCGCCAGGCCCCACAGCGCGTTGACGACCAGCAGCGGCACGATCGACAGCGGCTGTGCGAGCGGGCCGCGCAGCTCGCCGTCCAGGATCGGGGAGAGCACGGCGCTGAGCACGATCGTCGCGACCGCGTAGACCAGCCCGGCGGCGACGCAGGTGAGCACCGGGTCGCGGACGCGGCCGAGCCCGGCGATCAGCACCCAGGCCACCGTGATCGCGGCGGTGAGCAGCAGCGGCGTCGCGGGCCTGCCGAGGTCGTCGCTCCAGCCGGTGATCGAGAAGACCGGGCGGACGAGCGCGAGCGCCGCCAGCCCCAGGACCAGCGGCTTGTTCAGGGCGCTGAGCTGCGAAGGGAGTGCCATGTCCGCCACGCTAGGCGGCGGCGCCCGCGCGGTCGATCGGCCTGCGGTCCCCGTCGCGGGCGGGCCGGGTACGCCGCCGGGCGACGTCCCGCCGTCGCCGTCCGGCGTACGGCGTTCCTGTTTCGTTATCCACAGGTGGCGGGCGGTGGGAACGATCAGGGGTGCTCCGACGTCTAGACTCATCGAAAGCTGTGGTGGCGTTTGGAGGCTGAAGGTGGAGAGCAGGAACCCGGCGTTCCGGGGCAGCAACGTCGGCCGGCAGTCGGCGGGCTGGGGTCCGTCCGAGCCTCTGAACCAGTACGGCCAGGACGCCTACGGGCAGCCCCACCCGCAGCAGGCGCCGCCGGTCTCGCGCCCGATGACCATGGACGACGTCGTCGTGCGCGGCTTCGCGACGCTCGGCACGCTCATCGTCACCGCCGCGCTGGCGTGGGTGCTCGTCCCCGCGTCGCTGACGCTGCCGGTGCTGGCCGTCGCGGTCATCGCGCAGCTCGGCATCTGGGCGTTCATCACGTTCGGGCAGAAGGCCAACGCGCCGCTGGTGCTGACGTTCGCCGCCGTGTACGGCGTGCTGGTGGGGCTGGTCAGCAGCGCCTACAACGACCTGTACAACGGCGTCGTGTTCCAGGCGGTGATCGGCACCGCGCTCGCCTTCGGCGCCACCCTCGCCGTCTACGCGCTGCGCATCGTCCGCGTCACGCCCAAGTTCACCAAGTTCGTCATCGCGGCGGGCTTCGGCCTCGTGGGCCTCATGCTGGTGAACCTGCTGTTCTCGGTGTTCGGCGCCGACAACGGCATCGGCATCCGTGACGCGTCCAACCCGCTCGCCTACGTGTTCAGCGTCGTCGCCATCCTCGTCGGCTGCTTCTTCCTGCTGCTCGACTTCGACGCGATCGAGCAGGGCGTCAACCAGCGCGCCCCGGAGAAGTTCGCCTGGTACTGCGCCTTCGGCCTCGTCCTGAGCCTGGTGTGGATCTACCTGGAGCTGCTCCGCCTCCTCTCGTACTTCACCGGCCGCGACTAGCCCCGCCGCCTTCCGCAGCCCGCGCCGGACGTCCGGCGCGGGCTGCGCCGTTTCCCGGCGGTACGCTCGGCCCCGGGGGAGCACATGGTCGAGGAACAGGCGCTGGCCGACGCCGCGCGGGCGGGCGACGAGGACGCGTTCGCCGCGCTCGCCGAACGGTACCGGTGGGAACTGAGCGTGCACTGCTACCGGATGCTCGGCTCCTACGACGACGCTGAGGACATCGTCCAGGAGACGCTGCTGCGCGCCTGGCGGCACCGCGACGGCTACGCCGGGCGGTCGACGTTCCGCGCCTGGCTCTACAAGATCGCCACGAACGCCTGCCTGGACCTGCTCGCCCGGGACCGCCGCCGTCCCGCGCCCTACGCCGGGCCGCCGCTGGCCGCGAGCGCCCGGCCGCACACCCCGCCCGCCGATGTCCCGTGGCTCCAGCCGTTCCCCGACCGCCTCCTGGAACGGTCCGGCGACGCCGATCCCGCCGCCGCGGCGGTCGCGCGGGAGACGATCGAGCTGGCGTTCCTCGTGGCCATCCAGCATCTGCCCGCCCGGCAGCGCGCCGTGCTGCTCACCCGCGACGTCCTCGGCTGGACGGCGCCCGAGACGGCCGAGCTGCTGGACACCAGCGTCGCGTCGGTGAAGAGCGCCCTGCAACGCGCGCGGGCGACGCTGCGGCTTCACCTGCCCGAACGCCGGGCCGACTGGACGCGTCCACCGGCCGCCCGCGCCGACGAGCGCGCGCTGCTGCGCCGGTACGTCGCGGCGCACGAGCGCGCCGAGCCGGGCGCGCTCGCGGCGCTGCTCGCCGCCGACGTGCGCCTGACGATGCCGCCGCACCCGGCCTGGCTGGCGGGCGGCGACGCGCTGCTGGCGTTCACCGGGCGCGTCTTCGATCCCGCGTCGTCGTGGTACCACGGCCGCTGGCGCTGCGTCGTCACCGGCGCGAACCGGCAGCCCGCCGTCGCGCACTACGTCGAGTTCCCCTCGGCCCCGCACGCGACCGGCGCGGACGGGCGGCTCCACGCGCAGGTCGTGGACGTGCTCGCGATCGAGGACGGCCGCGTCACCGCGATCACGTCGTTCGGGCCGGACCGGCTGCCCGGGTTCGGGCTCCCGCCCGTCGTGGACCGGTGAGACCGATTCCTTTCCGGCCCCGCGACCGTCACATGGGGAAACCAACGGCGTGCGAGGGAGAACGACCATGACGACGACCGCGAAGGACACCCGCGTGGAGGGCACCGTCACCTCGGCGGACGGGACCGCGATCGCCTACGAGCGGCAGGGTTCGGGCCCGCCGGTGCTGCTCGTCGCGTCGGCGCTGGCCGACCGGCGCGACGCCCGGAAGCTCGCCGGGCTCCTCGCGGAGCACCACACGGTGATCAACTACGACCGGCGCGGCCGGGGCGCGAGCGGCGACGGGCCCGCGTACGCGGTCGAACGCGAGATCGAGGACATAGCGGCGCTCAACGCGGCGGCGGGCGGCGGCGCGGCCCTGTTCGGCTCGTCGTCCGGGGCCGTGCTGGCGCTGCGCGCCGCCGCCTCGGGTCTGGACGTGTCGCGGGTCGCCGTCTACGAGCCGCCGTTCGTCGTCGGGGACGCGAACGGGTTCGGCCCGCCGGACGGGTTCGCGGCCCGGATCGACGCGTTGCTCGCGGCCGACCGGCGGGGCGACGCGGTCCGCGCGTTCATGCGCGAGGCGCAGGGCATGCCCGCCTTCCTGGTCGCGTCGATGCGGCTGATGCCGGGCACGTGGGCGGGCCTCAAGCGGCTCGCGCCGACGCTGCCCTACGACCTGGCGGTCATGGACGGCACCCAGCGCGGCGGCCCGTTCGCCCCGCAGCCGTGGTCACGGATCACCGCGCCGACGCTCGTGCTGACCGGCGGCAAGAGCCCGGCGGGCTTCCACGCCGCCGCCGAGGCACTGACCGCCGCCGTGCCATCCGCCGAACACCGCACCCTCCCGGGCCTCAACCACGGCGCGGTCATGATGGCCCCGAAGCGACTGGCACCCACACTGACCGATTTTCTGAACTGAGCCCGCTCGAGGCACGCACGAGCGGTGCGGCGCCGGACGGGCGCCGCGTGCCTCCGGGGCGGGGCGGTGGCAGCGCCGAAGCGGCCGGTGCCCGCGTTGTCCTGCTGAGTCCGCCCCGGTGCCGATGAGCGACGGCGACGGCCGGGCGCCGCGTGCTTCCGGGCGCGGTGGTGTCGGCGCCGAAGCGGGTGTCGCTCGCATTCCGGATTTCTGCGGATACGGAAGACCCGGCCCCTTCCGGGCTGGGCCGGAAGGGGCCGGGCACGGTGTGCCGGGGCGGCTCGGCGCCGAAGCCGGGACTCGCAGATCCCGGCGGCCGGAGACAGTCCGCCGGCGGGCCGGAACCCCGGCACACCACGCGAGGACGGCCCGAGCATGCAGGGCCGTAGGGGTCACGGGTCGGGGCCGCGTCGCCTCGGAGCATGATCGAACGTCGCGGAGCGGCGGTCGATCATGCTCCGAGGCGACGCTTAAAGGGCCCCGACCCCGCCGCGCCGGAGGCGCGGCCATGAACTCAGTAGTGCCGCTCGCGGCGGGCGCGTTCGTGCTCGCGGACCAGGGCGGCGGCGTAGCCGTGGGAGAGGCCGTGTTCGTCGGCGAGCCAGTGGCTGCGTTCCTCGCAGCGGGCGAACGACGGTCCGTCCTCGATCGCGGAGAACCACTCGGGGAGATCCCGTCCGGTGACGACGGGGATACGGGCTAGGAGCTTGGTATGGGTGTCCGGCGAGTGGCTCAGTGGCATTGGCACCTCCAGGTCCCGGGGGCTCTTGCTGCGACTCTGCAACAGCGTCGGCGCCCTGGCAACCCCCCGAGGGGGCCCATTCCGCTACGGACCGAGATCGTCCAAGCCGTCCAAAAACACAGGTGGCCCGGCCTACCCGCGGGTAACGGGTGGGGCCGGGCCGACCGGATGTCACGAAGCGTGACGGTGGACTAGCTGAGGCGCTCCAGCACCATCGCCATGCCCTGCCCGCCGCCGACGCACATGGTCTCCAGCCCGAACTGCTTGTCGTGGAACTTCAGGCTGTTGATGAGCGTGGAGGTGATGCGGGCGCCCGTCATGCCGAACGGGTGGCCGACGGCGATGGCGCCGCCGTTGACGTTCAGCTTGTCGATGTCGATGCCGAGTTCGTCGGCCGACGGCAGCACCTGCGCCGCGAACGCCTCGTTGATCTCGACCAGGTCGATGTCGTTGATCGTCAGACCGGCCTTGGCCAGCGCCTTCTTAGACGACTCGACCGGCCCGAGGCCCATGATCTCGGCCGACAGGCCGGAGACGCCGGTGGACACGACCCGCGCCAGCGGCGTGATGCCCAGTTCGGCGGCCTTGGTGTCGCTCATGATGATCACGGCGGCGGCGCCGTCGTTGAGCGCGCAGCAGTTGCCCGCCGTGACGGTGCCGTCGGGGCGGAACACCGGCTGGAGGCCGGCCAGCTTCTCGTAGGTGGTGCCGGCGCGGGGGCCGTCGTCCTTGGAGACGACCGTGCCGTCCTCCAGGGTGACGGGCGTGATGTCCTGCTCCCAGAAGCCGTTGGCGATGGCCTTCTCGGCGAGGTTCTGCGAGCGGACGCCGAACTCGTCCTGCGCCTGGCGGCTGACGCCGCGCAGCCCGGCGACGTTCTCGGCCGTCTGGCCCATCGCGATGTAGACGTCGGGGATCTGGTCGTCCTCGCGCGGGTCGTGCCACACGCCGCCGCCGCCCTCGGCGGTCTTGGCGGTGCGGGCCTGCGCGTCGGCGAACAGCGGGTTCTCGGTGTCGGGCAGGCCGTCGGAGGAGCCCTTGGCGAAGCGGCTGACGGTCTCGACGCCGGCGGAGACGATGACGTCGGCCTCGCCCGCCTTGATGGCGTGCAGCGCCATGCGCGTCGTCTGGAGCGACGACGAACAGTAGCGGGTGATCGTGGCGCCGGGCACGCCGTCCCAGCCGAGCAGCACCGACACGACGCGGCCCATGTTGTAGCCCTGCTCGCCGCCGGGCAGGCCGCAGCCGAGGAGGAGGTCGTCGATGTCGCTCGCGGCGAGCTGGGGGACCTTCTCCATGGCGCGGCTGACCATCTGGGCGGTCAGCACGTCACCGCGCATGTCCTTGAGCGACCCCTTGAACGCTCGGCCGATCGGCGAGCGCGCGGTCGCGACGATGACTGCCTCGGGCATATCGGACTCCCTGTCGTGCGGATGTTCGGTGGCGGTCGGTGTTACTCGCCGGTCAACTGCAATCTAGCCGTTGGCCCGGGGCGCGTACATGGCGGGTGCGTCACACCATTGACGGCTTGTCCAATAGTGCGCATCCCGGCCGACCGGGGACGCTCGTCCCGTGCGCCCGGGACGGTCCGGAGCGCAGGCTGGGCGCACGCCGCGCGGACGTTATACGGGGGTTCGGGCGGCGTTACGGGAGGTTCACCTATGTCCACCACACGTCCCGACACGCGCGAAATGGTGATCGTCCACCGCGTGTTCCGCCGCGAGATCCGGCTGCTGGCGCGGCTCGTCGCCGCCGTCCCGGCGCGCGACCGCGCCCGCGTCCGGGTGCTCACCGCGCACGCCACCGAGATCCTCGACGGCCTGCACCACCACCACACCTCCGAGGACGAGCTGCTGTGGCCGCTGCTCGCGGCGCGCACGACGTTCGCGCCCTCGCTCGTCACGCGGATGCAGGCGCAGCACGACGCGGCGGCGGCGCAGCTCGACGAGGTGCGGTCGCTGCTGCCGCGCTGGGCGGGCGGCGCCACCGACGTCGGCGCCGTGCTGGCGCAGCGCCTGGAGGCGCTCGCTGACGTCCTCGATCTGCACCTGGACGAGGAGGAACGCGACGTCCTGCCGCTGGTCGAGCAGCACCTGACCGTCGCGGAGTGGGAGCGGCTGGCCGAGCACGGGCGCTCGTCCGTCCCGCGCTCCCGCCGCCTGATCTTCCTCGGCGCGATGCTGGAGGACGCCACCGCGCAGGAGCGCGCCCTGCTGTTCGGCGCTCTCCCGCCCATCGCCCGCGCGCTCTGGCGCGCCTCCGGCCGCCGCGCCTACACGCGCCACGTCGCGTCCGTGCGCGGCACGAGCCTCGCCCTGACCCGGCGCTAGGAGGCGCCGTACATGCCGGGCCGGTCCACGTGGTCGTCGCGGACGGCATGCAGGGCGCCGTGCTCGTCGCGCCACAGGCGGCGGCCGTCGACGGACCCGGTGTACCAGACGGGCGGGACGCCCGGCTCGGCGATCTTGCGGCCGGTCGACAGGTCGTAGGCGCACAGGGCGGCGACCGGGTAGAAGCCGCGGGCCCCGCCCGCCGGCCGCAGTTCCGCCGGGCGTTCGGCGCAGAACGTCCAGGCGGGCAGGTCGCCGGTCGGGGCCTCGGCGCCCGAGAGCGTGTACGCGGCGCCCGGCGCGTCCGGCGCGAGGAACCCGACGCGGGACAGGTCGGCCGGGAACGCCGGGCGCCAGGCGCCGCGCGGCGTCCGGGCGGCGGTCAGCACGGTCGCCGTGCGGCCGTCGGCCGGGTCGACGCGCTCGAAGCCGCCGTAGGTCCGCTGCGAGGTCAGCGGGCGGGCCAGCACGGCCACCGCCGGGCTCGGGCCCGGGTACACGCGCGTCAGGCCGGGCCGGTGCCACAGCGGCGCGCCGTCGCGCACCCGCAGCGCGAAGAACCCGAAACCGGACGTGTGCGGCCGCGACGGCGGCGCGACGTACCCGACGAGCCGGTCACCGGCGCGGCCGAACGTCCAGCCGCCCGCCAGGCTGATCCCGGTTCCGACGCCCTTCTCCACCGGGTAGCGCCACAGCGTCCGGCCCGTGCCCGGATGCCGCGCCTCCACGACGGGACGCCGCGCGAGCCGGAACAGCACCACGCGACCGGCGTCCTGGTCGAGCACCTCGGCCGTTCCCGGCATCCGCCACCGCACCCGTCCCGACGCCGGGTCGAGCGCGACGAACCGCGCCTCCGGACGCGTGGTGAACTCCGACAGGCACACGTTCGGGCCGCACGCGGCCGGGCCGAACGACGTCCGCACCGGCCGCGTCCACCGCTCGGCGCCGCTGCGGGCGTCCCGCACCGACAGCACGGCCCGGTACCGCCCGGCGTCGCGCGGCTCCACGGCCGCGACGAGCGCGCCGCCGCCCGTCTCCACGACGGCGGGCGGCTGCACCCCCATCGTCGGCAGCCGCCCCGGCATGACGGCCGCCCGCCGCCACATCCGCTCGCCCCGCGCGAGGTCGAACACGACGGTCTCCAGCCCGCCGTCCCCCCGCCGCCCGGTCACGGCGACGACGCCGCCCCCGACGACCGTGCGGCTGACGACGTCGACGTCCCGCGCCGTCCAGCCCCGCGTGTCCTCCGCCCCCGCCCCGACCGCGCACCCGGCGGCCAAGACCACCGGAACTCCCCACAAAGCGAGCCGTGTCCGGACATGCGCGCTACGTGACGGCCACCGGGCAGGCGAAACCACAGCCACACCACTCCTCATGACAAAGTCCGGCGCCGCCCCCCGGCCCGGCCCACCAGGACCCGCCACGCTACCGATCCGGCCGCCGCGCCACACCCGAACGCGACGAACCGTCCGCCCCGCGCGGCGAGCGGTCAGGCGGCGCCGGGCTCGGCCGGGGCCGGGTCGGGGACCGACCGGCGGCGCAGCAGCGTGGCCCAGCGGCGGTGGCCGACGAGCTGCGCGGCCGACACCTCGGTGCCGGGCTCCTCGGCGGCCTCGGCGGCGGCCAGGTAGACCGGCAGGACGCCGGGACGACGCCCGCGCCGGGGCTCGGGCGCCACGTCGAAGTCGGGGTCGAGGCCGAGCGCCGCCGCCATGGACGGCAGGACCGCCGCCGCCGCGGCGGCGTAGCCGCGCGCGGAGGGGTGGTAGCGGTCGTCGCTGAACATGCCGAGCGGGTCGGCGGCGAACTCGTGGCCGAGCAGGTCGCCCAGCGAGACCGAGCGCCCGCCGCGCTCCACGACGACGATCGTCTGCGCGGCGGCCAGCCGCCGGCTCGCCCGCCGGGCGATCCAGCGCAGCGGCTGCATCAGCGGCTTGACCGAGCCGAGGTCGGGGCAGGTGCCGACGACGACCTCGCACCCGGCGTCCCGCAGCCGCTCCACGGCCCGCACCAGGTGCCCCACCGACTCGGCGGGGGAGACGCGCGCCGTCACGTCGTTCGCGCCGATCATGATGACGGCGACGTCGGGCCGCGCCGCCAGCGCCCGCTCGACCTGGCCGTCCAGCGCCGCCGACCGCGACCCCGACAGCGCCACGTTCGTCAGCTTCACGCCGCGCCCGGAGATGGCCGACAGCCCGGCGGCCAGCAGCGCGCCGGGCGTCTCGTCCGGGGAGCCGACGCCGAGGCCGGCCGCCGTCGAGTCCCCGAGCATCACGAAGGACAGCGGCGCGGGGCCGGACGGGCCGTAGTGACCGTCCGCGACGGGCGGCGGCGTGCTCGGCGTCGCCTGGATGATCTTGCGGGCGAGCCGGGCCTCCACGAAGACCAGCCCGACCGTGAACCCGCCCACGGCGGTGATCCCCCCGCCGCCGTACGCGGCGGCGGTGGCGATCCGGCGCGCCCGCAACGCTCGAAGCAACATGGCTCGACCCTCCCTGCCCGCCAGGCCGATGCGACCCCCTGGAGTGGTGATGCCCGCAAGGTGGGATCTCGGCTACCTTCGGAAACGGGAATCTATCCGAATCCTCCACGGACCACGAAGGACGCCTGCGGTGCACGTTTACGAATCACTGGTCGACCTGATGGGCAACACCCCGCTCGTCCGGCTGCGGAAGGTGGCCGCCACCCGGCCGCAGGTGTTCGCGAAGGTCGAGTACTTCAACCCCGGCGGCTCGGTCAAGGACCGCATCGCCGTCCGCATGATCGACGCCGCCGAGAAGTCCGGCGAGCTGCGCCCGGGCGGCACGATCATCGAGCCGACCTCGGGGAACACCGGCGTCGGGCTGGCCATCGTCGCGCAGGAGCGCGGCTACCGGTGCCTGTTCGTCTGCCCCGACAAGGTCGCCAAGGACAAGATCGACGTGCTGCGCGCGTACGGCGCCGAGGTCGTCGTCTGCCCGACGGCCGTCGCGCCCGAGCACCCCGACTCGTACTACTCGGTGTCGGACCGGCTCGCCGCCGAGACGCCCGGCGGCTGGAAGCCGAACCAGTACGCCAACGTCAACAACCCGCTCTCGCACTACGAGACGACCGGCCCCGAACTGTGGGAGCAGACCGAGGGGAAGATCACGCACTTCGTCGCGGGCATCGGCACCGGCGGGACGATCTCCGGCACCGGCCGCTACCTCAAGGAGGTCTCCGGCGGCAGGGTGCGGATCATCGGCGCCGACCCCGAGGGCTCGGTGTACTCCGGCGGGTCCGGGCGCCCGTACCTGACCGAGGGCGTCGGTGAGGACATCTGGCCGGGCACCTACGACCGCGACATCTGCGACGAGATCATCGCCGTGTCCGACAAGGACTCGTTCGGCATGACCCGCCGCCTCGCCCGCGAGGAGGCGCTGCTGGTCGGCGGCTCGTGCGGGATGGCCGTCGTCGCGGCGGCGCGCGTCGCGGAGAAGGCGCCCGCCGACGCGGTGATCGTCGTGCTGCTGCCAGACGGCGGCCGGGGCTACCTCTCCAAGATCTTCAACGACGACTGGATGCGCGACTACGGCTTCCTCGCCCCCACGACCGACGAGACGACGATCGGCGAGGTGCTGACCCGCAAGGACGGGCGGCTCCCCGAGTTCGTCCACGTCCACCCGCACGAGAGCGTCCAGACGGCCATCTCGATCATGCGCGAGTACGAGGTGTCCCAGCTCCCGGTCATGAAGGAGGAGCCGCCGGTGATGGCGGCCGAGGTCGTCGGCTCGATCGTCGAGTCCGACCTGCTCGACCTGCTGGTCCGCGACCGCGCCCGCCTGGCCGAGCCGCTGGAGTCGCACATGTCGCCGCCGCTGCCCACGCTGGGATCGGGCGAGCCCGTCACCAAGGCCGTCGCCGTGCTGGAGAAGTCCGGCGCCGCCGTCGTCCTCGTGGACGGCCGCCCCAAGGGCCTGATCACCCGCCAGGACCTCATCGCCTTCCTGGCCGCCTCCTCCTGACGGCTCGCACCGCCGGGACGGGCGCGGCCCGTCCCGGCGTCAGGACGGCTCGATGGTGATGTGCGTGTCGAGGCCGGTGCTGGAGAGCAGATCGCGCATCAGCGCGGGAGGGCGCGTGAGGACGAGTTCACCGCCGCCCGCGCGGGCGCGCTTCCACAGCGTGATGACGGTGTTGAGGCCGAGGGAGTCGCAGAAGGCGATGCCCTCCAGATCGAGGATCACGCGGGCGGACGGCGCGGCGGCCTCCTCGACGCGGCGGGCCAGTTCCGCCGCGGTGTGATGATCCAGTATCCCGTCCAGCTTCACCCGCACGCGCTCATCGTCGTCGTGCACGACCACGATGGAAAGATGCTCCTGCGTGTCGCGGGCCTGGCTCACGCGAGGCCACCTCCCAAGTCGAACTCGTTCCCCGGTACTCCATACTCCCCAAGCACCACGAAGATATCCGGCTCCGCACCCGGAAAATGCGCGCGGGGCGATGGCCGCCGCACACAGAGTCTTTGGACTCCCGTTAGCGTGCGGGCGGGCGGCACCGGGAATCGCCGGAGAACCGGCAGGCGGGAACGGGTGCGAGGGGCGCGGATGGCGACGTCGGCACGGCGGTGGGGCAGACGCTCGCGCCGTCTCGTCAAGACGTTCCCGAACCGTCCCCGGCTCGCCCGCGTCGTGCTGCTCGGCGGGCTGGCGTTCGTGGCGGCGCTGGTGTCGGAGGCGGGCGACGAGACGGTCGGCCCGACCGGCGAACCGCTGCTGCGCTGGGGCGGCGCGATCGCGTTCACCGCGCTGGCCGCCGCCGCGACGATCCGGCTCGGCGACGAGCTGCGCCGCGTGTCCCGCCCGGTCCTCGGCCCGGCGCACGCCTCGGTGATCCGGATGGCGGTCATCCTCGTCGGGCTGCTCACCACCGTGATCGTCATGATGGGCCTGCTGCGGCTGCCGATCGGGCAGCTCGTCGTCGGCGGCGCGCTGACCGGCGCGGTGCTGGGGCTGGCGGGCCAGCCGACGCTGTCGAACATGTTCGCCGGAATGGTGCTGCTGTACGCGCGCCCGTTCGGCGTGGGCGACCGCGTCGTGGCCCGGTCCGGCCCGATGGGCGGCGAGCTGGACGGCGTCGTCCAGGAGATCGGCCTGCTCTACGTCAAGATCAGGACCGACGACGGCGACTACTCGGTGCCGAACTCGCTGATGCAGAACGCCGCCGTCGCGCGGACGCCACCGGCGACCGGCCCCTGACGAGACGCGCGAAGGGCGCGGTACGTGCGCACCGCGCCCTTCGCGCGTCGGACCGGGACGCGGGACTCCGGCCGTGTGGGCGGCGTTACCGGCCGGGGCCCCGCGACCCGGCGTCTAGTGGTGCCCCGAGGGGGCCAGCACGTCCTCGTGCGGTCCTTCCTCGGCGGCCTTGGCGGACGGCCGGTCCCCGTGCCCCGGCCACCAGGCGAAGTGGCCGAGCAGCGCCGTCAGCGCCGGGACGAGGAAGACCGCCATGACGAACGCGGCGATGGAGATGCCGAGCGCGACCGAGAAGCCCATCTGCTGGAGGAACGACACCTTCGCCAGCATCATGACCGAGAAGGTGCCGGCCAGGATGAGGCCCGCCGCCGCGACGGTCGGCCCGCCGTGCTCGACGGCCAGCGCCGCCGCCTTCCGGGGTTCGTGGCCCTCCTTGGCCTCCTCGCGCAGCCGCGCGGTGATGAGGATGTTGTAGTCGGTCCCGATCGCCAGCACGAACAGGTACAGGATGATCGGGAGCTGGAACGTCACGCCCGGTTCGCCGAGCGCGCCCTGGAAGACGTACACGGCCGCGCCGAGCGTCGAGGCGAACCCGAGCAGCACCGCGACGACGAGGTAGACCGGCGCCACCAGCGACCGCAGCAGCAGCGCCAGCACGATCGCGATGAGCGCGGCGGCGACGGGCAGCGTGACCGACAGGTCCCGGTTGTTGATGGTGTTGATGTCGGCCCACAGCGCCGTCTCACCGCCGACGTACGCCTTCGTCCCGGACGGGACCTTGTCGTGCACGAACGGCCGCAGCTCGTCCTTGACCAGCGTCACCGACTCGTTGGCGACCGGGTTCTTCTTCAGCAGCAGATCGACCTGCGCGACGCTCTTGTCGCCGGGCGCGATGCCCATGGGCCGGACGGTCCCGACGCCGGGCGCGCCCTTGACGGCGCCCGCGAACTCGGTGACCTGCGCCTGCGTGATCGGCTCGCCGCCGGTCGTCTTCAGGTAGACCGAGACGGGCTTGGTGAGGCCGGGCGGGAAGCCCTTCTCCATGTCCTTGCCGGCCTGCGCCGACTCGGTGTCCTGCGGGAAGCCGGACGCGAAGTCGTAGTCGGCCTTGAACGTGAACACGCCCGCCGCGAGCGCGACCATGATGCCGCCCGACACCAGCGCGACGATCGCCGGGCGCTTGCCGACGACGCGGCCGAGCGCCGAGGAGACCCGCGCCTGCGGCTGCTTCTTCCACGCCTTGGACGGCCAGAACACCGCCGTGCCGAGCAGCGACACGATCGCGGGGAACAGCGTGATGGACGTGATGCCCATGAACACCACCGCGATGGCCAGCGACGGCCCCCACGCCTTGAACGCCCCGAACGTGGCGAGCAGCAGGACCAGGAACGTGACCGCGATGGCGGCGGCGGCCGAGGCGATGACCTCGCCGACCCGCTCGACGGCCTGGATCATCGCCGTCTTCTTGTCCTCACCGGCCCGCAGCCGTTCGCGGTAGCGGAACAGCAGGAACAGGTAGTAGTCGGCGCCGACGCCGAACAGCACGATGAGGATGATGATGCTGAGGCTGTCGTCGCCGGAGAAGCCGAACACCTTGGACGCGGCGCCGACGAGCCCCATGACGACCTGCATCGTGAACATGATCACGACGATCGGCAGGATCGCCGCGAGCGGCGCCCGGAAGATCAGCAGGATCAGCCCGATGATGAGGACGAACGTCGCGATGCCGACGATCTCGAAGGACTGGGTGAAGGAGTCCTCGTTGTCGACGAAGCCCGCGATGTCGCCGCCGACCTTGGCCTCCAGGCCGGAGCCCGACAGCAGGCCGGGCAGGTCCTTGCGGATGTCCTTGACGGCGTCGCCCTGCGCGGTCTGGTCGGCCATCGTGGTGCCCTTCATCGGCACCATGATCACCTGGACGGCCTTGTTCGGCGCGACCGTCTCCGGGCTCGCCATCGCGGCCTGGACGGACTCGTACTTCTTGGCCGTGAGCTGCTGCGCGACGCCGCCGACCTTGGCGACGTCCTGGGCGCTCAGCGGAGCGCCGTCCGAGCGCTTCACGACGACGAGCGTCGTGGCGTCCCCGGCCTGGGGGTACGCCTTCTCGGCGATCTTCATCGCCTGCGCCGACTCGTAGGACGAGGGCAGGAACTCCGCCTGGTCGGAGCTCGTTGACAGCTTGGGGGAGAACGCGATGACGATGGCGGCGACGGCCAGCCACGCCACGATCGTCCACCACGGGTGTCTCACCACCACGCGTGCGAGACCAGCGAACATGAAACGTGCCCTTCGATCGGCCCGGGGGGATATGCGTCTCAACAAACAGTAAAGAGACCGTCCGGCAAATGGGTCACCCCAGGTGCCGAGATCCTGCCCCCTACCTGCGGTGGATGTCCTCATCCTCGGGTAGTGGCGCCGGACGGATAGCCTCGTTCCCATGGACAACGAAGTTCGCCGGTCCTTCGAGACGCTGGCCATCCACGCGGGGCAGCAGGCCGACCCCGTCACCGGGGCCGTGGTGCCCCCGATCTACCAGGTCTCGACGTACAAACAGGACGGCATCGGGGGATTGCGCGGGGGCTACGAGTACTCGCGATCGGCCAATCCGACGCGCACCGCGCTGGAGACGTGCCTGGCCGAGCTGGAGGGCGGCCGGCGGGGGCTGGCGTTCGCGTCCGGCCTGGCCGCCGAGGACGCGCTGCTGCGCGCCGTCTGCCGTCCGGGCGACCACGTCATCATCCCGGACGACGCCTACGGCGGCACCTACCGGCTGTTCGCCAAGGTCGCCGAGCCGTGGGGCCTCACCTTCGACCCGGTGCCGCTGAACGACCTGGACGCGGTCCGCGCGGCCGTCCGGCCCGACACCAGGGTCATCTGGTGTGAGACGCCGACGAACCCGCTGCTGAACGTCGCGGACATCGCGGCCCTGGCGGGCATCGCCGCCGAGGCGGGCGCGCTGCTCGCCGTCGACAACACGTTCGCCTCGCCGTACCTCCAGCGGCCGCTGGAACTGGGCGCCGACGTCGTCGTCCACTCCACGACCAAGTACATCGGCGGCCACTCCGACGTCATCGGCGGGGCGCTCGTCGCGCGCGACGCCGCGCTCGGCGAGCGGCTGGCGTTCCACCAGAACGCGATGGGCGCGGTGGCGGGGCCGTTCGACGCGTGGCTGACGCTGCGCGGCGTGAAGACGCTCGCCGTCCGGATGGACCGGCACTGCGCCAACGCCGAGAAGGTCGTGGAGATGCTGTCGGGGCACGGCGCGGTCCGCGAGGTGCTGTACCCGGGGCTGCCCGGGCACCCGGGCCACGAGGTCGCGGTGAAGCAGATGTCGCGGTTCGGCGGCATGGTGTCGTTCCGGATGCGGACCCCGGAGGCGGCGGTGCGCGTCTGCGAGGCGACGAAGCTGTTCACGCTGGGCGAGTCGCTCGGCGGCGTGGAGTCGCTGATCGAGCACCCGCACCGGATGACGCACGCGTCGGCGGCGGGGTCGCCGCTGGAGGTCCCGGACGACCTGGTCCGGCTGTCGGTCGGCATCGAGGACGCCTCCGACCTCCTGGAGGACCTGGAACGTGCCCTGAGCTGAGCCGACGCGTTCCCCGGCGGGCGTTCGACGCCCGCCGGGGAAGGTAAACGTCGGCCCATGCCCCATGCAGGGGTGATCAAACTCTATGATTGTGCGCGCCGGGTTCTCTCCAGAAAGGGCCGGGAGTGCGCAAAGTTGTGGTCTGCGGGGCGACGCTCGCCGCCGCGTGCGTGTCCGCCGTCGGCGTCCTGCCCACCGGGGCGAACGCCGACCCGGCCGACGCCGAGCCCGTCCCCGGCGTGTCCGCGACGACCGCGCCGCCGCCGGACCTCGTCCCCGGGGAGTCGCCCGCCACCCCCGCGCCGCCCAGCGAAGCCCCCGCCCCGGCGACGCCGGAGCCGGAGCCGTCCGCGCGGCAGGCCCCCGACGACGACTCGGTCACCTCGGGCTCGGCCGTCATGGTCACCCCCGAGCCGCCCGCCGTCCGCACCTACGCCTACGGCTCCGCCGCCCGGCAGCGGCTGGACGTCTACTGGCGCAAGCCCGCCAAGCCCCCCGTCGACCCGCAGGGCCGCACCGCCGCCGCGCCCAAGCCCGCCCCCGGACCGGCCGTGCTCATGCTGCACGGCGGCTACTGGCTGGAAGGCGACAAGAGCGGCTGGAAGTACTTCGCGCGCCGCCTCACCGGCCAGGGCTTCACCGTCATCGCCGCCAACTACCGGCTCGCGCCGGACGCCGTCTGGCCCGCCCAGCGCGACGACGCGCTCACCGCGCTCGGCTACGTGAAGAAGAACGCCGCCCGCTGGAACATCGACCCCGCCAAGATCGTCGTGATGGGCTCGTCGGCCGGCGGGATGCTCGCCACCCAGATCGGCACGGCGGGCGAGGGCGCCGACCGCGTGCGCGGCGTCGTCGCGCTGTCGCCCGTCAACAACCCCTACCTCGCCTACCGGCAGGGCGAGCGGCCCGACGCCACCACCGGCCAGCGCAAACTGCGCGGCGCGGTGCTCGACCTCATCAAGTGCGTGCCCGGCTCGACCGACGCGTGCTGGGTGCGCGTCGAGGACGCCTCCTCGGCCACCCACGCCACCTCCGGCGACGCCCCGATGCTGCTCCTGCACAGTGTCGGCGACTTCGTCCCCGTCACGCACAGCACGGCGCTGGCGTCCGCGCTGCGCGCCGTGGGCGTCGCCGCGAACGTCCAGACCGTGCCGGGACGCGCCCACGGGCCGTCGCTGATGAACGACCCGCAGGTCTACCCGCGCATCCTGAAGTTCCTCAAGGACCGCACCGGCTGAGTCAGGCGCCCGGCTGCCAGATCATCAGGATCAGCACGATGATCCACAGCAGCGAGACGACGCCGCCGATCGCGGCGATGCGCCCGCGCTCGACCTGCGCGACGTCCCCGCCCCGGACGGCCTCGCCCTCGGCGGGCTTGGCGCCCGCGGCGGCCTCGACGTGCTGGATCGCCTTGCGCTGGTCGCGTTCGACGAGCACGAGCAGCACGAGGGTGACGATGAACAGCGTCATCGACGCGGTCAGCCACACCTCGTCGAACCGGCCGGGCGCCAGGAACAGGCCGAACAGCAGCACGCCCAGCGAACCGCCCAGGTAGATGCGCACCGTGCGGTTCAGGTAGCGCAGCACCGAGACGTTCTTCTGGCGGATGAAGCGCGGTGTCGCGTGGGTGGCGGCGGTGAGCGGCCCGAGCGTGAAGATCGCGGCGCCCACGTGCAGGATGAGCAGCAGGGTATCGATGAACGACATGGCTGAACCCTAGAACAAACGCGCTCAGCCGATGAGGTAACGGCCCGTGACGGCGTAACCGGCGACGTCCGCGAACAGCACGAGCGCGACGACGAGCAGCAGCCCGGTGACGGCGTGGCGCGCGGCCGGGCCGAACCGGTTGCGGACGCGTTCGGTCAGCCGGACGGCGGCGCCGTGCCGTCCGGCCGCCACCGCGACCCCCACGGCGACCAGCGGGACCTGACCGACGACGCTCCACAGGACGTGCGCCGCGATCATCGTCCCGGTCGCCTCGCGCGCGGCGAGCACGACCGTGCCGAGGAACGTCGGGTCGAGCAGGACGCCCGTGCTGAGCCCCGCGCCGATCCCCGCGAGCGCCCAGGCGCCCGTGGCGCGGGGGCGGTGCGCCGTGCCCGGGGCGCGGCGCAGGTGGGACCATCCATGATCGTCGCCGCTGTCCGGCCGGGCGCGGCGCGGGCGCCGTCCGCGCCGCAGCGCCCAGCCGAGCAGCAGGAGGCCGACGGCGACCTCGCAGACCGCCCACCAGGGGGAGTCCCAGTCGACGTCGGGCAGCTCGATCCGCGCGATGGCCGCGCCCACGGACGCCGACAGCGCGACGCCGAGCACGACCGGGACGAGCAGCGACACCGCCGTGAACAGCAGCACCGCGCGGCGGCCCGCCCCGGCCGACAGCGCGGCCACGGCGACGAACGCGCCGATCGGGTCGAATCCGCCCAGCGCGAGCCCGCCGACCGCCGCGTAGAAACCGAGCACCCGCCCACCCTGGCACCCGAACCGACCCGGCACACGCACGCCGTGCCAGGACCGTGTCGCCCGAAGAACGAGATCGTCCGACCCGGCCCGCGTACGCCCGGCCAGGCCGTGTCGCGGGCAGGGCGAGGTCGTCCGGCCGGGTGCGCGTATGCGGGGCCGGGTCGTGCCGGAGGCGGGTCGTCCGAGGCGGCGCGTGTACGCCGGGGCAGGGGCGCGGTGGTCGGTGTCTCAGCGGCCCCGGCGGCCCCGGCGGACGCGCAGGTAGTCGCTGACGACGTACTCGCCGAGCCGTTCGGCGTCCGGCGCGAACACCCGGCCGCCGTTGCGCTGCGCGACCTCCTCGACGAACGACACCAGCCGCCGGTCGTCGGCCAGCATGAAGAAGTTCATGCCGGCGCCGCGCCGCGTCATCTTGTCGACCTCGGCCATCGTCAGCACGAGCGTGTCGGGGGAGGGCGGGTAGTCGAACCGGGACCGGCCGTCGGGGCGCAGGTGCGCGGTCGGCTCGCCGTCCGTCACGACCAGGACGATCGGGTCGAAGTCGGGATGCTCGTCCAGATGCCGCCCGGCGATCATCAGCGCGTGGTGCAGGTTGGTGCCCTGCACCATGTCCCAGTCGAGCCCGGCCATCTCGGTCGGCTGGAGCGTGCGCGCGTAGTTGGAGAACCCGACGATCTGGATCGCGTCCTGCGGGAACTTGCTCGTCACGAGCGAGTGCAGCGCCAGCGTCGTCTGCTTGGCCGCCGCCCACGTGCCGCGCAGCACCATCGAGTACGACAGGTCGACCAGCAGGCACACCGCCGCCGCCGACCGCCGCTCGGTCTCCTGCACCTCGAAGTCGTCCACGCTGAGCCGCACCCCGTTCGGCCGCCCGCCGCGCCGCAGCGTCTCCGGCGGCGCGTCCATGGCCGTGCGGGTGATCGCGTTCGACACCGTCGCGACGACGTCGAGCGGCTGCTCGTCGCCGAACCGCCACGCCCGCGTCGCGCCCGTCCGCTCCCCGGCGGCGCCCGCGTCGCGCTGGTCGTGGTCGCCGCGCCGGGCGCTCTCCAGCCCCGAGAACACACGGCGCAGCGCGGTCTCGCCCAGCCGCCGCACCGCGCGCGGCGTCAGCTCCAGCCGCCCGCGCGTGCGGCGCAGGTAGCCCTGCCGCTCCAGCTCGGCCTCGACGCGGCGCAGCTCGCGCAGGTCGTCCACGGCCTGCCGGCCGAGGGCGCGGCGCACCGCCTCCTCGTCGATGTCGCTGAGGTCGGCGCCCGCGTAGTCCTGGCCGAGCGACTCCTCCAGCGCGGCGAGGTCGGCCAGTTCGGCCAGGGCCTCGGTGGTGTCGCCCAGGCCGAGCGGCTCGTCGCCGGTCATCCGGTCGGGGGTGCCCCAGCCGAGGTCGGGACGGCGGGCGCGCAGCGCGTCGGTCAGCCGCGACATCTCCAGCGCCAGCCCGGCGTCGCGCATCACCTCGTCCATGAGGCCGGAGAGTTCGGCGCGCTGCTCGTCCGACAGCGACGCCAGCAGGCGGTCCATCGCGGCGGCGCGGCGGGCCAGGACGTCGACCAGTTCCTCCAGCGTGCGGGGGTTCTCGGGGAAGAAGTCGCCGTACTCGCCCATGAAGCGGTCGAAGTCGTCCTGGGTGTGCTCGCCGCGCGCGTCCTTCTCCAGCATCGCGTTGAGCGCGGCCATCATGTCCTTGACCTGGTCCATCGCGGCCGGGTCCTGGCTCTGGAGCGCGCGCTTCATGCCGGTGAACTGCGCGTCCAGCACCTCGCTGCGCAGCACCCGCTTCAGCTTCTCGTAGGCGGCGCGGGCCTCCGGCGAGCGCCACTCGTAGCCGCTGAGCTGCCGGACGGCCTGCGCGGTGTCGGCGGGGAGCGTGTCCAGCTCGGCCTCGCGCAGCCGCGCGTCCGCGCCCGCGTCGTCGGCCAGCGCGGCGCGCTCGGCGGTGACGGCCTCGTCCAGCAGGCGCTTCACGCGCTCCAGCGTGCCGTCCAGGCGGCCCCGCTCGCGCACCTGGCGGCGCCGGTCGCGGACCTGGCGCAGCAGGTCGTCCAGGCCGCGCCGCTCGCGCATCCCCGGCAGGCCGCGCCGCAGCAGGTCGCGCAGCGCCTCGTCGGCGCGGGTGCCGTCCAGCACCGCGTCGCCGACGGCGTCCAGGGCGGCCCGCACGTCGTACGGCGGGGCCAGCGGGTCGGGGCCGTCCTGATAGGCGCCGTAGCTGTACCTGCTCATGCGTGAAGGCCCTCCCAGACGTCAGGTGCGGTAGACGGCCGTGCCGTCCGATCCCCCGGTGGACTTCTTCGAGAGCCGGCGGGACAGGTACAGCCCCTCCAGCGCGAACTCCAGCGCGGCCGCGGCCTGGCCGGGCGACTCGCCCGCCATGCCGAGCCGGTCCATCAGCTTGGCCAGGCCCGGGACGGGCCCGACGCGGCGCAGCAGCTCCGCCGCCGGGACCAGCTCGCCCGACTCCACGCTCTCGCCCGCGTCGAACTTGGCGCGCAGGCCGTCCAGGTCGGCGGCGCCGAGCGTCCGCCGGTAGGTGTCGGCGACGGCGCGCAACAGCAGGTGTTCCAGCACCTGCTGTTCGCGGCCCTCCTCGCTGACCTCGAACTCGACCTTGCCGAGCAGCGCCGGGACGACCGCCGGGAGGTCGCAGACGCGGGCGACCGCGACGTCCTCGCCGGTCAGCGCGGCGCGGCGCACCGCGCCCGCCGCGACCGTCTCGGCGCCCGCCAGCGCGAACCGCGCCGAGACGCCCGAGCGGGAGTCGACCGCGTCGGATTCGCGGACGAGCCGGGTGAACCGGGCGACGATCTCCAGCAGGTGGCCGGGGACCTCGGCGGGGACGCCGTCCAGGTCGGCGAAGTCGGCCTCCTGGCGGAGCAGGTCCAGCTCGTCCTCCAGCCGCAGCGGGTAGTGCGTGCGGATCTCGGCGCCGAACCGGTCCTTCAGCGGCGTGATGATGCGGCCCCGGTTGGTGTAGTCCTCCGGGTTGGCGCTCGCGACGAGCAGCACGTCCAGCGGGAGGCGCAGCGCGTACCCGCGGATCTGGACGTCGCGCTCCTCCAGCACGTTCAGCAGCGCCACCTGGATGCGCTCGGCCAGGTCGGGCAGCTCGTTGATCGCGAAGACGCCCCGGTTGGTGCGCGGCACCAGCCCGTAGTGGACGGTCTCGGGGTCACCGAGCGTGCGGCCCTCGGCGACCTTGATCGGGTCGACGTCACCGATGAGGTCACCGACGGAGGTGTCGGGCGTGGCCAGCTTCTCACCGAACCGGTCGTCGCGGTGCAGCCACGCGACCGGCAGGTCGTCGCCCCGCTCGGCCGCGAGCCGCAGGCAGCGCGTGCAGACCGGCTCGAACGGGTGGTCGTTGATCTCGCAGCCCGCGACCACGGGGGTCCACTCGTCGAGCAGGCCGCCGAGGGTGCGGATCAGCCGCGTCTTGCCCTGGCCGCGCTCGCCCAGCAGGACGAGGTCGTGCCCGGCCAGCAGAGCACGTTCGAGGTGGGGGAGGACGGTGTCGTCGAAGCCGACGATGCCGGGGAAGCGGGGTTCACCGGCGCGCAGCCGGGCGAGGAGGTTGTGGCGGATCTCGGCCTTGACCGGACGCCGGACGTGGCCGCTGGTGCGCAGCCCGCCCAGTGTGGTCTCTGGAGGTGTGGTTGGACGCACGCGATCGACACTACGTCGCGGCCTTCCGCGTCGCACCCCCGTCACCGGATTCGTCAGGTGTGCACCGTCCGTGTTTGGGCACCCGGTCCCCTGCGGGGAGACTAGAAGGACAGACGCGGTGGAATTCATGAGGGGGCGGCGCACATGGCGCGATTCGGTGACGGCCTGGCCCTCGGCCCCGACCTCGTCGGCGCGGCCGAGAAGGCGGTGGGGCAGGCACTGGCGTCCCTGGACGGGCCGCCCGACCTGGTGTTCGTGTTCATCACCGGCGACGACCCGCAGGCCGTGGCCGACGCGGCGCTGCGCGCCACCGACGTCGCCGGGGCGCGGGCCGTCCTCGGGTGCAGCTCGGGCGGCGTCATCGGTGACGGGCGCGGCGTCGAGGGGGTCGGCGCGGTCAGCGCGTGGGCGGGGGTGCTGCCCGGGGCGCGGCTGGAGCCGTTCCGGCTGGAGACGCTGAAGGCCGAGGACCGGCTGATCGTCGTCGGGATGCCCGAGGGGCAGGACGACGACGTCGTCGGCGTGCTGCTGGCCGACCCGTACAGCTTCCCGGTGGACGCGTTCGTGGAGCGGTCCGGGGAGGCGCTGCCGGGGCTGCCGCTCGTCGGCGGCATGGCCGACGGGGAGCGCGGCGACATCCGCGTGTTCGTCAACGGCGAGGTGTTCGACGAGGGCGCGGTCGGCGTCGTGCTCGGCGGCGCGGTGACGGCGGCGACGGTCGTCAGCCAGGGGGCCCGCCCGATCGGGCCGGACATGGTGGTCACCCGGTCGGACGAGAACGTCCTGTACGAGCTGGCGGGGGCTCCGGCGCTGGAGAAGCTGGAGGAGATCGTCCTGACGCTGTCGGACGAGGAGCAGGAGCTGGCCGGGCAGGGCCTGCTGATCGGCGTCGCGATGGACGAGTACGCCGACGAGCACGAGCGCGGCGACTTCCTGGTGCGCGGCGTCGTCGGCGCCGACACCCACGCGGGCGCGCTCGCGATCGGTGACGTGGTGGAGGTCGGCCGCACGGTCCGCTTCCAGGTCCGCGACGCGAGCGCCGCCGACGCCGACCTGACCGGCCTCCTCGACCGCTTCGACCTGTCCCCGGTGGAGGGCGCCCTGCTGTTCTCCTGCAACGGCCGCGGCCAGGCGACGTTCCCCGACTCCGGCCACGACGCCCGCCTGCTGAACCGCGCCTTCGCGGGCGCGGGCGTCGGCGGCTTCTTCGCGGCGGGCGAGATCGGCCCCGTAGCGGGCCGCAACCACGTCCACGGCTTCACGGCCTCCATCCTCGCCTTCGGCCCCCCGGACACGCTCCCCGAGCATGATTGAGCGCTCACCGCGTCGGCTTGCGCTCCACCGCGTACATCCCGCACTTCGGGAACTTCGGGCAGTGCTTCAACTGCACGTCGCTGTCATGGAAATTGCTGTAACGCCTCGCCATGCCCTTCGACGCCTTGTCTGCGTTGTGGAAGATCACGAACGTTTTGCCGCATCCGCACGGTTTCGACGACCCTTCGTCGAATCGGTCGGCGCTGCCGCCGCCCGCTCCCGTCTTGCGGTGATAGACGACCTCGCCGGGCGCGAGTTCCCGCGCCCGGCCGGCATCGTCGGCCGCGTCGTCCAGCACGAACTCGACGAGACTGCGACGCACCTCCGTGTGCAACGCCTCGAAGGACGAACCGACGGTGCCCACGACGAGCGCCGTTTCGCCCAGCGTCGTACCGTCGAGCATGGCGCGTCCGGCACTCCAGCCGTTGAGCCGCACGGCGAGTTCGGCCGAATCCATGAGCTGCCCGCGGCGTACGCGCCAATCCTCCTTGGCCACGACGGGCTGGAACTTCATGCCGACCACGGAGACGGTCGTCCGCAGCCGCGCCTGCCAGTCGCCGGGGACGTCCAGGTAACCGCACCTCTGTGGGTCACCGACCCAGAGGACGGTGCGCGCGGGCACGTTCTCGGGCAGCGTGATCTGGCGCACCCCGAACTCCCGCCACCAGTCCTCCAGGTACTCCGACAGCTCCCAGGGCGACTCGAAGGGCACCACCTTCGCGCCGACCTCGTCCACCCGGGCCGGCGAACCGGGCGACAGGCGGACGCGCACGATCGCGAGGCACGGGCCGTAAACGTCGGTGAACGCCACGGCGTGCAGGAAGTCGTGGCGTCCGCCCTGCTTGCGCGCGAGTGAGGCACCCGGGGCGTCGAGCAGATCACGCAGACAGCCCGCGATGGCCTGTTCGGAGACTCCCTCCTTGATCAGACATTCGCGCACTCGCGCGATGAACTCGGTGTTGTCGCGCTGCCGCAGGTGTCGCCACAGCAGCGAGTTGGCGCGCTTCCCAGGCGCGACATACGGTTCGATGTTCCCGGCTGTTCGCTCGGACGCGGTCGCCCGGTCGAGCAGCAGCCTGAGATTGCACGCGGCCTGGCCGCGCGGTGTGCCCATCTGCGGCCGCCGTGTCTCAGCGGAGCTCGTCGAGGACGTGCTCGGCGCGGATGGGGATCGCGGCCAGCTCGGCGTACGACATGCGGTCCACCGCGCGGTGCACGAGGCGGCGCAGCCGCTCGCAGTCATCGAGCGCGGGAGCGTCCTGGTGCGGCGAGGCGGCGTCGGGGACTCGGTGCGTGGAGCTGGCCGGGCGCGCGGGCGCGCGCGTCCGGGCGGCAGGCGGGTGCTGCCGCAGGATCAGCTCGTGGAACGGTACGCCGTGCTCAGCCGCCCAGGAGCTCGCGTGCTCGCGGACCCTGGCATGCAACTCCGCCCGCCACGCCAGCGCGAGCCCACGCGCGTCCAGCTCCTGACGGAAACTGCGCAGCGGAGCCTCGGGGGTCAGGGTGGCCAGCAGCGCGTCGCGGTCGGCGGGCGGCTGGGTGCCGGCCCATTCGCGCATCCAGCCACGCTGCGTTTCGAAGGTGACCGCCTCGATGGGCGTGAAACGCTCCGTCTGGGTCTCCCACGCCGGGCGGCCGTCCTCGTCCACCGGATAGACGAGCGCGCGCCCGCTGGCGGTGTCCCAGAGTCGGCGGTGATCCTCGTGCCACTCGATGAACGCCGCCCACACCTGCGGTTTGAACCGCACGTCCGCCGCCGCGGCGCCCCGGGAGCTGCTGGCCGTCCGTGCCATGCTCGCCCGGACGGACACGACGTCCTCGTCGGGCAGCAAGATGACGGTATGCCTGGACGGAAGCTGCTCGGTGCGGACGTACCCCTCGCCCACCGCCGCGTCAAGGAACTCGCGCCACGAGGTGAAGCCGAGCGAGCGCTCGTCCTGCCCATCCATCGCTTCGACGAACGGCGGCTTCACACCGGCGCTGGTCGTCCCGCGTCCCTGCTCGCGCCACGCGCGGACGATGTCGGCGAGGGTGACGAAAGCGGCCTTGCGCCGCTCAGCCAAGTCAAGATCGGCCATGACATGTGCCTCCATAGTGAAATAGCCCCTTGAAGGGGCTATTCATGAAAAACATGTCGTTGCCGCGTCATGACAGTGGCCCGTGCGGCCTCCGCGCCTTAACGCTCTGGCCGCACCCCGTGAGGGAGCCTCATGCACAGCACCGCGACGGTTGCGTCACTGTCACTCGGACTCCGGGGTTGCCGTCTGGTGTCTAGCACTCGTGCCTAGCTCACCCAACGTCGTTGAAGTCTACGGCAGAGTGCGACTCTGCCATGTAGGGAGTGTAACCAACGAACGCTGGCTTGTCACCCCGTCAGGATGGGGACGTCGGCGGTGTAACGGACCCGCGAGAGGAAGTGAGGGTGGACGTGTGCGTGCTGGCGGTGGACGTCGGTGGGACGAAGATGGCGGCCGGGCTGGTGGACGGGGCGGGGCGCGTCGCGGGGTTCGCGCGGGTGGCGACGCCGTCCGGGCCGGACGCCGAGGCGCTGTGGCGGGCGCTGGCCGGGCTGCTGGACGAGGTCGCCGGGGACGCGGAGATCACCGGGGTCGGCGTGGGGTGCGGCGGGCCGATGGTGTGGCCCGCCGGGGAGGTGTCGCCGCTGAACATCCCGTCGTGGCGGGGATTCCCGCTGCGGGCGCGGCTCGCCGGGCGGTATCCGGGGCTGCCGGTGCGGCTGCACAACGACGCGATCTGCGTCGCGGTCGGGGAGCACTGGCGCGGCGCCGGACGCGGGCACCGCAACGTGCTCGGCATGGTCGTGTCCACCGGCGTCGGCGGCGGCCTCATCCTGGACGACCGGCTCATCGACGGCGGCACCGGGAACGCCGGTCACATCGGGCACGTCGTTGTCGATCCGGACGGGCCGCCGTGCGTGTGCGGCGGACGCGGCTGCCTGGAGGCCGTCGCGCGCGGACCGGGGCTCGTCGCCTGGGCGCAGGACCAGGGCTGGCGGACGGGGGAGTCCGTCACCGGGGTCGACCTCGCGGCGGACGCCGTCGCCGACGACCCCGTCGCCCGCGCGGCGATGGACCGCGCGGGCCGCGCGCTCGGCGTCGCCATCGCGTCGGCCGCCCACCTGTGCGACCTGGACGTCGTCACGATCGGCGGCGGCCTCGCCCAGACCGGCGCGCTGCTCTTCGACCCCCTGGAACAGGCCCTCCGCGCCCACGCCCGCATGGCCTTCGCCGACCGAGTCCGCGTCGTCCCGGCGGCCCTGGGCCAACAGGCCGGTCTGGTAGGCGCCGCCGCGCTCGTCCTGCACCCGGCGCACTACTGGCGCGGCGACGGCTGACCGCGCGGGCGTGGGAAGATCGGGGGATGGCCATCGTCTCGCTGGAAGACGTCCGGACGGCGCAGGAGCTGCTCGACGACGTCGTCATCCGCACGCCCCTGCTGTACAACCGGGCGCTGTCGGAGATGATCGGCGGGCCGGTCTACCTCAAGTGCGAGAACCTCCAGCGCACCGGATCGTTCAAGATCCGGGGGGCGTACCTGCGGATCGCGCGGCTCAGTGACGCCGAGCGGGCGCGCGGCGTCGTCGCCGCGAGCGCCGGGAACCACGCGCAGGGCGTCGCGCTGGCCGCGTCGATGCTGGGCGCCGGGGCGACGGTGTTCATGCCCGAGGGCGCGCCGCTGCCGAAGGTCGCCGCGACGCGCGGATACGGCGCCGAGGTGCGGTTCCCCGGCGGCGACGTCGAGTCGTGCCTGACCGCCGCCGAGGAGTTCGCCGCCGAAACCGGCGCCGTGTTCATCCACCCGTTCGACCACTCCGACGTCGTCACCGGGCAGGCGACGATCGGGCTGGAGATCCTCGACCAGCTCCCCGGCGTCCGCACGATCACCGGCGCCGTCGGCGGCGGCGGCCTCATGGCCGGGGTCGCGGCGGCCGTCTCGGCCCACCGCGCCGAGACCGGCGGCGCCGACGTCAAGATCGTCGGCGTGCAGGCCAAGCGCGCCGCCGCCTTCCCGCCGTCGCTGGCCGCCGGGGCCCCGGTCCGCGTCGAGGTGCGGCCCACGATGGCCGACGGCATCGCGGTCGGCCGCCCCGGCGACCTCACCCTCGGCCTCTTCGACGACCTGGTCGACGCCGTCGTCACCGTCACCGAGGAGTCGATCTCCCAGGCGCTGCTGCTCTGCCTGGAACGCGCGAAACAGGTCGTCGAACCGGCGGGCGCGGCGGGCGTGGCGGCCCTGCTGGAGCACTCCTACGCGGTGGAGCCCCCGGTCGTCGTCGTGCTCTCCGGCGGCAACATCGACCCGCTGCTGCTGTCCAAGCTGCTGCGCCACGGCCTGTCCGGCGCGGGCCGCTACCTGGGCGTCCGCTGCCGCTTGAAAGACCGTCCCGGCGCCCTCGTCACCTTGCTCGGCGAACTCGCGGACCAGGGCGTCAACGTCCTGGACGTCATGCACGAACGCGTCGCCGCCCGCCTCCCCGTGGACGAGGCCGAGGTCCTGATGCACCTGGAGACGCGCGGCGTCGAGCACAGCAACGACGTCATCGCCCACCTCCGCGCCCACGGCTACACGGTGACCACCGCCTGACCGTCACTCCTGCTGGACGAGCCGGTGCAGCACGTCGGCGTAGCCCTCCAGGAACGGCGTCAGCTTCTCGGCGGGGAGCTGCTGCGGCAGGAGCAGCGTGCCACCGGCCGCCTTGGCCATCACGCCCGCGCGGATGACGGACAGATCCTTGTCGTCGTTGGTCGTCAGCATGGCGTGGGCGGCGGACAGGACGCCTGCGGTCGAGCCGCCGTAGCGCTGCTCGAAGAAGCGGGTGAAGCGGGTGCGGTGGCCGGACTCCAGGTGGCTGCGGATGGCCACGTTGACGGGCGTGCCGCGGCGCGTCTCCCAGGCGACCAGGTGGGCGTCCACGTCCTCCACCAGGTCGTTGAGCGGGAACGAGGATTCGACGTCCGGTCGTGCCAGCCGGGCCTGGCAGAACGCGTACCCCGAGGCGTACGCGTCGCTCTCCCGGCGCCACTCGCCGTAGAAGGACGACAGGTCGCCGCCCCAGCCCGCGAAGTCGCCCCGGCCCGCGGCGCGCACGCCCGGCCCGTCGCCCTTGAGCAGCACGCCGTTGGCGGTGGCGCCGAAGTGCCCTGCCTCGACCGTGATGCCGAGCGACGGGTCGCTGTAACGGGCAACGCGCGGCGGAGCGTGCTGCTCGGCGTACCGAATCCACGCCCGGTCGACGTCACCGATCAGCTCGGTCCAGCCCTCGCCGGGCTTGGTGTAGACCGGGTACCGCAGGTACTCCAGTACGCACCGGCTCGGAGCGTCGCCGTACCGCTGCGCGACCGCGTACAACTCGTCGATGAACCGCAGGTAGTCGGTGAGGGGGTCGGCGGTGCCGCCGACGGACGCGGCGCCGGGGTCGGAGTGCGGCTGGTGGACGTCGTTGTCGAGCGGGAACGCGTCGGCGCCCGAGCCGAAGGAGAACTCTTTGATCTGGTTGAACGCCCAGTTCTCCGGAAGGGGGAACCCGAGGTTGCCCGAGAACCGGTACGACATGCCCGACACGAAGGAGAACGCGGTGAACGTCGCGCCGCTGACGCGCGAGCACACGTTCCGCGACCCGTAGACCCCGGCGACGTACCGGCGGCCCCGCGAGGCGAGCGACGCCTGCACGCCGTGGAAGTACGGGACGATGTTGCTCGTGATCTCTTCGTCGGTGGCGTCGTAGTCCACCGCGAAGTAGATGACGGTGCCGCGTCCGAAGCCGTGCCCGGCGGCGCTGCGGTGGGCCAGGTCCCCATGTTCGCGGCCGGTCGCGTAGGTGAAGTCGCCGAGGTCGCGCGCGCCGTACTGCCAGATCGGGAAGACGCGGAGCCCCGCTGCGAAGATCGCGGCCGGCTCGCCCGGCTGGATCTTCTTGTTCCGCCCGCCCGGAGCATTGTCCAGATAACGCCCGACGAGCGCGTACCCGGCGTCCGCCAGCGCCCGTGCCCGCGCGGCCGTCAGCGGCGTGGACGTGTCGCAGGCGGCGGTGCGGCGCTCGCTGTCGCCGAAGGAGACCAGTAGCTGCGCCCAGGTGGCGTAGTCGGCGCGGCCGGTCTTCTCCAGCAGTGAGAACTCCTGGAACGCCCGGACGTAGTCGATGAGCACGGTGCCGTAGTGGTCGGTGAACGTGGCCTCGCGGTACTTCCAGTCGCCCTTGTCGGTCCGGAAGCGGGCCTTGCCGTTGAACACGCACGCGGCGCTGAACAGCCGGACCAGCAGCCCGCCCGACCCCGGCCCGAGCGGGCTGCGCCGCAGGCCCGCGCGGGTCGCCTCGCCGAACAGGCCGTTCGCGGACTCGTCGGGGACGCCGAACGCGTACTGGAGCGCCTTCATCAGCGCCTGCTGCACGTCGCGCGAGTAGTGGCCGTCACAGGGGACGATGAAGAACCCCGCGCGCGTGTAGTACGCCTGGTTGAACCACTGTTGGATGCTCCGGATCGCCGGTGATCCGCCGGACGTCAGAACGTAGGCGTCCATGGTCAGCAACGCCCGGAACACCTTGGGCTGGACGCCGTCGGCCAGTCCGGGCAGGCCCGCGTCCTGCCGCAGGGCGCGCAGCCCGCCGATCGTCGGCCCGTCGAAGACGCCGCCCGCCGCGCCGCCGGGGTAGCCCTTGCAGTACAGGGCGTGCTGCACGATCCGGACGAGCGCCCCGTTCGGCTCGCCGGGCCGGATCTCGCCGCGCTCGGTGAGCCGTGCGAACGTGGCGGGTCCGACCGAGCCGGTCAGGGGCGTGATGCCGAGTTCGTGCTGGAGTCCGCTCGTCAAGGCCCGCATCGTCGCCCAGCCGGTCTTCCCGTTCTCCGGACATGCCGCGTATCCGGCGAAGCTGCCGTAGGTCGCGTTCACCCAGCGTTGGGCGTCGAGCACTCTCTGGTCCACCCGGCCGAGCGTAGGCGGTTGCCGAGGGCGCGGACAGTGTCCACGCGGTGACGTCCGCGCAGGTCAGCAGGGAGCGTCGTTGATCGAGCACGCGGACGGTCCGTACGGCCGGCCGGACGCCTGGAAGACGATCCGGACGTGCTCGCCGGGCGCCAGCGCGCCGCCGGAACCGGTCAGCGTCTCGCCGCCGCCCGCCGACTGCCCGGAGCCCTGCGTCCACGTGGACGTGATCGTGGTGCGGGGGAACGAGGCGCGCAGGCTCCACGACGGCAGCGTCGTGCCGCCCGTGTTGGTGATCGTCACCGTGCCGATGTAGCCGTCGCGCCAGCGGTCGGCGGTCGCGTAGCTCGCGGCGGCCCGCGCCGGGACGGGCGCCACCCGGGGCTCGCGCGGTTGCCGCGACGGCGGTCCCGGCGACGACGTGGGCGCGGGCGCGGCGGTGCGGCGTGGCGCGGCGCCCGGCGTGGTGGCGCCGGGGGAGGCGGTCGGCGTCGAGGTGACGGTCGCCTCCGCCGACACCTTCGCGGGCGGGGCGACGGCCTCGCGGCTGGGCGGCGCGGTGGCCGAGGGGGTCGTCACGTCACAGTCGCGCACGCACGCGGCCTGCGTCCCGGCGCCGGGGACGCGCGGGTCCGAGCCGCCGGATCGGCCGAGGAACGCGTGCAGCCCGGCCAGCGTCAGCGCGAACGCCGCGACCGCCGCCGCCGCGACGATGAGCGTGCGGCGCCGCCGCTCGCCCGCCTCGGGCCGGGGACGGCCGCGCCGCCCCCGGCCCTTCTTCACCTCGTCCACCCCGGCACCCCCGGCTGTCACTTAAATGCCGAGAATGTACCAGTCGTCGATCTTCCGGGCGCGGTTCCGCCGCTAGAGCGACGGTTTGCCGGAGCTGTACACCCACGCGTCGAACAGGGACCGCAGACGCTGGCCCGACACCCGCTCGGCGAACGCGATGAACTCCGCCGTCGAGACGTTGCGGTTCCGGTAGGCGGCCGGGAACTCGCGGATCAGCCGCGCGAACGCCTTCTCCCCGATCGTCTTGCGCAGGACGTGCACGGTCATCGCGCCCCGGTCGTACACGGTCGGGTGGAAGATGTTGTCCCGTCCGGGATCGGCGGTTCTGGGCACCCACAGGTCGTCGTCGGCGGGCGTCGCGTAGACGGCGTCGAAGCTCTGCTGCACGGTGCGGCCGGTATCGCGTTCGGTGAGCATCCACTCGGCGTAGCTCGCGAAGCCCTCGTTCAGCCAGATGTCCGCCCAGCGCTTGGGCGTGACGCTGTCGCCGTACCACTGGTGGGCCAGCTCGTGCGCGACGAGCGTCGCCGACGGGATCGTTCCCGGCCGGCGGCCGAGGTCGTAGACGGGACGGCCCTGCGTCTCCAGCGCGTACCCGACCCCGGCCTTGACGACGACGCCGCCCGTGGACGAGAACGGGTACGGCCCGAAGTGGCGGGCCAGGAACCCCTGGACGTCGGCGGTGCGGGCGTTGAAGTCGCGGGCGAGCTGCGGGGAGATGCCGAGCGCCCGGTCGGTGGCGGTGAGGTTCAGCCGGCCCCGCGCGCGCGTCTTCAGCACGTCGTACCTGCCGATCGCCAGCATCGACAGTTCGCTGGCCATCGGCTGCCGCATCGCCCACACGCTCGTCGTCGTGCCGCCGCGCGTGACCGAGCCGACCGGATCGCCGTTGGCGAGCGTCGTCAGGCCCTTCGGCGCGGTGAGGCGGAACGTGTAGGTGGCCTTGTCCAGCGGGGTGTCGTTGACCGGGTAGACGGTCGCGGCGCCGATCGGCTGGTTCACCATGACCGCGCCGTCGGGGGTGGCGATCCAGCCGGAGACGCCGAGCGCGGGGTCGTCCACGTTCTTCGGGACGCCGGAGTACGCGACGCTCACGGTGAAGCGGGAACCCGCGCGCAGCCCGTGGCGCGGCGTGATCTCCAGCTCCTGCGCGCCGGTGCGGGCGTACCTGGCGGCGCGTCCGTCGACCTGGACCGACGCGACCTTCAGCGGCCCGAGGAAGTCCAGGTTGAACCGCGACAGGTGCTGGGTGGCGCGCGCGTCGATCCGCGTCCTGGCCGTGATGCCCTTGGTGGCCGGGTCGTAGGCCAGGGCGACGTCGTAGTGGCGGGCGTCGTAGCCGCCGTTGCCCATGTCGGGGAAGTACGGGTCGCCGGCGCCCGGTGCGCCGGGCGTGAAACGCGGAGCGGCGGCGCCCGCGGGCGCCGCCGTCAGCACGAGGCTCGCGGCGGCGCCGAGCGCCACCGCCGCGAGCCGGGACGATCTGGTCATCGGGCACCGCTTTCCTGGGAACGTCGCATCGCTCCAGAATTCCGTGCGGACCCGCCGTGATCAAGGCCGGAGCCGGTCAGGGCTTGGGCGGCTTGCTCCCGGTGTAGAGCCACGCGTCGAACAGCTTGCGCAGGTCGCGGCCGGACGACTGCTCGGCCAGCCGGACGAAGTCGGCCGTCTCGACGTTGCGGTGCGCGAACTTGCGCGGCCACTCCTGGAGCAGTGCGAAGAACGTGGCGTCCCCGACGGTCTTGCGGAGCGCGTGCAGTGTCATCGCGCCGCGCGTGTAGATCGGGAAGCCGCCGAACATGTTCTTCGCGCCCGGGTCGCCGGTCTTGATCTTCCACGCCTTGTCGGACGCGGCGCGCTTGTAGGCGGCGTCGAAGATGGCCCCGGCGCTCCGGCCGCCGTGCCGCTCGCTCCACAGCCACTCGGCGTAGGTCGCGAAGCCCTCGTTCAGCCAGATGTCCTTCCAGCGGCGGACGGTGAGGCTGTCGCCGAACCACTGGTGGGCCAGCTCGTGCACGATCAGCAACTGGTCGGCCGCGCCCGGGTAGACGGGCCGGTTCTGCGTCTCCAGCGCGTACCCGACGTTGACGTTGTCGAGGATGCCGCCGGACGAGCCGAACGGGTAGCGGCCGAAGACGGACGTGCCCCAGTCGGTGATCTGGGCGGTGTCGCGGTGGAAGGCGTCGTGGTTCTGGTTCAGCGTGGGATCGACGGCGGTGATGGTGCGCACGCCGCCCGGCGACTTGCCGTCGCGGACGTCGAACCTGCCGATGGCGATCATGGCGAGGTAGCCGGCCATCGGCTGCTCCGACCGCCACCGGTACGTCGTCTTGGCGCTGCGCCGCGTCGTCCCGGCGGGCTCGCCGTTGGCGACGACCTGGAGGCCCTTCGGCACCGTGATCGCGTAGGAGAACAGCGCCTTGTCGGACGGGTGGTCGCTCAGCGGGAACCACGTCGCGGACCCCACGGGCTGCGACAGCGTGATCGCGCCGTCCTTGGTGGGAATCCAGCCGTTGCGGCCCAGGCTGGGGTCGGTGCGGGTGCTGGGCGAGCCGTCGTAGGTGACGGCGGCCGTGAACTTGGCGCCCTTGCGCAGCGCCGCCGCCGGGGTGACGGTCAGCTCGCCGCCGGACCGGGCGAACGTCGCCTTCTTCCCGTCCACGGTGATCGAGCGGACCGTGTTGCCGGTGAAGTCCAGGTTGAAGCGGGACAGGTCGCGGGTGGCGGTCGCGGTGATCCGCGTGGTGCCCGCGACGCGCTTGCCCTTCGGCCGGTAGTCGAGCGCGATGTTGTAGGAGGCGACGTCGAAGCCGCCGTTGCCCGCCTTCGGGAAGTACGGGTCGCCCGCGCCGGGCGCGCCGGGCGCCGGGGCGAACAGGACGGACGACGCCAGCAACGCCGCGAGGGTAGGAATGGTCACACCCGCAACACTGGCGAAGACGCGCCCCCCGCCGGGTGTTACCCGGCGGTCTTTTACCGAGCCCTTGCCGGGCGCTGGATCAGCGCGCGGGACGGCCCTTGTCGTACAGCCAGCTCTTGAACAGCCCGTCGAGCTGCTTGCCCGACACCCGCTCGGCCAGCGCGATGAACTGCTCGGTCGTCGCGCTGCCGTGCCGGTGCTCCTTCACCCACGCCTGGAGCGTCGCGAAGAACTTCTCGTCCCCGACCTCCCGCCGCAGCGCGTGCAGCGTCATCGCGCCCCGGTCGTACACCGACCGGGCGAACATCTGGTTGCGGCCCGGGTCGCCCGGCGGGACGTCCCACAGCTCCTTGCTGCCCGCGTCGCGGTACAGCCGGTCGAACCGGCGCTGCACCGGCTCGCCGCCCCGCTCGCCCCACATCCACTCGGCGTACGACGCGAAGCCCTCGTTCAGCCAGATGTCCTTCCAGCGCGTCACGCCGACGCTGTTGCCGAACCACTGGTGCGCCAGCTCGTGCGCGACGATCGACTCGTCCAGCCCGAACGACCCGTACACCGGGCGGGTCTGCGTCTCCAGCGCGAACCCGACGGCCGCGTCGTCGACCAGGCCGCCGGTCGAGCCGAACGGGTAGGGGCCGAAGCGGCGGGTGAACTCGTCGGTGATCTCGGCGTTCTTGGCGTGGAACGCCTCGACGTTCGCACCCCGCACGGTCGGGTCGGCGGCGGTGATGTTGAGGATTCCGCCGGGCGTGCGGCTCTGCCGGATCTCGTAGCGGCCGACGTTCACCGTCGCGAGGTAGGTGGACATCGGCTCCTTGGACGTCCACGAGAACGTCGTCGGCGCGGCCCTGCGCAGCCCGGCGGGGACGACCGGAAGCTCGGGATCGCCGCCGCCGGGCGGCGGGGTGCCGCCTCCGGGCGGCGGGTTCCCGCCGCCTCCCGGCGGGGCGGTGCCGGGGTTGCTCGGCAGCGGCCCGGCGGGCTCGCCGTTGGCGATCGCGGTCAGGCCGTCGGGCACCGTGATGTGGAACTCGAACAGCGCCTTGTCCGACGGGTGGTCGTTGGACGGGAACCACGTCTGCGCGCCGCTCGGCTGGCACGCCACGAACACGCCGTCGCCGGTGCGGATCCAGCCGTACTGGCCGAGGCCCGGGTCGTTGACGGGCTTGGGCGTGCCCGAGTACCGGACGACCGTCGTGAACGACGCGTCCTTCGCCAGCGGCTTCGCCGGGCTGACGATGAGCTCCCCGCCGTCGCGCACATGGCTCGCCTTCGCGCCGTTCACGGTGACGTCGGCGACCTCCAGCCCGGTCAGGTCCAGGTTGAAGCGGTTCATCCCCTCGGTGGCCTTCGCCGTGATCTCGGCGGTGCCGTCGAGTTCCTTGGCGCCGCCGGGCGTGATCGTCAGCGTCAGCTTGTACTTCTGGACGTCGTAGCCGCCGTTGCCGTTGCCGGGCACGTACGGGTCGCCGGCCGAGGCGGCGCCGCCGGGGCCCGGCGCGACGTCGCCGGGCGGCGGGCCGGACGGCTCGTCGTCGGCGGCGGGCGGCGCCTGGCACGCCGCCAGCAGGGCGAGCGCGGTGGCCCCGGCCACGCTGCGCCGGGCGAGGCCGCGCCGCAAAGGCGCCGAACGCGAGGAATCACCGGCAATGTGCACGGGTTCAGCCTGCCGCTTCTGCGACAGGCGGGGCAACTCGGATCAACCGGACGGTGCCCCGCCTCCGGCCTACGTGCCCGACCGGGCCCCCGACACGAGCACGATGATCCACCAGATGACCCACCCGATCAGCGCCAGGTAACCGAGGATCAGGCCCGCGATGGCCATCCCCCGGCCGCCCTGCCCCGACTTGTTGATCTGGCCGAGCCCCAGGTGGCCGAGGACGACCGCGACGATCGAGATGATGCCGCAGGTGAACAGGCCGACGACCCCCGCGACGAGGCTGCCGATCGCGAGCGGGTTCGTGCCCCGCCCGCCCGCCGCGCCGTAACCCTGCTGGGGCTGCTGGTAGTACGGCTGCTGCTGGCCGCCCGCGTAGGGCGACTGCTCGCCGTACGGCGACTGCTGCCCGTAGGGCTGCTGGCCCTGCCCGTAGGGCTGCTGCCCGAACTGGCCCTGCTGCTCGCGGCCGTACTGCTCCTCGCGGCCGTACTGGCCCTGCTGCTCCTGGCCGTACGGCCGCTCGGGCGGCGGGCCGCCCTGCGGGGCGTCCTTGGCGAACGGGTCGGGCCGGTCGCCCTCGGGTCCGGGGTCGTGCGGCGGTTGCGTCATGCCGTAGGGATCGGCACGCCGCTCCCGCCGCAAACGCCGGTTGACGACAGTTTGATCAAAGGTTGCCGCGACGTTCCTGCTCGCGCTCGATGGCCTCGAACAGCGCCTTGAAGTTGCCCTTGCCGAAACCGAGCGAGCCGTGCCGCTCGATCATCTCGAAGAAGACCGTCGGACGGTCCTGCACGGGCTTGGTGAAGATCTGGAGCAGGTAGCCGTCCTCGTCGCGGTCCACCAGGATGCCGCGCCGCTGGAGCTCCTCGATCGGGGCGCGGACCTCGCCGATGCGGGCGCGCAGCTCGGGGTCCTCGTAGTAGGAGTCCGGTGTGGCCAGGAACTCCACGCCCGCCGCGCTCATCCGGTCCACCGACCGGATGATGTCGTTGGTCGCGAGCGCGATGTGCTGGACGCCCGGTCCGCCGTAGAACTCCAGGTACTCGTCGATCTGCGACTTGCGGCGGCTCTCGGCGGGCTCGTTGAGCGGGAACTTCACCTTGCGGGTGCCGTCCGCGACGACCTTGGACATCAGCGCCGAGTACTCGGTGGCGATGTCGTCGCCGATGAACTCGGCCATGTCGGTGAAACCCATGACGCGGTGGTAGAAGTCGGCCCACTCGTCCATGCGCTCGACGTTGCCGACGCAGTGGTCGATGGCCTGGAAGTACCGCTTGGCGGGCGGCTCCACGATCGGGTCGGCGGCGACGTAGCCCGGCAGGTAGGGGCCGGAGTAGTTCGACCGGTCGATGAGGGAGTGCCGCGTCTCGCCGTAGGTCGCGATGGCCGCGATCGTCACCTTGCCGAAGTCGTCCTCCAGGACGTGCGGCTCGGCGACGGACGTCGCGCCGTTGGCGAGCGCGTGCCGGTAGGCGGCCTCGGCGTCCGGCACCTCGATCGCGAGGTCGGTCACGCCGTCGCCGTGGGCGGCGACGTGCCGGCCGAGGTCGGTCCCCGCCCGGGCCGGTCCCCGGAACACGAACCGCGCGCCGCCGGACTCCAGCACGTGCGCGGCCTCGTCGGGGCTGCCGTTCTCGGGGCCGCGGTAGGCGACGCGGCGCATCCCGAAGGCGGTCGAGTAGTAGTGGGCGGCCTGCTTGGCGTTGCCGACCGCGAAGACGACGGCGTCCATGCCCTTCACCGGGAACTGATCCATGACCCCAGTTCGCCATGCCCCGACAAGGTGCGCAAGAGTGGACTGATTCACTGCACAATGTGACCAGTGATAGTCCGGCCCGACCGGACGTTCTGTACAGGATGCCCAGGGGAGGGACGATGTCCGGGATCGACGCGCTGGACGCCCGGCTGATCGAGCTGTACACCGCCGAGCCGCGCATCGGCGTGCTGGAGGCGTCGCGCCGCCTCGGCGTCGCGCGCGGCACCGTCCAGGCCCGCCTCGACCGCCTCGCCCGCGACGGCGTGACGCGCGGCTTCGGCCCCGAGATCGACCCGGCGGCCCTCGGCTACGACGTCACCGCGTTCATCACCCTGCAACTGCGGCAGGGCAGCGGCCACGACCCCGTCGCGAGCCGCCTCGCCCGCATCCCCGAGGTCATCGAGGCGCACACCATCACCGGCCCCGGCGACATGCTGTGCCGCGTCGTCGCCCGCAGCAACCGCGACCTGCAACGCGTCATCGACCAGATCGTCGCCGCCGACGGCGTCGAGCGCGCCTCCTCGGTCATCTCGCTGGCCGCCCAGATCCGGCACCGCACGCTGCCGCTGGTGTTCGCCGCTGTGTCTATGGCCGCGCCTTCGGCGCGGCGGGGTCAGGGCCCCCTTTAGTGCCGCCCCAGAGCAAGATCAACCGCCGCTGCGCGACGTTTGATCTTGCTCTGGGGCGGCACGGGCCCTGACCGGGTGGTTCGCGTGTATACGGACGGACCCGCCGCGCGGAGTTGACGCGGCGGGTCCGGGAGTCTGGTGGGGCGCTCGGGGTCGCGCGGGAGGACGCGCGGCGGGGAGAGGGGGCGGCTCAGCCGCCGACGTACGGGGTGGCGTCGAGGATCTCCACCGTCATGCTGCGGCCGTTGGGCAGGGAGTAGGTGGCGCTGTCGCCGACCTTCTTGCCGTTGATGGCCGCGCCGAGCGGGGACCTCGGGGAGTACACGTCGATCGGGGCGCCGCTCTCCTCGCGGGAGGCCAGCAGGAACGTGACCTCCTCGTCGTCGCCGGTGAACGCGACGGTGACGGTCATGCCGGGGCCGACCACGCCCTCGGTGCGGGGCGCCTCGCCGACGCGGGCGTTCTCCAGGATGCCCTGGAGCTGGAGGATGCGGCCCTCGATCTTGCCCTGTTCCTCCTTGGCCGCGTGGTAGCCGCCGTTCTCCTTGAGGTCACCCTCCTCCCGGGCCGCCTCGATCTTCTGCGCGATCTCGGTGCGGCCCGTCCCCGACAGGTGGTCCAGCTCAGCCTTGAGCCGGTCGTACGCCTCCTGGGTCAGCCAGGTGACGTTGTCAGCGCGGGTCTCGGTCACGGGTACTCCTCATCCACATGGTGCGATCATCGCCCGCCCCGGGAGGGGTCCGGCTACACATCGACATGAAGTGCGGCTAGATGAAACCTCTAGCCTATCCGGTACGTGCGGGTAAAGGTTCCCTGAACGACCGCTCCGCAATCCGCCAACGGCGTTTCGCTTCACCTGGGATTTCGGGGGTCGTGAGGGGGCCTGACCGGGGCGTCGCTAGAGGCGGTGGCAGTCGTGGACGCGGGCGCCCACCGCCCTGCGCGGCGTCGCCAGCGTCTTGGCGCCCGTCAGCCGCGCCGTGCCGCGCGGGACGGTGATCTCGACCTTGCTCAGGATGTTGAAGTCGTGGTCGTAGGCGTCGACCGTGCAGCGGACCTCGGCGTCCTTCGGCTTGGCGACGGCGTACGAGACGGTGACCGACGCGTCGTCCACCACGTTGTACGTCGTGGTCTGCGAGGCTATTCCCGGACGCTGCGCGGAGAAGACGTACACCACGGCGAAACCGCCGGCCGCCAGTGCCGAGACCGTGCCGATGACGATCCAGCCGAGCAGCCCCAGCTTCTGGCGCTCACCGGCGGACGGCGGGGCGGGGTCGGGCGGGGCGTCGAGGGCCATGGCGGGGAATCTCCCTGCGGGGTGCGGACGTTGTCAGGGACAATTCTCGTCGGCCGTGCCGGGTGCTCCGAACCGGGGTGCCCTTACCGGCGAGAGATGACCAGGTTGCTGTGAGGGAGAGGCCCACGTGACGGAGTCCATGTCCGAGCCCGCGGACCGCGCCGAGCACGCCCCGCCGGCGCGGGACGCCGCCGGCTCGCGGCTACGGCTGATGGCGGTGCACGCCCACCCCGACGACGAGTCGAGCAAGGGCGCCGCGACGATGGCGCGCTACGTCGCCGAGGGCGTGGACGTCCTCGTCGTGACGTGTACCGGCGGGGAGCGCGGCAGCATCCTCAACCCCGCGATGGACCGTCCGGAGATCACCGCCGACATCGGCCGCGTCCGGAACGAGGAGATGGCGCGCGCCCGCGAGATCCTCGGCGTCCGGCAGAGCTGGCTCGGCTTCGTCGACTCCGGCTTCCCCGAGGGCGACCCGCTGCCGCCGCTGCCCTCGGGCTGCTTCGCCCTGGAGGACCTGGAGCGCGCGTCCGAGCCGCTGGTGCGGGCCGTCCGCGAGTTCCGCCCGCACGTGATGCTCACCTACGACGAGCGCGGCGGCTACCCCCACCCCGACCACGTCAAGTGCCACGAGGTGTCGGTGGAGGCGTTCGAGGCCGCGGGCGACCCGGAGCGCTATCCCGGCACCGGCGACCCGTGGCAGCCGCTCAAGCTCTACTACCACATGACGTTCAACAAGGAGCGGACGGTCGCGCTGCACGAGGCGATGCTGGCGGCCGGGCTCGAATCGCCCTACGCCGACTGGATGAAGCGGTTCGACGAGACCGACGCGCCCTGGGCCGTGACGACCCGCGTCCCGTGCGGCGAGCACTTCGAGACCCGCGACCGGGCGCTGCTGGCGCACGCCACTCAGATCGACCCGAACGGGTTCTGGTTCCAGGTCCCGCTGGACCTCCAGCGCGAGACATGGCCGACCGAGGACTACCATCTGGCCAGGTCCCTCGTCGATACCGAGGTGCCGGAGGACGACCTGTTCGCCGGCGTCCGGGAGAAGGTGTGTCTCTAGTGCTCCTCGCGTACCCGCTCAACGATGACACGGTGACCCCGGGCTTCCTCGGCTTCGGCGTCTTCCTGCTGCTCGCCGTCGCGACGTTCCTGCTCATCCGGTCGATGAACGGCCGGATCAAGCACGTCCAGGCGCCGCACGAGGCCGACCTGAAGCAGGAGGAGTGGGAGCGCGCGCAGCGCGAGAAGGAGTAGCGGCGCGCGGTCTCAGACCTTGCGGTGGTCCCAGCTCACGACGTGCTCGGCCTCCATCACGATGATGACCCGCTTGGCCATGGCCTGCTCGATGCCCCGGGCGAACTCCGGGTCGAGGGGGGCGCCCGTCTCCGGGACGGGCAGGCCGGCCAGCCGGGAGCCGGTGACGGCGCCGACCTTGAGGCGTACGTCGGGGTCCTCGATGACGCGGCCCCGACCGTAGAGGGTGACGCCGCGCAGTTCGTTGTACTCGGTGCCGTCCTCGACCAGGCACGTCATCGTGGGGTCGCGGCGCAGGTTGAGCACCTTCTGCGACGCCTTGTACGTGGAGAACGCGATCTTCCCGTCGAGCAGCGCGTAGAACATCGTGACCAGGTGCGGCGCGCCGTCCTTGCCGACGGTCGCGACCTGCACCTTGAAGTTCGCCGCCAGGAAGTCGGCGACCTCGGCCGGGCTCATCCTGATCTGCTCGCGCTTGCTGGTGCCCATGGGCGGTCCCTCCGGTCGGCGTCCGCGCCAGGATAACCGCGTGCTTACTGCGCGCGGCGGGCGGGAGGATGGTGCCCATGTCCGTGCGTGAACTCGTCGTCCTCGGCTCGTCCTCGGCCGTCCCCACCCGCTACCGCAACCACAACGGGTACCTGCTCCGCTGGGACGGCCACGGCCTGCTGTTCGACCCCGGCGAGGGCACGCAGCGGCAACTGGTGTTCGCGGGCGCGTCCGCGACCGACCTGACGTGGCTGTGCGTCACGCACTTCCACGGCGACCACTGCCTCGGCGTCCCCGGCATCGTGCAGCGCGTCGCCCGCGACGGGGTGCCGCACCCGGTCCGGGCGGTGTTCCCGGCGAGCGGCGCGGTGTACTGGGAGCGGCTGCGGCACGCGTCGGCCTTCCGCGACACCGGCGTCATCCGCGAGACGCGCCTGTCCGGCGAGCACGTCGCGATCGACACCGGCGACGCGCCGTTCGGGCTGGCCGCCCGGCGCCTGTCCCATCCCGTCGAGTCCTACGGGTACCGGCTCACCGAGCCGGACGGGCTCAGCATGCTCCCCGGCGAACTGGCCAGGCGGGGCATCAGCGGCCCTCAGATCGGCGTCCTGCGCGCCCGGGGCGAGATCACCGCGCCGGACGGCTCCACCGTCACGCTCGCGGAGACCAGCCGCGTCCGGCCCGGCCAGACGTTCGCGTTCGTCATGGACACCCGCCTGTGCGACGGCGCGTTCGCGCTCGCGGAGAACGCCGACCTGCTCGTCATCGAGTCGACCTTCCTCGACGCCGAAGCCCACCTGGCCCGCGACCACGGCCACCTCACCGCCGCCCAGGCCGCCCGCGTCGCCGCCGAGTCCGGCGCCCGCCACCTCGTCCTCACCCACTTCTCCGAGCGCTACCGCCCCGAGGACGAGGAACGCTTCGTGCGCGAGGCCGCGTCGGTGTTCGACGGGGAGATCACGCTCGCGCACGACCTGGACCGCGTCCCGATGCCCCGCCGCAACACCGCGCGCGGCTGATCCTCACCCGGCGCGGAGCCCGCCGAAGAACACGCGCAGGTCGTCGACGAGGCCGTCCGGGTCGGCCATCGCGACCATGTGGCTGCGCGCCTCGCGCCCGCCCCAGTGCACGATGTCGTTGCCGCGCGCGGCCAGCCGCCGGAACGCGTCCGGCCCGCCGTGCGAGACGCCGGTCGGGACGGCGTCCTGGTCGACCGGCAGCCCGGCCGCGCCCTCGTAGTACGTCCACGACGACGACCCGCCGGTGTTCCCGAACCAGTACACGGCGGCGTTGGTGAGGATGCGGTCCCGCTCCAGGACGGTGCCCGGGTCCGCGCCGTCGGGCCAGCCGTCGAACTCGAAGAAGCGCTCCAGCAGGTAGGCGAGCTGGAACACCGGCGAGTCCGCGAAGCCGTGCGCGAGGGTCTGCGGCCGGTTCGTCAGATAGGGGCCGTAGCCGCTGGCGGCCTCCATCCAGTCGGCGGCGCCCGCGAACTCGGCCCGTTCGGCGTCGGTGAGCACCGCGGCCTCGTCCGGCTCGCCGAGCGGGATGCCGAGGCCGCCGGTGATGTGCGCGCCGATCACGTGCGCGGCGTCCAGCGCCCCGAGGCGCGGGGTGACGAGCGCGCCCGCGTCGTTGCCGTGCGCGCCGTAGCGGTCGTAGCCGAGCCGCGCCATCAGCGCCGCCCACGTGCGGGCGACCCGGTCGACGCTCCACGGCCGCGGGTCGGCCGGTTCGGGGAACGGCGAGAACCCGAAGCCGGGCAGCGACGGGACGACGACGTGGAACGCCGTCGCCGGGTCGAGGCCGTGGGCGCGCGGGTCGGTGAGGGGGCCGACGAGCCCGGTCAGCTCCGTGAACGAGTTCGGCCAGCTATGCGTGATGATCAGCGGGACGGCGTCCGGCTCGGGGGAGCGGACGTGCAGGAAGTGGACGTTCTGGCCGTCGATGACGGTGCTGAACTGCGGGAACGCGTTGAGCCGGGCTTCGTGGGCGCGCCAGTCGTAGCCGTCCGCCCAGTATCCGGCCAGGTCCCGGAGGTAGCCGGTGGGCACGCCCCGGCTCCACCGCGCGCCGGGCAGCTCGGGGGCCCAGCGGGTGCGGCGGAGCCGGTCGCGCAGGTCGTCCAGGTCGGCCTGGGGGACGTCGATGCGGAAGGGGCGGATCTCGGAGTTCATGACGCTACGCTCGCAGTGGTCGCGGACGACTTCTGTCCGGCATTGACGGGATTCGGGACGTCGCGTCGCGCGGGGATGACTGCGCGGTGCGCGGGGCAGGAGAGCAGGCATGGCAGAAGATGTGGACGTCGTCGTCATCGGTCTGGGCCCCGGCGGGGAGAACGCGGCGGGGCTGCTGGCCGACGCCGGGCTGCGCGTGGTGGGGGTCGAGTCCCGGCTGGTCGGGGGCGAGTGCCCGTACTGGGCGTGCGTGCCGACGAAGATGATGGTGCGGGCCGGCGACCTCGTGCGCGACGCGCACCGCGCGCGGGACCTCGCCGCCGAGACCACCGTCCGGCCCGACTGGTCGCGGGTCGCCGGGCGCATCCGCGACGACGCGACGAACGACTGGACGGACGGTCCCGCCGCAGACCGCCTCACCAAGCGCGGCGTCACGCTCGTGCGCGGCGCGGGCGTGATCACCGGGCCGGGGGAGGTCACGGTGGGCGACCGCGTGTTCCGGGCCGGGCGCGGCATCGTGCTCAACACCGGCACGTCCCCGAGCGTCCCGCCGATCGACGGCCTGGACGGCACCCCGTACTGGACCAACCGGGACGTCGTCGCCGTTCCCACCGTGCCCGCGTCGCTGCTCGTGCTCGGCGGCGGCGTCGTCGGCGTGGAGACCGCGCAGGTGTTCGCCCGGTTCGGCACACGCGTCACGATCGTCGAGGGCGGCCCGCGGCTGCTGTCGCGCGAGGAGCCCGAGGTCGGTGACCTGCTCGGCCAGGTCTTCGAGCGCGAGGGCATCGACGTCCGCACGAACACGCGCGCCACGGGCGTCAGTCACGACGGCGGCTTCACCCTGCACACCGGTGACGGCGACCTGACCGCCGAACGCCTCCTCGTCGCGACCGGGCGCCACTCCAACCTGCCGGGGCTCGGCCTGGGCCGGATCGGCCTGCGCGAGGACGCGCGGTTCGTCGACGTGGACGGCGCCATGCGCGCCGCCGACGGCGTCTGGGCGATCGGTGACATCACCGGCAAGGGCGCCTTCACGCACGTGTCGATGTACCAGTCGGAGATCGCCGTCCGCGCGATCCTCGACCGCCCCGGCCCGCCGGCCGCCTACCGCGCCGTCCCGCGCGTCACCTTCACCGACCCGGAGATCGGCGTCGTCGGCCTCACCGAGAAGGAGGCCGAAGACCAGAACCTCCCCGTCCGCACGGGCTTCACCAGAATCCAGGACTCGACCCGCGGCTGGATTCAGGGCCCCGGCGGCGAGGGCTTCATCAAACTCGTAGCCGACACCGAATGGGGCATCCTCGTAGGCGCCACCGTCATGTCCCCGATGGGCGGCGAGATCCTCGGCGCCCTGGCCGTCGCCGTCCACGCGGAGGTCCCCATCGACACCCTCCGCACCATGATCTACGCCTACCCCACCTTCCACCGAGCCATAGAATCCGCCCTCACCGACCTCGAAGCGACCTGATGCCTCAGATGGCCCCGAGGTCGACGGCGACGGAGAACGGCGCGGTGGCCTTCACCGTGCCGGTGAACATCTCACCGTCCCGGTAGACCTTGGTGGCCGGGTCGAGCACGTAGGTGTAGACGATCGGAACTCCGGTGGCGGCCGGTTCGACACGCCAGTAGAACGGGATGCCCGCCTTGGCGTACTGATCCACCTTCACGACCCGGTCCGTGGTCTCCGAACCGGGCGACACGACCTCGACGACCATGAGCACGTGCTCAGGGCGGGTGGTCGCGAGGTCGAGGGTGTCCGCCCGGTAGACGACGACGTCCGGGCGGCGGTTCGTGAGCGGGACGTCCTGAAGACGGACGTCGAAGTCGGTGTCGGCGTTCCAGTCCGGCCCCGCGGCGGCGTCGAGGGCGTTGGCCAGAAGCCGCGCCAGCCGGTTATGCCGCTTCGAGGCGCTCGGGCTCACGACGACCATCCCGTCCACGATCTCGATGCCCGCGCACTGTTCCTCAGTCCACGCGTCGTACTGCTCCGCGCTGATCTGGGTGTGCATCCACGCGGGCGCCACCATGTCGGCGGTCATGGTGCCTCCTCAAGGAGCCTCGACGGCTCGGCCGCTCCTGTCGCCAGCCTACTGTTCCGCCGCCCGCGGACGCTCTGTCCCCGGGCGGGTGAGCGCCGGGTCCGTTGGGGGAGGATGGGCGTATGGCCAATCGTCTTGCTCGTGCCACGTCGCCCTATCTGCTCCAGCATGCGGAGAATCCCGTGGAGTGGTGGGAGTGGTCGCCGGAGGCGCTGGCGGAGGCGGCGCGGCGGGACGTGCCGGTGCTGTTGTCGGTCGGGTACGCGGCGTGTCACTGGTGTCACGTGATGGCGCACGAGTCGTTCGAGGACGGCGCGACGGCCGCGCTGATGAACGAGTACTTCGTGAACGTCAAGGTCGACCGGGAGGAACGTCCCGACATCGACGCGGTGTACATGGAGGCGACGCAGGCCATGACCGGGCAGGGCGGGTGGCCGATGACCGTGCTCATGACGCCGGACGGGCACCCGTTCTACTGCGGCACCTACTTCCCCCGGCAGCGGTTCCAGGCCGTGCTGGAGGCCGTGCACACCGCGTGGCGCGACCAGCGCGAGCAGGTCGTCGCGCAGGGACGGCAGGTCGTGGACGCGCTCAGCGGGCGCGGCGGCGCCCTCACCGGCGGCGACGCCCCCGACGCGGACGCGCTCGCGGCGGCCGTCCGCGCGCTGGCCACCGGGTACGACGCCGCGCGCGGCGGGTTCGGCGGGGCGCCGAAGTTCCCGCCGTCGATGGCGCTGGAGTTCCTGCTGCGCCACCACGCCCGCACCGGCGACGCGGACGCGCTCGCCATGGCCGGGCACACGCTGGAGGCGATGGCGCGCGGCGGCATGTACGACCAGCTCGGCGGCGGCTTCGCCCGCTACTCCGTCGACGACGCGTGGGTGGTGCCGCACTTCGAGAAGATGCTGTACGACAACGCGCTGCTCGCCCGCGTCTACGCGCACTGGTGGCGCGTCTCCGGCGACCCGTTCGCCCGCCGCGTCGCGCTGGAGACGTGCGACTGGATGCTCCGCGACCTCGGCACCGCCGAAGGCGGCCTGGCCTCGGCGCTCGACGCCGACAGCGAGGGCGAGGAGGGCCGCTTCTACGTCTGGACGCCGGGTCAGCTCGCGGAGGTCCTCGGCCCGGACGACGCCGCCTACGCCGCCGGGCTGTTCGACGTCACCGGCACGTTCGAGCACGGCACGTCCGTCCTCCAGCTCCACCGCGACCCGGACGACCTCGAACGCTACGACCGCGTCCGCCGCGCGCTGCTGGCCGCCCGCGAGGAGCGCGTGCCGCCCGCCCGCGACGACAAGGTCGTCGCGGCGTGGAACGGCCTGGCCGTCGCGGCGCTGGCCGAGTGCGGCGCGCTGTTCGGACGCCTCGACCTGGTCGCGGCGGCCGAGCAGGTCGCGGGTCTGGTCCTGGCGCTGCACGTGTCCGGGGGCCGCCTGGTCCGGACGTCGCGCGACGGCGCGGCGGGCGCGAACGCGGGCGTCCTGGAGGACTACGCCGACGTCGCCGAAGGACTGCTCGCCCTGCACGGCGTCACCGGAAACCCGAAGTACGTGGACGCGGCGGGCGAACTGCTGGAGACCGTCCTGACCCGCTTCACCGACGGCGAGGGCGGCTTCTTCGACACCGCCGACGACGCCGAGCGGTTGTTCCGCCGCCCGCAGGACCCGACCGACAACGCCACCCCGTCCGGCCAGTTCGCGGCGGCCGGGGCGCTGCTGTCGTACGCGGCGCTGACGGGGGAGTCCCGGCACCGCGACGCCGCCGCCCGCGCGCTGGCCCCGGCGCGGCTGCTGGCCGCCGAGCACGCGCGGTTCGCGGGCTGGGGGCTGGCGGTGGCCGAGGCGCTGGCGGCGGGGCCGCTGGAGATCGCCGTCGTCGGGGCGCCCGGCGACGAGCGCACCCGGGCGCTGCACGACACGGCGCTGATGGCGGTGTCGCCGGGCGCGGTCGTCAGCGTGGGGGAGCCGGGGGCGGCGACGGTGCCGCTGCTGACCGGCCGCACGCTGGTGGACGGTGCTCCGGCCGCCTACGTGTGCCGCGATTTCGCCTGCCGGCTGCCGGTGACCGAGCCCGCCGCGCTGGTGGCCGAGCTGCGGAGCTGAGTGGATCGAACGTCCATTTTGTGACAGCGTGACCTTGATCTCGTTTCCGCTTGGTGTTACCACTGGGTAGCGGAAGTGGCGCGAGGGAAACGAGACCGCCGCTTCGCGGGGTGGAGCCCGGCCGCGCCGGGTATCTGAACCACTGTCTTGATCATCCCAGAACGAGGAGTGTCGCGTGCCCAAGCCGGACCGCCGGATACTGCCGACGCTGATCGGCGTGACCGTGCTGGCCACGCTCGGCACCAACGTGGCGGCGCTCGCGCTGCGCGACGACGGCTCGGCCCCCGGCTCCGGCCTCACCGCGACGCCCCCGCGCGACGCGCAGAAGCAGGCCGACTTCGTCGCCACGTCCGGCACCCGCGTCCCCACCACCGCGGCCGTCGCGCCGCTCGGCAAGCGCCTCACGCCGCACTACCTCGTCGCCGCCGAGGCCGCCCTGCCGCCCGAGACGGTGGAGAAGGTCCGGAAGACCAAGACCGTGCGCGGCGCCGAGGTCGTGGACGCCGTCCAGGTCCAGGTGGCGGGCAAGCGGATCGGGCTGCTCGGCGTCGAGCCGTCCACGTTCCGGAACTTCACGCCCGAGCCGACCGCCAAGTCCGACGCACTGTGGCGCAACATCGCCGCCGGGGACGCCGCCATCTCGTTCACGATGGGCAGCGACGGCGGCGTGCGGCTCGGCAGCCAGATCCCGGTCGGCGGCAAGACGGCGTCGGGCCGCGTCCGCGTCGGCGCCTACGCCACGATGGGCCTCGGGGACGTGGACGCGGTCGTCTCCCGCGCCACCGCCCGCTCGCTCGGCGTCCCCGCCGGGAACGCCGTCCTGGTCAGCGCGCCCAAGGCCAAGCCGCAGGCGTTCCTGAAGACGCTGAAGAAGATGCTGCCCAAGGGCGCCAAGGCCGTCGAGGTCAACCCCGCCATCGACTACCCGCGCTCGCAGACCGGCGCGCCGCAGTCGAGCGCGAACGGCCAGGTCATGACGGCCGGGCAGGTGCAGACCGTCATCAAGGCCGCCTACACCCGCATCGGCTGGCCGTACGTGTGGGGCGGCGAGTCCGAGGCCGAGGGCGGCTACGACTGCTCGGGCCTCATGCAGTACGCGTTCGCGCAGGCGGGCATCCGGCTGCCGCGCGTCGCCGCCGACCAGGCCCGCACCGGCTGGATCGTCCCGCTGGACAAGGCCCAGCCCGGCGACATGCTCCTCTGGGCCAACGACCCGACCGCGCCCGGCTACATCTCGCACATCGCCCTCTACATCGGTGACGGCAAGATGATCGCCGCCCCGCGCCGGGGCACCCGCGTCCAGGTTCAGGCGGTCTACACCAACAACTTCAAGGGCGCCGTCCGGGTGAACCCGCGCCGCGCCGCCGTCACCCCCGGCTAGAGCGGCATCCCCGCGCCGAGGAAGGCGAGCCGCTCGTCCACGAGGGCGGGCAGGTCGCCGGTGGCGCCGCCGTCCAGCCAGTCGTAGAGGGCGGCGACGAGCACGCCGAGCACGGCGAAGCAGAACGTGGCGACGAGAGGATCGTCGGCGCGGCGCCCGGTGCGCTCGGCGAGCAGCCGGGTGAGCACCAGGAACGTCCCGCCGCGCAGCGACTCCATGACGCGGGCCCGCAGTTGCGGCACCTCGACGAGCAGCCGGACGCGGGTCGCGATCGTCGCGGTGTCCTGCCGGGCCAGCTCGCCGAGCACCTGCCGCAGCGTCGCCCGGACGGCCGTCAGCGGCGGGACGTCGGGCGGCTGCTCGCCGAGCACGTGTTCCATGACGGGGTCGTACTCGTCGGTGACGACCACGTCCTCCTTCGTCGGGAAGTACCGGAAGAAGGTGGACGGCGAGATCTCCGCAGCCGCCGCGATCTGCTCGACGGTCGTGGCGTCGTACCCCTGCTCGGCGAACAGCCGCAGCGCGTGCTCCTGCACGGACCGGCGGGTGCGCAGCTTCTTGCGCTCGCGGAGCGGGAGCCGGGTCAGCGGGTCAGCGGGCGGCGTGCTCATCCCCCGATTCTGGGGCATCGGCGCGGCGCGCGGCGAGCAGCGCGGCCAGCGCGGCCGAGGCGAGCGCGCAGCCGCCGAGGACGACGGCCATTCCCGTCGTGTAGGCGTCGCGGGCGGCGGCGAGCAGTTCGGCGTCGCCGGTGCGGACGGCCCGCGCGACGTCGGCGCCGATCGCGTCGCCGTCGACCCGGTCGCGGTAGACGGCCGACAGGACGCTGCCGAGCCCGGCCACGCCGAGCGCGGCGCCGGTCTGCCGGAGCGCCTGGACGAGCCCGGACCCGCTGCCCGTCCGCCCGTCGGGGAGCCGGGCGAGGACGCCGTCCATCGCGGGAATGAGCGCCAGCCCGAACCCGATGCCCGCCACGGCGAGCCAGGCCGCCGTGAACGCGTCGCCGGAGCCGGGCGCGCTGAGCGTCCCGAGGCCGAACCCGGCCGCGACGACGGCGAGCCCGGCGGCCATCACCGCGTCGCGGCCGAGGCGGCGGGTGAGCCGTTCGGTGACCGCGCTGCCGACGAGCAGTCCGGCGAGCATCGGGATCATCCGCACGCCGGTGGCGAGCGTGCCGTGCCCCCGCACGGCCTGGAGGTACTGCGGCAGGACGAACAGCAGCCCCGCCATCATCAGCGTCGCCCACACCGCCGTGATCACCGGCCGCCGGAACAGCGCGTCGCCGAACAGCGCGAGGTCCACCAGCGGCCGGTCCCGCCGCCGCTCCCAGCGGACGAACCCGGCCAGCACGACGACGGCGCCGGCGAGCGTGCCGAGGACTAGCGGGTCGCCCCACCCGCGCACCGGCGCCTCGATGACCCCGAACACCAGTGCGGCGAGCCCGGCCGCCGACAGCAGCGCTCCGGGGACGTCCAGCGGCGGCGCCGCCGTGTCCCGTGACGCGGGCAGGAACGCGACGGCCGCGACGGCGGCGAGCAGCGCGACGGGCACGTTGACCAGGAACACCGATCCCCACCAGAAGTGCTCCAGCAGCCAGCCGCCCAGCAGTGGCCCGAACGGCAGCCCGATCGCCATGGACGCCGACCAGACCGCGACGGCGCGGGTGCGCTCGGCGGGCGGGAACAGCACGGTCAGCAGCGACATCGACATCGGCACGAGGATCGCGGCGCCGACGCCCATCGCGGCGCGTGCGGCGATGACGCCGCCCGTCCCGGTCGCGTACGCGCCGCCGAGCGAGGCGGCGCCGAACACGGCGAGCCCGGCGAGCAGCAGGCGGCGGCGCCCGTAGCGGTCGCCGAGCATCCCGGCGGGGAGCAGCAGGGCGGCGAAGACGAGCACGTAGGCGTCCACGATCCACTGGAGAGCGCTCGTGGAGGCGTCCAGGTCGGTGGAGAGCGTGGTGAGCGCGACGTTGAGGATCGTCAGGTCGAAGCCGAGCGCGAGGACGGCCAGGGAGAGCGCGGCGAGGCCCCACCAGCGCCGGTGCGTGGTCATTACAGTCACCTTCATTCGGAAGTCAGTAGAAAATGATAGTAACTCTCAAAATCTTCGAGAGGTCAAGAGCCCGTGCCTGGCCGACGCCCGCTCCGCCGAAGCCGATGCTTGATCGTTTTCCTTGCTCGATCGCGCCGTCCGCGAGGTGTGATCATGGTGTTGACCTGGCCTAATGTGCGTGTCAGTGGTTGCGCTCACCCGCTGACGCACATCAGGGAGGCATCGATGCGGGGCATCACCTGCCAGGACGGTTCATCGCTCGCCGTCGTGCCCGTCGCGGCCCGGGACCGCGGCGGCGCCGCCTACGAGATCACGCTCGAACTGCGCCGCGACGGCGCCGTGTTCGGCGCGGTCGGCGAGCGCTGCGGCCACCGCATCGCCGCGCTCGCCGAACGCGTCGCCGCCGCCCGCGCCGACGGCTCCCCGCAGTCCGGCCGCTGGCCCGACCCCGACGACCGCTTCCCCGAGCCCGGCGGCGGCCTGCCCGCCGACGCCCCGGGCGACGAACCCGAGCTGTTCGCGTTCCGGCACCGCGAACGCGCCGACGGCGCCGGCACCGGCGAACTGCGCTGCACGCTGCGCACCACCGCCCGCTGGGTCGGCCCCGGCGGACGCGACGGCCGGTGGCGGATCGCCCGCCGCGCCGTCGTCGAGGCGTGGGGCGCGGGCGGACGCGGGGTGCGCGCCGTCCTCACGTCCGGCGAACTCGCCGGATTCCTCGCCGAAGTCCTCGCCGAGGCCGAACGCGACCGCTCCTCCCGGCGTCTCACCGGACGACGATGAGGAACGGCCGAACCGGTGGGACGACCCGCGCGGACAGGCCATAATTGAGCGTCGTTCCCGCCCGGGACGTCGCTCGAAGGGAAGCCCGCACATGGGGACTCGGCGCACGCGAACCCGCCGCGACCAGGACGGCGAGCCGCGCCGCCGGAGCTCCGCCCGGCTCGTCGGCGCCGTCCGCGGCAGCCGCCCGTACGGCGTCGTCCGCGACGCCGCCTACCGCCTGTACGAGCGGCGCGTCGAGGCGTCCCTGCCGACCGACATCACGCCCCGGCACGTCGGCGTCATCCTCGACGGCAACCGCCGCTGGGCCCGCTCGATGGGCCTGGCCGACGTCAACACCGGGCACCGCCGCGGCGCCGACAAGATCTCGCACCTGCTGCACTGGTCGGCGGAGGCGGGCGTCGAGGTCGTCACGCTGTGGCTGCTGTCCACCGACAACCTCACCCGTCCCGCCGGGGAACTCGCCCCGCTGCTCGGCATCATCGAGAGCACCGTCGAGCAGCTCGCCGCCGACGGCTGGCACGTCAAGCCCGTCGGCGCCCTCGATCTGCTGCCCGACAAGACCGCTCGTGTCCTGAAAGACGCCGCCGAGGCCACATCCGATGCTCCCGGGCTGATTGTGAACGTCGCCGTTGGGTACGGAGGTAGGCGTGAGATCGCTGATGCGGTGCGCTCCCTGCTCCTCCAGCAGGCGGCCGAAGGCACCAGCATCGAGGAACTCGCCGAGGTCCTCGACGTGGAGCACATCGCCGAGCATCTCTACACGCGCGGCCAGCCTGACCCCGATCTCGTCATCCGCACCTCGGGTGAGCAACGACTCTCGGGTTTCATGCTGTGGCAGAGCGCGCACTCGGAGTTCTACTTCTGCGAAGTCCACTGGCCGGACTTCCGCAAGGTCGACTTCCTGCGCGCCCTGCGCTCGTACGCCGCGCGCCACCGGCGCTACGGTTCCTAGGGGCACCGCCCCACCCACCGCCGCTCGGGCGGACCTGCGCGCCACCGGTAGTTCCCCATCTGTCAGGGAGATCGAGTGGCCACAACCTCCCCGCGCCGTCCCGCTTCCGGGAGCAGTGCCGAAGCTTCCGCTACGGCCCGGCGCACCTACGTCCTCGACACGAGCGTCCTGCTCGCCGACCCGGGGGCGATGACCCGGTTCGCCGAGCACGAGGTCGTCATCCCGATCGTCGTGATCACTGAGCTGGAGGGCAAGCGGCACCATCCCGAACTGGGCTACTTCGCCCGCCAGGCGCTCCGCACCCTCGACGATCTGAGGGTCGACTACGGGCGGCTCGACGAGGCACTGCCACTCGGTGAGGACGGCGGCACGCTGCGCGTCGAGCTGAACCACTCCGATCCGTCCGTCCTGCCGGACGGGTTCCGCCTCGGCGACAACGACACCCGCATCCTCTCGGTGGCGGCCTGGCTCGCGCACGAGGGCCACGACGTCGTCCTGGTCTCCAAGGACCTGCCGATGCGGGTCAAGGCGTCGGCCGTGGGCCTCACCGCCGAGGAGTACCGGGCGGAGCTGGCCGTCGTCGAATCCGGCTGGACCGGGATGCGGGAGCTGGAGCTGTCCGGCGGGCAGGTCGAGGAGCTGTACGACGGCGGCGGCGCCGAACTGGAGGAGGCGCGCGAGCTGCCCTGCCACACCGGCCTGCGGATTCTGTCCGAGCGCGGCTCGGCGCTGGCGCGGGTGCTGCCCGACAAGTCGGTGCGGCTGGTCCGCGGCGACCGCGAGGTCTTCGGGCTGCGCGGCCGGTCCGCCGAGCAGCGCATCGCGCTGGACCTGCTCACCGACGAGGACGTCGGCATCGTCTCGCTCGGCGGGCGCGCCGGCACCGGCAAGTCGGCGCTGGCGCTGTGCGCGGGGCTCGACGCCGTCCTGGAACGTCGCAAGCACCGCAAGGTCGTGGTGTTCCGGCCGCTGTACGCGGTCGGCGGGCAGGAGCTCGGCTACCTGCCGGGGTCGGAGAACGAGAAGATGTCGCCGTGGGCGCAGGCCGTCTACGACACGCTCTCGGCCGTCACGACGCCCGAGGTCATCGACGAGGTCCTCGACCGCGGCATGCTGGAGGTCCTGCCGCTCACGCACATCCGCGGTCGCTCGCTGCACGACGCGTTCGTGATCGTCGACGAGGCGCAGTCGCTGGAGCGCGGCGTCCTGCTGACGGTCCTGTCGCGCATCGGCGCGGGGTCGCGCGTCGTGCTCACCCACGACGTCGCCCAGCGCGACAACCTGCGGGTAGGCCGGCACGACGGCGTCGCCGCCGTGGTGGAACGGTTGAAGGGCCATCCGCTCTTCGCCCACGTGACGCTCACCCGGTCGGAACGGTCCCCGATCGCGGCGCTGGTCACCGACATGCTCGGCGACGTCGGAAGCTGAGCCCGGACGGTCGCGCGTTCCGCGTCCCCGCGGCCGGACAGGCCGCCGGGACGCGGAACCTTTTCCGGCACTCAGCGTGATCTTCGATGAGCGCACCGTCGGTCTGTGATGAACGTCACTGGTTACGCGTCAAGGTTCGGTAAACCCTGCTCGGACGGCGGATACGGACGGTCGCGGGGCGAGTTGACAAGCGCCTGGACCGGTTCTTTCGTCTCGATTCGGTTGCGGACCATGCCGTCGGCTCGGGCATTGTGGTCCCCCGTAAGCACCCCTGGGAACGGGTGCCGTGCCCGCGCGACCCCCGAAGCACTCCGCGCGGACGAGGTCCGTTCCGGGTCCGGGCCGCCCGCATCGGGAACCCCGGGCGGGGGGTGGACGTGCCCTCGTACGAGCGCCCATGCCGTGCGACCGTCGGAAGGACCGCCTTGTCCGGAGACTCGTCCGGGTCCCCCAGGCAAGACGAACGACCGCTCGATGGCTTCCCCGGCCACGACGACGTCCGCGTGGCGGGCGCCCCGCCCACCGCGTTCGGCGCGTCCGGTGACACCGCCGCGCTGCCGGACCTCGGCCCGGAGGCACCCCGCGAGGAGATCTCCAGCGCGCGCAGGGGCGGCACCCGGCGCGCTCCGGCGTCCCGGCGGCTCGGGCTGAAGGTCGCGGCCGTCGCCGGCGGCGCCGTCGTCGCGGTCGGCGCCGGTGCCGTCGCGGCCCTGGCGCTGGGCGGCGAGCCCGACGCGGCGGCCGAGACCGGCACCGTCGCGTCCGCGCCGCTCGCCGACCCGGCCCCCGCGCCGGACCCCGCCGTGCAGGAGCGGGAGCGCAAGCGGCTCGCGCAGGAGCGCAAGGAGCTGGCGCACAAGCGCGCCTCCCGCGAGGCGCGCGGCGCCGCCGAAGCGCCCAGGCTGCGCGCCAAGGGCACGCCGATCCCCACCGAGACGCCCACGCCGAAGCCGCGCTCGGGCGGCGGTGGCGGCGGCGCTCCGACCGGTGGCGGCGACCCCGTCCCGGCGGGCGAGGCGCAGGCCATCGCCAAGTCGATGCTGCCGAGCTTCGGCTTCTCCGGCGGCGGCCAGTTCGGCTGCCTGGTGAAGCTGTGGAACAAGGAGAGCGGCTGGCGCCACACCGCCGCGAACCCGTCGTCGGGCGCGTACGGCATCCCGCAGGCGCTGCCCGGGTCGAAGATGGCCAGCGCCGGGTCGGACTGGCGCAGCAACCCCCGCACGCAGATCAAGTGGGGACTCGGCTACATCAAGAACCGCTACGGCACCCCGTGCGGCGCGTGGGGGCACTCCCAGCGCGTCGGCTGGTACTGAGCGTCCCTCGGGAGCGTCAGCCCCGGGTCAAGTCCACGTGCGCGGCGTCCGCCTGTCCGGCGGGCGCCGTTCGTGGTTTCTGGGGACATGCTGGACGGGGCCGCCATGCGGACCCGTCCTGGTTCGTCCTTCGTCGTGGCATTCGTGCGTCGTGAGGGCGGGTGGGCCGCCACCGGGACGTCCGCTTTGTCCGGCGCTCGGGTCGGCTCCGTCCCAGACGTTGGTCACGATCGTTCCGGGCCGGGTCGCGAGCCGTGTCGCGCTTGCGCCTGAGCGCTGCACGCTGGTGGACATGACACGACCCGCGAACCGCCGCGCCCTCGGCCCGCTCGGCGCGGCCGTCCTGCTCGCCGCGACCCTGCCCGCCCCGGCCGCGTCCGCGTCCGCCGAGCCGGGCGCACCGGCGGCGGGCGAGCGCACCGACCGCAACAAGCGGATCGCCCGCACCGCCATGCGCGCCTACGGCTGGGGCTCCGAACGCCAGTTCCGCTGCCTGGAGCGGCTCTGGGAGCGCGAGAGCGGCTGGAACGAGAACGCCCACAACTCCTCCAGCGGCGCGCACGGCATCCCGCAGGCGCTGCCCGGCTCGAAGATGGCCGCCGCCGGGTCGAACTGGCGCAGCAACGCCCGCACCCAGATCCTGTGGGGCCTGAAGTACATCAAGGGCCGCCACGGCACGCCCTGCGGCGCGTGGAGCCACTTCCAGAGCAAGGGCTGGTACTGAGCCGCTAACGCGGGTCGGGCCGCGTCATCGTCAGCACGTCCAGCGCCGCGTCCAGCTCCTCCAGCGTGAGGGCGCCGTTCTCGACGTGGCCGCGCTCCAGGACGACCTCGCGGATCGTCCGGCGCTCGGCGAGCGCCTGCTTGGCGATGGCGGCGGCCTCCTCGTACCCGACGTACCGGTTCAGCGGCGTCACGATCGACGGCGAGGACTCGGCGTACTCGCGCATCCGCTCCGCGTCCGGCTCGATGCCGTCCACGCAGCGGTCGGCCAGCAGGCGGCTCACGTTGGCGAGCAGCGCGATCGACTCCAGCACGTTGCGCGCCAGCATCGGCAGCATCACGTTCAGCTCGAAGTTGCCGGACGCGCCGCCGAACGTGATCGCCGCGTCGTTCCCGATGACCTGCGCGGCGACCTGGAGCGTCGCCTCGGGGATCACCGGGTTGACCTTGCCCGGCATGATCGACGAACCGGGCTGGAGGTCGGGCAGCCGGATCTCGGCCAGGCCCGCGCGCGGACCCGACCCCATCCAGCGCAGATCATTGGCGATCTTGGTGAGGCCGACCGCGACCGTCTTGAGCGCCCCGCTGGCCTCCACGAGCCCGTCCCGGGCGCCCTGCGCCTCGAAGTGGTCGCGCGCCTCGGTGAGCGGCAGGCCCGTCACGGCGGCGATCTCGGCGATGACGCGGGCCGCGAACCCGGGCGGAGTGTTGATGCCGGTGCCGACGGCCGTCCCGCCCAGCGGCAGCTCGGCCAGCCGGGGGACGACGCCGCGCATCCGCTCGGCGCCCGCGCGGATCTGCGCCGCGTAGCCGCCGAACTCCTGCCCGAGCGTCACCGGCGTCGCGTCCATCAGGTGCGTGCGGCCCGACTTGACCAGCGGCCCGAACTCGATCGCCTTGCGGCCGAGCGCCGCCTCCAGATGCTCAAGGGCCGGAATCAGGTCGTACAGGACGGCGCTCGTCGCCGCGATGTGGATCGAGGACGGGAACACGTCGTTGGACGACTGGGACGCGTTCACGTGGTCGTTGGGGTGCACGGGACGGCCCAGCCGCTCCTGCGCGAGCGTCGCCACGACCTCGTTGGCGTTCATGTTCGACGACGTGCCCGACCCGGTCTGGAACACGTCGATGGGGAACTGGTCGTCCCACTTCCCGGCGGCGACCTCCAGCGCGGCGTCCCGGACCGCCTCGGCGATCTCCGGGTCGAGCACGCCCAGCTCGGCGTTGGCCGTCGCGGCGGCCGCCTTGATGTGCCCGAGCGCCGCGATGTGCGGCCCCTCCAGCCCCCGCCCCGAGATCGGGAAGTTCTCCACCGCCCGCTGCGTCTGCGCCCGCCACTTGGCCGCGCCCGGCACCCGGACCTCTCCCATCGAGTCGTGCTCGATCCGGTATTCGCCCTCGGACCCGGCCATGCCCCCGCACCTCCACCTCACCGTTGATCACCTAGTGCAGCACCGCACACCCCGGGACCATTCCCGGTGACACCGGATCACACCCGCTGTCCAACACCCGTGCGTATACACGCGCACCACCGGGTCAGGGCCGTGCCGCCTCGGAGGGCATGATCCTCCGGACCGAAGGGAGGATGATCATGCCCTCCGAGGCGGCACTCAAGGGGCCCTGACCCCGCCGCGCCGAAGGCGCGGCCATTGTTAGCGCGCGCGGACGGTATAGCTGCGGCGCTGGCCGGGTTCGCCGAGGGGTTTGCGCTGGCCGTTGACCCAGACCTCGCACGCCGACGCGTCGTAGACGACGGCGTTGAGGACCGGCTGGTCGTACTGGCGGGCGCCGCCGGGCGGAATCGTCTCGTTGTTGGCCAGGACGGTCAGCGTCGTGCCGGGGACGGCCACGAAGATGCGGCACCCGGCCGCGCGGGCGCGGACGACGAGCGTGCCGCCGCCGGACGCGGGAACGGTCGAGGCGGTCGGCGGCGCCTGCCCCGTCGGCTGCCCGGTGGGCTGCGTCCCGGGGCTCTCGCGCATCATGCCGACCGCCAGCGCCGTCACGCCGATCCCGCAGGACGCGACGACGGCGCCGACCAGCGCGATCACCGCCATCAGCCGGTACCGGGGGGTGGCGTTGCGGCGGGCCGAGCGCGGCGCGGTCATCGCCCGCTCCAGCCGGTCGACGGCGCGGGCGTGGCTGAGCCGCCGCGTCGGGTGCTTCTCCAGCAGCCCGGACACGACGGGGCCGAGCGTCCCGGCGTTGCGGGGCGTCGGCGGCGTCTCGTTGGCGAGCGCGCTGAGCGTCGCCATCACGTTGTCGCGCTCGAACGGCGGACGGCCCTCCAGCGCCGCGTACAGCGTCGCGCCGAGGGACCACAGGTCCGAGCGGGGGGTCGCCTTCTCCCCGGCGGCCACCTCGGGCGCGACGTAGGCGGGCGAACCCATGAAATGGCCGGTCTTGGTCAGGCTGGTCGAACCGGACGAGAAGGCCAGTCCGAAATCGGTCAGCACGACCCGGTCGCCGTCCAGCAGGACGTTGCTGGGCTTGAGGTCGCGGTGGACGATCCCCGCCCGGTGCGCGACGGCGAGCGCGTCCAGCAGCTTGCGCCCGATGTAGCCGACCCGCTCGGGCGGCAGCGGACCGGACCGCTCGATGAGCTGTTCCAGACTCGGCGCCTCGATCAGCTCCATGACGATCCACGGCCGGCCCTGCTCGATGACGACGTCGTAGACCTCGACGATCGACGTGGAGCGGAGCTGCGCCGGGGCGCGCGCCTCCCGCAGGGTACGGCGGTAGAAGACGACGCGCTCGTTCTCGGAGAGGTCGTCGGGGAGCCGCAGCTCCTTGATCGCCACCGCGCGATCAAGGAGATCGTCATGGCCGCGCCAGACGATGCCGTTGGCACCCTGACCGATTTCCGAGACCAGCCGGTAGCGCGTCGCGAGCACGAGGCGCTCTGACTGAGACATGGGGGAAAGATACCGGAGTGGCCGTCCGGTCATTGGGGAGACCACGGCACGAACTTGTTTTTCGGGCCAATACTGTGACCTCGTGCCTCAGCGGTCCCGTCCGGAACCTGGGACTCCGCACAACCGGATGAGCAGATGGGTGAAATCTTTATCATCCAGGGACGGGTCCGCGCCCGGTGACCGCGCGGTGACGGCCCGCCGCCGCGCGCCCGGCCGGACCGGGCGCGCTTTAGCGAATGGCCGTCTTGATCACGACGTTTCCCCTACCGTCGGCCGATCGTCATCAGGGGGCCGGTCGTGTCGGCGAAGAAGTCGTTGCCCTTGTCGTCCACGACGACGAACGCGGGGAAGTCCTCCACCTCGATCTTCCAGACCGCCTCCATGCCCAGCTCGGCGTACTCCAGGACGTCGACCTTCTTGATGCAGTCCTGCGCGAGCCGGGCCGCCGGGCCGCCGATCGAGCCGAGGTAGAAACCGCCGTGCGCCTTGCACGCGTCGGTGACCTGCTGCGACCGGTTGCCCTTGGCGAGCATGACCTGCGAGCCGCCCGCCGCCTGGAACTGCTCGACGTAGGAGTCCATGCGGCCGGCCGTCGTCGGGCCGAACGACCCCGACGCGTAGCCCTCCGGCGTCTTGGCCGGGCCCGCGTAGTAGACGGCGTGGTCGCGCAGGTACTGCGGCATCGGCTCGCCCGCGTCCAGCCGCTCCTTGATCTTGGCGTGCGCGATGTCGCGCGCGACGACGAGCGGGCCCGTCAGCGACAGCCGCGTCTTCACCGGATACCGGGACAGCTCGGCGCGGATCTCGTCCATCGGGCGGTTGAGGTCGATGCGGACGACGTCGCCGTCGAGCTGCTCTTCGGTCGTCTCGGGCAGGTAGCGGGCCGGGTCGGTCTCCAGCCGCTCCAGGAACACGCCCTCGGCGGTGATCTTGGCGAGGGCCTGCCGGTCGGCGCTGCACGACACCGCGATCGCCACCGGGCAGGACGCGCCGTGCCGGGGGAGCCGGACCACGCGGACGTCGTGGCAGAAGTACTTGCCGCCGAACTGGGCGCCGATGCCGAGCCGCTGCGTCAGCTCGAACACCTGCTGCTCCAGCTCGACGTCGCGGAACCCGTGCCCGAGCGGCGAACCCTCGGCCGGGATCGTGTCGAGGTAGTGCGCGGAGGCGTACTTGGCCGTCTTCAGCGCGTACTCGGCGGACGTGCCGCCCACGACGATCGCCAGGTGGTACGGCGGGCACGCGGCCGTGCCCAGCGAGCGGATCTTCTCCTCCAGGAAGGTCAGCATCCGCCTGGGGTTCAGGACGGCCTTGGTCTCCTGGTAGAGGAAGGACTTGTTCGCGCTGCCGCCGCCCTTGGCCATGAACAGGAACTTGTAGGCGTCGCCGGGCGCCGCGTACAGCTCGATCTGGGCGGGCAGGTTGGTGCCGGTGTTCTTCTCGTCCCACATGGTGACCGGCGCCATCTGCGAGTACCGCAGGTTCAGCTTGGTGTAGGCGTCGTAGACGCCGCGCGACAGGTGCTCCTCGTCGCGGCCGTCGGTCAGGACGTGCTGGCCGCGCTTGCCCATGACGATCGCGGTGCCGGTGTCCTGGCACATGGGCAGCACGCCGCCGGACGCGATGCCCGCGTTCTTCAGCAGGTCGAGCGCGACGAAACGGTCGTTCGGGCTGGCCTCAGGGTCGTCGAGGATGCGGCGGAGCTGCGCCAGGTGGGCGGGCCGCAGCAGGTGCGAGATGTCGCGCATGGCCGTCTCGGTGAGCAGCCGCAGCGCCTCCGGCTCGACCTGGAGGAAGGTGCGCCCACCCGCCTCGAACGTGGACACGCCCTCGCTGGTCAGCAGCCGGTAGTCGGTGTCGTCCGTACCGAGCGGCAGCAGGTCGGTATACGAGAAGTCCGCCATCACACCCTCACGCCTTCTTCCTCTAGAGCCGCACCAAGGGTACGGCGCCCCGGTGACAGTCCGAGCAGGACTCCTGCGGTGACCAGCACCGCGCCCGCCGCCTCGGCGGCGGTGGGGGCGCCCTGCCCGAGCAGCGCGGCGGTCAGCACGGCGCTCACCGGGACGATCCCGGCGAACAGCCCGGCGCGGTCGGCGCCGATGCGGCCGAGGGCGTCGTACCAGAGGACGAACGCGACGGTCGTGACGATCAGCGCGAGGTAGCCGAGGCCCGCCGCCTCGGCGGCCGTGGGGACGCGCAGCACGTCCGCGCCGTCCACGGCGATCCCCGCGACGAGCAGCATCGGCGTCGCGAGCGTCGCCGTGTACGCCGAGACGCGCAGCGGCCCGAGCCGGGGGAGCAGCGGCACGGCCAGCAGCGAGAAGCACACCTCCCCGGCAAGCGCCCCCAGCGCGAACAGCAGCCCGCGCACCGACCCGCCGCCCAGTCCCGCCGACAGAGCCGCGCCGCCCGTCACGACGACGGCGCCGGTCAGCACCGTCCGCGCGGGCCGCCCGCCGCGCAGCATCGGCGCCGCCACGGCCAGGACGACCGGCACCGTGGCGATCACCGTCCCGACCGCCGCCGCGCTCGTCTCCCGCGTGGCCCCGACGACGCAGACGTTGAACAACGCGAGCCCGGTCGCGGCCAGCACCGCGAGCTGCGCCCACTCCCGGGCCCGCACCCGCACCGGAGCGAGCCGGGACCGCCGCACCACGACCCACAGCGCCGCAGCAGCCACCGCGTAACGCACCGCCTGGCCGCCGAGCAGCGGATAGGCCGAGATGGCGCCGGAGACGGCCGTCAGCGTCCCCACGAGGAACATCGCCAGGGCGGCACCCATGACCCCGCGACGCGAAGAAGTATCCATGCCGAGCACGCTAGGAACCCGATGGTCCTTTCAACAGGGCCAATACACTGCGTCTGAACAGGACCAAACCCTCGCGCCCGCCCGCCGGTTCGGCCGAGCGCGGTGCAGGGCGGAGGCATCGGTGGCGGAACTGCATCTGGAGATCGACCGGGGGCGGGGCGGACTGTCCGCGCAGATCGTCGCCGCGCTGCGCGACGCGGTGCGCTCCGGACGCCTGCCCGCCGGGGCGCGCCTGCCGTCCACCCGCGACCTGGCCGCCGACCTCGCCGTCTCACGCGGCGTCGTCGTCACGGCCTACGAACAGCTCCGCGCCGAGGGCACGCTCCTGTCCCGCCGAGGCGACGGCACCCGCGTCGCCCCCTCCCCCTCCCTCCCGGGCGCACCCGCCCCGACGGCCGACCTCGCCGCCTGGCCGACCGCTCCACCGGCACGGCCGGACCCCCCGTCCTCGACCGTGGCGGACCTGCGGCCCGGGCAGCCTGATCTGTCCGCGTTCCCCCGGGGCGCGTGGCTCGGGGCGTTGCGGGGCGTGCTGCGGGAGGCGCCGCACGGCGAACTGCTCGCCTACCCCGATCCGGCGGGGGCGCGGGCGCTGCGCGTCGCGCTCGCCGGATACCTCGGGCGGGTCCGGGCGGCCGTCGCCGGGCCGGACGACGTCACCGTCGTCAACGGTGTCGCGCACGGGCTCTCCGCCGTCGTGACGCAGCTCGTCCGGCACGGGAACGTCCCGCTCGCCGTCGAGGACCCGACGAGCGAACGGCAGCTCCCGCTGCTGCGCGCCACCGGGGCCGAGCTGATCCCCGTCCCGGTGGACGGCGAGGGTCTGGACGTCGCCGCGCTCGCCGCCACCCCGGCGCGGGCCGTGCTCGTCACCCCCGCGCACCAGTACCCGACCGGCGTCGTGCTCTCCCCGGCCCGGCGCGCCGCGCTGCTCGCCTGGGCGCGCGACACCGGCGGGATCGTCCTGGAGGACGACTACGACGCCGAGTTCCGCTACGACCGCGAACCCGTCGGCTGCTTGCAGGGCATGGCGCCCGGCCACGTCGTGCTGCTCGGCTCGGTCAGTAAGGCGCTCGCGCCGGGGCTGCGGCTCGGCTGGACCGTCGCGCCCCCGCCCGTCGCGGCCGCGCTGCGCGAGCACCGCGCCCGCACCGACCTCGGCGGCGCGACCCCGGACCAGCTCGCCTTCGCCAGGCTGCTGGAGGGCGACGCCCACGACCGGCACCTGCGCGTGCTGCGCCGCCGCTACCGGGCGCGCCGCGACGCGCTGGTGGCCGTGCTGGCGGAGCACCTGCCGGGAGCGCGCGTGCACGGCGTCTCGGCGGGTCTGCACCTGTACGTCGAGCTGCCGCCCGGCCGCGCCGAGGCCGACGTCGTCGCGGGCGCGGCGGCCCGGGGGGTCGTCGTGTCCGGTGCCGCGGAGCTGTGGTCGCCGGGGCGGGCGGCGTCCGCTCCGGCCGCGCTCGTCCTCGGCTACGGCGGCGTTCCCACGTCCGCACTGATGAACGCGGTGGAAATCCTCGGCCGGGTGGTTACTCCCCGTGCGCCCGGGTAATACAGCGGTTCAATGGCGAAGGAGGGGCGAATGAGTCTGGACGAGGCCGCCCGGCAGCTCAAGATGGCGGCGCACGACGCCCAGGTGTCGTTCGACTGTGTGGGTCTCGGTGATCTCGACCGCGCACAGGAACATGCCGTGACGCTCAGGGCGGCGGCCGACGCGGCCCTGACCGCACTCGGCCAGGCCGCCGCCGACATGTCCCCCCAGGAGGCCCAGGTGGCGGGGGAGAACGCGGTGGTAGCCCTGGCCGAAGACAGCTAGCCGACCGATCCACCCGTCGGGCCGCCCCGAACCACCCGGGACGGCCCGACGTCCGTCATCCCCACACCAGGCGAGCACCCAAGCCAACCCCGCACCCGCCCCAACACGGGCACCGATGACTGCCCCATCGCCCCCACGCCCCGCTCCGAACCGCAACCCCGAGGCAAGCCCTCAAACGCGCGCCCAAGGCGCACGCCTGTGGGCGCGGGGTCAGGCGACCGGGCGTTCGGCTACCGGTGGCGCCGGTTGTGGGCGGGGTGCGTCGGCCGGTTCGAAGCCTCGGGCCAGGGCGATGATCACCAGGGTGAGAACCGCCGGGACCGCGTAGGCGAGCTGGTAGCTCGCCATCGGCTGGATGATCAGCACGACGATCGCGCCGAACACGAACCCGACATAGTTGAAGATGTTCACCCTGGCCACCGCGATGCCGAGGCCGGACGGGTCGGCCTTGCCCGCCGCCGAGAACGAGATCGGCGCCACCACGCACAGGCCGAGGCCCGTCACGAAGAACCCGGCGATCGCGACCGGAGCGTTCGGCGCCACGACGACCAGCAGCAGCCCGAGGCCGCCCGCCGCCGTCCCGGCCCGCACGACGAGCGTCGCGCCCCACCGCCGGACGGCGAAGTCGGCCACGGCGCGGCTCGCGACCATCGCGACCTGGTAGGCGGCCAGGCCGAGCGGCGCGACGCTCGCGGCGCCGAGGTCGGTGTCGAAGAACAGCGTGCCGAAGTTCGACAGCATCGAGTCGGCCAGGTAGAAGCACGCCATGGCGACGCCGATGACGAGCACGGGCCGCCACGGGACGCTCCGCGCCGCCGCCTTCAGTTCCCCGCTCTCGGGGAGGGTGACCTCCTCGTCCTTGCGGTAGAGGCGGAAGCCCGTGGCCAGCGACACCGCGATGCCGAGCGCGGCGGGGATCGCGAACCCGGCCGCGAGCGACCGGTGCACGTCCTCGGGGAACAGGTGGGTGTTCGCGACCCACGCCCATACGGCGCCGAGCCCGGCTGCGGCGCTCCACAGGGCGTGGAACCCGGTGAGGATGCTGACGCCGTAGGCGCGTTCGGACGTCACGGCCTGCGCGTTCATCGACGCGTCCACCGCGCCGACGAAGAAGCCGAACGCCCCCACCGCCACGTACAGCGCGAGGTTGGACGAACCGGACAGTCCGACGGCCAGGATCGTCAGGCAGACGGCGGGCTGCGACGCGCGCAGCACCGGCCCGCTGCCGAACCGGCCCATCAGCGGCGCGGCGACGGCGCTGCCCAGTCCCGCGATGATCGGCACGCAGAGGACGACGATGTTGATCTGGTCGTCGGTCATCCCGTGCGCGTCGCGGATCTGGTTGACGCGGCTGACCAGGGCGGCGAAGCAGAGGCCCTGGACGGCGAAGGCGGCGTAGGCGGCGCCGCGCGCGCTGCGGGCCCTGGTTCCCGCGGTTGAGCGACCCGTCATCTGGCGAGGTCCTTCCGGTTCGGCACTGCCATAACGTGAAGAAGATTCAGGTGAGCGTAGGCTTCGCCCCCATCCCGGTCAATGCTCAATCTTCCGGACTGCCGTCGCGGGCGCTCCGGCCGTTACTGTGGAGGGCGTGGACACGTCCAGCAGGCCGCCCGGGAACCGGGTCCGGCGCGTCAGCGAGCTGCGCGCCTCCGACGCCGACCGCGAACGCGTCGTCACCGTCCTCGGCGAGGCGCTCGCCGACGGCCGCATCACCATGGACGAGCACGCCGAGCGCACCACCCGCGCCTACGCCGCCCGCACCCTCGGCGAACTCACCGGCATCACCGGTGACCTCAGCCCGCGCGAGGCGCAGCCGATCCTCGTCGACGACAAGCCCGTGTCGGTCATGTTCGGCCGCACCCGCCGCGAGGGCCGCTGGGTCGTCCCGGTGAAGCTGCCGCTGTTCGCGCTGTTCGGCACCGTCGAACTCGACCTCCGCGACGCCGTCCTGCAACGCCGTCACATCGTCGTCGACTCCCTCGTCCTCGCGGGCCGCGTCCGGCTGCTCATCCCCGAGGGCACCCGCGTCAACGTCACCGGCCGCTCCGTCCTCAGCACCCGCGAACTCCGCCACCGCCCCGTGCCCGACGGCCCCACCATCGAGATCAACGGCACCCTCCTGTTCGGCTCCATCCAGGCCCGCGCCCCCAAACGCACCCTCCGCTCCCGCATGCGCAACCGCCTCGGCCGAGGCGGCTGACACCGCCGTCCACACGGACGCCGACGGCCCCGGCACTTCCCACCTTCTCGCGAACAGGCCCCCCGTCCGAGGCCGAACGTCATTCTGTGGATAACCGTCGGTGACGCCCGGGGACGTCCCGACGTCGGTGTGACGGCGTAGGGTGGCCGGGTGTCCGATGAGAAGCTGAGCTACGAGCAGGCGCGCGACCAGCTCACCGACGTCGTGAAGCGGCTGGAGTCCGGTGGGCTGACGCTGGAGGAGTCCCTCACGCTGTGGGAGCGCGGCGAACGGCTCGCCGAAGTGTGCGAGGAGTGGCTGGAGGGCGCGCGGGCACGGCTCGCCGCCGCCATGGCCGGTCCCGAGAACACCGACGGGCCCGCCCCCTTCTGAGCCGGGCCGCGCCGCGTCAGGAACCCGTGTTCGCCGTCGGCTGCTTGGGCTGCTCCCGCAGCGATTTCACCAGCACGGCCAGTTCCTCGTACCCGGTGTTGCCGGTGACGACGAGGCTGACGCCGTTCGGCAGCGTCCGCGCGTAGGAGTTCGCGCCCTTGTCCTTGCGGTGGTACTTCTGCCAGGTCGCGCCCGCGACCTCCTCGGCGCCCGTCGGCGCCCGGCTGTTGGTCATGCGCGGGATGTAGTCGCCGGGCTTCTCGTTGCTCTGCTCCAGCGCCGCGTACCGGCCGGACGGCGTCAGGAAGCCGAGATGCCACGCCACCTTGTCGCCGCCGTCGGCGGCCAGCCCGGTGACGCGCGAGCTCGTCGGCCGCCAGCCCGGCGCCAGCCCCTCCGGCGCGTGCACGGGGAACGGCGCCGCCGCCCGCATCGTGAAGAGCTGGTCGGAGTAGTCGACCGTGGGCAGCACGTCGTTGTCGCTGCGCGGGGTGATCAGGTAGATCACGCCGACGATCAGCAGGCACGCCAGCATCGCCATCGCGAAACCGAACGGCCCGCCGGTCAGCCGCTTGTACACGCCCGGCGCGACCTGCACGGTCGGACGGCCGCCGGACGCGGGCTGCGGTGCGTCGGCGCTCGGCGGGGCCTGGTCGGCCGACCGCGTCGCGGAGGCCGGGGTCGTTTCGCTCACCCCTCCAGGATCGCGCACGGTCAGCGCTGCTCCGCACCGGGGTTGCGGATCGTCGCGACGATCGCCATGACGTCGGCGGCCAGCCGCCGGGACGCCGCGTCGTCGTCGCTCATCGCGACCTCCGAGACGGCCCCCGCCATGGCGCCCGTCAGCACGATGACGAGCGCTTCGTCGACGCCCCCGTCGGCCGTGTTGAACAGCGCCGCGTTGCGGCGCGCCCACCGGCTCAGGCGCTTGCGCATGACGCGGTCGAAACCGGGCGGACCGTCGCCGGAGATGAACAGCCGCGCGACGTCGCGCTCGGCGAGGCTGCCGTCCAGGTAGGCGCCCGCGCCCGCGATGAACTGGCGCATCGGGTCGGTCTCGCCGGCCTCCCGGACGCGGGTGATCGCGTCGCGGGTGCGCTCCTGCTGGCGGACCTGGAACTCGTCGAACAGCGTGAGGTACAGGTCGGCCTTGCCGTTGAAGTGATGGTAAAGACTGCCGACGCTGGCTCCAGCCTTCGCCACAATGTCGGTGACGGCGGCCTGCGCGAAGCCCGCCTCGCAGAACACCTCCCGCGCCGCGCTCAGCAGGGCGTTGCGGGTGGCGGCGCCGCGGTCGGACGTGCGCGGTGCGCTGCCCGCCGCGTCCACGTCGCCGGACGGGACGGTGATGTCGCTGCTCATGAGTGCTGAGATTACGCCCTACGGAGGTGGGAGACGATCCCCGTACCGCACCCGCAGGGAAATCCGCGCCCGTCTGGGCGTGCGCGCTCTGGTCTCGACCAATTTGGCGAGCCCAGCGGCGCGAACAGAGAATTCGTGTCACACCGACGAAGGGGCGCCACGCCATGTCCGACGAACTGACCGTCTCCTCGCCGCTCACGACCGAGCCCGCGGCGCCGGACCGCAACCTGGCGCTCGAACTCGTCCGGGTCACCGAGGCCGCCGCGATGGCCGCCGCCCGCTGGGTCGGCCGGGGTGACAAGAACGGCGCGGACGGCGCGGCCGTCAACGCCATGCGGCAGCTCATCAACACCGTGTCGATGCAGGGCGTCGTCGTGATCGGCGAGGGCGAGAAGGACAACGCGCCCATGCTCTACAACGGCGAGCACGTCGGTGACGGCAGCGGCGCCGAGTGCGACGTCGCCGTCGATCCGGTCGACGGCACCAGGCTGACGGCCCTCGGCATGAACAACGCGATCGCCGTCCTGGCGGTGGCGCCGCGCGGGTCGATGTACGACCCGTCGGCCGTGTTCTACATGGAGAAGCTCGTCACCGGGCCGGAGGCGGCCGACGTCGTCGACATCGAACGGCCCATCGCCGACAACGTGCGCGCCGTGGCGAAGGCGAAGGGCTCGTCCGTGGAGGACGTGACCGTCGTCATCCTCGACCGGCCGCGCCATGAGGGCATCGTCAAGGAGGTCCGCGAGGCGGGCGCCCGCATCAAATTCATCCTGGACGGCGACGTCGCCGGCGCCATCATGGCGGCCCGCGCGGGGACGGGCGTCGACCTGCTGCTCGGCATCGGCGGCACCCCCGAGGGCATCATCGCGGCCTGCGCGATCAAGGCGCTCGGCGGCGTCATCCAGGGCCGGCTGTGGCCGCAGGACGACGCCGAGCGCGCGAAGGCCATCGACGCCGGGCACGACCTGTCCCGCGTCCTGACCACGAGCGACCTCGTCACGTCCGAGGACGCGTTCTTCGCGGCGACCGGCATCACCGACGGCGAGCTGATGGACGGCGTGCGCTTCGGCAAGGGCATCGCGACCACGCACTCGCTCGTCATGCGCTCGCGCAGCGGCACGGTGCGCGCGGTCTCCAGCGAGCACCAGCTCAACAAACTTCGCGCGTACAGCGCGATCAACTTCGACGCGGCGGTCTGACCCGCGGCCCCGACGCCACAGGCCCGGCCGGAGCATGACCCGCTTCCGGCCGGGCCTCGCCGTTATCCACAGAATCACCTTCGGTCACTTGTCGTGACGCGATGTGCTCCACGATGGGGCGCAGAGGTCAGCGAGATGCCCGGGAGGGGTCGTGTTCGTCTGTGGTTTCGGGGTGCAGGTCGTCGACGGTGGCCGTGAGGCGGCCTTCGGCGAGGCGGATGCGCAGCGGGTCGCCGGGGGTGAGGTCGGCCGCCGAGCGGACGACGCCGTCGTCGTCACGCTGGACGATCGCGTAGCCGCGTCGCAGGGTGGCGGCGGGGGAGAGGGCCAGCAGGCGCGCGCGGGTGTGCGACAGTTCGTCGGCCGCGCGGTCCAGCGCACCCGCCAGGCAGCGTCGGGTGCGGTCGCGCAGGGCGTCCACGTGCTCGGCCTGGCGCTCCACCTCGCGGACCGGGTCGGCCAGCGCCGGGCGCGAGCGGACGTGCCCCAGCCAGGCGGTCTCCCGGTCGAGACCGCCCGCGATGACGCGCCGTCCCCGGTCCCGCAGTTGCCGGACGAGCTGGAGCTGCTCGCGCACGTCCGGCACGGTCCGCTTGGCGGCGTCGGTCGGGGTGGAGGCGCGCACGTCGGCGACGAGGTCGAGCAGCGGGCTGTCCTGCTCGTGCCCGATCGCGCTGACGACGGGCGTGCGGGCGGCGGCGACGGCGCGTACCAGCGCCTCGTCCGAGAACGGCAGCAGGTCCTCCATGGAGCCGCCGCCCCGGGTGACGATGATGACCTCGATCTCGGGGTCGGCGTCGAGCGTACGCAGGGCCTCCATCACCTCGCGCACGGCGTGCCGTCCCTGCACGGCGGTGTTCTCCACCTGGAACGCCACCGCAGGCCATCGCCGCCGGGCGTTCTGCAGCACGTCGTGTTCGGCGTCGGAGTTCCGTCCGCAGATCAGCCCGACGCGTCCCGGGAGGAACGGCAGCGCCCGCTTGCGCTCGGGTCGGAACAGCCCCTCGGCGGCGAGCGTCTGCTTGAGCCGCTCCAGCCGCGCGAGCAGTTCCCCCACCCCTACCGGCCGGATCTCGATGGCGCTGAGCGAGAACGACCCGCGGTTCACCCAGAAGTCGGGCTTCGCGTGCACGACGACGCGCGCTCCGTCCGCCACGGCCGGGCCGCCCGCCTCGACGAGCCCCCGCGCTCCCACGACCCGCACGGACATGTTCGCGACGGGGTCGCGCAGCGTCATGTAGGCGGTCCCGCCCCGCACGTTCAGCTCGGTGATCTGCCCCTCGACCCAGATCCGTCCCAGCTTCCCGATCCAGCCTCCGACCGCCTGCAACACGGTCCGCACCGGCACGGGCGCCTCAGCCGTCGTCTCCATCCCCATACCGGCCACCCTAGGCCGTGTCCCCGAGGCTCCGGCCTACAGTCCACGCCTGACGGCTCGGCCCTGTCCGGCACTTCGCGGGTGCGGCGTCACTTCGCGCTCCAGGCGGTGAGTCTCGCCTCCGGCTTGGCATCGCCACCGGTCAGCGCACTCGGCTCGGGCCCGATCGGCACTTCGCCGGTGCGGCGTCGCTTCGCGTCCGGGCCGGGGAGCCTCGCGCCCGCCTCGGCTTCACCGCTCGTCAACTTACTCACGCGCGGTTCGGGCACCCGGAAACGTGCCCGAAGCCCCCCGCCCACTACCTCAGCCCCACCGAATCACCCCTCCCTACGGTCGTTCTCGGACTACTTCACCCCGGTCGCCGCCCTTCTCTTGAGCCCGACGCATTCGTGTGTCGTGGTTGGTGCGGGGTGCGGGGTGCGGGGTGCGGGGTGCGGGGTGCGGGGTGCGGGGTGCGGGGTGCGGGGTGCGGATCAGAGCGTCTTCAGGGCGTTCTCGGCGGCTGTCGTCCAGTGGGGGGAGTGCCAGAGGCGGGAGATTTCGAGGGCGCGGGTGTAGTGGGGGGTGGGGTCCTCGCCCAGGTAGAGGGAGAGGTCGCCGAGGGTGTGGGCGACGGGGCGGGTGGCGATGGAGAGGCTTTCGAGGCCGGCGGGTGGGCCCTCGCGGAAGGGGAGGAGGGCGGTGTAGAGGGCGGCGGCCGTGGGGCGGTCGCCGTGACGGATGGCGGACATCGCGCGGAAGGCGGCGAAGACGGTGAAGAGATAATCGGGCTTGAGGCGCGGCAGCGGGCCGGGGGGTTCGCCTGCGGCGGCGCGCACGTCGGCGGCGATGGGCGTGCCGGTCAGTGTGCGGAGAGCGGCGGCCAGTTCCGGCGGATCGGCCGGGGAGGTGAGGTCGAGCGGTAGCGCCAGACGTCCCTGCGAGTCGGCCAGGGTGGCTCGGGCGAGCAGGAGGAAGCCCGCGCCGTGCGGGGAGCCCTGCGCGATCATCGCGGTGGCGGCCTCCCGGTACAGCCGGTCGGACTCGGCGAAGTCGCCCGCGACGTGCGCCAGCGCCGCCGACGCGATGTCGGTGACCAGCGCCGCGTCCGCCAGGCCGTAGCGGCGTGCCAGTGCGCCCGCCTCCGGGACCAGGCGCCGCACGGTGTCCGGATCGCCAGTGACGACGGCGGCCGTGGCGAGGTTGACGGTGCCCGACCACGCGAACACCGGCAGCTCGTGCTCCATGCCGATATCGCGCAGCTCGCGGCTCAGACGCTCCAGCTCCGCACCATCGTGGCGGGGCAGCTCGTGCGCCCGTCGCATGGCCGCCTGCGCGCGCAGGCGCGGATCGCCGAGCCGTGCGGCGAGCGCGGTCGCCTCCTCGTTCGCGGCGAGCGCGGACGGGTCGCCCTCGCCCGCCAGCTCGACCGTGTAGGCGTCCAGCAGCCAGAAGCGGTCGCCAGGCGTCAGGTCGTCCCGGGCGAGGAGGCGGGTGAGCGCGGCGACGGCGGCCGCGTCCACCTCGTCGTACTGGCGTGCCTGCCACGACGTCGGCTCGGTCCACGCTGTGAACGCCGCGATGAGCAGGTCGTCGCGGTCACCGGCGACGGTGACGGCGCGCGCCCGGGTGGCGCGGGCCGCGATGATGTCCCCGGCGCGTGCCTGGGCGCGCAGCAGCAGGCCGAGGAGTTCGACGCGGCGCGCGTCGGTGGCGTCCGGCGTCCGCTCGAACGCCTCCAAAGCCTGCGTGAGCAGGGCCGCCGCGGTCTCGTGGGCGTACCTGTCCTCGGCGAGCGCCGCCGCGCGTGTCCCGTACGCGACGGCCCGCCCGGCGGTCGCGGGCGACGCGGCGCGCGCGTAGTGGTGGGCGAGCGCCGTCACGTCGGCCGGCGTGTGCCGTTCCAGCGCGGCGGCCAGCCGGGCGTGCATGCGGCGGCGGCGAAGCCCGCTCAGGTCCGCGATCAGCGTGTCCCGGACCAGCGCGTGCTCGAACCTGACCCGGCCCGGGGACGGCTCGCCCAGCAGCCCGGCGGCGATGCCGTCCTCCAGCGCGTCCAGGACGCCGTCGGCGTCGCTGTCGGCGGCCTCGACCAGCGGTTCGACGGCGCTCTCGGCCCCGGCCAGCGCGGCGAGACGCAGCACCGCGACGGACGGCTCGGGCAGCCGGGCGAGCCGTCGCCGGAGCACGTCGCGCACGCCTTCGGGGACTTCGGCGAGCGCGACGAGCCGCCCTTCGCCCGCCAGCAGCCGGGCACTCTCCCGTACATAGAAGGGGTTGCCGCCGGTGCGTTCGGTGAGCGCGGTGAGCGTCGCGGCGTCCACCGGCACGGCGGCCTCGGCCGCCACCAGCCGTGCCACGTCGGGCGCGGGCAGCCCTGACAGCGCGAGCCGCAGCGGCGCCCGACGGGCCAGCACGGCGAGGGCGCCGGTGAGACGGTCCTCGATCTCGCCGGGCCGGTAGGCCGCGACGAGCAGCAACGGCGCGTCGTTCACGGCGGACAGCAGCGCGAGCGTCTCCGCGTCGGCCCAGTGCAGGTCGTCCAGCATGACCACGAGCGGGCGCGTTCGCGCGGCCTCGTCCAGCCACGCCCACACCGAGCGGTGCAGCCGGAACCGTCCTCCCTCGGACGCGGCGGGCGGGACGTCCGACAACAGCGCAGCCGCTTCGTCCGGTGGCGGCACCACCTCGGCGACGGCCCGCAACGCCTCCGCCCACCCCCACGCGGGCGGCGC